>NZ_CM139112.1:0-1395000 GCF_054788395.1 Pseudomonas sp. microsymbiont 2
AGCAGCGGTAGCGCATGCCCGCTGATCCACTGGCTCCCCGCCCCGGCCAGCAACGGTCCAAGCAGGCACCCGATCCCCCATAGCTGCGCCACGTGGGCATTGGCCCGCACCAGCTCGTCATCCCGGTAGCGCTCACCGATCAACACCAGCGACAACGTGAACAAGCCACCGGCACTGGCGCCGAACAGCACCCACAGCGGCCAGATCACCGGTGTGTGCAACAGCAAGGGAATCGCCAGGCTAGAAACCAGCAAGGTCAGCGCGCAGCCGCTGAACAACGTGCGGCGCGACATGCGGTCGGCCAATGCGCCAATGGGCAATTGCAGCACCGCATCGCCGACCACCACGGTACTGACCATGAACAGCGCCACCTCCGTGGTGAACCCTTGTTGCAGGCAATACACCGGCAGCAACGTCAGGATCATCGCTTCGAACGCCGCGAACAGCGCAATGGCCCAGGCGATCACCGGCAGGCGCCGGCAGAAACCGAACAGGTCGCGCAAGGTCACGCTGCACGCCTCGGTGGTCGGCGCCCCGCCCCGACCCAGCAGGATCAGTGGCGCAACCAGCAGCAGGCCAGTCGCGGCCCAGAAGCCGAAGTCATCGTCCGAACCGAGAAAGCCCAGCACCAGGGGGCCGGCCAACTGGCTCAGGGCATAGCTGCTGCCGTACAGCGCCACCAATCGGCCACGCCACTGCTCGACCACCAACTGGTTGATCCAGCTTTCACCGAGAATGAACACCACGGTCAGCGACATGCCGATCAGCAGCCGTAGCAGCAGCCACAGCGCATAGCTGGGCAGCAGTGCCACCAGGCCGATGGACAGCGCCCCGCCCCACAGGCACAGGCGCATGGCGGCCGGGACGCCTACCCAGCCGGCCAGGCGGCTGGCGATGGCAGCGCCGACCAGCACGCCCAGCGCCGGCATCGCCGCCATCACGCCGATGGCGAACCCACCGTAGCCCCAGCCCTCCAGGCGCAAGGACACCAGCGGCATGCTCACGCCGAGCGCGAGCCCGACACTGAGCACCGACGCCAGCACGGCAAAGTAGGTTCCCCAACGCATAGTGGCCTCCGGGTAATTCTGGCAAAAAGCATCGCGGGGCAAGCCCGCTCCCACGACTCACGTGGGAGCGGGCTTGCCCCGCGAAAAGGCGCTACCTGATTACAGCTTGATCCAGGTCGCCTTCAGCTCGGTGTACTTCTCCAGGGCGTGCAGCGACTTGTCACGGCCATTGCCCGACTGCTTGAAGCCACCGAACGGCGCGGTCATGTCGCCGCCGTCGTACTGGTTGACCCAGACGCTGCCGGCGCGCACGGCGCGGGCGGTCTTGTGGGCCTTGGAGATGTCAGCGGTCCAGATGCCGGCGGCCAGGCCATACGGCGTGTCGTTGGCGATGGCGATGGCCTCCTCGGCGGTGTCGAAGGTGATCACCGACAGTACCGGGCCGAAGATCTCTTCCTTGGCGATCTTCATGGCGTTGGTCACGCCGTCGAAGATGGTCGGCTCGACATAGGTGCCGCCAGTCTCTTCGAGGATGCGCTTGCCACCGGCCAGCAGCTTGGCGCCGTCCTGGTGGCCTGCATCGATGTAGGACAGCACGGTGTTCATCTGCTGGGTGTCGACCAGCGCGCCGACGGTGGTCGCCGGATCCAGCGGGTTGCCCGGCTTCCAGGCCTTGAGGGCCTCGACCACCATGGGCAGGAACTTGTCCTTGATCGAACGCTCGACCAGCAGGCGCGAACCCGCGGTGCAGACCTCGCCCTGGTTGAAGGCGATAGCGCTGGCGGCAGCTTCGGCGGCGGCCTGCAGGTCAGGGGCGTCGGCGAAGACGATGTTCGGGCTCTTGCCGCCGGCTTCCAGCCAGACACGCTTCATGTTCGATTCGCCCGCATAGATCATCAACTGCTTGGCGATCTTGGTCGAGCCGGTGAACACCAGGGTGTCGACGTCCATGTGCAGGGCCAGGGCTTTGCCCACGGTGTGGCCGTAGCCTGGCAGCACGTTCAGCACGCCTTTCGGGATGCCGGCCTCGATGGCCAGCTGGGCGATGCGAATGGCGGTGAGCGGCGACTTTTCCGAAGGTTTCAGCACCACCGAGTTACCGGTGGCCAACGCCGGGCCCAGTTTCCAGCAGGCCATCAGCAGTGGGAAGTTCCACGGCACGATGGCACCGACCACGCCCACTGGCTCGCGGGTCACCAGACCCAACTGATCGTGCGGGGTCGGGGCGACTTCGTCGTAGACTTTGTCGATGGCTTCGGCATTCCAGTGAATGGCGCTGGCCGCACCCGGAATATCGATGGTAGAGGAGTCACCGATCGGCTTGCCCATGTCGAGGGTTTCGAGCAGGGCCAGTTCCTCGACGTGCTTGCGCAGCAGGTCGGCGAAGCGGATCAGCTTGGCCTTGCGCTTGGCCGGGGCCAGACGCGACCAGACGCCGGATTCGAACACGGCGCGGGCATTGTCGACGGCGCGGTTGGCATCGGCCAGGTCGCAGCTGGCGACCTTGGCCAGGAAGCGTCCGTCCACCGGGCTCAGGCAGTCGAAGGTTTCACCGGATGCGGCATCGGTGTATTCGCCGTCGATGAAGGCACGGCCTTCGATCTTCAGTTGCTGGGCACGCTGTTCCCAGTCCGCACGAGTCAGGGTGGTCATAGGAAACTCCTCTCTTGTTAAGGTGCAACGCCGCACTGAGGACTCACGGGCGCTGTCAGAAATTCTGGCCGGGCGATGAACGCGCACAGGCACCTGCAACCCTAAACCAGGCCAGGGAAACTATCAATATATTTGACACGAATAGCCTAAAAGCCTACTGATGTGCATTTTATTAAACAACAACAGGGTACCCACCATGAGCATCGCCAGCATCGTCGATTTCGCCCAGGTTCTGACCGAGGCCGAACGCTACCGTCCGGCGGCGGAGAAAATCATCAAGGGCGAGCCTGACCAGGCTGTCTACAACCACTATTCCAGCCCCTGCGGGCAGTTCGCCGCTGGCGTCTGGGAAGGCGAAGTAGGCCAGTGGACGGTGAACTATACCGAGCACGAGTACTGCGAGATCGTCCAGGGCGTGTCGGTGCTGCGCGACCAGGAAGGCAACGCCAAGACCCTGCGTGTCGGTGATCGCTTCGTCATCCCGGCCGGCTTCAAGGGCACCTGGGAGGTACTGGAGCCGTGCCGCAAGATCTATGTGCTGTTCGAGCAGAAGTAAGCGCCAGCTTCTTCGCGGGTAAACCCGCTCCCACAGGGCCTGTGTCGAGCCTGTGGGAGCGGGTTTACCCGCGAAGAGGCTGAACACCAGTTTCCTGCAGGCATAAAAAAACCCGCCACCTTGCGGTAGCGGGTTTTTTCAGGTCGCCGATCAATTACTTGATCTTGGCTTCCTTGTACACCACGTGCTTGCGGACGACCGGATCGTACTTCTTGATCTCGATCTTGTCCGGAGTGGTGCGCTTGTTCTTGTCGGTGGTGTAGAAGTGGCCGGTGCCGGCACTCGAAACCAGACGGATCAATTCACGCATGACGTTCTCCTTAGAACTTTTCGCCGCGAGCGCGCAGCTCGGCCAGCACTACGTCGATACCACGCTTGTCAATGACGCGCATGCCTTTGGCGGATACGCGCAGACGCACGAAACGCTTCTCGGACTCAACCCAGAAACGGTGGTGCTGCAGGTTCGGCAGGAAACGACGACGGGTTTTGTTGTTTGCGTGGGAAATGTTGTTCCCGGTTACTGGACCCTTACCAGTAACTTGACAGACTCTCGACATGACTCAGCCCTCTAAAACCACATGCCCAACCCGGCATGGGTTGGCCGCTTAATCTCTCAGTCTTTGGCGCCAGGCGCCGTGATTCTGGAGGTCTTATCGACCGGATCCGCTGATGCGACAGGCCGAGCCCCTAGAAAAGAGCGCTGCTTTATACCAGAAAGACTAAGCCGCAACAACAGAAAGTGAGCATCCACGTGCTGCAAATCGCGGGGGAGCAGCATAGCGACTCGCCTGCCGCGCTGTCGACCGCTCGTCGCCAAGCGCCTGAAAAAGAAGGTGGTCATTTCTCGTAGCGCACACTAGGGTAAGGCCATTTCCAGACTGCACCGGCAGATGGGTCACCGACCAGCCAAGGAGCCACCATGCGTGCCGCCGCCCTTTCCTTATTCTTCACCGCCCTGTGCGCCGCCGGTCTGGCCCAGGCCGCGCCATTGTCGGTGTGCACCGAAGCCAGCCCGGAAGGCTTCGACGTGGTGCAATACAACTCGCTGACCACCACCAACGCCTCGGCCGACGTGCTGATGAATCGCCTGGTCGAGTTCGACGCAGGGCTTGGCAAGGTCGTGCCGAGCCTGGCCGACAGCTGGACGGTGTCGCCGGACGGCCTGATCTACGACTTCAAGCTGCGCCCAGGGGTGAAATTCCACACCACGGCGTACTTCAAGCCGAGCCGCGAGCTGGATGCCGACGACGTGCTGTTCAGCTTCCAGCGCATGCTCTATCCGGCCCACGCCTGGCACAAGACCGCTCCAGGCGGCTACCCGCACGCCCAGTCGCTGCAGCTGGGCAGCCTGATCAAGGCGATCGACGCCCCCGACCCGCACACCGTGCGCTTCACCCTGAGCCACGCCGACGCCACTTTCCTCGCCACCCTGAGCATGGGCTTCGCCTCGATCTACTCCGCCGAGTACGCCGACAAGCTGCTCAAGGCCGGTACCCCGGACAAGCTCAACAGCCAGCCGGTGGGCACCGGGCCGTTCGTGTTCCAGCGTTTCCAGAAGGACGCCGTGGTGCGCTACCGCGCCAACCCCGACTACTTCGCCGGCAAGCCGTCGGTCGACCCGCTGATCTACGCCATCACCCCGGACGCCAACGTGCGCCTGCAGAAGCTCAAGCGTGGCGAATGCCAGGTCGCCCTGTCGCCCAAGCCGCTGGACATCGCCGAGGCCGGCAAGGACGGCAACCTCAAGGTAGCGACAACGCCTGCGTTCATGACCGCCTTCGTCGCCATCAACAGCCAGCACCCGCCGCTGGACAAGCCCGAGGTGCGCCAGGCGATCAACCTGGCCTTCGACAAGCCGGCCTACCTGAAGGCCGTGTTCGACGATACCGCCACCGCCGCCAACGGCCCCTACCCGCCCAACACCTGGAGCTACGCCAAGGACCTGCCGGGCTACGCCATGGACCCGAAGAAGGCCAAGGCGCTGCTGGCCAAGGCCGGCCTGGCGAATGGTTTCGAAACCACGATCTGGACCCGTCCGTCGGGCAGCCTGCTCAACCCCAACCCCAGCCTGGGCGCGCAGATGCTCCAGGCGGACCTGGCGAAAATCGGCATCAAGGCCGAGATCCGCACCATCGAGTGGGGCGAGCTGATCCGTCGGGCGAAGGCCGGCGAGCATGACCTGCTGTTCATGGGCTGGGCCGGCGACAACGGCGACCCGGACAACTTCCTCAGCCCGCAGTTTGCCTGCGCGGCGGTCAAGTCCGGGACCAACTTCGCGCGTGTCTGCGACAATCGCCTGGACCAGTTGATCAATGCTGGGCGCACCACCAACGACCAGAGCGTGCGCAGCCGGCTGTACCAGCAGGCGCAAACGCTGATCCAGCAACAGGCGCTGTGGCTGCCGCTGGCGCACCCGACAGCGGCGGCGCTGCTGCGCCAAGGCGTCGAGGGCTACCAGGTGAGCCCGTTCGGGCGGCAGGATTTCAGCAAGATCGCCGTCAGCCGTTGACGTATGCGCAACCTGAACCGACCTCTTCGCGGGTAAACCCGCTCCCACAAATCCTGTGGCAGTGGGTTTACCCGCGAAGAGGCCAGTGCAGCCTGCCCATGACTAACCTGCCAGCCACCCATGTTCAAGCATCGACAGCGGCTCGCCATCGCCGACGATGACATGGTCCATTACCCGCACATCGATCAGCGCCAGCGAGCGCCTGAGCATCAGCGTCAGATGCACGTCATCCTGGCTCGGCTCGCAATTGCCCGACGGATGGTTATGGCAGAGGATCAGCGCCGCGGCGTTGTGCAGCAAGGACCGGCGCACGACCTCGCGAGGATAGATGCTCGCGCGGTCAATGGTGCCGCGGAACAGTATCTCGAACGCCAACGGTCGGTGTCTGGTATCCAGGAACAGGCAACCGAACACCTCGCTGGACTCGTGCCGCAACATGGACTTGAGATAGCGCCGTACCGATGCAGGGCTCTCCAGGACCGACGCACGCTCGATGTGTTCGTCCAGATAGCGCCTGCCGATCTCCAGCAATGCTTGCAACTGCGCATATTTCACCGGTCCCAGGCCTGGCTCGCGCAGTACCTTCGCCCGATCGGCCTCGAGGAACTGCCGCAACCCGCCGAACCTCGCCAACAGGCCGCGCGCCAGGTCGAGCACATTGCGCCCGGCGACGCCCGACCCCAGCAGCACGGCGAGCAACTCCGCATCCGAAAGGATCGCCGCCCCGCGCTGCAACAACTTCTCCCTTGGCCGCTCTTCAGCCGGCCACTCCCTGATGTTCATGCCCCCTCCTCGCCTGCCACTACGGCCCTTTTGGGCGCTGTGTTAATCTAGTTCGCTTCGAAAATGCGACGATCTGCCGCAGGCAGCTGTCGTCGCCACCCGCTTTCACTGGAATAAGGCAAGGCCTATGCAGCGGTTGTATCGCAAGCGCATCGTTCTCGGCGTGGGTGGCGGCATCGCCGCCTACAAGAGCGCCGAGCTGATTCGCCGACTCCTGGAACACGGCGCGCAGGTGCGCGTGGTCATGACCCGTGGTGGCGCCGAGTTCATCACCCCGCTCACCCTGCAGGCACTGTCCGGCCACCCGGTGCACATGGACCTGCTCGACCCCGCCGCCGAAGCGGCCATGGGCCATATCGAGCTGGCCAAGTGGGCCGACCTGGTGCTGATCGCCCCGGCCACCGCCGACCTGATGGCGCGCCTGACCCAAGGCATGGCCGACGACCTGCTGACCACCCTGGTCCTGGCCACCGACGCCACCGTGGCCGTCGCCCCGGCGATGAACCAGGCCATGTGGCGCGATCCCGCGACCCAGGCCAACCTGGAGCTGCTCAAGAGCCGCGGCATCCAGGTCTTCGGCCCGGCCTCCGGCAGCCAGGCCTGCGGCGACGTCGGCCTGGGCCGCATGCTCGAGGCCACGGACCTGGCCTGGTGCGCCGCCGAGAGCTTCAAGCGCGAGGCCCTGACCGGCAAGCACGTGCTGATCACCGCCGGGCCGACCCAAGAGAACATCGACCCGGTGCGCTACATCACCAACCATAGTTCAGGGAAGATGGGCTTCGCCCTGGCCGAGGCCGCCGCCGAAGCCGGGGCTCGGGTGACCCTCGTCACTGGCCCCGTGCACCTGCAGACACCCGACCGGGTCAGCCGCATCGACGTGGTCAGCGCGCGGGACATGCTCGCGGCCTGCGAGGCAGCCATGCCCTGCGACCTGTTCATCGCCTCGGCTGCGGTCGCGGACTACCGCCCAGAAGTCGTCGCCCCACAGAAGCTCAAGAAAGATCCCACCACAGGCGACGGCATGCTGCTGCAGATGGTGCGTAATCCCGATATCCTTGCGACCATTGCCGGCCGGCCTGATCGCCCGTTCAGCGTGGGCTTCGCCGCCGAGACCGAGCACTTGCTCGACTACGCCACGCGCAAGCTCAAGGACAAGAACCTCGACCTGATCGTCGCCAATGATGTGGCCAACCCCAGCATCGGCTTCAACAGCGAGGAGAACGCCCTGACCGTGATCGACCGCCAGCAGCACCAGACCCTCTTCGCGCAGACCAGCAAGGGCAAGATCGCCCGCCAGCTGGTCGCCTTCATCGCCGAACGGCTCAACCAGGTTCAATAAGTTACATGCACGCTCTTCAAGCCAAGATCCTCGACCCACGCCTGGGCACCGAATTCCCCCTGCCGCAGTACGCCACCCCCGGCTCCGCCGGCCTGGACCTGCGCGCCCTGCTCAAGGAGGACACCGTCCTCGAGCCGGGCCAGACCCTGCTGATCCCCACCGGCCTGTCGGTGTACATCGGCGACCCGGGCCTGGCGGCCATGATCCTGCCGCGCTCGGGCCTGGGCCATAAGCACGGCGTCGTGCTGGGCAACCTGGTCGGCCTGATCGACTCGGACTACCAGGGCGAGCTGATGGTGTCCTGCTGGAACCGTGGCAACACGCCGTTCACCATCACCATTGGCGAGCGCATCGCCCAGCTGATCCTGGTGCCGGTAGTGCAGGCCCACTTCGACATCGTCGAGCAGTTCGACGAGACCCAGCGCGGCACTGGCGGCTTCGGCCACTCCGGCACCCGCTGAGCCGGCAGCAGACCGTTCGGGCCATGGATGGCGAACTCTCTGGCGAAACCACCGTCCAAGCGTTCAGTTTGCGCCCGCCCAGAAGCCTTTGACTTATGGAGTCCCCAGAGATGAACGACATGGCCCACCTGGTCCCCGCACTGCCCGACAGCATCTTCCGCGCCTACGACATCCGTGGCGTGGTCGGCAAGAACCTGCATGCCGAGACCGCCTACTGGATCGGCCGCGCCATCGGCGCCCAGACCCTCGCCCAGGGCGAGCCGCAGATCTCCGTCGGCCGTGACGGCCGCCTGTCCGGCCCGATGCTGGTCGAGCAACTGATCAAGGGCCTGGTCGATGCCGGTTGCCAGGTCAGCGATGTCGGCCTGGTGCCGACACCTGCGCTGTACTACGCCGCCAACGTGCTCGCCGGCAAGTCGGGCGTGATGCTCACCGGCAGCCACAACCCCTCGGACTACAACGGCTTCAAGATCGTCATCGCCGGCGACACCCTGGCCAACGAGCAGATCCAGGCCTTGCTGACGCGCCTGAAGACCAACGACCTGACCCGCGGCGAAGGGCGCGTGGAAAAGGTCGAGATCCTCGACCGCTACTTCCAGCAGATCACCGCCGACGTGAAGCTGGCCAAGCGCCTGAAGGTGGTGGTCGACTGCGGCAACGGCGCCGCCGGCGTGGTCGCTCCGCAACTGATCGAGGCCCTGGGCTGCGACGTGATCCCGCTGTTCTGCGAGGTCGACGGCAACTTCCCCAACCACCACCCGGACCCGGGCAAGCCGGAAAACCTGGAAGACCTGATCGCCAAGGTGAAGGAGACCGGCGCCGATATCGGCCTGGCCTTCGACGGCGACGGTGACCGCGTCGGCGTGGTGACCAACACCGGCAGCATCGTCTACCCCGACCGCCTGCTGATGCTGTTCGCCCAGGACGTGCTGTCGCGCAACCCGGGCGCCGAGATCATCTTCGACGTCAAATGCACCCGTCGCCTGACCCCGCTGATCGAACAGCACGGTGGCCGCGCACTAATGTGGAAGACCGGCCACTCGTTGATCAAGAAGAAGATGAAGCAGACCGGTTCGCTGCTGGCCGGCGAGATGAGCGGACACATCTTCATCAAGGAACGCTGGTACGGTTTCGACGACGGCATCTACAGCGCCGCGCGCCTGCTGGAAATCCTCAGCAACGCCGGACAGGACGCCGAAAGCCTGTTCGCCGCGTTCCCCAATGATATTTCCACGCCGGAAATCAACATTGATGTGACCGACGAGGGTAAATTCAGCATCATTGATGCTCTGCAACGCGACGCCGACTGGGGCGAAGCCAACCTGACCACCATCGACGGTGTGCGGGTCGACTATCCCCACGGCTGGGGCCTGGTCCGCGCCTCCAACACCACGCCGGTGCTGGTGCTGCGCTTCGAGGCCGACAACGCGGCAGAACTCGACCGAATCAAGGCTGTATTCCGCACGCAGTTGCTGCGGGTCCAACCAGGCCTGCAACTGCCGTTCTGACGACTATCCGTTCCTTACCTGGAGCCCTGCATGACCCTCGATCGCGATGCCGCTTCCCATGTAGCCGAGGTTTTGTCCGAAGCACTGCCCTACATTCGCCGCTTCGTCGGCAAGACCCTGGTGATCAAGTACGGCGGCAACGCGATGGAGAGCGAGGAGCTCAAGACCGGCTTCGCCCGTGACATCGTGCTGATGAAGGCCGTGGGCATCAACCCTGTGGTGGTCCACGGCGGCGGCCCGCAGATCGGCGACCTGCTCAAGCGCCTGTCGATCGAAAGCCGTTTCGTCGACGGCATGCGCGTCACCGACGCGGCGACCATGGACGTGGTGGAGATGGTCCTGGGCGGCCAGGTGAACAAGGACATCGTCAACCTGATCAACCGCCATGGCGGCAGCGCCATCGGCCTGACCGGCAAGGACGCGGAGCTGATCCGCGCCAAGAAGCTGACCGTGACCCGCCAGACCCCGGAGATGACCACCCCGGAAATCATCGACATCGGTCATGTCGGCGAGGTCGTGAGCGTCAACACCGACCTGCTGAACATGCTGGTCAAGGGCGACTTCATCCCGGTGATCGCGCCGATCGGCGTGGGCGCCAACGGCGAGTCCTACAACATCAACGCCGACCTGGTGGCCGGCAAGGTGGCCGAGGCGCTGAAGGCCGAGAAGCTGATGCTGCTGACCAACATCGCCGGCCTGATGGACAAGCAGGGCGAGGTCCTCACCGGGCTGACCACCGAGCAGGTCAACGAGCTGATCGCCGACGGCACCATCTACGGTGGCATGCTGCCGAAGATCAAGTGCGCGCTGGACGCGGTCCAGGGCGGCGTCAACAGCTCGCACATCATCGACGGCCGCGTGCCGAATGCCGTGCTGCTGGAGATCTTCACCGACAGCGGCGTGGGCACCCTGATCACCAACCGCAAACGCCACTGACAACCTGCACTGGCCTCTTCGCGGGTTCACCCGCGAAAGGGCCGGAACAGGCGGCACAAAAAAGGCGACCTTCACAAGAAGGTCGCCTTTTTCATTTCCGGGCCAGGATCAGATCCCGTACTGCGCCCGATACGCCTCTACAGCCGGCAGGTGCTGCTTGAGCTGCGGATCGTCGGCCAGGAACTCCAGCACCTGGGTCAGCGAGACGATGCTCACCACCGGGATAGCGAAGTCACGCTCGACTTCCTGGATCGCCGACAGCTCGCCATTGCCACGCTCCTCGCGGTTCAGCGCGATCAGCACGCCGGCGGCCTTGGCCTGCTGGGCGTTGATGATCTGCATCACTTCGCGGATCGCGGTGCCGGCGGTGATCACGTCGTCGATGATCAGCACGTCACCGGCCAGCGGGGCGCCGACCAGGCTGCCGCCTTCGCCGTGATCCTTGGCTTCCTTGCGGTTGAAGCACCACGGCACGTCGAGCTGATGCTGCTCGGCCAGGGCCACGGCGGTGGCCGCCGCCAGCGGAATGCCCTTGTAGGCAGGGCCGAACAGCACGTCGAAGGGGATCTTGCTGTCGACGATGGCCGCCGCGTAGCAACGCCCCAGCTGGGCCAGCGCGGAACCTGTGTTGAACAGGCCGGCATTGAAGAAGTACGGGCTGGTACGTCCCGATTTCAGGGTGAATTCACCGAAGCGCAGAACGCCGCGATCGATGGCAAAACGGATGAAGTCGCGCTGATACGGCTGCATGAAAGGTCCCGGACACCACGGATTTAGCTAAATGTGTTGAGCTCGGGTATCATACACGCACGAGATTTTTGGGGCCATTTATGCGGATCATCAGTGTGAACGTAAATGGCATTCAGGCTGCGGCCGAGCGTGGATTGCTCAGCTGGCTGCAAGCCCAGAATGCCGACGTCATCTGCCTTCAGGATACCCGCGCCTCGGCCTTTGAACTCGACGACCCAGCTTTCCAGCTCGATGGCTATTTCCTTTACGCCTGCGACGCGGAGGTGCCCACCCAAGGTGGCGTGGCACTGTACTCGCGCATGCAGCCCAAGGCAGTCATCACCGGCCTGGGCTTCGAGACAGCCGATCGCTACGGGCGTTATCTGCAAGCAGATTTCGACAAAGTCAGTATTGCCAGCCTGCTGCTGCCTTCGGGCATGAACGGCGACGAAGACCTGAACCAGAAGTTCAAGTTGATGGACGACTTCGCCAAGTACCTGGACAAGCAGCGTCGCAAGCGTCGCGAATACATCTACTGCGGCTCGTTCTACGTGGCGCAGCAGAAGCTCGACATCAAGAACTGGCGCGACAGCCAGCAGGCCGTCGGCTTCCTGCCGCCGGAGCGTGCCTGGATGGATGCGATCACTGGCGAAATGGGCTATGTCGACGCCTTGCGCGAAGTCAGCCGCGAAGGCGACCAGTACAGCTGGTGGCCGGACAACGAACAGGCCGAGATGCTCAACCTGGGTTACCGGTTCGACTACCAGATCCTCACCCCAGGCCTGCGCCGCTTCGTGCGCAATGCCCGCCTGCCGCGCCAGCCGCGCTTCTCCCAGCATGCGCCGCTGATCGTCGACTACGACTGGACGCTGACCATCTGAGGATGGCGCGCACAAAAAAGCCGACCCTTGGGGTCGGCTTTTTTGTGCCTATCTGATCGGTCGCCAGATCCAGGGATAGCGATACGGCTTCCCTTCGTTGGCCCTGACCGCCGCCAGGATGATCAGGATCAGCACCGCCACCATCAGCGCGGCGAACAGCACGATGCCGATGACCACGAACATCAGCAGGAAGCAGACGAACCCGGCGATGGTCACGCTGATCTGGAAGTTCAGCGCCTCCTTGCCCTGGCTGTCGATGAACGGATCCTGCTCACGCTTGAGGTGCCACAGCACCAGCGGGCCGAGCAGATGCCCGAGGGGCATCACCAGGCCCAGCAACGCGGACAGGTGACAGAACATCGCCCATTGCCGGACATCGGCGCTGGGCGGGGTGATCGGCATGTCCACATCGTTCATGTTCGGCACCTTCCTGGCGTATCGTCAGTCGGCCAGCGCGGCCTGCTGCAGCTCGAAGATCTCACCCATGCCTTTCTGCGCCAGCGCCAGCATGGCGTTGAAGTCGTCAGGCTGGAACGGCGCGCCTTCGGCGGTGCCCTGCACTTCGATGAAGCCACCGGCGCTGGTCATGACCACGTTCAGGTCGGTCTCGGCGGCGGAGTCCTCGAGGTAGTCGAGGTCGAGTACGGCCTCGCCCTGGTACATGCCCACCGACACCGCGGCGATCATGTGCTTGAGCGGGTTGCCGCCCTTGAGGCCGCCACGCTTCTTGATCACCGCCAGCGCGTCGCACAGGGCGACCATGGCACCGGTGATCGAAGCGGTACGGGTGCCACCGTCGGCCTGGATCACATCGCAGTCGACATACAGGGTGATGTCGCCGAGCTTGCTCATGTCCAGCGCGGCGCGCAGGGAGCGGCCGATCAGACGCTGGATTTCGAGGGTGCGACCACCTTGCTTGCCACGGCTGGCCTCGCGCTGGTTACGCTCGCCGGTCGAACGCGGCAGCATGCCGTATTCGGCGGTCAGCCAGCCCTGGCCCTGACCTTTGAGGAAGCGGGGAACACCATTCTCGACGCTGACCGTGCAGATGACCTTGGTGTCACCGAACTCGACCAGTACCGATCCCTCGGCATGCTTGGTGTAGTTGCGGGTAATGCGGATCGAGCGGAGCTGATCGGCGGCGCGACCACTTGGACGTTTCATCTGGGATACCTGTACCGGGACTTTGAATCTGCCGAGCATTATAGAGCCCGGCGCCCGGCGAAGGCACGCCTGTCGTCGTACCCGCGCATCCTGTCGCCTTTTCCGACAGGCCCTCGGAGGGTCGGTAGCATGGGTGGATTGGGCGCCCGGGCCGCACTGCGCTACAATCCTGCGCCTTGCAGCCGACAGGCTCCCCCGTTCACCTGATTACGCGAGGTACTCCCCATGGTGCATAGCATGACCGCTTTTGCTCGTGTCGAGCGCGCTGGCAGCCAAGGCACCCTGATCTGGGAACTGCGCTCGGTCAACCACCGCTATCTCGAGCCCCACCTGCGCCTGCCCGAAGCCCTGCGCGACCTCGAAGGCGCCGTGCGCGAGGGGCTGCGCCAGGGCCTGTCGCGGGGCAAGGTCGAATGCACCCTGCGCCTGAGCGAGGACAATGCCGGCAAACCGTTGCAGGTCGATCGCGAGCGCGCCGCGCAGTTGGTCGCCGCCGCCGAGACCGTCGCCAGCCTGATCAAGCAGCCGGCACCGCTCAATCCGCTGGAAGTGCTGGCCTGGCCAGGCGTGCTGGTGGCCGATGCGACGGATCCGCAGGCACTCAACGCCGAAGCCATCGCCCTGTTCAATGACGCCCTGAGCGAGCTCAAGGCTGGTCGTCAGCGCGAAGGCGCGGAACTGGCCCGACTGATCAACGAGCGCCTGGACAGCATGGCCGGCGAGGTCGCCACCCTGCGCACCCTGGTGCCGCAGATGCTGGCCGCGCAGCGGCAGAAGATCCTCGACCGCTTCGGCGACATGCAGGCCGAACTCGACCCGCAACGCCTGGAGCAGGAGATGGTCCTGCTGGCGCAGAAAAGCGACGTCGCCGAAGAGCTGGACCGTCTCAGCACCCATGTCACCGAAGTGCGCCGGGTGCTCAAGTCCGGCGGTGCCGCCGGCCGGCGCCTGGACTTCCTGATGCAGGAGCTCAACCGCGAAGCCAACACCCTCGGCTCCAAGGCCTTCGACCCGCGCAGTACGCAGGCGGCGGTCAACCTGAAGGTGCTGATCGAACAGATGCGTGAACAAGTACAGAATATCGAGTAAGGCCACCCCCACCATGAATCACAGCAGCGGCACCCTCTACATCGTTTCGGCCCCGTCCGGCGCCGGCAAGACCAGCCTGGTCACGGCCCTGATCAAGGACGACACGCACGTGCGCGTCTCGGTCTCGCACACCACCCGCGCCATGCGCCCGGGCGAGGAGCACGGGGTGAACTACCACTTCGTCGTCCACGAAGAGTTCAAGGCGCTGATCGCCAAGGGCGACTTCCTCGAGCACGCCGAGGTGTTCGGCAACTTCTACGGCACCTCGCGCAGCGCCCTGCAGGAAACCCTCGACCAGGGCTACGACCTGATCCTGGAAATCGACTGGCAAGGCGCCCAGCAGGTGCGCAAGCTGATGTCCGAGGCACGTTCGATCTTCATCCTGCCGCCGAGCCAGGAAGCCCTGCGCCAGCGCCTGGACGGCCGCGGGCAGGACAGCGAAGAGATCATCGCCGGGCGCATGAAGGAGGCGGTCAGCGAGATGGTGCACTACGACGAGTATGAGTACGTCATCATCAACGATGACTTCGACGTGGCGCTGGAGGAATTGAAGGCGGTGTTCGCCTCGAATCGCCTGTTGCTGAAGAAACAGCAGGCGCGGCATGGTGAGCTGCTCAAGCAGCTGATCGGCTGAAGACCGCCGGGGCCTCTGCGAGGCCCTATCGCGACACAAGGCCGCTCCTACAGCGCTGTACCTGTAGGAGCGGCCTTGTGTCGCGATAGGGGCGCAGAGCGCCCCCAGCTTCATTCCTGCAGCTGAATGGTCGCCTGCTGACGCAGGGTAGCCCCCAGGAAATACGCCGGCGCCCGCAGCCGCGACAGCATCATCAGCACGATCCCCAGTGCCGAGATGATCGCCGCGATCACGAACACCAGCCCCAGCCCGCCCACATGCGAGCCGCTGCCGAAGTCCGGCGAAGCGCTGTCGATCGCCGTGCGCACGAAGATCACCGACAGGATCACCCCGCCCACCAGCGGGCACACGCCGCGCATGAAGAAGTGGCGCACACTGTCGAACAGGCTGCGGCGGAAGTACCACACGCAGGCGAACGCCGTCAGCGAGTAATAGAAGCAGATCATCATGCCCAGCGCGGTGATGGTGTCCGCCAGCACGTTCTCGCTGAGCGTGCGCATGGTCACGTAGAACAGGCCCGCGGCAATGCCAGCACAGATGGTCGCATAGCGCGGCGTCTGCGAACGCGGGCAGACCGTGGCGAAGCGCTGTGGCACGGCGCCGTAGTACCCCATGGCCAGCAAGGTGCGCGCCGGCGAGACGAAGGTCGACTGCAGCGAGGCGGCGGTGCTGGCCAGCACGGCGATGGACATCAGGATCGCCAGCGGCCCCATGACCGGGCCGGCCAGGTGGGCGAACACGTTCTCCTGGATGCGCGGATTGCCCAGGCCCAGGCCCTGCTCGCTGATCCCGGCGAACTGCAGGGTGGCGATGGCGGTGAGCAGGTACAGGCCGAGGATCAGCAGCACGGTCCAGGTGGCGGCCTTGCCCGGCACCTCTTCGCTGCCGACCGATTCTTCACTGACGGTCAGGCACACGTCCCAGCCCCAGAAGATGAAGATCGACAGCGACAGGCCGGCGGCAAAGGCCGAGAACGACTCGACGCCGAATGGATTGAACCAGGCAAGATCGAATGCCAGCGGTGGCGGCGCCGTGGTCTCGCCGAAGGCGGCGAACGCGAAGCCGATCAGCACCAGCAGCTGCAAGGCCACCAACCCGTACTGCACGGTCATGGTGGTGGCCATGCCACGGCAACAGATCCACACAGCCAGGGCGATGAACACGCAACAGGTGCTGACGTTGATCAGCAGGTTGTCCGCCAGCGCCGCCAGCTCCTGGTTGCCGGTGATCTGGGCCAGGAACAGGTAGAAGAAGTCCACCGCCACGCCCGCCAGGTTGGACAGCACGATGGTGGTGGCGACCACCAGCCCCCAGCCACCGATCCAGCCGATCATTGGACCGAAGGCCCGGGCCGACCAGGTGAAGGAGGTGCCGCTGTCGGGCTCGGCCGAGTTCAGCTCGCGGTAGCCCAGGGCCACCAGCAGCATCGGCAGGAAGCCGACGATGAACACCGCTGGCAGGTGGGCGCCGACTTCGCGCACGGTCGGGCCTAGCGCGCCGGTCAGGGTGTAGACCGGGGCGATGGTGGAAATGCCCAGCACGACGCTGGCCAGCAGGCCGAGGCGGCCCTTGGCCAGGCCCTTGCCGCGCTGGGTGTTGCCCGAGTCGGACGCCGCGTCGGGCGGGCGTCCGGCTTCTGTGTATTCATTCATGAGTCTGTGCCGTAACTATTGGAATTGTTCTCACAGGCCCGCCGTAGAGGGCCCGCTTTCACTCATTGAAAGCTCGTGGTGGGGGCACGGTCATCCAAGACCTTCGGCTAACGTCAGCGTGTTTCCTGACGCACACCCTCCCGAGCAGCATGGGCAATGCAAGCCTCGCGAAACGCCTCGAACAGGCGCAGCGAGACCGGGTTTTCGGCGAAACGCCATTCAGGGTGCCACTGCACGCCGACTACAAAGCCCGGCGCATCAGGCATCGACACCGCTTCGATCAGGCCATCCGGGGCCCGTGCCTCGACGCGCAGGCCCGGAGCCAGGCGGTCGATGCCCTGGCTGTGCAGCGAGTTGACCTCGAACTGCCCAGCCAGGCCCAGGCGCTCGAACAACCCGCCCGCGTTAACGGCGACGGGATGACGAGGGCCGTATTGCACCTCCAGGGGTGCGTCCTCAGGTTCGCGGTGGTCCAGGTAGCCGGGCAGTTCCTGCACGCGCTGGTGCAGGCTGCCGCCAAGGGCCACGTTCAGTTCCTGGAAGCCACGGCAGATGCACAACACCGGCACACCGGCGGCAATGGCCGCCTGCAGCAGCGGCAAGGTCAGGCGATCACGTGCAAGATCGTGCCGGGTACCTTCCGCGCTGGGCGCGCCATTGTAATGATGCGGCTCGACATTTGAAGGCGAACCGGTAAAAAGAATGCCATCGAAGCGGGCCAGCAGCGCCTGGGT
Source organism: Pseudomonas sp. microsymbiont 2 (assembly GCF_054788395.1). NCBI lineage: Bacteria > Pseudomonadati > Pseudomonadota > Gammaproteobacteria > Pseudomonadales > Pseudomonadaceae > Pseudomonas > Pseudomonas sp. microsymbiont 2. Next base: position 17,636 of record NZ_CM139112.1, read on the forward strand.
GTCGCTGCCGCCGTCACGCGCCGGCAGGATCAGCGGCAACCCGGCAAAGGCCGCGGCCTCGACATACTTGTCGCCCACCGTGTGCGACGAGTTCTTCCCCACCTGCTGGCGGCAGGCGCTGACACCGATCAAGGGGACCGCAATTGCGCTCATGGGCTTACACCGTGTGCAGGTACCAGTTGTACTCGAGGTCGGAGATCGACACTTCGAACTCGGCCAGCTCGCTCTCCTTGCAGGCCACGAAAATGTCGATGTAGTCCGGGCTGATGTATTGGTTGAGGACTTCGCTGTCGTCCAGCGCGCGCAGGGCATCGCGCAGGTTGTTCGGCAGGCTCTGTTCCAATTGCTCGTAGGCGTTGCCTTCGATCGGCGCGTCCGGCTCGACCTGGTTGGTCAGGCCGTGGTGGATGCCGGCGAGGATCGCCGCGAGCATCAGGTACGGGTTGGCGTCGGCGCCGGTCACGCGGTGCTCGATGCGCACGTTCTCGCTGCTGTCGGTCGGCACGCGTACGGCCACGGTGCGGTTGTCCAGGCCCCAGCTCGGCGCGTTGGGCACGTAGAACTGGGCGCCGAAGCGGCGGTAGGAATTGATGTTCGGGCACAGGAACGCCATCGACGCCGGCATGGTCTCCAGCACGCCGCCAATGGCGTGGCGCAGGGTGTCGCTCTGCAACGGGTCGGCGCTGGCGAAGATGTTCTTGCCGGTTTTCTTGTCCAGCAGCGAAATATGCACGTGCAGGCCGTTGCCCGCCTGACCTGGGTAGGGCTTGGCCATGAAGGTGGAGTCCATCTCATGGTCGTAGGCGACGTTCTTGATCAGGCGCTTGAGCAGGATCGCGTAGTCGCAGGCCTTCAGCGGGTCGGCGACATGATGCAGGTTCACCTCGAACTGCGCCGGCGCGCTTTCCTTGACGATGGCGTCGGCCGGCAGACCTTGTTCCTTGGCGGCTTCGAGCATGTCCTGCAGGCAGTCGGCGTATTCGTCGAGATCATCGATCAGGTACACCTGGGTCGACTGCGGGCGCTTGCCCGAGATCGGCGAGCGCGGCGGCTGCGGGCGACCGTTGAGGTTGTCCTGGTCGATCAGGTAGAACTCCAGCTCGAACGCGGCGCAGATATCCAGCCCCAGGTCGTCGAACTTGCTCACCACCTGGCGCAGGACTTCCCGCGGATCGGCGAAGAACGGCGCGCCGTCCAGCTCGTGCATGGTCATCAGCAACTGCGCGGTCGGACGTTTCTGCCATGGTTCGTCGCAGAGCGTGCCGGGAATCGGGAAACAGATGCGGTCGGCATCGCCGATGTCCAGGCCCAGGCCGGTGCTTTCGACGGTCGAGCCGTTGATGTCCAGGGCGAACAGCGACGCTGGCAGGTTGATGCCCTTCTCGTACACCTTGTGCAGGCTGGCGCGCTCGATGCGCTTGCCGCGCACCACCCCGTTCATGTCGGAGATCAGCAGGTCGACGTACTGGGTATCCGGATGGGCATCCAGGAACTCATTCATCTCGCGGGAAGAACTGGCGCACGGGGAGACCGACGTCATGGCTGTACATCCTTTGATTCGGAGCGGCGATGTGGGGAACGGCGGATGACGCCTCGCAAGGCGACGATGGTGCTGCTGTTGTTCTTTTCACTGGCCCATCGTTGGGGGCTGGTTGCCGACCGGCTGCATTGATTCCCGGGGGCCGTTTCACTATAAAATGGCCCCAACGCAACAGACATTGGCATTTCGGCAAGCAGAGCGTGCATCGATGCAATATCAGATCAACCATGCGGACCTCGCCCTGGTCCTGGCACTGGAGCGCGGCCGCTCCCTGGCCAAGGCCGCCGAACTGCTCAAGGTCGACGTTTCCACGGTCTTCCGTTCGATCCGCCGGCTGGAGTCGGCGCTGGGCACCGCGCTGTTCGTCAAAAGCCGCAAGGGCTACCTGCCCACCGACACCGCCCAGGCCCTGGCCGAGCAGGCCGAGCGCGCCGAACAGGCGCTGGATGCGGCGCGCATCGCCCTGACCAGCGGCGAGCAGGTGGTCAGCGGCACCGTGCGACTGACCTGCACCGAGGCGGTGCTGCACAGCCTGCTGCTGCCGGCCCTGGCCGAGTTCATGGCCAACTACCCGGCGCTGTCGCTGGAGATGGGCACGTCCAACACCTTCGCCAACCTCAGCCGCCGCGATGCCGATATCGCCCTGCGTCTGACCAACACGCCGCCGGAGCACCTGGTGGGGCGTTGCCTGGGTTCGACCTCGTACGTGGTCTGCGGCCAACCGGCTTTGCGCGAGCGCTTGCAGGAATCCGCCACCAGCGTGCCATGGATCGCCCCCGACGACTCCATGCAGGACCACGCCACCGTGGTCTGGCGCAACCAGCATCATCCAGGACTGATTCCGCGCTACCAGTGCAGCGGCATGTCGACCATCGCCCAACTGGTGACCACCGGCCTGGGCGTGGCGGCGCTGCCCGACTACATGGTCCACGACCTTCCCGGCGTGGAGGCGCTGAGCGGCCCGCTGCCCGGCTGCGATACCCAGCTGTGGCTGCTGACGCGGCCCGACTGCCGCGCCCTGCGCTCGGTGCAGACGCTGTTCGAGGAGCTGACTCCGCGCCTGCGCGACGCAATGTTGCGTTAACGCGTCAAGGGCGGTTGTTTTCGCATAACAAGAACCGTTATCGTCCGACACAGGCTTGGTGTGAACCTGTTCGCGGGCAAGCCCGCTCCCACAGGGCCCGCGAAAACGACTCGAACAGCGCCGGCGCAAGGGCATCCGACAAAACAGCCCTTCCCTATTGGCTGGTGATTTTTTAAACTATCGAGTCCGCCTGCCCATTCTGGGCGCACGCCTACCGCATTTGCTACTGAGGAAGACCATGGCCCGCGTAACTGTTGAAGACTGCCTGGAACACGTGGATAACCGCTTCGAGCTGGTCATGCTCTCGACCAAGCGCGCCCGCCAGCTGGCTACCGGCGGCAAGGAACCACGCGTTGCGTGGGAAAACGACAAGCCGACCGTCGTCGCCCTGCGTGAAATCGCCGAAGGCATCGTCACTCCAGAGTTCATCGCCGCCGAAGAGATCGTCACCGAGGATCCGGTATTCGCCGCGTTCGAGGACGAGAACAACGAGGCCGTCTGATTGATGCCCAGTCGACACCGTGCGGCGCAAGGCCCTCTTCTTCCGCAAGAGGTGAAACCATGCCGGGTATAGAAGCCCTCGCCGAACGGCTGTCGACCTATCTGGGCCCCGAACAGGTCAACCTGGTTCGCCGGGCCTACTTCTACGCCGAGCAGGCCCACGATGGCCAGCGCCGCCGCAGCGGCGAGCCCTACGTGACCCATCCGCTGGCGGTCGCCAGCATCCTCGCCGACATGCACATGGACCATCAGAGCCTGATGGCGGCCATGCTGCACGACGTGATCGAAGACACCGGCATCGCCAAGGAAGCCTTGAGCCAGCAGTTCGGCGAGACCGTCGCCGAGCTGGTCGACGGGGTCAGCAAGCTGACCCAGATGAACTTCGAGACCAAGGCCGAGGCGCAGGCCGAGAACTTCCAGAAAATGGCCATGGCCATGGCCCGCGACATCCGCGTGATCCTGGTCAAGCTGGCCGACCGCCTGCACAACATGCGCACCCTCGAAGTGCTGTCCGGCGAAAAGCGCCGGCGCATCGCCAAGGAAACCCTCGAGATCTACGCGCCCATCGCCAACCGCCTGGGCATGCACACCGTGCGCGTGGAGTTCGAGGACCTCGGCTTCAAGGCCATGCACCCGATGCGCTCGTCGCTGATCCACCGAGCGGTGAAGGCCGCGCGCGGCAACCGCAAGGAAATCGTCGCCAAGATCGAAACCTCGCTGGCCAACTGCCTGGCCGCCGACGGTATCGAGGGCGAGGTCAGTGGCCGGCAGAAACACCTCTATGGCATCTACAAGAAGATGCGCGGCAAGCGCCGCGCCTTCACCGAGATCATGGACGTGTACGCCTTCCGCATCATCGTCGACAAGGTCGACACCTGCTACCGCGTGCTCGGCGCCGTGCACAACCTGTACAAGCCACTGCCGGGGCGGTTCAAGGACTACATCGCGATCCCCAAGGCCAACGGCTACCAGTCGTTGCACACCACGCTGTTCGGCATGCACGGCGTGCCCATCGAGATCCAGATCCGCACCCGCGAGATGGAAGAGATGGCCAACAACGGCATCGCCGCGCACTGGCTGTACAAGTCCAACGAGCAAGAGCAGCCCAAGGGCAGCCACGCCCGCGCCCGCCAGTGGGTCAAGGGTATCCTCGAACTGCAGCAGCGTGCCGGCAACTCGCTGGAATTCATCGAGAGCGTGAAGATCGACCTGTTCCCGGACGAGGTCTACGTCTTCACCCCCAAAGGCCGGATCATGGAGCTGCCCAAGGGCTCCACCGCCGTCGACTTCGCCTATGCGGTGCACACCGATGTCGGCAACAGCTGCATCGCCTGCCGCATCAACCGCCGCCTGGCGCCGCTGTCCGAGCCACTGCAGAGCGGCTCCACCGTCGAGATCGTCAGCGCCCCGGGCGCGCGCCCCAACCCGGCCTGGCTCAACTTCGTGGTCACCGGCAAGGCACGCACGCACATTCGCCACGCCCTCAAGCAGCAACGCCGCTCCGAGTCCATCAGCCTTGGCGAACGCCTGCTGAACAAGGTGCTGACCGGCTTCGACAGCAGCCTGGAGAAGATCCCCCAGGAGCGCATCCAGTCGATTCTTGCCGAGTACCGCCTGGAGCTGGTCGAAGACCTGCTCGAAGACATCGGCCTGGGCAATCGCATGGCCTACGTGGTCGCCCGACGCCTGCTGTCCGCCGAAGGCGAACAGCTGCCGGCGCCGGAAGGCCCGCTGGCGATCCGCGGCACCGAAGGCCTGGTGCTCAGCTATGCCAAGTGCTGCACCCCGATCCCAGGCGATCCGATCGTCGGCCACCTGTCGGCAGGCAAGGGCATGGTCGTGCACCTGGAAGACTGCCGCAACATCAGCGAAATCCGGCATAACCCCGAGAAGTGCCTGCAACTCTCCTGGGCCAAGGACATCACCGGCGAGTTCAACGTCGAACTGCGCGTCGAACTGGAGCACCAGCGCGGCCTGATCGCCCTTTTGGCGAGCAGCGTCAATGCCGCCGACGGCAACATCGAAAAAATCAGCATGGACGAACGCGACGGCCGTATCAGCGTGGTCCAACTGGTGGTCAGCGTGCGCGACCGCGTGCACCTGGCCCGCGTGATCAAGAAACTGCGCACCTTGACCGGCGTGGTCCGCATCACCCGGACGCGTGCGTAGTCCGCCAACCGCAAGGAGTCATCATGAGCAAGACCGTCATCACCAGCGACAAGGCCCCTGCCGCCATCGGCACCTACTCGCAAGCGATCAAGGCTGGCAACACCGTATACATGTCGGGCCAGATCCCGCTCGACCCGAAGACCATGGAACTGGTCGAGGGCTTCGAAGCCCAGACCGTCCAGGTGTTCGAGAACCTGAAGTCGGTCGCTGAAGCCGCTGGCGGTTCGTTCAAGGACATCGTCAAGCTGAACATCTTCCTCACCGACCTGAGCCACTTCGCCAAGGTCAACGAGATCATGGGCCGCTACTTCGAGCAGCCTTACCCGGCCCGCGCCGCCATCGGCGTGGCCGCGCTGCCGAAGGGCGCCCAGGTCGAAATGGACGCCATCCTGGTCCTCGAGTGATGCCCCCGGTGACGGGCGCCACGCCCGTCACCACCCTCTCCTGCCCCAAGGTCCCCACCATGCGCCACGCATTGCCTCTCGCGCTGGCAGCCCTGCTCCTGGGCGGCTGCGCCAGCCACAAACCCGAAGACTTCAACGGCACCTGGATCAACCAGGCCGCCATCGACGCCGCCGTCAAAGGCACCAGCCTGCGCCAGGCCCTCGACGCCAAGGGCCCGGTGTTCGAATGGAAGATCGACGTCAAGAACCAGCAGGCCAGCTTCAGCAATGGCTTCGAGGCTGCCGACGGGCGCCTGAGCGCCAACGAGAAGGACTGGCAGGTCAGCTTCGAAGGTGGCCTGGTCGAACAGCTCAAGCTCGACGGCGATGAGTTGCTGGCGACCACCCCGTCCGGTCACCAGCAAACCTTCGTGCGCAGCGAAGGCCCCCAGAACACGCCGCTGGGAGGCAGCTTCGAGAAAGCGCTGTACCAGCAATACCTGGGCGGCGACTGGAAGATCGTCGAAGGCCAGGGCAAGGGCGCCGTCGTGCGCTTCAGCGACACTGGCAACATCACCGGCCTGCCTGGGCCGGACCGCTTCGCCCTGTGCCTGGCCGGCGATTGCGCGACCATGGGCGAGGGCAACGACAGCCTGTGGCTGGAGCGCAACCAGCGCGGCGCGCCGTGGATCTTCAAGCGTGACGGCGACACGCTGGAAATCTTCCAGGCTGTGAACCGGGCCAAGCCGGATGAAATGCCGGAACTGGCCGCCGGCGCGCGGCAGTGGGTGCTGGAGAAAGACTGAAGCACGCACACGACCCCTGTAGGAGCGGCCTTGTGTCGCGAAAGGGCTGCGAAGCAGCCCCAGGATCTCAGCGTCGAGGCAGAAGTTGCCGGGGCCGCTTTGCGGCCCTTTCGCGACACAAGGCCGCTCCTACAAGGGGCGCATCAAGCCTTGAAGGTTAGATTTTTCCCTCGAGAATGGCCGCATACCCCTCTTTATAGCTCGGGTACTGCGGCACCCACCCCAACGCCCGTGCCCGCGCATTGCTACAGCGCTTGCTGCCGGTACGCCGCACCCGCTGCTCGTCCGACCACTGGGTGACCCCCAGGTACTCGCGCAACCAGGCCACCACCTCGACCAACGGCGCCGGATCGTCATCGACGCCCAGATAGCAGTCATCCAGCGCCACGCCCCGGGCATCGGCCTGCAGCAGGTGAGCGAGCAGGCTGGCGGCATCCTCGGCATGGATGCGGTTGCCATACAGCGGCGGCTCTTCGGCCACGCGATAGCCCTGGCGCACCTGGCTCAGCAGCCACTCGCGCCCCGGACCATAGATGCCGGTCAGGCGCACGATGCTGGCCGGGATCCCGCTCTGCAATGCCAGGCGCTCGGCCTCCAGCATCACCCGGCCGGAATAGCCCTCGGGCTCGGTGGCCGCCGTTTCGTCGATCCACTCCCCGTCCTGCTGCGCATGAACACTGCTGCTGGATACGAACACCAGGCGTCGCGGCCGCTGCCCTTTCGCCGCCAGCCATCCCAGCACATGGCGCAAACCTTCGACGTAGGCCGCCTGGTAGCCGGCTTCATCGTGCTGGCTGGCCGCCACGCAATACACCAGGTAATCAGGCCCCTGCCCAGGCCAGGCGCTCGGCATCTGCGGCTCGGACAGATCGGCGGCGATCGGCTGAACGCCCTGGGGAAGCTGATCCACCGAACGGCGAAGGCCACCGACCTGCCAGCCCTTGGCCAGCAACTGACGCGCCAGACGCCCTCCCACATCGCCACAACCTACGATCAATGCGCTGATGTCCGACATCACGAAACTCCAAATCCAAAGGGGCAGGCTAGCCGGATTACGCGATCAACGGCTAGACAAAGGTTAAAAAAACCAATCTCATTACTTCTGTTAACAAGAATTACTTGCAATAATGGCGGCCTTGTCTGTTCTCGGCCTGCTTCGAGGCCTTGGAGAACTCAACCCATTTCTCTTCATCAGGTCCGGCCAGCATGACACGTACTCAACCTTTCGCTTCGCCAACCCCGTCGCGCGCCTGGCGCGCCATCGCCGCGCTGATGTTCAGCCTGGTGCTGGCCCCGGCGGCCATGGCCGATGAGCCGACCACCGCCGCAGCGGCCCCTGCAGCCGCCAGCGCGCCAGCCGCGCCGACTGGCGAAGGCCAGGCGCCGGTAGCCGCGCCGATCGGGGCCCCGGTCGAGGCAAGCGCGCCAGCCGAAGGCCAGGCGCCGGTCGACGAGAACGTGCAGCCGCTGGTCGAAGACACCTCGCTGGGCATGGCCCACGACCTGTCCCCATGGGGCATGTACAAGAACGCCGACGTGGTGGTGAAGGCCGTGATGATCGGCCTGGTCATCGCCTCGATCATCACCTGGACCATCTGGATCGCCAAAGGCTTCGAGCTGATGGGCGCCAAGCGCCGCCTGCGTGGTGAAATCGCTGCCCTGAAGCGCTCCGTAAGCCTGAAGGAAGCCAGCGAGCTGGCGAACAAGGAAGGCACCCTGGCCCACACCCTGGTGCACGACGCCCTCGAGGAGATGCGCTTGTCGGCCAACGCCCGCGAGAAGGAAGGCATCAAGGAGCGCGTCAGCTTCCGCCTGGAGCGCCTGGTGGCCGCCAGTGGCCGCACCATGAGCAGCGGCACCGGCGTGCTGGCCACCATCGGTTCCACCGCGCCGTTCGTCGGCCTGTTCGGTACCGTGTGGGGCATCATGAACAGCTTCATCGGTATCGCCAAGACCCAGACCACCAACCTGGCCGTGGTCGCCCCGGGCATCGCCGAGGCCCTGCTGGCCACCGCCCTGGGCCTGGTCGCCGCGATTCCGGCAGTGGTCATCTACAACGTCTTCGCCCGCTCCATCGCTGGCTACAAGGCCCAGGTCTCCGACGCTTCCGCGCAGGTGCTGCTGCTGGTCAGCCGTGACCTGGACCATCAGGGTGGCGAGCGCGCCGCCCCGCACATGGTGAAAGTGGGGTAAGCCATGGGCCTGCATCTCAACGAAGGTGGCGACGACCTCGCCGAGAACCACGAAATCAACGTCACGCCGTTCATCGACGTGATGCTGGTGCTGCTGATCATCTTCATGGTCGCGGCCCCCCTGGCCACGGTCGACATCAAGGTCGACCTGCCCGCCTCGACCGCCAAGCCGGCGCCGAGGCCCGAGAAGCCGGTGTTCGTCAGCGTCAAGGCCGACAAGAAGCTGTACGTCGGCGATGACCAAGTGGCCCAGCCCGACCAGCTTGGCACGATGCTCGACGCCAAGACCAAGGGCGACAAGGAAACCACCATCTTCTTCCAGGCTGACAAGGGCGTCGACTACGGCGACCTGATGGAAGTGATGAACACCATGCGTGCCGCCGGTTACCTGAAGGTCGGCCTGGTCGGACTCGAGACGGCAGCCAAGAAATGACGAAAACGCGCTCAAACATGGCGCGCTACGGTGGCAGCCTGGCGATCGTGCTGGGTGTGCACGCGGTCGCCGTGCTGCTGACGCTCAACTGGTCGGTGCCCCAGGCCCTCGAGCTGCCCCCGGCAGCGATGATGGTCGAGCTGGCACCGCTGCCCGAGCCCGCGCCGCCACCACCGCCAAAGGCCGCACCCAAGCCACCGGCACCGGTCGAGGAGCCGCCCCTGCCCAAGCTGGCGGAGGCACCGAAGCCGAAGATCGCCATCGCCAAGCCGCCCAAGCCCAAGGCCAAGCCGCAGCCGCCCAAGCCCGAGAAGAAGCCTGAGCCGCCGAAGGACGAGCCACCGGCCAAGGAAGATGTCGCGGACACGCCGCCCAGCAACTCGCCACCGCAGAAGTCGGCGGCGCCACAGCCGAGCATCGCGTCCAACAGCAATGCCCTGCCGAGCTGGCAGAGCGACCTGCTGCGCCACCTGGCCAAGTACAAGAAGTACCCTGAGGACGCTCGTCGTCGCGGGCTGCAGGGCATCAACCGCCTGCGCTTCGTGGTCGACGCCGAAGGCAAGGTGATCTCGTACTCGCTGGCCGGTGGTTCCGGCAGCGCGGCGCTGGACCGCGCCACGATGGAGATGATCCGTCGTGCCGGCACGGTACCGAAGCCGCCGGCGGAGTTGCTGAACAACGGCACGATCGAGGTCGTCGCCCCGTTCGTCTACTCGCTGGACCGACGCTGACGTTTTTGTTTCTGTCACAAAACGGCAAGTCTGATAACGTGCGTCTATCGATTGCAGCCGCTATGCTGGGGCCGCAACTTCATGGACGCACGTTATGACCCTCACCGAACTTCGCTATATCGTCACCCTCGCGCAAGAGCAGCACTTCGGCCACGCCGCCGAGCGTTGCCATGTCAGCCAGCCGACCTTGTCGGTGGGCGTCAAGAAGCTCGAGGACGAACTCGGCGTGCTGATCTTCGAGCGCAGCAAGAGCGCGGTGCGCCTGACCCCGGTCGGTGAAAGCATCGTCGCCCAGGCGCAGAAGGTGCTGGAGCAGGCCCAGGGCATTCGCGAACTGGCCCAGGCCGGCAAGAACCAACTGACCGCCCCGCTCAAGGTCGGCGCCATCTATACCGTCGGCCCCTACCTGTTCCCGCACCTGATCCCGCAGCTGCACCGCGTGGCGCCGCAGATGCCGCTGTACATCGAAGAGAACTTCACCCACGTGCTGCGCGAGAAGCTGCGCAACGGCGAGCTGGACGCGGTGATCATCGCCCTGCCGTTCAACGAGGCCGACGTGCTGACCCTGCCGCTGTACGACGAGCCGTTCTGCGCGCTGATGCCGGCCGACCACCCGTGGACCGCCAAGGACACCATCGACACCGCCATGCTCAACGACAAGAGCCTGCTGCTGCTCGGTGAAGGCCACTGCTTCCGCGACCAGGTGCTCGAGGCGTGCCCGACCCTGAACAAGGGCAGCGAAGGCTCCAAGCACACCACGGTCGAGTCCAGCTCGCTGGAGACCATCCGCCACATGGTCGCCTCCGGCCTGGGCGTGTCGATCCTGCCGCTGTCGGCCGTGCACAGCCACCACTACGCACCAGGGGTCATCGAAGTCCGTCCGCTGACCGCGCCCGCACCGTTCCGCACCGTGGCCATCGCCTGGCGCGCCAGCTTCCCGCGGCCCAAGGCCATCGAGATCCTCGCCGACTCGATTCGCCTCTGCTCGGTGGCCAAGCCGCCGGTGGAACAACCGGCCTGAACCCATGACCGAGCTGTCGAACGTCCCGGTCACCACGCTCAAGGGCGTAGGCGACGCCATGGCGGAAAAACTCGCCAAGGTCGGCCTGGAGAACCTGCAGGACCTGCTGTTCCACCTGCCGCTGCGCTACCAGGACCGCACCCGCGTGGTGCCCATCGGTCAGCTGCGGCCAGGCCAGGACGCGGTGATCGAGGGCGTGGTCAGCGGGGCCGACGTGACCATGGGCAAGCGCCGCAGCCTGGTGGTGCGCCTGGGTGACGGCAGCGGCACGCTGAGCCTGCGCTTCTACCATTTCAGCAATGCGCAGAAGGAAGGCCTCAAGCGTGGCACCCACCTGCGCTGCTATGGTGAAGCCCGCCCCGGCGCCTCGGGGCTGGAGATCTACCACCCGGAATACCGGGCGCTGAATGGCGAGGAAGCACCGCCACCGGTCGAACAGACGCTGACACCGATCTACCCGACCACTGAAGGCCTGACCCAGCAGCGCCTGCGCCTGCTGTGCCAGCAGAGCCTCGGCCTGCTCGGCCCGCGCAGCCTGCCCGACTGGCTGCCCGACGAACTGGCCCGCGACTACCAGCTGGCGCCGCTGAGCGACGCCATCCGCTACCTGCACAACCCACCGGCCGATGCCGACCTCGACGAGCTCGCCGAAGGCCATCACTGGGCCCAGCACCGCCTGGCCTTCGAAGAGCTCCTGACCCACCAGTTGTCGCAGCAGCGCCTGCGCGAAAGCCAACGTGCCCTGCGCGCGCCAGTACTGCCCAAGGCCACGCGCTTGCCGGCGCAGTACCTGGCCAACCTCGGCTTCAGCCCGACCGGCGCCCAACAGCGGGTCGGCAACGAAATTGCCTACGATCTCAGCCAGCACGAGCCGATGATGCGCCTGGTGCAGGGCGACGTGGGCGCCGGCAAGACGGTGGTCGCCGCCCTGGCGGCGCTGCAGGCACTGGAAGCCGGCTACCAGGTGGCGCTGATGGCGCCCACCGAGATCCTTGCCGAACAGCATTTCATTACCTTCAAGCGCTGGCTGGAACCGCTGGGCATCGAAGTCGCCTGGCTGGCCGGCAAGCTCAAGGGCAAGGCCCGCGCCAGCGCCCTGGAGCAGATCGCCAATGGCGCGCCCATGGTGGTAGGCACCCACGCGCTGTTCCAGGACGAGGTGCAGTTCAAGCACCTGGCCCTGGCGATCATCGACGAACAACACCGTTTCGGCGTGCAGCAGCGCCTGGCCCTGCGCAAGAAGGGCGTCATGGGCCAGCTGTGCCCGCACCAGCTGATCATGACCGCCACGCCGATCCCGCGCACCCTGGCCATGAGCGCCTATGCCGACCTGGACACCTCGATCCTCGACGAGCTGCCACCCGGGCGCACCCCGGTGAACACCGTTCTGGTCGCCGATAGCCGCCGTTTCGAAGTGGTCGAGCGGGTCCGCGCCGCCTGTGCCGAAGGCCGCCAGGCCTATTGGGTTTGCACCCTGATCGAGGAGTCCGAGGAGCTGACCTGCCAGGCTGCCGAAAGCACCTTCGAGGAGCTGGGCAGTGCCTTGGGCGAGTTGCGTGTAGGCCTGATCCACGGGCGCATGAAGCCCGCCGAAAAGGCCGCGGTGATGGCCGAATTCAAGGCCGGCGACCTGCAGTTGCTAGTCGCAACCACGGTGATCGAAGTCGGCGTGGACGTGCCCAACGCCAGCCTGATGATCATCGAGAACCCCGAGCGCCTGGGCCTGGCCCAGCTGCACCAGCTGCGTGGCCGGGTCGGCCGGGGCAGCGCGGCGAGCCACTGCGTGCTGCTCTACCACCCGCCGCTGTCACAGATCGGCCGCGAACGCCTGGGCATCATGCGGGAAACCAACGACGGATTCGTCATAGCAGAGAAGGACCTGGAGTTGCGTGGCCCCGGCGAGATGCTCGGGACCCGCCAGACTGGCCTGCTACAGTTCAAGGTCGCCGACCTGATGCGTGACGCCGACCTGCTGCCGGCCGTGCGCGACGCCGCCCAGGCCCTGCTGGCACGCTGGCCCGATCACGTCAGCCCGTTGCTCGACCGCTGGCTGCGCCACGGCCAGCAATATGGCCAGGTGTGACGCCCGTCCCATAATGGATCCAGCTTGAGTGTCAGGCTGGTTATACTTCGCGTTTAGAGAAATTTTTGGATACAGACCATGACTGAAGTTGCCTTGGATACCGCAACCCCACACGCACCGTCTGTCATCCGGCTGTTGCTCGACAAACTCGGCGTCAGCTATCGCGAAGTGCCCGAACATCCGGCCCTGCCTGCCGCCACCATCGTGCGGGCGGTGCTGCTCGACGACGAGATCGGCGCGCTAATGGTGCTGTTTCCACAGAGCCAGCTGCTGGACCTCAAGCGCCTCGAAGAGCTGACCGGTCGCAAGCTCACCGCCGTGCCGCTGGCACGCCTGAGGCAGATGCTCGACAAGCACCACCTCAAGACCCTGCCCGCCATCCCGGCCCTGACCAGTTCGCCGTGCCAGTACGAAAAGAGCTTGCTCGACAACGAGGTCGTGCTGATCCAGTCCGGCGAGGCGGGCCTGCTGCTGGAGATCGGCCGGACCGCGTTCAAGAAGATGCTCGCCAAGGCCAGCGCCAGCAGCTTCGGCCAGGAGGTCAAGGACATTCGGCCGAACCTCGACCGCCCGGGTGACGACCCACACGAAATCACCAAAGCGGTGCAGGCGTTCACCGCCCGGCGCATCCAGAAGCGCCTCGAAGAGACCATCGAGATCCCACCACTGGCCGACACCGCGCAGAAGATCATCAAGCTGCGGGTCGATCCCAACGCCAGCATCGACGACATCACCGGCGTGGTGGAGACCGACCCGGCCCTGGCCGCGCAGGTGGTCAGCTGGGCTGCCTCCCCGTACTACGCCTCGCCCGGCAAGATTCGCTCGGTGGAGGACGCCATCGTCCGTGTGCTGGGCTTCGACCTGGTGATCAACCTGGCCCTCGGTCTGGCTCTGGGCAAGACCCTGAGCCTGCCCAAGGACCACCCGCAGCAAGCCACCCCTTACTGGCAGCAGTCGATCTACACCGCCGCAGTGATCGAGGGCCTGACCCGCGCCATGCCGCGCGCCGAGCGCCCGGAAGCGGGCCTGACCTACCTGGCCGGCCTGCTGCACAACTTCGGCTACCTGCTGCTGGCCCACGTCTTCCCGCCGCATTTCTCGCTGATCTGCCGCCATCTGGAGGTCAACCCGCACCTGTGCCACAGCTATGTGGAACAGCACCTGCTGGGGATCAGCCGCGAACAGATCGGTGCCTGGCTGATGAAGCTGTGGGACATGCCCGATGAACTGTCCACGGCCCTGCGTTTCCAGCACGATCCGGCGTACGACGGCGAGTATGCAGCCTTCCCGAACCTGGTCTGCCTGGCGATTCGCCTGCTGCGCTCGCGGGGCATAGGCTCGGGGCCACAGGACGAGATTCCCGAGGCCCTGCTCGATCGCCTGGGGCTGACCCGGGACAAGGCCGAAGAGGTGGTGAACAAGGTGCTGGAGGCCGAGGCCCTGCTACGCGAGCTGGCGTCGCAGTTCCACACGCCGCATTGATGTAGCCGGACCTCTGCCCTGTGGGGGCGGGTTTACCCGCGAATACCGTGGTGAATCCGCCGCCCTATTCGCGGGTAAACCCGCTCCCACAGGTGCTTTGTTCCGTGTTGTATATCAACCCTTTTTCTTCGGCTTCAGGTACTTCATCAAGCCCTGGAACCAGATCACCAGCGCCGGATTGCCCTTGATCTGGATGTTCTTCTCCTGAATCCCCTGCATGAACGCCAGCTGCTTGTTGCCGGCCTGCAGCGTGGCGAAGCCGTAGGCGGCGTCCTTGAAGGCGATGGCGAAGGCCGGCTGCGGGTGCAGGCCGCCCTTGCTGCTGATGCGCAGGTCCTTGACGATGAAGTGCCGGGCGACCTTGCCATCGAGTGTCTGCATCTGGAAGACCAGGTCCTTGTCCTGCAGCTGCTGCTGGAACGCCGGGCTGTTGCGGCTGGCCTTGGCCATCAGCAGGCCCATGGCCCAGAGAAGAAAGCGAAACTTCATCAACGCGCCTCGAGTGAAAAGTGACTGAGTCGCGCAGTTTATCCGCTTATCGCCCTTTTTATGCAAGTTCGCCGCTTTTTCTCAACACAAACACAACGGGCGCCCTCAAGGCGCCCGTCGCGGTGAGCTGTCGATCACTTTTTCTTGGTGGGTTTGGCCGGGGTGTTGACGCTGTCGCGCAGGTTCTTGCCTGGCTTGAAGGCGACGGTATTGCTGGCTTTGATCTTCACCGGCTGGCCAGTCTGCGGGTTCTTGCCGGTGCGGGCGCCACGGTGGCGTTTTTCGAAGGTGCCGAAACCGACCAGGGTAACGGTGTCCTTGTTGAGCGCGCCGGTGATGCTGTCGAGAATCGCGTTGAGGACCTGGTTGGCCTTTTCCTTGGTCAGATCGGCCTTTTCGGCGATGACGGCGGCGAGTTCTGGTTTACGCATAGTGAAGCCTCTTTGACGGGATTTCTTGTTGTTATGCCGTGCTGCCGAGTGGAGCAGCGTTCAAGGCACCGCAGGCTCTAGGCTGCGGTAGACGCCAGTGAGGATGGCACGCCGACCGGGGCCGCGCCAGTATCTGGGCGGCCATTGTCGCGGCAAGAACAGGATAAATCCGACAGAACGCGCGCTATTTACGCCATCAAGGGCGGCAACTGCCGATTCAGCGCCAGTTTTTCCATGACCGCGCCACCGGTCAGGGCGTAACCCAGCAGCTGGCCATCAGCGCCATGGCAGAGCACTTTCAGGTCAGCGCCGCCACCCTCCACCACCCAGGTGCCCTCATGACCGGGTGGCACCGGGGACACCACCAGTGGGCAAGCCGGGGTCTTCACGGTGATCGGCATCGGGCCGTAGGCCACCGCCGTCGGCTTGCCGGTCAGGGTCTGGGCCAAGGCACGGGCACAGGCCATCAGCGGCATGACATACAGCAGATTGATACCATCGACTTCGGCGCAGTCGCCCAGGGCATGGATGTTGGCGTGAGAAGTACGCAACTGGCGGTCCACCACGACGCCACGATTGACCTGCAAGCCCGCCGCCGCAGCCAGGTCGGTACGCGGACGCAAGCCGATGGCCGACACCACGAGGTCGCAGGGAATCACGCTGCCATCGGACAGGTGCGCCTCGAGCGCCTCCCCGGCCCGCAGCAGGCGGGTCAGCACCGGACCGAGGTGAAAGCGCACGCCCAGCCCTTCCAGGCCCGCCTGCACAGCGGCGGCGGCGGCCGGATGCAGCAAGGTCGGCATCACCTGCTCGCACGGGGCGACGACCTCGCACTGCAGGCCACCGAGGGTAAGGTCGTTGGCGAACTCGCAGCCGATCAGTCCGGCGCCGAGGATCAGCACCCGCTGCCTGCCAGCGGCGGCAGCACGGAAGCGTGCATAGTCCTCGAGGTCGTTGATCGGGAAGACCCTATCGCTGGCATCGCCCTCGACCGGCACCTGCACGGTCTGCGCGCCCCAGGCCAGCACCAGGTCGCGGTACTCGACGGCTTCCTCGCCAATCCACAGGCGCTTGTGCCCCGGATCGATACCGCTGATGCGGGTGTGGGTGCGGATTTCGGCCTTGAGCTGCTCGGCCATGGCGCCCGGCTCGGCCATGCACAGGCCGTCGGCGTCCTTCTGCTTGGCGAAACCTGTGGAAAGCATGGGCTTGGAATAGGAACGACCGTCGTCGGCGGTGATCAGCAACAGCGGTGTGTCGCCGTCGAGCTTGCGAAATTCTCGCGCCAGGTTGTAACCGGCCAGGCCGGTACCGATGATCACCACGGGGGACGTCATGTCGTGCTTCCTTGTTCAGTTCAGGGGGATCAGCCGATGGCGATCATTTCGAAGTCGCTCTTGCCCACGCCACAGTCGGGGCACAGCCAGTCTTCCGGTACGTCTTCCCAGCGGGTGCCGGGGGCGATGCCGTCGTCCGGCCAGCCTTCGGCTTCGTCGTAGATCAGGCCGCAGACAATACATTGCCACTTCTTCATCAGGTCATTTCCTCGGTACAGGCTCAGGCTTCTTGTTGCTGCTGATGGCCTCTTCGCGGGTAAACCCGCTCCCACAAGGACCGCAGACAACCTGAGGGCTGCGCTGTACCTGTGGGAGCGGGCTTACCCGCGAAGGGGCCACCGCGCAATTCGTGGGGGCTTTGTACTGGCCCTGCCAGCAGTATGCAAGCGCTCGGGGCAAACATGCTAAGCTCGCGGCCTCTCTGGCCTGTATCAAGCATACCCACGTGCCTTACGAAACCCCGCAAGCAGCCGCTGTCGCGTGGCTGGCGTATCCACAGCTGGCGACCACGCTCGACCAGCCGACCCTGGACTGGTTGTTCGACGAAGGCTCCCTGACCCGTCGCCTGACCCGTCTCTCCCACGATCACTTCAGCGTCACCCCTCTGTTCGAGGGCTGGCAGCCCCTGCGCGACGACGAATGCGCCACCTTGAGCCTTGCTCCCGGCGCGCAGGGCTGGGTGCGCGAGGTCTACCTGCGCGGCCATGGCCAACCGTGGGTGTTCGCCCGCAGCGTGGCCAGCCGCACCGCGCTGGAACGCGGCGGGCTGGACCTGGAGACCCTGGGCAGCCGCTCGCTGGGCGAGCTGCTGTTCTGTGACCAGGCGTTCGTCCGTCACCCAATCGAAGTGTGCAGTTATCCACAGGGCTGGCTGCCCGCCGAGGTCGCCAGCGCCGGGCTGTGGGGACGCCGCTCGCGCTTCGCGCGCGACGGCCTCGACCTGCTGGTGGCCGAGGTGTTCCTGCCCGCCCTGTGGCACGCGGCCAAGGAGGAACACCGCTGATGTACCTGAATCTGCTCAAGTCGCTCAACCGCCTGCATCCAAGGGCCTGGGACTTCATCCAGCTGAGCCGCATGGACCGCCCGATCGGCATCTACCTGCTGCTGTGGCCAACGCTGACCGCAGTGTGGATCGCCGGCAACGGCTCGCCGACCCTGGCCAATGTGCTGATCTTCGGCCTGGGCGTGGTGCTGATGCGCGCCGCCGGCTGCTGCATCAACGACTTCGCCGACCGCAAGGTGGACGGCCACGTCAAGCGCACCGCCGACCGGCCGCTGGCCAGCGGCCGGGTGAAACCGCGCGAGGCGCTCATGCTGTTCGCCGTGCTGGTCGGGGCGAGCTTCCTGCTGGTGCTGTGCACCAACGCGACAACCGTGTGGCTGTCGTTCGGCGCCGTGGCCCTGGCGTTCTGCTATCCGTTCATGAAGCGCTACACCTACTACCCGCAGGTGGTGCTGGGCGCGGCGTACTCGTGGGGCATCCCGATGGCCTTCACCGCCGCAGGCGGCGAACTGCCGGCCAGCGCCTGGCTGCTGTACATCGCCAACCTGCTATGGACGGTGGGCTACGACACCTACTACGCCATGGTCGACCGCGACGACGACCTGAAGATCGGCGTGAAATCCACCGCCATCCTGTTCGGCGAAGCCGACCGGGTGATCATCCTGACCTTGCAGCTGCTGTCGCTGGGCTGCCTGCTGCTGGCGGGCAATCGCTTCGACCTGGGCGGCTGGTTCCACCTGGGGCTGCTGGCGGCGGCGGCGTGCTTTGCCTGGGAGTTCTGGTCGACGCGCAAGCTCGACCGCGAGTCGTGCTTCAAGGCGTTCCTGCACAACCATTGGGCGGGGCTGCTGATCTTTATCGCAGTGGTGCTGGATTACGCGCTGCGCTGAAGCGCACCGCCTCTGTGGGAGCGGGTTTACCCGCGAATGCGATGGTGGTCGCACCGCAACATTCGCGGGCAAACCCGCTCCCACAGGGTCAAATGCTCCCTCTTCAGGGCTTGGCGACGTGCCAGACGTCCTTCACGCCATCACCGGTGGTCTCCCCGGCCTTCTTGTCCTTGACGAAGGTGTACAGCGGTTTGCCGTCGTAGGCCCACTGCATCGAACCATCGTCGCGGGTGACGTGGGTCCACTTGTCCTTCGGCGCCTCGTCGTCCTGCTTGACCATCAACGGCGGCCAGTTCTTGGCGCATTCGCCATTGCACATGGACTTGCCACCGGCATCCTTGTCGAAGGTGTAGAGCGTCATGCCAGCGTGATCGACCCACATGCCGTCTTTTTCCATGGCGTGATGAGCCGACGCCACCCCCGGCACTGCCAGCGCAGCGCACAGGGCCATCCAGCTCAGCGTATGTCGTGTCATTGGAATCACCGTTGTTTCGGGGGTGGAATGGGTTCTGTCAGCCGCCTTGGCGGCCCCTTGAAGCCTAGTCCAGTCACGCGATGTCGCCAGAACGGCCAACGCCCTGTCACACAGCTGCAATAATTTCGTTATCTAATGCGGGCCAAGACACCGTTCCTGGGAGAGGTAATTGAGCATGGTTGGCAGAAACATTCTGATCGTCGACGACGAAGCGCCTATCCGCGAGATGATCGCCGTTGCATTGGAAATGGCCGGCTATGACTGCCTCGAGGCCGAGAACTCGCAACAGGCCCACGCCATCATCGTCGATCGCAAACCGGACCTGATCCTGCTCGACTGGATGCTGCCGGGCACTTCGGGCATCGAACTGGCGCGCCGCCTCAAGCGCGACGAGCTGACCGGCGACATCCCGATCATCATGCTCACCGCCAAGGGCGAAGAGGACAACAAGATCCAGGGCCTGGAGGTCGGCGCCGACGACTACATCACCAAGCCCTTCTCGCCCCGCGAACTGGTGGCGCGCCTGAAGGCGGTGCTGCGCCGCACCGGCCCGAGCGACAGCGAAGCGCCGATCGAAGTCGGCGGCCTGCTGCTCGATCCGATCAGCCACCGCGTGACCATCGACGGCAGGCCAGCCGAGATGGGCCCCACCGAATACCGCCTGCTGCAGTTCTTCATGACCCACCAGGAGCGCGCCTACACCCGTGGCCAGCTGCTCGACCAGGTCTGGGGCGGCAACGTCTACGTCGAGGAACGCACCGTCGATGTGCACATCCGTCGCCTGCGCAAGGCGCTGGGTGAAGCCTATGAAAATCTGGTACAAACCGTCCGCGGCACCGGCTATCGCTTCTCGACCAAGAGCTGATCGAAGCCCCGACGCCCGCTGTACAAGGACTGTCAATTGAACCAGAACTGGCACTCGACCCTGATTCGCCACATGCTGCTGCTGATCACCGCCTGCCTGATCGGTGGCCTGGTCAGCGGCTACTACGGCTGGAGCCTGGCCATCGGCCTGGCGATCTACCTGGGCTGGACGCTGAAGCAGCTGCTGCGCCTGCACGACTGGCTGCGCAACCACCAGCCCGACGAAGCACCGCCCGACGGCTATGGCCTGTGGGGCGAGGTGTTCGACAGCATCTATCACCTGCAACGCCGCGACCAGCGCGTGCGAGGCCGCCTGCAGGCGGTGATCGACCGGGTCCAGGAGTCCACCGCCGCGCTGCGCGACGCGGTGATCATGCTCGACAGCGAAGGCAACCTGGAATGGTGGAACCGCGCCGCCGAGACCCTGCTGGGCTTCAAGACGCCACAGGACAGCGGCCAGCCGGTGACCAACCTGGTACGCCACCCGCGCTTCAAGGAGTACTTCGAGTCGGAGAACTACGCCGAGCCGCTGGAAATTCCCTCGCCGATCAACGACCGCCTGCGCGTGCAACTGCACCTGACCCGCTACGGCAACAACGAACACCTGATGCTGGTGCGCGACGTGACCCGCATCCACCAGCTGGAGCAGATGCGCAAGGACTTCGTCGCCAACGTCTCCCACGAGCTGCGCACGCCACTGACGGTGATCACCGGCTACCTGGAGACGCTGCTGGACAACGTCGAGGACGTGAACCCGCGCTGGAGCCGCGCCCTGCAGCAGATGAGCCAGCAAGGCTCGCGCATGCAGACCCTGCTCAACGACCTGCTGCTGCTGGCCAAGCTGGAAGCCACCGACTATCCCTCGGACAACCAGCCGGTGCTGGTCGACACGCTGCTCACCGCCATCAAGAACGACGCCCAGGCCCTGTCCGGCCCACGCAACCAGCGCATCACCCTGGAGGCCGCCCCCGGCATCCGCCTCAAGGGCAGTGAGTCGGAGCTGCGCAGCGCGTTTTCCAACCTGGTGTTCAATGCAGTCAAGTACACCCAGGACGAAGGCAATATCCGCATCCGTTGGTGGGCCGACGACCAGGGCGCGCACTTGAGCGTGCAGGATTCGGGGGTCGGCATCGAAGCCAAGCACCTGCCACGCCTGACCGAGCGCTTCTATCGGGTCGACTCCAGCCGCGCCTCCAATACCGGCGGTACCGGGCTGGGGCTGGCGATCGTCAAGCACGTGCTGATGCGCCATCGCGGGCGCCTGGAAATCAGCAGTGTGCCGGGGCATGGCAGCACCTTCACCTGCCACTTTGCGCCGGCGCAATTGGTCGCAAGCAAAGCCTGAGTCATCGCGGGGCAAGCCCGCTCCCACGCGCTGCCCGAGCGATCGTGGGAGCGGGCTTGCCCCGCGATGGGACGCCTCCCCTTTGCTTTTGCGCCTCCAGCCGCTACATTGGATCCCCCGTGCCAGCCATCGCTGGCACTTTTTTTCTCCCTATTTCAAAGACGGCCCTCGTAAAACCCCATCATGGACCCTTCCCCTGGTATCAGCCTTTCCTCGTTGTTCGCCGATTTCGGCATGATTCTCTTCGCCTTGTTCCTGGTGCTGCTCAACGGCTTCTTCGTTGCCGCCGAGTTCGCCATGGTCAAGCTGCGCTCAACCCGCGTCGAGTCCATCGCCGAACTGCACGGCTGGCGCGGCAGCATCCTGCGCAAGGTACACAACCAGCTCGATGCCTATCTGTCGGCCTGTCAGCTGGGCATCACCCTCGCCTCCCTGGGCCTGGGCTGGGTCGGCGAACCGGCGTTCGCCCATCTGCTCGAGCCGCTGCTGGCCGCCGTGGGCGTGGACAGCCCCGAGCTGATCAAGGCGATCTCGTTCTTCATCGCCTTCTTCGTCATCTCCTACCTGCACATCGTGGTCGGCGAGCTGGCGCCCAAGTCCTGGGCGATCCGCAAGCCCGAGCTGCTGTCGCTGTGGACCGCCGTGCCGCTGTACCTGTTCTACTGGGCGATGTATCCGGCCATCTACCTGCTCAACGCCAGCGCCAACACCATCCTGCGCATCGCCGGCCAGGGCGAGCCCGGGCCGCACCACGAGCACCACTACAGCCGCGAGGAACTCAAGCTGATCCTGCACTCCAGCCGCGGCCAGGACCCCAGCGACCAGGGCATGCGCGTGCTAGCCTCGGCCGTGGAGATGGGCGAGCTGGAAGTGGTCGACTGGGCCAACTCCCGCGAGGACATGGTCAGCATCGACGCCCATGCGCCGCTGAAGGAGATCCTCGCCCTGCTGCGCCGTCACAAGTTCAGCCGCTACCCGCTGTATGACGCCGAGCGCGAGGAATTCACCGGCCTGCTGCATATCAAGGACCTGCTGCTGGAGCTGGCCGAGCTGGATCACCTGCCCGAGACCATCGACCTCGAGGACCTGGCTCGCCCGCTGGAACGGGTGTCGCGGCACATGCCGCTGGCACAGTTGCTGGAACAGTTCCGCAAGGGCGGCGCGCACTTCGTGCTGGTGGAGGAAGCCGACGGCAAGGTGATCGGCTACCTGACCATGGAAGACGTGCTGGAGGTGCTGGTCGGCGATATCCAGGACGAGCACCGCAAGACCGAGCGCGGCATCCTCGCCTACCAACCTGGCAAGCTGCTGGTGCGTGGCGACACGCCACTGTTCAAGGTCGAACGCCTGCTGGGCGTCGACCTCGACCACATCGAGGCGGAGACCCTGGCCGGACTGGTCTACGAGACGCTCAAGCGCGTGCCTGAGGAAGAGGAACTGCTGGAAGTCGAGGGCCTGCGCATCATCATCAAGAAGATGAAAGGGCCGAAGATCGTGCTGGCCAAGGTGCTCAAGCTCGATTGAGTACCTTCTTCAGACTGGCGTAGCGCTTCCTCTGGCTAGCGCGAACGCCTTTGTGGGAGCGGCCTTGTGTCGCGATGGGCTGCGCAGCAGCCCCGGCAATTCTGCATGATGCAGAGATCCTGGGGCTGCTGCGCAGCCCATCGCGACACAAGGCCGCTCCCACAGTGACAGAGTGCTTAGGGATTGCCAGCCGTGAAATCCGGCAACCCGCCAATCGGCCGGTCGAACTGATACGGTATCGACTCCAACGCCAGCCCTACGTTGCGCTGCACCACGAAATGCAGGTGCGGCCCTGTGCTGTTGCCGGTGTTGCCCGACTTGGCCAACGCCTGCCCCTGGGCCACCCGCTGGCCCTCGCCCACCACCACCGAGCCGCGCATCAGGTGCAGGTACACGCCCATGGTGCCATCCGGATGCAGTATCCGCACGAAATTGCCCGACGGGTTGGTTCCCCGCCCGCTCTGGTTGTTCTCGATCTTCACCACCACCCCGCCGCGCGCCGCGATGATCGGCGTGCCTTCGGGCATGGCGATGTCCATGGCATAGCGGCCCTTGGGCCCGAAGTGACTGAAGCGGCCATTGGGTCCCTGGCTCAGGCGAAACGGCCCGCCCTTCCAGGGGAACGGATAGCGATAGCCCTGCGGGCGCTGGCCGGGATCGCCCATGGCATAGCGAAACTTCGTGTCGAACTTCAGGCGCGCCCCTTGGCGAGCCTGCACCACGCTGAGCACCTGGGTCGAACGCGGCGCCACCAGACGCCGGACGATGCGCGGGGCATTGCCACCCTGGGCATTGGCCAGGCGCTCGACCCGCAACTCCACCTCCATCGGCACGAACAGCTCGTTGCGCGCGACAAAACGCACGCCACCGGCGAAGTTCTCGGTCTTCAGCCGTACCTGGCCATCCAGTCGCTCGACCATCGGCTCGCGAAAAACGAACGCCCTGGCGCCGGGGCTGGGGCGATCGGAATAGGAGACCACGCCGAAGTTGTCGGTGGTCTTGTAGATGGTCATGCCCAGGCTCGACGCCGAGGCCGTGAGCAAGGCACAGAACAACAGCAGGCGGGCGGGCGGCATGATGGTGGCTTTTTGACAGTTGTGTTCTGTCGAAGCCTAGCAGCCCGAATAAAGACAAGTTGTGACAGCTGGTCGGAAGTTTCAAAGGACAGCGCAGAGAGTATTGGTCCCTGTGGGAGCGGGGTTACCCGCGAATGCGTCGCTGACAGCACCATCGTATTCGCGGGTAAACCCGCTCCCACAGGGTTCACGTCCACCTACACAACCCTGGCCATCAGGCCCCTGGCGTGAAGTGCTTCTGCGCCGTGCCGCGGGCGATCAGGCGCGACAGGTAGTCGAGCTTCTGCGCATCCTGGTCGACGAACTTGAAGGTCAGCTGCAGCCAGTCGCTCTCGGGCTTGGGCTCCAGCGCGGCGATGGCGTGCAGGTAACCATTCAGGCGCGCCACCTCGGCATTCTCGCCCTGCTCCAAGTCCAGCACCGCGCCTTCGAGCACCTGCGGCAGGTTGGCGCTGCGGCGCACCACCAGCAGTGCCTCCTTGAGGCTGAGCGCCTTGATCACGCATGGCTGGTTGCCGCTGGCCAGGCGCAACTGGCCCTGGCCACGACCGCTCTGGGCCGCCGCGGCAGCCGATTTCGGCGTGGGCGCGTTGACCAGCGGTTTGGCGGCGGCGACAGGGGCCGGCGCAGTCTTTACGGCTTCCGGACGCCCTCCGGTCAGGGCGCTGAGCGAGTCGTTGGCGAACGCCGAATTGACCCGGGCCGGCGCGCTGGCCATCAGACCGTCGAGCTTGCCGATCTTGGTCAGGGACTTCTTCACCTTGGTCAGCAGCTGCTCGTTGGTGAACGGCTTGCCGACGAAGTCGGAGACGCCGGCCTGGATGGCCTGGATCACGTTCTCCTTGTCACCACGGCTGGTCACCATGATGAACTGCATGGTCTTCATCTCTTCCTGCTGACGGCACCAGGTCAGCAGTTCGAGGCCGGACATCTCCGGCATTTCCCAGTCGCACAGGACCAGGTCGAAACGTTCCTTGCCCAGCATGGCCATGGCCTTGCGGCCGTTGACCGCATCTTCGATCACCATGCCCGGAAAGGCATTGCGCA
Organism: Pseudomonas sp. microsymbiont 2; assembly: GCF_054788395.1. Classification (NCBI taxonomy): domain Bacteria; kingdom Pseudomonadati; phylum Pseudomonadota; class Gammaproteobacteria; order Pseudomonadales; family Pseudomonadaceae; genus Pseudomonas; species Pseudomonas sp. microsymbiont 2. Next base: position 42,542 of record NZ_CM139112.1, read on the forward strand.
GGCACTTCCTCACCAGATCGCGGATGAACGGAGCATCATCCACGACCAGCACATTCACTTTACTCATCGATACTCCTCTTGAATCCCGACTAGCATACCGCCGACTGATGGCCATTTGCCAAACCACTGGTCACGCCGGGACTTCTGTGCTCGTTCGCGGGTGCCTGCTGGTGCTCGCGCGCAAACGAAAACGCCCGGCAAGAGCCGGGCGTTCGTGCTCGGGAGCAATTCTATTTATCGTCCGGTTCAGCCGGAACATTAGCGATTTCGCCCTCGTCGACGGACTCGCCCTGAACCTCGGCCTTCATGCGCTTGAGGCCCATGTGGCGCACATCGGTGCCTCGCACCAGGTAGATCACCAGCTCCGAGATGTTGCGCGCGTGGTCGCCGATGCGCTCCAGCGAGCGCAGCGCCCAGATCACGCTCAGCACGCGGGAGATCGAGCGCGGGTCTTCCATCATGTAGGTGACCAGCTCGCGCAGCGCGGTCTTGTACTCGCGGTCGATGGTCTTGTCGTACTGGGCCACCGACAACGCCAGGTCGGCGTCGAAGCGGGCGAAGGCATCCAGCGCGTCGCGCACCATGTTGCGCACCTGATCGCCAATGTGGCGCACCTCGACGTAGCCGCGCGGCGACTCGCCTTCCTCGCACAGCTGGATGGCGCGGCGGGCGATCTTGGTGGACTCGTCGCCGATGCGCTCCAGGTCGATCACCGACTTGGAGATGCTGATGATCAGGCGCAGGTCGGAGGCCGCCGGTTGGCGACGGGCGAGGATGCGCACGCATTCCTCGTCGATGTTGCGCTCCATCTGGTTGATCTGTTCATCGACCTCGCGCACCTGCTGGGCCAGGCCCGAGTCGGCCTCGATCAGCGCGGTGACGGCGTCGTTCACCTGTTTCTCGACCAGCCCGCCCATGGCCAGCAGGTGGCTGCGCACCTCCTCGAGCTCGGCGTTGAACTGCTGGGAGATGTGGTGGGTAAGGCTTTCTTTGTTGATCATCGTTCGCTCCGCGAAGCAGCTGCAAGTCGTTTGTATCGTTCCCTGGCTTTCCGGCCTCACCTGAACCTGTGGGAGCGGGTTTACCCGCGAAGCAGGCCCTGCGGTGGATGGCACCGGCTTCGCCGGTGTTCGCGGGTAAACCCGCTCCCACAGAGGTCTCAATGCCCCACAAGCACTGTGGTTAGCCGTAGCGACCGGTGATGTAGTCTTCGGTCTGCTTCTTCGCCGGGTTGGTGAACAGGGTGTCGGTATCACCGAATTCGATCAGTTTGCCCATGTACATGAACGCGGTGTAGTCCGAAACGCGGGCTGCCTGCTGCATGTTGTGGGTCACGATGACGATGGTGTACTTGGATTTCAGTTCGTAGATCAGTTCCTCGACCTTCAGCGTCGAGATCGGGTCCAGTGCCGAGCACGGCTCGTCGAGCAACAGCACTTCCGGCTCCACGGCGATGGTGCGGGCGATCACCAGACGTTGCTGCTGGCCACCGGACAGGCCTAGTGCGGACTCGTGAAGACGGTCCTTGACCTCGTCCCACAGGGCTGCGCCCTTCAGCGCCCACTCGACCGCTTCGTCGAGGGTGCGCTTCTTGTTGATGCCCTGGATGCGCAGGCCATAGACCACGTTCTCGTAGATGGTCTTGGGGAACGGGTTGGGCTTCTGGAACACCATGCCGACACGGCGACGCAGCTCGGCCACGTCCTCGCCCTTGCGGTAGATGTTGTTGCCGTACAGGTTGATGGCGCCTTCCACGCGGCAACCGTCGACCAGGTCGTTCATGCGGTTGAAGGTCCGCAGGAGCGTGGACTTGCCGCAGCCGGACGGGCCGATGAAGGCGGTCACGCGCTGCTTGGGAATGTTCATGCCGACGTCGAACAGCGCCTGCTTGTCGCCGTAGAACAGGGACAGGCCGGGTACTTCGATGGCCACGGTCTCTTCGGCCAGGCGCAGGCTCTGCTTGTCGCGGCCCAGGGCCGACATGTCGATGCCGTGGGTATGAGCTTCGTGTTGCATGTTCTTACTCCTTTTGTAGCTGCAAGCTATCAGCTGCAAGCTGCAAGTTTGAGCAAAGCGGCGAGCAGCTTGGCGCTTGCCGCTTGTGGCTTAAGGCTTGGAAATCAGTGGTCGAGGGCCTTGTACTTCTCGCGCAGGTGGTTACGGATCCACACCGCCGAGAGGTTGAGGGTGGCGATCACCAGCACCAGCAACAGCGCGGTGGCGTACACCAGCGGCCGCGCGGCCTCGACGTTGGGGCTCTGGAAGCCGACGTCGTAGATGTGGAAGCCCAGGTGCATGATCTTCTGGTCCAGGTGCAGGTACGGGTAGTTGCCGTCCACTGGCAGCGACGGCGCCAGCTTCACCACGCCCACCAGCATCAGCGGCGCCACTTCGCCGGCGGCGCGGGCCACGGCGAGGATCATGCCGGTCATCATCGCCGGGCTGGCCATCGGCAGGACGATCTTCCACAGGGTCTCGGCCTTGGTCGCGCCGAGGGCCAGGGAGCCTTCGCGCACGGTCCGCGGAATCCGCGCCAAGCCTTCCTCGGTGGCCACGATCACCACCGGCACCGCCAGCAGCGCCAGGGTCAGCGAGGCCCACAGCAGGCCAGGCGTGCCCAGTGTCGGCGCCGGCAGCGACTCTGGGAAGAACAGCCGGTCGATCGAGCCACCCAGCACGTAGACGAAGAAGCCCAGGCCGAACACGCCATAGACGATCGCCGGTACGCCGGCCAGGTTGTTGACCGCGATGCGGATCAACCGGGTCACAGGGCCCTGCTTGGCGTATTCACGCAGGTAGACCGCCGCCAGCACACCGAACGGGGTGACGATCACGGCCATGATCAGGGTCATCATCACGGTGCCGAAGATCGCCGGGAAGATACCGCCTTCGGTGTTGGCTTCACGCGGGTCGTCGCTGAGGAACTCCCACACCTTGGCGAAGTACGCGCCCATCTTGGTGAAGCCGGACATGGCGTTCGGCTGGATGGCGTGGACCACCTTGCTCAGGTTGATCTCCACCTCGCGGCCATTGCCGTCGCGGGCTACCAGGCTATCGCGGGCGAAGGCCTGGTGCAGGCCGGTCAGGCGCTCCTCGATGGCCTTGTAGCGGTTGTTCAGCTCGGCGCGCTCGGCGTCCATGTCGGCCTGGGCGGCGGCGTCCAGCTTGCCGTCCAGCTCCAGCTTGCGGCTGTGCAGACGCAGACGCTCGAGGCCATGGTTGATGGCGCCGATGTCCTTCTTCTCGAGCTTCACCAACTGGTCGTTGAGCTCGCTGGCACGCTTGAGACGGACCTGCAGTTCGTTCCAGGCTTCAGGCCCCTGGGCGACCACGCGCCCCTCTTCCTTGACGCTGACCAGGTAGCCATAGAAGTTGCCCCACTCGCGGCGCTCCAGGGCGATCAGCTCGGCGGGTTTGCTTTCGTCCACCAGCCAGTCGCCGACCACCCAGGTGAAGTCGCTGCCATTGAGGTCGCGGTTACCGACCTTGATCAGCTCACGGGTCATGAACTCCGGGCCTTGCTCCGGCACCGGCAGGCCGGCACCCTTGAGGCGCTCGCGCGGCACCTCTTCCTTCTGCACCACCTCGCCGATGACGACGTGGTCGGCCTGGCCCGGCACCTTGTAGGTAGCCTGGATCAGGTCGGCCGGCCAGAAGTGGCCCAGGCCACGCACGGCGATCACGGCCAGCAGGCCGACGGTCATGATGACCGCCATGGCCACCGCGCCACCACTGATCCAGACGCCGGGGGCGCCGCTCTTGAACCAGCCTTTGAGGGAATCCTTTTTCACGGATCTCTACCTTTCTATCAAAGCGACGAGTATTTCTTGCGCAGGCGCTGGCGAATCAGCTCGGCCAAGGTGTTCATGATGAACGTGAACAGCAGCAGCACGAGGGCGGCGAGGAACAGCACACGATAGTGGCTGCCGCCGACTTCCGATTCGGGCATCTCCACGGCCACGTTGGCGGCCAGGGTGCGCATGCCCTCGAACAGGTTCATCTCCATCACCGGGGTGTTGCCGGTGGCCATGAGCACGATCATGGTCTCGCCCACCGCACGGCCCATGCCGATCATCAGCGCCGAGAAGATACCTGGGCTGGCGGTGAGGATGACCACGCGGGTCAGGGTCTGCCACGGCGTCGCGCCCAGGGCCAGGGAGCCCAGGGTCAGGCTGCGCGGCACGCTGAACACGGCGTCTTCGGCGATGGAGTAGATGTTCGGGATGACCGCGAAGCCCATGGCGATACCGACCACCAGGGCGTTGCGCTGGTCGTAGGTGATGCCAAGGTCGTTGGTGATCCACAGGCGCATGTCACCGGCGAAGAACCAGCTCTCGAGGAACGGGCTCATGTACAGGGCGAACCAGCCGATCGCCAGGATCACCGGAATCAGGATCGCCGCTTCCCAGCCATCCGGGATGCGCAGGCGGATCGACTCCGGCAGGCGGCTCCAGGCAAAGCCGGCCACCAGGATGCCGACCGGCAGGATCAACAGCAGGCTGAACACGCCCGGCAGGTGGCCTTCGAGGTACGGCGCCAGGAACAGGCCGGCGAAGAAGCCGAGGATCACCGTCGGCATCGCCTCCATCAGTTCGATCACCGGCTTGACCTTGCGGCGCATGCTCGGGGCCATGAAATAGGCGGTGTAGATGGCGGCGGCAATGGCCAGCGGAGCCGCCAGGATCATCGCGTAGAACGCGGCCTTGAGGGTACCGAAGGTCAGCGGCGACAGGCTCAGCTTGGGCTCGAAGTCGGTGTTCGAGGCGGTCGACTGCCAGACGTACTTGGGCTCGTCGTAGTTCTCGTACCAGACCTTGCCCCACAGGGCGCTGAAGGAGATTTCCGGGTGCGGGTTGCGCAGGCTCAGAGGCAGCAGCTTGCCGCCTTCTTCGATGATGATGCGGTTGGCGCGCGGCGACAGGGCGAGGATGCCCGCGCCGTCGGCGACCTGCTCGACCAGCAGCGTGCGGTGCGCGGTGCTGTGGAACACGCCGAGCTTGCCTTCGCTGTCCAGGGCGATGAAGCCCTTGCGACGCTCTTCGGCGTCGATCTGCACCACCGGAGCCTTGCCCATCTGGAAACTGCGAATCAGCTTGAAGCGCGACTCGCCGTCCGGGTCGCGGGCCATGAACCACTGGCTCAGGCCACCCTTGGAGTCACCGAAGATCAGCGAGATGCCGCCGACCAGCTGGGCGCTGGCGGTGATCTCGGTATCACCGTCCTCGGACAGCTTGTAGCGGCCATTGAGGCTCTTGTCGCGCAGGCTGAACACGTCGGCGGTGGCGCGACCGTTGACCACGTACAGCCACTGCTGGCGCGGGTCGATGAAGATGTTCTTCACCGTCTCGGTCATCTGCGGCAGCTCGATGCGGTTCTGCTCGATGGAGACCTCGTCGGTCATCATGTTCTCGGTGCGCGACAGCTCGATCACCTGCAGGTGCGCGCCGGTGGAGCCGGCCAGCAACAGGGTGTCGCCGTTGACGTTGACGCTCACGTGCTCCAGCGCGCGGCCCTGCTCGTCAAGGGTGAACAGGTCCTGGCCGTAGGGGTAGTCGATGCCCGGCTCGATGGTCTTCTTGTTGTCCGGGTAGGTGATCTTGTAGGTGTGGTGGAACACCAGCGCCTGACCGTTGGACAGGCCCAGCACCACCAGCGGGCTGCCCGGTTGGTCGGTGCTGATGGAGCTGACCTGGGTGCCGGCCGGCAGCGGCAGGTCGACGCGCTTCAGTTCGCCACCGGTCTTGGTGTCGAAGAACAGCGCCTGGCCCTTGTCGGAAACGCGCATGCCCACGAGGTTCTGTTCCTCGAGGGCGATCATCAGCGGCTTGCCGGCATCCTGCTGCAGCCAGGTCGGCTCCAGGGCCTTCTTGCTCGTCAGCTCGGCGCCCTGGAACAGCGGCAGCACCACATAGGCCAGGTAGAAGAAGATCAGCGTGATCGCCGCCAGCACGGCGAGCCCGCCCACCAGGACGTACCAGCGGGTCAGGCGATCCTTGAGGGCGCGCAGGCGGCGCTTGCGTTGCAACTCGGGCGTATTGAAGTCAATACGCACGGGGGGAGAATTTTGGGTCATTGTGGAGTTGGCCAGATCATTCATGCGCACACCCTAGCGGTCCCGTATGACAAAAACATGACAGTGCAGTGACGCAAAAAAGCCCGCCGCTCAGGGATCCTGGCTTCGGACTGGAAGATTCGCGGAAAAGGCCGGGCATGTGGCACCGGCCTCGTCCTCAGTTACTTACTTCTTTGCAACGTTGCCGGCGTGGGACAGGCCCAGGTCAGCCAGGGTCTTGTCGACCACCTTGGCTGGCAGCGGGATGTAACCGTCCTTCACCACAACCTGCTGGCCGGCCTGGGACAGGACCAGCTTGACGAACTCGGCTTCCAGCGGGGCCAGAGGCTTGTTCGGCGCCTTGTTGACGTAGACGTACAGGAAGCGCGACAGCGGGTAGGTACCGTTCAGGGCGTTGGCTTCGTTGTCTTCGACGAAGGCGCCGCCGTCTTTCTTGGCCAGAGGCACGGTCTTGACGCTGGCGGTCTTGTAGCCGATGCCCGAGTAGCCGATGCCGTTCAGCGAGGAGCTGATCGACTGCACGACCGAAGCCGAACCAGGCTGTTCGTTGACGTTAGGCTTGAAGTCGCCTTTGCACAGGGCTTCTTCCTTGAAGTAACCGTAGGTGCCCGATACCGAATTGCGACCGAACAGCTGGACCGGCTTGTTGGCCAGGTCGCCGGTCACGCCCAGGTCACCCCAGGTCTTGACGTCGGTCTTGCCACCGCACAGGCGGGTGGAGGAGAAGATGGCGTCGACCTGAGCCATGGTCAGGCCCTTGATCGGGTTGTCCTTGTGCACGAACACGGCCAGGGCGTCGACGGCGACCGGAATGGCGGTCGGCTTGTAGCCGTACTTCTGCTCGAAGGCCTGCAGCTCGACGTCCTTCATCTTGCGGCTCATCGGGCCGAGGTTGGCGGTGCCTTCGGTCAGAGCGGGTGGCGCGGTCGAGGAGCCGGCGGCCTGGATCTGGATGTTTACGTTCGGATATTCCTTCTTGTAGGCCTCGGCCCACAGGGTCATCAGGTTCGCGAGGGTGTCGGAACCAACGCTGGAGAGGTTGCCCGATACACCGGTGGTCTTGGTGTAGGTCGGGATCGCAGGATCGACAGCGGCGACCGCATTGGCGGCAGCGACGCCAGCGGCGGCAAAGGTCAGGGCCGCCATCAAACGCTTCAGTTTCATGCCTTGCTCCTAGCAGGAATATCGTGGGGTTTGTGATGGAACGGGCCCAAGTATCTGCAGGCCGCATGAACACTCTATGACTCGAATATGACAATTGGATGAAAGGCCATCACCGGGGATCCGGGATGGCCTTTCAAGATGTTTCCAGAAGGGGTCGAGCAGGTCCGCCCTCTTCGCGGGTAAACCCGCTCCCACAGGACCTGCGCCCTACCTGTGGGAGCGGGTTTACCCGCGAAGAGGCCCGTAGCGCCAGCCGCTTAGCGCTGCTTGGCGAGCAAATAGAGGCCCACGGCCAGACCAACGGCGCACAGGCACGCCACGTAATAGGCCGGCGCCATCGGGCTGAACTTGAGCAGCGCGGTGACCACCATCGGCGTCAGGCCGCCAAAGATCGCGTAGGCCAGGTTGTAGGAGAACGACAGCCCGCTGAAACGCACCACCGGCGGGAACGCCTTGACCATCACGTAGGGCACGGCCCCGACGATGCCGACGCACAGGCCAGTCAGGGCATACAGCGGGAACAACAGGTCCGGCCGGGTCGGCAGGCTGTGGTAGAAGGCCCACGACGACGCCAGCAGCGCCAGGCTGCCAATGATGAACACCCGTCCAGCGCCGAAGCGATCGGCCAGGCTGCCGGCCCCGATGCACCCCAGGCTGAGCAGCACGATGGCCAGGCTGTTGGCCTTGAGCGAGTCGGTGGGGCTGATGTGGTACAGGCTCTGCAACAGCGCCGGGGTCATCAGGATCACCACCACGATGCCCGCCGAGAGCAGCCAGGTCAGCAGCATCGACAGGATGATCGCGCCGCGATGGTCACGCAGCACCGCGCGCAGCGGCAGCTCTTCGGCCAGGGCCTTGCGCGCCTGCATCTCGGCGAACACCGGGGTTTCATGCAACCAGCGGCGCAGGTAGACCGCGAAGAAGCCGAACACGCCACCGAGCAGGAATGGAATACGCCAGGCGTAGTCCGCCACTTCGTCCGGGGTGTAGAGGGTATTGATCAGGGTCGCCACCAGCGAGCCGAGCAGGATGCCCGAGGTCAGGCCTGCGGTCAGGGTGCCGCAGGCATAGCCGGTGTTGCGCGCCGGCACATGCTCGGAGACGAACACCCAGGCGCCCGGTACCTCGCCGCCGATGGCCGCGCCCTGGATCACGCGCATCAGCAGCAGCAGGATCGGCGCCCACAGGCCGATCTGCGCATAGGTCGGCAGCAGGCCCATGATCAGGGTCGGCACGGCCATCATGAAGATGCTCAGGGTGAACATCTTCTTGCGCCCGAGCAGGTCGCCGAAGTGGGCCATGACGATGCCGCCCAGCGGGCGCGCGAGGTAGCCGGCGGCGAAGATGCCGAAGGTCTGCATCAGGCGCAGCCATTCGGGCATGTCGGCAGGGAAGAACAGCTTGCCCACCACCGTGGCGAAGAACACGAAGATGATGAAGTCGTAGAACTCCAGGGCGCCGCCCAGGGCGGACAAGGAGAGGGTCTTGTAGTCACTGCGGGACAACGGCCGGGACGGCTGCTCGATACTGCTCTGCGCGGAGGTCATCGCTGTTCGTTCTCTTCTTGTAGGTATGCAGGCCGCTTGGCATGCGGCTTCTGGAATGGTCAGGCAGCGAAGATAGCAAATTGCCGAACCGCGCTCATAGCGGTACAAAATCCATACAGATATTCATCAATGCACGGTCGTCGCTGGCTGTGTGGGTATATATACTGCCCGCTCGTAGGAAAAGGTTGCTCCGCCCAGCGGATATTGTGCGAAAACGTCGGGTCGAATCGTCAGACTGTTTCGCAGAATTTCCCTTTGGCCGCCCCCGAAGCGAAATCAGCGTAGTATGCGCGTTGCTGAATCGTTTTTACGGCGTCCGTTACCGCGCCACCAACGAAGCGTCACGGGTCAGAGGCCCCACGGCATGATTGAGCTCGAACAAGAAGATCCTATCCCGCAAGGCGACCTGGCCCTGCAGATCACCGCGCTGCCGCGCGAAACCAATGGTTTTGGCGATATCTTCGGCGGCTGGCTGGTCGCCCAGATGGACCTGGCCGGCACCGCCATGGCCAGTCGCGTCGCCGGTGGCCGGGTGGCCACGGTGGCCATCGACCGCATGGCCTTCCTGGTCCCGGTGGCGGTGGGCGCGCAACTGTCCTTCTATACCCAGACCCTGGAAATCGGTCGCAGCTCGATCCAGATGATGGTCGAGGTGTGGAGCGACGACCCGCTGTCCAGCGAATGGCGCAAGGTCACCGAGGCGGTGTTCGTGTTCGTCGCCATCGATGGCAGCGGTCGTACCCGCTCGGTGCCTCGTCGCTGAGCCGAGCGAGCGGTAAACTCATTGCAGGTCACCGGGTCCAACGGCCTGACAGACAATCAATGAGACGAGCGCAATGGCTAACTTCACGGTCGAGACCGAGCTTCACGGCGAACTCAATTGCTGGCGCATCACCAGCGACCATGCCGAACTATTGATCGCCCAGCAGGGCGCGCAGGTCCTCAGCTACCAGCGGATCGGCGAACCGCCGCTGCTGTGGCTGAGCGACCAGGCCATCTTCCGCAAGGGCAAGTCGGTGCGCGCTGGCGCGCCGGTGTGCTGGCCATGGTTCGGCATCTTCGAACGCAACCCGGATTCGGTCAAAGCCATGTTCAAGGGCGAGCAGCCACCGGCCCACGGCCTGGTGCGCGGGCGCGACTGGCAGTTGCTGGGGGCCGAAGAGCACGGCGAAAGCCTGCAAATCGAATTCGAACTGCCCGAAGCCCAGGGCGACCTGCCCGGTTGGGCCCATGAGGTCCAGCTCAAGCTGCTGGTGGAGCTGGGCGACCAGCTGAAGCTGACCCTCACCAGCTACAACCTCGGCAACACCGACGTCACCCTGAGCCAGGCCCTGCACAGCTACTTCGCCGTGAGCGACGTACGTCAGGTGCAGGTGGAAGGCGTGGACGGGTTGGCCTATATCGAAACCCTGGCCAACTGGGCGCAGCGCCAGCAGCAGGGCAACCTGGGCTTCGCGGGCGAGACCGATCGCATCTACCTGAACGCCCCCGAGCGCCTGGCCATCGTCGACCCGCACTGGAACCGGCGCGTCACCCTGCAGGCCGGCGGCTCGCGCACCGCGGTGATCTGGAACCCCTGGACCGACCGCGCCCGCGACCTGCCGGACATGGCCGACGATGGCTGGCAACGCATGTTGTGCATCGAGACGGCGAACGTGATGGATGACGTGGTGCTGCTCAAGCCGGGGGCGAGTCATGCGATGAGCGTGGCGATCGGTAGCGAAGTGCTCTGATCCGTAATTTTCAGCGTCAGTTCCGGCCCTTTTGCGGGTAAACCCGCTCCCACAGGCACTCCATTGTTCTCAAGGTCAGTGAAATACCTGTGGGAGCGGGTTTACCCGCGAAGCCGCCGACGCAGGCAACTCAAAGATCGGCATCCTCCACCACCCTGACCTGCCCCGCCTCCAGCGCATACGCCGCATCCGCCAGATCATTGCTGACCTTTTCCACCTTCAGCGTGCCGGTCACCCACAACGGCGTGTAGATGTCGTCGATTTTCAAGCCTTTCGCATAGCGCACCAGCACCAGCTGGTTCGGTGGCGGCGGCGGTACGTGAATGCAGGCGCCCGGGTACGGCACCAGGAAGAACAGCGTGCTGTTGCCCTTGGCATCGCTCTCCAACGGCACGGGATATCCGCCCAGGCGGATCTGCTTGCCGTTCATCGCTGCAACGGTCTTGGTCGAGTACATCACCGCAGGCAAGCCCTTGCTCTGCTTCAGGCCACCCTTGGCAGTGAAGGTCCCTTGGGCTTCCGGGGAGTTGTGGTCGATCTCGGGCATCTGCTCGAGGGCTTTCTGATCCGACTTGGGCATCAGCTCAAGCCAGTCGGTCTCGGGCAGTTCGGCATGAGCCAGGGCGCTGGCCAGCAGCAGGGGAACGAGGAATAACGCACGCATGGGAATGCTCGGCAACTCGGGATTGAATTGCCGGGCATTCTAGCCTGTGTTCAGTTCTTCTTGATGAAGCCGTAGATCACCAGAAGGATGATGGCGCCCACCAGGGCTCCGAAGAAGCCCGCCGCCTGCCCGGCCTGGTAGATGCCCAGGGCCTGCCCGCCATAGGTGGCGGCCAGAGAGCCGGCAATGCCGAGGAGGATGGTCATGATCCAGCCCATGCTGTCGTCACCCGGTTTCAGGAAACGCGCCAGCAGGCCGACGATCAGGCCGATGAAGATGGTTCCAATGATGCCCATGGCAATCCCTCTGAGATGAAAGTGGAACAAGCCAAAGCCTAGACAGCGCTTTGGCTTGTCGCCATTTCAGAGCGATGGTGCCCCGCGAAAGTTCGCTCAGCCGGCGATCAACGCCTCTACTTCGGCGATCTTGGCCTGCAGCGTGGCCATGTCGGCGCAACGCAGGGTAGCGTGGCCAACCTTGCGCCCGACCTTGAACGCCTTGCCATAATGGTGCAGATGGCAGTCGTCGATGGCCACGACCTTGTCCACCGCTGGCACTTCGCCGATGAAGTTGAGCATGGCGCTCTCGCCGACCTTGGCGGTCGACCCTAGCGGCAGGCCGGCGACGGCGCGCAGGTGGTTCTCGAACTGGCTGCATTCGCTGCCTTCGATGGTCCAGTGCCCGGAGTTGTGCACGCGCGGCGCGATCTCGTTAGCCTTGAGGCCACCGTCGACTTCGAAGAACTCGAATGCCATCACGCCGACATAGTCCAGCTTCTGCAGTACGCGGCCGACGTAGTCTTCGGCCAGGGCCTGCAGCGGGTGGGCAACGCTTGCCACCGACAGGCGCAGAATGCCGCTGTCGTGGGTGTTGTGCACCAACGGGTAGAAGCGGGTTTCGCCATCACGGGCGCGCACGGCCACCAGCGACACTTCGCCGGTGAACGGCACGAAGCCCTCCAGCAGGCACGGCACACTGCCCAGTTCGGCGAAGGTGCCCACCACGTCCTCGGGCTTGCGCAGGACCTTCTGGCCCTTGCCGTCATAGCCCAGGGTGCGGGTCTTGAGCACGGCCGGCAGGCCGATGCTGGCGACGGCGGCATCCAGGTCTTGCTGCGAAAGGATGTCGGCGAAAGCCGGGGTCGGAATCCCCAGGTCGCGGAACATGCTCTTCTCGAACAGCCGGTCGCGGGCAATGCGCAGGGCCTCGGCGCTCGGGTAGACCGGCACGAACTGCGAGAGGAAGGCGACGGTCTCGGCCGGCACGCTCTCGAACTCGAAGGTCACCAGGTCGACTTCGTCGGCCAGCTGGCGCAGGTGGTCCTGGTCGCCGTAGTCGGCGCGCAGGTGCTCGCCCAGCGGCGCGGCGCAGGCGTCCGGGGCCGGGTCGAGGAAGGCGAAGTTCATGCCCAGCGGAGTGCCTGCCAGGGCCAGCATGCGGCCCAGCTGGCCACCACCGATTACACCGATTTTCATAGGGTCAGCCTCAAGCCTGGCGCGGGTCTGGATTGTCCAGCACGGTGTCGGTCTGCTCGGTGCGGAACTGCTTGAGCGCCGCGTGGAACTGCGGGTACTTGGCCCCCAGGATGCTCGCCGACAGCAGCGCGGCGTTGATCGCGCCGGCCTTGCCGATGGCCAGGGTGGCAACCGGCACGCCGGCCGGCATCTGCACGATCGACAGCAGCGAATCGACGCCCGACAGCATCGACGACTGCACCGGCACGCCCAGCACCGGCAGGTGAGTCTTGGCGGCGCACATGCCCGGCAGGTGGGCGGCGCCGCCGGCACCGGCGATGATCACCTCGATGCCGCGGCCTTCGGCCTCCTCGGCGTACTGGAACAGCAGGTCCGGGGTACGGTGGGCGGAAACCACCTTCACCTCGTAGGGAATGCCGAGTTTTTCCAGCATATCGGCGGTGTGGCTAAGGGTGGACCAATCGGACTTGGAGCCCATGATCACGCCAACCAGTGCACTCATCGTCGAGCCTCTTCGCTTGTGCGCCCGCAGGCGCGTCAAAAAACAACAAGCCACGCGGGACGACCGGCGTGGCTTGTTTGCTGATCATGACCGGATCTATCCGGTCGAGGGGCCGCGCAGTATAACGTAACGCGAGGCGATCACGGCACCCCCGGCGACCAACTGTCGGCCTTATTTTTCGGGGGTTTGGCTGACTTTCGGGTCAACTGAACCGCCCTCCAGCTTGCGCCACAGCAACCGCACGTTGGCCTTGCGCACCAGGGCGCAGCGGTACAGGCGGATTTCCAGCGGCACATGCCACTGGCTGCCGCCACAGATCGCCAGTTCACCGCGCTCCAGCTCGCCGCGCATCGACAGCCTCGGCACCCAGGCGATGCCCATGCCTTCGAGCGCCATGCTCTTGAGACTGTCGGCCATCGCGGTTTCATAGACAGTGGTATAGCGCAGGTTGCGCTGGCGCAGCAGCAGGTTGACCGAACGGCCGAGGAAGGCACCGGCGCTGTAGGCCAGCAGCGGCACGCTGCCCTCGCCCTCCAGGTCGAACAGCGGCTTGCCGTCCGGGCCCACGGCGCACACCGGAAGCATTTCGGTGGTGCCCATGTGCAGCGAGGGGAAGATCTCGGCGTCCATCTGCAAGGCGGCGTCCGGATCATAGAAGGCCAGCATCAGGTCACAGCCGCCCTCGCGCAATGCATGAACGGCATCACCGACGTTGGTGGCCACCAGGCGCGTGGCGATGTTCAAGCCATCGTTGCGCAACTGCGCCACCCAGCGCGGGAAAAAGCCCGATGCCAGGGAGTGCGCGGCCGAGACCTGGATCACCTCGCCCTGCCCGCCCTCCAGGTGATGCAAATGGCGGAGAACTTCGCTCAACTGGTCGACAACGGTACGCGCGGTGACGAGAAACAGCTGGCCGGCCTCGGTCAGTTCGATGGGCGTGCGGGAACGATTCACCAAGGTCAACCCCAGCGCCGCCTCCAGGCTGCGTATGCGTCGACTGAACGCCGGCTGGGTGACGAATCGGCGCTCGGCCGCTTGCGAAAAACTGCGGGTGGAGGCCAGGGCACTGAAGTCCTCCAGCCATTTGCTTTCGAGGTTCATCGACTACTCCGCAACGCGTGCACCAAAATGGAACACGCTCGATTGTCAATCGGCGTCACATCAAACCGTATGCCGTTTGCGCATAGGTTAGCGTGCAACAGCATTGGCCGCAAAATCCGGGCAGCCCTAGCATTGGCGCCATTCCGGCAGGTGCCGGGTCAAAATCGAGATGATATCCATCATGTCCTCCGCTGCATCGTTCCGCGTCGAAAAAGATCTGCTTGGTACCCTTGAAGTCCCTGCCGATGCCTACTACGGCATCCAGACCCTGCGCGCTGCCAACAACTTCCACCTCTCCGGTGTTCCGCTGTCGCACTACCCGAAACTGGTAGTCGGCCTGGCGATGGTCAAGCAGGCTGCTGCTGACGCCAACCGTGAGCTGGGGCACCTGAGCGATGCCAAGCACGCTGCCATCAGCGCAGCCTGCGCCCGCCTGATCAAGGGTGACTTCCACGACCAGTTCGTGGTGGACATGATCCAGGGCGGTGCCGGCACCTCCACCAACATGAACGCCAACGAAGTCATCGCCAACGTCGCGCTGGAGCACATGGGCCACCAGAAAGGTGAGTACCAGTACCTGCACCCGAACAACGACGTGAACATGGCGCAGTCGACCAACGACGCCTATCCGACCGCGATCCGTCTGGGTCTGCTGCTGGGCCACGACGCCCTGCTGGCCAGCCTCGACAGCCTGATCCAGGCCTTCGCCGCCAAGGGTAAAGAGTTCGACCACGTACTGAAGATGGGTCGCACCCAGCTGCAGGACGCCGTACCGATGACCCTGGGCCAGGAATTCCGCGCCTTCGCCACCACCATGACCGAAGACCTGCAGCGCCTGCGCTCGCTGGCCCCGGAACTGCTGACCGAAATCAACCTGGGCGGTACCGCCATCGGTACCGGCATCAACGCCGACCCAGGCTACCAGATGCTGGCCGTTCAGCGCCTGGCGATCATCAGCGGCCAGCCGCTGGTCCCGGCCGCCGACCTGATCGAAGCCACCTCCGACATGGGCGCCTTCGTGCTGTTCTCCGGCATGCTCAAGCGCACCGCGGTCAAGCTGTCGAAGATCTGCAACGACCTGCGCCTGCTGTCCAGCGGCCCACGCACCGGCATCAACGAGATCAACCTGCCGGCGCGTCAGCCAGGCAGCTCGATCATGCCAGGCAAGGTCAACCCGGTGATCCCGGAAGCCGTCAACCAGGTGGCCTTCGCCATCATGGGCAACGACCTGGCCCTGACCGTCGCCGCCGAAGGTGGCCAGCTGCAGCTGAACGTGATGGAGCCGCTGATCGCCTACAAGATCTTCGACTCGATCCGCCTGCTGCAACGCGCCATGGACATGCTGCGCGAGCACTGCATCGTCGGCATCACCGCCAACGAACAGCGCTGCCGTGAGCTGGTCGAGCACTCGATCGGCCTGGTCACCGCCCTGAACCCGTACATCGGCTACGAAAACGCCACCCGTATCGCCCGCGTCGCCCTGGAAACCGGCCGCGGCGTGCTGGAACTGGTGCGCGAGGAGAAGCTGCTGGACGAAGCGATGCTCAACGACATCCTGCGTCCGGAAAACATGATCGCTCCCCGTCTGGTTCCGCTGAAGGCGTAATCCAGACCGCTGCAAACAGTCTCACCAGGTCGAGGGACTAGACACCTCTCAACCTTTCAAGGGCCCGAGCGCACGCTCCGGGCCCTTTTTTTATGCCTGCGCTTCAAACCCTGCGCGGTCCCTGTAGGAGCGGCCTTGCCGAGGCGTCGGACCGGTCGGAAAGGGCCGCAAAGCGGCCCCGGCGATCGTTGCGTCAATGCTGAAATCCCGGGGCTGCTATGCAGCCCTTTCGCGACACAAGGCCGCTCCTACAGGGGTTATACGTCTCGAGCGGCATATAACTTGCTCGCTAAAGCTTCTCAGCCCAATGAGACGCCGAGCATGCTGCACAGCCACCTCACCACCCTCAACGCGGTTTCGCTGATCCTCCAGGTATTCCAGGAGGCCGGCGTCGACTCGCGTCAGCTGCTCGCCGGCAGCGGCATAGGCCCGGCGGACCTGGGCCACGCCGATGCGCGCATCACCACCCAACAGGAGCTGCAGGTGTGCGCCAACGCCGTGGCCCGGCGCGAGGACATCGGCCTGGAACTGGGCCGGCGCATGCATGTGTCGTGCTACGGCATGCTCGGTTACGCCTTGCTCTCCAGTGCCACTTTGGGTGACGCCCTACGCCTGGCGCTGAGCTATCCGGCACTGCTGGGAACAGTCTTCCACCTGCGTCTGGTCGATGATGGCCAGCGCGTCTGGCTAACCGCCAGCGAACACTACGACGCGCCAGGCCTTGCCGCATTCAACGCCGAGTTCTGCCTGCTGTCGCTCAAGGTGATCTGCGACGACCTGCTCGGTCGCCCGCTGCCTCTGCTGGCGGCGCGCTTCGAACATGTTAGGCCCAGCTACCATCCGCTCTATGCCGGTGCGTTCCAGTGCCCGCTGGGGTTCGATGCAGGCGACAACGCCTTCGCCTTCGAGCGTCGCTGGCTGGACATGCCACTCCCGCTGGCCGACCCGGTTACCCACAAGGCCATGAGCGAACGCTGCCGACGCCTGAACCTGGAGTTCACCGGGCGCCAGGCATGGCTGGGGCGGATTCGCCAATTGCTGATGCAGCAACTCGATGCCGCACCGGGGCTGGAGGGATTGGCACGGCAGATGAACTGCTCGTCGCGCACCCTGCGTCGCCATCTGCAGGCGCTGGGCAGCAGCTATCAACAGCTGCTCGACGAACTGCGCTTCGAGCGCGCCAAGCAGTTGCTGGCCGAGGACCAGATGCCGATCTACCGTATCGCCGAAACGCTGGGATTCAGCGAGACCGCCAGTTTCAGGCATGCCTTCCAACGCTGGAGCGGCGTGGCGCCCAGTCATTTTCGCGGCTGACCTGAGCCGACCCTATCGCGGGGCAAGCCCGCTCCCACGAATGATCTGGCGTGGGAGCGGGCTTGCCCCGCGATGAGGCCAGCACATGCCTTGGCCACATCGATCCCCTTTTGGCCGTTTGCGTCGTTCTCCCGCGATTGGCCGCCCACCAGAATGGCCTCACGCCAGTCATAACCGGAGAACAACAAGTGCTGACGATCTATTCCGATGACCACCGCCTGCACCACGGCCGCTGCGAGCTGATCGACGGCCAGCTGATGCCCTGCTTCGAGATGCCCTCGCGCGCCGACCACGTCCTGGAGCAAGTGCAAAGGCGCAACCTCGGCCCCGTGCAAGGCCCCACCGATTTCGGCCGAGCCCCGCTGCAACGCATCCACAGCGACGCCTACCTGAGCTTCTTCGAAGGCGCCTGGGCCCGCTGGGCCGCGCTCGGCCAAGACGGCGACCTGCTGCCTTTCACCTGGCCGGCGCGCACACTGCGCCAGGTCAAGCCCTCCGGCCTGCACGGAGAACTCGGCTACTACAGTTTCGATGCCGGCGCACCGATCACCGCCGGCACCTGGCAGGCCGCCTACAGCGCCGCGCAAGTGGCCCTGACCGCCCAGGCCGCGATCCAGAAAGGCGCCCACGCGGCCTTCGCCTTGTGCCGCCCGCCAGGACACCACGCCGCCGCCGACGTGATGGGCGGTTACTGCTACCTGAACAACGCCGCCATCGCCGCCCAGGCATTCCTCGACCAGGGCCGGCGCAAGGTGGCCATCCTCGATGTCGACTATCACCACGGCAACGGCACCCAGGACATCTTCTATGCCCGCGGCGATGTGTTCTTCGCCTCGATCCACGGCGACCCGCAAGACGAATTCCCGTTCTTCCTCGGCTATGCCGACGAAGTCGGCGAAGGCGCGGGCGAAGGCTGCAACATCAACTATCCGCTGCCCGCCGGCAGCGACTGGAAGGCCTGGAGCGCCGCGCTGGAAGATGCCTGCCAACGCATCGCCGCCTATGACGCCGAGGTGCTGGTGATCTCCCTCGGCGTGGATACTTTCAAGGACGACCCGATCTCGCAGTTCAAGCTGGACAGCCCGGATTACCTGGAGATGGGCAAGCGCATCGCCCAGCTCGGCAAGCCGACCCTGTTCGTGATGGAGGGCGGCTACGCCGTGGAAGAAATTGGTATCAACGCGGTCAACGTGCTGGAAGGCTTCCAGCGCGCCCAGCCAGGAGCCTGAACATGGTCCGACTCAAGCGTCTGCTCGCCCCGCTCCTCGCCACCGGCCTGTGCGTCGGCGCGCTCCAGGCTCACGCCGAACAGCGCACCCTGCGGGTGTACAACTGGTTCGACTACATCACCCCGCAGACCCTCACCGACTTCCAGAAGGACAGCGGTGTGAAGCTGGTCTACGACATCTTCGACACCAATGAAGCGCTGGAGGCCAAGCTGCTGACCGGCAACTCCGGCTACGACGTGGTGGTGCCGTCCAACGTGTTCCTCGCCAAGCAGATCGAGGCTGGCGTGTTCCAGCCACTGGACCGCGCCAAGCTGCCCAACTGGCAGCACCTGGACCCGGCGCTGATGAAGCTGATCGAGGCCAACGACCCAGGCAACAAGTTCGCCGTGCCGTACATGTATGGCACCGTGCTGATCGGCTTCAACCCGGCCAAGGTCAGGGCCGCGCTCGGTGACGACGCCCCGCTGGACAGCTGGGACCTGATCTTCAAGCCTGAGAACATCGCCAAGCTCAAGCAGTGCGGCGTGGCGCTGCTCGACTCGCCGTCGGAAATCCTGCCGCTGGCGCTGTCGTACCTGGGCCTGGACCCCAACAGCGGCAAGCCTGCCGATTACCAGAAGGCCCAGGACCTGCTGCTGAAGATCCGCCCGTACGTCACCTACTTCCACTCGTCGAAGTACATGGCCGACATCGCCAATGGCGATATCTGCGTGGCGGTGGGCTATTCGGGCAGCTTCTCCCAGGCCGCCAACCGCGCCCGCGAGGCGAAGAACGGCGTGGTGGTGGACATGCGCCTGCCCAAGGAGGGCGCGCCGATCTGGTTCGACATGCTGGCGATCCCGAAGAACGCGGCCAACCCGGAGGATGCCCATGCCTTCATCAACTACCTGTTGCGGCCCGAGGTGATCGCGCCGATCAGCGATTTCGTCGGCTACCCGAACCCCAACAAGGATGCGACCGCCAAGGTCAGCCCGGCGATCCGCAACAACCCGAACCTGTACCCGACGGCGGAGGCGATGGCCAAGCTGTATACCTTGAAGCCGTTGCCACGGGATGCCGAGCGGGCACGGACACGGGCCTGGACCAAGATCAAGTCGGGGACTTGAGTCGACTGCTTCGCGGGTAAACCCGCTCCCACAGGTATAGCCACTGTTCTGAGCGGCGGCGCAAACCCTGTGGGAGCGGGTTCACCCGCGAATAGGCCGCCAAGCCTTGCGCAGGCGCATCAACGCATCCGCGATCTGCGCCTCCGGCACCGCTGCAAATCCCAGCACCAGCCCTGCCCTTTTATCCACAGGCTCCTCGCTGTCCTCCAGCCAGTAGCTGCTCAGCGGATTGACTTCCACCCCCACCGCTTCAGCCCTGGCCACCAGTTCCTGCTCCCGCGCAAAGTTATCCACATCCACCTTCACGTGCAGCCCCGCCGCCACCACCGGCATGGCCCCCAGCCCCGGTACGTCCTGCGGCCAGCCGGCCTTGAGCACATTGCGCCGCGCCAGCGCCGCCCGGCGCATACGGCGGATATGGCGCTGGAAATGCCCCAGGGCCATGAACTGCGCCATGACGCACTGGGTGCCCACCTCGGAATGTCGCACCGCCAGCGCCCTGCCCTGGCTGAACGGCTGCACCAGGCGCCGGGGCAAAACCAGATAGCCCAGTCGCAACGCCGGGAAGGCGATCTTGCCGAAGGTGCCGACGTACAGCACTCGCTCGTGCCGGTCCAACGCGGCCAGCGGCGCCAGGGGCGCGCCGCTGTAGCGGTACTCGCCGTCATAGTCGTCCTCGACGATCCATCCATCGTGACCCTCGGCCCAGGCCAGCAACGACAGGCGCCGGTCCAGGCTCATGGTGACGCCGGTGGGGTACTGGTGGGCCGGTGTCACGTAGGCCATCCGGCAGCCGGGCATCCCGGCGAGCCTCGCGCAATTCATGCCCTCCTGGTCCACCGGCACACCGCACAACCTGGCGCCGGCCACCGCGAAGGCATGCCCGGCCGCACGATACCCCGGGTTTTCCACAGCCACACCATCGCCCGGCTGCAACAGCAACTGTGCACAAAGGCTGATTGCCTCCTGCGCGCCACTGGTGATCACAATTTGCTCAGCGGTGCAGGAGAGGCCCCGTGAACGGCGCAGGTAAGTGGCGATCAACTCGCGCAGTTGCGGCTCCCCCGCCGGGTCACCATAGCCGAGCCGCGCCGGGTCGGGGTTTCGCCAGAAACCCGCTTGCAGCTTGGCCCAGACGTCGAATGGGAACAGGTCGAATGCCGGCACGCCGACACGAAATGCCCTTGGCGGTCCGCTCCGGGGCATTGGCAAATGGTGATTTTTCAGACGATCCAACGGCTCGCTGGAAGGGCTTGAACTGGATAAATCCTCAGTATCAACAGCCTGAAATGTGGATAACCCTGTTGATAACCCACGGGATAACCCTGTGGATAGTTGTGTGGATAGTTTCGCCAGCCGACTCACATAAGTGCCATCTCCGACCCGGCTCTCAATAAAGCCTTCGGCATACAGCTGGTCATAGGCCCGCACCACGCTATTGCGCGACAGCGACAGCATCGCAGCCAGGTCCCTGGTTGCCGGCAGACGGGTACCGCTGCCCAGCCTTCCATCGAGCACCCGCGCCCTCAACGCCTGATACAGCTGCTGGCTGAGCCCTCGTCGGCGGTCAAGGACGATACCGGCCGGGTCGAAAGGCAACGCGTGGCTACGCTCGCTCATGGTATTGGACCTATGAAAACTGCGCTGAATGGACCTTATGCAGAACCAATAGCCTGCCTACGATGGAGTCATCGCACAAGGAACTCTGGCATGTACAACAGCAAACCCCATCAGGACCATGACCTCGGCAGCCTGCATCGACACATGCTGCACACTCGCCTGGCCATGCTCGTCAGCCACGGCGAACAAGGTTTGCTGGCAACCCATCTGCCAGTGCTGGTGGCGACCGACGAAGGTGAGTTCGGCACCCTGTATGGGCACCTGGCCCGAGCCAATCGTCAATGGCAGGACCTGGAGCAAGGCGCCGAAGCGCTGCTGGTGTTCCCCGGCGCCGACGCCTATGTCAGCCCCTCGTACTACCCCAGCAAGACCGACAACCCCAAGGTGGTGCCCACCTGGAACTACACCGCCGTGCATGCCTACGGCGCGGTCGAGGTGATCCATGAACCGGGGCCCTTGCTGGACATCGTCAGCCGCCTGACCGACCGCCATGAGCAAGGCCGTGCCGAGCCCTGGAAAGTGACGGACGCCCCCGGCGACTACCTGGACGGCATGCTCCGCGCCATCGTCGGCATCCGCCTGCCCATCACGCGCCTGCAAGGCGCGCGCAAGCTCAGCCAGAATCGCTCGGCCGAGGACATGGCCGGTGTGCGCGACGGCCTGGCCGCCAGTGCCGACCCTCAGGACAACCAACTCGCGGCGCACATGCGCCAGCTCTGAAGGAAAAGCCCCATGACCCACATCACCCTGCGCCCGGTTGGCGCCAGCGACCACGCCGCCTGGCTACCCTTGTGGCAGGCCTACCTGCGCTTCTACCAGACCGAACTGCCCGAACATGTCAGCCTCAGCACCTGGCAGCGTCTGCTCGACCCGAACGAGCCCACGCATTCAGCGCTGGCCTGGGTCGATGGCAAGGCGGTGGGGATGGTCAACTACATCTACCATCGTTCCAACTGGAGCATCGAGAACTCCTGTTACCTGCAAGACCTGTATGTCGACAGCGAGACACGCGGCCTGGGCATCGGCCGCCAACTGATCGAGCACGTGTATGCCACGGCCAAGGCCGCCGGCTGCATCAAGGTCCACTGGCTGACCCACGAGAGCAACGCTACCGCTATCGGCCTGTACGAGCAGGTCGCCGAGCGTCCGGGCTTCATCCAATTTCGCAAAGCTCTGTAGGCCGCCCATGACTGACGTATTGAACTGGAAACCCGCCGCCACGCCGAACGCAAAGCCCCTGGAGGGTCGCTTCGTGCGCCTGGAAAAGCTTGACCCGACGCGCCATGGCGACGATCTCTGGGACGTGCTCCAGGGTCCGGGCTCGGATCCGTTGCTGTGGGACTACCTCCCTTATGGCCCGTTCAGTGAACGCGCCAGCTTCGAGCGCTGGCTGGAAGGCAACGCCGCGAGCCGCGACCCGCTGTTCTACAGCGTGATCGACCGCGCCAGCGGCCAGGTCCAGGGCATCCTCAGCTACATGTCGATCGTTCCCGAGCAGGGCCGCTTCGAAATCGGGCATATCGCCTTCGGTGCCGCCATGCAGCGCACGCCGAAAGGCACCGAGGCGGTCTACCTGCTGGGCAAGCTGGGCTTCGAGTTGGGCAATCGCCGCCTTGAGTGGAAATGCAATGACGCCAATGCCCGCTCCAAGCGCGCGGCCGAGCGGTTCGGCTTCGTCTTCGAGGGCGTGTTCCGCAACCATATGGTGGTCAAGGATCGCAATCGGGATACGGCGTGGTACTCGATCACCGATGCCGAGTGGCCGGCGGTGGCAACAGGGTTCGAGCGCTGGTTGAGCGTGGATAACCAGCAACCTGAAGGTCAGGTGAGGACGCTGGAGGCCTGTCGCCAGGGCTGACCTCATCGCGGGGCAAGCCCGCTCCCACAATGACCCGCGATAGGGTCCTGAAACCAGACAAAAAAAGGGGAGCATCCGCTCCCCAGAGGTTAACTGCTTGTAGATGAAGGCTTCTGTCAGCCTTCGATCTCGATCAGGATCTCGCCAGGCGTCACCCGGTCGCCCTTGGCCACGTGAATGGCCACGACCTTGCCGGCGATGGCCGCCTGGACTTCGGTCTCCATCTTCATCGCTTCGGTGATCAGCACCGCCTGGCCGGCCTTGACCACATCGCCTTCCTTGACCAGCACATCGACGATATTGCCCGGCATGCTGGTGCTGACATGCCCCGGCTCGCTGGCCTGCTTGCGCTTGCTGCCGCCACCGCCGACGAAGTCGTTGAGCGGCTCGAACACCACTTCCTCCGGCATGCCGTCGATGGACAGGTAGAAGTGGCGCTTGCCCTCGGCCTTGACGCCCACGCCGGTAATGTCGACGCGATAGGTCTCGCCATGCACATCGATGACGAACTCGGTCGGCACACCCTCACCGCCCACCGAGCCCACCGCACCGGCTTCCGGAATCGGCAGCAGGGCTTCGGGCTTGAGGGTACCGGCCTCGCGCTCCTCGAGGAACTTGCGGCCAATGTCGGGGAACATGGCGAAGGTCAGCACGTCTTCCTCGGAATGCGCGAGGCCGCCGATATCGGCGCGCAGCTTGGCCATCTCCGGCTTGAGCAGGTCGGCCGGGCGCACGTCGATCACTTCCTCGCTGCCGATCGCCTGGCGGCGCAGCTGCTCGTTGACCACGCCCGGGGCCTTGCCGTAACCGCCCTGCAGGTACAGCTTCACCTCGTTGGTGATGGTCTTGTAGCGCTCACCGGCCAGCACGTTGAAGAACGCCTGGGTGCCGACGATCTGCGAGGTTGGGGTCACCAGCGGCGGGAAGCCGAGGTCTTCGCGAACACGCGGGATCTCTGCCAGCACTTCGTTCATGCGGCTGAGCGCGCCCTGCTCCTTGAGCTGGTTGGCCAGGTTGGAAATCATCCCGCCCGGCACCTGGTTGACCTGCACGCGGGTGTCCACGGCGGTGAACTCGCTCTCGAACTGGTGGTACTTCTTGCGCACGGCGTAGAAGTACAGGCCGATCTCCTGCAGCAGCTCCAGGTCCAACCCGGTGTCGAACTCGCTGCCCTTGAGCGCGGCGACCATCGACTCGGTGCCCGGGTGGCTGGTGCCCCAGGCGAAGCTGGAGATCGCGGTGTCGATATGGTCGGCGCCGTTCTCCACCGCCTTGAGCTGGCACATGGCAGCCAGGCCGGCGGTGTCGTGGGAGTGGATGAACACCGGCAGCGACTGCTCGGCTTTGAGCGCCTTGACCAGCTCGCCGGTGGCGAACGGAGTCAGCAGGCCGGCCATGTCCTTGATCGCCACCGAGTCGCAGCCCATGGCTTCCATCTGCTTGGCCTGCTGCACGAAGGCGTCGATGGTGTGCACCGGGCTGGTGGTGTAGGCGATGGTGCCCTGGGCGTGCTTGCCGGCAGCCTTCACCGCCTCGATGGCCACGCGCAGGTTACGCACGTCGTTCATGGCGTCAAAGATGCGGAACACGTCGATGCCGTTGACCGCGGCCTTGGCGACGAAGGCCTTGACCACGTCGTCGCTGTAGTGGCGGTAGCCCAGCAGGTTCTGGCCGCGCAGGAGCATCTGCAGGCGCGTGTTCGGCAGCGCGGCGCGCAGCTTGCGCAGGCGCTCCCACGGGTCTTCCTTGAGGAAGCGCACGCAGGCGTCGAAGGTGGCGCCACCCCAGACTTCCAGCGACCAATAGCCGACCTTGTCGAGCTTGTCGCAGATCGGCAGCATGTCTTCGGTGCGCATGCGGGTGGCCAGCAGGGACTGGTGGGCGTCGCGCAGGATCGTGTCGGTGACAAAGATTTTCTTGGACATTGTTCGGTTCCTCACAGGCCTGCGTGCGCGGCGATGGCGGCGGCGATGGCCAGGGCCAGCTCTTCGGGTTTGCGCTTGATCGAGTAGTTGGTCAGTTCAGGGTGGCTTTCGACGAAGCTGGTGTTGAACTGGCCGCTGCGGAATTCCGGATTGCGCAGGATTTCCTGGTAGTACGCGGCGGTGGTCTTCACCCCCTGCACACGCATGTCGTCCAGGGCCCGCAGTCCACGGTCCATGGCTTCTTCCCAGGTCAGCGCCCAGACCACCAGTTTCAGGCACATGGAGTCGTAGAACGGCGGGATGGTGTAGCCGGTGTAGATCGCCGTGTCGGTGCGCACGCCGGGGCCGCCGGGGGCGTAGTAGCGGGTGATCTTGCCGAAACTGGGCAGGAAGTTGTTCTTCGGATCTTCGGCGTTGATGCGGAACTGCAACGCGAAGCCACGGTGCTGGATGTCTTCCTGCTTGATCGACAGCGGCAGGCCGGAAGCGATGCGAATCTGCTCGCGGACGATGTCGATGCCGGTGATTTCCTCGGTGATGGTGTGTTCCACCTGCACCCGGGTGTTCATTTCCATGAAGTACACCTCGCCATCGGCGAGCAGGAACTCCACGGTGCCGGCGTTTTCGTAGTTCACCGCCTTGGCCGCGCGCACCGCCAGGTCGCCGATATAGGCGCGCTGCTCGGGGGTCAGCTGCGGGCTCGGGGCGATCTCGATCAGCTTCTGGTTGCGGCGCTGGATCGAGCAGTCGCGCTCGAACAGGTGCACCACGTTGCCGAAGCTGTCACCAAGGATCTGCGCCTCGATGTGCTTGGGGTTGACGATGCACTTTTCCAGGAACACTTCCGCCGAGCCGAAAGCCTTGGTGGCCTCGGAGATGACACGGGGGAAGTTCTGCTCCAGCTCTTCGCGGCTGTTGCAGCGGCGGATGCCACGCCCACCGCCACCGGAGGTGGCCTTGAGCATCACCGGGTAACCGATGCGGTCGCCTTCGCGCAGGGCCTCATGGATATCGGCGACGTTGCCTTCGGTGCCGGGCGTAACCGGGACACCGGCCGCGATCATGGTACGGCGTGCCTCGGTCTTGTCGCCCATGCGCCGAATGACGTCGGCGGCCGGGCCGATGAACTTGATCCCGCGTTCGGCGCAGATCTCTGCCAGTTCGGCGTTTTCCGACAGGAAACCATAGCCTGGATGCAGGGCATCGCAGCCGGTCTCGACAGCAAGGTTCACCAGCTTGCGCGGGTTCAGGTAGCCGGCCAGGGGCTCGGCACCGATGCTGTAGGCCTCGTCGGCGCGCTTGACGTGCAGGGCGTGACGGTCGGCGTCGGCATAGATCGCGACGGAGCGAATGCCCATTTCGGCGCAGGCGCGCACGATCCGAACTGCGATTTCACCCCGGTTGGCGATCAGGATTTTTGTTATCACTGGAGTCTTCCCAAAGCCGTAGGAACAGACGATCCGGTTCTACCGGTCGGCGCGTGACCAGACGTCGCTGGCCAGTCGCATATTCACCCTAGCGCCGAAGGTGGATAAACAAAAATCAATATTTGTTAGGGGTAGTATTAGCAAAAGCTTATAGTTAGGTAACAAGGTTTTGCCGGAGCCCTGAAGAAAATGCGTAAGTCCTTGATGCGTATGACTTTGCGCCAACTGCAAGTGTTCAACGAAGTGTGTGACCTGCGCTCCTACAGCCGGGCGGCCGAGGAGATGGCGCTGACGCAACCCGCCGTTAGTCTACAGATCCGCCAGCTCGAGGAGCTGGTCGGCCAGCCGCTGTTCGAGTACGTCGGCAAGAAGCTCTACCTGACCGAGGCGGCAGAAGCGCTGCAACGCGCCAGCCGCGATATCTTCGGGCGCTTGGAGAACCTCGACATGCAGCTGTCGGACCTGCAGGGCTCATTGCAGGGGCAGTTGAAACTGGCGATCGAGTCCAGTGCCAAGTACTTCGTGCCACACCTGTTCGCCGCCTTCAAGCAGCGCCACCCGGAGGTCAACCTCACCCTGACGGTGGTCAACCGAGCCCAGGCGATCCGGCGCCTGTCGGACAACCGCGACGACCTGACCATCATGTCCATGGTGCCCCAGGACATGGGCCTGGAGTTCCTGCCGTTCCTCAACAACCCGATCGTTGCCGTGGCGCCGCCGGATCATCCGTTGTGCAAGCTCGAACAGCTGCGCCTGCAGGACCTCGAGCCTCATGCCCTGCTGGTCCGCGAGCAAGGGTCGGGCACGCGCAAGGCCTGCGAGGAGTTCTTCAAGGACAAGCGCGTGCATTTCACCCAGACCCTCGAGGTAGCCTCCACCGATGCCCAGCGCGAGTGCGTGGTGGCCGGCCTGGGCATCGCCCTGCTGACCCGCCACGCGGTCAACCTGGAGCTGGCCACCGGCGTGCTCAGGGAACTGCCGGTGGAGGAGTTGCCGCTATACCGCAGCTGGTGCCTGGTGCAGTCCAAGAACAAGCGCCAGTCGCCGGTCGCCTTGGCGTTCCAGGCGTTCATCCGTGGCGAACGTGCGCAGATCAGCGGGCTTGTGCAGCGTTTTTCGGGGAAGTTGCCGCCGATACCTGCCACACCGTGATGTCCTGCAGCTCGGGGTAATCGGCCAGCTCGCGCAGCAGCTGGCGTTGGTCGCAGTAGCTTTCGATCGCGCGGCGAAACTCCATGCGGCGCTGGTCCTTTTCCTGCTGCTTGCGAGCCTTGGCGTTGGGTTGGTACACACCTGCGTGATCATGTGCCATTGCCTGTCTCCCAGATAGGATGCGGGAGTTTCAGACTGGCCTTGGCGGTTTACGGTTTGGCGGTGGAATGGTGACGAAATGATGAAATCTGCGTGGGAGCGGGCTTGCCCCGCGATTGCAATCGCGGGGCAAGCCCGCTCCCACGGAACCTCTGCATTGCTC
Organism: Pseudomonas sp. microsymbiont 2; assembly: GCF_054788395.1. Lineage (NCBI taxonomy): Bacteria > Pseudomonadati > Pseudomonadota > Gammaproteobacteria > Pseudomonadales > Pseudomonadaceae > Pseudomonas > Pseudomonas sp. microsymbiont 2. The sequence goes on from NZ_CM139112.1 coordinate 70,360, forward strand.
AGTCGTCGGTGGCCTTGATCGACTTGGGCGACAAACGCAGGCTGCGCAAGCTGCGCTTCACGCTCTTGAGGTGGTTGACCAGGCTCGGTCCGCGGGCCATGGCCACGCCCATGGCCAGCACGTCGATCACTACCAGGTGAGCGATACGCGAGGTCAGCGGGGTGTAGATCTCGGTGTCTTCATGCACATCGATGGCCAGGTTGACCGTCGACAGTTCCGCCAGCGGCGTCTGGCTCGGGCACAGGGTGATCAGGTTGGCCCCGCTCTCGCGCACCAGGTTGGCGGTGATCAGCAGGTCCTTGGAGCGCCCCGACTGCGAGATGCACACCGCCACATCGCCCGGCTTCAGGGTAACTGCCGACATGGCCTGCATGTGCGGGTCGGAGTAGGCGGCGGCGCTGAGCAGCAGGCGGAAGAACTTGTGCTGGGCATCGGCCGCGACCGCGCCGGATGCGCCAAAGCCATAGAACTCCACACGCTGCGCCTGGGCCATGGCCGTCACCGCCTGCTGCAAGGCCTGGGGATCGAGGTGCTCGCGCACTTCCATCAACGTATGCAGGGTGGTGTCGAAGATCTTCAGGCTGTAGTCGGCGACCGAGTCGTCTTCATGGATGGCGAACTGGCCGAAGCTGGCCCCAGCGGCCAGGCTCTGCGCCAGTTTGAGCTTGAGATCCTGGAACCCCGAGCAACCGATCGCCCGGCAGAAACGCACGATGGTCGGCTCGCTGATCCCCACGCTGTGCGCCAGGTCGGCCATCGAGCTGTGCATGACGGCAGCCGGATCGAGCAGCACATGGTCGGCCACTTTGAGTTCCGATTTGCGCAGCAGGTGGCGCGATTGGTCGATATGTTGCAACAGATTCACGGGCTGGACTCGGTTATGATCGGCGTGCCGGGATGTAGCTTTCTTGTAGTTATACTACATGCTTGCCAACCCGCCCAGCTAAACGAACGTGGAGAGTGGTGGCTTGACGATTCCTTGCGACATCCTGGTCTTCGGCGGCACGGGCGACCTGGCCCTGCACAAACTGCTCCCGGCGCTCTACCACCTGTATCGCGAGGACCGCCTGCACAACGCCGTGCGCATCATCGCCCTGGCCCGGCGCAACCTGCCGCGCATCGACTACCTCAAGCTCGCCGAGCGCCACTGCCGGGCGCAGATCGCCCGTCAGGACTTCGACGAGGACGTGTGGCAGCGTTTTTCCGCGCGCTTGGACTACTTCCCCATGGACGCCGCGCAAAGCGCCGACTTCGGCCGCCTGGCCCGCTACCTGGGCGAGCCCGGCGGGCTGACGCGCATCTACTATCTGGCCACCGCGCCCAAGCTGTTCGTGCCCATCGCCAACCACCTGCGCATCGCCGGCCTGGCAGACAGCGAGGCACGCATCGTGCTGGAAAAGCCCATCGGCCACTCGCTGGAATCGGCCCACGCGATCAACGAAGCGATCGGCGCGGTGTTCGACGAGTCCCAGGTCTTTCGCATCGACCACTACCTGGGCAAGGAAACCGTGCAGAACCTCATGGCCCTGCGCTTCGCCAACGCCCTGCTGGAGCCGGCATGGCGCAACGGCCAGGTCGACCATGTGCAGATCAGCGTCTGCGAAACCCTCGGCGTGGAGAATCGCGGCGCCTACTACGATCGCGCCGGCGCCACCCGCGACATGTTGCAGAACCACCTGCTGCAGTTGCTGTGCCTGGTGGCCATGGAGCCCCCGGCACAGTTCGAGGCCGAGGCGGTGCGCGACGAGAAGGTGAAGATCCTCCGCGCGCTCAAGCCCATCACCGGCCAGGACGTGCAGGACAAAACCGTGCGCGGCCAATACGGCGCCGGCAGGATCGGCGGTCAGGAAGTGCCGGCCTACTACTTCGAGAAGGACGTGGACAACGACAGCGACACCGAGACCTTCGTCGCGGTGCAGGCGCACATCGACAACTGGCGCTGGGCCGGGGTGCCCTTCTACCTACGCACCGGCAAGCGCATGGCGCGGCGCTCGTCGCAGATCGTCATCCAGTTCAAGCCGGTGCCCCATGAGCTGTTCAGCGGCGGCCAGGTCAACCAACTGCTGATCCAGCTGCAGCCGGACGAGCACATCAGCCTGCGCATGATGACCAAAAGCCCGGGCAAGGGCATGCGCCTGGCACCGGTCGAGCTGGACCTGAACCTGGCCCAGGCTTTCGCCCAGACACGCCGCTGGGATGCCTACGAACGGCTGCTACTGGATGTGCTCGAGGGCGACTCGACGCTGTTCATGCGCCGTGACGAGGTCGAGGCGGCCTGGGCCTGGATCGACCCGATCCTGCAGGGCTGGGAAGAACACTTCCAGGCCCCGCGCCCCTATCCGGCCGGCAGCAACGGCCCGGAGCAGGCCAGCAGTCTGTTGGCGCGCCAGGGAAGACACTGGCACAGCTGAACATTTTCCTGCTGATTCAGGCATGGCATAGCGAACGAAAATTGGATCCACAGCGACGCATTCCGCGCCGCTCTGAACACAAGGATTCAAAACATGATCATCGAAACCAAAGGTTGGATTGCCCAGAACGACAAGATGCCGGGCGACCCAGGCTTCCGTGTCTACGGCACCGTGGTCACCCCTCACCCAGGCTTCGAAGTGACCCTGAAACCACGCGCCATCCAGGACAAGTCCCACGCCCTGGCGCTGGACCTGGAATCGAAGGCGCTGGCCGGCATCTTCCTGCAAGCCCTGGACCGCAAGTCGGTGAGCTTCGAAATGCCAGGCGACCACAGCCACATTCCGAAAGTGGATATCTTCCACGACGACCAGCTGATCGCCAGCATCACCGATATCATCGAAACCCACTGATCGCCGCAAGACGCCCCATGATCACTGCATAAGGTGCATCATGGGTCGTTCCAGCAAGGCCCGGAACGCAACCGCGTCTACCGGTCGGCTGATCAGGTAACCCTGGACTTCATCGCAGCCATGCTCACGCAGGAATGCCAGCTGCTCCAGGGTTTCCACCCCCTCGGCCACGACTTTCAACTGCAGGCTCTTGGCCATGGCGATGATCGCCCGGGTTATCGCGGCGTCCTGGCTGCCCTCGAGCAGGCCGCGGATGAACGCCTGGTCGATCTTCACGTAATCGACCGGGAAACGCTTCAGATAGCTCAGCGACGAGTACCCGGTGCCAAAATCGTCGATGGCCAGTTTTACCCCCAGTTCGTGTAACTGCTGGAACGTGGCGATGATGTGCTCGACGCTGTCCAGCAACTGGCTCTCGGTCAGTTCCAGCTCCAGCAGCTGAGGCGCCAGCCCCGACTCCTGCAGCACCTGGCGAACCAGGCTGACCAGCTTGCCCTGGCGCAATTGATACACCGACAGGTTGACCGACACGCGTATCTGCACCCCCTGCCTCAACCATTCGCACGCCTGCCAGCAAGCCTGGCGCAGGACAAATTCGCCCATCGGCGCGATCAGCCCGGTCTCTTCCGCCAGGCCGATGAACTCGCTGGGCGGCACCATGCCCCACTGTGGATGCTGCCAGCGCACCAGGGCCTCGGCCGCCTGCAACCGGCCCGTGCGCAGGCACAACTTGGGCTGGTAATAGACCAGCAACTGGCCGTCGTCGATGGCCTTGCGCAGCTGGTTTTCCAGCTGCAGGCGCTCGAGGGTGCTGGCGCGCAGGCTTTCGGTGTAGAACTGGAAGTTGTCCCCTCCCAGATGCTTGGCGTGCTGCTTGGCCATGTCGGCCTGACTGACCAGCGCATTGAGATCGAAGGTGGCGTCAGACAGCACGCTGATGCCCACCGAAGCGCTGATCACCACCTCGTGCCCGCCGACCCGCTGCGGCACCCGTAGCTTGTCCAGCAGGCGCGTGGTCACCCGCACCAGGCTGGACAGGTTGCTGTAGCCGTCGAACAGCACGGCGAATTCGTCACCCGACAGCCGCGCCACGGTGTCGGCCTCCGGCACCGCATTGGCCAGGCGCTGGGCCATTTTCTTGAGCAATTGGTCGGCCAGTTCGTGGCCCAGGCTCTCGTTGAGCTGCTTGAAGCGATCCAGGTCCACATGCAGCAACGCCAGGCTGCGCCCGTTCAGGCGTACGCGCTGCGTGGCCTCGTGCAGGCGCAGGCGGAACAGCGCGCGGTTGGCCAACCCGGTCAGGTCGTCGTAATGAGCCAGATAGCGCAGACGTTCCTCCGACTCGCGGCGAGCCGACAGATCGCTGAAGAAGCCGACGATATTGACGATTCTGCCCCGTGCATCGCTCACGCTGTTCAGCTGTAGCCATTGTGGATACAGCTCGCCGTTCTTGCGCGCCTCCACCAGCTCACCCTGCCAGCGACCCTGCTGCTCCAGCGCCTGTTCGATGGCCTGACTGTGACGTCGCGCGTCGCGACTGCAGGGCAGCTCGAGGGCATTGCGAGCGATCAGTTCGGCACGACCGTACCCCGTGACGTCGCAGAACGCCTGATTGACCGCCAGCAACTGGAAGTCGGCGTCAAGGATGGCGATACCCTCGCTGGCGGCCTCGAACACCGTGGCGGCCAGGCGCTGCTGCTCCTCCTGCTCCTTCTGCGCGGTGATGTCTCGGCGGGTACCGAGCATGCGCACGACCTTGCCATCGGCATCGGTCTCCACCGCCCGACCACGGTCCTCGATCCAGCACCAGTGGCCCTGGGCATGACGTACGCGGTATTCGACACGATAGTCCTCGGTCTGCCCTTTCAGGTGCTCGACCAGCGTGCGCCGTACCAGAGACAGGTCATCCGGGTGCAGCAGCGGCTTGAGATCGGCCCGCACGGAGCGAACCTGTTCGGCGTCGATGCCGAACAGCGCGTGCAACTGGGTATGGTGGACCTCGTCGGTGAGCAGGTTCCAGTCCCATAACCCCAGTTCACTGGCATCGAGCGCCAAGGCCAGGCGTTGCTCGCTCTTGCTCAAGGCCTGGTTCGCCAGGTCCAGTTCGTGGCTGCGCTGGGCTACACGTTGCTCGAGGCCGGCATGGGCCTGGCGCAGTTCATCCTCGGCCCGACGGCGCTGACGCACCTCGGCGCTGAGCTGGTGGTTGAGGTCTTCGGCATGCTGCTGGGCACTCTGCAGGTGCTCGATCAGCGCCTGGTTCTGGAAGCGCCGCAACAGGCCACGCTCGATCAGGCGGTTGACCTGCCAGGCGACCACCATCAACGCCCCCAGGAGGATCAGGCCCAGCCAGCCCCACCCGCGCTGCTGCCCGGCATCGTAGAAGAACAGAAAGGCGATCGGCGGCAGCAGGCAGGGCAAGGCGAAACTGAGAAACGCCGTCAGGCTGACCGCATAGGCGACGCTGGCCGACAGCGCCGCCGCGCCGAGCAGGCCGAAAACCCATGCCTGCTGCACGAAGTCGTCAACCGGCGCCAGCGCGATCGCCGCGCAGGCCAGCGTGAAGCCACTGAACGCCGAGCCCAGCAGGAACATTCGTCGCCATGCCGGCCTGGCCTGTCGGACTGGCGTGGCCGCCTCGAATGCCGCCACCTGGATCACTCGCAGGGCCACAAGCGCCAGCAACCAGGCCATCCATACGCCAACCAGCAGATAGCGCGCAGGGCTCCACAGCAGCCATGCGCAGAGCAGGCCGTTGAGCAACATGAACAGGGTGGGCAGCAGAGAGCCCTGGTACAGCAGACGGGTGCGCTCGATCGAAAGCTGCGTGGCGAATTGCCTGCGAACGCTCCGTGATGTCTGCGGCGATGTGCCGATCGCCGTGAAATCCTGGGTCATATGGCTGGATTCTTATGGAGTTCTTGTTATGGCTGACCGCAAATGTGCAGGGAGCATACACAAGCGTCGCGTCGGACCAAACTGCTCCAGGTCAGGAATTCGAAAATGTCTCGTGCGTCGCAGTGCGACTGCTCAACCACGCCGCCTGGCCAATCTCACCGACGAATGGTCACAAGCGTCTTCGGCGATTTGCGACGCGCGCGTTTGCCCCTGCCTGCGCACAGCCATAGAATGCGCGGATGCACAATGACGACCTCTCTCTCCTGCTGAACTCCCTCAACGACGCCCAGCGCCAGGCCGTGGCGGCCTCGGTGGGGCGCCAACTGGTGCTGGCCGGCGCCGGCTCGGGCAAGACCCGCGTGCTGGTGCACCGTATCGCCTGGCTGATCCAGGTCGAACAGGCCTCGCCGCATTCGATCCTGTCGGTGACGTTCACCAACAAGGCCGCGGCGGAAATGCGCCAGCGTATCGAGCAACTGCTGGGCATCAACCCGGCCGGCATGTGGGTGGGCACCTTCCACGGCCTGGCCCACCGCCTGTTGCGCGCCCACTGGCAGGAAGCGGGGCTGGCGCAGAACTTCCAGATCCTCGACAGCGACGACCAGCAGCGCCTGATCAAGCGGGTGATCCGCGAGATGGGCCTGGACGAGCAGAAATGGCCCGCGCGCCAGGTCCAGTGGTTCATCAACGGCCAGAAGGACGAAGGTCTGCGCCCACGGCACATCCAGGCCAGCGGCGACCTGTTCCTGGCCACCATGCGCGACATCTACCTGGCCTACGAACAGGCCTGCGACCGCGCCGGGGTCATCGACTTCTCCGAACTGCTGCTGCGCGCCCTGGACCTGTGGCGCGACCACCCGGACCTGCTCAAGCACTATCAGCGCCGCTTCCGCCACATTCTGGTGGACGAGTTCCAGGACACCAACGCCGTGCAGTACGCCTGGCTGCGCCTGCTGGCCAGCGGTGGCGACAGCCTGATGGCGGTGGGTGACGATGACCAGTCGATCTACGGCTGGCGTGGCGCCAAGATCGAGAACATTCACCAGTACACCGCCGACTTCCCGGATGCCGAACTGATCCGCCTGGAGCAGAACTACCGCTCCACCGGTGGCATCCTCAAGGCCGCCAACGCCCTGATCGCCAACAACAGTGGACGCCTGGGCAAGGAGCTGTGGACCGACATGGGCGAAGGCGAGCCGCTGACGCTCTATGCCGCGTACAACGAACATGACGAAGCGCGGTACGTGGTCGAGACCATCGAAAGCCTGGTCAAGCAGGGCAACGCGCGCAGCGAGATCGCCATCCTGTACCGCTCCAACGCCCAGTCGCGGGTGCTGGAAGAGGCCCTGCTGCGTGAACGCATTCCCTATCGCATCTATGGCGGCCAGCGCTTCTTCGAACGCGCCGAGATCAAGAACGCCATGGCCTACCTGCGTCTGCTCGAAGGCCGTGGCAACGACGCGGCCCTGGAGCGGGTGATCAACGTGCCACCACGGGGCATCGGCGAGAAGACCGTCGAGACCATCCGCGAACACGCCCGTCACAGCCAGCTGTCCATGTGGGATGCCATGTGCCAGCTGTTGGCCGCCAAGGCCCTCAAGGGCCGCGCCGCCAGCGCCCTGGGCGCGTTCATCGAGCTGCTCGAGAATCTCGCCGCCAAGGTGCTGGACATGCCGCTGCACCTGATGACCCAGACCGTCATCGAGCAGTCCGGGCTGATCATCTATCACCAGGAAGAAAAAGGCGAAAAGGGCCAGGCCCGGGTAGAAAACCTCGAGGAACTGGTCAGCGCCGCGCGCAACTTCGAAGCCAGCGACGAAGATGCCGACCTCTCGCCATTGTCGGCGTTCCTCGGCCACGCCTCGCTGGAGGCCGGCGACACCCAGGCCGATGAGCATGAGGACAGCATCCAGCTGATGACCCTGCACAGTGCCAAGGGCCTGGAGTTCCCGTACGTGTTCCTGGTGGGCATGGAAGAAGGCCTGTTCCCGCACAAGATGAGCCTGGAAGAACCCGGTCGCCTGGAAGAGGAGCGCCGTCTGGCCTACGTGGGCATCACCCGCGCCATGCGCCAGCTGGTCATGACCTACGCCGAGACCCGCCGCCTGTATGGCAGCGAAACCTATAACAAGGTGTCGCGCTTCGTACGGGAGATTCCAGCCGGGCTGGTACAGGAAGTGCGCCTGTCGAACACCGTCAGCCGCCCGTTCGGCGGCGCGAAGGCGCCGGCAAGCAGCCTGTTCGCCAACGCCAGCATCCCGCAGACCGCCTTCAGCCTTGGCCAGCGAGTGCAGCATGCGGTATTTGGCGAAGGCGTGATCCTCAACTTCGAGGGCTCCGGTGCCCAGGCGCGGGTGCAGGTGAACTTCTCCGAGGGCAGCAAGTGGCTGATGCTGGGCTACGCCAAGCTGGAAGCTATCTGACTGCCGCTCCCACAGGCCTCGCGGATCCTGTGGGAGCGGGTTTACCCGCGAACACGGGCGAAGCCCGTGCCAGGCACCGCGTCACCTTCTTCGCGGGTAAACCCGCTCCCACACGACCCTGGCCGTCCTTACGAGCAGGCAAAAGCTCGAAACATCTTGTCGCTGGCTATGTCCTACAGTTCATGTGCAACATGACGCGCGTGCAATCCACACAAACGGGAACCCCCAACTTATGCAACGTTTTCTTAGCATCGCTCTGGCGCTCTGCGTCGGCCTGACGCTGAGCCTCGACGCCAACGCCAAGCGCTTCGGTGGTGGCAAGAGCTCGGGCTCCGCGCCAATCCACCAGACTCGCCAGGCAACCCCGACCACGCCTGCCGCCGCCCCGACCGCTCCAGGCCGCGCGCCTGCCGCCGCCAGCGGTGCTTCGCGCTGGCTGGGCCCATTGGCCGGCCTCGCCGCCGGTGGCCTGCTGGCTTCCATGTTCATGGGCGACGGCTTCCAGGGCATGCAGATCCTCGACTTCCTGATCATGGGCCTGATCGCCTTCCTGGTCTTCCGCTTCATCGCCGCGCGCCGCCGCCAGCAGCAACCGCAACACGCTGCCGCCGGCCACGCCCCGTACCAGCGCGAAGCCCAGCCACAGGCAGCCCCACAGTCGATCTTCGGTGGCTCCGCCGCGCCGGTCGCCTCGCCTGTGATCAACGCTCCGGCCTGGTTCAACGAAGCCAGCTTCCTGGCCGCCGCCCGTTCGCACTTCCAGTCGCTGCAGCAGCACTGGGACGCCAACGAGATGGACAAGATCGCCGAGTTCGTCACCCCGCAGATGCTCGAGTTCCTCAAGCGCGAGCGTGCAGAGCTGGGCGAAGGCTTCCAGTCGACCTACATCGATGACCTCGATGTGCAGCTGGACGGTGTCGACGATCGCGCCGACCAGACCGACGCCACCCTGACCTTCCGTGGCGTCTCGAAGACCTCGCGCTTCGACCAGGGCGAAGCCTTCAGCGAAAGCTGGCACATGGTGCGTGCCCACGGCGAGAACCAGCCTTGGCTGGTTGCCGGTATCCGTCAAAACGGTTAACCACCGCACGTTGCACAAAAAACCCCGGGCCTGTCCCGGGGTTTTTGCTTTTGCCAGAGCGGCCTACTAGGGTATAACGCGCAGCGTTGTCATAAGGTCAGAGGATGTGAACCGTGGAAGAAGTGATCGAACAACTCCGTGAAGCCAACGAGCCGGTGCCGGTGCCGCTGGAACTGCCGGACGAGGATCAGCTGGTCGAGATCGAGGAAGAGCTGTTCATCAACATCCCGTTCGTGTTCAAGGAATACCTGCTGACCGTCAGTGATGTGGTGTACGGCAGCCTGGAGCCGGTGACCGTCACCGACTCGCAATCCCATACCTACCTGCCGGAAGTGGCGGCCAATGCATGGGACGCAGGCGTTCCACGCGACCTGATCCCGATCTGCCAGGACGGCGACGATTATTACTGCGTCGAGGAAGACGGCACTGTCGTGCTCTGGTCCGGCGAGGAAGAGATTGTCACCGAGGAAAGCTGGGAGTCGGTCTGGCACTGGGCGAGGGATGTCTGGCTGGAAAGCTGAACGCGAAATGCCCGCACAAATTGGTGGCCTATAGCCATCAATCACTCGTAGAATCGCCAGGCTTTCTGCGCCTGGCGACATTGCTACCGCTCCATCCCCTCGGACGACGATGAAGCCTCGCGCAGAAGGCTTCGCGCTCAGCGCTAATGATCGCGATTGTTCTCCAGCGTCTCCAGCAAGGCCACCTGCATGCGCGTATGCACGCGGATGAGCCAGCGCCACAACAACGCCACCACCACCGCCGCCACCACCGCGATGATCAGCAACAGCTCGCTGGTCGGCAGGATGCTCGCCGACAAGGCCGAGAGCAGCAGGAAGATCACCAGCAACGACAGCAGCGGGATCACCTCGGCAATCACCCGCCGCACGCGCTGGGTATGCCGCCCGGCCATTTCCGCCTTGACCCCCATCTCCGCCAGCAGCATCGACAGTGCCTTGAGCTTGCGATAGGCCGCAATCAGGAAGGGCAGCGACAGCAATAGCGCCGCGCCCCAGATCAGCGCCTTCTGCTGGCCGACATCGCCCACCCACTCGCTGAGCCAGGAGCCGATGCGCCCGGCGAAGTAGCCTCCGCTGAAGAAGATCGCGATCACCAATGCCAGGTTGACCCCGACCTGCAGCAGGATGCGCCGGATCATCGCCGCCAGCATGGCACCTTCGCCCTGCGGCTGAATGCTGCGCAACCACTCGCCATACAACGACAACACCCGCGCCAGGCGGCTCGGCACCACCTTGCCCAGCTTGATCGACAGCGGGTCGGCGGCGCGAATCAGGTACGGCGTCAGCAAGGTGGTGATGGCCGATACGGCCACCGCCACCGGGTAGAGGAAGTCACTGGTGACCTGCAGGGTCATGCCCAGGGCAGCGATGATGAAAGAGAATTCGCCGATCTGCGAAAGCCCCATGCCCACGCGCAGCGAGGTACGCCCATCGTTCCCGGCAATGAACGCCCCCATGCCACAGGACAGCATCTTGCCCAGCACCACCGCCACGGTGATGACCACGATCGGCCAGGCATACTCGACGAGGATCTTAGGATCGATCATCAAGCCGATGGCGACGAAGAAAATCGCGCTGAACAGGTCGCGAACCGGCTCGATCAGGCGCTCGATCTTAAGCAACTGCCGCGACTCGGCCATGATCGCGCCGATCAGGAAGGCGCCGAGCACCATGCTGTACTCGAGCTTGACCACCAGCAGGCAGAAGCCGAAACACAGGCCCAGCACGGTGATCAGCAGCATCTCGTTGCTTTCGAATTTCGCCACGTAGGCCAGCAGCCGAGGCACCAGCAGGATGCCAATGACCAGCGCGACGATCATGAACAGCGACAGCTTGCCCACGGTGGAAAACACCTCGCCGGAACTCACCGAGCCGCTGACGGCGATCCCCGACAGCAGCGCGATGATGCCGATGCCGAGGATGTCCTCGACGATCAGCACGCCGAAGATCAGCTGGGCGAAACGCTCGTTCTTCATCTTCAGGTCGTTGAGCGCCTTGACGATGATGGTGGTCGAGGAGATCGCCAGGATCGCCCCGAGGAACAGCGAATCCATGGTGTTCCAGCCGAACCAGCGACCGATCTCGAAACCGATCCAGATCATCAGGACGATTTCCAGGAACGCGGCGATGAAGGCCGTGGCGCCGACCTTGAACAACTTGCGCAGGCTGAACTCCAGGCCCAGGCAGAACATCAGGAAGATCACCCCAAGTTCGGCCAGGGTCTTGATGGTGTCTTCGTCGTGGATCAGGCCGAACGGCGGCGTGTGCGGGCCGATGATGAAGCCGGCGACGATATAGCCCAGTACCACTGGCTGCTTGAAACGGTGAAAGAGAATGGTGACCACCCCGGCGACCAGCATGATCACCGCCAGATCCTGGATGAAACTGATGGCATGCATGGCGTGATACTCCTTGTTTTCAATGCACGGGGCGGACCGTTCCTCTGCCGGAAAACCCTGACCGAGGTGCGGGCACATACTGTCTTGGTAAACGGAAAAGCCCACGTTGCATGGGCGCCGTCAGGTTAACATCGCGTCTTGCCACATTTTGCCAATGCAATATGCAGAAACAGATCGGCAGATTCGACACCGCCGATGGCAAGATTGGCGTGACGATGGAGCGTCAGCCGACGTCCCGTACCAGGATGGGAAACCTCAAAGAGGGGAAACAGAAGTGTCTGCAGATACCCGCCCCGAATCCGTGCAAATTCACCGTGAGCTCTCTATGGAACCTGGAAACGCCCAGCTGACCATGACCGTCCTGATGACACCGGACATGGCCAATTTCTCTGGCAACGTACACGGCGGCACCCTGCTCAAGTACCTCGACGAAGTCGCCTATGCCTGCGCCAGCCGCTATGCCGGCAGCTACGTGGTCACCCTGTCGGTGGACCAGGTGATCTTCCGCGAACCGGTGCATGTCGGCGAACTGGTGACCTTCCTGGCCTCGGTCAACTACACCGGCAATACCTCGATGGAGGTGGGCATCAAGGTGGTCACCGAGAACATCCGCGAGCGCTCGGTGCGCCACTCCAACAGCTGCTTCTTCACCATGGTCGCGGTGGACGATGACCGTCGCCCGGTGAAGGTGCCGCCGCGCCAGCCGCAGAGCAGCGAGGAGAAACGCCGCTTCCTGCAGGGGCAGCAGCGCCGCCAGATCCGCCAGGAGCTGGAGCAGCGCTACCAGAACCTCAAGACCGACGCCATTTAGTACAGCAGGCGCTGCGCCTCGAAGCGTACGCGTGGATGGGCGATGCGATCCTGGGCCCGCACCAGTTGCAGTTCATAGCTGGCGCAGGCCTGGGTCTCCAGCAGCACCTCATGCACCGCGGCAGCGGTGAACTCGAAGGCCTGCAGCCAGCTGTCGCCCAGCAGCACGCGGGCGAGGAACAGCCCCGACGTCAGGTCACCCACGCCCACCGGCTGACGCGGGAAGGCCAGCAAGGGCCGGCGCAGATGCCAGCTGCCCTCGCGGGTCACCAGCAGCATCTCGAACGCGTCATCGGCTCGCCCGGGATAGTTCAGGTGCTTGACCAACACCACCTGCGGGCCACGCTCCAGCAGCCCGCGCGCCATGCCCACGCAATCCTCCAGGGACTGCGCGCGACGACCGCAGAAGCTGTCCAGTTCCAGCTGGTTGGGACACAGGATGTCAGCCTTGGCGGCGGCCTGTTCGAGCAGGAACTCACTGACTTCGGCCGGCACGATGCAGCCTTTCTCGGCATGGCCCATGACCGGGTCGCACAGGTACAGGGCCTTGGGATTGACCGCCTTGATCCGCTCGACGCCGGCAAGAATGGCCCGCCCCTGTTCGGCACTGCCCAGGTAGCCCGACAGCACCGCATCGCAGTGACCCAGCTCGCCGATGTTGGAAATGCCTTCCACCAACGCAGGAATTTGCGCTGGGGCAAGCACTTCCCCGGCCCACTGGCCATACTGAGTGTGGTTGGAGAACTGCACAGTGTTCAGCGGCCAGACATTGACCCCGACCCTCTGCATCGGAAACACCGCAGCGCTGTTGCCAGCGTGTCCGAAGACCACATGGGACTGAATGGCGAGCAGGTGTGGCGTACGTTTCATGCTGGGCGATTCCGAAACTGTGTGAAGAAGTGTGCGGCCCGCAGTATGAACCCGATTGCCATCTGTACGACAGGCCAGAGACGCAGTTAAGCTGGATCTACCTGTCTGGAGCTTACGTAGATGCTGACCCTGGAAAACCTTTTCGTCCTGATGCTGGTGGCGACCGCCGGCGCCTGGCTGTGGCACAACCACGGGCTGCGCGAAAAGGCCCTGGCGCGGGTCAAGCAGCATTGCGCCAAGCTCGACCTGGAACTGCTCGACGATGCCGTGGCGCTCAAGCGCATCGCCTTCGTGCGTGACGCCAATGGCCGCAAACGCCTGGCCCGCATCTACAACTTCGAGTTCACCGTCACCGGCGAGCAGCGCCACCCCGGCACGGTCACGCAGTTCGGCGCGCACACCATGCAGATCGAGCTGGCCCCCTATCCGTTCGAGATCAAGACCCCGCCGCGCAGCGACAACGTCATCGAAATGCAGCAATGGCGCCAGGAACATAACCGCTGGCGCAATTGATCACCCGCTGACGAGACAATTCGCAACCGCCGCCTGCAGGGCAGACAATAGCTGCGGCCGATCGAAGATCAGCTCGATGCGTGAATCCTTGCGCCAATCACTGGGGCGCCATGCCAATGCCCCGCCTTCGAGGCCGTTGAACGACTGCCACGCATCCAGGCTGTGGATAACACCCTTGGCCCGACGCCACGGCCATCGCTCAAGCAATGCATGCAGACGCTCCACGTCGAAACGCTGGCTCGGATGCCAACGCCAGCCAATGCTCCAACCGCCCTCGCCCTGCTGGAACAGGCAAATCGGCTGACGCGGGTCTGTCCACAGCGCCGGGGGAGCGATCGGCGTGCTATCCACAGGTGACTCGGCTGCCCTGGCAGCGTTTGCCAGCGTACCTGAAGACCTTGGAAGATCGGCGAGAGCCAAGGCCCCCTGCTCCGCCCAGGCCACCGGCACATCCGCTAACGATGAAGTTATCAACAGCCGTTTTTTTTCATCCACAGCACGCGACTTGTTCAACACCAGCAATCCCGCCTGTTCCATGGCCTGCTGCTGCGCTGCAGGCACAAGCTCTCCGCGGGCCAGGGCCGCGCAATCGAGGACCATCAGCAACGGCTGCACCGCCAGCACACCGGTCCAAGGCGCCTGGCCCAATTGCTCCAGCAATTGCAGCGGGTGACCGAGCCCGGAGGGCTCGATGAACAAGCGGTCCGGGCGCGCCTTGCGCAGCAGGCGACCGAGACCTACCCGAAATGGCGCGCCATTGACGCAACACAGGCAACCACCCGCCACTTCGCCAATGGCAATGCCCGTCTCGTCACGGTGGAGCATGGCGGCGTCGATGCCGATCTGGCCGAATTCGTTGACCAGCACGGCCCAGCGTTCATCGGTCGGACGTTGGCTGAGCAGATGACGGATCAGGCTGGTCTTGCCAGCGCCGAGTGGACCGGCGATCACATGGGTGGGGATGTTCTGCAGCATGGCTCAGCGTCAGCATGGATTCATGGCAGTCTATACCGGTCTGATCATGGGGCAAGCGTGGATCAGGCCAACCAGTCCAGACTCAGCAGCAATCGCCGTTCACCCGCTGGCGTCGAAGGCGAGCGATGCACCAACCCCGCGCCTTCGTTGCCCAACCACCTCTCACCCTTGAGCAACGCCACATCACCCGCCACCAGCCGACGAAGGTTATCCACAGACGGCTGATCGTGCTGCAACCTCGAACGATCGATCGCCCCCTCCTCCAGCCATTCACTGCCGGCACCGGCGTAGGTGCTGAGCAAGCGCAACGGCACATGATCCACATGCATGCGCGGACACATCGCCCCCTCCAGCACGCGCAGGCGCACACCGATCCGCCGGGCGCCCAGCAGGCAGGTATACGCCGCCACCAGCCAGCGCACATCGGCGACGAAACCCTCGTAACCGTGTAGATCAGCGGTTTCCCTGAGCAAATCCACAAGCACCGGTGGCTGGCGCTCATCCACCTCGATCACCCGCTCATCGGACAGCGTCTGGCCAAGGCTGAGCACCAGGCCGGCGAAGTCCTCCACCTGGGCGGGCAAGCGGCGCTGCCACACTGCCAGATTGACGCCGTCCTGGAGAATGTCAGTCATCACCTGGGGCGATGTACCGAAGACCTGGCGGATATCCACAGTCATGCCGCGACGTCCTCATGCCAGGCCCCGAATGGATCGGGCAGCCGCAACCAGCCCATCGGCCCGAGCTCCATTTCTTCGTCATCCAGCAGGCAGGCCTCGAGTTCTGTGGATAACTGTGCAAAATCGATGTTCTGCCCAATAAAGACCAGCTCCTGCCGGCAGTCACCACTTTCCACCGACCAGTGCTCGAGGATCGCTGCGGTGCTTTCTTCATCCTGGGGCCATTGCTCGCGGGGCACGAAACGCCACCAGCGCCCCGCCAGCCCATGGCGCATCATGCCGCCGGCCTGGGACCAGCTACCGGCCTCGCGAAACTTGCTGGCCAGCCAGAAGAAACCTTTGGAGCGCAGCAGCCGGCCATTGCTCCAGGGCTTGTGGACAAAGTCGAAGAAACGCTGCGGATGGAACGGCCGACGCGCCTGCCAGGTGGTGGCGGCAATGCCGTACTCTTCGGTTTCCGGCACATGCTCGCCCCGCAGCTCCTGCAACCAGCCCGGCGCCTGGGCGGCCTGGTCGAAATCGAACAGACCGGTATCGAGTATGCGCGACAGCGCCACCTGGCCCATGACCATCGGCACGATCTGTGCCCGAGCATTGAGACTGCGCAGGATGGCGATCAACTCTTCGCGTTGGTGCTGGCTGATCAGGTCGATCTTGCTCAACAGCAGCACATCGGCGAACTCGACCTGTTCGATCAGCAGGTCGCTGATCGAGCGCTCGTCTGCTTCGCCCAAGGTCTCACCACGGCTGGCAAGACTGTCGGCAGCCTGGTAGTCGCGCAGGAAGTTCAAGCCATCGACCACGGTGACCATGGTATCCAGACGCGCCATGTCGGACAGGCTGCGGCCCTGTTCATCGCGGAACGTGAATGTCTCGGCGACCGGCAGCGGCTCGGAGATCCCGGTGGACTCGATCAACAGGTAATCGAAGCGGCCCTCGCCAGCCAGTCGCGCCACCTCTTCCAGCAGGTCCTCACGCAGCGTGCAGCAGATGCAGCCGTTGCTCATCTCCACCAGTTTTTCTTCCGCGCGATTGAGGCTGACATTGCGCTGAACCTCACTGGCATCGATATTGATTTCACTCATGTCGTTGACGATCACGGCGACGCGCAGGTTGTCGCGGTTGCGCAGGACATGGTTGAGCAGCGTGCTCTTGCCGGCGCCGAGAAAGCCGGACAGCACAGTGACAGGAAGGCGGTTGGACATGACAGACCTCATCGGGCAGGCGCATTCGAAACGATGCATTGCGCAATGTTATATTATAACAATACAATTTCGCCAAGCCGTGTTGACCGAACGGTTGTCTGGAGAGCCACATGAAAGTCACTGCCTGGGTTGCGCTGCTGTTGTTCGTGCTGCCCTCACAGCTGTTCGCCATGCCGCGTACCGACCTTGCGCTATGCACACGCAGTGCGACCTTGCTGGCGTGCCAGGACAGCAAGGGCAACTACTACAGCGTGCGTACCGAGGGCAGCACCTTCTACCTGCGCGGGTTTGAAGTGGCGAGCAAGCGCCTGTGGGCACAAACCAACAGCCGCTATGGATCGCTGATGTTCTTCACCGGCCTGGCCAGTGACGGTGAAGCCTGGGTCGGCTACAGCCGGCGCATTGGCTGGACCACCCTCAACCGCGTCTCCAGTTCCAGCGGTCAGCGTTTCGATCTGCATTGCAGCCTGGTCGGCGGTTGCCGCTGACCATCATTCCAGGATTCCAGCCATGACCAGCCTCACCCTCCCCGACATCGCCGCACAAGACAGCCAGCAGGCCCTGCCGCTGGATTGGGTCGGCATGTGCGGCATTGCCCTGCCGCTGCATATCGACGGCCGCAGCCTGAGCGCACACGCCGATGCTGGCGTGAGTCTGGACGATGGCGCAGCTCGGGGAATACACATGTCTCGGCTGTACCTGGCGCTGGAGGCGTTGGAACAGCAGGCACTGAGCCCACAGCTGATTCGCCGGACACTCGAACGCTTTCTCGCCAGCCATGAAGGGCTCTCGGACGCGGCCTACCTGCGCTTGTCGTTCGGCTATCTGCTCAAGCGTCCGGCCCTGGTCAGCCCGCTCGCAGGCTGGAAAAGCTACCCAGTGAGCATCGACGCACAGCTGAAAAAGCAAATGTTCCACGTGGAACTATCCGTGGATATTCCTTATTCCTCGACCTGCCCCTGCTCCGCAGCATTGGCTCGCCAGCTGATCCAGGAGCGCTTCGATCAGAACTTTGCTGGCCAGACAGTCGAGCGGGAAAGGGTTCGCCAATGGCTGGGCAGCAGCGACGGCATCGTCGCCACACCCCATAGCCAACGGAGCATGGCCAAGCTCAAGGTCAGGCTGGAAGGCAGCGAGATCCAGCTGACCGAGTTGATCGACATTGCCGAGCAGGCGTTGGGGACGGCGGTCCAGACAGCGGTCAAGCGTGCCGACGAACAGGCCTTTGCCTTGGCCAATGGGCAGAATCTGATGTTCTGCGAGGATGCCGCCAGGCGCCTGCATGGGGCGTTACGGCAGCTAGAGGGCGTGGGCGGATTCAGCGTGCGCGTGGAACACGCAGAAAGCCTGCACGCCCACGACGCGGTGGCGGTCAGTCGGCATCGCTGGTAGATCTTGCCAACCGGAACAGGCTCAGGTACGCGGCTTCACTGTTCCGCAATCGGCCCCCAACCAGACCGCCCGAGTGTCCATGGCGCCTTGCTGCTGGACACCCGACGCATTGAACGTGCCATTGACCTTGGTCAGAAACTCGCGGTCGCTGAGGAAAGTCGCCTGACCTTGTCCCTGCGCCTTCGGGCAGCTGAACTGGAACTTCCAGACATTGCCGTTGCGCTCGGTGATCTTCTGCGTACAGCCCGACTGCGGATCCTGCAAGGGAATGTCATTGGTCTTGACCTGTTCCGGAGTCAGGCACGAGCGCACACCCTTGCCACCCACCGTGATGCCCTGCTTGGCCAGAGCGCCCTCCATCATCGCCCGTTGCTCGGGTGGCAGGTTCTTCAACTGGCCAAGCATGAATGCCATGTCTGGCAGCGGCTTGCCGTCGACCTGCATATTGCTGGTGGTCAGTTCCCATAAGCCAGGTTGCAGCATCTGCGCGTGAACCAGCGGACTGCCCAGCCCCAGGACCAGGGCGAGCAATGGCAGACGAATCTTCATGGATGAAAGCTCCTCGAAATACCGGCTCCGGCCGGACTGAGCCTTTAGACGGCAAAATCGCCTGCAGGTTGCAGGCGACCCCTTGAACGTGGTCTGTTAGCGGCAGTGCTATTGGCAAGCAGGATGCGTATGGATTACCACAGCCCCTACTTCTTCGGTTACTTGCTCGGCGTCATTCATTTGCTCGGTTTCATCGCCGCCCTGCATGCGGTGTTCACCGTGCGTACCGCCCAAGGCGCGATTGCCTGGGCGATGTCGCTGTTGTTCATTCCTTACCTCACCCTCATCCCATACCTGGTGTTCGGCGCCCGCTCCTTCTATGCCTACATCCAGGCCAGGCGCCAGGCCAACCAGGAGATGCACGTGGCCATGGCCAACCTGAACTGGCGCCCCTGGGTCGAGGAGGCGCTCACGGCGCGGGAGTCGGACAGCTATGCCGCCCTGCGCGCCATGCCCAAGCTGGGGCGCATGCCATGCCTGGCCAACAACGAGGTGAAGCTGCTGATCGACGGCGAAGCCACGTTCGAAGCGATCTTCGCGGCCATCCGCGCGGCACGGGATACCGTGCTGGTGCAGTTCTTCATCATTCACGACGACGCCCTGGGCAAAGAGCTGCAACAACTGCTGCTGCACAAGGCCGCCGAAGGGGTACGTATTTTCGTGCTCTACGACCGGGTCGGCAGCCATGCCCTGCCTGCCAGCTACAGCCAGGTGCTGCGTGACGGTGGCGTGCAGATCGAAGCCTTCGCCACACGACGTGGCTGGTTCAACCGCTTCCAGGTCAACTTCCGCAACCACCGCAAGATCGTGGTGGTCGATGGCGTGCAAGGCTTTCTCGGAGGCCACAACGTAGGCGACGAATACCTGGGTGCTCACCCCCGGCTCTCGCCCTGGCGCGATACTCATGTCCAGATCAGCGGCCCGGTGCTGGCCTGCCTGCAGGAATCCTTCGCCGAGGACTGGTACTGGGCCACGCGCCAGCTGCCACCGCTGATCCTGCCCGATGCCTACCCCGAAGACGGTGTGCTGTGTCAGGCCCTGGCCAGCGGCCCGGCCGATCCCCAGGAAACCTGTGCGCTGTTCTTCCTCGAAGCGATCCACTCGGCCACCCGCCGGGTGTGGATCACCAGCCCCTACTTCATTCCCGACGAAGCCATCTTCGCGGCCTTGCGCCTGGCGGTACTGCGCGGTGTCGACGTGCGCATCCTGATCCCTTCGCGACCCGACCATCGCATCGTCTATGCCGCCTCCAGCCTGTTCGCCTTCGAGGCGGTTCGGGCGGGAGTGCGCATGTTCCGCTACCAGCCTGGTTTCCTGCATCAGAAGGTGGTGCTGGTGGACGACGAGGTCAGCGCCATCGGCAGTGCCAATCTCGACAACCGATCGTTCCGGCTGAACTTCGAGATCACCTTGCTCACGGTGGATCGCGCCTTCGCCGATCAGGTCGAGCAGATGCTGGAAAATGATTTCGCCCAGGCCAGGGAGATCACCGCGGAAGACAGCCGCGACACCCATCGCCTGCAGCAACTGGGGATGCGCATTGCGCGCTTGATCTCGCCTATCCTGTGAACGCGCCGGCGTGCCCAGGCAGGGCAGGCACGCCGGGCTGAAGGTCAGCGATAGAGGTCCTCACGGGTCCAT
This sequence comes from Pseudomonas sp. microsymbiont 2, assembly GCF_054788395.1. Lineage (NCBI taxonomy): Bacteria > Pseudomonadati > Pseudomonadota > Gammaproteobacteria > Pseudomonadales > Pseudomonadaceae > Pseudomonas > Pseudomonas sp. microsymbiont 2. The sequence continues at coordinate 90,638 of NZ_CM139112.1, forward strand.
GGCAGGTCGTGATGACCATCGGCGTAAGGCTTCGCCGCGAGAATCTGGTGCAGGTTGATCCAGCCCTTGGAGAAGGCGTAGGCGCAACCGGCCAGGTACAGGCGCCAGATACGCAAGGTCTTCTCCGGCACCAGCGCGGCGGCGCGGTGCAACTGGTTCTCCAGGTTCTCGCTCCAGTGGTTGAGCGTCTTGGCGTAGTGCAGGCGCAGGCTCTCGATATCCACCACCTCCAGGCCCGCTTCGCAGATCCGCGCGGTGATCATCGAGATATGCGGCAGCTCGCCATGGGGGAAGACATAGCGGTCGATGAAATCGCCCGCGCCACGCCCCACCGGGCGGCCATCGACATGCTTGGCGGTGATGCCATGGTTCATTACCAGGCCGCCTTCGCGCACCGCGGCGAACAGTCTCTGGCAATACAGCTCCAGGTTGGCATGGCCAACGTGTTCGAACATGCCGACGCTCACCACCTTGTCGAAACGACCGTCCTGGGGCAGGTCGCGATAGTCGAGAATCTGCAGGTCGACCTTGTCGGCCAGCCCCTCGTCCTTGACCCGTTGCCTGCCCAGCTTCAGCTGCTCTTTGCTCAGGGTGATACCGAACACCTTCGCGCCGTACTCACGAGCAGCGAAGCGCGCCAGCCCGCCCCAACCGCAGCCGACATCCAGCAGATAATCACCGGCCTGCAGGCGCAGCTTGCGGCACAGATGGTCGAACTTGTCCTGCTGGGCCTGGGCCAGCGTGTTGTCCGGTTCCTTGAAGTAGGCGCAGGAGTAGGCCATGTCCGGATCGAGCCACAGTTGGTAGAACTCGTTGGACAGGTCGTAGTGATAGGAAATCGCTTCGGCGTCGGTCGTCTTGTCGTGGGCGGTACGTACCGGCACGCTCTCTTCTTCATCCTTGAGCAGCGCTTCGCTGAGCTCGTCGCAGACCCGGATGACTTCGCCGATATCACCCTCCAGCTCCAGCTTGCCTTCGACGAAGGCCGCGCCCAATTCGTCGAGGTTCGGGTGAGTGAGCTGAGTGATCAGCTGAGGTTCCTTGACCAGGATGGTGACCTGCGGACTCGGTCCCAGATCGAACTGGTTACCGTCCCAGAGCTTGACGCGCAAAGGCAAGTGCAGGCTCTGCAACGCAGGTGGAAGTTGCGCAAGCATTCATGACCCTCCCCTTCATAGATACGGGACGTCACGTCTCAACTTGTCGGACGTCACCGGATCAGGGTAGTTCATCCGTGCGAAGTTTCCGTTAATCGCGACCATAGTCTAGAGCTATCTGATCAGCTTACGGCCAACGGATTGTATACAATTTTCCGCGCCGGGATTAACCTTGTGCCCCTCTCGCTTCCTCACACTCTCGGAGTAAAACCCATGAAATCCTATGACGTGGTGATCATTGGCGGCGGCCCCGGCGGCTACAACGCGGCGATTCGCGCGGGTCAGCTGGGCCTGAGCGTGGCCTGTGTCGAAGGGCGTGCGACCCTCGGCGGTACCTGCCTCAATGTAGGCTGCATGCCCTCCAAGGCATTGCTACATGCTTCCGAACTGTACGAGGCGGCCAGTGGAGAAGAATTCGCCCACCTGGGCATCGAGGTCAAACCGACCTTGAACCTGGCCCAGATGATGAAGCAGAAAGATGAAAGCGTGACCGGCCTGACCAAGGGCATCGAGTACCTGTTCCGCAAGAACAAGGTCGACTGGATCAAGGGTTGGGGGCGCCTGGACGGTGTCGGCAAGGTGATCGTCAAGGCCGAGGACGGCAGCGAAACCACCCTGCAGGCCAAGGACATCGTCATCGCCACCGGCTCAGAGCCCACGCCGCTGCCCGGCGTGACCATCGACAACCAGCGCATCATCGATTCCACTGGCGCCCTGTCGCTGCCCCAGGTGCCCAAGCACCTGATCGTGATCGGCGCCGGGGTGATCGGCCTGGAGCTGGGTTCGGTGTGGCGCCGCCTGGGCGCCGAAGTGACGGTGATCGAATACCTTGATCGCATCTGCCCTGGCACCGATGAGGAAACCGCCAAGACCTTGCAGAAGGCCCTGGCCAAGCAAGGCATGACCTTCAAGCTCGGCAGCAAGGTGACCCAGGCCACATCCAGCGCCGACGGCGTCAGCCTGACCCTGGAGCCCGCCGCCGGTGGCAACGCCGAAACCCTGCAGGCCGACTACGTGCTGGTGGCCATCGGTCGCCGCCCTTACACCAAGGGCCTGAACCTGGAAAGCGTGGGGCTGGAAACCGACAAGCGCGGCATGCTCGCCAACGACCATCACCGCAGTGCGGTCCCGGGCATCTGGGTGATCGGCGACGTCACCTCTGGCCCGATGCTGGCGCACAAGGCCGAGGACGAAGCGGTATCGTGTATCGAGCGCATCGCGGGCAAGGCCCATGAGGTCAATTACAACCTCATCCCCGGCGTCATCTACACCCGACCGGAACTGGCCAGTGTTGGCAAGACCGAAGAACAGCTCAAGGCCGAAGGCCGTGCCTACAAGGTTGGCAAGTTCCCCTTCACCGCCAACAGCCGGGCCAAGATCAACCATGAGACCGAAGGCTTCGCCAAGGTCATCGCCGACGCCGTCACCGACGAGGTGCTGGGCGTACACCTGGTGGGCCCGAGCGTGAGCGAGATGATCGGCGAATTCTGCGTGGCCATGGAATTCTCGGCCTCGGCCGAGGACATCGCCCTCACCTGCCACCCGCACCCGACCCGCTCCGAGGCCCTGCGCCAGGCGGCGATGAATGTGGATGGGAAAGCGATGCAGATCTGATGCAAAGCCTTGCGTTAAGCTGCTTGCGCAGGTACTACGCCAACCTGTAGGAGCGGCCTTGCCGAGGCGTCGGACCGGTCGGAAAGGGCCGCAAAGCGGCCCCGACGATCTTTGCAACAACGCTGAAATCCCGGGGCTGCTTCGCAGCCCTTTCCGACCGGTCCGACGCCTCGGCAAGGCCGCTCCTACAGAGATCACGCCAGTTGAAAAATCTCAGCAAGACAGTTGCTACCACAAGCCCCTGCTAAATCAATAAGTCATATGCAGTGCCATGAAAGCGAACTTGTCCCGCGATGGCATCGGCAGGCCTGCCGGCAGCTCCCACAAGTGCTCGACCTAGCCGTGGGCCAGTTGTTTATCCACACCCCCACGGAAGCGCGACGCCAGGAATGGTGTGATATCCAACGGCAACGCCTCGTTGTGGACAACCTTGTCCAGCAACACACCGGTAATCGCCGACGTCAGGATCCCGGTGCGGAAATGTCCACAGGCATTGAAATAACCCTGCACATTATCCACAGGCCCGAGAATCGGCAGCTCGTCTGGTGACCCCGGGCGCAGGCCGGCCCAGGTGCGCTTGAGGTTCACCTGCGCCAGCTGCGGCACACAACGAATCGCGCCCTGCACCAGGCCATTGATTTCTGGGAAGGTATTGCTGACATCGAAGCCTTTCTCTTCCGTGGTGCTGCCGATCAGGATCTCGCCGTTGTCCTTCTGCGCCATGTAGCAGTCGCTGGTGGTGATGCAGCCATCGAGCAGCTTGGGCAGGCGCTCAGTCAACACGATCTGGCCTTTCACCGGCTTGACCGGAATGCTCTCCCCGGTCGCCCATTCGCTCAGCTCGGCGGCCCAGGCGCCCGCGGCATTGATCAAAGTGCCGCAGTGAAACTCGCCAGCCTCGGCGGTGCGCACACCCTTGATGCGCGAACCTTCATGCAGCACACCGGTGATGTTCACGTTCGGGTACAGGTCGACGCCGTTCTGCCGCGCCGCCTCCATGTAGGCATCGCCGAGGCGGAACGGGCTGACCTGGTGGTCGCAGAGAAACTCCAGCGCGCCATTGGCCTTGAGCGTCACCGCGGGCTCCGAAGCGCGCAACGCGTCGCGATCGAGCCAGCGTACCTGATCGGCCAGGTGCGGGATCTGCCTGACGATATGCTCGGCGTACAGCTGGTCTTCTTCATCCTGGATGATGTACTTGAGTCCGGTGCGTTCGAACTTGAAGTCCATGCCGTGACGTTCGATCAGTTCCTGGTGCAGCTGTGGATAAATCGCGTTGGACTGCAGGGCGAAGTCGAAGAAGCACTCCGGCAGGATATGCGGCGTGCTCGAATCGACCACCACCGCCGCGCCATTGGCCTCGCGCTTGCCGCGCGAGGACATCATGCGAAAGAAGATCACCCCACAGCCCAGCCCGACCGACTCGCCGATGGCCCACAGGCCGCCGGCCGAGGCGCGGGTGGCGTTGCCCGGACGCTTGCAATCGATCAGGGCGATCTTCAAGTTACCGCGCTTGGACAGTTGGTAGGCACAGGACGCGCCGATGACGCCGCCGCCGGCGATGATGATGTCGTAATGCTTGTTCATGTTCAGGCCTCCGTGCCGAGTTGCTCGAATGCGGAAAATGGGATCGGGTCGACCGGGAAACGCGGACGCAACCAGCCCACGTCCTTGCGCCCGGTGGCATCGCGCAGGCGGTCGCTGCAGTAGCCAACGCACATGCGCCCCTGGCAGTCGCCCATGCTCACCCGGGTGCGCATCTTCAGGCTGGCCATGTCCTCCACGCCCTGCTCCAGGGCCAGGTCGATCTGCTCGCGGGTGACGTGCTCGCAGCGGCAGATCACTGTGTTGGCCTGGGGCAGCTCGATCTGCGCCGCCCCGCGCGCGGTGTAGCGCTCCACCCCGGAGCGGAAGCGCTTGATCGCCGCCAGCTTGCCCAGGTACTGCTCACGGCGCTCGATAGCTTGCTCGGCATCGAGCTTGCCCATCTGTTGCAGCATGGAAACCGCGGCAATGCGTCCGGTGAGCATCGCCGCTTCGCCACCGCGGATGCCCGCCATGTCGCCGGCCAGATGAATGTTCGGCTGGCTGCTCTGCTGCCACACGTTGCACTCGGCACGCAGATAGCCATCCTCGCTGACGCCATGATCCAAGCCCAGCTGCTGGCTGAGCTGGGTACGCGGAATGAAGCCATAGCCCACCGCCAGGGTCTGGACCTGCTCGCGCTGGATGCGGGTCATGTCCGGCTTCCAGTCCTGGGTGTAGGGGGCGACCTGGACCTCCTGCAGTTCGCCCTCCCCCGTGGCGCCTACCACGCCCCAGCCGTAATGCATGGGGATGCCGTTGAGCTTCATGTACGCGAGCATGCTCAGGCCATCGAGCAACAGCTGCGGCTTGTTCATCAACGCCAGGCTTTGCTTGGCGATGCGGTTGAACGAACAGGCCTCGTACACGCCAGCCACCTTGGCGCCGGCCGCGTGCAGCTGGCAGGCGACCAGCGGCAGCAACGGACCGGTACCGGCAATCAAGGTGCTGCCCAGTGGCTTGACCACGCCGCTCTTGATCTGCAACTGCAAGCCACCGAGCAGGATCACGCCCGGCAAGGTCCAGCCGGGAAACGGCACATTGCGCTCGTGGCAGCCAGCGGCCAGCAACAGGTGGGAATAGTCGATCTCGTGCAGTTTCTCCTCGCCATCGAGCACCATCAGACGCTGCTCGTCACCGCCCACCACACGATGCCCGAGGCGCAGGTCGATATGCCTGGCACTGGCACTGAAGTCTTCGTGCAGCTTGTTCAGGGCCTTGCTGTAGCGCGGCCCCAGGTAGCCCAGGTCGACACCGGCGCGCAGCGGGCCACGGTAGACCACGCCACCGGGACGCGAGGCCTCGTCGAACAGCAGGCAGTCCACGCCATGCTCGGCCAGCTCGATGGCCGCGCCCATGCCGGCCGAACCGCCACCGACGATCACGGGACGAAGGCTCATGGCTGGGTCTCCTCTTGCACGCGGTTCACTTCGGTCTCGATGCGCATACCGGGCCTGACCACGGTTTGACAGGCCTTGCGCTTGGGGCGGCCATCGATCTGTACCAGGCAGCAGTGGCATACGCCCATGCCACAGAACGCACCACTGACCTGGCCGTGATCATTGCGCGCCACCAGGCGCAGGCCCACCGCGTTGAGGACGCTGAGCACGGTTTCGCCTGCGGCTGCGAGCACTGGCTGACCGTTGAGTTGGAGGGAGATATCAGGGTGCTGCAAGGGTTGTATGTCGTGGCTACGTTCCATTGTCTGCATGGCATTCTCGTCCTTGGTGATACAGGGACTCGGAAAAGTAAGACAAGCGCAATGCCGCTCTATTGACCCATGTCCTAAAAATGCGCAGGAATTTTCTTAACCAGACAAGTGGCACAAACCCTTCCGAGCCTCGCCGCTCAGGCGCGGCGACAGCGGCTTCCACGGTTTTCGTAGCGAGCTTGAGCAGTATCAGCGCTCATTCCCTTCATCGCGGCCGCTCATGTCATTCCAGTGCAGCGAGCCCTCGTGAGCCTCGATTGGAGTCGCGAGCACCTTGTCGATGCGCTTGCCGTCCATGTCGACCACTTCAAGCATCCAGCCGTCCCACTCCACTCGATCCCCCGTGGCCGGCACATGCCCCAGCAGAAGCATCACCATGCCGGACAGGGTGTGATAACGGCCCTTGTTTTCCTCGGGCATTGCCCTGAATGCCAGGCGGTCTTTCATCTCCGGAATCGGAATTGCACCGTCGAGCAGCCAGGAGCCATCGTGCCTCTGGACGGCCCAGGCATCGTCTTCATTGTCGGGGGTGAATTCGCCGGTTACCGCTTCCAGCAAGTCCTGCAGAGTGACTATGCCTTCCAGTTCGCCGTACTCGTCGATCACGAACGCCATGTGCATGCCATTGACACGAAACTGCTCCAGCAACTCCATCCCGGTAAGGGTTTCAGGAACGAACACACAGGGAGGGAGGTGTTCGGTGAAGTTGGGCTGTTCTCCCTTGGCCAGGCAGGCAAAGGCCTGCTTGACATGAATCAGGCCGAGCAGGTTGTCCAGGCCACCGTCGCAGACCGGAAAGCGGCTGTGCTCGGACTCGAGCATCAGCTGGACGTTCTCTTGTGTCGCCCTGCGAATGTCGACATAGATCAGCTCTGAGCGTGGGATCATCAACGAACCGAGTCGGCGGGCATCCAGGCGGAACACGTTGCGTACCATCTGATGCCGATTCTGTTCGATCACACCCGCTTCGGAACCCTCTTCGAGCATTGCCTGAATTTCTTCCTCGGTGACGCCCGAGTTGTCGACCGCACGCACGCCCATGATGCGCAGGATGGTCTGGGTCGACCACGACAGCACGGCCACGAACGGCCTGGTCAGGAAGGCCAGGCTCACCATCGGCCGTGCGACCAGGCATGCGACGCCCTCGGGATTGATCTGCCCGATGCGCTTGGGCACCAGCTCACCGATCACGATGGATACATAGGTGATCACGATCACCACGACGGCCGTCGCCCCGATGCCGGCCATCGAACTCGGTACGCCCAGGGTTTTCAGCCATTGAGCCAAAGGCTCGGCCAGCACCGCTTCACCAACGATCCCGTTGAGGATACCTATGGAGGTGATACCGATCTGCACGGTGGAGAGAAACTTGGTCGGATCCTCGCCAAGCTTCAAGGCCACCGCGGCTGACGAGTCTCCTTCGGCCACCAGCTTCATCAACCGCGCCTTCCTGGCGGCAACCAGGGCGATCTCCGACATGGCGAACAGACCATTGAGGACGATCAAAAAAGCCAGTAGTAAAAACTCCATTGCGGTTCTCCTGCATGCGCCATCGGCGCAAGCCCCGTGCATGCCCCTGCCGTCGGTGGCCGCCCTCGCGGGGCAGCCCAGACCACGGCGAACCCGAATAGTCGAAACGCGACGAGGAACCCACATCCACCGTCATGCGTGACATGCCGGCTTGGGCATGCTCGCGTGCAGGTAGGCGTAGCATCTCAACGAAGTGGGATGGCGACAGGAAAGCTGGCGTGATGAATCGACTGGTCAGAGGCCGTGTAGAGCGCTCTGCCGGGAAGGGTGATGTGCAGTGTGAGCCTTTCTCGTCAAGGAAGGCCCAACTGGGCGGCTCCGATGAAGTTGCCATGTAGAAATGATGGCGGCTGAGGGAACTCAATGTTAACCACTGCAACCTCTGGCGTGGGTTGCATTGTTTTACAAGCTATGTGAGCCATGTCGGGCTTTTGAGCGGGCTATCTTGTGCGCCCGCGAACCCGTTGCCAAGTCCGCGGGGCTGGTACGAAATGGCCTCAGAACGCCCAGTCCAGGGTCAGGCCGACCCCGTGGCTCTTGTCGCGACTACCCAGCAACCCGTTGTAGTCGAGGTTGACCCTGGCCTGATGCCCCAGGGCAATCCCCACCCGTGCGCCGACCACCGCCGCATCACGATCCAGGGACAGCGCCTGGACCTTGTAGCTGTCGCCCTGGCCAGCGAAGGCCAAGTGCTGGTCGGCCCCGGTGGAACTCAGGTTGTGCTGCCAGCCCAAGGTGGCGGCAAGCTCCACCGCCTGGCCGCCGGACAATTGCAGTTGCTTGCCGGCGCGCATGCCCAGGGTCGAGAGCCAGGCGTCGCGGTTGTCCCGCCCACCCTTGAGCGCGGCAGCGCCGCCATGTTCCTTGAAGCTGTCGCTGGCGATATGCACATAGGCCAGGTTGGCGAACGGTTCCAGCGCCATGCTCGGCAGGGCGACCTTCCAGGCGGCCTCGCCGAACACCTGGGTGCTCTGGGCATCGCGCTTGCTCTTCTGGCGATCGCTGACCTCGTTGTACTGCAGCTCGCGCTTGGTCTCGATGCGGTGCCAGCTGTGGCTGGCGCCCAGGCTCAGGCGTATCTGCTCCAGCTCCTTGCCGGCATAGGCACCCAGGTGGTAGCTATCGACGCTGGCCGAGGAATGACGACCATCGCCCATGCTCAGCGAACTGTCGCTGTAGCCGGTGAAGATCCCGACGCGGGTGTCCTCGCTCACCTGCCCGTCGACGCCCAGCAGCATGCCGCCAATCGAACTGCTATAGCGCGCATGTCCGGAATCACCGTCGGCCTTGCCCCAGGCACCCAGGGCCTTGACCCACAGGCCATTGCCCTGGCCGTCCACGGCCGGAGCGGCGGCGATGCCCTGCTGGCGGGTACGCTCGCCCACGGCGTCGCGCAACTGGCGGCTGTCGTTGAGCAGCAGGTTGCCCACCGCCGGGTGGATTTCCCCGGACAGCTGATCGAACGCCTGCTGGGCGCTGTGTGCATCGGTCGACAGCAGCAGGCTCTCGTAGACCGGGTTGCCCGCGCCGAGCCGATCGGCGGCCGCGGCCACCGAACGCTGGTTGGCGGTCAAGCCGACACTGGCGAAGGAGGCACTACGCTGCACTGCCAGCCGCACCCCGTTACCGCCATAGGACACGCCGCCGCCGAGGAACAGCAAGTTGGACTGCACAGTGGCGAAACCACCCTGCACGCCGCCCGCGGCATCCAGGATGTCGAATTGACGCCCCTCCAGGCTCGTTGCCTGCTGGGACTGTAGCGAAACTCCGGGGTTCTGCAGGTCCAGCGCCAGGTTCGCACCGCCCAGGGAAACCGTGCCATCGCTGACCAGGCGATCGCTGCCACTGGCATCCACCTCCACGGCATAGGTCGAGCCCGGCTGGAAGGTCACGTCGGAACCCACGCGCAAGGTGCCGATGGAGTTGCCTGGGGCCACCACGCCGCCAGTGTTGACCACCAGCGCGCCGATCCGGCCATTGCCGCCCAGCACACCGCCGTCATTGACCGTCACCGTCGATTGCAGCGAGCCATTGATCGCCAGCCGTCCCTGGTTGACCAGGGTTGGCCCGGAGTAGGTGTTGTTACCGGTGAGCACCAAGGTACCGATGCCCTGCTTGGTCAGGCCGCCATGGCCAGAGATATCGTTGCTCCACAGGTCCAGCATGCAACTCAGGTCGTTACAGCGCCTCTGGGTCGGCCTGCCGGCATCCACCAGGGCGCCGATACCCGGCAGATCGACCACGAACTGGCTCGGGCCGTAGCCACCGGCAATGCGGAACTCCTCGGGAATGTCCTGCTCGGTGACCAGCATGCCCGGGCCGCGGATACCCTTGTCCAGGTTGATCATGCCCCAGCCGTACAAGGCATCGATGCCGGGCGCGCCCATGTCGGTGGCGGTGGTGCGCAGCACGCTGGCGATCTGAGCGCCGCTCATGTAGGGAAAACGCTCCATCAGCACCGCCGCGGCACCGGCGGCATGGGGCGCGGCCATGGACGTACCGTTCTTGTTGGCGTAGCCCAGGGTCAGGTCTTGAAGGCTGGTGCCGCCGATCACCGCGCTGTAGATCCGGGTACCGGGGGCCGATACGCAGAGGCTCGCGGTATAGCCGCAACGGGACGAGAACGTGCTGATCAGATAGGGATTGGCACTGCTGGTATCGGGGTTCTGCTGCAACGCCGCCACGGTCAGCCAGTTGGGGGCGATGTCCGGGACGAAATAGGCAAGGCCCGCGATCGCATCGGGGTTGTTCAGGTTGTAGTCATTGCCGGCGGCGAAGATCGTCATGACCCCGCTGCGGGCGGCGGCGAGGGCGCCGTCATAGGCTCCACCGGGCAAGGTGCCCAGCAGCGGCTGGATCTGCGCGAACTGTGCCCGGGCATCGTCCACGGTGAAATGCGGGAAATCCGGATTGCGCCCGCCCTTGGCGAAGCGATCGGTGATGCCGATGCCCCAGCTGTTGTTGATGATCCGCGCGCCGCTGGCCACCAGGTCGTCCCAGCCGGCCTTGTACACCGCGCCATCGTTGCCCAGGACGATGCCGTCCTCGGGGCCGGGGTCGCCGTTGTCGGCGCTGATGATCTGCGCATCGAAGGCCACGCCGTGCATCGACTCGCCGTCACGGTTGCCGGCGGCGATCCCGCCGACATGGGTGCCGTGGGAGCCGAGCTTGCCATCCGAGCCCAACGACGGGCTGCCGTCATAGCGGAACGCATCGCCGGCCTTCACCGGGATGTAGGGATCGGTGTACTGGCGAATGCCACTGGTGACCAGGGTCACGATCTTGTCCTTGCCGGCGAACTCGGGGTGCGGGGCGTAGACCGGCTGGTCGAAGATCCCAAGCTTCACCCCCTTGCCGCTGTAGCCAGCGGCATAGGCGCTGTCGGCGTGGATCGCCCCCAGCCCCCAGTCGGCCTTGAATTCGCTGCTGCGCCAGCTGCTGGCATCGCCCAACCGGCCGCTTTCCACGTAGGGCGCGGCCTGGGCCGTGCCCATCAGCGCCACCCAACCCACCAATGCCCGCCCCAACGGAGCCAGGGCCCAGCCCTGCGCGAGTGCGCTGTCATCCTTTCTGACTTGCTTCACTACGACCTTCCTTAGTTTTGTTTTGATTGAATACCGCGTTGGTCACACTCCGTGTTGCAACGCCTGGCCCAACCCGCACCAGGGCGCTTCAGAACCGCCATTGCAGGTTGAGCCCCGCGCCATGCTGTTGCTCGCGACTGGCCAGGCGCCCCTGGTAGTCCAGGCTCAGGTCCAGGTCGCGGGTCAACCCAATCCGTGCCTGCAGCCCAACCAGCGCGGCATCGCGCAAGGCCGGTGCAGTCTCCACCCGGAACGGCAGGTCGCTGCCGGCGAAGGCCAGGTGTTCGCGATCCTGGGTCCCGCTCAGGCGATGCTGCCAGCCCAGGCTTGCCGCCAGCTGCAGGTCCTGCCGCGGGCCCAGTTGCCATTGCTGGCGCCCACGCAGGCCCAAGGTGCTGAGCCAGGCGTCACGCTGCTCATCACCGGCATGCAACGCCGCGGCATCGCCTTTCTCGTGGAAGCCGTCACGATCCAGGTGCTGATAGGTCAGGTTGAAGAAGGGCTCCAACTGCACCGCCGGCAACGTCAGGCGATAGGCCGCCTCGGCGAACAGCTGCTGGCTGCGGGCATCGATCCGTGCGCGCTGGCGACCGGACACCTCGCCATAGGCCAGGTCGCGCCGGACCTCGGCACGGTGCCAGCTGTAGCTGGCGCCCAGGCTCAGGCGCAGCTGGTCCAGGTCGTGGCGGGCATAGGCGCCCAGGTGATAACTGTCGACCGTGGCCCGGGAGTGACTGCCCCCCATGCCCAGGGAACTGTCGCTGTAGCCTGCGGCCAGGCCGGCCCGGGTCTGCTCGTCAAAGTCACGGTCCAGGCCCAGCAGCATGCCGCCCAGGGAGGTGGTATAGGACTCGCTGCCCTGCACGCCCTCGATACGTCCCCAACTACCCAGGCCCTTGAGCCAGAGCTGGGTCGAACCTGGCTCGCGGGCAGTCGTTGCAGGCCCGTCGCCACCTTGCACGCGCTCACCGAAGGCATCGCGCAAGACCGAGCCCTGGCTGAGCAGCATCGAGTCCAGCGCCGGGTAGATCTCCCCGGCCAGCTGCCGCAGGCCGTCCCGGGCCTGGTCCACCGAGGTCGAAAGCAGCACGCTTTCATACACGGGATTGCCCGGCCCCAGCTGCTCCACAGCACCGCCGCTGGCACGCTGGTTGGGTGTGGCGCCGACACTGGCGAACGTCGTGGCGCTGCGCGTCACGTCCAGTTGCACGGCGTTGGCCGAATAATCGAGCATGGTCCCCAGGAACAGGTAGGCGGGTTGGACCTGGGCGAAGCGCCCGTCGACGCCACCCGCGGCCTGCAGGATGTCGAACTGGCGCCCCACCAGGCTGGCTACCGGGCCACCGGCCAACAGGTTCGGTCGCGCCTGGGGCTCCAGGCTGAGATTGGCGCCAGCGACACTGGCCTGGCCGCCGACGACGAGCCGGTCGCTGGCCGTGGGCGACAGCTCCACCTGGTAGGTCGAGCCCGGCTGCAAGTCCAGGTCGCCGGCGACACTCAAGGTGCCGATGGAGTTACCCGGAGCCACCACCCCCCCGGCGCTAGCAGTCAGGGCGCCGATTCGGCCATTGCCGCCCAGGCTACCGCCTGCGTTGACCGTCACCGCTGATTGCAAGCTACCGTTGACCACCAGCAACCCGCCATCGATCCGGGTCGGGCCGCGGTAGCTGCTGTCACCGGTGAGCGCCAGCCAGCCAGCCCCGGACTTGACCAGGCTGCCCTGGTAGATCCGCTGCGCGGCGGCCGTGTCGCGGGCCATGCCCAGGGCATAGTCGCTGCGATCCTGCTGGCTGGCGCCCGGCGCCAGGCCATTTTCCCAGCCGCGCTCCTTGAGGGTCTGCTGCCAGGCCTGGCGTTCAGTGGCGTCCTCGGCCTGCCGCTGCACCAGTGCCTGATCGGAGATGCCGTTGCTCCAGGTATCGCCCTGCCCGCGCCCCAGGTTGACGTCGAATTCGCCCAGCAACTGCCCTGGGCCGTGCAACGCCCGGCCCAGGTCCGGGACGCCCCAGCCCACCCGGTCGCTGGGCCCTTGGGTTGGCGAGCCGTCCAGCTGGCGCGAGGTGGTCAGCAGCACTTGCAGGGCCTGCTGGTTGTTCAGATAGGGGTAACGCTCCATGACCAGGGCCAAGGCCCCGGTAGCATGGGGCGCGGCCATCGAGGTGCCGTTGTAGGTGGCGTAGCCGCCACCGGGCACGGTACTGGTGATCGCCGCGCCCGGGGTCGCCAGGCACCAGTACTTGGCGATGCCGCACTGGTTGTATTTCTGCTGGTTGTTCTTGTCCAGGCCCGACACCGCCAGCCAGTGGCCTTCCAGCTCCGGCTGGAAGTACGGCAGCGCCGAACGCACGCTGGCATTGGCATAACCGCTGTTGCCGGCGCTGAACACGTTGATCACCCCACGACGCGCCACATCGCCGGCGGCGTCGAGCCAGGTGTCCTGCTGGAAGTGCTGGGCGTAGGCCGCGCGCAGGTCGCCCAGGGTCTGATAGCTGACATCCTTGGGCTGGCTGCCCCAGCTGTTGTTGATGGCCCGTGCCCCGGCATCCACCAGGGCACCGTAGACCGCCTTGAAATACCGCGGATCGGGGTCGGTGCCGAACAGGAATTTGTCGTTCTTGTTGGTGTTGCCCACGTAGACCTGGGCATTGAAGGCCACGCCATGCATGCCGATGCCATCACGGGCAGCGCCCATGGTGCCGGTGACATGGGTGCCATGGCTGTCGTTGGCGCCGTTGAGCACCCCGGACACGCTGAACGGGGTGCCGTCCAGGTACTGGCCGGTGGCGGTAACCGCGTGAAAACGTTCGGGACTGGCCTCAGGATGGGCGGCATCGAACCCTGAGTCCAGGGCGCCGATGCGGACTCCGGCGCCGGTGATCCCGGCGGCATAGGCCTGACTCGCCTGCATGCGCTCCAGGCCCCAGTCCTGCTGGTATTCGGCCGACCGCCAGCTGGCGGGGTCGCCCGGGCGGCCAGTCTCTTGATAGGCCGCCGCAGCCGACAGCGGCAGTCCGGTGGCGAACGCCAGGCACAGGGTGCCCATCAGCGCCTTGAGCTGATCACATCTCACATCCATGTCGATGACTTCCTTGTTCTTGTTGTCGGATCGTCCGTTCCTGGACGACCAATGTGTCGCTGCATCGCTTGGCCACAAGCTCGCGGCCCGATCGAGCCGGAGGGGCGCTCGGCCCTGGGCAGGTTACTTCGGCCTCAGGCCGAGACGGTAGCCTTCGGTTGCAAATATTGCTACCACGTCAAATATTCGTGCAAAACCTGCCCCCAGCAGGCTAGCACGGTCCGCTTTAACCACCCCGTATGCACTCTGGATGGCATTTATCCTTTTCGAGCTTGTAAAGACTAGACTGTAAACCACTTTTTTGACCTGTAAACTACCGTGGTTTACAGTTTAAAAAATTGGTTTACACGAAGCTCGGACATGCCAAATTTACAAGACGAAGCCAAGACCTACATCGAGTCTGTTCTTGGGGTAACCGCGCACCTGGAGCCGATGCAAATCAGGGTCCCCTACACTGTCCAGGACAGCTACAAGACTTATGAGTTGAGCATCCCGACGGGGAAGAACTCCGCGCTCAAGATCATGCTGCTGGTCGCCCGGGATGAGGTCGATTACCCAGGCATCGTGAAGCTACAGAAGCACATCGAGTTGGTACGTAAAGCCACCAACCAAGTGATCGCTTACGTCTGCAGATCCATGTCGATTCCGGACCGCCGAAGCCTGATCACGCATCAGGTCAACTTTATCCAGCCCGGCTTTCAGATGTTCATACCGGAGATCGCGCTGGACCTGCGCGAAAGCTTCCGCCAGCGGCGCGAGCAAAGTGAGATTGCCGCCCTCCTCCCCGCAGCGCAGGCCATGCTTCTCTCCTGCCTGTATGACGGCAAAACCGACGAAGCCTATTTCACCACGAACGCTCTGCTGGGCGATCTCAATTACAGCCGTGTAACGCTCTCGAAGGCCGTGGAACAACTGACATCGCTGGAGGTGATTACCCCAGCCAAAAGCGATCTTCCCTGGAAGACCTACGCATTCGAAGGATCACCCGCTGAGGTGTTCCGAAAAGCCAGGCAATACCTACGGTCACCCGTCAGAAAAACGGTTGGCATTACGCGCAACACCATCCCTATGGCACCCGGTGTATATCTCGCTGGAGAAACTGCTCTGGCCAAATACACGATGCTGGCGGAGCCTGAGCAAGCAGTGTGGGGAATGACCAAGAAAGTGTTCAACGACATGCTGGCGCACCGAGCGTTCGAGGTCGTTGAGTCGGTGGACGCGATCGAGGAATGGGTGGAGATCTGGGCGTATCCGTCGCTCACCGAAAGCACATACATAGCAGACGCAGCGTCGCTGTTTCTGAGCTTGGACGACGCCCCCGACGAACGCATTCAGATTGCATTGAATGAACTCAAGGAACAGGTGAAATGGTTAGCGTGAAAGGTCTGGACGTATTCGGCCAGCATTTCCGGGATTTCCGCGATCGCTACGTCCTGATCGGTGGCGTTGCCTGCGCACTGGCAATGGACGAAGCGGGTGAACGTTTCAGGACCACCAAGGACCTGGACATCGTCTTGGTGATCGAAGCCTTGGATGCTGGGTTCGTCGCGCATTTCTGGGACTTTATCAACGCGGGTGGGTATGAGATCAGGCAGAGAGGCGGCGAGCGTCCTGATCCCATCTTCTATCGGTTCCAGGGCCCGAAAGACGAAGCGTACCCGGCCATGATTGAACTCTTTTCGCGTGCGCCTGAAGGACTGGAGCATGAGGAAAACGCAACGCTGACCCCGATCCCCACAGGTGAATCGGTTTCGAGTTTGAGCGCCATCCTCCTGAATGAGGACTACTACCAGTTCCTTCTAGCGGGTCGCCAGCAGAACGAGGAGCTGACCTACATCAGCGCTGATCGGCTCATCCCCTTCAAGGTCAAAGCCTGGCTCGACCTGTCTCAGCGCAAAGCAAACGGAGAAAGTGGGGTCGACAGCGGGGACATCAGAAAGCACCGTAACGACGTCCTGCGCCTTTCCGGCCTACTGACCGGTGAAGTGATTGAGTTGTCCGAAAGCCTTACCGCAGACATGGCGCAGTTCCTTGGGCTTTTGGCAGCTGAGAACATCGACCCCAAATCACTGAAGATCCCGGGCGACCTTCCGACCATTATCGGTCGTATTGCAGAGTCCTTCGGCCTTCAGGCTGCTTCGTAAGGCAGGCCTGCGCCCCTTCTGCGCCCGACCGTCAGATCGAGCGCCATGCCTTGGACGCTCACTGCGCATTGAAACGCAGGGAATCGCTCACAAGTCTCAGGTGATCCCATGTCAGACCCATGTGCCAGTTGAGGTGCAAGTTACGCCGCACGCATGAAGCAAGAGATTGGAAAGCCATCTTGAGAGAGGGAGCCAGGCGCGGCTCCCCCTCTGCGACAGTTTTTAATCTTCGAGATAACTCGAAGCGAACCCTGCCGCTGATTACTCCACCGTCACCGACTTGGCCAGGTTGCGCGGCTGGTCGACGTCGGTGCCCTTGAGCACGGCGACGTAGTACGACAGCAGTTGCAGCGGAATGGTGTAGAGGATCGGCGCCAGTGCATCGTTGATGTGTGGCACGTTGATCACATGGGTGCCCTCGCCGTTGCTCATGCCGGCCTGCTCGTCGGCGAACACCACCAGCTCGCCGCCACGGGCGCGGACTTCCTGCAGGTTCGACTTGAGCTTTTCCAGCAGCTCGTTGTTCGGCGCCACGGTGACCACCGGCATGTCGCTGTCCACCAGCGCCAGCGGGCCGTGCTTGAGCTCGCCGGCCGGGTAGGCTTCGGCGTGGATGTAGGAGATCTCCTTGAGCTTGAGCGCGCCTTCCATTGCCACCGGGTACTGGGCACCGCGGCCGAGGAACAGGGTGTGGTGCTTGTCGGCGAACAGTTCGGCGATCTTCTCGACCACGCCATCCATTGCCAGTGCTTCGCTCAGGCGCGCCGGCAGGCGACGCAGCTCGTCGACCAGCTCGGCTTCGACGCCTGCTTCCAGCGTGCCACGCACCTGGCCCAGGGCCAGGGTCAGCAGCATCAGCGACACCAGCTGGGTGGTGAACGCCTTGGTCGAGGCAACGCCGATTTCCGGACCGGCCAGGGTCAGCAGGGTGAGGTCGGATTCGCGCACCAGCGAGCTGATGCCCTTGTTGCAGATGGCCAGGCTGCCAAGGAAGCCCAGCTCCTTGGCGTTGCGCAGTGCCGCCAGGGTGTCGGCGGTCTCGCCGGACTGCGAAATCGAGACGAACAGCGTGTCCGGCTGCACCACCACCTTGCGGTAGCGGAACTCGCTGGCCACTTCCACCTGGCAGGGGATACCGGCCAGGCTTTCCAGCCAGTAGCGGGCAACCATGCCGGCATGGTAGCTGGTGCCACAGGCGACGATCTGCACGTTGCGCACCTTGGCGAACAGCTCGGCGGCCTGTGGACCGAAGGCCTGCACCATCACATGGTCCTTGCCCAGGCGCCCTTCGAGGGTACGCTGCACGACGCTGGGTTGCTCGTGGATTTCCTTGAGCATGAAGTGGCGATAGTTGCCCTTCTCGGCGGCTTCGGCGCCTTCGTGGTACTGCACCGTTTCACGCTGGACCGAATGGCCGGCCTGGTCCCAGATCTGCACCTGGTCGCGGCGGATCTCGGCGATGTCGCCTTCTTCGAGGTACATGAAACGGTCGGTGACCTGACGCAGGGCCAGTTGGTCCGACGCCAGGAAGTTCTCGCCGTGGCCCAGGCCAATCACCAATGGGCTGCCGCTGCGGGCCGCCACCAGACGATCCGGCTGGCTGGCGCTGATCACCGCCAGGCCATAGGCGCCGTGCAGGCGCTTGACCGCGGCCTTGAGGGCGTCGGTCAGGTCGGGAATGCTCTTGAGCAGGTGATGGAGCAGGTGAACGATCACCTCGGTGTCGGTCTGCGACACGAACACGTAACCCAGGTCCTTCAGTTCTTCGCGCAGGGCTTCGTGGTTCTCGATGATGCCGTTATGCACCACCGCCACTTCATGGCCGGAAAAATGCGGGTGAGCGTTGTGCTCGGTTGGCGCACCGTGGGTTGCCCAGCGAGTGTGGGCGATGCCCAGCTGGCCAGCCAGAGGATCCGCGGCAACCGCTGCCTCCAGCTCGCTGACCTTGCCGATGCGACGGCGGCGCTGCAGCTCGCCCTGCTGGGTGAAGACCGCAAGGCCGGCGCTGTCGTAACCACGGTATTCCAGGCGCTTGAGACCTTCGATGAGGATGGCTGTGATATTGCGCTCGGCAACGGCACCAACGATTCCACACATATATGTTGCTCCTAGCTGATAGCGGCGCAGATCAGGGTGACGCCGCGGGCTTGAATCCGGTCGCGTGCCTCGGCGGACAGGCGATCATCAGTAATCAGGGTGTTCACGCTGCTCCAGGGCAGCTCGAGATTGGGAATCTTGCGACCGACCTTGTCCGACTCGACCATGACGATCACCTCGCGGGCCACGTCTGCCATGACCCGGCTCAACCCCAGCAGCTCGTTGAAGGTGGTGGTGCCACGCTCCAGGTCGATGCCGTCGGCACCGATGAACAGCTGGTCGAAGTCGTAAGAGCGTAGTACCTGCTCGGCCACCTGGCCCTGGAACGACTCCGAATGCGGGTCCCAGGTACCGCCGGTCATCAGCAGGACGGGCTCGTGCTCCTGCTCGCTGATGGCGCGGGCCACGTTGAGCGAGTTGGTCATCACCACCAGGCCTGGCTGGCGCCCGAGCTGGGGAATCATCGCCGCCGTGGTGCTGCCGCTGTCGATGATGATGCGCGCATGCTCGCGGATGCGTCCGACCGCCGCCCGGGCAATGGCCTGCTTGTACAGGGATACTGGCTGGACTGTGTCGCCCAGCAGTTCCTGGGGCATGGTCACCGCGCCGCCGTAGCGACGCAGCAGCAGGCCATTGGCCTCCAGGGCGGCGAGGTCCTTGCGGATGGTCACTTCGGAAGTCTCGAAACGCTTGGCCAGGGCGTCGACGCTCACCTCGCCCTGCTCGTTGAGCAAGGCCAGGATATTGTGGCGGCGCTGGGGGGTGTTTCGTTTCGACATGTCGGTTTAAGTTTCGATTCGAAAGATAAGTGTTGCAATCAAAACCTAAGATGGAGGATTCGTCAAGTTGCCGCTGCGCTGTGGATAGTTTTTCTCTGCCCTGACGCGGTCCCTGTAGGAGCGGCCTTGTGTCGCGATGGGCTGCATAGCAGCCCCAGGATCTCAGCGCCAAGGCAGAAATAGCTGGGGCCGCTTTGCGGCCCATCGCGACACAAGGCCGCTCCTACAGGGACCGCGATACGGCACCCAATAAAAAGCCGGCTTATTCACATAAGCCGGCTTTCGATCGAAAGTGCTGTGGATAACTCAGCTCTTCTTGATCTTCTCCGGCCGCTTCCAGCCTTCGATGTTGCGCTGGCGCGCACGGGCCACGCCCAACTGCCCGGCTTCGACCGTCTGAGTGATGGTCGAGCCCGCCGCAGTAGTGGCCCCGGCCTGGATTTCCACAGGCGCGACCAGCGAGTTGTTGGAGCCGATGAACACGTCCTCGCCCATCACCGTGCGGAACTTGTTGGCGCCGTCGTAGTTGCAGGTGATGGTGCCGGCACCGATATTGGTGCGGGCACCGACTTCGGCATCGCCCAGGTAGGTCAGGTGACCGGCCTTGGCACCTTCGCCCAGGTGTGCGTTCTTCAGCTCGACGAAGTTACCCACATGGGCACGGGCTTCCAGGACGCTGCCTGGACGCAGACGGGCGAACGGGCCGGCATCGCTGCCCTCGCCCAGCACCGCGCCTTCAAGGTGGCTGTTGGCCTTGACCACCACGCCCTTGCGCAGGGTGCTGTCCTTGATCACGCAGTTGGGGCCGATCTGCACGTCGTCCTCGATCACCACCTTGCCTTCGAGAATGACATTGATGTCGATCAGCACATCACGGCCAACCGTCACCTCGCCACGCACATCGAAACGCGCCGGATCACGCAGCGTGACGCCCTGGGCCATCAGGCGGCGACCTTCGCGCAGCTGATAGTGACGCTCGAGCTCCGCCAGCTGACGGCGGTCGTTGGCGCCCTGCACTTCCATCGGGTCGTGGGGCTGTTCGGTGGCGACCACCAGGCCATCGGCCACGGCCATGGCGATTACGTCGGTGAGGTAGTACTCGCCCTGGGCATTGTTGTTGGACAACCGGCCCATCCAGTCGGCCAGGCGTGCGGCAGGCATGGCGAGGATGCCGGTGTTGCCTTCCTTGATTGCCTTCTGCGCTTCGCTGGCATCCTTGTGCTCGACGATCGCGGTCACGTTGCCCGCAGCGTCACGCACGATGCGGCCGTAGCCGGTCGGGTCCTGCAAGGTCACGGTGAGCAGACCAAGCTGCTGCTCGCTGACCTTGGCCAGCAGACGCTGCAGGGTTTCCACCTCGATCAGCGGCACATCGCCGTACAACACCAGTACGGTGTCGGCGGTGATGGCAGGCAGCGCCTGTGCCACGGCATGGCCTGTGCCCAGTTGCTTGTCCTGCATGACGAAATTGAGATCGTCGGCGGCCAGGCGCTCACGTACCAGCTCCGCACCATGGCCGATAACCACGTGAATACCGGTGGGCTGCAACTGACGCGCGCTGTGGATAACGTGGCCGAGCATGGAATTGCCGGCGACCGGGTGCAGTACCTTCGGCAGCGCGGAGCGCATGCGGGTGCCTTGGCCTGCGGCGAGAATGACGATATCAAGGGACATTGACTGGCTACCAATCCTGGGCGGTCAGGGACGTGACCAAAGGGGAATTTCAGAAAAAGAAAAAGGGTAGCCGAGGCTACCCTTTAACTCAATTGCAACGGCAGTGACCGGCCAAAGCCAGGTTACTTGCCTTTGCGCAATTGCTGGACAGTACGCAGCTGAGCTGCAGCCTCGGCCAGACGTGCGGCGGCGGCGCCGTAGTCGAAGTCCGAGCTTTTCGCGTTCAGTGCGTTCTCAGCAGCCTTGAGGGCTTCCTGAGCCTGAGCTTCGTCCAGGTCGGCAGCGCGCTGCACGGTGTCGGCAAGAACCTTGACCATGTTCGGCTGCACTTCGAGGAAACCACCGGAGATGTAGAACACCTCACGATCGCCACCTTGCTTGGTCAGCGTGATCGGACCAGGCTTGAGATTGGTGATCAGCGGCGCGTGGCCTGGAGCGATACCCAGATCGCCCAGGTTGCCGTGCGCTACTACCATCTCGACCAGGCCGGAGAAGATCTCTCCTTCCGCGCTGACGATATCGCAATGGACTGTCATAGCCATCTGCTTGCCTCAACCTGATTAGCGCCCCTTGCGGGGCGCCGGGATTACAGTTTCTTGGCTTTCTCGATCGCTTCGTCGATGCTGCCGACCATGTAGAACGCTTGTTCTGGCAGGTGGTCGTAGTCACCTTTGAGGATGCCGCTGAAGCCAGCGATGGTGTCCTTGAGCGAAACGTACTTGCCTGGCGAGCCGGTGAAGACTTCGGCCACGAAGAACGGCTGCGACAGGAAGCGCTGGATCTTACGAGCACGGGCAACCAGTTGCTTGTCGGCTTCGGACAGTTCGTCCATGCCCAGGATCGCGATGATGTCCTTCAGCTCTTTGTAGCGCTGCAGAACATACTGAACCTGACGGGCAGTTTCGTAGTGCTCGGTACCGATCACGTTCGGGTCCAGCTGACGCGAAGTCGAGTCCAGTGGGTCGACCGCTGGGTAGATACCCAGGGAGGCGATGTCACGGGACAGTACGACGGTGGCGTCGAGGTGGGCGAAGGTGGTGGCTGGCGACGGGTCGGTCAGGTCGTCCGCAGGTACGTATACGGCCTGGATCGAGGTGATCGAACCTTCCTTGGTCGAAGTGATGCGCTCTTGCAGAACGCCCATCTCTTCAGCCAGGGTCGGCTGGTAACCTACTGCCGAAGGCATACGGCCCAGCAGTGCGGATACTTCGGTACCGGCCAGGGTGTAACGATAGATGTTGTCGACGAACAGCAGAACGTCGTTACCTTCGTCACGGAACTTCTCAGCCATGGTCAGGCCGGTCAGCGCTACGCGCAGACGGTTTCCTGGTGGCTCGTTCATCTGGCCGTAGACCAGCGCTACCTTGTCGAGAACGTTGGAGTCCTTCATCTCGTGGTAGAAGTCGTTACCCTCACGAGTACGCTCACCCACACCGGCGAACACGGAGTAACCGCTGTGCTCGATGGCGATGTTACGGATCAGTTCCATCATGTTCACGGTCTTGCCGACGCCGGCGCCACCGAACAGACCAACCTTACCACCCTTGGCGAACGGGCAGACCAGGTCGATAACCTTGATGCCGGTTTCCAGCAGGTCGTTGCCGCCTGCCTGGTCAGCGAACGAAGGTGCCTTCTGGTGGATGCCACGACGCTCTTCTTCGCCGATCGGGCCGGCTTCGTCGATTGGGTTGCCCAGAACGTCCATGATACGGCCCAGAGTGGCCTTACCAACTGGAACGGAGATGGCCGCGCCGGTGTCGACGACGTCCAGACCGCGCTTCAGACCTTCGGTCGAGCCCATCGCAATGGTACGAACCACGCCGTCGCCCAGCTGCTGCTGAACTTCCAGGGTGGTTTCCGCGCCTTGTACTTTCAGCGCGTTGTAAACACTCGGCACGGCATCACGTGGGAATTCCACGTCGATGACGGCGCCGATGATTTGAACGATACGTCCGCTACTCATAGCTGGATCCTCTGAATATTTGAACCGTTAAACCGCGGCAGCGCCGCCGACGATTTCCGAGATCTCCTGGGTGATCGCAGCCTGACGCGCCTTGTTGTAGATCAGCTGGAGTTCGCTGATCAAATCACCGGCGTTGTCTGTGGCGTTCTTCATGGCGATCATCCGGGCCGCTTGTTCAGCAGCGTTGTTCTCGACCACCGCCTGGTACACCTGCGACTCCACGTAACGCACCATCAAGCCGTCCAGCAGCTCTTTTGCGTCGGGTTCGTACAGGTAGTCCCAGTGGTGCTTGAGTTCCTGATCCGGGGTTGCCACCAACGGTACCAACTGCTCTACCGTCGGTTTTTGGGTCATGGTGTTGATGAACTTGTTCGAAACCACCGAGAGGCGATCGATGCGGCCGTCCAGGTAGGCGTCCAGCATCACCTTGACGGAGCCGATCAGATCGTTGATCGATGGCTCTTCGCCCAGATGGCTGATCGCGGCTACGACGTTGCCGCCAAAGATGCGGAAGAAAGTCGCACCCTTGCTGCCGATCACGCACAGGTCGATTTCCACGCCCTGTTCGCGGTTTTCGTTCATGTCCTTGACCAGGGCCTTGAACAGGTTGGTGTTCAAGCCACCGCACAGACCACGGTCACTGCTCACCACGATATAACCGGCGCGCTTTACAGGGCGCTCGATCATGAACGGGTGGCGGTATTCCGGGTTGGCGTTGGCCAGATGACCGATCACCTGGCGGATACGCTCCGCGTAAGGACGGCTAGCAGCCATGCGCATTTGTGCCTTGCGCATTTTGCTGACCGCCACTTTCTCCATGGCGCTGGTAATTTTTTGCGTGCTTTTGATGCTCGCAATCTTACTGCGAATCTCTTTTGCGCCTGCCATGTATCACCTATCAGGTTAGCAAGCGGGGGCCGGAGCCCCCGCTGCGGCTTACCAGGTCTGGGTGGCCTTGAACTTCTCGATACCGGCTTTCATGCCAGCGTCGATTTCGTCGTTGAAGTCACCCTTCACGTTGATCTTCGCCATCAGTTCGGCGTGATCACGGTTGAAGTAGGCGATCAGCGCTTGCTCGAAGCTACCGACCTTGGCGACTTCTACGTCGGTCAGGAAACCACGCTCAGCGGCGTACAGCGACAGGGCCATGTCGGCGATCGACATTGGCGCGTACTGCTTCTGCTTCATCAGCTCGGTAACGCGCTGACCATGCTCCAGCTGCTTGCGGGTAGCCTCGTCCAGGTCAGAAGCGAACTGGGCGAATGCCGCCAGCTCACGGTACTGAGCCAGAGCGGTACGGATACCACCGGACAGCTTCTTGATGATCTTGGTCTGGGCGGCACCACCAACACGGGATACCGACACACCGGCGTTAACGGCAGGACGGATGCCTGCGTTGAACATGGCCGATTCCAGGAAGATCTGACCGTCGGTGATCGAGATCACGTTGGTCGGAACGAACGCGGAAACGTCGCCAGCCTGGGTTTCGATGATCGGCAGGGCGGTCAGCGAGCCAGTCTTGCCAGTTACGGCACCGTTGGTGAACTTCTCGACGTACTCTTCGGAAACGCGCGATGCACGCTCCAGCAGACGGGAGTGGAGATAGAACACGTCGCCTGGGTACGCTTCACGTCCTGGTGGACGGCGCAGCAGCAGGGAGATCTGACGGTAGGCAACGGCCTGCTTGGACAGGTCATCGTAAACGATCAGGGCGTCTTCACCACGGTCGCGGAAGAACTCGCCCATGGTGCAGCCGGCGTACGGTGCCAGGAACTGCAGCGCGGCGGATTCCGAGGCGCTGGCGGCAACAACGATGGTGTTGGCCAGGGCGCCGGCTTCTTCCAGCTTGCGAACAACGTTGGCGATGGTCGACTGCTTCTGGCCGACGGCCACGTAGACGCAGAAGATGCCGCTGTTTTTCTGGTTGATGATCGCGTCGACCGCCATGGCGGTCTTGCCGATCTGACGGTCACCAATGATCAGCTCACGCTGGCCACGGCCAACCGGGATCATGGCATCGACCGACTTGTAGCCAGTCTGTACAGGCTGGTCTACCGACTTACGCCAGATCACGCCTGGAGCAACTTTCTCGACCGCGTCGGTCTCGGTGTTGTTCAGCGGACCTTTGCCGTCGATCGGGTTGCCCAGTGCGTCGACGACGCGACCCAGCAGTTCCTTACCAACCGGAACTTCCAGGATGCGACCGGTGCACTTGGCCGACATGCCTTCGGCGAGCGAGGTGTAGTCGCCCAGGACAACTGCACCTACGGAGTCTTGCTCCAGGTTCAGTGCCATACCGAAGACGCTGCCCGGGAACTCGATCATTTCGCCGTACATGACGTCGGCCAGACCGTGGATCCGTACGATACCGTCGGAAACGCTTACGACGGTACCTTCGTTACGGGCTTGGGAGCTGACATCGAGTTTCTCGATGCGGCCCTTGATGATTTCACTAATTTCGGAAGGATTGAGTTGCTGCATTGCTCTGCTGCCCCTTCAAACTCAAGATTTCAATGCTTCGGCCAGTTTCGCGATCTTGCCGCGAACCGAGCCATCGATTACCAGGTCGCCGGCGCGGATGACGACGCCGCCGATCAGGCTGGCATCCTCCGACGCGTGCAGGCGCACTTCCTGGCCTAACCGTGCACTGAGAACCTTGGCGAGTTTGTCTTGCTGTTCTTGGTTCAACGCAAAAGCACTGGTGACTTCCACGTCCACGGATTTCTCTTGCTCGGCCTTGTACAGATCGAACAGAGTCGAAATCTCCGGCAGAAGCAGGAGACGTTCGTTTTCCGCGGCAACATGAATGAAATTCTGTGCCTGGGCGTCAAACTTGTCACCGCACACTTCAACGAATGCGGCGGCCTTTTCTGCGCTAGTCAGTTGCGGGGCCTTGAGCAGGCGCTGCATGGTGTCGTCTTGCGACACCGCAGCAGCCAGGCCGAGCATGGCTGACCAATTGGCCAGTTGCTGATGGGCCTGGGCATGCTCGAAGGCAGCCTTAGCGTAAGGTCGGGCCAACGTGGTCAGTTCTGCCATGATCGCCCTCGCTTAAATTTCAGCGGCCAGTTTGTTAACCAGCTCCGCATGCGCGTTTTGATCGATTGTGGCGCCAAGGATCTTTTCAGCACCGCCAACGGCCAGGGCACCCACTTGGGCACGCAGGGCGTCTTTGACGCTGTTAATTTCCTGTTCGATCTCGGCTTGAGCCTGAGCCTTCACACGGTCAGCTTCGACGCGAGCCTGTTCACGGGCTTCCTCGACAAGCTGAGCAGCGCGCTTCTTGCTTTGCTCAATGATTTCGGCTGCCTGTGCCTTCGCTTCACGCAGTTGCTGACCCGCTTTCTCTTGGGCCAGCTCCAGGTCGCGAGCTGCGCGGTTGGCAGCGTCCAAGCCGTCTGCAATCTTCTTTTGGCGCTCTTGCAGGGCAGTGATGACCGGAGGCCATACGTACTTCATGCAGAAGAGTACAAAAATCAGAAAAGCAACGGATTGGCCAATCAGGGTTGCATTAATGTTCACGCCAACACCTCGCTCGGTCTTTGTCCATCACACCAATCAACTCGTAAGAAACGAGTGATTAGCCGGCGATCTGACCAACGAAGGGGTTCGCGAAGGTGAAGAACAGAGCGATACCAACACCGATCATGGTTACGGCGTCGAGCAGACCGGCAACGATGAACATTTTGACCTGCAGCATCGGAACCATTTCTGGCTGGCGAGCAGCGCCTTCCAAGAACTTGCCGCCCAGCAGGCCGAAACCAATGGCGGTACCCAGAGCACCCAGGCCGATCAGCAGAGCAACAGCGATAGCGGTCAGACCAACTACAGTTTCCATCTTTCCTCCCGACTTTTACGTCGTATTGGTTAGGTTTTTAGTTTGAAGCGGTAAAACAAATCGTTTGTTACAGCATGCCCTTGCGGACTTTTTAAGCCCTCCCCCCGAACGGGCGGGGAAGGCTATCAGACACGCCAGGCGGTCTTAATGGTTATCTTCGTGAGCCATCGACAGGTAGACGATGGTAAGCATCATGAAGATGAAGGCTTGCAGGGTGATGATCAGGATGTGGAACACAGCCCACGCCCATTGCAGCACGATACCCAGGCCGCTGAGCCAGAGGATGCCGGCGCCGAACATCACCGCGATCAGGATGAACACCAGCTCGCCGGCGTACATGTTGCCGAACAGACGCAGGGCCAGCGAGATCGGCTTGGCGATCAGGGTGACGAATTCGAGCAGGAAGTTCACCGGAATCAGCAGGATCTGCACGAAGATGTTCTTGCTGCCGAACGGGTGCAGGGTCAGCTCGCCGAGGAAGCCGCCCAGGCCCTTGACCTTGATGCTGTAGAAGATGATCAGGGCGAACACGCAGAAGGCCATGGCCAGGGTCGCGTTCGGGTCGGTGGTCGACACGGCGCGGAACGGAATGTGCGGATCACCGGAGATCAGGATGGCCAGCTGAGGAATCCAGTCGACCGGTACCAGGTCGATGGCGTTCATCAGGAAGACCCAGACGAAGATGGTCAGCGCCAGCGGGGCGATCACCGGGCTACGGCCGTGGAAGGAGTCCTTCACGCTGCCGTTGACGAAGTCCACCAGCACTTCCACGAAGTTCTGCAGACCGCTTGGCTGGCCGGAAGTCGCCTTCTTGGCTGCCATGCGGAAGATGAACAGGAAGATCAGACCCAGTGCAACGGACCAGCCGAGGGTGTCCACGTGGAACGCCCAGAAGCCCATTGCCTTGGCTTCTGCAGCCGAATGGGCGAAGCCCCAGCTGCCGTCTGGTAGTTGACCGTAGGTCAGGTTCTGCAAGTGGTGCTGGATATAGCCCGAAGCGGTTTCTGCTGCCATGGTTGCCTCAAACGCCCTAAGGTCTCGAAAGTCTTTTATTCATCAGCAGGGGCGCGAACCAGCTGACCAAAAGGGTCAGCACGAAGACGCCGAATACTGCCAACGGCGCCAATGGCTTCACTCCTGCGAAGGTCAGTGCGAACAGCACTGCCGTCAAAATCATCTTGCCTGCCTCGCCCGCGTAGAACGACTTGACGATGGCCTGCGCCGCCCGGGCTCCACTGAAGCGGAATGCCTTCCAGGCGAAATACACATTGGGCAGCCAGGCAATCAAGCCTCCGCAGAGACCTGAATATCCACTGACCGCCCCTTTCCACTGCCACAACACCAGGGTTGCCAGCAGCAGTACGGCAAATTGAGCCAACAGAACCGGGAAAACTGCCCAGCGATGGAAAGGCAGGCGGTTTGGCGTGCGGATTTCCATCTCAACTGCTCCTCGGAAGTCGACCGCCTAGTCAGCTATGACTTGGCATAATTTGTGCCGACAAAATGCGCGCAGAGTATAGGGGTGGATTAACCCCTATTCAACTCTTCGGTAGTGATTTCCGACTGCGCGCTACAACGGGAATTGTTTCAGCGGATGTGAGCAAGCACGCCTTGCAACTCATCAAGCGAGTTGTAGCGAATAACCAACTGGCCCTTGCCCTTGTTGCCATGGCGAATTTGCACCGCCGAGCCCAGGCGCTCTGCCAGACGTTGCTCGAGGCGAGCGATATCCGGATCAGGTTTGCTCGATTCGACCGGCTCAGGTTTGCCATTGAGCCACTGGCGCACCAGTGCCTCGGTCTGGCGCACGGTCAGGCCACGTGCGACAACATGACGCGCCCCCTCTTCCTGACGCTCTTCCTCGAGGCCGAGCAAGGCACGGGCGTGGCCCATCTCCAGATCGCCATGGGCGAGCATGGTCTTGATCGCCTCGGGCAGCGAGATCAGGCGCAGCAGGTTGGCGACAGTGACCCGCGACTTGCCGACGGCATCGGCCACCTGCTGCTGGGTCAGCTCGAACTCCTGCTGCAGACGCTGCAGGGCCAACGCCTCTTCCAGCGGGTTCAGGTCCTCGCGCTGGATGTTCTCGATCAGCGCCATCGCGATGGCGGCTTCGTCGGGCACCTCGCGGACCATGGCCGGAACGGTGTCCAGGCCGGCCTGCTGGGTGGCGCGCCAGCGGCGCTCGCCGGCGATGATCTCGTAGCGGTTGTCGCCGATCGGGCGCACCACGATCGGCTGCATGACGCCGTGGGCGCGGATGGAGTGCGCCAGCTCTTCCAGCGCCTCGGGGTCCATGTCGCGACGCGGCTGGTACTTGCCGCGCTGGATCAGCTCGACCGGCAGTTGTTGCAGTTCCTTCCGGTCGACCTTGACAGCCTGCTCTTCGAGCGCGCTGACGGAAGGACCACTGAGCAGTGCATCCAACCCACGTCCGAGACCGCGTTTCTTGATGGCCATGCGGATTCCTTAAGTTGTTTGTGCAGTGCGTGATGGACGGCGCTGACGGCGAACCAGTTCCCCGGCCAGCGCCAGATAGGCGAGCGCGCCTCGGGATTGCTTGTCGTAGGCCAGGGCCGGCATGCCGAAGCTCGGCGCCTCGGCCAGGCGGATGTTGCGCGGAATCACCGTGTCGTACAGCTGGTCGCCGAAGTGTTCCTTGAGCTGTGCCGAAACATCGTTGTTCAGGCTCAGGCGCGGGTCGTACATGGTCCGCAGCAGGCCTTCGATCTTCAGCTCAGGGTTCAACCGCGCGGCGATGCGTTTGATGTTATCCACAAGGTCGCTGAGCCCCTCCAGCGCGTAATACTCGCACTGCATGGGGATGATCACGCCATCGGAGGCGACCAGGGCGTTGAGCGTCAGCATCGACAGCGACGGCGGGCAGTCGATGAGGATGTAGTCGTAGTTCTCGCGGATCGGCGCCAGCGCGTTGCGCAGGCGGCTCTCCTTCATCTGCATCTCGAGCAGCACCACCTCGGCGGCGGTCAGGTCGCGGTTGGCCGGCAGCAGCTGGAAATTGCCGTGCTCGGAATAGTGCATGGCCTGGGCCAGGTCGCATTCCCCGATGAGCAGGTCGTACACCGAGTGCTCGAGCTCGTGTTTATCCACACCGCTGCCCATGGTGGCGTTGCCCTGTGGATCGAGGTCGATCAGCAGCACGCGACGCTTGGTCGCGGCCAGCGATGCGGCGAGATTGATGCAGGTGGTGGTCTTGCCCACACCACCCTTCTGGTTCGCGATTGCGAATACCTTAGCCATTGTTGCGTGTGTTCCCAGTCATGCCTTGCGGCGCAGTATCAGCAGATGGCGCTGGCCCTGGCAACCCGGAACGGTCAGGGCCTGCTCGCTTTCCACTGTGAAGTCTGCGGGCAATGCTACCAGTTCGTCGGCAGGATGCAGCCCCTTCATTGCAAGCCATTGCGTGCGAGCGTCACCCAGGTGGCGGGTCCAGTTGGTGAAATTCTCCATGCTGCTGAACGCGCGGGAGATGATCCCGCAGAACGGCTGCTCGGGCTGCACCTCTTCGACCCGGCTGTGGATAACCGTAAGGTTGTCCAGTTTCAGTTCCATCTTCACCTGAGTCAGGAAGCGGGTCTTCTTGCCGTTGCTGTCCAGCACCGTCACTTGCTTGTGCGGGTGCAGGATGGCCAGCGGGATGCCGGGCATGCCGCCGCCGCTACCGACATCCAGCCAGCGCTGGGCGTCATTGTGGATAAACGGCATGACACTCAGGCTGTCGAGCAGATGCCGCGAAACCATCTCGTCCGGGTCGCGCACGGCGGTGAGGTTGTAGGCCTTGTTCCATTTGATCAGCAGGGCCAGGTAGCCCAACAGCAGCTCGTGCTGCTGCGCGCTCAGCTCGACACCGAGCTGGCGCGCACCTGTGGACAACTCTTCGGCATGTTGCGGGGTGACCGGGGAACTCAAGCGCTTTGCTCCAATTCGCGGCCTGCGCCGCGTTTCTTCAAGTGAATCAGCAACAGGGAAATCGCCGCCGGGGTCACACCCGGGATGCGCGATGCCTGGCCAAGGGTTTCGGGCCGGGTCTGCTCGAGCTTGCCCTGGATTTCCTTGGACAGGCCGGAAATCGTGGTGTAGTCGATATCCACAGGCAGGCGCGTATCTTCGCTGGCGCGCAGCCGGGCGATCTCTTCCTGCTGGCGGTCGATGTAGCCGGCGTACTTGGTCTTGATCTCGACCTGTTCGGCGACCTGTGGATCGATCACTTCACCGCCGGTGGCCTCGATCAGCCCAGCGTAGTCGACTTCCGGACGCGCCAGCAGGTTGAGCAGGCTGTACTCGTGAGCCAACGGCGTGCCGAACTTATCCACAATGGCCTGGCCCTGCGGCGTGCCCGGGCGAACCCAGGTGCTCTTCAGCCGCTGTTCCTCGCGCTCGATGCCTTCGCGCTTGGCGCAGAATGCGGCCCAACGGGCGTCGTCGATCAGACCCAGTTCGCGACCTTTCTCGGTCAGGCGCAGGTCGGCGTTGTCTTCGCGCAGGATCAGCCGGTACTCGGCACGCGAAGTGAACATGCGGTACGGCTCCTGGGTGCCGAGGGTGATCAGGTCATCGACCAGAACGCCAATGTAGGCTTCGTCGCGACGTGGGCACCAGCTTTCACGGCCCTGGGCGCGCAGCGCGGCGTTGGTCCCGGCCAGCAGGCCCTGGGCACCGGCTTCTTCGTAACCGGTAGTGCCGTTGATCTGGCCGGCGAAGAACAGGCCGCCGATGACCTTGGTCTCGAGGCTGTACTTCAGGTCGCGCGGGTCGAAGTAGTCGTACTCGATGGCATAGCCCGGACGCACGATATGAGCGTTTTCCATGCCGCGGATCGAGCGCACGATCTCCAGTTGCACATCGAACGGCAGCGAAGTGGAGATGCCGTTGGGGTACAGCTCATGGGTGGTCAGGCCTTCCGGCTCGATGAACACCTGGTGGCTTTCCTTGTCGGCGAAACGGTGAATCTTGTCTTCGATCGACGGGCAGTAGCGCGGGCCGATGCCTTCGATCACGCCGGAGTACATCGGCGAACGGTCGAGGTTCGAAGCGATGATCTCGTGGGTGCGGGCGTTGGTGTGGGTGATCCAGCAGCTCACCTGGCGCGGATGCATCTGGGCATTGCCCATGAACGACATCACCGGGATCGGCGTGTCGCCCGGTTGCTCGGTCATCACCGAGAAGTCCACGGAACGGCCGTCGATGCGCGGCGGGGTGCCGGTCTTCAACCGACCGACGCGCAGCGGCAGTTCGCGCATGCGGTTGGCCAGGGCATTGGCGGGCGGATCGCCGGCGCGGCCACCGGAGTAGTTCTGCAAACCAATGTGGATAAGTCCGCCGAGGAAGGTGCCGCTGGTCAGGACCACGGAATCGGCGAAGAAGCGCAGACCCATTTGCGTGACCACGCCCTTGACCTGGTCCTGCTCGACGATCAGGTCATCGCACGACTGCTGGAATATCCACAGGTTCGGCTGGTTTTCCAGGATCTCGCGCACCACCGCCTTGTAGATGGCGCGGTCGGCCTGCGCACGGGTGGCGCGCACGGCCGGGCCCTTGCGGTTATTCAGGATGCGGAACTGGATGCCGCTCTTGTCGGTGGCCAACGCCATGGCGCCGCCGAGCGCATCGATTTCCTTGACCAGGTGGCTCTTGCCGATGCCACCGATGGCCGGGTTGCAGCTCATGTGACCGAGGGTTTCCACGTTATGAGTCAACAGCAGGGTTTTCACACCCATGCGTGCGGACGCAAGCGCAGCCTCGGTACCGGCATGGCCGCCGCCGATGACGATCACTTCAAAACGGGAAGGGAAATCCACCACGCACCTCGTGCCTGTTTTTGCGAATAGAGAAGGTAAGCGGACAAGTATAGGGACTTCCCGCCCTTCAAAGAAACCTTCTGAGCAAAAAATGAGCAGGCTGTGGATGAGTGGCAGGCAAAAGAAAACAAAGAGGAAAAATTTAAAAAAGCTTTGTTTTTATGTTTATGTTTAGGCTCTGCTATGCCTGTGTATAAGTACTTCTAGGCCATATATTACGGTGTGTACAGAGAATCATAACCCTGTGTCGAAATGGGCCTGGGGGCTCTGGATACTGCTGTTTAACCTGTGGATGAATGTGCCTGTTACCCACAGGCGGGTTTGTCCTCAGAAAAAAAGCCTGGTTATCAACGGAGCTGAAGGCGAGTTTTCCACAGAGCTCCTGAGTCAGGGCCTTAATCTGTGGATGACGTCGTGGGAGCGAGCTTGTCTCGCGAAGCAGGCTTGCAGATATGGCACCGGCTGCACCGGTGTTCGCGGGTCAAGTCCGCTCCCACAATCCTGAATCACAGGCAAAAAAAAGCCGCTCCAGGTAGGAGCGGCTTCGATATCGCAGGGTTGTGGACTACTTACCGATGCAGAAGCTCGAGAAGATCCTGCCGAGCAGGTCATCCGAACTGAACGCCCCGGTGATTTCCCCCAACGCCTGCTGTGCCTGGCGCAGATCCTCCGCCAACAGCTCTCCGGCGCCAGCCAGGGTCAACTGCGCCCGACCATGTTCCAGGTGCTCGCTAGCCTGGCGTAGCGCCTCCAGGTGCCGACGACGGGCGCTGAAGCTGCTTTCCGCGGTCTGTTCATAACCCATGCAGGCCTTGAGGTGGTTACGCAGCAGGTCCAGGCCCATATCGCTCTCACGGGCACTCAGGATGATGGTCACATGGCCGTCGTCGCTTTGTTCCATGCCAACGGCTTCACCACTGAGGTCGGCCTTGTTGCGGATGAGGGTGACCTTGGCCACGTCCGGACGCTGATCGAGAAATTCTGGCCACAAGGCGAAGGGATCACTGGCTTCCGGTGCGGTCGAGTCGACGACCAGCAGCACCCGATCGGCTTCGCCGATGGCCTTGAGCGCCCTTTCCACGCCGATCTTTTCCACATGGTCATCGGTATCGCGCAGGCCGGCGGTATCGACCACATGCAACGGCATGCCATCGATGTGGATATGTTCGCGCAGGATGTCCCGGGTGGTGCCGGCGATATCGGTGACGATCGCCGCCTCGCGTCCGGCCAACTGGTTGAGCAGGCTCGATTTGCCGGCGTTCGGCCGGCCGGCGATGACCACGGTCATGCCGTCGCGCAACAAGGCGCCCTGCCCGGCTTCACGCTGCACTGTGGACAACTCGCTGCGCACGTCATCGAGCATGCGCAACACATGGCCGTCGGCGAGAAAGTCGATTTCTTCCTCGGGGAAGTCGATTGCCGCCTCGACGTAGATGCGCAAGGCAATCAGCGCCTCGGTCAGCCCGTGCACACGCTTGGAGAACGCCCCCTGCAGGGAACGCAGGGCATTACGGGCAGCTTGGGTGGAGCTGGCTTCGATCAGGTCAGCGATGGCTTCGGCCTGGGCCAGGTCGAGCTTGTCGTTGAGGAACGCTCGCTCGCTGAACTCGCCCGGGCGCGCCAACCGGCAACCCAACTGCAGGCAACGCTGCAGCAGCATGTCCATGACCACCGGCCCCCCGTGGCCCTGCAGCTCCAGCACGTCTTCGCCGGTGAACGAGTTCGGTCCGGGGAAGAACAGCGCGATGCCTTCGTCCAGGACCAGGCCTTCGGCATCGCGGAACGGGCCGTAGTGGGCATGGCGCGGGGTCAGCGTGCGGCCGGTGATGGCCTGCCCGGCCTGGCTGGCCAGCGGCCCGGACAAGCGGACGATGCCAACACCGCCACGGCCCTGGGCGGTAGCGATGGCGGCGATGGTTTCACGCACAGTGTTCATGCTCGAAAGCCTCTACAACGAATTCGACGGATAGCAAAAACGCCCCACTAGGGGGCGTTTTTATTCACAGGCAAACAGAAGTGCCCGTCAAGCAGCAGCTTTCTTGGCCGCTGCCTCGATGCCGCGAGTGATGTACCACTGCTGTGCGATCGACAGGCAGTTGTTCACAACCCAGTACAGCACCAGACCGGCCGGGAACCACAGGAAGAAGAAGGTGAAGATGATCGGCATCATTTTCATGACCTTCGCTTGCATCGGATCCGGTGGCGTCGGGTTCAGGCGCTGCTGGATGAACATGGTGGCGCCCATGATGATCGGCAGGATGAAGAACGGATCCTTGATCGACAAGTCGGTGATCCACAGCATCCACGGGGCCTGGCGCATCTCGACGCTTTCCAGCAGTACCCAGTACAGGGCCAGGAACACCGGCATCTGCACCAGGATCGGCAGGCAGCCGCCCAGCGGGTTGATCTTCTCTTTCTTGTACAGCTCCATCATCGCCTGGGACATCTTCTGGCGATCGTCACCGAAGCGTTCCTTGAGCTGGGCCAGTTTCGGCGCCACGGCACGCATGCGCGCCATCGAGCGGTAGCTGGCGGCCGAGAGCGGGAAGAACAGGCCCTTGATCAGCATGGTCAGGACGATGATCGACCAGCCCCAGTTGCCGAGCAGGCTGTGGATATGTTGCAGCAGCCAGAAGATCGGCTGGGCGATGAACCACAGGAAGCCGTAGTCGACGGTGAGTTCCAGGCCTGGGGACAACTCCTTGAGCTTGGACTGGATCTTCGGACCGGCGTACAGCATGGCGCTGGTCTCGACCTTGCCGCCGGCAGGCACGTTCAGGGCCGGACCGGTGTAGCCGATGATGTAGTTGCCCTGGCTGTCCTTGCGGGTCTGGACCGCATTGTTGTCCGAGTGGCTTGGAATCCAGGCGGTCACGAAGTAGTGCTGCAACCAGGCGACCCAGCCGCCGGTTACATTTTCTTTCAAACTGCCTTTGTCGATGTCTTTCATCGACACTTTCTTGTACGGCTCCGAAGCTGTCCACAGGGCCGCACCCAGGTAGGTGGCGGTGCCGGTGGCGGTGCTCGACGACGGATCGGAGCTGGCGTCACGCTTGAGCTGGGCAAACATGTTGCCGGTCCAGGCCTGGCCACTCTGGTTGTCGATCAGGTAGCTGACGGTCAGGTCGTACTCGCCACGCTTAACGCTGAAGCGCTTGATGTAATTGACGCCGTTTTCGCTGAACTTCAGGTCCACGACCAATTGGTCCTGGCCGTCGGCCAGCTGGAAGCTCTTCTGGTCCGCAGCGTAAAGCGGGCGACCGGTGGCGCGCGCATCCGGGCCGTTGGTACCGGTCAGGCCGCTCTGGGCAAGGTACACACGTTCGCCACCGTTATCGAACAGCTGGAACGGAATGTCCGGATGGTCCTGACGACGTGGGTATTTCGGCAGGTTCAGTTGGACGATGTCGCCACCGACCGGGTCGATAGCCAGGTCCAGGACATCGGTCTTGATCCGGATCAGGTCCTTGCTGACCGCGACCGGCGCCAGCTCCGCAGGGCTGGATTCAGCATTGGCGCTCGGCACATCGGCGCTGGCACCGGAGTTGCCAGCCGGCACGGTATCCGGCAGGGACGGAGCAGCGTTGCTGGCAGCAGCATGCTGAGTCGGCAAGGCAGCCTGGCCGTAGTCCTGGTTCCACTTGAGGACCAGTACGTAGGACACGATTGCCAGGGCGACGATCAGGATCGTGCGTTTAATATCCATGATTACTCGGCTATCGAAGAAGTTCGGGAGGAAGGAGCAGGTGGAACGGGATCGAAACCGCCGTCGTTCCACGGATGACAGCGCCCCAGGCGACGAACGGCCAGCCACCCACCACGCAACAGGCCATGGTTTTCGATGGCTTCGTATGCGTAACAGGAACAGCTGGGATAGAAACGACAGTGACTGGCCATCAGTGGACTGATGGCGTAACGGTAGAACTGGATCGGAACGAGGGCCAGTTTACGCATTGTTACTGTCTACCCCTGCGGGATCGGCATTGACCGCTGGAGAGGGTCGACTGCGAACCAGTCGCTTCCAGAGCTTGCCAAAGTGTTGGTGCAATTCTGGGTTTTCCACTTCGCCCAACCCCTTGCGCGCAACGATCACGATATCCAGACCAGCCAACAGCTGCTGGTTCAGGCGAAACGAGTCGCGCATCAGGCGTTTCAGGCGATTGCGTTGAACGGCGAGCTTGACGCTCTTCTTGCCGATCACCAGGCCGAGGCGTGGGTGATCGAGACCGTTCTCGCGGGCAAGGATAAGCAGGTTTTTCCCTGGAACCTTGCCGGTTGGGGAGTCGAAGACCGCTTTGAAGTGTCGGGGTGTAAGCAGTCGCTTTTCCCGACTGAAGTCCTGACTCACCACCTGTGCCGGAAAATCAAATGGCCAGACGCTTACGGCCTTTGGCGCGACGACGCGACAGAACGGCACGGCCGTTCTTGGTGGCCATACGGGCACGGAAACCGTGGGTGCGGGCGCGCTTGATGGTGCTTGGTTGGAAAGTACGTTTCATGGCGTGTTACCTGGGTTGGTCGACAACGGGCCGGAAGGGCCCCCTTTTTAAGAGATCGGCGATTCTAGAGAAAGCAAGCGGATAGGTCAATTTCCAACCAGCCTTTCCTTCAGCCGGTGAAGTGGGTGATCAGCGGTTAGCCGGGTTGTCCGTCGATTCTCGAGACAGCCGCGTGAGATAAAAAAACAAAGAGGCATATAGAAAGCTTTTCTGAAGAACTTATAGAGCTTAAGTGGATAACCTTCTGTGGATAACTGCGTTGAGCCCATAAATCACCTGCTGTACAGCAATTCACAACCTTGTCGGTAACAGGTGTTCTCTCTGTGGCGGGCTTGCGTAAAAGCTGTGTACCGAAGATGAGTTTATCCACAGGACGATTATCCACAGATCAAAACCCAGGGTTGTGCATAGACCTCAGCTAGCGTTATCCACAGGGCTTATCTACCGTTTGGGGTGGTAAAAAAGTCAATTTTTGGCGCTTTTACTGTGCCCGAGACGCCCGCCACGTGTGGATAACTGGTCGCCCGACCGGTACAATGGCGGTTTGTTTTTGCCTCAGCCGGCTTTCAACTCAGGGGATATCCGTGTCAGTGGAACTTTGGCAGCAGTGCGTGGAGCTTCTGCGCGATGAACTGCCTGCCCAGCAATTCAACACCTGGATCCGTCCGCTACAGGTCGAAGCCGAAGGCGACGAGTTGCGCGTCTATGCGCCCAACCGCTTTGTGCTCGATTGGGTCAATGAGAAGTATCTTGGCCGCCTGCTCGAATTGCTCGGCGAACAGGGCAGCGGTATCGCGCCCGTCCTTTCCTTATTAATTGGCAGTCGTCGCAGCTCCGCGGCGCGTGCGGCACCCAATGCCCCCGTCAGTGCCGCAGTCGCAGCCAACATGGCGCAACAAGCTCAGTTGCAGCAGTCGGCAAAAGTCGAACAGCCGGCCGAGCCTGTCAGTGCCTCGGTGATCGAGCCTGCGCCGAACGCCGAGGTCGAAGAACCGACTTCCCGTGACAGCTTCGACAGCATGGCTGAACCTGCCGCGATGCCTGCGACTACTGGGCGCACCGAGCAACGTACGGTGCAGGTCGAAGGCGCGCTCAAGCACACCAGCTACCTCAACCGCACCTTCACCTTCGAGACGTTCGTCGAGGGTAAGTCCAACCAGCTGGCCCGTGCTGCGGCCTGGCAGGTCGCCGACAACCCCAAGCATGGCTACAACCCGCTCTTCCTTTATGGCGGTGTTGGCCTGGGTAAGACGCACTTGATGCATGCGGTGGGTAACCATCTGTTGAAGAAGAACCCGAATGCCAAGGTGGTCTACCTGCATTCCGAGCGCTTCGTCGCGGACATGGTCAAGGCGCTCCAGCTTAACGCCATCAATGAATTCAAACGTTTCTACCGTTCGGTCGATGCGTTGCTGATCGACGACATCCAGTTCTTCGCCCGCAAGGAGCGATCCCAGGAAGAGTTTTTCCATACCTTCAACGCCTTGCTCGAAGGCGGTCAGCAGGTGATCCTCACCAGTGATCGTTACCCGAAGGAGATCGAAGGCCTGGAGGAGCGTCTGAAGTCGCGCTTCGGTTGGGGCCTGACGGTGGCTGTCGAGCCACCGGAATTGGAAACCCGCGTGGCGATCCTGATGAAGAAGGCCGACCAGGCCAAGGTCGAGCTGCCGCACGACGCCGCGTTCTTCATCGCCCAGCGTATCCGCTCCAACGTGCGTGAGCTCGAAGGTGCTTTGAAGCGGGTGATTGCTCACTCGCACTTCATGGGCCGCGACATCACCATCGAGCTGATCCGTGAGTCGCTCAAGGATCTGCTGGCGCTGCAGGACAAGCTGGTCAGTGTGGATAACATCCAGCGCACCGTGGCCGAGTACTACAAGATCAAGATCTCCGATCTGCTGTCCAAGCGACGGTCGCGCTCCGTGGCGCGTCCACGGCAGGTGGCCATGGCGTTGTCGAAAGAGCTGACCAACCACAGTCTGCCGGAGATTGGCGACATGTTCGGCGGCCGCGACCACACCACCGTGCTGCACGCCTGCCGCAAGATCAACGAATTGAAGGAATCCGACGCGGACATCCGCGAGGACTACAAGAACCTGCTGCGCACGCTGACGACCTGATGGCCGTCTGCGCAGCTAATTGAAGGCAAGGGACTAGACCATGCATTTCACCATTCAACGCGAAGCCCTGTTGAAACCCCTGCAACTGGTCGCAGGCGTCGTCGAGCGCCGCCAGACCTTGCCGGTCCTGTCCAACGTCCTGCTGGTCGTGCAAGGCCAGCAGCTGTCGTTGACCGGTACCGACCTGGAAGTCGAATTGGTTGGCCGCGTCCAGCTGGAAGAGCCCGCCGAACCGGGCGAGATCACCGTGCCGGCGCGCAAGCTGATGGACATCTGCAAGAGCCTGCCCAGCGATGTGCTGATCGACATCAAGGTCGACGAGCAGAAGCTGCTGGTCAAGGCCGGCCGCAGCCGTTTCACCCTGTCCACCCTGCCGGCCAATGACTTCCCGACCGTGGAAGAAGGCCCGGGCTCGCTGACCTGCAACCTGGAACAGAGCAAGCTGCGCCGCCTGATCGAGCGCACCAGCTTCGCCATGGCCCAGCAAGATGTGCGCTACTACCTCAACGGCATGTTGCTGGAAGTGTCCCCCGGCACC
The DNA here is from genome assembly GCF_054788395.1 of Pseudomonas sp. microsymbiont 2. Lineage (NCBI taxonomy): Bacteria > Pseudomonadati > Pseudomonadota > Gammaproteobacteria > Pseudomonadales > Pseudomonadaceae > Pseudomonas > Pseudomonas sp. microsymbiont 2. Next base: position 130,365 of record NZ_CM139112.1, read on the forward strand.
CTGCGTGCCGTGGCCACCGACGGCCACCGCTTGGCGCTGTGTGCCATGCAGGCACCTATCGACCAAGCTGATCGTCACCAGGTCATCGTGCCACGCAAAGGTATCCTCGAGCTGGCGCGCTTGCTGACCGATCCGGAAGGCACGGTCAGCATCGTCCTGGGCCAGCACCACATTCGTGCTACCACTGGTGAGTTCACCTTCACCTCCAAGCTGGTCGATGGCAAGTTCCCGGACTACGAGCGCGTACTGCCCAAGGGCGGCGACAAGCTGGTAATCGGCGATCGTCAGGCGCTGCGTGAGGCGTTTAGCCGTACTGCGATCCTGTCCAACGAGAAGTACCGCGGTATCCGTCTGCAACTGGCTGCCGGTCAGTTGAAGATCCAGGCCAACAACCCGGAGCAGGAAGAAGCGGAAGAAGAAATCAGCGTCGACTACAACGGCAGCTCGCTGGAGATCGGTTTCAACGTCAGCTACTTGCTGGACGTGCTGGGCGTCATGACCACTGAACAGGTTCGCCTGATTCTGTCGGACTCCAACAGCAGCGCCCTGCTGCAGGAAGCCGGCAATGACGACTCGTCCTACGTTGTCATGCCGATGCGCCTGTAACCCATAGCAGGCGACATGTCCCTTCGACGTCTCTCGGTCACCGCGGTGCGCAACCTGCACCCGGTGACCCTCTCACCCTCCCCCCGCATCAACATCCTTTATGGCGCCAACGGCAGCGGCAAGACCAGCGTGCTCGAAGCCGTGCATCTGCTTGGGCTTGCACGTTCGTTCCGCAGCACACGGTTGAATCCAGTCATTCAGTACGAGCAGCCAACCTGCACCGTGTTCGGCCAGGTTGAACTGGCCGAAGGTGGTACCAGCAACCTGGGCGTTTCACGTGAACGACAAGGCGACTTCACCATTCGCATCGACGGACAGAATGCGCGTAGCGCTGCGCAATTGGCCGAGATGCTACCGCTGCAGTTGATCAACCCGGACAGCTTCCGCTTGCTCGAGGGGGCGCCCAAAGTGCGTCGGCAGTTCCTCGATTGGGGCGTGTTCCACGTGGAACCCCGTTTCATGGCGACCTGGCAGCGCCTGCAGAAGGCCCTGCGGCAGCGGAACTCATGGCTGCGGCATGGTACACTGGACGCCGTTTCGCAAGCCGCCTGGGATCGGGAGTTATGCCTCGCCAGTGCGGAGATAGATGAATACCGTCGCAACTATATCAAGGCCTTGAAGCCTGTCTTCGAGCGAACCCTGAGCGAACTGGTCGAACTGGACGGGCTGACCCTGAGCTATTACCGAGGCTGGGACAAGGACCGGGAACTCAACGAAGTCCTCGCAACCTCCCTCCTTCGCGATCAGCAGATGGGACACACCCAGGCCGGGCCACAGCGTGCTGATCTGCGCCTGCGATTGGGCGCGAACAATGCGGCCGACATCCTTTCGCGAGGGCAGCAGAAGCTGGTGGTCTGTGCCCTGCGCATCGCCCAGGGGCATCTGGTCAGCCAGGTTCGTCGCGGTCAGTGTATTTATCTGGTGGATGACTTGCCGTCCGAACTGGACGAGCAGCACCGCCGCGCCCTGTGCCGCTTGCTTGAAGAATTGAACTGCCAGGTGTTCATCACCTGTGTAGACCACGAATTTCTGAGGGAAGGCTGGCAGACGGAAACGCCAGTCGCCTTGTTCCACGTGGAACAAGGCCGTATCACCCAGACCCACGACCATCGGGAGTGAAGGCATGAGCGAAAATCAAACGTACGACTCCTCCAGCATCAAGGTGCTGAAAGGGCTGGATGCCGTACGCAAACGTCCCGGCATGTACATTGGCGACACCGATGACGGCAGCGGCCTGCACCACATGGTGTTCGAGGTGGTCGACAACTCGATCGACGAAGCCCTGGCCGGGCATTGCGATGACATTACCGTCATCATTCATCCGGACGAATCCATCAGTGTCCGTGACAACGGCCGTGGCATTCCGGTCGATGTGCATAAAGAAGAAGGCGTTTCCGCAGCCGAGGTCATCATGACCGTGCTGCACGCTGGCGGTAAGTTCGACGACAACTCCTACAAGGTGTCCGGCGGTCTGCACGGTGTAGGCGTGTCGGTGGTGAACGCCCTGTCCGAGCAGCTGGTGCTCACCGTTCGTCGTAGCGGCAAGATCTGGGAGCAGACCTACGTCCATGGTGTGCCGCAGGCGCCGATGGCGGTCGTCGGTGACAGCGAAACCACCGGTACCCACATCCACTTCAAGCCTTCCGCTGAAACCTTCAAGAACATCCACTTCAGCTGGGACATTCTCGCCAAGCGTATCCGCGAGCTGTCGTTCCTGAACTCCGGCGTTGGCATCCTGCTGAAGGACGAGCGCAGCGGCAAGGAAGAGTTCTTCAAGTACGAAGGTGGCCTGCGCGCATTCGTTGAATACCTGAACACCAACAAGACCCCGGTCAACTCCCAGGTCTTCCACTTCAACGTTCAGCGTGACGACGGCGTGGGTGTGGAAATCGCCCTGCAGTGGAACGACAGCTTCAACGAAAACCTGCTGTGCTTCACCAACAACATTCCCCAGCGCGACGGTGGTACCCACCTGGTCGGCTTCCGTTCCTCGCTGACTCGTAGCCTGAACAGCTACATCGAGCAGGAAGGCCTGGCGAAGAAGAACAAGGTTGCCACCACGGGTGATGACGCCCGCGAAGGCCTGACCGCGATCATCTCGGTCAAGGTACCGGATCCGAAGTTCAGCTCGCAGACCAAGGACAAGCTGGTTTCCTCGGAGGTGAAGACCGCCGTGGAACAGGAGATGAACAAGTACTTCGCCGACTTCCTGTTGGAGAACCCCAACGAAGCCAAGGCCGTGGTCGGCAAGATGATCGACGCCGCCCGCGCCCGTGAAGCGGCGCGCAAGGCCCGTGAGATGACCCGCCGCAAAGGTGCGCTGGACATCGCTGGCTTGCCGGGCAAACTGGCCGACTGCCAGGAGAAGGACCCTGCCCTTTCCGAACTGTACCTGGTGGAGGGTGACTCCGCGGGTGGTTCGGCCAAGCAAGGCCGCAACCGTCGCACCCAGGCGATCCTGCCGCTCAAGGGCAAGATCCTCAACGTCGAGAAAGCGCGCTTCGACAAGATGATCTCTTCCCAGGAGGTCGGCACGCTGATCACCGCACTGGGCTGTGGCATCGGTCGCGAAGAGTACAACATCGACAAGTTGCGTTATCACAACATCATCATCATGACCGATGCTGACGTCGACGGTTCGCACATCCGTACCCTGCTGCTGACCTTCTTCTTCCGTCAGTTGCCGGAGCTGGTCGAGCGTGGCTACATCTATATCGCTCAGCCGCCGCTGTACAAGGTGAAGAAGGGCAAGCAGGAGCAGTACATCAAGGACGACGAGGCCATGGAAGAATACATGACCCAGTCGGCCCTGGAAGATGCCAGCCTGCACCTGGACGAGTCCGCGCCTGCCGTTTCCGGTGTGCAGCTCGAAGCGCTGGTCAACGAATTCCGCGCCGTGATGAAGACCCTCAAGCGTCTGTCGCGCCTGTATCCGGAAGAGCTGACCGAGCACTTCATCTACCTGCCGGAAGTCACCCAGGAGCAACTGGCCAACCATGCTGCCATGCAGACCTGGCTGGGCAAGTTCCAGGAGCGTCTGAACAACAGCCAGAAGTCGGGCCTGAGCTACGTCGCCAGCCTGCGCGAAGACAAGGAACGCAATATCTGGCTGCCGGAAGTGGAAGTCACCTCCCACGGCTTGGCCAGCTATGTCACCTTCAATCGCGAGTTCTTCGGCAGCAACGATTACCGTTCTGTGGTCGCCCTGGGCGCCAAGCTCGGTACCCTGCTCGGTGAAGGCGCCTACGTTCAGCGTGGTGAGCGTCGCAAGGCGGTTATCGAGTTCAAGGAAGGCCTGGACTGGCTGATGAACGAGAGCACCAAGCGCCACACCATCCAGCGATACAAAGGGCTGGGTGAGATGAACCCGGACCAGCTGTGGGAAACCACCATGGACCCGACTGTGCGCCGCATGCTCAAGGTGACCATCGAGGACGCCATTGCTGCCGACCAGCTGTTCAACACCTTGATGGGGGATGCGGTCGAGCCGCGTCGCGACTTCATCGAAAGCAACGCGCTGTCGGTGTCCAACCTGGACTTCTGATTAGCTGGCAGTACCAAAAAAGCCAATCCATGGGATTGGCTTTTTTTTGCCTTCACGAATGTTCCACGTGGAACTACGAAATTCCCAATGCTTTAAGTCGGCGGTACAACGTGCGTTCGCTCATCCCGAGGTGATCGGCCAATTCACTTCGGGAACCGCTGAAGGTTTCCAAGGCGTGGGCCAGATCGGCCATTTCGTTCTTACGTCCCCGAACACCTGGCTGCCTTATAGTCGGGTAGATATCTTCCGGAAGATGCTCGGGACGGATCAGCCCATCATCAGCAAACAATCGCGCGCGCTCCAGGATGTTCCTGAGTTCGCGAATGTTGCCTGGGAAGGTATGCAGGTTGAGGCACTCGAGTGCTTCGGCGGTAACCTTGGGCGCGTGCTTGCCGGCCATGCGTTGCAGCAGGCTCTCACAGAGCAACGGTAAATCCTCGACTCGCTCACGTAGTGACGGCAGGCGAATCGGGAACCCGCTGATGCGGTAATACAGATCTTCGCGGAACGTCCCTTCGGCGGCCATCTCTTTCAATGGCTTGTGCGTGGCTGAGACCAGGCGAAAGTCCGAATGGACCGTGCGTGTGCTGCCGACCGGGCGGAAGCTACCGGACTCGATCAGGCGCAGCAGTTTCACCTGCATGGCCAGCGGTACCTCACCGATCTCATCGAGGAACAGGGTGCCACCGTGAGCGGCTTCGGCCAGGCCGATCTTGCGTTGAGTCGCGCCGGTGAAGGCACCTTTCTCATAGCCGAACAGTTCACTCTCGAACAGCGACTCGGTCAGCCCGGTGCAGTCCACCACCACCAGGGGACCATTGGCTCGGGGGCTGCCCAGGTGCAGGGCGCGGGCGAACAGCTCCTTGCCGGTACCGGATTCACCCTGGAGCAATACCGGGATCTGTGCGGGGGCCGCTCGCTGCAGACTGGCCAACGCAGTCTTGAAGGCTGGCGCCCGGCCAACCAACCCCTGCTGTTGAGGCTGTGCCGATGCCAGGGTGATGCTGGTCAGGCGTTCGACGAAGGCTACCACCCTGCCCTCGTCATCGAGGATCGGGCGCAGCTCCACATCCACATGTTCCGGCCCACGCGGGGTGTGATGGATGTGCAGCACGCGCTCGGGCACCTTGCTGTCCAGCGACTTGCGCAGCGGGCAATGTTCCCCGGCCTGGTCGCAAGGCACGGCATAGTGGTGCGAGACCCGATGGCACTTTTCGCCGATAGGCGCGTGCTCCTCGTTGCCGAACTGGCGACGGTACGCCGCGTTGGCAGCCAGGATGTTGTAGTCGGTGTCCAGCACGATGCTGGGCAGCACATCGTGTTCGAGGTAGGACACCAGCGCGAGGATCGCGGGATGGGAAGCGGCTAGCATGACAGCACCAGATGAAGGACCTGGCGAGGGTAGCAAGGACTGCCAAACACTGCCATCGGCTGACAGTCGACTGCCAGGAACTGTCACCTTTGCTTGGCAGGAATGGGGCTGCTGCGTAGCCCGTCGCGGCACGAGGCCGCTCCTGCAAGGGACGGCGTGCTATCTGAAAGGCTGGCATGCATCTTGATAAAGCCCCCTTCACTGCCTATGCCTTCAAGGAGGCTCGGTGGATAACTGGAGAGTGCAATGATCATCGGCAACAACCTTCACGTCGAAGCATTCTTCGACAAGGCGACCTGGACCATCAGCTACCTGGTCATGGATGGCGAGACTCGCCAATGTGCGCTGATCGACAGCGTGCTGGACTATGACCCGAAGTCCGGGCGCACCTGCAGCGATTCGGCGGACAAGTTGATCGCCCGTGTCGAAGCGCTGGACGCCAAGGTGCAATGGATCCTGGATACCCATGTGCACGCTGACCATCTTTCCGCGGCGGCCTATCTCAAGGAGCGGCTTGGCGGCAGCATCGCGATCGGTGCGCAGATCACCCAGGTGCAGAAAGTCTTCGGCACCCTGTTCAACGCCGAGCCGGGTTTTGCCCGCGACGGCAGCCAGTTCGACGTGCTGTTCGAAGATGAAGAGGGATTTCGCATCGGCAACCTGCACGCCCGTGCCCTGCACACCCCTGGGCATACCCCGGCGTGCATGAGCTACATGATCGAGGACGCGGGCGAGATCGCTGTGTTCGTCGGCGACACCTTGTTCACTCCCGACTACGGCACCGCCCGTTGCGACTTCCCGGGGGCCAGCGCGAGAACCCTGTACCAGTCGATCCGTCGCCTGCTCGCCTTCCCCGATCAGACCCGGCTGTTCATGTGCCACGACTACCTGCCCGGTGGCCGTGAACTGCGTTATGTCACCACCGTGGCCGAGCAACGTGCCGACAACATCCATATCCATGAAGGGATCAGCGAAGACAGCTTCGTGCAGATGCGCGAAGCCCGTGACAAGACCCTCGACATGCCCGTGCTGATCCTGCCGTCGGTGCAGATCAACATGCGCAGCGGACAATTCCCCGAACCTGAAGCGAACGGTGTGAGCTACCTGAAGATCCCGCTGAACAAGCTGTAAGCCACGCCGTACCCATAACGAGATTTCCAAGGAATACCGCCATGCCTGCCTTGCTGTCCCCTGCCGATTCCTCCCGTGCCGACCACCACAAGGTGGTGATCGTCGGCGCCGGTGCCGCTGGCATCGCCACTGCCTCCAGCTTGATTGCCCGTGATCCGTCGCTGGACATTGCCCTGATCGACCCCGCCGACGTGCACTACTACCAGCCCGGCTGGACCATGGTCGGTGCCGGTGTGTTCAAGGCGCCGAGCACCGCCCAGACCATGGCGGCCACCCTGCCCCGTGGCGTGCGCTGGATCAAGGCGCGGGTGGAGGGCTTCGACCCTCAGGGGCAACTGGTGAGGCTCGAGGACGGGCGCGCGGTCAGCTATGAACAGCTGGTGGTCTGCCCGGGATTGAAACTCGATTGGAACGCTATCGAGGGCTTGAGCGAGACGCTCGGGCGCAACGGTGTCACCTCCAACTACCGCTACGACCTGGCGCCCTACACCTGGCAACTGGTGCAGAATCTCAAGCAGGGGCGTGCCCTCTTCACCCAGCCGCCGATGCCGATCAAATGCGCCGGGGCGCCGCAGAAGGCGCTGTACCTGTCCTGTGATCACTGGTTGCGCAACGGGCACCTGGGCAATGTCAGGGCCAGCTTCTTCAATGCCGGGGCAGTGCTGTTCGGCGTACCGGACTATGTGCCAGCACTGATGAGCTACATCGACAAGTACGGCGTGGACCTGAACTACCAGCATCGCCTGACGGCGGTGGATGGTCCGAACAAGCGCGCAACGTTTATCCGTACCCTTCCCGACGGAAGCACCGAAACCCGGGTCGAGGCCTTCGACATGCTGCATGTGGTGCCGCCCCAGGTGGCGCCTGACTTCATCCGCCAGAGCCCGCTGGCCGACGCGTCGGGCTGGGTGGATGTCGATCCCCACACACTGCGTCACCGCCAGTTCGGCAATGTTCATGCGCTGGGTGACGTGGCCAATACCAGCAACGCCAAGACCGCCGCCGCCGCCCGCAAGCAGGCGCCGGTGGTGGCCAATAATGTGCTGGTGGCACTCGGTCGCCTGGCGACCCTGGCCCAGTACGATGGCTACGGCTCCTGCCCGTTGACGGTCGAGCGCGGCAAGATCGTCCTGGCCGAGTTCACCTATGGCGGCAAGGTGGCGCCGAGCTTCCCGCGCTGGCTGCTCGATGGCCGCAAGCCGACGCGGCTGGCCTGGTTGCTCAAGGCGCGGATCCTGCCGCCGTTGTACTGGAAGGCCATGCTCAAGGGACGCGAATGGCTGGCCCGGCCGCAACCTCTGGTGGTCGAGGCGCAGCAGTGATCGAACACCAACTGCTGGGCGCTGGGCTCGGCGCGATCATTGGCGCGGTGCTGGCCCTGACCGGCGCCGGCGGTGGCATCCTGGCGGTGCCGTTGCTGGTGTTCGGCCTGGGGCTGAGCATGGTCGAGGCAGCGCCGATCGGCCTGCTGGCCGTGGGGCTCGCGGCTGCGGTCGGCGCGGTGCTTGGCTTGCGCCAGGGCCTGGTGCGCTACCGGGCAGCTTTGTTCATCGCGGCGATCGGGATTGCCTGCGCGCCGTTCGGCCTGATGCTCGCTCACCGTTTGCCCAACACGCCGTTGGCCTTGGTGTTCGCCGGGGTGCTGGTGTACGCCTGCCTGCGGATCTGGCGCAAGGCGGCGCGTGAACTGCGTGGCGAGTCGCCCTGTGGCGAGCGGGAGATCATGCCCTGCGTGCTCAACCCGCTGCAGGGGCGTTTGCGCTGGACCCTGCCCTGCGCCCGGGCACTGGCGTTCACCGGGATGCTGTCGGGGTTGCTGTCAGGCCTGTTGGGCGTCGGTGGTGGATTCGTGATCATCCCGGCGCTGAACCGCTATACCAACCTGAACATGAAAAGCATCGTCGCCACCTCGCTGGCGGTGATCGCCCTGGTGTCCACCGGCAGCGTGGTCAGCGCCAGCGTGGCGGGTGTAATGCACTGGTGGGTCGGGGCGCCGTTCGCCGTGGGGGCGGTGCTGGGCCTGCTGCTGGCGCGGCCATTGGCGAGCAAGCTGGCCGGCCCGCGCCTGCAGCAGCTGTTCGCCGTGGTGGGTTGTGGCGCCGCACTGCTGCTGGCCGGCAAGGCGCTACTCGGCTAGCAACTCGTCCTGCTCGGCGGCGCACAGCGCCAGCAGATAGTCCCACACCACCCGCAGGCGTACCGACTTATGCAGCTCGCGGCGGGTGCAGATCCAGTAGCTGCGCTGGATGGTCTCGCTGGGCAGCACGCGCACCAGCTTCGGATCGTGGCGGGCCATGTAGTTGGGCAGCACGGCGATGCCCAGCCCGGCTTGCGCGGCATGCTGCTGGGCGATCACGCTGGTGCTGCGGAACACTACGTTGGGCGCCCGGCAGAAGCTGTTGAGGAACAGCAGCTCCTGGCTGAACAGCAGGTCGTCGACATAGCCGATCCAGCTGTGCCGAGCCAGGTCCTCGCGGCTGTGCAGCGGTGGTGCGCGGTCCAGGTACTCTTGGCTGGCGTACAGGGCCAGGCGGTAGTCGGTAAGCTTGCGGGTGATCAACAGGTCGGCGTTGGGGCGTTCCAGGTGGATGCTGATCTCGGCTTCACGGTTGAGGATGCTGACGAACCGCGGCACCGCCACCAGTTCCACTTCGAGCCCCGGGTAGCGCTGGAACAACGCTTTCATGCGCGGGGTGAAGAACATGATGCCGATGCCTTCGGTCACCCCCAGGCGGATCTTGCCCAATGGCGTGATGGCCTGGGTGATTTCTTCCTGCGCCAGCAGGGCGACGTTCTCCATGGCTTCGGCGTGCTTGAGCAGGGCCTGGCCGGAAGGCGTGAGTTCGTAGCCCTGGGCGTGCTGGACGAACAGCGCGGTGCCCAGGTGCTTTTCGATGCTCTCGATGTGCCGGGCCACGGTGCTGTGGGTGGTGTTGAGGCGCTTGGCGGCGGTAAGCAGACGGCCGCTGCGCTGCAACTCGAGGAAAAACCGCAGATCGTTCCAGTCGAACATGCTGATCCTTTTGGCTGTTCGCGTTAGCCCATTCGCGGGTAAACCCGCTCCCACAGGGTCAATGCCAAACTCAGGATCGGCAGTGAACCTGTGGGAGCGGGTTTACCCGCGAATGGGCCTGCTCAGGTATGACGCTGTGCTAAAACGCACAACGGCTGCGCGAAATCTCGTGTTTCCTCAGCGAAATTAATCAATAAGATGGACCGGGACAAGAATAATAATCAGGCGCGAGGTTGCACATGCCATCAGCCGATTCTGTCTACGACTACGTGGTCGTGGGCGCCGGTCCCGCCGGTTGCCTGCTGGCCAACCGCTTGTCCGCCGACCCTTCGTGCCGTGTATTGCTGCTCGAGGCGGGTGGCCGCGACAACTATCCCTGGATTCACATCCCCGTCGGTTACCTCTACTGCATCGGCAATCCGCGCACCGACTGGTGCCTCAAGACCGAGGCCCAGCCCGGCCTGAACGGTCGCAGCCTGGGTTATCCACGGGGCAAGGTGCTGGGGGGCTGCTCGTCGATCAACGGCATGATCTACATGCGTGGCCAGGCCGCCGACTATGACCGCTGGGCCGAGCAAGGCAACGACGGCTGGGCGTGGAAGGATGTGCTGCCCTTGTTCAAGGCCAGCGAAAACCACTTCGCCGGCGCCAGCGACAGCCACGGCGCCGGGGGGGAATGGCGGGTCGAGCAGCAGCGCTACAGCTGGCCGATCCTCGATGCCTTCCGTGACGCCGCCGAGCAGAGCGGTATAGCCAAGGTCGACGACTTCAACGCGGGCGACAACGCCGGCTGTGGATACTTTCAGGTTAACCAGCGCAGTGGTGTGCGCTGGAACTCGGCCAAGGCGTTTCTCAGGCCCATTCTCAAGCGCCCCAACCTGACAGTGTTGACGGGCGTGCAGGTCGACCAGGTGCTGCTCGACAACACCCGCGCCCGGGCGGTGAAGGCCCTGTGGCAAGGCGCCTGGCACGAGTTCGCCGCTCGCCGCGAGATCATCCTGTGCGCGGGCTCCGTGGGCTCGCCCGGCATCCTGCAACGCTCCGGCATCGGCCCGCGCAAGCTGCTCGAAGGCTTGGGTATCGGGGTTCGCCATGAGATGCCGGGGGTCGGCGGCAACCTGCAGGATCACCTGCAACTGCGCCTGATCTATCAGGTCCGCAACACCCGCACCCTCAACCAGATGGCCAACAGCCTGTGGGGCAAGCTGGGCATGGGCTTGCGCTATGCCTATGACCGCAGCGGCCCGTTGGCCATGGCGCCTAGTCAGTTGGGCGCCTTCGCCCGTTCAAGCCCCGAGCAGGCAACGGCCAACCTGCAATACCACGTGCAGCCGTTGTCGCTGGACCGCTTCGGCGAACCGCTGCATCGCTTTCCGGCCTTCACCGCCTCGGTGTGCAACCTGCGCCCGGCGAGCCGTGGACGCATCGATATCCGCTCGGCGGACATGAATGCCGCGCCGGTGATCGACCCCAACTACCTGAGCGACCCCGAGGACCTGCGCGTCGCCGCCGATGCCATCCGCCTTACCCGGCGCATCGTCCAGGCCCCTGCCCTGGCGGCCTTCGATCCTCGTGAGTATTTGCCAGGCCCCGCGCTGCAGAGCGAGGACGACCTGCACCAGGCCGCCGGCCAGATCGGCACCACCATCTTCCACCCGGTGGGCACCTGCCGCATGGGCAGCGGCGCGCTGGACGTCGTGGATAACCAGCTGCGCGTGCATGGCATTCCTGGCCTGCGCGTGGCCGACGCCTCGATCATGCCGCAGATCGTCTCCGGCAATACCTGTTCACCCACGTTGATGATTGCCGAAAAGGCGGCACAACTGATCCTCAAGGGGGCCAATACCCAGACCAACCTCAGCGACGCCAGCGCGATACCGACGCCCTGACCCGGGTGTTTGCAACAGCGGTGGCTTGTGTTCGCAAGCCGCCGGCAGTGGAACAACAAGAATAATCACTGTGGCCCGAGGGCCGAGGACAGCAACGATGTCGGATTACATCCAGGAACAGGGGGCGGCGACGAGCAGCCCAAGCCGTCGTGAAGAGCGCAAGATCATTTTCGCGTCATCCCTCGGGACGGTGTTCGAGTGGTATGACTTTTTTCTCTATGGCGCGCTGGCCGCGGTCATCAGCAAGCAGTTCTTCGCTGGCGTCAACGACACCACCGCCTTCATCTTCGCCTTGATGGCCTTCGCCGCCGGCTTCCTGGTGCGCCCGTTCGGCGCGCTGGTGTTCGGTCGGCTGGGCGACATGATCGGGCGCAAGTACACCTTCCTGGTGACCATCGTGCTGATGGGCCTGTCGACTTTCGCCGTGGGCCTGCTGCCGACCTACGCCAGCATCGGCATAGCCGCGCCGATCATCCTGGTGGTGCTGCGCATGCTCCAGGGCCTGGCGCTGGGCGGTGAATACGGTGGCGCGGCGACCTATGTCGCCGAACACGCGCCGCCCGGCAAGCGTGGTTTCCATACCGGCTTCATCCAGTCCACCGCCACCCTTGGCCTGCTGTTGTCGCTGATCGTGGTCCTGGCCAGCCGCTACATCAGCGGCGACCAGTTCGAGACCTGGGGCTGGCGCCTGCCGTTCCTGCTGTCGATCGTGCTGCTGGCGATCTCCACCTGGATCCGCATGAGCATGCACGAGTCGCCGGCCTTCGTGAAAATGAAGGCTCAGGGCAAGATCAGCAAATCGCCGATTCGCGAGTCGTTCACCTCCTGGCCCAACCTCAAGGTGGTGCTCACGGCGCTGTTCAGCATCAACGCAGGCCAAGCGGTGACTTTCTACACCGCGCAGTTCTACGTGCTGTTCTTCATGACCCAGATGCTCAAGATGGATCCGGCCCAAGCCAACACCCTGCTGATCATCAGCGTGGTGATCGGCGCGCCGTTCTTCGTCTTCTTCGGCTGGCTGTCGGACCGGGTCGGGCGCAAGCCGATCCTGATGATCGGGCTGTTGCTGGCCACCGTGTGCTACTTCCCGATGTTCAAGGCCCTGAGCCACTACGCCAACCCGCAGATCGACGCCGCCAGCCGTCAGGCTCCGATCGTCGTCAGCGCCGACCCCAAGGGCTGCACCTTCCAGTTCGACCCGGTGGGCAAGGCGCGCTTCGACAGCCCCTGCGACAAGGTCAAGACCTTCCTGGTCAAGCAAGGCCTGCCGTACAGCTCGGTGAGCGCCAGCGGCAGCGATGTCAGCGTGAGCATTGGCGACAAGGTCATCAACGGCTTCGACGAAGTGGCCATGCGCAGCGCCATCGAGGCTGCCGGCTATCCAGCCAAGGCGGACCCGGCGCATGTGAACCAGGTGATGGTGGTGGTGCTGATCGTTGCCATGATCCTGATCGCCACCATGACCTACGGGCCGCTGGCGGCGGTGATGGTCGAGCTGTTCCCGACTCGCATCCGCTATACCTCGATGTCCCTGCCCTACCATATCGGCAACGGCTGGTTCGGCGGCTTCCTGCCGACGGTGTCGTTCGCGTTGGTGGTGTACACCGGGGATATCTTCTATGGGCTGTGGTACCCGGTACTGATCACCGGGGTAAGCCTGGTGGTGGGGATCTTCTGCCTGAAAGAGACCCGGGATGTGGATATCGACAAGGTCTGAGATTTTCGCTGGGGCCTTCGCGGGCTCGCGCAATACCCTGTGGGAGCGGCGGTGCGCCGATGCGATTTACCCGCGAAGAAGCCTGCAGCGATTTCAGCCCACAAAAAAACCGGCGTAAAAGCCGGTTTTTTTATCGCGGGAAAAAACTTATGCACGATTTTCGAAAAAACGTCATACATAGAAATAAATAGCTAATTCAATCACTTAGCTATGTTCTAAGTCGCTTAATCCAAAAATTGCTAACAAGTTATCCACAGATCGTCAGGCAGACTGTTGCTCGGGTTTTTCCGCCGCTGGCGGCAGCGAACCCATGGCACGTTGGGCTGCCTCGTTCCATGCCTGGGCACGGTCGTTGAGCTCGGCGATGGCACGCGGGCCAGTCCCCTCCGGATACATCGGCTCGCCAATCACCACCTCGATGGTGCCCGGGCGTTTGCCCCAACCTTCGCGCGGCCAGAACTTGCCGGCGTTGTGGGCGATCGGCAGTACCGGCAAGCCGGCGTTCACCGCCAGCGCGGTACCGCCGCGGGAGAACTTGCCCATCTGCCCATGCGGCACGCGAGTGCCTTCGGGGAAGATCAACACCCAGGTGCCCTGCTTGAGCAGCTCGTCGCCCTGGCTGGCAACCTGGCGCAGGGCCTCCTTCGGGTTTTTCCGGTCGATGGCGATAGGCCGCAGCATGGCCATGGCCCAGCCGAAGAACGGCACGTACAGCAGCTCGCGCTTGAGCACCTGGCTCAGCGGCGAGAAGTACGCCGACAGGAAGAACGTCTCCCAGGTGCTCTGGTGGTTGGACAGGATCACGCAAGGTACGTCAGGCACGTTCTCGGCGCCGGCGACCTTGTAGTCGATCCGCAGGATCGTCCGCACCAGGAACAGTGCGCAGCGGCACCAGTACACGTTGATGAACCTGTAGCGCTTGGGAAACGGCAGGAAAGGCGCGACGAAAAAGCTCAGCGAGCACCACAGCAGCGAACTGGTGCCCAACAGCAGGTAAAAAAGAAAGATTCTGATCGCCTGCAGGATCGACATAGTGGCATGTACCGTTGCGGGCGTGCCCGCCTAATGAAAAGTGCGCCAGTCCTGGCGCACTCATTTAAATAATTTCTCTGGCGATGGCTGCCAGATCGTCGAAAATCAGCGTTTTTTCCGGGACACCCTTTTCCAGGGTCCTCTCGCCCTTGCCGGTTTTTACCAACACGGGTTGTGCATCGACGGCCAGGGCCGCCTCCAGGTCACCTTTGCTGTCGCCGACGAACCATACACCGGTCAGTGGCACCTGGTAATGCTCGGCAATAGTCCGCAGCATGCCGGGTTTGGGCTTGCGGCAGTCGCAGCCTTCATCCGGGCCGTGCGGGCAATGCACGATCAGGCCGACTTCGCCGCCCTGCTCGGCCACCAGCGCGCGCAGGCGCGCATGCATGGCCTCGAGGGTCTCCAGCGGGTAGTAGCCGCGGGCAATGCCGGACTGGTTGGTGGCAACCGCCACCGTCCAGCCCGCCTTGCTCAACTGCGCGATGGCCTCGATCGAGCCGGGAATGGGGATCCACTCCTCCAGCGACTTGATGTAGGCGTCGGAGTCGTGGTTGATCACTCCGTCTCGATCAAGAATCAGCAGTTTCAACGACTCACCCCAGCAGCGAGATATCGGCCACGCCCAGGAACAGTCCGCGCAGGCGGCTGAGCAGGGCATAACGGTTGGCGCGCACCTTGGCGTCCTCGGCGTTGACCATCACCGCCTCGAAGAAGGCGTCGACCGGGTCACGCAGGGCGGCCAGGCGAGCCAGGGCCTCGCTGTACTGACGCGCGGCGGCCATCGGTTGCACGGCCTGGTCGGCCTGCTGGATGGCCGAGTACAGGGAGAACTCGTTGGCGTTGTCGAAGTACTTCGGCTCGACCTGCTCGGCGATGGCGCCTTCCGCCTTGCCCAGCAGGTTCGACACGCGCTTGTTCGCCGCGGCCAGGGCTTCGGCTTCGGGCAGCTTGCGGAAGGCCTGCACGGCCTGCACGCGCTGGTCGAAGTCCAGCGCCGAGCCCGGCTTCAGGGCACGCACCGACAGGTAGGTGGAGACGTCGATGCCTTCGTCCTCGTAGCGTGCGCGCAGACGGTCGAAGACGAACTCCAACACCTGCTCGGACAGGCCGGCGGCCTTGACCTTGGCACCGAACTGCTTGACCGCGAACTCGACCGCGACGGCCAGGTCCAGGTCCAGCTGCTTCTCGATCAGGATGCGCAGCACGCCCAGGGCGGCACGACGCAGGGCGTACGGGTCCTTGCTGCCGGTGGGCAGCATGCCGATGCCGAAGATGCCGACCAGGGTGTCGAGCTTGTCGGCGATGGCCACGGCGGCACCGGTGAGGGTCTGCGGCAGCTCGGCGCCAGCGCCGCGCGGCATGTACTGCTCGTTCAGCGCCAGGGCGACGTCTTCCGGCTCGCCGTCGTTGAGGGCGTAGTAGTAGCCGGCGATGCCCTGCATTTCAGGGAATTCGCCGACCATTTCCGAGGCCAGGTCGCACTTGGACAGCAGGCCGGCACGGCCGGCGTTGGCGGCGCTGCCGCCGATGTACGGAGCAATGAAGGCGGCGAGCTTGGAAACGCGCTCGGCCTTGTCGAACACGGTGCCCAGCTGAGCCTGGAACACCACGTTCTTCAGGCGCTCGTTGAAGCTTTCCAGCGGCTGCTTCTTGTCCTGCTTGAAGAAGAACTCGGCGTCGGTCAGGCGTGGGCGCACGACCTTCTCGTTGCCCTGCACTATCTGCTTCGGATCGCGGCTCTCGACGTTGGCCACGGTGATGAAGCGCGGCAGCAGCTTGCCTTCGCTGTCCAGCAGGCAGAAGTACTTCTGGTTGTCCTGCATGGTGGTGATCAGGGCTTCCTGCGGCACCTCGAGGAAACGCTCCTCGAACGAGCACACCAGCGGCACTGGCCACTCGACCAGGGAGGTCACTTCGTCCAGCAGCGCCGGCGGCACGATGGCCGTGCCTTCCTGCTGCATGGCCAGCTCCGCGGTACGCTTGCTGATCAGCTCGCGACGCTCGGCGAAGTCGGCCAGCACGTGGGCCTTGCGCAGGTCCTCGACGTAGTTGGCCGGGGTGGTGATGAGCACGTTTTCCGGGTGGTGGAAGCGGTGGCCACGGGATTCACGGCCGGCCTTCTGGGCCAGGATGGTGCAGTCGACCACCTGGTCGCCCAGCAGCATCACCAGCCACTGGGTCGGGCGCACGAACTCTTCACGGCTGGCGCCCCAGTGCATGCGCTTGGGGATCGGCAGGTCGTTGAGCGAATCCTCGACGATGGTCGGCAGCAGGCTGGCGGTGGCCTTGCCCGGAATGTGCTGGGAGAAGCGCAGCTTGGGGCCGCTCTGGTCGATGTCCGACAGCTCCACGCCGCACTTCTTGGCGAAGCCCAGGGCGGCCTGGGTCGGCTGGCCTTCGGCGTTGAACGCGGCTTGCACGGGCGGGCCGTCGATGTTGATGCTGCGGTCCGGCTGCTGCACGTCCAGCTGGCGGATCAGCACGGCCAGGCGGCGCGGCGCGGCATAGACCTGCTTGCCGGTGTAGTTCAGGCCGGCGGCCTGCAGGCCTTTCTCGATGCCGGCGAGGAAGGCGTCGCCCAGGGTGGCGAGGGCCTTCGGTGGCAGCTCTTCGGTGCCCAGTTCAACCAGGAAATCTTGAGCACTCATTGTGCAGCCTCCAGCTTAGCCAACACTTCATCACGCAGTTCAGGAGAGGCCATCGGGAAGCCCAGGCGTGCGCGGGCTTGCAGATAGCTTTGCGCCACGTCCCGGGCCAGGGTACGCACACGCAGGATGTAGCGCTGGCGCTCGGTCACCGAGATGGCGCGGCGGGCGTCCAGCAGGTTGAAGGTGTGCGAGGCCTTCAGGACCATTTCGTAGGTCGGCAGCGGCAGGTCCAGCTTGATCAGGCGGTTCGCTTCGCTTTCGTAGAAGTCGAACAGCTCGAACAGCTTCTCGACGTTGGCGTGCTCGAAGTTGTAGGTCGACTGCTCCACTTCGTTCTGGTGGAACACGTCGCCGTAGGTGACCTTGCCGAACGGACCGTCGGCCCACACCAGGTCGTAGACCGAGTCCACGCCCTGCAGGTACATGGCCAGGCGCTCCAGGCCGTAGGTGATCTCACCGGTGACCGGGTAGCACTCGATGCCGCCGACTTGCTGGAAGTAGGTGAACTGGGTCACTTCCATGCCGTTCAGCCAGATTTCCCAACCCAGGCCCCAGGCGCCGAGGGTCGGCGATTCCCAGTTGTCTTCGACGAAGCGGATGTCGTGAACCAGCGGGTCCAGGCCGATGGCTTTCAGCGAGCCGAGATACAGCTCCTGGAAGTTGGCCGGGTTCGGCTTGAGCACCACCTGGAACTGGTAGTAGTGCTGCAGGCGGTTGGGGTTTTCGCCATACCGCCCGTCGGCAGGGCGACGGCTGGGCTGCACGTAGGCGGCGTTCCAGGTCTCCGGGCCGACGGCGCGCAGGAAGGTAGCGGTGTGGAAAGTGCCGGCGCCTACTTCCATATCGTAGGGCTGAAGCACCACACAACCTTGCTCGGCCCAGTAGTTCTGCAGGGCGAGGATCAGGTCTTGGAAGGTACGCACGGCTGGCGTAGGCTGGCTCACGAAATTCACCTGTATCTGGGGATGCGGATGTAAAGAGCGGGAGTATAACCCGATTCGCCTCGCCCTCTACGTTATTGGAGCCTTATGCCACGCTGCTTTTGGTGTTCCGACGATCCGTTGTACCAGGCCTATCACGACCATGAGTGGGGAACGCCGCAGCGCGATCCGGCGTTGCTCTTCGAGATGCTTTTGCTCGAAGGGTTCCAGGCGGGGCTGTCGTGGATCACGGTATTGAAGAAACGCGAGCGCTATCGCCAGGTGCTGGACGGTTTCGATCCGGTGAAACTGGCACGCCTGAGCGACGAGCGCATCGAGGAGCTGATGCTGGACCCTGGCATCATCCGCAACCGCCTCAAGCTCAAGGCCGTGCGCCGTAATGCCGAGGCCTGGCTGGCTGTGGATAATCCCGCCGAGTGGCTGTGGTCGTTCGTCGGCGGCGAGCCGAAGATCAACCATTTCCAGGGTCGCGGCGACGTGCCGGCGGTCACCGACGAGGCCAAGGCCATGAGCAAGGCCCTGCAGAAGGCCGGTTTCACCTTTGTCGGGCCGACCATCTGCTACGCCTTCATGCAGGCCACCGGCATGGTCATGGATCACACCACCGACTGCGATCGCTACGCCGCGCTGGTGCGCTGACGGGGTACAATGCGCGCCTTGCTGAAATAAGGAATTGGCCTGTGGAAAAGTTCAAGGGCGCCCTGATGGTCGGGGTGCTGCGCCTGTTTGCCAAGCTGCCCTGGGGCGCTGTGCAGCGTGTCGGCGCCGGTATCGGCTGGCTGATGTGGAAAATCCCCAATGGCTCGCGCAATGTCGTGCGCATCAACCTGGCCAAGTGTTTCCCGGAGATGGACCCGGTCGAGCGCGAGCAGCTGGTTGGCCGCGCATTGAAGGACATCGGCAAGTCGTTCGTCGAGAGCGCCTGTGCCTGGATCTGGCCGCCGCAGCGCTCGCTCGATCTGGTCAAGGAAGTGCATGGCCTGGAAGTGCTGGAGCAGGCCCTGGCCTCGGGCAAGGGCGTGGTCGGCATCACCAGCCACCTGGGCAACTGGGAAGTGCTCAACCACTTCTATTGCAACCAGTGCAAACCGATCATCTTCTACCGCCCGCCCAAGCTGAAGGCGGTGGATGACCTGCTGCGCGAGCAGCGCGTGCAGATGGGCAACCGCGTGGCGCCTTCGACCAAGGAAGGCATTCTCAGCGTGATCAAGGAAGTGCGTCGGGGTGGTCAGGTGGGGATTCCGGCCGATCCGGAGCCAGCGGAGTCGGCGGGCGTGTTCGTGCCGTTCCTCGGGACCCAGGCGCTGACCAGCAAGTTCGTGCCGAACATGCTGGCCGGCGGCAAGGCGGTCGGGGTGTTCCTGCATGCCCTGCGGCTGCCGGATGGCTCGGGCTTCAAGGTGTTCCTGGAGGCGGCGCCGGAAGCGATGTACAGCACCGATGTAACTGAATCGGCGGCGGCCATGAGCAAGGTGGTCGAGCGTTATGTGCGCGAGTACCCGAGCCAGTACATGTGGAGCATGAAGCGCTTCAAGAAGCGTCCGGCGGGCGAAGCGCGCTGGTATTGAGATTGCTGGGGGCGCTTTGCGCCCCTTTCGCGACGCAAGGCCGCTCCTACAGGTGACCGCAATCCCCTGTAGGAGCGGCCTTGTGTCGCGATGGGCTGCAAAGCAGCCCAGGCAATCTCAAGCCTTGTTCAGCTTCTTGAGAAAAACGGTCATCTCTTTCTCGGCCTGCTTGTCGCCATGGGCCTGCGCCGCGACGATCCCCTCTTCCCAGGCCTTGCGTGCGCCAGCCAGATCCCCGCTGAGCTGATACGCCTTCCCCAGCAGTTTCCACGCCGCAGAGTACTTCGGATCCTGCTTCACACAGGCAGCCAGGTGCACCACCGCTTCAGCCCCATTGCCCTCGTCCAGCCAGGCCTTGCCCAGCCCGAACCTCAGCAGCGGGTTATCCACACCCTTGGCCAGCATCTTCTCCAGCGATTCGCGCATAGGTTTCTCTCCCGAATCCATGATGTTGCGGGCGCCTGTGGGAGCGGGTTCACCCGCGAATTCGCGGGTAACCCGCTCCCACAGGGTTGGCTTTCTCTTCTAGAAGAAACTCAGGCCCACGTGGAACAGCTTCTCCACGTCCCGAATATGCTTTTTATCCACAACGAACAGGATCACATGGTCGCCCGACTCGATCACCGTGTCGTCGTGGGCGATCAGCACCTCTTCGTCGCGAATGATCGCGCCGATGGTGGTGCCTGGCGGCAACGAAATATCCTCGATGGCCTTGCCCACCACCTTGCTCGACTTCGAATCGCCATGGGCCACCGCCTCGATGGCCTCGGCGGCGCCGCGGCGCAGCGAGTGCACGCTGACGATATCGCCCCGACGCACGTGGGCCAGCAGGGTGCCGATGGTGGCCAGCTGCGGGCTGATGGCGATATCGATATCACCGCCTTGCACCAGATCGACGTAGGCCGGGTTGTTGATGATGGTCATCACCTTGCGCGCGCCCAGGCGCTTGGCCAGCAGCGACGACATGATGTTGGCCTCGTCGTCGTTGGTCAGGGCCAGGAAGATATCGGCGTCAGCGATGTTCTCCTCGAGCATCAGGTCCTTGTCCGAGGCGCTGCCCTGCAGTACCACGGTGCTTTCCAGGGTGTCGGAGAGCTGGCGGCAACGGGCCGGGTTCATTTCGATGATCTTCACCTGGTAGCGGCTCTCGATGGCCTCGGCCAGACGTTCGCCGATCTGCCCGCCGCCGGCGATGACCACGCGCTTGTTGGTCTCGTCGATGCGCCGCAGCTCGCCCATCACCGCGCGGATATCCTTCTTCGCGGCGATGAAGAACACTTCGTCGTCGGCCTCGATCACCGTGTCGCCCTGGGGCGTGATCGGCCGGTCGCGACGGAAGATCGCCGCCACGCGGGTATCGACGTTGGGCATGTGCGCGCGGATCTGGCGCAGTTGCTGGCCCACCAACGGGCCGCCGTAGTAGGCCCGGACCGCCACCAGCTGGGCCTTGCCCTCGGCGAAGTCGATCACCTGCAGCGAGCCCGGATGTTCGATCAGGCGCTTGATGTAGTTGGTCACCACCTGCTCGGGGCTGATCAGCACATCCACCGGGATATGGTCGTTGTCGAACAGCTCTTCGCGGGTGAGGTAGGCCGACTCGCGCACCCGGGCGATCTTGGTCGGGGTATGGAACAGCGAATAGGCCACCTGGCAGGCGACCATGTTGGTTTCGTCGCTGTTGGTCACCGCCACCAGCATGTCGGCGTCATCGGCGCCGGCCTGGCGCAGCACCGTCGGCAGCGAGGCGCGGCCCTGCACGGTGCGGATGTCCAGACGGTCGCCGAGATCGCGCAGGCGCTCGCTGTCGGTGTCGACCACGGTGATGTCGTTGGCTTCGCTGGCCAGGTGCTCTGCCAGCGTACCGCCTACCTGGCCTGCGCCGAGGATGATGATCTTCATCCGCTACTCCCTACCCTTTTTGTTCTTACCCGCGCGAGGCGGCGATCTTGATCAGTTTGGCGTAATAGAACCCATCGTGACCGCCTTCCTGGGCCAACAGCTGGCGGCCATGGGGCTGGCGCAGGCCAGCCTCGGTGGCCAGGTCCAGTTCGCGGGCGCCGGGGGTGCGGGCGAGGAAGGCATCGATCACTTCGGTGTTCTCGGTCGGCAGGCTCGAGCAGGTGGCGTAGAGCAGCATGCCGCCCACTTCCAGGGTCGGCCACAGGGCGTCCAGCAGCTCGCCTTGCAGCGCGGCCAGGGCCGGGATGTCCTCGGCCTGGCGGGTCAGCTTGATGTCGGGGTGGCGGCGGATCACACCGGTGGCCGAGCACGGCGCGTCGAGCAGGATGCGCTGGAATGGCTTGCCATCCCACCAGCTGGCGGTGTCGCGGGCGTCGCAGGCGATCAGCTCGGCGTCGAGCTTGAGGCGGTCGAGATTCTCGCGCACGCGGGTCAGGCGCTTGGCTTCCAGGTCGATGGCGACCATGCGGGACAGGCCAGGCTCGGCTTCCAGCAAGTGGCAGGTCTTGCCGCCCGGGGCGCAGCAGGCGTCGAGCACGCGCTGGCCAGGGGCCAGTTCGAGCAGGTCGGCGGACAGCTGCGCAGCTTCGTCCTGCACGCTCACCCAGCCGTCGGCGAAGCCCGGCAGGCCGCGCACGTCGCAGGCCTCGGCCAGGACGATGCCATCACGGCTGTACTGGCAGGCACTGGCCTGGATGCCGGCCTCGCCCAGCAGCGCCAGGTAGGCGTCGCGGCTGTGGTGGCGGCGGTTGACTCGCAGGATCATCGGCGGGTGGGCGTTGTTGGCGGCGCAGATGGCTTCCCATTGTTCCGGCCAGAAGGCTTTCAGCGACTTCTGCAGCCAGCGCGGGTGGGCGGTGCGCACCACCGGGTCGCGTTCCATGCCGGCGAGCAGCTCCTCGCCTTCACGCTGGGCGCGGCGCAGCACGGCATTGAGCAGGCCCTTGGCCCACGGCTTCTTGAGCTTGTCGGCGCAACCCACGGTCTCGCCGATGGCGGCGTGGGCCGGGATGCGCGTGTAGAACAGCTGGTACAGGCCGACCAGCAGCAGCGCCTGCACATCGGCGTCGGCGGCCTTGAACGGCTTCTGCAGCAGTTGCGCGGCCAGCAGGTCCAGGCGCGGTTGCCAGCGGGCGGTGCCGAAGGCCAGGTCCTGGGTCAGGCCGCGGTCGCGCTCCTCGACCTTGTCCAGTTGCGCCGGCAGCGAGCTGTTCAGCGAGGCCTTGCCGCTGAGCACGGCGGCAAGGGCACGGGCGGCGGCCAGGCGTGGGTTCATTGGCCGAGCACCTTGCCACTGGCGAACTTCTCGCGGCGGCTGTTGAACAGGTCGCTGAAGGCCAGGGCCTTGCCGCCGGGCAGTTGCAGGCGGGTCAGGCTCAGGGCTTGATCTCCACAGGCGACGACCAGGCCGTCCTTGCTGGCGGAGAGGATTTCTCCGGGGGCGCCCTTGCCTGTGGACAAGTTGGCGGCCAGCACCTTCACGCTTTCTCCGTCGAGGGTGCTGTGGCACACCGGCCACGGGTTGAAGGCACGGATCAGACGCTCCAGCTCGATGGCCGGGCGGCTCCAGTCGATGCGGGCTTCGTCCTTGTTCAGCTTGTGGGCGTAGGTGGCCAGGGTATCGTCCTGGACCTCACCTTGCAGCGATCCGTCAGCCAGGCCGGCGATAGCCTGCACCACGGCGCCAGGGCCCATGGTGGCTAGGCGGTCATGCAGGGTGCCGCCAGTGTCCTCGGCGCTGATCGGGGTGACCACCTTGAGCAGCATCGGGCCGGTATCCAGGCCCGCTTCCATGCGCATCACGGTCACGCCGCTCTCGGCGTCGCCGGCTTCCACGGCGCGCTGGATCGGTGCCGCTCCGCGCCAGCGTGGCAGCAGGGAGGCGTGGCTGTTGATGCAGCCCAGGCGCGGAATATCCAGCACCACTTGCGGCAGGATCAGGCCGTAGGCGACCACCACCATCAGGTCCGGCTTGAGCGCGGCGAGCTCGGCTTGCGCCTCGGCGTTGCGCAGGGTCTGCGGCTGGTACACCGGAATGTCATGGGCCACGGCCAGCGCCTTCACTGCGCTCGGCATGAGCTTCTGGCCACGGCCGGCCGGGCGGTCGGGCTGGGTGTAGACAGCCACGATCTCGTACGGGCTGTCGAGCAGGGCCTTGAGGTGTTCGGCGGCAAACTCTGGAGTGCCTGCGAAGACGATGCGCATGGAGTTCTCGCTTCTTCAAAAAGAAAAAGGCTTGCCGGAGCAAGCCTTCTGGAAGGTGGGGATCAGGCTTGCTGGCGGTGCTGCTTTTCCAGCTTCTTCTTGATCCGGTCGCGTTTGAGCTGGGACAGGTAGTCGACGAACAGCTTGCCGTTGAGGTGATCGAACTCGTGCTGCACGCACACGGCCAGCAGGCCTTCGCACTCCAGCTCGTAGGGCTTGCCGTCGCGGTCCTGGGCCTTGACCCGCACGCGCAGTGGGCGATCGACGTTCTCGTAGAAGCCGGGCACCGACAGGCAGCCTTCCTGGTACTGGCCCATGTCGTGGGTCAGCTCTTCGACCGAGGGGTTGATGAAGACGCGCGGTTCGCTGCGGTCTTCGCTCAGGTCCATTACCACGACCTGCTTGTGCACGTTGACCTGGGTGGCGGCCAGGCCGATGCCGGGCGCCTCGTACATGGTCTCGAACATGTCGTCGATCAGCTGGCTCAGGGCGGCGTCGAACTCCGTCACCGGTTTGGCGATGGTGCGCAGGCGCGGATCGGGGAATTCGAGAATGTTCAAGATGGCCATAGGGGTCAGGCAGTCACTGTGCGGTCGGTTGAAAACTGAGCACACATAATAAAGGGAAATGGGGCGTTCGGCACCTGTGAAGCTTGGCTAGGGTCTCTATGGGCTTGATAGCTGCCGTTTCATGGACAGCTTTTCAAAGTGTTACTCACAAAGTTATCCACAGGATGTGCCACGTATCTGGCCCCCTGTCGATCAAGGATGATCCACCATGAACCTATCCCGTTCGTCGCCTTGTCCGCCTGCGGAACTGGAGGCGCGGTTGCGTCTTCATAGCCTTCCGGAGATTGGCTTGCGTCGTTTCCATACCCTTATAGAAGCGTTCGGCAGTGCCTCGTCGGCACTCAGCGCGCCGGCCAGTGCCTGGCATGCATTGGGATTGAAGGCTGCCAGTACAGACGCCCGGCGCAGCCCGCAAGTGCGCGATGGCGCATTGGCTGCAATACGCTGGCTAGAGCGTCCGGGCCAGCATTTACTGATGTGGGACGGGCCTGGCTACCCGGCGTTGCTGGCCGAGATAGACGATCCGCCGCCGCTGTTGTTCGTCGCGGGCGACCCCGCTTTGCTCGAGCAACCGCAACTGGCGATCGTGGGCAGCAGGCGTGCTTCACCCCCGGCGCTGGATACCGCAGGCGCGTTTTCCCGATGCCTTTCCCAGGCTGGTTTCACCATCACCAGCGGGCTGGCGCTGGGCGTCGACGGTGCCGCTCATCGGGCCGCTTTGAAGGCCGGCGGGCACACCATCGGGGTGCTCGGCACGGGGTTGCAAAAACTTTATCCACAGCGCCACCGTGACCTGGCACGGGCAATGCTCGACAGTGGCAGCGCGCTGGTTTCCGAGTACCCGCTGGATGCCGGGCCGCTGGCCGGCAACTTCCCGCGTCGCAACCGGATCATCAGCGGCTTGTCGCTGGGTGTGCTGGTGGTCGAGGCCAGCCTGGCCAGCGGCTCGTTGATCACCGCACGGCTTGCCGCCGAGCAGGGGCGGGAGGTGTACGCCATTCCCGGCTCCATTCATCACCCCGGCGCCAAGGGCTGTCACCAGCTGATCCGCGATGGCGCTTTGCTGGTGGAAAGCGTGGAACAGATCCTCGACAGCCTGCGCGGTTGGCAGAACCTGCCGCCTGCGGTTGTGGATAAGCCCGCTCATCCATTGATCGCCCTGCTCCACGCCGCACCCCAGACTACCGAGGGCCTGGCCAGCAGCAGCGGCCTGCCACTGGTCCAGGTACTGGCCAGCCTTACCGAGCTGGAGCTCGAAGGCCGGGTGAGCAATGAAGCCGGGCGTTGGTTTGCCCGTGCCGGCTAAGTACACTGCGCGCACGGCGTTTATGCGGAGAGACGGAAAATGGTGAGCAGTTGGCGTGTGCAACAAGCCGCGCGCGAGGTGAAGGCGGGTGCGGTGATCGCCTATCCGACGGAAGCGGTCTGGGGCCTGGGCTGCGACCCGTGGAACGAGGACGCGGTGTATCGCCTGCTGGCGCTCAAGTCGCGGCCTGTGGATAAAGGGCTGATCCTGGTCGCCGACAATATCCGCCAGTTCGACTTTCTGTTCGAGGATTTCCCCCAGGACTGGATCGACCGCATGAGCGCCACCTGGCCGGGGCCGAACACCTGGCTGGTGCCGCACCAGGGTCTGCTGCCCGAGTGGGTGACCGGGCAGCACGACACCGTGGCGCTGCGGGTCAGCGATCATCCACAGGTGCGGGAGCTGTGCGCGCTGGTCGGGCCATTGATCTCCACCTCGTGCAACCCGGCCGGGCGGCCGGCGGCCAAGAGCCGGTTGCGGGTGGAGCAGTATTTCCACAACGAGCTGGACATGGTGCTGGGTGGGGCGTTGGGTGGGCGGAAGAACCCGAGCCTGATTCGCGACCTCGTGACCGGTGAGGTTGTGCGCCCGGGCTGATACCGCTGGCGAGGGCTTCGCCCTCGTTTCGCGACACAAGGCCGCTCCCACAGATACAGCGCAGCTCTCAGGTTTGGCGCTGTAACCTGTGGGAGCGGCCTTGTGTCGCGAAAGGGCCGCAAAGCGGCCCCAGGGCCGAGCTCTATTCCATCGTGCCTAAAGGCGATAGAAACAAGCCCAAAAATAATGGCCGCTTAAGCGGCCAAAGGGTAAGGATGCACTCGCCCGGATAACTTGAAACTCAACCGGCGCACCAGCACAACCTCCGGAAAAAGCTACGCCTCAGAGCCGGCATGGTCAAGCGAGACCCTTTCTCTCGCGTGTCGCTCCCACGGGGATTCTAAGCACCCTCAGAACTTTCTGATTTTTCCTCCCAAGGCTGCCCATCTCGCATTCAGAGAATTATCCTACGCAGTCTGTCGACTGCCATTACCTTCTCAGTGGGAACTCCTGCCTCTAGGCTCCAGACCGTCGCCGAATAACTTGGCGATCGGGTGTGGTAACCCGGTAACAGGAAGGTATCAGAGTCGCCTATGGCGGCTGTGCGCGGGAGGCTTTCGAGCCTGCCGGGTCTGGTACCTCCCCGGTTTACCACCCCGTGTACAGCTGCCACCCATTCGTGTGGTAACGGACGAGGTGTCAGCCCTACTCTGGTAGAGGTTGCCATGAACAAGAAGATTGTCCCCGATCCACCACTTCCTAACACCACAACCCACCCCTTCGGCCGCTGCGATGCCGGCCACCCACCGCTCTTCACCGTAAACCCCAACATCGAAGCCCACGACGCCCTGGTGCACGTAGCGCTCTACCTGCGCTGCGCCTACGACACTGGCATCAAGGCCCTCGATCACCTGCGCGACGAGGGGCGTGGCATGTACTGGTCGAGCCTGCATTCGCTGGAAATGGCGGAGGGGTTGGTGGAGGCGATGCTCGATGGCCTCGAGTCGGCGCCAGCGTTGAAGAAACCCGCTGGCTGAACTGACGCAATCGCGGGGCAAGCCCGCTCCCACGCCGGTCTCTGATCATGGCGTGGGAGCGGCGGTTCGCCGCTGCGACTTGCCCCGCGATGAAATAGAAACTGGGAAATACCCTACGCGTCACACCGATCCAATCACGTTCTCGCTGAAGGTTTGGGCCGGTAATCTCCCTTTGCTTTGCGCAGCACTCCATCCCGAGTGATGAAGACGCCGACGGCGGGTCGTTGAGATTTGTACACAGCTTTGTACAATGTTCGCTCAGCTCTCCTTTGTAATCCGGGAAGGATTGGACAAATGCATGTACTGACTTTTAGCCAAGCTCGCGCCGACCTGAAGCAAACGATGGATGACGTATGCCGCGACCACGAGCCGGCGATCATCACGCGCCAACGTGGCGAGCCGGTGGTCATGCTGTCCCTGGAGGATTACAACGGCATGCAGGAGACCCTTTACTTGCTAGGGTCTTCTGCCAACGCAAGGCGCTTGCGTTCATCAGTCGAGCAGCTGCGGTCGGGTCAGCCAGTTACTCAAGAGCTGATCATCGATGAACATGAAGTCAAAGCAACGCAACAAGACTGAGGCTCGGAATTCCGTGAGTGTTGCGTTCACTGCGGAGGGATGGGAAGACTATCACCACTGGCGGGAAGCTGATTCGGCGATCTTCGAGACGGTCAATGTGCTGATCCGCGAGTGCTGGCGTACACCCTTCAAAGGGACTGGCAAACCTGAGCCGCTCAAGGGCGATCTTTCCGGGTTCTGGTCTCGTCGAATCACCCGAGAGCACCGTCTGGTTTACTTCTATGAAGATGGCCGGTTGACGGTATTGCAATGCCGGTTCCACTACGACTGAGCAATCGCATCGCGAGGCAAGCTCGCTCCCACGCCATGACCAGAGATCGGCGTGGGAGCGGGCTTGCCCCGCGATAGAGCCCTCAAGGCAGAAGCACAGTCGAGCCCACAGTCCGCCGCGCCGACAACTCCGCCTGCGCCTTGGCCGCCTCGCTCAACGGATACCGCTGCTGGATTTCCACAACCAGCTTGCCACTGGCGATCATCGCGAACAGGTCATCGGCCATGGCCTGGGTGTTCTCGGCATTGTTGGCATAGCTCCCCAACGTCGGCCGGGTGACGTACAACGACCCCTTCTGCGACAGGATCCCCAAGTTGACTCCGGTTACCGCGCCGGAGGCATTGCCGAAGCTCACCATCAACCCTCGCGGCCTCAGGCAATCCAGCGAAGTCAGCCAGGTATCGGCCCCCACGCCGTCATACACCACCGCGCACTTCTGACCGTCTGTCAGCTCCAGCACACGCTTGGCCACGTCTTCATGGCTGTAGTCGATGGTCGCCCAGGCGCCGAGGGCCTTGGCCCGTTCGGCTTTCTCGGGAGAACTCACGGTGCCGATCAGCTTCGCGCCCAGCGCCTTGGCCCACTGGCAAGCCAGCGACCCCACGCCACCGGCGGCGGCATGGAACAGCACAAAGTCCCCCGGCTTAACGGCATAAGTCTGCTTGAGCAAATACTGCGTGGTCAGCCCCTTGAGCATCACCGCCGCCGCCTGTTCGAAGCTGATCGCCTCCGGCAGCTTCACCACGTTGGCCTCCGGCAGCGTATGCACCTCGCTGTAGGCTCCCAGCGGCCCACCGGCATAGGCCACGCGGTCGCCGACCTTGATCCGGCTGACGTCCTCGCCCACCGCCTCGACCACGCCGGCCGCTTCGGTGCCCAGCCCGGAAGGCAGCGCAGGCGGCGCATACAGCCCGCTGCGGAAATAGGTGTCGATGAAGTTCAGCCCGATCGCATGGTTGCGCACCCGCACCTGCTGCGGGCCGGGCGGTGCCGGGTCGAACTCCACCAGTTGCAGGACTTCCGGGCCGCCATGCTGGCTGAACTGGATACGCTTGGCCATCACACACTCCTGTCTGTAGGGCTGCAAAGACCTTCTATCGGACGCCTTTGCTTGATCGCCGTCAACTGCGACGCGGTGTTTGCCGGTGGTATGCTACGCGGCGAATTTTCCCGCTCCTTCCAGGTGACCCGATGACCAGCCGCACCGAGGCCGTAAAAGCCTACCTGCTCGACCTGCAAGACCGCATCTGCTCTGCCCTCGAAACCGAAGACGGCGGCGCCCGTTTCGTCGAGGATGCCTGGGTGCGCGATGCCGGTGGTGGCGGTCGCACGCGGGTGATCGGCGAGGGCAAGGTGATCGAGAAAGGTGGGGTGAACTTCTCCCACGTGTTCGGCGCCGGCCTGCCGCCGTCGGCCAGCGCCCACCGCCCGGAACTGGCGGGCCGTGGTTTCGAGGCCCTGGGCGTGTCGCTGGTGATCCACCCGCACAACCCGCATGTGCCGACGTCCCACGCCAACGTGCGCTTTTTCATCGCCGAGAAGGAAGGTGAAGAGGCGGTATGGTGGTTCGGCGGCGGCTTCGACCTGACCCCGTACTACGGCAACGAAGAAGACTGCGTACACTGGCACCGCGTCGCCGAGCAGGCCTGCGCGCCGTTTGGTGCGGACGTCTACCCACGCTACAAAGCCTGGTGCGACCGCTACTTCCACCTCAAGCACCGTGGCGAGCCGCGCGGCATTGGTGGCCTGTTCTTCGACGACCTGAACGAGTGGGACTTCGACACCTGCTTCGCCTTCATGCGCGCCATCGGCGACGCCTACGTCGACGCCTACCTGCCGATCATCCAACGCCGCAAAGACACGCCGTACACTGCCAAGCAGCGCGAATTCCAGGAATACCGCCGTGGCCGCTATGTCGAGTTCAACCTGGTCTACGACCGTGGCACGCTGTTCGGTTTGCAGTCGGGCGGTCGCACCGAGTCGATCCTGATGTCGCTGCCGCCGCAGGTGCGTTGGGGCTACGATTGGAAAGCCGAGCCGGGCAGCGAAGAAGCGCGCCTGACCGACTACTTCCTGCAGGACCGCGACTGGCTCGCCCAGTAAGCCTGTGGATAACCGAGGAGCTCCCATGGACCAGTACGTCGTATTCGGCAACCCCATCGGCCACAGCAAGTCGCCGCTGATCCACCGCCTGTTCGCCGACCAGACCGGCCAGGACCTGGAGTACGCCACCTTGCTGGCGCCGCTGGATGAGTTCAGCGACTGCGCCACGGGCTTCTTCAAGCAGGGCAGCGGCGCCAACGTCACCGTGCCGTTCAAGGAAGAGGCCTATCGCCTGTGCGACAGCCTCACCCCGCGTGCGCAACGTGCCGGCGCGGTGAACACCTTGACCAAGCTAGCCGACGGCACCCTGCAGGGTGACAACACCGACGGCGCCGGGCTGGTGCGTGACCTGACGGTGAACGCCGGGGTGGTCTTGGCTGGCAAGCGCATCCTTATCCTTGGCGCCGGCGGTGCTGTTCGGGGGGTGCTGGAGCCGATCCTGGCGCACAACCCGCAATCGCTGGTGATTGCCAACCGTACCGTCGAGAAAGCCGAGCAACTGGCGCGGGAGTTCGATGAGCTGGGGCCTGTGGTGGCCAGTGGGTTCAGCTGGTTGCAGGAGCCGGTGGACGTGATCATCAATGCCACTTCGGCGAGCCTGTCCGGCGAGCTGCCGCCGATTGCCGATAGCCTGGTCGAGGCGGGGCGCACCGTGTGCTACGACATGATGTATGGCAAGGAGCTGACGCCTTTCTGCCAGTGGGCGAGCAAGCTGGGGGCGGCCAAGGTGCTGGATGGGCTGGGGATGCTGGCCGAGCAGGCGGCCGAGGCGTTCTTCATTTGGCGAGGGGTTCGGCCGGAGACTGGGCCGGTCTTGGATGAACTGCGCCGACAACTCGCTCGTAGCTGAGCTTGATATCCAATCGCGGGGCAAGCCCGCTCCCACGCTAGCCGCTGATCATGGCGTGGGAGCGGGCTTGCCCCGCGATTACTCCTCGAACCTGATCGGGCAGACTTGGGCCCCTTCCAGCTTCTGTAACTCCTCGACCACCTGCGGCCGTGCCCGGTGCAGCGTCAGGCTGCCACCGAGGCGCATCAGTCGCCGGGCCTCGCGGTGCAACATATCCACACCCGAATAATCGATGAAGTTCACCTGCCGCGCATCGATCACCACATGCGGCCCCTCGCAGCGCTGCAAGCGCACCTGCAGGTAATGCGCCGCGCCGAAGAAGATCGACCCGCCCACCCGCAATACGTCCGCCTCCCCTTCCCGGCTCTGCTGCACTCGCGGCCTCGAGGTGCGCTTGAGGTAGAAGAACAGCGATGCCAGCACCCCGGCGTAGATTGCCGTCTGTAGCTCCAGCAACAGCGTCGCGGCGGCGGTCAGCGCCATCACCAGGAACTCCGAACGGCTGACCCGGAACAGCGCGCGGATGCCGCGATGGTCCACCAGCCCCCAGCAGATCAGCAAGATGCTGCCCGCCATCGCCGGGATCGGCAGATGAGCGATCAGCCCGGCGCCAGTGACCGCGAACAGTGCCACCCACAGCGCCGAGAACACCCCGGCCAACGGCGAGCGGGCGCCTGCGTCGTAGCTGAGCCCGGAGCGGGTAAAGGAGCCGGAGGACAGGTAGCCGGAGAACAATGCCCCCACGATGTTCGACAGACCCTGGGCACGGATCTCCTGGTTGGCGTCGATCAGTTGCTCGGAACGTGCGGACAGGGAACGGGCGATGGACAGGCTGGTGACCAGCCCGAGCATGCCGACAGCCACGGCACTGGGTAGCAGGCGCAGGATCAGTTCCACATCGAGTAACGGCAGTGGGCTGAGCGGTGGCAACTGCCCGACGAAAGCGGGCACGCGCGGCACATGGCCGAACACGCCGGGCAACAGCCAGGCCGCCAGGCTCACCAGCAGCAGACTTATCAACAGGCTTGGCCAGCGTGGGCGCCACAGCTTCAACAGCACGCCAATCGCCAGGGTGCTCAGTCCCAGGACCAGCGAAGGCATGTCCACCTCGCCAACATGGCCAGCCAATTCTTGCACGGTCTTCAGAGCCGTGGCCTGGCTCGGCAGGTCCAGGCCCAGCAGGTTGGGCAGTTGCCCCAGGGCGATGACGACGGCGGCGCCGAGGGTGAAGCCCAGCACCACCGAATGGGAGACGAAGTTGACCAGCGCGCCGAAGCGCAGCAGCCCCAGCAAGAGTTGGAAGATGCCGCCGAGAAAGGTCAGCAGCAGCACCAGGGTCACGTAGTCGTCGCTGCCGGCCACGGCCAGCGGGCTGATGCTGGCATAGAGGACGATGGAAATGGCGGCGGTGGGGCCGCAGATCAGGTGCCAGGACGAGCCCCACAGGCAGGCCACCAGCACCGGCACGATGGCGGCGTAGAGGCCGTACTCGACGGGCAGGCCGGCGATCAGGGCGTAGGCGATAGATTGCGGCAGGGCGAGGATGGCGCCGCTCAGGCCCACCAGCAGGTCCTGGCGCAGGCTGCGGCCCGATTGGCGGGGGAGCCAGGTGAGGAAGGGCAGCAGGTGGTGGAGACGAGGCATGCGTCATTCCTGTTCAGTATCGCTGGCGAGGACGTTGCCCTCGTTTCGCGACGCAAGGCCGCTCCTACAGGGATTCGCGCTCGCCTGTAGGAGCGGCCTTGTGTCGCGAAAGGGCCGCGAAGCGGCCCCAGCAGCCTAACAGACAAAAATCAGAGTTTGGCTTTAACCGCTTCTGCTGCGTCCCCACCAGCCTTGGTAGTCACTCCAGCCAACCAACCATCCAGTAACTCTGGACGCTTCTTCACCCAAGCCTTGGCCACCTCGTCAAAGCTCACCTTCTTATCCACAACCTCGGCCATGATGCTGTTCTCCATGTCCAGTGTGAACCTCAAATTGGCCAGCAACTTCGCCGCATTCGGGCAAGCCTGTGGATAGCCCTTGCGGGTCAGCGTGTACACAGCGCCTTTGCTGCCAAACCATTGTTCGCCCCCCGTGAGGTAATGCATCTTCAACTTCACGTTCATCGGGTGTGGGGTCCAGCCCAGGAAGGTGATGAACTGCTGCTTCTTAACCGCCCGGTCCACTTGGGCCAGCATTGCCTGCTCGCTGGATTCGACCAGCTTCCACTGCCCAAGCGCGAAGTCGTTCTTGTCGATGATCTCCTTCAGCGACAGGTTGGCCGGTGCGCCGGAGCCAATGCCATAGAGTTTCTTGTCGAACTTGTCGGCGTGCTTGTGCAGGTCGGCGAAGTCCTTCACGCCGGCCTCCCACACATAGTCGGGCACCGCCAGGGTGAATTCGGTGCCCTCCAGGTTGCGCGCCAGCTGCTGCACATCGCCATTGGCGATGAACTTGTCATGGAAGCCTTGGTGCGCCGGCATCCAGTTGCCAAGGAAGGCATCCACCCGGCCATCCTTCAGGCCGCCGTAGATGATCGGCACGGCCAGGCTGTCGATCTTCACCTGGTAGCCCAGGCTTTCCAGGAGCAGGCGGGCCACGGCGTTGGTGCTGGCGATATCGCTCCAGCCGGGGTCGGCCAGTTTCACGGTGCTGCATTGCGCGTCGCCGTCGGCGGCGTGGGCCGTGCCCAGGCTCAGGGCCAGGGCGAGCACGGCGATGGAGAACTTCTGCATGGCGGCCTCTCTTCTCAATCCAGGGGTGCGGGCTGTGGATAACGTGCCTTGCGCTCGAGGTCGTCGAGATCGATGTGG
This sequence comes from Pseudomonas sp. microsymbiont 2, assembly GCF_054788395.1. Classification (NCBI taxonomy): domain Bacteria; kingdom Pseudomonadati; phylum Pseudomonadota; class Gammaproteobacteria; order Pseudomonadales; family Pseudomonadaceae; genus Pseudomonas; species Pseudomonas sp. microsymbiont 2. The sequence goes on from NZ_CM139112.1 coordinate 164,040, forward strand.
TTGCGCATGTACTGTTGGCTGGCATCCACCAGGGGTTGGTGGTCCCAGCTTTTCAGCGTGCCGATGGCCAGCGCCTCGGCCACCAGGCGGCGGCGGCGCTGGCTGGCCAGCACCTGCTGGCGCAGGCTGGGGATATCCCAGCGCTGCTTCGCTTCATCGACAAATGCCTGCAGCAGCGCCTGGTGGTCCGGGCTGCCGGTGAGGTTCTCCCGCTCGTGCGGGTCGCGGCTCAGGTCGTAGAGTAAACAGGGGTCGTCCTCGCTGTACACGAACTTGTACGCGCCGCGGCGGATCATCATCAGCGGGCCGACGGTGCCTTCGGCCATGTATTCACCGATCACCTCGTCATGGCTGCCCTGCCCTTGCAGATGGCCGAGCAACGAGCGGCCGTCCAGGTGCAGGTCTTTATCCACAGCGCCGCCGGCCAGTTCCACCAGGGTCGGCAGCAGATCGCAGGTGGATACGCTGGCGCTGATGCGCCTCGGGGCGAAGCGCTTGGGGGCGTGGATCAGCAGCGGTACCCGCGCCGACATCTCGAACCAGTGCATCTTGTACCAAAGTCCGCGCTCGCCAAGCATGTCACCATGGTCGCCGGAGAAGATGATCAGGGTGTCGTCGGTCAGGCCGCATTCTTCCAGCGTCTGCAGGAGTTGGCCGATGTTGTCGTCGATGTAGCTGCAGGCGCCGAAGTAGGCGCGGCGGGCATCGCGGATCTTGTCCACAGGCAGCGGCTTGTCCCACAGGTCGTAGACCTTGAGCAGGCGTTGCGAGTGAGGGTCTTGCTGTTCCTGGGCGATCTCGTCGCGGGGTAGCGGGATATCCACAGCCTGGTAGAGATCCCAGTAGCGTTTGGGGATGGTGTACGGGTCGTGGGGGTGGGTCATCGACACGGTCAGGCAGAAAGGCCGGCCATGGTCTTCGCGCACATGGTCGTAGAGATACTGGCGTGCCTTGAAGACCACTTCCTCGTCGAAATCCAGCTGGTTGGTGCGTACGCACGGCCCGGCCTGCAGCACCGAGGACATGTTGTGGTACCAGCTCGGACGTTCGCCAGGCGCATCCCAGTTCACCGCCCAGCCGTAGTCCGCTGGGTAGATATCGCTGGTCAGGCGTTCTTCGTAGCCGTGCAACTGGTCCGGGCCGCAGAAATGCATCTTGCCCGACAGCGCGGTGCGATAGCCGAGGCGGCGCAGGTAGTGGGCGTAGGTCGGAATGTCGGCGGGGAAGTCGGCGGCGTTGTCGTAGGCACCGATGCGGCTGGGCAACTGGCCGCTGACCAGGGTGAAGCGCGAGGGGGCGCACAGCGGGCTGTTGCAGTAGGCGGAATCGAACACCACGGCCTGCTCGGCGAGGCGCGCCAGGTTGGGCATCTTGATCGGCGACGGGCTGTAGATCGGCAACAGCGGCGCGGCCATCTGGTCGGCCATGATGAACAGGATGTTGGGTTGCTTCATGGTGCCCTTCCATCGTCGATAGTTATGGTGAACGCTTGCAATCCAGCATGGTGCTGTGGATAACGTGGGTAAAGCCCATGCCGGGCAATGACTGGGATTAGCCGAGCTTATGTTTGAGCACCTTGCCGACCTGTCACTCGACGCGCTGCGGGTTTTCGAGGCCGCCGCACGCCTGCGCGGCTTTACCGCTGCCGCCGTGGAGCTGGGCACCACACAGCCGGCGGTGAGCCAGCAGGTGAAGCGCCTGGAGGCGCAGCTGGGGACGCGGTTGTTCGACCGCATCTACCGGGGTATCGAGCTGACCGAAGCGGGTCAGCTGTTGTTCGAGCAGGTGCACCAAGGGTTGCAGGCCATGGACGAGGGTGTTGCCCAGGCCAGTGGCCGCGGGCAGCGTGAGGTGCTGCAGGTGGCTACCGACTTCGCCTTCGCCGCGTTCTGGCTGATGCCGCGCTTGCAGCGCTTTCACGAGGCCAATCCACAGGTGGATGTGAGCCTGGTGACCGGCGAGCGCAGCCAGGGGATGTTGCGCCCGGACATCGATGTGGCGGTGCTGTTTGGCGATGGGCGTTTCCATCAGGGCGAGAGCCGCTGGTTGTTCGACGAGGAGGTCTTCCCGGTCTGCAGTCCACGGCTGGCTCATGGCAAACCCTTGTCAGCCGCGGCTTTGCAACGATTGCCGTTGTTGCATCTGAAGGGCGAGCAGGCCAGTCGCTGGTTTGATTGGGCGGGGGTGTTTCGCGGGTTTGGCGTAGACAGTCCGCCACCGGCCGGGCAGTTGCGTTTCGATAATTACACGCTGCTGATCCAGGCTGCGATTGCCGGGCAAGGAGTGGCGATTGGCTGGGCGCACTTGGTTGATGGGCTGGTCGAGCAAGGGTTGTTGTGTCGGCCCATGGAAGGCAGTTTGCGGTCGGAGCGCGGGTATTATGTGGTGCTGCCACCGCGCAAACGGCGCGGGGCGCTGATCCAGCGGTTCGTGGATTGGCTGGAGCAGGAGCGTGGCCGATGAACGGCGCTGTCTGTAGGAGCGGCCTTGTGTCGCGAAAGGGCTGCGCAGCAGCCCCGGCAATTTCGATGGCGGCTCGGAATCTGGGGCCGCTGCGCGCCCCTTTCGCGACACAAGGCCGCTCCTACAGGGATGGCGTAGACTTCCAGATGTTCGCATTACCGCAATCAGGAGCCACCGTGCAAAGGATCAAGGGCTATCACGCCCACGTGTACTACGACGCATCGACCATGGAGCAGGCCCGTGAGCTGTGCGAGGAAGCAACGCGGCTGTTTCCCGTGACCATGGGACGCATGCACCAGAAGCCGGTTGGGCCGCACCCGGACTGGAGCTGCCAGCTGGCCTTCGGGCCGGAAGTGGTGGGGGTGGTGCTGCCGTGGCTGGCGCTGTATCGCAAGGGGCTGGTGGTGTTCCTGCACCCGGAGACCGGGGATGAGCTGGCGGACCACCGCGATCATGCGATCTGGATGGGGGCGATCAGGCCGTTGGATCTGTCGATATTTGGTGCTTGATGCAACGTGGGAGCGGGCTTGGCCCGCGACAGCGGCGGTGAGTCCACCATCGTTATCGCGGGGCAAGCCCGCTCCCACAAATACACCTGTTGCGTGGATCAGTTGCGGGCGGCGCGTACGCCTTCAGCCAGCGCCGAGCACAGGCTCAGCACGTCGTTCACCGCCTGGTCGGCATCCTTGGCCTGGGCGATCTTGTCGACGAGCGCCGAACCCACCACCACGCCATCGGCCAGACGGGCAATCGCTGCGGCCTGTTCAGGCGTGCGGATACCAAAGCCAACGCTGATCGGCAGGTCGGTATGCCGACGCAGGCGCGCAATGGCCTCGGTGACATGCTCGGTGGTTGCCGAACCGGCACCGGTCACACCTGCAACCGACACGTAGTAGACGAACCCGGAGCTGCGCTCCAGCACGCGCGGCAGGCGCGCATCGTCGGTGGTCGGGGTGGTCAGGCGGATGAAGTCGATGCCCGCGGCCTGGGCCGGGGTGGCCAGCTCGGCGTCATGCTCCGGTGGCAGGTCGACGATGATCAGGCCATCGACGCCCGCCTCTTTCGCCTCGGCGACGAACTGCGCCACGCCGAAACGGTGGATCGGGTTGTAGTAACCCATCAGCACGATGGGCGTGGTCTGGTTATCCACACGGAATTCGCGAACCATCCGCAGGGTCTTGGCCAGGGTCTGGCCGGCTTCCAGGGCGCGCAGGGTGGCGAGCTGGATGGCCACGCCGTCGGCCATCGGGTCGGTGAACGGCATGCCCAGCTCGATCACGTCGGCACCGGCGGCCGGCAGGCCCTTGAGGATCTGAAGCGAGGCATCGTAGCCCGGATCGCCAGCGGTGACGAAGGTGACCAGGGCGGAACGGCCTTCGGCCTTCAGTTCGGCGAAGCGTTGTTCGAGACGGCTCATGCCTGTTTCTCCTGGGCGGCCATGTGGTTCATCACGGTTTGCATGTCCTTGTCGCCGCGACCGGACAGGCAGATCACCATCAGGTGGTCCTTGGGCAGCTTCGGCGCGCGCTTGATCGCCTCGGCCAGGGCGTGGGAGCTTTCCAGCGCCGGGATGATGCCTTCCAGGCGGCAGGTGGCGTGGAAGGCGTCGAGGGCCTCGTCGTCGGTGATGCTGACGTACTCCACGCGCTTCACTTCGTGCAGGTAGGCGTGCTCCGGGCCGATGCCGGGGTAGTCGAGGCCTGCGGAGATCGAGTGGGCGTCGGTGATCTGGCCGTCGCCGTCCTGCAGCAGGTAGGTGCGGTTGCCGTGCAGCACGCCCGGTACGCCGCCGTTGAGGCTGGCCGCGTGCTTGTCGGTGTGCACGCCGTGGCCGCCGGCTTCGACGCCGATGATCTGCACGCTGGCATCATCGAGGAAGTCGTGGAACAGGCCCATGGCGTTGGAGCCGCCGCCGACGCAGGCGATCAGGCTGTCGGGCAGGCGCCCTTCCTTCTCCTGCAACTGGGCGCGGGTTTCCTTGCCGATGATCGACTGGAAGTCGCGGACCATCGCCGGGTACGGGTGTGGGCCCGCCACGGTGCCGATCAGGTAGAAGGTGTCGTCGACGTTGGTGACCCAGTCGCGCAGGGCCTCGTTCATGGCGTCCTTGAGGGTGCCGGTGCCGGCGGTGACCGGGACGATCTCGGCACCCAGCAGCTTCATGCGGAACACGTTGGCCTGCTGGCGCTCGATGTCGGTGGCACCCATGTAGATCACGCAAGGCAGGCCGAAGCGCGCGGCGACGGTGGCGGTGGCCACGCCGTGCATGCCGGCTCCGGTCTCGGCGATCAGGCGTTTCTTGCCCATGCGCTTGGCCAGCAGCACCTGGCCGATGCAGTTGTTCACCTTGTGCGCGCCGGTGTGGTTGAGCTCTTCACGCTTGAAGAAGATCTTCGCGCCGCCGCAGTGTTCGGTCAGGCGCTCGGCGAAGTACAGCGGGTTGGGGCGGCCAATGTAGTCGCGCTGGAAGTAGGCCAGTTCTTCGAGGAACTTGGGGTCGGCCTTGGCGGCTTCGTATTCGCGGGCAAGGTCGAGTACCAGGGGCATCAGGGTTTCGGCCACGTAGCGGCCGCCGAACGAGCCGAACAGGCCGTTGGCATCGGGGCCGGCGCGGTATTGGGTCTGGGACATGGGGCGCTCCATAGGCGTTTTGGGATAGATAGGATCGTGTGCTCTGCAATCGCGGGGCAAGCCCGCTCCCACATACGAGGGCGTGGGAGCGGGCTTGCCCCGCGATGCGGCTGACGCCGATCAATGAGGTCTACTCTAATCAGCACATGCGCCGATGAAAACCGATAAGATTGCGCAAACCTGTCAGGAAAACTCACAAATCAAATGGCCCAGGACCTTCCTCCCCTCAATGCCCTGCGGGCCTTCGAGGCTACTGCCAGGCTCAACAGCGTCAGCCAGGCCGCCGAAGTACTGCACGTAACTCATGGCGCCGTCAGTCGGCAGATCAAGGTGCTCGAGGAACACCTGGGCGTGGCCTTGTTCGTTAAGGATGGGCGCGGCGTCAAACTCACAGATTCCGGGGTGCGGCTGCGTGATGCAAGTTTTGACGCATTCGACCGCCTGCGTGCCGTCTGCGCCGAGCTTTCCCGCGATGCCGACGAAGCGCCCTTCGTGCTCGGCTGTTCCGGCAGCCTGCTGGCTCGCTGGTTCATCCCGCGCCTGGGGCGCTTGAAGGCCGACCTGCCGGAACTGCGCCTGCACCTGTCAGCCGGCGAAGGTGATCTCGATCCTCGTCGGCCGGGGCTGGATGCGCTGCTGGTCTATGCCGAGCCGCCATGGCCGGCGGACATGCAGGTGCATGTGCTCGCCGAAGAGCGGATCGGCCCGGTGATGAGCCCGCACTTCGAAGGCTTCGATCGTTTGAAAGCCGCGCCAGCCGTGGCTTTGCAACGAGAGGCGGTGCTCCACACGACCTCGCGTCCACAGGCTTGGCCGACCTGGGCGCAGCAGCATGGCATTGAGCCCGGCGCGCTGAGTTACGGCCAGGCATTCGAGCATTTGTACTACTTGCTGGAAGCGGCGGTGGCCGGCCTTGGCGTGGCCATCGCCCCACAGCCGCTGGTGGCGGACGACCTGAAGGCCGGGCGGCTGGCTGCGCCATGGGGCTTCTCCCCGACCCGTGCCGCATTGGCCCTGTGGGTGCCCCGGCGCGCCGCGGACGGGCGCGCCGAGCAGCTGGCGCAATGGCTGCGCCGGGAGCTGCAGCAGCAGGCAGGCTAGTTGCGTCGGCACATCAGGTAGGCAGCCAGCAGGCCGAGGGCGCCGATCGCCACGCCTGCGGTGGCCCAGGGATGCTGCTGGGCATAGTCGCGGGTGGCGACGCCGGTCTGGCGGGTGCGGGTCTTCACTTCCTCGTAGGCATCGCCGAGCAGGCTGCGCGAATGCTTGAGGGCGTTCTCGGCATTGCCGCGCAGCGCCTTCATGGTCTTGTGCGATTCTTCCGAGGCATCGTGCTTGAGGTGCTCCAGCGTCTTGAGCAGGCTCTCGATCTCCGCTTCCATGCTTTCCAGCGACGCTTTGCGCAGCGAGTTGTAGGCCATGGTGACTCTCCTTCGCAGTGATGGGCTGTAAGGAATGCGACTGTGCGGGCCGGCGAAAGTGCGATCGGATTCAGCGCTGCTAGGCTCAATTGACACTTCACCGTCAAGGAGAGCACTGATGTCCGATCATCACACCTACAAGAAGATCGAGCTGGTCGGGTCCTCGCCCACCAGCATCGAAGAAGCGATCAACAATGCCCTGGCCGAGGCTGGCAAGAGCATCAAGCACCTGGAGTGGTTCGAGGTGGTCGATACCCGCGGGCACATCCGCGACAACAAGGCCGCGCACTTCCAGGTGACGCTGAAGGTGGGCTTCCGCATCGCCAATAGCTGAAACGAAGCTGGGCTAGGCTTGCCCGGCCTGATCGGGTAATAAGGTTCCAGGGCGCGGGCTTCGCGCCCTTTTCGTCTTTGATCTGTACAAGGAAAGCGATCGATGAAGAAGTTGATTCTGGCCCTAGGGCTGATGGCGTTGGCCGGTGGCGCGCTGGCGGCGGGCAAGCCGTGCGAGGCGCTCAAGGCCGAGATCGCCGCCAAGCTGGATGCCAAGGGTGTGAAGGGTTACACGCTGGAGATCGTCAACAAGGGCGATCCGGCGGGCAAGGTGGTCGGCACCTGCGAGGGCGGGACCAAGGAGATTGTCTACCGGCGGGGCTGATGCAGTGGATTCTTCGCGGGTAAACCCGCTCCCACAGGTACCCCACTGTTCTCAAGGTCAGTGGGGTACCTGTGGGAGCGGGCTTGCCCGCGAATGAGGTTTACTCGGTCTTCAGAGCCTGCGCCATCAGCTCATAGGACCTGATCCGGTCGGCATGCTCGTACAGATCACTGGTGAAGATCAGCTCATCCGCCCCGGTCTGCTCCAGCAGCACCTCCACCTTCGCCCGTACCTTCCGCGGGCTGCCGATCATCGCCAGGCCCAGGAAGCTGCTCACCGCATCGCGCTCATGGGGCAGCCACAGCCCATTCATGCTTTCGACCGGCGGGCGCTGCATCAGGCTCTGGCCACGAATCAGCGCCAGGATGCGCTGGTACACCGAAGTCGCCAGGTATTCGGCCTTCTCGTCGGTCTCGGCCACTACCATCGGAATGCCGAGCATCACGTAAGGTTTGTCCAGCGTGGTGGACGGCTTGAAATGGTCGCGGTAGATGCGGATCGCCTCGTGCATGTAGCGCGGCGCGAAGTGCGAGGCGAAGGCGTACGGCATGCCGCGCATGCCGGCCAGCTGGGCGCTGAACAGGCTGGAGCCAAGCAGCCACATCGGTACTTCGGTGTCGTGGCCGGGCACGGCGATCACCTTTTGATCGTCGGTGCGCGGGCCCAGGTAGCGCGACAGTTCCTCGACATCGTCGGGGAAGTCGTCGGCACTGCCGGAGCGTTCACGGCGCAGGGCGCGGGCGGTCATCTGGTCGGAGCCCGGGGCGCGGCCCAGACCCAGGTCGATACGGCCCGGGTACAGGCTGGCCAGGGTACCGAACTGCTCGGCGACCACCAGCGGCGCGTGGTTGGGCAGCATCACCCCGCCGGAGCCGACGCGGATGGTCGAAGTGCCGCCAGCCAGGTAGCCGATCAGCACGGCGGTGGCCGAACTGGCGATACCGTCCATGTTGTGGTGTTCGGCGACCCAGAAGCGGTTGTAGCCGAAGCGCTCGACGTGTTGGGCCAGGTCCAGCGAATTGCGCAGCGCTTGCGCCGGGCCGCCGTCGGCGCGCACGGGCACCAGGTCGAGGGTGGAAATCTTCAGGTCTCGCAGGTGCGTCATCGGAGCCTCCGTAACAGGTGGTGGGCCAAGGGCCTTTGAGACTCTGTATGGGCACTTTCGAAGGATTCAATGGGCGACAGGCTTTTGCACGGCGGCGCAACGGCGCTGGTTTCCTGTAGTCTAACCAGCGTTGGCAGCGTGTCTGCCCTGTCAGGAGCCGTTCCATGATCCGCGTTGCAATCGCCGTGCTGGCATCGCTGCTGGCCACGACCGCACTGGCCGCGCCCAAGCCGTGCGAAGAACTGAAGGCCGAGATCGAGGCGAAGATCCAGGCGCGCGGGGTGACTTCCTACACGCTGGAGATCGTGCCCAACAGCGAAGTCCAGGACCAGAACATGGTCGTGGGCAGCTGCGATGGTGGCACCAAGAAGATCATCTACCAGAAGAACGACCGGTAAGACGCCGCCTCCTGCAGGAGGCGGCGCTAGCCGGCCAATGGCCTCACGGGATGCAGAACACTTCGCTAGGCTCGTCCACCACCACCTGGCGGCTGGCGTCGTACAGCAGCACCTGCGGCTGCATCACTGGTGCCCGCGCTTCCAGCCGGTAGCGCTCGCCGGCCTTGAAGTCGTTGAAGCGCACGGTCAGGTAGCAGGTTCGTTCGGTGGGGTCGGTGGTGAAACCGCCGGAATACACCTCGAAGTCGAAGCGCACCACCAGCTCATGCTTGCCGGGCGTCACCTGGAAGTAGCGCCCGTCGTTCAGGCGCTGGCCGTCCAGACGGTCGGCCATGATGGTTCTGCCGGGGGTGATGGTGTAGAGATCGACCCAGGCCTTGTTCGGATCGACCGGCGGCAAGGGGCTGGCGCAAGCCCCCAGGGCACTGAGGGCCATCAGCATCATGGGCTGGCGCATGGTGAAACTCCCGCTCGCGGATCACAGGTAACAAGCATAGCGCCGTTCAGGTGCGCTGGCAGCCTGCCGGTTCGCCCTGGCCGAGCAGTTTCTGCTGCTGGTCGTAGAGCTTGATCCAGGGGCGGAAGCCGATGCTGCCCGCCTGCATCTGATAGCGTTGCCCGGCGATGAAGTCCTTGTAGGTGAGATTGAGCTGGCAGTCGCGCCACAGCGGCTCGTCCACCGGGCCGATGTTGCTGGGCGTCACGGCGAACTGGTAGCGCACGGTCAGCTCGTGATTGCCGGGCTGCACCTCGAAATAGCGGGTATCGGCCCAGTCGCGCTCGTCGACCTGAAGGGCGTGCAGCGAGTCGTTGTCACCCGGGGCCAGATCGATCCAGGCCTGGTTCGGGTCGGGGCTGGGCAGGAAGGAGGCACAGCCGGACAGCAGCACGAGCGTGCCGGCGGCAAACAGCAGAGTACGCATAGCGAAGCTTCCCCTTGGCGAGATAGTCTTGGTCGCATTCGGCCGACGAGCGAGATAGACAGCCTCGATGTTTGGACTTTTTCTTTTCATGCGCTGCAGCCGTCGGGCTCTCGACCGCGTTTTCACTCGGTTGGTTCCCGTGGCGCTGGGCGTCCTGCTGAGCGGTTGCTCCAGCGTGAGCTATTACGGCCAGCTGGCAGAGGGACAGTGGCAACTGTTGCAGGCGCGCCAGCCGCTGGACCGGGTGATCGAGGATCCGGCCACCAGCCCGGTGCTGCGCCAGCGCCTGTTGTTCGCCGAAAAGGCCCGGGTGTTCGCCAGCGAGCACCTCAAGCTACCGGACAATGGCAGTTACCGGGTGTACGCCGACCTAGGGCGCCCTTATGTGGTGTGGAATGTGTTCGCGACCCCGGAGCTGTCGTTGCAGCCAGTGACCCATTGCTTCCCCATCGCCGGCTGCGTGGCCTATCGCGGCTATTACCGGCAGGGCGCGGCCCGCGGCGCGGCGGCGTTGATGCGTCAGGAGGGCCTGGATGTCTATGTGGGAGGCGTGGAGGCGTACTCCACCTTGGGCTGGTTCGACGATCCGATTCTTTCGACCATGGCCGGCTGGGGCGACGAGCGCCTGGCCACGGTGATCTTCCATGAGCTGGCGCACCAGCGCTTCTACGTGCAGGACGATACCGAGTTCAACGAGTCGTTCGCCTCGTTCGTTGAACAGGAGGGCACGCGGCAATGGCGTGCTGCGCGTGGGTTGGCAGCCATCGAGGATGCTGGCGCCAGGCAGCGCGAGCAGTTCACCCGCTTGGTACTGGCCAGTCGCGAGCGGTTGCAGGTGATTTATACCGGGCCGCTGGATGAGGTGGGCAAGCGGGCGGCCAAGCAGGCCGAGTTCGAGCGGTTGCGCCGGGAATACCGCGAGGTGCGGGATCGGGACTGGGGCGGGGATCGGCGGTTCGATGCCTGGGTCTTTGCGCCGTTGAACAATGCCAAGCTGCTGCCTTTTGGGCTTTATGACCAGTGGGTTCCGGCGTTTTCGCAGTTGTTCAAGGATGTTGGTGGGGATTGGTTGCGGTTTTATCAACGGGTGGAGGCGCTTGGGAGGCTGCCGATCGAGCAGCGCAAATTGGCGTTGGCAGAGCTGGCCTCATCGCGGGGCAAGCCCGCTCCCACGATCTGATACGTGGACTGCTCCCAAAGCCGTTGGACACCAAGCCAACTCTTGGGGGCATGTCACAGCGTGGGAGCGGGCTTGCCCCGCGATGAGGTTTGAATCAGCGAGCGAACGCCTGGTGCATCTCGGCCAGGGTCTCGAAATGGAATGCTGGCGCCTCGGCTTCCAGTTCCTCCCGGCTACCGAACCCATAACCCACGGCGACGGCCTGCAAGCCATTGCTGCGGGCACCGATCAGGTCATGCTTGCGGTCGCCGATCATCAGCGTTTGCGCCGGGTCCAACCCTTCTTCGTCCAGCAGGTGGCGAATCAGTTCGACCTTGTTGGTGCGGGTGCCGTCCAGCTCGCTGCCGTAGATCACCTTGAAGTGGTGGTCGAACTCGAAGTGCCGGGCGATCTCGCGGGCATAGACCCATGGCTTGGACGTGGCGATATACAGGGTGCGGCCCTGGCCGTTGAGCGCTTGCAGCAGCTGCGGCACACCATCGAACACCAGGTTCTCGTACAGCCCGGTGACCTTGAAGCGCTCGCGGTAGAAGTTCACCGCGTCCCAGGCCTTGGCCTCGTCGAAGCCATAGAACTGCATGAAGGCTTGCAACAGAGGTGGGCCGATGAAGTGCTCGAGGCGGGTCAGGTCTGGCTCGTCGATGCCCAGCTTGGCCAGGGCGTACTGGATCGAGCGGGTGATCCCTGAGCGCGGGTCGGTCAGGGTGCCGTCGAGGTCGAAAAGGATGTTCTGTTGGTGCATGGGACTGTCCACTTTGGTGTTCATCAGGACGCCATCGCGGGGCAAGCCCGCTCCCACGTAGGCCCTGCGAAGGTCGTGGGAGCGGGCTTGCCCCGCGATGGGGTCATTCCGGTTGGTCGTAGCCTTCGGCCAGGTGCTGGTCCTTGAGCTTCACGTAGTTGCCTGCGCTGTACGGGAAGAACGCGTGCTCCTGCTCACTCAGCAGGCGCACCTGCTTCACCGGGCTGCCCATGTACAGGTAGCCGCTGACCAGACGCTTGCCCGGCGGCACCAGGCTGCCGGCGCCGATGATCACCTCGTCCTCGACGATGGCGCCGTCCATGATGGTGCTGCCCATGCCAACCAGGATGCGGTTGCCCAGGGTACAGCCGTGCAGCATGACTTTGTGACCGATGGTCACCTCGTCGCCGATGATCAGCGGAAAACCGTCGGGGTTGAATGGCCCGGCGTGGGTGATGTGCAACACGCTGCCGTCCTGCACGCTGGTGCGCGCGCCGATGCGGATGCGGTGCATGTCGCCGCGCACCACGGTCAGCGGCCAGATCGAGCTGTCCTCGCCGATCTCGACGTCGCCGATGACCACCGCCGAGCGGTCGACGAAGGCCCGTGCTCCCACTTTCGGCGCGTGTTGCTGGAAGGTCCGGAGGGCCATGATAGTGTTCCTCTGCAATGCCGATAGGCAGGCTGCCTGCTGCGGTCGGCGTCGATTGTAATTAAGATGGTCCCGTGTTTCTCCTGCCAAGGTACCCGAACCGTGAGTGCGAACAACCCGCTGCTGCAGTCCCATGATCTGCCGCCCTTCTCGGCAATCCGCGCCGAGCATGTGCTGCCGGCGATCGAGCAGATCCTCGCCGACAACCGCAAGGCCATCGCCGAGATCCTCGAAAAGCAGGGCAAGAACCCGACCTGGGCCGGCCTGGTGCTGGCGATGGACGAACTCAACGACCGCCTGGGCGCCGCCTGGAGCCCGGTCAGCCACCTCAATGCGGTGTGCAACAGCCAGGAGCTGCGCGAGGCCTACGAGTCGTGCCTGCCGGCCCTGAGCGCCTATTCCACCGAACTGGGCCAGAACCGTGCCCTGTTCGAAGCCTATGAAGCCCTGGCCGCCAGCCCCGAGGCCGCCGGTTTCGACGTGGCGCAGAAGACCATCATCGACCACGCCCTGCGCGACTTCCGGCTGTCGGGCATCGACCTGCCGGCCGACAAGCAGCAGCGCTATGCCGAAGTGCAGAGCAAGCTCAGCGAGCTGGGCAGCCGCTTCTCCAACCAGCTGCTCGACGCCACCCAGGCCTGGACCAAGCACGTCACCGACGAAGCTGCCCTCGCCGGCCTGACCGATTCGGCCAAGGCGCAGATGGCCGCCGCCGCCCAGGCCAAGGGCCTCGACGGCTGGCTGATCACCCTGGAATTCCCCAGCTACTACGCGGTGATGACCTACGCCGCCGACCGCGCCCTGCGCGAAGAGCTGTACGCCGCCTACTGCACCCGCGCCTCCGACCAGGGGCCGAACGCTGGCCAATTCGACAACGGCCCGGTGATGCAAGAGATCCTCGACCTGCGCCAGGAACTGGCCGGGCTGCTGGGCTACCCGAACTTCGCCGAACTGAGCCTGGCCACCAAGATGGCCGAGTCCAGCGATCAGGTGCTGAGCTTCCTGCGCGACCTGGCCAAGCGTTCCAAGCCGTTCGCCGCCCAGGACCTGGAGCAGCTCAAGGCCTACGCCGCCGAGCAGGGCACACCTGAGCTGGCCAGCTGGGACGCCGGCTACTTCGGCGAGAAGCTGCGCGAGCAGCGCTACAGCGTGTCGCAGGAAGCCCTGCGCGCCTACTTCCCGATCGACAAGGTGCTGTCCGGCCTGTTCGCCATTGTCCAGCGCCTGTACGGCATCGAGATCGCCGAGCTCAAGGGCTTCGACAGCTGGCATCCGGACGTGCGCCTGTTCGAGATCAAGGAAAACGGCCAGCATGTCGGTCGCTTCTTCTTCGACCTCTATGCCCGCGCCAACAAGCGTGGCGGTGCCTGGATGGACGGTGCCCGCGATCATCGCCGCACCGCCGCAGGCTCGCTGCAGAGCCCGGTGGCCAACCTGGTGTGCAACTTCACCCCGGCCACGCCCGGCAAGCCAGCGCTGCTGACCCACGACGAAGTCACCACCCTGTTCCACGAGTTCGGCCATGGCCTGCACCACCTGCTGACCCGCATCGAGCACGCCGGCGTGTCCGGCATCAACGGCGTGGCCTGGGACGCGGTGGAGCTGCCGAGCCAGTTCATGGAGAACTGGTGCTGGGAGCCAGAAGGCCTGGCGCTGATCTCCGGCCACTACGAGACCGGCGAGCCCCTGCCCCAGGACCTGCTGGACAAGATGCTGGCGGCGAAGAACTTCCAGTCCGGCATGATGATGGTGCGCCAGCTGGAGTTCTCGCTGTTCGACTTCGAGCTGCACGCCACCCACGGCGACGGCCGCAGCGTGCTGCAGGTGCTCGAAGGCGTGCGCGACGAGGTTTCGGTGATGCGTCCGCCGGCCTACAACCGCTTCCCCAACAGCTTCGCGCATATCTTCGCCGGTGGTTACGCGGCGGGCTACTACAGCTACAAGTGGGCCGAAGTGCTGTCGGCCGACGCCTTCTCGCGTTTCGAGGAAGAAGGTGTGCTGAACGCCGAGACCGGCCGCGCCTTCCGCGAAGCCATCCTGGCCCGTGGCGGTTCCCGCGAGCCGATGGTGCTGTTCGTCGACTTCCGGGGCCGTGAGCCTTCCATCGATGCATTGCTGCGCCACAGTGGCCTCACCGAGGACGCGGCGGCATGAGCGAGGTAGCCGTGAGCAAGACCAAGAGACGCTTCATCGCCGGGGCGGTATGCCCGGCGTGCAGCGAGATGGACAAGCTGATGATGTGGAACGAGGACGGCGTGCCGCACCGCGAGTGCGTGGCCTGCGGGTTCACCGACACCCTGAATGAACAGGGCCTGTCGGTACCCAAGGAGCTCGGCACGCGGGTCAATACCCTGGCGCCCAAGGCGGCGCCGGCCAAGGTGCAGACCGTGCAGTTCTTCCCCAATCCGAAGCTCAAGAAGCCGGAGTAACCCGGTTTCGTACGTCGCTGCGGCCATTCGCGGGTAAACCCGCTCCCACAGGCCTGTGATATTCCTGTGGGAGCGGGTTTACCCGCGAATGGGCCAGGCGGTACTGGCATCACTTCGAAAACCAGATTACTGTACGCATATACAGTTATCTTGGTTTGTCATCATGAAACCAGCCCCCATCCGTGGTCGCGGCACCGCCGACAATCCTCACAACCGCTTCGCCCCGAACGTATCCGTGGCCGAGGACGATGGCTGGTACCAGGAAGTCCCGCTCACCCAGGGCACCGAGGTGCGGATCGAGACGGCCAAGACCATCATCGCCCGCAACACCTCCCCCGACCTGCCCTTCGACCGCTCCATCAACCCCTATCGCGGCTGCGAGCATGGTTGCATCTACTGCTATGCCCGCCCCAGCCACGCCTATTGGGACCTTTCACCGGGCCTGGATTTCGAAACCAAGCTGATCGCCAAGACCAACGCCGCCGAGGTGCTCGAGCAGCAACTGAGCAAGCCGGGTTACGTCTGCGCGCCGATCAACCTCGGTTCCAACACCGATCCCTACCAGCCCATCGAGCGTGAGCAACAGCTCACCCGGCGCCTGCTCGACGTGCTGCTGCGGTACCGCCATCCGGTGACCATCGTCACCAAGGGCTCGCTGGTACTGCGCGACCTTGATCTCATCAGCGAACTGGCCAGCCAGCGCCTGGTGCGGGTGATGATCAGCCTCACCACCCTGGACGATGAACTCAAGCGCACCCTCGAACCACGCGCGGCAGCGCCGAAGGCACGGCTGCGAGCGATCCGCGTGCTGCGCGAGGCTGGCGTGCCGGTGGGCGTGCTGTGTTCGCCGATGATCCCGATGATCAACGACAGCGAGCTGGAGCACCTGCTGGAGGCGGCGCAAGAGGCCGGCGCGCAGAGCGCGGCGTACATGATGCTGCGCCTGCCGTTGGAAGTGGCGCCGCTGTTCGAGCAATGGCTGCACGATCACTACCCGCAGCGTGCCGCCCACGTGTTGAGCCTGATTCGCCAGAGTCGGGGTGGTGAGCTGTATGACAGCCGGTTCGGAACGCGGATGCGTGGTGAGGGCGTGTTCGCTGATTTGCTGGCGCAGCGTTTTCGCAAGGCGGCCAGGCGGCTGGGGTTCGAAGGACGGGAACAGTTGTCGCTGGACTGCAGCGCGTTCTGCCCTCCGGGCGGGCAGATGGCGTTGTTCTGAAAGCATTCACGCTGGCTGAACCTTGCGCAATTCCTGTGGGAGCCGGGTTGAGGAATCCGAACAAGACAGTTGCCCCCACAAGGTATGCGCTGCCCACGCGAACGCTATACCTAGCGTCGCTAATGCAAGGTACTAAAATCAGGCTTGGGTATTGGCATCTGATGCTTTTTTGCTATTATCGGATGCCCGCCAAAAATATCTGGAACGCCCGTTCTAGAGCCTCCGCAATTAAGTTTCAGTTAAGTTTTCTCCGCTAGCGTAGGAATCAGCCCACCGGGACTGTGATCAATTTTCTGTGCGTGTCATCTAAATCCCGCATAGCCCTGATCTTTCCCCAGTAACATGGCACCTACCTTCAAACCGTCTAGAGGATGAATCATGCCCGTCAAGGACCCATCCAAGGTCGTCCCGGCTGCGCCCGCCGAAAGCGCCGAAGCTGCCCTGAAGCATATCGTCGACGGCTTCCTGCGGTTCCATACCGAGGTCTTTCCCGAGCAGCAGGAGCTGTTCAAGAAGCTGGCCACCGCGCAGAAGCCGCGTGCCATGTTCATCACCTGCGCCGACTCGCGCATCGTCCCCGAGCTGATCACCCAGAGCTCGCCGGGCGATCTGTTCGTCACCCGTAACGTCGGCAACGTCGTGCCGCCGTACGGCCAGATGAACGGTGGCGTGTCCAGTGCCATCGAGTACGCCGTGCTGGCCCTGGGCGTGCATCACATCATCGTCTGCGGCCACTCCGACTGCGGCGCCATGCGCGCGGTGCTCAACCCACACTCGCTGGACAAGATGCCGACTGTCGCGGCCTGGCTGCGTCACGCCGAGGTGGCACGTACCGTGGTTGAGGACAACTGCTCCTGCGGCACCCCGCACGAAAGCATGCAACTGGTGACCAAGGAAAACGTCATCGCCCAGCTGCACCACCTGCGCACCCACCCATCGGTGGCCTCGCGCCTGGCCGCAGGCCAATTGCACATCCATGGCTGGCTGTATGACATCGAGACCAGCCAGATCGAAGCCTACGATGCCGCCAGCGACAGTTTCCTGCCGCTGACCGCAGGCCAGCCGATCCCGAGCGCCACTCCGAGAGGCCGCTACTAAGCGACCCGACCACGCTGAACAGACCTTGATAGCCGGCTGCACCCCACGGGTGCGGCGCGGCCTTCGCCTGCCTTGAATTTCCCCGAATGCCTTGCCGGCAAGCCCGCTGGCGGCCCGCGCCTGCGCGCGATTCGGGGAGCCCCGTGCCTGCGGCCAGAGGAATGGCCGTGAACTTGAGAAAGGAGCGTCATGGTGAACAAGACACAGATCAAAGCGGCACTGCCGCGCGAGTTGCTGGCTTCGGTAGTGGTGTTCCTGGTGGCCCTGCCCTTGTGCATGGGCATTGCCATCGCCTCCGGCATGCCGCCGGCCAAGGGGTTGATCACCGGGATCATCGGCGGCATCGTGGTGGGCTTTCTGGCTGGCTCGCCGCTGCAGGTCAGCGGCCCGGCCGCGGGCCTGGCGGTGCTGGTTTTCGAGCTGGTGCGCCAGCATGGCATGGCCATGCTCGGGCCGATCCTGTTGCTGGCGGGGTTGCTGCAGTTGCTGGCCGGGCGCCTGCGCTTGGGCTGCTGGTTCCGGGTCACCGCGCCAGCGGTGGTGTACGGCATGCTCGCGGGCATCGGCGTGCTGATCGTGCTGTCCCAGGTGCATGTGATGTTCGATACGGCGCCGCAGCCATCGGGCGTGGACAACCTGCTGGGCTTCCCGGCGACCCTGGCATCCGCCCTGCCCTTGGAAAGTGCGGGCAACGGCTGGCAGGCCGGTGCGCTCGGCCTGGGCACCATCGCCGTCATGTGGGGCTGGGAGCGCTTTCGTCCGCGCCGCCTGCGTTTCATTCCGGGGGCATTGCTCGGGGTGGCGGCGATGACCGCCATCAGCCTGTGGTTGGCGCTGCCTGTCAATCGGGTGCAGGTGCCGGCCGACCTGTCCGAGGCCATCGACTGGCTGCGCCCGGACGATCTGCTCAAGCTGGCCGACCCCACCTTGCTGGTGGCCGCCTTCGCCCTGGCCTTCATCGCCAGTGCCGAGACGCTGCTGTCGGCTGCCGCGGTGGACCGCATGCACAGCGGCCAGCGTTCGGACTTCGACCGTGAGCTGTCGGCGCAAGGAATCGGCAACATGCTCTGCGGTGTGTTGGGGGCGTTGCCGATGACGGGGGTGATCGTGCGCAGCTCGGCCAACGTCCAGGCCGGCGCCCGGACACGGGCCTCGGCGATCTTCCATGGGATCTGGTTGCTGGCCTTCGTGGTGGCGCTGAGCACTGTGCTACAGCAGATTCCGGTGGCCAGCCTGGCTGGGGTGCTGGTCTATACCGGCGTCAAGCTGGTGGACTTCAAGGCCTTCCGTGCCCTGGGCCGCTATGGGCGGATGCCGATGTTCACCTATGCCGCGACGGCCTTGGCGATCGTCTTCACCGACCTGTTGACCGGCGTGTTGCTGGGCTTTGCCTTGACCTTGCTGAAGCTGGCGCTGAAGGCGGCGCGGCTGAAGATCAACCTGGTGGCGCTGGCGAAGCCGGGGCACATGGAGCTGCGCCTGAGCGGTGCGGCGACCTTTCTCAAGGTGCCGGCGTTGACCCAGGTGCTGGATACCGTGCCGGAGGGAACCACCTTGCATGTGCCGCTGGGCAACCTGAGCTATATCGACCATTCCTGCCTGGAGCTGCTGGAGGACTGGGGGCGCAGTGGCGCGGCCCAGGGCTCGCGGCTGGTGCTGGAGCAGCGGCGTCTGAAGCGACGGGTCGAGGGAAGGTTGCGGACTACGGCGGGGGTTGGGGTTTAGCCTGGGAGATTGCTGGGGCCGCTTTGCGGCCCTTTCGCGACACAAGGCCGCTCCTACAAGAGATCGCGTTCCCTTGTAGGAGCGGCCTTGCCGAATCGTCGGACCGGTCGGAAAGGGCTGCGCAGCAGCCCCGGCGATTTCGAACGTTGCTCAGGCTGACTGCCCCAACTCCACACCAAGCTGGCGCGACAGGCACGGCCAGCGTTTCCACGCAGCACCAGTTGCCGGGCTCGACAGCTTGTCGCGGTAAGCCTCCACCGACTCCGCGGCGAAACTCTCGTCATCGAGCATCTCATCCACCGAATGATGCACCACCTCATCCAGCTGGTTGGCAAACGTCTCGCCGATCAACTGGTGGGCGATCAGGTTGGCGACCGTGGTATCCACCGGAATCAGCGGCTGCTGGAAGTGGCGGATATACAGGTCGTTGACCTCCTCGACCAGGCGATGCGCCAGGTAGGCTTCGTCCAGCAGGCAGTCCAGCCCGGCCTGCCCGGTCATCACGCTCGGCGGCTGCAGGAAATAGGCTTCGGCAATCTTCAGCACCGGCTTGATCTGCGACTCGATGCCGGCTTCGAGGGCCACGTTGTGTGCCGCCTCGAGCAGTTCGGGAACCTCGTTGATGTAGGCGCCGACAAAGCGCGCCAGCGTGCCCTGGGCATCCTGCTCAGGCAGTTGGATCGACGGATGCAGGTGTGGCAGTTGCTGTTCCAGGCGGTGTTTCAGTTGGCCGGTACGGCGCTCGTGTTGATGGGCATTTTCGATCTGCTCGCGTACAGCAGCGATGTTCATGACAACTCCAGGGACATGGCGTTACAAACGGAAGACACTAAGTTAGCTTGCTTAGGAGAATGGCTAAGACGCATTTGTTATATCGCTGAGACACGTGTAGGAAATTGGCTATATCAAAGTGCCATTATTGTGTCCCGGGCCAGTATCCACGCGGCTTTCAGCGCAAACGTTTGGTCTGATGAAGATCATTTCACCCCCTGCGTTGCGCACCATTGGTCGGTGTCTATACTCCGGATGAAACGTGATTCGTTGATGAGGCCCGACTGCCTTAAGCAGGGGGCTCGGTCGTCGAAGCCAGGCAGTCTTGGCCACCGTTCCCTCCTTTGTCGTATGCAGGTCGTCCACGCCTCCGGGACTACAAGAACGATAAGGGGAACCCGCAATGATGCGACATCCACATGTCTGGATGGGCCTGTTGCTGTGGTCGGTATTTGGTCAGGCACAGGCCGCATGGACGGTGAACATGGCGCCCGGGGCGACGGAAGTCTCCCACGCGGTGTTCGACCTGCACATGACCATCTTCTGGATCTGCGTGATCATCGGCATCGTGGTATTCGGCGCGATGTTCTGGTCGATGGTCATCCACCGCCGCTCGACCGGGCAGCAACCGGCGCACTTCCACGAGCACACCTGGGTCGAGATCCTCTGGACCGTCGTGCCCTTCCTCATCCTCGTGGTCATGGCCATTCCGGCCACCAAGACCCTGATCGACATCTACGACGCCAGCGATTCGGACATCGATATCCAGGTCACCGGCTACCAGTGGAAATGGCACTACAAGTACCTGGGCCAGGACGTCGAGTTCTTCAGCAACCTGGCCACCCCGACCGAGCAGATCCACAACAAGTCGCCGAAGGACGAGCACTACCTGCTCGAGGTCGACCAGCCGCTGGTGCTGCCGGTGGGCGCCAAGGTGCGCTTCCTGGTGACCGCCGCCGACGTCATCCATTCCTGGTGGGTGCCGGCCTTCGCGGTCAAGCGTGACGCCATCCCCGGCTTCGTCAACGAGGCCTGGACCCGGGTCGAGAAGCCCGGCATCTACCGTGGCCAGTGCACCGAGCTGTGCGGCAAGGACCATGGCTTCATGCCGGTGGTGGTCGAGGTCAAGTCCAAGGCCGACTACGACACCTGGCTCGGCGAGCGCAAGGCCGAGGCGGCCAAGCTCAAGGAGCTGACCAGCAAGGAGTGGACGCTCGAAGAACTGGTCGCGCGCGGCGACAAGGTCTACCACACCACCTGCGTGGCCTGTCACCAGGCCGAAGGCCAGGGCCTGCCGCCGATGTTCCCGGCGCTCAAGGGCTCGAAGATCGCCACCGGGCCGAAGGCAGATCACCTGGGCATCGTCTTCCATGGCAAGCCCGGCACCGCCATGGCGGCGTTCGGCAAGCAGCTGTCGGAAGTCGACATCGCCGCCGTGGTCACCTACGAGCGCAACGCCTGGGGCAACAACAAGGGCGACATGGTGACGCCGAAGGACGTGCTGGCGCTCAAGCAGGCCGAAGCCCAATGAACCGGCTCACTCGCGGCAAGCAGCCGATTGCAGGAGACAGGACATGAGTGCAGTGATCGACGACCACGGCCACGGCCATGAACACGCCCACGGCCCGGCCAAGGGCCTGATGCGCTGGGTGCTGACCACCAACCACAAGGACATCGGCACGATGTACCTGTGGTTCGCCTTCAGCATGTTCCTGCTCGGCGGCTCGTTCGCCATGGTGATCCGCGCCGAGCTGTTCCAGCCCGGCCTGCAGATCGTGCAGCCCGAGTTCTTCAACCAGATGACCACCATGCACGGGCTGATCATGGTGTTCGGCGCGGTGATGCCGGCCTTCGTCGGCCTGGCCAACTGGATGATCCCGCTGATGATCGGCGCGCCCGACATGGCCCTGCCGCGGATGAACAACTTCAGCTTCTGGCTGTTGCCGGCGGCGTTCCTGCTGCTGGTCTCGACCCTGTTCAGCCCAGGCGGCGGGCCGAACTTCGGCTGGACCTTCTATGCCCCGCTGTCGACCACCTACGCCCCGGCCAGCGTGACCTTCTTCATCTTCGCCATTCACCTGATGGGCATCAGCTCGATCATGGGCGCGATCAACGTGATCGCCACCATCCTCAACCTGCGCGCCCCGGGCATGACCCTGATGAAGATGCCGCTGTTCGTCTGGACCTGGCTGATCACCGCGTTCCTGCTGATCGCGGTGATGCCGGTGCTGGCGGGCGTGGTGACCATGATGTTGATGGACATCCACTTCGGCACCAGCTTCTTCAGCGCCGCCGGCGGTGGCGACCCGGTCCTGTTCCAGCACGTGTTCTGGTTCTTCGGCCATCCCGAGGTGTACATCATGATCCTGCCCGCCTTCGGCGCGGTCAGCTCGATCATCCCGGCGTTCTCGCGCAAGCCGCTGTTCGGCTACACCTCGATGGTCTACGCCACCGGGGCGATCGCCTTCCTGTCGTTCATCGTCTGGGCGCACCACATGTTCGTGGTCGGCATTCCGGTGGTCGGCGAGCTGTTCTTCATGTACGCGACCATGCTGATCGCCGTGCCCACCGGGGTGAAGGTGTTCAACTGGGTGAGCACCATGTGGGAAGGTTCGCTGACCTTCGAGACGCCGATGCTGTTCGCCATCGCCTTCGTCATCCTGTTCACCATCGGCGGCTTCTCCGGGCTGATGCTGGCCATCGCCCCGGCGGACTTCCAGTACCACGACACCTACTTCGTGGTGGCGCACTTCCACTACGTGCTGGTGCCAGGGGCGATCTTCGGCATCTTCGCCTCCGCCTACTACTGGCTGCCGAAGTGGACCGGACACATGTACGACGAGACCCTGGCCAAGCTGCACTTCTGGCTGTCGTTCATCGGCATGAACCTGGCCTTCTTCCCCATGCACTTCGTCGGCCTGGCCGGCATGCCGCGCCGCATCCCCGACTACAACCTGCAATTCGCCGACTTCAACATGGTCTCGTCGATCGGCGCGTTCATCTTCGGCGCGACCCAGGTGTTCTTCCTGTTCATCGTCATCAAGTGCATCCGCGGTGGCGCGCCGGCCCCGGCCAAACCCTGGGACGGCGCCGACGGGCTGGAGTGGACGGTGCCGTCGCCGGCGCCCTACCACACCTTCCAGACACCTCCGGACGTGAAGTAGGAGCGCGGACATGGACGGCCTGTCGCTCAGACGCCTGGTCACCCGCCTGCTGATGCTGACCGTGGTGATGTTCGCCTTCGGCTTTGCCCTGGTGCCGATCTACGACGTGATGTGCCGGGCCTTCGGCATCAACGGCAAGACCGGCGGGCAGTACGAGGGCAGCCAGGTCAGCGACCCGACGCGTTCGGTGCGGGTGCAGTTCATGTCCACCAATGCCGGCGACATGAGCTGGGAATTCCACTCCACCGCCGACCAGATCGAGGTCAATCCGGGCGCGGTGAACCAGATGATCTTCATCGCCCGCAACCCGACCAAGCAGCCGATGAGCGCCCAGGCCATCCCCAGCATCACTCCGGCCGAGGCCGCGGCGTATTTTCACAAGACCGAGTGCTTCTGCTTCACCCAGCAGGTGCTGCAACCGGGCGAGCGCATCGAGATGCCGGTGCGCTTCATCGTCGACCGCGACCTGCCGGCCTCGGTCAAGCACCTGACCCTGGCCTACACCCTGTTCGACATCACCGCTCGCCACCCGCCGGTCGCCCATGCCGCGACCGAGGCCGCCCGTTGAGGGAAGGAGATCAACCATGGCAAGCCACGAGCACTACTATGTCCCGGCGCAGAGCAAGTGGCCGATCATCGCCACGATCGGCATGTTCATCACCGTGTTCGGCCTGGGCACCTGGTTCAACGACCTCAAGGCCGGCCACCCGGAGTCCCACGGGCCACTGATCTTCTTCGTCGGCGGGCTGTTCCTGGCGTACATGCTGTTCGGCTGGTTCGGCGCGGTGATCAAGGAGAGCCATGCCGGGCTGTACAGCGCGCAGATGGACCGCTCGTTCCGCTGGGGCATGAGCTGGTTCATCTTCTCCGAGGTGATGTTCTTCCTGGCCTTCTTCGGCGCGCTGTTCTACGTGCGCGTGCTGGCCGGGCCGTGGCTGGGGGGCGATGGAGCCAAGGGCGTGGCGCACATGCTGTGGCCCAACTTCGAGTTCGCCTGGCCGTTGCTGCACACGCCCGACCCGAAACTGTTCCCGCCGCCCAAGGAGGTGATCGACCCGTGGCACCTGCCGCTGATCAACACCATCCTGCTGGTGAGCTCGAGCGTGACCGTGACCATCGCCCACCATGCGCTGCGCAAGGGGCATCGCGGCACGCTGAAACTGTGGCTGGGGCTGACCATCCTGCTGGGCCTGGCGTTCCTCGCGCTGCAGGCCTACGAGTACCACGAGGCCTACAACAAGCTGGGGCTGACGCTGGGCTCGGGGATCTACGGCGCGACGTTCTTCATGCTCACCGGGTTCCACGGCGCGCACGTGACCTTGGGCACGCTGATCCTGTTCGTGATGTTCTGCCGGGTGCTGCGCGGGCACTTCGAGCCGGACAAGCACTTCGGTTTCGAGGCGGCGAGCTGGTACTGGCACTTCGTCGATGTGGTGTGGGTGGGGCTGTTCATATTCGTGTATGTGCTTTGACGGGTGGCGCGGTCCTACAGGGACGGAAACAGTTTAGAACGGCGCGTGGGAAACCAGCTGCCCACTGATGAAGCCCCAGGCCACCAGCGCGATGGTCAGGGTGGCGAGAACGACGCGCACGGTAAGGGCCTTGAGCAGGCGGGTCGACTGGTCGTCGTCCTTGACCAGAAATACCAGGCCACTGAACAGGCTGGCGATGGTGGCCAGCAGCATCAGGACTATCGCGGCCTTGAGCATGGCGAAACTCCGGGGGGATGCGGTGATGGCAACAAGTATAGCGCTCGACCTGGCGAGGCCGCGGTGAAGCCGTTTCGCCCAGGCCTGGTACCGACCCTGGTGGTGCTCGCGCTGCTGCCGGGGCTGATCGCGCTCGGTTGCTGGCAGCTGCGCCGGGCCGACGAGAAGCGCGACCTGCTCGCCGCCTACAGCGAACGCCAGATCGAGACCCCGGTGGCCGCTGCCGCGCTGGCGCAGTTGCCGGATCCGGCGTTCTATCCCGTGCATCTGCAGGGCCGCTTCGACGCCGAGCACAGCCTGCTGCTGGATAACCAGATGCGTGACGGCAGGCCCGGTGTCGAGCTGCTGCAACCGTTCCTCGACCAGGCCAGCGGGCAATGGCTGCTGGTCAACCGCGGCTGGTTGCCCTGGCCCGATCGCCGCGTGCCAGTGCGCTTCGACACCCCCGAGCAATCGCTCGTGCTGCAAGCGTCGGTCTATGTCGCGCCCGGCAAGACGTTCCAGCTGCACCCGGACGCCAGCGAGGGCCCGTGGCCACGCCTGCTGACGGCTATCGACCCACGGGCGTTGTGGCAGCAGCTGGGCCGCGAAGGTTTCGCCCACGAGCTGCGCCTGCAGCCTGGCCCGGCGACCTACCGCCTGGACTGGCCGGTGGTCGCCATGGGCCCGGAGAAACACCTGGGCTACGCCGTGCAGTGGTTCGCCCTGGCCACCGCGCTGGTGCTGCTCTACCTGTATTTCGGCTGGCATCACAACGACAAGGAGAACCGCCATGGCCGCCGCCACGAGTCCGCTGCACGCACCTGAAGGCCGCAAGGCACGCGGGCGATTGCAGTTGTTGCTGATCCTGTTCGTCGTGCTCGGGCCGATGATCCTTGCCACCAGCATGTACAAGCTCAAGTTCTGGGTGCCGGAGGGCCGCAGCTATCACGGCCTGATGATCGGCAACGGCGAGGGCCGCGCCGACATCGGCATCGACGCCCAGGACCAACGCTGGCAGCTGCTGGTCAGCGCCCCCGAAGCCTGCGCCGAGGACTGCCGGCAGTTGGTGTACCTGGCCCGGCAGATCCAGATCGGCCTGGGCCGTGACGCCAGCCGTGCCAGCCATGCCCTGGCCGTGGCCCAGCCGCTGGCGGCGGACTACCAGGCGCAGCTGGCGCGCGAGTATCCCCAGTTGCAGCGCTACCCGCTGGACGCACAGCGCTACTTGCAGAAGGTCGGTGAATCTGGCCCGCGGCTATGGATCGTCGACCCCCACGGCAACCTGGTGCTGCGCTATGACGGCAAGGTCAACGGCAAGCATGTGCTGGACGATCTGCGTCACCTGCTCAAGCTGTCCAACATCGGCTAGGAGGCCGCCATGGCCAGACCCGGATTCCGCCTCGCTGTATTCGCCACCCTGCTGGCGCTGCTGGTCGTGCTGCTCGGCGCCTATACCCGGCTGACCCACGCTGGCCTCGGCTGCCCCGACTGGCCGGGCTGCTACGGCTTTATCAGCGTGCCCAAGACCGACGCCCAGCTGGCCCACGCCGAGCTGCACTTCCCTGAGCACCCGGTGGAGGCGGCCAAGGGCTGGGCCGAAATGGTCCACCGCTACTTTGCCGGCACCCTGGCGCTGGTGATCGCCCTGCTCGCCTTCCAGGCCGTGCGTCGGCATGCCCGCGACGGTCAGCCCTATCGGCTGCCGGTGCTGCTGCTTGGCGTGGTGCTGGCCCAGGCGGCGTTCGGCATGTGGACGGTGACCCTGAAGCTGTGGCCGCAGGTGGTCACCGCGCACCTGCTCGGTGGGTTCACCACGCTGAGCCTGCTGTTCCTGCTGTCGCTGCGTCTGTCCCGGGCCTTTGCGCCATTGCCGAAACTGCCGCTGAGTCTGCGCCGCATCGCCGCGCTGGCGTTGCTGGTGGTGATCGGCCAGATCGCCCTGGGCGGCTGGGTCAGCGCCAACTACGCGGCGGTGGCCTGCATCGACCTGCCCACCTGCCACGGCCAGTGGTGGCCGGCGGCGGACTTCAGCAATGGTTTCCACCTGACTCAGCATGTCGGCCCCAACTACCTGGGCGGGCAGCTGGACAGCGACGCGCGCACGGCGATCCATATCAGTCATCGGCTCGGTGCGCTGATGGTGCTGGCGGTGCTGCTGATGCTCAGCTGGAAGCTGCACCGCAACGGCCTCACCGGCCTGGCGCGCCTGGTGCTGCTGGCGCTGGCGCTGCAATTGAGCCTGGGCATCAGCAACGTGCTGTTCCACCTGCCCCTGGGCGTGGCCGTCGCGCACAACGCCGGTGGCGCCTTGCTGCTGCTGACCATGGTGCTGGTGAACTACCGCATCCGCGTGGTCGACAAGGTTCGCGTCGGCCATGGCTGGCGCCTGACGCCGGTGACCGGCGTGGGCCTCTCCCATCACATGAGGAACGATTCGTGGCGACGCTTCTGAGCACGGAACGCCTGCGCGCCGGCTGGCGCGACTACATGGAACTGACCAAGCCGAAGGTGGTGGTGCTGATGCTGATCACCTCGCTGGTGGGCATGTTCCTCGCCACGCGCGCCGGTGTGGCCTGGAGCGTGCTGCTGTTCGGCAACCTCGGGATTGCCTTGTGCGCAGGCGCCGCGGCGGTGGTCAACCATGTGCTGGACCGACGGATCGATGCGCTCATGGCCCGTACCCACAAGCGGCCGTTGGCCCAGGGCCGGGTGGCGCCGCTACCGGCCCTGCTGTTCGCGCTACTGCTGGCCGTGGCCGGGATGACAGTGCTGCTGGTGTTCACCAACCCCCTCACCGCCTGGCTCACGCTGGCCTCGTTGCTGGGCTATGCGGTGCTCTACACCGGCTTTCTCAAGCGAGCCACGCCGCAGAACATCGTGATCGGCGGCCTGGCCGGCGCCGCGCCGCCGTTGCTGGGCTGGGTGGCGGTCAGCGGCCATGTCAGTGCCGAGCCGCTGCTGCTGGTGCTGATCATCTTCGCCTGGACGCCGCCGCACTTCTGGGCCCTGGCGATTCACCGGAAGGAGGAGTACGCAAAAGCTGATATTCCCATGCTGCCGGTGACCCACGGCGAGCGCTACACGGCCCTGCACATCCTGCTCTACACCTTGATCCTGTTGGCCGTGAGCCTGCTGCCCTATGCCATTCACATGAGCGGCCCGCTGTACCTGGCCTGCGCCCTGGGCCTCGGCCTGCGCTTCCTGCACTGGGCCTGGGTGTTGTACCGTGGCACCCGGCCGCACGCGGCGATCAAGACGTTCAAGTACTCTATCGGCTACCTGTTCGCCTTGTTCATCGCGCTGCTCGTTGATCACTACCTGTTGCTGAACCTATGACCCGAACCCAGAAAACCGTCTTCATCCTCGTTGCCCTGGTCGCGCTGATCATGGGCCTGACCGTCAACAAGGTGCTCAGCGACCGTGGTCAGCTGAACCCCACCGAACTGATCGACGCCGGCATCATCCTGCTGCCGCAGAGCCGCACCGTGCCGGACGTGAGCATGACCGACCAGAACGGCCAGCCGCTGGTGCTGGACCAGCTCAAGGGCAAGTGGTCGCTGCTGTTCTTCGGCTACACCTACTGCCCGGACATCTGCCCGACGACCCTGGCCCAACTGCGCCAGGTCAAGAGCGAGCTGCCCAAGGAGGCCATCGAGCGACTGCAGGTGGTGCTGGTGAGCGTCGACCCGAACCGCGACACGCCGAATCAGCTCAAGCAGTACCTGGGCTATTTCGACAAGGATTTCGTCGGGGTGGCGGGGTCGATCGCCGATACCCAGAAGCTGGCCAATGCCTTGAGCATCCCGTTCATTCCAGCGGATACCAGCAAGCCGGGATACACCGTGGACCACAGCGGCAACCTGGCCATTGTCGGCCCGGATGGGCGCCAGCGTGGGTTCATCCGTGCGCCGTTCAACAACCAGAAGCTGGTGGCGCAATTGCCGGGACTGGTCAAGCGCGACTGACCGTTGAAATGAATCGCGGGGCAAGCCCGCTCCCACGCCAGAGCGCTATCTGGCGTGGGAGCGGGCTTGCCCCGCGATTGTGTTGCTGGCGGGCTTAGAACGCCGGAACCACGGCACCCTTGTACTTCTCGGTGATGAACTGCTTCACCTCGGGCGAGTGCAGCGCCTGGACCAGCTTCTTCACCGCGTCGGCATCCTTGTTGTCCTCGCGGGTCACCAGGATGTTCACGTACGGCGAGTCGCTGCCCTCGATGGCCAGGGCGTCCTTTTCAGGATTGAGCTTGGCTTCGAGCGCATAGTTGGTGTTGATCAGCGCCGCGTCGACCTGGGTCAGCACGCGTGGAATGGTGGCCGCTTCCAGCTCGCGGAACTTCACGTTCTTCGGATTCTCGGCCACGTCTTTCACGGTGGCGAGGATGTTCTTGTTGTCCTTGAGCTTGATCACGCCGGCCTTGTCCAGCAGCAGCAGGGCACGACCGCCATTGGTGGCGTCGTTGGGGATGACCACGGTGGCGCCGGACGGCAGCTCTTCGAGCTTCTTGATCTTGGCCGAGTACACGCCCAAAGGCTCCACATGCACGCCGGCCACGCTCACCAGGTGCGTGCCCTTGGCCTTGTTGAACTCATCCAGGTACGGCTGGTGCTGGAAGAAGTTGGCGTCCAGGCGCTTTTCGGCTACCTGCACGTTGGGCTGGATGTAATCGGTGAATTCCTTGACCTTCAGCTCCACGCCTTCCTTGGCCAGTTGCGGCTTGACGAAGTTGAGGATCTCGGCGTGCGGCACCGGGGTGGCGGCGACGGTCAGGGTCTCGGCGGCGTTGGCCGAGAAGGCCGCGACGGCGGCGACAACAGCAAGCAGCTTCTTCATTGATCACTCCTTGTGAGGGCCGCGACGGCCCCCGAACGGGTCGGCCGGGCCGACCCCATTGGGGTTACTTACGGGAAAAATGCACGACCAGCTTGTCGCCGACGCTTTGCAGCACTTGCACCAGCACCAGCAACAGGACCACGGTGACCACCATCACGTCGGTCTGGAAGCGCTGGTAGCCGAAGCGGATGGCCAGGTCGCCCAGGCCGCCCGCGCCGACCACGCCGGCCATGGCGGTGTACGAGACCAGGGTGATGGCGGTGACGGTGATGGCGGCGAAGATGCCCGGACGGGCTTCCGGCAGCAAGGCATTGGTGATGATCTGGCGCGTGGTGGCGCCCATCGACTGGGTGGCTTCGATGATGCCGCGGTCCACCTCGCGCAGGGCGGTTTCCACCAGGCGGGCGAAGAACGGCGTGGCACCGACCACCAGCGGCGGAATGGCGCCGGCCACGCCCAGCGAGGTGCCGGTGATCAGCACGGTGACCGGGATCATCACGATCAGCAGGATGATGAACGGCAGCGAACGCAGGATGTTCACCAGCAGCGACAGCAAGGCGTACACGCCCTTCTGCTCGAACATCTGCCGTGGTCCGCAGAGGAACAGCAGCACGCCCAGCGGCAGGCCCAGCAGCACGGTGAAGAACAGCGAGCCGAACAGCATGATCAGGGTGTCGACGCTGGCCAGCCAGATTTCGGCCCAGTCGACGTTGGCGAAGAAATTCAGGGCGTCCATCAACGCAGTACCTCCATATGTACGTCAGCTGCCTTGAAGCGGGCGAACGCCGCTTCCATGTCTCCGCCGATCAGGGCGAGGGTGAGCTGGCCATAGGGGACGTCCTTGATGCGGTCGATGCGCCCGGCGAGGATGCTGTAGTCCACGCCGGTCTCGCGGGCCACGGTGCCCAGCAGCGGCGCGTAGGTGGCGTCGCCCTGGAAGGTCAGGCGCACGATGCGGCCCGGCACGTGGGCGAAGTCGTCACGTTGCTCGTTCTCGTCGACCTGCTCGTCTTCCTGGACGAAACGCTTGGTGGTGGCGTGCTGCGGATGCAGGAACACGTCGGCCACCGGGCCCTGCTCGACGATCTGCCCGGCGTCCATCACCGCCACGCAGTCGCAGACCCGACGGATCACGTCCATCTCGTGGGTGATCAGCACGATGGTCAGCTTCAGCTCGCGGTTGATCTCGGCCAGCAGCTGCAGGACCGAGGCGGTGGTCTGCGGGTCGAGGGCGCTGGTGGCCTCGTCGCACAGCAGGATCTTCGGGTTGGTGGCCAGGGCGCGGGCGATGCCGACGCGCTGCTTCTGCCCGCCCGACAGCTGGGCCGGGTACTTCTTCGCGTGCTCGGCCAGGCCGACACGGGCCAGCAGCTCGCTGACGCGCTTGTCGATCGCGGCGCGGGACAACTCGCCGGCCAGCACCAGCGGCAGGGCGACGTTGTCGGCGACGGTCTTGGAGGCCAGCAGGTTGAAGTGCTGGAAGATCATCCCGACCTGCTGGCGGAAGCGGCGCAACTGGTTGGCGTCGAAGGCGGTGACGTCTTCGCCGTCGACGATGATCTTGCCGCCGGACGGCTCCTCGAGGCGGTTGATCAGGCGCAGCATGGTGCTCTTGCCGGCACCGGAGTGGCCGATCAGGCCGAACACCTGGCCATCTTCGATGGTCAGGCTGGTCGGGTTCAGGGCCGGGATATCCCTACCGGCGACGCGGTAGGTCTTGTGGACGTTTTGAAACTCGATCACTGAGCGAACCTTGTGGGGCGCATGGAATTTGGGGCTGGCTGTTAGCCGGGGTCGCGCATTTTAGCCTTTTCCCCTGAGGGTTCTTAGCATTTATTTCGTATGGGTCCAATCCGATGGGCATAACGCGACGGTCGGCAATCCCGATTGAACGCTCGCGACGGCCTCCCAGTCACTTGTTGAACAAGCCCCAACGGGCAGCCTGAAGACTGATGAGGAGAGCCGAAGATGCCCAGCAACAAGCCCCAGGCGCCGCAGCCGAGCCCGGTCGCCGGCACCGACACCCCCGACAAGGCCAACACCAACGCCAAGTTACAGAGCTTGGAAACCTTTCGCAGCGACGCCAGTGGCCAGGCGCTGCGCACCAACCAGGGAGTGAAGATCGCCGACAACCAGAACAGCCTCAAGGCCGGTGCGCGCGGGCCGTCGCTGCTCGAAGACTTCATCATGCGCGAGAAGATCACCCACTTCGACCATGAGCGCATCCCTGAACGCATCGTCCATGCCCGGGGGTGCGGGGCGCACGGCTACTTCCAGAGCTACGGCTGCCATGCCGGGCTGACCAAGGCCGGCTTCCTGCAGGACCCGGAGAAAGTCACCCCAGTGTTCGTGCGCTTCTCCACCGTGCAAGGCCCGCGCGGTTCGGGCGACACGGTGCGCGATGTGCGCGGCTTTGCGGTGAAGTTCTATACCGACGAAGGCAACTTCGACCTGGTCGGCAACAACATGCCGGTGTTCTTCATTCAGGATGCGATCAAGTTTCCCGATTTCGTCCACGCGGTGAAGCCCGAGCCGCACAACGAGATGCCCACCGGCGGCTCGGCCCACGACACTTTCTGGGACTTCGTCTCGCTGGTGCCGGAGTCGGCGCACATGGTCATGTGGGCCATGTCCGACCGCGCCATCCCACGCAGTTTGCGCATGATGGAAGGCTTCGGCGTGCACACCTTCCGCCTGATCAACGCCGAGGGCGTGGCCAGCTTCGTCAAGTTCCACTGGAAGCCGCGCCAGGGCGTGCATTCGCTGCTGTGGGACGAAGCCCAGAAGCTGGCGGGCAAGGATGCCGACTACCACCGTCGCGACCTGTGGGAGGCCATCGAGACCGGGCATTACCCGGAGTGGGAGCTGGGTGTGCAGGTCGTGCCCGAGGCCGATGAGCACAAGTTCGACTTCGACCTGCTCGACCCGACCAAGCTCATCCCCGAGGAACTGGTACCGGTCACGCCGCTGGGCAGGATGGTGCTCGACCGCAACCCGGACAACTTCTTCTCCGAGGTGGAGCAGATTGCTTTCTGTCCGGGGCATATCGTGCCGGGCATCGATTTCAGCAACGATCCGCTGCTGCAAGGGCGGTTGTTCTCCTACACCGATACCCAGATCAGCCGCCTGGGCGGGCCGAACTTCCACGAGATCCCGATCAACCGGCCCGTGGCGCCCAATCACAGTAGCCAGCGCGATGCCATGCACCGGATGACTCTGGACAAGGGGCGTGCGGCGTACGAGCCCAACTCTATCGATGGCGGTTGGCCGAAGGAAACGCCGCCGGCCGCGCGGGACGGCGGTTTCGAGAGCTACCAGGAGCGCATTGACGCGGACAAGATTCGTCAGCGCAGCGAGTCGTTCGGCGACCACTTCTCCCAGGCGCGGCTGTTCTTCCAGAGCATGAGCCCCAGCGAACAGCAGCACATCGTCAAGGCCTACAGTTTCGAGCTGGGCAAGGTCGAGCGCGAGGCGATCCGGGCGCGGGAGGTGGACGAAATCCTCGCCAACATCGACCTGAAGCTGGCGGCGGCGGTGGCGGCCAATCTCGGACTGCCGGCGCCCAAGGCCGGCACGGTCAAGGTCAAGGGCAGCAAACCCGCGCAATCAAAAGCCTTGAGCCAGATGAACCATTCCGCTGAGATCGGCATCAGCGGACGCAAGGTCGCCATTCTGCTGGCCGATGGCGTGGAGGCCGGGAGTGTCGACAAGGTAGTCAAGACGCTGGAGGCACAACGCGCGCGGCCCATGTTGCTGGGGCCGACCTCGGCGCCGGTGAAGACTGTCGACGGCAAGCCACTGGCGGTGGATGCGTCGATGGAAGGCATGCCGTCGGTGATGTTCGACGGGGTGTGGGTGCCGGCGGGCAAGGCGTCGCTGGAGGCGCTGGAGAAAAGCGGCGTGGCCAGGCACTTCCTGCTGGAGGCTTATAAGCACCTCAAGCCCATTGGGCTGAGTCAGGACGGCAAACCGTTGCTGGAAACGCTTGGGCTGAAGAAGGATGAGGGGGTGCTGCTGGGGGATGCGCAGAAAGTCTTCGATGCCTTTTTCAAGGCCGTCGAGGCGCATCGGGTATGGGCGCGGGAGGCGGCCGCCGAGGCGATACCGGCCTAACCATGCATCGCGGGGCAAGCCCGCTCCCACGAGCCATTACCCGGCTTCGTGGGAGCGGGCTTGCCCCGCGATCGTTCACTGCTGATGGGGGACCAGTACCACCTGGGCCGGCAGCGCGCGCTGAATCTCATGCTTTTGCTGTAGCGCGAACCCGCTGTCGAGCTTGCGCACCCGTTTCTCCAGCAGGGTCTTGAGCCATGGTGCGTCCTGGGTGCGCGGCACCTGGAATACCACTTCACACTGGTAATTGACCACGTCGGCGGCGATGTCATCGAGCTGTCGGCGCAGGGCGCGGCTGTCGGTGGTCTTCAAGGCCACCACGGTATTCGGCGCGGTCGGGTCGATCAGCCGGGCCTTGGGCTTGGCTTCAGCCGCCTTCAGCGCCGCCTCGGCCTTTTCCAGCTCGGCCTTGCGCGCCTGGGCCATGGCATCGCCACCGGTCAGCGCCGGGGCCTGGGGCATCAGTGCGCGGGCGCGGGCCAGGGCGGTGGCGGCGGCATTCACGTCGCCCTTCTGCAGGACGATCTGGCTGCGCCGCAGGTAAGCTTCGGCGAGTTGGCGCTGGTGCGCTTCCACCCGTGCATCGTCAGGCGCCTGGGCCTGCAAGGCGGCCAGTTGGTCCTCGGCGGTGGCCAGCTCGTTGCTGGCGATGCTTTGCTCCAGTTGCTGCCAGGCGTCCGGCTGGGCAGGCGCCGACGGCTGCTCGACCGGCTTGCCGGAGCAGGCGGCCAGGAACAGGGAAAACGCGGCAACAAGCAGATAACGTGAGGCGAACGGCTTCATTCCTGCGACTCTCTAATTGCGCAAAAAGCGAGCAAGTCTACACCCAGGGGCGCCCGCTCGAAAACTGGTCCTTTATGACCCGAAAGCGACGCAAAGGTTGCAGGATGCGCCTGCGCGCACCCTGAAAATTCAGCGTTTCGGCAACGCCAGGCTCAGCAAGAATAGCACCGCCGCGCAGACCACGATCGACGGCCCGGCCGGGGTGTCCTTGAACCAGGACAGGGCCAGCCCGCCGCAGACCGCGGTCACGCCCAGCAAACTGGCGCCCAGCGCCATCTGCTCCGGCGAGCGGGCGTGACGCTGTGCCGCGGCTGCCGGGATGATCAGCAGCGAGGTGATCAGCAGCACGCCGACGATCTTCATCGCCACCGCGATCACCACGGCGATCAACAGCATCAGCGCCAGGCGCAGGCCGGTCACCGGCAGGCCCTCGACCATCGCCAGCTCCTCGTGCACGGTGACCGCCAGCAGCGGTCGCCAGAACATCGCCAGCAGTACCAGCACCAGCGCGCTGCCGCCGAGGATCCAGGCAAGGTCGGTGGTGCTGATCGCCAGCAGGTCGCCGAACAGGTAGGCCATCAGGTCGATGCGCACATCGTGCATGAAGCTCAGCACCACCAGGCCCAGCGACAGGGTGCTGGGGGCGAGGATGCCGAGCAGGGTGTCCGAGGCCAGCGGCTGGCGCTGTTGCAGGGTCACCAGCAGGATCGCCAGCAGCAGGCAGCCGATGGTCACCGCCAGCGCCGGGCTGACGTCCAGGGCGAAGCCCAGGGCCACGCCCAGCAGCGCGGCATGGGACAGGGTGTCGCCGAAGTAGGCCATGCGCCGCCAGACCACGAAGGAGCCCAGCGGGCCGGCGACGAGCGCCAGCGACAGGCCGGCAAGCAGGGCGTAGAGAAGAAAATCAGCCATGCTTGCAGTGCTCTCCGTGAACATGGGTGCCCGGGGCGATCACCGAGCCATGCAGGTCGTGGCTGTGATCGTGATGGTGATGGTAGATGGCCAGGCTCGGCGCGTTCTGGCCGAACAGCTCGACGAACGCCGGGTCGTTGCTGACCTGTTCCGGATGGCCCGAGCAGCACACGTGACGGTTGAGGCAGACCACCTGGTCGGTGGCGCTCATCACCAGGTGCAGGTCGTGGGAGACCATCAGCACGCCGCAGCCATGGCGATCGCGCAGGCGGGTGATCAGGTTGTACAGCTCGGTCTGACCGACCACGTCGACACCCTGCACTGGCTCATCCAGCACCAGCAGCTCGGGTTCGCGCAGCAGCGCGCGGGCCAGCAGCACGCGCTGCATCTCGCCGCCGGAGATGGTCTGGATCGGGCTGTCGATCACCTGCTCGGCGCCGACTTCCTGCAGCGCCGCCAAGGCCGCCGCGCGGTCCACCCCGGGCACCAGGCGCAGGAAGCGCAGCACCGACAGCGGCAGCGTGGCGTCCACCTGGATCTTCTGCGGCATGTAGCCGATGCGTAGCTTGGGCTTGCGCCACACCTTGCCCTGGTGCGGCTTGAGCAGGCCGAGCACGGCGCGTACCAGGGTGGTCTTGCCGGCGCCGTTGGGGCCGATCAGGGTGACGATCTGGCCCGGCGCGACCGACAGGTCGATGTTGTCGAGCACCGCCTCGCCAGCGAAGCTGACACCGACCTGCTCGAGGCGGATCAGGGCTTCGCTCATGCCTTGCCCCGGCAGTTGCCGCACAGGCCGACCACTTCGACCGTCTGCGTCTCGACGGCGAAGCCGACGGCCTTGGCGCTGCTGACGATGGCGTCGCTGATGCTGTTCTGCTCCAGCTCGATGGCCACGTGGCATGCCCGGCAGATCAGGAACTGGCCCTGGTGCGCATGCTCGGGGTGGCTGCAGCCGATGAAGGCGTTGAGCGAGGCGATGCGGTGCACCAGGCCGTTTTCCAGCAGGAAGTCCAGCGCCCGATAGACGGTGGGCGGCGCTGCGCGGCGGCCGTCCTGCTCGCTGAGCACGGCCAGGATGTCGTAGGCGCCCAGCGGCTTGTGGCTCTGCCACACCAGCTCCAGCACGCGGCGGCGCAGGGCGGTCAGGCGCAGGCCCTGACGGTTGCACAGCGCGTCGGCCTCGGCCAGCGCGCTGTGGACGCAATGGGAATGATCGTGGGGGCGGTTGGCCAGCGGCGTGATGGACATGGGCAGCGACGGTTCAGGATGGAGACGTTATTATGTTACCTGTTTCTGACGACCCGAGTATCCACCGTGTCCCGATTCCTTGTCCTCTTTGTCGCTTTCATCGCGTTCTCGGCCCACGCCGACGTGCGCGTGCTGACCAGCATCAAGCCCCTGCAACAGATCGCCGCCGCCGTCCAGAACGGTGTCGGCAGCCCCGATGTGCTGCTGCCGCCGGGCGCCTCCCCGCACAACTACGCGTTGCGCCCGTCCGATGTGCGCAAGGTCGGCGATGCCGACCTGCTGTACTGGATCGGCCCGGACATGGAAGGCTTCCTGCCCCGTGTGCTGAACAGCCGCGCCAAGCCGACCGTGGCCGTGCAGTCGCTGCCGGGCCTGCAGTTGCGTCACTTCGGCGAGGACAGCCATTCCCACGACGAAGAAGACCATGACGATCACGACCATGATCACCGTCCAGGCAGCCTCGATGCGCACCTGTGGCTGTCGTCGGTGAATGCCCGGGTGATCGCGACGAAGATGGCCGGTGACCTGGCGGCTGCGGATCCGGCCAATGCGGCGCGCTACCAGACCAACCTCAAGCTGTTCGTCGAGCGCATGGATGCCCTGGATGGGCGCATCAAGCAGCGGGTGGCGGGGATCGCCGGCAAGCCTTACTTCGTGTTCCACGAAGCCTTCGACTACTTCGAGGCCGCCTATGGCCTGAAGCACGCCGGTGTGTTCAGCGTCGCCTCGGAAGTGCAACCGGGCGCGCAGCACGTCGCCGCCATGCGCAAGCGCCTGCAGGCGGTGGGCAAGACCTGTGTGTTCAGCGAGCCGCCGCTGCGCCCGCGCCTGGCCGAGACGCTGACTGCCGGCTTGCCGGTGCGCCTGGCCGAGCTGGATGCGCTGGGGGGCAGCGATCCAGTTGATGCCAGGGGCTATGAGCGCTTGCTGGAGAAGCTTGGCAGCGACCTGACCGGCTGCCTGGAACAGCTCTAACGCCTGGACTGGCTTCTTCGCGGGTAAACCCGCGAAGAAGCCGGCGCGGTTACAAGGCGAACGGCAGGTGCAACGCTACCTGCTGGCGCTGTGCCAGGCGCACCTCGAACTCGCTCGGGTCATGGATCATCACATCCATCCCGGCAAAATCCCGCGCCGCGATCAGCCGCGACAACCAGAAGCGCACGCAGGCCACCCGCAGCATCACCGGCCACAGCTCGGCCTCGGCGGCGGTGAACGGCCGCAGCGCCGCATAGGCGCCCAGCAGGGCCTGGGCGTGCGGCAGGTCGATACCGCCCTGCTCGTCCAGGCACCAGTCGTTCACGGTGATGGCGATGTCATACAGCATCGGCCCGGAGCAGGCGTTGTAGAAGTCGATCAGCCCGGCCAGGTGAGTGCCTTCGAACATCACGTTGTCGCGGAACAGGTCGGCGTGCAGGTTGGCCTTGGGCAGGGCGAGGATCTGCGCCTTGTGCGCGCGGATTTCGTCCAGCGCCGGAGTCAGCAGCGCGGCCTGTTCGGCGTTCAGCCCCGGCAGCAGCTCGGCGCCCGATTGCAGCATCCAGTCCAGGCCTCGGTCGGTGCGGCGCTCGATGATGCGTTCGCGGGTGGCCAGGTGAATGTGCGCCTGCAGCTCGCCGACCTGGGCGCAGTGCTGGTTGTTCGGCTGCTTGACGTGCTTGCCCGACAGCCTTGGTTGCAGCAGCGCCGGCTTGCCGCATAGCTCGCGCAGGCCGTTACCGTCGCGATCGCGCACGGCATAGGGCACCGGCATCTCGGCCTCGTGCAGCACGTCGAGCAGCTCGATGAAGAACGGCATGTCTTCGGCCGGTCCGCGCTCGATCAGCGTGAGGACGAACTCCCCTTTTTCCAGGCTGACGAAGAAATTGCTGTTTTCGGTACCGGCGGCGATGCCCTGGAAGTCGAGCAGGCGGCCCAGCTCGTACGGCGCCAGAAAGGTTTCCAGCTCAGGCCGGGTCACAGGGGTGAAGACTGACATGTTGAGAAGTTGCCCATGCGGGCACTTCCGCCGGGAAGTGCCTGGTTGATAAGAACGATACGCGCTATTGCATTACCACTCGAAGATCTTCCACGACGGAATCAGCATGTCCGGCTGGTCGGATCGAATGAAGTTGCCTTCGGAGCCATCGGCGCGTACCAGGAAATAAGGCTTTCCGCCCTTCGGCGTGACCTTGATCGCATACAGGAAGCCGTTTTGCCGGTACTCCTGGATGGTCTTGTCGCCTTCCGTGCGAATGGTTACATCGGGATCGGCCGATGGGGCTTCGTCCGCCGCCAGGGTGACGACTGGCATGGTGGCCAGCAGACCGAGCAGTAACAGGCGATTGAGTGTGCGCATGATAACCTAGTCCCTTTGTCGTCATTGATCCGGCTATTCTAGCGCCGGACCCGCCGAAAAGGTTGATTCTCCTCATGAGCCAAGCGCCCCTCGTCCTGGTGGACGGTTCCTCCTACCTCTACCGCGCCTTCCACGCGCTGCCGCCGCTGACCACTTCCAAGGGCTTGCCCACCGGCGCGGTCAAGGGCGTGCTGAACATGCTCAAGAGCCTGCGCAAGCAGTACCCGGACAGCCTGTTCGCGGTGGTCTTCGACGCCAAGGGCGGGACCTTCCGCGACGCCATGTTCGCCGAATACAAGGCCAACCGCCCGAGCATGCCCGACGACCTGCGGGTGCAGGTCGAGCCGCTGCACGCCAGCGTCCGTGCCCTGGGCTACCCGTTGCTGTGCGTCGAGGGCGTGGAGGCCGACGACGTCATCGGCACCCTGGCGCGCAGCAGCGCGGCGAGCGGTCGGCCGGTGATCATCTCGACTGGCGACAAGGACATGGCGCAGTTGGTGGATGGCCACGTCACGTTGGTCAACACCATGACCGGGAGCGTGCTGGACGTTGCCGGCGTGCACGAGAAATTCGGCGTCGGCCCAGAGCACATCATCGATTTTCTCGCCCTGATGGGTGACAAGGTCGACAACATCCCCGGCGTGCCGGGTGTCGGCGAAAAGACCGCCGTCGGTCTGCTGACCGGCATCGGCGGTGGCCTGAGCGACCTGTACCAGAACCTCGACAAAGTGCCGAGCCTGGCCATTCGCGGTGCCAAGACCCTGCCGGCCAAGCTGGAGGAGCACCGCGACGCGGCCTTCCTGTCCTACGAGCTAGCGACCATCAAGTGCGATGTGGAGCTGGATGTCGAGGTCGACGCGCTGGTCTGCGGCGAGCCCGACCGTGAAACCTTGCTGGCGCTGTACACCGAGATGGAGTTCAAGAGCTGGATCGCCGACGTGCAGCGCGATGCCGCCCAGGCGGGCGCCAGCGTTGCGGTCAGCGACACGCCTGCAGCCGTCCAGGCCGAGCCGAAGTACGAGACCATCCTCGACCAGGCCCGTTTCGACGCCTGGCTGGAAAAGCTGCGCCAGGCGCCGCTGTTCGCCTTCGACACCGAGACCACCGGCCTCGACGCGCAGCAGGCGCAACTGGTCGGCCTGTCGTTCGCGGTCGAGCCCCATGAGGCGGCCTACGTGCCGCTGGCCCACGACTACGAAGGCGCCCCCGCCCAGCTGGACCGCGACGCCGTGCTGCTGGCCCTGAAGCCTCTGCTGGAAGACCCGGCCAAGGGCAAGATCGGCCAGAACGCCAAGTACGACATCAATATCCTGGCCAACGGCAGCCCGGCCATCGACATGCGCGGCGTGGCCTACGACACCATGCTCGAGTCCTACGTGCTCGACTCCACCGCCACCCGTCACGATATGGACAGCCTGGCGCAGAAGTACCTGGACCACACCACCATCGGCTTCGAGGACATCGCCGGCAAGGGCGCCAAGCAACTGACCTTCAACCAGATCGCCCTGGAAAAGGCCGGCCCCTACGCGGCCGAGGACGCCGACATCACCCTGCGCCTGCACCAGGCGCTGCAGGCGCGATTGGCGAAGACACCGAGTGTGCTGCCGGTGCTGATGGAAATCGAAATGCCACTGGTGCCGGTGCTGGCCAAGATCGAGCGCCAGGGCGCGCTGGTCGATGCCGCGCTGCTGGGCGTGCAGAGCGGCGAGCTGGGGGCCAAGCTGGTCGAACTGGAGCGCGAGGCGTTCGCGCTGGCCGGTGAGGAGTTCAACCTCGGCTCGCCCAAGCAGCTCGGCGCGATTCTCTACGACAAGCTGGGCATGCCGGTGCTGAGCAAGACCGCCAAGGGCCAGCCGTCCACCGCCGAGGCGGTGCTCGACGACCTGGCCGAACAAGGCTACCCGCTGCCCAAGGTGCTGATGCAGTACCGCAGTCTGAGCAAGCTCAAGAGCACCTATACCGACAAGCTGCCGGGGCAGATCAACCCGCGCACCGGACGTATCCACACCTCGTACCAGCAGGCCGTGGCCGCCACCGGCCGGCTGTCGTCCAGCGACCCGAACCTGCAGAACATCCCGATTCGCACCGCCGAAGGCCGCCGTATTCGCCAGGCCTTCGTCGCCAGCCCCGGTTATAAGCTGCTGGCGGCGGACTACTCGCAGATCGAGCTGCGTATCATGGCTCATTTGGCCAAGGACGAAGGCCTGCTGCATGCCTTCCGCAACGATCTCGACG
The DNA here is from genome assembly GCF_054788395.1 of Pseudomonas sp. microsymbiont 2. Taxonomy (NCBI): domain Bacteria; kingdom Pseudomonadati; phylum Pseudomonadota; class Gammaproteobacteria; order Pseudomonadales; family Pseudomonadaceae; genus Pseudomonas; species Pseudomonas sp. microsymbiont 2. The sequence goes on from NZ_CM139112.1 coordinate 204,769, forward strand.
TGCACCGCGCCACTGCCGCCGAAGTGTTCGGCGTCGCCCTCGAGAATGTCACCAACGACCAGCGCCGCAGCGCCAAGGCGATCAACTTCGGCCTGATCTACGGCATGAGCGCGTTCGGCCTGGCCAAGCAGATCGGCGTCGATCGCAAGCAATCGCAGGACTACATCGACCGCTACTTCGCCCGCTACCCCGGCGTGCTGGCATACATGGAGCGCACCCGTGCCCAGGCCGCCGAGCAGGGCTTCGTCGAAACCCTGTTCGGTCGGCGTCTGTACCTGCCGGACATCAACGCCAAGAACCCTGCCCTGCGCAAGGGCGCCGAGCGTACGGCGATCAACGCGCCGATGCAGGGCACGGCGGCGGACATCATCAAGCGCGCCATGGTCGCGGTGGGCAACTGGCTGAACCAGAGCGGGCTGGATGCGCGGGTGATCCTGCAGGTCCATGACGAACTGGTGCTGGAAGTGCGCGAGGACCTGGTCGAACAGGTCAAGGATGAAATTCGCGCGCACATGAGCAATGCCGCCCAGCTGGATGTGCCGCTGCTGGTGGAAGTGGGTGTTGGCTCGAATTGGGACGAAGCTCACTAAACGACGCGGGAAAGCCGTGTAGGATCTGCGGCGTGGTGTAGCGGATCCGGTGCTTAGATCGAGAGTTTCATGAAACTATCGCAAATAGTTTCGAGGGGCTCGGAACTAAACCGGTGAACCGCCACTCAGAGGTACTGAATGGCTGGTGAAGCCTTTCGATGCTCCTATGTTGTGTTAAGTGTTGGCAGATACCCGGACCCCGCCCTAGCGGTCCGGACTTAAACCCCGAACTTCCCCCTCCCCATACGAAGTCCGGGGTTTTTTTTGCCCGCAATTCGGCGTGAAGTCTGGGAAATCCGTGGGAGCGGGCTTGCCCCGCGATCGACTGATCGCGGGGCAAGCCCGCTCCCACGAAAGTATCCCTTGGCCTTCAGACAGCTGGCTTGTCTTCCAGCTCCATCCAATCCGCCAGTACCCGGTACGCCTCTTCCAGCCCCTGGCGCTTGGGCGCCGAGAACAGCTGGATGGTCGCCGCATCGCCCCAGCCCTTGCGGATTTCCGACTGCACCTTGAGCAGGGTGTTCTTGCCGGCGCCGTGGGTCAGCTTGTCGGCCTTGGTCAGCAGGATATGCATGGGCATGGCGCTGGCCTTGGCCCAGTCGAGCATCATCTTGTCGAAGTCGGTCATCGGGTGGCGCACGTCCATCATCAGGATCACCCCGCGCAGGCACTCGCGGCTGCCCAGGTAGGCCTCCAGGTGCTTCTGCCAGTGCTGCTTGAGCGGAATCGGGACTTTTGCATATCCGTAACCCGGCAGGTCGACCAAACGCCGTTCATCGTCCAGACTGAAGAAATTCAGCAGCTGGGTGCGGCCGGGAGTCTTCGAGGTACGCGCCAGGCTGGCATGGGTCAGGGTGTTGAGGGCGCTGGATTTGCCGGCGTTGGAACGGCCGGCGAAAGCCACCTCGTAACCCTGGTCTTCGGGGCATTGTTCGACCTTGGCGGCGCTGAGGGCGAATTTGGCTTTCTGGCAGAGGCCGAGGATGGGGTTCTTGACTTGCATGGGATATCCGATGTGGGTGTTGCCCAGCACTGGAACGGTTGGCCCAGGCGCGGCAAGCGGTGTCGTTTCCGTTTGGATGGCGGAAGTATATAATGCCCCAGTTTTTGTGTGCTCATTCTCCCAGCGAAGGAGCATGAGCATGGGGTGTCGAACAATAGCTCGCGCAACAGAACGCAGCGCGGCCCCCAACCCTGTCAGGTCGTTCCGCATGGCGAAATGGCTACTAGCTGTCGGTTTGTTCCTACCGTTTTTCAGCGCACAGGCTACACAGGATCCCGAGGCGTTGTACAACCGCAGCTGTGCGGCCTGTCACGCCGGACAGTTGCCACAGGCACCCAGAAGCGGTGACCGGGCAGCCTGGGAACCGAGGCTGGCGCAAGGCATGGAACAGCTGGTGACGCATGTGACGCAGGGTTTCAAGGCTATGCCGCCGCGTGGATTGTGCATGGACTGCAGTGCCGAGGACTACCGTTTGGTCATCCTTTGGATGAGCGGCAGTCCCGATACATAACATTTCACCCTTAGCCGTGTTGGATTAGCTGATGAACAAACTATTCGTGAGTCTGCTGTTGACCATGGGGGTCGCAGGTGCGGCAAGTGCTGCGGGACCGATCAAAGGCGATGCTGCTGCCGGTCAGGCCAAAACAGCTGTCTGTGGGGCCTGCCACAACCCTGACGGCAACAGCCTGGCACCGAACTTCCCGAAACTCGCCGGCCAAGGTGAGCCCTACCTGAACAAGCAACTGCATGACATCAAGGACGGCAAGCGTACCGTGCTGGAGATGACCGGCATGCTGGCCAACTTCAACGACCAGGACCTGGCCGATATCGCCGCCTACTTCGCCAGCCAGAAAGGCAGCGTGGGCGCCGCCGACCCGAAACTGGTCGAGCGCGGCCGTGCCCTGTTCAATGGCGGCAACCTCGAGAAAGGCATGCCCGCCTGCACCGGCTGCCACTCGCCCAACGGCGCGGGCATCGCCCTGGCGAAATTCCCGCACCTGAGCGGCCAGCACGCGCAGTACGTCAGCAAGCAGCTGACCGACTTCCGCGAAGGCAACCGCACCAACGACGGCGATGCCATGACCATGCGCACCATCGCCGGCAAGCTGAGCAACAAGGACATCGAAGCCCTGTCCAGCTACATCCAGGGCCTGCACTGAGCCGTGGGAGCGGGCTTGCCCCGCGATGAGGCCCGCGCCAACACCGCAACACCACGCGTTAACACTCGGTTAATGCATCAGCGCTAAAGATGAAAAGGGCAGCCCAGGCTGCCCTTTTTTCTGTCCATAGCCGTTACACTACAGAACTCGAGCCCTTCCCGGCCTGTCCTACGCAGGTCGCGTCGAGGCGACCAAAGACTGCTCAGGAGTAAAGCATGCGTAAACTGATTCTCAGCGCTGCGCTGGTCGCCGCCAGCGTATTCGGTATGGCCGCCGTACAGGCCGCAGAGCCTGCAACCGCCGGCAAGGAATATATCGAGCTGAGCAACCCCGTCCCGGTATCCGTGCCAGGCAAGATCGAAGTCGTCGAGCTGTTCTGGTACGGCTGCCCACACTGCTACCACTTCGAACCGACCATCAACCCTTGGGCTGAGAAGCTGCCGAAGGACGTCAACTTCAAGCGCGTCCCTGCCATGTTCGGCGGCCCGTGGGATAAACACGGTCAGATGTTCCTGACGCTGGAAGCCATGGGTGTCGAGCACAACGTCCACAACGCCGTTTTCGACGCCATCCAGAACAAGCGCATGAAGCTGATGGAGCCTGAGGAAATGGCCGACTTCCTGGCCACCCAGGGCGTGGACAAGGACAAGTTCCTGGCCACCTACAACTCCTTCGCTATCCAGGGCCAGGTCAAGCAGGCCAAGGAGCTCGCCAAGAAGTACGAAATCACCGGTGTTCCAAGCCTGGTGGTCAACGGCAAGTACCGCTTCGACCTGGGTACCGCAGGTGGTCCGGAAGGCGTGCTGAACGTCGCCGACCAGCTGATCGCCAAGGAGCGCGCCGCTAAGTAAGCGGCGACCGCCATGCGCTTGCGTGCCACGCGAGGCATCGGCCTGCACCAGCCGCAGGTCAACGAGCATCACCTGCGGGCCCCCGGCCTGCCGGAAGATGGTCGCCTGCGGCTGCTCAGCTTCAATATCCAGGTCGGCATCAGCACCGAGCGCTACCGCCACTATGTGACGCGCAGCTGGCAGCACCTGCTGCCGCACAACGGGCGTGCCGGCAACTTGCAGAAGATCGGCGATTTGCTCGGCGACTTCGATCTGGTGGCCCTGCAGGAGGCCGATGGCGGCAGCCTGCGCTCGGGCTTCGTCAACCAGGTGGAGCACCTGGCCCAGCTGGGCGCCTTCCCTTACTGGTACCAGCAGCTCAACCGCAACCTCGGGCGTTTCGCCCAGCACAGCAATGGTGTGCTCAGCCGCCTCAAGCCCCAGCGCCTGGAAGACCACCCGCTGCCCGGCCCGTCCGGTCGTGGGGCGATCCTGGTGCGCTTCGGCGAAGGCGAGGACGCGCTGATCGTGGTCATGATGCACCTGGCCCTTGGCGCCAAGACCCGGGCCCGCCAACTGGCCTACATCCGCGAGCTCATCGGTGGTTACCGCCACCAGATCCTCATGGGCGACATGAACACCCATGCCACCGACCTGCTCGACCACTCGCCCTTGCGCGACCTTGGCCTGATCGCCCCGCAGGTCGAGGCCACCTTCCCCAGCTGGCGTCCGCAGCGCTGCCTGGACCATATCCTGCTCAGCCCGAGCCTGACGCTGGAGCGTGTCGAGGTGCTGGCCCAGCCAATCTCGGACCACCTCCCCGTCGCCGTCGAGATCCGATTGCCTGACGCCCTGACTGTGGATACGCTGCCGGTCCTGAGCTAGGCCTGCTGGCGCGAACCGGGCACTCAAGTGTTCGAGTTTTCCGCCGAAACCCAGTCATCACAGGGCTAGATGCCATCACCCGTCGCGGATCCAGGCATGACCGAAGAAGCCGAGCGCTGGAAAGAAAAATACCTCAAGAGCATCGAGCGCCAGGAAAAGCTCGAGCGGCGCTGGGAAGCCCGCCTCGACTTGCTGCGCCGTGGCCTGGTGCGCAGCACCCTGGCGGCGGAGGGCAGTGACAAGACCGTCGATCAGTGCATGAAGGAAATGCGCGAGGTGATCCGCAGCGACAACATGGACGCCGGCCTCGCCGGGCTGATTCCGCGCCTGGAAAAAGCCGTGCTCGACTCCGAGCAGCGCCGTGAGACCCGCATGAACCAGGTCAGCGAGGCGCTCACTGCGCTGGTCTCCCAGCTGCAGACCTTGCCCTTGCCTGGCGATGTATCGCGGCCCCTGAAGAAACTGGCGAAGAAACTCGACGGTGGCGTCAGTCAGTCGCGGGAGCTTCCGCCCTTGCTGGGCGAGCTCAGTGGCTTGCAGGGGCAAGCCTTGAGCTCACTGCACAGACCCACTGAGGAGGCCCGCCCAGGGTTCCTGCAGCGCCTGTTCGGTGGGCGCGACGAGCCCCAGGGTGAGGCAGTGGGCGACGAGACGCCTGCGCCAGCGCAGAAAGCACCCGCCGTGCAAGCCAGCGCGCCCGAGGCACGGGATGCCGACGAGTTGCAGGTATTGCCTGCCCCTGCTGCCCAGGCCGAGCATGAGCCGATCCGGCATGTGGACGAGGCCGTATCAGCGCCTGAGGTCGAAGCACCGGGGCCGGCGCTGGTCGATACCACTCCGTTGCCCGTCGTTGAGCCGCTGCCTGAGGCGCCTCCCGTGGCAGTGCCGAAAGAGGACAGCGAGACCGCCCCTGAGTTGGCGGCGATGACCGAGGATACGCAGGCCCTGCAGGATCTCCAGGAGCCCGAGTCCGTGGTGGCTGTCGAGGAAGAAGGCCCCTACGCCCTCCCCGACGCCCTCGAACCGCCTTACAGCCAGGTCGCCGCCCATATCGAGCAAACCCTGATCGGCCTGCTCGACGACCTCAGCCTGCCCGAGCGCCACAAGGCCCAAGCCCTGGAAATGCGCGAGCGGGTTGCCCGCGGCCTGAACTGGTACGAACTGATTCCGGTGCTGGATGACCTGGCCGTGCTCATGCTGGCGATCACCGACAGTGGCCAGCATGAGTTCGAAGCCTACCTGCAACAGCTCAACGTGCGCCTGGAGACCTTCCAGAGCCACCTGCACGAAGCCAGCGCCGGCCACGCCGACAACAGCTCCGCCGCCCGCGAGCTCGACAGCCAGTTGCGCGAGCAGGTCGATGGCCTGCAGAACAGCGTGCAGGGCGCCGTCGATGTGGACAGCCTCAAGCACATCCTGGAAAACCGCCTCGAAGGCCTGCTGGTGACCATGGACGAGCACCAGCATGAGCGCGACCGCCGCGAGCAGGAGCTGGCCGGTCGCCTGCAGGGGCTAGCGGCCCGCGTGGCGAGCATGGAGCAGGAGGCGCTTGGCTACCGCGAGCACCTCGAGGAACAGCGGCAAAAGGCGATGATCGACCCGCTGACCGGGTTGCCGAACCGTGCGGCCTGGAGCGAGCAGGTCGAGCGCGAAATGCTCGACTGGCAGGAGAACGGTGGCCACCTGGCCATGGCCATCCTCGACCTCGACCATTTCAAGCGAATCAACGATGGCTACGGTCACCTGGCGGGCGACAAGGTGCTGAAGATCGTCGCCGAGCAACTGCGCAAGCGCCTGCGTGGCCGTGACTTCATCGCCCGTTTCGGCGGCGAGGAGTTCGTGCTGCTGCTGCCTCAGACCTCGCCTCCCGCGGCGGCACAGGTGGCAGAAGCGTTGCGCGCGGCGGTCGAGGCTTGTCCGTTTCACTTCAAGGGCGAACGGGTGGTGATCACCACGTCCATTGGCATCAGCGCCTTCCGTTCCGGCGAGCGTGGTGATCAGGTGCTCAAGCGTGCGGACGAGGCGCTGTACCGAGCCAAGGACCAGGGGCGCAATCGCGTCGTGCAGGCATAAATAGTTACCGCCTCTTCGGCTCCCGAGGGCTCGACACTGATGGCGAGCGCTGCTTGCGCAGCGCATCGCCAACAGATCGATCTTGAAAGGAGCTACAGAATGAAAATGACCAAGTGGATCATGCCACTGCTGCTGGGCCTGGCGTTCCAGGCAAGTGCAATGGCCAAGGACATGATCCTCACCGCCCACGTGAGTGCCGATGGCAGCGTGCTGCGCCAGTGGCCTGAGTGGATCGCCCAGGTCGAGCGCCAACCGCAGGCCAACTACTTCACCCAGTACAAGCTGAAGTTCAATCCCCGCATCGTGCATCAGGATCCAGGCTTCTGCTCGGTGTCGCCGATCGATGCCAGCAGCTACGACCGGCAGATGCACGGCCAGGCCAAGGTGATCGGCAAGCCGCTGGCCGAGCAGGTGACCGTGATGACCCAGCTGGTGGACAAGAAAGGCCCGAGCGGCGACAACTCGCTGGAGTTTCTGGTGATGTGCGTGCGCTGAGTCGATAGCCGATCGTCAACGACAGGCCCAGAGCACGTTATACTGTAGCGCTGTTGTCGCCTACTCAATGACGTGCTCTGTGCAATGAAAAAACTCCTCACCGCCCTGTTCCTGCTGGCCCTGGCTGGTTGCTCCAGTGGCTTGCGCATCGATCGCAGCCACCCTTCGGCCAACCAGGACAGCCGTATCCAGTTCGTCGTCGTGCATTACACCAACGCTTCGCTCGAGCGGTCGCTCGCGCTGCTGACCCACGGCGAGGTCAGCGCCCACTACCTGATCGGCGACGGACCGGCCACGGTCTACCAGCTGGTGGACGAAAGCCGTCGCGCCTGGCACGCCGGCGACAGCCAATGGCAGGGCCGTACCTGGCTCAACTCCAGCTCCATCGGCATCGAAATCGTCAACCCGGGCTATACCGACACGCCGACTGGCCGGGTCTGGCATCCCTACAGCGAAGCGCAGGTCCAGGCGCTGATCGCCCTGCTCAGGGACATCGTCCAGCGTAACCACATCGATCCGCGCCATATCATCGGCCATAGCGACATCGCGCCATTGCGCAAGCTCGATCCGGGGCCGCTGTTCCCCTGGAAGCGCCTGGCCGACGCCGGGCTGGGTATATGGCCGGATGCCGCCGCCGTGGCGCGGCAGCAGGCCTACTTCGAGGTCAACCCGCCTACCATCAGCTGGTATCAGCAGCAACTGGCGCGCTTCGGCTATGCCATCGAGCAGACCGGCGAGCTGGATGTGGCCACGCGGCATGTGATTGGCGCCTTCCAGATGCGTTTCCGTCCTCAGCGCTTCGACGGCATGCCGGATGCGCAGACCGCCGCGATGCTGCAGGTGCTCAACCGCAAGGGTTAAGCCCTGTATAGGCCCCAGGGCGCTTTAGCGCCCAACGGCCGCGCCAATCGTTCATTCCGTTGCTATACCTTTTGTATTCAACTGGATGCCGCGCATGTCTGCCCTGCTCGCTACATTGCGTCAATTTTTTCACCGTCCCTGGCTGATGGCCGCAATCGCGGCCCTGGCCAGCGCCTCGCTGTTGCTCGCAGCCAGCGTCGGCGTGACGTTGCAGCAGATGAAACACAGCGAAAGCGACCAGATGAACGCCCAGGGCGAGCGCTTTCTCGAGCGACTGGAGCAGGTCTTCGGCCAGCTGCGCGAGGCGGTCGACCAGCTTCAGGCGCAACCCTTGCGTGGCTGTGACGCGTCGATGCTGGCCGAGCTGCAGCAGGTCGCCCTGAAATCGCGGTTCATCTACGAGGCGGCTTACGTGAACGGTACGCTGGCCTGCTCAAATCGTGGCGGCGGGCGGGTCATCGAGCCGCTGCGTGCCCCGGATATCCAGGGGCCGACCTACAGCTACTGGCTCAACACCACCACTGAACCCAATGAAAACCTGGCGGCGCTGATGCTGGGGCGCGGCAACTTCCTGGTGTCCACGTCCCGCGGTCATCTCAGTGATGTGGTCGACCTGCCGCCCGGCGGCAGCTTGCTGGTGCTGTTGGATCGCGGCACTCGGGCCATTCCGGTACTTGGGCCGACTCAGGCCTGGCCCCCGGTCACCGATTGGCCGCCACCTTCGCACAAGTCGTTGATCGAACTACCTGACCGGCTGGTCTATCGCATGGCGACCAAGTCGCCGGACTACCAGTTGGTCCTGATCGCGCCCCGTGCCAGCTTGCCGCTGAAGCTCAACGGCATGCTCTGGCTGCTGTTCCCGGGCAGCCTGGTGCTGGCCTGCTGCATCGGCTGGCTGGTGTTGCAACTGATCCTGCAACGGCGCTCGATGAGTTCGGAGCTGCAGCAGGCACTGCGCCGTGGTGAGTTGCAGGTGCTCTACCAGCCGATCTTCGAACTGGACAGCCGCCGCTGTGTCGGTGCCGAGGCCCTGGTGCGCTGGCGTCGCCCGGACGGCAGCCTGACCAGCCCGGAGCTGTTCATCCCACTGGCGGAAAACACCGGGCAGATCCGCCAGATCACCGACTTCGTCCTGCAGCGGGTGCTGGAGCAACTGGGGGCGCTGCTGCGGGCCAACCGCCAGCTGTACATCTCGGTGAACCTGGCGGCCTGCGACGTGATGGCGCCGCGTATCGGCCGGGTGGCCGCGCGTCTGCTCGCCCACCATCGGGTGGCTGCCAGCCAGATCGCCTTCGAGGTGACCGAGCGCGGCCTGATCGATGTGGTGGTGGCCCGGGACAACCTGCAGGCGCTGCGGGCGGTGGGGCACCAGGTGCTGATCGACGACTTCGGCACGGGCTACAGCAGCCTGGCGTACCTGCAGACCCTGCCGGTGGACTGCCTGAAGATCGACAAGTCGTTCATCGACGCGCTGGGCCATGACGCGGCCAGCAGCGGCGTGGCGCCGCACATCATCCGCATGGCCCACGACCTGCACCTGCGGGTGATCGCCGAGGGCATCGAATGCGAGGACCAGGCCGTGCTGCTCAATGCCGAAGGGGTCAATTACGGGCAGGGCTGGTTGTTCGCCCACCCGCTGAACGCCCGTCAGTTCGCCGAGCTGATCACGCGTGGGCGGCGGGTGTCGAGGCGACGGATCGATGACGAGCCCTGAAGGCAGGGCTTGTCCCGTGACGTCAGGCCGGCAATGTCATGTAGAACTGAGTGCCTTGCCCCGGACGCGAGAACACGCCCATGCGCCCACCGTGCAACTGCACGATTTCCTTGCATAGCGCCAGGCCCAGACCGGCCCCGCCTTTCTTGCGCCCCACCTGTACGAAGGGCTCGAAGATCCGCCCCTGCTGCCCATAGGCGATGCCTTCGCCGTTGTCCTCGACGCTGATGATCACGCGTTCGGCATGGCGCCGGGCATGCAGGCGGATGTGCCCGCCGCTGGCGGTATGGCGCACGGCGTTGTGCAACAGGTTGTCGAGTACCCGGTCGAGCTGGGCAACATCGGCCTGGATGCGCGGCAGCGGCGGCTCCAGTTCACTGAGCAGCTCGATCTGCTTGGCCGCCGCCTGCTCGGCGAAGCGTGACACGGCGCGCTCGAACAGCTCGTCGAGCGCGCATGGCGCCAGCTCCAGCTTCTGCAGGCCACTCTGGTAGCGGGAGAAGTTGAGCAGGTCGTTGATCAGCTGAGTCAGGCGCTGCATTTCCTCGCCGATGGTGTCCAGCAGGTCGTTCTCCCGCGCTTCGGGCGGGAAGCTGATCCGCTCGCGCAACAGGCCGAAGGCCATGTGCATGCCGGTGACCGGTGTGCGCAGCTCGTGGGAGGCGCGCAGCACGAACTCGCTGCGCACCCGCTCGAAGGCGCGCTGTTCGGTGACGTCGTGCAGCACCATCACCGCGCCAAGAATGGGGCCTTGGGGATGACTGACCGGGGTCAGGCTGTAGGTCAGCAGGCGGGTTTCCTCGTCCACCTCCAGACTCAGGTCTTCGGGCGGGCGGTCCAGGCCGCCGCCGCGCAGGACCTGGCGCAGCTGCTGTTCGAGTTCCGGGCGCTGCAGGGCCTCGGCCAGGCTTGCGCCGAGGCGGCTCGGGTCCCAGCCCAACTGACGCTGGGCCACCGGGTTGAGGTGTTCCAGGCGGCCCTGGCGATCGATGATCAGCAGGCCGTCGTCGATGCTGTCGAGCACGGCCTGCAGGCGCTGCTGGCCCGCGAGCAACTCGTCGACATTGGTCGCTTGGTGCTTGCGCAGGGCATCGGCCATCAGGCCGAAGCGGCGGGTCAGCTGGTTGAGCTCGGTCGCCTGGGTGATCGGCAAGGTCACCTCGAAATTGCCCTGGCCCACCTGGTCGGCGGCCTTGGCCAGCGCCTCGATCGGTTGGCCGAGGCGCCGGGCGATGTTGTGCGCGGTAACGAAGCCCAGCACCAGCACGGCCAAGCCCACCAGGCCGAGCACGCCGCCGACCATGAGGGCGTGGTGGCGGGATTGCTCTTCGCTGCGCACGATGTGTTCCAGCGCCTGGCGGTGAGAGTCGAGCAGGTCGGTGCGGACCTGGTTGAACGCGGCGCCCAGGGGCTGGTCAACGCCCATGCTCAGCGCCGGTGTCGGGCTCTCCCGATACGCTTGAATGAACGCCTGGTAGTTGCTGCTGGCCTTGCTGAAACCGGTGCGCTCACCGCCTTGCTCCAGCCCCTGGTTGAGCAGGCTTTGGAACTGGTTCTGCAGGGTGACCAGGTTCTTCGGGTCGGTGCCATCGTCGAGCATGAGGTTCAGTTGCTCGCCCAGGTTCTGTCGCAGCTTCAGGCCCAGCTCCAGGGTGTGGGAAGTGTCCTGCACCAGGCGCTGCTGCACCGTTGCCATCTGCAGCACGCTGATCAGCCCCAGCAACAGGCCGAGCAGCGCCACCGTCACCAGCGCCGAGATGCTGAGGAACAACCGTGTGCGCAGCTTCATCGGCCACCTCACAAGTTGAACTGCTTGCGCTTGCGATACAGCGTCGAGGCATCGATACCGAGGGTCTTGGCGGCTTGGTCGAGGGTGTCGCTGGCGGCCAGTACCGCGGCGATGTGGGCGCGCTCAAGCTCGTCCAGGCTCAGCGCCGCGCCTACCCTGGGGGCGTTGCTGGTCGGGGCTTCGGTCATGCCCAGGTGGCTGATTTCCACCCGTTCCTGTGGGCAGATGATGCTGGCCCGTTCGATCACGTTGCGCAGTTCGCGGATGTTGCCCGGCCAGCGATAGTTGAGCAGCGCGGTGCGGGCTTCGTCGCTGAAGCCTCGGGCCGGCCGCGAGTACTCCTTGACGAAGCGGGCCAGGAAGCGGTCGGCCAGGGTCAGGATGTCCTCGCTGCGTTCGCGCAGCGGCGGCAGGTGCAGGGTGATGACGTTGAGGCGATACAGCAGGTCTTCGCGGAAGCGGTTTTCGCGGACCATTTCCTCGAGGTTGAGATTGGTCGCCGCAAGAATGCGCACATCGGCGCGGCGGGTGATCGGATCGCCGACCCGCTCGTATTCCTTGTCCTGGATGAAGCGCAGCAATTTTGGTTGCAGCGTGAGGGGAAAGTCGCCGATCTCGTCAAGAAACAGCGTGCCGCCGTCCGCCTGGCTCACGCGCCCCAAGGTGCTTTCGCTGGCACCGGTGAACGCGCCTCGGGTATGACCGAACAGCTCGCTTTCCATCAGCTCGGCGTTCAGCGACGGGCAGTTGATGGTCACGCAGGCCTTGCGCGCGCGCTTGCTCCAGCCGTGGATGGCCCGCGCCAGCTCGCCCTTGCCGGTGCCGGATTCGCCGAGGATGAGAATGTTGGCGTCGGTGGTGGCCACCTGACGGGCGGTTTCCAGTACCGCCATCATTGCCGGGCTGTGGGAGTCCAGGCCGTCCTTGGGCTTGCGCACTTCGCCCTCGAGGGCTTCCAGTCGCGCCGACAGCTGGCGCACTTCCAGCTGCTTGGCCGTGGCCAGGCGCAGTTGGTCGGGGCTGCAGGGCTTGACCAGGTAATCGGCGGCGCCGGCCTGGATCGCGTCCACCGCGGTATCGATCGCCGAGTGGGCGGTGACGATCACCACCCGCATCCAGGGGGCCTGGATGCGCATCTGCGCCAGCACGTCCAGGCCATTGTCCTCGCCCAGGCGCAGATCGAGGAAGCACAGGTCGAACACCTGGCGCTGCAGCAGGGTCTCGGCCTGGGTGGCGCTGTTGGCGGTGGCCACGCTGTAGCCTTCGTCCTCGAGGCAGTAGCGGAAGGTGCGCAGGATGGCGGACTCATCGTCCACCAGCAGAATGCGGCCTTGGTTGTCCGGGGCTGATTCCATTTCCTACGCTCCTTTGGGGTGAATCTCAATTAGTGTCGGAAAAATCGGGCAAGTTGCATGGCTGATTCTGATTGATTCGACGCGATGCATGCTAGCCGAAAGGCAGACAGCGATAGCCTCCCAGGATTCACTGGCCTGGAGCCGACGAAGAAGCCGGCCTGATCGTGCAAATCGCACGGTAATCCACGAGGCATCGTGCAGTATGCGTCCCCGTAGAACCTTTTGTTTTTTGTATGTTATTGATTTTAAACGATTAATTAGAATCAAAAATGCTGGCACACAGGCTGCAACAGCCCCTCCAGGTTTGCATAACAAGTACAGCAGGAGGAACCGGCATGAATCGCCAGCACGTCAACCGCACGCAGTCCGCCGTTTTGCCCGTGCATCAGCTGCTGTTCCTCGGCATGGCATTGCTGCTCACCCTGGCGGTCGGCCTGTTCCACTACAGCTGGCAGACCGCCCGCCTCGCCGAGCAGGTGGCGGCACAGACCGCTCTGTTGACGCAATTGAGGACGAGCCATGCCAGCACGTTGGTAAAGGCGGCGGAGCCGTTGCCGTCCGCTGACACCGCCCCTGCCGTGCTCGAGCGTACCGTGCCCCAGGAGCGCTGGGTGTTCTGACGCCGAAGCACACGACCGATTTCGCACGAGAAAAGGAGAAACATCATGCTGAGTTGGGCCATCACCTTCCTGATCATCGCCATCATCGCTGCGGTCCTGGGCTTCGGTGGTATCGCCGGTGCAGCGACGGGTATCGCGAAGATTCTGTTCATCATCTTCCTGGTGCTGTTCGTTGCCTCCTTCTTCTTCGGACGCGGCAGGGGTTGAAGACCATGAGCAGGATGCTCTCCAAGGCCTTGGTCGTTGCCCTGCTGCTGGGCAGTGGCGCGACGGCGATGGCTGCCAATGACGGACAGGTCCGAGCCAACCAGTTGCTTGGCTCGGACCCGCAGTACCGGGAAACCTGGCAGAAGACCATCAAGAACGAAGAACGACTGCCTGAATGGGTGATCAACCTGAGCGGCAGCTCGGCGCAACAGATGTCGGCGCTGACCGAGGACGGTGACCAGTACCTTGTCGGGCCGCTGTGCGAGTCCGAAGGCAACTGCACCTACAAGCGCCTGATCGTGGCGTTCAGTTGGGACAAGGACGAAGCCTACGGCATGCTCGTGGAGGTGCCCGAGGGGCTGCCCGCCGACAAGTCGCCGACCCGCCATGCGGACTATCGCTGGCTGGGCAAGCCGGACGAGGGCATGAAAGCCCTGCTGCAGGAGCAGCTCAAGCGTGACCCGAACTGGTACTGACCAACGGTCGCGCGCTGTAACGCAATAGAAGCTGAACCTTTTTATCTTTCAGGCTTCTATGATGCGCGGCCCCGAGGAGGGGCCGTGCATGACCAGGGGGCCGGGCCGTTCTGACTGTTGCAGGGTCGGAGTGGCCTAGGGGTACAGGGAGTACCTCCGCGACGGGCCAGGTCAGGAGAGGGTGGCATCGGAAGTTGCAGGTCGGCCAGGTTCGCTCGAAATCGTGTGACCGATCTGGCTTCCGAAGCGCCTTATGTGGGAATCCTTCCTTATATATGCGCGACTTTCCTTCTGGACACATTTTGTCGCGACCGTATATCGAAATATTTTTACCTGTCCGACAGGTCAGCTCGCGTGGCATTTCAGCCATTCGGATTGTCGAACATGCCATCCAACACCCATCCGTCCCCCTGCTAGATCTGCCGAAAAATGGCGCTTTGGCCATGTTCGGAAATCCGAACGTTGAAAATCAAGGGCTTGCCGATGGCTGATTCTGGCTTTTGCTCTCATGCCGATTGTGCATAGGGTAGTCGTTTCCGGCATTAGACTGCCCCTCCCCGCGTCGCAATAGTTGCCGCCTTTTTTCTCGGCCCGAGCGCCAGAAATGCTCGCTCGCGGTGTCCTTACAGTGGGACGTCGAACGGACCAGGCGCAACCGGAATGGCTACAAGCCGCTCTGGAATGCGCCTTTTCGGTCGACGCCCGTGACCACTACAACAAAGGGTAATGACATGAAGAAGGCAAAACTGAGCCTCGCCTGGCAGATCGTCATCGGTCTGTTGCTGGGCGTTGCAGTCGGCGCGCTACTGAATCATTTCAGTGCAGAAAAGGCATGGTGGATCAGCAACGTTCTCCAGCCCGCCGGCGACATCTTCATTCGCCTGATCAAGATGATCGTCGTCCCGATCGTGATTTCGTCGCTGATCGTGGGCATCGCCGGGGTAGGCGACGCGAAGAAACTGGGCAGCATCGGCCTGAAGACCATCATCTACTTCGAGGTGGTGACCACCATCGCCATCGTCGTCGGCCTGGTCCTGGCCAACGTGTTCCACCCGGGCGCCGGCATCGACATGAGCACCCTGGGCACCGTCGATATCTCCAAGTACCAGGCCACCGCGGCCGAGGTGCAGCATGAGCACGCGTTCATCGAGACCCTGCTCAACCTGATCCCGTCGAACATCTTCGCGGCGTTGATGCGTGGCGAGATGCTGCCGATCATCTTCTTCTCGGTGATGTTCGGCATGGGCCTGTCGAGCCTCAACGCCGACCTGCGCGAGCCGCTGGTGCGCACCTTCCAGGGCGTGTCGGAGACCATGTTCAAGGTCACCCACATGATCATGAACTACGCCCCGATCGGCGTGTTCGCCCTGATCGCCGCCACCGTCGCCAACTTCGGCTTCGCCTCCCTGCTGCCGCTGGCCAAGCTGGTGCTGCTGGTGTACTTCGCCATCGCCTTCTTCGCCTTCATGGTGCTGGGCCTGGTGGCGCGCGTGTTCGGCTTCTCGATCATCAAGATCATGCGCATCATGAAGGACGAGCTGATCCTCGCCTAC
The DNA here is from genome assembly GCF_054788395.1 of Pseudomonas sp. microsymbiont 2. NCBI lineage: Bacteria > Pseudomonadati > Pseudomonadota > Gammaproteobacteria > Pseudomonadales > Pseudomonadaceae > Pseudomonas > Pseudomonas sp. microsymbiont 2. The sequence continues at coordinate 220,380 of NZ_CM139112.1, forward strand.
TCCACCTCCAGCTCCGAGACCGTGCTGCCGCGCGTGATCGAGAAGATGGAGAAGTACGGCGCGCCGAAGTCGATCTGCTCGTTCGTGGTGCCGACCGGCTACTCGTTCAACCTCGACGGCTCGACCCTGTACCAGAGCATCGCGGCGATCTTCATCGCCCAGCTGTACGGCATCGACCTGTCCTGGAGCCAGCAGTTGCTGCTGGTGCTGACCCTGATGGTCACCTCCAAGGGTATCGCCGGCGTGCCGGGCGTGTCCTTCGTGGTGCTGCTGGCCACCCTGGGCAGCGTGGGCATTCCGCTGGAAGGCCTGGCCTTCATCGCCGGTGTCGACCGCATCATGGACATGGCCCGTACCGCGCTGAACGTGGTGGGCAACGCCCTGGCGGCGGTGGTCATCGCCAAGTGGCAGGGCATGTACGACGCCGAGAAAGGCGCGGCGTACTACCAGTCGCTGGTGCTGGACAAAGGCAAGAAAGAAGCCGTGGTGGCGGGCAAGACCGTCAACCAGTAAGGCCTTGAGCTGAACGAAGAGCCCCGACTTGTCGGGGCTTTTTGTTTTATAGGCGACCACGCCCCCTGTAGGAGCGGCCTTGCCGAGGCGTCGGACCGGTCGGAAAGGGCCGCAAAGCGGCCCCAGCTATTTCTGCCTTGGCGCTGAGATCCTGGGGCCGCTACGCGCCCCATCGCGACACAAGGCCGCTCCTACAGGTGCGCGGCCTCCAGCCAGGCACCGGCATGCGCTATCATTCGGGCATTTTTCACGGGGGAACACACGGATGCTCAACGGCCTGTGGCTCGGCTTTTTCCTGGTGGCGGCCATCTCCGCCCTGGCCCAATGGCTGGTTGGCGGCAACGCTGGCATCTTCGCCGCGATGGTCGAGAGCATCTTCGCCATGGCCAAGCTGTCGGTGGAGGTCATGGTCCTGCTGTTCGGCACCCTGACCCTGTGGCTGGGTTTTCTCAAGATCGCCGAGAAGGCCGGCATCGTCGAATGGCTGGCCAAGGTGCTCGGCCCGTTGTTCGCCCGGCTGATGCCGGAAGTGCCACCCGGCCACCCCGCCCTGGGCCTGATCACCATGAACTTCGCCGCCAACGGCCTGGGCCTGGACAACGCCGCCACGCCCATCGGCCTGAAGGCCATGCGCTCGCTGCAGGAGCTCAACCCCAGCAGCACCACGGCGAGCAACGCGCAGATCCTGTTCCTGGTGCTCAACGCTTCGTCGCTGACCCTGCTGCCGGTGACCATCTTCATGTACCGCGCCCAGCAAGGCGCTCCGGACCCGACCATGGTGTTCCTGCCGATCCTGCTGGCCACCAGTTGCTCGACCCTGGTCGGCCTGCTGTCGGTGGCGGTGATGCAGCGCCTGCGCCTGTGGGACCCGGTGGTGCTCGCCTACCTGGTTCCGGGCGCCCTGCTGCTGGGTGGCTTCATGGCCTTCCTTGGCACACTGTCGGCGGCCGCGCTGGCCAGCCTGTCGTCGATCCTCGGCAACCTGACGCTGTTCGGCGTGATCATGCTGTTCCTGGTGATCGGCGCGCTGAGGCGGGTGCAGGTGTACGAGGCCTTCGTCGAGGGCGCCAAGGAGGGCTTCGACGTGGCCAAGGGGCTGCTGCCCTACCTGGTGGCGATGCTGGTGGCGGTCGGCGTGCTGCGCGCCTCTGGCGCCCTGGAGCTGGCCCTGGACGGCATTCGCCACGCGGTGACCTGGATGGGCCTGGATACCCGCTTCGTCGAGGGCCTGCCCACCGCGCTGGTCAAGCCGTTCTCCGGCAGTGCGGCGCGGGCCATGCTGATCGAGACCATGCAGACCCAAGGCGTGGACAGCTTCCCGGCGCTGGTGGCGGCGACCGTGCAGGGCAGCACCGAGACCACCTTCTACGTGCTGGCGGTGTACTTCGGCGCGGTGGGCATCCAGCGCGTGCGCCACGCGGTGGGTTGTGCCCTGCTGGCCGAGCTGGCCGGGGTGATCGCGGCGATCCTGGTCTGCTACTGGTTCTTCGCCTGAGCCTGGCTGACGGTCCAGTCGATCACCTGCCGCGCCAGCTGGTCGCTGGCCGCGCCGAAGCCGGCGACCACCGCCGGCACTTTCTGCTCGGTCAATGGCTGGCGCACCTCGAAGCGCTTGCTGGCGAGGATGCGCTGGCTGCGGCCCTGCACCAGCCTGGCGTCGTAGCGGATCACCACCTCCACCACCCCACCGGTCCGGTATTCGCTCTGGAACGCCTGTAGCTCGCCGCCCAGTTCGTAGTCGGCCTGCAGGTTGCTGTCATCGGCGCTCAGGCGCGGCACCCGGCCATCGCGCTGGAAGCCGTCGAGCAGGCGGTTGCGCACCAGCATCGGCACCGGGTCGCTCCAGCGCGCGCCCTTGTAGCTGCTGATCACGTCACCCTGGGGGACTACCGCGATACGCGGCCCGGCCAAGGCTTCGCTGGCCAGCGGCTTGTTCAGGCGCAGCGACCAGTCCAGCGGCGCGGCGGCGCGGGCCGGCTGGTTCACGGGCAGGCGATAGATATCCACAGGCTCGCTCTGTGGCAGGATCGAACAGGCCGAAACCAGGCTCAGCGTGGCGGCGGCGAAGGTCAGGCGCAGCGACGGGGTCATGGCTGGAACTCCTTGTTGTTGTCGCGGCCCAGCAGGTAGCCGCTGGGGTCGGCTTCCAGGCGCCGGGAGATGCCCTTGAGCGAGTTGAGGGTCTCACGCAGTTCGCGGATCGCCGGGGCGATCTGGTTCAGGCCCTGGGCGCCGTCGTCCAGGGACTGACGGTTGTCCTGCAGCAGACTGTTGATGGTGGCGGTGCTCTCGGCCAGCGACTGCATGGCCTGCTCAGCACTGCCGATGGCCTGCTTGCCCTGGTTGCCGAGCAGGCCGTTGGCGTTGCGCATCAGCGCCTGGGTTTCGGCGAGGGTGGCATTGGCCTGCTTGCCGACCAGGGACAGCTGTTCGATGGCCTCGGCGATCCCGCCCTTGTGGCTGGCGAAGGCGCCGGTGGTCTGGTCGAGGTTGGCCAGGGTGTTGCTCAAGTGCTCGATGTTGCGCTCGGAGAACATCTGGTTGGCGTTGTGCAGCAGCAGGTTGATGTTGGTCACCAGGTCGCTGCTGTCGTTGAGCAGGCGCGAGATCGGCGAGGGCGAGGCGACGATCACCGGCAGCTTGCCGCCCTTGCCCTTGAGCTCGGGGCTGTGCGGAGTGCCGCCGCTGAGCTGGATGAACGAGTTGCCGGTCACCCCGGCGAGGGTGAGCTTGGCCTGGGTGTCCTCCTTGACCGGCGTGTCGCCGTTCAGGCGCACCCGGGCCAGCACCCGGCGCGGGTCCTGCGGATCCAGGCGCAGGCTGCTGACGTCACCGACCTTGATGCCGTTGTACTGCACCGGGCTGCCTCGGGACAGGCCCGAGACGGCCTCGTTGAACACCACTTCGTAGTCCTTGAAGGCGTCGTCGACGCTGGATTTGGCCAGCCACAGGCCGAACAGCATGGCACCGGCCACCACCAGCACGGTGACCAGGCCGATCAGGACATGATGAGCTCGGGTTTCCATCGTTCAGCGCTCCTGGCGGGCGCGCAGGGCGGCGTCTTCGGCCGCCCGGCCGCGCGGGCCGTGAAAGTATTCGTGGATCCAGGGGTCGTCGGTGCGCTCGACTTCGCTGAGCGGGCCGGCCACCAGCACCTTCTTCTGTGACAGCACTGCCACCCGGTCGGTGATGGTGTACAGCGTGTCCAGATCGTGGGTGATGAGGAACACCGACAGGCCCAGGGCGTCGCGCAGGGTGAGGATCAACTGGTCGAAGGCGGCGGCGCCGATCGGATCGAGGCCGGCGGTGGGCTCGTCGAGGAACAGGATGTCCGGGTCCAGCGCCAGTGCCCGGGCCAGGGCGGCGCGCTTGATCATGCCGCCGGACAGTGAGGACGGGTACTTGTCGGCGGCGCTGATCGGCAGGCCGGCCAGGGCCAGCTTCACCCCGGCCAGGTGTTCCGCGTCGGCCCGCGACAGCCCGGCGTGTTCGATCAGCGGCAGGGCGACGTTCTCGGTGACGGTCAGCGACGAGAACAGCGCGCCCCTCTGGAACAGCACGCCGAAGCGCTGTTCGACCTTGGAGCGCTGCGCCTCGTCGAGCGTGGCCAGGTCCTGGCCGAAGACCTTGACCTGGCCTTCGTCGGGGCGGCGCAGACCGATGATGCTGCGCAGCAGCACCGACTTGCCGCTGCCCGAGCCGCCGACCACGGCGAGGATCTCGCCACGGTACAGGTCCAGGTCGAGGTTCTCGTGTACCACCTGGCTGCCGAAACGGTTGCAGATGCCCCGTGCCTCGATCACCGCTTGCCGACCGGTCACCAGCCCATCTCCATGAAGAACAGCGCGGCTACCGCATCCAGCACGATCACCACGAAGATCGACTGGACCACCGCGGAGGTGGTGTGGGCGCCGACCGATTCGGCGCTGCCGCTGACCTTGAAACCCTCCAGGCAGCCGATGGTGGCGATCAGGAAGGCGAAGAACGGCGCCTTGACCATGCCCACCAGGAAGTGCTGCACGCCGATGTCGCTCTGCAGCAGCGACAGGAACATCGCCGGCGAGATATCCAGGGTCAGGGCGCAGACCACCGCGCCGCCGATCATGCCGCAGAGCATCGCGATGAACGTCAGCAGCGGCAGTGCGATCAGCAGCGCCAGCACCCTTGGCACCACCAGCAGCTCGATGGGGTTCAGGCCCAGGGTGCGGATGGCGTCGATCTCTTCGTTGGCCTTCATCGAGCCGATCTGCGCGGTGAAGGCGCTGGCGGTGCGGCCGGCCATGAGGATGGCCGTGAGCAGCACGGCGAACTCACGCAGGAAGGAGAACGCCACCAGGTCGACGGTGAAGATGGTCGCGCCGAAGTCGGCCAGCACCGTCGCGCCGAGGAAAGCCACCACCGCGCCTACCAGGAAGGTCAGCAAGGCGACGATGGGCGCGGCATCCAGGCCGGTCTGCTCGAGGTGGGCGACCACCGGGGTGATGCGCCAGCGGTGCGGCTGGAACAGGCGCAGCAAAAGGGTTTCGAGGATCAGGCCGATGAAACCCAGGACCTGCCGGGTGTCCTGCCACAGCTGGTCGACGGCGCAGCCGATGCGCGCCAGCAGCAGGATCAGCACCGGACGCTCGGGTTCGCGCAGCGGAATGCAGTAGTCCTGCACCGAGCGGTAGACGTTGCAGAGCAGGGCGCGGTCGGCCTCGGGGAGCGCGTCGGTGCAGTGCGACAGGCGTTCGGCCCCCAGCAACTCGGCCAGCAGCGAGGCGCCAGCGGTGTCCAGCCGGCCAAGCTGGCTGAGGTCGGCGAGGGTGTCGTTGCCGTACTGGCCCTGCAGTCGCTCGCATTCGCGCTTGAGGCTGGCGTAGTGGGCCAGGGTCCAGTCGCCGACGATGCGCAGGCGGGAGGGTTGCTGGCTGGTGTCCAGGGTGGCGCTCGGAATGGTCATAGGCTCCATGCATCTGACTCGGTGCTGGGGGGCGAGTCAGATCATAGCGCAGCGGGCCACGATGAACAGCGCATTCCTGCCATGCGACCCCGGTCGTCTCAGACCTTTTCCCACACCTCGAAGTGGTAGGCCGGCTTATCGTCTTGCGCCGGTTGCGGCTCACTCGAGGCCAGTCGCCAGTGCTGCCGATCGAACTCGGGGAACCACGCATCGCCTGGCACGGACAGCTCGACCCGGGTCAGGTACATGCGGCTCACCAGGTCTTTTTCCAGGGCCTGCCGGTACAACTGCGCGCCGCCGATCAGCATCAGCTCTTCGACACCTTGTTCGCGGGCCCACTGCTCGGCGCGGGCCAGCGCGGCCTCCAGCGAGGCGAACACCTCGGCGCCGGCCAGGACCAGGCCCGGTTGGCGGCTGACGACGATGTTCAGGCGCCCCGGCAGTGGCCGGCCCAGCGAATCCCAGGTCTTGCGCCCCATGATGATCGGCTTGCCCAGGGTCGTGGCCTTGAAGTACTTGAAGTCCCCCGGCAGGTGCCAGGGCATGGAGTTGTCGATGCCGATCACACGGTTCTCGGCGAACGCCGCGATCAGGCTGAGAGGGAGTGATGTAGTCATGCCGGCGAGGATAGCACCGGGCACGTGGGTTATGCTTGCGCCCTGACCTGTGCAATGGAAGAGCTTGTGACCGCACCGACTCCACTCGACAAGCGCTGGCTCACCGAAGCGGTGCGCCTGCGCGAGGAACACGCCGGGCCCCTGGAGGATCAGGAAGCCAATCGCCGTGCCCGCCAGCTGGGCGGCGACCTGGCGACACGCATCGAGCGGCGCGCCTTGTGGCTGGCCGAGCGCGACGGCATGACGACGGCGCTGCGCCACTGGAAGCAGGGCGCGCGCCTGGCACTGCTGGCGCTCATGGCGCTCGCCGTGCTCAGTGGCGCCGGCCTGGGGTTGGCCGCGCTGGGCGATGGCCTGCGGCCAGTGAACGTGTTCTGGGCCCTGGGCAGCCTGCTCGGGTTGAACCTGGCACTGCTGATCGGCTGGGCCGCCGGCTTTTTCTTCGCCGGCGAGCAGGGCGCGGCGCTGGGCCGCCTGTGGCTGTGGCTGAGCGAGCGCTTGGCCCGCGATGCCAAGGCTGCGCAGCTGGCCCCGGCCCTGCTCGTCCTGCTGCAGCGCCAGCGTCTGAATCGCTGGCTGCTCGGCCTGCTGGTGCACGGCCTGTGGTGCCTGGTCATGCTCGCGGCGCTGGCGATGCTGCTGGCGTTGCTGGCGACCCGGCGCTATGGCTTCGTCTGGGAAACCACCCTGCTCGCCGCCGAACCCTTCATCGCCCTCACCCAAGCCCTCGGTGCCCTGCCCGCGCTGCTTGGCTTCGCCGTGCCGGACGAGGCGATGATCCGTGCCAGCGGCGACAGCTTGCCGGCGCTGGAGCTGGCGCGCCAGGCCTGGGCCAGCTGGTTGCTTGGCGTGGTGCTGGTCTATGGCCTGCTGCCGCGCCTGGTCCTGGCCGCGCTGTGCCTGTGGCGCTGGCGCCAAGGTCGCGATCGCCTGGGCCTGGATCTCAACCTGCCCGGCTATGCGCAATTGCGTGAAGCGCTGATGCCCCGTAGCGAGCGCATCGGCGTGCAGGACGCGGCCCCCGAGACTTTGCCGCAGTTCGAGGCTGGCCAGCTCGAGAGCGGCAGCAGCGGTGCCCTGCTGGTGGGCCTGGAGTTGGACGACCAGCGTCCCTGGCCCCCGGCATTGCCGAACAGCGTGACCGATGCCGGCGTGCTCGACAGCCGTGAGTCACGCAACAAGCTGCTCGAACAGCTTGGCCGCTTCCCGCCGGCACGCCTGGCCATCGCCTGCGACCCACGCCGCTCCCCCGACCGTGGCAGCCTGGCATTGCTGGCGGAGCTGGCGCGCAACGCTGGCGCCACGCGCATCTGGCTGCTGCAGGCGCAACCTGGCCAGGCCCTTGACGCCGCGCGCCTGGGCGACTGGCACGACGCTCTCGATCGCCTCGGCCTGCCCCACGCCGACACCTCGCCCCTGACCTGGCTGGAGCATGGCCATGACTGAGCCGCTGAAACTGGCCGTGGTCGGCCACACCAACGTCGGCAAGACTTCGCTGCTGCGCACCCTCACCCGTGACGTCGGCTTCGGCGAGGTCTCGCACCGGCCCAGTACCACCCGCCATGTGGAGGGCGCGCGCCTGTCGGTGGATGGCCAGCCCCTGCTCGAGCTCTACGACACCCCCGGCCTGGAAGATGCCATCGCCCTGCTCGATTACCTCGAGCGTCTGGAGCGTCCAGGCGAGCGCCTGGACGGCCCGGCCCGCCTGCAACGCTTCCTGCAGGGCAGCGAGGCGCGCCAGCGCTTCGAGCAGGAGGCCAAGGTGCTGCGCCAACTGCTGGCGAGCAACGCCGGGCTATACGTGATCGACGCCCGCGAACCGGTGCTGGCCAAGTACCGCGACGAACTGGAAGTGCTGGCCAGTTGCGGCAAGCCCTTGCTGCCGGTGCTCAACTTCGTCGCCAGCAGCCAGCACCGCGAGCCGGAGTGGCGCGAGGCTCTGGCGCGCCTGGGCCTGCATGCGCTGGTGCGGTTCGACAGCGTGGCTCCGCCCGAGGATGGCGAGCGCCGCCTCTACGAAAGCCTGGCCTTGCTGCTGGAGGATGCCCGCCCGGCCCTGCAGCGCCTGATCGATGACCAGCAGGCCCAGCGCCTGGCCCGCCAGCGCAGCGGCAAGCGCCTGATCGCCGAACTGCTGCTCGATTGCGCCGCCTGCCGGCGCAGTGTCGAGGCCGAGCCCGCCGCCGAGGCCCGTGCCACCGAGGCCTTGCGCCAGGATGTGCGGCAACGCGAGCAGCGCTGCGTCGAGGCCCTGCTCAAGCTCTATGCCTTTCGCCGTGAAGATGCCAATGCCGGCGACCTGCCGTTACTCGACGGACGCTGGGGCGATGACCTGTTCAATCCGGAAACCCTGAGACTGCTGGGTGTGCGCCTGGGCGGCGGCGTGGCTGCCGGGGCGGCGGCGGGCGCGGGCGTGGACCTGCTGGTCGGCGGCCTGACCCTCGGCGCCGCTGCTCTGGCCGGGGCGATTGCCGGTGGCGCCCTGCAGACCGCGCGCAACTATGGTTCGCGGTTGATGGGCAAGCTCAAGGGGCAGCGTGAGCTGACCGTGGACGACACCGTGCTGCGCCTGCTGGCGCTGCGTCAGCAGCAGTTGATGGTGGCGCTGGACGGGCGCGGGCATGCGGCGCAGGACAGCATTCGCCTGGCGGCCCCGGATGAGAAAGCCTGGCGCCAGGGCAAGCTGCCCGAGGCCCTGATCAAGGCGCGCGCGCATCCGCAATGGTCGACGCTCAATCCCGGAGCGAAGGTGAACCAGGCGCAGCGGCAAGAACAGCTGGAGGCATTGGTTTTACAGATTTGAGATGACAGGGGCGGCCCTTTCGCGGACCTGCCCCGCGATGCGTCCTACAGCATCTTCTCCAGCCCGACCGCCTTGCTGATCCAGGCATTGAAGCGTCGCCATATCCCCCCGGGCTCGGTCACCAGCAGGTGCCGCTGGCCGTTGTCCTCGGTGGCCCACGCCAGTTTCCCGTCCACCAGCTTCACCTGGTAGCTCAGTGCCGGCGCCATGCCCTGCACGGCCAGGTCACGGGTGTATTCGGCCAGCTCCGGGCTGTCCACCAGCACCCCGACCTCGGTGTTCCACAGCACCGAGCGCGGATCGAAGTTGAACGAGCCGATGAAGGTCTTGCGCCGGTCGAACACCATGGCCTTGCTATGCAGGCTCGAATCGGAACTGCCATGCAAGCCTAGGCGCGGCCGTGGTGCGCCTGGTTGGCGGCGCAGTTCGTACAGTTGCACGCCATGTTCGAGCAGGGCGCGGCGATAGGGCGCGTAGCCACCATGCACGGCGGGCACGTCGGTGGCTTCCAGGGAGTTGGTCAGCAGCTTCACCGAAGTGCCGGCGTCGGCGCGGCTGGTCAGGTACAGCAAGCCCGGTTCGCCCGGAACGAAGTAGGCCGACACCAGGATCAGCTCCTTGTGCACGCCGTTCAGCTCCGGGGCCAGCTGCTGGCTCATCAGCAAGCGCGGGTCCGGCTCGTCGTCTGCCAGCACCTTGCTCGGCGCATCCCACAGGGCCTGGCTGTGAGCCCAGATCAGTTCGTTGCGCCACACGTCCAGGCGCGGCTGTGATTGATAAGCCATCAGACGGTCATACAGCGCCTTGCGCCTGACCCGCGCCTCGGCCAGGGAGATTTCCAGGCGCTGGCGGCTGGCGAACAGGTCGCGGGCGTCGGGTTGGCGCCAGAGAAAGTCACCGATCGGACGACTCAGAGCGCTGTTCCAGTACTGGTCGAAACTGTGCCCGAGCTGCTCGGCCACAGGCCCGACACCCAGCAGGTCGATGTCGGTGAAGTTGAGGTTGGGCTCGGCGTCGAAATACTCGTCGCCCAGGTTGCGGCCACCAACGATCGCCATGCTGTTGTCCACCAGGAACAGCTTGTTGTGCATGCGCCGGTGCTGGCGCGACAGGTTGAACAGCCGCCCCGCGGCGCGACTCACGCCAGTGCTGCGCCCCAGGTGCAGCGGGTTGAACACGCGGATATGGATGTTCGGGTGGGCGGCGAGGGTGCCCATCAGGCTGTCCAGGCCGTCGCTGGTGGTGTCGTCGAGCAGGATGCGCACGCGCACGCCGCGATCGGCGGCGCGCAGCAGTTCGTGGACCAGGGCACGGGTGCTGAGGCCGTCGTGGACGATGTAGTACTGCAGGTCGATGCTCGCCTGGGCGTTGCGGATCAGCTCGGCGCGGGCGCGGAACGCCTCGTTGCTGTTGGGCAGCAGGCGAAAGCCCGAGCGTCCCGCGTAGGGAGCGGCCTGGCGCTGCACCGAACGACCGAACGCCGAGTCGGCCGCCGGCAGGGCCTGGCTGACTTCACGCGGGGTGCCGACGCTGGCGCAGCCCGACAGGCCGAGCAGCAGCGCCAGCAGCAGGGGCAGGGCTCGCTGGAGTCTCAAGGAAGGATCGTCCTGTACAGCAAGGGCTCATGGGTTGGACCGCGGCGCAACGTTAACCGCCGATGTGCTCGGCCTCCAGTAGACGAAGGGCGGTTTCACCGACCTTGCGCACCGCGGCTTCGATCTGCGGCGTCGGGCGGGCGGCGAAGTTCATGCGCAGGCAATTCCGGTACTTGCCCGAAGCCGAGAAGATGCTGCCCACGGCGATCTGCACGCCTTGTTCCATCAACGCGCGGTTCAGGCGCAGCGTATCGAAACCCTCCGGCAATTCAACCCAGAGCATGAAGCCGCCCTGAGGCCGGCTGGCGCGTGTGCCGGACGGGAAGTAGCGGGTGATCCAATCGCACATCTGGTCGCGACCACGTTGGTACTGGTTGCGCATGCGGCGCAGGTGGGGCTGGTAGTGGCCTTCGGCGATGAAGTCGGCGATCGCCAGCTGTGGCTGGCAGGCGGTGCTGCCCGTGCTGATGTACTTCATGTGCAGCACCCGTTCCAGGTAGCGCCCCGGCGCCACCCAGCCGACCCGCAGTCCCGGCGCCAGGGTCTTGGAGAACGAGCTGCAGAGCAGCACGCGGCCGTCGTCGTCGAACGACTTGATGGTGCGCGGGCGTGGGTAGGTGTAGGCCAGGTCGCCGTAGACATCGTCTTCGAGGATCGCCACGTCGTAGCGCTGGGCGAGGGTCAGCAGGGCCTTCTTGCGCGACTCGGGCATGATGTAGCCCATCGGATTGTTGCAGCTGGGGGTAATCTGGATGAGCTTGATCGGCCACTGTTCCAGGGCCAGTTCCAGGGCTTCCAGGCTGATGCCGGTGATGGGGTCGGTGGGAATCTCCAGGGCTTTCATGCCCAGGCCCTTCAGCGTTTGCATGGCGCCATGGAAGCTGGGCGAGTCGACCGCGACGATGTCGCCGGGCGCGCACACCGCGCGAATGCTGCATGACAGCGCCTCATGGCAGCCGGTGGTCACCATCAGGTCGGTCGGGCCCAGGCGGCAGCCGGAGTCGAGCATCAGCCGAGCGATCTGCTCGCGCAACAGGGCATTGCCGTGGATGTTGTCGTAGTACAGGCCGGGCATGTCCATGCGCCGGCTGATCTGCGCCAGGCTGCGCAGCAGCGGCTTGAGCGTGGGGCTGTCGACGTCGGGCATGCCACGGCCGAGCTGGATCACGTCCGGGCGCGGGGTGGCCCGGACCAGTTCCAGTACCTGTTCCCATTGCGAGATATCCACAGGCCGCTGGGCCGGGCGGCTGATATCGGGCAGGGCGGGGAGCTGGCGATCCTCGGCGACGAAGTAGCCAGACTTGGGCCGTGGCGATACCAGGCCATTGTCCTCCAGCAGGCGGTAGGCCTGCTGCACGGTGCTCAGGCTGACGCCGTGTTCCACGCTCAGGGCGCGTACCGAGGGCAGGCGCTGGCCGGGTCGGTAGAGGCCTTGCTCGATGCGCGAGCCGAGCAGTTCGGCCAGGTTGAGGTAGAGGGTCACGGCATACTCCTGGGCGTTGTGTGGGGCACTGACCAATACAGATTGTTGGAAAATACTTCATTCAGCCGACTTTCTGCCAATTCTGTATGGAAATAATAACTGTCTGTTGGATCTGTATTGTCGAGAGCAGGAACGCGCATGCTTTCTCCACGGTATCAACTGATGGGAGAACGCAGTGATGGGTGGCTTGAGCGATGTGCGCGTGCAACTGTTGGCCAAGGAACTGGAGGCCGGAGAGCGAGCCAAGGTCTACAGCGTGTCTACCGGCCTGAGCCGCTGGGCCCTGATGCTGCATCGCTGGCGTACCCGCAGGGCGTTGCTGCAACTGGATGATCGGCAGCTGCGCGATATCGGCCTGACCTGGGAACAGGCGTGGCGGGAAGGGCGTAAACCTTTCTGGAAAGACTGAGCCGCTCCTACAGGGGCGTGCTGAATTCGACTCACACCAGTTCTTTGAGCCGATACCAGAGCATGCCCAATGCCAGCAACGGTGAGCGCAGCAGCTTGCCGCCGGGGAAGGTGGTGTGCGGCACCTTGGCGAACAGATCGAAGCGACCACTTTGCTGGCCACTGATCGCCTCGCCGAGCAGGCGCCCGGCCAGGTGGGTGGCGTTCACCCCATGGCCGGAATAGGCCTGGGCGTAATAGACGTTGGGCTGGCTGGCCAGGCGGCCTATCTGCGGCAGGCGGTTGGCGCCGATGCCGATCATGCCACCCCACTGGTAATCGATGCGCACGTCGGCCAGCTGCGGGAACACCTTGAGCATCTTCGGGCGCATGTAGGCGGCGATGTCCTGCGGGTCGCGGCCCGAATAATGGCAGGCACCGCCGAACAGCAGGCGATGGTCGGCTGACAGGCGATAGTAGTCCAGGGCCACGCGCTGGTCGCACACCGCCATGTTCCGTGGCAGCAGCTGGCGGGCGCGCTCCTCCCCCAGTGGCTCGGTGGCGATGATGTAGCTTCCGGCGGGCAGCACCTTGCCGCCCAGCTCGCGATTGAGATCGTTGTGGTAGGCGTTGCAGCACAGCACCAGGGTCTTGGCCCGCACCCGTCCTTGTGCGGTATGCACCTTGACCTCGGCGCCGTACTCGATGCGAGTGACTTCCGACTGCTCATGCAGGTGCACACCCAGTCGGCTGGCCGCGGCGGCTTCGCCCAGAGCCAGGTTGAGCGGGTGCAGATGGCCGGAACCCATGTCGATCAGACCGCCGACATAGCGATCGGAGCCCACCACCGTGTGCATGTCGCCGGGCTGCACCAGGCGCAGTTCGTGGCGGTAGCCCAGGCTGCGCAGTTCCTCGGCGTCCGCGGCGAAGCCTTCCAGCTCGGCGGGCTTGTTGGCCAGGTCGCAGTAGCCCCAGGTCAGGTCGCAATCGATGCCATGGCGCTCGACGCGCTCGCGGACGATTTCCACGGCCTCCAGGCCCATCAGTTTCAGGCTGCGCACGCCGTCCTCGCCGAGCACCGGGAGAAACTGCTCGAGGCCGTGGCCGACGCCACGGATCAGCTGACCGCCATTGCGCCCGCTGGCCCCCCAGCCGATCTTGCGGGCCTCGAGCACGATCACCGACAGGCCGCGCTCGGCCAGCTCGATGGCGGTGTTCAGGCCCGAGTAGCCACCGCCGACGATGCACACGTCGGCGCTGTGCTCGCCTTGCAGGAACGGATGGTCTGGGTGTGGCGCGCTGCTGGCGGCATAGTAGGAGGCGGCGTGCTGCGCGCTGTGGATCATTGAGTCGGCCTGAGCGAATGGAGGGAGGTGGCGAGGATAAGCTTTGCTTTCGCGCCGGGGCAACCCGCTCCCACGGGGCTGCGCGGTGCTCAATACACTGGGAATCCTGTGGGAGCGGGTTTACCCGCGAATGGGCTTATAATCCATGCAGATACTTTGATTCGTACCTTGCCATGTCCTGCAACAGCCACAAGATCCACTTCCTGCGCGAACTCATTCCTTCGTTCGAATGCGAGCCCGGCTGCCATGACTGCTGCGGCCCAGTCACCACGTCCGCCGAAGAAATGGCCCGCCTGCCGCGCAAGACCCAGGCCGAGCAGGAGGCTGCCCTGGAGCGTCTGGACTGTGTGCATCTGGGGCCCAATGGCTGCACGGTCTACGAAGAACGCCCGATGATCTGTCGCCTGTTCGGCACCACCCCGCGCCTGGCCTGCCCTCGCGGTCGCGGTCCGGCACAACCCATCGAGCCCGAGGCCGAGCAACTGGTCCACCAGTTCATCGCCACGACCCGTCAGGTGCTGGTCTGAAGCCTCAGTCCGGAATCGGCAGGCACAGGCTCTCCTTCACCTCTTCCATCACGATGTAGCTCTTCGACTCGCGCACATGGGGCAGCTTGAGCAGGATGTCGCCGAGCAGCTTGCGGTACGAGGCCATCTCCGAAATGCGCGCCTTCACCAGGTAGTCGAAATCGCCCGACACCAGGTGGCATTCCAGCACGTGAGGCAGCTTGAGCACGGCGCGGCGGAATTCCTCGAAGGTGTCGCCCGACTTGTAGTCCAGGCTGATCTCGACGAACACCAGCAGGCTGCCCTTGAGGTGCTGTGGGTTGAGGCGGGCGTTGTAGCCCATGATGATCCCCTCGCGTTCCAGGCGGCGCACGCGCTCGGTGCAGGGGGTGGTGGACAGCCCGACCTTCTCGCCCAGCTCGGTGAAGGAGATGCGCCCGTCACTCTGCAGGATCCGCAGGATGTTGCGGTCGATCTTGTCCAGTTCACGTTTGCTCTGGTGCTGGGTTCTCATAGGGGATGCCCCTCCGTGAAAGGCGATTTTGCCGAGAATTCTCGCCAAATATAGGCGCTTATATAGTGAATAGCACTGGTCGGAGATTCTTATACTGCGCGCAACCATGCCATATCAACAAAAGACTGCGGCAAGCCGCGTGCGAGGGATACAACAATGCGAGTTCTGGTACTTGGTAGCGGTGTGATCGGAACCGCCAGTGCCTACTATCTGGCCCGGCAAGGTTTCGAGGTCACGGTGGTCGATCGCCAGCCGGCGGTGGCCATGGAAACCAGTTTCGCCAACGCCGGCCAGATCTCGCCCGGCTATGCCTCGCCCTGGGCCGCCCCGGGCGTGCCGCTCAAGGCCATCAAGTGGCTGCTCGAGCGCCACGCGCCCCTGGCCATCAAGCTGACCGGCGATGTCGACCAGTACCTGTGGATGGCGCAGATGCTGCGCAACTGCACCGCCAGTCGCTATGCGGTGAACAAGGAGCGCATGGTGCGCCTGTCCGAGTACAGCCGTGACTGTCTCGACGAGCTGCGCGCGGAAACCGGCATTGCCTACGAAAACCGCAGCCTGGGCACCACCCAGCTGTTCCGCACCCAGGCACAGGTGGACGCCGCGGCCAAGGATATTGCCGTGCTGGAACAATCCGGCGTGCCTTACGAGCTGCTCGACCGCGACGGCATCGCCCGCGTCGAGCCGGCCCTGGCCGGGGTGAAGGACATCCTCGCCGGCGCCCTGCGCCTGCCCAACGACCAGACCGGCGACTGCCAGCTGTTCACCACCAAGCTGGCCGAAATGGCCATCAAGCTGGGCGTCGAGTTCCGCTTCGGCCAGGACATCCAGCGCCTGGACTTCGCCGGCGATCGCATCAACGGCGTATGGATCGACGGCAAGCTGGAAACCGCCGACCGCTACGTGCTGGCCCTGGGCAGCTACTCGCCGCAGATGCTCAAGCCTCTGGGCATCAAGGCCCCGGTGTACCCGCTCAAGGGCTACTCGCTGACCGTGCCGATCACCGACGGCGACATGGCGCCGACCTCGACCATTCTCGACGAGACCTACAAGGTCGCGATCACCCGTTTCGACAACCGCATCCGTGTTGGCGGCATGGCTGAAATCGCCGGTTTTGACCTTTCGCTGAACCCGCGTCGACGCGAAACGCTGGAGATGATCGTCAACGACCTTTATCCTCGCGGCGGCGACTTGAGCCAGGCAAGCTTCTGGACCGGCCTGCGCCCGGCAACCCCCGATGGTACCCCGATCGTCGGTGCGACCAAGTTCCGTAACCTGTTCCTCAACACCGGTCACGGCACCCTGGGTTGGACCATGGCTTGCGGTTCCGGTCGCCTGCTGGCCGACCTGATCGCGCGCAAGAAGCCGCAGATCAGTGCCGAAGGCCTGGACATCTCGCGTTATGGCAACAGCCGCGAAGCGGCCAGCCAAGGCCAGCCGGCGCCGGCGCACCAGTAAGCATTGATGCTGTTGGCCTCATCGCGGGGCAAGCCCGCTCCCACCGAACCTCGACAGTGATCGTGGGAGCGGGCTTGCCCCGCGATGAGGCCCGAAACCGATTGACCTGTTCCCTCACCCCGGCGCGGTGGGTACCTACCCCCATCTGCCGCGCCGGGGCTTTACCGATAACCAGAACTGCCAGAAGGCTGCCGCCATGCGTCCCGCCCGTGCCCTGATCGATCTCCAAGCCCTCCGTCACAACTACCGCCTGGCCCGTGAGCTGACCGGCGCCAAGGCCCTGGCCGTGGTCAAGGCCGATGCCTACGGCCATGGCGCGGTGCGTTGCGCCCTGGCCCTGGAGCCAGACGCCGACGGCTTTGCCGTGGCCTGCATCGAGGAAGCGCTGGAACTGCGCGCGGCAGGCATCAAGGCCCCGGTGCTGCTGCTCGAAGGCTTCTTCGAGGCCAGCGAGCTGGCGCTGATCGCCGAGCATGACCTGTGGTGCGTGGTGCATTCGCCGTGGCAACTGGAGGCGCTCGAAAAGACGTCGCTGCACAAGCCGCTGACTGTGTGGTTGAAGATGGACACCGGCATGCACCGCGTCGGTGTGCATCCCAAGGACTACCAGGATGCCTACCAGCGGCTGCTGGCCAGCGGCAAGGTCTCGCGCATCGTGCTGATGAGCCACTTCGCCCGCGCCGATGAGCTCGATGCCAGCGCCACCGAGCAGCAGGTCGCCGTGTTCGAGGCCGCCCGCCAGGGCCTGGTCGCCGAGTGCAGCCTGCGCAACTCGCCGGCCGTGCTGGGCTGGCCGAGCATCAAGAGCGACTGGGTACGCCCGGGCATCATGCTCTACGGCGCCACCCCGTTCGAGCAGGCCCAGGCCGAAGCCGCGCGCCTGCAGCCGGTGATGACCCTGCAATCGCGCATCATCAGCGTGCGTGAACTGCCGGCCGGTGAACCGGTGGGCTACGGCGCCAGGTTCGTCAGCCCGCGTCCGACCCGGGTCGGTGTGGTCGCCATGGGCTATGCCGACGGCTACCCGCGCCAGGCGCCCACCGGTACTCCGGTGGTCGTGGCCGGCAAGCGCACCCAGCTGATCGGCCGGGTGTCGATGGACATGCTCTGCGTCGATCTCACCGAGGTGCCCGAGGCCACCATCGGCAGCCCGGTGGAACTGTGGGGCAAGCAGGTGCTGGCCAGTGACGTGGCGCTGCAGGCCGGGACCATTCCGTACCAGATCTTCTGCAACCTCAAGCGCGTGCCACTGGACTATATCGGCGAATAGGGCGCCGAAGCGGACAGGCTGCGGGGCGGTGTGTTGTAAATACTGAACGGCATTGCCATCATATCGTTCACACTTCCCCACCTCGACCGTTTCTGGAGGCGCAAGCTTTGGACGTCGGTGAACGACTGCAAGCCATCCGTAAGCTCAAGGGCCTGTCCCAGCGCGAACTCGCCAAGCGCGCGGGCGTGACCAACAGCACCATCTCGATGATCGAGAAGAACAGCGTGAGCCCGTCGATCAGCTCCCTGCGCAAGGTGCTCAGCGGCATTCCCATGTCCATGGTCGAGTTCTTTTCGGTTGAACTGGCACCGGAAAGCCCCACCCAGATCGTCTACAAGGCCCACGAGCTGATCGACATCTCCGATGGCGCGGTGACCATGAAGCTGGTCGGCAAGTCGCATCCGAATCGGGCCATCGCCTTCCTCAACGAGGTCTACCCACCGGGTGCCGACACCGGCGAGGAAATGCTCACCCATGACGGCGAAGAAACCGGCATCCTGCTCGAAGGCCGTCTGGAACTGGTGGTCGGTACCGAGACCTTCATTCTCGAAGCCGGCGACAGCTACTACTTCGAGAGCACCCGTCCGCACCGTTTTCGCAATCCATTCGAAGAGCCGGCTCGGCTGATCAGCGCGGCGACTCCGTCGAACTTTTGATCCAGCGCAGTGCATTGATTCGCCAATACCCTTTCCCCGAGTGTGGTCGTTCCACGCTTTGTGCAGTGCCGCTATACTTTTCAACGCTCGCGATTCCGTGGCCGCGGGCGTGATTAGCCACCATGAGGGTGTTCGCGTGAACCAAATCAAGAAGATGCTGGCCGTACCAGCAGCCGTATTCGCCCTTTGGGCAATGAGCGCAACCGCTGCAACCAACGACGACATCGCCAAGCGCCTCGCGCCGGTCGGCCAGGTGTGCGTCCAGGGCCAGGAGTGCAAGGGCATGGAAGTGGTCGCCACTGCCGGCGGCGGCGGGGCCAAGACGCCGGACGAGATCATCGCCAAGCACTGCAATGCCTGTCATGGCACGGGCCTGCTGAACGCGCCGAAGATTGGCGACACCGCCGCGTGGAAGGAGCGCGCCGACCACCAGGGTGGTCTCGATGGCATCCTGGCCAAGGCCATCACCGGCATCAACGCCATGCCGCCGAAGGGCACTTGCGCCGATTGCTCGGATGAAGACCTCAAGGGTGCGATCAAGAAGATGTCGGGGCTGTGAGCCTGACCTGATTCGAGTAAAGCCCGCCATTGATGGCGGGCTTTTGTTTTTGTGCTGCCTGTGCCGGCCTCTTCGTGGGTAAACCCGCTCCCACAGGGGACAGCACAGCAACCAACCTGCCATGATTCATGTCCAACCCCTGAACCCTAGATGTTCCAGGAGGCTCCGATGCAGCGCTGTTCCATAGACCAGGCCGTGGACGAGGTCCTGCAGCGCCTGCCCGCGCATATCCACATGGGGCTGCCCCTGGGCCTGGGCAAGCCCAACGCCTTCGTCAATGCGCTGTACGCCCGCATTCGCGAGCTGCCCGAGCGTCGCCTGACGATCTATACGGCTCTGTCCCTTGGCCGACCTGCGCTGGGCGACGGCCTGCAGCGCCGTTTTCTCGAACCCTTCGTCGAGCGCGTGTTCGCCGACTACGAAGAGCTCACCTACCTTGCCGACCTGCGTGCCGATACCTTGCCGGCCAACATTCGCGTCGAGCAGTTCTTCATGCAACCCGGCAGCCTGTTGCACAGCGCGCCGGCGCAACAGGACTACGTCAGCAGCAACTACAGCCACGCCGCCCGCGACATCAACGCCAAGGGCCTTAACCTGATCGCGCAACTGCTGGCGGCCACGCCCGAAAGGCCCGACCACCTGAGCCTGGCCTGCAATCCCGACATCACCCTCGACCTGCTGCCGATGATCGCCCGGCGCCGTGCTGCGGGAGAGACCATCCTGATGCTGGGCCAGGTCCACGACGAGCTGCCCTACATGCCTGGCGATTCGGAACTGGACGTGGCGCAGTTCGACCTGCTGATCGACCAGCCCGAGCATCGCCGACTGTTCTCCACCCCGAACATGCCGGTGAACGCCCAGGACCACTGCATCGGCCTGTACGCCAGCACGCTGGTACGCGATGGCGGCACCCTGCAGATCGGCATCGGTGCCATGGGCGACGCGGTGACGGCGGCATTGCTGGCACGCCAGGGCGACAACGAAGGCTATCGAGCGCTGCTCGATGAACTGGAGATCGACCCGTGGCAGGCGCTGATCGAACAGGAAGGCGGGCTGGATACCTTCGCCCAGGGGCTGTATGGCTGCAGCGAGATGTTCGTCAACGGCTTGCTGGCCCTGGCCGAGGCCGGCGTGGTGCGACGCCCGGCCGACGAGCGCGGTGTGCTGATCCATGGCGGATTCATCCTCGGCCCTCGGGCCTTTTATCAGCGCTTGCGCGAAATGCCCCTGGCGCAGCGCGCTCGCTTTGCCATGAGCGCTATCAGTTTCATCAACGAACTTTACGGCCAGGAAGACCTCAAGCGCCGCCAGCGACGGGACGCGCGCTTCATCAACACGGTATTCGGCATGACCTTGCTGGGCGCGGGGGTCGCCGACCAGCTCGAGGATGGCCGGGTGCTCAGCGGCGTGGGTGGGCAATACAACTTCGTCGCCCAGGGGCACGCGCTTGAGGGTGGTCGCTCGATCCTGCTGCTGCGCAGCTGGCGCGAGGCCGGTGGCGAGGTCACTTCGAATCTCTACTGGACCTACGGCCACTGCACCATACCCCGGCACCTGCGCGACATCGTGATCACCGAGTACGGCATCGCCGACCTGCGCGGGCAGACCGACAGCGAGGTGATTGCGCGGTTGCTGGCGATCAGTGACTCACGTTTTCAGCGCGAGCTGATGGAGCAGGCCAAGGCGGCGGGCAAGCTGGCAAAGGACTTCGAGCTGGATGCGCGGTTCATGGACAATACGCCTGAGCGGCTCGAGGCCATTCGGGCACGGCATGCACGGCTGTTTCCGGAGTATCCACTGGGGACTGATTTCACGGCGCAAGAGCGGGATCTGTTGCGGGCGCTGAATTGGTTGAAGAGCAAGTTCAAGCTGAGCGAGGTCTTGGAGCTGGGCAAGGCAGCGTTGGATGCGCCGGGGCCCGAGGGGTATGAGGCACAGTTGGCGCGGATGAAGCTGGATAATCCGCAGGGTTTGAAAGAGGAGCTGTATCAGCGGTTGCTGCTGGCGGCGCTTCAGGCGACGCGATGATACCGGGCATTCCTGGCCCCCTGTAGGAGCGGCCTTGTGTCGCGAAAGGGGCGCGTAGCGGCCCCAGGATTTCAGCGTTCATGCACAGATCGCCGGGGCCGCTTTGCGGCCCTTTCGCGACACAAGGCCGCTCCTACAGGGTACGAGCAAGGCTTTACTCGATGAAGGTCACCACGCCGCCTGCCAGCGACTTGACCCGGGCCAGCGATTCGACGCGGTAGCCCTGGCTGTCCAGCTCGGCGCGGCCGCCCTGGAACGACTTCTCGATGACGATACCCAGGCCGGCTACGGTGGCGCCGGCCTGCTTGATGATCGAGATCAGCGCCTGGGACGCCTTGCCGTTGGCCAGGAAGTCGTCGATCACCAGCACGCGGTCGCTGCTGTTGAGGTGGCGCGGCGAGATGGCCACGGTGTTCTCGGTCTGCTTGGTGAAGGAGTACACCGAGGCGGTCAGCAGGTTCTCGGTCAGGGTCAGCGACTGGTGCTTGCGCGCGAAGATCACCGGCACGCCGAGCTTCAGGCCAGTCATCACCGCCGGGGCGATGCCGGAGGCCTCAATGGTGACGATCTTGGTCACGCCCGAATCGGCGAACAGGCGGGCGAACTCGTCACCGATCAGCTGCATCAGCGCCGGGTCGATCTGGTGGTTGAGAAACGCATCGACTTTGAGAACTTGATCGGAAAGCACGATGCCTTCTTCGCGAATCTTCTGCTGCAGTGCTTCCACTGTGTATTCCTCGATGTAGCAAAGGTGGCCGCAAATAGCGGCAAAGTTAAAGAGTAATGGTTGATCAGCGTTTGAGCATTGCCCGGATATCGGCCAGGGCGTTGTTGCCGCGCGCGGCTTTCACTTCCACGGGCGCATCGTCCAGGCCTTCCCAGGCCAGGTCGTCCGGCGGCAGTTCGTCGAGGAACCGGCTCGGCGTGCAGTCGATGATTTCGCCGTACTGCTTGCGCTTGGCGGCGAAGGTGAAGGCCAGGGTCTGACGCGCGCGGGTGATGCCCACGTAGGCCAGGCGGCGTTCCTCTTCGATGGTGTCGGCCTCGATGCTCGAGCGGTGGGGGAGGATCTCCTCCTCCATGCCCATGATGAACACGTAGGGGAATTCCAGGCCCTTGGAGGCGTGCAGGGTCATCATCTGCACGCCTTCGGCGTTTTCTTCCTCTTCCTGCTGGCGCTCGAGCATGTCGCGCAGCACCAGCTTGCCGATGGCGTCCTCGATGGTCATGTCACCCTCTTCGTCCTTTTCGAGGGTGTTCTTCAGCGCTTCGACCAGGAACCAGACGTTGCTGATGCGGAATTCGGCAGCCTTGTCGCTGGCGGTCTGCTGGCGGATCCAGTTCTCGTAGTCGATGTCGCGGATCATTTCGTGCAGCGCGGCGATCGGGTCTTCCAGGGCGACCTTGTGGCGCACCCCGTCGAGCCAGTGCTTGAAGCGCTGCAGGCGCTCGGTGTAGCGGGCGTCCAGGTGCTCGCCCAGGCCCAGCTCCTCGCTGGCGGCGTACATCGAGATGCCGCGCTCGGTGGAATAGTTGCCGAGCTTCTCCAGGGTGGTCGAGCCGATCTCGCGGCGCGGCACGTTGATCACCCGCAGGTAGGCGTTGTCGTCGTCCGGGTTCACCAACAGGCGCAGGTAGGCCATCAGGTCCTTGACCTCCTGGCGGCCGAAGAAGCTGTTGCCACCGGACAGGCGGTACGGCACCTGGTGGTGCTGCAGCTTCAGTTCGATCAGCTTGGCCTGGTAGTTGCCCCGGTAGAGGATGGCGAAGTCGCTGTACGGACGGTTGGTGCGCAGGTGCAGGGTGAGGATTTCCATGGCCACGCGTTCGGCCTCGGCTTCCTCGTTCTTGCAGCGGATCACGCGGATCTCGTCGCCGACGCCCATCTCGCTCCACAACTCCTTCTCGAAGGCGTGGGGGTTGTTGGCGATCAGCACGTTGGCGCAGCGCAGGATACGGCTGGTGGAGCGGTAGTTCTGCTCGAGCATGACGATCTTCAGGGAGGGGTAGTCCTCCTTGAGCAGCATCAGGTTTTCCGGGCGGGCGCCGCGCCAGGCGTAGATCGACTGGTCGTCGTCGCCGACCACGGTGAACTGGTTGCGCATGCCGATCAGCATCTTCACCAGCAGGTACTGGCTGGCGTTGGTGTCCTGGTATTCGTCCACCAGCAGGTAGCGCACGCGGTTCTGCCAGCGTTCGAGCACATCGGGGTGCTCCTGGAACAGCTTGACCGGCTGCAGGATCAGGTCGTCGAAGTCCACCGCGTTGAACGCCTTGAGCGTGCGCTGGTAGTGGGTGTAGACGATGGCCGCGGTCTGCTCGCGCGGGTTGCGCGCCTTCTCCAGGGCCTCGGGCGGCAGGATCAGGTCGTTCTTCCAGGCACCGATCATGTTCTTGATCTCGTCGATGCCGTCGTCGCCGGAGTATTCCTTCTGCATGATGTCCGACAGCAGCGCCTTGATGTCGGATTCGTCGAAGATCGAGAAGCCCGGCTTGTAGCCCAGGCGCTCGTGCTCCTTGCGGATGATGTTCAGGCCCAGGTTGTGGAAGGTGCACACCGTCAGGCCCCGGCCTTCCCCCGGACGCAGCAGGGTGCCGACCCGCTCCTTCATCTCGCGCGCGGCCTTGTTGGTGAAGGTCATCGCCACGATGTACTGGGCACGGATGCCGCAGTTCTGGATGAGGTGGGCAATCTTGCGCGTGATCACGCTGGTCTTGCCGGAGCCTGCACCGGCGAGCACCAAAAGAGGGCCGCCGACGTAGTCTCGGGCTTCCTGTTGCCGGGGATTGAGTCGGGACATGCTAGAAACCGGGGGTAACCAGAAAATAGCCGCGCATTCTAGCAGGCATGGACCGGTTAATGCGCGACCGTCTGACGTTGTGATGCAGGGCGCGAATCGGATTTGCCGGTTCTGCTACTTTCGCGCAGGATGCACGTCAGATTGCGTCGGGATGCCGGCCAGGGATGGGCAATGACTAAAAGTGAAAATCATTTCCAGTTAATCGGGTAGGATTGCCCGCGCTCGCCGTTCCACCGCCCATATCCAAGGAGCCCGCTTGTCCACGCCTGTCGAACCCCTGCGTTTGCTGCTGTTGGCCGATGAGTCGGAATGGGCTGCGCGTCTGCGCGAATGCCTGCAGCCGATGGGCGGTAGCGCCGTGCTGCTGACCGCGCCGAACTGGGCGGCGGTGGACAGCCTGTTCGCCAACGACCGCCAGGCCGTGGTGCTGGCCACGCCCGAGCTGCAGCCGGCGCCGGGGCGTTGCGAGCTGCCGACCATCCTGCTGCTGGAGCAGGAGCCGACGAGCCCGCCGGTTGGCGTCAGCGACTGGCTGGTGCTGGCGCAATTGACCCCCGATGCCTTGCGCCGCTGCCTGCGCCATGTGCGCGAGCGCGGCGTGCTGGTGGCGACCCTGCAGCGCCTGGCCGAACAGGACCCGTTGACCGGTATCGCCAACCGCCAGGGCTTCCAGGCACTGCTGACCGCACGCCTGGCCGAGAACGAAGGCCGTGGCCTGGCCCTGGGCCACCTTGATCTGGACAACTTCCGTCACGTCAACGACGCCCTTGGCCATCAGGGCGGCGATCGCCTGATCCTGCAGGTCGTGGCCCGGTTGAAGCATCAGCTGGAGGCCGGCGATCAGCTGGCGCGTCTGGGCAGCGACGAGTTCGCCCTGCTGATCGACACCCGCCGCGACCCCAACCGCGCCGAATGGATGGCCGAGCGCATCACCGAGGCACTTACCGAACCCTACTGGATCGACGGCGAGAGCCTGCTGCTCGGGTGCAGCCTAGGGATCGCCCATGCCCGCGCCCAGGCCGGGGCCGATCCGCTGATGTGGCATGCGCACATCGCCATGCGGCAGGCCAAGGGCAATCAGGGCTGCACCTTCCATGTGTTCAATGAGCGCATCAACCGCAATGCCCGCAGCCTTGCCGACCTGGAAAGCGAACTGCGCCGTGCCCTGCGCCGTGACGAGCTGGAGCTGCACTACCAGCCGCGGCTGAACCTCGCCGATGGTCGCATCGTCGGGCTGGAGGCGCTGGTGCGCTGGAACCACCCTGAACGCGGCCTGCTGGCACCGAGCGAGTTCGTGCCACTGGCCGAGCAGAGCGGGCTGATCGTGCCGCTCGGCTATTGGGTGATCTCACGGGCGTTGAGCGATATGCAGGCGTTGCGCGAACGCGGGCTGGCGCCGCTGCACATGGCGGTGAACCTGAGCTTCCGCCAGTTCCAGGACAGCCAGTTGCTGGCCACCCTCAGCCGGCTGATCGTCGAGCACGGTGTCGATGCCCGCTGGCTGGAATTCGAGCTGACCGAAACCGCGGTGATGCGCCGCAACGAGCTGGTACGGCAGACCATGGATGCCCTGGGGCGCCTGGGCGTGCGCTTCTCGCTGGACGACTTCGGCACTGGCTTCTCGTCGTTCGTGCACCTGAACAGCCTGCCGATCACCCTGCTCAAGGTCGACCGCAGCTTCGTCGGCGGCATGGAGCAACGGGAAGAGAACGCCAAGCTGGTGCACGCCATGATCAACCTGGCGCACAACCTCAACCTGGAGGTGGTGGCCGAAGGCGTGGAGAGCGAGGAGCAACTGGCGCTGCTGCGGGCGTTCGGTTGCGACCAGGTGCAGGGGTTCCTGGTCAGCCGGCCGTTGCCGGTGGGGGCGTTGATCGAGTACCTGTCGCAGGTGCCGAGTCCGAGCCTGGCGCAGACCTTGTAGATTACGCATTGGGGCTGCTTTGCAGCCCTTTCGCGACGCAAGGCCGCTCCTACAGACGATCGCGACCCTTTGTAGGAGCGGCCTTGCCGAGGCGTCGGACCGGTCGGAAAGGGGCGCGAAGCGCCCCCGGCAATTTCAAGCCATGAAGATGATCAACCGGCCAGCATGCGCCCGGTCTCTTCCAGGTTCTCGTGCCAGCTCAACGCTTCGCGCAGGATGTGCGGCGTATGCCCGCCGCGCTGGCAGGCGCGCTCGAAGTAATCGTTCAGCGCCGCGCGGTAGTCCGGGTGCACACAGTTGTCGATGATCACCCGGGCGCGCTCGCGCGGTGCCAGACCACGCAGGTCGGCCAGGCCCACCTCGGTCACCAGGATGTCCACATCGTGCTCGGTGTGGTCGACGTGGCTGACCATCGGCACCACGCTGGAAATCGCGCCGCCCTTGGCGATCGACTTGGTGACGAAGATCGCCAGGTGGGCGTTGCGGGCGAAGTCGCCGGAGCCACCGATGCCGTTCATCATCTTCGTGCCGCAGACGTGGGTCGAGTTGACGTTGCCGTAGATGTCGAACTCCAGCGCGGTGTTGATGCCGATGATCCCCAGGCGACGCACCACTTCAGGGTGGTTGGAGATTTCCTGCGGGCGCAGCACCAGCTTGTCCTTGTAGCGCTCCAGGTTGCCGAACACATCGGCGTTGCGGCGGCTCGACAGGGTGATCGAGCTGCCCGAGGCGAAGCTCAGCTTGCCGGCATCGATCAGGTCGAAGGTCGAGTCCTGCAGCACTTCGGAGTACATGGTCAGGTTTTCGAACGGCGACTCGATCAGGCCGCACATCACCGCGTTGGCGATGCTGCCGATGCCGGCCTGCAGCGGGCCGAGGTTGTTGCTCATGCGGCCGGCGTCCACTTCACCTTTGAGGAAGGCGATCAGGTGGTCGGCGATGCCCTGGGTCTCGTGGTCCGGTGGCAGCACGGTGGACGGCGAGTCCGGTTGGTCGCTGATGACGATGCCGACGATCTTGGCCGGATCGATCGGGATGGCGGTGCTGCCGATGCGATCGTCCACCTTCACCAGTGGGATCGGCGTGCGGGTCGGGCGGTAGGTCGGGATATAGATGTCGTGCAAGCCTTCGAGGTTGGCGTTGTGCGACAGGTTGATCTCGACGATGACCTGCTTGGCGAAGATCGCGAAGCTGGCCGAGTTGCCCACGGAGGTGGTCGGCACGATATGGCCTTGCTCGGTGATCGCCACCGCTTCGATGACGGCGATGTCCGGCAGGGTGAGCTGTTTGTTGCGCAGTTGCTCGACGGTCTCCGACAAGTGCTGGTCGATGAACATCACCTTGCCGTCGTTGATGGCCTTGCGCAGGGTGCTGTCGACCTGGAACGGCATGCGTCGGGCCAGCACGCCGGCTTCGGTCAGTTGCTTGTCCAGGTCGTTGCCCAGGCTGGCGCCGGTCATCAGGCTGATCTTCAGTGGCGACTGTTTGGCGCGTTCGGCCAGTGCGTGGGGCACGGCCTTGGCTTCGCCGGCGCGGGTGAAGCCGCTCATGCCGACGGTCATGCCGTCCTGGATCAGGCCAGCGGCGTCAGCCGCACTCATTACCTTGCTGTGCAGGGAGGACAAGCGGATACGATCACGGTACATGGATTGTTATCTCGGGCTACTGAGGCTACTGGAAGCGCAGTCTAGAGATTTCACCCGGAACCGTCCCGCGACCATGGTCGTAGGCGAAGGTCGGAAGTAGAGCCGTTGATCTGGATCAAGCAAATGAAAAGGCCCCTGGGAATATCTCCCCAGGGGCCTTATGCGCTTCTATATGGGTTAGGCCGGGTCAGTCTACGGCCTTGACCATGTCCTCGATGACTTTCTTGGCGTCACCGAACACCATCATGGTCTTGTCCAGGTAGAACAGTTCGTTGTCCAGGCCCGCGTAGCCGCTGGCCATGGAGCGCTTGTTGACGATGATGGTCTTGGCCTTGAAGGCCTCGAGGATCGGCATGCCGGCAATCGGCGACTTCGGATCGTTCTTCGCCGCCGGGTTGACCACATCGTTGGCGCCCAGCACCAGCACCACGTCGGCCTGGCCGAACTCGGCGTTGATGTCCTCCATCTCGAACACCTGGTCGTACGGCACCTCGGCCTCGGCCAGCAGCACGTTCATGTGTCCCGGCATGCGCCCTGCCACCGGGTGGATCGCATATTTCACGGTCACACCGTTGTGGGTCAGCTTCTCGGTCAGCTCCTTGAGCGCGTGCTGGGCGCGGGCCACCGCCAGGCCGTAGCCCGGAACGATGATCACGCTGTCGGCGTTGCTCAGCAGGAAGGTGGCGTCGTCGGCCGAGCCGGACTTCACCGGGCGCTGTTCTTTCGAACCTTGCGCGGCGCCGGCATCGGTGTCACCGCCGAAGCCGCCGAGGATGACGTTGAAGAACGAGCGGTTCATCGCCTTGCACATGATGTACGAGAGGATCGCACCGCTGGAGCCGACCAGGGAACCGGCGATGATCAGCATCGAGTTGTTCAGCGAGAAGCCGATGCCCGCCGCTGCCCAGCCCGAGTAGCTGTTGAGCATCGACACCACCACCGGCATGTCGGCGCCGCCGATCGGGATGATGATCAGCACGCCCATGACGAAGGCCAGGGCCAGCATCAAGGTGAAGGCGCTGTAGTGGCCGGTGAAGGTGAACAGCAGCCCCAGTGCGATGGTCGCCAGGCCCAGGATCAAGTTCAGCTTGTGCTGGCCGGCGAACTGTACCGGTGCGCCCTGGAACAGACGGAACTTGTACTTGCCCGACAGCTTGCCGAAGGCGATCACGGAACCCGAGAAGGTGATGGCACCGATGGCCGCGCCGAGGAACAGCTCCAGGCGATTGCCGGTGGGGATCGGGTCGCTGATGCTGGCGACGATGCCCAGCGATTGCGGCTCGAGCACGGCGGCGATGGCGATGAACACCGCGGCCAGGCCGATCATGCTGTGCATGAAGGCGACCAGCTCGGGCATCTTGGTCATCTCGACGCGCTTGGCCATGATCGAGCCAGCGCTGCCGCCGACCAGCAGGCCGACGATCACGTAGCCGATGCCCGCAGTGGCCAGCTCGGCCCCAAGCTTATAGATGAGGCCTACCGTGGTGAGGATGGCGATGCCCATGCCGATCATGCCGAACAGGTTGCCGCGGCGTGAAGTGGTCGGGTGCGAGAGGCCCTTGAGCGCCTGGATGAAGCAGACCGAGGCGACCAGGTACAGAAGCGTTACCAGATTCATGCTCATGCTTACTTCTGCGCCTCGTTCTTGGTTTTCTTCTTGAACATTTCCAGCATGCGGCGGGTGACCAGGAAGCCACCGAACACGTTGACCGCGGCCAGTGCCACGGCCAGGGTGCCCATGACCTTGCCGGCCGGGGTGACGGTCAGCGCGGCGGCCAGCATGGCGCCGACGATGACGATCGCGGAAATGGCGTTGGTGACCGCCATCAACGGGGTGTGCAGGGCCGGGGTGACGTTCCACACCACGTGATAGCCCACGTAGATGGCCAGCACGAAGATGATCAGGTTGTAGATGCCGTGGGAAATCAGCATGTCTTCCATTGTCGTGCTCCTTAGCCGTTCTTGCGCACGACCTGGCCATCGCGGCACATCAGGCACGCGGCGACGATGTCGTCTTCGAGGTTGATGACCAGGTTGCCGTCCTTGTCGAACAGCAGCTTCATGAAGTCCAGCAGGTTGCGCGCGTACAGCGCCGAGGCATCGGCGCCGACCTGGGCCGGCAGGTTGGTCGGGCCGGCGATGGTCACGCCGTTGTGCGTCACCACCTGATCGGCCACGGTCAGCGGACAGTTGCCGCCTTGGGCCGCAGCCAGGTCGATGACCACAGATCCAGGTTTCATCTGCGCCACCGTTTCGGCGCTGAGCAGGGTCGGCGCCTTGCGTCCGGGGATCAGCGCAGTGGTGATGACGATATCGGCCTGTTTGGCGCGCTCGTGCACCGCCTGGGCCTGGCGTTGCATCCAGCTGGCCGGCATCGGCCGGGCGTAGCCGCCGACGCCTTCGGCGCATTCGCGTTCTTCATCGGTCTCGTAGGGCACGTCGATGAACTTGGCGCCGAGCGACTCGATCTGCTCCTTCACCGCCGGGCGCACGTCCGATGCTTCGATCACCGCGCCCAGGCGCTTGGCCGTGGCGATGGCCTGCAGGCCGGCCACGCCAGCGCCGAGGACCAGTACGCGGGCGGCCTTCACGGTGCCTGCGGCGGTCATCAGCATGGGCATGAAGCGTGGATAGTGGTGAGCCGCCAGCAGCACGGCCTTGTAGCCGGCGATGTTGGCCTGGGACGACAGCACATCGAGGCTCTGGGCCCGCGAAGTGCGTGGCGCGGCCTCCAGGGCGAAGGCGGTGATGCCGCGTTCGGCCATCTTGGCGATCAGTTCATTGTCGAACGGGTTGAGCATGCCTGCCAGCAGGCTGCCGCTGTTGATCAGCGTCAGTTCCTGGTCATTGGGCGCGACCACCTTGAGCACCAGTTGCGCGCCGAAGGTATCGGCGGCCTCGCCCAGCGTGGCGCCAGCGGCTTCATAGGCACTGTCCGGAATGGCGGCCTTGAGCCCCGCCCCCCGTTGCACGGTGACCTGATGGCCCTGGCCAACCAGTTTCTTGATGGTTTCCGGGGTCGCGGCGACCCTTGTCTCACCCGTCTGCGTCTCGAGAGGAACACCAATGTGCACGACTTTGTCTCCTGCGGTGACCTTTTGTCTTTATGGAAACCAGCGCACTTCGGGTGGTGCGGCTGGGCGGTCGTAGAGCACGACCCCGCCGGATCCGGGGCGGGGGAGGCATTTTGCAGACGAACCCAGGGGCCTTCAACAGGTTCTGAAGCGAAACGAACTCAAAACTACAAGTCACCCTGTGACCGTATGTCGCAACGATTCCGGTCCAGCCCGTCAAGTACGCGCTCTTCGCAGCTTAGGGGAAAAAATGAAAAAAATTCGGCTGTTTTCGTTCGTGGCGTTGTGAATGTCGCAAAATAAGCCGCAAACCCGCGTAGCTACTAGGGTTGATAGGGTTTTTCCGCTAGCCGGAACAGATTACGAATTTGCGACAAAACCATATATCTGTAGGTGTTCAAAATAATTGACTACGGAGTCAGCTTATCTGTTTTCGGCTTCAGTCGATGGCGGTGTATTGTTGCGCCACCGACACCAGCCAATCACGAAACGCCCGTAGCGACGCAGACTCCACCTTTCGCTCGGGAATCATTAGATGGTAGGCCTTGTCGCTGGACAGGGCATGCCTGTTAGCGACCAGCAACCGGCCCTCCTGCAGCTCGCGCTGGATCAGGAATGGCGGAATCAGCGCGACGCCCATGTCGTGCATGGCGGCCTGGGCCAGCATCGAGAACAGTTCGTAGCGCGGACCGGTCATGTCGCGCGCGACGCTCATGCCCAGGCTGTCGAACCACTGCCGCCAGGCGTAGGGGCGCGTGGTCTGTTGCAGTAGAGGCAGCTCGGCGATGTGCTGGGCGTCCAGGCAAGTTCGCCCATCCAGGAGGGCGGGGCTGCACACCGGCATGGGGTTTTCGCCCATCAGTCGGTGAGATTGGGTGCCGGACCAGTCGGCGTCGCCGAAGTAGATCGCGGCATCGAAGGGCGTGTCGGCGAACAGGAAGGGGCGGGTGCGGTTGGTCAGGTTGACCGTGACCTCCGGGTGACGTTGCTGGAAGTCCTTCAGGCGCGGCAGCAGCCATTGCGTACCGAAGGTCGGCACCACCGCCAGCTCGATCACGTTGGCGCCTTGCTGGCGCATCACCGAAAGCGTGTCGCGCTCCACCGCATCCAGCTGCGTGGCCACCTGGCGGCTGTAGGAGAGCCCGGCTTCGGTCAGCTTCACGCCCCGGCGCGAGCGGCGGAACAGTTCGACATTGAGGAAGGCTTCCAGGCCGCCGATCTGCCGACAGACGGCGCCCTGGGTCAAGGCCAGTTCCTGGGCGGCCTTGGTGAAGCTCTCGTGACGCGCGGCCGCCTCGAAGCAGACCAGGGCGGTGGTGCTGGGAATCTTGCGGCGCATGTACGTCAACCTCACTTGTCGGGCGGTGAACAGGGTATTTCGATGATCACGAAGTGAGAAAATATCACTAAACCGTGCGCAATCCTCGTTTGTCCCGCGGGCCGATCAGGCCTAGGATCAATCCAGCACAACAATTCGTTCCCATCTTTCGAGGAATCCGCACATGGCTGGCAAGGCAAGCTTCAACTGGATCGATCCGCTGCTGCTGGACCAGCAGCTCACTGAAGAAGAGCGCATGGTCCGCGACAGCGCCTATCAGTTCGCCCAGGACAAGCTGGCACCCCGTGTGCTGGAGGCGTTCCGCCACGAGCAGACGGACCCGGCGATCTTCCGTGAGATGGGCGAAGTCGGCCTGCTCGGCGCGACCATCCCCGAGCAGTATGGCGGCAGCGGCCTGAACTACGTGTGCTACGGCCTGATCGCCCGTGAGGTGGAGCGCATCGACTCCGGCTACCGCTCGATGATGAGCGTGCAGTCGTCGCTGGTGATGGTGCCGATCAACGAGTTCGGGACCGAGGCGCAGAAGCAGAAGTACCTGCCGAAGCTGGCCAGTGGCGAGTGGATCGGCTGCTTCGGCCTGACCGAACCCAACCATGGCTCCGACCCGGGCTCGATGATCACCCGGGCGCGTAAGGTCGATGGCGGCTATCGCCTGACCGGCAGCAAGATGTGGATCACCAACAGCCCGATCGCCGACGTGTTCGTGGTCTGGGCCAAGGACGATGCTGGCGATATCCGCGGCTTCGTGCTGGAGAAAGGCTGGGACGGCCTCAGTGCTCCGGCCATCCACGGCAAAGTCGGCCTGCGCGCCTCGATCACCGGCGAGATCGTCATGGACAACGTGTTCGTGCCGGAAGAGAACATTTTCCCGGATGTGCGTGGCCTGAAAGGCCCGTTCACCTGCCTGAACTCGGCCCGCTATGGCATCTCCTGGGGCGCTCTGGGCGCCGCCGAGGCCTGCTGGCACACGGCGCGCCAGTACACGCTGGACCGCCAGCAGTTCGGCCGTCCGCTGGCTGCCAACCAGCTGATCCAGAAAAAACTGGCCGACATGCAGACCGAGATCACCCTGGCCCTGCAAGGCTGCTTGCGCCTGGGGCGGATGAAGGACGAAGGCACTGCGGCCGTCGAGATCACCTCGATCATGAAGCGCAACTCCTGCGGCAAGGCCCTGGACATCGCCCGCATGGCCCGCGACATGCTGGGCGGCAACGGCATCTCCGACGAGTTCGGCGTGGCCCGTCACCTGGTCAACCTCGAGGTGGTCAACACCTATGAAGGCACCCACGACGTGCATGCGCTGATCCTCGGGCGCGCGCAGACCGGCATCCAGGCGTTCTACTAATAGAGAGGAGCCAGGCCATGGGCGCGCTTTCCCATCTGCGGGTGCTGGACCTTTCCCGGGTATTGGCCGGCCCATGGTCCGGCCAGATCCTGGCCGACCTTGGCGCCGATGTGATCAAGGTCGAGCGTCCGGGGGCGGGTGACGACACCCGTTCCTGGGGGCCGCCTTTCCTGCGCGATGCCCAGGGCGAAAACACCAGCGAGGCGGCCTACTACCTGTCGGCCAACCGCAACAAGCGCTCAGTGACCATCGACTTCACCCAGCCGGAAGGGCAGCGCCTGGTACGTGAGCTGGCAGCCAAGTCGGATATCGTCATCGAGAACTTCAAGGTAGGCGGACTGGCTGCCTATGGGCTGGACTATCAAAGCCTGAAGGCGGTCAATCCGAAGCTCATCTACTGCTCGATCACCGGCTTCGGCCAGACCGGGCCGTATGCCAAGCGTGCCGGCTACGACTTCATGATCCAGGGGCTGGGAGGGCTGATGAGCCTGACCGGTCGCCCGGACGGGGAGGAAGGGGCCGGGCCGATGAAGGTGGGGGTGGCGCTGACCGATATCCTCACGGGGCTGTATTCCACCGTGGCAATTCTCGCGGCCCTGGCGCACCGTGACCAGGCTGGTATCGGCCAGCATATCGACATGGCGCTGCTGGATGTGCAGGTAGCCTGCTTGGCCAACCAGGCAATGAACTACCTCACCACGGGTACTGCGCCTCGTCGACTGGGCAATGCGCACCCGAACATTGTGCCGTATCAGGATTTCCCGACGGCCGATGGCAACTTCATTCTTACCGTGGGCAATGACGGGCAGTTCCGCAAGTTCGCGGAAGTGGCCGGGCAGGCGCACTGGGCGGATGACCCGCGCTTCGCCACCAACAAACAGCGGGTGGCCAACCGTGCCGAGCTGATTCCGCTGATTCGTCAGGCCACGGTGTTCAAGACTACGGCCGAGTGGGTGAGTGAGCTGGAGAAGGCGGGCGTGCCGTGCGGGCCGATCAACGACCTGGCGCAGATGTTCCAGGATCCGCAGGTGTTGGCCCGAGGGTTGGCGGTGAATGTTCCCCATCCGTTGGCGGGTAGCGTGCCGCAGGTAGCCAGCCCGATCCGGTTGTCGGAGACGCCGGTGGAGTATCGGCAGGCGCCGCCGTTGCTGGGGGAGCATACCGAGGCGGTGCTGGGGGATGTGCTGGGGTTGGATGGGGAGGCGGTGCAGCGGCTTCGGGGTGCTGGGGTGTTGTGACGCGCTATATGTAGAGAGACGGGGAGGCCGGTAGGCCTTCCCGTTTTTGTTTCTGGGGCTGCTTATATAGGTGTCATGGCTGGTAGGGGCCTGCCTTGGGATTGGGTTGTGTGTGGGGTGTTCGCCGAGGGATCGTGGTGTGTCTCAGAAGTGTCCGCCGAGGTTTCTCTGGCGCCTACAAGATCGAGCGCCGCCCGCGCGGCGCATCGCGACGCAAGGCCGCTCCTACATTTGTTTCGGGCCAATCGCTCCTGGGCCATCACCTGGTCCGCCTTGTTGATTCGACGCGGTTTCAGTGTGGGCACCACTGGCGCCTCACCTGTCTCAAGGCATGCACCAAGGCGGGCAACCATGGCCTGACAGGTTCGGCACGTTGCAACAAATGTAGGAGCGGCCTTGCGTCGCGATGCGCCGCGCGGGCGGCGCTCGATCTGATAGGCGCTGCAAGGGTTGTGGCGGGCCCCTGGCGGCCCTGACGCGGTCCTTTCGCTAAATATTTCATTTTCTTGAAATTAAAGGTTGACGCGCTTTCAGATCCCCTTATAATGCGCCCCACTTCCAGCGACAACGGAACGCGAAACTCCTTGAGATTCAAAGAGTTAGCGAGTTAGAAGGAGCTGAAAGGGCTTCGATCTCACGATCGGCAGCGGTGAAAAAGGCAGTTGACAGCAGGTTGTAACGCTGTATGATTCGCCTCCCGCTACGAGAGATCGCAGCGAGTCAAGTGTTTGAAGTTGAACGAAAAACTTCGAAAATAATGCTTGACACGAAATGAGGAAAGCGTAGAATGCGCGCCTCGGTTGAGACGAAAAGCTCTTAACCAAACGCTCTTTAACAAATTGAGTCAAGCAATTCGTGTGGGTGCTTGTGAGTACGGACTGATAGTCGCCAAGATTATCAGCATCACAAGTGGCCATGCGAGAAATCACATAGTCATTTGAGATTGCTGAGCCAAGTTTAGGGTTTCTTAAAAACCCAAGCAGTATTGAACTGAAGAGTTTGATCATGGCTCAGATTGAACGCTGGCGGCAGGCCTAACACATGCAAGTCGAGCGGATGACGGGAGCTTGCTCCTTGATTCAGCGGCGGACGGGTGAGTAATGCCTAGGAATCTGCCTGGTAGTGGGGGACAACGTTTCGAAAGGAACGCTAATACCGCATACGTCCTACGGGAGAAAGCAGGGGACCTTCGGGCCTTGCGCTATCAGATGAGCCTAGGTCGGATTAGCTAGTTGGTGAGGTAATGGCTCACCAAGGCGACGATCCGTAACTGGTCTGAGAGGATGATCAGTCACACTGGAACTGAGACACGGTCCAGACTCCTACGGGAGGCAGCAGTGGGGAATATTGGACAATGGGCGAAAGCCTGATCCAGCCATGCCGCGTGTGTGAAGAAGGTCTTCGGATTGTAAAGCACTTTAAGTTGGGAGGAAGGGCAGTAAGTTAATACCTTGCTGTTTTGACGTTACCGACAGAATAAGCACCGGCTAACTCTGTGCCAGCAGCCGCGGTAATACAGAGG
This sequence comes from Pseudomonas sp. microsymbiont 2, assembly GCF_054788395.1. Lineage (NCBI taxonomy): Bacteria > Pseudomonadati > Pseudomonadota > Gammaproteobacteria > Pseudomonadales > Pseudomonadaceae > Pseudomonas > Pseudomonas sp. microsymbiont 2. Next base: position 255,946 of record NZ_CM139112.1, read on the forward strand.
GTGCAAGCGTTAATCGGAATTACTGGGCGTAAAGCGCGCGTAGGTGGTTCGTTAAGTTGGATGTGAAAGCCCCGGGCTCAACCTGGGAACTGCATCCAAAACTGGCGAGCTAGAGTATGGTAGAGGGTGGTGGAATTTCCTGTGTAGCGGTGAAATGCGTAGATATAGGAAGGAACACCAGTGGCGAAGGCGACCACCTGGACTGATACTGACACTGAGGTGCGAAAGCGTGGGGAGCAAACAGGATTAGATACCCTGGTAGTCCACGCCGTAAACGATGTCAACTAGCCGTTGGAATCCTTGAGATTTTAGTGGCGCAGCTAACGCATTAAGTTGACCGCCTGGGGAGTACGGCCGCAAGGTTAAAACTCAAATGAATTGACGGGGGCCCGCACAAGCGGTGGAGCATGTGGTTTAATTCGAAGCAACGCGAAGAACCTTACCAGGCCTTGACATGCAGAGAACTTTCCAGAGATGGATTGGTGCCTTCGGGAACTCTGACACAGGTGCTGCATGGCTGTCGTCAGCTCGTGTCGTGAGATGTTGGGTTAAGTCCCGTAACGAGCGCAACCCTTGTCCTTAGTTACCAGCACGTTATGGTGGGCACTCTAAGGAGACTGCCGGTGACAAACCGGAGGAAGGTGGGGATGACGTCAAGTCATCATGGCCCTTACGGCCTGGGCTACACACGTGCTACAATGGTCGGTACAGAGGGTTGCCAAGCCGCGAGGTGGAGCTAATCTCACAAAACCGATCGTAGTCCGGATCGCAGTCTGCAACTCGACTGCGTGAAGTCGGAATCGCTAGTAATCGCGAATCAGAATGTCGCGGTGAATACGTTCCCGGGCCTTGTACACACCGCCCGTCACACCATGGGAGTGGGTTGCACCAGAAGTAGCTAGTCTAACCTTCGGGAGGACGGTTACCACGGTGTGATTCATGACTGGGGTGAAGTCGTAACAAGGTAGCCGTAGGGGAACCTGCGGCTGGATCACCTCCTTAATCGAAGACATCAGCCTACTGATGAGCTCCCACACGAATTGCTTGATTCATATGTGAAGACGATCAAGACCCTATATAGGTCTGTAGCTCAGTTGGTTAGAGCGCACCCCTGATAAGGGTGAGGTCGGCAGTTCAAATCTGCCCAGACCTACCAATATGCGGGGCCATAGCTCAGCTGGGAGAGCGCCTGCCTTGCACGCAGGAGGTCAGCGGTTCGATCCCGCTTGGCTCCACCACTTTCGCAGTAGTGTCTAGTTGATCAGAACTTAGAAATGAGCATTCGTTGATGAATGTTGATTTCTGACTTTTGTCAGATCGTTCTTTAAAAATTCGGATATGTGATAGATAGACTGAATGCCAGTTTCACTGCTGGTTATTCAGGCTAAGGTAAAATTTGTGAGTTCTGCTCAGCAATGAGCGAAATGCGAATTTTCGGCGAATGTCGTCTTCACAGTATAACCAGATTGCTTGGGGTTATATGGTCAAGTGAAGAAGCGCATACGGTGGATGCCTTGGCAGTCAGAGGCGATGAAAGACGTGGTAGCCTGCGATAAGCTTTGGGGAGTCGGCAAACAGACTGTGATCCAGAGATCTCTGAATGGGGGAACCCACTCAGCATAAGCTGAGTATCTTGTACTGAATACATAGGTGCAAGAGGCGAACCAGGGGAACTGAAACATCTAAGTACCCTGAGGAAAAGAAATCAACCGAGATTCCCTTAGTAGTGGCGAGCGAACGGGGACCAGCCCTTAAGCTGGTTTGAGATTAGTGGAACGCTCTGGAAAGTGCGGCCATAGTGGGTGATAGCCCCGTACACGAAAATCTCTTGCCAGTGAAATCGAGTAGGACGGAGCACGAGAAACTTTGTCTGAACATGGGGGGACCATCCTCCAAGGCTAAATACTACTGACTGACCGATAGTGAACCAGTACCGTGAGGGAAAGGCGAAAAGAACCCCGGAGAGGGGAGTGAAATAGAACCTGAAACCGTATGCGTACAAGCAGTGGGAGCCTACTTTGTTAGGTGACTGCGTACCTTTTGTATAATGGGTCAGCGACTTATATTCAGTGGCGAGCTTAACCGAATAGGGGAGGCGTAGCGAAAGCGAGTCTTAATAGGGCGCTTTAGTCGCTGGGTATAGACCCGAAACCGGGCGATCTATCCATGGGCAGGTTGAAGGTTAGGTAACACTGACTGGAGGACCGAACCGACTACCGTTGAAAAGTTAGCGGATGACCTGTGGATCGGAGTGAAAGGCTAATCAAGCTCGGAGATAGCTGGTTCTCCTCGAAAGCTATTTAGGTAGCGCCTCATGTATCACTGTAGGGGGTAGAGCACTGTTTCGGCTAGGGGGTCATCCCGACTTACCAAACCGATGCAAACTCCGAATACCTACAAGTGCCGAGCATGGGAGACACACGGCGGGTGCTAACGTCCGTCGTGAAAAGGGAAACAACCCAGACCGTCAGCTAAGGTCCCAAAGTCATGGTTAAGTGGGAAACGATGTGGGAAGGCTTAGACAGCTAGGAGGTTGGCTTAGAAGCAGCCATCCTTTAAAGAAAGCGTAATAGCTCACTAGTCGAGTCGGCCTGCGCGGAAGATGTAACGGGGCTCAAACCATGCACCGAAGCTACGGGTATCACCTCTGGTGATGCGGTAGAGGAGCGTTCTGTAAGCCTGTGAAGGTGAGTTGAGAAGCTTGCTGGAGGTATCAGAAGTGCGAATGCTGACATGAGTAACGACAATGCGAGTGAAAAACTCGCACGCCGAAAGACCAAGGTTTCCTGCGCAACGTTAATCGACGCAGGGTTAGTCGGTCCCTAAGGCGAGGCTGAAAAGCGTAGTCGATGGAAAACAGGTTAATATTCCTGTACTTCCAGTTATTGCGATGGAGGGACGGAGAAGGCTAGGCCAGCTTGGCGTTGGTTGTCCAAGTTTAAGGTGGTAGGCTGAGATCTTAGGCAAATCCGGGATCTCAAGGCCGAGAGCTGATGACGAGTGCTCATTAGAGCGCGAAGTGGTTGATGCCATGCTTCCAAGAAAAGCTCCTAAGCTTCAGATAACTGGGAACCGTACCCCAAACCGACACAGGTGGTTAGGTAGAGAATACCAAGGCGCTTGAGAGAACTCGGGTGAAGGAACTAGGCAAAATGGCACCGTAACTTCGGGAGAAGGTGCGCCGGCGAGGGTGAAGGACTTGCTCCGTAAGCCCATGCCGGTCGAAGATACCAGGCCGCTGCGACTGTTTATTAAAAACACAGCACTCTGCAAACACGAAAGTGGACGTATAGGGTGTGACGCCTGCCCGGTGCCGGAAGGTTAATTGATGGGGTTAGCGCAAGCGAAGCTCTTGATCGAAGCCCCGGTAAACGGCGGCCGTAACTATAACGGTCCTAAGGTAGCGAAATTCCTTGTCGGGTAAGTTCCGACCTGCACGAATGGCGTAACGATGGCGGCGCTGTCTCCACCCGAGACTCAGTGAAATTGAAATCGCTGTGAAGATGCAGTGTATCCGCGGCTAGACGGAAAGACCCCGTGAACCTTTACTATAGCTTTGCACTGGACTTTGAGCTTGCTTGTGTAGGATAGGTGGGAGGCTTTGAAGTGGGGACGCCAGTTCTCATGGAGCCATCCTTGAAATACCACCCTGGCAACCTTGAGGTTCTAACTCAGGTCCGTTATCCGGATCGAGGACAGTGTATGGTGGGTAGTTTGACTGGGGCGGTCTCCTCCCAAAGAGTAACGGAGGAGTACGAAGGTGCGCTCAGACCGGTCGGAAATCGGTCGTAGAGTATAAAGGCAAAAGCGCGCTTGACTGCGAGACAAACACGTCGAGCAGGTACGAAAGTAGGTCTTAGTGATCCGGTGGTTCTGTATGGAAGGGCCATCGCTCAACGGATAAAAGGTACTCCGGGGATAACAGGCTGATACCGCCCAAGAGTTCATATCGACGGCGGTGTTTGGCACCTCGATGTCGGCTCATCACATCCTGGGGCTGAAGCCGGTCCCAAGGGTATGGCTGTTCGCCATTTAAAGTGGTACGCGAGCTGGGTTTAGAACGTCGTGAGACAGTTCGGTCCCTATCTGCCGTGGACGTTTGAGATTTGAGAGGGGCTGCTCCTAGTACGAGAGGACCGGAGTGGACGAACCTCTGGTGTTCCGGTTGTCACGCCAGTGGCATTGCCGGGTAGCTATGTTCGGAAGAGATAACCGCTGAAAGCATCTAAGCGGGAAACTTGCCTCAAGATGAGATCTCACTGGAGCCTTGAGCTCCCTGAAGGGCCGTCGAAGACTACGACGTTGATAGGTTGGGTGTGTAAGCGCTGTGAGGCGTTGAGCTAACCAATACTAATTGCCCGTGAGGCTTGACCATATAACACCCAAGCAATTTGAGCCTGCTGTTAAATCAGTAGTACGCCAAATTGTGGTGGTGAAGACGAAAGACCCGAAAGTTCGCTGCTCTTGAAATAAAGAGCCACAAATTCACATATCCGAATTCGCTAGAGTATCCATCTGGATCTTCTGGCAACAGAATTTCTTGACGACCATAGAGCATTGGAACCACCTGATCCCATCCCGAACTCAGCAGTGAAACGATGCATCGCCGATGGTAGTGTGGGGTTTCCCCATGTGAGAGTAGGTCATCGTCAAGATTCATTTCGCAAAACCCCTATCTGCGCGAGCAGGTAGGGGTTTTGTCTTTAAGTAGAGAGTACAGAGATTCGCTGACACGTCCCCAGGACGGTTCGGCACACAGAATTTCTTGACGACCATAGAGCGTTGGAACCACCTGATCCCATCCCGAACTCAGCAGTGAAACGACGCCTCGCCGATGGTAGTGTGGGGTTTCCCCATGTGAGAGTAGGTCATCGTCAAGATTCAAATCCAAAGCCCCTGATCGCGATGCGGTCGGGGGCTTTGTCTTTTCAGGGTTTCGATGCACGAGCTCCCTGTGCGGGCCGTGAAGGGAACAGCATTCACAGGCACAGCACGACCCCTGTGGGAGCGGGTTTACCCGCGAAGAATCCAACGCAGAGCCTGGCACCGGCTACGCCGGTGTTCGCGGCGGTTCGGCGCCCCGACAAGCCCGCTCGCACAGAGTGCGTGGATTACCAGCGAGCGCTGTTCCTTGCGCGTCAGCGCAGTCCGAACGGCTATCCCCGACCCCTGATATCCAAGACAAAAAAAGGCCGCTCCCGGTTGGGAGCGGCCTTTTTTGTTATCAGGGCATACGCCCCTGGCAGTGGTATCAGCTCAGCAGATTACGCACATTGCCCATCGCCTCATCGGCAAAGCCCTGCAGGAAGGCCTGGAAGCCCGGCAGGGCCTCTGGGCCACCTTCCCAGGGCTCGGCCTGGATGGTCCAGGTCGCACGGCTGCGGCTGGCATCGATCGCCTGCACTTCCATGGCGGCCCACAGATTGCCGATGTTCAGGCTGGTGTAGATCAGGCTCCAGGTCATGTTCATGGCCTGCTCATCACGGCTGTTCAGCTGCTCGATCACCACGTTGCCATCCTTGAACAGTTTCTTGCGTATCGAGCGCACGCCGCTGCCTGTCATCTCGATATGCGCCAGCGCCGGGATGAAAACCGGGAAGCCTGCGAAGTTGCCGACGATGTTCCACACGCTGGCGGCTGAGGTAGCGATCTCTACGCTGGAAACCACCAGGCAGCCTTGCGGATTGCGGATCAGGGTATCGGGCTTGAGTGCTTGCATGTCTTGTTGCTCCTGTTGTGTGTAAGGGATCAGATGAAGCCGATGTCGGCCAGATAGCGACAGCCACGGCGCAGCAGCTCCGGGCTTTTGCTTGGGTAATGGGTGCCCATGCGGTCCACCCCGGCGCGAGCGTTGTCGTGGGCAATGTCGGAAATGTCACCGATGTCTTCCTCGAAACCGTCGAGGTAGAAACCGAGGACGTCATACAGCGCGTTGTCGCGATCGACGCGCCCCAGTTGGCGTTGCCACTGCTCGACACTGACCAGCTCGAAGGCATGCCCCTGCTCGCGGAACGACGCCAGGTAATCCCGCCAGCGCAGAGGTTCGGGGTTGTGCAGGTTGAACACGCACTGGCCGGCCTGGTGGCGGCTGCTGTGGAAAGCGATGAAGCGGGATAGGAAATCCACCGGCATGAGGTCGAAGTCGATCTCCAGCCCTGGCACCTGGCCCAGCTGCAAGGAGCCCTTGAGCATCAGCATCAGTCGGTTGCGCTGGGGCTGGCAGGCACCGGTACGGCTATCGAAGGTGATGTTGCCGGGGCGGAACAGGTTGACCCACACACCTTGCTCGCGGGCACGGCGGAGGATGCGCTCGCCTACCCACTTGCTGAGGTTGTAGCCATTGCGGATGTAGATCGGTGGGGTGTTCGCCGGATCGCTCTCCAGCACGCGCCCGCTGCTGTCCACGGCACTGCACGCGGACAAGGTCGAGACGAAGTTGAAGATCTTCTTGCGCCGGCCCTCGCACAGCCGCAGGCACTCGAACAGGGGATCGATGTTGTCCGCCGCCAGCACCTGGTAGTCGAGTACATGGTTGACTTGCGCGGCGTTGTGCAATAGCGCGCCGTACTGACTGTCCAGGTAGTCGTAGTCGGTCTGGGCCAGCCCCAGGCGTGGCTTGCGCAGGTCGGCCTCGAACACCCGTACCCGGTGCACGTCCAGGGTGATGTGGTTGTCCCGCAGGGCCTGGGCGAAGCGCTCCTCGGCGGACTGCCCACCGGCGCGGCGTACCAGGCAGGCGACTTCGGTGGCGCCCCACTCCAGCAAGGCCTCGACCAGATGCACGCCGAGGAAGCTGTTCGCGCCGGTGACGATCACTTTATGCACATCACCCAGGCACTCCATCGGCAGCACCTGCAGGTCCAGCTCGCGATTGGCGTCCTGTTCCAGGAGGGCCAACGAGGACTGCAGGGCATCATCGTCGCCGTCCAGCAGCGCTCCCAGGCGCTGCAGGGTCGGCTGCTCGATGAAGCGGTTGATCGCTACGCCTTGGCCGAACTGCTGACGAACCTCTAGCAGCAGACGCGATAGCAGAATCGAATGACCGCCGAGGTTGAAGAAGCTGTCGTCGATGGAGATATCGACTTCGGGCAGCTCCAGCAGCTCAGCCCACAGGCTGCGCAAGCGCTGCTCGGTGGTGGTCCGCGGTTGCAGCCGCTGGCTGCTTGGCAGGGCCAGAGGCTGCATCGACAGTGCCTGGCGGTCGACTTTGCCGTTCGCGGTGTACGGCATCCGCTCCAGCGTCTGGTAGAACATCGGGCGCATGTAGTCGGGCAGCCAGCGTTCGGCATGCTCGCGCAGTCGCTCCTCGGCAGCGTCGCCTTCGGGGTTGGCGGCGAAGGCGAGAATGCGACGCTGTGCGTCGATGACCACCGCGACCTGGGCAAACAGTCGGCTATCACGCAGGCAATGCTCGATCTCTTCCGGTTCGACACGGAAGCCGCGGATCTTCACCTGGTTGTCGCGCCGGCCAGACAATTCGATGCCCTGCGCGGTCCACTTGCCGATGTCACCTGTGCGATAGGCGCGCAGCGCATGGCCATTGGGCAGTTGCAGCTCGATGAAGCGTTCGCTGCTCAGAATCGGATTGTTCAGGTAGCCAAGGCCGACTCCAGGACCTGCGATGTACAGCTCGCCGGGGGTCTGCTCAGGCACCGGCTGCAATGTCTCATCGAGTATCAGCACTTGGGTGTTGGCGATCGGCACGCCCAGGTTGCGGTTGCCGTCAGTGGCGGCGAATACCCGGGTGGTGGCCAGTACGCTGGTTTCGGTCGGACCATAGATGTTGTGCATCCGACATTGCCCGGCCAATCGGGCGATGACCTCCGGCTCGCAGACATCGCCACCGGTGACCAGGTGCTTCAGGCCCAGGTGCGCCTCGCGCGGCAGGATGCTCAGCAGTGCCGGTGGCAGGAAGGCGTGGCTGATTTCCCGGCTGTGGATAAGTTGCACCAGCTGCTGAGGGTCGCGCCGCTGGTCTTCATCGGGCAGCACCAGCTCGGCGCCGCAGATGAAGGTCGGCAGGATATCCAGCAGGGAGGCATCGAAACCAATGGTGGAGAACTGCAGGACCCGGCTGTGCCCGTCCAGCGCGACATGCTCGCGGTACCAGGCCGTGAAGTGCGCCAGATTGCGCCGGCTGAGCAATACGCCTTTGGGCAGGCCGGTGGTACCGGAGGTATAGATCGCCACGCAGGGCTGTTCCGAGCCGGTGTCATGCAAGGCCAGGTTCGGCAGCGGCCGGTCCTGGGCGGCCGGCAGGTCACGCACGTCCAGCTGGGTGATATCCACAGGCCCCTGGCCGTCATGCAGCAGCACGCAGGCGTCGGCGTCTTCGAGGATACGGCGTCGGCGCTCGGCCGGAGTGCCTGGATCCAGGGGCAGGTAGATGGCCGCGCAGCCCAGCACCGCCAGCAGGCTGGCATAGAGCGCTGGCGATTTGTCCATGCACACGGCAACCACCGGTTGCTGCCGTCCACTGGCAGACAGCAGCGGTTGCAGCGCCCGTTGGATGCCGATGGCGCGGGCGTGCAGTTGCTGGTAGCTGCAGCGCAGGCTCGAATGGCTGATGGCAGGACGTTCGGCGTACGCGCGCAGGCTATGCTCCAGCTGCTCGACCAGGCAGGTTTCGGCCTGCTCCAGCAGATCGGCACGCAGCGTGCGGTTGAACGGATGCCGATAGGCCAGGGTTTCGAGCCAGTCCAGGCCATGCTCGCGCTCCTGTACGCCGGGGCTGATCGCGGGAGCCTCCGGCAAGTACAGCGGATTGCGGGCCTGGCGGCTGACCTGCAACGCCAGCTGGTCGTACAGGGCCTGGCGGGCGTCTTCACGCAACTGCTGCCCATTCCCGGAAGCCGGCGCTGACAAGGCCATCCGTGCGATCAGGCGTTGGGCACTGGCACTGCCGCACCAGCACAGGACCTCCACGCGCGGCAGGGTTTCGGCGAAGCTGGCTCCCAGGCGCAGCCTGAGCAGCGGTGTGCTGCCCAGTGCCTGCCAGTCGCTGCTGTTCAGTGCCAGGCTGCCGTCTTCCACCACTAGGTCAGGGTCGATGGAGAGCTGCCGGCGCACGGCGTCACCGTTGTCGGCGATGGCGCTGCCATGGCCTTGTTCGTCGAGCCGGTGGGCAAACTCCCCCAGGGTGGGGCTGGTACCCACCAGGAGTATGTCGAGGCGTCTCATGCAAATGTCCTCAGGGCAGGTAGTCGCGCAACGCTTGCTGCACGCAGGGCGACTCGAGCATCGAGCTGCCGCGGAAGAAGCGCAGGATGTTGCCCAGCAGCGGATGCTGGTGATTGATCGGATAGGCCAGCCCCTGTGCCTCCTCGCGTAGCGCCTGGCGCACCGCTTCGCTCACCGGCAGCGTGGCGATCAGGGCGAAATCGAAGGCTTGCTGGATGTCGTTGGTCAGGTACTGGCGCAGGAACACCGGCAGCACCTCGGCCAGCGCCTGGCGGTCGGCTTGCGGCGCGGCCTGCCAGTAGAGGCGGGTCAGCCGGGCCCAGAAGCTCGAATGGCGGCCCTCATCGAGCAGGTGGTCGGCCATCAGTCCTTTCACCGAGGGCTTGACCGAGTCGTCACGGGCGAACGCCGCGACATCGTCGGTCAGGGTGTTCTCGGCGATGCCCACGCAGATCAGCTCCAGGGCATCGCGCAGGGCCTCGGGCACCAGCCCCAGGACGGCCGGGATGGCCCGGCTGAGCTCGATCTCCTGGGGCAGGGCGATCGGCTCGATCCCGGTGAGGGCGATGGTCTGCTGCAGGAAGTCCATGGCCACCAGCGCGTGGTAGTCCTCGTCGACGACGACGGTCATCGCGTCGTAGCGGCAGGCGAAAGGGAAGCGCACGGCAAAGCGGTCCTTGGCGATGCGGCGGGCGGTGCGGTCGACGATCTCGGTCTCGAAGATCACCACGTCGTTGATGAACTTGTAGAGGCTTTGCACCAGCACGAAGTCGCGCAAGTGCGGGCATTCGCGCTGGAACGTCGCGCCGAGCACCAGCGGCTGGCGGCTGAGCGGATAGATCAGCCGCTGGTCATCCTCCACTCGGCGGCGGGGCCGGGTGCGGATGGTCGCCCGCTCTTCCCAGGCGTCGGCGAAGGAGCGGTATTCGAGGGCATTCATTGCGCAACCTCGGCAACTGGCGTTTGCAGCGTGGCGCGCAGGCGGTCCCAGAGGGCCATGCGACTGTCCACCGCGGCGATCGCTGCCACGTAGACGTCCTCTTGGCGTACCGGATCGTGATCGACCAGGCGGGCCAGCAGCTGTTCGGCGGCGGGGCCGTGGTCCTCGGAGTCGACTTCGATATGGCGTTGCAGGTAGTAGCGGAAGGTGGGCGCCTGTTCGCTACCGATACCCCATTCGTCGAGGATCTGCTGGAACATCGTCGGGATCACGCTCTCTCGGCCATGCAGGAAGGCGGCTGCGACGCGATGCGCCGGCGCGTCCAGGGCCACTTCCAGGGTATCGCGGACAAAGCGCTGCGCCGCTTCGCTGGCGCCGACGCGTTGCAGGGCGTCGAGTGCGTTGACCCCTTGCTGCTGCAGGGCGATGAAGCGTTCGATGGCCTGGGTGCTGGCACCGACTTCGCGCATGGCATCCAGGTAAAGCTCGAAGTGGCTGTAGTGGCCGTGCTCCAGGCGGTCGTCCGACTCCTCGCCCAGGACGATCTCGTTGATCAGGCGCGCGGCGGCGGGGTCCGTCGGCGGCAGCCAAGGGAGGCTGACGCAGGTAAGTTCCTGTTGCAGTCGCTTGGTCAGCGACATGAAGTCCCAGACGGCGAATACATGGGTTTCCATGAACCGGCGCAGGGTATCCAGCGAGTCGATTTCAGAGAATAGCGGATGACGGGAAAGTTCATGTTTCTTTTCGGAAAGCGTGCGCTTCAATGTGCTCATGGATGTGTCCTTTGTTATCGGTATGGAAGAGTTGGTGAACAATGCAAGTTCGCGTGTTTGCAAATTTCGGGCGAGTGGGCGCCTCGAACTAAGTTTCGATGTTTAACGCTATGCAAAGGCTGCCAAGGCGCGGTAAAGCCTGCGCTCACGGTGTCGCGGGCCGCCTGTGGCTGGCGATATAAAAGTTAGAACAAACTTAAAGTTCCCTGCAATTGTTTTTTTAATTATTTGGTTGCGCCGATTTATTGTTGGCAATAGTTGCCCATATAAAACTTTTAATAAGTTTTATTTTGGCAATAAGTGCCCCTTCCGATAACTGGCGATCAGAAAAATACGCAGAGTGAATGCCTCACTCGGAGCACTGGTGAATGGAGTTGGGGAGGTGTCATTTTTCAGGGCGGCTGATCGCGTGCGGTCCTTGCCCGGTGGCAGACTCCTTCTGCAGGTGAATGAAAAGGCAGTCGGCCAGGCCCGCTACTGATGATCAGTGGCCGCTGCGGGGAGTAGAGTGTGCCGAAAATGCTGGCACTGCCATGGCACGTTACTGGCCAAGCAGTGGAAATGCCCGAATCTAGGCGGTGTTTGCGCGAGGCTGAACCTAGAAGCTGAGCAAACCGAGGTGGGTATTGAAGATGCGCACCAGTCGCTGGTTGAGCAGGGAGCTACCGGCCGAGGGCAGCGGCAACTCGATCAACTCAAGCGCACGGCGGGCCGGGGCGTGCCAGCCGAGCATGGCGGCCATCGAACCTGGGGGATAGAGCACGGTCATGGGGACCTGGATGACCGGTGCGGCGCTGAGCTCGGGGCTGTCACAGCTTGAAACAAACAAGTGACGGGTTTGCCCTGGGTGTTTGTCTTGTGCCAGCTGGGTCAAGGCCAGGGCCAGAGGTGCGCCTGCCGCCTGGCCGAACACGGCGTGAGGTTGCGCGAGATAAGGTTGCAGCCGCTCGGCCAGGATCTCGGCGAGGGCAGCGGACGGGTACGCAGTGGCGAGCGTGCTGGGCTGGACGGCGGACGGTACATCCACGGCAATCAGCTCGATAGGGTCGCTGAGCGTCTGCGCCCAGGTCCGGTACTGAATCATCTGCGGCCGGGTACAGGCCAGGCAGATCAGGCGGATCCTGGACGATTGTTCGGGCGTCGCTTCCTGTCGCATCGGCACTGCTGTTCCTTGTTGCCGGGTCACTTCCCCGGAACCACGCAGCCAGAACGGCTGGTCATGGGGGCTGCTGGCTCAGTCGGCCGCTTGCCGATCGAGGTAGCGTCTGATCGTGCGGGCTGCATTGTTCAGGTGTGCTTCCAGCAGCGCGACGGCCTGGTCCACCAGCTTGTCGCTGGCGGCATCGACCAAGGCGATGTGGTCATCCTGCGTGAGCTTGCCCAGCCCCATCGAAGACAGATGGAAGCGCAGAAAGCGCTCCTCTTCGTTGAGCTCGATTTCGATCATGCGCAGCAGCTTCTGGTTTTGCGCCTTGCTGTAGAGTGCCATGTGGAACAGGCGGTTGAGGCGGCCGATCTCTGCGTGGCGCGTCTCGCTTTCCAGTTGACGGATATAGCCCCGGGCCGCGGCGATATCGTCGGCATCCAGCAAGGGGATCGACTGGCGCAGGGCCTCGGTCTCGAGGATGACCCGCAGGGCATAGGTATCGACCGCGTCTTCGCCGATCAGTGGCGCGACCACCGCACCCTTGTGCATCACCACCTGCAGCAGGGACTGGGCCTCGAGCTGGCGCAGGGCTTCGCGCACCGGCATGCGACTGACGCCGAACAGGGTGGCCAGTTCCTGCTGACGCAGGGCCGTGCCTGGGGGAAGGCGACCGTCGAGGATGGCGCTGCGCAGGCGTTCTTCGATGACACCGCGGGCCAGATGCGGCGGTACCTGCTCGCTACCCAGCACGGTGCTCAGGAGTTTGGGTTTCTCAGCCACGCGGGGTTCGCCTCGGCAACATGAAAATTGGATCCAATAACCCTAGTGAGGGATGGGGGGGCTTGTCAAACGGATTGATCAGGAGCGCGACGAAGCGCCGGCACGAAACGCGGCTATCGTGAAGCATGACGCCAGCCTTGGGAAGCCGGACAAACGCGCCGCCCCTTGTACGAAGAGGGTTTGCCGACAGTTGGCAGCATGATCGCATGGTGCCATTGTCTTTTGCCTCATCTGCCCGCACCATCGCTGCTTTCGATTGATCTGAACGGGTGTTCGCAGTGGCGATACCTTGGACCTTGCATGCGACCGCGCGCCGGCTGGGGCTTGCCCTGCTGCTGGGCTGCCTGCTGCTGGGCGGTATCCAGGCGGACTGGGACTTTTCCCAGATCAGCCGCCGGGCGCAGGCTCTTTACGGGCCTCTGGGCGCCGGGCAGGGGCGCATCGATGCCTGGCAGAATCTGCTGGCTACGCAGAAGCAAGGCAGCGAGATGGAGCAATTGCAGGTGGTCAACCTGTTCTTCAACAAGCAGTTGCGCTATGTCGAGGACATCGACCTTTGGCACGAGGTCGACTATTGGGCCACCCCGGTGCAGTCACTGCTCAAGGGCGCGGGCGATTGCGAGGACTACGCCATTGCCAAGTACTTCAGCCTGCGACGCATGGGCATCCCCGCCGAAAAGCTGCGTATCACCTACGTCAAGGCTTTGCGCCAGAATCGAGCGCACATGGTCCTGACCTATTATTCAAACCCACAGGCCCAGCCGCTGGTGCTCGACAGCCTGATGGACGCGATCAAGCCGGCCAGCCAGCGTACCGACCTGCTGCCGGTGTATGCCTTCAACGGCGAAGGCCTGTGGCTGACTGGCGCCGCCGGCAACAAGAAGGTCGGCGACACCAAGCGCCTGTCGCGCTGGCAGGACTTGCTGAAGAAAATGCAGGCCGAAGGCTTCCCGGCCGAACCGGTTTACTGAAGGAGCACAGATGTCACTGTTCAAACAATTGCTGCTTGCCATTTGCCTGTTCCTGGTGGTTGCCTTCGGCGGCAGCTTCATGGTCAGCCTGGAAAGCTCACGCAGCCAGTACGTCAACCAGCTGCGCTCCCATGCCCAGGATGCGGCCACGGCGCTGGCGCTGTCACTGACGCCGAATATCGACGATCCGGCGATGGTCGAGCTGATGGTCAGTTCGATCTTCGACAGTGGCTATTACTCGAGCATCAAGGTCATCGACCTGGGCTCCAACGCCGTGCTGGTCGAGCGTCACGCCGAGCCTGACAGCGGCGGGGTACCAGGTTGGTTCATTCACCTGATCGGCCTGGAGCCGGCGGGGGGCGATGCCATCGTCAGCCGAGGCTGGCAGCAGGCGGCGCGGGTCGAGGTGATCAGCCACCCGATGTTCGCCTTGGCCAAGCTCTGGCAGAGCGCCCTGGGCAGCCTGGGCTGGCTGCTGCTGTGCGGTGCGGTCAGCGCCGTGCTCGGGGCGCTGCTGCTGCGTCGCCAGCTGCGTCCCTTGGACTACATGGTCGCGCAGTCCCACGCCATTGCCCGCCGCGAGTTTCTCAGCCTGCCGGAGCTGCCACGCACGCCCGAGCTGCGCCGGGTGGTGCAAGCGATGAACCAGATGGTCGAAAAGCTCAAGGCACTGTTCACCGAGCAGGCCGAGCGCAGCGAGAAGCTGCGTGCCGAGTCTTATCAGGACAGCCTGACGGGGCTGGCCAACCGGCGCTACTTCGAGATGCAGCTCAATGCCCGAGTCAGCAACGTGGAGGAGGGGCGCGCCGGTTACCTGCTGTTGTTGCGTGTGCAGGACCTGGCGGGTCTCAATGCCCGTCTGGGCGGCCAGCGCACCGACCAGCTGCTGCAGGCGGTCGGCGAGCAGTTGCGTCGCACCTGTGTGAACTTCCCGGAAACCAAGGACCTGATCACCCGCAGCCGCGGCGGCGAGTTCGCCGTGCTGGCGCCGGGCATGGTCCACGACGAAGCGATCCACCTGGCGCAGGCCCTGGAAGCCACCCTGCAGAGCTTGCACGAAACCGGTGCCAGCGATGTCGACCCGGTGGCCTGCATCGGCCTTGCTCCCTACGCGCCGGGCGATGCGCCACAGGCGCTGCTCAAGCTGGCCGACGAGGCCCTGGCCCGGGCCGAGAGCCAGCCCGCGCCGGGCTGGGTCTGCCTGGAGCAGGGCGCTGCCGGCCAGGCCGCCGACAGTCATCACGCCTGGCATACGCGCCTGGACCAGGCCCTGGCCAAGGGGCAGTTCCAACTGTTCTTCCAGCCTGTGGTGGATGCCAAGGCGCCGGAGCGGGTGCTGCACTACAAGGTCATCTCGCGCTTGCACGACGAGCACGGCGAGGCCCTGGCAGCCGGCCGTTTCCTGCCATGGCTGGAGCGCTTCGGCTGGATGCCACGCCTGGATCTGCTGGTGCTGGAGAAGGTGCTCAAGCACCTGCACGGGCATGGCGAGTCGCTGGCGCTCAACCTGTCCGCGGCGACCCTGGCCGACCCCAAGGCGCTGCAGCGGGTGTATGAGCTGCTGGGGCAGAACAGCACGCTGGGCCCGCGGCTGACGTTCGAGATCGGCGAGGAGCAACTACCCGAGCAGTCCGTGCTGGAGCAGCTGACCCGTCGCCTGCGAGGTCTGGGCTTCGGCCTGGCGCTGCAGCGCTTCGGCGGTCGCTTCAGCATGATCGGCAACCTGGCGCACCTGGGGTTGGCCTACCTGAAGATCGACGGTGGTTATATCCGCAACATCGACCACGAGCGGCACAAGCGCCTGTTCATCGAGGCCATTCAGCGGGCGGCGCACAGCATCGACCTGCCGCTGATCGCCGAGCGGGTGGAGACCGAAGGGGAGCTGAAGGTATTGCGGGAGATGGGGGTGCAAGGGATTCAGGGGCAACTGGTGGGCGAGCCGGCGCCCTGGCGTTGAGCGGGCCCGTGGGAGCGGGTTTACCCGCGAAAGCGTCGGTGGTTGTACTGACGTATTCGCGGGTAAACCCGCTCCCACAGGAGATGTGTCTAAAGCGCAGTGATCAGATCAACCCGCCTTCCTCGTCTTCTTCGATCAGGTTGTTCAGGCTGCCCAGCGCCTTGCGCGCGGTGGAGCGGTTGAGCAGCTTGGCCTGAGCGCCGGGGGGAAGGTCGGTGATGCTGAACACGCCCTTGGCGGTCAGCACTTCGATCAGGTCTTCCAGTACCCGGATCATGTCCAGGTCGCTCTGCTTGAGCTGCCTGAGGCTGTTTTCCACGACGTCGTCGGCGAACCATTCCTGGATCTCGGCATTATCTGCCGGGACCATGTCGGTAAAACCGGCGAACTCGGCGACTTCTACCCGCTGCAACTGGCCGTCAGCGTTGCGTTGCACGTAGAACATGGCGGCGTCCCTCGTCACGATGAATCCTTCTAGGTAGTCAGCAGCATAGGCAAAGTTCACCGGGCCTGTCAGCCCGGCGCACGAGTATGCGCGTGAAGGGATGGCTGGAAAAGCCCATGCCCCCGACGCCGGCCCTTGCGGGCCGTGGTCGGGGGTGAGGGATCAGCTGTTGGAATTATCGATCTTGATGGTCGGGTCGGCGCCGCTGATCAACGAGTTGATCGTGGTGTTCGACCAGTTCACCCCTTCGAGCTTGATGGTCACGTCTGCGTTGGCCAGGCCACCGGCGGCGTTGAGCTTGCCTTCGGTGCTGACCTGCAGGGTCGACTCGCCGTTGACCGTGGTGATCTTCAGGAAGTTGTCGATGGTGCTGGCCTTCTCGCCCTGCAGCAGGTCGCGCAGATCGAGGCGGTCGCCTTCGCTGGCCTTGAAGTCCTTGATCACGTCGTTGCCCAGGTCGCCGGCCTTCCACACGAAGGTGTCGGCGCCGGTGCCACCGGTCATGATGTCGTCACCCTTGCCGCCGTTGAGGATGTCGTTGCCGGCACCGCCAAACAGGATGTCGTTGCCTTCACCGCCGAGCAGGGTGTCGTTGCCGGTGCCGCCGAGCAGGATGTCGTTACCCTTGCCGCCATCGATGTAGTCGTTGCCACCCTGGCCGAAGATGATGTCGTCGCCGTTACCGCCGAGCAGGGTGTCGCTGCCATCGTTGCTGCGCGAGATATCGAACTCGGAATAGTTTTCGTTGATGTACTTGTGCATCGCCCGCGCATCCACATCGCCCGCGTCGACCCCCAGCTTGTTGGCGACATAGCCGCGGATCGCCTCGACACCGGTACCGGCCACACCGTCGAAGGTCATCAGGTCGCCGAAGATGATGTCGTTGCCGTCGCCGCCGTTGACCGTGTCGTTGCCCGGCTGGGTGACTTCGGTATGACCGAGGATGGCCTCGGCCAGATGGCTCGGGTCGATGTTGGTCTGGGGCTTGCCGTCGGTGTCGAATGGCTTCAGGTCGTTGCTGTTGACGCCACTGTTGAGGCCGATGGCCTCGACAGTGGACAGGCCCGAGAGCAGCTTGAAGCTGTCCAGCGAGTTGTTCTGAGTGGCACTGTTGGTGTCGTAGCCGAGACCACCGCGCGTCGACATTTCATAACCACCGACACCGTCGGCGCGAATGTCGCCGGACAGCGTGGTACGCCAGCTGCCCCAGCTGTTGGTCTGCACGGTCATCGTGCCGTTGCTGTCGATGGTGATGTAGTTGGTGTTGTCCAGGTACTTGCTGACGGTCATCCCTGGCTTGTAGTTGATCGAAGCCAGGTAGCTGTCGAAGCTGGTACCCGTGGTGCCCAGGGTTGGGTTGCCCTGCTCGTTGCCCTGATAGTAGGTCGGCTTGCCGTCGGTAATGAAGAATGTCTGGTTGTTGCCGGTGTTGCCAGCGGTCTTGAGCGACTG
This sequence comes from Pseudomonas sp. microsymbiont 2, assembly GCF_054788395.1. NCBI lineage: Bacteria > Pseudomonadati > Pseudomonadota > Gammaproteobacteria > Pseudomonadales > Pseudomonadaceae > Pseudomonas > Pseudomonas sp. microsymbiont 2. Next base: position 273,591 of record NZ_CM139112.1, read on the forward strand.
GAACCAGTTCGCCGTGGTCTTGAAGGCATCCTCGTAGTTGGTGCCGCCGTCCGCCTTGAGCGAATTCAGTGCATTGAGCAATTGCTGCAGGCCAGCATCGTTCAGCGTGACCGCAACACTGCTCTTGACCTGAGTGGCGAAGTCCACCAACAGGATGTTCACCGTACCCGATTGATCGCCCTTGACGCTGGCGGCCAGGGTCTTGAACACCGACTCCATGGATTTTTTCGCCGCATCCACGCCGGACGTCCCCATGCTGCCCGAGGTGTCGACGATGAAGGCGAGGTTGTAGTCCTGGCCGGGCACCACGTGCAGGCCGCTGACATCGGACACCACTACGTCGTTGCCGTCGGTGCCGGTGATGTTGTCGCTGTCCGAGGACAGGTTGCTGGTGGTGTAGGTCTGTGGGTAGACCGTGACCTTGATGGTGCCTTCGCTGGTCGCGGTGCTGCCGCCGACGCTTTCGCTGGAGGTCGAGCTGACCTTCACGTCGAACTGGCCGTGGTAGTAAGCCGGCGGCTTGATGGTCAGGCTGCCGAGGTTCCAGCCGGTGACGTCCACCGCGTCCTTGCCGACGGTGAAGGTGTGGCCGGCGTTGTCGGCAATCACCGAGCCTGCCGGAATGCCGCTGAGCTTGACGCTCAGGCTTTCCGAACCGTCGGTGTCGGTCAGGTTGGTGCTGATGCCCACCAGCTTGACCGGCGCGCCGTTCTCGCTGCCCTCGTTGAGCTTGTAGCCGTCGTAGTAGCCCTGGTTGTTGCTGCCGTGCAGGTCGCCAACGGTCACGCCGGCGTTGGCCAGATCCTTGACGCTCGGGTACATCGGGATGTTCGAGCTGTTGAGGTCGGTGACCGCGCCGTTGCCGACCTTGATGTTGACGTCCAGGCTGCCGGGGCCCGACTGGTTGGCGTTGTAGATCTCCAGGGTGTAGTAGCCGCTGGTGGTCGGAGTGAAGCTGCCGGAAATCGCGCCGCTGGCATTGCCCCAGGTTCCGCTGGCGACGTTCTTGCCGCCCACGACGATCTGCAGGCTGTCATCGGCCGTGCCGCTGAACGAGTAGGTCTTGCCGGCTTCGAGGTAGATCAGGCCGGAGGTTTTCGAGCCGCTGCCCGGCGTCACTGTGGCGACTGTGTCGACTCCGGTGACGGTCTCGCTCTTGCTGGCATTGCCGGAGTTGCTGAAGACGTTCTTCAGTGCGTCGCCGGTGATGCCGTTGCCGCCGCTGCCCAGGCCGGTGAGGCTGTTCCAGGTTTCCTTGAGCAGGCCGATCGAGTTGACGTTGTTGTTGCCGATGTTCAGGTCCGGCTTGTCGGCCACAGGCGTGATGTCGACCTTCATGGTCACTTCGCCGCCGGTGTTGGTGCCGTCGTTGGGCTTGTACTTGATCTGCGCGTAGTCGGCCTGCTTGTTGCCCACCCCGGTGCCACCGTAGCCGTCGGCGCCCGACTGGTTGGCCAGCGGCACGAACTTGAGCTTGCCGGCGGCGATGTCGGCCTGGCTGATGTTCTGGTTCAGCGAGACATCGACCCACGAGGTGCCATTGAAGAACTTCAGGCTGCCGAGGTCCGGCAGCTTGCTGATGGTCACCGACAGTCCGGTGTTGCCGTCGGCGTCGGTGACGTTGAAGTCGCCCCACTTGAACACGTAGTCGGTGTCTTCGCTGCCGGTCACGGCGCCGCCGGTCGACACCGGCATGTGGTCGTTGTCGATGATGGTGGTGGTGACGCTCGATTTGCCCGAGTCGACCTGCAGGTTCTCGAAGCCGCCGCCCGTGGCGCCGCTGATCTTGACCGTGAAGTTCTCCGAACCTTCGACCAGTTTGTCGTCGATGGTCTTGATGTCGAAGGTGGTACCGGTGCTGCCCGCCGGGATCTTCACGGTGACTACGCCGGTGAAGTCCTGGCCGTCGGTGGCGGTGCCGCTGTAGGTCAGGGTGATGGTCACCTCCGACTTCGACGGGTTGCTCAGGGTCAGGGTGTAGTGGGCGGTGTCGCCTTCGGTCACCGATGTGTCGCCGCTGATGCCGACGGTGGTCAGGTCGCCCTGGCCGCTCGGCTCGTCGGTGACGGTGGTGGTCAGGGTTTCCTTGCCGAGGGTCAGCTTCTCGAAGTTGTCACCACCGGTGACCGACTCGATCTTGTTGACGATGCTCGGTTGACCGCCAACGTACACGTCATCCTTGGCGGTGATGGTGAAGGTGCCGCTGGCGCTGCCGGCCGGGATGGTGACCTTGGTGCCGTCGGTGAGGGTGAAGGTCAGGCCATTGTGGCCGGTGACCGACAGGCCCTGGGCGTTGGTCAGGGTCACGGTATAGGTGATCTGGCCGCCTTCGGTGACGGTGGTCTTGTCTGCGGTCAGGGTGGCGACGACTTCGCTGACGGTGTCGGTGATCTGGACGCTGGCGTTGCCGCCGAGCTCCAGGTTCTCGAAGGTCTTGCCGGTGACGGTCGCGTCGGTGATGCCGACGGTGAGGGTGCTGCCGTCCTTGAAGACGTCATCGCCCTGGGCCTTGGCCTTGTACTCGACCTGGGTCTGGCCGGCCGGGATCACGACCTTGTCGCCGTTGGACAGGGTGACGGTGAGCGGCTGGTCGAGCTTCTGGCTGACCTTGACGGTGAAGCTTGGCTGTTGATCTTCGGTGACCGCGCCGTTGCCGACGATGGTGACGGAGACCTTGTCGCCCTGGTTGCCGGTACCGGTGCCCGTGCCACTGCCCGGCTCGTCGGTGACGGTGGTGGTCAGGGTTTCCTTGCCGAGGGTCAGCTTCTCGAAGTTGTCACCACCGGTGACGCTTTCGATCTTGTTGACGATCGACGGCTGACCGCCGACGAACACGTCGTCCTTGGCGGTGATGGTGAAGGTGCCGCTGGCGCTGCCGGCCGGGATGGTGACCTTGGTGCCGTCGGTGAGGGTGAAGGTCAGGCCGTTGTGGCCGGTGACCGACAGGCCCTGGGCATTGGTCAGGGTCACGGTGTAAGTGATCTGGCCGCCTTCGGTGACGGTGGTCTTGTCGGCGGTCAGGGTGGCGACGACTTCGCTGACGGTGTCGGTGATCTGGACGCTGGCGTTGCCGCCGAGCTCCAGGTTCTCGAAGGTCTTGCCGGTGACGGTCGCGTCGGTGATGCCGACGGTGAGGGTGCTGCCGTCCTTGAAGACGTCATCGCCCTGGGCCTTGGCCTTGTACTCGACCTGGGTCTGGCCGGCCGGGATCACGACCTTGTCGCCGTTGGACAGGGTGACGGTGAGCGGCTGGTCGAGCTTCTGGCTGACCTTGACGGTGAAGCTTGGCTGTTGATCTTCGGTGACCGCGCCGTTGCCGACGATGGTGACGGAGACCTTGTCGCCCTGGTTGCCGGTACCGGTGCCCGTGCCACTGCCCGGCTCGTCGGTGACGGTGGTGGTCAGGGTTTCCTTGCCGAGGGTCAGCTTCTCGAAGTTGTCACCACCGGTGACGCTTTCGATCTTGTTGACGATCGACGGCTGACCGCCGACGAACACGTCGTCCTTGGCGGTGATGGTGAAGGTGCCGCTGGCGCTGCCGGCCGGGATGGTGACCTTGGTGCCGTCGGTGAGGGTGAAGGTCAGGCCGTTGTGGCCGGTGACCGACAGGCCCTGGGCATTGGTCAGGGTCACGGTGTAAGTGATCTGGCCGCCTTCGGTGACGGTGGTCTTGTCGGCGGTCAGGGTGGCGACGACTTCGCTGACGGTGTCGGTGATCTGCACGCTGGCGTTGCCGCCGAGCTCCAGGTTCTCGAAGGTCTTGCCGGTTACGGTCGCGTCGGTGATGCCGACGGTGAGGGTGCTGCCGTCCTTGAAGACGTCATCGCCCTGGGCCTTGGCCTTGTACTCGACCTGGGTCTGGCCGGCCGGGATCACCACCTTGTCGCCGTTGGACAGGGTGACGGTGAGCGGCTGGTCGAGCTTCTGGCTGACCTTGACGGTGAAGCTTGGCTGTTGATCTTCGGTGACCGCGCCGTTGCCGACGATGGTGACGGAGACCTTGTCGCCCTGGTTGCCGGTACCGGTGCCCGTGCCACTGCCCGGCTCGTCGGTGACGGTGGTGGTCAGGGTTTCCTTGCCGAGGGTCAGCTTCTCGAAGTTGTCACCACCGGTGACGCTTTCGATCTTGTTGACGATCGACGGCTGACCGCCGACGAACACGTCGTCCTTGGCGGTGATGGTGAAGGTGCCGCTGGCGCTGCCGGCCGGGATGGTGACCTTGGTGCCGTCGGTGAGGGTGAAGGTCAGGCCGTTGTGGCCGGTGACCGACAGGCCCTGGGCATTGGTCAGGGTCACGGTGTAAGTGATCTGGCCGCCTTCGGTGACGGTGGTCTTGTCGGCGGTCAGGGTGGCGACGACTTCGCTGACGGTGTCGGTGATCTGCACGCTGGCGTTGCCGCCGAGCTCCAGGTTCTCGAAGGTCTTGCCTTCAACGGCGGCATCGGTGATGCCGACGGTGAGGGTGCTGCCGTCCTTGAAGACGTCATCGCCCTGGGCCTTGGCCTTGTACTCGACCTGGGTCTGGCCGGCCGGGATCACCACCTTGTCGCCGTTGGACAGGGTGACGGTGAGCGGCTGGTCGAGCTTCTGGCTGACCTTGACGGTGAAGCTTGGCTGTTGATCTTCGGTGACCGCGCCGTTGCCGACGATGGTGACGGAAACCTTGTCGCCCTGGTTGCCGGTACCGGTGCCCGTGCCGCTGCCCGGCTCGTCGGTGACGGTGGTGGTCAGGGTTTCCTTGCCGAGGGTCAGCTTCTCGAAGTTATCCGCACCGGTGACGCTTTCGATCTTGTTGACGATCGACGGCTGACCGCCGACGAACACGTCGTCCTTGGCGGTGATGGTGAAGGTGCCGCTGGCACTGCCGGCTGGGATGGTGACCTTGGTGCCATCGGTCAGGGTGAAGGTCAGGCCGTTGTGGCCGGTGACCGACAGGCCCTGGGCATTGGTCAGGGTCACGGTGTAGGTGATCTGGCCGCCTTCGGTGACGGTGGTCTTGTCGGCGGTCAGGGTCGCGACGACTTCGCTGACGGTGTCGGTGATCTGCACGCTGGCGTTGCCGCCGAGCTCCAGGTTTTCGAAGGTTTTGCCGTCAACGGCGGCATCAGTGATACCGACAGTCAGGGTATCGCCATCCTTGAAGACGTCATCGCCCTGGGCTTTGGCCTTGTACTCGGTTTCGGTCTGGCCGGCAGGAATAACGACCTTGTCGCCGTTGCTCAACGTCACGGTGAGGTCATGGTCCAGCTTCTGGCTGACTTTGACGGTGAAGGCTGGCTGCTGGTCTTCGGTGACGCCACCTTTGCCGACGATGGTGACGGTGACTTTGTCACCTTCGTTGTCGGTGCCTGGAGTACCGGTACCCGGTTCGTCAGTCACGGTGGTGGTGATGGTGTTATCACCCAGGGTCAACTTCTCGAAGTTGTCCGCACCGGTGACGCCCTCGATCTTGTTCACGATCGAAGGCTGACCGCCGACGAACACATCGTCTGGCGCCGTGATGGTGAAGGTCCCGCTGGCGCTGCCAGCTGGGATGGTGACCTTGGTGCCGTCGGTGAGGGTGAAGGTCAGGCCGTTGTGGCCGGTGACCGACAGGCCCTGGGCGTTGGTCAGGGTCACGGTATAGGTGATCTGGCCGCCTTCCGAAACCGTGGTCTTGTCGGCGCTCAGGGTCGCAACGACTTCGCTGATGGTGTCGGTGATCTGAACCGAAGCGTCACCGCCCAGTTCGAGGTTTTCGAAGGTTTTGCCATCAACGGCGGCATCAGTGATGCCGACGGTGAGGGTGTCGCCATCCTTGAAGACGTCATCGCCCTGGGCCTTGGCCTTGTACTCGGTCTCGGTCTGGCCGGCTGGAATAATGACCTTGTCGCCGTTCGAGAGGGTGACGGTGAGGTCATGATCGAGCTTCTGGCTGACCTTGACGGTGAACGCTGGCTGCTGGTCTTCGGTAACACCACCTTTGCCGACGATGGTGACGGTGACTTTGTCGCCTTCGTTGTCGGTGCCTGGAGTGCCGGTACCCGGTTCGTCCGTCACGGTGGTGGTGATGGTGTTATCACCCAGGGTCAACTTCTCGAAGTTGTCGTCACCAACCACCGATTCGATCTTGTTGACGATCGAAGGCTGGCCACCGACGAATACATCGTCCGGCGCGGTGATGGTGAAGGTGCCGCTAGCGCTGCCAGCTGGAATGGTGACCTTGGTGCCGTCGGTGAGGGTGAAGGTCAGGCCGTTGTGGCCGGTGACCGCCAGGCCCTGGGCGTTGGTCAGGGTCACGGTGTAAGTGATCTGGCCGCCTTCCGAAACCGTGGTCTTGTCGGCGCTCAGGGTCGCAACGACTTCGCTGATGGTATCGGTGATCTGCACCGAAGCGTCGCCGCCCAGTTCGAGGTTTTCGAAGGTTTTGCCATCAACGGCGGCATCAGTGATGCCGACGGTGAGGGTGTCGCCGTCCTTGAAGACGTCGTCGCCCTGGGCTTTTGCCTTGTACTCGGTTTCGGTCTGGCCGGCAGGAATAACGACTTTGTCGCCGTTGCTCAACGTCACGGTGAGGTCATGGTCCAGCTTCTGGCTGACCTTGACGGTGAAGGCCGGCTGCTGGTCTTCGGTGACGCCACCTTTGCCGACGATGGTGACGGTGACTTTGTCGCCTTCGTTGTCGGTGCCTGGAGTACCGGTGCCCGGCTCGTCCGTCACGGTGGTGGTGATGGTGTTATCACCCAGAGTCAGCTTCTCGAAGTTGTCGTCGCCGACCACCGACTCGATCTTGTTGACGATGCTCGGCTGACCGCCAACGAACACGTCGTCCTTGGCGGTGATGGTGAAGGTCCCGCTGGCGCTGCCGGCCGGGATGGTGACCTTGGTGCCGTCGGTGAGGGTGAAGGTCAGGCCGTTGTGGCCGGTGACCGACAGGCCCTGGGCGTTGGTCAGGGTCACGGTATAGGTGATCTGGCCGCCTTCCGAAACCGTGGTCTTGTCGGCGCTCAGGGTCGCAACGACTTCGCTGATGGTGTCGGTGATCTGAACCGAAGCATCGCTGCCCAGTTCGAGGTTTTCGAAGGTTTTGCCGTCAACGGCGGCATCGGTAATGCCGACAGTCAGGGTGTCGCCGTCCTTGAAGACGTCGTCGCCCTGGGCTTTTGCCTTGTACTCGGTCTCGGTCTGACCGGCCGGAATAACGACCTTGTCACCGTTCGAGAGGGTGACGGTCAGATCGTGATCGAGCTTCTGGCTGACTTTGACAGTGAAGGCCGGCTGCTGGTCTTCGGTAACGCCACCTTTGCCGATGATGGTGACGGTGACTTTGTCGCCTTCGTTGTCGGTGCCTGGAGTGCCGGTACCTGGCTCGTCGGTCACGGTGGTGGTGATGGTGTCATCACCCAGGGTCAACTTCTCGAAGTTGTCCGCACCCGTGACACCCTCGATCTTGTTGACGATCGAAGGCTGGCCACCGACGAACACGTCATCCGGCGCCGTGATGGTGAAGGTCCCGCTAGCGCTGCCGGCTGGAATGGTGACCTTGGTGCCGTCGGTGAGGGTGAAGGTCAGGCCGTTGTGGCCGGTGACCGCCAGGCCCTGGGCGTTGGTCAGGGTCACGGTGTAAGTGATCTGGCCGCCTTCCGAAACCGTGGTCTTGTCGGCGCTCAGAGTGGCGACGACTTCACTGATGGTGTCGGTGATCTGAACCGAAGCGTCACCGCCCAGTTCGAGGTTTTCGAAGGTTTTGCCGTCAACGGCAGCATCGGTAATGCCGACGGTCAGAGTGTCGCCGTCCTTGAAGACGTCGTCGCCCTGGGCTTTTGCCTTGTACTCGGTCTCGGTCTGACCGGCCGGAATAACGACCTTGTCACCGTTCGAGAGGGTGACGGTCAGATCGTGATCGAGCTTCTGGCTGACTTTGACGGTGAAGGCTGGCTGCTGGTCTTCAGTGACGCCACCTTTGCCGACGATGGTGACGGTGACCTTGTCGCCTTCGTTGTCAGTACCCGGAGTGCCGGTACCTGGCTCGTCGGTAACCTCGGTCTTCACTTCGTCTTTGCCGAGGGTCAGCTTCTCGAAGTTGTCGTCACCAACCACCGATTCGATCTTGTTGACGATCGAAGGCTGGCCGCCAACGAACACATCGTCCGGCGCAGTGATGGTGAAGGTCCCACTGGCGCTACCAGCTGGGATGGTGACCTTGGTGCCATCGGTCAGGGTGAAGGTCAGGCCATTGTGGCCGGTGACCGCCAGGCCCTGGGCATTGGTCAGGGTCACGGTGTAGGTGATCTGGCCACCTTCGGTGACGGTGGTCTTGTCCGCAGACAAGGTGGCGACAACTTCGCTGATGGTGTCGGTGATCTGAACCGAAGCATCACCGCCCAGCTCGAGGTTTTCGAAGGTTTTGCCGTCAACGGCGGCATCGGTGATGCCGACGGTCAGGGTGTCGCCGTCCTTGAAGACGTCGTCGCCCTGGGCTTTGGCCTTGTACTCGGTTTCGGTCTGGCCGGCTGGAATAACGACCTTGTCGCCGTTCGAGAGGGTGACGGTGAGGTCATGGTCCAGCTTCTGGCTGACTTTGACGGTGAACGCTGGCTGCTGGTCTTCGGTGACACCGCCTTTGCCCACGATGGTGACGGTGACTTTGTCGCCTTCGTTGTCGGTGCCCGGAGTGCCGGTACCCGGCTCGTCAGTCACAGTCGTGGTGATGGTGTTATCACCGAGGGTCAGCTTCTCGAAGTTGTCGTCGCCGACCACCGACTCGATCTTGTTGACGATGCTCGGCTGACCGCCGACGAACACATCGTCCGGCGCGGTAATGGTGAAGGTCCCGCTAGCGCTGCCAGCTGGAATGGTGACCTTGGTGCCATCGGTGAGGGTGAAGGTCAGGCCGTTGTGGCCGGTGACCGCCAGGCCCTGGGCGTTGGTCAGGGTCACGGTGTAGGTGATCTGGCCACCTTCCGAAACCGTGGTCTTGTCGGCGCTCAGAGTGGCGACGACTTCACTGATGGTGTCGGTAATCTGAACCGAAGCGTCACCGCCCAGTTCGAGGTTTTCGAAGGTTTTGCCATCAACGGCAGCATCGGTGATGCCGACGGTCAGGGTGTCGCCGTCCTTGAAGACGTCGTCGCCCTGGGCCTTGGCCTTATACTCGGTTTCGGTCTGGCCGGCAGGAATAACGACCTTGTCGCCGTTGCTCAACGTCACGGTGAGGTCATGGTCCAGCTTCTGGCTGACTTTGACGGTGAAGGCTGGCTGCTGGTCTTCAGTGACGCCACCTTTGCCGACGATGGTGACGGTGACCTTGTCGCCTTCGTTGTCAGTACCCGGAGTGCCGGTACCTGGCTCGTCGGTAACCTCGGTCTTCACTTCGTCTTTGCCGAGGGTCAGCTTCTCGAAGTTGTCGTCACCAACCACCGATTCGATCTTGTTGACGATCGAAGGCTGGCCGCCAACGAACACATCGTCTGGAGCGGTGATGGTGAAGGTGCCACTGGCGCTGCCAGCTGGGATGGTGACCTTGGTGCCGTCGGTGAGGGTGAAGGTCAGGCCATTGTGGCCGTTGACCGCCAGACCCTGGGCGTTGGTCAGGGTCACGGTGTAGGTGATCTGGCCGCCTTCGGTGACGGTGGTCTTGTCAGCAGACAAAGTGGCGACGACTTCGCTGATGGTGTCAGTGATCTGGACGCTGGCATCGCCACCGAACTCCAGATTCTCGAAGGTTTTGCCATCAACGGCGGCATCGGTAATGCCGACAGTCAGGGTATCGCCATCCTTGAAGACGTCGTCGCCTTGGGCTTTGGCCTTGTACTCGGTTTCGGTCTGACCAGCCGGGATCACGACCTTGTCGCCGTTCGAGAGGGTGACGGTCAGATCGTGATCGAGCTTCTGGCTGACTTTGACGGTGAAGGCCGGCTGCTGGTCTTCGGTGACGCCACCTTTGCCGACGATGGTGACGGTGACCTTGTCGCCTTCGTTGTCAGTGCCTGGAGTACCAGTACCTGGCTCGTCGGTAACCTCGGTTTTCACTTCGTCTTTGCCGAGGGTCAGCTTCTCGAAGTTGTCGTCACCAACCACCGATTCGATCTTGTTCACGATCGAAGGCTGACCGCCAACGAACACATCGTCTGGAGCGGTGATGGTGAAGGTGCCACTGGCGCTGCCAGCTGGGATGGTGACCTTGGTGCCGTCGGTGAGGGTGAAGGTCAGGCCATTGTGGCCGGTGACCGCCAGGCCCTGGGCATTGGTCAGGGTCACGGTGTAGGTGATCTGGCCGCCTTCGGTGACGGTGGTCTTGTCAGCAGACAAGGTGGCGACGACTTCGCTGATGGTGTCAGTGATCTGGACGCTGGCATCGCCACCGAACTCCAGATTCTCGAAGGTTTTGCCATCAACGGCGGCATCGGTAATGCCGACAGTCAGGGTGTCGCCGTCCTTGAAGACGTCGTCGCCCTGGGCTTTGGCCTTGTACTCGGTTTCGGTCTGACCGGCCGGAATAACGACCTTGTCACCGTTCGAGAGGGTGACGGTCAGGTCGTGGTCCAGCTTCTGGCTGACTTTGACAGTGAACGCTGGCTGCTGGTCTTCGGTGACACCGCCTTTGCCAACGATGGTGACAGTGACTTTGTCGCCTTCGTTGTCAGTGCCCGGAGTACCAGTACCTGGCTCGTCGGTAACCTCGGTTTTCACTTCGTCTTTGCCGAGGGTCAACTTCTCGAAGTTGTCGTCGCCGACCACCGATTCGATCTTGTTCACGATGCTCGGCTGACCGCCGACAAATACGTCATCTGGCGCCGTGATGGTGAAGGTGCCACTGGCGCTGCCGGCCGGGATGGTGACCTTGGTGCCATCGGTGAGGGTGAAGGTCAGGCCGTTGTGGCCGTTGACTGCCAGGCCCTGGGCATTGGTCAGGGTCACGGTGTAGGTGATCTGGCCGCCTTCGGTGACGGTGGTCTTGTCCGCAGACAAGGTGGCCACGACTTCACTGATGGTATCGGTGATCTGAACCGAAGCGTCACCGCCCAGTTCGAGGTTTTCGAAGGCTTTGCCGTCAACGGCAGCATCGGTGATGCCGACAGTCAGGGTGTCGCCGTCCTTGAAGACGTCGTCGCCCTGGGCCTTGGCCTTGTACTCGGTTTCGGTCTGGCCAGCCGGGATCACGACCTTGTCGCCGTTGCTCAACGTCACGGTGAGGTCGTGGTCCAGCTTCTGGCTGACTTTGACGGTGAACGCTGGCTGCTGGTCTTCGGTGACACCGCCTTTGCCCACGATAGTGACGGTGACTTTGTCGCCTTCGTTGTCAGTGCCCGGAGTGCCGGTACCTGGCTCGTCGGTAACCTCGGTTTTCACTTCGTCTTTGCCGAGGGTCAGCTTCTCGAAGTTGTCGTCACCAACCACCGATTCGATCTTGTTCACGATCGAAGGCTGGCCGCCGACGAACACATCGTCCGGCGCGGTGATGGTGAAGGTGCCGCTGGCACTGCCGGCTGGGATGGTGACCTTGGTGCCATCGGTCAGAGTGAAGGTCAGGCCGTTGTGGCCGTTGACCGCCAGGCCTTGGGCGTTGGTCAGGGTCACGGTGTAGGTGATCTGGCCGCCTTCCGAAACCGTGGTCTTGTCTGCGGTCAGGGTCGCGACCACTTCGCTGATGGTGTCGGTGATCTGAACCGAAGCATCGCCGCCCAGTTCGAGGTTTTCGAAGGCTTTGCCATCAACGGCAGCATCGGTGATACCGACGGTCAGGGTATCGCCGTCCTTGAACACGTCGTCGCCCTGGGCCTTGGCCTTGTATTCGGTTTCGGTCTGACCGGCTGGGATCACGACCTTGTCACCGTTGCTCAACGTCACGGTGAGGTCATGGTCCAGCTTCTGGCTGACCTTGACGGTGAAGGCCGGCTGCTGGTCTTCGGTGACGCCACCTTTGCCAACGATGGTGACGGTGACCTTGTCGCCTTCGTTGTCGGTACCTGGAGTACCGGTACCCGGCTCGTCCGTCACGGTGGTGGTGATGGTGTTATCACCCAAAGTCAGCTTCTCGAAGTTGTCGTCGCCGACCACCGACTCGATCTTGTTGACGATGCTCGGCTGACCGCCGACGAATACGTCATCTGGCGCCGTGATGGTGAAGGTCCCGCTAGCGCTGCCAGCTGGAATGGTGACCTTGGTGCCGTCGGTGAGGGTAAAGGTCAGGCCGTTGTGGCCGGTGACCGCCAGGCCCTGGGCATTGGTCAGGGTCACGGTGTAGGTGATCTGGCCGCCTTCGGTGACGATGGTCTTGTCGGCAGACAAGGTGGCCACGACTTCACTGATGGTGTCGGTGATCTGAACCGAAGCGTCGCCGCCCAGTTCGAGGTTTTCGAAGGCTTTGCCATCAACGGCAGCATCGGTGATACCGACAGTCAGGGTGTCGCCGTCCTTGAAGACGTCGTCGCCCTGGGCTTTGGCCTTGTACTCGGTTTCGGTCTGGCCGGCAGGAATAACGACCTTGTCACCGTTGCTCAACGTTACGGTCAGGTCGTGGTCCAGCTTCTGGCTGACTTTGACGGTGAACGCTGGCTGCTGGTCTTCGGTGACACCGCCTTTGCCCACGATAGTGACGGTGACTTTGTCGCCTTCATTGTCGGTGCCCGGAGTACCGGTACCCGGCTCGTCAGTCACAGTGGTGGTGATGGTGTTATCACCCAGGGTCAGCTTCTCGAAGTTGTCGTCGCCGACCACCGATTCGATCTTGTTGACGATCGAAGGCTGACCGCCAACGAATACATCGTCCGGCGCTGTGATGGTGAAGGTGCCACTGGCGCTGCCGGCCGGGATGGTGACCTTGGTGCCATCGGAGAGGGTGAAGGTCAGGCCATTGTGGCCGGTGACCGACAGGCCCTGGGCGTTGGTCAGGGTCACGGTGTAGGTGATCTGGCCGCCTTCGGTGACGGTGGTCTTGTCCGCAGACAAGGTGGCGACAACTTCGCTGATGGTGTCGGTGATCTGAACCGAAGCGTCACCGCCCAGTTCGAGGTTTTCGAAGGTTTTGCCATCAACGGCGGCATCAGTGATGCCGACGGTGAGGGTGTCGCCGTCCTTGAAGACGTCGTCGCCTTGGGCCTTGGCCTTGTACTCGGTTTCGGTCTGGCCGGCAGGAATAACGACCTTATCGCCGTTGCTCAAAGTCACGGTCAGGTCGTGGTCCAGCTTCTGGCTGACTTTGACGGTGAAGGCTGGCTGCTGGTCTTCGGTGACACCGCCTTTGCCCACGATAGTGACGGTGACTTTGTCGCCTTCGTTGTCGGTGCCTGGAGTGCCGGTACCCGGCTCGTCCGTCACGGTGGTGGTGATGGTGTTATCACCCAGGGTCAACTTCTCGAAGTTGTCGTCACCAACCACCGATTCGATCTTGTTGACGATCGAAGGCTGACCGCCGACGAACACGTCATCCGGTGCGGTAATGGTGAAGGTGCCACTGGCGCTGCCGGCCGGAATGGTGACCTTGGTGCCATCGGTGAGGGTGAAGGTCAGGCCATTGTGGCCGTTGACCGCCAGGCCCTGGGCGTTGGTCAGGGTCACGGTGTAGGTGATCTGGCCACCTTCCGAAACCGTGGTCTTGTCGGCAGACAAGGTGGCCACGACTTCACTGACGGTATCGCTGATCTGCACGGTGGCATCGCCACCGAGTTCCAGCTTCTCGAAGGTCTTGCCGGCAACGCTGGCGTCGGTCACGCCGAGGGTGACGGAGCCCGCGTCCTTGAAGACGTCATCGCCCTGTGCGGGCAGGCTGTAGGTAGCCTCGGTCTGGCCCGCGGCGATGACCACGGTGGCGCCGTTGGACAAGGTCACGGTCAGGTCATGATCGAGCTTCTGGCTGACCGAAACGGTAAAGGTCGGCTGTTCGGCCTCGGTCACGTTGCCATTGCTGGCGATGCTCACGGTCACTGTGTCGATGCTGTCGCTGATCACGGTCTGCGTCGGCGTCGTGTCGGGCTCCAGCTTTTCGAAGTTGCCGCCGGTGGCGCCGGTGATGCTGGTAGAGACCGTGCTGCCATTGACGAATACATCGTTGGCCGGGGTCTGGAAGTCGACGCTGCCGGTCGACTCGCCCGCCTTCACGGTGATGGTCTGGCCATTGGACAGGGTGACGGTGACCTCGGTCTGGGCCGGGTTGGTCAGGGTCACGGTATAGGTGATCACGCCGCCCTCGGTCACGCTTGGGGTAGCGGTGAGGGTCGCTGTGGTCGTATCGACCGAGTCGGTGATGGTGGTCTGGGCCGGTGTCGGGCTCGCTACCAGGTTCTCGAAGTTGCCGCCCGTTGCCCCCGTGATCGTGGTGCTTACGTTGCTGCCGTTGTTATAGACATCGTTTGGCGGAGTCTGGAAATCGACACTGCCAGAAGACCTGCCCGCCTCGATGGTGACGGTCTGTCCGTTGGACAGGGTAACGGTCACTGGAGTCTGGGCTGGGTTGGTCAGGGTCACGGTGTAGGTGATCACGCCGCCTTCGGTCACGCTCGGCGTGGCGGTCAGGGTGGCGGTGGTGGTGTCGACGGTATCGGTGATCTGGGTCACCGCCGGCGTGGTGTCCGGGGTGATGATCAGTCCGTTGCCACCGCTGGTGCCGGTGATGGTCGCGGAGATCTGGCCGCCATCGATATAAGGCGTGTCGTTGGCCGGAATGTTGACGTTGACGGTGCCGGTGGTCTGGCCGGCCGGGATCACGATGACTGCGCCGTTGGACAGGGTCACGGTCAGGTTGGTCAGCGGAGGCTGGCCGACGGTGGCGGTATAGACGACGACGCCACCCGCCTCGGTGATCGAGGGGGTGGCGCTCAGGGTCAGGCCTGTGGTGAGCGGTACATTGGTGGTGGTGATGGTGTTGTTCGCATCCAGCCCGCCCACTTCCTCGCTACCTTGCCCCGTGGCGAAGCCTATGGGGCCGGTGGGGAAGCCGATGCTCGGGTCGACCACCCCGGCGGTCTCCTGCAGCATCACGAAGCTGTGTCCGCCGCCGACGGAGCCGCCGCCTGCCGCCGAAGGGCCGGCCGCGGTGGCTTCCAGCTCAGTGGTCGGGTCGGCGCCGGCGGCGATGGCCTGTTGCAGCTCTTCGACCGAGGGCGCTGCCTGTGCGGTGGCCTGGCTCAGGTCGGTGCTGCTGTCGGGGGTGTCGGCGCTCCATTGGGTTTCGCGTCCCAGGTCGAGCAGGCGGCCGTCGGCCAGCTCCAGGGTGACCGCGCCGCCCATGCCGGTGTCGACCTGCTCGCCGGCAAACAGGCGGTCGCCTTCGATCAGTAGGCGCCGGATGCCTTCTGGGGAAACTGCGATGACTTGGCCAACAATGCTTTTGACGATGGCAACAACAGTGCTCATTGGACTCTCCGGACTACCCGTTCAGTTGGCTTCCATGCCTGGCCGGCATTCGAAGGCGGCGACTGATGGAATGTTTCAATAATGTTTTGACGCGCTTTTGCGTCAATTTTACGTCTATAACTATTGGCGATTAACTTTATGCCAAACTATTGACCTTCTGGCTGCCATCCTAAACAATCGCCAACCTAATGTCACATTGATATTTGGCGACCTACAGCCCTTTCTTTCGTATTAATCGCACTGCCTATTCGGAAGCTTCCTACTCAAGGATCAGGGTTTGCCATTTTCCAGGGCAGGCACAGCTTCGGCTGTGATTTGGGACAACAGCTCTCTCGGGAACCAGTAAAAATGCGTGCGTCACTGTTCACCGCTCTTCCTTTCGCTCTCGCCGCCTCGTTCGTTCAAGCACAAACCTTGCCCGAAGCCATGCAGAAGGCGCTTGAGGTGCATCCAGAAATCCAGGCCGGCGTGAACGCCCGCGTGGCTGCCGACCATCAGCTGCGCGCCGCCCAGGGCGGCTATTTGCCGCGGGTGGATGTGACCGCCGGTTATGGTCGCGAGGGCACCGACAGCCCAAGCACGCGCAACCGCTGGGAGACGCTGAACCGTGGCGAGTCGGCCATTCGCCTGCGGCAGATGGTTTTTGACGGTTTCGCCACCTCCAGCGAAGTAGGACGTCAACAAGCTACCGTCAATGCCCGCGCCTATTCCCTGCTGGGGACCTCCGAGCGCACCGCGCTGACCGTCGCCCAGGTCTACCTGGACGTGCTGGCCCGCCGCGAGATGGTGCGCCTGGCCGAAGACAACCTGCGCAACCACGACCGGATCCTCGACCAGATCAAGCTGCGTACTAGTCGTGGCGTGGGTCGCATGGCTGACCTTGACCAGGCCGAGGCGCGCCAGGCCCAGGCCCGCAACAACCTGCTCACCGAGCAGACCAACCTGGCGGACGCCAACACCAACTACCTGAGCGTCGTCGGACAAATGCCCGACCAGTTAAGCACGCCAGCGCCGTTTGTCGACCTGCTGCCGGCCTCGCTCGACGAGGCGCGCCATCAGCTGGTCGAGGACAGCCCGATCCTGCGCTCGGCCGAATCGGACATCGCTGCCGCTGAAAAGCAATACGAGGCTGCGAAGTCTACGTTCTATCCGCGTTTCGATGCCGAACTCGGACGAACGGCAGACAACAACCTCGATGGCGCCGTCGGCCACAACAACGAATGGCAAGCCATGCTGCGCATGAACTTCAACCTGTACGCCGGTGGCAGCAACAAGGCGGACCTGGAATCGAAGTCGTACCTGGCCAACCAGGCGCTGGATATTCGCAACAACGCCTTGCGCCAGCTCAATGAGGAGTTAGGCTTGGCATGGAACGCTATGGAGAACGCCAACGCCCAGGTGCCGATCGCCCAGCAGTACGTCGACCACAGCAACCGCGTGCGCAGTGCCTACCAGCAGCAGTTCGGCCTGGGCGAGCGAACCCTGCTCGACCTGCTCGACAGCGAGAATGAAACCTTCACCGCCCAGCGTCGTCTGGTAGAGGTGAAGAACACACAAATGTTTACTCAGTACCGAATCAAGGCGACCATTGGCCAGCTGCTCAAGAGCCAGGGTGTCGTAGCCCCGATGGCATCCGTTGTGCAGAATGACCTGAAACCCAAGGTGAACCTGCCAGGCATGAACTGAACAGGCGCGCCTTGACCTAACCCGCAAGGATGAAGAGAGCGCCGCGTGGAATCCGAAGTCAGTCGAGTCCAACTCAGCCACGATCCACGCAGTCAGCATGACGACCCGCTGCTGGACAGTCTGCTGACCCTGTGTGTCCTGCATCAGAAACCCGCCAGCCGGGCCATGCTGACCACCGGGTTGCCTTTGCCCTCGCAACGCCTGACCGCCGAGTTGCTGCCCCGTGCCGCCGCCCGGGCGGGGCTGCAGGGCCGCCTCCTGCAACGCAAGCTCGAGCAGATCCCCAGCATCGCCATGCCGGCGATGCTGCTGCTCAAGGAAGGCCGCTGCGCCGTCCTGCTCGGCTGGGAGAACGAAGACACCGCCCGTCTGCTGCTCAGCGAGAGCGATGGCGGCGAAGTGCACGTTACCCGTGAGGCGCTGCTTGGGGACTACAGCGGCAAGGTGTTCTTCGCCCAGCCGCAGCACAAGTTCGACGTCAACCACGGCAACCTGATCCCGCGCGCGCGCTCATGGTTCCGCGACACGCTGCTGCGCAGCAAATGGCTGTACATCGATGCCATCGCCGCCAGTCTGGTGATCAACCTGATCGCCCTGGCCGCGCCGCTGTTCGTGATGAACGTGTACGACCGCGTGGTGCCCAACCAGGCCACCTCGACCCTGTGGGTGCTGGCGATCGGCATCGCCGGCGCCTATGTCTTCGACCTGATCCTCAAGGGGCTGCGCAGCCTCTGCCTTGACCTGGCCGGCAAGAAGACCGACCTGATCATCTCGGCGACGCTGTTCGAGCGCATCGTCGGCATGGCCATGAAGTACCGGCCAGCGCGGGTCGGCAGCTTTGCCCAGAACATCCATGAGTTCCAGGGCCTGCGCGATTTCCTCGCCTCGCTGACCCTGACCAGTCTGATCGACCTGCCGTTCACCCTGCTGATCCTGATGGTGATCGCCATCATCGGCGGGCACCTGGTGTGGATTCCGATCCTGGCCTTCCCCTTGGCCCTGGGTATCGGCTATGCCCTGCAGAAGCCGCTGATGGCGACCATGGAGCGCACCATGGCGCTGGCGTCCGAGCGCCAGTCGAGCCTGATCGAGACTCTCGCCGGGCTGGACGCGGTCAAGGTCAACAACGCCGAAAGCGAGCGCCAGTACATGTGGGAGCAGACTCTCGGCACGCTCAGCCGCCTGGAGCTGCGGGTCAAGGTGCTGTCGGGCCTGGCGATGAACATCACCGCGCTGATCCAGCAACTGGCCGGCGTGGCGATGATCTGCGTGGGCGTCTACCTGATCATCGACGGCAACCTCAGCATGGGCGGCCTGGTGGCCTGCTACATGCTCAGCGGCCGTGCCCTCGGCCCGCTGGGCCAGCTCAACGGCTTGCTGGCCCGCTACCAGCAGGCCAAGGTGACCATGGTCGCCACCAACCAGATGATGGAGCTGCCACAGGAGCGCAACTTCGAGGAGCGTCCGCTGAGCCGCCAGGTGCTGCAGGGCGCCATCGAGTTCCGCGGCGTCGAGTTCACCTACCCGAACCAGCAGAACAAGGCACTCAAGGGCATCAATCTGAATATCCGCCCGGGCGAAAAGGTCGGCATCATCGGCCGCAGCGGTTCGGGCAAGAGCTCGCTGGCCAAGCTGATCGTTGGCCTGTACGAGCCCGACAACGGTTCGCTGCTGGTCGACGGCGTGGACATCCGCCAGATCGACGTCAGCGAGCTGCGCCACAACATCGGCTACGTGCCACAGGACATCCAGCTGCTGGCCGGCACCCTGCGCGACAACCTGGTCAGTGGTGCCCGCTACATCGAGGACGAGCTCATCCTGCAGGCGGCCGAGCTGGCCGGCGTGCATGAGTTCGCCCGCCTGCACCCCGACGGCTACGAGCTGCAGGTCGGCGAGCGCGGGCAGAACCTGTCCGGTGGCCAGCGGCAGAACGTCGCCCTGGGCCGCGCACTGCTGCTCAACCCGCAGATCCTGCTGCTCGACGAACCCACCAGTGCCATGGACAACACCGGCGAAGAGCGCCTGAAGCAGCGCCTGGCGGCGGTGATCGAAAGCAAGACCGTCTTGCTGGTCACCCACCGTGCCTCGCTGTTGTCGCTGGTGGACCGGTTGATCGTCATCGATCGTGGACAGATCGTCGCGGATGGCCCGAAAGCCGCCGTCATGGATGCGCTGAAGAAGGGGCAGATCAGTGTTGCATAAGCTGGATATCGGGCGTTTCAAAGACAACCTGCGCCGCTACTTCAAGGGCTCTGAATCGCTTTCCGGACAGCCTCTTCCCGAGGTCAACAAGGCGCTGATCGAAGACGCGCCGCGCGTGGTGCGCCTGACCATCTGGGGCGTGATCGCGTTCTTCCTGTTCCTGATCGTCTGGGCCAGTGTCGCGCCCATCGACGAGGTGACGCGCGGGGAGGGCAAGGCCATCCCGTCGTCCAAGGTACAGAAGATCCAGAACCTCGAAGGCGGCATCGTCGCGGAGATCTTCGCCAAGGAAGGGGAGATCGTCGAGGTCGGGCAACCGCTGCTGCGCCTGGATGAAACCCGCTTTGCCTCCAACGTCGGCGAGACCGAGGCTTCGCGCCTGGCCATGGCCTTGCGCGTGCAGCGCTTGACGGCCGAGGTCGAGGACAAGCCGCTGCAGATCGACGAAGAGCTGCGCAAGGCCGCGCCGAGCCAGGCCGCCAACGAACAATCGCTGTACCAGAGCCGGCGCCAGCAGTTGCAGGACGAGATCGGCGGCCTGCAGCAGCAACTGGTGCAGAAGCAGCAGGAGCTGCGTGAGTTCAATTCCAAGCGCGCCCAGTACGCCAACAGCCTGCAGTTGTTGCGTCAGGAAATCGCCATGTCCGAGCCGCTGGTGGCCCAAGGCGCGATCTCCCAGGTCGAAGTGCTGCGCCTGCGTCGCGCCGAGGTCGAAAACCGCGGCCAGATGGACTCCACCGCGCTGGCCATCCCGCGTGCCGAGGCGGCGATCAAGGAGGTCGAAAGCAAGATCGAAGAGACCCGTGGCAAGTTCCGCAGCGATGCCCTTACCCAGCTCAACGAGGCCCGTACCGAGTTGAACAAGGCCACCGCCACCAGCAAGGCGCTGGATGACCGCGTGCACCGCACCATGGTCACCTCGCCGGTGCGCGGCATCGTCAAGCAGCTGCTGGTCAACACCATCGGCGGGGTGATCCAGCCGGGCAGCGACATCATCGAGATCGTGCCGCTGGACGACACCCTGGTGGTCGAGGCGAAGATCCTGCCCAAGGACATCGCCTTCCTGCACCCGGGCCAGGAGGCCACGGTCAAATTCACCGCCTACGACTACACCATCTACGGCGGGATGAAGGCCAAGCTCGAGCAGATCGGCGCCGACACCATCACCGATGAAGACAAGAAGACCACCTACTACCTGATCAAGCTGCGTACCGAGAAGAGCCATCTGGGCACGGACGAGAAACCGCTGCTGATCATCCCGGGGATGGTGGCCACGGTGGATATCATGACGGGTAAGAAGACCATCATGAGCTACCTGCTCAAGCCGATCATCAAGGCCCGTTCGGAAGCCTTGCGCGAGCGTTGATCGTGTCTGCGC
This sequence comes from Pseudomonas sp. microsymbiont 2, assembly GCF_054788395.1. Lineage (NCBI taxonomy): Bacteria > Pseudomonadati > Pseudomonadota > Gammaproteobacteria > Pseudomonadales > Pseudomonadaceae > Pseudomonas > Pseudomonas sp. microsymbiont 2. The sequence continues at coordinate 294,190 of NZ_CM139112.1, forward strand.
GATCCCTGTAGGAGCGGCCTTGTGTCGCGAAAGGGCCGCGAAGCGGCCCCAGGGCTTCAGCGTTGATGCAAAGATCGCCGGGGCCGCTTCGCGGCCCTTTCGCGACACAAGGCCGCTCCTACAGGTCGGCGCATGGCATGAAGGCGCAACCCCTTCATATGGATATGACGTAACGGTATTTAAAATCCTGTTCTTATGACTTTATAGTCACCCCACTGCGTACCCGCCGACCAATCGGCGCGCCGCACGACTCGAACCCACACGGGCAATCCCCGTGCGTTTCCGATCGTTGCGCGCCCTGAAGTCGCGCACTGCGTGGGAGTGAACAATGCCAGCCGCCTCGAACGCCTTGTCGACCATCGACAGCGCCCTGCCGCAAACCTTCGACATCCGCCCGTTCCCCGGCGCCGTCGGTGCCGAGATCATCGGTCTCGACCTGGCCCGTGCGGTCAATGCCGAGGATTTCACCCGTATCCACCGCGCCCACCTGGACCATCACGTCCTGGTGTTTCGCGACCAGCGCATCACCCCCGAACAGCAGATCGCCTTCAGCCGCCGTTTCGGCGAGCTGCAGATCCATGTGCTCAAGCAGTTCCTGCTCGCCGGCCATCCCGAGATCCTGATCGTGTCCAACATCGTCGAGGACGGCCGCAACGTCGGCCTGGGCGATGCCGGCAAGTTCTGGCACTCGGACCTGTCGTACAAGGAGCTGCCGAGCCTGGGCTCGATGCTGCATGCCCAGGAGCTGCCCAGCGAGGGCGGCGACACCTTGTTCGCCGACATGCACAAGGCCTGGGACGCGGTGCCCGAGGCCCTGCGTCGGGTCGTCGAGGGCCGCAGCGCCGCCCACTCCTACACCGCCCGTTACGCCGAGACCAAGTTCGCAGGCAACTGGCGCCCGACGCTGACCGCCGAGCAACTGGCCCAGGTCCAGGAGGTCATCCATCCGGTGGTGCGTACCCATCCGGAGAACGGCCGCAAGGCGCTGTTCGTCAGCGAAGGCTTCACCACCCGCATCGTCGGTCTGCCGGATGACGAGAGCCGCGACGTGCTGCAACAGCTGTACGCCCTGAGCGTGCTGGAGCAGAACATCTACCGCCATCAATGGCAGCCGCACGACCTGGTGTTCTGGGACAACCGTTCGCTGATCCACCTGGCCACCGGCTGCCCCGCGCACCTGCGCCGCAAGCTGTACCGCACCACCATCCAGGGCGATGCCCCGTTCTGACGACTGAGGAAATACACCATGCGCAACTCCATCAGCCGCCTGGCGGCAAGTATCGGCCTGGGTGCCAGTCTGGTCGTCGGCAGCCTGGCGGCGCCCACCATGGCCCACGCCGAAGGTCAGATCCGCATCGCCGAACAGTTCGGCATCGTCTACCTGCTGCTCAATGTGGTGCGTGACCAGCAACTGATCGAGAAACACGGCAAGGAGCAGGGCATCGACATCAAGGTCGACTGGGCCCAGTTGTCCGGCGGCGCGGCGATCAACGACGCGCTGCTGTCAGGCTCGGTGGACATCGCCGGCGCTGGCGTAGGGCCGCTGCTCACCGTGTGGGATCGAACCCGCGGCCGGCAGAACGTCAAGGCCGTGGCCTCGCTGGGCAACTTCCCGTACTACCTGGTCAGCAGCAACCCCAATGTGAAGACCATTGCCGATATCTCCGCCAAGGACCGTATCGCGGTGCCGGCGGTGGGCGTATCGGTGCAGTCGCGCTTCCTGCAGTACGCCGCCGCCCGGCAGTGGGGCGACAAGGAATACAACCGCCTCGACAAGTACACCCTGGCGGTGCCGCACCCGGACGCCACCGCGGCCTTGCTGGCCGGCGGCACCGAGCTCAACGGGCACTTCTCCAACCCGCCGTTCCAGGACCAGGTGCTGGCCAACAAGAACGTGCACGTGGTGCTCGACAGCTACGACCTGCTCGGCCCCAACTCACCGACCCTGCTGTTCGCCACCGAGAAATTCCGCAAGGACAACCCCAAGACCTACAAGGCCTTCGTCGATGCCCTCGCCGAAGCCGCCGACTTCGCCCAGAAGGACAAGGCCGCTGCCGCCGACACCTACATCCGCGTGACCAAGGCCAAGATCGACCGGGAGGCGCTGATCAAGCTGATCGACAACCCACGGTACGAATTCACGGTCACGCCGAAGAACACCTACAAGCTGGCCGAGTTCCTCTACCGGGTCGGCGCGATCAAGAACAAGCCCGAGTCGTGGAAGGATTACTTCTTCCAGGATGAACGCCCGCTGCAAGGGAGCTGACAGCCGATGACCGCCCCATTGCCAGGCCACACGGCCAGCAACCTGAGCCGTGTCGCCAGCCCACCGCTGCTGGCGGTGGACAACCTGAGCCTTGAATACCGCACCGCCCAGCGCGTGGTGCGGGCCACTCACCAGGTCAGCTTCGCGGTCGACCGCGCCGACCGTTTCGTCTTGCTCGGCCCGTCCGGCTGCGGCAAGTCCACCTTGCTCAAGGCCGTGGCCGGCTTCATCGAGCCACGGGAGGGGCAGATTCTGCTCCAGGGTCAGCCGGTGCGCGGCCCGGGGCCGGACCGTATCGTGGTGTTCCAGGAGTTCGACCAGCTGCCGCCGTGGAAGACGGTGAAGCAGAACGTGATGTTCCCGTTGCTGGTGTCCGGCCAGCTCAAGCGCGGCGAGGCCGAGGAGCGGGCGCTGCATTATCTGGAGAAGGTCGGCCTGGCCGCCTTCGCCGACGCCTATCCGCATACCTTGTCGGGTGGCATGAAGGCTCGTGTGGCCATCGCCCGGGCACTGGCCACGCAACCGAAGATCCTGCTGATGGACGAGCCGTTCGCCGCGCTCGACGCGCTGACCCGGCGCAAGATGCAGGAAGAACTGCTGCTGCTGTGGGACGAGGTGCGCTTCACCCTGCTGTTCGTCACCCACTCCATCGAAGAGGCGCTGGTGGTGGGCAATCGCATCCTGCTGCTGTCACCGCATCCCGGGCGAGTGCGGGCGGAGGTGCACAGCCACCAGTACGACCTCGGCAGCCTCGGTGGCAGCGACTTCCAGGCCAGCGCTCGGCGTATCCACCGGCTGCTGTTCGACGAGGCCGACGCCTCGGAGCAAGCGGGTGACCTGGGCTTCAACGACATCCGCATCGCTTACTGACAGGAGCCAGGGCATGACGACGACCCCTGTACGCCAGGAATACGAAGTGCAGCTGCAGCCTTTGCCCGGCGTGCCGCTGGAGCGCGAACTGCCGGTGGCGCAACGGCTGTGGCAACAAGGCTGGCTGCGCAAGGCGCTGATCCTGGTGCTGCTGGCGGTGCTGTGGGAGGCGGTGGCCCGCTATACCGGCAACGACCTGTTGTTGCCGAGTTTCCTGCAGACCGCCAGCGCATTGTGGGAAGGGCTGCTGAGCGGCGAGCTGCCGGCCAAGGTCGGCGTATCGCTGGTGGTGCTGCTCAAGGGCTATGTACTGGGCATTGTCCTGGCCTTCGGCCTGACCAGCCTGGCCGTTTCGACCCAACTGGGGCGTGACCTGCTCGGCACCCTCACCTCGATGTTCAACCCGCTGCCCGCCATCGCGTTGCTGCCACTGGCGCTGCTCTGGTTCGGCCTGGGTGACAACAGCCTGATCTTCGTGCTGGTGCACTCGGTGCTCTGGGCATTGGCGCTGAACACCTACGCGGGCTTTCTCGGCGTGTCCGAGACCCTGCGCATGGCCGGGCGCAACTACGGGCTGCGTGGCTTGCGCCTGGTGCTGCACATCCTGGTGCCGGCGGCGCTGCCGTCGATCCTGTCGGGGCTGAAGATTGGCTGGGCCTTCGCCTGGCGCACGCTGATCGCCGCCGAGCTGGTGTTCGGCGCCAGCAGTGGCAAGGGCGGCCTGGGCTGGTACATCTTCCAGAACCGCAACGAGCTGTACACCGACAAGGTGTTCGCCGGATTGGCGGTAGTGATCCTGATCGGCCTGCTGGTGGAGGGGCTGGTGTTCAACACCCTGGAGCGGCTGACGGTGCGGCGCTGGGGGATGCAGCGCTAGATATTCGGGCCGATCGCGGGGCAAGCCCGCTCCCACACACAGAGTCAGGGTCATCGTGGGAGCGGGCTTGCCCCGCGATTGGGCCTCCAGTCACTCCAGGTATTGCGCCGCCGCACTGGCCAATGTCCGCGCGATCTCATCGCGAAGCTCTTGCGGCGCCTCCACCACCAGCCCATCCCCCTGGCTCAGCAGCCACCAGCGCAGCGGCCAGCCATCCGCCACCGTCGCCCGCAACCGGTGCCCCTGCTGCAGGGCGGTCAGCTGCATGTCGGCGGTCAGCGGCGCCTCGCGCAGACGGCGAGCCAGCAGGTCGCTGACCCACGCCTGCAACTCGATGCCACCCTCATGCCCGGGTTGCAACGACTCGCCGCGCAGATACCCCTGCAGATCGAAGTTCCCGCGCAATTCGGCGCCCGCGTTGGCTGACCAGTGCCAGCCAAAGGGAATGCTCTTGTCGTTGCGTTCCAGCGGGAAAATCAGCGACAGCTCGTTGAGGTCGCGTTCCACCGTGCGCTTGCTGATATTGAAACCCACGTCACGCAGGCGCCACACCAGTTCGGCGCTGGTGATCCCGGGAGAGCGGCTGGGCAGTTGGCGCAACAACGCCCATTGGCGGCTGAGGGTGGCACGGGTGGTGGCGAACGGCAAAAGGAAACGTCCTTGTCTAGGCTTGCCGGCATAGGATGGCGGCACGGGCAGGGCATGGCAATTGGCCACAGCCTGCTCAGATCAAGGAAGATGCAATTGGTTGCCTGAGATCAAATCGTTCGCGACAGGTTTTGTCGTGCCATCGCGCAGAATCACGCCTCATCACAGTGGAGGTTGGAGCTGTGGGTCGTTCAATGAGGATGAACATGTCTGCCGCCAGCAATATCCATTCGCTGCTCGCCCGGCTGCTACCCGAGCGGATCGCCCCGGCGCCGGCCCGTCCGGGGCAGCGCCATCGGCTGTTTGCCGGGATCGGCATTCCCAGCCAGCAGGCGCTGTGCGGTGAGCGTTTCGGCCTGATCGATCGCCTGGACGAAGCGGTCGACCTGCAGGCGGTCTACTACGATCTTTGCCGCCAGGCTCTGCTGGGCAACGTCGCGGCGCTCAACGACCTGGGGTGGATCTGGCTCAACGGCAAGTACTGGCGTGGCGATACCGTGCTGGCCGGCCACTTGCTGCGCATGGCCGCCCTGCAGGGCAATGCCGCGGCATGGTTCAACCTCGGCCAGCAGCATTACTTCGGCAAGGGGGTGGAGATCTGCTACGCCAATGCCGCCGAGTACTACCGCCATGCCTTCGAGCGTGGCATGCCGCTGGCCGCCGCCGCGCTGGGCGACCTGTACGAGGAAGAGGTGTGCGATGGCGCTCAGGACTGGCAGGTCGATCCAGGCGAAGCCTACCAGTGGTTCCTGCGCGGAGCCCGGCAGGGCGAGACGCGTTGCCGTTTCGAGGTGGGGTATCGGTTGCTGCATGGCCTGTATGTCGAGGCGGATATCCGGGCCGCGCTGTACTGGTTGGAGCTGGCGGCGGCGACCGGGGTGATGCAGGCCGCCGAGGAGCTGGCTGTGCATTTCAGCAGCCGCGACGTGGCGCGTTACCTGGGGTGGCGCGACCAGGCGATCAAGCTGGGCAGCACGCTGGCGCTGACCATGAAGCTGGAAGATCAGATCCAGCCTTGACGGCGTGTCCCCTGTAGGAGCGGCCTTGCCGAGGCGTCGGACCGGTCGGAAAGGGCTGCGTAGCAGCCCCAGGATTTCAGCGTTGATGCGAAGATCGCTGGGGCCGCTTTGCGGCCCTTTCGCGACACAAGGCCGCTCCTACAGGGATCGCGTTATCCGACCGGATGGCGGGCAGATGAACAACCTTTCATCCACTCCCTCCATCACCCCTGGTTGACGACAGGGGGTGGGCAGGGCGTATATTGATAGTTAGCAAACTATGAATATCCTCGGTTCCCACATGTCCCTCGACGCACTGCACCTGAAAATCAGCAGCGGCATGGTCGTGGCCGCCCGGCATTGGCGTCGCCTGTGCCAGGGGGCCCTGACCGGCTACGGCATTTCCGAAGCCTGCGCCGTGCCGCTGCTGATGATCGTGCGCCTGGGCGACGGCGTGCATCAGGTGGCGGTGGCCCAGGCGGCCGGGCTGGAAAGCCCGTCGCTGGTCCGCCTGCTCGACCAGCTGTGCAAGGCCGGCCTGGTGTGTCGCAGCGAAGACCCCTTGGACCGTCGCGCCAAGGCCCTGAGCCTGACCGTCGAGGGCCGCGCCCTGGCCGAGTCCATCGAAGGCGAGTTGGTGCGCTTGCGCCGTGAGGTGCTCCAGGGCATCGACCAGGCCGACCTGGAGGCCACGTTGCGGGTCATCCACGCCTTCGAGCAGGCGGACATGCTGCCATGAACGGTTTCTTCAGCTCCGTGCCCCCGGCTCGCGACTGGTTCTACGGCGTGCGCACCTTCGCCGCGTCGATGATTGCCTTGTACATCGCCTTGCTGATGCAGTTGCCGCGCCCTTATTGGGCCATGGCCACGGTCTACATCGTCTCCAGCCCGTTCCTCGGCCCAACCACCTCCAAGGCGCTGTACCGTGCCCTGGGCACGTTGCTGGGTGCAGGCGGGGCGATCCTGCTGGTGCCGCCGCTGGTGCAATCGCCGCTGCTGCTGAGCATCGCCATTGCCTTGTGGACAGGTACCCTGCTGTTCCTCTCGCTGAACCTGCGCACCGCCAACAACTATGTGCTGATGCTGGCCGGCTACACCTTGCCGATGATCGCCCTGGCCGTGGTCGACAACCCGCTGGCGGTGTTCGACGTGGCCTCGTCCCGTGCCCAGGAGATCTGCCTGGGCATCGTCTGCGCGGCGGTGGTCGGCGCGGTGTTCTGGCCGCGTCGCCTGGCGCCGGTGGTACTCGGCGCGGCCGACAGCTGGTTCAGCGAGGCCATCCGCTACAGCGACACCTACCTCGCCCGTGAGGCCGGCACCGACAGGGTCGGCGGCATGCGCGGGACGATGGTCGCCACGTTCAACTCGCTGGAACCGATGATCGGCCAGCTCGGCCACGAAGGCGCCGGCCCCCACACCTTGAAGAACGCCCGTGAACTGCGCGGGCGGATGATCCACCTGTTGCCGGTGATCGATGCCCTCGACGATGCCTTGATCGCCCTCCAGGCGCGCGCGCCCGAGCAGTTCAGCCAACTGCAATCGGTGCTCGACGCTGCCCGTGAATGGCTCAAGGGCACCGCCGACAGCGCCTCGGTGGCCCGTTGGACCGCCCTGCACGAACAGATCGACCGCTTGCAGCCCGGCGCCGCGGCTCTCGATCAGCGCGCCGAGCTGCTGCTGTCCAATGCCCTCTACCGTCTGACCGAATGGGTCGACCTCTGGCAGGACTGCTGCAGCCTGCAGCATGCCCTGCGCAAGGACGACGCCACGCCGTGGCGCGCGGTCTACCGCCACTGGCGCCTGGCCCGCCTGACGCCGTTCTTCGACCGTGGCCTGATGCTCTATTCGGTGTTCTCCACCGTCACCGCCATCGTCGTCGCCTGCGGCCTGTGGATCGGCCTGGGCTGGAACGACGGCGCCAGCGCGGTGATCCTCGCCGCCGTGTCGTGCAGCTTCTTCGCCGCCATGGACGACCCGGCGCCGCAGATCTACCGGTTCTTCTTCTGGACCCTGATGTCGGTGATCTTCTCCAGCCTGTACCTGTTCCTGGTGCTGCCCAACCTGCACGACTTCCCGATGCTGGTGCTGGCTTTCGCCGTGCCGTTCATCTGCGTCGGCACCCTGACCGTGCAGCCGCGCTTTTACCTCGGCACCTTGCTGACCATCGTCAACACCTCGACCTTCATCAGCATCCAGGGCGCCTATGACGCCGACTTCTTCACCTTCATCAACGCCAATCTGGCGGGCCCCGTGGGCCTGCTGTTCGCCTTCATCTGGACCCTGGTGGTGCGCCCGTTCGGCGTGGAGCTGGCGGCCAAGCGCATGACCCGCTTCGCCTGGCGCGACATCGTCGAGATGACCGAACCGGCCACCCTGGCCGAGCACCGCCAGGTCGGCGTGCAGATGCTCGATCGCCTGATGCAGCACCTGCCGCGGCTGTCGCAGACCGGCCAGGACAGCGGCGTGGCCCTGCGCGACCTGCGCGTGGGCCTGAACCTGCTCGACCTGCTGGCCTACATGCCCCGCGCAGGCCAGCAGGCCCGCGAGCGTTTGCGGACGGTGATCGAGGAGGTCGGCGCGCACTATGCCGCCTGCCTGCGCGCCAACCGTCGCCTGCATGCCCCGGCCACGCTGCTGCGCAACATGGAGGGTGCGCGCCAGGCGCTGAACCTGGACGAACTGTACGAACGCGGCGACGCCCGCACTCACCTGCTGCATGCCCTGAGCGGACTGCGCCTGGCGCTGCTGCCGGGTGTCGAGGTGATGCTCGAGCCTGCCGAACAAACGCAACTGCCCCCCGGCCTCGACGGAGCGCCCCTGTGATCGGTGAACTGGATATCAGCGGGGTGTTCCTGCCCACGCTGCTGGTGATGATGTTTGGCACCTACCTGCTGTTCCTCGGGGTGCATGCGGTGCTGGTGCGCCTGCATTTCTACCGCCTGGTCTGGCACCGGGCGTTGTTCAACGTTGCTCTGTATGCCGTGCTGCTTGGCGCGGTGGACCACTTTTGCCGAAGCCTGATGCTGCCATGAAAAAACCTTTGCTGACCCTGGGCCGCGTGGTCCTGACCTTGCTGGTAGTGACCTTCGCCGCCGTGCTCGTGTGGCAGATGGTGGTGTACTACATGTTCGCCCCCTGGACCCGCGACGGCCATATCCGCGCCGACGTGATCCAGATCGCCCCGGATGTTTCCGGGCTGATCCAGAAGGTCGAGGTGCGCGACAACCAGACCATCAAGCGTGGCGATGTGCTGTTCACCATCGATCAGGACCGCTTCACCCTGGCCCTGCGCCAGGCCAAGGCGACCCTGGCCGAGCGCCAGGAAACCCTGGCCCAGGCCTCCCGCGAGGCGCAGCGCAACCGCAAGCTGGGCAACCTGGTGGCGGCCGAGCAGCTGGAGGAGAGCCAGTCCCGCGAAGCCCGCGCCCGTTCGGCGGTCAACGAGGCCCAGGTGCAGGTGGATGTGGCCCAGCTCAACCTCGACCGCTCGGTGGTGCGCAGCCCGGTGGATGGCTACCTCAACGACCGAGCGCCGCGCGCCCACGAGTTCGTCAGTGCCGGGCGACCGGTGCTGTCGGTGGTCGACAGCGCCTCTTACCACGTCGATGGCTACTTCGAAGAGACCAAGCTCGGTGGCATTCATATCGGCGACGCGGTGGACATCCGTGTGATGGGTGACAACACCCACCTGCGCGGTCGCGTGCAGAGCCTGGCGGCCGGCATCGAGGATCGCGACCGCAGCAGCGGCGCCAACCTGCTGCCCAACGTCAACCCGGCGTTCAGCTGGGTGCGCCTGGCCCAGCGCATTCCCGTGCGCATCGCCTTCGACGACGTGCCGGAAGACTTCCGCATGATCGCCGGGCGTACCGCCACGGTGTCGATCGTCGAGGGCCAGCGCCCATGAAGCGACTGATCCTGGCGGGGCTGTGCCTGTCCCTCGGTGCCTGCATGATGGTCGGGCCTGATTACCAGCTGCCCAAGGATGCCGCCGTGCAGCGCGGCGACCTCAATGGCCCGTTGCGCCAGGACGCCGACAGCGTGGTCTCGGCGCCGGTGCCCGAGGACTGGTGGCAGCTGTACCAGGATCAACGGCTCAACGAGCTGGTGCGTCAGGCCCTGAGTGCCAACACCGAGCTACGCGTGGCCGCCGCCAACATCGCCAAGGCCCGCGCCCAGGTAGAGGTGGCCGAGTCCCAGGGTGGCTTCAATGGCGGCGTGAAACTGGGCGCGCAGCGCCTGCAGGAGTCCGGCGAAGCGTTCCTGCTGCCGGAGAAGGTGCCGGTGGCCAACATCGGCGAAGCGATCATCAGCGCCAGCTACCAGTTCGACCTGTGGGGCACCCTCAAGCGCGGCACCGAGGCCGCCAAGGCCAACGCCGACGCGGTGCAGGCCGCCGCCGATACCGCGCGCATCACCCTGGTGGCCGACGTGGTCAAGGCTTATACCCAGGTGTGCTCGGCCAACGAGGAGTATCACATCGCCCATGAGTCGCTGGACTTGCAGCAGCAGAGCGTGCAGCTGACCCAGCGCCTGCGCGACGCCGGGCGTGGCGACGAGACCCAGGTGACCCGTTCGCAAACCCAGTTCAAATCGTTGCGCGCCGAGTTGCCACGCTTCAAGGCCGAGCGCGAGGCCGGGCTGTACACCTTGGCCGCGCTGCTGGCCAAGCCGGTCGAACAGCTGCCTGCCGGTACCGCCGATTGCGCCGAGCTGCCGCACCTGGCGCAATTGATCCCGGTCGGTGATGGCGCGGCCCTGCTCAAGCGTCGCCCGGACGTTCGCCAGGCCGAGCGCCAGCTGGCGGCGGCCACTGCCACCATCGGCGTGGCCACCGGCGCGTTGTACCCGGATATCAGCATTGGCGCTCAGGTGGGCACCATCGGCATCCTCGACAACCTCGGCGAGCCTGCGACCAACCGCTGGGGCTTCGGCCCGCAGATCAGCTGGAACATTCCCACCAATGGCACCCGTGCGCGCATCCGCATGGGCGAAGCCTCGACCCAGGCGGCGCTGGCGCATTTCGACGGGGTGGTGCTCAACGCCATCCGCGAGACACAGACACGGCTGGCACAGTACAGCGCATTGCTGGATCGGCGCGATGCGCTGGCCGAGGCGGAGCGTTCGGCCAAGGAGTCGGCGGATCAGACCCATCTGCGTTACCAGGTGGGGCGTGAGTCGTTCCTGGCGGACTTGCAGGCGACGCGCACCTACACCGATGTGCGGGCGCAGCTGGCGGCGGCCAACAGCCAGGTGGCGATGGGGCAGATCGGCGTGTTCCTGGCCTTGGGTGGCGGCTGGAAGGGCAGTGCCAGACCTTGATGGTTCCCCTGTAGGAGCGGCCTTGTGTCGCGAAAGGGCTGCAGAGCAGCCCCAGCGATTTATTTATCACTTCTGAAGCCCCGGGGCCGCTATGCGGCCCTTTCGCGACACAAGGCCGCTCCTACAGGGATTGCGTGTGGCCTAGTTCAGCACCCGCGCCGGCTCATCCGGCGGCAGGTTGTCCCGGCCACGCGGCTGCTTCGGCTGCCCGGGCACCGAGCCGCCCAACTGCTCGGCCAACTGCTGCGCCACATCCTCGCCCAGCGCCTTCGATACATCACGCACCACCCGCGGACGGTTCAGCGTCACGCGGCGGTCCTGGCCCTTGACCAGCTTGGTGTCCTGCCCTTCACCCATGGCGGTGAACGCCGAGGTGATCTCGTAGGTGCGGGTGTCGATCAGGCTGAAGTCGGCGACCACCGTCAGGCCCAGCACCGCCGAGTAGCTGTCGGTGTGGTCCAGCGAGTTGATGTCCTGCTGGAAGTCGATGTCCGACAGGGTGCCGAACAGCACGTAGTCGGCGCCCTTGAACGCGCCGTTCTTGATGCGCCGGATCACGTCGTACACGTCTTCCTTCGAGTCGGCGGTGTAGGGACGGCCCTGGACCAGCTGGAACATGCCGGTCTTGAGGATCTCACCCTTGATGTCGCCCCCGAACTTGCGCAGCTCGGTCTGCTCGATGTAGCTGTTGAGGCTCTCGTACTCGCTGTAGCTCGACTGGCCGCTGGCGTGGTACATGCCAGCCTGGCCGCTGCTCTGGGCGTTGATGGTGTGGATGTATTCCTCCACCTGCGCTTGATAGGCCAGGTCGGTCACCGCCACCTTGGGGGCCGCCTGCGCGCCGAAGGCGCAGGCCAGGCCGATGATTGCCATCCATGCACGCATCGATCAGCGCTCCGTGGTCTTGCGGATTTCTTTTTCGTCCATCCACTCGGCCAGGCCGCTTTCCACGTCGACCAACTGCAGGCTGAACTTGTAGAACACGTCCTTGTAGTCGCTGCTGCGCTTGACGATCGAACTGATCGAGCCTTCCAGACGGTACTTGGCGGCGATCATGTTGCCGGTCTTGGCCACGGTCTGCTTCTTGTACAGGCCGCTCTGGTTCTGCAGCTTGAGCTGGTCGACCTGGCTCTGCATGTCGGTGTTGTCGCTGGCGAAGCGAGCGGCGCCGGACTTCATCAGTTGGGTCTTGATCGAGGTGGTGATCTCGCGGGTATCGATGTACTCGCTGGTCTTGTTCTTCACGTCGTACACCTGCACCACCGGGCGCCCGTGCAGCACACCGGACTGGGCCAGGGAGCGGGTCATGCTCTCGGCGATCATCTGCAGGTCGGTGGAGCCGAACTCGTTGGTCACCAGCTCGACGGCCTTGCTGTCGCCGTAGCTGATGTTCTTGCCGCCGAGGACCGGCGATGGGGTGCTGCAGCCGCTGACCAGGGCGATGGCGACGGCGGCGAGGGAAAGGCGTGCGAACATGGAACGTGCTCCTGAAAGGGGTTACCGGGTGTGGACTTCGAAACGGAAGTCACGGGCAGCAGGGGTCGGGGCGATGGCGGGCAGGATCTTGGCCTGCTTGCCGTACAGCGGCAGGGCTTTCCAGCTCTCCTCGTCGGCCACCGGGAAGCCATCGCTGCCCAGCCAGGCGAAGCGATAGAAGAGGGTCTGGTTGCTGCGGCTGGTGTTTGTCAGCGCCACGCTGACGGTGAGAAAGCCGTTTTCGCGGGCGACGCGCATCTGGCCGACCTCGATGTCATCCAGTTGGCCCATGGTCACCACCTTGCTGGCGGCGCTGCCGGGAGCCGGGGGTGGGGTGGCGCAGCCAGCCAGGAGGGCGATGGCGGCCAGGGCGAGGCATGTTTTGCGCATGTTCGATCCTTGCGGTTACTTGAGGCTGGCGACAGCCTGGGCTGTGGCCTGCGGAGTGACTTCGACGGCCGGGCCGCCAGCGAATACGCGGCTGCCGATCACCCGCAGGCTCACCACCTGGTAGGGGCGATCGACGTTCACCGTGACCTGGGTGCCGCCAAGGTTCGACGGCAGGTTCAGGCGGTGTGCACCGGACTTGAGACGAACCCGTGCCACCTGGGTCTGGTCGGGCAGGGTGCGCCAGGTGCGGGTGTCGGCGCCTTCGAGCACGGTGGAGGCCAGGCCTACCACCAGCCCGGCCATCGGGTTGGTCTGGTTCAGGTTCTTTTGCGCCACGCCACGGCTGATGGCGCGCACGCTGGTGCGCAGGATGATGCCCGGCATGTCGTCGCGCAGGGCGCGGCGCGACATGGCGCTGGTGCTGTTGAGCGCGGTCAGGGCCAGGGCCTTGTCGTCGAGGCGGATCTCGCTCAGGGGCGCGGTGGACGTGTCTTCGCGCATGATCGGGAACGACAGCGGGGTGATCACCAGGTTGTCCTGGATCGGTAGCGGGATCGGGATGCGGATCGAATCGCGGGCTGGCGCCAGGCCGCTCTGCACCACGATCAGCACGTCGCTTTCAGCGGCCTTGGCGCTGTCGTGGTCCAGTTCGAGCAATGCCTGCTCCAGCAGCGGCGTGTTCGGCCGCAGCTCGGCGGCCTTGCGGTAGCCTGGGGCGGCCAGGCCTTTCTCGCCGAGGGCCTCGTAGACGAAACCGGACAGGTAGTGACTGAACGCGCTCTGGTAGCTGTTCTTCAGGCCGACCACCTCCGGCGCGTCGAGACTGGCGATTGGATAGCCCTGCAGCTCCTTGTACTCGGTCTTGATGCCTTGCTTCTCGGCCTCCTGCTCGCGCTTGAGGTATTCCTTGTCGCGCAGTTCGGCAATGACCGCCTCGCGCTCGTGGGTCTTCTTGATCTCGGTGCGGGCGCCGTCGAAGTCGTTCTGTGCCAGCAGGTTCAGGGCCATCTGCGTGGTCAGCATGACTTTTTCGTAGTCGTAGCCCTCGTAGCGGCGCACCTTGTCGTTGACCAGGTAGCTGCCGAACTGGCTGAGGTACTTGTCGGTGTCGAGCTTGACCGACTCCTCCCACTGGAACACGACGCTGTCGGCGTGGCGCCAGGCCTCCTGGCTACCCTTGAGGTCGCCCTTGGAGCGCAGCAGCTCACCCTTCTCGAAGTAGTAGAGCAGGTCTTTCTGCTCGCCTTTGTTGTTGCTTTCCAGCAGGGCGAGGGCGGCCTCGACGTTGCCGGTGGCCAACTGCCGGTTGGTCTCCTGCAGTTCGCTGTCGTAGTTGCGGAAAACCGAGCAACCGGTCAGTTGCACGGCGGCGACCAGGGTCGCGAGGGTCAAGACACGGGATAACATCGGACTACTTCTTTCCCTGAAACAGTTGAGCCGCTTTGGCGGGGCGGGATTATATCCAAAGTAGTAGCGCGGTGATGGCTAATTGATTCGCATTTTTACGTGGGTGCCATCATTCGCGGAAAAAGACGGGTCAATACGTTTTATCAGTCAATTTCGTTGCAGGATTTTTCATGAAATCTGCCCGCCAGCCTTGAGCGATGGAGAGTGGAAGTGAACAATGTTCTCTTTCGTATTCCCGTCGAGACTGGCCATGATTTCCCGTTCCCGTCTGCTTGCCCTGGTGCTTGGTCCGGTGCTGGCGCTGTGCAGCTCCCTGACGTTGGCCGAGGCGCCCGCCGATGCGACCAAGGCGTTGCACCTGCTGGACTACATCGGTGCCGACTACCCGCCCACCGTGCACGACGGCAAGGTGGTGGACGACGGGGAATACCGCGAACAGCAGGAGTTCAGCGGTGTGCTGGCCGAGCTGATCAAGGGCTTGCCGGAGAACGCCGAGCGTGGCGCGCTGGAGCAGGGCGTGCAGGATCTTCGCCAGGCCATCGACCAGCGCCAGGATGGTGCCGGTGTCGCGCGTCAGGCTCGCCAGTTGGGTGCGCGCCTGGCCGTGGCCTACGAGGTCAGTCAGGCGCCGGTGATCACCCCCGATCCGGCCCGGGGCGCGTCGCTCTATGCGCAGAACTGCTCGATCTGCCACGGCGATACCGGCCTGGGCGATGGCCCCGCCGGCGTGGGCCTGGAGCCGGCACCGGCCAACCTGCGCAGTGCCGAGCGCCTCGACCAGCTGAGCCTGTTCGACCTGTACAACACCCTGGGCCTGGGCATCGAGGGTACCGAGATGCCCTCGTTCGCCGACCAGCTGGACGAGCGCCAGCGCTGGGACGTGGCGGCGTACATCGCCAGTTTCACCGCCGATCCGCAGGCGGCCAAGGGCGACAAGACCTGGAACCTCGCCGACCTGGCCCGCCAGACCCCGGCCGAAGTCGCCGCCAGCGAAGGCCCTGGCGCCGTGGCCGCGTTCCGCGCCCAGCGTGCCCAGCCGCCGCAGGTCAAGCGCGGGCCGGCGCAACTGCTCGAATACACCTCCAGCACCCTGGACAAGAGCCTGGCGGCCTATCGCGCCGGCGACCACGACCAGGCCTACGACCTGTCGGTGGCGGCGTACCTGGAAGGCTTCGAGCTGGTGGAGAGCTCCCTCGACAACATCGACACCCAGGCGCGCAAGGATACCGAGAAATCGCTGATGGCCTACCGTCAGTCGCTGCAGGACGGCCTGCCGGTGGCCCAGGCCGAACAACGCCTGGGCGAAGCCAAGGCGCATCTGGAGGGGGCCGCCAAGCTGTTGGGCAGCGATGGCCTGAGCTGGTCGCTGAGCTACATCTCCGGCCTGTTGATCCTGCTTCGCGAAGGGCTCGAAGCGATCCTGGTGCTGGCGGCGATCCTCGCCTTCCTGCGCAATACCGGCCAGCAGTCGGCTGTGCGCAGCGTCAATATCGGCTGGGCCCTGGCGCTGGTCGCCGGTTTCGCCACCTGGGCCCTGGCGGCCTATGTGATCGACGTGGGCGGCGCCCAGCGCGAGTTGCTGGAGGGCTGCACGGCGCTGTTCGCCGCGGTGATGGTGCTGTGGCTGGGCGTGTGGATGCATGATCGGCGCCACGCCGCCGCCTGGCAGGACTACATCAAGCGCAGCCTGGTCAGTGGCGGCGGGCGCTTCGGCTTTGCCTTGCTGGCGTTCTTCTCGGTGTACCGCGAGCTGTTCGAGGTGATCCTGTTCTACGAAACCCTGTGGCTGCAGGCAGGGCCGGCCGGGCACCAGGCGGTGCTGGCCGGTGGCGCCACGGCGCTGGTGCTGCTGGTGGGCCTGGCCTGGGTGATCCTGCGCGGCTCGGCCAAGCTGCCGCTGTCGCTGTTCTTCAGCATCAACGCGGCGCTGCTGTGCGCGCTGTCGGTGGTGTTCGCCGGGCATGGCGTCAAGGCGCTGCAGGAGGCCGGTGTGCTGGGCACGCGGCCGGTGGCGTTCTTCGAGTTCGACTGGCTGGGGATCCATGCCGATGCCTATTCGCTGGGGGCGCAGGCGGTGGCGTTGCTGGCGATCGTGCTCCTCTATGGGCGCAGCCGGCTGGCCGAGAAACGCCGGGCCGCGGCCAGCTGAGATCGGTGGTGGTTTCTTCGCGGGTAAATCGGGGCGCCGAACCGCCGCTCCCACAGGAGCTGCGCTGTCCTCTGCGATGGTGAACTCCCTGTGGGAGCGGCGGTTCGGCGCCCCGATTTACCCGCGATAGGGCCGAACCTGCGACAATGGCCATCCGCCAAACCCAGGAAACAACCCCCCATGCGTATATGGATCGATGCCGACGCCTGCCCCAAGGCGGCCAAGGACCTGATCGTCAAGTTCGCCCTCAAGCGCAAGCTGGAGGTGGTGATGGTCGCCGGCCAACCACAGATCAAGCCGGCCTTCGCCTGCGTGCGGCTGATCGTGGTGCCCAGTGGCATGGATGCAGCCGACGACTATCTGGTGGAAAACGCCGTGCCGGGCGAGCTGGTGATCTGCAGCGACGTGCCGCTGGCCGACCGCCTGATCAAGAAGGGCGTGGCGGCGCTGGATCCGCGTGGGCGTGAGTTCGACGAGCGCAACATGGGCGAGCGCCTGGCGGTGCGCAACCTGTTCACCGAGCTGCGCGAGCAGGGCCAGGTCGGCGGTGGCCAGGCGCCCTATGGCGAGCGCGAGAAGCAGGCGTTCGCCAATGCCCTGGACCGGATCCTGACCCGCTTGTCGAAGGCGTAGCTGCCCGGGCCTGCTGCGCAGGCCATCGCGACACAAGGCCGCTCCTACAGGTTCAGCGCATTTCTGTAGGAGCGGCCTTGTGTCGCGAAAGGGGCGCAAAGCGCCCCCGGGGATCTACTGGTCGTTCTCGTGGGTCAGTTCCAGCACCCGGTCCACCAGCTTGTAGATACCGCCCGCCGCTTCGCTGATGGACTTGGCCTCCATGTACGCTGGGGTCGTCACCAGCTTGCGCTGCACGTCCTCGACGATGTCATGCACATCGCATTCTTCATGGGTACCGCCCATCTTGACCACCGCCGCCGCTGTGCCAGCGTCATTGCCGATGGTGCAGACCACGCCCGGCCCATAGATCTTTGCCGCCAGGGCCGGCGAGATGCAGATCAGGCCGACCGGCTTGCAGGCATCGGCGAATGCCTCGGCCAGGGCCAGCACGTCCGGTTGCACGGTGCAGTTGGCGCCTTCGACGGCGAAGTTGGACAGGTTCTTCGCCGCGCCGAAACCGCCTGGAACGATCAATGCGTCGAAGTCCTCGACCTTGGCTTCACGAATGTCCTTGACCTCGCCCCGGGCAATGCGCGCCGACTCCACCAGGACATTGCGCGATTCGGGCATTTCTTCCCCGGTCAGATGATCGATCACGTGCATCTGCGCGATGTTCGGCGCGAAGCACTGCACCTGGGCGCCACGCTGGTCGAGGCGCAGCAGGGTGATCACGCTCTCGTGGATTTCGGCGCCGTCGTACACGCCGCAACCGGACAGAATCACCGCAACTTTTTTCGTCATGCTCATTACTCCAGTGTCGAGGCGCTAAATGTCCTCTAGTTTGGCAGATGTATCCATGGGATTTGCCTCCCGGGCGGCCTAATCTTCATGGATGACCTTGGAGGTGGCCGTTCATGGACCTGATTCTGCTGGCCGTGCCGTTCTTCTTCGTGCTGATCGCGGTGGAGCTGATCGCCGACCGCGTGCGCGGGCGGCGCAACTATCAGCTCGCCGATTCGATCAACAGCCTCAGCACCGGCGCGCTGTCCACCAGCACCGGTCTGCTGACCAAGGGCGTGGGGCTGGTGACCTACGCGCTGGCCTGGGAACACCTGGCCGTGCTGCGGCTGCCGGCGGACGCCTGGTGGGTGTGGCTGGTCGCCTTCGTGCTCTACGACCTCTGCTATTACTGGCTGCACCGCCTGGGCCACGAGCGCAACGTGCTGTGGGCGGCGCATTCGGTGCATCACCAGAGCGAGGAGTACAACCTCACCACCGCGCTGCGCCAGACCAGCAGCGGCTTCATCTTCTCGTGGATTTTCTACCTGCCGCTGGCGCTGCTGGGCGTGCCACCGCTGGTGTTCATCACCGTGGCATCGCTGAACCTGCTGTACCAGTTCTGGGTGCACACCCGCCATGTGCCCAAGCTGGGCTGGCTCGAGTGGCTCTTCATCACGCCGTCCAACCATCGTGTCCACCATGCGCAGAATCCTCTGTACTTGGATCGCAACTACGGTGGCGTGTTCATAATCTGGGACCGGCTGTTCGGCACCTTCCAGGAAGAGGACGAACGCGAGCCGGTGATCTTCGGCGTGACCACGCCCCTGGCCAGCTGGAACCCGTTGTGGGCCAACGTGCAGTTCTACGCCCAGCTCTGGCATGACGCCCGGCGCGCCGGCAGCTGGTGGGACAAGCTGCGCATCTGGTTCATGCCCACCGGCTGGCGTCCGGCGGACGTGGCGGCGGCTTATCCACAGCCCAAGCAGGACCTGGGTGCGTTTCGCAAGTTCGCCATCCCGCTGGGCGGCGCGCAGCAGCTCTACGTGACGGCGCAGTTCGCGGTCTATGTGGCGCTGGGCAGTTATCTGATGGAGGTGGCGGAGCGGGTACCGGCCACGGCGCTGGTGCTGGGCTGGGCGGTGATGGCGTTCGGCCTGTTCGTGCTCGGTGCCATGCTGGAGAACCGGCCCTGGGCGGGGCGGCTGGAACAGCTGCGGTTACTGCTCAATGCGCCGGCTCTCTACCTGGCCGGCGCGTTCGGATTAGCGTTGGTCACGCCGTTGTTCTGGCTGCTGCTCGTGGTCTACAGCCTGCTCAGCCTCGGTGGCCTGGCTCTCTGCCGCCGCGCGGCGCTCAGCGCGGCTGTTGCGAAAGCGCCGGCGCAGCCAGAGCAGCAGGCCCAGCACCAGCAGGCCGCCGAGCACCCATAGCTCGTACTTCTTGATGCTGCCGAGCATGCCTTCGAGGATGGCGCCGAAGTGGTAGGCCGCCAGGCCCAGGGCCAGGGCCCAGACCGCGGCGCCGATGCCGTTGAGCAACAGGTAGCGGCGCGGCGGATAGCCCGACAGGCCGATGGCCACCGGCATCACCGTGCGCAGGCCGTAGACGAAGCGGAAGCTCAGCACCCAGATGTCCGGATGGCGGCGGATGTGTTCCAGCGCCCGGTCGCCCATGGCCTGCCAGCGCGGCTTGCGGGCAAGGATCTTGCGCCCGTGGCGGCGCCCCATGAAGTACCACAGCTGGTCACCGGCATAGCTGCCGCAGAAGGCCACCAGGACCACCAGCTTGATATCCATGTATTCGCGAAACGCAAGAAACCCCGCGAGTACCAGGATGGTCTCGCCTTCGAAGAACGTGCCGAGAAAAAGGGCAAAGTAGCCGAAATCGTTCAGGAATTGTTGAAGCATTTTCAGGCGTGCTGGCGAAATGAACGCGCAGCCTACCCCTTCGGGCGCGATCGGGAAAGTGTCCTAATGCGTCTCGACGTGAAGATCCCCTGCACGGACAATGACTGCGGCCACAAGTCGCAGGGTTGCCCTTAGGTGTAACACAGGCGTCATAATGGCCGCTTATAACTGTCGCGCTAGCCCGCCTGCGCGGGCTCAGGAGTCTGCCGTGAGCTTTACCCCCGCCAATCGTCTGTTTCCTGCCACTCGTCTGCGTCGCAACCGTCGGGACGAATTTTCCCGTCGCCTGGTTCGCGAAAACACCCTGACCGTCGATGACCTCATTCTTCCGGTATTCGTGCTGGACGGCGAGGGTCGTCGCGAGGAAGTGCCGTCCATGCCAGGTGTCGAACGCCTGTCGATCGACTTGCTGCTGGAGGCCGCACAGGGCTGGGTGGAGTTGGGTATTCCAGCGCTGGCGCTGTTCCCGGTGACCCCAACCGAGAAGAAATCCCTCGACGGCGCCGAAGCCTGGAACCCGGACGGCATCGCCCAGCGCGCCACCCGCGCCCTGCGTGCCCGCTTCCCTGAGCTGGGGGTGATCACCGACGTGGCCCTGGATCCGTTCACCACCCATGGTCAGGACGGCATCCTCGATGAAGAGGGCTACGTGCAGAACGACATCACCGTCGAAGCCCTGGTACGCCAGGCGCTGTCCCACGCCGAGGCCGGCGCCCAGGTGGTGGCCCCGTCGGACATGATGGACGGCCGGCTCGGCGCGATCCGTCAGGCCCTGGAAGAGGCCGGCTACGTCAACGTGCGCATCATGGCCTACTCGGCCAAGTACGCCAGCGCCTACTACGGTCCGTTCCGCGACGCGGTCGGCTCGGCGCTGAACCTGGGCAAGGCCAACAAGGCTTCCTACCAGATGGACCCGGCCAACAGCGACGAGGCCCTGCACGAAGTGGCCACGGACCTGGCCGAAGGCGCCGACATGGTAATGGTCAAGCCGGGCATGCCGTACCTGGACATCGTTCACCGCGTGAAGGCCGAGTTCAAGGTGCCGACCTTCGCCTACCAGGTGAGCGGCGAGTACGCCATGCACATGGCAGCGATCCAGAACGGCTGGCTCGGCGAGGCCGTGATCCTCGAATCCCTCACCGCATTCAAACGGGCAGGCGCCGATGGCATCCTGACCTATTTCGCCGTGCGTGCCGCTCAATTGATGAGAGGGCAGTAACGCTCTCCAGGAACGTCAGATGAACAACGAAGAGCTCAACCCTGTCGCTATCAAGGAAGTCCAGGCCGTGCCCGAAGAGATGCTGCAGACCCCGCCTGATCTGCCGGCGCCCCCCGAGCCGGTGGCGGAAGCCGCCGCGCCCGCTCCGGCCCCGGCCCCGGCGATCGCCGTGCCAAGCCTGGACGACAGCAGCCTGTACATTCATCGCGAGCTGTCGCAGCTGCAGTTCAACATCCGTGTGCTGGAGCAGGCGCTGGACGAGTCCTACCCGCTGCTCGAGCGCCTGAAGTTCCTGCTGATCTTTTCCAGCAACCTGGACGAGTTCTTCGAGATCCGCGTGGCCGGCCTGAAGAAACAGATCAATTTCGCCCGTGAGCAGGCTGGCGCCGACGGTCTGCAGCCGCACCAGGCGCTGGCGCGCATCAGCGAGCTGGTGCACAGCGAGGTGGATCGTCAGTACGCGATTCTCAACGACGTGCTGCTGCCTGAGCTGGAGAAGCACGCCATCCGCTTCATCCGCCGTCGCTACTGGACGCCCAAGCTCAAGACCTGGGTGCGTCGATTCTTCCGCGACGAGATCGCCCCGATCATCACCCCGATCGGCCTCGACCCGACTCACCCGTTCCCGCTGCTGGTGAACAAGAGCCTCAACTTCATCGTCGAGCTCGAAGGTGTCGATGCCTTCGGCCGCGACTCTGGCCTGGCGATCATCCCGGCGCCACGCCTGCTGCCACGGGTGATCCGTGTGCCGGAGGAGGTCGGTGGCCCAGGCGACAACTACGTGTTCCTGTCGTCGATGATCCACGCCCACGCCGATGACCTGTTCCAGGGCATGAAGGTCAAAGGCTGCTATCAGTTCCGCCTGACCCGCAACGCCGACCTGGCGCTGGACTCCGAGGAAGTCGACGACCTTGCCCGCGCCCTGCGGGGTGAACTGTTCTCGCGGCGCTATGGCGATGCCGTGCGCCTCGAGGTGGCCGACACCTGCCCGAAACATCTGTCGGACTACCTGCTCAAGCAGTTCAGCCTGAGCGAGAGCGAGCTGTACCAGGTCAACGGCCCGGTCAACCTGACCCGCCTGTTCAGCATCACCGGCCTCGACAGCCACCCGGAGCTGCAGTACACACCGTTCACCCCGGCGATCCCCAAGCTGCTGCAGAACGCCGACAACATCTTCAGCGTGATCGGCAAGCAGGATGTGCTGCTGATGCACCCGTTCGAGTCGTTCACCCCGGTGATCGACCTGCTGCGCCAGGCCGCCAAGGACCCGCACGTGCTCGCCGTGCGCCAGACCCTGTACCGCTCCGGGGCCAACTCGGAGATCGTCGACGCCCTGGTGGACGCGGCGCGTAACGGCAAGGAGGTCACCGCGGTGATCGAGCTGCGCGCGCGCTTCGACGAAGAGTCCAACCTGCAGATGGCCAGCCGCCTGCAGGCTGCCGGCGCGGTGGTGATCTACGGCGTGGTGGGCTTCAAGACCCACGCCAAGATGATGCTGATCCTGCGTCGCGAGCAGGGCGAGATCGTCCGCTACGCGCACCTGGGCACCGGCAACTACCACGCCGGCAACGCCCGCCTCTACACCGACTACAGCCTGCTGACCTCCGACGACGCCCTCACCGAGGACGTCGGCAAGCTGTTCAGCCAGCTGATCGGCATGGGCAAGACCCTGCGCATGAAGAAGCTGCTGCACGCGCCCTTCACCCTGAAGAAAGGCATGCTCGACATGATCGCCCGGGAGACCCAGTTCGCCCTGGAAGGCAAGCCGGCGCACATCATCGCCAAGTTCAACTCGCTGACCGACGCCAAGATCATCAAGGCGCTGTACAAGGCCAGCCAGTCGGGCGTGCGCATCGACCTGGTGGTGCGCGGCATGTGCTGCCTGCGCCCGGGCATTGCGGGGGTGTCGCACAACATCCACGTGCGCTCGATCATCGGTCGCTTCCTCGAGCACACCCGGGTGTTCTACTTCCTCAATGGCGGCGAGGAGCAGATCTACCTGTCCAGCGCCGACTGGATGGAGCGCAACCTCGACAAGCGCGTCGAGACCTGCTTCCCGGTGGAGGGCAAGAAGCTGCTGCTGCGGGTGAAGAAGGAGCTGGAGCTGTACCTGACCGACAACACCCAGGCCTGGACCCTGCAGCCGGACGGGCGCTACGTGCGCAGCACGCCGACCGGCAACCAGAACCCGCGCAGTGCCCAGGCGACGCTGCTTGAGCGGCTGAGCAATCCGGTGCTGAACGTTCGCTAGTACCGACATGGGGGCCGCTTTGCGGCCCTTTCGCGACACAAGGCCGCTCCTACAGGCGATCGCGATTCCCTGTAGGAGCGGCCTTGTGTCGCGAAAGGGGCGCAAAGCGCCCCCCTTTGGTCTTTAGCGCACGCTCAGCACAAACCCAACCCGCGCCAGCCACTCCGCCTCGTTGGCGAAGTCGGCCTGGGTCAGCTGGTTCTGTTCCAGCCAGCCTTCGGGGAATACGACCTCCAGGCTGTTGTCGCCCGCCTGCAGCACCACTTTCGGCATCTGCTGGGTGCCACGGATGTGGTGGAACAGGATGGCGAAGCGCAGCAGCACGCACAGGCGCAGCAGCTTGATGCCTTCATCGCCGAGTTCGTTGAACTTGTCCTTGGGGATGTTGCGGCGATGGCCGCGCACCAGCAGCGCCATCATCTGCTGATCTTCGCGAGAGAAGCCGGACAGGTCGGAGTGCTCGATCAGGTAGGCGCCGTGCTTGTGATAATGGTAGTGAGCGATATCCAGGCCGATTTCATGGATTTTCGCCGCCCAGCCCAGCAGATCGCGCCAGTTTCCCTCTTCCAGGCCCCATGCCTTGGCTACTTGGTCGAAGGCATGCAAGGCCTTGCGCTCCACGCGCGCTGCCTGGCCCTGGTCGACGTGGTAACGCTCCATCAGCGAGTTGAGGGTGCGTTCGCGCACGTCTTCATGGTGGTGGCGACCCAGCAGGTCGAACAGCACGCCCTCGCGCAGGGCGCCGTCGCAATGCTCCATGCGCTGCAACTCCAGCGCGTCGAAGATCGCCTCGAGGATGGCCAGGCCCGCCGGGAAGATGGTCCGGCGATCGGGCTTGACCCCTTCGAAGTCGATCTTGTCGGTGTCCCCGAGCTTGAACAGCTTGCGCTTGACCCACGCCAGGCCCTCGGCGTTGACCTCGCCATTGCCCAGCCCGCCAGACTTGATCGCCGCACCGATGGCGCGGATGGTCCCGGACGAACCGATGGCCTCGTCCCAGGTCAGGCGGTGCAGGGCGTTCTCGATGCTCATCAGTTCCAGGCGCGCGGCGGTGTAGGCCTGGGCGTAGCGCGCCGGGGTGATCTTGCCGTCGCGGAAGTAGCGCTGGGTGAAGCTGACGCAGCCCATTTGCAGGCTTTCGCGCAGCAGCGGCTCGAAGCGCTGGCCGATGATGAACTCGGTGCTGCCACCACCGATGTCGGCGACCAGGCGCTTGCCGGGGGTGTCGGCCAGGGTGTGGGACACGCCCAGGTAGATCAGGCGCGCCTCTTCACGGCCGGAGATGACCTCCACCGGGTGGCCGAGAATGGCCTCGGCGCGCTGGATGAACTCGTTGCGGTTGCGGGCCTCGCGCAGGGCGTTGGTGCCGACGATGCGCACCGAGCCCTGCGGCATGCCGTTGATCAGCTGGGCGAAGCGCTTGAGGCATTCGAGCCCGCGCTGAATGGCTTCTTCGCTGAGCTTGCGTTCGTCGTCTATGCCGGCAGCCAGCTGAACCTTCTCGCCAAGCCTTTCAAGAATGCGGATTTCCGTATGATGGGCCTTGGCCACGACCATGTGGAAGCTGTTGGAGCCTAGGTCGATGGCGGCGATCAGAGACAGGTTCTTCGCGGTGGTATGCGGCATGATCTGGAGGTTCTCGGTCGTTAACCCGGCAATCGTGCCACGATCGCGGCCATACGCCAACGCGCGGCACTGCGCGGCTTGATGCATGGCAATGTCATAGCAATGTTATGACCGCGACATGACGGTTTCGATTCGCGGTGTCTTGCACAACTATAGTTACACTCAATCGTCCGTGGCTTCCTGTCGCGCCTGGGTGCGGCTATGATGGGCAACGTTTTTTTGTGCTTACGACCTGGAGATATCCATGAGCAGCGATCTTATCAAACATGTCACCGACGCCAGCTTCGAAGCCGACGTACTGAAGGCCGAAGGCGCGGTGCTGGTCGACTACTGGGCTGAATGGTGCGGCCCATGCAAGATGATCGCGCCGGTACTGGACGACATCGCCGCTGAATACCAAGGCAAGGTGACCATCGCCAAGCTGAACATCGACGAAAACCAGGAAACCCCGGCCAAGCACGGCGTGCGTGGTATCCCGACCCTGATGCTGTTCAAGAACGGCAACGTCGAGGCCACCAAGGTCGGCGCACTGTCCAAGTCGCAGCTCAAGGCGTTCCTCGACGCCAGCCTGTGATTTGATGAAGCCCCGCAGATGCGGGGCTTTTCTTTATCTGTCGTAGGTATTTTCCGTGAGGGCCGGCGAGCCCCGCTATCGTGCCCATCCAGACGGATGGCCCCGGAAAACGGTGGCCAAAACCACTAGACGTCGAAAAAAGCAAGTGTTACATTCGGCCTCGCACTGCTTCTCCAGTGCCCTCTGCACGCCGTCGCCGAAGCATCCCTAATTCGAATCAGTACGCGATCCTGTCGCCATCTTGCGGCGCGGCCTCATTAAGCCAACGCTTAATTTCTCCCTTCCTTACATGATTACGTCACTCCCCTTATGAACCTGACAGAACTCAAGCAAAAGCCGATTACCGATCTTTTGGAAATGGCCGAACAGATGGGCATCGAAAACATGGCCCGTTCGCGCAAACAGGACGTGATTTTCGCCCTGCTGAAAAAGCATGCGAAAAGCGGCGAAGAGATCTCGGGTGACGGCGTGCTGGAGATTCTCCAGGATGGTTTCGGTTTCCTGCGTTCGGCGGATGCCTCTTACCTGGCCGGCCCTGACGACATCTACGTTTCGCCCAGCCAGATCCGTCGCTTCAACCTGCGCACCGGCGACACCATCGTCGGCAAGATCCGTCCACCGAAGGAAGGCGAGCGTTACTTCGCCCTGCTGAAGGTCGATACCATCAACTTCGACCGTCCGGAAAACGCGAAGAACAAGATTCTCTTCGAAAACCTGACGCCGCTGTTCCCCAACAAGCGCCTGAAGATGGAAGCCGGCAACGGTTCCACCGAAGACCTCACCGGTCGTGTCATCGACCTGTGCGCCCCGATCGGCAAAGGCCAGCGCGGCCTGATCGTCGCCCCGCCGAAAGCGGGCAAGACCATCATGCTGCAGAACATCGCGGCCAACATCACCCGTAACAACCCCGAGTGCCACCTGATCGTCCTGCTGATCGACGAGCGCCCGGAAGAAGTGACCGAGATGCAGCGCACCGTGCGCGGCGAAGTGGTCGCCTCGACCTTCGACGAGCCGCCGACCCGCCACGTGCAGGTTGCCGAGATGGTCATCGAGAAGGCCAAGCGCCTGGTCGAGCACAAGAAGGACGTGGTCATCCTGCTCGACTCGATTACCCGTCTGGCCCGTGCCTACAACACCGTGATCCCGAGCTCCGGCAAGGTGCTGACCGGTGGTGTCGACGCCCACGCCCTGGAGAAGCCGAAGCGTTTCTTCGGTGCCGCGCGTAACATCGAGGAAGGCGGTTCGCTGACCATCATCGCCACCGCGCTGGTCGAGACCGGCTCGAAGATGGACGAAGTGATCTACGAAGAGTTCAAGGGTACCGGCAACATGGAGCTGCCGCTGGACCGTCGCATCGCCGAGAAGCGCGTGTTCCCGGCCATCAACATCAACAAGTCCGGTACTCGCCGCGAAGAGCTGCTGACCGCCGACGACGAACTGCAGCGCATGTGGATCCTGCGCAAGCTGCTGCACCCGATGGACGAGATCGCCGCCATCGAGTTCCTGGTCGACAAGCTCAAGCAGACCAAGACCAACGATGAGTTCTTCCTGTCGATGAAGCGCAAGTAAGCGTTTCAGACTGGAACCGAATGGGGCTGCTGCGCAGCCCATCGCGACACAAGGCCGCTCCTACAGGATTATCCATCCCCCTGTAGGAGCGGCCTTGTGTCGCGATGGGTCGCGAAGCGGCCCCTTTTCATTTTTGCCCCCAAACCAGGCGTGAACGGCGCTACACTCTGCACCCCCGACCGATACGCCCAACATGAGGCCCTTGCATGCAGTATCGCGATTTGCGCGACTTCATCCGTGGCCTGGAACAGCGCGGTGAACTCAAGCGCATCCAGGTTCCCATCTCCCCTGTCCTGGAAATGACCGAAGTCTGCGACCGCACCCTGCGCGCCAAGGGCCCGGCGTTGCTGTTCGAAAAGCCCACCGGCTTCGACATCCCGGTGCTGGGCAACCTGTTCGGCACCCCCGAGCGCGTGGCCATGGGCATGGGCGCCGAATCGACCGAGGAACTGCGCGAGATCGGCAAGCTGCTGGCGTTCCTCAAGGAGCCTGAGCCGCCGAAGGGCCTGAAGGACGCCTGGTCGAAACTGCCGATCTTCAAGAAGGTCGTGTCCATGGCGCCGAAGGTGGTCAAGGACGCGGTGTGCCAGGAAATCGTGGTCGAAGGCGACGACGTCGACCTGGGCCAGTTGCCGATCCAGCACTGTTGGCCGGGCGACGTGGCGCCGCTGATCACCTGGGGCCTGACCGTGACTCGCGGGCCGAACAAGGACCGCCAGAACCTGGGTATCTACCGCCAGCAGGTGATCGGCCGCAACAAGGTGATCATGCGCTGGCTGAGCCATCGCGGTGGGGCGCTGGACTACCGCGAATGGTGTGAAAAGCACCCAGGCCAGCCATTCCCCGTGGCCGTTGCCCTCGGTGCGGACCCCGCGACCATTCTCGGCGCGGTTACGCCGGTTCCAGACACCTTGTCCGAATACGCTTTCGCCGGTCTGTTGCGCGGCAACCGTACCGAACTGGTCAAATGCCGTGGCAACGACCTGCAGGTGCCGGCTACCGCCGAGATCATCCTCGAAGGCGTGATCCACCCCGGCGAGATGGCCCCGGAAGGCCCTTACGGCGACCACACGGGTTACTACAACGAGGTGGACAGCTTCCCGGTATTCACCGTCGAGCGCATCACCCACCGGCAGAAACCGATCTACCACAGCACCTACACCGGTCGACCACCGGATGAACCCGCGATCCTCGGCGTGGCGCTGAACGAAGTGTTCGTGCCGATCCTGCAGAAGCAGTTCCCCGAGATCACCGACTTCTACCTGCCGCCCGAGGGCTGCTCGTACCGCATGGCGGTGGTGACCATGAAGAAGCAGTACCCAGGCCACGCCAAGCGCGTCATGCTGGGTGTGTGGTCGTTCCTGCGACAGTTCATGTACACCAAGTTCGTTATCGTTACCGACGACGACATCAACGCCCGTGACTGGAACGATGTGATCTGGGCCATCACCACGCGCATGGACCCCAAGCGTGATACGGTGATGATCGACAACACCCCGATCGACTACCTCGACTTCGCGTCGCCGGTGTCGGGCCTGGGGTCGAAGATGGGCCTGGACGCCACCCACAAGTGGCCAGGCGAGACTACACGCGAATGGGGCCGGGTCATCGTCAAGGACGAGGCCGTCACCCGCCGTATCGATGAGTTGTGGGACCAGTTGGGAATAGATTGATGCAGGTAACCTTGCAGCCTTCCGGGGCGGTACTGGCGGTCGAACCGGGTGAAAGGATTCTGGATGCGGCGCGGCGCCTGGGCTACGACTGCCCAAGCAGCTGCCGCAACGGCAACTGCCATGTGTGTGCCGCGCTGCTGGTGGAAGGCAGTGTTCGCCAGGAAGGCCAAGTCCGCGATCACGGTGAACTGTTCACCTGCATCGCCGAGCCGCTGGAGGACTGCGTGTTGCTGTGGGATGGTGTGCTGGCCCTGGGCGAGCTGCCGGTGCGCAAGCTGGCCTGTACCGTGAGCGAATGCGTCGAGGTCGGTGGCGACGTCTGGCGCGTGCGCCTGCGCGCGCCAGCCGGCA
Organism: Pseudomonas sp. microsymbiont 2; assembly: GCF_054788395.1. NCBI lineage: Bacteria > Pseudomonadati > Pseudomonadota > Gammaproteobacteria > Pseudomonadales > Pseudomonadaceae > Pseudomonas > Pseudomonas sp. microsymbiont 2. The sequence goes on from NZ_CM139112.1 coordinate 323,155, forward strand.
AGCCGCCGCGCTACCACGCGGGGCAGTACCTGATGATCGAGCGCGAGGGCATGGACAAGGCGGCCTTCTCCCTCGCCTCGGCGCCCCACGGTGGTCGTGACTTGGAGCTGCATGTGCTGGCCCGGGAAAGCAGCGCCGTGCAGCTGATCCAGCAGCTGCAGCGCAATGGCCTGGCGCGCATCGAGCTGCCATTCGGCGACGCTCACCTGGCGGAGCTGCCCGACGGCCCGCTGGTGCTGATCGCCGCTGGCACCGGCATGGGCCAGATGCACAGCTTGCTCGAACACTGCCGTGCGCAGGGCTTCAAGCATCCGGTGCACCTGTATTGGGGGGTGCGCCGGCCCGAGGATTTCTATGAGATCGAGCACTGGGACGAGTGGGAGCGCCTGCCCAACCTGTTCCTGCACAAGGTGGTCAGCGACCTCTGCGGCTGGGAAGGGCGCTGTGGCCTGTTGCACGAGGCGGTGTGCGAGGACATCAGCGACCTGAACCAGGTGCACGTCTACGCCAGCGGCTCGCCGAACATGGTCTATGCCACCCTTGATGCGTTGGTCGAGGCCGGCATGGATGCCCACCGCATGCGCGCCGATGTCTTTGCATACGCGCCGCGGGGTTAATAACCGAAGTTTTTCCTGTTGATTATATGGCGTGCATTGTTGCCGATAGGGTTAATAACTTTCGCTATACTCGAAACATTACTTCCCGTTCGGCGGAAGATTGCATGAAATTATCTGTTCGGGCTTGAGCCAGAAGTGCGTTCTCCCTTACGTTAGGCGCCAGGGCCTTCGCGGGTAACCCCGCTCCCACAGGCTCTGTGGGAGCGGGGTTACCCGCGAAAGCGACAGCCAAGCCTCTGCAGTAACAGCAGTGCAACGCGTAACTTCGTAGTCCACAGGACATATTGGCGGCAGCCCATGTCGACACTTGAAAGTTCATCCTGGCAAGTCTCCTATCCGCCGTCGCTCGACTTCGGTCAACAACTCACCCCCGAACAATTGCAGCGCTCGATGCGCGAGACCATGTCCCAGCACGAGGGTGGCCCGGTCTGGTTGTTCGCCTACGGCTCGCTGATCTGGCGCCCTGAATGCAGCTCGGTCGAACGCCAAAGGGCCCGGGTACATGGCTATCACCGTGGCCTGTACCTGTGGTCCCACGAACACCGCGGTACCCCGGAGTGCCCGGGGCTGGTATTCGGCCTGGACCGCGGTGGTTCCTGCAGTGGGTTCGCCTACCGCCTCGATGAAAGCAACCTGGACGACTCACTGATGGCCCTGTGGCAACGCGAGATGCCATACCCAGCCTACCGTCCGCACTGGCTGAGCTGTCGCCTGAGCGACGGCAGCAAGGTGCAGGCCTTGGGCTTCGTGTTGGAGCGGCACCTGCCGTGCTATGCCGGCAACCTGCCGGACACCTTGCTCAGCCAGATCCTCGCCAGCGCCAAAGGGCGCTACGGCACGACGCGCGAGTACGTGGAACAGACCCTCAATGCCCTGCGCAGCCACCAGATGCCGGATCGCAGCCTGGAGGCGCGCTTTCGGCGCTGCCACAACTTGCGCGAGGTGTGAACCTCGCGCAACCGGCTCACTCCTGGGCGGCGGCGGTGCCAAGGAACTTGCGCAGGAACTGGCGGGTGCGCTCTTCCCTCGGGTTGGCGAACAGCGCCTTGGCCTCGCCCTGTTCGACGATCACACCCTTGTCGAAGAAGATCACTCGGTTGGCCACGTCGCGGGCGAAGCTCATTTCGTGGGTGACGATGATCATCGTGCGCTTTTCCTCGGCCAGGCCGCGGATGGTCTCCAGCACTTCACCCACCAGTTCGGGGTCGAGCGCCGAAGTGGGCTCGTCGAACAGAATCACCTCAGGCTCCATGGCCAGGGCGCGGGCGATCGCCACCCGCTGCTGCTGGCCACCGGACAGGCGCCGTGGGTAGGCGTCTTCCTTGCCCGCCAGGCCGACCTTGGCCAGCAGGCGCTTGCCCAGCTCGATGGCCTTGTCCCGGGGCGTCTTCTTGACGATCACCGGCCCTTCGATGACGTTCTCCAGGGCGGTGCGATGGGGGAACAGGTTGAAATTCTGGAACACGAACCCGGCCTGCTGGCGCAAGCGGCGGATCGCACTCTGCTGACCGCCCAGGGGGCGGTTGGCGTCGATGCTGATGTCGCCGATCTGGATGCGCCCGGCGTCGGGCGTTTCCAGCAGGTTCAGGCAGCGCAGGAAGGTGGTCTTGCCCGAGCCGCTCGGGCCGATGATGGCCACCACTTCGCCGGGCTGCACGGTCAGGTCGATGCCGTTGAGCACGGTATGGCCCTTGAACCGTTTGGTCAGGCCTTCTACGACGATCATCTCAATGCTCCTGGTCGTGCTGGTTGACCCGCGCTTCCATGCGGTTCTGGAAGTGCGCGAGGATGCTGCAGAGGATCCAGTAGACCACCGCGACAGCCAGGTACATGGTGAAGACCTCGAAGGTCCGCGCGGTGATGAGCTGGGCCTGGCGGAACAGCTCGGGCACCTGGATGGTCGCCGCCAGGGCTGTGTCCTTGACCAGCGAGATGAAGCTGTTGCCCAGCGGCGGCAGCGCGGTGCGCAGCGCCTGTGGCAGGATCGCTCGGCGCATGGCCTGGGTACGGGTCATGCCGATGCTGGCCGCCGCTTCCCACTGGCCACGGTCGATCGACGAGATCGCCGCCCGGAGGATTTCGCAGATGTACGCCGCCATGTTCAGCGACAGGCCGATCAGCGACGCCGGGATCGGATCGAGCTCGATGCCGATCTGCGGCAGGCCGAAATAGATCACGAACAGCTGCACCAGCAGCGGCGTGCCGCGGAAGAACGACACGTAGATGCGGGCGATCCAGTCCAGCGGCAGGATCTTCGACAGGCGCATCAGCGCCAGGGCGAAGCCCAGCACCAGGCCGAAGAACATGCCGCCGACGCTGAGCAGCACGGTATAACCCGCGCCCTTTAGCAGGAAGGGCGCGGAATCGACAACGAGTTGCAGGCTTTCAGCGATCATTTGGTGACATCGGCACCGAAGTATTTCTCGGACAGCTTGGCCAGCGTGCCATCGGCCTTGAGCTTGTCGATGGCCTTGTTCAGCGCGTCGAGCAGTTCAGGCTCGCCCTTGCGCAGGGCCACGCCCGATTCCAGCTTGGAGAATTTCTCGCCGGCCAGCGCGGTCGGCTTCTTGTCCTTGGCGGTTTTCTGCACGTACTCGAGCGCGGCCAAGCGGTCGATCAGGATGGCGTCGATACGGCCGTTGCGCAGGTCGGCGAACTTGGTCGGGTCGTCTTCGTAGGTGCGGACATCGGCTGTCGGCACGTCCTGTTTCACCCATTGCTCGTAGTTGGTGCCCAGGCCGACGCCGACCTTCTTGCCACCGAGGTCGGCGGCAGTCTTGATGTTCTTCTCGTTGTCGCTGCCCTTGAGCACCAGGGCCTGGATGCCGGAAACGGTATAGGGCTCGGAGAAGTCATACTTCTTCTTGCGCTCGTCGGAGATGGTCACCTGGTTGATCACCACGTCCAGGCGCTTGGACTCCAGGGCGGCGAGGATACCGTCCCACTTGGTCGGCTGGACCTTGGCCTTGACCCCCAGCTCCTTGGCCAGCAACTCCGACAGCTCGACCTCGAAGCCGGTCAGCTTGCCGTTCTCGTCCTGGAAGCTGAATGGCGGGTAGGTGCCTTCCAGGCCGACGTTGATCACGCCCTTCTCCTGGATGGTTTTCAGCTGCTCGCCGGCGAAGGCCTGGCCGAGCAGGCCGGCACCGAGCAGGAGCGCCAGGCTGGCGTTGATAAGGGGTTTGGCGAATTTGGTCATGGCATGCCCCGCGCTTGTTGTGGAAGTAGTGAGGTGGCGACTATAGAGGTGGGCTTTATAGGTCGGGAAATAATAAAAAATCAGGTTGTTATTCCTGTTTTTCATTTTTCATGGGCTTATGCCCGACTTAGCTCAGGATGGAATAAAGCGTTGTTTTTTCCAAGAGGCAGATTTGACGTATCGTGGCTTACACCCTCCCTGTAGGAGCGGCCTTGTGTCGCGAAAGGGGCGCGCAGCGGCCCCGGCGATAGATGCTTCTGCGCGAAGATCCCAGGGCCGCTGCGCGGCCCTTTCGCGACACAAGGCCGCTCCTACAGGGAACGTGTACATATCGAGAAAGCCGCCTGGCAGGAGAAACACCGTGAGCGAACAACCATCAACCGGGCACTGGCAACTGCAGGGCATCGTCAGCGGCCTGCGCAGCGCCCGTGAACAATGGCGCAGCAGCAATGGCCGCAGCAGCGGCGAGCAGGGTGGGCGCGAGCTGCCGTCGCGCGAGGCGCTGCGGCAGATTCTCGAGCAGCTGTGCGGCGCGCTGTTCCCCATGCGCCTGGGCCCGGTGGACCTGCGTGAAGAGAGCGAAGACTTCTATGTCGGCCACACCCTCGACGCCGCGCTCACCGCGCTGCTGGCCCAGGCCCGCCTGGAGCTGCGCTACGCGGCGCGCCACGGCAAGACCGAGGTCAGCGACGTCGATGGCCACGCCCTGCGCCTGATCCAGGACTTCGCCGCGGCCCTGCCGGCCCTGCGCGTGCTGCTGGACACCGACGTGCTCGCCGCCTACCACGGCGACCCGGCGGCGCGCAGCGTCGACGAGGTGCTGCTGTGCTACCCCGGCATCCTGGCGATCATCCACCACCGCCTGGCCCATCATCTGTACCGGGCCGGCCTGCCGCTGCTGGCGCGTATCAGTTCGGAGCTGGCGCACTCGGCCACCGGCATCGACATCCACCCCGGCGCGCAGATCGGCCCGAGCTTCTTCATCGACCATGGCACCGGCGTGGTGATCGGCGAGACAGCGATCATCGGCGAGCGGGTACGCATCTACCAGGCTGTGACGCTGGGCGCCAAGCGCTTCCCCAGCGACGAGTCGGGCACCCTGCACAAGGGCCTGGCACGCCATCCGATCGTCGAGGACGACGTGGTGATCTATGCCGGTGCGACCATCCTGGGGCGGATCACCATCGGCAAGGGTTCGACCATCGGCGGCAACGTGTGGCTGACTCGCAGCGTGCCGGCGGACAGCAACATTACCCAGGCCAACCTGCAACTGGATTGCCAGGACAAGAGCTGAGCTCTGCCCCGGCTTTTTTCGCGGGTAAACCCGCTCCCACAGGATCGCGCTGAACTGACTGACAGCGCGATCCTGTGGGAGCGGGTTTACCCGCGAAGGGGCCGCCGCCGATGCCCCGCCCAGCGGCATCGGGTCGCATTGAAAGCCGATCCATGTTTAACTTGAACGCTTGTTCAACGAAAAACGCTGGTCCATTGCCGGTGTTCAAAAGGAGGAATCGCCTTTGCTGAACCCGTTCAATCCGAACCTCACGTCCTTCGACGAGGTGCCCGTTCGATGAGTGCACCGACCCCCGACCTTGCCAATGGCAAGATCCGCATGAACCCCCCCGTGTTCTACTTCGCGGCAAGTTTCATCCTCCTTTTCGGCCTGGTGGTCATCGCCTTCCCACAAGCGGCGGGTGAATGGTTGCTGGCGGCGCAGAACTGGGCGGCCAACACGGTCGGCTGGTACTACATGCTGGCCATGACCCTGTACCTGGTCTTCGTGGTGGTCACCGCCTTGTCCGGCTACGGCAAGATCAAGCTCGGTGCCGACCACGACGAACCCGAGTTCAGCTACCTGTCCTGGGCCGGCATGCTGTTCGCCGCCGGCATCAGCATCACCCTGTTCTTCTTCTGCGTCTCCGAGCCGCTGACCCACATGCTCCAGCCGCCGCAAGGCGAGGCGGGCACGGCCGAGGCCGGACGCCAGGCGATGCAGGTCCTGTTCCTGCACTGGGGCCTGCACGGCTGGGGCGTGTTCGCCTTCGTCGGCATGGCGCTGGCCTACTTCGCCTACCGTCACAACCTGCCGCTGGCGCTGCGTTCGGCGCTGTACCCACTGATCGGCAAGCGCATCAACGGTCCGATCGGCTACGCGGTGGATGGCTTCGGCATCATCGCCACGGTGTTCGGCCTGGGTGCCGACATGGGCTTCGGTGTGCTGCACCTGAACGCCGGCCTGGACTACCTGTTCGGCATCAGCCACAGCCAGTGGGTGCAGGTGATCCTCATCACCCTGATGATGGGCGCGGCGGTGGCCGTGGCTGTCGCCGGGGTGGAGAAGGGCGTGCGGGTGATGAGCGACATCAACCTGTTCCTGGCCTGCGCATTGCTGCTGTTCGTGCTGTTCGCCGGCCCTACCCAGCATCTGTTCAACACCTTGATCCAGAACCTTGGCGATTACCTCGGCGCCTTGCCGCGCAAGAGCTTCGATGTCTACGCCTACGGCGAGAACCGCGACTGGCTGGGTGGCTGGACGGTGTTCTACTGGGCCTGGTGGATTGCCTGGGCGCCGTTCGTGGGGCTGTTCATCGCCCGCATCTCCCGGGGCCGGACCATTCGCGAGTTCGTCTTCGGCGTGCTGCTGATCCCGCTGGGCTTCACCCTGGCGTGGATGTCGATCTTCGGCAACAGCGCGCTGGACCAGGTGCTCAATCACGGCATGACCGCCCTCGGCCAGTCGGCCATCGACGACCCGTCGATGAGCCTGTACTTGCTGCTGGAAACCTACCCGTGGAGCAAGACGGTGATCGCCGTGACGGTGTTCATCAGCTTCGTGTTCTTCGTCACCTCGGCCGACTCCGGCACCGTGGTGCTGTCGACGCTGTCGGCCAAGGGCGGCGGCGCCGACGAGGACGGCCCGAACTGGCTGCGCATCTTCTGGGGCGCGATGACCGCGCTGGTCACCATCGGCCTGCTGTTCGCCGGCAGCATCGACTCGCTGAAATCGGCGGTGGTGCTGACCTCGCTGCCGTTCTCGCTGATCCTGCTGTGCATGATGTGGGGGCTGCACAAGGCCTTCTACCTGGAAAGCCAGCGGCAGATCGCGCAGATGCACTCGCTGGCGCCGTTCGCGCAGACTCGGCGCGGTCGTGGCGGCTGGCGTCAGCGCCTGAGCCAGGCGGTGCATTTCCCGTCACGGGACGAGGTGTATCGCTTCATGGACGACGTGGTGCGTCCGGCGATCGCCGAGGTGCGCGAGGTGTTCGAGCAGAAAGGCCTGGTGCTGATCACCCAGGACGACCCGAGCCACGACAACGTCAGCCTGAAGATCGGCCATGGCGAGGAGCAGCCGTTCATCTACCAGGTGCAGATGCGTGGCTACTTCACGCCGTCGTTCGCGCTGGGTGGGCTGGGGACGCAAGAGTTGAAGAACCGCCGTTACTACCGGGCCGAGGTGCACTTGAGCGAAGGCAGCCAGAACTATGATCTGGTGGGCTACAGCAAGGAACAGATCATCAACGACATCCTCGACCAGTACGAGCGGCACATGCAGTACCTGCATCTGGTCAGGTAGACCTGTTCCGGCCTGTTCGCGGGTAAACCCGCTCCCACAAGGACTGCGCAGACCCTGTGGGAGCGGGTTTACCCGCGAATGCGATGGCGCTGGCAAAGCCCATCTTTCAGAACGGCGCATCCCCCAGAATGGTCGCCCGATGCATCACCCGCCGGTTCGGCCGGTAGTCATCCACCGCGAAATGCTGGGTCACGCGGTTGTCCCAGAACGCCACGTCATTTTCCTGCCAACGCCAGCGAATGCTGAACTCCGGCCGCGTCGCATGGGCGAACAGCAGCTTGAGCAGCGCTTCGCTTTCCTGCTCGTTCAGCTCGTTGATCCGCGTGGTGAAACCTTCATTGACGAACAGCGCCTTGCGCCCGCTGACCGGGTGGGTGCGCACCACCGGGTGCGACAGCGGTGGGTTGTTGCGCCGGGTCGCTTCCCAGCGCGCCAGGTCGTCGGCGGTGGTGCCGAAGCGCTCCAGCGGGAACGACTTGGTGAAATCGTGGGTGGCGGTCAGGCCATCGAGCATTTCGCGCAGCGGCGCCGACAGCGCCTCGAACGCGGCGATGCCGCTGGCCCACAGGGTGTCGCCACCAAAGGCCGGCAGCTGCTTGGCACTGAGCACCGCGCCCAGCGCCGGGGTGGGCAGGAAGGTCACGTCGGTGTGCCAGACGGCGTTGTCGCGCACATCGGTGACCGCGGTGTCGAGGATCAGCACCTGCGGGGTTTCCGGCACGTTGGGGTAGATCGGGTGGATATGCAGGTCGCCGAAGCGGGCGGCGAAGCGGGCCTGCTGCTCGGGGGTGATCGGCTGGTCGCGGAAGAACAGCACCTGGTGCTGGAGCAGCGCCTGCTCGATGGCGTCACGCTGTTCGAGGGTGATGTCGCGGCTGATGTCCACGCCGCTGATCTGCGCGCCCAATGCCGGGCTCAAGGGGGTAACGGTCAGGCTCATGTCGGTCTCGCTTGAGTGTTCGTGTGCCAAAGGGGCGAAAATCGCGTGGGCTTCTTCGCGGGTAAACCCGCTCCCACAGGGAAATGCGGTGACCATCGTGGGAGCGGGTTTACCCGCGAAGAGGTCTGATATCAGTGGCTCTGGCCATGCCAGGGCACCAGCTTGCGCTGCAGGGCGCGCAGGCCCATTTCCAGGGCGAAGGCGATCACGGCGATCAGCAGGATCCCCAGCACCACCACGTCGGTGACCAGAAACTGCGCCGCCGACTGCACCATGAAACCCAGGCCGCTGGTGGCGGCGATCAGCTCGGCGGCGACCAGGGTCGACCAGCCCACGCCAAGGCCGATGCGAATGCCGGTGAGGATGTCCGGCAAGGCACTGGGCAGGATCACGTGGCGGATCAGCTGGGCCTTGGTCGCCCCCAGCGACTGCGCGGCGCGCAGCTTGGCCGGGTCCACGGTGCGCACGCCGGTGGCGGTGGCGATGGCGATCGGGGCGAAGATCGCCAGGTAGATCAGCAGGACCTTCGACAGTTCGCCGATGCCGCACCAGATGACGATCAGCGGCAGGTAGGCCAGTGGCGGAATCGGTCGGTAGAACTCGATCAACGGGTCGAGGATGCCACGGGCCACACGGTTGTAGCCGATGGCCAGGCCGACCGGGATGGCGGTCAGGGTCGCCGCCACCAGCGCCACGCCGATGCGGCTCAGGCTCGCGCCCAGGTGCTGCCACAGGCTGGCGTCCATGTAGCCTTGGGTGAGCAGCGTCCAGCCCTTGGCCAGGATATCGGCGGGCGAGGGCAGGAACAGCGGCTCGATCCAGCCGGCGGCGGTCACCAGCCACCAGGCCAGCAGCAGGGTGGCCAGGGTGAGGGCGCTGATCCAGCGGGTCGGCAAGGGCTTGCGGGTTTTCACGACCGGAGGCGTGCGTGGTGCCTGCTTGGTGGCGGCCGGCAATTCGATGCTGCTCATGCGCACTCCTGACGTTGCGAGAACACCCGCGCCAGCACGTGCTCGCGGGTATCGATGAAGCGCGGATCCGACTTGATCGCCCGGGCCGATTCGCCAGCGGCGTAGCGCTGGCCGAAGTCCAGGTGCAGGCGCTCGACCACGCGCCCGGGATTGGGCGCCAGGAGCACCAGCTCGCTGGCGAGGAAAACGGCTTCCTCGATGTCATGGGTGATCAGGAACACCGGCTTGGCGGTGCGCTGCCAGACCTGCAGCAGCAGCTCCTGCATCTGTTCGCGGGTAAAGGCATCGAGGGCGCCGAACGGCTCGTCCATCAACAGCACCCGTGGGTCGGCGGCCAGCGCCCGGGCCAGGCCCACGCGCTGCTTCTGCCCGCCGGACAATTGCCAGATGCGCCGGTCGCCGAAGCCGGCCAGATCGACCAGCGCCAGCATCTCGCGGGCCTTGGCTTCACGCTGGGCACGGGGCACGCCGGCCAGCTCGAGGCCGAAGGCGACGTTGCCGAGCACGTCCTGCCAGGGCAGCAGGGCATCGTCCTGGAACACCACGCCGCGCTCGGCGCCAGGGCCTTGCACCGGCACGCCATCGAGGCTGATGCGCCCGCCACTGGGGGCGACGAAGCCGGCGATCAGGTTGAGCAGCGAGGTCTTGCCGCTGCCGGACGGCCCAAGGGCCACCAGCAGCTGGCGCGGGCCCAGGCTCAGGTTGATGTCGTCCAGCACCGGGGTGGTGGCGCCGGGGTACTGTGCGCTGATGCGCTCCAGTTCGAGCAAGGCCATGACAGGCTCCGGATCAGTTGGGCAGGTATTGGGCGCTGACGTACGGCGAGTAGTCCGGCAGCACGGCGTCGACCTTGCCTTGCTGCTTGAGGAAGGTGGCGGTGTCGGTCAGCGCCTGGGTGGTCGGCGCGCCCAGCGCGCTGGCCTGGTCGGAGGCCAGCGGGTAGACGTTGCCCTGCAGCAGCACCGGGATATCGGCAGGCTTGGCGCCGGACAGCTTGACCAGCTTGGCGACGTTGTCCTTGTCGGCCAGCCAGGCTTGAGGGTCCTTGCGGTAGTCGGCGTAGGCGTCGAGGGTCACCTTGGCGAACGACTTGACGATTTCCGGGTGCTTGGCGGCGAAGTCCTTGCGCACGATCCAGGCGTCGAAGGTCGGTGCGCCTTTTTCGGCCAGCTCGCCCGAGGTGATCAGCACCTTGCCGTTCTCCTTGGCCACGCCCAGTGCCGGGTCCCAGACATAGGTGGCGTCGATGTCGCCACGCTTCCAGGCGGCGATGATGGCCGGGGGCGCAAGGTTGAGAATCTGTACCTTCGACGGGTCGATGTTCCAGCTTTTCAGCGCGGCGAGCAGGCTGTAGTGGCCGGTGGAGACGAACGGCACGGCGACTTTCTTGCCGATCAGGTCTTGTGGGGTCTTGATGCCGTCACGGGCGACCAGGGCTTCGCCGGCGCCGATCTGGGTGGCGATCAGGAAGGTCTCGACCGGCAGCTTGCGGGTCGCGGCGGCGGCCAGTGGGCTGGAGCCGAGGTAGCCAATCTGCACGTCGCCCGAGGCGACGGCGGTGATCACGTCGGCGCCGTTGTCGAACTTGCGCCAGTCGATGCTGGCCTTGCTGTCCTTTTCATAGGCGCCATCGACCTGGGCCACCTTGGCCGGATCGACGGTGGTCTGGTAGGCCACCGTCAGGTCGGCGGCCTGGGCCAGCCAGCTGGCACTGGCGAGGGTCAGGGCGGCGAACAGGCGCAGCGGAGCGTGCGGGATCATGGTTGAACCTCTCGTCAGGCATTCGGGGGTGGATGGCGAGAAGACTAGATGATCTAAGAAATCTAAAGTAAATAACTTTTTAGCATTAGCTTAAAAGCCAAATGCTCTGAAGGCCTGCCGGCTCTCAGGGAACCCGTCGTACTTCATTGATTCAGCTTGCCCCTGTGGGAGCGGTTACCTGGGCGATCCCCAACGGACTGGCGCAATGCGGATCTCCTGCTAGCCTTTTTCGGCTGCGCTTGGCGGGGATCGGCCCGCTCTACGGCAAACGTTTGCAAATAACCTAAAGGTATGATTGACGTCGTCGATACAACTAATGGCAGTAAAGGTTCCAAAGTTATTCCGTAAAAATCTTACAGATTCATAAAACGGTCATTTTGGATTTATAGGATTGTCATTATCCTGTAGCGCAGGTCGGCGGGTTAGACCAAAGTCGCAGATCGATCGTTAGCGATTGACTTGGCGGTCACGCTTTGGTGCTAAATCGCCAATCCGGGCGAGTGGGGCAGTAGATCCCGCCGCTTGAGACGCACAAAAATTAGAACGTAGAGGAGCAAAACATGTACAAGTCCAGCCTGGCTCTGGCCGTGGCAATGGGGGTTCTCGCCCAACAAGCAGGCGCTGCAGGTTTCATCGAGGACAGCAAGCTGTCCCTGAGCTCGCGCACCATGTACTTCAACGACGACAACCGTGAAGTCAACCTGCCGGACAGCGCACGCGGTCGCGGTGGTGACAACCGCGAAGTCGGCCAAGGCTTCAAGCTGGACTACCTGTCCGGCTTCACCGAAGGCACCGTAGGCTTTGGTGTCGATGTTCAGGCGCTGTGGGGCATTCACCTGGATGGCGGCCGTGGTCGTCACCCGAACAGCAGCACCTTCTTCCCGAGCGATACCGACGGTTCCTCGTCAAGCCAGTGGGCACGCATCGGCGGTAACGCCAAGGCGCGGTTCTCCAAGACCGAAGCTCACTTTGGTAGCGCGCTCGCGCCTAACCTGCCGATCCTGGTAGCCAACGATGGTCGTCTGCTGCCGCAGACCTTCGAAGGTGGCACCATCACCTCGAAAGAAATCGACAACCTGACCATCAACGCCGGTCAGCTGACCCATGCCATGGGGCGTGCTTCGAGCAACCGCACCGGCCTGTCGGTCAACGGCGCTACCGCCGACAGCAACAAGTTCCGTTACGGCGGCCTGGACTGGAAGGTCACCCCGGACCTGACCCTGCAGTACTACTACTCGAACCTGGAAGACTTCTACAAGCAGCACTTCCTGGGTGCCACTCACGTCTTCAAGATCGCTGACGACCAATCGTTCAAGACCGACCTGCGCTACTTCGACAGCAGCAGCGACGGCAAGAACGGTGGCCCTGGCGCGTACAACTTCAACAACAACGGTGGCTACGAGAAGAACGACGGCAAGGTCGACAACAAGACCTGGTCCGCGATGTTCACCTACACCCTGGGTGGTCATGCGTTGATGCTGGGCCACCAGCAAGTCAGCGATGACGGTGGTTTCGTCTGGTTGAACCAAGGTTCGGTCACCGATGGCAACGGTCGTCCGGAAGGCGCTGGCGGTGCCAGCTTCTACCTGTTCACCGACAGCATGATCAACCAGTTCGCCCGCGCCGGTACCAATACCACCTTCGGTCAGTACAGCTACGACTTCGCACGCGTTGGCGTACCGGGCCTGAAGGCGGCCATCTCCTATCTGCGTGGCGATGACATCCGTAACGTGTCGGGCAACGGTACCTACCACGAGTGGGAGCGTGACGCCCGTGTCGACTACGTCATTCAGGAAGGTACTCTCAAAGGCCTGGGCGCCAGCCTGCGTCACGGTATCTACCGCGGCGAGGGTGAAGCCCCGGTCGACAAGGATCAGACCCGTCTGATCTTCAACTACACTTACAACTTCATGTAAGTCGTCGTTGCACAGAAGAAGCCTCGCCTAGTGCGAGGCTTTTTTGTGCCTGCAGTTTCGTATGCAAAATAGTTATAAATAAATCGATATTTATTCTTTTTGTTTTTTATCCAGTGCAGGCACATTGAACCCACAAGGCCAGACACAGCACAGGAGCCGCTTCCATGAGCCTCAAACTCGGCGACATCGCCCCCGATTTCGAACAGGATTCCAGCGCCGGCAAGATCCGCTTCCACGAATGGCTGGGCAACAGCTGGGGCGTGCTGTTCTCCCACCCGGCCGACTTCACCCCGGTGTGCACCACCGAGCTGGGCCTGACCGCCAAGCTCAAGGAAGACTTCGCCAAGCGTGGCGTAAAGGCCATCGCCCTGTCGGTCGATCCGGTCGACTCGCACCACAAGTGGATCGATGACATCAACGAGACCCAGAACACCGTGGTCAACTTCCCGATCATCGCCGACGCCGACCGCAAGGTCTCCGACCTGTACGACCTGATCCACCCCAATGCCAGCGACACCTTGACCGTGCGCTCGCTGTTCGTCATCGATCCGAACAAGAAGGTGCGTCTGACCATTACCTATCCGGCCAGTACCGGGCGCAACTTCAACGAGATCCTGCGGGTGATCGACTCGCTGCAGCTGACCGACAACTACAAGGTCGCCACGCCAGGCAACTGGCAGGACGGCGACGAAGTGGTGATCGTGCCGTCGCTCAAGGACGAGGACGAAATCAAGCAGCGCTTCCCGAAAGGGTATCGGGCCGTGAAACCCTATCTGCGTCTGACCCCGCAACCTAACCGCTGAGGAATTCTTCGTTGCATTGCTCTTAGCCAAGCAGGGATCTTCGGGCCGTTTCGACGGCCCTTTTTTATGTCTGTCAGAAAGCTACGCATATCCCCCTGTAGGAGCGGCCTTGTGTCGCGAAAGGGCCGCAATAGCGGCCCCGGCATTTTCTGCACCTCTGCTGAGATTCTGGGGCCGCTGCGCAGCCCTTTCGCGACACAAGGCCGCTCCTACAGAGGTATGCCTCAATATCTCCAAGTGGAATAAATAAATACGAAAATATGATTTATAGATATATGTGACGAGCTGTTAATGTCACTTCCATCCAGCGGGGCCAACCCCTCGCGGCCCTGCAATCGAATCGAAGGAAGCGCTTTCAATGCTGGTTGTTTCTGTCGGTGGTAGCCCCAGTCTTCGTTCACGCTCCGGTGTGCTGCTAGAACGCTCGCGCGACTGGCTGCAGGAGCGTGGCGTCGAGGTGGTGACCTTCCAGGTGCGGGAGTTCCCCGCCGAGGACCTGCTCCACGCGCGCTTCGACAGCCCGCAGGTGCGCCACTTCAACGAACTGGTGGCCCAGGCTGACGGCCTGGTGGTCGCCACCCCGGTGTACAAGGCATCGTTCGCCGGCGCGCTGAAGACCCTGCTCGACCTGCTGCCCGAGCGCGCCCTGGAGCACAAGATCGTACTGCCGATCGCTACTGGCGGCAGCATCGCCCACATGCTGGCGGTGGACTACGCGCTCAAGCCGGTGCTGTCTGCTCTCAAGGCGCAGGAGACCCTGCAAGGGATCTTCGCCGACGACGGCCAGATCGCTTACGGCGAAGGCGGCAAGCCCGCGCAACTGGCACCGGCGCTGGAGCAGCGTCTGCAAGATTCGCTGGAAACGTTCCACGGCGCCCTGGCGCGCCGGCCTCGGCCAGTCGCGCCGGGGCTGCTCAACGAACGCCTGCTCAGTGCCCGCTGGAGCATCTGAACCAGGCCTGACCGTTTCATCGCTGTTCCCACCTTACTCGCCCGCCAACGAGGCAAGCAGGTGCTACCCGAACCCAACTCGCACAGGAGAGCGCCATGCGCACCATCTTCTTGCGTCGTGGTCTGGTCGCCCTGTTCGCGGCGGCTGTGTCCTTCGGCGCCATCAGCCAGGCCCAGGCCGAAAGCCTGCGCATCGGTTACCAGAAATACGGCACCCTGGTGCTGCTCAAGGCCAAGGGCACGCTGGAGAAACGCCTGGCCGAGCAGGGCATCCAGGTGCAATGGACCGAATTCCCCGGCGGCCCGCAGCTGCTCGAAGGGCTCAATGTCGGCTCGATCGACTTTGGCGTGACCGGTGAAACGCCACCGGTGTTCGCCCAGGCCGCGGGCGCCGATCTGCTCTACGTCGCCTACGAGCCGCCCGCGCCGCACAGCGAGGCGATCCTCGTGCCGAAGGGCTCGCCGATCCAGTCGGTGAAGGAGCTCAAGGGCAAGAAAGTCGCCTTCAACAAAGGCTCCAACGTGCATTACCTGCTGGTCCGCGCCCTCGAGGACGCCGGCCTCACCTATGCCGACATCAAGCCGGTCTACCTGCCCCCCGCCGATGCCCGCGCCGCTTTCGAGCGTGGCAGTGTCGATGCCTGGGTGATCTGGGACCCGTACCAGGCCGCTGCCGAACAACAACTGCAGGCCCGCACCCTGCGTGACGGCAAGGACCTGGTCGACAACCACCAGTTCTACCTGGCCACTCGCGGCTACGCGACCCAGCACCCGGCCGTGATCAACACCCTGGTCGAGGAAGTGCGTGCCGTGGGCGAGTGGTCCCAGGCCAACCCGCAGCAGGTCACGGACCAGGTGGCGCCGCTGCTTGGCCTGCCCGCCGACATCACCCTGACCTCGGTCAAGCGCCAGGGCTACGGCGCCGCGCCGCTCACGCCCGAGGTGATTGCCGCGCAGCAGAAGATCGCCGACACCTTCCAGGCCCTGAAGCTGATTCCCAAGCCCTTGAGCATCAAGGACGTGATCTGGACACCCCCGGCCAAGGTCGCCAGCGCGCCTTGAACGATTCGCCCGTGCCGGGGCGCCGCCCCGGTTTGAGCCACCCTTGAGGAGACAACTCCAATGAGCTTGAACATCTTCTGGTTCCTCCCCACCCATGGTGACGGCAAGTACCTGGGTACCAGCGAAGGCGCCCGCGCCGTCGACCATGGCTACCTGGCGCAGATCGCCCAGGCTGCCGATCGCCTGGGCTTCGGCGGTGTGCTGATCCCCACCGGTCGCTCCTGCGAGGACTCCTGGCTGGTGGCCGCGTCGCTGATCCCGGTGACCGAACGCCTGAAATTCTTGGTGGCCCTGCGCCCGGGGATCATCTCGCCGACCGTGGCCGCGCGCCAGGCCGCCACCCTGGATCGCCTGTCCAATGGCCGGGCGCTGTTCAACCTGGTCACTGGCGGTGACCCGGACGAACTGGCCGGCGACGGCCTGCACCTGAACCACCAGGAGCGCTATGAAGCGTCGGTGGAGTTCACCCGCATCTGGCGCAAGGTGCTCGAAGGCGAAACAGTCGACTACGACGGCAAGCACATCCAGGTGAAGGGCGCCAAGCTGCTCTACCCGCCGATCCAGCAGCCACGCCCGCCGCTGTACTTCGGCGGCTCGTCGGACGCCGCCCAGGACCTGGCCGCCGAGCAGGTCGAGCTGTACCTGACCTGGGGCGAGCCACCGGCCGCGGTGGCCGAGAAGATCGCCCAGGTGCGCGAGAAAGCTGCCGCCCAGGGGCGCGAAGTGCGCTTCGGCATCCGCCTGCACGTGATCGTGCGGGAAACCAATGAAGAAGCCTGGGCCGCCGCCGACAGGCTGATCTCGCACCTGGACGACGACACCATCGCCCGCGCCCAGGCTTCCCTGGCGCGCTTCGACTCGGTCGGCCAGCAGCGCATGGCCGCCTTGCACGGCGGCAAGCGCGACAAGCTGGAGGTCGCCCCCAACCTGTGGGCCGGTGTCGGCCTGGTGCGCGGCGGTGCCGGCACGGCGCTGGTGGGTGATGGCCCGACCGTCGCGGCACGGGTCAAGGAATATGCGGACCTGGGCATCGATACCTTCATCTTCTCCGGCTATCCACACCTGGAAGAGTCGTATCGAGTCGCCGAGCTGCTGTTCCCGCACCTGGACGTGCAGCGCCCCGAGCAGCCCAAGAGCGGCGGCTACGTGAGCCCGTTCGGCGAAATGGTCGCCAACGACATCCTGCCCAAGTCCGTGTCGCAGAGCTGAGGGGCGGAACATGAGTCGTGCATCCTCGACCACCTGGCCGCAACGCCTGGCGCCCTGGGCCCTGCCGTTGCTGCTGCTGGCCGTCTGGCAGCTGGCGGTCAGCGCCGGCTGGCTGTCGACTCGCATCCTGCCGGCGCCGAGCGCAGTGTTGAGCGCCGGCGTCGAGCTGGTGCGCAGCGGCGAGATCTGGACCCACCTGGCCATCAGTGGCTGGCGCGCCGGCCTGGGCTTTTTGATCGGTGGTAGCCTCGGCCTGTTGCTCGGCTTCATCACCGGCCTGTCGCGCTGGGGCGAGCGCCTGCTCGACAGCTCGGTGCAGATGATCCGCAACGTGCCGCACCTGGCACTGATCCCGCTGGTGATCCTGTGGTTCGGCATCGACGAGTCGGCGAAGATCTTCCTGGTGGCGCTGGGCACGCTGTTCCCGATCTACCTCAACACCTATCACGGCATTCGCAACGTCGATCCGGCGCTGGTGGAAATGGCGCGCAGCTATGGTCTGTCGGGCTTCGCCCTGTTCCGCCAGGTGATCCTGCCGGGGGCGCTGCCGTCGATCCTGGTCGGCGTGCGCTTCGCCCTGGGCTTCATGTGGCTGACGCTGATCGTCGCCGAGACTATCTCGGCCAATTCCGGCATCGGCTACCTGGCGATGAATGCCCGCGAGTTCCTGCAGACCGACGTGGTGGTGCTGGCCATCGTGCTGTACGCGGTGCTCGGCAAGCTCGCCGACCTCGCCGCCCGAGGCCTGGAACGGGTGTGGCTGCGCTGGCACCCGGCGTACCAGGTGGCGAAGAAGGAGGGCGCATGATGACCGTGCTCAAGGAACAGCCGCCGCGCCTGCTGCGTGGCATCCCACTCGCCGCCAACGACCTGCGCCGGACCTTCGGCCAGCGCGAAGTGCTGCGCGGTATCGATTTGCACATCCCGGCCGGCCAGTTCGTCGCCATCGTCGGTCGCAGCGGCTGCGGCAAGAGCACCTTGCTGCGCCTGCTGGCGGGCCTCGACCAGCCCAGCGCCGGTGAGCTGCTGGCTGGGGCGGCGCCGCTGGCCGAGGCCCGCGAGGATACCCGGCTGATGTTCCAGGACGCGCGCCTGCTGCCCTGGAAGAAGGTGATCGACAACGTTGGCCTGGGCTTGTCCGGCGACTGGCGCCCCCGCGCCTTGCAAGCCCTGGAGGCGGTCGGCCTGGCCGAGCGCGCCAACGAGTGGCCGGCGGCCTTGTCCGGCGGCCAGAAGCAGCGGGTAGCCCTGGCCCGGGCCTTGATTCACCAGCCGCGCCTGTTGCTGCTGGACGAACCGCTCGGCGCGCTGGATGCCCTGACCCGCATCGAGATGCAGCAACTGATCGAGCGCCTGTGGCGCCAGCATGGTTTCACCGTGCTGCTGGTCACCCACGATGTCAGCGAAGCCGTTGCCGTGGCCGACCGGGTGATCCTGATCGAAGACGGCGCCGTCGGCCTCGACCTGGTGGTCGACCTGCCCAGGCCCAGGGTGCGTGGTTCGCACCGCCTGGCGGCGCTGGAAAGCGAAGTGCTCCACCGTGTCCTGTCCGTCCCGGGCACCCCGCCCGAGCCGGAACCTGTAGCCCCTTTGCCCACGCAGCTGCGTTGGGCTCACTGAACCCCCGAAGACCGAAAAAGGAAATCAGCCATGACCATCAAAGCCATCAACGTTCGCAACCAGTTCAAAGGCACCGTGAAGGAAATCCTCGAAGGCCCGGTGCTGTCGGAAATCGACGTGCAGACCGCCTCCGGCATCGTCACTTCGGTGATCACCACCCGCTCCGTGAAGGAGCTGGAATTGCAGGTGGGCAGCGAGGTGATCGCCTTCGTGAAATCGACCGAGGTGTCCATCGCCAAGCTCTGAAGTCTTGCACGGTCCCTGTAGGAGCGGCCTCGTGTCGCGAAAGGGGCGCGGAGCGGCTCCAGGATTTCAGCGTTGATGCAACGATCGCCGGGGCCGCTTTGCGGCCCTTTCGCGACACGAGGCCGCTCCTACAGGATTTTTGCAGGGCTCAGGATCAGCGCTTGGCCAGATAAGGCGGCAGATACAGCCCCAGGTACGCCTCGAACACCCGCATGCCCTCTTCGGCCATGCGCGGCGTGATCGCTTCATGCAACTGCATTGAGCGGGCATACACCCGGTCGCTCAGCTCCATCGCCAGCGCGAACACATCCACATCCCCAGGCATTGTTGGTAACTGGAAATGCCGGTCGAACAACCGGTGCATCAGCTCGCCCAGCTCCAGGTCGTGCTGACGGTCGGCCTGCACCACTTCGCTCAGCCCGTGCTGGGCGAGGATCAGTTGCCGCGCCGCGGCGTCCTCGGTGTAGATGTCCAGCATGCGCTGCTCGATCAGCCGCGATAGCTGGTGCCAAGTGCCGAACGCCGTGCTGTCGATCGGCGCATTCAGCGCTTCGCGAAAAGCCCGGTGAACGTCGGCGGTCAGCGCTTCGAGCAGGGCCGGCACGCTGGCGAAGAAGTGATATACCGACGACGGCGGAATCTGCGCCCGTTCCGCCACGCTGTAGATCGACAGCCCCGCTACCCCTTGTCCGGCCAGCAGCTCGCGAGCCGCGGCCAGGATCGCTTCGATCCTGGCCTGGCTGCTAGCGCGCGGTTTGCGCGGGGTGGCGGGGCGGTTCATCAGTTGCTGATGGCCAGGATGCTGGCTTGGTAGGCGCCGACGAACAGGTCGAAGTCGCCGACTTCCTCCTGCTCCAGCTCGGACTGTTTGGCCAGCGACTCTCGGGCGAGGGATTCGAAATGCTGTTGCTGCTCGGCGCTCAGCGGCTGCTCGCGGAAGGTCTCGGCGTGCTGACGGCTCTGGCGCAGGGAGAACTGGACGAAGGTCTCGTCGTGTTCGGTCATGCGTGCCAGCACCTGGGCCGATGGCGTCAGCTCAGGGTCGTCTACCTTGGCCTGCTGTGCTTCCAGCGCCTTGGCGTGCTCGTTGCCGCCCTGGGTGCGATCGAGCAGCCCGGCCAGCTGGCCGATGCGCTCGATCAGCTCGGTGGCCCACGTCTTCAGGGCGACTGGCTGGCCGTTGCGCTGCAGCTCGAGCCCCGGGCGACGCCCCTCCTTGACCACGGTGAGGAAGTTGCTGGTGCACTGGCCGCACTCGCCGTTGTCCAGCTGCGGGCTTTCTTCCAGGGCGCAGAACAGCAGGAACGCGTCGAGGAAGCGCGCCTCGGTCAGGTCGATACCCACCGGCAGGAACGGGTTGATGTCCAGGCAGCGCACTTCCACGTACTGCACGCCACGGGCGGTCAGGGCCTGGATCGGCCGCTCGCCGGTGTAGGTGACGCGCTTGGGGCGGATGTTCGAGTAGTACTCGTTCTCGATCTGCAGGATGTTGGTGTTCAGCTGCACCCACTCGCCATCCTTGTGCGTGCCAATCTCGACATAGGGCGGGTAGGGCGTGCCCACCGCCTTGCGCAGGCTGTCGGTGTAGCTGGCCAGGTTGTTGTAGCAGGGCGTAAGACCCGCCTGGGCGTTGCTCTGGTAGCCCAGGTCGCTCATGCGCAGGCTGGTGGCGTAGGGCAGGTAGAGCGTCTCGGCGTCGAGTTCTTCGAGCTGGTGCGGGCGGCCGCGCAGGAAGCCTTTGTCCAGGGCCGGGGACGCGCCGAACAGGTACATCAGCAGCCAGCTGTAGCGGCGGAAGTTGCGGATCAGGGCGATATAGGCCGAGGACTGGTAGTCGCGGTCGTCCTGCTCGCCGCCTTCGGCGTCGCGCAGCAATGGCCACAGCGCCTCGGGCAGGGAGAAGTTGTAGTGGATGCCGGCGATGCACTGCATGGTGCGGCCGTAGCGCAGGGCCAGGCCCTTGCGATAGACATGCTTGAGCTTGCCGATGTTCGAGCTGCCGTACTCGGCGATTGGGATGTCCTCTTCGGCCGGCAGCGCGCAGGGCATCGACGGGCTCCACAGGTATTCGTCGCCCAGCTTGGTGTAGACGAAGCGGTGGATCTGCTCGAGGTTTTCGAGCACCTTGGCCGGATCGGCCAGGGCCGGGGTGATGAACTCCAGCAGCGACTCGGAATAGTCGGTGGTGATCTGCTCGTTGGTCAGCGCCGAACCCAGGGCCTCGGGGTGCGGGGTCTGGGCCAGGCGACCGTCGTCGGTCACGCGCAGGCATTCGCGCTCAATGCCGTGCAGGCACTGCTTGAGCAGGTCGATATTGTCGCCGAGCAGGCTCAGGCGGCGGTTGAGGAGGTCGCTCAAGATGGATTCCTTCACGCGTCAGTCGCCCCAATATGGGGGTAGAGATAACGGTCTACAAGGGTAGTTGGGAAAGGAACTGGCGTTGTCGCCTGGTTTGCTCGATTCCGGCGCATTCGATCGCGGGGCAAGCCCGCTCCCACACAGGTTGTACAACCCTGGTGGGAGCGGGCTTGCCCCGCGATGGCTTACAGCATTACGCCGAAAATACCGCAGATGATGCTACGTCAGCTAGAGAACCGCGAAGGTTCCCTGCGCCTTGGCCACCAGCTTGTCGCCCTGAAGCACGTCGGCGTCGACCACCAGCGTGCGCCGGCCAGCATGCAGCACCCGAGCGGTGCACAGCACCTCGCCCTCGCTGACGGCGCGCATGTAGTTGATCTTGCATTCGATGGTCACGCTCTGCTGGTCGAAGCCGTGGCTGGCCGAGCAGGCCAGGCCCATGGTGATATCGACCAGGCTGAAGATCGCCCCGCCGTGCAGTTTCTGCCCACGATTGCGCAGGTGCGGCGCCAGCGCCAGGGCCACCTCGGCAACGCCGGTGTCCAGGCGTTGCAGGCGGCAGCCGAGGAGCTGGCTGAAGGCGCTTTCGACGTATTCGCTGGAAACGTCCATTACTTCTTCTTCAGCTGCTTGGCGTTGGCGAACAGCGCCGCCATGGCGTTGTTGGCCGGCGCGGCGGTGGTGGTTTCGCGCTGGCGCGGCGCCTGCTGCTGGCGGTTGCCGCCATTGCCACGGTTGCCGCCGCGGTTGCCCTCGACCTTCTCGCCCGGGGTGTCGCTCATGCGCATGGACAGGCCGACGCGCTTGCGCGGGATATCCACCTCCATGACCTTGACCTTGACCACGTCGCCGGCCTTGACCGCCTCACGCGGGTCCTTGACGAACTTCTCCGACAGCGCCGAGATGTGTACCAGGCCATCCTGGTGCACGCCGATGTCGACGAAGGCGCCGAAGTTGGTGACGTTGGTCACCACGCCCTCGAGGATCATGCCCGGCTCCAGGTCCTTGAGGTCCTCGACGCCATCCTGGAAGGTGGCGGTCTTGAACTCAGGACGCGGGTCGCGACCTGGCTTGTCCAGCTCTTGCAGAATGTCGGTGACGGTTGGCAGGCCGAAGGTCTCGTCGGTGAACTTCTTCGGATCCAGGCGCTTGAGGAAGCCACTGTCGCCGATCAGCGAACGGATGTCGCGGTCGGTGTCGGCGGCGATGCGCTGCACCAGCGGGTAGGCCTCCGGGTGTACCGCCGAGGCGTCCAGCGGGTTGTCGCCGTTCATCACGCGCAGGAAGCCGGCGGCCTGTTCGAAGGTCTTCTCGCCCAGGCGGCTGACTTTTTTCAGCGCCGCGCGGGTGCTGAACGGGCCGTTGGCGTCGCGGTGGGCGACGATGTTCTGCGCCAAGGTGGCGTTGAGGCCGGAAATGCGCGTGAGCAGCGCCACCGACGCAGTGTTGACGTCCACGCCCACGGCGTTCACGCAGTCCTCGACCACGGCGTCCAGGCCGCGAGCCAGCTTCACCTGCGACACGTCATGCTGGTACTGGCCGACGCCGATGGATTTCGGATCGATCTTCACCAGTTCGGCCAGTGGGTCCTGCAGGCGGCGGGCGATCGACACGGCGCCACGGATCGACACGTCGAGGTCCGGGAATTCGCGGGCCGCCAGCTCCGATGCCGAGTACACCGAGGCGCCGGCCTCGGAGACCATGATCTTGGTGATCTTCAGCGCCGGGTATTTCTTGACCAGCTCGGCCACCAGCTTGTCGCTCTCGCGGCTGGCGGTGCCGTTGCCGATGGCGATCAGCTCGACCGAGTGCTTGGCGCACAGCGCGGCCATGATGGAAATGGTGCGGTCCCAGTCGTTCTTCGGCGCGTGCGGGTAGACCGTGGTGTGGTCCAGCAGCTTGCCGGTGGCGTCGACCACGGCGATCTTGCAGCCGGTGCGCAGGCCCGGGTCGAAGCCCAGGGTGGCGCGCGGGCCGGCCGGAGCGGCCAGCAGCAGGTCGTGCAGGTTGTGGGCGAAGACGTTGATCGCCTCGCCTTCGGCGTTGTCGCGCAGCTCGCCGAACAGGTCGGTTTCCAGGTGGGTGTACAGCTTGACCTTCCAGGTCCAGCGCACCACCTCGCCCAGCCACTTGTCGGCCGGGCGGTTGCGGTTCTCGATGCCGACATGGTTGCCGATCATCAGCTCGCACGGGTGCAGGGTGCCCGGCAACTCCTCGCCGACTTTCAGCGAGGCGCTCAGCACGCCTTCGTTGCGCCCGCGGAAGATCGCCAGGGCGCGGTGCGACGGCGCGGTGCGCAGCAGTTCGTCATGGGCGAAGTAGTCGCGGAACTTGGCGCCTTCCTCTTCCTTGCCGGCCACCACGCGGGCGGTCAGCACCGCTTCCTGCTTGAGGAAGCCGCGCAGCTTGTCGAGCAGGGCGGCGTCCTCGGCGAAGCGCTCCATGAGGATGTACTTGGCGCCTTCCAGGGCGGCCTTGACGTCGGCCACGCCTTTTTCGGCGTCGACGAAACGTGCCGCTTCGCTTTCCGGGTTCAGCTGCGGGTCGTTGAACAGGCCGTCGGCCAGCTCGCCCAGGCCAGCCTCCAGGGCGATCTGGCCCTTGGTGCGGCGCTTCTGCTTGTACGGCAGGTAGAGATCTTCGAGGCGGGTCTTGGTGTCGGCCAGCTTGATCTCGCGGGCCAGCTCCGGGGTCAGCTTGCCCTGTTCCTCGATGCTCGCCAGGATGCTGGCGCGGCGCTCGTCGAGCTCGCGCAGATAGCGCAGGCGCTCTTCCAGGTGGCGCAGTTGGGTGTCGTCCAGGCTGCCGGTCACTTCCTTGCGGTAACGGGCGATGAAGGGCACGGTCGATCCTTCGTCCAACAGGCCCACGGCCGCTTCGACCTGCTGTGGGCGCACGCCCAGTTCCTCGGCGATACGGCTGTTGATGCTGTCCATGAAAACCACCTGACAAATAGTGAATGCGAGGCCGCGGTTGGGCGCTCAGGCCCGGCGACGCTGGGTGAAAGCCGCGCATTATACCCATCGCGCCGGGCTTGCGGTGATGGCGCCGCGCCAGCTGAACACAGCGCCGAACTGGCGCCGGGGGAAAAATCTGCTAACAATGCACACGGCACGCGCGGCAATGGCTACGCCATAATGCGCGGCGATATCAGAGGAGTAATTCATGACCAGCACCGCAAGCGCCACAGAAGGCGAAAAGATTCTCATCGTCGACGACGACCCGGGCCTGAGCAACCTGCTGGACCGGTTCTTCACCAGCAAGGGCTACCGCGTGCGCACCGTGCCCAACGTCGAACAGATGGACCGCCTGCTGGCCCGTGAAGTGTTCAACCTGGTGGTGCTCGACCTGATGCTGCCGGGCGAGGACGGCCTGTCTGCCTGCAAGCGCCTGCGCGCGTCGAACAACCAGATCCCGATCATCATGCTCACCGCCAAGGGCGATGAGCTGAGCCGCATCAAGGGCCTCGAACTGGGTGCCGACGACTACCTGGCCAAGCCATTCAACCCCGATGAACTGGTGGCCCGGGTCAAGGCCGTGCTGCGCCGCCAGGCCCCGAGCGTGCCGGGTGCGCCGGGCAGCGAGGAAGAGACCGTCACCTTCGGCGACTACGAGCTGTCGCTGGCCACCCGCGAGCTCAAGCGTGGCGACGAGACGCACATGCTCACCACCGGCGAGTTCGCCGTGCTCAAGGCACTGGTCATGCACGCCCGTGAGCCGCTGACCCGCGACAAGCTGATGAACCTGGCCCGTGGCCGCGAGTGGGACGCCCTGGAGCGCTCCATCGACGTGCAGATCTCGCGCCTGCGGCGAATGATCGAGCCCGACCCGTCCAAGCCACGCTACATCCAGACCGTATGGGGTGTGGGCTACGTCTTCGTGCCGGACGGAAACGCCGGCAAATGAGCCTGCCGGCTCGTCAGGGTGCAACAGGGCGACTCATGCGAGTCGCCCTGTTTTCGTCTATGGCAGCCGGCCTTTTCAGCACAGTAGTTGATCGATGAAAACGCCCCTGTGGTTCCCGCAAAGCTTCTTCGCCCGCACCCTCTGGCTGGTGCTGATCGTCGTGCTGTTCTCCAAGGCACTGACACTCGTGTACCTGCTGATGAACGAGGACGTGCTGGTCGATCGCCAGTACAGCCATGGCGTGGCCCTGACGCTGCGCGCCTACTGGGCCGCGGATGAAGAGAATCGTGACCAGATCGCCGAGGCGGCCGGGCTGATCCGCGTTACCGGCGCCGGCGTGCCAGAGGGCGAGCAGCACTGGCCCTACAGCGAGATCTACCAGCGGCAGATGCAGGCCGAGCTGGGCGAGGACACCGAAGTGCGCCTGCGCATTCATGCGCCGCCGGCCCTGTGGGTCAACGCGCCGAGCCTGGGCCCGGACTGGCTCAAGGTGCCGCTTTACCCGCATCCGTTGCGCGGGCAGAAGATCTGGAACGTGCTGGGCTGGTTCCTGGCCATCGGCCTGCTGTCCACGGCCTCGGCCTGGATCTTCGTGCGTCAGCTCAACCAGCCGCTCAAGCGCCTGGTGTTCGCCGCGCGCCAGCTCGGTCAGGGCCGCAGCGTGCGCCTGCCGATCAGCGACACGCCCAGTGAGATGACCGAAGTGTACCGGGCGTTCAACCAGATGGCCGAGGATGTCGAGCAGGCCGGGCGCGAGCGCGAGCTGATGCTGGCCGGGGTGTCCCATGACCTGCGCACGCCGCTGACCCGGCTGCGCCTGTCGCTGTCGCTGATGGGCAGCGAAAGCGATCTCAGCGAGGACATGGTGCGGGACATCGAGGACATGGACGCGATTCTCGACCAGTTCCTGGCGTTCATCCGCGACGGGCGCGACGAGCCGGTGGAGGAGGTCGACCTCAACGACTTGATCTACGAAGTGGTGGCGCCCTACAACCAGCACGAAGAGCAGGTGCGCCTGTGCCTGGAGCCTATTCCACCGTTCCCGCTGCGGCGGGTGTCGCTCAAGCGCATGCTCGGCAACCTGATCGGCAACGCCCTGCATCATGCCGGCAAGGGGGTCGAGGTGGCGGCCTATGTGTCGGGCGACCAGAGCGCGCCCTACGTGGTGCTCAGCGTGCTGGACCGTGGCACCGGGATCGACGAGTCGGAGCTGGAGACCATCTTCAACCCGTTCATCCGTGGTGACCGGGCGCGGGGCGGCAAGGGCACCGGGTTGGGGCTGGCGATCGTCAAGCGGATCGCCGCGCAGCATGGCGGTAATGTCGAGTTGCGCAACCGCTCCGGTGGCGGGATCGAGGCGCGGGTGAGGTTGCCGTTGGGGTTGTTGCTGCCGCGTAATGCTGTCTGATCGTTGTTGTTTGTACGGGCCTCTTCGCGGCTAAAGCCGCTCCCACAGGTTTTTGCATGTTCTCTGTGGGAGCGGCTTTAGCCGCGAAGAGGCCCGTAAAGGCGCCATCAGCCCTTGCCCTTGGTCCGTGTCTGATTCGGCCCGCTGTTCTTCTCCAGATGCTCGATGATCATCCCGGCCACATCCTTGCCGGTGGTCACTTCGATGCCTTCCAGCCCCGGCGACGAGTTCACCTCCATCACCAGCGGCCCGTGGTTGGAACGCAGGATATCCACGCCCGCCACGCTCAAGCCCATGACCTTCGCCGCGCGAATGGCGGTCATGCGTTCCTCGGGGGTGATCTTGATCAGGCTGGCCACGCCACCGCGATGCAGGTTGGAGCGGAACTCGCCCGGCTTGGCCTGGCGCTTCATCGAGGCGATCACCTTGTCGCCCACCACGAAGCAGCGGATATCGGCGCCACCGGCCTCCTTGATGTACTCCTGGACCATGATGTTCTGCTTCAGGCCCATGAACGCTTCGATCACCGATTCGGCGGCCTTGGTGGTCTCGCACAGCACCACGCCGATGCCCTGGGTACCTTCGAGCACCTTGATCACCAGCGGCGCGCCGTTGACCATCTGGATCAGGTCGGGAATGTCGTCCGGCGAGTGGGCGAAGCCGGTGACCGGCAGGCCGATGCCGCGCCGCGACAGCAGTTGCAGCGAGCGCAGCTTGTCCCGCGAACGGGCGATGGCCACTGATTCGTTGAGCGGGTACACGCCCATCATCTCGAACTGGCGCAGCACCGCGCAGCCGTAAAAGGTGACCGAGGCGCCGATGCGCGGAATCACCGCATCGAAGCCTTCCAGCGGCTTGCCGCGGTAGTGGATCTGCGGCTTGTGGCTGGCAATGTTCATGTAGGCCCGGAGCGTATCGATCACCACCACTTCATGGCCCCGCTGGGTACCGGCCTCGACCAGGCGGCGGGTGGAATACAGACGCGGATTGCGCGACAGCACAGCGATCTTCATGCAGCACCTGTGACAGGGAAAAGGGTGGCCGGGAAGGCCGGTTTGTCCTGGACGTACTTGAGGCCGGGGTTGACCACCAGTTGGCCATGGATGAGCGCCTTCGAGCCGAGCAGCAGGCGATAGCGCATGCTCTTGCGGCAGGCCAGGGTGAATTCGACTTCCCAGACCCGGTCGCCGAGCGCCAGGGGCGTGCGGATCACGTAACGGGTCTGGGCATGGCCGTTGGAGCTTTTGATGGTCTTCATGGTCACCAGCGGTGCTTCGCAGCGGCGGTGGCGCAACTGCACCACCGAGCCCAGGTGCGCGGTGAAGCGCACCCATGGCAGGCCATCGCGCTCGAACGGCTCGACCTCGGTGGCATGCAGGCTGGAGGTGCTGGCGCCGGTGTCGATCTTGGCGCGCAGGCCTGCAACACCGAGGTCGGGCAGGGCGACCCACTCGCGCAGGCCGATCACAGTCAGGTGGTCAAATGTCTTCACGAAGCGTGCCCTGCGGATGAGGTGGTGAACTGTAATGACGGCACGGACTTTTTGCATCCGTCTGTCACGGTAGTACAGTTCCGTGAAAGACAGAATTCGAGGAAAAACCATGGCACAAAAGCCTGAAGACGACGACAAGGTCCGCTTGGACAAATGGCTATGGGCGGCGCGCTTCTACAAGACTCGCGCCCTGGCCAAGGCGGCTATCGAGAGCGGCAAGGTGCACTGTCGCGGCGAGCGCTGCAAGCCCGGCAAGGAACCCCGGGTGGGTGACGAGTTCGTGCTGCGTACCGGGTTCGACGAGCGCACGGTGGTGGTCAAGGCGTTAGCGGCGGTGCGGCGCGGGGCACCCGAGGCGCAGATGCTGTATGAGGAAACCGCCGAGAGCGTGAAGCGCCGCGAGCAGGCAGCCGAGATGCGCAAGGCTGGAGCACTGGGCATGACCACCGATGGGCGGCCGAACAAGAAGCAGCGGCGGCAGATTCACCAGTTGCATGGCAGCTTCGAGTAATCATCGCAGGGCAAGTCGCTGCGACTTGCCCTGCGATCGATCAGGCAGCGCGCACGACGCTCATCCGCCCGACCAGCGGCAGCTTACCAAGCAGGTTGAACAACGGCGCGGTCCAACGCACCAGTGCCGCGCTGGCCTTGGCCGCCAAGGGTGTGTGGCAGCTCCAGCCCAGGGCCAGCACCGCCATCAGCAGGCCGCCGATATAGTCGTCCTGGCCCCAGTGGGCGCCGGCCACCAGGCGCGGCATCATGAACAGCAACGCCAATGCCCAGATCACCAGGTGTTGCGCCAGGCGGCGGCTGAAGAGGCTCATGAACAGCGCCCAGACCAGCAGCACCGAGGCATGGTCCCCGGGGAAACTCTGGCTGGAGCGGTCCTTGAGCTCCCACTTCGACTCCAGGTTCGGATAGAAGTCGCTCAGGTGCACGGCATTGTCGAACACCATCGATGGGCTGTTGTGCTGCCAGCCCATTGCGCTGACCCACTTGGAAAACAACGCGCGAACCACCACTAAGAGGAG
The DNA here is from genome assembly GCF_054788395.1 of Pseudomonas sp. microsymbiont 2. Lineage (NCBI taxonomy): Bacteria > Pseudomonadati > Pseudomonadota > Gammaproteobacteria > Pseudomonadales > Pseudomonadaceae > Pseudomonas > Pseudomonas sp. microsymbiont 2. The sequence continues at coordinate 352,219 of NZ_CM139112.1, forward strand.
TAGGGTGACCAGGAAGCCGAAAAACGCCTGGCGCACCTGGGTGGCCTTGAACACCCAATCGCCGCGGATCAGCAGCGACAGCATGATCAGGCCGACCAGGATGTCGAAGGGGCGCAGGCTGCCGACCGCCCAGATCGACCGCCAGACCAGGTTGTCGGCCAGTGGCGCATTGAGGCTGTGGAACAGCCACTCGTCGAAAGTCAGGCACAGGATCTGGCCAACGGGCCACAACCAGAAACACAGTAGTGCGATGGGCAGCAGGGTGCAGGCTGCCAAGGGTCCCCAGGACCACCTTGCTTGGAACAGTGGTCGATTATCCATAAAATACCTCGATCTCCAGCAGGAAATGAGCGCCTCGTGAGCGCTCTGCGACGGACCTTTCAGTCTCCTGTAATTATTTTGTAATCATTTTTAGAAAGCCAGACAACCATGAGCGACTTGCCAGATACCGATTTCACCCAACGCTTCCTGTTCGACGACCGCGACGTACGTGGCGAAATGGTCGTGCTCGAACACAGCTACGCCGAGGTGTTGGCCAAGCACGAATACCCGCAGCCGGTGAAGCATCTGCTGGGTGAGCTGATGGCCGCCGCGGCCTTGCTGGTTGGCACCCTGAAGTTCGATGGGCTGCTGGTCCTCCAGGCGCAGTCCCAGGGCCCGGTACCACTGCTGGCCATCGAGTACACCAGCGAACACGACATCCGCGGTCTGGCGCGCTACGAAGCCGAGCAGATCAAGGATGACGCGAGCCTTGCCGATCTGATGCCGGGCGGCCACCTGGTGCTGACCATCATTCCGGTCAACGGCCAGCGCTATCAGGGCACTGTCGAGCTGGACGGCAAGGATCTGTCGGAGTGCTTCACCAACTACTTCGTCATGTCGCAGCAGGTGAACACCTGCATCACCTTGGCCGCCGATGGCGTGCGCGCCCGTGGCCTGCTGGTGCAGCAGTTGCCGGCCGAGATCCACAAGGACAGCGAGGAGCGCGATGAAAGCTGGGCTCACGTCAAGGCCCTGGCCAACACCGTGAAGGCCGAGGAGCTGCTCGGTCTGGATAACGAAACCATGCTGCACCGCCTGTACCACGAAGACGCCGTGCGCTTGTTCGACATCCAGCCGCTACGCTTCAAGTGCAGCTGCTCGCGCGAGCGTTCCGGCAACGCCCTGGTGAGTCTCGGCGAGCATGATGCCAAGCAGTTGGTGGAAGAGTGTGGCGGCCAGGTCGAGATCGATTGCCAGTTCTGCAACGAACGCTATCTCTTCGATGCAAGCGATGTGGCGCAATTGTTTGCTGGCGGCGGCACCGAGGCGCCCTCGGAAACTCAGCACTGAAACGATTAACTACAGGAGAAACTCCTGTCGAATTGCGCAAAAGCGCGGTTCTGACAGGAGGGGCCTACTTTTTTTGGGCGTTTCTGGCATAATCCGGCCACTTTTTTCGCTGTAGTAGTTTTTTCAAGACAACTACAAAACGTTTGGAGCACTCGGCCTCGGGCCGGATGGGGTATCTCATGACGCAAGCCAACAACACCGTGTACACCGACCTGAGCGTCGATGACCTGGTAAAAGAAGCGCTGCAACGCGGTGAAGGCGTGCTGGCCGATACTGGCGCACTGGTGGTGGAAACCGGTCATCGCACCGGTCGTTCGCCGGCTGACCGTTTCATCGTCGAAGAACCGTCCACCCAGGACCAGATTGGCTGGGGCCCGATCAACCGCAAGTTCCCGGCCGACAAGTTCGATGCCCTGTGGGACCGCGTCGAGGCGTTCAACAACGCCCAGGATCACTTCGTTTCCTACGTTCACGTAGGCGCTGCGGCCGAGCACTACCTGCCGGTCAAGATGACCACCCAGACCGCCTGGCAGAACCTGTTCGGCCGTTGCCTGTTCATCAACCCCAAGCAGTACAACCCGGCTGGCCGTGGTGAGTGGCAGATCCTCAACGTCGCCAACTTCGAGTGCGTGCCTGAGCGTGACGGCACCAACTCCGATGGCTGCGTGATCATCAACTTCGCCCAGAAGAAGGTGCTGATCGCCGGCATGCGTTACGCCGGTGAAATGAAGAAGGCCATGTTCTCGGTGCAGAACTTCCTGCTGCCGGCCGCCGACGTGCTGCCGATGCACTGCGCCGCCAACATCGGCGAAGAGGGCGACGTGACCCTGTTCTTCGGCCTGTCCGGCACCGGCAAGACCACCCTGTCGGCCGACGAAAGCCGTTACCTGATCGGTGACGACGAGCACGGCTGGGGCGAAGGCGTGGTCTTCAACATCGAAGGCGGTTGCTACGCCAAGTGCATCGACCTGTCCGAGAAGAACGAGCCGGTCATCTGGAAAGCCATCAAGCACGGCGCGGTGCTGGAAAACGTCGTCATCGACGCCAACAAGCACGCCGACTACGCCGACGTGAGCCTGACCCAGAACAGCCGCGCGGCCTACCCACTGGAGCACGTCGAGAAGGTCTCGGCAGAGAACCTGGGCGGCGAGCCGAACGCGGTCATCTTCCTGACCTGCGACCTGACTGGCGTCCTGCCTCCGGTGTCGATCCTGAACAACGAGCAGGCGGCCTACCACTTCCTGTCCGGCTACACCGCGCTGGTCGGTTCCACCGAAATGGGTTCGGGCGGCGGCATCAAGTCGACCTTCTCCACCTGCTTCGGCGCACCGTTCTTCCCGCGTCCGGCCGGCGTCTACGCCGAGCTGCTGATCAAGCGCATCAAGGCGTTCGGCTCCAAGGTCTACCTGGTCAACACCGGCTGGACCGGTGGTGGCTACGGCGTTGGCAAGCGCTTCAGCATCCCGACCACCCGTGGCGTGATCGCGGCCATCCAGAGCGGCGCGCTGGTCGGTGCCGAGACCGAGCACCTGGACATCATCAACCTGGACGTGCCGAAGGCTGTTCCAGGCGTCGAGACCGAACTGCTCAACCCACGCAACACCTGGGCTGACAAGGCTGCCTACGACGAAGCCGCCAAGGGCCTGGCCGGCCTGTTCACCGAGAACTTCAAGAAGTTCGACGTTTCCGACGCCATCAAGGCTGCTGGCCCGCAGCTGTAAGCTGCTGCCGGTTCGGATGAAAAGCCGCCCTTCGGGGCGGCTTTTTCGTTTTTGATGTCAAGGCCATTGTTGCCGTGCATGCAGGATCCGGAGGATTTCGACTTCGTCCTCCTGTACCTGGTAGATCATCACGTAGTTGGGTGTTACCACGACTTCGTGTGTTTCGACGCATCTGCCGGGCTTGTACAGGCGAGGATTGCGAGCGGCGCGTCTGGCCTTGTCCCTGAAGGCTTCATCCAGTGCTTGCGCCGCTGCCGGGTTGTCTTGCGCAACGACGGTCATGATGCGCAGACGATCGTTGCGAGCCATTGTCGACCAGACAAGGCGCATCAGCGGTTCTTGGCTCTCAGCTCGGCTCGGCGGGCGGCAAAGAACTTCTCGACGTCTTCGTCATCCAGCGGGGGGGATGGATCGCGACGGCTGGCTTCGACCTGTTCGCTGAACCAGGCGTCGTAGGCTGCCGCCTCATGGGCCCTTTTCAGTGCCTGGGCGCGATCCGGCCGCTGGTAGGTGGCGGTCTGTCGCGGATCCCAGATCGAGCTGTCGACTTCGAAATGGTCGATACCCAGATCATGCAGGTAGCTGACCAGTGTCTCGAGCTTCTTGAACAGCCGGACGTTGCCGCTACGCTGTGCGGTGAGTACGTGCTCCTGATCGTCGACATCCACCTGGACTGCCCAGCCTCCGGGTTGCCCAACGATGTGGGTGGCGTTGATTCGACGGCTTTCAGCCAGGCGGCTGAGGTGGGCATGATCCAGTTGCAGGGTCGGCACGGGTGTATGTCTCGGCTTCATGGGACGCGTACCATCTTATGCAATCTACTGTTGATTGCGACTATAGGCGTTCCCAAGTCTATGTGGGAAGCTTCTCTGACATGCAAAGGAATACAGGTTGTCCTCATGACAGAATCCCCCCAACGCTCCGCCTTCTCCCATTTCCATCCCATCCTCACCCGCCCGCAGGACAACGACCACAACGGTCACCTCGCCGGCTTCACCGTGCATGGCTTCTTCGAGACCGCCATCCAGGCATTTCTGGTAGAGCAGGCCGAACTGGACCTGCGCGACGGCGAGCTGGCCGGCTTCGTGGTCAGCTCGGCGGCGGATTTCTTCGCCCTGCCGGGATTTCCCGACGTGCTTGAGGTGGGCCTGGGCGTCACCCGCCTGGCCGGAAGCACGGTGGAGTACCGTCTGGCACTGTTCCGCCCGGGGGAAGCCGAGGCTTGCGCGGCGGGCACCGTGGTCCAGGTGTTTATCGAGCGGGCCTCAGGGCGACCGGCGGCGCTGCCCGAGGCCCTGCAACTGATCCTCGCCGGGCTGTCGCTCAATCGTTGAGGCGGATGATGCCTTCGCGCACGGCGAACAGCACCAGGCCGGGCACGTCGTGGATCTGCAGGCGGTGCATGATCTGCGAGCGGTGCGCCTCGATGGTCTTGATGCTCAGGCCCAGGCCTTCGGCGATGGAGCGGGTGGTCTCGCCGCGGGCGATCAGGCGCAGGATCTCCAGCTGGCGGGTGGTCAGTGGTGGCGTCTGGGCCTGACTGGCAACACGCTTGCGGCTGTGCTTGAGCGCTTGGCCGATGACCATCGGCAGCACCGCCGACGACAGGTACTGGCCGCCACCGCGCAGGGCCTGCAGGGCCTGTTCCAGTTCGCTCACCGTGGCGTTCTTGAGCAGGAACCCGTGGGCGCCGAGTTGCAGGCAGCTCATCACATGATCCAGCTCCGAGCGCGGCGAGAACATCAGCACGCGGCTGGCGGGCGCGCGGATGAACAGCTCCTGCAGGGCCTGCTGGCTGTCCAGCTCGCCGCTCATGTCGAGCACCACGATGTCCGGCTTGAGTTTTTCCGCCAGGCTCACGGCCGTCATGGCGTCGCCGGTGTCGCCTACCACGACGAAGTCTTTCTTCTGTTCGAGCAAGGCACGCAGGCCGGCACGGAAGAGCGGCGAATGGTCGGCAAGCAGGATTCGGCAAGGCATGAATAAGGGCCTGTTTCGCAAGGGAAGGTGGGCGGCAGGCCTGCTCGTTCCGAAAGCGTACTGCCGCGCGGGTGCGCGATCAGTCCCTGTCTGCCGGTTGGCGCGGCAGTGCCTCTCATCATAGGCGTTCGAACACCGATGGCAGTAGCGGCCGCAGGGGCAGGCCGAGCGCGTGGATGCTTTCGCTGTGGCCGATGATCAGCAGGCCGCCGGGGCGCAGGTGCGCCAGCAGACGCTGGAGCACTTCGAGCCTGTAGCGCGGCGCCAGGCTCGACAGCAGGTTGCGCAACAGGATGACGTCGAAGCTGCCAAGATGTTCAGGCAGCGGGCGGATCAGGTTGATCGCCTCGAAGCGTACCTGCTTGCGCAAGGCTGGCGCGACCTGTAGTCGGCCGGCCATCTCACCGACACCGCACAGGCAGTGACGGCTCAGCCAGCTTTCGGGAAAATAGCGGGCCTGGGCGATGTCGTAGATGCCAGCGTCGGCGCTTTCCAGCACTTGCCGGTCGAAGTCGCTGGCCAGCACTTGCCAGCCCGGATGGCGGGCATGCTCGGCGGCGACCATGGCCAGACTCCAGGCTTCTTCCCCGGTGGCGCAAGCCGCGCTCCATAGACGGGCGGGACGGTCGAGTTCGGCCAGCCAGCGAGACAGGCATTCGAAATGACGATGTTCGCGGAAGAAGTAGCTGTCGCGCGCCACCAGCAGACGCAGCAACTGTTCGTGCTCGTCTGCGCCCGGGGGCGTGTCGAGCAGCGCGAGGTAGCGCTCGAAGTCCGTCAGCTGCAAGGCCTTGAGCCGCTTGTGCAGGCGCATGGCGACGACGCTACGGCGGTCATCGGCCAGTTGGATGCCCGTGGCCAACATGACCCGCTGGCGAATGCTCGCGAAGCAGGCTTCGCTGAGCAGGGGCGGGCGACGGCTGGGCATCCTTCAGCCCTCCCTGCCTCGGAGTGAACAGAAGGGGTGGGTGATGATCGCGCGCATTCCCTGCGTCCTGTGCATGGTCGAGACGGCGATGATAACTAGTGGCCAGTAGCCTCCATATCGGGGCCGCCCCTAATCCTTCGGTGCGTACGCAAACGAAAAGGCCCTGCCGGTGAGGGCAGGGCCTTAGGCGTCAGGCGCAAGCCTGGCGATCAGTCGCGCCAGTGGCGCTTGTGCTTGCGGTGCCCGTAGTGGTGGCCGCGGTCGTAGTGACGACGGTCATCGTAGTCGCGACGGTAGCGGCGCGAATCACGGCGTTCGTCCTCATCGGCCTTGTTGCCCATGTAGTTGCCGAGCGCGCCACCGGCGCCGCCGCCTGCCGCCGCACCGATGTAGCTGCCGGTGGTGCCGCCCACGGAGCGACCGACGACGTTGCCGCCCGCCGCGCCCAGCGCGCCACCGATGGCGGCTTCGCCACGCTGGCGCTTGTCGGCACCCAGGGCACCGCCGGCCGCGCCGCCCAAGCCGGCACCGATGGCGCCGCCGGTGCTACCACCGATGGAGTTGCCCACCACGGAGCCCAGTACCCCACCCAATGCGCCGCCAATGCCGGCTTCGGTGGTGCCGCCTGCCATGGCAACGCCGCTGAGCAGACCGAAAGACAACAACAGAATCGAGGAGTACTTCTTCATCAAGAGAGCCTCAGAGGGATGACGAGGCGGAATTTGAGGCTCGCCGAGGCGGCTGGCAACCGGAATCCGACGAGTAGCACGAGTTGTACACAATTCTCTAACTTATTGAATTATGTGTGAAACTTTCTCGATTTTCGGCTGTCTGAGGTATTTATGACGAAGCCCTGAACCGTTGCGGAACAGGGCTTTTTTGTGGGCAGTTGCTCGGTATCCGCGCTTGCCCTGTAGGAGCGGCCTTGTGTCGCGAAAGGGGTGCGAAGCGCCCCCACGATTTGTGCATCAAGCAAATATCGCCGGGGCCGCTGCGCGGCCCTTTCGCGACACAAGGCCGCTCCTACAGGGGGGCGGCGCAGGGCATCAGATAATCCGCCCGTCGTCCCGCGCCCGCTCCAGCTTGATGGCGATGAACTTCGACGTCGGCGTATGGCTGCCATCGCCGATGCTCTCCAGCGGCACCAGCGGATTCACTTCCGGGTAGTAGGCCGCCGCCTGGCCGGCGGGAATGTCGAACGCCAGCAGCGTGAAGCCATGTACCCGGCGCACGTGTTCATCACCCCACAGCGACACGATGTCGACCTTCTGCCCAGGCTGGAAACCCAGGCGCACAATGTCGGCCTCGTTGGCGAACAGCACGTCGCGCTGGCCGCGCACGCCACGGTAGCGGTCGTCCATGCCATAGATGGTGGTGTTGTACTGATCGTGCGAGCGCATCGACTGCATGATCAGGTCCGGCAGTTGGCCGCTGGCGCGCACACGCTCGTCGAGCAAGCTGTCGGGCAGCAGGTTGGCCTTGAAGTTGGCGCGACCGCTGGCGGTCTTCCACTGACGGCTGCCGGCGCTGTTGCCCAGGTAGAAGCCACCGGGCAGGCGCAGGCGCGCGTTGAAGTCGGCAAAGCCTGGGATGGTGTCGGCGATCAGCGCGCGGATGCGGTCGTAGTCGGCCACCAGCCAGTGCCAGTCCACCGGCCGCGTGCCCAGGGTGGCCGCGGCGATGCCGGCGACCACGGCGGGCTCCGAGCGCATCTGCCTGGACAGCGGCTTGAGCTGACCGTTGGAGGCGTGGACCATGCTGAACGAGTCTTCCACCGTCACCGCCTGCGGGCCTTCGCCCTGCTGGTCGATGTCGGTGCGACCCAGGCACGGCAGGATCAGCGCCTGCTTGCCGTGGACCAGGTGGCTGCGGTTGAGCTTGGTGCTGATATGCACGGTCAGCTCGCAGTTGCGCAGGGCCTGGGCGGTGCGTTCGGTGTCCGGGGTGGCCTGGGCGAAGTTGCCGCCCAGGCCGATGAACACCTTGGCCCGGCCTTCGAGCATGGCGTGGATCGCCTCGACGGTGTTGTGGCCGTTGTGGCGCGGCACCGGGAAGCCGAAGCGCTTCTCGAGGGCATCGAGCAGGAACGCCGGCGGGCGTTCGTTGATGCCCATGGTGCGGTCACCTTGCACGTTGCTGTGCCCGCGTACCGGGCACAGGCCAGCGCCCGGCACGCCGAGGTTGCCGCGCAGCAGCATCAGGTTGACGATTTCCTGGATGGTCGGCACCGAGTGGCGATGCTGGGTGATGCCCATCGCCCAGCACATGATCACGCGCTTGCCCTTGCAGTACATGCGTGCCGACAACTCGATGTCGGCCAGGGTCAGGCCCGATTGCGCCTGGATCTGTTGCCACGAGGTGGCATCGACCACCGCCAGGTATTCATCCACGCCATGGCCGTGCTCGGCGATGAAGGCATGATCGAAGATCGCCGGCTCGCCGTTGGCCTGGGCTTCGCGCTCCCACTGCAGGAGGAACTTGGCCATGCCGCGCAGCAGCGCCATGTCACCGCCCAGGGCCGGGCGGAAGAACGCGGTGTTGGTCGGCCGGTCGGTGTTGGTCAGCATCTCCAGCGGGTTCTGCGGATGCTGGAAGCGCTCCAGGCCGCGCTCCTTGAGCGGATTGACGCAGACCACCTGGGCGCCGCGCTTCACGGCGTCGCGCAGCGGATCGAGCATGCGCGGGTGGTTGGTGCCGGGGTTCTGGCCCCAGACGAAGATCGCGTCGGCGTGCTCGAAGTCATCGTAGGTGACCGTGCCCTTGCCCACGCCGACGCTCTGGCCCAGGGCCACGCCGCTGGCCTCGTGGCACATGTTCGAGCAGTCGGGGAAGTTGTTGGTGCCGTAGGCGCGCACGAACAGCTGGTACAGGTACGCCGCCTCGTTGCTGGCGCGGCCGGAGGTGTAGAACTCGGCCTGGTCGGGGCTGGCCAGGGCGTTCAGGTGTCGGGCGATCAGGGCGAACGCGGATTCCCAGTCGATCGGCTGGTAGCGGTCGGTGGTCGGGTCGTAGACCATCGGTTCGGTCAGGCGACCTTGGTATTCGAGCCAGTAGTCGCTCTGTTGGAGCAGCGCGCTGACGCTGTAGCGGGCGAAGAACGCCGCGTCGACGCGGCGCTTGGTGGCTTCCCAGTTGACCGCCTTGGCGCCGTTCTCGCAGAACTTGACCATGCCGCTCTCGGGCGAGTCGCCCCAGGCACAGCCGGGGCAATCGAAGCCGCCGTTCTGGTTGGTCTTGAGCAGGGCGCGAATGTTCTTCAGGGCGTTGTCGCTACCGACCCAGGCTTTGGCCACGCTGCGCAGCGCGCCCCAGCCGCCGGCAGGGCCGGGGTAGGGTTTGTAGCGAGGGGCGGAGGCGGGGGCGTTGTCTGGCAGTTTTTCGTAGGAGGTCACGGCTGTTGCTACTCCGCCGCAGGGCTGAACACACGCGGTGCGCTGTGTTTGGGCAGGTGGATGAGGTTGAGGTTGTGCTTGCGCGCCCATTGCAGGGCCAGGCCCGTGGGCGCGGAGAGGCTGACCAGGGTCTGGATGCCGGCGCGCAGGACTTTCTGGATCAGCTCCAGGCTGCAGCGGCTGGTGACGATGGCCAGGCCACCCGTGCTGTCGATGCGCTGGCGCAGCAGGGCGCCGATCAGCTTGTCCAGGGCGTTGTGCCGACCGATGTCCTCACGGCCCAGCAGCAGCTGGCCGTCACGGTCCATGAACAGCGCCGCGTGCACTGCGCCGCAATGCTGGCCCAGCGGCTGGAAGGCATCGATGCGCTGGCGCAGGTCCTTGAGCCACTCGGCCGGTGGCAAGGGCGCGCCGGGCAGCACGTTCAACTCGGGCAGTGCCTGCTCCAGGGCCTCGACGCCGCACAGGCCGCAACCGCTGGTGCCGGCCAGCTGGCGGCGCTGGTTCTTCAGGTTCCAGAAGGCGCGGCTGGAGATCTCCAGGTCGGCGTAGAGCGCCGAGCCGCTGCCGGACAGCTTCACATCGTAGATTTCATCGGTGCCGGTGACGATGCCACTGCCCACGCTGAAGCCGACGGCAAAGTCTTCCAGGTCGGTGGGGCTGACCAGCATCACTGCCTGGTTGAGGCCGTTGTAGACGATTGCCAGGGCCACTTCCTCGGCCAGCGGCGTGCTGTCGCTGGCGGCGTCGTCGAGCTGGACATAGTCGTAGGTGTTGCTGGCGGCGGGCAGGGCAAGAGGCGTGGACGCCGCGCAGACCGGGGGCTTGCTGTTCATCGGAGCGAATACCGGCGGCAGTTTGACCCCACAAGCCTAGGCCGCTGGGCAGGTGCCGTCTAATCGCTAGCATCTATGCCGTGATAGAGCGCGTCGATTGGTCGCAGTGGGGCGGTTTGCTCGATCCTGGCCTAGACTCCTGCTTCCATGGATTCACCATCGAAGGAGCGCTACATGAGCCTGTTCAGTTTCGTGAAGGAAGCCGGCGAGAAGTTGATCGACCTGCTGACGCCGGGCAATGCCAATGCCGAGGAGCAGTTGAAGAAGCACGTCCAGGACGTTGGCCTGGGCAACCCGAACATCTCGGCCACTGTAGAGGGAGACAAGGTCATTCTCAAGGGTGAGGTTGCCAGCCAGGAGGAGAAGGAGAAGATCATCCTGGCCGCTGGCAACATCGCCGGCGTTGCCTCGGTGGATGACCAGATCACCGTAACCGGGCCTATCGCCCAGGCGGCACGGTTCGTCGAGGTCGAGAAAGGTGACACTTTGAGCGCCATCTCCAAGCGGGTCTATGGTGACGCCAACAAGTACAACAAGATCTTCGAGGCGAACAAGCCGATGCTCAAGCATCCGGACAAGATCTATCCAGGGCAGGTACTGCGTATTCCTGATTGAGTTCATCGCGGGGCAAGCCCGCTCCCACGACCCCGCTTTCACGACGAAGCACTCGTGGGAGCGGGCTTGCCCCGCGATAGGGCCTACAGCCCAGTCAACAAATCCCGATAATCCTCGACCGCCGCGAACTCCTGGGTATCGCGCGGTTCGGCCCGGCTGTCCGGCTGGCGCACCGCCAACAGATGCCCCACCCCGAAACGTCGCGCGCTGCGCAGGATCGCCAGGGTGTCGTCGATGAACAGGCTGCGCGCCGGTTCGAAGCCGATATCCGCCTGCAAGGCGTCCCAGAACTGCGGGCTCTCCTTCGGGTACCCGTAGTCATGTGAGCTGATCAGCCGTTCGAAGTACGGTGCCAGTTCCACCCGCTCCAGCTTCAGCGACAGCGAATCGCGGTGCGCATTGGTGATCATCACCACGCGCTTGCCCGCCTGGCGCACTGCCGCGAGAAAGGTGTCGGCATCCGGCTTGAGGGCAATGAGATCGGCGATCTCCTGCTTCAGCTCACGGATCGGCAGGCGCAGTTCGCGGCTCCAGAAGTCCAGGCAGTACCAGTTGAGCGTGCCGGCATGGCGCTCGAACAGCGGGCGCAGCTCGAGCTCCGCCATGGCCCGGCTCACGCCATGCAGCTCGGCGTAGCGCTGGGGCAGGTGTTCCAGCCAGAAGCGGTTGTCGTAGTGCAGGTCGAGCAGGGTGCCGTCCATGTCCAGCAGGACGGTGTCGATGGCGGACCAGGGGAGAACAGGCATGGGAAACTCTCGATCAGTCGGCAAGCCACGGTATAGTAACCCGTTCACGCCAAGGAGCCGCCCCATGCGCCAGAAACCCACCGTCCTCAGCCGCGAGATCGTCGCCAGCAGCCGCCTGTTCCGCGTCGAAGCCGTGCAGTTGCGCTTTGCCAACGGCACCGAGCGCACCTATGAGCGATTGGTCGGCCGTGGCAATGGCTACGGCGCGGTGATGGTCGTGGCGATGCTCGACGCCGAGCACGCGGTGCTGGTCGAGGAATACTGCGGTGGAACCGACGAATACGAGCTGTCCCTGCCCAAGGGCCTGATCGAGCCGGGCGAGGACGTGCTGGCCGCCGCCGACCGCGAGCTCAAGGAAGAGGCCGGCTTCGGCGCGCGGCAGCTGGAACACCTGACCGAGCTGTCGCTGTCGCCGGGCTACATGAGCCAGAAGATTCAGGTGGTGCTGGCCACCGATCTGTATGAAGAGCGCCTGGAGGGCGACGAGCCCGAGCCGATGCGGGTCGACAAGGTCAACCTGCGCGAACTCTCGGCCCTGGCCATGCACCCGCAGTTCACCGAAGGCCGGGCGCTGGCGGCGCTGTACCTGGCGCGTGACCTGCTGATCCAGCGTGGGGTGCTGAGCGTATGAGCGATAAGCAGTTGATGCAGGACGTGGTGTTGCTCGCCCGCTCGGCTGGCGAGGCGATCCTGCCGTTCTGGCGCGCCGATGTGGCGGTGACCAGCAAGGCCGACGATTCGCCGGTGACCGCTGCCGACCTGGCGGCCCACCGGGTGATCGCCGAGGGCCTGCAGGCGCTGGCGCCGCAGATCCCGGTGCTGTCCGAGGAAGACTGCGAGATCCCGCTGGCCACCCGCCAAGGCTGGCAGCGCTGGTGGCTGGTCGACCCGCTGGATGGCACCAAGGAGTTCATTGCCGGGAGCGAGGAGTTCACCGTCAACATCGCGCTGATCGAGAATGGCGAGGTGGTGTTCGGCGTGGTGGCGATGCCGACCAATGGCCGCTGCTATTTCGGCGGCCGCGATCTCGGGGCCTGGCGTGTGGAGCGCGGCGGTGCCGAGCAGCCGATCCAGGTGCGCAATGCGCCGCCGCCGGGGGCGAACTTCACCGTCGTTGCCAGCCGCCGCCATTCCAGCCCGCAGCAGGAGGCCCTGCTGGCCGGCCTGAGCAGTGCGGTGGGTGAGCTGGAACTGGCCAACATCGGCAGCTCGCTGAAGTTCTGCCTGTTGGCCGAAGGCAGTGCCGACTGCTATCCACGCCTGGCGCCGACCTCGCAGTGGGATACCGCAGCTGCTCAGGGCGTGCTGGAAGGGGCCGGGGGCGAGGTGATCGGGCTGGATGGGTTGCCGTTCCGCTATCCGGCGCGGGAGTCGTTGCTCAATCCGTTTTTCCTGGCGTTGCCCAAGGCTGCCGGTTGGCGGAAGGCGTTGGTCGAACTGAGCATGTCCTCAGCTGACCCCAAAGTGTGACGCACGTGGGAGCGGGCTTGCCCCGCGATGGGGCCATAGCAGGCTGCCCAGTTGTCCTGACTGGCCTCGTCGCGGGGCAAGCCCGCTCCCACGTTATCTGCTTTCATCGATGCAACACGTACTGCCCGCTGAACTTCACAGCAGGCTCGTCGCTACCCTCGTTGCTCACCACCGTCTCCAGCGTCAGCCGCGCTCGCCCGCGCCGCTGGTACATCGTCAGGAACCGCTCCCAGGTCTTCTCGTCCGGCGCCGGGCACTGTGCCACCGCCGTACCCGTGACCGGTAGCGGATAACTGATCTGCCCTTCCTGGATGACGATATGCCCGTCATCGATCCCCAATTCACGCAGGCGCAGGTGCAGCCAGCCCCAACCCACCAGCACGGCGCCGCAGTACAGGCTGCCGCCGAACATGGTGCTCTTGTGGTTGACGTTGGGTGCCAGCGGCAGTTTCAGGCGCAGGCAGTGCCGCCGCCAATCGATCACTTCCATCCCCATCTCGCGGGTCAGCGGAATATCACTGTGCAATACCGATTGCAGGTACTGGCTATCGGCGCTCATTGACGGTTGTCCTCCTGGTCGTCGTGCCCAGCACCGCCGTCGAAGCTCAGGCCGTGCTTGCGCAGCTTGTCGTGCAGGGTCTTGCGCGGGATGCCGAGCGCTTCGGCAAGGCTGCGCATCGAGTTGTGCGGCTGGGTCAGCTCGGCGGCGATCAGCGAGCGTTCGAACTGCTCGACCTGTTCGCTGAGGTTGCCGCTTGACGTGGGTATCTGGATGTCAGCGGCGGCGCTGGGCGCCTGGCCGTCCAGGGCCAGCTCCAGGCCCAGGGCGAAGCGTTCGGCGGCGTTCTGCAGCTCACGGACGTTGCCCGGCCAGTCGTGGCGCAGGAGCATGGCGCGCTGCGCCGGTTGCAGGCCATGGGGCGGCAGGCCGTGGCGTTCGCTGGCGGCGTCGGCGAAATGCTGGAACAGCACGAGAATGTCATCGCCACGCTCGCGTAGCGCAGGGATGCGCAGCGGCGCGACATTGAGGCGGTAGTACAGGTCGGCGCGAAAGCGCCCTTGGTCGGCGGCCTGGCGCAGGTCTTCCTTGGTTGCCGCGATGATGCGGATATCCAGCGGGATCAACTGGTTGCCACCGAGTCGTTCGACCACGCGCTCCTGCAGCAGGCGCAGCAGCTTGACCTGCACGTCCAGGCTCATGCTCTCGATCTCGTCGAGGAACAGCGTGCCGCCGTTGGCGAACTCGAACTTGCCGATCCGGCGTTTCTGCGCCCCGGTGAATGCGCCGGGCTCATGGCCGAACAGTTCGCTCTCGACCACCGACTCGGCCAGGGCGCCGGCGTTGATCGCCACGAACGGGCCATCGCGGCGGCTCGACAGATCGTGCAGGGCGCGGGCCACCACCTCTTTGCCGGCGCCGGTTTCGCCCAGGATCAGCACATCGGCGCGGGTGCCGGCCAGGGCGCCGATCTGCTCGCGAAGGCGCTGCATGCCCGGTGACTGGCCGACCAGGCGCGTGGCCAACTGCTGGCGGTCGCTCAGGGCCAGGCGCAGGCTGCGGTTGTCCAGCACCAGGCGACGCAGGGCCAGGGCACGGCGCACGCTGTCGAGCAGGGCGTCGCTGGCGAAGGGTTTTTCGAGAAAATCATAGGCACCGGCGCGCATCGCCTGCACCGCCAGCGGCACATCGCCATGCCCGGTGATCAGCAGCACCGGCAGCTCGCTGTCGCGGGCGTGCAGTTGCTCCAGCAGTTGCAGGCCATCGATGCCGGGCATGCGGATATCGCTGACCACCACGCCAGGCCAGTCCTCTTCGATGCGTCCAGCCAGGCCCTGGGCGTCGGCCAGGGGCACAGCCTTGAGCCCGGCCAGGTCCAGGGTCTGGCTCAGGGCCTGGCGCAGGTGCGGGTCGTCATCGACCAGGACCACCTGGGCGCGACTGTCGATCAGTGTCTCGGTCATGCCGAGGTGTCCTCCGAAGATTGCAGGTTGGCGCCGGGCTTGGCCACGCGCAGGCGCAGGGTCAGCAACGCGCCGCCTTCCGGGTGGTTGCCCAGCAGCAGCTCGCCGCCCAGCGCATGCATCAGGCTTTCGCAGATGGCCAGCCCCAGCCCCAGGCCCTGGGTGCGGGTCTTGGTGGTGAAGAACGGCTCCTTGGCATGCTCCAGGGCCTGGCGGCTGAAACCCGGACCATTGTCGCGAATGTACAGGTAGACGCAGTCATCCTGGCGTTCGGCACTCAGCCACAGCTTGCGCGGATTGGCTTTTTCGGTGAGGGCGTCGAGGGCGTTGGCCAGCAGGTTGCCCAGCACCTGGCGCAGGCGGGTCTCGCCGGCCTGCACCCACAGCGTGGCCTCGGGCAGGTCGCGCACCAATTCCACGGCCATCGCTCGGCGCCGCTTTGCCAGCAGCGCCAGGGCATCGTCCAGTGCCGGTTGCAGGGCCACGCTTTCCGGCGCGTGCTGGTCGCGGCGGGCGAAGGCGCGCAGGTGAGTGATGATCGAGGCCATGCGCCCGGTCAGCTCGCCGATCAGCTTGAGGTTGCCGCGCACGTCCTCGGTACGCTGATGGTCGAGCAGGATCTCGGCGTTCTCGGCGTAGCTGCGGATGGCGGCCAGGGGCTGGTTCAGCTCGTGGCTGATGCTCGCCGACATGGTGCCGAGCACCGACAGCTTGCCGGCCTGGACCAGTTCGTCCTGGGCGCGCACCAATTCCTGCTGGGCGTTCTCGCGTTCGAGCACGGCGCTCTTGAGTCGCGTGTTGAGGCCTTCGAGGTCGGCGGTGCGTTCGGCCACGCGCTGCTCCAGTTCCTGGCGGGCGCGAGCCTCGAAGTCGATGCGGTCGATGTAGTGGCGGCGGCGCTGCATCACCAGGCCGGCCAGGAGCATGGTCACCAGCAGCGCGCCGCCGCCGATGGCCATGACCGTCTGCACCGAGCGGTCGACCAGGGTGCGCGGAGCGAGGATGTTCACCTGCCAGCCGGTTTCCTCGATGTCGCGGGTCTGGGTGAGCCAGGCCTCGCGATTGAGGCTCAAGGGCTGCGGCGCCTGGGTCGGGTAGGGTTGGATGGCGACGATGGCCTGGCGTTCGGCCTCGGTCAGCTCGCGGGTGGCGCGAAAACGCCAATCCGGGCGCGAGGTGAGCACCACCACGCCGTTCTGGTCGGTCAGCAGCAACTGTTCCGGCGTGCGACCCCAGAGGGTTTCGGTGTGGTCGAGGTCGACCTTGACCACCAGCACGCCGATCACCTTGTCGCGGTCGTGCACGGCGGCGGCGAAGAAGTAACCGCGCTTGGCCGAGGTGGTGCCCTGGCCGAAGAAACGCCCCAGATGGCCGTCCATCGCTTCGATGAAGTATGGGCGGAAGGAGAAGTTGCGGCCGACGAAGCTGTCCTGCTTGTCCCAGTTGGAGGCGGCCAGGGTGTTGCCGCTGACGTCCATCAGGTACATCACCTCTGCACCGGTCTGGCGGGTGATCTCCTTGAGCAGGCGATTGGCGTTGGTCACCGCCTCGAGCCTGAACGGGTCGGCCAGCACGCCGCGCAGCGCCGGCAGGTCGCCGAGGATCTGCGGCAGGGTTTCGTAGCGGTGCAGGGTGCCGAGCAGGTTGGCGACGTACAGGTCGAGGGTCTGGCGGTTCTGCGAGGCCAGTTCGTCCTGGTAGTAGCGTTCGGCCAGGTGATGCAGCGGCCACAGCAGTGGGGCCAGGCACAGCGCCAGCAGGGCCAGGCTGCGCCAGCGGGGGCGGCGGGGAGGTGTGGGTCTGGCAATCATCGCGATAGGGGCGCCAATGGGGTCTGGCGCAATTATGCGACAGTTGGCGATCGAGGTGTTTGCAGGCACGCCGATCGTGTTTGCACGTCGCCTGCTTGCCAATCGTCCCGGCTGATGGCGATATACGGAAAAAAACGAGGTCCCCGCCATGTCGCTTGCCACCCTGATCCAGCGTTCCAGCCTGCCCGCCCCGTCGCTCGACGAGGCCCGGGTCCATGCCTTGCTGCGCGCGCATTACGATCTGCAGGGCGACTTGCACGTCCTGGGCAGCCAGCAGGACCTGAACTGGCGCGTCGACTGCGCCGCAGCGCGCTACGTGCTCAAGGCCTGCCATGCCAGCTACGCCGAGGTGGAGCTGCAAGCCCAGCATGCCGCGCTGGGTTATCTGCGCGAGCAGGGGCTGCCGGTGCCTGCGGTGCGCCCCGCCAGCGATGGCCAGGACCTGCTGGCGCTGGACATCGACGGGCAGGCCTTGCGCGTACGCCTGCTCGACTATATCGATGGCCAGCCGCTCACGCGCCTCAAGCACATGGCGCCCCGCCTGATGGCCGAGCTCGGGGCGCTCTGCGCCAAGGTCGACCAGGCCCTGGCCGGCTTCGATCATCCGGGGCTCGAGCGCACCTTGCAGTGGGATCCCCGCCACGCCCAGGCGCTGATCGCGCACCTGCTGCCGGTCCTGCAGGATCCGCGGCGCCGCGCTCAGGTCGAGCAGGTCGCCGGTTCAGCCGCCGCACGCCTGCAACCATTGATCGAGCGGCTGCCGCTGCAAGCCGTGCACCTGGACATCACCGACGACAATGTGGTCTGGGCGCGCGATGGCGAGCGCCAGTGGCAGGTGCAAGGTGTCATCGACTTCGGTGACCTGCTGCGTACCTGGCGCATCGCCGACCTGTCGGTGACCTGCGCCGCGCTGCTGCACCATGCCGAAGGCGACCCACTGCGCATCCTGCCGGCGATCAGCGCCTACCACGCCATCAACCCACTGCAGGACGCCGAGCTGCGTGCCTTGTGGCCGCTGGTGCTGAACCGCGCCGCGGTGCTGGTGCTCAGCAGCGAGCAGCAACTGACGGTCGACCCCGGCAACCAGTACACCCGCGACAACATTGCCCATGAATGGGAGATCTTCGATACCGCCTGCGCCGTGCCCGTGGCATTGATGGAGGCGGCAATCCTGCAAGCGGCGGGCCGGGCACCAGATACCGTCGACTTTGCTGGCTGCGCCGCGTTGGTGCCGGAGCTGGCGGGGCAGCCGGTCGCGCGCGTCGATCTGGGCGTGCTCAGCCCGCACTGCGAAGCCGGCAACTGGGAACAACCGGGTTTCGACCAGCGATTGCTCGCCGCTCAGCCCGGCCCGGCCTGCAGCCTGTACGGTCAGTACCGGCTGTCGCAGACCCACATCGACCGGCCCGATGAACCGGCGACCTGCGCCCTGGGCGTGGAGCTGAACCTGCCGCCCGGTACCGCGCTGCAAGCGCCCGAGGCGGGTGTCTGGCAGCGCCTGGGCGATGGCCGTGGCTACCTGCGCACCGCGCAGTGGGACCTGTACCTCGATGGCCTGGAAGCCGCGCCAGCGAACGGCCAGGCGCTGGGCAAGGGGCAAGCGCTGGGCGCCACCTGTGGTTTCCTCAGCGTGCAACTGTGCCTGGACGGCGAGGCCCGTCCGCCCTTCTTCGCCCCTCCATCCCAGGCCGCCGCCTGGCTGGCCCTGTGCCCGTCGCCGCGCGCGCTGCTGGGCCTGGACTGCGACGCCGAGCCGCTGGTCGACCCACAGGCCCTGCTGGCCCGCCGCGATGCCAGCTTCGCCCGTTCGCAGAAGCACTACTACGCGCAGCCGCCGCACATCGAACGCGGCTGGCGCAACTACCTGATCGACATGCAGGGCCGCTCGTACCTGGACATGCTCAACAACGTCGCGGTGCTCGGCCACGGCCATCCGCGCATGGTCGCCGAGTCGGCGCGCCAGTGGTCGCTGGTCAACACCAACTCGCGTTTCCACTACGCGGCCATCGCCGAGTTCTCCGAGCGCCTGCTGGACGTGGCCCCGGCAGGCTTCGACCGGGTGTTCCTGGTCAACAGCGGCACCGAGGCCAATGACCTGGCGATCCGCCTGGCCTGGGCCTACAGTGGCGGACGCGATCTGCTCAGCGTGCTCGAGGCCTACCATGGCTGGTCGGTGGCCACCGATGCGATCTCCACTTCCATCGCCGACAACCCCCAGGCCCTGGAGACCCGACCGGACTGGGTGCACCCGGTGGAGGCACCGAACACCTTCCGTGGTCGCTTCCGGGGTGCCGACAGCGCCGCCGACTACCTGCGCGATGTCGATGCCAAGCTGGCCGACCTCGATGCCCGGGGCCGCCAGCTGGCGGGCATGATCTGCGAGCCGGTGTACGGTAACGCCGGTGGCATCTCGCTGCCGCCGGGCTACCTGCGCGAGGCCTACGCCAAGGTGCGCCAGCGTGGCGGGGTGTGCATCGCCGATGAGGTGCAGGTTGGCTACGGACGCCTGGGCGAGTACTTCTGGGGCTTCGAGGAGCAGGGCGTGGTGCCGGACATCATCACCATGGCCAAAGGCATGGGCAACGGCCAGCCGTTGGGCGCGGTGATCACCCGCCGCGAAATCGCCGAGGCGCTGGAGGCCGAGGGCTACTTCTTCTCCTCGGCCGGTGGCAGCCCGGTCAGTTGCCGGATCGGCATCGCGGTGCTGGACGTGATGCGTGACGAGGGGCTGTGGGACAACGCGCGGGACGTGGGGCGCCATTTCAAGGCGCGTCTGCAGGCGCTGGTCGATAAACATCCGCTTGCCGGCGCCGCCCATGGTTCCGGGTTCTACCTGGGGCTGGAACTGGTGCGCGATCGCCAGACGCTGGAACCGGCGACCGAGGAGACCATGATCCTGTGCGATCGCCTGCGCGACCTGGGGATCTTCATGCAGCCGACCGGCGACTACCTGAACATTCTCAAGATCAAGCCGCCGATGTGCACCACGCGGGCGAGCGTGGACTACTTTGTCGACAGCGTGGAGCGGATTCTGGGTGAGGGCTTGTGAAATCGATTCTTATCGATTTTCAATGGCGCCTTATGCAGAAACGGTCTCGTCGCCTGCTTTTAAAGTCGATATTTATCGGATATAAGTGTTCGTCATAAAGCAGCCGGGACCGCTTTGCGGTCCTTTCGCGGCGCAAGGCCGCTCCTACAGGGATAGCGTTCGACCTGTGGGAGCGGCCTTGCGTCGCGGGCCCCTCCCTTCGAAACTTGTTCTAGAGGTCATCGATGAAAACGCTCAACTCGACCCCCCGCGCCGACGGTTTCCACATGCCCGCCGAGTGGGCCCCGCAGACCCAGGTATGGATGGTCTGGCCCGAGCGCCCGGACAACTGGCGCCTGGGCGGCAAGCCGGCGCAGGCCGCGCACGTGACCCTGGCCAAGGCTATCGCCCGCTTCGAGCCGGTGACCGTGGCGGTGTCCGCCGGCCAGTACGAGAACGCCCGTCGCCAGCTCGACCTGCCGAACGTCCGCGTGGTCGAGATCAGCAACGACGACGCCTGGGTACGTGACACCGGTCCGACCTTCGTCATCAACGACCACGGCGAGGTACGGGGCGTGGACTGGGGCTTCAACGCCTGGGGCGGCTTCGACGGCGGCCTGTACGCACCGTGGAACCGCGACGAAGAGCTGGCCGCCAAGGTCATGGAGATGGAGCGCGTGCAGCGCTACCACACCGAAGGCTTCGTGCTCGAGGGTGGTTCGATCCATGTCGACGGCGAAGGCACCCTGATCACCACCGAAGAGTGCCTGCTCAACCGCAACCGCAACCCGCACCTGAACCGCGAGCAGATCGAAGAGATCCTGCGCGAGCACCTGGCGGTCGAGACCATCGTCTGGCTGCCGGACGGCCTGTACAACGACGAGACCGACGGTCATGTCGACAACTTCTGCTGTTACGTCAGCCCCGGCGAAGTGTTACTGGCCTGGACCGATGATCCCCAGGACCCCAACTACGCGCGCTGCCATGCCGCGTACGAGGTGCTGAAAAACACCCGTGACGCCAAGGGCCGTGAGTTCGTGGTGCACAAGATGCCGATCCCCGGCCCGTTGTTCGCCACCGAAGCGGAGTGCGCCGGCGTCGATCACGTGGCCGGCAGCCAGGAGCGCGACCCGTCGGTGCGCCTGGCCGGTTCCTACGTGAACTTCCTGATCGTCAATGGCGGGATCATCGCCCCGAGCTTCGACGACCCTGCCGATGCCCAGGCCAGAGCGATTCTGGCCAAGGTCTTCCCGGACCATGAGGTGGTGATGATCCCAGGCCGCGAGCTGTTGCTTGGCGGTGGCAACATCCACTGCCTGACCCAGCAGCAGCCGGCGCCGGTCAAGCGCTGATCCGCCCGCCACCGAAAAGGCCCGTCGCATGACGGGCCTTTTTGTTTGCGGGCGACGGTCGGTGGGGCGCAATGGCACAGCTCTTGTATTGATTTTTCATTGTGTTTCAGAGGGATAGCTATACGCCGTTCTGTAACAAACCTTACGTAAGTTAGCCGCTCACGGGCCCAGGGAGTACGTGTTGAAATGAATGCAGCAAGTGAGTCGGCTTTGCCCCCATCGGCGGTGAATCACGAATCGCTGAAGGTCTTGGCGCAGTGGTTGAAGCACCATGGAAGCAACCGGGTCAGGAAGACCGACCCACGACGTCTGCTGGACGGGCGATACCCTCAGGGGCTGATCAGCGATGCCGAGTTGGAAGCTCTGCTGGCTGTCTGGCACTGACCGGGAAGGATCCCGTCGCAACGAAGAACGCCACCGCTTTCGCGGTGGCGTTTTCGTCTGGCGCTCATGACTCGTTGACCTGGCCGGTCTGCGCAGGGGCAACTGCCTTGCTCGAATGGCCCTATCCAAGGCTTTCCTCGTCCTCCTCGGGCAACCCCTGGTCGACCTGCAACCACGGCAACCGGCTGCCCATCCAGATATGCCGATTGGCCGGCACCTGCTCCGGGTGATCCAGTGTCGCCACGGTCACATCGATCGTTTCAGGACTCTGCGCGGTCACCAGCGCCACATGCGCGCCGCAATTGCCGCAGAAATAGCGGCTGCAGGTATCCGGCGCCATGTAGCGCTGAGGCGAGCCAGCCAGCCACTGAAAACCCTCCAGGGGCAGGGTGACCCAGGTCACCAGCGTGCCGCCGCTGACCCGCCTGCAGATCGAGCAATGGCAGTGCGCGACATCGCCCAGGTCGCCCTGCAGCCTGTACCGTAGAGCGCCGCAATGGCACCCACCCTCGACGACTTCCGACATCGACATGACCTCCCGTCGCCTGATCCAGGGCGAAAGCTGGCTGAAAGCTTGCCCACATAGGATAGCGCCACCACCGGCAGCAGACCGGTCAGCCAGGGCACGCGCAATCTTCCGTGCCCGGCCCAATCAACAACAACAATGGTGATTCCCGATGTTTTCCTGTGCCCGCCTTCCCGCCGTACCTCCGCGCCTACTCCCCGCGCAGCGCCTGACGCGCTGATCCGCCCGAATCGTCCTTCCTTTCGCCGCGCCACGCCTGGAGTACCGCCATGCTGACCTTCCTCGGCTTCGCCATGGTCATCACCTTCATGTACCTGATCATGACCAAGCGCCTGTCGGCCTTGATCGCCTTGATCCTGGTACCGATCCTGTTCGCCCTGTTCGGGGGCTTCTACAGCGACATCGGCCCGATGATGCTGCAAGGCATCAGCAAGCTCGCGCCCACCGGCGTGATGCTGATGTTCGCCATTCTCTACTTCGCCCTGATGATCGACTCCGGCCTGTTCGACCCGGCCGTGCGCAAGATCCTCAAGCTGGTCAAGGGCGACCCGCTGAAAGTCTCGGTCGGTACCGCGGTGCTGGCCCTGGTGGTGTCCCTCGACGGTGACGGCGCCACCACCTACATGATCTGCTGCGCCGCCATGCTGCCGCTGTACAGCCGCCTGGGCATGAGCCCACGGATCATGGCCGGGCTGATCATTCTCGCCGGCGGGGTGATGAACATGACCCCCTGGGGCGGGCCCACCGCCCGTGCCGCCAGCGCCCTGCACGTCGATCCGTCGGACATCTTCGTGCCGATGATCCCGGCCATGGCCTTCGGCGTGGCGGCGATCCTGGCGATCGCCTACTGGTACGGCAAGCGCGAGCGTGCCCGCCTGGGCGAGCTGCACCTGCCGACCGACGACATCGACCACAGCGAGATCAGTGTCTCGCAGTTCCCCGAAGCCCGTCGGCCCAAGCTGATCTGGTTCAACGGCGCGCTGACCGCCGCGCTGATGGTCGCCCTCATCGCTGGCGCGCTACCGCTGCCGGTGCTGTTCATGATCGCCTTCAGCATCGCCATGATCGTCAACTACCCATGCCTGCAACAGCAGAAGGACCGCATCGCCGCCCATGCCTCCAGTGTGCTGGCCGTGAGCGGGCTGATCTTCGCCGCCGGCATTTTCACCGGCATCCTGTCGGGCACCGGCATGGTCGATGCCATGTCCAAGAGCCTGCTGGCGGTGATTCCGGAGGCGTTCGGCCCGTACATGGCGGTGATCACCGCGATCGTCAGCATGCCGTTCACCTTCTTCATGTCCAACGACGCCTTCTACTACGGCGTGTTGCCGGTGCTGTCGGAGTTCGCCAGCCACTACGGCGTCACCCCGGTGGAGATGGCCCGCGCGTCGATCGTCGGGCAACCGGTACACCTGCTCAGCCCGCTGGTACCCTCCACCTACCTGCTGGTGGCCCTGGCCGGCATCGAGTTCGGCGACCACCAGCGCTTCACCCTCAAGTGGGCAGTGCTGGTGTGCCTGTGCATAATGTTCGGCGCGCTGGCCCTGGGGACTTTCCCGCTGTTCAGCAGTCTGTAATACAAGCGCATCATCCAACCGCAAAGCGCCCGTCATTTGGGCGCTTTGCCTTTACTGCTCGAAGGAATACACATGGAATGGCTGACCAGCCCGGAAATCTGGGTTGCCTTTTTCACCCTCACGGCCCTTGAGATCGTGCTCGGGATCGACAACATCATCATGATCTCGATCCTGGTCAGCCGCATGCCCAAGCACCTGCAGCCGCGCACGCGGATCTTCGGCCTGGCCCTGGCGATGGTCACGCGGATCCTGCTGCTGCTGTCGATCACCTGGGTCATGCGCCTGACCGACGACCTGTTCCACGTGTTCGGCCAGGGCATTTCCGGTCGCGACCTGATCCTGTTCTTCGGCGGCCTGTTCCTGCTGTGGAAAAGCTCGCAAGAGATCTACCACGGCCTGGAAGGCGAGGACGAAAGCCCGGACGAGCCCAAGGGCGCGGGCGGCAAGTTCTTCTACACCATCATCCAGATCGCCATCATCGACATCGTGTTCTCGCTGGACTCGGTGATCACCGCGGTGGGTATGGTTTCCCACGTGCCGGTGATGATCGCCGCGATCATCGTCGCGGTGCTGGTGATGATGCTCTGCGCCGGCACCATCAGCGACTTCATCGACAAGCACCCGTCGCTGAAGATGCTTGCGCTGTCGTTCCTGATCGTCGTCGGTACCGTGCTGATCGCCGAATCCCTGGACGTGCATGTGCCCAAGGGCTACGTCTACTTCGCCATGGCCTTCTCGCTGGCGGTGGAGGCGATCAACATCCGCATGCGCACTGCGGCGGCGCGCAAGAAGGGTGAAGAACCCGACGCGGTGAAACTGCGCAAGGACATTCCGGGTCAGTAAGATCAGGAGCGCGGTACAAAAGGGCCCTTCGGGGCCCTTTTTCGCATCCACGCCCCCTGTAGGAGCGGCCTTGTGTCGCGATAGGGGCGCGCAGCGGCCCCAGGATCTTGGCATCATGCAAGATTGTCGGGACCGCTCTGCGGTCCTTTCCGGCCGGTCCGGCGCCCCGGCAAGGCCGCTCCTACAGGCCACCCGTGTTTCAAATAGATTTCAGTCATGCCAAGCTGGCGACTGCCGTGCAAAACAACTAAAGCTTCAGTGAGCACTGAAAAAACCAGCCCACCCCCGGGCCAGGCTCACCGCACCACCCATTGGCCCCGCCCAGGGGCATAGAAGAACAGGGGGCCCGACCATGCTGACTCTGCTCAACCTGCTCTCCGCCGTGGCGTTGCTGGTGTGGGGCACCCATATCGTGCGTACCGGCATCCTGCGGGTCTACGGCTCCAATCTGCGCCGGCTGCTTGGCCAGAACATGGACAAGCGCCCGCTGGCGTTCATCGCCGGGATCCTGGTCACCGCCATGGTGCAAAGCAGCAACGCCACCGCCATGCTGGTCACCTCGTTCGTCGGCCAGGGCCTGATGGCCATGACCCCGGCCCTGGCGATCATGCTCGGCGCCGACGTCGGCACCGCGCTGATGGCGCGGGTGCTGACCTTCGACCTGTCCTGGCTGTCGCCGCTGCTGATCTTCCTCGGGGTGATCTTCTTTCTCTCGCGCAAGCAGACCCGCGCCGGCCAAATGGGCCGGGTGGGCATCGGCCTGGGCCTGATCATCCTGGCCTTGCAGCTGATCGTGCACGCCGCCGCGCCGATCACCCACGCCCAGGGCGTGAAAGTGCTGTTCGCCTCGCTGACCGGCGACATCCTGCTCGATGCCCTGGTCGGCGCGCTGTTCGCGATGATTTCCTACTCGAGCCTGGCCGCCGTGCTGCTCACCGCGACCCTGGCCGGTGCCGAGGTGATCAGCCTGCCGGTGGCCATCGGCCTGGTGATCGGTGCCAACATCGGCAGTGGCTTGCTCGCCTTCCTCACCACCAGCTTGCAGAACAGCGCCGGGCGCCGGGTGGCGCTGGGCAGCCTGCTGTACAAGATGATCGGCCTGGTGCTGATCATCCCGGTGCTGCACCCGTTGGTGGACTGGATGGACAGCCTGACCTTCAGCCCCCAGGAACTGGTGATTGGCTTTCATCTGCTCTACAACAGCGTGCGCTGCCTGCTCATGCTGCCCACGGTCAAGCCCATGGGCCGGCTGTGCAGTTACCTGCTGCCCGACTGCGACAACGGCAATGGCCACACCCAGCCGCGCCATCTGGACCCGACCGCGCTGACCACCCCCAGCCTGGCGCTGGCCAACGCCGTGCGCGAGACCCTGCGCCTGGGCGATATCGTCGACAGCCTGCTCGAGGCCATGCTCGCCGCGCTGCGCGGCACCCAGCCGGCGATGCCGCAGCAGGTGCGGGCGCTCGGCGAAGATGCCGAAGCCTTGTACAACGCCATCAAGCTGTACCTGGCGCAGATGCCGCGCGAAGACCTCGGCGAGCAGGACAACCGACGCTGGGCCGAGATCATCGAGCTGGCGATCAACCTCAAGCTGGCCAGCGACCTGATCGAGCGCATGCTGCGCAAGGTGCAGCAGCAGAAGACCTCGCAGCGCCGGGAGTTCTCGCAGACCGGCCTGGAAGAACTGACCGGCCTGCAGGAGCAGTTGCTGGCCAACCTGCGTCTGGGCCTGTCGGTATTTCTCAGCGCCGACCCTGAGAGCGCGCGCCAGCTGCTGCGCGAGAAACGCCGCTTCCGCGCCCAGGAGCGGCGCCTGGCCCACGCCCATGTCAGCCGCCTGCAACGTAAAGTGGTGCAGAGTATCGAGACCAGTTCGCTACACTTGGAGCTCATTGCCGACATGAAGCGGTTGAACTCTTTGTTCTGCAGCAGTGCCTATGTGGTACTGGGCGGCACCGACACCGGCGGGCTGATGCTCGACAGCGTGCCGGACGAAGCCCGCCAACCCTGAGCCCACGCACCCGGAGACCGAAGCTCGCCCATGCGTTGCCTGATGTTCGTTTGCCTGCTGATCTGCAGCCTGCCCACATTGGCCCTCGACCGCTCGCGGGTGGAGGGGTACCTGTTGCCCAACGGCCTGCAGGTGATCCTCAAGTCCGGCTACGAGCGCGACCATGTGTCGATCCGCCTGGTGGTCGGGGTCGGTCTCGACGATTTCGACTGCGACCAGCGCGAGCTGCCGCACCTGCTCGAACACCTGCTGTTCAGTGGTATCGACGACACCGGCGAGGGTGGCCTGGAAGAGCGCATGCAGGCCCTCGGCGGCGAGTGGAACGCCTACACCAGCGGCGCCGACACCACCTTCGTCATCGAGGCCCCGGCCCGTAACCAGCGCAAGGTGCTCGACCTGCTGCTGGCGATCATCCGCGACACGCGCATCGACGCCAAGGCGCTGGCCACCGCCAAGGCCATCATCGAGCGCGAGGATGGCGGCCACTACGGTCGCCTGCAGCGCTGGCTCGACCGCCAGGACATCGGCCACCCGGCCAGCGACCAGCTGGCCAGCGAACTGGGCCTCAAATGCCCGGAGCGCTCCAACCTCGACGACATGACCCTGGAGCAGGTGCAGCACCTGCGCGAGCACTGGTACGCCGCCAACAACATGTCGCTGATCGTCGTCGGCGGCCTGGACCGCCTGCTGCCGGCCTACCTGGAACGCACCTTCGGCGAGCTGCCCGCCACCGAGCCGCAGGAGCGGCGCAACCTCGAGAGCATCAGCCAGCAGGCCGAGCAGCGTCGTGACCTGACCCACGGCTGGCTGGGCGACAACGTCAAGCTGCACTGGCTGTTCATCGAGCCGACACTGGAGGAGGGCCACGACCAGACCCTGGAGCTGCTGTCGCGCTACCTGGACTGGGCGCTTTACGATCAGCTGCGCCTGCGTCATGGGTTGTCCTATGGCCCATCGGTGCAACGGGAAAGCTTCGGCGACAGCGGTCTGCTCAGCCTCAATGCCGATCTGGAGCGCCAGGACGTCGACGAGGCGCTGAAAGTCCTAGGGCAACTGTTCGAGCACCTGCGCAAGCACGGCCTGGACCCGGACACCTTCGCCCGCGTCAAGGAGGCGGCGATCGCTCGCGAGAGCTGGACTACCCAGGGCAACGCGGCACTGGCGGACTACTACTGGGGGGCGCTCAACGCCTACGAGGACGGGCGTTTCAGCGATCCGGTCCGGCAGCTGCGGCAGGTCAGCCTCAAGCAGGCCGACGCCGCGTTGCGCGAACTGCTCAAGGAACCTGGGTACCTGCGCATCGAGCAGCCGTTGCTCGGCTATGACGAGTTGTACGGGCTGCTGGCGCTGGTGCTGGGGCTGATCCTCGCCGCGGGGCTGATCCGCCGGCGCCGGGTGATGGCCAAACGCCCCAGTGGTGCTACACGGGAGCCGTGATTCGGCGGTATCCTGTCGGCCAACAGCGTCTGCGTGGGAGCGGGCTTGCCCCGCGATGGAGTCATCGCGGGGCAAGCCCGCTCCCACGACGCCTCGAACACGCCTTTTCCTGTTGTAAACCCATGCCCCCGATCCCCAGCTTCATCCTGCGCATCATCGAACTGCTCAAACGCTACCCTGGCATCATCGCGCTCGGCGGTTTCCTCTCGGGGATCGGCAGCTTCATCCTGGTCGACCGTCAGGCCGGCCTGGCCAGCTGGATCGCCATCCTGATGCTGGTCAGCTGGGTCTGGCTGATGCTGGAGAACACCCTCACCGGCCTCTTCGCCCGTACCTTCAAGCGTGAGATTCCACAGCCGCTGCTGCGTTACGCGACGCAGATGATCCACCAGGAAAGCCTGTTCTTTGTCCTGCCGTTCTTCTTCATCACCACCACCTGGAACAGCGGCCAGCTGGTGTTCACCGGCCTGCTCGGCGCCGCCGGGCTGATCTCCATCGTCGACCCGCTGTACTACAAGTGGCTGGCGCCACGGCGCTGGCTGTTCCTCGCGCTGCATACCCTGACCCTGTTCGCCGCGTTGCTCACGGCGCTGCCGATCATCCTGCACCTGACCACCGCGCAGAGCTTCAGGCTGGCGCTGATCGCCGCGATGGTGCTGTCGTTCCCGAGCCTGGCCAGCAGCTTTCCGATCAACAACTGGCGCCGTGGCGCGGCGCTGGTGCTGGTGACCCTGGCCGTGGGCGGCGGCGGCTGGTTGCTGCGTTCCTGGGTGCCACCGGCCACGTTGTGGATGACCGATGTGGCCATCAGCACCGAAGTGCTCAACCGCCAGCCGGGCGCGTCGCTGGACGAGGTGGCCGCCAGCCGCATCCGCAGCGGCGGCCTGTACGCCTACACCGCCATCAACGCGCCTCGTGGCCTGAACGAGCGGATCTATCATGTCTGGCAGCTGAACGGCAAAGAGGTGGACCGCATCGCCCTGGACATTCACGGTGGGCGCAAGGAAGGCTACCGGGCCTGGACCCACAAGCAGAATTTCCCGACGAACCCGGTGGGCAAGTGGCAGGTACGGGTGCTGACCGAGGACGGGCAGGTGATTGGCGTGCTGCGCTTCAAGGTAGTCGAGGATGCAGCGGCTGGGTGAGTGAGGGCAGCGCCGAGCGTGGCAGGTGACAATTGCGAATATGTCTCATCTTCTGCTAGCGTGCACGCCTCTTGAGACTCTGAGCCAGGATGCGCCGTGTCGTCGTGGAACAAGCAGATCGCCCGGTTGTTCAGCGAGCACAAGAAGGCCCTCGAAGCCTTCGTCGCGCGGCGCACCGGCAACACCCAGGTGGCCGCCGACCTGACCCAGGAGTCGTTCCTGCGTCTGGCGCGGTTGCCTGCGGACAAGCAGATCGACAACCTGCCGGCCTTTCTCTTCACCATCGCCAGCAACCTGGTTCGCGATCATCAGCGCCAGGCCATTCGCCGCGAGCGGCTGGAGGCTGGCGAGCCCAGCGAGGAGCTGGCCTGCGACGCGCCCGGCGCCGAGGACCAGCTGGCCGCGCAGCAGGACCAGGCCTTGATGCAGGCGGCGATCCAGGCCCTGCCCGAGGCGACCCGGCAAATCTTCCTGCTCTATCATGTCGACGGTTGCACCTACCGCGAGATCGGCGAGCGCATGAACATCACCGCGCGCAGCGTCGAATACCAGCTGCGCCGCGCGCTGCTCGAGTGTCGGGCTAGCATCCAGGCGCAACTGGCCGGTACGGTAAGGACGCCACGCCCATGAGCCGCGACCCCGAGAATGCGATTGTCCCGATGAGCGATATCCCTGACAGCGACCAGCTGTTCGCCGAGGCGACGGCCTGGTACTACCGCCTGCAAGCCGAGGACGTTACCCCGGCCGAGCGGGAGGCGTTCGCCGTGTGGCGGGCGCAGGGGATAGCGCACGCGCAGGCCTGGCAAGACGTGCTTGGCCTGCTGGGGGCTCTGCAGGCACCGGCCAGGCAGGTGCGTGAACAGCAGCAGGCTAGCTGGCGAGCGCCCCGACGCCGGGCCTGGCCGCGGCTGGCGAGTGCGGCCGCGGCCGTCGTGATGCTGGGGCTGCTGGTCAGCCAGACGCCCTGGCTGGACCGTTGGCGCGCCGACTATGCCACCACCACGGGCGAATCACGCAGCGTGCAGCTCGAAGACGGCTCGCGCATCCAGCTCAATACCGACAGCGCGCTGCAGGTCGAGCTGACGGCGGGCGAGCGGCGTGTGCGCCTGCTGCGCGGCGAGGCGTGGTTCGAGGTGACGCGTGATAGCGCGCGACCTTTCGTGGTGCGCTCAGGAGAGGGTCAGGTGCGTGTGCTGGGCACTCGCTTCAGCGTCGCTCAGGGCGACGGGCAGACCCGCGTGCAGCTCGCCCAGGGCAAGGTCGAGGTGCGGGTCGGCGGCGGCCCCGAGGTGCAGCTCCAGCCGGGGCAGGCTGTGGAATACATGGCCAAAGGGCCTGGTGCCGTGCATGGCTTCGAGCCCAGCCGCGCTTTTGCCTGGCGCGAGCGACAGCTGGTATTCAGCCAGCAGCCGCTGGCGGAGGTGGTCGCCGAGCTGAACCGCTATTGGCCTGGCCAGACGCTGGTGCTGGGCGATGCCCTGCGTCAGCGCAAGGTGTCCGGGGTGTTCGACATCGACAAGCCGCAGGCCGTGCTCAAGGCCCTGAGCCACACCCTGGGCGTGCAGGCACAGCAGTTCACCCCCTATTTGCGCGTTCTGCGCGAAGGTTGAAAAAGTTTCGGGGATTTTCCCAGGGCCGTCGTCCTTGAATTCGTAGGCGCAAATAATAAGCACTCTCAGACGGTGCGCGCCCATCGACGACTTGGACGATTTCGGGGAGCTCCATTGATGAAAACCACCGCCACTCGGGCCGCGCTCGGCCTGGCCATCGCACTGGGCAGCGCCAGCCTGGCCGGACCTGGGCAGGCCATCGCGGCCGCGCAGGCGCAGGTCTACCGTTTCGACATCCCGGCGCAGTCGCTGGACTCGGCCTTGGCGGCGTTCAGCGCGGTCACCCGCTTGCAGGTACTGGTGCCGGGCGAGTTCACCCAAGGCCTGCGCTCGTCGGGCCTGCGCGGCAGTTACCCACAGGAGCAGGCACTGGCCCGGCTGCTCCAGGGCACCGGCCTGAGCGCGGCCTACATCGATGGCGACAGCGTCACCCTGGAGCGCCAGCGCGCGGCGGACGATACCTCCATGCAGCTGGGCGCGGTGAAGATCGACAGCACGCAGCTGGGTGCCACTACCGAGGGGACGGGTTCCTACACCACCAGTGCGCTGACCATCGGCAAGGGCGAGCAGAAGCTCAAGGACATCCCGCAGTCGGTCTCGGTAATGACCCGCCAGCGCCTGGACGACCAGAACATGAACAGCCTGCAGGACGCCATGCGGCAGGTGACCGGTACCACGATCAAGAGCTACAACACCGGCTCCAACCTCAATGACGTGTACATGCGTGGCTTCCCGGTCGACATGGTGCAGGTCGATGGCGTCACCCAGCCCACCGGCCAGGGTGATATGGCCACGGCATTCGACCTGGCCATGTACGACCGTGTCGAAGTGCTGCGCGGGCCGTCCGGTCTGTACCAGGGCGCGGGCGAGCCGGGCGGCACCATCAACCTGGTGCGCAAGCGGGCGCTGGGGCAGTTCGCCTTGTCCGGCGAGCTGTCGGCGGGCACCTACGACCGCTACCACTCCACGGTGGATGTCACCGGGCCGATCAACAGCGACGGCAGCCTGCGCGGGCGCTTCGTCACCGCCTACGAGAACAACCAGGCATTCGTCGATTACGCCCAGAACGAGCGCCCGATGATGTACGGGCGCCTGGAATACGACCTGTCGCCGGCCACCACGCTGACCCTGGGCGGCGCCTACCAGCGCAACAAGTCGGTGCCTGCGTTCGGCCTGCCGGCCTACGACAGCGGCAAGTTGCTCGACGTCAAGCGCTCGACCTTCGTCGACGCCAAGTGGAACGAGCTGGACGAGCGGGTCTGGGAAAGCTTCTTCGAGGTCGACCATGCGCTGGACGACGGCGGCCAGTTCAAGACCTCGCTGACCTATCGCGACGCCGAGACGCCGACGCGCGACTTCACCTGGACCGACGGTTCGGTGAATCCCGAGACCGGCGCCAGTTCGGCGGTGGCCTACAACTACTACACCCATATCAAGACCCTGGGCCTGGACAGCTTCGTGACGCGGCCGTTCGAGGCGTTCGGGCGTACCCACGAGCTCACCGTGGGCGCCGACTACCAGCATGTGGACAAGGATTTTCGCTACGGCGGCCAGGAGTACTTCGACATCAATGTGTTCGACCCGGGCAGCATCGACATTCCCAGGGTCGACTACGACATGGTCAACGGCAACTCGTCCAAGTCGAACCAGTACGGGCTGTATGGGCGCACCAAGATCAGCGCCAATGACTGGCTGGACGTGATCCTCGGCAGCCGGGTGATCTGGTTCGACAGCGACGGCCAGAATGCCAACCCGTTCTTCAACGAGTTCTCCAATCCGCATACCAGCGTGCGGCGCAAGGTGATCCCGTACGGAGCGCTGGTCGCCAAGCTGACCCCTGAGCTGTCGGCCTATGCCAGCTACACCACCGTCTACAAGCCGCAAACCCAGCTCGCCGCCGGCAGCAGCACGGTCGCGCCACGCGAAGGCAAGCAGTACGAGCTGGGGCTCAAGCGCGAATTCTTCGATGGCCGCCTGAACGGCAGCGTGTCGGTGTTCCGCATCTACGACGAGAACCGCGCCCAGCAGATCGGCCAGACGCCGTTCTACGAAGCCCAGGCCAAGGTGCGCAGCCAGGGTTGGGAAACCGAGCTGTCCGGCAACCTGACCGACAACTGGAGCGTCAGCACCGGCTACGCCTTCACCCGCCTGGAGTCGGGGCGCCAGGCCGACTATCAGGGCATCAGCATCACGCCCAAGCACAACTTCAATGTGTGGACGCGCTATGCGTTCGCCGATGGGCCGCTGGAAGGGTTCAGTGTTGGTGGTGGTGTGCGGGTGGTCAGCTCCACCTACTACACGCGCAATGGCGTGGACTTCGTCCAGGGCGGCTACAGCGTGGCCACGGCGCAGGTGGGTTATCGCTTCAACAAGCACCTGTCGGCGACGCTGACCGCCAACAACCTGTTCGACCGGGTCTATTACGAGCGCGTGGACAGTGCCTGGGGCTCGAACTTCTATGGCGAGCCGCGCAACCTGACGTTGAAGCTGCGGGCGACGTATTGAGTTCCGCCTCATCGCGGGGCAAGCCCGCTCCCACGGCGTGGGAGCGGGCTTGCCCCGCGATGAGTGTCAGGAGTGGCTCAGTTCGGCATGCTCATCACTGGTTAGCACGCGCTTGTCGGTCTCTTTCAGCAACTGGCTGGTAACCACCCCCGCCGTCATCGACCCATTCACGTTCAGCGCCGTGCGGCCCATGTCGATCAGCGGCTCCACCGAGATCAGCAAGGCCACCAGCTCCACCGGCAGGCCCATGGCCGGCAGCACGATCAGCGCGGCGAAGGTCGCGCCACCGCCCACGCCGGCCACGCCGGCCGAGCTGAGGGTGACGATGGCCACCAGGGTGGCGATCCACAGCGGGTCGAAGGTGTCGATGCCCACCGCCGGAGCGACCATCACCGCGAGCATGGCCGGGTACAGACCGGCGCAGCCGTTCTGGCCGATGGTCGCGCCGAACGAGGCGCTGAAGCTGGCGATCGACTGCGGCACGCCCAGGCGCTGGGTCTGCGCCTCGATGTTCAGCGGAATGCTGGCGGCGCTGGAGCGGCTGGTGAAGGCGAAGGTCAGCACCGGCCACACCTTGCGGAAGAAGCGCAGCGGGCTGACGCCGGTCAGTGCCAGGATCACCCCGTGGACCACGAACATCAGGCCCAGGCCGATGTACGACACCACCACGAAGCTGCCCAGCTTGAGGATGTCCTCGAGGTTGGAGCTGGCCACCACCTTGGTCATCAGTGCCAGCACGCCATAGGGGGTGAGTTTCATCACCAGGCGCACCAGGCGCATCACCCAGGCTTGCAGCACGTCGATGGCCGACAGCGCGCGCTCGCCCTTGTCCTTGTCGTCCTTGATCAGTTGCAGCGCGGCCAGGCCCAGGAACACGGCGAAGATCACCACGCTGATGATCGAGGTCGGCTTGGCCCGGGCCAGGTCGCCCACCGGGTTGCTGGGGATGAACGACAGCAGCAGCTGCGGGATGTTGAGGTCGGCGACCTTGCCCGCGTAGTCGCTGTGGATGGACTGCAGGCGGGCGCTTTCCTGGGCGCCCGCGACCAGTCCCTCGGCGCTCAGGCCGAACAGGTTGGTCAGGGCGATGCCGATCAGCGCGGCGATGGCGGTGGTCAGCAGCAGGGTGCCGATGCTCAGCACGCTGATCCGGCCCAGGGCCGAGGCGTTGTGCAGGCGGGCCACGGCGCTGAGGATCGAGGCGAAGATCAGCGGCATGACGATCATCTGCAGCAGGCCGACGTAGCCATTGCCGACCAGGTCGAGCCAGGCGATGGTCGCCTTGAGCACCGGATGGCCGGCGCCGTAGAGCGTGTGCAGGACCAGGCCGAACAGCACGCCCAGCACCAGGCCCAGCAGGACCTTCTTGGCCAGGCTCCAGTCGGTGCGGCGGGTTTGCGCCAGGCCCAGCAGCAAGGCCAGGAACGCCAGCAGGTTGAGAGACAGCGGCAGGTTCATTGAAGCTCCAGGAAAAGGCGGAAGAGGCATCGCCTCTGTGAGCGATTGCGAACGGAAATGCTAACAGCCTGAAAACAAACGAATTTATATCTAAAAGGAATTTGCATAGTCGCTTATGGAATAACGCCATGTCGTGGCTGGCAATGAACATGACGTTTACAGGTGCCTCGGCGTCGGTCGTGAATGCCTGTTCGTCATCGATCGGGTCTAGGGTTGAGCGGCCACGTCCATAGGAGAACTGCACATGATGTCTGCTCCGAGAATGCTCGCCGGCGGCCTGGCCCTGTTGCTCAGTGCCGGCAGCTGGGCGGCCACCGAACTCAAGCACTGGCCGAGCGAAGCGGCCCAGAAGCTCGATGCGATGATTGCCGCCAACGCCAACAAGGGTAACTACGCGGTGTTCGACATGGACAACACCAGCTATCGCTTCGACCTCGAGGAAGCCTTGCTGCCGTTCATGGAAAACAAGGGCCTGCTGACCCGCGACAAGCTCGACCCGTCGCTCAGGCTGATGCCGTTCAAGGACACCGCCGAACACAAGGAGAGCCTGTTCAGCTACTACTACCGCCTGTGCGAGCTCGACGACATGGTCTGCTACCCGTGGGTGGCCCAGGTATTCTCGGGCTTCACCCTCAAGGAGCTGAAGCAGCAGGTCGACGAGCTGATGGCCTCGGGCAAGCCGATTCCCAGCACCTACTTCGAGGGAGATCAGGTCAAGACCATCGAGGTACAGCCGCCGAAGGTGTTCACTGGACAGGCCGAGCTCTACAACAAGCTGATGGAGAACGGCATCGAGGTGTACGTGATCTCGGCGGCCTCGGAAGAGCTGGTGCGCATGGTCGCCGCCGATCCCAAGTACGGCTACAACGTCAAACCCGAGAACGTGATTGGCGTCAGCCTGCTGCTCAAGGACCGCGCCACGGGCCAGTTGACCACCGCGCGCAAGCAGATCAGCGCCGGGCACTATGACCCCAAGGCCAACGAAGGCCTGGAACTGACCCCGTACCTGTGGACCCCGGCGACCTGGATGGCCGGCAAGCAGGCGGCCATCCTGACCTATATCGACGAGTGGAAGAAGCCGGTGTTGGTGGGGGGCGATACGCCAACCAGCGATGGTTACATGCAGTTCCATGGCGTCGATGTGAGCAAGGGCGGCATCCACCTGTGGATAAACCGCAAGGCCAAGTACATGGACCAGTTGAATGGGATGATCGCGAAGAACGCGGCGGCCCAGGCCAAGGAAGGGTTGCCGGTGACGGCGGACAAGAACTGGGTGATCGTCACGCCAGAGCAGATCCAGTAGGTCTTGTGCTGGCATCTTCGCGGGTAAACCCGCTCCCACAGGATGTTCACTGCCCTGTGGGAGCGGGTTTACCCGCGAAAGGGCCCGCACAGGTATAAAAAAACCGGCGCACCAGGCGCCGGTTTTTTATTGCCTTCGGCGCCTCACAGCCCGTCGAGCATCGCCTTGTTACGCACCGCACCCTTGTCGGCACTGGTGGCCAGCAGGGCGTAGGCCTTCAGCGCGGTGGTCACCTTGCGTGGGCGTACTTCGACCGGCTTCCAGCCTTTCTTGTCCTGCTCGACGCGACGCGCGGCCAGCTCTTCGTCGCTGACCAGCAGGTTGATCGAACGGTTGGGGATGTCGATCAGCACCTTGTCGCCGTCGCGCACCAGGCCGATGGCACCGCCTGCGGCGGCTTCCGGCGAGGCGTGGCCGATCGACAGGCCCGAGGTACCGCCGGAGAAGCGGCCGTCGGTGAGCAGGGCGCAGGCTTTGCCCAGGCCCTTGGACTTCAGGTACGAGGTCGGGTAGAGCATCTCCTGCATGCCCGGGCCGCCTTTCGGGCCTTCGTAGCGGATGATGACGATGTCGCCGGCCTTCACTTCGTCGGCGAGGATGCCGCGCACCGCGCTGTCCTGGCTCTCGAAGATCTTCGCGGTGCCTTCGAACACATGGATCGACTCATCCACACCGGCGGTCTTCACCACGCAGCCGTCCAGGGCGATGTTGCCGTACAGCACGGCCAGGCCGCCTTCTTGCGAGTAGGCGTGCTCGAAGCTGCGGATGCAGCCGTTCTCGCGGTCGTCGTCGAGGGTTTCCCAGCGGGTCGACTGGCTGAACGCGGTCTGCGTCGGGATGCCGGCCGGGCCTGCCTTGAAGAAGGTATGCACGGCTTCATCGTCGGTCTGGGTGATGTCCCACTTGGCGATGGCTTCCTCCATGCTTGGGCTGTGCACGGTCGGCAGGTCGGTGTGCAGCAGGCCGCCACGGGCCAGCGAGCCGAGGATGCTGAAGATGCCGCCGGCGCGGTGCACGTCCTCCATGTGGTACTTCTGGATGTTCGGCGCCACCTTGCACAGCTGCGGCACCTTGCGCGACAGGCGATCGATGTCGCGCAGGTCGAAGTCCACCTCGGCCTCCTGGGCCGCGGCCAGCAGGTGCAGGATGGTGTTGGTCGAGCCGCCCATGGCGATGTCGAGCATCATGGCGTTCTCGAACGCCTTGAAGTTGGCGATGCTGCGCGGCAGCACGGATTCGTCGTTCTCGCCGTAGTAGCGCTTGCACAGCTCGACGATGGTACGGCCGGCGGTGAGGAACAGCTGCTCGCGGTCCGAGTGGGTGGCCAGGGTCGAGCCGTTGCCCGGCAGGGCCAGGCCCAGGGCTTCGGTCAGGCAGTTCATCGAGTTGGCGGTGAACATGCCCGAGCACGAACCGCAGGTCGGGCAGGCGCTA
This sequence comes from Pseudomonas sp. microsymbiont 2, assembly GCF_054788395.1. NCBI lineage: Bacteria > Pseudomonadati > Pseudomonadota > Gammaproteobacteria > Pseudomonadales > Pseudomonadaceae > Pseudomonas > Pseudomonas sp. microsymbiont 2. Next base: position 389,625 of record NZ_CM139112.1, read on the forward strand.
CGCTCGTACTCGGCGACTTTCTCGTCGCTGGCGCTGGAGTCGGCGGCGATCACCATGGCGTCGACCAGGTCCAGGCCGTGGCTGGCCAGCTTGGTCTTGCCGGCTTCCATCGGGCCGCCGGAGACGAAGATCACCGGGATGTTCAGGCGCAGGGCGGCCATCAGCATGCCGGGGGTGATCTTGTCGCAGTTGGAGATGCAGACGATGGCGTCGGCGCAGTGGGCGTTGACCATGTACTCGACGGCGTCGGCGATGATCTCGCGGCTGGGCAGCGAGTACAGCATGCCGTCGTGGCCCATGGCGATGCCGTCGTCCACGGCGATGGTGTTGAATTCCTTGGCCACGCCCCCGGCGCGCTCGATCTCGCGGGCGACCAGCTGGCCCAGGTCCTTCAGGTGCACGTGGCCCGGGACGAACTGGGTGAACGAGTTGGCGATGGCGATGATCGGTTTCTTGAAGTCTTCGTCCTTCATCCCGGTGGCGCGCCACAGGGCGCGGGCGCCGGCCATGTTGCGGCCTTGGGTGGAGGTCTTGGAACGATAATCAGGCATGGAGCGCTCCTGGCGGCTAAATCACGTCACAAAAAGGGAGTGAGCTTCTCTTGTCCTAAATACGCCGAAGGCCGGTTGCCACAGGCACGGATGGGGATCGAAGGACCGCGCGGGATCGCCGCAGGCTCGACCAGAGCTCATAAACCCGCCGGGGATGTCTGGCGATGAATAGGCCGATTCTACACCGCTGGCGTGGTGAGGGAATGCAGATGTGCAGGGTTCGTGGGGGGATTGCGGCAGGAAAGGGCCGCTGGGCGGCCCTTTTTGGCAGAGATCAGCTGTTTGGCAGCAACCGGCAGGTGATGCTCTTGATGTAGCGGGTCTCGGCGATGGCCGGGTGTACCGGGTGGTCCGGGCCCTGGCCGCCGCGTTCGAGCAGTTGCAGGTTGCGGTCCAGGTGGCGGGCGCTGGTCAGCAGGATGTTGTGCAGGTCGTCCTCGGGCAGGTGCATCGAGCACGAGGCGCTGACCAGGATGCCGTCCTTGCTCAGCATGCGCATGGCCTGTTCGTTGAGCCGGCGGTAGGCGGCCTCGCCGTTCTTCAGGTCCTTCTTGCGCTTGATGAAGGCGGGCGGGTCGGCAATGATCACGTCGAAGCGCTCTTCGGCAGCTTTCAGCTCGCGCAGGGCCTCGAACACGTCACCTTCGATGCAGGTCAGCTTGTCGCTGATGCCGTTCAGCGCGGCGTTGCGCTCGACACCGTCCAGGGCGAAGCCCGAGGCGTCCACGCAGAACACTTCGCTGGCGCCGAACGCGCCGGCCTGCACGCCCCAGCCACCGATGTAGCTGAACAGGTCGAGCACACGCTTGCCCTTGACGTACGGCGCCAGGCGCGCGCGATTCATGCGGTGGTCGTAGAACCAGCCGGTCTTCTGGCCTTCGCGGACAGGGGCTTCGAACTTCACGCCGTTCTCTTCCAGCGCGACCCAGTCCGGGACTTCGCCGTAGACGGTCTCGACATAGCGGCCGAGGCCTTCGGCGTCACGGGCGGCGGAGTCGTTCTTGAACAGGATGCCGCTTGGCTTCAGGACCTGGACCAGGGCGGCGATGACGTCGTCCTTGTGCGCTTCCATGGTGGCCGAGGCCAGCTGCACCACGAGGATGTCGAAGAAGCGGTCGACCACCAGGCCCGGCAGCAGGTCGGAGTCGCCGTAGACCAGGCGGTAGCACGGCTGGTCGAACAGGCGCTCGCGCAGCGACAGGGCGACGTTCAGGCGGTGCACCAGCAGCGACTTGTCCAGCGGCAGCTTGGCATCGCGCGACAGCAGGCGGGCGCAGATCAGGTTGTTCGGGCTCATGGCCACAACGCCCAGGGGCTTGCCGTTGGCGGCTTCGAGAATGGCCTGCTGGCCGGCCTTCAGGCCCTGCAGCGGGGTCGCGGCGACGTCGACTTCATTGCTGTAGACCCACAGGTGGCCGGCGCGCAGGCGGCGGTCGGCGTTGGCTTTGAGACGAAGGCTGGGCAGGGACATGACGTCGCTCCGGGAAAAAGAGCGGGAGTATACCGCGTTGGCCCCCGATGCGCTGTGGAGCCCGCTCCCACGTTAAAGAAAAGCTTGGATCCAACGATCCACTGATAGTTGCCCTGCCGGCGTACAGGGTTAGAATCCTCCGTCCTTACCGAGTGCGTACCCATGTCCCAGGAACTTACCGCCGAACAGATCCAGCAAGCCTTGCAAGGCATCACCATTCCGCCGCAGCCGCAGATCATGGTCGACCTGCAGTTCGAGCAGTACATGCCCGACCCGGACCTGGAGACCATCGCCAAGCTGATCAGCCAGGACCCGGGCCTGTCCGGCGCCCTGCTCAAACTGGTCAATTCGGCGCAGTTCGGCCTGTCGAACAAGATCGGCTCGATCCAGCGCGCGGTGAACCTGCTGGGCAGCCGCTCGATCATCAACCTGATCAACGCCCAGTCGATCAAGGGCGAGATGAGCGACGAGACCATCGTCACCCTCAATCCTTTCTGGGACACCGCCCAGGACGTGGCCATGACCTGCCTGACCCTGGCCAAGCGCACTGGCATCCAGGCGGTGGACGAGGCCTATACCCTGGGCCTGTTCCACGACTGCGGCGTGCCGCTGATGCACAAGCGCTTCCCCAACTACATGGACGTGCTGGAAGAGTCCTACGCCAAGGCCAATGACGAAGTCCGCGTGGTGGACACCGAGAACCGCGTGTTCAACACCAACCACTCGGTGGTCGGCTACTTCACCGCCAAGTCCTGGCGCCTGCCCGAGCACATCAGCGCTGCCATCGCCAACCACCACAACGCCCTGGCGGTGTTTCGCGACGAGTCTTCGCGCAACACCCAGACCCAGCTGAAGAACCTGCTGGCGGTGCTGAAGATGGCCGAGCACATCTGCGCGTCCTACCGCGTGCTCGGCAACCAGAGCGAGGACCACGAGTGGAACGTGGTCGGGTCGCTGGTGCTGGACTACATCGGCCTGACCGAATACGACTTCGAGCAGCTCAAGCACAACATTCGCGAAATGGGTGGGCACTGAGCCATGCCGGAGTTGCCAGAGGTCGAGACCACGCGGCGGGGTATCGCGCCGCACCTTGAAGGTCAGCGCGTCAGCCGCGTGGTGGTACGCGACCGGCGCCTGCGCTGGCCGATCCCGGAGGATCTCGACGTGCGCCTGTCGGGCCAGCGCATCGTCAGCGTCGAGCGTCGAGCCAAGTACCTGTTGATCAATGCCGAGGTCGGCACCTTGATCAGCCACCTGGGCATGTCGGGCAACCTGCGCCTGGTCGAGCTGGGGCTGCCTGCGGCCAAGCACGAACATGTGGATATCGAGCTCGAATCGGGGCTGATGCTGCGCTACACCGACCCGCGTCGCTTCGGCGCCATGCTCTGGAGCCTCGATCCACTCAACCACGAGCTGCTGATCCGCCTGGGGCCGGAGCCGTTGACCGATCTGTTCGACGGCGAGCGGCTGTTCCAGCTGTCCCGCGGGCGGTCGATGGCGGTCAAGCCGTTCATCATGGACAACGCGGTGGTGGTGGGCGTGGGCAACATCTACGCCACCGAGGCGTTGTTCGCCGCCGGGATCGACCCGCGCCGCGAGGCGGGCGGGATCTCCCGGGCGCGTTACCTGAAGCTGGCGATCGAGATCAAGCGAGTGCTGGCGGCGGCCATCGAGCAGGGCGGCACGACCCTGCGCGATTTCATCGGTGGCGATGGGCAGCCGGGGTACTTCCAGCAGGAATTGTTCGTTTATGGACGCGGTGGCCAGCCGTGCAAGCTGTGTGGCACCGAGTTGCGTGAAGTGAAGCTGGGGCAGCGGGCGAGCGTGTTCTGCCCGAAATGCCAGCGTTAATGCTTCAGGCCCTATCGCGGGGCAAGCCCGCTCCCACGAAAGCGAGCCAAGCCAGTCGTGGGAGCGGGCTTGCCCCGCGATAGGGCCGGATCAGTCGACTACCGCCGCCTGGCCTACACCCCTGGGATCACTGGCCGCCTCCACGGTCCCGCCAGCCTTGTCCCAGTACAGCACCTGCTGATTCCCGTATTGGCGCCCAACATCCTTCAGCCGATACCCACGCCCTTCAAGCTCGGCTTTCTGCCCTGCACTGAACGTCCCCGGTTCATGCTCCACCACATCCGGCAGGTACTGATGGTGGTAGCGCGGCGTCGCCGGCCACTCGGCCACCGGCCTGCCTTCCAGGAACCCCAGCACCGACAGCAGCACCATGCTCGGAATCCGGCTGCCGCCCGGGGTGCCGAAGCTGGCGAACTGGCTGGGGCTTTCGATGAAGGTCGGGCTCATGCTCGACAAGGGCCGCTTGCCCGCCGCCACTGCGTTGGCCTGGCTGCCGGCCAGGCCGTAGCTGTTGCTGCCGCCGGGATCGGCGGCAAAATCGTCCATCTCGTTGTTCAGCACCACGCCGGTGCCCGGCACGCTGAACGCGGCGCCGAACGGCAGGTTGACCGACAGCGTGGCGGACACGGCATTGCCCTCGGCGTCGATCACCGCGAAATGCGTGGTGTGATCGCCTTCACGCCAGGCCGGGGAGGGCGGCAGGGCGCTGCTGGGGGTGGCCTGGCGCACGTCGATGCTGTCGGCCAGCCCGGTGAGGTACTGGCGCGCCAGCAAGCGGTTGACCGGGTTGCTCACATAGTCCGGATCGCCCAGCAGGCCACGGTCACGGTAGGCGCGGCGCAGGACCTCGATCACGTAATGGCTGCGCTGCACCGGCTCGGCGCTCTGCCAGGGCAGGCGCTGGAGCATGGCCAGGCTCTGGGCCAGGGCGATGCCGCCGGCCGAAGGCGGCGGGCTGCTGATCAGCTCGCGCTGGTCGGCCAGTGGGTAGCGCAGCGGTTCACGCCAGACGGTGCGATAGCCGCTCAGATCATCCAGGCTCCAGACCCCGCCCGCCGTGCGCACGCCCGCGACCAGGCGCTCGGCCATCGGCCCTCGGTAGAAACCATCGCGACCCTGCTCGGCCATGCGCTGCAGGGTCGCGGCCAGCTCCGGCTGGCGAATCACCGTGCCCAAGGCCGGCACGTCGTTGGCGGTAAGAAACAGCCGGGCGCTCTCGGGGTCGTCACGCAAGGCACTCAGGCGCATGGTGGCGCGGTCGCGGTAGACGCGATCGACGGCGAAGCCTTGGTTGGCCAGGCGAATGGCCGGGGCCAGGCTGTCCTTGAGCGGCAGCCTGCCATGGCTGGCGGCAAGGTCGGCCAGCGCCTGGGGTAGGCCGGGAATGGCGGCGGCCAGCGGCCCGTTGATCGACAGGCCCGGCTGGACCTTGCCGTCCTTCAGGTACATGTCCGCCCGGGCGGCTGCGGGGGCGCGCTCACGGGCATCGAGGAAGGCATAGCGAGGGGTATCGGCACTTTCGCGCAGAAGGAAGAAACCACCGCCTCCCAGGCCCGAGCCGTAGGGTTCGACCACGGCCAGCGCGGCGCCGATGGCCACGGCGGCATCGAAGGCGTTGCCGCCCTGTCGCAGGATCTGCGCGGCGGCGGCGGTGGCTTCGCTGTGCGGGCTGGCGATCGCCGCCCGGCCCGGGCCTTCGGCCAGGGCGCCGGTCGCCAGCAGCGCGAGGACGGCGCCGGCGACGGCATGGCGCAGTGCCGCGACGAACGGCATCAGGCTTTGCCGGTGATCCGACGGTACTTGGCCATCAGCTCTTCTTCGGTTTCCGGGTGGGCTTCATCCAGGGGGATGCAGTCCACCGGGCAGACCTGCTGGCACTGTGGCTCGTCGTAGTGGCCCACGCACTGGGTGCACAGGTTGGGGTCGATCACGTAGATCTCTTCGCCTTGCGAGATGGCGGCGTTCGGGCACTCGGGTTCGCAGACGTCGCAGTTGATGCAATCGTCGGTGATGATCAGGGACATGGGGACTCCGGCCTGGGCATCGGGCCCGGGCATGTTTCAAAGCGATGGGCGCAATTGTGCCGGATTCGCGCCCGCAGTGCACGCGGGCGCGACATCGTGGACGCGAAGCCTACTTGCGAAAGCGTTCGGTCAGGGCGTCGGCCACGGCGGGGTGGACGAACTTGGTGATATCGCCGCCCAGCGCGGCGATTTCCCGGACCAGGGTCGAGGAAATGAACGAGTAGCGCTCCGATGGCGTCAGGAACAGGCTCTCGACGTCCGGCGCCAGCTGACGGTTCATGTTGGCCAGCTGGAACTCGTACTCGAAGTCCGAGACCGCGCGCAGGCCACGCAGGAAGACATTGGCGCCCTGCTCCTTGGCGAAATGCGCCAGCAGGGTGGAGAAGCCGATGACTTCGACATTGGGCAGGTGCTTGGTGACCTCGCGGGCCAGCGCCACCCGTTGCTCCAGCGGGAACAGGGGGTTTTTCTTCGGGCTGGCCGCCACGGCGATGATCACGTGGTCGAACAGCCGCGAGGCGCGCTCGACCAGGTCGCCATGGCCTTTGGTAATGGGGTCGAAAGTACCCGGGTACAACACTCGGTTCATCGCGTCATCCTGGCTGGAGTGCGTTGGGGAGTCGGATGGTAGCGCAGCGATTGCGCCCGGCCAAGTCGCGTGGCTGGCCGATGGCACTATAGACAGCATGGGTATTGGCTGTCATGTGCCGGGTGCCAGGCGGCCGATGAGCGCCTCGCTGAGCATGGCGGTCAGGGCGTAGACCGAAAGCTGTGGGTTGGCGCCGATGCTGGTGGGGAACAGCGAGCCGTCGTGGATCGACAGGTTTTCCAGCTGGTGATGCCGGCCCAGGCTGTCGCACACCGCCTGGCGCGGGTCCTCGCCCAGGGCGCAGCCGCCCATGACATGGGCACTGCCCAGGCGCATGCGCAGCAGCTCCAGGGGTAGCTTGTCGATCATGGCCTGCGCCTGTGTCGCGTCGGTGACGTAGCGGGCATCGCCGTGTACCGGCATCACCTGGCGGGCACCCGCGGCGAACTGGATCTGCGCCATGCTGTGCCAGGCCCGGCGCAGCCCGTCGCGCAGGTAGTCGGTGACAGGGTAGTCGAGTACCGGCGAGCCATCGCCGCGCAGCTCCACCTGGCCGCCCGGGCTGTCAGGGTGGAAACCATCGCGCAGCAGCGCCAGCATCACATGGGTATGCGGTAGTTCGGCCATGCGCAGGGCATTGTCCCGGCCATGCCCTCCGAGCAGGGTGCTGGCCAGGGCCGGGTGCAACGGCGGGACCTCGAGCTTGTAGCCGATCGGGCCGGTGATGCCGTCCTGCCATTGGAACTGGTCGCTGTAGATCGACTGCGGCGCGCCGTAATAGGGGTCGATCTTCGTCTCGAACTGCGCGGCGCTGAAGTTGACCAGGTGCAGGAAGGTACGCTTGCCCAGGCGCTGGTGCGGGTCAGGGGCGTCGGAGCGCAGCAGCAGCGCCGGGCTGTTGATGCCGCCGCCGGCCAGTACGTAGTGGCCGGCGCGGATCTTGATCTGGCGGCCGGTGGGTTGGATGCCCTGGCGGTCCAGTGCCAGGCACTGCAGGTGGTCGATGCGCTGGCCGTCGTGGCTGAAGCGCTCGGCGCGGGCCAGGTAGAGCAACTCGCCACCGTGTTCCAGGGTGGCGGGGATGCTGGTGACCAGCATCGACTGCTTGGCGTTGACCGGGCAGCCCATGCCGCAGTAGCCCAGGTTCCAGCATCCGCGCACGTTGCGTGGGATCACCGCCCAGCGGTGACCCAGCGCCTCGCAGCCGCGACGCAGGACATCGTTGTTGGCGTTCGGCGGCACCGGCCAGGGGATGATGCCCAGGCGCTGCTCCATGCGCTCGAACCAGGGTGCCATCGCCTCGCTGTCCAGGCCTTTGACGCCATGTTCCCGGGCCCAGTGCGCCAGGGTCTGTGCAGGCGTGCGGAAGCTCGACGTCCAGTTGACCAGGGTGGTGCCGCCCACCGCGCGGCCTTGCAGGATGGTGATGGCGCCATCCTTGCTCAGCCGGCCCAGGCCTTCCTGGTAGAGCTCGGCGTAGGCTTCATGCTCCAGCAGATGGAAGTCGCTGCTGGTCTTGAGCGGGCCTTCCTCGATCAGCAGTACCTTGAAACCCGCCGCACTGAGCCGTTCGGCGGTGGTGGCGCCGCCCGCGCCGCTGCCGATGATGGCGACGTCGGCTTCGAGGGTCTGGTCCTGCTCCAGGCGTGAGCCGTCGTGAGTGGTCCAGCCTCTTTCCAGGCCTTGGCGAAACGGATCGGGGACGGGCATTGGCAGGTCTCCAGGAGAGCGAGGGCATCCCTGTGGGAGGGTCAGATCTTCGGTGGGCCTGGGTAGCCACAGGCGGCCCATGACTCGGGGCGTTCGTACCAGGCCATGAGCAGCAGTTGCAGCAGCGAGGCATGCCCTTGGCGCAGCAGGTCCAGTGAGCTGTCGCGCCAACGTTCGAGAAAATCTTCCACATCGTTGCTGGTGGCGCTGGCCCAGCCGCCCCAGATGCCGGTCAGTGGGCCTCGGGTCAAGGGCAGGGTGAGCACGTCGAACAACTGCCGGGTCAGCTTGAGCATGGCCGGTGAAAGAGCCGCCAGTTTGTGGTCGAGGCTTTTCAGTACCTGCTCCGTGGAGGCCTGGGTGCCCGCCAGGATTATGGGAGCCAGGGCCTGCAGCAGGGGCAGGTCGTCATCGCGCAGGACGTGGTAACCGGGCGAGGCCGTCTGCTTCGAGCAGCCGACCAGGCTGGTGGCGCCGAGGAACAGGCTGGCGCCCAGGCTGAATCTGAGCAGGTCGCGACGCTGCATACCGTGCCTGCCCTCAGCGGATGAACAGTTTGTAGACCAGACGCTGCAAGGCTTTGCCATAAGGCGGGTAGATCGCCCTGGCGGCATTGAGGCGCTGCTTGGCCAGCACGGCCTTGGCCTTGCTGAAGGTCAGGAAGCCTTCATGGCCATGGTAGTGGCCCATGCCGGAGGGTCCGATACCACCGAATGGCAGGTCATCCTGGGCCACGTGCAGCAGGGTGTCATTGAGGCAGACGCCGCCGGAGTGGGTATCGCGCAGCACCCGGGCCTGCTCCCCGCGGTCGTAGCCGAAGTAGTAGAGCGCCAGGGGACGAGGGCGCTGGTTGATGTAGGCCAGCGCGTCATCCAGGCGGTCGTAGGGCACCAGCGGTAGCAACGGGCCGAAGATCTCGTCCTGCATCACCTGCATGCTGTCGTTCACCTGCAGCAGCAAGTGCGGCGGCAGCTGGCGGCCCTGGCGTGGCTCGTCGGGGTACAGGTCGAGCACCTGCGCGCCGTGCTCGCGGGCGTCCTGCAGCAGGTGATTCAGGCGTGCGAGTTGGCGCTCGTTGATGATCGCGCTGTAGTCGGGGTTGTCGGTGATGCGCGGATAGAAGCGCTGCACGGCGCGTCGGTAGGCGTCGGCGAAGGGCTCCAGGCGCGCGCGGGGCACCAGCACATAGTCAGGCGCGACGCAGGTCTGGCCTGCGTTGAGGGTCTTGCCGAAGGCGATGCGCTCGGCGGCGGTGTCCAGCGGCACGTCGCTGGAGACGATCGCCGGCGATTTGCCGCCCAGTTCCAGGGTCACCGGGGTGAGATTCTGCGCGGCGGCCAGCATCACATGACGGCCGACACTGGTGGCGCCGGTGAACAGCAGGTGATCGAACGGCAGGCGGGCGAAGGCCTGGCCGACCTCCACCTCGCCCAGCACCACGCTGACCAGGTCGCTGGGGAACACGCGCTCGAGCAGGGTCTTGAGCGCCTGGCCGGTGGCCGGCGTGGATTCGCTGAGCTTGAGCATGACCCGGTTGCCCGCCGCCAGGGCGCCGGTCAGCGGGCCGATGGCGAGGAACAGCGGGTAGTTCCACGGCACGATGACCCCTACCACGCCCAGCGGTTGGTACTGCACCCGCGCGCTGGCGGGCTGGAAGGCCAGGCCGACCTTGCGTCGCGAGGGCCGCATCCAGCGCCCGAGCTGCTTTTCGGCATCGCGCAGGCCCATGATCGACGGCATCAGTTCGGCGATCAGGGTCTCGTCGCGGCTGCGCCCGCTGAAGTCGGCATCGATGGCCGCGATCAAGGTCTCCTGTTCGGCCAGCAGCGCCTCGCGCAAGCTCCTGAGCCACTGCCGGCGCTGTGCGGCCGGCGGCATGGGATTGCCGGCGAATGCCTGGCGCTGGGCGTCGAACGTCGCTGGCAGGTCGAGGTCGGATTGCACGACGGGGAGAACGGCAGGCGAGGTCATGGCGGCTCCAGGCGGGGTGAGTGAATAGAGCATATACTCTAATTGGCACCATCGTGCATTATTTTTCACCGGGTTGGCGGTGCCCGTACGCGCTGGAAGCCGTAAGATGGGACCGATCATTGGAGCTTGAGACTGGAGCTGAGCATGGCCCCGCGCATGAACACCCGAGAGCGCATCGTGCAGAGCAGCCTGGAGCTGTTCAACCAGCAGGGCGAACGTTGCGTCAGCACCAACCACATCGCCGCGCACCTGGAGATCTCGCCCGGCAACCTGTACTACCACTTCCCCAACAAGCAGGCGATCATCGCCCTGCTGTTCAGTCAGTACGAAGAGCTGGTGGACAGCTTCCTGCGCCCGCCCCAGGGGCGTGTCGCCACCGTCGAGGACAAGCGCTTCTACCTCAAGGCGCTGCTGGCGGCGATGTGGAACTACCGCTTCCTGCACCGCGACCTCGAGCACCTGCTCGAAAGCGATCCGGAACTGGCCGCCCGCTACCGGCGCTTTTCCCGGCGCTGCCTGCAGCAGGGCCAGGCGATCTACCGCGGCTTCGTCGAGGCCGGCATCCTGGCCATGGATGCCGCGCAGATCGAGTCGCTGACCATCAACGCGTGGATCGTGCTGACCTCCTGGGTGCGCTTTCTCAGCACCACCCGGGAGCACTCCGCGCACCTGGGTGAAGAAGCGTTCATGCGCGGCGTCTATCAGGTGGTGGTGCTGGAGCTGGGGTATGTCACCCCGGGCTCGAGTGCTGCGGTGCAGGCGTTGTGCGATGAGTTCCACGTCCCGTTCAACCAGGCCCTGGAGCACTGATCCGGGGTCTTCGAGCCATTCATCAGGAGATTGTCATGCCCCTTGCGCAACTGATCACCCCGCAACAGCTGGCCGAGCGCCTGGACGCGCCCGGCCTGGTGATCCTCGATTGCCGCTTTGCCCTGGAAGATATCGACTACGGCCAACGCAGCTATGCCGAGGGGCATATCGCCGGGGCACACTTCGCCGATCTCGAACGTGACCTGAGCGGCCCAGTGATCAAGGGCCATACCGGGCGTCATCCGCTGCCGAATCCGCATCGGCTGGTAGAGCGCCTACGCGAATGGGGCGTGGACAACGACAGCCAGGTGGTGCTCTACGACGACGGCCCGGGCGCTTTCGCCGCCAGGGCTTGGTGGCTGCTGGCCTGGCTTGGCAAGCGCGACGCAGTGTTCATCCTCGATGGCGGGCTCAAGGCCTGGCATGCCGCGCACCTGCCGTTGAGCCTGGACTCGCCGGTGCGCCGCGAGGGCAACATCAGCGGGGAGCCGGACATGAAGCTGCTGATCGATGCCGCGCACCTTGGCAAGCGCCTGGGTGATCCCGCGCTGACCTTGATCGATGCCCGTGGGCTGCCGCGTTTTCGCGGCGAGGTGGAACCGATCGACCCGGTGGCTGGGCATATTCCGGGGGCGCAGTGCGCGGCGTTCACCGACAACCTTGGCGCCGATGGGCGTTTTCTGCAGGCCGACAAGCTCAAGCAGCGGTTCGCCGAGCAACTGGCGGGGCGTTCTCCAGATGACCTGGTGGCCTATTGCGGCTCTGGCGTGACGGCTTGCCACAATCTGTTTGCGCTGGCTTTGGCGGGGTACCCGCTGGGTCGGTTGTATGCCGGGTCGTGGAGCGAATGGATCAATGATCCGCAGCGTGGCGTGGCGACGGGCGACTGAGCTTCGCTGTGGGGTATCCCTTTCAAGGTGTCCGCTGCAAATCTATCGGCGAACACCTTGCGACCCCAACTCGGTCGATAGCCCTCACACCTGCAACGACCTTGAAAGGGCTGGCTGCGAGGGCGGCATTGCGATCGCGGGGCAAGCCCTCTCCATATCCCAGGATGGGGTCTAGCGCCCGTCGACCAGCCACTGCGGAATCCGCCGTTCCAGGTAATACCCCGGATTGCGCAGGCTGCCATCCACGAATCCCACATGCCCACCCCGGCTGTGCAGTTCGAACTGGGTCCCGGCCGCCAGCTCATTGGCGTTCGGCAGGCTGTGGCCGAACACGAAGGGATCGTCGCTGGCATGGATGATCAGCGTTGGCGTGCGGTTTTCTCCCAGGTAGTAACGACTGGATGCCCGGCGGTAGTAGTCGTGGGCATCGCTGAAACCGTTGAGTGGCGCGGTGACCTTGCCATCGAAGTCCCAGAAGGTGCGTAGGTTGCGCAGCGAACCCAGGCGCTCGATCGCGGCCAGGCCTTCGTGGTGGCCGTTGTCATGGAAGTGCCGTTGCTTGTCTTGCACGTAGGCCAGCATCTCGCGCATGAAGTGCGCCTGGTAGATCTTCGAGAAGCCCAGGCCGATACGATCGGCGCATTGATCCAGGCGAAACGGCACCGAGACCGCCACCGCCGCTTGCAGTTCGCTGGCCGAGCCGCTTTCCCCTAGGTACTTGAGCAGCACGTTGCCACCTAGCGAATAGCCAACCGCATACAACGGTGCCAGTGGCCGCAGGGCGCGCAGATGGCGGATGGTCTCGGCCAGGTCTTCGCTGGCGCCTGAGTGGTAGCTGCGCGCCAGCAGGTTCGGCTCACCCGAGCAGCCGCGCCAGTTCACCGCGACGCTGGCCCAGCCTCGAGCCTGCAGGGCCAGTTGCAGGCCTTTGACATAGGGCGAGTTGGACGACCCGGTCAGTCCATGCAGCACCAGCACCAGAGGCGCATCGACCTGATGTGGGCCATGCCAGTCAAGATCGAGGAAGTCGCCGTCGGCCAGCCACAGGCGCTCGCGATCGCGCGCCAGGTCCGGGAGCTTGCGCCAGAGCGGGCCCCACAACGTCTGCAGATGGGGATTGGACAGGCCAGTGGCCGGGCGGAAGGTGGCGGTGAGGCTGGGCATGCTGGGTGGCTCGTGATGTGCCTTCCTAGAGTGCCATGAAACACCGCCACTGTAAGTGCGCTATTGGTCGGGCAGCGCCTGCTGCGTGGCCGAAGGGCCGACGCTGGCCCTGACCATGCGCTGTGGCGAAAGGCAGCGCCCCAGTACCGTGCGCAGGTCCTCGGTGTTCAGGTTGCGCAGTTGCTCCCAGCGTTGCGAAAGCGTCCGGACGGGATCGCTGGTGAATCGAGCCGTGTTGTTCAATTCATGGGCCAGTGCGGCATTGCTCGCCGATTGCCGGAGCCACTCGCTGGCGATTGCCTCCTGCGCCAGGCTCAGCTCCGACGCCGATGGCCCCGACTCGATGAACTCGGCGATGACCTGCGCGGCCAATGCCTGGGAGGCCTGGACCAGCTCGGGGGCAACGTCCCACTGCACCGTGAACGTTTCGGCGAAGCGGTTGCGGATGATACCGCCCTGCACGCTGTAGCTGGTCCCGTGCCTGCCCCGCAGGGCTCGGGGCAGGCGCGACTGCGACCCCCCCACGAGAATGTGCATGGCCGCCGTCAGCGCTGGTCGGTCAGCGTCCTCTGCCTCGACCGGCAGCGCGAGCCCGGCCCAGCAGTTGGTGCCAGGTCTCTCGATGTGAACGCTCTGGGCCACGTTTTCGGCAGGACTGTGCAGCCCGTGGGTAAAGTCCGCGTTGGGCAGGACATGGCTGATCTCGAGGGCAAGGCGTTCGGCCTCGGCCCGGGTGAGGTCACCTACCAGGGTGATGCTGAGGTTCTGCGCCGAGTAGGCGCGGTGGTAGAAGTCGACGACCTGTTGCGAGCTGATCGCATCGATCTCCCGCAGGGAACCACCCAGATAGTGAGTAGCATAAGGATGCAGGCCGTAGAGCTGGTCGAAGAGCGCCTGCCGCAAGGCGAACACGGGGTGCTGCTGGCGCTGGCTCAGCGTATCCCGCCATTTGCGCCGGGCTTCTTGCAACTGCTCGTTGGCCAGCAGCGGGCGCCCGACGATGTCGCTCAGCAGGTCGATGGCCTGCTTGCGCAAGTCGACCGATGACAGGCAACGCAGCGACAACGTGCTGTGTTCAGCCCGTGACGCCCTGGAGAGTTCGCAGCCAAGGGCCTCCAACTTTTCGGCGATCTGCTTGCCGGTGAACCTCATGCTCCCTTGGTCGATCATCTCCAGGGTCACCGCCGCCAGGCCAGGGTGCGGACCATCGTGCGCGCTACCGGCATCGAAGCGCAGCTTCAGGTCCAGCATGGGCAGGTGGCTGGCTGCCACGAATAGCACCCTGGTGCCCTGGGGAGTGGTCCATTGCTCGATGGCGAGCTTCGCCTCGGGAATCGCCGGCGGTCCTTCGGCGGGCAGGCTGGTCAGTCCGCCGAAGCCCTGCGCTCGGCCTTGAGGTACGGAAAGATCACTCATCTGGGTTCTGCTCCTTTTGCAGGATCATGACGCTCGCCGAGTCTGCCGCCAGGCAGGTCTCGGCTGCCTGGCGCATGTCCTGGCTGGTCAATGCGCGGATGCTGTCGAGGCGCTGGGTGGTTTGCGCAGGGTCAAGGCCACTGCTCGCGTACAGGCCCAGCAGCCAAGCCTGGGCGGCATGGCTGTCCTGGGCGAAGACTTCCTGGGCCATCAGCCGGGCCTTGAGCCGTTCCAGTTCGCTGGTGTCGGTAGGCGCCTGCCTGAGGCGCTCGATCTGCTGGCTGACCAGGCCGAGGGCCTGTTCGGTGTCGGTTTCGTCGTTGCGAAAACCGTACAGGGCGAACAGGCTATCGCCCCGCTGCAGCGGGTTGTAATAGACATTCGCCGAGGACAGGACCGGGCTGTTGCGCACTAGCGTGCAGTGCAGCCGGCTAGCGAGCACCTCCCGCAGCAACAGTAGCGCGAACGCCTGACCTGGCTGTGTCGTCGTGGCCAGGCTGGGGGCCGGGAAGGCAATCGCGACGCCGGTCTTGAGGATCGGGTGTTCGAGGGTGAAGCGCTGCTGGGCGGCCGGTCGGGCCAGACGCGGGAGTGGCCTGGGGGGCAGGGTACCTTGGGCAATGCCGGAGAACTGCCGCTCCACCAGCGTTCGCAGGGCGTCGAGCCCGATGGCGCCGACAACGATGAGCGAGGCATTGTTGGGCCAGTACCACGTGTCGTACCAGCCACGCACATCCTCCAGCCGCAGGCGCTCCAGGTCGGCGGCATGGCCGATCACCGGGGTGGCGTAGCCGCTGCCGCCATAGGCGGCCTGGCGAATGCGTTCGAGTGCGATCTGCTCGACACTGTTGTCGATCTGGCTGCGACGCTCGGCCTTGATAACGTCGAGCACCTTGGGGAATTCCGACTCGCCAAGCGTGGCACTGCGCATGGAGTCGGCCAGGATCTCCAGCGCGGTTTCCAGGCGTGGCACCGGCAGGCTCATCTCGAACGCGGTGCCGTCCTTCGTCGTATAGGCATCCGGCGTGGCGCCCAGGCGCGAGATGGCGTGTTGGTACTGGTCGGGCGTGAGCTTGCCGCTGCCCTGGAACATCAGGTGCTCCAAGGCATGGGACAGCCCGGTCTTGCCGGGTGTTTCGTCGCTGGAACCAATGTGGTACCAGAGCTGCGCGGTGACCACTGGCGCTCGTGGGTCTTGGCGCAGCCAGACCTGCAGGCCGTTGGCGAGTTGGAAATGCTGCACGGCCGAGGCGGCAGGCGATGGCGGTGAGGCATTGGACATGGCTGAAGTGCTCCTCTGCGGTAAATGAGGAGCAGCTTCAGCGATGCGGCATGGCCGCAGGTGTTACTTAGATATGCCGCTCAGCCACGTTGCCATAGCGCGTAATGCACCTGGCCAGTCTTCTTCTCGCGGTGCAGGCGCCAGTTGCCGGGCATCGGCAGCGTCGAAGGCGCGGCCTCGCTTTCGGTGTAGATCCACGCTTGCTCGCGCAACCACTGGCCTTGCTCCAGCAGGTTGCAGGCATTGGCCAGCAAGTCCTGGTGGAAGGGCGGGTCGAGGAACACGACGTCGAATTGCTGCTTGGCCGGGCCTTGCAGATAGCGCAGGGCATCGCTTTGCAGGATCTGTCCGCGCGGGCAGCGCAGCAGTTCGAGGTTGTGCTTGAGGTTGGCGATGGCCGCCGGGTTGCTGTCCAGCGCCACGGCGTTCTCGGCGCCGCGCGACAGTGCTTCGAGCACCAGGGCGCCGCTGCCGGTGAAGGCATCGAGCACCAGGGCGCCTTCGATGTACGGCGCCAGCCAGTTGAACAGGGTCTCGCGCACGCGGTCGGGCGTTGGCCGCAGGCCCTCGCCTTCCGGCACCGCCAGGCGGCGGCTGCGCCACTCGCCGGCGATGATGCGCAACTGGCCGGGGCCCTTGCTGGCGCCCGGGGCCGGGCGCGCGGGTGTGTTGGGTCTTGCCATTAGTGCTCCGGTACGCCGAGCGGCTGCTCGGCGGGTTTGTCAGTGGGGGCTGGCAGCGGCTGCTGCGCTACCTTCGGCCCGACGGTGACGATCACCAGCTGGTCCGCCGCGAGGTGCTTGCTCATGGCCGCCTTGACCTGCTCGACGGTCAGCGCCTGGGACTGCTGCATGAAGTCTTCCAGCCAGCTCAGCGGCAGGTTGTAGAAACCGATGGCGCCGAGCTGGCCGACGATACTGGCGTTGCTGGCATTGGACAGCGGGAAGCTGCCGGCCAGTTCACGCTTGGCGTCGTCCAGCTCTTGTTGCGTCGGGCCGTTCTTCAGGTAGTCGGCGAGGATATCCTGGACCAGCTTGAGCGTGCCCTCGCTGAGTTCGGCGCGGGTCTGCAGGTTGATCATGAACGGACCACGCACCTGCATCGGGCTGAATACCGAGTACACGCCGTAGGTCAGGCCACGTTTCTCGCGCACTTCGCTCATCAAGCGGGTACCGAAAGCACCGCCGCCGAGGATCTGGTTGCCCAGCGACAGTGCCGGCCAGTCGGCATCGTTGCGGTCGATGCCCAGCTCGGCCAGCATCAAGTGGGTCTGCTTGGACGGGAAGTCGACGTGAGTCACGCCCGGCTTGGGCGCGACAGGCTGTTCAGGCTTGGCCAGCGCCGGGCCCTTGGGCAGGCCGGCGGAAACCTGGGCGGCGATGGCCTCGGCCTCGGCGCGGCTGAGATCGCCGACCAGGGCGATCACTGCGTTGCCAGCGGCGTAGGCCTTGCCATGGAAGGCGCGCAGCTGCGCCAGGGTGATGCCGGAAATGGTCTCGGCCGTGCCGTCGCTGGGGTGGGCGTAGGGATGGGTGCCGTACAGGTTGGCGAACAGGGTCTTGCCGGCGATCTTGCCGGGGTTCTGCTTCTCGTACTCGAAACCGGCCAGCAACTGGTTCTTGATGCGCTTGAGGGCGTCCTCAGGGAAGGTCGGCTTGCCGACCACTTCGGTGAACAGTTGCAGCGCCGGTTCGCGCTTGTCCGTGGCGCTGAGGCTGCGCAGCGTGGCCACGGCCATGTCGCGGTACGACCCGTTGCCGAAGTCGGCGCCCAGGCCTTCGAAGCCTTCGGCGATGGCGGTGACGTCCTTGCCGGCCACGCCTTCGTTGAGCATGGCGTTGGTCAGCGCGGCCAGGCCCGGGGTGTCGCCGTCCTGACTGCTGCCGGCGGCGAAGGTCAGGCGCAGGTCGAACATCGGCAGTTCATGGGCCTCGACGAACAGCACGCGGGTGCCTTCGGCGGTGGTCCAGTCCTGGATGTTCAGCTGGCGGCGGTTGGGCGCCTTGCCGTCCA
The DNA here is from genome assembly GCF_054788395.1 of Pseudomonas sp. microsymbiont 2. NCBI lineage: Bacteria > Pseudomonadati > Pseudomonadota > Gammaproteobacteria > Pseudomonadales > Pseudomonadaceae > Pseudomonas > Pseudomonas sp. microsymbiont 2. The sequence continues at coordinate 407,367 of NZ_CM139112.1, forward strand.
GCTCGGCCAGCGATTGCAGGGTATTGGCCGGGCGGGCCGCGGTGGTCGGCGGGTTGTCGCTGCCGGACTGGGCCGGGCGCGCCAGCAGCAGGGCGAGCGCCACCACCAGCACGATGATCGCCAGGCCGAACAGGGTGTAGCGCGGTGCGCTGCGATCACTCATGGGCGGACTCCTCGGGCAGTACGTGGGCAACGCTCAGGCGTTCGCGGGTGAAATAGGTGCGGGCGGCGGCCTGGATGTCTTCCGGGGTCACGCGCTTGAGATCGTCGAGCTCGCTGTCGATCAGCTTCCAGGACAGGCCGACGGTTTCCAGCTGGCCGATGGTGGTGGCCTGGCTGCTGATGGAATCGCGGTCGTAGACCAGCCCGGCGATCACCTGGGCGCGCACGCGCTCCAGCTCCTCGGCGGTGGGCGGCGTGGTCTTGAGCTCGTCGAGCAGTTGCCAGATGCCTTTCTCCACCTCGGCCAGGGTCTTGTTCTTCTGCACGTTGGGCGTGGCCGAGATCAGGAACAGGCTGTCGCCGCGGGTGAAGGCGTTGTAGCCGGACGACGCGCCGGCCACCAGCTCCTGGCCACGCTCCAGGCGCGCCGGCATGCGGGCGCTGTAGCCGCCGTCGAGCAGTGCCGAGATCAGGCGCAGGGCGTTGACGCTGCGCGGGTCCTTGGCGGTGGCCAGGGCCGGCACGTTGAAGCCGTAGATCAGGCTGGGCAACTGCGTGCGCAGGTGCAGGGTAAGCTGGCGCTGGCCGGGTTCGGCCAGCTCCAGCGGCAACTTGCTCGGTGGCACGGAGCGCTTGGCAATGGGGCCGAAGTACTTCTGCGCGAGGGCCTTGACCTCCTCGGGCTTGACGTCGCCTACCACCACCAAGGTGGCGTTGTTGGGTGCGTACCAGGATTCGTACCAGTGGCGCAGCTCCTCGACTTTCATGCGTTCGAGGTCGGCCATCCAGCCGATGGTCGGGGTGTGGTAGCCGCTGGCCGGGTAGGCCATGGCGCGGAACAGCTCGAAGGCCTTGGCGTTCGGCTGGTCGTCGGTGCGCAGGCGGCGCTCTTCCTTGATGACTTCGATTTCCCGGCTGAACTCGTCGGCCGGCAGGCGCAGGCTGGCCAGACGGTCGGCTTCCAGCTCGAAGGCCACCGGCAGACGGTCGCGGGCCAGCACCTGGTAGTAGGCGGTGTAGTCATCGCTGGTGAAGGCGTTCTCTTCGGCGCCAAGATCGCGCAGGATGCGCGAGGCCTCACCGGGGCCGACCTTGGCGCTGCCCTTGAACATCATGTGTTCCAGGGCGTGGGACAGGCCGGTCTGGCCGGGCGTCTCGTAGCTGGAGCCGACCTTGTACCAGATCTGCGAGACCACCACCGGGGCGCGGTGGTCCTCGCGCACGACCACTTTCAGGCCGTTGTCGAGGATGAATTCGTGGGTGGGTTGCACATCGGCGGCGAGGGCCGTCAGCGGCAGGCACAGCGTGCCGAGCAACAGGCCAGCGGCGCGGCGGGCTAGAGCATTCATACGGTGTTCAACCTGTTCGGCGGCCCGCTTGGGTTTAGCGTCGGCGGGCCAGGAGGTGCTAGGATACTGATCCGGTTGCCTGGCGACCATGCCTGTCGCCGTTCTGGCCCACAGGCCCATATGACAAAACGCTGCGCATGAACCCGCTGGCTTTCCGGCAGTCTGTTCTGCGTGAGTAAAGAATTCCCGATGCGCCACTGCTGGCCCATCGCTACCCTGAGATAGCCGTCTTCCATGTTTGGTTCCAACGACGACAAAAAAGCGCCGGCCGCGGCTGGCGAGAAGAAAGGCCTGTTCAGCTGGTTCCGCAAGAAGCCGGAGCAACCTGTCGCCGAACAGCCGCAAGCCCCTCAACCGTCTGTCGAAGAGCCGGTGGTGTCTGCGCCGGTCGCCGAGCAGTCCGCGCCGGTGCCCGAAGCGCCCGCGCCTGCCCAGCCAGAGCCCGTCGCCACGGCACAAGCGCCCGAGCCTGTGCCGGTTGGCGCGCCAACCGAACCTGAGCCTGTCGCCGTAATCGCTCAGGTGCCGCCGCCCCCTGTGGCAGCGGGCTTGCCCGCGAATGCGGCGGACCTGCCAACGGCTGTGGCAGAGCCGGCCCTGGCGGCTCCGGTCAGCAATCTGGTGCTGCCGGTCGCGGAAGAGCCGGTGGCCCTGGTGCCTGACCTCGAACCCAAGGCCCCGCCTGCCATCCCCGAGCGCCCGGCCCCTGAGGCAGTCGCCCCGATGGTGGTGGCTGAAGCCGTCCCGGTGGCCGAGCCCGAGCCGGTGCCGCCGGTCGCGGAGCCTGAGCCTGAGCCTGTCGTCGTGCCTGCCGCCACCGAGCCGAACAAGCCCGGCTTCTTCGCTCGCCTCAAGCAAGGCTTGTCCAAGACCAGCGCCAGCATTGGCGAAGGCATGGCCAGCCTGTTCCTCGGCAAGAAGGTCATCGACGACGACCTGCTCGATGAGATCGAGACCCGTCTGCTGACTGCCGACGTCGGTGTCGAGGCGACCTCGACCATCGTCCAGAACCTGACCCAGAAAGTCGCCCGCAAGCAGCTGGCCGACGCCGACGCACTGTACAAGTCGCTGCAGGACGAACTGGCCGCGCTGCTGCGCCCGGTCGAGCAGCCGCTGAAGATCGAGGCGCAGAGCAAGCCCTATGTGATCCTGGTGGTCGGCGTGAACGGCGCCGGCAAGACCACCACCATCGGCAAGCTGGCCAAGAAGCTGCAGCTCGAAGGCAAGAAAGTCATGCTCGCCGCAGGCGACACCTTCCGCGCCGCGGCGGTGGAGCAGCTGCAGGTATGGGGTGAGCGCAACCAGATCCCGGTGATCGCCCAGCACACCGGCGCCGACTCGGCCTCGGTGATCTTCGATGCCGTGCAGGCCGCCAAGGCTCGCAATATCGACGTGCTGATCGCCGACACCGCCGGTCGCCTGCACACCAAGGACAACCTGATGGAAGAGCTGAAGAAGGTCCGTCGGGTGATCGGCAAGCTCGACGCCGAGGCGCCGCACGAGGTGCTGCTGGTGCTCGATGCCGGTACCGGGCAGAACGCCATCAGCCAGGCCAAGTACTTCAACCAGAGTGTCGAACTGACTGGCCTGGCCCTGACCAAGCTCGATGGCACCGCCAAGGGCGGGGTGATCTTCGCCCTGGCCAAGCAGTTCAACATCCCGATCCGCTTCATTGGTGTGGGCGAAGGTATCGATGACCTGCGCACCTTCGAGGCCGAACCCTTCGTCAAGGCTTTGTTCGCCGAGCGGGAACCTTCATGATCCGATTCGAACAGGTAGCCAAGCGCTATCCCAACGGCCATGTCGGCCTGCACGAACTGAGCTTCCGGGCGCGGCGTGGCGAGTTCCTGTTCGTCACCGGTCACTCAGGCGCCGGCAAGAGCACCCTGCTGCGCCTGCTGCTGGCCATGGAGCGTCCGACCAGCGGCAAGCTGCTGCTGGCCGGGCAGGACCTGGGCCAGATCAGCAACGCGCAGATTCCGTTCCTGCGCCGGCAGATCGGCGTGGTGTTCCAGAACCACCAGCTGTTGTTCGACCGCACCGTGTTCAACAACATCGCGCTGCCGTTGCAGATTCTCGGGCTGTCCAAGGCCGAGATTGCCAAGCGCGTGGATTCGGCGCTGGAGCGCGTGTCGCTGAGCGACAAGGGCGAGCTGTTCCCGGCCGACCTGTCCACCGGCCAGCAGCAGCGCGTCGGCATCGCCCGCGCCATCGTCCACCAGCCGGCCCTGCTGCTGGCGGACGAACCCACCGGTAACCTCGACCCGCGCCTGGCCGCCGAGATCATGGGCGTGTTCGAGGACATCAATCGCCTGGGCACTACCGTGCTGATCGCCAGCCACGACCTGGCGCTGATCGCGCGCATGCGCCACCGCATGCTGACGCTGCAACGCGGCCGCTTGATCGGTGATGGGGAGGCCGGACAATGAGCACGACACGTACACCCAAGGTTTCCGAGCGCGTCGCGCCAAAGGCCGCCGACCCGCAACCGGGCAAGAAAAAACGCGGCGAGCATGACGACGATGGTCCGGATTTCCGTACCCTGCTGCATGCCTGGCTGGAAAGCCACCGCGCCAGCCTGGCGGACAGCCTGCGCCGCCTGGGCAAGCAACCGATCGGCAGCTTCTTCACCTGTCTGGTGATGGCCGTGGCGCTGAGCATGCCCATGGGCCTGTCGCTGCTGCTCAAGAATGTCGAGAAGCTCGGCGGCTCGTGGCAGCGCGCGGCACAGATTTCGCTGTATCTCAAGCTCGACGCCAGCAGTCGCGACGGCGAGGCCCTGCGCGACGAGATCAAGGGCATGCCTGGCGTTGCCGAGGCACAATACATCAGCCGCGAGCAGGCACTGGAAGAGTTCCAGCAGCAGTCCGGTCTGGGCGAGGCCTTGCGCGAGTTGCCGGACAACCCGCTGCCGGGAGTGGTGGTGGTGACGCCGACCGAGGTCGACAAGCCGGCCCTCGATGCCTTGCGCCAACGCCTGTCCGAGTTGCCGCGGGTCGAGGTGGCACAACTGGACCTGCTGTGGGTCGAGCGGTTGGCGGCGATCCTGAAACTGGGCGATCGCTTTGTCTTCGGCCTGGCGGTGATGCTGATTTCCGCATTGTTGTTAGTAATCGGTAACACAATTCGTCTACATATCGAAAACCGTCGGGTCGAGATCGAAGTGATCAAGCTCGTCGGTGGCACCGACAGCTATGTGCGCCGGCCTTTCCTGTACATGGGCGCGCTCTATGGCCTGGGCGCTGGCGTGCTGGCCTGGGGCATCCTGGCCTTCGGCCTGGACTGGCTCAACGACGCGGTGGTGGGGCTTTCCGGCTTGTACGGCAGTGATTTCGCCCTGGGCGGCGTTCCCGCTTCGGACGGTCTTTCACTCTTGATCGGCGCGGTGCTGTTGGGGTATATCGGTGCATGGATCGCGGTCGCTCGTCATCTGAACGAGCTGGCGCCGCGATAATGTTTCTTGGCCAGTATTGACAAATTTTTCATTATGGAACTTGTACAACAGTTTCTTGTCTATGCTGGCAGTGCCCAAAAGGCATGAGTCTGTAAGCCGGAGGTACTTGAATGACCAATTCGTTGCAACCTGCCTATGCCCTGGTTCCCGGTGCAAACCTGGAAGCCTATGTGCACACGGTGAACAGCATTCCCCTGCTGACACCGGAGCAGGAGCGTGAACTGGCCGAGCGTCTCTACTACGAGCAGGATCTCGAGGCCGCTCGGCAAATGGTGATGGCCCACCTGCGTTTCGTCGTACACATCGCCCGTAGCTATGCAGGCTACGGGTTGGCCCAGGCCGACCTGGTCCAGGAAGGCAACGTCGGCCTGATGAAGGCGGTAAAGCGTTTCAACCCGGAAATGGGCGTGCGTCTGGTGTCCTTCGCGGTGCACTGGATCAAGGCCGAGATCCATGAGTTCATCCTGCGTAACTGGCGCATCGTCAAGGTGGCCACCACCAAGGCCCAGCGCAAGCTGTTCTTCAACCTGCGCAGTCAGAAAAAGCGCCTGGCCTGGCTGAACAACGACGAAGTGCATCGCGTGGCCGAAAGCCTCGGCGTCGAGCCCCGTGAAGTACGTGAGATGGAAAGCCGCTTGAGTGGCCAGGACATGGCCTTCGACCCAGCGGCGGAAGCCGATGACGACAGTGCCTTCCAGTCGCCTGCGCATTACCTGGAAGACCACCGTTACGACCCGGCCGTGCAGCTCGAGGACGCTGACTGGAGCGACAACTCCACCAGCAACCTGCATGAAGCGCTGCAAGGCCTGGACGATCGCAGTCGCGATATTCTTTATCAGCGCTGGCTGGCCGAAGAAAAGGCCACGTTGCATGAGCTGGCGGAGAAATACAGCGTTTCGGCCGAGCGTATTCGCCAGCTGGAGAAGAACGCGATGAACAAGGTCAAGGCACTGATCGCGATCTGATCGGCGCTTGGCTTGGAGTAAAAAAGCCGCTGTTCTCGCAAGAGGCAGCGGCTTTTTCGTGTGTTGTGGCGCGTGGGAGCGGGCTTGCCCCGCGATGGCGATGCGGCGAATGAAGAGGCTATCGCGGGGCAAGCTCGCTCCCACGAAAGCCCGCTCGTCTCAAAGCCTGCGCGAAGTATCCAGCTGCATCAGGTAGCTCGGCCCACCCAGCTGGCTCATCTGCCGGCGAATCCATCCCGCCCGGCTGGCCACATAGGCGCTTGGCCGGCTGGCGCTCCACTTGATCGGGCTTGGCAGCACCGCCGCGAGTTGTGCGGCCTGTTGCCGCGTGAGGCGGCTGGCGTCGATGCCGAAGTGATAGCGCGCCGCCGCCTGAGCGCCGAAGACTCCTGGGCCCCACTCGGCGCTGTTCAGATAGACCTCGAGAATCCGCTCCTTCGACCAGAACAGCTCGATCAGCGCGGTGAACCAGGCTTCCAGCCCCTTGCGCAGCCAGCTGCGCCCGGACCACAGGAACAGGTTCTTGGCCACCTGCTGGGTCAGGGTGCTGGCACCGCGCACCTTTCCGCCACGCTCGTTGTAGGCCAGTGCCGCCTGGATCGCGGGGATGTCGAAGCCCCAGTGGCTGGCGAACTTCTGGTCCTCGCCGGCAATGACCGCGACCTTGAGCTCGTCGGAGATGTCCTCCCACGGCGTCCAGTCGCGCCGCAGGTCGATGGGGTCGCCGCTGAACCACGACTCCACCTTGCGCTCGACCATCAGCGCGGTGCCGGGCGGCGGCACCCAGCGCAGTACCAGCACCACGGCAATGCTGCCGGCAGCGAACCAGAGCAGGGCGCGGTAGAGGCGGCGGAGGAGGGATGACAGCATGGTGATGGCTTGGCCGGACCGTTGGAACGGGCCATTATACAGACCCCTCCCGAGGAGTCGTCCCATGCTTCGCAGCTTCCTGATGCTCGCCGCGTTCTTCGGCTTTACCGGCGTCGCCCTCGGCGCCTTCGCCGCCCATGGCCTGAAAAACCGCCTCAGCGCCGACTACCTGGCGATCTTCCACACTGGCGTCACCTATCAGTTGGTGCATGCCCTGGCGATCCTGGCCGTGGCCGTGTTGTCGGTGCATCTGCCCGGGCGTCTCGTGGGCTGGGCGGGTGGTCTGTTCGCGGCAGGTATCGTGCTGTTCTCCGGTAGCCTCTATGTGCTGACCCTCAGCGGGCTGGGCAAGCTTGGCATGATCACGCCCATCGGTGGCCTGTGCTTTCTCGCCGGCTGGCTTTGCCTGGGGCTGGCCGCCTGGCGCCTGGGCTGACCGAACGGTCCACAATCGCGACTAATGGCGCGCGTCGCCCTTGGGTTGCAGGGTGGATCGGGGCTAGAATGCGGGCCCCAAAGAACAATGGTGGCCGTGCGCATGCGCATTCAACTGAACGGTGAACCTTACGAACTGCCCGAGGGCGAAAGCGTCGCGGCGCTGCTGGGCCGGCTGGAGCTGGCCGGTCGCCGGGTGGCGGTGGAACTGAACCTGGACATCGTGCCGCGCAGCCAGCACGAGAGCACGCAGTTGAGCGAAGGCGACCAGGTCGAAGTGGTTCATGCCATTGGCGGTGGTTGAGCGCCTCCCGCCGACTCACCCGAAAGCCCCGTAACCTTTCCAGAGGAACATCGATGAGCAACGTTCGCAGCGACAAGCCTTTCGTCCTGGCCGGGCGCACTTTCCAGTCGCGCCTGCTGGTCGGCACCGGCAAGTACCGTGACATGCAAGAGACCCGTCTGGCCACCGAGGCCTCGGGTGCCGAGATCGTCACCGTTGCCGTGCGTCGCACCAACCTCGGCCAGAATGCCGGCGAGCCGAACCTGCTCGATGTGCTGTCGCCCGACAAGTACACCATCCTGCCGAACACCGCAGGCTGCTTCGATGCGGTCGAGGCGGTGCGTACCTGCCGCCTGGCCCGTGAGCTGCTCGATGGCCACAAGTCCCACGAAAACCGGACGCTGGTGAAGCTGGAAGTACTGGCCGACCAGAAGACCCTGTTCCCCAACGTGATCGAAACCCTCAAGGCCGCCGAAGTGCTGGTCAAGGACGGCTTCGATGTGATGGTCTACACCAGCGATGACCCGATCATCGCCCGCCAGCTGGCCGAGGCCGGCTGCATCGCCGTCATGCCGCTGGCCGGCCTGATCGGCACCGGCCTGGGTATCTGCAACCCCTACAACCTGCAGATCATCCTCGAGGAATCCAAGGTGCCGGTGCTGGTCGATGCCGGCGTGGGTACCGCCTCCGACGCCACCATCGCCATGGAGATGGGCTGCGAGGCGGTGCTGATGAACTCGGCCATCGCCCACGCCCAGCAGCCGGTGCTGATGGCCGAGGCCATGAAGCACGCCATCCTTGCCGGCCGCATGGCGTATCTCGCCGGGCGCATGCCGAAGAAACTCTATGCCAGCGCGTCCTCGCCGCTGGAAGGTCTGATCAAGTAAGAGCCCCAGATGACTGAATCGCAAGAAACGCCGCTCACCGAAGACGGCGAAGCCCGCCCGCACCGCCGCATCAAGAGTTTCGTGATGCGTGCCGGGCGCATGACCGAAGGCCAGCAGCGCGGCCTGGACCAGGGCGGCCCGCTGTTCATTCTGCCGCTGGTCGACAGCCCGGTGGACTACGACCAGGTGTTCGGCCGTTCGGCGCCGCGCACCCTGGAGATCGGTTTCGGCATGGGCCATTCGCTGCTGGAAATGGCCGCCGCCTCGCCGGAGCTGGACTTCATCGGAGTCGAAGTGCACCGTCCGGGCGTCGGCGCGTTGCTCAACGGCGTGCTGACCCAGGGCCTGAAGAACCTGCGGGTGTACGACTGTGATGCCATCGAAGTGCTCAACCGCTGCGTGGCCGACAACAGCCTCGATCGCCTGATGCTGTTCTTCCCGGATCCGTGGCACAAGGCACGTCATCACAAGCGCCGGATCGTTCAGCTGGAGTTCGCCGAGCTGGTGCGCCGCAAACTCAAGCCCGGTGGCGTATTCCACATGGCGACCGACTGGGAGCCCTATGCCGAGTACATGCTGGAAGTGATGAGCGCAGCGCCAGGCTATCGCAACCAGGCGGCTGATGGCGCCTACGTGCCACGCCCGCAAGAGCGTCCGATCACCAAGTTCGAGCGCCGTGGTGAGCGCCTTGGGCATGGGGTGTGGGACTTGAAATTCGAGAAGGTGAGCTGAGCCGGGCTCGTTCGGAGCAGCCCTTCAAACCTGCGAAATTGCAGGTACAAAAAAACCGCCTTGAGAAGGGCGGTTTTTTTATGCGGGCTTCGGGTTACGAATCCTCAACCTGCGTGTTTCAGTTTCACTGGAGACAGTTCACGGTTCAAATACTAGGGTTGCCTGGAGGTCGCGTCAATCGTGGAAATATCCAGCATTACGTGTGACTGGGCGAGTAACAGCTTCACCTTTTCAGAAAGCGTAAGATCACGCCGCTCTCATGTGATTCTTTCCAGTGTCGGGCCGGGAACGAATTCAATCCGTTGTCTCGGCCCCTTCGACGCGGCCCACGAACCGCGCCGGTGGAGTTTTCGAAGGGCCATCCACCTGGCCGCTTCACTGGAGATGGTTCACACGATTTCCGAAGGCGTCGAAGTGCCGGTCAGGCGCTGGAAGATTGGCCCAGCCAACACGGAGGCCAAGGCATATGAAGCGTTTGCTGAATACGCTGAGCCGTGTCTGGAAGCTGGTTCGGATCCTAGTTGTTTTCAGGACCGTCAGGGACTTCCTACGCGATCACTTTGACGATCCCCGCTAAGGGCTAGTCGGGTGAGAAGCTGCCCTGGCTCTCCAGGGTAGCTTTTAGCGAGCGCTCAACCCCGGCGATCGGCGACCACGCCAATCAACACCAGCACCACCAGCAGCACCGGTGCCAGCGCATAGTTGTTGAACTGTCCCAGCCCCTTCACGACCCACGGCGTCGCATAGATCAGCGCCGCGCCGCTGCCGATCATCACCAGCAGCGCCATGAACGGCACGCGCAAGGCCCCGGCCAGCCCACCCAGGCGGCCTTCCACCCAGCCCTTGATGTCGGTGCCGAACAGCACCAGCAGGCAGCCCACCAGGGCCAGCGAGATCTCCGACAGGTTGCTGCGGCTCCAGCGGGAAACGGTCGAGAGCAGGTCAAGTACCAGGTCCATGGGTCATCCTTAATTCAAGAAGTACTGCAGCAGGTCGTTGAGGAACAGCTGGCCGCGCGGCGTGGCCGCCAGTCGATCCGGTTCGACCCGCAAAAGGCCTTTTTGTTCGGCTTCACGGCGGGCTTCGGCCAGTTGCGCCAGGGGTAGGCCGGTGCGCAGGCTGAACAGCTCGGCTTCCACGCCATCGGTGAGGCGCAGTGCGTTCATCAGGAACTCGAAGGGTAGCTCATCGGCTGGCAGCAGCTTTTCCCCGGCCTTGAAGGGCTTGGCCGGGTTCAGATAGTCCTTGGGCAGTCGGGTCTTCCAGGTGCGCAGGATGCGCCCGTCGGGGAACGACAGCTTGCCATGGGCCCCGGCACCGATACCGATGAAGTCGCCGAAGCGCCAGTAGTTCAGGTTGTGCCGCGCGGCGCGATCGGCCTGGGCGTAGGCCGAGACTTCATACTGGCGGTAACCGTGGTCGGCCATCAGCGCCTGGCCGGCTTCCTGGATATCCCAGAGGATGTCGTCCTCGGGCAGCTCAGGCGGCTGGTTCCAGAACACCGTGTTCGGCTCTACGGTCAGCTGATACCAGGACAGGTGCGTCGGCGCCAGCTCGATGGCCTGACGCAGGTCGCCCAGGGCGTCGTCGAGCGACTGGTCCGGCAAGCCGTGCATCAGGTCCATGTTGAAGTTGTCGAAGCCTGCCGCACGCGCCATGTCGGCGGCTCGCACGGCCTCATCGCCATTGTGGATGCGCCCGAGCTTCTCCAGCTTGGCCGGCTGGAAACTCTGCACACCGATGGACAGGCGGTTGATGCCGGTCTGGCGGTAGGCCTTGAACTTCTCCTGCTCGAAGGTGCCGGGGTTGGCCTCCAGGGTGATTTCGATGTCCGCAGCGAACGGGATGCGCTGTTCCACGCCGCGCAGCAATCGGCCCAGGGCATCGGCGCTGAACAGGCTCGGTGTGCCGCCACCGAAGAAGATCGTGCTGATCGGGCGGCCCTGGACGGCAGGCAGTTCCTGATCGAGATCGGCCAGCAGGGCGTCGATATACTCGGTTTCCGGCAACGACGGGCCGGCCTGGTGCGAGTTGAAGTCGCAATAAGGGCACTTGCGCACGCACCAGGGGATATGGATGTACAGCGACAGCGGCGGGAGCTCGGAAAGGACCAGGCTCGCCGGTGGTACGAACAACTTCTCGGTCATGCCAGGCCCAGACGTTGACGCAGCAGGGCCATGGCGCGGGCGCGGTGGCTGAGCTGGTTCTTGTCGACCGGGGCGAGGTCGGCGCTGGAGCAGTTGCGCTCGGGGACCCAGAACAGCGGGTCGTAGCCGAAGCCATGCTCGCCGCTGGCCTCGAACAGGATGCTGCCATGCCACAGGCCTTCGCAGAGGATCGGCAGCGGGTCGTCGGCATGGCGCACCAGGGCCAGGACGCAGACGAACTGCGCGCCGCGCTGGTCTTTAGGTACGTCCTTGAGCGCTTCGAGCAGCTTGGCGTTGTTCGCCGCGTCGCCCTTGCCGTCGGCGTAGCGCGCCGAGTAGATGCCTGGCGCGCCGCCGAGGAAGTCCACCGCCAGCCCGGAATCGTCGGCCAAGGCCGGCAGGCCGGAGATGCGTGCTGCATTGCGCGCCTTGAGGATGGCGTTCTCGACGAACGACAGGCCGGTCTCTTCCGGCTCCACCTGGCTGAATTCGCCGATCGAACGCAGCTGCACGGAGTCACCGAGCATGGCCTGCAGTTCCTTGAGTTTGCCGGCGTTGTGGCTGGCCAATACGAGTTGCTGGAAATTCATCATTCGCCTGGGAACACTTCCTGGTTGAAGCTCAGTGGATGGCTGACGCCGCCGGACTCGATGTTGAGGTCGAAGGTGACGGTCTCGGCCTGTTCGATCTTGAACTGGGCGATGTAGTACACCGCGCCCTGGTCGGTGATCTGCTTGAACGACAGCGGGTTGCTGCGCCCGGTGAGGTCCTTCACGGTACCGCTGACCACCGCCATGGCTGGCTTGCCGGCCTTGATCACGGCGATGTTGAGCACACCCTGGTTCTTGCTGCGAGTGAGCCCCGTGGCGGCGGCGATGTCCGGTTGCAGCATGCTCGAGGTGAAGGCGCTGTAATGGACCGTCACGTCGCCGAATACTTCCTTGCGCTCGGGCCTGGCGGCATCGGCAGCCAGCACCGGCAAGGCCAGGCACAGGCTGATCAGAAACAGTGCTAGTCGACGCATGATCATTCCTCCGTTCGCGACGGTCAGACCGCGAGCTGATGCTCCTGCAGGCCCGGGCTGCTGACTCGATAGATACCGATCTCACCTAGAAGATTAGGCCAAAGCCGCCCGCCCAACCCGTTACGGTGCAGACGGTCGACCGCCAGGCGGTCGAGGACCTTGGCCCTGCGCTCGTGGCACAGGTTCTCGAAGTCCTCGAACGTGCAGAAGTGGATGTTCGGCGTGTTGTACCAGGTATACGGCATGAAGTCCGAGACCGGCATGCGACCCTTGGTCGCCAGGTACCAGCGGCAGCGCCAGTGGCCGAAATTGGGGAAGGTGATGATGCACTGGCGGCCGACCCGCAGCATCTCGTCGAGGATGCGGTCGGGGTACTCCACGGCCTGCAGGGCCTGGGTCATGACCACCACGTCGAAACTGTTGCTGGCGAAGTTGCCCAGCCCCTTGTCCAGGTCCTGCTCGATGACGTTGACGCCCTTGGCCACGCAGGCGGCGATATTCTCGGCGTCGATCTCCAGGCCATAGCCGGTGACGTTCTTGCGCTCGCGCAAGGAGGCCAGCAGTTCGCCGTTGCCGCAGCCCAGGTCGAGTACCCGGCTGCCGGCGGGGATCCAGTCTTGGATGATTTCCAGGTCGGCTCTCATGGGGTCCTCAGACAGCGATGCGGTTCATGTAGTTGGCGAAGCCCTGCATGTAGCGGGGTGTCGGGATGAGGAAGGCGTCGTGGCCGTAGGGCGAGTCGATGTCCAGGTAGCAGACGTTCTTGCGCGCCGCCATCAGGGCATCGACGATCTCTCGCGAGCGGGCCGGCGAGAAGCGCCAGTCGGTGGTGAACGACATGATGCAGTAATCCGCCGTGACATGGGCCAGGGTCGCCGCCAGGTCGCCACCGTGAGCCGCCGCCGGGTCGAAGTAGTCCAGCGCCTTGGTCATCAGCAGGTAGGTGTTGGCGTCGAAGCGGCCGGAGAACTCCTCACCCTGGTAGCGCAAGTAGCTTTCGACCTGGAACTCGACGCTGTGGAAGTCATAGTTGAGCTTGTCGCTCTTGAGTTCGCGGCCGAATTTCTCGCCCATCGAGTCGTCGGACAGGTAGGTGATATGACCGACCATGCGCGCCAGCATCAGGCCGCGCTTGGGAATCACGCCCTGGTCCTGGAACGAGCCACCATGGAACTCGGGGTCGGTGAGGATGGCCTGGCGCGCGACTTCGTTGAAGGCGATGTTCTGCGCCGACAGCTTGGGCGCCGAGGCGATGTCCACGCAATGGCGCACGCGGTCCGGGTAGGTGATGGTCCACTGCAGGGCCTGCATGCCGCCGAGGCTGCCACCGACGATGGCGGCCCAGGTCTGGATCCCCAGGCGGTCAGCCAGACGTGCCTGGCTGTGCACCCAATCCTCCACGGTCAGCACCGGGAAATCGGCGCCGTAGGGCTTGCCGGTGACCGGGTTGATGCTGCTGGGGCCGGTGCTGCCGTTGCAGCCGCCGAGGTTGTTCAGGCTGACCACGAAGAAACGGTTGGTGTCGATCGGCTTGCCGGGGCCGATGCAGCTGTCCCACCAGCCCGGCTTGCGGTCGGTGGTGGCATGGTAGCCGGCGGCATGGTGATGGCCGGACAGCGCATGGCAGATCAGCACCGCGTTGCTGGCGGTGCTGTTGAGGGTGCCATAGGTTTCGTAGATGAGCTCGTAGGTGGCCAGGGAACGGCCACAGGCCAGGGCCAGCGGTTCATCGAACCGGGCGATTTGCGGTGTTACCAGACCGACGGAATCTTCGGGAAGGACAGTGGACATCGACCCTGCTCACGCTTGACGGAGGCGTAAGTCTAAAGAGCGCTACCCCCAGCGGCAAGCGAAGGCTTGCCGCCGGTTGCAGGCAGGGTCAGATCATCCGCCACAGCTCTTGCGGCATGCCGGCGTAGGCAGCCAGCTGGGGCATCAGGAACGACTGGATCACCTGGATGGCGATGAAGGCGAAGATCGGCGAGATGTCCATGCCGCCGAGGTTCGGCACCAGGCGACGGAACGGCGCCAGCACCGGTTCGCTGATCTGGTAGGCCAGCTCGGCGGCCGGGTTGTGGCTGTTGGGCGCGACCCACGAGACGATCACCATCACGATCATCGCCACCCAGAAGATCTTCAGGAACAGCGAGGTGATGCCCAGGATCGACCACATCAGCAGGTGCAGGATGTCGCCGAAGGTGCCGTAGGTGACCATCAGCACGAAGGCCATCAGCAGCGCCTGGATGACGATCGACAGCACCAGCGACGAGGTGTCCAGGCCGGCGATGCTGGGGATCACCCGGCGCAGCGGCTTGAGCAGCGGCTGGGTGGCGCGCACGGCGAACTGGCTGAGCGGGTTGTAGAAGTCGGCCTTGACCAGTTGCAGCACGAAGCGCAGCAGGACGATCACCAGGTACAGGCTGACCAGGGTTTGCACCACGAAGATCGCGGCGCCGGACAATGCATTCATCGATGGCTCCTTATTTGCCCAGTTGTTCGGCCAGCTCGGCGGAACGCTTCGCCGCGGCCTGCAGTGCCTGCTCGACGATCGCCTCGAAGCCGCTGGCCTGGAACGATTTGATTGCCGCTTCGGTGGTGCCGGCCGGCGAGGTCACGCGGCGGCGCAGTTCGGCGGCGTCGACGTCGCTGGCCACCGCCATGCGGGCGGCGCCCAGGGCGGTTTGCAGGGTGAGTTGCGAGGCGGTCTCACGCGGCAGGCCGAGTTTTTCGCCGGCGGCGGTCATCGCTTCGATCAGCAGGAAGAAGTAGGCCGGGCCGCTGCCGGAGACGGCGGTGACGGCATCGAGCTGTTGCTCTTCGTCCAGCCACAAGGCGGTGCCGACAGCCGACAGCAGCTGTTCGGCCTGCTGGCGTTGCTCGGCGGACACTTCCCCGGTGGCGTACAGGCCGCTGACGCCCTGGCGCAGCAGCGCCGGGGTGTTGGGCATGCAGCGCACCACCGGGATCGCGCCCAGCCAGGCCTGCAGGCTGGCGCAGGTGATACCGGCGGCGATGGAAACCACCAGCTGGCCGGCCTTCAGGTTCGGCTTCAGCGTTTCGCAGACCGCCTTCATGACCTGCGGTTTGACCGCCAGGACGATCACGTCCACGCCGTCGATGGCCTGGGCGTTGCTTTCGAAGGCTTCGATGCCGTGCTCGGCCTGGATTCGCGCGCGGGTCTCGGCACCCGGGTCGCTGGCGCGGATCTGCGCGGCGTCCAGGCCCTGGGCGCGCAGGCCGCCGATCAGGCTGGCGGCCATGTTGCCGGCGCCGATGAAGGCAATACGAGTCTTGCTCATGTCAGGTCCTTGAGGGAAAGAGTGAGTTAAGCATGGATTCAGGGCTGGCCGTAGTCGCGGGCACCGAACAGGGCGGTACCGATGCGCACCCAGGTCGCGCCTTGGGCGATGGCGGCTTCCAGGTCGTGGCTCATGCCCATCGACAGGGTGTCCAGGCCAAGGCCCAGCTGTGCCTGGAGCTGGCGCAGGATGGCAAAGGCGGCCTCCTGCTCGGCGCGGTCTTCGGTCGGCTCCGGAATCGCCATGAGGCCGCGCAGGCGCAGGCCGGGCAGGGCGTTCACCGCCTGCGCCAGGGCTGGCAGTTCGGCGGGCGCGCAGCCGGACTTGCTGTCCTCGCCACTGACGTTCACCTGCAGGCAGATGTTCAGCGGCGCGAGGCCGGCAGGGCGCTGCTCGGACAGGCGTTGGGCGATCTTCAGGCGGTCCACGGAATGTACCCAGTCGAAATGCTCGGCGATGGCCTTGGTCTTGTTCGACTGGATGGGGCCGATGAAGTGCCAGATCAAGGGCAGGTCGGAAAGTGCCTGTTGTTTTGTCAGGGCTTCCTGAAGGTAGTTCTCGCCGAAATCGCGCAGTCCGGCGGCGCAGGCCTCGCGTATGGCGCTGGCGGGCTTGGTCTTGCTGACTGCCAGCAGCTGGACGCTGGCCGGGTCGCGCCCGGCGGCCTTGGCTGCGCTGTCGATGCGGGCGGCAATGGCGTCAATGTTGTCTGCTAGGGTGGACATGGTTCGTCGCCGACGGCTTTGGGGTCTGCGGCATTCTACCTGCTTGATCGCCGTTGGGGAGTCTCATGGATGTGACCGACCTGCTGGCCCGGGCCGTGGCTGCCGGGGCCAGCGACCTGCACCTGGCCGCAGGCGAGCAGCCGTTGCTGCGCCTCGATGGCGAGCTGAGGCGCATGACGCTGCCGGTGCTTGCTGCCCAGACCCTTGAGCAGGGCCTGGCGAGCCTGCTCGATGAAGGGCAGCGCCGACAGTGGGCGTCTGGTGATGAGCTGGATCTCGCCCTGGTCTTGCCGGCGCTGGGCCGTTTTCGGCTGAACCTGTTCCGCCAGCGCAATGGGCCTGGGGCGAGCGTGCGGTTGATTCCGGCGCGGGTACCGAGCCTCGATGAGCTCGATCTACACGATGTGTTCCAGCTCATGGGTCGGCAGCGGGACGGCCTGGTGCTGGTCGGCGGGCCGACGGGCAGTGGCAAGTCGAGCACCCTGGCGGCGCTGGTCGACCAGATCAATCGCGAGCACGCGCTGCATATCGTCACCCTGGAAGATCCCGTCGAGTTCGTTCATCGAGGCCGGCGCAGCCTGGTCAACCAGCGGGAAGTGGGTAGAGACTGCCGCGACTTTGCCCAGGGATTGCGCAGTGCGCTGCGTCAGGACCCCGACGTGATCATGCTCGGCGAGCTGCGTGACCTGGAGAGCATCCGCCTGGCATTGCGCGCGGCGGAAACCGGGCACCTGGTGCTGGCAACCGTGCATACGCGCTCGGCGCTCAACAGCATCGATCGTTTGGTGGAAGTGTTCGCCGCCGAAGAGAAGCCGCTGGTGCGCATGATGCTGGCGGAGTCGCTGCGGTTGGTGGTGGCGCAGGTGCTGGTCAGGCGCGTCGGTGGTGGCAGGGTCGCGGCGAGGGAGCTGCTGGTGGCGACGCCCGCCGTGCGCAATCTGATCCGCGAAGGGCGGCTGGCGCAGATCCATTCGTTGATGCAGGCCGGCGCCGCGGTGGGGATGCGCACGATGGAGGGGGCAATGCAGGCGTTGGAGGCGCGGGGTTTGATAGTGGGCTAGGAACGTCCACAGCGGCTAAAAGTGCACCGCAGCCCCTGTGGGACCAACTGTCTTGCTGAGATTTCTTAACTGGCGTGATCTCTGTAGGAGCGGCCTTGCCGAGACGTCGGACCGGTCGGAAAGGGCCGCAAAGCGGCCCCGGCGATCTTTGCAACAACGCTGAAATCCCGGGGCTGCTGCGCAGCCCTTTCCGACCGGTCCGACGTCTCGGCAAGGCCGCTCCTACAGGTTGGCGTGGTACCTGTGGGAGCGGTTTTAGCCGCGAACACCGGCGCAGCCGGTGCCATCCACCGTGTCGCTTGCTTCGCGGCTAAAGCCGCTTGTGTCTTGAGGTGGGATTAGAATCTGGAGTGAGAGCGGTGAATGGCAAGAGCTGAATGCCGCAGGTGCCTTGAGCACGCGTGGGAGCACAAGCTGCCATTCACCGTTCCACTTTGGCGAGAGCCCGAACAGTTGGATGCGGCTCTGATCTCGAATCACAAGCGTGGGCCAAGCCAAAGTCCTCTCACTGTGTTGAGTTTAGGAGGTTTTGGTGATGGCTTCCTTCTTGGGTATCGATGTATCCAGTATCTCGCTCGATGCTGCGGTGCGGCCCCAGGGCATCAAACTGCATATCAGCAATGATCCGAGAGGCTTTGAGGTGCTACTGAAGAGCCTTCGCAAGCTCAGTATCAAGCGCGTCCTGTTAGAGGCAACGGGTGGCTACGAGCGAGATGTCATGCGTTTTCTACAGGACGCTGGCTACAAGGTCATACGCGTCAATCCCAGGCGGGCCAGGTCATTCGCTGACTCTTTGGGCATCAAGGCCAAGACCGACGCCATCGACGCCGAAGTTCTGGCGCACTATGCCGAAGTCATTCCAGATCAACCCTCTCTGCGAGTCAGCCCAGAACGAGCGCTTCTGCGAGAGCTGCTTCAGCAACGTGATCGGTTGGTTCAACAACGAGATGACGACCTGCGACGCCTGAAGCAGGTGCAATCGACTGCAGTTGCTAACTACCTGAATGCCAACCTGAAGCACTTCAAGACGCAGATCAAACTGGTTGAGTGCGAGATCGAACAGCAAACCGCGATGCTGAACGACGAACGGGTTGCCCAGCTGATCACAGTGAAAGGCATTGGGATGGTGACAGCGGGCAAATTAATAGCGCTGCTGCCGGAGCTAGGTCGGGTTGAATCCAGAGAAATTGCCTCCCTGGTCGGGGTCGCGCCCTTCAACCACGACAGCGGGAAGTCCGTGGGCAAGCGTTCTATCTCTGGTGGGCGATTTGCGGTCAGGCGATCGCTGTACATGGCATGCATTGTGGCGATGAAGTACAACCCAGCACTCAAGGCGCGTTATGAGTCACTGCGCGAGCGGGGGAAGCTTCCCAAGGTTGCTATCGTGGCCTGCATGAGGACTTTCATCGTACGGCTAAATGCCATGCTCAGAACGGGCACATCATGGCGCGACCTGGTGCTGCCGCAACCTGAAAGTACAACGTAAATCCAGAACGCTGCGCGATCAGCGTGGAAGCGGGTTTGCCCGCGAAGCCAACACCGTGGTGGATGGCACGGGCTTCGCCCGTGTTCGCGGGCAAGCCCGCTCCCACAGGGATCGCGCCAGATTCTAAAAATTGCGTAAGACAGTTGCTCCCACAGGGTACGCACTGGCCGCGCAAGCATGGTTCCCTGTGCGACAGGGCAGTCCAACGGGCTGGGCGATCTCCCGCAGGGACTGCTGGGCGTTTCAGCGCTTGGCCAGGCTCAGCGCCTGTTGCTGCTTGGGCAGCACTCGCTTGGCCACCACGTAGTGCTTCTGCCAGTAAGGCTTCTCCAGGCTGTCGATGCTCACCCGCTTGCCGGTGCGTGGCGCGTGAATGAAGCGATCGTTGCCCAGGTAGATGGCCACATGGTTGACCCGGCGGCTCTTGATGTTGAAGAAGATCAGGTCGCCAGGCTTGAGGTCGCTCTTGGCCACCTTCACGCCCTGGCCCTGAGCCATGGCATTGGAGGTGCGCGGCAGATCGACGTCGGCCACATCGTTGAAGGCGTATTTGACCAGGCCGCTGCAGTCGAAACCTTTCTTCGGGCTGCTGCCACCCCAGCGATAGGGTGTGCCGAGTACGTTCACCGCGCGGCTGAGCACTTCGCTGCTCTGCTTCGGCGACATCGCCACGGCCTGCATGCCTACGTCATGTTGCCTGGCGGCGTTGGCCGGACGGGCCTGCAAGGTCGCTTTGCGGTACTGGATCGGGGTGCGTTTCACCGAGGTGTCGGCATTGGTCGTGTAGCCGGTGAATCCGCTGGGAAGTCGTTGCTCACGATTGGTGGCGTGGGCGGCCAGGGGCAATAAAAGGCAGAGGGTCAGCCATGTCTTGAAGAAAGGTGGCATAGATGAAGCTCTTATAAGTGTTGGCGCGCAACTTTATAACAGCTTTTTGATCAAATTCTGATCCGTTGGTCGCTCGACCACGTACCATATGTCGGGTCGAAACGGAAAAGTCACATTTTCCGTTAGAAAATTTTCGGCTAACCCACGAGGGCTTCGAATGAATGGTTATCAACAGGGTGCGCCTGCGCACGACACCCACAGCAAGGTCCTCGGCTATCTGTTGTGGATATTCGGCTTCACCGGCTCGCACCGCTTCTACTACGGCAAGCCGATCACCGGGACGATCTGGTTCTTCACCCTGGGCTTGCTGGGCATCGGCTGGTTGATCGACCTGTTCCTGATCCCGTCGATGGACCGCGAGGCGGACATGCGTTTCGAGTCCGGTGGCGTGGACTACAACCTGGCGTGGATTCTCCTGACCTTCCTGGGCATCTTCGGCGTGCATCGCCTGTACCAGGGCAAGTGGATCAGCGCGCTGCTCTACCTGTTCACCGGCGGCTTGTTCCTGCTGGGCGTGCTGTACGACTTCTGGACGCTCAACAGCCAGATTTCCCAGGTCAACGCCGAGCGGCGCCGGGTATGAAAAAAAGGCCTTGTCGCTGAAAGCGGCAAGGCCTTTTTCGTCACTGGCGGCGCTGTTGCAGCAGTAGGTTGCTGAAGCCCGCGCCAGCCAGTTGCTTCTGCGCCACGGTCAACTGTTCGCGGTTGCTGAACGGGCCGACCATCACGCGGTACCAGGTCTCTTCCTTGACCGTGCCCGACTCCACCTTGACCGCCTGGCCGAGCAGAATGATCTGCGCCCGGACCTTGTCGGCGTCCGCCTGCTTGCGGAACGAGCCGGCCTGCAGGAAGAACTGGGTGGTGGTCGCCGGCTTGATCACCGGCGGGGCCGGCGGCGGCGTCTGCCCCATCAGGGCGGCCTGGGCGCGAGCGGTGTCGATCTTCGCCGCTTCGGCGGGCGTGACCGGCGTGCTCGGCACGGGCGGTTGCGCCGGAACCGGTGGCGTCTTCTCTGGCACCGCTTCTGGCGGCACGATCACCTCCGACTCCGGCAGCAGGGTATAGAAGTCGTACTTCGGCTTCACCGGCTGCTGTGGTGTCGGGGTGGTGGTCTTGCTCGCCTCGACCTTCTCCGATTTTTGCTGCTCGGGCTTGGTGCGCTTGATGTCCTCGCCGCCCGGTTCGAGCTTCATCAGGAACACGATGAATGCACCCACGGTCAGGCCGACCGCCAGCCACACCCAGCCCGGGATCGGCTGCTTGGCGGGTGGCTGGTGACGGCTGGCGCCGCGCTTTGGCGCGGGCTTTTTCTTTGCAGCCAACTTACATGCGCTCCAGGGTTTCCAGGCCGAGCAGCTCCAGGCCCTGCTTGAGGGTGCGACCGGTCAGGGCGGCCAGGCGCAGGCGGCTCTGCTGCTGTTCGGCGGTTTCGGCGGACAGGATCGGGCAGTTCTCGTAGAAGCTGGAGAACAGGCCGGCGAGGTCGTACAGGTAGCTGCACAGCACGTGTGGCGTGCCTTTTTCGGCGACGTTGTTCAGGATTTCGCCGAATTGCGCCAGGCGCGCGGCGAGGTCCTGCTCGTGGGCCGCCTGCAGGACGATCTTGCCCTCGACTTCGTCGAAACCCTTGCCCAGTTTGCGGAACACGCCAGCCACGCGGGTGTAGGCGTACAGCAGGTACGGGGCGGTGTTGCCTTCGAAGTTGAGCATCAGCTCGAAGTTGAAGCTGTAGTCGCTGGTGCGGTGCTTCGACAGGTCGGCGTACTTGACCGCGCCGATGCCGACCACTTCGCCGATGTGGCGCAGTTCGTCCTCGGCCAGCGACGGGTTCTTTTCCTTGACCAGCGCGTAGGCGCGGTCTTTGGCCTCGGTCAGCAGGTCGATCAGCTTGACGGTACCGCCGTCGCGGGTCTTGAACGGACGGCCATCGGCGCCGTTCATGGTGCCGAAGCCCATGTGCTCCATTTTCATCGGATGGCCGACGAAGCCGGCGCGGCGGGCCACTTCGAACACCTGGTTGAAGTGCAGGGCCTGACGTTGGTCGACGAAGTACAGGGCGCGATCGGCGTTCAGTTTATTGCTGCGGTAGCGCACGGCGGCCAGGTCGGTGGTGGCGTACAGGTAGCCGCCGTCGGCCTTCTGCACGATCACCGGCAGCGGCTCGCCTTCGGCATTCTTGAATTCCTCGAGGAACACGCACTGGGCGCCCTGGTCCTCGACCAGCAGGCCCTTGGCCTTGAGGTCGGCGACCACGTTGGCCAGGTCGGCGTTGTAGGCGCTCTCGCCCATCACGTCGGCCATGGTCAGCTTGACGTTGAGCAGCTCGTAGGTCTTCTGGCAGTGCGACAGCGAGATGTCCTTGAAGCGCGTCCACAGGGCCATGCACTCCGGGTCGCCGGCCTGCAGCTTGACCACCAGGCCGCGAGCGCGGGTGGCGAAGTCCTCGGATTCGTCGAAGCGCTTCTTGGCGGCGCGGTAGAAGTTCTCCAGGTCCGACAGCTCGTCGCTGGTGATCGGGTTCTCTTCGAGGTAGGCCAGCAGCATGCCGAACTGGGTGCCCCAGTCGCCCACGTGGTTCTGGCGGACCACCGTGTCGCCAAGGAACTCCAGTACGCGGGCCACGCTGTCGCCGATGATGGTCGAGCGCAGGTGGCCGACATGCATCTCCTTGGCCAGGTTCGGCGCCGACATGTCGATCACCACCTTCTCGGCCGGGCCGGCCTTGCGCACGCCCAGGTGTCCGTCGGCCAGGGCCGCGTCCAGGCGGGAGGCCAGGGCGTCGGTGTTTTGGAAGAAGTTCAGGAAGCCAGGACCTGCGATCTCGACCTTGGTGATGTCGGCGCTGGCCGGCAGGGCCTCGATGAGCTTCTCGGCCAGGTCGCGTGGCTTCATGCCGGCCGGCTTGGCCAGCATCATGGCGATGTTGCTGGCGAAGTCACCGTGGGTCTTGTCCCGGGCGTTTTCCACCTGGATCGCCGGCGTCAGCCCGTCAGGCAGCACACCGTCGGTGACGAGTTGGGTGAGGGCTTGCTGGATCAGCTGGCGAATGGTGTCTTTCATGGGGTTCTCTTTTCGACCGCAAGCGCGGTGCAGCGCTTCGATGCGCAGGTGGAAAAACTGGGCATTATCCGTTGCCGGGGGCGGGTTGCCAACCTTTTGGGGCACAGGCCATTGTCGGCGTGGGAGCGGGCTTGCCCCGCGATGACGCCATCGCGGGGCAAGCCCGCTCCCACGACAACCCTGAAGCAGTCAGTACAGGTCGACCGGGTCGACATCCAGCGACCAGCGTACTTGCCGCCCCGAAGGCATCTGCTCCAACACTAGCAACCAGGCACTGATCAGTCGATGCAGCGGTGCCCGGGCATTGGCCTGGAGCAACAATTGCGCACGGAAGCGCCCCGCCCGTCGCTCCATGGGCGCCGGGACCGGCCCCAGCAGCTCGATGCCGTGCAGGCCTTGCTCGGCGAGCACGCGCTCGGCGGCGGCGCAGGCCTCGTCGAGAAAGCCTTCGGCCTGGCCTGGCTTGTGCGCATCGGCGCGCAGCAGCGCCAGGTGGGCGAAGGGTGGCAGGCCGGCGGCGCGGCGCTCGCTCAGCGCCTGCTCGGCGAAGGCGAAGTAGCCCTGCTCGGTCAGTTGCACCAGCAGCGGGTGGTCCGCCAGGTGGGTCTGCACGATCACCTTGCCCGGCTCCTCGGCCCGCCCGGCCCGCCCGGCGACCTGCACGATCAGCTGGGCCATGCGCTCGCTGGCGCGGAAGTCGCCGGAGAACAGCCCGCCGTCGGCGTCGAGGATGGCCACCAGGGTGACCCGCGGAAAGTGGTGCCCCTTGGCCAGCATCTGGGTGCCGACCAGGATGCTCGGCTGGCCGCGCTGGATGGTGGCGAACAGGTTGTGCATGGCGTCCTTGCGCGAGGTGCTGTCGCGGTCCACGCGCAGGATCGGGTACTCGGGGAACAGCACCTTCAGGCGCTCCTCGGCCCGCTCGGTGCCGGCGCCCACCGGGCGCAGGTCGACGTGGGCGCACTGCGGGCACTGCAGCGGCAGGCGCTCGTCGTAGCCGCAATGGTGACAGCGCAGCACGGCGGAGCGCTGATGCACGGTCATGCGCGCGTCGCAGCGCGGGCACTCGGAGAGCCAGCCGCAGTCGTGGCACAGCAACGTAGGGGCGAAACCGCGGCGGTTGAGAAATACCAGCACTTGCTGGCCAGCTTCCAGCGTCTGGCGGATGGCTTGCTGCAGCGGGCCGCTGATACCGCTGTCCAGCGGCAGGCTGCGCACGTCCAGGCGCAGGAAACGTGGGGCCTTGGCGCCACCGGCGCGCTGATTCATGCGCAACAGGCCGTAACGGCCGCTGTGGGCGTTGTGCAGGCTTTCCAGCGACGGTGTGGCCGAGCCCAGCAGGATCGGGGTGTTTTCCTGGTGTGCCCGCACCACGGCCAGGTCGCGGGCGTGGTAGCGCAGGCCTTCCTGCTGTTTATAGGAACCGTCGTGTTCCTCGTCGATGATGATCAGGCCCGGGTTCTTCATCGGCGTGAACAGCGCCGAGCGAGTGCCGATGATGATGTCGGCGTCGCCGTCGCGGGCCGCCAGCCAGGCATCCAGGCGCTCGCGGTCGCCCACCGCCGAGTGCAGCAGGGCGATGCGCGCGTTGAAGCGTTGCTCGAAGCGTTGCAGGGTCTGCGGGCCGAGGTTGATCTCGGGAATCAGGATCAGGGCCTGCTTGCCGGCTTCGAGGGTTTCACGAATCAGTTGCAGGTACACCTCGGTCTTGCCGCTGCCAGTGACGCCGGCCAGCAGGAAGGCGTGGAACGCGCCGAAACCTGCACGCACGGCCTCGAAGGCGGCGCGCTGCTCGTCGTTGAGCGGCAGTTCCGGCTGCGCCAGCCAGTGCTCGTGGCGAGGGGCAGGGAGGTGGCGCCGCACCTCGACCTCGACCAGCTCCTTGGCCAGCAGCAGGTCGAGGCTGTCCTTGTTCAGGCCGAGCTTGCTCAGCAGGCTGTGGGCCACGCCGTGCGGGTGTTGCGACAGGGTCTTGAGGGCGTCGCGCTGGCGCGGCGCGCGGGCGATGCGAGGGTCTTCCAGGCGCGCGCCGGAGGCGACGTGCCAGAAGCGCTCCTGGCGCGCCTCGGCGGGTTCGCCCTGGCGCAGCAGGGTCGGCAGCGCCCAGTTCAGGGTGTCGCCCAGGCTGTGCTGGTAGTACTGGGCTGTCCACAGGCACAGCTTGAACAGCGCCGGTGGCAGTGGCGAGACCGGGTCGAGCAGCGCGCTGGCCGGCTTGAGCTTGTCGGCGGGCACTTCGCTGCGCTCGGCGACTTCCACCAGCACGCCGATCATCTCGCGGCGGCCAAACGGCACGCGGATGCGCATGCCGGGGGTCAGTGCCTGGCGCGCCATGCTCGCGGTGGCCCGGTAGTCGAACAGGCGACGCAGGGGCGAGGGCAAGGCAAGGCGCAGGATGACGTCGGACACGCGGAAGGTCTCTGGAGGGTATTTCACGAATCAGGCGAGCCTAGCAGACGACGGTCGGTGCAAGCGACAACTTGCGTTGGCCCGGCGCTCTGGTATTATTCGCCGCCTAATTACGTGCGGTATTCAACAATAGGTGTTGGGTGGCGGCACGCAGCTCGAGGAAGTGACCATGAAAGCAGATATTCATCCGAACTACGAAGTAGTTGCAGTCACCTGCAGCTGCGGCAACAAGTTTGAAACCCGTTCGACCCTGGGCAGCGTCCTGGCGATCGACGTTTGCAACCTGTGCCACCCGTTCTACACCGGTAAGCAGAAAGTCCTGGACACCGGTGGTCGCGTACAGAAGTTCGCCGATCGCTTCGGTATGTTCGGTACCAAGAAGTAATCATGCGCATGGCGAATCTTTCGAGGTTCGCGTTGCCGCAAAAGAAGGCGCTCCTCGTGAGCGCCTTTTTTGTGGGCGCGATCTGGCACTTTCCCGCGCAAGCGTTCTGTCCGCTACCCGGTCAGCCACAACAGGTGGCCGTGCGCAGCGTGGTCGACGGCGACACCGTGCGCCTGGTCGACGGCCGCAGTGTGCGGCTGATCGGTATCAACGCCCCTGAGATCGGCCGCAAGGGGCGGACCAGCGAGCCCTATGCCGAGGCGGCGAAGCGGCGGCTGCAGGCGCTGGTCAAGGCCAGCGACGGCCGTGTCGGGCTGGTTCCGGGTGTCGAGTCCAAGGACAAGTACGGGCGCACCCTGGCGCATCTGTATAGCCGCAATGGCGACAATATGGAGGCGCAACTGCTCAGCGAAGGCCTTGGCTACCGGGTCGCCGTTGCGCCCAACGTGGACTTGGCGGCGTGCCAGCATCAGGCCGAGCAGCAGGCGCGCAAGGCCAGAGCGGGGATCTGGCGGCAGTCGCCGGTGCAGCGGACGCAGGATCTGCGGCAGTCTGGCTTTGCCGTCATCGGCGGCAAAATCAACGGCATCGAACGCAATCGCGGCGGCGTCTGGCTGGAACTCGACGACGCCGTGGTGCTGCAGATACCCGCTCGTCTGCAGCGCAACTTCCCTGCCAGCTTCTTCGCTAACCTCAAGGGGCGCCAGGTCGAGGCGCGTGGCTGGGTGCTGGACCGTTCCCGCAAGGGAGGGCTCAAGCCTGGGCAGCGGCGCTGGGTGTTGCCCTTGACCGACCCGAGCATGTTGGAGCGCCTTTCTGGCTAAATAGTTGTAGACATTTTGCTATTGGATTGTACACACTGGCTCCCGTAAGCCCCGTGGGTTATAGCGTAAAGTCGTAGGCTAAAGGCCTTGACACATAGTGACCGGGCAGTCTTGTCGCCCCCCGGCACTTTGCGTATCCTCGGCGGTCCGTCAGAACAGTAAATAGCGGAATGCCCATCATGTCAGACCTGAAAACCGCCGCTCTCGAATACCACGCTCAGCCTCGTCCGGGGAAACTGAGCGTCGAGCTCTCCAAGCCAACCGCCACTGCCCGTGACCTCGCCCTGGCCTACAGCCCGGGCGTCGCCGAGCCTGTGCGCGAGATCGGCCGTGATCCGGAGCTGGCCTACAAATACACCGGCAAGGGCAACCTGGTCGCGGTGATTTCCGACGGTACCGCGATCCTTGGTCTGGGTGACCTGGGTCCGCTGGCCTCGAAGCCGGTCATGGAAGGCAAGGGTGTTCTGTTCAAGCGTTTCGCCGGTATCGACGTGTTCGACATCGAAGTCGAATCGGAAAGCCCGCAGGCCTTCATCGACACCGTTCGCCGCATCTCCATCACCTTCGGCGGCATCAACCTCGAAGACATCAAGGCACCGGAGTGCTTCGAGATCGAGCGCACCCTGATCGAGCAGTGCGACATCCCGGTATTCCACGATGACCAGCACGGCACCGCGATCGTTACCGCCGCCGGCATGATCAACGCCCTGGAAATCGCCGGCAAGAAACTCGAAGACGCCAAGATCGTCTGCCTGGGTGCCGGCGCCGCGGCCATCTCCTGCATGAAGCTGCTGGTGAGCATGGGCGCCAAGGTCGAGAACATCTTCATGATCGACCGTAGCGGTGTGATCCATGCCGGCCGTGACGACCTGAACCAGTACAAGGCCCAGTTCGCCCACGCCACCGACAAGCGCACCCTGGCCGACGCCCTGGACGGTGCCGACGTGTTCGTCGGCCTGTCTGGTCCGAACCTGCTGAGCCCCGAAGGCCTGAAGTCGATGGCGGCCAACCCGATCGTGTTCGCCTGCTCGAACCCGGATCCGGAAATCAAGCCGGAGCTGGCCCACGCCACCCGCAGCGACGTGATCATGGCCACCGGTCGTTCCGACTACCCGAACCAGGTCAACAACGTGCTGGGCTTCCCGTTCATCTTCCGCGGTGCCCTGGACGTTCGCGCCAAGCGCATCAACGAAGAAATGAAGATCGCCGCCGCCATCGCCCTGAAGGACCTGGCCAAGCTGCCAGTGCCCAAGGAAGTCTGCGACGCCTACGGCGTGCAGGCCCTGGAGTTCGGTCGTGAGTACATCATTCCGAAGCCGCTGGATGCACGCCTGATCACCGTGGTTTCCGATGCCGTGGCCAAGGCCGCCATCGAGTCCGGCGTGGCCACCCTGCCGTATCCGAAGCACTACCCGCTGAAAAGCGTGGATGATGTGTTCAACGGTTAATCCGTTGTAGCGACATGAAAAAGCCCCGGTTCGTGAGAACCGGGGCTTTTTGTTTGTTTTTGGGTTCACCGAAGCCACTGTGGGAGCGGGTTTACCCGCGAAATAATCTGTGGCTTCGCTGAAGCCTTCGCGGGTAAACCCGCTCCCACAGGATCGAAGTTGCCTTTGCGGTTGTCGTTTGCCTGATCAGAACAGATCCATCGGCGCCGCTTCATCCGCTGGCAGCGGGCTGCCTGGCGCCACGCCATTGCCCAGCTCGTCCACCGAAGGCGGGGTGTCCTCGGCCTTGAACAGCTCGAAGTAGGCGTTAGGCGTGCTCGGCGTGGCGGCGCGGCCGCTGACCGGGTCCACGCGCAGGCTGAGAATGCCCTCCGGCTCGGCTGGCGGATGCTCCGGCATGCCCTTGAGCGCCGCGCCCATGAAGCTCATCCAGATCGGCAGGGCCACGGTGCCGCCGTACTCGCGGCGCCCCAGCGTTTCTGGCTGGTCGAAGCCCACCCATACGGTCGTGACGTAGTCGGCGTTGTAGCCGGAGAACCAGGCGTCCTTGGACTCGTTGGTGGTGCCGGTCTTGCCCGCCAGGTCCGAGCGCCCGAGCGCCAAGGCACGGCGGCCGGTGCCGCGCTTGATCACGTCCTGCAGCATGCTGGTGAGAATGTACGAGGTGCGGCCATCGATGATCTGCTCGGCCAGCACCGGCGCCTGCGCCACCGGGGCGCTCGGGGCGGCGGCGGAGAGCGCCTCGCCCGGCATCGGTGCGACGCTGATCGCCTGCTCGGGGGCGGCAGCGCCGGCCTGGTCCTGCTGCCCTTGAGGCACGCGCGGCGGATTGGCGGTGAACAGCGTCTCGCCATTGCGGCTCTCGATACGCTCGATCAGGTACGGGTTGATCTTGTAGCCGCCGTTGGCGAACGCACTCCAGCCGGTGGCGATTTCCATTGGCGTCAGGGTCGCGGTGCCCAGTGCCAGCGACAGGTTGGGCGGCAGATCCTGCTTGTTGAAGCCGAACTTGGCGATGTAGTCGATGGTGCGGTTCACGCCCATGGCCTGCAGCAGGCGGATCGATACCAGGTTGCGCGACTTGTACAGCGCCTCGCGCATGCGGATCGGGCCAAGGAAGGTGTTGGTGTCGTTCTTCGGGCGCCAGACCTTGTCCAGGTACTCGTCGACGAACACGATCGGAGCGTCGTTGACCAGGCTGGCGGCGGTGTAGCCACTGTCCAGGGCCGCGCTATAGACGAAGGGCTTGAAGCTCGAACCTGGCTGGCGTTTGGCCTGCATGGCGCGGTTGTAGTTGCTCTGCTCGAAGGAGAACCCGCCGACCAGGGCGCGAATCGCACCATTGCTCGGGTCGAGGGTCACCAGCGCGCTCTGGGCGCCCGGCACCTGGCTGAACTTGAGCTTGCCGTCGTCCAGGCGCTGGATGCGGATCAGGTCGCCCACCTGGGCCACGTCGGCCGGGGACTGCGGCGAGCGTCCCTGGGCGTTGCTGTTGAGGTACGGGCGCGCCCACTTCATGGTGTCCCAGAGCACCTCCTCTTCCAAGCCGCCACGGGTCATCACCTTCAGCCCGTTCTTCTCGACCTGGGTGACGATCGCCGGCTCCAGCCCGCCAAGGGTGCGCTGCTTGCTCAGCTCCTGCAGCCAGGCGGCGCGGGGCTTGCCGGGGAAGCGTGATTCCGGACCACGGTAGCCATGGCGCTCGTCGTACTCGGAAAGCCCGTTGAGCACTGCGTTGTTGGCCATTCGCTGCATGTCGCTCGGCACCGTGGTGGTGACCCGGAAGCCCTCGGTGTAGGCGTCGCTGCCGTAGCGGCCGACCATCTCGGCGCGGGCCATCTCGGCGACATAGGGGGCGTTCACTTCCGGGGTCGGCACGTGGTAGCTGGCGTTCAGCGGTTCGGCCAGGGCGGCCTGGTAGCTGGCTTCGTCGATCTTGCCGAGCTTGTACATGCGCCCGAGAATCCAGTCGCGGCGCTCCTTGGCGCGCACCGGATTGGCCAGCGGGTTGAAGCGCGACGGCGCCTTGGGCAGGCCGGCGATCATGGCCATCTGCGCCAGGCTGACGTCACGGATCGACTTGCCGTAGTACACCTGCGCCGCCGCATCGATGCCGTAGGCACGGTTGCCCAGGTAGATCTTGTTGACGTACAGCTCGAGGATCTCGTCCTTGGTCAGCTCGCGCTCGATCTGCAGGGCCAGGAGGATTTCGTTGGTCTTGCGCGAGAAGCTGCGTTCGCTGGTGAGGAAGAAGTTCTTCGCCACCTGCATGGTGATGGTGCTGCCACCGGTCTGGATATGTCCGGACTTGAGCAGCTGCGTGGCGGCACGCATCAGGCTGCTCGGGTCGACGCCGTAGTGGTTGAGGAAATTGTCGTCCTCGGCCGAGAGAAGCGCCTGGATGAACTGTGGGGGAATTTCCTCGAACTTGATGGGAGAGCGGCGCATTTCGCCGAACTCGGCAATCAGCTTGCCATCGCTGCTGTACACCCTCAGGGGGATTTGCAACTGGACGCTTCTGAGCGAATCGACCGAGGGCAGGCTGGGACTAAGATACAGAAACGCACCGCTCACACCGAGTACGAGCGCGCAGATGACTGCGACGAAAGACCACCAGAAAAACTTCAGCAGGCGTATCAAGGCTTTGGGGTGTCCTGGTTGAGGAGTGAAGGGCGCGCAGGGCCGGCGGACAGGAAAATTCGCTGGGCATTATAAGCAATTTTCGCCCCACCGGGTGACCGCCCGGGACCGGGCGATGACCGCCTGCGCGGCGATGGCGCGGGCTGACGCCGAAAAGGAAGTGACAGTCATGCTTGGACGCTTTGGCAGGGGAGCGGGTTCACTGCTGGGTGTGGAAATCGCCCACGACTCCATACGAATGCTGCAGCTGCATCGCCGACGTGGGCGCTACCAGGTTGCCGGTTGGGCGCAGGAACCCTTCGAGTCACCGCCGCGTGGACCGCACCCGCTGGATGACGCCGAGCTGCTGGTCAGGACGCTGCGTCAGGCGCATGCCCGTTGTGCGACCGGTCAACGACAGGTGGCGCTGGCTCTGCCGGCCTCCCAGGTGATCTGCAAGGTTTGCCGGATGCCCGTCGGCGTGGGCGAAGGCGGTGTCGAGTCTCGCCTGCTCGACCAGGCCGATCGGCTTTTTCCCTTTCCGTTGGACGATCTTGCCCTGGACTTCCAGCTGCTGGGTGTGTCCGCAGACGACCCGAGGCAGTTCGACGTACTGGTCGCCGCGTGCCGGCAAAGCCAGATCGACCCGCTCGAGCAGTTGTTCGCGCAGGCCGATCTACGGGTGATGGCGGTGGAAGTGGACAGTATCGCGTTGCGCCGAGCGCTGGTGCCGGAGGGGTGTGCCGACACGGTCATTCTCCAGTTGGATGCTGGCGAAATGGTCATGCATGGCTGGCAAGGCGAAGGATTGGCGCAGCGCCAGCAGGTCGTGTTGACGTCACCCGATCAGTGGCTGGAGGGTGCCGAGCGCCTCTGGCGACTGTGCGGCTTCCAGTCCACCGAACTGCTGCTGACTGGCCGCCTGGGCGGTGCCAAGCAGGCGGGGCAGCTTGCCGAGCGGCTCGGGGTGCCCTGTCGATGCGCCTGCCCGACCCTGCTGGCGGGGCTGGGCGGTACCCAGGCAGTGGGCGTTTCCATGGCGCTGGTCTATGGGCTCGCGCTGGGAGGGCTGGCATGAAGGTGCGACTCAACCTGATGCCGTGGCGCGAGCAGCGCAGGGCGAGTGCCGTACGACGTTTTCAGCTTGTGCTGGTGGCCAGCCTGGTGGCGGCGCTGCTTGCGGTGATGGCGCTCGACCAGGCGGCCCGTGCCCGCCTGGCGCGACAGGTCGAGGCGGTGAGCAGACAGCAGGTGGCGCTCGACAGACTGGAGACGACAGCGGCACGGATCGATCAGCTGCGGGAGGCCCGCCATGCTGTCGAGGCGCAGCGAAGCGCATTGGCGACGTTGCGCGGCGGGCAGGCGTTGATACCTGATCTGTTCCGTGGTCTCGAGCAGGCCATGCCCGAAGGTGCGCAATTGATCGAGATCTCCCTGGAGGAGGAGCGTTTGCGCTTGACCGGGTTGGCGGCGTCGGCCTCGGTGGTCGCACAGTTCATGCGCGGGCTGCAGCGAATGGGAGATATACGGGACCTTGAGCTCGTACACCTTCGCCACCAGGCACGGGGCGACGAATTCCTGCTGGTTGCGCGTCTGTTGGCCAGCGAGCCATGAAGAGTCTGCGACATCCCGGTTGGCAGGGGCTGGCGGGCCGGGCGCTGACGGTCCTGCTGCTGGTGCTGATGGTCGTCGTGGCGGGTTACTTCATTCGGATCAGGGCGCCGAGCCAGGCATATGCCGAGGCGGTGGCGCTGGAGCGGCGGGGGCTGCAGGTGCTCAAGGCGCGCGAGGGGCTGATCGCTGACCTCGAGGTCGAGCGGCGAGCGCTGGCGCAGACCGAGCAGCATCTGGGCATGGAGCGATGGCGGCTCGATGCCGGAGAGGGCATGAGTGAGCTGCTCGACGAGCTGGCGATGTCCGGCCATGAGCACGGTCTGCTGTTCGAGCGTCTCGATGTGCTCGATGGTCGGCAGCTCTCGGGGTATCGACTGATCCCGTTGGAGTTGCGTGTGCGGGGGCATTATCCGGCGTTACGGGCGTGGCTGGAGCAATGGTTGCGGCGCTTGCGCCTGCTGAGCGTATCCCGGTTCGAACTGGCCATGCATGCCGAGTCCGGGTTGCTGGTCGCGCAGGTGCAGCTGCATGCCTATCAGTCCGACGAAGCGTTGCCAGTGCCGCAGGCGTTGGCGGACGAGCCCGCCAGCGTATCCATTGCGCCTGGCACGTTCGATCCGTTTCGAGCCTGGTCATTCCAGCGTGCGGAGGATGGGCTCGCTCGCGTTCCGCTGGAGCAGCTGGAGATGGTCGGCAGCCTTTCCCGAGGCGGTCGTCATGAGGCCTTGCTGCGTTCGGGCGGGCGCATCTATCGAGTCGCTGCGGGAGATCGGCTGGGGCGCGATGACGGGGTCGTGGAAACCATCGACGCGGGGCAGGTCACGGTGCGCGAGCGCATCTACATCGGCGGTGGCTGGCAGGATCGCCAGCGCTTTCTGGCACTTGCCAAGAGTGCGCCAAGGGAGGTCGGGTATGAAGCTGGGATGCAGGCGGGGAGGGGCGGCAACGATACTGCTGCTGGGCATGCAGGCGGCGCTGGCGGTCGAACATCGCAATGAACCGCTGTCGCTCAATTTCCAGGACGTGGAAGTGCGTTCGGTGCTGCAGATCATGGCCGATCATGCGGGTATCAACCTGGTCGCCAGCGACGCGGTGCAGGGGCGGATCACCTTGCGTCTCGAGGATGTGCCCTGGGGCCAGGCACTGGATCTGGTCTTGCGCAGCAAGGGGCTGGGCCGGCGCCAGGAGGGCAATGTGCTGCTGGTCGCGCCACTGGCCGAGCTTGCCGAGCGCTCCCAGGGGGCACGACAGGAGCAGGTGCTGGAGGCGCAACTGCAACCGTTGCATCGTGAACTGATTCCGGTCAGCCATGCCAAGGCGTCGGAGTTGGCCGAACTGCTGCTGGCAAGCCTGGCCGATGACGGCATCCTGACGGGGCGCGGCAGCCTGGGCGTGGACGCGCGGACCAACACCCTGGTGGTCACGCAGCCCGCCGAGCGCCTGGCCGAGCTGCGCAAGCTGGTGGCGCAGCTGGATGTGCCGGTGCGCCAGGTGATGATCGAGGCGCGTATCGTCGAGGCCGGCGTCGACTATGAAAAGAGCCTGGGCGTGCGCTGGGGTGGTCCGTTGTATGGCCAGGGTGGCCGGCTGGGTAGCGAGTTGTTCGTCGATCTCGGCGTCGAACGGGCCACGAGCGGGCTCGGCGTGGGCCTGCTGCGCAGTGACATCCTGCTCGACCTGGAGCTCAGTGCCATGGAGAAGAGCGGCAACGGCGAAATCATCTCCCAGCCGAAGGTCGTCACGGCCGACAAGGAAACCGCGCGCATCCTCAAGGGCACTGAGGTGCCTTACCAGGAGACCAGCAAAAGTGGCGCGACCTCGATTTCCTTTCGCGAGGCTTCGCTGTCGCTGGAGGTGACGCCGCAGATCACCCCGGACGGCAAGGTGCTCATGGAGGTGCGGGTGACCAAGGACGAACCGGATTTCGTCAACGCGCTGAACAATGTCCCGCCGATACGCAAGAACGAGGTCAATGCCAAGGTCCGGATCAGCGATGGGCAGACCATTGTGATTGGTGGCGTGTACTCGACGTCGCAGAACAAAGTGGTCGACAAGGTGCCATTTTTCGGTGATCTGCCGTATGTTGGACGGCTGTTTCGACGCGATGCATTACAAGAGAAAAAATCCGAGCTGCTGGTCTTCCTGACTCCGCGTATCATGAGTGACCAGGCGATTGCTGTGAGTCGTTGATTCTGTGCGAAATTTGATACTTGTGGGGCCCATGGGCGCTGGAAAAAGCACCATCGGGCGCCTGTTGGCCAAAGAGCTGCGCCTGCTGTTCAAGGATTCCGACAAGGAAATCGAACTGCGAACCGGCGCCAACATCCCGTGGATCTTCGACAAGGAAGGCGAGCCGGGCTTTCGTGATCGCGAGCAGGCGATGATCGTCGAGCTCTGCGCGCTCGATGGCGTGGTCCTGGCCACCGGTGGCGGCGCGGTGATGCGCGATGCCAACCGTGCCGCACTGCATGCCGGCGGGCGGGTCATCTACCTGCATGCCTCGGTGGAGCAGCAGGTGGGACGTACCTCGCGTGATCGCAACCGACCGTTGCTGCGCACCGCCAACCCGGAAGCCACGCTGCGTGCCCTGCTGGAGACGCGCGACCCGCTCTATCGCGAGATCGCCGACCTGGTGGTGGAAACCGACGAACGGCCACCGCGCATGGTGGTGCTGGACATCCTGGAGCGCCTGCAGAAGTTGCCGCCCCGCTGAGCGGGGTCTATCCTCGGCGACCAACGCCGAGACGGGGCTGAACGTCACCGCGCGGGGGCCGCATCGCCGCCGCGTCCAAGCACATTGTGGGGATACATGCAGACATTAAAGGTCGACCTGGGCGAACGTAGCTACCCGATCTACATTGGCGAAGGCCTGCTGGACCAGCCCGAACTGCTGGCGCCGCACATCGCCGGGCGGCAGGTTGCCATCGTTTCCAACGAGACCGTCGCGCCCCTGTACCTCGAACGCCTGAGCAAGACCCTGGGCGCCTACTCGGTGCTGCCGGTGGTGTTGCCTGACGGCGAGGCCTACAAGAACTGGGAAACCCTGCAGCTGATCTTCGATGCCCTGCTCACCGCCCGCCATGATCGCCGTACCACGGTGGTCGCCCTGGGGGGCGGCGTGATCGGCGACATGGCCGGTTTTGCCGCGGCCTGCTACCAGCGCGGGGTCGACTTCATCCAGGTGCCGACCACGCTGCTGTCCCAGGTGGACTCTTCGGTGGGCGGCAAGACCGGCATCAACCATCCATTGGGCAAGAACATGGTCGGTGCCTTCTATCAGCCCAACGCGGTGCTGATCGATACCACCAGCCTCAAGACCCTGCCCGAACGCGAGCTGTCCGCGGGTCTGGCCGAAGTCATCAAGTACGGCCTGATCTGCGACGAGCCGTTCCTGGGCTGGCTCGAAGACAACATGCAGGCGCTGCGGGCCCTGGACTCTGTCGCCCTGACCGAAGCCATCCGCCGCTCCTGCGCGGCCAAGGCCGCCGTGGTCGGTGCCGACGAGCGCGAGTCGGGCGTGCGCGCCACGCTCAACCTTGGCCATACCTTTGGCCATGCCATCGAGACCCACATGGGTTATGGCGTCTGGCTGCACGGCGAAGCCGTGGCCGCGGGCACGGTCATGGCCCTGGAAATGTCCATGCGCCTGGGCTGGATCGACCAGCCGGCGCGTGACCGCGCAATTCGCCTGCTGCAGGACGCAGGACTGCCGGTGGTGCCACCACAGGAAATGACCCCGGCGCATTTCATGGAGCACATGGCGGTCGACAAGAAAGTGCTCGACGGGCGCCTGCGCCTGGTGCTGCTGCGCCAGCTGGGCGAGGCCGTCGTCACCGACGACTATTCGACAGAGATTCTTCAGGCCACGTTGGCGGCGGATTACCGCGCGATCGTGGCCCAGCTTTGAGGTTGTGACAACGCGATGACCAGTCTGCATGCCGATGAGGCGTTTCTCGATCATTACCAGCTGAGCCACGATCCGTTCGCCCCACGGGTGCCCGGCTTCAAGTTCTTCCCCGCCCAGCGCAAGCCGGTGCTCGGTCAGTTGCACCACCTGGCGCGCTACAGTCAGCTGATGCTGGCGGTCACAGGGCCTGTTGGCAGCGGCAAGACCTTGCTGCGCCAGGCGCTGGTGGCCAGCACCAACAAGCAGTCGGTGCAAAGCGTGGTGGTGTCCGCTCGCGGCGCCAGCGACGCTGCCAGCGTGCTCGGGCAGGTGGCGCAGTCGCTGAACGTGGCACAAGCGGAGGTGCAGGCGATCCTGTCGCAGGTGGTGCAGCTGGCGCTGACCGGTCAGGAAGTCTATCTGCTGGTGGATGATGCGGAACAACTCGACGAGTCGGCACTCCAAGCGTTGCTGGAGTTGGCGGCAGGCGTGGCCGAAGGGCGCCCGCATGTATTCCTGTTCGGCGAGCCTTCGCTGATCGCCGGGCTGGAGGAGCTCAATGCCGATGGCGAGCGATTCCACGTCATCGAGCTGGCCCCGTACAGCGAGGAGGAAACCCGCGAGTACCTGGAGCAGCGTCTGGACGGCGCCGGTCGGGGTATCGAGGTGTTCACTGCCGAGCAGATCGTCGACATCCACGAAAACTCCGACGGTTGGCCTGGGAACATCAACCAGGTCGCCCGCGACACCTTGATCGAAGCCATGATCGCCAGCCGTACCACGGTCAAGCGACCATCCATGGGGTTCAAAATGCCTAAGAAACACGTGCTCGCGTTGTCCGCTGTGGTCGTGGTCGCCGTTGGCGCGGCGGTCCTGATGCCGAAGAAAGGCGACAAGGCGCCGACCGACGCGCCTGCCGCCCAGGCCCAGCTGCCACTGGGGCAAGGCGCCAATCCTGCCATAGAGTTCTCCGGCTCCTCGCAGCCGATGCCGTTGCCGCTGGTTGGCCAGTCGCAGCCCGTGATGCGCGAGCCGCTGGCTCAGGCCGCCGGCATGGGTGAAGGGGAAGAGGGTGGGCCGGCCGGCACTACCGCCTTGCAGCCCTCGGCGCCTTCGGCTGCCGTACCGCCTACCGTGACCACCATCGCGCCGCCAGCAGGCGCGACCGCCAGCCCGGCACCGGCTCCGGCCCAACCGGTCACCAGCGCGCCTGCCCAGCCGGTTGCACCTGCGCCGAAGCCAGTTGCAACCCAGCCGACGAAGCCGGTTGCGCCCGCCAAGCCCGCGCCTGCGCCGACCCAAGTCGCCAGCGTCAAGCCTGCGGCGAAGCCGGCAGCCGGTGGCGCAGGCAACAGCAGTTGGTATGCCGGCCAGAAACCGGGCAACTATGTGGTGCAGATCTTCGGCACCAGCTCCGAGGCGTCGGCCCAGTCGTTCGTCAAGGCCCAGGGTGGCGACTATCGCTACTTCAAGAAAAACCTGCAGGGCAAGCCGCTATACGTCGTCACCTACGGCAACTTCGCCAACCGCGACGCCGCCGCTGCGGCAATCAAGAACTTGCCAGCCAAGGTCCAGGCTGGTAAACCTTGGCCACGTACCGTCGGCAGCGTCCAACAAGAGCTGGCCACGGCCCGCTGATACCTTCCGGGCGGCACCACCCCGCCGCCCAGTTGCTGAGCGAATCCTGATTCACGACTAGCCTGCTGCGCCCAAAGCGCGGCAGGCTTTTCTGTCCCAGACTGCCGGCCACAAGCCCTCCCTTGCAGTCCTGGCTGAAACGCTTCAGACTCGAGCCAAGTCGCTACCACGACGCATGGCGCAAAAACATTCAAAATTGCGACATAAATTTTCAATGGTGAGACATGAAAATTTGTGGGCGTCGCTGTCGCTGTGCAACAATGGTTTTCCATGGCCACCGCAAAAAAGCTGGCGTTTGATCGGCGTGGATGGTAAGTGGTTGTTAAAAAAGAGATTTGCCTCCGGTTGAGAGGTGAACCTGGTGAGAAAGTGTCTATGAAAACAGGTCTGTACCATCCCGAAGAATTCAAGGACAACTGTGGTTTCGGCCTGATCGCCCATATGACGGGCGAGCCGAGTCACCACCTTCTGCAAACCGCCATGCAGGCACTGACCTGCATGACCCACCGCGGCGGCATCAACGCCGACGGCAAGACCGGCGACGGTTGCGGCCTGTTGATGCAGAAGCCTGATCGATTCCTGCGTGCCGTGGCCCAGGAGCACTTCGCCGTCGAGCTGCCCAAGCAGTACGCCGTCGGCATGGTGTTCTTCAACCAGGACCCGGTCAAAGCCGAAGCCGCCCGCGCCAACATGGACCGCGAGATCGTCAACGCCGGTCTCAAGCTGGTCGGCTGGCGCAAAGTGCCGATCGACACCAGCGTGCTGGGCCGCCTGGCCCTGGAGCGCCTGCCGCAGATCGAGCAGGTGTTCATCGGCGGTGAAGGCTTGAGCGACCAGGAATTCGCCATCAAGCTGTTCAGTGCCCGCCGCCGTTCGTCCGTGGCCAACGCCCACGACGCCGACCACTACATCTGCAGTTTTTCGCACAAGACCATCATCTACAAAGGCCTGATGATGCCGCGCGATCTCGCGGCGTTCTATCCAGACCTGGGTGACGAGCGCCTGCAAACCGCGATCTGCGTGTTCCACCAGCGCTTCTCCACCAACACCCTGCCGAAGTGGCCGCTGGCCCAGCCCTTCCGCTTCCTCGCCCACAACGGCGAGATCAACACCATCACCGGCAACCGCAACTGGGCCATGGCCCGTCGCACCAAGTTCGCCAACGACCAGATTCCCGACCTCGAAGAGCTCGGCCCGCTGGTCAACCGAGTCGGCTCCGACTCCTCGAGCATGGACAACATGCTCGAGCTGATGGTCACCGGCGGCATCGACCTGTTCCGCGGCGTGCGCATGCTGGTACCGCCAGCCTGGCAGAACGTCGAGACCATGGACGCCGACCTGCGCGCTTTCTACGAATACAACTCCATGCACATGGAGCCGTGGGACGGCCCGGCCGGCATCGTCATGACCGAAGGCCGCCACGCGGTGTGCCTGCTCGATCGCAACGGCCTGCGCCCGGCGCGCTGGGTGACCACCACCAACGGCTACATCACCATCGCCTCGGAAATCGGCGTATGGGGCTACCAGCCGGAGGAAGTCCTGGCCAAGGGCCGTGTGGGCCCGGGCCAGATCCTCGCCGTCGACACCGAGACCGGCCAGATCCTCGACACCGACGCCATCGACAACCGCCTGAAGTCGCGCCACCCCTACAAGCGCTGGCTGCGTCAGCACGCCACGCGCATCCAGGCGACCCTGAGCGACGACCAGGGCGTGGCCAGCTACGACGCCGACCAGCTCAAGCAGTACATGAAGATGTTCCAGGTCACCTTCGAGGAGCGTGACCAGGTGCTGCGCCCGCTCGGCGAGCAGGGCCAGGAAGCGGTCGGCTCGATGGGCGACGACACGCCGATGGCCGTGCTGTCCCAGCGTGTGCGCTCGCCGTACGACTTCTTCCGCCAGCAGTTCGCCCAGGTGACCAACCCGCCGATCGACCCGCTGCGCGAAGCGATCGTCATGTCCCTGGAAATCTGCCTGGGCGCCGAACGCAACATTTTCCAGGAGTCTCCCGAGCATGCCTCGCGGGTGATCCTCAGCTCGCCGGTCATCTCGCCCGCCAAGTGGCGTTCGCTGATGAACCTGGAGCGCGAAGGCTTCGACCGCCAGCTGATCGACCTCAACTATGAAGAGAGCGTCGGCCTGGAAGCGGCCATCCGCAACATCGCCGACCAGGCCGAGGAGGCCGTGCGCGGCGGCAAGACCCAGCTGGTGCTGAGCGACCGCTACATCGCCCCTGGCAAGCTGCCGGTACATGCTTCGCTGGCCGTCGGCGCGGTACACCACCGCCTGACCGAACAGGGCCTGCGCTGCGACAGCAACATCCTGGTCGAGACCGCCACCGCCCGTGACCCGCACCACTTCGCCGTGCTGCTGGGCTTCGGCGCCTCGGCCGTCTATCCGTACCTGGCCTATGAAGTGCTGGCCGACCTGATCCGCACCGGCGAAGTGCTGGGCGATCTGGACGAAGTCTTCAAGTACTACCGCAAGGGCATTTCCAAGGGCTTGCTGAAGATCCTGTCGAAGATGGGCATCTCCACCATCGCCTCGTACCGTGGCGCCCAGCTGTTCGAAGCCGTGGGCCTGGCCGAGGAAGTGGTTGGCCTGAGCTTCAAGGGTGTGTCCAGCCGCATCAAGGGCGCGCGCTTCGTCGACCTCGAGAGCGACCAGAAGCTGCTGGCCGGCGAAGCCTGGAGCGCGCGCAAGCCGATCCAGCAGGGCGGCCTGCTCAAGTTCGTCCACGGTGGCGAATATCACGCCTACAACCCGGACGTGGTCAACACCCTGCAGGCCGCCGTGCAGCAGGGTGACTATGCCAAGTTCAAGGAATACACCACGCTGGTCGACCAGCGTCCGGTGTCGATGATCCGCGACCTGCTCAAGGTCAAGGTCGCCGAACAGCCGCTGGCGCTGGAGCAGGTCGAGCCGCTGGAGGATGTCCTCAAGCGCTTCGACTCCGCCGGTATCTCCCTGGGCGCACTGTCGCCAGAGGCTCACGAAGCCCTGGCCGAGGCCATGAACCGCCTGGGCGCGCGCTCCAACTCCGGCGAGGGCGGCGAAGACCCGGCCCGCTACGGCACCATCAAGAGCTCGAAGATCAAGCAGGTGGCCACTGGCCGCTTCGGCGTCACCCCGGAATACCTGGTCAACGCCGAAGTGCTGCAGATCAAGGTGGCCCAGGGCGCCAAGCCTGGCGAGGGCGGCCAGCTGCCGGGCGGCAAGGTCAACGGCTTGATCGCCAAGCTGCGCTATGCGGTGCCGGGCGTGACCCTGATCTCGCCGCCACCGCACCATGACATCTACTCGATCGAAGACCTGGCCCAGCTGATCTACGACCTCAAGCAGGTCAACCCGCAGGCGCTGGTGTCGGTCAAGCTGGTCGCCGAGGCCGGTGTCGGCACCATTGCCGCTGGCGTGGCCAAGGCCTATGCCGACCTGATCACCATTTCCGGCTACGACGGCGGCACCGGCGCTTCGCCGCTGACCTCGATCAAGTATGCCGGCGCTCCCTGGGAGCTGGGCCTGGCCGAAACCCACCAGACCCTGCGCGGCAACGACCTGCGCGGCAAGGTGCGGGTACAGACCGACGGCGGCCTGAAAACCGGCCTGGACGTGATCAAGGCGGCGATTCTCGGCGCCGAGAGCTTCGGCTTCGGCACCGCGCCGATGATCGCCCTGGGCTGCAAGTACCTGCGCATCTGCCATCTGAACAACTGCGCCACCGGCGTCGCCACCCAGAACGACAAGCTGCGCAAGGATCACTACATCGGCACCGTCGACATGGTGATCAACTTCTTCACCTTCGTCGCCGAAGAGACCCGCGAATGGCTGGCCAAGCTGGGCGTGCGCAGCCTGGGCGAGCTGATCGGCCGTACCGATCTGCTCGACATGCTGCCGGGCGACACCGAGCGCCAGGGCCACCTGGACCTGTCGCCGCTGCTGGGCAGCTCGCACATCCCGGCGGACAAGCCGCAGTTCTGCGAAGTGGACAAGAACCCGCCGTTCGACAAGGGCGAGCTGGCCGAGAAGATGGTCGCCATGGCCCTGCCGGCGATCCGCGACCAGGCCGGTGGCGAGTTCAGCCTCGACATCTGCAACTGCGACCGCTCCATCGGTGCGCGCATCTCCGGCGAAATCGCCAGGCTGCACGGCAACCAGGGCATGGCGGCCAGCCCGATCACCTTCCGCTTCAAGGGCACCGCGGGCCAGAGCTTCGGCGTGTGGAACGCCGGTGGCCTGCACCTGCACCTGGAAGGCGACGCCAACGACTACGTCGGCAAGGGCATGACCGGTGGCAAGCTGACCATCGTGCCGCCTGCCGGCAGCCCGTTCGAAACCCAGCACAGCGCCATCGTCGGCAACACCTGCCTGTACGGTGCCACCGGCGGCAAGCTGTTCGCCGCCGGCACCGCGGGCGAGCGCTTCGCTGTGCGTAACTCCGGCGCCCACGCTGTGGTCGAGGGCACCGGCGATCACTGCTGTGAATACATGACCGGCGGCTTTGTCTGCGTCCTGGGCAAGACCGGTTACAACTTCGGTTCCGGCATGACGGGCGGTTTCGCCTACGTGCTCGACATGGACAACACCTTCGTCGACAAACTCAACCACGAGCTGGTGGAAATCCAGCG
This sequence comes from Pseudomonas sp. microsymbiont 2, assembly GCF_054788395.1. Classification (NCBI taxonomy): domain Bacteria; kingdom Pseudomonadati; phylum Pseudomonadota; class Gammaproteobacteria; order Pseudomonadales; family Pseudomonadaceae; genus Pseudomonas; species Pseudomonas sp. microsymbiont 2. The sequence goes on from NZ_CM139112.1 coordinate 449,639, forward strand.
CATCAGTGGCGAGGCGATGGAGGCCTACCGCAGCCACCTGGCGCGGGTCTTGGGCGAGTACGTGGAAGAAACCGGCAGCGAGTGGGGGCGTGAGCTCTCGGAGAACCTGGACGACTACGTGCGGCGCTTCTGGTTGGTCAAGCCGAAGGCGGCCAACCTCAAGCAACTGCTGTCCAGCACCCGCGCCAACCCGCAGTAAAAGCAGCTGCAAGTGGCAAGCCTCAAGCTGCAAGTAGAAGCAGTTCGAGGTTTGCCCGGCTTAAGTGATCGTCTTGCGGCTTGCAGCGTGTAGCTTGCAGCTGCTGTTAAGAGGTTTGAAAAATGGCTGAACGTCTGAGCAACGACTTCCAGTTCATCGAAGTGGGCCGCAAGGACCCGAAGAAAAAGCTGCTGCGCCAGCGCAAGAAAGAGTTCGTCGAGATCTACGAGCCCTTCAAGCCACAGCAATCCGTGGAGCAGGCGCATCGCTGCCTGGGCTGCGGCAACCCGTATTGCGAGTGGAAGTGCCCGGTGCACAACTTCATCCCCAACTGGCTGAAGCTGGTCTCCGAAGGCAACATCCTGGCCGCGGCGGAACTGTCGCACCAGACCAACACGCTGCCGGAAGTGTGCGGTCGCGTGTGCCCGCAGGACCGCCTGTGCGAAGGTGCCTGCACCTTGAACGACGGCTTTGGCGCGGTGACCATCGGCTCGGTGGAGAAGTACATCACCGACACCGCCTTCGCCATGGGCTGGCGCCCGGACATGTCCAAGGTCAAGCCGACCGGCAAGCGCGTCGCCATCATCGGCGCCGGCCCCGCCGGCCTGGGCTGCGCCGACGTGCTGGTGCGTGCCGGCGTGACGCCGGTGGTGTTCGACAAGAACCCGGAAATCGGCGGCCTGCTGACCTTCGGCATCCCCGAGTTCAAGCTGGAAAAGACCGTGCTGAGCAATCGCCGCGAAGTCTTCACCGGCATGGGCATCGAGTTCCGCCTGAACACCGAGGTGGGCAAGGACATCAGCATGGAACAGCTGATCGCCGAGTACGACGCGGTGTTCATGGGCATGGGCACCTACACCTACATGAAGGGCGGCTTCCCCGGCGAAGACCTGCCGGGCGTGCACGACGCGCTGGACTTCCTGATCGCCAACGTCAACCGCAACCTCGGTTTCGAGAAGTCGCCGGAAGATTTCGTCGACATGCAGGGCAAGAAGGTCGTGGTGCTCGGTGGTGGCGACACCGCGATGGACTGCAACCGCACCTCGATTCGTCAGGGCGCCAAGTCGGTGACCTGCGCCTATCGTCGCGACGAGGCGAACATGCCGGGTTCGCGCAAAGAGGTGAAGAACGCCAAGGAAGAAGGCGTGAAGTTCCTCTACAACCGCCAGCCCATCGCCATCGTCGGCGAGGACAAGGTCGAGGGCGTGAAGGTGGTCGAGACCCGTCTCGGCGAACCGGATGCCCGTGGCCGCCGCAGCCCCGAGCCGATTCCAGGCTCCGAGGAGATCCTGCCGGCCGATGCCGTGGTGATCGCCTTCGGCTTCCGCCCGAGCCCGGCGCCGTGGTTCGAGCAGCATGGCATTCAGCTGGACAGCCAGGGCCGCGTGGTGGCACCGGAGAAGGGCAAGTTCAAGCACCAGACCAGCAACCCGAAAGTGTTTGCCGGTGGCGACATGGTGCGGGGGTCGGACTTGGTGGTGACGGCTATTTTCGAGGGGCGCACGGCTGCCGAGGGAATCCTGGACTACCTCGAGGTCTGATCAACCGTTGGAGCTGCTTCGCAGCCCTTTCGCGACACAAGGCCGCTCCTACAGGGAATCGCGTTACCTCTGTAGGAGCGGCCTTGTGTCGCGAAAGGGCCGCAAAGCGGCCCCAAGTCCTGTCAGGCTACATACTTTTTGTATACAAAAATGCTTGATCCAAGGCATCCGATAGACAAAACGAATGGCCATGGCCGTGCCTTTTGTGCCCGCGTCTGAGAAAATGCCCGCACTTTTTTTCCGGATGCCGACATGACTGCCCTGAAGAACGATCGTTTCCTGCGTGCACTGCTCAAGCAACCCGTAGACGTCACCCCGGTGTGGATGATGCGCCAGGCCGGCCGCTACCTGCCGGAGTACCGCGCCAGCCGCGCCAAGGCCGGCGACTTCATGAGCCTGTGCATGAACCCGCAGTTCGCCTGCGAGGTCACCCTGCAGCCGCTGGACCGTTACCCGCTGGACGCGGCGATCCTCTTCTCGGACATCCTCACCATCCCCGACGCCATGGGCCAGGGCCTGTACTTCGAGACCGGCGAAGGCCCACGTTTCAAGAAGGTCATCAGCACCCTGGCGGACATCGAGGCGCTGCCGATCCCCGACCCGCAAAAAGACCTGGGCTACGTGATGGACGCGGTCAGCACCATCCGTCGCGAGCTCAATGGCCGCGTGCCATTGATCGGCTTCTCCGGCAGCCCGTGGACCCTGGCCACCTACATGGTCGAGGGCGGTTCGTCCAAGGACTTCCGCAAGACCAAGGCCATGGCCTACGACAACCCCGAAGCCCTGCACCTGCTGTTGGACAAGCTGGCCCAGTCGGTCACCAGCTATCTCAATGGCCAGATCCTGGCCGGCGCCCAGGCCGTGCAGATCTTCGATACCTGGGGCGGCAACCTGTCGGCGGCGGCCTACCAGGAGTTCTCCCTGGCCTACATGCGCAAGATCGTCAGCGGGCTGATCCGCGAGCACGACGGGCGCAAGGTGCCGGTGATCCTGTTCACCAAGAACGGTGGTCTGTGGCTGGAAAGCATCGCCGAGGCCGGCGCCGATGCCCTGGGCCTGGACTGGACCTGCGAGATTGGCGACGCCCGTCGCCGCGTGGGCGACAAGGTGGCGCTGCAGGGCAACATGGACCCGACCGTGCTGTACGCCAAGCCTGAGGCCATCCGCAAGGAAGTCGCGCGCATCCTGGCCAGCTACGGCAAGGGCAGCGGCCATGTGTTCAACCTGGGGCACGGCATCACCCCCGAGGTCGACCCGGAGCACGCCGGCGTGTTCATCAACGCCGTGCATGAGCTGTCGGCGCAGTATCACCAGTAAGCGCCAGGCCTGTCGCGGGGCACGTGGGAGCAACTGTCTTGCTCAGACTCCTCGACCTGGCGCCGATCCCTGTGGGAGCGGGCTTGCCCCGCGAACACCGGCGAAGCCGGTGCCAGATTGCGCGTTGCTTGCTTCGCGGGTAAATCCGTACCCACAGGCACTGCGCAGTGCCTGGGACAACGAGGATCCTGTGCGGGGCTTGCCCCGCGATTTTTTGCATTAAGCTTCAATTCAGCGATCGTCGGTAATCTGGCCCCATCGAAACCCAAACAGGACCCGATCACCATGAAAGCCCGTTACCTGCCCCTGATCCTCGCCCCGCTGTTCAGCACCGCCGCCCTGGCTGCCGGCTACACCGGTCCCGGCGCCCAGGCCGTGACCACCGTCGCCGCCGCCAACGATGCCGCCGACGATACGCCGGTGGTGCTGCAGGGCTACGTGACCAAGAAGATCAACAACGACGACAAGTACGAGTTCAAGGACAGCACCGGCACCATCACCGTCGAGATCGACGATGAAGACCTGCCGCCCACGCCCTTCAACGACAAGACCAAGGTCAAGCTGACCGGCGAGGTGGAGAAGCACCTGATGAGCCGCGAAGTGGATGTCGATATCGTCGAAATCATCAACTGACCTGATCGCCACTTGCCCCGCCTGCGCGGGGCAAGCGCCATTCTCCACACAATCTCCACATTCCCTCCCCATCGGCTCCACATGGCCGGCAGACACTGCCGCCATCGCAAACGGAGCCCTACCTGATGAACAAGACCCTTGGTTTCAAGCTCGGCCTGATCGCCGTGCTGATCCTGTTGTTGCTGATTCCCCTGCTGATGATCGGTGGCCTGATCGACGAACGGCAGGGCCTGCGTGATGACGTGCTGCGCGATATCGCCCAGAGTTCGAGCTTCGACCAGCAGCTCAGCGGCCCGTTGCTGGTGGTGCCATACCGCAAGTACGAGCGGCGTTGGATCGACAAGGACGGCGAGCGTGTCCAGGAGACGAGCACCCTTAGCGGCAACCTGTACTTCCTCCCGGAGACCTTCGACGCCGACATCGCCGTGGATACCGAACTGCGCTCGCGCGGCATCTACCAGGCTCGGCTGTTCCATGCCAAGAGTCGAATCAGCGGGCGCTTCAAGGTCCCCGAGCGCTGGGGTATCGACAAGGACTACGATGACTACCGCTTCGACAAGCCTTACCTGGTGGTGGGCATCAGTGATATTCGCGGTATCGAGAACGGCCTCGAACTGAGCTTTGACGAGCAACGCCTGCCGTTCGAGGCGGGAACCGGCCTGGACTGGCTGCGCGGCGGGGTGCATGTCGGCCTGCCTCAGCTCGACGGCCAGCAGGCCCGTGAGTTCAGCTACGGGTTCGACCTGGCGCTGCAAGGCACCGGCCAGCTGCATGTGCTGCCGGTGGGGCGTAGCAGTGCGGTGGACATGCGTGCCAACTGGCCGCACCCAAGCTTCATCGGCAGCTACCTGCCAAGCCGCCACGCCATCGATGACAAGGGCTTCAGTGCCCACTGGCAGACCTCGTTCTTCGCCACCAACCTGGAGGACGCCCTGCGCCAGTGCGTGAGCAAGCAACAATGCGCGGACTTCACCGGCCCGACCTTCGGTGTCAGCTTCATCGATCCGGTGGACCAGTACCTCAAGAGCGAGCGGGCGATCAAGTATGCGCTGCTGTTCATTGCCCTGACCTTTGCCGGCTTCTTCCTGTTCGAGGTGCTCAAGAGCCTCAGCGTGCACCCGGTGCAGTACATCCTGGTGGGCGTGGCCCTGGCGTTCTTCTACCTGCTCTTGCTGTCGCTGTCCGAGCACTTGGGCTTTGGCCTGGCGTATGGGGTGTCGGCGGCGGCCTGTGTACTGCTGATCGGCTTCTATCTCACCCATGTGCTGCACAGCCTGGGGCGTGGCGTGGGCTTTGCGGCAGGGCTGGCGGCGTTGTACGCGCTGCTCTATGGGTTGCTGAGCGCCGAGGACTACGCGCTGCTGATGGGCTCGCTGCTGTGCTTCGGGCTGCTTGGCGTGTTCATGGTGCTGACCCGGCGGCTGGACTGGTCGCGGGTGGGGAGGGGGGCATGAGGGAGGACAGAGAGATCGGGCGGTGGTTGGCTGTGAGGATTGGTCTGTTGTTTCCTGTGGTACCGAGGTGAATTCTGGGGCTGCTGTGCAGCCCTTTCGCGACGCAAGGCCGCTCCTACAGACGATCGCGAAATCCTGTAGGAGCAGCCTTGTGTCGCGAAACGAGGGCGAAGCCCTCGCTGGCGGAGTCTCAGGCTAACGGAGCTGTAGCCACCATCGACGGCCGCTGGCTCACCTCTGCATACCACGCCGCCAGGCCCGGGTACTGCCCACGCCAATCGAACTCAGGCTGGCGCAGATCCAGATACCCCAACGCACAGGCCACGCCGATCGAGGCGATATCGAACCCGGAGATTATTTGCGCCAGGTGCTCGCGCTCGAAATTGGCCAGGCCGCGGCGAATCTTCTCGCCCTGCGCGTTCACCCAGCCCTCCCATTGCTTGTCTGCCGGGCGCAGGAAGGTCTCGTAGCGCGTGGCCACCGCCGCATCCATGATTGCGTCGGCCTGCGAGGCCAGGGTCAGGCGCCGCCAGCGTGCCGAGCCTTCCCGAGGGATCAAGGGCAGGCCGACGTGCTGGGTGTCGAGGTACTCGCAAATCACCCGGCTGTCGTGCAGCACGCTGCCGTCGTCCAGACGCAGGGCCGGGATCTTGCCGATCGGGTTGTCCTGATTGAGCTGCTCGTCGCCGCTCACCGGGCTGATGTTCACGCCCTGCAGCGTCACGCGGCCCACCTGGCCGGTCTCGTGCAGCACGATCATCACCTTGCGCACGAACGGCGACAGCGGCGAATGGAACAGGATCATGGCTCAGTTGCCTTGCAGGCTGGGTGGCAGGCAGACGCCGGTGCCGCCGATACCGCAGTAGCCGTCCGGGTTCTTGGCCAGGTACTGCTGGTGGTAGGCCTCGGCGAAATAGACGGTTGGCGCCTGCTCGATCTCGGTGGTGATCTCGCCGAAGCCGGCCTTGCTCAGCTCGGCCTGGAACGCGTCGCGGCTGGCCTTGGCCTCTTCGAGCTGCTGCGGCGAGGTGCAGTAGATCGCCGAGCGGTACTGGGTGCCGATGTCGTTGCCCTGGCGCATGCCCTGGGTCGGGTTGTGCAGCTCCCAGAACATTGTCAGCAGCTCGCGATAGCTGACCCGGTTCTTGTCGAACACCACCAGCACCACTTCGGTGTGGCCGGTCAGGCCCGAGCAGACTTCTTCATAGGTGGGGTTGGGGGTGAAGCCGCCGGCGTAGCCGACCACGGTGCTGACCACGCCTTCGCGCTGCCAGAAGCGGCGCTCGGCGCCCCAGAAGCAGCCCAGGGCGAAGATGGCGAAATCGATATCGCCTTCGAAGAATGGGCCGAGCAATGGCGTGCCTTCGAACACGTAGTGGAACTCAGGCAGGGCCATCGGGGTTTCGCGGCCAGGCAGGGCCTGCTCCGCGGTGGGCATGACGTTTTTGTTCACCAGGATTTCCGAACGCAGGACCATGGCCGTTCCTCTATTTGATGTTCAACAACCTGGGGCCGCTTTGCGGCCCTTTCGCGACGCAAGGCCGCTCCTACAGGAGATCGCGCACTTCTGTAGGAGCGGCCTTGCGTCGCGAAAGGGCTGCGCAGCAGCCCCAGAAGGCAAGTGATGTCTATAGTGCCCGAGGTTGGCCCCGCTGTCAGGCCACCGGCCCACGCGGATAGCGGCGCAGCTTCTCGTTCAGCTCGCGCCCCGGAATCGGCCGGTCGAACAGGTAGCCCTGGCCGACGTCGCAGCGGTGCCGGCGCAGGAACGCCAGCTGTTCGGGCGTCTCGATCCCTTCGGCGACCACCTTGAGCTTGAGGTTGTGCGCCATGGCCACCACCGCCGAGGTGATTTCCATGTCGTCCTGGTTGTCGGGGATCTCGTTGATGAAGCTGCGATCGATCTTGATGATGTCGATCGGAAACTTCTTCAGGTAGCTCAGCGACGAGTAGCCGGTGCCGAAGTCGTCCATGGCCAGGGTCAGGCCCAGGGCCTTGAGCTCGTCGAGCTGGCGGTGGGTATCCTCGCTGGCCTCCAGTAGCAGGCCCTCGGTCAGCTCCAGCTCCAGCAGGTGTGGTGGCAGGGCTTCTTCCTTGAGGATGCCGCCGATCGAGCTGACCAGCTCAGGGTCGGAGAACTGCTTGGGCGACAGGTTGATGGCCACGTGCAGGTTGCCGAAGCCGGCCTCGCGCAGCTGCTGGCTCATGCGGCAGGCCTGGCGCACCACCCACTTGCCGATGGGGATGATCAGGCCGGTTTCCTCGGCCACGCTGATGAACTGGTCGGGGCGGATCATGCCGCGCTCGGGGTGGTTCCAGCGCAGCAGCGCTTCCAGGCCGAGCAGGCGGCCGCTGCGCAGGCACAGCTTGGGCTGGTAGAACACTTCCAGTTCGTTCTGGGTCAGGGCGCGGCGCAGGTTGTTCTCGACGAACAGCTTGTAACTGGCTTCGGCGTTGAGCACCTCGGTGAACACCTGGACCTGGTGCTTGCCGTTGGCCTTGGCCTTGTGCAGGGCCAGGCCCGCGTTCTTCATCAGCGTGGCCGGGTCGCTGCCGTGCAGTGGCGCGCAGGCCAGGCCGACGGAGGCGGTGACGTTGATCAGCTGGTTGTCGACGAACATCGGCTTGTCGAGGGTGCGCAGCAGCTGGTGGGCGACGCCCTGGCCGTCTTCCAGGGCGGTGTCGTCGAGCAGCACGGCGAACTCGTTGCTGGCGAAGCGCGCCAGGCTGCCACCGTTGCTCAGGCTGTTGCGCAGGCGCCGGGCCAGGCTGATCAGCAGCTTGTCGCCGGTTTGGTGGCCGAGGCTGTCGTTGATTCGCTTGAAGTTGTCGATGTCCACCAGCAGCAGGCAGATGGGAGTATTGCCGTCGCGGGCGAAGCGCTCGTCGAGGTTGCGGATGAACGCCGGGCGGTTGCCCAGATTGGTCAGGTTGTCCGTGTAGGCCAGGCGCTCGATGCGCTGCTGGGCCAGCTTGCTCTGGGTGACGTCTTCGTAGATGCCGATGTAGTGGGTCAGCTCGCGGTTGTCGCCGTACACCTTGGAGATCGACAACTGGCCCCAGTAAGGCTCGAGGTTCTTGCGCCGGCTCTTGAACTCGCCTTGCCAGCTGTTGCCCATGGCCAGGCTCGACGGCGAGTCGAACAGCAGCTCGCTGAGGTTTTCCAGGGCTGGCAGCTCGGCCAGGTGATGGCCCTGGACCTCTTCGGTGCTGTACTGGGTGATCGCCGTGAAGCTCGGGTTGACGTACTCCACCACGCCGTCGCAATTGACCAGCAGGAACGCGCTGGCGCTCTGCTCCACGGCGCGCTGGAACAGGTGCAGGGCGCTGGCGGCGGTGCGTCGGTTGTGGTTGTTGATGACCTGGGCGAACTGGTCGGCGAGCTCGCCGGCGAAGGCGATCTCATCCGTTTGCCAGGCCCGTGGCTGGCCTGTCTGTTCCAGGCACAGCACGCCGACCACTTGGCCGTCGATGCGGATGCTGGCGTCGAGCATGGCGTTGTCGGCGCTGCTGTACAGCGACTCGGCCATCTCGCGGGTGCGCGGGTCGTGGCTGGCATTGTGCGCGTCGATGGCACGACTGGCGTGCAGGGCCTCGAGGTAGTCGGGGAAGCGGCTGGCATCGATGGCTTCGGGCATGCGGTGCCGCTGCTCGCGGTGATACCAGGCGCTGATCGGCTCCAGGCGCTGGTCGTTGAGGTACCAGATGCTGGCGCAGTCGACCTTGTAGATCTCGCAGGCGCTGCGGGTGATCAGCTCGGCGGCCTCGAGCAGCGAGTTGCCGATGCTGTAGCGCTGGCGCGCCAGACGCAGGATCAGGTCCTGTTGGGCGCGGACCCGTTCCAGGTGCTCGAGCTGTTCCTGCTGGGCGCGTTGGTTCAGCTGCAGGGCCAGTTGCAGGCGGCTGTTGCGCGACTCGAGGTCGTTGGCGTCGGGGTTCGCGGCGTCATCGGCCTGTTCGTTCATCACCGTCAGGTAGCCGCGCAGCAACTGGCGGTTGTGCTGCTTGTAGCTTTCGCCGACTTCCAGCAGGCGCAGCGGCATCGGGTTGGCGTGCAGGGTGTAGCGCACCCGGTAGTAGCCACGCTGGGCCAGTTGCAACTGGATGTCGTCGTGCAGTTTGTAGCGGGCCTCGGGCTCCATCAGGCTGGCATAGGGCGAGCCGATCAGGGCGCAGAGTTCGGCGGCGGGCAGGCCGAACTGCCGGTCGCAGGCGGGGTCGAGGTAGAGCAGCGCCCAGCTGGCTTCGTTCAGCCGTTCGAAACGCAGCATGCCGAGCCGCGAGGGCACGGGAAGCTGCGTGACGACCTCGGCCGCCACACGGCTGGCGGCATCGGGTTGGCTTTTCATCGAAGACTCGCTTGAACAGGGGCGCGGCCTGGAGCACGGCGCATCGGGCAAGGTTGCATCATGTCCCCAGGGCTGGCAAGCGGCCGTGGGAGATGCTGTGAACAGGTTGTCGGCCAGTTGCATGAAATCTGTAGGAGATCACCCAACCCTTCGGGCTACGCTGTCGCGCAGGGAACTATCTCCTGTGGGAGCGGCCTTGCGTCGCGAAAGGGGCGCGTAGCGGCCCCAGATTCCGAGCCATCATCGAAATTGCCGGAGCTGCTACGCAGCCCTTTCGCGACGCAAGGCCGCTCCCACAGGGTCTAGCTAAATCAATAAGTTATGGTTTGTTCCATGAGAGCCAGCTTGCTGGCGAACCATGCACCTGGTCGCCAGCAAGCTGGCTCCTACAGGGCCGTGACATTCATGCGGACAAAAAAAGCCCCGCCAAATTGACGGGGTTGAGGTACGAGCGTGGCAGCTCGAAAACGGGGCTGCCCCTCCGGGGAGGGGCAGCGTGCAGCGTTACAGCAGCATGGTGCGGATGTCGCCCAGCACGTCGCCCAGGCGCTTGGTGAAGCGCGCGGCGGCGGCGCCATTGATCACGCGGTGATCGTAGGACAGCGACAGTGGCAGCATCAGCTTCGGCTGGAAGGCCTTGCCGTCCCAGACCGGCTGCATGGTGGCCTTGGAGACACCGAGGATCGCCACCTCAGGCGCGTTGACGATCGGCGTGAAGCCGGTGCCGCCAATGTGGCCGAGGCTGGAGATGGTGAAGCAGGCGCCCTGCATCTCGTCGGCCGAGAGCTTCTTGGTGCGGGCCTTCTCGGCCAGCGAAGCGGCTTCGGCAGCCAGTTGCAGCAGGCTCTTCTGGTCGACGTTCTTGATCACCGGGACCAGCAGGCCGTCCGGGGTGTCCACGGCGAAGCCGATGTGCACGTACTTCTTGCGGATGATCGCCTTGCCGCTTGGCGCCAGCGAGCTGTTGAAGTCCGGCAGTTCCTTGAGCAGGAAGGCGCAGGCCTTGAGCAGCAGTGGCAGCACGGTCAGCTTGACGCCGGCTTTCTCGGCCACGGCCTTCTGCGCGACGCGGAAGGCTTCCAGCTCGGTGATGTCGGCGGAGTCGAACTGGGTCACGTGCGGCACGTTCAGCCAGCTGCGGTGCAGGTTGGCGGCACCGACCTGCATCAGGCGGGTCAGGGCCACTTCCTCGACTTCACCGAACTTGCTGAAGTCCACGGCAGGGATCGGCGGGATGCCGGCACCACCGGTAGCACCGGCGGCTGGAGCTTCCTTGGCCTTCTGCATCATGGCCTTGACGTAAACCTGAACGTCTTCTTTCAGGATACGGCCGTGCGGGCCGGTGGCGGCGACCGCACCCAGGTCGACGCCGAATTCACGAGCCAGCTGGCGAACGGCAGGGCCGGCATGCACCTTGGCGTTGCTGCCGGCGGCCGGCGCGGTGGCGACCGGAGCTGGAGCAGGCGCAGCAGCCGGCGCGGCGGCGGCAGGTGCAGCGGCTGGGGCAGGAGCGGCAGCCGGAGCAGCAGCGGCCGGAGCCGGCGCTGCAGCAGGGGCGGCGCCTGCGGCCTTGATCTTGAAGATCAGGTCGCCGGTGCCCACTTCGTCTTCCAGCTTGCACAGCACGGCTTCGATCACGCCGGCGCTAGGCGACGGGATCTCCATGGAGGCCTTGTCGGACTCCAGGGTGATCAGCGACTGGTCGGCTTCGACGGTGTCGCCGACCTTGACCAGTACTTCGATGATCTTGGCCTTGCCCGACGAACCGATATCCGGCACGTGGATGTCCTGCACGCTGGCGGCAGCGGGGGCTGCGGCAGGAGCAGGGGCCGCTTCGGCAGCCGGTGCCGGGGCAGCAGCTGGAGCCGGGGCGGCAGCGGCCGGAGCCTCGGGCGCCGCAGCGGCGCCCTCGACTTCCAGGACCAGCAGCTCGTCGCCTTCTTTCAGGCGGTCGCCCAGCTTGACCTTCAGTTCCTTGACCACGCCGGCCTTCGGCGCGGGGATCTCCATGGAGGCCTTGTCGGACTCCAGGGTCAGCAGGCTCTGGTCAGCCTCGATACGGTCACCGACCTTGACGAACAGCTCGATGATTTCACCTTCACCGCTGCCGATGTCAGGTACGCGAATGAGTTCGCTCACTTAAAAATACTCCTCAGCAGTCCAGTGGGTTGCGCTTGTCCGGATCGATGCCGAACTTGACGATGGCGTCAGCGACAACCTTCGGTTCGATCTCGCCACGGTCAGCCAGGGCTTCCAGGGCAGCCAGCACCACGAAGTGGCGGTCGACTTCGAAGAAGTGACGCAGCTTCTTGCGGCTGTCGCTGCGACCGTAGCCATCGGTACCCAGGACCTTGAACTCTTTGCTCGGCACCCACTGGCGAATCTGCTCGGCGAACAGCTTCATGTAGTCGGTGGAGGCGATGACCGGGCCCTTGCGACCGGTCAGGCACTCTTCGACATAGGTCTGCTGAGGCTTCTGGCCAGGCTTGAGGCGGTTGGCGCGTTCCACGGCCAGGCCGTCGCGACGCAGCTCGTTGAAGCTGGTGACGCTCCACACGTCGGCGCCGACGTTGAACTCTTCACGCAGGATCTTCGCCGCTTCGCGGACTTCGCGCAGGATGGTGCCGGAGCCCATCAGTTGCACGTGGTGCGCGGCTTCGCGGGTGTCTTCCTCGAGCAGGTACATGCCCTTGATGATGCCTTCCTCGGCGCCGGCCGGCATGGCGGGCTGCTGGTAGGATTCGTTCATCACGGTGATGTAGTAGAAGATGTCCTGTTGCTCTTCGGTCATCTTCTTCATGCCGTCCTGGATGATCACCGCCAGCTCGTAGCCGTAGGTCGGATCGTAGGTGCGGCAGTTCGGGATGGTGCCCGCCATGATGTGGCTGTGACCGTCTTCGTGCTGCAGGCCTTCACCGTTGAGGGTGGTACGGCCGGCGGTACCGCCGATCAGGAAGCCACGGGTGCGGCTGTCGCCGGCGGCCCAGGCCAGGTCGCCGATGCGCTGGAAACCGAACATCGAGTAGAAGATGTAGAACGGCAGCATCGGCTGGTTGTGGCAGCTGTACGAGGTGCCGGCAGCGATGAACGACGACATGGCGCCGGCTTCGTTGATGCCTTCCTCGAGGATCTGGCCCTTCTTGTCTTCGCGGTAGAACATCACCTGGTCTTTATCGACAGGCTCGTAGAGCTGGCCGACCGACGAGTAGATGCCCAGCTGGCGGAACATGCCTTCCATGCCGAAGGTACGGGCTTCGTCCGGGATGATCGGGACGATGCGCTGGCCGATGTCCTTGTCCTTGACCAGCTGCGCCAGGATGCGCACGAAGGCCATGGTGGTGGAGATTTCGCGGTCGCCCGAACCGTCCAGGATCGCTTTCAGCGTTTCCAGTGGCGGGGTCGGCACGCTGAAGCTCTTGGCACGGCGCTGCGGCACGAAGCCACCCAGGGCGGCGCGGCGCTCGGCCAGGTACTTGGCTTCGGCCGAACCTTCTTCCGGGCGGAAGAACGGCAGGTTCTCGAGGTCGGCATCCTTGACCGGGATGTCGAAGCGGTCACGGAAGTGACGCAGGCTGTCGACGTCGACCTTCTTGGTGTTGTGCGCGGTGTTCTTGGCTTCGCCGGCACCGGTACCGTAACCCTTGATGGTCTTGGCCAGGATGACGGTCGGCTGATCCTTGTGGTTCACGGCCTGGTGGTACGCCGCGTAGACCTTGTACGGGTCGTGGCCGCCACGGTTGAGTTTCCAGATCTCGTCGTCGGACAGGTCTTCGACCATGGCCTTGAGCTCTGGGGTGTTGAAGAAGTTCTCACGGACGTACGCGCCGTCCTTGGCCTTGTAGTTCTGGTACTCGCCGTCGATGACTTCGTCCATGCGGCGCTGCAGGGCACCGTTGGTGTCCTTGGCCAGCAGTGGGTCCCAGAAGCGGCCCCAGACGACTTTGTTGACGTTCCAGCCACCGCCACGGAACACGCCTTCGAGTTCCTGGATGATCTTGCCGTTGCCGCGAACCGGGCCGTCGAGGCGCTGCAGGTTGCAGTTGATGACGAAGATCAGGTTGTCCAGCTTCTCGCGGCCGGCCAGGGCGATCGCGCCCAGGGATTCCGGCTCGTCGCACTCGCCGTCGCCCATGAAGCACCAGACCTTCTGCTTGCCGGCCGGGATGAAGCCACGGGCTTCCAGGTACTTCATGAAGCGCGCCTGGTAGATGGCCTGGATCGGGCCCAGACCCATCGATACGGTCGGGAACTGCCAGAAATCAGGCATCAGCCATGGGTGCGGGTACGACGACAGGCCTTGGCCATCCACTTCCTGGCGGAAGTTGTTCATCTGGTCTTCGCTGATGCGGCCTTCCATGAAGGCGCGGGCGTAGACACCTGGCGAGGCGTGGCCCTGGAAGAAGATCAGGTCGCCGCCGTGTTCTTCGGTCGGGGCCTGGAAGAAGTAGTTGAAGCCGATGTCGTACAGCGTGGCGCTGGAAGCGAAGCTGGAAATGTGACCACCCAGGTCCGAGTCGCGCAGGTTGGTGCGCATGACCATGGCCAGGGCGTTCCAACGCACCATCGAGCGGATGCGGCGTTCCATGAACAGGTCGCCAGGCATGCGTGCTTCGTGGGTGACAGGGATGGTGTTGCGGTACGGCGTGGTGATGGCATACGGCAGCTGCGAGCCACTACGGGTGGCCAGCTCGCCCATACGGGTCATCAGGTAATGAGCGCGGTCTTCGCCTTCTTTGTCGAGGACCGACTCCAGGGCATCCAGCCATTCCTGGGTTTCGATTGGATCGAGGTCTTGCATGGCTTGCTCCAGGGCGGAAAGGCCACCAGAATCGATGGCCTGAGTTTGCGACTGGCCTTATGGGCAGACGTCGTGAATTCTTGGATTACCGGACAGTCATCCGGCGCGGTGTAGTTTTACTACAAATGGATTCGCATTTCATGCTTTGGCGTATCAGGAGTAGTAGTAAAACTACACAAATGCGACGTTTGGTCGCATCCCGGGTTGTGAGGAAAAACGTTCATGTTGGTTGTGAGCATGTCGCGAATGGGTGATTCTTGATGGGTTTTGCCAATTTTTCGTCTTTTTCGGCTATTTACAACTTTTGTACGACAGTCCAACCGTGCTCCAGCTCCCGTTTCAGCCCCTCAACCGCTCTCTTTCACGCCGATCAAGGATAGACCATGCGCCTGCCTTTGCCGCTCGATCTGCCTGCCGCCCTTCAACCACTGGTCGCCCGCAATGAACAGTTCCTGCGTGATGCCCTGGCTGGCCATCCTGATCTGGACTTCGACACGCTGAGCGCCGAGCATCGGCGCCAGTTCGGCCAGGTGGCCGCTGCCAGCGACTTCGTCCTGGTCCAGACCCAGCGCGACCCGGCGATGCTGTTCGAGCTGCTGACGAGCGGGGCGATGGATCGCGCCTATGCGCCGGGGCGGCTGCGCGAGCACATCAATGCCGCCGCCCTGGCCGCGCAGGGCGAGGACGAACTGGCGCGCAACCTGCGTCGCGAGCGCAATCGCCAGCAGCTGCGCATCATCTGGCGCGACATCACGCGACAGGCGGCGCTGGCCGAGACCTGCCGCGACCTGTCCGACCTGGCCGACGCCAGCATCGATGAAGCCTATCAATGGCTGTATCCGCGCCATTGCCAGCAGTTCGGCACGCCCATCGGCAACCGCAGCGGCCAGCCCCAGCACATGGTGGTGCTGGGCATGGGCAAGCTTGGCGCGGTGGAGCTGAACCTGTCGTCCGACATCGACCTGATCTTCGCCTTCCCCGAGGGCGGCGAGACCGAGGGGGTCAAGCGCTCGCTGGACAACCAGGAGTTCTTCACCCGTCTGGGCCAGCGCCTGATCAAGGCCCTCGACCCGGTGACCGTCGACGGTTTCGTGTTTCGCGTCGACATGCGCCTGCGCCCCTACGGCTCGGCCGGCGCGCTGGTGCTCAGCTTCAATGCCCTGGAGCAGTACTACCAGGACCAGGGGCGCGACTGGGAACGCTACGCCATGATCAAGGCGCGGGTGGTGGCCGGCGACCAGGCCGCTGGCGCGCAGCTACAGGAGATGCTGCGGCCGTTCGTCTACCGGCGCTACCTGGACTTCTCCGCCATCGAGGCGCTGCGCACCATGAAGCAGCTGATCCAGCAGGAAGTGCGGCGCAAGGGCATGGCCGACAACATCAAGCTCGGTGCCGGTGGCATCCGCGAGGTGGAGTTCATCGCCCAGGCCTTCCAGCTGATTCACGGTGGCCGTGACCTGAGCCTGCAGCAGCGCCCCCTGTTGAAGGTGCTGGCGACCCTGGAGGGGCAGGGCTACCTGCCACCGGCCGTGGTGACCGAGCTGCGCGAGGGCTATGAATTCCTGCGCTACACCGAGCACGCCATCCAGGCCATCGCCGACCGCCAGACGCAGATGCTGCCCGACGACGAAACCGATCGCGCGCGCATCGCCTATATGCTCGGCTACGCCGACTGGAATGCCTTCCACGACCAGCTCATGCAGTGGCGCGAGCGCATCGACTGGCATTTCCGCCAGGTGATCGCCGACCCGGACGAAGACGAGGCCGAGGGCGAGCTGGTGGTCGGCGGCGAATGGTCGCCACTTTGGGAACAGGTCCAGGACGAAGACGCCGCCGGGCGCCAGTTGGAAGAGGCCGGTTTCCGCCAGCCCGCCGAGGCCTTGCGTCGGCTCAACGCCTTGCGGGTCAGCCCGACCCTGCGCTCGATGCAGCGCATCGGGCGCGAGCGCCTGGACGCTTTCATTCCGCGCCTGCTGGCCCAGGCGGTCGAGCACGACAACCCAGACCTGGTACTGGAGCGCGTGCTGCCGCTGGTCGAGGCCGTGGCCCGGCGTTCGGCCTACCTGGTGCTGCTCACCGAGAACCCCGGCGCTTTGCGCCGACTGCTGACCTTGTGCGCCGCCAGCCCATGGATCGCCGAGCAGATCGCCCGTTACCCGCTGCTGCTCGATGAGCTGCTCAACGAGGGCCGGCTGTTCAGCCCGCCGCTGGCGCCGGAGCTGGCCGCCGAGCTGCGCGAACGCCTGACGCGCATCCCCGAGGACGACCTGGAACAGCAGATGGAGGCCCTGCGCCACTTCAAGCTGGCCCACAGTCTGCGGGTGGCGGCCTCGGAGATCAGCGGCAACCTGCCGTTGATGAAGGTCAGCGACTACCTGACCTGGCTGGCCGAGGCGATTCTCGACCAGGTGCTGGCCCTGGCCTGGCGCCAGACCGTGGCGCGTCATGGGCAACCGCGAAAAAGCGACGGCAGCCTGTGCGACCCGGGCTTCATCATCGTCGGCTACGGCAAGGTCGGCGGCATCGAACTGGGCCATGGCTCGGACCTGGACCTGGTGTTCATCCATGACGGCGACCCGAACGCCGAAACCGACGGCGCCAAGCCCATCGACGGCGCGCAGTTCTTCACCCGCCTGGGCCAGCGCATCATCCACCTGCTGACCACCCAGACCAACTCCGGCCAGCTCTACGACGTGGACATGCGCCTGCGCCCATCCGGTGCCTCGGGCCTGCTGGTGAGTTCGCTGGGCGCCTTCGAGCGCTACCAGCAGAACGAAGCCTGGACCTGGGAGCACCAGGCGCTGGTGCGGGCCCGGGTGCTGGTGGGCTGCAAGCAAGTGGCCGGTGCCTTCGAGACGGTGCGTGCCAAGGTGCTCGGCCAGCCTCGAGACCTGGACAAGCTGCGCGCCGAAGTGAGCGAGATGCGCGCCAAGATGCGCGACAACCTGGGCACCAAGGCCACTGCCGCAGGCACTGCGGCCAACGCCTTCGAGGCCGGCCAGCCGTTCGATATCAAGCAGGATGCCGGCGGTATCGTGGACATCGAATTTATGGTGCAATACGCCGCTTTGGCCTGGTCCCACGACCATCCGGCCATACTGCGCTGGACCGACAACATCCGCATTCTCGAAGAGCTGGAGCAGGCTGGACTGATGCCCGGCGCCGACGCCGTGCTGCTACGCGAGGTGTACAAGGCGTTCCGCTCGGCGTCGCACCGCCAGGCCCTGCAGAAGCAGGCCGGGGTGATCGATGCGGCGCAGTTTGTCGATGAGCGTCGTGAGGTAAGGCGGATCTGGGGTGAACTGGGTCTGACTTGAGATTTTGGGGCCGCTGTGCGGCCCTTTCGCGACACAAGGCCGCTCCTACAGGGAACGCAATCCTTTGTAGGAGCGGCCTTGTGTCGCGAAAGGGCTGCGTAGCAGCCCCAAGGAACGTCGTCTCACCACCGGTGGTACACTGTCCGCCACATAGCCTGAATATAAAGAGGGGAGGCCAGGTTGTAGCGCAGCCTGCAGCCTCCCCGAATGTTTCTGGATAACGCATGAGAATACTGATCATTGGCCCCAGCTGGGTCGGCGACATGGTGATGGCGCAGACCCTGTTCCAGTGCCTCAAACAGCAGCACCCCGATTGCGTGATCGATGTGCTGGCGCCCGAGTGGAGCCGCCCGATCCTCGAACGCATGCCCGAGGTGCGCCAGGCCTTGAGCTTCCCGCTCGGCCACGGCGCGCTGGAGCTGGCCACGCGCCGGCGCATCGGCAAGTCGCTGGCCGGCCAGTACGACCAGGCGATCCTGCTGCCCAACTCGCTCAAGTCGGCGCTGGTGCCGTACTTCGCCGGCATCCCCAAGCGCACCGGCTGGCGTGGCGAGATGCGCTACCTGCTGCTCAACGACGTGCGCAAGCTGGACAAGGCCCGCTATCCGCTGATGATCGAGCGCTTCATGGCCCTGGCCTACGCGCCGGACGCCGAGTTGCCCAAACCGTATCCGCGCCCGAGCCTGCAGATCGAGACCGCGAGCCGCGACGCCGCCCTGGCCAAGTTCGGGCTGGAGCTGGACCGCCCGGTGCTGGCCCTGTGCCCTGGCGCCGAGTTTGGCGAGGCCAAGCGCTGGCCGGCCGAGCACTACGCCAGCGTTGCCGATGCGATGATCCGCCAGGGCTGGCAGGTCTGGCTGTTCGGTTCGAAGAACGACCACCCGGTCGGCGAGCAGATTCGCGAGCGCCTGATCCCGGGCCTGCGCGAGGAGTCGTGCAACCTGGCCGGCGAAACCTCCCTGGCCGAGGCCATCGACCTGATGTCCTGCGCCAGTGCGGTGGTCTCCAACGATTCGGGGCTGATGCACGTGGCCGCCGCGCTCAATCGCCCGCTGGTGGCGGTGTACGGTTCGACTTCGCCGGGCTTCACCCCGCCGCTGGCCGAACAGGTGGAAGTGGTGCGCACCGGCATCGAGTGCAGCCCATGCTTCGAGCGCACCTGCCGCTTCGGCCACTACAACTGCCTGCGCCTGCTGGAACCGGAGAAAGTCATCGCCGCCCTGCACAGCCTCGACGGGCCGAGCCTGATCGACACCGTGGCCGAGGTCGACTGAGTGCGGGTACTGATCATCAAGACGTCGTCGCTGGGCGACGTTATCCACACCCTGCCGGCGCTGACCGACGCGGCCCATGCCATTCCCGGCATTCGTTTCGACTGGGTGGTGGAAGAGGGTTTCGCCGAGATCCCCAGCTGGCACCCCGCGGTCGACCAGGTGATTCCGGTGGCGATCCGCCGCTGGCGCAAGAACCTCTGGCAGACGCTCAAGAGCGGTGAGTGGAAGGCCTTCAAACAGCGCCTGCGCGAGCACAGGTACGACCTGGTGATCGACGCCCAGGGCCTGGTCAAGTCGGCCTGGCTGACCCGCTACGTGAAGGCGCCGGTGGCCGGCCTGGATCGCTATTCGGCGCGCGAGGGCCTGGCCAGTCGCTTCTATGACCGGCGCCTGTCGGTCGCCGTCGGCCAGCATGCCGTGGAGCGTGTGCGCCAGCTGTTCGCCATGGCCCTGGCCTACGACCTGCCGGAAGGGCTGGGCAACTACGGCCTCGACCTCAACCGCCTGCAACTGCCGCCTGCCGCGCCCTACGTGGTGTTCCTGCACGGCACCACCTGGGCCACCAAGCACTGGCCCGAAGCCTACTGGCGCGAGCTGGCCGAGCGCATGGGCCGACGCAAGCTGCAAGTGATGCTGCCGTGGGGCAACCCGGCGGAGAAGGCCCGCGCCGAACGCATTGCCCAAGGCTTGAACAATTGCCAGGTGCTGCCCAAGTTGAACCTGGCGGGTGTGGCCCGCGTGCTGGCGGCGGCCAAGGCCTGCGTGGCGGTGGATACCGGCCTGGGCCACCTGGCCGCCGCCCTGGATGTGCCGACCATCTCGCTGTTCGGCCCCACCAACCCTGGTCTGACCGGTGCCTACGGACGCGCCCAGATCCACCAGGCGAGCGACTTCCCCTGCGCCCCGTGCCTGCAGAAGAAGTGCACCTACAAACCGAGCGCCGAGGACCTGCGCCGGTTCGATCTCAAACGCGAGTGGCCGCTGTGCTTCACTCGCCTGAATCCCGAGCATGTGGCGGGCCGCTTGAGCGCGCTGCTGCTGGCTGAGGATGTTCGTTGATGCAACTGGCTTTTGTGCTCTACAAGTATTTCCCCTTTGGCGGGCTGCAGCGCGACTTCATGCGCATCGCCCTCGAGTGCCAGCAGCGTGGACACCAGATCCGCGTGTACACGCTGATCTGGGAAGGCGACATTCCACCGGGCTTCGAGGTGCTGGTGGCGCCGGTCAAGGCGCTGTTCAACCATCGCCGCAACGAGAAGCTCAGTGCCTGGATGGCCGCCGACCTGGCCAAGCGCCCGGTCGATCGCCTGATCGGCTTCAACAAGATGCCTGGTCTGGATGTCTACTATGCCGCTGACGGCTGCTTCGAGGACAAGGCCCAGACCCTGCGCGGTGGCCTGTACCGTCGCTGGGGCCGCTACCGCCATTTCGCCGAGTACGAGCGGGCGGTGTTCGCCAGGGACGCACGCACCGAGATCCTGATGATCTCCGAGGTGCAGCAGCCGCTGTTCATCAAGCATTACGACACCCCCGAGGCACGTTTCCACTTGCTGCCGCCGGGCATTTCCCAGGATCGCCGGCGCCCCGCCGACGCCGATGCCATTCGCGCCGATTTTCGCAAGGAGTTCGGCCTGGCCGACGATGAGCTGCTGCTGGTGCAGATCGGCTCGGGCTTCAAGACCAAGGGCGTGGATCGCAGCCTCAAGGCCCTGGCGGCATTGCCCTCGGCACTGCGCAAGCGCACCAGGCTGATGGTCATCGGCCAGGACGACCCCAAGCTGTTCCAGGTGCAGAGCACGGCCCTGGGCCTGGGCGACCAGGTACAGTTCCTCAAGGGGCGCAGCGATATTCCGCGCTTCCTGCTCGGCGCCGACCTGCTGATCCACCCGGCCTACAACGAGAACACCGGCACCGTGCTGCTCGAAGCGCTGGTCGCCGGCCTGCCGGTGCTGGTGTCCAAGGTCTGCGGCTATGCCCACTACATCGCCGAGGCCGACAGCGGCCTGGTGCTGGACGAGCCGTTCGAACAGGACCAGCTCAACCACTACCTGCAACGCATGCTCGAAGACGCCGGGGCCCGCGCGGCCTGGTCGCGCAACGGCGTGGCCTTTGCCGAGACCGCCGACCTGTACAGCATGCCGCAGCATGCCGCCGACGTGATCCTTGGTCAGGAGACCGCATGAAGCTGATACTGGCCGAACCGTTCAAGCGCCTGTGGGCCGGGCGCGACCCCTTCGAGGCCGTCGAGGGCCTGCAGGGCGAGGTGTACCGCGAGCTTGAAGGCCGCCGCACGCTGCGCACCGAGGTCGATGGCGCGGGCTTCTTCGTCAAGATCCACCGGGGCATCGGCTGGGGCGAGATCTTCAAGAACCTGTTCAGCGCCAAGCTGCCGGTGCTCGGCGCCGGCCAGGAGTGGCAGGCCATCCAGCGCCTGCATGAAGTCGGCGTGCCGACCATGACCGCGGTCGCCTACGGCGAGCGTGGCGGCAACCCGGCCACCCAGCACTCGTTCATCATCACCGAGGAACTGGCGCCGACCATCAGCCTGGAAGATTTCAGCCTCGACTGGGTCAAGCAGCCACCCGAGCCGCGCCTGAAACGCGCGCTGATCGCCGAAGTGGCGAAGATGACCGGCGGCATGCACCGCGCCGGGGTCAATCACCGCGACTGCTATATCTGCCACTTCCTGCTGCACACCGACCGTCCGGTGACGGCGGATGATTTCAAGCTGTCGGTGATCGACCTGCACCGCGCCCAGACCCGGGCCAGGATCAGCCGCCGCTGGCGCGACAAGGACCTGGCCGCCCTGTACTTCTCGGCCCTGGACATCGGCCTGACCCGGCGCGACAAGCTGCGCTTCCTGCGCGGCTACTTCCAGCGCCCGCTGCGCCAGGTGCTCCAGGACGAGGCCGCGCTGCTCGCCTGGCTGGAGCGCAAGGCGCAGAAACTCTACGACCGCAAGCAACGTTACGGGGACGCACTCTGATGGCGAGCTGGAACCTGGCGCCGGAGTACGCGCACCTGGCCGCCGACTTCGGCAGCCTCGATGCGGTGTTCGCCATCACGGGCGAGCGCCTGACCCGTGACCCGCTGAGCGAGGTCATCCGCATCGAGCGCGACGGGGTCAACTATTACGTCAAACGCTACACCGGCGCCGGCAAGCACATGCGCCGCTACCTGGGCCGGCCACGGGTCAAGGCCGAATGGCAGAACCTCAAGCAGTTCGCCAAGTGGGGCATTCCCACCGCCGATGTGGTCGCCTGGGGCCTGGAGCGCCAGGGCCTGGCTTTTGGCCGTGGGGCGATGATCACCCGCGAGCTGCCGCGTACCGAAGACCTTTCGGCCCTGGCCGAGCGCAATGACCCGCGCCTGCGCGATGCGGCCTGGGTCGACCATGTCAGCCGCCAGCTGGCCCGGCATACCCGGGTGATGCACGATCACCACTTTGCCCACAACGACCTGAAATGGCGCAACCTGCTGGTGGACGACGAAGGCACGCTATTCTTCATCGACTGCCCGACCGGCGATTTCTGGCGCGGCTTCATGCTGCGCCACCGGCTGATCAAGGATCTGGCGTGCCTGGACAAGGTTGCCAAGTATCACCTGTCGGCGACCCAGCGCCTGCGCTTCTACCTGCGCTATCGCGGGCACGCGCGCTTGCACGCGCGTGACAAGAAGCGCATCCGCCAGGTGCTGAGCTTTTTCGAGGGAAGGGAATGACCGATTACCTGGCCAGCGCCGATCAGGCGCTGCTGCAACGTCACGGCCTGGGCGATTTCGAGGCGCTCTGGGCCCTGCAGCTGGACGCCGTCGACGAGCCCAACACCGGTCGTGGCGGCTGGAGCAGCGTGTTCCGCCTGGAGCTGGAGGGCAAGGGCTACTACCTCAAGCGCCAGAGCGACTACTTCACCCGCAGCCTGCAGCGGCCCTTCGGCGAGCCGACCTTCGCTCGCGAGTTTCGCAACATCAGCCGTTACCAGAAGCTCGATATCCCGGCCTTGCAGGCGGTGTTCTACGGCGAGCGCAAGCAGGGTGGCCAGCACCGGGCGATCCTGATGACCCGGGCACTGGACGAGTGGACCGACCTGGAACAATGGCTGGGTCGCTGGCAGCAACTGCCTGTCGAGCAGCGCCAGGGCATTCTCCAGGCCTGCGGCCAGCTGGCCCGGACCCTGCACGGCGCCGGGCAGATGCACGGCTGTTTCTATCCCAAGCACATCTTCCTGCGCGAACGTCGCGAGGGTTGGCAGGCTCAGCTGATCGACCTGGAGAAGACCCGACCGCTGTTGTTCGGCATGCGTGACCGGGTCAAGGACCTGGAGCCGCTGCTGCGCCGCGCTCGGGCCTGGGACGAGGCGGACGTGCGCGTGCTGCTGGCCGCCTACCTGGAGCAACCGGCCACCAGCGCGCTGGTATCCACCTGGCTGCAACGCCTGACGCAACGCCGTCGCCACAAAGAGGCCCGCTGATGCGCCTGTCTGAACTCAAGGATGCCGGGCGTAGCCCGGCATTGCCCCTGACCGTCACCCTCGCCGACGCTGCCGGTAGCGCCGACCTGCAACTGCTCAGCCTGCTGCGCGTGCTGCCGGGGCAGCGTTATGTCGGCGCCGGTATCTGGCGCGGAACCAAGGTGCTGGCCAAGCTGCTGGTCGGCGCCAATGCCGCCCGTCACTTCCAGCGTGAACGGGACGGCGCTCGACTGATGGCCGAGCAGGGCCTGACCACCCCACGCCTGCTGGCCGATGGCCTGAAGGATGGCGAGGGCGGCTGGCTGCTGTTCGAGTACCTCGACCATGCCGAAAGCCTGGGCGATGCCTGGGCCAGGGTGGAGCACCTGCCGATGCTCGCCGACGAGCAGCACCAGGTGCTGGGCGAGGCGCTGACCGCGGTGGCGCAAATGCATGCCAAGGGCCTGTGGCAGGAAGACCTGCACCTGGACAACCTGCTGCGCCAGGACGGCCAGCTGTACCTGATCGATGGCGCCGGCATCAAGGCCGAGACGCCCGGTCAGCAGCTGTCGCGCCAGCGCGTGCTGGAAAACCTCGGGGTGTTCTTCGCCCAGTTGCCCAAGCGCCTGGAGCCCTTCATCGAAGAGGCGCTGGTGCACTACGTGCTGGCCAACGCCGAGCATGCGCTGCCACTGGAGGCGCTGCAGAAGCAGGTGGACAAGGTGCGCGCCTGGCGGCTGAAGGACTACCTGGACAAGGCCGGGCGCGAGTGCACGCTGTTCAGCGTCGAGCGCAGTCTTGCCGGGCTGCGGGCGATCCGCCGTGGCGAGGTCGAGGCGCTGCGGCCGGTGCTGGAACAGGCCGATGCGCTGATCGACCAGGGCCACCTGTACAAGACCGGTGGCGCGGCCAGCGTGGCGCGTATCGAGGTCGCTGGGCGCAAACTGGTGCTCAAGCGCTACAACATCAAGAACACCGCCCACTGGTTCAAGCGTTTCTGGCGCCCGAGCCGGGCCTGGCATTCGTGGATCGAGGGCCATCGCCTGGAGTTCCTCGACATCGCCACGCCGCGACCGCTGGCGGTGCTCGAGCAACGGGTGATGGGCCTGCGCAGCACGGCCTACCTGGTGACCGAGTATGCCGATGGGCCGGACCTGATCGAATGCTTCGCGCCCTTCGTGCAAAGCGGCGAGGCGCCTGACGAGCAGGTCGAGGCGCTGGTGCGGGTGATGCAGCAGCTGATCCGCGAGCGCATCAGCCATGGCGATTTCAAGGGGCACAACCTGTTCTGGCAGAACGGGGAGTGGTCGTTGATCGACCTGGATGCCATGTGCCAGCACGCCACCCAGCTCAGCTTCGCTCCCGCTTTTGCCCGTGATCGGACAAGGTTGCTGCGCAACTGGCCGAGCAGCAGCGCGCTGCACCAGCGACTGGACCAGGCGTTGCCGCGCTTGGCTGATTGAACGATCGGTTGACGGGCCCCCTGTAGGAGCGGCCTTGTGTCGCGAAAGGGCTGCGCAGCGGCCCCAGGATTTCAGCGTTGATGCAAAGATCGCCGGGGCTGCTTTGCAGCCCTTTCGCGGCACGAGGCCGCTCCTACAGGTCCCTGCTAAATCAATTCGTCATGCGCAGTTCCATGAGAGCTGCCTAGCGCCGCCAGAACCCACTCAGGCCCAGGCCGGCTGAAAGGCCCAGCCCCACCCAGGCCAGCACATCCCACACCCCATCCCCGAGCAGTGCGGCAAACAGCCCGGCCGCACTGAGCACGGCGATCAACGCCGGCCAGGCGAAGATCCTGCGGGTGCTTTGCGATTTGTGGCTCATGCCCGCACCTCCCGCGGCTTGCGTTGCTTGCCCCACCACAGGTACAGCCCGCTGCCGAGCACGATGATGGTCAGCACATCGAGCACGGCCCAGAGGATCTGCATCGGTCGGCCGCCGTAGTCACCGAAATGCAGGGGTTGCGACAGGCCCATGGCGTCCATGTACCAGGGGCGTTCGCCCACGGCGGTCACCTCCAGGGTGCGCGCGTCGATCAGGATCGGCGTGAACAGGTGCGAGGTCAGGTTCGTGGCGCCATTCATGAACACCGCATAGTGGTGCTCGCTGGAGAAGCGCGTGCCAGGGAAGGCGATGAAGTCCGGGCGCATGCCCGGTGCCGCCTGCTCGGCGATGCGCAGCAGCTCGGTGGCCGGGGCGCGCTCGGTGAGCGGCGGGGCGTCGCGATACGGCGCGACCATGGCCGCCAGGCTGTCGTTGCGCCAGGCGGCGATGACCAGGTCGGACAGGGCGCTGATCACCCCGGTGACGCCGACCACCAGGGCCCAGGTCAGGGTGACCACGCCGATCAGGTTGTGCAGGTCCAGCCAGCGCAGGCGCGCGGACTTTTCATGGCGCACCGTGGCGAAACGCAGGCGACGCATGAACGGCGCATAGAGCACGGTGCCGGAGACGATGGCGACAATGAACAGCACCCCCATGAACGCCAGCAGCAGCTTGCCGGGCAGCCCGGCGAACATGTCCACGTGCAGGCGCAGCATCAGCATCATGAAACCGCCGTTGGCCGCCGGCATGGCCACCGCCTCGCCGGTGCGCGCATCGAGCATGAAGGTGTGCGAGTCGTCGGGGTGGGTGCCGGCGGTGGCGGCCATGATCGCGACCACGCCGTTGGGCTCGTCGTCTTCATAGCCGAAGTACTGCATCACCTCGCCGGGGCGGTGCTGTTCGGCCTTGAGCACCAGCTGCTGCAGGTCCAGGTGCGGGGTGTCGGCGGGCATCTCGCGCAGCTCCGGCGCATCGCCCAGCAGGTGCTCCAGTTCGTGGTGGAAGATCAGCGGCAGGCCGGTGAGGGCGAGCAGCAACAGGAACAGCGTGCAGACGAGGCTGCTCCAGGTGTGGATCGCTGACCAGCGGCGGATGGTTTGGCTTTTCATCACGGTTCCGTCTTTGCCTGAAGGATCGAGGGGCTGCTGTGCAGCCCATTCGCGGGCAAGCCCGCTCCCACAGGGAACGCGCCGATCTCAGGGGATGCGCATTTGCTGTGGGAGCGGGCTTGCCCGCGAATGGGCCGCAAGGCGGCCCCGTCACTCAGAACTTGTAGGTGGCGCTGGCGACGACGCTGCGTTGGTCCCCGTAATAGCAGTAATACCCGTCGCAGGTGGACAGGTAGTCCTTGTTCAGCAGGTTGCTGGCGTTGACCGCCACCGAGGCGCCCTTGAGGCTGTTGTCCAGGCGGCCCAGGTCGTAGTGCACGGCGGCGTCGAACACAGTGTAGGCCTTGCTCTTGCCGAGCCAGGTGTTGGCTTCGTCACCGTAGCGGTTGCCGGTGTAACGAGCGCCCAGGCCAATGCCGAAGCCGTCAAGCACACCGGTATGCCAGGTGTAGTCGGCCCACAACGAGGCCTGCTGGTTGGGCATCTGTTGCAGGCGGTTGCCTTTGTACTGCCCTTTCTGCACTTCGGACTTGGCCAGGGTGTAGGCGGCGATCACTTTCAGGTTGTCGGTGACATCGGAGACGGCTTCCAGCTCCAGACCGTGGACCTTGACCTCACCGGTCTGGCTGGAGACGGGCACCCCAGCCACATTGTTGGTGACGGTCACGTTCTTCTGCTTGAGGTCGTACACTGCCGCCGACAGCAAGGTGTTGGAGCCAGGCGGTTGATACTTGACCCCCAGCTCCCATTGCTGGCCTTCGGTTGGCTTGAACGATTTCTCGATGTCAGCGCTCGAACCGCTGCTTGGCTGGAAGGACTCGGCGTAGGAGAGGTACGGTACAAAGCCCGAGTCGAACACGTAGCTGAGCGCCGCATTGCCGCTGAACTGCTTGTCGCGCTGGGTGTTGGTGGCATTGCCCTTGTTGAGGAACGTGGTGCCGGTATGCACCCAGTCCTCACGCCCGCCCAGGGTCAGGCGCCATTTGTCGAGCGCCATCTGGTCCTGGATGTAGAGCCCGGTCTGGACGGTTTTCTGGTTGTAGTCCAGATAGGCCGAAGCGCGGTCCGGACGGGTGATCGGCAAGCCATACACCGGGTTGTTGACGTTGGTGGGCGGCACGTTGAAGCCATAGATGGAGAGGAAGTCGGAGTCCGTGCGCTGGTGGTCCAGGCCGATCAGCACGGTGTGGCTGATATCGCCTGTGGCGAAGTCGGCCTGGAAGTTGTTGTCGAGGGCGAACTGGCTGATGTCCTCATCGACGTTGGTGGACATGCGGCTGGCGTTGCCCTGGTTATCCACAGGGCCATCAGGTTGGTAGTAGCTGCCGACCGTGAGCGTCTGGAACGACAACTCGCTCTTGGTATAGCGCAGGTTCTGGCGGAACTGCCAGACATCGTTGAAACGATGTTCGAAGGCATAACCCAGCGCGTAATAGGTGCGGTCGTAGTATTCGTAATCCGGGTCGCCCAGGTTCTTGTGGCGGGAGACCTTGCCGAACGGCATGTCGATCTTGGTGCCTTGTATCGGGTAGAACTGGCTGGTGGCACCGGTGTCGTCCCGAGTGAACTGGCTGAGGAAGGTCAGCGAGGTGTCTTCGTCGATGTTCCAGGTCAGGCTCGGGGCGATGTTGTAGCGCTTGTTGTCCATGTGGTCGATCTGCGTGCCGCTGTCGCGCACCACGCCGCTGACGCCATAGAGGAACTGGCCCTGCTCATCGATCTTGCCGGTGCTGGCGAAGTTGATCTGGCGGTGGTTGTCGCTGCCGTACTGCAGTTGGATCTCGTGGCTGCTCTCGGCCTGGGGGCGCCGGCTGACCATGTCCAGCAGACCGCCGGGCGGGGTCTGGCCATACACCGACGAGGCCGGGCCACGCAGCAGCGCAAGGCGGTCGAGGTTCCAGGTTTCGGCTTTCGGGTTGGCATACACACCGCGGGGCAGGGGCAGGCCGTCGAGGAACTGGGTCGGCTCGAAGCCGCGCACGCGCATCCAGTCGTAGCGGGTGTCGCTGCCGAAACTGGCCGAGACGATGCCCGGCATGTACTTCACCGCGTCATCCAGGCTTTGCACGCCGCGGTCGCTCATCTGCTGGCGGGTGGCCACGGAAATGGAGCGTGGGACTTCCACCAGCGCAGTGTCGGTCTTGGTACCGGCGGCTGTGCGTTTGGCGGTGTAGCCCTCGACCGGTCCCCATGCGCTTTCGTAACTGCTGTTGGCGTTGATGTTGGTTTCCGGCAGCGCGAGGCTGCCCTCGGCCGTGGCTACCAGGCTGTAGCTGCCGGCGCTGCTCTGCTGCAGCTGCAGACCGGTACCGCGCAGGGCGGCCTGCAGGGCGCCGACAGCGTCGTACTGGCCACTGACCGGTGCCGAGTTGCGTCCGCTGACCAATGCCGGATCCAGCGCCAGGGCGATCCCGGCCTGGCTGGCGATCTGGTTCAGGGTGCTGGCCAGCGGTGCGCTGGGCAGATCATAGGCACGCATGGCGGACTGTTCGGCGGCGAACAGGGCGGGGCTGGCCAACGGGGTGGCCAGGCCGATGGCCAGGGCCATCAGGCTGGGGCGAAGCAAAGCATCAACGGCACGGGACATGCAGCGGCTCCTCGACGAAATAGTGCTGACTGCTTCCTTGCCGAGCGAGATTGGGAAAGTGACAGGGTCTTTTGAAAAAAATCTGGCAGGGTTGGCGCGAGTGGCGCTCAGCGCTATATCGCCTTGGCTTATTCGCGGGTAAACCCGCTCCCACAGGCGTGGCGCATTCCCTGTGGGAGCGGGTTTACCCGCGAATAGCAGCACACGACGCTTATCTGGCGGAGACTGTCACCCACCACGGCGTATGCCGCTCGATCTTCACCGGCAGCGCCGGTTGCAGCGAGGCCAGGGCCAGGTCGGTGTCGGTCAGCGGGAAGCTGCCGCTCACGCGCAGGTCGGCGACTTCGTCGCTGACACCCAGGTGGCCGCTGCGGTACTGGCCGAGCGCGGCCACCAGGTCGGCCAGGCGCACGTTGTCCACCACCAGCATGCCGCGGGTCCAGGCATCGCTGCCGACCGCCACGGATCCGACCCGGCCCAGGCCATCGGCGCTCATCAGCACCTGCTGGCCCTCGCGCAGGACCTGTTCGTCACCGCTGTTCTGCGGCTTGGCGGCCACCGATGACTGCAAGACTTCCAGGCGTGTGCCGGCGTCCTCGCGCTTGACCAGGAAGCGCGTGCCCAGTGGTCTGAGGCGGCCCTCCTCGGTGCGCACCAGCAACGGGTGGCTGTCGTCATGGCCGGTCTCCACCGAGATCTCGCCCTGGTGCAGCACGATCAGCCGCTGTTCGCCCTGGAAGTCGATATCCACCGCGGTCCTGGTGTTCAGGCTCAGCAAGGTGCCGTCTTCCAGGCGCAGGGTGCGCATTTCGCCCGTGCCGGTGTGCTGGTCGGCCAGCCAGTAGTTCGGCGACAGGGTCGGCACGCCAGCGCCGACCAGCAGGCAGCCGACCAGCAGCAGCCCGGCCAGGCCCCCACCCAAGCCGCTCAGGCGCTGGCGCAGGCCGCTTCGTGATTGCAACAGGGCGTGGCGTACCGGGCCTGCGGCGGTGCTGACACGCTGGTCGAGCATGCCCAACTGCCGCCAGGCGCGGGCGTGCTCTTCGTGGGCGGCGTGCCAGCGCATGAAGGCACTGCGCTCGTCCGGTGTGCCGCAGCCTTCGTCCAGGCACAGTTTCCAGGCGATGGCCGCTTCCAGCACCGTGCTCGATACCGGGCCGTTGTTCATGTCGGTTGCCCGTACAGGGCGATGTAGCACTGGCGCATGCCCTGGGCGATGTACTGGCGCACGCGCGACACCGAAACGCCCAGGCGCTCGGCGATCTCGGCGTGGCCCAGGCCATCCAGGCGGTTGTGCAGGAAGGCCGCGCGGGCCTTGCTCGACAGCTTGCCGAGCAGGCGGTCGATGGCCTTGAGGTCTTCGAGGACCAGGTGCTGCATTTCCGGGGAGGGTTGCTCGGCCTCGGGCAACGAGGCCAGTTCCGCCAGGTAGGCCTGCTCGAGGGCGGCGCGGCGGAAGTGGTCGAACAGCAGGCCCTTGGCGACTGCCACGAGGAACGCGCGGGGTTCGCGGGGGGCGTCCAGGCGTTCACGACCTAGCAGGCGCACGAAGGTGTCCTGGCTCAGGTCCTCGGCGCGCTGGCGGCAGGCCGTGCTGCGTTGCAGCCAGGCCAGCAGCCAGCCGCGATGGTCGCGGTACAGCGTTCCGACCAGCTCGGTGTGTGGGCTGCGTACAGACGTCAAAAGGCGTCCCCCGGGAAGCATGCGTTAACTAACGATAATTATTCGCGATTGTGGCAGAGGCGAGGGTGGGGGCGCAATTGACGCTTATCGGATTGCCAGCAGCAATAGCAAACGTTTTGCGGTTCTCTTCAGGCTGCAATTGCTGTAGGAGCGGCCTTGCCGAGGCGTCGGACCGGTCGGAAAGGGGTGCGAAGCACCCCCACGATTAGTGCATCAAGCGGATAATGCCGGGGCCGCTTTGCGGCCCTTTCGCGACACGAGGCCGCTCCTACAGGGGCGATGTATGGCTCAGAGGCCGTGACTCTGGACTTTGCGTCGCCGCCACTGACGCAGCCCCTGCTCCAGCTGCAACGGACTGTCCAGTTGCTGGCGCCGGGCCTGACTGAAGAGGATCAGCGCCAGCTCGGCGGTCACCTGGGCATCGGCGCTGGCGTGGTGACGGGCCTGCACTTCCAGCCCGAAACGGGCAACCCAGTCGTCCAGCCCGGCTTCGCGCAGCACGGTGTCGGGGTTGAGCATCGGTGCCAGCTCCGCCACATCGAGAAACCCATGCTGCAGGCGCAGTCCCAGGCTGTCCTTGAGAGCCCGGGCCAGCATGTGCCGGTCGAACGGGGCATGGAACGCCAGCACAGGGCTGTCGCCAATGAACGTCATCAGGTCGAGCAGCGCCTCGGCGGGATCGCAACCGGCGGCAAGGGCGCTGGGCCCCAGGCCGTGGATCAGCACGCTGGCATTGGTCTTCTGCCCGGGGCGGTACAGCGTGCGCTCGAATGGCCGGCCCATGTCGATGGCCCCGTCCTCGATGGCCACCGCGCCGATCGACAGCACCTGGTCGCGGTTGAGGTTCAGGCCGCTGGTTTCCAGATCCAGCACCACCCAGCGCTGCTCGCGCAGGGTGCAGACCCCCAGCGGAGCCGGCGCGGGCAGCGCGGCCAGGCGCTGGCGCAGGTTATCGGCCAGGTCCGGCGCCGTGGGCCGCAGCCAGGCGAACAGGTTCACAGCTGGTACCGCAGGGCGAGGCTGCTCTGCAGGCGCTGGGCCTGGCGCAGGGACTCGCGCAGGATGCGCCGGTCCAGGTGGTTGAGGCTGTCGGGGTCGAGCCGATTGGAGTAGGGCTGGTGGTCGCGGCTCTGGCGCTGGTGCTGCTGCATGCGGGTCTGCTGGATGAAGTGATAGGCCTCTTCGTAGGCGGCGCCGTCCAGCGCCTCGATGACCCCCTTGTCCACCAGCTGGCGCAGGCGCTCCAGGGTGTTGCACGCCTTGATGCCGTTGGCCAGGGCCAGCAGCCTGGCGCCGTCGACGAACGGGGTCAGCCCTTGCACCTTGAGGTCCAGGGTGGCGGCCTTGTCGTCGCCCTGGCGGGTCAGCACGAAGTCGCGCAGGCGCCCCACCGGTGGGCGCTGGCGCAGGGCGTTGTCGGCCAGCATGCGCTGGAATATGCGGTTGTCGGCCACCTGCTCCAGCAAGGACTGGCGCAATTGCTCGCAACCCTGCTCATCGCCCCAGACCACGCGCAGGTCGAAGTAGATGCTCGAACCCAGCAGGTTTTCCGGGCTGGCTTCGCGCACGAAACCGGCGAAGCGCCGTGCCCATTCGCTGCGCGACAGGCACAGCTCGGGGTTGCCGGCCATTACGTTGCCCTTGCACAGGGTGAAGCCGCATTGGGCGAGGTTGTGGTTGATGTATTGCGCCAGCGGCAGCAGTTTCGCGCGGATGGCATCGGCTTCGACGCTGTCGCGGGCTTCGAACAGGATGCCGTTGTCCTGGTCGGTGTGCAGTGTCTGTTCGCGGCGACCTTCGCTGCCGAAGCACAGCCAGCTGAACGGCACGCCGGGGTCGCCGCGTTCGGCCATGGCCAGCTCGATCACCCGGCACACGGTGTGGTCGTTGAGCAGGGTGATGATCTGGGTGATCTGCGTCGACGAGGCACCGTGGGCGAGCATGCGCTCGACCAACTGGCCGATCTCGCCGCGCAGCGCCACCAGGGTGTCCAGTCGTGGCGCATGGCGGATGGTACGCGCCAGGTGCACCAGGTCGACACGCTGCAGGGAAAACAGGTCGCGTTCGGAGATCACCCCGCACAGGCGCTGGTTGTCCACCAGGCAGACGTGGGCAATGTGCCGCTCGGTCATCGCCATGGCGGCATCGAAGGCACTGGCCTGAGGACTGAGGTGGAAGGGCCGGGCGGTCATATGGCGTTCGACCGGCGCGGTCAGCTCGGCGCTGGCGTCGGCCACCACCTGGCGCAGGTCGCGCAGGGTGAAGATGCCGATGGGATACCGCCGCTCATCGATGATGACGATGCTGCCGACCTGCTGCTCGTGCATCAACCGCACGGCTTCGCGCAAGGGCGTGTCCGCCGTGCAGACCACCGGATGACGCAACGCCAGTTCGCCCAGCGGTGTATTCAGCGAGTACTGGGTGCCCAGGGTTTCCACGGCGCGCTGGCGCACCTGCTGGTTGACCTGGTCGAGCAGGCTGCTCACGCCGCGCAAGGCGAAGTCGCGGAAGGCCTCGGACATCGAGAACAGGCGGATGAACGCCGCCTTGTTCAGTTGCAGGCAGAACGTGTCATCGCCGGCCAGGTGCTCGGTGCGGGTGGCCCGTTCACCGAGCAGCGCGGCCAGCGGGAAGCACTCGCCGCTGGTGATCTCGAAGGTGGTCTCGGTACCTGGCCTGGTCACGTGGTGACGCTCGCCGACCACTTGCCCCTGCTTGACGATGTAGAAGTGTTCGACCGGCCCGTCGGCGGGCTTGATGATGCTTTCTCCGGCCGCGTAGAAACGCAGCTGGCATTGTTCCACCAGGAAGGCCAGGTGGTTGTGCTCCATCTGGTTGAAGGGCGGGAAACGCTGCAGGAACTGCAGGGTGCCCTGGATGTTTTGCAGCACTGCTGTCCTGCCCGCCAGGTGGTAGGCGTCCTTTTTGCTCATGAAGCTGACCGTATCGCTATGCCGAACTATATATATCTATCTATAGGGGGCGGCTTTGTTGTTCTCGGCCTCCATGGTCGGCTGGCCGCCTTGCGGTGCCCATTGGACGTAAGTCTAGAGACACCGCTGTCAACGCCCCGACGAAAGGCGAACCGGGCTGCGCGGGTTTACGGTCTCAAGGGTGAGCACGATTTTTCTGACGAGATGACCATGGCTGAGCATGACGACATCCTGAGTGACGCCGAACGTGAGGCGTTGGCCGTGGCGAGTGCCCCCGTCGCACCGAAGCCCGTGGTGCTGGTGGTGGACGACAATCCGGTGAACAGGGATGCATTGTGCCTTTACCTGAAAAGCCGGGGGATCGAGAGCATGCAGGCCGATGGCGCCCAGGAGGCGATGTTCAAGCTGCACTACGAGCCGCGTATTGCCCTGATGATCACTGATTTGCGTATGCAGCCCGATGATGGGCTGGACCTGATCCGGCAGATTCGCGAATCGGAGCGGGCGGCGCTGTCGATCATCGTCGTGTCGGGCGACACCGATGTGAAGGAGGCGGTGGACGTTATGCACCTGGGCGTGGTGGATTTCCTGCTCAAGCCGGTGGACCTGGAGAAGCTCCTGGAGTTGGTGCGACGTGAATTGAGAATGGGTCATGGCTGAAAGCGATCGCGGGGCAAGCCCGCTCCCACGCCGAGTGACAATCGGCGTGGGAGCGGGCTTGCCCCGCGATGTGTTGCTGGCGGCTTAAAGCCCGTTGCGCGCCTTGAACTCGCGGCGACGGCGGTGCAGCACCGGCTCGGTGTAGCCGTTCGGTTGCTTGGCGCCTTCCACCACCAGTTCCACGGCGGCCTGGAACGCGATGTTGTCATCGAAGTTCGGCGCCATCGGGCGGTACAGGGCGTCGCCGGCGTTCTGCTTGTCCACCACCGCGGCCATGCGCTTGAGGCTTTCCAGCACCTGCTCCTGGGTGACCACGCCGTGGCGCAGCCAGTTGGCCAGCAGCTGGGCCGAGATGCGCAGGGTGGCGCGGTCTTCCATCAGGCCGACGTCGTTGATGTCCGGCACCTTCGAGCAACCCACGCCCTGGTCGATCCAGCGCACCACATAGCCGAGGATGCCCTGGGCGTTGTTGTCCAGCTCGTTGCGGATCTCCTCGGCCGACCAGTTGGTGTCGGCGGCCAGCGGAATGGTCAGGATGTCATCGACCGAGGCCGGGGTGCGCGAAGCCAGCTCGCGCTGACGCGCCTGCACATCGACCTTGTGGTAGTGCAGGGCGTGCAGGGTGGCGGCGGTCGGCGACGGTACCCAGGCGGTGTTGGCTCCGGCCAGCGGGTGGGCGATCTTCTGCTCGAGCATGGCGGCCATCAGGTCGGGCATGGCCCACATGCCCTTGCCGATCTGCGCGCGACCTTGCAGGCCAGTGGCCAGGCCGACGTCGACGTTGTTGTTCTCGTAGGCGCCGATCCACTTCTCGTGCTTCATGGCGCCCTTGCGCACTACGGCGCCGGCTTCCATGGAGGTGTGGATCTCGTCACCGGTGCGGTCGAGGAAACCGGTGTTGATGAACACCACGCGCTCGGCGGCGGCCTTGATGCACGACTTGAGGTTGACCGTGGTGCGGCGCTCTTCGTCCATGATGCCGACCTTGACGGTGTTGCGCTTCATGCCGAGCAGGTCTTCGACGCGGCTGAAAATCTCGGCGGCGAAGGCTACTTCCTCCGGGCCGTGCATCTTCGGCTTGACGATGTACACGCTGCCGCTGCGGGTGTTCTTGCGGCTGGTGTTGCCGTTGAGGTTGTGCAGGGCGATCAGGTTGGTGAACAGACCGTCCTGGATGCCTTCGGGAATCTCGTTGCCCTGGGCGTCGAGGATCGCCGGGTTGGTCATCAGGTGACCGACGTTGCGCACGAACAGCAGCGAGCGACCGTGCAGGGTGACGCTGCCGCCATTGGGCGCGGCGTATTCGCGGTCGGGGTTCATGGTGCGGGTGAAGGTCTTTTCGCCCTTGGTCACGCTTTCGGCCAGGTCGCCTTTCATCAGGCCCAGCCAGTTGCGGTAGACGATCACCTTGTCGTCGGCGTCGACGGCGGCGACCGAGTCTTCGCAGTCCATGATGGTGGTCAGCGCCGACTCCATCAGGATGTCCTTCACGCCGGCGGCGTCGGTGCTGCCGACCGGGGTGCTGGCGTCGACCTGGATCTCGAAATGCAGGCCGTTGTGCTTGAGCAGCACGGCGGTCGGCGCCTTGGCGTCGCCATGGAAACCGATCAGCTGGGCGTCGTCACGCAGGCCGCTGTTGCTGCCACCCTTGAGGGCGACCACCAACTTGCCGCCTTCGATGCGGTAGCCGGTGGAGTCGACGTGGGAGCCGGCCGCCAGTGGCGCGGCTTCATCGAGGAAGGCACGGCCGAAGGCGATGACCTTGTCACCGCGCACCTTGTTGTAGCCCTGGCCTTTCTCGGCGCCACCCGCATCGCTGATGGCGTCGGTGCCGTAGAGGGCGTCGTACAGCGAACCCCAACGGGCGTTGGCGGCGTTCAGGGCGAAGCGCGCGTTCATCACCGGCACCACCAGCTGCGGGCCGGCCATGACGGCGATTTCTTCGTCGACGTTCTGCGTGGTGGCCTGGAAATCGTCGGCTTGTGGCAGCAGGTAACCGATTTCCTGGAGGAATGCTTTGTAGGCTGCGGCGTCGTGGGCCTGGCCTTTGCGTGCCTGGTGCCAGGCATCGATCTTGGCTTGCAGCTCGTCGCGCTTGGCGAGCAGGGCTTTGTTCTTGGGGGCGAGGTCGTTGATGATTTTCTCCGCCCCGGCCCAGAACGCATCGGCCTTGACGCCGGTTCCAGGGATCGCTTCGTCGTTGACGAAGTCATACAGGGCCTTGGCGACCTGAAGGCCACCGACTTGAACGTATCCAGTCATTGCTTGCCTCACCTCTGCTCAGCTATTTCGCTTTCGCTCATCGTATTAAGCCTGTAGCGCTTCTCTAAACACGGCACCAGTGCATGCCCGCGGACTTCGGGGGCGGCTGGGTGCGGCTCGCCAGACGGATCGGCGGGCGGTTGGCGTATTTTCACAGGCGCCTTGGCAGACATCGAAACGACGTTTTGTAGTCCGCGTCGACGCATACTACATGAAGCAGCAGGCAGGTGAACATCAGACTAAAAGCGTCGCTCTGCGACCAACTGGTCGCATAGGGTCACGCTGGGAGACGGTATGTTCGCAAAAAACAGGTGGATTGTTCCAGATAAATCTTGAAACAGTACACGATCAAGATCCCTGACTGTCCTGCGGCAGGTTGCCGCGCCTTGCCTATACTGAATCGACCCCTGTCTCGCGGCCTGTTGTCGCGCCCCGAGCGAATCGAAAGGAGTGGCCCGTGGACCATCTCGTACTCACTGTGATCGCCCCCGACAAGGCCGGTCAGGTCGAACGTATCGCCCAGTGCATCGCCGATCACAACGGCAACTGGCTGGAAAGTCGTATGTCGCGCATGGCCGGGCAGTTCGCCGGGATCCTGCGGGTGGCGGTGCCGGCGGAAAACTACGCCGAGCTGGTCGAGTCGCTGCATAAACTGGGTGACCACGGCATCCGTGTGCTCATTGCCGAAAGCGGGATCGAGCCGTCCTGCACCTGGAAGCCGATCGCAATGGAACTGGTGGGTAACGACCGGCCGGGTATCGTCCGTGATATCACCCGTTTGCTGGCCGAGCAAGGGGTGAACGTGGAGCGCCTGAGCACCGAGGTGCGGCCAGCACCGATGAGCAGCGAGCCGTTGTTCCATGCCGATGCGTTGCTGGCGTTGCCGTTGACCTTGTCGTTGGACGATCTGCAGGCGCGGCTGGAGAGCCTGGCGGATGATCTGATGGTGGAGTTGCGGCTGCGGCCGGAGGAGTGATTCAAGATCGCCGGGGCCGCTTCGCGCCCCATCGCGACACAAGGCCGCTCCTACAGGAAATCGAGATCCCCTGTAGGAGCGGCCTTGTGTCGCGATGGGGCGCGAAGCGGCCCTTAGATGGTTATCCCGATTTTACGGGGAAGCCCCTGTGGATAAGCTGGGGGCGCTACGCTGGAGGCCAGTAACAGCAAGGGCTGGCGAGGTTTGAGCAAAAAATGTCCACTAATCAGTGGCTTGTGCACAAACGGCGGGGACGAGGGTGTGGATAACCTTTGGAGCGCTTGCTGCAGGCCACGTCCCCCGTGGCCTGTAGAGATTTGATTATTTTCTGATCAGGCGCGCTTGCGCAAACTCAGCCAGGCATCGACGCTATAAATCGCCAGGCCGCCCCAGATACAGGCGAAGGCCAGCAGGTTGCTCGCCGTCAGATGCTCGTCGAACAGCAGCACCGCCTGCAACAGCACCAGGGTCGGCGCCAGGTACTGCAGGAAGCCCAGCGTGGTGTAGGGCAGGTGCCGGGCGGCAGCGTTGAAGCACACCAGCGGCACCAGCGTCACCGGGCCGGCGGCGATCAGCCACAGCGCCTCGCTGCTGCTGAAGAACTCAGGGCTGGCGCTGCTGGCGGCCGGGTGCAGCAACAGCCAGCCGATGGCAATGGGCACCAGCATCCACGTCTCGACCACCAGCCCAGGCAGTGCGGCCACGGGCGCCTGCTTGCGAATCAACCCATAGAAGCCGAACGACAGCGCCAGCGCCAGCGACACCCACGGCAAGCTGCCGACCTGCCACACCTGCTGGGCCACGCCCAGGGCCGCCAGCCCCACCGCCAGCCATTGCAGGCGGCGCAGGCGTTCGCCGAGCAGCAGCATGCCCAGCAGCACGTTGATCAGCGGGTTGATGTAGTAGCCCAGGCTGGCCTCGAGCATGCGGCCATTGTTCACCGCCCACACGTAGGTCAGCCAGTTGCCGGCGATCAGCGCGCCGCTGAGCGCGAGGATCGCCAGGCGCCGAGGGTTGTCGCGCAGTTCGCGCCACCAGCCGGGGTGTTTCCACACCAGTAGCAGGAGCGAGCCGAACAGGGCCGACCAGAGTACCCGGTGGACGATGATTTCCACCGCCGGAACGCTCTGGATCGCTTTGAAGTACAGGGGAAACAAGCCCCAGATGATGTAGGCGCCGAGGCCCAGGAGGTACCCGCGACGCGGGTTGGCGGCGTGCATGCAGAATCCTTGCTTAGGTAGCTAAATAAAGCGACGCCTATTGTAGACAGCGCGCGGCCCAGACCTAGAACAATTTCAACGGTTGTTCATCGAGCGCGGCGATCTGCTCGC
Organism: Pseudomonas sp. microsymbiont 2; assembly: GCF_054788395.1. Classification (NCBI taxonomy): domain Bacteria; kingdom Pseudomonadati; phylum Pseudomonadota; class Gammaproteobacteria; order Pseudomonadales; family Pseudomonadaceae; genus Pseudomonas; species Pseudomonas sp. microsymbiont 2. The sequence goes on from NZ_CM139112.1 coordinate 488,334, forward strand.
GCAGGGCGAGGATCTGGTCGCCCCAGTAGCGCGGTTGGCCGAACCAGGGGAAGCTTGGCGGGAACGCCGGATCGTCCCAGCGCCGTGCCAGCCAGGCGCTGTAGTGCAACTGGCGCAGGGCGCGCAGCGGCTCGATCAGGGCCAGTTCGCGTGGGTCGAAGTCATGGAACTCGTTGTAGCCGTCGATCAATTCCGCCAGTTGCCCCAAGCGTTCCTCGCGGCTGCCGGCGAGCATCATCCACAGGTCCTGGACGGCCGGGCCCATGCGGCAGTCGTCGAGGTCGACCACGTGGTAGACGTCGTCGCGGTGCATCAGGTTGCCTGGATGCAGGTCGCCGTGCAGGCGGATCAGCTGGTGCGGGGTGCGGGCGTAGATATCCTCGACCCGCTTGAGCAGGTCGCGGGCCACCGACTCATAGGCGGGCAGCAGCTCACGGGGCACGAAGTTGCCGTCGAGCAGGGTCTTGAGCGAGGCGTGGCCAAAGTTGTCCACAGCCAGGGATTCGCGGTGCTCGAAGGGTTTGCTCGCGCCTACCGCATGCAGGCGCCCGAGCAGTTGCCCGAGGCGATAGAGCTGGTCGAGGTTGCCCGGCTCCGGGGCATGGCCGCCACGGCGCGGGAACAGGGTGAAGCGAAAGCCCTGGTGTTCGAACAGGGAGCGCCCCTCGTGCAGCAGCGGTGCCACCACCGGCACTTCGCACTCGGCCAGTTCGCGGGTGAAGGTGTGCTCCTCGAGGATCGCCGCGTCGCTCCAGCGCCCAGGGCGATAGAACTTGGCGATCAGCGGCTGTGCGTCCTCGATGCCCACCTGGTAGACGCGGTTCTCGTAGCTGTTGAGTGCCAGCACCCGCGCGTCGCTGAGAAAGCCGAGGCTTTCCACGGCATCCAGCACGAGGTCGGGTGTGAGGGTATCGAAGGGGTGGGACATGAAAGGCTCCGGTCGCGGGGACTGCGTGCGGGCATGTTACCCCAGGCCAGTCCTTGCCGCAGATCGGTGGCCACAAGCTCCCGTGGACGCGGGCTGGCCGGGCTAGACCGGCACCCCCAGCAGCACGAACGACGGATGAAACTGCACCCGCAACTCGTTTCCCGGTTGCACCTGGTACTGCGCCAGCCAGGCGGCTTCGGCGATGGCGCACAAGGTCTGGCCGTTACCCAGTGCCAGGCGTACCTCGCCCGGCCCGTCCTCCTCGCTGAGGATTTCCTCGACCGTGGCCTTCAGGCAGTTGCTGCCTGCTTGCGCCTGCTCGTCATCGCCCAGCAACTGCACCCAGCCCGCCTTCAGCAGGGCCACCACGCTGCCGCCCAGCGCCAGCTCCAGGCGCTCGGTACTGCCCCGGGTGATCAACGCTTCGATCTCCAGCCCGCCGCCCAGGGCCAGGCTGATGCGATCATGCCGGCCCTCGCGGCGCAGCCCGCTGATGCGTCCTTGCAACTGGTTGCGGGCACTGGTGCGCAGCATCAGGCGCCCGAGCAGGTCGAGGTCGCTGCTGTCCTCGGGGGACTGGAGAATCTCCGCCTGCAACGCCTGCAGGCGTTGGTACAGGCGCAAGACCCGTTCGCCTTCGGCGGACAAGCGCGCCCCGCCACCGCCGCGGCCTCCAGTACTGCGCTCCACCAGTGGTTGCGCAGCCAGGTTGTTGAGTTCGTCGATGGCGTCCCAGGCGGCCTTGTAGCTGATCCCGGCGGCCTTGGCGGCGCGGGTGATCGAGCCCTGCTCGGCGACATGCTGCAGCAGGGCGATGCGCTGTGGACGACGGACGATGTGCTGGGTGAGCAGGGCAGGCAGGGACATGGGCGGGCATTCGGGTGTTGTGTAGGTCCCGCGACGTTGCCGCCGTCACCGGGTCAAGTCAAGCCTGATCCGGCTTGGGTGTGCGTGCCAGGCAATAGATATCGACACGGCGGGCGCCGGCCCCGCGCAGCAGTCGGGCCAGCGCCTGGGCGGTCGCGCCGGTGGTCAGCACGTCGTCGACCACCGCCAGGTGCAGGCCGTCGATGTCCGCCTCCTTGGCGAGCGCGAAGGCCCGGCGCAGGTTGCCCCGACGGGCCTTGGCGCCAAGTACCTGCTGGGCCGGGGTGTCACGGATGCGTTCAAGCAGATGTTCGTCGCACGGCAGGCGCAATTGCCTGGCCAGCCAGTGGGCGAGCATCGCCGCCTGGTTGAAACCTCGCTGGCGCAGCCGACCCTTGGCCAGTGGCACGGGCAGCAGTCGGTCGGGGCGCGGCAGGCCTTCTGCGTAGTGATGCTCCAGTGCGTGGCCGAGCAGCTGCGCCATCAGCCGGCCCAGGGGCCACTGTCTGGCATGCTTGAAGCGGCTGACCAGCGTGTCGATGGGAAAGCCGAAAGACCAGGGCGCGATCACCTGACTGAAGGCTGGCGGACGCTGTTCGCAGCTGATGCAAGCGAGTTCGCCGCAGGCCGTGGGCAAGGCGCAGCGGCGGCAGTGCTGGCCCAGCCACGGCAGTTCGCGTTCGCAGGCCATGCATAGCGGATAGGGCTGCAGGGCGGGTTCGTCACACAACAGGCATGACTGATTGATATTTGTACAGATGTAAACCAGTGTCTTTATGCTTGGTTGACAGTTCATGGGCCTTCCGTGACTATGCGAGCTATCCGTGATGCGCTGGCGGGCTTTCTTCTCCCGGCGTCAGTCAGACCCTAGATAAGGAAACGCCGATGAGCGCCAGTGCAATTGCAACCACACGTCACGATTGGTCCCTGGCCGAGGTCAAGGCGCTGTTCCAGCAGCCGTTCAACGACCTGTTGTTCCAGGCCCAGACCGTCCACCGCGCGCACTTCGACCCCAACCGCGTGCAGGTTTCCACGCTGCTGTCGATCAAGACCGGCGCCTGCCCGGAAGATTGCAAATATTGTCCGCAGTCCGGCCACTACAACACCGGGCTGGAAAAGCAGAAGCTGATGGAAGTGCAGAAGGTGCTGGAAGAGGCCGCCCGGGCCAAGGCCATCGGCTCGACCCGTTTCTGCATGGGCGCGGCGTGGAAGCATCCGTCGGCCAAGGACATGCCGTACGTGCTGGAGATGGTCAAAGGGGTGAAGGCCATGGGCCTGGAGACCTGCATGACCCTCGGCAGGCTCGATCAGGAGCAGACCCAGGCCCTGGCCCAGGCCGGCCTGGACTACTACAACCACAACCTCGACACCTCGCCGGAGTTCTACGGCAGCATCATCACCACCCGCACCTACAGCGAGCGCCTGCAGACCCTGGCCTACGTGCGCGATGCCGGCATGAAGATCTGCTCCGGCGGCATCCTCGGCATGGGCGAGTCGCTGGACGACCGCGCAGGCCTCTTGATCCAGCTGGCCAACCTGCCCGAGCACCCGGAGTCGGTGCCGATCAACATGCTGGTCAAGGTCGCTGGCACGCCGCTGGCCGATGAAGAGGACGTCGACCCGTTCGACTTCATCCGCATGCTGGCCGTGGCCCGGGTCCTCATGCCCAAGTCCCACGTGCGCCTGTCCGCCGGCCGCGAGCAGATGAACGAGCAGATGCAGGCCCTGGCCTTCATGGCTGGCGCCAACTCGATCTTCTACGGCGAAAAACTGCTGACCACCGCCAACCCGCAAGCCGACAAGGACATGCAGCTGTTCGCCCGCCTCGGTATCCTGCCCGAAGCCCGCGAAGAGCACGCCGACGAAGTACACCAGGCGGCCATCGAGCAGGCCCTGGTCGAGCAACGCAGCAGCGAGCTGTTCTACGACGCAGCCACGGCCTGAACATGGCTTTCGACCTCGCCGCGCGGCTAGCCGAACGGCGCGCCGCCGACCTTTACCGCCAACGTCCTCTGCTTCAGAGCCCACAGGGGCCGCAGGTGGTGGTCGACGGCCAGCCATTGCTGGCGTTCTGCAGCAACGATTACCTGGGCCTGGCCAACCACCCTGAAGTGATCAAGGCCTGGCGCGAGGGCGCCGAGCGCTGGGGTGTCGGCGGCGGTGCCTCGCATCTGGTGATCGGCCACAGCACACCGCACCATCAGGTGGAAGAGGCCCTGGCCGACCTGACCGGGCGCCCGCGCGCGCTGTTGTTCTCCACCGGCTACATGGCCAACCTCGGCGCGATCACCGCGCTGGTGGGGCAGGGCGACACGGTGCTGCAGGATCGCCTCAACCATGCCTCCTTGCTGGATGGCGGGCTGCTCAGCGGCGCGCGCTTCAGCCGCTACCTGCACAATGATCCGGCCAGCCTGGCCAGCCGCCTGGACAAGGCCAGCGGCAATACCCTGGTGGTCACCGACGGCGTGTTCAGCATGGACGGTGACTGCGCCGACCTGCCGGCCCTGGCCAAGGAGGCCCGCGCCCGCGGTGCCTGGCTGATGGTCGACGACGCCCATGGTTTCGGCACGCTCGGCGACAACGGTGGCGGGCTGGTCGAACACTTCGGTCTCGCTGTCGACGACGTGCCGGTGTTGATCGGCACGCTGGGCAAGGCTTGTGGCACTTCCGGCGCCTTCGTCGCCGGCAGCGAGGAACTGATCGAGGCGCTGGTGCAGTTCGCCCGGCCCTATATCTACACCACCAGCCAGCCACCGGCGCTGGCCTGCGCCACCCTCAAGGCCCTGGAGTTGCTGCGCCGCGAGCGTTGGCGTCGCGAGCACCTGGCCGCGTTGATCCGGCAGTTCCGCACGGGCGCCGAGCAAATCGGGCTGACGCTGATGGACAGCCACACCGCGATCCAGCCGATCCTGATCGGCGATGCGGGGCGGGCGCTGGCGCTGTCTCGCCTGTTGCGCGAACGCGGGCTGCTGGTCACGGCGATTCGACCACCCACCGTGCCCGCTGGCAGCGCGCGCTTGCGCGTGACCTTGAGCGCCGCCCACAGCGAGGCGCAGGTCCAGCTATTGTTGAATGCATTGGCCGAGTGTCATCCACAGCTGGAGTCCGCCGATGCGTAACCGCCTGATCCTACTGCCCGGCTGGGGCCTGGGCACCGCCTCACTGGAACCGCTGGCCGCCAGCCTGCGCGCCCAGGATTCACGCCTGCAAGTCGAGTTGATGCCCCTGCCGGAACTGGCCGACAGTGATCCCCAAGCCTGGATCGAACACCTGGACCGCACGTTGCCGACCGATGTGTGGCTGGGTGGCTGGTCGCTGGGCGGCATGCTCGCCAGCGCCTTGGCGCACAAGCGCGGCGACCACTGCTGTGGCCTGCTCACCCTGGCCAGCAACCCCAGCTTCGTGGCCCGGGCGGACTGGCCGCACGGCATGGCTGCAGATACCTTCGGCACTTTCCTGGATGGTTGCCGCAGCCACACGCACGTCACCCTCAAGCGCTTTCGCACCTTGTGCAGCGAGGGCGCGCAGCAACCGCGCACCCTGCTGCGTCAACTGGGGGTAGGCGTGCCCGACACCGATCCGCTGTACCTGGCCAGAGGCCTCGAAGTGCTGGCCAGCCTCGATACGCGCAGCGCCCTGGAGCAATACGGAGGCCCGCAGCTACATCTGTTCGCCGGCAGTGACGCGCTGGTACCGGTGGAAGCGGCCAAGGCCCTGAGCGACCTGCTGCCGGACGTGGAAGTCGGCCTGGTCGAAGACAGTTCCCATGCCTTCCTGCTGGAGTATCCCCAGGAGTTGGCAGCGGGCATCAAGAGTTTCCTGCATGAGAGTGGTGATGACTGATCTTTCCCGCCCAACCCTGCCCGGCACCTTGCCGGACAAGCGCCAGGTGGCGGCTTCGTTCTCCCGCGCGGCGGCCAGCTACGACAGTGTCGCGGCCCTGCAGCGCGCCGTGGGCATGGCGCTGCTGGCGCGGCTGCCCGCCGGGTTCACGCCTGCGCGCTGGCTCGACCTGGGCAGCGGCACTGGGCATTTCAGTCGGATGTTGGGCGAGCGTTTCGCCGCCGCCGACGGCGTGGCGGTGGACATCGCCGAGGGCATGTTGCGCCATGCCCGCGGGCAGGGCGGTGCCCGGCATCATGTGGCGGGCGACGCCGAGCGCCTACCCTTGCGTGACGGTTGCGTCGACCTGCTGTTCAGCAGCCTGGCGGTGCAGTGGTGCGGACAGTTCGCCAGTGTGCTGGGCGAAGCGCGGCGGGCCCTGCGTCCTGGTGGTGTGCTGGCGTTCAGCAGCCTGTGCGTGGGCACCCTCGACGAGCTGCGCGCCAGCTGGCAGGCGGTGGATGGCATGGTGCACGTCAATCGTTTCCGGCGCTTCGAGGACTACCAGCGCCTGTGCGCCGAAAGCGGCTTGGATCTGCTCGAACTGGATCGCCGTCCTCACGTGTTGCATTACCCCGATGTGCGCAGCCTGACCCATGAACTCAAGGCACTGGGCGCGCACAACCTCAACCCGGGGCGTCCATCGGGGCTTACCGGGCGCGCGCGAATGCAAGGCCTGTTGCAGGCCTACGAGCAGTTCCGCCAGCCGCAGGGCCTGCCCGCCACCTATCAGGTGGTCTACGGTGTGTTGCGTAAACCGTTGGCGCAGGAGTCGTGAGATGAGCCAGGCCTACTTCATCGCCGGTACCGACACCGATGTCGGCAAGACCACCATCGCCGCGGGGCTGCTGCATGCGGCGCGTCAGCTCGGCCTCAGCACGCTGGCGGCCAAGCCGGTGGCGTCCGGGTGCTCGGTCACGCCCAAAGGGCTGCGCAACAGCGATGCCCTGGCACTGATCGATGAAAGCTCGATCAAGCTGCCTTACGAGGCCATCAACCCGTTCGCCTTCGAGCCGGCCATCGCCCCGCACGTGGCGGCGCGCGAAGCCGGCGTGGCGCTGAGCGTACCGGCGCTGCGCGATGCCATGCAGCAGGTGCTGGGGCAGCGTGCCGACTTCACCTTGATCGAGGGTGCCGGTGGCTGGCGTGTGCCGCTGTCCGATCATGCCAACCTCTCGGACCTTGCCATCGCCCTGAAACTGCCGGTGATCCTGGTGGTCGGCGTGCGCCTGGGGTGTATCAACCACGCACTGCTCAGCGCCGAGGCCATCGCTCGGGACGGGCTGCAACTGGCCGGCTGGGTGGCGAATATCGTCGATCCGCGGACATCGCGCCTGGAAGAGAACCTCTCCAGTCTGGCCGAGCGCTTGCCGGCACCGTGCCTCGGACGTGTACCCTGGCTCAAGCAGGCGGGGCCGGATGCGGTGGCCGAGCACTTGCAGCTGGATCTGCTGGATTAGCCTCTGCTCGATCTGGCGCTCCCATGAATTGCTGATGGCCAGGCGCTGCCAATGAAAGGCACCGTTCCATCGCCCAATCTATTAAATGGCACTAGGCCATTAGCGATTTAAACGGGCCTTTTGCCTGATGTGCTGCTTTAATAAGCTCTGTTTCCCCTTCAGCGTCACGGAGTCCTGACATGGAAATCAATGCGAGCTCCGCTTTCTACGCGGGCCTTGGCGCCATCCAGAACGGCCAGAACCGTGTCGACCAGGCCGCCCAACAGATCGCCAGCGGTGCGGTCGAGCGCGGGGCCGGTGGCCAGTCCACCGAGTACCAGGCCGAACGCCTGCGTGGTGTCGACCGCAGCCAGCAACTGGACCTGGCCACCAGCACCGTCCAGTTGGCCCTGGGCAAGCATGAAGTCGAACTGGGCGCCAAGGTCGCCAAGGCTTCGGACGAAATGCTCGGTCGCTTCATCGACACCTACGTCTGACCTGCCGGCTCGTCCGGCAACGCATCGCGGGGCAAGCCCGCTCCCACGCCCCGTCTGATGACATTGCGTGGGAGCGGGCTTGCCCCGCGATGCGTTTGAAGAGGCTTGGCATAAATGTCGTGTTCGGCGGCTTAAATGACACTACTGACCCACCTTGACAAGGAGACCACCTAAACGTAAGTTTCAAACAACTGTTTGACCGAAAGCCGCCAAGAGCTGGTCGGTATCAGCGGTCTCCCTACCGAACTCATCACAGAGGTTCATCGCAATGCCTGATTACAAAGCCCCCTTGCGTGATATCCGCTTCGTTCGCGACGAGCTGCTCGGCTATGAGGCGCACTATCAGAGCCTGCCGGGCTGCCAGGACGCCACCCCCGACATGGTCGACGCGATCCTGGAAGAAGGCGCGAAATTCTGTGAAGAGGTCCTGGCCCCGCTGAACCGTGTCGGCGACCTGGAAGGCTGCACCTGGAGCGAATCGGGCGTTAAGACCCCGACTGGCTTCAAGGAAGCCTACAAGCAATTCGTCGAAGGCGGCTGGCCGAGCCTGGCACACGATGTCGACCATGGCGGCCAAGGCCTGCCGGAGTCGCTGGGCCTGGCGCTGAGCGAGATGGTGGGTGAGTCCAACTGGTCGTGGGGCATGTACCCGGGCCTGTCCCACGGCGCGATGAACACCATCTCCGCCCATGGCACCCCCGAGCAGCAGCACACCTACCTGACCAAGCTGGTGTCCGGCGAGTGGACCGGCACCATGTGCCTGACCGAGCCGCACTGCGGCACCGACCTGGGCATGCTGCGTACCAAGGCCGAGCCTCAGGCCGACGGCAGCTACAAGGTTTCCGGCACCAAGATCTTCATTTCGGCCGGTGAGCACGACATGGCCGACAACATCGTTCATATCGTCCTGGCCCGCCTGCCCGACGCACCGGCCGGCACCAAAGGCATCTCGCTGTTCATCGTGCCGAAGTTCCTGCCCAACGCCGAAGGCGGCGCGGGCGAGCGCAACGGTGTGAGCTGCGGCTCCCTTGAGCACAAGATGGGCATTCACGGCAACGCCACCTGCGTGATGAACTTCGACGGCGCCACCGGCTACCTGATCGGCCCGGCCAACAAGGGCCTGAACTGCATGTTCACCTTCATGAACACCGCTCGCCTGGGTACCGCGCTGCAAGGCCTGGCCCACGCCGAGGTGGCGTTCCAGGGCGGCCTGAAGTACGCCCGTGACCGCCTGCAGATGCGCTCGCTGACCGGCCCGAAAGCACCGGACAAGGCCGCCGACCCGATCATCGTCCACCCGGACGTGCGTCGCATGCTGCTGACCATGAAGGCCTTCGCCGAAGGCAACCGTGCGATGGTGTACTTCACCGCCAAGCAGGTGGATATCGTCAAGTACAGCCAGGACGAAGAGGAGCGCAAGAAGGCCGACGCCCTGCTGGCCTTCCTGACCCCGATCGCCAAGGCGTTCATGACCGAAGTCGGCTTCGAGGCCGCCAACCACGGCGTGCAGATCTACGGCGGCCATGGCTTCATCGCCGAGTGGGGCATGGAGCAGAACGTGCGCGACAGCCGTATCTCCATGCTGTACGAAGGCACCACCGGCATTCAGGCGCTCGATCTGCTCGGCCGTAAAGTGCTGATGACTCAGGGCGAGGCACTCAAGGGCTTCACCAAGATCGTCCACAAGTTCTGCCAGTCCCAGGAAGGCAACGAGGCCACCAAGGAGTTTGTCGAGCCACTGGCCGCGATCAACAAGGAGTGGGGCGAGCTGACCATGAAGATCGGCATGGCCGCGATGAAGGACCGCGAGGAAGTCGGTGCCGCTTCGGTGGACTACCTGATGTACTCCGGCTATGCGTGCCTGGCCTACTTCTGGGCCGACATCGCTCGCCTGGCGGCCGAGAAACTGGCGGCCGGCACCAGCGAAGAGGCGTTCTACACCGCCAAGCTGCAGACCGCGCGTTTCTACTTCCAGCGCATCCTGCCGCGTACCCGTTCGCACGTGGCGGCGATCCTGTCCGGCGCCAACAACCTGATGGCGATGAAGGAAGAAGACTTCGGTCTGTCCATCTAAGCCGGTTGCTTGCATGAAAACCGCCTGCCCTCACCGGCAGGCGGTTTTTTTTCGCCTGGACGTCAGCTGCGACTTACGTTGCCCTCTGTGGGAGCGGCCTTGCCGAGGCGTCGGACCGGTCGGAAAGGGCCGCAAAGCGGCCCCGGCATATTCTGCGTTCACATCGAAATCCTGGGGCTGCTCTGCAGCCCTTTCGCGACGCAAGGCCGCTCCTACACGGATCGCGCAACATCAGGAATGTCGCATCCAGTAACGAGAAAGTCTCAAGCTTCGCTTCTGATCTGCCGTTAAAGCGGGCACCTGTACTCATCTATTCATGTGCGTTGCCGATGAAGTAAGGGCACAATGCCATTATTGATCTGCCGGGTCGGAGATTACCCTTGTTTCGTCTATCCGCTGTACGCGCGAGCCATTTCCTGCCTTCGCTGATTCTGCTGCTGGCGGGGCTCGCCGCAGCCTATGTGAGGGACCTCAGCGTCTTCTTCACATCGCTGTTCAATGTATTGCCCACCTTGGTCCTGTTGCTGGGCGGCGCCTATTGCGCGGTGTATCGCCGCCAGCGCGAGCTGTTCCTGATGGTCACGGTGTACATCGCCTATTTCCTGCTCGACACCCAGACCGACTTCTACCGCGACAATGGCCGGGTCCGCGAAGACGCGGCGGTGATCTTCCACCTGGTCTGTCTGTTGCTGCCGGCGCTGTTCGGTCTGTATGCGGCCTGGCAGGAGCGTACGCACCTGGCCCAGGACATGCTTGCCCGCTTCGCCGTGCTGTTCGCCGTGGGCAGCGTCGCGGTGGCGCTGGAGCAGAGCTTTCCCGAGGCGCTGCTGGGCTGGCTGGCGGAAATCCGCTGGCCTGCGCTGCATGGCCAGTGGATGAGCCTGATCCAGCTCGCCTACCCGTTGTTCCTCGCTGTGTTCATCCTGCTGGTGGTGCAGTACCTGCGCCAGCCAAGGCCCTTGCATGCCGCGCAGATCATCGGCTTGATCGGCATCTTCTGGATGTTGCCCAAGACCTTCATCCTGCCGTTCACCCTCAACATCATGTGCAGCCAGGTGATGCTGATGATCGCCGCCGCGGTGTCCCACGAGGCTTACCAGATGGCCTTCCGCGACGAGCTGACCGGCCTGCCCGGCCGCCGTGCCCTGAACGAGCGCATGCAGCGACTGGGGCGCAATTACGTGATCGCCATGACCGACGTCGACCACTTCAAGAAATTCAACGACACCCACGGTCACGATGTCGGCGATCAGGTGCTGCGCCTGGTCGCTAGCCGCCTGTCCAAGGTCACGGGCGGCGGACGTGCCTATCGCTACGGTGGTGAGGAGTTCGCGCTGGTGTTCGCGGGCAAGACGGCCGAAGAATGCCTGCCGCATCTGGAAGCGGTGCGTGAGATGATCGCCAACTATGCGATTCAGTTGCGCGACCAGAGCAACCGCCCGCAGGACGACTCAGCCGGACGGCAGCGCCGTGGCGGCAGCGCCAGCAGCACCGTCTCGGTGACCATCAGCATCGGTGTGGCCGAACGCCAGGCCGAGCATCGCAACCCCGAGGAAGTGCTCAAATCGGCCGACCAGGCCCTGTATGGCGCCAAGGGCGCGGGGCGCAACTGCGTGATGACATTCGGTCAGCAGTCGCAGCGTGGGGCGGTTCGCATGGCGTGACCATGCCTGACTATTCAGTCGCATGATGACCCTATGTCTCGTAAAAGTTGTTCGGTTACACTGCGTTCATCCCAGTGCCGCGGCTCCGACGGGCCGCCCCGACCCCGATAGCGAGAGGTTGTCATGGCTGAATATAAAGCGCCCCTGCGCGACATGCGCTTCGTTCTCAATGAAGTCTTCGACGTGGCCACCCTGTGGTCGCAGCTGCCCGGCCTGGCCGAGGTGGTCGATGCGGATACCGCCATGGCCGTGCTGGAAGAGGCCGGCAAGGTCACCGGCAAGTCCATCGCCCCGCTGAGCCGCGCCGCCGACGAAGAGGGCTGCCACTGGGACAACGGCGCGGTGCGCACCCCGGCCGGTTTCATCGAGGCCTACCAGACCTTCGCCGAAGGCGGCTGGGTCGGCGTTGGCGGTGATCCGGCGTTCGGCGGCATGGGCATGCCCAAGGCCATCTCGGCGCAGGTCGAAGAGATGGTCAACGCCTCGAGCCTGGCCTTCGGCCTGTACCCGATGCTGACCGCGGGCGCCTGCCTGTCGATCAATGCCCACGCCAGCGAAGCGTTGAAGGAGAAATACCTGCCGAACATGTATGCCGGCGTCTGGGCCGGCTCCATGTGCCTCACCGAGCCCCACGCCGGCACCGACCTGGGGATCATCCGCACCAAGGCCGAGCCCCAGGCCGACGGCAGCTACAAGGTCAGCGGCACCAAGATCTTCATCACCGGTGGCGAGCACGACCTCACCGAGAACATCATCCACCTGGTCCTGGCCAAGCTTCCGGACGCCCCGGCGGGTCCGAAAGGCATCTCGTTGTTCCTGGTGCCCAAGTTCCTGGTCAACGAAGATGGCAGCCTCGGCGCGCGCAACCCGGCCAATTGCGGCTCGATCGAGCACAAGATGGGCATCCAGGGATCCGCCACCTGCGTGATGAACTTCGACGAAGCGGTCGGCTATATCGTCGGCGAGCCGAACAAAGGCCTGGCGGCGATGTTCACCATGATGAACTATGAGCGCCTGGGCGTCGGTATCCAGGGCCTGGCCTCGGCCGAACGCTCCTACCAGAATGCCGTGGAGTACGCCCGCGACCGCCTGCAGAGCCGCGCCCCGACTGGCCCGCAGGCCAAGGACAAGGTGGCAGACCCGATCATCGTCCATCCCGACGTGCGTCGCATGCTGCTGACCATGAAGGCGCTGATCGAGGGCGGTCGCGCGTTCTCCACCTACGTGGCGATGCAGCTCGACACCGCCAAGTACAGCGAAGACGCCACGACCCGCAAGCGCAGCGAGGAACTGGTGGCACTGCTGACCCCCGTGGCCAAGGCTTTCCTTACCGATCTGGGCCTGGAGTGCACCGTGCATGGCCAGCAGGTGTTCGGCGGCCATGGTTACATTCGCGAGTGGGGCCAGGAGCAGCTGGTGCGCGATGTGCGCATCACCCAGATCTACGAAGGCACCAACGGCATTCAGGCCCTGGACCTGATGGGCCGCAAGGTGGTGGCCAGCGGTGGCGCCTACTACAAGCTGTTCGCCGACGAGATCCGCCAGTTCATCGCCACTGCCGGCAGCGACCTGGGCGAGTTCACCAAGCCACTGGCGGCATCCCTTGACCAGCTCGACGAACTGACGGCCTGGGTGCTGGACCAGGCCAAGGGCAACCCCAACGAGATCGGCGCGGCCTCGGTCGAGTACCTGCAGGCATTCGGCTATGTCGCCTATGCCTACATGTGGGCGCTGATGGCGCGCACCGCCAAGGCCGCTGAAGGGGATGCGGACTTCTACGGTGCCAAGCTGGGGACGGCGCGGTTCTACTTCGCCCGCCTGCTGCCACGGGTCCACTCCCTGGTGGCATCGGTGAAGGCGGGGAGCGAGTCGCTCTACCTGCTGGACGCCGCACAGTTCTGACCATTCACGGGCTGCTACGCAGCCCGTCGCATCACAAGGCCGTTCCTGGGGGATGTCATCCGCCCGCAGGAGCGGCCTTTTGCTTTGGCAGAACGGCATGTTTGCGAATGAGCCTTTTTTGTAAGCTTTGGCTTACATGGCGTGGTGACTTTTCGCCTCTTTCCTAAGATTGGATCCACGGTTACTCTTTGTTTCATGGACGCAGCGCAGGACGCGCAATGGACAGAGCAGGACGCCTTACACGGAAGTAGCGCAGGAAGCGCAGACAGATAGAACAGGGACACGAAGGATTTCCTGCCAGGAAGGCGGGGCGATAGGGATATCGAAAGGGAAACAGTCTGGAGAACCCCGCTTAGGCGGGGTTTTCTTTGTGCGCGTGTTTCAGCCCAGCACGTCCAGAGGCGAGACGCCCAGCTGGCGGGCGTCGGCCTCTTCCTCCAGCAAGGCCCGCAGCAGCTCCACCGAGGCCTGCTGGCGCTGGGCATCACGGAACACCAGGCCGATCCTCAGTGGTACTCGTGGTTCGCTCAGCGGTTTCCACAGCAGTTGCTGGTCGTCCTGCGCGGCATCCTTGGCCCGCCCGGGCAGGATGGTCGCCAGGGCCGTGTGCGCCAGGCTGTCGAGAATGCCCGCCATGTTGTTCATCTCCGCCTGCACCTGCGGCCTGCGCCCCTGGCTGGCCAATTGCGCCTTCCAGATCTGGCGGATCTGGAACTCCTCGCCGAGCATCAGCATCGGCAGCTCCGCCGCCTGGCGGATCGAGACCTTCTTGAAGTCTTTCAGCGGGTGGGTGTTGGGGATGACCAGCTGCAGTTCATCCTCGTACAGCAGCAAGCCGTGCAACCCCGGCTGACGCGGCGGCAGATAGCTGATGCCGATGTCCAGGCTGCCGTTGAGCAGGCGCCGCTCGATCTCAGAGCCCGAGAGCTCGTAGATCTGCACCACGAGGTGCGGCTGCGCCTTGCGTACCCGCTCCAGCAGTCGTGGCACCAGGCTTGGCCGTACGGTCTGCAGCACGCCGATGGCCAGTGTGCGCAGCGACTGCCCCTTGAAGTTGCCCATGGCCTCGTGGGCGCGTTGCAGGCCGTCGAGCAAGGGCACGGCGTGGTTGTACAGGGTATGGGCCGCGAGCGTCGGCAGCAGGCGCTTGTTGCTACGTTCGAACAGGTTCAGGTCGAGGCCGTGCTCCAGCTGGCGAATCTGCTGGGATAGCGCTGGTTGCGACAGCGACAGGCGTTCGGCGGCGCGGCCGACATGGCCTTCTTCGTAGACCGCGACGAAGTAACGCAGTTGGCGAAAATCCATAAGATTTGATTATCGAAAAAGCTGAAAAAACGAAATGGCCGCGAACCGGCTGGAGGCCTAGTCTATCGCCGTATTCCAAAGGGTTACAGCGCTTGATCGAGCGATTGTTGCCCAGGATGAAAAACACTTTTGATAGGCAAGGCAAAATATTCATGAGCGGCATACGACCGCAGCCTTGACCGCCACCACCGTGATTGGTCGGAGCCCCGATGAACCTGTTCAACCTGCGCCGTTCGGCACCTGTCGTCGCCGAGCCCAAGCGAGCTCCGGTGATCGAGCCGGCCACCGCGCAGCCTTCCCGCGAGCGGCTGATGCCCGGCGTCGAACGTGCGCCGCAGGTGTTCGTGCGCGGCCAGGGCTCCTGGTTGTGGGACAGCGAAGGGCATGCCTACCTGGACTTCACCCAGGGCTGCGCGGTGAACAGCCTGGGCCACAGCCCCAGCGTGCTGGTCAAGGCGCTGGGCAGCCAGGCCCAGGCCTTGATCAATCCGGGCGCGGGCTACCATAGCCGTGGCCTGCTGAGCCTTGCCGAACTGCTGTGCCGGAGCACCGGCAGCGACCAGGCCTACCTGCTCAACAGTGGTGCCGAAGCCTGTGAAGGGGCGATCAAGCTGGCGCGCAAATGGGGCCAACTGCACCGTGGCGGCGCCTATCACATCATCACCGCCAGCCAGGGCTGCCATGGACGCAGCCTGGGGGCGTTGTCGGCGTCCGATCCGCTGCCATGCAATCGCTGCGAGCCGGGCCTGCCTGGTTTCAGCAAGGTGCCGTTCAACGACCTGGCGGCGCTGCATGCCGCAGTGGATTCGCGGACTGTCGCGATCATGCTCGAACCGATCCAGGGCGAGGCCGGGGTTATTCCGGCCACCGGCGAATACCTCAAGGGCGTCGAGCAGCTGTGCCGCGAACTGGGCATCCTGCTGATCCTCGACGAGGTGCAGACCGGTGTAGGGCGTTGCGGGGCGCTATTGGCGGAAGAAACCTACGGCGTGCGTGCCGATATCGTCACGCTGGGCAAGGGGCTGGGCGGTGGCGTGCCGCTGGCGGCGCTGCTGGCCCGTGGCACGGCCTGCTGCGCCGAGCCGGGCGAGCTGGAAGGCAGCCACCATGGCAACGCGCTGATGAGCGCCGCTGGCCTGGCGGTGCTGCGCACCGTGCTGGAGCCGGGTTTCTTCGAACAGGTCCAGGATAGCGGTCGCCATCTGCGTGATGGCCTTAGCCGCCTGGCCGGTCGCTACGGCCAGGGCGAGGTGCGTGGCCAGGGGCTGTTGTGGGCCTTGCAATTGCGTGAGGACAGTGCCCAGGCATTGGTGGCGGCGGCCCTGCGCGAGGGCTTGCTGCTCAATGCCGCGCAGCCCGATGTGGTGCGCTTCTCGCCAGCGCTGACGGTGAGCAAGGGCAACATCGACGAGATGTTGCTACGCCTGGCCCGGGCGTTCGCCCGCCTGCATGCCCAGCAGCACAACCGCCGCGAAGTACCGGCCTGACCGGTTGCGCCGGCCTAGAGAATTTCAACGAACCGTCTCGCGTTCCTGCGCATCGCCCCTGGCCTGAAATGCATGGCCCGGGGCGTTTTTTTGCCCGGTGGAACCTCTGCCAGGCATGGCTAGTCTGTGTTGATACACCCTCAAGGAGCGCATCGCATGGACTTCATTCGCATCATCATCGCCATCATCCTGCCGCCGCTGGGCGTATTCCTTCAGGTCGGCTTCGCTGGCGCGTTCTGGCTGAACATTCTGCTGACCCTGCTGGGCTATATCCCCGGGATCGTGCATGCGGTGTATATCATCGCCAAGCGCTGAAGTGTCATGGATGCTTGCCGATGAAGGTCGACCTTCATCGGTTTCGCTCATTGAATACGCTTTATGCGTAGCAGGTCGACGTAATGTCTGATCGCGTGCAGGGCTTTATCGCGATTGTAGGCGCCCCATTTCGGATAATTGCCGCGACCTTCGTCCAGCGTGCGACAGACCAATACATCAGCAACTTCACGCTCGCCATCTCTGTTGTGATGGAATTGTTGAGGTTCGCCGTTGAAGAAGAGTATCAATGCGCCCGCCGTCTCGTCTCTGGACAAGCGCATCCTGACTTTTACATCAAACCACTTCCCGCTTTCGATCGGACCTTGCCATATTTCTATCCACTTACCCTCTTTGTTGGAGTGGATCATCCTCAGAAAATTCTGGTGGACGGTGAAGAGGAATGGGTAGTTCTGAATGCCTTCCGGGTATGACTTCCACTGGAAAATAACGTATTTTCCATAAGTAATGCTGTCTGTGTCCTCGAGCATGCTGCTCCAGGAAATATCGTAGGTCTCTCCTTCGTTCCAGCTCTCATAAGAGGCTCCTTGAGAAACGAGGCCGTTGGATTCACAGCGATAGCTCATTGGATTGGAGGGCGCGGCGGGCTTTTCGAAAAGCCAGACCATTCCTCGCTCTGCGTCCTGCACGACATGTATTTTGCTGTCGCTTTCCAGTTCGACCCTGCGAAAGATTTCAAGTGGATCTTTCTGGGACTGTGGTATTTGCGGGTTGTTTGGCAGCGTGGTGCCTGTCCAATCGAGAAAGTCCGTTGGCAGATCATCAGTCGTAGTATCGACTGTATCGCGCCAATTCAAGGCATCAAGTAGTTCTCGCAATACTTTCATATCCGAACCCTCTTAGGTTCTTTAGGCGCGATGGGGTGTGAAACCCTAGAGTTATCAAGGTCTTTATGAAAGGCAAGCCGCCATTATCCGAAAGGGCTCTTTTACGACCCTGTTCAGCCGGTCTGTTGGAAGTGCTAGTCAATTGAGGACAGACGCAGGATAGGGGCGGTGTCAGCGCACGTCTACTGATAGAAATACCAGGTCAGCCCTCGAGGGCTGACCGGGAAATAGATGTTGGGCGTGAGTCTAATCAGGTTTAGTGGCAATCACGTTGTTGAAGAACCGCCATTCCTGTTCCAAGGCATGCGCCAGATTATCCGAGTGTCGGAAACCGTGCCGTTCCTGTGGATAGAAATGCGCCTCTGTCTGAATGCCGTTGGCCTCCAGCGCAGCGAGCATGCTTCGGGTCTGCGCCGGTACCACCACGGCGTCCAGCTCACCCTGGAAGAAAATCACCGGTGCCTTGATTCTGTCGGCGTGTAACAGGGGCGTGCGTTGGCGATAACGTTCGGCATCCTGTTGCGGGTCACCGATCAGCCAGTTCAGATAATCGCCCTCGAACTTGTGCGTGGCGCGGCCCAGCGCAACCGGGTCACTGACGCCGTAAAGGCTGGCTCCTGCACGAAATACATCATGGAAAGCCAAGGCGCAGAGCGTGGTGTAACCTCCGGCGCTGCCGCCGCGAATGAAAGCCTTGGTGCTGTCGATCAGGCCGCGTCCGGCCAGGTGCTTGACGACCGCACAGGCATCCTCCACATCGCTCGCGCCCCAGCGAAGGTGCAGTGCCTGACGGTAGGCGCGCCCATAGCCGCTGCTGCCCCGATAGTTGAGATCGGCGACGGCGAAGCCGCGCTGGGTCCAATACTGGATGCGCGTGTCGAGCACCGGGTAGCAGGCCGAGGTGGGCCCGCCGTGAATGAACACCACCAACGGCGACGGCTCAGCCGTGCCGTTCATGGCCGGATAGAAGAAACCATGGGCCATGCCGTCGCCACTGGTGTAGCGGATCGGTTGCGGAAGGCTGATGTCCTTGGCAGGCAGCGCTTCGGCACCGCCGGCGAGCACCTGGACCTCATGGCTACGCCGGTCGACCGCGATCACTGCCGGTGGGCTGATCGGCGAGGCGGCTATGGCATAGAGATGTCCGTCATCCAGCGCCAGGCTGCGAAAACGCGTGTACGCACTGGCAAAGCGAGCCATTTCGCCATTGGCGTGGCGCAGTCCCAACTGCCCGAAACCATCCTCGAACCAGCTGGCCAGATAGCTGGCAGGGCCAAGGGCCAGCCAGGTGCTGGCGCCCAGTTGCCAGGGTGCGGCGGCATGGTCAGCCATCGCCGCAGGCAGGCGCTGCCAATGCCCGTCGACCTCGCCCCAGGGTTGCCAGAATCCGTCCCGGTCGGACAGGCAATACAGGCGGCCCTCGCTGTCGAAACGTGGCTGCTGGAGCGACTCGTCCTGCCCGGCGATACAGTGTGCCGCCCCCCAGGCGCCGCAAGGGCTGCGTTCGCGGCACATCAGGCGGGTGACGGTCCAGGGTTGCGCCGGGCGATTCCATTCGATCCAGGCCAGGCGGCTTCCGTCGAGGCTCAGCGTGGGAGAGGCGTAAAAGTCGGCCCCTTCGGCGAGGATCTCGCGATGCCCAGCCGTCAAGCTCAGCAGACGATGCTCGACCTGTTCGCCATGGCGCTCCTCGACGGCCAGCACCTGGCCTTCATGCCACTGCACATCGCCATAGCGACAGTTGCTGGCGTCGGTGAGTGCGCGGGGGGCGGTACCGTCCAGCGCCTGGGTATACACCTGCTGGTCCTTCTCGTTGACGAACACCAGTCCGTCACCGCCCAGGCAGAAGCTGCCACCGCCGTACTCATAGACCCGACTGCGTACACTGAACCCGTCCGGGGTCAGGCAGCGGGCCTGATGATCACGCCAGTGCCAGACCCGGCAGGCGCCATCGGCGGGGCGGAACTCGTTCCAGAACACCCCGCGTTCGTCGACCTTCAGCTCGGCGAAGTCGGTACCGGCGGCCACCGCCTGGGCGGCGCTGAACTCAGCCCCTGGCAATGACATGGGAGTTGCGTTCGTTGCGGAAGGTCATCTGTTCGATCTCCAGTGTGGCGTGCTCGGCTTCTTCGCGGGCCTTGAGGATGATGCCGTGGTCCGGTGACTTGCCGCACACCGGGTCGGCCTTGCTGGCATCGCCGGTGAGCATGAAGGCCTGGCAGCGGCAGCCGCCGAAGTCCTTCTCCTTCTCGTCGCACGAGCGGCAGGGCTCGGGCATCCAGTCATAGCCGCGGAAGCGGTTGAAACCGAACGAGTCGTACCAGATGTGCTTCAGGTCATGGTCGCGCACGTTGGGGAACTGCACTGGCAGCTGGCGCGCACCGTGGCAAGGCAGGGCGGTGCCGTCCGGGGTGATGGTCAGGAACAGGCTGCCCCAGCCGTTCATGCAGGCCTTGGGGCGTTCCTCGTAGTAGTCCGGGGTGACGAAGATCAGCTTGCACGGGCTGCCGGCGGCCTTGAGCTTGTCGCGGTACTCGTTGGTGATGCGCTCGGCCCGCTCCAGCTGGGCACGGGTCGGCAGCAGGCCCAGGCGATTGAGGTGCGCCCAGCCGTAGAACTGGCAGGTGGCGAGTTCGACGAAGTCGGCCTCCAAGGCGAGGCACAGCTCGATGATGCGGTCGATCTTGTCGATGTTGTGCCGGTGGGTGACGAAGTTGAGCACCATCGGGTAGCCATGGGCTTTCACCGCGCGAGCCATCTCCAGCTTCTGCGCGAAGGCTTTCTTCGAGCCGGCCAGCAGGTTGTTCACCTGCTCGTCGCTGGCCTGGAAGCTGATCTGGATATGGTCCAGCCCGGCCTGCTTGAAGGCGGCGATCTTCTGCTCGGTCAGGCCGATGCCGGAGGTGATCAGGTTGGTGTAGTAGCCCAGGCGCCGGGCTTCGCCGATCAGCTCGGCGAGGTCCTGGCGCACCAGCGGCTCGCCGCCGGAAAAGCCGATCTGCGCGGCGCCCATTTCACGGGCCTCGGCCATCACCTTGAACCATTGCTCGGTGCTCAGCTCCTTGCCCTGCTTGGCGAAGTCCAGGGGATTGGAGCAGTACGGGCACTGCAACGGGCAGCGGTAGGTGAGTTCGGCCAGCAGCCACAATGGCAGGCCGATCCGATCGCGGGGCAAGCCCGCTCCCACGACCGCTTGCGTGGGAGCGGGCTTGCCCTGCGATGGGCTTTGCAGGTTGCCCTCAGGCGAGGGTGATCCAGTGTTCGGCACGGGCCACCTCCATGAATTGCTCGATGTCGTCGGCGACTTCGGGCACACCGGGGAACTGCCGTTCCAGCTCGGCGATGATCGCCGCGACATCGCGTTGGCCATCGATCAGCCCGCCGATCAGGCCGGCGCTGTCGTTGAGCTTGATCATGCCTTCGGGGTACAGCAGCACATGGCCCTTCTGCGCCGGCTCGTACTGGAAACGGTAGCCGGGGCGCCAGGCGGGTACCTGTTGACGGTCGAAACTCATAGGGCGATCCCCTTGTGCCAGACCCGCTCGCTTGTGACGCTGTGATAGGGCGGGCGGTTCAGTTCATAGGCCATGCTCATGGCGTCGAGCATGCTCCACAGGATATCCAGCTTGAACTGCAGGATTTCCAGCATGCGTTCCTGCCCCTCGCGGGTCGTGTAATGCTGCAGGGTGATCGCCAGGCCGTGTTCCACATCGCGCCGGGCCTGGCCCAGGCGGGTGCGGAAGTATTCGTAGCCGGCCGGGTCGATCCACGGGTAGTGCTGCGGCCAGCTGTCCAGGCGTGACTGGTGGATCTGCGGGGCGAACAGTTCGGTCAGTGAGCTGCTGGCGGCTTCCTGCCAGCTGGCGCGGCGGGCGAAGTTGACGTAGGCGTCGACGGCGAAGCGCACGCCGGGCAGCACCAGTTCCTGGCTGCGCAGCTGGTCCGGGTCCAGGCCCACGGCCTGGCCCAGGCGCAACCACGCCTCGATGCCGCCATCCTCGCCTGGGGCGCCGTCGTGGTCGAGCAGGCGCTGGATCCACTCGCGGCGTACTTCGCGGTCCGGGCAGTTGGCCAGGATCGCGGCATCCTTCATCGGGATGTTGACCTGGTAGTAGAAACGGTTGGCCACCCAGCCCTGGATCTGCTCGCGGGTGGCACGGCCCTGGTACATCGCCACGTGATACGGGTGGTGGATGTGATAGTAGGCGCCCTTGGCGCGCAGGGCCTGCTCGAATTCGGCAGGGGACAGGGGCATTGCATCGCTCATGGGGGCTCCTGTGATGGTTCGTTATACGTGGGAGCGGGCTTGCCCCGCGATGGCGGCGTCAGCCTCACCATCGCTATCGCGGGGCAAGCCCGCTCCCACGTTGTGCAAGGGCTGCCCTTACAACTCGATGCTCATGCCATCGAAGGCGACTTCCACGCCCCGGCGCTGCACTTCGGCGCGTTCCGGCGAGTCTTCATCGAGAATCGGGTTGGTGTTGTTGATGTGGATGAGCACCTTGCGCTGGCGCGGGAAGCCGTCCAGTACTTCGAGCATGCCGCCCGGGCCGTTCTGCGCCAGGTGGCCCATCTCGCGACCGGTGCGGGTACCGACCCCACGGCGTTGCATTTCATCATCCTCCCACAGCGTGCCGTCGACCAGCAGGCAGTCGGCGCCGTGCATCATCTGCAGCAGCTTGTCGTCGACCTGGCCCAGCCCCGGCGCGTAGAACAGCTTGCCGCCGGTGCGGGTGTCCTCCACCAGCAGGCCGAGGTTGTCGCCCGGGTGCGGGTCGAAACGGTGCGGCGAATAGGGCGGAGCGGCGCTGCGCAACGGGAAGGGGGTGAAACGCAGGTTCGGGCACGCGTCGATGACGAAGCTGCCTTCGAGCTCGATGCGGTTCCACGCCAGGCCGCCGTTCCAGTGGCCGAGCATGTTGAACAGCGGAAAACCGGTGGTCAGGTCCTGGTGGACCATGTCGGTGCACCAGACCTGGTGCGGGCAGCCCTCACGCAGGCTCAGCAGCCCGGTGGTGTGGTCGATCTGGCTGTCGAGCAGGACGATGGCGTCGATGCCGGTGTCGCGCAGGGCGCGGGCCGGCTGCATCGGCGCGAACGCCTGGAGCTGGGCGCGGATGTCCGGCGAGGCGTTGCACAGGATCC
The DNA here is from genome assembly GCF_054788395.1 of Pseudomonas sp. microsymbiont 2. Taxonomy (NCBI): domain Bacteria; kingdom Pseudomonadati; phylum Pseudomonadota; class Gammaproteobacteria; order Pseudomonadales; family Pseudomonadaceae; genus Pseudomonas; species Pseudomonas sp. microsymbiont 2. Next base: position 510,684 of record NZ_CM139112.1, read on the forward strand.
AGTGCTCGCCGTCGTCGGACAGGGCGATGGACGACTGGGTGCGTGCCTGGGCGCGCAGGGTGCCGTCGCGGTAGCCCTTGCAGTTGGCGCAGTTGCAGTTCCATTGCGGGAACCCGCCACCGGCGGCGGAACCGAGAATCTGGATGTACATGGTCACTCTCTAAGGCAAAAGCCGCGGCGAAAAACGACGACGCCCCGGCTGGCCGAGGCGTCGAGGCTTACTGCCGCTTAGCGGTTGGCGAAGTACATGGTGACTTCGAAGCCGATACGCAGGTCGGTGTATGCAGGTTTGGTCCACATAGGTTTGCTCCTTCCGGATAGGGGTGGGATGGTCAGTCACTGGGTTTGGCTCCCCCTGTGGCAGGAGGTTCCATTGGCTGAGATTGCGCTATCTTACAAGAAAAATTTGTACCGAAAGGTTAATTCTTCGAAAAGCGCCATTGCATTCCTGGTAACAATCCGCTCGCTTCAATGCCACTGGCTGTTCGCTGCTGGCGCGTTGGCCAGGCAAAGCCAGCCGTGCTCCGCCTCGAGCAGTTGCCGCAGCAGCGCGTCCAGATCGCATTGCTCGACAGAGAGGATAGACCCGCCAGCGTAGGAAAGATCCGAATTTTGTGTCGCTATATGTGCCTGCCATGCCCATTCCGCGATATCGGCGTTGGTCATGACGGTCTCGCTGAACTGATCCGCCAGTTGCTGACGACTTGCGTGGTCAAGGCTCACGCCTTCTTTCAGCAAGTTCGTCAGATGTTCGAGGATTTCACTCGGGCTGGCATGGGGGGACTGCACGCCGAACAGCAGACCGGCATGCCCCTGCACCTGACGAAAGGCGCTGAAGACGGCGTAGCCCAGTTGCAGTTCGACGCGCAGCCGCTGGTAGACAGGCCCCTGCAGGAGCTGGGCGAGTAGGCGGCCAGTGGCCTGCCGAGGTTCGGGCAGCGGGCAGAACAGCAGCAGGGCGGGTTCGCTGCCGGCTGTTGGCGTGTGACGCCAGTGTCGCCCGCTGAGTGCGCGCGGGGGGGCGGGCTCACCAGGTTGTCCCATGACGTCCTGCAGTATCGCCCCCAATGCACCCTGCTGGTTCTGATCGAACCCCACCGCCAGGCCCTGCCAGCGGGCCCCCTGCCAGAGTGCCTCGAGCATTGACGGTTCGACGCCGGAGGCGAGCAGGTCGCTCGCCTCAGCTGCCTGCAGCGCGTCTGGCAGCGCCTTGAGCAATGCGCGAATCGGGATCAGTGGCAGCTCGGTCGGCGCAGGCGCGGACCAGTGCTCCGCCGCCGGGGCGCGCAGGTCTGCGAGCGCTTCTTCCACCAGGCGGATCACCGCGGGTGGATGCCCGGCCGCGCGTAGCTGCCAGTACTCGCCACTGGCCGTGAAGTCCAGCTGCAGCGAGGCGTGTTCGGCACGTTGGCGCAACGCTCGCAGGCTGCGTTCGAGGATCGGCAGCAAGCGAGGGCGCGCAGGCGAGGCGACCTGCCAGCGCAGGTACAGCGCGGCGAACTGGCGGGAGGCCGGCAGGCACGAACTGATCGAGAGGGTCGCGGGCAGTGGCGCGTGGCGCTCAGGCAGCGCGGCGGACAGCAGCGGCTCGCTTTCAGGCAGATGCCATTGACCGGCAGGGCTGTGTGGGAAGCTGGCCAGCAGCGCATCGAAGGCGGCCAGCCCCTGTGTGTCCAGGCCCTGGTACGGCCTGTCGGCGCTGTCGCGGCGGGCCAGTTCCAGCGCACTGGCGGCCTGCTCGCGGCATTGCTGCAACTGGCTGAAACTGTCGTTCAGACGCTGGCGATCTTGCTGTCGCAGATGACTCAACCAGCCATGCAGCAGGTCCCAGGTTTGTACGAGAGAGGCGCCCGTGCTCAGTTGCAGCCGAAGCTGCCAGAGCATCTGGCCGGCATGGGCGTGAAGAAGCTCGGCCTTGCAGTCCTGGAGCCAGCCACGCCGTTGCAGTTCGGCCAGCCATCCGCCAGCTCGGTTGTCGGTGAGTTGGCTCAGCAGCAACTCCAGCGCCTGCTCCGCTTCTTCTGGCAGGTCTTGATGGGCGAACAGCAGTGTGTGATCCATGCCGTCTGCGCTTGGCTGGCGCAGCGGCTTTTCGAGCAGTGGCGGTGGTGGCGGCGGGATGATGCGCTGCCCCTTGGCGAACAGCAGGCCATGGCGCTTGCCCAGCTGTTCCAGTTCGTCGAGCGATTGCGGGCCGGCCAGGCTCAGGGTGATCTGCCCGCCCTGGTAGAAGCGCTGGTGGAATGCCCGTAACCCGTGCTGGAAAGCGGGCGCTTGCAGCGCAAGGCTGTAGCGGTTGCCGGCATGGAAGCCACTCAGCGGGTGGCGCGCCGATACCGACTGCAACAGACGGAACTGGTGCTGGGCCTGCGGATTGCGCGACCAAGCGATGAACTCCGCATGGATCACCTCGCGTTCACGGTGTTGCCGTTCGATATCGAGGTCGGGCTCGGCTAGCATCTCACACAAGCGCTCCAGGCCACCGGGTAGCGCGGCGGGTGGTACTTCGAAGAAGAAATCTGTGGTGCGTTCGCGGGTGCTGGCGTTGACCTGGCCACCCAGTGCCTGGACATAGCGCATCAGGCCGTCGGCCTGCGGGAAGCGTGGCGTGCCGAGGAAGAACAGGTGCTCGAGGAAATGGGCCATACCCGGCCAGCGGGCGGGGGCATCATGGCTGCCGGCATGTACCCGTAGCGCCGCTGCGGTTCGCTTGAGGCGCGGGGCGTGGCGCAGGGTCAGGCGCAGGCCGTTGGCGAGCGTGAGGTGGCGAATGACGTCGGACATTACGCCATGCTAGCGCGCAATGGCGAGGTTGTCTGGTCTGGCCCTGTCGGGGGCAGGCCAAAATAACCAACTGAGTTAGCGGGGCCTTCGTGGGAGCGGGCTTGCCCCGCGAAAACCGGCGAAGCCGGTGCCATAGACTGCATCGCGGGGCAAGCCTGCTCCCACGTTGCTAATGCAGATCCCGGCGCAGGTCCGCCAGGTAGGGAAACAACTCCCGCCCCTTCAATACCCGCTCGCGCTCCATATCCGCCAGCAGCAGTCCCTCCTCGTGGCCAGCCATCGCCAGCAGGCTGCCATCCGGCCCGACGATGCTGCTCTGCCCGCAATACTGGATCTCGCCCTCGCTGCCGCAGTAGTTGGCGTACACCAGGTAGCACTGGTTCTCCTGCGCCCGTGAGCGCACGGTCACCTGGCAGACGAAGTCGTAGGGCGTCATGTTCGCCGTCGGCACCAGGATCAGCTCGGCGCCGTTCAGCGCCAGGCGCCGGGCGTTCTCCGGGAACTCGATGTCGTAGCAGATCAGCAGCCCGACTTTCCAGCCGTCCAGCTCGACCACCGGGAAGTGGTCGGCGCCCGGGCTGAACATCGAACGGTCGAGCTCGCCGAACAGGTGGGTCTTGCGGTAGTTGCACAGGCTGCGGCCATGGGCGTCGATCAGTTGCACGCTATTGTGGATCGACCCGTCCTCGGCCCGCTCCGGGTAGCCATAGACGATGGCGATGCGGTGCGCCTGGGCGATCTCGACGACGCTCATGGCCGAGGGACCGTCCTCGGCCTCGGCCAGGCGCTCCACCTGGTCCAGGCCGATGTTGTAGCCGCTGAGGAACATCTCCGGGCACACCAGCAGTTGCGCGCCGCGGGCTGCTGCCAAATGGGCCTGGTGCTGCAGGCGCTCGAGATTGCCGGGCACGTCCAGTGGCTTTGGCGTGCCCTGGAACAGGGCGATGCGCATGGTGTTACTCCTACGCTCAGTCGGCCAGGGCGATAGGGCCGATCTCGTGGAACACATCCCCCGGGCCTGGGTTGTCCGAGTGGGTCTGGCCACCGAAGTGATTCATGATACCCCACACCGCGTTCAGCGAAGTCTGCACCGCGCCTTCCACCCAGGCCGGGGTCCATGACACGTCGTCGCCGGCGATGAAGATGCCGCGCTGCTCGGCAGGCATGTCCTGCTGCATGAAGTGCGCGTACATGCGCTGGTTGTAGCGGTAGTGGCCCGGTAGCGCACCCTTGAAGGCGCCGAGGAAGTGCGGGTCGGCCTCCCACGAGATGGTGATCGGGTCGCCGATGATATGCCCGGCGATATCGGTCTTCGGGTAGATCTTCTTCAGGGCGTCGAGGGCCAGCTGCACACGCTTCTCGGTCGGGTGCGGCAGCATCTTCAGGGCATCGCTCATCCAGGCGTAGGACAGGCAGATCACCCCTGGCTTGTCGTCGCCGTTGTCGAACAGGTAGGTGCCGCGGGTCAGGCGATCGGTGAGGGTCATGCTCATCAGGTCGCGGCCGGTCTGCGGATCCTTGTCCTTCCAGAACGGGCGATCGACCATCACGAAGGTCTTCGACGACTGCATGTAGCGGGTACGGTCCAGGGCCATCCACATCTTCTGCGAGAACAGCGACTCCTCGCAGTCGATCTGGGTGGTCAGCAGCCAGCTCTGGCAGGTGGTGAGCACCGCCGCGTAGTGGCGTACATCGCCGTAGTTGTCGGTGACCGCCAGGCGACCATCGGCGGCGCGGGCGATGCGCTTGACCCCGGTGCGCGGCGCGCCGCCATGCAGGCCGCTGAGGCTGGTGCCGGCGGGCCAGTGGGCGCAGCGCTCGGGCACGTGCCGCCAGATGCCCTGGGGCACCTGCTCGACGCCGCCGACCACCAGGTGCTGGTGATCGTCGCAGTTGGTCATCACCACGCGGAAGATTTCCAACATCGAGTTGGGGAAGTCCGAATCCCAGCCACCGGTGCCGAAGCCGACCTGGCCGAACACCTCGCGGTGCTGGAAGCTCAGTTTGGCGAACGAGCGCGAGGTGGCGACGAAGTCATAGAAGGTGCGGTCGTCCCACAGCGGCACCAGCTTGTTCCACAGGTCTTTCAGGCGTGGCACGTCGCGGTCGCGGATGGCCTGCTGGATGTCGCCGAACTGTGCGCCGCTTTCCAGGGCGTCGGCCCAGGCGTCCGCGACCTCATGGAACAGCTGAGGCAGATCGGCGGCTTTTTCGGCGTAGTAGGTCTGGCCTTCCAGGTCGATGACCGTGCTGCCCGAGGCGGGGGTGAGCGGGTTGGGGAAGGGCTTGGTCTCCAGGCCCAGCTTGTCGACGTAGTGATAGAACGCCGTGGACGACACCGGGAAGCGCATGCCGCCCAGTTCGGCGACGATGCCGTCGGTGCCGTTGAACGCTTGCGAACGCAGCCGTCCGCCCAGCTTGGAGGCTTCGTACACCACGGGCTTGAGGCCCAGTTTCATCAGTTCGTAGGCCGCCACCAGCCCGGCGATGCCGCCACCGACGATCGCCACCTCTTCGCCATGGCGCTCCTTGGGGATGCTGCCCAGGCCGGCCGGGTGCTCCAGCCAGTCGTCGAAGGCGAAGGGGAAGTCCGGGCCGAAGATGGTGATGGGTTTCTTGCCGTCGGCGGGGTGGCGGTTGTTCTTGTTCATGTCGTGACCTTGCCAGGGGCTGCGCAGGGGGCGGAGCCTGAGTATAGAGAATGCCTGGTGGCCATTTTATGAAGTGGCGGGTTCGTAATTAAGATGCAGATTGGCGTCGTTATGTAATTTATTTCGTCTTAATGACTTCGATTTGCTTGATAGTGACGAATCAGCTCAAGGACGCCAGATGCTCGACGGTCTCCGGATATTTCTGTACCAGCCGGATCAGCGCCACGGCCTGGGCGTTGGGTCTGGAGCGGCCCTGTTCCCAGCTTTCCAGGGTTCGGGCGTTAGTGCGCAGGTAGGCGGCAAACACCGCACGTGACATGTTGAGGCGCTGGCGCAGTTCGGTCAGCTCGTTGGGGGCCAGGGGAGCCAGTTCTTCGAAGGTCACTTTGTGTGAACGCAGGGTCAGTTTGCCGACGCGCTCATCGGCGAGAGCGTCGAAGCCTTCGGTGAGTTCAGTGAAGATGTTGCGTGACATTGGTCGTCCTCGTCAGGTATTCGCGTTCCAGCAGGTTTTTCAGGGCCTGGCGTTGGTGTGGCGTCAGGTCATCCTGGACTTCCTTGCCGTAGAGCGTGAAAAGCCAGAATTGCTGCCCGGCGGACCACCAGTAGTAGATGATCCGAGTGCCACCGCGCTTGCCTTTGTGGCGCAGCACATCGGCGAAGCGCATCTTCCTGAGGCCGCCCGTTCCCTTGATGACATCGCCAGCATGGGGATGCAGCAGTAGCAGGCGTTGCAGCGAGCGAAAATCCTCATCGTCCAGATACTGGCTGCGAAAGCGCTCGAAAGCGGGTAGTTCAACAAAGAGAGCATCCATGCTTTTGTACGTGATCCGCGTATAGTTTGTGGTGAGATCGCCAATGCGTCAATAGGGGCGGTTTGCCGTCAGCGTAAACGTGCATTGAAAGGGAGGTGGCAGGAGAGGGTTGCCGGATATGTCATTGGGAGGCGGGTGGGTCGCTGCTTGTCAGGCCATTTCCTACAGACGGCAAACTTATCGAGATCTATCCTACTCGCCCTGTCGCTCCAGTCTGGCTGTGCGGGTAAACCTTCGCGGTTAGTTTTTGCCGGTCACCGCACATTCGGTGATCGGGCGTGAGAACCCACTTTCAACTGGAGCGCCGAGGTATGCGTTATGGCAGCCTTGCGCGGGCAGGCTCTTGCCTGGCCGGATTCCAAGTTGACCGGTTTCTCACCCCGCGTATGGCTGCCACCCTATTCCCGTGAGAAGGATGCAGATGGCGGTAATCCCTGGCTCAACTTGGATACTGCGCTATGAAAAAGATCGTCCCCGACCCACCCCTCGCACTGAACCCGACCACCGAGCAATCCTTCTGCTCCTGCGAGTCCAGCCATCCCCCCATCTTCACTGTCCGCCCCGGCATCGATGCCGCCGACGCACTGGTCCACGCCAGCATGCTGGCCCGTGCGATCCAGGAAATCGCCGACGACTACGCCCAGCACCATGCCCCCGAAGCGGGGCGGGCGATGATCTGGTCGATCCTGCATTCGGCGGAAACGGTGCGGGCGCTGCTGGAGGGCCTGCTCGACGCGATGGAGGCCTGAGCGCCGGGCCTGCGGTCAGCCTGGCTGGCCGCGGTCGACCTTGCTGCTGAGGATGATCGACGTGGTGGTCTTCTCCACGCCCTCGAGGCTGCCGATCTGGTCGAGCAGCTGATCCAGCTGCTCCGGCGAATCGCTGAGCAACCAGGCCACATAGTCGAATTCGCCACTGACCGCGCACAGCTGCTGTACCTGGCCCATGGCGCTCAGGTGGCGGACGATGTCCTTGCCCGAGCGCGGTTGCGCCTTGATCCCGACATACGCTTGCAGGCCACCGCCCAGCAGGCGTTGGCCCAGGCGCACGCCATAGCCGGTGATCACCTTGTTGCGCTCCAGGCGTTCGAGGCGCGAGTTCACCGTGGTGCGGGCGATCCCCAGCTGGCGGGCGAGGGTGGCGACGCTTTCCCGGGCGTTGATCTGCAACAGGGCGATCAACTGGCGATCGATGGCGTCGAGGGCGATGGAGGAGGTGGCCGGCATGGTAGGTCTCTTTTGTCGAGCCGCTAGCCTATGCAAGCCTGACCGATTCGCGCAAGGCGCCCAGCGTGGCGATCACGTCATTGCCGCGATACTTGCGCCCTAGCGCGAAAAAGCCCGCTGCCGAAGGTTTCACGCAAGCCTTGGGGGCTCCGTGAATCCTTTGGCAGCGGGCTTGGCGATGCCGGCGATCAGCGTGCGGCGCTGGTCTGCGTCGCGGTGGCGCAGGGCGATTTCAAGCCGGCGGTCATGCTCTCGACGTTGTCGAGCATCTGGTTGCCCTTGTTGACCTTCTGCGCATTCTCGGCCAGTTGCATGCGCTGGTCGTAGGTGGCCGTGTCGCCATTGAAGCTGTTCTTGGTTTCCAGCACGGAGTTGGCGATGCTCAGCAGGCTGCGGCCGGTGGAAATCAGGTTGTCGGTGGTGCTAGGCGTGCAGGGGGCGTTGCTGCTGGCCATCTGGCTGCCCTGCAGTCCTTGGCCTTGTGAACCCGGTGCCACGCAACCGGCGAGCGTCGCCAGCATCGGTACGACCAGCAGGGCCCCAAGCGTTCCTTGGATGTTCATGTGACGTTCCCTCGATCACTGGGCTCCGACCCGGTGCCGAAGCGATGGAGAGATTCTAGGAACGTGGGGTTGATGGCGAAATAGAACGGGTGTGCTAAAGGCACTTTGCCCGTTCTGGCTGGTGGGCAAGCTCGAATGAGAACTCAGAGGCCAAGCAGTGTTTTGCCGGCGGAGAGAACGTTGGCGATGTTGGAGGCAATGTTGGTATTGCGCTCGAGCTTCGGGAGGTTCTGCACGGCCTCGCTGTCTACCTCTTGCTTGATCCGCCTGGGATCGCCATCAGGCGGAGGCACCTCGTTTTTTTCTTGCTCCGGCGTTTCGGCGGTCGAGGTGTAGCGTGTCTTGGATTGCGCGAACAAGTCGTTCGCTATGCCTTCGTAGTCGCTGTAGTCGCTGAGCTTGAGAACGTTTTCGATCAGTTGAAGTTCCGCATCGATGCGAATGGCGATCGAGGCAAAGGTGGTGAAGTTGGTGTTCTGCTCGATGATGCTGGCACGCCAGTTGTACTGATCGACGATGTTGTTGAACGGGTAGAGCAGGTCGAACCCCAGGCGCAGCATGCGTTGCTGGGCCGTGGGGCCAAGCGCGATCAGGCAGCTCTGCACCTGTACCGCCAAGGCGCATGACTGGGGATCGCCAAGTTTCGAATTGTCGGTGATGGGATGCTTGGTTGGATAGGTTTCCAGCAGCAGCCTGATGTAGGCGCCGTGTGCCGTTTTGAATTGATTTATGACGTTCTGTTTTTCCATGGCGATCTTATGTACTCAAGGGTGCTGTGGATGGAGCTCAATCGAGGTGCCCAGCTTTGCCGTGGCGTCTGCGCACCATGTTCGCAAGGCCGCATCGATCGATGCCTTGTCCGCCAGTTCGGCGAGAGGGATGGCCTTGGCGAAGCACCGATAGCCCGGCTTGTCGGTGGCGTTGACCTCTCCGTTGTCGGGGTATCTGATCGCCACCCAGACGTTGTGGTACCAGTTGATGTCCTTGCCATCTTCTTCACAGACCACGACAGAAAGCACCAGCTCGCTGCGGGTGTCTTCGACGGCCTCGGTGAGGAAGCTGCCGTCACGCTTGTTGAAGCCGGTATCGCTGCGCACCCAGGCACCGAACATCAGGTCGCCGGCCAGGTGATTGTCCCAGTGAGCCTGTTGTTCGCCCGGAAACCTGAGCCAGATGGCGGCCAGGTCGTAGAACGGCAAGTAGCGCAGGCCGCTGTCATCGCGCTTGTCCAGCCCGGCCAGCCCTTTGGGTTGCGGGTAGACATATTCGTGGTAGTAGTTCACGGCGCCCAGCCGTTCACGGATGTACCCCAGCAATTCGAAGAGATGCTGCTGGTAGTCGGCCAGCAGCCGATAGGCGCGGCGGACGTCCAGCAGCGCGTGTTCCAGATTCCCTGTCATTTCATTCTCCATGGTGCAAAGACATCGGGGTGGCCTGCGAGCGGTCGATTGCGCAAGTCTTTCAGCCAGCGTCGATCATGAGTGCGCAGGTCGTGCCAGGCGTAGCAGGAGGCGATATCGTCGAACAGGCGCTGGCAACTGGTGGGGCCGTCGGGGCGGATATGCTGCTGCAGGATCTGAAAGAGGCCCTGCCAGCTCTGACAGACCAGTCGGTACGGGGAGGCTTTCTGGCCAGCCAGTGCTCGCTGCAAGGCGTCCTCCAGCCGCAGTCGGGCGCTGTCGATCGGGTAGCTAAGCCCGCCAAGGGCAAGCAGGATGCATCCGTCCTCGAGCTGCTCGCCGTGCCAGCCTGCCAGCAGTTCTCTGGCAAGCTGAGCAGGGCTTTGCTGGTCCCGATGGTCGTGGCGCTTGGCTTCGACCACCACGGTGCGGCGCCCGTCATGCAGCACCAGATCTGGCTCGACCTTGGTGTTGTCCCTGGACTTCCAGGATGGCCAGTACTGGATCTCTTGCAGCGGCCCGAAGCTCTCGCCGAGCAGGTCATGCATCACGGCGCAGAACTGCTCATCCGGCAGGTAGGCCAGGCGTTCGAAAACAGTGGCGGTGATTACATCTTCGGCGCCTTCGGCCTCCTCGGGGCTGAAGGCTTCGCCTTGCAGACCGGTGCCGCGTTTCTTGCCGGCCATGATGGCATTCAGCATGACGACTCCCTGTATGTGGCATGCGTGGCCGACCACCATAACCCAACTGGGCCAGGTGTGTGATGCGCAATGGCCATCTTGCCGGGAATGTCAGGGAGCAAGAAACGAAAAAGCCGCGCAATAGCGCGGCTTTTGATATCTGGTGGGCCCACACGGACTCGAACGGTGGACCAAAGGATTATGAGCCCGATAAAAAGGCGTGGTGTCCTTGTGAAAACCCCACAATGGGCTGACTTTATTGAATACGTACGTACATGCGGGTCGGGTTTAGGTTGGCGGTGTGGACGCTCGCAGGTGTACCTGATTGCACATCTGTGCAAATCCTTGCGGCCCATTCCTCCCTGGTGGCCCGCGTAGCACCTGCCGTAGTCTGACGTTGCACAGCCCGAGCTCTTTGCACTTTTCCCCAAGGCGAAGCGCGCGGGCGGGAGGAGGATAAGTGATTTCCAAAGGAGTTTTTTTCGAGTCCAAGCTTTTCAAACGATGCCAGTACCTACGACACAGTGGGAAAAGTTTTACTTGATCAGATTGGGCCTTTGATGCTTGCGTTACGTCTCCCCGTTGATCAGGCGGAGGTTCCGAATTTGCTGACAGTTGCGCCAAGGTAACTATTTGTGCTCCCGATAATTGAGTAGTTAAAAAGCTGTGCTGTGGAGTGCTGTCGATGCGAGGAAGGTGGTGGAAATGTAACTGGACTGCTGCTTGGGGAGTAGTCGATTATAGGCTGAGCGGCTGAGATGTCTGCTGCATGAGTCGTAACTGTGGCGCCTGTATTGGTTATTGTAGATGCTTGGTTGGCGGGTTGAGTTGTCAGTGGTTGAAACTTTAAGTATGCTCGTGGATGTGTGCTCTGCTATGTGGGTGTAATATTAATGATTATTGAAAAGAGGAAATATGGATATTGATGCTCTTAATCAGTGCCTGCAGTACATTGAGCTAACTAGGCCCATGGGGGAGTTTGATAAATTCATTCCAGTGGGGAGCGCGCTGTTTGGTACATTAATTGGCGTTTCGGCTACTTTCTTTATTGCGAACTGGAAAGAGAAGCGAGTTGAAAATAATAAATTTGACTGTTGTAATGAGGACTTGATAAAGGTTCAGGAGTCAGTTGGAATGTATTTAAAACAACTGCTGATAATGATGGAGGCTCTTGCTAAGAGGCAGAGCATATACAGGCACAGGATGCCTCATAGCATAAGCCCCTTGTTCTTGGAGAGCTATTTTACTGATGTGGCCCATAAGTATAGTAAGGAGCAGCGCTCTTGGATTCAGGAGCTGATGGTGGACTTGGAGTCAGTGAACGAGAAGACTCCACTAATTATTACCCCTGAGGCGACGGGCTCTTCATACGACTATTCAAGGCTTTTGTTAAATGCTGGCGCCGCTGCTGTTAGTGTTTGGGAGCTGTGTCAAAGTGTGGCTGATAAGGAAAGGTTGAAGATCGATACTTCAACTATTTTAAGGCGGATTGGCTGTACAGAGGGTCAAATCCATCATAGAGACATGTTGGTCGGTAACGCGAGTAATGGTAATACTACCCTTGAACTGTGAGTTTTACTTTGGGGTTGTATAGGTTGAGTTGCAAAGAGATGGCAGTTCAACCTACAAGGTAGGCGCGGATTCAGCAAAGATTCTGATGCGGCCAAGTCGATCAGCGCCAATATGTTCAATCATGAACTGGCGTATTTGCGGGCGGTGCTCAACGAACCGGAGCGACTTGGTGAATGGTCCTGTGAGAATCCGTTGGCTAAAGTGCGTAAGTTAAAATTCGATGAGGCTGAAATGGCGTATCTAGATGTTGAATAGATTCAACCGTTGCTTGTCGCTCTGGAGGAGGGCGCGGAGGTCAGGCTAATTGCTGAAGTCTGCCTATTCACTGGTGCAAGGTGGGGGGCGGAGGGGCTTCTGCCTCGTCAAGTACGAAGCTGCCTCGTTCATTATATTAAGAATAAGTCAAGTAAAAATCGTACTATCCAAATTAGCGAAGATCTGCAGCGTAGGCTATCCTCCGCTTTGCCTTTTAAATCTTTCTATTCAAAGCTTCGCGATGTTATAAGACAGGCAGGGCTGGAACTTTCGGAGAGGCAGCTCAGTCATGTTTGCGGCGCACTTTGCTAGTCGCTATATGATAGGCGGTGGCGATATTTTAACGCTGCAAAAGTTGTTAAGGTATGCGACGTGAAGTATGACTCAAAAGTGCGCGCACTTTAGTCCTGGTCATTTGATAAGCGTGGCGATTTTTAATTCGGTCGCGTGGGAGGCTAGCAAATGAGTGTCGAGAAATATGACAAGACAATTCGCGGAATTAAGCGCGAGCTAAGCTACTACAGGCCAGACTCGATATTACAGTGCGTATTGGATCATCTGCACTGGGCTCAAACTAATAAAGTCCTGGCTGACGGGATGCCTTGGCTGACTTTCTTTATGCTGAAACTCGGCATGCTTGAAGGAAGTGGCAAGGGACGTTCAATGTCGAGTCAGGAGTTTAATGTCATAGTAAATAAACTATATCGTATTCAGCATTTGGCATGCCCTGTTGAATATGGGGGGGTTGAGCTAAAATTACGGTCAATGTTTCTGCAGCAGGAATGGTATCAGCGGGATCTTGTTGAGGAGGTAAAGTCCCTGCTGCGCCAGTCTTTATGGTTTGCAGGTGGAAAAGAAATATACTCGCAAAAATTCCATGAGGCGTACGGCCTGAGTCTTAGTGATTTTTATGATATTAGCTTGTATTTTATTGCGGTGGTCTGCACAAACAAGAAGGGTGTTGTTGCTTTTAATCTGCATAATGTAATTATGCATTTGCATCCTGTTTACTCCATGGATGTGATTGCTCGGTATCTCCTGCTCGTGTCAGTAAGGGATCAAGACTTGCCAGCTTTTTTCAAAGGCTTTAGGCTGCCTTATGCTCTGAATCAGCAAAGTGAGTATTTCCAGACCACTCCATTGAGGTGGCGGCCTATAATTTTAAGTGGTGAAAATCTATTCGTTTGCCATCCGAAACTTTTTGTTAGCGGTATTGGGATGTTGATTCCTAGTTTGCTGAAGAAGCTTGAGGTTCCAGGTTGGCATTTTAAAACGGACTTCGGTGAATGCATGGAAAAACATGTCGGTACTGCGATGGCTGAAGCGGGTGTGCGAGCACATAATGAGAGTGGCATAAAAGAAATATGTCGTAAGTACAGCATTGTTACCGGCAAGGCTACAGATTTTTTAGTGCCGGGCGAGATCAATTTATTAGTAGAATGCAAGGCTATTGAGCCAAGCGACATTGTTAGCTCGGTGTTCGATGCGGAGGTTCTGAAACGCGATCTGAAGGATAGTTTTATTAAAGCGATAGTTCAGTGCCAGGAAACTGTGTGGAGACTTTCGCAGGTTCGCGATTACTATGGTAAGGATTTTGCGTGCGTGGTTGTAACGCATGAGGATTTTTGGTTTGCAACTGCGGAGGATGTTGCCCAACATATAGATCTTGACCTACGAGAGAGGTTAAATAATTCCTACGGGTGCACGCCCGTTCCGCTGAGCAGGATACTATTCTTAAATATCAACGCATGGGAAAGCATGCTGGCGTCAATTGAAAAAGTCGGAACAGATCTTGGGCGACTGGTGATGGATTGCGCAGAAGGCTTATCAAAACCTGAGGGTAAAAGGTTTACTGCCTCTCAGGCTGTGCATGAAAAGTTAAATAAGCGTATCTATAGCCTCGGCTCGTTTGCCGCACGAGCTAAGGAAAGCCAGACTCGGTTGCAGTTTATGTTGGAAGGCAACAAGGCGGCTTGGCAGGGCAGGACTGTCTCACTCGTCCGCGCTAGGGCGCACTTGCTGCGCTATCTGCACATGGCGTTTGACAAAGCAGCAGCGGAGTAGGTGGACGTTTTGTGGACGTTAGCAGCCAAGATTTCTTGAGTGGCTACGATTCTAAAATGAAGAAAGCCGCGCAGTACGCGGCTTTGAAGGTGGTGGGCCCACACGGACTCGAACCGTGGACCAAAGGATTATGAGTCCTCTGCTCTAACCGACTGAGCTATAGGCCCTCAGCAGGTGCGCCGGATTATAACGAGGGTTTCGATACCGTGCCATCCGAAAGATCCGTTTGTGCTATGCGAAGAAACGTCGCCGCGAACTCCTCGGGCGGCAGGGGCAGGCTGACGATGTAGCCCTGGATCTGCTCGCAGCCCTCGGCGGCCAGAAAACGCTGCTGTGCCTGGTTTTCCACGCCCTCGGCAATGATCGTCAATTGCATGCTGCGCCCCAGGGCGATGATGGCGCGGGCGATGGCCGCGTCGTGCGGGTCGTCGGGCAGGCCGCGAATGAACGACTGGTCGATCTTGAGGATGTCCAGCGGCAGGCGCTTGAGGTAGCTGAGCGAGGAATAACCGGTGCCGAAGTCGTCGATGGCCAGCTGCACGCCCAGTTGCTTGAGCTGATGCAGCACGCTCAGGGCTTCCTCGGCCTGGCTCATGATGAAGTTCTCGGTGATCTCCAGCTGCAGGTCGCCGGCCTTGAGCTGATAGGTGCGCAGCAACTGCTCGATGCGTCTGGCCAGGTTGGGCTGACGCAGCTGGGCGCCGGCGAGGTTGATCGAGAGCGGGCCGAAGGACTGGTAGGTCTTCTTCCAGCCGTGCATCTGCCGGCAGGCCTGCTCCAGCACCCAGTCGCCGAGCTGGAGGATGGTGCCGTTCTCCTCGGCGATGTGGATGAACTGCTCGGGGGGCACTTCGCCGAAGGTGGGGTGGGTCCAGCGTACCAGGGCTTCGGCGCCGACCAGGCTCTGGGTCTTGAGGCTGAACTTGGGCTGGTAGCACAGGCTCAGTTCGTTGCGTTCGATGGCGCGGCGCAGTTCGTGCTCGAGGGCGATGCGTTCGCTGGCCTGGGCCGTGAGGTCGCGAGTATAGGTCTCGACGCGATTGCGACCCTTGGCCTTGGAGCGGTACATGGCGGCGTCGGCATTGCGGATCAGTGTGGCGACGTCGGTGCCGTCCTGTGGGAACAGGCTGATGCCGATGCTGGCGCTGGTAAAGAACTCGTGCTCGCCCGCCTGGAATGGCGCGTGGAAGCCGGCCAGCAGCTTGTTGGCAATGGTGCTGGCGTCGCTGGGCTTGTGCAGGCCGGGCAACAGGATGATGAACTCGTCGCCGCCCAGGCGGGCGACGGTATCGACATCGCGCACCTGTTCCTTGAGGCGCTGGGCGATCCCTTTGAGCAGCAGGTCGCCAACCGGATGGCCGAGGCTGTCGTTGATGTGCTTGAAGCGGTCGAGGTCCAGGAACAGGACCGCGCCCTGACGGCCGGAGACCTGGGTGCAGTTCAGCGCGGACTGCAGGCGGCTCTCGAACAGCGCGCGATTGGGCAGGCCGGTCAGCGGGTCGTGGTGGGCCTGGTAGTCGAGCTTGGCCTGGACATGCTTGAGGCTGGAAATGTCGGCGAACACGGCGACGAAGTGGGTGATTTCGCGTTCGTGGTTGCGCACGGCGCTGATGGTCAGCCAGCCTGGATAGACCTCGCCATTCTTGCGTTTGTTGTAGATCTCGCCCTGCCAGTGGCCCTCGGCGGTCAGCTGGTGCCACATGGCGATGTAGAAGGCGCTGTCGTGCTGGCCGGAGGCGAGCAGGCGCGGGGTCTGCCCGAGGGCTTCGATTTCGCTGTAGCCAGTGATTTCGCTGAACGCACGGTTGACCGCACTGATGCGCTGGTCGGTGTCGGTGATCAGCACGCCTTCGGCGGTGTTTTCGAAGACCGTGGCGGCCAGTTGCAGTTTCTCCTGCATCAGGTGGCGTTCGGTGATGTCCCGGGCGATGGTCAGCATGCAATCGACGCCGCCGATCGGCAGCGGTCGCGCCGACAGCTCGCACAGACGGATCTGCCCATCGCTGCGGCGCAGATGGCTGGTGAAGTCACGCACGAATCCGTCGCGCTGGAGCTGCTCGATCATGCGCTGGCGTTCGCCGAGGTCGACCCAGATGCCCAGGTCCAGCGAGGTCTGTTCCGTGCCCGGCTCGATGACGTAGCCGGTCAGGCGACAGAAGCCTTCGTTGACTTCCATCAGCAAGCCATCGCTCTGGCGCGACAGCAGCAGGCCATCGGGGGAGGCGTGGAAGGCCTTGGCGAACTTTTCTTCGGAGGTTTGCAGTTTCTGCTGGGTTTCCTTGAGCTGGCTGATGTCGCGGATGGCCACCACCAAGGCCGGTGTGCTGTCCAGGTCGAAGGTCTCGGCCGAAGTCAGGCCGGTGAACAGCTGTCCGTTGCTGCGGCGGAAGGTCATCTCCAGGTTGCGCACACCGCCGCGGTGCAGGCGTTCGAGCAGCGCCGGGCCGGTGCCCACGACGCCCCACAGGCCCAGCTCGGTGGCGGTGCGGCCGATCACTTGTGCCGGGCTGAGACCGATCTGTTCCTCGAACGCTTCGTTGACCTCCAGCAGGCAGCCGTCGCTGTGCCGGGCGATGATCAGGATGTCCGGGCACTGCTGGAACACCGAGGCGAACTTCTGTTCCGACAGGCGCAGGGCATCCTCGGTGTGCTTGGTTTCGCTGATATCGATCATCAGTCCGCGCATCAGCGGCTTGTGGCCGTGCTCGATCATGCTGACGATATTGCGCACCCACAGGGTGTGTCCATCGGCGCGGATCACTCGGTAGTCGAGGCTGTGATCACGCCCGGCCGCCGTCTCGCTGTCGCAGTAGGCCTGCGCCCACAGGGCATCCTCCGGATGCAGGATGCTGCGCCAGAAGCCTGGCTTGAGCCATTCGCCCATGGGGTAGCCGAGCAGGTCCTCGGCGTGGGGGGACACGTAGCTGAAGGTGAAATCGTTGGCGTCGGCCTCCCAGGCGACCGCCGACAGGCTTTCGACCAGGCCGCGATAGTGGTATTCGCTGCTGCGCAGTTCCTGTTCCAGGGCGATGCGACGGGATATTTCCGAGCTCAGGCGGCGGTTGATGCGGATCACGACGGCGAGTATCGCCATCAGTACCAGCACCGCTGGCAGCCCGTACAGCAGTACATCGTGCCAGAAGGTCCGCTGATCGACGACGTTGCCTACCCAGCGCTGCTGGATATGGCTGATTTCGCTGCTGCTCATGTCGGCCATGACCTTGTCGAGGATGCCGACGAGCACCTTCTGGCTGCGCGGCGCAGCCATGGCCAGTTGGTAGCGGTAGGGGGTCTCGCCACTGACATACAGGCCCTCGAGCTTGAGCTGACGCAGGCTCCAGATGCTCGAGGCAAGGTCGCCCACCACCGCATCCACCTCGTCGGTCGCCAATGCCTGCAACGCGGAACTGACGTTGGGCAGCGCCACCAGGTTGAGGTCCGGATGATGGGTGCGCAGCAGTTCGTGGGGTGCGTAGTTTTCCACCACGGCGACTTTCAGGCCGTACAGGTCCTTGAGGTTGCGCGGCTGCGCGCCACCGGAGTGGGCCAGTATGACGATCGGGAAGTCCAGGTAGGGGCGGGTGAAGGCGAGGTAGTTCTGCCGTTCAGGCGTGGACATGATGCCCGGTAGCAGGTCGATGCGGCTCTTGCGTGCCTGTTCGAGCACTTCGGTCCAGGAGCTGGGCTCGATCGGCTTGAGCGTGACGCCGAGCCGGTCCTGGATCAGGGCGATGTAGTCGGCGGCCAATCCCTGGTAGCGACCCTCCTGGTCGCGAAATTCGAACGGCGGCCATGAAGCGTCGACGCCCAGGCGCAGCTGCGGGTGGGCGCTGAGCCAGGCTTGTTCCTCGTCAGTCAGGGTCAAGGCGCCGGCCGTTGTGTTCCAGGCGAGCAGGATCAACAACAGGAGGGCCGGCATCAGGGGCATAGCGGCCTCTCGATCAGGGGGACTGATTCGAGTGTAGACGGGCATCCTGCCCGTGGTAGGGCGCCGCCCACGACCTTTTGTCACATAAGAAAAACCCCGGCCTGGGCCGGGGTTGGTCTTTTACTCGTCGAGGAAGGAGCGCAGGTGCTCGCTTCGCGTCGGATGGCGAAGCTTGCGCAGCGCCTTGGCTTCGATCTGACGGATCCGCTCGCGGGTCACGTCGAACTGCTTGCCGACTTCTTCGAGGGTGTGATCGGTGTTCATGTCGATGCCGAAACGCATGCGCAGCACCTTGGCTTCGCGTGCGGTCAGGCCCGAGAGCACGTCACGGGTCGCTTCCTTGAGGCTTTCGACCGTGGCCACGTCGATCGGGGACTGCATGGTGGAGTCCTCGATGAAGTCGCCCAGGTGGGAGTCTTCATCGTCACCGATGGGGGTCTCCATGGAGATCGGCTCTTTGGCGATCTTCAGCACCTTGCGGATCTTGTCCTCAGGCATCTCCATGCGCTCGCCGAGCTCTTCCGGGGTCGGTTCACGACCCATTTCCTGCAGCATCTGGCGGGAAATGCGGTTGAGCTTGTTGATCGTCTCGATCATGTGCACCGGAATACGGATGGTGCGCGCCTGGTCGGCGATCGAGCGGGTGATCGCCTGGCGAATCCACCAGGTGGCGTAGGTCGAGAACTTGTAGCCGCGACGGTATTCGAACTTGTCCACCGCCTTCATCAGGCCGATGTTGCCTTCCTGGATCAGGTCGAGGAACTGCAGGCCGCGGTTGGTGTACTTCTTGGCGATGGAGATCACCAGACGCAGGTTCGCCTCGACCATTTCCTTCTTGGCGCGGCGGGCCTTGGCCTCGCCGATGGACATGCGGCGGTTGATTTCCTTGATTTCGAGCACGGTCAGGCCGGTCTCGGTCTCGAGGTCGATCAGTTTCTGCTGGCAGGCGACGATCGCGGCGTCCTTCTCACCCAGGGCGGCGGCCCACTTGGTGTTGCGCTTGGCCAGGTCGCCGGACCAGGTCTGGTCGGTCTCGTTGCTCGGGAACAGGCGCAGGAAGTCGGCGCGCGGCATGCGGGCATCACGCACGCACAGCTGCATGATGGCGCGTTCCTGTTGGCGCAGGCGGTCAAGCGCGCCGCGCACACGCTCCACAAGGGCGTCGAACTGCTTGGGCACCAGCTTGATCGGCATGAACAGATCGGCCAGCGCCTGCATGGCGCCAATGCTTTCGGCGTGCGTGCGACCGTGCTTCTTCAGCACCTTGAGGGTGATGACCAGCTGATCGTTGACGGCACCGAAGCGCTGTGCGGCCACGACCGGATCCGGGCCGCTTTCGGCCTCTTCCTCGTCGTCGCTGCTTTCAGCGTTTTCGTCGTCGTCGTCTTCTTCTTCCTTCGCGGCGGCGGCCTTGGCACCTGGAATCGGTACTTCCTCGGTCGGCGCGGCGATATTGTCGTCAGGGTCGATGTAACCGCTGAGGACGTCGGACAGGCGGCCACCTTCGGAGGTGACACGATCGTATTCGCTGAGGATGTAGTCGACGGTACCCGGGAAGTGAGCGATGGCGCCCATGACTTCGCGGATGCCTTCCTCGATGCGCTTGGCGATTTCGATCTCGCCTTCGCGGGTCAGCAGCTCGACGGTACCCATTTCGCGCATGTACATGCGCACCGGGTCGGTCGTGCGGCCGATATCGGTCTCTACTGCCGCCAACGCTGCGGCGGCCTCTTCGGCTGCGGCTTCGTCAGTGTCGGCTTCCGCCAACAACAGGGCATCCGCATCCGGAGCACTCTCGAATACGTTGATCCCCATGTCGTTGATCATGCGGATGATGTCTTCCACCTGCTCCGGATCTGAAATATCCTCTGGCAGGTGGTCGTTGACCTCCGCGTAAGTCAGGTAGCCCTGCTCACGACCGCGGGTGATCAACTCTTTGATACGAGATTGCTGTTGCGCTTTTCCGGACATAACACCCTATCCACTGAAGGTCTTGGCGGGCAAAAAACAAGCCGAGGATTATACCCGAGCATGGACCTCACGCGCCAGATGAGGTCGGGTTTTGTGCGGGAACATTGCGGCTCAGCAGGGCCAGCAGCTGAGATTTTTCCTCTGCGCTCAACTCGCTTTGACGTGCTTTCCTGAGCAGATGTTCCAGGCTGCGCTCGCGCTGGCGAGCGGACAAGCTAGTTATAGTGTCGAAAAACTGTTGTTCAAGGTTGTCGGCATCGATCAACCACTCCTTTTCGGCCAGCGCCCGCAGCAGGCGGCCCTGCTCGGTGCCATGCCAGCGTGCGATCAGCTGCATAGAGCTTAGCTTAGGATTCTTCTGCGCGGCCTCGATCAGTGCCACCAGCAGCTGGCTGTACAGCTGTTCTTCGTCGGCGAAGTGGCTGGCGTCCTCGACCTTGCCGGCCAGCAGCGGGTGGTGCAGCAGGGTGCGCAGGGCCGAGAGCGTCGGCGGCTCGACCGGCGCCGGTACCCGGGGCGGGGCTTCGCCGCGCTGGCCGTCGCGCTGCCAGGGCTTGCCGCCTTTCTTGTCCCACGGCTTGCCGTCCCACTGTTTCTTGCCGCCGCCCTTGTTCGGCGTCCAGGGGCGCTGCTCCTGCTGTTGCGGTGCGTAGTCGGGCTGGTACTGCAGGTCGCCATGGTCCGGCGTGTAGCTGACCATGGCGTCGTAGTCGTAGCCTGGGTCGTAGTCCGGCACGTTGGATGCAGGGGCGCTCTGGGCCAGCTGTTCCATCTGCTGCGGGTCGAGGCCGGTGATGTCTTTCAGGCGGTTGCGCATCAGCTGGCGCAGGTTGGCGCCGGGAACCTTTTCGATCAACGGTGCGGCCAGCGTGACCATGTGCGCCTTGCCTTCCAGCGATCGTGGGTCGGCCTCGTTGCTCAGCTGTTCGAAGAAGTAGTCGGCCAGCGGCTGGGCATGCTGGTTGATGCGTGCCTGGAAGGCATCGGTACCTTCGGCGCGCACCAGGCTGTCCGGATCCTCGCCTTCGGGCAGGAACAGGAAGCGTGCGCGCCGGCCATCCTGCAGGCTCGACAGTGTCGACTCCAGGGCACGCCAGGCAGCCTTGCGCCCGGCCTGGTCGCCGTCGAAGCAGAACAGCACGCTGGGCACCACGCGGAACAGGCGCTTGAGGTGTTCTTCGCTGGTCGCCGTGCCGAGGGTGGCCACGGCATTGCGCAGGCCCTGCTGGGCCAGGGCAATGACATCCATGTAGCCCTCGACCACGATGATCTCGTCGAGGTTGCGGTTGTGCTTGCGGGCCTCGTACAGGCCGTACAGTTCCTGGCCCTTGTGGAATACCGGGGTTTCAGGGGAGTTGAGGTACTTGGGCTTGTCGTCGCCCAGCACCCGTCCGCCAAAGGCGATGATTCGGCCGCGACTGTCGCGGATGGGGAACATCACCCGGTCGCGGAAGCGGTCGTAGCGTTTGCCGCTTTCGGCGTTCTCGATCAACAGCCCGGCGTCGATCATCACCTTTTGCTGCAGTGAGTCGGCGCCCAGGTGCTTGAGCAGGTTGTCCCAGCCCGGCGGGGCGAAGCCGAGGCTGAAGTCGCGGGCGATTTCGCCGGACAGGCCGCGGCCCTTGAGGTAGTCCACCGCCGCCTTGCGGGTGGGGTGGCCGCGCAAGGCCTGTCGATAGAACTCGGCGGCGGCCTCGAGCAGCGGGTACAGCGGCGAGTCGGTCGGCTGGCGCGGCTTCTGGCCACGGCGGCCTTCCTCCCGTGGCACCTCCATGCCGGCCGCGCGGGCCAGCTCCTCGACCGCCTGGGGGAAGTCCAGGTTGTCGTGGTCCATGACGAAGCCGAGCGCGTTGCCACCAGCGCCGCAGCCGAAACAGTAGTAGAACTGCTTGTCGGGGCTGACGGTGAAGGAAGGGGTCTTTTCCTTGTGGAACGGGCAGCAGGCGGACAGGTTCTTGCCGGTCTTCTTCAGTTGGATGCGCGAACTCACCACGTCGACGATGTCGGTGCGGTTGAGAAGGTCATCGATGAAGCTCTGGGGAATCAGCCCGGCCATGGCAGTCTCGTCATCTGGCAGCTGGCAAGTCTAAACGCTTGTGCGTGGCTTTGGCGTGGGGAAATGCTTGAGGGGGTGTGTGCTCGTCACCAGCCCGTGAAGGGCTCGTCAGAAAGGACGTGCACGCCTGGCCGGTGGCCAGTTCTGACGCGTTGAGGCAGGTTGCCCGTGGCTTTTGCCGGGGCGCCCGTGGCGCATGGCCAAGGGTTTGAAACGACCGCTGCCATCAGCCCGGCACGAGGCCGGGCGGGGCAGAAGCTTTGCGTAGAACGGCTGTACTTAGTACAGACGAACGGCGCGGCGCTGTTCGCGCTGAACTTTCTTGGCGTGACGCTTTACAGCGGCAGCGGCTTTGCGCTTGCGCTCGGCGGTCGGCTTCTCGTAAAACTCGCGGCTACGAACTTCAGCCAGTACACCGGCTTTTTCGCAGGAGCGCTTGAAACGACGCAGAGCTACGTCGAAGGGTTCGTTCTCTTTAACTTTGACGGCTGGCATCCAGGGCTACCTTAATTCATTACCGGGGTAGACGTGCTCCTGGCAAAACATAAGGTGTGCTGGAGAACGTCGGTTTTCAAGGGTTGCGGATGTTAACCCTTAGCTGGCCGGAATGCAAAGCCTCTGATCGAAAACCGCTGGTCGGCACCGGGCACGGGGACTATCATGCGCGCCTTCGAATTCAGCCTCCACAAGGCACGGACCCATGCTAGTACTGGGATTGGAAACATCCTGCGACGAAACTGGCGTCGCATTATACGACAGTGAGCGCGGCCTGCTGGCCGACGCGCTGTTCAGCCAGATCGACCTGCACCGCGTCTATGGCGGCGTGGTGCCCGAGCTCGCCTCGCGCGACCACGTCAAGCGCATGCTGCCGCTGATCCGCCAGGTGTTGCAAGAGGCCGACCGCGTCGCCACCGAGATCGACGCCATCGCCTACACCGCGGGTCCCGGCCTGGTCGGCGCGTTGCTGGTCGGGGCTTCCTGTGCCCAGGCCCTGGCGTTCGCCTGGGACATTCCGGCGATCGGCGTCCACCACATGGAAGGCCATCTGCTGGCCCCGATGCTCGAGGAACAACCGCCGGAGTTTCCGTTCGTCGCTTTGTTGGTGTCCGGCGGTCATACCCAGCTGGTGCGGGTCGATGGCATCGGCCGCTACGAACTGTTGGGCGAGAGCCTGGACGACGCAGCCGGCGAGGCTTTCGACAAGACCGCCAAGCTGATCGGCCTCAATTATCCGGGCGGCCCGGAAATTGCCCGCCTGGCCGAGCAGGGCACGCCCGGGCGCTTCGTGTTCCCACGGCCGATGTGCG
Source organism: Pseudomonas sp. microsymbiont 2 (assembly GCF_054788395.1). Taxonomy (NCBI): domain Bacteria; kingdom Pseudomonadati; phylum Pseudomonadota; class Gammaproteobacteria; order Pseudomonadales; family Pseudomonadaceae; genus Pseudomonas; species Pseudomonas sp. microsymbiont 2. The sequence continues at coordinate 533,956 of NZ_CM139112.1, forward strand.
ATCGGCCGGGCCTGCAGTTCAGCTTCAGCGGCCTGAAGACCTTCGCCTTGAACACCTGGCAGCAATGCCGCGATGCCGGGGACGACAACGAGCAGACCCGCAGCGACGTGTCGCTCGCCTTCCAGCAGGCGGTCGTGGAGACGCTGACGATCAAGTGCAAGCGCGCCCTCAAGCAGACCGGTCTCAAGCGGCTGGTCATCGCCGGTGGCGTGAGCGCCAACAAGGCCTTGCGCGTTTCTCTGGAAGAGATGCTGGCCAGCATCAAGGGCAACGTCTACTACGCGCGTCCGCGGTTCTGCACCGACAACGGCGCGATGATCGCCTATGCCGGTTGCCAGCGCCTGCTGGCCGGGCAGCAGCAGGACCTGGCGATCAGCGTGCAGGCGCGCTGGCCGATGGAGCAGCTGCCGGCGGTATGAATGGGGCCGGGCTCATGCGAGTGCCTCAGAAATGGCGTTCGCGCCCGGCGAACAGGTCGCGTAGATTGTTGCGGTGGCGCCAGACGATCAGCACGGTCAGCACGGTCATCGGCAGCAGCGCCTCGGGTTCGCGCCACGCCAACAGCGGCAGTGTCAGCGGTGTGGCGATCAGCGCGGCGAGGGAGCTGGTGCGGGTGAGGTAGAACGTCAGCAGCCAGGCGCCGATGGCCAGCAGGGCGGCCGGGAAGTACAGCGCCATGAGCATGCCGGCGGCGGTCGCAACGCCTTTGCCACCCTGGAAACGGAAGTACACCGGGAACAGGTGGCCGAGCACCGCGCAGATGCCGACCCAGGCCTGCTCCTGCTGGTCGAGCCCGGCCAGGCGGGCCAGCAGCACCGGCAGCATGCCCTTGCACAGGTCGCCGAGCAGCGTCAGGATCGCCAGCTTGCGCCCGGCCAGGCGTAGCATGTTGGTCGCGCCAGCATTGCCCGAGCCGCTGGAACGCGGGTCGGGGCTGCCGCTGAGGCGGCTCAGGACGATGGCGAAGGACAGAGAGCCGAGCAGGTAGGCAAGCAGCGCCAGTGACCAAAACATGCTAACTATTCCGGGCGAGGACGCCCTGATTCTAACGGCGCCCGTCGCCCTTGTCGTGCTGTGGAGAGAAGTGCTTGGACAGAGTGTTCATCGAAGGCCTGGAAGTCGATACCGTGATCGGTGCCTATGACTGGGAGCGGGATATTCGCCAGTGCCTGCGCCTGGACCTGAGTTTCGCCTGGGACAACCGTCCAGCCGCCGCAGGTGACGACCTGTCGCTGGCGCTGGATTACGCCAGTGTCTCGGCGCGTGTCCAGGCCTTCGCCGAGCAGGCGCGCTTCGAGCTGGTGGAGACCTTCGCCGAGCGTCTGGTGGCGGTACTGATGGCGGAGTTCAACATCCCCTGGGTGCGGCTGAAGCTGACCAAGCCTGGCGCGGTCCCGGCGGCTCGTGGCGGCGTTGGCGTGGAGATCGAGCGCGGATGTCTCTGAGCACGGTTTACCTCGGGCTGGGCAGCAACATCGACCGCGAGCGGCACTTGTGCGCGGGGCTCGATGCATTGGCGGGGATTCTCGCTGACATGCACTGCTCGGCAGTGTTCGAGAGCCAGGCCGTGGGGATCAAGAGCGGCCCGTTCTACAACCTGGTGGTGCGTGGGCGTACCGAGCTGCCGCTGCTGGAACTCGACCGCCGGCTCAAGTTCATCGAGGCCGACAACGGCCGCTACGCCCCGGACCGCAAGGGCTTGCCGCTGGATATCGACGTGCTGATGTATGACGACTTGCACGGCACGTTCAACGGGCTGGTGCTGCCGCGTGCGGAAATCCTGAAGAATGCCTTCGTGCTGTGGCCGCTGTCGCTGCTGGCACCGGAGCTGATGCATCCGGGCGTTGGCAAGAGCATGGCGCAGCTGTGGCACGAGGCGAGCATCGACCAGGTTCTGGCGCCGGTACCGTTCGAGTGGCGGGGGTTGCAGCTCACGCAACCTTGAGCGGCATCGCGGGTAAACCCGCTCCCACAGGGACTGCACCGCGCATGAGGCAGTGGGAATCCTGTGGGAGCGGACCAGGCCGTACGATCAACGGTCTTTGTAGGCCTTGAGCGCCTGGAGCCTTTCTTTTTTCAGCGCTTCCCCCAGCGCTTGTCCCGATAGTCCCCGCTCGATCAGCGGTTTCACATCCACCGCCCTGGCAACCTTTGCCGCGTCACGCAGGTACGCGGCCTGTGGATAATCGCGGTCCTCCAGCCCCTGCCTGCCGCGGGCGTCCATCTCGCAGGCGGTGATGAACTCCTCGAACCGCTGCGGGCGCCGGTACACATCGAACTTCTGCAGCAGCTCGAGCAGGGTCGATGGCCGCAGCTCCAGCGCGCGGTGGCAGTGGGTGTGGAATTCGCCCACCAGCAGCGCCAGCTCCTGGCAGTCGCGCGGTGCCTTGAAGCGCTGGTTCACCGCTTTGATCAGCTTCAGGCCGCGCACTTCGTGGGCGATGTGCCGTGGCCAATCCGCCTCGGGCGTGGTGCCCTTGCCCAGGTCGTGCAGCAGGCAGGCCCAGCGCACGGTCAATGGCTGATGGTGCCGGGCGGCCTGTTGCAGTACCGACAGGGTATGCACGCCGCTGTCGATCTCGGGATGGTGCGCCGCCGGCTGTGGCACGCCGAACAGGGCGTCGAGCTCGGGCATCAGTTCCTTCAGGGCGCCACAGGCACGCAGCACCTCGATGAATACCTGGGGCTGCTCTTCCATCAGCGCGCGTTCGATTTCCTTCCAGCCGCGTTCGGCGGTCAGCGCCTGCAGCTCGCCCGACTCGGCGATCTGGCGCATCAGCGCCAGGGTCTCATCGGCCACGCGAAAGCCAAGGGGCGCGAAGCGGGCGGCGAAGCGGGCAACGCGCAGGACGCGCAGGGGATCTTCGGCGAATGCCGGCGAAACATGGCGTAGGATGCGTTGCTCGAGATCGGCCTTGCCATGGTAGGGGTCGTACAGGTTGCCGTGATCGTCCTCGGCCATTGCGTTGATCGTCAGGTCTCGACGAATCAGGTCTTGCTCGAGGGTGACTTCGGGGCTGGCGTGAAAGGTGAACCCGCCGTAACCGCGACCGCTCTTGCGCTCGGTGCGGGCAAGGGCGTATTCCTCGCCGGTCTTGGGGTGGATGAACACCGGAAAATCGGCGCCGACCGGGCGATAGCCCAGCGCCTGCATCTGTTCGACCGTGGCGCCGACCACCAGTCTGTCGATATCGCTGACCGGTAGGCCGAGCAGGCGGTCGCGCACGGCGCCGCCAACTTTGTAGATCTGCATGTGCAACCTCCATTGCTGGCGACAGGATACCTTGTCGCCAGCAATGGCGGTGGGGCGCGTCTAGAGGTGATGCACCACGGCGAGGTCCATGCGCCCGTAGTCGCCGGCTTCGCTGTGCTCACCACGCGGTGGCATGTGGTGGGTTTTCATCACCTGCTCGCCCTGGACGGTCTCCAGGTGGATGTCGAAGCCCCACAGGCGATGCAGGTGCTTGAGCACTTCGTCGGTGGAATCGCCCAGCGGTTTGCGGTTGTGTTGCTGGTGGCGCAGGGTCAGGGAGCGGTCGCCGCGGCGGTCGATGCTCCAGATCTGCACGTTGGGTTCGCGATTGCCCAGGTTGTATTGGGCAGCCAGTTGCTCGCGGATGGTGCGATAGCCGTCCTCGTCATGGATCGCCGGGACCAGCAGGTCGTCGCGCTGGTCGTCGTCGAGAATGCTGAACAACTTCAGATCGCGCATTACCTTGGGCGAGAGGTACTGCAGGATGAAGCTCTCGTCCTTGAAGCTGCTCATGGCGAACTTGATCGTCGACAGCCAGTCGCTGCCGGCGATGTCCGGGAACCAGCGGCGATCCTCTTCCGTCGGGTGTTCGCACATGCGGCGGATGTCGGTGTACATGGCAAAGCCCAGGGCGTAGGGGTTGATGCCGCTGTAATAGGGGCTGTCGAAGCCTGGCTGGAACACCACGCTGGTGTGCGACTGCAGGAACTCCATCATGAAGCCTTCGGTGATGAGCCCTTCGTCGTACAGGTCGTTCATCAGGGTGTAGTGCCAGAAGGTCGCCCAGCCTTCGTTCATCACCTGGGTCTGGCGCTGCGGGTAGAAGTACTGCGCGATCTTGCGCACGATGCGCACCACTTCGCGCTGCCAGGGCTCCAGCAGCGGTGCGTGTTTTTCGATGAAGTAGAGGATGTTCTCCTGGGGCTCGGCGGGGAAGCGCGCGTTGTCTCTTTCGTCGCCCTTTTCCGCCCCTTTGGGGATGGTGCGCCACAGGTCGTTGATCTGCCTTTGCAGGTGTTCCTCGCGTTCCTTCTGGCGGCGGCGCTCTTCTTCGGCGGAGATGGGGTAGGGGCGTTTGTAGCGGTCCACGCCATAGTTCATCAGGGCGTGGCAGGAGTCGATCAGGTCCTCGACGGCGTCGATGCCGTGGCGCTCCTCGCATTGGGCGATGTACTGCTTGGCGAACACCAGGTAGTCGATGATCGAGCTGGCGTCGGTCCAGGTGCGGAACAGGTAGTTGCCCTTGAAGAAGCTGTTGTGGCCGTAGCAGGCATGAGCGATCACCAGTGCCTGCATGCACATGGTGTTCTCTTCCATCAGGTAGGCGATGCACGGGTCGGAGTTGATCACGATCTCGTACGCCAGGCCCATCTGGCCGCGGCTGTAGGATTTCTCGGTGCTGAGGAACTGCTTGCCATAGGACCAGTGGTGATAGCCCAGCGGCATGCCCACCGAGGCATAGGCGTCCATCATCTGCTCGGCGGTGATGACCTCGATCTGGTTCGGATAGGTATCCAGGGCGTAACGGGCCGCCAGACGACTGATTTCGCGGTCGTAGGTCTGGATCAGCTCGAACGTCCATTCGGAGCCGGTGGAAATGGGTTGGCGTCTCTGTTCTCTGGCGCTCATGTGGCTAACCTGCGCTGGAAGAGTTCACGGAAGACCGGGTAGATATCGCCGGCCGATACCAACTGCTGCTGGGCGAAGGTGTCGGGGAAGGCTTCGCCGATGCGCTCGTACTCGTACCACAGCGCCTGGTGCTCGCGCGGGGTGATCTCGACGTAAGTGTAGTACTGCACGTGCGGCATGATCTGGTTGGCGAGGATGTCGCGGCAGATCGGCGAATCGTCGTTCCAGTTGTCGCCGTCCGAGGCCTGGGCGGCGTAGATGTTCCAGTCGCTGGCCGGGTAGCGCTCGGCCATGATCTCCTGCATCAGCTTGAGGGCGCTGGAGACGATGGTGCCGCCGGTCTCGCGGGAATAGAAGAATTCTTCCTCGTCCACTTCGCGGGCACTGGTGTGATGGCGGATGAATACCACCTCGATGCGGTCGTAGTTCCGCTTGAGGAACAGGTACAGGAGGATGAAGAAGCGCTTGGCGATGTCCTTGGTGGCCTGGGTCATGGAGCCGGAGACGTCCATCAGGCAGAACATCACCGCCTTGGAGCTGGGGTTGGGCTGCTTGACCAGCAGGTTGTACTTGAGGTCGAAGGTGTCGAGGAACGGCAGGCGATTGATGCGTGCCTTGAGGCGCTCGATCTCGATCTCGGTTTCCTGGATGTCGGTGAAGTTGTCTGGCTCCTCGACCTTCAGGCGGGCCAGCTCCTTCTGCGCTTCGCGCAGCAGCGCGCGGCTGCTGCCGGTCAGGGCGATGCGCCGGGCGTGGGCCGAGCGCAGGGTGCGCACGATATTGATGCGTGAGGGGTTGCCTTCGTTGGCGATGCCGGCGCGCACGGTCTTGAAGGTGTCGGCGCCGGTCAGGTGGCGCTTGACCAGGTTGGGCAGCTCCAGGTCCTCGAACATGAACTCGAGGAATTCTTCCTGGGTGATCTGGAACACGAAATCGTCCATGCCTTCGCCGGAGTTGCCGGCTTTGCCACGGCCGCCGCCACCGCCGCCGCCTTGTGGCCGGGCGATGTGCTCGCCGGCGGTGAACTCCTTGTTGCCAGGGTGGACGATGGTCTGCTTGCCGCCGCGACCGTGGTGCAGCACCGGCTCGTCGATGTCGCGTCCCGGAATGCTGATCTGTTCGCCGTGTTCCATGTCCATGATGGAGCGACGGCTCACGGCCTCTTCGACGGCCTTCTTGATGTGCTCACGGTAACGCCGCAGGAAGCGCTGGCGATTGACCGTGCTCTTGTTCTTGCCGTTCAGGCGTCGGTCGATTACGTAGCTCATGGTCCCTCCGGTAGCTGGGAACAGCTGCACGCTTCAAGCTACGAGCTGCACGTAAAAGCAGCCGCCGTCGTCCGGGCCGGCAAGGCCAGCCGCGGACGCACGGCGTGTAGCGTGTCGCCTTATTGCGATTTCCTGACCCGCAGGTACCATTCCGACAGCAGTCGAACCTGCTTGTCGGTGTAGCCACGCTCCACCATCCGGGTGACGAAGTCGTTGTGCTTCTGTTGATCCTCCTTGCTGGCCTTGGCGTTGAAGCTGATGACCGGCAGCAGGTCCTCGGTGTTGGAGAACATCTTCTTCTCGATCACCACCCGCAGCTTCTCGTAGCTGAGCCAGCTGGGGTTCTTGCCGTTGTTGTTGGCCCGGGCACGCAGCACGAAGTTGACGATCTCGTTGCGGAAGTCCTTCGGATTGCTGATGCCGGCCGGCTTCTCGATCTTCTCCAGCTCTTCGTTGAGGGCGATGCGGTTGAGGATCTCGCCGGTTTCCGGGTCGCGGTATTCCTGGTCCTGGATCCAGAAGTCGGCGTACAGCACGTAGCGGTCGAAGATGTTCTGGCCGTATTCGCTGTAGGACTCCAGGTAGGCGGTCTGGATCTCCTTGCCGATGAACTCGATGTAGCGCGGCGCCAGGTATTCCTTCAGGTAGCGCAGGTAACGCTCGCGGACTTCGGCAGGGAACTGCTCCTGCTCGATCTGCTGCTCCAGCACGTAGAGCAGGTGCACCGGGTTGGCCGCCACTTCGTGGGGGTCGAAGTTGAACACCTTGGAGAGGATCTTGAAGGCGAAGCGGGTCGACAGGCCGTTCATGCCTTCGTCGACGCCCGCGGAATCACGGTACTCCTGGATCGACTTGGCTTTCGGGTCGGTGTCCTTGAGGTTCTCGCCGTCGTACACGCGCATCTTCGAGTAGATGTTGGAGTTTTCGGGCTCCTTCAGGCGCGAGAGCACGGTGAACTGGGCCAGCATCTTCAGGGTGTCCGGCGCGCAATGGGCCTTGGCCAGCGAGCTGTTGATCAAAAGCTTGTCGTAGATCTTGATCTCGTCGCTGACGCGCAGGCAGTACGGCACCTTGACGATGTAGATCCGGTCGATGAACGCCTCGTTGTTCTTGTTGTTGCGGAAGGTGTGCCACTCCGATTCGTTGGAGTGGGCCAGCAGGATTCCGGAGTAGGGAATCGCGCCGAGGCCTTCGGTACTGTTGTAGTTGCCTTCCTGGGTCGCGGTGAGCAGCGGGTGCAGCACCTTGATCGGCGCCTTGAACATCTCGACGAATTCCATCAGGCCCTGGTTGGCCCGGCACAGCGCGCCCGAATAGCTGTAGGCGTCGGCGTCGTTCTGCGGGAACTCCTCGAGCTTGCGGATATCCACCTTGCCGACCAGGGCGGAAATGTCCTGGTTGTTCTCGTCGCCGGGCTCGGTCTTGGCGATGGCGATCTGGTTGAGGATGGACGGGTAGAGCTTGACCACCTTGAACTTGCTGATGTCGCCGCCGAACTCCTGCAGGCGCTTGGTGGCCCAGGGCGACATGATGGTGTTCAGGTAGCGCCGCGAGATGCCGTATTCCTCTTCGAGAATGGCGCCATCCTCGGCGGCGTTGAACAGGCCCAGGGGCGACTCGAACACCGGCGAGCCCTTGATGGCGTAGAACGGCACTTTTTCCATCAGCTGCTTGAGTTTCTCGGCCAGCGACGATTTACCGCCGCCCACCGGGCCCAGCAGATAGAGGATCTGTTTCTTCTCTTCCAGGCCTTGGGCGGCATGGCGGAAGTACGAAACGATCTGGTCGATGCACTCTTCCATGCCGTGGAAGTCGGCAAAGGCCGGATACCGGCGGATCACCTTGTTGGAGAAGATTCGCGACAGTCTGGAGTTGGTTGAGGTGTCGATCAGCTCCGGCTCACCGATGGCCAGCAACAGCCGTTCAGCCGCCGATGCGTAGGCACTGCGATCCTCTTTGCACAGCTCGAGGTACTCCTGCAGCGAAAGTTCTTCCTGGCGGGTTGACTCGAAACGTTGTTGGAAGTGGCTAAAAATGCTCATGACGTCACCTCGCTCGATACGTGGAGACGACGCCGGATCAGTCAGCTGATGCTGGCATGCAACCGGGTTCGCCGATTGCTGTATACCCCCCAGAACACCTTGGAACGCTACCGATGACCCGCACGCCGGTGTACCGGCTCTCCCCTTTTTTGGATGGCCTGGGCTTAAGGATAGTTGGTTATACGCAAGGTCAAGGGCGGGGAAGCGAGAAGACGCCTGCTACCGTTCGTCAGGTCAGGCGCGAACCCGCGCCGAGCGCGGGCTGCAGCAAAAATGAAAAAATTATTCAGCGCTACCCTGGGCGGTTTCCGCCGGGTAGGTGGCGCGCCACAGCTCGAAGCCACCATCGATGCTGTAGACGTTGGAGAAGCCCTGGCCGACCAGGTAGGCGGCGGCGCTCTGGCTGGAATTGCCGTGGTAGCAGACCACCAGTGTAGGCGCGTCGAGGTCGGCGCTGCGGATGAAATCGGCCACCGAGTGATTGTCCAGATGAGTGGCGCCGGTGATGTGGCCGGCGGCAAAGGCTTGCGGGTCGCGAATATCGACCACGACCGCGCCTTCTGCGCGCAGCGCGAGGGCCTGCTCGGGGGAAATGCGCTTGAATTCGCTCATGGGGCGGTTCCTTCAGGGCTGTGCGTTGAGGGCGGGCGAGGGGTGCCCTCGCGGGTGCAGTCGCAGCGGTGGAATTCACCGCTGTCGACGTTGTACAGGGTCATCGCGCCGCCCCACACGCAGCCGGTGTCCAGGGCGATCACGCCGGGGACGTCGACGCGGCCTTCGAGGGCGGCCCAGTGGCCGAAGATGATCTTCACATGGCGCGAGCGGCGGTCAGGATGATCGAACCACGGCTTGTAGCCTTTCGGCGCGCTGTCCAGGCCTTCCTTGGTCTTGAGGTCGAGCTTGCCGGCGGCGGTGCAGAAACGCATGCGGGTGAAGTAGTTGGTGATCACCCGCAGGCGCTCGACGCCGGTCAGGTTCTTGCTCCACTTGTTCGGCTCGTTGCCGTACATGCCGTCCAGGTATGGCTGCAGGCGGTTGTCGTCGCGCAGCACCTCCTCGACTTCCGCCGCCAGCTCCAGGGCGCGGCCCAAGGTCCATTGTGGCGGGATGCCAGCGTGGACCATGGCGATGCCCCGGGGCTCGTCGTAGTGCAGCAGTTTCTGCTGGCGCAGCCAGTCGAACAGCTGGTCGGCGTCCGGGGCTTCGATGATTTCGCGCAGCGTGTCGCTTTTCTTCAGGCGCTCGACGTTGTGCCAGGCGGCCAGCAGGTGCAGGTCGTGATTGCCCAGCACGCAAACCAGCGCTTGGCGGATCGAATACAGGTAGCGCAGGGTTTCCAGTGACTCGGGGCCACGGTTGACCAGATCGCCCACCAGCCACAGGCGGTCGGTCGCCGGGTCGAACCTGACCCGCTCGAGCAGGCATTTGAGCGGTTGCAGGCAGCCCTGAAGGTCGCCGACGGCATACGTCGCCATCAGTGCAGCGCACCGGGCACGGCGAGGCGGAAGGGGGCGATCTCGGCGTCGAAGCGTTTGCCGTCCTCGGCGAACATCTGGTAGCTGCCCTGCATGGTGCCGACGCGCGTGCTGATCACCGCGCCGCTACTGTAGGTATGGCTCTGGCCGGGCTCGATCAACGGCTGCTGGCCGATCACGCCGGCGCCACGCACTTCCTCGACCTCGCCATCGCCATTGGTGATCCGCCAGTGACGGGACATCAGCTTGGCCGTGACCGTGCCGTTGTTGTGCACGGTGATGGTGTAGGCGAACGCGAAACGGTTGCTTTCGGGGTCGGATTGTTCTTTGAGGTAGCGGGTCACGACGCTGACGTCGATCTGGTAGCGGGGGTCGGACATGCAAGGGCCTTGGGCGAGCTGACGCAATAACGCAGTCTAGGCCATTGGACGGGGGGAGGGCCAGCGGGGAGGGCTTGAGATCTTTGTTATCAGTACCGGCCTCTTCGCGGGTGAACCCGCTCCTACAGGAATCGCACACGGTCACTGTGGGAGCGGGTTTACCCGCGAAGAGGCCAATACAGGCGATATCAGGCTTGCTGTTCAGCCAGCTTGTCGGCCAGGCGCACGAACGCGGCCAGGTCCAGTTGCTCGGGGCGCAGGCTGCCGTCGACGCCGGCGGCCTCGATGGCCTGGCTGTCGAGCAGGCCCTTGAGCGTGTTGCGCAGGGTCTTGCGACGCTGGTTGAAGGCTTCGCGCACCACGTGCTCCAGCAGCTTCGGGTTTTTCGCCGGGTGGGGCAGGACTTCGTGCGGCACCAGGCGCACGATGGCCGAGTCCACTTTTGGCGGCGGGTTGAAGGCGCCGGGGCCGACATTGAACAGGTGTTCCACGCGGCAATGGTACTGGACCATGATCGACAGGCGGCCCCAGTCGCCGCCACCCGGGCCTGCGGCCATGCGCTCGACCACTTCCTTCTGCAGCATGAAATGCATGTCGCGGATCAGCTGGGCGTGATCCAGCAAGTGGAAGATCAGCGGGGTGGAGATGTTGTAGGGCAGGTTGCCGACCACCTTGAGGCTGCGCTCGGGCACTCCCAGCTGGTTGAAGTCGAACTTCAGGGCATCGCCCTGGTGCAGGCGGAAGTTGCCGCGCCCGGCGAACTTGTGCTGCAGGATCGGCACCAGGTCCTTGTCCAGTTCCACCACGTCCAGTTGCGCGCCGCTGCCCAGCAGGCCCTCGGTGAGTGCGCCCTGGCCAGGGCCGATTTCCAGCAGGTGTTCGCCGGCCTTGGCATTGATGGCCCGCAGGATGCGGTCGATGATTCCGGCGTCGTGCAGGAAATTCTGGCCGAAGCGCTTGCGCGCCCGGTGTTGGTAGTGCTCGGTCATGGTCGGTTCTCGGCCATCTGGTAGGCGGTTTCCAATGCGACGCGCAGGCTGCCGGTATCGATCCGGCCGGTGCCGGCCAGGTCCAGGGCAGTGCCGTGGTCGACCGAGGTACGGATGATCGGCAAGCCCAGCGTCACGTTGACCGCGGCGCCGAAACCCTTGTACTTGAGTACGGGCAGGCCCTGGTCGTGGTACATCGCCAGCACCGCGTCGCAGTGCTCCAGATATTTGGGGGTAAACAGGGTATCGGCCGGCAATGGACCGCGCAGGTCCATGCCTTCGGCGCGCAGGCGCTCCAGGGTCGGCTCGATGATGTCGATTTCTTCGCGGCCCAAGTGGCCGCCTTCACCGGCGTGCGGGTTGAGGCCGCAGACCAGGATGCGTGGGTTGGCGATGCCGAACTTGTCGCGCATGTCCGCATGCAGGATGCGGGTGACGCGCTCCAGGCGTTCGCCAGTGATGGCGTCGGCGATATCGCGCAGGGGCAGGTGGGTGGTCACCAGGGCCACGCGCAACCCGTGGGTGGCCAGCATCATCACCACCTGCGGGGTGTGGGTGAGGTCGGCAAGGAACTCGGTGTGCCCGGAGAAGGCGATGCCGCTTTCGTTGATCACGCCCTTGTGCACGGGCGCGGTGATCATGCCGGCGAACTGCCCGTCGAGGCAGCCTTGGCCCGCGCGGGTGAGGGTCTGCAGGACGAACGCGGCGTTGGCCTTGTCCAGCTGTCCGGTCACTACCTGGCTGGCCAGGGGCGTATCCCAGACGTACAGGCTGCCGGCGGGGGCGGCCTGGTTCGGGAAGTTGTCGGGGGTGACGGGCAGCAGGGTGACGGCCAGCCCCAGCTGGGTGGCCCGCTCGGCGAGCAGGTCACGGCTGGTGATGGCGATCAGGGGGTGGGGCTGGGCCTCGGCGGCGAGCAGCAGGCACAGATCGGGACCTATGCCGGCCGGCTCGCCGGGCGTGACTGCGAAGCGCAGCGGCTTCACTGGGCGGCCTGGTCGGCGCCAGGCAGCTTGATTTCAACGTAGGCTTCGTCGCGGATCTGGCGCAGCCAGGTTTGCAGCTCTTCGTCGTACTTGCGGTTGCGCAGCACGTTCATCGCTTGCTGTTCGCGAGCCTGGTCGGTGCTGTCGGTGGCGCGGCGGCCCAGGACTTCCAGCACATGCCAGCCGTACTGGGTCCTGAACGGCTTGGTCACCATGCCCTGCTGGGCGTTGGCCATCTGCTCGCGGAACTCCGGCACCAGGCTGTTCGGGTCGACCCAGTTGAGGTCGCCGCCGTTGAGCGCGGAACCTGGATCTTCCGAGAAGCTCTTCGCCAGTTCGGCGAAGTCTTCACCGTTCTGGATCCGGTCGTACAGACGCTCGGCCAGTTGCTCGGTGGCGGCTTCGCTGCGGATCTCGCTTGGCTTGATCAGGATGTGGCGTACATGCACTTCGTCGCGCAGGATGCTCTCGCTGCCGCCACGCTTCTCCTCGAGCTTGAGGATGATGAAGCCGTTGGGGATGCGGATCGGCTGGGTGATATCGCCGATGGCCATGCTGCTGAGCATCTTGGCGAAGTCCGGTGGCAACTGGCCGGCTTTGCGCCAGCCCATTTCGCCGCCTTCCAGGGCGTTTTCGCTGGCCGAGTTGGAAATTGCCATCTGGCCGAAATCAGCGCCTTGACGAAGCTGCTGGTAGACGTCACCGACCTTGCGCGCAGCCTTCTGGATGTCGTCCGAGCTGGCGGCTTCCGGGGTGGGGATGAGGATGTTGGCCAGGCGGTACTCTTCCGACATCTGCATCTTGCCGAGGTCCGAGTTGAGGAAGTTCTTCACTTCCTGCTCGGAGACCTGGATGCGCTCGGCCACGCGGCGCTGGCGCACGCGGCTGATGATCATCTCGCGCTTGATCTGCTCGCGGGCATCGTCGTAGGACAGGCCGTCGTGGGCCAGGGCGGCGCGGAACTGCTCCAGCGACATGCCATTGCGCTGGGCGATGGTGCCCACGGCCTGGTTCAGTTCCTCGTCGGTGATGCGAATGCCCGAGCGTTCGCCGATCTGCAGTTGCAGGTTCTCGACGATCAGGCGCTCGAGCACCTGCTGCTCCAGCGCACCGGTCGGTGGAACACCACCACCGCGCTTGGCGATGGTCTGCTGCACTTCGCGCACGCGCTGGTCCAGCTGGCTCTGCATGACCACGTCGTTGTCGACGATGGCCACGACGCGGTCGAGGGGCTGCACCGCGGCATGGGCCGCGCCACTCAGCAATACGGCGCCCAGCATCAGCGGGCGCAGACGATCAATAAGCTTGCTCTTCACGTGTACGGTAACCTTGAATGCCTTGGTCCAGGAACGATTCGACCTTGTTGCCGACGACGCCGCCGAGGCCCTTGAGCACGATCTGCAGGAAGACGCCGTGGTCGCCCTTCTCGTTGTTCGGGACGGCCTGGCTGAAATCGTCGTAGTCGATCCAGTAGCGGTTGATCAGGCGCAGCTTCCAGCAGCAGTTGTCGTACTCGAAACCACCCATGGCTTCGAGGGTGCGGTTGCGGTTGTAGTCGTGCTGCCAGCGGGCGATCACGCTCCATTGCGGCACGATCGGCCAGATGACCGAGAAGTCGTGCTGCTGGATCTTGTAGTAATCCTTGATGTAGTTCGGATCGCCCGGGGTGCCGTAGTCGCCACCGCCGACTTTCCAGGTACCGGTTGCCGAATCGTAGACGATCAGGTCGTTGCGGTAGCGGTAGCCGAGGTTGACGACCTTGTTCGGATTGTCTTCAGGCTGGTAGTGGAACATCGCGCTGCCCGAGCGGGTGCTGCGGCTGTCCGGGTCCCAGTTGAAGTCCGAGTTGAAGCGCCAGTCGCGGTTGAAGGCGTATTCGTATTCCAGCGCATACGGCGAGACATCCGACTGGCTGTCCTTGCGGGTACGGTAGTCGATGCCTGGCAGCTGGACCTTGCGATCCTTGAAGTACAGCGCCTGGCCGATGCTGAAGCGCTGGCGCTGGAAGCCGTTGTCTTCGATCCAGCGGTTGGTCACGCCCAGCGACAGCTTGTTCTCGTCGCCGATGCGGTCGGAGCCGCTGAAGCGGTTGTCGCGGAACAGCGAGGCGTAGTTGAAGGTGTTCTCGCTGGTATCGAACAGCGGGATGTCTTTCTGGTCCTTGTACGGGACGTAGAGGTAGAACAGGCGCGGCTCGAGCGTCTGGCGGTAGTTGGTGCCGAACAGCTGGGTGTTGCGGTCGAAGTACAGGCCGCTGTCGACGCTGAAGATCGGGATGTCGCGGTTCTGGTTGCTCTTGAAGTCGCCGTCCAGCGCCGCACGAGCAGGATTGTCGATCAGGTCGCGCTTACCCTTGCCGTCCAGGTCCAGATCGTAATGCGTATAGACGTACTTCAACTTCGGCGTGAGGAAACCATAGCTGGCCTGCATTGGCAGGCTGATTGCCGGCGCTACGTTAAGGCGAGTACCGTTGGAACGGGCAACGCCGAAGACGTTCTCATCCAGGCGGCGTCCCGCGAAGCCCGCGGTGAAGTCCGGATTGCCATCCTTGTCCCTGACGAAGTCATTCTTCAGGTCGCGATCAAAGCGTACCGCTTCTGTCTCGTAGCTGAGATCGAAGCCGCCTGGATGCACTGGCAGCATGCCGTTGAAGGTGATCTGCGGCAGCCGATCATATGGCGTGATCTGCGAAATGGTCGCAAGCTCATACGCGTGCAGGTTCAGGCGCGCGGTGTAGCTGTCGCCCCGGTAGGTGAGAGCGCCCTGCTGATTCAGGAAGTCGCGGCTCTGCACGCCGATCTGGTCGGTTTCCAGGTCCTGGAAGTAGAACGGATCGCTGATGTCGGTGTAGTCCACCTCGGTCATCAGGCGCTCGTCCAGGCCGCCCTTGTGCTGCCAGTTGACCATCCAGCGTTCTTTCTTGTAGTCCGTCTGCAGCTCGCGGTCATCGTCCTGGTCGCTGAGGTAGCCGCCGCCGAACTGGCCTTCGCTGGACTTGGTCAGGTAGCGGAACTCGCCTTCCATCAGCATGCCGCGCTTGGCCATGTAGCGCGGATACAACGTGGCATCGTAGTTCGGTGCCAGGTTGAAATAGTACGGGGTGACCAGCATGAAGCCGGTGTCGCTGCTGGTGCTGAACGACGGCGGCAGGAAGCCGGACTGACGACGGTCGTCGATCGGGAAGTAGATATACGGTGTGTAGAACACCGGGAAATCCTTGACCCGCAGGGTGACGTTGGTCGCGGTACCGAAGCCGGTGGCCGGGTTCAGGGTGATGTTGTTGCCCTTGAGCTGCCATGCGTTGCTGCCCGGCTCACAGGTGGTGTAGGTACCGTCCTTGAGGCGGATGATGGCGTTTTCCGCGCGTTTGGCGTACAGCGCGTTGCCGCGGATGCGCGACTTGTGCATCACGTACTCGGCGTTGTCGACCCGGGCTTCGCCGGTGTCGAGCTGGATCTGCGCCTGGTCGCCGACCACCAGCGTGCCGTTGTCGCGGATCTTGACGTTGCCCTTGAGCTCGCCGCGATTCTCGGTCTGGTACAGGTTGGCTTCATCGGCCTCGGCCTGCATGCTGCCCTGGCGCATGACCACGTCACCGGCGAGGGTGGCGATCTGCTGCTCCTGCTGGTACTTGGAGACCTTGGCGTTGATGTAGGTGGGCGCCTCGTCCTTGGGCGTGGAGTCGTCCATGCCCGGGCGGATCGGTTCGATGTAGGCGCCGGCGCAGTACGGGCCGGTCTCGGCCAACTGCGCGGGGGTGAGCTTGTCACGTGGGACCCAGTCCAGGTGGCTGTAGTCTTCGCTGCGCGATTTCAGTCCACGGCCCTTGGCCTCGGTGACCAGCATCGGCTTCTCGGCCTCGGCCTCAGCCTCGGTCGCGGCGACGTCGCCCGAGCTCGCGGCGGCCGCACCCGAATGTACCGGGCGCGGAGGCAGGTTGGCAGCGGTTTTGGGCTTGCAGTCCCAACCACCGGAGGCGGACACTTGGCAGTCGAACTGCTCGGCCGCCACCACGTACGACGTGGCCAGAGGTTGCAGGGCCAGCAGACCGCCAGTCACCAGCAATGGAAACTTTCTACGAAACGCGGGGGATTTCAATGCCATCTTATTAGTCCGGGCTTCCTGCGTGCCATCTGCCCGCGTGTGGGGGCCGCACGCCTCTCGATGGTCTGAAAAAGATGCTGGATAATAAAGCATGACCCGCTTGACGGCTAGGGCCGTCGGAGAACCCTTGCAATGCCCGATCACGATGTACGCCTGCAACAACTGACCGCCTGGCTCGCCGGGCAGCTGGAGAGCCTGTTCCGTAGCAACGCCTGGGGCGAAGTGCCCAGCGGCAACCTGACCGCCGCCAGCAGCGATGCGAGTTTCCGCCGTTATTTCCGCTGGGAGGGTGCCGGCCACAGCTTCGTGGTCATGGACGCACCACCCCCGCAGGAGAACTGCCGTCCGTTCGTCGATATCGACCACCTGCTGGCCACGGCGGGGGTGAATGTGCCGGTCATCCATGCCCAGGACCTGGAGCGCGGCTTCCTGCTGCTGGGCGACCTGGGGCGGCAGACCTACCTGGATATCATCGACAAGGACAACGCCGACGCCCTGTTCGCCGACGCCATCGATGCGCTGCTGGCGTTCCAGCGCCTGCCGATGGACGCACCGCTGCCCAGCTACGATGTCGCCCTGCTGCGCCGCGAGGTCGAACTGTTCCCCGAGTGGTACGTGGGTCGCGAGCTGGGCAAGGCCTTCACCGACGTGCAGCAGGCCACCTGGCAACGGGTCAGCCAGCTGCTGATCGACAGCGCCCTGGCCCAGCCCAAGGTGCTGGTGCACCGCGACTACATGCCGCGCAACCTGATGCACAGTGCGCCCAACCCGGGGGTTCTGGATTTCCAGGACGCGGTCTATGGCCCGGTCACCTATGACATCACCTGCCTGTTCAAGGATGCCTTCCTCAGCTGGCCGCAATCGCGTGTGGAAGGCTGGTTGCGCGCCTACTGGGACAAGGCGCGCGCCGCCGGCATCCCGGTGCAGCCAGCGTTCGAGGAGTTCCACCGCGCCAGCGACCTGATGGGCGTGCAGCGCCACCTCAAGGTCATCGGTATCTTCGCTCGCATCTGTCACCGTGATGGCAAGCCACGCTACCTCGCCGACGTGCCGCGCTTCTTCGCCTATATAGAGGAAGTGATCGCCCGTCGTCCCGAGCTGGCCGAACTGGGGCAGCTGATTGCCGAGCTCAAGGGCGAGGCGCGGCCATGAAGGCGATGATCCTGGCGGCAGGCAAGGGGGAGCGCATGCGTCCGCTGACCCTGCACACGCCAAAACCGTTGGTGCCGGCCGCTGGCAAGCCGCTGATCGAGTACCACCTCGAGGCGCTGGCCAGGGCGGGTGTCACCGAGGTGGTGATCAATCACGCCTGGCTCGGCCAGCAGATCGAGGATCACCTGGGCGATGGCAGCCGCTTCGGCCTGCGCATTCGCTATTCGCCGGAAGGCGAGCCACTTGAAACCGGTGGGGGGATCTTCAAGGCGCTGCCGCTGCTGGGCGATGCCCCGTTCCTGCTGGTCAACGGCGATGTCTGGACCGACTACGACTTCAGCGCCTTGAACGCTCCACTGGTCGGCCTGGCGCACCTGGTGCTGGTGGACAACCCCGGCCATCACGGCCGTGGCGACTTCCGGCTGACGGACGGGCAGGTGAGCGATGGCGACGATGCCCCCGGCACGCTGACCTTCAGCGGCATCTCGGTACTGGATCCGGCGCTGTTCGAGGGTTGTCTGCCCGGCGCCTTCAAGCTGGCGCCGCTGCTGCGCAAGGCCATGGCCGCAGGGCAAGTGAGCGGCGAGCACTATCGCGGGCACTGGATCGATGTCGGCACCCTCGAGCGTCTGGCCGATGTCGAGCGCCTGATCGGCGAGCGCGCCTGAGATGTGGTGGCCGAGCACAGTGATTGGTGCCGGTGCCGGTTTTGCCGTGGCCAGCATCCCCGGGGCATTGCTTGGGGCGCTGCTGGGTCAGGCCATGGATCGGCGTCTGCGTCTGCAGGGATGGGAGGATGTGCGCGAGCGCCTGGGCGGGCGCCCGGCGCTGCGCGACGAGGAGCTGCTGTTCGTCCTGCTCGGACGCCTGGCCAAGAGCGACGGCCGAGTGGTCGAGGGGCATATTCAGCAGGCGCGCCAGGAAATGTCGCGTCTTGACCTGGCGGAGCCTGCGCGGATGCGGGCAATTGCCGCGTTCAACCGTGGCAAGTCGGGCAAGGGGAAGCTGGGGCACTATCTGCGTCGGATCAAGCTGCAGCCCCACGGCGCCGAGGGCACGCTGCGCGCCTGTTGGCGCATGGTCTGGGCTGACGGCAAGGCGGGGCGCCAGGAGCGTGACCTGCTGTTGGGCTGGGGGCAGCAACTGGGGCTCAGTCGTAACCAGGTGCAGGCTTTGTCGTTGGAATATGAACCGCGCAAGTCTGCGGTCGAGGGCGGCGTCATGACCTATGCGGTGGCGTTGAGGCTGCTGGGCGTGGAACCAGATACCGAGGCGGACAAGGTCAAGCAGGCCTACCGGCGGTTGCTCAGCCGACATCACCCGGACAAGCTGGTGGGCAGCGGTGCGAGCGAGGCGAAGGTGCGCGAGGCGACCGAGCATACTCGCGAGCTGCACCAGGCCTTTGCCATGATCCGCAAGCGGCGCGGGCTTTAGGTTTGCCATCGCGGGACAAGCTCGCTCCCACGCTGCAGGAGCGGGCTTGTCCCGCGGTACGGCTCACTCTTCCTTGGGCGTCAGCCAGCCGCGTACCCGGCGCAGCAGCTGTTCCTGCTCCGACGCCTTGTCACCCGGCATGGCCATCAGCGACAACTGACGGTATTGGCTGTCCCGCTGGCGCTTGCTGGCCTGCAGGCGCTGCTGCGCCGCCGCGCGGTCCTGGGTGCGGACGGCGTAATAGATGTCGGCGGTGGGTACTTTCAGGGTCGGCGTCAGGCTCAGCAGGTCATGCTCCACCCGCGCTGGGGTCTGGGCGGCGACCATCACCAGCTTCTGTACCTGGGGCGGCTGCTTCTCGCTGAGATAGCTTGCGGCCCAATAGGCACCACTGCCATTGCCGAGCAGGACGATGCTGCGGGCCTTCTGCTGCTGGGCGTAGGCCACGGCGGCGTCGAGGCGGGCAAAGATGCGCTCGGCATCCGCCTGGCCGTCCTGGGCATCGGCGACCACCGCGTCGCTGCCTTCGGCGGCGTCGGCCTCGGGGGCCGTTGCCTGGGCCACGTTGGCGTTGGCATCGGCCGGGGTGTCCTTGGCCGGTGCCGTTTCGCCCTGCTCTTTTTCAGGTTCGGCGGCAGGCTTGGCCTCGACCCGCGCCTGCGGGCGCTCGGCCAGCAGGTCGGGCAGGCTCAGGCTCAGCGTGCCCCAGCCGACATCCGGAAAACCACGGCGCAACGGGCCGACGACGGTGGGCCAGTCGGCGCTTTCGCCAGCGCCGGGAACGATGATCACCACGCCTTGCGGGTCGGCATCGTTGGCCGGCTTCCACAGTGCCAGGAAGTCCTCGCCGTTGGCCTGCAGGGTCTGTTGCTCGGCCTTGGGCACCCGGCGTTCGAGGGCCAGGGCATCATCCTGGCTGCGTTCGAGCAGCGGCGGACGTGGGGCGGGTGCGCTCGCTTCGGCGGCTTCCTGCGGTTTTTCGACGTCGGCGGCCTGTGCGCCGAGGGGCAGGACCGAAGCCAGGCAGAACATTGCCAGCGTCGTGCGATAAAGTGTGAACATCGATCAATCCAAGGCCAGAATCAAACCGGCAGCCTAATGGTATTTGCCCGCGACGGCCACGCCATGGGCCGTCATTGCCAAGACGAGCGTATAGATGAAGCGAGTGCGTTGCCTGTGGGTTATCGGCTGGTTGTGTCTACCCTTGATCGCTCTGGCCAGGACCGAGGCGCCGCCGGGCGTGGTGCTGGAGCCTGCCCAGGCGCAGTGGCTTGACGAGCATCGCGGCCTGCGCGTGGGCCTGGTGCTGCAGGCGCCTTATGCGCAGTTCGACCGTCGGCTGCAACAGTTCTACGGGGTCAATGCCGAGCTGGTCGGCGCCATCGCCCAGGCACTGAGGCTTGACCTGAGTTGGCGCGGTTTCCCGGATCAGGCCGCGCTCGAGCATGCGCTGCAGGCCGGCGAGATCGACTTCGCCCCAGGGCTGACGCAGACGCCGGCCAGTCTGCGTTCATGGCTGTTCAGCGACCCTTACATGCGCATCCCGCAGCTGGTGGTAGGCGCGCGCAGCGGCGCCGTGGCGGTGGAGCTGGAAAAGCTGACCGCCGACGAGCGGGTGGCGGTGCGCATGCCGAGCGCCTTGGCCGATTACCTGCGCAGTACTTATCCCCATCTCAATCTGCAGGGCGTGCCCGATGAGCGCGAAGCGCTGCAGTGGGTGCAGGGCGGACAGGTCAGCTTTGCCGTGATGGACGAGGCGCAGCTCAGCCGCCTGTCGCGCGAAAGCGAATTCGCCGAGCTGGCGGTGGTGGGCGATATCGGCCTGCCACAATTGCTGCGCATCGGCTCCAGGCGCGACTGGCCGGTGCTTGCCGAGGTGCTCGAGCGTGCGCTGCAGGCCATGCCGGCCAAGACGCTCGAACAATTGCACCAGCGCTGGCTGCAACCGCAGTACCCGCGTTTTTCCGAATCGGCCGGTTTCTGGCAAAACCTCGCCTTGTTGTTCGGGCTGCTGTTGCTGGGCGCGCTGACGACGCTGGTCTGGCAGCGGCGGCAGCAGCGTGGCCTGGAGCGCGGCTTGCTGGCGGCTCGCGAGAGCCTGGTGGAGCGCCAGGTGCGTGAAGAGGCGCTGCGCCTTAGCCAGTTCTCCATCGATCAGAGCACGATCGGCATTCTCTGGGTCAACTGGGACAGCCACATACGCTATGCCAACCACGCCGCCGAGCGCATGCTCGGGTTCGACGAGGGGGTGCTGCTGGAGCGGCCGCTGCGCGATATCGACCCCACCCTGAACATGGATCGCTGGCTCGAGCTGTGGAAGCGTGCCCGCACCGGTGGCGGGGGCGAGCCGCCGTTCGAAAACCAGTGTCGGCGCGCGGATGGCAGCTTGCTGCCGGTGGAGCTGTCGCTGTCGTTCCTGCGCTTTCGCGATGCCGAGTACCTGGTGGTGTTTCTCGTCGATGTCACCGAGCGTCGCCGGGCGCTGGCCGCCTTGCGCGAAAGCGAGGCGCGACTCAAGGGGATCGCCGGCAACGTGCCGGGATTGGTGTTTCGCCTCGAGCGTGACCCGGCTGAAGGCGAGCCGGAGTTTCCCTATATCAGCGAGGGCAGCGAGGCTCTGGTCGGCTACAGCCCGGCGGCGATCCAGCATCCGCAGATGGGCTTGCGCAACCTGGTGCATCCAGAGGACCGTGCCGACTATCACCGGGTTCAGGACCTGGCCCTGGCCAGCGACCGGGACTGGTCATGGCAGGGGCGCATCCTCACGCGCCAGGGCGAGCAGCGCTGGGCCGACATCAAGGCGACCACCCGCCGCCTGGCCAATGGGCGCATGGTCTGGGACGGCGTGGTCTGGGACATCACCCAGGGCAAGCAGGCCGAACTGGCGTTGGCCGGCTCTCAGGAGCAGTTGCGCGAACTGTCGGCGCATCTGGAGAGCGTGCGCGAGGAAGAAAAGGCCCGCATCGCCCGCGAAGTACACGATGAACTGGGGCAGATGCTCACGGTGCTCAAGCTCGAAGTGTCGATGTGCGAGCTGGCCTACGCCGAGCTGGATGCAGGGCTCAACGAGCGGCTGGGCAACATGAAACGGTTGATCGCGCAGCTGTTCCAGCTGGTGCGTGACGTGGCCACCGCCCTGCGGCCGCCGATCCTCGATGCCGGCATTGCCTCGGCGATCGAGTGGCAGGCCCGACGCTTCGAGGCCCGTACACAGATTCCCTGCCTGGTCGAGGTCCCGGAGCAACTGCCGCCCTTGAGCGACGCCAAGGCCACCAGCCTGTTTCGCATCCTCCAGGAGGCGCTGACCAATGTCATGCGTCACGCCCGGGCGCATACGGTGCAGATTGCCCTGGTGCACGAGCCCGGGCGGTTGCGCATGACGGTCGTCGACGATGGCGTGGGGTTCGCCGTCGATGCCGCCAGGCCGACCTCTTTCGGCCTGGTGGGGGTTCGCGAGCGGGTGTTGATGCTAGGCGGCAGCGTGATGCTGGACAGTGAGCCAGGCGAGGGCACGAGCCTTAGCGTGGTGATTCCCTTGGAACAGGAGGCAGGGTCGTGATTCGAGTGCTGGTGGCGGAAGACCACACCATCGTCCGGGAAGGCATCAAGCAGTTGATCGGCCTGGCCAGGGACATGCAGGTCGTGGGTGAGGCGGGCAATGGCGAGCAGTTGCTCGAAACGCTGCGGCAAACCCCCTGTGAGGTGGTGCTGCTGGATATTTCCATGCCGGGAGTGAGCGGGCTGGAGGCGATTCCGCGGATTCGCGCGCTGAGCGACCCGCCGGCGATTCTGATGCTGTCGATGCACGACGAGGCGCAGATGGCCGCGCGTGCCTTGAAGGCCGGAGCGGCTGGCTATGCCACCAAGGACAGTGACCCCGCCTTGTTGCTCACGGCGATTCGCCGGGTGGCTGGGGGCGGGCGCTACATCGACCCGAGCCTGGCCGACCGCATGGTGTTCGAGGTGGGGCTGACGGAGACCCGACCGCTGCACACGTTGCTGTCCGAGCGCGAGTTCTCGGTGTTCGAGCGCCTGGCCCAGGGCGCCAATGTCAACGATATCGCCCAGCAGCTGGCGCTGTCGAACAAGACCATCAGCACGCACAAGGCGCGGCTGATGCAGAAGCTCAAGGTCAACTCGCTGGCCGAGTTGGTGAAGTACGCGATGGAGCACAAGCTGGTGTGATTGCGACATGCACCCAACTGGCACGGTTCTTTGTAGGAGCGGCCTACAAGGGAACGTGTCTGTCCTGAAAGCGTCATCCTTGTAGGGCGATCCCTACGGCAAATCTTCTGCCCGGACGATGCCATTCTCTCAGCGCCCCCGATTTGCGAGGGCTTGCGCCTCTTCTACGCTGTGCCCACGCAGTCATTCCAACAAGAAGGTGCAGGGCATGAGCGAGGCGAGTTCGAACGAGACGCTGGTCAGCTTCCGAGGTGTGCAGAAGAGCTACGACGGCGAATCGCTGATCGTCAAGGACCTCAACCTGGACATCCGCAAGGGCGAGTTCCTCACCTTGCTCGGCCCCTCCGGCTCGGGCAAGACCACCAGCCTGATGATGCTGGCCGGCTTCGAGACCCCCACCGCCGGTGAAATCCAGCTGGCCGGGCGTTCGATCAACAACGTGCCACCGCACAAGCGCGACATCGGCATGGTGTTCCAGAACTACGCGCTGTTTCCGCACATGACCGTGGCCGAGAACCTGGCTTTTCCGCTGACCGTGCGCAACCTGAGCAAGACCGACATCAGCGAGCGGGTCAAGCGCGTGCTCAACATGGTTCAACTCGACGCCTTCGCCAAGCGCTACCCGGGCCAGCTGTCCGGTGGCCAGCAGCAGCGCGTGGCGCTGGCCCGTGCCCTGGTGTTCGAGCCACAACTGGTGCTGATGGACGAGCCGCTCGGCGCGCTGGACAAGCAACTGCGCGAACACATGCAGATGGAGATCAAGCACATCCACCAGCGCCTCGGCGTGACGGTGGTGTACGTGACCCACGACCAGGGTGAGGCGCTGACCATGTCCGACCGGGTGGCGGTGTTCCATCAGGGCGAGATCCAGCAGATCGCCGATCCGCGCACGCTCTACGAGGCGCCCTGCAATACCTTCGTCGCCAACTTCATCGGCGAGAACAACCGCCTCAACGGCACTCTGCTGGCGAGCGACGGCGAGCGCTGCCAGGTGCAGTTGCCGCGCGGCGAGCGGGTCGAGGCGCTGGCGGTGAACGTCGGCCAGGCCGGTGAGCCGGTGACCCTGTCGATCCGCCCCGAGCGGGTACGCCTCAACGGCCATGGCGAAAACTGCGTGAACCGTTTCTCGGGCCGTGTCGCCGAGTTCATCTACCTGGGCGATCACGTGCGCGTGCGCCTGGAAGTCTGCGGCAAGGCCGACTTCTTCGTGAAGCAGCCGATCGCCGAGCTCGACCCGGCCCTGGCCGTGGGCGATGTGGTTCCGCTGGGCTGGGCGGTGGAGCACGCCCGCGCGCTCGATCCGATTGCCGAAGCCCACTGATGGAATGCTTCACCAACCCTGTACTGTGGAGAGAACAATAATGCACAAGCAGTTGAAACTGACCGCGCTGGCGCTGGGCCTGGTTGTCGCGGGCCAGACGCTGGCCGCGGACCTCACGGTGGTGTCGTTCGGCGGCGCCAACAAGGCGGCCCAGGTCAAGGCGTTCTACGAGCCTTGGGAGAAGGCCGGCAAGGGCAAGATCATCGCCGGGGAGTACAACGGCGAGATGGCCAAGGTGAAGGCCATGGTCGATACCAACAGCGTGTCGTGGAACCTGGTGGAGGTGGAGTCGCCGGAGCTGGCGCGCGGCTGTGACGAAGGCATGTTCGAGGAGCTCGACCCGGCCCTGTTCGGCAATGAGAGCGACTACGTCAAGGGTGCCATTCAGCCTTGCGGCGTGGGCTTCTTCGTCTGGTCGACGGTGTTGGCCTACAACGCCGACAAGCTCAAGACCGCGCCCACCAGCTGGGCCGACTTCTGGGACACGAAGAAATTCCCGGGCAAGCGCGGCCTGCGCAAAGGCGCCAAGTACACCTTGGAGTTCGCCTTGATGGCCGATGGCGTCGCACCGAAGGACGTCTACCAGGTGCTGGGCACCAAGGAGGGCGTGGATCGCGCCTTCAAGAAGCTCGACGAGCTGAAGCCGAGCATCCAGTGGTGGGAGGCCGGTGCCCAGCCGCCGCAGTACCTGGCCTCGGGTGACGTGGTCATGAGTTCGGCCTACAACGGTCGCATCGCCGCGGTGCAGAAAGAGAGCAACCTCAAGGTGGTATGGAACGGCGGCATCTACGACTTCGACGCCTGGGCCATCCCGAAAGGCGCCAAGGATGTGGAAGAGGCGAAGAAATTCATCGCCTACACCGTCCAGCCTGAACAGCAGAAGACCTACTCCGAGAACATCGCCTACGGCCCGGCCAACTCCAAGGCCGTCCCGCTGCTGGCCGATGCTGTGAAGAAAGACATGCCGACCACGCCTGAGAACATCGCCAACCAGGTGCAGATCGACGTGGCCTTCTGGGCCGACAACAGCGAGCAGCTGGAGCAACGCTTCAACGCCTGGGCGGCGAAGAAGTAACCCTGTAGGAGCGGCCTTGTGTCGCGATGGGGCGCGTAGCGGCCCCGGGATCTCGGCATCATGCATGCTCGCCGGGGCTGCTTCGCAGCCCATCGCGACGCAAGGCCGCTCCCACAGAGTCCCTACCCCTGTTTCCCCCGGAGTTCGCCATGGCCATTGCAGTGCCCCTCAACGAAGGCGCGGGTAAAAGCCTCAAGCAGCGCCTCAAGCATGCCGAGCGGGTCAACCGCTGGAAGGCCCAGGCGTTGATCGCGCCGCTGGCGCTGTTCCTCCTGCTGGTGTTCCTGGTGCCGATCGCGGCGCTGCTGTACAAGAGCGTCGGCAACCCCGAGGTGGTCGCCGGCCTGCCGCGTACCGTCGAGGCGGTGGCGCGGTGGGACGGCAAGAGCCTGCCCGGCGAGGAGGTCTACAAGGCCCTGAGCCAGGACCTGGCCGAGTCGCGCAAGAACCAGACCCTGGGCGACCTTTCCAAGCGCCTGAACATGGAGCTGGCCGGCTACCGCAGCCTGCTGGCCAAGACCGCGCGGGCGCTGCCGTTCAAGGCCGAGCCCGGGTCCTACAAGGATGCCCTGCAAGCGCTGGACGAGCGTTGGGGCGATCCGGCCTACTGGCAGGCGATCCGCCGCAACACCAGCACGGTCACCTCTTTCTACCTGCTGGCCTCCGTCGATCACCGCATCGACGACCTTGGCGAACTGGCCAAGGCCACGCCGGACCAGGCCATCTACCTGGATATCTTTGCCCGCACCCTGTGGATGGGCGTGGTGATCACCGTGATCTGCCTGGTGCTGGCCTACCCGCTGGCGTACCTGCTGGCCAACCTGCCGACCCGCCAGAGCAACCTGCTGATGATCCTGGTGCTGCTGCCGTTCTGGACTTCGATCCTGGTACGGGTGGCGGCGTGGATCGTGCTCTTGCAGTCCGGTGGCCTGATCAACAGCGCGCTGATGGCCATCGGCATCATCGATCAACCGCTGGAGCTGGTGTTCAACCGTACCGGCGTGTACATCTCGATGGTGCACATCCTGCTGCCATTCATGATCCTGCCGCTGTACAGCGTGATGAAGGGCATTTCGCCCAGCTACATGCGCGCGGCGATCTCCCTGGGCTGCCACCCGTTCGCCAGTTTCTGGCGGGTGTACTTCCCGCAGACCTACGCCGGTGTCGGTGCCGGCTGCCTGCTGGTGTTCATCCTGGCCATCGGCTACTACATCACCCCGGCGCTGCTGGGCAGCCCCAACGACCAGATGGTCAGCTACTTCGTCGCCTTCTACACCAACACCAGCATCAACTGGGGCATGGCCACCGCGCTGGGCGGGCTGTTGCTGCTGGCGACCGTGCTGCTGTACCTGATCTATAGCTGGCTGGTCGGCGCCAGCCGCCTGCGCCTGAGCTGAGGAGCCTTGTCATGCTGAGCCCCTACATGTCGCCCGTGGAACGGGTGTGGTTCTACAGCCTGCGCATCCTGTGCGGCCTGATTTTGCTGTTTCTGGTGCTGCCGGTGCTGGTGATCGTACCGTTGTCGTTCAACAGCGGGAGTTTCCTGGTCTATCCGCTGCAGGGCTTTTCTTTGCACTGGTACCAGGACTTCTTCGCCTCCGCCGAATGGATGCGCGCCCTGAAGAACAGCATCATCGTCGCCCCGGCGGCCACGCTGCTGGCCATGGTGTTCGGCACCCTGGCGGCCATCGGCCTGACGCGCGGCGACTTCCCCGGCAAGTCGCTGGTGATGGCGCTGGTGATCTCGCCGATGGTGGTGCCGGTGGTGATCATCGGCGTGGCCAGCTACCTGTTCTTCGCCCCGTTGGGCATGGGCAACAGCTTCTTGTCGTTGATCCTGGTGCATGCGGTGCTGGGCGTGCCGTTCGTGATCATCACCGTGTCGGCCACGCTGCAGGGCTTCAACTACAACCTGGTACGTGCGGCGGCCAGTCTGGGAGCGTCGCCTTTGCTGGCCTTCCGTCGGGTGACCTTGCCGCTGATCGCGCCCGGGGTGATCTCCGGGGCGCTGTTCGCCTTCGCCACGTCGTTCGACGAGGTGGTGGTGACCCTGTTCCTCGCCGGGCCGGAGCAGGCGACCTTGCCACGGCAGATGTTCAGCGGCATTCGCGAGAACCTGAGCCCGACCATCGCGGCGGCGGCCACCTTGCTGATCGCCTTCTCGGTGATTCTGCTGCTGACCCTGGAGTGGTTGCGCGGGCGTAGCGAAAAGCTGAGAACCCAGCAGCCGGCATGATTCTTCGAAGCGGGTGACGTGGGAGCGGGCTTGCCCCGCGATGGCATATCGAATTCACCATCGCAATCGCGGGGCAAGCCCGCTCCCACGCCATCCGTTCAACCACCTGCTACGCCTGCGTTGATACCAATCAGCCCCGATCCGCTTCGCTGAGTTACAATGCGCGCCACCGTGATTCTGCCCAACAGGTGCGCCATGCAGCCCTACGCTATTGCCCCCTCCATTCTGTCCGCCGATTTCGCCCGCCTGGGCGAGGACGTCGACAAGGTCCTGGCCGCTGGGGCCGACATCGTCCACTTCGATGTCATGGACAACCACTACGTGCCCAACCTGACCATCGGTCCGATGGTCTGCAGCGCCCTGCGCAAGTACGGCGTGACCGCACCGATCGACGTGCACCTGATGGTCAGCCCGGTCGACCGCATCATCGGCGACTTCATCGAGGCCGGCGCCACCTACATCACCTTCCACCCGGAAGCCTCCCAGCACATCGACCGCTCGCTGCAACTGATCCGCGACGGCGGCTGTAAGGCCGGCCTGGTGTTCAACCCGGCCACCGGCCTGGATGCGCTGAAGTACGTGATGGACAAGGTCGACATGGTCCTGCTGATGAGCGTCAACCCAGGCTTCGGCGGGCAGAAGTTCATCCCAGGCACCCTCGACAAGCTGCGCGAGGCCCGCGCGCTGATCGATGCCAGCGGCCGTGACATCCGCCTTGAGATCGACGGCGGCGTCAACGTAGGCAACATCCGCGAGATCACCGCCGCCGGCGCTGACACCTTCGTGGCCGGCTCGGCGATCTTCAACGCCCCGGACTACAAGGAAGTCATCGACAAGATGCGTGCCGAAATGGCGCTGGCACGCGCATGAGCGGCTTCGAGCAGCTGTTCCCGGGGACGCTGCCCAGGCTGGTGATGTTCGATCTGGATGGCACCCTGATCGACTCGGTACCGGACCTGGCCGCAGCCGTCGACCGCACGCTGCTCGAACTCGGGCGCCCGCCCGCCGGGCTGGAGGCGGTGCGCCACTGGGTCGGCAATGGCGCCCAGGTGCTGGTGCGCCGAGCCCTGGCCGGTGGCATCGACCACGATGCAGTGGACGACGAGCTGGCCGAACGCGCCCTGGCGCTGTTCATGGAGGCCTATGCCGACAACCACGAACTGACCATGGTCTACCCCGGTGTGCGCGACACCCTGCGCTGGCTGCGCAAGCAAGGCGTGGAGATGGCGCTGATCACCAACAAGCCCGAACGCTTCGTCGCACCCTTGCTCGATCAGATGAAGATCGGTCGTTACTTCCGCTGGATCATTGGCGGCGATACCCTCCCGCAGAAGAAGCCCGACCCGGCGGCGCTGCTGTTCGTCATGAAAATGGCCGGCGTTTCCCCGGCCGAGTCGCTGTTCGTCGGCGATTCGCGCAGCGATGTGCTGGCGGCCAGGGCGGCGGGTGTGCAGTGTGTCGGCCTGACCTATGGCTACAACCATGGGCGGCCCATCGACGAAGAGTCGCCCAGCCTGGTGATCAGCGACCTGCGCCTGCTGCTGCCCGGTTGCTTAGTCACCGACACTGGGATAACGTTGGCGGACCTTCAAGCCCCGCAAAGCAGAGACAACGACGTGGTGGTTACCGGCAAATTCTGGATGAAAGTCATCAAGGCCCTGGCCCGTTGGCGCTGGCGCGCCTGACTCCTGCCCGCCGGCGCCTGCCGGCCCGTCCGCTTGCCCGACCCCATTGCTGCTTGCCACGAGGCTACCCATGATCCGCGAAGAATTCCTGCGCCTGGCCGCTGCCGGCTACAACCGCATCCCCCTGGCCTGCGAAACCCTGGCCGACTTCGACACGCCGCTGTCGATCTACCTGAAACTTGCCGACCAGCCCAACTCCTACCTGCTCGAGTCCGTGCAGGGCGGCGAGAAGTGGGGGCGCTACTCGATGATCGGCCTGCCGTCGCGCACCGTGCTGCGGGTGCATGGCTACCATGTCAGTATCCTGCAGGACGGGGTCGAGGTGGAGAGCCACGACGTCGAGGATCCGCTGGCCTTCGTCGAGGCGTTCAAGGATCGCTACAAGGTCGCCGACATTCCGGGGCTGCCGCGTTTCAACGGTGGCCTGGTCGGTTACTTCGGCTATGACTGCGTGCGCTACGTGGAAAAACGCCTGGGCGCGAGCCCCAATCCAGATCCGCTGGGCGTGCCGGACATCCTGCTGATGGTGTCCGATGCCGTGGTGGTGTTCGACAACCTGGCGGGCAAGATGCACGCGATCGTGCTGGTCGACCCGGCCGAGGCGCAGGCCTTCGAGCAGGGCCAGGCGCGTCTGCAAGGGCTGCTGGAAACCCTGCGCCAGCCGATTGCCCCGCGTCGCGGCCTCGACCTTGGTGGCCCGCCAGCCGCGGAGCCGGAGTTCCGCTCCAGCTACACCCGCGCCGATTATGAAAATGCCGTGGATCGCATCAAGGAGTACATCCTGGCCGGCGACTGCATGCAGGTGGTGCCGTCGCAACGCATGTCGATCGACTTCAAGGCCGCGCCCATCGACCTGTACCGGGCCCTGCGCTGCTTCAACCCCACGCCGTACATGTACTTCTTCAACTTCGGCGACTTCCATGTGGTCGGCAGCTCGCCGGAGGTGCTGGTGCGGGTCGAGGACAACCTGGTCACCGTTCGCCCGATCGCCGGTACTCGCCCGCGTGGCGCCAGCGAAGAGGCCGATCGCGCGCTGGAAGACGACCTGCTGTCGGACGACAAGGAAATCGCCGAGCACCTGATGCTCATCGACCTGGGCCGCAACGATGTCGGTCGCGTCTCTGCGACCGGCAGCGTGCGCCTGACCGAAAAGATGGTGATCGAGCGCTACTCCAACGTCATGCACATCGTCTCCAACGTGACCGGGCAGTTGCGCGAAGGGCTCACCGCGATGGATGCGCTGCGCGCGATCCTGCCAGCCGGCACCTTGTCCGGCGCGCCGAAGATTCGCGCCATGGAAATCATCGACGAACTGGAGCCGGTCAAGCGTGGGGTCTACGGTGGCGCGGTGGGTTACTTCGCCTGGAACGGCAACATGGACACCGCCATCGCCATCCGCACCGCGGTGATCAAGGACGGCGAGCTGCATGTGCAGGCCGGTGGCGGGATCGTCGCCGACTCGGTGCCGGCGCTGGAGTGGGAAGAGACCATCAACAAGCGCCGGGCGATGTTCCGCGCGGTGGCCTTGGCCGAGCAGACCTGCGCCAAGTAGTTTGATCGGGGCTGCACAGCAGCCCCGGCCACTCAGAAGTCGACGCTCACCGCCACGCTCACCCCCTGCTGGCGCAATTCATCACTCTTGCGCCAGTTGTAGTTCCCCCGCAGATTCACTCCCGGTACCAGTTCATGGGCCACGCCCAGGCTGGCGCGGGTCAGGTTGCTGTGCGGCGTATACCCAGTGAGGGTGAAGTCGTTCGCCGGCAGGCGGGTCAGGTGCATGCGCAAGTCCTGCTGGTCATCCTCGAACTCATGCTCGCGGGCCACCTCGGCGAACAGCTTGGTCGTCGGCAGGATCTGCACGCTACCGAGCAAGCCGACCCCCAGTCGACGTGACGTACGTTCCTGATCGTCGAAGCCAAGTGCCGTCGAGCGATCGCTCTTCTCGTCGTAGCCATCGACCTTGACCCGCGCATAGTCGGCGCTGATGAACGGTGCCAGCTGCCAGGTGCTGCTCGCGGCGGCCAGGTTGTAACCCAGTCGCGCGGTCACCGCCCAGGCTTCGCCATCGGTATCGCCTTTCTCGCTGCGTTCGTTCACACCCAGGGCAAAGCTGCGCTTCAGGTCGCGGTAGTCGAGGTGGCCGGCGGTCAATGCCGCGTCGGCCCACCAGCGATCCTGGCGGAACTGGGCGAAGGCGCTGGCCAGGTAACTGTCGAGCTTGTAGTCCGAGTCTTGCTGGCCGGCCTCGAGCTTCTGCCGGTAAACCCCGGCGGCCAAGCCCACGCGCCAGGCCTCGTCGAGCCGGTAGCTGCCGCCAAGAGTCAGGTTGTAGCCGCGTCCGTCGCCGCTGGCGGCGCTGCGCTGGCTGCCGAAGTCCAGGTCCTGGCCGCCGGTGGCGACGAACGCCTGCCATTGGCCGAGCGCCTGCCAGGGTGTCTGCCACTGGTTGCGCAGCTCGTCCTGGTGGGCGCGGATGCTGGCGTGGGCGATTTCCGGCAGCAAGGTCAGTTCCCAAGGCGCCGCCAGGATCGAATAGCCGTAGTCGGCGATCAGTTGCTGGCCGGCGATGGTCGGGTGCACGGAGTCGTTGAACAGCAACCGGGTCGGGTCCGGTGTGGTGCCGTTGGCGCCGTAGACCGGGTTGCCAGCGCAGCTGTTGCCGCTGTAGCAGGTGCCGACCAGGTTCTGATCGGCGGCCAGGCCAAATTGCGTCGGATCGGCCAGTGCCTCCTGGAGCAGCAACGGTACGTTCAGTGGAATGATCTGGGCATCGATACCGGCAAGCTGGCTGACCAGCGACTGGTTGAACACGCTGGACAGTTGCGACAGCGGACCCTGTTGGGGGGTGCCGCTGAAGTTCGGGGTCTGGCCCAGATCGGGCAGCAGCCAGACCATGATGTACCGCGCGCCGGCCTGTTGCAGGGCCTGGGCGCTGGCCGCCAGGCGGGCGCCGGCAGCCGCGGCGCTGGCGGGGCTGGTGACCAGGCCCTGGAGGAAATCGTTGCCGCCGCCGGTCAGGTAGTACAGCGCGCTGGGATCGGCTCCCAGTCCTGCGGCCAGATAGCCGGGGCGTTCACGCAGCACGGTGCCGGCGCCAGGTTGGCCGGGAGGGACTACCGCTTTCGAAGTGGTGGTGATCGAGTCGAGGATCTGTTGCGTGGTGTAGCCGCCTACCGCCCAGTTGTTGCCGTCCGGCAATCCCTGCAGCAGGTGGGTGAGCGAAGTGGATGGGCCGAGCGAGGCGTCACCGAGGCCGAGCCTGGCGCCGAGGATCATCGGCGAGACCGGTGCGTAGTTGCCGTCGGCGTCTCGATTGGTGAAGCGCATGCCGGCGGTGCCGCCGGTCAGGTCGGGAAACTGTCCGGCATCGCTGAGGCTGTCACCAAAGACGACCAGCGAGCTGTAGGGCGATGGAGCGGCCATCGCCTGGCTGCAAGCCAGCGCCAGGGCACCGATGGACGTGCGCAGCAAAGGAGCTTTGTGCATGCATGAATATCCTTTTCGTTGTTTTTATCGGGACACGCTGCATGACCATAGCAAATCGCCGGTCTTTGCCTGTCATCGCGTTCGTTTCCCCGTGTTTACGGGCGTATTGCGCCCGCCGCCCCGGTAGGTTACTGTCCGGGAACGTATGAACGAGACCTACCCCGTGTTGATCGTCAGCAAACTCTTGATGCGCGTTATCAAGGCCGTCGCCCGTTGGCGTTGGCGCGCCTGACTTTTCCCCTGCCGGCTCCGCCCGGCCCGTCCCCGTTTGCCTTCCGTTCGTTTCACCTGCCGCCTCGCGTGCAACTGCCCGCGCCCGTGACCGGCAGTGGAAGGCTCGAATCAAAAAGTCAGTATTCAAGAGGTTGATTGCAGATGTTACTGATGATCGACAACTACGACTCCTTCACCTACAACGTCGTGCAGTACCTCGGCGAGCTGGGTGCCGAGGTCAAGGTCATTCGCAATGATGAAATGACCATCGCCCAGATCGAAGCCCTCAACCCCGAGCGCATCGTCGTGTCCCCCGGCCCTTGCACGCCGAGCGAGGCAGGTGTCTCCATCGAGGCCATCCTGCACTTCGCCGGCAAGCTGCCGATCCTGGGCGTGTGCCTGGGGCACCAGTCCATTGGCCAGGCCTTCGGCGGCGACGTGGTGCGCGCGCGCCAGGTGATGCACGGCAAGACCAGCCCGGTATTGCACCGCGACCTGGGCGTGTTCGCCGGCCTGAACAATCCGCTGACGGTGACGCGCTACCACTCGCTGGTGGTCAAGCGCGACACCTTGCCGGATTGCCTGGAAGTGACCGCGTGGACCGCGCATGAGGACGGCTCCGTCGATGAAATCATGGGCCTGCGTCACAAGACCCTGAATGTCGAAGGGGTACAGTTCCACCCCGAATCCATCCTCACCGAGCAGGGCCACGAGCTGTTCGCCAACTTCCTCAAGCAGACCGGCGGCCGCCGTTAAGGACCGATCATGGATATCAAGACCGCTTTGAGCCGTATCGTCGGCCACCTGGACCTGTCCACCGAGGAAATGCGCGAGGTGATGCGCCAGATCATGACCGGCCAGTGCAGCGAGGCGCAGATCGGCGCCTTCCTGATGGGCATGCGCATGAAGAGCGAGAGCATCGACGAGATCGTCGGCGCCGTGTCGGTGATGCGCGAGCTGGCCGACAAGGTCGAGCTCAAGAGCCTCGACGGCGTGGTCGACATCGTCGGCACCGGTGGCGACGGCGCCAACATTTTCAACGTTTCCACCGCCTCGGCCTTCGTCCTGGCGGCGGCGGGCTGCACCGTGGCCAAGCACGGCAACCGCGCGGTGTCCGGCAAGAGCGGCAGTGCCGACCTGCTGGAGGCCGCGGGCATCTACCTCAACCTGACGCCAGTGCAGGTGGCGCGCTGCATCGACAGCCTCGGCATCGGCTTCATGTTCGCCCAGACCCATCACAGCGCCATGAAGCATGCCGCCGGCCCGCGCCGCGACCTGGGGCTGCGCACCTTGTTCAACATGCTCGGCCCGCTTACGAATCCGGCCGGTGTGAAGCACCAGGTCGTCGGGGTATTCACCCAGGCGCTGTGTCGCCCATTGGCCGAGGTGCTACAGCGCCTGGGCAGCAAGCACGTGCTGGTGGTGCACTCCAAGGATGGCCTGGACGAGTTCAGCCTGGCCGCGCCGACCTTCGTCGCCGAACTGAAGAATGACCAGATCACCGAGTACTGGGTCGAGCCGGAAGACCTCGGCATGAAGAGCCAGAGCCTGCATGGACTTGCCGTCGAGGGGCCACAGGCGTCGCTGGAACTGATCCGTGACGCCCTGGGGCGGCGCAAGACCGAGAACGGCCAGAAGGCCGCCGAGATGATCGTGCTCAACGCTGGCGCCGCGCTGTACGCCGCCGACCACGCGATGACCCTGGCCCAGGGCGTGGAACTGGCCCACGACGTGGTGCATACCGGGCTGGCCTGGGAAAAGCTGCAGGAACTGGGCGCCTTTACCGCGGTATTCAAGGTGGAGAACGAAGCATGAGTGTACCCACGGTTCTGGAAAGGATCATCGCCCGCAAGTTCCAGGAAGTGGCCGAGCGCAGCGCGCGGGTCAGCCTTGCCGAGCTGGAACGCCTGGCCAAGGCCGCCGACGCCCCGCGCGGCTTTGCCAACGCGCTGATCGAGCAGGCCAAGCGCAAGAAGCCGGCGGTGATCGCCGAAATCAAGAAGGCTTCGCCGAGCAAGGGCGTGATCCGCGAGCACTTCGTGCCAGCGGACATTGCCGTCAGCTACGAGAAGGGCGGGGCGACCTGCCTGTCGGTGCTCACCGACGTGGACTATTTCCAGGGCGCCGACGTCTACCTGCAGCAGGCCCGTGCCGCGGTATCGCTGCCAGTGATCCGCAAGGATTTCATGGTCGATCCGTACCAGATCGTCGAAGCCCGCGCCCTGGGTGCCGACTGCGTGTTGCTTATCGTGTCGGCGCTGGATGACGTGAAGATGGCCGAGCTGGCCGCCACGGCCAAGGACGTCGGCCTCGACGTGCTGGTCGAAGTGCATGACGGCGATGAACTGGAGCGTGCGCTGAAGACGCTGGACACGCCGTTGGTGGGGGTCAACAACCGCAACCTGCATACCTTCGAGGTCAGCCTCGAGACTACCCTCGACCTGCTGCCGCGCATTCCTCGTGATCGCCTGGCGATCACCGAGAGCGGCATCCTCAATCGGGCTGACGTCGAGCTGATGGAAATCAACGAGGTGTATTCGTTCCTGGTCGGCGAGGCGTTCATGCGCGCCGAGCAGCCGGGGCTGGAACTGCAGCGACTGTTCTTCCCCGACCAGGTGAAGAAGACCGTTCAGCAATTGGACTGATCGAACAGAGAGCCGGCAATTCTTGCCGGCTTTTTTGTATGC
Source organism: Pseudomonas sp. microsymbiont 2 (assembly GCF_054788395.1). Lineage (NCBI taxonomy): Bacteria > Pseudomonadati > Pseudomonadota > Gammaproteobacteria > Pseudomonadales > Pseudomonadaceae > Pseudomonas > Pseudomonas sp. microsymbiont 2. The sequence continues at coordinate 569,556 of NZ_CM139112.1, forward strand.
CTGTTCCGGTCCTTTCGCGGGTAAACCCGCTCCCACAGGAATTCTGTTGCTCTCAATGGGAGTGCAGGTCCTGTGGGAGCGGGTTTCGCGAAGAGGCCAGAGAATCCAACATCAAAGGTGGATCAATGACCGATCAACCCCTGGCCCTCACCGTCGAACAGGGCCTGCACGCCGAGCAAGACCTGCTGGCGGCCGTCTGTCGCGGCGAGCGTGAATCCGGCGTGCTGTTCTGGCGCCCGACCGACCATGCCCTGGTCATGCCGCGGCGCATGAGCCGGCTGGACAACTTCGAGGCCGCCTGCGCCGAGCTGGCCGTCGCCGGCTGGCCGGTGCTGCTGCGCGAGACTGGCGGCGAACCGGTGCCGCAATCCCACGCGACGGTGAATGTGGCCCTGGTCTACGTCGCGCCGCGCAGCGAAGGCGACCATGGGCGTATCGAGAACGCCTACGAGCGCCTGTGCCTGCCGTTGTGCGAGGTGCTGCGCGAGTGGGGGGGAGTCGCCTCGGTGGGGGAGATCGATGGCGCGTTCTGCGACGGTCGCTACAACGTCAATCTCAACGCTCGCAAACTGGTCGGCACCGCCCAGCGCTGGCGCCAGGGGTTGGGCGGCAAACGACCGGTGGTGCTGGTGCATGGCGCGTTGTTGCTCGACAACGAGCGCGAAGCGATGGTCGCGGCGGTCAACCGCTTCAACGAGTGCTGCGGGCTGGAGCAGCGCGTGCGGGCCGATAGCCACATCGCGTTGCACGAAGTGGTGCCCGCCGCGCCCTGGTTCGAGCGCCTGTCGCAGGCGTACGCCGAGGTAGTCGCGGCGCTGCCGACGGACTAACGGGTGCCGTAGACCACCATGGTCTTGCCCTTGACCTGCACCAGGCTGCGTTCTTCGAGATCCTTCAGCACGCGGCCGACCATCTCGCGCGAACAACCGACGATGCGACCGATTTCCTGGCGGGTGATCTTGATCTGCATGCCGTCGGGGTGGGTCATGGCGTCCGGCTGCTTGCACAGGTCGAGCAGGCAGCGGGCGACACGCCCGGTGACGTCGAAGAACGCCAGGTCGCCGACCTTGCGCGTGGTGTTGCGCAGGCGCTGGGCCATCTGGGCGCCGAGGGCGTAGAGGATTTCCGGGTCTTGCCGGCCCAGTTCGCGGAACTTGTCGTAGCTGATCTCGGCCACTTCGCATTCGGTCTTGGCACGCACCCAGGCGCTACGCTGGTGTTCCTGGCCAGCGGGCTCGAACAGACCCAGTTCGCCGAAGAAGTCGCCGCTGTTGAGGTAGGCGATGATCATTTCGTGGCCGTCGTCGTCCTCGATCAGGATGGTCACTGAACCCTTGACGATGAACGACAACGTCTCGGCCCGGTCGCCCGCGCAGATGATGTTGCTCTTGGCGGCGTAGCGACGACGCTGGCAATGCGCCAGGAGCTTGTCGATATTCTTGATCTTGGGGGGCAGGGCTGAGGCAACCATCACGAAATCCTGTTCGATGCGACGCATTGGCTTTTGTATAGATCGTCTGGCGAGATGCGCCAGTCATTTGGCGCCAGCTTATCAGACACTGCCCCCTGCATCGGCACAAAAGCGACATGCCTTGAGCTTTTCCGACAGCGCTACAAGGACTAAGCTGACACCCTTTTACGAGATCGGGAGTCCGGATAGATGAAGGCACGCATCCAGTGGGCCGGTGAAGCAATGTTCCTCGGCGAGTCGGGGAGCGGCCATGTCGTGGTGATGGACGGCCCGCCCGAAGCCGGGGGACGCAATCTGGGGGTGCGCCCGATGGAGATGCTCCTGCTCGGCCTCGGTGGCTGCAGCAGTTTCGATGTAGTCAGCATTCTCAAGAAGTCACGCCAGGCCGTGGAAAGCTGCGAGGCTTTCCTGGAAGCCGAGCGCGCCAGTGAAGATCCCAAGGTGTTTACCAAGATCCACCTGAACTTCGTGGTCAAGGGCCGTGGTCTGAAGGAAGCGCAGGTCAAGCGCGCGGTGGAGCTGTCGGCGGAGAAGTATTGCTCGGCCTCGATCATGCTCGATCGCGCGGGTGTGGAAATTACCCATGGTTACGAAATCGTCGAGCTGGCTTGAAAAAGATCGCGGGGCAAGCTCCCTTGCACTGTGGGGGCTTGCCCCGCGATATCGGCCTCAGGCGATCAATGGCGCAACGCCGGCAAGGCGTCCCGCAGCCACTGCGGCAGCTTCGCCTGCAGCGCTTCGCTGAGTCGCTCGCGCCGCTTCTGGTACTGCAGCCCCAGTGCGATCACGCCCAGACCGATCAAGGTCAGCACCAAGGGGAACAGCAGCGAATCGGCGAACACGTCGTACGACAGGTAGCCGAGATAGGCTGCCACCCCCATTGCCCCGAACACCATGAACACCGGCCTGCGCAGTAGCACGGCCAGGCCCATCAGCCCCAGGTTGATCAGGCAGTACAGGAACTTGCCCCACTCGCTGGCGCTGTCCATCATCGTCAACCCGCCCCAGAACGCCGCCAGCCCGGCCAGGTAGCCCCAGAAGGCATAGTCCCGGCGGGTGCGCCCGTCGATCACGACGAACACCAGCAGCAGGCCCAGGCCGAACCAAAGCGACACCGTGCGCCTTTGCTCCCAGCTGAACAGGTCGCCGTAGAACCATTCGCTGAGGTCCATGGACATGAACCACAGTGCCACGGCGATCGGCATGACGATGAACGGAAAGGGAACCAGCCTCAGCATCAGCAGGCCGGCGAGCACCGTCGCCGCTTCCATGGCCAGCCAGCCGCCCTGCACGTAGGTGTAGTACTGGTGATAGTCGCCTTGTGCATCGTTCATCGGCCACCAGCCAACGAGCCGCTCGATGGCGAAGACCGCCAGCGGCACGATGCTCACCGCCACGGCGGCCAGCACGCCCGCGGCGATGGGTTGGCCGCGGCGCTGCAGGGACAGGGCGAACAAGGTGAGCCCGGCGATATAGACCAGCGCGATCACCAGCAATGCGCTATCGCCGATGCGCATCCAGGCCTCGGTGAGCAGCCAGCCCATGGCGCCCATGATCAGCAGGGCGCCGAAGTAGAAGGCGACGTGGGCCAGCTGGAAGCTGCCACTGCTCTGTGGCTGCTGGCGCAGGAAGTCCAGCAGGGCCCGATCCTGTCCCGGCTGCAGCACGCCGGCGCTCACGGCGCGTGCCAGGTCCTTGGCGTCGAAGCGTTCCATGGCGTATGCCTCAGATGCGGTAGGTGCTCTTGGTCATGACTTTGGCCAGCAGGCTCATGCCGAACCGCACGGGCGCCGGGAACCGGTAGCCGCCCGCTTCCAGCGCGGACTCGGCATGCTGCTCTTCATCGACGCGCATCTGCTCGAGGATAGCGCGGGACTTGCCATCGCTCTCGGGGATCTGTTCCAGGTGCTCGTCGAGGTGCTTGCACACCTGGTGCTCGGTGGCCGCGACGAAGCCCAGGCTGACCTTGTCGCTGACCAGGCCGGCGAGGGCGCCGATGCCGAACGACATGCCGTAGAACAGTGGATTGAGCACACTGGGGTGGCTGTTGAGCTGACGGATGCGCTGCTCGCACCAGGCCAGGTGGTCGATTTCTTCTTCCGCCGCGTGCTCCATGGCCTTGCGTACCTGGGGCAGTTTGGCGGTCAGGGCCTGGCCCTGGTAGAGCGCCTGGGCGCAGACTTCGCCGGTGTGGTTGATGCGCATCAGGCCGGCGATGTGGCGGGTCTGCTGCTCGTCGAGCTCGGCGTCCGGCTGGATGATCGCCGGCGACGGGCGGGAAGGTTGGCCGCTGAAGGGCAGCAAGGTGCGCATGGCGGTATCGGCCTGCAGCAACAAGCGGTCGAGCGGCGAATAGTGACGTTCGGTAGCCATCGGGCACCTCCGCTGAAGTGATGCCCGACAGTCTACCTCAATACCCTTGGACGGGCTTGCCTTGGATCAGCCCGGCGGCCAGTGCATCTGGCGCTGGCCGAGCACGTGCATGTGGATGTGGTAGACGGTCTGGCCGCCCTGCTCGTTGCAGTTCATCACCACGCGGAAGCCGTCCTCGCAACCGAGCTCCTTGGCCAGGCGCTGGGCGGTGAACAGGATGTGGCCGGCCAGACCTTTGTCTTCTTCGGTCAGGTCGTTGAGGGTGCGGATATGTTTCTTCGGGATGACCAGGAAGTGAACCGGTGCCTGGGGGGCGATATCGTGGAAAGCCAGGACCTGGTCGTCTTCGTAGATGATCTTCGCCGGGATCTCCCGGTTGATGATTTTGAGGAATAAATCGTCCACAGCACGTGCTCCATGGTGAGTGTCGGGGCTGAGTGTACTGAGCCCGATGCCCCTCGCCCAGTGGCTATTCCATGCCGACCGGGCAGTAACGGCGATGGATTGCCCCGGCCAGCTTGCGCGTCAGCCAGCGCGGCAGCAGGCGCGGGGCGAACGCCAGCCAGCGGTTGCGCCGGCCCGGCATGATCAGGGCGCGGTTCTTGTCCAGTGCGCGAACGGTGTACAGGGCGATTTCTTCCGGGCTGGGGCAGTGGCTGCCGCCTTCGAGCCGCGGGATGCGACGCTTGGGCGAGCGCACCGGCCCCGGGCATAGCACCGACACCTTGATTCCGGCGCGACGAAGCTCTTCGCGCAGTGCTTCGGAAAAGCTCAGCACATAGGCCTTGCTGGCGGCGTAGGCGGCCATCCAGGGGCCGGGAGCGATCCCGGCAAGCCCGGCGACGTTGAGAATCTGCCCGCCACCCTGTATCGCCATGAGGTTGCCGATGGCATGGCACAGTCGGCTCAGGGCGAGGATGTTGACTTCGAGCAGGTCCTGTTCGTCTGCCCACTCATGGGCCAGGAACGGTCCGTAGGTGCGCAGCCCGGCGCAGTTGACCAGCAGGTCGATGCGCCGCTCGCCTTCCTCCAGTTCCAGCACGAAGCCGGACAGGCGCAGCGGCTGGCTGAGGTCGCAGGCGCGCAGCAGCACCTCGACGCCAAACCGCTGGGCCAGCTCGATGGCCACCGGCTCCAGCGTCTCGCGCTGGCGTGCCACCAGGATCAGGTTGCGCCCACGCCGTGCCAGGGCTTCCGCCAGGGCCAGGCCCAGGCCGCTGGAAGCACCGGTGATCATGGCGTAACGGGTCATGCAAGGCTCCTGGGGGCGTAAGGGGCGCCTAGTGTACAGCGTGGCCGGTTCGCTACAAGAAGTTGCTGCCTAGCCGCGAGCTACTCTCCAGGGCCGTGCGGTACTCGTCGTGCAGTCGTTCGATCAGCTCGGCGACGCTGGGCAGGTCCTTGATCTCACCGACCCCCTGGCCTGCCGACCAGATCGTTTTCCAGGCCTTGGCTTCGTCGCCGATTGGCTTGAGCTTGCCGGCCTCGTGCGCGCCCTTGAGTGCTGCCGGATCATAACCGGCCTGCTCCAGGCTCTGGCGCAGGAAGTTGGCGGGGATACCGGATACTGCCGGTGTCAGCACCACGTCGGTGGCGTTGGCACCGAGGATCATCTGTTTATAGGCCTCATCGGCCTGGCTTTCACGGGTGGCGATGAAGCGCGTGCCCATGTAGCCGAGGTCGGCGCCTAGCACCTGCGCGGCGAGCAGCTCATGGCCGTGGTTGAGGCAGCCGGAGAGCAGCACGGTCTTGTCGAAGAACTGACGAATCTCTGCCAGCAGCGCCAGTGGGCTCCAGGTGCCAGCGTGCCCGCCCGCGCCCGCAGCCACGGCAATCAGGCCGTCGACGCCAGCTTCGGCGGCTTTTTCCGCGTGCCGGCGCGTGGTCACATCATGGAACACCAGCCCGCCATAGCCATGCACCGCATCGACCACTTCCTTCACCGCGCCCAGGCTGGTGATGACGATCGGTACGCGGTGTTCGACGCACAGCGCCAGGTCGGCTTCCAGCCGTGGGTTGGACTTGTGCACGATCAGGTTGACGGCATAGGGCGCTGGTTGGTGCAGTGCCGCCAGGCCAGCTTCGATCTCCTCGAGCCAGGCCTTGAACCCGGCGCTGTCACGCTGGTTCAGCGCCGGGAAACTGCCCACTACGCCATTGGCGCAACAGGCGAGTACAAGCTGAGGGTTGGAGATCAGGAACATCGGCGCCGCCACCAGAGGCAGGCGCAGTTTTCGTTCGAGCGAGGGGGCCAAGGCCATGGCAAAACTCCTGTAAGTGGCTGGATATCGTCAGAACGGTTTGACCACCACCAGAATTACGATGCCCAGCAGGATCAGCACCGGCACTTCGTTGAACCAGCGATAGTAGACATGTCCGTGGGTGTTGGTGCCAGCGGCGAAGCGCTTGCGCTGGGCACCGCACATGTGATGGTAGACGGTGAGCAACGCCACCAGGGTCAGCTTGGCGTGCAGCCAGCCCTGGCTCAGCCAGCCGGGGTTGAGATAGAGCATCCAGCCGCCGAACACGTAGGTGGCGATCATCGCCGGGTTCATGATGCCCCGGTACAGCTTGCGCTCCATGGTGGTGAAGCGTTCGAGGCTGATGCTGTCCTGGCTCTGGGCGTGGTACACGAACAGGCGCGGCAGGTAGAACAGGCCGGCGAACCAGCAGACCACGCTGACGATATGCAGCGCCTTGATCCATAGATAGAGCATGGGGAGTTCCTTCAGGTTTCACGGTCGTCAGATAGTAGAGGTCAAGGCCCTGAAGGGTCATCCGAAGAGTTGTTACAGGCGCCTCGGCCCCCTATTATCGTGCGCTTTCCAGTGGTCTCGTTGATAAGGGGCAAGCGTCATGATCAAGGTCGGTATCGTCGGCGGCACGGGCTACACCGGTGTCGAACTGCTGCGTCTGCTGGCGCAGCACCCACAAGCCGAGGTGGCGGTCATCACCTCGCGCTCCGAAGCGGGCGTGGCGGTTGCCGACATGTACCCGAACCTGCGTGGCCACTACGACGGCCTGGCGTTCAGCGTGCCGGACAGCAAGACCCTGGCGGCCTGCGACGTGGTGTTCTTCGCTACCCCCCATGGCGTGGCTCATGCCCTGGCCGGTGAACTGCTGGCGGCCGGGACCAAGGTAATCGACCTGTCCGCCGACTTCCGCCTGCAGGATGCGGTCGAGTGGGGCAAGTGGTACGGTCAGCCGCATGGCGCGCCAGAGTTGCTCAAGGACGCGGTCTATGGCTTGCCGGAAGTGAACCGCGAAAAGATCCGCCAGGCGCGCCTGATCGCCGTGCCTGGATGCTATCCGACCGCGACCCAGCTGGGCTTCCTGCCGCTGCTGGAGGCCGGCCTGGCCGACCCGTCCCGCCTGATCGCAGACTGCAAGTCGGGCGTCAGCGGCGCTGGGCGGGGTGCCGCCGTGGGCTCGCTGTTCTGCGAGGCCGGCGAAAGCATGAAGGCCTACGCCGTCAAAGGGCATCGCCACTTGCCGGAAATCAGCCAGGGCCTGCGCCTGGCTGCCGGCAAGGACATCGGTCTGACCTTCGTGCCGCACCTGACGCCGATGATCCGTGGTATCCATGCCACCCTGTACGCTACGGTCGCCGACACCTCGGTCGACCTGCAGGCGCTGTTCGAGAAACGCTATGCCGACGAGCCATTCGTCGATGTGATGCCGGCTGGCAGCCATCCGGAAACCCGCAGCGTGCGGGGCGCCAACGTCTGCCGTATCGCCGTGCACCGGCCGCAGGGCGGCGACCTGGTGGTGGTGCTGTCGGTGATCGATAACCTGGTCAAGGGCGCGTCGGGCCAGGCGGTGCAGAACCTCAACATCCTGTTCGGCCTGGACGAGCGCATGGGCCTGTCCCACGCCGGTCTGCTGCCTTAAGAGTGGCGGTGAGCTGCAAGGCTCAAGCTGCAAGTGATCGTGTTGCGATTGGCTTGCAGCTTGTAGCTTGTCACTTGCAGCTTTCGTATTGTTGACCGATTTTCTCGGACAAGCGGATAATACGCCCCATCGAGTTTTATGGCGGCACTGCGCCGGGAGAGTCAACATGAGCGTCGAAACCTTCACCCCCACGGCTTTGGAGTTCACCCCCGGGGCTGCGCACAAGGTGAAGACCTTGGTCAGCGAAGAGGGCAACGATCGACTGAAGCTGCGTGTGTTCGTGACGGGCGGTGGCTGCTCGGGCTTCCAGTACGGCTTCACCTTCGATGAGGATGTGGCCGAGGATGACACCATCGTCGAGCGCGAGGGCGTGGCCCTGGTCGTCGATCCAATGAGCTTCCAGTACCTGGCGGGTGCCGAGGTGGACTACCAGGAAGGCCTGGAAGGCTCACGCTTTGTCATCAAGAACCCGAATGCCACCACTACCTGTGGCTGCGGCTCGTCGTTCTCGATCTGATCGCTGCACCGTAATGCAAAACGCCGCGCTATTGCGCGGCGTTTTGCATTTTGCGACCCGCTCAGGCGGGGTAGATCGCGCCGAGGATGCGCAGGCCTTTGGCGGCGGTCACGCTGGGGCGGTTGGCGGGAATGCCTTCCAGGCAGCAGTGGGCGAGCCAGGCGAAGGCCATGGCCTCGACCCAGTCAGGGTCCACGCCGTGCGCGGCGGTGCTGGCCACCTTCGCCGCCGGCAGCAGCGCGGCCAGGCGCGCCATGAGTGCACCGTTGCGCGCGCCGCCGCCGCACACCAGCAGGGCGTCGGTGCCATCCTGGGCCTGGCGCAGCGAGTCGATGATGCTGGTTGCCGTCAGCTCCAGCAGGGTGGCTTGAACGTCTTCGTCGCGATATTTCGGCAAGCGGGCGAGGTGGGCGTCCAGCCAGGGCAGGTTGAATACCTCGCGGCCGGTGCTTTTCGGCCCGCTGCCGGCAAAGAACGGATCGCTCAGTAGCGCGTTCAGCAGATCATGCTGTGGCGTGCCGCTGGCCGCCCAACTGCCATTGGCATCGAAAGCCTGGCCCTGCTTGCGTTCGATCCAGGCATCGAGCAGTACGTTGCCCGGGCCGCAGTCGAAGCCATGTACCGGCTGGTCGCGCTCGATCAGGCTCAGGTTGCTGAAGCCCCCTACGTTCAGGACCGCCAGGCGCTGGCCGAGGTGTGCGAACAGGGACTCGTGGAATGCAGGCACCAAAGGTGCGCCTTGACCGCCTGCGGCCACGTCGCGACGACGGAAGTCGGCTACCACGCAGATGCCGGTCAGCTCGGCCAGCAGAGCTGGGTTGCCGATCTGCACGGTGAAGCCGCGGGCGGGCTCATGGCGTATGGTCTGGCCGTGGCTGCCGATCGCGCGGATGGCATCTGGCGCGAGCCCCTGGGCGGACAGCAGGTGGTTGATTCCCTGCGCGGCCAAGGTGGCCCAGCGGTTTTCCGCCAGGGCTGCGCGGGCGATCTCGTCGGGGCCACTGGCGCAGAGGCCGAGCAGATCCTGACGCAGGTCGACGGGCATGGGGATGTAATGGGTGGCGAGCAGCCGCAGCTGCTCGTCTTGCTCGATCAGGGCGATGTCCAGGCCATCAAGGCTGGTGCCGGACATCACCCCCAGGTAGAGCGCCATGGGCTCAGCGCTTGTTGGCGGCAAGCAGAGTGGCTTTTTCCTGATCCATGCGGGCGATCAGGGGCAGGCTCTGCTGGTTGAAGCGCTGGCGCTCGGACTTGGCGATCGGGTCGGCCATTGGCACCTTCTGGCTCAGCGGGTCGACGTGCACGCCATTGACCTGGAACTCGTAGTGCAGGTGCGGGCCGGTCGACAGGCCGGTGGTGCCGATATAGCCGATGATCTGGCCCTGTTTCACGCTGGAGCCGGTCTTGATGCCCTTGGCGAAGCCCTGCATGTGGCCGTAGAGCGTCTTGTAGGAGTTGCCGTGGGCGATGATCACGGTGTTGCCGTAACCGCCACGGCGGCCGGCCAGTTCGATGCGGCCATCACCGGCAGCCTTGATCGGCGTGCCGCGCGGGGCCGCGTAGTCCACGCCCTTGTGCGCACGGATCTTGTTGAGGATCGGGTGCTTGCGCCCGGCCGAGAAGCGCGAGCTGATGCGGGCGAAGTCCACCGGGGTGCGGATGAATGCCTTGCGCAGGCTGTTGCCATCGGCGGTGTAGTAGTTGGTATTGCCCTGCTTGTTGGTGTAGCGCACGGCGGTGTAGGTCTTGCCGCGGTTGGTGAAGCGGGCGGAGAGGATGTTGCCGGTACCGACCACCTTGCCGTCCATCATCTTCTGCTCGTAGACCACGTCGAATTCGTCGCCAGGGCGGATGTCCTGGGCAAAGTCGATGTCGTAGCCGAGGATGCGCGCCATGTCCATGGTCATGCTGTGGGACAGGCCGGCGCGCTGGGCGGAGGCGGACAGCGAACTCTTGATCACGCCATGGGCGTAGGCGGTGCGCACGACGGGTTTGCTGATCTCGCGGTTGAAGCTGAAGCCTTTGTCGGTACGGGTCAGGCGGATCGTCTCGAGGCCGCTGACCTTGCTGTGCAAGCTGGTCAGTTGGCCATCCTTGTCCAGTTCGAACTGCAGCACCTGGCCGTGCTTGAGCTGGCTGAACTGCTTGGCTTGCTTGTTGCTGGCAAGCACGTCGTGGACGACGTTGGCCGGCAGGCCGACCTTGTTGAACAGGGTGGAGAGCGTGTCGCCGCGAGACACGACCACTTCGCGATGGCCTGGGGTCTTGTCTTCCTGCTTGGCTACCGCGACGGGTTCCGCTTTGGGCTCGGTCTTGGCGGTATCCGCCTCGTCGCCTTCGATCTGGGCGAATGGCGAATCGCTGTTCTGCTCGGCCTGCACCAGCGGAGCAGTCCGGGATTCGTCCTTCAGTTGCTCGGCCGGGCTTTCGAGCTCGAGGCTGAGGGTGGTTTTCTTCGCTTCGACTTCACTGGAAGGGAATACCAGCAGCGCCAGACTGAGTAAGGCGGCGATGCCGCTGGCGGCCAACAGATGGCTTTTCGGATAAAGCGGGGGCGCTTTAGGCGTTTCGTTGGTCATAGGTGAGGTGACTTTGAAAAAAGTGAAATGGAAAAGATGAATGACATGATGAAGATGAAATAACTGTATAAAATATAACCAAATCCATTCTCACGCAAGGGCGCGTAGACGTTGCGGCACGCCGTTTGGGTCACATTCCTTTGCGAAACTTGTATTTGATGGCCGATCTTGTATGGTTGGCTCCCCTTGAATCCTAGCGTTGCGGGTCTGTCTATGAAGTCGGTTGAAGAGCAGCTGGCGCTTATCAAGCGCGGTGCGGAAGAGGTATTGGTCGAGTCGGAACTGGTGGAGAAGCTCAAGCGCGGCCAGCCGCTGCGTATCAAGGCAGGCTTCGATCCGACCGCGCCTGACCTGCACCTGGGGCACACGGTGCTGATCAACAAGCTGCGTCAGTTTCAGGACCTGGGGCACCAGGTCATCTTCCTGATCGGTGACTTCACCGGCATGATCGGCGATCCGAGCGGCAAGAGCGCTACCCGTCCGCCGCTGACGCGCGAGCAGGTGCTGGACAACGCCGAGACCTATAAGCAGCAGGTGTTCAAGATCCTCGACCCGGCCAAGACCGAGGTCGCATTCAACTCGACCTGGATGGACCAGCTCACCCCGGCCGACTTCATTCGCCTGGCCTCGCAGTACACCGTGGCGCGCATGCTCGAGCGCGACGACTTCGACAAGCGCTACACCACCAACCAGCCGATCGCGATCCATGAGTTCCTCTATCCGCTGGTGCAGGGTTACGACTCCGTCGCACTGAAGGCCGATGTCGAGCTGGGTGGCACCGATCAGAAGTTCAACCTGCTGATGGGACGTGAGCTGCAGCGCGCCTACGGTCAGGAGGCGCAGAACATCGTCACCATGCCGCTGCTCGAAGGGTTGGATGGCGTGAAGAAGATGTCCAAGTCGTTGGGCAATTATGTCGGCATCCAGGAAGCCCCTGGGGTGATGTACAGCAAGCTTGTGTCGATTCCTGACACCTTGATGTGGCGTTACTTCGAGCTGCTGAGCTTCCGTTCGATGGAAGAGATCGATCAGTTCCGGGTGGATGTCGAGAACGGTGCCAATCCGCGGGATATCAAGATCAAGCTGGCCGAGGAGATCGTGGCGCGTTTCCATGGTGAAGAGGCTGCGGCCAATGCCCACCGTGCTGCGGGCAACCGCATGAAGGAAGGCGAGTTGCCGGAGGATCTGCCGGAGATTGAAGTGGCCGCCGCTGAAGATCTGCCGATCGCCGCCGTGCTGAACCGGGCTGGCCTGGTGAAGAACTCGGCGCAGGCGCGGGATCTGCTCGGCGCTGGTGCGGTCAAGGTGGATGGTGCGGTGGTCGACCGTGACTTCATGTTTGTGATTGGTGCGACCCATGTGTGCCAGGCAGGCAAGAAGGCGTTTGCCCGGGTCAGTCTCAAGGCCGAGTGATTGCCTGGTGGTGTAGCTATATAGAAGCGGGGAGGCCGGTAGGCCTCCCCGCTTTGTTTTTGGGGCTTCTATATATAGGTGTCAGGGCTGGCAGGGGCCTGTCCTGGGATCGGGTTGTGTGGGTGAGGTGTTTGGCGAGGGATGGTGGTGTGTATCAGGGGTGTTCGCCGAGGTTTCTCCGGCGCCTATGAGATCGAGCGCCGCCCGCGCGGCGCATCGCGACGCAAGGCCGCTCCTACATTTGTTTCGGGCCAATCGCTCCTGGGCCATCACCTGGTCCGCCTTGTTGGTACGACGCGGTTTCAGTGTGGGCACCACTGGCGCCTCACCTGTCTCAAGGCATGCACCAAGGCGGGCAACCATGGCCTGACAGGTTCGGCACGTTGCAACAAATGTAGGAGCGGCCTTGCGTCGCGATGCGCCGCGCGGGCGGCGCTCGATCTCATAGGCGCTGCAAGGGTTGTGGCGGGCCCCTGGCGGCCCTGACGCGGTCTTTTCGCTAAATGTTTGAAAATATTGAAATTAAGGGTTGACGCGCTTTCAGATCCCCTTATAATGCGCCCCACTTCCAGCGACAACGGAACGCGAAACTCCTTGATATTCAACGAGTTAGCGAGTTCGAAGAAGCTGAAAGGGTTTCGGTCTCACGATCGGCAGCGGTGAAAAAGGCAGTTGACAGCAGGTTGTAACGCTGTATGATTCGCCTCCCGCTACGAGAGATCGCAGCGAGTCAAGTGTTTGAAGTGAAACGAAAAACTTCAAAATAAACGCTTGACACGAAATGAGGAAAGCGTAGAATGCGCGCCTCGGTTGAGACGAAAGGCTCTTAACCAAACGCTCTTTAACAAATTGAATCAAGCAATTCGTGTGGGTGCTTGTGAGTATGGACTGATAGTCGCCAAGATTATCAGCATCACAAGTGGCCATGCGAGAAATCACATAGTCATTTGAGATTGCTGAGCCAAGTTTAGGGTTTCTTAAAAACCCAAGCAGTATTGAACTGAAGAGTTTGATCATGGCTCAGATTGAACGCTGGCGGCAGGCCTAACACATGCAAGTCGAGCGGATGACGGGAGCTTGCTCCTTGATTCAGCGGCGGACGGGTGAGTAATGCCTAGGAATCTGCCTGGTAGTGGGGGACAACGTTTCGAAAGGAACGCTAATACCGCATACGTCCTACGGGAGAAAGCAGGGGACCTTCGGGCCTTGCGCTATCAGATGAGCCTAGGTCGGATTAGCTAGTTGGTGAGGTAATGGCTCACCAAGGCGACGATCCGTAACTGGTCTGAGAGGATGATCAGTCACACTGGAACTGAGACACGGTCCAGACTCCTACGGGAGGCAGCAGTGGGGAATATTGGACAATGGGCGAAAGCCTGATCCAGCCATGCCGCGTGTGTGAAGAAGGTCTTCGGATTGTAAAGCACTTTAAGTTGGGAGGAAGGGCAGTAAGTTAATACCTTGCTGTTTTGACGTTACCGACAGAATAAGCACCGGCTAACTCTGTGCCAGCAGCCGCGGTAATACAGAGGGTGCAAGCGTTAATCGGAATTACTGGGCGTAAAGCGCGCGTAGGTGGTTCGTTAAGTTGGATGTGAAAGCCCCGGGCTCAACCTGGGAACTGCATCCAAAACTGGCGAGCTAGAGTATGGTAGAGGGTGGTGGAATTTCCTGTGTAGCGGTGAAATGCGTAGATATAGGAAGGAACACCAGTGGCGAAGGCGACCACCTGGACTGATACTGACACTGAGGTGCGAAAGCGTGGGGAGCAAACAGGATTAGATACCCTGGTAGTCCACGCCGTAAACGATGTCAACTAGCCGTTGGAATCCTTGAGATTTTAGTGGCGCAGCTAACGCATTAAGTTGACCGCCTGGGGAGTACGGCCGCAAGGTTAAAACTCAAATGAATTGACGGGGGCCCGCACAAGCGGTGGAGCATGTGGTTTAATTCGAAGCAACGCGAAGAACCTTACCAGGCCTTGACATGCAGAGAACTTTCCAGAGATGGATTGGTGCCTTCGGGAACTCTGACACAGGTGCTGCATGGCTGTCGTCAGCTCGTGTCGTGAGATGTTGGGTTAAGTCCCGTAACGAGCGCAACCCTTGTCCTTAGTTACCAGCACGTTATGGTGGGCACTCTAAGGAGACTGCCGGTGACAAACCGGAGGAAGGTGGGGATGACGTCAAGTCATCATGGCCCTTACGGCCTGGGCTACACACGTGCTACAATGGTCGGTACAGAGGGTTGCCAAGCCGCGAGGTGGAGCTAATCTCACAAAACCGATCGTAGTCCGGATCGCAGTCTGCAACTCGACTGCGTGAAGTCGGAATCGCTAGTAATCGCGAATCAGAATGTCGCGGTGAATACGTTCCCGGGCCTTGTACACACCGCCCGTCACACCATGGGAGTGGGTTGCACCAGAAGTAGCTAGTCTAACCTTCGGGAGGACGGTTACCACGGTGTGATTCATGACTGGGGTGAAGTCGTAACAAGGTAGCCGTAGGGGAACCTGCGGCTGGATCACCTCCTTAATCGAAGACATCAGCCTACTGATGAGCTCCCACACGAATTGCTTGATTCATATGTGAAGACGATCAAGACCCTATATAGGTCTGTAGCTCAGTTGGTTAGAGCGCACCCCTGATAAGGGTGAGGTCGGCAGTTCAAATCTGCCCAGACCTACCAATATGCGGGGCCATAGCTCAGCTGGGAGAGCGCCTGCCTTGCACGCAGGAGGTCAGCGGTTCGATCCCGCTTGGCTCCACCACTTTCGCAGTAGTGTCTAGTTGATCAGAACTTAGAAATGAGCATTCGTTGATGAATGTTGATTTCTGACTTTTGTCAGATCGTTCTTTAAAAATTCGGATATGTGATAGATAGACTGAATGCCAGTTTCACTGCTGGTTATTCAGGCTAAGGTAAAATTTGTGAGTTCTGCTCAGCAATGAGCGAAATGCGAATTTTCGGCGAATGTCGTCTTCACAGTATAACCAGATTGCTTGGGGTTATATGGTCAAGTGAAGAAGCGCATACGGTGGATGCCTTGGCAGTCAGAGGCGATGAAAGACGTGGTAGCCTGCGATAAGCTTTGGGGAGTCGGCAAACAGACTGTGATCCAGAGATCTCTGAATGGGGGAACCCACTCAGCATAAGCTGAGTATCTTGTACTGAATACATAGGTGCAAGAGGCGAACCAGGGGAACTGAAACATCTAAGTACCCTGAGGAAAAGAAATCAACCGAGATTCCCTTAGTAGTGGCGAGCGAACGGGGACCAGCCCTTAAGCTGGTTTGAGATTAGTGGAACGCTCTGGAAAGTGCGGCCATAGTGGGTGATAGCCCCGTACACGAAAATCTCTTGCCAGTGAAATCGAGTAGGACGGAGCACGAGAAACTTTGTCTGAACATGGGGGGACCATCCTCCAAGGCTAAATACTACTGACTGACCGATAGTGAACCAGTACCGTGAGGGAAAGGCGAAAAGAACCCCGGAGAGGGGAGTGAAATAGAACCTGAAACCGTATGCGTACAAGCAGTGGGAGCCTACTTTGTTAGGTGACTGCGTACCTTTTGTATAATGGGTCAGCGACTTATATTCAGTGGCGAGCTTAACCGAATAGGGGAGGCGTAGCGAAAGCGAGTCTTAATAGGGCGCTTTAGTCGCTGGGTATAGACCCGAAACCGGGCGATCTATCCATGGGCAGGTTGAAGGTTAGGTAACACTGACTGGAGGACCGAACCGACTACCGTTGAAAAGTTAGCGGATGACCTGTGGATCGGAGTGAAAGGCTAATCAAGCTCGGAGATAGCTGGTTCTCCTCGAAAGCTATTTAGGTAGCGCCTCATGTATCACTGTAGGGGGTAGAGCACTGTTTCGGCTAGGGGGTCATCCCGACTTACCAAACCGATGCAAACTCCGAATACCTACAAGTGCCGAGCATGGGAGACACACGGCGGGTGCTAACGTCCGTCGTGAAAAGGGAAACAACCCAGACCGTCAGCTAAGGTCCCAAAGTCATGGTTAAGTGGGAAACGATGTGGGAAGGCTTAGACAGCTAGGAGGTTGGCTTAGAAGCAGCCATCCTTTAAAGAAAGCGTAATAGCTCACTAGTCGAGTCGGCCTGCGCGGAAGATGTAACGGGGCTCAAACCATGCACCGAAGCTACGGGTATCACCTCTGGTGATGCGGTAGAGGAGCGTTCTGTAAGCCTGTGAAGGTGAGTTGAGAAGCTTGCTGGAGGTATCAGAAGTGCGAATGCTGACATGAGTAACGACAATGCGAGTGAAAAACTCGCACGCCGAAAGACCAAGGTTTCCTGCGCAACGTTAATCGACGCAGGGTTAGTCGGTCCCTAAGGCGAGGCTGAAAAGCGTAGTCGATGGAAAACAGGTTAATATTCCTGTACTTCCAGTTATTGCGATGGAGGGACGGAGAAGGCTAGGCCAGCTTGGCGTTGGTTGTCCAAGTTTAAGGTGGTAGGCTGAGATCTTAGGCAAATCCGGGATCTCAAGGCCGAGAGCTGATGACGAGTGCTCATTAGAGCGCGAAGTGGTTGATGCCATGCTTCCAAGAAAAGCTCCTAAGCTTCAGATAACTGGGAACCGTACCCCAAACCGACACAGGTGGTTAGGTAGAGAATACCAAGGCGCTTGAGAGAACTCGGGTGAAGGAACTAGGCAAAATGGCACCGTAACTTCGGGAGAAGGTGCGCCGGCGAGGGTGAAGGACTTGCTCCGTAAGCCCATGCCGGTCGAAGATACCAGGCCGCTGCGACTGTTTATTAAAAACACAGCACTCTGCAAACACGAAAGTGGACGTATAGGGTGTGACGCCTGCCCGGTGCCGGAAGGTTAATTGATGGGGTTAGCGCAAGCGAAGCTCTTGATCGAAGCCCCGGTAAACGGCGGCCGTAACTATAACGGTCCTAAGGTAGCGAAATTCCTTGTCGGGTAAGTTCCGACCTGCACGAATGGCGTAACGATGGCGGCGCTGTCTCCACCCGAGACTCAGTGAAATTGAAATCGCTGTGAAGATGCAGTGTATCCGCGGCTAGACGGAAAGACCCCGTGAACCTTTACTATAGCTTTGCACTGGACTTTGAGCTTGCTTGTGTAGGATAGGTGGGAGGCTTTGAAGTGGGGACGCCAGTTCTCATGGAGCCATCCTTGAAATACCACCCTGGCAACCTTGAGGTTCTAACTCAGGTCCGTTATCCGGATCGAGGACAGTGTATGGTGGGTAGTTTGACTGGGGCGGTCTCCTCCCAAAGAGTAACGGAGGAGTACGAAGGTGCGCTCAGACCGGTCGGAAATCGGTCGTAGAGTATAAAGGCAAAAGCGCGCTTGACTGCGAGACAAACACGTCGAGCAGGTACGAAAGTAGGTCTTAGTGATCCGGTGGTTCTGTATGGAAGGGCCATCGCTCAACGGATAAAAGGTACTCCGGGGATAACAGGCTGATACCGCCCAAGAGTTCATATCGACGGCGGTGTTTGGCACCTCGATGTCGGCTCATCACATCCTGGGGCTGAAGCCGGTCCCAAGGGTATGGCTGTTCGCCATTTAAAGTGGTACGCGAGCTGGGTTTAGAACGTCGTGAGACAGTTCGGTCCCTATCTGCCGTGGACGTTTGAGATTTGAGAGGGGCTGCTCCTAGTACGAGAGGACCGGAGTGGACGAACCTCTGGTGTTCCGGTTGTCACGCCAGTGGCATTGCCGGGTAGCTATGTTCGGAAGAGATAACCGCTGAAAGCATCTAAGCGGGAAACTTGCCTCAAGATGAGATCTCACTGGAGCCTTGAGCTCCCTGAAGGGCCGTCGAAGACTACGACGTTGATAGGTTGGGTGTGTAAGCGCTGTGAGGCGTTGAGCTAACCAATACTAATTGCCCGTGAGGCTTGACCATATAACACCCAAGCAATTTGTGCATGAAAGCCAAATTGTGGTGGTGAAGACGAAAGACCCGAAAGTTCGCTGCTCTTGAAATAAAGAGCCACAAATTCACATATCCGAATTCGCTAGAGTATCCATCTGGATCTTCTGGCAACAGAATTTCTTGACGACCATAGAGCATTGGAACCACCTGATCCCATCCCGAACTCAGCAGTGAAACGATGCATCGCCGATGGTAGTGTGGGGTTTCCCCATGTGAGAGTAGGTCATCGTCAAGATTCATTTCGCAAAACCCCTATCTGCGCGAGCAGGTAGGGGTTTTGTCTTTTCCGCATCCGCCAAACCAAAACCGCCCCCTGTAGGAGCGGCCTTGTGTCGCGAAAGGGCTGCAAAGCAGCCCCGGCGATATCAGCGTGATGCACAAATCCTGGGGCCGCTACGCGCCCCTTTCGCGACACAAGGCCGCTCCTACAGAGATCGTGCCGGCGGCAAGCCCGGCGGTAGCCCTTTTCCTATGCAAGCCCTCGGGGCGTGGCTATCATGCCAGCCTTATTCCAAGTCGAGACTGGCATGCTGAAGTTGTTGAATCTCCTCAAGGATGGCCGGTTCCATTCCGGAGAAGCCCTGGGGGCCGCCCTCGGGGTAAGCCGCAGCGCCGTCTGGAAGCAGCTGCAGCACCTTGAGGGCGAACTGAACCTGACCATTCACAAGGTCCGCGGCCGTGGCTATCAGCTGGCAATACCGCTGAACCTGCTTGAATCGCAGGCGATCGCCGAGTTCTCGGAGGGTGAGCCATGGCCGGCCTTCATTCATGACACCATCGACTCCACCAATGCCGAGGGTCTGAGGCTCGCCGCCCAGGGGCAGGCGGCGCCGTTCCTGGTGCTGGCCGAGCGCCAGAGCGCCGGGCGCGGGCGTCGTGGTCGTGAATGGGTCAGTCCGTTCGCCGAAAACCTCTATTACAGCCTGGTGCTTCGCATCGATGGCGGGATGCGCCAGCTCGAGGGCTTGAGCCTGGTGGTTGGCCTGGCGGTCATGCGCACGCTGAAGGCGTTCGGCCTGAAGGATGTCGGGCTGAAATGGCCCAATGATGTTCTGGCCGGCGGGCGCAAGATCACCGGTATCCTCCTGGAGCTGGTCGGAGATCCGGCGGATGTCTGCCATGTGGTGCTGGGCATCGGCATCAATGTGAATATGCAGGGCGCGGAGCAGATCGACCAGCCATGGACTTCCATGCGCGGCGAAACGGGCCAGTTGGTGGACCGTAATCGCTTGGTGGCGATGCTCAGCCAGCAACTGCAGCACGAGCTGGCACGTCATCGTCGCTATGGATTCGCCGCGTTCCAGGAGGAGTGGGAGCAGGCGCATCTATGGCAGGGGCGGAGGGTCTCGCTGGTCGCCGGCACCACGCGCATCGATGGTGTGGCACTTGGGGTGGATGGGCAGGGCGGCTTGCGTATTGAGGTCGATGGTGTGGAAAAGAGCTTCAGCGGTGGCGAGCTCAGTCTGAGGTTGCGTGATGATTCTTGAGCTCGACTGTGGGAACAGCTTTATAAAGTGGCGTGTGATCGATCCGGCCGATGCCACGATCGCTGGTGGCGGTATCGTTGATTCCGACCAGGCGCTGCTGGCCGCAGTCGCAGCGCTTGGCACTCTGAGCCTGGTTGGCTGCCGAATGGTGAGTGTGCGCAGCGAGGAGGAGACTTCGTCGCTGTGCGCGCTGCTCCAGAACAGTTTCAGTGTGGTGGTGAGTGTCGCTCAGCCGGTGAAGGAAATGGCTGGGGTGCGGAACGGCTACGAAGATTTCCAGCGCTTGGGCATGGACCGTTGGCTGGCGGCGCTCGGTGCGTACCATCTGGCCAAGGGGGCCTGCCTGGTCATCGACTTCGGTACTGCGGCAAAGGCGGACTTCGTCGGCGCCGACGGTGAGCACCTGGGGGGATACATATGCCCGGGAATGCCCTTGATGCGCAGCCAGTTGCGTACGCACACGCGGCGCATTCGTTACGATGATGCCTCGGCCGAGCGGGCATTGAGCAGCCTGGCGCCTGGCCGCTCCACGGTTGAAGCGGTCGAGCGTGGTTGCGTCTTGATGCTCCAGGGGTTTGCTCGAGCCCAGATCGAGCAGGCCAAGGGGTTGTGGGGTGAGGACTTCACGGTATTCCTCACTGGCGGTGATGCACCCTTGGTGCGCGAGGCCGCCCCTCAGGCGAGGATTGTTCCAGACCTGGTATTCGTTGGCCTGGCCATGGCCTGCCCGTTGAGCTGAGGTGCTTATGCGCTGGTTGTTTCTTCTATTGGTCGTGCTGAACATTTTCTATTACGTCTGGCATCAGCAGCAGGCTCCCCTCAAGGTGAAGGAGGTCGCGCCGCTGTCGCTGTACAAGGGTAGCCAGCAGGAAATCCGCCTTTTGCGGGAGACCGGCGCAGCATCGCCAGCCCGGCGTCGTGATGAGTGCCTGGTCGTTGGGGGGTTGGCGGTACGAGAGCAGTTGGATGCCTTGCGCCAGCGCTTGCTGAGTCTGGATATCTCCGCGGTGCCGATTGCGGGTCAGCTGCCAGGAGCTGATGGTCTCTGGCTCAAGGTTTCGCCTGAAAGCGAGCGTTTGCTGGACTCAGCGCTGCTCGTGAGTCTTTCCAAGGATTTCAAAGACTTAAAACACAAAATAATTTTGTGCGAGGGTATTGCAACTGCTGAATAGCTTGATAGAATGGCGCCCGCTTCGCAGGGAACACCACTCAGGTGGTTGAGCTGGAAGTGGTGTCAGAGCGGCTAAGTTTCAGATTTGATTGAAAAAATTTGAAAAACAGCTTGACACTGGTTCGGCAGCCAAATAGAATGCCGGCCACATCTGGAGGGATTCCCGAGCGGCCAAAGGGGACGGACTGTAAATCCGTTGCGAGAGCTTCGAAGGTTCGAATCCTTCTCCCTCCACCAGTTTTAGCGAGAGCCGCAAGCTCCGCGGGTATAGTTTAGTGGTAGAACCTCAGCCTTCCAAGCTGATGATGCGGGTTCGATTCCCGCTACCCGCTCCAAGTTTGCTGTTGTTGCGCAAAGTGTTTCGCTCTTGTAGCTCAGTTGGTAGAGCACACCCTTGGTAAGGGTGAGGTCAGCGGTTCAAGTCCGCTCAAGAGCTCCATTCAGACAAAGGCAGATATGAAAATATCTGCCTTTGTTTTATCAGCGGTATGACTATTTCTTCTGCGGAGGACTGTATCGATGGCTAAGGAAAAGTTTGATCGTTCCCTTCCCCACGTTAACGTCGGCACCATCGGCCACGTTGACCACGGTAAGACCACTCTGACCGCAGCTCTGACTCGCGTCTGCTCCGAAGTATTCGGTTCGGCAGTCGTTGAGTTCGACAAGATCGACTCGGCTCCGGAAGAAAAAGCGCGCGGTATCACCATCAACACCGCTCACGTCGAGTACAACTCGAACATTCGTCACTACGCTCACGTTGACTGCCCAGGTCACGCTGACTACGTGAAGAACATGATCACCGGTGCTGCCCAGATGGACGGCGCGATCCTGGTTTGCTCGGCCGCCGATGGTCCGATGCCACAAACCCGTGAGCACATCCTGCTGTCCCGTCAGGTAGGCGTTCCGTACATCGTGGTCTTCCTGAACAAGGCTGACCTGGTAGACGACGCTGAGCTGCTGGAACTGGTCGAGATGGAAGTTCGCGACCTGCTGTCCACCTACGACTTCCCAGGCGACGACACCCCGATCATCATCGGTTCGGCTCGTATGGCGCTGGAAGGCAAAGACGACAACGAAATGGGTACCAGCGCTGTCAAGAAGCTGGTTGAAACTCTGGATGCCTACATCCCTGAGCCAGTTCGTGCCATCGACCAGCCGTTCCTGATGCCGATCGAAGACGTATTCTCGATCTCGGGTCGTGGTACCGTTGTTACCGGCCGTATCGAGCGTGGTATCGTCCGCGTTCAGGATCCGCTGGAAATCGTTGGTCTGCGTGACACCACCACCACCACCTGCACCGGCGTTGAGATGTTCCGCAAGCTGCTGGACGAAGGTCGTGCTGGCGAGAACTGCGGCGTCCTGCTGCGTGGTACCAAGCGTGACGACGTTGAGCGTGGCCAGGTTCTGGTCAAGCCAGGTTCGGTCAAGCCGCACACCAAGTTCACCGCAGAAGTCTACGTCCTGTCGAAGGAAGAAGGCGGCCGTCACACTCCGTTCTTCAAAGGCTACCGTCCTCAGTTCTACTTCCGTACCACTGACGTGACCGGTAACTGCGAACTGCCGGAAGGCGTTGAAATGGTAATGCCAGGTGACAACATTCAGATGACTGTCACCCTGATCAAGACCATCGCGATGGAAGACGGTCTGCGCTTCGCCATCCGTGAAGGCGGTCGTACCGTCGGCGCCGGCGTCGTAGCAAAAATTATTGAATAAGTAGTTGATTTACTTGATCAGGCCGGTATAATGGCCGGCCTGATACAGCGTTATAGGTCAGTAGCTCAATTGGCAGAGCGACGGTCTCCAAAACCGTAGGTTGGGGGTTCGATTCCCTCCTGACCTGCCATTCACCTCGGTGTGATTGGCTTTCTTCTCACAGGATCCTCCTTGATGACTCCCAAAACTGAAGCCCAAGAATCGCGTTTTGATCTGTTCAAGTGGCTGGCTGTCGTCGCATTGGTAATCGTAGGCGTTGTGGGTAACCAGTATTACTCCGCCTCTCCAATCCTGTATCGCGTGCTTGTGCTCCTTGCTCTGGCTGCTGTCGCTGGCTTCGTTGCTCTGCAGACCGCCAAGGGTAAGTCGTTCTTTGCGCTGGCGAAGGAAGCTCGTACCGAGATCCGTAAAGTCGTGTGGCCGACCCGCCAAGAAACCACTCAGACCACGCTGATTGTCGTGGCTGTCGTTCTGGTTATGGCGCTGCTGCTGTGGGGGCTTGATTCCCTGCTCGGTTGGTTGGTCTCCTTGATCGTTGGCTAAGGGTGTCTCGTGGCTAAGCGTTGGTATGTTGTTCATGCTTACTCGGGTTACGAGAAGCATGTCATGCGCTCCCTGATCGAGCGTGTCAAGCTGGCTGGCATGGAAGACGAGTTCGGCGAGATCTTGGTCCCGACCGAAGAAGTCGTCGAAATGCGCAACGGCCAGAAGCGCAAGAGTGAGCGTAAGTTCTTCCCTGGCTATGTGCTGGTCCAGATGGAAATGAACGAAGGGACTTGGCACCTCGTCAAGGATACCCCTCGCGTCATGGGTTTCATTGGTGGTACCGCAGATAAGCCTGCGCCGATCACCGATAAAGAAGCTGAGGCGATTCTGCGTCGCGTAGCCGACGGCAGCGACAAGCCGAAGCCGAAGACGCTGTTCGAGCCAGGTGAAGTGGTTCGTGTCATTGACGGTCCATTCGCCGACTTCAATGGCAGTGTCGAAGAAGTTAACTACGAGAAGAGTCGCCTGCAAGTCGCGGTGCTCATTTTCGGTCGCTCCACCCCGGTGGAGCTCGAGTTCAGCCAGGTCGAGAAGGTCTAGCGGAACTGAAGCATCCCATACCCCGCAGCCCTATGTGCTGCGGGGTTTTGTCGTCACTGGGATAAAACGCAAGTCATCCGGGGAGCCATCTGGCGTTCGTACCCGATTTTGGAGTAGCTCATGGCTAAGAAGATTCAGGCTTACATCAAGCTGCAAGTAAAGGCCGGCCAGGCCAACCCAAGCCCACCCGTTGGTCCAGCACTGGGTCAACACGGTGTGAACATCATGGAATTCTGCAAGGCCTTCAACGCCCGTACCCAGGGTCAAGAGCCAGGCCTGCCGACTCCAGTGATCATCACTGTCTACAGCGACCGTAGCTTCACCTTCGAGACCAAGAGCACCCCTGCCTCGGTTCTGCTGAAGAAAGCTGCTGGCCTGGCCAGTGGTTCGGCCCGTCCGAACACCGTCAAAGTCGGTACCGTTACCCGTGCTCAGCTGGAAGAGATCGCCAAGACCAAGCAGGCCGATCTGACCGCCGCTGACCTGGATGCTGCTGTGCGCACCATCGCCGGCTCTGCCCGTAGCATGGGCCTGAACGTGGAGGGTGTGTAATGGCTAAGCTGACCAAGCGCCAAAAGGCTATCGCCGAGAAAATCGAAGCAGGCAAGGCCTACAACTTCGAAGAAGCCGCTGCTCTGCTGGCTTCGCTGCCGACTGCCAAGTTCGTAGAGTCCTACGACATTGCCGTCAACCTCGGTGTTGACCCGCGTAAATCCGACCAGGTCGTTCGCAGCGCTACCGTGCTGCCGCACGGTACTGGCAAGACCGTACGTGTTGCCGTCTTCACCCAGGGTCCAGCTGCTGAAGCCGCTCTGGCTGCCGGCGCTGATCGCGTAGGTATGGACGATCTGGCTGCCGAAATGAAAGGCGGCGACCTGAACTATGACGTCGTCATTGCATCCCCTGATGCCATGCGCGTTGTAGGTCAGCTGGGTCAGGTCCTGGGTCCTCGTGGCCTGATGCCTAACCCGAAAGTCGGTACCGTGACCCCAGACGTAGCCACTGCCGTGAAAAACGCCAAGGCTGGTCAGGTTCGCTACCGTACCGACAAGAACGGTATCATCCATACCTCCGTTGGCAAGGTTGGCTTCGAAGCCGGCAAGCTGAAGGAAAACGTTGAAGCCCTGATCGCCGATCTGAAGCGTATCAAGCCAGCTTCCTCGAAAGGTATCTACGTCAAGCGCGTTACCCTGAGCACCACCATGGGCCCAGGTCTGATCATCGATCAGAGCTCGCTGAACGTGTAATGCTCGGCCGGTGCGACCTGGTCGCACCGGCTACTAAATTGGGGTCCCTGCCTGGCGGGGGCTATCCAAGACCGTAGGCGGCGCAAGCCTTAAACCTCAAGCCTACGCAGATGGTGCTCCCGATTCGTTCGCGAATCAGACACCAAAACGACATCCGGCTTCGGCCAGATGAAACGGTAGAAACCAGGAGTAAACCCGTGGCAATTAAACTCGAAGACAAGAAGGCCATCGTCGCTGAAGTCAACGAGGCTGCCAAAGTCGCTCTGTCCGCTGTCGTGGCTGATGCCCGTGGCGTGACTGTAGGCGCAATGACCGGACTCCGTAAAGAGGCCCGCGAAGCTGGCGTTTACGTACGTGTCGTACGTAATACCCTGCTCAAGCGCGCTGTTGAAGGCACCGAGTTCTCGGTCCTCAACGATGCGTTCAAAGGCCCGACCCTGATCGCTTTCTCCAATGAGCACCCGGGCGCTGCTGCCCGTCTGTTCAAAGAGTTCGCCAAGGGTCAGGACAAGTTCGAGATCAAGGCAGCTGCGTTCGACGGCAAGTTCCTTGCCGCTAACCAGATCGACGTGCTGGCAACCCTGCCAACTCGCGACGAGGCTATCGCACAGCTGATGAGCGTAATCCAAGGTGCAACCAGCAAGCTGGCTCGTACCCTGGCAGCTCTGCGCGACCAGAAAGAAGCTGCTGCTGCCTAAGGCACGCGCAACACTTTCAAAATCATACGTTTAATTTGATGGCTGCGTAGGCTGTCACCCCAATACAGGATTTAAGTCATGTCTCTGACTAACGAGCAAATCATCGAAGCAATCGGCCAGAAAACCGTTCTGGAAATTGTTGAGCTGATCAAAGCGATGGAAGAAACCTTCGGCGTTACCGCTGCTGCCGCTGTTGCCGCTGGCCCAGCTGTTGCTGCTGCCGCTGCTGAAGAGCAGACCGAGTTCAACGTCGTTCTGACCGAAGCTGGCGACAAGAAGGTCAACGTGATCAAGGCAGTTCGTGAACTGACCGGTCTGGGCCTGAAAGAAGCCAAAGAGAAAGTCGACGGCGCTCCTCAGGTTATCGCTGAAGGCGTTTCGAAAGAAGCCGCTGAAGACGCGAAGAAGAAGCTGGAAGAAGCTGGCGCTAAAGTCGAGCTGAAGTAATTTCGACTTTGCGACAACAGTCCGAGCGTTGAGCGAAGGGCTGATGGCTGGTGGCTTATGCCACCGGCCTTTTTCCGTTATTGGTGGCCGATCAGGTCGGCCCCGATAACGAGCTGCAAGACACCCAAGAGGGTGGCGCAAACCAAGGGGTTTGCACGATTTTCGGCTGCTCCCGCCGGGAGATGCCAAACAAGCAGGTGACCAAGCTGGGGAATGCTGATGGCTTACTCATACACTGAGAAAAAACGTATCCGCAAGGACTTTAGCAAGTTGCCGGACGTCATGGATGTGCCTTACCTCCTGGCCATCCAGCTGGATTCGTATCGCGAATTCCTGCAGGCGGGAGCATCCAAGGACCAGTTCCGCGACGTCGGCCTGCATGCGGCCTTCAAATCGGTATTCCCGATCATCAGCTACTCCGGCAATGCTGCCCTGGAGTACGTCGGCTATCGCCTGGGCGAGCCGGCGTTCGATGTGAAGGAATGTGTCCTGCGTGGTGTGACCTTCGCGGTCCCGCTGCGTGTGAAGGTGCGCCTGATCATCTTCGACAAGGAATCGTCGAACAAAGCGATCAAGGACATCAAAGAGCAAGAAGTCTACATGGGTGAAATCCCCCTGATGACTGAAAACGGTACCTTCGTTATCAACGGTACCGAGCGTGTGATCGTGTCCCAGCTGCACCGCTCGCCGGGTGTGTTCTTCGACCACGACCGTGGCAAGACGCACAGCTCGGGCAAGCTGCTGTACTCCGCGCGCATCATCCCTTACCGCGGTTCGTGGCTGGACTTCGAGTTCGACCCGAAGGACTGCGTGTTCGTGCGTATCGACCGTCGCCGCAAGCTGCCGGCCTCGGTGCTGCTGCGCGCGCTGGGCTACAGCACTGAAGAAGTGCTGAACACCTTCTACACCACCAACGTGTTCCACATCTCCGGCGAAAAACTGAGCCTGGAGCTGGTGCCACAGCGTCTGCGTGGTGAAGTTGCGGTCATGGATATCCATGACGGCAGCGGCAAGGTCATCGTCGAGCAAGGCCGCCGTATTACCGCGCGCCACATCAACCAGCTGGAAAAGGCTGGCGTGAAAGAACTCGACGTGCCGATGGAGTACGTGCTGGGCCGCACCACCGCCAAGGCCATCGTTCACCCGGCCACCGGTGAAATCCTGGCTGAGTGCAACACCGAGCTGACCACCGAGCTGCTGATCAAGATCGCCAAGGCTCAGGTCGTCCGCATCGAGACCCTGTACACCAACGACATCGACTGCGGTCCGTTCATCTCGGACACCTTGAAGATCGACACCACCAGCAACCAGCTGGAAGCCCTGGTCGAGATCTATCGCATGATGCGTCCAGGCGAGCCGCCAACCAAGGATGCCGCCGAGACCCTGTTCAACAACCTGTTCTTCAGCGCCGAGCGTTACGACCTGTCCGCCGTTGGCCGCATGAAGTTCAACCGTCGTATCGGTCGCACCGAGATCGAAGGTTCGGGCGTGCTGAGCAAGGAAGACATCGTCGAGGTCCTCAAGACCCTGGTCGACATCCGTAACGGCAAAGGTATCGTCGACGACATCGACCACCTGGGTAACCGTCGCGTGCGTTGCGTCGGCGAAATGGCCGAGAACCAGTTCCGTGTTGGCCTGGTGCGCGTAGAGCGCGCGGTCAAGGAACGTCTGTCGATGGCCGAAAGCGAAGGCCTGATGCCGCAGGACCTGATCAACGCCAAGCCGGTCGCGGCGGCGGTGAAGGAGTTCTTCGGCTCCAGCCAGCTCTCGCAGTTCATGGACCAGAACAACCCGCTCTCCGAGATCACCCACAAGCGCCGTGTCTCTGCACTCGGCCCTGGCGGTCTGACCCGTGAGCGCGCAGGCTTCGAAGTCCGTGACGTACACCCGACCCACTATGGCCGTGTGTGCCCGATCGAGACTCCAGAAGGTCCGAACATCGGTCTGATCAACTCCCTGGCAGCCTATGCCCGCACCAACCAGTACGGTTTCCTGGAAAGCCCGTACCGCGTGGTGAAGGAAGGCGTTGTCAGCGACGACATCGTGTTCCTGTCCGCTATCGAAGAGGCCGATCACGTGATCGCCCAGGCTTCGGCCGCGATGAACGACAAGAAGCAGCTGATCGATGAGCTGGTAGCTGTTCGTCACCTGAACGAGTTCACCGTCAAGGCGCCGGAAGACGTCACCCTGATGGACGTTTCGCCGAAGCAGGTTGTTTCCGTCGCTGCCTCGTTGATTCCGTTCCTCGAGCACGACGACGCCAACCGTGCATTGATGGGTTCGAACATGCAGCGTCAGGCTGTACCGACCCTGCGCGCCGACAAGCCGCTGGTAGGTACCGGCATGGAGCGCAACGTCGCCCGAGACTCCGGTGTCTGCGTGGTTGCTCGCCGCGGTGGTGTGATCGACTCGGTCGACGCCAGCCGTATCGTCGTTCGCGTTGCCGATGACGAAGTCGAGACCGGTGAAGCCGGTGTGGACATCTACAACCTGACCAAGTACACCCGTTCGAACCAGAACACCTGCATCAACCAGCGTCCGCTGGTGAGCAAGGGTGACGTGGTCGCACGTGGCGACATCATGGCCGACGGCCCGTCCACCGACATGGGTGAACTGGCGCTGGGTCAGAACATGCGCATCGCGTTCATGGCGTGGAACGGCTTCAACTTCGAAGACTCCATCTGCCTGTCCGAGCGTGTGGTCCAGGAAGACCGCTTCACCACGATCCACATTCAGGAACTGACCTGTGTGGCCCGTGACACCAAGCTTGGCCCAGAGGAAATCACCGCGGACATCCCGAACGTGGGTGAAGCTGCGCTGAACAAGCTGGACGAAGCCGGTATCGTCTACGTGGGTGCCGAAGTCGGCGCCGGCGACATCCTGGTCGGCAAGGTCACTCCGAAAGGCGAGACCCAACTGACTCCGGAAGAAAAACTGCTGCGCGCGATCTTCGGTGAGAAGGCCAGCGACGTCAAAGACACCTCCCTGCGCGTGCCGACCGGCACCAAGGGTACCGTCATCGACGTACAGGTCTTCACCCGTGATGGCGTCGAGCGCGACAGCCGCGCCCTGGCCATCGAGAAGATGCAGCTGGACGAGATCCGCAAGGACCTGAACGAAGAGTTCCGCATCGTCGAAGGCGCGACCTTCGAGCGTCTGCGTTCCGCCCTGAACGGCCAGGTGGTCGACGGTGGCGCGGGCCTGAAGAAAGGCACCGTGATCACCGATGACGTCCTGAACGGTCTGGAGCACGGCCAGTGGTTCAAACTGCGCATGGCCGAAGATGCACTGAACGAGCAGCTGGAAAAGGCTCAGCAGTACATCGTCGATCGCCGCCGTCTGCTGGACGACAAGTTCGAAGACAAGAAGCGCAAGCTGCAGCAGGGCGATGACCTGGCGCCAGGCGTACTGAAGATCGTCAAGGTCTACCTGGCCATCCGCCGTCGCATCCAGCCGGGTGACAAGATGGCCGGTCGTCACGGTAACAAGGGTGTGGTCTCGGTAATCATGCCGGTCGAAGACATGCCGCACGACGCCCACGGTACTCCGGTCGACGTCGTGCTGAACCCGCTGGGCGTACCTTCGCGTATGAACGTCGGGCAGATCCTCGAAACCCACCTGGGCCTCGCGGCCAAAGGCCTGGGCGAGAAGATCGACCGCATGATCGAAGAGCAGCGCAAGGCCGCAGAGCTGCGCACCTTCCTCACCGAGATCTACAACGAGATCGGTGGTCGTCAGGAGAACCTGGAAGAGTTCACCGACGCAGAGATCCTCGCCCTGGCGAACAACCTGAAGAAAGGCGTGCCTATGGCTACCCCGGTCTTCGATGGTGCCAAGGAGCGTGAGATCAAGGCCATGCTGAAACTGGCAGACCTGCCGGAAAGCGGCCAGATGGTGCTGTTCGACGGCCGTACCGGCAACAAGTTCGAGCGTCCTGTGACCGTGGGTTACATGTACATGCTCAAGCTGAACCACTTGGTGGACGACAAGATGCACGCGCGTTCCACTGGTTCCTACAGCCTGGTTACCCAGCAGCCGCTGGGTGGTAAGGCGCAGTTCGGTGGTCAGCGTTTCGGGGAGATGGAAGTGTGGGCGCTGGAAGCATACGGCGCGGCATACACCCTGCAAGAAATGCTCACAGTGAAGTCGGACGACGTGAACGGCCGTACCAAGATGTACAAGAACATCGTGGATGGCGATCACCGTATGGAGCCGGGCATGCCCGAGTCCTTCAACGTGTTGATCAAAGAGATCCGTTCGCTCGGTATCGATATCGATCTGGAAACCGAATAACACGTGACGCGAAGGGGAGTGGGGCAGGTAATGCCCGCTCCCTGCTCCGCCAGGAGGAAAGGCCTTGAAAGACCTACTGAATTTGCTGAAAAACCAGGGTCAAGTCGAAGAGTTCGACGCCATCCGCATCGGTCTGGCGTCGCCTGAAATGATCCGTTCGTGGTCGTTCGGTGAAGTTAAGAAGCCGGAAACCATCAACTACCGTACGTTCAAACCTGAGCGTGACGGCCTGTTCTGCGCCAAGATCTTTGGCCCAGTCAAGGACTACGAGTGCCTGTGCGGCAAGTACAAGCGCCTCAAGCACCGCGGTGTGATCTGCGAGAAGTGCGGCGTTGAAGTTGCCCTGGCCAAGGTTCGTCGTGAGCGCATGGCGCACATCGAACTGGCCTCGCCGGTCGCCCACATCTGGTTCCTGAAGTCGCTGCCGTCCCGTATCGGCCTGCTGATGGACATGACCCTGCGTGATATCGAGCGCGTGCTCTACTTCGAGAGCTACGTCGTTATCGACCCGGGCATGACCACGCTGGAAAAAGGTCAGCTGCTGAACGACGAACAGTACTTTGAAGCGCTGGAAGAGTTCGGTGACGACTTCGACGCCCGCATGGGTGCCGAGGCTGTCCGCGAGCTGCTGCACGCTATCGACCTGGAGCACGAGATCGGCCGCCTGCGCGAAGAGATTCCGCAGACCAACTCGGAAACCAAGATCAAGAAGCTGTCCAAGCGCCTGAAGCTGATGGAAGCTTTCCAGGGTTCGGGCAACCTGCCTGAGTGGATGGTCCTGACCGTCCTGCCAGTGCTGCCGCCGGATCTGCGTCCGCTGGTGCCGCTGGATGGCGGCCGCTTCGCGACCTCCGACCTGAACGACCTGTATCGTCGGGTGATCAACCGTAACAACCGTCTGAAGCGCCTGCTCGATCTGTCGGCGCCGGACATCATCGTGCGCAACGAAAAGCGCATGCTGCAGGAAGCGGTCGACGCCCTGCTCGACAACGGCCGTCGCGGTCGCGCCATCACCGGCTCGAACAAGCGTCCGCTGAAGTCGCTGGCCGACATGATCAAAGGTAAGCAAGGTCGCTTCCGTCAGAACTTGCTCGGTAAGCGTGTGGACTACTCCGGCCGTTCGGTAATTACCGTCGGTCCGACCCTGCGTCTGCACCAGTGCGGTCTGCCGAAGAAGATGGCCCTCGAGCTGTTCAAGCCGTTCATTTTCGGCAAGCTGGAAATGCGTGGTCTGGCGACCACCATCAAGGCCGCCAAGAAGATGGTCGAGCGCGAGCTGCCAGAGGTATGGGACGTTCTCGCCGAGGTGATCCGCGAACACCCCGTCCTGCTCAACCGTGCGCCAACCCTGCACCGTCTGGGTATCCAGGCCTTTGAACCGGTACTGATCGAAGGTAAGGCCATCCAGCTGCACCCGCTGGTCTGCGCCGCGTACAACGCCGACTTCGACGGTGACCAGATGGCCGTTCACGTGCCGCTGACCCTGGAAGCCCAGCTCGAAGCGCGCGCGCTGATGATGTCGACCAACAACATCCTGTCGCCAGCCAACGGTGAGCCAATCATCGTTCCGTCGCAGGACGTGGTACTGGGTCTGTACTACATGACCCGTGAAGCCATCAACGCCAAGGGCGAAGGTCGCGTGTTCGCCGACCTGCAGGAAGTCGACCGCGTATTCCGCGCCGGCGAAGCCGCCCTGCACGCGAAAATCAAGGTTCGTATCAACGAAACCGTGAAAGATCGCGATGGCAGCATCACCAAGAACACCCGCATCGTCGACACCACTGTCGGCCGTGCGCTGCTGTTCCAGGTTGTACCGGCAGGCCTGCCGTTCGACGTCGTCAACCAGCCGATGAAGAAGAAGGCGATCTCCAAGCTGATCAACCAGTGCTACCGCGTGGTGGGTCTGAAAGAGACCGTGATCTTCGCTGACCAGCTGATGTACACCGGTTTCGCCTACTCGACCATTTCCGGTGTTTCCATCGGTGTTAACGACTTCGTTATCCCTGATGAGAAAGCGCGCATCATCAACAGCGCCACCGACGAAGTGAAGGAAATCGAGAGCCAGTACGCCTCCGGCCTGGTCACCCAGGGCGAGAAGTACAACAAGGTCATCGACTTGTGGTCCAAGGCCAACGACGAAGTGTCCAAGGCGATGATGGCCAACCTCTCGAAAGAGAAGGTCATCGATCGCGAGGGCAAGGAAGTCGAGCAAGAGTCCTTCAACTCGATGTACATGATGGCCGACTCCGGTGCTCGTGGTTCCGCGGCCCAGATTCGTCAGCTGGCCGGTATGCGTGGTCTGATGGCCAAGCCGGACGGCTCGATCATCGAGACGCCGATCACCGCGAACTTCCGTGAAGGTCTGAGCGTACTGCAGTACTTCATCTCGACCCACGGTGCTCGTAAAGGTCTGGCGGATACCGCACTGAAGACCGCGAACTCCGGTTACCTGACCCGTCGTCTGGTAGACGTGGCGCAGGATCTGGTCGTGACCGAGATCGACTGCGGCACCGACCAGGGTCTGCTGATGACCCCGCACATCGAAGGCGGCGACGTTGTCGAGCCGCTGGGTGAGCGCGTACTGGGTCGTGTCATTGCCCGTGACGTGTTCAAGCCAGGCACCGAGGACGTCATCGTTCCGGCCGGTACCCTGGTGGACGAGCAGTGGGTCGAGTTCATCGAGCTGAACAGCATCGACGAAGTGGTCGTGCGTTCGCCGATCAGCTGCGAAACCCGCTACGGCATCTGCGCCAAGTGCTACGGTCGCGACCTGGCTCGCGGTCACCAGGTGAACATCGGTGAAGCTGTCGGCGTTATCGCTGCCCAGTCGATCGGTGAGCCGGGTACCCAGCTGACCATGCGTACGTTCCACATCGGTGGTGCTGCAAGCCGTACTTCGGCTGCCGACAGCGTCCAGGTGAAGAACGGCGGTATGGTGCGTCTGCACAACCTGAAGCAGGTCGAGCGTGCCGATGGCAACCTGGTTGCCGTGTCGCGTTCCGGCGAGCTGGCCATTGCCGACGAATTCGGTCGTGAGCGTGAGCGCTACAAGCTGCCTTACGGTGCGGTGATTTCGGTCAAGGAAGGTGAGAAGGTCGAAGCTGGCGCCATCGTCGCCAAGTGGGACCCGCACACCCACCCGATCGTTACCGAACTGAAAGGTACCGTGACCTTCGTGGGCATGGAAGAAAACATCACCATCAAGCGTCAGACCGACGAACTGACCGGCCTGACCAACATCGAAGTGATGGACGTCAAGGATCGCCCTGCCGCAGGCAAGGAAATCCGTCCGGCGATCAAGATGGTCGATGCTGCTGGCAAGGACCTGTACCTGCCAGGTACCGACGTACCTGCTCAGTACTTCCTGCCGGCCAACGCCCTCGTCGGTGTGGCTGACGGTGCCCAGATCGGTGTCGGTGACGTTATCGCGCGTATTCCGCAAGAAACGTCGAAGACCCGTGACATCACCGGTGGTCTGCCGCGCGTTGCCGACCTGTTCGAAGCGCGTCGTCCGAAAGAAGCCTCGATCCTGGCTGAAGTCAGCGGCACCATTGCCTTCGGTAAAGAAACCAAGGGCAAGCGTCGTCTGGTCATCACCCCGACCGATGGCAGCGATCCGTACGAAGAGCTGATTCCGAAGTGGCGCCACCTGAACGTCTTCGAAGGCGAACAGGTAAACCGCGGCGAAGTTATCTCCGACGGCCCGAGCGATCCGCACGACATCCTGCGTCTGCTGGGTGTGAGCGCGCTGGCCAAGTACATCGTCAACGAGATCCAGGACGTTTACCGCCTGCAGGGCGTGAAGATCAACGACAAGCACATCGAGACCATCCTGCGTCAGATGCTGCGCAAGGTCGAGATCTCCGAGTCCGGCGATTCCAGCTTCATCAAGGGCGACCAGATGGAACTGACTCAGGTTCTGGTCGAGAACGAGCGTCTCGCCAGCGAAGACAAGTTCATCTCGAAGTTCACCCGTGTGCTGCTGGGTATCACCAAGGCGTCGCTGTCGACCGAGTCGTTCATCTCCGCGGCTTCCTTCCAGGAAACCACCCGCGTACTGACCGAAGCGGCGGTAACCGGCAAGCGCGACTATCTGCGCGGCCTGAAAGAGAACGTGGTCGTGGGTCGTCTGATCCCGGCCGGTACCGGTCTGGCCTATCACAGCGAGCGCAAGCGTCGCCGTGATGCCGACAAGCCGCTGCGTGTGAGCGCCAGTGAGGTGGAAGCCGCACTGACCGAAGCGCTGAACTCCAGCGGTAACTGAGTACAGGGCAGGGCCCCGGCACGTCTCGCAAGGGTATCGGTGACATGAATTGTTGCCGATGACCGGGCGAGGAGGGCCGGGGCCTCGTCTTGACTGGGTGCAAGATCCTCTTTAGACTTTTGTACCCTTAAATTTGGTGAGGCTCCGTCTCGCCAATTTTTGGCTTTCTTGCAAGACAATAGAGTCGCAAGACAATCAGTGGAGCTAGTAGATGGCAACTATCAACCAGCTGGTACGTCAGCCGCGTAAGCGTTCGGTCGAAAAGTCCGACGTTCCTGCGCTGCAGAACTGCCCGCAGCGTCGTGGCGTGTGCACCCGCGTGTACACCACCACGCCGAAAAAACCTAACTCGGCACTGCGTAAAGTATGCCGTGTGCGTCTGACCAACGGTTTCGAGGTTTCCTCGTACATCGGCGGTGAAGGCCACAACCTGCAAGAGCACAGCGTCGTCCTGATCCGTGGCGGCCGTGTAAAAGA
Source organism: Pseudomonas sp. microsymbiont 2 (assembly GCF_054788395.1). Classification (NCBI taxonomy): domain Bacteria; kingdom Pseudomonadati; phylum Pseudomonadota; class Gammaproteobacteria; order Pseudomonadales; family Pseudomonadaceae; genus Pseudomonas; species Pseudomonas sp. microsymbiont 2. The sequence continues at coordinate 604,620 of NZ_CM139112.1, forward strand.
CTTGCCAGGTGTTCGTTACCACACCGTTCGCGGCTCTCTGGATACTTCGGGCGTCAAAGGCCGTAACCAGGGTCGTTCGAAGTACGGTACCAAGCGTCCGAAGTAATCGGTCGTTTGCAGACATCCATTTTTTTGAGTCGATAAGAGTAAGGTCGGGCAGGGGTCGAAGACCCACGTCCCGGGCTAACCTGAAGACCGTTTGAGGGCTTATCATGCCAAGACGTCGTGTAGCAGCAAAACGTGAGATTCTCGACGATCCGAAGTACGGATCCCAGATTCTCGCCAAGTTCATGAACCACGTGATGGAAAGCGGCAAGAAGGCCGTAGCCGAGCGCATCGTCTACGGTGCCCTGGATACTGTCAAAGCACGCAAGAACAGCGACCCCCTGGAAATCTTCGAGAAAGCTCTCGACGCCATCGCTCCGCTGGTCGAAGTAAAGTCCCGCCGTGTCGGCGGTGCCACTTACCAGGTTCCGGTTGAAGTTCGTCCGTCCCGTCGTAACGCTCTGGCAATGCGCTGGCTCGTAGACTACGCCCGCAAGCGCGGCGAGAAGTCGATGGCTCTGCGCCTGGCCGGTGAGCTGCTGGATGCTGCCGAAGGCAAGGGTGCTGCAGTCAAGAAGCGTGAAGACGTGCACCGTATGGCCGAGGCCAACAAAGCGTTCTCGCACTACCGCTTCTAATTCAAGCATCAATCTTTTTGCGAGGGCTTTATGGCTCGTACTACAGCAATTAACCGCTACCGTAACATCGGTATCTGCGCGCACGTTGATGCGGGCAAGACTACCACTACCGAGCGGATCCTGTTCTACACAGGTCTGAGCCACAAGATGGGCGAGGTGCACGACGGCGCCGCGACCACCGACTGGATGGTGCAGGAGCAGGAGCGCGGTATCACCATTACCTCCGCTGCCGTTACCACCTTCTGGAAAGGTTCCCGTGGTCAGTACGACAACTACCGCGTAAACGTCATCGATACCCCCGGCCACGTTGACTTCACCATTGAAGTAGAGCGTTCGCTGCGCGTACTCGACGGCGCGGTCGTTGTGTTCTGCGGTACCTCCGGTGTTGAGCCGCAGTCCGAAACCGTATGGCGTCAGGCCAACAAGTACGGCGTTCCACGTGTTGTCTACGTGAACAAGATGGACCGTGCTGGTGCCAACTTCCTGCGCGTTGTCGGCCAGATCAAGAACCGCTTGGGTCACACCCCGGTTCCGGTCCAGCTGGCTATCGGTGCGGAAGACGACTTCCAGGGTCAGGTTGACCTGATCAAGATGAAAGCCATCTACTGGAACGACGACGACAAGGGTACTACCTACCGTGAGGAAGAGATTCCTGCCGAGCTGGTGGACCTGGCCAACGAATGGCGCAGCAACATGGTCGAGGCTGCTGCCGAGGCCAACGAAGAGCTGATGAACAAGTACCTTGAAGAAGGTGACCTGTCCGTCGAAGACATCAAGGCTGGTCTGCGCGCCCGTACCCTGGCGAGCGAGATCGTTCCTGCTGTCTGCGGTTCCTCGTTCAAGAACAAGGGCGTTCCCCTGGTTCTCGACGCCGTCATCGACTTCCTGCCTGCTCCGACCGAAATCCCGGCGATCAAGGGTATTCACCCTGACCTGATCGACGTGCCGAAGGATGAAGTCACTCCAGAGCAGTACGACGAGCGTCCTGCTGACGACAACGAGCCGTTCTCGGCTCTGGCGTTCAAGATTGCCACTGACCCGTTCGTGGGTACTCTGACTTTCGTCCGCGTCTACTCGGGCTTCCTGACCTCCGGTGACTCCGTCATCAACTCGGTCAAGGGCAAGAAAGAGCGCGTTGGTCGTATGGTGCAGATGCACGCCAACCAGCGTGAAGAGATCAAAGAAGTGCGCGCTGGCGACATCGCTGCTCTGATCGGCATGAAGGACGTCACCACCGGTGACACCCTGTGCAACGCCGACAAGCCGATCATCCTCGAGCGTATGGACTTCCCTGAGCCGGTAATTTCGCTCTCCGTAGAGCCGAAAACCAAGGCTGACCAGGAGAAGATGGGTATCGCACTGGGCAAGCTGGCCCAGGAAGACCCGTCGTTCCGCGTCAAGACCGATGAAGAAACCGGTCAGACCATCATCTCCGGTATGGGTGAGCTGCACCTGGACATCCTCGTTGACCGCATGAAGCGCGAGTTCAACGTCGAGTGCAACGTCGGCAAGCCGCAGGTTTCGTACCGCGAGAAGATCACCAAGTCCAACGTCGAGATCGAAGGCAAGTTCGTTCGTCAGTCGGGTGGTCGTGGTCAGTTCGGTCACTGCTGGATCCGCTTCTCGGAGCCGGACGTTGACGAGAAGGGCAACATCACCGAAGGTCTGGTGTTCACCAACGAAGTCGTTGGTGGTGTGATTCCTAAGGAATTCATCGCCCCGATCCAGAAGGGTATCGAAGAGCAGATGAAAAACGGCGTTGTTGCCGGCTATCCGCTGCTCGGCCTGAAGGCTACGGTATTCGACGGTTCGTACCACGACGTCGACTCCAACGAAATGGCGTTCAAGATCGCCGCTTCGATGGCGACCAAGCAACTGGCCCAGAAGGGCGGTGGCGTGGTGCTTGAGCCGATCATGAAGGTCGAAGTTGTAACCCCGGAAGACTACCTGGGTGACGTGATGGGTGACCTGAGCCGTCGTCGCGGGATGATCCAGGGTAATGAAGACTCGGTGTCCGGCAAGGTAATCACTGCTGAGGTACCGCTCGGAGAGATGTTCGGTTACGCAACCGACGTTCGTTCCATGTCTCAGGGTCGCGCAAGCTACTCCATGGAATTCTCCAAATACGCCGAAGCTCCGTCGAACATCGTCGAAGCACTCGTTAAAAAACAAGGCTAATCCCCTTTAGGCAAGAGGTTCACTGTCGTGGCTAAAGAAAAATTTGATCGTTCCCTTCCCCACGTTAACGTCGGCACCATCGGCCACGTTGACCACGGTAAGACCACTCTGACCGCAGCTCTGACTCGCGTCTGCTCCGAAGTATTCGGTTCGGCAGTCGTTGAGTTCGACAAGATCGACTCGGCTCCGGAAGAAAAAGCGCGCGGTATCACCATCAACACCGCTCACGTCGAGTACAACTCGAACATTCGTCACTACGCTCACGTTGACTGCCCAGGTCACGCTGACTACGTGAAGAACATGATCACCGGTGCTGCCCAGATGGACGGCGCGATCCTGGTTTGCTCGGCCGCCGATGGTCCGATGCCACAAACCCGTGAGCACATCCTGCTGTCCCGTCAGGTAGGCGTTCCGTACATCGTGGTCTTCCTGAACAAGGCTGACCTGGTAGACGACGCTGAGCTGCTGGAACTGGTCGAGATGGAAGTTCGCGACCTGCTGTCCACCTACGACTTCCCAGGCGACGACACCCCGATCATCATCGGTTCGGCTCGTATGGCGCTGGAAGGCAAAGACGACAACGAAATGGGTACCAGCGCTGTCAAGAAGCTGGTTGAAACTCTGGATGCCTACATCCCTGAGCCAGTTCGTGCCATCGACCAGCCGTTCCTGATGCCGATCGAAGACGTATTCTCGATCTCGGGTCGTGGTACCGTTGTTACCGGCCGTATCGAGCGTGGTATCGTCCGCGTTCAGGATCCGCTGGAAATCGTTGGTCTGCGTGACACCACCACCACCACCTGCACCGGCGTTGAGATGTTCCGCAAGCTGCTGGACGAAGGTCGTGCTGGCGAGAACTGCGGCGTCCTGCTGCGTGGTACCAAGCGTGACGACGTTGAGCGTGGCCAGGTTCTGGTCAAGCCAGGTTCGGTCAAGCCGCACACCAAGTTCACCGCAGAAGTCTACGTCCTGTCGAAGGAAGAAGGCGGCCGTCACACTCCGTTCTTCAAAGGCTACCGTCCTCAGTTCTACTTCCGTACCACTGACGTGACCGGTAACTGCGAACTGCCGGAAGGCGTTGAAATGGTAATGCCAGGTGACAACATTCAGATGACTGTCACCCTGATCAAGACCATCGCGATGGAAGACGGTCTGCGCTTCGCCATCCGTGAAGGCGGTCGTACCGTCGGCGCCGGCGTCGTAGCCAAAATCATCGAGTAATCACTCGATCGGTTGAAAAAACCCCCGCTCAGCGGGGGTTTTTTTTATTGGGTTGACACTAAATTGGGGCGTCTATAGAATCACGCCTCCTTTTAACGGGCGTAGTGCGCCCGATGGGAACAGCCTGGAGTCTGAAATCCAATGCAAAATCAGCAAATCCGTATCAGGTTGAAGGCTTTCGACCATCGCCTGATCGACCAATCCACCCAGGAAATCGTGGAAACCGCGAAACGTACTGGTGCACAAGTGCGTGGTCCAATTCCACTGCCAACCCGCAAAGAGCGTTTCACCGTTCTGGTCTCTCCGCACGTCAACAAAGACGCGCGTGACCAGTACGAGATTCGCACTCATAAGCGTGTTCTGGACATCGTCCAGCCAACGGATAAAACCGTTGATGCGCTGATGAAGCTTGATCTCGCGGCAGGCGTGGAAGTGCAGATCAGCCTCGGCTAAGACTCCGGTCTGGTCGTGTAACGCTCTGAAATGGGCGGCCATAGCGGGTGAAAGCCCCGTACACTCATGAGGTTTACAACATGACTATTGGTGTAGTCGGTCGAAAAGCGGGCATGACCCGTATTTTCACCGAAGAAGGTGTCTCCATTCCGGTCACGGTCATCGAGATCGAGCCGAATCGTGTCACCCAGTTCAAAACCGAAGAAACTGATGGCTACCGTGCAGTGCAAGTCACTGTCGGCGAGCGTCGTGCTTCGCGCGTGACTGCCGCTCAGGCAGGCCACTTTGCCAAGGCCAACGTTGCCGCTGGTCGCGGTGTCTGGGAGTTCCGTCTTGAAGAAGGCGATTTCCAGGCTGGCGATCTGATCAAAGCTGAACTCTTCACTGCAGGCCAGCTGGTAGACGTAACCGGTCAGTCCAAAGGTAAAGGCTTCGCCGGTACCATCAAGCGTTGGAACTTCCGTGGTCAAGACAACACCCACGGTAACTCCGTATCGCACCGTGTCCCTGGCTCCATCGGCCAGTGCCAGACTCCTGGTCGTGTATTCAAGGGCAAGAAGATGTCCGGTCACATGGGCGCCGAGCGCGTGACTGTTCAGTCCCTGGAAGTAGTACGCGTAGACGCTGAACGCAACCTGCTGCTGATCAAGGGTGCCGTCCCAGGCGCTACTGGCGGCGACGTGGTCGTGCGTCCGGCTGTCAAGGCTCGCGGTTAAGGGGAAACTGACATGCAACTCAATGTAAATGACGCTCAGGCGATCGAAGTTTCCGAACTGACCTTCGGTGGCGAATTCAACGAGACGCTGGTACACCAAGCAGTCGTGGCCTACATGGCCGGCGGCCGTCAGGGCACCAAGCAGCAGAAGACCCGTTCTGATGTAGCCGGTGGCGGTAAGCGCCCATGGCGTCAGAAAGGTACTGGTCGCGCTCGTGCTGGTACTACCCGTGGTCCGATCTGGCGTGGCGGTGGTGTAACCTTCGCAGCTCGTCCTCAGGATCACTCGCAGAAGCTCAACAAGAAGATGTACCGCGCAGCCCTGCGCTCCATCCTCGCTGAGCTGGTGCGTAGCGACCGTCTGGTCGTGGTTCAGGACTTCGCTGTTGAAGCCCCGAAAACCAAAGACCTGCTGAACAAGCTGAACGGCATGGGTCTGAGCGATGTTCTCATCGTTTCGGATGCTGTTGATCAGAACCTGTACCTGGCTGCTCGCAACCTGCCGCACGTCGATGTACGTGACGTTCAAGGTTCCGACCCGGTCAGTCTGATCGCATACGAGAAAGTGTTGATCACTGTCTCGGCCGTGAAGAAATTCGAGGAGCTGCTGGGATGAACCAGGAACGCGTATTCAAAGTCCTCCTTGGCCCGCACGTTTCCGAGAAGGCTACCGTTCTGGCTGAGAAAAAAGGCCAGTTCGTATTCAAGGTTGCTACCGATGCAACCAAGCTGGAAATCAAGAAAGCTGTCGAAGGCCTGTTCAACGTAAAAGTTGAAAACGTGTCGACTGTTAACGTTCTGGGTAAAACCAAGCGTACCGCACGTGGTCTGGGCAAGCGCAATGACTGGAAGAAGGCGATCGTCTCCCTTCAGCCAGGCCAAGATCTCGATTTCAGCAGCAGTGCTGAGTAAGGAAGGGGTGCATCATGGCAATCGTTAAATGCAAACCGACTTCCCCTGGCCGCCGTTTTGTGGTCAAGGTGGTCAACAAGGAGCTGCACAAAGGCGCTCCTCACGCACCGCTGCTCGAGAAAAAATCGAAGTCTGGTGGTCGTAACAACAATGGCCGCATCACCACTCGTCACGTTGGTGGTGGTCATAAGCAGCATTACCGTCTGGTTGACTTCCGTCGCAACGACAAAGATGGCATCCCTGCCACTGTCGAGCGTATCGAATACGACCCGAACCGTACTGCTCACATCGCCCTGCTGTGCTACGCAGACGGTGAGCGTCGCTACATCATCGCCCCTAAAGGCGTGAGCGCTGGCGACCAGCTGATCGCAGGTGCCCTGGCCCCAATCAAGGCCGGTAACTCCCTGCAGCTGCGCAACATCCCAGTAGGTAGCACCATTCACGGCATCGAACTGAAGCCGGGTAAAGGTGCTCAGATCGCTCGTTCCGCTGGTGCTTCGGCTCAGCTGATCGCTCGCGACGGTGTCTATGTGACCCTGCGTCTGCGCTCTGGTGAAATGCGTAAAGTCCTGGCTGAGTGCCGTGCGACCCTGGGCGAAGTCTCGAACTCCGAGCACAGCCTGCGTTCGCTGGGTAAAGCTGGTGCCAAACGCTGGCGCGGCGTTCGCCCAACCGTTCGTGGCGTTGCCATGAACCCGGTTGACCACCCGCATGGTGGTGGTGAAGGTCGTACCTCCGGTGGTCGTCATCCGGTATCGCCATGGGGCTTCCCAACCAAGGGTGCTAAAACCCGTGGTAATAAGCGTACCGACAACATGATCGTCCGTCGTCGCAAGTAACTAGAGGGATACGACAGTGCCACGTTCTCTGAAAAAAGGTCCTTTTATCGATCTTCACCTGCTGAAGAAGGTCGAAGTGGCGGTGGAGAAGAACGATCGCAAGCCAGTTAAAACCTGGTCGCGCCGTTCGATGATCCTGCCACAAATGGTCGGTCTGACCATCGCGGTACACAACGGTCGTCAACATGTCCCAGTTCTCGTGAACGAAGACATGGTCGGCCACAAACTGGGCGAGTTCGCCGGTACCCGCACTTATCGTGGGCACGTGGCTGACAAGAAAGCCAAGCGTTAAGGGGTAAGGAAATGGAAGTAGCCGCTAAGTTGTCGGGCGCTCGCATCTCCGCCCAGAAAGCCCGCTTGGTCGCCGACCAGATCCGCGGGAAGAAGGTGGGCGAAGCGCTCAACCTGTTGGCCTTCAGCAGCAAAAAAGCCGCTGAAATCATGAAGAAAGTCCTCGAGTCGGCCGTTGCCAACGCCGAACACAACGAAGGCGCAGACGTTGATGACCTGAAGGTCTCCACCGTCTTCGTCAACGAAGGGCGTTCGCTGAAGCGCATCATGCCACGTGCCAAAGGCCGTGCTGATCGCATCGTCAAGCGGTCTTGCCATATCACTGTCAAGGTTGCGGACAAGTAACGGAGTCGATCAGATGGGTCAGAAAGTACATCCCACTGGCATTCGCCTGGGAATCGTCAAGGAGCACACCTCCGTCTGGTACGCAGACGGCGCGACTTACGCAGATTACCTGCTGAAGGATCTGCAAACTCGCGAGTACCTCCAGGACAAACTAAAAAGCGCGTCCGTAAGCCGTATCGATATTCATCGTCCGGCTCAAACTGCACGCATCACCATCCACACCGCTCGTCCCGGTATCGTTATCGGCAAGAAAGGTGAAGATGTTGAGAAGCTGCGTCAGGACCTGACCAAGCAGATGGGTGTGCCTGTGCACATCAACATCGAAGAGATCCGCAAGCCGGAACTCGACGCTATGCTGGTTGCTCAGAGCGTTGCCCAGCAGCTGGAGCGCCGCGTTATGTTCCGTCGCGCCATGAAGCGCGCCGTGCAGAACGCCATGCGTATTGGTGCCAAGGGCATCAAGATCCAGGTGAGCGGTCGTCTCGGCGGTGCCGAGATCGCACGTACCGAGTGGTATCGCGAAGGTCGTGTGCCTCTGCACACCCTGCGTGCCGATATCGACTACAACACCTACGAAGCTCACACCACCTACGGTGTGATCGGTGTGAAGGTTTGGATCTTCAAAGGCGAAGTAATTGGTGGTCGCCAGGAAGAGCTGAAGCCTCAAGCACCAGCGCCTCGTAAAAAAGCTGCTAAGTAAGGGGTACGCCAAATGTTGCAACCAAAGCGTACAAAATTCCGCAAGCAGATGACCGGCCACAACCGTGGTCTGGCACTGCGCGGTAGCAAGGTCAGCTTCGGCGAGTTCGCTCTGAAAGCTGTCGCCCGCGGTCGTCTCACCGCTCGCCAGATCGAGTCGGCACGTCGTGCCCTGACCCGTCACGTAAAACGTGGCGGCAAGATCTGGATCCGTGTCTTCCCGGACAAGCCGGTTACCAAGAAGCCTCTCGAGGTTCGTATGGGTAAAGGTAAGGGTTCCGTGGAATACTGGGTTGCCCAGATTCAGCCAGGCAAAGTCCTGTACGAGATCGAGGGTGTTTCTGAAGAGCTGGCGCGCGAAGCTTTCGCCCTGGCCGCTGCAAAGCTGCCTCTCGCCACCTCCTTTGTTAAGCGGACGGTGATGTGATGAAAGCGAATGAACTTCGTGAAAAATCCGCACAGCAACTGAATGAGCAACTGCTCGGCTTGCTGCGCGACCAGTTCAATCTGCGCATGCAGAAAGCAACTGGCCAGTTGGGGCAGTCGCACCTGCTCTCGCAAGTTAAGCGTGACATCGCTCGCGTGAAAACTGTGCTCAACCAGCAGGCAGGTAAGTGATCATGGCTGAAGCTGAAAAAACCGTCCGTACGCTGACTGGCCGTGTCGTCAGCGACAAAATGGACAAGACCATCACCGTTCTGATCGAGCGTCGCGTCAAGCACCCGATCTACGGTAAATACGTTAAGCGTTCGACTAAGCTGCACGCGCACGACGAAGCCAACCAGTGCAAGATCGGCGACAAGGTTTCCATCCGTGAAACCCGTCCGCTGGCCAAGACCAAGTCCTGGGCACTGGTTGAAGTCCTCGAACGCGCTGTTGAAGTCTAAGGGCTAGGGGTCGGAGAAATTTTATGATTCAGACTCAATCCATGCTCGATGTGGCCGATAACAGCGGCGCTCGTCGCGTCATGTGCATCAAGGTGCTCGGCGGTTCCCACCGCCGTTACGCCGGTATCGGTGACATCATCAAAGTAACCGTCAAGGAAGCAATTCCGCGCGGTAAGGTCAAGAAAGGCCAGGTGATGACCGCTGTTGTCGTCCGTACCCGCCACGGTGTACGTCGCGCTGACGGTTCCATCATTCGTTTCGACGGCAACGCTGCTGTTCTGCTGAACACCAAGCAAGAGCCGATCGGTACTCGCATCTTCGGGCCAGTGACCCGTGAACTTCGTACCGAGAAGTTCATGAAGATCGTCTCGCTCGCCCCTGAAGTGCTCTAAGGAGATCCGACATGCAAAAGATTCGTCGTGACGACGAGATCATCGTGATCGCCGGCAAAGACAAAGGTAAGCGCGGTAAGGTGCTGAAGGTTCTCGCTGACGACCGTCTGGTCATCGGTGGTGTCAACCTGGTCAAGCGCCACACCAAGCCTAACCCGATGGCGGGCGTCCAGGGCGGTATCGTCGAGAAAGAAGCGCCACTGCACGCTTCCAACGTCGCCATCTTCAACGGCGAAACCAACAAGGCTGACCGCGTTGGTTTCAAAGTAGAAGACGGTAAAAAAATTCGTGTCTTCAAGTCGACCCAAAAAGCGGTTGATGCTTGAACACTGCTAGGTAGAAGACCATGGCACGACTGAAAGAGATTTACCGGAACGAAATCGCTCCTAAGCTTAAGGAAGAACTTAAGCTGTCGAACGTGATGGAAGTTCCGCGCGTTACCAAAATCACCCTGAACATGGGTCTGGGCGAAGCGATCGGCGACAAGAAAGTCATCGAGCACGCTGTTGCCGACCTGGAAAAGATCACCGGTCAAAAGCCGGTCGTGACTTTCGCTCGTAAATCCATCGCGGGCTTCAAAGTCCGTGAAGGCTGGCCGATCGGTGTCAAGGTGACCCTGCGTCGCGAAAAGATGTACGAGTTCCTGGACCGCCTGCTGGCGATCTCCCTGCCACGGGTTCGCGACTTCCGCGGCCTGAATGCCAAGTCCTTCGACGGTCGTGGCAACTACAGCATGGGCGTGAAAGAGCAGATCATCTTCCCGGAAATCGATTACGACAAGATCGATGCTCTGCGCGGTTTGGACATCACCCTGACCACCACTGCTCGTTCGGACGACGAAGGCCGCGCTCTGCTGCGTGCTTTCAAGTTCCCGTTCCGCAACTGATTGGAGTAGGAAAATGGCCAAGAAGAGCATGAAAAACCGCGAGCTGAAGCGTCAGCTCACGGTAGCCAAGTTCGCTAAGAAGCGTGCTGAGCTGAAAGCGACCATCGTCAACCTGAACGCCTCTCCTGAAGAGCGTTTCGCTGCCGTTGTCGCCCTGCAGAAGCAACCACGTGACGCCAGCGCCGCGCGCCTGCGTAACCGTTGCCGCATCACCGGCCGTCCGCACGGCGTGTACCGCAAGTTCGGCCTCGGCCGTAACAAGCTGCGCGAAGCCGCCATGCGCGGTGACGTGCCAGGTCTGGTCAAGGCCAGCTGGTAATCCGGTTGGCGTGACCGCCGGCGCGAGGGGAGTGATCTTCCGACCGCCGGTGACCTCGCAAAGAAACAAGCCCCTATATGGGGCTTGTTTCGTTTCTGCCTTGTGTCTAGAATGACCGGCTCACCTGAGCCTGGGTTTTTTGCCCTGCCTGCTCGGGTGGTTGTGATAGCCGCAAGGCTAATAATTCTTGTATCAGGAGCATCTAGCCCATGAGTATGCAGGACCCGTTAGCGGACATGCTAACTCGCATCCGTAATGCCCAGATGGCTGAAAAGTCTGTCGTAAGCATGCCTTCCTCCACCCTGAAGGTCGCGGTTGCCAAAGTACTGAAAGACGAAGGTTACATCGCTGGCTACGAAGTCACCGGCGAAGCCAAGCCTTCCCTGTCGATCGAACTGAAGTACTTCGAAGGCCGTCCGGTCATCGAGGAACTGAAGCGTACCAGCCGTCCTGGCCTGCGCCAGTACAAGGCCGTTACCGAGCTGCCGAAAGTACGCGGCGGTCTGGGCGTGTCTATCGTCTCCACCAACAAAGGTGTGATGACTGACCGCGCTGCGCGCGCTGCCGGTGTCGGCGGCGAAGTTCTGTGCACAGTGTTCTAAGGGGAGATAGGCATGTCTCGCGTCGCTAAGAACCCCGTTAAGCTGCCAGCAGGCGTCGAAGTCAAATTCGCCGGCCAGCAGCTTTCGGTGAAGGGTGCCAAGGGCACTCTCGAACTGAACGTTCACTCGTCTGTTGAAGTTACCGAAGAAGCTGGTGAGCTGCGTTTCTCCGCTCGCAACGGTGACCAGCAAGCTCGCGCCATGGCCGGTACCACCCGCGCCCTGGTGAACAACATGGTCCAGGGCGTAAGCCAAGGCTTCGAGCGCAAGCTCCAGCTGGTCGGTGTTGGTTACAAGGCACAGGCCAAGGGCACCGTCCTGAACCTGGCTCTGGGCTTCTCGCACCCAGTGGATTACGAACTGCCAGCCGGTATCACCGCTGAAACCCCTAGCCAGACCGACATCCTGATCAAGGGTATCGACAAGCAGCTGGTAGGTCAGGTGGCCGCTGAAGTCCGCGGTTTCCGTCCGCCAGAGCCTTACAAGGGCAAGGGTGTGCGTTACGCGGACGAAGTAGTCCGTCGTAAAGAAGCCAAGAAGAAGTAGGGCCTAGCAAATGACCGACAAAAAAGTTACTCGACTGCGTCGCGCTCGCAAAGCACGCCTGAAAATGCACGAGCTCGAAGCCGTGCGTCTGTGCGTGTTCCGCTCCTCGCAGCACATCTACGCCCAGGTCATTTCGGCCGACGGCAGCAAGGTTCTGGCAAGCGCCTCGACCTTGGACAAAGAACTGCGTGATGGCGCCACCGGCAACATCGACGCGGCCACTAAGGTTGGCAAGCTGGTAGCTGAGCGTGCGAAAGCCGCCGGTGTATCTCAAGTTGCCTTTGACCGTTCCGGCTTCAAGTACCACGGCCGCGTCAAGGCGCTGGCTGATGCTGCTCGTGAAGGCGGGCTGGAGTTCTAAGTTATGGCAAATAACGATCAAAAGCGCGACGAAGGCTACATCGAGAAGCTGGTTCAAGTTAACCGCGTAGCCAAAACCGTAAAAGGCGGCCGTATCTTCACCTTCACCGCGCTGACCGTGGTAGGTGATGGCAAGGGTCGTGTTGGCTTTGGCCGTGGCAAATCGCGCGAAGTACCAGCCGCGATCCAGAAAGCCATGGAAGCTGCTCGCCGCAACATGATTCAGGTCGACCTGAAAGGCACCACCCTGCAGTACGCCACCAAGGCCGCCCACGGCGCCTCGAAGGTCTACATGCAGCCTGCCTCGGAAGGTACCGGTATCATCGCCGGTGGCGCAATGCGTGCCGTCCTGGAAGTCGCTGGCGTCCAGAACGTCCTGGCCAAGTGCTACGGCTCGACCAACCCGGTGAACGTGGTTCACGCCACCTTCAAGGGTCTGAAAGCCATGCAATCCCCTGAGTCCATTGCTGCCAAGCGCGGCAAGACTGTCGAGGAGATCTTCTGATCATGGCAACCGTAAAAGTAACGCTGATCAAGAGCGTCTCGGGCCGTATCCCTAACCACAAGCTGTGCGTTAAGGGTCTGGGTCTGCGTCGCATCGGTCACACTGTAGAAGTCCAGGATACTCCCGAGAACCGCGGGATGATCAACAAGGCCTACTACATGCTGAAGGTCGAGGGTTAATCGATGAAACTCAATGATCTGAGTCCAGCGCCGGGTTCCCGTCGCGAGAAGCACCGTCCGGGCCGTGGTATCGGTAGCGGTCTGGGTAAGACCGGTGGCCGCGGCCACAAAGGTCAGACCTCCCGTTCCGGTGGCTCCATCGCTCCAGGCTTCGAAGGCGGTCAACAGCCGCTGCACCGTCGCCTGCCGAAGTTCGGCTTCGTTTCCCTGAAAGCCATGGACCGCGCTGAAGTGCGTCTGTCCGAGCTGGCCAAGGTGGAAGGCGATCTGATCACCGTTCAGTCCCTCAAGGACGCCAACGTGATCGGTCAGCACGTACAGCGCGTGAAAATCATGCTGTCGGGCGAAGTCACTCGCGCAGTCACCCTCAAGGGTATCGCCGTCACCAAAGGTGCACGTGCGGCTATCGAAGCAGCTGGCGGCAAGTTCGAGGAATAAATGGCTAAGCAAGGTGCTCTCTCTTCGCTCGGTAAGGGCGGGATGTCGGAACTCTGGGCTCGTCTGCGCTTTCTGTTCATGGCGATCATCGTCTATCGGATTGGCGCGCACATCCCGGTACCAGGCATTAACCCGGACCGTCTCGCGGATCTGTTCCGGCAGAATGAGGGGACCATTCTTAGCTTGTTCAACATGTTTTCCGGCGGCGCGCTGGAGCGCATGAGCATCTTTGCATTGGGGATCATGCCGTACATCTCGGCGTCGATCATCATGCAGCTCATGACCGCTGTCAGCCCGCAGCTGGAGCAGTTGAAGAAGGAAGGTGAAGCTGGCCGTCGCAAGATCAGCCAGTACACCCGCTACGGCACCGTTATCCTGGCGCTGGTTCAAGCCATTGGCATGTCCATTGGTCTGGCCAACCAGGGCGTGGCGTTTTCTGCTGGCCTCGGCTTCCATGTCGTCGCCGTCTCGACCTTCGTGGCGGGCGCGATGTTCATGATGTGGCTGGGCGAGCAGATCACTGAGCGCGGTGTGGGCAACGGTATCTCGATGTTGATCTTCGCAGGTATCGTTGCCGGTCTTCCGAGAGCAATCGGGCAGTCTTTCGAGTCTGCGCGTACAGGCGATATCAATATCTTCGCCCTGGTCGCTATCGGTTTGCTGGCAGTAGCGATTATCGGTTTCGTGGTGTTCATTGAGCGTGGTCAGCGTCGTATCGCCGTTCACTACGCCAAGCGTCAGCAGGGCCGCAAGGTTTTCGCTGCGCAGACCAGCCACTTGCCGCTGAAGGTGAACATGGCGGGCGTAATCCCGGCCATTTTCGCGAGCAGCATCCTGCTGTTCCCGGCTTCGCTGGGTGCCTGGTTCGGTCAGTCCGAAGGTATGGGCTGGCTGCAGGACATCTCGCAGTCGATCGCTCCTGGTCAGCCGTTGAACATTCTGCTGTTTAGTGCAGGGATCATTTTCTTCTGCTTCTTCTACACAGCGTTGATGTTCAACCCGAAAGACGTAGCGGAAAACCTGAAGAAGTCCGGTGCCTTTATTCCGGGTATCCGTCCTGGTGAGCAGTCGGCGCGCTACATTGATGGCGTTCTGACTCGTCTGACCATGTTCGGTGCTCTTTACATGATGGCCGTCTGCCTTCTGCCCCAGTTCCTGGTGGTGGCAGCAAACGTGCCGTTCTACCTTGGCGGGACCTCGTTGCTGATTGTGGTAGTGGTTGTGATGGACTTCATGTCCCAAGTACAATCGCACCTCGTTTCGCACCAGTACGAATCCCTGATGAAGAAAGCCAACCTGAAAGGCTACGGCGGCAGCGGCTTGCTGCGCTGATAGACCTCCTAAGGTTCGAGGAGTCGGTAATGAAAGTTCGTGCATCGGTGAAAAAGCTGTGCCGCAACTGCAAGATCATTCGTCGCGAAGGCGTCGTTCGCGTGATCTGCAGCGCGGAACCGCGTCACAAGCAGCGCCAAGGCTGAGTGTGATCCGCGTTTCAAACCCAGCAGCTAGTGTGCTGCTGGGTTGATTATTCGTTTCTACAGCGATATTATCTCGCGCCCTATTTCTTGGCTTCCGGGGCGTAGGTAGCTGTCAATTGGAGTCCCACTGAATGGCCCGTATTGCAGGCGTCAACATTCCAGATAACAAGCATACTGTTATCTCGCTGACCTACATCTATGGTGTCGGTCGCACTACTGCACAGAAAATCTGTGCGGATGCTGGTGTAAACCCAGCCGCTAAGATCAAGGATCTGAGCGACGAGCAAATCGAAACCCTGCGTGGCGAAGTCGCGAAGTTCACCACCGAAGGTGACCTGCGTCGTGACATCAACATGAAGATCAAGCGCTTGATGGACCTGGGTTGCTACCGCGGCCTGCGTCATCGTAAAGGTCTGCCGGTTCGCGGTCAGCGCACCAAGACCAACGCACGCACCCGTAAGGGCCCGCGTAAGCCGATCCGCAAGTAATCGCCCAGGAATATAGACATGGCAAAACCTGCTGCTCGTCCTCGTAAAAAAGTCAAAAAGACAGTGGTTGATGGCATCGCCCACATCCATGCGTCTTTCAACAACACCATCGTGACCATCACCGACCGTCAGGGCAACGCACTGTCCTGGGCTACCTCCGGTGGTTCCGGTTTCCGTGGTTCGCGCAAATCCACCCCGTTCGCAGCCCAGATCGCTGCCGAGCGTGCTGGTCAAGCTGCGCTGGAATATGGTCTGAAGAACCTCGACGTCAACGTCAAGGGTCCAGGTCCAGGTCGTGAGTCCGCCGTTCGTGCACTGAACAGCTGCGGCTACAAGATCGCCAGCATCACCGACGTGACGCCAATCCCGCACAACGGGTGCCGTCCGCCGAAGAAGCGTCGCGTGTAATCAGGAGACAGATAAATGGCACGTTACATTGGTCCAAAATGCAAACTGTCTCGCCGTGAAGGCACTGACCTGTTCCTGAAGAGCGGCGTTCGCGCTCTGGAATCGAAGTGCAACATCGAAGCAGCCCCAGGTATCCACGGCCAGCGCCGTGGCCGTCAGTCCGACTACGGTACCCAGCTGCGCGAGAAACAAAAAGTCCGTCGTATCTACGGTGTACTGGAGCGTCAATTCCGCGGTTACTACCAAGCGGCAGCCTCGAAGAAAGGCGCCACCGGTGAGAACCTGCTGCAGATGCTCGAGTGCCGTCTGGACAACGTCGTTTACCGTATGGGCTTCGGTTCCACCCGTTCCGAGTCCCGTCAGCTGGTTTCGCACAAGGCGATCAGCGTTAACGGCAAGACCGTAAACATTCCATCCTACCAAGTTCGTCCGGGTGACGTGGTCGCAGTTCGCGAGAAGTCGCTGAACCAGCTGCGCATTGTTCAAGCCCTTGAACTGTGCGCGCAGCGTGGCCGCGTTGAGTGGGTTGACGTGGATGCTGCTAAGAAGTCGGGCGTTTTCAAGAACGTTCCTGCTCGTAGCGACCTGTCCGCCGACATCAACGAAAACCTGATTGTCGAGCTCTACTCCAAGTAAGGGCTAGAAAATAGGTGCATCCATGCAGATTTCGGTAAATGAGTTTCTGACACCCCGCCACATCGATGTGCAGGTTGTCAGTCCAACCCGCGCCAAGATCACGCTCGAGCCTCTCGAGCGTGGCTTCGGCCATACCCTGGGCAACGCGCTGCGCCGCATCCTGTTGTCCTCCATGCCTGGCTGTGCAGTAGTCGAGGCCGAGATCGATGGCGTACTCCACGAGTACTCCGCGATCGAAGGTGTACAGGAAGACGTCATTGAAATCCTGTTGAACCTGAAAGGCCTGGCTATCAAGCTGCACGGTCGTGACGAAGTTACGCTGACCTTGTCGAAAAAGGGTTCGGGGGTGGTTACCGCTGCCGATATTCAGCTGGATCACGATGTCGAGATCGTCAACCCCGATCACGTAATCGCGAACCTGGCGTCCAACGGCGCCCTGAACATGAAGCTCACCGTAGCTCGTGGTCGCGGTTACGAGCCGGCCGACTCCCGTCAAACCGACGAGGACGAAAGCCGCAGCATTGGCCGTCTTCAGCTGGACGCTTCGTTCAGCCCGGTGCGTCGTATCGCCTACGTGGTCGAGAACGCCCGTGTTGAACAGCGTACCAACCTGGACAAGCTGGTCATCGATCTGGAAACCAACGGCACCCTGGACCCTGAAGAGGCTATCCGCCGCGCCGCGACCATCCTGCAACAGCAGCTGGCCGCGTTCGTCGACCTCAAAGGTGACAGCGAGCCGGTCGTGGTCGAGCAGGAAGACGAGATCGATCCGATCCTGCTGCGCCCGGTTGACGACCTGGAACTGACCGTACGTTCGGCCAACTGCCTCAAGGCGGAGAACATCTACTACATCGGCGACCTGATTCAGCGTACCGAAGTAGAGCTGTTGAAGACTCCTAACCTGGGCAAGAAGTCCCTGACCGAAATCAAGGACGTCCTGGCCTCCCGTGGTCTGTCTCTCGGCATGCGCCTCGACAACTGGCCGCCTGCAAGTCTTAAGAAAGACGACAAGGCGACTGCCTGATCGTCGTAATCACCGAACGTAGTGTTTGGTAAGGAATGAATCATGCGTCATCGTAAAAGTGGACGTCACCTGAGCCGTACCAGCTCTCACCGCAAGGCTATGTTCCAGAACATGGCAGTGTCGCTGATCGAGCACGAGCTGATCAAAACCACCCTGCCGAAAGCCAAGGAACTGCGCCGCGTTGCCGAGCCGCTGATCACCCTGGCCAAGGAAGACAGCGTAGCCAACCGTCGTCTGGCCTTCGACCGTACCCGTTCGAAGTCCGCCGTTGGCAAACTGTTCAACGACCTGGGCAAGCGTTACGCCACCCGTCAGGGCGGCTACCTGCGCATCCTGAAGTGCGGTTTCCGCGCTGGCGACAACGCGCCTATGGCGTACGTCGAGCTGGTTGATCGTCCGGTCGGTGGTGCTGTAGAAGCTGCCGAGTAAGACGTTCTGTCTGCTACAAGAAACCGGGCCTAGGCCCGGTTTTTTGTTGTCTGGTGAATTGTTATTTTCTATTGATACAAGTCACTTAATGAATTTGTTCTTGTAACACTGCTCGTCAATACTCTCTCCAAGCCGATTAGCCGGCAGTTCGAGACCCGATAAGGAGAGCCCATGAGCAAGATTCTCACCACCGCCAGCGGTGCCCCCGTTGCTGACAACCAGAATTCCCGTTCCGCCGGCCCACGTGGCCCGCTGCTGCTCGACGACTTCCATCTGATCGAGAAGCTGGCCCACTTCAACCGCGAGAACATCCCTGAGCGCCGCGTACATGCCAAGGGCTCCGGCGCCTACGGTACCTTCACCGTCACCCGTGATATCAGCGGCTATACCAGTGCCAAGCTGTTCGATGCCATCGGCAAGCGCACCGAAACCTTCCTGCGCTTCTCCACGGTCGGTGGCGAGCGCGGCTCCGCCGATACCGAGCGTGATCCACGTGGCTTCGCGGTTAAGTTCTATACCGAGGAAGGCAACTGGGACATCGTCGGCAACAACACCCCGGTATTCTTCATCCGTGACCCGTTGAAGTTCCCTGACTTCATTCACACCCAGAAGCGCCACCCGCAGAGCAATCTGAAGAACGCCCAGATGATGTGGGACTTCTGGTCGCATTCTCCCGAAGCCTTGCACCAGGTCACCATCCTGTTCTCCGACCGCGGTATCCCGGACGGCTACCGACACATGCATGGTTTCGGCAGCCACACCTACAGCCTGATCAACGCCAAGGGCGAGCGCACCTGGGTCAAATGGCACTTCAAGACTCAGCAGGGCATCAAGAACCTGGCGCCGGCCGACGCCGCCCGCCTGGCCGGCACCGATCCGGACTACGCCCAGCGTGACCTGTTCGAGGCCATCGAGCGTGGCGACTTCCCGCGTTGGACCGTGTGCATCCAGGTCATGAGCGAAGCCGAAGCGGCCGCCCGGGCAGAGAACCCATTCGATGTGACCAAGACCTGGTCGCAGAAGGAATACCCGCTGATCGAAGTTGGCGTGCTGGAGCTTAACCGCAACCCACTCAATTACTTCGCCGAAGTCGAGCAGGCGGCGTTCGGCCCCAGCAACATGGTCCCGGGCGTCGGCCTGTCGCCGGATCGCATGTTGCAGGGCCGGGTCTTCGCCTATGCCGATGCGCACCGCTACCGTGTGGGTACCAATCACCAGCAGCTGCCGGTCAATGCGCCGCGCTGCCCGGTGAACAGCTACCAGCGCGATGGCTCCATGGCCACTGGCAGCTACGGCAGCGCGCCGAACTACGAGCCCAACAGCTACGCTAGCGCGGCGAAGCAGTCGCCACGCCACGCGGAGCCCGCGCTGGCCCTGAGTGGCTCGGCGGATCGCTACGATCACCGTGAGGACGACGACTACTACAGCCACGCCGGCGCGCTGTTCCGTCTGATGAGCGCCGAGCAGAAGGCACTGTTGATCGCTAACATCGCCGGAACCATGGCGGGCGTGAGCGAAGATGTGGTGCAGCGCCAGCTGCAGTACTTCTTCAAGGCTGACCCGGCCTATGGAGAAGGAGTCGCCAAGGCGTTGGGCGTGAATCTCGCCTGAGTCGAAGTGATAAGAAGAACCGCCCTCATTTGGGCGGTTTTTCAATGAATATCACTACTGTTTAACCGATTTTTTGCTTCTAATTGCGCGTTTTTCAGTGACCGCGAGCAAAACCTGGTTCACACTATGTCCCATTGACGTATTCACAGGGAGAAGCAGGGCGATGCAAGGTCACCCGGACGTAATCAACTATCTCGTCACGTTGCTCAAGGGCGAACTGGCAGCGCGCGATCAGTACTTCATTCACTCGCGGATGTACGAAGACTGGGGCCTGACCAAGCTCTACGAGCGCATCAACCACGAGATGGAGGAAGAGACCCAGCACGCCGATGCCCTGATGCGCCGCATCCTGATGCTCGAAGGCACGCCGGACATGCGCGCCGACGACCTGGAAGTGGGCAGCACCGTGCCAGAGATGATCGAGGCTGATCTCAAGCTCGAGTACAAAGTTCGCGCCGCGCTGTGCAAGGGCATCGAACTGTGCGAGCTGCACAAGGACTACATCAGCCGCGACATCCTGCGTGCGCAGTTGGCCGATACCGAAGAAGATCACACCTACTGGCTGGAGAAGCAGCAGGGGCTGATCAAGGCCATTGGCCTGGAGAACTACCTGCAGTCGCAGATGTAATTTCGCTATTGCAGATGCCCCTGTGGGAGCGGGCTCGCCCGCTCCCACAGGGTTTTTTTGTTGGGCCTGGAATCAGGCCCGGTCACGTTCCAGCAGTGGCTTGAGGTAATGCCCGGTATACGACTGCTTCTTCTCGGCCAGTTCCTCCGGCGTGCCACAGGCAATGATCTGTCCACCCTTGGAGCCGCCCTCCGGCCCCAGGTCCACCAGCCAGTCGGCGGTCTTGATCACATCCAGGTTGTGCTCGATCACCACCACGGTATTACCGTGGTCACGCAGGCGGTGCAGCACATCCAGCAGCTGCTGGATATCGGCGAAGTGCAGGCCGGTGGTCGGCTCGTCGAGGATGTACAAGGTCTTGCCGGTATCGCGCTTGGACAGCTCGCGTGACAGCTTGACCCGCTGCGCCTCGCCACCGGACAGCGTTGTCGCCGACTGCCCCAGTTTGATGTACGACAGGCCCACGTCCATCAGTGTCTGCAGCTTGCGCGCCAGGGCCGGCACCGCGTCGAAGAACTCGCGGGCATCCTCGATGGTCATTTCCAGCACCTCGTGGATGTTCTTGCCCTTGTACTTGATCTCCAGGGTTTCGCGGTTGTAGCGCTTGCTCTTGCACACGTCGCACGGCACGTAGATGTCCGGCAGGAAGTGCATCTCAACCTTGATCAGGCCGTCGCCCTGGCACGCTTCGCAGCGCCCGCCCTTGACGTTGAACGAGAAGCGCCCTGGACCATAGCCACGCGAGCGGGACTCCGGCACGCCGGCGAACAGCTCGCGGATCGGGGTGAAGATGCCGGTGTAGGTCGCCGGGTTCGAGCGCGGTGTGCGACCGATCGGGCTCTGGTCGATGTCGACCACCTTGTCCAGATGCTGCAGGCCGTCGATGCTGGTGTGGGCGGCCGGCTCCAGGCTGCTCGCGCCGTTCAGGGCGGTAGCGGCCAGCGGGAACAGGGTATTGTTGATCAGCGTCGATTTGCCCGAGCCGGACACCCCTGTCACGCAAGTGAGCAGGCCGATCGGCACTTCCAGGTCGACGTTCTGCAGGTTGTTGCCGCGCGCACCCTTGAGCTTGAGCGCGAGTTTCTTGTCGCGCGGTGTGCGTTTGGCCGGCACGACGATCTTCTTGCGCCCCGACAGGTACTTGCCGGTCAGCGAGTCGGGGTGCGCCATGACTTCCTCGGGCGAGCCCTCGGCGACGATCTGCCCGCCATGCACGCCCGCGCCGGGGCCGATGTCCACCACATAGTCGGCCAGGCGGATGGCGTCTTCGTCGTGCTCGACGACGATCACCGTGTTACCCAGGTCGCGCAGGTGGTTCAGGGTGGCCAAAAGACGGTCGTTGTCCCGCTGGTGCAGGCCGATCGACGGTTCGTCGAGGATGTACATCACCCCGACCAGGCCGGCGCCGATCTGGCTGGCCAGGCGAATGCGCTGGGCCTCGCCGCCGGACAGCGTCTCGGCGCTGCGGTCCAGGGTCAGGTAGTCGAGGCCGACGTTGACCAGGAACTGCAAGCGCTCGCAGATCTCCTTGAGGATTTTCGCGGCGATCTCACCACGACGCCCGGTCAGGGTCAGGTCGCTGAAATAGTTGCTGGCTTCGCCGATCGGCAGGTTGGTCACCGCCGGCAGGGTCTTCTCGCCGACCCAGACGTGGCGGGCCTCGCGACGCAGGCGGGTGCCGCGGCAGTCCGGGCAGGGCTGGGTGCCGAGGAACTTGGCCAGTTCTTCGCGCACGGTGGCCGACTCGGTCTCGCGGTAGCGGCGCTCGAGGTTGGGCACGATGCCCTCGAACGGGTGCGAGCGCTTGACGATGTCGCCACGGTCGTTGAGGTACTTGAAGTCGACGCTCTGCTTGCCGCTGCCTTGCAGGATCACCTTCTGGTGATCCGCCGAGAGCTGGCCGAACGGCTCCTCGAGGCTGAAGCCGTAATGCGCCGCCAATGAACCGAGCATCTGGAAGTAGTAGACGTTGCGCCGGTCCCAGCCACGGATCGCGCCTTCGGCCAGGGTCAGCTCGGCGTTGACCAGGCGCTTGGTGTCGAAGAACTGCTTTACCCCCAGGCCGTCACAGGTCGGACAGGCACCGGCCGGGTTGTTGAAGGAGAACAGCTTGGGCTCCAGCTCGCTGATCGCATGGCCGCAGACCGGGCAGGCGAAGCGCGCGGAGAAGATCATCTCTTCGCCTTCTTCACCGTCCATGGGCGCGACCAGGGCGATGCCGTCGGCCAGCTTGAGCGCGGTCTCGAACGATTCCGCCAGGCGCTGTTGCAGGTCGGCACGGACTTTGAAACGGTCCACCACCACATCGATGCTGTGCTTTTTCTGCTTGTCGAGCTTGGGCAGTTCGTCCAGCTCGTAGAGCTTGCCGTTGACCCGAGCGCGGACGAAGCCTTGGGCGCGTAGTTCGTCGAATACCGCCAGGTGCTCGCCCTTGCGCTCGCGGATCACTGGCGCCAGCAGCATCAGTTTGCTGCCTTCGGGTTTTTCCAGCACCAGGTCGACCATCTGGCTGATCGTTTGCGCCTCCAGCGGGATATCGTGGTCCGGGCAGCGCGGGGTGCCGACGCGGGCGTAGAGCAGGCGCAGGTAGTCGTAGATTTCGGTGATGGTGCCCACGGTCGAGCGCGGGTTGTGCGAGGTCGATTTCTGCTCGATGGAAATGGCCGGCGACAGCCCTTCGATGGTATCGACGTCGGGCTTTTCCATCATCGACAGGAACTGCCGGGCATAGGCCGACAGCGATTCGACATAGCGGCGCTGGCCTTCGGCGTACAGCGTGTCGAACGCCAGCGAAGACTTGCCGGAGCCGGACAGGCCGGTGATCACGATCAGCTTGTCCCGAGGCAGGGTGAGGTCGATGTTCTTCAGGTTGTGGGTGCGTGCCCCACGAATCAGGATCTTGTCCACTACGGCCTCGCTCGGCGGGCATAAACAAAGGAGTATACGGCGCGCTGCCAGTACGCGGCAAAGCGTCGCGTATATGCCGCCAAGGCGTCGGACTGATAGAATCGCCGCCGGTTCACACGAGGTTAATCCATGCACGACACCCACAACGAGCGCATGAGTGGCAGCGAAACCCGCGCCGCGAGCGGCCTGGCCCTGGTCTTTGCCTTTCGTATGCTGGGCATGTTCATGGTATTGCCGGTGCTGGCCACCTACGGCATGGACCTGGCCGGCGCAACGCCCGCGCTGATCGGCCTGGCCATCGGCGCCTACGGCCTGACCCAGGCCGTGCTGCAGATTCCGTTCGGGGTGATTTCCGATCGCATCGGCCGCCGTCCGGTGATCTACCTGGGGTTGGTGATCTTCGCCCTGGGCAGTGTGCTGGCGGCGCAGGCCGACTCCATCTGGGGGGTGATCGCGGGACGCATCCTGCAGGGCGCGGGGGCGATTTCCGCGGCGGTGATGGCGTTGTTGTCGGACCTGACCCGTGAACAGCACCGCACCAAGGCCATGGCCATGATCGGCATGAGCATCGGCCTGTCGTTCGCCGTGGCGATGGTGGTCGGTCCGTTGCTGACTCGTGCCTTTGGCCTGTCAGGATTGTTCCTCGCCACCGCGGGACTTGCCCTGGTCGGTATCGCCCTGATCGCCTTCGTCGTGCCCAACACCCACAAGACCCTGCAGCACCGCGAGTCCGGCGTCGCCCGCCAGGCCCTGGGCCCGACCCTGCGCCATCCGGACCTTCTGCGCCTGGACGTGGGCATTTTCGTCCTGCACGCCATTCTCATGGCCAGCTTCGTCGCGCTGCCCCTGGCCTTCGTCGAGCGCGGCGGCCTGCCGAAAGAGCAGCACTGGTGGGTGTACCTGACCGCGTTGCTGGTTTCATTTTTTGCAATGATCCCCTTCATCATCTACGGGGAGAAGAAGCGCAAGATGAAACGCGTCCTGCTCGGCGCGGTCAGTGTACTGCTGCTGGTGGAGGTGTTCTTCTGGCAGTGGGCTGACAACTTGCGCGGACTGGTGCTCGGCACCGTGGTATTCTTTACCGCATTCAACCTGCTGGAGGCGTCACTGCCTTCGCTGGTGAGCAAGGTGTCGCCAGCCGGTGGCAAGGGGACTGCGATGGGGGTGTATTCCACCAGTCAGTTCCTCGGCGCCGCGCTGGGAGGAATCATCGGTGGCTGGTTGTTCCAGCACGGTGGCCTGAGCACGGTGTTCCTGGGTTGCGCGGGCCTTTGCGCCCTGTGGCTGATCACTGCGTTGCGCATGAACGAGCCGCCTTACGTGACCAGCCTGCGCATGCCGCTGGCGCCAGAAGCGGTCCGGGAAGCCGGGCTGACCGAGCGCCTGATGGCCGTGCCGGGTGTGACCGACGCCGTGGTGGTGGCAGACGAAGCCGCCATCTACATCAAACTGGATACGAAAATTTTGGACCGTGCGACCCTCGAGCGTCTGGTGAATCCAGCCTCTTCGGCGTGCGAAGCCTAGGAGAACGTTATGGCCCGTGGGGTTAACAAAGTCATTCTGGTCGGCACCTGCGGTCAGGATCCCGAAGTCCGCTACCTGCCCAACGGTAACGCCGTGACCAACCTGAGCCTGGCCACCAGCGAGCAGTGGACCGACAAGCAGTCCGGCCAGAAGGTCGAGCGCACCGAGTGGCACCGCGTCTCGCTGTTCGGCAAGGTCGCCGAGATCGCCGGCGAATACCTGCGGAAAGGTTCGCAGTGCTACATCGAGGGCAAGCTGCAGACCCGCGAGTGGGAAAAGGACGGTATCAAGCGCTACACCACCGAGATCATCGTCGACATCAACGGCACCATGCAGCTGCTCGGCGGTCGTCCGCAGGGTCAGCAGCAGGGTGGCGATCCGTACAACCAGGGTGGCGGCAACTACAACCAGGGTGGTGGCCAGCAGCAGTACAACCAGCAGGCCCCACGTCAGCAGGCTCCACGCCCGCAGCAGGCCCCGCAGCGCCCGGCGCCGCAACAGCCCGCTCCGCAGCCAGCCGCTGATTTCGACAGCTTCGACGACGATATTCCGTTCTAAGCCGTACCTCAGCCTTTACGTGTAAAGCTTTCACCTGAAACCCCCGCCTTGCGGGGGTTTTTCATTTTCGAGCGGCATGCGCCTGGTTTCGTTTGTCCACTCTTCAGTTGCCCTCATGTGGGGCGTTACGCGCCCAATGTGGTCATTGGTAGCACTGCCCTCGCTGTTCTTGCCTTGATGCTGCGCTCGCGGCAGCACGCATCCTATTGATTCACTTCATATTCGAATGGCTCTGGGATTTATCTTCTCGGCTATGGCACACTTTCTGCCGTCTATTCCGTTGTTGCAAACTAACTTCCGCTATAACGGAATAGACAACTTCCAGGAGTGCCCGTCATGCAGCGTCGACTTTCCTTGTTTAGAGCGTGTGCTTTTCTCTTTGCGGCTTCAGCTGCGGTCGTGGGCATTGCCCAGGCGGCGGACAGCAAGCTCGACAGCGTGTTGAAGCGTGGCCATCTCATCGTGGGCACAGGCAGCACCAACGCGCCATGGCACTTCCAGGGCGCGGATGGCAAGTTGCAGGGTTTTGATATCGACATCGGGCGGATGGTCGCCAAGGGGTTGTTCAATGACCCGGAAAAGGTCGAGTTCGTGGTGCAGTCGTCGGACGCACGGATTCCCAACCTGTTGACCGACAAGGTCGACATGAGCTGCCAGTTCATTACCGTCACCGCCAGCCGTGCGCAGCAAGTGGCGTTCACCCTGCCGTACTACCGCGAAGGCGTTGGCCTGCTGCTGCCGGCCAACAGCAAGTACAAGGAAATCGAAGACCTGAAAGCGGCAGGTGACAGCGTCACCGTGGCCGTGCTGCAAAACGTCTACGCCGAGGAACTGGTGCACCAGGCGTTGCCCAAGGCCAAGGTCGACCAATACGACAGCGTTGACCTGATGTACCAGGCCGTGAACTCCGGTCGGGCCGACACGGCCGCCACAGACCAGTCTTCGGTCAAGTACCTGATGGTGCAGAATCCCGGTCGTTATCGCAGCCCGGCCTATGCCTGGAGCCCGCAAACCTACGCCTGTGCAGTCAAACGCGGCGACCAGGACTGGCTGAATTTCGTCAATACCGTCTTGCACCAAGCCATGACCGGCGTTGAGTTCCCGACCTACGCGGCGTCGTTCAAGCAATGGTTTGGTGTCGAGCTGCCTACCCCGGCCATTGGTTTCCCCGTCGAATTCAAATGACTCCGCAAGAGCGGGGCGCCTCTAGCGTTCCCCGCTCAAGGTACTGCTGACCATGAACTATCAGTTGAACTTTGCCGCCGTGTGGCGTGATTTCGACACCTTGCTGGCGGGGCTCGGACTGGGGCTCGAGCTGGCGCTGGTGTCGATCGCCATCGGTTGCGTGATCGGCCTGTTGATGGCGTTTGCCTTGCTCTCGAAGCAACGAGCATTGCGGGTGCTGGCATCGCTGTACGTGACGGTGATCCGCAACACGCCGATTCTTGTGTTGATCCTGTTGATCTACTTTGCGCTACCAGGCCTGGGGATCCGCCTGGACAAGATTCCCTCGTTCATCATCACCCTGTCGCTGTATGCCGGGGCGTATCTGACCGAAGTGTTCCGTGGCGGTTTGCTGAGCATTCCCAAGGGCCTGCGCGAGGCGGGGTTGGCCATTGGCCTCGGCGAGTGGCAGATCAAGGTGTACATCACGGTGCCGGTGATGTTGCGCAATGTGCTGCCCGCCTTGTCGAACAACTTCATTTCGCTGTTCAAGGACACCTCGCTGGCGGCGGCGATTGCCGTGCCGGAGCTGACCTATTACGCGCGCAAGATCAATGTCGAGAGCTACCGGGTGATTGAAACCTGGCTGGTGACCACAGCGCTCTATGTCGCGGCCTGCTACCTCATCGCCCTGCTGCTGCGTTACCTCGAGCAGCGTCTGGCGATTCGCCGATAGGAGGGTGCTCATGTACGAGTCCCCAAGCTGGTTGCATGAATTGTGGAGCGCCCGCGAAGCCCTGTGGTCAGGCTTTCTGACCAGTGTGCAGTGCTCCGTCCTGGCGATTTTGCTCGGCACCTTGATCGGTGTCGTTGCCGGGCTGGTGCTGACCTACGGCAGGTTCTGGGCGCGCGCGCCGTTTCGTTTCTACGTCGACCTGATTCGTGGCACGCCCGTGTTCGTGCTGGTGCTGGCCTGTTTCTACATGGCGCCGGCGCTGGGCTGGCAGATCAATGCGTTCCAGGCCGGGGTGCTGGGGCTGACACTGTTCTGCGGCTCTCACGTCGCCGAGATCGTGCGGGGTGCGTTGCAAGCGCTGCCGCGTGGACAGATGGAAGCGAGCAAGGCCATCGGCCTGACGTTCTATCAGGCGCTGGGCTATGTGTTGTTGCCCCAGGCCTTGCGGCAGATGTTGCCGACCTGGGTCAATTCCTCGACCGAAATCGTCAAGGCCTCGACCTTGCTCTCGGTGATCGGTGTGGCCGAGTTGCTGCTGAGTACCCAGCAGATCATTGCCCGGACGTTCATGACCCTGGAGTTCTACCTGTTCGCCGGTTTTCTCTTTTTCATCATCAACTACGCCATCGAATTACTCGGCCGGCATATTGAAAAGCGGGTGGCCTTGCCATGACTCACGTTGCAGCTTCTACCCAGAACACCAACCAGGCCCTGCTGGAGATTCGCGGCCTGCACAAACAGTACGGTCCGCTCGAAGTGCTCAAAGGCGTCGACCTGACGATGCAGCGCGGCAACGTGGTCACGCTGATTGGCTCCAGCGGTTCGGGCAAGACCACGCTGTTGCGTTGCGTGAACATGCTCGAAGAGTTCCAGGGTGGGCGCATCCTGCTCGAGGGTGAGTCCATCGGATACCACGAGGTCAACGGCAAGCGTGTGCGCCACTCGGAAAACGTCATCGCCCGACATCGGGCCATGACCGGCATGGCGTTCCAGCAGTTCAACCTGTTTCCACACCTGACTGCTTTGCAGAACGTGACCCTGGGTCTGCTCAAGGTTAAAAAACTGCACAAGGACGAAGCGGTGGTGCTGGCGGAAAAATGGCTGGAGCGCGTGGGCCTGCTGGCGCGCCGTGACCATTTTCCCGGTCAGCTTTCTGGCGGGCAGCAACAGCGCGTGGCGATTGCCCGGGCGATTGCGATGAAGCCGAGCCTGATGCTGTTCGATGAAGTCACCTCGGCCCTCGACCCGGAGCTGGTGGGCGAAGTATTGAGCGTCATCAAGGGGCTGGCCGAGGACGGCATGACCATGTTGCTGGTGACCCACGAGATGCGCTTTGCCTTTGAAGTCTCGGACACGATCGTTTTCATGAACCAAGGGCGTATCGAGGAGCAGGGGGCTCCCAAGGACCTTTTCGAGCGCCCGCAGTCTCCGCGCTTGGCGGAATTTCTCAAAAGCACCCGCTTTTAACAGTCAATTTGCAACCAGGAGAAACACCCATGAGCATTACTCGTTACGGCACGGGCAGCACCGCTGGTGGCGGCCAGCCCCGTCCTTTCGCCCGCGCTGTCGAAGCCGATGGCTGGCTGCACGTGTCAGGTCAGGTGCCTGCGGTGGATGGCGAAATCATCGTCGGCGGCATCGTCGAGCAGACCCACCAGACCATGCGCAACTTGATCGCCATCCTCGAAGAAGCCGGCTATGGCCTCGAAGACGTGGTGCGCGCTGGCGTATGGCTGGAAGATCCACGGGATTTCTGGAGCTTCAACAAAGTCTTCTCCGAATACTTCAAACCCGAGCACGCACCGGCCCGGGCCTGTGTGCAGGCGAGCATGATGGTCGACTGCAAGGTCGAGATCGATTGCATCGCCTACAAGAAAAAGGGCTGACGCTCGGTGGCACTTGTAGGCGTTGTCGAAGGCTGCAATCTTTTGCCGATCTCAAGCATGCGCAACCTGCGTCGGCGCCTACGAACGAATTAGCAAGGGAACCCACTGAAATGACCGATGACACTATCAAGCGCCGGGCTCGTGGCTTGGACCGGGCGTTCGATATCCTCGACTACCTCAAGGAAGTCGGCCAGCCTCTGCGGCCGAACGATATCGCCCATGGTATCGGCAGCCCGAAATCCACGGTCTACGAACTGGTCGCGTCGTTGCTGGAACGTCGGATCCTGGAGCAGGTGGGCAAGGACGGTCATGTCTACCTCGGCCGTCAGCTGTATTTTCTCGGGCAGGCCCACCTGCGGCATTTCGACCTGACGCGCGAGGCCGATCACGCCCTGCAGGAAATCGTCAGCCAGACCCGCGAAACCGCACAGATGTGCCTGCTCAACGGGCGCAAGTACACCGTTGCGCTGATGCGTGAAGGGGAGCGGCATTTCCGCATTTCCTCGGACATCGGCGAAGACGCCCCCATCCCCTGGACCGCCTCCGGGCGCCTGTTGCTGGCGCACCTGAGCGACCAGGCGATCGTCGAACTGATCGATCACGATGACTTCATCCTGCCCGATGGCGAACGCCTGCCGCTGGAGCAATTCCTCAAGGAGATCCGCCAGGCCGGCATCGATGGCTTCTTTTCCTTCGACAGCGTCGCCGACACTTTTACCCATTGCTTTGCCGCGCCAGTCAAAGACCGTGACGGCGTGGCCATCGCGACCCTGTGCATCGTCGCCCCGCGGGCCGATGCCAAGAACAACTACAACGACTATCGCCGGGTGTTGATCGAAAGCGCCAACAACCTGGCCCGTCGCATCAATGAATGACCGTGGCCGTTCGCGGCTGTGCGTGAGGAGTGAGAGCATGTCTTCTGCCTTGAACATCGCCGCCGTGGAAAAGGGCATCGGCCAGCCCGGCGCCAGCCTGGTGCGCGACGTCAGCCTGCCGGCGCTGGTGCTGCACCGCGAAGCGCTGGAGCACAATATTCGCTGGATGCAGTCGTTCGTCAGCGACAGCGGCGCGGAACTGGCGCCGCATGGCAAAACCAGCATGATCCCGGCGTTGTTCCGTCGCCAACTGGACGCCGGGGCCTGGGGCATCACCCTGGCCACCGCGGTGCAGACCCGCGCCGCCTATGCCCATGGCGTGCGCCGGGTGTTGATGGCCAACCAATTGGTGGGGGCGCCGAACATGGCGCTGATCGCCGAGTTGCTGGCCGACCCGGCATTCGACTTCCACTGCATGGTCGACCACCCGGACAACGTCGCCGACCTAGGGGCGTTCTTCGCCGCACGCGGCCTGCGCTTGAACGTCATGATCGAGTACGGCGTGGTCGGTGGCCGTTGTGGTTGCCGCAGCGAGGCCGAAGTGCTGGCGCTGGCCGAGGCGATCAAGGCGCAGCCGGCCCTGGCCTTGACCGGCATCGAAGGCTACGAAGGGGTGATTCACGGCGACCACGCGGTCAGCGGGATTCGCGCGTTCGCCGCGTCGCTGGTGCAGTTGGCCGTGCAGTTGCAAGACAGCGCGGCTTTCGCCCTCGACCAACCGATCATCACCGCCTCGGGGTCGGCCTGGTATGACCTGATCGCCGAGTCCTTCGAAGCGCAGAACGCCACCGGGCGTTTCCTCAGTGTGCTGCGCCCCGGCAGTTACGTGGCGCACGACCACGGCATCTACAAGCAAGCGCAATGCTGTGTGCTCGACCGTCGCAGCGATCTGCACGAGGGCCTGCGCCCGGCGTTGGAGGTCTGGGCCCATGTGCAGTCGTTGCCGGAGCCGGGCTTCGCGGTGATCGCCCTGGGCAAGCGCGACGTGGCGTATGACGCCGGGCTGCCGATGCCATTGCTGCGCTACCGGGCCGGTGTGGTACCGGCGGTCGGCGACGATGTCAGTGCCTGCACGGTAACGGCCGTGATGGATCAGCACGCGTTCATGACGGTAGCCCCCGAGGTTCAATTGCGGGTTGGCGACATCATCTCGTTCGGCACCTCTCACCCGTGCCTGACCTTCGACAAATGGCGCACCGGTTGCCTGGTGGACGAGCAGTTGAACGTCATCGAAAGCCTGGAAACCTGCTTCTAAGGTTAGCGGCCGCAGCACGGCTGCCACGCGGGCGTAATGCTCGCGCGCGGCGGCAGCCTGTCCATCCCCGAAACAGCAGAACGATCGAGAACCCACAACCATGAATAGGATCAGCAGGCTCGGCTCCGGTACCTCGCGCATCGCGTTGATCGGCGAGTGCATGATCGAGCTGCAGCAGCGCGCTGACGGCAGCCTGCAGCAGGGCTTTGGCGGCGATACCCTGAACACGGCCGTCTATCTGTCGCGGGAAATGGGTGATGGCGCCCGCGTGGATTACGTCACCGCGCTGGGCGATGACAGTTTCAGCGATGCCATGTGCCAGCGCTGGTCCGACGAAGGCATTGGCCTGGGCATGGTCCAGCGTTTACCGGGGCGTTTGCCCGGTTTGTACTGCATCCAGACCGATGCCTCGGGGGAGCGTCGTTTTCTCTATTGGCGCAACGAAGCCGCCGTGCGCGATTGCTTCACCACGCCGGCGGCGGCCCCGATTCTGGCGGCGCTGGTGGCTTACGATGTGCTGTACTTCAGCGGTATTACCCTGGCGGTGCTGGGTGAGGAGGGGCGCGAGAAACTCCTTGAAACGCTGATAGAGGCTCGCCAGCGGGGCGCGCGGGTGGTCTTCGACAACAACTACCGGCCGCGGTTGTGGAGCACGGTGGAGCAGGCACAGGTGGCGTACCGCGAGGTGCTGCCCTATGTCGACCTGGCGCTATTGACGGTGGACGATGAGCAGGCCCTGTTTGGGTTTGCCGATTGCCCAGCGGTGTTCGCGGCCTACGCGCAAATCGGCACGCCTGAAGTGGTCCTCAAGCGCGGCGCCGAGCCCTGCCTGATTCGCTGTGACGAGGCCTCGTTCGAGGTTCCGGCGCAGCGCGTCGAGCGGGTGGTGGACACCACGGCGGCCGGGGATTCGTTCAGTGCGGCGTATCTGGCCAGTCGGCTGCGTGGCGCCAGCCCGGCAGAGGCCGCAGCGGCAGGGCATTGCTTGGCGAGCCGGGTGATCCAGCAGCCGGGGGCCCTGATTCCCCGAAGCTGAATGGCCGCCGCGTGTCGATCGCGTCTGGAACCTCACCGTTCACACTCAGGTACCGGGTCAAATGACTGGCCCGGTCTGAGTGCGCCATGGCCGCGCGCAAGGCGCGGAGCATGAAAATCCACCAGGCTGAATTTCAAAAATAGCGACCCTCCATGTCTCTTTACGACAGCGCTTGCCTCTCTACGAAAATTAGTTTCATGCAATTTGAAAAGGCTTAGCGGAAATGTTTTATGACTTTCACAAAACATTCGACGTGACCCTTTCGAGGAGTACCGCATGACCCTGTCCCCCGGCTATTGGCTACTGGTTTACGCCACCGTCGCCATCATTGCGCTGATCGTTCTGATCGCCCGTTACCGACTCAATCCGTTCATCGTGATCACCCTGGTCTCCATCGGTCTGGCCTTGCTGGCCGGCATGCCGGCATCCGGCGTGGTGGCGGCGTACGAGGCCGGTGTCGGCAAAACCCTGGGGCACATCGCGCTGGTGGTGGCGCTGGGGACGATGCTCGGCAAGATGATGGCCGAGTCGGGCGGCGCCGAGCAGGTGGCGCGAACCTTGGTCGACCGTTTCGGCGAGAAAAATGTGCACTGGGCGATGGTCTGCATCGCGTTCCTGGTTGGGCTGCCATTGTTCTTCGAAGTCGGCTTCGTGTTGCTGGTGCCGATTGCCTTCACCGTGGCGCGTCGCGTTGGCGTGTCGATCCTGATGGTCGGCTTGCCGATGGTCGCCGGCTTGTCGGTGGTGCATGCGCTGGTGCCGCCGCACCCGGCGGCGATGCTGGCGGTGCAGGTGTATCACGCGTCGGTGGGGCAGACGCTGATGTACGCGATCCTGATCGGCGTGCCGACGGCGATCATCGCCGGCCCGCTGTACGCCAAACTCATCGTGCCGCGCATCCAGTTACCGGCGCAAAACCCGCTGGAGCGCCAGTTCCTCGAGCGTGAGCCGCGCGACAGCCTGCCGGGGTTCGGCATCACCATGGCGACCATCCTGTTGCCGGTGGTGCTGATGCTGATCGGCGGCTGGGCCAACCTGATCTCCACGCCGGGCAGTGGCTTCAACCAGTTCTTGCTGTTCATCGGCAACTCGGTGATCGCCTTGCTGCTGGCCACTTTGCTGAGCTTCTGGACCCTCGGTTTGGCCCAAGGCTTCAATCGCGAATCCATCCTCAAGTTCACCAACGAATGCCTGGCGCCGACCGCCAGCATCACCTTGCTGGTGGGCGCCGGCGGTGGCCTGAACCGGATTCTGGTGGACGCCGGTGTCACCGACCAGGTGGTCGGCCTTGCCCACGCGTTTCACCTGTCGCCGCTGATCATGGGTTGGTTGTTTGCCGCGCTGATGCGCATCGCCACTGGTTCGGCAACGGTGGCGATGACCACGGCGTCGGGGATCGTCGCGCCGGTGGCCATTGGGCTGGGCTACCCGCACCCGGAGTTGCTGGTGCTGGCGACCGGTGCCGGGTCGGTGATTTTTTCCCACGTCAATGACGGCGGCTTCTGGTTGATCAAGGAATACTTCAACATGACTGTCACCCAGACTTTCAAGACCTGGACCGTGCTTGAAACGATCATTTCGGTGGTCGCGTTTGCCCTGACCGTGGGCCTTTCCTACCTGCTATAGCTGGAGCCGCCATGGACATCCTCTACCAGATCCGCGTCCGCCAGGATTCCTTCAGCGCCGGCGAAGGGCGTATCGCCCGGCTGATGCTTGAGGACGTAGGTTTTGCCGCGTCCGCCAGCCTCGACGAACTGGCGGAGCGGGCGGCCGTCAGCACCGCCACCTTGTCGCGCTTCGCGCGCACGGTGGGGTGTCGTGACTTGCGCGACTTGCGCTTGCAACTGGCTCAGGCCAGTGGCGTCGGCAGCCGTTTCCTCGACCCGGCGGGCACACCCGAGCAGTCGGCGTTCTACGGGCAGATCGTCGGTGATGTCGAATCGACCTTGCGCCAGCATCTGGCGGGGTTCGATGAGTCGCGCTTCGCCGATGCGGTGAAAATGCTGGGCAAGGCGCGGATGATCCACGCGTTCGGCATGGGCGGTTGCTCGACCTTGTGTAGCGATGAGCTGCAAGTGCGGCTGGTGCGGCTGGGCTACCCGATCGCCGTGTGGCACGACCCGGTCATGATGCGCGTCACCGCCGCCAGCCTCAGTGCCGAGCACGCGGTGATCGCCTGCTCGCTGACCGGCCTCACCCCCGAGCTGCTCGAGGCCGTTGAGCTGGCCCGCAGCTACGGCGCGCGCATCCTCGCCATCACCCGAGCCGACTCGCCGCTGGCGCTGCTGGCCGACGTGTTGCTGCCCCTGCAAGGCGCCGAGACATCCTTCATCTACAAACCGACTGCGGCGCGCTACGGCATGCTGCTGGCGATCGACGTGCTCGCCACCGAACTGGCGCTGGCCAACCCCGAAGACAATCAAGAACGTTTGCGGCGAATCAAGCTCGCCCTCGACGATTATCGCGGCGGCGACGACCACTTGCCGCTGGGAGACTGACATGAAGTACGACACGCTGATTCGCAACGCCCTGGTCATCGACGGCAGCGACACCCCTGGCTACCCTGCCGACGTGGCGATCCTGAACGGCCGCATCGCGCGCATCGGCGACCTGCGCGATGCCGTCGCCGCCGACGTAATCGATGCCGCCGGCCGCGTGCTGGCCCCGGGGTTCATCGACGTCCACACCCATGACGACACCGTCGTCATCCGCCAGCCGCAGATGCTGCCCAAGCTCAGCCAGGGCGTGACCACGGTGATCGTCGGCAATTGCGGGATCAGCGCGGCGCCGGTGACGCTGAAGGGCAACCCGCCGGACCCGATGAACCTGCTCGGGACGGCTGCGGCGTTTGTCTACCCCACGTTCAGCGACTACCGCGCGGCGGTCGAGGCGGCCCACACCACGCTGAACGTCGCCGCGCTGGTCGGCCACACGGCCTTGCGCAGCAACCACCTGGACGACCTGTTGCGCACCGCCACGGCGGACGAGATCAGCGCGATGCGCGAGCAACTGCGTGAAAGCCTCGAAGCCGGGGCGCTGGGGTTATCCACAGGCCTGGCGTATGCCAGCGCCTTCTCTGCATCGACCGATGAAGTGATGCAACTGACCGAAGAGCTGAACGCCTTTGGCGCGATCTACACCACCCACCTGCGCAGCGAGTTCGAACCGGTGCTGGAGGCCATGGACGAAGCGTTTCAGATCGGCCGTCACGCGAAATCCCCGGTGATCATTTCCCACCTCAAGTGTGCCGGTGTCGGTAACTGGGGGCGCAGCCCGCAGTTGCTGGCGGCCCTCGAACACGCCGCGAAAAGCCACCCGGTGGGCTGCGATTGCTATCCCTACGCGGCCAGCTCCTCGACCCTGGACCTCAAGCAAGTCACCGACGCTCATCGCATCACCATCACCTGGTCCACGCCGCATCCCGAGGTGGGCGGCCGTGACCTGATCGATATCGCCGCTGAGTGGGGCGTGCCGTTGCTCGATGCCGCTCAGCGCTTGCAGCCGGCTGGCGCGGTGTACTACGGCATGGACGAGGCGGATGTGCGGAGAATCCTCGCCCATCCCCTGTCCATGGTCGGCTCTGACGGCTTGCCGGAAGATCCATTCCCGCACCCGCGTTTGTGGGGCGCGTTTCCACGGGTGCTTGGGCACTTCAGCCGTGACGTGGGGCTTTTTCCGCTGCACACCGCGGTGCACAAGATGACCGGGTTGTCGGCGTCACGCTTTGGCTTGAAGGAACGTGGCGAGATTCGTGTGGGGCATTGGGCGGACCTGGTGTTGTTCGACCCGTTGAGCATCCGCGATGTGGCGGATTTCCAGTGCCCGCAGCGCGCGGCGGAAGGGATCGAGGGGGTGTGGGTCAACGGCGTGTTGAGTTACAGCGACGGCCAGGCGAACGGTAGAAGGGAAGGGCGCTTCCTCGCGCGCGAGGGGGATGTGCGCGCGGGTTTCAGGTAAAGGTAGGAGCGCGTTACCCTCACGAACGCCGCAGGCCCTGTAGGAGCCGGCTTGGGGAATAGCGGCACCCATTGACCTCCGTCATCGCACTTCCCGGAATCTTGTCTAGTCTTAACAGTTGGCGGTGTCTGTCTACCGCCACCGTGAAGTCCCTGAGGCGCCGGCCAAGTCCCGCGCGCCCGAGAACCTGATCAGGAGTGCACGATGGATCTCAACCGTCGGCAATTCTTCAAGGTCGCCGCCGTCGGCCTTGGAGGCTCGAGCCTAGCGGCGTTGGGCATGGCCCCGACACCTGCGTTCGCCGAGCAGGTGCGTCACTTCAAGCTGACGCACACCAAAGAAACCCGTAACACCTGCCCTTACTGCTCGGTCGGCTGCGGCCTGATCATGTACAGCCAGGGTGACGCGGGCAAGAACGTCAAGCAGAACATCATTCATATCGAGGGCGACGCGGACCATCCGGTCAACCGCGGCACCCTGTGCCCCAAAGGCGCGGGCCTGCTGGACTTCATCCACAGCCCGAACCGCCTCAAGTACCCCGAGGTGCGCAAGCCGGGCAGCAACGAGTGGACCCGCATCGAGTGGGACGAAGCCCTCGATCGCATCGCCGACCTGATGAAACAGGACCGCGACGCCAACTTCATCGAGAAGAACGCCCAGGGGCAGACGGTCAACCGCTGGCTGACCACGGGCTTTCTCGCCGCATCCGCCGCGTCCAGCGAGGCCGGTTACCTGACGCACAAGGTGATCCGTTCGCTGGGCATGCTGGGGTTCGACAACCAGGCGCGTGTCTGACACGGCCCGACGGTGGCAAGTCTTGCCCCGACGTATGGCCGTGGCGCGATGACCAATCACTGGTCCGATATCGCCAACGCAAACCTGGTCCTGGTGATGGGCGGCAACGCCGCTGAAGCGCACCCGTGCGGCTTCAAGTGGGTGACCGAAGCCAAGGCGCACAACAACGCCCGGCTGATCGTGGTCGACCCGCGGTTCACCCGTACCGCCTCGGTGGCCGACTACTACGCGCCGATTCGCACCGGCAGCGACATCGCCTTCATGGGCGGGCTGATCAACTACCTGCTGAGCAACGACAAGATCCAGCACGAGTACGTGCGCAACTACACCGATGTGTCGTTCATCGTCAAAGACAGCTACGGCTTCGAGGACGGGCTGTTCAGCGGCTACGACGCGGCCAAGCGCGTGTACGCCGACAAGTCCGGCTGGGGCTACGAGCTGGGCGAGGATGGCTATGCCAAGGTCGACCCGACCCTGCAGCATCCGCGTTGCGTCTACCAGCTGATGAAGCAGCACTACAGTCGCTACACGCCGGAGCTGGCGAGCATGACCTGCGGCATGCCGCAGGAACAGATGATGAAGGTCTGGGAAGAGATCGCCACCTGCTCGGTGCCGGGCAAGACCATGACCATCCTCTATGCCCTGGGCTGGACCCAGCACTCGATCGGCGCGCAGATCATCCGCAGCGCCGCCATGGTGCAGCTGTTGCTGGGCAACGTCGGCATGCCGGGTGGCGGAGTCAACGCCCTGCGCGGGCACTCCAACATCCAGGGCCTGACCGACCTGGGCCTGCTGTCGAACTCGCTGCCGGGCTACCTGACGCTCGCCGGCGACGCCGAGCAGGACTACGCCGCCTATATCGACAAGCGCGCCTCCAAGCCGCTGCGCCCTGGACAGCTGTCGTACTGGCAGAACTACGGCAAGTTCCACGTCAGCCTGATGAAGGCCTGGTACGGCGCCAACGCCACCGCCGAGAACAACTGGGGCTACGACTGGTTGCCCAAGCTCGACGTGCCGGCCTACGACGTGCTGCGCATGTTCGAGATGATGGGCCAGGGCAAGGTCAACGGCTACATGTGTCAGGGCTTCAACCCGATCGCCGCGCTGCCGGACAAGAACCGTGTCACTGCCGCCCTGGCCAAGCTCAAGTGGCTGGTGATCATGGACCCGTTGGCCACCGAGACCTCCGAGTTCTGGCGCAATGCCGGCGCGTTCAACGATGTCGACACGGCCAGCATCCAGACCGAGGTGATTCGCCTGCCCACCACCTGCTTCGCCGAGGAGGATGGCTCGCTGGTCAACAGCAGCCGCTGGTTGCAGTGGCACTGGAAGGGCGCCGACGGCCCGGGCGAGACCCGCACCGACGTGCACATCATGAGCGAGCTGTTCCTGCGCCTGCGTCAGCGCTACGCGAAGGAGGGCGGCGCCTATCCGCAGCCGATGCTCAACATCAGCTGGCCGTACAAGATTCCCGAGGAGCCTTCCCCCGAAGAGCTGGCCAAGGAGATGAACGGCTGGGCGGTCAGCGACCTTGCCGACGCCAGCGGCGCCACGCTCAAGGCTGGCCAGCAGCTTGCCGGTTTCGCCCAGATGAAGGACGACGGCAGCACCGCGTCCGGCTGCTGGATCTTCGCCGGCTGCTGGACCGAGCAGGGCAACCAGATGGCCCGGCGTGACAACAGCGACCCGTACGGCATGCACCAGGTGCAGAACTGGGCCTGGGCCTGGCCGGCCAACCGGCGCATTCTCTACAACCGCGCCTCCAGCGACCCGCAGGGCAAGCCCTGGGACCCAGAGAAGAAGCGCCTGGTGTGGTGGAACGGCAAGGCCTGGACCGGCACCGATGTGCCGGACTTCAAGGCCGACTCGCCGCCAGAAGCCGGGATGAACCCGTTCATCATGAACCCCGAGGGCGTGGCGCGATTCTTCGCCGTCGACAAGATGGCCGAGGGGCCGTTCCCCGAGCACTACGAGCCGTTCGAAACGCCGATCGGCATCAACCCGTTGCATCCGCAGAACAAGAAGGCCACCAGCAACCCGGCCGGGCGGATCTTCGATTCGGTGTGGGACACCCTCGGCACCCATGACGAGTTCCCCCATGCGGCGACGACGTACCGGCTGACCGAGCACTTCCACTTCTGGAGCAAGCATTGCCGCCTCAACGCCATCGCCCAGCCCGAGCAGTTCGTCGAGATCGGCGAGGTGCTGGCGAGCGAGAAGGGCATCAAGGCCGGCGACCGGGTGCGGGTGTCGAGCAAGCGCGGGTATATCGATGCGGTGGCGGTGGTGACCAAGCGGATCCGTCCGCTGCAGGTCAACAACCAGACCGTGCACCAGGTCGGCATCCCGCTGCACTGGGGCTTCACCGGCCTCACGCGCCAGGGCTTCCTGACCAACACCCTGGTGCCGTTCCTCGGTGATGGCAACACGCAGACGCCGGAGTCCAAGTCGTTCCTCGTCAAAGTGGAGAAACTCTGATGGCCAGCCAAGACATCATCGCCCGCTCGGCCACCACCACCGTGCCACCTTCGGTACGCCTGCAGCAGGAAGTCGCCAAGCTGATCGACACCACCAAGTGCATCGGCTGCAAGGCCTGCCAGGTGGCGTGCTCGGAGTGGAACGAACTGCGTGACGAGGTCGGCCACAACCACGGCACCTACGACAACCCCCAGGACCTCTCCGCCGAGAGCTGGACCCTGATGCGCTTCACCGAGCACGAGCGTGACGACGGCAACCTGGAGTGGCTGATCCGCAAGGACGGCTGCATGCACTGCGCCGAGCCGGGCTGCCTGAAGGCCTGCCCCAGCCCAGGGGCGATCATCAAGCACGTCAACGGCATCGTCGACTTCAACCAGGACCACTGCATCGGCTGCGGCTACTGCATCACCGGCTGCCCGTTCAACATCCCGCGCATCTCGCAGAAGGACCACAAGGCGTACAAGTGCACCCTGTGTTCCGACCGCGTGGCCGTGGGCCTGGAGCCGGCCTGCGTGAAGACCTGCCCGACCGGAGCGATCGTCTTCGGCAGCAAGGAAGAGATGAAGGTGCATGCCGACGAGCGCATCGTCGACCTGAAGTCGCGCGGCTACGAGAATGCCGGGCTGTACGATCCGGACGGTGTCGGCGGCACTCATGTGATGTACGTGCTGCACCACGCCGACACGCCACGGATCTACGCCGGTCTGCCGGACGCGCCGGTGATCAGCCCGCTGGTCGGCCTGTGGAAGGGCTTCAGCAAGCCGCTGGCGCTGCTGGCCATGGGCGCGGCGGTGCTGGCCGGGTTCTTCCACTACGTGCGCGTCGGTCCGCAACGGGTCGAAGAGGACGAGCATCCAGAACCTGTGGACGACAGCGTGCATCAGGTCGACCCGGCGGTGCATGTGTATGACCCGAATCGCCCGGGCGGGCAGGGGGAGCAGCGGCCATGAACGATAACAAGCCTATCCTGCGCTACAACGCCAACGAACGGACCAACCACTGGATTGTCGCGATCCTGTTCATCATGGCCGGGCTGTCGGGGCTGGCGCTGTTCCATCCGGCGCTGTTCTGGCTGAGCCAGCTGTTCGGCGGCGGGCCCTGGACGCGCATCCTGCACCCGTTCATGGGCGTGGCGATGTTCGTGTTCTTCCTGGGCCTGGTACTGCGTTTCTGGCGCGCCAACTTCATCACCGCCAACGACCGGCTGTGGCTGCGCCGCATCGATCGGGTGATGCTCAACAAGGAAGAAGGCGTGCCGCCGATCGGCAAGTACAACGCCGGGCAGAAGCTGCTGTTCTGGACCTTGTTGGCCTGCATGCTGGTGCTGTTGCTCAGTGGCGTGGTGATCTGGCGCGCGTACTTCAGCCATTTCTTCGATATCGGCGCGATCCGCCTGGCCACCCTGGCCCACGCGCTGGCGGGGTTCGTGCTGATCCTGAGCATCATCGTGCATATCTATGCCGGGATCTGGATCAAGGGCTCGATCGGCGCCATGCTGCATGGCTGGGTCAGCCGCGCCTGGGCGCGTAAGCACCATGAACTGTGGTACCGGGAGGTGACCGGCGACAAGACGTCGCGTAACCCCGGTGGAAAAGAAGGATGATCGTTTGAGCACGATTCTCGAACCCGGACAGATCGAAGCATCGGCGGTGATGCCGCCGTTCCTGCACCTGCCGCCGGCCAACCTCTTCGACGTGCGGGCCGCACGGCTGGAGCAGTTGGCCGAGGGCAACGCCCTTGGCGACTACCTGCGGTTGATGGCCAGGCTTTGCCGGATTCAGCAGCAGCTTGTGGATAACCCACCGGCGGGTGTGCCGGTGGCCGACGAGCGTCAACGCCTGTGCATAAGTCATGGATTGCCGCCGCTGGCGGCGGACAGCCTGGTGCGTGAAGGGCCGTGGCTGGTCTGGTTGCAGGCGCTGCTTGAGCGTTTCGAGGCCCCGCCTGATGGACCGCTGGCCGAGGCGATGAGTACGCTGCTTGGCAGTGACGATGCCCAGCGCAAGGGCTGGGCCATTGCCTTGCTCGGTGGTCAGTACGACGCCGTGCCAGCGGCGTTGGTGCCTTTCCTCGGTGCCGCCTTGCAGGCGGCGTGGTCCAGCTGGCTGCTGGCGCTGCCGGCGCCGGAGCTCAAGCCCGCGGGCAGCCTGGCCCAGTGCCCGGCATGCGGATCACCGGCCATGGCCGGGGTGGTGCGCAACCGCGGCAAGCACAATGGCCTGCGTTACCTGGCTTGCTCGCTGTGTGCCTGCGAATGGCATGTGGTGCGGGTCAAGTGCGTGTATTGCGAGTCGAGCAAGGACTTGCGCTACAGCAACCTCGAGGATGACCGCCACGCGCCGGGCAAGGCGCCGCTGCGCGCCGAGTGCTGCCCCGGGTGCCAGAGCTACCTGAAGCAGAACTACCTGGAGAACGATGCCGCGGCCGAACCGCTGGCCGATGACCTGGCGAGCCTGGCGCTGGACATGCGTCTGGACGAGGAGGGGTTCCATCGGCTGGCCCCCAACCTGCTGCTGGCGCCGGGGTAGTGTCTACACTGCAATCGAGTTGAACCGGATCGCGGGGCAAGCCCGCTCCCACGCAATGGATGCGATCGGCGTGGGAGCGGGCTTGCCCCGCGATTGCACCCGACCAGACAACGGATCAGTCATAGGTAGTACCGCATGTCTTCAAGCCTCGCCAGCGACACCCCACGCCTGCCCTCCATCGACACCCTCCTGCGCCACCCGGTCTGTGCCCCACTGCTCGACCGCCATGGCCGCGACTCGGTGCTGGCCACCCTGCGCCAACTGCTCGACGACCTGCGCGAACCCGCGCGCCTCGGTCAGCTCGGTAGCGCCGAACTGGCCGCCGAAGTGCTCCTGGGCCGCGCCGGCGAGCGCCTGGCCATCCAGCAGCGCAGCCAGGTACGCCGTGTCTTCAACCTGACCGGCACCGTGCTGCACACCAACCTCGGCCGGGCCTTGCTGCCCGAGGTCGCGGTCGAGGCGATGCAGACTGCCGCGCGCTATCCGCTCAACCTGGAGTTCGACCTGGCCACCGGCAAGCGCGGTGACCGCGACGATCTTATCGAAGGCCTGATCCGCGAGCTGACGGGTGCCGAGGCCGTCACCGTGGTCAACAACAACGCCGCCGCCGTGCTGCTGGCGCTCAACAGCCTGGGGGCACGCAAGGAGGGCGTCATTTCCCGTGGCGAGCTGATCGAGATCGGCGGTGCGTTCCGCATCCCCGACATCATGGCCCGTGCCGGGGTGAAGCTGCGCGAGATCGGCACCACCAACCGCACCCACGCCCGCGACTACGAAGCCGCCATCAACCCGCGTACCGGCTTGCTGATGCGCGTGCATTGCAGCAACTACAGCATCCAGGGCTTCACCACCCAGGTACCCACCGTGGAACTGGCGCGTATCGCCCATGAACATGAGTTGCCGCTGCTGGAAGACCTGGGCAGCGGCAGTCTGCTCGATCTGACCCGCTGGGGCCTGCCGGCCGAGCCGACCGTACGCCAGGCACTGGCCGATGGCGCCGACATCGTCACCTTCAGTGGCGACAAACTGCTCGGCGGGCCGCAGGCGGGGATCATCGTCGGGCGCAAGGAACTGATCGCGAAGATCAAGAAGAACCCGCTCAAGCGTGCCCTGCGGGTCGACAAGATCACCCTCGCGGCGCTTGAAGCGGTGCTGGCGCTGTACCGCAACCCGGACCGTCTGGCCGAGTGCTTGCCGAGTCTGCGCCTGCTGACCCGGCCCCAGGCCGAGATCGCTGCCCAGGCCGAGCGCCTGGCGCCCGAGCTGGCCGCGCGACTGGGCGTGCAATGGAGCGTCCGCGTCGAACCGGCCCTGGGCATGATCGGCAGCGGCAGTCAGCCTGTGGCGCGGCTGCCAAGCGCGGCGCTGTGTCTGCGTCCGCTGGTGTCGAAGAAGCTGCGCGGTCGCGGCCTGCACGTGCTGGAGCGTGCCCTGCGCGACCTGCCGGTGCCGGTGCTTGGCCGCATCGACGACGATGCCCTGTGGCTCGACTTGCGCCAGCTGGATGACGAAGCCCAGTGGCTGGCGCAGCTTGCGGCCTTGCAACTGGGGCCGGTGCAGTGATCGTCGGCACCGCTGGGCACATCGATCATGGCAAGACCGCGCTGCTCCAGGCCCTGACCGGTCAGGTCGGTGACACACGCCAGGAAGAACGCGCCCGTGGCATGACCATCGATCTCGGCTATCGCTATGCCGCCCTGGCCGAGGGCGCGCCGCTGACCGGTTTCATCGATGTGCCGGGGCATGAGCGTTTTATCCACAACATGTTGGCGGGCGCCCATGGCATCGACCTGGTGCTGTTGGTGGTGGCTGCCGATGACGGGGTGATGCCGCAGACCCGCGAACACGTGTCGATCATCGAGCTGCTGGGGATCCCGCAGGCGCTCGTGGTCATCAGCAAGTGCGATCGGGTCGACGCCCAACGGTTGGCCGAGGTGCAGGCGCAAGTCAGCGCGCTGCTGGCGCCCGGGCCGTATGCCGGAGCCCTGCAACTGCCTGTTTCGAGCCTTGACGGCGAGGGTATCGATGCCTTGCGCGCCGCGTTGCTGGCCGCTTCGGCGCGGGTGCGTCGGCGCAGTGCGCGTGGTGGGTTCCGCCTGGCCGTGGACCGTGCCTTCGCGGTTTCCGGGGCGGGCGTGGTGGTCACTGGCACAGCCCTGGCCGGGCAGGTCAGTGCCGGCGACACGCTGCTGCTGGGCAAGGCCGGCAAGCCGGTGCGGGTACGTGGCCTGCATGCGCAGAACCAGGCGGCGCTGGTGGCCGAAGCCGGGCAACGGGTGGCGTTGAACATCGCCGCCGAACGGCTGGCGGTCGAGCAGGTGCACCGCGGCGACTGGTTGGTCCCGCAGTGGTTGCACGCGCCCAGTGTGCGGGTCGATATCGAGCTGGCCTTGTTGCCGGGCGAGACGCGCACGTTCGAACATTTCAGTGCGGTGCATGTGCATCTGGGCACCCAGGATGTGACGGCGCGGGTGGCGTTGCTGGAAGGTGAACAGCTCGCGGCCGGCCAGCGCATGTTCGCCCAGTTGCTGCTCAATGCCCCGTTGCAGGCCGTGCATGGCGATCGTTTGGTGCTGCGCGACCAGCGTGCCCAGCGCACCTTGGGCGGTGGCCGGGTGCTCGATCCGTTCGCGCCGAGCCGGCAGCGCCGCAGTGAAGCGCGCCTGCGTCAGTTGCAGGTGCTGCGTGATGCCGACGAGCTGGAACAGGCGTTGCCGGCGCTGCTCGATGCGGCGCCGGGAGGGCTTGACCCACAGCGTCTGGAGCGTCAGTTCAATCGTCTGCGCGAAACCTGGCAGTTGCCGGACGCGGTGCTGGTGGTCGCCACCCGTCAGGGGCAGTTGCTGTTCGCTCGTCATCAGTGGGCGGCGCTCAAGGCGCAAGTGCTGCAGCGCCTGGCGCAGTTCCATGAGCAGGAACCTGACCAGCTCGGGCCGGACCGCGACCGCCTGCGCCGTTTCACCGCGCTGGCGCTGGAGCGTCCGGCGTTTGTCAGTCTGTTGGACGAGTTGCTGGGCGAGGGGGCGATCAGTAGCAGTGGTCCGTGGTTGCATCTGCCGGACCATCAGGTTCA
The DNA here is from genome assembly GCF_054788395.1 of Pseudomonas sp. microsymbiont 2. NCBI lineage: Bacteria > Pseudomonadati > Pseudomonadota > Gammaproteobacteria > Pseudomonadales > Pseudomonadaceae > Pseudomonas > Pseudomonas sp. microsymbiont 2. The sequence continues at coordinate 649,544 of NZ_CM139112.1, forward strand.
GCTGAGCGAGGCCGATACGGCGTTATGGGAGCGTTTGCTGCCGCGCTTGCTGGCAGGTGAGTTCGATCCGCCGTGGGTGCGGGTGCTGGCCGCCGAGGAGTGTTGCGACGAGGGCGAGGTGCGGTTGCTGTTGCGCAAGCTGGCCCGGCTTGGTCTGTTGCACCAGGTGGTGCGTGACCTGTTCTACCCGGAGGCGACGCTAAGGCGCATGGCAGAGCTGTTGTTGCGTGAGGCGGCGGTATCGCCGATAGTGCAGGTCGCGGTGTTTCGCGATATGTTGGGCATCGGTCGCAAGCGCAGTGTGCAGATACTCGAGTACTTCGACCGCGTTGGCCTGACCCGGCGGGTTGGCGACCAGCGTCATATTCGCGGCGACAGCGCCCTGGCCCAGTCGCAGAGCGGGCTCTGATTTCAAGGAAGGCAATCGCGCCCGGTGGCGCGGCCGGGCTTCAAACCCGGTTGGGGACGGCAGCCGTTCCCGGGCAGGTTCGACTCCCGCTGCCTTCCGCCAATTCTTTTGACTTTGGGCTTGTGATATAAGCCCAAAGTTGGGAAGTATTTCTGTTTCCCGGCAGCGCTTCATCTAGCGGCCTAATAGGTCAGTCATAATGAAATAACCTATTCATGTTTCTTGATCTTGATCTTGATCTTGATCTTGATCTTGATCTTGCTTCTAAGCGCGCGATAGTTCAGGCGCCGCCAATTGCGACTTCAGGAGGCCGAGCGGAGTTCTTGCGGAGGGAGGTGACGGGCATGGATGCCCGTCAAGCGCTGCGCCCCAGGATGGGGCGTTCAGCGCGGTCCTCCCGGGAGCAAGAACGGAGCGAGGGAACCCCGGAGCGAAGCGTAGGGGCCGGATGAATGGAGCGAGGATTTTTTGGTTACTTTTTGATCCTTCAAAAAGTAACCCGCCGTAAGGGCGGAAAGGTGACTATGCGTCGGCATCGCAAATGAATGTGCATATAACTTTCAAAACAAAATATTTAAAAGTCAAAGTCAAAGTCAAAGACGATCGGCGGCGGTTCTTATAGTTGTAAGCGCATTCATTTACGATGACGACGCATAGTCACCTTTCCGCCCTTACGGCGGGTCACTTTTTGTCAAACGCGACAAAAAGTAACCAAAAAACGCTGCGCTCCATCATCCGGCCCTACGCTTCGCTCCGGGTCCCCTCACTCCGGCCTTGCTCCCGGGAGGACCGCGCTGAACGGCCCATCCTGGGCCGCAGCGCTTGACGGGCATCCATGCCCGTCACCTCCCTCCGCAAGGCCTGCGTTCGGCCTCCTGAAGTCGCGAAGGTACGGGCGGCGCCTGGGCTGGCGCAGCTGTCGCTAGTGGGCTATGGGGGTAGACTTCTGATCGCCAAAGCCAAAGCCAAAGCCAAAGCCAAAGCCAAAGCCAAAGCCAAAGCCAAAGCCAAAGCCAAAGCCAAAGCCAAAGCCAAAGCCGGTTCGTGTGTCGCTCTGAAGGCTACCGCGCCTAAGCGCGCTCACCACATAAGTCCAGGGCGAACCAGTGCTCCGCCGCTTGGACATCCAACCCCGCCCCGAGCAGCGCGAACAGCTTGCCCAGCGCCGCTTCGCGGGTCATGCCCCCACCGCTGACCAGCCCGGTATCACGCAGGCGGCTGCCAGCGGCATAGGTGTCGAACACCACCGACCCTTCCGGACACTGGCTGATGGCGACGATCATCACGCCGCCCTGGCGGGCGTCATGCAGCACGTCGAGCAGCGCCTGGTCGTCGGACGGCCCGGTGCCGCTACCGTAGCACTCCAGCACCAACCCCTGGATGCCACTGTCGAACAGACCACGCAGATGCTCCGCGGCCAGCCCCGGGAACACCGGCATGACCGCCAGCTTCACCGGTTGGCGCGGCTGACGGTAATCCAGGCGGGTCGGCAGCTCTCGCGCACGCTCGCCTTCACGATGGCGCGGCAGCACGGTGAAGGCGTCGAACGCCTCGCTGCGCAGCTTCGAGGCACGGCAGCCGTGCAGCAGCTGACCGTGGAAGTACAGCTGCACGCCGTCCTCCAGGCCGCTTTCGAACAAGCCCAGGGCACCGACGAGGTTGGCCCAGGCATCGCTGTCCGGCGCGCCGGCCGGCAGCATGGAGCCGGTCAGCAACACCGGCGCCGGCAAACCGAGCAGCAGGAACGACAGGGCCGCGGCGCTGTAGGCCAGGGTGTCGGTGCCATGCAGCACCAGCACGCCATCGTGGCCGTCGCGCTCGACCGCCTCGACGATGGCGTCGCGCATCGCCAGCCAGTTGCCCTGCTGCATGTTGGCGCTATCGATCAGAGGGTTCAGCTCACGCAGCGACCACTGCACCCCCGGCGCATCGCCGCAGGCGGCGAAATGCTCGCGCATGCGCGCTTCGAAGCCGCCGGCGGGCGCCAGGCCTTCGGTGGTCTGCAGCATGCCGATGGTGCCACCGGTATAGAGGACGAGAAGATTCTTGACTGCACGCATGGAGACATTCCGTAGCGATGTAGCGAAAGAAGAGGCAGCCGCCCACGGACGGGGCGGCTGGGGCAGGGGAGGATATCAGCGCTGCAGCTGCGCCTGGGCGTCGGCTTTGTCAGTGGCTGTTTCAGCCGGCGAAATGGCCGGCCAGGCGGCACGGTCCAGGTCCAGGTCGGCGAACTTGCTGGCGTCGAACACTGGCTGCTTGATGCCAGCCTTGCGCTGCTCGTCGTAGTCGCGCATCACCCGCAGGCCGACCTTGAACAGCAGGGCCAGGGCGATCAGGTTGACGAAGGCCAGGCAGGTCATGGTGATGTCGGCGAAGGCGAACACGGTCGACAGGTTCTGCACCGAACCCCAGATCACCAGCGCCAGTACCAGGCCACGGAAGATCATCAGCACCACGCGGTTGCGGCTGAGGAACTGCAGGCTGTTCTCGCCCAGGTAGTAGTTGTAGAGGATGCAGGTGAACACGAACAGCGACAACGCCACGCTGACGAACAGGCGGCCCCAGTCACCGACCACGGCGGCCAGCGAGTTCTGGGTCAGGACGATGCCGTCACCTTCGAAGCCCGGGGTATAGAAGCCCGACAGCAGGATCAGCAGCGCGGTGCAGGTGCAGATCACGAAGGTATCGAGGAACACGCTGAAGGCCTGGACCACGCCCTGGGCGCCCGGGTGCTTCACGGCGGCGACGGCGGCGACGTTCGGCGCGCTGCCCAGGCCTGCTTCGTTGGCGAACACGCCACGCTTCACGCCCATGACGATGGCGCTGCCGAGCAGGCCGCCGAACGCAGGATCAAGGCCGAAGGCGCTCTTGAAGATGGTTTCCAGCATCGCTGGCACGTGTTCGATCTGGGTGCCGATCACGTACAGGGTCACGCCGATGTAGGCCAGGGTCTTGACCGGCACCAGCAGGTCGGACACCGCGGCGATACGCTTGATGCCACCGATGAAGGTGATGGCCAGCAGTACCGCGAGCACGATGCCGGTACGGCTCGGCTCGAAGCCGAAGGCGTTCTGCAGCGAGTGGGTCACGGTGTACGACTGCACGCCGATGAAGGCGAAGCCGTAGGTGACCAGCAGCAGGATCGAGAACACGATCGCCATGCTTCTCAGCTTCAGGCCATGCAGGATGTAGTACGCCGGGCCGCCGCGATACAGGCCGTCGCCATCGGCGCGCTTGTAGACCTGGGCCAGGGTGCACTCGAAGAAACTGCTGGCCATGCCGACCAGGGCGGTGACCCACATCCAGAACACGGCGCCCGGGCCGCCGAGGGTCACGGCGATACCGACACCGGCGATGTTACCGGCGCCGACGCGACCGGCCAGGCTCAGCATCAGGGCCTGGAACGAGCTCAGTTGGCCTGCCTGGCCGCGAAGGGATTCCTTGAAGACACCGAACATGTGGCCGAAGTGGCGGAACTGGACGAACCGCGAGCGGATGGTGAAATAACCGCCGAGTCCGACGATCAGCACGATGAGCAGTTTCCCCGAAAGGAAATCGTTGAGTGCTTCGAGCATTGAAAAATGACCTCGATTCTTATTCTTCGCGTGGAAAGACCAGCGGGCGGCAGGCGCACCGCGATTCATTGGGGGCGCATGGTTGGCCATGACAACTGTGGTTACAATTTCGCGGGTTGCTCCGTTTTGGTGCGACTTGATGCTAGACTTGCGCCACTCGCATCACCTGGACCCGCGCATCATGGGCGATCATTTCGCTGTCAACCTCAAATTGGCCTGCAGCCACTACCGCTCTATCTCGGAGGTTTGCCGGCAGCTGTCGATCAACCGCGGGCAATTCAACAAGTACCTGAGCGGCCAGAGCCGCCCGACGGCCTACAACCTCAAGCGCATCGGCGACTTCTTTGGTGTCGAGGATTACGAGCTGGGCTTGCCGCCCGAACAGTTCGCCCGGTTGATCGGCGCGCGCAGCCAGGAACCGCGTTTCGGCAATCAGGACGACCCGATCAGCGAACTGTTCAAGCCACTGCATAAAGAAGCCGGCAACCTGTCGCGCTATTGCGGTTACTACTTCGAATACGCCAACTGCATGTCGGTGCCGGGCTCGATCCTGGTGTCGCTGGTGCACCTGTGGGAGGAACGTGGCAGCTTTCTGTTCGAGCGCCAGGAACGCCAGGAGCGCAGCAGTGGCCTCGAGCAGCATGCCGAGGTGCGTTGCCGTTATCTGGGCGCGGCGTTCCAGCTGCAGGACCGGATGTTCCTGATCGACTACGAATCGCTGACCTTCAACGAGATGAGCCAGACCATTCTCATCCCCAGCTTCAAGAGCCGCATCAGCCGGCTCAACGGCCTCAAGACCGGGGTTTCCAGCGGTGACCGGCGCAACCCGGCCTGCACCCGGGTGGTCTGGGAGTACCTGGGCGAGGAGATCAACCGCATCAATGCCTATCGCCAGATCAAGCTGTACCGCCCGGACGATCCACGCATCGATGATGACATCCGCGACCGGCTGAGCGCCGGGATGATCAGCAACGGCCTGTTCGAGATCGAGTGAGCGCCGTCACCACCGGGCATGACGCAGCCCCTGTGGGAGCGGGCTTGCCCGCGAACACCGGCGAAGCCGGTGCCATGCACCGCGCTGCCTGCTTCGCCGCGGCGCGGCGATCCGCTAAACCCGCCCCAAAGGGACAGGACCAAGCGGTCAATCGAGAATGAACGCCGCCACGCTCTCGGCCACCTGGTCCGCCACCTGCGGCCTGTCGCGCAGGTGCGCGGCGATGCCATGGTCGCAATCGGTCAGCATCAGGCACTCCACATGGCGGGCCGGCACTGAACGCAGCAGCGTGTGGGTGACCTCTTCGGGAATCGGACTGTAACGCTCCACCCCCGCCAGGTTTCGCGTGCCCGCCGAGGTGCCGGGGCCCTGGCCGTGGACCTTGGAGTTGAGCCCGTCGTACTCGCCGACCACCAGCAGCACCCGCCCCTGGAACTGGCGCAGGAAGGCATAGCTGTCGCAGTCGAGAAAGGCAAAAGGCTTGCGGATCGCTTCGCTGAACGCCGGACCGAACGGCGCGGCATGGGCCGCATCGGGGTAGACCGCCGGGCAGATCAGCACCAGCTTGCGTACCTGGGATCGCTGGGCCGCCAGCTTGAGGGCGAGGGCGCCGCCCAGGCTATGGCCGATCACGGTGTCGCTGCGGCTGTCGAGGTGCTGGTGAAAACGCAGGGCTTCCTGCAGGTTGCTGGCCAGCGAGGCGTCCTTTGCCCCCGGTTCGCTTGCCCGGCTGTGCCCGGACAGGTTGCCGGTCAGCGAGCCGATGCCCCGCTGTTGCAGGCGGTAAAGCAGCGGATTGAGCCGAGTGAAATCCGACCGGGCGCCGCCGACGACGAACACCGGTGCCGAGCGCTCGGTATGCGCCAGCAGCAGACGGGCCTGCTGGCGATAACCGTCGAAGCGTTCTTCGATGAATCGCTCCGGACCGGGCGCGGGTTCGTCGTATTGCCAGAGGGCGCGTGGTGCAACGCTCGGCTCGAGGTCCATCTCCTGCTCCTATGAGAATTGAGTGTTCAGCCATTCGACGATGGGGTTGCCGGGTGTGCTCAACAGCTTGAGCGCCATGACGCAGCAGACGCAGACTACCAGCGGCCTGATCAGGCGTGTGCCGAAACGCACGGCACAGCGCGCGCCCAGCTGGGCGCCGACGATCGCCGCGGCGGCCATCGCCAGGGCCAGTGGCCAGATGATCGCCCCACCCAGCGCGAACACCGACAGCGCGCCCAGGTTGCAGGCAGCATTCAGTAGCTTGCTGCTGCATACCGCGCGCATCAAGTGTTGGCCAAGCAGAAGCACGCAGGCAAGCATGAAGAACGAACCGACGCCTGGGCCGAACACCCCGTCGTAGAAGCCGATCAGCGGTGCGACGCCCAGGCAGAACAGGCTGAGGGACACTTTCGCTTGCCGTTGCTGCTCCTGAAGTTTCGGGCTGAACGCGAACCAGGCCGCCACGAGTATCAGCAACACCGGCACGCAGGCCTGGAGCAGGGCCTGCGGCACCAGGCTCACCGACAGCGCGCCCAGCGCGCCACCGATGAACGCCATGAGCGCCATGGGCAGGCCGCTGTGCCAATCGATCATGCCCTTGCGGGCAAAGGCGACGGTTGCGGAAACCGTCGCCGAGGCGGCCTGGAACTTGTTGCTGGCGATGGCCGCCAGCGGATCGATACCGGCGATGAACAGCATGGGCAGGGTGAGCAGGCCGCCACCTCCGGCAATCGCGTCGAAGAAGCCGGCCAACAACGCCACCGCCGCGAGCAGCAGCAGAAGTTCCAGATCAAGGGCTTGGGGCAAGGTTTCCAGCACGGTCGAACACTCCTGGTCAGCCGCGAACGAGCAGCGGGTCGTCGCTGATCACCAGCGGGCGGGCGAAGGGCGAGTAGGCGAACAGACGTACCAGCAGGCGGCGGTTGTCCTGGACGGAGTCGCGACCGTGCAGGGCCCGGCAGTTGTTGATCAGCAAGGCGTTGCCGGGCTCCAGCACGAACGGCAGGGGCGGGGTCGAGCCCAGCAGGTTCTGGAAGGCATCGAACGCGCGCGCGGCAGCCTCGCTGGCGCCGTCGTTGAGTGAGAAACGGTAGGCGTTGTAGCGCATGCTGAAGCCGCCGTTGGGGTCGAACTGCAGCATCGAGGTGGCCTTGCCAGCCGATCCCTGGCCCTGCACGAAGCATTCGCTGCGGCTGAAGTCGAACGATGGCGATGTCAGCGCCAGGGCGTGCAGGGTTCCCAGCTGCTCGATGATCGGCGGCAGCGGAAAAATCCGGGTCGGCTCCCTTGCCGGGTTCCAGCGGGCCGTCAGGATCAGCGCGCTGGGGGCGGGCGAGTGGCCGTGTCGGCTTTGTACCGAACAGTTATAGGGCGCTTCGGTGTGCGGGCCGAGGTTGAGGCCTGAGTGGGAGCTGAGCTCCACCGCCGCCTGGCGGTTTTCGCCGGGACGCGGGGTGCTGCCGCCGCCCTTGAAGTTGGCGACCAGGCGCACGAGCTTGCCGTCATTGTCGATATCGAAGGCGAAGGCACGATAGTGGGCCAGTTCCAGCAGCAGCTGGTTGCGCGAGGCGAGGTAGCGGCAGTCGGCGTCCTGCTCGAGCTCCGCCAGGGCGGGCAGCTGTTCGGGCGGCGTATCGTCCGGCGCGTGCATCTGCGAGAACAGCAGCGCCGAGAGGTTGCCCTGGGCGAACCGTCGCAGCACCGCTTGCTGGCCGGGCGTCAGGCTGGCCGTGAGCCGTTCGGCGTGGGCGCGGGCCTGGCGAGCCGCGCCCTGGGCCTGGGGACCACCCAGTTCGGCGAGTGCCTGGCTGGCAACGGCCAGCGCCTGGGCTTGGGAGGGGGTGAATTGCACGCAAGCGACTTCCGGGTCGTTCATCTGACTCTATCCTTGTCATTGGGTTGTCCTGGCAAGCCCAGTCCGAGACCTCGGGTCATGGGCAAGGCGGCAATTGGACCTATCGCGCGGGCAAACCGAAAGTCAGACTATTCCTTGTCTTTGATCAGTCATTTCCTAGTTGCTAGGGTGGTGGGATCTGGCGCCTATCTGCGCAAAAAGCGCCCGTGCCTGGCCCAGGTTGGACTTCCCCCTGCGGAAACAGCAAAATGGCTCCTTTCCTCCATCGATCTGACCGGACCTGTTGACTCTATGCGTATGCGCCTGATGCTGTTGGGTGGTGGCAATGCCCTCGGGCAAGCGCTGATTCGCCTCGGGGCCGAGGAAGACATCGCCTTCCTGGCGCCGCGCCCTCCGGAGCACGGTTGGGACCCGGCCAGCCTGACCCTGCTGCTCGACGAGCAGCGCCCCGACGTGGTGGTCAACCTGGCCTACTACTTCGACTGGTTCCAGGCCGAGTCCGTCAGCGAACAGCGTCTGGCCCTGCAGGAGCGCGCGGTGGAGCGGCTCGCCGAGCTGTGCCAGCACCACGAGATCATCCTCGTGCAGCCTTCCAGCTACCGTGTGTTCGACGGCTCGCGCGCCACGGCCTACAGCGAGAAGGACGAACCCGTGCCGCTCGGGCTGCGTGGCCAGGCCCTCTGGCGTATCGAGCAGAGCGTGCGCGCCACCTGCCCGCATCATGTGCTGCTGCGTTTCGGCTGGTTGCTCGACGAGAGCGTCGATGGCGCGCTCGGGCGCTTCCTGACCCGCGCCGAGCACCCCCAGGAACTGCTGCTGGCCGATGACCGGCGTGGCAACCCGACGCCGGTGGACGACGCCGCCCGGGTCATCCTCTCGGTGCTCAAGCAGCTCGACTGCAAGGCGCCGCTGTGGGGCACCTATCATTACGCCGGCAACGAGGCCACCACGCCGCTGGCGCTGGGCCAGGCGATCCTCGCCGAAGCCACGCAATGGCGGCAGCTGGCCGTGCAGGCGCCGACCGCCCAGGCCCACGCCGCGCGCCCGGACGCCAGCGAAGAGCCGCAGCACGCGGTGCTGGCCTGCAAGAAGATCCTTCACACCTTCGGCATCAAGCCGCGCGCCTGGCGCGCCGGCTTGCCGCCCCTACTGGACCGTTTCTACCGACATGGCTGACGCCCCCATCCTGATCACCGGCGGTGCCGGCTTCATTGGCTCGCACCTGTGCGACGCGTTGCTGGAGAAAGGCTACGCGGTGCGTATCCTCGATGACTTGTCCACGGGCAAGCGCGAGAACCTGCAGCTCGGCCATCCGCGCCTGGAACTGCTCGAAGGCGATGTCGCCGACGCCGCCCTGGTCGCGCGTGCCGCCGCGGGTTGCCAGGCGGTGGTGCACCTGGCCGCGGTGGCCTCGGTGCAGGCCTCGGTGGAAGATCCGGTGAAGACCCACCAGAGCAATTTCATCGGCACGCTCAATGTCTGCGAAGCGATGCGCCTCAATGGCATCCGTCGCGTGCTGTTCGCCTCCAGCGCGGCGGTGTACGGCAACAATGGCGAAGGCCAGTCGATCGCCGAGGACACGCCCAAGGCGCCGTTGACGCCCTATGCGGTGGACAAGCTGGCCAGCGAACAGTACCTGGACTTCTACCGTCGCCAGCATGGCCTGGAGCCGGTGGTGTTCCGCTTCTTCAACATCTTCGGGCCGCGTCAGGATCCCTCCTCGCCGTATTCAGGGGTGATCAGCATCTTCTGCGAGCGCGCTACCCGGGGTACGCCGATCACCGTGTTCGGCGACGGTGAGCAGACCCGCGATTTCCTGTATGTCGGCGACCTGGTGCAGGTGATGGTGCAGGCACTCGAGCAGCCGGTGGTGGAAGAAGGCGCGGTGAATATCGGCCTGAACCAGGCGACTTCGCTGAATCAGTTGCTCAAGGCGTTGGAGCAGGTGGTGGGCGGTTTGCCGGCAGTCAGCTACGGCCAGGCCCGCTCGGGGGATATCCGCCATTCGCGGGCGGACAATTCGCGCTTGCTGACGCGCTTCACGTTCCCTGAGCCGACGCCGTTCGTCGAGGGGCTGGCGCGGTTGCTCGGCAAGGCTTGAGTTCACTTCGCGGGTCAAGCCCGCTCCCACGGGAGTTGCGCGAGGCTTGGGATCAGTGCGGTCCCTGTGGGAGCGGCTTTAGCCGCGAACACCGGCGTAGCCGGTGCCAAGCACCGCGTCGCTTGCTTCGCGGGTGAACCCGCTCCCACAGGCGTTGCGCAAGGCTTGGGATTAGTGCGGTCCCTGTGGGGGCTTGCCCCGCGATGACGTCACGCATGCCGGACCACCCGCCGTCGGCAATCTTCCGGCCCCACCGCTCGCCCATCCCGGGCCCGCACCTGCAGCGTCTCCAGAGCCTGGCCGCGATCATCGACCAGCTGCGAGCGTGATTCCCCCGCCGTGAACAGGTAACGCTCCCCCCACTGGCGCAAGCCGATCACGATCGGAAATACCGAGCGCCCCTTTTCGCTCAGCACATATTCCTTGTACGCACTGCCATCCGAGGCCGGCTGCTGCACGAGCAGCTCAGCCTCCACCAGCAGCTTCAGGCGCGCGGCGAGGATGTTCTTCGCCAGCCCCAGGTTGCGCTGGAATTCACTGAAACGGCACAGGCCATCGAAGGCATCGCGCAGGATCATCAGCGCCCAGCGGTCGCCCAGCACCTGCAGTGCGCGGGCCACGGGGCATTGCTGGTTGTTTTCGTCGAGCATGGCGCGTTCCCTGGAGAAAGTTTGGTTGCAGATTAAAACCACCTTTGCTAGAAAGCCAATCTTGTGGTTTTAAAAAGAAACCAGTTTGTCGAGGATCAGCCCATGCCGCCGCTCACCCGTGGATTGACGCTGTTGTTGGCCGCCGCCTGTGCCCTGGCCGTGGCCACGGTCTATCTTGCCCAGCCGCTGCTGGAGTCGATGGCGACCAGCCTGGGGGTGGGCAGCGCTCGCACGGGCCTGGTGGTGGGAATGACCCAGGCCGGGTATGCCCTGGGGCTGCTGCTGATCGTGCCGCTGGGCGACCTGGTCGATCGCAGGCGCCTGATCCTCGGCCAGTTGCTGGCGTCGGCGGGTGCCTTGCTCGCGGTGGCGCTGGCCGTGGACTGGGCCATGCTCCTGGCGGCGCTGACCATGGTCGGACTGGCCGCGGTGGTGGTGCAGGTGATGGTGGCGCATGCCGCTACCCTGGCCACGCCCGCGCAGCAGGGACAGGCGGTGGGCACGGTCACCAGTGGCGTGGTGCTGGGGATACTGCTGGCGCGGCTGGTGTCGGGCATGGTGGCCGACCGGTTTGGCTGGCATGGCGTGTATTTCGGCGCGTCAGGGCTTGCGCTGCTGATGGCGGCACTGCTCGCCTGGCGGCTGCCGTCCGCCAGCCTGCAGGGTGAGCGGCCTACCTACCGGGCATTGCTGGGGTCGGTGGTGCGCCTGTACCGGCATGACCGGTTGCTGCGTCGGCATGGGGTGTTCGCGCTGCTGATCTTCGCCGCATTCAGCGTGCTGTGGAGCGCGATGGTACTGCCGCTGAGCGCCGCACCGCTGTCGCTCGATCACACCCAGATCGGCTTGTTCGGCCTGGCCGGCATGGCAGGCGCGCTGGCGGCTTCACGTGCCGGTCGCCTGGTCGATCGCGGGCATGGTCGGGCCGTCGTCGGCTGGGCGCTGGGCTTGCTGACGCTGTCCTGGTGGCCGAGCGCGTACCTCGAACAGTCACTGCCGGCGCTGGTGCTCGGCGTGCTGATGCTCGACCTGGCCGTGCAGGCGGTGCATGTGACCAATCAGAGTCTGCTGCTGGCGGGGCGCAGCGAAATGGCGAGCCGGCTGATCGGCGCCTACATGTGTTGCTATTCGCTGGGCAGCGGCCTGGGGGCGGTGGCGGCGACCTGGGTCTACGCGCGGTGGGGCTGGGGCGCGGTGTGCGGGTTGGGGGCGGGGATCAGTGCGCTGGCCTGGGGTTGCTGGGGCCATCTGTGGCGGCAGGTGAGCAAGCCCGCTCCAGGCGGAGCGGGCTTGCCGCAGGATCAGAACTTGTAGCCCAGGCCGACCATGTAGACCCACGGGTCGACGTCCACGTCGACCTTGGTCTTGCCGACGCCCAGGGCGCTCGGGCCGTTGATGCTGGCCTTGGTGTCGATGTCGACGTACCAGACCGCGGCGTTGAACAGCAGGTTGTCGGTGATCATGTAGTCCATGCCCAGCTGGCCGGCGATGCCGACCGAGTCCTGCAGTTTCATGTTGCTGAAGCCTTGCGCCTTGCGATTGCTGCTCAGGTCTTCATCGAAGAACAGGGTGTAGTTGATACCCACGCCAGCGTACGGCTGGAACTTCGAGGACGGCTCCATCGGGTAGTACTGCAGCGACAGGGTCGGCGGCAGCTGCTTGATGTCCGCCAGCTTGCCGTCCAGGCCTGGGCCGAGGCCCTTCACGCCCACGGTGTGCTTGAACGGCGTGGCGGCCAGCAACTCGATGCCGATGTGGTCGGTGAGCATGTAGGCGAAGGCCAGGCCCAGCTGGGTGTCGCTGTCCAGAGTCGCCTTGGTGCCCGAAGCCTTGACGCCGTCGAGCTTGATGTCGCCGCTGTTTTCGTTTGGCGCGGTGGTGATGGCGCCAGAGCGAATGATGAAATCGCCTGCCTGGTGGGCGTGGGCAACAGGGGCTGCGAGCGCCAACGCGACGAGCGAGGCACTGAGCAAGGACTTGTTCATGGAAGCTCCCAAAGGACGTGAGTAATCGAGTAGTCCAATGGTACGAAGCCGACTAAACAGAAAGTTTGACCCAGCTCAACGAAGCCGCGTCATTGGGCGGGCGCGGTGCTCATTTCAGCTCGTAGGCGTAGATTTTCTCGGCCTCCATCTGGTAGCCCGCGTCGGCCAGTTCGCTGCTGCTGGCCTTGACCCGCATCGTGCCTTCGATCCAGTAAGGCTGGTAGAGGTCCTCGATGCGCACGCCCATCTCGCTGAAGATATGCACGATCTGGTTCGACGGCGGTGGCGGCACATGGATGCAGGCGCCGTAGTAGGGCACCAGGAGGAATTCGGTGGTACGCCCCTCGTCGCTGACTTCCAGCGGCACGATGTAGCCGGGGATCTTCACCGCCTGGCCATCCAGGGCCTTGACCACCGGGGCGTTGGGCGCCTGCTGGCGGGCGGCGGGCGCGGCCTCGGCGGCCAGCGCGTTGCCGATCTGTGACAGGTCGTGCAGCGGCGTCAGTTGCGGCGGGATGACCGGTGCGCCCTCGGGAATCAGGGCGGGCCAGTCCAGCTCGCGGGCATCGGCGGCCCAGAGGGGCAGCGAAAGCGCGACCAGGAGCGCGAGCAGGAGGTACTGAAGGACTGGTGTTACCTGCTTCGCGGGTAAACCCGCTCCCACAGGAGGCGAGGCGATCCCTGTGGGAGCGGGTTTACCCGCGAAGCAGGCGGCGAAGGCTAGGGTCATGTCTGTCTCTTAAAGATGAATCGACAAGCCATCGGCCAGCGACTGCCGATAGGCGCGCCAGGCCGGCACGCTGCCCATCAGCAGCGCCGCGCCGAGGATGATGGCCAGCAAGGTCCACTCGTGGGCGCTCGGCCAGGCCAGGGGCAGGTATAGCCCATAGTTGGCCTGTACGTAGCCCTGGGCCAGGGCGATGCCCGCATACAGCAGCCCCAGCCCGGCGGCGATCCCCGCCAGCGCCAGGGCCAGTGCCTCGAGCACCAGCAGCCCGGCGATATGCCAGGGCCTCGCGCCCACCGAGCGCAGGATGGCCATTTCCCGGCGGCGTTCGTTGAGGCTGGTGAGGATCGCCGTGAGCATGCCGATCAGGCCGGTGAGCACGACGAACAGCGACACCACGAACAGCGCCTGCTCGGCGGTGCCCATCAGGCTCCACAGCTCCTGCAGGGCCACGCCAGGCAGGATCGCCAGCAGCGGCTCGGCACGGTACTCGTTGATCTCGCGTTGCAGGCTGAAGGTGGCGATCTTGCTGTTGAGCCCGAGCATGAAGGCGGTGATGGCGCTGGGCTGCAGGTCCATGGTGCGCGCCTGCTCGGCGCTGATGCGCCCGGCGCCGCGGGCCGGCACGCCGTTGTGCCAGTCGATGTGGATCGCCTCCATGCCAGCCAGGCTGATGTGCAGGGTGCGGTCCACCGGGGTGCCGGTGCGCGCGAGCACGCCGACCACGGTGAACGGCTTGTCGTCGTGCTTGACCAGGCTGATGGCGGCTACACCATGGGCCAGCACCAGCTTTTCGCCGAGCTTGTAGTGCAGTGCCTCGGCCACTTCGGCGCCGAGCACCACCTCGAACGGGTCGTCGGCGAACGCCCGGCCCTGGCTGAGTTGCAGGTGCTGGCGGCGACCGAACTGGTAATGCGCGAAGTAGTCGGTGGTGGTGCCCATCACCCGGTAGCCACGGTGCGAGTCGCCCAGCGAGATAGGGATCGCCCATTTCACCCGAGGGTCCTTGGCGTAGTGCTCGTAGCTGTCCCAGCGAATGTTGTTGGTGGCGTTGCCGATGCGGAACACCGAGTACAGCAGCAGGTTCACCGAACCCGAGCGCGCGCCGACGATCAGGTCGGTGCCGCTGATGGTGCTGGCGAAGCTGGCGCGGGCTTCGGTACGCACCCGCTCGACGGCCAGCAGCAGGCACACCGACAGGGCGATGGCGAAGGCGGTCAGGCACGCGGTGAAACGGCGGTTGGCCAGGCTGGCCAGGGCAAGGCGAAGCAGGTACATCAGGCCTCCCGGGGCTTGGCGGCGCGGTTGAGTTCGGCCAGGGACAGATGGCGATCGAACAGCGGCGCCAGGCTCTGGTCATGGCTGACGAACAGCAGGCTGGAGCCAGCGGCGCGGCACTCGTCGAACAGCAGGCGAATGAAGGCCTCGCGCGTGTCGGCGTCGAGCGCCGAGGTCGGCTCGTCGGCGATCACCAGTTCGGGCTGGCCAATCAGCGCCCTGGCCGCGGCGACCCGCTGCTGCTGGCCGATCGACAGGCTGTCGGCGCGGCGCGCGAGCAGGTCGGGATCGCCCAGGCCCAGATGCTCGAGCAGCTGCGCGGCGGCCTGGTCGATGCTGCCATGGCGCTGGGCAGCGCGCTTGGCGCGGCTTTTCGAGAAACGACAGGGTAGCTCGACGTTTTCCCGCACCGACAGAAACGGCAGCAGGTTGAACTGCTGGAAGATGTAGCCGGTGTGGTCGACCCGGAAGCGGTCACGCGCGCCCTGGCCCAGGGTCGCCAGGTCCTGGCCGAGCAGGTGGACAGTGCCCTGGCCTGGCCGGTTGACCCCGCCCAGCAGGCCAAGCAGCGTGGTCTTGCCGCTGCCGCTCGGGCCCTTGAGGAACAGGGCTTCGCCGGGCTCCAGGCGAAATGCCGGGATCTCCAGCAGCGGCGCCTGGCCGGGCCAGGCGAACACCAGGTCATGCAGTTCGATCAGCGCCTGGCTCATTCAGAACGCGACCACGGCCTTGCCGGGGGTGGCTTCCACGCCTTTCTGGCCGTTCGGGCCGATCAGCTGCACGTTGATCTTCTGGGTCTGCGGGAAGGTCTTGAACAGCGGGCCGAGGTCGATCTGAGTGAGTTTGCCTGGGGTGGCACAGCTCAGCTGGTAGTGCGCGTTGACGTCGGCATGCTGGTGGTCGTGGTCATGCTCGTCACCCTCTTCGTCGGCATGGGCGGTGTCGCCGAACAGCGGGCTTTCCAGTTCCTGGGCCTCTTCCTTGCAGCCGGCGGCCGGCGAGACACCGAACAGCTTCAGGGGCTGCTCGAGCTGCTGGCGGGCGGCGGCGACCTTGGCCTTGTCGGCATCGGTGCTGGCGGCGTGCTCGAAACCGACCAGGTTCATGGCCGGGCTGTCCAGCTCCAGCTCCAGGGTGTTGCCGTCGAGCACCGCGTTGAGCTTGGCCACGCCATGCTCGTGGGCGCCCAGGGTGCCATGGGCGTGATCATGATCATGGTCGCCGTGGGCATGGGCCACGGCCAGGGGCAGCAGGGCGAAGGGCAGGGCGAGCAACAGACGACGCATGGACGGCTCCACAGGCGGCTTGGAAAGATTTTGTGATGTTATAACAATTTTTCCTGGCATCGCCAGCCTGCCTGGCACAGGTTTCATCTTCATGGGAGCATGGCGGCATCGAGCCCTTGAGCGAGGAAGACAGCGTGAGAATTCGTGGACAGATCGGTGAGTGGCCGGTGGATTTGACCCTCGAGCTGGCGCCGGAGGAATGGGCGCAGTTGGGGCGACGGCTTGAGACGCCACTGCCTGTGGCAGTCACGCCGGTCAGTTCCAGTCCGGCACCGCGCCAGGACGATGGGCAGTGGAACGCGGCGCGCGAGGTGCTGCGCCAGGCGGGGCAGATGAGCGGGCCGGAGTTGCTGGAGCGCCTGGAGGGGCTGGCCGGGAACGTGGCGGCGGGCAAGCGGCTGCTGGTGCGCTTGCGTCATAGCAGCGAGGTGAAGGTGGAGAGCGGCGTGGATGCGCCGGTGTATCGCTGGGTAGGCTGAGTTGCTTGTTCCTGCCTCTTCGCGGGTAAACCCGCTCCCAGAGGATTTGCACTGCAATGCCTGTGGGAGCGGGCTTGCCCGCGAAGGGGGTCAGAACATCGCGGCAGAGAGCTTGCGGCGGTACACGCTGACCAGCGGGTGATCGCTGCCCAGCAGTTCGAACACCTGCAACAGCGCCTTCTGCGGCAGGCCGTTCTCGTAGGCCCGGTTGCGCTGGAACAGCTTCAGCAACCCTTCCAGCGCGGCCTCGTACTGCTGGCGCGCCAGTTGCTGGATGCTCAACTGATAGGCCGCCTCGTCATCCTGCGGGTTCTGCGCCAGGCGGCTTTTCAGCTCGGCGGCTTCCGGCAGGCTGGCGGCCTGGCGCAGGAAGGTCAGTTGGGCCTTGGCGCCGGCCAGGGCGGCCTTGTGCTCGTCGGTCTTGACCGCATCGAGCACCACCTGGGCCTCGCCCAGCTCGCCACGCTCGGCCAGGCAGCGGGCATAGAGGATCAGCGCCTCGGCATTGCTGTTGTCTTCACCCAGCAGCACCTGCAACAGGGCCTCGGCTTCACTGAAACGGCTTTCGGCGAACAGCGCCTTGGCCTGCTCCAGCGGCGCGGCGGTGGGCGGCGCGGGCATCTGCACGTGGGGTTCGAGCATGGTGCGGATCGCCGATTCGGGCTGGGCGCCGGCAAAACCATCGACCGGCTGGCCGTCCTTGAACAGCACCACGGTCGGCAGGCTGCGGATGCCGAACTGGGCGACGACCTGCTGTTCGACGTCGCAGTTGACCTTGGCCAGCAACAGTTCGCCCTGGTAGCCCTCGGTGATCTTCGCCAGCAGCGGCATCAGCGCTTTGCACGGTGCGCACCACTCTGCCCAGAAGTCGACCAGCACCGGCTTGTGGAAGGAGTTCTCGATGACCAGTTGCTGGAAAGTGGCATCGGTGACATCGAAGATAAATGGCAGGCTTGTGTTAACAGGAGCTTGGCTCATCGCGACTCTCGCAAATCCGTGAATGCCTCCACTATAAGGGCTCGCGGCTGGCGTGGTACAGGCTGACCCGGCGGAATTCGTGCGGTTCGGCCAGATCCGGCAGGGTCAGCGCCTCGAGCACGCCGAGCGGGCGGTACAGGGGATGGCTGAAATCGCGCACCCGTGAATCGGCCACCAGGGCCTGGCGGCCACGACTGAGGAACTGGTCCAGCAGCGGCAGGTTGGCGCGGTCGTAGAGCACGTCGGCGACCAGGATCAGGTCGAAGCGGTCGGTCTCGGCGAAGAAGTCGCTGCTGTAGTTCAGCGTCACCCCGTTCAGCGCGGCATTGGCGCGACAGGCATCCAGGGCCAGCGGGTCGAGGTCGCAGGCCACCACCTCTAGCGCGCCGGCCCGGGCGGCGGCGATCCCGGCGATGCCGGAGCCGGCGCCGAAGTCCAGCACACGCTTGCCGCGCACCCATTCGGGGTGCTCGGCCAGGTAGCGTGCCATGGCCAGGCCGCTGGCCCAGCAGAAGCTCCAGTAGGGCGGCTCTTCGAGGATGCGTCGGGTTTCCTCGCTGGTGAATTCGCGATCCATGTTCTGCTCGTCGATCAACCACAGCTTGAGCGCGGACCCAGGCAGCTCGCAGGTCACCAGGCGCGCTTCGCCGATCAGCTTGCCGAGGGCTTGCTGCAAGGCTTGCGGCGCCACTTATGGGGCCTTTTCGAAGCGCAGCGGGCCGGTGGCCTGGGTTTGCGCCTGGGCGATGCGCACGGGGGGCAGGTGCATGATCAGTTGACCGGAGCGGCTGGCGCGGCCACGCAGTTCGACGCGCGCGCCAGCGGGAAATGCCTCGGGGTTGAAGCGCAGGCGGTAGGGCAGGGCCTGGCCGGTGCCGGTGAGGGTGCTGCTGGCCAGCAGCTGTTGTGGGCGACCGCGTTCGTCGATGACCAGCAGGGCCAGCTCGACGTCGGCGCCTGCCGGGACTTCCAGCAACGAGCCGCTCAGTTCGCGCTGGTAGGCGGGCAGCGGCCCCAGCGGTTCGGTTTTCTTCGCCACTTTCGCCGGCACGGGGGCGGGGGCCTGTTCCGGCTTTGGCCGGTCGCTGCCGCAGGCGGTGAGCAGGGCGGCGCAGCACAGCACGACGAGTGCTCGATGATGCATGGAAGAGTCCTTCACGGGCAGATTTGCATGGATGGTAACCCCTTTGGCTTGTCTTGCCAGTGCAATGCGCTACCATGGCCCTCCCTTTTTTTGTTGCCTGCCACCATGCACTGTCCGTTTTGCGGTGCCAACGACACCAAGGTCATCGACTCGCGCCTGGTCGCCGAGGGCGAACAGGTGCGCCGCCGGCGCGAATGCGTCGCCTGCGGCGAGCGGTTCACCACCTTCGAAACCGCCGAACTGGTCCTGCCCCGGCTGATCAAGCAGGACGGCACGCGCCAGCCGTTCGACGAAGACAAACTGCGCGCCGGCATGCAGCGCGCGCTGGAGAAGCGTCCGGTCAGCGTCGAGCGCCTGGAAGCGGCGCTGGCGCATATCAAGAGCCGCCTGCGCGCCACCGGCGAGCGTGAGGTGAAGTCGCTGGTGGTCGGTGAAATGGTGATGGCCGAGCTGCGCAAGCTCGACGAGGTGGCCTACATCCGTTTCGCCTCGGTCTACCGGCGTTTCCAGGACCTCGACGAATTCCGCGAAGAAATCGACCGCCTGGCCCGCGAGCCAGCCAAAGAGTAAGCATGTCCAGCCAAGCCATTCTCGACGCCCACTACATGGCCCGGGCCGTGGAACTGGCCCGCAAGGGCCTGTACAGCACCCACCCCAACCCCCGCGTGGGCTGCGTGATCGTGCGCGACGGCGAGGTGGTCGGCGAAGGCTGGCATGTGCGCGCCGGCGAGCCGCACGCCGAGGTCCATGCCCTGCGCCAGGCCGGCGAGCGTGCCCGTGGCGCCTGTGCCTATGTCACCCTCGAACCCTGCAGCCACCATGGTCGTACCCCGCCGTGCGCCGAAGCGCTGGTGAACGCCGGTGTGGCGCGGGTGGTGGCGGCAATGCAGGACCCCAATCCGCAAGTGGCCGGCAATGGCCTGCGGCGTTTGCGCGAGGCCGGCATCGAAGTCGCCAGCGGCGTGCTCGAGGCCGAGGCCCGCGCGCTCAACCCGGGCTTCCTCAAGCGCATGGAGCAGGGCCTGCCGTTCGTGCGCGCCAAGCTGGCCATGAGCCTGGACGGCCGCACCGCCATGGCCAGCGGCGAGAGCCAGTGGATCACCGGCCCTGCGGCGCGTGCCGCGGTGCAGCGCCTGCGTGCCCGTTCCAGCGTGGTACTGACCAGCGCCGAGAGCGTGCTGTTCGACCAGGCTCGCATGACCGTGCGCGGCGAAGAACTCGGCCTGGATGACACCCTCACCGCCCTGGCCCTGTCGCGTCCACCGTTGCGCGTGCTGGTCGACGGGCGCCTGCGTCTGCCGCTGGACGCGCCGTTCTTCCAGGCCGGTCCGGCGCTGGTGGTGACTGCCGTGGGCGAGGACCCGCGCTATGCGGCCGCCGGCCATGAACTGATCAACCTGCCCGGCAGCGAGGGGCGCGTCGATCTGCCGGCACTGCTGCGCACCCTGGCCGGGCGCGGGGTCAACGAAATCCTGCTGGAGGCCGGCGCCGGCCTGGTCGGCGCATTCGCCCGCCAAGGCCTGGTCGACGAATACCAGTTGTTCGTCGCCGGCACCTTCCTCGGCTCTGAAGCCCGCCCGCTGCTGGACTGGCCGCTGACGAAGATGAGCGAAGCGCCGCGACTGAAAATCATCGAAATGCGCGCGGTTGGCGATGACTGGCGAGTCACCGCCGTTCCCCTGCCGGCCAGCGGCGTATAATGCCTGGCCTGCCTCGCGCAGTCCGTACCTGAGGAGAACCGCATGTTCACCGGCATCATCGAATCCATCGGCACCATCCGCAGCCTCGCTCCCAAGGGCGGCGACGTGCGCGTCTACGTCGAAACCGGCAAGCTCGACCTGGGCGACGTCAAGCTCGGCGACAGCATCGCGGTCAACGGCGTGTGCCTGACCGCCGTCGAGCTGCCCGGCGATGGCTTCTGGGCCGACGTCAGCGTCGAGACCCTCAAGCGTACCGCCATGGTCGACCTCAAGAGCGGCAGCCGGGTCAACCTGGAAAAGGCCCTGACCCCCACCACCCGCCTGGGCGGCCACCTGGTCAGCGGCCACGTCGATGGTGTCGGCGAGATCGTCTCGCGCGCCGATAACGCGCGTGCCATCCAGTTCCGCGTGCGCGCTCCGAAAGAGCTGGCCAAGTACATCGCCCACAAGGGCTCGATCACCGTCGATGGCACCAGCCTGACGGTCAACGAAGTCGATGGCGCCGAGTTCGAGCTGACCATCGTTCCGCACACCCTGTCCGAAACCATCATGGCCGACTACCGTCCCGGGCGTCGGGTGAACCTCGAAGTCGACCTGCTGGCCCGTTACCTGGAGCGTCTGCTGCTGGGCGACAAGGCCGCCGAGCCGGGCAAAGGCAGTGGCATCACCGAAAGCTTCCTGGCCGCCAACGGCTTCTTGAAATCCTGATTGAGAAGGGGGTGCCGCGTGGCGCTCAACAGCATCGAAGAATTGGTCGAAGACATCCGCCAGGGCAAAATGGTCATCCTCATGGATGACGAAGACCGCGAGAACGAAGGCGACATCATCATGGCAGCCGAATGCTGCCTGCCCGAGCACATCAACTTCATGGCCAAGCACGCCCGTGGCCTGATCTGCATGCCGATGACCCGCGAGCGCTGCGAAACGCTCAAGTTGCCGCTGATGGCGCCGCGCAATGGCTCGGGCTTCGGCACCAAGTTCACCGTGTCGATCGAGGCCGCCGAAGGCGTCACCACCGGCATCTCCGCCGCCGACCGCGCCCGTACCGTGCAGGCCGCCGCGGCCAAGGACGCCAAGGCCGAGGACATCGTCAGCCCCGGCCACATCTTCCCGCTGATGGCCCAGCCTGGCGGTACCCTGGCCCGTGCCGGCCACACCGAGGCTGCCTGCGACCTGGCGCGCATGGCCGGTTTCGAGCCCAGCGGGGTGATCTGCGAAGTGATGAACGACGACGGCACCATGTCGCGTCGCGCCGAACTGGAAGTGTTCGCCGCCGAGCACAACCTCAAGATTGGCACCATCGCCGACCTGATCCACTACCGCATGATCCACGAGCGCACCGTGCAGCGCGTCTCCGAGCAGCCGCTGGACAGCGAGCTGGGCCAGTTCACCCTGGTCACCTACCGTGACGCGGTGGAAGGCGACGTGCACATGGCCCTGACCCTGGACAAGATCTGCGCCGAAGAGCCGACCCTGGTGCGCGTGCACAACATGGACCCGCTGCGTGACCTGCTGATGGTCAAGCAGCCGGGGCGCTGGAGCCTGCGCGCGGCCATGAGCGCCGTGGCCGAGGCCGGCAGCGGCGTGGTGCTGCTGCTGGGCCACCCGCTGGACGGCGACGTGCTGCTGGCGCATATCCGCGAAAGCGCCGGCGATGCTCAGCCCAAGGCACCGACCACCTACAGCACCGTCGGTGCCGGTTCGCAGATCCTGCGCGACCTCGGTGTGCGCAAGATGCGCCTGATGAGTTCGCCGATGAAGTTCAATGCGATATCCGGATTCGATCTGGAAGTTGTAGAATACGTGCCCTCCGAGTGACTTGAGGCGGTCTGATCGCCCTCCCGCTCGAGTCCAAACCCTCCCGAGGCCGCCACAGCGCGGCCTCGCTCTTGAAGATGAGAACATCGGAATGACCCTGAAGACCATCGAAGGTACCTTCATCGCCCCCAAAGGTCGCTATGCTTTGGTGGTTGGCCGCTTCAACAGCTTCGTCGTCGAAAGCCTGGTAAGCGGTGCAGTCGATGCCCTGGTACGCCACGGCGTCAGCGAAAGCGACATCACCATCATCCGTGCCCCGGGCGCGTTCGAAATCCCGCTGGTGGCCCAGAAAGTCGCCCAGCAGGGCGCCTATGACGCGATCATCGCCCTGGGCGCGGTGATCCGTGGCGGTACCCCGCACTTCGAATACGTGGCGGGCGAATGCACCAAGGGCCTGGCCCAGGTGTCCATGGAGTTCGGTGTACCGGTGGCCTTCGGCGTGCTGACCGTCGATTCCATCGAGCAGGCCATCGAGCGTTCCGGCACCAAGGCCGGCAACAAAGGTGCCGAAGCTGCCCTGTCCGCCCTGGAAATGGTCAGTCTGCTGGCGCAGTTGGAGGCCAAGTGATTAGCGACGAAAGCGATCGTTTCAACCCGCGCGATCCAAAACCCGCGGATGCCGGCAAGCCCTCGAAAAGCGCCAAGCGCCGCGAAGCCCGCAAGCTCGCCACGCAAGCGCTTTACCAGTGGCACATGGCCCAGCATTCGCTGAACGAGGTCGAAGCGCAGTTCCGGGTCGATAACGATTTCACCGATGTCGATGGTGCCTACTTCCGCGAGATCCTCCACGGGGTCCCGGCGAAGAAGGGCGAAATCGACGAGGCCCTCAAGCCTTGCCTGGACACCCCGCTGGAAGAGCTCGACCCGGTCGAACTGGCCGTGCTGCGCCTGTCCACCTGGGAGTTCATGATGCGCGTCGACGTGCCGTACCGCGTAGTCATCAACGAAGGTGTCGAACTGGCGAAAGTGTTCGGCGCCACCGATGGCCACAAGTTCGTCAACGGTGTGCTGGACAAGCTGGCTCCGCGTCTGCGTGAGGCGGAAGTCAAGGCGAACAAGCGCTGATCGCGGCGCTGACGAGCCATGGGTGAGTTCGAGCTGATCCGTCACTACTTCGCCGCCGCGCCTTGTGCGCAGGGCGGCGAGGGTGTGGCCCTGGGGGTCGGCGACGACTGCGCCCTGCTCGACCTGCCCGCCGGCGAGCAGCTGGCGATCTCCACCGACACGCTCGTGGCCGGTGTGCATTTCCCCACCACCTGCGACCCGCTGCTGCTGGGTCAGCGCTCGCTCGCCGTGGCGGCCAGCGACTTGGCGGCCATGGGCGCCACGCCCATCGGCTTCACCCTCGCCCTGACCCTGCCCGAGTTCGCCCCGGACTGGCTCGAAGCCTACGCCGATGGCCTCGGTCGCATGGCTCACCGTTGCCGCATGACCTTGATCGGCGGCGACACCACCCGTGGGCCGCTGAGCATCACCGTGACCGTGTTCGGCCGGGTACCCGCGGGCCAGGCCCTGCGCCGCAGCGGCGCGCAGCCGGGCGACCTGCTGTGTGTCGGTGGTTGCCTGGGCAATGCGGCGGGGGCCTTGCCGTTGGTGCTGGGCGAGCGCGAGGCGGCTGCCGATGTGGCCGGTCCGTTGCTGGAGCACTACTGGTCGCCGCTGCCGCAGCTGGTGCTGGGCGAGCGCCTGCGCGGCCTGGCCACGGCGGCACTGGATATCTCCGACGGCCTGCTGGCCGATTGTGGGCATATCGCCAAGGCATCCGGCGTCGCCCTCGAGGTGAACCTGGAGCAGGTGCCAGTGTCAGCTGCTTTGCAGGCGCTGCTCGGCGACGAGGCGGCCCGCTGGGCGGCACTGACCGGCGGCGACGACTACGTGCTGGCGTTCACCGTGCCGCAGGCGGCGCTTTGCAGCCTGCCGGACACGGCGCATGTCATCGGCCATGTGCGCGAAGGGCAGGGTGTGACCTTGCTCGATGCCCAAGGCCAGGACATCACCCCCGTGCAGCGGGGCTATCAACATTTTAGGGAGACACCGTGACCGACCACCCCAACCAGGTGCCTGCGGAGTTCGTTCCGCCTTCGGTCTGGCGCAACCCGTGGCACTTCATCGCCTTCGGCTTCGGCTCCGGTACCCTGCCCAAGGCGCCGGGCACCTGGGGTTCGCTGGTGGCGCTGCCGTTCATCCCGCTGTGGCAGATGCTGCCCGACTGGGGTTACTGGCTGCTGCTGGGCATCAGCATGCTGTTCGGCGTGTGGCTGTGCGGCAAGGTGGCGAACGACTTGCGCGTGCACGATCATGAAGGCATCGTCTGGGACGAGATCGTCGGCATGTGGATCACCCTGTGGCTGGTGCCGGAAGGCTGGCAGTGGCTGTTGGCGGGGTTCTTGATGTTCCGTTTCTTCGACATCCTCAAGCCGTGGCCGATCCGCTGGGTCGACCGCCATGTGCATGGCGGCTTCGGGATCATGCTCGACGATATCCTGGCCGGCGTGTTCGCCTGGCTGGGCATGCAGGTTCTGGTGTGGGCGGTGGCCTGATACAAGGAGCGTTGCGATGGGCCTGAGGACTGTGTTGCTGGCATTGGTGCTGTTTGTCGCAGGCCCGGGCGTGGTGGCCCAGGAGACGCCGACGCAGGTGCGGCTGGTTAGCGAGCAGTGGATCGACTATACCAACGCCGACGGCACCGGGCTGGCCTGGGACGTATTGCGCAAGGTG
Organism: Pseudomonas sp. microsymbiont 2; assembly: GCF_054788395.1. NCBI lineage: Bacteria > Pseudomonadati > Pseudomonadota > Gammaproteobacteria > Pseudomonadales > Pseudomonadaceae > Pseudomonas > Pseudomonas sp. microsymbiont 2. Next base: position 674,231 of record NZ_CM139112.1, read on the forward strand.
TTCGAGCCAGCCGGGGTCAAGGTCGTGGTACAGAGCGCGCCCTACAGCCGTGCGGTGGGGCTGGTCAAACGTGGCGAGGCGGACGCCTGGGTGGGGTCGTACAAGGAAGAGAACGACGACAACCTCTATCCGCGCTGGCACTTCGACCAGGACCATATCTACGCCCTGGGCCTGGCCGGCAAGCCGGTGCCCACGCTGGACACCATCGGCCAGTACCGCTTGGCCTGGGTACGTGGCTACGACTATGCCAGCTACCTGCCCAATGTCCGCAACTCCCGCGAGATCCAGCGCCGAGAAGGTATCTTGCCGATGCTCGAGCACGACCGGGTCGACTTCTACATCGATGCGCTCACCGAGGTCGACTATGTGCTTGGCCAGGCGCCCGATCCCACGCGTTTTCGCCGCAGCCATGTCGCCGAACTGCCGTTGTATCTTGCGTTCACCCGCAGCGAACAAGGCAAGGTCCTGCGCGATCTGTTCGACCGGCGCATGGAGCTGCTGGTACGCAGCGGTGAGTTGAAGCCGATCTTCGAGCGCTGGAAGCAGCCGTATCCGTTCACGGTGGATAGCCAGCCGCATTGAGGCTTGTACCGCTGTTCTTGTAGGAGCGGCCTTGTGTCGCGATGGGCCGCACAGCGGCCCCAGCAATGGCTGATTTCTCGCTGAGACCCGGGGGCCGCTTTGCGGCCCATCGCGACACAAGGCCGCTCCTACAGGATTTGGTCCTTGTTCCATAAGCATCGAACTTTTCGATCTTAAGCCACGATATTCACCCTGCGCACCCGCGCCGGGCTGCTGATACAATCGGCCAATCTGAAAATTCCTACTTTCCAGGAGCACCACGTGCCCGTCGTCTTCGTTGCCGCCTCCAAACTCCCGACCCCCTTCGCGATCTTCACCATGCATGGCTTTCTCGACGAAGCCACCGGCCGTGAGCACGTAGTGCTCAGCCTGGGTGACATCGCCGACGGCGAGCCGGTGCTGGGGCGTCTGCACTCCGAGTGCCTGACCGGCGATGCCCTGTTCAGCCAGCGCTGCGACTGCGGTTCGCAACTGGAAGCCGCGTTGCAGGCCATCGCCCGCGAAGGCCGCGGCGTGCTGCTGTACCTGCGCCAGGAAGGCCGTGGCATTGGCCTTTTGAACAAGATTCGCGCCTACGAGCTGCAGGACGGCGGCGCCGACACCGTCGAGGCCAACGAGCGCCTGGGCTTCGCCGCCGACCAGCGTGACTATGGCATGTGCCTGCCGATGCTCGAGCACCTGGGCGTGAAATCGCTGCGCCTGATGACCAACAACCCGCGTAAGGTCAAGGCGCTGACCGACATGCACATCAAGGTCGCCGAGCGCGTGCCGCTGCATACCGGTCATAACCCGCACAACCGCCTGTACCTGGCCACCAAGGCCGACAAGCTTGGCCACATGATGGGCAACAAGCACCAGGGCGAGGTGCCCCAGGCGTGACCCGCAGCGAGGTGAAGCGCCGGCTGGCCCTGGCCTGGTGGCAGTACCTGGCCGTCGGCCTGCTGCCGCTGCCGGTGATGGCCTGGGCCTTCGGCGGCGGCGAGCCGCTGATCCCGGTGCTGGCCATGCCGCTGTTCATCGCCGGCGCCGCCAGCATGTTTCTCAGCCTGCCGCGCTTCGGCGCCTACAAACGGGCGCTGATCGCCACCGACAAGCAACTGGGCACGGCGGACGAGCCCGCCGCCTGGATCGAACTGGCAAGGGTACGCCGCCTGGCCATGCTGCATGCCTGTTTCCCGGCCTGGATCGCGGCGCTGTCGGTGCTGGTCGGGCTGGAGGCCGTCCCGCGGATCCTGCTGGCGCTGTCCACCGTGGTGTTGCTGTACCTCTATCGCCTGCCGCGCCAGCTCGGCTGATGCGGGCGTTTCTCGCCATCGTCCTGCTGTGCGTCGGCGCCCTGGCCGAGGCCGGGCCACGGGTGGTCAGCCTGGCGCCGTCGATGACCGAAATCGTTCTCGAACTGGAAGCCGGCGAGCTGCTGGTCGGCTTGCTCGACGGCGGCGAGCGCCCAGCGACCCTGCGCGATCTGCCTTCGGTCGGCCGTCATGGCCAGCTGGACATGGAGCGCCTGCTGAGCCTCAAGCCGGACCTGCTGTTGCTCTGGCCCGGCAGTGTGTCCTCTGCCCAGCGCGACCAGCTGCGGCGCCTGGGCATCGACACGTTCAGCGCCGAGCCCGGCGACCTCGACCAGCTGATCGGGCAGATCCAGGCCATTGCCCGGCGCATCGGTCGCCCCGCGCAGGGCGACGCCTATGCCGCCGGCCTGCGCGAGCGTCTGCAGGCGCTGCGCGAGCGCTACCGGCGCCAGACGCCGTTGCGGGTGTTCTATCAGGTCTGGGACAAGCCGTTGTACACCCTGGGCGGCCAGCAAGTGGTCAGCGACGCCCTGCGGGTCTGCGGGGCGCGCAATGTGTTCGATGACCTGGCCCTGCCCGCGCCGCAGGTGAGCGTGGAGTCGGTGTTGCTGCGCGATCCCGAGGTGATCCTGGCCGGCGACGAGGCGCAACTGGCCAGTTGGCGGCGCTGGCCGACGTTGAGCGCGGTGGCCGGTGATCGCTTGCTGGTGGTGCCGGACAAGGGCCTGGAGCGGCCCAGCGGGCAGATGATCGAGGCCACCGCCCGGCTGTGTGCCTTGCTGGCGGCTAGAGCGCCGGCGTCCAGGTAACGCTCAGCAGCCAGGTGCGACCCTCTTCGCGGTAACCATGCTGGTTGCCGTCGAAGCTGTAGAGGGCGCGGCTGTAGCGCTTGTCCAGCAGGTTGTCGAGCTTGAGCTCCAGCTTGACCTCGTCGCTGGCCGCCCATCCGCCCCGTAGCCCGAGCAGGCCGTAGCCGCCCAGCGCGTTGCGGTTGGCCTCGTCGTCATAGCTGCTGCTCACCGCCTGCCAGCTTGCGCCCAGGTTGAAACGGTCGAACTGGCGGTCCAGGTCGAGGCTCAGGGTGCGCCGTGCGCGGCGAGCGAGAGTATGTCCGCTGTCGCGGTCGCGAGGGTCGATCAGGGCCAGGCCGAGCTGGCTGCGCCATTGGCCCCACTGCTGCTCCAGGCCCAGTTCGAAGCCGTTGATGCGGGCCGTGGCCACGTTGCGGGGGATGGAGCCCGCGCCGAAGACGATCGCGTCGCGCAGGTCGGTGCGGTACAGCGAGGCTTCGAGGCGGCTGTCACGGCTCAGCTGGCTGCGCCATTGCAGCTCGTAGCTCTTCGAGCGCTCGGGGTCGAGGTTCGGGTTGCTGTACTGCGGGTAGTACAGGTCGTTGAAGGTCGGCGCGCGAAAACCCTCGCTGTAGGACAGCAGCACATCGTTGTCGGCATCGACCGGCAGCGTCAGGCTGCCACTCCAGGTGGTCTGGCCACCGAACTGCTGGTTCTGGTCGCGGCGCACGCCAAGCTCGGTGGAGAAGTGCTCGCCACTGAAGCGGTGCTGGATGAACACGGCGCGGTTGAAGCGGCTGTCCTCGGTGAAATCGGTGCTGGCGTGGACGCGATCCTGATACCAGTCGACGCCTGCCAGCAGGGTATTGCGCGCGTCCAGCGCGAAGTCGTTCTGCCAGGTCAGCTGGTCGCGGTAGGTGTTGAACACGAAGCGCTCGTCGCTGAGCTTGTCGCGCTTGTCGTCGCGGTTTTCGCTGTGCCCCAGCTCCAGACGCGAGTGCCAGGCGTCGGTGAGCTGGGCATCAAGGTAGGTGCCCAGGCTGCTGACAGTGAAGTCGGTGTAGGGTTTCTGGCCGAAGCTCTGGAAACTGGCCATGTCGTAACGCCCGAACGGATTGTCGTATTCGCTGCGCCCGCGGCTGTCGAGCAGGTTCAGACCCACCTCGAAGCGCTCGTCGAAGGCGTGGCTCAGGCTCAGGTTGAACGAGCGATTACGGTAGGCATCGTGGTCGCCATCGCTGGCGAGCGACGGGCCGGTCCAGTCGATCCCGGCGGTTTCGTCGAGGCTGGCGCCGAGGTTGAAGCGCGTCGCGCCGCTGCCCCCGGACAGACCCAGGCTGCGCTGCCAGGTCTGGTTGCTGCCAGCCGCCAGGCGCGCGCGCGGGTGCAGGCCCTGGCCATCGCCACGGCGGGTGAAGATCTGGATCACCCCGCCGATGGCGTCGCTGCCGTAGACCGCCGAGCGCGAGCCGCGCAGCACCTCCACCCGCTCGATCTGGTCGATGTCGAGGAACTGCAGGCCGCTGTCGCTGGAGGTGGCGTTGGCGATCCGTACGCCGTCGACCAGCACCAGGGTCTGCGCGGCCTTGGTGCCACGGATGAAGATGCCCGGCAGGCTGCCGCGGCCGCCGGTTGGCGCAACCTGCACGCCGGGGACGCGGGTGAGCAGGTCGGTGACGCTGCTGGGTTGCAGGCGGTCGATGTCGCTGCGGGTGAAGACGGTATTGGCGGCGCTGGTGGCGCTGCGCGATTCGACCTGGCGACTGGCGCTGATCAGCACATCGGGGAGCTTGAGGGCGTCGTCGCGGGAGGGTTCGGCGGCCAGGGCGGCGGCGGGCAGGCAGAGCAGGGGGAGGGCGCGGATCTTCATGGGCAGTTCCATTGCAATCGCGGGGCAAGCCCGCTCCCACGCGTGGGAGCAGGCTTGCCCCGCGATCGGGTTTTAAAGGCCGAGCTTGGCCATGCGCAGCTTGACCGCGGCCTCGATCCCGGCGGCATCCAGCCCGCACTCGGCCAGCATCTGCGCAGGCTTGGCGTGCTCGACATAGATATCCGGCAGGCCCAGGTGCAGCAGCGGCTTGACCACGCCCTCGCGGGCGAGGAACTCGCCGACGGCGGCGCCGGCACCGCCCATGATGGCGTTTTCCTCGATGGTCACCAGCAGCTCATGGCTGGCGGCCATCTCCAGTACCAGCGCTTCATCCAGCGGCTTGACGAAACGCATGTCGACCACGGTGGCGTCGATCTGCTCGGCCACCTGCAAGGCTTCGGTCAACTGCACGCCGAACACCAGCAGGGCGACCTTGCCGCCCTGGCGGCGGACCACGCCCTTGCCGATCTCCAGCGGCTCGAGGTCGCCGCTGATCGGCGCGTTGGGGCCGGTGCCACGCGGGTAGCGCACGGCGGCCGGGCCTTTGTAGTGGTGGCCGGTGCTGAGCATCTTGCGCAGCTCGTTCTCGTCGCTCGGGGTCATCACCAGCATGCCGGGTACGCAGCGCAGGTACGACAGGTCGTAGGCGCCGGCATGGGTCGGGCCGTCCTCGCCGACCAGGCCGGCGCGGTCGATGGCGAACAGCACGTCCAGGTCCTGCACCGCCACGTCGTGGATCAACTGGTCATAGGCGCGCTGCAGGAAGGTGGAGTAGATCGCCACCACCGGCTTGGCGCCCTCGCAGGCCATGCCCGCGGCCAGGGTCACCGCGTGCTGCTCGGCGATGGCGACGTCGAAGTAGCGCTCGGGGTAGCGTTCGCTGAAGTCGACCAGGTCCGAGCCTTCCTTCATCGCCGGGGTGATGCCCACCAGGCGATTGTCGGCGGCGGCCATGTCGCACAGCCACTGACCGAACACCGCGGAGTACTTCGGCCCGCTGGCCTTCTTCGGCGCGACCGGCTTGTCGGCCGGCTCCAGCTTGGTGATGGCGTGGTAGCCGATCGGGTCGACCTCGGCCGGGGCGAAGCCCTTGCCCTTCTTGGTGACCACGTGCAGGAACTGCGGGCCCTTGAGGTCACGCATGTTGCGCAGGGTGGCGATCAGGGTCGGCAGGTCATGGCCATCGATCGGGCCGATGTAGTTCCAGCCCAGCTCCTCGAACAGCGTGCCCGGCACCAGCATGCCCTTGGCGTACTCTTCGGTGCGCCGCGCGATCTCCCAGGCCCCGGGCAGGCGCGACAGCACTTTCTTGCTGCCTTCGCGCATGCTGGCGTAGGTGCGGCTGGAGAGGATCTTGGCCAGGTAGTTGGACAGGCCGCCGACATTGCGCGAGATCGACATGTCGTTGTCGTTGAGGATCACCAGCATGTCGGCGTCCACTTCCTGCGCGTGGTTCAGCGCTTCGAAGGCCATGCCGGCGGTCAGCGCGCCGTCGCCGATCACGGCGATCGACTTGCGTGGGTCGTTCTGCAGGCGGGCAGCGATGGCCATGCCCAAGGCGGCGCTGATCGAGGTGCTGGAGTGGCCGACACCGAAGGTGTCGTACTCGCTCTCGCTGCGGCGCGGGAAGGCGGCGATGCCGTCCTTCTGGCGCAGGCTGAGCATGCGCTCACGGCGCCCGGTGAGGATCTTGTGCGGATAGGCCTGGTGGCCGACGTCCCACACCAGCCGGTCGTCCGGGGTGTCGAAGACGTAGTGCAGGGCGATGGTCAGCTCGATGACGCCCAGGCCTGCACCGAAGTGCCCACCGGTCTGGCCCACGGTGTAGAGCAGCTCCTGGCGCAGCTCGTCGGCCAGGCTCTCCAGGTCGGCTTCGGCCAGGCGGCGCAAGCCGGCGGGCGTGTCGGCGCGGTCCAGCAACGGCGTGACCGGGCGTTCGCGGGGGATCTCTTGAAACGTCGTGGGCATCAGGCGTGTCGTTATAGGTGTGAAGACGCGGCAGTTTACCCCATTGTAGGAAAAGCTGCCCATTCGGACGGGTGTGCAGAGAGGTCAATGCAACGCGGATCCTGTAGGAGCGGCCTTGTGTCGCGAAAGGGCTGCGCAGCAGCCCCAGGATTTCAGCGTTGACGCAAAAAACGCCGGGGCCGCTTTGCGGCCCTTTCGCGGCACGAGGCCGCTCCTACAGGGTCTATCTCAGGCCTTAGTGGCGGCGTTCGACGATGTAGCGGGCCAGCGCCCGCAGCGGTTCGGCGTGCTCGCCAAAGCCTTGCAGCGTCGCCAGCGCCTGGTCGCGCAGCTCCAGGGCGTAGGTCTTGGCCGCTTGCAGTCCGAGCAGCGCCGGGTAGGTCGGTTTGTCGCGGGCGATGTCCGCGCCCTGGCGTTTGCCGAGGGTGGCGGTATCGCTCTCCACGTCGAGGATGTCGTCCTGCACCTGGAAGGCCAGGCCGATGGCCTGTGCATAAGTTTGCAGGGCATCGAGCTGGGCCTGCCCGGCGCGGCCGCTGGCCAAGGCGCCGAGGCGCACGCTGGCTTCGATCAGCGCGCCGGTCTTGTGCCGGTGCATGTATTCCAGCGCCTGCTGGTCGAGCTTCAGGCCCACCGAGCCGAGGTCGATGGCTTGGCCGCCGACCATGCCGGCGGGGCCGGCGGCCTTGGCCAGGGCCTGGACCATCTGCAGGCGGATGGCGTCTGGCTGCGGGCTCAGGCGTGGGTCGAGCAGGGCGCCGAAGGCCAGGCTTTGCAGGCCGTCGCCGGCGAGAATGGCGCAGGCTTCGTCGAACGCCTTGTGGGTGGTCGGCTGGCCGCGACGCAGGTCGTCGTCGTCCATGGCCGGCAGGTCGTCGTGGACCAGCGAATAGGCGTGGATCAGCTCCACTGCGCAAGCGGCGCCATTGGCCTGTTCAGCCGGGGCGCCGAAGGCTTCGCAGGCGGCGTAGGCGAGCAGCGGGCGCACGCGCTTGCCGCCGTTCATCACGCTGTAGCGCATGGCGGCGTAGAGGCGTTCGAGCTCTTTGGACGGGGCCTGGAACAGCGGCTCGAGGGCCGCGTCGACGCGGGCCTGGGCGCTGGCCTGGTACTGGGCGATCATGCCTGCGGCTCCGCGTCGAACGGCTGTGCGCTCAGCTCGCCGTCGCGTTCCAGCAGGATCTGCACTTTTTGTTCGGCCTGGGCCAGGGCGCCTTGGCAATCGCGGGTCAGGGCGATGCCTTGCTCGAAGGCGGCCAGCGATTCTTCCAGCGACAATTCGCCGTTCTCCAGGCGCTCGACCAGGGCTTGCAGGTCGGCGAGGGATTGCTCGAAATCGAGGGAGGCTTTTTTGCGGGCCATGGCGACTGTCTCGGTGGTGTTCAGAACGGCGCGACACTAGCAGAGCGGGGCAGGGGGAGCAAATTACCGGGGGGTGTCGTTGGTCTTATTTTGCCGTGGTGTTCGGCGCAGGCCTTGCAGCGCCTATCAGATCGAGCGCCGCCCGCGCGGCGCATCGCGACGCAAGGCCGCTCCTACATTTGTTTCGGGCCAGTCCATCCTGCGCCATTGCCTGGTCCGCCTTGTTCGCCCGACGCGGTTTCAGCGTGGGCACCGCTGGCGCCCCATCTGCCTTGAGACATGCGCCAAGGCGGACAGCGGTACTCTCACAGGAATAATTGGCCCGAAACAGATGTAGGAGCGGCCTTGCGTCGCGATGCGCCGCGCGGGCGGCGCTCGATCTCACAGGCGCTGCAAAGCTATCGCCAGGCCCCTGGCAGCCCCACCACGGACCCTCGAAAGCCCTCATCCCAAGCCCGTAAGACAATTCCGAATCTGAAACCAAATCCTTCAGCCTGACAGCGCTTGAGACCTATCCTACGCACCTGCCGGAAGGCTCCGCATTGGCTGGGAAATACCCCGGGGGTAACGTCGCCGGGTCGTCAAATTTGGCGACCGGGTGTGAGAAGCCCGTCGCGAGTTACACAGTCATGGCATTGCTTTCATGGCAGCCGTGCGTGGGCAGGCTTCGGTCTGGCCGCGTTTCTGTGTCCGCGGACTTCTCACCTCGCGCACGGCTGCCACCCACATCTGTGAGAAGGATACGGGCGGTTTTTTCTTCGCTTTGACACAGAGAAAACAGATGAAAAAACAAGTACCTGACCCACCCTACCCAATACCCTACGTCACCATCATCAGCGACCTCGCCCCCGAGGAAGCCATGGCCCAGGCCAACAAGCTGATGGAAACCCTCGCCGACACGGTCCACGCCTACGTGAACTGCCAGCCCGACGACCGTCTCGACGTGATGATGGACAGCGCCGAGATCCTCTCGCAACTGGTACTGGCCCTGATCCGCCATGCCCGAGCCAAAGGGGCACCGATATGAGCGCCGACCTCAAGCCCGGCCCGACCCAGGGCCAGACCACCTGCCTCGAGATTTTCTGCATCAAACCCGGTATCCCATTCGATCACGCCTTCAGCGACCTGTCGGTGCTGCTTGGCTGCGTGGCGCACTTCACCACCGAGGCCGAGTGGAGGGTGATCTGATGGCGGGCAGCGCCGCGCGGATTCTCAGCGGCCTGGCCAAGGGGCTGATCGATGACATGGAGCTGGGGCTGAATCGGCAGCGGTGAGTGGGGCCGCCTTGCGGCCCTTCACGGGTAAACCCGCTCCCACAGGTTCAGGCGATTTCCGTTTCCAGCTCGACCATCGCCTCGCGATAGCGCGCCAGTTCCTCGATGGTCAGCACCGGCAGGTTGTACTGGCGTGCGTAAACCGCCACCTGCTCGCCGCGAGCCATGCTGCCATCGGGGTTCATTAGTTCGCACAGCACCGCCGCCGGGCGCAGGCCGGCCAGGCGGGCCAGGTCCACCGAGCCTTCGGTGTGGCCACGGCGGGCCAGCACGCCACCGTCGCGGGCGCGCAGCGGGAACACATGGCCTGGGCTGACGATATGCCGCTCTTGCGCGGTGGAGCGCAGCGCCGCTTCGATGGTGGTGATGCGGTCCTGGGCCGACACGCCGGTGCTCACGCCCTCGGCGGCCTCGATGGTGACGGTGAAGCCGGTGCCGTGGCGGGCCTGGTTGTTCTGCACCATCGGCGCCAGCTGCAGGGCGTCGACGGTGGCTTCGTCCAGGCACAGGCAGACGATGCCGCTGCAATCGCGGATCATCATGGCCATGGTCTGCAGCGACAGGTTCTCGGCGGCGGCGACGATGTCGGCTTCGTCCTCACGGTCGTCGTCGTCGAGCAGCAAGACAGGGCGCCCTGCCTGGAAGGCGGCGATGGCGGCGCTGACGTTGGGGAATTGCTTGGAATGCATGGTGGACATGAAACGCTCCTCGTGAATGATCGATGAACGTCTCGGGGCGAACAAAATGCGCGCGCAAGGGCGCACCGATGGCCCCCTGCCAAACGCCTTCTTTCATCCGGACTATGACCGTCGGCCCTGGAATCTCACCAGATCTGCTGACCCCCGGCATGGCCGGGGCGCTCGCGGGCTCATCTTTCGATTTACCGCCGGTGGGGACTTTCACCCCGCCCTGAAGACCGGGCAAGCATACAGCAATGTGCCACCTGGTTGGCAAGCGGCTGGTCTACGACTTTTGGCGGTATCATGCGGGGTTGTGCATGCCCCGAGGCAAGTGGTGTGCGTCAAGGACTGAGTCAAGGGAATGGCAGTTGTGGGCATTGCATTTGTTTTGATCAATACCGTGTTTGTGCTGGCGCTGCCTGTGTCATTTGTCGCGCAGTGGCGCATGCAAGGGCGGCAGGCCTCGCATGCGCCGGGAGTGGCCGCGAGGCTGCGCATGCTTCGCCAGGCGGCGACGGTCAGTGACTGGATGGCGCTGCTGATCTTCGCGAGCTTTACTGTTTTCGTGTCGTGCGCGCTGACTATCGAGTTTCTTCAATGCCCCCCTGCACCCTGGATAGCTTATGCCTTGTTGCTGGCGGTCTCTTTGGGAGGACTCCTCCTGTGCTGGCAAGATCAGGGCATCCGCAGTGAGCTGAAGAAGTACCGCGCCGTGCTGTTGCTGGCGGTAGGCCTGATCAGTGCCGCGATTCCTTATCTGGCAGGTCCGTTGGCTGATGCGACGATCAGTCAATTCACCGGGCTGGAGGCCAATGCTTTTCCGCGTGGACAGAACCTGTTCGTACTGATCGTGTCGGTGATTGTCTGGCCGTTGGGCTTGCTACCACTGGGGGCGTTGGTGTCCTGGTTTCTGGTGTATGGGCCGAAATGGACAAAACAGCACAAGGCGTTGAGCGCACGGCTTGGGTATCTGAGCCCACGAGAACGCCCACTCGAAGGTTGCCGCCTGTGGCTGGCGCATTTTAGACGAGCCTCTCTCTTGCTCGCGCTGAACTTCACCACGATCGGTGTGCTGCACACGGCATCGCAACTCGTTTCGACGACGTACGCCAGTCAGAAGCTTAAACAAGCGCTGGTGTTCAGCTCGTTTCATCTGCCTCCCGAGGCGTGCGGCCTGGAACATCAGGTGTCGAAGGACGCGACTCTCGTGCAGATTCGCTTCAAGCTGGCCGTGGTGGCCGTTCCCGACGGTGATGAGGACTATCGCTTCATCAGGTTACCCTGTCGCATCAGCGAAGTTCCGACGCACGCCCCTTGAGAGGGCTGTTATCAGGTGCAGGCCGGCGTTCGCTGTGGGTTGGACATCTCCTCCACGACGCGCCGTAGCGATGCTGACAGCATTGCGCCGTGGGTCAGCCCTTCGAATGGCGCGAGGCATACCGTCAATCCACTCGCTTGCTCCAGGTCCCGTGTCAGCTCACGTATGGGATGTAGCGTATCTGCCTGGATCGGGCCGCGTGGAGTGAGCGGCTCTGCGCTCCCGCGCATCAACAGCAGTCGTGGATGCCGGTCGGGCAAGCGTTCGCGCAAGCCCTGTGCTTCTTTGAGAATGGCGCCGTCGCGCCACCACAGCGAGGGGCTGGCTGCCGCGTATTCGCTGAACAGGCCGGGCCGGGTGAACAGGGTGTGCAGCACCGCCAGTCCGCCGTAGGAATGGCCCCAGAGGGTCTGGCGGGCGGGGTCGATCGGCGCGGTGGCGGCGACCATCGGGCGCATGCGTTGCTCCAGCAGATCGAGGAACACATCCACGCCGCCACTGGGCTGGCCGGTCAGCGGATCGCGCTGCTCGGTCAGGCCAGGCACCACCGGGGTGTAGTCGTAGGTGCGGGCGGCACGCTCGATGCGCTGGTCGGTCTGGTAGCCGATGGCGACCAGCAGCGGCGCCTGGCCCGCGGCGAGCTTTTCCAGTTGTCGCGCCTGCAGAGCGCCGATGGCGGCGTTGCCGTCGAGCATCCACAGCACCGGATAGCCACTGGCGGGCGCGGGGCGGTCGGGCTTGCCGATCCACAGGCGGTAGTGGCGCTGGCCGTCGCGCGAGTCCAGGTCGAGGTGGCTGAAGCGATAGGCCAGGTCCTGGCGTTGCAGCACGCTGCTGTCCATCTTCTGCTCGGGCGCCGGTTGCGCCAGGGCGGGGCCGGTCATGGCCAGGGCCAGGATCAGGGGAAGGATTTTCATCAGACGATCTCGTTATGCACGCCGCTGCCGCGTCGGGCGACGCGGCAGCGGCATGGCCTCAGAAGGAGGCGGTCAGGCTGGTGTAGAGGGTGCGGCCTGGTTCGTTGTAAGTGGCCGCGCCTGCGCCTTCGATGTTGTTCACGCCCTGGGCGTTGCCGGCGCGGTACAGGCGTTTGTCGAACAGGTTGTCGACGCCGGCGGTCACGCTGAGGTTCTTGCTGATGGCGTAGGTGCCGCTGGCGCCGACCAGCGCGTAGGGCGCCAGCTGGTCGTTGGACGAACCGGTCACACGGTCGCCGTGATAGTCGTACTTCTTGGGTTTCTGCTTGCCGTACCAGGCCACGCTCAGTTGCAGCGACAGGTCGTCGCTGGCCTGCCAGTCGAGCATCGAGTTGAGGGTGTAGGCCGGGGTCACCGAGAGGGTGTCGCCGGTTTCCTTGTTCTTCGACTGGAGCATGTAGGTGAAGTTGTTGCTCCACTTCAGTTGTTCGGCCAGCGGGATGGTCAGGGTGCCTTCCAGGCCCTCGACCAGCGCCTTGGGGATGTTCTCCCACTGGTAGATCGCGGCGTTGGCGTAGCTGCCGCTGCCGCCGACGGCGTTGCCGATCTTGCTCAGGCCCGAGTCGATCTTGTTCTTGTAGTCGTTGCGGAAGTAGGTCAGCCCCGCGACCCAGCCGTCACGCTGGAACTCGATGCCCAGCTCCTTGTTCACACTGGTCTCGGCCTTGAGATGCTCGTTGCCTTGCAGGTAGCAACTGGTGCTCTGTCCGTAGCAGCCCTGGCCGCGGCTGTAGAGCAGGTAGTCGGGGTTGAGCTGGTACAGGTTCGGGGCCTTGTAGGCCCGGGCGATGCCGGCCTTGAGGGTGAGGGTGTCGCTCAGCGCATGGGACAGGTTGAGCGATGGGCTCCAGTTGTCGCCGACGATGCTGTGGTGGTCGAAGCGCAGGGCCGGGGTAAGCATGGTGCCGGGCAGCAGCTCGATATTGTCCTCGGCGAACAGCGAGAAGATCTGGGCCTGCGAGGTGGTGCTGCGGCCGGTGCTGGTCAGGCCCGACACGCTGCCGCCTTCGCTGGTGGTCTGGGTGTTGGCGCTGGGGTCGTCGAGTTTCTGCTGGCTCCACTCGCTGCCCAGGGTCAGGGTCTGCTCGCGCCAGGCGTGCAGCGGCAGGTTGAGCTCGCCGTGGGCAGTGAGGTCGCGCAGGGTCGAGGTGTAGAAATCGGCATTGCTGAAAATGCCTTCGGTCCCGCCGGCCAGGCCCTCGTTGACCCGGCTGTTGCGGGTCTTGGCGTACTGCAGGTAGGCCATGGTGCTGCCGAAATCCCAGTCGCCACGGTGGGTGATGGCGTAGTTCTCGCGGTACATGATGTTGGTTTCGTGGCCCAGCAGGTTCTTAACCGTGCTGTTGGAGTTGGTGTTCTGGGTGTCGCCGCTGTAGATGTTGCCCTGGCGGCTGAAACCAGCCTCGAAGTCGAGGGTCTGCTCCGGGCTCAGGTGCCAGCTGAGCAGGCCGTTGACGTCCTTGTTGCGCACGCCTTCACGGCCAGCGGGCAGGGTGCCGGCCTGGTTGCCGGTGCGCGCCGACTGGTGGCCCTGGTTGATGTCCCAGTCGTCTGAATCGGTCTTGGCGACGTTACCGTACACCCGGTAGCTGAGGCTGTCGGTCAGCGGACCGTTGAGGCCGAAGCTCACGCGCTTGGTGGCGCCTTCGTCACCGTGCTGGGGGAAGTTCTGGTACACGGTCATGTTGCCGTGGGTCTGGTTGCCGGCCTGCTTGGTGATGATGTTGATCACCCCACCCATGGCGCCGGAGCCGTAGCGCGCCGCCGCCGGGCCGCGAATCACCTCGATGCGTTCGACCTGGTCGGCCGGCACCCAGTTGCTATCACCGCGGGTGTCGCGCTCGCCACGCCAGCCGTAGCGCACCGAATTGCGGCTGGCGACCGGTTTGCCGTCGACCAGGATCAGGGTGTTTTCCGGGCCCATGCCGCGGATATCGATCTGCCGGTTGTTGCCGCGCTGGCCGCTGGTGGAGTTGCCGGTGAGGTTGACCCCGGGCATGGTGCGGATGATCTGCGACAGGTCGTTGGCCGGCGGGCGTTTCTTGATGTCCTCGGCGGTGATGATCGACACGCCCGGTGCCTGCTTGGTCTCCTCCAGCGCGGTGGCTACCACGCTCTGGCTTTCCAGCTCGATCGGTTCGGGTTGGCTGGCGGCCTGCACGGCGGCGCTGAGCAGGCAGCTGGACAGCAGCAGGAAGGGGGCGAAGGGAAGCGGGCGGGGCGACATGTGGGATCTCCGGCACGGCGGGCTGAATTCAAGAGATCACAGATGGTAATAACTCTTATTTGAGAGTAAAGCGCATTAACTTTCTAAACACTTTCGCTGGCCGGCAGCAGCAGGTGCAGGCACAGGCCGGGATAGCCGTTGCTGGCCCACAGCCGGCCACCCTGTAGTTCGATGGCGCGCCGGGCAATGGCCAGCCCCAGGCCGAAGCCGGCGCCGCTGCCCGGCAGGCGGCGATAGGGCTGGAAGATCCGTTCGAGCTCGTCCTCCGGTACCCCTGGCCCTTGGTCGCGCAGGCACAGGTGCCAGTGCGGGCCTTCACGCCAGCCGTCCAGGCTGACCCGGCCGCCAGGCGGTGAGTGGCGGACGGCGTTGCGCAGCAGGTTTTCCAGGGCCTGGGCCAGGCTGTCCAGATGCGCCTGTACCTGGCAGTCGAGGCCGAGCGCGCATGGCAGCCGTTCGCTGGTCCAGCCGCTTTCGAAGCAGCTGTCCTGGGCCAGGGCTTCCCAGACCGACAGCACCAGCACCGGTTCGGTCACCCGCTGCGGTTGCTCGGTGTCCAGCCAGGCGAGGTCGAGGGTGTCTTCGAGCAGTTTCTGCATGTCGTCCACCTCGCGGTCCAGGCGCTGGCGCAGTTGCTCGGCGGGCAGGCCGCTGTCGTGGGCGATGCGCAGGCGCGCCAGCGGCGTGCGCAGCTCATGGGACAGGGTGCGCAGCAGCAGGCGTTGTTGGTCGAGGCTTTGGCGCAGGCGCGCGGCCATGTGCTCGAAGGCCTGGGCCAGTTCGCCCAGCTCGTCGCGGCGCTCCTGCAGTGGCAGGCCGGGGCTGTCCAGGTCGTCTGCGCGCAGGGCGTCGGCACGGTCGCGCAGGCGGTTGAGCGGGGCCACCAGGTGGCGGTACAGCGCTAGCCCCAGCAGCAGGGCGAGCAGCGCCGGAGCCACGCCATGGGTGACCACGTGGGTCCAGGGCGTCAGGCCGGTGGGCAGCAGGTGCTCGGGGAGCTGGATGACCAGCCGGCCCTCTTGCGGATGATCGGGGAATTCGATGCTCACGTACGGCAGCTCGTCCTGCAGGCGACGACTCATCGGCCAGTCGAGCTTGCGCATGAAGGTCAGCCGGCCGGCTTCCTCGGCGCTCAGCGGCGTGGTGCCGAGGCTTTCCAGGCGCGGGCCGACGATGGCCACCCAGGTGTCTTCCTGGCGCTGCAACTGGTCGCGCAGTCGTTCCACGCCGGTTGCGCCCTCACGGTGCCAGGCCTGCTCGGCCTGTTCGGCGAAGCCTGCCAGGAAGGCGCGCTCGGCGGGGGCGAGAAAGTAGGTGCTGCGCTCGACCGACAGGCCCCAGGTCCAGATCAGCCAGGTCAGCAGCAGGCAGAAGCCGACCTGCAGCAGGGCCAGCTTCCACAGCAGCGGGTGACGGCGCATCAGTGGGGCTCCGTTTCCACCAGGACGTAGCCCTGGCCGCGTACCGCCTGGATTTCCAGATGGCCCGCGCCGATGCCAGCGAGCTTGCGGCGCAGGTTGCAGACATGCACGTCCAGGCCGCGATCGAGACGGGTATAGGGGCGGTGCAGCACGCTCTGGTAGAGGAACGGCTTGCTCAAGGCCTCGCCGGGGTGCTCGCGCAAGGTTGCCAGCAGGCGGTACTCCGAGCCGGTCAGGCCGGCGCTGCGGCCCTGGTGGGCAACGTCATGGTTGACGGGGTCGAAGTGCAGGCTGGCATGCGCCACGGGCGCCGCTGGGCGGCGGTCGAGCGCCACGCGACGCAGCAGGGCATCGACCCGGGCATCCAGTTCGGCCAGGCTGAACGGTTTGGGCAGGTAGTCGTCGGCGCCACGGGTGAAGCCGCTGATGCGGTCCTGTTCGGCGCCCAGCGCTGACATCAGCATCACCGGCACCGCCTGGTGCCGGCGCAGCTCGTCGAGCAGGCTGAGGCCGTCGATGCCGGGCAGCATGATGTCCAGCAGGACCAGATCGAAGCGCCCCTGCTGCAAGGCGGTCAGGGCCTGGGTGCCATGCTCGCAGGCCTGCACGGTGAAGCCGCGCTGCTGGAAATGCTGTTCCAGGCCCATGCGCAGGCGGGGGTCGTCTTCGGCGAGCAGGAGCTTGGGGGACACGGGATGGCCTTGATGAGAATTCATTGCAAATACGAATCATCCCATTGAGCCCGGCACCTGGGCAATGGCCGGATGCTGGCATTCGTCAGGTGGCGCCTGTTTCGCGGGTAAACCCGCTCCCACAGGGACCGCGTGGCAGCGCGGCACCGTGGTTGGCCATCAGCCTGGCTCAGCGGCTGATGAATATCCCGGCGCTCTCGCTGCGGGTCCGCAGGTGGTGGCTTTGGCTCAGCATCGCCAAGGCCAGGGGCAGGTCGTCCAGGGGGAAGGTGCCGGAAATACGCAGATCGACCACGGACGGATCGCAGATCAGGGCTTGCTCGCCGTAACGCATCATCTCTTGGGTCCACTGCAGCAGCGGCATGTCGTCGGCCACCAGCAAGCCGTTGCGCCAGGCCAGCCGGGTCGCGCGCGTGGCTTCGATGGGGCCGAGCCGGTCGCGGGTGAAGAGTACCTGTTGCCCTGCATGAATGACCGTCGGGCTGTCGGCCCGCTCGGGCTGGATACGCACGGCGCCTTCGTAGACCGCGAGCTGAGTCTCTTGCGGCAACTGCCGCACGCTGAACGCCGTGCCCAGCGCCACCATCACCCCTTGTTCGGTCTGCACCCGCAGCGGGCGCGGGTCGGGTGCGGTGACGATGTAGATCTCGCCTCGATCCAGGCGCAGCAGGCGTTGCTCGGCGCTGAAGCGCACGCTCAACGCGGTATTGCTGTTGAGTAACAGCTGGCTGCCATCGGCCAGTAGCACTTCGCGACGCTCACCCACGGCAGTGAGGTAATCGCTGCCGGCCATGCCGCGCCGCCAGATCCACCAGCCCAGGGGCGCCACGCCGACCAACAGGAGCAGGGAGCGCAACACCGCACGGCGGCTGCTGTGCGCTGGGCGGGCCAGGGTCTGCGTGGCCAGCGTCGGCGGCAGGGTGCCAAGCCGCGACAGCAGGCGTTGGGCGCGATGCCAGGCGCGCTCATGCTGCGGGTCGCTGCGCCGCCAGTGTTCCAGTTCGACCTGTTGCGCCGGGCTCAGCGGGCCCTCCTGCATCAGCAGCAGCCACGAGGCGGCCTTGGCCAGTACAGGCTGGGCAATGGGCTGGTCATTCATCGGGCATCTGGCTCAGGCAGGCCACGTAGCCCTCGTGGATGTATTTCTTCACCGTGGGCAGGGCGATGTTCAAGGCCTGGGCGATGTCTTTCTGCTTCATGCCGTCCAGGGTCGCCATCAGGAATGCCTGCCTGACCCGTGGGCGCAGGGTGTCGAGCATGGCGTCGATCTCGTGCAGGGTCTCGAGGATGACGCTCTGCTGCTCGGGAGACGGCTGTTCTGCCTCGGGCACCAGCGCCAGGGCCTGGAGCCAGGCCTGTTCCAGCGAGTGCCGGCGACGCCAGCTGACCAGCACGCAGTTGGCGATGCGGGTCAGATAGGCCCGCGGCTGGCGGATGGTTTCGGGCGGCAGTGTGCCGCGGCTGGCGAGCACGCGCACGAAGATGTCCTGGGCCAGGTCGTCGGCCACGCCGCGCCCCCATGAGCTGAGACGATACGCCAGCCAGCCGCGCAGCCAGGCATGGTTCTCGAGGTACAGCGTGGTGACGGCGCAGGGTGGGCTGCGCAGATAGGGGGGCTTCAAGGCGGTCATGGCTCGACGAGGTCAAGGGCTGCAAATGCAAACAATTATCACTAGATTTGCCTGGATCACAAGGGCAAGTGAAAATGCGAATCGCCTGCATATACCTTTTTCAAACTCGTGCGACAGAGAGGGCAGGAGCCCGCATCCAGTGCCGGGCGCAGACCTTACGAGCGAGAAAAGCATGCCCGCAGCCCCTCGGCTTTCCCCTGTTTCACGCCCCTTGCAACGCCTGTCCCCGATCAGCTTCGCCGTGCGTTGCGCGGTGCTCGGCTGCCTGATGGCCGGCGGCCTGCCCCTGGCCCAGGCCAACGACAGCACCCCGCGTGAAACCACGCAGATGGACGATGCCACGCTGCGTGACTATGACATCGCCCAGGGCCCGCTGGGGACCTCGCTGGGCGTGTTCGCCAGCCAGTCGGGGATGTTGCTGTCCTATGACGCCGAGCTGACCCGTGGGCGCGCCGCCCCGGCGCTCAAGGGGCGCTACAGCGTGCGCGAAGGCGCGCGGCGTTTGCTGGCCAACACCGGCTTGCAGCTGCTGGCGGGCTCGCGTGGCGCCTATGTGCTCATCCCGGAGGGCAAGGTGACGGGCGCGGCGACCGAGCTGACACCGACAGTGGTCGACTCGACCCAGTTGCTCGATGCGCAGCAAGAGACCTACCGGGCGCCGCGTTCGACGGTACATCTGTCGCGGGACGACCTCGACCGTTTCGGCACGGTGTCGGTGGGCGACATGCTCAAGGGCGTGGCGGGTGTACAGGTCGGTGACAGCCGCAACGGCGGCGCGCTGGACGTCAACATTCGCGGTATCCAGGGGCAGAGCCGGGTCGCGGTGCGGGTCGACGGTTCGGAGCAGGCGCTGGATGTGTACCGCGGCTACGGCGGTACCCAGCAGCGCAGCTACGTCGACCCGGACTTGCTCAGCGAGGTGACCGTCAGCAAGGGCCCCAGCATCCGTAACGGCGCGATTGGCGGCACGGTCGACATGACCACGCTCGGTGTCAACGACATCCTGGTCGATGGCAACAGCGTTGGCGTTCGGCTGACCGGCAACCTGTGGAACAACGGCGTCGATCCGGAACATCGCAACAGCCACTCCAGGGACGAGGACCTGAGCGCGGTGCCACGGGACAACCGCGCCAGCCTGTTCGGCTCCGAGGCCCAGTCCGGCAGTGCGGCCTTTGCCTACAGCAACGAGCGTGTCGACCTGGTGGCGGCCTATGCGCACCGCAGCCAGGGTAACTATTTCTCCGGCAAGAAAGGCCAGGACCGCTATCGCCTCTACGACCGCTGGGGACGTGAGCAATCCAGCGTGGCCAGCACCTACAACGCTGGCGAAGAAGTACTCAACTCGTCGTCGAAGACCGACTCGTACCTGTTCAAGAGCACCTGGCGGCTGGCCGACGATCACACCCTGGATCTGGGCTATCGCCGTTTCGAAGGGCGCATGGGCGAGATCATGCCGTCGGACATCTTCCGCTTCGGCACGGCGGGTATCTACCAGTACCCGGCGTCGGAGGTCGATATCGACACCTACAATGCGCGCTATCACTACCTGCCCGAAGGCAATCCACTGGTGGACCTCACGGGCAGCCTGTGGATGACCCATGCGAAGACCGCCGGCCTGAGCGCCGCCTGGATGGCCCCCAAGTCCCAGTTGTTCCGCACTGATCGCAGCTGGGCGCGCCAGGATGACCGGCGTATCGGTGGCGACCTGAGCAACGTCTCGCGCTTTGCCACCGCCCATGGCGACTTCAAGCTGGACCTGGGCGCTGGCTTCCAGGTCGAAGACCTGCAGCCGCAGAAGGGGATGCTGGTCACCCAGCACGACATCAATGCCAACCGCATGCTGCGTGACGCCACGCGCCAGGAGTTCAGCTTCAACGGCAATCTGGAGTACAAGCCCGTCGAACAGGTGACGTTGTGGGGCGGTGGCCGCTACGCCCATTATCGGACCAAGGACAACACCGTGCTGGCCGAGGCCCGCCGCGAGGACCGCAAGATGCGCTGGATCACCGCCAGCAGCCCGGGGCATTGGGGCAGCATGACCTGGTTCCCCGACCAGAACGGCCAGTACACCGATGCCACCGACCCGCGGCTGAACAACGGCATCGTCTTCGAAAACAGCAACGAACCGTTCAATGGCGTGCCGTTCAACGAATCCGGCGCGACCAACGTGGTGGTGCATCCGGAAAGCATCACCAACGTGGTCACCGGTTATGACTACACCCCACAGGGCAAAAGCAGCGGTGGTGGCTTCTCGCCGGCCTTCGGCATCAATGTCGAGTTCCTGCCCGACACCTTCGTGTATGCCTCCTACACCCAGGGCCTGCGCCTGCCTTCGCTGCTCGAGACCAGCCAGGGCACCCAGCAGGTCACCCCGGGCAAGCACCTCAAGCCCGAGCGTTCGCGTAGCTGGGAAGTGGGTGTCAGCGCCTTGCGCAGCAATTTCCTCACCGATGGCGACTCGCTGTCGGCGAAGCTTGCGTACTTCGACAACGACATCAAGCACTACATCACTCGCTACTACGATCCGAGCCCTGGGCTGTGGGGGCGGATGACCTTCAGCAACACCGACAGCTACAGCACCCGTGGCCTGGAGTTGCAGTCGCATTACGATGCCGGGCGGGTGTTCGCCGACCTGTCGGCCACCTACTACCTGCAGACCGAAACCTGCGACGCGACCTTCGCAGCCAAGCTGCGCGCCAGCGCCAACCAGTATCAGCGCACCCAGGACACCCCGGACTGCACGCCGGGCAGCTACATGGGCTCGTACACCAATACCCAGAACCCACCGCGCTTCTCGGCGAACCTGCTCACCGGGCTGCGCTTCTTCGACGAGGCACTGACCGTGGGTGGGCGCATGACCTACACCTCCGGGCCTACCGCGCAGATGGACAAGCCCTGGCAGACCGGCGCGACCACGCCGCAGATCGACTATCGCTCGGTGGCGTTGTTCGATCTGTTCCTCAAGTACAAGCTGCTGGAGCACACCGAATTGAATGTGTCGGTGCAGAACCTCACGGACCGCTATTACCTCGATCCGCTGGCGCAGAGCTTCATGCCGGCGCCGGGGCGGACCTGGCGGGTGGGGATGGTGACGCGGTTCTGAGTGGCGGGCAGGTACGCGTTGCCTGCTTCGCGGGCGGATCGCATCGGCGCATCCGTATGCTCGGGAGAGGTGGGCAACACGCGGGGCGCCTGTTTGCGCCAGGCATTAAAAAGCCGGCTTGTGGCCGGCTTCTCGGGGACGGTCTTGGCTCATTTTTGATAAGCCGCAACCGCCTTAAACGGTTGGCAACATGGCCTGAAAAAGATGGCGGACGGCTGTGTGAGGCGTCGCCAGACCCTCTGGAATGCGGCTTGCACCATCAGGGGGCGTGATGTGCGGCGTAGCATACTAGGGCGCGCTGGCGATGCCCAGCAAAAAGTGCCGCCCGGTGTGTCAATCAGGCCGTGCCGGGCGCAGGCAAGCCCACCAGAACACCCAACCGAGGATCTCCAGGCCCTGGACCCGGCGCTGGTAGGCGGTGTAGCGCTCGATGGGGTGGTTGAGCCGGTCGTGGCTGTGCAGGCACAGGGTACCGTTGTGGCCCAGGGTGAGGTGATGGACCCGCAAGCGGCCGTTGTGCAGCAGCGCATAGCACTCGCCTTCGACGACTCGGGTGAAGGAGCGGTCGATGGCCAGGAGCGTGCCCTGGGGAACCAGCGGCGCCATGTTGTTCGTCGGCATATGCAAGCAGATGGCTTTCTCCGCCTGGACGCTCAGGGTGTCGAGCACTTGGCGAGGGATTGACTGGTGGCGCCCGGGCACCGGCTCCAGCGCGCCCTGATGTGTCTGGTAGAGGGGCAGGTCGACGGTCTCGCCACCCAGCGCCAGTAACGGGGGCAGAGCGATGTCGTGGGGCGGGACGGGCGGTACGGCGCTCAGCGGAGCCGGGTGCTTGAGGCCTTCACCATTGCGCAGCCAGCGCCGGTTCACGCAGAACAGGTCGGCGATCTCGTCGAGCCGAGCCAATGGCACGCCGCGCTTGAACCAGTTGTTGACGTGCTGAGGGGTGACGTTGCGCTGGGCGGCAAAGTCCGAAGGGGTCAGGTTGCACTCTTGCAGGAGGGCTTTGAGGCGGTCGCCGGATGTGTTCATGGCGCCGAGTCTATACACCCGCGAATGGTGTGGAAATCAACCTGATGTAGAGACGATCTGTAGGAAAAATGGTGGGTTGTAAGGAGGGAGCTTAGGACTGGGTAGGAGGATTCCCTTGCTTCTGCTTCGTGTCACATGGCTTGAGGCCATACTTCGGAAGAGGCTTTAGCACGCGCCCACAAAAAAGCCCTGCCGAAGCAGGGCTTTTCACTATCGGGCTCAGCCTTTGTAGGCAGCGACCGACTTGGTGATCGCGGCGCGGGCGGCGTCGGCGCCTTCCCAGCCTTCGATCTTGACCCACTTGCCCTTCTCCAGATCCTTGTAGTTCGCGAAGAAGTGCTCGATCTGCTGGATCAGCAGCGCCGGCAGGTCGGTGTATTCCTTCACGTCCACGTACAGCTGGCTCAGCTTGTCGTGAGGAACGGCGATGACCTTGGCGTCGCCGCCGCCGTCGTCGGTCATGTTCAGCACGCCAACCGGACGGGCGCGGATCACCGAGCCAGGGGCGACCGGGTACGGGGTCACGACCAGCACGTCCAGCGGATCACCGTCGTCGGCCAGGGTGTTGGGGATGAAGCCGTAGTTGGCCGGGTAGAACATCGGGGTGGCCATGAAGCGGTCGACGAACAGGGTGTCGCTGTCCTTGTCGATCTCGTACTTGATCGGCGCGTGGTTGGCCGGGATCTCGATGGCGACGTAGATGTCGTTCGGCAGGTCTTTGCCGGCTGGAATCTTGCTGTAGCTCATTGGGCAATGCCCCCGTGTTTGATCAAAAAAGTGGCGGCGATTATAGGCACATTCCCACAGCGGGTGCCACGTCCGGCCTGATGTGCGGGCGTTTCAGACGTGGCTTTCGCGGTAGTCCGGGTGTTCGGCCTGCAGGCGCGTCAGACGCTTCAGCGGGTCCTGTCGGTAGAACAGCGACAGCTGTTGGTAGACCTGCGCATAGGCCTGGTGCAGCAGATCGGGCGCGCTGAAGAAGTATTCGCTGGTGACGGCGAAGAACTCGGCCGGGTTTTCCGCGGCGTAGGGGTCGATGGCCGTTTCGGCGTCCGGGTTGGCATCGAGCTGGCGGTTCATGTCGTCGTAGGCCTGCTGCATGGCCTGGGCCCAGTCTTGCACGCGCATGCCGTTGTGCAGGGGCGGCAGGCCGTTGGCATCGCCGTTGAGCATGTCGAGCTTGTGCGCCAGCTCGTGGATCACCAGGTTGTAGGCCTCCCAGCCGCCGCTGGCCAGCACCCCGGGCCAGGCCATGATCACCGGACCCTGCTGCCAGGCCTCGCCGCTGTGTTCGGCGTCCCACACGTGCTCCACGCCACTGGCGTCACGGTGGCGCTGGGGGCTCTTGAAGTCGTCGGGGTAGAGAATGATCTCGTGAAAGCCCTGGTACCAGTCGAGGTCGCCCAGGTGCAGCAACGGCAGTTGCGCCTGGGCGGCGAGGAACAGGCGCTGCTCATCGTCCAGCTCGACCCCCGACAGGGTGGTCAGGTGTTTGTCGTGCAGGAACAGCACGCAGGCTTCGCGCAGCCAGCGGTCTTCCTCGTCGCTGATGCCGTCGAGCAGCGGCAGTCGCTCACGGATCGCCTGCCAGAGCTGCGCGTCGATCGGGTAGCGGGCCAGGGTGCGCCGCCGTCGCCAGGCGCTGAACGACCACATGTGGCTGTCAGTGGGCTTTGGCCGTGCGGCCGAAGCGGCCACGCAGCAGGCCGAGGATCATCGGCACCAGCGACAGGACGATGATTGCCACCACCATCAGCGACAGGTGCTGCTTGATGAACGGTACGTTGCCGAAGAAGTAGCCCAGGGTCACCAGGCCACCGACCCACAGCAGCGAGCCGGCCACGCTGAAGCCCAGGAAGCGCGGGTAGTGCATGTGGGCGATACCGGCGACGAACGGCGCGAAGGTGCGCAGGATCGGCAGAAAGCGCGCCAGGGTGACGGTCTTGCCGCCGTGGCGTGCGTAGAAGTCGTGGGTACGCTGCAGGTAATCCTGGCGGAAGATCTTCGAGTTGGGGTTGCGGAACAATCGCTCACCCGTCGTGCGCCCGATCACGTAGTTGGTGCTGTCGCCCAGGATCGCCGCCGCCATCAGCAGGCCGGCCAGCAGCACCGGGTCCATGCCGCCGCCCGCGGCCACGGCGCCGGCAATGAACAGCAGTGAGTCGCCGGGCAGGAACGGCATCACCACCAGGCCGGTCTCGCAGAAGATCACGGTGAAGAGGATGGCGTAGATCCAGGGGCCGTAGTTGGTGACCAGCAGATCGAGGTAGGCATCGAGATGCAGGATGAGGTCCAGCGGGTTGAAATCCATGTACAGCACCTGTGTTCTTGACCCGCTTCCACGGGCGCGCGATGACGGACAGCGCCATGGGGTTGGAAAGCTCTACCGGTTGAGCAGGTAACTTTTCACACATGACAGGAGGGGCATTATACGGCGAAGTCCGGAATGCGCCGGGAGAGTTTGTAGCCGAGCGTTACGACTGGGCAATTGGGCTTCCTGAGGGAACACTGCTGCAGCGCGGTTCCTGTGGGAGCGGGCTTGCCCGCGAATCAAGCGCCGCGGTGCCTGGCACCGGCTGTGCCGGTGTTCGCGGGGCAAGCCCGCTCCCACGAAGTACCGGATTGGGGCGTCTGTCCCAAAGAGAGCGCCAGGGCGCCTGGCATCAATCCTGGCTGATCGGCAGGATGTAGTTCTCGAACTCGGTGTCCTTGCGAAAGCCCATGGATTCGTAGGTCTTGCGCGCCACCTCGTTGTCGCTGCTGGTGGACACGCGCATGCGCACGGCGTTGGTTTCCCTGGCCATCTTCTTGGCTTCGCGCATCAGGTGGTCGGCCACCAGCATGCGCCGCGAGTCCTCGGCCACGTAGATGTCGTTGAGGATCCACACGCGCTTGAGCGACAGCGACGAGAAGCTCGGGTAGAGCTGGCAGAAGCCCAGCAGGCGGTCGTCGCCATCGTCCGGCAGGGCCAGGTAGATGATCGACTCGCCGCGCTTGAGGCGTTTTTCGAGGAACGACCGTGAGCTGTCCGGGTAAGGCAGTTGCCCGTAGAACTCGCGGTACTTGACGAACAGCGGGGTAAGCAGGTCGAGGTGTTCCAGGGTTGCCTTGATGATGCGCATGGGCGGGCCTCTGAGTCCATTTGGGGATACGCGGATTGCCAGCAGCGTTCGGTGCATGCTGCCTAATGCAGGCTAGAAGCGCAATCCGCCTTCCATGACAGTTTCTTATCCCTCTCCGAGCAGGAAATTGCCGGTTTTTGACGAAGAGTCATCGCTGTCGATGCTATGGACCTCTGCTTCGTCCTTTAAATTCACCCCCGATAGCTGTCGTCTGCAGGCTTCGCGCATCAGGTACAGCAGGCGATGGGCGGCCATGCCGTAGCTCAGGCCTTCCAGGCGCACGTTGGAGATGCAGTTGCGGTAGGCATCGGTCAGGCCGACCTTGGGCGCATAGGTGAAGTACAGGCCCAGGCTGTCAGGCGAGCTCAGCCCCGGGCGCTCGCCGATCAGCATCACGGTCATGCGCGCGCCAAGCAGTTCGCCCACTTCGTCGGCGACCGCGACCCGTCCTTGCTCGACCAGGATCACCGGGGCGCAGGTCCAGCCGTCGGCGGCGGCCTGCTCCTCGAAGCGAGCGAGCAACGGCAGGGTGTGGCGATGCACGGCCAGCGCCGAGAGGCCGTCGGCCACGACGATCGCCAGGTCGACCCCGCCGGGGTTGGCCCGGGCATGCTCGCGCAGGCGCTGCGCCGAGTCCTCATGCAGGCGCCGGCCCAGGTCGGGGCGTTGCAGGTACTGGTGGCGGTCGCTGGCGGCGCTGTGCAGCAGCAGGCTGTCGCGGCCACGGTCGCTGAGCTGCTGGCGCAGGCCGGCATGGTCGAACGGCAGGTGCACGGCATCGCGGGCCTGGGCATGGGCGAACTGGAAATCCAGCTGGGCGCCGGTCGGCAGGCTGATGCCGCTGCGGCCCAGGGCGATGCGCGCCGGAGTCAGGTTGCGCAGCGCCAGCCAGGGGTTTTCCGGGGTGGGCGTGTGTCGTTCCATGGTTACCTCTGCCCCAGGTGCGCCAGGGCGTGGCGGAAGGCTGGCGGCAGGTTGTCGCCAAAGCGGATGCGGCCGTCGGCCTGGGTGAAGATGCCGGTGCGCCCGAGCCAGGCCTCGAATTCCGGCCCGGGCTTGAGGCCCAGGGTCTGGCGCGCGTAGAGCGCGTCGTGGAACGAGGTGGTCTGGTAGTTGAGCATGATGTCGTCGGAGCCGGGGATGCCCATGATGAAGTTGATCCCGGCCACGCCCAGCAGGGTCAGCAGGGTGTCCATGTCGTCCTGGTCGGCTTCGGCGTGGTTGGTGTAGCAGATGTCGCAGCCCATGGGCACGCCGAGCAGCTTGCCGCAGAAGTGGTCCTCGAGCCCGGCGCGAATGATCTGCTTGCCGTTGTACAGGTATTCCGGGCCGATGAAGCCGACCACGGTGTTGACCAGGAACGGCTTGAAGTGGCGGGCCACGGCGTAGGCGCGGGTTTCGCAGGTCTGCTGGTCGACACCGTGGTGGGCGTTGGCCGACAGCGCGCTGCCCTGGCCGGTCTCGAAATACATCAGGTTCTGCCCGACCGTGCCGCGCTTGAGCGACAGGCCTGCCTCGTAGCCTTCGCGCAGGACGTTGAGGTTGATGCCGAAACCGGCGTTGGCCGCCTCGGTGCCGGCGATCGACTGGAACACCAGATCCAGCGGCACGCCGCGGTTGATCGCCTCGATCGAGGTGGTGACGTGGGTCAGCACGCAGGCCTGGGTGGGGATGTCGTAACGCTGGATGATCGCGTCGAGCATTTCCAGCAGCGCGCAGATCGAGGCGATGCTGTCGGTGGCGGGGTTGATGCCGATCATGGCGTCGCCGTTGCCGTACAGCAGGCCGTCGAGAATGCTGGCGGCGATGCCGGCTGGCTCGTCGGTCGGGTGGTTGGGCTGCAGGCGGGTCGACAGCCGCCCGCGCAGCCCCATGGTGCCGCGGAACGCGGTGACCACGCGGATCTTCTGCGCCACCAGCACCAGGTCCTGGACGCGCATGATCTTCGACACCGCCGCCGCCATCTCCGGTGTCAGCCCTGGCGCCAGGGCGCGCAGGCTGTGCTCGTCGGCCTGCTCGCCGAGCAGCCAGTCGCGCAGGCCGCCGACGGTCAGGTGGCTGACCGGGGCGAAGGCTTGTCGGTCGTGGCTGTCGATGATCAGCCGGGTGACTTCATCCTGTTCGTAGGGAATCAGCGCTTCGCTGAGAAAATGCGTGAGCGGGATATCGGCCAGCGCCATCTGCGCCGCGACGCGTTCGCCGTCGTTGCTGGCGGCGACGCCGGCCAGGTAATCGCCCGAGCGGGCCGGGCTGGCCTTGGCCATGACTTCTTTCAGGCTGTCGAAGCGGTAGACCTGGTTGCCTACCGTGTGGGTGAAACTTGCCATACAGACTCTCCAGGGCGCCGCAGGGCTGGCCTGCGGCGTGGGTCGGCGATCTCAGTGCAGGGCCTCTTCGGCCTTCTGGATCGCGGCGAATTCCTCTTCCGGGGTACCGGCCACCAGATGGTGACGGCTGTAGAAAGCAAAGTAGGCAATTAATACTGCATAGATCACCGCAGCGCCAATCACCACCCGTGGATCGACCAGGAAACCGGCGACCACGGCGATGCAGGCCAGCACCAGGGCGACGCCCGAGGTGAAGATGCCACCGGGGGTGCGGTACGGGCGCTCCATTTTCGGGCGACGGATGCGCAGGGTGATGTGCGCGGCCATCATCAGCACGTAGGACAGCGTGGCGCCGAACACCGCCACCAGGATCAGCAGGTCGCCCTGGCCGGTCAGCGACAGGGCGAAGCCGATGATCCCGGGGATCACCAAGGCCAGCACCGGCGCCTTGCTCTTGTTGGTTTGCGAGAGCTTGCGCGGCAGGTAGCCGGCGCGGGACAGCGCGAAGATTTGCCGCGAATAGGCGTAGATGATCGAGAAGAAGCTGGCGATCAGTCCGGCCAGGCCCACCAGGTTGACGAAGCTGCCCATCCAGGTGGAGCCGCCGTAGGCTTTCGACAGCGCCTCGACCAGCGGGTTGCCCGAGGCCTTGAGGGCTTCGGAACCGGCGCCGCCAGGGCCGACCACCAGGATCAGCAGGGCGAAGGCCAGCAGCACCAGCATCGCGCCGATCAGGCCGCGAGGCAGGTCGCGCTTCGGATTCTTGGTCTCCTCGGCGGCCAGTGGCACGCCCTCGACCGCCA
This sequence comes from Pseudomonas sp. microsymbiont 2, assembly GCF_054788395.1. Lineage (NCBI taxonomy): Bacteria > Pseudomonadati > Pseudomonadota > Gammaproteobacteria > Pseudomonadales > Pseudomonadaceae > Pseudomonas > Pseudomonas sp. microsymbiont 2. The sequence goes on from NZ_CM139112.1 coordinate 702,706, forward strand.
GGAAGAACCAGATCGCATAAGGGATCGCCGCCCACACGCCGACATAGCCGAACGGCAGGAAGCTGCTGGCACCCACGGCGTCGGTCTTGGCGATGTCGAACAGGTTGGCTGCATCGAAATGGGGCACCATGCCGATCAGGAACACCGCCAGGGCGACGGCCGCGACGGCGGTGATGATGAACATCAGTTTCAGTGCCTCGCCCACCCCGAAGATGTGGATGCCGATGAACACGATGTAGAAGGCCAGGTAGATCATCCAGCCGCCGATGCCGAACAGCGACTGGCAGTAGGCGCCGATGAACACGGCGATGGCCGCGGGGGCGATGGCGTATTCGATGAGGATCGCCGTGCCGGTGAGGAAGCCGCCCCAGGGGCCGAAGGCGCTGCGGGCGAAGCCATAGCCGCCGCCGGCGGTGGGGATCATCGACGACAGCTCGGCCAGGGAGAAGCACATGCACAGGTACATGGTGGCCATCAGCAAGGTGGCGAGGAACATGCCGCCCCAGCCGCCCTGGGCCAGGCCGAAGTTCCAACCGGCGTAGTCGCCGGAAATCACGTAGGCCACGCCCAGGCCCACCAGCAGGACCCAGCCGGCGGCGCCTTTTTTCAGTTCACGTTGCTGGAAATAGTCCGAGCCGACTTTTTCGAAGTCGACGGAGGAACTCGCCGGCGTGCTGCCGGAATGATCGCTTGGCATAGGGTTCACCTGTTGTTTTTCTTAGGTTGCCGGAGGGACTGCCGGCCACTGGTGATTCGTTTTGCAGGAAGCGGGCCAGAGCGGTTGATACACGAAAACCGCCCTGGTTTCTGGTTTATGCAGGTCTGGCCTCTTCGCGGGCAAGCCCGCTCCCACAGATTCGGCACTGGTTTTGAATTTTATGCTGTACCTGTGGGAGCGGGTTTACCCGCGAAAAGGGCGACGCGGTTTAGAAGAAGCCCAGCGGATTGATGTCGTAGCTCACCAGCAGGTTCTTGGTCTGCTGGTAGTGGTCGAGCATCATCTTGTGGGTTTCACGGCCGACGCCGGACTTCTTGTAGCCACCGAACGCGGCATGCGCCGGATACAGGTGGTAGCAGTTGGTCCACACGCGGCCGGCCTTGATGCCACGGCCCATGCGATAGGCGCGGTTGATGTCGCGGGTCCACACGCCAGCGCCAAGGCCGAACTCGGTGTCGTTGGCAATCGCCAGGGCCTCGGCTTCGTCCTTGAAGGTGGTGACGCTGACCACCGGGCCGAAGATCTCTTCCTGGAACACGCGCATCTTGTTGTTGCCCTTGAGCAGGGTCGGCTGGATGTAGTAACCGCTGGCCAGCGCGCCTTCGAGCTGCTCCACCTTGCCGCCGGTCAGCAGTTCGGCGCCTTCTTCCTGGGCAATCTTCAGGTACGACTGGATCTTCTCGAACTGCTGCTCGGAGGCCTGGGCGCCGACCATGGTCTCGGTGTCCAGCGGGTCGCCGCGCTTGATCTGCAGGACCTTCTTCATCACCACTTCCATGAACTGCGGGTAGATCGACTCCTGTACCAGGGCGCGCGACGGGCAGGTGCACACTTCGCCCTGGTTGAAGAACGCCAGCACCATGCCTTCGGCGGCCTTGTCGATGAAGGCAGGCTCGGCCTGCATGATGTCCTCGAAGTACACGTTGGGCGACTTGCCGCCCAGCTCGACGGTGGACGGGATGATGTTCTCGGCGGCGCACTTCATGATGTGCGAGCCCACCGGCGTGGAGCCGGTGAAGGCGATCTTGGCGATGCGCTTGCTGGTGGCCAGGGCTTCGCCGGCCTCGCGACCAAAGCCTTGCACCACGTTGAGCACGCCCTTGGGCAACAGGTCGCCGATCAGCTCCAGCAGCACGGTGATGCCCAGCGGGGTCTGCTCGGCGGGCTTGAGCACCACGCAGTTGCCCGCGGCCAGGGCCGGGGCCAGCTTCCACGCGGCCATCAGCAGCGGGAAGTTCCACGGGATGATCTGGCCGACCACGCCCAGCGGTTCGTGGATATGGTAGGCCACGGTGGTTTCGTTGATCTCGGCGGCGCCGCCTTCCTGGGCGCGGATGCAGCCGGCGAAGTAGCGGAAGTGATCGACCGCCAGCGGGATGTCGGCGTTGAGGGTTTCGCGGATTGGCTTGCCGTTGTCCCAGGTCTCGGTGATGGCCAGCAGTTCGAGGTTCTGCTCGATGCGGTCGGCGATGCGCAGCAACACGTTGGAGCGGTCCTGCACCGAGGTGCGGCCCCAGGCGTCGGCGGCGGCGTGGGCGGCGTCGAGCGCCTTGTCGATGTCCTCGGCGGTGGAGCGGGGGAACTCGGCGATCGGCTGGCCGTTCACCGGCGAGGTGTTGGTGAAGTACTCACCCTTTACCGGAGGAACGAACTCACCACCGATGTAGTTGCCGTAGCGGCTCTTGAAGGAAACCTTCGCGCCCTCGGTACCGGGATGTGCGTAACGCATGGTGTGTCTCCTGGTCGTTGTGATTGTTGCGGAGTTTCCAAGCGTAGAGCAAAGGTCGGGCCAGTGCCTGGAGGTCCTTGTGTATCAATGACTTGGATCAACCCTGTCGACAGGTCGGCGCTGCCTTGTACCAGTGCTGGCACGGTCTGGGTGACACTTTGTACCGTTTTCGACACAGGGCGTGACCGCAGGGTCAGTGCCCCGTTGCAAAGCGCCGGCGCCTGGAGGATGCTGGCGGGACTCTATCTGCGGAGCACAACAACAAATGCAGAGCAATCCGTTCAGCCGCCATGCCCAGCAGGTGCTCACGGTCGCCCAGGGCCAGGCCAGCGGGCCGGGCAGCGACCCGTCCATCGCCCGTTCCTGGCTGCGTTGCCTGGAGGACTACCACCTCGACCCTGCGCGGGCTCAGGCCCCCGTCGTGCTCGAGCACGGCCGCCTGCTGGAGAGCCGCGAGCGCCTGCGCCAGGTGTTGCAGATAGCCGACAGCGAGATGAACAGCCTGCACCAGCAGTTGTCCGGCAGCGGGCACGCGGTGCTGCTGACCGATGCCCGCGGGGTGATCCTCAATTGCGTCACCGCGCCCAGCGAGCGGCGTATCTTCGAGCGCGCCGGGCTGTGGCTGGGCGCCGACTGGAGCGAAGCCCGCGAGGGCACCAACGGTATCGGCACCTGCCTGGTCGAGCGTCAGGCCCTGACCATTCACCAGGACGAGCACTTCCGGGGTCGCCACACTGGGCTGACCTGCTCGGCCAGCCCGGTGTTCGATCCCCATGGCGAGCTGCTGGCGGTGCTCGACGTGTCCTCGGCGCGGCCGGACCTGTCACGCCAGAGCCAGTTCCACACCATGGCCCTGGTCAACCTGTCGGCGAAGATGATCGAAAGCTGCTACTTCCTGCGTCATTTCGAGCAGCAATGGTTGCTGCGCTTCCACCTGCAGGCGGAGTCGGTCGGGCTGTTCAGCGAAGGCCTGCTGGCCGTCGATGGCGATGGGCGGATCTGCGCCGCCAACCAGAGCGCCCTGAACCTGTTGGGCAGCATCCGCGGCGGTGTGCTCGGCAAGCCATTGGACAGGTTCTTCGCCTGCAGCCACGACGAATTGTTCAGCCGCGCCACGCCCCAGGGCACCACCGCCTGGCCACTGCACACCTGCGATGGCCGTCAGGTATTCGCCAGCCTGCGCGGTCAGGCGCGAGCACCGGTGTGGTCGGTGCCGGTGGCCTTGCCCCAGGCCAGCGAGCCCGGTATCTGCCTGCTCGATCCGGCCTTGCGCGAGGACTTTCGCCGCGCCGTGCGAGTGTTCGAGCGTGACGTGCCGCTGCTGCTGCGTGGCGAGACCGGTTGTGGCAAGGAGGCCTTCGCCCAGGCGATGCACCAGGCCAGCTCGCGCCGGCACAAGCCATTCGTGGCGATCAACTGCGCGTCGATTCCCGAGAGCCTGATCGAGAGCGAGCTGTTCGGCTATCGCGGCGGCAGCTTCACCGGCGCGCGCAAGGAAGGCATGCGCGGCAAGCTGTTGCAGGCCGATGGCGGCACCTTGTTGCTGGATGAGATCGGCGACATGCCGCTGGCGCTGCAGACACGCCTGCTGCGGGTACTCGAAGAGCGTCAGGTGGTGCCCATCGGTGGCGAGCCCCAGGCGGTGGATGTGCGCATCGTCAGCGCCACCCACCGAGACCTGCTGGAACGGGTGGAGCAGGGTGGTTTCCGCGAAGACCTCTACTACCGCCTCAATGGCCTGGAGGTGGCGTTGCCGGCGCTGCGCGAGCGCAGCGACAAGGCGCAGTTGCTGGACTTTCTGCTGGCGCAGGAGGCAGAGGGCCAGGCCATCGCTCTCGATCCGTCCGCCCGCCAGGCGCTGCTGGACTTCACCTGGCCGGGTAACGTGCGGCAGATGAGGAATGTGCTGCGCACGTTGGTGGCGTTGTGCGAAGGCGCGCATATCGAGTTTTCCGATCTCCCGGCAATTGTCCGCCATGGCGCGCCCTCTGTAGGAGCGGCCTTGTGTCGCGAAAGGGCCGCAGAGCGGCCCCAGGATCCTGACCATGTCGCTGAAATCGCCGGGGCTGCTGCGCAGCCCTTTCGCGGCACAAGGCCGCTCCTACATGCCGAGCGCGATGCGCTGCTCGCCGTACTGGAGGCAAACCACTGGCACATGACCCGCGTCGCCGAGCACCTGGGCATCAGCCGCAATACCTTGTATCGAAAACTGCGCAAACACGGCATCGCCAGGGCCGGTTGAGCGAAACAGCGGGTGCGATTTCCCTCGCCCTGGGCTACCCTGCCTCGACGTTTTGCGAGGTCGATCATGCACATTCACATTCTCGGTATTTGCGGCACTTTCATGGGGTCGCTGGCGGTGCTTGCCAAGGAGCTGGGCCACCGCGTCACTGGCTCCGACGCCAACGTCTATCCGCCCATGAGCACCCAACTCGAAGCCCAGGGCATCGAGCTGACCCAAGGCTACGATCCAGCCCAGCTGGAGCCGGCACCCGACCTGGTGGTGATCGGCAACGCCATGTCGCGGGGCAACCCGGCGGTGGAGTACGTGCTCAACAAGGGACTGCCCTATGTCTCCGGCCCGCAGTGGCTGGCCGACCATGTGCTGCAGGGGCGCTGGGTGCTGGCGGTAGCGGGTACCCACGGCAAGACCACCACCAGCAGCATGCTGGCCTGGGTCCTGGAGCATGCCGGCATGAGCCCGGGCTTCCTGATCGGTGGCGTGCCGCAGAACTTCTCGGTGTCGGCGCGCCTGGGCGATACGCCGTTCTTCGTGGTCGAGGCCGACGAATATGACAGCGCTTTCTTCGACAAACGCTCGAAGTTCGTCCATTACCATCCGCGCACGGCGATCCTCAACAACCTCGAGTTCGACCACGCGGATATCTTCCCGGACCTGGCGTCCATCGAGCGGCAGTTCCATCACCTGGTGCGCACCATTCCCAGCGAAGGCCTGGTGATCCATCCGACCACCGAGCAGGCGCTGGAGCGCGTCATCGGCATGGGCTGCTGGACCCCGGTGCAGACCACCGGCGAAGGCGGGCAATGGCAGGCACGCCTGCTCAGCGCCGACGGCTCGCGCTTCGAGGTGCTGTTCGAAGGTGAGGCGCAGGGTGTCGTCGACTGGGCGCTCACCGGTCAGCACAACGTCGCCAATGCCTTGGCCACCCTGGCCGCTGCTCGCCATGTCGGCGTGGCGCCGGCCATGGGCATCGAGGGCCTGAGCGCGTTCAAGAGCGTCAAGCGGCGCATGGAAAAGGTCGCCGAAGTGCAGGGCGTGACCATCTATGACGACTTCGCCCACCACCCGACCGCCATCGCCACCACCCTCGATGGCCTGCGCAAGCGCGTTGGCGAGGCGCCGGTGATCGCGGTGATCGAGCCGCGCTCCAACTCGATGAAGCTCGGCGCCCACCGTGACGGCCTGCCGGAAAGCGTCAACGATGCCGACCAGGTGATCTGGTACGCGCCACCGAACCTCGGCTGGGACCTGGCGGGCACCGCCGCGCAGTGCAAGGTGCCGAGCGTGGTGGCCGACAGCCTCGAAGCCATCATCGAACGGATCAAGGGCCAGGCGCGTCCGGGTACCCATGTGGTGATCATGAGCAACGGCGGCTTCGGCGGGCTGCACGGCAAGCTGGCCGAGGCCCTCAAGTGAGCGGCCCGGAACGCATCACCCTGGCCATGACCGGCGCCTCCGGGGCGCAGTACGGCCTGCGTCTGCTCGACTGCCTGGTGCGCGAGGATCGCGAGGTGCATTTCCTCATCTCCAAGGCCGCGCAACTGGTGATGGCCACCGAGACCGACGTGGTGCTGCCGGCCAAGCCCCAGGCCATGCAGGCGTTCCTCACCGAGTACACCGGCGCGGCCGACGGGCAGATTCGCGTGTACGGCAAGGAGGACTGGATGTCTCCGGTGGCCTCGGGTTCCGGTGCGCCAGCGGCGATGGTGGTGGTGCCGTGTTCCACCGGCACGCTGTCGGCCATTGCCACGGGTGCCTGCAACAACCTGATCGAGCGTGCCGCCGACGTGACCCTCAAGGAGCGCCGGCAGCTGATCCTGGTGCCGCGCGAGGCGCCGTTCTCCACCATCCACCTGGAAAACATGCTCAAGCTGTCGCAGATGGGCGCGGTGATTTTGCCAGCGGCGCCGGGCTTCTATCACCAGCCGCAGACCATCGACGACCTGGTCGACTTCGTCGTGGCGCGCATCCTCAACCTGCTGCATATCCCCCAGGACATGTTGCCGCGCTGGGGCGAGCATCACTACGGAGTCGATGATTGAAGCGCACCCTGGCGGGGCTGCTGATGCTGGCTCAGATCGGGGGCTGCGCCACGGTACGTACGCTCGATGCCAACAAGCCGGGAGCGCCGGTGGTGTATGCCGGAACGCGCCTGGATCTTTACGTGATCAACGGTGGATGCTGCCCTGAGGACCGCTTCGGGGCCAGGGCTCCGGCCTATCCGGGGCTGGACCTTCCTGGAAGCGCGTTGCTCGATACGCTGTTGCTACCGTTGTCGTTGCTGACAGCGCTGGGCATCGGTTTCCAGGCTTCTGGCGGCTACTGATGTTCCTGTCGAGTGGCGCGGAGCCACGGCGACCACAAGGCTTACGTTGGTGTCTGGATCGGCGGTACGGCTGATGTGGTAATCCAGCTTCGCCCAGGCAATGTGTTCGGGCTGTCTGTGCGTCAAACGCAAACTGTTATTTTTTCGTCCGCCCATACGTCGTCGCTGGGACCGTGGAACCGGTAGCCAAATGGCAGCCCCAGGTATTTCACAAGGTCTGGTCGGTTGATCGCCACATGTTGCGTATGAACCGTCTTCAAGGTCTTGATATCGTCGTTGAAGCGGTCTGTCGTGATCCACCAGCCAGACATGTGCTCCGGGGATGGATAGCGCACGCCCTCGGCAGCGTCGCCCTCGATGACACCATCGGAAATGACGATCATCTGGTCGAAGGTAGGTGCGACATAATCCGCGCCTGCCCTGGCACACAGTGCTTGTTGCTCGGACCATAGCTGTAGCGTGGTACTGATACCTGGGACGTAGGCTCCGGTTTTAGGTTCCTGCTCGAAGAAAACCAGCTCTCGCCTGTCGCTGAGATGCATTTTCGTGATCCAGCATCCATAACCCAAGGTCTCTTCTGACGCGATCTTGAAGCCAGCTTCGACATAGCGAACCACCCACTCGATAAAGTCGATGGCGGCTTCCTCCAGCCCAGGGTTGTCGATGGTCGCGCTGATGTCGAAGCCAAACCGCTTTGCGAGTCCTTCAGTGCTTAAGGTCAGCCCAGAGCCTGTCTTGATACTGTTGACTTTCATGCTTGATGCCTCGTTGCACCCTGCTTTGGCTTCCTCGAGCGTGGCGGCAGCCAAAGCATTCAGAGTTACAAGAGTGCCTTTCTGGAAATGCTGGCGTTCCGAGTCAGAAAAATAGGCAAGTCCTTTTTTGCAATCAACTCGTTTTCCTCAGCCTCGGTTAACAGTCAGATATTCGTATGCCCTGAGCTGACAGTGGTGAGGGTTGTGAGAATGGAACCATGGCTTGTTTTTAATTGCCAAACTCGGCGTCGTGGAGTGTGACCGCCGCTGCAAGTGTATCCGCCCAGTCGCTACGTTCCGATGGGCACTCCTCGATGAAAAGTTCCATTGTCCTGCGCTTTGCCGCCATCCCGCTGTCATCGATCGGAAGACGAACGAATTCGGCGTTCTGTACGCAGTACCGACCGTTGCCTAGATCTTCAAAGCAGTAGTAAATGACGGCGGTCTGATCGTCGATGCGTTTCCAAATCTGATGGGACTTGAACATTTCTCTTCCTCAATCCTGCGGAATCCAACGTCCGCTCTGTACTCGGCTGTTGGTGTTTTTTCTCGTATTTTTGAACTGCGAAACAGTATTGCCATGCTGATCGGTAATTACGACCCTGTCACCACTTACGTGAACATTGTGACCGCTGTCGTTATCGAGATAACGTTTGCCCGTCTCGACGACCCGATTCTTGTCGCCTACTTGGCGATGTGAGTCAGTCTTGGCCTGTTCAGCGCGTTTCTCTCCATGCTCGATTCTGTCTTTGGACAGCGTGTCATCCTGTTCGGCATGAACTGCGCCGATGTTCCAGTTGTTCGGGCTGCTGATATCCTGGCCGGGAAATGCCAACGGTCCAATGCTGACATCGCCCTGGGACTGCTGGCTAAAGCCGTTCATCGCCGAGCTGATCGTCAGGGCCGCCGACAATGCGGTCAGCGCATACACGGCCATTGGAATCAGGAAGGCATATTCACCCGTCGGGTCGACGTACTTGTACGGATTGTTGTTGGCATAGGCATAGCGGTTGAAGCTGTGCAGGTTGTCTTCCTGGTAATCGACCGGGTCGACACCCATGAACCGCCCCAGCACCGGATCGTAGTAGCGCGCGCCCATGTACGACAGCCCGGTGCCGTCGTCGAACGCCTTGCCATGAAAACCGATCTTGTTGCCGGCGCTGGCGGGCGCGCGATTCAGCTTCTCGCCGTAGGGCTTGTAGTTCTCCTTCCACAGCAGGTTGCCGGCGGCGTCGGTGGCCGCTTGCGGGCTGCCGGAGATGTCGTTGTGGAAATAGGTGACCACGTCGGCCATGGCGCTGTTGACCATGGCCAGGCAAAGGAGAGCGGCGCACAGCCGCCTGGCGAAGTGTTTCAAGGTATTCATCCTGTGTGTTCCTGGGCGTCCGTTCATGGGGTTACACGCTGGGCGATGCGCTTGTCGCCCAGGTAGAAGTATTCGGTGAGCGTGCCGCCATCGAGTTCGATCAGCTGCCTGCCGTCACGGTCGTGCATCTCGTAGACCTTGCGCCCGGCGCGGGTCACGCTGCTGCGCTGGTTGAGGCCGTCGTACTGGTACTCGACCTTGCTCGCGGGCGTGGCGCAGTTGATGCACACCAGGTTCGGCACGTCGTTGTAGCGGTAGCTGTTGCCGGCGCTGCTGGCGACGTTGCCGTAGGCGTCGTAGCCCAGGCTCGCGGCGCGCAGGCCGCTGACCGCGGCCAGGCGGTTCTGGGCGTCGTAGGCATAGTCGAGGGTGGCGCCGCCGAGGGTCTGGCGCAGCAGGTTGCCGCCGCCGTCGTAGGCGATGCTGCCGGCGCCCCAGAAGCCGGCGACGCTGGTCAGGCGGTTGATGGCGTCGTAGCCCAGGGTGCGGTTGAAGGCGCCGTCGACGCTGTCGCTGACGCTCAGCAGGTTGCCGTTGCCGTCGTAGCCGTAGGCGCTGTTCAGGTAGGTCGCCACGCCGGTCTTGGCGGTGCTGAAGCTGGCGGGCCAGAGGCGGGCGTTCTGCTCGTAGCTGCTCTGGGTGCCGTTGGCGTAGGTGATCTGGCGGACCATGCCGGAGGGCCAGTAGCTGACGTTGTTGACGTAGCCGGAGACGGTGGTGGGGCGGCCGAGCACATCGGGGCTGTAGCTGACCACGCGGGCGGAGTGCGGGTAGGTGATGCTGCTCAACTGGTCGTTGCCGTTGTAGGCGTAGCGGGCGGTGAATACCTGGCTGTCGAGGGCGACGGTTTCGCTGGCCAGGTTGCCGGCGGCGTCGTAGGTCATGCTGTGGTTGCCGCTGGGGCTGACGCTGGCGAGCAGCTTGCCGGTGCGGTCGTAGGTGTTGCGGATGCTGTGGCCGTCGCTGGGGTAGAGCGCGGTGACCTGACGGTTCTGGCCATCGTAGGCGAAGGTGCTCACGGCGGAGGCGCCGACCTGGCGGCTGGTGAGGTTGCCGGCGATGTCGCGGCCGTAGGTGGTGGTGCCGGTTTCCGGCTGGGTGACGCTGGTCAGGTAGCCGTTGGCGTTGTAGCCGTAGGTGCGGGTCTTGCCGCCCTGGGTGACCGCGGTGAGGCGGTCGGCGCCGTCGCGGGCGAGGATGACGCTGGCGCTGGGCTCGGGGGCGGCGATGGCCATCAGCTGCGGCTGGTTCGGGTCGCCATAGGCGCGGTAGGTGTAGGTGGTGGTCTGTCCGCGCTCATCGGTGACGCTGCGGCTGCCGGGGCCGTAGGCGATGGCCTGGAAGCTGTTGTCGGCGTGGGTGACGCGGGTCAGGCGGCCCAGCGGGTCGTACTGGTAGCGGGTGCCGGTAGCGGCATTGGGGGCGGAGACGAAGCTGCGCCGGCCCATGGCGTCGTACTCGTAGCGGGTGGTGATGCCGCCGAGGGTGGTGCTGGCGACGCGGCCGAAGGGGTCGTACTGGGTGGTTTCCACCAGGGCGCCACGGCTGGCGGTCTTGCTGGTGGCGGTGTAGGCGGTGGTCTGCGCGGTGCCCAGCGGCGGGGTCATGGCGGTGACGCGGTTCAGGCCGTCATAGGCGTAGCGGGTGGTGTGCTGCTCGCCGTCGGTGTAGGCGGTGACGTTGCCGGCGTCATCGACGACGCGGGCGATGACGACGCCTTCGGGCTGGGTCTCGTGCTGGGCGATGCCGCGCTTGTAGTTGGCGTAGCCATGCACGCGATTGCCGGGCAGGGTCTTGCTGGCGAGGTTGCCTTGGGCGTCGTAGGTGTAGCTGACGGGCACGCCGTTGCGGGTCATGTTCAGCAGCTTGCCGTTGGCGTCATAGCTGCGGGTGATGGCCAGGCCCGGGGAGGTCTCGTCCTTGGGCAGGCCGATGATCCAGCGGGCCGGGTCGTTGTGCCAGGTCAGGGTGGTGGTGCGGCTGCCGCCGTTGGGGCCGGTCTCGGTGCGGGTACCGGGGTTGCCGTAGGCGTCGAAGGCCGAATAGACGGTCTTGTAGGTGGCGCCGTCGCGGGTATAGGTGCGGCTGGTCGTCAGCGGTGCCCACGACTTCGCGTCGAAGGTGCGACCAACATCGACCACCCACACTTCATAGGGCGACAGTTCGCGCTTGTCGTAGGTGTAGCTTTCCTGATTGCCCTGGGGGTCGGTGACCGACATCAACTGGCCGATCTGCCAGGCGTTGTTCTGGTAGGCGCTGGGCATGCCCCTTTCGGTCAGGTCCAGGAATGCAGGGCCCATGAACTGGTAGACGTACTTGCCGTCCGGGGCATCGACCTGCGTGGTGTCGTAGGTGCGCTGGCCACGGGTGAAGGCATACGTCCACTTCTGGCCGGTGGACAGTGTGCGGCTGGTGATGCGCTCGCCTTGCTGCAGGTTGATCCGCCCCATGTACTGGAAGCTGCCGTAGGTGTAGCTGACCGAACCACCGGTAGGGAGCGTCATCTTGATCAGCTTGCGTGGCTGGGCACTGACCATGCTGCCACGCCTGACCGCGAAGGTTTCGTCCTGCCAGGCGCCTGGGGCATAGGCGTACGACCACTGCTCGCCGGTCGGCAGGGTGACGGAGACAAGGGACCTGGAGTTGTAGTTGTCGGCGCCTTGGTAGGCGTAGCTCCACTTCCTGCCGGTACCGTCGAGGATCGAAAGCAGTTTTCGGGTGTTCGGATCGTAGCTGAAGGTCAGTTGCCGTCCATCGCTGGCCGTGACCGACGACAACACGAAGGCCGAGCGTTCCACCGTTGCCTCGATCGGGCCGGGATCCAGGTACACGAAGCTGGCGCGTGACGGTCCGCTGGGGTAGCCCCATGGCGGAATCGCCGGGCCGAACTGCTGGTAGGCATAGGTAAGCGTATTGCCCGACGTGTCACGCGCGGAGCGGGCCAGGAAATAGATCTCCAGCGGCAACTCCTTGCCGTAGGTCATTGGGTCCGCCTCGTAACGTTCATCCATCGATGTACGCATGTAGACACCGACTTTGCGGGTAGCGTAAGTGCCAAAGTCGTAGGTCGTACCGTTCGGTGCCTGAGCGAGCAGGTTGCCTCCGGCGCAGGTGATTCTCCAGTTGCTCTTGGTGTAGGCGGTCTGGTTCGGGCCTGGGAAGATTTCTTCTTCCATGCCGTTGGGCAGCTGCAGGAGCGGTCGCTGGATATCCCGCCCGGTAGGGCTGTTGGCGTTGCACATCACATCCAGCTGCGCGGTGTCGTAGTAGTTCTGGAAATCATGGTCATGCGCATAGATGCGCTCCGATATCCTTGGCGCGACGCTGATGCTCCAGCCTGGTCCCATGGCGGCCCAGCGCCAGGAGTTGTTGTGCGTGGCCACCAGCCCCGACGAGGCCGAGCGCATGTCGTACTGACGCCACACCTCCAGGTCGAGCCCGCCATTGCCGGAAATCGAAATATCCTTGTTGCGCAAGATCAGGTTGCCACTGCGCAGGTCCACCCGGTCTATCTGATCGCCAAAGTCGAGCGGGTTGTCCCGTCGAGGCTGATAGCCGCCACTCTCTTCGTCAGCGAACGAGGCGGGTGAAGCTGGAAGCAGGCTGCAGACCAGCGAGATACAGGCAAGGCCGCAGCGGGCGCGCGCCGTGAAAAGGGGGAACTTCAAAGCCATCCAGTGCTTCTTCCATCTCATTGATTGAGTCCATGGCGCAGCGTCAGCTATCGCACCGAACTGGGGGAGGACGAGTGCGGTGGGTCTGTGCTGAGCAGTCACGCCATGGCAGCGAGGGTGTGGTTGGTCGACCAGGTATCTGGGGCAGCGACCTCAACCACGGTTGCCTGGAGGCAAGGCTGTCGTCGGGCGCGCATTGCAGGGCAGGCGAGCGGGCGCCTGGGGAGACGAAATTTTGCTGTCCATATCTGTCGATCATCCATGAAACCACTGAAGTAGAGCCTTCAGCAGCGTAATGCGAATGCTAACACTTTGCATCTTTCAGTGCATAGAGGGCGTCACAGGCGCTGCGCGGGCGCGCAGCGGATCTGGAACGGGACGAGCCCCGCCGGCAAAAGGGGCCGTGAGGGATGGAACGCCGACTATTTGCCCAGCTTGCGCAGTTCGTCCGACTCGACGACGCGAATGCCATCTTCTTCTTCCAGCGCCAGGCGCCACAGGGCCCGGGCCAGGGTGCAGGCTTCGATGCCGCGATACTTGCCAGGTATCAGGCGAGCGAAGGGCGCCGCCATGCGCTCGCCCAGGCGTGGCTCGAGGCGCTCGCCCAGCAGCAACGAAGGCCGGACGATGGTCAATTGTGGCCAGTCCTGCTGCTTGAGCGCCTCTTCCATCTCGCCCTTGACCCGGTTGTAGAAGATCGTCGACTTCGCATCGGCGCCCAGCGCGCTGATCACCAGCAGGTGGCGCGCGCCCATCTCGCGGGCGCGCTTGCTGAAGGCCACGACCATGTCCAGGTCGACGGCCCGGAAGGCGTTTTCCGAGCCCGCCTGCTTGAGCGTCGTGCCCAGGCAACAGAAGGCGATATCGACGCGACCGGCCAGTTGTGGGAGAAACACGGCCGGGTCGCCCACCGGGTTTTCCAGGTGCGGGTGTTCGGCGAGGGGGCGGCGGGTCGGGGCCAGCACGCGGCTGATGGTGGGCTCGTTGAGCAGGCGGTCGAGCAGGTGTTCACCTGTCAGACCCGTGGCACCGGCAAGCAGGACATGTTGAGGCGTCAGATACATGATGTCTCTCCCTCGTTACTACACAGCTTAGTGGGCGCCAGGTGTTTTCGCCTGTTCCCCCGAGGCTGGCTGGGCTTCATTGCGCAGGGCTTGTTCGGCCTGTTGGCGGCGCAGGCGCTGCCAGTGGCTGATCACTGCCGGCGGCGCCCAGAGCTGCGGCTCCGAGGCTTCGAAACCTTCCCTTCGTTCCCTTTCGGCAACGCTTTGGCGCGCCAGTTCAAACGCCTGTTTCAAATCGTCGGTCTGGTTCAGCGCCTGGGCGAACAGGGCGTCGCCGAAGTAGGTGAAGTCGGCCTCTTCCGAGCAGCCGAACGAGACCCGGTCTGGGCGTGCGGCGGTCATGACCAGGGTACGGTCATCCTTGAGCGGGGCGATATAGCCCCCGGAATAGCACGCAGAGATGACGATCACCTTGTCGCGGTCCTTCAGCGGCGCCAGGGCGCTGGCCAGTGCGTCGGCGGACAGGTCGGCCAGCTGCAGGCGCGGTTGGTCGAGCACCAGCTGGTGGTCCTGGCTGCCATGGCTGGTGAGGTAGATGAACACCAGATCCTCGGGACCGCTGCGCTCGGCCAGGATGCGTGCGGCGCGGGCGAGGTTCTCGCGGGTGGCCATGGGGCGGTCGACCATGTGGTCGCGGTGATTGACCAGGGTCACCTGGCCGTGAGCGCCAAAGCGCACCTTGAGCATGTTGCTGACATAGTCGGCCTCGCGCAGGAACACGCTCTGCTGGCCATCGCCGGCCACCACCAGGCTGTACAGCTGCACCGGTGGGGTCGAGCGAGGCACCTTGGCCAGGGCCTGGTCCAGTAGCTGGCCCTGATTGAGCAAGGCCAGCTCCAGTGGATCGGGGAGCCACTTGCCCTTGGCATCGCGCACACGCACACCATTGACCCAGGTGCCGCTCTCGACCCGGCCATCCGGGTGAGTCAAGCGGCCCTGGCCATGGTAGGCGTCATCGGCGAAGCCGCCGACGTACTGGCTGCCGTCGGCCAGCTGCAAGGTACCCGGCCCGGCGAAGCGCCACTCGCGGAAACCGCCCTTGTAGCGGCTGCCATCGCTGCCCAGCAGCTCACCCTGGCCGCTCAGCGAGCCGTCCTTGAAATCGCCGATCCACACATCGCCGTCGGCATTCTCGTAGCGGCCCCGGCCTTCCAGGTGGTTGTCCTTGAATTCGCCGATGTACTGTTCGCCGTCGACACTGTCATAGGTGCCGGCACCTTGCAGCTGGCCGTCGCTGAAGTGGCCGCTGAACTGGTTGCCGCTGGCGTCGCTGCGCACGCCGGCGCCATTGGGCTTGCCCTTGGCGAACAGGCCCTGGTAGCGGCTGCCGTCGGCCAGTTCGAGCTGGCCCGCGCCATCGTACTGGTCGTCCTTGAACTGGCCGCTGTAGGTCTGGTCGTTCTGCTTGAGCGTGCCTTCGCCGTCGCGTCGGCCATGCTTGAAGGTGCCCGCGTAGTGGCTACCGGGCGTGCTCAGCTCGCCCAGACCCTGGAACAGGCCTTCGCTGAACTGGCCGCGATAGACCTCGCCATTGCTGCCGTGCCACTCCCCCTGGCCATGCCACTGGCCGTCCTTGAAGGTGCCGGCGTACCAGCTGCCGTTGGGGTAGTCGATGCGCCCTTCGCCCTGCAGCAGGCCATCGACCACCTGGCCGCGGTAGCGGCCGCCGTCGGGCAGGCGTGCGTCCGGCGGCGAGAGAGGCTCGCCTTCGCCACAGGCGGCGAGCAGCAGGATCAAGGTCAGGGGCAGCAGTGGGCGCATGGCGGAGTCCGGGCGAAGGATGCGCCGAGTATGCCGCAGAATGCCGAGGTGCGTGAATGAGGGGCATCCTTGGGAGTGGGTTTGCCCGCGAATCGGGCGCTGAGTCTTCCATCGCATTCGCGGGTAAACCCGCTCCCACAGGATTCGAGCCGGTATGTGACTGCTCAGACGAAGCAGAGGGAGAGCGGTTCGGCGATGTAGGCTGGTTTCTCTTCGCCTTCGATTTCCAGCGTCACGCTGGCCTTGAGCAACCACTGCCCTGGTTTCTTCTCGGTCACCTCACCCAGGTCCACCTTCAGGCGCACCCTGCTGTCGACCTTCACCGGCTGGATGAAACGCACGCTGTCCAGGCCGTAGTTGACCACCATCTTCAGCCCTTCGGGCAGCACGAGGATGTCTTCCATCAGCTTGGGGATCAGCGACAGGGTGAGAAAGCCATGGGCGATGGTGGTGCCGAACGGCGTCTTCTTCGCTTTCTCGGGGTCGACATGGATGAACTGGAAATCACCGGTGGCCTCGGCGAACAGGTTGATGCGTTGCTGATCGATCTTCAGCCAGTCGGAACGTCCCAGTTCCTTTCCAACGTACTGCGAAAGCTCTGTAACCGGTACATAGGGCATCGCGACTCTCCAGGTTGTCATTTGGTACGAAGGTGCAAGATCAGCACGGCCAATCGTTTCAGTCAAGTTGCCCGCTTTTCGCCGAATATCGCCTTATAGACAGTTGCTTAGCGTGCTTATAATGGCCGCCATGCTCTGAGGGAGGTCTTTATGCTGCTGCGTGGTTTGACCTGGCTGGTGCTGTTCCAATTGCTGGGAACGGCGATCAACCACCTGTTCCTGCACATCCTGCCTGGGCCGATCATCGGCTTGTTGCTGCTGATGGCCTTCCTGATGATCCGTGGCGAGGTCGGCAAGCCGCTCAACGAAGCCGCCGGCAGCCTGCTGCGCTACCTGCCGTTGCTGCTGGTGCCACCGGCCGTTGGGGTGATGGTCTATGCCAAGGACATCGCCGCGGACTTCTGGGCCATCGTCGGCGCCTTGCTGATCTCGTGCCTGGCCACCCTGGTGTTCGTCGGTGTGCTGATGCAAAAACTCATGCATCGCCAGAGCAAGCGCGAGGAGCGGCCATGATCCTTGACTGGCACGGCGCCCTGGAGGCGGTCATTCATCACCCGCTGTTCGGCATCGGTGTCACCCTGGCCGCCTACCAGCTGGTGCTGGCCGCCTTCGAAAAGACCCGCTGGATCTTCCTGCAGCCGGTGCTGGTGTCGATGCTGCTGGTGATCGGCATCCTGCTGCTCTGCGGCATCGACTACGCAGAATACCGCAAGAGCACCGAGATCATGAACATCCTCCTGGGGCCGGCCACCGTGGCCCTGGCGGTGCCGTTGTATCTGAACCTGCGGCGCATCCGCCAACTGTTCTGGCCGACATTTACTACGCTGGTAGTCGGAGGCCTGTTCGCCACCGTGGCATGCCTGGCGCTAGGCTGGTGGTTCGGTGCCGAGCGGATGATCCTGATGACCATGGCGCCGAAATCGGTCACCTCACCGATTGCCATGTTGGTGGCCGAGCAGATTGGCGGCGTGGCGGCGCTGGCGGCGGTGTTCGTGCTGATCACCGGGGTGATCGGGGCGATCTTCGGCCCGGCGTTGCTGACCCGCTGTGGTGTGCTGAGCCCCGAGGCTCGGGGCATGTCGCTGGGGGTGACCGCCCATGCGGTGGGCACCTCGGTGGCCTTGCAGGAAAGTGACGAATGCGGCGCCTTCGCCGCGCTGGCGATGAGCCTGATGGGGGTGGCCACGGCGGTGTTCCTGCCGTTGGCGGTCAGCCTGGTGGCTTGAGGATTCGATATGACGCTACCGCTGTTTCCTCTCAATACCGTGCTGTTCCCCGGGTGTCTGCTCGACTTGCAGATCTTCGAGGCGCGCTACCTGGACATGATCGGCCGCTGCATGAAGCAAGGCGAAGGCTTTGGCGTGGTGTGCATCCTCGAAGGCGAGCAGGTGGGCAAGGCGCCACCGATGGTGGCTTCGGTGGGCTGCGAGGCGCTGATCCGCGATTTCGTGCAGCAGGACAACGGCCTGCTGGGTATTCGTGTCGAAGGCGTGCGGCGGTTTCGCGTCGAGCAGACCGAGGTGCGCAAGGACCAGCTGATGGTCGGCGAGGTGCAGTGGCTGCCGGAGTTGGCGGACAGCCCGTTGGTGGAGCAGGACGATGACTTGCTGGCATTGCTGCTGGCCCTTGGCGAGCACCCGATGGTCGAGGCGCTGGACATGCCCCGCGACGTGGACGGGCGGCAGTCGTTGGGCAACCAGCTGGCCTACCTGCTGCCGTTCATGGAAGAGGACAAGCTCGACCTGTTGGCCATCGATTCGCCACAGCTGAGATTGCAAGCGATCCAGGCACTGCTGGAGCGCATCCAGGGCGAGTTGTTCGCCTGATCAGGCTCGCTCCCCCAGCGGCCCATGCGATCCCTGTAGGAGCGGCCTTGCCGAGGCGTCGGACCGGTCGGAAAGGGCCGCAAAGCGGCCCCGACAATATCAGCTTGATGCGCAGATCTGGGGGCGCTTCGCACCCCTTTCCGACCGGTCCGACGCCTCGGCAAGGCCGCTCCTACAGGGATTCGCGGTGCTGCAAAATGGCCGTATCAATACTGATACCGCAACAACGCCTTGGGCAGCGCATGCAGGGCAAAGAACGCCAGCAGCGCGATGCACGCCGGCAGCACCAGCCACCACACCCTCTGTGGCAGCGCCACCAGCGGCTGGCGGTGTTGCACCAGGGTCAGGCTCAGTGCGCACACGCAGCAGGCCAGCAGCGCCCCGGCGAGGATATCGGTCGGCCAGTGCACGCCCAGGTACACCCGCGACAGGGCGATCGCCAGTGCCGGCAGGCAGCCGAGCAGTACCCAGGTCAGGCGCATGCGTGGCGGCTGGCCGCGCCCGGCGAGCACCGCCAGTACCAGGAAGAAGGCGAACGACGCCGAGCTATGGCCGCTGGGCATGCTGTAGCTGGTCAGCGGGTCGGCCAGCACCTCGGGGCGGGCGCGGGCGAACAGCCATTTCAGCGAGCCGTTGGCCAGCGCCGTGCCGATCAGTGCCGCGCCGGCGAACAAGGCATGGCGCCATTGCCGGGCCAGCAGCAGGAGCCCGGTCAGCAGGCCGCCCAGGAAGAACTGGGTGCGGAAGTCGCCCAGTCGGGTGACCAGCACCACGGCGCCGTCGATGGCCTGACTGCGATGTTCCTGTACCAGCGTCATCAGGCCCTGGTCGAACTCGCTCAGGTAAGGCCAGCCCAGGAACAGTGCCGCCAGCGCCACGCCACTGAGCGCGGCGATCAGACGGGTGCCATGGCGCTGGTCGCGCATGCTGCTGCTCAGGCTCAGCCCGATCAGCACGGCCAGGGTGCCGGCGACGATCCCGGCATCCAGCCAGAAGCCTTCCGGCAGCGGCAGGCGCATGGCCGCGCCGGTGGCCCAGCCGGGCAGCAGGTAGGCCACCGACCAGCCGGCGCCGGCCACCAGGCTCACGGCGATGAAGCGCGGCAGCGGCATGTCGAACATGCCGGCGACCATCGGCAGCATCGGCCGCAGCGGGCCGATGAAGCGGCCTACCAGCAGGCTGGCGATGCCGTAGCGCTGGAAGTACGCCTCGGCGCTGCCGATCCACTGCGGATGACTGCGCAGCAGCGGCAGGCGCCGGATGTTCTGGTGGAAATACTTGCCGATGCCGTAGGAAATCGCGTCCCCGAGCATGCCGCCGAAGAAACCCAGCAACAGGGTTTCGCCCAGGCTGAAGGCTCCGCTGCCGGCCAGCACGGCGACGGCGAACAGCAGTACGGTACCGGGCACGATGATGCCGGCGATGGCCAGGCATTCCACGCAGGCCACCACGAAGATCGCCAGGCCCAGCCATTGTGGATTGGCGCCAAGCCAGGCAGTCAGGCTGTCGAGCCATTCACCCATGGTTCAGTTTCCTTGTTCGAGCATGAAGAAATCCCGTCCTTCGACCTGGCCGCGGCGCAGAGGGTTGCGGGTGCAGAATCGGGCGAATTCGGCGTCGACGAAGCGGTAGGGCAGATGTTCGTCGCGGCCATGGGGGATGCCCAGGCGCGTGGTCTGGATCACCCGGGGCACGGCAATGCCGCAGTCCTCGACGTACAGGCGCTCGGGATCGAAGCGTTGCGCATCCCAGTGCGGCACCTTCAGGCCCATGGCCCGGCAGAGCAGGGTCTGGCCGTTGCACAGGCGTTCGGGGGGACGCAGGTTGCCGCTGGCGTCGGGGTTGTTCAGCTGCATCTGCGCCAGGCAGTTGGCGTCGGAGATGGCGTCGATCCACGGGTAGGCGGACTTGATCAGCACCGCGTTGCCCGGGCCGTGGGCGCTGAAATTCAGCGAGTCGCCACCGCGGGCGTAGTACATGTAGATGTGGCCGCCATCGAGGAACAGCGCCTTGCGCTTCTCGGTGAAGCCGAGGGAGGCGTGGCTGCCCTTGTCGGTGAGGTAGTAGGCCTCGGTCTCGATGATCCGCGCGGCCAGCCAGAGATCGCCGTGGCGATGGCGGATGACCTTGCCCAGCAGAGCGCGGGCGAGGGTCTGGGCGTCGCGGTCGAAGAAGCTGTCGGGCAGGGCGCGGGCCGGGCAGGGGGCGGGTTCGGACATGCGGACGGTTCGTGGTGGTCGGGGCGGCGATGATAGCAATGAATGGCTTAATCGAGGCTGAATCAGATTGACGCCATCGCGGGGCAAGCCCGCTCCCACGACAATGCCTGGACAACGCGGCTGGCGTGGGAGCGGGCTTGCCTCGCGATGAGGTTGAGGCGTTTTTCGATACGGGTGGTTACATCTTTCCTACACATTCCTCCCACCATTTTCGACCATCCGCCTCCCGCCGCTGGGCGTACCCGAGCGCGCCAGTTATAATCAGCCGATTTCCCCTTCGCCAAGACACCGAGCCCATGACTGAGTCCGTTCTTGACTACATGACCCGCCTGGGTCGCGCCGCCCGTGAGGCCTCGCGGGTGATCGGCCGTGCCAGCACCGCGCAGAAGAACCGCGCCCTGCAGGCCGCCGCCGATGCGCTGGACACCGCCCGCGCCGAGCTTATTGCAGCCAACGAACAGGACCTGGCCAACGGCCGCAAGAACGGCCTGGAGCCGGCGCTGCTCGATCGCCTGGCGCTGACCCCGGCGCGTATCGACGGCATGATCACCGGCCTGCGCCAGGTGGCCAGCCTGGCGGATCCGGTCGGCGCGATCCGCGACATGAGCTACCGCCCATCGGGTATCCAGGTCGGCAAGATGCGCGTGCCGCTGGGCGTGATCGGCATCATCTACGAGTCGCGTCCCAACGTGACCATCGACGCCGCCAGCCTGTGCCTCAAGTCGGGCAACGCCACCATCCTGCGCGGCGGTTCCGAAGCCATCCACTCCAACCGCGCCATTGCCGCCTGCATCCAGCGCGGCCTGGCCGAGGCCGGCCTGCCGCCGGCGGTGGTGCAGGTGGTCGAGACCACCGATCGCGAGGCCGTGGGCGCGCTGATCAGCATGCCGGAGTACGTCGATGTGATCGTCCCGCGCGGTGGCCGTGGCCTGATCGAGCGCATCAGCCGCGATGCCCGCGTGCCGGTAATCAAGCACCTGGACGGCATCTGCCATGTATTCGTCGATGCCCATGCCGACCTGGACAAGGCCTGGCGCGTGGCGTTCAACGCCAAGACCTATCGCTACGGCATCTGCGGCGCCATGGAAACCCTGCTGGTGGACCAGGCCGTGGCCGAGCGCTTCCTGCCGGAAATGGCCCGCCGCTTCCAGGACAAGGGCGTCGAGCTGCGTGGCTGCGAGCGCACCCGGGCGATCATCGACGCCAAGCCTGCCAGCGAAGACGACTGGCACACCGAATACCTCGACGCGATCCTGTCGATCCGCGTCGTCGAAGGCCTGGAGCAGGCCATCGAGCACATCAACCACTACGGCTCGCACCACACCGACTCGATCATCACCGAACACCAGGGTCAGGCCCGGCGCTTCATCGCCGAGGTCGACTCGGCGTCGGTCATGCTCAACACCCCGACCTGCTTCGCCGACGGCTTCGAATATGGCCTGGGCGCGGAGATCGGCATCTCCACCGACAAGCTGCATGCCCGCGGCCCGGTCGGCCTGGAGGGGCTGACCTGCGAGAAGTACGTGGTGATCGGCGACGGCCAGCTGCGCGGCCAGGAGCCGTGCTGAGTTGAGCAACGCTGTGGCAGTCCGGCGCGTCGGCATTCTCGGCGGTACCTTCGACCCGGTGCATATCGGCCACCTGCGCAGCGCGCTGGAAGTGGCCGAGTTCATGCGCCTGGACGAGCTGCGCCTGCTGCCCAACGCTCGCCCGCCGCACCGTGACACGCCACAAGTGTCGGCCCAGGACCGCCTGGCCATGGTGCGTTGCGCGGTGGCCGGGGTGGGCTGCCTGAGCGTCGATGCCCGCGAGTTGGCGCGCGACAAGCCGTCGTACACCATCGACACGCTCGAATCGATCCGTGCCGAGCTGGACACGCACGACCAGTTGTTCCTGGTGCTGGGGTGGGACGCGTTCTGCGGCCTGCCCAGCTGGCACCGCTGGGAAGAGCTGCTGCAACACTGTCACATCCTGGTGCTGCAACGCCCGGATGCCGACGTCGAACCCCCTGACGAGCTGCGCAACCTGCTGGCGGCGCGCTCGGAGAGCGATCCCACCGCCATGTCCGGCCCGGCGGGGCACATTTCGTTCGTCTGGCAGACACCGCTCGCGGTGTCCGCCACGCAAATCCGACAGCTGCTGGCCAGCGGCAAGTCGGCGCGGTTCCTGGTGCCGGACGCAGTACTGGCCTATATCGAGGCGCATGATCTGTATCGTGTGTCCAACTGACGGCGCCCGTGGGCGCCTCATTCAATGAGTTGAACGAGTTTTATATGACCAAGCAGAAAATCAATGGCATCAGTGGCGAAGAGCTGGTCGAACTGACCAAGGCCGCGCTGGAAGACGTCAAGGCCCAGGACATCCAGGTCATCGACGTGCGCGACAAGCACAGCCTGACCGACTACATGATCATCGCCACCGGTACTTCCAATCGCCAGATCAACGCGATGCTGGAAAAAGTCCGCGAAGCGGTCAAGGCCAAGGGCGCCCAGCCCCTGGGCGAAGAAGGCAAGGGCGACAGCGACTGGGTGCTGCTGGACCTGAACGACGTCATCGTCCACATGATGACCGCCGCCGCCCGCCAGTTCTACGACCTGGAGCGCCTGTGGCTGGGTGCCGAGCAGAGCCGTGCCGCCGATGGCAAGCACCACAGCCCGGAGAACACCCACGACTACGCCGACAAGCTCAAGGACCGGGAATAAGGAAGCATCGTGCGTCTGCGTCTGATCGCGGTCGGCTCGCGCATGCCGAAATGGGTCGAGGAAGGCTGGCATGAGTATGCCAAGCGCCTGCCCCCGGAGCTTGCGCTGGAGCTGGTGGAAATCCCGCTGAACACCCGTGGCAAGAACGCCGACGTCGCCCGCCTGATCCGTCAGGAGGGCGAGGCGATGCTGGGCAAGGTGCAGCCGGGGGAACGCATCGTCACCCTCGAGGTCCATGGCAAGCCCTGGAGTACCGAGCAACTGGCGGGCGAACTGGACCGTTGGCGCCTGGATGCGCGCACGGTCAACCTGATGGTGGGCGGCCCGGAAGGGCTGGCGCCGGAAGTCTGCGCGCGCAGCGAGCAGCGCTGGTCGCTGTCGCCGCTGACGTTGCCGCACCCGTTGGTAAGGATACTCATCGGCGAGCAGATCTATCGCGCCTGGACCGTGCTGTCCGGGCATCCCTACCACAAATGAACCTGTAAGCCTGTCCGATGCCGCAGCAGATCCGCCTCAAGGACCACGAGAAAGACGCCCGCCTGGTGCGCAACCGCGTCGTCGTGGGCGCCGTGGCGGTGGTGCTGCTCGTCTGCGTGCTGATCGCCCGGCTGTATTACCTGCAGGTCATCCAGTACGACTACCACTCGACACTGTCGGAGAACAACCGGGTGCATGTGCAACCGATCCCGCCGACCCGCGGGTTGATCTTCGACCGCAATGGCGTGGTGGTGGCCGACAACCGCCCCAGTTTCAGCCTGGTGATGACCCGCGAGCGCGCCGGCAACGCCGGCAAGTGGCAGGAAGTGCTGGATGTGATCGTCGAGGTGCTCGAGCTCACTCCCGACGACCGCGCCCTGTTCGAGAAGCGCATGAAGCAGGGGCGCCGGCCGTTCGAGCCGGTACCGATCCTGTTCGAGCTCAACGAAGAACAGATCGCCCGCATCGCGGTCAACCAGTTCCGCCTGCCCGGCGTTGAAGTGGCGGCGCAGCTGGTGCGTCATTACCCGCAAGGGGCGCATTTCGCCCATTCGGTGGGTTACGTCGGGCGCATCAACGAAAAAGAGCTCAAGACCCTCGACCCGGTGAACTACAGCGGCACCCACCACATCGGCAAGACCGGCATCGAGCGCTTCTACGAAGACGAGCTGCACGGCCAGGTAGGTTACGAGGAAGTCGAGACCAACGCCCGTGGCCGGGTGCTGCGGGTACTCAAGCGCACCGACCCGAAACCGGGCAAGGACATCGTGCTGAGCCTCGACATCAAGCTGCAGGAAGCCGCCGAGCAGGCGCTGGGCGGGCGACGTGGCGCGATCGTCGCCCTCGACCCGCGTACCGGCGAAGTGCTGGCGATGGTCAGCCAGCCGAGCTTCGACCCCAACCTGTTCGTCACCGGCATCGGCTTCAAGGCCTACGCCGAGCTGCGCGATTCGATCGACCGGCCGCTGTTCAACCGTGTACTGCGCGGCCTCTATCCACCGGGCTCGACGATCAAGCCCGCAGTGGCCATCGCCGGTCTCGACAGTGGCGTGGTCACCGCGGGCAGCCGGGTGTTCGATCCGGGCTACTACCAACTGCCCAACTACGACCACAAGTACCGCAACTGGAACCGCACCGGCGATGGCTGGGTGGATCTGGACGTGGCGATCATGCGCTCGAACGACACCTACTTCTACGATCTTGCGCACAAGATGGGCATCGATCGCCTCTCCACCTACATGAACAAGTTCGGCATCGGCCAGAAGGTCTCGCTGGACATGTTCGAAGAATCGCCGGGCCTGATGCCGTCCCGCGAATGGAAGCGTGCCACGCGTCGCCAGGCCTGGTTCCCCGGCGAGACCCTGATTCTCGGCATCGGCCAGGGCTACATGCAGACCACGCCCCTGCAACTGGCCCAGGCCACCGCGTTGATCGCCAACAAGGGCGTGTGGAACCGCCCGCACCTGGCCAAGACCATCGAAGGGCAGCCGCCGGTGGACGAGAACCCGATGGAGAACATCATCCTGCGCGACAAGTCCGACTGGGCCAGGGTCACCCACGGCATGGAGCAGGTGATGCACGGCGCCCGTGGCACCGCGCGCAAGGCCGCCATCGGCTCGCAGTACCGCATCGCCGGCAAGAGCGGCACGGCCCAGGTCGTGGCGATCAAGCAGGGCGAGAAGTACGACCGCAACAAATTGCAGGAACGTCACCGCGACCACGCCCTGTTCGTTGCCTTCGCCCCCGCCGAGGCACCGAGGATCGTGGTCTCGGTGATGGTCGAGAACGGCGAGTCCGGCTCCGGCGTCGCCGCCCCCGTGGTGCGCCAGGTGATGGATGCCTGGCTGCTCGACGAGAATGGCCGGCTCAAGCCCGAGTTCGCCCCCGCCACAGTCGCCCAGGAATCGGCCCCGTGAAGAACAACTTCGACCGCATGCTCTCCAGCGAGGACGTGATGCGCAGACGCGCCAGCTTCCTGCAGCGCATCCACATCGACGGCCCCTTGCTGCTCATCCTGCTGACCCTGGCCGCCGGCAGCCTGTTCGTGCTCTATTCGGCCAGCGGCAAGAACTGGGACCTGCTGATGAAGCAGGCCACTTCGTTCGGCATCGGCCTTGTGTCGATGTTCGTCATCGCCCAGCTCGAACCCCGCTTCATGGCGCGCTGGGTGCCGCTGGCCTACCTGGCCGGGGTGTTCCTGCTGATCGTGGTCGACGTCATGGGCCACAACGCCATGGGCGCCACGCGCTGGATCAACATCCCCGGGGTGATCCGCTTCCAGCCCTCGGAATTCATGAAGATCATCATGCCGGCGACCATCGCCTGGTACCTGTCCAAGCGCACCCTGCCGCCGCACCTGAAGCATGTGGCGATCAGCCTGATCCTGATCGGCGTGCCGTTCATCCTCATCGTCCGCCAGCCGGACCTGGGCACCGCCCTGCTGATCCTCGCCTCCGGCGCCTTCGTGCTGTTCATGGGCGGGCTGCGCTGGCGCTGGATCGTCAGCGTGATCGCCGCGGCGGTACCGGTGGCGGTGGCCATGTGGTTCTTCGTCATGCACGACTACCAGAAGCAGCGCGTGCTGACCTTCCTCGACCCGGAAAGCGACCCGCTGGGCACCGGCTGGAACATCATTCAGTCCAAGGCGGCGATCGGTTCGGGCGGGGTGTTCGGCAAGGGCTGGCTGCTGGGGACCCAGTCGCACCTGGACTTCCTGCCCGAGAGCCACACCGACTTCATCATCGCCGTGCTCGGCGAGGAATTCGGCCTGGTCGGCATCTGCCTGCTGCTGCTGATCTACATCCTGTTGATCGGTCGCGGGCTGATGATCACCGCCCAGGCCCAGACCTTGTTCGGCAAGCTGCTCGCGGGCAGCCTGACCATG
Source organism: Pseudomonas sp. microsymbiont 2 (assembly GCF_054788395.1). NCBI lineage: Bacteria > Pseudomonadati > Pseudomonadota > Gammaproteobacteria > Pseudomonadales > Pseudomonadaceae > Pseudomonas > Pseudomonas sp. microsymbiont 2. The sequence continues at coordinate 729,069 of NZ_CM139112.1, forward strand.
ACCTTCTTTGTTTATGTGTTCGTCAATATCGGTATGGTCAGCGGCCTTCTGCCCGTGGTGGGCGTGCCGCTGCCCTTCATCAGCTATGGCGGAACTTCGTTGGTGACGCTGCTGTCAGCGTTTGGCGTTCTGATGTCGATCCACACGCACCGCAAATGGATCGCGCAGGTTTGAAAAAGGTGAAGAATTTCATGCAAGCAGTGCGTGGCTGGGCGGCCCGTCTGGCGCCGTGGATCGGCGCGATGAGTCTGTTCGGCGCAGTCCAGCAGGCCAATGCCGGCGATTACGACGGCTCGCCGCAAGTGGCCGAATTCGTCGGCGAGATGACCCGCGACTACGGCTTTGCCGGCGAGCAGTTGATAGGCGTGTTCCGCGAGGTGCAGCGCAAGCAGGCGATCCTCGACGCGATCTCGCGGCCGGCCGAACGGGTCAAGCCGTGGAAGGAATACCGTCCGATGTTCATCACCGACGCGCGCATCGCCCGGGGTGTGGACTTCTGGCGCCAGCACGAGGCCGTGCTGGCGCGCGCCGAGCAGGAATATGGCGTGCCGGCGCAGGTCATCGTGTCGATCATCGGCGTGGAGACCTTCTTTGGCCGCAACACCGGCAGCTACCGGGTCATCGACGCGCTGTCCACGCTTGGCTTCGACTACCCGCCGCGCGCGGAGTTCTTCCGCAAGGAACTGCGCGAATTCCTCCTGCTGGCCCGCGAAGAACAGCTCGATCCGTTGACGCTCAAGGGCTCCTATGCTGGCGCCATGGGCCTGCCGCAGTTCATGCCGAGCAGCTTCCGTGCCTATGCCGTGGACTTCGACGGCGATGGCCACATCAACATCTGGAACAACCCGGACGATGCCATCGGCAGCGTCGCCAGTTATTTCAAGCGCCACGGCTGGGTCGCCGGGGAACCTGTGGTCAGCCGCGCAGACGTGAGCGGCGAGCGTGTCGACGAAGGCTTGACCAGCGGCATCGAGCCGGTGAAGACGGTCGCGCAGTTGCGGGCGTTGGGCTGGTCGAGTCATGATGCGCTGCGCGATGATCTGCCGGTCACCGCCTTCCGCCTGGAAGGTGAAAATGGCCCCGAGTACTGGATGGGCCTGAAGAATTTCTATGCGATCACTCGCTACAACCGCAGCGTGATGTATGCCATGGCGGTGCATCAGCTTTCCCAGCAGCTGGTTCTGGCACGGGGCGTCAAGTAAATGCGCGAACTCTTTACCCTCAATACCGCAAAACTGCTGACTTGCGTCGCCGTGGGCCTGGTCCTGGCCAGTTGCTCCTCGAGCCGGCCCTCGAGCCCGCAAACGGGCAATACCGTGCGTGCGCAGCCGGGCCTGGACATCAACCGGGCCCACAAGGACGGCGCGCCCTGGTGGGACGTGGACGTCAACAAGATTCCCGACGCCACCCCGACCGTGCATACCGGCAACTACAAGGCCAACCCGTACACGGTGCTGGGCAAGACCTACTACCCGATGCAGGATTCGCGCAACTACCGCGCCGAGGGCACCGCGTCGTGGTACGGCACCAAGTTCCACGGGCAGAACACCGCCAACGGCGAGCTCTATGACCTCTATGGCATGAGCGCGGCGCACAAGACCCTGCCGCTGCCGGCCTACGTGCGGGTGACCAACCTGGCCAACGGACGCAGCGTGATCCTGCGGGTCAACGACCGTGGCCCGTTCTACTCCGATCGCATCATCGACCTGTCCTACGCCGCGGCGAAGAAGCTCGGCTATGCCGAGAGCGGCACCGCGCACGTGCGCGTCGAAGGTATCGACCCGCAGCAATGGTGGGCCCAGCGCGGCCAGCAGCCACCGATGATGCTCAAGGAGCCGCAGGTGGCCCAGGCCCAGCCGATTGCCGTCAGCACTGGCCGGGTCGAGCAGTGGACCCCACCACCGCAGCAGCACGCGGCGCCGGTGGTGCCGGTGCAGGTGGGCGGCAACAACGTGCCGAACGCCAACGGTGGCAGCTTCCTGCAGGTGGGCGCGTTCGCCAACCCGGATGCCGCCGAACTGCTGCGCTCGAAGCTGAGCACCATGGTCAGCGCGCCGGTGTTCATCAGCTCCATCGTGCGCAACCAGCAGACCCTGCACCGGGTACGCCTGGGGCCGATCAACAGCCAGGGCGAAATCCAGCAGGCCCAGGACAGCATTCGCCTGGCGAACCTGGGGCAGGCGAAGGTCGTCACTGACTGACGTACGCGTCGGGCCTTTCGTGGGTAAACCCGCTCCCACAGGGTTTTGCACAGATCCTGTGGGAGCGGGTTTTCCCGCGAAGCAGAGCACACCGATCTGTCGGTTTGTTCATGAATTGCCGGGCAATGGCATGTACAATGCCCGTTTTGCCCGCAGCGGCATTACGCCGCAGCTCGCGGGCCAGGCCGCAGGCCATAGAACTAGACTGACGGGGCGCTGGGCAAACGAACTTGCCCACGGAACATCAGACCATTAGCGATTTACGAGAGACGGATGAATATCACCAACCTTGCCAAACGACTTTGCCTGCCCGTTCTGCTGATGATCACGCCCGCTGCCTTCGCGGCGGAGCAGATGACGCCGGCACCACCACAGCTGGCTGCCAAGTCCTACGTACTCATGGACGCGTCCAGCGGCAACGTGCTGGTCGAGAACAACGGTGACGAGCGCCTGCCGCCGGCCAGCCTGACCAAGCTGATGACCGCCTACATCGCCACCCTGGACATCCGCCGTGGCCAGATCGGCGAGAACGACCCGGTCACCGTCAGCGAGAACGCCTGGCGTACCGGTGGTTCGCGCATGTTCATCAAGGTCGGTAGCCAGGTCACCGTCAGCGACCTGCTGCACGGCATCATCATCCAGTCGGGCAACGACGCCTCGGTCGCCCTGTCCGAGCACATCGCCGGCAGCGAAGACGCCTTCGCCGACATGATGAACAAGACTGCCACCGACCTGGGCATGTCCAACAGCCACTTCATGAACCCGACCGGCCTGCCGAACCCGGAGCACTACTCCTCGGCCCACGACATGGCGATCCTGGCGCGCGCGATCATCAACGAAGATCCGGCGCACTACGCCATCTACTCGCAGAAAGAGTTCTTCTGGAACAACATCAAGCAGCCCAACCGCAACCTGCTGCTGTGGCGTGACAAGACCGTCGATGGCCTGAAGACCGGCCACACCGACGAGGCCGGCTACTGCATGGTCGCCTCGGCCGTGCGTGACGGCCAGCGCCTGATCGCCGTGGTGTTCGGCACCAACAGTGAGCAGTCCCGCGCCGCCGAGACCCAGAAGCTGCTGACCTACGGCTTCCGCTTCTTCGAAACCCAGACCTTCTACCAGAAGGGCACCGAGCTGACCCAGGCGCCGGTCTGGAAGGGCGCCACCAGCCAAGTCAAGGCGGGCCTGGCCAACGACCTGACCATGACCATGCCTAAAGGCCAATTGAAACGCCTCCAGGCATCGATGACCATGAACCCGCAGCTGACCGCGCCGATCGCCAAAGGTGACGTGATCGGCAAAGTGGAAGTCAAACTGGACGAGAAAGTGGTTCACAGCGCCGATCTCATCGCCCTCGACGGCGTGGAGGAAGCTGGTTTCTTCGGCCGTATGTGGGATAGCATCCGCCTGTTCTTCTACGGGTTGTTCAACTGATACGTGACCTGCACGCCCCCGTGAACCAGGCGGGGGCGATGTTGCTGCCACGGCTTACGAGGCCGTTTCCGCCATGAGCGAAGAAGACGTCAAGTCGCACAAGATCGAATTCCCCTGCGAGGACTACCCGATCAAGGTGATCGGCGACACCGTTGTCGGTTTCCGCGACACCGTGATCGAGATCCTCAGCAAGCACGCCAAGGTCGACCTGTCGACCCTGGCCGAGCGCCAGAGCAAGGAAGGCAAGTACACCACGGTGCAACTGCATATCGTTGCCGAGAGCGAGAACCAGCTGCACGACATCAACAGCGCCCTGCGTGCCACCGGCATCGTGAAAATGGTGCTGTGATGCCCGCTTGTCTCGGTTTTCGCGATCTTGGCCTGCAGCCCTATGAACCGGTGCTGGAGGCCATGCGTCGCTTTACCGAGCAACGCGGCCCGGACAGCCAGGACGAAGTCTGGCTGGTCGAGCATCCGCCGGTATTCACCCAGGGCCAGGCCGGCAAGGCCGAGCATCTGCTGGTGCCGGGCGACATCCCGGTGGTGAAGACCGACCGCGGCGGCCAGGTCACTTACCACGGCCCCGGTCAGTTGGTCGCCTACCTGCTGCTGGATGTGCGCCGCCTGGGTTTTGGAGTGCGCGAACTGGTCAGCCGCATCGAGCAGACGCTCATCGACCTGCTCGCCAGCTATGGCGTGCAGGCCAACGCCAAGCCCGACGCGCCGGGCGTCTATGTCGACGGTGCGAAGATCGCATCCCTTGGCCTTCGAATCCGCAATGGTCGTTCCTTTCACGGCCTTGCTCTGAACGTGGACATGGACCTTGCGCCATTCCGCCGAATCAACCCCTGTGGGTATGCGGGGCTGGCCATGACCCAGCTGCGCGACCAGGCAGGTCCGATCGAACTCGACGAGGTCAGGACAAGGCTGCGCGGACAGCTGGTCAGGCACCTCGACTATGCTGAGCAGACGACCCTGACGGGCGGAATCGACTGATTATGACAACTGTGCAAGAAGCCGTGCCGAACCTGATCCCCACGCAAGACGTGACCCCGCGTCCCGCGCCGAAGAAAGTCGAGGCCGGCGTGAAGCTGCGTGGCGCCGAGAAGGTCGCGCGCATCCCGGTGAAGATCATCCCCACCGAAGAACTGCCGAAAAAGCCCGACTGGATCCGCGTGCGTATCCCGGTCTCGCCGGAAGTCGACCGCATCAAGCAACTGCTGCGCAAGCACAAGCTGCACAGCGTGTGCGAAGAGGCCTCCTGCCCGAACCTGGGCGAGTGCTTCTCGGGCGGTACCGCGACCTTCATGATCATGGGTGACATCTGCACCCGGCGCTGCCCGTTCTGCGACGTCGGCCATGGCCGGCCGAAGCCGCTGGACGTCGACGAGCCGAAGAACCTGGCCATCGCCATCGCCGACCTACGCCTGAAGTACGTGGTGATCACTTCGGTGGACCGCGACGACCTGCGTGACGGTGGCGCCCAGCACTTCGCCGACTGCATCCGCGAGATCCGCGCCCTGTCGCCGGGCGTGCAGCTGGAGACCCTGGTGCCGGACTACCGTGGTCGCATGGACGTGGCGCTGGAAATCACCGCGCAGACCCCGCCGGACGTGTTCAACCACAACCTCGAGACCGTGCCGCGCCTGTACAAGGCCGCGCGTCCGGGCTCGGACTATGACTGGTCGCTGGATCTTCTGCAGAAGTTCAAGCAGATGGTCCCGCATGTGCCGACCAAGTCCGGTCTGATGCTGGGCCTGGGCGAGACCGACGACGAGGTGATCGAGGTCATGCACCGCATGCGCGAGCACGACATCGACATGCTGACCCTCGGCCAGTACCTGCAGCCGTCGCGTAACCACCTGCCGGTACAGCGCTTCGTGCACCCGGACACCTTCGCCTGGTTCGCCGAGGAAGGTTACAAGATGGGCTTCAAGAACGTCGCCTCCGGCCCGCTGGTGCGTTCGTCGTACCACGCCGACCAGCAGGCTCACGAAGCCAAGATCAAGCTCTGAGCCAGGCTTGAGCGGAACATGCCGATGCGCGCCGGAAGGTGGCATCGGCATTTTTTTTGAGCTGCAAGTTTCAAGCGACAAGCTGCAAGGAGTGGCGTGATGAATGGCCTGGAGTCTGTTGAAAACCTGTTGCCCAAGGCCCTGCCTGGCAATGCCCGATTCGCCATCGTCGCCCCTGCGGGGCCGGCACGACTGGATGCCGACAAGGCCCGCCAGTGGTTCGAGGACCGTGGCCGCCAGTGCCGGGTCTACCCTGGCGCGCTGCTGGCCGATGGCTACCTGGCGGGCAGCGACGAACAGCGTCTGAAGGATCTGCACGATGCCTTCAGCGCCCCCGATATCGACGCCATCCTGTGCATGCGCGGGGGCTATGGCAGCATGCGCCTGCTGGATCGGGTCGACTTCGAGCTGATTCGACGTCACCCCAAGCCACTGGTGGGCTATAGCGACATCACCGCGTTGCATTCGGCGATCAACCGGCATGCCGGGCTGCTGACCTTCCATGGCGCGATGCTCAATGCCGACCTGCTGGGGGGCAAGCTTGAACCGACGGTCAGCTCGCTGTTCGGGCTGCTGGGTGGCGCGTTGCGGGCGGGCGACGCCATCGCCCATCCGGCCGAGTTTGCGCTCACCTGCGTGACGCCTGGCGTCGCCAGTGGGCGGCTGGTCGGTGGCAACCTGTCGTTGCTCGGGGCCACGATGGGCACGCTGGCCGAGGTCGACATGCGCGACAGCATCCTGTTCATCGAGGACGTCAACGAGCCGCTCTATCGTGTTGACCGCTTGCTGACGCAGTTGCGCCTGGCCGGCAAGCTGGAAGGGGTGCGTGGGGTGTTGGTGGGGGACTTTGCCGGGATCACGGTGGCGGCGATGACGCCGCTGCTGCTGGACATCTTCGGCCCGCTCGGGGTGCCGGTGCTGGCCGGCTGGCGCAGCGGGCATTGCGATCCGAATGTGTGCCTGCCGTTGGGCGCAAGCGTGCGACTGGATGCCGAAGAGCAGAGTCTGGTGTTATTGCAGGATCTGTTCAGGGCTTGAGATTGCTTGGGCCAGGCCACAACCCCCTGTAGGAGCGGCCTTGTGTCGCGAAAGGGGCGCAAAGCGCCCCCGCCCGTTTCTAGCGACGCAGGCTATCGAGCAGCTTGTGCGTCGGATAACCATCCGCCGGCCAACCCTGCGCCTGCTGCGCATTGCGGATCGCCTTGCGGGTATTGGCGCCGATGATGCCGTCCGGGTTACCCGCCTCATGGCCATTGGCATTGAGCAGCGTCTGCAGCTCGATCCGCTCGGTACGGCTCAGTGGCAGGTCATCCTTGGGCCAGCTGCCGGCGATGAAGCCCCAGTTGGAGAAGCGATCGCCCAGCAGGCTCACCGCCAGCGCATAGGACGACGAGTTGTTGTACTTGAGGATCGCGCGGAAGTTGTCCAGCACCAGGAACGCCGGACCACGGGCGCCGGCTGGCAGCAGCAGGGCTGCCGACAGCTGGCTGCTGCCTGTTGGCAACTGGGTGCCGGCCGGCAGTTTCACGCCCAGCTGCAACCACTCGCTGACGCTCTTGCGCTGGCTGCCATCGGCCAGCCAGTAATCGAAGCCGGCAGGCACCTGCACCTCGAAGCCCCAAGGCTGGCCACGCTTCCAGCCGGAGGCCTGGAGGTAGTGCGCGGTGGACGCCAGGGCGTCCGCGGTGCTGTTCCAGATGTCGCGGCGGCCGTCGCCATCGAAATCCACCGCGTGGGTGAGGTAGGTGGTCGGGATGAACTGGGTCTGGCCCATGGCGCCGGCCCAGGAGCCGCGCATGGCGTCAGGCTGGATATCACCGTTCTGCAGGATCTGCAGGGCGGCGATCAGCTGGTCCTGGGCGAACTGCGGGCGGCGGCCTTCATAGGCCAGCGTCGCCAGCGAGCGGATCACCGACTTGTTGCCCTGGAACTGACCGAAGTTGCTCTCCATGCCCCACACCGAGACCAGGACCTGGCGGTCGACGCCGTAGCGTTGCTCGATACGGGTCAGCAGCTCGGCGTTCTGCTCCAGCAGTTTCTTGCCATTGCGCACACGCAGCGGCGACAGGGCGCCGTCCAGGTATTCCCAGACCGGGCGACTGAATTCAGGTTGGCTGCGGTCGGCCTTGATCACGTCCATGTCCGGGGTGACGCCGAGGAAGGCGCGATCGAACAGGCTGGCGCCGATACCGGCTTGCAGGGCTTGTTGGCGGAAGCCCGCCTGCCATTGGGCGAATGTCTGCAGAGGCTGGATTTCGGTACCGACTGCAGGCGTGGCGCCAGGCAGCGTGACGACGGGAGCGGGCTGGGCGGGGGCCAGCGGCAGGGCATCGGCGGCGGTAGGTTTCTCGGCGCAGGCGACGAGCAGGATGAAGCTGGTGGCCGCGATCAGCTGGCGGGGCTGCCAGCGGAGAGTGAGACGAGAGGGCATGCACGAATCCAGAATTGCAGGTCAGGTGCCGACCATACCATGACTGGGCTGTTCGTGCCTTTCATGCCGCCATAAAGCAGGAAGCCTCCCAATCTCTCGATTGGAAGGCTTCGCGGCGGTAGCTGCCTTTGCCCTTTTCCGGTCGTTCCTGGCGGCAGCGGAACAGCGGTTGGGCGATGATCGACTTGGCCTTGTTGGGGCCGTGCTTTTTCGGCTTCTTGCTCATGGCGGGTTCCCGGTGGGGTGGATTGCGGACGCACTCTAGGCCTGTAGCGCTATGTGAGCCAATTGATTGTGTTTATTGCGGTGGCCCTCATCGCGGGTCAAGCCCGCTCCCACGATACCTCTGTGGGAGCGGGCTTGACCCGCGATGTGCCTTACTCGGCGGGCAGCGCCAGGCGCTGTCCGGCCATGAGCAGCGACAACCGCGCCAGGCTGGTCCACGGCGAGCCTTCGGCTTGCCCCTTGATCTGCGCATCGATGCGCTGGGCATCTTGCAGCAGCATGGCCCAGCGCTGCGCGGAGAGGCGCTGCAGGGCCTTGCTCACCAACGGACGGCGCTTGTCCCACACCGGAGGTCGCGCCTGGCTGAAGGCCTTGTCCAGGGGCACGCCCTGGCTGAACTGCTGGGCGAGACCCGCCAGCAGGCGCAGCTCGCGGGCCAGGGCCCAGAGAATCACCGGAGGTTCGACGCCTTCGCCGCGCAGTCCTTCGAGCATGCGCAAGGCATGCGCCGCCTCGCCGTTGAGGATGGCATCGACCAGCCCGAACACATCGAAACGGGCACTGTCGGCGACCGCCGCCTGGACGGTCTGCACGGTGATCTGGTTGCCTTCGGCGAGCAGCTTGAGCTTCTCGATCTCCTGGGCGGCGGCGAGCAGGTTGCCTTCTACCCGCGCGGCGATCAGATCGACGGCATCGCGCTGCGCGGACAGGCCGGCCTGGGTGAGGCGCTGGTTGATCCACTGGGGCAGTTGCTGGGCGTCCACCGGCCAGATCTGGATGAACTGGCAGTGCGCGCCTTCGATCAGTGCCTTGCCCCACTTGGTCTTCTGCGCGCTGCCGTCGAGCTTGGGCAGGCTGATCAGCAACAGCGTGTCCTCGGCGGGGTTGGCACAGTATTCGATCAGGGCCGAGGCGCCCTTGTCACCAGGCTTGCCGGAGGGCAGGCGCAGTTCCAGGAGGCGGCGCTGGGCGAACAGGGAAAGGCTCGCGCCGGCCAGCAGCAGGTTGCCCCAGTCGAAGTTGGCGTCGGCGCTGAACACCTGGCGTTCGTCATGGCCTTGCTGGCGCGCCGCGCCGCGGATGGCGTCGGCGGCTTCCTGGCAGAGCAACGGATCGTCGCCGCTGACGATATAGACGGGCGCGAGCGGGCCTTGCAGGTGTTTGTTGAGTTGGGCGGGGGAAAGCTTCATGGCAAGGTACGGGGCACCTCAGGTGCCCCGTTCAGGCTCAGGGAGCCGGGATTTCCATCGGCGACTGCTGAGGCGTCTCGTCGCGCACGCGCTGAGCTTCCTGGAGAGCCTGGGCTTCAGCCTTGGCGCGTTCGTCGGCCTTGCGTTGCAGGTCGTCGAGGCGTGCCGGGGTCAGTTGCTGCAGGCGAGCGAGCATGCCCTGCACGAGGTCGCGACGCATCTCTTCGCGAACCTGGTTCTCCTCCTGGCCCGAACCGTTGATGTTGTTGCCGTTGTACACGTAGTACTTCTGCACTTGCAGCTTGTCGGCAAGCAGTACGCTGTCGTTCAGGCCTTCGATCGAGTAGTTCAGCACGGTAGTCAGCTCGAACTCCGCCGAGCGGCTGCCACCGGTGTAGGTTGCGGCGCGCGAGCTCTCCTGCTCGTTGGTCAGCACCAGCTTGTAGGGCGCGCCCGAGTAGACTTTGACGCCGCTGCTTTCCAGGGTGCGGCGCAGTTGCATGACGGTCGCGCCGTACTGGTTGCGGGCGCCGAGATCCAGCTCCTTGATGCTCAGCTCGTTGGTGCCGGTGCCGCGCAGCTGGAAACCGCAGGCGCTGAGCATGACGGCCAGGCCCATTACCAGCAGATTGCGTTTGATCATGTTGTAGCTCCCTCGTGGACCGAATACGCCCGCCTGCCGGATCGGCAGGCGGGCGTTGCCATCAGTTGGCGACGATGTTGACCAGCTTGCCCGGTACGACGATGACCTTGCGAATGGTCAGGCCGTCGGTGAAGCGCAGGACGTTCTCATTGTTGCGGGCTGCGGCTTCGATTTCCTCGCGGCTGGCGGCGGCGGGCATTTCCACCTGGCCGCGCAGCTTGCCGTTGACCTGCACCACCAGCGTCACGGTGTCTTGCACCAGGGCGCTTTCATCGACCGTCGGCCAGGCCGCGTCGATGGCGGCCTGGTCGTGGCCCAGGGCCTTCCACAGCTCGTGGGAGATGTGCGGGGTGATCGGCGCCAGCAGCAGGGTGACGGCCTCGAGACCTTCCTGCAGCAGGGCGCGGTCCTGAGCGGTGGCCTGCGGGGCCTTTTCCAGCACGTTCATCACGGTCATCACCTGGGCGATGGCGGTGTTGAACTTGTGGTACTGGCCCACGTCGGTGCTGGCCTGCTTGATGGCGGCATGGATGGCGCGGCGGATGACCTTCTGCTCGTCGCTCAGGCTCGCGATGTCCAGCTTGCCCGGCAGGCCCTGAGCTACGTGAGCCTGGGCCAGGCGCCAGACGCGACGCAGGAAGCGGCTGGCACCCTCGACGCCGGAATCGGACCATTCCAGGCTCATGTCGGGCGGCGAGGCGAACATCATGAACAGGCGGCAGGTGTCGGCGCCGTATTGCTCGATCATCGACTGCGGGTCGACGCCGTTGTTCTTCGACTTCGACATCTTCTCGGTGCCGCCGATTTCCACCGGCAGGCCGTCGGTCTTCAGACGCGCGCCGATGATCTTGGCCTTGGCGTCACGCTCGACCTCGACGTCGGCCGGGTTGAACCAGTCCTTGCCGCCGTTGCTGGCGACACGGTAGTAGGTTTCGGCGACGACCATGCCCTGGGTCAGCAGGTTCTTGAACGGCTCGTTGGAGGTCACCAGGCCTTCGTCGCGCATCAGCTTGTGGAAGAAGCGCGCGTACAAGAGGTGCAGGATCGCGTGTTCGATACCGCCGATGTACTGGTCCACCGGCAGCCAGTGGTTGGCGGCTTTCGGATCGACCAGGCCCTTGTCGTAGTTCGGCGAGGCATAGCGGGCGAAGTACCAGGACGACTCGACGAAGGTGTCCATGGTGTCGGTTTCGCGCTTGGCCGCAGTGCCGCATTTCGGGCAGGTGCACTCATAGAACTCGGGCATGCGCGCCAGTGGCGAACCGGCGCCGTCCGGCACCACGTTCTCCGGCAGGGTGACCGGCAGCTGGTCTTCCGGCACCGGCACGTCGCCGCAGGACGGGCAGTGGATGATAGGGATCGGGCAGCCCCAGTAGCGCTGGCGGCTGATGCCCCAGTCGCGCAGGCGGAACTGGGTGCGCGATTTGCCCAGGTCCTTGCGGATCAGCGCGGCCTCGATGGCGTCGAAGGCGCCCTGGAAGTCCAGGCCGTCGAACTCGCCGGAGTTGATCAGCTGGCCATGCTCGCCGTAGGCGGCCAGCCATTCGCTGCCGACTTCGTCGCCAACGCTGGTGCGCACCACCGCCTTGACCGGCAGGTTGTACTTGTGGGCGAACTCGAAGTCACGCTCGTCGTGGGCCGGCACGGCCATCACGGCGCCATCGCCGTAGTGCATCAGCACATAGTTGGCGACCCATACCGGCAGTTTCTCGCCGGTCAGCGGGTGCTCGACGCACAGGGAAGTGGCCATGCCCTTCTTCTCCTGCGTGGCCATGTCGGCCTCGGCGACGCTGCCGCTCTTGCACTCGTCGATGAACGCCTGCAGCGCCGGGTTGCCCTGGGCGGCCTGGGTGGCCAATGGGTGCTCGGCGGCGACGGCGACGTAGGTCGCGCCCATCAGGGTGTCCGGACGGGTGGTGAAGACTTTCAGGGTGCCCGGGTGACCGATGCTGGCCTGGTCGTAGGGGAACTGCACTTCCATGCCGCGGGACTTGCCGATCCAGTTGCGCTGCATGGTCTTGACCTGCTCGGGCCAGCCCGGCAGCTCGTCGAGGCTTTCCAGCAGCTCGTCGGCGTAGTCGGTGATGCGGAAGTAGTACATCGGGATCTCGCGCTTCTCGATCAGCGCGCCCGAGCGCCAGCCACGGCCATCGATGACCTGCTCGTTGGCCAGTACGGTCTGGTCCGCCGGGTCCCAGTTCACGGTGCCGTTCTTGCGGTAGATGATGCCTTTCTCGAACAGGCGGGTGAACAGCCACTGCTCCCAGCGGTAGTAGTCCGGCTTGCAGGTGGTGACTTCACGCGACCAGTCGATGGCCAGACCCAGGCTCTTGAGCTGGGTCTTCATGTAGTCGATGTTCTCGTACGTCCACTTGGCCGGGGCGACGTTGTTCTTCATCGCGGCGTTTTCCGCCGGCATGCCGAAGGCGTCCCAGCCCATCGGCTGCAGGACGTTCTTGCCGAGCATGCGCTGGTAGCGGGCAATCACGTCGCCGATGGTGTAGTTGCGCACATGGCCCATGTGTAGCTTGCCGCTCGGGTACGGGAACATCGATAGGCAGTAGTACGTGTCTTTGCCTGGCTGTTCGGTGACAGCGAACGATTGTTGCTCGTCCCAGGCATTCTGGGCGGCGGCTTCTACATCACGGGGCGTGTATTGTTCGTGCATGGCTACTTTGTATTGAGAGGAATAAGAGACATGTTCCAGGCAGCTCGACCGCGCTGCGTCCGGCACTCCGGTATCTTGAGAGAGTGAACGCCGTAGCATACATGAGCGCCCGGTATCGTGGGAAACCCTGATTGCATCGGCTGCCGGGCGGGCCGTTGGTCGCGGCGAGCGGCCGCTTTTGCGAGTGACGCTAAGCTCATTTGTGGGGGGAGATATTCTTACCTTCAATGAGGTGAACGGATGGGAGAGTCGCAGCTAACCGCAAACAAACCGGAGCTTTACGAACGCCTGATCGACCGTCTGGGCCTGGCACTGGAAGTGGCCAGAACGTCGGTCAGATTGCGCGATGAAATGCCCGCCGAACTGGAGTTGCGCGGCCTGAGCCACGCCGAGTTCGAAGTGATCAAGGCCTATCTGGAATCCCTTCCGGACGGTCGCTTTACCTGTGCCGGTGCCTACTCGCGACCGGAGCCTTCCTCGGCCAGGATCGTCTGGCTCAAGGATCGCAAGCGCGCGAGCTCCAGGACGCTGCCATCCCGATAGCCGTTCAGGGCTGTTGCTGGCGCGGTTCGATGCGCCGGGTCTTCACGTTGCATGTTGCGATCGGCGCCGGTTGCCCTTGAGGGCCGGTGCCGATCCTCTTAGGCTGCACGCCTTCCATGGAGGTGCGTGATGCCGGTTCGCTTTTTCATCAAACAATGGCTGATGCCGCCAGGCGTTTTGCTCCTGCTGCTGCTGGCTGCCTGGTGGTGGCGCCGTCGCCGGCCGCGCCTGGCCGCTGCGTGTTTCGCCCTGGGCCTGGGTGGCCTGTACCTGATGAGCCTGCCCGCGGTGGTGGAGCAGGTGGCGCGCAGGTTGGAGACCGAGCCGGCGCTGGTCGCCGATGACTGGGCGCGCCTGGCGAGCAGGGCGGACGCGATCGTGGTGCTCGGGGCCGGGCGCGAGCGTGGCGATCCGGCCTGGGCTGGCGCGGACCAGCCGAGCCTCGTCGCGCTCGAGCGCATGCGCTACGCCGCGCAGCTGGCCAAGGCCTCGGGGCTGCCGCTGCTGACCAGCGGTGGCCTGCATTATGGGACCCCTCCCAGCGAGGCGCAGTTGATGGCCGACCGCCTGCAGGCAGACTTCGGGGTAGCGGTACGCTGGAAGGAAGAAGCCAGCCGCACGACCTGGGAAAACGCCCAGTTCAGCGCCAGGTTACTGCAGGCGCAGGGGGTCAGGCGCGTGGTGCTGGTGACCCAGGCCTGGCACATGCAGCGTGCGCGCTGGAGCTTCGAGCGCGCCGGGCTGGAGGTGGTGCCCGCACCGGTCGGTTTCCTCGGGCGGGACCATGCGCGACCCTTCGCCGGATTGCTGCCCGAGAGCCGGGCGCTCTGGCAGAACGGACAGTTGCTGAACGAGGCGGTGGGGTTGCTGGGGTATCGGTTGTTCTACTGAGTCTCGGGCTTCCTGCGCCGGCCTCTTCGCGGGTAAACCCGCTCCCACAGGTTGAGCGCCAATTCGACCTGTGGGAGCGGGTTTACCCGCGAAACATCAGACGGTCTTGGCGATGCGCCCGGCCAGCAGCGCCCAGCCCAGCAGCAGCGCGCAGACGATCGCCAGCGGCCACGAGCGCCATTGCAGGTACGGCGTCAGTTGCTGCATCGGCACCACCTCGCCATACAACACCGCCCGCTGGAACTGCGGAATCTGCGTGGTAATCCGACCGAACGGATCGATCAGCGCGGTCACCCCGTTGTTGGTGGCGCGGATCATCCAGCGGCCGGCTTCCAGTGCGCGCATCTGGGCCATCTGCAGGTGCTGCAGCGGGCCGATCGAAGTGCCGAACCAGGTGTCGTTGCTGATGGTCAGCAACAGGTCGCTGCGGGCGGCCAGGCTGGCGGCGAACTCGGGGTAGACCACCTCGTAGCAGATGTACGGCGCTACCTGGTAGCCCTTGGCCTGCAGTAGCGGCTGGTCCTCGGGACCGCGGGCGAAGTCGGACATCGGCAGGTTGAAGAACTCGATCAGGCCACGCAGCATGTCCTGCAGTGGCACGTACTCGCCAAACGGCACCAGCTTCTGCTTGAGGTAGGTGCCGTCGCCTTCGCCGGCCACGGTGACGCCGTTGAAGTAGCGGCGCTGCTGGTGGACCACCTGGCGCACCGGCACGCCGGTGATCAGCGCTGAGTGCCGCTCGGCGGCGAAGGTGCCCATCATGTCGATGTAGCCCTGGGCCTGGTCCTTGAGCACCGGCACGGCGGTTTCCGGCCAGACCAGCAGGTCGACGGGCCGCGAGCTGAAGCTCATGTCGCGGTACAGCGCCAGTTGCGCGTTGACGTGCGCCGGGTCCCACTTCAGGTCCTGTTCGACGTTGCCCTGCAGGGCGGCGACCTTGAGCGGGTCACCCGCAGGCTTGGTCCAGGCGTGGTCCTTGAGGGCCATGCCGAGGATCCACGGCGCGGCCAGCAACAGCACGCCCACGGCCAGGAACGCCGGGCGCTCGCGCAGGCGGTAGAGGTTGCACAGCAAGGCGGCGGTCAGCGCCAGGGCGAAGGAGATCAGCCACACGCCACCCAGCGGGGCGAGCCCGGCGAGCGGCCCGTCGAGCTGGCTGTAGCCGGAATAGAGCCAAGGGAAACCGGTGAGGAACCAGCCGCGGAACGCTTCCTGCAGCAGCCACAGGGCGGCGAAGCACAGGGCGTCGGCCAGCGGCGCCTCGTCGCGGCGCAACCAGCGCGCCCAGAGCCAGGCGGGCAGGGCGAAGAAGAACGCCAGGCAGGCGAAGAACGCCACCAGCAGCAACACCGCCAGCAGCGGCGAGGCGCCGCCGTAGGTGTTCATGCTGACGTAGATCCACCAGGTGCCGGCGCCGTACAGGCCGAAGCCGAAGCACCAGCCACGGGCCATGGCCTGGCGCGGGCTCAGCTCGCGCAGCCCGGCATAGAACACCATCAGCGCCAGCAGCGCGATCGGCCAGATATCGAAGGGCGCCAGGGCCAGGAGGGTGGAGGCGCCGGCCGCCAAGGCCAGCAGGTTACCGGGCCAGCCGGGGCGGGTGATCCAGCGCATGTTCGTCCTTAACGGTTGATCGGGGTCAGGCGCAGCAGGTGAATCCGACGGCTGTCGGCGTTGAGGATGCGGAAGCGATAGCCGCCGATCTCGGTGGTCTCGTTGCGCTTGGGCAGGTGGCCGAACGCGCTCATCACCAGGCCGCCGACGGTGTCGAATTCGTCATCGGAGAACTCGCTGTCGAAGAATGCGTTGAAGTTCTCGATCGGGGTCAGCGCCTTGACCAGGAAATCGCCGCTGGGCAGCGGCTTGATGTAGCTGTCTTCCTCGACATCGTGCTCGTCCTCGATGTCACCGACGATCTGCTCGAGCACGTCCTCGATGGTGACCAGGCCGGCGACGCCGCCGTACTCGTCGATGACCACGGCCATGTGGTTGTGGTTGGCGCGGAACTCGCGCAGCAGCACGTTCAGGCGCTTGGATTCGGGCACGAAGGTGGCCGGACGCAGCAGGTCCTTGATGTTGAGGCTCTCGCCGTTGTCCTTGAGGATCAGCGGCAGCAGGTCCTTGGCGAGCAGGATGCCGAGCACATCGTCATGGCTCTCGCCGATCACCGGGTAGCGCGAGTGCGCGGCGTCGATCACCGCCGGCAGGAACTCGCGGGGCGACTGGCTGGCCTTGATGCTGATCATCTGCGAGCGCGGCACCATGATGTCGCGCACCTGCAGGTCGGCGACCTGGATGGCGCCTTCGACGATGGTCAGCGCTTCGCTGTCGAGCAGCTTGTTCTGATGGGCTTCGCGCAGCAGCTCGAGGAGCTCCTGGCGGTTTTTCGGCTCATGGGCAAAAGCCTGGGTCAGCTTGCCCAGCCAGGACTTTTGCCCGTTGCTCGATCGGTCTTCGCTCATGGCGGTTACTCGTGATCCTTGCAGTGTCAGTGTGTGATTGATTCGGTTTCGTCGTCGGCGTACGGATCAGGATGCCCCAGTTCGGCCAGCAAATCCCGTTCCAGCGCTTCCATCTCTTCGGCTTCGTCATCGTCGATGTGATCGTAGCCAAGCAGGTGCAGGCAGCCGTGGATCACCAGGTGCGCCCAGTGCGCTTGCAGCGACTTGCCCTGTTCGGCAGCCTCGCGCTCGACCACCGGCACGCAGATCACCAGGTCGCCCAGCAGCGGGATGTCGAGCAGGTCGTCAGGCACGTCGGCCGGGAAGGACAATACGTTGGTGGCGTAGTCCTTGTGCCGGTAGGTGTGGTTCAGCTCGCGACCTTCCTGTTCGTCGACCAGGCGGATGGTCATCTCGGAATCGGCGCTGCGCTGGCGCAAGGCGAGCTCGCACCAGCGACGGAAGGCGGCGTCATCGGGGGCAACGGCGTCCGTGGCCCGTTGCAGGTCGAGTTCAAGCATCTTTGCCGGGCGCCTCGGGCTTGGCCTGACGGGCGTCGAAGCGGTCGTAGGCTTCGACGATGCGCTGCACCAGGGGGTGGCGCACCACGTCCTTGGGCTGGAAGTGGGTGAAGCTGATGCCCGGGACGTCCTTGAGCACCTCGATCACGTGGGCCAGGCCCGACTTGGTGCCGCGGGGCAGGTCGACCTGGGTGATGTCGCCGGTGATCACCGCGGTGGAGCCGAAGCCGATGCGGGTGAGGAACATCTTCATCTGTTCGAGCGTGGTGTTCTGGCTCTCGTCGAGGATGATGAAGCTGTTGTTGAGCGTGCGGCCACGCATGTAGGCCAGCGGCGCAATCTCGATCACCTGGCGCTCGATGAGCTTGGCCACGTGCTCGAAGCCGAGCATCTCGTAGAGCGCGTCGTAGAGCGGGCGCAGGTACGGGTCGATCTTCTGGGCCAGGTCGCCGGGCAGGAAGCCGAGCTTTTCGCCGGCCTCGACCGCCGGGCGCACCAGCAGGATGCGGCGCACCTGCTCTCGTTCCAGCGCATCGACGGCGCAGGCCACGGCCAGGTAGGTCTTGCCGGTACCGGCCGGACCGATGCCGAAGTTGATGTCGTTGGCCAGGATTTCCTTGACGTAGCGCTGCTGGTTGACGCCGCGCGGGCGGATGTTGCCCTTGCGCGTGCGCAGCGAGACGCTGACTTCGTTGACCGCCGGATTGTCGAGGTTCTCGACCGTCGACTCCTGGAGATAGAGGTGGACCGTTTCCGGCGACAGGTCGGTGGCCTTGGCCTCGCGATAGAGGCGGCGCAGCAGCTGTTCGGCGGCGGAGGTGGTCTTGGGCTCGCCAATCAGTTCGAACTGATTGCCGCGGTTGCGGATCTCGATGGCCAGGCGTTGTTCGATCAGGCGCAGGTGCTCGTCGAACTGGCCGCACAGGTTGGCGAAGCGGTTGGCCTCGAAGGGTTCGAGGATGAAGCGATGGGGTTGTATGGGTGCGTTCAAGGTCGTTTTTAGCCGCTCGACGGCAATGAATGTGAACTCAAGAATAACCCTTGAGTGGCAGTGGCGAAAGCACTGAAACGATCAAGGGTCGGTGTGAACGTTGCGATCCGCTTGTCGAGTGTGGCAGGGCAAGTTGACGATTCGGTGATGCGCTTGGCATCGGCGCGGTTCACGGAAGGGGCGAGAATGGGGTGCGGCCTTCGGCGTTCTGCAATTCCAGCAGGTATTTGCGGAAGATCTGCCCGAGTACCTGGGTGGCGTGTTCGAGCTCGTCGCGGGGCATCTGCTCGGTGACCTCGTCGGCCATGTCCAGCGCGTCTTCGGCGCCATTGACCGCGGCGATCTTCAGCAGGATGTAGGCCTGCACGTTGTTGGCCTTGACGCCTTCGCCATGGAAGAACATCGAACCAAGGCGGTACTGGGCCTGGGCCTGGCCCTGCAGCGAGGCTTTTTCGAACCATTTCAGGGCATTGTCGAGATGACGTGGCGTGCTGCTGTAGTAGAACTCGCCCAGTTCGTACTGTGCTTCGGCATCCCCGGATTCCGCCGTCTGCTCGCAGGCCTTCAGGGCGTTCTGCAGCTCCTCGGGCGCGGTGCCAAGGGTGCAGCGGCCCGTTGCTGGAATCAGCAGCGAGTTACCGCCCTCCGCCAGGGCCAGCAGGGGCTGAAGAAGCAACAGGCAGCCCAGGGTCAGGGCGCGGCCGGTGCGGTTCATGGGGATCGACTTACCTCTGCAAAGCTGCGGCCAATGTCTCTGGTGGCACATTATGGGATAAGCAGCGTCAACCTTACAAAGTTTTACTCAGATTTCTGCGTTGTGAAGGTCGTTGCAATGTCGCCTGTGCCGAGGCCTTCGCGGGTAAACCCGCTCCCACAGGGGCACCAGTCAACCTGTGGGAGCGGGTTTACCCGCGAAGGGGGCCTTACTTGATCTTGGCGAACGCCCGCTCGGCCGCATCCAGGGTGATCTGCAGCTCCTTGTCGCCATGGGCGATGGAGGTGAAGCCCGCTTCGAAGGCGCTTGGCGCCAGGTACACGCCGCCTTCGAGCATCAGGTGGAAGAAGCGCTTGAAACGCTCGGCATCGCTGGCCATCACGTCATCGAAGGTGACGATGTCGTCGGCGCCGCTGAAGTACAGGCCGAACATGGCCCCGGCCTGGGTGGTGACGAACGGGATGCCGGCGGCATCGGCGCGCTGCTGCAGGCCGTCGAGCATGCGGCTGGTGAAGGCGCTCAGCTCGTCATGGAAGCCCGGGCGGCTGATCAGTCTCAGGGTGGTCAGGCCGGCGGCCATGGCCAGCGGGTTGCCCGACAGGGTGCCGGCCTGGTAGACCGGGCCCAGCGGCGCGATGCAGCCCATGATCTCGCGCTTGCCGCCGAAGCAGCCGACCGGCATGCCGCCGCCGACGATCTTGCCGAAGGTCGACAGGTCCGGAGTGATGCCGTAGTGGCCCTGGGCGCCGCCCAGCGATACACGGAAGCCGGTCATCACTTCATCGAAGATCAGCACCACGCCGTGCTTGTCGCACAGCGCGCGCAGGCCTTCGAGGAAGCCCGGCGCCGGTGGCACGCAGTTCATGTTGCCGGCCACCGGCTCGACGATGATGCAGGCCACGGTCTGGCCAACGTCGGCGAGGGTCTTCTCGACGGCAGCGATATCGTTGAACGGCAGGGTCAGGGTGTGCTTGGCGAAGTCCGCCGGCACGCCCGCCGAGCTCGGCACGCCCTGGGTCAGCAGGCCGGAGCCGGCCTTGACCAGCAGGCTGTCGGAGTGGCCGTGGTAGCAGCCCTCGAACTTGATGATCGCGTCGCGGCCGGTGTAACCACGGGCCAGGCGGATGGCGCTCATGGTGGCTTCGGTGCCGGAGCTGACCATGCGCACCATTTCCATCGACGGCACGATCGAGCAGACCAGGTCGGCCATCTCGGTTTCCATGGCGGTCGGCGCGCCGTAGGACAGACCATGCTCGAGCTGCTTGCGCACGGCATCGAGCACCTCAGGGTGACCGTGGCCGAGGATCATCGGGCCCCAGGAACCGACGTAGTCGACGTAGCGCTTGTCGTCTTCGTCGATGACATAGGCGCCTTCGGCGTGCTTGAAGAACAGCGGCGTGCCGCCGACGCTCTTGAAGGCGCGCACCGGCGAGTTGACGCCGCCGGGAATGTGTTTCTGGGCTTGGGCGAACAGGGCTTCGGAACGGGACATGGGATCTTCTCTCGAAATCAGGAAGCGAACAGGGCGTTGAAGGCGCGGGCGCGGCGGGTGACTTCCTGCGCGCTGTCGGCACCGAACAGGCCGTGGATCACCGCCAGCAGGTCGGCGCCATGGGCGACCAGCGGGGCGGCGTTGTCGAGGGTGATGCCGCCGATCACCGCGATCGGCAACTTGACCTGGGCGCGGGCCTGCTCCAGCAGCTCGACGCTGGCGGCAGGCGCGCCCGGTTTGGTGACGGAATTGAAGAAGCGGCCGAAGGCGACGTAGCTGGCGCCTTCGCTGGCGGCCTGTTGCGCCAGCTCGAGGCTGGCGTGGCAGGTCGAGCCGATGATCGCCTGGCGGCCGAGCAGGGCACGGGCCGGGGTGAGCGGACCGTCGGTCTGGCCCAGGTGCACGCCGACGCCCAGGCGTGCCGCCAGCTCGGCGTCGTCGTTGATGATCAGCTCACTGCCATAGCGTTCGCACAGGGTCTTCAGCGCTTCGGCCTCACGCAGACGGCGGGCGGCATCGTCGCTCTTGTCGCGGTACTGCAGCAGGCGCACGCCGCCCTCCAGCGCCGCTTCGACATGGGAGAGGAAACGGCCGGCCAGCAACTGGCTGTCGGTGATCGCATACAGACCGCGGAGTTTCATCGGGTGGCCTCGTGTCAGGAGCAGAAATCCAGGGGCAGGCGACGTGGCA
Organism: Pseudomonas sp. microsymbiont 2; assembly: GCF_054788395.1. Classification (NCBI taxonomy): domain Bacteria; kingdom Pseudomonadati; phylum Pseudomonadota; class Gammaproteobacteria; order Pseudomonadales; family Pseudomonadaceae; genus Pseudomonas; species Pseudomonas sp. microsymbiont 2. Next base: position 750,160 of record NZ_CM139112.1, read on the forward strand.
CGTACTGGCCCTTGCCCAGTTGCTCGGCGTCACGCAAGGTGCGCCAGGTGTAGTCCAGCGCGCTGCGCACCGCGCTTTGCAGCTGCTCGCCCAGGGCCAGGCGGCCGGCCAGGGCACTGGCCAGGGTGCAGCCCGAGCCGTGGTAGCTGCCCGGCAGGCGCTGGCAGGTCCAGGTGTGCTGCTGGCCGTCACGGCTGTACAGGCGGTTGTGAATCTCGTCTTCGTCACCGTGACCGCCGGTGATCAGCAGGTGCCGACAGTACGGCAGCAGTTTTTCGGCGCATTGGTCCGCGGTGCCGTCCGGCAGCTCGGCCAGGATGCGCGCCTCTGGCAGGTTCGGCGTGGCGATGGTGGCCAGCGGCAGCAGGCGTTCGCGCAGCGCGTAGCCGACCTCGTCCTTGCCCAGGCGGCCACCGCCACCGGCGCGCAGCACCGGGTCGCAGACCAGCGGCAGGTGCGGGTGGGCGGCGAGCAGTTCGGCGACGGTGTCGACCATCTCGATCGAACCGAGCATGCCGAGTTTCACCGCCGCCACCGTGGAGTCGGCCAGCACGGCGTTGGCCTGGGCCAGCACCCACTCACGGTCGAGCACGCGGAAGTCGGAAACGTTGACGGTATCCTGCACGGTCAGGGCGGTCACGGCGGGGGCGGCGTGACACCCTTGGGCGAGCAGGGCTTCGATATCTGCCTGCAGCCCGGCGCCACCACTGGGGTCGTGGCCGGAGAGACAGAGGACAACGGGGCGGGAGCTGTAGGTATTCATGGTCGGCGAGCTTATCACCAAACCTTTTTGCGCGGATCAGCCGGCGCCGGATAATTCCTGATCGGGCGATCAGGATGTTTTGTGTGATCGCTCTGAAATGCGCGTGATAGAGCCTCTGAGCATAAATTATTGGTGGCTTCTGGCCATACCGGAAAGCTATGCTAGAGTGCTCGGATAACTCGATGAACGGGTACTGCCGGATCACGTCGTCTCAAAGGGATGGGAGGCAATCGCGACGCGACCGCACAGACCATGCTGGGGCTGTATGCGCTATTTGCTGATTGTGCTTCTGGGCTGCTTGCCTGTATTCGCCGGAGCGGTCGAATTCGACGATGCCACCGCGCGTCTTCCCCTGGGCAGGTTCATGCAGGTGTACGAGGACCACGACGGCAGCGCCAGCATCGCCCAGGTCAGCTCACCTTCGTTTGCCGGTCGTTTCCAGGCGCACCCGCACGAGGTGCTCAACGCCGGATACTCCACGTCGGTGTTCTGGTTGAAAGTCGATCTCGCCTACGATGCCATCCCGTCCGCCGCGCCGCGCCAATGGTTGCTGGAGCTGGCCTATCCGCCACTGGATCATCTGGAACTCTACCTGCCCGACGAGCAGGGCGTGTACCACCTGGCCCGTCGCACCGGCGATGCCTTGCCGTACGCCAGTCGGCAGATCCGCCAGAACAACTATCTGTTCGAACTGCCGTTGCGTCCTGGGCAGGCCACCACCTTGTACCTGCGCCTGCACAGCCAGGGCTCGATCCAGGCGCCGCTGACGCTGTGGTCGGCCCAGGCGTACCTGGAAGACCAGCCCACCCGCCTGTACGTGCTGGGCATGATCTATGGCGTGCTGCTGGTGATGCTGGTGTACAACCTGTTCATCTACCTCAGCGTGCGCGATGTCAGCTACCTCTACTACATCCTCTATATCGCGTCGTTCGGTCTGTACCAGATTTCGGTGAACGGTGCCGGCATCGCCTATTTCTGGCCGGACAACCCCTGGTGGGCCAACGCCGCCACGCCGCTGTTCATTGGCGCGGCCGGGCTGTTCGGCTGTCAGTTCGCCCGCCACTTCCTGCAGATGCAGCGCCTGAGCGCCGCTTTCGACCGTCTGTTGCTGTTGCTGATGGCCGGGGGCGCGCTGGTCATGGTGCTGGCCGTGACCCTGCGCTATGGCGTGGCGCTGCGCATGGCCACGGTGCTGGCGCTGCTGTTCACCGTGAGCATCTTCACGGCGGGGCTGTATGCCTGGTGGCGAGGCGTGCGCGTGGCGCGCTGGTTCATCATCGCCTGGACCGCCTTCCTTGTCGGTGGCCTGGTCAATACCCTGATGGTGCTGGGCTACCTGCCCAACGTGTTCCTCACCATGTACGCCAGCCAGCTGGGCTCGGCGCTGGAGGTAGCGTTGCTGTCGCTGGCCCTGGCCGACCGCATCAACAACCTGCGCGAGCAGCAGGCCCGCACGCTGCGCGAAACCGGCCGGACGCTGGAGCAGATGAACCTGGAACTGGCGCGCAGCAACCGACTCAAGGACGAATTCCTCGCCACCGTGACCCATGAGCTGCGCACGCCGATGAATGGTGTGATCGGATCGCTGGAACTGCTGCACACCCTGCCCATGAGCGCCGAGCAGGCCCAGTACCATCGCACCGCCACAGGGTCGGCCCAGGACATGATGGCGATGGTCGACGACATCCTCATCCTCACCGAGCTGCAGGCCGGGCGCCTGCGCAGCCATGGCATGCCCTTCAGTCTGCGCCGCCTGCTGCAGGAGTTGCGTGCGGGCTATGCCGGCCAGGCCTTGGCCAAGGGCTTGTACTTGAGCCTGGACATCCCGGCCGACCTGCCCGACAGCCTGGTCGGCGATGCCCAGAAGCTCGCCCGTTGCCTGGCCTGCCTGGTGGACAACGGCCTGAAGTTCACCCATCAGGGCGGGGTCACGGTACAGGTGCGTGGCCGGCGCACGAGTGCCGATAGCGTGGCCCTGAGCATTACCGTGAGTGACAGCGGCATCGGTTTCGAAGACCTGGACCAGGCCGTGCTGTACCAGCGCTTCTTCCAGGTGGATGGATCGATGACCCGGCGCTATGGCGGGCTGGGCATCGGCCTGTCGATCTGCCGGCAACTGGGCGAACTGATCGGCGCGAGGCTGTCCCATGAATCCACGCCGGGGCTGGGCAGTCGCTTCGAGTTGAGCCTGGCCGTGGCCGTGGTGCAGATCCAGGTGCCAGTGGCCTGTGCCGCTTCCGGGCCAACCCGGTTTTAGCCTGGAGGGGCGCGAAGCGCCCCCATCGTAGTCCGTTTTGTCACTTTGACTGACCGGCCCGTGGTGCTTCACTGGGTTATCCAGGCATGACCGGATCCAGGAGGCCCTCGATGAACCTGCACCAGTTCGCTGAAACCCACGAAGTCACCAACCAGCCGCCGTCGCTCGACGGTGCCAACCTGTATCGTCTCGACCAGCCCTTGCAGCAATGGTCGCGGCGCTTCGGCGCCGGCTGGGCCGAGTCGCGGATCGACGCCTATGGTGCCCTTGCCGGCGGCCCGCTGATGGCCGCGGGTTTTCTGGCCAACGCCCACAAGCCCGAGTTCAGCAGCCATGATCGCTATGGCCACCGCATCGACCTGGTGGAATTCCACCCGGCCTATCACGAGCTGATGCGCACCGCGGTCGAGCACGGCCTGCCCTCGCTGCCATGGGCCGAGCCACGGGCCGGTGCCCATGTGGCGCGGGCCGCGATGACCTACCTGCACAGCCAGGCCGAGGCCGGCACCGGCTGCCCGCTGACCATGACCTTTGCCGCCGTGCCGGCCCTGCGCCTGCAGCCGGAACTTGCCGGCTACTGGCTGCCGAAGGTTCTCGCTCGCGAATACGACCCGCGCAACGTCGGCGACCGGCACAAGGCCGGCGTCACCATTGGCATGGCGATGACCGAAAAGCAGGGCGGCACCGACGTGCGCGCCAACACCACCCGCGCCTACCCGGTCGGCGCCCCCGGCCCAGGCCAGCCGTATGAGCTGGTGGGGCACAAGTGGTTCTGTTCGGCGCCCATGTGCGACGCCTTCCTCACCCTGGCCCAGACCGAAAAGGGCCTGAGCTGCTTCCTGCTGCCCCGTCACCGCCCCGACGACAACCGCAACCAGTTCTACATCCAGCGCCTGAAGAACAAGCTCGGCAATTGTTCCAACGCCTCCAGCGAAGTGGAGTTTCGTGGTGCGCTTGCGTGGATGATCGGCGAAGAGGGGCGTGGCGTGCCGACCATCATCGAGATGGTCGCCATGACCCGCTTTGACTGCATGGTCGGCTCCAGCGCCCTGATGCGGCAGGCCCTGACCCAGGCCGCGCATCACTGCGCCCACCGCAAGGTCGGTGGCCGCCTGCTGGCCGAGCAGCCGTTGATGCAGAACGTGCTCGCCGACCTGGCGCTGGAGAGCGAGGCGGCCCTGGCCCTGAGCCTGCGCATGGGCCAGGCCCTGGACCAGCTCGACGATCCGCAACAGGCACATTTCGCCCGGTTGGTGACGGCGGTGGGCAAGTACTGGATCTGCAAGCGCGCTCCGGCAATGATCAACGAGGCTGCCGAGTGCCTGGGCGGCGCCGGCTACGTCGAAGACAGCATTCTGCCGAGGTTGTACCGCGAGGCGCCGGTCAACTCGACCTGGGAGGGTTCTGGCAACGTGCAGTGCCTGGATGTGCTGCGCGCGTTGTCCAAGGAGCCCGGTGTGCTCGACGCACTGTTCGCCGAGCTTGGCGATGGCCATGGCGATCCGCGCCTGGCCGCGTTCATCGGCAACCTCAAGGGCGCGTTCGCCGATACCAGCGACATCCAGTACCGGGCGCGGCAGTTGACCGAGGACATTGCCGTGGCGCTGCAGGCCAAGCTGTTGCTCGAGGCGGGCAACGCCACGGTCAGCGATGCCTTCATCGGCAGCCGCCTGGGCGGCGGTGGGCGGGTGTACGGGGCACTGCCGCGCGGTGTCGATGCCGAGGCACTGGTGGCCAGGGCCACGCCGGTATGGCCCGGGTAATGCCATCGCGGGGCAAGCCCGCTCCCACGACCATGGACCGCCCCCAAGGGTTGGGTTGGTGTCCAACTTCTTTGGGGAAGTCCATCTGCGGCGTGTGATGCGTGGAAGCGGGCTTGCCCCGCGGTGGGCTCCGCGCCGATTATCGGGGGTGTATTTACCCTGCAACGCAGGCAAGATGGCTGTCATGCATTCCATAAGACAGGAAGCCCAGCGTGAGCCAAGCGTTTGTAGTCGTTGATACCCCCGAGCAGGCCGTCGACCGTCTGGCGGCCCTGCATGAACAGGCCACCGGGGCGCTGAGCCAGGCCCTCAAGCGCTATCTCAAGGACCGCACCGAGCCGGATGACGCCGAGCGCGCACTGTTCCGCTACCCGGCCCTGCGCCTGACCTACTACAGCCAGGGCGAAGTCGCCGCCACCACCCGGGCCTACGCCAAGGTCCAGGTGGCCGGCACCTACAGCGTCACCGTCACCCAGCCGGCGGCGTTTCGCAGCTACCTGCTCGAGCAATTGCGCCCGTTGATGCACGACTACACGGTGACCGTGGAAGTCGGCGTCAGCGAGCAGAACATTCCGTACCCCTATGTGGTCGACCAGGGCGACGAACTGGCCGGCAGCGGCATCACCGCCGCGCAGCTGGCGCGGGTATTCCCCAGCACCGACCTGTCGGCGGCCACCGACAATATCGCCGACGGTCTGTACGACTGGGAAAGCGCCGAGACCCTGCCGCTGGCGCTGTTCGACGCCGCTCGGGTGGACTTCTCGCTGCGTCGCCTGGTGCATTACACCGGCAGCGACTGGCGCCACGTGCAGCCGTGGATCCTGCTCACCAACTACCACCGCTATGTCGACCAGTTCATCGCCCATGGCCTGGAGCAGCTGCGCGAGGACCCACGTTTCGTGCGCATGGTCCTGCCGGGCAACGTGATCATCGAGAAGGGCATGGACAACGGCGAGGCCCAGGCCTTGGTCGCCGGCGTGGTCTGGCACCGCTACCAGATGCCGGCCTATCACCTGATCGCCGCCGATGGCGATGGCGTGACCCTGGTCAACATCGGCGTCGGCCCGTCCAACGCCAAGAACATCACCGACCACCTGGCCGTGCTGCGCCCGCACTGCTGGCTGATGATCGGCCACTGCGGCGGCCTGCGCCAATCCCAGACCATCGGCGACTACGTGCTGGCCCACGCCTACATGCGCCGCGACGGTATCCTCGACCGCGTGGTGCCGCCGAACATCCCGATCCCGGCCCTGGCCGAAGTGCAGCTGGCGCTGCAAGAGGCCGCGGCGCAGGTTACCGGCGAGCGTGGCGAGGAACTGAAGAAGCGCCTGCGCACCGGCACCGTGCTCACCTACGACGACCGCAACTGGGAGCTGCGCTGGGCCCAGGAGCGCCCGCTGATCAACCTGTCCCGCGCCGTGGCGGTGGACATGGAAAGCGGCACCATCGCCGCCCAGGGCTATCGCCTGCGCGTGCCGTACGGCACCTTGCTGTGCGTTTCCGACAAGCCGCTGCACAGCGAGATCAAGCTGCCGGGCTCGGCCAACGCCTTCTACAACCGCGCGGTCAGCCAGCACCTGAAGATCGGCATCGCCGCCCTCGACCTGCTGCGCACCGAGCTCAACTCGCTGCACTCGCGTAAACTGCGCAGCTTCGATGAGCCGCCGTTCCGCTGAGGATCCATGCCCCTGCCGCCCCGCAACAAACCGCGCCGCCCTGCGGCGCGCCCTGCCGGCCCGCGTCGCCAAGCCAAGGCGCCGCCGGCCGAGCCCCGCCTGATCCTGTTCAACAAGCCGTTCGACGTGCTCACTCAGTTCAGCGACGGCGAGGGCCGTGCCACGCTCAAGGACTTCATCGACATTCCCGGCATCTACCCGGCCGGGCGCCTGGATCGAGACAGCGAAGGGCTGTTGCTGCTGACCAACGACGGCCGCCTGCAGGCGCGTATCGCCGATCCGAAGCACAAGTTGGCCAAGACCTACTGGGTGCAGGTGGAGGGTGAGCCGAGCGAAGAGCAGCTCCAGTGTCTGCGCGATGGCGTAGAACTCAACGACGGGCCGACCTTGCCGGCCGAGGCGCGCCTGCTCGACGAGCCGACGCTATGGCCGCGCAACCCGCCGGTACGTTTTCGCAAGAGCGTGCCGACCGCCTGGCTGGAGCTGGTGATTCGCGAGGGACGCAACCGCCAGGTGCGACGCATGACGGCGGCGGTGGGCTTGCCGACGTTGCGCCTGGTGCGGGTGCGGATCGGTGACTGGACGCTCGAAGGGCTGGAGCAGGGTTGCTGGCGCGAAGTGGACGCAAAGCTGTAGCAGGCTGATTTGTGTGTGGAATTCTTCGCGGGTAAACCCGCTCCCACAGGGAGCAGGTGATGCCTGTGGGAGCGGGTTTACCCGCGAATGGGTATCGGGCCTCAGACGCCTTCGAGAAACCCCACCACCACGCTCTTGATGATGAACGCCAGCACGCCCAGGCCCAGCACGAAGAACAGAATCAGCGTCCCGAAGCGCCCCGCCTTGGATTTCTTTGCCAAGTCCCAGACGATGAAGCCCATGAAACCGATCAGCACGGTGACCAGGACGATCATCATCCATTCTTCGAATACGGCGGGATCCATCGCTTCACTCCAGGCAGATTGAGCACCCGATCATACGCCGGGCACGCAGGGATTCAACGCAGGTGGGTCAATGGCAGCTCGGTGCTGGCCAGCACCTGGTTGAGCACGAAGCTCGAGCGCACGCTGGTCACGCCTTCGATGCGGGTCAGGCTGCCCAGTAGCAGTTTCTGGTAGTGATCCATGTCTGGCACCACCACTTTCAACTGATAGTCGGCGTCCATCCCGGTGACCAGGCTGCATTCGAGTACCTGCGGCAGGTTGCGGATCGCCGCTTCGAACGTCTCGAAGCGCTCGGGGGTGTGGCGGTCCATGCCGATCAGCACGTAGGCGGTCAGGCTCAGGCCGAGCTTCTTGCGGTCCAGCAGGGCCACCTGGCGCGAAATGTAGCCATCGTCCTCGAGCTGTTTGACCCGACGTGAGCAAGGGGAAGGGGACAGGCCGATGCGCTCGGCCAGTTCCTGGTTGGAGATGCGCGCGTCGCGCTGCAATTCGGCGAGGATGCTCAGGTCGTAGCGGTCGAGCTTGCTCATGGAAAGGGCCTTTTCTGTTCGGATTGCTGCGAATTATCGATCCTGAGTGAAAAATTGCGCAAGCGCTATTTATCAGAGCAATCTTCGCAATCCTCTGCCCCGGCGTCCGGCCTATCTTTATTACCAGAATCACTGCCCGGACATCAGTCCACGGCGACGCGCCCTAGGCGGGCGGTCGCGGCCAGCGATCCAACAGGATCCGCCAGGCCCCCGGGCTACGCACTGTCCAGAAGACGGCGCGAGGTGAGCCGGTGTCACAAGCGCCGAGCACGGACGACAATTCCCGAAGGGAGGCCGCGAGGCCTCCCTTTTTTATTGTGCCGACGGCTGCGTCAGCGACGCTTCGCGGCGCCCGGCCACCAACCATGCCGCCAGCAGCACCAGCAGCCCACCTGCCATGGCGATGAGGAAACCATCGCGGGCTGTCGTGGCGTCGACCCAGTGCCCGGCGCCCGCGGCGCCGATCGCCACGCCGACGTTCAGTCCGGCGAGCAGCCAGGTCAGGCCTTCGGTCAGCTGGCGCTCGGGCACGCTGCGCTCGACCAGCGCCATGGCCACGATCATGGTCGGGGCGAAGAATACGCCCGCCAGCAGCACCGCGGCGGCGAGCAGGGCGATGTTGCCGACCAGCAGCAGTGGCAGCGTGCTCAGGGCGGTGGCCAGTGCGCCGAGCAGCAACTGCCGGGGCAGCGGCAGGCGCCAACGCAGCGCGCCGAACACCAGCCCGGACACACAGGAGCCCACGGCATAGGCCGACAGCACCAGGCTCGCGGCGGCCGGTCGGCCTTGCTCGCTGGCGAAGGCGACGCTGACGATATCCACGGTGCCGACGATCACGCCCATCGCCACCATCAGCAAGGTGAGCTGGCGCACCCGAGGGATTTGCCAGGCCGGCAGCTCGCGCGGTGTCGGTGTCATTCGCGGCGGTTCGCTGGTCTTTTGCAGCGCCAGCAGCACGGTGCCCAGCACCAGCAGTGTGGCGGCGGCCATTAGGCCGGCCTGAGGCCACAGCAATACGCTGAGGCAGACCGCCAGGGGCGGCCCGGCGATGAAGCTGGCCTCGTCGAACACCGTTTCCAGCGAATAGGCGGTCTGCAGTTGTGGCTGGCCACGGTACAGATGCGTCCAGCGCGCGCGGACCATCGCCGACAGGCTGGGCATGCAGCCCGCCAGCAGGGCGGCGCCGAACAGCAGCCAGGCAGAGGCTTCGAGCCAGGTAGCGACCGCCATCGACAGCAATCCCAGAGCGCTGAGCAGACCTGCCATCGGCAGCACCCGCCGCTGGCCCAGGCGGTCCACCAGCCGCGAGACCTGCGGTGAAAGCAGGGCATAGCTCAGCACGAAGGTCGCCGAGACCGCACCAGCCAGGGCATAGCTGCCGCGCGATTGCGCCAGCAGGGTGATGATGCCGATGCCCGTCATGGGCAAGGGCAGGCGGGCGAGCAGCCCGGCCAGAGCGAAGGCCCGGGTGCCAGGGGTGGCGAAGAGTTGACGATAGGGGTTTGGCATGTCGGTTTCTCCTTGCTGCGACTTACCGTCGGGGTGTTTACGTACATCGCGTATGATTAAATATTCATACGATCCGTATGTAAATAGTCGGCAAAGAACGTTGCCAGTGATTGCTGTCGGCTATTTCATCTGCTGGTATCGAGGGCGGCGGTAAACTCAAGGCCTGTGAGCGCAGGTGTTTTCATCGAGAGGAAGATCATGAGGTCGCGCATCTGGCAGTTGGCCGGTGTTGGTTTGCTGAGCATGGGCATCAGCCTTGGCGCCTTGGCCCAGGGACCCGGGGATGGGCACGATGGTCACGGCGGGGCGCCGGAGCAAGGTGGCGAAAGGCGTGGTTCGCCGCTCAATTCGCGGGACGAAGTGCGCCAGACGCAGCCGCCGCGGCAGGGCTACTACCAGGATATTCCTCGTCGATACGACGACAACCGTCACTGGCAAGCCGGTGGCCCGGGCCAGCGCCCCGGTGGTGACTGGAACGGCCGGCCGGACGGCCATGGCAATGGCTGGGGGCCAGGGCCGCAGTACCGTCCCGGCCATACCATCGACCGCTTCCCGGATCGCTACTGGAAGGTGCCTTATCGTGGGCAGGACTACTTCTACTCCGGTGGCTACTGGTACCGGCCCCATGGCGGTGGCTACATCATCGTCACGCCACCTTACGGCGTGCGTGTCGGCTATCTGCCGTCCTATGCGCGGGAGGTGTGGCTGAGCGGGGCGCTGTTCTTCGTGGTGGCCGACACCTACTACCAGTACCTGGCCGACAGCCGCGAATACGTGGTGGTCAACCCGCCCACGGTCGCGCCTGCGCCTGTTCCGGCGCAGCCGCAGGGCTATGACGTGGTTGCCTATCCGATGCATGGCCAGGGGCCTGAGCAGCAGGAGCAGGACCGCTACCAGTGCCATCGCTGGGCGGTAAGCCAGTCGGGGTTCGACCCAGCGACCGCGACCTATGCGCCGCCGGCGAATGTCGCTGACACCTATCGGCGGGCGCTGGGGGCGTGCCTTGGCGGGCGCGGATACAGTGTCAACTGAGGCATCGGCGGGCCGCAACGCGGCCCATCGCGGGTAAACCCGCTCCCACGCGGCAGTGCGAGCCCGAAGGCTGGACAATCTTCCTACACAGGGTCGGCATGCACCATCACATCCGCTCGCGGGTAGCGCTCGCGGATTGCCTTTGATGCCTGCACGCACAGCGCATGGGCATCGTGCAGTGGCAGTTCGCCCGGCAGCTCCAGATGCAACTGCACGAACCACTGGCTGCCGGAGATCCGCGTGCGCAGGTCATGCACGCCCTTCACGCCGGGAATCGCCATCACCACTTCGAGCATGCGTTCGCCGACATCGGCCGGCAGTTCCTTGTCCATCAGGATCGCCGTGCTCTCGCGGGCGATCTGCACCGCGCTCCAGAGGATGTACAGGGCGATCCCCAGGCCGAACAACGCATCCAGCTGTGGCCAGCCGAAGCGTGCCAGCAGCAGCGCCAGCAGGATGCTGGTGTTGAGCAGCAGATCGGAGCGGTAGTGCAGGGAATCGGCGCGCACGGCGGTGGAGCCGGTCAGGCGGATGACCTTGCGCTGGAACGCCAGCAACGCCACGGTCAGCGCCAGCGACAGCAGCATCACGGCGATGCCGGCGGCGGTGTCGCCCAAGGGCTCCGGCGACTTCAGCCGATCCACCGCCTGGATCCCGATCAGTACCGCGCTGACCCCGATGAACAGCGCCTGGGCCATGCCGGCCAGGGCTTCGGCCTTGCCATGGCCGAAACGGTGGTCGTCATCGGCCGGGCGCAAGGCGTAATGCACGGCCAGCAGGTTGAGGAAGGACGCGGCGGCATCCAGCGCCGAATCGGTCAGCCCGGCCAGCAGGCTGACCGAGCCACTCAGCCACCAGGCCACCGCCTTGCTCAGCACCAGGATGCAGGCCACGCTCAGCGAGGCGCGGGTGGCCAGGCGCAGCAGGCGATTGTGTTCGGCGGTCGCGGTCATGCGTGGGTGGTCGTCCTTGGGTGGATCAGGCGGCCGGTACCAGGCCATGGCTGGCCAGTTGCTCGACGCTGCCACGGTGCTGGATCAGCCGTGGATCGTTCAAGGGCAGGCGCTGGCCCAGTTCGCTTTCGAGGATAGCCTGCAGCTTGAGCTTGTCGACCTGGCCGTCGGCATTGATTGCCGGGGCGAGCTTGGCCGGATCGACATGCGCGGTGGTGCCCCCTGGGTAGTAGATGGCGCCGGTGGCGAAATCGACGCCGAAGGCGATCAGGCCGGGAATGACGTAGAAGAGAATGCCGATGGCATCCAGCGCCGCGACCACGGGGTCGATCTTGCCTTCGATCTGGCCCCGGCGGTCGGGATAGAACAGGGTGCCGCAGGCCGTCAGCTGGGTCAGCAGGGTGGCGATGACGACGCCACCGATGACGCGGGAAGGGATGCGCATGTGAATCTCCGAAAGGTAACGACGACAAGGCGCGGCAGTCGCCGACGCCTGAAGCTTGAGACCATGATAGGGCAGCCTCGGTTCGCCGTTATACTCGGACGATTGTTCGAGGACCACCATGATTTCATTACCGATCGATACCGTGCTGTCCGACCTGCGCCAGGCCCTGGCCGAGCGTGACGAAGCGGTGCTCGAGGCGCCCCCCGGCGCCGGCAAGACCACCCGTGTACCCCTGGCGTTGCTCGACGAGCCGTGGCTGGCCGGGCAGACCATTCTCATGCTTGAACCCCGGCGCCTGGCTGCCCGTGCCGCGGCCGAACGACTGGCCAGCGAGTTGGGTGAAACGGTCGGCCAGACCGTGGGCTATCGCATTCGCCTGGACAGCAAGGTCGGCCCGAACACCCGTATCGAAGTGGTCACCGAAGGCATCCTCACCCGTCGCCTGCAGGCCGATCCGGCGCTGGAGGGCGTGGGGCTGCTGATCTTCGATGAGTTCCACGAGCGCAGCCTCGATGCCGACCTGGCCTTGGCCCTGAGCCTCAATGGCCGCGCGCTGCTGCGCGACGAGCCGCCGCTGAAGATCCTGCTGATGTCGGCGACGCTGGAGGGCGAGCGCCTGTCGCGCTTGCTCGACGATGCGCCGATCGTCAGCAGCCAGGGGCGCATGCACCCGGTGGATATCCGCTGGGGCCGCCCCTGGCAGCCCGGCGAGTTCGTCGAGCCGCGGGTGGTCGACTGCGTGCTCCAGGCCCTGGCCGACGAGTCCGGCAGCCTGCTGGTGTTCCTGCCCGGCCAGGCGGAGATCCGCCGTGTACACCAGTCACTGCAGGAAGCCGTTGGCGAGCGTGCGGACATCCTGCTCTGCCCGCTGCACGGCGAGCTTGACCTGAGTGCCCAGCGCGCCGCCATCGAGCCGGCCCCCCGGGGCCTGCGCAAAGTGGTGCTGGCCACCAATATCGCGGAAACCAGCCTGACCATCGATGGCGTGCGTGTGGTGATCGACGCCGGGCTGGCGCGGGTGCCGCGTTTCGATCCTGGCAGTGGCATGACGCGCCTGGACACCCAGCGCATCTCCCGCGCCAGCGCCACCCAGCGTGCCGGCCGTGCCGGGCGCCTGGAGCCCGGCGCGTGCTACCGGCTGTGGTCCGAAGCCCAGCATGAGCAACTGGCGGCCCACGGCAGCGCCGAGATTCTCCAGGCCGACCTCGCTGGGTTGGCGCTGCAGCTGGCGCGCTGGGGCGTGCCGCCGGAGCAGCTCAACTGGCTCGACCAGCCACCGGCTGCCGCCTATGGCCAGGCCCAGGATCTGCTGGCCCGTCTGGGCGCCTTCAAGTCTGGCAGCCGCGACAACCTGAGCGCCCATGGCCAGGCCATGGCCGAGCTGCCCGCGCACCCGCGCATCGCCCACCTGCTGCTGCGCGGCCAGGACCTCGGCTTGGCCGACATGGCCTGTGATGTCGCGGCGTTGCTGGGCGAGCGCGATATCCTGCGCGGCGGCGGTGCCGACTTGCACAGCCGGCTGGCGCTGCTCAGCGGGGAAAGCCGGGCGTCTCGCGCCGGGCAGGGCGGCGTGCAGCGTGCCCGGCAGTTGGCCCGTCAGTACCGTGGGCAGCTGCGTGGCAAGCCGCGCAGTCCGGTGACCGATCCTGACCACCCGCGCTGGCTTGGCGCGGTGCTGGCGCTGGCCTATCCCGACCGGGTGGCGCAGCAGCGCCGCGAAGGCGGCGCCGAGTACCGCCTGGCCAATGGCCGGGCGGCGCTGTTCGCCGAAGCCGATGCCTTGATGAAAAGCCCATGGCTGGTGATCGCCGACCTGGGCAGCCGCCAGGGGCAACGTGAAGAACGCATCTACCTGGCCGCCGAGTTCGATCCTGCGCTGTTCGACGATGTGCTGGCCGAGCAGGTCGAGGTGCTCGACGTGCTCGACTGGGACGAGCGCGAACAGGTGCTGCGCGCCGAGCGCCAGCGCAAGGTCGGCGAACTGGTGCTCGGCCGTGAGCCGTTGCCGGGGCTGGACGACGAGGCGCGGGCCAGGGCCTTGCTTGGCCTGGTGCGGCGCAAGGGCCTGAACCTGCTGAGCTGGACCCCGGAACTGCGCCAGTGGCAGGCCCGTGTCGCGCTGCTGCGCCAGCTGGATCTGCAAAAGGACGGTCACAGCGAATGGCCCGACCTGGGCGACGAGGCCTTGCTCGCCAGCCTGGAAGACTGGCTGCAGCCCTACCTGGGCAAGGTGTCGCGCCTGAGCCACTTCGCCAACCTGGACCTGCCCTCGATCCTGCGCAACCTGTTGCCCTGGCCGTTGCCCCAGCGCCTGGACGAGCTTGCGCCATCGCACCTGGACGTACCCTCGGGCTCGAGCATTCGCCTGGACTACAGCGAGCACCCGCCGATCCTCGCCGTGCGCCTGCAGGAGCTGTTCGGCCTGGCCGACACGCCGCGCATCGCCAATGGCCGGCAACAGGTCAAGCTGCACCTGCTGTCACCGGCGCGTCGTCCCGTGCAGGTGACCCAGGACCTGGCCAACTTCTGGCGCACCACCTATGCCGAGGTGAAAAAGGACCTCAAGGGGCGCTACCCCAAGCACTACTGGCCAGACGATCCGCTGGTGGCCGAGGCGACGGCGCGGGCCAAGCCACGCAAGGCCTGAGAGACGGGCGCCGTCAGGCGCCGGCCTCGCTTTCGAACAGCATGAACAGGCGATACAGCACTACCGTGCTGAACAGCTGGAGGAAGCCGCTGAGGCTGTCCAGCGCCAGTTGCACGCCAGCTTGCGGGTCGGGGAACACCGTCAGCAGCAGGCCGTCGATCAGCCACAGCGGCGCCAGCACCGACAGCATGCAGACCATGATCCGCAGGAAGTGCCCGGTGGTCATGCGCGCGCTGGTGCGCATCGCCTCGATCACCGGCAGGCCGCGCAGCACCAGCAGGTACTCGGCGAACACCAGGTTCACCATGATCCACACGCCGGGGAAGATGAACAGCGCCAGGCCCGCCATGATCAGCAGCGAGCTGATCACCACCAGCAGCGCCAGCATCGGCCACAGCTGCAGGGCGCGGGCGAACAGGTCGCGCTTGGCGATGTCCTGGCCGTTGCTGCGGGTGTCGAGATAGAGGATCAGCGCCGCGCTGTACAGCGGGTAGAACAGCAGGCTGACGAGCATGCCGTAGGCCGGCGAGGCCTGCTCGCCAAGTTGGCTGTAGAGCAGCTGGGTGCCGAGGGCCTCGAGCACCACCAGGGGCAGGCACAACTGCAGGATGCTCGTCAGGTGACGGCGGAAGAAGTACAGGGAGTCGCGCAGAACGCTCAGCGGATTCATCGGTCAACATCGCATGGAGGAAAAAGCAGGGCGTCACTTTAGCCCAGTCGACCCGCTTGCTGAAAAAAGTTTCATGGCCCCAGCGATTGAATAGCCTGCCCCGGCCCCCCATCTTTGACGCTGTCCGATGTCCTGTTCAGCGCACGAGGTTGCCCCGATGAACACTGAAGAACAAACCCTGATCGATGGCCTGTTCGGCCGCATCAAGCAAGCCGAGGACCCCGCCCAGCCGCGCGATGCCCAGGCCCAGGCGCGCATCGACGAGCACGTGCGCCAGCAACCGGCGGCGCCGTACTACATGACCCAGGCGATCCTGGTCCAGGAGGCTGCGCTCAAGCGCCTGGACGAGCAGAACAAGCAGCTCGAGGCCGAGCTCAAGCAGGCCCGGGCCCAGCTGGAGGCCAGCCGCCCCAGCGGTAATGGCGGCGGTGGCTTCCTTTCCAGCATCTTCGGCGCGGGCGCCCGCAGCCCTGAGCCACAGCCGCAGCGCTCGGTCGCACCCGCGCCGTCGTCCGCGGGCGGCTGGCGCGAGCCTTCGCAGCAAGCGTATGCGCCGCCACCCCCGCCAGCGCAACCAGGCTTTGGCGCGGCGCCGGCCCGTGGCGGTGCCAGCAGCTTCCTCGGTGGCGCCATGCAGACCGCAGCCGGCGTCGCCGGCGGTGTGTTGCTGGCCCAGGGCATCAGCAGCCTGTTCAACCACAACTCGCAGCCCGAAGAGGTGGTCGAGGTGATCAAGGAAGAACCGGCGCCGGCCAGCGACCAGGGCGGCTGGCACGACCAGGGCTCGCAGCAGGTGGCCGACAACGGTGGCTGGAACAATGACCAGGGCGGGTTCGCCGACACCGATTACGGTAGTGACGATGGCGGCTTCTTCTCGGACGACGACACCTTCGTCTGAGTGCTCTGGCATACTGCTGCTCATCGCGGGGCAAGCCCGCTCCTGGCAAAGCGTGGGAGCGGGCTTGCCCCGCGATCGTTCGCCACTGCCAGAGAGAGGTTACAGGTGAAGAAAATCGCGCTATTCGCCGATGTGCAGAACCTCTATTACACGGTTCGCCAAGGCCATGGCTGCCATTTCAACTACGCCGCGCTGTGGGCTGAGGTCAGCCGCGAGGGGCAGATCGTCGAAGCGCTGGCCTACGCCATCGACCGCGGCGACAGCAAGCAGCAGCAGTTCCAGCAGATCCTGCGCAACCTCGGCTTCGAGGTGCGCCTCAAGCCCTATATCCAGCGTGCCGATGGCTCGGCCAAGGGTGACTGGGACGTCGGCATCACCCTGGATGTGATCGAGGCGGCAGCGCGGGTAGACCAGGTGGTGCTGGCCTCGGGAGACGGTGATTTCGACCTGTTGCTGGAGCGGGCGATGCAACGCCATGGCATCGAGACGGTGGTCTACGGCGTCCCCGGCCTGACGGCCCTGGCGCTGATCCGTGCCGCCAGCCGCTATGTGCCGATCGAGGGCAAGTTGCTGTTGCGCCACTGAGCGCTGCGAACCAGTCGGATGGGGGCGTGGGAGCGGGCAACGCTGTGGGAGCGGGTTTACCCGCGAAGGCCGCAAAGCAGCCCCAGCATTACGCCCCCACGCGCTCGCTTCAGCTTTTTTTGCCGTTGCCCTCCAGCTGCGCCAACGGCACCCGTCGCTCCACCGCACTGGACAGAATGATCGAAGTCTTGCTGAACCCCAGCTGCGATACGCGGTTGATCAGCGCCTCCAGCTCGCCCATCGAGGCCACGGCGGCCTGCATGATCACGCACGGATCCCCGGTGACGCGATGGCATTCGGTCAGCTCGGGGATCCTGGTCAATGCGTCATACGCCTGCTGGTTGCCATGGCTGGCCAGACGCAATTCGATCACGCACTGGATCGGCAGGCCGATCTTCTCCAGGTCCACCTTCGCCGTGTAGCCGCTGATCACGCCGCTGGCCTCCAGCTTGGCGACCCGCTCGGCTACCGCCGGCGCCGAAAGGTTGACCTGGCGCGCCAGCTGCGCGTAGGTGGCCCGGCCATTTTCCAGCAGGGCGGCGAGGAGCATGCGATCGTATTTGTCCATGGCGATTCCAGGTGGCCTTGCAATCGACGGTGAAGCCATTGCATTACCGTGCATTGCAAAGTGTTTCGGTGTTTTAAACGTGTTTTGTAACTTAAGTTTGCGCGGTGGCCTTTCTAAACTAAGCCACCCGTAAACGGATTTCGAGCCCCCACCATGTCTGCCTCCCGTCGCTTCCCGTTGTTGCTCATCGGCGCCTTCCTTGCCCTGTACCTGGTCTGGGGCTCGACCTATCTGTTCATCCGCATCGGCGTGGAGTCCTGGCCGCCGTTGCTGATGGCTGGCGTGCGCTTCGTGATTGCCGGCAGCCTGCTGTATGGCTTCCTGCGCTGGCGCGGGGTGCCGGCGCCGACCTGGCCGCAATGGCGCGCGGCCGGGGCGATCGGGTTTCTGCTGCTCAGTTGCGGCAACGGCGGCGTGACCCTGGCCGAGCATGCCGGCGTCGCCTCCGGCGTGGCGGCCCTGGCGGTGGCGACGGTGCCGCTGTTCACCCTGGTGTTCGGCCTGCTGTTCGGTCACCGCAACTCGCGACTGGAGTGGGCGGGCATCGCCCTCGGCCTGATTGGCATCGGCATGCTCAACATGGGCTCGAACCTGCAGGCCAGCCCCATGGGCGCCGCGTTGATCCTGTTCGCCGCGGCGGCCTGGGCGTTCGGTTCGGTGTGGAGCAAGAGCCTGCCGCTGCCCCAGGGCGCCATGGCCAGTGCCGCCGAGATGCTGGTGGGCGGCGTCGCGCTGCTGATCGGCAGTGCCGTGAGCGGCGAGCGCCTGACCCAGATGCCCACCGCCGCCGGCTGGGGGGCGTTGGCCTACCTGGTGTTCTTCGGCTCGATCCTGGCGTTCAGTTCGTACATGTACCTGCTCAAGCACGTGCGTCCGGCGGCGGCCACCAGCTATGCCTATGTCAACCCGGCGGTGGCGGTGCTGTTGGGGATCATCTTCGCCGGCGAGCAGATCGGCGCCGAAGAGTGCGTGGCCATGGCGGTGATCATCGGCGCGGTGGTGCTGATCGGCCTGCCGCAGTGGCGCAAGGCGCCGCAGCCGCCGGTGGCATTGAAAGAAGAGCTGTGCAAGTGAACAACGGCCTGCGTGGCAGCGGGCTTGCCCCGCGATGAGTTCTTTGGGCCGCCGTGGCGCTGCGGTAGACTTGCCGCCTTCGCTGAACCCCTGACGGTATTGCCATGAACTTCGCCCAACTCGGCCTGATCGAACCGCTGCTGCGCACCTTGCAGACGCTGGACTACACCACCCCCACGCCGATCCAGGCCAAGGCCATCCCCGCCGTGCTCGCCGGCCGCGACCTGATGGCCGCGGCCCAGACCGGTACCGGCAAGACCGCCGGCTTCGCCCTGCCGGTGCTGCAGCGCCTGGCGCTGGAGGGGGAGAAAGTCGCCAGCAACTCGGTGCGCGCGCTGGTGCTGGTGCCGACCCGTGAACTGGCCGAGCAGGTTCACGCCAATGTGCGTGAGTACGCCGAGAACCTGCCTCTGTCCACTTATGCGGTGTACGGCGGCGTCAGCATCAACCCGCAGATGATGCGCCTGCGCCGCGGCGTCGACCTGTTGGTGGCCACCCCGGGCCGGCTGCTCGACCTGTTCCGCCAGAACGCCATCAAGTTCGGCCAGGTGCAGACCCTGGTGCTCGACGAAGCCGACCGCATGCTCGACCTGGGCTTTGCCGAAGAGCTGCAGGCGGTGTATGCCGCGCTGCCGCGCAAGCGCCAGACACTGCTGTTCTCGGCCACCTTCTCCGAGCAGATCCGTATGCTCGCGGGCCTGGCGCTGAACGACCCGCTGAGCATCGAGGTCAGCCCGCGAAATGCCGCTGCCAACACGGTCAAGCAATGGCTGGTGCCGGTGGACAAGAAGCGCAAGGCCGACCTGTTCTGCCACCTGCTGCGCAAGCAACGCTGGAAGCAGGTGCTGGTGTTCGCCAAGACCCGCAATGGCGTGGATCAGCTGGTCGAGCGCTTGCTGGGCGAGGGCGTGAATGCCGACGGCATCCATGGCGACCGTCCGCAGGCGACCCGCCAACGCGCGCTGGACAGCTTCAAGAGCCGTGAGGTGCAGGTGCTGGTGGCCACCGATGTCGCCGCCCGTGGCCTGGACATCGACGACCTGCCGCTGGTGGTCAATCTCGACCTGCCGATCGTCGCCGAAGACTATGTGCACCGCATCGGTCGTACCGGTCGCGCCGGCAACAAGGGCGAGGCGATCTCGCTGGTGTGCGCCGACGAAGTGCAACTGCTGGCCTCGATCGAGACGCTGATCCGCCAGACCTTGCCACGCCATGAGGAGCCGGACTTCATCCCCGATCACCGGGTGCCGGTGACCGATGCCAGTGGCCAGGTGCTGAAAAAGCCGAAGAAACCCAAGAAGCCGAAAGAGAACAGCGCCAAGCGTGGTCTGGGGCGCTGGATGGACAGCGAGGAGACGGGGGCTTCGGCGCCGGCGGTCAAGGCCGTGCGCAAGGTGCCGAGCTTTGGGGGCAAGCCGGGCAAGCGCAAATCTTGAGATTTTGGGGCCGCTTTGCGGCCCTTTCGCGACACAAGGCCGCTCCTACAGAGGATCGCGCATCACCTGTAGGAGCGGCCTTGTGCCGCGAAAGGACCGCAAAGCGGTCCCGGCATTCTTCAGGCCAGGCGCGCCAGCCAATCCGCCGCCGCATTTCCCGCCCGCAACCCACTGGCGAAACACGCCGTCAGCAAGTACCCGCCAGTCGGTGCCTCCCAATCCAGCATCTCCCCCGCGCAGAACACCCCAGGCAGGTTGCGCACCATCAGCCCCTCATCCAACCCTTCGAAGCGCACGCCACCGGCACTGCTGATCGCTTCATCCAGCGGCCGCGCACGCACCAGTTCGATCGGCAGGGCCTTGATGGCGGCAGCCAGCCGCGAAGGGTCGGCGAACGTGGCCTGATCGGTCAGTTCACGCAGCAGCGCGGCCTTGACCCCGTCGATACCCAGCTGGCCGTGCAGGTGCTTGGCCATCGAGCGTGAGCCCCTGGGCTTGGCCAGGGCCTGGGCGATCTTGTCCACAGGCCGGTCGGGCAGCAGGTCGAGCAGCAGGGTGCCACGTCCGTCGCGGTTGATCGCTTCACGCACCGCCGCCGACCAGGCATACACCAGGCTGCCTTCCACGCCTTGGGCGGTGAGGATGAATTCGCCCTTGCGCGGTGCGGCGCCGGGCACGCTCAAGGCGATGTTCTTCAGCGGCGCGCCAGCGAACTTGTCCTTGAGCAGCTCGCTCCAGCCCTGCACCTCGAAGCCGCAGTTGCTGGCCTGCAACGGCGAGATATCCACACCCCGTTCGGCCAGCAGCGGCACCCAGGTCCCGTCCGAGCCCAGGCGTGCCCAACTGCCGCCGCCCAGCGCCAGGACCACGGCGTCGGCTCGGACCTGTAATTCGCCCTGTGGATAACCGATCCGCAGCGCGCCATCGGCATGCCAGCCCAGCCAGCGGTGACGGGTGTGGATAACCACGCCCGCCTCGCGCAGGCGCTTGAGCCAGGCGCGCAGCAGCGGCGCGGCCTTCATGTTGCGGGGGAACACCCGGCCCGAGGTGCCGACGAAGGTTTCGATGCCCAGGCCGTGAATCCACTGGCGCAGGGCCTCGGCATCGAAGCCGCGCAACAGCGCGTCGAGCTCGCCCTGGCGCTCGGCGTAGCGGCCGACGAAGGCCGGGTAGGGCTCGGAATGGGTGATGTTCATGCCGCCGACGCCGGCCAGCAGGAACTTGCGCCCCACCGAGGGCATGGCGTCGAACACCTCGACCGCCACCCCGCGCCGGGCCAGGGCCTCGGCGGCCATCAGGCCGGCAGGGCCGCCGCCGATCACGGCGACGAGGGGACGGGAAGTGGGGCGAGGATCGTTCATGGCGGGCGACAGGCTGTGGAAAAGACCGCGCATTCTACCTTAGCGGGCTATCCGGAAACACTGCTCAATAAATGATCAGTTCCTTGCAGCTCAGGTAGTTAAAGGGCTGGAGCCGCTTTCTCGCAGGTTATCCACAGGCGGTTCCACAGTCATTGTGAACAACCGATGACCCTGGCCGCGCTGTGATGGAGGATGCCGTGCCGTCGGGCCAGCGCCTCACGGTCCTTGCTGTAGCCGCCGCCGATCACGCCCATCACCGGAATGTCCCGGCCCAGGCACTGGCGCAGCACGTGCTCGTCGCGGGCGGCGAGGCCGGCGTCGGTCAGCTGCAGGTAGCCCAGGGCATCATCCTTGTGCACATCCACCCCGGCGTCGTACAGCACCAGGTCGGGCTGGTACAACGGCAGCAGGTAGTTCAGTGCGTCTTCGACCACCTTGAGGTAGGCGGCGTTGTTCATCCCGCGCGGCAGGGGGATGTCCCAGTCGCTGCGGGCCTTGCGTGCCGGGAAGTTCTGCTCGCAGTGCAGCGACACGGTGATCGCTTCCGGGGTGTCGTGGAGGATGCGCGCGGTGCCGTCGCCCTGGTGCACGTCGCAGTCGAATATCAGCACCCGGTGCACGCGGCCAGCCTCGAGCAGGTAGCGGCTGATCACCGCCAGGTCGTTGAAGATGCAGAAGCCGGCGGGGTGGTCGTAATGGGCGTGGTGGGTGCCGCCGGCCAGGTGGCAGGCGATACCGTGCTGC
Source organism: Pseudomonas sp. microsymbiont 2 (assembly GCF_054788395.1). Lineage (NCBI taxonomy): Bacteria > Pseudomonadati > Pseudomonadota > Gammaproteobacteria > Pseudomonadales > Pseudomonadaceae > Pseudomonas > Pseudomonas sp. microsymbiont 2. The sequence continues at coordinate 772,012 of NZ_CM139112.1, forward strand.
AAGGCCTGCTCGGCGGTCAGCAGCGAGCCGCCGACGGCGCGCACCGTGCGCCGGGCCAGGGCTTCGCTCCAGGGCAGGCCGAGGCGGCGCTGGTCCTCGCGGGACAGTTCGCCCTGCATGTAGCGCGCGATGTAGTCGCGGTCGTGGGCCAGGGCGAGGATCTCGCTGGGGCAGATTTCCGGGCGCAGCAGCGCGGCGTCGGTGGTCAGGCCGCTGGCGACCAGGTGATCGCGCAGCAGGCGGAACTTGTCCATCGGAAAGCGATGGTCCGGCGGGAACTCAGGGCTGTAGTCGTCGTGGTAGATCAGCGGCAGGGGCATGGTGTCGGCGCGGTAGGGGCGAGAGCCGATCTTGCCAGGATTGGTGGCTTCTGTGGGATGTTCAGACGCCTCGGCCTGGCGCGATCCCTGCGGGAGCGGGCTTGTCGGGGCGCCGAACCGCTGCGAACACGGGCGAAGCCCGTGCCATCCATCGCGTTGTCTGCTTCGCGGGTAAACCCGCTCCCACAGGTACTACGCCGCTCCTACAGAGATCACGTCAGTTAAGAAATCTCAGCAAGACAGTTGCTCCCACAGGGCTGAGCAAAGACCGACAGCCGATCACCGGTTGGCCGAGGCCAGCACCCTTTGCCAGTCCGGCTCGTTCATGCGCCCGAGGATGCGTGCCTTGCCGCTGCCATCCACCGACACGAACAGCGCGCTGGCGTAGCCACTTTCACGCTCGCCACCGGGCACATGCTGCTGGCGGGCGAAGTGGTCGATGCAGCCGTTGTGGGTCACCAGCACAAGATTGTGCCCTGGGCGCTTGCGGGCCATGGCTTCGGCGGGGAACTGCTGATCGCAGCTTTCCAGCCAGTCTTCGCTGGCCACGGCCTGGCCGAGAAGGAAATGCGCGGTCTGGCGCGTGCGCAGCTTGGGGCTGCTGAGCAGGTCGGCATCGGCCAGTCCCAGTTGCCGCATGCCCAGGCCGACCCGCTGCGCCGCCTGGCTGCCAGCGACGGTGATGCCGGTCGAGTCGTCCAGGCACGGGCCTGGCGCGCTGTCGCAGCGCTCGGCGTGGCGGATCATGACGATCACCGCGCCCTCTTTCCAGTCCTGCAGCAAGCCGCTGTCGCTCAACTGTTGTTCATTGCCAAGGTTCACGATGTGCGTCCTCGTCACGAGCCATGTGCCGGCGCCGGCCAATGCCAGCAACAGGCCGATCGCGGCGCCGATCGTCGTGCGCGAGCGGCGCCGTTTGGGGCTGGCCAGCAGGGCTGGGTTGTGCAAGGTGGTGCTGGACAGCATGCGTCACTCCGATGGCAGTGCGGCGTCGACGATGGCCGCGGTGGTTGCCGGCATTCTCTGGAGTGGCCTGTTGGAGGGCGGTGAAGGCGATGTGAAAAAAGCATCGTGCAGCGAATGCGACGATGAAAGTTTCTACATCGTCCTACGCTGTAGACTGCCAGACCGCGATTTCGGAGCCGCACCGATGACCCCCATTCTTGAACTGGAAAGCCCACGCCTGGTGCTGCGCCAATGGCAGGACGACGACCTGCGCGAGTTCGCCGCCCTGTGCGCCGATCCCCAGGTGATGCGTTACTTTCCCGCGCCGATGAGCCGCGTGGAGACGGCCGCGTTGATCGGGCGGATCCGTGGCCATTTCAATGAGTACGGCTTTGGCCTGTGGGCCCTGGAGCGCAAGGACAGTGGTGCCTTCATCGGCATGACCGGCCTGCTCAACGTCAACTTCGACGCGCCGTTCGGCCCGGCGGTGGAGATCGGCTGGCGCCTGGCCCGCCGGCACTGGGGGCTGGGCTTCGCCAGCGAGGCGGCCTGGGCTTGCCTGCGCTGTGCCTTCGCGCAGTTGCACCTGGACGAAGTGGTGTCGTTTACCGCCCAGAGCAACCTGCCATCGCAGAAAGTGATGCAGGCCATCGGCATGGTCCAGGACCTCGAAGGCAGCTTCGAGCACCCCCGCCTGCCCGTTGGCGATCCGCTGCGCCCACACGTGCTGTACCGCATCGACCGCGACCGCTGGCAACAGAATCTGCGCGGCTGAATAGGTCGCCATTCGTGCGACGGGACGAGTGGCAAAACCCTGTATCATTCGCCGGTATAACCGCGCCGAATTGCCTTGCCAGGAGAACCGCATGAGCCACGTACTCGACGATCTGGTCGACTTGCTGAGCCTCGAATCCATCGAAGAGAACCTGTTCCGTGGCCGCAGCCAGGACCTGGGCTTTCGCCAGCTGTACGGCGGCCAGGTGCTCGGCCAGTCGCTGTCGGCGGCCAGCCAGACGGTCGAGGACGCCCGCCATGTGCATTCGCTGCATGGCTACTTCCTGCGCCCGGGCGATGCCAGCATGCCGGTGGTCTACTCGGTGGACCGCGTGCGCGATGGCGGCAGTTTCAGCACCCGGCGCGTGACGGCGATCCAGAAGGGCCAGCCGATCTTCACCTGCAGCGCATCGTTCCAGTACGACGAAGACGGTTTCGAGCACCAGGCGCAGATGCCCGACGTGGTCGGCCCGGAGAACCTGCCGAGCGAAGTCGAGCTGGCCAGTGCCATGGCCGACAAGCTGCCCGAGCGCATTCGCGACAAGGTGCTGTGCGCCAAGCCGATCGAGATCCGTCCGGTCACCGAGCGCGACCCGTTCGACCCCAAGCCGGGCGATCCGGTCAAGTACGCCTGGTTCCGCGCCGATGGCACGCTCCCGGACATTCCCGCGCTGCACAAGTACCTGCTGGCCTACGCCTCGGACTTCGGCCTGCTGACCACCGCGCTGCTGCCCCATGGCAAGTCGGTGTGGCAGAAGGACATGCAGATCGCCAGCCTCGACCACGCCTTGTGGTTCCACCGCGACCTGCGCGCCGACGACTGGCTGCTGTATGCCACCGACAGCCCGTGGGCCGGCAACGCCCGTGGCTTTACCCGTGGCAGCATCTTCAACCGCGCCGGGCAACTGGTGGCCTCGTCCACCCAGGAAGGCCTGATTCGCCACCGCAAGGACTGGGCATGAACCTGCGGGACATCCGCCACTGGGTGTTCGACATGGACGGCACGCTGACCGTCGCCGTGCATGACTTCGCGGCCATTCGCGAGGCGCTCGGCATCCCGCCCGACCACGACATCCTCACTCACCTGGCCGCCTTGCCAGCGGCGCAGGCCGCGGCCAAGCATGCCTGGTTGCTGGAGCACGAACGTGACCTGGCGATCGCCTCGCAGGCCGCGGACGGCGCGGTGGCGCTGGTGCGGGAACTGGCCGCCCGCGATTGCCGGCTGGCCATTCTCACCCGCAATGCCCGTGAGCTGGCCCATGTCACCCTGGAGGCCATCGGCCTGGCCGACTGCTTCCCGGTGGAGCATATCCTCGGCCGTGATGAGGCGGCGCCCAAACCCAGCCCGGACGGACTGTTGCAGATCGCCCGGGCGTGGGGCGTGAGCCCTGGTGAGATGGTGATGGTCGGTGATTATCGCTTCGACCTCGATTGTGGCCGGGCCGCCGGCACCCGCACCGTGCTGGTCAACCTGCCGGACAACCCATGGCCGCAGTTGGCCGACTGGCATGCGGTCGATTGCCGGGCGCTGAGGGCGTTGCTCGGCTGACGGCGCTATCGTGGGGCAAGCCCGCTCCCACGCATCCATTGGACTGCCCCGAGAAGCTGGACATCGATCCAGCCCTTGGGGGCAGTCCACATCGAGGGAGCGGGCTGGCCCCGCGATCGCCCAGACCTGTCTAAGCTGACTGCACCTTTTCCCACGATGGAGACGTCATCCATGAGTACCAAGGCCATCTACGTGCTGCCCGGCGGCGGTTACGACAAGGTCCAGGTCGGCACCTGCGAAACCGCCGCGCCCAAGGCCGGCGAGATCACCGTACGGCTGCACGCCAGCTCCCTCAACTACCACGACTTCGCCGTGGTCAGAGGCATGTGGGGGCCGAGCGAGCGACGCATCCCGATGGCCGATGGCGCCGGCGAGGTGATCGCGGTGGGCTCTGGGGTCAGCGAGTTCAAGGTCGGCGACGCGGTGGTCAGCACCTTCTTCCCCGACTGGCTCGACGGCCAGGCCGAAGTCGAAGGCTTCGCCAGCGTGCCCGGCGATGGCATCGACGGTTACGCGCGTGAACAGGTGACCGCGCGCGCCACTTCGTTCACCCATGCGCCCAAAGGCTACAGCCACGCCGAGGCGGCGACCCTGACCACCGCGGGCCTCACCGCCTGGCGCGCGCTGATGAGCGACGACCATCTCAAGCCCGGCGACAGCGTGCTGGTGCAGGGCACCGGCGGCGTGTCGATCTTCGCCCTGCAGTTCGCCAAGCTGGCCGGCGCCACGGTGATCGCCACCTCGTCCAGCGATGCCAAGCTCGAACGACTCAAGGCCCTCGGCGCCGATCATCTGATCAACTACAAGAGCACCCCGGCCTGGGGCGAGCAGGTGCGCCGGCTGACCGACAACCGTGGCGTCGATCATGTGATCGAAGTAGGTGGCCCGGCGACGCTGGAGCAATCGATGATCGCCGCGCGCATTGGTGGCCAGGTGTCGCTGATCGGCATCCTCACCGGGGTGGCCGGGCAGTTGCCGCTGGTGCAGGCACTGGTGCGGCAGATCCGCCTGCAGGGCGTGCTGGTGGGCAGCCGCGCCCAGCAGCAGGCGATGGTGCGCGCCATCGATGCCAACGGCATGCGGCCGGTGGTGGACAAGCATTTCGAACTGGAGCAGATCGTCGAGGCATTCAAGTACCAGGAGAGCAACCGGCATTTCGGCAAGATCTGCCTGACCTGGTGAGATGAGCCTTTGCTGGCTGACTCGTTGATTCAGCTTGACCCTGTGGGAGCGGCTTTAGCCGCGAAGCAAGCGATGCGGTGGATGGCACCGGCGCCGGTGTTCGCGGCTAAAGCCGCTCCCACAGGTCCCTGCCAGGTCGACAAGTGGATCAGGTATGTGACAGCAACGGGAACATCAGCGGCTGGGCTTCGAGGCCTGTCTGCGTCGTACCCCAGACGAACAGCGCATCGTCGTTATCCACAACCCGCGTGGCGAACCCTTCGCCGTGCAGCGGTGCGAACCCCAGCACCACCTCTTGCGTGTGATCCGTGACCAGCTCGGCCAGCACGTCGTGCAGCGCCAGTGCGCGTGGGCAGAACACCTCGACCAGCACCATCCGTTCACCGTCGTGTTCCACGACCACATAGGCTTCGTGCCGTGTCGAGTGGAACAACGCCTCCCGGTAAGGCCCGTCACAATAGAACATGGTCAACGGCACATTCGGCATGAGGCTCAATCGCGCCTGTGGACAACTCTTTTCCACCGCGTCGATGAAGCGTTGGCGTTGTTCGCCATCGTCCAGGTTCACCGGGTGGAAGGTGTTGGTCTTTGGCTGTGCCAACCACGGCTGGTAGTACTCGTGTTCGATCACTCGGCGGAAGCCGAACCTGGGATAGAGATCCAGCACGGTGCTGTTGGCGAACAGATACAGCAGGTCGCATTGGCCTGCCCAGCGCTGCACCAGCACTTCCATCAGGTAGCGGCTGTAGCCACGGCCTTGAGCCTCTGGAGCGGTCATCACCGTACCGATCTGCACGCCGCGCAAGCGTCTGCCATCGAGGGTGAAGTCCAGCAGGTTGGCCGACGCATTGGCCAGCATCTTCCCGGCTCGTACCAGCGAGCAAGGCTGGTTGCCGTCCTGCCAGAACCCCGCCTGGTACCAGGCTTCGAAGTCGAAGTCGTAGGTCTGGCGGGTGAGGGCGTTGAGTTCGCCGCGCAGCTTTGGATCGTCGCGGTAGTGCTCGACCCGCGTGAGCGCGGGGTCGTTGAGAATAATGGCCATGGCGTCCATGCCTGTCGCTGAAGGGAGGGTAGAGGTTAGTCGTCGCAGCGCTGAAAAGTTGTAAGAGTTTGTGCTGCCGCGCTCACGTTCGCCTTCAGTCGGGCACCAACCGATCCCGGCTGTTGGACAGGTGCAGGCACATGGCCGCTCGTGCCGCGTCCGGGTCCTGGCGGCGAATGGCATTGAGGATCGCCTCGTGCTCCAGGTTCGCCAAGTACGCGTGCCGGGCCAGGCGGGCACCGGCGCGCTCAGCCTGAGCGATGCGATTGCGCGGGATCAGCGCCGTGCCCAGGTGCGCCATCATCTCGCCGAAATACAGGTTGCCGGTGGCCTCGGCGATCAGCAGGTGAAAGCGTCGGTCAGCTTCGATGCAGCTGTCGCCGGCGGCTGCCAGGTCCTGGTAGTCGTCCAGCGCCTGGCGCATCTGCGCCAGCTGGCGCTCGTCGCGGCGCAGGGCGGCGAGGGCGGCGGCCTGGCCTTCCAGGCCGAGGCGTAACTCCAGCAGGTCGCGCACGCTGGCCGCGCTTTCCGGGCCAACCCGCAGTCCGGGCTGGGCCTGGCGCTCGATGACGAAGGTGCCGATGCCATGACGGGTTTCCACCAGGCCGGATGCTTGGAGTTTCGACAGCGCCTCGCGCACCACGGTGCGGCTGATGGCGTGATCGCGCACCAGCGCGTTTTCCGAGGGCAGTCGGTCGCCCGGTGCGTAGGTGCCGAGGAGGATCTGCTGGGTGAGGCGTGAGACCAGGTCGTGGGCGCGGGACATCGGAGGCTCTCTGGTGAGGGGGTGGCGGGTGCGGCCCGATCGCGGGGCAAGCCCGCTCCCACAGGTGGCGTGGGCCAGCCTTTCGATAGCCAATCTACTTGTATGACAAGTTCTGCACAAAGAATTTTTTGATCTGGAAATTGGCAACCGCTTGCCAGCTTCAACTTTCTCGTTTGTGGATGTTTTGCCGATTTTATGCAGATATTTGCTTGTATTTTCGGCTTTACCTGAAAAATTGTTGTTGTCGTACAACCACCTCGAGAATATGCTCTTTCTCACCTGGAGGTCAGACAACTCTCTGTCCAGCACCAGCCCCCAATAAAAACAATGAGTGGGAGCCCCCCATGAACGACACCCTAGATCCGTCTGCGCACACGCTTGCCAGTGCCGTGGCCAAGGTCAAGCGCCATGTCCTGCCGCTGTTCGTCATCATGTTCATCGTCAACTACCTGGACCGCGTCAACATCGGCTTCGTCCGCCCGCACCTGGAGAGCGACCTGGGCATTAGCGCGGCGGCCTATGGCTTCGGCGCCGGCCTGTTCTTCATCGGCTACGCCCTGTTCGAAGTGCCCTCGAACATGCTGCTGCAGCGGGTCGGCGCGCGCCTGTGGCTGACCCGCATCATGTTCACCTGGGGCCTGGTGGCCACGGCCATGGCCTTCGTGCAGACCGAGACCCAGTTCTACGTGCTGCGCTTTCTGCTCGGGGTCGCCGAAGCCGGGTTCTTCCCCGGCGTGATCTACTACTTCACCCGCTGGCTGCCGGCCGCCGAGCGCGGCAAGGCCATCGCCATCTTCCTCAGTGGCTCGGCCGTGGCTTCGCTGATCTCCGGCCCCCTGGCCGGTGCGTTGATGCAGATCCAGGGCATGGGCCTGCACGGCTGGCAGTGGATGCTGTTCATCGAAGGCATGGCTTCGGTGGTGCTGTGTTTCTTCGTGTTCTTCTGGCTCGATTCCAAGCCCCACGACGCCAAGTGGCTGAGCCGTGCCGAGCAGGATGCGCTGGTGGCGGCCATCGACCAGGAGCAGCGCGAGCGCGAGGCCGGCGGCGCGACCAAGGTATCGGCCTGGCGCCTGCTCAAGGACCGTCAGATCGTGCTGTTCTGCCTGATCTACTTCTGCATCCAGCTGACCATCTACGCCGCCACCTTCTGGCTGCCGAGCATCATCAAGCGCATGGGCGAGCTGAGCGACCTGCAGGTCGGCTTCTTCAACTCGATCCCCTGGCTGATCTCGATCATCGCCATGTACGCCTTCGCCGCCTGCGCCAGGCGCTGGAGGTTCCAGCAGGCCTGGGTGGCTGCGGCCCTGCTGGTCGCGGCATGCGGCATGTTCATGTCCACCACTGGCGGCCCGGTGTTCGCCTTCGTCGCGGTGTGCTTCGCCGCCATCGGCTTCAAGGCTGCCTCGTCGCTGTTCTGGCCGATTCCCCAGGGCTACCTGGATGCGCGTATCGCGGCGGCGGTGATCGCCCTGGTCAACTCGGTGGGCAACCTCGGCGGCTTTGTCGCGCCCACCACCTTCGGCCTGCTGGAGCAGCAGACAGGCTCGATCCAGGGCGGCCTGTACGGCCTGGCGGTGACTTCGGTGCTGGCCGCCATCGCCGTGTTCTTCGTGCGCATGCGCCCCAAAGGCGCGGCGTCCCCTGACTTCAAGGCCGCTTCGGCCAACTGACCCCGCGAGAGACTCCATGAACATGCAGACAACCCCACAGGCTCACCTCGGCACCCCGGTGGTCACGGATTTGCGCGTGATCCCGGTGGCCGGTCACGACAGCATGCTGCTTAACCTCAGCGGCGCCCACGGCCCGTTCTTCACCCGCAATGTCGTGGTGCTGCGCGACAGCGCCGGCAACACCGGCCTGGGCGAAGTGCCCGGGGGCGAGAAGATCCGCCAGACCCTGGAGGATGCCCGGGCGCTGGTGGTCGGCCAGCCCATCGGCCACTACCAGCGGGTGCTCAATGCCATGCGCGAGACCTTCGCCAACCGTGATGCGGGCGGGCGAGGGCTGCAGACCTTCGATCTGCGCATTACCGTGCACGCGGTCACCGCCATGGAGTCCGCCCTGCTTGATCTGCTCGGCCAGCACCTGGGCGTGCCGATGGCCGCGTTGCTGGGCGAGGGCCAGCAGCGTGAGGCGGTGAAGATGCTCGGTTACCTGTTCTACATCGGCGATCGCCAGCGCACCGACCTGGCCTATCGCAACGAGGCCAATGCCGACGACGCTTGGCTCCGGCTGCGCCATGAACAGGCCCTGACGCCGGAAGCGGTGGTGCGCCTGGCCGAAGCCGCCAAGGCCCGTTATGGTTTCAACGACTTCAAGCTCAAGGGCGGTGTACTGCGCGGTGAAGAGGAGATGGAGGCGGTTGTCGCCCTGGCCGAGCGCTTCCCTGATGCGCGTATCACCCTTGACCCGAATGGCGCCTGGTCGCTGAAGCAAGCCATCGCCCTGTGCCGCGACAAGCATCAGGTGCTGGCCTACGCCGAAGACCCTTGCGGTGCCGAGAACGGTTACTCCGGGCGCGAGGTGATGGCCGAGTTCCGCCGCGCCACCGGGCTGCGCACCGCCACCAACATGATCGCCACCGACTGGCGACAGATGGGCCACGCGATCCAGTCGCAAGCGGTGGACATCCCCTTGGCCGATCCGCACTTCTGGACCCTGCAAGGCTCGGTACGGGTGGCGCAGATGTGCCATGACTGGGGGCTGACCTGGGGCTCGCACTCGAACAACCACTTCGATATCTCGCTGGCGATGTTTACCCAGGTGGCGGCTGCCGCGCCGGGCGAGATCACCGCCATCGACACGCACTGGATCTGGCAGGACGGCCAGCGTCTGACCCGCGAGCCGCTGCGCATCGTCGAGGGGCATGTGCGCGTGCCCGAGCGGCCGGGGCTGGGGGTCGAGCTGGACGAAGACCAGCTGGCCAAGGCCCATGAGTGCTATCGCAACATGGGGCTTGGGGCGCGCGATGACAGCGTGGCCATGCAGTACCTGATGCCGGGGTGGGCCTTCGACAACAAGCGGCCTTGCCTGGTGCGCTGATCAACCACCTACCGCCCTATCGCGGGGCAAGCCCGCTCCCATGCCACACATTGCTCGTGGGAGCGGGCTTGCCCCGCGATAGGGCCTCCTGCAAACATTTCCTGCTGCCACCGGCGTTCCCGGTCGGGCGTAGGCAGACGCCCGTGCAGCGCCGCCCCGGTAACCCGGGGCTTTTTTCGTTTACGCCGCCGTTGCGTACACCACCACCGCCGCCCGCAGCTTGCGACCACCGAACAGGCTCATGCGCTGGAACTCCTGGTGGCTGACCGGCAGATGCTGGCAATCCAGGGCCTGGCGATGGCGACCGTGGTCGATGTCAGGATCGTGCAGATACACGAAGTCGTCATCACAGGCGGTGACCAGCACCCAGTGCGGCGCCTTGCTCCCGGTCAGCCGGTAGTTGCTGATCAGTACCAGCGCCAGGCCGCCTTCGGCCAGTACCCGAGGCAGGTCGGGCGCCGGCCGGGCGATCGTCACGTCACTGCCGTGCAGCTCGGCGCAGAAGTCCTCGTGGACCAGGCGCATCACCTCCTTCTTCGCCGGCTGGCGCACGCCATCGAGAAACAGCGGCCCTTCGGTGTTGACCTGCAGGCGTACACGAAAACCCCGGCGCCAGGCGGCCAGTGCCAGTCCGTGCGGGCTGCAGCCGCCGTGGCCGGAGGTCATGAACACCGTGGTCGCCTCGCGCCACAGGCGCAGTTCCTCGTGGCGCGTGGGCTGGCGCTGCGGTTGCAGGGCCGCCATGGCCATCAACAGACAGGCCGGGCCGCAGGTGAAATCGGTGGTCTGGGCGTAGTAAGGGACCGGGCGCGACTCGACGGTCGGGCGCTGGAGGATGCGCTTCTCGTAGCGCAGGGCGCTGGCGTGGTCTTCGTAGTAGTCGTCCACCAGCGCGAAGCGCCGATAGCCGTGGCGTTCGTACAGGGCGATGGCTGATGGGTTGTCGATGCGCACTTCCAGGCGCAGGTAGGCGCGCTCGTGCTCCAGCGCGCAACGTTCGGCCTGTTCGAGCAGGCGGGCGCCCAGCCCCTGGCCGCGCGCGGCTTCGGCAATGGCAATGGAATAGAGCCGTGCCAGCGAGGTGCCGCGATGGAACAGCAATAGCGCGTAACCCATCAGCTGGCCATTGCGCTGGGCCACCAGCAGGCTGGCATTGGCATGGGACAGCATCCAGCGGAAGCTGCGTGGGGTGAGCCGGTCCAGGGCGAAGCACTGGTTCTCCAGCGCCAGCAGATCCGGCAGGTCATCAACGGTTGCCAGGCGAAATTCGATATGCATAGAGCCGCCGTAAAAGTTGCGTAATGAAACGGGACATTCGAAAAACTTCGTGCTTAATAGAAGCAGTGTGTACCCAACACAGGGCTTCAAAAATGTCTTCGTTTCAGGAACCCTTGCCTGGATGGACCAGGGAAAGTTCAAATCAATCCGCAACTGGTGTTATTTATCCACTGCCGCTGGACAGCAAGTCAAGCCAGTTGGTGATTATCGTGGAGCGCCGTGATGACTGGGCTTCGTACCTCCCGAGCGAGGATGTCGTGACGGCTCAGGAATATCTGGAACAGCCGCGCGAAGCGGAAAGTGGCAAACGCGTTCAAGTCATAAACTTATGTCGTAATTATAAGTACCTAGGCCATGGTTATTATTGTTCGCTGTTGGCCGAGGCGCGCGGGCATAAAGTTATTCCTTCGGTACGAAGTATCAGTGAGTTGACCCGCAAGTCGCTGTATGGATTGGCCCTCGACGACATGACCAGTCGCCTGGAGAGTGCCCTGGCCAATCATCCTTATGGCGAAACCGAAGGCTTCACCCTGACCCTGTATTTCGGCCGTACCGACCTGGAGCCGCTGCAGGATATCGCCCGCCAGCTGTTCGAAAGTTTTCCGTGTCCGATCCTGCTGGTGGAGTTTCGCAAGAGCAGCACCTGGCATATCGCCGGGGTCAAGGCCGGCGCGTTGCACAAGCTGCGCGAAGACCAGCAGGACCAGTTCGCCAATGCGCTCGACGGTTTCAGTCGCAGGATCTGGCGCCAGCCGCGCTCACGTCGTGTGGCGCGCTATGACCTGGCGATCCTCCACGACCCCGACGAAGCGTTGCCGCCGTCCAACCCCGAGGCGCTCGAGCGCTTCGTGCGTGCCGGGCACCAGCTGGGCATCGACGTCGAGCTGATCGGCAAGAAGGACTACGCGCGCCTGGCCGAGTACGATGCGCTGCTGATCCGCGAGACCACCAGCGTCGACAACCACACCTACCGCTTCGCCAAGAAGGCCGAGAGCGAAGGGCTGGTGGTGATGGACGACCCGGCGTCGATCCTGCGTTGCACCAACAAGGTCTACCTGACCGACCTGCTGCGCAGCCATCGCCTGGCCATGCCGGCCAGCGAGATCCTCTACCGCGACAACCCCCAGGCCCTGGAAGGGATCGGCGAGCGCCTGGGCTTCCCGCTGGTGCTGAAGATTCCCGACGGCTGCTTCTCCCGTGGCGTGATCAAGGTCAAGGACCCCGCCGAACTCCAGGCCGCCACCGCCGAACTGTTCGAGCACTCGGTGCTGCTGCTGGCCCAGGAATACCTCTACACCGAGTACGACTGGCGCATCGGCGTGCTCAACCGCAAGCCGATCTTCGCCTGCCAGTACTTCATGTCCAAAGGGCACTGGCAGATCTTCAACCACCAGGCCCAGCGCGACGAGGTCAACGGCGAATGCCGCACCCTGGCCGTGCACGAGGCACCGCGCGCGGTGGTGGAGCTGGCGGTAAAGGCCGCCAACCTGATCGGCGACGGGCTGTACGGGGTGGACCTCAAGCAGGTGGGCGACCGGGTGGTGGTGATCGAGGTCAACGACAACCCCAACCTCGACGCCGGCATCGAGGATGCCTATCTGCACGACGACCTCTACACCCTGGTGCTGGAGGAATTCATCCGCCGCCTGGAGCAGAAGCGTCGGGGGCAAGCCTGGTAACGAGGTGCTGGCATGATCGAAAGCTACAGCCTGGCCCATGGCCAGTTGCGCAAGCGCGAAGGGCTCGATTGCGAGGTGCTGCTGTTCGTCGAACCGGACAGTGCCGAGCGTGAACTGCTGCAGGCCTGGTTCCACCTGGACGCCCATGCCCTGGCGTCAGCGTTGGACCCGGACGAGGTGTCGCGGATCGAGCTGCACCGCGATGGCCTGTTCCTGATCTGGAAGCGCCCGGAGAGCTATACCGGAGGCGACAGCTTTGCCTTCCAGGTGTCGTCGTTCGGCATGCTGATGGTCGACGGCCACCTGGTGCTGATCGCCCCGGACGCCTCCCTGCTCGATGGCCTCGGGCAACGCCATGCGCTGCACGACCCGATGGATGTCCTGCTGGCCATCCTGCTGGACAACCTGCACCACTACCTGGGGCACCTGAAGGTGATCAAGATGGTCGCCCGCGAACTGCAGCAACGCTTCGAGCAGTCGCTGGAAAACCACCACCTGATGCAGATGTTCAACCTCAGCGAGAGCCTGATCCACTACATCAACGCCATCCACAGCAATGGCGCGGTGCTCTCGCGGCTGCGCGCCCATGGCGAGAAGCGCCATTTCAACCCCGAGGTGCTGGCGCTGATCGACGACCTGGTCATCGAGAATACCCAGTGCCACAAGCAGGCCGAGATCTACTCGACGGTGTTCGCCGGACTCATGGACGCCCGTGGCAACCTGGCCAACAACGCGATGAACGAAACCCTGCGCAAGCTCACCCTTATCAATGTGGTGTTCCTGCCGCTGAACCTGATCGCCAGCATTGGCGGCATGTCCGAATTCAGCATGATGACCGCAGGCGTGCCATGGTGGCTGGCTTATGCGCTGCTGGTGCTGGCGATGATGCTGCTGGGCGTATTGATGGTGCTGGCGCTCAAGCGCCTGGCACGATCGGGAAAACATCGTGGTCCTGTGGGAGCGGGTTCACCCGCGAATGCGTTGGAGAATCCACAGGCCCTTTCGCGGGTAAACCCGCTCCCACAGGCACCAGCGTTTCACCCTAACCCGTAGGTGCCAACCATGCTGGCGAAGCCCTGCATAGCCGGCCAGTTTCGATCGTTAATCCGCAGAGCCCATGAGCAACCTGCAGATCGGCCTGATGACCGTCACCGCGATCGTGGTTTTCGCCGTGCTGAACTTCTACCGGGACCACCTGCGTGACCGCGACTGACGCTCTCAGGCATGCCGAGGGGCTTGACTGGCGTGGATAGGCACGCAGTGTCGTGATCGAACACTTACCTGGCGTTCCCGAGCATTTTGCTGGCGCCGCGCCCGGCTTAAAGTGAAGCCCGCATCCCCATGGTGCGTTGCCCCAGGCGCGTGAGAAGGCCGATAACAGAGCGTGCGCAACGTACTCCGCCCTTTGCCGAGGAGACCGTTTTCGCCTACGCCTGCCCGTCCCTTCCTTGTGTCAGCAAAAAGAGAACAACATCAATGAACACCGTGGGAACTGATGGCAACCTTGCTCAAGGTTTCAAGCCTCGTCACGTAACGATGCTGTCCATCGCCGGCATCATCGGCGCGGGACTGTTCGTCGGCTCCGGGCACGCCATCGCGGCGGCCGGGCCGGCCACCATCCTCTCCTATTTCGTGGCCGGTACCCTGGTGGTGCTGGTCATGCGCATGCTCGGCGAAATGGCCGTGGCCCATCCCGACACCGGTTCGTTCTCCACCTACGCCGACCAGGCCATCGGCCGCTGGGCCGGCTACACCATCGGCTGGCTGTACTGGTGGTTCTGGGTGCTGGTGATCCCCATCGAGGCACTGGCCGCGGGCCATGTGCTCAATGCCTGGTTCCCCCAGGTGGACAGCTGGATCTTCGCCCTGGCCTCGGTGCTGCTGCTGGCCTGCACCAACCTGTTCAGCGTGGCCAAGTACGGCGAGTTCGAGTTCTGGTTCGCGATTCTCAAGGTCACCGCCATCCTCGGCTTCATCGGCCTGGGCTTCGCCGCGTTGCTGGGCTGGCTGCCCGAGCGCGAAGTCAGCGGCCTGAGCAGCTTGATCGACGAGCACGGCGGCTTCGCGCCCAAGGGCTGGCCGGCGGTGGTCGGCGCCTTCATCACCGTGATGTTCAGCTTCATCGGCACCGAGGCGGTGACCATCGCCGCCTCCGAGTCCAGCGACCCGGCGCGTAATATCGCCAAGGCCACCCGCTCGGTGATCTGGCGCATCAGCACCTTCTATATCCTGTCGATCTTCGTGATCATCTCGGTGGTGCCGTGGAACGACCCGCAGCTGGCGGTGGTGGGTTCCTACCAGCGCGCCCTGGAGATCATGAACATCCCCAACGCCGCGCTGATGGTCGACTTCGTGGTGCTGATCGCCGTGACCAGCTGCATGAACTCGTCGATCTACATCGCCTCGCGGATGATGTATTCGCTGGCCAAGCGCGGCGATGCCCCGGCCCTGCTGAAGAACACCTCCAAGGTCGGCGTGCCGCGCGCGGCGGTGTTCGGCAGCACCTTGATCGGCGCGGCCATCGCCATCCTCAACTACTTCGCGCCCAAGGGCGTGTTCGAGTTTTTGCTGGCCAGCTCCGGCGCCATCGCGCTGCTGGTGTACCTGGTGATCGCCATATCGCAGCTGCGCATGCGCGCCCGCCTGGAGCGCGAGAACGCCAACTTGAAGTTCCGCATGTGGCTGTTCCCCTGGCTGACCTGGGCGGTGATCCTGTTCATCTCCGGCGCCCTGGGCGTGATGATGTTCACCGAGGAACACCGCGCCGAAGTGACCGCGACGCTGAGCCTGGCGATCGTGATTTCGTTCCTGGGCATCGTCACCACGCGCGGGCATGGGCGGGTGGTGGGAGCACGGTCGATGGGCTGATGGCTTTGCCGTGAACGAGAGGGCGCCACTGGGCGCCCTCTTTGCGTTTTGCAACAGTTGCAGGCGCCGTGTTGTACGTGAAGGCGGATAGACTTTTTCGGCCCTTTACCACCGCCAGGGAGCGTCGAAGCATGAATACCCCGCCCCAGGACGCATCAGCGTCTGCAACCGGCGATATACGTTTCGCCGAAGTCCTCGCACTTATCCACACCTCCCGCCAGCGCGCGGTCCAGGCCGTGAACACGCAGTTGATCGAGTTGTACTGGCAGGTCGGAGCGTACATCAGCGGCAAGCTGGCACGCGCCGAGTGGGGTGATGGCGTGGTCAGCCAGTTGTCGGAGCATCTGGCGTTGACCCAACCCGGGCTGCGCGGTTTCACCCGAGCCAACCTGTTTCGCATGCGCCAGTTCTATGAGGTTTACCGGGGCAACGAAATTGTCGCGCCACTGGTGCGACAATTGCCGTGGAGCCACAACATGATCGTTCTAGGCCAGTGCAAGAGTGCTGACGAGCAGGTGTTCTACCTGCGCATGGCAATCCAGGGAAAATGGTCGAAACGCGAACTGGAGCGTCAGCTCAAGGCAGCACTGTTCGAGCGCAGCATGACGCAACCGGCCAAGGCATCGGCCGCGCTCACCCAGGCTCATCCGTCGGCCCTGGAGGTGTTCCGCGATGCCTACATGATCGAGTTCCTCGGCCTACCGGGTGGGCACGCCGAGGCCGACCTGCACCAGGGATTGCTCGGCCGCCTCAAGGACTTCCTGGTCGAGCTGGGCCGCGACTTCTGCTTCGTCGGCTCGCACTACCCCTTGCAAGTGGGCGGCCGTGACTTCGCCCTCGACCTGTTGTTCTTCCACCGTGGCCTCAACTGCCTGGTGGCCATTGAACTGAAGGTGGGGCGCTTCGAACCCGAATACCTGGGCAAACTGGATTTCTACCTCGAAGCCCTCGACCGCAGCGAACGCAAAGCCCACGAAAACCCCGCCATCGGCGTACTGCTGTGCGCCAGCAAGGATGACGAGGTGGTCGAGTACGCCCTCAACCGCAGCCTGTCGCCGGCGCTGATCGCCGAATACCAGACCCGCCTGCCGGACAAGGCGCTGTTGCAGGCCAAGCTTCAGGAGTTCTATGCCCTCGATGCACAGCGCTAGGGTTTGCGCGCAAACAGCACCTCGGCCACGCTCGGGCTGGCGAACAGATGGCCGGCATCGTGCCCTGCCTCGGGAATGACGAACTGGCGATGCGCAACGGCGACACCCCAGGTGCGTGACAGGAAACCTTCGTAACGCAGGTAGTCGAGCTGGCGCTCGAGTCGATTCCGCCCCTGAGCTTCGGCGCCGCAACTGTGGTCCATGACCTTGCTGTCGGCGTGAGTGTCGCGCTCGCCCACCAGGTAGGTCACATCGCGCGAGGCATAGCGGCGAAACAGCTGTCGGGCATCCAGACCCTGGCGAGTGAGGTACAGCGGCGCTTGTTCGAGGCCGTAGCGATAGTGGTTGTAGTCCGGGCATTGGCCGAGGGGCAATGGCGCGAAGCCGCCCTGCCGTGGTCGGTTGCTGTCCAGGTACAGGTAGGTGGACGGGCTGGAAACCACGTAGCGGATAGCGATGCCCGGCGTTTGCGGTGTGCCGTCAGTCAATACCGCATAGCGCTGCATGAGTTGCGCCCCGGCGGAGTGGCCGATCAGCACGATCTCTCGCAGATGCGGGTAGCGCTGGCGGTCAGTCAGGTAGGCCAGCAGGTCATCGAGCACGCTGAAGGCCGCGATGCCGCGCTGGCCATCTGTCGAAGGGCTGCCATGCATCCAGCGGTCTTTTGGCCATAGCGGCATGTCGCGGGTGGCAGTGCTGTCGCGTGGGGTGAGGAAGTTGGGGGCCAGCAGCAAGGTGTCTTGCCCGTTCAGGCCGGCGTTGGCCAGCAGTTGCAGGCCGCTGCGGTAATAGTCCTCGGCGTTGCGGCGCACGCCATGGAGGATGACGATTGCGCGGGTTGCTGGTTGGGGGTGTGTCAGGTCGGTGTTGCTGTAGGCGAGGAAGTTGTAAGGGGGGGACTGGCCCAGATGCAGTATCTGGGGGGCGGCGCTGGTGGTGGTGCTGAACAGGGCCAGGCAGGTGATTAGGCAGAGCCATGGGGTGCGCGTGGGGGGCATTTTGGTGGACTCTGTCAATGTAGCGCGCTACTGCTGACGGTTGTTTTGAAGTTCTGGTGTGGTAGGCCGGGATAGGCGTGAGCCTGGAAATTGTTGATGGTACGGTAGCTGATATGCGGCAGGTTGATCTAATCGCACCATTGGTTCAGGCTCTACCGCTACGCTTGAGTCCAGTGATGTTCGCACGATCATCGCCTTCGGGTTGTTGATTAAGACGCCGGGGTGAGCTGAATTCGTTCAATAATGTACTGTTTTATATAGAAAATCGCGTCTAAATTGTTTGTTTGGAATACCAGTAGGAATACAGCCCACGTTGCGATGATTGTAACTGAGTCGCCATTGGCAGTTTTTGTCCAAGCGGGCATTGATTGGGTCGAGATTGCCTGCTCTAGGACGCCTTTGGAGACTTTCATGATGGGGCGGTCAGTTGGTTGCCGGGTCCATTACTGATTACGCCTACAGGCAGTTTGTTGGCTTGCATGGTGCTGGCTTCAATCTGCCGTTTCTTGTGAGTGGTGATTGTCTGCATCATAATCTTGAACCGTTAGGGATGGTCAGCCAGTGTTCCACAGCCATTTCTAAGTAACCACGGCGACAATGGAGAGTTCGATTGGTCGCTCAGGCCGATCTGTCTACGAAGCCGACCTCTTACTTTATCGCGATTGACTTGCAGTTTGGATTTGTAGTACTGCTCGGTCTTTATTCTATGTTGGCGACCTCGCCGAGGTGGCTGAGAGCGAAGCAACTGTGCGGGAACAGCTGTAGGTGTGGTTCCACGGCAAAGCAGCGGCCCTAAGTGCGGGAATCTGCCGCTGCTGCCACGCGCGATCCCATCCGCCCATAAGCTAGGTTGACAAGTTTTCTTGGCTGTGCAAGTCGATTAGGCGGCGAAAGAGACTCTGTACTCACGACGCCACTATGCTGGAAGTCACGCAGGATGGACTGCTCGCTCATGGTCTGAGATTCGCCAAAGCTTTCGGCCTAAAGAGTGGCTAAGAAACGCATTTTGATTCGAAGCGGTCTTGAGGTTGTTTGCTATAGCCGCCTGGAGTAAGAAAGTAGTTACCGATGGTTGAGCCACTCGTTGGAAAGGCTAAAGAGATATTGCGTTCTGACGGCGATGAAAGGATGTCAGCGAGAGGCATGTGGATGACGGCCGCTTGGTAATGGGTTTTGCAAGGCGGCAGGCGCTATGCCACTATCGCTACCCTGGACTTGGAGGTAGGTCGCCCCTCCTTTCGAATTGCCCTCAGAATACAGTAGGGATGCTAATGACTGATTACAGTACTGACCCAGCGTACGACAAATGCCGCGCGTTCATTGATGGTTGGCGCCTGAGAGGCCGGACTTGGGAGTATATCGCAAAGCTCGGCCGATTCGGAGGAGTGCTTGAAGAGGTCAATGAATGGCTCATTTCGCAGGAGGAAATGCACGATTGGCCCTCGCTGGGAAACAGTCCTGAAGAGCGCTTCGAACGCTGGAAGGAAATCGTTAGGCGAAAGGAGCAGGCTGAACAACAATCTATTGCTGCTGCTAGGCCCTTGATCATATTGGGGGCGGAAGAGACTGAGCCGGGTATGGCCGTGCCACAGGACGCGCGTAGTGCCTGGCAGCTCTACAGAAAGCATCTGCTCGCTCAGGGCTGGAAGAAAGCCTCGGTCGACAATATCCAAAGCTCGGCGGTACGCATCCTTTTGGGTCTTCGGCAGACGACTCAAGATCGCGTGGCTGTAAAAGGACTGGTGGTTGGGCATGTACAGTCCGGCAAGACGGCCAACATGGCAGGTTTGATTTCCATGGCAGCGGATTATCGATGGAATCTATTTGTCGTGCTAACTGGTACTCTCGAGAACCTACGAGTGCAAACCAGCAAGCGTCTGGTAGGCGATCTTTTCCAGCATGATGGTAATGTCAGTTGGAAATCTATTGAGCATCCATCAAAAAATAGCCCCTATGGTGCTCGGGCGCAGGATATGCAGTTCGATGCAGGCCGAAGAGACCGCCACCTTGTTGTTTGCTTGAAGAACCCGGCTCGACTTAGGCATCTCATTGAGTGGATCAAGGCACATCAGCAGGGTATGTCGCAGATGCGACTTGTGGTTATTGATGACGAAGCTGATCAGGCGGGAATAAATTCTAATGACGTTTCGAAAGCTGAGCGTACGGTCATTAATGGACTCATCCTTGAGTTGATCAGTTTGCAGCTGCAAAGCGTTAACTACATAGCGTTCACTGCCACGCCAGCTGCTAACTTTCTCAATGAAGGACCTGGTGATACCCTGTATCCAACGGACTTCATAGCGGTGTTGCCGCAAGCGGATGAACATTTTGGGCCTGTGCAAATTTTCGGCTATGCCGAAAATGAAAAAGAGCCGCTAGGCATCGTTCGAGAAGTCTCTGATGTAGACCTAAAGCAAGTTGTAAGGCTCCACAAGGGTGAAGATCTGAGTTTGCCGCGCTCGCTGGAAGATAGCCTGATCTGGTACTTATGCTGTGTGGCAGTGATGCGACTGTCTGGTGCTGTAAAACCTGTGAGTATGTTGATCCATACCAGCGCAAGGCAGCTTCATCATGATTCTATGAGCAAAGCGGTTCAGGCAGCCCTCGAGACTTGGTCGAAGTATGATGATGGTCAGTTGGACGGTGCTTTTAGGCCTGTGTGGGAGAGTGTCTCGGCAGATCTAACTGTTGAGCATTTTTGCGAACGGTTCCCTGACTACGGACGTATATCTGAACTTCATGAGCTGCCTATATTTGATAACTTCTTTACGGAAATAAGGACGCTTCTCGATACGGTGACGGCTATCCAACTTGATGCGGATTCAAACCGGATTTATCACCGAGGAATCCACGTGTGTGTAGATAACTGCGCCAACAACGGGGTGACCGACGAAAATGAAGTCCGGCGGCTGTTTTACCCAGACGCGGCGCAGGGACTGGATTTCTGCACAGCATTTATCGTTATCGGCGGCGGGACGCTTTCCCGAGGGTTGACGATTGAAAATCTGGTCAGCACGTTTTTCCTGCGGGGCTCGGCCCAAGCGGATTCTCTCATGCAGATGGGGCGCTGGTTTGGATACCGCAAAGGCTATGAACTGCTGCCTCGCATCTGGATGTCCGATGATACGAGAGCAAAGTATGAATTCATGACAGTTGCAGAGGAGGAGCTTCGTGATGATCTACAGCGATTCATGCACGGCGGCGCCAAACCTGAGGAGTTCGGGCCTCGCGTCCGTGTACATGCGAGGCTTGCTTGGATTCGCCCGACGGGTGCGAATAGGATGCAGCGCTCGATAGAGGCGGAGTTCGATTTTTCAGGAATCAATCGGCAAACAACCGTTTTTCATGACGGCGATGATGCAGCCAAGGTGCTTGAAGGCAATCTGTCGTTAACGGAGAAATTTCTGCGTTCGGCAGGTACCGATCTTAAAAAGTCCGAACGTAAGGGCGCTAATAGTTTTGTCTGGCGCGAGGTTGACGTAAGTCGTGTCGCCGATTATTTAGCCAATCTTTCATTCCACCCAGGGAATCAGTTCTTCTCCGATATGAGAGCGTTTCTGCAATGGTTGGGAGAGCACGCTGAAAACGCAGGCTACACAAATTGGAACGTAGTGGTGGCAGGCAGTACACCCAAACCGAACAACAGCTGGAATATTTCTGGCGCAATTGTTGGTCGCGTCAATCGTAGCCGCTTTGCTGATAAACGCTCGGATGGTGGTGTGTCCATTGGCGCGCTGCGTGACCCTAGGGATCTGCTGGCGGATGTCCGCGGCCTTGAAGATAGTGAACTTTCGAAGTCGGGATATAGTAACGCCCAAGTGGCAGAGCTTCGCGAAAAAGGTGGTGTTGGAACATTACCCCAACTGCTGATCTATCTCATCGACAAAGACAGCCCATATGAGGCCTCTATAAAGACAGTTCCTGAGCCGCGTCGAGTGAGGCAATCGCTTAATGCCAAGGGGCACATCGTAGGCATCAGCCTTTACCTGCCAGGTTCGCAAGGTAAGAAGAAAAATTACGTCACTCACGTGACGGTTGACATCCCGGATATCTTCACTGCATCGGAAGATAACCTTGAAGAAACGGTTGACGTGATCTGACCCATATGAAGTACTACAGCCTCCCATTGCAGCCTATGCAGGAGTCCGGAGCATTCTTGCTTCGGGCTCTGCAGAACGAAGAAACACCTTTATTGGACCTGCTGGTACGAGAATCCGTTCAGAATGCGTTAGACGCAGGTCGTGATGGTAATAAGTCACGGCCGGTTTTAGTAGATTTCCATATTCGCGAGCATTCTCTGGACGCCATCGCTTCCGCCTTCAGTGAAGGTCTGAATTTGCAGATGCTCGTGAAACGCTATCCGCGTACTCCGAAACTCCTTGAAATTCGCGACTCAGGGACCGAGGGGCTCACGGGGCCGATGACCTTCGACAGCGTGGAAGCTAACGGTCAGCATGGAAATTTCCTGAAGCTCGTGTTTGAAATCGGTCGTACTCGCGCGGATGACGGTGCAGGTGGCTCGTGGGGATTAGGCAAGACCTGTTATTTCCGCATGGGGGCCGGCCTAGTCGTGTACTACAGCAGGATCAAGACGGACGATGGGTACGAAGAGCGGTTGGTGGCTTCGTTGGTCGAAGATGAAAACCGAGTCGATCGCCTGCAGCTTGAGACGCAAACCGGCATAGCATGGTGGGGGGCATATGACAGTTTGTGTGCTATCACCGAATCGGAGCACATTTACGAAATTCTGAATGCATTGGGTGTCCAGCCGTTCACCGGTAACAAAACTGGAACGGCGATCATCATTCCATTGCTAAAGGAAAACTTACTGCCCGTGTTTGACGAAGACGGCGGAGCGGCGCCATGGTGGTACAGCAGTTACGAAGATTATGTGAATGTTGCGATCCAGCGCTGGTTCAGTGCACGGTTGGATAACCCGTTCTTTGCCAGTGGCAGATGGTTGAGTGCGTCGGTGAACGGGAAGGAAATTGCCAGTGAGGACATGTTGCCCATATTTCGGGTGACACAGTCCCTTTATAGCCGCGCGGTAGGATTGAATCCTGACGAGGAAGATTATTTAACGGCCAGAGGTGTCAAGGAAAATGACGTGCTCTGCAGAGCTATTCAGTTGCGGGGCGAATTCGTAGGGAGTGGTAATGCGGGCTGGCTGCTTGCCGTGGCGATTACTTCACGCCAGTTGCAAATGGATGCACCAGATAATGCGCCAAGTCCTGAAACCTGTATCTTTTCCAAGACAGATAGCTCCGGTCCCCATCGACCGCTGGTGACGTTTATGCGCTCGCCTGGAATGAACATCTGCTGGGATGACAGTATTGATTCGCGAGGTTGGGCGGGTGGATTTTCTGGTTTTGCGGACGGTAGACACGTTGTAGCACTCTTTCTACCGGACTCAGAGCAGGAGCTTTTGCCATCTGAAGCCCGAGGGCTACGTTCGACCATTCAAACTCTCGAAAGCTATCTGAGGAGTTGCGAGCGCGCGGATCATGCCGCGTGGGTAGATGTAAGTGGAGGGCGAGTCGTTGAAAAGATTCGTGCCCAGTGTGGCAGAGCCCTGAAGGATTTTGGGGTCCCCCCCCAGCCAAGCGTGACCGTCAAACCTTCGATGCGGATGTCGCGCAAACTCGCCGAGCTCGTTCTGCCAAACCGTGGGTTTGGAGGGGATGGGCGGTTTGGCAAAGCGACGCCACGTGCGGCTACTGGACAAGGTTCAAGCAGAGTTAGTGCGATGTCATCGCCCGAACTGGAAATATTGGAAGTTGGGCATGAAGCATCCGGCATCGTCATGAGATGGCGTTTGAGATGGGGGATGGTGCTGCCACACATTCCGAGGGAAATCACCATCGCTGTCGATTCAGAGGGCGGACCAATAGCCTTTGATACATGGTTAGAGAGTGGGCTCGGCGCGTTTCCGTTTCGACTGGAGTCTCCCCGCGTCATTAGTACGACGCCTATTGTAAAAAGCTTGAAAATTATCCATGGAACCGGGGTCAGGCTCACTGTTGGTGCTGGGACTAATTCACCCGGCCTGATCATCGAGGGGGAGCTGTATGTCAGGATAACTGAATCCAATGTCAAACTGTTACGACCGGTAATCGGTGTCCGCATTTCGGGTCAGAATGGAGCGGTGGTATGAGCACTCGGCTGCCACTATATCGAATGCTGAATGCGCCACTCAGCAGCGGAAGCGTGTCGGAGGTGAACTATGCATTCCGGTCCTACGATGGTCTTGATCCGGGTGCGACATTAGTAAGTAGCGATCAATATGCCCTAGGCAAGGATAGTGACTGGAACCCGTCCGAGCATCCCCTACTGGTTCAATGCTTTATCGACAGAGATTCTCTCTTGGAGGTCATCTTCGGCCCCGACGGAGTGGCTAGCACGGACGCTGAGGTGTTTCTGGCGCTGGAGTGGGTATCTGCAGATTCGTGCTGGCGAACGCTTGGAGGCGTTCATGGCCTACGGCATGAAGAAGAAGCGAGGTCTTTGATACTCGACATCGAACTAGAGCCTGGGACGGTCAGAGGTAGCGGATTTCTATCGGCTCAAGCTTTTCTGGGTCAATACAACGCAGAGTGCGCTCCCGGATTTGCACATCACCCAGGCGCACGCCTAGGGCCTCTATCACAGCCAATCGAAATCATCATCGACGGAGACGGCTCCCTTTTCCCTGTGCTGGAGGAGTCTCTGGGGGCAGAGGGGCCTCTATGGGAATTGAAAGCTTGCTGGAGCGATCCGCAGGATGAGCCGTTTTCTAGTGAATACGTCGCCCTTGTACTTAACAGCGCCCATCCGCATTTTGAACAGTTGCGCGATCGTAGGGCTATGAAAATCGAGCAGTCGCCGTTGATGCGTCAGGTATTCGCATCTTGGCTTGCGCTGGTTATTGCACAGGTTAAGAATGACATGGGGGCACAGTTCGATGCGTATCTGGGCTCGCACGATGCAGATGAAGGTATTGCGAGTATTGCCGAGGCCGTACGTTCATTTATCCGATTGGGTGATCTTAATACATGCTCGCTTTCAGAGTTGTTTATATCCACTCAATGTTGGCTTGATAATCAGGTCCGGAAACTGGAGAGTGATGCATGAGTTTCCCGACACTGAACCTAAAACTATCAAAGCGGCATTTTGACGAGATGGTTAAAGGCGATACATTTCTTCCCGATACGTCCAATCCGAAAATGGAAGAGCTTCGCCGCCAGTTATTCAGCATCGTGGCGCTTTATGACCCCACCGAAAAATGCAACGCCTCAAGCCCTGGCGCCTATGACATGAAAGTTGGCCTCGCCCTTTACCGGGTACTGGCAGACGCTGGCATGGACATTCGCACCGCCGCTGATGACGGCTGGTGGCGTTTCCTATCCCTGCGTGTTCTGCCAGATCTGGTAAAAAGTCGTTGGGACGGTGCACCACCTGTACGGTTCCTGAAGGGCCGAAGCCGCATCTGGTTACGGGCGGTATGGTGGACCGTTCACCTTACATGGCAAGGCTCCGAAGAAGAAACTCGACAGGTACTGGAAAGTGTTACTACGGATACGGTCGTGCAACTGGTCGAGCGACCTGGAAAGGGCGGTTTTAGGATAGATCTGACACGTATGATTTTTAGGATGCGTCGGCTGCGCCAACCTTCCCAAGATCAGTTCAGATCAATCATGAAGCTCAACACGGCGCAGATTGTGCTGAAGGAGCCTGTGTTTTGTGAAGGCGGTTTGTTTGGATATGTCGATGCGCTATTTACCGACGTAGGATGTGCACCCATGGATTTGAATGGTGACCATGACTGATTTATTGAAGGAAATTCAGGAAGGCTTTGCTAACTTGGATCAGAGCGGCCGAATGTTGCCTATCAAGACGATGCCAGCAACGTACCCTGCGTGGATTTTTCGTGAAGGCGACAGGTTCGGCGTTGCCGTTGAGTGTTCTAAACCCTTAGAGATTTCAGAAGGTTTTGCCGGAGCAAGTCTCCGGACCGTGGAGCGGATTGTTGCTGGGCAGCATCGGCACTTCTTGCGGTTGGAGTCGTCTACTGAGTGGCTTCGAAACGAGTTTGGAATTATCTGCGAGCATATGGTCAGCGTCGAATCTGGTATAGCTGTGCGCGAAGCTCTTCTGGCGGATCCACTGGTTTGGTGGCAACGGTGGCGGCATCTTCTGGGCAATGCGCTGGTCGATAAACATGGCTATGACGTGCTTGCCGAACTGCTGGCCCTTGAAATGTTGGCCATTAAAGGAGCCACCTTTGAGTGGAGTGGCCCGTTTGGCGGCGTGGTTGACATCAAAACTCCAGCGACCGATTACGAGGTTAAATCAACGATTAGCCGTTATGGGGCCGAGATAAACATTTCCGGTCAGTTTCAGTTGGCTGCGTCATCCGGTAAGCCTTTAACCCTTGCTCACTTTAGATTCGAACCGGTCGATGATGATGGTTTATCTATAGATCTCGTTTGTGATCGGCTCATTACGCTAGGCGTCGAAGCAGCCATGCTCGAGAGGGCACTGCAGAGGATTGGCATGGAGGCGGGATGCTCTGTTCGGAAAGAAAAATTTATTCTGCTTGAGGCGCGCTCGTATGCAGTTGACAACAACTTTCCTCGTATAACACCTGAAAGTTTTATAGGCGGAGTATTGCCTGTAGGAGTTGTGCAGTTCGAATATAGAATTGATCTTTCCGGTCTGGAGTATCAACAGCTTTAGAGGTCATGCTTAGTTTGGCTCTGGCTGGTTGATGGAGTGGCTCAATGCTCTAGGCCGGTTGTACTCCGGCGATAATTTAAATCAATGCTGGCTGCTGCTGATGGTAAAAGGGCGTCCTCAAGAAATTTAGCCTGCGTGGTCGCCTGAATGTCGCCGTTAGTTGGTGGGCACCACAGCAGGCCAAGAGATATATTGTTGATTACGATCCGGAATGGCCTCAAGAAGCCATTTCATTTCGACTTCCGGCTTGCGGATTCCGCATTCCCAAAGTTCGAAGACACGCCAGCCCTGCTGAAGTAATTCGGCTCTATTTCTTTCATCTCGCTTCACGTTTTGCTGGAATTTTGAGCGCCAGAAATCTTCGCGAGAAGCGGGGAGTGTCGCGTATCTGCACCCAAGGTGCCGGTGCCAGAAGCAGCCATGAATAAATATGCAGAGGCGGTGGCGTGGTAGCACAACGTCGGGGCGGCCAGGAAGTTCCCTTGGATGCAAGCGATACCTGAATCCATGCCTATGCAGCAGCTTCCGGACCTTCATCTCCGGTAATGTATTGCTACTGCGGATGTTGGCCATCATGCGAGACCTGACTTCTTTACTGACTAGGTCCATGAGCCCTCCTAAGACGCGCCTACTCTTTCAGAAGGATAAAGCCTTTGAGCCCATTATAGCCCCCAAAAAACCTCTAATATTCATTGATTTCTCGCCGAGCGTGGACGGATGCTTCGTGGCTTGGATGCGACAGGCGATGAGCCATGACGAAAATATGCTTCCCAAGAAAACACGCCTGTGGCTGCTAATTTAGCCCAATCCAGAGCACGCGCCGAGTGAGTGCGGTCATGGTAAGCACTGCTGGAGCTGCGCTTACCTCCCAATCCTGGTAGAGTATCGGAGCTCGGCTCCCCAAGCTGTTGCCATTACTGATTTCTGACCAATGAAGCCCATGATTCAATACCAGAATACCCTTTTCCCGCCAAAGGCGATCGTTGAGCCCGCTGTTACAGTTGAGGACGCCATCCAGATCGTTGACCTTTTTGCTGGCCCAGGTGGACTGGGTGAGGGTTTTTCATCCGCTGGTGATGGTAAGCGATTCGACATCATCGTTTCTGCTGAGATGGATCCCGTCGCCAGGAAGACTCTCAGGCTGCGCGCTTTCTACCGCTTGCTCAAACGCGAGTACCCAGAGGGGCTGAAAGACTACTATCGGTACTGCAATGGTGAGGCGTCAGAGCCTACTTCGCCTGAGACAGCAGAGTTTTGGAGTCGGGCTGACCAAGAGGCACGACAGATAACCTTGGGATCGGAAGAGGGTGATAGAGAGTTAAATAATATAATCAATGCCAGATTAAAGAAGGATGGGCGCCCTTGGGTTCTTATTGGTGGTCCACCATGCCAAGCTTATTCAATCGTTGGGCGGGCCAGGAATCAAGCCAAGCAGGGTTACGTCCCAGAGAATGATCATCGACATTTTCTTTACAAGGATTATCTGCGCATTATCAAGGATTATCGTCCTACTGTTTTCGTTATGGAAAACGTTAAAGGGATTTTGTCTTCCAAGGTCGGAGGGAAAGGAATTTTCTCACAGATTTTGGAAGATTTGGTTGATCCTACCAAAGCATTGGATAATGCGGAAGGCGGGCAGAAATACAAAATTTGCTCTCTAGTTTCAGAAGAAGCGTTTAGCTCTTCAGATTGCATCGAAAATGTAAAACCTAAGTCATTTATCATCGAAGCAGAAAAATATGGGGTTCCACAAGCTCGCCATCGCGTCATCCTCTTAGGAATAGCGCTCGATGAGCGGGGTGAGATTCCGGATCATGATTTTTTAAAAACTGCCGATCCAGTCTCGGTGAAGCAGGCAATTGGAGGCTTGCCTAGACTTAGGAGCAAGCTGTCACGGCGTGGCAACTGCGACGAAGATTGGTATCGCGCTGTTGTCGACGAAGTAGATGACCTTCTGAAGCACGCTGAACTGCAAAATGGCGAAATGATTAAGCCCTTACGAGAGACTCGTGAAGCACTTTTCAATGCACCGCACAGTTCTGGCGGCGAGCGAGTTAAAAAAGAGCAAGGGGAAGGTGCTACTGGCGTACCTTCTTTAGATACTTGGTATCATGATCCCAATATTAAATATTGGATGAGTCACGATGCACGCAGTCATATGAGATCAGATTTGAGGCGATATGCCTTTGCGAGTACTTTCGCGGAGCACAACAAATTTTCCCCTAAGGGACATCAGCAATTTACACTTCCTGGGCTCGCTCCTGCTCATAAAAATTGGGAGAGCGGAAAGTTTAGTGATCGCTTTAGGGTGCAGCTTGCGGGCACTCCAGCAACAACTATCACTAGTCATATCTCGAAAGATGGGCACTATTTTATTCACTATGACCCTGCGCAATGTCGTAGTCTGACCGTTCGCGAGGCTGCAAGGCTCCAGACATTCCCTGATAATTATTATTTCGAAGGGAATCGAACGCAGCAATACCATCAAGTGGGTAATGCGGTACCGCCTCTGTTGGCAAAAAAGATCGCAGAAATTGTCTATGATATTGTTGGGCGGCGGGTTGCCGAGCGTCAAGATATCTTGGATGAACGACCCACACAAAGTTCAGACGTTTCGCCACTGCTCAAGAGCTGATCTGTAGGCTATGTGGCAGAAGTCATGGGGCGGATAAGCGACGAATGCTGGGCCTCTCTATGGCTCAGCGATTCACTAGGCTTAGCCACCCTAGCACGTCGCAGGGGGTAGCCCTCTGCGAAGGCTGTCAAGGGTTGAAAGCGGCGGCTTTCAACCAACACCAGTCGTCCATCCGGGCTACACACGGCGATACCCATTAGCTTATTGCATTAATCTATTGCACTGCTAGTAACGCTTTGAACTCTTCTGAAATCAGCGCATCTGAAATATTTAAGATTTTATTTGGATCGTCCTTTAGGTCTTGCTGTGCAAATTTTTTGATTTTCCCAAGAAGCTCTTTTCCCGGTGTAAGAGCTTCGCCGTATTGATCGTACCACTCATTGACGATGTTATTTATAATGCTGATGTCTTGTTTTCCCGCTGCGTTCAGGCTGAGTTCAGGTCTTTCCCTTAATATGAAATTTCCCAGCTTTCGTTTGGTTTCCTCCGAAAGCTCATCTATGAACTGTTGGTGCTTTATCTTCGCTTTTTCTAGCGGAATGTTATACGTTTTGTGAATGTGTAGTGGTGTGCAAAAATATGACTCTACTTCTTGGAATTTTGTCATGAAGAAGATCAGCTCTCTCTTCGCGCAGTCCTCAGCTAGTTTTATAACTTCTCTGTCGCTATCTATTTTTTGATCTCTATCAATATGTACGATAACTTTAACTGTAGGTATCTGTTTTCGAACGAACCCCTGTAGTATTTTGGCAAAATCTACTTTTGTACAGCCCTCGTACGAGTGTAGAACAAAATCATTTTCACTGAGGCCGTTGGCAATTATAAATTTCCTCAGAAATTCCTTTTTTTCAGCTATGTCGTCGACTTTGTCCTCTGTGACTATAATGTACTTTAGCTCTTTCTTAGAAAAAAGATAGTCAGCGTCTGCAGCTCCTATGTCCAGTAGTATGTTGCTGCCTTTCACGTTTTGAAAGACGCTACCGCCTTGAAAATGTACGACGTTTGCTTTGTCTTCTAGGGAGTCTAGGATGTATCTAGAATGGGTTGAGAAAACAATTTTCAAATCATCATTTTCGGTGGCTCGCCTAGAAAGCTCTTTGGCGAGCATCTTCTGTTTTGTGGGATGGATGTGGGAGTCTGGCTCATCCAGGAGTATCACTCTGGGGTTGAAGTACTCTAT
This sequence comes from Pseudomonas sp. microsymbiont 2, assembly GCF_054788395.1. Taxonomy (NCBI): domain Bacteria; kingdom Pseudomonadati; phylum Pseudomonadota; class Gammaproteobacteria; order Pseudomonadales; family Pseudomonadaceae; genus Pseudomonas; species Pseudomonas sp. microsymbiont 2. The sequence goes on from NZ_CM139112.1 coordinate 802,139, forward strand.
ATATGCGAATATTTGAATTACTTGAAGCAGTCCAGTGCCCACTGAGTCAAGTGGTAGTTCTAATGAGCCGTCAAATACGAAGACTTGTATATACTCCGATTTGTGTTCGTCAAATCTAGCGACCACATTTGTATTGGGGTAGATACTGTTTACCGAATATTTAAATTGCATCCATTTTTCGTTATCTCTGCTGATGGCATATAGGATGTTTCTCAGGTAGTTGTTGCTGTCTCCGCGTGTTGCAGATTTTTTTACTGTAATGGTAACTTCATATTTTTCCTGTGTAGGAATTCCAGCAATTCCCGGGACATATACGCAGTATGGTTTTTCAATGTCGCTTAATTTTTCACCTAGCTCTCGCCCAGTCAGGCTGGTTGTAAATCCCCCGTTTTTACCTTTTGATATCCTGAGTGTCGAGGTCTTGCCGTCGGAGAGCTTGAACTCAATCCAACTCCTATCTGTTTTCGTCCGTGATCCTGTTAGCCTTTTTCCATGGTAAAGGTATTCAATGTTATTTGTTGGCGTATAAAGGTATTCGCTTGAGTCTAGTGAAAGAGTTTTGGTGTCTTTTCCCCATGTGCCGCCTTTTAAGGATAAGGTTTGGCAACCAGAGATAGCAAATTGAATTCCTTGAATAAAGCTGCTCTTGCCGGAGTTATTGGCTCCAATAAAGATATTCAATGATTCCAGCTTCACTGTTACGTTGTCTATCTTCTTAAATTTTTTTATTTGAATATCCATATTTCTCTCTTTTGATTTTAAATACTGTACGCGTTACCGGCGTGCCTTTAGGTTGTCTGAGATTGCTAAAGGGTTGGCTGCCATAGGTGACGGGAGAGTTGAGTTAAGCATCCCTCGGACGACTGATTTTATACTGGTCGTGGCTTTGTCGCTACTCGTACCTGAATCTATGCTATCAGTCCCAAAGTGGCGCTATCTTCGATGAGCTGCTGTAGAAAATACGAAGTTATCATGTGTTCTCACTTGATGGAGACGCTATTCAGCTCGCCAATCGTTTTCTGATTAGTCGCGCGGTGAGTAGATAATAATAACGAGAAGCTTCGGAGTGGCTCTTTAGATGCTGGGTAAAAAACCATTGCATATGCTTGAGTTGCCAAGTCCACGGATTGTCTCGCTGCCATCGCCGCTTGATGGCTGCCTGCATGATTCGAGCTTGCCGTAGATGTCGTTGCTGGGTGCTCTTCGACCGGCCAGTACGCCGTTGAGAAACAACGCCATATCAAAGGATTTGCTCATGATCGGCCACCGATGTAGGCCGAAACCACATCAATCCGGTAGTGCCCAAGCTCAAGGCTGATCTGCTGACGCGCCCACTGATCAAGATCGCGGTCGATGCGGTAGCCGTGGCCATCATTGACTGGTGCAGTATGGCGGGTGAGTTGCGCGTAACGTTCGCAAGCGTAGGCTGCGCGCAGTTCATGAAAGCCCTTTATCCCGTGCTTATGCAGAATTTCACGAGCTGGGAGCACCGTCCGTTGCAAGAACGTGGCGTAGGTTTCGGCCCAGTGCAGTAAGTTGTGGCTGCCCATCGGTGATGCGTTGCGCGCCAATCGGAGTGATGCTTTGACCTCTTCATTGGCGATGATCCAACGCGGCGCTGATGCCCCGCTTCGCCCGCCTTTGGTGCCGTCCTGGATATTGATCCGACCAAGCGACTCGGCCTCGTGGTGCAAGCGTGGAAGGTTTGCCAGGATCGCTTCGCGCAGGCGCATACCGGTAGTCCGGGCCAACATGATGATAGCGGCCACCCGTTCGTATTGGTTTTCCACCAGCGACAGCGCCACTCTCTGTACGTCCTGATAATCTTGGCCGTCCGGCGCACGGGTGCGTACGTTGCAGCGGTGCTGTCCCAGCGCCTGGCTCGGGCTGATGACTCTCACGTCCTGATCACCGCGCAGCGCGGCGAGGGTTCGGTTAACGCTGCTCAGGCGGTTTTGCGCGGTGGCGATGCACAGTTCGCCTTGCTGGATCTTCTGGCGCAGGTATGCGACGTAGTCCTCCAGCGTCTGTCGATCAATCTGGCGTGCATCGTTGTAACCGGGGCCGTCCTCCGATCGGCACCAGCGCACGAAGGCTTGCCAGCGATCGCAGTGTGCTTTGACGGTGGCGAAGTGGCCGCCGGCAAACAGATCTTCCAGTGCCTGCCTACCGGCGTAGCTCAGTTGGCGACCGTAGCCAAAGTTGCGACCGTCACGCCGACCGACCAGCGCCATTGTCTTCACCTTGATCGTTGGCTTGTAGGAGCAGCAGCAGGGCTTTCCAGTTGGAGTTGATGGTGTCCAACTGTCCCCAGTGTGCTGGGCGGATGAGGAGGGCATTTTCGCTGCGTTGCAGCAACGCCCCTTCTTCTCGCAACTGCTCGATAAGCCGAGCGAGGTCGGTTGACTCAGATGTTGGAGCGGCGACAGCGGCGACACTGGCGACAAGCCCCGCCGCATCTGGATTGGCACGTGGCGACAAAGTGGTGGCAGTAACGGCGACACACCGTAGCTCGGCCGGCGAGCGATGTTGCGCTCGATAGCGGCGCACGGCGTCATTGAGGCGGAACATGGCGCACCTCGAATATGTCCCCGTCATTGTCCAGCCAGTTATGGGCAACCAGCTGCAGCAATAACTCGAAAGTGTGCCGCGTGCTTTTACGGGCAAAGCGAGGGCCGTTGCGCGTGAGATCGCGGAGGCGAAACGGTGGCGAGTTCTTCTTTATCAACCAGCGCAGCAGGCAATCAGCCTCAGCGCGAAGCTTATTCAGTGGTTCCTGTTCAGTCAGGCGTTGGTTCTCGGCCAGGTAGTAATCCATCAGCGTGGAGGCGCGCTGAATGTGCATGTCTTCCAATACAGTCGATTCCTCAACCACCGCCATCACGCCAGCCATGCGTAGAACGTTCGCGGCGGCTTTGCCCGCAGCAGCTTGCACGTTGACCAGCTCGCCGAATTCCCCAGACTCGCATTCAATGGTGTCGTGAATGGCAATCCAGGCCTCACGGGCGCGGGGGCTCAACTCTAGGGCCGCAGGGTTGAGGCCGCCGTCTTTATGGCGTGACCAAGGCTTCTGCATCAGCGCGGCAATGCGCTGCTGGTACAGGTGCACCTTTGGATCTCGGGTCAGGTCGATGGCTTTATACAGCCGTTGTCCAACCAGACGCTCGGGCCAACTGATCAAGCAGCGCCCCAGGATGCCCTGGTCTTTGATATCTGCATCCTGAAGCAAGCGATCGGCCAGGCGGGGTTGCAGCATCAAGTGCATGCTGAGTCGGCGGTCATAGGCACGCAGACTTTCCCCTGCCATCGCGCGCGAGCGATCAATCGGGCTGCCGTCCCACAGCGTCGACAAGTGAGTGATCGCCTTGATCATGTTGTCCTTGCTCATGGTGCTGCCGCCCAAGAACTGGCCGCCTTCATCACTGAACAAGCCCATGCTCGGTAAGCCATGGCACAGACTTTTGACCAGGCCTTCAATGGTCGGCTCAGCACTGAGGAGTCTCGGTTGGACGGGTTCAGGTTGGGCGTCCAGCGCTAGCTGTGCTGACTTTTTCGAGGTCGGTGACTTCGCGGTGAGGCTCATTGCAGATCGGTGCGCCTTGAGCTGTTCGCCATAGGCGATCCACTGCTGCCTTTCCCAGTCGCGTACGGCCTGCAGTGCAATATGGTCCACCGCGCTTTTGCGATCACCCGAGCAAGCCACCGTCAGCAAGTACAGCGACAACGGATAGATTCGGCCGTCGAGGTGAACATTGGCGTGCGCCTGGCTCGCCAAAGCTGCCGTGGCCAGAACGGATTGTGCGGCCATGGCGCAGGGCACGCCGATCACATCGGCCATGCGCTCCACGGCAGGCCCCAATAGATCGCCCAGCGCCGCGACCGGGTAGGGTAGGGGCGTTATCTGCTGTTCCAACAAGGGGCGTGGTGGCCCTTGTACTTCGCGCAGTTGCATAGCCTTCCTCCATAAATTACCGACCTCTCCCTCACGTCATCCCGCCAAGAATGCTGAGTGTTATCAGGGATCAAGGCCCCTGCGACCTGTGAGGGTGTCCACTGACGCGGGACTGACGGCTCCTTACTACCAGGAGCAAGGGCATCTCATGATCTGGCCTCCTAAGCACCGTTGCCGGTGGGCGGGTGGAGGCTGCACTGGCTGACGAGACCAGTGCCGCGAGATCCTGAGCCATGTGCAAGCAGCAATGCGATGACTGGGGCATGCCTGACTGTCAGTCAGGTGCAGTCCATTCCATTCCCTGGTCTGCGGCACCATCATCTACAGCGCTGTTGCTGGTGATATCGGCGTTTGTCACGCCGATTGTCACGAGGGGAATTGCCGCAAAGCCATGTACGATGAGGGCTGCAGCAGTGGTAGGAGCGCCCGTCTCTTTTCTGGAAAAAGAGACGGGCGAACGGTTGGCGCAAAACATTGGCCGAGCAGGTTCGTTGCTGCAGGGCTAAAGGGTTAGCGGGCAGCCGCACTAGGCGGATTGTTTAGAGGGCGTCCATCATTCTGGCGAATGACCGTGCGAGCCTCCGGGCGCGAATCGCACTTTGGGTTGAACCACCGGGTTAGCGGTATGACCTTGAAGGCTCTGGTCACCTGGGGTGCTGCCTAAGGCAGCGCTTTGAATCTTCGTTCTATCGGTCACCGCGGCACGGGTCAATTGGTGAAAGGCACATGGAAATGCACCAGATTCCACCTCTGGCGTGCTTTGGAAGTCGGTGGGTGTCAGTGGCAAAGTGGCCGTTTGTCGCTTTTCTAGTGTTAGCCCGTGAGCATGGGGATGCGAAGCCTCCCCATGCTCACGGGCTTAGCCGGAGAAGCCAAAATCGAGGCGAGTTGGCGACTGTCGCCATCCGCTCAGACGGCAAGGATGTAGATCGCACGCGGTCTGTCGCCAGTGTCGCCGTTGTCGCCGCCCTATCGGATGGGTACTACGTTCCGATCCCTAGCCACATTCATCGCGCTGGCCGAGAGATTGCCCGTCGACGCCTTCAGAATGTACTCGCTCCACCAAGCCATCATCGGCCGCCGTCGCTCGATGTAGTCGGCACGGTTGTAGGCACTGCGCACCTCATCCTTGTCGACGTGCGCCAACGCTACTTCGATGAGCTCCGGGTCCCACCCATGTTCATTCAATATGGTGCTGGCCATCGAGCGCATGCCGTGGCTGACCAAGCGGTCCTGGAAGCCCATGCGTTTCAACGCCATGTTGGCGGTCTGGCTATTGGCATGAGTACGAGGGTTTCGGTCTGCCGGGAAGACGTATTCCCGATGACCACTGTGAGACTTCAGTATCTCCAGCAATGACATGGCTTGATCGCTCAACGGGATGCTGTGCGGGCGGCGCTTCTTCATCCGCTCCGGTGGGATAGTCCAGACTCGCCTTTCAAAGTCGATGTCTACCCAGCGAGTAGTTGCCGCCTCCGCGGGGCGGGTCATCGTGTGCAACTGCCACTCGATCAGGCAGCGTGTCGTGCGCTTGATACTGGCGTTCGCTATTTCCAGCATGAGTTCAGGAAGCTCCTCGGGCGGTAGCGCCGCCATATTTTCTTTCTTCGGTTTCTTGAACACCGCCCGAATCCCGCTGAGCGGGTTCGCGAAGATCATTCCTGAATTGACCCCGTAGGTCATGATCTCGTTGAGGCGCTGGCTAAGCCGCTTCACCGTTTCCAAGCTGCCTTTGGATTCGATAGGGCGAAGGATCTTGATCACCATCGGTGCACTGACTTCCGAGATTGGAGTCGATTTCATGCTCGGAAAAACGTGCAGCGTGAGTGAGCGCCAGATGTCCTCAGCATAGGCCGGCGTGACCGAGTCCTTTTTCAACTCGAACCAGGCGCTAGCTACTTTCTCGAACGTATGTTCTGTCTCGGCTAGTTTGGCCTGCGCGAGATCATTGCGCTGAGCTTTGGGGTCGATCCCCTGGGCAAGTACTTCCCTAGCTTCAACCGCTTTTCGCCGAGCTTGCGCCAGAGAGACCTCGGGATAGGAGCCGAGCGCCATGTTGATTCGATTCTTGGTGACCGGATGCCTGTAGTTGAAATTCCACTGCATCGAGCGGTTTACCCGGACTCGGAGCTGGAGGCCGTCGCCATCCGTGAGGACATAGTCCTTGTCTTTGGGCTTGACCGCCTTGAGTTGGCGGTCGGAGAGACGAGCTGTTTGAGCGCACATGGGAGAGGCTCCATGACACCTTTTGGTATTCCCAAGATTAGCCCCAGGTAGGCTGAAATACCACCGGGAATACCGGGACGGCTGGAACTCAAAAAACCGTTGTGGCCCTCAAAAGAGCAGTAAACCCTTGATTTCACTGACTTCCAGGCACAAAAAAAGACGTCCGTGGACGTCTTTTTTTGATCATTTGGTGGAGCCGGGGGGATTTGAACCCCCGTCCGCCAGTACTCCGCTGTCGGTACTACATGCTTAGCCGTGTCTACTGAGTTAATCCGCAGCCGCCCGACGGGCAGGGTGCTTTGGACGAGTTGGGTAAGTTTTAGTCGCTTCGCCCCCAACGTGCTGCACGACGATCCTGTTCTGTATGACAATCATTTCGGGTTTACAGGCATCCCCTGATGATTGCTGGAGCCGAAGCTACCAGGAGAGCGGGCTCAGCTGCTTACGCAGCGAGAGCGTAGCCCTCGTAGTTTTCGTCATTGGCAACTATAGAAAGTTGCAACAGTGGATTTACGAGTTCTGTTACCAACTCGGCATGCACCTAGAGTTTCGCTACCGGCGTCGAATCCTAATCGGCCCCACACTCAGCTCTAGCTGGCATCCCTTTTACGGGATGCGAGGTGGAGTATACGCCTTTGCGCGGGCGGCGTCGACAGGCGGGCCGCCCGTGCGAGGTCAGGCGCCGCCGCCGCCGGCAGAACCGCTGCCTTTCTCGGTCTTTTCCAGGCGCTCGAGCACTTTGCTGGTGATGGCGATGCACTCTTTGTTGTCGCCCGCGGCTTGCGCGGCCTTGGCTTTGTCGACGTGCTCGGTGATGGCCTTGTCCAGGCCTTCGGAGGTGGCGCCGGCGGTGGCCATGGCATCGTCGATCTTCTGCAGGTTGATGGCGCACAGGTCATCGGCGGCGAACACAGGCGAGGCCAGCAGGGTTGCGGCCGCGAACAGGGCGGATAGCGCAGTGCCTTTCATGGGAGTCTCCTTGTGCAGGCCTCTGGAGGGTGGGCCTGAACGGTGGACGGTCGACGGTGGGCGAGGGTTCAATCGATGTGATGGCAGGGGCGAGGAGGGGGACGTTGGTGTGGGAGCGATGCAAGGAACCCTATCGCGGGGCACTCTCTTAGTCATCATCGTTGCGAGAGTAGCGCGACCGTTTGAACAGCAGCCGGTAGCCTACGAGCACCAACAGTATTCCCCAGTCCCCGCCATCGAGGCGCCACACCTGCTGTTCGCGCAGCTGGGTACAGGTGGTGATACCTGTGGCGGTGAGCACAACGTAAAGCACGCATCTGATGGTTCTTGATTTGAAGGCCCAGTCGAGCAAGACGCCCGTGATCATCAAGCAAGTGAGGAAGTAGAGTGTCGTCATGGCGTGCCTGGTTGAATTATGAGGAGCATGGAGGACGTTTGTGGGCCTATGCCGCCATTAACCTGGGCATAAAGGGAAACCAGTACATCACCGGCATGAAACGTGGGGAGCCTGCTTTTGGCCAACTGGCTGGCCGTTGTGCCGGCTGCGCCTCCGGCAAGCAATCCGGCGGCAAAACCTGCAGGGCCACCGACGAGCGTCGTTGCCGCTTGGCCTACTGATGCACCCAGCAGATTCAAGATGTCGTGGCGTTGCTCATTCAACAGATCGCCCTGCAAGCGATTGAGCGGACGCGACACGGCGACCCGCATATGGCACGGCAGTTCGCCGGGCAGCATCCTGTCGTAGAGCTCAGCCACTTTTTCGACGACCTGATAGTGCCCTTTGTGCACGAACGGCAAGCTCAAGGCGCGCAGGTGACAGCATTGCTCGGGTGCAATCACGAACGTGTGCACGTCGAACGCAATGCCGTACGAGGCAATGACGTGATAGGTCTTGTCGACTTGCATGGGCGCGTCCCTTCGGCCGCCTGTGAGGCCTTGATGCATGGGGCATCGAACGATGCCACCGGAGGCGATGCGCGGCTATTCAGCTCGGGCTGAATGATCGGTACGAAACGTCTGGGGGTAGTTCGCCGGTAAGCCGGCGCCTATATGGGATGGACGGGGTGATGCCTGTGGGAGTGGGTTTGTGTAGCGAAAGGGGTGCGTAGCGGTCCCCCTAGGTTTCAGTGTTGAGTAAAGATCGTCGGGGCCGCTTTGCGGCCCTTTCGCGGCGCGAGGCTGCTTCTGCAAGGGAGGGGTGGTGGTTTAGTGGGGGGGCTTTTCCAGGGCTAGCTCCATGTCGTCGATCAGTGCCTTGGCCATGGCGCTGAGGATGCGCGCCGAGCTGCCGGCGAGCAGGTCGCTTTCCATCTCGGCTTCACAGGTCAGGTGGCGGATGCAGCCGAGCAGTATCGACAACTCGCTGAAGGCATCGGCGAACGGGATGCCGGGCTGCACGCAGAACATGTCCATGCAGGTGGTCTTTCCTGGGGTGACGGTCATGGCTGCGCTCCTGGCTTGTGTTCGAGCAGCGCGCAGGCGAGCTGGCCGAGGTAGTCGCTGGCGGTGAACAGGCGGTCGCGGTAGTCGCCAGGCTCGGTCTTGAAGTAGACATCGAGTACATCGGAAATGGCGGTGGCTACGTCGACGGCGGCGGCCATGGCGTCTTCGCGGGTGAGGGTGGGGGAGATGGTGAGGTAGGACGCGATGTGGGGTGGGTCAGGGACGAGTTTTTTCATTTTTTGGAACTCTTGCGCTGTCTCAAGGAAGCACCACCCCAAGGCAATTCTCACAAGACAAAGGGTGGCAGCCGTGAACAGGGTGAGAATCCGGGGCACAAGAAACCCGGTCAGACCGAAGTCTGCCCGCACACGGCTGCCATAGAAGGAAACCGAATTTCTTGAACTTCGGGATTCTCACACCCCGGTCACCAAATGTGGCGACGGAGTGACGTTATCCCTGGGGTATTTCCCCGGCAACGCGGCGGCTTCCGACAGGTGCGTAGGATAGGTCCCAAGCCTTTTGGGCTGAAGCATTTGGTTGCAGGTTCGGAAATGTCTTACGCCGTTGCGGGGTGCCTGATCAGGATCTGGTAATGGCCACCAGGTGCCTGCCGATGTTCTTGCAGCGCCCTTGAGATCGAGCGCCGCCCGCGCGGCGCATCGCGACGCAAGGCCGCTCCTACATCTGTTTCGGGCCAATGAGTCCTGTGAAAGTACCGCTGCCCGCCTTGGCGCATGCCTTGAGCCATGTGGGGCGGCAGCAACGCCCACGCTGAAATTGTGTCGAGCCAACAAGGCGGACCAGGTAATGGCACAGGATTGACTGGCCCGAAACAGATGTAGGAGCGGCCTTGCGTCGCGATGCGCCGCGCGGGCGGCGCTCGATCTGATAGGCGCTGCAACAACATCGGCGAACACCTGGTGGCCCTCACCGAATACCCCGGCATGCACCTGGCCGCCCTCACGCGATCCCCGCCAACAATCAGACCGCCCGCGCCCGCGTAACCCGATCCACCAGATACACCAACCCGTGATAGTCGATCCCACTATGGCTCGACAACCCAATCTCACAGGTACGACTGGTAGAAATCCCTTCACTGCAATACTGCACCGCATCCTTGAGCGTACGCAGCGAGTGGGCATTGAGCTCGGGCGTGGTGAACCCCTTGTCGCCAGCGAACCCACAGCAATGGATACCTTCAGGAATCACCACATTCTTGCTGCAACGCCGCGCCAAATCGATCAGCGCCTGGCTCTCGCCCAGGTGCTGGGTGCTGCAGGTCACATGCACCGCCACCGGCTCTTCCTGGGGCGTGAACTCCAGCCTGTCGACCAGGTGGGTGCGGATGAAGCGCACTGGGTCGTACAGGTCCAGCCGTGTCTCGGCCAAGTCCTGCACCAGGCGCAGGGTGCAGGGGCTGGTGTCGCAATAGATCGGATCAAGGCCGCCGCGGCTGGCGTGCAGCAGTGCGGCGATCAGTTCCTGGCGCTTGTGCTCGGCCTGTTCGGGATAGCCCTTGGAGGCAAACGGCTGGCCGCAGCACAGGCTGTCGGCGTTGTCGGGGAACACCACCTGGTAACCGGCCTTTTCCAGCAGGGCGCGGGTCTTGTCGAGCAGCGAGCTCTGCTCGCGGTCGGCGTAGGCGGGGCCCATCACGCGCGAGACGCAGGCGGCCAGGTAGACCACGCGTGGGCGGGCGTCGTGGCTGGGCAGCGGCAATGTGACGGCGCGCAGCGGCTGGGGCATGGCCGGGGTCCATTGCGGCAGGCGGCCGTGGCTGGCCTTGCGCAGGCCGGCGCTCAGGCGGGCCAGGCGTGGGGCGCCGAGCAGCTGGCGCGCGCCGTTGGCGGCGGCCAGGGTCAGGCGGGCGCCGCGCAGGGTGGTGTGGAAATGCTCGGCCAGCCAGTCGGCGGCCTTGGTGTGGTCGGCGGCCTGGCTGCGCAGTTTCTTCACCAGCTCGCCGGTGTTGATGCCCACCGGGCAACGCTGGGCGCACAGGCCGGTGGCGGCGCAGGTGTCGATGCCCTGGTACTGGTAGGTCTGCAGCAGTTCGCGGGTATCGAGGCCGGCGCGCTGCTTGGCCTGGATATCGCGCCACATGACGATGCGCTGGCGGGGGCTGAGGGTGAGCCCTTTCGACGGGCACACCGGCTCGCAGAAACCGCATTCGATGCACTTGTCGACGATCTCGTCGGCGGCCGGCAGCGGCTTGAGGTTTTTCAGGTGGATATCCGGGTCGCTGCTCAGCACCACGTCGGGGTTGAGGATGCCGTTGGGGTCGAGCAGGCGCTTGAGCTGCCACATCAATTGGTAAGCGTCCTTGCCCCATTCGAGCTCGACGAAAGGCGCCATGTTGCGCCCGGTGCCGTGCTCGGCCTTGAGCGAGCCGCCGAATTCCACGGCCACCAGTTGTGCCACGTCGTCCATGAAGGCCTGGTAACGCGCCACTTCTTCGGCGCTGTTGAAGCCCTGGGTGAAGACGAAGTGCAGGTTGCCTTCCAGTGCGTGGCCGAAAATGATCGCCTCGTCGTAGCGGTGCTTGTCGAACAGCTGGATCAGGCGGTTGACGCCCTCGGCCAGTTGCTCGATGGGGAAGGTGACGTCTTCGATGATCACCGTGGTGCCGGTCTGGCGCACGGCGCCGACGGCGGGGAAGGTGTCCTTGCGGATCTTCCACAGCTGGTTGTACACCGCCGGGTCTTCGCTGAAGGCGACCTTCTGCTCCAGCGGGTAGTCGGCGATGGCGTCCATCACCTGGTCGAGTTGCTCGTGCAGCAGGCTCTGGCTGGCGGCGCGGCATTCGATCAGCAGGGCGCAGGCGTTGGCCGACAGGTCCTTGACCCAGGCCGGCATGCCTGGCATGGCCTGCACCGAACGCAGGCTGCGGCGGTCGAGCAGCTCCACGGCGGACACGGGCTGGCGCTTGAGCACAGTGACGGCGCGGCAGCAGCTTTCGACGCTGGGGAACACCAGCAGGGCGCTGGCCTTGTGCGGGTGGTCGGGCACGGTGTCGTAGGTGACGGCGCTGACGAAGCCGAGGGTGCCTTCGGAACCGACCAGCAGGTGCTGCAGGATATCGAGCGGCTGGTCGTAGTCCACCAGGGCGTTGAGCGACAGGCCGGTGGTATTTTTCAGTCGGTACTTGTGGCGGATGCGATCGGCCAGTTCGGTGTTGGCGCGGGTCTCGCGTCCCAGGCGGGCGAGTTCGTCGAGCAGCGTGGCGTGGCTCTGTTCGAAGGCGGCGACGCTGGCCGGGTCTTCGCTGTCCAGGCGGGTGCCGTCGGCCAGCACCAGGCGCAGGCCGGCCAGGGTATGGTAGGTGTTCTGCGCGGTGCCGCAGCACATGCCGCTGGCGTTGTTGGCGACGATGCCGCCGATCTTGCAGGCGTTGATCGAGGCCGGGTCGGGGCCGATCTTGCGTCCGTACGGGGCCAGCCAGGCGTTGGCCTGGGCGCCGATCACGCCGGGTTGCAGGCGGATCTGCTCACCTTGGCCGCGAATTTCCCGGCCGTTCCAGTTGTCGCCGAGCACGATCAGCACCGAGTCGCTGATGGCCTGGCCAGACAAGCTGGTGCCGGCGGCGCGGAAGGTCACCGGCACGCGGTCGCGCTGGGCCAGCTGGATCAGCGCGACCACTTCGTCCTCGGATTCCACGCGCACCACCAGCTTGGGGATCAGCCGGTAGAAGCTGGCGTCGGTGCCGAAGGCCAGGGTCGAGGTGGGGTCGTCGAAACGGCGTTCGGCGGGGATCAGGCGCTCGGCATCACGCAGGAACGCAGCGGGCAGGCTCATGCAGTCTCCTCGCGGGGCCGCGGCGTCTGCGCGCGGCGTGCCCCGGGCAATCAGGCGGTGGCGGGCGCGTTCAGGCGCCCAGTTCGCGGACCAGCGAGTCGCGGGTGATCTCGCTGATGGACTTGGCGCCAGTCAGCACCATGGCCACGCGCATTTCTTTCTCGAACAGCTCCAGCAGGTTCTTCACGCCGGCTTCGCCGTGGGTGGCCAGGGCGTAGAGGAAGGCGCGACCGATCAGCACGGTGTCGGCGCCCAGGGCGATCATGCGCACCACATCGAGGCCGCTGCGGATGCCGGAGTCGGCGAGGATCTTGATGTCGCCCTTCACCGCGTCGGCGATGGCCGGCAGGGCGCGGGCGCTGGACAGCACGCCGTCGAGCTGGCGGCCGCCGTGGTTGGAGACGACGATACCGTCGGCGCCGAATTTGACCGCGTCGCGGGCGTCGTCGGCATCGAGGATGCCCTTGATGATCATCGGGCCGTCCCAGAATTCGCGGATCCACTCCAGGTCTTTCCAGGAGATGGACGGGTCGAAGTTGGCGCCGAGCCAGCCGATGTAGTCGGCAAGGCCGGTGGGGTTGCCACGGTATTTGGAAATGTTGCCCAGGTCGTGGGGGCGGCCGAGCAGGCCGACGTCCAGGGCCCACTGTGGGTGGGTCATGGCTTGCCATACGCGGCGCAGCGGCGCGTTCGGGCCGCTCATGCCGGCGTGGGCGTCGCGGTAGCGGGCACCGGGCACGGGCATGTCGACGGTGAACACCAGGGTCTTCACGCCAGCGGCCTTGGCGCGCTCCAGGGCGTTGCGCATGAAGCCGCGGTCCTTGAGTACGTAGAGCTGGAACCACATCGGCCGGTCGATGGCCGGGGCCACTTCCTCGATCGGGCACACCGACACGGTGGACATGGTGAAGGGGATGCCGTGGGCCGCCGCCGCGCGCGCCGCCTGCACTTCGCCACGGCGGGCGTACATGCCGGTGAGGCCGACCGGGGCCAGGGCCACGGGCATGCTCAGGGTCTCGTCGAACAGCCGGGTCTCGAGGCTCAGCTCGGACATGTTCTTCAGCACGCGCTGGCGCAGGGCGATGCTGGCCAGGTCCGAGACGTTGTGGCGCAGGGTGTGCTCGGCGTAGGCGCCGCCGTCGGCGTAGTGGAAGAGGAACGGGGGCAGCTTGCGTTGGGCCGCGGCGCGATAGTCGGTGGAGGCGGAAATGATCATGGATTCTCGCAGCGTGGGTTGAAGGTGATGCCGGGCGCGCCACGGCGCCCGGCCCCTTTCACTTTAGTGATGAACCAGCATGCCGGTGAGCCAGTAGGCCTGGACCAGGGTGATCAGGCCGACGATGGTGGCGAAGAACAGGCTGTGCTTGACGGTGAAGCGGAACAGATCGGATTCCTTGCCGACCAGGCCGGTGGCGGCGCAGGCCACGGCGATCGATTGCGGCGAGATCATCTTGCCGGTGACGCCGCCGCTGGTGTTGGCGGCCACCAGCAGGGTGTCGCTGACGCCGATCTGGTGCGCGGTGGTGGCCTGCAGCGAGCTGAACAGGGCGTTGGACGAGGTGTCGGAGCCGGTCAGGAACACGCCCAGCCAGCCAAGGAACGGCGAGAAGAACGGGAACGCGGCGCCGGTGCCGGCCAGTACCAGGGCCATGGTCGAGGACATGCCCGAGTAGTTGGTGACGAAGGCGAAGGCCAGCACCATGCCGATCGACAGGATCGGCCAGCGCAGCTCCCAGAAGGTCTCTTTGAAAGTGGTAAGACCAGTTTTGAAGTTGATCTTCAGCACCCACATCGAGATCAGCGCCGAGAGGAAGATCGCGGTGCCGGTGGCGGAGATCGGGTCGAGCTTGAACACCGCTGGCATGGCGGTCGGCGCGGTGACGATCGGCGCGGTCTTGATCACCAGCTGGTCGAGGTGCGGGATGGCGAAGTTGAACACGAAGTTGTACATCGCGCCGCCCGGGGCGAACGCGGCCTTGAACGGCTTGAGGGTCCAGATGGTCACCAGCACGGTGAGGATCAGGAACGGCGACCAGGCCTTGAAGATCTCGCCGAAGCTGTACGGGCTAGGCTGGCTGCCACCCGATTGCACCACGGCGGCGCCGACGCTGCCCTTGGCTTCGGTGAACGCGCGCTTGGGCTGCCAGACTTTCAGGAACAGGGTCAGGGCGATCAGGCTGGCCAGGGCCGAGGTGATGTCCGGCAGCTCCGGGCCGATGAAGTTGGAGGTGAAGTACTGGGTGACGGCGAAGCTTGCGCCTGCGACCAGGGCCGCTGGCCAGGTCTCCTTCACGCCGCGCATGCCGTCCATCATGAACACCAGCCAGAACGGCACGAACAGCGACAGCAATGGCAGCTGGCGGCCGGTCATGGCGCCGATATGGAAGGCGTCGATGCCGGTCACCTGCCCGGCGACGATGATCGGGATGCCGAGGGCGCCGAAGGCCACTGGCGCGGTGTTGGCGATCAGGCACAGGCCGGCGGCGTACAGCGGGTTGAAGCCCAGGCCCACCAGCAGCGCGGCGGTGATGGCCACCGGGGCGCCGAAGCCGGCCGCGCCTTCGAGAAAGGCGCCGAAGCAGAAGCCGATCAGCAGCACTTGCAGGCGCTGGTCGTCGGTGATCGACAGCACCGAGCTGCGGATCACTTCGAACTGGCCGCTCTTGACCGTGAGTTTGTAGAGGAACACCGCGGCGACGATGATCCAGGCAATCGGCCACAGGCCGTAGAGGAAGCCATAACCCGCGGCGGCCAGGGCCATGTCGACGGGCATCTGGAAGGCGAAGATCGCCACCAGGATCGACAGTGCGAGGGTGATGCTGCCGGCGACGTGGCCCTTGAGGCGGAACACGGCGAGGGCGAGGAAGAAGAACACGATGGGAATGACCGCCGCCAGCGCGGACAGGCCGAGGCTACCAAGCGGGGTATAGAGTTGTTGCCAGGTTTGCATATGGGGTGGCCCCTAATTGTTGTTGGTCAAGGCACTGGCATTGGATAATTGGTAAGACCAATTTACAATGGCTGGTCGCTAGGTTAAAAGCGCCGTTGCGGGTGTGTCAATTTGTCCTGTGGAAAAGTTTGCGCGGATGCCGATGAACGGGCGGCTGGTGGGTGGCGAAAAACGCCATCTGATGGGTGTCGAGGTGGGGCGGTTAGGCGCAGAATAGGCGCCCCCGGATCCGCATCCCGGGGTTCGTGGAGAGCATGTGATGGTTTTTGATCAGGTCCGCCAGCGGCGCCTGTCCGACGACATCGTCGATCGGTTGGAAGGGATGATTCTCGAAGGCACGCTGACGTCGGGGCAGCGCCTGCCGGCCGAGCGAGCATTGGCCGAGCAGTTCGGTGTGTCTCGGCCTTCGCTGCGCGAGGCGATCCAGAAGCTGGTGGCCAAGGGGCTGCTGGTCAGTCGCCAGGGTGGCGGCAACTATGTGGCCGAGTCGCTGGGTTCGACCTTCAGCGATCCGTTGCTCAAGCTGCTCGAGGGCAGCCCCGAGGCGCAGCGCGACCTGTTGGAGTTTCGCCATACGCTGGAGGCGTCCTGCGCCTATTACGCGGCCCAGCGCGCCACCGGGCCGGATCGTGAGCGGCTGAAGGTGGCGTTCGATGCGCTCCAGGATTGCTATAACCGGGTTGGAGAAGTCGATCGGGCAGAGGAGGGCGCGGCCGATGCGCGTTTCCACCTGGCGATTGCCGAGGCCAGCCACAACGCCGTGCTGCTGCATACCATTCGCGGGCTGTTCGACCTGCTCAAGCGCAATGTGGTGACCAACATCGGCGGCATGTACCAGCAGCGCAGCGAGACGCGTGACATGCTGATCAGCCAGCATCGTGAGCTGTACGAGGCGATTGTCGAGGGGCGTGCCGAAGAGGCGCGGGAGGTGTCCAGCCGGCACATTCTGTATGTGCAGGAAGTGCTGGAAGAGGCCCAGGAAGAAGCCCAGCGGCTGGCGCGGGCGGAGCGGCGCAGCGGGCGGTAGCCAGTGTGCTGGCATTCGCGGGTAAACCCGCTCCCACAGGTATGGCGCCGAGTCTGAATTCAGCGCCATACCTGTGGGAGCGGGCTTGCCCGCGAAGCAGGCGCCGCGGTCGAAAGGCTGGTTACTCTTCCTTGCCCTTGTTGCGCATGGTGCGCTGCAGCTCGCGGTTGGAGTCGCGTTCGCGCACGGTGTCGCGCTTGTCGAACTCCTTCTTGCCCTTGCCGAGCGCGATTTCGCACTTGATCAAGTGCTTGCTCCAGTACAGCGACATTGCCACGCAGGTATAACCCTTCTGTGCCACGGCCGCTTCCAGGCGCTCGAGCTCGCGCTTGTTCAGCAGCAGCTTGCGCGTGCGGATCGGGTCGGCGATGACGTGGGTGCTGGCGGTGGTCAGCGGGGTGATGTGGCTGCCGAACAGCCAGGCTTCGCCATCCTTGAGCAGCACGTAGCTGTCGGTCAGGTGCGCCTTGCCGGCCCGCAGGCTCTTTACTTCCCAGCCGGACAGGACCAGCCCGGCCTCGAACTTGTGTTCGATGAAGTAATCGTGTCGCGCTTTCTTGTTCTGCGCGATGGTCCCGGTCGGATGTTTCTTTTGCTTAGCCATAGGGGCCGCATTATAGGGAGAGTCCGCGTCCTCGGCTATGGGGTTTAGGTGCGCTTGAGCCTGTTGGGTGAATCCCGGACAATGCAACCCTCGTTCTGCCCCGCGGAACCGTTTCCGAGGCGCTGAAAAGCGCTGCCGCCCCGTTTGGAAGTGACGCCTGGATGACTACCCATATTCAACGCTCCGCTCTGCTGCCGTACCCCGCCCAGGCGCTCTACGACCTGGTCAACGATGTGGCCGGCTACCCGGAGTTCCTGCCCTGGTGCTCGGCGTCCACGGTGCTCGAGGCCAGCGACACGCATATGCGCGCCCGGCTGGAGGTGGCCAAGGGCGGCATGAGCCAGCAGTTCGTCACGCGCAATGTGCTGGTGCCGGGGCAGTCGATCGAGATGAATCTGGAGGAAGGTCCGTTCACCCAGCTGCATGGGTTGTGGATCTTCAAGCCATTGGGCGAAAAGGCCTGCAAGATCAGCCTTGACCTGTCCTTCGACTATGCGGGGGCGCTGGTGCGGGCCACCTTGGGGCCGCTGTTCAACCAGGCGGCCAACACCATGGTCGATGCATTCTGCCAGCGCGCCAAGCAGCTCTACAGCTGACGGCTCGCCAGGCAGGCGCCCATAGAAAAGCCCGGACATGTCCGGGCTTTTTCGTGGTCGCCAGTGCTTACTGTGGCGAGGTTTCGAGCGGGGCCGGGGTGGGTACCGGGGTGGTCTCGATGTTGTCGATTTCTTTTTGCAGGGTGTCTTCCAGCGAGCCTGGCTTGGCCGGCTTTTCCGGTTGGCTCGGCTGTTTGTCCGGGCTGACGGTGGTATCGCCGCTGCCGCCGAGGATCTCCTGGTCGCGGCTGACGCCCGGCATGAAGTCGCCGGAAAGGCTGACCAGTTGGTCGCTTTCGTTGAAGAAGATGCTCATGCGCTCTTGCTGGCGCTGGCCGCCACCGGGCTGCAGGCTGTACAGGTAATCCCAGCGGTTGGTGTGGAAGGTGTCCTGGATCAGCGGGTTGCCCATGATAAACCTTACTTGCCGGCGGGTCATTCCCGGGCGCAATTGGTCTATCATGTCCTGCGTAACGACATTGCCCTGCTGGATGTCGATTTTGTAAACCCCGGGAAACGAGCAACCGGCGAGTGCGAGCAGTCCCACGAGAGTGAAACTGGTTAGCAAGAGCTTGGTGTTGTTTTGCATCGGTGGGCGACTTCCACTATCTTGGCTGGACAACGTAAACCCCGATCATACCCGTATTAAGAGAAGCTGCGAAGCAGCATCGGCGAGAAAGCTGACCATGGTTGAAAATAGCGAATTGCGCAAAGCGGGCCTGAAGGTAACCCTGCCTCGGGTCAAGATTCTTCAGATGCTCGACTCCACCGAACAGCGGCACATGAGTGCCGAGGATGTCTACAAGGCGCTGATGGAAGCTGGCGAGGACGTCGGTCTGGCGACCGTGTATCGCGTGCTGACCCAGTTCGAAGCGGCGGGTCTGGTGGTTCGCCACAACTTCGACGGCGGCCACGCGGTGTTCGAGCTGGCGGATGGCGGTCACCACGACCATATGGTCAACGTGGATACCAGCGAAGTCATCGAGTTCATGGATGCCGAGATCGAACGGCGCCAGAAGGAAATCGTGGCAGAGCATGGTTTCGAGCTGGTGGACCACAATCTGGTCCTGTATGTGCGTAAGAAGAAGTAACGATTTCGATCGTTTCTAGTGACAAAGGCGGCCCTATGGCCGCCTTTGTGCTTTCTGGCCTTGGCTCACTGATGTGGGTGGGGCTTGCGGCCCTTTCGCGGGCAAGCCTGCCCCCACAGGGGTGACGCCGGACCTGTGGGAGCGGGCTTGCCCGCGAAAGGGCGTTGTCTTGGTATCAGGCCTTGCTGCTCACCACCATCTTGCGCGCGTGGGCCAGGGACTCCTTGGTCAGGTCGATCCCGCCCAGCATGCGTGCCACCTCCTCGACCCGCTCGCGCTTGCCCAGGCTGGCGACGGCGGTGTGGGTCGTGTCGCTGTTGCGCACCTTGTGCACGAACAGGTGGTGATGCCCCTGCGCCGCTACCTGCGGCAGGTGGGTCACGGTCAGCACCTGGCCGCGTTCGCCCAGGCGGCGCAGCAACTGGCCGACGATCTCCGCGGTAGGACCGCCGATGCCCACGTCCACTTCATCGAATACCAGGGTGGGAATGCGCGAGGTTTGCGCGGTGATCACCTGGATCGCCAGGCTGATACGTGACAGCTCGCCACCCGAGGCGACCTTGGCCAGGCCCTTGAGCGGCTGGCCGGGGTTGGCGCTGACCAGCAGTTCGATCTGCTCCAGGCCGTGGGGTGACAGGTCGCCCTGCTCGAAAGGCGTGAGTTCGATGCAGAAGCGCCCGCCAGGCATGCCCAGGCGCTGGATTTCCTGCTCAACGGCGGTGGCCAGCTGCTTGGCGGCGTGCTGACGCAGGGCGCTGAGCTCGCCGGCCTTCTCTTTATAGTGGTGAGCATAGGCGGTCAGCTCTTCGCCCAGGCGCTCGATGGATTCATCGCTGGCATTCAGCCCCTCCAGCTCTTCCATCAGGCGCTGTTGCAGGTGGGGAAGTTCGGTGGGGTGCACGCGGTGCTTGCGGGCGAGGGTGTAGATAGTGTCGAGACGCTCCTCGAGCGCCTGCAGGCGCAGCGGGTCGGCGTCGAAGTGGTCGAGGAAGCGGTTCAGCTCGCCGACGGCTTCCTCGATCTGGATTTGTGCGCTGGCAATCAGGTTGACCGCCTCGCCCAGCGCCTTGGGGGTGTTGGTGACGGCGGTCAGGCGGTTGAGGCTGACGGTCAGGGCGCTCAACACATTGCCCGAGTCGCTTTCGCTGCATTGGTCGATGACCTGGCGGCAGATGCCGAACAGCGCTTCGGCATTGGTCAGGTTCTTGTGTTCCTGTTCCAGGTGCTCCAGCTCGTTCTCGCCCAGGCCCAGGTTGTCCAGCTCTTCCAGCTGGTAGCTGAGCAGTTGGTGGCGCGCGCGCTGCTCGTCGCCGGAATTGCTCAGGCGCTCCAGTTCCAGGCGCGTCTGGTTCCAGCGCTTGGCTGCCAGTTGCACCTGGCGGGCCAGGTCGCTGGCGCCGGCGTACTCGTCCACCAGGCGGCGGTGGGTATCGAGCTTGAGCAGCGACTGGTGCTCGTGCTGGCTGTGGATGTCGATCAGCAGTTCGCCCAGCGCCTTGAGGTCGCCAAGCGGGCAGGGCGTGCCGTTGATATAGCCCCGGCTGCGGCCTTCGGCGGTGATCACTCGGCGCAGGATGCACGGGCCGTCGCTTTCCAGGTCGCGCTCGGCGAGCCAGGCGTGCGCCTCGGGGATGTCGACCAGGTCGAAGGTGGCGAGGATATCGGCCTTGTCGGTGCCCGGGCGCACCACGCCGCTATCGGCGCGATCGCCCAGGGCCAGGCCCAGGGCGTCGAGCATGATCGACTTGCCGGCCCCGGTCTCGCCGGTGATGACGGACATGCCGCGGGCGATCTCGAGGTCGAGGTGTTCGACGATGGCGTAGTTGTGAATGGACAGGTGCACCAGCATGGGTCGGCTCCCGAAGGGTCTTGTCTGGATATTTATACAGTGCTTTTCCCCGGGCTGACAATGCCCGCCCGATGAATGTGGAAAACGGGCCTGCCCCTTGAACCTGGATTTTCCGGCCCCATATAGCCGGCAAGACATGGCGAGCCTGGCTCGCACGACAGAAATTGTGGAGGAGAAACCTAATGGCTGACGAACAGCTGGATGAGAAGAACCTGAATTCCGAAGAAGTTGGTGCAGCGAATGTCGATGCCCGCGTCCTGGAGCTCGAGGAGCAGCTGGCCGCGGCCAAGGATCAGTCCCTGCGCGCCGCCGCCGACCTGCAGAACATTCGCCGTCGCGCCGAGCAGGATGTCGAGAAGGCCCACAAGTTCGCCCTGGAGAAGTTCGCCGGCGACCTGCTGCCGATCATCGACAGCCTGGAGCGTGGCCTGGAGCTGTCCAGCGCCGACGACGAGACCATCAAGCCGATGCGCGAAGGCATCGAGCTGACCCTGAAGATGTTCCACGACACCCTCAAGCGCTACAACCTCGAGGCCCTGGAGCCGCACGGCGAGCCGTTCAACGCCGAGCACCACCAGGCCATGGCCATGCAGGAAAGCGCCGATGTCGAGCCCAATAGCGTGCTCAAGGTGTTCCAGAAGGGCTACCTGCTCAACGGCCGTCTGCTGCGCCCCGCCATGGTGGTGGTCAGCAAGGCGCCATCGGCCGCTCAGCCTTCTATTGATGAAAAGGCTTGAAATCCTTCCGGGCATCCCCATCTAGGTGTCAAGCATTCAAATATTACCGCAGTTGGCCAATGTAGCCGCTGCCACCCAATTCAAGTTTCGGGAGAGTTAACATGGGCAAAATCATCGGTATCGACCTGGGGACCACCAACTCCTGCGTCTCCGTGCTGGAAAACGGCACCGCCAAGGTCATCGAGAACGCCGAAGGCGCGCGCACCACTCCGTCGATCGTGGCCTACGCCAACGACGGCGAAATCCTGGTCGGCCAGTCGGCCAAGCGCCAGGCCGTCACCAACCCGCACAACACCCTGTTCGCGGTGAAGCGCCTGATCGGTCGCCGCTTCGAAGAAGACGTCGTGCAGAAAGACATCAAGCTGGTGCCTTACAAGATCGTCAAGGCCGGCAACGGTGACGCTTGGGTCGAGGCTTCCGGCAAGGAAATGGCGCCGCCGCAGATCAGCGCCGAAGTCCTGAAGAAAATGAAGAAGACCGCCGAAGACTACCTCGGCGAGCCAGTCACCGAGGCGGTCATCACCGTTCCGGCCTACTTCAACGACAGCCAGCGCCAGGCCACCAAGGATGCCGGTCGCATCGCCGGCCTGGACGTCAAGCGCATCATCAACGAGCCGACCGCCGCCGCGCTGGCCTATGGCATGGACAAGGCCAAGGGCGACCACACCGTCATCGTCTATGACCTCGGTGGTGGTACCTTCGACGTCTCGGTCATCGAAATCGCCGAAGTCGACGGTGAGCACCAGTTCGAAGTACTGGCCACCAACGGCGACACCTTCCTGGGTGGCGAAGACTTCGACATGCGCCTGATCGACTACCTCGTCGACGAGTTCAAGAAAGAGTCCGGCATGGACCTGAAGAACGATCCTCTGGCCCTGCAGCGTCTGAAAGAAGCCGCTGAAAAAGCCAAGATCGAGCTGTCCTCCGCTCAGTCGACCGACGTCAACCTGCCGTACATCACTGCAGATGCGACCGGTCCGAAGCACCTGAACGTGAAGATTTCCCGCGCCAAGCTGGAATCGCTGGTCGAAGACCTGGTGACCCGTACCATCGAGCCATGCCGCATCGCCCTGAAGGACGCCGGTATCGACGCCAGCAAGATCGACGACGTGATCCTGGTCGGTGGCCAGACCCGTATGCCGATGGTGCAGAAGGCCGTTGCCGATTTCTTCGGCAAGGAAGCGCGCAAGGACGTCAACCCGGACGAAGCTGTCGCCATGGGCGCCGCCATCCAGGGCGCCGTTCTGGCCGGTGACGTGAAGGACGTGCTGCTGCTGGACGTCAGCCCGCTGACCCTGGGTATCGAAACCATGGGTGGCGTGATGACCGCGCTGATCGAGAAGAACACCACCATTCCGACCAAGAAGTCGCAGGTGTTCTCGACCGCCGACGACAACCAGGGCGCCGTGACCATCCACGTGCTGCAGGGCGAGCGCAAGCAAGCTTCGCAGAACAAGTCGCTGGGCAAGTTCGACCTGGCCGACATTCCGCCGGCACCGCGCGGCGTACCGCAGATCGAAGTGACCTTCGACATCGACGCCAACGGCATCCTGCACGTCGGCGCGAAGGACAAGGCCACTGGCAAGGCTCAGTCGATCGTGATCAAGGCCAACTCCGGCCTGTCCGACGAAGAGATCGAGAAGATGGTGCGTGACGCCGAGGCCAACGCCGAGGAAGACCGCAAGTTCGAAGAGCTGGCCGCTGCTCGCAACCAGGGTGACGCGCTGGTCCACTCGACCCGCAAGATGGTCAGCGAAGCGGGTGACAAGGTCACCGCTGAAGAGAAGACCGCCATCGAGGCCGCCGTGGTCGCCCTGGAAGCCGCCGTCAAAGGTGACGACAAGGCCGCCATCGACGCCAAGGTCGAGGAGCTGTCCAAGGTCTCGGCGCCTGTCGCTCAGAAGATGTACGCCGAGCAGGCCGAGCAACCGCAGGGCGGTGCCCAGCAGGCCGAGCCGGAAGCCAAGCACGATGACGTGGTTGACGCCGAGTTCGAAGAAGTCAAAGGCGACGACAAGAAGTAATTGCTGCATGTTGTCGGTCAGTTCACCGCCGTTTGGCGGTGAACTGCTAGGATGTCGCCGCGCGGGAGCTTGCTCCCGCGTTGGCGTGTCTGGAACACGAGAATTATTTACAGCATCTGTCAGGGCGCATTCGCGTAAGTCGACAGGTGCTGACGGCATGGCGCACTGAGGCGCCGAGGTATGCCGAACGCCCCCAAGAGTGCAAATGACCTATGGCAAAGCGTGATTTTTATGAGGTCCTGGGTGTCGAGCGTGGCGCCAGCGAGGGTGACCTCAAGAAGGCCTACCGCCGCCTGGCGATGAAGTACCACCCGGACCGCAACCCGGGCGACAAGGAGTCGGAAGACCTGTTCAAGGAGGCCAACGAGGCCTACGAGGTGCTGTCCGACGCCAGCAAGCGCGCCGCGTACGACCAGTACGGTCATGCCGGTGTCGACCCGAGCATGGGCGGCGGCGGTGCTGGCTTCGGCGGCGCCAACTTCTCCGACATCTTCGGCGACGTGTTCAGCGACTTCTTCGGTGGCGGGCGTGGCGGTGGTCGTGGTGGTGCCCAGCGTGGCAGCGACCTGCGCTACACCCTCGAGCTCAACCTCGAAGAAGCGGTGCGTGGCACCACGGTCAACATCCGTGTCCCGACGCTGGTCAACTGCAAGCCCTGCGATGGCTCCGGTGCCAAGAAAGGCTCGACGCCGTCGACCTGCCCGACTTGCGGCGGTATCGGCCAGGTGCGCATGCAGCAGGGCTTCTTCGCGGTACAGCAGACCTGCCCGCGCTGCCATGGCCAAGGCAAGATCATCACCGACCCCTGCACCTCGTGCCATGGCGAAGGCCGTGTCGAGGAGTACAAGACCCTGTCGGTCAAGGTGCCGGCGGGCGTCGATACCGGTGATCGCATTCGCCTGTCGGGCGAAGGCGAGGCGGGCGCCCATGGCGGTCCGACCGGTGACCTGTACGTGGTCGTCAATGTGCGCGAGCACGAGATCTTCCAGCGTGATGGCAAGCATCTTTATTGCGAAGTGCCGATCAGCTACACCGATGCGGCGCTGGGCGGCGAGCTGGAAGTGCCGACCCTCGATGGCCGGGTCAAGTTGAAGATTCCCGAAGGGACCCAGACCGGCAAGCAGTTCCGTCTGCGCGGCAAGGGCGTGGCGCCGGTGCGCGGCGGCGCGGCCGGCGACCTGCTGTGCCGCGTGGCGGTGGAAACGCCGGTCAACCTTAGCCGTCGCCAGCGTGAGCTGCTCGAAGAGCTGCGCGATTCGCTCGAAGGTGACAATTCCCATTCGCCCAAGGCCACCGGTTGGTTCGACGGCATGAAGCGCTTCTTCGGCGATCTCTGACAAGGAACAGGCTATGCGACGTATTGCGGTAATGGGTGCGGCGGGGCGGATGGGCAAGACCCTCATCGAGGCCGTGCAGCAGCAGGCCCCTCAGGCTGGCCTGACGGCGGCGATCGATCGCCCGGACAGTTCGCTGGTCGGGGCCGATGCCGGCGAGCTGGCGGCCCTGGGGCGCATCGGTGTGACCATCTGCGACGACTTGGTCAAGGTCGTCGACGAGTTCGATGTGCTGATCGACTTCACCCATCCGTCGGTCACCCTGAAGAACCTGGCGTTCTGCCGCAAGGCGGGCAAGGCCATGGTCATCGGCACCACCGGTTTCAGTGTCGAAGAGAAGCAGCTGCTGGCCGAGGCGGGCAAGGAGATCCCGATCGTCTTCGCCGCGAACTTCAGCGTCGGTGTGAACCTCAGTCTCAAGCTGCTGGACATGGCGGCACGGGTGCTGGGCGACGATGTGGATATCGAGATCATCGAGGCCCACCATCGGCACAAGGTCGATGCGCCATCAGGGACCGCGCTGCGCATGGGCGAAGTGGTCGCCAATGCGCTGGGGCGTGACCTGCAGGAAGTGGCGGTCTATGGTCGTGAAGGTCAGACGGGCGCTCGTGATCGCAAGACCATCGGCTTCGCCACCGTGCGTGCCGGTGACGTGGTCGGCGACCACACGGTGCTGTTCGCCGCCGAGGGCGAGCGCCTGGAGATCACCCACAAGGCGTCGAGCCGCATGACCTTCGCCAAGGGCGCGGTGCGTGCGGCGCTGTGGCTGGATGGGCGCGAGCCGGGGCTGTACGACATGCAGGATGTGCTCGAGCTGCGTTGATCAGTTCGATCGGTGTTGGCTTCTTCGCGGGCAAGCCCGCGAAGTCTGCCTGTCGCAATCCTGTGTTTTAGAGACACATACGCGGTAGACCGAAAACCACAATTCCTGTAAGCTACAGCTTTAGTGTGTCCACTAAAAGCGCGCAGACTAATTCAGCATAAAAGCGGGGTGACGTGTCCATACGTCATTCCGCTTTTTTGCAACCTGCGATCGCCCTTTCAGGCTTGATTTACGGGAGGTCTTCTTGACTAAGCCAGCCATACTCGCCCTTGCCGATGGCAGCATTTTTCGCGGTGAAGCCATTGGAGCCGACGGTCAGACCGTTGGTGAGGTCGTGTTCAATACTGCAATGACCGGCTACCAGGAAATCCTCACAGACCCTTCCTACGCCCAGCAAATCGTTACCCTGACTTACCCGCACATCGGCAACACCGGCACCACCGCCGAAGACGCCGAATCCAACCGCGTCTGGTCCGCTGGCCTGGTCATTCGCGACCTGCCGCTGCTGGCAAGCAACTGGCGTAACACCCAGTCCCTGCCCGACTACCTGAAAGAACACAACGTCGTCGCCATCGCCGGTATCGACACCCGTCGCCTGACCCGCATCCTGCGTGAGAAGGGCGCCCAGAACGGCTGCATCCTGGCCGGCGACAACATCAGCGAAGAAGCCGCCATCGCCGCTGCTCGCGCCTTCCCGGGCCTGAAAGGCATGGACCTGGCCAAGGTCGTCTCCACCAAGGAACGCTACGAATGGCGCTCCAGCGTGTGGGAGCTGAAGACCGACAGCCACCCGACCATCGACGCCGCCGACCTGCCGTACCACGTCGTCGCCTTCGACTACGGCGTGAAGCTGAACATCCTGCGCATGCTGGTCGCCCGTGGCTGCCGCGTCACCGTGGTGCCAGCCCAGACCCCGGCCAGCGAAGTCCTGGCGCTCAATCCTGATGGCGTGTTCCTGTCCAACGGTCCTGGCGACCCCGAGCCTTGCGACTACGCGATCCAGGCGATCAAAGAGATCCTCGACACCGAGATCCCGGTGTTCGGCATCTGCCTCGGCCACCAGCTGCTCGCCCTGGCCTCCGGCGCCAAGACCGTGAAGATGGGCCACGGCCACCACGGTGCCAACCACCCGGTCCAGGACCTGGACACCGGCGTGGTCATGATCACCAGCCAGAACCACGGTTTCGCCGTCGACGAAGCCACCCTGCCGGGCAACGTGCGCGCCATCCACAAGTCGCTGTTCGACGGTACCCTGCAGGGCATCGAGCGCACCGACAAGAGCGCGTTCAGCTTCCAGGGCCACCCTGAAGCGAGCCCAGGCCCGACCGACGTCGCGCCTCTGTTCGATCGTTTCATCGATGCCATGGCCAAGCGCCGCTGAGCATCCTGCAGCAAGGCCCCGGGGCGGCTTGTGCCGCGCCCGGAAGCGCCTGACCCAGATTGTTCAAGACGGCTTGCCGACTGACCCGCGGATTTGAGTGACAACCATGCCAAAACGTACAGACATCAAAAGCATCCTGATTCTCGGCGCTGGCCCGATCGTGATCGGCCAGGCCTGCGAGTTCGACTATTCCGGCGCCCAGGCGTGTAAAGCGCTGCGCGAGGAAGGTTTCCGCGTCATCCTGGTGAACTCCAACCCGGCCACCATCATGACCGACCCGGCCATGGCCGATGCCACCTACATCGAGCCGATCAAGTGGCAATCGGTGGCCAAGATCATCGAGAAGGAGCGCCCTGACGCGCTGCTGCCGACCATGGGCGGCCAGACCGCGCTGAACTGCGCCCTGGACCTGGAGCGCCACGGCGTTCTGGAGAAGTTCGGCGTCGAGATGATCGGTGCCAACGCCGACACCATCGACAAGGCCGAAGACCGTTCGCGCTTCGACAAGGCCATGAAAGACATCGGTCTCGAATGCCCGCGTTCCGGTATCGCCCACAGCATGGAAGAAGCCAACGCCGTTCTCGAGCGCCTGGGCTTCCCGTGCATCATCCGTCCGTCGTTCACCATGGGCGGCACCGGTGGCGGCATCGCCTACAACCGTGAAGAGTTCGAGGAAATCTGCGCCCGTGGTCTGGACCTGTCGCCGACCAAGGAGCTGCTGATCGACGAATCGCTGATCGGCTGGAAGGAATACGAGATGGAGGTGGTCCGCGACAAGAAGGACAACTGCATCATCGTCTGCTCCATCGAGAACTTCGACCCGATGGGCGTGCACACGGGTGACTCGATCACCGTCGCCCCGGCCCAGACCCTGACCGACAAGGAATACCAGATCATGCGCAACGCCTCGCTGGCGGTGCTGCGCGAGATCGGTGTCGAGACCGGCGGTTCCAACGTGCAGTTCGGCATCTGCCCGAACACCGGTCGCATGGTCGTGATCGAGATGAACCCGCGCGTTTCGCGTTCGTCCGCCCTGGCCTCGAAGGCCACCGGCTTCCCGATCGCCAAGATCGCCGCCAAGCTTGCCGTCGGCTACACCCTGGACGAGCTGCAGAACGACATCACCGGCGGTCGCACTCCGGCCTCCTTCGAGCCGTCGATCGACTACGTCGTCACCAAGCTGCCGCGCTTCGCCTTCGAGAAATTCCCGAAAGCCGACGCTCGCCTGACCACCCAGATGAAGTCCGTGGGCGAAGTCATGGCCATTGGTCGTACCTTCCAGGAGTCCCTGCAGAAAGCCCTGCGCGGCCTGGAAGTCGGCGCCTGCGGCCTCGACCCGAAAGTCGACCTGGCCAGCGCCGATGCCATGAGCACGCTCAAGCGCGAGCTGACCGTGCCGGGCGCCGAGCGCATCTGGTACGTGGCCGACGCCATGCGTGCCGGCATGACCATCGAACAGATCTTCGAGCTGACCGGCATCGACCTGTGGTTCCTGGTGCAGATGGAAGACCTGATCAAGGAAGAAGAGAAGGTCAAGACCCTGGCCCTGTCGGCCATCGACAAGGACTACATGCTGCGCCTCAAGCGCAAGGGCTTCTCGGACCAGCGCCTGGCCAAGCTGCTCGGCATCACCGACAAGAACCTGCGCCGTCACCGCCACAAGCTGGAAGTGTTCCCGGTGTACAAGCGCGTCGACACCTGCGCCGCCGAGTTCGCCACCGACACCGCCTACCTGTACTCGACCTATGAGGAAGAGTGCGAGGCCAACCCGTCGACCCGCGACAAGATCATGATCCTCGGTGGCGGCCCGAACCGTATCGGCCAAGGCATCGAGTTCGACTACTGCTGCGTGCACGCCGCGCTGGCGCTGCGTGAAGACGGTTACGAGACCATCATGGTCAACTGCAACCCGGAAACCGTCTCCACCGACTACGACACCTCCGACCGCCTGTACTTCGAGCCGCTGACCCTGGAAGACGTGCTGGAAGTCTGCCGCGTCGAGAAGCCGAAAGGCGTGATCGTCCACTACGGCGGCCAGACCCCGCTGAAACTGGCTCGCGCCCTGGAAGAAGCCGGTGTACCGATCATCGGTACCAGCCCGGACGCCATCGACCGCGCCGAAGACCGTGAGCGCTTCCAGCAGATGGTTCAGCGCCTGAACCTGCTGCAGCCGCCAAACGCCACCGTGCGCAGCGAGGAAGAAGCCATCAGCGCCGCGGGCGGCATCGGCTACCCGCTGGTGGTGCGTCCGTCCTACGTGCTGGGCGGCCGCGCCATGGAGATCGTCTACGAACTGGACGAGCTCAAGCGCTACCTGCGTGAAGCGGTACAGGTCTCGAACGACAGCCCGGTACTGCTCGACCACTTCCTCAACTGCGCCATCGAGATGGACGTGGATGCGGTCTGCGACGGCACCGACGTGGTGATCGGCGCGATCATGCAGCACATCGAGCAGGCCGGCGTTCACTCCGGTGACTCGGCGTGCTCGCTGCCGCCTTACTCGCTGAGCAAGGAAGTGCAGGACGAAGTCCGCGTACAGGTCAAGAAGATGGCCCTGGAGCTGGGCGTGGTCGGCCTGATGAACGTGCAGCTGGCCCTGCAGGGCGACAAGATCTACGTGATCGAAGTCAACCCGCGCGCCTCGCGTACCGTGCCATTCGTGTCCAAGTGCATCGGCACCTCCCTGGCGATGATCGCGGCTCGCGTAATGGCTGGCAAAACCCTGAAAGAGCTGGGCTTCACCCAGGAGATCATCCCGAACTTCTACAGCGTCAAGGAAGCCGTCTTCCCATTCGCCAAGTTCCCGGGGGTTGACCCGATCCTCGGCCCTGAGATGAAATCCACCGGTGAAGTCATGGGGGTTGGCGACAGCTTCGGCGAAGCCTTCGCCAAGGCCCAGATGGGCGCCAGCGAAGTGCTGCCGACCGGCGGTGCCGCCTTCATCAGCGTGCGTGACGACGACAAGCCGCAAGTGGCTGGCGTTGCCCGCGACCTGATCGCCCTGGGCTTCGAAGTGGTCGCCACTGCCGGCACCGCCAAGGTGATCGAGGCGGCTGGCCTGAAAGTGCGTCGCGTGAACAAGGTGACCGAGGGTCGCCCGCACGTGGTCGACATGATCAAGAACGACGAAGTGTCGCTGATCATCAACACCACCGAAGGCCGCCAGTCGATCGCCGATTCCTACTCGATTCGTCGCAATGCGTTGCAGCACAAGATCTACTGCACCACGACCATTGCGGCTGGTGAAGCCATCTGCGAGGCGCTGAAATTCGGTCCGGAAAAGACCGTTCGTCGCCTGCAGGATCTGCATGCAGGACTCAAAGCATGAGCATTACCAAGTACCCGATGACCGTCCAGGGCGCTCGCGCCCTGGAAGAAGAGCATCTGTTCCTGAGCAAGACCGAGCGCCCGCGCCTGAGCCAGGCGATCGGCGAGGCTCGCGAGCTGGGCGATCTCAAGGAAAACGCCGAGTACCATGCCGCCCGTGAGGAGCAGGGCATGGTCGAGGCGCGTATCCGCGATATCGAAGGCCGTCTGCAGAACTCGGTGGTGATCGACGTCACCACCATCGCCCACACCGGCAAGGTGATCTTCGGTACCACCGTGGTGCTGGCGAACACCGAGACCGATGAAGAGGTGACCTACCAGATCGTCGGCGAGGACGAAGCCGACGTGAAGCAGGGCAAGCTCTCGAGCGGTGCTCCGATCGCCAAGGCCATCATCGGCAAGGAAGAAGGTGATACTGTCGTCGTCAAGACGCCAAGCGGCACGGTCGAGTACGAGATTGTCGAAGTCAAGCACATCTGACCGGCGCCTGCGGGCGCCATCCCTCGAGGGTATCCTCTGGCAGCTGGCCCAGGTGTTCTGGGTCGGCGGCCTCTGGGTGTTCCATGTGGGGCTGGTGCCGGCGCTGAAGGTCAGTGGCCTGGCGCCATTGCTGGTGCATGATGTGGCCGCGCAGATCGACCGCTGGTTGATCGGCGTGGCGATGCTCGGGCTGTTGACCCAGCTGGCGGTGCTGGCGAGGGTGGATGGCCTGGCGGCCTGGTGGCGGCAATTCCGTGGCCAGATGCTGCTGCTCGGCTTTGGCGCCTGTGTCAGCTACTACACGCTGCGCTACGGAATTTCCGTGGGCGAGCGTTGGCAGATGTTCTGCTTCCTGGTGCTGGGCTTCTCCGGCATCGTGCTGGTGGCCCAGCCGGTCCCGGTCAGGGCGCGGCGGTAAGCAGTCCAGGTTCGCCGGGGCCGCTTTGCGGCCCTTTCGCGACACAAGGCCGCTCCCACAGGGATTGCGCTGCGCCGTAGGTCGGTGCAATCCCTGTGGGAGCGGCCTTGTGTCGCGATGGGCTGCGCAGCAGCCCTGCTACCGTTACTTGTAGCGGTGGATATTGGACAGCTGCTTGTTCGGCTGTGGGTTCTTGCGATAGATCAGCGCTTTCTTGCCGATGGTCTGCACCAGCTCTGCACGGCCGGCCTTGCACAGTTCGGCGATGGCGGCAGCGCGCTCTTCACGGTCTTCCGAGCGGATTTCGACCTTGATCAGCTCGTGATCAGCCAGGGCGCGCTCCAGTTCGGCGATGACACCTTCATTCAAACCATTGCCCGCGACGATCAGAACCGGCTTCAGGTCATGACCAATGGACTTGTATTGCTTCTTCTGCTCGTTGTTGAGCGGCATAATCTGACCCTTTTCGTCTGATTCTGTAAAATTGACGGGCATTTTACCCGAGGGCCTGTGGCTCCGCCCAGTCAATCACGACGCATATCATCGAGGTGCCCCGTGGTACAACGTTCCAAAAGCAGCGCAAACTGGCTGCGAGAGCATTTCAACGACCCCTTCGTCAAGCAGGCGCAGAAGGACGGCTACCGTTCGCGCGCCAGCTACAAGCTGCTGGAGATCCAGGAAAAGGACAAGCTGATCCGTCCCGGCATGAGCGTCATCGACCTCGGCGCGGCGCCCGGAGGCTGGTCCCAGGTGACCAGTCGTCTGATCGGTGGCCAGGGCCGCTTGATCGCCTCGGACATCCTGGAGATGGACGCGATCGCCGATGTGACCTTCATCCAGGGCGATTTCACCAAGGACGAAGTGCTCGCCGACATCCTGCAGGCGGTGGGCGATTCACACGTGGACCTTGTGATTTCCGACATGGCCCCCAATATGAGTGGTACGCCCGCGGTGGACATCCCGCGCGCCATGTTCCTCTGCGAGCTCGCGCTCGATTTGGCAACCCGTGTACTGCGCCCTGGCGGCGACTTCCTGATCAAGATCTTCCAGGGTGAAGGTTTCGATGTGTACCTCAAGGAGGTACGAGGCAAGTTCGACAAGGTGCAGATGCGCAAGCCGTCGTCTTCGCGGGATCGCTCCCGCGAGCAGTACCTGCTGGCCAGGGGCTTCAAGGGGGCATGAGAGGCGTTTTGCGGGGTTGCCGATAGTTATTTCCAATCGGCAGCCCCGTCTGGATCGTCCGAACTTCGTGTAGTCTAGCTTTCACAAAGGGTTACAGACGGTGCCTGCGGATGCGTAGGTAATGTAGTAAGTTAGGGCGATGAATATCATGCGAGGCACGGCTGCGTCGTGCGCCGGCCTCAGAGGGTAGCGAATTGAACGACATGGCAAAGAATCTGATCCTGTGGTTGATCATCGCCGCCGTCCTGGTGACGGTGATGAACAACTTCTCCAGCCCTAACGAGCCGCAGACCCTCAACTATTCCGACTTCATCCAGCAGGTCAAGGATGGCAAGGTCGAGCGCGTGACCGTCGACGGCTACATCATTACCGGCAAGCGCACCGATGGCGACAACTTCAAGACCGTGCGCCCGGCCATCACCGACAACGGCCTGATCGGCGACCTGGTCGACAATCACGTGACCGTCGAAGGCAAGCAGCCGGAGCAGCAGAGCATCTGGACCCAGCTGCTGGTGGCCAGCTTCCCGATCCTGGTGATCATCGCCGTGTTCATGTTCTTCATGCGCCAGATGCAGGGCGGTGCCGGCGGCAAGGGCGGGCCGATGAGCTTCGGCAAGAGCAAGGCGCGCCTGCTGTCCGAAGACCAGGTGAAGACCACCCTGGCCGACGTTGCCGGTTGCGACGAGGCCAAGGAAGAAGTCGGCGAGCTGGTCGAGTTCCTGCGCGACCCGGGCAAGTTCCAGCGCCTGGGTGGTCGCATCCCGCGTGGCGTGCTGATGGTCGGCCCGCCCGGTACCGGTAAAACCCTGCTGGCCAAGGCCATTGCCGGTGAAGCCAAGGTACCGTTCTTCACCATTTCCGGTTCCGACTTCGTCGAGATGTTCGTCGGCGTGGGTGCCAGCCGTGTTCGTGATATGTTCGAGCAGGCCAAGAAGCACGCGCCGTGCATCATCTTCATCGACGAAATCGACGCCGTCGGTCGCCACCGTGGCGCCGGCATGGGTGGCGGTCACGACGAGCGTGAGCAGACCCTGAACCAGTTGCTGGTCGAGATGGATGGCTTCGAGATGAACGATGGCATCATCGTCATCGCCGCCACCAACCGTCCGGACGTGCTCGACCCGGCGCTGCTGCGCCCTGGCCGCTTCGACCGCCAGGTCGTGGTCGGCCTGCCGGATATCCGTGGTCGCGAGCAGATCCTGAAAGTGCACATGCGCAAAGTGCCGGTCGGCGAGAACGTCAATGCCGCGGTCATCGCTCGTGGTACGCCTGGCTTCTCCGGTGCCGACCTGGCCAACCTGGTCAACGAGGCCTCGCTGTTCGCCGCCCGTGCCAGCAAGCGCCTGGTCGAAATGAAGGAGTTCGAGCTGGCCAAGGACAAGATCATGATGGGCGCCGAGCGCAAGACCATGGTCATGTCCGAGAAAGAGAAGCAGAACACCGCCTACCACGAGGCGGGCCACGCCATCGTCGGTCGCGTCGTCCCTGAGCATGACCCGGTCTACAAGGTGTCGATCATTCCTCGTGGTCGCGCCCTGGGCGTGACCATGTTCCTGCCGGAGGAAGATCGCTACAGCCTGTCCAAGCGCGCGCTGATCAGCCAGATCTGCTCGCTGTACGGCGGCCGTATCGCCGAAGAGATGACCCTGGGCTTCGATGGTGTCACCACCGGTGCTTCCAATGACATCATGCGTGCCAGCCAGATTGCCCGGAACATGGTCACCAAGTGGGGCCTGTCCGAGAAACTCGGCCCGCTGATGTACGCGGAAGAGGAGGGCGAGGTGTTCCTCGGTCGCAGTGCTGGCAGCCAGCACGCCAGCGTCTCGGGCGAGACCGCCAAGATGATCGACTCCGAGGTGCGCAGCATCATCGACCAGTGCTACGCCACGGCCAAGCAGATCCTCACCGACAACCGCGACAAGCTCGACGCCATGGCCGAAGCCTTGATGAAGTACGAAACCATCGATGCCGACCAGATCGACGACATCATGGCGGGTCGTACCCCGCGCGAGCCGCGTGACTGGGACAATGACTCGGGTACCTCCGGTAACCAGGCTTCCCAGGACGATCGTCCGGAGTCGCCGATCGGCGGTCCAGCGGCTCAACACTAAGGGTATCTATGAGCTTGACGCAGTACCCGACCCGGTTGCCTTGCGGCAACCGGGTTCTTGATTTGTCCCGTACCCATGTCATGGGTATCCTCAATGTCACCCCAGACTCGTTCTCCGATGGTGGGCGCTTCAGTCAGCGCGATGCAGCGTTGCGCCATGCCGAGGAGATGGTGGCGGCCGGTGCGACCCTGATCGACGTAGGTGGCGAGTCCACCCGTCCTGGGGCTCGCGCCGTCTCGCCTATCGAGGAATTGGAGCGCGTGGCGCCCATTGTCGAGGCGATCAGCAGTCGGCTCGATGTGATCATCTCGGTCGACACCTCGACACCTTCGGTCATGCGTGAGACGGCCCGCCTTGGTGCAGGGCTGATCAACGACGTGCGTGCCCTGGAGCGTGATGGCGCGCTCGATGCGGCGGCCGATAGCGGCCTGCCGGTCTGCCTCATGCACATGCGTGGCGAGCCGGGCAACATGCAGGACAATCCGCAGTACGAGGATGTGACAGCCGATGTAACGCGCTATCTTGAACAGCGTATGGCCGCCTGCGCGGCGGCCGGCATCGGGGCTGAGCGCATCATCCTCGACCCGGGGTTCGGCTTTGCCAAGACTCTTGAGCACAACCTCAGCCTTTTCAAACACATGGAAGCGCTCTACCGCCTGGGGCGGCCACTCTTGGTGGGCGTCTCGCGCAAGAGCATGATCGGCCTCGCGCTGGATCGTCCGGTCGGCGAGCGGCTCTACGGCAGTCTGGCCCTGGCCGCCCTGGCCATGACCAAGGGCGCGAGCATCCTGCGGGTACACGATGTCGCCGAAACCGTCGATGTCGTGCGCATGATCGCCGCCGTGCAGAGCGCCGAATAAGAACATTGGAGTCACTATGAGCAGAAAATACTTTGGTACCGATGGTATCCGTGGTCGTGTTGGCCAGTACCCCATCACTCCCGACTTCATGCTGAAGCTCGGCTGGGCCGCCGGCATGGCGTTCCGCAAGCAAGGCAATTGCCGGGTGCTGGTGGGCAAGGACACACGGATTTCCGGCTACATGTTCGAGTCCGCCCTGGAGGCCGGCCTGTCCGCAGCGGGGGCTGATGTGATGCTGCTCGGGCCGATGCCGACCCCGGCCATCGCCTACCTGACCCGTACCTTCCATGCCGAAGCCGGGATCGTCATCAGTGCTTCGCACAATCCTCATGACGACAACGGCATCAAGTTCTTCTCCGGTGCCGGCACCAAGCTGCCGGACGAAGTCGAGCTGATGATCGAAGAGCTGCTCGATCAGCCGATGAACGTCGTCGACTCCAGCAAGCTGGGCAAGGTCTCGCGCATCAATGATGCCGCCGGGCGCTACATCGAATTCTGCAAGAGCAGCGTGCCTAGCAGCACCAGCTTCGACGGCCTGAAGATCGTCGTGGATTGCGCTCACGGCGCCACCTACAAGGTAGCGCCGAGCGTATTCCGTGAGCTGGGTGCCGATGTCACGGTGCTGCATGCCGCTCCGGATGGTCTGAACATCAACGAAAACTGTGGTTCGACCCACATCGAGTCGCTGCAGGCTGCTGTCCTGGTTGGGCATGCGGACCTCGGTATCGCCTTCGATGGCGATGGTGATCGCGTGCTGATGGTCGACCATACCGGCGCCATCGTCGACGGTGACGAGCTGCTGTTCATCATCGGTCGTGACCTGCAGGAGCGCGGCAAGCTGCAGGGCGGCGTCGTTGGCACGTTGATGAGCAACCTGGGCCTGGAACTGGCGTTCAAGGAGCTGGATATCCCCTTCGTGCGGGCGAAAGTCGGTGATCGTTACGTCATGGCCGAACTGCTCGAGCGCGAATGGCTGCTGGGTGGC
The DNA here is from genome assembly GCF_054788395.1 of Pseudomonas sp. microsymbiont 2. Taxonomy (NCBI): domain Bacteria; kingdom Pseudomonadati; phylum Pseudomonadota; class Gammaproteobacteria; order Pseudomonadales; family Pseudomonadaceae; genus Pseudomonas; species Pseudomonas sp. microsymbiont 2. The sequence continues at coordinate 838,300 of NZ_CM139112.1, forward strand.
GAGAACTCCGGGCACGTCGTGTGCGCCAACCACACCACCACGGGGGATGCGATCATCGCGGCCTTGCAGGTGCTGATGGCGCTCAAGCGCCGGGGCGAGAACCTGTCCCAGGCGCGTCAGGCCGTGCGCAAGTGCCCGCAGGTGCTGATCAATGTGCGTTTCGCGGCGGGCAAGAGCGACCCACTGGAAAACCCACTGGTCAAGGAAGCCAGCGCCAAGGCGACCGAAGCCATGGCGGGGCGTGGGCGCGTGCTGTTGCGCAAGTCCGGTACCGAGCCGCTGGTGCGGGTGATGGTCGAAGGTGACGACGAAGGGCAGGTGCGCGGCCATGCCGAGGCCCTGGCCAAGCTCGTCGAAGAAGTTTGTGCCTGAAAGAGGCTTGCCAGCGCAGATCGTGTTGGGTAAGATCTGCGCCCACTTTGACCGACGAGGTAAAGCATGCGTCGCCCCATGGTAGCTGGTAACTGGAAGATGCACGGTACCCGCGCCAGCGTCGCTGAGCTGACCCAGGGCTTGGGCAATATGCCCCTGCCGAACGGTGTGGAAGTCGCGGTGTTTCCACCGGCCTTGTTCATCAATCAAGTTGTTGATGGGCTCGAGGGTAAGGAAATCGCCGTAGGCGCACAGAATTCTGCTGTACAGCCTGAACAAGGCGCGCTGACCGGGGAAGTTGCACCGAGTCAGTTGTCTGAAGCGGGTTGCAAGTATGTTTTGGTTGGGCACTCCGAGCGTCGCCAGATTATTGGTGAAAGTGACGAAGTGCTGAATCAGAAGTTTGCAGCTGCTCAGAAAAGTGGTTTGACGCCGGTGCTCTGTATAGGGGAAACTCTCGCGGAGCGCGAGGCAGGCGAAACGCTCAAAGTTGTAGAGCGTCAACTAAGCAGTGTTATCGAGGTATTCGGTATCAAGGCTTTCGCCAATGCAGTAATTGCCTATGAGCCTGTATGGGCCATTGGTACTGGTTTGACGGCCTCGCCACAGCAAGCCCAGGATGTGCATGCAGCCATCCGCAAGCAGTTGGCGGCGAAGGACGCCGAAGTTGCAGCGAATGTGCGACTTCTCTACGGCGGCAGCGTGAAGGCGGCCAATGCGGCCGAACTGTTCGGCATGCCGGATATCGATGGGGGGCTCATTGGTGGAGCGTCCCTGAACGCAGACGAATTCGGTGCAATTTGTCGCGCCGCAGGAAACTGAACAAATGCTGGAAACAGTCATCGTTGTTTTTCATCTGTTGGCAGCGTTGGCACTGGTTGTAATGGTGCTGCTGCAACAGGGTAAAGGTGCGGAAGCAGGTGCATCTTTCGGCGCAGGTGCTTCAAATACTGTGTTCGGAAGCCAAGGTTCCGCTACCTTTTTGAGTAAAGTTACTGCTATACTTGCTGCCACTTTCTTTTTGACTGCACTTGGGTTAGGATACTTCGCCAAGCAGCAGGCTCACCAGCTGAATCAAGCTGGCTTGCCAGATCCAGCGGTGCTGGAAGTCAAAGAGCCAAAGCCGGCAGTCAATGATGATGTACCGGTGCTCCAGCAGCAGAAGAGCGAAACCACCAACTCTGGTGACGTACCTCCTCCAGCCAAAGAGCAGCAGTAACGGGTTTCAAGAAGTAGTATTGCCGAGGTGGTGGAATTGGTAGACACGCAACCTTGAGGTGGTTGTGCCCATAGGGTGTAGGGGTTCGAGTCCCCTTCTCGGTACCAATTGAAGCATGAGAGCCCGCTGTAGCGGGCTTTCTTGCAGGTGGAGGTCGGATTGACCCAGCAAAGGGTTCAGTCTTATACTTTCGCCCCAGCTTTGTCGCGGGGTGGAGCAGCTTGGTAGCTCGTCGGGCTCATAACCCGAAGGTCGTTGGTTCAAATCCAGCCCCCGCAACCAGTCTCAGCGGAGCCCCTTTTCAGGGGCTTTTTGCTAGCCGAACAGTTTTAGGTGCCGTTGTCCAACGGCGCTTTCAGGGATGGGCGCTTCGCCCATTTTTTATTTGCACAGCATGCACGAGGGGGTTCAGGTGTCGAGCAAGCTAGAACAGTTGCAGGCCTTGTTGGCCCCGGTTGTCGAGGGTCTGGGCTATCAATGCTGGGGGATCGAATACGTCTCCCAAGGCAAGCATTCGGTACTGCGTATCTACATCGACAAGGAAGACGGGATCCTGGTGGACGACTGCGAAGCGGTCAGCCGTCAGGCCAGCGCCATCCTCGATGTGGAAGATCCGATCAGCTCTGAATATACCCTCGAGGTATCCTCTCCAGGCATGGACCGCCCGCTGTTCACCCTTGAACAGTTTGCTTCGCATGCCGGCGAGCAGGTGAAGATCAAGCTGCGTACGCCCTTCGAGGGTCGTCGTAACTTCCAGGGCCTTCTCCGTGGTGTGGAGGAGCAGGATGTGGTGGTCCAGGTGGACAACAACGAGTTCCTGCTGCCGATCGACTCGATCGACAAGGCCAATATTATTCCCAGTTTTGACTGAGACGTGCCGGGCCCGGCGGACTTTCCGGGCCCAATGGCTTGCGCAAGGCGAGGCGTACGATGAGCAAAGAAGTACTGCTGGTTGTTGAATCGGTATCCAACGAAAAGGGTGTACCGCCCGGCGTCATTTTCGAAGCGCTGGAAGTGGCCCTGGCCACTGCAACCAAAAAACGTTTTGAGGACGAAGTCGACCTGCGTGTGGAAATCAACCGCCACACCGGTAGCTACGAGACCTTCCGCCGCTGGACCGTGGTCGACGAGAACGACCTGGACGATCCGGCGATCGAGACCTGGCTGGAAAAGATCCAGGACACGCACCCGGACGCCAAGATCGGTGACGTGATCGAAGAGAAGATCGAGTCGATCGAATTCGGCCGTATCGCCGCCCAGACCGCCAAGCAGGTCATCGTGCAGAAGGTTCGCGAAGCCGAGCGCGCCCAGGTGGTCGACGCCTATCGCGAGCGTGTCGGCGAGATCATCTCCGGCACCGTGAAGAAGGTCACCCGCGACAACGTCATCGTCGACCTGGGCAACAATGCCGAGGCGCTGCTGGCTCGTGAAGACATCATCCCGCGTGAGACCTTCCGCGTCGGCGTGCGCCTGCGTGCGCTGCTCAAGGAAATCCGCACCGAGAACCGCGGTCCGCAGTTGATCCTGTCGCGCACCGCGCCGCAGATGCTCATCGAGCTGTTCCGCATCGAAGTGCCGGAAATCGCCGAAGGTCTCATCGAAGTCATGGCCGCCTCCCGTGATCCGGGGTCGCGCGCCAAGATCGCCGTCCGCTCCAAGGACAAGCGCATCGACCCGCAAGGTGCCTGTATCGGCATGCGTGGTTCGCGCGTCCAGGCCGTATCCGGCGAGCTGGGTGGCGAGCGTGTGGATATCGTCCTGTGGGACGAGAACCCGGCGCAGTTCGTCATCAACGCCATGTCGCCGGCAGAGGTTGCCGCGATCATCGTTGATGAAGATGCCCATGCCATGGACATCGCCGTGGCCGAGGACAACCTGGCCCAGGCCATCGGCCGTGGCGGTCAGAACGTCCGCCTGGCCAGCCAGCTGACCGCCTGGACCCTGAACGTGATGACCGAGAAGGACATCCAGGCCAAGCAACAGGCGGAAACAGGCGACATCCTGCGTAACTTCATCGAGGAACTGGAAGTCGACGAGGAGCTGGCACAAGTGCTGGTCGACGAAGGCTTCACCAGCCTCGAAGAAATTGCTTACGTACCGTTGGAAGAAATGCTCAACATCGATGGCTTTGACGAGGACATCGTCAACGAGCTCCGCGCTCGTGCCAAGGACCGCTTGTTGACCAAGGCCATCGCTACCGAAGAAAAACTGGCAGACGCCCATCCGGCCGACGACCTGCTCTCCCTCGAGGGCATGGACAAGGACCTGGCGGCGGAACTGGCGGTGCGCGGCGTGGTTAACCGCGAAGACCTGGCCGAGCAGTCGATCGACGATCTGCTCGACATCGACGGCATCGACGAAGAGCGTGCCGGCAAGTTGATCATGGCCGCCCGAGCCCACTGGTTCGAGTAATTAGGCGCGGCCTGAGGAGAGAAGTGCATGACGCAAGTCACGGTGAAAGAACTGGCCCAAGAGGTCGAGGCACCGGTAGAGCGCCTGCTGCAGCAGATGCGTGAGGCAGGTCTGCCGCACACCGACGCCGGTCAGGTAGTGACCGACAATGAGAAGCAGACCCTGCTGACCCATTTGAAGAGCAGCCACAAGAGCAAGGCGGAAGAGCCGCGCAAGATCACCTTGCAGCGCAAGACCACCAGCACTCTGCGTGTCGCCGGTAGCAAGAGCATCAGCGTAGAAGTACGCAAGAAGAAAGTCTTCGTGCAGCGCAGCCCGGAAGAGATCCAGGCCGAGCAGAAGCGCGAGCAGGAAGAGCGCCGCGCGGCGGAAAACGCCGCCCGCGAGAAGGTCGAGGCCGAAGTACGCCAGCGCAACGAAGAGCAAGCCCGTCGTCAGGCGGCCGAAGCACCGGCTGCGGCGCCTGCGCCGAAGGCCGAGCCTGCCCCGGCCCCGGTAGTGGCCGATGCACCGGTTTCGGAAGACGCCGCTGCCCGTGCTGCCGAGCGCAAGAAGGAAGAAGCGCGTCGCAACGAAAGCCGTGCCCGTGACGATGAACGTCGCGGCGGCGGCGGCGGTGCGGCAGGCGAGCGTCGTGGCGAAGCGCCACGCGTTTCCATCAAGGTCAAGGTCAAGGAGAAGGAAAAGGCTCCGACTCCGCGCGCCGCGCCACGCACCACCGACGAAGAGAGCGATGGTTTCCGTCGCGGTCGCGGTGGCAAGGGCAAGCCGAAGAAGCGCAACCAGCATGGCTTCCAGAACCCGACCGGTCCGGTCATCCGCGACGTGACCATCGGCGAGACCATCACCGTCTCGGAACTGGCGCAACAGATGTCGGTCAAGGCCGCCGAAGTCGTCAAGTTCATGTTCAAGCTGGGCACTCCGGTCACCATCAACCAGGTGCTGGACCAGGAGACCGCTCAACTGGTCGCCGAAGAACTGGGCCACAAGGTTACCCTGATCAGCGACACCGCCCTGGAAGACTCCCTGGCCGAATCGCTGAAGTTCGAAGGTGAAGTCGAGTCCCGCGCGCCGGTCGTGACCGTCATGGGCCACGTCGACCACGGTAAAACCTCGCTGCTCGACTATATCCGTCGTGCCAAGGTTGCTGCTGGCGAAGCCGGTGGCATCACCCAGCACATCGGTGCCTACCACGTGGAAACCGACCGCGGCATGGTCACCTTCCTCGATACCCCGGGTCACGCTGCGTTCACCCAGATGCGTGCCCGTGGTGCCAAGGCCACCGACATCGTCATCCTGGTGGTGGCGGCGGACGACGGCGTGATGCCGCAGACCCGCGAAGCCGTTCAGCACGCCAAGGCTGCCGGCGTTCCGCTGGTCGTCGCGGTGAACAAGATCGACAAGCCGGGTGCCGACCTCGATCGCATCCGCAACGAGCTGGCCGTCGAAGGCGTGACCTCCGAGGACTGGGGCGGTGATACGCCGTTCGTCAAGGTCTCGGCGAAGATGGGTACCGGTGTCGACGAGCTGCTCGAAGCGGTTCTGCTGCAGGCCGAGATCCTCGAGCTGACCGCCACGCCGACCGCTCCGGGTCGTGGTGTCGTGGTCGAATCGCGTCTGGACAAGGGCCGTGGCCCGGTTGCCACGATCCTGGTTCAGGACGGTACCCTGCGTCAGGGCGACATGGTCCTGGTCGGCTCCAACTATGGCCGCGTGCGCGCCATGCTCGACGAGAACGGCAAGCCTGTGAAGGAAGCCGGCCCGTCGATCCCGGTCGAGATCCTCGGCCTGGATGGCACGCCGGAAGCCGGTGACGAGCTGTCCGTGGTCGCCGACGAGAAGAAGGCCCGTGAAGTTGCCCTGTTCCGTCAAGGCAAGTACCGCGAGGTCAAGCTGGCCCGTGCTCACGCCGGCAAGCTGGAAAACATCTTCGAGACCATGGGTCAGGAAGAGAAGAAGACCCTCAACATCGTCCTCAAGACCGACGTGCGCGGTTCTCTGGAGGCCCTGCAAGGCTCGCTCGGCGGCCTGGGCAACGACGAAGTTCAGGTGCGCGTCATCGGTGGCGGCGTCGGTGGTATCACCGAGAGCGACGCCAACCTGGCGCTGGCGTCCAACGCGGTGCTGTTCGGCTTCAACGTGCGTGCCGATGCCGGCGCGCGCAAGATCGTCGAGCAGGAAGGTCTGGATATGCGTTACTACAACGTGATCTACGACATCATCGAAGACGTCAAGAAGGCCCTGACCGGCATGCTCGGCAGCGATGTTCGCGAGAACATCCTGGGTGTCGCGGAAGTGCGTGACGTGTTCCGTTCGCCGAAGTTCGGCGCCATCGCCGGCTGTATGGTCATCGAGGGTACCGTGTACCGCAACCGTCCGATCCGCGTACTGCGCGAGGACGTGGTGATCTTCGAAGGCGAGCTGGAGTCGCTGCGTCGCTTCAAGGACGACGCTGCCGAAGTGCGTAACGGCATGGAGTGCGGTATCGGCGTCAAGAGCTACAACGACGTCAAGGTCGGCGACAAGATCGAAGTCTTCGAGAAAGTCCAGGTGGCTCGTACCCTGTAAGGGTCGAGCCTGGCGCAGCCCCCGTCGCAAGGCGGCTGGCAGCGCCTCTGCAGGTAGCGCCCGGTCAGGTTTCCGCCTGACCGGGCGTTTGCCGCTTTACGTAACAGGTAGCAAAAATGGCAAAAGAATACAGCCGTACCCAACGCATCGGCGATCAGATGCAGCGTGAGCTGTCGGAACTGATCCGCCGTGAAGTCAAAGACCCGCGCGTCGGCCTGGTGACCATTACCGCCGTCGACGTCAGCCGCGACCTGGGCCATGCCAAGGTCTTCATCACCGTGATGGGCCAGGACGGCGCCGACGCCGTGCCGCAGACCCTCAAAGCCTTGACCAGCGCCGCGAGCTTCCTGCGCCTGCACCTTGGCCGCGTCATGCAGCTGCGCAGCGTGCCGCAGCTGCATTTCCACTTCGATGAAAGCGTCAGTCGCGGTGCCCATCTGTCGGCACTTATCGAGCGTGCGGTGGCCGAAGATCGCCAGCACAAGGATGCCGACGAGCCGGACACCAAGGAGTAAGCGGTGGCCCAGGTCAAACGTATCCGCCGCAATGTCAGCGGCATCATCCTGCTCGACAAGCCGCTGGGGTTCACCTCCAACGCCGCGCTGCAGAAAGTCCGCTGGTTGCTCAACGCGGAAAAGGCCGGTCACACCGGCAGCCTCGACCCGCTGGCCACCGGCGTGCTGCCGCTGTGCTTCGGCGAGGCGACCAAGTTCTCGCAGTACCTGCTCGACTCCGACAAGGGTTACGAAACGGTCATGCAGCTGGGCCAGACCACCAGCACGGCGGACGCCGAGGGCGAAGTCCTGCAGACCCGCGAAGTGACCGTTGGTCGCGCCGATATCGAAGCCGTCATTCCACGTTTTCGTGGCGACATTCTCCAGGTACCGCCGATGTACTCGGCGCTCAAGCGCGATGGCCAGCCGCTGTACAAGCTGGCGCGTGCAGGAGAGGTAGTGGAGCGCGAGGCGCGTTCTGTTACTATTGGCCGCTTGGAGCTGCTCGAGTGCGAAGGCACCCGTGCGCGCCTGTCGGTTGGCTGCAGCAAAGGTACCTATATCCGCACCCTGGTGGAGGATATCGGTGAGGCGCTGGGCTGTGGTGCCTACGTCGCCGAACTGCGCCGTACCCAGGCAGGCCCCTTCGCGCTGGCACAGACGGTGACGCTCGAGGCGCTCGAACAGGCCCACGCCGAAGGCGGCAACGAAGCGCTCGATCGCTTCCTGATGCCATCCGACAGCGGGCTGCAGGACTGGCCACTGGTAGGTCTCTCCGAACATAGCGCGTTCTACTGGCTGCATGGCCAGGCGGTACGCGCGCCGGAGGCGCCGCAGTTCGGCATGGTCCGGGTACAGGATCATAATGGTCGCTTCATCGGTATCGGTGAAGTGAGCGAAGACGGGCGCATCGCGCCGCGTCGACTGATTCGGTCGGAATGACCGAAACCACGGGCAGAGGCTTCGGCTGAAACCGGTGGTATCGAGGGTGGCTGTTATTAGGCACGGTCACACCTCTTCTTATTAATACGGGGATTCGTCCCTGGCCTATTGGAGACCGTTTACGGGATCCGTTTATCAGGAGAAGCCAAATGGCCCTCAGCGTCGAAGAAAAAGCTCAGATCGTTGCAGACTATCAGCAAGCCGCCGGCGACACCGGTAGCCCGGAAGTTCAGGTTGCCCTGCTGACCTTCAACATCAACAAGCTGCAAGGCCACTTCAAGGCCAACGAAAAAGACCACCACTCCCGTCGTGGTCTGATCCGTATGGTCAACCAGCGTCGTAAGCTGCTGGACTACCTGAAGGGCAAGGACACCACTCGTTACAGCGCCCTGATCGGTCGCCTGGGTCTGCGTCGCTAATAGCGGCCTGGCCAGTGGTGTTGCATGGTGTGTCGCATTCTTCGGCAACGCTGCCCGTCAGCGTTGCCGTTGGACACGCCACGCGATCTGCGAGGTTGGCAGCCTGGTCTGTCGTGCGGTTCGACCGCTCGGCGCCAGGCTCCCAGCCTCGTGTTGTATCTGGACGGTCAATGGGGCCGATTCCCCGTTCTGCCCAAGAATTCGCAAGAACCAGTTCCCCCAAGAGCCACTGAAAAAGGTAGGAAACCGTGAACCCGGTAATCAAGACGTTCCAGTTCGGTCAATCGACCGTTACCCTCGAAACGGGCCGCATTGCCCGTCAGGCCACCGGCGCCGTGCTGGTCACCGTCGACAACGATGTCACCGTGCTGGTGACCGTGGTCGGTGCCAAGCAAGCCGATCCGGGCAAGGGCTTCTTCCCGCTGTCCGTGCACTACCAGGAAAAAACCTACGCTGCCGGCAAGATCCCTGGCGGTTTCTTCAAGCGTGAAGGCCGTCCTTCCGAGAAAGAAACCCTGACCTCGCGCCTGATCGACCGTCCGATCCGCCCGCTGTTCCCTGAAGGCTTCATGAACGAAGTCCAGGTCGTCTGCACCGTGGTTTCCACCAGCAAGAAGACCGATCCGGACATCGCCGCGATGATCGGTACCTCGGCTGCCCTGGCCATTTCCGGCATTCCGTTCGAAGGCCCGATCGGCGCCGCCCGCGTTGCCTTCCACGAAAGCACCGGCTACCTGCTGAACCCGACCTACGAGCAACTGGCTGCCTCGAGCCTGGACATGGTCGTTGCCGGTACCGAGTCCGCCGTGCTGATGGTCGAGTCGGAAGCCCAGGAGCTGACCGAAGACCAGATGCTGGGCGCCGTGCTGTTCGCCCACGATGAATTCCAGGCCGTGATCAAGGCCGTCAAGGAGCTGGCTGCCGAAGCCGCCAAGCCAACCTGGGACTGGAAACCTGCCGTTGCCAACACCGCGCTGTTCGACGCCATCCGCGCCGAGTTCGGCGAGGCTGTTTCCCAGGGCTACACCATCACCGTCAAGGCCGACCGCTATGCGCGCCTGGGCGAACTGCGCGATCAGGCGATCGCCAAGTTCTCCGGTGAAGAAGGCCAGCCATCGGCTGCTGAAGTCAAAGACATCTTCGGCGAGATCGAATACCGCACCGTTCGCGAGAACATCGTCAACGGCAAGCCACGTATCGACGGTCGTGACACCAAGACCGTGCGTCCGCTGAACATCGAAGTCGGTGTTCTGCCGAAGACTCACGGTTCGGCGCTGTTCACCCGTGGCGAAACCCAGGCCCTGGTCGTCGCGACCCTGGGTACTGCCCGTGACGCCCAGCTGCTGGACACCCTGGAAGGCGAGAAGAAAGACCCCTTCATGCTGCACTACAACTTCCCGCCGTTCTCGGTGGGCGAGTGTGGCCGCATGGGCGGTGCCGGTCGTCGCGAAATCGGCCACGGCCGTCTGGCCCGTCGCTCGGTCCAGGCCATGCTGCCTGCCGCCGACGTGTTCCCGTACACCATCCGCGTGGTGTCGGAAATCACCGAGTCCAACGGTTCCAGCTCCATGGCTTCGGTCTGCGGCGCCTCGCTGGCCCTGATGGACGCCGGCGTGCCGATGAAAGCCCCGGTCGCCGGTATCGCCATGGGTCTGGTCAAGGAAGGTGACAAGTTCGCCGTCCTGACCGACATCCTCGGTGACGAAGACCACCTGGGCGACATGGACTTCAAGGTAGCCGGTACCGCCAAGGGTGTCACCGCGCTGCAGATGGACATCAAGATCAACGGCATCACCGAAGAGATCATGGAAATCGCCCTGGGCCAGGCCCTGGAAGCGCGCCTGAACATCCTCGGCCAGATGAACCAGATCATCGGCGAGTCGCGTACCGAGCTGTCGGCCAACGCCCCGACCATGATCGCGATGAAGATCGACACCGACAAGATCCGTGACGTCATCGGCAAGGGCGGCGCCACCATCCGCGCCATCTGCGAAGAGACCAAGGCTTCGATCGACATCGAAGACGACGGCTCGATCAAGATCTTCGGCGAGACCAAGGAAGCCGCGGACGCTGCCAAGCAGCGCATCCTGGGCATCACTGCCGAGGCCGAGATCGGCAAGATCTACGTCGGCAAGGTCGAGCGCATCGTCGACTTCGGCGCCTTCGTCAACATCCTGCCGGGCAAGGACGGCCTGGTGCACATCTCCATGCTGAGCGATGCTCGCGTCGAGAAGGTCACCGACGTGCTCAAGGAAGGCCAGGAAGTCGAAGTGCTGGTACTGGACGTGGACAACCGCGGTCGTATCAAGCTGTCGATCAAGGACGTCGCCGCTGCCAAGGCATCGGGCGTCTAAGCCTTCCAGGCTGAGAAGAAGGACCCTTCGGGGTCCTTTTTTTATGCCTGTGCCTTTCTCTTGTGGACTTGCATCTTGCATGCAGGAATTTGCCAGGACTTGCAAAATGCACGATCATGGCTTTTTGTATTAATATCTAACTTATTGATTTTTAAAGGTTAATTTTAAATCTAAAAACTGGCATACGCTGTGCAACATCACTCCTACCTGACGCCAGGAACCAAGGCGCAGACCTTTCGAAAAACAGGAGTGACCCACATGAAGAAGTTCGCCATTGCTGCCGCTACTGCCACCGCTCTGACCCTGACCATGGCTAACGCGGCGTTCGCTGCCCAGTCCACCCAGGCCCCGATGACGCTGGCGGCCGGTGAGGTGACCAAAGCCAAGGAAGCTACTTCCGACACCTGGATCACCACCAAGGTGAAAGCTGACCTGATGACCGAGAAAGGCGTGCCAGGCAGTGACATCAAGGTAGAAACCAACAAAGGCGTGGTATCGCTGTCCTCTGAGGTGGCCATTACCGACGCCCAGAAGGAAATGGCAGTCGCCATCGCCAAGAAGATCAAAGGCGTGCAGGCCGTCTCGGCTGATGGCCTGAAGTCCGAGTAAGGGATGTCCCGGCGGCCAAAGGGAATTGGCCACCCCTTCAAGCACAAGCCCCGGCATTAGCCGGGGCTTTTGCTTTGTGCTGTCCCTGTAGGAGCGGCCTGGCGCCGCGAAAGGCGCGCGCAGCGGCCCCATCAATTTCTGCCTCGGAGCAGGGATCAGGGGCTGCGTTGCAGCCCTTTCGCGGCACGAGGCCGCTCCTACACAGGGCGCTATAGCGCCGGATTGCGTGCGATCACATCGCTCTCGAAGCACACCTGCTCCACGATCAACGGTTCCACCAGCGGCCGGCTATCCCGGAAGTGCGCGGTCTGGGTATGGGCGTCGTACGCCGCGTCATCCTGGTAGATCTCGTACAGGTAGATCACGTGCGCATCGTCGCGGTCCTGCGACACATCGAACACCAGGCAGCCCGGCTCGGTGGCCACCGATGCGGCGGCATTGGCCTTGATGGCGCTGAGGAAGGTGTCGGCGGTACCGGGTTTCACCCGTGTCTTGATGAACAGGCAGTACACAGGAAGCTCCTTTTGTTTTAAATTCAGATTTGAATTGTATACAAAAAAAGGAGCTTCTCTCATGTCCGATCTGCCCGCCCGCCCTGGTCGTCTGAATGGCCTGCGTCACATCGCCCTGCTGGTGCCCAACCTCGAGGAATGCGAGCGCTTCTATGTCGATGTGCTGGGCATGGAGGTGCTCAACCGTGCCAACGAAGACCTGGTGTACCTGACCTGTGGCAATGACAACCTGTCGCTGGGGCGCGGTGCGGGGGCCTCGAACGGTTTCCAGACCCTGGACCACTATGGCTTTGTCGTCGATAGTGTGGAGGAGCTCGAAGCCTGGTACCAGTACTTCAAGGCCCATGGCGTGACGCTGCTGGATCGGCCGTTCAACCATGGCGACGGCGCGCGCAGTTTCCACTTGCTGGACCCGGCGGGGAACAAGGTGCAGCCGCTGTATCACCCGGCAGTGTCGGGGCAGCGGCTGGCCTGATGGGATCGATCGCCTGTGCTGCCTTCATCGCCGGCTTGCCGGCGATGAAGGCGACTCGATCGTGAAGGGCTACTCGGCGTCCAGGTGCATCGGCGTCACCACCCGCCCATCGCTTTCAGCCTGGCCGAGGTTGGTATCGATGAAGTACACCCGGTCATCTTCCAGCTGCCCTTTGTCCACCAGGTAGTCCTTGATGCTGCTGGCCCGTTCCTGGCCCAGGTTGCGTAGCAGGGCGGGGCTTTCGGCCCATGACTTGATCACGGCCTCGCGCAGCTTGGTGGTCCGCTCGTCGCGCCCGAGCTTCTCCCACTCGGCCGGCGGTTGCTGCTTGAGGCGAGCGCGGTAGATGCCTTCGAGCATCGCCGGCTTGTCGCTGTCGTCGACCACCAGCAGCGAGGCGTTGGCCGGAACCTTGTCGCCACGGCGCTGCAGGATCTTGTACCAGGTGGCCTGGTATTCGCGCTCCAGGCGCTGCTGGGCGATCAGTGGGCCGTCGCTGCTCTGGGCGGCGGTGCCTTCGATCTCCAGGCGCAGCTCGGGGCGCTCCTTGAGGGCCGAGGCGAGCTTGTCCAGAGAGGTTTGCACCTCGGGCGTGAGGTCGCTGGAGCCCGCTGCGAACGAGACATTGCCCAGATCCTCCGAACCGCCACCAGAGACCAGCCCGCCGAGCAGCTTGAACGGCGCCTGGGCTGCGCGCAGTACCAGGTTGCGCAGGGTCTGCCAGACGATGGGCATCACGCTGAACTGCGGGTTGTTGAGGTCGCCCGATACCGGCAGCTCGATGGAGATCTTGCCTTCGGTGTCCTTGAGCAGGGCAACGGCCAGGCGGATCGGCAGGTCCACCGCGTCCGGGCTGTCGACTTTCTCGCCCAGTTGCAGCTGCTCGATCACCACCTTGTTCTCGGCCTTGAGCTGGCCGTTGGTGATCAGGTAGTGCAGGTCGAGGTTCAGCCGGCCCTTGCGGATCCGCAAGCCCGCGAACTTGCCGGAGTAGGGGGTGAGCGTGGTCAGCTCGACACGCTTGAAGCTGGTGGCGATGTCCAGGCTGGCCAGCGGGCTGAACGGGTTGAGCGCGCCCTTGATGGTCACTGGCGCGTAGCGGTCCACCTTGCCCTTGATATCCACCTTGGCCGGCAACGGCTTGCGGTTGTCGATGGTGCCGATCTGGCCATTGAGCTGCTGCACCGCGGTGGCGAAATTGGGCGTCAGGGTCAGGTCGGCGAAGTTGGCCGAACCATCGTTGATACTGATCTGGCCAATACGGATGCCCAGTTCCTTGCCAGTGCCGGGTGCTGCCGGCTTGCTCGGCGCCGCAGCCGGCTTGTCGGCGGGCTGTGGAATCAGCAGGTCGTCGACGTTGGTGGTGCGGTCTTCGTTGATGATGAAGCGCGCGTAAGGCTGTAGCAGGGTGACCTTGTCGATCGACAGGGCATCGCCATGCACATAGGACAGGCCGTCGACGTTGACCTGCTGCCATTTGACGAAGTCGCGATTCTTGATGGTGTCCAGGGTGTGCAGCTGGTTGGCCTGGGCCTTGCCAGTGATGCTGAAGGCCAGTGGCTCGGTGCTCTTGAGGTCGACCTTCAGGTCGCTGGAGAGCATGCCGCTGCGCAGTTCCAGGCGGATGAACGGGCTGATGTAGGCCTGGGCGACGCGCAGGTCGATGTCTCGGGTGGCGACGTCCAGCCTGGCGCTCACCGGCGCCAGATTGACCTGGCCCGCGGCCTGCAGCTTGCCCTGCTTGCCCACGCCGGTGTCCAGCTTCAGGGTGAAGGGCGACTGGTTGAGGCTGTCGAAGTTCTGCAGGTCGAGGTTGAGCGGGCCTACGTCCAGCGCCACGGGCTCCTTCTGGCTGCGGTCGGCCAGGTGGACCATGTAGTTGCGCGCCTGTACGTCCTTGAGCAGCACCTGCCAGGGCTTGGCGGGTTCCTTGGCGGCCTGTTCTTCCGGCGCCGGTTGTGCGGCGGCGGGCTCGGCCTTTTCCTTTGGCGTGGCCTTGGCCGGTTGGCTGGCGAACAGTTTCTGCCAGTCGAGCTGGCCGTCCTTTTCCAGCGCCGCCCAGGTTTCCAGCTTCTCGCTGCGGATCTTGCCGACAGTGACCAGTTGCTTGGCCAGGTCGATAGAGGTTTCGCTCACTTCCAGGCTGGCCAGGCGGGCCAGTGGCCGGCCATCCGGGGCCTTGATGGCGAACGGCGCGACTCGCACGGAGGTGTTGTCGAGCAGCAGCTCGGTCTCCTTGGCGAGGTTGAGCTTGTAGTGGGTTTCCAGGCTGAGCAAGCCGTCTTCCAGCACCAGCGGCACGGCGTCGCGCACGTAGGGCCAGAACAGCTTCATCTGGCCATCGGTGACCTTCAGGGTACCTTCGGAGGCGATCGGGGCCAGGCTGAGGGTGCCGCTCCAGTCGATGCGCCCACCGGCCGGGCCGTTGGCCACCAGGGTCATGTCGGCATTGTCGTCAGGCAGGGTGCTGAGGTTCTTCAGCTCCAGGTTCATCGAATCGTAGAGGAACTCGATGGGCTCGCTGGGGCGCAGGTCCTGGAAATGCAGATAACCTTCGCTGAGCTTGATGCTGGCGATGCGCAGCGGGAACGGGTCGCTTGGCGGTTCCTCGGGCTTGGGCTCGCTGGGCGGGATCTTGAACAACTGGGCCAGGTTGAGGCTGCCGTCCTTGGCGAACAGCAGCTCGGTGCGGGGTTTGTCCAGTTCCACCGCGTCCAGGCGCAGGGCCTTGGTCCACAGGCTGTCGAGGGACAAGTTGGCGTACAGGCGTTCGAAGCCGACCTGTTCCTTGCCGGGCTCGCCGATCTGCAGGCCCCAGAGCGTCAGTTCGAGGCTGAACGGGTTGAGTTCGATGCGTTGCAGGTGCGCGGGCACCGTGGCGTACTGCGCCAGTTGCTGGTTGGCGATGCGCAGGGCGACGCCGGGGAGAATGAAAAAGCCGAGCAGGCCGTACAGGGCCACGAGGGCCAGCAGTGCGCCGATGGCGCGGGTCAATCCTTTGGGCATGTGTCGCTTCGTCTGTATCAGGCTGGAGTGCTTGGAGTATGGCACGTTAAATCGGTTCCGATGAACGAACCAAAATACCTCATTCGATGCCCATGCGCCGCCTGGCGCGGTGTGCAGAGCCATTGCGCATGGCCCAGCGCAGCACCGGGGCGGTCCTGCCCAGGCCCAGGCGGATCATGTGCCGGGCCAGTGGCCCCTGGTGCAGCCCGAGCATGTCGCTCGCCCAGTCCGGCAGCAGGTCGATGCCCGCCTTGAGCATCAGCTTGCCCACCGGTTCGGCCAGGCGGCTGGGGGCCGGGGCCTTGAGCAGGATGTCCACCACCTCCAGGCTACGGCTGTCACATTGCAGTTGTGGGCGCATGCGGCGCAGGTAGTCCTCCACTGCGTCGCAGGAACGTGGCACGTCGCGCGCGCCCAGGCGTTCGGCGATCAGGGCGATTTCGGCGTAGTAGGCATCCTGGCTGGCGCGGGGCAGGGCAGGGTTGCGGTAGCGCAGGTGGGCGGCAAGGAAACTGCTGACCTCGGCCACATGCACCCAGGTCAGCAGGTCGGGGTCGCTGGCCGCGTAGGGCCGTCCGTCAGGCGCGGTGCCGACCACCTGAAGATGGATGGTGCGTACCTTGTCGATCAGCCACTCGGCGTCGCGGGTCGAACCGAAGGTGGTGCCGGAGATGAACTGGCTGGTGCGACGCAGGCGACCGAGCAGGTCGTGGCGAAAGTTCGAATGATCCCATACGCCAGCCAGCGCCAGTGGGTGCAGCAGTTGCAGCATCAGCGCGCTGATTCCGCCGACCAGCATGCTGGGAAAGTCGCCATGCACCTGCCAGCTGATGCTCTTTGGCCCGAACAGGCCGGGGTCACCCTTGGGCGATTCCAGGTCGAGCTGGCCGAGGGCCACGCCGGTGAGGCTCATGACCTGGGTTTCGATGCGGCGACGTAGGGCTTCCATGGTGACCTTGGGTTCATGGCGGCCACCCGGCCGCGTGTTATCGATTGAGGCGTTTGTCGATCAGGCCCTGGACCACGCTTGGATCGGCAAGGGTAGAAGTGTCTCCCAGGTTGTCCAGTTCGTTGCAGGCGATCTTGCGCAGTATACGCCGCATGATCTTGCCCGAGCGGGTCTTGGGCAGGGCCGGCGCCCACTGGATCAGTTCGGGCTTGGCGAAGCTGCCGATTTCCTTGCTGACCAGGGCCAGCAGCTCGGCCTTGAGCGCATCGTCCGGCTCGACGCCGTTCATGGGGGTGACGAAGGCATACACGCCCTGACCCTTGAGATCGTGCGGATAACCGACCACGGCCGCTTCGGCGACCTTGTCGTGCAGCACCAGGGCGCTTTCCACCTCGGCGGTGCCGATACGGTGGCCGGAGACGTTGATCACATCGTCGATGCGCCCGGTGATCCAGTAGTCGCCATCGGCATCGCGCCGGGCGCCGTCGCCGGTGAAGTAGTAGCCGGGCATGGGCTTGAAGTAGGTGTCGACCATGCGCTGGTGATCGCCGTAGACGCTGCGGATCTGCCCAGGCCAGCTGGCCTTGATCGCCAGCAGGCCGGCCCCAGGACCTTCGATGAGTTTGCCTTTCTCATTCAGTAGCACCGGTTGCACGCCGAACATCGGCTGGGTGGCGCAACCCGGCTTGAGCCGTGGCGTGCCGGGCAGGGGAGTGAGCATGATGCCGCCGGTCTCGGTCTGCCACCAGGTGTCGACGATCGGGCAGCGTTTCTGCCCGACTTCCTCGAAGTACCATTCCCAGGCTTCCGGATTGATCGGCTCGCCGACACTGCCGAGCAGGCGCAGGCTCTTGCGTGAGGTGCTCTGCAGGGGGCCGGCGCCTTCGCGCATCAGTGCGCGCAGCGCGGTAGGCGCGGTGTAGAAGATGTTCACCCGGTGCTTGTCGACGACCTGCCAGAAGCGCGAGCTGTCGGGGTAGTTGGGCACGCCTTCGAACATCAGCGAGATCGCGCCGTTAGCCAACGGGCCATAGACGATATAGCTGTGGCCGGTGACCCAGCCGACGTCGGCGGTGCACCAGAACACCTCGCCGTCACGGTAGTCGAACACGGTCTTGAAGGTCATGGTCGCCTGCAGCAGGTAGCCGGCGGTGCTGTGCAGCACGCCTTTGGGTTTGCCGGTGCTGCCGGAGGTATAGAGGATGAACAGCGGGTCTTCGGCCGCCATCGGTTCGGGCGGGCAGTCGTCGCCGGCCTTCTCGGTGACTTCGTGGTACCAGAGGTCACGCCCGTCGCTCCAGGCCACATCGGTGCCCGTGCGCTTCACCACCAGTACGTTATCGACGTTGGGGCAGCTGGCGAGTGCCTTGTCGACATTCTGCTTGAGGGGGATGCGCTTGCCGCCACGCACGCCCTCGTCGGCGGTGATCACGGTGCGGCAGTCGGCATCGAGGATGCGGTCGCGCAGGGCGTCGGGGGAAAAGCCGCCAAACACCACCGAGTGGATGGCGCCGATACGCGTGCAGGCGAGCATGGCGTAGGCGGCCTCGGGGATCATCGGCATGTAGATGCATACCCGGTCGCCTTTCTGCACCCCGCGCGCCTTCAGGGCGTTGGCCAGGCGGCAGACCTGGCGGTGCAGTTCGCGGTAGCTGATGGCCTTGCTGTCGTTGGGATCGTCGCCTTCCCACAGCAGGGCCGTCTGTTCTCCACGCGTTGCCAGGTGGCGGTCGATGCAGTTGTAGCTGACGTTGAGCTGGGCGCCGTCGAACCAGCGGGCACTGCCGGTCCTCAGGTCGCATTGCTGCACGCTCGACCAGGGCTTGACCCAGTCCAGTCGCTTGGCCTGTTCGGCCCAGAAGGTGTCGGGGTCATCCACCGACTGGCGGTAGAGGCGGCGGTAATCGTCGTCGGAGGGGGTGGCGGACTGGCTCACGGCCAGGGCCTGGGGATAGTCGCGGATATCGAACATGGCGGGTGGTCCTGCTCTTGTTAGGGGCGAGGGACTGCAACGGCTATTCGATGGACAGTGTAGAAGGTGGGGGTGTTCCTGGGGGACACGCCGCTCCTACAGAGAGCGGCGGTGTGGCCTATGGCATCAGCCGCGATGACGGCCGCGGAAGTAGTTGATCAGGCCCTGGGTCGAACCGTCCTCGGCGCTGTCTTCCAGGCCGCCCACCAGGCGCTGGTACACGCCCTTGCCCAGTTCCTTGCCCAGTTCCACGCCCCATTGGTCGAAGGCGTTGATACCCCAGATCACGCTCTGCACGAAGACCTTGTGCTCGTACATCGCCACCAGCGCGCCCAGGCGGCGCGGGCTGATGCGCTCCACCACCAGGGTGTTGCTCGGGCGGTTGCCCGGGATCACCTTGTGCGGCGCCAGCTTGGCGATATCGGCCTCATTCAGGCCCTTGGCGCGCAGTTCGGCCTCGGCTTCCTCACGGGTCTTGCCGAGCATCAGCGCCTGGCTCTGCGACAGACAGTTGGCGTACAGCCACTGATGGTGGTCCGCCACCGGGTTGAAGCTCACCACCGGGACGATGAAGTCGGCCGGGATCAGCTGGGTGCCCTGGTGCAGCAACTGGTGGTAGGCATGCTGGCCGTTGCAGCCGACGCCACCCCAGATCACCGGGCCGGTATCGGTCTTCACCGGGCTACCGTCCTGCAGCACGCTCTTGCCGTTGGATTCCATGTCCAGCTGTTGCAGGTGCTTGGTGATATTGCGCAGGTAGTGGTCGTACGGCAGGATCGCGTGGCTGCGCGCGCCCCAGAAATTGCCGTACCACACGCCCAGCAGGGCCAGCAGCACCGGCATGTTCTTGTCGAACGGCGCGGTCTGGAAATGCTGGTCCATGGTGTAGGCGCCGGACAGCAGTTCCTTGAAATTGGCGGTGCCGATGGCCAGGGCGATCGGCAGGCCGATGGCCGACCACAGCGAGTAGCGCCCGCCGACCCAGTCCCACATCGGGAAGATGTTCTCTTCACGGATACCGAAGGCCACGGCCGCGGCCTTGTTGCTCGATACGGCGATGAAGTGCCGGTACAGCTCGGCTTCCGAGCCGCCCTGGGCCAGGTACCAGGTGCGGGCGGCCTGGGCGTTCTTCAGGGTTTCCAGGGTGTTGAACGATTTCGACGAGACGATGAACAGGGTGGTTTCGGCGCGCAGCTTGGCCGACAGCTCATGGAATTCACTGCCGTCGATGTTCGCCAGATAGTGGCAGCGCACGCCACGCTGGGCGTAGGGCAGCAAGGCTTCGGAGACCAGTTCCGGGCCGAGGAACGAACCGCCGATGCCGATGTTGACCACGTCGGTGATCGGCTTTTCGCTGTAGCCGCGCCACAGCCCGTCGTGGATGCGACCGACCAGCTCGGTGATCTGGTTGAGCACCTTGTGCACTTCGGGCATCACGTTGACGCCGTTCACGCTGAGCTTGTCGCCCACCGGGCGGCGCAGGGCGGTGTGCAGTACCGGGCGGCCTTCGGAGGCGTTGATGATCTCGCCGCTGAACATCGACTTGATCGCTGCCTCGAGGTCGACTTCCTTCGCCAGGTTCACCAGCAGGTCACGGGTCTGCTCGGTGATCAGGTTCTTCGAGTAATCGAGGAACAGGCCACAGCTGCTCAAGGAGAACTGGTCGAAGCGCTTGCCGTCGGCGGCGAAGGCTTCGCGCATGCTGAAGCCCTGCATGGCGTCGCGGTGTTGCTGAAGCGCCTGCCAGGCGGGCAGCGCCGTCACATCGTGGGGGGTACGGTAATACGCCATCGCGGGTGGTTTCCTTGGTGCATGGTCAGGCTTTGACAGTGGCAATCGTTGCCGGTTGCAAGCTGAACATTATAGGCATTGGCACCAAGGCGGGAATGGGGAAGGCGAGCGGCGCGGATTAAAAATTGTCACCGATCCGATACCTGGGGTTCGCGTTGGGGGCGACGCCTCGCCGCCCCCATGCGTCGGCCTCAGGCGCTCTGCTCTTCCAGGTGCAGGTAGACGTTGTCGATCAATCGGGTGTTACCCAGGTAGGCTGCCGCGATCACCACCAGGTCACGATCGTCGATCATCGCCGGGCGCAGCGTCAGGGCATGGCGTACTTCCAGGTAATCCTTTCGCAGCCCGGCCGCTTCCAACCGAACCTGGCCATCGGCGATCAGTGCGGGGAAGTCCCGCTGGCCACGGCGGATGGCCTCGGCCATGCCGCTCAGCACACGGTACAGCTCGGGGGCGGCGGCCCGCTGCTCCGGCGTCAGGTAGCCGTTGCGCGACGACAGCGCCAGGCCGTCTTCGGCGCGCACGGTCGGCTCGCCGAGGATCTGGATCGGCATGTTCAGGTCGCGGACCATGGCGCGGATCACCGCCAGTTGCTGGAAGTCCTTTTCGCCGAACACGGCCAGATCAGGCTGGACCATGTTGAACAGCTTGCTGACCACCGTCGCCACGCCTTCGAAGTGTCCGGGGCGGCTGGCGCCGCACAAGCCTTCGGACAGCTGCGGCACGCTCACGCGGGTCTGTACGCTCATGCCATCGGGGTACATTTCCTCGACGGTGGGGGCGAACAGCAGGTGGCAGCCGGCCTGGAGCAGTTTCTCCTGGTCGGCGGCAAGGGTGCGCGGGTACTTGTCGAGGTCTTCGCCGGCGCCGAACTGCAGCGGGTTGACGAAGATGCTGGCGACCACGAAGTCGGCACGCTGGGCGGCCTTGGTCACCAGGGCGGCGTGGCCGCTGTGCAGGTTGCCCATGGTCGGTACGAAGGCGATGCGCTTGCCTTCGCCACGGGCGCGGGCCACGGCGGCATGCAGTTCACGGACGGTCTTGACGGTATTCATGCGCTGAACCCATGTTCGCTGCCAGGGAAGCTGACTTCCTTGACCGCACGGACATAGGCGGCCAGGGCGCTCTGGATGTCCGGCTGGCCGGCCATGAAGTTCTTCACGAACTTCGGCACGCGGCCGCTGAGCGACAGCCCGAGCATATCGTGCAGGACCAGTACCTGGCCGTCGGTGGCGCT
The DNA here is from genome assembly GCF_054788395.1 of Pseudomonas sp. microsymbiont 2. Taxonomy (NCBI): domain Bacteria; kingdom Pseudomonadati; phylum Pseudomonadota; class Gammaproteobacteria; order Pseudomonadales; family Pseudomonadaceae; genus Pseudomonas; species Pseudomonas sp. microsymbiont 2. Next base: position 859,631 of record NZ_CM139112.1, read on the forward strand.
GCCGGCGCCGATACCGATGACCGGGATGCTCACGGCCTGGGTGATTTCCGCGGCCAGTTCGCTGGGCACGCATTCGAGCAGCAGCATGGCCGCGCCGGCCTGCTCCAGGGCAATGGCATCGGCGCGCATCTGCCGCGCCTGGGCTTCCTGGCGGCCCTGGACCTTGTAGCCGCCCAGCACGTTGACGGTCTGTGGCGTCAGGCCCATGTGCGCGCACACCGGCACGCCACGCTCGGCCAGCAGGCGGATGGTTTCGGCCAGCCAGGCGGCGCCTTCGATCTTGAGCATGTGGGCGCCGGCACGCATCAGCTGGGCGGCGTTGGTGAAGGCCTGCTCGGGGGTGGCGTGGGCCATGAAGGGCAGGTCGGCGAGGATCAGCGCCCCTTCGTTGCCACGTTTGACGCAGGCAGTGTGGTAGGCCATGTCGTTGTTGGTGACGGGCAGCGTGCTGTCATGGCCCTGCAGGACCATTCCCAGGGAGTCGCCCACCAGCAGCACTTCCACGCCGGCCTGGCTGGCGACCTTGGCGAAGGTCGCGTCGTAGCAGGTCAGCATGGTAATTTTCTCGCCCTTGGCCTTCAGGCCGTGCAGGGTGGTCAGGGTTACTTCAGGCATGTAGGGGAATCCTCGTTCAGGCGCTGTGAAAAACAACTGCGTACAACGCGTGTATTCATCTTTCGGAGCGGCACATCATCGGGCGTGATGTTCGGGCACAGGTCCGTCCGAGCCTAAATGGGTGATTGCGGCATAGTGGCGCCGCGGGACGCCTATAGTCGTGAGCGAGGTGGGGGAAGTCAACCAGCTGTGTTACCGCAATGTTACGGCGTGGGTGTTACTGGCGTTACCGCCGTCTGCAACACCCGGACTACAGGCGTTCCAGGCCGACGAACGGGCAGTCCTGGAGCAACTGTGCCAGGGGGCGGCCATCGGCGAGATGGAAGTCGGCGGGCACCAGCTCGGCGAGCGGGTAGAGCACGAACGGGCGGGCGTGCATGTGATAGTGCGGCACCGTCAGGCGTGGCTCGTCGATGACCCTGTCACCGAATAGCAGCACGTCGAGGTCGAGGGTGCGTGGCCCCCAGCGCTCCTTGCGCACACGGCCCTGGTCGTTCTCGATGGCTTGCAGGGCGTCGAGCAGCTCCAGTGGTGCCAGCGCCGTGTCGATGGCCGCCACGGCGTTGGTGTAGCGCGGCTGGCCGGGCAGCAGCGAGTCGCTGGTGTAGAGCGCCGATGCCGCCGTCAGGCGGGTGTCGGCGATCAGGTCCAGGGCCTGCAGGGCGCTGCGCAGCTGTTCGGCGGGCTCATCCAGGTTGCTGCCCAGGCCGATGAACGCACGGATGCTCACGTTCAGTCCCAGGCCTGCTCGTCGTCACGCTTGCGCTTGCTGCCACTGCGCTTGCGCTTGCGCGGGCCGGCAGCGGTGCTGGCACCGTCATCGCGGTTGCCCAGCTCGCGGATCATGTCGCGGCGCTGGCTGTCGTTGGCGTCCTGGTAGTCGGTCCACCATTCGCCCAGGCCGTCGGTCTGCTCGCCGGCGCTCTCACGCAGCAGCAGGAAATCGTAGCCGGCGCGGAAGCGCGGGTTGTCCAGCAGCATGTCGGCACGCTTGCCGCTGCGCCGTGGCAGGCGCTCCTGCATGTCCCAGATCTCGCGGATCGGCAGGGTGAAACGCTTGGGGATCGCAATGCGTGCGCACTGTTCGGCGATCAGGTCGTGGGCCGCGCCGTTCATGGCCGGGATCGGCGGCACACCCTGGCTCTGCAGGTACAGCGCACGGCCTGGCAAGGCCGGCCAGAGCAGGGCGGCGAACAGGAAGGCCGGGGTCACCGGCTTGCCCTGCCTGACGCGCAGGTCGGTGTTGGCCAGCGCCTGGCTGATCAGGGTATGGGTATAGGTCGGGCGTTCTTCGAGGGCATGGCTGCTGGCCGGGAACAGAGGCTCGAACAGTTCCAGGTCGACCAGCATTTCAAAGGCGATCGCACCCTGGCCGTTGAGGAACAGCTTGAGGCTTTCCTCGAACAGGCGCGCGGGCGGGATGTCGCGCAGCATGGGCGCCAGCTCTCGGATCGGCTGCACGGTGTGCTTTTCGATACCGAAGTCGAGCTTGGCGGCGAAGCGCACGGCGCGCAGCATGCGCACCGGGTCTTCCTGGTAGCGATGGGTCGGATCGCCGATCAGGCGCAGCAAGCGGTTGCGGATGTCGTGGACGCCGTTGGCGTAGTCGAGGACGCGCTCGCTGACCGGGTCATAGTACAGGGCGTTGATGGTGAAATCGCGACGTTGCGCGTCTTCTTCCAGGGTGCCGTACACGTTGTCACGCAGGATGCGGCCGCTGGCATTGTGCGACGAGCGGTGGCTGTCGGCCTGGTCCTCGTCCGAATGCGGTGCGCGGAAGGTGGCGACTTCGATGATGTCACGGCCGAAATGCACGTGTACCAGCTTGAAGCGCCGGCCAATGATGCGGGCATTGCGGAACTCGGCGCGCACCTGTTCGGGCGTGGCGCTGGTGGCGACGTCGAAGTCCTTGGGGGTGATGCCCAGCAGCAGGTCGCGCACGCAGCCACCGACCAGGTAGGCCTGGTAACCGGCCGCCTGCAGGCGCTCGACGATGCTCACCGCATGGCGGCTGAACTGGCTGCGTTGCAGCGAGTGCTGGCTCTTGTTGATCACTTCAGGCGTGGTGCGCCTGTGGTGCTGGCCACGAACGGGCGGGCGGAACGACTGGAACAGCTTCTTCAGCATGGGATGCACTGTTTGAAGGAATGATCGGCCAAGGATAGGAGAATGGCCGCATGATGGGCGGGGATTCTAGCATTTACTGGGGGAATGGTGTAGGCGGTGTGTCAAGCGGTGTCGAAGCGGGAGAAACGACATGGGGAGCCGAAGCTCCCCATCAAGTCGTTGCGTGCTCTTATTGTTTTTCTGCTGGGCTTCTTGTTTTTGTTGAGCGCCCTGTCCACAAATCTAAAAGCTTGTGGACGACCCTCACACCGAGGGTAAAGAGCAAACGGATTGCTTTGGTCGCCGAGATGATGCTGATCTTTCGATCCAATCAGTTCAGGTGCTGCTTTTGAGTGCAGTTTTTGTTGTTCTCTGTCTGATCGTGGGGCAAGCCCCAAACACAACTCCTCTCCAAAAGAATCAGTTAGCTGCGTCTCCGCCGTCTTGTTCTTGTTATGCGTGAGCCGTTTCGTCTTGTTCTTATTTTGAGTTGCAGTGCTTGTTATTGTTCTTGTACCAGAGATATAGCAGATGCCGTGCCAACTTTTGAAAACCCAGTGAAATCGGGGCTTTCGGCGATTCTGGCAGGAGCGGGAGGCGGGCAAATGTAGAAATTTCGTTACCGTACGCCTCGGTGGCTGTTACGGCTGACAGCTTGGGTAACAGATTTTTACGGGAACTGAGCGGTTACCGCGCGCGCCCCAAAAGCATCGCGGGGCAAGCCCGCTCCCACGAACCATGTGGGAGCGGGCTTGCCCCGCGATAGGCATGAAGCTGTATCAGTTGTCGCTGGTGGCGTTGCTCTTGCGCCGCGGAATGCCCAGGCGCTGGCGGCGTTCCCACAGGCATTTACGGCTTACGCCCAGCTTGCGGGCCAGCTCGGTCTCGGTCATGTGGTCCTGGTGCTCGAGCACGAAGTGCTGGAAGTAGTCCTCCAGCGACAGGTCCTCGGTCGGTTCGTGGCTGGCGTTGTTGGCGCTGGCCAGTGCCGGCAGGTTGTCGAGCACGTCGTCGTCCAGGTCGCTCAGCTCGATGTCGATGCCCAGCAGGTCGGCGGAGATTTCCGCGCTCTCGCTGAGAATCACTGCACGCTCCACGGCGTTTTCCAGTTCGCGCACGTTACCCGGCCAACTGTAGTGACGAATGGCCTGCTCGGCTTCATGGGAGAAATGCAGGTCGTCGCGGTCGATGCGCGCGCTCTGGCGGGCGAGGAAGGCATTGGCGATCTCGTTGACGTCGCTGCCGCGCTCGCGCAGGGCCGGCAGTTTCAGGGCGATCACATGCAGGCGGTAATAAAGGTCTTCACGGAACTGGCCGGCCTTGGCCAGGTTCTTCAGGTCACGGTGGGTCGCGGCGATCAGGCGCACGTCGACCTTTTGCGACTGCACCGAGCCGACCCGGCGGATCTCGCCTTCCTGCAACACGCGCAGCAGGCGCGCCTGCGCCTCCAGCGGCAGCTCGCCGATTTCGTCGAGGAACAGGGTGCCGCCATCGGCCGCTTCCACCAAGCCCGCGCGACCGGCGCTGGCACCGGTGAACGCCCCCTTCTCGTGGCCGAACAGCTCGGACTCGATCAGGGTTTCCGGAATCGCCGCGCAGTTCACCGAGATCATCGGCGCCTTGGCCCGACGCGAAAGGTTGTGCAGGGCGCGGGCGACCAGCTCCTTGCCGGTGCCCGATTCACCCTGAATCAGTACGTTGGAGTCGGTTGGCGCGACCTTGCGGATCTTCACGTACAGGTCCTGCATCGGCGCGCAGGAGCCGATGATGCCGATCTCGCCATTGGCGGGCGCGCTGGCCTTTTCACCATTGGCCTTGCCGCTGCCGGGCCGTGCTTCGGCGGCAGGTGCCGGGGCGGGGGCGTTCTGCCGGTCGCGCAGGATGCGGGCGACGGCCTGCAGCATCTCGTCGTGATCGAACGGCTTGGCGATGTAGTCCACCGCGCCCATCTTCATCGAGTCGACCGCCGAGCGCAGGCTGGCGTAACTGGTCATGATCAGCACCGGCGTGCCCTGGCCGAGCTTGATCAGCTCGGTGCCCGGGGCGCCTGGCAGGCGCAGGTCGCTGACGATCAGGTCGAAGGTGGCAATGCTGAAGCGTTCCTGGGCTTCCTGCACCGAGCCGGCTTCGCTGACCTGGTACTGGTTTCGTTCGAGCAGGCGGCGCAAGGCCGAACGGATGATGGTTTCGTCTTCGACGATCAGAATGTGCGGCATTGATTCAATTCTCTCGACGGTCTCGAATTTCAGGGGACGTCGCTACGACATGCCGGGGCAGGGTCACGCGGATCCGGGTACCACGTTGGCGCTCGATGTCGGCCGGGCTGTCGATGGTGATTTGCCCATAATGCTCTTCCACGATGGAATAGACCAGAGCGAGCCCCAGTCCAGTGCCTTCGCCCGGGTCCTTGGTGGTGAAGAAGGGTTCGAAGAGGCGGTCCATGATGCTTTTCGGGATGCCGCTGCCTTCGTCCTCGACGATCAGGTCGACGGTGTGTTCGTTCACTTCGCTGCGCACCCGCACGGCGCTGCCGGGCTTTGATGCGTCGCGGGCGTTGGAGAGCAGGTTGATCAGCACCTGGGCCAGGCGCTGGGGATCGCCCTCGGCCCAATGCTCCGGGTCGCAGAGGTTGAAGAACTGTACTTCGAAATTGCGCCGGTTCAACGCCAGCAGACCAATGGCGTCCTGCGCGACTTCCGCCAGGCACACCGGTTCTTCGCTGTTCTGCTGGCTGCCGCCGGCATGGGCGAAGCTCATCAGCGACTGGACGATGCGCGACACACGCTTGGTCTGTTCGAGGATCTGGCTGGACAGTTCGATGATCTCGCCGTCGCCCTCGCGCTCTTCACGCAGGTTTTGCGCAAGGCAGGCGATGCCGGTGATCGGGTTGCCGATCTCGTGGGCCACGCCGGCGGCCAGGCGGCCGATGCTGGCCAGGCGTTCGGAGTGCACCAGCTTGTCTTCCAGGGCCTGGGTCTCGGTGAGATCCTCCACCAGCAGCACCAGGCCGCTGTTGCCTGGCGCCAGCGGCTCGTCGATGGCCGCCTTGTGCAGGTTCAACCAGCGTGGCTGGCCGTCCAAGGCCAGGCGCTGCTTGTGCAGGTGCTCGTCGGGCACGTTGATGAAACCCTGCAGCAGGCCGCGCCAGGGCTCGGCGATGGTCACCAGGCGCGAGCCGACCACATGCTTGGCGGCGATGCCGGTGAGTTCTTCCATCGCCTTGTTCCACATCAGGATTTCCTGGTCCTTGGCCAGCGAGCAGACGCCCATGGGCAGTTCCTGCAGGGTCTGGCGGTGGTAGCGGCGCAGGGCGTCGAGCTCGGCGGCCAGGCCGGTCAGGCGTGAGTGGTAGTCCTCGAGGCGGCTTTCGATGAAGTGGATGTCCTCGGTGACGTAGTTCTCGTTGCCCGACTTGTACGGCAGGAAGGTCTCGACCATGTCCTGCGCGACGCTCGGGCCCATCAGGCCGGAGAGGTTGGCCTCGATGCGGTCGCGCAGGCGGCGCAGGGCATAGGGCCGGCGCTCGTCGAAGGGCAGGTAGAGATCGCGCAGGGCCTGTTCGACCTCTTTCTGCGCGGCCTTGGCGCCCAGCGGCTTGGCCAGCTGGGTGGCGAACTCCTGGGGCGAGGCGGCATGCAGTTCACGGCGTTGCGGGCGACGCACGTTGTCCACCGCACAGGCCTCGGCGGCGCTGACCTCTTCGCTGCTGGCGTTGGTGAACAGCGAGATCAGGGTGAACAGCAGGACGTTGGCGGCCAGCGAAGCGATGGCAGCCATGTGCCAGCTGGTGTCGTCCAGCACGTAGATCATGTTCAGCAGCGGGATGTAGAAGCCCTGCACGTTGCCCAGCAGCGGCAGCAGCATGGTCACCATCCACACCAGCGTCCCGGCCAGCAGGCCGGCGATGAAACCGCGGCGATTGGCGGTCGGCCAGTACAGCACCGAGAGCACGCCCGGCAGGAACTGCAGCGTGGCGACGAAGGCGACGATGCCGAGGTTGGCCAGGCTCTGGTGATTGCTCTGCGTGAGGTAGAAGACGAAGCCGGCGGTGATGATGGCGACGATCAGCGCGCGGCGGGTCCATTTCAGCCAGCGGTAGATGTTGCCTTCGGCCGGAGGCTGGTAGAGCGGCAGCACCAGATGGTTCAGGGCCATGCCCGACAGCGCCAGGGTGGTGACGATGATCAACCCGCTGGCGGCCGACAGGCCGCCGACGTAGGCCAGCAGTGCCAGGGCCTCGTTGTCGGCGGCGATCCCCAGGCCCAGGGTGAAGTACTCGGGGTTGGTGCTGGCGCCCAGGCGCAGGCCGGCCCACAGCACCAGCGGCACCGCCAGGCTCATCAGCAGCAGGAACAGTGGCAGGCCCCAGCTGGCGCTGACCAGCGAGCGCGGGCTGAGGTTCTCGGTGAAAGCCATGTGGTACATGTGCGGCATGACGATCGCCGAGGCGAAGAACACCAGCAGCAGGGTGCGCCACGGGCCTTCCTGCAGTGGCGTGTGCAGCGCCGCGAGGGCGGTCTGGTTCTGCAGCAGCCAGACTTCCAGCCCGTGGGGACCACCGAACACGCCGTACAGCGCGTACAGGCCGATACCGCCCAGCGCCACCAGCTTGATCACCGACTCGAAGGCGATGGCGAACACCAGCCCCTCGTGCTTCTCGCGGGTGGCGATATGGCGCGAGCCGAAGAAGATGGTGAAGAGGATGATCAGCGCGCAGAACGCGAAGGCCACCCGCGCCTTGACCGGCTCTCCGGTGAGGATGCTGATGGAGTCGGCCACCGCCTGGATCTGCAGGGCCAGCAGCGGCAGCACGCCGATCAGCATGATCACCGTGGTCAGCGCGCCGGCCCAGGTACTGCGAAAGCGAAACGCCAGCAGGTCGGCCAGCGAGGATAGCTGGTAGGTACGGGTGATCTTGAGAATCGGGTAGAGCAGTACCGGTGCCAGCAGGAAGGCGCCGGACACGCCCAGGTAGCAGGCGAGGAACCCGTAGCCGTACTGGTAGGCCAGCCCGACCGAGCCGTAGAAGGCCCAGGCACTGGCATAGACGCCCAGCGACAGGGTGTAGGTCAGTGGGTGGCGAATGACCGAGCGCGGGATCAGCCCACGCTCGCTGATCCAGGCCACGCCGAACAGCACCAGCAGGTAGGCGGCGCTGATCAGGATCATCTGGGTCAGGCTAAAGCTCATCGGCATCTCGTTGGCTCTGCAGGATGAAGGTGACGACGATCAGGATCAGCCAGAGCAGGTACGGGCGGTACCAGGCTCCGGTCGGTTCGATCCACCAGTCCATGATGGCCGGGGAGAACAGGTAGATCCCCACGACCAGAAGCAGGACCAAACGATAGATGTACATGCTGGCCTCGAGGGTTGGGCGCTGCGGGTTTGGACTTATTATTGGCGCAAATGATGGCGGCGATGCTAGCGGGAATCGGTGGGGTTCGCCAAGAGGTTGAATTTGTTGGGCTTTTGATTTTGGTGAAACGCTCGGCTTTCTGTTTTGCGCGGTTTCTGTAGGAGCGGCCTTGTGTCGCGATGGGGCGCGTAGCGGCCCCAGGTTTTCAGCGTTGCCGCAGATATTGCCGGGGCTGCTTTGCAGCCCATCGCGACACAAGGCCGCTCCTACAAGGATCGCATTGGCCGGTCGGACCAGGGCACTAATGCAATTCAGCCTCGGGCACCGTCATCTGCCGGGCAATATGCTCCGGCCGCCATTGCTGCCGCGCCACCGCAAGCACTTCAGTTGGGCTGGCCCCCGCCAGTGCTGGATCGGTCTGCTGCCCCAATGCCCGCAGGGCTCGCAACAGCAACGGCGTGGCCTGGTCCGCCTCCAGCGGCGGCGAACGGTACGACTTGCCCAGCTTGTGTCCGTCCGGCTGCACGATCAGCGGAATGTGCAGGTAACGCGGCTGCGTGAAGCCCAGCAGCTCCTGCAAGTACAGCTGGCGCGGCGTGTTGTTCAGGAGGTCGGCTCCTCGCACGATATCGGTCACGCCCTGCCACGCGTCGTCCAACACCACGGCCAGTTGATAGGCGTAGAGCCCGTCACGGCGCTGGATGACGAAGTCGCCGACGTCACGCCCCAGGTGTTGCTCGAACTCGCCCTGGACGCGGTCGGTGAAGCGGTAGATCAGCTCTGGCACCCGCAGGCGGATCGCCGCGCCTTCGCGCGCATGCCCGGCATCGCGGCAAAAGCCCGGGTAGATGCCGTCGTAGCCTTCGAGCTGCTTGCGCGAGCAGGTGCAGGCGTAGGCCAGGCCCATGTTGAACAGGCGATCGACAACGGCCGCATAGGCTGCATGGCGCTGGCTCTGGAACACCACCTCGCCATCCCACTCCAGCCCGTAGCGTTCCAGGGTCTGCAGGATCGCGTCACGGGCACCGGGCATCTCCCGGGGCGGGTCGGTGTCTTCCATGCGCAGCAGCCAGCGGCCGTTCACGGCGCGAGCGTCGAGCCAGGAGGCGAGGGCGGCCACCAGCGAACCGAAATGCAGAAAGCCACTGGGGGTGGGGGCGAAGCGGCCGATGTAGCGGGAGTCGATCATGGATTGCACAGCTATATAAATGAAGACGGGGCGTACCGGTGGTGGGAGCGGGCTTGCCCCGCGATGGCGCCGGTGAACCCGACGACTTCATCGCGGGGCAAGCCCGCTCCCACCACCAATACGCCCCGTCTCCGAGGGTCTGGGATCAGCCTTTGCCGACCGTCTTTTCCTTTTTCTCCGCGATTTCCTTGCAGTCGAAGCACAGGTCAGCGGTGGGACGGGCTTCCAGGCGACGCAGGCCGATCTCGATGCCGCAGGAGTCGCACCAGCCGTATTCGTCGTCCTTGATCTTGTCGAGGGTCTTGTCGATCTTCTTGATCAACTTGCGCTCGCGATCACGGTTGCGTAGCTCCAGGGCGAATTCTTCTTCCTGGCTGGCACGGTCGGCCGGGTCGGGGAAGTTGGCCGCTTCGTCCTTCATGTGATCCACGGTACGGTCCACGCTGGTCATCAGTTCCTGTTTCCAGGCACCGAGGAGCTTGGTGAAGTGCTTCTTCATGGGCTCGCCCATGTACTCCTCACCTTGCTTTTCGACGTAGGGCTCGACACCGTACATGGTCTGGGCTTTTTGCTTTTCTACGGTGGACATGAATAGACCGCCTCTCACTCATCTGATCCAATGCGCAGGCTGCTTCCATCACCGGCGACCGCCGGCCCTGCGACTGCGAGCCGCCGAACTTACCAGATAGATCCGGGGTGCGCTACCCCGCCCTATGCCTGCTATTGACAGCCAACAGGGCGGCGCGTTCGCTGGCTTGCACAGGTAGAATCACCAGTTTAGACCCAATTGAGAGAAGGCCCATGGCTCAGCCACACAGTGCGCGCAGTCGCGCCATCGAACCCTTCCACGTGATGGCCCTGCTGGCGCGTGCCAACGAGCTGCAGGCCGCCGGGCACGATGTGATCCATCTGGAGATCGGCGAGCCGGACTTCACCACCGCCGCGCCGATCGTCGCCGCTGGCCAGGCCGCCCTGGCCGCAGGCCACACCCGCTACACGGCGGCGCGTGGCTTGCCGCAGTTGCGTGAGGCGATCGCCGGGTTCTATGGCCAGCGCTATGGTGTGGATCTCGACCCTGAGCGCGTGCTCATCACCCCGGGCGGCTCTGGTGCGCTGCTGCTGGCCAGCAGCCTGCTGGTCGATCCGGGCAAGCACTGGCTGCTGGCCGATCCGGGCTATCCGTGCAACCGTCATTTCCTGCGCCTGGTCGAGGGCGGCGCGCAGCTGGTGCCGGTCGGGCCGGACGTCAACTATCAACTGACCGCCGATCTGGTCGAGCGCCACTGGGACAAGGACACCGTCGGCGCGCTGGTCGCGTCGCCCGCCAACCCCACCGGTACGGTCCTCGACCGCGACGAGCTGGCGAGTCTGTCCCGGGCCACGCGCGAGCGTCACGGTCACCTGGTGGTGGACGAGATCTATCATGGCCTGACCTACGGCATGGACGCGCCGAGCGTGCTGGAAGTGGACGACCAGGCCTTCGTCCTGAACAGTTTTTCCAAATATTTCGGCATGACTGGCTGGCGCCTGGGTTGGCTGGTGGCCCCGCCGTCGGCGGTGGCTGACCTGGAGAAGCTGGCGCAGAACCTGTATATCAGTGCTCCGAGCATGGCCCAGCATGCCGCGCTGGCGTGCTTCCAGCCAGACACCCTGGCGATCCTGGAGGCGCGTCGCGCCGAGTTCGCCCGTCGCCGCGACTACCTGCTGCCGGCCCTGCGCGAGTTGGGTTTCGGCATCGCCGTTGAGCCGCAAGGTGCTTTCTATCTATACGCCGATATCAGCGCCTTCGGTGGCGATGCCTTCGCGTTCTGCCGGCATTTCCTGGAAACCGAGCACCTGGCCTTCACCCCTGGCCTGGACTTCGGTCGCCACCAGGCCGGCCACCATGTGCGCTTCGCCTACACCCAGAGCCTGCCGCGCCTGGAGGAGGCGGTGCAGCGCATTGCCCGTGGCCTGCGGACCTGGCAGGGCTGACGATGTTTTTCCCCGAACTCGAACAGGCGCGACTGCTGCGCCGCTACAAGCGCTTCCTGGCCGACATCGAACTGGCCAATGGCGAGCAGATCACCATCCACTGCCCGAACACCGGCTCCATGCTCAACTGCATGCGCGAGGGCGGGCAGGTGTGGTTCAGTCGCTCCAACGACCCCAAGCGCAAGTTGCCCGGCACCTGGGAAATCAGCGAAACGCCCCAGGGACGGCTGGCCTGCGTCAATACCGGGCGCGCCAACGCCGTGGTGGAGGAGGCATTGCGCGCTGGCATGATCAGCGAACTGGCCGGTTTCACCACGCTCAAGCGTGAAGTGGCCTATGGCGAGGAGCGCAGCCGTATCGACTTCTATCTGGAGTTCGCCGACGGTGGCAAGGCCTATGTCGAGGTCAAGAGCGTGACCCTGGGCTACCCGGATACGCCCGTGGCCGCCTTTCCGGACGCCGTCACCCAGCGTGGCGCCAAGCATCTGCGCGAACTGGCGGGCCTGGCGCGCCAGGGTATCCGCGCGGTGCAGCTGTACTGCGTGAACCTGACCGGCATCGAGGCCGTGCGCCCTGCCGAGGAGATCGACGCCGCCTATGCCCAGGCCCTGCGCGCCGCCGTGGCGCAAGGGGTCGAGGTACTGGCCTATGGCACCCGTCTGGACGCGCGGCAACTGGTCATCGACCGCCCGTTGCCGGTGCTGCTTAATCCGTGAGCCAGATGCCCTGGCTGTCTTCCCGGCAGTCCAGGGCCTCCAGCCATTCGCCTGCGCAGGGGCCAGTGATGCATTCGCCGCTTTCTATCAGGAACTGGGCCCCGTGATGGGCGCACTGGATCAGGCTCGCACTGTCGTCGAGAAAGCTGTCCGCCGCCCAGTTCAGCGGGATGCCCCGGTGCGGGCAGCGGTTGCGGTAGAGGTGGACCTTGCCCTGGCGGCGCACGCCGAACAGCGGCACGCCGGCTACGCTGAAGGCGCGGCTGTGGCCTTCGGCAAGGTCGTTGGAGGCACAGAGAAAATGCATTGCAGCGGAGTTTCCGGTTAAGCCGTGTGACAAAGGGATGGCTTGACGCTTCAATGCGAATAATTATCAAATTGCTCGCATTCGCCGCGCCAGGCTGCCTATGGTGCGCACTTCCACCGCCCGCCACAAGGCGCGCGGCTCGCCTCCAGCAAAGGAATCCGATGATGCGTCGTCCCGCTGCCTTGCTCGCCCTGTGCGCCGGTATTGCCCTGTCCACCCAGGCCCTGGCCGCCGAACTCCCGCAGCGTTGGGTCAGCGCCGGTGGTGCCTTGAGCGAGTGGATCAGCGCCCTGGGCGGCGAGCAGCGTCTGGTCGGCGTCGATACCACCAGCCAGCACCCCGAATCGCTGAAGACGCTGCCCAGTATCGGCTACCAGCGCCAGTTGTCGGCCGAGGGCATTCTCAGCCTGCGCCCGGATGTACTGGTCGGCACCGAGGAGATGGGCCCGCCGCCGGTCCTGGCGCAGATCCGCAAGGCCGGGGTGCGGGTCGAGCTGTTTTCCAGCAAGGCCGAGGTCGATGCGGTGGACGAGAATCTGAAGCACCTGGGCCTGCTGCTGGGCAATGAAGCAAAGGCCAGCGAGCTGGCAGCTGACTACAAGCAGCAACTGGACAGCTTGCAGGGGCGGATCAAGCAGGCCCAGGCCGGGCAGAAGGCGCCGGGCGTGCTGCTGCTGGTCGGCCATGCCGGCGCCAAGCCACTGATCGCGGGGCAGGGCACCTCCGGTGATTGGGTGCTGCGCCAGGCCGGCGGGCGCAATCTTGCCGATCATCAGGGCTACAAGAACTTTTCGGTGGAAGCACTGGCTGCGCTGAATCCGGATGTGGTGGTGTTCTCTGATCGCGCGCTCAGCGGCGAACAAGCCTTGCAGGCATTGCTCAAGGAAAACCCGGCGTTGGCGGCCTCGCGCGCTGCGCGGGACAAGCGTCTGCTGTCGCTCGACCCGACGCTGCTGGTAGGTGGCCTCGGCCCGCGCTTGCCCGCCACCCTGCATGAGCTGGCCGCCAGCTTCTATCCTGCCGCCAAGGCCAGCCTCAACCCATGAGGCAGCGGGTTCAGCCACGTACCTTGTTCAGCGCCTTGGTATTGCTGTGTTTGCTGGCGATCTGGCTGTCGCTGGCGCTGGGCCCGGTCAGCCTGCCACTGTTCGACACCCTGCGCGCCGGGCTGCGCCTGATCGGGCTGCCGGTTTCCGGCGATGGCCTGGAGCAGGCCGAGATGATCCTTGGCCAGATCCGCCTGCCACGTACCTTGCTGGGGCTCGCCGTGGGGGCCGTGCTGGCGCTGTCCGGCGTGGCGATGCAGGGGTTGTTCCGCAATCCTCTGGCCGACCCGGGGCTGGTCGGTGTCGCCAGCGGCGCGGCCCTCGGCGCGGCGGTCGCTATTGTCGGTGGCAGCTGGCTGGGCGGCATCCCTGAATGGTTCGCACCGTACCTGTTGTCGCTGTGCGCCTTCATCGGTGGCCTGGGGGTGACCGCGCTGGTGTATCGCCTGGGGCGCCGGGATGGGCAGACCAACGTCGCCACCATGCTGCTCGCCGGCATCGCCATGACCGCGCTGGGCGGTTCCGCCGTCGGCCTGTTCACCTACCTGGCCGATGACGCCACCCTGCGCACCCTGACCTTCTGGAACCTGGGCAGCCTCAACGGCGCCAGCTACGAGCGCCTGTGGCCGCTGCTGCTGGTGGCGGCCGCGGTGGCCCTGTGGTTGCCGCGCCGGGCGCAGGCACTCAATGCGCTGTTGCTGGGCGAGTCCGAGGCCCGTCATCTGGGCATCGAGGTAGAAGCGCTCAAGCGCGAGCTGGTGTTCTGCACGGCACTGGGTGTTGGCGCGGCGGTCGCGGCTGCGGGCCTGATCGGCTTCATCGGCCTGGTGGTGCCGCACCTGGTGCGCCTGGTGGCTGGGCCGGACCATCGTGTCCTGCTGCCCGCATCGCTGCTGGCCGGTGGCACGCTGCTGCTGTTCGCTGACCTGATCGCACGGTTGGCCCTGGCGCCGGCGGAGTTGCCGATCGGTATCGTCACGGCGTTCATCGGCGCGCCGTTCTTCCTGTTCCTGCTGGTGCGAGGGCGTAGCTGATGCTCGATGTCGAGGGGCTGTCGCTCAAGCGTGGCAACACCCAGGTGTTGCACGATATCCATCTGCAACTGCGCCCTGGCCTGGTCCTTGGCGTACTCGGCCCCAACGGCGCGGGCAAGAGCAGCCTGCTGGGCGGACTGTGCGGCGAACTGGCTGCCAGCGCCGGACAGGTGCGGCTGGATGGGCGCGCCCTGGGCGACTGGTCCGGCCAGGAACGGGCACGGCGTCTGGCGGTGCTGCCGCAGGTGTCCTCGCTCGGCTTCTCGTTCACGGTCGAGGAAGTGGTCGGGATGGGGCGCCTGCCCCATGCCAGCGGGCGGCAGCGTGACCATGAGATCGTCAGGGCGGCACTGGAGGCGGCGGATGCGCTGCACCTGCTCGAGCGCAGCTACCTGGCGCTGTCCGGTGGCGAGCGTCAGCGTGTGCACCTGGCCCGGGTGCTGGCCCAGCTGTGGCCGGGCGAGGCGGGCAGCACGCTGCTGCTGGACGAACCGACCTCGGCCCTCGATCCGTTGCACCAGCACACCACGTTGCAGGCCGTGCGCAGTTTCGCCGACCGGGGCGCGGCAGTGCTGGTGATCCTGCATGATCTGAATCTTGCCGCGCGTTACTGTGACCAGATCCTGCTGCTCGAGCAGGGACGCTGCCACGCGCTGGACACACCGCACCAGGTCCTGACCCCTGTGTCGCTGAAAGCCGTGTTCGGTATCGACGTGCTGGTACAGCCGCATCCGGAGCGCGGCCATCCGCTGATCATCACTCGCTAGGAGCCTGACCATGCGCTATCCGTTGCTGTCCGCCCTTGCGGTTTGTCTGGCGCTGGCGTTGGGCGCCTGCCGGGCCAGCCTGCCACCACTGCCGGCCTGGCAGAGCAGCGAGGGGCGCGACAGCGCGCAACTCGGACAGATCGTCGACCTGGCCAGCGGACAGCGCCTGAGCCCGGAACAACTGGTCCTGCGCCTGGCCGATGCGCCGCGGGTACTGGTGGGCGAGAAACATGACAATCCCGATCACCATGCCCTGCAGCTCTGGCTGCTGGAGGCGCTGGCAAGCGAGCGGCCTCAGGGCAGTCTGCTGTTGGAAATGCTCCAGCCCGAGCAGCAGCCCCGGGTGGATGCGCTGAAGAACACGCAATGGCCAGCGGACCTGCCCAAGGCTCTGGACTGGCAGGAGGGGTGGGACTGGACGCTGTATGGGCCGATCGTCCGTGCCGCCCTGGGCGGGCCGTATCCCTTGTTGTCCGCCAATCTGTCACCGAGCGAAGTCCGCCAAGCCTATCGTCAGCCGGTCAGCCCGCCCGGGCCGCGTTCCAATGCCCAGGCGGTAAAAGAGGCGCTGCTCGAGCAGGTGCGTGCTGGTCACTGCAACCTGTTGCCTCAGAGCCAACTGCCGGCGATGCTCGCCGTCCAGCAGCAGCGCGACCGGCGGATCGCCGAGCGCCTGCTGGAGGCCCCGCAGCCTGGGCTGTTGTTCACCGGTAGCTATCACGCGCGCAAGGACTTGGGCGTACCGTTGCATCTGGCTGACCTGGGGGCCAAAGGGCAGAGCAAGGTCCTGCTCTTGGTGGAGGTGGGGGAGCCGGTCGAGGTGGGCATGGCCGATTTCGTCTGGTACACCGCGGCGCTGCCTGCGCAGGACTACTGCGCCCAACTGCGCGAAAGCCGCTGAATCGCAGGCAAAAAAAGACCCGGCAAAATGCCGGGTCAATAACCGTGATTAGCCTGATGAGGAGATAATCTGAGAGTCCGAACCAGGGAGCTTTCAGGTTACCCAACCAGTCTCGCGACCAGTTGTGATAATCATAACGATTCTCATTTCGCAGTCAATGCCTTTCGCCAATTTATTTTTCGTTCTTCTGTGTCGGGCACTTCGCATCGAGCTGCTGGTTCAAGGCTTGCTTGCGTTCGGCCGGCAGATCGTTCCAATGCATGTCCAGCAGGGCGCCTTCAATGGCGTACAACAACACCTTCGAAGCCCGGAACCCTCGCGTTCTCACCGCCTGGTACGCGCCCACGGCGCCCAGACGGCGAAGGTCCGAGGCACTGTGGATACCGACGGCGTGCAGCCACTGCGCGGAGGTCTTGCCAAGGTTTTTCAGATGCTGCAATTCATCGTTCATCGAGCCTCCTTGCGATGGCTGAACGGGTCGTGTGGATAAATCGCGAGCAGGTCAATGAGCAGTGTAGCGGGGGTTGTGAATAACGCGGCCTTTTGCCATCGGCGGCGACGGGATGCAGTACTTTCGCGCAATGGAACCCTATAGGAGTTGGGGCGTGGGAGCGGGCTTGCCCGGCGATGGCGATCGATGGGCTGACGCTGTCGCGGGGCAAGCCCGCTCCCACGTATGTCCGTCCCACACCGTTCGCGCGCACAGCCTGGCGCAGGCCAGACGCTTACCCTTGGCGAGCGCTGCGATAACGCATCCGTGTCCCGAACTTCACCGACATCAGGATCTCGTCGGCGCTCAGCTCGGCCGGGAAATACGTCCCGGAGATCTGCGCATGGGCGATGCTCGCGCCTTCCAGGCCGTTGTCCCGCAGATCCAGCCCGCGCAGGTCGGCGGCGCGGAAGTAGGCATCGGTGAAATCGATGCCGCGCACATCCAAGGCGCGCAGGTCCAGGCCGCGAAAGTCGCCGCCGCGAAAATCGATGGCGGTATCCACAGGCTTCTCACGGTTGAAGGCGGCGATCTTCTCGTCGCGGACCAGGGCGTACAGGACGTTGTCCAGTTGACGGGGTTGGTTCATGACGGCGCCTCCTCCGTGGGGTGTGATGATATTGTAATGCCATCACTGGAGGGGCGCCGGACTTCAGGCGTGAACTGTCGACTGCTTCACGCCTGGCGGGTCAAAGGCCGGGCAGGCGTTGGCGAATCTGCTCGATCACCTTGTTCATGTTGTTGGCGTCCTGGGTGTCGACGCGGGTGCTTTGCGCCAGCTCTTCGGCATCCAGCGGGTCGCGGCTGGCTTGCTGGGCCTTGACCACTTCCAGGGTGGCATCCGAGGGATCGATGGCTTCGGCCTGGCGCTGGGCCAGCCAGCTGGCGATCACTGCGTCGGGGGCCTGGCAATCGAGAATCAGGAACGGCACGCCGGTTTCGCTGGCGACATGCGCCGCCGCCTTGCGCTGCTCATGCTTGAGGTAGGTGGCGTCGAGCACTACCGGGAAACCGGCGCGCAGGATGATCGCCGCCAGCTCATGCAGGCGCTGGTAGGTGGCGATGCTGGCCTGCTTGTCGTAGATGCCGGCCTCCAGATGGCCGGCATCGGCTGCCTGCTGCTTGCCGAACAGACGCTTGCGCTCCACGTCCGAGCGCACCCGCACTGCGCCCAGGGCCTCGACCAGGCGCATCGCCACGTGGCTCTTGCCCACCGCCGAGACACCCTCGGTGATGGCCAGCAGGCGCGAGGGGATGGCGCTGTAGCTTTCGGCCAGGTTGGCATAGTTGCGGTAGGTGCGCAGGGTAGTGGCGCGCTGCACGCCATCGGCGTCGGGCGACAGGCTGAACAGGGCGACCTTGGCGCGTACCAGGGCGCGGTAGGCCTTGTAGAAATTCAGCAGCTCCAGGCCCTCGTAGTCGCCGGTCAGCTCCAGGTACTGGCTGATGAAGCGCCGCGACAGGCACTTCAGGCCGCGGTCCTCGAGGTCCATGGCCAGGAAGCCGATGTCGGCGTAGACGTCGGTCAGGCGGAACGGCTCGTTGAACTCGATGCAGTCGAAGATCACCACCTTGCCGTCGATCAGCGTGGCGTTGCCCAGGTGAATGTCGCCGTGGCATTCACGAATGAAACCATTGGCCTTGCGCGCCTCGAGCAGGTCGTGCAGGCGCTTGAAGCTGTCCTGGGCCCAGGCTTGCAGGTTGTCCAGCTGCTGCAGGTCGGCCTTGTCGGTGAGGAACGGGCGGATCTGCTCGAAGTTCTGCTCCACCGGCGCCATGACCGCGTCCGGAGTGCCCAGCGGATGCTCGACCGATACTTTCGGCGCCTGCAGGTGGAATTCGGCGATCTGCCGGGCCATCTGGTCGATGTGACCGGCGTTCAGCTCGCCGTTGGCCTGCAGGGTGCTGAGCATATGGCCCTGGGGGAACTGGCGCATCTTCAGCGCGTATTCGATGGCCGGGCCCTGGCCACCGATCTGTGGCGCCTCGACGCTGCCGGTGATCGGCAGCACCTCCAGGTACAGGCCTTCGGTCAGGCGCTGGTTCAGGCGCAGCTCTTCGTTACAAAAGTGTTCGCGCTGATCCAGTCCGGTGAAGTCGAGGAAGCCGAAATTCATCGGCTTCTTGATCTTGTAGGCGAACTCGCCGGTGAGCAGGACCCAGGAGATGTGCGTCTCGATGAGCTGGAAGCCCGCGACCGGGTGCGGATAGAGGGCGGGGTTCTGCAGCGCGCTGATCAGGGCTTGGCTCACGGAGCATCCTTCATGGGTCAGGGAATTCGAATCGCACATTATGGTCAATGGTGCCGTCCCTGCAAACCGCCCAGGGGCGCCTGCCTCCCTTTTGCAAAGTGCGTATAATCCGCCGCCATGACTCGTACCCGAACTTCCCGTACCCCGAAAAAACGCCCGACCGGCCGCGCACGAGCCTGGCTGGGCTGGGCGCTCAAGCTCAGCCTGGTCGGCCTGGTGGTGATCGCCGGTTTCGCGATCTACCTCGACGCCACCGTCCAGGAGAAATTCTCCGGCAAGCGCTGGACCATCCCGGCCAAGGTGTATGCCCGGCCGCTGGAGCTGTTCGTCGGCCAGAAGCTGAGCCGCAACGACTTCCTCACCGAACTCGACGCGCTGGGCTACCGTCGCGAAAGCGCGGCCAACGGCCCGGGCGCGGCCTCGGTCAACGGCAACACGGTCGATCTCAATACCCGTGGCTTCCAGTTCTATGAGGGGATGGAGCCAGCGCAGTTCGTGCGCGTGCGTTTCTCCGGCGATTACGTCGCCGGTCTCAGTGGGGCCAACGGCGGCAAGCTCGATGTGGTGCGCCTGGAGCCGTTGATGATTGGCGGCATCTATCCGAAGAACCTCGAGGACCGCATCCTGATCAAGATCGATCAGGTGCCGCCTTACCTGCTGGAAACCCTGATCGCCACCGAAGACCGCGACTTCTACAGCCACTTCGGCGTTTCGCCCAAGTCCATCGCCCGGGCTGTGTGGGTCAACACCTCGTCCGGCGCCATGCGCCAGGGCGGCAGCACCTTGACCCAGCAGTTGGTGAAGAACTTCTTCCTGACCAACGAGCGCAGCCTCAGCCGCAAGCTGACCGAAGCGATGATGGCCGTGCTGCTCGAGCTGCACTACGACAAGCGCGAGATCCTCGAGGCGTATCTGAACGAAGTGTTCGTCGGCCAGGATGGCCAGCGCGCCGTGCATGGCTTCGGCCTGGCCAGCCAGTTCTTCTTCAGCCAGCCGCTGCAGGAACTCAAGCTGCACCAGATCGCCTTGCTGGTGGGCATGGTCAAGGGGCCGTCCTACTACAACCCGCGCCGTTATCCCGAGCGCGCCTTGCAGCGCCGCAACCTGGTGCTCGACCTGCTCGCCGAACAGGGCGTGGTCAGCCAGGAGGTGGTCGATGCGGCGAAGAAGATGCCGCTGGGCGTGACCAAGCGTGGCAGCCTGGCCGACAGCTCGTTCCCAGCCTTCCTCGACCTGGTCAAGCGTCAGTTGCGCCAGGACTACCGCGACGAAGACCTCACCGAAGAGGGGCTGCGCATCTTCACCAGTTTCGACCCGATCCTGCAGATGAAGGCCGAGACCGCCATGAGCGAGACCTTCAAGCGTCTGGCCGGGCGCAAGGGCGCCGATGAAGTCGAGTCGGCGATGGTCGTCACCAATCCCGAGACCGGCGAGGTGCAGGCGCTGATCGGCAGCCGTCAGTCGGGCTTCGCCGGCTTCAACCGGGCCATCGATGCGGTGCGCCCGATCGGCTCGCTGGTCAAACCTGCGGTGTACCTGACCGCGCTGGAGCAACCGAGCAAGTTCACCCTGACCACCTGGATGCAGGACGAGCCGTTCTCGGTCAAGGGCGCCGACGGCCAGGTGTGGCGTCCGCAGAACTACGACCGCCGCCCGCACGGCACCATCTACCTGTACCAGGGCCTGGCCAACTCCTACAACCTGTCGACCGCCAAGCTTGGCCTGGAAGTGGGTGTACCCAATGTGATCAAGACCATCGGTCGGCTGGGCGTGCAGGTCGACTGGCCGGCGTTCCCATCGATGCTGCTGGGTGCTGGCGGCATGTCGCCGATGCAGGTGGCGACCATGTACCAGACCATCGCCAACGGCGGCTTCAACACGCCGATGCGCGGCATTCGCAGCGTGCTCACCGCCGAGGGCGAGCCGCTCAAGCGTTATCCGTTCCAAATCCAGCAGACCTTCGATCCGGGGTCCATCTATCTGGTGCAGAACGCCATGCAGCGGGTGATGCGCGAAGGCACCGGCCGTTCGGTGTACAACGTATTGCCGGGCTCGCTGACCCTGGCCGGCAAGACCGGTACCAGCAACGATTCCCGTGACAGCTGGTTCTCCGGTTTCAGCCAGGACCTGCTGGCGGTGGTCTGGCTGGGCCGCGACGACAACGGCAAGACACCGTTCACCGGTGCCACCGGCGCGCTGCAGGTATGGACCAGCTTCATGAAGAAGGCCGACCCGCTGCCGTTGGACATGCCGCAGCCGGACAACGTGGTGCAGGCCTGGATAGATCCGTACAGCGGCCAGGGCTCCGACGGCAGCTGTCCGGGAGCGGTGCAGATGCCGTATATTCGCGGCAGTGAACCGGCCGCTGGCGCCACCTGTGGTGGCGAGCAGAACCCGGCCGAGTCGGTAATGGACTGGGTCAAGGGCTGGATGAATTGAGCACGAGCTTCTGAAGAGGGTGTGAAGTGAACAAGTGGTGGATACCTGCCCTGGCGGCAGTGAGCGTGCTGCACGGTTGTGCCAGCGTCCCGCGTGGCAACATTCCGGTGGTCGATTCGAGCACCCGGGTCTCCAACAGCGAGCGTGTCTCGGCCAATCGCACGGCGGCCTACCCGACCAGCGGCGGCAGCAGCCAGGCCCAGGTGTTGCCGGAAGACTCCGGCGTTACCGTGATGATCCCGCAGGGCACTGGCGGCGCGCCGATCCAGTCGTTCCCGGCGGGCAGCGGCCCGGCGCCGATCAGCACCGGCCCGATCACCCCGGGCCCGGTCAGCAGCGGGCCGATCACCACCAACCCCAACCCGATCGCCGACGAGCCGTTCGACATCGCCTCGATGAGCAAGCCTGCGCCGGTCACCAGCGCGCCGACCGGTATTCCGCGGGGTAACGTCGCCAGTGGTGGCCTGTCCGCCGACGAGCAGCTCGATGGCCCGGTGCTGGCCTTGCTGACCACCGCCCAGCAGCAGCAGGGCAGTGGCGACTTCAACGGCGCCGCGTCGAGCCTGGAGCGTGCCCAGCGTATCGCCCCGCGTGAGCCGCAAGTGCTGTTCCGTCTGGCCCAGGTACGCCTGTCCCAGGGCGATGCGGCGCAGTCCGAGCAACTGGCCCGCCGTGCCCTGACCTACGCCAACGGCCGCCCCGACCTGCAGGCCCAGCTGTGGAACACCATCGCCCAGGCCCGCGAGAAGCAGGGTGACAGCGCCGGCGCCGCGCTGGCGCGGCAGAAGGCGCGGGTCAACCTGTGATGGAACAGCGCATCCTCGATATCGCCGATCACCTGCTGCTGATCGAGCGCGAACTCAAGGTCCAGGGCTGGTGGAGCGATCAGGCACCCAGTGCCGAGGCCCTGGCCAGCGTGGTGCCGTTCGCCGTCGACTGCATGGCTTTCGAGCAGTGGCTGCAGTGGATCTTCCTGCCGCGGATGAAACTGATTCTCGAGCATGGCCAGCCATTGCCCAATGCCTCCGGCATCCTGGTCATGGCCGAGACGGTTTTTGTCGACCGCCCGGAACAAAGCCGCGAGCTACGGCGGCTGTTGGCAGAATTCGACCAATTGATCAGCCCCTCCGCCTGATTTCTTCTCTTTTTCCTTCAAGGGCCGCAGATTGTGGCCCTTTTTTATGGAAATCTTCTTAAATCTGCTGCTGGTCACCTTTTTAGTGGTTGCAGTGATTCATCTTGCGGAAAAATTGGCAATAATTTTTCTTGACTTGTGCGCGCCGAATCACAAGAATCCAGATTCCGCTGTAGAGGGACTGCCAGAAGCAGACCCGCTAAGCAGATCATGAGGCGCACACCCGCGCCGACTTGTAACACCCCGCAACGCGTTACCTCGCGCTGGGTGGGAAGGCCCGCAACACACCAGGGCACTCCCAATACTTGCTCAGTCAGTGCTGACGTTCGCTCATGCTCTGCTTGGCAGTAAACCTATTAAGACCCGCTCAGTGAGGGCGGTATTCTGGCGTTTTAGAGGTGAACAACGTGGAGCTTTTATCTGGCGCTGAGATGGTCGTCCGCTTCTTGCGTGACGAAGGCGTTAAGCACATCTACGGGTACCCTGGTGGTGCTCTCCTTCATGTTTACGATGCCCTGTTCAAGGAACCGGAAGTCCAGCACATCCTGGTCCGTCACGAGCAGGCTGCCACCCATATGGCGGACGGTTACGCCCGTGCCACCGGCAAGGCCGGCGTGGTACTGGTGACTTCCGGCCCGGGCGCGACCAATGCCATCACCGGCATTGCCACCGCCTACATGGATTCCATTCCGATGGTCATCCTGTCTGGCCAGGTGCCCAGCACCATGGTCGGCACCGACGCGTTCCAGGAAACCGACATGATCGGTATCTCCCGGCCGATCGTGAAGCACAGCTTCATGATCAAGCACGCCTCGGAAATCCCCGAAGTCCTGAAAAAAGCCTTCTATCTTGCGCAATCCGGCCGTCCCGGCCCGGTAGTGGTCGACATTCCAAAAGATATGACCAACCCGGCCGAGAAGTTCGAGTACATCTACCCGAAAAAGGTCAAGCTGCGTTCGTATAGCCCGGCTGTTCGTGGTCACTCCGGGCAGATCCGCAAGGCGGCCGAGATGCTCCTGGCGGCCAAGCGCCCGATCGTCTACTCCGGCGGTGGCGTGATCCTCGGCGGTGGCTCCGAAGCCCTCACCGAAATCGCCAAGACGCTGAACCTGCCGGTCACCAACACCCTGATGGGCCTCGGTGGCTTCCCGGGTACCGATCGCCAGTTCCTCGGCATGCTCGGCATGCATGGCAGCTACACCGCCAACATGGCCATGCACCACGCCGACGTGATCTTCGCCGTCGGCGCGCGTTTCGACGACCGCGTGGTCAACGGCCCGGCCAAGTTCTGCCCGAACGCCAAGATCATCCACATCGACATCGACCCGGCGTCGATCTCCAAGATGATCAAGGCCGACGTGCCGATCGTCGGCCCGGTCGAGAGCGTGTTGAGCGAGATGCTCGCCATCCTCAAGGAAATCGGCGAGCAGCCCGACAAGGCGGCGCTGGATGCCTGGTGGAAGCAGATCGACGAATGGCGCGGCGACGGTGCGCTGTTCCCTTACGACAAGGGCGACGGCAACATCATCAAGCCGCAGCAGGTGATCGAGACCCTATGCGAAGTGACCCAGGGCGATGCCTTCGTCACCTCCGACGTGGGCCAGCACCAGATGTTCGCGGCGCAGTACTACCGCTTCAACAAACCCAACCGCTGGATCAACTCCGGTGGCCTGGGCACCATGGGCTTCGGTTTCCCGGCGGCCATGGGCGTCAAGCTCAACTTCCCCGACCAGGACGTGGCCTGCGTCACCGGTGAAGGCAGCATCCAGATGAACATCCAGGAGCTGTCCACCTGCATGCAGTACGGTCTGCCGGTGAAAATCGTCAACCTGAACAACGGTGTACTGGGCATGGTCCGCCAATGGCAGGACATGTCCTACAACGGTCGCCACTCGCACTCCTATGTCGAGTCGCTGCCGGACTTCGTCAAGCTGGCCGAAGCCTATGGTCACGTGGGCATTCGCATCACCAGCCTGAAAGACCTCAAGCCGAAACTGGAAGAGGCTTTCGCGATGAAGGATCGCCTGGTGTTCATCGACATCGCGGTCGACCGGACCGAGCACGTCTATCCGATGCAGATCAAGGACGGCTCGATGCGTGACATGTGGCTGAGCAAGACGGAGCGTACCTGATATGCGGCACATCATTTCCCTGCTGCTGGAAAACGAACCCGGTGCCTTGTCTCGCGTGGTCGGCCTGTTCTCCCAGCGCAACTACAACATTGAAAGCCTGACCGTGGCGCCGACCGAAGACCCGACCCTGTCGCGTCTGACGCTGACCACCGTTGGCCATGACGAAGTGATCGAGCAGATCACCAAGAACCTCAACAAGCTGGTCGAAGTGGTCAAGCTTGTGGACCTGTCGGAAAGCGCTCACATCGAGCGTGAACTGATGCTGGTCAAGGTCAAGGCCACCGGGGCCCAGCGCGCCGAGATCAAGCGCACCACGGATATCTTCCGTGGCCAGATCGTCGACGTGACCGCCAGCGTGTACACCGTGCAGCTGAGCGGCACCAGCGACAAACTGGACAGCTTCATCCAGGCCATCGGCACCGCATCGATTCTCGAAACCGTGCGCAGTGGCGTCACCGGCATTGCCCGTGGCGACAAAGTGCTCAGCATCTAACTTCAAAAACTAGCGATGGCTCCGCTGGGGCCGAGATATAACAGGGGTATTTCATGAAAGTTTTCTACGATAAAGACTGCGACCTTTCCATCATCCAGGGCAAGAAAGTCGCCATCATCGGCTACGGTTCGCAGGGTCACGCCCAGGCGTGCAACCTGAAGGACTCCGGTGTGGACGTTACCGTCGGTCTGCGTAAAGGTTCGGCTACCGTTGCCAAGGCAGAAGCCCACGGCCTGAAAGTGGCTGACGTGGCTACCGCCGTCGCCGCTGCCGACCTGGTCATGATCCTCACCCCGGACGAGTTCCAGGGCCAGCTGTACAAGAACGAGATCGAGCCGAACATCAAGAAGGGCGCCACCCTGGCCTTCTCCCACGGTTTCTCGATCCACTACAACCAGGTCGTTCCGCGTGCCGACCTCGACGTGATCATGATCGCGCCGAAGGCACCGGGCCACACCGTGCGCTCCGAGTTCGTCAAGGGCGGCGGCATCCCTGACCTGATCGCCATCTACCAGGACGCCTCGGGCAACGCCAAGAACGTCGCCCTGTCCTACGCCGCTGGCGTCGGTGGTGGCCGTACTGGCATCATCGAGACCACCTTCAAGGATGAGACCGAAACCGACCTGTTCGGTGAGCAGGCCGTTCTGTGCGGCGGTACCGTCGAGCTGGTCAAGGCCGGTTTCGAAACCCTGGTCGAAGCCGGCTACGCCCCGGAAATGGCCTACTTCGAGTGCCTGCACGAGCTGAAGCTGATCGTCGATCTCATGTACGAAGGCGGTATCGCCAACATGAACTACTCGATCTCCAACAACGCCGAGTACGGTGAATACGTCAC
This sequence comes from Pseudomonas sp. microsymbiont 2, assembly GCF_054788395.1. Classification (NCBI taxonomy): domain Bacteria; kingdom Pseudomonadati; phylum Pseudomonadota; class Gammaproteobacteria; order Pseudomonadales; family Pseudomonadaceae; genus Pseudomonas; species Pseudomonas sp. microsymbiont 2. Next base: position 885,418 of record NZ_CM139112.1, read on the forward strand.
CGGCCCTGAAGTCATCAACGAAGAGTCCCGCAAGGCCATGCGCAATGCGCTCAAGCGCATCCAGGACGGCGAGTACGCGAAGATGTTCATCAGCGAAGGCGCCACCAACTATCCTTCGATGACCGCCAAGCGTCGCAACAACGCCGCCCACGGCATCGAGATCATCGGCGAGCAACTGCGCTCGATGATGCCGTGGATCTCGGCCAACAAGATCGTCGACAAGACCAAGAACTAAGGTCCTGCTTCGATAAATGAAAAACGCGGCTTCGGCCGCGTTTTTTCGTTTGCGCGGTCAGCTTCTGGTATAAAGCGACCAGTGGCTCGCAGTTAGATCCGTTTTTCCGAGCCCGTGTCGAACATATTCCAACCTGTTGCAAGGTACATTTCATGAGCGAACGTCCCGAAGAGCCGAACAAGCCCTCCGACGCCGAAAGCCTGCTACCTATCGATGAGCACGTCGAAGAAGGCCATGACGCCGAAGGGCGCAAGGTCCGTCACCGCGGCATCTACCTGCTGCCCAACCTGTTCACCACCGCGAACCTGTTCGCCGGCTTCTATTCCATCATCAGTTCGATGAGCGCACAGAGCGCCCTGAGCGCCGGTGACCCGCGCGAGGCGAGCAAGTATTTCGCCTTTGCCGCCATCGCGATCTTCGTCGCCATGATCCTCGACAGCCTCGATGGCCGTGTCGCGCGAATGACCAACACGCAGAGCGCCTTTGGCGCCGAGTACGATTCGCTGTCGGACATGGTCGCCTTCGGCGTGGCCCCGGCATTGCTGGCCTTCGGCTGGGCACTGGGCGACATGGGCAAGGTCGGCTGGATGGTCGCCTTCATCTATGTGGCGGGTGCGGCGCTGCGTCTGGCGCGTTTCAACACCCAGGTCGGCACCGCCGACAAACGCTACTTCATCGGTCTGGCCAGCCCGGCGGCGGCAGGCGTGGTGGCCGGTACCGTGTGGGCTTTCAGCGACTACGGCATCCAAGGCTCCAAGCTGTCGTTCCTGGTGGCGCTGCTGGTGGCCGCGGCTGGCATGCTGATGGTCAGCAATATCAAGTACAACAGCTTCAAGGAACTGGATCTCAAGGGGCGCGTGCCCTTTGTCGCGATCCTGGCCGTGGTGCTGGTATTTGCCGTGGTGTTCAGCGATCCGCCGCGCATTCTGCTGCTGATCTTCCTCGGTTACGCGATCTCCGGCCCCGTGCAGTACCTGCTGCGCGTCCGTCGTCGCAAAAGCTGAAAGATTTAATCGCGGAATAACCTGCCGGCTCCATAGTCTTACGGGTACATCAGTTGCCCGTACTGTGGAGCCGCCATGCTCATCAAGCTTCCCCGATCCTCCGAGTGCAAGTCATCGGAGATCACCCCCGAACAGATCTACCTTTCCCGTCGTCACATGCTCGGTGGAGCCCTTGCAGGGCTGGCGCTGGGCGCGCTGCCGCGAATGGGTGTCGCCGCCGAGGCGCCGCGCTATGCCGATGTCGTCCCCGGCAAGGCGCCTGCGTGGTTCGCCGACAAGCTTGCCGCGGCGCGCTGGCAGGCGGTGACCGTGCAGGGCGAGGCGATCACGCCGTTCAAGGACGCTACCCATTACAACAACTTCTATGAGTTCGGGCCCGACAAGGGTGATCCGGCGGCCAATGCCGGGTCGCTGAAGACCGAGCCCTGGAGTCTGGTGGTCGATGGCGAGGTGGCCAAGCCCGGGCGCTATGCGCTGGAGGACTTCGTCAAGCCATACCAGCTGGAGGAACGTATCTATCGACTGCGCTGTGTCGAAGCCTGGTCGATGGTCATTCCGTGGCTGGGTTTCCCGCTGGCGGAGGTGCTCAAGCAGGTCGAGCCGACTTCGAAAGCGCGCTATATCCGTTTCGAGACCCTGCAGGATCCGAAGAGCATGCCGGGGCAGCGTTCCGGGTTCGCCTTGATCGACTGGCCCTACGTGGAGGGGCTGCGACTGGACGAGGCGATGAATCCGCTGGCGATCCTGGCATTGGGCATGTATGGCCGCGAGCTGGCCAACCAGAACGGCGCGCCGTTGCGCCTCGTGGTGCCGTGGAAGTATGGCTTCAAGAGCATCAAGTCGATCGTGCGCATCAGTCTGGTGGCGGAGCAGCCGCACACCACCTGGCAGGGGTTGGCGCCGGATGAGTATGGCTTCTATGCCAACGTCAATCCGACGGTCGATCACCCGCGCTGGACCCAGGCTCGGGAGCGGCGGCTGCCCAGTGGGCTGTTCAGTCCCAATGTGCGCGATACATTGATGTTCAATGGCTATGCCGATGAAGTGGCGTCGTTGTACAGCGGCCTCGACCTGCGGAAGAACTACTGATGCGTTATCCCTGGTTTCGCCTGGCGATCTTCATCGCGGGTTGTCTGTTTCCAGCCTGGTGGCTGTACGAGGCACTGATGGGGTTGCTCGACCCGGACCCGGGGAAGATCCTCATGGATCGTCTTGGCCTGGGGGCGCTGGTGTTTCTGTTGATTACTCTGAGCATGACGCCCTTGCAGCGGTTGAGCGGCTGGTCAGGGTGGATCGTGGTGCGTCGGCAACTGGGGTTGTGGTGCTTTGCTTATATAGTGCTGCACTTGATGGCGTACCTGGTGTTCATCCTGGGGCTGGACTGGGGGCAGTTTGGGGTGGAGTTACGCAAACGTCCCTACATCATTGTGGGGGCGCTCGGTTTTCTGGGGTTGCTGGCGTTGGCGGTCACGTCCAATCGCTATAGCCAGCGGCGATTGGGCGCGCGCTGGAAGAAGCTGCATCGGCTCGTCTATGTGATTCTCGGGTTGGGGTTGCTGCACTTTTTGTGGATCGTGCGTTCGGATCTGAGGGAGTGGGCGATCTATGCCGGGATTGGTGGAGTGTTGTTGGTGTTGAGGATTCCGTCTGTGTGGCGGCGGGTACCGAGGTTGGTGGGCCGGGGGAGAGCGGTTTGAGGAGAGGGGCGGGTAGGGCCTGTCTTGAGGATGGTGCTGTGTCTCAGAGGTGTTCGCCGAGGTTTCTCCGGCGCCTATGAGATCGAGCGCCGCCCGCGCGGCGCATCGCGACGCAAGGCCGCTCCTACATTTGTTTCGGGCCAATCGCTCCTGGGCCATCACCTGGTCCGCCTTGTTGGTACGACGCGGTTTCAGTGTGGGCACCACTGGCGCCTCACCTGTCTCAAGGCATGCACCAAGGCGGGCAACCATGGCCTGACAGGTTCGGCACGTTGCAACAAATGTAGGAGCGGCCTTGCGTCGCGATGCGCCGCGCGGGCGGCGCTCGATCTGATAGGCGCTGCAAGGGTTGTGGCGGGCCCCTGGCGGCCCTGACGCGGTCCTTTCGCTAAATATTTCATTTTCTTGAAATTAAAGGTTGACGCGCTTTCAGATCCCCTTATAATGCGCCCCACTTCCAGCGACAACGGAACGCGAAACTCCTTGAGATTCAAAGAGTTAGCGAGTTCGAAGAAGCTGAAAGGGCTTCGGTCTCACGATCGGCAGCGGTGAAAAAGGCAGTTGACAGCAGGTTGTAACGCTGTATGATTCGCCTCCCGCTACGAGAGATCGCAGCGAGTCAAGTGTTTGAAGTGAAACGAAAAACTTCAAAATAAACGCTTGACACGAAATGAGGAAAGCGTAGAATGCGCGCCTCGGTTGAGGCGAAAAGCTCTTAACCAAACGCTCTTTAACAAATTGAATCAAGCAATTCGTGTGGGTGCTTGTGAGTACGGACTGATAGTCGCCAAGATTATCAGCATCACAAGTGGCCATGCGAGAAATCACATAGTCATTTGAGATTGCTGAGCCAAGTTTAGGGTTTCTTAAAAACCCAAGCAGTATTGAACTGAAGAGTTTGATCATGGCTCAGATTGAACGCTGGCGGCAGGCCTAACACATGCAAGTCGAGCGGATGACGGGAGCTTGCTCCTTGATTCAGCGGCGGACGGGTGAGTAATGCCTAGGAATCTGCCTGGTAGTGGGGGACAACGTTTCGAAAGGAGCGCTAATACCGCATACGTCCTACGGGAGAAAGCAGGGGACCTTCGGGCCTTGCGCTATCAGATGAGCCTAGGTCGGATTAGCTAGTTGGTGAGGTAATGGCTCACCAAGGCGACGATCCGTAACTGGTCTGAGAGGATGATCAGTCACACTGGAACTGAGACACGGTCCAGACTCCTACGGGAGGCAGCAGTGGGGAATATTGGACAATGGGCGAAAGCCTGATCCAGCCATGCCGCGTGTGTGAAGAAGGTCTTCGGATTGTAAAGCACTTTAAGTTGGGAGGAAGGGCAGTAAGTTAATACCTTGCTGTTTTGACGTTACCGACAGAATAAGCACCGGCTAACTCTGTGCCAGCAGCCGCGGTAATACAGAGGGTGCAAGCGTTAATCGGAATTACTGGGCGTAAAGCGCGCGTAGGTGGTTCGTTAAGTTGGATGTGAAAGCCCCGGGCTCAACCTGGGAACTGCATCCAAAACTGGCGAGCTAGAGTATGGTAGAGGGTGGTGGAATTTCCTGTGTAGCGGTGAAATGCGTAGATATAGGAAGGAACACCAGTGGCGAAGGCGACCACCTGGACTGATACTGACACTGAGGTGCGAAAGCGTGGGGAGCAAACAGGATTAGATACCCTGGTAGTCCACGCCGTAAACGATGTCAACTAGCCGTTGGAATCCTTGAGATTTTAGTGGCGCAGCTAACGCATTAAGTTGACCGCCTGGGGAGTACGGCCGCAAGGTTAAAACTCAAATGAATTGACGGGGGCCCGCACAAGCGGTGGAGCATGTGGTTTAATTCGAAGCAACGCGAAGAACCTTACCAGGCCTTGACATGCAGAGAACTTTCCAGAGATGGATTGGTGCCTTCGGGAACTCTGACACAGGTGCTGCATGGCTGTCGTCAGCTCGTGTCGTGAGATGTTGGGTTAAGTCCCGTAACGAGCGCAACCCTTGTCCTTAGTTACCAGCACGTTATGGTGGGCACTCTAAGGAGACTGCCGGTGACAAACCGGAGGAAGGTGGGGATGACGTCAAGTCATCATGGCCCTTACGGCCTGGGCTACACACGTGCTACAATGGTCGGTACAGAGGGTTGCCAAGCCGCGAGGTGGAGCTAATCTCACAAAACCGATCGTAGTCCGGATCGCAGTCTGCAACTCGACTGCGTGAAGTCGGAATCGCTAGTAATCGCGAATCAGAATGTCGCGGTGAATACGTTCCCGGGCCTTGTACACACCGCCCGTCACACCATGGGAGTGGGTTGCACCAGAAGTAGCTAGTCTAACCTTCGGGAGGACGGTTACCACGGTGTGATTCATGACTGGGGTGAAGTCGTAACAAGGTAGCCGTAGGGGAACCTGCGGCTGGATCACCTCCTTAATCGAAGACATCAGCCTGCTGATGAGCTCCCACACGAATTGCTTGATTCATATGTGAAGACGATCAAGACCCTATATAGGTCTGTAGCTCAGTTGGTTAGAGCGCACCCCTGATAAGGGTGAGGTCGGCAGTTCAAATCTGCCCAGACCTACCAATATGCGGGGCCATAGCTCAGCTGGGAGAGCGCCTGCCTTGCACGCAGGAGGTCAGCGGTTCGATCCCGCTTGGCTCCACCACTTTCGCAGTAGTGTCTAGTTGATCAGAACTTAGAAATGAGCATTCGCTGATGAATGTTGATTTCTGACTTTTGTCAGATCGTTCTTTAAAAATTCGGATATGTGATAGATAGACTGAATGCCAGTTTCACTGCTGGTTATTCAGGCTAAGGTAAAATTTGTGAGTTCTGCTCAGCAATGAGCGAAATGCGAATTTTCGGCGAATGTCGTCTTCACAGTATAACCAGATTGCTTGGGGTTATATGGTCAAGTGAAGAAGCGCATACGGTGGATGCCTTGGCAGTCAGAGGCGATGAAAGACGTGGTAGCCTGCGATAAGCTTTGGGGAGTCGGCAAACAGACTGTGATCCAGAGATCTCTGAATGGGGGAACCCACTCAGCATAAGCTGAGTATCTTGTACTGAATACATAGGTGCAAGAGGCGAACCAGGGGAACTGAAACATCTAAGTACCCTGAGGAAAAGAAATCAACCGAGATTCCCTTAGTAGTGGCGAGCGAACGGGGACCAGCCCTTAAGCTGGTTTGAGATTAGTGGAACGCTCTGGAAAGTGCGGCCATAGTGGGTGATAGCCCCGTACACGAAAATCTCTTGCCAGTGAAATCGAGTAGGACGGAGCACGAGAAACTTTGTCTGAACATGGGGGGACCATCCTCCAAGGCTAAATACTACTGACTGACCGATAGTGAACCAGTACCGTGAGGGAAAGGCGAAAAGAACCCCGGAGAGGGGAGTGAAATAGAACCTGAAACCGTATGCGTACAAGCAGTGGGAGCCTACTTTGTTAGGTGACTGCGTACCTTTTGTATAATGGGTCAGCGACTTATATTCAGTGGCGAGCTTAACCGAATAGGGGAGGCGTAGCGAAAGCGAGTCTTAATAGGGCGCTTTAGTCGCTGGGTATAGACCCGAAACCGGGCGATCTATCCATGGGCAGGTTGAAGGTTAGGTAACACTGACTGGAGGACCGAACCGACTACCGTTGAAAAGTTAGCGGATGACCTGTGGATCGGAGTGAAAGGCTAATCAAGCTCGGAGATAGCTGGTTCTCCTCGAAAGCTATTTAGGTAGCGCCTCATGTATCACTGTAGGGGGTAGAGCACTGTTTCGGCTAGGGGGTCATCCCGACTTACCAAACCGATGCAAACTCCGAATACCTACAAGTGCCGAGCATGGGAGACACACGGCGGGTGCTAACGTCCGTCGTGAAAAGGGAAACAACCCAGACCGTCAGCTAAGGTCCCAAAGTCATGGTTAAGTGGGAAACGATGTGGGAAGGCTTAGACAGCTAGGAGGTTGGCTTAGAAGCAGCCATCCTTTAAAGAAAGCGTAATAGCTCACTAGTCGAGTCGGCCTGCGCGGAAGATGTAACGGGGCTCAAACCATGCACCGAAGCTACGGGTATCACCTCTGGTGATGCGGTAGAGGAGCGTTCTGTAAGCCTGTGAAGGTGAGTTGAGAAGCTTGCTGGAGGTATCAGAAGTGCGAATGCTGACATGAGTAACGACAATGCGAGTGAAAAACTCGCACGCCGAAAGACCAAGGTTTCCTGCGCAACGTTAATCGACGCAGGGTTAGTCGGTCCCTAAGGCGAGGCTGAAAAGCGTAGTCGATGGAAAACAGGTTAATATTCCTGTACTTCCAGTTATTGCGATGGAGGGACGGAGAAGGCTAGGCCAGCTTGGCGTTGGTTGTCCAAGTTTAAGGTGGTAGGCTGAGATCTTAGGCAAATCCGGGATCTCAAGGCCGAGAGCTGATGACGAGTGCTCATTAGAGCGCGAAGTGGTTGATGCCATGCTTCCAAGAAAAGCTCCTAAGCTTCAGATAACTGGGAACCGTACCCCAAACCGACACAGGTGGTTAGGTAGAGAATACCAAGGCGCTTGAGAGAACTCGGGTGAAGGAACTAGGCAAAATGGCACCGTAACTTCGGGAGAAGGTGCGCCGGCGAGGGTGAAGGACTTGCTCCGTAAGCCCATGCCGGTCGAAGATACCAGGCCGCTGCGACTGTTTATTAAAAACACAGCACTCTGCAAACACGAAAGTGGACGTATAGGGTGTGACGCCTGCCCGGTGCCGGAAGGTTAATTGATGGGGTTAGCGCAAGCGAAGCTCTTGATCGAAGCCCCGGTAAACGGCGGCCGTAACTATAACGGTCCTAAGGTAGCGAAATTCCTTGTCGGGTAAGTTCCGACCTGCACGAATGGCGTAACGATGGCGGCGCTGTCTCCACCCGAGACTCAGTGAAATTGAAATCGCTGTGAAGATGCAGTGTATCCGCGGCTAGACGGAAAGACCCCGTGAACCTTTACTATAGCTTTGCACTGGACTTTGAGCTTGCTTGTGTAGGATAGGTGGGAGGCTTTGAAGTGGGGACGCCAGTTCTCATGGAGCCATCCTTGAAATACCACCCTGGCAACCTTGAGGTTCTAACTCAGGTCCGTTATCCGGATCGAGGACAGTGTATGGTGGGTAGTTTGACTGGGGCGGTCTCCTCCCAAAGAGTAACGGAGGAGTACGAAGGTGCGCTCAGACCGGTCGGAAATCGGTCGTAGAGTATAAAGGCAAAAGCGCGCTTGACTGCGAGACAAACACGTCGAGCAGGTACGAAAGTAGGTCTTAGTGATCCGGTGGTTCTGTATGGAAGGGCCATCGCTCAACGGATAAAAGGTACTCCGGGGATAACAGGCTGATACCGCCCAAGAGTTCATATCGACGGCGGTGTTTGGCACCTCGATGTCGGCTCATCACATCCTGGGGCTGAAGCCGGTCCCAAGGGTATGGCTGTTCGCCATTTAAAGTGGTACGCGAGCTGGGTTTAGAACGTCGTGAGACAGTTCGGTCCCTATCTGCCGTGGACGTTTGAGATTTGAGAGGGGCTGCTCCTAGTACGAGAGGACCGGAGTGGACGAACCTCTGGTGTTCCGGTTGTCACGCCAGTGGCATTGCCGGGTAGCTATGTTCGGAAGAGATAACCGCTGAAAGCATCTAAGCGGGAAACTTGCCTCAAGATGAGATCTCACTGGAGCCTTGAGCTCCCTGAAGGGCCGTCGAAGACTACGACGTTGATAGGTTGGGTGTGTAAGCGCTGTGAGGCGTTGAGCTAACCAATACTAATTGCCCGTGAGGCTTGACCATATAACACCCAAGCAATTTGTGCATGAAAGCCAAATTGTGGTGGTGAAGACGAAAGAACCGAAAGTTCGCTGCTCTTGAAATAAAGAGCCACAAATTCACATATCCGAATTCGCTAGAGTATCCATCCGGATCTTCTGGCAACAGAATTTCTTGACGACCATAGAGCATTGGAACCACCTGATCCCATCCCGAACTCAGCAGTGAAACGATGCATCGCCGATGGTAGTGTGGGGTTTCCCCATGTGAGAGTAGGTCATCGTCAAGATTCATTTCGCAAAACCCCTATCTGCGCGAGCAGGTAGGGGTTTTGTCTTTTCCGCATCCGCCAAACCAAAACCGCCCCCTGTAGGAGCGGCCTTGCGTCGCGAAAGGGGCGCGTAGCGGCCCCAGGATTTATGCATCAAGCAGATATCGCCGGGGCTGCTTCGCAGCCCTTTCGCGACACAAGGCCGCTCCTACAGGGGGCGTCGTATCGCATTCGAAAAATGTGACTCGCACACCCATACAGTTCCTCACAATGGCCGTCTCCCACAATTCGAGTCGGAACACTAGAATAGAGCCGACGTATCCATTCAGAACGCATTTATGCCCAACCCTGACGACCCTGAAGCGCTCGCGCAGTTGCCGCTGGATGAACTCGTGGCCTGCCACGAGTGCGACCTGCTGATGCGCAAGCCAACGCTGCAAAATGATGAGAAGGCTCAGTGCCCGCGTTGTGGCTACGAGCTCTATGCCCACCGGCACAACCTGGTCAACCGTAGTCTGGCGTTAGTGCTGACGGCCTTGCTGCTGTACGTGCCGGCCAATTTCCTGCCGATCATGCAGTTGCACCTGCTCGGACAGACGTCCGACGACACCGTCTGGAGTGGCGTGCTCGGCCTGTACAATTCGCAAATGCGCGGTATCGCCGTGGTGGTGTTCCTGTGCAGCATGGCCATTCCCTTGCTCAAGCTGCTCTGCCAGCTGGCGGTATTGCTGAGCATCCGCCTGGATATTGGCCGCAGCTACGGCTTGCTGATCTATCGTGTCTACCACCATCTGCGTGAGTGGGGCATGCTCGAGGTCTATTTCATGGGCGTGCTGGTCGCCATCGTCAAGCTGGTCGATCTGGCTGAACTCAGTCTTGGTCTCGGCCTGTTCTGCTTCATCAGCCTGTTGCTGGTTCAGGTATGGCTCGAAGTGGTCATGTCGCCACACCAGATCTGGGTGGCTTTGTCGGGGGAGGATGTCCATGCGGGCGATTGATGCAGGCATCCTGGTCTGCAATGAATGCCATGAGCTGAACCGGCAGGAGCCTGATACGGCCTCGCAGACCTGCACCCGCTGTGGTGCCGTCGTGCATGGCCGGCGTCCCAACAGTATCGTGCGCACCTGGGCGCTGCTGATCACGGCCATGGTCCTCTATATCCCGGCCAACGTGCTGCCGATCATGACCGTCAGTGCGCTGGGCCAGGGTAGCCCTGACACGATCATGTCCGGCGTCATCACGTTGCTCAAGCACGGCATGCTGCCGATCGCCGCGGTGGTGTTCATCGCCAGCATCCTGGTGCCGACCTTCAAGCTGGTGGGCATCGCCTTGTTGCTGTATTCGGTGCAGCGCCACCAGCCGCTCTCGGCGCGGCAGCGCATCCTGATGTACCGCTTCATCGAATTCATCGGCCGCTGGTCGATGCTGGACATCTTCGTCATCGCCATCCTCGTGGCCGTGGTGAATTTCGGCCGCATCGCCAGTGTCGAAGCCAACCTGGGCGCCGTCGCCTTCGCCAGCGTGGTGATCCTGACGATGCTCGCTGCTTTAACTTTCGATCCCCGACTGATCTGGGATAACACGGAGTCGGATGACGACCATGAGTGATTTGCCAACGGCTAAAACCCGGCCTGCTTCGAACTGGTCGGCCATCTGGATTCTCCCGCTGATCGCCCTGGCCATCGGTGGCTGGCTGGCTTGGCAGGCCTACCAGGACGCGGGTATCGCGATCCAGGTGCGTTTCGAGACCGGGGAGGGCATCGTCGCCAACAAGACCGAGGTCATCTTCAAAGGCATGTCGGTGGGCAAGGTCACTGCCCTGGTGCTGGATGACAAGGGGGACAACCGTGGTGTCGTCGCCACCATCGAGATGCGTAAGGAGGCGGGGCCGCACCTGACCAAGGGCACGCGTTTCTGGCTGGTGAAGCCGAGCGTCAGCCTGGCGGGCATTTCGGGGTTGGAGACGCTGGTCTCGGGCAACTATATCGCTGTCGATCCGGGGGAGGGGGAGCCGACCAAGCGTTTCACCGCGCTCAAGGAAGCTCCGCCAATGTCCGATGCCGAGCCTGGTCTACACCTCACGCTCAAGGCCGAGCGTCTGGGGTCGCTCAACCGAGATAGCCCAGTGTTCTACAAGCAGATCCAAGTTGGTCGGGTGAAGAGCTATCGCCTCTCCGAGGACCAGGGCACGGTCGAGATCAAGGTCTTCATCGCCCCCGCGTATGCCAGCCTGGTGCGCAAGCACACGCGGTTCTGGAATGCCAGCGGGGTCAGTATCGATGCCGACCTGTCGGGGGTGAAAGTGCGCACCGAGTCGCTGTCGAGCATCGTTGCCGGTGGCATTGCCTTCGCGACCCCGGAGAACCGCAAGGACAGCCCGCCCACCGACCCGAGCCTGCCGTTCCGCCTTTACGAAGACTTTGACGCGGCTCAGGCCGGTATCCGCGTGAAGGTCAAGCTCAGTGATTTCGAAGGCCTGCAGAAGGGGCGCACCCCGGTACTGTACAAAGGTATCCAGATCGGCTCGCTCAAGGACCTGAAGATCGAGGGCGATCTGTCCAGCGCCACGGCCGAGCTGACCTTGGACCCGCTGGCCGAAGACTATCTGGTCGAAGGCACCCAGTTCTGGGTGGTCAAGCCGTCGATCTCGCTCGCTGGCATCACCGGCCTCGAGGCTTTGGTGAAGGGTAACTACATCGCAGTTCGTCCGGGAGAGGTGGGGGCCAAGCCTCTGCGTGAGTTCGAGGCGCGTCCGAAGGCGCCGCCGCTGGACCTGAAGGCGCCGGGCCTGCACATGGTGCTGTTCGCTGACACCCTGGGTTCGCTGGAAGTCGGCAGCCCGGTGATGTACCGCCAGGTGCGCGTGGGTAGCGTGCAGAGTTACCAGTTCGCCCGTAACAGCAAGCGGATCCTGATCGGCGTGCATATCGAGAAGGAGTACGAAAAGCTGGTCAATGGCTCCACTCGCTTCTGGAACGCCAGTGGCATCACCCTGACCGGCGGGCTCTCGGGCATCCAGGTCAAGAGCGAGTCGCTGCAGACGCTGATGGCGGGCGGTATTGCCTTCGATACGCCAAAGCCGGATGTGCCGCTCAAGCGCCATATTCCACGTTTCCGCCTGCATGAAAGCCAGGATGCGGCCAACCGTGCCGGCACCCTGGTCACCATCCGTGTTGACCGTGCCGAAGGCCTGAAGCCGGGCACGCCGATCCGTTTCCGCGGCTTGGACGTGGGCAGTGTCGAGAGTGTCGACCTGACCAGCGACCTGCAGGCCGTGGTGCTGCGTGCGCGGATTACCCAGGCGGCCGAGCGTATCGCCCGTGCTGGCACCCAGTTCTGGGTGGTCAAGCCGGCCTTGGGTCTGGTGCGTACCCAGAACCTCGATACATTGATCGGCGGCCAGTACCTGGAGGTGCTGCCGGCGCTCAAGGACAAGGGGCCGCAGCGTGACTTCATCGCCCTGAGCGATGCACCGGAAGTGAAAGGCGAGGAGGTCGGCCTGCCGCTGACCCTGAGCGCGGCGCGCCGAGGCTCGATCAAGCCGGGTGTGCCGGTGACCTATCGAGAGGTCACGGTGGGCAGGGTGACCGGCTTCGAGCTGGGCCAGACCGCCGACCGGGTACTTATCCACATCTTGATCGAACCGCGTTACGCCGGGCTGGTACGTGGCGGCAGCCGTTTCTGGAACAGCAGTGGGTTCGGCTTCGACTGGGGGCTGTTCAAGGGCGCCACGGTGCGCACCGAGTCGGTCGAGACCCTGATCGAAGGCGGTATCGCCTTTGCCACGCCGGACGGCGAGCAGATGGGCAATCCTGCTCGGCCACAACAGACCTTCGCCTTGTTCGACAAGGCCGAGGATGCCTGGCTGGAATGGGCGCCGAAGATCCAGATCGGCAAGTGATCGAACGGTTGACCTGGTGCCTGTAGGAGCGGCCTCGGCAAGGCCGCTCCTACAGATAGAGGGGAGTGCTGGCGGTGAAAAATCACAGGCATAAAAAAACCGACCCTAGGGTCGGTTTTTTCGACAAGAACGTCGCTTAGGCAGCTGCAGCTTCTTTCAGCGCCTTGATGTGGCCATTCAGACGGCCTTTGTGGCGAGCAGCCTTGTTCTTGTGGATGATACCTTTGTCGGCCATACGGTCGATTACAGGTACAGCCAGAACGTAGGCGGCTTGCGCTTTTTCGGCGTCTTTTGCGTCGATGGCCTTGACTACATTCTTGATGTAGGTGCGGACCATGGAACGCAGGCTGGCGTTGTGGCTGCGACGCTTCTCAGCCTGTTTTGCACGTTTCTTGGCGGAAGGTGTGTTGGCCACCGTCGAGCTCCTCGAAAGACTTTAGGTAAATAGCAAACAAAATAGGCCGCGAATCATGCCGATGAGTCGAACGGATGTCAAGGCCACCTGCAGGGTTCCGCCGAATGGTGGGGCAACGAGCGGAAAGATTCCTTTCTGCGACGCGACCTGTAAACTCGGGAATTTTTGGCTCCCCTGCGAAGGCGCGGGAGTATCGCACATTCGGACGCGCTCTGGCAGCGTCCTCTGTCCCCTGGCGTGAAACTTTTCGATGAACCTGCTCAAATCCCTGGCCGCGGTCAGTTCCATCACCATGATTTCCCGGGTGCTAGGCTTCGTGCGCGACACCATCCTGGCCCGGGTCTTCGGTGCCGGCATCGCCACCGACGCCTTCTTCATCGCCTTCAAACTGCCCAACCTGCTGCGGCGGATCTTCGCCGAAGGCGCGTTCTCCCAGGCATTCGTGCCCATCCTGGCCGAATACAAGACCCAGCAGGGCGAGGAGGCCACGCGCACTTTCATCGCCTACGTCAGCGGCCTGCTGACCCTGGTCCTGGCCCTGGTCACCGTCGTGGGCATTCTCGCCGCGCCCTGGGTGGTCTGGGCCACCGCGCCGGGTTTCGTCGACAGCGCCGAGAAATACGAGCTGACCACCTCGCTGCTGCGGGTGACCTTTCCTTATATATTGCTGATCTCGCTGTCGTCGCTGGTCGGCGCGATCCTCAACACCTGGAACCGCTTCACGGTCCCGGCCTTCACGCCCACGCTGCTCAACGTGGCCATGATCGCCTTCGCCGTGCTGCTGACACCTTACTTCGACCCGCCGATCATGGCCCTGGGGTGGGGCGTGCTGGCGGGCGGCCTGGCGCAGTTGCTGTACCAGCTGCCGGCGCTGAAGAAGATCGGCATGCTCGTGCTGCCACGGCTCAACCTTCGCGATACTGGCGTATGGCGCGTGCTCAAGCAGATGCTGCCAGCCATTCTCGGGGTCTCGGTGAGCCAGATCTCGCTGATCATCAACACCATCTTCGCCTCGTTCCTGGTGGCGGGCTCGGTGTCGTGGATGTACTACGCCGACCGCCTGATGGAGCTGCCGTCCGGCGTGCTGGGGGTGGCCCTGGGCACGATCTTGCTGCCGACCCTGGCCAAGACCTACGCCAACAAGGACCGTGAAGAGTACTCGCGCATCCTCGACTGGGGCCTGCGCCTGTGTTTCCTGCTGGTGCTGCCCTGCACCCTGGCCCTGGCGATCCTGGCCGAGCCGCTGACCGTGGCGCTGTTCCAGTACGGCAAGTTCAGCGCCTTCGACGCGGCCATGACCCAGCGTGCGCTGATCGCCTATTCGGTGGGCCTGCTGGCGATCATCCTGGTCAAAGTGCTGGCACCTGGCTTCTATGCCCAGCAGAATATCCGCACGCCGGTGAAGATCGCGGTCTTTACCCTGGTCTGCACCCAGTTGTTCAACCTGGCCCTGATCGGCCCGCTGGCCCACGCCGGGCTGGCCCTGGCGATCAGCTTGGGCGCATGCCTGAATGCCAGCCTGCTGTTCTGGAAACTGCGCAGCCAGCAGTTGTTCCAGCCACAGCCGGGCTGGGCGCTGTTCCTGTCGAAGCTGGTGTTGGCGGTCAGCTTGATGTCGGGCGTGCTGTTGCTGGGCATGCACTACCTGCCGGCCTGGGAGCAGGGCAACATGCTCGAGCGCTTTGTGCGCCTGGGCGCCCTGATCCTGGCGGGCGTGGTGACCTATTTCGGTTGCCTGTACCTGTGTGGTTTCCGTCCGCGGCACTTCGCCCGCAAAGCCCTGCACTGAGGCGGGAAGAGGGTCAGGCGTCGGTTTTTCACATTCCACGCCCCATGGTGGCGCTGCTGCCTGTCGTCAGCGCCCGGGTGTGGTTATAATCGGCCACTTTATGAGCAAGAAGCGCGTTATGCAGCTGGTTCGAGGTCTTCACAACCTGCGCCCCGAGCACCGGGGCTGTGTCGCCACCATTGGCAACTTCGACGGGGTCCACCGGGGTCACCAGGCGATTCTCGCGCGCCTGCGCGAACGCGGCCAGGAACTGGGCCTGCCCACCTGCGTGGTGATCTTCGAGCCGCAGCCCCGCGAATACTTCGCCCCGGGCAGCGCACCGGCGCGCTTGGCGCGTCTGCGTGACAAGGTCGAGCTGCTGGCCGGCGAGGGCATCGACCGGGTGCTGTGCCTGTCGTTCAACCAGCGCCTGAGCAAGCTCAGCGCCGAGCAGTTCGTCAAGGCAGTGCTGGTCGATGGCCTGGGTGTGCGTCACCTCGAAGTGGGCGACGATTTTCGCTTCGGCTGCGACCGTGCCGGCGATTTCGCCTTCCTCACCGAGGCTGGCAAGCATCATGGTTTCACCGTCGAGGCGGCCAACACCGTGATCCAGGATGGCCTGCGCGTCAGCAGCACCGAAGTGCGCAAGGCCCTGGCCGAGGGTGACTTCGAGCTGGCCGAGCACCTGCTGGGCCGCCCTTATCGCATCACCGGCCGCGTGCTGCACGGCCAGAAGCTGGCGCGCCAGCTCGGCACCCCCACCGCCAACATCCAGCTCAAGCGCCGCCGCGTGCCGCTGTCCGGGGTCTACCTGGCCAGCATCGAGATCGACGGCAAGCACTGGCCGGGTGTCGGCAATATTGGAGTGCGCCCCACCGTCGCCGGTGACGGGCGTCCTCACCTGGAGATTCATCTCCTGGACTACGCCGGCGACCTGTATGGCCGGCGCCTGACGGTGGAATTCCACCACAAGCTGCGTGAAGAGCAGCGTTTCGCCTCCCTGGAGGCGCTGAAGTCGGCGATCGACGCGGACATCGCCGCCGCACGTGCCCACTGGCACGCTCAACCGCTAACGAAGAGCCTGAAATGACCGACTACAAAGCCACGCTTAACCTTCCGGACACCGCCTTCCCCATGAAGGCCGGCCTGCCTCAGCGCGAACCGCAGATCCTGCAGCGCTGGGACAGCATTGGCCTGTACGGTAAGCTGCGCGAGATTGGCAAGGATCGTCCGAAGTTCGTCCTGCACGACGGCCCGCCCTATGCCAACGGCAAGATCCACATCGGTCATGCGCTGAACAAGATTCTCAAGGACATGATCGTCCGCTCCAAGACCCTGTCGGGCTTCGATGCGCCTTATGTCCCGGGCTGGGACTGCCACGGCCTGCCGATCGAGCACAAGGTCGAGGTCACCCACGGCAAGCACCTGACCGCCGATCGCACCCGCGAGCTGTGCCGCGAGTACGCCGCCGAGCAGATCGAAGGGCAGAAGACCGAGTTCATCCGCCTGGGCGTGCTGGGCGACTGGGACAACCCGTACAAGACCATGAACTTCGCCAACGAGGCCGGGGAAATCCGCGCCCTGGCCGAGATGGTCAAGCAAGGTTTCGTGTTCAAGGGCCTCAAGCCTGTGAACTGGTGCTTCGATTGCGGTTCGGCGCTCGCTGAAGCCGAGGTCGAGTACGCCGACAAGAAGTCCCAGACCATCGACGTGGCCTTCCCGGTCGCCGATGCCGACAAGCTGGCCGCCGCCTTCGGCCTGGCCTCGCTGGCCAAGCCCGCCGCCATCGTGATCTGGACCACCACCCCGTGGACCATCCCGGCCAACCAGGCGCTGAACATCCACCCGGACTTCAAGTACGCCCTGGTCGATACCGGCGAGCGCCTGCTGGTGCTGGCCGAGGAACTGGTCGAGTCGTGCCTCAAGCGCTACAACCTCGAAGGTTCGATCATCGCCACCGCGCCGGGCTCGGCCCTGGAGCTGATCAACTTCCGTCACCCGTTCTACGACCGCCTGTCGCCGATCTATCTGGCCGACTACGTCGAACTGGGCGCCGGCACCGGCGTGGTTCACTCCTCGCCAGCTTATGGTGAAGACGACTTCGTCACCTGCAAGCGCTACGGCATGGTCAACGACGACATCCTCACCCCGGTGCAGAGCAACGGCGTGTACGTCGAGTCGCTGCCGTTCTTTGGCGGCCAGTTCATCTGGAAGGCCAACCCGGCCATCGTCGACAAGCTCAGCGAAGTCGGCGCGCTGATGCACACCGAAACCATCAGCCACAGCTACATGCACTGCTGGCGCCACAAGACCCCGCTGATCTACCGCGCCACCGCGCAGTGGTTCGTCGGCATGGACAAGCAGCCAAGCACCGGCGAGCCGCTGCGCGAGCGCGCGCTCAAGGCCATCGAAGAGACCAAGTTCGTCCCGGCCTGGGGCCAGGCGCGCCTGCACTCGATGATCGCCAACCGTCCGGACTGGTGCATCTCGCGTCAGCGTAACTGGGGCGTACCGATTCCGTTCTTCCTCGACAAGCAGACCGGCGAGCTGCACCCGCGCACCGTCGAGCTGATGGAAGCCGTGGCCCAGCGCGTCGAAAAAGAAGGCATCGAGGCCTGGTTCAAACTCGACGCCGCCGAGCTGCTCGGTGACGAGGCCGGCCAGTACGACAAGATCACCGACACCCTCGATGTGTGGTTCGACTCCGGTACCACCCACTGGCACGTGCTGCGCGGCTCCCATGACATCGGTCACGCCACCGGCCCGCGCGCCGACCTGTACCTGGAAGGCTCCGACCAGCACCGCGGCTGGTTCCACTCATCCTTGCTGACCGGTTGCGCCATCGACGGCCACGCGCCGTACCGCGAGCTGCTGACCCACGGCTTCACCGTGGACGAGAACGGCCGCAAGATGTCCAAGTCGCTGGGCAACACCATCGAGCCGCAGAAGGTCAACGATACCCTGGGCGCCGACATCCTGCGTCTGTGGGTCTCGGCCACCGACTACTCCGGCGAGATGGCGGTTTCCGAGCAGATCCTGCAGCGCAGCGCCGACGCCTACCGGCGTATCCGCAACACCGCGCGCTTCCTGCTCTCCAACCTGTCCGGCTTCGACCCGGCCCGCGACCTGCTGCCGGCCGAAGACATGCTGGCCCTGGACCGCTGGGCGGTCGACCGCACCCTGCTGCTGCAGCGCGAGCTGGAAGAGCACTACAGCGAGTACCGTTTCTGGAACGTGTACTCCAAGGTGCACAACTTCTGCGTGCAAGAGCTGGGCGGCTTCTACCTCGACATCATCAAGGACCGCCAGTACACCACCGGCGCCAACAGTGTCGCCCG
Source organism: Pseudomonas sp. microsymbiont 2 (assembly GCF_054788395.1). Classification (NCBI taxonomy): domain Bacteria; kingdom Pseudomonadati; phylum Pseudomonadota; class Gammaproteobacteria; order Pseudomonadales; family Pseudomonadaceae; genus Pseudomonas; species Pseudomonas sp. microsymbiont 2. The sequence continues at coordinate 903,819 of NZ_CM139112.1, forward strand.
CCGCTCCTGCCAGACCGCGCTGTACCACATCAGCGAGGCGCTGGTGCGCTGGATCGCGCCGATCCTGGCGTTCACCGCCGACGAGATCTGGCAGTACCTGCCGGGCGAGCGCAACGAGTCGGTGATGCTCAACACCTGGTACCAGGGCCTGACCGAGCTGCCGGAGGGCACCGAGCTGGATCGCGCCTACTGGGATCGCGTGATGGCGGTCAAGGCCGCGGTCAACAAGGAGCTGGAGAACCAGCGCACCGCCAAGGTCATCGGCGGCAACCTGCAGGCCGAAGTCACCCTGTTCGCCGAAGAAGGCCTGACCGCCGACCTGAACAAGCTCGGCGACGAGCTGCGCTTCGTGCTGATCACCTCGGCCGCCAGCGTGGTGCCGTTCGTCCAGGCCCCGGCCGACGCGGTGACAACCGAAGTCGAAGGCCTCAAGCTGAAAGTCGTCAAGTCCGGCCATGCCAAGTGCGGCCGTTGCTGGCACTTCCGCGCCGACGTCGGCAGCCACCCGGAGCACCCGGAGATCTGCGGTCGTTGCGTGGACAACCTGAGCGGTTCCGGTGAGGTGCGCCACTATGCCTAACGCTCCTGCGGGGCGCTTCGGGCGCCTTGCCTGGCTCTGGCTGAGCCTGGTGGTGCTGGTCCTCGACCAGGCCACCAAGCTGTACTTCGACAGCTCGCTGAGCATGTACCAGCAGATCGTGGTCATCCCCGACTACTTCAGCTGGACCCTGGCCTACAACACCGGTGCCGCGTTCAGCTTCCTGGCCGACAGCTCCGGCTGGCAGCGCTGGCTGTTCGCCCTGATCGCCGTGGTGGTCAGCGCCGTGCTGGTGGTCTGGCTCAAGCGCCTGGGGCGCAACGAGACCTGGCTGGCCGTTGCCCTGGCACTGGTGCTGGGCGGCGCGCTGGGCAATCTGTACGACCGCATCGTGCTGGGCCACGTGGTCGACTTCATCCTGGTGCACTGGCAGAACCGCTGGTACTTCCCGGCCTTCAACCTGGCCGACAGCGCCATCACCGTAGGCGCGGTGATGCTGGCGCTGGACATGTTCAAGAGCAAGAAGTCCGAGGAAGCCGTCCATGACTGACACCCGTATCGGCCAGAACACCGAAGTCACCCTGCACTTCGCGCTGCACCTGGAAAACGGCGACACCGTCGACAGCACCTTCGACAAGGCCCCGGCCACGTTCAAGGTCGGCGACGGCAACCTGCTGCCGGGCTTCGAGACCGCGCTGTTCGGCTTCAAGGCCGGCGACAAGCGCAAACTGAGCCTGGCGCCGGAGCATGCCTTCGGCCAGCACAACCCGCAGAACGTGCAGGTGATGCCGCGTTCGCAGTTCGAGGGCATGGAACTGTCCGAAGGGCTGCTGGTGATCTTCAACGATGCCGCCAACACCGAGCTGCCGGGTGTGGTGAAAGCGTTCGACGAACACCAGGTGACCATCGACTTCAACCATCCACTGGCTGGCAAGACCCTGAACTTCGAGGTGGAGATCCTCGACGTGAAGGCCGTGTGAGCCTGGAGCCGAGCATGCAAATCAAACTCGCCAACCCGCGCGGCTTCTGCGCGGGGGTCGACCGGGCGATCGAGATCGTCAACCGTGCCCTGGAAGTCTTCGGACCACCGATCTACGTGCGTCACGAAGTGGTGCACAACAAGTTCGTGGTCGAGGACCTGCGCAACCGTGGCGCGGTGTTCGTCGAAGAACTCGACCAGGTACCGGACGACGTCATCGTCATCTTCAGCGCCCACGGCGTCTCGCAAGCGGTACGCCAGGAGGCCGCCGGCCGTGGTCTGAAAGTGTTCGACGCCACCTGCCCGCTGGTGACCAAGGTGCACATCGAGGTCGCCAAGTACAGCCGCGATGGGCGTGAGACCATCCTCATCGGCCATGAAGGGCACCCGGAAGTCGAGGGCACCATGGGGCAGTATGACGCCAGCAACGGCGGCAGCATCTATCTCGTCGAAGACGAGAAGGACGTCGCCAACCTGCAAGTGCGTAATCCTGACCACCTGGCCTTCGTCACCCAGACCACCCTGTCGATGGACGACACCAGCCGGGTGATCGACGCCTTGCGCGCGCGCTTCCCGAACATCGGTGGCCCGCGCAAGGACGACATCTGCTACGCCACGCAGAACCGCCAGGACGCCGTCAAGCAGCTGGCCGACGAGTGCGACGTGGTGCTGGTGGTCGGCAGCCCCAACAGCTCCAACTCCAACCGCCTGCGCGAGCTGGCCGAGCGCATGAGCACGCCAGCCTACCTGATCGACGGCGCCGAAGACCTGCAGCGTGACTGGTTCGACGGTGTCGAGCGCATCGGCATCACCGCCGGCGCCTCGGCCCCCGAGGTACTGGTGCGTGGCGTGATCGAGCAGCTCAAGGCCTGGGGCGCCACCGGCGCCGAGGAGCTCGACGGGCGCGAGGAGAACATCACCTTCTCCATGCCCAAGGAGCTGCGGGTTCGCTCGCTGATCTGACTCAGCCACCTGCACAGCGGCGGCCTCCGTCGCTGCGCAGGCTGACCCGGCCGGTAGGGCTCAGCACCACCTGGTGACGACTGTCGAGGGTGGTGCGCTGGCAGATGTCCAGTGTGGTGCCGCCGAAGCCGATACCCAACGGTGCCCCCCGACCACTGAACCTCACCGCCCTGGCTGAGGTGGCGCTGATCGGCACCGGCCTGCTCAGGCGCTGCTCGGCCAGTAACTGGCCATCGCGCTCCTGCGACGAGCGCCAGCCCTTGCCCCAGTCGCCTTCCAGTGGTTCGACCAGCACTGCCCTGCGCAACAGTGCCGCCTGGTTGCGCGCCGCGCGCAAGGCCTGCTCCAGCTCCCTGGCCACCGCCGCCAGATGCTGTTCTTCGCTGAAGTTTTTGTAGGCCGTCAATCCCAGGTGAGTCAGAAGGCTCGCCACGGCCAGCATGCACATCATTTGTATCAGTGTTACCCCCTGTTGCCTCACCGTGCATTCCTCCCGGGAAGTGCTTCGCTGTAGCTTCCGGGCAGAGTGGCATGGGCGCCAGTCGGCCGGTTCGGCTATCGGGCGAGGAAAGATCCCAGGAGGGGCGATGCGTGCAAGGGAAGGGGGCATGACCCTGCTGGAGATCTTGCTGGCGATGACGGTGCTGGCGCTGGGCCTGTTCGCATCGGCGGCCTTGCAGTTGCGTGGCATGCAGGCGACCGAGGGCGCACGGCTTTCGGGCCAGGCGCTGCAGCTCGCCCAGGGCATGCTGGAGCAGGGCAGGGCGGCGGGTTCGCTCGATGCCGGAATGCAGGCGGCGTGGCAGGCCCAGGTGATCCGGCAGCTGGGCACCTCGGCGCAAGGGCACCTGAGCCTGTCGGCGGGCATGCTGTCGGTGGAGCTCGATTGGCCCGGCACGGGAGAACAGCGCCAGGCATTGAGCCTGCAAGGCCGGGTCGCGCCATGAGGTACCGGCAGACCGGGCTCGGCCTGATGGAGGCGTTGCTGGCCCTGGCGCTTGGCGCCATGCTGCTGGCGGTCACCGGCCAGGTGTTCGTCTCGGCCCATCACGCCTCGCGCCTGCAGGGCGCGTCGGCTCGCCTGCAGGACGATGCGCGCCTGGCCTTGCAGCGACTGGTCGAGGATGTCCGCCAGGCCGGCATGTTCGGTTGTCTGAGCCTTGAGGCCGCAGACTTCGACGATCCTGCCAGCGCCCAGGCGTTCGCCCACCCCATCGAGATCAGCGACGACGGCCTCACCCTGATTGGCGCACAGCTGCCGGGGCTGCTCGGGCCGCCCGACTGGACGGTGCTCAGCGACTGCCGCAGCTGGGCCAAGGTGCTACGGGGGCAGCATGTGGGGGAGGGCCAGTGGCTGGCCTTGCCCGTGCGCCGGGTGAGCTACCGCGTGCGCAACGGCAGCCTCATGCTCACCAGCAATGCGCAGCACGCCGCGCTGGTCGACAACGTGCGCGCGCTGGAGGTGCGCCGGGTGCGGGAGCGCGAGGGCGAGCGCCTGGATATCCGCCTGACGCTGTTCGATCGGCAGCACTTGCTCGAGCAGCGGCATGCGGTGAGCGTCGCCCTACGCAACGGGCGGACCGAGTCATGACCCGGCAGCGTGGCGTGGTGCTGCTGCTGGCGCTCACCTTGAGCCTGGTGCTTGGCCTGCTGGCCAGCATGGCAGTGCGCGAAGGGCTGCTGCAGCAACGCCAGCTGGGCGAGCAACTGGCCGTCGCCCAGGCCTTCGAGCAGGCGGAGTCGAGCCTGTTCGAGGGCGCCGCCCTGTTGGCCAACGGTGTGCCTGCGCCATGCCTGCCGTGCCAGCCGCCAGGCCAGCCGGGCGAGCAACCGTCCTTGCCCTGGTTGCGTACCGACAGTGGCTTCGTCCTGCTGCAGACCCTTGGGCCTAGTACGCGTGTCGCAGGCATGCCGCCGGGCGATCGCCTGACGCTGGTGCGGGTGACTGCCGTCAGTCGCCAGGTCCGTGCTCGTCAGCTATTGGAAGCGGTGTATGCCGTTGATGACATGGCCAGCGTCACCCGGGTCAGCTGGCGCCAGCGTTTGGAGGGCGACTGACATGCAGCGCGGTCTTGGTCTGATCGAGTTATTGATTGTCGTGGCCGTGATCGGCATGCTGGCAGCCATTGCCTACCCCAGCTACAGCGACCAGCTGCGGCGCGCCGCGCGCAGCGAGGTGGTCGGCCTGCTGCAGGACGCGGCGTTGCGCCTGGAGCAGCATCGGGTGCGCGCGGGCGGTTATGCCGACACCGAGCAGCTGACCACTACGTTACCCGCTGGCAATCGCTACTACCGCCTGCAGGCCCGACGCGACAACGACGGTTTCCAGTTGCTCGCCACGCGCTTGCCACAAGCTTTCATGGCCGACGACCGCTGCGGCGACTTTCGCCTGGATCAGAGCGGCGGGCGCGACAACCCGGGCAGCGGTGAAAGCAGTGACGCATGCTGGGGCAGCTGAAGCGCATGAGGTGCCCGCGCACCGTGGAATTACTTCAGATGTTGGATCGAACGATGAGCAAGCAAGTAGTGATTGTCGGCGGTGGAGTCATCGGCCTGCTGACGGCGTTCAACCTGGCGGCCGAGGTCGACCGTGTGGTGGTGTGCGACCAGGGCGAAGTGGGGCGTGAGTCGTCCTGGGCCGGTGGCGGCATCGTTTCGCCGCTGTATCCGTGGCGCTACAGCCCGGCGGTGACCGCGCTGGCGCACTGGTCGCAGGATTTTTATCCACAGCTGGGCGAGCGCCTGTTCGCCAGCACCGGTGTCGATCCCGAGGTGCACACCACCGGGCTGTACTGGCTGGATCTGGACGACGAGGCCGAGGCCCTGGCCTGGGCGGCGCGCGAGCATCGCCCGCTCAGCGCGGTGGATATTTCGGCGGCCTACGACGCCGTGCCAGTGCTCGGCCCGGGTTACCGCCATGCCATCTACATGGCGGGCGTGGCCAACGTGCGCAACCCGCGGCTGGTGAAGTCGCTCAAGGCCGCGCTGCAGGCGTTGCCGAACGTGACCCTGCGCGAGCATTGCCAGATCACGGGTTTCGTCCATGAAGGTGAGCGCGTCGTTGGTGTGCAGACCGAGAAAGGCGTGATTGCCGCCGACGATGTGGTGCTCAGTGCCGGTGCCTGGAGCGGTGACCTGCTGCGCAGCCTCGGGCTGACGCTGCCGGTGGAACCGGTGAAGGGCCAGATGATCCTGTTCAAGTGCGCCGAGGACTTCCTGCCGAGCATGGTCCTGGCCAAAGGCCGCTATGCGATCCCGCGTCGGGATGGACACATTCTGGTGGGCAGCACCTTGGAACATGCCGGTTACGACAAGACCCCGACTGGCGAGGCGCTGGAGAGCCTGAAGGCTTCGGCGCTGGAGTTGTTGCCGGCCCTGGCGGATGCCGAGGTGGTCGGGCACTGGGCCGGCCTGCGCCCAGGGTCGCCGGAAGGCATCCCGTATATCGGCAAGGTGCCGGGGCAGGCAGGGTTGTGGCTGAACTGCGGGCATTACCGCAACGGGCTGGTGCTGGCGCCGGCGTCGTGCCAGCTGTTCACCGACTTGCTGACAGGGGCCGAGCCGATCATTGACCCGGCGCCGTATGCGCCTGAGGGGCGGTTGGGCTGAGTTTGCCGTTCTCCTCCCCTGTAGGAGCGGCCTTGTGTCGCGAAAGGGCCGCAGGGCGGCCCCGACAATCTTTGCGTCAACGCTGAAACCCTGGGGCTGCTGCGCAGCCCTTTCGCGACACAAGGCCGCTCCTGCAGGGATCGTGTAAGGCGCGTCGGTCAGCGTTGCTGGCCTGGCCCTTGCTCCAGATGCTGCTGGCTGCAGTACCACTCCTGGCCACGCTGCAACGCCCGGTCGTTGGGCAGGTGCACGCCGCAATGGGCGCAGCGCACCATCTTCAGCGGGTCCTGCAGGCGCGGCTCGGCAGGCGATTGCTGAGAGGCTTTGAACTTGCGCCACAGCCAGAACGCGGCGGCGATCAGGGCGATCCAGAAGAGTAGGCGAACCATGGTGTCCAGCTTGTCGAGAAAAGAAGCCGACAGTCTAGGACGCTGCCAATAAAAAAGGGAGGCCTCGGGCCTCCCTTTCGTGTCACGGCGTGGGTCAGTCGAACAGACCGAAGGTCATGTAGCTGAACCACGAGCGTTCTTCCTCGGCGCCTTTCGGCCCTTCCGGCAGGATCGGGTCGCCGTTCTCGTCCTTGGGCAGCAGCTCGGCTGGCATTTCCGAACGGGCGTCCTGGAATTGCTTGACCACGTCCTGGTTGGCACGGGTCTCGCCCGGCGGCAGTGGCGTGTCGGTCTCGATCAGGCCCAGGGTGGCCTTGGACAGCCAGGAGCGATTGCCGCTCTCGTCCACCTTGGTGACGAACTGGCCATCGACCAGGCTTGGGTGGTCCGGGTAGTTGAGCTTGAGCGTTTCAAGGCTGGTGGCGGCCAGCTCGTCCAGGTGCATGCGCTGGTACGACTCGACCATCACCGCCAGGCCATCGCCCACCGACGGGGTTTCCTGGAAGTTCTCCACCACGTAGCGGCCACGGTTGGCAGCGGCCACGTAGGCTTCGCGGCTCAGGTAGTAGTTGGCCACGTGGATTTCGTAGGCGGCCAGCAGGTTGCGCAGGTAGATCATGCGCTGCTTGGCGTCCGGGGCGTAGCGGCTGTTGGGGAAGCGGCTGGTCAGCTGGGCGAACTCGTTGTACGAGTCGCGGGCGGCGCCCGGGTCACGCTTGGTCATGTCCAGCGGCAGGAAGCGCGCCAGCAGGCCACGGTCCTGGTCGAACGAAGTCAGGCCCTTGAGGTAGTAGGCGTAGTCGACGTTCGGGTGCTGCGGGTGCAGGCGGATGAAGCGCTCGGCGGCGGATTTGGCGGCCTCGGGCTCGGAGTTCTTGTAGTTGGCGTAGATCAGCTCGAGCTGGGCCTGGTCGGCGTAGCGGCCGAACGGATAGCGCGATTCCAGGGCCTTGAGCTTGTTCACGGCGCTGGTATAGCTGGAGTTGTCCAGGTCGGCCTGCGCCTGCTGGTACAGCTCGGCCTCGCTGAGGTTCTCGTCAATGACTTCCTTGTTCGAGGAACAGGCAGCGGTGAGCCCGAGGATGGCGATCAGCAGCAGGTGTTTCACTTGCATGGCGGCTTGCGTCCCTTTGACGGCCGCTGTCTTGGGCGGTGCCGTCCTGTTATGATGAGCGCCCCCGGCCAAACCCCGGGGCAAAAGAAGCCGTATTTAACCACAAGCGCGCAGCCGAAACCAAAGGCTGAACGCCCGTCGATTCGAGCATGTCCGAGATCATTCAACTTAGCGCAGAGGTCCCGTCCGAACTGGGCGGCCAACGCCTCGACCAAGTCGCCGCCCAACTGTTCGCCGAGTACTCGCGTTCGCGCCTGGCCTCGTGGATCAAGGATGGCCGCCTGACCGTCGATGGCGCGGTGCTGCGACCGCGCGACACCGTCCACACCGGCTCCATCCTGGCCCTCGAGGCCGAGCAGGAGGCCCAGGGCGAATGGGTGGCTCAGGACATCGAGCTGGACATCGTCTACGAGGACGACCAGATCCTGGTGATCAACAAGCCCGCGGGCCTGGTGGTCCACCCGGCAGCGGGTCATCCCGACGGCACCCTGCTCAATGCCCTGCTGCACCACGTGCCGGACATCGTCAACGTGCCGCGCGCCGGTATCGTCCACCGCCTGGACAAGGACACCACCGGCCTGATGGTGGTGGCCAAGACCCTGCAGGCGCAGACCAACCTGGTCGACCAGTTGCAGAAGCGTTCGGTCAGCCGTGTCTACGAGTGCATCGTGGTTGGCGTGGTGATCGCCGGCGGCAAGATCGACGCGCCGATCGGCCGTCACGGTGGCGAGCGCCAGCGCATGGCGGTGACCGAAGGCGGCAAGCCGGCCGTCAGCCACTACCGCGTGCTCAAGCGCTTCCGTTCGCACACCCATGTGCGGGTCAAGCTGGAAACCGGCCGCACCCACCAGATTCGCGTGCACATGGCGCATGTCGGTTATCCGCTGGTCGGCGACCAGACCTATGGTGTGCGTTTCCGCATTCCGCCCGCGGCCAGCGTGGCCATGGTCGAGGCGGTGAAGAACTTCCCGCGCCAGGCCTTGCATGCGCGCTTCCTGGCGCTGGACCACCCGACCACCGGTGAGCGCATGGAGTGGGCCTCGCCGCTGCCGGACGATTTCCTCTGGCTGCTGTCGCTGCTCAACGACGACCGCGAGAGCTTTATCGGATGAGCGGTCTGACGCAGTCGCTGATCCTCCCCGACTGGCCAGCCCCGGCCTCGGTTCGCGCCTGCGTCACCACCCGCGAGGGCGGTGTCAGCCTGCCGCCCTACGAATCGTTCAATCTCGGCGACCATGTGGGCGATGCCCCGCTGGCGGTCGCTGAGAATCGCCGTCGCCTCAGCGATGAATTCGCCATCCAGCCCGCCTGGCTCAAGCAGGTGCATGGGCTGGTGGTGGCCGACGCCGATCCCGCCGTGGTGGCCGAGGCCGATGCCAGTTGGACCGACCGGCCTGGCATCGCCTGCACCGTGATGACCGCCGATTGCCTGCCAGCCCTGTTCTGCGACCGCGCCGGTACGCGTGTCGCCGCTGCCCATGCCGGCTGGCGCGGGTTGGCCGGTGGCGTGCTCGAAGCGACCCTCGATCGCCTGGCCCTGGCGCCTGAAGAGGTGCTGGTGTGGTTGGGGCCGGCCATCGGGCCACAAGCGTTCGAAGTGGGGCTGGAAGTGCGCGATGCCTTTACCGCCGTGCATCCCGAAGCCGCCACGGCGTTCGTCGACGGCGAGCGTCCGGGCAAGCTGATGGCCGATATCTACCAGCTGGCGCGCATCCGCCTGGCGGCGCGAGGTGTCACCGCCGTGTATGGCGGCGGGTTCTGCACCGTCAGTGACCCGCGCTTCTTCTCCTATCGCCGCACCCCGCAGGGTGGGCGCTTCGCTTCGCTGGTCTGGTTGCAGTCTTGATGAAGCCGGGGGCGCTTTGCGCCCCTTTCGCGACACAAGGCCGCTCCTACAGGACTGCGCGATTCTCTGTAGGAGCGGCCTTGTGTCGCGAAAGGGCTGCAAAGCAGCCCCCAGGCCATCCACCGCCTGCTGACCTCTGTCAACCCCGCTACGCTTGAATCTTCCAGAATTGCCCCTATCTATTGGTCATCTCAGGCAGGTTCATCATCAAGGTGCTGTCCATCGCTCCGCCTGCCCTTTAAAAGGAAGGTACCCCCATGCGCATAGACCGACTGACCAGCAAGCTGCAACTCGCGTTATCCGATGCCCAATCCCTGGCCGTGGGCATGGACCACCCTGCCATCGAGCCCCTGCACCTGCTGCAGGCACTGATCGACCAGCAGGGTGGCTCCATCAAGCCGCTGCTGATGCAGGTCGGCTTCGACATCAACAGCCTGCGCAAGGCGTTGACCAAGGAGCTCGACCAGCTGCCGAAAATCCAGAACCCGACCGGCGACGTGAACATGTCCCAGGACCTGGCGCGCCTGCTCAATCAAGCCGACCGCCTGGCCCAGCAGAAGGGCGACCAGTTCATCTCCAGCGAGCTGGTGCTGCTCGCCGCCATGGACGAGAACAGCAAGGTCGGCAAGCTGCTGCTCGGCCAGGGCGTGAGCAAGAAGGCCCTGGAAAACGCCATCAACAACCTGCGCGGCGGCGCGGCGGTGAACGACGCCAACGCCGAGGAGTCGCGCCAGGCCCTGGACAAGTACACCGTCGACCTGACCAAGCGCGCCGAGGAAGGCAAGCTGGATCCGGTGATCGGCCGTGACGACGAAATCCGCCGCACTGTGCAGGTGCTGCAACGCCGTACCAAGAACAACCCAGTGCTGATCGGTGAGCCCGGCGTGGGCAAGACCGCCATCGCCGAAGGCCTGGCCCAGCGCATCATCAACGGCGAAGTGCCCGACGGCCTGAAGGGCAAGCGCCTGCTGGCGCTGGACATGGGCGCGCTGATCGCCGGCGCCAAGTACCGCGGCGAGTTCGAAGAGCGGCTCAAGGCGCTGCTCAATGAGCTGTCCAAGCAGGAAGGCCAGATCATCCTGTTCATCGACGAGCTGCACACCATGGTCGGCGCCGGCAAAGGCGAGGGCGCCATGGACGCTGGCAACATGCTCAAGCCGGCCCTGGCCCGTGGCGAGCTGCACTGCGTCGGCGCCACCACGCTCAACGAGTACCGCCAGTTCATCGAAAAGGACGCCGCCCTCGAGCGCCGTTTCCAGAAGGTGCTGGTCGAGGAGCCGAGCGAGGAAGACACCATCGCCATCCTGCGCGGCCTGAAAGAACGCTATGAAGTGCACCACAAGGTGGCCATCACCGACGGCGCGATCATCGCCGCGGCCAAGCTCAGCCACCGCTACATCACCGATCGCCAACTGCCGGACAAGGCCATCGACCTGATCGACGAAGCCGCCAGCCGTATCCGCATGGAAATCGACTCCAAGCCGGAAGTGCTCGATCGCCTCGACCGTCGTCTGATTCAGCTGAAGGTGGAATCCCAGGCGCTGAAGAAAGAAGAAGACGAAGCGGCGAAGAAACGTCTGGAGAAACTGACCGAAGAAATCGAGCGCCTGGAGCGTGAATACTCCGACCTCGAAGAAATCTGGGCCTCGGAAAAAGCCGAAGTGCAGGGCTCGGCGCAGATCCAGCAAAGGATCGAGCAGGCCCGCCAGGAGCTGGAAGCCGCCCGCCGCAAGGGCGACCTGAGCCGTATGGCCGAGCTGCAGTACGGGGTGATCCCGGACCTGGAGCGCAGCCTGCAGATGGTCGACCAGCACGGCAAGACCGAGAACCAGCTGCTGCGCAATAAGGTGACCGAGGAAGAAATCGCCGAAGTGGTCTCCAAGTGGACCGGCATCCCGGTGGCCAAGATGCTCGAAGGCGAGCGCGAGAAGCTGCTGAAGATGGAAAACCTGCTGCACGAGCGGGTGATCGGCCAGGACGAGGCGGTGACCGCCGTGGCCAACGCCGTGCGTCGCTCCCGCGCCGGGCTGTCCGATCCGAACCGCCCGAGCGGCTCGTTCCTGTTCCTCGGGCCTACCGGGGTGGGCAAGACCGAGCTGTGCAAGGCGCTGGCCGAGTTCCTCTTCGACACCGAGGAGGCCATGGTGCGCATCGATATGTCCGAGTTCATGGAGAAGCACTCCGTGGCTCGCCTGATCGGTGCCCCGCCAGGCTACGTGGGCTATGAAGAGGGCGGCTACCTGACCGAGGCCGTGCGTCGCAAGCCGTACTCGGTGGTGCTGCTCGACGAGGTGGAGAAAGCCCACCCGGATGTGTTCAACGTGCTGCTGCAGGTGCTCGAAGATGGCCGCCTGACCGACAGCCACGGGCGTACCGTGGATTTTCGCAACACGGTGATCGTGATGACCTCCAACCTGGGCTCGGCGCAGATCCAGGAGTTGGCCGGCGACCGCGAGGCCCAGCGCGCGGCGGTGATGGACGCGGTGGGTTCGCACTTCCGTCCGGAGTTTATCAACCGGATCGACGAAGTGGTGGTGTTCGAGCCGCTGGGTCGCGAGCAGATCGCCGGCATCACCGAGATCCAGCTCGGCCGCCTGCGCAGCCGCCTGGCCGAGCGCGAGCTGTCGCTGAGCCTGAGCCCGGAGGCGCTGGACAAGCTGATCGCCGTTGGTTACGACCCGGTGTATGGCGCACGGCCGCTCAAGCGGGCGATCCAGCGCTGGATCGAGAACCCGCTGGCGCAGCTGATCCTGGCTGGCGAGTTCCTGCCTGGCGCGGCGATCACCGCGAAGGTGGAGGGCGACGAGATCGTCTTTGCCTGATCATCTGGCTGTTGATGAAGAGCCCCGCACATGCGGGGCTTTTTTATGTTGGTTGTCCTGGCGCCATCGCGGGTCAAGCCCGCTCCCACGACGGATCTGCGTGAGATGCTCTATGCACGTGGGAGCGGGCTTGACCCGCGATAAGGCCAGTGCAGGCGCCGCAACCCCCTGATTTTCCGGCTTCCTACCTAACTTGCTGAAAATTTTGAAAAAAGTTCTTGCACAAAAATCAGAGTGCCCCTAATATTCGCCCCGCTGTCAGGCACTGAGCAGATCGCCAGCAACACCGACGATCTGAAAACAACTTACAAATCAGTAAGTTGAACGAAAAAAAGTGGTTGACAAGCAAAACGAAGAATGTAGAATAGCCGGCCTCAGCAGCGACAACGCTGAAGAGAACGAAGCTAACACAGGCTTCGAAGCTGTAAAGATGTACCGAAGTTCAGTTCCGCGATAGCTCAGTCGGTAGAGCAAATGACTGTTAATCATTGGGTCCCTGGTTCGAGTCCAGGTCGCGGAGCCAATCTCGGGGTGTAGCGCAGTCCGGTAGCGCGCCTGCTTTGGGAGCAGGATGTCAGGAGTTCGAATCCCCTCACCCCGACCATTTTCCGGGTCGTTAGCTCAGTTGGTAGAGCAGTTGGCTTTTAACCAATTGGTCGTAGGTTCGAATCCTACACGACCCACCATGTAAAAAGGGCATCTCGAATGAGATGCCCTTTTTCTTTTGTCCGCGTTTTTTCAGGGTGTGGCATCCTCCTGCCCTTGCTACCCTGTGGCCTTTGTCTGCAGGAGCCTAGCGCATGTCCCTCAAAGCCAGTGTTTTCATCGCCACCAGCCTGGACGGCTACATTGCCCGCGAAGACGGCGGCCTCGACTGGCTGATGGGCGCCACCCAGTCCACCGATGACCACGGCTACGCGGGGTTCATGGCAAGCATCGACACGCTGGTGATGGGGCGCGGGACCTTCGACAAGGTCATGACCTTTGGCGAATGGCCGTATCCGAATACGCGTGTTGTGGTGGTCAGCAGCACCCTCGAAGCCTTGCCCAAGGGCGTACCGGCGCAGGTCGAACTGCATCCGGGGCCGATTCCGGCATTGCTCGAGCATCTGCAGGCGACGGGCGCAAAAAGCCTGTACCTGGATGGCGGCAAGCTGATTCAGGGGTTCCTGCGCGAGGGGCTGGTGGACGAGCTGACCATTACCCGCATTCCCGTGCTGCTGGGGCAGGGGATTGCGTTGTTCGGCGGGTTGGCGAAGGATGTGCTGTTGCAGCACATGAAGACGACCAGTTACGAGAGCGGGTTCGTGCAGAGCACGTATCGCGTGGTCCGTTGAATCGCTGGGGCTGCTGCAGCAGCCCCAGGATCTCAAGGTCTCAGTGCAGCTTCAGCCGCGGCTCGGTCCCCCGGCCAATCTTGCTACCCAGCATCATCATCGCCGTGCGGAAGAACCCATACAGCGCCATCTGGTGCATGCGGTACAGCGACACATAGAACATCCGCGCCAGCCAGCCCTCCAGCTTCACGCTGCCCATCAGGTTCCCCATCAGGTTGCCCACCGCCGAGAAGCGCGACAGCGACACCAGCGAGCCGTAGTCCTTGTACTCGTAGGTCGGCAGCGCCTTGTTCTCCAGGCGCGCCTTCAGGCTCTTGGCCAGCAGCGAAGCCTGCTGGTGCGCGGCCTGGGCCCGTGGCGGCACGTTGCGGTCGCTGCCCGGCTGCGGACAGGCGGCGCAGTCGCCGAAGGCGAAGATATTGTCGTCGCGGGTGGTCTGCAGGGTCGGGCGCACCACCAGCTGGTTGATGCGGTTGGTCTCCAGGCCGTCGATGTCCTTGAGGAAGCCAGGCGCGCGGATACCCGCCGCCCATACCTTCAGGCTGGCCTGGATCACTTCGCCCGTGGCGGTCTTCAGACCATCCTCGGTCACTTCGCTGACCGCGGCGTTGGTCAGCACCGTCACCCCGAGTTTTTCCAGGGTCTTGTGCACCGGCACGCTGATGCGCTCCGGCAGCGCCGGCAGCACGCGAGGGCCTGCCTCGATGATGGTGATGTGCATGTCCTTCGGCTGGATCTTGTCCAGGCCATAGGCCGCCAGCTCATGAGCGGCGTTGTGCAGCTCGGCCGCCAGCTCAACGCCGGTGGCGCCGGCGCCGACGATGGCCACGCTGATCTGCTCGCTGGCCACATCGCCCGCGTGGGCACGCAGGTAATGGTTGAGCAGTTGCTGGTGGAAGCGCTCGGCCTGCTTGCGGCTGTCGAGGAACAGGCAGTGCTGCGCCGCGCCCAGGGTGCCGAAGTCGTTGGTGTTGCTGCCCACGGCGATCACCAGGGTGTCGTAGCCGAGGGTGCGCGCAGGCAGCAGCTCGCGGCCTTCGTCGTCGAGGGTCGCGGCCAGCTGGATCAGCTTGTGTTCACGGTCCAGGCCGCTCATGCGACCCATCTGGAAGTTGAAGTGGTTCCACTTGGCCTGGGCCACGTAGTTCAGCTCGTCTTCCGAGGAGTTCAAGGAGCCTGCCGCCACTTCGTGCAGCAGCGGCTTCCAGATGTGCGTCAGGTTGGCATCAACCAGGGTGATCTCGGCCTGCTTGCGCTTGCCCAGGCTTTTGCCCAGGCGGGTCGCCAGTTCCAGGCCGCCGGCGCCGCCGCCGACAATCACGATGCGATGAGTCATGGGGATATCTCACAAGTTTTACGGAATTCGTGGACACAAGGTCCGGCCATATCCGACATGAGGGCAGGGCGAGCGCAAGGCAGCTCATAGCACCAGTCCACTCAGCAGGCGGCTCAACAGGCCCAGACCGATGGTCACGGCCACCACCAGCAACAGGAGCAGCATCGGCCGGAAGGGCCTGCGCTCGACTCGATGCTGGGGGGCGCTCAGGTACTCATCGACGCGACGCTGATCTTCGGGATTCAGGCGGCTGGTCATGGTGGGCCTCGTCAGATAGACGTTTGTGACTGCGTGCACGCCACAGCGTTCACGCAAACGCATGGATCGAATGATAATGCTTTCTATCTCTGGCGCCGAGTGTACGTGATCGCAAAGACACCCGGCACTGGATCAAAGACTGATACCTACGTCGAACACGATGCTGCGCCCCAGGTTGCCGCGCAGAAAATCCGGCGCGTCCGGGTGGGCGAACAGCACCCGGGCGAACGTCGGCCCCACCAGCGACAGCGATCGCCAGCCCTGGCGCAGGTACTCGGTGGGCGGCGGAAAATGGCTGTTGAGGTCGAGCACCTCGCGCTTGAGGCTGGCGAAGGCGATGATGTCCAGCTCGCCCAGGTCCAGCCCGCGCTCGCGGTAGTTGTGCGATTTCTTGCGCAGGGTCGGGGCCAGGCGCGCCAGCAGCTCCTGGGCGCTGATCCGCCGTGGCCGCTGCTCGCGGCGCACCAGCTGGCTCAGGGAAAACGCGCTGCGCCGGCGTTGCAGTTCCTCGCGCCACTCGTCGTTGAGCCGGCGCCCCTCGTCGAGCACGAAGAACACCTCGAATGCCGCGTCGCGGAACAGCACATCCGGCGGCTCCTGGCCGGCCGGGGTAAAGTCCTCGCTGCGGTAGGGAATGTTCAGCCCTTGCAGCAGGCGCTGGCAGACCCAACGCTCGCGCTCCCATTTGCGGGCATTGGACAGGAACGCATTGGCTTGTTCGGCCTGGATGGTAAGCAGGCGCAGGTAGTCTGAGTCATCCATGGGGACAAGCTTAGTCGCTAATTGATGACGGTAAGATGCTGTTTGTGCGTGGGAATCAGCCCAGCACCAACCATTGCTGGATCACACCGAACAGGTGCAGCAGCCCACCGCCCAGGCAGATGGCCGAACTGACCGCGATGAAACGCCGGCTGCGTCCGGTGCCGGCCAGCAACAGCGGGCCCAGCAGACCACGGGCCAGATACACCAGCGTGATCAGGCAGATGATCGGCAACAGCAACGGCAGCGGTGCGATCACGCCGGCTGCCGATAGCGCGTAGGCCGCCCAGATCAGCAGGACCGAAGCGATCACGGTGGTGATCAGGGCAGGGTAGGCACGGCCTTGTTCGGCGGCCCGGGCCATGCGCTCGCCCGCGCCAAACAGGCGGTACCAGCGCGGCCCCACGGCGATGACCATCAGGTGCAGCATACCTGCGACGGCGCTGAACACTGCGCCCAGGAGCAAGGGCAGGTTGATTCCTTCGGTCATGGCGGATGCGTCCTGCATCGAATGGAGGTGCCAGCCTATAGCAACCGGACGCAAGGGAGAATGGGTGTAGACTCAGGCTTGTCCACATGACCGACAGGGATATTGTTCAGGTGATCAGCGCACAGGTCTTGTCCAGCACCAGCCTCACCCTCGGCTGGCTCGGTTACGTGCCCCTGCTGATCTGGGCCGCCAGCCGCACCCGCTGGGTCGAGCTGCTCACCGACACCCGCCGCCAGCACCTGCTGTTCGGCACCGTGTTCTGCCTGTTCGTGTTGTGGCTGGTGCGCCGCGACTTCGACACCGGTGTGTCGTACCACTTCATCGGCATGACCGCCGTCACCCTGCTGCTGGACTGGCCGCTGGCGATCCTCGGCGGCTTTCTCGCCCAGCTCGGCCTGTTGCTGCTCGGCCGCCAGGACCTCGCCGCGATAGGCGTCAATGGCCTGCTGATCGTCGGCCTGCCGGTGCTGGTCACCGAGGTGTGCGCGATCCTGGTCGAGCGCGCGCAGCCGCGTAACCTGTTCGTATACATATTCTGTTCAGGGTTCTTTCCCGCCGCGCTGACCGTGCTGGTATGCGTATCGGCCGCGCTGGGGCTGCTGTGGCTGGACGAGCGTTTCGCCATGCCGGAGTGGCTCGGCGATTTTGTCGGCTACCTGTGGCTGATGATGTTCCCCGAGGCGTTCATCAACGGCACGGTGATCAGTGCTCTGGTGGTGTTCTGCCCGGAGTGGCTGGAGACGTTCAATCGCACCCGCTATCTGCAGGCGCCGTGGAAGGACGAGGAACGCTAAGGTCGCCTGTACGGGCCTCTGCGCGTAGCCCTCCCAAGCCAAACACTGTCCTTGTGGGAGCGGGCTTGCCACGCGAGTTGAGTGACCTGGGCCCGCCGTTTCTCAATGCGAATCATCGCGAAAATAGCGTGAGCGTTTGAACAGCAGACGCTGGCCGACAAGCATGAACAACATCCCCCACAGACCACCATCGAGCTGCAGTACTTGCCGTTCGCCCAATTGGGAGCAAGTGGTAATGCCAACCACCATGAAGATGATGTACACAGCCCTTCGCAGCATTTTGGGGCGGCACATCCAGTCGAGCAGTACGCCTGCCGCCAACCCGTAAGCGATGAAGTACAGCTCTGGCATGTCGGCGTCCTGCTCAGATGATCAGCAACAATGAGGATGACTGCGGTCCGATACCGCCATTTACCCAGGCTGATAGCAATACCAGCACATCGCCTGCGTGGAAGGTAGGAATGTTTGCCTTTGCTACCCACGAGGTAGCGCCCCCCGTCACAAGACCGGCCACAAAGCCAGCCGGGCCGCCCACCAGTGCCGCTGTGGTTTTGCCTGCCAGCGCGCCGATAACATTGGTGACAGTGTGGCGCTGTTCGTTGAGCAGGTCGCCTTGCTGGCGGCTAAGGGGACGGGAGACTGCGACCCTCATATGGCAGGCCAGTTTCCCAGGCAGCATTCTGTCGTAGAGCTCTGCCACTTTTTCCACGACCTGATAGTGCGCTTTGTGAACGAACGGCAGGCTAAGGGTCCGCAGATGGCAACATGCGTCGGGTTGTAGGGTGAACTCGTTTACGTCGAACACAACGCCATGCGAAGCGATGACCTGGTAGTGTTTGTCGACTTGCATGCGTGCTTCCTACCTCAGTCCGTGAGGCCTTGATCCATGGGCTTCGAACGATGCCAATGGATGGAGCGCGCGCCTATTCAGCTTGGTCTGATTGACCCGTACGAAACGTCTTGGGGCGTTTTGCCGACTGAAAGTCGAGCTCCCACGTAATGGGCGTTTGACCGACCAGAACGTGGGAGCGGGCTTGTCCCGCGATTGCGGTGGCACTCACCCCACCAAGCCCAGCTTAGTGCCGCGGCTCCAGATCCCCCGAATACAGCTCATCCTCGGACTCATCCGACCCTGCGATCTTGTGTTCCTCGGCCGCCCAGGCCCCCAGGTCGATCAATTTGCAGCGGTCCGAACAGAACGGCCGGAACGGGCTCTTCTCCCCCCATTCCACAGGCGCCCCGCAGGTCGGGCAATCAACGGTCATCGGCTGGCTCATGGCTGGCCTCCTCGCAAAGTCAGGTAAAAGTGGTGCAGGCGGTCGATCTCGTCGTGCAGCGATTGCAGGTCACGATCGTTGACCACCACGTCATCGGCATGGCGCAGGCGCTCTTCCCGGGCCAGCTGGGCCTTGAGAATCGCCTGCACCTGCTCGGGGCTGGTGTTGTCCCGTTGCAGGGTGCGCTGCACCTGCAACTCGGCCGGCGCATCGATCACCAATATGCGCTGGGTCTTGCGGAACTGCCCCGACTCGATCAGCAGCGGCGAGACATACACCGCATAGGGCGTCTCGGCCTTGGCCAGGTAGCTGAAGATCTCCTGGCCGATCAGCGGGTGCAGCAGTTGCTCGAGCCATTGCCGTTGCGCCGGGTCGGCGAAGATCAGCTGGCGCAGGGCGCCACGGTCGAGCTGGCCATCGTCCAGCAACACGCCGGGGCCGAAACGCTCGACGATGCTGGCCAGGGCCGGGCGGCCCGGCTCGACGACCCAGCGCGCCGCCTGGTCGGCATCGACCAGGTGCACGCCCAGCTCGACGAAACGCTCGGCGGCGGCGCTCTTGCCGCTGCCGATGCCGCCGGTCAGGCCGAGAATCCAAGGTGTGAAGGGCGCTGTGCTCATCAGGTTCCAAGCAGTTGCAGGTATGAGGCGACTATTTCATCACCCCAGAGCACTGCGATCCACCCCGCAATGGCCAGATAAGGCCCGAAAGGCAGCGCCGCGCCCATCTGCGAGCGCTTCAGACGCACCAGTGTCAGCCCGACCAGCGCCCCCACCAAGGAGGCCAGCATCAACGTCAGCGGCAAAATCTGCCAGCCACCCCAGGCACCGAGCATGGCTAGCAGCTTGAAGTCGCCATAGCCCATGCCTTCCTTGCCGGTCACCAGCTTGAACACCCAGTACACCGACCACAGGCTCAGGTAACCCGCCACCGCGCCCCACACCGCATCGGCCAGCGGCACCAGCAGCCCGAAGGCGTTGACCACCAGCCCCAGCCACAGCAGCGGTAGCACCAGCACATCCGGCAGCAGCTGGTGCTCGGCATCGATCAGGCTCAAGCCGATCAGGCCCCAGGTCAGCAACATAACCGCCAGCGCTTCGACGCCCGGCCCGAAATGCCAGGCCACCAGCAGCGAGAGCAGGGCGCAGGCCAGCTCCACCAGCGGATAACGCGCACTGATCCGCGCCTTGCACGCCGAGCAACGCCCGCGCAACGCCAGGTAGCTCAACACCGGGATGTTCTCCCAGGCACGGATCTTGTGTTGGCAATGCGGGCAGCGCGAAGCCGGCAGGCACAGGTCGAAGCGCTCATGCACCGTCGGCGCCAGCCCCAGCACCTCCTGCGCCTCGCGCTGCCACTGGCGCTCGAGCATCACCGGCAGCCGGTGCGCCAGCACATTGAGAAAACTCCCCACCAGCAACCCCAGCACCGCAGCCAGGGCGAAGAACAACGGCGGATGATCGAGGACGAGGGACCAGGCATTCATGTTCAGATCAAGCTACCCAACTGGAAAATCGGCAAGTACATCGCCACGACAAGGCCCCCCACCAGCAGCCCAAGGATCAGCACGATGGCCGGCTCCAGCAGCGTGGTCAACTGCTCCAGCGCCTGCCCCACCTGTTCTTCGTAATGCTGCGCGGCCTTGTCCAGCATCCTGTCGAGGGTGCCGCTGGCCTCGCCGACCGCCACCAGCTGGCGCAACAGCGGCGGAAACACCCCGTCATCCGCCTCCATCGCCTGCTGCAAGCCCAGTCCATTGGCCACGCGCTGGCGCAGGGCCAGGATCGCCCGCTCATGCAGGCTGTTGCCGCTGACCGGCGCCACCGTGGCCAATGCATCCAGCAACGCCACCCCAGCCCCATAAGAAGTCGCCAGGCTGCGCGCGAAACGCGCCAACGCCGCTTGCCCGAGCAACGTGCCGATCACCGGCACCTGCAGCCCCCAGCGCACCATCCACAGGCGCGCCGGCAGATGGCGCCGATAAAGCACCCGTACCCCAACCCCCGACAGGGTTATCAACAGCGCCAGCCACCCCACGTGATTGCCCAGCCCTGTGGATAAATCGATCACCCACTGCGTGAACGGCGGCAACGCCTTGTCAAAACTGGCGAACAACCCCTGGAAGCGCGGCACCACCTCCAGCAGCAACAACGCCGCGACCCCAAGCCCGGTCAGCAGCAACAGCGCCGGATACAGCATCGCCTTGCGCACCTTGTGCCGCAGCGCCTGGCGTTTCTCCAGCATCCCGGCCATCTGCTCCAGCTGCCGGTCCAGCGTGCCCGACTGCTCGCCCACCCGCACCAGGTTGCAGTACAGCGCATCGAACCACGCCGGGTGACGCTGCAACGCTTCCGCCAGCCCCAACCCCGCCGCCACATCCTGTTTCAACCGCGCCAGCAACACCGCCATGCCACTGTCCACCGTGCTGCGCGCCATCACCTCGAACGCCTGCAGCAACGGCACCCCCGCCATCAGCAACGTCGCCAGCTGCCGACTGAACCCCGACGCATCCGCCTTGCCCGCCCGCCGCGGCCAACGCCAGCGCAATCCGCCCACCAGCCGCACCCGCGTCGGGCGAATGCCCTGCTGGCGCAGCCACGCCTGCACGAACGCCGGGCTGCGCCCGCTGTGCTGACCGTGTCGATGAACGCCGCAGGCATCGACGCCTTCCCAGGCATAGAGGTGAGTGGAAGGTTGCATGCGAAGTCCCTCGCCGTAGTGCGACAAGCCCCGTAACAGCTTGCCGGGCCCGTCCCCGGGCGCGTTTCCATGACGCTCACTAGAGTAGTTCAGCGAAGATGACGCCCTGCCGAGCAGGGGTGACAAAAGGTGTCGGTTCAGGCCTACTGCGCGCCTGCCGGGCAGGGCGCAGCCAACGCCGACCGCGCCTCCATGTATTACGAAGGAAGACCGTTCATGAAAGGGCAACGAGGTATCACCCTGATCGAACTGATGATCGTCGTGGCGATCATCGGCATCCTGGCGACGATCGCCATCCCCATGTATACCAACCACCAGGCCCGCGCCAAGGCTGCGGCGGCGCTGCTGGAGATCTCCGCGCTGAAGACGCCGATGGACGTACGGTTGAACGAAGGCAAGGACGTGCCCGACGTCGCCAGCCTGGGCGGCCAGCCGAGCACCGCGCATTGCGCGATCACCGCCAGCGGCAGGGCGGTGGATGGTACGGCCAGCATTGCCTGCACCTTGGCCGAAGCGCCGGCCAATGTACTGGGCAAGACCCTCACCCTGGCGCGTACCCAGGCGGGCTGGACCTGTGTCACCACGGTGGAGGAAGACCTCGCGCCGAATGGCTGCACGGTGCAATGAAAGTGAGGTGAAACAGGGGTTTGCGTAACCGGCACGGCAGTGGTACGTTGCGCAACACGCCGGTGTAGCTCAGTCGGTAGAGCAGCGCACTCGTAACGCGAAGGTCGCAGGTTCGATTCCTGTCTCCGGCACCAGTTCAGGTTCCAGCGAAGGCTACCAAAATCTCTGGAACCCCCGTAAAACCCGCCTTCTGGCGGGTTTTTTCGTTATGGCGTTCCGTCGGAATCCGACAGCTGCCAGCCGATTTAGGGGTAACGTTTGGGATAAAGTCGATTCGATAAAGGGGTTTACCCTTATGGCTCGTACTACTGCTCCCCTGACCGACACCGCATGCCGCTCGGCCAAACCTACTGACCGCCCATACAAGCTTTTCGATGGTGACGGTCTTTACCTCCTCGTTTACCCCAATGGCCGCAAAGGCTGGCGCTTCCGGTATGTGAAACCGGATGGGCGAGAGGGGCTGACCTCGTTTGGCAATTATCCTGTCATCGGTCTCGCAGATGCTCGACAGAAGCGTCTGGAGACTAAGCGGATGCTGGCGGAAGGCATTGATCCGATTGCGTCCAAGCAGCAGGCCAAGGCCGAGGCGGTTGTCAGAGGGCACACCTTTGAGCGCGTTGCCTTGGACTGGCATAAGGAAATGTCCGTGAAGTGGGCGCCTGGCCATTCCCGGACAGTGCTGAGTCGTTTGAAGACTCACGTATTCCCGCTGCTAGGCGCACGGGCCATCGTTGATCTGGATACCTTCGATCTCATGCAGCCGCTTGAGGCAATCAAGAAGCGAGGCACGATCGATGTGGCCTTAAGGGTACAAAACTACCTTCAGAGCATCATGCGTGAGGCGAAGCGGCTGCGGCTGATCACGGTGAACCCTGCATATGATCTTGAGGGCTTCATCAGCGCGCCACGGGTTACGCATCGGCCTGCACTCCCACTCTCACGTCTGCCAGAGTTGATGGATCGCATCGAGAACTACAAGGGACGCATGCTCACTCGACTGACTGTGATGCTGTCGCTTCATGTGTTTGTCCGCTCCAGCGAATTGCGCTTCGCACGTTGGAGTGAGTTCGACCTGAAGCGCGGCATATGGGAGATACCGGATACGCGACCTGCGTTGGACGGCGTGCCGTATTCGACCAGAGGAACGAAGATGGCGGGCGACATCCATCTGGTCCCTCTGTCACCGCAAGCGGTGGCGTTGCTCGAACAGATTCATGCGATCACGGGGTACTTCGATCTGGTAATCACCAGTGACGCCCGCTCGTGGAAGCCTATGTCCGAGAACACACTCAACAGCGCTTTGCGGAACATGGGCTACGACACCAAGACCGAAATCTGCGGGCATGGCTTCCGGTCCATGGCGTGCAGTGCTTTGGTCGAGTCCGGGCTTTGGTCAGAGACCGCTATCGAGCGGCAGATGAGTCACAGGGAGCGCAACAACGTTCGGGCGGCGTATATCCACAAGGCCGAGTTCCTGGAGGAGCGGCGAATGATCATGAGTTGGTGGAGCCGTTACCTCGAAGCGAACAGGCAGGAGCATATCTCGCCGCATGAGTTCGCGAATCAGATCGGGGCAAACGTTTCTAGCCTAAGAGCAAGGCGTGGCGCAGTCGAGTGAGCGCACGGCTTTGAAATTTCGGTGATCTGCTTTCCATACGGGTCCATCCAAACAGGGCTGCAAAGCCGCCCTGTTTGGATGGACCTCACCTGAAAAATCAAAAGCACCACATCGGCCACTAGAAACCACGGGATTCCGTACACACCCAATGCCATTTTCAACCGCAAAATCCAGTGGGCGAGTCGCTTGACCCTCTCGGATTGCGGGCGTAGAAAAGACAGTGCAAAGGCTGTCGTTGACAGCACCCCAGGTGACCCGAACCTTCAAGGTCACGCCGCTCTCGCGGTGGTTCTCCCCAAGGGCGATTCGCATCCGGCAGCTCGCCCGGTCACTACCCATGTGATGAATGCTCTTACACATATAGCGCTCGTGCGCCAGATACTCCGTACCTCGCTGCCCTGTAGCAACCTATCCGCTTGGCCGAATCTTGCGCCAACCTGTGCCCGTCTCTTTCTTCTGGAAAGAGACGGGCACTTCTACCACTGCTGCAGCCCTGATCGCACAAGGCTTTGCGGCATTCCCCCTCGTGACAATCGGCGTGACAAACGCCGAAGTCACCAGCAACAGTCATGTAGATGATGGTGCCGCAGACCAAGGAATGGACTGCACCTGACTGACAGTCAGGCATGCCCCGGTCATCGCATTGCTGCTTGCACCAGGCTTAGGATCTTCAGGCATTGGTCTCGTCAGCCAATACAGCCTCCACCCGCCCACCGGTAACGGTGCTCAGGAGGCCAGATCATGAGATGCCCTTGCTCCCGGACGTACGGAGCCGCCAGTCCCGCGAAGAGGACACTCCCCACAGGTCGCAGGGGCCTTGATCCCTGATAACACTCAACATTCTTGGCGGGATGACGTGGGGCGAGGATCGGATATCGGAAGATGAGGTGACCGACATGGCATTGTTGGGTAGACGCGATGGCCGTAATTTCGGCTATGGCAGGCAGTTGAGTTACGCAGGACCACAAGCGCTGAAAGACATGTTCGGCGGAGGCCACTACGGCACGGTGAAAGCACACTGTGATCGGTGGCAGGCATTCGTTAAGTGGTGCCGCTCAGAACAGGGGCCGGGTATCAATGATGCACGGCAGATTGATCGGAAGGTGTTGGCGGGCTATGCCGCGTATTTACGCGAGCTGGTTGGGTGCGGTGACCTCGCCGTCAGCACCGCACAAAACCGGCTATCCAGCGTTAACAGGACCATGGCGGCGCTTCGCGGTGATCAGTCCGTGAAACTGCCGAGTCCAAGCAAGGCGTTGGGTGTGCAGCGCAGCGGGGTTCGACACTCTGTGCCGCAGGGTCAAGACCGTGAACAGATAAAGCAGATCGTCGATGCGCTTTGCAGTCGTGACCAGAGACGGGTCGCAGCGATCGTCCTGCTGGCGCGAGCCACCGGCATGCGCTTGCGAGAGGCTATCTAAGCTGACCTACCACGGCTAAGGCGTGAGGCTAACGAGCTAGGCAGGATTAACATTCAGGATGGCACCAAAGGCGGCCGCGCCGGGGGCTCGGCACCCCGTTGGATTGCGGTGGGCGACCATGTTCGCGAGGCGCTTGGGTTTGCACAGCAGGTGTCACCTGCGGGTAGCCGCAACCTGATTGCGCCACACGAAAGTTACATGAGTTTTCTACGAGATATCATCCGCCCTGCGAGGGAGATCCTGCATGCACACAACCTCAAAGGCTTCCATGAACTACGAGCGACGTACGCATGTGAGCGTTATGAACAAATCACCCAGCACCTCGCACCTATCAACGGCGGACAATGTTACCAGGTAGGTCGGAGCTTTGATCGTGAAGCCCGGATGCAAATCAGCTATGAGCTGGGGCCCGGTCGGAGCGACGTGGTCGCTGCTTACATTGGTGGGCGGGTATGAGCAAGCCGTTCGATATGGAGCTGTTCTTGGCTGGAGTGCTGACCGGATCGCACGCGACTAAGCAGCGTCATTTGCGGCAGGCGAAGCTTATATAAGCTGAAATTTCAGAGCGCTGGCAGCGAGAAACGCCTTGGACTTGGCAGAGGAAGCATGTGGTTTGGTTTCTTGAGCACCGCCTGAGCACGTGGAGCGAGGCGGCGCGGTACTACTACTTGCTGACATTACGGCTTCTCGCACGTCGATTAGAAAAGCCCTGGACAATCAATCGCTGAATAAGAGACTAGTAATAATTCATCATGAATAGAGAAAATGCAGCCGAAGCTGCACCATCTAGCGATGCAGCTTTAGGTAGATATAATACTTTTAGGTGGTAAACATTATTAATATGGTTTTACATTGTTAATGATAAAGACCAAAATCACTTTCTTCGTCTCTTTTAGACTCATCAGCTATTTGAAGATTTACGCGCGTAATATAATTTTGAATCCAGAGCCTGACAAGGTGGCTTTCGTGTGTTGCTAAAGGAAGCAGTGCCGCTTTGTCTGATTCGAGGTAAGGTACAAGAGAACCTGACCAGCCGCGAGTGGCCATGTTTGCACACAATTCGCTAGAAACTTTTTGGTCATTGCCGAAATTTTCAAGTAAGGCGATAAAAAGCGCTGACGGCTTTTGAGTTCCTTCAGAAGAATCGAATATATTTATACATCTGGCAACAAAAATAGGGCCGATATCCAAATGCTTTAAACACCATTCAATAACTGTCTTGGTAGGAATGACAGAGAGCACACTTGGCATTTTGCTTGCTAGTCCTGCCTCACGATCTAGCAATTGTTGTAGCCAATATCTCTCCATTCCTTCTGAGCGAATAATTGCGTCGCCAAATAATGGCCAGATCTCCTCGGCATAATTATTCATGATTTTGAGTAGTAGAGGCTTTGTGTAAGACCAGATGTCTCCATGATTTAGTCCATGCTGGCAGGCTGCGATCAGTTGGTTCGATAGGGCAATAGCAAATTCCACATCTCGTACTGCCAACAGTTTTTCAGAAATATCTTGCCAGTGATGTAGGTCTGAAGCTGTTTTTTGTTGTCCCTTGTGAAGTGGGACTGATGTTACTAAGGTTTTTAGCTGGTCACGCAGCTTGTCGATGCTGTCCTTGTTGCTAAAGCAATACATGTAGATCACATTAAGTGCTGCCCAACTTGCTTGCCCACTTAACTGTGATAGTTCTAAGCAAAAGTCAGCTATTGCTTTCGGGTTGATGCTGTCAATGACACTGCCATAGCTTAATAGGTTTGCATCATTCGGTGGGAGCTTTTGATTCTGTATTAGCCCTAGAAGATTAAATAAGTGTGTCTCTTGTATTCTGCCTGTGCGAATGAAGTCGGCATAGTGAAGAATGAGTTTTTCGTTTGAGAGTAAATAATCTACGTACTCTTGCCAAAGCGCTGGCGAGCGCTCGAATAAACCTCGGTATAAACCACGAACAAGTTGCGGGTTGGGCTGTTCAATAGTCGTCAAGGAATATAATGCATGGTTCATAAGTAGCTTGACATCATCTGTGTCTAAGGCCAGTTGATAACCAAGGGCGAAAGACTGCTTTTGCTCACCAATAAGTAATAAGCTAATGTGAGGAATTAGATCGCCGATATTTTCGGTTAGACTCGTTGCAAGAATCTTCGCATTTTCTGCTGCCACATCAATGTAATGGTCATCACTACCTTTTCGATGTTCCCATGGTGGGTTGCTCACCAATATTTTCAGCTTCTCAGGTAGCTCAGCCATCGCAGGGTTCAGCAGTTCTAGCCACTGGTTAAGCACTTCGATAACTTCTGGGCTGATATTTTTTGAGTCGTACTCGAAAGTGTTTTTTATGCTGTCAAGAGCCTCTGGCCAGTATCGGCCATTAATCGAAACTATTTCTTGGATGATTTTGTCCAGCATTTCAATTCGACCATTGGAAACAAAGCCTCTGATTGAATGGCCCACAATAGATAGTGCACTGGCTCTCTGTGGTTCACCCCGTTTTATCAGGACCAAAATTAAGTCAAAAGCTTTTTGCCAGAAATCAAAGATATCCTGCCATATTGTTGGTCTCCACTCTTCGAGCGGAGCCCTCGTGCCTTGGTATTCTGCACCAACTGTCCGCGTGCCACCATTAGTACTTACCGCTTGTTCCAAGCTCTTTAGGACAATTAAGTCGATATTTGGATTGTTGGTCGCAATAGCACGCTTCAGCACATCGAAACGAATACTAGGTTTAGTCTCTGTACCAGAAAGGTCCACTCTGAATAATTGTGAAAAAATTCCTGTTGCGTTGTTGCCCCAACTTTCATTCTCTGCTGATGCCAGTAACAACAGGCACCAAGATGCTTTTTCAAAAATCACAGCATGAAAACATAGCTTTTCGAGAGCCCAGACCAAATTTCTTCGCGTACTGCCATCAATAGCCAAAAGCTGTTCGTGAGTGCGCTTTGACAAAATATGGTAAAGGGCATCGGACGTTGACTCTGGATTTACTTCAACAAATGCGCGGAAGAGTTTCGAACCCCTTTCTGTAAGCAGCTCCTCCGCTTGAACGAAAGGGCTCTGCCCTCCAAATAGGCGATCCGAAAATTTCTGAACACTTGGTTGAGCATCAAGATAGGAAGCCTGGGTACAAAAACTTTGCATCAGAGAATCAGGTAAGTTATCAATCAATTCCTTCTGCTGTTGATAGGAGGTTTTTTCCCACCACTCTGATGCAAGAGTTAATGCGAGAGGCTTAGGTACAAGTCTGGCATATCTTCCTGCGCGATTAATTATTTGCCGCCGAGTAAATTCTGTTAACACTCGTTCAAAGACCTTAAGGTCAGAGCCGGCAATGTCTTCGGCTATATACTTGGCCTCTTCACCTGCAGTTCCGTCTGCTGTGCCAAATACATCAAATAGCGAGCACGCTGACAAAACATCCTTTTCTGCGTCGGTTATATAACTATCCCCTTCTATCAGCTTCCTAACTACTGAGCTTTTCTCAATGGAGCCAAGTAGTCTGCCCTCTTTTTGGTACTGTTCCGCAATGAGTGTTGCCATCAGGGGATAGCCTTGGGCAAACCGAGCTACCCGATCTACATCACTGGGATCCATTCCGATTAATATTGGAGACAGAACCTGTTTTATAGCTTCGTCTTTCAATGGTGAAATTTTAATGTGAATAGAGTCGTCTACTTGCTCATTGGAGTAAGCGACTGTGACGAGCTTTAGGAAGCAATCTGACTTATTGACTTCCCTAGCTAAATGGTTATGCAAGTCTACACTGCAGTTTTCGACGATTACAAGGCCGTGTGTGCAATCGTCAACCATTGATCTAATGCTTTCTTTTATGGGGATATCATATCCAGGAGCATTAAATATAAGTGTGCATGAGTTGTCTATGGTGCCAGATGCATCAATGGCCTCAAGCAACAATCGTGTCTTACCCAGACCAGAGGCGCCCGTTAATCTTGTTACGGAGTTTTTTGAGTCTATAGCAGAAATCAAAGCAGCTAGATCATTTGATCTGACCTCATCGCTCACGTAATGGTAGCCATGATTCCTTTCAATGCTTTTCCAGTCTTCAAGATCCCGAGAAGCAGGATTTTTATACTTTACTACTGTGTTTTTTTTTAATATGAATTTTTTGAATACTATGTAGGCCGTGGACTCTGTGCTTTTCGGCTTGACTATCGAGATGTGATTAGTGTCATTAATTGTTTCAATTGCATGCTCTCTAAAAATACTTTTCGAACTGGAAGAAGATACGATGTCGTCATTTGCGGCAATTAGGCTTAAAATATCTAGCTCGTTATTAAGGCCGCTGTGTACCCACTGCTCATTTAGGTCGTCCAACTCCCCTGAGTCACGGCTTAAACTCTTTAGGTGTATGTTTCTAAAGCTTACATACTTACCAGCATTTGCGTACCCGGAGCCGTCATGCGGTACATCAAAAAAACAAACTTTAAATATTTTGTGGGAAATACCTTTATTTTTTAATAGTAAGAGGACTTTCTTTAGGATGACTCCCCCCAGGCTATGGCCTGCTAGGATAATTTCATCGTTTTCTAAGTCGCAGCGGGCCCTGATATCAGTGAGAATCCCATTGGCGATATTCAGTATGCCAGGCGCACGTTTCCAGAACTTCCAAAGGGCTGGAGATTCATATCCGCAGGATATGATCTCAAATTCTACATCTTTATCGTCTGCTAAGAATTCGGGGAATTTACCCCATGTTCCATCTGCGGTGCCACCCAAACCATGAATTAAGATGATTTTCTTTGCCATTTGAATTTCCAGGAATAATTTAGTTTTATGGCGTGGTCAGCACTGACGTGCTGTGAGTTCGTGGATCTAACTATAAATTCGGCCGGAAGTCTGTGTTCAAGGGGTTGTCGGCTAAGTAATGGATCTCGACGTAATCTTGCTGATGGGGGGCAACTAGACACCTAGAGTGGTATCTGATTGCAAGATTTTCGGGGGTGAGCAATTTGTTCGTGTGGTTTAAATAGTCTACTGTTACTTTGCGCATTTTTAAAGCAAATCCTTTGCTGTTTAGAGTTTTTAGTCACTTGGGCGACCATCGCTTTTTATTGATCCGTAATACTTCAGTTCCTAAGGCCGCCCTAATACTGCGTTATCCCAACAGGATGAATAAAAAATCAGGGGAGCGCATATCATCATGCCGATGTTACGAGGTCGATCGTGATCTGTCTATAGGTGTTGTTAGATTTAACGTCATTCTGTATGCGTGCTTATTGCACCCCGTCATACATATGTTATGGTCTGGTTACTGCTTGCAGTAAGGGGGTGAAGATGACCTGGAGAGGATTCGGCTTCTGTGTTCACATGCCAAGTATTCGCCGACCCAAGTAATATAATTGGTCGCTCTTTTTTCGATGTTAGTCGCTGTAAGAGCTTGGCCTGTTATTGGGTTAATCCGTTGAATGGAATAGATTGCTGAATTTGGCTAGTGTGTGAAAAGCTATTCCTTTATATGTGCTAATGGTTTGATGGTGGTAAAGCGAGTTTGGGTGTGTGGTCACCATATTTATATGGTAGTAATGGTTTTGATATAAGATTGTTTTTACAGCTAATGATATATGATTTCATGCTTGTAGTTGGGGGTAAGGTTGAGGTGTGTTTAGAGGTAGAAAAGGTAAAATACTCAATAAGTTATCTTAAAAATCATTAGCTTAAATCTTGATGTGGCTCCTGTCTCCGCACCAGTTCAGGTTCCAGCGAAGGCTACCAACATCTCTGGAACCCCCGTAAAGCCCGCCTTCTGGCGGGTTTTTTCGTTATGGCTACTTCATTTGCAACGGGCGAAGCTTGCCCGCGAAGAACACGACGCGGTGTATGACGCTGGCCTGGCCGGTGAACCCTCCTGAAAAATGCAAGGCAAACACCCGGACCGCAGCCCTTCGCCCCAATTGCCCACGGCCATTCATCCAAGCTACCATTGCTAATAATTCCTATTAGCATAATGGCGTCCCCCCATGAATGCCCCTCCCACTGCTCCAGCCCCAGGTTTCGAACTGGAGGCACTCTACCGTGCCCACCACGGCTGGATCCGCCAGTGGCTACAGCACAAGCTCGGTAATGCCCATGATGCAGCGGAGCTGGCGCAGGATGTGTTCGTGCGGTTGCTGACCAAACCCCGCGCCTTCAATGACCACGAGCATGCCCGTGCGTACTTGGGGCGCATGTCGCGCAATGCCTGTGTGGATTTCTGGCGGCGGCGGCGGGTGGAGCAGGCCTACCTGGAAGTGCTGGCAGCCCAGCCAGAGCATCTGGTGCCATCGCTGGAGCATCAGGCCGTCATCCTCGAAACGCTGGGGCAATTGCAGGCGATGTTCGAACGCATGCCCAAGCGGGTGGCCGAGGCGTTTTTCATGGCGCAGCTGCAGGGCATGAAACAACGCGAAATCGCCGAGCAACTGGGCGTGAGCGAGCGTAGCGTGAACACATACCTGGCCCAGGCGATGTACCAGTGCTTGCTGCTGGAAGTGCAGCTGGATGATGCGCTGACATGAGCAGGGCACAACTGGACCATGCCGTGTTGCAAGCGGCTGCCGGATGGTTTGCGCGGCTGTACGCAGCGCAGCATGACCCTGCTGCCAACGCGCAATGGCGTGCCTGGCTGAACGAAGATGCGCGCCACCGCCTGGCCTGGTCCTATGTAGAAAACATCAACCAGCGTTTCGGTACCCTCGACGGCCAAACAGAGCAGGCGCGGCAGGTGTTCGACAGCGTCCGCCGAGGCCAGCAATCGCGCCGTGCCGTGCTTGGCAGCCTCTGCGTGGCAGGTGCAGCAGGGCTGTTGGGGTGGGGCGGCTGGCAGCGGGGTTGGGTGGACTCGCCACGGGCCTGGTTTGCCACCTACCGCACCGGCTTGGGCGAGGTGCGGCCGCTCACCTTGGCCGATGGCAGCCAGCTGTGGCTGAACGGCGAAACGGCGCTGGATGTGCAGTTTGATGAGGGGGTGCGGCAGCTGCGCCTGTATCACGGTGAAATCCTGATTGAAACCGGCAAGGACCCGCGGCCTCTGGCCGTGGTGACGCGGGCAGGCCGCATGCAACCGCTTGGCACGCGCTTCAGCGTGCGGGATCAGGGCTTGCAAACGACCTTGAGCGTGTTCGAGGGCAGCGTGCAGGCAACCTGTTCCAACAGTGGTTTGCAAACCACACTGGGCGCCGGGCAAATGCTGGTGTTCGATGCGCAGCAGGCCAGCACGCCCTCGGCTGCACAAGCCTTGCGCCAGGACTGGAGCCGTGGAGTGCTGGTTGCAGAAGACATGCCGTTGGACCGGGTGATCGACGTTCTGCGCGACTACCGCCATGGCCACCTGGGCATCGACCCTTCGCTGAACAGCTTGCGCGCGGTAGGTACCTTCCCGTTGCTGGACACGGACCGAACCCTGGCAATGCTTGAGCGTGCATTGCCCATTCGGGTAGTGCGCACCTTGCCTTGGTGGGTCTCCGTCGAGGCGATCTGAAATAAAACAAATTTCTTTTTCTGGTTTTGAGGTGCTCATGCGCTTGGTGGGATGACGCTACTTTATCCTACTTCCGCAAGGACCCTTTCATGCTGCTTCGCGACTCTGCTTCCTCGCGCCGTCACCCGCTGGCGCTGGCCATCTTCCTTGTCCTTGGCTGCCACACTGCTGCCGCCCAGGCCGACAGCAACGGCGCAGCCGCACAAGGGGTGGTGTATGACATTCCGGCCGGGCCGCTGGCGCGGCAACTGAACCTGCTGGCCAGCCAGGCCGGGTTGCTGATTGGCGGTGATGCCACGCTCACCGCCAACAAGCAGAGCCAGGCGGTGCACGCTACCAGTGTGGAGCAGGCGCTGGCGCAGATACTGGCAGGAAGCGGTGTGCAAGCGGTGCGCACCGGCGAGCGGGAATTCCAGTTGGTGCGTCAGGCCGACGACCCAGCGGGTGTAGTGACCCTGGGCAGCACCACCATCTCCGGTCAGGGCCTGGGCGATGTGACAGAGGGCACCGGGGCTTACGCCACGGGCCGTTCGTCCACCGCCACAAAGCTACCCATGAGCCTGCGCGAAACGCCGCAGTCGGTCACCGTGGTCACCCGCCAACGCATGGATGACCAGAACATGAAAAACCTCGATGACGTGATGCGCAATGCCACTGGCGTCACCATCATCAAGAACGGCGGCGAGCGCTCGCTGTATCAGGCCCGCGGGCAGACAGTCGAAAACCTGCAGATTGATGGCGTGCCGACCAACATCGGCAACCCGTATTCGATGGACACCATCTCCAAGCCCAACACCGACATCTACGACCGTGTGGAAGTGGTGCGTGGCGCCACCGGGCTGATGGAAGGCGCGGGTAACCCGTCGGCGTCCATCAACCTGATTCGCAAGCGGCCCACGGCCGAGCGCCAGGCGTTGATCGAGACGTCGGTCGGCTCGTGGGACGATTACAAGACCATGGTCGACCTGTCTGCACCGCTGAACGAAGCAGGCACCCTGCGCGGCCGTTCGGTCATTACCTACAACAATGCCAACAGCTACCTGGACACTGCCCAGAAGGAAAACCAGCTGTTCTACGGCATTCTCGAAGCCGACCTGGATGAGTCGACCCTGGCCACCTTCGGTTTCACCTACCAGAAGGACCGCAACTCGGGCTATGACTGGTCGGGCCTGCCCAGCCAGGAGAGCGGCGCGTTCTACCCGATTTCGCGTTCTACCTCGCTGACCGGCGACTGGAACCACCTGGACAAGCGCAATACCACCGTGTTTGCCGATATCCAGCACACCTTCGCCAACGGCTGGAAGGGTGTGGTGGCGGTGAACCAGATGTGGGCCAAGTCGGATTTTCTGGGTAACTACACCTTTCCCGGGGGTGGCACCGACCTGTTCACCCTCAACCCGCGCCATTTTCACTTCGATGACACCCAGACCAGCATCGACGGCTACTTCACCGGCCCGTTCCAGCTGCTGGGCCGCCAGCATGAGCTGATTGTTGGCGGTAACTGGAACAAGGACGACTTCGACTATCACGGCGGGCGCGATGCCACATACCGCTACATCGTCGACATGAACAACCTGGCCGCGTTCGCCCCGCCGAGCCCGACCGCCCTCAACGTCAACCAGTGGCAATACAACCGCACCCAGGAGCAGAAGGGCGTGTATGCGGCCAGCCGGTTCAGCCTTACCGACAGCACCACGCTCATCCTCGGCAGCCGCTGGAGTTGGTACAGCCACGATGCGCTGGACGACACCAATGGCGTGCGTGAGCCCAAAGACCATAAGCACTTCTCCAAGAGTGGCGAAGTCACCCCCTATGCCGGCCTGGTGCAGGACCTGAACGAAAACTGGTCGGCCTACGCCAGCTACACCGAAATCTTCAAGCCGCAGAGTTCGCAGGACCCTGATGGCAACACGCTCCTGCCGATGACCGGCACCAACTACGAAATCGGTTTGAAGGGTGAGTTCCTGGACAAGCGCCTGCAAACCTCCATGGCGTTGTTCCAGGCCGACCAGTCAGGCCGTGCCGAACGGGTGACCTGTGCGCAGACCTTTGCCTGCTACCGTGCATCCGACAAGGTGCGCAACAAAGGCATCGAGCTGGAGCTGACCGGTGAGGTGCTGCCGGACTGGAACGTATCGGCGGGGTACACCTATACCCAGTCCAAGTACATCGGTGGTGAGCAGAAAGGCGAAGACTTCAACGGCGCCTCGCCCCGCCACCTGTTCAAGGTTGCGACCGACTACCGCCTGCCCGGCGCGCTCAATCAGCTGCGTGTGGGTGGCAGCTTCTATGCGCAAAGCAAGATGACCCAGACCGAAGTCGGCGAAGACTACAAGATCCAGCAGGACGCCTACCACCTGACCAACCTGCATGCGATCTACGAGATCAACAAGAACCTCGAAGTGCAGTACAACCTGGATAACGTGTTCAACAAGAAGTATTACCAGACCTTGGGCAACCCCAACTACTGGAACTTCTATGGCGAGCCGCGCAATTTCAACCTGGCGCTGCGGGCAAGGTTCTAACTGGCTAATGCGCCGGCAAACTCATTGGCGGCGCTTTGTGGGAGCGGGTTCACCCGCGAAGCATTCACCTCGGTGGATGGCACCGGCGTTGCCGGTGTTCGCGGCTGAAGGCGCACCGAAGCGGGGGCGTCGCACTTACTGGAGTACAAAAATCCCGATTCGATTCCACGGAATGCCATAACTAGCTGATTTATTTATGGATAGCCTATGAGGTACATCCAAGAAATCCATCCAATTCCAGACCCGCGAAAACCGGGCCCTCACGGCCAACAACCGTCCGTCTGTCTCCGCACCAGTTCAGGTTCCAGCGAAGGCTCCCAAAATCCCTGGAACCCCCGTAAAACCAGCCTTATGGCGGGTTTTTCCGTTATGGCTACTTCATTTGCAGCGTGCGAAGCTTGGCCGGGCTGAGATTGAAGAAAGTCGAGCAGCGAATAGACTACTTTTTTCTCTGAAGCGCGAGAAAATAAATCCGCCCCCTTTTTCCCTCTTTTTCCCTTTTCCATGTGCCCCAGCGGTGTAGGCTGTTTCCCGCAGCATCCATCGCCTTTTCCCAGCACTCCTAAGCTTGCATTAGCAGCCCCCAAGGCATAAATTCCTTCCGTCGCCGAAGCATCGGCGACGCGACCTTGGCCGGTCGGAATCGAAAGGCGCTTTTTTTGTGCCCGCGATGTCGCGTCATGGCGGTGGTGCGCGGGACACCTTCGGGTGTGCCGGGCCCCTTTCGTCCCGGTCGGCCAACCCGCGTACTGCTGCCACCTAAACTTGCTTGGCCGCGAGCGGTGGCAGTTCCACAACGAAAGGAACTCATGCATGACCACCAAGATACTGAGGATCCTCGCATCCGCTCT
This sequence comes from Pseudomonas sp. microsymbiont 2, assembly GCF_054788395.1. Lineage (NCBI taxonomy): Bacteria > Pseudomonadati > Pseudomonadota > Gammaproteobacteria > Pseudomonadales > Pseudomonadaceae > Pseudomonas > Pseudomonas sp. microsymbiont 2. The sequence goes on from NZ_CM139112.1 coordinate 939,537, forward strand.
CCGCCGCTCAACCCCTGTGGCCACCCCATCTCCAACCTTCCACCCGATCGACAGTCAGTCCCTCGCCACCCGCACCCACCGGGAGGCACCCCATGTCTGACCATGAACGCCTGTCCTCCATCCAAAGCTACGTCTGGACCCTCGAACTGCTCGGCGAGGCCCTGGTCCAGCATGACGAGGTGAAAAAAATGGGGACGGATTTATTTATTAAATTCTTTTCCCGCTGGGCTGGTTTTAAAAATAAATCTGTCCCCACTTTCTTTCACTTTCTTTTTCCGTCTACATTAAAGGTTTTCTATTGGTTTAAGCTATAAAGATTTTTTTGCAAGCATTTTTTATCTGTTCTTTTGAGGCGTATGTTCCAAAGTCGATCCAGTGTATTACGTTGTAAAATTCTTGTTCAGATTTGCTGTATCTATCAAGAAGTGATGTTAGCCTTTTTTTTGGATATGTCTTTGCGCACTTGAGCGCACAGTGCTTTCGGATTTCTGCATCGTCGTTGTTAAGGAATTCCAAAATAACATCTTCACCGATGGCGATGAATTCCTTGTCGCTTATAGAAGAAATAATGTTTCGCTTGAGCACGCTAGGGCATTCTAGGGAAAGTATATCTGCGATCCTATCTTTTCCGATTTTTAGTAATGTCTTTACTGCCAGGGTGCATACGCTTTTTGAAATGTTGGAACTTCCAAGCAAGGAATTTGCTTCTGATGAAGAAAATCTTTTAGTGATGTCTATGATTAACGGGATGTCTTGCCACTCACCATGTAGCTGCATATATTTCAAGTCTGCCTCGATAGGTCTTATTAACTGGTTGGCTAGGGATTGCCTGATGATGGGTAGATCTTTTTTTGATTTTTTTTCAACTAATATTGTTATGGTTTTTCGGATTAACTTGTTTATTATGTAATCCTTAAGCGCTTCAAATTGTTCGTGTACGGATTCTGGGGTTGAGTTTGTTGATTCGGCCCATAAATTTAAATGATTGCTATAGAAGCTCTGGTAATTATCTGTAAGGTTATTGGTTAACTCGGCGCGTCTTGCTTCTATATGTCGGCGAGAAAGCTCGAAGTATGCATCGGAAACTATTGGTAAAAGCTTGCTAGCCTTTCTTTCTAGCTCAGAGCTATCCATTGCAGCCAATATTTCCGACTGATACAAAGGCCATATGGCGTTTTCATCAGTGGTGGGTTTTGAAGAGTCTTTCATAACTATAGCTTTAGCTTCCTCCTCGCTGAGGATTGCGCCCTTTTTCAGCAAGGCAGGGATCGCTAGTGCCCTTATACTAGGCTCTGGATCCTGCTGGATAGTCTGAGTGAGCTCTGGGCTCAGAAGATCTCTTGAAGTCAAGACTTGAATGGCTCTTTCTCGGACTATTTTGTTGCGGTTTTCAATGGCTTTATATAAATCTTCTGTCGTAATATGTCCTGGCTGTTTGAATAATGTGTCTATTACCTCAGTGCTAATTACTGAAGGCTGTAGATCAATAACTGCATTCATTCCTGCGCTGACACCGCTTCTTAGCCTGATGGCAATGTATGCCTCGCACGCTAGTGTGATTGTCTGAGAGCTGTTTTTGTCTATTTCATTCTGAATGTCAGCTAGGTCGCTTTCATCGCCCTTGTCAATCAAATAGCGAAGGGCGGCATTTCTAATAGTGAAATTCTTCTTTTCTGAAAGCCAGTTCTGGATGTAGTCGCGCCTACTGAAAAGTTCATCTTGGTGGATATCTGTTCCTGTGAGTGTCATTAGGTCCAATATTGAGTTGACTATGGCGTAATTGCTTTCAGATATCGTTAGCGTTAGAAACGCTAGGTTGTAGTGATTGTTGTTTCTGTGTTGTAGCCAATACCAAAATGGAATATTTTCCTGAGGTATGTTTTTTGCGCCGGACTGCAATAGTTTTAGTAGTTCAAGTCCGTCGAGAGAGCAGCTATCTTTATTTCTGTATATTAGGTTGGCGTCATGAGCGCCTAGATATATTGTGTCATTTTGTCCATCCCCGAGCGAGCTGGAAATTAATCTAAGTCTAGCAACTTCAAATGGCTCTAGTCTTGCTCTTTCCTCCGCGTCACCAGTCCGGTGCAAAATTGAATTAATGAAGTTTGCACTTTTCCCTTGTATTGGACTGAAGGCGTATGCGTCGTTGTCTTGGTCGTTATTGATAGGTGCAGAGTTAGCGTCTGGGGTATGTGTTTCTTGTGGTTTTGACTCACTTAAGTCGACGTGTTCTAATGCGTAGCTGGACATGCACTTTCGAATTGCAGTTTCAAAATCTTCCTTGGTTTCAAATTCTTGAAATAATAAGGTTTTTTCTTCTATAATTTTTTTCTTGAATCTGATGACTTTCTGAAGTTGTTCGCCAGGATCGCTTAAAGCAGGGGAATCTACTTTTTTGAAGAATAGGCTTATGAGAGGTTTTCGTGCCTGCTTATGGCTAGTGGTTGCAATTGTGAATTCTTCTTCAAATCCTGACTCGTACTTGCTTTCGTTGTCCGGGGCTGAACCCCAGCGTTTCCATAAAATTCCGATAAATACGTCACAACGTTCTAAATCGCGATTGATTATTTCTTGAGGCCTTCCGGCACTGGAAACGGTGTCTTCCCAGCCCACAAGCTCAATGTGCACATTGAATTTTAACGAAAGCATTGAGTTCAGCTCGTCAGCGACCTGTTTTGCTATTTTTCGCTCGACAGCTAAATCGCCCGGAGAGGCCAAGAAAAAGCTAATGACTTTCCTATTTGCCGCCACAACTCGCCCTCATGTCCATCTGGTTTGGGCATTTAGTATTCTGCTTTCTTCGACTAATCTCAAGCCTGCGAAGAGGGGTCGACGGAGTAGAGGTCGTCTTGTCGCAGTACACGACTCCGGAAAAATGGGGACGAAAAAACGCGGAAAATGGGGACCGATTTATTTATTCCCATTAATCAAGAGATGTAGCTAACCTGTACGCATCTGCTGTGACATGACTGCTGTACGCAGAAGACCATCTGGTCTGCCGGTTTATCTTTTCCTCGGTTCGCCAATCTGCGTACAGCTGCCAACCCCCTACTCAGAGCGCAATCTAGTGCGTTTTCACCATGGCAGCTGTACGTGGGAACCTCCGGTGTGCCGGTTCCTTTCGTTCCGGTCGGCCAACGCCAACCAGCCCCTCCGCGCAATCCATTTCCTACGTTTTCCATCGCCATTTCCTAGCCCCAAGAACCTTGCACTAGAAACCCCCAAGGAATAAATTCCCTACCAGTCGCGGCAAATTCCGCGACCGGGTTTGGCGACCCGGATAAACTTGGCGCAGCAGCGCCCCACACGATTGCAGGCGCTTTTTTTGCGTCCGCAGCCTCGTGCCATGGCGGCTGTGCGCGGGAGACCTTCGGGTCTGCCGGGTTCCAAGTTCCCGGTTCGCCAACCTGCGTACAGCTGCCACCCATTGTTTGGCGACAGTGCGTGGTGGTTCCAACCTAACTTGGAGTCTCATGCATGACCATCACACGTCTGTACAGGATCCTCGCATCCGCTCTCCGCCGCCCAACCCCCGCGGCTACCCCATCCCCAACCTTCCACCCGATCGACAGCCACTCCCTCGCCACCCACACCAACCGGAAGGTGCCCCATGTCTGACCATGAACGCCTGTCTTCCATCCAAAGCTACGTCTGGACCCTCGAACTGCTCGGCGAGGCGCTGGTGCAGCATGACGAGGTGCTGGAGTGCGAACACAACCCGCACCTGAGCTTTCGCAACACGGCGGGTATTCACCAGGCGATCCGGATCATCAGCCGATTGGCCAGCGAGCAGTTTGGCAAGCTGGAGGCGATGAAGGAGGAGAGTGTTTCTGGGGATTGATGCTGGGGGATGTTGGGGCCGCTTTGCGGCCCTTTCGCGACACAAGGCCGCTCCTACAGGTACGGCGTTAGCTTCAGACTTTGCGCAGTCCTGATGGAGCGGCGGTGCGGTGGTGCGACTTGCCTGCGAAGGGCTGCAAAGCAGCCTCGGTAGTGGCGATGAAGCGCTTACGGACCGGCGTTAGCCTACAGGCCAACATTCTCAAATCACACCTGCGTCAGGCCCTACCAGAACCACCCACCCCGGGCGAGTTCCTGCTCGCAACTGCGATACTGCGCACCGAACACCGAAGCCCGGGCCTGGACCTTCTGCGAAACGTTCTTCAGCCACGGCTTGGCGTCGTAGCTGCGGTTGCGGTAGCCGCCCCAGCCTTCGTGGTAATTCAGGTACTGGCCATAGGCGTCCCACTTGGACACGCCATTGACCCGCTGGCTTTTCTGCATGTACCAGCCCATGAAGTCGAGGGCGTCGGCGAAGTCGTCGCGGCTGGCGCCCCAGCCGCCGGCTTCGCGCTTGTAGTCGGCCCAGGTCTCGTCCTTGGCCTGGGCGTAGCCGTAGGCGGTGCTGACCCGGCCCCAAGGGATGAAGCCGAGAAAGTAATAGCGCGGCGGCAGGGCGTCGTGCTTGAACGAGGACTCCTGGTACATCATCGCCATCGGCACTTGTACCGGCGCGCCCCAGCGCGCCTGCATCTTCAACGCCGCCTCGTGCCATTTCGGTTTCTCGCGAAAGATCTCGCAGAGGTTGTCGGGATTGGCCGGGGGCTTGGTGGCACAGCCGGCAAGCGCCAGGAGCAGGGCCGGCATCAAGAGCCGAAGCATGAAGGGGTTCCTTTTGCGGACGTCGGGATCGCAGGTCGCTGGCGCTTTATACATTCTTTGGCGATGCATATGAATCCGCGGCGGGTCGTGCGCGGGAGATCCCGCATCCGTAGGGCATAGGTATTTGCCTCAACCGGGCTCTGCTGAAAATAAATCCGTCCCCTTTTTTGTCCCTTTTTTCCCCTTTTTTCCTTTTTTCTTAAGATGCCACGAACTCAGGCTTTGCTGCCGCGTTGCGGCAGATCGCGGGGCAAGCCCGCTCCCACAACGATGGACGACAGTACTTTTCGTACAATGCCTAACAATTAAGTGAGGAGGTATTAGTTGGATGAGGTAAGTCCACTATTTAATTAGTCATGCAAGGGTAATGACAAAAACAGGCTGCCAGATACGCAGTCTGGGGGAAGTGGCTAATATTATAATATTCAGTGGCTTGCCGAAGCTTGTCGATTATTTCATTTCGCCTTCGCAATAAGGTGCATCGGATCAATAGCCATTTGTAGGGTTGTGATGTTTGACAGCCCATGAGGGCCAAACAAGACTGCTAGACGCGCGCTCACGGTAGGGTGGCGCAAACAGGAGAAATTCTTTTTGGAATTTCGATCTATACGACATAGGGAATAAGGAAATTAAAATGTCATCAACCGCGCTCAAGAACAAGGTGGAAAATAGAGATCAGCAGCCACCGAAGCCTTTCAGTATTTTCAATGACAACATGATCCAGATCACGTTGGAGCTGCCTGCCGCCTTGCAGATCAACCAGAATCGCCAGGAGTCCTTTACCACGGCGCCGATACTGCATAACGGTACGCCCTTCGATATTACCGGGGCGACGTTCTCGATCAACCTCAATGATGTGAAGGATGCGTCGAGCAACGTGATCGCCAACGTGCGCTGGTGGGACGCCAGTACTTACGACGGCCAGCAGGAAATGACCTTTGAATGCCCGAAGGTCGCTGCCGGCCAACAGGCGGTGTGCAAACCGCTGTCTCCCGCCTACACCAGCGTTCGGTGGAACGCCACGGTATCGAGCGGGCGCGCGACGGAAGTGTTCACCAATAGCGTCAAGGTGATTTCACTTACTTACTCGCCAGCGGACTCGAAGACTCCCGCGCCGGGTCCTATCGTTCAGGTCGGCTGATTGATCGCGCACCACGGCGCCCTGATGCCAGGATGCCGTGGTGGGCTTGGTGTTGTTGCCCGCTACTCGTTGTACTCCGGCGTTGCTTCTGGCTGCACGGAACGGGCGCTTGGAGTGCCGATATCGAACCACACCGGCCACGAACTGCGATGCCGGTTCTCAACCTGCACGCAGGGAATCAACCGCTCGCGCAGCACATCGGTCCTGTCCACGCTCACCGCCAACCGATACTTGGCACTGTGCACGCACTCCCGATCGCCAAACTCGCAACGGTCCAGGCGGGTCCCGCCGCAGGGGCCGTTCGCCAAGCCTTTGGGGCAGGTCTCGGGGCAGATGTAGAGCGTGTCTTCCAGCCGGCAGCTGCCGCAGGTATCGCAGCCGACCATCGGGCGCTTGATACGCCGCTCCACCCGATGCAGCCACTGCGCCGCGGTGGGGTTGGCCCACAGCGGCCGGGTCACGGCCCAGCCGAAGGCCTTGCTCAAGGCCGTGGTGCGGCTGAACAGCTGATGGTGCATCGCCGAAAGCAGGTGATAGCGGGCTTTTTGCTTGTTGGATGCAGTGATTTGCCGTTGCCCGAGCCGCCAGGCGTGCCCGGGTGGGTGGAAGGTGACCGGGGTCAGACCCGGTTCCCGCCAGGCCGCCTCCCAGGCCGGGGCCCAGTCCTCCAGTGAGGTGAACTGCGGTTGCAGCGCTTCAATCGCCTGTTCCAATGCTTCGAACTGCGCGACTTCGTGAATGCCGGACAGGTGCACGCCGGCATAGCCCATCAATTTCAGGCCGATCACCTGCAAGGCCAGGCGCTGGTTGGCGCGTTCCTTGGCGTAGGCCTTGGATACCGCCGCCTCGGCCGCCAGCAGTGTGCGCATCGACGGCGTGACGGTCACCCCGGCGACGTGATCGAGCATGCCGGCGCGGCCTTCGGTCAGCGCCATGATGCACGCCATCAGCGGCTTGGGGCAGGGCTGGCGCTGCATCCAGTCGAAGGCTTCCTGGTGCTTCTGGATATCGAACCCCAGTTGCAGGATGAACAGGTCGGCGCCGGCGGCGAGTTTCTTTTCGGCCTTGCAGTACTGCGCGCCGCCCTCGGCTTCCTGGTACTTGAACGGGTTGAGCGCGGCGGCCAGCAGCCAGTGTGGCCGGGCCTGGCGCACGAGCTGCAGGGCGGCGACCGACTCCAGGTAGCGCACCGGGCGTTCGCCGGGGTTGTGGCCGGGCAGGCGGTCGCCGGTGAGCAGCAGCAATTGGTCGAGGCCGGCGCCGTCCATGCGCTGCAGTTGGGCGAGCAGGTCGCGGCGTTCACGGTCCTTGCCGGAGAAGTGCAGCAGGGCGGGGACGGGGTGTCGCAGGCTGGTGAAGGCGTCCAGCGGTGACATGTCCAGGGCGCTGCCGACGCGGTCGCCGATGGCCACGGTCAATGGCCAGCCACACAGCTGGGTGCGGGCCATGAGGGTTTCGAGGGTGGCGAAACGCTCGGCGCCGGGCTTGGGGACGAATTCCAGGATGCAGGCGAAGGCGTGGGCGTCCAGGGTCGTTTTCAGCAGGCTCATGGGGTGCGGGCTACCGGGTTGGGGCAGGGTGGCAGTGTGCGGCAGATTGGCGGGTGGGGCATGTCTGATTGCGCGGAGTACTGTGCTGGTTGAGACATTCACAAGGTTCTGTCAGGCGACGCAGATCCCTGTAGGAGCGGCCTTGCCGAGGCGTCGGACTGGTCGGAAAGGGCCGCAAAGCGGCCCCGGCAATCTGTGCATCAACACTGAAATCCTGGGGCTGCTTCGCAGCCCTTTCCGACCGGTCCGACGCCTCGGCAAGGCCGCTCCTGCAGGGTTCATCATTTCGATCATTCATCATGAACAAATCTTGATTTCATCTCAAATTTAATGAGTTTGCCTCACTTTTGCCCCGCGCCCAGAATGCCCTCATTCACTTCAAGGTTCGAGGGACGACAACATGGCGCTGGCACACAACCTGGGCTTTCCGCGTATCGGCCGCGATCGCGAGTTGAAGAAAGCCCAGGAGGCCTTCTGGAAGGGCGAGCTGGACGAAGCCGGCCTGCGTGCCGTGGGCCGTGGCCTGCGCGCCGCGCACTGGCAGGCGCAGAAGGCTGCCGGTATCGAGCTGCTGCCGGTGGGCGACTTCGCCTGGTACGACCAGGTACTCACCCATTCGCTGACCTTCGGCGTGATCCCCGAGCGCTTCCGTGCCGAGGACGGTGCCAAGCCGACCCTGCAGACCCTGTTCGCCATGGCCCGGGGCGCCGTGGCGACGGACCGCAGCGATAGCTGCTGCGGCGGCGCCCACGCCCAGGAAATGACCAAGTGGTTCGACACCAACTATCACTACCTGGTCCCCGAATTCACCGCCGACCAGCAGTTCGCCCTGAGCTGGGAGCAGTTGTTCGAGGAAGTCGAAGAAGCCAAGGCCCTCGGCCACGCGGTCAAGCCGGTGGTGATCGGCCCGCTGACCTACCTGTGGCTGGGCAAGACCAAGGGCGCCGACTTCGACAAGCTGGAACTGCTCGACCGCCTGCTGCCGCTGTATGACCACATTTTCAATCGCCTGGCCGTGCAAGGGGTGGAGTGGGTGCAGATCGACGAGCCGATCCTCGCCCTGGACCTGCCGCAGGACTGGAAGAACGCCTACGAGCGGGTCTACAACATCCTCCAGCGCGCGCCGCTGAAAAAGCTGGTCGCCACCTATTTCGGCGGCCTGGAAGACAACCTGGGGCTGGCCGCCAACCTGCCGGTCGATGGTTTGCACATCGACCTGGTACGTGCGCCGGAGCAGTACCCGACCATCCTCGATCGCCTGCCGGCCTACAAAGTGCTGTCGTTGGGCGTGGTCAACGGTCGCAACGTCTGGCGCTGCGATCTGGAGAAGGCGCTGGAGGTGCTGCGCCATGCCCACGAACGCCTGGGTGACCGCCTGTGGGTCGCGCCGTCGTGCTCGCTGCTGCACAGCCCGGTGGACCTGGCGCGCGAAGACCAGCTCGATGACCAACTGAAAAGCTGGCTGGCCTTCGCCGTGCAGAAGTGCCAGGAAGTGGCGCTGCTGGCCAAGGCGCTCAACCAGCCCGAAGCGGTCGATGTGGTCGAAGCCCTGGCGCAGAGCCGCGCCGTGCAGCACGGCCGCGCCACCTCGCCGCGCATTCACAAACCGGCGGTGCAAGCTCGCGTGGCGGCGATCAAGCCCGCCGACAGCCAGCGCGTCTCGGCCTTCGAGCAGCGCATCGCCAAGCAGCGCGCCAGGCTGAACCTGCCGGCGTTCCCGACCACCACCATCGGTTCGTTCCCGCAGACCTCGGCGATTCGCCTGGCGCGTCAGGCGTTCAAGCAGGGCAGGTTGACGGAGGCGGACTACGTCGAGGCCATGCACAGCGAGATCCGCCACGCGGTGCAGATCCAGGAAAACCTGGGCCTGGACGTGCTGGTGCATGGCGAGGCCGAGCGCAACGACATGGTCGAGTACTTCGCCGAGCAGTTGGACGGCTATGCGTTCACCCGTTTCGGCTGGGTGCAGAGCTATGGTTCGCGCTGCGTGAAGCCGGCGGTGATTTTCGGCGACCTGAGCCGCCCGAAGGCGATGACCGTGGCGTGGATCGAGTATGCCCAGGGCCTGACCCGCAAGGTCATGAAAGGCATGCTGACGGGGCCGGTGACCATGCTGATGTGGTCGTTCCCGCGCGAGGACGTGACCCGCGAAGTGCAGGCCCGCCAGCTGGCGCTGGCGATCCGCGACGAGGTGGTCGACCTGGAAGCGGCGGGCATCAAGATCGTGCAGATCGACGAGGCGGCCTTCCGTGAAGGCTTGCCGCTGCGCCGCAGTGCCTGGCCGCACTACCTGGAATGGGCCACCGAGGCGTTTCGCCTGTGCGCCTCGGGCGTGGGTGACGCAACCCAGATCCACACCCACATGTGCTACAGCGAGTTCAACGATGTGATCGAGTCGATCGCGGCGATGGATGCCGATGTGATCACCATCGAGACTTCGCGTTCGGACATGGAATTGCTGGAGGCGTTCGAGCGCTTCGACTACCCGAACGAGATCGGCCCGGGGGTGTACGACATCCACTCGCCGCGGGTGCCGGACAAGGACGAGATGGTCACGCTGCTGCGCAAGGCGGCTCGGCGTATTCCGGCCGAGCGGTTGTGGGTCAACCCGGATTGCGGGTTGAAGACCCGCGCCTGGCCGGAGACCGAGGCGGCGTTGGTGAATATGGTCGCTGCTGCCCGCGAGCTGCGTGCGAGCGTCTGATCCTGAAGGGCCCTCTCGCGGGGCAAGCCCGCTCCCACGATTGTGGACTGCTACCAAGGGTTGGATAGGTGTCCAACTTACTGGGGGTAGTCTACTTGCCTGTGAGATCGGCGTGGGAGCGGGCTTGTCCCGCGAGAGGGCTCGCGCATGTTTCGCGCACTTCGGCTAGAGTGCCCGGACACTCCAGCCAAAGCCCCGCCATCGCCATGAAACCCATTCACCTCACCCTGATCTGCCACGCCCGCACCGAGGCGCAAAGGGTGGGGCGCTTCGCCCTGGACGACGAACCGCTGCGTGATCCGCCGTTGCTGGCGCCTGAGCGTTCGGCCCGCTACCTCACGGCACCTGAGCTGCGCACCCGCCAGACCGCCGAGGGGCTGGGGGCGGTGGTCGATGACGGCTTGCGCGACTGCGACCTGGGGCGCTGGAAAGGCTTGCCGCTCAAGCAACTGGATGACGCAGACCTCCAGGCTTGGTTGGCCGATCCGCAGGCCGCGCCCCACGGTGGTGAGTCGATCGCCGGCCTGTGTCAGCGTGTCGCCGGTTGGATGGACAGTGCCCTGAGCGAGGGCGAGTGGGTCGCCATCACCCATCCTTTCGTTATCCGTGCGGCGATGTTGCATGCGCTGGGTGCGCCACTGCAGGCCTTTGAGCGCATCGATGTGCCACCGCTGGCGCGGGTGCGGTTCAGCCATAGTGGCCTGTGGCGGTTGCAGCTGGGCTGACGGTATGCCTTTCGAGGTGTTCGCCGCAGCCCTTGCAAGGCCCAGGTCTAACGCCGAACCAACGCCGGTACTGCACGGACATAGAGCAGCTCGCTCACCAACTCCACCAACGTCTGGGTGATCACCGCCGCCGCCGCCAACGCGCGGATCGACTCCGGCAGCGCCAACGCCAACGGCAGCACCACCAGCGAATTGCGCGTGGCGGCACTAAACGTCACCGCTCGGGCTTCGCCTGTGGACAACCGGAACAGCCGCGCAGCGATCATCCCCAGCAGCGGTGCCAACAGGGCAAAACCGACATACACCGGCACCACCGGCAACAGGTCGTCCAGCCGGCTGGCCACCACGCCGATCTGCGAGCCGATCACCGCGATCAGCACCAGGGCCATGGCCGGCACTGGCAGCCAGGCCCAGGCGTCGTTCCATTTGGCGACCAGCGTCGAGCGCCGTGCTCCCGCGCTGGTGGCGACCGCCAGCAACAGCGGCAGCACGATCAGCAGCACGAAGGCCTCGACGAAGGGCGCGATGGAAATCTCGACCTGGCCGCCACCAAGCATCAATGCCAGGTACAGCGGCAACAGCGCCAGTTGCACCAGCAGGAGTACCGGCGTGGCGGCCAGGGTCAGGCGCGAGTCGCCCTTGCCGATATGGGTGAACACCACCACATAGTCGATGCACGGGGTCAGCAGCACCAGCAGCGCGCCGACCAGCACCGCCGGATGATCGACCAGCCCACGGGTGCCGATCCATACCAGCAGCGGCACCAGCACGAAATTGGCCAGCAGCAGCGCGGCCATGAAGCGTCGGTTGCCCAGGCCGGCGCGCAGGTCGAGGAAGGGGATCTGCAGGAACATCGCATACATCAGCACGGCGATGGCCGGGGTCACCAGCATCTCCAGTGGCTGGACCACGCCCGGCGCCAACAGACCGACGGCGGCGGCGAGCGCCACGGCGATGAAGTACAGGGGGGTCTGGTTGCGTTCGAGCTGCTCTCTGTCCACGGGCGTCCTGGCATTTCTGACTGAATTACTGGGTCGGGCAGGGTACTATCTGGCGCAATCCATAGGGAGTGATTCGATGCGAATTCTAGTGGTGGGTGCGAGCAAGGGATTGGGTAAGGCACTGGTCGAGGGCCTGGGTAACGCGGGCGACACGCTGATCGGCGTGTCGCGTACCCGGCCGGCGTCGTTGCCGAGCGCGGTGCGCTGGATCGAGGCCGACCTCGGCCAGGCGCGCCAGGCCGCGGCGGTCATCCATGAGGCCGTGGCCGAGGGCGGGCTGGATGTGCTGGTGTACAACGTCGGGATCTGGGAGGAACGGGCCTTCGAGGACGGCTACCGCTTCCTCGACGACGACGACGGGCAGATCGAGCGCATGGTCGCCACCAACCTCACCGCGCCGCTGCTGCTGATCAAGCGCCTGCTGCCGCTGCTGCTGCAGAGCGACCGGCCACGGATCATCCTTACCGGCTCCACCTCGGGCCTGGCGGGCAGTGGTCGCCCGGAAGTCACCTTCGGCGCGAGCAAGTTCGGCCTGCGCGGGATCGCCGAAACCTTGCGCGAAGGGTTTCGCGAGCAGGGCTTGGGCGTGAGCTGCCTGAACCTTGGCTACCTGAACACCGAGGATGGGCTGGACGTGCCGCTGGCGCAGGCCGAGCAGCGGGGCGAAGGGACGCTGATTCCGCTGCACGATGTGGTGCAGGTGTGTCGGATGATGCTGAGCCTGTCGTCGGCCAGCTACGTGCGCGACATCACCTTGCCCGCGCTGCGCGACGAGCGTTTCTGAGATGACCTTCGAGCAACAGGTCCGAGCGATTATCCACAACGATCCGCTGCGCTGGCGGTTGCTGGCCTGCGTGCGGGAGCTGGCGCTGGCGGATGGCTGGGTTGGCGCAGGCTTCGTGCGCAATGCCGTGTGGGACCACCTGCATGGTCGGGCGACGACGGCCCTGGGCGGGGATGTGGATGTACTGTGGTTCGATCGCTCGCGCACCGATCCGGCAGAAGACCGGCGCCTGGAGGCACGGTTGCAGGGCTGTGCGCCACAGGTGCCGTGGTCGGTCAAGAACCAGGCGCGCATGCATCTGCGCAATGGCCAGGCGCCGTACGCCTCGACCGAGGATGCCATGCGCTATTGGCCGGAGACGGCCACGGCGGTGGCGGTGCGGCGCACGGCGGACGACCGGTGCGAGGTGCTGGCGCCGTTGGGGCTGGACGATCTGTTCGGCCTGCGGCTGCGTTCCACGCCGGGCAAGGCCGAGGTGATGGCCGCCCGGGCTCGGGACAAGGGTTGGATGCAGCGCTGGCCGACGTTGCGTTCGCTCGGTTGAACAAGCCCGGCAGGCGAACCTGCCGGGCCTGGTTCGCGCTCTCAACTGACCAGGCAGATCGCTCGCAATGTCGAGCCTGGTTTCACAGGCGTGGTGGTGTCACCGAGCCATTGCTGGGTATCGGTCTTCTGCTGTTTGGCGAACACGTCCCTGACGTTCTCCCAGCTTTCCACCGACAACTGGTAGACCGCCTGGGACAAGGTGTAGGACGACTGGAAGGTAATGGTGCCTTTCTTGCTGGTGGCCTTGATGGTGAATTCGCTGGCATACAGCATGAAATTCACCGAGCCGGCGATGCCGGTCTGCAGGATGTTCTGGTTGAAGTTGGACTGGCGCTCGGTCTGTTCGGAATAGGACAGCGCCGCGTTCACCAGGCTGCTCAGGGATTTCTTGATCTGTTCGACGTCCTTGGCCGCCAGGCCGATGAAGCCTTTGACGAACGAATCGATCAGCGCATTGGCGTCATGGCTTTTCTGCTGGATCTGCGTTACCTGGGCGGCGAGCAGCGACAGGAAGGGGATCTCGGCGATCTGCTGGGTGAAGGCGATGAAGTGTTCGCGGTCACCCTTGGCCTTGGGCTTCTGGTCGGTGGGTTGGTCCAGTGGGTTGTATTCGGAGCGCCGGCGGGCGATGTCGATGGCGGTCTGCAGGCCCTCGTAGATGCTGACCGGCGCTTTGCCTGGGCTGACGTTCTTGTTGGCATCGTTGGCATAGCTGTCGGTCGCCGAGCCGGCCGCGGGGCTGAAGAACGGGTTGATGGCGTCGGCGCCGCTGCGCATGGAGCGACCTGTCGCGGTGAGCTGGTGGTGATGATTGTAGTCGTGGGCGAAGATGTTGCCGTGTGGTGTCGTCGACTTCACGCGGGCCTTTCCTTCCAGCCAGGCATGAGCAACTTCTTTCTCGGACGGGGCGGCTCCTGGAGCGTTCATGGCAAATCCCTTTAGCAGATTTATTAATAGGGTCTGGTGCGCTGGAACTTAAGCAGTTCATTGGGCGCCTGACTCAGGCTAGAGGGGAGTTTGAAAGTGTCAAAGTGTCATTTCTAACACTGTAGGAAAGTAGTGGAGTACATGGAGCCAATCGAATTAAATAAAGATTGGCTTATCGTGAAATGCAGATATTTATGGATGATGAATATTCATTTGAATATGTTTTATTGGTAAACATATTCGTTGGATTTTTTAAGTAAATTGCAACTAATGCTTCGGAGAGGTCAGGCGGTCGCTGCCGGACGCTTCGCGGGTGAACCCGCTCCCACAGGTTTCGGTGTCGCCGTGGCGGGAGCGGGTTGGTCGGGGCGTGGATCAGCGCTCGATGGCCAGCGCCACACCCTGGCCGCCACCGATGCACAGGGTCGCCAGGCCCTTCCTGGCATCGCGCTTGATCATCTCGTGCAGCAGGGTCACCAGCACCCGGCAACCGGAGGCGCCGATGGGGTGGCCCAGGGCGATCGCGCCGCCGTTGACGTTGACCTTGGACGCATCCCACTCCAGCTGCTTGCCCACCGCCAGGGCCTGGGCGGCGAAGGCTTCGTTGGCTTCGATCAGGTCCAGTTCGCCGAGCTGCCAGCCAGCCTTGTCCAGGCAGCGCTGGGTCGCCGACACCGGGCCGATGCCCATGATCGCCGGGTCGACGCCGGCACTGGCGTAGGCGGCAATCTTCGCCAGCACCGGCAGACCGAGGGCCTTGGCCTTGCTGGCGCTCATCAGCAGCACCGCGGCGGCGCCGTCGTTGAGGCTGGAGGCGTTGCCGGCGGTGACACTGCCGTCCTTCTTGAACGCGGCACGCAGCTTGCCCAGGGATTCGGCGGTGGTGCCGGGGCGTGGCTGCTCGTCGGTGTCGAACACCAGCGGCTCGCCTTTCTTCTGTGGGATGTGGATCGGCGTGATCTCATCCTTGAAGCGCCCGGCCTCGATGGCGGCCACGGCCTTGCGCTGGGATTCGGCGGCGAAGGCGTCCTGCTGCTCGCGGGTCAGGCCGTATTTTTCGACCAGGTTCTCGGCAGTGATGCCCATGTGGTAGTCGTTGAACGCGTCCCACAGGCCGTCGCTGATCATGCTGTCGATCAACTGGCCGTGGCCCATGCGCTGGCCGGTACGGGCCGAGGGCATCACGTAGGGCGCCAGGCTCATGCTTTCCTGGCCGCCGGCGATGACCACCTCGGCGTCGCCGCAGCGGATGGCCTGGGCACCCAGGTGCAGGGCCTTGAGGCCCGAGCCGCAGACTTTGTTCAGGGTCAGGGCCGGGACCTCGAAGGGCAGGCCGGCCTTGACGGCGGCCTGGCGGGCGGGATTCTGACCGGCGCCGGCGGTGAGCACCTGGCCGAGGATCACTTCGTCGACCTGGGCCGGATCGAGCTGGGTCTGGGCCAGCAGCTGGCGAATCACGGCGGCGCCCAGCTCGACGGCGGACACGTTGGCCAGTGCCCCCTGGAAACTGCCGATGGCAGTGCGGGTGGCGGCGACGATGACGACTTCGTTCATTGTTGTTCTCCGGGATACGAGCGTGATCGGCACAGCATCCCCGCCCCGCGCTCATTTGAGAAGTTTGTTTTTCTTTGCGATTGATCGGGTTTGCAAATGAATGGGCATCCCGTGCCGGCCCCACGGCAATAGCGCAAGACTTGAGGTCAGCGCGATCACTGAGGGAGCGGGCTCGCCGCGAAGCGCACCTTCACGCCGAACCCGCCGCCATCGCGGTTGAAGTACTCGAGCCCGCCCCCTAGCTGTTCCACCACCAGCGCCACGATCGCCAGCCCCAGCCCGGCACCGCCGGGATTGCTGTCGCTGTAGAAGCGATCGCTCAGCCGCGCCAGCTGCTGTGGCGCCACCCCGGGGCCCTGGTCGAGCACCTGCAGGGTCAGCCAGTCATCGTGCTGGCGCAGTTCGAGGGTGACTTCGCCACCGGGCGGGCTGAAGTGCAAGGCATTGCCGATCAGATTCTGCAGCATCACGGTCACGGCGGTGGGGTCGGCGTAAAGGTGGCAACTGCCTTGCTCGTCGAGCACCAGGTCGACCTGGCGGCGCAGGGCCAGCGGCGCGAGTTGCGCCAGCTCCTCCCGGGCCAGGGCATCCAGGCGTACGCGCTGACGGACTTGGGTCAGGGGCTCCAGGCGGGCCATGGTCAGCAGTTGGCTGGCAAGGCGGGTGGCACGGGCCACGCCCTGTTCGAGAAATACCAGCGCTTCGTCGCGCTCGGCATCGCAGGTGGCACGACGGGCATTGCTGGCATGAATGGCCAGCACCGCCAGCGGCGTGCGCAACTCATGGGCGGCGTCGGCGATGAAGCGGCGTTCGCGTTCGAGCAGGCGGGTGAGCTGCTGCAGTTGATGGTTGAGGGCGTTGGCCATGGGGGCCAACTCAGGCGGGAGCGGTGCGACGGCCAGTGGCTCCAAGCTGTCCACCGGGCGGACGCGCAGGTGCCGGGCCAGGCGCCGCAGCGGTTGCAGGCCCCAGCCGAGCAGCAGCCAGATGGCCACGGCCAGCAGCGGGATGCCGACCAGCGCGGGAGCCAGGGCCTGGTCGGCGATGCGCTGGATCAGGTCCTGGCGCAGGTCGTCGCGCTCGCCGACCCAGATCAGCAGGCCGCGCTGGCGGTCTTCGAGCAGCACGCCGCACCAGTCCTGGCCCTGGTAGAGCAGGTCATGGATGCCGGGAGCGGGCGGGCTGTCGAGGTGCGGCGCATCGGCCGAGCGCATCAGCAATTGGCCATCGCTACGCCAGACCATGAAGTCGAGGTTGATCTCGTAGGGGTGGCTGAGAATGTCCCTGCCGGACTGCTCCATGGCTTGTTCCAGCGCCGCGCGCACGCCTTGCCAGTCCTGCTCCGCCGGCATCTGCCGGAACAGTCCCTGCAGCACCCGCGCGGCCTGCACCAGCTGGGCGTCGTAGACGTTCTCGATCTCCTCGTGGTTGTCGCGCAGCACGCTGAGCACCAGGCCGAGGCTGCCGAGCAGCACCAGCAGCAGGGTGGGCAGCAGGATACGTGTGCGGATGGCGGTCATGGCGCATCCTCGATGAGGTAACCGACGCCGCGCACGGTGCGGATCAGGCCACTGTCGAGCTTGCGTCGCAGGTTGTGGATCAGCACTTCCAGGGTGTTGCCGCAGCCGCTTTCGTGCCAGCCGTATAGCGCCTCGGCCAGGCGTTCGCGGGTCAGCACGGTGCCGGGGCGGGCCAGCAACTGGTGCAGCAGCTGGAACTCCATGGGCGTCAAGGCCACCGGCCGGTCCCGGTAGCGCACCGTCAGGCGCGCCGGGTCGAGGCTGACCCCGGCATGCTCCAGCAACGGTTGCGCGCGGCCCTGGCTGCGCCGCAGCAAAGCGCGGATGCGCGCCTTGAGCTCGTCCACGTCGAAGGGTTTGATCAGGTAGTCGTCGGCGCCGGCATCCAGGCCCTGGATTCGTTCGCGGGTGGCATCGCGGGCGGTCAGTACCAGTACCGGCACCTCGCCCGCAGGGGCGGCGCGCAGACTGCGCAGCAAGTCCAGGCCATCGCGTCGGGGCAGGCCGAGGTCGAGCAGCACCAGGTCGAAGGTTTCGCCGCGCAGGGCCTGCTCGGCCTCCAGGCCGTCGGCCAGCCAGTCCAGGGTGTAACCCTCGCCGCGCAGGGCGGTGCGGATGCCCTGGGCCAGGGCCTGATCGTCTTCCACCAGCAGTACGCGCATGCTTCGGTTCCCCCGTCGAAGGCGCCATGATGGGCCCTGCGCGCAGCCTGTCGCCCGGGGAAATGTAACCAGTGATGACCTACTAAGCTGCCATTAAGTTTGGCACTGCATCGTGCGGGTCCCTTCTCATCAACGGAGCTTATCGCCATGCGTTTCCTTCTTGCCTTCGCCTTGCTGCTGGGCAGTGGCAGCGTCTTCGCCGCCACCCAGTGCACCACCGCCGACAAAAGCACCTGGCAGAACCCGGACAAGTTCCAGGCCCAGCTCAAGGAGCAGGGCTACAAGATCAACAAGTTCAAGGTCACCAAGGGCAACTGCTACGAGATCTACGGCTTCGACAAGGACGGGCGCAAGGTCGAGATCTATCACGACCCGGTCAGTGGCAAGGCGGTGAAGACCGAGATCGAAGACTGATGCCCGAGGCCACGGTGCGCCTGTGGGACCCCTTGCTGCGGGTGTGCCACTGGTCCTTCGCCACCGTGTTCTTCGCCAACTACTTCTTCACCGAAGAGGGCGAGGATTGGCACCAGTGGCTTGGCTACTACGCCGTTGGCTGTGTACTGCTACGCATCGTCTGGGGCTTCGTCGGGCCGCGCAGCGCGCGCTGGGCCGACTTCTGGCCGACGCCCAGGCGCCTGGCGGCCCACGCCAGGGCGCTGCTGAACGGGCAGCCCTACCATCGCCTGGGCCATTCGGCCATCGGCGCGCTGGTGATGGTGCTGATGCTCGCCTGCATCGCTGGCCTGGGGCTGACCGGCTGGCTGGCCGAGGAAGTCGATGCCCTGTGGGGCGCCGACTGGCCGATGGACCTGCACAGCTGGCTGGCCGATGCGCTGCTGGCGCTGGTGTGCGTGCATGTGCTGGCGGCGCTGGTCGAGAGCCTGCGCCTGGGCGAGAACCTGCCACTGTCGATGCTCACCGGCCGGCGCCGTTACCGCGACGATCCCTGACCACGAGATTTCCCATGCTGATGTCCCTGACCCTGCGCGCCCAGCCCGAGCGTGGCGCCGCCTGGCTGCGTTTGTGCGCGCTGGCCAGTTTGAGTTGCGCGTTGCTGCTGGCTGACGATTTCATCCAGCAACTGTTCACCGGCAACAACCGCGCCGAGCTCGAGGCCGGCTGGGTCGCGGGGCTGTGGGCGTTCTGCGCGGCGTTGTGGCTGTGCAACCTGCGCGTGGTCGTGGTGGCGATCCTGCTGCTGTTCGCCGGCATGCAACTGCTGCAGCTGGCCAATATCAGCTTTTTTGGCGAGCCGTTGAGTGCGGTGGACATTCGCAGCCTGCTGCGCGAGCCCGGGGAGGTCGGGCTGACGGCCTGGCACAGCCTGGGCGCGCATTGGCCGGCGGCGCTCAGTGTCGGGCTGCCCTACGCGTTGCTGCTGGCCTTGCATGGGTGGCTACCGGGACGAGTGAGCCTGCCGGCCAGTCGCTGGGCACTGCTATTGATCGCCGTGGTGCTGCTGGCCAAGCCGTATCGGGCCACCTATCGCAACCTCGATTCGTTCACTCCGGGGCCGACCCGCAGTGGCCTGCACAACAGCCTCAATGCGTTTTCCGCCTGGGCCGTGCGCCTGGCGTTCGCGCCCGAGGTGAGCTTGCCGGCCGCGCCGTTCGCCCCCTATCGGATCGAGCCGATTCCCAGCAGCGCCCGGCATGTCTGGCTGGTGGTGGCCGACTCGCTGCGCAGCGAGCGCATGGGGTTGTACGGCTACGCCCGGCAGACCACGCCGCGCCTGCAGCGTTACCTGGACAGCCATCCCAGTGCCTTGGTGCGGCCAGGTGTTTCGGCAGGCGTGGCCACCGATGTCAGCCTGCCGTACTTGCTCAACCCGATCCGCGAGCCTGGCCAGGACCACCTGCTGCGCGAGGGCGATATCAACCTGTTCCGCTTCGCCCGCGAGGCCGGCATGCGCACGCACTGGATATCGTCCCAGGAATCGCGCTTGCTGGCGCACCTGGGCAGCCGCCATCTGGACGTGGCGATCACCCGCGAAGACCACCCACTGCGCTTTCTCAAGCGCCAGGACCATGCCTTGCTGGAGATCCTTGACCAGCAGCGCTTTGGCCCGCGCAACTTCGTGGTGCTCAACCTGCGCACGGCGCATCTGCCTTACGCGCGCAACTACATGCACCAGCAAGGCGAGCGGCCCTGGCCGGATCAGGGCGTGCAGGGGCAGGCCAATGCCTATGACAACTCGATTCATTACCTGGACGGTCTGCTGGAGGACGTCATTGCCCGTTTCGACCGCCTGGAGGGCGAGCGCTACCTGGTGATCACCGGCGACCACGGCCAGCGTCTGGGCGAGGATGGCAAGTGGGGGCACAACGACCTGGTCCCGGAGGTCAGTGACGTGCCGATGATCGTGCTTAGCCGCGAGGCGCCGCGCGAGGCACTGGGGGCGTTGGCGCCGGAGCGCTGGATCAGCCACTACGAGATAGGCAAGTGGCTGGCGGCGCGGCTGGGCATGCGCATCGACAACCCCAACCTGCGCAAGGACGAGCATTTCGTGCATGGCAAGTTGCTGTTCAGCGACAACTATATCCAGCCGGTGTGCGAGACGGCGCAGGGGTTGGTGCACCTGACGCCGGTGCAGCTGAGTGAATGGCTGGCCAGGAGCAGCCAAGGCGCGTGCGGCTCCTGATCGGGCTCGGTTTGCGTGCCGCGAATACCGGAACCGCGTGGCCTGCTTCGCGGCGGCTCGGCGCCCCGATAAGCCCGCCCCCAGGAACAGCACATGGCTTGAGCTCAGTGCGCTCTCTGTGGGAGCGGCTTTAGCCGCGAACACCGGCGAAGCCGGTGCCAGGCACCGCAGCGCCTACATGTCTGCGGCTTTTGCGCAGGCTCCGTCATTCACAGGGCGGGACACTGGTTGGTCACGCAGTGAATCCCGCCGCCACCGGCGGCGATCGCGTCGATATCCAGCAGCACCACGTCCCGGCCCGGATACAGTTTTTCCAGCAACGCCCGTGCCTTCTCATCGGCGCTGCGATCGCCGAACTGCGGGGCGATCACCGCGCCATTGATCACGAAATAGTTGATGTACCCCGCGGCGAAATCCGGGTTGCCCTTGCTGAACTTGTTACGGCGTGGCTTGAGCGGCGGCGACACCGTGTGAATCTCCAGCTTGCGCCCATCGGCATCGGTGGCGTTGCGCAGGATCTCCAGGTGCTCGCGGGTCACGTCGTGGTCATAGGAATCCGGATCGTTGTCCAGGTTCGCCACCACCACGCCGGGCGCCGCGAAGCGCGCATAGAAGTCCACGTGGGCATCGGTGATGTCCTTGCCCTTGATGCCCGGCAGCCAGATGATCTTGCGCAGCCCCAGCCGCTCTTTCAGCTCCGCTTCGACCTGGGCCTTGCTCCAGCCGGGGTTGCGGTTGTCGTTGATCCAGCTGCTCTCGGTCATGATGCCGGTGCCGTGGCCGTCCACCTCGATGCCGCCGCCTTCGCCCACCAGCTCGCTGCGCTGGTACTGGGCACCCGCCAGCTTGGCGACGCGCTTGGCAAGCTTGCTGTCGTAACGGTGCTGCTGCTTGCCGCCCCAGCCATTGAAGTTGAAGTCCACCGCCGCCAGCTCGCCATCGTCATCGACGACGAAGTTGGCGCCGATATCGCGCATCCAGATGTCGTCCAGCTCGGTCTCGACGTAGGTGATGTTGTGGCTGCCGCATTCTTCCTCGGCGATATCCCGCTCGCTGGCGCGGCAGAACACCGTCACCGGCTGGTAGGCGGCGATGGCGCGGGCGATGCGCCCAAGGGCGGCCTGGACGTCTTCGGTGAAGTCCTCCCAGATGTCATCCTGGGCGCCGAAGGCGATGTAGGCACGTTGCTGTTTCTCGCCTTCGTCGGGCATGAACCAACGCTCCGGGTCGGCGGCGCGGGCAACGCCCATGGGCAGGCCGAGCCCGGCGCCGATACCGGCGGCGAGTGACAGTTGCAGGAAGGTTCGACGGGTAGGCATGGGTTCAGTCCTGTGCAGTCTTGAAGCGGGTCCAGACGCGCATGCGCGCGCGCATGTCGGCCTGGGGGATGTCCTTGCCCGGGATCAGCCGGGCATAGGTGGCTGGGTCGATGTAGATATCGGGGTTGTCCCGCAGGCTCGCGTCCACCAGCGGACGCGCCTTGGCGCTGGCGGTGGGGTAGCCGGTGGTGTTGCTGATCGCCGCCATGTTTTCCGGACGCATGACGAAGTTGATGAAACGATAGGCGTATTCCGGGTGCTTGGCATCGGCGGGGATGGCCATGGTGTCCATCCACACCGTGGTGCCTTCGCGGGGTACGCGGTACTGGAAGTCGATGGCCTTGCCGGCGGCCTCGGCGCTGCGCTGGGCCTGGATCACGTCGCCGCTGTAGCCCAGCGACAGGCAGGTGTTGCCGTTGACCAGCTCGGTGACCGGCTGCGACTGCAGCTTGCGCACGTAGGGGCGGATGCCCTTGAGCAGTTCGCTGGCGGCGGCCAGGTCTTCGCGCTTGGCGCTGCGCGGTTCGCGGCCCAGGTAGTGGAGCACCACGGCGAGCACTTCGTCGGGCGAGTCGATCATCGAGATGCCGCAGTCGGCGAACTTGGCCGCCAGCTCGGGCTTGAACAGCAGGTCGAGGCTGTTCAGCGGGGCGTCGGGCATGCGCTCGTGGATCTTCTTCGCGTCCATGGTCAGGCCGATGGTGCCCCAGGTATAGGGCACGGTGGCCTGGCTGGCCTTGGGGTACTGGTCGTGCAGCTTGCGCAGGCCCGGCTCGATATCGTCCAGCGCGGTCAGCTGCGTCTTGTCCAGCGGCAGCAGGCTGCCGGCGCGCATCAGTCGTTCGGCGACGGTGTCGCCGGGGAAGATCAGGTCGTAGCCGCTGCGCCCGGACATCAGCTTGGCTTCCAGCACCTCGCTGCCGTCCATGACGTCATAGATCACCGGGATACCGGTCTCGGCGGTGAAGCGCTTGAGGGTGTCTTCGGCGAAGTAGTCGGCCCAGTTGTACAGGCGCAGGGCGTCCTGCTTGGCCTGGGCGACGCTGGCGCAGGCCACCAGGGCGGCGATGGCCAGCAGTTTCGATGGACGGCTTGGCATGGTTCAGGCCCTCGCGGTTTGTGGGGTGCGGCCGTCCAAGGTCAGCAGCGGCGCGTACATGCTGGGGCGGCGGTCGCGATAGATGCCCCAGGTCAGGCGGTCCTCGCGCATGCGCGCCAGGTCCAGGTCGTGCAGCCAGACGCCGCTGCTGTCGCGGTCGGCCTCGGCGAGCAGTGCGCCCTTGTGGTCGCAGATGAACGACGAGCCGTAGAAGCGCATCGACAGGCTGTCATCGCTGCGCGCCACTTCATGACCTACGCGGTTGGCGGCCACCACCGGCAGCAGGTTGGCGGCGGCGTGGCCGCGCATGGCCATCTGCCAATGGTCGCGCGAATCCAGTTCGGCGGCGCCCGGCTCCGAGCCGATGGCGGTGGGGAACAGCAGCACCTCGGCACCCATCAGGGCCAGGCAGCGGGCCGTTTCGGGGAACCACTGGTCCCAGCAGATGCCGATGCCCAGGCGGCCGAAGGCGGTGTCCCAGACCTTGAAACCGGTGTCGCCGGGGCTGAAGTACTCCTTCTCCTGGTAGCCGATGGCGTTGGGGATGTGGGTCTTGCGGTACACGCCCAGCAGGCGGCCATCGGCATCGGCCACGGTCAGCGAGTTGAAGAAGGCGTTGCCGGCGCGCTCGTACCAGCTTAGCGGCAGCACGACGCCAAGCTCTTTGGCCAGGGCGGCGAAGCGCCTGAGCAGCGGGCTGTCGTGGTAGTCCTCGGCCAGCGCCTGGTGGCTGTGGCATTGCTCGATGCAGAAGTACGGGGTGGCGAACAGTTCCTGCAGCAGGATCACCTGGGCGCCCTGGGCCGCGGCCTTGCGCACCAGCTTCTCGGCGCGCTCGAGGTTGGCGGGCAGGTCCCAGCTGCAGGGCATCTGCGTGGTGGCGATGCGCAGGGTGCTCATGGGCGCTCTCCCTGCACTGGCCAGGCCGGCTGTTGCTGGGTGATGCAGTGGATGCCGCCGCCACCGTGGGCGATGTGGTCGATGCGCACCGGCACGATCTCGCGACCGGGGAAGGCCATGGCCAGCTGCTGCGCGGCGGCCTGGTCGGCGTCGATGCCGTAGGCCGGCATGATCACCGCGCCGTTGGCCAGGTAGAAGTTGGTATAGGAGGCGCAGAACACCTCGGCGTCGGTATCCACGGCGGCGGTGGCCTCGAACAGGTCGAGCAGTTCGAACGAACGGCCCTGGGCGTCGCTGGCCAGTTCCAGAGCGCGGCGGTTCTCGCGCACCACCTCGGCATACACCGACCCCTGGTCGTGGGTAGCGTCCACCAGCAGCACGCCGGGGCGGGCGAAGGCGCACACGCCATCGACATGGCCGTCGGTCATGTCGCCGGTGACGTACTCAGGGTCGCCCGGCAGCCAGATGGTCTTGCGGATGCCCAGCAGGCGGGCGAAGCAGTCCTCGAAGTCGGCCTTGGTCAGCCCTGGGTTGCGGTTGGGGTTGAGCAGGACCGATTCGGTGGTGATCAGCGTGCCTTCGCCGTCCACGTGAATGGCGCCGCCTTCGTTGCACAGCGGGGTGCTGAAGCCTTCCAGGCCCAGCTGGTCGAGGATGCGCCGGGCCAGGCTGCGGTCCTTGCCGTGCTCGGACTTGTTGCCCCAGGCGTTGAAGCGCCAGCTCAGGCCGGCGACGCCGCGCTGTGGATGCACCAGGAAGCTCGGACCGCTGTCGCGGCACCAGCTGTCGTCCACGGCCAGCTCGATCAGTTCGATGCCAGGGCCGCACAGCTCACGGGCGCTGGCGATGGCGCAAGGGTCGACCACCATCTTCACCGGCTCGTAGCGAGCGATGGCGGCGGCCACGCGGGCATAGTCACGCTGCACGTCGGTCAGGGTCACGCCCCAGCCGGACTCCCACAGCGGTTGGTTGTGCGGCCAGATCATCCAGGTGGCGGCGTGGCGGGCCCATTCGGCGGGCATGCGCCAGCCGCTGTCGATGGACAGGGTCATAGTGAACTCCGATCTATTAGGGATTTTTATCAACGAAGCCCGCCGTCGCGGGTGTTGGGATCAATGTTATGGCTGTGAAGTAGGCGCGACAAACGATAGATTTAGCGTACTTCTGATCAGTAAGGCTTATCAGCATGCTCAAGCATTGGCCCCCGCTCAACGCCCTGCGCGGCTTCGAAGCCGCCGCTCGCCTGGGCAGCTTCCACAAGGCCGCCGAGGCCCTGAACCTCACCCAGTCGGCGATCAGCCAGCAGATCCGCAGCCTGGAAAGCTACCTGGAACAGCCGCTGTTCCACCGCAGCGGTCGCAGCGTCAGCCTGACCGATGCCGGGCATGACCTGCTCAGCACCACCCAGGCCTTGTTGCAGCAACTGGCGGTGGGCATTCGCCGGCTCGACCAGTACCGCAAGCCCAACCAGCTGGTGGTCAACACCACGCCGGCGTTCGCCCGGCACTGGTTGCTGCCGCGCCTGGCGGACTTTCACCAGCGCTACCCGGAGGTGGACCTGTGGCTGTTCACCAGCTTCGAGGCGCCGGACATGGCCAGCGAGACCATCGACCTGGCGATTCGCGACGATATCGGCGCCCAGGCCGAGTGCAGTTTCACCGTGTTGCACCTGGATCAGTTGTATCCGGCCTGCCACCCGGACTTGCCCGCCCAAGGGCGTACCACCTTGCATGGCGAACGGGAGATGGACTGGAGTCACTGGCAGCTGGAGGGCGGCGAGGACATCGGGCAGCAGGGCAAGGGACTGAATTTCTCCGACCCAGGCCTGTTGCTGGATGCGGCGGCGGAGGGGGTGGGCGTCGCGCTGGTCAGCCAGCTGCTGGCGCAGCGGCTGGTGGAGCAGGGGCGCTTGCAGGCTTTGTCGGCGCAGCGGGTGCGTGGGCCGGTGTGGAGTTGCCTGGTGCACTGGGAGAGCCAGGATGACCCGCTGGCGCGGCAGTTTCTGGCATGGTTGAAAGCGGCGCTGGCACAGGGGTAGTGGTTGCCTTTGCCGGCCCTCTCGCGGGGCAAGCCCGCTCCCACGCCAGACCTGCAGATGCAAGGTTGGCGTGGGAGCGGGCTTGCCCCGCGAGAGGGCCGCTGGTGTTTTGCATCGACCCGCTCAGCTCGTAATATGTGTCGGATGTCCCGCGAGGGTAGTCTCACCCTCTAGATCAAATGGCAGTGCCCCAAATCCGGGCGCTTCCCCAGCCTAAACCTGACGAGGTACAGACATTGGCCATCATTCATCCCAAGGTTCGCGGTTTCATCTGCACCACGACTCACCCCAAGGGCTGCGAGCTCAACGTCCGTGACCAGATCGAAGCCACCCGCAAGCTGGGCGTGCGCGAGGATGGTCCGAAGAAAGTCCTGGTGATCGGTGCTTCCAGCGGCTACGGCCTGGCGTCGCGCATCACCGCGGCATTCGGCTTCAAGGCCGACACCCTGGGCGTGTTCTTCGAAAAACCGGGCACCGAGAGCAAGGCCGGTACCGCCGGCTGGTACAACGCCGCCGCTTTCGACAAGTTCGCCAAGGCCGAAGGCCTGTACAGCAAGTCGATCAACGGTGACGCCTTCTCCGACGAGGCCCGCGCCAAGGTCATCGAGCTGATCAAGAACGAAATGGGCGGCAAGGTCGACCTGGTCGTCTACTCGCTGGCCTCGCCGGTGCGCAAGCTGCCGCAGACCGGTGAGCTGATCCGTTCCGCGCTCAAGCCGATCGGCCAGCCGTACAAGTCGACCGCCATCGACACCAACAAGGACACCATCATCGAGGCCAGCATCGAGCCGGCCACCGAGCAGGAAATCGCCGACACCGTCACCGTGATGGGCGGGCAGGACTGGCAGCTGTGGATCGACGCCCTGGCCGGCGCCGGCGTGCTGGCCGAAGGCGCGCGCACCGTGGCCTTCAGCTACATCGGCAGCGACATCACCTGGCCGATCTACTGGCACGGCGCCCTGGGCCAGGCCAAGCAGGACCTGGACGAAACCGCCCTGCGCCTGGACCAGAAACTGGCCGGCGAAGTCAAGGGCGGCGCCAACGTGGCGGTGCTCAAGTCCGTCGTTACCCAGGCCAGCTCGGCCATCCCGGTGATGCCGCTGTACCTGTCGATGGTGTTCAAGATCATGCAGGAGAAGGGCGTTCACGAAGGCACCCAGGACCAGCTGGACCGTATGTACCGCGACCGCATGTACCGCGCCGATGGCCAGCCTGCCGCAGTCGACGACAAAGGCCGCCTGCGCCTGGACGACTGGGAACTGCGCGACGACGTGCAGGACGCCTGCAAGGCGCTGTGGCCGCAAGTGACCACCGAGAACCTGTTCCAGCTGACCGACTATGCTGGCTACAAGAAGCAGTTCCTCAACCTGTTCGGCTTCGAGCGTGCTGACGTCAACTACGACGAAGACGTGGCCACCGACGTACGGTTCGACTGCATCGAGCTGTAAGCAAGTCCTTGACCGCGCAGCCGTTGATGACGGCTGCGCGGTTCCCGCCGACGACTTGTTAATATTCTGAAACAAATCACCAATGGCCCTTTGCCATGGGCACCCTCCGCCTGATCTATACCCCAGCTATTGGCCTTGCAATTCCGCCGGGGCCAGGGAGGGAGCAATGGGCGCACTGCAAAAACTACAAGAACGAATTCGCCAGAAAGGTATCAAGCGCACAGCCAAGACCTTGTTCGAACGCTACGTGTTCTTCCACTGGGAGTTGTTGTGGATGGAGCGCGACCTGGTCAGCCCGGTGCCACCCTACAGCCTCAAGGAACATCCACCCGTCACCCTGGTGCCGATCACCGCCGCCAACGCCGATGCCTTCGCCCGTCATTTCGGCGACCGCGTCGAGACCATGCGCGAACTGGCCGTCGAGGGGCATACCGGACACATGTATCTGGACGAGCAGGGCGATGCCGTGGCCTTCATATGGGCCAGCGTGGTCGACTACCACGACAAGCACTACTACGGCTGCACCTTCCCGGTGAAGCCTGGCGAGTTCTTCGAGTTCGGTGGCGAGATGACCCGGCGCTACTTCGGCAGCGAGCTGTCGGTGACCGCCCAGGTCGAGCTATGGAACACCATGCGCGAGAAAGGCTGCCACAAGGTGGTGGACGTGGTGGAGACCCATAACGTGCCGGCGATGAAGCTGCACCTGCGCATGGGCTACCACGAGCAGGGGCGGGTCATGCACGTGTATGGCCTGTTCGGTTGCTGGAAGCTTTTCCGCGAGACTCGCTACGACGGCTCGCGCCTGGCGGTGCTGCGCAAGCCGGGCGTGGCACGGGCCCTGCCGACCACCTGAACCTATCGCGGGGCAAGCCCGCTCCCACGCCAGCCCCGTAGTTGGCGTGGGAGCGGGCTTGCCCCGCGATAGGGCCGGTACAGGCACCGATTTTTTTGCTAGCGTGGGCGCTCGACAACAGCCCGTCCGCCAGCATGGCGCGACGCCGCAGGGAGCGCGCCATGAGCAGCCTCACCCAACCCGCCTGTGCCTTTCGTCATGCCGCCGCCGACGGCTACCGCCTCGGCGGTTTGCGCTGGCGCCACGCCGAGTCCGACCCCCGGCGCCCGCTGGTGATCATCAACGCCGCCACCTCGGTGCGCTGCCGTTACTACTCGCGATTCGCCGACTACCTGTTCGCCCAGGGCTTCGATGTGTTGACCTACGACTATCGTGGCATCGGCGAGTCGCGCCCGGCCTCGATGCGTGGTTTCCAGGCGAGCTGGAGTGACTGGGGCCGCCTGGACTTCGAGGCGATGCTGCAGCTGGCCAGTGCCGAGCATCCCGGCCAGCCGGTGCATGTGGTCGGGCACAGCTTCGGTGGCTGGGCACTGGGGCTGGCGCCGTCGGCGGCGCAGGTGCGCCATGCGGTGCTGGTGGGGGCGCAGTTCGCCTACTGGCGCGACTATGCGGCGGATCAGCGCTGGCAGCTGTTCGGCAAGTGGCATGTGCTGATGCCGCTGCTGACCCGTGTGTTCGGCTATTTCCCCGGCAAGCGCCTGGGGTGGCTGGAGGACACCCCGGCCGGCGTGGTGCAGGACTGGAGCACGCGCACGCCGCGCTACGAGCACCGCCCCAGTGGGCGCCTGCTCGATGCGGTGCCGTTCGATCAGGTGCGGGCGGCGACCCTGGCCATCAGCCTGAGCGATGATCCGTTCGGCACGGTGGCGGCCACCGAACGGTTATTGGGTTACCTGCACAAGACCGAGCGTCGGCACCTGCGGGTGGCGCCTGTGGATATCTCGGTCGGGGAGATCGGGCATTTCGCGTTCTTTCACGATCGTTTTCGGGAAAGTTTGTGGCCGATTGCGCTGGGGTGGTTACAGAAGGGGCGCCTGGAGGCTGGAGCACCAGGCCAAATCATCAGCTGATGTCATCGGTGTCGGCGAAAGGGCCGCAAAGCGGCCCTATCCGCTATCAGGCCAGACGCGCCAGCGGCTGCGCGGCGAACTTCACGCCGGCCAGTCCATGCTTGATCAGTGCGCGGATGTTGCCGTGGTCGCTGCCCTCGGGGGTGGCCAGCACGCTGCGGTAGTGTTCGCCGAAGGCCAGCAGCGCTTCCTGATCGCTCAGCCCTTCGAGCAGCGCCAGGCCCAGGGTCTTGCACGAGCCTTCGTTCTGCCCGGCGGCGTTATGCACGTCGCCGTTGTCGAAGGCCTGGGGCTGGTAGCTGTAGTTCGCGGCGATGAACGCCAGGGTGTCGGCGAAAACGTGCTCGCCGCCGGCCAGGCTGTTGCGCAGGGTGTTCAGGTCAGTCACGGGGTTTTCCTTGTTCGAACGCGGCCTGTTGCTCGGCGCTGGCTTCTTTCTGGTACTGGGCTTTCCACTCGGCGTAGGGCATGCCGTACACCTGCTCTCGGGCATCGTCCAGGCTCAGCTCGACCTGGCGCTCGTCGGCCGCGGCCTTGAGCCATTTCGACAGGCAGTTGCGGCAGAAGCCGGAGAGGTTCATCAGGTCGATGTTCTGCACGTCGGTACGCTTTTGCAGATGGTCGACCAGGCGCCGGAACGCGGCGGCTTCGAGTTCGAGCTGTTGTTGCGGGGTCATGGGCGGTCTCTTCAGGTCATGCGGTTCTTCAGATGGCGGCCACCGTTGATGACCACCTGGCTGCCGGTGCTGTACTGGCTGTGCAGCAGGAACAGCACGGCGTCGATCAGCGGGCGGGCGCCGGGTTCGAATTCCAGCAGGGCCTTTTTCAGGGTCTGCTGGCGGTACTGCTCGTCGCCGCCTTCCTTGAGGATCAGCAGGCCGGGCAGGATACCGTTGACCCGCACCTTCGGCGCGTACTTTTCGGCGAACGACAGCACCATGTTCTGCAGCGCGGCCTTGGTCGCGGCATAGCCGATGTGGCTCTTGCTGCCGCGCGAGGAGGTTTCGTCGCAGATGTGGATGATGTCGGCCTTGTCCACCTTGCTCAGCAGCTCGCCCAGGGCAAGATTGAGGTGGTAGGGCGCCTCGACGTGCAGGCGGAACATGGTCTCGAGGTTGTCCAGGCCATCATCGAGCCACAGCGAGGCGTTGTGGATGATCGCGCGCAGGCCGTCGTAGTGGCCGTGCAGGTGGTCGATCAGGGCCTGGCGGTCTTCGCCGCGGGTCAGGTCGGCCTGGAACTGCCGGATGTTCGGGTGTGCCGCCTGGGCATGCAGGCTGCGGCTGGCGCTGACCACCGTATGACCGGCGTGGGCAAGCTCCAGGGCCAGGGCCAGCCCGACGCGCTGGCTGGCGCCGGTGATGAGGATTGGGCTGTTCATGTGCGGGCGGTCTGTTCGTCTGTCCGTGCGTGATGCCCCAGCATACCCGAACTGCGTGGCCTTGCGCGCCTGCGCCTCAGCGGCTGCGCAGGCCGGTGGAGCGTGCCTGCGCATCGCCGGGCGCGGGGTTCAGCCAGCCGGCCAGCAGGCGGGTGGACAGGGGAATGAACAGGTACACCATCACCGGCGTCAGGGCCAGGGTGCTGATCAGCACCCGGGGCAGCAGCTCCAGCGGCGCCAGCCAGTGGCCGAACAGCAGGTTGAACAGCAGCGAGACCGGGAAGAAGGCCAGCCAGATGGCCGTGGCCTGCTTCCAGCGCGGCGGTTTTTGCACCATGTTGGTGCCGAACCAGTCGTCGATGCCGCTTACGCGCCTCTCTTTGGGGCGCTCGAACAGGCCGTTGCCGCGTGCCAGCCAGGCCCGGCGCGAGGCCGAATGCTCCCAGGCGTGCAGGGTCTGCTCGCTGGTGAAGCGGAAGATGATCTGGAATTCGTCGCCCTCGATGGGCGGGGCGAGGATGCCCGAACCGAGATAGCCGGGGAAGTCGGTGGCCAGTTGCTCGCCTTCGTGCAGCCAGGACAGCAGGTCCTGGTAACGGCCATGGGCGGCGCGGCGCGACACCATCAAGGTGACGGGTGGGGTAGACATCGTGTATCTCCTGGCGACGGGGCTAGCGGGTAGCCGGCCCCTTGGCGTGCGGCCCGGGGTGGTGGGCGGCGCAAGCGTGCTTGCAAGAATCGGGCACGGATTATCGCTGATCGATCATGACCGGTCAGTTTCAGTCGGCGGACGGTCGTCAGAAGGTGGTCGGGGCCTGGGCGTGCAGTTCGGGATGGGCCTGGCGGTGGGCCTGCAGGATGTACTCGCGCAGGCGCTCGATTTCCTCGGCGGGGTTGTGGGACAGGTCGTAGGCGGCCAGGCGTGGGCCGATGCGGCGGCGCAGCAGGCCGAGCAGGCCGATGGGCGGGATGTCCTCGGCGGCGAAGCGCAGGTCGAACTGCGCGGGCGCTTCACCGCCGCCGCGCACCTCCACCAGCACGCCCTTGAACGAGATATCGCGCACCCACAGGTCGCTGGCCTTGCCGTGGTCGTCCAGCAGGGCGACCGGCTGCTCCAGCGACAGGCGCCAGGGGCGCAGCATGGGGCCGTCTTCGTAGATGTCCGGCGAGCCCAGCTGCAGGTGCAGGGCGTGGAACTCGTCCTCGACCAGTTGCAGGGGGAAGCTCAGTTGCTGGTTGTTGAAACTGGCTTGCAGCGTCACCTGCTCGTTGGCCACCAGGCGGGTGAGCAGATCCTTCAGGCGCCGATCGCCATTGACCAGCAGGCTGGACATGGGGTCGGCCAGGTTCAACTGGGGCGAATGCTGCATGTCCTGGATGAAATCCAGTTCGTCCTGGGAAAGAAGGGCGTCTGCTTGCATGGTCGAACTCGAAGGGGCGAGCGATTCGGGCGGTTTCTTCACGGCGATGGACAGCGGCAAATGGGCTTTGTTCAGGTCACTCGTCGGATGACGGTGCGGGCATGTGACTTTGGGCTGAGCAGGCCTTTTGCCACTGTCGGATGCTAGTATCCTACGTTTTCACTCAGTTTCGGAATCCTCACCCGATGAAAGTCGCCATTATTTCCGGTTCGGTGTATGGCACCGCCGAAGAAGTCGCCCGTCACGCCGAATCGCTGCTCAAGGCCGCCGGCCTGGATGCCTGGCACGCCGCCCGCGCCACCCTGCAGGACATCGAGGGCTTTGCCCCGGACGCGCTGCTGGCGGTGACCTCGACCACTGGCATGGGTGAACTGCCCGACAGCCTGATGCCGTTGTACAGCACCATTCGCGATGTGCTGCCGGCGGCCTGGCGCGGTCTGCCGGGGGCGGTGATTGGCCTGGGCGACTCGAGCTATGGCGACACCTACTGCGGCGGTGGCGAGCAGATGCGCGAGCTGTTTGCCGAGCTGGGGGTGAACGAGGTGCTGCCGATGCTGCGCCTGGATGCCAGCGAGACCGTGACCCCGGAGACCGATGCCGAGCCGTGGTTGGCGGAGTTTGTGGCTCTACTCAAAGGTTAAACGGCCGCTCCTACACGTTCGCGTCATGCTTCGCCCTGTTCGCGCAACAACGCCAGCCACGCCTGCGCCGCCCGCGAAAGATACGCTCCGCGCCGCCAGATGAAAGCGATGTCCCAGCGCAGGTACTCCGGTGCCCGCAACGGCAGGCGCACCACCCCGGGCCGCTCCAGCGCCCGGGCGACGATCGCTGGCAGCAGCACCACGCCTTGCCCGGCCGCCACCAGCGCGGCGAGAAAGTCCGCCTGGCCGCTACGCCCGCCTTCCTTCGGCGTGAACCCTACCTGCTGGCAGGCACTGAGCAGCCGGTCGTTGAGCACGAAGCTGCGCTGGTACAGCAGGAATGGCGTATCGGCCAACTGCGCCAGTTCGACTTCAGCCTGTCCAGCCAGTGGGTGCTCGGATGGCAGCAAGGCTTCCAGCGGTTCATTGCAAAAGGGCTGGTACTCGAACGCCGGATCGTTTGGCGTGAGGCTGCCGCCCAGTTCCAGCTCACCACTTTTCACCGCCTGCTCGACCATGCGGCTGCCGCCTTCGAGCAGCTGAATGGCGATGTTCGGGTGGCGTCGCCGGTACTCGGCGAACAACCCGGCGAACAGCGCGTCGCTGCCCAGCAGCGGCAGGCCCAGGCGCAGCTCGCCGCGGGCCATCTGGCTGAGGTCGTCCAATTCGCTGAGCAGTTCCTGGCGCTGGCGCAGCAGCGCCTCGCCGCGCTCGAGCACGATGCGCCCGGCGGCGGTCAGCAGCAATTGCGAGCCCTGGCGTTCCAGCAGCGGCTGGCCGATGTCCTGCTCCAGTTGGGCGACTTGCTTGCTCACCGCCGACTGGCTGACATGCAGCGTGCCTGCCGCCTGGGTGAAACCGCCGCGATGGATGACTTCGATGAAGCTGCGCAGCTGTTTGAATTCCATGTTCGTTGAATTCCATTTTGGAATGGATGCCAGTCTAACAATTCGCTTCTGGCCTGGCTGGGTGACTTTTACAATGGCCGCGTTGTCGAGGAACTCCCGTCATGAATCCTGAATTGCTCAAGAAAACCCTGCGTCTGCTCGCCGAACTGACGGTGCTGCTGGCGCTGTTCCTGATCGGCGGCCAGCTGGCCGCCTGGCTCGCCTGGCCGATCCCCGCTGGAGTGATGGGCCTGGCGCTGCTGCTGACGCTGTTCGCCACGGGCGTGCTCAAGCCAGCCACCCTGCAACTTGGCGCCGGCTGGCTGATGGCCGAGATGCTGCTGTTCTTCATTCCGGCGCTGATGAGTCTGCTGGACTACGGCAGCCTGCTGCGCAGCGAAGGCTGGCGCATCCTGCTGGTGATCGCCGTCAGCACCTTGCTGGTGATGGTGGTCACCGCCGTGACCGTGGAGCTGGTGTGCCGCTGGAGGTTGCGCCATGAGCCTTGAACCCATGCCGCTGTTCTGGCTGGCACTGACCCTGATCGCCTACCTGGGCAGCCGCTGGCTGTACCGGCGCAGCGGGCGCTACCTGCTGTCGCCGTTGATCCTGGTACCGGCGCTGCTGCTGGCGGTGGCCGTGCCGCTGCACACCGCCTACGCCGAATATGCGCGCAACACCCACTGGCTGATGGGCGTGCTGGGGCCGGTGACGGTGGCTTTCGCGGTGCCGATCTGGCAACAGCGGGCATTGCTGGCGCGACACTGGCCGGCGTTGCTGGTGGGCATGTTGGCCGGCAGCGTAGCTTCGATCGGCAGTTCCTGGGCGTTGGCGCACATGCTGGCGCTGGACGATTCGGTCAGCCTGTCGTTGCTGCCGCGCTCGATCACCACGCCATTCGCCATGCCGGTGGCCCAGGATCTGGGCGGGGTGCCGGAGCTGACGGCGGTGTTCGTGATGTTCACCGGCGTGCTCGGGGCGATGTTCGGCGGCATCCTGTTACGCTGGCTGCCGCTGCGCACACCGCTGGCGCGGGGCGCGCTGTTCGGTGTCGGGGCCCATGGCGCCGGGGTGAGCCGGGCGCAGGAGGTCGGGCGCGAGGAAGGATCGGTGGCCGGGCTGGTCATGGTCCTGACCGGGTTGCTGAACCTGCTGGCCGCGCCTTTGCTGGCGAGGCTGATCTGACCGTTCGTGCCACTGACCCGTTCGGTCATCAGGCTGGCTGCCAAGGCGACCTATCACCTTCGTATTGGCTTCTAGACTCAGCCTCGACATAGAGAGCACATGTATGTGCCGAGGTGACATGCAATGAACGCAGCCTTGCCCTATTCCGACACTTATCCACCGGGACGACCGTGATGCCACTGGCCGAGATTCCATTGTGCGTCTGGCGCACCCGGAGCCAGGGTTTCACCTTCCGGGGCCAGAACATCCGTTACTGGACGGCAGGGCAGGGCGAGCCGCTGCTGCTGCTCCATGGCTTTCCGACCGCCAGCTGGGACTGGCACTACCTGTGGGCACCGCTGGCCCAGCGCTTTCGCGTGGTGGCCTGCGACATGCTGGGCTTCGGCGACTCGGCCAAACCCGCGGACCACGACTACAGCCTGCTGGAGCAGGCCGATCTGCAGCAGGCGCTGTTGGCGCACCTGCGTATCGACCAGCCGGTACACCTGCTGGCCCACGACTACGGCGGCAGCGTGGCCCAGGAGCTGCTGGCCCGCCACCACGAGCAGCGTCTGCAGATCGCCAGCTGTGCATTCCTCAACAGCGGGCTGTTTCCCGAGACCTGTCGGGTGCTGCTGATCCAGAAGCTGTTGCTGAGCCGGCTGGGCTGGCTGGTTGGGCGCTCGTTCGGGCGAGACGACCTGGTGCGCAATGTCATCCAGGTCTACGGCCCCTGCACCCATCCCAGCGAAAGCGCGCTGGACGATTACTGGAGCCTGATCGCCTCCAACCGTGGGCCGCGTATCTTGCACAAGCTGATCAGCTTCCTGCCCGAACGCCGAGCCCAGCGTGAGCGCTGGGTCGGGGCGCTGCAGCGCGAGGGCGTGCCGCTGCGCTTCATCAATGGCGCGGTCGACCCGTTGTCCGGGGTGCATATGGTCGAGCGCTACCGCCAGTTGGTGCCGGAGCCGGACACCGTGGTGCTGCCGGGCATCGGCCATTATCCGCATACCGAGGCACCGGTGCAGGTACTGCGCCATTACCTGGCCTTTCGCGAACAGCCGATGAGCTACCTGCCGCAGAAGGTCGCCTGGTCCTGAGCAGGCGATCATCGTCGTGCGTTATTGCCCGGCATTCGCCGCGATGCGCTTGATTGCCCGGCCGTGATGGCTGGCCGACACTGCCTTGCATCCCTTCATTGCCAGGAGCCTTGAGCATGAGCGAGCCGGTACGTCTGCAGGATCGAGTGGTGATTGTCACGGGGGCCGGCGGTGGTCTGGGGCGGGCCCATGCATTGCTGTTCGCCGCCCGGGGCGCGAAGGTGGTGGTCAATGACCTGGGCGGCTCGACCCATGGCGAGGGCGCCAACGCCTCGGCGGCGGACCAGGTGGTGGCGCAAATCCGCGCGGCCGGGGGCACGGCGGTGGCCAACCATGATTCGGTCACCGATGGCGCGCGGATCGTCGAGCAGGCGCTGGACAGCTTCGGTCGGGTCGATGTGCTGGTGAACAATGCCGGCATCCTGCGCGACAAGACCTTCCACAAGATGGAGGACAGCGACTGGGAGCTGGTCTACCGCGTGCATGTCGAGGGCGCCTACAAGGTGACCCACGCTGCCTGGCCGCACCTGCGGGCGCAGAATTGGGGGCGAGTGATCTTCACCTCGTCCACCTCGGGCATCTACGGCAACTTTGGCCAGGCCAACTACGGCATGGCCAAGCTTGGCCTCTATGGATTGACCCGCACGCTGGCCATCGAGGGGCGCAAGCACGGCATCCTGGTCAACGCCATCGCGCCCACGGGGGGCACGCGCATGACCGAGGGCCTGATTCCACCGCAGGTGTTCGAGCGCCTGAAACCTGAGCTGGTCAGCCCGCTGGTGGTGTACCTGGGCAGCGAGCAGTGCCAGGACAGCGGCGAGCTGTTCGAGGTAGGCGGCGGCTGGGTCGGCAAGCTGCGCTGGGAGCGCAGCCTGGGCATGGGCTTTGACCCGCGCGAAGGTTTCACGCCCGAGCAAGTGGCGGACAACTGGGCGCGGATCGGCGACTTCGACGGTGCCGGGCATCCGCAGGACAGCCTGCAGGCGTTGCAACAGATGATGACGAACCTGCAGAAGTATCCATTGGGTTGAACAATGCCGGGACCGCACAGCGGCCCTTTCGCCGAATTGCCGGCGATGAATCTAGTGTCGATCTTGCGATTCTTGCAGAAATAAAAAAGGCCGCTGCAAACGCAGCGGCCAATCGAGACGTTAGATCAAGGAGCTTCAAAATCAACGTCGGTGAACCTTGGTGGCGCGAAAGGCGGGGGAGAGCCCTGCGTGCCGAACCAATGACGTAAGAATAAGCACTTGGTGGCGCGGGAAAAATAGTCGCTTCTGACATTCTCTATTACGTCCTTCGAGATAATCGTAAAGCTCTTACCCCGGTATGTCGGCCTGCGCTGCTGGTCGTAGGATGCATCTGCAAGATCGCTCTGGCTTGCGCGTAGGAATGAGTTCCCGATTTTTCGCGGCCCAGGCTTGACGACACCATCCGGCTCCATTTTTCCGTTTGGAGTTCGTGATGATTTCTGAGGCCTTGTTTCCCGATCTTTCGTTTCTCAAAAAGCAGAACGCTCCCGCTTCCAACGATGAGTTGCTGGCTCAACTGTCGTTGCTGACATTGGCGCTTCAAGCGCAGCTGTCCACCGTGCCCCGTTTCAGCAAGGAGTATGAACCGGACACCCTCGAGCAGGTGTCGCTCGATACGGCGCGGATCGAACAGCGAATGCCTGAATGGCAGGTCGACATGGATGAGTGGTGGACGGCACAGGGAAAAGGTGGGCCGTCGTCCTCCAATTTACGTGCGCAGCTCTATCAACTGTTCGAGCTGGAGCTGGCCTTGCATGCGATCGTCGAGCCGGAATTCAGGGCGGTGATCGAGTCCCTGCTCAGCGCCGGCGAGCAGTCAGGTGACATGGTCGGCGTCGTGGTCACCGCAGGTGAGGTGCGGGTGCCGTTGGCGGGCTGTTTCGCGGTGGTTCGCGACATTGATGAGTTTGCCGATGACGACGCGTTTCTTTTCTACGGGCCAGCCTGGGGCGTAAAGGTGCACAGCCAACGCATCGATGCAGTCGATAGCCTGCGCCAGGCGTTGCTCCAGGGTATTGCCGAGCAGGCAGGGTGGATTCGATTCCTGCCCGCCGAGTTGCTGGCGGCCGTTGAGAATGGCGAGCCGCTGATGTTGAGTTTCGAGGACTTTGCGCAGGCGTTCGCGGTGCAGCAGCTGGCGGACCTGCGGACGTTGCAGGGCAATCTGTTGGCAGACCTCGAGGCCAAGGCGGCCGAGAGTCCGGTCGAGGCGCGTCTGTTCAACGAAACAGTGCGGTTGGACGCTTGGATCGCCCCGATTCAGACGCGTCTGGCCGCCCATATGAAGACGTTGCGGCTAGCGCGTGTGCCTTCCTGGCGCAATAGCCTGGAGGAGGAGGCGTTGGCTGCGTATTCACAGCTGGAGCTCCAGATGGCGCAGACGAAAGCGCGCGTCGATGAACACTTGGGCAATCTGCGTGATTTCCGCACGTTTGCCGCGCGCGCGATACGCGACTGGCTGGTGAACAATCTCGGCTGGCCAGTCATGGCGCCCGAGCGGATCCGGCTCACGCTCGGCACCGTCGGTTTCGGCGCGCCTCTCCACCGGTCGTGCAGCTTGCTGGATTGGGCCATCAGCGGTGGCTACGAGGGATACAGGCTCATCGCAAGAGCGGATGATGAGGGGCTGGGCGAGCGACTGACTCATGCCCAGATGCAGCGGATGATCAATAAACTGAATTTGCGGATGGAATATCGCCGTCTGCTCGTCAATGCCCTGAACACGGCGACAACCCGCGATCACATGGCCGAAGCGGCTACCGCCCAATTGGCCCTGGCGACCGCGCAGGCTCATCATGCCGGTGTGCTTCCTGACCCGATCCACTCGCGCATCACCGAGTTGCTGAGCAGCAATCTGGCCGTCGAGGATCTTGGCGTGCACCGGGTCAAAGTGCATGGCATGCCGCTACGCAATATTTACTGCCTGGCCCATGGCAATGACTTCATGCTCTATGCGCCAGGCGCCCCGGGCGGTGACCTCCAGCGTTTCGCCCCGCTGGTGGCCGTTCAGCTCGCGCTGGTCGGCATGTTGTCCAATCCGACGGGGCTGGCCTACGTGCTTTCGCGCACGCGAGCTGCCCAGCGCGCGAAACTGCAGAACTATCTCAGCCGGCTCGAGTCGCCCTCGTGGTACCCGGGGATGATCACTCTGGAGCCACTCAAGGGTAATCTCGCGCAAGCAATGGCCAGAGATCTGATCCTGGCGCAGTACGACGAGCTCAGGTTGCTCGCGCCCAAGTGGTATCGCAACGCCAAACCCGAGGATCGAGTACGGATCGCCTCGCTCGACAACGAGTTGGCGTCATTGCAACCGGCGCATCAAGCCCATTGCACGATAACCGCGCTCCAGGCCTTCGCGCGTGAGGTGGCGGCCAAGCGGATCAACGAATATCCGGGTAACGTAGGCCTCTGGATCGACCCCGACACTGTGGTGATCAAGTCGACAGAGGGTACGTTTACCTTCGCCCAATGGATGGCCTGGGGTTATTCGATCGGGTACTTTTTCCAAGACAGCTCCACGATGCGCTCTACCGTCGGTCAGGACCTTTCGCACCTGAACCTGTCATCGCTTGCCAGCGCCATTCGCAAAGCCAGCAATCGCATGGGGGAGCAGTATGAGAACCACATGAATGCGGTTTTCCTCGATGAGCAGCGTCCGGAGCGGGAGCTGCAATCGTGGTTGCACCGCTCGATGATGAGCGCCAAGGTCCGTCGGGACTTTCTTGTGGCCAGCCTGGAAGGGCACCTCGACGAGCAACAGT
The DNA here is from genome assembly GCF_054788395.1 of Pseudomonas sp. microsymbiont 2. NCBI lineage: Bacteria > Pseudomonadati > Pseudomonadota > Gammaproteobacteria > Pseudomonadales > Pseudomonadaceae > Pseudomonas > Pseudomonas sp. microsymbiont 2. The sequence goes on from NZ_CM139112.1 coordinate 979,068, forward strand.
CAGCGTGGCTGCGCTCGATCAGCGAAACCGTCGAGGACGATGACATCCTCAAGAATCATCATTTCGAGCGATTGGGGTTCAAGCAAGGGCTGGAACGTCTGGTTGAGGGGGGGTATCTGCTCAATAAGTCGCTAGGCGATCATCTCGTCTACCTGAGCGACGCCGCCGATGGGCGGATGGTGCGCACGCTTGCGGACATCGCCGAGTCGTGGCGAGCGGAAAACCTGGGCGCCTACTTCGTCAGCCGCTCCACCTCCGCCGACAAAGCCGCGATGCGGCAACTGGATTACATTCGGTTGAATGATTCAGAGGGCGTGCAGATCGTGTATGACGCACATGCTCATATTACCCATGGCCGGATAACAGACTGGGATCATGACTTACGCCTTCGCGTCGAGCACCGCCTTCGCGATGCCAGGCACCAGACGTCAGACGTCGCCGAGCGTCTGCTGCAGGCGGCGGAGCGCATCGTGCTGCCGGCCATCAGCATCTTGACCTGGGGCATCGGATTGCTAGGCATGCCTTTGTTGTTGATTTCCGCCACTGTCAACCTGGCATTGACCTCGCTCACGTTCTCGGAGGGGGCTCATGCCTGGTGGGAAGGCAACAGAGGCGAGGCCGTGATGAAGTTCGTCAGCGCGGCGATCAGCGTGGGCTCCGCAGTTGGCCTGGGGAAAGTCATTGCCTCGACCTGGGCCATCCTGTCCCCAGGCCCTTCAGGGGTGTTCAGCGGGCTCTTGAAAGAGGCGCTCTTCAACTGGGGGCCAAAGAGTGCCTCCCCGGTTGCCGAGACATTCAGGGACGAGCTGATGGGGTTCCTGGATATCGCGCTGAACGGGGCTTCCCAGGCTACCCGCGAGTAGGGCCGGTTGCCGACCTGAGCTGATCAAGCAACGACCTCATGCCCCATTCGCCTGCTGGTCGCCTGGGCGGCGGCCAGCAGGCTCTGCGCCGCGGGCCCCTGTTCATCGGCATGGAAGATCGACGTCGGCCCGACCACGGTCATCACCGCGGCGATTTGCCCCATGGCGTTGAACACCGGGGCCGACAGCGCATCCACCCCCGGCATCAGCAGACCATGGACATGATGCAGGCCACGCTGGCGGATCTGCGTCAGCAGTGGGGCGTAGGCGTCCGCGGGCTGGCCTAGCGCGGCCAGCTCCCGGTCACGTAGCTCGGCGATTTCCCGCTCCGGCAGGTGCGCGGCGAACACCAGCCCTGTGGACGAGCTGAGCAGCGGCAGCACCGAGCCGATCTGAGTCACCACCGTCACCGCGCGCACCGCCGGCTCGATGCTCACCACCGTCGCCCCTTGGTTGCCCCATACGGCGATGAAGCAGCTTTCGTTGAGCTCGTCGCGCAACTGCGACAGCGGCAGGGCGGCAACCTTCAACACATCGATGCTGCCCAGCGCCGCCATGCCCACCCGCAGCGCCTCGCGGCCCAGGCCGTAATGGTTGGTGGCCGGGTCCTGCTCGGCGAAGCCGCTGGCGATCAGCGCCTGCAGGTAACGATGCACCTTGCTCGCCGGCATCTGCACATGCTCGGCCAGGCGCGACAGCGAGGTAGACGGTGAGAGCTCGGCGAGGGCCTTGAGGATATCGGTGCCGACTTCCGCCGAGCGGACCTTCTGTTTGCCGTTGTCGGCGCTGCTGCTGGCTTTGGCCATGGGGGACTTCTTATGCGGATTTTCCGGGGTGGCGCCTTTATAGCTTGACGCCTGCGCAGGAGCAAATTACGTTATTCGTAATCTGATTACGATAAAAACAATGCAGACGCGCTGCCGCCCTTGGTGCCGGTTTCAGGATCGGGCCCGCAGCCAGCTGCCCGCAACGGCTCCCAGCAGCCCGGAGGCACCGAGATGACCCGCGACACCTCACCCGAACTCCAGTACCTGAGCGGTTTCGGCAACGAATTCGCCAGCGAAGCCTTGCCCGGCGCCCTGCCGGTCGGGCAGAACTCGCCGCAGAAGGCCCCCTATGGGCTGTACGCCGAGCTGCTGTCGGGGACCGCGTTCACCATGACCCGCAGCGAACTGCGTCGTACCTGGCTGTACCGTATCCGCCCGTCGGCGCTGCATCCGCGCTTCGAGCGCCTGGAGCGCCAGCCGCTGAACGGCGCGTTGGGGCCGATCAATCCCAATCGCCTGCGCTGGAGCCCGCAACCGATTCCCGCCGAGCCCACCGACTTCATCGAAGGCTGGCTGCCGATGGTAGCCAACGCGGCCTCGGAGAAACCGGCCGGCGTGAGCATCTACATCTACCGCGCCAACCGCTCGATGGAGCGGGTGTTCTTCAACGCCGACGGCGAATTGCTGCTGGTGCCTGAGCAAGGTCGCCTGCGTATCGCCACCGAGCTGGGCGTGCTGCAAGTGGAACCTCTGGAAATCGCGGTGATCCCGCGTGGCATGAAGTTCCGCGTCGAGCTGCTCGATGCCCAGGCACGGGGCTATATCGCCGAGAACCACGGCGCGCCGCTGCGCATTCCGGACCTCGGCCCGATCGGCAGCAACGGCCTGGCCAACCCGCGTGACTTCCTCACCCCGGTGGCGCATTACGAAGAGGCCACCGGCCCGGTGCAACTGGTGCAGAAGTTCCTGGGCGAGCACTGGGCCTGCGAGCTGCAACATTCGCCATTGGACGTGGTCGCCTGGCATGGCAGCAACGTGCCGTACAAATACGACCTGCGCCGCTTCAACACCATCGGCACGGTCAGCTTCGACCACCCCGACCCGTCGATCTTCACCGTGCTCACTTCGCCCACCAGCGTGCATGGCTTGGCCAACATGGACTTCGTGATCTTCCCGCCACGCTGGATGGTGGCCGAGAACACTTTCCGTCCGCCATGGTTCCACCGCAACCTGATGAACGAGTTCATGGGCCTGATCCACGGCGCCTACGACGCCAAGGCCGAAGGCTTCCTGCCCGGCGGCGCCTCGCTGCACGGGGTGATGAGCGCCCACGGCCCGGATGCCGAAACCTGCGACAAGGCCATCACGGCGGACCTGGCGCCGCACAAGATCGACAACACCATGGCCTTCATGTTCGAGACCAGCCAGGTGCTGCGTCCGAGCCGCCAGGCCCTCGAAAGCCCGCAGTTGCAGGCCGACTACGATAGTTGCTGGGCCACCTTGCCGAGCACCTTCAACCCGAACCGGAGATAACCGATGAACCACACCGCCATTGCCCGTAGCTGGGTCGAGCACGCCAACGGGCACCGCGACTTCCCGCTGCAGAACCTGCCCCTGGGCATCTTCAGCCGTCCAGGGCAGGCGCCACGTTGCGGCGTGGCCATCGGCGACGCGATCCTCGATCTCGAGGCCGTGCTGGCCGCCGGGCTGTTCGATGGTGCGGCCAAGGCTGCCGTCGAGGCCACCGTCGGTGGCGCGCTGAATGCCTTCTTCGCCCTTGGCCGTTCGGCCCGCGTCGCCCTGCGCGAGCGCCTGCTAGTACTGCTGGGCGAGGGCAGCGAGCACCAGGCCGCGCTGAAGGCCGCCCTGTACCCGGCCAGCGAGTGCCAACTGCACCTGCCGGCGAAGATCGGTGACTACACCGACTTCTACGTGGGCATCGAGCACGCCAAGAACGTCGGCAAGCTGTTCCGCCCGGACAACCCGCTGCTGCCCAACTACAAGCATGTGCCGATCGGCTACCACGGCCGCGCCTCGACCATTCGCCCGTCCGGTACCGATGTGCGCCGCCCCAAGGGCCAGACCCTGCCGGCGGGCCAGAGCGAGCCGAACTTCGGCCCCTGCGCGCGCCTGGACTATGAACTGGAACTGGGCATCTGGATCGGCCAGGGCAACGAGATGGGCCAGTCGATCCCGGTGGGCGACGCCGCCGAGCACGTGGCCGGCTTCTGCCTGCTCAACGACTGGTCGGCACGGGATATCCAGGCCTGGGAATACCAGCCGCTGGGTCCGTTCCTGTCCAAGAGCTTCATCACCACCGTCTCGCCCTGGGTAGTCACCGCCGAGGCCCTGGAGCCGTTCCGCTGCGCCCAGCCGGCCCGTCCGGAAGGCGATCCGCAGCCGTTGCCGTACCTGCTGGACAAGCGCGACCAGGCCGGTGGCGCCTTCGACATCGAACTGGAAGTGCTGCTGCTGACCGCGCGCATGCGCGAGCAGAACCTGCCGGCCCATCGCCTGACCCTGAGCAACACCCGCAGCATGTACTGGACCGTGGCGCAGATGGTCGCCCACCACAGCGTCAACGGTTGCCAGCTGCAACCGGGCGACCTGTTCGGTTCGGGCACCCTGTCGGGCGCCGCGCCGGGCTCGTTCGGCAGCCTGCTGGAGATCACCGAGGGCGGCAAGCACCCGGTGGAGCTGGCCAGCGGCGAGGTGCGCAAGTTCCTCGAGGACGGCGACGAGATCATCCTGCGCGCCCGTTGCGTGCGCGATGGCGTGGCCAGCATCGGCTTCGGCGAGTGCCGCGGCACCATCGTCGCGGCCAACTGAGGGGCAGGCGATGGAACTGTTCAGCTACTACCGCTCCACCTCGTCGTATCGGGTGCGCATTGCCCTGGCGCTCAAGGGCCTGGACTATCAGGCCGAGCCTGTGAACCTGCTCAAGGGCGAGCAGCGTGGCGCGGACTACCTGGCGCTCAACCCCCAGGGCCGGGTGCCAGCGCTGCGCCTGGAGAGCGGCGAGCTGCTGGTGCAGTCGCCGGCGATCATCGAGTACCTGGAGGAAGCCTTCCCGGAAACACCACTGCTGCCCCGGGCGCACGAAGCCCGGGCCAAGGTGCGCGGCGTGGCGGCGATCATTGGTTGCGATATCCATCCGTTGCACAACGTCAGCGTGCTCAACCAGCTGCGCCAATTGGGTCATGACGAGGCCCAGGTCAACCAGTGGATTGGCCACTGGATCAGCCAGGGGCTGGCGGCGATCGAGCAGCTGATCGGTGATGACGGCTTCTGTTTCGGCACTGTGCCGGGGCTGGCCGACGTCTACCTGATCCCGCAGTTGTACGCGGCCGAGCGCTTCAACATCGACCTCGGTGGCTACCCGCGCATTCGCCGCGTGGCCGCCTTGGCCGAGCAGCACCCGGCCTTCCAGAAGGCCCACCCGGCGAGGCAGCCCGACACCCCCGACTGACCACAAGCTCATTGTGTTGGCTGGGACACTGTGGGAGCGGGTTTACCCGCGAATGCAAGGGTGAGGCCACCGACGCTTTCGCGGGTAAACCCGCTCCCACAGGTACTGCTGCAGCCCGCAGGAGCAAGCTCCTGCAACGACCATCGCGACCCATGGCATAACAACAAAAGACAGGTACCTTGCGATGCACAACCAGATAGCCAGCTTTCGCGCGGCGCTCGACGCGCGCCCGGTGTCACCCTACCAGTGGCGCCTGCTGCTGCTGTTGATCCTGCTGTTGGTCACCGATGGTTACGACGCCCAGGTGTTGGGCTATGTGATCCCCGCCCTGGCGCAGGACTGGGGGTTGGAAAAGGCAGCCTTCGGGCCGGTGTTCAGTGCCAACCTGCTGGGGCTGACGGTGGGGTCGCTGGTGGTGACTCCGCTGGCCGACCGCTTCGGCGTGCGCCGCGTGCTGCTGTGTTGCGTGCTGTTGTACGCCAGCCTGACGGTGCTGATGGTGTTTGCCTCCTCGCTCGACAGCCTGATGCTGGCGCGCTTTCTGTGCGGCATCGGCATGGGCGGCGCCATGCCCAGCGCCATGGCGCTGATGGCCGACTATGCGCCGCCACGCCTGCGCACGCTGATGGTGACCCTGGCGGCCTGCGGCTTCTCCCTGGGTGGGGCGGCAGGTGGCTTCGTCGCCGCAGGTTTCATCGATCACTACGGCTGGCAGGCGGTGTTCCTCGCCGGTGGCGTGGCGCCGCTGCTGCTGTTTCCGTTCCTGGCGCTGTTCCTGCCCGAATCGCTGCCGCGCCTGCTGCGCGACGACCCGCCCTATGCGCGGCTGCAACGGGTAACTGCCCGCCTGCTGCCCGGCTGGCAGGTGCCGACCGCCCAGTTTGCGGCGGATGAACCCGGCAACAGCAAGTTCACCGTGGCGGCCCTGTTCCGTGAGGGCTTTGCCCGGCCGACCCTGCTGTTGTGGAGCACCTTCTTCGTCAGCCTGATCCTGCTGTACTTCATGATCAGCTGGCTGCCTTCGCTGTTGCAGGAAAGCGGGCTGGCGTTGAACCAGGCCAACCTGGTCACCTCGCTGTTCCTGTTTGCCGGCACCTTCGGCGCGGTGTGCCTGGCCTGGTGCGCCGACCGCATGAAGAACAAGGCCTACCTGTTGGCCTGCGTGCTGCTGGGCGCGGCATTGTTCAGCGTGCTGGTGGGCCTGAACCATGACGACCCGCGTTGGCTGGTGCCCAGTGTGTTCGCGGCGGGCTTCTGCATCATCGGTGGGCAGCTGACACTCAATGCCTTCGTCAGTAATTTCTATCCGGCCCAGGTACGTGCCACCGGCACCGGCTGGGCACTGGGCGTCGGGCGCTTCGGTTCGATCCTGGGACCGTTGCTGGGCAGCCTGCTGTTGACCCTGCATATGCCGGTGGAACAGATTTTCTTCTTCTGCGCCATCCCGGCATTGCTGGGCGCGCTGCTGATCAGCCAGGTACGTGTGCCACGGCCGCGGGAGCCGCTGGCCAAGGCGCAGGTGTCAATGGATTGAGCGTTTGTCGCTGGGCAACTGGCCGAGGCGCTCGCTGAGCTTCAGGCGTTGCACAGGGTCGTCGCTGAGCAGCAGGGCATGCTCCAGGTCGAAGCGCTCGGCCTGGGGGCAGTCCAGGTGCTGGTACAGCGTGGCTCGGGCCAGGTAGTCGCCGACCTGAGCCGGGCCCAGTTGCATCACCCGCTCGGCATCGATCAGCGCGGCGAGGTCGTTGTCGTTGCTGCCGTGCAGCTGGCGCAGGTTGCGCGACAAACGCTGGAGCATCTGCATCGGCGAGGCGCCGCGCAGGTGTTCGGCGCTCAGCGTGGCCTGGGGGCCGAACTGACGGGCGAGCAGTTCCCGGCAGTCGTTGGGGTAGAGTCGACGGCCACCACAAGGGTCGAGCAGATGATCGGCGCCAGGCACGCGCAGCAGGAAATGTCCGGGAAAGTTGACCCCTTCGAGCGGGATCGACAGGCGCCGGGCCAGCTCCAGGGCGAGGATGGCCAGCAGCAGTGGCTGGCCACGGCGGCGTTGCAGCACCTTGTCCATCAGCGCCGCCTGTGGCCGCAGCGGGTGATACTCGTCCTGTTGGAAACCCAACGCATTGAGTTGACGCAGCAGGGGCTGGGCCAATTCATTGACGGGCAGCATCGGCAGGCAGGTGCTGACTTCCCGCTGCAACTCCTGCAGTCGGGCAAGGCAGGTCGCGGGCTCGACCGTGCGATCATGCTCGACGGCGATCCACAGAGTGGCTTCCAGCAGGGCGACCGGCTCGCGCTCCAGGCAGGCCAGGCAGGCTTGGCGTGGGTTCATGGGACCTCTCCATCACGCTTAACTTGTAGCCCTGGCGCAGGTTTTCGTCCAGTGGTCCGCCCGCGTAGTGTCGGGCCTTGACCTGCCTATACTGGTAGGAGCACCTCTCGGGGGAGCCCGTCGATGTTCGCGCTCATGCAAAGCACCCGTACTCAGTCGCTGCACCTGTTCATCGACCCGCCCACCGGCCTGAAGGCCGTGGTGGTGATCCACAGCGAGCAGCTGGGGCCGGCAATTGGCGGTTGCCGCTATCTGCCCTATGCCGATGACGAAAGCGCCATGACCGATGCCATCCACCTGGCCCAGGGCATGAGCTACAAGGCCGCCCTGGCGGGGCTGCCGATGGGCGGCGGCAAGGCAGTGATCGTGCGCAACCCACATGTGGAAAACCGCGCCGCGCTGTTCGAGGCCTTCGGTCGCTTCGTCGACACGCTGCAGGGGCGTTTCATCACTGCCGTGGACAGCGGCACGTCAACCCTGGACATGGATTGCATTGCCCAATCCACTCCCCATGTCACCAGCACCACGGCCTCGGGCGACCCCTCACCCCACGCGGCCATGGGCGTGTTCGCCGGTATTCGCGCCACCTCCATGGCACGCCTGGGCAGCGACAACCTGGAAGGCTTGCGGGTGGCGGTGCAAGGGCTGGGCAATGTGGGGTATGCGTTGGCCGAACAGCTGCATGCGGCGGGCGCCGAGCTGTTGGTCAGTGATCTGGACCCGGGAAAGGTGCGGCTGGCGGTGGAGCAGTTCGGCGCTCATCCGGTGGCCAACGATGCGTTGATCAGCACGCCGTGCGATATCTTCGCGCCCTGCGGGGTGGGGCCGGTGCTCACCGGTCAGAGCGTGATGCAGTTGCGTTGCGCGGCGGTGGCCGGTTCGGCCAACAACCAGCTGACCACTTTGCAGGTGGCCGATCAGCTGGAAACCCGGGGGATTCTGTATGCGCCGGACTATGTGATCAACGCTGGTGGGCTGATCTACGTGGTGCTCAAGCATCGAGGCGAGGACCTGGGCACCATCACCGCGCACCTGGCGCGGATTCCGACAAGGCTGACCGATGTGTTCGCCCATGCCCAGGCGGAGAAGCGATCGCCGGCGCGGGTCGCGCAGATGCTGGCGGAGCGGCTGCTGTACGGCTGAAGATGGGTGTCGGCCCCTTCGCGGGCAAGCCCGCTCCCACAGGTACCAGCGCCGAGACTACTCGACTTGGCCAGCTTCGAGCAGTTCGGCCAGCGCATCGGGTTGGTTCTTGAACGCCCGGGCGAACACATCGCGATGCTTGGCCATGTAGATGCCGGCTTCCTCGACCTGCTGCTCGCTCAGTGACGGCACCGCCTTGTGCAGCACCTCGGCCAGGCGCTCGGCCAGTTCGAGCATCTTGTCGTGACGGTCTGCTTCGGCCTTATCCATGAACAAGCGCTCCGGGTCGCGGCTGCTGCGGTACACCACTTCGACGGCCATTCATCACCTCTATGCCTTTTTGCTGGTTGGGTTGCTGGTTAACTGTATTTTTATACAGTGCATGGGCGCGCCACCGACCTGCAAGCTCGATGATGGCCTTGTGCGCAGAAAAACAGCGTAGCCCACAGGTGCCCTGCGGCAATCGACCGCCTTCCAAGACAAGGGCCAAGGCCCGTTAACTGCATGGCACAGCTGTCACAGGCGTGACGCACCATCCTTAAGGTCGTATCGGGGAATCGAACATCGTGAACATCAAATGGGCAGACAGACTGCGCAAGGGCCTGCACGGCTCCGCCGACTCGCTGGGCAACCTGTGCGTGGAGGCATTCCACTACCTGGCGCTGTTCGGCATTGGCGCGATCACCGCCTATGCGGCGGTAGTGACGTTCCTGGACATGCTGAGCAAGGGTGGGGTCAGCGTCGATGACATCCTGCTGCTGTTCATCTACCTGGAGCTGGGGGCGATGGTGGGGATCTACTTCAAGACCAACCACATGCCCATCCGCTTCCTGCTGTACGTGGCGATCACCGCGCTGACGCGCCTGCTGATCGGCGACGTATCGCACCACAAGGCGCCGGATGTCGGCCTGTTGTACCTGTGCGGCGGCATCCTGCTGCTGGCGTTCGCCATCCTCGTGGTGCGCTACGCGTCGTACCGCTACCCCTCGACCCGGGTGCTCGATGCCAACGGCAAGGAAGTGGACGAGGGCAAGTAGCCTTCAGTTGGCCAGGGTGCTCGCCGGCAGGTGATGGCTACGGGTGAGCGCGGCGAGCACTTGCAATGGATTCTGGCCGAGCTCGATGGCCAGACCCAGGCGGATGCTGTCGATGACCCGCTGCAGGCGCACCGGGTCGTTGCGCTGGGCCTGACTGATCAGGCGCTTGGCGACCACGCCGCTGTCATCGGAAAGGGTCAGCATGATGCTGCCATCCAGGCGCTCGATGCTCAGGTTGACCCGGTACTCCGGCGCGAAGGCGGCGCTGATGCGATCGAAGGGGTTGCTCATGGTCGGGCTCTGCAATGAATGGCTGCAGAGGTTGACCGGGGCGGGGCACGTTTGGTTCAGGCCCGTTGATCGGCACAAGTGAAAACGCCCGGCGCAAGGCCGGGCGTTTTCGTTCGAGCGTCAGGCTTCTGGATCGCTCACTTCCAGGGCGCCACGCTTGCTGCGCAGCTTGCCGTAGAAGTGTTCCAGTGCGTGATTGAGCTTGCTGGCGGCGCCATCGACGGCTTGATCCAGCGATGCGGCGGTGTGGGTCACGGAAATCGGTTGGTGGCCTTTTGGGCGAGCCTCCATCTGGCAGCGTTTGTCGTGCGGTCCGGGCTTGGCGCCGTTGTCGTCGCGCAAGTGGACTTCGATGCGGGTGAGGTCGTCCTCGAAGCGTTCGAGGCTACTGTGCAGCGTGCTGCGGACCCACTCGTTCAAGCGGACGTTGCCTTCGATCTGGTTGCTGCTGTTGACCTGGATTTGCATGATTCAATCCTTATTCAGCTTGCTCGCAGAAGGCGCGCCCAGGTCACTGAGGACGTTGGGTTTTTTGCGCCTCTTGACTCTAAGGTCAGGCATCCGCGCAATGAATTCAACCCCCTTTCGAAGAAAAATTTCCTGTTGCAAAAAGCCCGGCGCTGGCCGGGCTTTTCTTGTCGTCGGTCAGAACTCGACCGAGGTCTGCAGGTATAGAGTACGGGGTTCGCCCACGTACTTGCCCTTGTTGTTGTCGTCGAACGAGCGGGTGTAGTACTCGCGGTTGAACAGGTTCTTCACCCCCACCGCCACCTTGAGGTTCGAAAGCGTAGGCCCGAAGTCGTAGCCGGCGCGGGTGCTGACCAGCATGTAGCCGGGGATGCGCCCGGTGCTGCCGTCGGCGCTCTCGCGGCTGGTGTTGGCGTTGTCGGCGTACTGGCTGCTCTGGAAGCTGCTGTCCAGGTTCAACTGCCACGGGCCCTGGGTGTAGCCCACGCCAAGCGTGCCTTTGTGGCGGGACGAGAACGGTACCTGGTTGCCCTTGTTCGGCCCGTCTTCGCGAATGCTGGCGTCGACGAAGGCGTAGCCGGCGTGCACGTCGAACCCGGCCAGCGCCGGGCTGAGGCCGTCGAGGGCGTAGCGCAGGCTGGTCTCGATGCCCTGGTGGCGGGTTTCGCCGCGGGCGATCACCGAGTCGTTGGTCTGGTTGCTTTCGTACTGGTTGTCGAAGTTGATCAGAAATGCGCCGATTTCCGCCTGCAGGTCGCCATTGTCGTAGCGCGTGCCGACTTCCCAGGTGCGTGCCTTCTCCGGTTTCACCTCGCCGCTGCTGACCCGGTTGGGCATCTGGCTGTACTGCACGCTGCCGAACGAGCCTTCGGTGTTGGCGTAGAGGTTCCAGTTGTCGGTCAGGTGGTACATCACGTTGAGCGCCGGCAGCGCGGTGTTGTAGCTGCCCTGGTAGCGCTGGCCGCTGAGCTTGTTGCTCTGCTCGGAATCGATCATTTCGTAGCGGATGCCCGGGGTGATGGTCCAGCGCCCGATGTCGATGCGATCGTCCAGGTAGATCGCGTGGGCTTCGGTGCCGCCACGGGTATCGCGGTCGTTGCGGCTGGCGCTGCTTGGCAGGCGGTTGGCGTTGCTCGGCTCGCGGTAGCGCAGTTCGTGGCCAGCTTCGTTGACGTAGCGGTAGCCGATGCCCAGTTCGTGCCAGCTGTCGCCCAGGGCGACGCCTTGGGAGAGGCGGGTCTCGATGCCGCGCACCCAGTATTCGCGCGGTGACAGCGAGACGAAGCTGCCCTGGTCGAGGTAACCGCTGCGCAGGGTCTTGGTGAAGAAGCTGTTGACGCTGAACTGGCGGTCGTCCTGCTTGTAGTCGTAGCCGAAGTTGAACAGCGTGCGGCGGCCCCAGAACTTGTCCTTGAGGCGGGTCGACTGGTACGGATCGGCGTCGAAGTCGGCGCTGCTCAGGCCACCGGGCATCTGCGCCTCGCCCTCGTAGTACTGGGCCATGGCGTGCAGGCTGTTGGCCTCGTCGAGCTGCAGCTTGCCCTTGAGCATCAGGTCGTCGATCTGCGTGTCGCTGTGCTCGCGCCAGTCGCCGCCACGCGTGCCGGAGTAGAGCAGCGCGCCGCCCAGGCCGTTGGCGTTGGTGCCGCCGACCAGCAGGTTGGCGCTGTTCTTGAAGCCATCGTGGCTGGACGACGGGCTGACCTGGTTCTGCATCGCCGCCTTGAACGTCGCTTGCTCGGGAATGGCGCGGGTCACGAAGTTGACGATGCCGCCGACGTTCTGCGGGCCGTAGCGCACCGCGCCGCCACCGCGCACCACGTCCACCGCGTCCATGTTGCCCAGGCTGATCGGCGCCAGCGACAGCTGCGGCTGGCCGTAGGGCGCGAAGGGCACCGGGATGCCGTCCATCAGCACGGTGGAGCGCGACGCCAGGCGCGGGTTGAGCCCGCGAATGCCGAAGTTCAGCGCCAAGTCGTGGCTGCCGGTGCCGTTGTTCTCCGGGGCGTTGACGCCGGGGATGCGGTTGAGCACTTCGCGGGCGCTGCTGGCGCCGCTGCGTTCGAACTCCTCGCGGCGCACCACGTCGCGGGCGCCGGGGTGTTCGAAGACGTTGTCCTGGCGCGCGTCGGCCAGCCAGTCGCCGACCACGGTCGAGGCGCCCAGCTCCACGGCCGCTTCCTGGCCGGTGGCCTGCACCGGTTGCAGGCTGTAGGCGTTGTCGGTCTCCCGGCGCGCCTGCAGGCCGCTGCCGCGCAACAGCGTGTCGAGGCCTTGGCCGACCTCGTACTGGCCCTCAAGGCCAGGGCTGTTCAGGCCTTGGGTCAGTGCCGGGCTGAACGAGATCAGCGCGCCGCTTTCGCGGCCGAACTGGGTCAGGGCCTGTTCCAGGGTGCCGGAGGTGATGTGGTAATCGCGGGATTCGCCGGCCAGGGCGAACGGCGCGGCGAGGATCAGGGCGTAGGCGAGGGGGCTGGGGCGCAGGGGCATGTGGCGAAGGTCCTGTGACGAGAGGGTTCTGCTTTCTCTGTCACGCGAGGTTCGGGAAATGGCTCAGGTGGATGAAAAAAAATTGATCGCGCCCCGGTCGGCGGCGGCTCAGCCGGTGGCGGCTTCCACGCTGACCCAGTAGCGGGTGAAGCGCCGTACCCGGACGGGCAATGCCACCTCCAGCATGTCCAGGATGCGTTCGCCGTCCTGCAACGGATACGAGCCGGAAATCCGCAGGTCGGCCACCCGTTCGCTGCAACCGAGCTGCCCGAGCCGGTAGCGCGACAGTTCGGCGAGAAAGTCCGTCAGGCGCATCTGCGACACCACCAGCATGCCGTCGACCCAGGCCCCGCGGTTCGGGTCCAGCGGCGCGACCGCCTGCCAGCCATCCGCGGCGAAGCGCGCCTGGTGGCCGGCCAGCAACGCCGTGCCCGCCACGCTGGCACTGCCGCTGAATACCGACACCAGGCTGAAACCGTCGAACTGGCGTACGTCGAAGCGACCGCTGTCCAGGCGCAGCTCGCCCTGGGCCGTGTGCAGGCGCAACGGTCGCGGGTCGCTGTTCACCTCCAGCAGCAGCTCGCCCTCCAGCAGCCGCACCCGGCGTTGTTCGCTGTCGAAGCGCACATCGGCGGCGCTGCGGGTGTTCAGGTGCAGTTGGCTGCCGTCATCGAGCGCCAGATGCCGCCGTTGTCCCACCGGGCTGCGGTAGTCGGCCAGCAGCCCCGGCACTGGATTGTGCCCGTGCAGGCCCAGCCCGGTGGCGCTGGCCAGCCCTGCCAGCAGCAGTGCCTTGAGCGCTCGGCGCCGGGCCGGGGAGGGCGGTGCCTCGAGGGTCGCATGAACCACGGGCGAGGCCACCCCGCGCAGACGTTGGTTGACCTGCTGGATATGCGCCCAGGCCCGCTGGTGCTCGCTGTCGGCCAGCAACCAGCGTTCCAGGGCCTGCTGCTGGTCGAAGCCGGCGCTCTGCGATTCGATCAGCCAATGCACCGCCTGCTCGGCGATATGTGGGGCGAACGCGCTGTTCACAGGGCGAAGTAGCAGCGCAGGGCTGCCTTGTGCAGGTAGCGCTTGACCGTCGTCAGCGAGATGTCCAGCTCACGGGCGATCTCGCCCTGGCCCAGGCCATCGACCTGGGCCAGCAGGAAGGCGCGCTTGACCAGCGGCGGCAGGCCATCGAGCAGACGGTCGAGCTCGAGCAGGGTGTCGAAGATGATCGCCTTCTGCTCTTCGCTGGGCGCCACTTGCTCGGGGAGTTGTGCCAGGGCCTCAAGGTAGGCGCGCTCCAGTTCCAGGCGGCGGAAGTGGTTGCACAGCACGCGCTTGGCCACGGTGGTGAGGAAGGCGCGGGGTTCGACCAGTTGCGGTGCTTCGCGCGCCTGGAGCAGGCGCACATAGGTGTCCTGGGCCAGATCGGCGGCGCTTTGCGGGCAGCCCAGGCGCCGCCGCAGCCAACCGGTCAGCCAGCTGTGATGGGCGATGTAGAGGCCTTCGACGGTGGAAGAGAGGGCGCTGGGCACCGATGCGACTCCGGCGCCAGGTGGCGCAACTGGAAGTAAGAATTGTTCGCATTGTATTCATCCGTCCGGCGTTCGGCAATCGATGCCGATATCCGGGCGTTCACGGCGCGATGGTTCAGCCTGGCAACTCGTCTCTGATGTTTTGCCTGTGAGAATTAAAATCATTACTATTGCAGCCCCGCCCCTCGGACCCTCGCCATGAACAGCAAAGCCGCCGGCATCCCCTTGAGCTACCGCCTGGCCGTGACCTCGCGCAGTCTGGCCGCGTTGCTGGGCGGCTACCTGCTGGCGTCCATGGCCAGCATCGCCATCGCCCTGCTCGCGCCCATGGCCCAGGTCGATGCCGCGCTGACCGGCATGATGCTGTCGTTCGTGGTCTATCTGCTGGCCTTTCTCTGGTGCTTCGCCTGCCGCAGCGCCTGGCGGGCCTGGTTCGGCGTGCTGCTGCCGAGCCTGGCGCTGGGATTGATCAATGGCCTGGCCTATTGGATGAAACAGCCATGAAAGAGGGCTTGCGCCAGGCCATGGCCTGGCTACACACCTGGACCGGCCTGATCTTCGGCTGGCTGCTGTTCGCCATTTTCCTCACCGGAACGCTGTCGTACTTCAAGGACGAGATCAGCCACTGGACCCAGCCCGAGGTCCAGTTTCACCCCTTGGACCCGGTGGCCAGCCTCGGCATGGCCCAGCGCTATCTCGAAGCCAACGCCGGCCATGCCAGCACCTGGTTCATTCGCCTGCCCAGCGAGCGCGATGCCGCGCTTGGCGTCACCTGGCGCGACCCCAACGGCGTCGGTCGCGCGGCTTTCACCAACAAGGCGCTGGACGCGCGCAGCGGCGAGGCGGTCGAGGCGCGTGACACGCGCGGTGGCGAGTTCTTCTACCGCTTCCACTTCCAGCTGCAGATGCCCCATCCATGGGGGCGCTGGCTGTCGACTTTCTGCGCCTTCATCATGCTGCTGGGGCTGGTCACCGGGATCATCACCCACAAGAAGATCTTCAAGGAGTTCTTCACCTTCCGCCCCGGCAAGGGCCAGCGTTCCTGGCTCGACGGGCACAACGCCATCGGTGTGCTGGTGCTGCCGTTCCACCTGATGATCAGCTACAGCAGCCTGGTGA
Source organism: Pseudomonas sp. microsymbiont 2 (assembly GCF_054788395.1). Taxonomy (NCBI): domain Bacteria; kingdom Pseudomonadati; phylum Pseudomonadota; class Gammaproteobacteria; order Pseudomonadales; family Pseudomonadaceae; genus Pseudomonas; species Pseudomonas sp. microsymbiont 2. The sequence goes on from NZ_CM139112.1 coordinate 994,567, forward strand.
TCTTCATGTACATGGTCATGCCGGCCGGCATCCTGGCCAGCTACGGTGACAGCGACGGTTACTTCAACGACCTGTTCGGGCGTGACGAGGTGGTCAGCGCCGCCGCCCAGCCGGCGCCGCTGGTGCCGTTGACCGAGTTGTACGCCAAGGTCCAGGCGCATGCGCCGGGGGCGCGGATGGGCTTCATCCAGGTGCTGAACCCCGGTGATCGCAATGCCCGGGTCAACTTCTCCTGGACGCCCGCAGACAGCGTCGCCTATTCGCGCAGCGCCACCTGGACCTTCGACGGCAGCAGCGGCGCACTGCTTCAGCAAGGTACGCCGGAAAGCGCGGCGATGAAGACCTCCTTCACCCTGGTCGGCCTGCACATGGGCAACTTCGCCGGGCCCTGGCTGCGCTGGCTGTACTTCGTGTTCGGCGTGGCCGGCACGGCGGTGATCGGCACCGGCCTGGTGATGTGGCTGAGCAAGCGCCAGCTCAAGCATGCCAAGAGCGCGCGCATGCCCGGCGAGCTGCGCCTTGTCGAAGTGCTGAACATCGCCGGCATGAGCGGCCTGCTGCTGGGCGTGGCGGCGTTCTTCTGGGCCAATCGCCTGCTGCCGGTGGGCCTGGAGGGGCGCGCCGACTGGGAAATCGATGCGTTCTTCCTGGCCTGGGGGCTGTCGTTGCTGCACGCCATGTTGCGGCCGGGGCGTCGCGCCTGGGGCGAGCAGTTGCTGCTGGGCGCGCTGGCGTTCGCCTTGCTGCCGCTGCTCAATGCCCTGACCACCGGCAAGGGCCTGGACCATTCCATCGCCACGGGCGACTGGGTCATGGCCGGGTTCGACCTCACCGCGCTGGCGACCGGGCTGTTCCTGGCCTGGGCGGCTGGCAAGATGCTACGCGCGCCCAAGCCTGCGCCCAAGCGTGCGCCGCGCGCGGCGAAAACCGTGGAGGCGAGCTGATGCTGGCGATCGCCCTGATCGGCTTCGCCGGTTTCGCCGGCCTGTGCCTGGCCATGGACAAGCATTTCAGCGACCTGCTCGGACGCAAGCCCACGGCGTTCCAGCTGCGCGCCCTGCGCCTGGGCGGCTGGGCGTTGCTGCTGCTGTCGGTGGTCCTGGCCGTGCATTGGCGTGGTTGGGCCTTGGGCCTGGTGGAGTGGATCGCGGTGCTGATGGCCGGGGTGACGCTATGGGTCTTCGCGCTGCCCTATCAACCGCGCCTGCTGCTTGGCCTGGCAGCGGCCAGCCTGGTGCTCGGGCCGCTGCTGGCCGTGCTGGCGGTATAGGGCGGTGAGCGAGCCGGGCGCCGACAACGGCAGTGGCCGGGCGCGTTTTCTCCAGGTGTTCCTCGCCCAGCGCGCGCGCATGGAGGCGCTGGTCAGCCGGCGCATCGGCTGCCGCGCCACGGCCTCGGACCTGGTCCAGGACCTGTTCCTGCGGTTCTGGCGTCGCCCCGAGGTGCAGGTCGAGGCGCTCGATACCTACCTGTTGCGCAGTGCCAGCAACCTGGCCATCGACCATCTGCGCAGCGAAGGCACGCGGGATCGCGCCACCGAGGGCCTGCACAACGCTGATGATCCGGCGTGCGCCCCGGCACCCGAACAGGCCCTGGAAGTCGACCACGACCTGCAGCGCATCGAGGCGGCCCTGCGCGCCTTACCCGAGCGTACCCGGCAGATCTTCCTGCTCAACCGCATCCATGGCTGTACCTACGGTGAGATCGCCAAGGCCATGCAGCTGTCCCAGAGCGCAGTGGAAAAGCATATGATGCGCGCCCTCGAAGCGTGCAAGGCGAGCGTCGCCGAACCCGCATCCCCACTGCGCCGGCCAGGGAGCGCCCGTCGATGAATGTTGAACAGCCGATCAGCGCCGAACAGTCCCAGGCGGCCCTGCGCTGGCTGGGGCGTATCCAGCAGCAGCCGGCGCAGGCGCAAGGTGCGGCGTTCAAGCGCTGGTTGCTGGAGCACCCGGCCCATCGCCAGGCCTATGCCGAGGCCCAGGCGCTGTGGCGGCTGAGCGAAGTACCGGCGGCGCGGCTGGCGCTCGAGGAACGGGACAGCCTGCAGCAGTACCTCGAGGCGATGAACCGACCATCCCGCCGACGCCCCTGGCGCGGCCTGGCGGTCGCGGCCTGCCTGGTGCTGGCGCTGGGTTGTGCGGCGGGCTGGCAACCACAGTCCTGGCTGCAGGACCTGCGCGCCGACTACACCAGCGGCGAGCGAGTGCGCCAGGTGACCCTGGCGGATCGTTCGCAGCTCACGCTGGACGCCGGCAGCGCCGTGGTGGTGGATTTCGACCATGGCGAGCGGCGCGTGCGGCTACTGCGGGGCGCAGCGTTCTTCGAAGTGACCCATACCGGCCAGCCGTTCATGGTCGAGGCCAATGGCGGCGAGGTGCGCGTGCTGGGTACCCAGTTCGAAGTTCGCGACCAGAATCAGGGCGCTCTGGTCACGGTGCGCAGCGGGAGGGTGGCGGTCACGGCGGGGCCGGGCCAGATGCCCCGGGAGCTGACGGCCAACCAGCAACTGGCCTATGCCGCGGGCGAGGCCGGCGCCGTCGAGGTCGCGGACAGCGAAAGCCGCCTGGCCTGGCGCCAGGGTTGGCTGAACTACTACCAAGTACCGCTGGGGCAGGTGGTCGAGGACCTCGGGCGCTATTACCCCGGGCGGATCCTGCTGCTCGACGGTGATCTGGCGCAGCGTAAGGTCAGTGGCAGTTTCCCGCTGGAAGAGCCGCTGGCGGCGCTGGACTCGCTGGGCAAGGTCATGGGCTTTTCGCGGCAGACACTGCTGGGGCGACTGACCGTATTGCGTTGACCTGTGCCGACGCCATCGCGGGGCAAGTCGCATCGGCGTACCGCCGCTCCCACGAGCCAGACACAAGCTGCGTGGGAGCGGGTTTACCCGCGATGGCGTCGGTACGGCAAAAAAAATCCGATCAGGCGATGAGGTATCCCACCGCGGCATACGTGTAGTGAGTGGAAGTGCGATTCATTCGCAAACGATCATCCCTCTCACAGGTCAGCGTCCATGAAGTTCTCCCCGCGTTGTGTCCCGCTCTGGTTCGGTCTCTGTTCCTTGCCCGCGATGGCCGTCGCGCCCCAGGCCCTGGCCGCGCAGCAGAGCCAGGCCTACCGCTTCGCCCAGCCAAGCCAGCCGCTGGCCCAGGCGCTCAATGCCTTCAGTCGCGCCACCGGGCAGAGCGTGGTCTACACCTTGGCGCTGCCCGACCTGCAGGCCCCGGCCTTGAACGGTACCTTCGATGCCGAGCAGGCCCTGCAGCAATTGCTCGGCGGTTCGGGCCTGGCCTGGCGTCGTCTCGACGCCCGTACCCTGACCCTGGAGCCCATGGACACTTCCGGCGCGCTCAAGCTGCAGGCGATCAATATCGACTCCCAGAGCGACAGCTACAGCTACCAGCCGCCGACCAGTGCCTCGATCATGCGCGGCCAGGGCCCGACCCTGGATATCCCCCAGGCCATCAACGTGGTGCCGGCCCAGGTGATCCGCGACCAGGCGCCGCGCAACCTCGACGACGCGCTGTACAACGTCAGCGGCATCACCCAGGGCAACAACTTCGGTGGCACCGCCGACACCGTGATGAAGCGTGGCTTTGGCGACAACCGCGACGGCTCGATCATGCGCGATGGCATGCCGATCGTGCAGGGCCGCGCGCTCAATGCCAGCACCGAGCGGGTCGAGGTGCTCAAGGGGCCGGCCTCGCTGCTGTACGGCATCCAGGACCCGGGCGGGGTGATCAACGTGGTCAGCAAGCGTCCGCAGCTCGAGCAATACAACGCCCTGACCCTGCGCGGCTCGACCTACGGCAGCGGCAAGAACGGCAGCGGTGGTGGCCTGGACAGCACCGGCGCGCTGGGCGACAGCAACCTGGCCTACCGGCTGATCGTCGACCACGAGGACGAGGACTACTGGCGCAACTACGGTGTGCATCGCGAATCGCTGGTGGCGCCGTCGCTGGCCTGGTACGGCGAGGATACCCAGGTGGTGCTGGCCTACGAGCACCGCGAGTTTCTCTACCCGTTCGACCGCGGCACCGCCTTCGGCAGCGATGGGCACCCGCTGAACATTCCCGCCACCCGCCGTCTCGACGAGCCGTTCAACGACATGCAAGGGCGCTCCGACCTGTACCGCCTGGAGGTCGATCACCAACTGGCCGACGACTGGAAGCTGCATTTCGGCTACAGCTTCAACCGTGAGACCTACGACGCCAGCCAGGTCCGCGTGACCGGGGTGGATGAACGCAGGGGCACCCTGACGCGCAGCATCGACGGCACCCAGGGCGCCATGAGCCGCGATCAGTTCGCCACCCTCAGCCTCAACGGCAGCGTGGAGCTGGCGGGCATGCGCCACGACCTGGTGCTGGGCGCCGACCACGAGGACCGCAAGGTCTACCGCGCCGACCTGATCCGCCAGAACAGCCGCTCGACCTTCAGCTACCTCGACCCGGTCTATGGCCGAGAAGTGCAGGGCACCACCGTGCGGGCCAGCGACAGCGACCAGACCGACAAGCTGCGCAGCGACGCGCTGTTCCTGCAGGATGCCTGGCACCTGGACGAGCACTGGATCCTGGTGGCCGGCGGGCGCTTCCAGCAGTACGACCAGTACGCCGGTCGTGGCCGACCGTTCACCGCCAACACCGACACCAGCGACCAGACCTGGGTGCCCCATGCCGGCGTGGTGTACAAGGTCGACGAACAGCTGTCGTTCTATGGCAGCTACAGCGAGTCGTTCAAGCCCAACTCGACCATCGCCCCGCTGAGCATCGGCGGTGGCCGCACGCTGACCCTGGACTCCGGCGTCGCGCCGGAAGAGGGCAAGTCGTGGGAAATCGGGGCCAAGCTCGATGTGCCGGGCGCGGTGACCGGTACCCTGGCGCTGTTCGACATCACCAAGCGCAACGTGCTGGTGGCCGATGGCGACAGCCAGCCCGGCACCATCCTCTACAGCAACGCCGGCGAGGTGCGTTCGCGAGGTGTCGAGCTGGACTTGAGCGGCCAGCTCAGCGAGCGCTGGAGCCTGATCGGCGCCTATGCCTTCACCGATGCCGAGGTGACCAAGGACCCGCAGCTCAAGGGCAATCGCCTGCAGAACGTCGCCCGGCACAGCGGTTCGCTGTCGGCGGTGTACGACTACGGCAGCCTGTTCGGCGGCGACAACCTGCGCCTGGGCGCCGGTGCCCGCTATGTGGGCGAGCGGGCCGGCAATGCGACCAACGATTTCGAGCTGCCGGCCTACACCGTGGCCGATGCCTTCGCCAGCTACGAGACCAAGCTGGACGAGCACAAGGTGCGTCTGCAACTGAACGTGAAGAACCTGTTCGACAAGGTTTACTACAGCTCGGCGGTGAACCGTTACTTCGTTGCGGTGGGGGATGCGCGGCAGGTCAGTCTGTCGAGCACGTTCGAATTCTAGATCGCCGGGACCGCGTTGCGGTCCTTTCGCGGCACAAGGCCGCTCCTGCAACTGGCGAACGCCGCCCGATACTCCCCCGGCGTCGCGCCCAGCACCTGGCGGAAGCGGTTGCTGAAATGGCTGGCGCTGGCGAATCCGCACGCCAGCGCCACCTCGCCCAATGGCAGCGCGTCCAGGCGCAGCAAGCGGCACGCCCGCTGCAGCCGTCGGGCCAGCAGGTACTGGTGCGGCGGCAGGCCGAAGCTCGCCCGGAACATCCGCGCGAAGTGGTATTCGGACAGGTTGCAGCGCAGCGCCAGCTCGCCCAGCGTCAGCGGCTGGTCGAGGTGGGCTTCGATGTAGTCCACCAACTGCCTGCGTTGGTACGGCGCCAATCCGCCCTTGAGCTTGAGGCCCTGGCGCAGCCCTGCCTGGTTGAGCACCGCGTGGTCGATGATGTCGTGGGCCAGGCTGCTGGCCAGCAAGCGTTCGCCGGGCTCGGCCCAGTCCAGGGTGATCAGCTCACGGAAGCGCCGGGCCTGTTGGGGTTCGTCGAGAAAGGTTTCTTCGCGCAGTTGCATCTCTCGCGGTTCGCGGTCCAGCAGACGGGTACAGCCGAGGGCGAACTGCGCCTCGCTGATGTACAGGTGGGCCAGGCGGATCGGGCCGTTGACCACCCAGTTCGACTCGTGGCCGGCGGGCATGATGCACAGCTTGTCCGGCGCGCCCTTGTCGGCCGGACGCTGGCGGCGGAAGGTGCCGGTGCCGTCGGCGATGTAGCAGGACAGGGTGTGGTGGCTGGGGGCGTGGTAGTCGCGGGCGTCGTCGCGGTTGCTCCACAAGGCGGCCGCCAGTCCGTCGCCCAGGTGCGCGCTCAGCTCCAGCCGGGCGTTGGGCGAGGCGTGCATGGCGTTGAAGACGTGCAGGTGATCGAGTGCGGGCATGGGCGGTTCCTCTGCTGGCCATCGTACTGCGCTGGCGCTGGGATGGCAGCTACCCAGGGAGGAAAAGCGCAAGTTTATGCAAGCGGCAACACAGGGTGTGCAGGGAGACTGATCACACAATCGTGTGGCCCATTTCGCGGGCAAGCCCGCTCCCACGGGGATGGCGCAATACCTGTGGGAGCGGGCTTGCCCGCGAAGGGGCCGGTCCTGGCAATAGAGGTATCAGCATGAACCTGTCGCTCTACCTGCTCACCGTCCTGATCTGGGGCACCACCTGGATCGCCTTGAAACTGCAGCTGGGCGAGGTCGCCATCGCGGTGTCGATCGTCTACCGCTTTGCCCTGGCCGGGCTCATCCTGTTCGCCTTCCTGCTGCTCACCCGCCGCCTGCAACCGATGGACCGGCGCGGCCACCTGGTGTGCCTGGCCCAGGGCTTTTGCCTGTTCTGCGTCAACTTCATGTGTTTTCTCACCGCCAGCCAGTGGGTCGCCAGCGGCCTGATCGCCGTGGTGTTCTCCACCGCGACGCTGTGGAACGCGATCAATGCGCGGATCTTCTTCGGTCAGAAGATCGCCGCCAACGTGATTGGCGGTGGCGCGATGGGGCTGCTGGGGCTGGGGCTGCTGTTCTGGCCGGAGCTCTCCCATCATGCGGCCAGCCGCGAAACCCTCTACGGGCTGGGTCTGGCCTTGCTCGGCACGCTGTGCTTCTCGGCCGGCAACATGCTGTCCAGCCTGCAGCAGAAGGCTGGCCTCAAACCACTGACGACCAATGCCTGGGGCATGCTGTATGGCGCTTCGATGCTGGCGGTGTACTGCCTGGTAAGCGGCATTCCCTTCACCATCGAGTGGAACGCGCGCTACATCGGTTCGCTGCTGTACCTGGTGATCCCGGGCTCGGTGATCGCCTTCACCGCCTACCTGACCCTGGTCGGACGCATGGGGCCGGAGCGGGCGGCCTACTGCACGGTGCTGTTCCCGCTGGTGGCGTTGAACGTGTCGGCGTTTGCCGAGGGCTACGAGTGGACTGCGCCGGCGTTGCTGGGGTTGGTGGCGGTGATGGCGGGCAATGTGCTGGTGTTTCGCAAGCCCGTGGCCAGGTCCGCGCCGCCCGCGCTGGCGCGGTGAGAGAGGCTGGCTAGACTTGCCCGGATGTTTTCGTCTGGGGAAAGGGAATGTCCTGCGCTTCATCCTGGAACAGGCCGCTGACGCCGGTGCAGCTCTGGCTGCTGTGCTCGGCGGCATTGGCGCTGCACATCCTGCCATTGCTCATGGCCGACATGCCGTTCCTGGACGACTTCGCGCGCCAGCACCTGGCCAGCAATGATTGGGGGCATGTAGGGCGGCCGTTGGTGGTCGCCCTGTTCGCCGCGCTCAGTTTCGCGCCGGGGGCGGTGAACCTCTACCCGCTGCCGCTGCTGCTGGCCGTGCTGCTCACGGGCGATGCCCTGGCGCGCCTGGTACGGCACTGGTTCGCCACGCCGACGCTCAGCGCCGTGCTGGTGGTGCTGCCGCTGTGGTACCAGCCGTTCTTTCTGCAGAACCTTTCGTACCAGTACGACGGCGCCACCATGGCCCTGTCGCTGGCGGCCTGCGCGTGGGCCATCGTCCTCGGCGCGCAGCCGCTGCGCGGCTGGCTCTACGGGGCGCTGCTGGTCGCGATGGCGGCCGCGCTGTACCAACCCGCTGTGAACCTGTTCGCCGCATTGTGTGGCCTCGAGGCGATGCGCCGGGTCATCGAGGGCGCCAGGCTGGCGCTGATCGGTCGGCGTGTCGGCGCGCGCCTTGGCCAGTTGCTGCTCGGCTGTCTGTTGTACTACGCCAGCAGTGCCTGGATGGTCAGCTCGAGCCGTGCCGGGCTGCTGGCGTTTGATGGCCAGTGGCTGGGCGAGGTCGGCCATCGGCTGGCGGCCACGGTCGATACGGTCGGCCTGCTGGTCACCCCGGTGAGCGCCTGGATCTTCGCCGCGCTGATCCTGCTGGCGTTGCTGGCCCTGGGGCGGCATCTGCTCGCCGTGTGGCGTCGCCCGTTGCCTGGGCGCGAGCGCCTGGGCCTGAGCCTGGCCTTGTTGTTGCCGGTGCCGCTGGTGCTTCTGTGCGTGCCTGGCCTGATCCTGCTGCTGGCGGAGTTCGAGCAGACGGTGCGCGTGCTGCTCGGGCTGGGAGCCTTCCTGGCGCTGCTGGCGTACCTGGCCCATGACACGCTGGCCGGGCTGCCACGGATCCGTGTGCTGGTGCTGGCGATCCCGGTGTTGTTCATGCTCTCGTATGCCTATGCCTATGGTCGTGTGCTGGTGTTGCAGAAGACCTTGCACCAGTCGATCGCCCAGGCCCTGGCCCACGATCTGTCATCCACGCCGGCGCTGCAGGGGGCTAGGCATCATTACCTGCTGGGGTTCTGGCTGAAGCAGCCCTGGATTCCGGCAGCCCAGGGCACGTTGCAGGCGATGCCGGCGATCGCCAGGATCCACGCCTACAACTACCTGGTATTGCCCGAGATGCTGCCGCGGATGGGCATCGGCGACTTGCACACCTTCTATGGCGGCGCGCCACTGGATCGCCAGCAGGTGCTGGCGAGCAGCCCTGCGCCAGAGGTTTCCAGCCGCTTCTACGATATCCATCTGGTCGGCGACGCCGCCTATGTGCTGGTGCATCCGGCGCAGGATACGGGCCAATGAGCCTGTCGCGTTTCATCCGCTATGGCCTGGTCGGCGTCGGCAACACCCTGGCGCACTGGCTGGTGTTCCTGGGCCTGCACCTGGGGCTGGGGCTGCGCCAGGCCGGCAGCAACCTGCTGGGCTTCGCCGTGGCGGCGAGCCTGTCCTACTACATGAATGCCCACTTCACCTTCGCCGTGCGCCCCAGCCGTCGGCGCTATGTGCTGTTCCTGCTGGGGATGGGCGGCCTGAGCGTGGCCATCGGCGCTTTCTCCGACCATGCCGAGCTGTCGCCCTGGCTGACTTTGGTAACCTTCTCCCTGGTCAGCCTGGTGGTGGGCTACGCCTATTCGCACACCGTGGTGTTCAGACGGAGAACCCCATGAACATTACCCTGGTGGTACCGGTATACAACGAGCAGGAGACCCTGCGGCGCTTCTACCAGGCCGTGCGCGCCGAGCCGTCGCTGCGCGACAAGACGGTGGAGATCGTCTTCGTCAACGATGGCAGCAGCGACGACACCGAGGCCATCTGCGCGGAGCTGGCCGCCGGCGACGAGTGGGTCACGGCGATCAGCTTCTCGCGCAACTTCGGCAAGGAGTCGGCGTTGTTCGCAGGGCTGGAGTATGCCGAGGGCGATGCGGTGGTGCCGATCGATGTCGACCTGCAGGACCCGATCGCAGTGGTGGCGCAGATGATCGAGCGCTGGCAGGGCGGGGCCGACGTGGTCCTGGCCAAGCGCCGCAGCCGCATCGCCGACACGCGTTTCAAGCGCTGGACGGCGCGGCTCTACTACCGCTTGCACAACGCCATCGCCTCGATGCCCATCGAGGAGAACGTCGGCGATTTCCGCCTGCTCGATCGCAAGGTGGTCGCCGCCATCCGGCAGATGCCGGAGCAGCAGCTGTTCATGAAGGGCGTGCTGTCGTGGGTGGGCTTTCGCACCGAGATCATCGAGTACGACCGCCAGGAGCGCGCGGCGGGCAACAGCAAGTTCGGCTTCTGGCGCCTGTGGAACCTGGCGCTGGACGGCATCACCTCGTTCAGCACCGTGCCGTTGCGGCTATGGACCTACCTCGGTGGCGGGGTTTCGCTGGTCGCCTTGGTCTATGCGGCGTTCCTGGTGATCGACAAGCTGGTGTTCGGCAACGACCTGCCGGGGTATCCGTCGCTGATGGCGGCGATCCTGTTCCTGGGCGGGGTGCAACTGATCGGGATCGGCATCCTTGGCGAATACATCGGGCGGATCTACCAGGAGACCAAGCACCGGCCGCGGTATGTGGTGCGCAAGGTACTGGGCAGGCGGCGGCAGCCTCGATGATGCATCGCGGGGCAAGCGCGTTCTCACGAGCCCCGCGATGAAGGTTTCAGTGTTTCCACACCTGGGGGTTCACCAGGTCTCGCGGCCGCTCGCCCAGCAGCGCCGCACGCAGGTTGTCCATGGCGCGGTTGGCCATGGCCTCGCGGGTCTCGGCGGTGGCCGAGCCGATGTGCGGCAGGGTCAGGGCGTTGGGCAGCTTGAACAGCGGCGAATCGCTCAGCGGTTCCTTTTCGTACACATCCAGCCCGGCACCGCGAATCGTGCCGTTCTGTAGCGCCTCGACCAGCGCCGCTTCGTCCACAACCGGCCCACGGGCGACGTTGACCAGGAACGCGCTGGGCTTCATCAGTTTCAGCTCGCGGGCACCGATCAGCTTGCGAGTGGCCTCGGACAGCGGCACTACCAGGCAGACGAAATCGGCTTCGCCCAGCAGTGCGTCCAGGCTGCGGAACTGCGCGCCCAGCTCCTGCTCCAGCGCAGTCTTGCGGCTGTTGCCGGTGTACAGCACCTGCATGTTGAAGCCGAAGTGGCCACGGCGGGCGATGGCGGCGCCGATATTGCCCAGGCCGACGATGCCCAGTTTCTTGCCGTGCACGTCGCTGCCGAATTGCGCCGGTCCCACGGTGGCCTGCCATTGCCCGGCCTTGGTCCAGGCGTCGAGCTCGGCGGTGCGGCGGGCGCAGCCCATGATCAGGGCGAAGCCCAGGTCGGCGGTGCTTTCGGTGAGCACGTCGGGGGTATTGGTCAGGGCGATGCCGCGCTCGTTGAAGTAGTCCAGGTCGTAGTTGTCGTAGCCGACCGAGACGCTGGACACCACCTCCAGCTTGCCCGCGCCTTCGAGCTGCGCCCGGCCGAGCTTGCGGCCGACGCCGATCAGGCCGTGGGCCTCGGGCAGGGCTTCGCTGAACTGGGCAGCGATGTCACCGAGTTTCGGGTTGGGCACGATCACGTTGAAGTCTTGCTGCAGGCGTTCGGCCATGGCCGGGGTGATGCGGCTGAAGGCCAGGACGGTCTTTTTCATCGGGCTGCTTCTCTGCAAGGCGGGTGATGGAGTCGGGCAGAAGAGCGGGGCCGCTGTGCGGCCCTTTCGCGACGCAAGGCCGCTCCTACAGGTGTCGCGTAACCCTGTAGGAGCGGCCTTGTGTCGCGATGGAGGGCGAAGCCCTCCCATGTCCCTGTCTGCCAGACGCTGGAATCAATGGTTAGCAACCTACCATTGTCCCCACCCCCAATGCACCGGCTTTTTCAGTTGGCGATCAGCAGCTCGTGGGTCTTCAGGTCGGCCTCATGGGCGGCAAGAATCTCCGGCAGCGAGTTGCGCAGGTACTCGACCCAGGTCTTGATCTTCGCATCCAGGTATTGGCGCGATGGGTAGATCGCGTACAGGTTCAGCTCCTGCAGACGATACTCCGGCATGATCCGCACCAGGCTGCCATCACGCAGGCCATCGATGGCGGTGTAGATCGGCAGCACGCCCACGCCCATGCCGCTGCGGATCGCGGTCTTCATCGCGTCCGCCGAGTTGACCTGGAACGGCGAGCTGGTGATGTTGACCATCTCCTGGCCTTCCGGCCCGTCGAACAGCCACTTCTCCAGCGGGATCACCGGGCTGACCATGCGCAGGCAGGCATGCTGGAGCAGGTCGGCCGGTTTGTGCGCGCTGCCGTGGCGGGCCACGTACTCGGGCGAGGCGCAGACGATGCTGTAGGTGATGCCCAGGCGCTGGGAGACGAAGCCCGAGTCCGGCAGCTCGCTGGCCAGCACGATGGACACGTCGTAGCCCTCGTCCAGCAGGTCGGGCACGCGGTTGGCCATGGTCAGGTCGAAGGTCACGTCCGGGTGCGACTCGCGGTAGCGGGCGATGGCATCGACCACGAAGTGCTGGCCGACGCCGGTCATCGAATGCACCTTCAGCTGCCCGGCCGGGCGCGCATGGGCATCGCTGGCCTCGGCTTCGGCCTCCTCGACGTAGGTGAGAATCTGTTCGCAGCGCATCAGGTAGCGCTTGCCTGCTTCGGTCAGCGCGATGCGCCGGGTGGTGCGGTTGAGCAGGCGGGTTTGCAGATGGGCTTCCAGGTTGGAGACCGCCCGCGACACGTTCGCGGTGGTCGTATCCAGTTGCGCGGCGGCAGCGGTGAAGCTGCCGAGCTGGGCGACGCAACTGAAAGCACGCATGTTTTGCAGGGTGTCCATGGGTCACTCTCGGTTTAGAGGACAAAATTGTGACATGAAGTAACGCAAATGCACGTCCGACTAAAGCCGGATTATCGCTGTTTTGGTAACAAAGATTCGCAGGAATATACGCTTATCGCCAATGAAACCCGCCCCTAGAATTGCTCGGCCCCTCCACCTCTTCCTCGGGAAATCGCCGCTGTGCCGCGTCGCAACATCAGAGCGCTCCATGCGCTCAGTGCCTGTGCCCTTTGTCTCACCTTGAGCGGCTGTATCGGAACCTGGGGCATTGCCCCGCAAAGCAAGACAATCCAAGCCAATTCACTCGCCACCGACGAGGCCATCCGCGAAGCCGCGCGCGATGCCAACTGGCCAGCCCAGCAATGGTGGCGCGGCTATGGCGATGCCCAGCTGAACGACTGGATCGCCCTGGCCCTGGCCGGCAGCCCGAGCATGGCCATGGCCGCCGCCCGGGTGCGTGAAGCCAAGGCCATGGCCGGCGTGGTCGAGTCGGCCGAGAAGCTGCAGGCCAATGGCAACGCCACGCTCAAGCGCCACAACTGGCCCGAGGATCAGTTCTACGGCCCGGGCGCGCTGTCCGGCGCCAATACCTGGGACAACAATGCCGCCATTGGCCTGAGCTACGCGCTGGACCTGTGGGGCCGCGAGCGCAACGCCAGCGAACAGGCCGTGGACCAGGCGCACGTGAGCGTCGCCGAGGCGCGCCAGGCCCAGCTGGAGCTGGAGAACAACGTGGTGCGCGCCTACATCCAGCTCAGCCTGCATTACGCCCGACGCGATATCGTCCAGGCCGAGCTGGCGCAGCAAGAGCAGATCCTCGCCCTGGCCAAGCGCCGCCTCGACGGCGGCATCGGCACCCATTTCGAGGTCAGCCAGGCAGAAGCGCCGCTGCCGGAGACCCATCGGCAGATCGACAGCCTCAACGAGGAAATCGCCCTGACCGGCAACCAGTTGGCGGCCCTGGCCGGCCAGGGGCCGGGGCAGGGCGCGAAGCTGCGACGCCCGACCCTGACCCTTGGCGCGCCGCTCACCTTGCCGTCGAACTTGCCCGCCGAACTGGTCGGCCAGCGTCCCGACGTGGTCGCCAGCCGCTGGCAGGTGGCGGCCCAGGCCCGTGGCATCGACGTGGCCCATGCCGGCTTCTTCCCCAATGTCGACCTGGTCGGCGGCCTCGGCTTCATGGCCACCGGCGGCGGACCGCTGGAGTTTCTCACCGGGCGCAAGTTCAACTACAACGTGGGGCCTGCCATCAGCCTGCCGATCTTCGACGGCGGCCGCCTGCGCTCGCAACTGGGCGTGGCCTCGGCCGGCTATGACATGGCCGTGGCGCGCTACAACCAGACGGTGATCGGCGCGCTGAAGAACATCTCCGACCAGCTGATCCGTCGCGAGTCGATGAAGGAACAGGCGCATTTCGCCGCAGAAAGCGTGGCTGCCGCGCAGAAGACCTACGACATTGCCACCGTCGCCTTCCAGCGTGGCCTGACCGATTACCTCAACGTGCTCAATGCGCAGACCCTGCTGTTCCGCCAGCAACAGGTGCAGCAGCAGGTGCAGGCCGCGCGCCTGACCGCCCACGCCGAGCTGGTCACCGCCTTGGGCGGCGGCCTCGAGGCGGGCAAGGACGTGCCCGATCAAGAGCGCCAGGCCGCGCCGAGAACCCCGGCCACCCTGGCCATCTTCGACCAGCCGGATCACGCCGAATGAGCACACTGAGCTTGCCCTTGCGCTGGCTGCGGAGCCTGGAGTGGCGCCGGGGCTTCTTCGCCTGGGCGCGTACCGATGGCGTCACCTGGGTCTACATCTTCAAGGTGCTGGCCGCCGCGTTCATCACCCTGTGGCTGGCCATGCGCCTGGAGTTGCCGCAGCCGCGCACGGCGATGATCACCGTGTTCATCGTCATGCAGCCGCAGAGCGGCCATGTGTTCGCCAAGAGCTTCTACCGCGTGCTTGGCACCCTGGCCGGCTCGGCGATGATGGTCGCGCTGATCGCGATCTTCCCGCAGAACACCGAGCTGTTCCTGCCCAGCCTGGCGCTGTGGGTCGGCCTGTGCTCGGCGGGGGCCATGCGCTACCGCACCTTCCGCGCCTATGGCTTCGTGCTGGCCGGCTACACGGCGGCGATGATCGGCCTGCCGGTCCTGCAGCACCCCGACCAGGCGTTCATGGCGGCGGTATGGCGGGTGCTGGAGATCGCCCTGGGGATTCTCGTCTCGACCTTCGTCAGCGCCGCGATCCTGCCGCAATCGGCCAGCGCCGCCATGCGCAACGCCCTGTACCAGCGTTTCGGCACCTTCGCCGGGGTGGTGGTCGAGGCCCTGCATGGCGACAGCCAGCGCGACCGCTACGAGACCAGCAACGTGCGCTTCGTCGCCGAGGCGGTGGGCCTGGAGAGCCTGCGCAACGTCACCGCCTTCGAAGATCCGCACATGCGTCGGCGCTCTGGCCGGCTGGTGCGCATGAACAGCGAGTTCATGGCCATCACCACGCGCTTCAACGCTCTGCACCGACTGCTCGAACGGCTGCGTGCCCGTGGCCCGTTGCAGATCGTCGGCGCCATCGAGCCGGGGCTTGCGACCCTCGCCGAGCTGCTCGAGCCTTATGTGGGGCGCGCCCTGACCGACGCCGACGCGCTGCGCCTGGCGCTGGAGCTGGGCAGCTACAAGGAAGGCCTGCAGGCGCAGGTGCGCGGCTTGCGCGCCCAATACCTGCAAACCAACCCCAGCGAATCCGACCTGCTCGACTTCCATACCGCCTTCGAACTGCTCTATCGCTTCGTCGACGAGATGTACAGCTACGCCGAGACCCACGCTTCGCTGGCCGTGCACAAGCACGAGCGCGAGCAGTGGGACGAGCCCTACGTGGCCCAGACCAGCTGGCTGGTGTCGCTGGCCGCCGGCGTGCGCGCCTCGGCGGTGCTGTTGTTGCTGGGCAGCTACTGGCTGCTCAGCGACTGGCCCAGCGGCGCGATGATGACCCTGATCGCCACGGTCACCGTGGGCCTGTCGGCGGCCTCGCCGAACCCCAAGCGCATGTCGTTCCAGATGGCCTGCGGCACGGCGCTCGGCGCGTTCATCGGCTTCTTCGAGACCTTCTTCGTGTTCCCCTGGATCGACGGTTTCGCGCTGCTGTGCATGGTCCTGGCGCCGGTGTTCGTGCTCGGCGCGTTCCTTGCGTCACGCCCGGCTTACGCGGGTTACGGCCTGGGCCTGCTGGTGTTCTTCGCCATCGGTTCGGTGCCGAACAACCTGACCGTCTACGACCCCTACACCTTCATCAACGACTACATCGGCATGGTCATCGGCATGTTCGTCTGCGCCGCCGCCGGGGCGATCATCCTGCCGCCCAACAGCCGCTGGCTGTGGAGCCGCCTGGAGCAGGCGCTGCGCGAACAGGTGCTGTTCGCCATCGGCGGGCGCTTGCGTGGGCTGGGGTCGGCCTTCGAGAGCCGCACCCGCGACCTGCTGCACCAGGCCTATGGCCTGGCCGCCGGCAAGCCGCGGGTGCAGAGCGAGCTGATGGGCTGGATGTTCACCGTGCTGGAGATCGGCCACGCGATCATCGAGCTGCGCAAGGAGCAAGCCCGCGCGCCGGTCCATCCGGCCTATGCCGAGAGTCAGCCCTGGCGCCAGGCTATCCGCGTGATGGGCCGGGCCCTGGCGCGCTTGTTCCTGCAGCCCAGCGCCAGCAACCACGAGCGCGCCCTGGTGGCGGTGGATCATGCCATCAGCCGTGTGCAGGCCACCGACGAACCCTTCGCCCGGCACTTCGACACCTCGGTGCTGCGCCGTGCGCAGAGCTACCTGCATTTCATCCGTTCCTCCCTGCTCGACCCACAGTCGCCGCTGGCACCGGCGAAAGGAATGCACCATGCCCCGTGAGATCGCCTTCCATGGCGTGTACATGCCCACCATGACCTTGATGTTCCTGTTCGCCCTGGGCCTGGCCTGGGGCCTGGACCGGTTCATCGCCAGCGTGGATGGCTATCGCTTCTTCTGGCACCCGGCGCTGCTGCGCCTGTCGCTGTTCGTCTGCCTGTTCGGCGCCCTGGCGCTGTCGCTCTACTGGTGAGAATCCTTCGATGAAAAAGTTTTTCAGCCTGATCGCCACCCTGCTGGTGCTGGTCGCTGCCGTGGTGATCGGTCGCCAGTTGTGGCTGCACTACATGACCACGCCGTGGACCCGCGACGGTCGGGTGCGCGCCGACATCATCAATGTCGCCGCCGATGTGCCGGGCTATGTGGTCGATGTGCCGGTGCTGGACAACCAGCGGGTGAAGAAGGGCGACGTGCTGATGCGCATCGACCCCGAGCACTACCAGCTGGCGGTGGACCAGGCCAAGGCCATGGTCGCATCGCGCAAGGCCACCTGGGAGATGCGCAAGGTCAACGCCAAGCGCCGGGCCGATATGGACAACCTGGTGATCTCCAAGGAGAACCGTGACGACGCCAGCAACATCGCCAACTCGGCCCTGGCCGACTACCAGCACGCCCAGGCGCAACTGGCCGCCGCCGAGCTGAACCTCAAGCGCACGCAGATCGTCGCCACCGTCGATGGCTACGTGACCAACCTGAACATCCACCGGGGCGACTACGCGCGTACCGGCGAGGCGGTGATGGCGGTCGTGGACGAGCATTCGTTCTGGGTCTACGGCTTTTTCGAGGAGACCAAGCTGCCCCATGTGAAAGTGGGCAACCAGGCCGAGCTGCAGATGATGAGCGGCGAGCGCCTCAAGGGGCATGTAGAAAGCATCGCCCGGGGTATCTACGACCGTGACAACCCGCAGAGCCGCGAGCTGATCGCTGACGTAAACCCGACCTTCAACTGGGTGCGCCTGGCGCAGCGGGTGCCGGTGCGCATTCATATCGATGAGGTGCCCGAGGGCTTCCTGCTGGCGGCGGGGACCACCTGCACCGTGGTGGTCACGCCGGACAGCGATTGACTCGCTTTGGTGCCGGGTACCTCGGGCGCTTGCTTCGCGGGTGAACCCGCTCCCACAGAGAGAGCGCATGGCCCGAGGTCCGTGGGAGCGGCTTCAGCCGCGAACACCGGCGTAGCCGGTGCCAGCCACCGCGTCGCCTGTTTCGCCAGCAAGGCTGGCGCCTACGGTTTGGCGCCGGGGCTCAGCGGTGCATGAACTGCGGGGCGCGTTTCTCGGCGAAGGCGGCCATGCCTTCCTTCTGGTCGTCGATGGCGAAGGTCGAGTGGAACAGCCGGCGCTCGACCCGCACGCCTTCGCTCAGGTTGCTCTCGAACGCGTGGTTGACCGCTTCCTTGGCCATCATGGTCACCGGGCCCGAATAGCCGGCAATGCGCGAGGCGGCCTGCAGCGCTTCGTCGAGCAGCGTGGCGTCGCTGACGCGGCGGCTGACCAACCCGCAGCGTTCGGCTTCCTCGGCATCCATGGTGCGCCCGGTCAGCACCAGGTCCATGGTCTTGGCCTTGCCGATCGAGCGCGCCAGACGCTGGCTGCCGCCGGCGCCGGGGATGGTGCCGATCTTGATTTCCGGTTGGCCGAAGCGGGCGCTTTCAGCGGCGATGATCATGTCGCACATCAGCGCCAGTTCGCAGCCACCGCCCAGGGCGTAGCCGGCCACCGCGGCGATGCTCGGCTTGCGGAAGCTGGCCAGGCGCTCCCAGTTCACCGTCACGAAGTCGCTGGTGTAGACGTCCATGTAGCTGCGATCGCGCATGGCCTTGATGTCGGCGCCGGCGGCGAACACCGTGTCGCCGCCGGTCAGCACCAGGGCGCGCACGCTGCGGTCCTGCTCCAGGCGCTCGAGCACGCCGGCCAGTTCCTCCATCAGCTCGACGCACAGGGCGTTGAGGGCTTCGGGGCGGCTCAGGCGCACCAGCGCGACGGCGCCGAACTGTTCCAGTTGCAGGTAGTCGAGTTTCATCCGTGTCGTCTCGGTTCAGTGGCGTGGGGATTGGTGGCGGGCGTCGATGAGCACCGGGCAGCTGGCTTCGTCGATGACCTTGCTGGCGATCGATGGATCGAGCATGCGTTTGAGGCGTGACAGGTGGCGGTGCCCCATGACGATCAGGTCGCTGTTGCGTGCCTTCGCCACCTTGATGATGGCTTCGGCCGGTTCGCCGACCTCCTGGCTGCCGGTGGTCGAGAAGCCCGCCTGTTCGAAGGCCTGGATGGCCTGTTGCACGATCTTGTCCGCGTGCAGCTGCTCCTGGGCGGCGGCGGGGTATTCGGTGCGGTCGAAGCTGCTCAGGCGCTGGTCGAACTCTTCCAGGGCATAGGCGCTGTCGACCGCCAGCAACACGTGCAGCAAATGCTGCTCGGTATCGCAGAAGCGCTTGACGGTGTCGAGGATGCCGAGGCTGTGCGAGGTGCCATCGATGGCGATCAGTACCGACCTGAACATGCTTGTGGGTCCATTGTTTATGTACAAGGCAGGTATTCTTGAGAATGCATGCAGCCGGGTAAATGGTGTGCGGCGCAATCACATGTTGCGTCGTATGCAAAGGCAGGAAAGTCGGCAAAGACTGGTAATATTGCAGCGGATTCACTGAAATTCTTGAATGGATGCTTACCATGCACTTTCCGGATATGAACCTGCTGGTCGCGCTGGATGCGCTGCTCGACGAAGGCAGCGTGGTCGGGGCGGCACGCCGCATGAACCTCAGCCCGGCGGCCATGAGCCGCACCCTGACACGAATCCGCCATGCCGTCGGCGACCCGATTCTGGTGCGCGCTGGCCGTGGCCTGGTGCCCACGCCCAAGGCCATGGCGCTGCGCAGCCAGGTGCGCAGCGTGGTCGAACAGGCCGGCCAGGTCTTCAGCTCCAGCGACGAGGTCGACCTGCCGACCCTCGAACGTTCTTTCAATCTGCGCGCCAACGATGTGTTCATCGCGCCGTTCGCCACGCCATTGCTGGAAACCATGCGCCGGCAGGCGCCGCGCACCGTGCTGCGCTTCGTCCCGGAGGGCGAGGGCGGTGACGAGGACGAAAGCCTGCGCGACGGGCGACTGGACCTGTATATCAGCGCCACCCGCAACCTGGGGCCGGAGATCAAGGTGCAGAGTCTGTTCTCCACCACCTTCGTTGGCCTGGCCCGGGTCGACCATCCGATCTTCAGCGACGAGATCACCCCGGAGCGCTTCGCCGCCTATGAGCAGATCAGCGTGTCGCGGCGCGGTCGTGCCACCGGCCCGATCGACCAGGCCCTGGCGGGCATGGGCTTGAGCCGGCGAGTGGCATTGATCACGCCGAGCTTCCACTCGGCGATGTTCTCGTTGCCCGAGTCCGACCTGTTGCTGCCGTTGCCGCAGCATGTGCTGCTCAGTGTGGCGCGGCTGGGGCTGCCGTTGCGCTCGTTCCGGATCCCGATCGCGCTCGAGTCGGTGGCCATCATGCAGGCCTGGCACCCGCGCTACGACAACGATCCGGCGCATCGCTGGCTGCGGCAGACGCTCAAGGAGTGCTGCAGCAGGCATTGAGTGAGGGGCGTTTGCGGCGCCCCTGTAGGAGATCGCCCAGCCCTTTGGGGTTGGGCTGTCGCGCAGGGAACCGTTATCCCTGTGGGAGCGGGCTTGCCCGCGAAGCAGGCGCCACGGTTCCTGGCACCGGCTTCGCCGGTGTTCGCGGGCAAGCTAAATCAATGAGTTATGGTTTGTTCCATGAGAGCGGCCTTGCCGAGGCGTCGGACCGGCCGGAAAGGGCTGCGCAGCAGACCCTGGCGGGTATTGCCGGAACCGCCATGCGCCCCTTTCGCGGCGCAAGGCCGCTCCTGCAGGGACATGCGTGGGGCCGGGGCATAGGGCACTTATGATTAAGTGACTTGATTGTTGCATTGCATGCAGCACAAAGCTGCGAATATGTCAGTTTTCGTCAGCATTGCGCCTCCCTAGACTTGCCGGGTATCTATTTTCCCGGAGTTCCAAAGCCATGCGTGCCTATCTGCCTTGTCCCGCCCCAGCCCGTAGCGCCGGGGCCAGGCCATGACTTCGCTGGCCGTCACGGCTACCGCCGCGGCAGCGGCCCCGGCCCCGGCCCCGGCCCCGGCCAAGCCGGCCGCACCCCCGGCGTTCGGTCCGCGCATCGTGGTCGGCCTGGTCGGCGTGTTGCTGGCGGTACTGTGCGCCGGCCTCAACGAGATGGTCACCAAGATGGCCCTGGCCGATATTCGCGGCGGCATGGGCATCGGCGCCGACGAAGGCTCGTGGCTGGTGGCGCTGTATTCGGCGACCTCGGTGTCGGCCATGGCCTTCGCGCCCTGGTGTTCGGTGACCTTCTCCCTGCGCCGCTTCACGCTCTGCGCCATCGGCGCCTTCGCCGTGCTCGGCCTGCTGTGCCCGTTCGCGCCCAACCAGGAAACCTTGATGGTGCTGCGCACCCTGCAAGGCTTCGCCGGTGGTGCCCTGCCGCCGATGCTGATGAGCGTGGCGCTGCGCTTCCTGCCGCCGGGCATCAAGCTCTATGGCCTGGCCGGCTATGCCCTGACCGCCACCTTCGGTCCCAGCCTGGGCCTGCCGCTGGCGGGCCTTTGGACCGAATACGTCGGTTGGCAGTGGGCGTTCTGGCAGATCATCGTGCCGTCGTTGCTGGCCATGGCCTGCGTGGCCTGGGGGCTGCCGCAGGACCCGCTGCGCCTGGAACGCTTCAAGCAGTTCGACTGGCGTGGCCTGTTGCTGGGGCTGCCGGCGATCTGCTCGATCGTCATCGGCCTGTCCCAGGGCGACCGCTACGGCTGGTTCAACTCGCCGATGATCTGCTGGCTGCTGGGCGGCGGCCTGGCGCTGCTGGTGCTGTTCATGATCAACGAGTGGTCCCACCCGCTGCCGTTCTTCAAGTTGCAGATGCTCACCAACCGCAACCTCACCCACGCCCTGATCACCCTGGGCGGCGTGCTGGTGGTGCTGTCGGCGGTGATCATCATTCCGTCGAGCTTCCTGGCCCAGATCCAGGGCTATCGCCCGGCGCAGACCGGCCCGGTGATGCTGCTGGTGGCGCTGCCACAATTGCTGGCCCTGCCGCTGACGGCGGCGCTGTGCAACATCCGCGCGGTGGACTGCCGCTGGGTGCTGGCCATCGGCCTGGGCATGCTGGCGGTGTCCTGCTTCGGCGGCACCTTCGTCACCTCGCAATGGATCCGCGACAACTTCTACGTGTTGCAGCTGTTCCAGATCTTCGGCCAACCCATGGCGGTGATCCCGCTGCTGATGCTCGCCACCGGCGGCATGACGCCGCAGGACGGCCCGTTCGCCTCGGCCTGGTTCAACACCATCAAGGGCCTTGCCTCGGTGGTCGCCGCCGGAGTGCTGGACGCGCTGACCACCAGCCGCCGGCATTTCCACTCGAACATGCTGGTGGACAACCTGGGCAACTCGCCGCTGGTCGACGGCAACGCCGCGGGCCTGGCCAAGCGTATTCACGAACAGGCTGTGGTGCTGACCTCGGCTGACCTCTACCTGTGCATGGCACTACTGGCGCTGGCGCTGATCGTGCTGATTCCCTTCGTGCCTACCCGAATCTATCCACCCCGCGCGGTGGCATAGCGTTCTTGTTGAGAGAGAAAGACATCATGACCATGAGTAAAAACCAGAAATTGGCCTTGATCGCGGCGGCGGTCATCGTCGTCGGCGGCATCGCCTCTACCGCCTTGCCGTCGCTGTTCGGCGGCGGGGGCGTGCAGTCGACCAACGACGCCTACGTGTCGGCGGACTACACCGTGGTGGCCCCGAAAGTGGCCGGTTTCATCACCCAGGTGCTGGTGGAGGACAACCAGCAGGTCAAGGCCGGACAGACCTTGGCGCGCATCGACGACCGCGATTTCCAGGCCGCCCTGGCGGCGGCCGAGGCCCAGGCGCAGATGGCTCGCGCACAACTGCAGAACGCCAAGGCCACCCTGGAGCGCCAGGCTTCGCTGATCTCCCAGGCCGAGGCCACGGTGGCCGCCGACAAGGCCGAGCTGGCCTTCGCCAGCCACGAGCTGACCCGCCACACGCGCCTGGCCGAGCAGGGCGCCGGCACTGTGCAGAACGCCCAACAGGCGCGCAGCCGGGTCGACCAGGCCCAGGCGCGCTCGACCAACTCCAGCGCGGCCCTGGCGGCGGCGCGCAAGCAGACCGACATCCTCAGCGCGCAGCTGCAGGCTGCCGAGGCCGGGCGCAAGCATGCCGATGCGACCCTGGACCGCGCGCGGCTGGACCTGTCCTACACCACCATCGTCGCACCGATCGACGGCATGGTCGGCGAGCGCGCGGTGCGCATCGGCTCCTACGTGCAGCCAGGGGCGAAGATGCTCTCGGTAGTGCCGTTGCAACGTGCCTACGTGATCGGCAATTTCCGCGAGACCCAGCTGACCCACGTACTGCCTGGGCAGCGCGTGGAGGTGAGCGTCGACACCTTCCCCGGCGAGCGCCTGCGCGGGGTCGTGCAGAGCGTCGCGCCGGCCACCGGCCTGACCTTCGCGGCGGTCAAGCCGGACAATGCCACCGGCAACTTCACCAAGGTGGTGCAGCGTATTCCGGTGAAGATCGTCTTCGACGCCGACCAGCCGCTGTTGCAGCGTCTGCGCGTGGGCATGTCGGTGATCGCCGACATCGATACTCGCAGCGAAGGCGGCCAGGATGCCCGGGGCAAGGCCAACCAGGAGGTCAGCGCCCGATGAAGCTTGCACGCACCGGCACGCCCTTGCTGTTGGGCGCTACCCTGGCCTTGAGTGCCTGCACCCTCGGACCGGACTTCCACAAGCCCGCCCCGAGCGCCCCGGCGACCTGGCCCGAGTTGCAGGAAAAGGCTGCGCCCAGCCAGCCGCAAAGCACGCCGCTGGAGGCCCGTTGGTGGGAGACCTTCCACGACGCGCAGCTGACAGCGCTGATCCAACGCGCGGTAGACCGCAACCTGGACCTGCAGATCGCCACCTCGCGTTTGATGCAGAGCCGCGCGCTGCGCATGAGCATCGCCTCGGCGCAGTACCCGTCGGTGGACGTCAACGCCGGCTACAGCCGGGCGCGCAACAGTGCCGAGGGGCTTTCCGACCCGTCCGGCAAGGGCGGCAAGTCGGCCTTCAACCTGTGGCAGGGCGACTTCGTCGCGGCCTGGGAACTGGACCTGTGGGGGCGCGTGCGCCGCGAAGTGGAAGCGGCCGACGCCAGTGTCGAGGTTGCCGAGAACGATCGCCAGGGCGTGCTGTTGTCGCTGCTGGCGGAAACCGCCAGCACCTACATCCAGCTGCGCTCGGTGCAGAGCACGCTCGGCGTGGTGCGCGAGAACCTCGACGTGTCCCGGCACTCGCTGCGCCTGTCGCAGATGCGCCTGAACGACGGCGTGGCGACCAACCTCGATGTGGCCCAGGCCGCCGCCCAGGTGGCCGCGGTCGAGGCACGCCTGCCGACCCTCGAAGAGCGCCAGGCCCAGCTGATCAACGCCCTGAGCCTGCTGGTGGCCGAGCCGCCGCGCAGCCTGCAGCGCGAACTGCTGACCCCGGGCGAGCTGCCGCGCACCGCCCAGCGCTTCGCCATGGGCCTGCCATCGGAGCTGGCCGAGCGTCGCCCCGACATCCGCCAGGCCGAGGCGCGGCTGCACGCGGCCACCGCCAGCATCGGCGTGGCCAAGGCCAACTTCTACCCAAGCATTCGCCTGTCCGGCAGCGCCGGCTTCCAGTCGATGCAACTGTCCGACTTCGGCAACTGGGACGCGCGGCGCTTCGCCATCGGGCCACAGTTGAATCTGCCGATCTTCGAGGGCGGGCGCCTGAAGGGCGTGCTCGAGCTGCGCGAGGCGCAGCAGCAGCAGGCGGCATTGCAGTATCAGCAGACGGTGCTGCGCGCCTGGCATGAAGTCGACGATGTGCTGCGCCAGTACAACGCCAGCCAGTTGCGCCGCGACCTGCTCGAGGAAGCGGTGCGCCAGAGCCGGGTCGCCCTGGACAACGCCAAGCGCCAGTACGTGGAGGGCGCGGTGGACTTCCTCAACGTGTTGACGGTACAGAGCGCGTTGCTGGCCAACCAGGAGCAGTGGGTGCAAAGCAGCGCCGCCACTTCGCTGTCCATGGTGGGGCTGTACAAGTCCCTGGGCGGCGGTTGGCAATCGTTCGCGCCGGTATTGCAAGCCAAGGTCGAACGCGATTGAACACAGCGGTCAAACAGCCATGAGGCACGCCGCCAACAATGCTCGCGTTGTTGGCGGCGTGTCGTTTTGGGGAACAGAAGTCATCCAGAAAAAGGACGCAGGTATGAATATTTCCTTGCACGGCAAGCGTGCGATCGTCAGCGGTTCCACGGCCGGAATAGGGTTCGCCGTCGCCTTCGGCCTGGCCGAGGCGGGTGCGGATGTGGTGATCAACGGCCGCGATGATGGCCGGGTCAGACGCGCCATCAAGAAAATCACCGACAAGCTGCCAGGCGCCAAGGTGTCCGGCGTGGTGGCGGACCTTGGCACGGCCGAGGGGGTGAAGAAGCTGTTCGCCAAGGAGCCGGAAATCGACATCCTGGTGAACAACCTGGGCATCTTCGAGCCCAAGGGCTTCTTCGAGATCAGCGACGAAGACTGGCAGCGCTTCTTCGAGGTCAACGTGATGAGCGCGGTGCGCCTGTCGCGTCACTATGCCCAGGGCATGAAGGTGCGCAACTGGGGCCGGGTGCTGTTCATGTCCAGTGAATCGGCGCTGCAGATCCCGACCGAGATGGTCCACTACGGCACCACCAAGACCGCGCTGCTGGCGGTGTCCCGCGGCCTGGCCGAGACCCTGGCCGGCACCGGCGTGACGGTCAACGCCGTGTTGCCGGGGCCGACCCGTTCCGAAGGCGTGGGTGGTTATTTCGAGAAGATGGCAGATGAGGCTGGCAAGCCGGTGGAAGAGCTGGAGGCCAGCTTCATCGCCGAGCACCGATCCAGCTCGATCATCAAGCGCCTGGCCACGGTCGAGGAGGTCGCCAGCCTGGTGGTCTACCTGGCTTCGCGTCAGGCCAGCGCCACCACCGGCGCGGCCATGCGCGTGGATGGCGGGGTGGTGCGTTCGATCGCCTGATGCAAAAAAGCCCGGGTGGCGATGCCGCCCGGGCCGTGTCTCTTGTGTGCGGCGTCAGCCGCGAGGCAGATAATTCGGTGGCAGGCACCCGCTGTGCGGGTGTTCGCGGCTGAAGCCGCTCCCACAGAGATCACACCGACCTCAAGCCTTGTGCAATTCCTGTGGGGGCGGTGGTGCGCCGATGCGACTTGCCCGCGAAGCGGCGCTCGATCTTGCAGGCGCCGCCGTCTGTCAATGCGCCAGGGTCGGCTGGCTCATCGTCGGCAGCCCGTAGTCGAACTCGGCGAACAGCCGGGCGAAGCGCTTGAGCGACTCCGGCGCGTCCATGCGCTCCATCACCACCTCGATGAACACCAGCGAGTCGCAGGCCTCGGCTTCGATCAGCGTCACTTCCAGCTGGTCTTCGGTGTGCACGGTGAAATGCCTGGCGCGGTCACGGGTGTCGAGCACCTTGGGCAGTTGCGCGTAACGCCAGGGGTTGATGTCGTTGTAGCTGGAATGCTCGCCGAGGATCAGGCGTTCGATGGTGTAGCCGTCGTTGTTGATCAGGAAGATGATCGGCTTCAGGTCGTGGGCGAGGATGGTCGACAGTTCCTGCACGGTCATCTGCAACGAGCCGTCACCGATGAACAGCATCTGCCGCCGTTGCGGCTGGGCCAGCAGGCTGCCGAGCAGCGCCGGCAAGGTGTAGCCGATCGAGCCCCAGATCGGCTGGGTGAGGTAGGTCACGCCTCGCGGCATGCGCAGGCCATTGAGGCCGGCCGACGAGGTGCCGCTCTCGGCGATGATCAGTTCGTCGCCGCGGATCAGGTTGGCGATGCGCTGCCAGAAGCGCAGCTGGCTCAACGGGCGTTCGGGCTGGGCCTGGTACGCCGCGGGGCCGCTGAAGGGCGGCACCTGGCGCGGCGCGGCCTGCATGACCGGTGGCTGCTGCACCAGGGTTTCCAGCACCTGGCGCATGCTCACGGCGTTGTAGTGGACCTTGGCCATCGACGCGGCATAGGGCTGCAGCTGGATCAGCGCGCCGTCCTGGAACTTCTGCGAGAACAGTGCGGTACTGACGTCGGCGAAGCGCGCGCCGATGCTCAGCACGCAGTCGGCCTGCTCGATCGCCTCGCGCACCGCCGGGGCGCTGCCGGCGCCGGCATAGGTGCCGAGCCACAGGTGGTGGGACTCCGGCAGCATGGCCTTGGCCGGTGGCAGGTTGGCGAAGGGCAGTTCGAGGCGTTCGATCAGTTCCAGTACCTGCTCGGTCAGGCCGAAGCGTTCGACATCGATATCCACCAGCACCACCGGCCGGCTCGCCTTGGCCAGGCGATCGCGCAGCTGGGCGACGACATGCTGCAACTGGCCCGGCTCGCTGCGGGCCTCGCTCAGCTGCAGCGGGGTGTCGGGCACTTCGATGTGCAGGTAGGCCAGGTCCGAGGGCAGCTGCAGATACACCGGGCGGCGTTCGCGATAGCAGGTCTGCAGCACCCGGTCGATCTCCTGGGCGGCGTTCTCGACGGTGATGCGTGCCTGGGCCACGGTGAACTGACGCACGGCGACCATGATGTTGTCGTAGTTGCCGTCGGCCAGGGTGTGGTGCATCAGGGCGCGGTCGATGATCGCGTGCAGCGGTGGCATGCCGGAGATCATGACCACCGGGACCCGTTCGGCATAGGCCCCGGCGATGCCGTTCAAGGCACTCAGGTCACCGACGCCGTAGGTGGTCAGCACCGCGCCGAAGCCCTGGGCGCGGGCATAGCCGTCGGCGGCGTAGGCGGCGTTGAGCTCGTTGCAGTTGCCGATGAAGCGCAGGTCCGGCATGACCTCGACCTGTTCGAGCAAGGTCAGGTTGTAGTCGCCGGGCACGCCGAACAGGTGGCGGATACCGAATTCCTGCAGGCGACGCAGGAGAAAGTCGCCGATGGTCATATCCATGTTGGGGTCAACCTCGTGAGTCCGTTGCGGAGGGTTACCAGGCCGTCAGCGCGTGCCGCGCAGGTCGATGACCTTGCCGGCCTTGCCTTCGGAGCGTTTCAGGGAGTGGCATGGGTTGAGCACGATGCGGGTGCTGATGCCGACGTGTACCTTGATCCGGTGGCTGAGCTGCTGGCACGCCGCGAGTTGCTCTTCGTTGCTCAGCCGGCTGTGCTCTGGGCGCAGCTCGACCTGGACGGTGAGCGCGTCGAGATTGCCTTCGCGGCTCACGTGCAGCTCGTGTACCGGACTGAAGATGAACAGGTTCAGCAGCTGTTCCTCGATCTGGCTGGGGAATACGTTGACCCCACGGATGATCAGCATGTCGTCGCTGCGCCCGGTGATCTTGTCCAGCCGGCGCATGGCGCGGCCGGTGCCGGGCAGCAGGCGGGTGAGGTCGCGGGTGCGGTAGCGCACCATCGGCAAGGCTTCCTTGCTCAGGGTGGTGAGCACCAGTTCGCCGAACTGGCCGTCGGGCAGCACCTCGCCGGTCACCGGGTCGATGATCTCGGGGTAGAAGTGGTCTTCCCAGAGGGTCGGGCCGTCCTTGGTGTCCAGGTGTTCCATGGCCACGCCCGGGCCCATGATTTCCGACAGGCCGTAGATGTCCAGGGCCTGGATGCCCAGGCGTTGTTCCAGTTCGCCGCGCATCTGCTGGCCCCACGGCTCGGCGCCGAAGATTCCGACCCGCAGTGACAGGGCGCGTGGGTCAAGGCCCTGGCGCTCGATCTCTTCGGCGATGTTGAGCATGTACGACGGCGTGACCATGATGATGTCGGGCTGGAAGTCGCGGATCAGCTGGACCTGCTTCTCGGTCTGGCCGCCGGACATCGGGATCACCGTGCAGCCGAGTTTCTCGGCGCCGTAGTGCGCGCCCAGGCCGCCGGTGAACAGGCCATAGCCGTAGGCAATATGGATACGGTCGCCACGCTGGCCACCCGCGGCGCGGATCGAGCGGGCCACCAGCGACGACCAGACATCGATGTCGTGACGGGTGTAGCCGACCACGGTGGGCTTGCCGGTGGTGCCGCTGGAGGCGTGCAGGCGCACCACCTGGTCCATGGGCACGGCGAACAGGCCGAACGGGTAGTGCTCGCGCAGTTCGGCCTTGCTGGTCAGGGGGAAGCGGGCCAGGTCGTCGAGGTTGCTCAGGTCTTGTGGGCGGACCCCCAGGGCCTGGAACTGCTCGCGGTACCAGGGCACGTTGGTGTAGGCGTGCTCCAGGGTGACGCGCAGACGTTGCAGCTGGTGGGCGCGCAGTTCGTCGACGCTGGCGTGTTCGAAGCGGTCGTCGACCGGTTCGGCGAAGGCGGTGGAGGACGTGCTGTGCAAGGGCATCGATGAAGTGGGCATCGGGTCTGCTCTCTTTGTGTTGGGCGCAATGGAAGGCAGGCAAAGCCCCAGTGCCGGGCCACGCCGGGCCCACCCCGGAAGGGGCGGGCCTGGCGTGCCGGCAGGGCATGAAAGGGCTTGCGGGCTGCGGTCTCGACCGTTTCAGACGGCCTGTGTCAGGCGCAGCAGCTGGTTGAAGATGTTCTTCTGGTGCATCTCTTCGGTGCCGCCGACGCTGGCGAAACCGAGGGCGTCCTTGACCAGGTTGGCGATGCCGCCTTCGTGGTAGCCCTGGCTGCCGTACAGCTTGAGCAGGCTGATGGCGCTGTTGATGAAGTCCTGCGCGGCGCCGAGCTTGGCGATCGAGCAGCTCATCAGGGCCTGCGGGTGGTCGTCGAGCAGCTGGTCCAGCGCGGCATAGGCCATCCAGCGGTTGCGTTCGATGCCCATGGCCAGGTCGACCAGGCGCTTCTGCACGTACTGGTGGCTGTCGATGGCGCTGTTGAAGCTCTCTCGCTTGGCCGCGTACTGCATGGCCTCGGCAAGGAACGGCGTCGGCAGGTTGGCCGCCACCAGGCCGTAGTACAGGCGGCCCAGGGAAATGATCTTGATCAGCTGCTGCAGGCCACGGCCTGGCTGGCCAAGTACCTGGGAGGCCGGAATGTGCAGGTTGTCGAAGTGCAGCGGGCCGGTGGGCAGGCGCTTGTTGCCGAGCTTGTCGTCGGGTTGGCCACGGGTCAGGCCCGGGGTGTCCTTGTCGATCATCACCAGGGCGATGTTGGCCTTGGCGTCGGTGTCCAGCTTGGTCACGATCAGCATGAAGTCGGCCACGGGGGCGTGGGCGATGTTGAACTTGCTGCCGTTGAGGCGGTAGCCGTCGCCGGTCGGGGTCAGCAGGCTATGGATGCTGCGCACGTCGGTGCCGGTGCCGGGTTCGGCGATGCCGGTGGCGCTCAGCGCGCCGTTGAGGATCGCGGTGAGGTAGCGATCCTTCTGCTCTTCGCTGCCGTACAGCATCAGCGCGCGGACCATGCCGGCCTGGGCGATCACCGAGAGCAGCAGCTCCGGTGTGCGGATCGAAGAGGCCAGGCCTTCGAGCGCGGCGGTGAAGCCCCACCAGTCCTCGCCCAGGCCACCGTGGCTGGCGGGGATGACCAATTGCCAGAGGCCGGCATCGCACAGGTGTTTCCAGCCGTGATGGTCGAAACCGGGTTCGGCGCTGCGGCGGGCCTCGGCCAGCTCGGCGTTGCGGCGGGCCTCGGCCAGCTCGGCGCCGATGGCCCGGTATTTCACCAGCAGTTCATGTTGCTGGGGCGTCCAGGAGAATTTCATCGCGAGAGTTCCTTTGAGTCTGCTCGCCGGCCGCCAGGCGCCCGGCGAAACCATCATCCCTGAGCTCGGGCTCAGCCTTCCTGGAATGCCAGGACCTGGTCCTTGAACGCTTGCGGCACGGGCACGGTGGCTTGTTTGTCGTAGTCGAACATCACGTGGTACGACTTGGCCTTGGCGACGATTTCCTTGCTGTCGTCCGAACGACGCATGATGTGCTCGATCTCGAAGCTCTTGGTCCCGAACTTGACCACCGAGCTGGTGACCACCAGGGTTTCGCCATACATGGCCTGGGCGACGTAGTCGCACTCGCTGCGAACCATGATGTGCGGGAGCTTTTCACGCTTGGGCAGCTTCAGCAGGTCGTGCATGTAGCAGAGGTAGGCGTGCTGCATGTAGTCGTAATAGATCGGGCTGCTGACATGGCCCATGGAGTCGGTGTCGCGGTATTTGATTTCAATGACGGTGTCGAAACCCTTGGTGCTCATCGTGAACGTCCTTTTATATGAGGGGCGAAAAGTTGTTGTAATGTGTTTGAAACTTTGGTTGCCTCATTTCAGTGCGCTCGAAGTGCGTCTGAAATATAAAGTTTCAAAGTGGTTTTAATCGTAAGCAGGTTATTCGATGCTGGCTACTCGCATTCTTATAACTGACTGCGGTGCTCGGTTATGAAAAGCTGTGAGCCACGAAATACGCGGTCTTGCTTGTTTTTTTAAAGACCGTTGACGGCGCGCCGTCGCGCTGGGGCGATCGCTTTCACGGAAATTAAAGTTGAATTGGGAAAAGCTCGCGTTTCGAGCGTGACGACGAATATCGCCACTGTTTATTTAGCCGGAATTTAAAATGCGAGTTCATTGTCCGGTTGCCGGTATGGTACGCCTGCCATGGCGCCGAAATGAATGCGAGTAGTTGAGTCCCATACATTCTTTTAGCATGTCCAAGAGCGTGCCCAGCTGGTACCGGGCACTGTTGTCGCAAGGAGTGCTTTCGATATGTTGGAACTGACCAAGGTGGCGGTGGTGACCGGGGCCGCCAGTGGTATTGGCGCGGCGACGGCCCGCCTGCTGGCCGCCGAGGGCTACCGGGTGGCCTGCCTGGACCTGGATGCCCGGGGACTGGCCGCGACGCTCGATGCCATCGGCGCGCGGCATCGGCATTACTGCCTGGACCTGTGTGACGAGCAGGCGGTGGCGCGGGTGTTCGCTGAGATCGAACGCGAGTTCGGTCGGGTCGATGCGCTGGCCACCTGCGCCGGGGTAGTCGACACCAGCGCGTTCGACGCCTTGAGCGTGGCGCGCCTGCGCCAGCTGCTGGAGATCAACCTGATCGGCACCTTCAGTGTGGTCCAGCAGGCCGTGCGCCTGATGCCCGAGGGCGGGCGCATCTGCACCGTGGCCAGTGTCGCCGGCATCCGCGGCGGTGGCCTGGCCGGCACGCTGGGCTATGCCACCAGCAAGGGCGCGGTGATCACCCTGAGCAAGGGCCTGGCCCGTGAGCTGGGCCCGCGCGGCATCAATGTCAACTGCGTTGCCCCGGCGGTGATCCGCACGCCGATGCTCGACGACACCACCCGTGCCGCCGGCAAGCTCGAACAACTGCATGGCATGACCGCCCTGCGCCGCGAGGGCAGTGCCGAGGAGGCCGCCGAGGTGATCGGCTGGCTGCTCTCGGGCAAGTCGTCCTTCGTTAGTGGCACCACCATCGCCGTCGACGGCGGCTTGGCAATGCTCTAGCGCCGACGCGCCTTTCCCATCTTTCATTACTACAGGACGTCTACATGGCTGTTTCCAAGGACAATCCCCTGGCGCTTTGCCGCACCTTCCTATTCATTCCCGGCGCCGACGAGGCCGCGCTGCTCGATGCCCTGAACGGCGACGGCGACGTGCTGGTCCAGGAGCTGGAAGACTTCACCCCGCCCGAGCGGCGTGCCGAAGCGCGCCAGCTGGCCGTGCGGGTCATGCAGCACTGGCGCGAATGCGGGCGCATCAGCTCGGTGCGCATCAACCCGTTCGAAACCTGCGGCCTGGAGGACCTCGAGGCGGTTATGGCGGCACGGCCGCAAGTGGTGATGATGTCCAAGGTCGAGTCGCGCGAGCAGATGGCCTTGTTGGACTGGCACATCACCCGTCTGGAAGAGCAGTACGCCATCACGCCGGGTTCGACCCTGATCGTGCCGAACATCGAAACCGCGCTGGGCGTGGTCCGGGCCATCGATATCGCCCATTCCACCCCACGCATCAAGGCGATGCTGGTGGCCACCGAGGACATGGTCGCCGACCTGGGCGCCGGTCGCAGCCGTGCCGGTACCGAGCTGTTCTACCCGCGTTCGCGCTTCTTGCTCGAGTGCGCGGCGGCGGGCGTGCTGGCGATCGATTCGCCGTATACCTTCGCCGACGACGAAGGCGCCGAGGCGGACATGCAGTTTGCCCGTTCCATCGGCTACCAGGCCAAGGGCGTGGTCAACCCCGCGCATGTCGCCGTGGCCAATCGCTACCTGACCCCTACCGCGGCCGAGGCCGAACTGGCGCAACGGCAGATCGATGCCTTCGAGCACGCCACCCGCGCGGGCAGCGTGCGTGCCGAAGTCGATGGGCTGGTGGTGGAGGTGCCTAGCTACCTGCAGTCGCGCCGGTTGCTCGAGCGCTACCGGCAACTGCCGCAGGTCCAGGCGTCACGCGGCGCCCAGGCGTGAGTGGGTGACGATGTTGCCCGGCAGATAACCGGTCTGGGTGAAGCTGCTGTGCGGGCTGGCGCACAGCAGCCCGGTCACCGAGCAGCAGATCGCCTCTTCGATACCGGCCTGGCTGATCTGCGGGGCTTCCAGGGTATAGGCCTTGACCATCGACATGATCATCTGCGCGGTCAGCCATGCGGCCGACTGCAGGTTGCCTAGGGCCAGCCGATGGCGCCAGCGTTGCAGCAGGCACTCCATCGAGTGGGTGATCCGTGCCTGGTGTTCGCTGGCGCCGTTGCTGAGGAAGGCGAAGTCCTTGTCCAGCATCCGGTGCAGCTCGGGCTCTTGCAGGTGCAGTTGCAGGAGTCCGCGTACCAGCAAGGTGATGTGGCTCGGCAGGTCGGCCACCTCCTGGCGCTCGGCGACGTCGAGGATGATCTGGTTCACCGCCTGGGCGTGGCGTTCGTAGAGGGCAGCGATCAGTGCGTCCTTGTTGGGGAAGTACTGGTAGACCGAACCGACACTGACACCGGCGCGTTCGGCGACAAGGTTGGTGTTGGTTCCCGCATAGCCGTGCTTGACCACCATCGTGGCGGTGGTCTTCAGGATGGTCTCGACCATCATCCTGGAGCGGGCTTGCGTGGGGACTTTGCGAGGAAGTTGAGCGTGTTTCACGAATGACTCCAGAGTTTACCTGTATGCATTTGTGAGAAAGACTGCCAGCCAGACCATGGGGCTCCGATCCTGGAGGTTTCTCCCTGATTGCCTTTGATCCGGCAGTGCTTCTCCCCCGCAAAATGGGCCCTGCAGGGCCATTTTCAGCGGGAGATGACACTAATGTCTGGGATGGCCGTTCAAATGCTATGGGGATTCTTGGCTCTGGCGCGGCATTGGAAAATGCTCTGGTGTGCACTTTATAGTTAGCGATAGGGTCAGCTATCGTTCGCTCAGGTCCCGTAAAACCGGGAAGATCAAAGCGTTACGTCGAGGCCGAAACGCTTCATCAAGACTTTTTTCAGCATGCCGCCGGGCAGCCAGTTGGCCAGCCAGGGCAGCGCGCGGCTGCCATTGCCCACGCGCAGCAGGTCCGGCACGCGATTGCGTTGCAGTGCCATGACCACCTGGCGGGCGAAATCCGCGGCCGGCGTCGGCCGGTCCTGGGAGGCGCGGGCCCGCGCGCGGATGCCCTCGCGCAGTGGCCACCAGGGCGAGTCCTGGGCGATCAGCAGCTCGGCTTCACGCCCGGCGTTGCTGGCGAACTGCGAGGCGATCGCCCCCGGCTGCACTTCCATGACCCTTACCCCGAATGGCGCAAGTTCCAGGCGCAGCGCGTCGCTCAAGGCATGCACCGCGGCCTTGGAGGCGCAGTAGGCGCCAGCGAAGGGCGTGACCAGCACACCCGAGACGCTGCCGATATTTACCACCACCCCGCGGTTGTGACGCAGTAAGGGGAACAATGCACGGGTGACAGCGACCAGGGCGAAGACGTTGGTCTCGAACTGCCGGCGCAAGGCGTCGGCGCCGCCGTCGAGCAACGGGCCCATGGCTCCGTAGCCGGCGTTGTTGACCAGGATATCCAGGTGGTCGAGTTCAGCGACCAGGCGGGCGACGTCCGCTGCGTCGTTGACATCCAATCGCCGAGCCTGGAAGCCGGCGGCGGCGAGCCGCTCGACATCCTCCGGCTTGCGGGCGGTGGCCCAGACTTGATGGCCGGCGTCACGGAAGGCGTCGGCGAGGGCGCGGCCGATGCCGCTGGAACAGCCAGTGATCAGTACGGTGGGCATGGGAGGGCCTGTGTGCGGTGGGGGGCTATGGTCTCATCGCGGGGCTGCGTGGGAGCGGGCTTGCCCCGCGATTGGGAGGGTTCAATTGGCGAATGTACCTTGCAGGTGCTCGGCACGAAACTCCAGCGTCTGCGGTCTGTAGCCCGAGCGCAGCGGCGGCAGCGGC
Source organism: Pseudomonas sp. microsymbiont 2 (assembly GCF_054788395.1). NCBI lineage: Bacteria > Pseudomonadati > Pseudomonadota > Gammaproteobacteria > Pseudomonadales > Pseudomonadaceae > Pseudomonas > Pseudomonas sp. microsymbiont 2. Next base: position 1,029,313 of record NZ_CM139112.1, read on the forward strand.
AGGCAATCGCTCCACTCGACGCCCGGCTGCAGTTCGCCCGGTCCGCGGTAGCGGGGGGCGGCGTAGGTGTTCTCGGCCAGGTTGACGGTGTCGCCCGGCGCATAGGCGCCGACGCGCCAGCGCAGTTCGGTGAGCGGGGCCTTGTTGCCATTCTTCATGCGTACTTGCAGCGCACGGTCGGCGGGGCAGTGCTCGGGCGCGTAGCTGAGGCGGATGTCCAGGCGGGCCAGTTGCGAGGCTTCACGGGTGTCCTGCCAGACCACCCAGAGGGCCACCAGGCCCAGGCCGCACAGGGCGGCCATGGAAATCGGCAGGGCCTTGGCCGGGTAGCGCAGCAGCAGGACCAGCCAGGTGAGGACGAGCAGGGCGCCGATCAGCATCATGGGCAGGGCCAGTCAGTAGAAGGAGATTTCATCCTAGTGCAAAGCGTTGCCGTCTGGAACAGGCCTCAACCCTCTTCGCCGATCAGCACGCGGATCTGGTCGACCACCTTCATCAAGGCGACCTTGTCCTCCTTGGGGATGGCCTTGGACAGCTGCTTGTCCGCCACGACCATGGCCGTGTGCATCTGGCTGCGCAGTTGCTCGCCTTCGGCGGTCAGGTAGACCAGGGTCTGGCGGCGATTCTGCGGCGCCACTTCGCGGCGCACCAGGCCGCTGGCCTCCATGCGCTTGAGCAGGCCGGACACCGCCGACATCTCGATTTCGAGCTGATGCCGGCGCAGCTGTTCTCGATCCTGGTGATCATGGCGCTGTTCTCCACCCTGATCACTGCGCCATTGCTCAACCTGTTGCAACGACGCGAGGCGCGAGTGGCGCAGCGCACGGTGCCGATGGCGACGCGGTGCCTGGCACCGGCTGCGCCGGTGTTCGCGGCTAAAGCCGCTCCCACAGGGAGCGCACTGACCTCAAGCCATGCGCTGTTGCTGTGGGAGCGGGTTTATCGGGGCGCCGAACCGCCGCGAAGCTCACTGGGCGATGGTCTTCACCGAGATGCCACGCTCCACTGGCGTGGAAGTACGTCCATAGACATCCTCGAAGCGCTCGATGTCATCCTCGCCCAGGTAACTCCCGGACTGCACTTCGATGATCTCCAGCGGGATCTTGCCGGGGTTGCGCAGGCGATGCACCGAGGCGATGGGGATGTAGGTGGACTGGTTCTCGGTGAGCAGGAACACGTTCTCGTCGCAGGTCACCTCGGCGGTGCCGCTGACCACGATCCAGTGCTCGGCGCGGTGGTGGTGCATCTGCAGCGACAGCGCCGCGCCCGGCTTGACGGTGATGTGCTTGACCTGGAAGCGCCCGCCCATGTCCACCGAGTCGTACGAGCCCCACGGGCGGTACACCTCCAGGTGGTTCTGGGTTTCCGTGCGACCCTGCTGGTCGAGGGTGTTGACCAGCTGCTTGACCCCCTGAACCTTGTCCTTGTGGGCAATCATCATGGCGTCCTTGGTCTCGACCACCACGATGTTCTCCAGGCCGATCACCGACACCAGCTTGCCGTTGCCGTGGATCATGCAGTTGCGGCTGTCCTGCACCACCACGTCGCCCTTGGTGACGTTGCCGTCGGCGTCCTTGTCGTGCACCTCCCACAGCGACGACCAGCAACCCACGTCGCTCCAGCCGGCCGTCAGCGGCACCACGCAGGCACGCTGGGTCTTCTCCATCACCGCATAGTCGATGGAGTTGTCCGGGCAACAGGCGAAGGTGGCCTCGTCGATGCTCAACACATCGGCGTCTTCCTGGCTGCGTTCCAGGGCCAGCAGGCAGGTGTCGTAGATGTCCGGGTCGTGCTTTTTCAGCTCTTCGAGGAAGCGGCTGGCGCGGAACAGGAACATGCCGCTGTTCCAGAAGTAGCCGCCGGCGCGGACGAACTCGGTGGCGCGTTTTTCATCCGGCTTCTCGACGAACTGCGCGACCCGCGCCACGCCTTCGGGCAGCAGCGCGTCCTGGCTGGAACGGATATAGCCGTAGCCGGTCTCGGGCTTGGTCGCCGGCACGCCGAACAGCACCATCTCGCCGCGCTCGGCGGCCACGGTGGCCAGGGCCAGGGCGCGCTGCAGGGCCTTCTGGTCCTCGATCACATGGTCGGCCGGCAGCACCAGCATCAGCTCGTCACGACCTTCATTGACCAGCTTCATCGCGGTCATGGCCACCGCTGGCGCGGTGTTGCGGCCGAACGGCTCCATGAGGATGGCCTGGGTTTCCAGCTTCAGCGCGTTCAGCTGCTCCTGGACGATGAACTTGTGGTCCTTGTTGCAGACCACGATGGGGCTGTCCATGCCTTCGAACACCAGGCGCTCGATGGTCTGCTGGAACAGCGTGTGCTCGCCGGTCAGGGCCAGGAACTGCTTGGGGAACTGCTTGCGCGACAAAGGCCACAGACGCGAACCGCTACCACCAGAAAGAATTACCGGGATCATGATGTTTCTCCAATAGTCGTTTAGAGGCAGGGGAATCAGTTGCTAGCCACGGGGCGAGTTACCCACACCGGCGACAGGCTGTTGCCGGAACCGGTGACATACAGCACGGCGGCTTCGCCGCGCTCCAGGGCGACGGGCTTGACGTCGCCGACTTTCTTGTCGCCTGCGTACAGGGCAAGGTTGACCTTGACCGGATTGATTTCACGTTCGCCGCGGCCCTTGGCGGCCACCGGGCTTACCACTTCGGTCTTGCCGTCGGCGGTCTTCAGGGTCAGCGACTGGTCGCTGAGGTTCTGCACCCGCACCAGAGCCTTCTGCTTGTTCTTGAACGGCGGCTCTTCGATCAGCTGCGGGTTGCCGCTGCTGCTGTTGACCAGGGTGTAGTACTTGTCGGAGGCCAGTTTCACCGGGACGCTCTTGCCGCCCACCTGGGCGGTGTAGTCACCGCCTGGCAGGAAGCTGAAGTCGCTGCTGGCCTGGGCGCCGACCTGCTTGATCTGGGTGTTGCCGACCGAGGCGGCAGTGGGGGCGCTGGACGCGTTGTACAGGCGCACGAAGGTCGAGCCCTTCGGCGCGCTCGGGCCATACAGCGCGGCATCGGCGCCGGCGAAGGCGTGCATCGAGGCCATGCTGAGGCCGGCGGCGAGGGTGAGGGCTTTGGCAATGGAAGTCTTGGTGGTCATGTGCGTATTCCTCTCTATCTTCAGTGGTCCGTCCGATTGGACGACAGGGCCAGGTTTTCTTCGGATTGACGGGAGTTCTTCAGCTGCGCGATCCACTGCGGATCGAAGGCGCTGAGGTCGTTCTTCATTGGCAGATAACGTTCGGGGAATTCCCACACCACGACTTGTGGCGGGGCGTTCTTGAAGGCGTCGCTTTGCAGGTACTTGAGCATCGGCAGCAGCGGGCCGTGGCCGTCCTCGGCGTAGTTGGCGACGTCGCTGCGCAGCGCCTGTTGCAATGCGCCGAGGAAGTTCCAGTGCGAATTGGCGCTGTAGCTGGTGCCCACCAACGCCACTGGGATCTGGCTGTCGGCGAACAGTGCGTCGTCGCCTTCGCTTTCACCCTGCACCGGGTGGGTCGTGCGTTGCTGCAGGTTGTCCGGGCTTGGCAACAGGTTGCTGAACAGCGGATCGAGCGGCAGGAAGTTGGTCAGGTCGCCCTTGTACGGTGCCGTGGCGCCGGCTTCGGTGATGAACGCCTGGGGCTCGCCGCTGAGCAACTGCTGGCGCTGTACCGCTTCGCCCAGGGCCTGGGCGACCACTTCGGCGCCCATCGGCGTCCAGTGGGTGTCGGTGCGCAGGAACACCTGGCCACGGGCCTTGGCCTGCTCCAGCGGGGCCAGCAGGTCAGGGGCGAAGACGTTGGCCTGGCGCATCTGGGCGTGGAACTGGTTGAACAGCTGGTCGTGCAGGCTGGCTGGGGTCTGCTTGCCGATGTACTCGGCGTAGAGCCGCGCCTTGGCCGGGACGATCGCCAGCACCAGCTGCACGCCCTGGCGCTGCAGGGTGTCGCGGATGCCGCGCACCAGCGCCAGGTTGTCCTGCATCTGTTGCTCGGCGCCAGCGCTGGGCTTGAACTCCTCGTCGCTGAACAGCCACTGGTCACGGCCCAGCACCACGCCGGGGCGGCCTTCGTTGAACAGCTTGAAGTCCAGCGCCGCCCACAGGTTGGTGCCCAGGCGCTTGATCGGGAACTGCTCGTCGTAGTGGGTCTCGGCGGCCTTGGCCAGCTTGCCGTCGAGCAGGGTCATGTGCCCTGTGCGGTTGAAGCTTTCCAGCCCGCCGAGTGAGGCCACGCCCAGGCCGACCAGCAGGCCCATGAACGACAGCGAATAAGTGATGCGAAGTGTCCGGTTCATGATCGGGGCCTCAGAACTGGAAGTAGAGGAAGGGCGAGTAGCTCTGCGCCGAGAGCTTGAGCACCGAGGCGGCGAACAGCAGCAGGACCAGGGCGCGGGTCATGATCCGCGTCCAGTCCAGGCCCACCGAGCCGTCGGCGTTGACCTGCACCGGGGCGGCCTTGGGCGCCGGGGTGGCGTTGCGGTAGAAGTCACGCAGGCCGAAGAACGCCAGGGTCAGGTAGGCGACGATCAGCGTGGCTACCTGCAGGCCGGTGAGGTTGGCGCGGTTGAGTTCCGACAGCTGCCAGTCGCCGAAGCTGAACATGGCGCCGTACATGCGCGCCGCCACGTGCAGGTTCTCGGCGCGGAAGATCACCCAGCCGACCACCACCAGGAGGAAGGTGAAGGCCCATTTCACCGGGTTGAAGCGCTGCGGGTTGGTGTCCAGGCCCAGCGCCCGTTCGATCGCCAGCCACATGCCGTGCCAGGCGCCCCAGATGATGTAGGTGAAGTTGGCGCCATGCCACAGCCCGCCCAGCAGCATGGTCAGGAACAGGTTGCGGTAGGTGTTGAAGGTGCCTTTACGGTTGCCGCCCAGGGTGATGTACAGGTAGTCGCGCAGCCAGGTCGACAGGCTGATGTGCCAGCGCCGCCAGAACTCGGTGATCGACTGGCTGATGTACGGCTGCTTGAAGTTTTCCATGAAGCGAAAGCCCATCATCAGGCCCAGGCCGATGGCCATGTCGCTGTAGCCGGAGAAGTCGAAGTACAGCTGCGCGGTGTAGGCCAGCGCGCCGAGCCAGGCGTCACCGGTGGTGGGGTTCTCCAGGGCGAAGCAGTGGTCGGCGACCACCGCCAGGGTGTCGGCGATGAACACTTTCTTGATGAAACCCTGCATGAAGCGGGTGCAGCCTTCGGAGAACTTGTCCAGGGTGTGGGTGCGGTTGTTGAACTGGTCGACCAGGTCCTTGAAACGCAGCACGGGGCCGGCGATCAGGTGCGGGAAGATCGCCACGAACGCCGCGAAGTCGATCAGGTTGCGCGTGGCCGGGGTATCGCCGCGGTACACGTCGATGATGTAGCTGATCGACTCGAAGATGTAGAACGAGATGCCGATCGGCAGCAGCACGTGGGTGAGGATGAACGGCTCCAGCCCCATCGAAGTCATGATCGCGTTGAGGCTGTCGACGCCGAAGTTGGCGTACTTGAAGTAGCCGAGGATGCACAGGTCGACGCCCACGCCGAGCAGCAGCCAGCGCTGCGCGGGCTTGGTGCGCACGCCGGCGGCGCCGACCTTCAGGCCGATCCAGTAGTTCCACAGGGTCACGCCGGCGAACAGGGCGAGGAAGTCCACCCGCCACCAGGCGTAGAAGATGTAGCTGGCAACCAGCAGCAGCAGGTTGCGATAGCGGTTCCCGCTCACGTAGTACAAGCCGAGGAAAACCGGCAGGAACAGGAACAGGAACACGTTGGACGAGAAGACCATCCCGGTTCTCCTTGTTGTTCACAGCATCCGGGGCACAGCGCCCCCCAAACCCCCCACGAAAAAAGTGGAAGATCACCAAGATTGCGTGGGAGCGGGCTTGCCCCGCGATGGCGTCGGCAGGGCCAACACCATTGCCCATTCGGGCCTCATCGCGGGGCAAGCCCGCTCCCACGCAAACGCGTTACTTTTTCTGTTCGGCTTGCGGGTCATAGACCCGCGTCACATCGCCCCCCAGCCTGAAACTGTTGAACGGCTGCATGTCGTGCTTGCGCTCCAGGGTGTCGCCGACGCACTGGTACAGCGCGCACCATGGCTCGAGCCAGGCGTACTTGCTGTCGATCTTCAGGTCCTTGAGGTCCTGCTTCACGCCGGCGCGAGTGTTGAAATGAACAGGATCGCGGGCACCGGCCAGCACGCCTTCGCCGAGGCGCTGCAGGGCGAAGTTGTTTTCCTTGCGCAGGTCCACGCCGTTGGCCTGGGCGAAGCTGGCGATCATCGCCAGCGGCGGCAGGGCGTAGTTGTGGTAGGCCAGGGCGCGCTGGCGGCGCTTGAGCTCGTTGGGCAAAAAGCCCTGCTCATCGACCTGGTTGGCGCCGACCTTGTATTCCTTCACCGCCCAGTCGAAGAGGTCCTGGCGGTCGGTGGCCACGGCGGTGGCCATCACCGACCAGGCCGCCCAGTAGCTGTGGTTGTTGATCTTCTCCAGCGGCAGGTCGCTCCAGTCGCGCACGGTCTGCCGGGCCAGGCGCACGAACCATTTCTCGATCTGCTCGGCCTCGGCCTGGTGCGCGGCCAGCGGCTGCGAATTGGAGAACTTCAGGCGCAGCCACGACCCGCTCATGCTGCCCAGCGCCCATTTGCGCATGGACTTGCCGGTGTGGTTGTAGTCGGTGGACATCAGCGCGTCGGCGCGCGCCCAGGTGCCGAGCCAGGTCAGGGCACAGTCCAGCTGTGCCGGGCGGCCGTCGCGCATGTACTGGCCGACCATCTTGCTGACGCCCTTCTCGAGGGTGGTGATGTCCTCGGTGGATTTGCGGAAGGCTTTCTCCGAGGCGACGTTGAGCGTCGCCCGGGCCTTGTCCGAACCTTCGTACTTGCTGCGGAACTGCAGCGCGCCGGTGTAGGGCTTGGGCGCCGCCTCGCAGCGGAAGTCGCCATCGCCGGTCTTGAGCTTGTCGATGCCCTCGTAGTAACCCTGGGGCGGCACCAGCGCGGCCTGCGCCGCGCCGCCGAACAGGGCGAGGGCGAGCAGGGTGGGTGCGGTCTTGCGGTGGATGGATGTCATGCTTGCCTCACTGGCCGGCCTGCGCGGTGTGCCGCGCAGGGCTGGCGAAGTTGTTGCGTTTGCAGAGTTTGGCTTCGACTTTCTGCGTGCCGCTTTGCGGCCCCTGGACCTCCAGGGCGAGCAGGTTCTGGCCTGCCCAGTCTTCGTCCTCGCGCATCTGGAAGACGAAGCGCCCATCGGTGTCGGAGGTCTCGGGCTTCTCGATCTTGATGTCCTCGTGGCGGCCGTTGAGGTACCACAGGGTGGCCTGCAGCACCTTCACCGAGCTGTCCTCGAACTTGATGTCGAGCTGGTGGTTGCGGTTGACCAGGTCCTTGATCACGCCATTCTGGCCGTTGACCATCAGCTCGTTCTTGCCGGGCTTGAGGGTGGCGCTGGCGCTCATCTGCGCGGGGCGGTCGTCGCAGCCGTCGTCGAGCAGGCCGAGGATCTGCCGCCAGATGGTTTCCTGGTCCAGGCGGTAGAGCGGGGAGAACTCCCAGACCAGGATCTTCGGCGGGTTGTTCTGGAATTCCTCGCTGCCCAGGTACTGGATCATCGAGCCTTCCAGGCCGCCACCAGGGAAGGCGACGTTGAGCACGTCGGCGCCGATGTACTGCTCCAGGAAACCCGAGAAGTTGTAGTTCTTGCCGCTGTGGCTGGTGCCCACCAGGGTGATCTGCGCGTTGCCCGAATCGCCGAACAGGTCGTCGCCGCCGGCAGCGCCCTTGGGTTCGGTGGCGAACTGGTCCATGTACTGCACCGCGTAGCTGGTGCCGCACAGCTGGCCGGCGACGTTGTGCAGGGTGCCGGTCTTGCCCATGCGTCCGGATTTTTTGGTCTCGAACTCCTTGCGCGGGATGCCTTCGAAGGCCGGCATCTGGTGCACGGTGTCGGCGACGATCTTCGCCGCGCGCTCGGCGCCGTAGGGCGTCCAGTGCTGGTCGCCGCGGAAGTAGAAGTCCTTGCCCTGGTCGGCGGCGGCCAACTGCTCGTTGGTCAGCGGCGACAGGTCGGGCACGTTGTAGCCCATTTTGCTGAAGCGCTGGAGCATGGCCTGGTAGTTGCGCAGGGCCTTCTGGTAATCGAAGGCGGCCTTTTCCTCGGGGTTGAGCATGTTGCGGTTCACCAGGCCACGGGTCGGCTGGTACACCACCACCAGCTCGACGCCGCGCTTCTTGAACGCGTCGTGCACCTGCTGCAGGCGTTTGTAGCCGCCCGGGGTGGTGTCGAATTCGGTGCGCAGGTCTTCGCGGGTACGGAACAGCCAGTCGCCCTGGGCCTGCACCAGGGTGGTGAAGTTCTGCTGGTAGCGCGTGGTGTAGCGGCTGGCGTCGTGGGCCTCGGGGCATAGCTGGCAGCAGGGCTCGGCGCTGAAGGTCGGCGCCTTGATGTCACCTGCGCGCACGCCCTGGCTGATGGCCAGGAGGGCGGCGGACAGGCCCAGCAGTTTCATCAGGTGTGGAGTCATGGTCTGGGCTTCCTTAGTCGATCATTTCGGTCTGGCGTTCGACCGGGTCGATCAGCACGGCCTTCTGCTGGCGCACCAGCAGGTCGAGGATTTCGTCCTGGCGCTCGCCGAGCACGCCGTTGAAGCTGATGCCGTTGGCCTTGCGCGGCATCAGCATCGACACCTTGTACAGCTCCACCGACAGCGGCGAGTCGATCGACAGCGGGCCTGAGCCGTTGGCCGCCAGCTCGCCGCCGACCACGATCAGCGACACCTTGGTGTCGAACGGGTCGAGGGCGATGTCGCGGTCGGTGTCGGAGAGGTCCTTGATGTGCCCGTACACGCCCACCAGGCCGTTGGCCATGGCGACGTTCTCGTACAGGCGGATGTTCACGCTGTTGCGCACGCGGATGCCGTGGCGACGGTTGTTGATCAGCTTGTTGCCCCAGATCAGGTTGTCGCCGCTCTCGTACAGGGTGATGCCGTCGGTGTGGTTGCGGTAGATCTCGTTGTAGGCGATCAGGTTGTTGACGCTGTTGCGGTCGATCACCACGCCCGAGAGCTTGTTGTCGTAGCTCTTGTTGTTGATGATCCAGCTGTCGTTGACCTCGCGCGAAACGATGATCCCGTGCTTCTTCTTGGTGCCGTACACGGTGTTGCCGGCGATGATCAGGCGGTGCGAACGGTCGTGGGGGTCGATGCCGTAGACGATGTTGTCACGGTAGGTCGAGTCCTTGATCACGAAGTCCTGGGTCTCGTAGCAGTAGAAGCCGTACCACATGTCGCTGAACTCCGAGCCGATGATCCAGCCGGTGGGTTCCGCGCGGCCCATCTGCTTGGCCATGTTCGGCGTGTACTGCGAGATGCTCACGCCGTACGACTTGGACTTGGCGTAGCCGAAGCTGGCCATCTTGCTGTTGACGATGTAGGTCTCGGTGCCGCCCCAGCTGAGCAGGAACGGGCGGAATTGGTCGGGCTTGCGGAAGGTCGCCGGGCCATTGGCCTGCTCGCGCCAGCCGGTCACCTGGGTATCGCTGACGAACAGCTTGCCGTCGTTGACGATGAACGAGCCGGCCTCTTCGGACAGGCGCAGTTCCTTGACCTTGCCGTCGATCTCCAGCACGCCCTTGCGCCCGACCACGATCGGCAGGCGCGCCAGGTAGACACCCGGCGCGGTTTCGCGCAGGTACTGGTTGGGTACCTTCTTGCTCAGTTCCACCAGGTCGACATGGCCGTCGTCGACGAAGATCGCCTGGGGGATGCCGTGCTGGCGGCGCACCCATTCGGCGCCCTTGTTGTCGCCGCCGATGAACTCCTTGAGGGTGTCCTCCTGGAGCATGCGGCGCACGCTGACCTTGCCTTTGTGCGCACGGTCGATCTTCTTCTGCACGGCCTCGGCGGTGTAGCCGGACAGGTCGGGCAGCTTGGGCGGGTCCATCAGCAGCGGCTCGATCGGCGCGCTGGCGACGGTGTAGGTCTTGGCCTGTTGCAGCCCCTTGGCCATTTCCGGCTCGGCGGCCTGGGCCAGGCCTGCGGCCAGCAGCAGGGCGCTGGCCAGCAGGCTGTGGCGAAGGTTCGGGTGCAGGTTCATGTCAAATCCTCTCCCGGCCTCAGTAGCGCCAGATCACGTCGACGAAGGCGCGGTGCATGTACGAGTCGGCCTCTTTGCCATAGGCGTCGCCTGGCTTGAACACGCCGGCGCGCAGGCGCACCAGGGCCGACGGCTCGTCGATCGACTGGCTGATCGAGGCCGGCAGCAGGCCTTGCTTGAAGTACTTGGTGACGACCACGTCCATCTCCTGGCCCAGGTCTTTCTCGCCCTGCACCAGCGGACGGCTGATGCCGCCGTCGTCGACCACCGCGTTGATGCCGCTGGAGCCGATGTTCTGCTTGCCGTCGACACGCCAGAACTTGTGGTAGATAAAGCTGGCGTCGTAGTCGTCGCGCAGCTGCCAGGAGGCGAACAGGGTGGCCGCCTGCAGGTTGCCCAGCTCGCCGCGGAAGGCTTCGCCGAAGCGATGCACGCGCGAGCGGGTGCCGGTGAAGTTGGAGCGGTTGCTCTCGAGGCCGGTCTGCTCGAAGTTGTTCGAACCGTCGCTGCCGCCACCGCCGCTGCCCCGGGCATAGGCCGCGCCGACCTGCCATTGCGGGTCCAGGCGCAGGCGGATGCCGAGGTCGGTGGCCCAGGCGTTGACGTCGCCGCTCTGCTTGCCAGTGGCGACCTGGTCGTTGCCCACCGCCTGGCTGCTGAGGGTGTCGCGATCGCCGGTCAGCCAGGTGACGCTGCCCCAGTAGTTGACGGTATGGTCGTTGCGCCAGTTGTAGGCATCGCTGTTGGCTTCCAGGCCCAGCCAGGTCAGATCGCCCGTGCGGGTCTTGTCCAGCGCGTCGACGGTTTCGCCAGGGTCTTTCAGGCTGCCACTGTCATGGCTGTGGTGGGCACGCAGGCCGACCCAGTGGCCGGGCGTCCACTGCGTGGCGACGTTGCCGTAGACGTGGGTGCGGTCCTTGTCCTCCGGGGCCAGCTCGGTGAGGTCGGTGCGGTACTCGCTGAAGCGCTGGGCCACGCCCAGGTCGGCCTTGAGCAGGGTGGTGTCGAAGGTCCAGTTCAGCGCCTCGATGTTGGTGTCGCGCCACATGCCGTCGTCGCTGCGCAGGCGCTGGCGGCCGAAGCGCAGCTGCTCGCCGGGGTAGGGGGTCAGGCCGCTGTAGCCGATCCAGAATTCGCGCATGGCCAGGTAGCTCTTGTCCGGCTTGCGGCTGTCGTCGCCGTTGTCGCTGGTGCTGCCGTCGTCGTTCTGGCGCAGGGTGTCGGTCTCGATGATGTCGGTGGCGGCCACCGCCTGGCCCATGGCGAAGGCGCTCCAGTGGCCGCGCTCGCCGTACACCCAGGGCCGCAGGTCCAGGCCCAGGCCGTTGACGTCGCCGCCGGAGCGGGTGCCCAGGTCGCGGTCGTCCTCGGACTGGCCGGTGATCTTCACGTCGAGGCCGAAGTTCTTCTGCGCGGTTTCCGCCGCCAGGGTCGGCATCGACCACAGCAGGGCGAAGCCCAGGCCGATACCGGCTTTCACGAAGGGGTTGAGCGTCATAGCGAATCCTCGGCGTCTACGTCGTCTTTCTCGTCCTGCAGCGCTTCGATGGCCAGGGTGCTGTTGGCGCCCTGGGCCATGCTGCCGCGCGCCTGCTTCTCCTGCGCCAGCAGGTTTTGCGCCTGGCTGCGTTGGTCGGGCGTGAGCTGCTGGTCGAGCTGTTGCAGCAGTTCGCTCGACTGTGGGGTCGGGTTGACCTGGGACAGCTGGGCGAACACCCAGGCATTGGTCGGCGCCGGGCGGATGCCGTGGCCTTCGCTGAACAGCTGGGCCAGGGCGTAGTCGGCGCTGTTCTGCCCGCCGCGGGCGGCGGCCAGCAGGTGGTCCACGGCTTTCTGCGGCTCGACCTGGCCCAGGTAGCCACGACGGTAGAGCTGGCCGAGGTAGTAGTCGGCGCTGATCTCGCCGGCTTCGGCGGCGGCCTGCAGGTGTTCCTGGGCCTTCTGTGCGTCGGCGGGCACGGTCTTGCCTTCGTAGTAGAGGCGGCCCAGCAGCAGTTCGGCGCGGGGCTGCTCGGCCTCGCGGCCTTTGTCGATATAGGCCATCAGCTGGTCGGTGTCGCCCAGTTCGGGGAAGTCGTAGAGCAGTTGCGCCAGGCTTACCCACGAGGCCGGGTTGGCCGGGGCGATGTGTTCGAGCAGGTCCTTGGCGGTCTTCTCGTCGGTCTGGCCGAGGCTGCGGTCGGCCAGTACGCGGGCGACGCTGTCGACCCGGGTGGCCGGCACGGCGCCACGGGCATGGGCGGCTTTCAGTTGTTCGAGCAGGGCGGCCTGCTGGTCGGGCTGGGCGCGTTTCTGGTAGACGGTGGCCAGTTCGACGTAGCAGATGTCGGTGCTGGTCAGCGCCGCCTTGCAGATCTTCTCCACATCGCCCAGGTGCTGGTCATAGGTGCCCTGGGTGCGGTACAGCAGGACCTGGGCCAGGCCGGCCTCGGGGTTGCCGGCGGCGCGCCACTGGTCGATCTGTTGCTGGGCATTGACCTTGGGGAAGCTCTGCGGGTACTGCAGGTAGAGCATCGCCAGCGGGATCAGGGTGTTGCTTTCGCCCTGCTGTGCGGCGTGCTTGAGCAGGGTTTCGGCCTCCTCGCGTTCGGCCTGGGTGCTGTCGGGCTTGGCCACCAGCAGGCGGCCGAGGCGGGCCTGGGCACGGGACGAAGTGGCGGCGGCGGCGCGATAGGTGGCTTCGGCTTCCTTGAGTTTCGCCGGCTCGCGGGTGGCGACCTGGATATCGGCCAGGCCTACCTGGGCATCGCTGTAGCCGAGGTCGGCCAGGGCCTTGTAGTTGCGCTCGGCGGTGGCGGTGTCGCCGCGCTTGAGCGCTTCATTGGCCAGGCGCTGGTCGGGCAGGCCGGCGCAGCCGGCCAGGGTGATGGCCAGGGCCAGCAAGGATACCGCCCGTGGGAGCGGGCTAGACCCGCGATTGGAGGTGGCAGTGCCGGCACCATCGCGAGGCAAGCTCGCTCCCACGTGATTTCTTGTTCGCATGCGGTTCATGACGAAGTCCTCTTACAACCCACGGGCCACGGCCTTGTCGATCAGCCAGTTCAGCGACGGGCCACGGTCGCTGTTGACCGCGGCCGGGCGCCCGGCGAGCTCGGCCGGCAGGCCACCGTCGGGCTTGATCTGCACGCGGATGTCGGAGGCCAGGTTGTCGGTGTCCAGGCTGGAGCTGCCGGTGATCCGCCCGCTGCGCACTTCGTCCTCGCCGGCGATCTGGAAGTTGACCCGGGTGCCCGGCTGCACTTCGTCGAACTGGCGATAGCTGAAGCGCGCCTCGATGGTCGGGACGCTGGTGCGCGGGATCAGCGCGAACACCGGCTGGCCCTTGCTGGCGTACTGGCCGTCATCCACCAGCTGGCGCGAGACCACGCAGTCGCACGGGCTGGTGAGGGTGCCGGAGAGCTGCTTGCCGAACAGCTCCTCGACCTTGGCCGGTTCCAGCTGCGAGTCGTCCAGGTGGCCCTTGAGCAGGTCGAGCATGCTGGTGTTGAAGGTCGCCAGCGGCGCGCCCTTGGCCACGGTCGCGCCGCTTTCCACCAGGCTCTGCAGGCTGCCGTCGCGGGGCATGGTGACGTTGGTGGTGGGCACCGCGACCACGCCGGCCTCGGCATGGCTGACGAAATACAGGCCGTACAGCGACTTGGCGACGAAACCGAAGGCCACCAGGCCAACCATGAACACCCCGGCGGTCACGGTGACCGCGCGCAGGCGGCCAAAGGCGGAAAGGCCGGAGCCACCGTCCTTCTGCTTGCGCGCCTTGGTGAAGTTGTCGCGCTGCAGGGTGCTGAGCACATCGCCGACGCTGATCAGCTCGCCGGACAGGTGGCTGGTGATGATGTGGCGCAGGGTGGCGATGTCGCGCGGTTCGAGGTTCTGGAACTCGGCACCGGTGCGGGCGGTCTCGCGGCTGCTGGTGCGCACCAGCAGTTCGACGTCCATCGACAGGCCGAGGTTGTCGACCACGAACTGCAGGCGACCGCGCAGCACCTCGCCTTCGGCCAGGGGTTTCTTGGCATGGAAGGACAGGCCCCCGGCGGACAGGTCGTCAACCTTCACCTCATGCGGTTCGCGATTGCCGTCCAGGTAGCGCAGCTTGGCGGGGATGCGCACCCGGGCGTGCTGGCGCTGCGCTTCGGATTCATGCACGACGTTGACGTTCACGGCGGTATTCATGGCGATATTCGTTCCTGTTGTCCGATCCGGGGGCTCACACGACCATGAACAGCACGGCGACGAAGATGCTCGCGGCCGAGAAGGTCATGGTCCGCGAGGACCAGGTGTTGAACCATTGTTGAAAACTGGCGAGGTCGCGCTTGAGGGCAGTGGGCTGGCGGGTCCAGGACTGCTTGTCGAGGCGGAAGAACACGTAGATCTTCATCACCGCGCCGACGATCTGGTTGTAATAGAGAATCAGCGGGTAGGCCGGGCCGACGTTGTGGCCCGAGCACAGCAGCATGACGGTGAGGATCAGGCGGGTGATGCCGATCCACAGCAGGTACACCAGCAGGAACTGCAGGCCGAACTTGAAGCTGGCGATCACCGCGACGGTCAGGCCCAGCAGGCTGGTCCACATCGACACGCGCTGGTCGAGCAGCACGATGCTGGTGAACAGCCCCAGGCGCTTGAGGCCCAGGCCCAGGGCACGAGAGTTCTGCCGCAGGTTGTTGCCGTACCAGCGGTACATCAGCTTGCGGCTGGCCTTGATGAAGCTTTTTTCCGGTGGGTGCTCGACCGTGTTGATCGCGGCATCGGGCACGTAGAAGGTGTCGTAGCCCAGGCGCATCAGGCTGAACCAGCTGGACTTGTCGTCGCCGGTGAGGAACTTGAAGCGGCCCAGGCGCCAGTGCATCAGCGAGTCGCTTTCCACGTCGGCGATGAACTCGGGGTTGGTCACCACGCTGGCGCGGAACATCGACATGCGCCCGGTCATGGTCAGCACGCGCTTGGAAAGCGCCATCGAGCACATGTTGATGTGGCGCTGGGCGAAGCGCAGCTTGTGCCACTCGCTCATGATGTAGCCGCCGCGCACTTCGCAGAATTCGTTGGTGGTCAGGCCACCGACGTTGGGGTACAGGCCGAACCACGGCACGGTCTTGCGCACCACGCCCTCGGCCAGCACGGTGTCGCCGTCGATCACCGCCACCACGGCGTTTTCGTCCGGCAGCATCCGCGAGATGGCGCGGAAACCATAGGCCAGGCCGTCACGCTTGCCGGTGCCGGCGATACGCACGATGTCGAGGGTCACGTGGGACGGCGGGTTGTACTTGGCCCACAGGCTTTTCACCAGCAATTCGTCGGACTTCTCCACCAACGAGCAGACCACGGTGGTGGGGAAGCCGCAGTCGATCGCTTCGCGGATCACCGAGCTGTACACCTGGGCGGTGGTCAGGGCCTCGATGCGAAAGCTGGTGACCATCAGGTACACGTGCGACGGGTCGGCCGCCTTGCCCAGCTTGCGCACCTTGCGGCGCAGGTAGGGGTACACGATGTACAGGAAGATCATGCCGCGGATGAAATGGGTGGCGCCCATGGAGTAGCGCCAGATGCCGACAGCACCGACCAGGAAGATGAAGTGCTTCGACTGCGAGTCGAAGATATCGCTGGGCAGGGCCAGGGCGATCAGCATGAGCAGGCTCATGTAGAGCAGCCAGCCGGCGCATTGCAGCAGCGTGGTCTGGAACCTTTGCATGTTCGGCATCCGTCGAGAATTCGGGGGAGGGCGGGCGGCGCGCTGGGGAGGGACGCACCGCCCGGCCGGGTTTACCAGCAGATACCTTCGGTGCGGCTGGTGGCGCAGGTCGGCTTGCTCATGAAACCGACCAGGTCGATCACCTGCTTGCCTTCCGGTGCCTGCTGGGCCAGGGCACGGAACTGCTCGTCACGGTTGCCCAGGATGATGATCTCGGCGTTGTCCACCACCTGCTCGAAGTTGGCGTTGAGCAAGGAGGAGACATGGGGGATCTTCGACTCGATGTAGTCCTTGTTGGCGCCGTGGACGCGGGCGTACTCGACGTTCTGGTCGTAGATGTCGAGCTGGTAGCCCTTGCCGATCAGGCGTTCGGCCAGCTCCACCAGGGGGCTTTCGCGCAGGTCGTCGGTGCCGGCCTTGAAGCTCAGGCCGAGCAGGGCGACCTTGCGCTTGTCATGGCTTTCGATGATGTCGAAGGCGTTCTGCACCTGGGATTCGTTGCTGCGCATCAGCGAGTCGAGCAGTGGCGCGCGCACATCGAGGCTGGCGGCGCGGTAGGTGAGGGCGCGCACGTCCTTGGGCAGGCACGAGCCGCCGAAGGCGAAGCCCGGGCGCATGTAGTACTGCGACAGGTTCAGCGCCTTGTCCTGGCAGACCACGTCCATCACTTCGCGGCCATCGACGCCGGCGGCCTTGGCGATGTTGCCGATCTCGTTGGCGAAGGTGACCTTGGTCGCGTGCCAGACGTTGCAGGTGTACTTGATCATCTCGGCCACCTCGACCGGCTTGCGGATGATCGGCGCGTCGAGCTCTTCGTACAGGGCCTGCAGCACGTCGCCGCTGGCGCTGTCCAGTTCGCCGATGACGGTCATCGGTGGCTGGTCGTAGTCCTTGATCGCGGTGCTTTCGCGCAGGAACTCGGGGTTGACCGCGACGCCGAAGTCGACGCCGGCCTTCTTGCCCGAGCAGTCCTCGAGGATCGGGATCACCACGTTCTTGACGGTGCCCGGCAGCACGGTGCTGCGCACCACCACGGTGTGACGGCTGGTCTTGTCGCGCAGCACGTAGCCGATCTCGCGGCACACCGACTCGATGTATTCCAGGCCCAGGTCGCCGTTCTTCTTGCTCGGCGTGCCGACGCAGATCATCGACACGTCGCTGGCGCGGATGGCTTCGGCGAAGTCGGTGGTGCCGCGCAGGCGGCCGTTGGCGATGCCTTGTTGCAGCAGCTCTTCGAGGCCCGGTTCGACGATGGGCGACTTGCCCTTGTTGATCAGGTCGATCTTGGTGCTGGAAACGTCCACACCGATCACTTCATGGCCGCGTGCCGACAGGCAACCTGCACAGACGGCACCCACATAACCCAAACCAAAGATGCTGATACGCATCGCATTCACCTCGTGTGTTTATCACGCCAGCCCTTGCTCGAAGAGCCGACCGGGTTGATTGACCAGCAGTTTTCGGGCGCACGGATCCATGGCGAATTGACACTTCACCGAACGCAGGCATGAATAAATCCGGAGCGCAAAAAGTTATGCACTCAAAGTTGGCAGGCAAAGGCCAGTATTAATAAGGCGTGCCCTGGAATGCAGCCGTCTTTATTGCAATTTGCACTTGGCGAAATTGCTGTGCTTGTTCTTTCAATTGGAAAAACCTTTTGAAATCAACCACTAGGACGATTCTTTTGGGGCGCGTCTCTCCTTCGTGGGCAGGGCTTTCGGTGGTTGCCGTTGCACTGCCTGACTTGTTGGGGCCGGTGCTGGATAGCACTCGGCTGTCATCTGTAAGTCATCTCTCACGGCGAGCGCTTGAAATTCGTTACGGGTGCTATGAGCGGTGGGCGCGGGGAGAAGTTCCGGAGTGGGTTTTGCTGGAATGAAAGATTTCTAAATATTTTTTCAGCGATAAATACTTTCATATTGATAGCACCGCCCAGTTTCGCTCCCGTATATAAAGGGCGAAAACGAGGCGAGATGGTTATATGCCAGCATGCGAAAATATTTTTCAAAATTCGTCAAAAAACTACGAGCGGTCTTATGGCGTTTTGCGATAAGGATCGGTTAGACGGTTTTTTGGCGTTTGTTATTTGGCGGTGCCGGGAGTGAAAGCGTGCCCTGTTGCAGGGCGAGGATGGGATGGACTGCTTCGCAGCCCTTTCGCGACACAAGGCCGCTCCTACATGGGTATGCGCTTTCCTGTAGGAGCGGCCTTGTGTCGCGAAAGGGGCGCAAAGCGCCCCCTGGGGCCATCAGCCTTCGGCGTGATCGCGCAGGAACACCAGATGGTCCGCTTTCGACTGCTCGGCGCTGTAGTAGTAGCCCTGCACATCGAAGCGCTTGAGCTGCTCGGGGTCAGCGATGCGCTCCTGGATCACGAAGCGGCTCATCATCCCGCGAGCCTTCTTGGCGTAGAAGCTGATGATCTTGTACTGGCCGTTCTTCAGGTCCTTGAAGTCGACATCGATCACCCGCGCCTTGAGCGCGCTCTTCTTCACTGCGCTGAAGTACTCGTTGCTGGCCAGGTTGAGCAGCACATCGTCACCCTGGTCGGCCAGGGCCTGGTTCAGCCACTCGCTGATGCGCGTGCCCCAGAAGGCGTAGAGGTCCTTGCCGCGGGCGTTGGCCAGCTTGGTGCCCATCTCCAGGCGATAGGGCTGCATCAGGTCCAGCGGGCGCAGCAGGCCGTACAGGCCGGAGAGCATGCGCAGATGCTCCTGGGCGTAGGTGAAATCGTCTTCGCTCAGGCTCTGGGCGTCGAGCCCGGTGTACACGTCGCCCTTGAACGCCAGCAGCGCCTGCTTGGCGTTGGCGGGGCTGAAGTCGGGGGTCCAGCTGCCGAAGCGCGCGGCGTTCAGGCCGGCGAGCTTGTCGGACAGGTGCATCAGTTCGGCGATCTGTGCCGGCGACAGTTCGCGCAGTTGCAGGATCAGCTCCTGGGAGTCGTCCAGGTACTGCGGCAGGGTGTGGCGCTGGGTCACCGGCGGGGTGTCGTAGTCGAGGGTCTTGGCGGGGGAAATCACCGTCAGCATCGGGTCGGCTCCTGTAATCGTCGGGCGGATTCTACGGGGCCGGGGCGGCTACGCCAAACTATGGCGACGATAGTCACGGAACATCGTCTTGCGTCGCGTTATAGTGCGCGCCATGCCTTCAAGGAGAATGCTCACCGTGCGTATCGCCTTTGCCCTGTTCGCCGGGCTGCTGAGCCTGGGCGTGCAGGCGGCCCCGGCGGATTTCGTCAGCCTCGATCGCCAACTGTGGCCGGAATCGCTGGACAGTCCGACGCTGTTCGATGTGGCGTCGCGCGCCGAGATTCTCTCGTTCGCCCGGGTGCTGCACGAAAGCGAGATGCTCGACGAGCAAGCACTGGCGAAACAGTTGGGGTTGCGCCAGGTCAACCTGCCAGTGGTGCGCGCGGTGCGGGCACGGATGTGGCAGCGTCTGTGGACCAGCTACCAGCAGGCACAGCAGAGCTGCGAGCAGGATGCCTCGTTCTGCTACCCGATCGAATCCATGGCTGACTTGCGCGCGCAAGCCGCCACGTTCGCTTCCAATGTCGGCACTTTCTATTCCGATTGGTTGGAACCGAGCCATCAGTTCCATGCCCGTTATCTGGATGAGCAACTGCGCAAGGCAGCCTTGTTCCCGCAGAACTCCAGCGAGGTGGAAAAACTTTCCGCTCGTGAACGCAATGGCGACGAGCTCAATGACCGGATGTTCCTGCTGACTTTCGTCGGTGGGCCGACACCCCAGGGTGGCGGCACCGATGCGATGACCGACTACTTGCGCCGGCAAAAGCTGGACGGGATCTTCTTCGTGCTCGGCAATCGTCTGCAGCAGCGGCGTGATGCGGGGGCGGTCGCCGAGCTGTACGCCGGGCAGTGCGTCGGGATCCAGGGCTGGGAGTACCGCTCCCATGCGCAGTGGCAGGGCTGGCAGGAGTCGTTGCGGCGCAGCCAGGGGCGGGTGCAGGCGGATTTGCCGGAGCAGTATGTGCCGTTGTTTCGACCGCCATACGGGCAAAGGCGGGCCGATGGCGAGGCGTTCATGGCCAGTCAGCGGTTGCAGGTTTCGCTGTGGGACATCGATGCCCAGGATGACGGCCCGTTGAGCGCCGAGGCATCGGCGCAGCGGGTGCTGACCCTGATGCTGCTTTGGCGCAAGGGCGTGATCCAGTTCCGCGACGGCCTGCCCAAGGCGCAGCCGGCGCTGGAGTGGTTGTTGCAGCACACGGCGCAGAGCGGGATCGGCTGGGAGGATTGCCGGGGGTATGGGGGGCGGGAGTAGGGCTGGCTGTTGATTGTGTGCGGGCATGCAGGTGTTCGGCGAAAGTCCTGCAGCGCTCTCGAGATCGAGCGCCGCCCGCGCGGCGCATCGCGACGCAAGGCCGCTCCTACATCTGTTTCGGGCCAATGAGTCCTGTGAAAGTACCGCTGCCCGCCTTGGCGCATACCTTGAGCCATGTGGGGCGGCAGCAACGCCCACGCTGAAATTGTGTCGAGCCAACAAGGCGGACCAGGTAATGGCACAGGATTGACTGGCCCGAAACAGATGTAGGAGCGGCCTTGCGTCGCGATGCGCCGCGCGGGCGGCGCTCGATCTCAAGGGCGCTGCACCTGTTCCGGCGGACACCTGGCGGCCATCTCGAGAACCCCAACCACAGCCACCTGATCCCTGAGCGTAGTCCCCTCGGCCCCCCGCGCCAAGCCCTGTTCGTCAATCCGAAAAATAAACTTCACCAGAGCGTAAAAAGTCTTTTTTCGGTCATGGTTTTTGCGGTATCAAGGAACCAGACAGCCGAACCCTGCAGCACAGGTGGCGTCATCCACGCCCCTTGCCAGGTGAGCTCCCCGCCCGTAACGACGCGGATACGGGGAGAACGGTAGTCACTCTGCGGCGCAGCCGTATGCGCCGTGTGGCTTTCACATAAGGTGACCGAGTATGGATGACCAAGGACGCAACCCTTCCTCCAACCAGCCAATCCTGTATGTGCTCGATACCAACGTCCTGATTCACGATCCCAACGCCCTGCTCAACTTCGAGGAGCACCACGTCGCCATACCGATGACGGTGCTGGAGGAACTCGACAAGCTCAAGACCGGCAAACACACCATCGCCGCCGAATGTCGCCAGGCCATCCGCCTGATCGACCAGACCCTGGGCGATGCCTCGCCCAGCGATGTCGAGCAGGGTGTGCCGATCCAGCGCGGCAAGAGCGGGCCCAAGGGCTTCCTGTCCATTCTCATGAGCACGCGCAACGAACCCAACCGCCTGCTCCCCGAAAACCTCGCCGACAACATCATCATCAACCAGCTGCTGGACCTGCGTGCCAAGCGCCCGGACCTGGACGTGGTGCTGGTCACCAAAGACATCAACATGCGCCTGAAGGCGCGCGCCTGTGGCATCGCCGCCGAGGACTACAGCACTGACCAGCTGGTCGACGACGTGTCCTTGCTGTCCAAGGGCTACCACTCGGTCAGCGGCTCGTTCTGGGACCGCGTGAGCAAGGTCGATACCCGCCAGGAGCGTGGCCGCACCTGGCATCGGGTGCAGCTGACCGACAACCTGCCGGCGGTGCACGTCAACGAGTTCATCATCGATGAGCAGGGTTTCGTTGGCTGGATCAAGGGCATTCGCAACGACGAGCTGCTGCTGCTCGACCTGCATCAGGAACCACTGCTGCACCAGGAAGCCTGGGGCCTCAAGC
The DNA here is from genome assembly GCF_054788395.1 of Pseudomonas sp. microsymbiont 2. Lineage (NCBI taxonomy): Bacteria > Pseudomonadati > Pseudomonadota > Gammaproteobacteria > Pseudomonadales > Pseudomonadaceae > Pseudomonas > Pseudomonas sp. microsymbiont 2. The sequence continues at coordinate 1,050,758 of NZ_CM139112.1, forward strand.
CGCGCGACATCCACCAGAGCCTGGCGCTGTTCGCCCTGCTCGACCCGGATATCCACCTGGTCAACCTGACCGGCGCCGCAGGCTCCGGCAAGACCATCCTGGCGCTCGCCGCGGCCATCGAGCAGACCATGGTCAGCAAGCGCTACCGGCGCATCATCGCCACCCGCAGCGTGCAGGGGCTGGACCAGGAGATCGGCTTCCTGCCGGGCACCGAGGCGGAGAAGATGGAACCCTGGCTGGGCGCCATCACCGACAACCTCGAAGCCCTGCACATGGATGACGAGAGCACTCACGGCAGTGTCGAGTACATCCTCGAGCGGGTGCCGCTGCAGTTCAAGTCGCTGAACTACATTCGTGGTCGCAGCTTCCAGCAGAGCCTGATCCTGATCGACGAGTGCCAGAACCTCACGCCGCACCAGATGAAGACCATCATCACCCGTGCCGGGACCGGCTCGAAGGTGGTCTGCCTGGGCAACCTGGCACAGATCGATACCCCCTACCTGTCGGCCACCAGCTCCGGGCTGACCTACCTCACCGAACGCTTCAAGGACTTCCCCCACGGCGTTCACATCACCCTGCAGGGCGTGCCACGCTCGGTGCTGGCCGAGTACGCCGAGTCGCACCTGTAACGGTCCGGGCCGGGCGTTCCGCGCCCGGCCTTCACTCTACCTGTGGGGGCGGGTTTACCCGCGAAGAGGCCGGTACTGCCGGTCTATTTTTCACTGCGAGAAGCTGACCCATGGGTTTACACTCTGCATTCCCTTCCCAGGAGCAGAGCAGTGCTGACTCATCTTGATTCCCAGGGGCGCGCCAACATGGTCGACGTCACTGAAAAAGCCGTGACCGCGCGTGAGGCGATCGCCGAGGCGCGGGTGCGCATGTTGCCAGGCACCCTGCGCATGATCGTCGATGGCCAGCATCCCAAGGGCGACGTGTTCGCCGTGGCGCGCATCGCCGGCATCCAGGCGGCGAAAAAGACCAGCGACCTGATCCCGCTGTGCCACCCGTTGATGCTCACCGGCGTCAAGGTCGAGCTCGCGGCCGAAGGCGAGGACGTGGTGCATATCGTCGCCCGCTGCAAGCTGGCCGGACAGACCGGTGTCGAGATGGAAGCCCTGACCGCCGCCAGCGTCGCCGCGCTGACGATCTACGACATGTGCAAGGCCGTGGACAAGGGCATGGTCATCGAGCAGGTGCGCCTGCTGGAAAAGACCGGCGGCAAGAGCGGTCACTACAAGGCGCAGGCGCAATGAAGGTCAAGGTCATGTATTTCGCTCGCTATCGCGAGCTGCTGGGCGTCGATGCCGAGCGCCTGGAAGGCGACTTCAAGGTGCTGGGCGATGTGCGCCAGGCGCTGGTGGCCAAGGGCGGTCAGTACGCTGTGCTGGCCGAGCAGAACCTGATGTGCGCGCGCAACGAAGAATTGTGCAGGCTCGACGAAACGCTGGAAGAGGGCGATGAAGTCGCGTTCTTCCCACCGGTGACGGGAGGTTGAACATGGCCGTACGCGTACAGGAAGCGGCATTCGATCCAGGCTTCGAGGTCAATGCCATGCACGCCGCCAACGTCGGTGTGGGCGCGGTGGTCGGTTTCGTCGGCTACGTGCGGGATTTCAACGATGGTCTGGATGTGGCGGGGATGTTCCTCGAGCACTACCCAGGCATGACCGAGAAGGCCTTGCACAAGATCGTGGTCGAGGCCCAAGGGCGCTGGCCGCTGCTCAAGGTCGAGGTGCTGCACCGTATCGGCGCCCTGGAGCCTGGCGAGCCGATCGTCTTCGTCGGCGTGGCCAGCGCGCATCGACAAGCGGCGTTCGACGCCTGCAACTTCATCATGGATTACCTGAAGACCCGGGCGCCGTTCTGGAAGAAGGAAAATACCCAGGATGGGCCGCGCTGGGTGGAAGGCAAGCAGAGCGACCAGGATGCGGCGGGGCGCTGGGAGCCCTAGGGGAAGGCTGCTTTCTGTAGGAGCGGCCTTGTGTCGCGAGAGGGCCGCGCAGCGGCCCCAGGGGCTCAGCATTGATGCAGGCATTGCTGGGGCCGCTTTGCGGCCCTTTCGCGACACAAGGCCGCTCCTACAGGGAGGTGAGCGGCCTTGAAGATCAGTGATGCTTGCGCGGCACCGGCTTCAGCAGCTCGTCCGGCGGCATCTCGCACTTGATCTTGCGCCCCAGCAATTCCTCGATCGCCGGCAACTGGTACGAATCGTCCTCGCCGGCAAAACTGATCGACACGCCACTGCTGCCCGCCCGGCCGGTCCGGCCGATACGGTGCACGTAGTCGTCCGGGTCTTCCGGCAGGGTGAAGTTGATCACGTGACTGATGCCGTCGATGTGAATGCCGCGCCCGGCCACGTCGGTGGCCACCAGCACGGTGATGCGCCCTTCGCGGAAGTTCTCCAGGGTACGAATGCGCTTGTGCTGCGGCACGTCGCCTGACAGCTGGGCGGCGTTGATGCCGTCGCGCACCAGCTTTTCCTCGATGCGCCGCACTTCGTCCTTGCGGTTGGCGAACACCATCACCCGTTCCCACTTGTTCTGCGTGACCAGGTTGTACAGCAGCTTGTACTTGTCGCTGCCGGCCACCGCATAGACATGCTGCTCGACAGTCTCGCTGGCCACGTTCTCCGGTTCGATCTCGACGATGGCCGGGTTGGTGGTCCATTGCTTGGCCAGGTTCATCACGTCGTCGGTGAAGGTGGCGGAGAACAGCAGGGTCTGGCGCTCGCTCTTGGGCGGGGTCTGGCGGATGATCTGGCGGACCTGGGGGATGAAGCCCATGTCGAGCATGCGGTCGGCTTCGTCCAGCACCAGCACCTCGACCATGTCCAGGTGCACCTCGCCGCGCTGGTTGAAGTCCAGCAGGCGACCCGGCGTGGCGACCAGGATGTCGCAGTGGCGGGCCTCGAGCGACTTGAGCTGCTTGTCGAAATCCATGCCGCCGACGAAGCTCATCACGTTCAGGCCGGTGTACTTGGTCAGCGCCTGGGCGTCCTTGGCGATCTGCACCACCAGCTCGCGGGTCGGGGCGATGATCAGCGCCCGCGGCTCGCCCATGTAGCGCTCCTTGGGCGGCGGCACCTGCTGCAACTGCGAGATGATCGAGATCAGGAACGCGGCGGTCTTGCCGGTGCCGGTCTGGGCCCGACCGATGGCGTCCTGGCCACGCAGGGTGTAGCCCAGGACCTGGGCCTGGATCGGCGTGCAGTAGGGGAAGCCGAGGTCGTGGATGGCGTGCATCAGCTCGTTGGAGAGCTTGAAGTCATGGAAGCGGGTCTTGCCTTCCTGTGGCTCGACCACGAAATCCTCGGGTTTCCACAGGCTGGCCTGGGGCTTTGGTTTGCGTTCGCGGCGTGGCTTGTCCTTGGCGGGCTGTTCTGCGCGCGGCTGCTCGACGGGTTGGGTCTCGGCCTTCGGCTTGGGCGCGGGTTTGGGCCTGGGGCTCTTGTGTGCCGGGGCCTGGGCGGCAGCCGGTTGCGTGGCCGGGGAGGGCTGGGGCACGGCGACGGGCTCGGCGGCCTGTGGCGCGGCGTCTCCCTTGGCGAATATTTTCTTGAGTGCCTTGAGCACGGTCGTCTCGTCAACTGGTTAAGGAATGTACGCCGGGCAGTGTAATGCAAGAACCGGGCGCGGCGTAGTGGAATGCGCGGTGGGCTACAGGCTCGCCCGGGTCATTGCAGCTGGCGGCTCAGCCAGTCATGGATATCGTTCAGCTCCTCGACCACCACTTCATGTTCCATGGGGTATTCGTGCCAGCGCGCCGCCACGCCCCAGGTGTTGAGGTACTCGAACGCCGTGCGGCCCATGGCCGGGATCACCACCGGGTCATGCACGCCATGCAGGCACAGCGCCGGCGTGCGTTGCTGGCAGGCGCTCAGTTGCTGGCCGTCGGTGAAGGTCGGGGCATAGGTCGACAGGGCGATGACCCCGCCCAGGGCTTCCTGCCACTTTATATAGGCGGTGTGCAGCACCACCGCGCCGCCCTGGGAGAAACCGGCGAGGAAGATCCGCGACAGGCTGATGCCCTTGGCCTGTTCGGCCTTGATCAGGGCGATGACCTGATCGGCGGACTCTTCCAGCTGTGCCTCGTCGATGGCCCGGGCCGGGGTCATGGCCTTGATGTCGTACCAGCTGGGCATCTGGTAGCCGCCGTTGATGGTCACCGGGCGGGTGGGCGCCTGGGGCATGACGAAACGCGTGCTGTGCAGCCGTTCCTGGAGAAATTCGGCCACCGGTAGAAAGTCGTAACGGTCGGCGCCCAGGCCGTGCAACCAGATCACACAGGCGTCGGCGGTGTTCTGTGGCTCGAGAATCAGCGGGTTGGTCATGAATGCTCCGAAAAAGTGCGCACGTACGGATTGAGTGCGTAAAAAAAAGGCGATGGAGGTTAATGCCAGAAAAAGATGTCGCAACTCTACAACTTTTCCTACTTGACGCTCACTTAATCGCTCTGGACCTCGACTGTGGTACGCCCTTTGCTACGTCCTTCGCATGCGTAGGAGTGGGCCAGTCGCGGTAACACCCCTCGTGTGGATAGAAGGCTGTCACAGAACAGCCCATTGCGCCAATTGACCCAAAAACAAGCCAACAAGGGGTCGGATGCGCCTCATAAGGGTGCGGTGCAATTCCGGCTCATACAACAAGAGCGATTTGGAGGTTGTTGATGAAGATGTTGAAAACCACCCTGGCAGTCCTGACCGCCGCCGCCGCGCTGGGTGCCACCAGCTTCGCCCAGGCCGGCGCCACCCTCGATGCGGTGAAGAAGAAGGGCTTCGTCCAGTGTGGCGTGAGCGATGGTCTTCCAGGATTCTCCGTGCCGGACGCGCAAGGCAAGATCGTCGGTATCGACGCCGATGTGTGCCGCGCCGTGGCCGCCGCGGTGTTCGGCGACGCGACCAAGGTCAAGTTCAGCCAGCTCAACGCCAAGGAGCGCTTCACCGCGCTGCAGTCCGGCGAAGTCGACGTGCTGTCGCGCAACACCACCTGGACCAGCTCGCGCGATGCCGGCATGGGCCTGGTGTTCGCTGGCGTCACCTACTACGACGGCGTCGGCTTCCTCGCCAACAAGAAACTCGGCGTCTCCAGCGCCAAGGAACTCGACGGCGCGACCATCTGCATCCAGGCCGGCACCACCACCGAGCTGAACGTCTCCGACTACTTCCGCGCCAATGGGCTGAAGTACACCCCGATCACCTTCGACACCTCCGATGAAAGCGCCAAGTCGCTGGAATCCGGTCGTTGCGATGTGCTGACCTCGGACAAGTCGCAGCTGTTCGCCCAGCGCTCCAAGCTGGCCGCGCCGACCGAGTACGTGGTGCTGCCGGAAACCATCTCCAAGGAACCACTGGGCCCGGTGGTACGCAAGGGCGACGAGGAGTGGTTCAGCATCGTCAAGTGGACCCTGTTCGCCATGCTCAATGCCGAAGAGGCCGGCGTCACCTCGAAGAACGTCGAGGCCGAGGCCAAGTCCACCAAGAACCCTGACGTCGCCCGCCTGCTGGGCGCCGATGGCGAGTACGGCAAGGACCTCAAGCTGCCCAAGGACTGGGTAGTGCAGATCGTCAAGCAAGTCGGCAACTATGGCGAAGTGTTCGAGAAGAACCTGGGCCAGAGCACCGACCTGAAGATCGACCGTGGCATGAACGCCCTGTGGAACAACGGCGGCATCCAGTACGCGCCACCGGTGCGCTGATGGTTGCACCCCGCGGCGGCATCCTGCCGCCGCGGGTCGTTCGAATCCCTTCTTTTCGGGGCACTTCATGCAAAATCAAATCGGCGCACGGAAAGGGTTTTCCCTTAGTGATCCACGTGTGCGCGCGTGGCTGTTCCAGATCCTCACGGTGGTCTTCGTGGTGGGCCTGGGCTGGTACCTGTTCCACAACACCCAGACCAACCTGCAGCACCGGGGCATCACCTCGGGCTTCGATTTCCTCGAGCGCAGCGCCGGCTTCGGCATCGCCCAGCACCTGATCCCCTATGTGGAATCGGACAGCTACGCCCGGGTATTCGTCATCGGTCTGCTCAACACCCTGCTGGTGACCTTCATCGGCATCATCCTGGCGACGCTGCTGGGCTTCATCATCGGCGTGGCGCGGCTGTCGCCGAACTGGATGATCAACAAGCTGGCGACGGTGTACGTCGAGACCTTCCGCAACATTCCGCCGCTGCTGCAGATCCTGTTCTGGTACTTCGCCGTGTTCCTGACCCTGCCGGGACCACGGGGCAGCATCAACATCGACGACACCTTCTTCATCAGCAACCGCGGCCTGAACATGCCCGGCGCCTCGATGGCCGAGGGCTTCTGGCCGTTCGTGATCGCGCTGGCGCTGGCAATCGTCGCCATCGTGGTGATGGTGCGTTTCGCCAACAAGCGTTTCGACGAAACCGGCGAGCCATTCCACAAGTTCTGGGTCGGCCTGCTGCTGTTCATCGGCATCCCCGGCGTGTGCGCGCTGCTGTTCGGCAGTCCGGTGCACTGGGAAGTGCCGCAGCTCAAGGGCTTCAACTTCGTCGGCGGCTGGGTGCTGATCCCCGAGCTGCTGGCCCTGACCCTGGCGCTGACCATCTACACCGCGGCGTTCATCGCCGAGATCGTGCGTTCCGGCATCCGTTCGGTCAGCCATGGCCAGACCGAGGCGGCTCGCTCGCTGGGCCTGCGCGAAGGCCCGACGCTGCGCAAGGTGATCATTCCCCAGGCGCTGCGGGTGATCATTCCGCCGCTGACCAGCCAGTACCTGAACCTGGCGAAGAACTCGTCGCTGGCGGCCGGTATCGGCTACCCGGAGATGGTCTCGCTGTTCGCCGGTACCGTGCTCAACCAGACCGGCCAGGCCATCGAGGTGATCGCCATCACCATGAGCGTCTATCTCGCCATCAGCATCAGCATTTCGCTGCTGATGAACTGGTACAACAAGCGCATCGCGCTGATCGAACGGTGAGGGTACATCCGTGACAGCCCATGTTTTCAAACCCGACATGCCGCCACCGGTGAAGACCGTTGGCGTGCTCGCCTGGATGCGGGCCAACCTGTTCTCCAGCTGGCTCAACACCCTGCTGACGTTGTTCGCCCTGTACCTGGTCTGGCTGATCGTGCCGCCGCTGGTGCAGTGGGCGTTCATCGACGCCAACTGGGTCGGCACCACCCGCGCCGATTGCACCAAGGAAGGCGCCTGCTGGGTGTTCATCCAGCAGCGCTTCGGCCAGTTCATGTACGGCTACTACCCGGCGGAGCTGCGCTGGCGCGTCGACCTGACCGTGTGGCTCGCCGTGCTCGGCGCCGCACCGCTGTTCATCAAGCGCTTCCCGCGCAAGGCCGTGTACGGCCTGGGCTTCCTGGTGCTATACCCGATCCTCGCCTACATCCTGCTGCACGGCGGCGTGCTGGGCCTGGACACGGTGCCCACCAGCCAGTGGGGCGGCCTGATGCTGACCCTGGTGATCGCCACGGTCGGCATCGTCGGCGCCTTGCCGCTGGGCATCCTGCTGGCCCTGGGGCGACGCTCGAACATGCCGGCGGTGAAGGTGGTCTGTGTGACCTTCATCGAGTTCTGGCGCGGCGTGCCGTTGATCACCGTGCTGTTCATGTCCTCGGTGATGCTGCCGCTGTTCCTGCCCGAGGGCATGAGCTTCGACAAACTGCTGCGGGCGATGATCGGCGTGATCCTGTTCCAGTCGGCGTACATCGCCGAGGTGGTGCGCGGCGGCCTGCAGGCCATCCCCAAGGGCCAGTACGAAGCCGCCGCGGCCATGGGCCTGGGCTACTGGCGGGCGATGGGCCTGGTGATCCTGCCCCAGGCGCTCAAGCTGGTGATCCCCGGCATCGTCAACACCTTCATCGCCCTGTTCAAGGACACCAGCCTGGTGATCATCATCGGCCTGTTCGACCTGCTCAACAGCGTCAAGCAGGCGGCGGCCGACCCGGCCTGGCTGGGCATGGCCACCGAGGGCTATGTGTTCGCCGCCCTGGTGTTCTGGATTTTCTGTTTCGGTATGTCCCGCTACTCCATGCACCTGGAGCGCAAGCTGGACACTGGCCACAAGCGTTAGGAGTTTCGAAATGAGTGAAGCGATCAAGCAGCCTGCCGGCCCCGAAGGCATCATCCAGATGCAGGGCGTGAACAAGTGGTACGGCCAGTTCCATGTGCTCAAGGACATCAACCTGAACGTGCGCCAGGGCGAGCGCATCGTCCTGTGCGGGCCGTCCGGCTCGGGCAAGTCGACCACCATCCGCTGCCTCAATCGGCTGGAGGAGCATCAGCAGGGGCGCATCGTCGTCGACGGCGTGGAGCTGACCAACGACCTCAAGCAGATCGAGGCGATCCGCCGCGAGGTGGGCATGGTGTTCCAGCACTTCAACCTGTTCCCGCACCTGACCATTCTCGAGAACTGCACCCTGGCGCCGATGTGGGTGCGCAAGCTGCCGAAGCGCAAGGCCGAGGAAATCGCCATGCACTTTCTCGAGCGGGTGCGCATTCCGGAGCAGGCGCACAAGTACCCGGGGCAGTTGTCCGGTGGTCAGCAACAGCGGGTGGCGATTGCCCGGGCGCTGTGCATGAAGCCGAAGATCATGCTGTTCGACGAGCCGACCTCGGCCCTGGACCCGGAGATGGTGAAGGAGGTGCTCGACACCATGGTCAGCCTGGCCGAAGACGGCATGACCATGCTTTGCGTGACCCACGAGATGGGCTTTGCCCGTACCGTGGCGAACCGGGTGATCTTCATGGACAAGGGGGAGATCGTCGAGCAGGCCGCGCCGGATGACTTCTTCGACCGGCCGCGCAGCGATCGGACCAAGCTGTTCCTGAGCCAGATCCTGCATTGATGCAATCGGGGCCGCCCCACCGGGGCGGCTGACGCGGTCCCTGTAGGAGCGGCCTTGTGTCGCGATGGGCCGCTACGCGGCCCCGGGGATATGTGCTGCGAAGCTGAAAACCTGGGGCCGCTACGCGCCCCATCGCGACGCAAGGCCGCTCCTACAGGGACCGCGCATAAGGTTTACCCTGTGTTGGTTTACTTCTCTTCCTTCGTGGCCACCGGCGCAGGCGGCGGTCGCAGCCCCACCTCGGCCACCAGCTTCAGTTGCTGCCCATTGCGCACCACCTCGATGGTGATCTTCTCGTTAGGCTTGATCCGCGCCACCTGGTTCATCGACTTGCGGCCGTCACCAGCCGGCTCGCCATTGATGCTCAGGATCACGTCACCCAACTGCAACCCTGCCCGTGCTGCCGGACCATCGCGGAAGATCCCGGCCACGACGATGCCCGGACGGCCCTGCATGCCGAACGACTCGGCCAGCTCCTGACTCAGCGGCTGCACCTCGATGCCCAGCCAGCCACGGATCACCTGGCCGTGCTCGATGATCGACTTCATCACCTCCAGCGCCAGCTTGACCGGGATGGCGAAGCCGATGCCTTGCGAACCGCCGGATTTGGAGAAGATCGCCGTGTTGATGCCCACCAGGTTGCCGTTGGCATCGACCAGCGCGCCGCCGGAGTTGCCCGGGTTGATCGCCGCGTCAGTCTGGATGAAGTCTTCGTAGTTGTTCAGGCCCAGCTGGTTGCGGCCGGTGGCGCTGATGATGCCCATGGTCACGGTCTGGCCGACGCCGAACGGGTTGCCGATGGCCAGGGTCACGTCACCGATGTGGATGTTGTCGGAGCGGCCGATGGTGATCGCCGGCAGGCTCTTGAGGTCGATCTTGAGTACCGCCAGGTCGGTTTCCGGGTCGCTGCCGATGACCCGGGCGAGGGTCTCGCGACCGTCCTTGAGGGCCACGACGATCTGGTCGGCGCCGCTGGTGACGTGGTTGTTGGTCAGCAGGTAGCCCTCGGGGCTCATGATCACCGCCGAACCCAGGCTCGACTCCCAGCGCCGCTGCTTGGGCAGGTTGTCGCCGAAGAAGCGGCGGAACTGCGGGTCTTCGAACAGTGGGTGGGCGCTCTTGTTCACCACCTTGGTGGTGTACAGGTTGACCACGGCGGGCGCGGCCAGGGTCACGGCATCGGCGTAGGACACCGGGCCCTGCATGATCTTCGTGGTTTGCGGCGCCTGCTGCAGGTTGACGTCCTGGCTGGGCAGGCCGACCCATTGCGGGAAGCGCTGGATGATCAGCATGGCGATCAGCACGCCGGTGAGCAGGGGCCAGCCGAAGTAACGCAGAGCCTTGAACATGAATGAATCCTGGGAGTAGGGCGGGGGCCATGTCAGTTCGGCCCGGGGCGAGCGCGCGCGATCATACACGTGAAAGATCCGGACGGCGATGATTGGTGTATCGCGGGGCAAGCCCGCTCCCACGCCGTTCGCGCACGGCGTGGGAGCGGGCTTGCCCCGCGAAGGGGAGTACCTGACAGCGGTTCCCCCGAAACCGGCGACGGCCCATAATGGCGGCCATTATAGGGCCTCGCGCCCTGTCGCAACGCCGAATTCGAGGAGATTTTTCATGGCCGTCGCCCTCAATACCCTGGTCGAGGAAGCCGAACGCTACCTGGGCAGTGCGAAGATCCAGGACTACTGCCCCAACGGCCTGCAGGTCGAGGGCCGCCCCCAGGTCAGCCGCATCGTCAGCGGCGTCACCGCCAGCCAGGCGCTGCTGGACGCGGCGGTCGAGGCCGAGGCCGACCTGGTGCTGGTGCACCATGGCTACTTCTGGAAGGGCGAGAACCCCTGCATCACCGGCATCAAGCAGCGGCGCCTGAAAACCCTGCTCAAGCACGACATCAGCCTGCTGACCTTCCACCTGCCGTTGGACGTGCACCCGGAGGTGGGCAACAACGTGCAGCTGGCGCGCCAGTTGGACATTACCGTCGAAGGCCCGCTGGACCCGAACAATCCCAAGGTGGTCGGCCTGGTCGGCTCGCTGGCCGAGCCCGTCTCGGTGCGTGACTTCGCCCGTCGCGTGCAGGAGGCCCTGGGCCGTGAGCCACTGGTGGTCGACGGCGAACAGATGATCCGCCGGGTCGGCTGGTGCACCGGGGGTGGCCAGGGCTACATCGACAACGCCATCGCCGCCGGGGTCGACCTGTTCCTCAGTGGCGAGGCCTCCGAGCAGACCTTCCACAGCGCCCGCGAGAACGGCATCAGCTTCATCGCCGCCGGGCATCACGCCACCGAGCGCTATGGCGTGCAGGCGCTGGGCGATTACCTAGCGCGGCGCTTCGCGGTCGAGCACCTGTTCATCGATTGCCCGAATCCGATCTGATCCGCCGCAAGTGGCGAATACGCTTATCTGTAGGAGCGGCCTTGTGTCGCGAATGGGCTGCAAAGCAGCCCCGGCGATCTATGCATCAACGCTGAAATCCTGGGGCTGCTGCGCAGCCCTTTCGCGACACAAGGCCGCTCCTACACGGCCCAAACCCTTGGTCATATCGTTAGATTGTTTCGATCTAGGCAGACTCCTAAATAGAATCAGGTGCTGTGATAAAGTGGCTCGCTCGAACACGGCCCGCAGGCCGTCCATAAGATCGTTTTTCGTGAGTAGCCATGGTCGACAATCTGACGCACTTGAAACAGCTGGAGGCGGAGAGCATCCACATCATCCGCGAGGTGGCCGCCGAGTTCGACAACCCGGTGATGCTGTACTCGATCGGCAAGGATTCCGCGGTCATGCTGCACCTGGCGCGCAAGGCGTTCTTTCCGGGCAAGCTGCCGTTCCCGGTGATGCACGTCGACACCCAGTGGAAGTTCCAGGAGATGTACCGCTTCCGCGACAAGATGGTCGAAGAGATGGGCCTGGAGCTGATCACCCACGTCAACCCCGAGGGCGTGGCGCAGGGCATCAACCCATTCACCCATGGCAGCTCCAAGCACACCGACATCATGAAGACCCAGGGCCTGAAACAGGCGCTGGACAAGCATGGTTTCGACGCCGCCTTCGGTGGCGCGCGCCGTGACGAAGAAAAGTCCCGGGCCAAGGAGCGCGTCTACTCGTTCCGCGACAGCAAGCACCGCTGGGACCCGAAGAACCAGCGCCCGGAGCTGTGGAACATCTACAACGGCAAGGTCAACAAGGGCGAGTCGATCCGCGTGTTCCCGCTGTCGAACTGGACCGAGCTGGACATCTGGCAGTACATCTACCTCGAAGGCATCCCGATCGTGCCGCTGTACTTCGCCGCCGAGCGCGAAGTGATCGAGAAGAACGGCACCCTGATCATGATCGACGACGAACGCATCCTCGAGCACCTGAGCGACGAGGAGAAGGCGCGCATCGTCAAGAAGAAAGTGCGTTTCCGTACCCTGGGCTGCTACCCGCTGACGGGCGCGGTCGAGTCTGAAGCCGAGACCCTGACGGACATCATCCAGGAAATGCTCCTGACCCGAACGTCCGAGCGCCAGGGCCGTGTCATCGACCACGATGGCGCCGGTTCCATGGAAGACAAAAAACGCCAAGGCTACTTCTAATTTCAGGGTTTCCTCATGTCGCACCAATCCGATTTGATCAGCGAGGACATCCTCGCCTACCTGGCCCAGCACGAGCGTAAAGAGCTGCTGCGCTTCCTCACCTGCGGCAACGTGGACGACGGCAAGAGCACCCTGATCGGGCGCCTGCTGCACGACTCGAAGATGATCTACGAGGATCACCTCGAGGCCATCACCCGTGATTCGAAAAAGTCCGGCACCACCGGCGAGGAAGTCGACCTGGCGCTGCTGGTGGACGGCCTGCAGGCCGAGCGCGAGCAAGGCATCACCATCGATGTCGCCTACCGCTACTTCTCCACCGCCAAGCGCAAGTTCATCATCGCCGACACCCCGGGCCACGAGCAGTACACCCGCAACATGGCCACCGGCGCGTCCACCTGCGACCTGGCGATCATCCTGGTCGACGCCCGCTACGGCGTGCAGACCCAGACCCGCCGGCACAGCTACATCGCCTCCCTGCTGGGCATCAAGCACATCGTCGTCGCCGTCAACAAGATGGACCTGAAGAACTTCGACGAGCAGGTGTTCGAAGACATCAAGGCCGACTACCTGAAGTTTGCCGAGGGCATCAACCTCAAGCCATCGAGCCTGCACTTCGTGCCTATGTCGGCGCTCAAGGGCGACAACGTGGTCAACCGCAGCGAGCGTTCGCCGTGGTACACGGGGCCGGCGCTGATGGAGATCCTCGAGACCGTCGAGATCGCCGCCGACCGCAATGTCACCGACCTGCGTTTCCCGGTGCAGTACGTCAACCGCCCGAACCTGAACTTCCGTGGCTTCGCCGGCACCATCGCCGGTGGCGTGGTGCACAAGGGCGACGAAATCGTCGTGCTGCCATCGGGCAAGAGCAGCCGGGTCAAGTCCATCGTCACTTACGAGGGCGAACTGGAGAATGCAGGTCCTGGCCAGGCAGTGACCCTGACCATGGAAGACGAGATCGACATCTCCCGGGGCGACCTGCTGGTGCATGCCGACAATGTGCCACCGGTTACCGATCAGTTCGACGCCATGCTGGTGTGGATGGCCGAGGAACCGATGCTCCCGGGCAAGAAGTACGACATCAAGCGCGCCACCAGCTATGTGCCGGGCTCGATCGCCAGCATCACCCACAAGGTCGATGTGAACACCCTGGAGCAGGGCGCCGCCAGCGCGCTGCAGCTCAACGAGATCGGCCGGGTCAAGGTCGCGCTGGACAGCGCCATCGCTCTGGACGGCTACGAGAGCAACCGCACCACTGGCGCGTTCATCGTCATCGACCGCCTGACCAACGGCACCGTCGGTGCCGGCATGATCATCGCCCCACCGGTACTGCCGCACGGCGGCACTGGCCAGCACGGCAAGCTGGCCCATGTGTCCACCGAGGAGCGTGCCCTGCGCTTCGGCCAGCAGCCGGCCACCGTGCTGTTCAGCGGCCTGTCCGGCGCTGGCAAGAGCACCTTGGCCTACGCCGTGGAGCGCAAGCTGTTCGACATGGGGCGCGCGGTCTATGTGCTCGATGGCCAGAACCTGCGTCACGACCTGAACAAGGGCCTGCCGCAGGACCGCGCCGGCCGCACCGAGAACTGGCGCCGCGCCGCCCATGTGGCGCGCCAGTTCAACGAGGCCGGGCTGCTGACCCTGGCGGCGTTCGTCGCCCCGGATGCCGAAGGCCGCGAGCAGGCCAAGGCGCTGATCGGCAAGGAGCGTCTGGTCACCGTCTACGTCCAGGCCTCGCCGCTGGTCTGCCGCGAGCGCGACCCGCAGGGCTTGTACGCCGCTGGTGGCGACAACATTCCTGGCGAAAGCTTCCCGTTCGACGTGCCGCTGGATGCCGACCTGGTGATCGATACCCAGTCGGTCAGCGTCGATGAAGGGGTGAAGCTGGTGCTGGATGTGCTGCGTCAGCGCGGCGCGATCTGATCGATAGCGCCATGCCAGTTACAGGGGCCGCCTTGCGGCCCATCGCGGGCAAGCCCGCTCCCACAGGGGCCAAGTGATACCTGTGGGGGCGAGCGGAGCGGCCATCTTTTGAGCTTTGCTTGATGTAACGGGGCGGCGCTGTCGTAGGCAACCAGATAATTCCGTTGACCAATGCAGGGAAATGTCTCTTGCTCGTCTAGGGGCTGGTGAGAGGCTTTCGGCGTTTTTGTATGAAAATATTATTAGCTTGTAAGCAGATAGCCCCACGGGAGTGTGGCCGTTCGTTTTAATGAGCTATTCAGGTTTGAAGCCATCCTTCCCATTCTCTCGTCGCCATTCTTTTATTAGCTTCACTATTTCCTCTGGTTCACCCTTTTCTGCGGTATCTGGCCAGAAGATAAGGTCGGTTCCTGCGGGATGCTCAGTAGTGGACTCGAAGTGTTCAAGTAACGGGTCAAGTACTTTGTCTGGTTGGGAGCCATTTGTGTTGATTATGAGTTCCAGGAGTTCTAGAAATTCGCGCTCTGAGTAGTCGTTCAGGTTTTTCTTGTCAGCCATGGCTAGCTCCATGATGAGCATTATGAATGTTCCAGTGGCGCGACTACTGGTCTGTTATTGAGATTGTGTGTGCCGCCTTCTTATATAGTGGGTGGAGGTGTAGGTTTACTGAGATTTTATCTGTTGCGTTAAGCTGCTTTAACATTTGAATACATCCTTGCCGTTAGCTATGCGCCAGGCCTTTACGATTTTAACAATCTGCTCTGGCTGGCCTTCCGCTTCAGAGGCCGGCCGATACAGAAGGTCGATGCCAGATGGATGCTCAGTAATTTTTCTGAAATGCATCAACAAAGGTGTCAGTACCCTATCTGGTTCGTCGTCATTGGCTCTGTCGATCTCATGTATGAATTCGATGAACTCTTGCTCGGTGTAATCGCTTAGTCTTTCTTTGAATTTCATTTTCTTTCCCCGTAGTGGATGCTGTGATGCGCGCGCGGTGTGACGATCCTTATGTTGTTCATGTCGTAGACATCACCGCCTTCGCTGATGGGGAGCACGTGATGCAGAATATAGGTCAGTTGACTCATGTGTATGTCCGCATCGCCAACAGTCGGCGCATTTCCATGTTTTCTCATCCGGCGTAGGTTTCTTTCACTGAATTGCTTCGAGAGCTCTGCGTCATGTGCAACCGCTTTCCAGAACCCTCTTCGGAACCTGTTGAAGTTTCTGAACTCGGTGCCACGCAGTTGATCCGCGATCTGAGCCGGTACGGGCGCGCCTTCAGCGCGTGCAGCCTCTCCCGGCCAAAGTCCAGAAACTTCCACGCTGCTACCAATTGCGGCGCCTGGCTCGAATCGCGGGCTTTTGAACACCACCAGAATAGGCGGCAAACCCGAGTCGGTAGGGAACGTGATGATCAAGCGTTCCTGATCGAGCAGATCCAGGGCGGGGTAGCTTTCCGGCTCGCTGCTGACCGGATCGAGGCGGCTACCGCCATAGACGAGGGTGCCGGGTGGTACTGATGGATAACTGGTGGAATTACCTTCGTTGCCCCCCGGAGCACTGGCCGGTGTCCAGGTAAGAACGCGTTGCGGATTCTCCAGCGCCAGGCTGTAGACCTGGCGTTTGCTGTCGAATGTCGCCGCACGCACCGCCACGGGTTTGCCGCCTGGCACTACGTACAGGTCCAGGCCGTTTTCATCTTCGGCCCCTGCCAGCAGGTAGGGCAGGTCAAGGCTGACCGACCTGCTGGCAAGTGCCTCGAGGTCAGGGCCACCGGCAGGTGCAAGGCTGGACAGTGGCGTGCTGAGGAGGTAGCGCCGCTCAGCGTTGCCGAGCGTGCTTGGCCACATCATGGTGAGACTGGCCACCAGCAGATTACCCATCGCAGGCGTGGCAGCGGCTGCCAGGCTGGTCACGGCCTCGCGGATGGCGACCAGCAGCGTTGCGTAGGTGCCTTGGGCGACAGTGAGGGTCGTGGCACCGACTGCCGTCACTTGCGGCAATGGCGACGCAGCATGGCTGAACGCGTTGTAGCTGATGCGCTGGCGTTGCATTTCGGCCTGGATGCGCATCACCTCGCGGGCTTTTTCCTCGGCCAGGACTTGTTGCTGGGCCCGCTCGCGTGCTTTGTGCTCGGCTTGCAACTGTTGTTGCCTCAACGCTTCGGCCCTTTGCCTCGACTCCGCTTCTTGCCGCATGGTTTCGTGCCGGTCGGCCTCTGCCTGCAGCAGCGCGACCCGCTGGGCCCGGGCATTCAGTTGCGCGAACGCGACCTTGGTCTGCTTCAGTACCCGTGCGGACTCCTGGTTCAGCAGGGACTGGTGGTAGTCGAGCCAGCGTGGCCCGATGCTGTTGTTCCGTTGGCCGAGAATGAGGCTGTTGAGGGCCTCCAGCTCGCTACTCGTCAGTGGCGATGTGATGTTGGGGTTGGCTTGGGCGAAAGAGGCACTGGCGAGAAGCCTGTTGTTGGCCAGCGAACTGAGCGCGCTCGCATACTGCGCCAGTAATTGCGGGCCCTGTTCGTCATGGGCTTGAGGTGCATGATTCAACAGCTCTATTTGCAGAAAACGTGGCAGTGACTGGAAGTGGAACGCCTGCTCTGTGCGAATGGCGCGTATCGTTCCGGCCAGCAGTTCGATCTTTTGCGCGTACTCGAGTTGGGTCAGGTCCTGTTCGTGCTCAAGGGCCTCGGCGAGTTCGGCCAAGTGCCCGGCAGCAGCCTCGAGCGTATGGTCGATGATCTTGCGCTCGTGCGCGGCCTCCAAGACCTGTGGGAACTGGATGAACGCATAGGAAGGGTCGTTGTTTCGGATTGCCTCCATGCCTCTGTGATAAAAGTAGCTGGGCGGCTTGTAGAACACAGGGCTGCCCCAGAACGAGAGCTCCTTGTGCAAGTGCGAGATCGCGAGAGTCCGCTTTTCCTCTATGAACTCGAGCAGGCCGCGCTGCTGTTGAAGCAGGTTCAGGTAGGATGATCCGCCAGGTGCCGAGTGACGGGATCTAGCCGCAGTTATTTCCTGCTCGATGGTGGCGTTCAGGGCGTTGTAGCGTGCGGCAAATTCCTGCTGGGTGGCAGTCGTTACGCCATTGAACTCTTCGGTCAGGATCGTGCTGAACCCAGGGGTGAAGTCCAGGCCGGGCCGTTTGCCGCCGTTTCCCTCGCCCCGCCTGGGGCCATCGTAAAGACCCCAGCCACCCAGTCCTGGGCCGCCCCCGCCAACGCCCCCGACCATGGGCACGTCGGAAACCGCATCGATGTAAAGCCCTTCGTCCAGATAATAGGCATCGCCGATTTTCTGTGGTGCCATGTTGTTCGCTCCTTTGAACAGACATGGCGATGATCGTTAGGTATAAGGCGGCTACATATCGGGCGTTGTACCGTATGTCGAAGGAAACATCGCTTTCTTGTCAGCATTTTCGCTTTCTTATGGGATATTTCCCAAAGATGCAGATGTCGCCCATTTGCCGTCGTGGCTGCCCTGTTGGAGGGACTAGTCTGGGTCTGCCACTGCCTGTCAGCGACTCTGTTTGGACAGGTTGACATTAATCTTTGGCGCACCTGGATAGCTCTCGGCCTATGTCTCCGAAGTCAACGGTTACTTGTTGTCTCGCTCTGGGTCGATCGCAGGCATGTGTTATCGGGGGGCGCGGTATCAGAGACTGGTGCTGAGTCTCTCCAGGGTCGTTTGCCGGTTCCGGCCGACCTGCCTGAGGTGATTGCGATCTACGCAGCGATGCATGCCACGAACCGCAGTACATGAACGTTTGCTACAGCCTTTGTGGCGACAACCATGGGATCTTGGTGCTTGCTGCACTGCCAGCATGACGACTACCTGGTAAAAGAGGTATTTGGCTAGGCGGATGGGCGCTAGGAGCGACTGCGAGGGGGACCTGCCTCAGATGTGTTTTTCCGACACAGGAATAACCCGCCGTTCCTTCACCGCCTTATAGGAAAAACTCGAATAGATCTCTTTCACCCCCGGCAACCGCTGCAGTACCTCCCGGGTGAATTCCCCGAACGACTCCAGATCTCGCGCCAGGATCTCCAGCAGAAAGTCATAGCGCCCGGAGATGTTGTGGCAGGCAACGATCTCGGGAATTTCCATCAGCCGCCGCTCGAACGCCAGGGCGATCTCCTTGGTGTGCGAGTCCATCATGATGCTGACGAAGGCGGTCACGCCGAAGCCCAGCGATTTAGGCGAAAGAATGGCCTGGTAGCCGGTGATGTAGCCGTCGTCCTCCAGCAGCTTGACCCGTCGCCAGCAGGGCGAGGTGGTCAGGGCGACCTGGTCGGCGAGTTCGGACACGGTGAGGCGGGCGTTGTCCTGCAGGGCGGCGAGCAGGGCGCGGTCGGTGCGGTCGAGTGACGAAGGCATATCTTGCCCTCCAGATGATGTTTTTGTTGTTTTTCTTTCAATAACGACGGCAGTACGTGGGCGACTTTGGAAAAAAAGCGGCAGCCCGGTGGCATAAGCTTATAGCAAACCACAAGAGGCTGTTGCCATGCGCGACTCCAATAACAACACCGGTTTTTCCACGCGGGCCATCCACCATGGCTATGACCCGCTGTCCCATGGCGGCGCGCTGGTGCCGCCGGTCTATCAGACCGCTACCTATGCCTTCCCCACGGTGGAATACGGCGCCGCCTGCTTCGCCGGCGAAGAGCCCGGGCATTTCTACAGTCGCATCTCCAACCCGACCCTGGCCCTGCTGGAACAGCGCATGGCCTCGCTCGAAGGCGGCGAGGCCGGGCTGGCGCTGGCCTCGGGCATGGGTGCCATCACCGCCACGCTATGGACCTTGCTGCGTCCCGGTGACGAGCTGATCGTCGGCAGCACCTTGTATGGCTGCACCTTCGCCTACCTGCACCATGGCATCGGCGAGTTCGGCGTGAAGATTCGCCATGTCGACCTCAACGATATCCCGGCGCTGCAGGCCGCGATCACGCCGAAGACGCGGATGATCTACTTCGAGACCCCGGCCAATCCCAACATGCAGCTGGTGGACATCGCCGCGCTGGTCGATGCCGTGCGCGGCCATGACCTGCGCATCGTGGTCGACAACACCTACTGCACTCCCTATCTGCAGCGCCCGCTGGAAATGGGCGTGGACCTGGTGGTGCATTCGGCCACCAAGTACCTGTCCGGGCATGGCGATATCACCGCCGGCCTGGTGGTCGGGCGCAAGGCGCTGGTCGAGCGCATCCGCCTGGAAGGGCTCAAGGACATGACTGGCGCGGTGCTCTCGCCCCACGATGCCGCGCTGCTGATGCGTGGCATCAAGACCCTCGCCCTGCGCATGGATCGCCACTGCGCCAATGCCCGGCAGATCGCCGAGTACCTGGAGCGCCAGCCGCAGGTCGAGCTGCTGCACTACCCTGGCCTGCCGTCCTTCCCGCAGTACGCGCTGGCCCAACGGCAGATGCGCCTGCCGGGCGGGATGATCGCCTTCGAGCTGAAGGGCGGGGTCGAGGCCGGACGGCGCTTCATGAATGCCCTGCAGCTGTTCAGCCGTGCGGTGAGCCTGGGCGATGCCGAGTCGCTGGCCCAGCATCCGGCGAGCATGACCCACTCCAGCTATACCCAGAAAGAGCGTGCCGAGCACGGTATCTCGGAGGGGCTGGTACGGCTTTCGGTGGGCCTGGAGGACATCGACGACCTGCTTGCCGACATTGCCCAGGCCCTCGAGGCTTGTGCCTGAACCGCCACGGACGAGGCTTGAGCGATGGTAGCGATGATGAACCCGAACGAGCCGCTGACGGCCCTGGACGGCGCCCTGGACAGTGACCCAAGCGAAACGGCCGAATGGTGCGAGGCGCTGGAGTCGACCCTGGCTCACTGCGGACCGGCGCGAGCGCGGTATCTGCTGCAGCGCCTGCAGGCTCATGCTCTGGAACTAGGGTTGGAGCGCGATGCCCAGGCCTTCTCGGCCTACCGCAATACCCTACCGGTGGAGCAGCAGGGCGTTTATCCAGGCGATCTGGAACTGGACGAGCGAATCACTGCGATCCTGCGCTGGAACGCCTTGGCCATGGTGGTGCGGGCCAACCATGCCTATGGCGAGCTGGGCGGCCATATCGCCAGCTACGCGTCGGCGGCGGAGATCTTCGAGGTCGGTTTCCAGCACTTCTTTCGTGGCGAAAGTGGCGGCGCGCGGCGCACCGCCGACCTGGTGTTCTTCCAGCCGCATTCGGCGCCGGGCATCTATGCCCGTGCGTTTCTCGAAGGGCGCCTGAGCGAAGAGCAGTTGGCCAACTATCGCCAGGAGGTTGCCGGCAATGGCCTGTGCTCGTACCCACACCCGTGGCTGATGCCCGATTTCTGGCAGTTCCCCACCGGTTCCATGGGCATCGGCCCACTCAATGCCATCTATCAGGCGCGGTTCATGCGCTACCTGCAGCATCGTGGCCTGCTCGACACGTCGGCCCGTCATGTGTGGGGCGTGTTCGGTGATGGCGAGATGGATGAGCCGGAGTCCATGGCGGGGCTGACCCTTGCCGCCCGTGAGGGCCTGGACAACCTGACTTTCATCGTCAACTGCAACCTGCAGCGTCTGGACGGCCCGGTGCGTGGCAATGGTCAGATCATCCAGGAGCTCGAGGCGCTGTTCAGCGGCGCCGGCTGGAACGTGATCAAGGTGCTGTGGGGCTCGGAGTGGGATGCGCTGTTCGCCCGCGACCACGAACATGCGTTGCTGCGCCAGCTGGCGGCGACGCCGGATGGGCAGTTCCAGAACCTTGGCGCCAAGGATGGCCGTTACAACCTTGAGCACTTCTTCAACCAGAACCCGGCCTTGCAACGCCTGGTGGCGCATATGAGCGCCGAGCAGATCAACGCCCTCAAGCGTGGTGGCCATGATTTTCGCAAGCTGCACGCCGCCTATGCCGCTGCCAAGGCGTGCAAGGGTCGGCCAACGGTGATCCTGGCCAAGACCAAGAAGGGCTACGGCATGAGCACTGCCGGGGAGTCGCGGATGACCGCGCACCAGGCCAAGAAGCTGGATGTGCAGGCGCTGCTGGCGTTCCGTGATCGCTTCAACCTGCCGTTGTCGGACGCGGCGGTGGAGCAGCTGCGTTTCTACCGTCCGGCCGAAGACAGTCCCGAGATGCTCTACCTGCGCCAGCGCCGGGAGGCACTCGGTGGGCCTTTGCCAATGCGCCGCAGTGACTGCGCCAGCCTGCCACTGCCCGACCTCGATACCTTCGCCGCGTTCGCCCTGCATGCCGAGGGCAAGGAAATGTCCACCACCATGGCCGCCGTGCGCCTGCTGGGTAACTGGCTCAAGGCACCTGGACTGGGGCCGCGGGTAGTGCCGATCGTCGCCGACGAGGCGCGCACCTTCGGCATGGCCAGCCTGTTCCGCCAGATCGGTATCTATTCGCCGCAGGGGCAGCGCTACGAGCCGGAGGACGCCGGCTCGCTGCTGGTCTACAAGGAGTCGCGGGACGGCCAACTGCTGGAGGAGGGCATCACCGAGGCCGGGGCGATCTCGTCGTGGATCGCGGCGGCGACCGCCTACGCGGTACATGGCGAGCCGATGCTGCCGGTGTACATCTATTACTCGATGTTCGGCTTCCAGCGCGTCGGCGACCTGATCTGGGCCGCCGCCGACCAGCGCGCCCGCGGCCTGCTGCTCGGCGCCACGGCCGGACGCACCACCCTGGGTGGCGAAGGGCTGCAGCACCAGGACGGCTCGAGCCTGGTCATGGCCGCGATGGTGCCCAACTGCCGCGCCTGGGATCCGTGTTTCGCCGGCGAGCTGGCGGTGATCCTCGACCACGCCGCGCGGCGCATGCTGGTGGAGCAGCAGGACGAGTTCCACTACGTGGCGGTGATGAACGAAAACTATCCACAGCCATCATTGCCGGACGAGGTGCGCGAGGACGTGTTGCGTGGCATGTATCGGTATACCCGGCATGCGTCGGCAGCGCCCCGTGGCCAGGTGCGGCTGTTGGGCTCGGGCACCATCCTGCGCGAGGTGATCGCCGCCGGCGAGTTGCTGGCCAGTGATTGGCAGGTCGACAGCGAGGTGTTCAGCGTCACCAGCTTCAGTGAGCTGGCGCGTGGGGCCAGGGATGCGCAACGCCTGGCGATGGCCGGGGAACAGGGAGATTGCCATGTGCGTTATTGCCTGCCCGGTGATGCCCCGGTGATCGCGGCCAGCGACTATGTGCGTGCCTGGCCGCAGCTGATTGCCGAGTATGTGCAGGCGCCCTATGTCACCCTGGGCACCGATGGATTCGGTCGTAGTGACACGCGTCAGCAACTGCGGCGGTTCTTCGAGGTGGATCGGCATGCGGTGGTGTTGGCGGCGTTGTACGGGCTGGTGTGCCAGGGCGTGCTGCCGGCGGATGTGCTGGGGCAGGCGAGGGCGCGCTATGGGATTGGTGAGGAGGGGGCGGCCTGGTATCGGTGAGGTGGCCTGTGCCAGCCCTATCGCGGGGCAAGCCCGCTCCCACGGAAAACATTACGCTGTGAGTTAAATGGAACAGCGTGGGAGCGGGCTTGCCCCGCGATCACCGGCGAAGCCGGTGCCATACGCCACAGCAAGCCCGCTCCCCCCGATGGTGCAATTTGCGACGTTTCCCTGCACGACAGTGCAGCTGGGCGATCTTCTACAGGTATTGAGTGAGTGATATGGCGGGTAGACCCCGCCCACAAAAAAGGCCTCTTTCGAGGCCTTTTGCATGTCAGCGACTCAACGCTTGAGCCCGTAGCTCTCGTCGAGCATGCCCGGCGAATTCGGTGCCTTTGGCGCGTAGTCACGCGGCACCTCGGCGGTGTCCTTCGGCGGGGTCAGGCGATCACGCGGGCCTTGCGCGGTTTCCGAATGCAGCGCGGCCAGCAGGCGTTGACGGGTCAGCTCGTCCAGGGCCAGGCGGTTGGCGCCGTCGGCCAGGTGGTCCTGAACGTCCTGGTAGCTCTGGGTCAGTTTCTTGACCAGCGATGCGGTGCTGTTGAAGTGGGTGACCACTTCGTTCTGGTAGTTGTCGAAGCGCTGCTGGATGTCATCCAGCTGGCGTTGGGTGTTGCTCGGCGCCGCATTGGGCAGCAGGCGGGCCAGCGCGAAACCGACGCCGACGCCGACAACCAGGGCCAGGGTCGGCAGCAACCAAACAAGGAGCGAGTGTTCCACGAGTCCTTCCTCTATAAACGGCTTTGCTTTACGTTAACGGCTCAGACCTGCGCTGTATACCGCGAGCGATCGCAAATCAGAACAGAATTCCTCAGCTAGACGAGTCGACCCTTCCCGAGGTCACGGAGTAGTGCCTTGCTTATCCGCGAAACACCCTTGTTCATCGATGGCCCTTGCGGTCCGCTGGAAGCCTTGTACCTGGACGTGGCCGACGCCCGCGGCGCGGTGCTGATCTGCCACCCCAACCCGGTCCAGGGCGGCACCATGCTCAACAAGGTGGTCTCGACCCTGCAACGCACCGCCCGCGACGCCGGCTACGTCACCCTGCGCTTCAACTACCGCGGTGTCGGCCAGAGCGCGGGTAGCCACGACATGGGCACGGGCGAGGTAAACGACGCCGAGGCCGTGGCGGCCTGGCTGCGTGAGAAGCACCCCGAGCTGCCGCTGGTGCTGATGGGCTTCTCCTTCGGTGGCTTCGTCGCCACCAGTCTGGCCGGGCGTCTGGAGGCGGACGGAGTCGAGCTGCAGCAACTGTTCATGATCGCGCCGGCGGTCATGCGCCTGACCGAGCAATTCCCTCTGCCCGCGCGCGTCCGGCTCACTATCATTCAGCCGGACACCGACGAAGTGGTCGATCCGCAGTTGGTGTACGACTGGTCCAGCGCTCTGTCGCGCCCCCATGAGCTGCTGAAAGTGGCAGAATGCGGACACTTCTTCCATGGCAAGCTGACCGATCTGAAGGATCTGCTGCTGCCGCGCCTTTCGAACTGAGCCAAGCCAGAATAAGCGAACACCCATGACCACGCGCATCCTTACCGGTATCACCACCACCGGCACCCCGCACCTGGGCAACTACGCCGGCGCCATCCGCCCGGCGATCCTCGCCAGCCAGCAGCCCGGTGTCGACTCGTTCTACTTCCTGGCCGACTACCACGCGCTGATCAAGTGCGACGACCCGCAGCGCATCCAGCGCTCGCGCCTGGAAATCGCCGCTACCTGGCTGGCCGGCGGCCTGGACCCGGACAAGGTCACCTTCTACCGCCAGTCCGACATCCCCGAGATCCCCGAGCTGACTTGGCTGCTGACCTGCGTCGCCGCCAAGGGCCTGCTCAACCGCGCCCATGCCTACAAGGCTTCGGTGGACAAGAACGTCGAGGCCGGCGAAGACCCGGATGCCGGCGTGACCATGGGCCTGTTCAGCTATCCGGTACTGATGGCCGCCGACATCCTGATGTTCAACGCCAACAAGGTGCCGGTGGGTCGCGACCAGATCCAGCACGTGGAGATGGCCCGCGACATCGGCCAGCGCTTCAACCACCTGTTCGGCCAGGGCAAGGACTTCTTCGCGCTGCCGGAGGCGGTGATCGAGGAAAGCGTGGCCACCTTGCCGGGCCTGGACGGTCGCAAGATGTCCAAGAGCTACGACAACACCATCCCGCTGTTCACCAGCGCCAAGGACATGAAGGACGCCATCTCGCGTATCGTCACCGACTCCAAGGCGCCGGGCGAGGCCAAGGATCCGGACAACGCGCACTTGTTCTCCCTGTTCCAGGCCTTCTCCACGCCGGCGCAATGCGCCGCGTTCCGCGAAGAGCTGGTGCAAGGCCTGGGCTGGGGCGAGGCCAAGCAGCGCCTGTTCCAGCTGCTCGACGGCCAGCTGGCCGAAAAGCGCGAGCACTATCACCAGCTGATCTCGCGCCCGTCGGATCTGGAGGACATTCTCCTTGCCGGCGCCGCCAAGGCCCGCAAGATCGCCACGCCGTTCCTCGAGCAGCTGCGCGAGGCGGTTGGCCTGCGTTCGTTCCGCACGGCGGTCCAGGCCAGCAGCGAAGTGAAGAAAAAGGCCGCCAAGACTGCCCGCTTCGTCAGTTTCCGCGATGAAGACGGCAGCTTCCGCTTCCGCCTGCTGGCCGCCGATGGCGAGCAACTGCTGCTGTCGCGCAGCTTCGCCGATGGCAAGAGCGCGGGCGCGGTGAGCAAGCAACTGCAGCAAGGTGGCGAGGCCGATGTGCGGGTCGAGGGCCTGAGCTTCAGCCTGTGGCTGGCGGGCGAGCAGGTTGCCGACGGGCCGCAGTTCGAGGCCGCCGAGGCCCGTGACGCGGCCATCGCAAGCCTGCGCGAGGCCCTGGCGCCACAGCAGGACTGAGCGCCTATCCTGTAGGAGCGGCCTTGTGTCGCAAAAGGGGCGCGAAGCGGCCCCGGGATCTCTGGTTCATGCAGAACTGCCGGGGCCGCTATGCGGCCCTTTCGCGACACAAGGCCGCTCCTACAGGGGGACGTGGTACGCTGGTTCATTGCAGGTAATGAGGCAAGTGGTCGCATGTATCATTGCCATCAGGCGGGCCGGTCGCTACAGTGACGGCCCGTTTTTTGTTGCCTCGCTAACGAAATCATGACGCCCCTAGAACGATATCAAGCAGATCTGAAACGCCCCGACTTCTTCCATGACGCGGCGCAGGAAACTGCGGTACGTCACCTGCAGCGCCTGTACGACGACCTGGTGCAGGCGCAGAACAACAAGCCGGGCATGTTCGGCAAGCTGTTCGGCAAGAAGGAGCAGACGCCGGTCAAGGGCCTGTATTTCTGGGGCGGGGTAGGGCGAGGCAAGACCTACCTGGTCGATACCTTCTATGAGGCGCTGCCGTTCAAGCAGAAGATGCGCACGCACTTCCACCGCTTCATGAAGCGTGTGCATGAGGAAATGAAGACCCTCAAGGGCGAGAAGAACCCGCTGACCATCATCGCCAAGCGCTTCAGCGAAGAAGCGAAGGTGATCTGCTTCGACGAGTTCTTCGTCTCCGACATCACCGATGCCATGATCCTCGGCACCCTGATGGAAGAGCTGTTCAAGAACGGCGTATCGCTGGTGGCCACCTCCAACATCGTCCCGGACGGCCTGTACAAGGATGGCCTGCAACGCGCGCGCTTCCTGCCGGCCATCGCCATGATCAAGCAGTACACCGATGTGGTGAACGTCGACAGCGGCGTGGACTATCGCCTGCGCCACCTGGAGCAGGCCGAACTGTTCCACTTCCCGCTCAACGAGGCGGCGCATGAAAGCATGCGTGCCAGCTTCAAGGCGCTGACGCCGGAGTGCACCCAGGCCGTCGAGAACGACGTGCTGATGATCGAGAACCGCCCGATCCACGCCCTGCGCACCTGCGACGATGTCGCCTGGTTCGATTTCCGTGCCCTGTGCGACGGGCCGCGCAGCCAGAACGACTACATCGAGCTGGGCAAGATCTTCCACGCCGTGCTGCTGAGCAATGTCGAGCAGATGGGTGTGACCACCGACGATATCGCCCGCCGTTTCATCAACATGGTCGACGAGTTCTACGACCGTAACGTGAAGCTGATCATCTCGGCGCAAGTGGAGTTGAAGGATCTGTATACCGGCGGGCGTCTGAGCTTCGAGTTCCAGCGCACCCTGAGCCGGTTGCTGGAAATGCAGTCCCACGAGTTCCTGTCGCGGGCGCACAAGCCGTAAACCAACGCGGCAAACCATATCGCGGGGCAAGCCCGCTCCCACCGGTTCGTGGGAGCGGGCTTGCCCCGCGATGGTTTTCAGGCTTCCTGCATGAACTGCTGCCGGTACTGGTTCGGCGACAGCTCCGTATGCTGGCGGAACAGGCGGGCGAAGAAGCTCGCGTCGTCGTAGCCCACCTCGTAGCTGATGGTCTTGATGCTCTTGCGCGTGCTCGACAGCAGCCCCTTGGCGGTCTCGATGCGCAGGCGCTGCAAGTAGTGCAGCGGCTTGTCGCCGGTGGCGCTCTGGAACCTGCGCATGAAGTTGCGGATGCTCATGCCATGGTTGCGCGCCACGTCCTCGAAGCGGAACTTGTCGGCGAAGTGCTCTTCGAGCCAGTGCTGGATCTGCAGGATGATCAGGTCCTGGTGCAGCTTCTGGCCGCCGAAGCCCATGCGCCCAGGGGTATAGCTGCGCTGCACTTCGTAGAGGATGTCGCGGGCCACCGCGCGGGCGACGTTGGCGCCACAGAAACGCTCGATCAGGTAGATGTAGAGGTCGCACGCCGAGGTGGTGCCGCCGGCACAGTACAGATTGTCGGCATCGGTCAGGTGCTTGTCCTGGTTCAGGCGGATCTTCGGAAAGCGCTCGGCGAAGCTACCGAAGAAGCGCCAGTAGGTGGTCGCCTCCTTGCCGTCGAGCAGGCCGGATTCGGCCAACCAGAACACACCGCTGGCCTCGGCGCACAGCACCGCGCCGCGGGCATGCTGCTCGCGCAGCCAGGGCAGGACCTGGGGGTAGCGTTGCAGCAGATTGTCGAAGTCGTCCCAGAAGGCCGGAAGGATGATCACATCGGCGTCGTTCAGGCCACTGTCGACCGGCAGCTGCACGTTGCTGAAACTGTCCACGGGCAAGCCGTCCGGGCTCACCAGGCCGATCTCGAACATCGGCTGCAGGCCCAGGCCCAGCTGCTTGCTGTAGCGCAGGCTGGCCAGGTGGAAGAAGTCCTTGGCCTGCATCAGTGTCGAAGCGAACACCTTGTCAATGGCCAGGATGCTGACGCGCCGCAGGGACGCGGAGGGTTGGGTAAACATCATTGTCATTGTTCTTATATGGGATAGTGGTCAATCACCGGCTGGATCGTCTTATTTTTTGGCGATTGTGTCTACCCCGATGCGTCGCACTGGATTCTTCGCGGGTGAACCCGCTCCCACAGGTCATGCGCAAGCCTCGGGTGCAGGGCATCCTGTGGGAGCGGGTTTACCCGCGAAGAGGTCGGCGCAGGGGGCGGCTCAAGGCGCCGGGTTCGGCTGCTCCTGATGCACCGCCTCGATCGCCGCCAGCAGTTCGTCGCCCAGGTTCAGCGCCTGGCTGTCGATATCGCTGCGCAGCTGCTCAAGGTTCGTCGCGCCGATGATATTGCTGGTCACGAACGGCTGGCGGGTGACGAACGCGAGCGCCATCTGCGCCGGATCCATGCCGTGGTCGCGCGCCAGTTGCACATAGCGGCTGCAGGCCGCCACGGTCTGCGGGTTGGAATAGCGGGCAAAGCGGCTGAACAGGGTCAGGCGGGCGTTGTCCGGGCGGGCACCGTTCTCGTACTTGCCCGAAAGCATGCCGAACGCCAGCGGCGAATAGGCCAGCAGGCCGCATTGCTCGCGAATGGCCACTTCCGCCAGGCCTACCTCGAAGCTCCGGTTGAGCAGGTTGTAGGGGTTCTGGATCGACACCGCCCGTGGCCAGCCGCGGCTTTCGGCCAGGTGCAGGAACTTCATGGTGCCCCATGGCGTTTCGTTGGACAGGCCGATATGGCGGATCTTGCCGACGCGGACCTGTTCGTCGAGTACTTCCAGGGTTTCCTCCAGCGGGGTGAACAGGTCCTGGGGCAGGTGCTGGTAGCCGAGCTTGCCGAAGAAGTTGGTGCTGCGCTCGGGCCAGTGCAGCTGGTACAGGTCGATGCGGTCGGTCTGCAGGCGCTTGAGGCTCTCGTCCAGCGCGGCGACGATGTGCTGGCGGTTGTGCTTGAGCTGGCCGTCGCGGATATGGCTGATGCCGTTGCCGGGGCCGGCGACCTTGCTGGCCAGGACCCAGTCGTCACGGTCGCCGTTGGCGGCGAACCAGTTGCCGATGATGCGTTCGGTGGCGGCGTAGGTCTCCGGGCGCGGCGGCACCGGGTACATCTCGGCGGTGTCGATGAAGTTGATGCCGCTGGCCTTGGCCAGGGCGATCTGGTCAAAAGCCTCGTCCTGGGTGTTCTGCTCGCCCCAGGTCATGGTGCCCAGGCACAGGGCGCTGACGTTGAGGTCGGTACGGCCAAGCTTGCGGTATTCCATCAAAAAATCGCTCCAGGCAAAGAAGCCCATAAAAGCAGGTTGAAATTTCTTGCGCAATCTGGATAATTCTGCAGCTCTTCGCGTGGCGGAAGTGATGCACCACCATGACTGAAGAACCTTTGTCGAACATTGGCGTGCCCGACCCGAGCCCCCAAAAGCGCCAGCGTTCGGCTGCGCGCTTGCCCTTGGCAAGCTGTGCACTATCCAGTAAGATTCGCCGTCTATTTTTTCGCTGGGCGGCCTCTGAGGCTTTAGAGAATGAAAACTTTTACTGCTAAACCGGAAACAGTAAAGCGCGAGTGGTTCGTAGTCGACGCCGCTGGTCAGACCCTGGGTCGTCTGGCTACCGAAATCGCTAGCCGCCTGCGTGGCAAGCACAAGCCAGAATACACCCCTCACGTTGACACCGGCGACTACATCGTCGTCATCAACGCTGAGCAAGTCCGTGTGACTGGTGCCAAGTCTTCCGACAAGATGTACTACTCCCACTCCGGCTTCCCGGGCGGCATCAAGGAAATCAACTTCGAGAAGTTGATCGCCAAGGCCCCTGAGCGTGTTATCGAAACCGCGGTCAAAGGCATGCTGCCGAAGAACCCGCTGGGTCGCGACATGTACCGCAAGCTGAAAGTGTACGCGGGTGCTGCTCACCCACACACTGCTCAGCAGCCTCAAGAACTGAAGATCTAACGGGATAGTTCATTATGTCGGCGACTCAAAACTACGGCACTGGCCGTCGCAAGACCGCAACCGCACGCGTTTTCCTGCGTCCGGGCACTGGCAACATCTCCATCAACAACCGTTCCCTGGACGTGTTCTTCGGCCGCGAAACCGCTCGCATGGTTGTTCGCCAGCCGCTGGAACTGACCGAGACCGTTGAGAAGTTCGACATCTACGTCACCGTTTCCGGTGGTGGTGTCAGCGGTCAGGCCGGTGCGATCCGCCACGGTATCACCCGCGCTCTGATGGAATACGACGAAACCCTGCGTGGCGCTCTGCGTCGTGCTGGCTACGTCACCCGCGACGCTCGTGAAGTCGAGCGTAAGAAAGTGGGTCTGCGTAAAGCGCGTAAGCGTCCTCAGTACTCCAAGCGTTAATACCGCTTCGGCAGTCGAGAGAAGCCCGGTTCCTTTTTGGAACCGGGCTTTTTTTATGTCTTGAACTAACCTCTCTGTCAGTCCGTGGCCGTTTGTCGCATAGACACAGATCAAGCAAAGCGAGGGTTGTGGCCCGACGAGCGGGTAATCACCTTGTCAGTGTGTGGATTTGTTTCTTACCATGACGACCAAATTTTGGTGCCACAGACATACCTAAGTAGATGCCTGTTCAAACAGGCCAAGCAAGCTGATGGGAGAGGACTGAATGAGCAATGACGGCGTCAACGCAGGCCGGCGCCGCTTCCTCGTAGCCGCGACATCCGTGGTCGGGGCAGCGGGAGCAGTGGGGGCTGCGGTACCGTTCGTGGGGTCATGGTTTCCCAGCGCCAAGGCGAAAGCCGCGGGGGCGCCGGTGAAGGTCAACATTGCCAAGGTCGAGCCCGGGCAACAGATGGTGGCCGAGTGGCGGGGGCAACCGGTATTCATCGTACGGCGAACGGACGAGATCCTCGCCAATCTGAAAAAGATCGAAGGCGACCTGTCCGACCCGCAGTCCAAGGCGTCGGTGCAGCCGACCTATGTCAACCCCGAGGTTCGCTCGATCAAGCCCGAGATTCTCATTCTGGTCGGCCTGTGTACCCACCTGGGTTGCTCGCCTACCTTCCGTCCTGAAGTGGCGCCGGCCGACCTCGGTCCGAAATGGGTGGGCGGTTATTTCTGCCCGTGCCACGGCTCCCACTACGACCTGGCCGGTCGCGTCTACAAGTCCCAGCCAGCGCCTCTCAACCTGCCAGTGCCACCGCACTCGTACGAGTCGGACGACATCATCGTCATCGGCGTCGATCAGGAGAACGCATGATGAGCAAGTTCATGGAGTGGATCGATGCGCGCTTCCCCGCGACGAAGATGTGGGAAGACCATCTGAGCAAGTATTACGCGCCCAAGAACTTCAACTTCCTGTACTTCTTCGGCTCCCTGGCACTGCTGGTGCTGGTCAACCAGATCGTCACCGGCGTGTGGCTGACCATGAGTTTCACCCCCTCGGCGGAAGAGGCCTTCGCCTCGGTCGAGTACATCATGCGCGACGTCGAGTATGGTTGGATCTTGCGCTACCTGCACTCCACCGGCGCCTCGGCATTCTTCATCGTCGTCTACCTGCACATGTTCCGCGGGCTGCTCTACGGCTCCTACCAGAAGCCACGCGAGCTGGTCTGGCTGTTCGGCATGCTGATCTACCTGGCGCTGATGGCCGAAGCCTTCATGGGCTACCTGCTGCCGTGGGGGCAGATGTCCTACTGGGGCGCCCAGGTGATCATCTCGCTGTTCGGTGCGATCCCGGTCATCGGTGATGACCTGACCCAGTGGATCCGTGGTGACTACCTGATTTCCGGCATCACCCTGAACCGCTTCTTCGCCTTGCATGTGGTGGCCCTGCCGATCGTGATCCTCGGCCTGGTAGTGCTGCACATCCTGGCCCTGCACGAAGTGGGTTCGAACAACCCCGATGGCGTGGACATCAAGAAGAAAAAGGATGAGAACGGCATCCCGCTGGATGGCATTCCATTCCACCCGTACTACACCGTCAAGGACATCGTCGGCGTGGTGGTCTTCCTCTTCGTGTTCTGCGCCGTGGTGTTCTTCTTCCCGGAAATGGGCGGCTACTTCCTGGAAAAACCGAACTTCGAGCAGGCCAACGCTTTCAAGACGCCTGAGCACATCGCCCCTGTATGGTACTTCACGCCGTTCTACGCGATCCTGCGCGCGGTGCCTGACAAGCTGTTAGGGGTCATCGCCATGGGCGCGGCGATCGCCGTGCTGTTCGTGTTGCCCTGGCTCGACCGCAGCCCCGTGCGCTCCATGCGCTACAAGGGTTGGCTGAGCAAGATCTTCCTGCTGGTGTTCTGCGTGGCCTTCGTCATCCTCGGCGTGCTCGGCGTGCTGGCGCCAACCCCGGGGCGTACCTTGCTGTCGCAGGTGTGCACGGTGTTGTACTTCGCCTACTTCCTGCTGATGCCGTTCTACACAAGGCTCGAGAAGACCAAACCGGTTCCGGAAAGGGTGACTGGCTGATGAAAAAGTTTATTGCAGTATGCTTGCTGGCACTGATGCCTGGCCTTTCCTTCGCCGCCGAGCATGGCCTGGAGCTGGACAAGGTCGATATCGACCTGACCGACAAGGCCGCGATGCAGGATGGCGCGCGGACGTTCGCCAACTATTGCATGGGTTGCCACAGCGCCAAGTTCCAGCGTTACGAGCGCGTCGCCGACGACCTGGGCATCCCTCACGAGCTGATGCTCGAAAACCTGGTGTTCACCGGCGCCAAGATCGGCGACCACATGAAGATCGGCATGCAGCCCAACGACGCCAAGACCTGGTTCGGCGCGGCGCCGCCCGATCTGACCCTGGTCGCCCGGGTGCGTGGCAACGACTGGCTGTACACCTACCTGCGCAGCTTCTACGAGGACAAGGCGCGGCCATACGGGGTGAACAACAAGGTCTTCCCCAACGTCGGCATGCCTAACGTGCTGGTTGGCCTGCAGGGCAACCAGGTCATCGGTTGCAAGCAGGTGCAGACCGAGGTCGACGGCAAGAAGCAGTTCGACCCGCTGACCGGCAGCCCACTGACCCATGAAGCGTGCGATCAGCTGACCGTGGAGGAGAAATCCGGTACCCTGACGGCCGAGCAGTTCGACGAGAAGGTCAAGAACCTGGTGACCTTCCTGGCCTATTCGGCCAACCCGGTCAAACTGGAAAGCCAGCGCATCGGTACCTATGTGTTGCTGTACCTGGCTTTCTTCTTCGTGTTCGCCTACTTGCTCAAACGCGAATACTGGAAGGACGTGCACTGATCACGCAGTAGTTTCTGGTAGTTGAACGCGCCCGGGGTGGCCCAGCAATAATGCTGGGTCACCCCGGGCGCGTTTTCATTTACAGTTTTACAAGCATCCCGTGCGAGGAGGCGTTACATGGGCGCGACCAACAGGTTAGCCTGCTATTCCGACCCCGCTGATCATTATTCCCATCGGGTACGCCTGGTGCTCGCCGAGAAGGGCGTCACTGTGCAGATCATCGATGTTGCCGCCGATCGCCTGCCGCCCAAGCTGGTCGAGGTGAACCCCTACGGCAGTGTGCCGACCCTGGTGGATCGTGATCTGGCGTTGTACGAATCGACCGTGGTGATGGAATACCTCGACGAGCGCTATCCGCACCCTGCGCTGATGCCGGTCTATCCGGTGGCGCGCGGCAATAGCCGTTTGCTGATGCACCGTATCCAGCGCGACTGGTGCGCGCTGGCCGACACTTTGCTCGATTCGCGCAGCAGCGAGTCTGCGCGTACCCAGGCGCGCAAGGAGCTGCGCGAGAGCCTGACGGGCGTTGCGCCGCTGTTTGGCGAGATGGCCTGTTTCATGAGCGAGGAGCAAAGCCTGGTCGATTGCTGTCTACTGCCCATTCTCTGGCGCTTGCCGGTGATGGGTATCGAATTGCCGCGGCAGGCCAAGCCGCTGCTGGATTACATGGAGCGACAGTTCGCCCGCGAGCCTTTCCAGGCGAGCCTGTCCGCTACTGAACGTGAAATGCGCAAGGTTTAAAAGGAGCCGTTGATGAACTCCAGTCGCCCCTATCTGGTTCGCGCGCTGTACGAGTGGATCGTCGACAACGATTGCACCCCCCACATGCTGGTCAATGCCGAGTATCCGGCGGTCCAGGTGCCCCAAGGTTTTGCCAGCGATGGCCAGATCGTTCTCAATATTTCGCCCAGCGCCGTGCGCAATTTGCACATGGACAACGAGGCGGTGAGCTTTGAAGGGCGCTTCGGCGGTGTATCGCACTCGCTGTACGTGCCGGTGGGCGCGATCCTGGGTATCTATGCCCGGGAAAATGGCCAGGGCATGGTCTTCGAGCTCGAGCCGCCGCTGGAAGATGATCTCGAGGAGGACGGCGTCGAGCCGGATGACGAGGGTCCACCCGAGGGAGGTGGCCAGCCGCCGCGCCCCAGCGGTCGACCCAGCCTCAAGGTGGTCAAGTAACGAAAAAGGCGATCCGGATGGATCGCCTTTTTCGTTACCGCTGTCCGGATCACAGGTCCTTGATGCTTTGCACCTGGTCCTTGTTGATGCGGGTCGGCTTGCCGTCCAGTTGCTTGAACTCGTAGAAGCCCGAGTCACGGTCGTAGTGCGGCGTGTCGGTGGTCTGCAGTTCGCGGCCATCGTTGAGGATGATCACGCTCGGGGTGGAGCAACCGGCCAGGGTGGCGAAGGCGCCGATCAGCAGGGCGGGCAGCAGCAGCTTTTTCATGGGGTACTTCCTGGATCAGGGGGAGAAGGCGGGCGTCATGACGCCCGCCGAAGGGTTGTCAGTCGATGTATTCGAACAGCTTGACGATCTTCTGCACGCCGGACACGCCCTGCACCACGTTGGTGGCGGCGTTGGCCTCCTGTTGTCGGACCAGGCCGAGCAGGTAGACGATGCCGTTCTCGGTGATCACCTTGATGCGCGAACTGGGGACGCTTTCGTCGGTCAGCATCTGGGTCTTGATCTTGGTGGTCAGCCAGGCGTCGTTGTTGCGCGCCAGGATCGACGACGGCTGCATCACCTGCAGCTCGTTATGCACCTTCTTGACCCGCTGCACCTGGCCGGCGGTCTGCTCGGCGAGGGACTTGAGGTCGGCGCGCGGGGTCTGGCCGGCGAGCAGTACCACGCCGTTGTAGCTGCTGACGACGATGTGTGAACCCTTGTCCAGCTCAGGGTTGGCCTTGGCGATGTTGACCGAGACCTTGGTCTCGATCAGCGAATCGTCGATCTTGCTGCCGATGGTGCGCGTGCCGCGGTCATCCTCGATCGGCGAATTGCGCGCCGAGGTCAGTACCGAGCTGCAGCCGGAAACACCCAGGCACAGGGTAAGGGCCATCAGGCCGAGACGCTTGGAGATCATTCTTCACTCCCGAACAGTTGGCTGTCGATCAGGTCGCACAGGCAGTGGATCGCCAGCAGGTGGACTTCCTGGATGCGTGCCGTGACCGTGGCGGGGACGCGGATTTCCACGTCTTCGGGCAGCAGCAGGGAGGCCATGCCGCCGCCGTCGCGTCCGGTCAGGGCGACGACAATCATTTCGCGGTCGTGCGCGGCCTGGATCGCCTGGATCACGTTGGCCGAGTTGCCGCTGGTGGAGATCGCCAGCAGAACGTCGCCGGGCTGGCCCAGGGCGCGAATCTGCTTGGAGAAGACTTCGTTGTAGCTGTAGTCGTTGGCGATGGAGGTCAGGGTCGAGCTGTCGGTGGTCAGGGCGATGGCCGGCAGGCTCGGGCGCTCGCGCTCGAAGCGGTTGAGCAGTTCCGAGGAAAAGTGCTGGGCGTCGCCGGCCGAGCCGCCATTGCCGCACGCGAGCATCTTGCCGTCGTTGAGCAGGGCGTTGACCATGACCAGGCTGGCCTGCTCGATGTGGGGGGCCAGGATGTCCATTGCCTGTTGCTTGGTATCGATGCTGGCCTGAAACAGCCGGCGGATTCGGGATTGCATGTCCATCTGGGTGACCTTAAGTAGGGCGGTGGCTGGCGCGACGCGCGACAGGGACCAGCCCGCGAAACATAGAGCTAGAAATTCGGATAGGGTTCAGCATTCGAAGGCGTTTTTCAGCCATTGAAGCGGTTGCCCCGCATGCCCCTGGCCCTGCAGGGCAACTACGTCGAAGCGGCATGGACGGGTGGCCCAGCGGGGTTCGCTCTGCAGGAAAAGGCTGGCGGCAAGCGTCAGGCGCTTCTGCTTGCGCTCATCGATACTGCCAAGCGCGCCACCGAAGCCCGCGTGCGACCGATAGCGGACTTCGACGAATACTACTGTATCGGTATCGAGCATGACCAGATCGAGCTCGCCGCCCTTGCATCGCCAGTTGCGCGTCAGCAGCTCCAGGCCATGCCCTTGGAGAAATTCCAGGGCATGGTCTTCGGCGGCATTGCCTGCGCGGGTGGGCGATGGCTGGGGCATCAGCGCGGGGTGTCCGGCAGGCGCTTGACCTGGCCGCCGGAGAACTCGGCCCACGGCAGTTGGCGTTCGACGCGCTGGCTGGCGCTCATGCTCAGGCTGCCGGACAGGCCTTCGACGCGGTTGTCCGGCAGCGCCTTGAGTTGCCCCAGGCGTGGCGCCAGGCTGTAGGCGTCGACACCCATGGCATACAGGCGGCCCAGGCTGCCGGCGGCCTGTGGCCACTGTTGAACGACCTGCTGGCGCAGGCTGTTGGTGTTGTCGAGCAGCCACGGTGTTTCGCAGAAGCGAATGCCGTTCATGTCGTTGTACTGGTTCACGTCACCGCTTGCGCTGTAGAGGTTGGAGGTGGCGTAGACCGGCACGTCGCCTGCGTACTGGAAGTTCAGGGTCGGCTTGATCTGCTGGGCCTGCTGTGGGGTCGAGGCGAGGAAGATGAAGTCGATGTCCTGGCGCCGCGAAGGCTGCGCGGCGATGTTGCCGCCGACGGTGCTCTGCAGGCTCTTGGCCCGGCCTTCGCTCTGGCGCAGCTGGAACAGCTCGGCGATCTGCTGGGCGAGGGCGACGGGCTGGGCGATGCGCTGGGCGGTGATCAGGGTGCCGCCATTGCCTTCCCAGTCCTGGCGGAAGGCGGCCAGCACGCGGTCGCCCCATTCACCGCTCGGCACCAGGGCCACGGCGCGGACCATGCCGTCGGCGCGGGCGCGACGCGCCACTTCGCGAGCTTCGTCCTCGGCGGCCAGGCCGAACTGGAACAGTTGTGGTGGCGCGATCTGGCCGGCGTCGGCGTAGTTCAGCGCCAGGGTGGTGATGGGCAGTTGCGGATAGGCGGCGAGCTTCTTGACCAGCGGTTTTTCCAGCGGGCCGACCACCAGTTGCACGCCCGCGGCCTGGGCCTGGCGGTAGAAGTCGTCGAGCGAGGTGATGCGCGAACTGTCGAACACCTGCACGGCTGGCGCTGGCTGGCCGCCTTGCTGGGCCTGGAAGTGAGCGGCCATGAAGCCATCGCGCAGGGCGCGGGCAACGCTGGCGAGCGGACCTTCCTGAGGCAGCAGCAGGGCGATCTTGGTCAGTGGCTGGCTAGCCAGTTCCTTGAGTTTCACCAGGGCCTGGGGAAGCTGCTTGGCGGCCGGGTGATCCGGATGCTGGTTGCGCCAGGTATCGATGGCGGCCTGTTGCTGCTCCAGTGTGCCGGCGCGTTTCACGGCGAGGGCCAGGCTGGTCCAGCCGCCCAGGGTTTCGTTGCCGGCCGGTTGCTGGAGTTGCTCGGCGGGCAGCGCGGCGACCAGCGCCCAGATGGCGTCGTTGTTCTGCGCGGCGGCCTGGCCGCTGAGCAGCGGGGCCAGCAGCACGCGTTGCTGGGCGGCGGCCAGGGTCTGGCCGTCGGCCTCCAGGGCTGCGGCATGGACGCTGTAGGTGCGGACCTGCTGCTCCTCGGGAAGCTCGGCGACGCGCTGCAGGCTGGGGTGGCCCAGGGCGTTCAGCGCAGCCTTGGGCTGGTTGCGACTCATGGCCAGTTCGGCGGCCAGCGTGGAGGCGAACACTTGCTGGCCGGGTTTGAGCGAGTCCAGCGGGACCTGTTCGAGGATGCGGGCCGAGCGTGGGAAGTCCTTCTGTTTGAACGCCAGGTCCGCGGCACTCAGGCGCAGCAGGGCGGCGTCCTCTGCGGACTTGCTGGACGCGGCTTTCTCGAGCAGTTGCTCGATGCTGGCATCAGGGGTGCGTGGCAGTTCGCCCAGGCTGGATGAGGGCGAGCTGGCGCAGGCCGCCAGCAGGGCAGCGAGGCAGAAGGCTGTGAACAGCCGCAGGCAAGCGATCATGTAAAGGTCCTGTTACTCGATCAAGTTGGCCGGCAATTGTACCCAAGCGCCGCGCGCGGCGCGATCTTGCCGACAACGAACCTTCACTATAGATGGACGAGAGGAGGGCACCGCGGAAGTTCTTTGCGCCCTGTTGCAGGTGCTCGGGCTACAATGGCGGCCTTTGATCCGGAAAGCAGGTGCGCGCAGTGACTGATGTTGCAGGGGTTTCGAAATCCACGTTGGGCAAGCTTTATGTCGTCGCCACGCCCATCGGCAACCTCGACGATATGAGCGCTCGGGCGCTCAAGGTGCTCGCTGACGCGAGCCTGATCGCCGCGGAAGATACCCGGCACTCGGTGCGCCTGCTGCAGCACTTCGGCATCGACACGCCGCTGGCGGCCTGCCATGAGCATAACGAGCGCGACGAGGGCGGGCGCTTCATCACCCGGTTGCTGGCGGGGGATGATGTGGCGCTGGTGTCCGACGCCGGCACGCCACTGATCTCCGACCCGGGCTATCACCTGGTGCGCCAGGCGCGGGCGGCGGGCGTGCAGGTGGTGCCGGTGCCGGGTGCCTGCGCGTTGATCGCCGCGCTGTCGGCGGCGGGTCTGCCATCGGACCGATTCATTTTCGAAGGTTTCCTGCCGGCCAAGGCCGCAGGGCGCCGGGCGCGGCTGGAGCAGGTGAAGGAAGAGCCACGCACACTGATCTTCTATGAGGCGCCGCACCGAATTCTGGAGTGCCTGGAGGATATGGAGCTGGTGTTCGGGGGGGAGCGTCCGGCAGTGCTGGCTCGCGAGATCACCAAGACCTTCGAGACCCTGAAAGGGCTGCCTCTGGCCGAGCTGCGCGGGTTCGTGCAGGGCGACAGCAACCAGCAGCGCGGCGAGTGCGTGGTGCTGGTGGCGGGCTGGAGCGCGCCGGAAGGTGAGCAGGCG
Source organism: Pseudomonas sp. microsymbiont 2 (assembly GCF_054788395.1). Classification (NCBI taxonomy): domain Bacteria; kingdom Pseudomonadati; phylum Pseudomonadota; class Gammaproteobacteria; order Pseudomonadales; family Pseudomonadaceae; genus Pseudomonas; species Pseudomonas sp. microsymbiont 2. The sequence continues at coordinate 1,089,819 of NZ_CM139112.1, forward strand.
ATCAGTGCCGAGGCCCAGCGAGTGCTCGATCTGCTGCTGGCCGAGCTGCCGCTGAAGAAAGCGGCGGCGCTGGCCGCCGAGATCACGGGGGTGCGCAAGAACCTGCTCTATCAGCTGGCGCTGGAGAAGCAGAAATCCAACTAATGGCGTAGTGATATTGGTGCCGTCTCGCTTGTTCTTGAGCGCGGCTACCGGTAACCTTGTCGGCGGAGAGTCGATCGGACAGTCGCTGCCACCTTTTGTTCCGCAAAAGGCGGGGGAGGAAAGTCCGGGCTCCATAGGGCAGAGTGCCAGGTAACGCCTGGGAGGCGCGAGCCTACGGAAAGTGCCACAGAAAACAACCGCCTAAGCACTTCGGTGCCGGTAAGGGTGAAAAGGTGCGGTAAGAGCGCACCGCACGGCTGGCAACAGTCCGTGGCTAGGTAAACCCCACTCGGAGCAAGACCAAATAGGGTTCCATACGGCGTGGCCCGCGTCGGAACCGGGTAGGTTGCTAGAGGCGTCCAGTGATGGCCGTCGTAGAGGAATGACTGTCCTCGACAAAACCCGGCTTACAGATCGACTCTCCACCTTTTCCCTCCCTGCTTGAATCGATAGCAGATGTGTCCTGGTAATACCGAAAAATTCTTACTCTTAATAAATTACTTTAACTCGGCACTCTATCCGCTTGAGTGTGTTTGATTTTTTCCGTCATTTTTCCTCTCTGTTAATCCTTCCATCTTCCTTTGTTGCGCTAAATCGCCGTCCTGTAAGGGATTTCCTTATGAACGTGCCTTGACGGTGTGGCGGACGGATTCCTATAGTGTGCGCAAGTGGCAGAAAGTGGGATGAAGTGGGTTTTCTGGCACAAAAAAGCTAACATTGTGGGGAAACGCAGCCGTGTTCCGCGGAGCCAACGCCGTCAGTCTCGATGCCAAGGGCCGTCTCGCCATGCCGAGCCGGTACCGTGACGAGCTCGATTCGCGTTGCAATGGTCAATTGATCGTGACCATCGACGCCGTTGACCCCTGCTTGTGTGTTTATCCCCTCGACGAGTGGGAACAGATAGAAGCCAAGTTGCGTGCCTTGCCATCGTTGCGTGAGGAAAACCGCCGCCTGCAGCGTTTGCTGATCGGCAATGCGGTTGATCTGGAGCTCGATGGCAGTGGCCGTTTCCTGGTGCCGCCCCGCCTGCGCGAATACGCCAAGCTCGACAAGAAGGCGATGCTGGTGGGGCAGCTGAACAAATTCCAGCTGTGGGATGAGGATGCCTGGAACGTGGTTTCGGCGGCCGACCTTGCAGCTATTCAACAACCGGGCGCCATGCCCGATGATTTGCGTGACCTGATCCTGTGACCATAGATAGCGGCTTCAACCACATCACCGTCCTGCTCGACGAAGCTGTCGAGGCATTGGCCCTGCGCGCCGACGGTTGCTATCTGGACGGCACCTTCGGGCGTGGCGGCCACAGTCGCCTCATTCTCAGCAAGCTCGGGCCGCAAGGGCGGCTGCTGGGATTCGACAAAGATCCACAGGCGATTGCCACCGGGCAAGCGCTGGCGGCCGAAGACGGCCGCTTTGTCATTGTGCAGCGCAGCTTTGCCGAGCTGGGCGCGGAAGTTGCCGAACGTGGTCTCGATGGCAAGGTCAGCGGTATCCTGCTCGACCTTGGCGTGTCCTCGCCGCAGTTGGACGACCCGGAGCGTGGTTTCAGTTTCCTGAACGACGGGCCGCTGGACATGCGCATGAACCCGGACCAGGGCATCAGTGCCGCCGAGTTCATCGCCACGGCGGCGGAAGAAGAGATCGCCCGTGTCTTCAAGGAATACGGCGAAGAGCGCTTTGCCAAGCGCATGGCCCGCGCGGTGGTGCTGCGTCGCGAGCAGCAGCCGTTCACCCGCACCGGCGATCTGGCCGAAGTGCTCAAGGTCGCCAACCCGGCCTGGGAAAAGGGCAAGAACCCGGCCACCCGCGCGTTCCAGGGGCTGCGCATTCACGTCAACAACGAACTGGGTGATCTGGAGACCGGCCTCGAGGCTGCGATCGATGCCCTGGAGGTCGGCGGTCGCCTGGCGGTGATCAGCTTCCACTCTCTCGAAGACCGCATCGTCAAACTGTTCATGCGCAAGCTGGCCAAGGGCGAGCAGGATAACCTGCCGCGCAATCTGCCGGTGCAGCACAAGGTCTTCGAGCCGAAGATCAAGCTCATCGGCAAGGCGCAGTTCGCTTCCGAAGCCGAGCTCAAGGCCAACCCGCGGGCGCGCAGCGCCGTGATGCGGGTGGCGGAGAAGTTGCGGTGAGCCGGCTGTTCGCCAAACCTTTGCCAGGCGGAAGCTTCCTGATGCTTCTGCTGTTCGTGGGTGTGCTGATTTCGGCAATCGCCGTGTCCTACAGCGCCCACTGGAACCGCCAGTTGCTCAACACCTTGTACGGCGAGCTGAGCGAGCGCGACAAGGCCCAGGCCGAGTGGGGGCGGCTGATTCTCGAGCAAAGCACCTGGACCGCCTCCAGTCGTATCGAGAGCCTGGCTTCCGAACAGCTCAAGATGCGCGTGCCGGCCGCTGACGAAGTGCGGATGGTGGCGCCATGATGAAGCTCGAGGGCGCACTCTACCCCTGGCGGTTCCGGGTGGTGATCGGCTTGCTGGCGCTGATGGTCGGCGCCATCTGCTGGCGCATCATCGACCTGCAGGTGGTCGACCGTGACTTCCTCAAGGGGCAGGGCGACGCCCGTAGCCTGCGCCACATTCCCATTCCCGCGCACCGTGGCCTGATCACTGATCGCAACGGCGAGCCGCTGGCCGTCAGCACGCCGGTCACCACCCTGTGGGCCAACCCCAAGGAAATGCAGGCGTCGAAGGAGCGCTGGCCGCAGCTGGCCGCGGCGCTCGGGCAGAACGCCCAGCAGTTGACCGAGCGGCTCACCCAGCAGGCCAGCAAGGAATTCATCTATCTGGTCCGTGGCCTGACGCCCGAGCAGGGTCAGCACGTGCTGGACCTGAAGGTCCCGGGCGTCTATGGCCTGGAGGAGTTCCGCCGCTTCTATCCGGCTGGCGACGTCACCGCGCACATGGTCGGCTTCACCGACCTGGACGACCATGGTCGTGAAGGCGTCGAGCTCGCCTACGACGAATGGCTCGCCGGGGTGCCCGGCAAGCGACAGGTGATCAAGGACCGGCGTGGCCGGCTGATCAAGGACATCCAGGTGACCAAGAACGCCAAGGCCGGCAAGACCTTGGCGTTGTCGATAGACCTGCGCCTGCAGTACCTGGCGACCCGCGAGCTGCGCAACGCCATCGCCGAGCAGGACGCCAAGGCTGGCAGCCTGGTGATCATGGACGTCAAGACCGGTGAAGTCCTGGCCATGGTCAACCAGCCGACCTACAACCCCAACAACCGCCGCAGCATGTTCCCGGCCGCGATGCGCAACCGGGCGATCATCGACGTGTTCGAGCCGGGCTCGACGGTCAAGCCGATTTCCATGAGCGCCGCCTTGCAGAGTGGCCGCTGGAAGGTCACCGACAAGGTCGAGGTGTATCCGGGCAGCCTGCAAATTGGCCGCTACACCATCAAGGACGTGTCGCGCAGCGAGGGCCCGATCCTCGACCTGACCGGCATCCTGATCAACTCGTCCAACGTCGGCATGAGCAAGATCGCCTTCGATATCGGTGGCGAGGCCATCTACCGGGTGATGTCCCAGGTTGGCCTGGGCCAGTACACCGGTCTCGGCTTCCCGGGCGAGCGCGTCGGCAACCTGCCCAACCACCGTGAGTGGCGCAAGGCCGAGACCGCGACCCTGTCGTACGGCTATGGCGTCTCCGTCACCGCCCTGCAGCTGGTGCATGCCTACGCCGCGATCGCCAACGACGGCAAGATGGTGCCGCTGTCGATTCTCAAGGTCGACAAGGCGCCAGAAGCCGTGCAGGCCATTCCCAAGGAAACCGCCGAGACCGTGCAGGGCATGCTGCAGCAGGTGATCGAGGCGCCGCGCGGCGTGTTCCGTGCCCAGGTGCCGTTCTATCACGTGGGCGGCAAGTCCGGTACGGCGCGTAAAGCCACCGTCGGCTCCAAGGGCTACACCGAGAACGCCTACCGTTCGCTGTTCGCCGGCTTCGGGCCGATGAGCGATCCGCGCTACGCCATCGTCGTGGTCATCGACGAGCCCAGCAAGGGCGGTTACTTCGGTGGCCTGGTCTCGGCCCCTGTATTCAGCAAAGTGATGTCGGGCACCCTGCGCCTGATGAATGTGCCGCCGGACAACCTGCCTGCGCCTTCGACGCAGCAAGCCAGCGCAGTACCCGCCAAGGGAGGGCGAGGTTGATGACGATGCCATTGAGCAAGCTGTTCGCCCATGCCAGTCGCGATCCGCTGATCCGCGAGCTGACCCTGGACAGTCGCGCCGTGCGCCCGGGCGACCTGTTCCTGGCCGTGCCGGGGGCCAAGGTCGATGGTCGTGACCATATCGCCGACGCCCTGGCCCGTGGCGCCGCCGCTGTCGCCTACGAAGAGCAGGGCGCCAGCGTGCTGCCGATCACCGATGCGCCGCTGATTCCAGTCAAGGGCCTGATCGGCCAGCTGTCGCAGATTGCCGGGCGCTTCTACGGCGAGCCGAGCCGCCAGCTCGACCTGGTCGGGGTGACCGGCACCAACGGCAAGACCAGCGTGACGCAACTGCTGGCCCAGGCCCTCGATGCCCTGGGCAAGCGCTGTGGCCTGATCGGTACCCTCGGCACCGGCTTTTATGGCGAGCTGCAGAGCGGCCGTCTGACCACGCCGGACCCGATCGCCGTGCAATCGACCCTGAACGACCTGAAGAAGGGCGGGGCCAAGGCCGTGGCCATGGAGGTTTCCTCCCATGCGCTCGAACAGGGCCGGGTCGCCGCGCTGGACTTCGATATCGCGGTGATGACCAACCTGTCCCGCGACCACCTGGACTACCACGGCAGCATGGAGGCCTACGAGGCGGCCAAGGCCAAGCTGTTCGCCTGGTCGAGCCTGCGTGCCCGGGTGGTCAACCTGGATGATGACTTTGGGCGTCGCCTGGCAGAAGCGCCTGCCACGTCGCGCCTGATCAGCTACAGCCTGCAGGATTCGGCGGCGACACTGTTCTGCAAAGAGGCTGTCTTCAACGATGATGGCGTGCGCGCCGTGATCGTCACCCCACAGGGCGAGCATGTCCTGCGCAGCCGCCTGCTGGGGCGTTTCAATCTGAGCAACATGCTGGCGGCGGTAGCCACGCTGATGGCGCTGGATTACCCGCTGGACGAAATTCTCAAGGTCACCGCGCAACTGCATGGGCCGGTCGGCCGCATGCAGCGCCTGGGCGGCGGTGACAAGCCGTTGGTGGTGGTCGACTATGCCCACACCCCGGATGCCCTGGAAAAAGTACTCGAAGCCCTGCGTCCGCACGCTCACGGCAAGCTGCTGTGCCTGTTCGGCTGCGGTGGCGATCGTGATGCCGGCAAGCGCCCGCTGATGGCCGAAGTGGCCGAGCGCCTGGCCGACCGTGTGCTGGTTACCGACGACAACCCGCGTACCGAAGACCCCCTGCGGATCTTCGACGATATTCGCCCCGGTTTCGCCCGGCCCGCTGCCGTCGCGTTCGTCGCTGGCCGTGGCGCGGCCATTGCCCAGCTGATCGCCAGTGCCAGTGCCGACGACGTGATCGTCCTGGCTGGCAAGGGACACGAGGATTACCAGGAGATCAATGGCGAACGCCATGACTTCTCCGACCTGGTCGAAGCCGACAAGGCACTTGCAGCCTGGGAGGCTCCGCATGCTTAAGCCCATGACACTCAGCCAGCTGACCACGGCACTGAATGCCCGTCAGGTCGGTGCCGACGCCAGCTTCACCGGTGTCAGCATCGACAGCCGCACGGTCGGTGCCGGCCAGCTGTTCGTCGCCCTGACCGGGCCGCGCTTCGATGGCCACGACTACCTGGCCGACGTGCAGGCCAAGGGCGCCGTCGCCGCCCTGGTCGAACGCGAGGTCGCCGACGTCGACCTGCCTCAGTTGCTGGTCGCCGACTGCCGCGTCGCCCTCGGCCAGTTGGGTGCGCTCAACCGGGGGTACTTCGATAAGCCGGTGGTCGCCATCACCGGTTCCAGCGGCAAGACCACGGTCAAGGAAATGCTCGCCGCGATCCTGCGCACCCGCGGCCCGGTGCATGCCACCCGCGGCAACCTGAACAACGACCTCGGCGCGCCGTTGACCCTGCTGGAGATTGCCCCGGAGCACAGTGCCGCAGTGATCGAGCTGGGCGCCTCGCGCATCGGCGAGATCCGCTACACCGTCGGTCTGACCCAGCCACAGGTAGTCATCATCAACAACGCCGGCACCGCCCATGTGGGCGAGTTCGGTGGTCCGGAGAAGATCGTCGAAGCCAAGGGCGAGATCCTCGAGGGCCTGGGCGAGGGCGGCACGGCCATCCTCAACCTGGCCGACAAGGCGTTCGACATCTGGCGCAAGCGTGCCGGCAAGCACCGTGTCCTCAGCTTCGCCCTGGACAACCCGCAGGCGGACTTCTACGCCAGCGATATCGGTCGCGATGCTCGTGGCTGCCCGTCGTTCACCCTGCATGGGCCGGACGGCAGCGTCCCGGTACAGCTGAATCTGCTCGGCACCCATAACGTCAGCAACGCCCTGGCCGCCGCGGCCGCCGCTTATGCCGTTGGTCTGAGCCTGAGCGGCATCGCCGCGGGTCTCGGCGCCGTGCAACCGGTCAAGGGCCGCACCGTGGCCCAGATCGCGCCGAACGGCGTGCGGGTCATCGACGACAGCTACAACGCAAATCCCACCTCGATGTGCGCCGCCATTGATATACTCGCCGGCTTTTCCGGACGCACCGTCCTGGTGCTCGGGGATATCGGCGAACTGGGGCAATGGGCCGAGGAAGGCCATCGCCAGGTGGGCGAATACGCACGCGGTAAGGTCGACGCGCTGTATGCGGTGGGCAGCAACATGGTCCATGCAGTTACGGCGTTCGGTGCCAATGGCCGCCATTTCGCTACTCAAGCTGAGCTTATCGCTGCCGTTGGCGCCGAAGGTTCCAGCGATACCACTATCTTGATCAAGGGCTCGCGCAGCGCTGCGATGGAAAACGTCGTGGCGGCATTGTGCGGTGCCAGCGGGGAGAAACATTAATGCTGCTGCTGTTGGCTGAGTATCTGCAACAGTTCCACAAGGGCTTCGCGGTCTTCCAGTACCTGTCCCTGCGCGGGATCCTGGGTGTGCTGACCGCGCTGTCCCTGGCCCTGTGGTTGGGCCCGTGGATGATCCGTACCCTGCAGATCCGCCAGATCGGTCAGGCCGTGCGCAACGACGGCCCGCAATCGCACCTGTCCAAGTCCGGCACCCCGACCATGGGTGGCGCGCTGATCCTGTCCGCCATCGCCATCAGCACCCTGCTGTGGGCCGATCTGAGCAACCGCTACGTGTGGGTGGTGCTGGTCGTCACCCTGGCGTTCGGCGCCATCGGCTGGGTCGACGACTATCGCAAGGTGATCGAAAAGAACTCCCGTGGGCTGCCAAGCCGCTGGAAGTATTTCTGGCAGTCGGTATTCGGCCTGGCGGCGGCGATCTTCCTGTACAAGACCGCGCCGACCAGCGTCGAGACCACGCTGATCATCCCGATGCTCAAGGACCTGGCCATTCCGCTGGGCGCCGGGTTCATCGTGCTCACCTATTTCGTCATCGTCGGCTCGAGCAACGCGGTCAACCTGACCGACGGCCTCGATGGCCTGGCGATCATGCCGACGGTGATGGTCGGCGGTGCCCTGGGCATCTTCTGCTACCTGTCGGGCAACGTGAAGTTTGCCGAATACCTGCTGATCCCGTACGTGCCGGGCGCCGGCGAGCTGATCGTGTTCTGCGGCGCGCTGATCGGCGCGGGCCTGGGCTTCCTGTGGTTCAACACCTACCCGGCCCAGGTATTCATGGGCGACGTCGGCGCCCTGGCGCTGGGCGCGGCGCTGGGCACCATCGCGGTCATCGTTCGCCAGGAGATCGTCCTGTTCATCATGGGCGGCGTGTTCGTGATGGAAACCCTGTCGGTGGTCATCCAGGTGGCTTCGTTCAAGCTCACCGGCAAGCGCGTGTTCCGCATGGCGCCGATCCACCACCACTTTGAACTCAAGGGTTGGCCCGAGCCACGGGTGATCGTCCGCTTCTGGATCATCACCGTGATTCTGGTGCTGATTGGCCTTGCCACCCTGAAACTGAGGTAAACGAGCGTGTCACTGATCGCTTCCGACCAATTCCGCATCGTTGTCGGCCTCGGCAAGAGCGGCATGTCCCTGGTTCGCTTCCTGGCGAGCCGGGGCATTGCCTTTGCGGTCGCCGACACCCGCGAGCAACCGCCGGAACTGGACACCCTGCGCCGTGAATACCCGCAGGTGGAAGTGCGCTGTGGCGAGCTGGACGTGGACTTCCTGTGCCGGGCCAACGAGCTGTACGTCAGCCCCGGCCTGGCCCTGGCCACGCCGGCCCTGCAGCAGGCCGCCGCGCGCGGCGTGAAGCTGTCCGGCGACATCGAGCTGTTCGCCCGCTACGCCAAGGCGCCGATCGTCGCCATCAGCGGCTCGAATGCCAAGAGCACCGTCACCACCCTGGTCGGCGAGATGGCCGCCAAGGCAGGCAAACGTGTGGCGGTCGGTGGCAACCTCGGCACCCCGGCCCTCGACCTGCTGGCCGACGACGTCGAGCTGTACGTGCTGGAGCTGTCGAGCTTCCAGCTGGAAACCACCGACCAGCTCAACGCCGAAGTGGCCACCGTGCTGAACATCAGCGAAGACCACATGGACCGCTACAGCGGCCTGCCGGCCTATCACCTGGCCAAGCACCGGATCTTCCGCGGCGCCCGCCAGGTGGTGGTCAATCGCCAGGATGCCCTGAGCCGTCCGCTGCCGGTCGAAGGCCGTCCGAGCTGGAGCTTCGGGCTCAACGCGCCCGACTTCAAAGCCTTCGGCCTGCGCGAGGTCGATGGCGAGAAGTACCTGGCGTTCGAATTCCAGACCCTCATGCCGGTGCGCGAGCTGAAGATCCGTGGCGCCCACAACCATGGCAACGCCCTGGCCGCGCTGGCCCTCGGTCACGCTGTCGGCCTGCCGTTCGCGCCGATGCTCGATGCCCTGCGCGAATTCAAGGGCCTGGCCCATCGCTGCCAGTGGGTGCGCGAGCGCAATGGAGTCAACTGGTACGACGATTCCAAGGCCACCAACGTCGGCGCCGCACTGGCTGCCATCGAAGGCCTGGGCGCTGATATCGAAGGCAAGCTGGTGCTGATCGCCGGTGGCGATGGCAAGGGCGCCGATTTTGCCGCCCTGCGCGCACCGGTGGCGCAGCATTGCCGCGCGGTGGTGCTGATCGGCCGCGATGCCGAACGCCTGGCCGACACCCTGAAGGACACTGTGCAACTGGTCCGCGTGCAGACCCTCGACGAGGCCGTGCAGCGTTGCGCCGAACTGGCCCAGCCGGGTGACGCGGTCCTGCTCTCGCCTGCCTGCGCCAGCCTCGACATGTTCAAGAACTTTGAAGAACGCGGGCGCCTGTTCGCCCAGGCGGCGGAGGGGCTGGCATGATCTTCGGCATCCTCAAGCCGTACCCGTCGCCGCTGATCAGCGGCCGTGGCATCGACCTCGACTTCCCCTTGCTGGCGGGCTGCCTGGCGCTGCTCGGCCTGGGCCTGGTGATGATCACCTCGGCCTCCTCGGAAGTGGCCGCGGTGCAGTCGGGCAACCCGCTCTATCACATGTTCCGCCACCTGGTGTACGTCGCCCTTGGCCTCGGCGCCGGGTTGATGACCATGCTGGTGCCGATCGCCACCTGGCAGCGCATGGGCTTCATGATGCTGCTCGGCGCCTTCGGCCTGCTGGTGCTGGTGCTGGTGCCAGGTATCGGTCGCGAAGTGAACGGTTCGATGCGCTGGATCGGCTTCAGCTTCTTCAACGTCCAGCCATCGGAAATCGCCAAGGTCTTCGTGGTCATCTACCTGGCAGGCTACCTGGTGCGCCGGCAGACCGAAGTGCGCGAAAGCTGGATGGGCTTCTTCAAGCCGTTCATCGTGCTGTTGCCGATGGCCGGCCTGCTGCTGATGGAGCCCGACTTCGGCGCCACGGTGGTGATGATGGGGGCGGCGGCGGCCATGCTGTTCCTCGGTGGGGTCGGCTTGTTCCGATTCTCGCTGATGGTGGTGCTGGCGGTGGTTTCGGTGGTCGTCCTGGTCCAGGCGCAGCCTTACCGGATGGCGCGACTGATCACCTTCACCGACCCATGGTCCGACCAGTTCGGTTCCGGCTACCAGCTGACCCAGGCGCTGATCGCTTTCGGTCGCGGCGAATGGCTGGGCGTGGGCCTGGGCAACAGCGTGCAGAAGCAGTTCTACCTGCCCGAAGCGCATACCGACTTCGTGTTCTCGGTGCTGGCCGAAGAGCTCGGCGTGGTCGGCTCGCTGCTGACCATCGCGCTGTTCGTCTTCATCACCGTGCGCGCCCTGTACATCGGCCTGTGGGCCGAGAAGGCCAAGCAGTTCTTCGCCGCCTACATGGCCTTTGGCCTGGCGTTCCTGTGGATCGGCCAGTTCCTGATCAACATCGGCGTGAACGTCGGCCTGCTGCCGACCAAGGGCCTGACCTTGCCGTTCCTCAGCTACGGAGGCAGCTCGCTGGTGATCTGCTGCGCCTGCGTGGGGCTGCTGCTGCGCATCGAATGGGAGAGTCGCACGCACCTGGGCAGCGAAGAGCACGAATTCAAGGAAAGCGATTTTGCCGAGGAGACCAGTCATGGCCGCTGACGGCAAGAACGTCCTGATCATGGCCGGCGGTACCGGTGGCCACGTGTTCCCGGCGCTGGCCTGTGCCCGCGAATTCCAGGCCCGTGGCTACAGCGTGCACTGGCTGGGCACCCCGCGTGGCATCGAGAACGAGCTGGTGCCCCAGGCCGGCCTGCCGCTGCACCTGATCCAGGTCACCGGCTTGCGCGGCAAGGGCAAGCTGTCGCTGCTCAAGGCGCCATTCACGCTGGTCAAGGCCGTGCTGCAGGCGCGGCGGATCATCCGCGAGCTCAAGCCGGTCTGCGTGGTCGGTTTCGGCGGTTACGTCACCGGCCCCGGCGGCGTCGCCGCGCGGCTGTGCGGCGTGCCGCTGGTGATCCACGAACAGAACGCCCGCGCCGGTACCACCAATCGCTTGTTGCTGCCGATGGCGGCGCGGGTCTGCGAGGCCTTCCCGGACACCTTCGCGGCCAGCGACAAGCTGCGCACCACCGGCAATCCGGTGCGCCCGGAGCTGTTCATGGACGCCCGGCGCGCGCCGCTCGCCGAGCGTCGTGCGCGCCTGCTGGTGATGGGTGGCAGCCTGGGTGCGGAACCATTGAACAAATTGTTGCCTAAGGCCCTGTCCGAGGTGCCGGAAAACCTGCGTCCCGAGGTGTTCCACCAGGCTGGGAAAAACCATGGTCCGGTCACCGCCGAGCGTTATCGCGAGGCGGGGGTCGAGGCCCAGGTCGAACCGTTCATCAAGGACATGGCCCATGCCTATGGCTGGGCCGATATGGTGGTGTGCCGGGCCGGCGCCCTGACCGTCAGCGAACTCGCGGCGGCGGGCCTGCCCTCGATGCTGGTGCCGTTGCCCCATGCCATCGACGACCACCAGACCCACAACGCCCAATACCTGGCTCGTGAAGGCGCCGCCTTCCTGATGCCACAAGCGACAACTGGCGCAGCGCAGCTCGCTGAACGCCTGAACGAGGTGCTGATGCAACCCGAGAAACTCAACACCATGGCCGGCACCGCGCGTCGCCTGGCCAAGCCTGCCGCAACCAGCACCGTGGTCGATATCTGCCTGGAGGTGGCCCATGGTTGAGAGCCAGAAAGCCATGCCCCAGCCGAAGATGGGCCGTATCCGTCGTATCCACTTCGTCGGCATCGGCGGCGTGGGCATGTGCGGCATCGCCGAGGTGCTGCTGAACCTGGGCTATGAAGTGTCCGGTTCCGACCTCAAGGTTTCGCCGGTCACCGAGCGCCTGGAGTCGTTCGGCGCCGAGATCTTCGTCGGCCATCGCGCCGAGAACGCCGCCAATGCCGACGTGCTGGTGGTGTCCAGCGCGATCAATCCGGCCAACCCGGAAGTCGCCACCGCCCTGGAGCGCCGTATTCCCGTCGTGCCGCGCGCCGAGATGCTCGCCGAGCTGATGCGCTACCGCCACGGCGTGGCGGTGGCCGGTACCCACGGCAAGACCACCACCACCAGCCTGCTGGCCTCGGTGTTCGCCGCCGGTGGCCTGGACCCGACCTTCGTCATCGGCGGGCGCCTGACCGCGGCCGGCACCAACGCGCAGCTGGGCACCAGCCGCTACCTGATCGCCGAGGCCGACGAGAGCGACGCCAGCTTCCTGCACCTGCAGCCGATGGTGGCCGTGGTCACCAATATCGACGCCGACCACATGGCGACCTACGAAGGCGACTTCAACAAGCTGAAGAAGACCTTCGTCGAGTTCCTGCACAACCTGCCGTTCTACGGCCTGGCCGTGATGTGCCTGGACGATCCGGTGGTGCGCGAGATCCTGCCGCAGGTCAAGCGTCCGACCGTCACCTACGGTTTCAGCGAAGAGGCCGACATCCGCGCCATCAACGTGCGCCAGCAGGGCATGCAGACCCACTTCACCGTGCTGCGCCGTGACTGCGAGCCGCTGGAAGTGTCGGTGAACATGCCGGGCAACCACAACGTGCTCAATGCCCTGGCCACCATCGCCATCGCCACCGACGAAGGCATCAGCGACGAAGCCATCGTCCAGGGGCTGTCTGGCTTCCAGGGCGTCGGTCGACGCTTCCAGGTATACGGCGAACTGCCGGTCGACGGCGGCAGCGTGATGCTGGTCGACGACTACGGCCACCACCCGACCGAGGTCGCCGCGGTGATCAAGGCCGTGCGTGGCGGCTGGCCGAGCCGGCGTCTGGTGATCGTCTACCAGCCGCACCGCTATAGCCGCACCCGCGACCTGTACGACGATTTCGTGCAGGTGCTGGGCGATGCCAACGTGCTGCTGCTGATGGAGGTCTACCCGGCCGGCGAAGAGCCGATCCCCGGCGCCGACAGCCGCCAGCTGTGCCACAGCATTCGCCAGCGCGGCAAGCTCGATCCGATCTACATCGAGCGCGGCGCCGAACTCGCGCCGTTGGTCAAGCCGCTGCTGCGCGCCGGCGACATCCTGATCTGCCAGGGTGCCGGCGATGTCGGCGGCCTGGCTCCGCAACTGATGAAGAGCCCGCTGTTCGCTGGCGCCAAGCAGGAGAAGTCGAAATGACCAGCGCCTACGACACGCTGCATTCCACCCTCGACGTCAAGGCCTTCGGCCGCGTCGCCGTGCTCTACGGCGGCAAGAGCGCCGAACGTGAAGTTTCGCTCAAGTCGGGCAAGGCCGTGATCGAGGCGCTGACCAGCGCCGGTGTCGACGTGGTCGCCATCGATGTCGGCGACGACCTGCTGGCCCGCCTGCAGCGCGAGAAGATCGACCGCGCCTTCATCATCCTCCACGGTCGTGGCGGTGAGGACGGCAGCATGCAGGGCCTGCTCGAGTGCCTGGGCATCCCTTACACCGGCAGCGGCATCCTCGCCTCGGCGCTGGCCATGGACAAGCTGCGCACCAAGCAGGTGTGGCAGAGCCTGGGCATCCCGACGCCGCGTCACGCGGTACTGGCCAGCGAGCAGGACTGCGTTGCCGCCAGCGCGGAGCTGGGCTTCCCGCTGATCGTCAAGCCGGCCCATGAAGGCTCCAGCATCGGCATGGCCAAGGTGAACAGCGAGCAAGAGCTGGTCGCCGCCTGGAAGGACGCCGCCAAGTATGACTCTCAGGTGCTGGTCGAGCAGTGGATCCACGGTCCGGAGTTCACCATCGCTGTGCTGCGCGGCCAGGTGCTGCCGCCGATCGCGCTGGGCACCCCGCACGTGTTCTACGACTACGACGCCAAGTACATCGCCAATGACACCCAGTACCGCATCCCGTGCGGCCTGGACAGTGCCAAGGAGCAAGAGCTGATCGACCTGACCGCGCGCGCCTGCGATGCCGTTGGCATCGAGGGCTGGGGCCGGCTGGACGTGATGCAGGACGAGCAAGGCCGGTTCTGGCTGCTCGAAGTCAACACCGCACCGGGCATGACCGACCATAGCCTGGTGCCCATGGCGGCCCGCGCCGCCGGCCTGGATTTCCAGCAACTGGTGCTGGCGATCCTGGCCGACAGCGTAGCGAAGCGAGGTTAACCAGCCATGCAAGGCGCGATGATACGTCAGCAACCACCCGTTACCGGCCGCAGCAAGCCGGTGCCGCGTGGTGCCAGCCGACTGGTGGCCGACGAGCCCGTATCGGCGCGCCTGCCACGACCAAGCTTCGGCGGTCTCAAGCGCCTGTTGTGGCCGGTGCTGCTGGTCGCCGCGGGCTTTGGCGCCTACGAGGGCGCCATCCGCCTGATGCCCTACGCCGACCGGCCGATCACCAAGATCGACGTGCAGGGTGACCTGAGTTACATCAGCCAGCAGTCGGTACAGCAGCGGATCGCGCCCTATGTGGCGGCGAGCTTCTTCACCGTCGACCTGGCGGCGATGCGTGTGGAACTGGAGCAGATGCCCTGGATCGCCCATGCCGAGGTGCGCCGGGTGTGGCCGGACGAGGTAGTGATCCGCCTGGAAGAACAGTTGCCGGTGGCACGCTGGGGTGACGAGGCCTTGCTCAACAACCAGGGCCAGGCCTTCACCCCGCGCGAGCTGGCCAACTACGAGCACCTGCCGCAGCTGTTCGGGCCGCAGCGCGCTCAGCAACAAGTCATGCAGCAGTATCAGGTATTGAGCCAGATGCTGCGCCCCATGGGCTTTTCCATCGCTCGCCTGGAGCTGCGCGAGCGAGGCAGCTGGTTCCTGACCACCGGCGCGGGTAGCGCCGGCCCAGGCGTCGAGCTGCTGCTGGGGCGCGACCACCTGGTGGAGAAGATGCGCCGTTTCATTGCCATTTACGACAAATCGCTTAAAGACCAGATCACCAATATCGCCCGCATCGATCTGCGTTATTCCAACGGACTTGCCGTTGGTTGGCGGGAACCGAATGCACCGACGACGGCCCAACCCGCCGTTGCGAAGAATTAGAGAGAGGCAGGACCATGGCAAACGCGCATAGCGGCAAAATGATCGTCGGGCTGGACATCGGCACCTCCAAGGTGGTGGCGCTGGTGGGTGAGGTCGGCGAGGACGGTACCCTGGAGATCGTGGGCATCGGCACCCACCCTTCGCGCGGCCTGAAGAAGGGCGTGGTGGTGAACATCGAGTCGACCGTGCAGTCGATCCAGCGCGCCGTCGAAGAGGCCCAGCTGATGGCTGGCTGCCGTATCCACTCGGCGTTCGTCGGCGTGGCCGGCAATCACATTCGCAGCCTGAACTCCCACGGCATCGTCGCCATCCGCGACCGCGAGGTCAGCACCGCCGACCTCGAGCGCGTGCTCGACGCCGCCCAGGCCGTGGCCATTCCGGCTGACCAGCGCGTGCTGCACACCCTGCCGCAGGACTACGTGATCGATAACCAGGAAGGCGTGCGCGAGCCCCTGGGCATGTCGGGCGTGCGCCTGGAAGCCAAGGTTCACGTGGTCACCTGCGCGGTCAACGCCGCGCAGAACATCGAGAAGTGCGTGCGCCGCTGCGGCCTGGAAATCGACGACATCATCCTCGAGCAGCTGGCCTCGGCCTACTCGGTGCTGACCGACGACGAGAAAGAGCTGGGCGTGTGCCTGGTGGACATCGGCGGCGGCACCACCGACATCGCCATCTTCACCGAAGGCGCGATCCGTCACACCGCGGTGATCCCGATCGCTGGCGACCAGGTCACCAACGACATCGCCATGGCCCTGCGCACGCCCACGCAGTACGCCGAGGAAATCAAGATCCGCTACGCCTGCGCCCTGGCCAAGCTGGCCGGCGCCGGCGAGACCATCAAGGTGCCGAGCGTCGGCGATCGTCCGCCGCGCGAGCTGTCGCGCCAGGCCCTGGCCGAGGTGGTGGAGCCGCGTTACGACGAGCTGTTCACCCTGATCCAGGCCGAGCTGCGCCGCAGCGGCTTCGAGGACCTGGTGCCAGCCGGCATCGTGCTCACCGGCGGCACCGCGAAGATGGAAGGCGCCGTGGAACTGGCCGAGGAAATCTTCCACATGCCGGTACGCCTGGGCGTGCCGCACAGCGTTCGGGGGCTGAGCGACGTGGTGCGCAACCCGATCTACTCCACCGGTGTGGGCCTGCTCACCTATGGCCTGCAGAAGCAGTCCGAGGACCCGTCCCTGACCGGTATCAGCAACAGCAACAGCAGCAACAACAGCTATGGCGATGAACCGAAGGGCCCTGTGCTTGAACGACTCAAGCGTTGGGTCCAGAGCAACTTCTAAGTTTCAAAGCAGTAGTGGTAGGCGCGACAACTAGAGAACTGTAAGGAGAGGGAAAATGTTCGAGCTCGTAGACAACGTCCCGCAAAGCCCGGTCATCAAAGTGATCGGTGTCGGCGGTGGCGGCGGCAACGCCGTCAACCACATGGTCAAGAGCAGCATCGAGGGCGTGGAATTCATCTGCGCCAACACTGATGCTCAGGCGCTGAAAAACATCGGCGCACGCACCATCCTGCAACTGGGCACTGGCGTGACCAAGGGCCTGGGTGCCGGCGCCAATCCGGAAGTCGGTCGTCAGGCCGCGCTGGAAGACCGTGAGCGCATCGCCGAGGTGCTGCAGGGCACCAACATGGTGTTCATCACCACCGGCATGGGCGGCGGCACCGGTACCGGCGCGGCGCCGATCATCGCCGAAGTGGCCAAGGAAATGGGCATCCTCACCGTCGCGGTGGTGACCCGTCCGTTCCCGTTCGAAGGCCGCAAGCGCATGCAGATCGCCGACGAAGGCATCCGCATGCTGGCTGAAAGCGTCGACTCGCTGATCACCATCCCCAACGAGAAGCTGCTGACCATCCTGGGCAAGGATGCCAGCCTGCTGTCCGCCTTCGCCAAGGCCGACGACGTGCTGGCCGGTGCCGTGCGCGGTATCTCCGACATCATCAAGCGTCCGGGCATGATCAACGTCGACTTCGCCGACGTGCGCACCGTGATGGGCGAGATGGGCATGGCGATGATGGGTACCGGTTGCGCCAGCGGCCCGAACCGTGCCCGCGAAGCCACCGAGGCGGCGATTCGCAACCCGCTGCTCGAAGACGTCAACCTGCAGGGCGCCCGCGGCATCCTGGTGAACATCACCGCAGGCCCCGACCTGTCGCTGGGCGAGTACTCCGACGTGGGTAGCATCATCGAAGCCTTCGCCTCCGACCACGCGATGGTCAAGGTCGGCACCGTGATCGATCCGGACATGCGCGACGAACTGCACGTGACCGTGGTCGCCACTGGCCTGGGCGCGCGCATCGAGAAGCCGGTCAAGGTCGTCGACAACACCCTGCAGACCGCGCAGCAGGCGTACGAAGCCTCCAACCCGGCCCCGGTCCGCCAGGAGCAGTCGGCCGTCAACTACCGTGACCTGGAGCGTCCGACCGTGATGCGCAACCAGGCCCATGCGGGTGCCGCGGCGGCAGCTAAACTCAACCCTCAGGATGACCTGGACTACCTGGATATCCCGGCGTTCCTGCGTCGTCAGGCCGATTAATGGAATTTATCAGGGGTATAAGGGTGATTGGTGTTCAGCAAAGGCCGGGTCTGTTATCATCCCCAGCCTTTGTTGATACCTGTTCGCAATTTGCGCTGAAGCGGCCAATGCCATGATTAGACAACGCACCCTGAAGAATACCATCCGTGCCACAGGTGTCGGCCTGCACTCCGGGGAGAAGGTCTACCTGACCCTCAAGCCTGCGCCTGTCGACACCGGCATCGTCTTCCGTCGCGCCGATCTCTCGCCTGTCGTGGAGATCCCGGCGCGCGCGGCCAATGTCGGTGAGACCACCATGTCCACCACGCTGGTCAACGGTGACGTCAAAGTCGATACGGTCGAGCACCTGCTCTCCGCCATGGCGGGCCTGGGCATCGATAACGCCTACGTCGAGCTCTCCGCCTCGGAAGTGCCGATCATGGATGGCAGCGCCGGACCCTTCGTATTCCTGATTCAATCGGCCGGCCTGGAAGAACAGGACGCACCGAAGAAGTTCATCCGCATCCTGCGCGAAGTGACGGTGGAAGAGGGCGACAAGCGCGCCACTTTCCTGCCCTTCGACGGGTTCAAGGTGAGCTTCGAGATCGACTTCGATCATCCGGTCCTCAAGGGCCAGACCCAGAGCGCGGTCGTCGACTTCTCCAGCACCTCGTTCGTGAAGGAAGTCAGTCGCGCCCGCACGTTCGGCTTCATGCGTGACATCGAGTACCTGCGCAAGCACAACCTTGCGCTGGGCGGCAGCGTGGAAAACGCCATCGTGGTCGACGAGACCGGTGTGCTCAACGAAGACGGCCTTCGTTCCGATGACGAATTCGTCAAGCACAAGATTCTCGACGCCATCGGCGACCTCTACCTGCTGGGCAACAGCCTGATCGGCGAGTTCAAGGGCTACAAGTCCGGACACGCGCTGAACAACCAGCTGCTGCGCAAGCTGATCGCAGAAACCGACGCCTGGGAAGTGGTCACTTTCGAAGATGCCAGCACGGCACCGATCTCGTACATGCGCCCTGTTGCGGCCGTGTAAGTTCGAACACTCTCTCTAGTGATTGAGGCCACCTTCGGGTGGCCTTTTTTATGGAGTGCAGCCAGAAGATGGCGCGTGGGAGCGGGCTTGACCCGCGATGGGTCCGCGCACGCTATCGCGGGGCAAGTCGGGTCGCCGCATCGCCGCTCCCACGTGGTCGTATATCAGGCTTTGCCCTGCGCATGCGCCGCCAGGCGCTCCAGCGCTGCGCGCAACTTCGGATCGCTGATGCCCTCGGCCGAACCAAGGATGCTGTCTGCGGCAGATTCCGACAGTTCAGGCCCGTGGCCTTGGTGTTTTGCTGCTACCAGCGGTGGTTGCACCTTGAACTGGATGCGGTTGAGGTTGGCGAAGACTTCCATGGCCTGCAACTGGCGCTGCAGGCGCTTCTGCTGGTAACGCAGGCGCGTTGCCCAGTGCCCGTCGGTCACCACCAGCAACAAGGCCCCTTCCTTCCAGGACGCCACGTGGCAATGCTCGCGGGCGGCCGGTTGCAGCTGGCTTTCCAGCAGGCGCTGCAGGTGCTCCAGGCGCTCGGCCTGGTTGAGCAGCAGGCGCAGTGGCCGGGCCTTGCGCAGCAGGTCGGCGGGAGGGCGGGCAGGGGTGGGTTTGTAGGCCATGGAGGTATGCAGAGGGTTACAGGATCGACAGTCTACCAGTTGGGCATTCATCGCGGGACAAGCCCGCTCCCACGCCAGCGTGTGGCGGGGCGTGGGAGCGAGCTTGCCCCGCGAGCGGTCGCTGGATCTTGATGCAAGTCATTCTCGATACGTTTCATCCTCGCGCACCTTGAACTTGCGCGAAAAGCCCCTATGTTAGTCAGGCCCCTGAAAAACGCTGTGCCAGCATCGTGGAAATCCACCACTTTCCTCACTCTCGTTTCCGGGTAGAATGCTCGTTCGCATGCGGCCTCAGGGCTGCACGGGCGACTCATGGGGCCGCCCTCCATCCCTACGTGTGGAAGATCCTGCCGATATGTTTGCGCCTTTGTTAAAAAAACTTTTTGGAAGCAAGAACGAGCGTGAAATCAAGCGCATGCTCAAGACGGTGAGCACCGTCAATGCCTTCGAAGAGAAGATGGTGGCCCTCTCCGACGAGCAGCTGCGGGGCAAGACCGCAGAGTTCAAGGAGCGCCTGGCCAAAGGCGAAACCCTCGACCAGCTGTTGCCCGAAGCCTTCGCCGTGGCCCGTGAGGCCGGCAAGCGCGTGATGGGCATGCGCCACTTCGATGTCCAGCTGATCGGCGGCATGACCCTGCACGAGGGCATGATCGCAGAAATGCGCACCGGTGAAGGCAAGACCTTGGTCGGTACCCTGGCCGTGTACCTCAACGCGCTGTCCGGCAAGGGCGTGCACGTGGTCACGGTCAACGACTACCTGGCCCGCCGCGACGCCAACTGGATGCGTCCGCTGTACGAATTCCTCGGCCTCAACGTCGGCATCGTCTCGGCGTTCCAGCCGCCGGAAGAAAAGCGCGCCGCCTATGCCGCCGACATCACCTACGGCACCAACAACGAATTCGGTTTCGACTACCTGCGCGACAACATGGCGTTCAGCCAGGACGAGAAGTTCCAGCGCGAGCTGAACTTCGCGGTGATCGACGAAGTCGACTCGATCCTCATCGACGAAGCGCGTACCCCGCTGATCATCTCCGGCCAGGCCGAGGACAGCTCCAAGCTGTACATCGAGATCAACCGCCTGATCCCGCGCCTGACCCAGCACATCGAGGAAGTCGAAGGCCAGGTCACTCAGGAAGGCCACTACACCATCGACGAGAAGAGCCGTCAGGTCGAACTGAACGAGGCCGGCCACCAGTTCATCGAGGACATGCTCACCCAGTCCGGCCTGCTGGCCGAAGGCGAGAGCCTGTACTCGGCGCATAACCTGAGCCTGCTGACCCACGTCTATGCAGGCCTGCGCGCGCACAAGTTGTTCCACCGCAACGTCGAGTACATCGTCCAGGAAGGGCAGATCCTGCTGATCGACGAGCACACCGGTCGTACCATGCCGGGCCGCCGCCTGTCCGAAGGCCTGCACCAGGCCATCGAAGCGAAGGAAAACCTGAATATCCAGGCCGAGAGCCAGACCCTGGCCTCGACCACCTTCCAGAACTACTTCCGTCTCTACACCAAGCTGTCCGGCATGACCGGTACCGCCGACACCGAGGCGTTCGAGTTCGCCCAGATCTACGCCCTCAACGTGATGGTCATCCCACCGAACAAGCCGTTGGCCCGCAAGGACTTCAACGACCTGGTGTACCTGACCGCCGACGAGAAATACGCCGCGATCATCGCCGACATCAAGGAAAGCATGGCCCAGGGCCGTCCCGTCCTGGTCGGTACCGCGACTATCGAAACCTCCGAGCACATGTCCAACCTGCTCAAGAAGGAAGGTATCGATCACAAGGTCCTGAACGCCAAGTACCACGAGAAGGAAGCCGAGATCATCGCGCAAGCAGGTGCTCCAGGCGCCCTGACCATCGCCACCAACATGGCCGGTCGTGGTACCGACATCCTGCTGGGCGGCAACTGGGAGGCCGAGGTGGCCGCCCTGGACAACCCGACCGCCGAACAGATCGCCCAGATCAAGGCCGACTGGCAGAAGCGTCACCAGCAGGTACTGGAGGCCGGTGGCCTGCACGTGATCGCCTCCGAGCGCCACGAATCGCGTCGTATCGACAACCAGTTGCGTGGCCGTGCCGGCCGTCAGGGCGACGCCGGTTCCAGTCGCTTCTACCTGTCGCTGGAAGACAGCCTGATGCGCATCTTCGCCTCCGACCGGGTGAAGAACTTCATGAAGGCGCTCGGCATGCAGTCCGGCGAGGCCATCGAGCACCGCATGGTGACCAACGCGATCGAGAAGGCGCAGCGCAAGGTCGAAGGCCGTAACTTCGACATCCGCAAGCAACTGCTCGAATACGACGACGTGGCCAACGAACAGCGCAAGGTGATCTACCACATGCGCAACAGCCTGCTCGCCGCCGACAACATCGGCGACACCATCGGTGAATTCCGCCAGGAAGTGCTCGATGCCACCATCAGCCAGCACATCCCGCCGCAATCGCTGCCCGAGCAGTGGGACGTGGCCGGCCTGGAGGCCTCGCTGGCCAGCGATTTCGCCATGAAGCTGCCGATCCAGCAGTGGCTCGACGAGGACGACAAGCTCTACGAAGAGACCCTGCGCGAGAAGCTGATGAGCGAGATCACCAGCGCCTACAACGAGAAAGAGGACCAGGCCGGCGAGGACGCGCTGCGTACCTTCGAAAAGCAGATCCTGCTGCGCGTGCTGGACGATCTGTGGAAAGACCACCTGTCGACCATGGATCACCTGCGCCACGGTATTCACCTGCGTGGCTATGCGCAGAAGAACCCGAAGCAGGAGTACAAGCGCGAGTCGTTCACCCTGTTCCAGGAACTGCTGGACTCGATCAAGCGCGACACCATCCGCGTCCTGTCGCACGTTCAGGTGCGTCGCGAAGATCCGGTCGAGGAAGAAGCGCGCCTGCGCCGCGAGGCCGAGGAACTGGCCAGCCGCATGCAGTTCCAGCATGCCGCCGCGCCGGGCCTGGAAGGCGCGCAGGCGGCCGAGGAGGGCGCTGAAGTCGCCGTGGCCTCGGCACCGGTTCGCAACGACATGAAGCTGGGCCGCAACGAGCCGTGCTGGTGTGGTTCGGGCAAGAAGTTCAAGCATTGCCACGGTCAGATCGAGTAATCGATCCTGCGTGACATCCGAGGGGCCGCGTTGCGGCCCTTTCGCGACACAAGGCCGCTCCCACAGGTACAGCGCTCGGCTGAAGAGCAGCGCAGTCTCTGTGGGAGCGGCCTTGTGTCGCGATGGGCTGCGAAGCGGCCCCGCTCTTCCCTCAGGTAACCGGCCGACATTAAGATCGTCCGACGTCGTCACATCCCTTGTTTTCCATAGGAGCGCTCTAATGGCTGTTGGTCTTGGTCCCCTGCCCACCCTGCACCCGGTTCCCGGTTTCGAACTCGGTATCGCCTCGGCGGGCATCAAGCGCCCTGGGCGCAAGGATGTGGTGGTGATGCGCTGCGCCGAAGGTTCCAGCGTCGCCGGCGTATTCACCCTCAACGCCTTCTGCGCGGCGCCTGTCATTCTTGCCAAGCAGCGCGTGCAGGGCACCGTGCGCTACCTGCTGACCAACACCGGTAACGCCAATGCCGGCACTGGCGCGCCAGGCCTGGCCGCAGCCGAGCGCACCTGCGCCAAGCTGGCCGAGCTGGCCGGCGTGCCGGCTGAATCCGTGCTGCCGTTCTCCACCGGCGTTATCGGCGAGCCGCTGCCAGTCGAGAAGATCGAAGGCGCGCTGCAGGCTGCCCTGGACAACCTGTCGGAAAACCACTGGGCCGAAGCCGCCACCGGCATCATGACCACCGACACCCTGCCCAAGGGCGCCAGCCGTCAGTTCCAGTTCGACGGCAAGACCATCACGGTCACCGGCATCAGCAAGGGCGCGGGCATGATCCGCCCGAACATGGCCACCATGCTCGGCTACATCGCCACCGACGCCAAGGTCGCGCCGGCCGTGCTGAAGGACCTGATCCTCGACGGTGCCAACAAGTCGTTCAACCGCATCACCATCGACGGTGACACCTCGACCAACGACTGCTGCATGCTGATCGCCACCGGCCAGGCCGATGTGCCGGAGGTGACCGAGGCCAGCGGTGCGCTGTTCGAGGCGCTGAAGAAGGCGGTGTTCGAAGTCTGCATGGAGGTGGCCCAGGCCATCGTCCGCGACGGCGAAGGCGCCACCAAGTTCGTCACCGTGCAGGTCAACGGCGGCGGCAACCACCAGGAGTGCCTGGACGTGGGCTACGCCGTGGCCCACTCGCCGCTGATCAAGACCGCGCTGTTCGCCTCCGATCCCAACTGGGGCCGGATTCTCGCCGCGGTCGGCCGGGCAGGTGTGCCGGCACTGGATGTCAGCCTGATCGATGTTTACCTGGGCGAGGTCTGCATCGCCAGCAAGGGCGGTCGCAGCCCGAGCTACACCGAAGAGCAGGGCTCGAAGGTGATGGCCCAGGAGGAGATCACCATCCGCATCGAACTGGGCCGTGGCCAGTGCAGCGAAACCATCTGGACCACCGATCTGTCCCACGAGTACGTGAAGATCAACGCCGAATACCGCACCTGATCCATCGCGGGGCAAGCCCGCTCCCACGACTGTCGTGGGAGCGGGCTTGCCCCGCGACTCCTGCACATTACCCGCAACATGGAGCCGAACCATGAGCTATCACCTGATCATCGGCGACAAGCTGTATTCCTCCTGGTCGCTACGCGGCGCCCTGGCCCTCGAGCTGGCCGGCGTCCCTTATGAAGAAACCCTGATCAAACTCAACCAGCCCGACACCCGCCAGCGCATCCTCGCGTTCTCGGCGACCGGCAAGGTGCCGCTGCTCAAGACCGAGCACGGCGTGATCGCCGACTCCCTGGCCATCGCCGAATACCTCAACGAACAGCACCCGCAGGCTCGCCTGTGGCCTGAAGACATCGCCGCCCGTGCCCAGGCGCGCTCGGCCTGCGCGCAGATGCACAGCGGCTTCTTCGCCCTGCGCGGCAACATGCCGTTCGACCTTTCCCGCGACCAGGCACTGGATGAGGTGCCACTGGACGTGCAGGTCGATATCGACCGTGTCGTTGCCTTGTGGAACGAATGCCGAGTGGTCGCCAAGGACAAGGGTCCGTTCCTGTTCGGCCGTCCGACCCTGGCCGATGCGTTCTTCGCCCCCGTGGCCGTGCGCCTGCGCACCTACCGTGTCGCGGTGCCGGCCGAAGCGGCCGCGTACATCGAGACCATCTACCAATGGCCGGCCTTCCAGGCCTGGCAAAAAGCTGGCCTGGCGGAGCGTGAAGGGTGAAACGGATTCATGTAGTGGCAGCGGTCATCCGTGGCGCCGACGGTCGCATCCTGATCGCCCGCCGTGCCGATACCCAGCACCAGGGTGGCCTGTGGGAATTCCCTGGCGGCAAGGTGGAGGAGGGCGAGGGCGTCGAGGCGGCGCTGGCCCGCGAGCTGCGCGAGGAGCTGGGTATCGAGGTCGCAGGATCGCGGCCGTTGATCAAGGTCAGCCACGACTATCCGGACAAGCAGGTGCTGCTGGATGTGCGTGAAGTGCACGCCTTTACCGGCGAGCCCCATGGCGCCGAGGGGCAGCCCCTGGCCTGGGTAGCACCGCGTGACCTTGGCCAATATGAGTTCCCCGAGGCCAACAAGCCGATCGTCGCCGCGGCGCGCCTGCCCGACCAGTACCTGATCACTCCGGACGGGCTGGAAGTGCCAGAGCTGCTCAAGGGCATCCAGAAGGCCGTTGCCAGCGGTATCAAGCTGATCCAGCTGCGCGCGCCGGACATGTACGACCCCAAGTACCGCGATGTGGCGGTGGATGCGGTCGGCTTGTGCGCGGGCAAGGCCCAACTGATGCTCAAGGGGCCGCTGGAATGGCTGGGCGACTTCCCGTCGGCCGGATGGCACCTGACCGCCGCGCAGCTGCGCAAGTACGCCGCCAGGGGCCGGCCGTTCCCGAAAGAGCGCTGGCTGGCGGCGTCCTGCCACAGCGCCGAGGAACTGGCGCTGGCCGAGCAGATGGGGGTGGACTTCGTCACCCTGTCGCCGGTGCAGCCGACCCAGACTCATCCCGAGGCGGTACCGCTGGGATGGGATGAGGCGCAACGGCTGATCGGCGGGATCAATCATCCGGTGTTCCTGCTGGGCGGGGTCGGGCCTGGTGAGCGGGAGCGGGCCTGGGAGGTTGGGGCGCAGGGCGTGGCGGGGATTCGGGCGTTCTGGCCTGAGATCTGAGTAGTTGGGGCCGCTTTGCGGCCCATCGCGACACAAGGCCGCTCCTACAGGTATCGAGCAGTATTCAACGTCTGCGCGATACCTGTAGGAGCGGCCTTGTGTCGCGATGGGCTGCGCAGCAGCCCCAGCAGTCTCAGGCCTCAGGTTTAGGCGCAGGCTGCCACAATACCTCGTCCACACCCTGGCGCCGCCCAATGATCCGGGCCGCGACGAACAGCAGGTCCGACACTCGGTTGATGTAGGCCAACCCCACCCCCTCCAGTGGTTCCAGCGCATTCAACTGCTGGCACCGCCGCTCCGCCGCCCGCGCCGCGCTGCGACAAACATGCGCCTGGGCCACCAGCATCGAGCCGCCAGGCAGGATGAAATTCTTCAGCGGCCCCAGCTCTTCGTTCCAGCGGTCGATCGCCGCTTCCAGGCGCTCCACCTCGGCAATGTTCAACGCCTGGTAGCTGGGCATCGCCAGCTCCCCACCGAGGTCGAACAAACGGTGCTGACAAGGCGCCAGCACCTCGATCAGTTCGCCAAGACCCGCCTCGGCCAGCCCGGCCAGCAGCACGCCCAGCTGGCTGTTGAGGCTGTCCACCTCGCCGATCGCCTCGATCCGCGGATGGTCCTTGGGCACCCGGCGTCCGTCGCCCAGGCCGGTTTCGCCTTTGTCGCCGGTGCGGGTGTAGATCTTCGACAGGCGATAGCCCATGTCATGTCTCCGTCTTGGTGGTGGCCGGCTGGCCGAGGGGCAGGCGTAGGGTGAAGCAGGTGCCCTGGCCGGGCGTGGACTGCACTTCCATCTGCCCCTTGTGGTTGTTGGTGATGATGAAGTACGACACCGACAGCCCAAGCCCGGTGCCCTGGCCGATCTCCTTGGTGGTGAAGAACGGTTCGAAGGTGCGTTTGCGCACGGCCTCGGGCATGCCCACGCCGTTGTCCTCGACCTGGATCTCCGCCCAGGGCGGGTTCAGCCGGGTACGCAGGGTGATGCGCCCCGGTTCGCTCGGTTGCGGGCGCTGGTGGATGGCCTGGGCGGCGTTCTTCAGCAAGTTGAGCAGCACCTGCTCCAGCTCGTTGGCGGTGCAGGGCACCGGTCCCAGTTGCGGGTCGAACTGGCGGACGATGGCCTGGCCCTTGAAGTCGAAGCCGATGGCCAGGTCGAAATCGTTGCCGGCGATCTCCACGGCCTGGTCGATCAACGCCGGCAGGTCGCACGGAACCAGCTGGCGGTTGCTGCGGCGGCTGAAACTGAGCATGTGGGTGACGATCTTGGCGGCCCGTGCCCCGGCCTGCTGGATGCCATCGAGCAACTGCGGCACTTCGCGGCTTTCCAGGTAGCGGTTGACGCTCTGCAGGTCGATGCCCTGTTCGACGGCCTGCTCCTGGTTGCGCGGCAGGTCCGGCGACAGGCGTCGGCGGATGTTCTGCACGTTGTGCAGGATGGCGCCCAGCGGGTTGTTGATCTCGTGCGCCATGCCGGCGGCCAGGCCGCCGACCGAGAGCATCTTCTCCGACTGCACCATCATCTCTTCCAGCGACAGGCGCTGGGTGATGTCGTCGATGCGGATCACCACGCCGCGTCCGCCACCGCCCATCAGCGGGTAGAAGGTCAGGGCATAGTGGCGCAGGTCCTCGCCCTTGGGCCAGGTGACCCGCTCGATCTTGGCCACCCGGTGTTTCTCCACGCTCTCCTTGAGCTGCGGCAGGAACGGCTTGAGCGGTTCGAAGGCGAGGAAGATGGGCTGGTTCAGCGCCTCGTCCAGCGGCGTGCCGGAAAGCACCGTGGCCTCGTGGTTCCACTGGGTGACGTAGAGCTGTTCGTCGAGGGCGATCAGCGCCGAGGGCATGGAGTCGATGATGCTGTTCAGGTAGTTCTGAAAGCCCGTGAGCTTCTTCTCGATCTTGCTGCGCACCTGGACTTCCAGTTCCAGCTTGCGGTTGGTGTGGCGAGTTTCCTCGGCCAGGCCCTGAGCCTGGTCGTAGGCGCTCTGGAACTCGTCGCGGGTACGCTTGAGCTGCTGTTCGCGGGCCTCGATGCGCGAAAGCATGGTGTTGAACGCGTCGGCCAGGCCGCCGATCTCGTCGTCGTTGCCGCGCTGGGCGCGCAGGGCGTAGCTCTCCTCGCGGGTGACCTGGCGTGTCAGCTCCTGGAGGCGGTTGATCGGTACGGTGATCAGGCGCTTGATCTGCCGGGCGATGACCAGCCACAGCAGCACGCTGAACACCAGGATGGCCAGGCTGGCGGAGAGCGTGCCGGTGTAGAACGCGGTGGGCAGCTCGCTGCTGGCCACCAGCAGCAGGTGCGCGGGCGGGGCGGCGTTGCGCGGCAGGCGGATCAGCTGGGTGCTGCGAAACTCCATCAGGCGCCAGCCGTCGATGTTGCGGTAGCGCTTGGGCAGGGTCAGCGGGTCGCCATGCTGCAGCTGGGCCAGCATCTGCCCGTCGCCGCCGTAGATGGCGGCGGCGCGCAGCGGCGAGTAGCTATCGAGTTCCTTGAGCAGCGCCGTGGCGTTCTCTGCCGAGTCGCCGGCGCGCGCGGACAGCTGCGGGTTGGAGACCAGCTTGCCGATGGTCTGCAGGGCCTGGGGCGCCATGCTTTCCTGGGTGATCCAGTAGGCGGCGCTGATGAAGGCCAGGTTGGCCACCAGCAGGATGGTCACCAGCAGCACCAGCAGGGCCGCCAGCAGTTTCTGCCCGACCGGCAGGTTTTCCAGGCGTTGACGCAGGGTCATGGGTGAAGAGGTGTCCTGTCCTGTGGATAAGGGGCGTCAGTCGCTGCGCAAGCCGCGCGCCTCGAGGTTTGCCACCAGGCGCCGGCGCAACTTTTCCAGGTGCGGCACGCTGGCACCATGCCGGGCAGCGACGCGGCAGGCGTGGCCGAGCAGGTAATGGACCTCGGTGCGCCGGCCTTGGCGGACGTCCTGGTACATGGAAGAGTAGTTGGCCGCGGTGGCGAGGATCACCCGCTGTACTTCCTCGTGCAGATCGTTGGCAGCTTCGGGCTGGCCGCAACGGCGTAGCAGGCCGGCCAGTTCGTCGCACAGCTGGTCGACCTCGGCCAGGTGGCCGAGCAGGCCGCCGTTCTGGCAGTCGTGCAGCACGGTGAGCGGGTTGATCGCGCAGTTGAGGGCCAGCTTGCGCCACAGGCGGGTGGGGATATCGAGCGCCCACTGGGCCGGGATGCCGGCGGCGTGCAGTTCTTCGAACCAGGACGGGACATTGGGATTGGCCGGGTCGCCCAGCCAGTTGAAACCGTGGCCGGCGAAGCGTACCTGCCAGTCGGCTTCGCGGAACGCGCCCTCGGTGCTGGAGGCGAAGATGCAGCGGGCGTGGGGTGCCTGGTCGGCGACCTCGTCCTGGCTGCCCAAGCCGTTCTGCAATAGCACCAGCTCGGCGCCGTTGGCCAGCCGCGGGGCCAGCCGGGCCACGGCGGGCGCGGCGTCGTAGGCCTTGCAGGCGACCAGCAGGCGATGGATCGGGCCGGGGGCGTCGGCAGTCTCCGCAGGGATCGCGTAGTGGTGGACGCCGTCCTGTTCGACCAGGGTCAGCCCGCCGCCGTGCTCATAGGCGGCCAGGCGCTGTTGATCGCGCAGGATCAGGCGGACCGCCTTGCCGGCGCGGGCCAGGCGGCAGGCCCACAGGCTGCCGAGGCTGCCGGCGCCGAGAATATGCCAGGTGCTGCTCATCTGCGTTTCGCAACCCGTTATAATGAGTCCGCATTTTAACCATCAAACCCGACGCGCTCCATCTTCAGGCCGAGCGCGCTTTTTTTTCTGGAGATCATCCATGCCTTCGTTCGACGTGGTATCGGAACTGGACAAGCACGAAGTGCAGAACGCCGTCGACAACGCCATCAAGGACCTCGACCGCCGTTACGACCTCAAGGGCAAGGGCACCTTCGAGTTCAAGGACAAGGAGCAGACCGTGCTGCTGACCGCCGAGGAGGAGTTCCAGCTCGAGGCGATGCTGGAAATCCTGCGCCTGGCGCTGGTCAAGCGCAAGATCGACGTCAAATGCCTGGAAACCAAGGACCCCTACGCCTCCGGCAAGGAAAAGAAACAGGAAGCCAAGTTCCGCGAAGGCATCGACAAGGACCTGGCCAAGAAGATCGTCGCCACCATCAAGGACGGCAAGCTCAAGGTCCAGGCCGCCATCCAGGGCGAGCAGGTGCGCGTGACCGGCAAGAAGCGCGACGACCTGCAGGAGGCCATCGCCTTGCTGCGCACCAAGGAATTCGACATGCCGCTGCAGTTCAACAACTTCCGCGACTGATCATGGCTCGGCCCGGAACCTTGATGGCGCAGTGATGTCCATCGGGGCCCGGGCCGCCGACTCGTCGCGGTCTGCTTCATTGTGTACTTGCCGTTCGGCATCAGGAGATAAACATGGATTTGAACGCTGAAGTCGATCAGCTGGTCCGCCAATCGCAAACCTGGATTCCCTTGATCATGGAATACGGCAGCCGCCTGGTTCTGGCGCTGCTGACACTGGCCATCGGCTGGTGGATCATCAACAAGCTCAGCACGCGCCTGGGCAAGCTGGTCGGCCTGCGTGCCGACGTGGCCCTGCAGGGTTTCATCAGCAGCCTGGCCAACATCGTGCTGAAGGTCCTGCTGATGGTCAGCGTGGCGTCGATGATCGGCATCGAGACCACCTCGTTCGTCGCCGCCATCGGTGCCGCCGGCCTGGCCATTGGCCTGGCCTTGCAGGGCAGCCTGGCGAACTTCGCCGGTGGCGTGCTGATCCTGATGTTCCGCCCGTTCCGCATCGGCGACTGGATCGAGGCGCAAGGTGTCGCAGGCACCGTGGACAGCATCCAGATCTTCCACACCGTGGTGCGCACCGGCGACAACAAGACAGTGATCATGCCCAACGGCGCGCTGTCCAACGGCATCATCACCAACACCAATCGCCAGCCGACCCGCAAGGTGGTGTTCGATGTGGGCGTGGACTACGAGGCCGACCTGCAGAAGGCGCGCAACGTGCTGCTGGAGCTGGCGCAGGACCCTCGCGTGCTGCAAGACCCGGCACCACAGGCGGTGATCTCGACCCTGGGCGACAGCTCGATCACCGTGTCGCTGCGCATCTGGACCAAGACCGCCGACTACTGGGACGTGCTGTTCATGCTCAACGAGCATGCCCGTGACCGGCTCAAGGCCGAGGGAATCGATATTCCGTTCCCGCAGCGGGTGATTCGCGTGGTGCAGGAGGCGGCGGTTCAGTAACGCCGCGTCGCTTCCCATCGCGGGGCAAGCCCGCTCCCACAAGACCGGTACTGGCCATGTGGGGGCGAGCTTGCCCCGCGATGCTTTTCAAGACCCTTACACTTGTTCACAGCCAGGGGCCGCCATATCTGGCATATACCCTGATCCTGCCTACCAACCCGATGTCCGCCATGAAACCTCTGCTGTATATCACCCCGTTGCGCGCCTTGCTGTTCGGCCTGACCCTGGCGCTGTTCGAGTTGCTGACCTACCTGGCCAGCGACGCGGTCATGCCGGCCATGCCGGTGGTGGTCGGTGACCTGCGGGCCAGCCCCGAATACATTCCCCATGCCCTGAACCTGTACCTGCTGGGCGGGGTGGTCCTGCAATGGCTGATCGGCCCGCTGGCCGACCGTTATGGTCGGCGTCCGCTGTTGCTGGGCGGTTGCATCTTCTTTGGCCTGGCCTGCCTGGCGACCTTCTGGGTCCATGACATCGGCCTGTTCAACCTGCTGCGTCTGTTGCAAGGCATCGGCCTGGGCTTCGTGGTCACGGTCAGCTACCCGGCGCTCAACGAAGCGTTCAGCGAGGCCGACGCCGTGCGCATGATGGCGCTGCTGGCCAACATCGCCCTGCTGTCGCCGCTGCTCGGTCCGCTGGTGGGTACCCTGATGCTGCAGTGGCTGGACTGGCGCTGGCTGTTCGTGGCCTTCGCCGCGGGCGCGGTGCTGTGCTGGCTGCTGCTGTACCGATTGATGCCGGAAACCCTTGGCGTGGAGCGCCGCGATGGTTCGCGTCTGCCGTTCACGCCGATTCACCTGTTGCCGCTGCTCGCCGGCTACGGCCAGTTGCTGGGCAATCGGCGCTTCGTCGCCGGTAGCGCGGCGCTGGGGCTGGTGGGGCTGCCGCTGATCGGCTGGATCGGTCTGTCGCCGGTACTGCTGATCCACGACGAGGGACTGAGCACGATGGCATACGCGCTGTGGCAGTTGCCGGTGTTCGCCGGGCTGATCCTTGGCAACCTGATCATCAACCGCATCGCCGATCGCTATCCGTTGCCGACGCTGGTCCGGGGCGCGCTATGGCCGTACCTGGCAGGCTTGAGCCTGATGCTCCTGGCGACCTGGTGCTGGCCGACGGTGACCAGCGTGGTGGCCGGCATGTCGCTGTATGCCCTGGGGCTGGGCGTGGCCAACGCGGTGCTGTATCGCATGACGCTGTTTTCCAGCGAGCAGAGCAAGGGGTTGGTGTCGGCGATGCTGGGCATGATCACCATCGCCCTGCTGGGGCTGGGGGGCGCGGTGTTGGCGATGCTCGGCGCGGGCGCGAGCCTGATGCACTTCGCCCTGGCCGCAGGCGTGGCGGGCGCGCTGGCGCTGTGGCCGTTGTGGTTCGTCGTGGGCGGGCGTTCGGGGGAAGGGGCTGTGACACAGTAGAAACATCGCGAGGCAAGCCCGCTCCCACGTATTTCAGACTGAATGACTGACTGCGTAGGAGCGGGCTTGCCCCGCGATAAGGCCGGTGAAGGTCTAGTTTTGTTCAGCCGCCGGACTCTCCACCGGCACCGGCTTTCCCCGCCCGACTTCCTGCCGCCAGTGCAGGGCGATCAGGATCAGCGTCGGCACGCCCAGCAACGCGGTGACCAGGAAGAAGTCGTGGTAACCGAACTTCTCCACCATCACCCCGGAATAGCCACCGATCAAACGTGGCAGCAACAGCATGATCGAGCTCAGTAGCGCGTACTGGGTGGCCGAGAACTTCAGGTTGGTCAGGCTCGACAGGTAGGCGACGAAGGCCGACGTAGCCAGGCCCGAACTGAAGTTGTCCAGGGAAATGGTCACCACCAGCATTTCCAGGTTCGGCCCCATGTCGGCCAGCATCAGGAACAGGATGTTGGTGGCCGCCGACGCCGCACCGCCGATGAACAGGATCGGCAGGATGCCGAAGCGCACGATCAGCAGGCCACCGGCACCGGCGCCGACCAGGGTCATGATCAGGCCGAAGATCTTGCTGACGCTGGCGATCTGGTCCTTGGTGAAACCCATGTCGATATAGAACACGTTGGCCATCACGCCCATCACCGTGTCGGACATGCGGTAGGTGGCGATCAGCCCGAGCAGCAGCAACGCCTGCCAGCGGTAGCGCGCGATGAAGTCGTTGACCGGCGTGAGCACTGGCGCCAGGCCGCGCCGGCCCAGGGACGACAGGCAGGCCCAGGTCAGCAGTACATAGAGGATCAGGCGCAGGAAGGCACGGTCCTCGAGCAGCAGGTCGAGCATGGTCGAGTCACCGAACACCACGCTCGCCCAGTCGGTGTTGAACATCTGGGTGAAGCTGGCTGGCACCGAGACCAGCAGGATGATCAGCACGAACACCGACGCCAACTGGTGCATCAGTCCATAGCGGGCGGCCGACAGCTGGGTGCGCAGGGGCACGGGCGGTTCGCGCATCACCAGGGTGGTGAACACCGCGGGCAGCATGAGCACGCCGAACAGCACGTAGGTGCCGGTCCAGGCTTCGTGCAGGTAGCTGAAACCGGTGGAACCGAACCACTCGGCGAAGAACAGCGCGCCGGCGGTGGCGAGCAGGGCCGCGACCCGATAGCCGGCCATGTAGCTGGCGGCCAGCGCGGCCTGGCGCTGATCGTCGGCGATCTCCAGGCGGTAGGCATCGACGGCGATGTCCTGGGTGGCCGAGGCGAAGGCCACCAGCACGGCCAGGGCGATCAGCCACGACAGATGCTTCTGCGGGTCGCAAAAGCCCATGCCGATCAGCCCGAGTACCACCAGCATCTGCGACAGCAGCAGCCATGAGCGGCGACGGCCCATGCCGCCGAGCAACGGCAGGCGCCATTGGTCGAGCAGCGGCGACCAGACCCACTTGAAGGCATAGGCCAGGCCGATCAGGCTGGCGTAGCCGATGGTCTCGCGCGCCACGCCCGCCTCGCGCAACCAGACCGACAGCGTCGAGAACACCAGCATGTAGGGCAGGCCGGCGGCGAATCCGAGCAGCAAAAGCACCAAAGTTGACGGGCTGGCATAGGCAGCGAGCGCAGCGCGCCAGGTTTTACGGGGCATGGGCCAACATCTGCCTCAAGGTTTGCGAAAACAAAGCGCGCACTCTAACCGCTGTGCTCCATCGGGCGCCAGCCATGGCGCGCCATATCCACACGATTATTGGCTACATTCACGCCTTCTGCGCGCAACCGGGCGCGCTGTTCGTCGCCCGATGGCGTGCCGAGGGCCAGGCTCAGGCGCCCACCGGCACCGATGACCCGATGCCAGGGCAGGCGGGTGTCGCTCGGCAGCTGGCCGAGGGTGCGGCCGACCCAGCGAGCGGCGCGGCCAAGGCCCGCCAGGTCGGCCAGTTGGCCGTAGCTGACCACCTTGCCGGATGGCACTTGGCCGAGCACCGAGTACAGCGCCATTCGTCGGGCTTCGGCGTCTTCCGGCGGGGAGGGCGGTGGCATGGACATCACGGCGTACCTGGCCTGCGGATGAAATCGGACAGGCGGTCCGGGCAAATGCGAGTGGAACTCATCGGCATGGTCTTGGGTCTGTCCTTGCTCAGGTTGTCGGTATCTGGATAATGCCCGGCTTTTTCGTCGAATCGAACCCGTATTGCGCTTATGTCTTCTAGAACCCTGCTTTGCCTCATCGCCGCGTCTCTCTGTACCCCCGTGCTTGCCGACACCGTGTGGATGAAGAACGGTGACCGCCTGAGCGGCAAGATCAAGGTCTTCGACGGCGGCAAGCTGCTGCTGGAGACGCCCTATGGCGGCTCGATCGCTTTGGACTGGAAACAGGTGCAGACACTGGAGAGCGACCAGGAGCTGCTGGTCAAGCAGGACGCTTACTCCGGCGAGAAGGCCAAGTCGCTCAAGGCCGCCGAGCCGGGCAAGGTGACGCTGGCCAACGGTGATGCGCCCAAGACCGTCGAACTGGCCAGCATCGAACAGATCATGAAGCCCCGGCCGGTGGTCGAGGACTTGCTGTGGAAGGGCAACGTCGATGTGGCGATGGACTACAAGCGTGCCGAGACCGACAGCGACGACTATGACATCAGCTTCAAGACCACGGCCCGCCACGGTCGCTGGCGCCACAACGCCGAAGGCGAATACAACCGCGAGACCAAGGACGATGTCACCACCACCAACAACTGGAGCGCCGAGTATGCCCTCGACCGCTTCATCACCGACAAGTGGTTCTGGCAGGGGCGTCTGGAGTACAAGCGCGACCAGATCGAGGACCTGGCCCGCCAGCGTACCGTCGGTACCGGTCCGGGCTACCAGTTCTGGGACAACGAGCTGGGCGCGTTCTCGCTGGGATCGCTGATCAACCGCACCGATTTCGAATACCGCGATGGTGGCAAGGACAACTTCTATTCCGCCGCGGTGAAGTGGGATTACAACCGCTACCTGATCGGCAAGAAGGTGGAGTTCTTCACCAATGGCGAATTCGGCAAGCCGCTGGGTGGCGTGGCCGACTACTCGCTGGATGCCGAGATGGGGCTGCGCTACAAGGTGACCGAGTGGGCTTCGCTCAACCTCAAGGCGGAGAAGGACCTGATCAAGGGCACAAGCGACAGCGACCTGGACAAGACTCGCTATACCGCAGGGTTTGGCGTTACCTGGTAAGTCGATCCGGTAACGCGCTGTGCGTGCTCTTTGTAGGAGCGGCCTTGTGTCGCGAAAGGGCCGCAACGCGGCCCCGGCAATGTCTGCCTTGTCGCTGAGATCCTGGGGCTGCTGCACAGCCCTATCGCGACACAAGGCCGCTCCTACAGGGATATGCGTAGGTTTTGATGTTCGGGCAAGCCCATACGTGAGCCGGCCTGCGCAGCAGACCCAGTGGCAGGGCAGGGTGATAATGCTTATCTTGTCACCCATCCAGTCCGCCGCCAGGAGCCTATTCAGTGAGTACCAACGCCCTTCGCCCCGCCCGGGAACTGCTGCTCAAGGAGTACCGTGGCGTCCTCTCGACCCACTCCAAGTCCATGCCCGGCTATCCCTTCGGGTCGGTGGTGCCTTACTGCCTGGATGCCGAGGGCCATCCGCTGATCCTCATCAGCCGCATCGCCCAGCACACCCATAACCTGCAGAAGGACGCCAAGTGTTCGCTGCTGGTGGGCGAGCGCGACGCCGAGGACGTCCAGGCGGTCGGCCGCCTGACGGTGATGGCCGAGGCGCGCAAGCTGACCGACGAAGCCGCCATCGAAGCCGCTGCGGCCCGCTACTACCGCTACTTCCCCGAATCGGCGAACTACCACAAGGCCCACGACTTCGATTTCTGGGTGCTGGAGCCGGTACGCCACCGCTACATCGGCGGCTTCGGCGCGATCCACTGGCTCGATCAGGTGACCCTGGCCAACCCCTTTGCCGGCAAGGCCGAGGCCAGCATGATCGAGCACATGAACAGCGATCACGCCAACGCCATCGCTCATTACGTCGAGCTGACCGACCTGCCGCGCGCAGCGCCGGCCGAAATGGTCGGCATCGACAGCGAAGGCATGCACCTGCGTATCGGCCAGGGGGTGTACTGGCTGGCCTTCCCGAGCACTTGCAACACGCCGACACAAGTCCGCGAAGCCTTGGTTTTGCTTGCTCGCACAGACCAGTGGCCGGTTGCGCAGAGCGTCGAGGGTTGAAAACAGGCGTCGAGGCATCCATCTGATGGTCTTACAGGAAGATTCTCTTCCGTCGAGGAATCCTTGATGCGTGCTTTTCTATTGCTGTTACTGCTTTTTCCGGTGCTGGAGCTGTTCGTCTTCGTCAAGGTCAGCGCCGCCATCGGTTTCTTCCCGGCGCTGCTGCTGATCATCGCCGGCTCCGCCCTGGGTGTGCTGGTGATGCGCGTGGCCGGCCTGGCCACCGCCCTGCGTGCCCGTGAGAGCCTGCAGCGCGGCGAGCTGCCCGCCGAGGACATGTTCCAGGGTCTGATGCTCACCGTCGGTGGCGGCCTGCTGCTGCTGCCTGGCTTCATCAGCGATGTGCTGGGCGTGCTGTGCCTGCTGCCGTTCACCCGTCGCCTGGTGGCCGGCCGGTTGCGCCGCCGCGCCGAGGAACAGGCCATGCGCCAGCGGGCGTTCCGGGATGACCCGTTCCAGGCGCAGCCGCGTGATGGCGGCCAGCGCCCCAATGTGATCGAAGGCGAGTACGAGCGTCGCGACAAGTAACGTCACTCGCTCGTTGAAATGAAGTGAAAAAATTTCCTTTCAAAGCCTTGTAATCGAACAAGGCGGCCTCATGTAGTGGTCACCGCAAGGTTTCCGGTGAGTTCACCGGACATGACACACAGGGTTCGCCCCTTGCGGGCCCTGACCGGCAACGCCGGACCGCATCAACCTGCCGGTGCTGACACCGGCCGATGAAAACCACAATTTGGGAGAGATCGACAATGAAGCTTCGTCCTCTGCATGACCGCGTCGTCATCCGTCGCAGCGAAGAAGAATCGAAAACCGCTGGCGGTATCGTCCTGCCGGGTTCGGCCGCTGAAAAACCAAACCGCGGTGAAGTCGTCGCCGTCGGCACCGGTCGCATCCTGGACAATGGCGAAGTGCGCGCGCTGGCCGTGAAAGTGGGTGACAAAGTGGTTTTCGGCCCTTACTCGGGCAGCAACACCGTGAAAGTCGATGGTGAAGACCTGCTGGTCATGGCCGAGAACGAAATCCTCGCCGTCATCGAAGGCTGATTTCCCCGACTTCCCGTTACTCCAAAGATTTCCAAGGATTAAACGATCATGGCTGCTAAAGACGTAAAATTCGGCGATTCCGCTCGTAAGAAAATGCTGGTTGGTGTCAACGTTCTGGCTGACGCCGTCAAGGCCACCCTCGGCCCGAAAGGTCGCAACGTAGTCCTGGCCAAGAGCTTCGGCGCTCCGACCATCACCAAGGACGGCGTTTCCGTCGCCAAAGAGATCGAGCTCAAGGACGCCTTCGAGAACATGGGCGCCCAGCTGGTCAAGGAAGTTGCTTCCAAGGCCAACGATGCTGCCGGTGACGGCACCACCACCGCCACCGTCCTGGCCCAGGCCATCGTCAACGAAGGCCTGAAAGCCGTCGCTGCCGGCATGAACCCGATGGATCTGAAGCGCGGCATCGACAAGGCCACCGCCGCCATCGTCGTCGAGCTGAAGAACCTGTCCAAGCCATGCGCCGACTCCAAGGCCATTGCCCAGGTAGGCACCATCTCCGCCAACTCCGACACCTCCATCGGTGAAATCATCGCCGAAGCCATGGAAAAGGTCGGTAAAGAAGGCGTGATCACCGTCGAGGAAGGCTCGGGCCTGGAAAACGAACTGTCCGTCGTAGAGGGCATGCAGTTCGACCGTGGTTACCTGTCGCCGTACTTCGTCAACAAGCCGGACACCATGGTTGCCGAGCTGGAAGGCCCGCTGCTGCTGCTGGTCGACAAGAAGATCTCCAACATCCGCGAGCTGCTGCCAGTGCTGGAAGCTGTCGCCAAGGCTGGCCGTCCGCTGCTGATCGTCGCCGAAGACGTCGAAGGCGAAGCCCTGGCCACCCTGGTGGTCAACAACATGCGTGGCATCGTCAAGGTCGCCGCGGTCAAGGCACCTGGCTTCGGCGACCGCCGCAAGGCCATGCTGCAGGACATCGCCACCCTGACCGGCGGCCAGGTCATCTCCGAGGAAATCGGCCTGACCCTGGAAACCACCACCCTGGAGCACCTGGGTAACGCCAAGCGCGTCATCCTGTCCAAGGAAAACACCACCATCATCGACGGCGCCGGTTCGGACGCCGACATCGAAGCACGCGTCAAGCAGATCCGTGCCCAGATCGAAGAGACTTCCTCGGACTACGACCGTGAGAAGCTGCAAGAGCGCCTGGCCAAGCTGGCTGGCGGTGTTGCCGTGATCAAGGTCGGTGCCGGTACCGAAGTTGAAATGAAAGAGAAGAAAGCCCGCGTCGAAGACGCCCTGCACGCTACCCGTGCAGCCGTCGAAGAAGGCGTGGTGCCTGGCGGTGGTGTTGCCCTGGTTCGCGCCCTGGCTGCCATCGGCGACCTGAAAGGCGACAACGAAGACCAGAACGTCGGTATCGCCCTGCTGCGCCGCTCGGTCGAAGCGCCGCTGCGCCAGATCACCGCCAACGCCGGCGACGAGCCAAGCGTTGTCGCCGACAACGTCAAGAAAGGTTCGGGCAACTACGGCTACAACGCTGCTACCGGCGTATACGGCGACATGATCGAGATGGGTATCCTGGACCCAGCCAAGGTCACCCGTTCGGCCCTGCAAGCTGCTGCTTCGATCGGCGGTCTGATGATCACCACCGAAGCCATGGTCGCCGACCTGCCGGAAGACAAGCCAGCTGCTGGCATGCCTGACATGGGCGGCATGGGTGGCATGGGCGGCATGATGTAAGCCAGCCTTACCCCCTGTACCAGGAAAAGCCCCGGTTCGCGAGAACCGGGGCTTTTCGTTTTTCTGTACCGGCCTCTTCGCGGGCAAGCCCGCTCCCACAGGTATGGCGCGATCCCTGTGGGAGCGGGTTTACCCGCGAATCAGGCGACGTTGCGCTCGACGGCTGGCACTTCCACGAGGCCACGCCGGTACAGGATCAGGTAGTACGACCCCAGCCCGATCAGCCAGCAGAACACCGCCGTCCACACGTTGTGCGACAGGAAGTGCGCGCCCTGCATCATCCGTCCGACCGACAGCACCGAACCGGCCACGAAGGCCACCGCCAGCGCCACCCGTGCCAGGCGCGGACGGCGGTCGCGCAGCATGAAGAACAGGCCGAACAGGCAGAACCCGGTCGCGGCGTGCCCACCCGGCCAGCACAGTCCGGGCTTGTCGGTGGCAGGGCGCGCCTCCAGCAGCTTGCTGTAGGTCTCCTTGCCGCCGAACTGGGCGAGGCTCCACGGGCATTGCACCTGGGTCACTTTCTTCAGCGGCGTGACGAAGGCAGTCGACAGCCCCAGCGCCAACACCAGGCAACCCAGCTCGCGGCGCCAGCCCACCAGCCGTTTCCAGAAGAAACTCAGGACGAAACCGACCACGGCCAGCAGCCCGAAGACGATCACGCCCTGCTTGACCCGGTCATGCAGGATGGTCTCCAGCAGGTAGCTGTGGCGACCGATGAACTGGCCGGCAGCCGGGTCGTAGAACAGGTTGGCCACATCCATGTCCAGCGACGTCCATTCGAGCAGGAGCAATGCCGCTGCGGTGACGAAAGGGATGCCCAGATACAGCCACGGATTGATCGGGCGAGGGCGGACGGATGCCTGCATGGTGACTCCAGAGGATGGAAAAGACCGTGCATTGTCAGGTGCCCGCTATCCTGTGTGCGTGAATGATCAGTGAAAAAACTGTCAAGTTCGGTGATTTCGGCCCAGGGCATGGCACCATGCGGGCATTGGCCGTAAGCTGCGCCTGCCGCGCCCGGCGAAGCGCCGCACAGGAGACCCCATGCGCATTCTTTTGGTTGAAGACAACCGCGATATCCTTGCCAACCTGGCCGACTACCTCGGCATGAAAGGCTACACCGTCGATTGTGCCCAGGATGGCCTGTCCGGCCTGCATCTGGCCGCTACCGAGCACTATGACCTGATCGTGCTCGACATCATGCTCCCCGGCATCGACGGCTACACGCTGTGCAAGCGCCTGCGCGAGGACGCGCGTCGCGACACGCCGGTGATCATGCTCACCGCCCGCGACCAGCTGGATGACCGCCTGCAAGGCTTCCGCTCCGGGGCCGATGATTACCTGCTCAAGCCATTCGCCCTGTCCGAGCTGGCCGCGCGCATCGAGGCGGTGCTGCGTCGTGCCCAGGGCGGTGGTCGACGCGCGCTGCAGGTCGCCGACCTGAGCTACGACCTGGATACCCTCGAGGTCACCCGCCAGGGTCGCCTGCTCAAGCTCAATCCGGTCGGCCTCAAACTGCTCGCCGTGCTGATGCAGAAGAGCCCCCATGTGCTGCGCCGAGAAGTACTGGAAGAAGCGCTGTGGGGCGATGACTGCCCGGACAGCGACAGTCTGCGCAGCCATGTCCACCAGTTGCGCCAGGTGATCGACAAACCCTTCGACAAACCGCTGCTGCATACCGTCCATGGCGTCGGCTATCGCCTCGCCGAGGGCCGCGATGGAGTTTAGGCAAAGTCTTGCCCAGCGCATCATCATCGCCTTTGCACTGATGAGCGCGCTGGTCGCCGGGGCTTTCGCCTTCGGCATCGTCGCCACCGTCCACCTGGTGGAGGAGCGGCTGATTTCCTCGGTGCTGGGGGGCGACCTGCAGCGCCTGCTGCGCATGGACAGCGTCAGCGACTGGAGCCATCGGCCGCGCCCGGACCAGCTGTTCTATTTCAGTGGCGGGCGCGACGACTTCGAACTGCCCAAGGACCTGCGCCATCTGGATGCGGGGTTCCACGAAGTGTTCCGCGACCAGCTTTCGTACCACGCCATGGTCGAGATCGTCGATGGCCGGCGCTATGTGCTGCTGCAGGACCAGAGCGATTTCGAGGAGCGCGAGCGGGTACTGTTCGCCGTGGTGGTGGTGGGCTTCGTGCTCAGCCTGGCGCTCGCCGTGATTCTCGGCTGGCTGCTGGCTCGGCGGGTGATGGCGCCGGTTATCCGCCTGGCACGGCAGGTGCGCCACCGCGATCAGTTGCTGGGCCTGGCGCCGCCGCTGGCGCCGGACTACGCCGCGGACGAAGTCGGCCAGCTGGCCGTGGCCTTCGACGACACCCTTGGGCGTCTGCGTGACGCCCTGACCCGTGAGCGCTTGTTCACCAGTGACGTCAGTCATGAACTGCGTACGCCGTTGATGGTGCTGGCCACGTCCTGTGAGCTGTTGATGGAGAACCCCAACCTCGACACCCGCTCGCGCAGTCAGGTCGAGCGCATCGCCCGAGCGACCGAGGAGATGCGTGAGCTGGTGAAGACCTTCCTGATGCTTGCTCGTGCCCAGCATGACGAAGGCGCCATCGCGTCGCGCGCGACCTTGCGCGAGGTGGGCGACGACCTGATCGGCGTATGGCGCGACACCATCGAACAGAAGGGCCTGACGCTTTACTACGATGGTCGGGTCAGCGCCAGCCCGGTACTGTACAACGCCACTTTCCTGCAGTCGGTCATGGGCAACCTGCTGCGCAATGCTGCGCACTACACCGATACGGGTTACATTCGCCTGAGTCTGGAGCCCACGGGTTTCTGTGTCGAAGACAGCGGCGTGGGTATTCCGGAGGAGCAGCGCGAGGCGATGTTCCGGCCTTTCGTGCGTGGCGACGAGCGCCGCGGGGAAGGGCTGGGGCTTGGCCTGTCGCTGGTGCAGCGAATCTGCGACGACCAGGGCTGGCGCGTGACCCTGACGGCGACGCTGCCCCATGGTTGCCGCTTCCAGGTGGATCTGAGCCAGGGCACCAAGGTGGCGCAGGAAGTATTGGATCCGGGTTAACTTTCTGTAACACCTGGCGTGTGTGCTGACAGATTTTTCACATGGGCATGACCTGAAACCAACGCTCACCTGCCTAAGGTGGGCGCATCGAGTCAGGAGATGCCCAATGCGTAGCCCCATCAAACTTGAGTTCTCGGAAAAATACGACCGGGACCATGCCCGTGAGTACTTCCTCAAGCACCAGGATGGCCTGGCCCGTCGTCTTTCCCACCAGCGTGACGAGCAGTTGGCGCGGCGCGCACTGGCGTTGGCCGGGGAACCGGGGCTGGTGCTCGACCT
Organism: Pseudomonas sp. microsymbiont 2; assembly: GCF_054788395.1. Classification (NCBI taxonomy): domain Bacteria; kingdom Pseudomonadati; phylum Pseudomonadota; class Gammaproteobacteria; order Pseudomonadales; family Pseudomonadaceae; genus Pseudomonas; species Pseudomonas sp. microsymbiont 2. The sequence continues at coordinate 1,132,182 of NZ_CM139112.1, forward strand.
GCCATGTGGCGCCGGGCGTTTCTGGCCGCTGCTGGCGGAGAAGGCCAATCGCGTGATCATCGGCGCCGACAACTCGGCCGCGATGATCGAGACAGCCTGTGTGGCACAACCGCCAGAGGTGGTGGCGCGGGTACGCCCTTTGCAGACTTCCGCCTTTGCGATCGACCTGCCGGACAACGCGGTGGACAGCATTTTTTGCATGCGGTTGTTCCACCACATCGGCGATCCGGCTCATCGCAAAACGATTCTTTCGGAATTTCAACGTGTTAGCCGAGACAGCGTGATTCTCTCGCTGTGGGTGGATGGCAATTTCAAGGCGTGGCGGCGCAAGAAACTCGAGGCGCGACGCAGCACCAGAACGAAGCAGGACAGCTACCAGAACCGCTTCGTGTTACCGGCGGCTACAGTAGAAGAAGAATTTACCTCGGCTGGTTTCAGAATCCAGGAACGTCTCGACTTCCTGCCGTTCTATGCCATGTGGCGAGTGTATGTATTGCGCAAGGGGTAGAGATTGATGGCGGTAGCCCAGAAAGAGTCCAGCCAGTTCGCGTATTACTGGCAGCAGCAGGGGGAGTGGGTCGAAGAGCCCAACCAACGGCGTGGCGGTGAAAGTGGCGTGCAGCGGCTGAGCGACGCCGACGGCCACTTGCTATATGCCAAGCGCCAGGTTGGGCATATCTATCGCAGCCTGCTGCATCCGTTCGGGCGGCCGACGGTGCTGCGTGAGCTCGATGCCCTGCACAGTTTCGAGCAGCTCGGGGTGCGGGTACCGCGCATCGTCTATGCCGGTGCCGAGCGTGACGACGATCACCAGTGGCGTGCGCTACTGGTGAGCGAGGCGCTGGATGGGTTCGTCGACCTGGACACCTGGCACGCCGGAGGTGCCCGCGAACGCTATGCGCAGGTGGTGCACGAGCGCATGCTCAAGGACCTGGCCGACAACCTGGCGCGCATGCACCTGGGGCATTGGCAGCACGGCTGTCTGTATGGCAAGCACGTGTTCGTCAAGGTGATCGGCGAGGGTGAGCAGGCCCGGGCCGAGGTTGCGTTGCTGGATCTGGAGAAGTGCCGGCGACGTATTCGTTGCCAGCGAGCGGCGTACAACGACCTGCGTCAGTTGCGGCGCCATTCGTCGTTCAACGACGCGGAATGGCAGACTTTGCTCTACTTTTACCAAATGGCGTTTGGCAGCGCTGTCAAAGGGTTAGAGCAATGAAACTAGAAATCGCTCGAGCTTTGTTCCTGGTGGCGGCGTTGGCGGTCACGACCGCGGCGGCGGCGGCCTGGGAGCAGCCTAGGCCAACGGTGTTCAGCAAGGCTGAGGTCGGTGGGGTGTGTGCTGCGCCTCGTGAGGTGAAACCTGGGCAGGTGGCGCGGGCTGAGCCGGATCATGATCTTTTGTTGTTTCTGTTTGGGATGAAGCAGGGGCTGCGGCCGTTTGGTTGATGTCTGGTCTGGTTTTCGGGCGCCAGGGGTTTATAGATGAACTTCTGGCGTTTTTGCATTCTGTGGTTTGTTGGTTTGTTGGTTTGTTGGTTTGTGGGTTTGTTTTGAAAGTTGTATGCGCATTCATTTGCGATGTCGACGCATAGTCACCTTTCCGCCCTTACGGCGGGTCACTTTTTGTCAAACGCGACAAAAAGTAACCAAAAAACGCTGCGCTCCATTCATCCGGCCCTACGCTTCGCTCCGGGTTCCCTCACTCCGGCCTTGCTCCCGGGAGGACCGCGCTGAACGGCCCATCCTGGGCCGCAGCGCTTGACGGGCATCCATGCCCGTCACCTCCCTCCGCAAGTCCTGCGTTCGGCCTCCTGAAGTCGCGAAGTTACAGGCGGCGACTGGGCTGGCGCAGCTGACGCTAGTTGCAGGTGTGTGATCTCAAGTCCGTATTCGCGGGTAAACCCGCTCCCACAGCGTTATGCATGCTTTCAACTCCCACCACTCTCCTGTGGGAGCGGGTTTACCCGCGAAAGGGCCGGGCCAGAACAACCAATATATAAATAACTGCCAAGAGCTAATTTAAAGTTTCTGCTCTTGCTCTTGCTTCTAAGCGCGCGATAGTCCAGGCGCCGCCAATTGCGACTTCAGGAGGCCGAGTGGAGTTCTTGCGGAGGGAGGTGACGGGCATGGATGCCCGTCAAGCGCTGCGCCCCAGGATGGGGCGTTCAGCGCGGTCCTCCCGGGAGCAAGAACGGAGCGAGGGAACCCCGGAGCGCAGCGTAGGGGCCGGATGATGGAGCGCAGCGTTTTTTGGTTACTTTTTGTCGCGTTTGACAAAAAGTGACCCGCCGTAAGGGCGGAAAGGTGACTGTGCGTCACCATCGCCAATGAATGCGCATAAAAAAATCAAAACAATCACTCTGAAACCAGAACCAGAACCAGAACCAGAACCAGAACCAGAACCAGAACCAGAACCAGAACCAGAACCAGAACCAGAACCAGAACCAGAACCAGAACCAGAACCAGAACCAGAACCAGAACCGTCAACCTTCCTTAACAACCCCCACCCCAACCCGCCCCCCTCTATGCGCCAAAACGGTATAAATACAGGGCAACACAAACAACGTGAACAAAGTCCCAACCGACATCCCCGTGGCTATCACGATCCCGATATCGAACCGGCTGACCGCCCCAGCCCCGCTGGCCAGAATTAGCGGCACCATGCCGAACACCATGGCCGCGGTGGTCATCAGCACCGGCCGCAGGCGAATCGCGGCGGCCTCTTCGATGGCCTCGCGAACCCCAAGCCCACGTTCATCGCGCAGCTGGTTGGCAAACTCGACGATCAGAATCCCATGCTTGGTGATCAGCCCGATCAAGGTCACCAACCCCACTTGCGTGTAGATGTTCATGCTCGAAACCCCAAGGAACAGCGGTAACAACGCCCCGCAGATGGACAGCGGCACGGTCACCAGAATCACCAGCGGATCCCGGAAACTCTCGAACTGCGCCGCCAGCACCAGAAAGATCATCGCCAGCGCCAGGCCAAAGGTCGCCCACAACGCGCTACCCTCCTGGACGAACTGCCGCGCCGTGCCGGCATAGTCCATCGAGAAGCCCTCCGGCGCTTCCTCCCGGACGATGGCGCGCACCGTGTCCAGCGCCTCGCCCATGCTCACCAACGGAACCCCCTGGATGATTGCCGAGTTCAATTGCTGGAACTGGTTGAGCTGGCGTGGCCGGGCGCGATCGCTGAGCGTGATGAGCGTCGACAGCGGCAGCAACTGGTTCTGGTCGTTCTTCACGTAATAGCTGTTCAGCCAACCAGGATCGGCGCGGTAGGGACGCTCGACCTGGGCGATGACCTTGTAGCTGCGGCCTTCCAGGGTGAAACGGTTGATTTCCGCCTCGCCCAGCAAGGTTGCCAGGGTGCCGCCCAGGACATCCATCGACACCCCCATCTGCGCCGCCTTGGCCCGCTCGATATCGACCACCACCTCGGGCTTGTCGAACGCCAGGTCGATGTCGAGGAAGGCGAACTTGCCCGAGGCCTGGGCGCGCTCCTTGACCCGCTGGGCCACATCCAGCAGCGCCGGATAGTCGCCGGCGGTATTGATCACGAACTGGAACGGCAGCCCCTCGCCGGTGCCGGGCAGCGAGGGCAGGTTGAAGCCGAAGATCTGCAGACCGCCGATCTGCTCGAGCTCGGCCTGCACCAGCGGCAGCAGCTGCATCTGCGTGCGCTCGCGCTCGTTCCACGGCTTGAGCAGGAAGCCACCGATGCCGCTCTGCACACCATTGAAACCGTTGATCTGGAACGACGAGTAGTACTCTGGAAAACGCTTGAACAACGGGGTGAACTCATCGGTATAGGCGTTGAGGTAATCGAGGTTGGCGGTCTGCGGCGAGCTGCTCATCATGAAGATCACCCCCTGGTCCTCGTCCGGCGCCAGTTCGTTGCGGGTGAACATCAGCAGCAGCGGAATCAGGCACAGGATCAGCACGGCGAACACCAGCACCACCGGACGGCTGTCCAGGGTGCCGTGCAGCAGGCGCTGGTAGCGCACCTTGAGGCTGTCGAAGATCAGGTCCAGGCGATGGGCCAGGCCGCTGGGGTTCTGCTCGTGGCGCAGCAGCAGCGCGCACATCATCGGCGACAACGTCAGGGCCACGACCCCGGAAATCACCACCGCGCCGGCCAGGGTCAGGGCGAACTCCTTGAACAGGGCGCCGGTCAGCCCGGTGAGAAAACCGATCGGCGCGTACACCGCCGCCAGGGTGATGGTCATCGACACTACCGGCAGGGCGATTTCGCGGGCGCCTTCCAGGGCTGCCTCGGTCGGCGTCTTGCCTTCCTCGATATGGCGGTGGATGTTCTCCACCACGACGATGGCGTCATCCACCACCAGGCCGATGGCCAGCACCATGGCCAGCAGCGTCAGCAGATTCAGCGAGTAGCCCATCATCTGCATGAAGAACAGCACCCCGATCATCGACAGTGGGATGGTCACCACCGGGATCACCACCGAGCGCAGGGCGCCGAGGAACAGGAACACCACGACGATGACGATCAGCACCGCCTCGCCGAGGGTCTTGATCACCTCGTCGATCGAAGCCTGGATGAACAGCGTGGCGTCGTAGGCAATGGACACCTTCAGGCTCGACGGCAGCTCCTCCTCGAGCTGCGGCATGATGCGCCGCACCTCCTTGATCACCTCCAGCGGGTTGGCCGCCGGGGTGGCCTTGATGCCGATGTACACCGACGGCGTGCCGTCGAACGAGCTGACCGTGTCGTAGTTTTCCGCGCCCATTTCGATGCGCGCCACATCGCCTAGCAACACCCGGCTGTCGCCGTCGGTCTTGACCGGCAGGGCGGCGAAGGCCTCGGCGGACTTGAGCTCGGTGGTCGCGTTGATGCTGGTGACCACGTATTCGCCCTTCACCTCGCCGGCGGCGGAGAGGAAGTTGTAGCGGCGCACGGCGTTGGTCACGTCCACCGCCGACAAGCCGAAACCGGCGAGCTTCACCGGGTCGATCCAGATGCGCATGGCGAACAGCTGGTTGCCGAGGATCTCGGCTTCGGCCATGCCCGGCAGGGTGGCCAGCTTGGGCTGGATCACCCGCGACAGGTAGTCGGTGATCTGCGGGTTGCTCATCTCGTTGCTGTAGAAGCTGATGTACATCAGCGCCGAGGCGTCGGCCGCCTCCTTGCTCAGCACCGGGTCCTCGGAGTCCTGGGGCAGTTTGTTGCGCACCTCGTTGGCCTTGGCCAGCAACTGGGTGAACAAGCGGTCGCTGTCGGCGCCGATGCGTGCATAGACGGTGATCACCGAGAAGTTCTGCCGGCTTACCGAGGTCATGTAGTCGATACCGTCGGCGCTGGCCAGGCTCTGCTGCAGCGGCTGGGTGATGTAGCCCTGGATGGTCTCGGCGTTGGCCCCGGGGTAGGCGGTGGTCACGGTGATCAGGGCGTTTTCCATCTGCGGGTACTGGCGGATCTGCAGCTTGTTCCAGGCCTGCAGGCCCAGCAGCAGGATCAGCAGGCTGACCACGCAAGCCAGCACCGGGCGACGGATGAACGGGTCGGTGAACGCCATGGCCGCCTCCCGTTCAGTCCGCGCCCGGCGCGGCGGGCTTGAGGGCGGTGTCGGCATTGATACGGATCGCCGCGCCTGGGCTGAGCTTGAGCTGGCCAGCGGTGACCACCTGATCGCCGGCCTGCAGGCCCTTGCTCACCACGACCCAGCCGTCGCGGCGCTCGCCGGTCTGCACGGTGCGCTGCTCAGCGATCAGCTGCGGCTGCCCCTCGGTGTCGTGCTGCGCCTGACCGTCTTCGGCCTTCTTCTGGCTGACGACATACACCGAGTTGCCATACAGCGTGTAAGTGATGGCGTTTTCCGGGACCACCACTTGTTGCCTGGGATCGGGCAGCAGCAGCCGCAGGCTGGCGAACATGCCTGGCAGCAGCTTGCCGTCCGGGTTGGCCAGGGTGGCGCGTACCAGCAGGTTGCGGGTGCTTTCCTCGACCTTGGGGTTGATCGCGCTGAGGCTGGCGGGGAAGGTCTGCTCCGGATAGGCGGCCACCTGTACCAGCACCTGCTGGCCGAGGCTCAGGTGCGGCAGGGCCTGTTCGGGCACGTTGAAGTCGACGTAGAGGCTGGACAGGTCCTGCAGGGTGGCGATCACCGTGCCGCTGGGCAGATAGGCGCCGATATCCACCTGGCGGATGCCGATGGTGCCGCTGAACGGCGCGCGGATGCTTTTCTTCGCCAGCGAGGCCTTGAGCTGATCGACCACCGCCTGGTTGCGTCGATACTGGGCGGTCAGGCGGTCGTATTCGCCACGGGAGATGGCCGAGTCGCCGACCAGCTGGCTGCCGCGGCCGAAGTCGACCTTGGCCAGCCCCAGGTCGGCCTGGGCGGTGCCGAGCAGGGCGGTCTCCTGGTCGCTGTCCAGTTGCAGCAGCAACTGGCCGGCCTTGACCTGCTGGCCCGACTCGAAGTGCAGCGAGCTGACCGTACCGGCGACTTCCAGGCTCAACTCCACGCCCTGATAGGCCTTGAGGCTGCCGACCGCCGGCAGACGCTCCTGCCACTGGCGCAGCTCGGCCTGGGCCGCGGCGACGCTGACCGGCGGCTTGGGCTGCGAGAACATCTGCACCTGCTTGTAGATGGAAAAGGCCTTGATGCCCCCCAGGATCAACACGATCAGCAGGACGATGGCCAACATGATCAGCATGCGGCGGCGCAACATGGTCCGGTTCCCTGGATGTGGGTTTGTTATTCATCGGGCACGACCACGGGCGATCCGGCCCACGTGCGGTGGGGGAAAGTATTGTCGGTTTTTGCGAAAAGGGGAGGGATAAACGTGTGCCGGCCAAATCGCGGGGCAAGCCGCATCGGCGCACCGCCGCTCCCACGTCAGACCGTGGGAGCGGCGGTGCGCCGATGCGGCTTGCCCCGCGATAGCTTTAACGACAAATCAGACCAGATGCAGGTGGTTGTCCCAGAAGCCTGACGGCAGGTCCATCGGCTGGCCGATCAGCTGCGCCTTGCGGCAATCGTAGAACCGGCAACGCCCCTGCCCGGAGGTAACGACGAAGCCATCCTTCACGGCCCCGACCCCGGCGCAATCGGGCATCGGCGCGTCGAGCTTCACCGCGCCGCTGTCCAGGTCCCAGATGAACAGGCGGTTGGCCCGCGGCGCGGTCAGGGCCACCAGGCGCAGGTCGCTGTGAATGGCGACGCTGGCGGTGTACTGGGCCATCGATTGCAACTGCCGCTCCGGCACCGGGAAGGCCTTGAACGCCTCGCCCGGGCGCTTGATCGCCAGCAGCTCGGCGGTCTCCTCCGAGCTGCCCATGAACTGCTGGCAGGCGGCGATGGTGCCATCGTCGCCCACGGCCAGGTGGCGCACGCTGTTCATCTGCTGGGCCAGGGTCTCCTTGCTCAGCAGGGTGCCGTCGCGCTGCATCAGCACCAGGCTCGGCTGCATGGCGTCGAGGTTCATCTCCACCCGGCTTTCGGCTTCGGTGCGGATGCCGCCGTTGGCCACCACCAGTGTCTCGCCGTCCGGCAGCCACGCCACCTCGTGGGGGCCGATGCCATGGGTCGGGATCTCGCCGGTATGCACCAGGCGCTGGCCTTCGAAACGATAGACGCCGAGAACGCCACGCCCCGGATCGGTGGTGTCGTTCTCGGTCGCGTACAGCCATTCACCGCCCTTGTGGATCACCGCGTGGCCGTAGAAGTGGCGGTTCGGCTGCGAGGCGATGGTCTGCAGCAGACCCCCGTCGCGCAGGTCGATCAGGTAGCTCTCGGTCCCGGGGCGACGGGCGACGAACAGGGCGATGGGCAGTTCGGGATGGTTGATGATCGCGTGACAACGCTGGGCCACCTGAGTGCTGAACACCTCGCGGCCGTCCAGGCGGAACCCGACGGCATAGTGCCTGCCGTCGCCATCGTCGCGCGCCGAGAGCAGCAAGGGTTCGCCGCCTTTGCCGCGAAACAGGCTCCAGCCGCCCAGGGTGAGGGCGCTGAGCAATACGCTACCGAGTTTCAGGGCCTGGCGTCGCAGCATGATCAGTCACCGTCGTTGGCGTTGAAGCCCAGCTGGATGTTCAACGCCTTGGCCAGCTCGCCCTCGTGCAGGCGGTGGACGACGTTGAGCGCGTCGTAGATCTGGTTGAGGGTCTGCTTGCCGGCGTCGTTGGCCAGCAGCTCGCCCAGGGTTTCCTGATTGTCGGCCAGCAGTTTGATCGCGGTAGCGTAGGCATCATCGATCTTCTGCGCCAGTGCCGCCTGGTCCTTGCCCAGCAGGCCGCGCAGCCCCTGGTTGTCGACCCCGGCCCAGACGGTCTGGGCAGCCTTGAGCGAGGCTTCCAGGCTCTTGATCGACGAGTGGCTGCGCCAGGCTTCGGCCTGCAGCGGCTGGGCGATGCCCTTGCTCTGGCGGCCCATCGGCGCGCCGAGCTTCTTCTTCAGGGTGTCCAGGGCGGTGACCTGGGCACGCAGCAGGTCGGCGATCGCCTCATGGGAGTCGGCGTAGCGCTGGTTGGGGAACTTGGTCATCTGCGACAGCATGCCGTCGGTGCTGTTCCAGCCCTTGAGGATTTCCTCGGCCAGGGCTTTCTGGTGTTCGCCGATGGCGACCAGCAGCGGGCAGTAGCGGGCTTTCTGTTCGGCGCTGGCGATGTCCGGCTTGCTGTCGAACAGGATGTATTCGTAGGCCGACAGGCCACGCACCACCACGCTGGCCTTGCCCAGCGACTCGGCGGTGACCGCCTGCTCGCCGTTGACCAGTTGCTCGACCTGACGGCCGACCAGGTTCTTCTTGTCCGGCCAGAACTGCACCTGCCATGGGCGATTGCCCTCGGCCAGCGGGCCGACCAGCAACGGCTGCAGCTCGGCCCAGGCTTTCTGCGCGTTGAGGAAGTCGGCGCGGGCGGTTTCCAGGTTCTGCTTGCCTTCGCAGTAGGCCAGGGCGCTGGCGGCCAGCGCACGGTCTGCTTCGACCCAGCGGCTGTAGGTCGGCAGGATCACCTGCTTGGCGATGGCGGCGGACGTCACGGCCTGCGGGTCCTGCGGCGAGCAGGCGCCGAGGGCGAGTGCGGCGAGGCTGGTGAACAACAGTTTGGGTCGGAACATGCCGGCTCCTTGCGCGTTTTAAAGTGAGTTCAGGAAGGCCAGCAGCGCGGCGCGCTGCTCGGCGTTGAAGGTCAGTACCCGGTCGCGTGCCGCCTGGGCTTCGCCGCCGTGCCAGAGCACGGCCTCGAGCAGATTGCGGGCGCGACCGTCGTGAAGGAACTGGCTGTGGCCGCTGACGGTTTCGCTCAGGCCGATGCCCCACAGCGGTGGCGTGCGCCAGTCCTGGCCGTTGGCGGCGAACTCGGTGCGCTCGTCGCTCAGGCCAGGGCCCATGTCGTGCAGCAGCAGGTCGCTGTAGGGGCGGATCACCTGGCCGGCGAGCTCCGGCTCGGCGGCATCGGCGGCGGTGGTGAACTGTGGGGTGTGGCAGCTCTGGCAGCCGGCCTGGAAGAACAGGTTCTTGCCCGCCAGCACCTGCGGCGCAGCGACGTCACGACGAGCAGGTACCGCGAGGTTGCGGGCGTAGAAGGTGACCAGGCGCAGGATGTTGTCGCTGACCTCCTTTTCGCCGTTCTGGCCATCGCCATTGGGCGCTGCCAGGCAATCGACCTGGGCCGGCGTGCAGTCGTCCTTCGGTTGCAGGGTGGAGGTCAGGCCCATGTCGCCGACGAAGGCATGCACGTTCTGCTGGTTGACGTTGGGTTGCCCGGCCTTCCAGCCGAAGCGGCCGACCACGGTCTTGCCCAGGGCATCGTCCCACACTCGGTTGGCCCGGCCACGGATGCCGTCGCGGTTGCGGTCGTCCGGGTCTTCGTTGGCCAGGATGTCGGCTTCGGGGATGGCTTCGAGCAGGCCCAGGCCGATCATCGGCGGGGCGACGCGAGCGGAGAAACGGGTGTCCGGATGCATCGGACCGTAGCCGAGCTGGGTGATCTGCAGCGTGGGGCGGCGCAGTTCGACCTGGTGGCCGTCCTTGAACGTCACGCTGTGGTTGTCGTAGGTCACCCGTACCTTGCCCTCCGGCGCCACGCCGGGGATGGCCATGTCCTGCAGCTGCGTGCCGTAGACCGGCTCGGGGATCACGCCCAGGCGTTCGATCTCGCGGGCGTAATAGGGCTGGTCGGGAATCGACAGGCGCACCAGCATCGACACCGCGTTGCTGTCGCCCGGCTCCGGCGGGTGGCCGCGGCCGTCGCGCACGTGGCAGTTCTGACAGGCGTTGGTGTTGAACAGCGGGCCGAGGCCGTCGCGGGCGGTGGTGGTGGCTGGGGCGATCACCCAGGGGTTGCGGAAGAAACTGTTGCCCACAGCGAAATCCAGGCGTCGCTCGGCGCTGAGGTTGGCCGAGGGCAGCGAATAAGCGTTGCGATCGCTGCGCTGCACCGTTGCCTTGCCGCCGGAGAGGGCTTCGCCGGGCTCGGCCTGGGTGAAGCGCGGAGCGTCGTCACAGGCGGCGAGGGCGAAGGCCAGCAGCAGGGGGCTTAGGCGGAGCAAGGACATCGAGGATCCTGGGCATGGGCGAAAAACCGGCGTGCAAGCTTATCAGGCCGGCTGTTTTTGAATAAGAGCAATTTGCAATTGCCAGATGAAATCGCCGTCAGTTGGCCTTATCGGCGAGCGCGGTACCTGTAGGAGCGGCCTTGTGTCGCGAAGCGGCCCCAGCAATCGTTGTGTCAACGCCGACATCCTGGGGCCGCTTCGCGCCCCTTTCGCGACACAAGGCCGCTCCTACAGGGGGAGTTGGTGGTGCGGAAAAACAAAAAGGCGGCCCGAAGGCCGCCTCTGCTGAACCGTGACGCTGATCAGAACTCGTGATCGGCGGTGTCCGGGTTCAGGTTGTCGATGCCCAGCTTGCCCGCGGCCTGCTCGATCGCGCCGGTCTGCTTGACCAGCGAGGCGATGGCGTCACGCACGATCTGGTTGCCGGCGGCGTTGTCGGCGGCGATCAGCTGGTCGTAGTGCTCGCCCTTGAGGGCGTGGTCGACGATCACCTGGATCTTGGCCTCGGTGGCCTCCAGGTCGGCCTTGAGCGTGGCGTCGGTAGCCGGGTCGGCCTTGGCCACCAGCGACGACAGGCTCGGGCCAGTCATCTTGGTGCCGTCGACACGGGTGTACTCGCCCAGGTAGACGTTGCGGATGCCCTTGGCGTCGTAGAAGTGCGAGTAGTGGGTGTTGTCGCTGAAGCAGTCGTGCTCGTCTTCCGGCGAGTTGGCCTCCAGCGAGACCTTCATGCGCTCACCCGCCAGTTCGCCCAGCGACAGGCTGCCCATGCCGAACAGCATCTTGCGCAGGCCGTCGTTGGCCGGCTCGCCCTCGAGGGTGGCGCGGTAGTTGTCGGCGACGTTCGGCGCCCAGTTGCCGACCATCTCCTCGAGGTCCTTGACCAGCAGGTCGGTGACCGCCTTGAGGTAGGCACGGCGACGGTCGTTATGCCCGCCCGTGGCACCCTTGCCTTCCAGGTAGTCGGAGGCCGGACGGTTGCCCGCACCCGGGCCGGTGCCGTTGAGGTCCTGGCCCCAGAGCAGGAATTCGATGGCGTGGTAGCCGGTGGCGACGTTGGCCTCCGAACCGCCCAGCTCGTTGAGCGTGGCGAGCTTCTCGGGGGTGATGTCCTTGACGTCGATCTTGTCCTCGCCGACCTGGATCTCGGTGTTGGCGATGATGTTGGCGTTGGCTGCCGGGTTGCCCAGGGCGTGCTCGTAGCTCTTGTCGACGTAGTCGATCAGGCCTTCGTCCAGGGGCCAGGCGTTCACCTGGCCTTCCCAGTCGTCGATGATGGTGTTGCCGAAGCGGAACACTTCGCTCTGCAGGTACGGCACGCGAGCGGCGACCCAGGCGTCACGGGCGGCCTTCAGGGTCTGGTCGTCGGGCTTGGCGAGGAACGCGTCGACGGCGGTCTGCAGTTGCTTGGCGGTGCTCAGCGAGTCGCTGTACACGGCATGGACCATTTCGGCGTAATGCTTGACCACGGCCTTGGCGGCGGCTTCGTCGACAGCGCCCGGCGTTGCGGTGCTGGTGCTGGCGGCGGCAGGTGCCTGGGCTTGCGGCGCGGCGGCCTTGTCATCCTTGCCTTCGCCGCAGCCGGCGAGAGCGATGGCGATGGCCAGCAGACTGGCGGAGGCCAGAGGCATTCGAATCATTGTTGGTTTCCTGCGTCGTGTGGTTGGACCATGGGGTGGACCGTGCGCCGTGGCACGCGAAACCGTGACATCATGCGAAAGATTTGCATTTGCTGTAAAGGGCCGGGCGCGCATTTCATGCAAACGCCCGTTTGCCCCGCATCGCCAAGGTGGCCGGGGGTTACAGCGCGGACACCTGGTCGCGTTGCGCCTGCTTGAGGAAGTGCGTCAGCTCGCGTGCCGACAGCGGCTTGCTGTAGTGGTAGCCCTGACCTTCATGGCAGCCCTGGGCGATGATGTAGCTCTCCTGCTCGGCGGTTTCCACGCCTTCGGCGATCACCTGCATGCCCAGGCTCTTGCCCAGCTGGATGATGGCGCGAACGATGGTGGCGTCGTCATCGTCGTCGAGCAGGTCCTGGACGAAGCTCTTGTCGATCTTGATCTTGTCCAGCGGCAGCGACTTCAGGTAGCTGAGCGAGGAGTAGCCGGTGCCGAAGTCGTCGATGGCGATCAAGGCGCCGGAGCGGCGCAGGCTCAGCAGGTGCTGGGCGGCGGTGCTGATGTCTTCCATCAGGCCGGTCTCGGTGACTTCCAGCTCCAGGCTGCGCGGTGGCAGGCGGTAGGCCTGCAGCAGGTTGTTGACCACCCGCGGGAGCTCATTGTGGTGCAGCTGCACGGTGGACAGGTTGACCGCCATGCGCAGCTCGCCGAAGCCCAGGTCGTGCCATTCGCGCAGTTGCCGGCAGGCCTGGTCGAGCACCCATTCGCCGATGCTGATGATGCTGCCGTTCTGCTCGGCCAGGGGGATGAACTGGTCGGGTGGCACCATGCCCAGCTCCGGATGCTGCCAGCGCAGCAGGGCTTCGACGCCGACCACGCGGTGGTCGCGGTAGCTGATCTGCGGCTGGTACACCAGATATAGCTGGTTGCGCGGCAGCGCTTCGCGCAGGTCCTTTTCCAGCTCGCGACGCCGGCGCATCTCGCTGTCGACGCTGGCGATGTAGAACTGGTAGCGGTTGCGCGAGCGGGCCTTGGCCAGGGTCATGGTCTGCTCGGCCTTCTGCAGCAGCTTCTCGGTGCTGTCGCCGTCCTCGGGGAACAGGGTGATGCCGATGGTGGCGCGCAGGCGGATCTGCTGGTGGTCGAGGTCGAAGGGCGCCTCGAGGTCGTCGAGAATGCTCTGCGCCAGTTCGGCGGCTTCGTAGGGTTGCTCGATGTTGGCCTGGACCAGCGCGAACTGATCGCCGCCCAGGCGCGCGAGGGCGCCCAGGCGGCCGCTGTGGGCGCGCAGGCGGTCGGCCAGGGCCAGCAGCAACTGGTCGCCGACCTGGTAGCTGAACTGTTCGTTGATACCCTTGAAGTCGTCCAGCCCTACGCACAGCACGGCGACGCGGCGTTGCAGGCGGCCGCCGTCGACGAGGATCTTGTCCAGCTGTTGCTGCAGCTGCTGGCGGTTCGGCAGGCCGGTGAGAAAATCGTACTGGGCCATGCGCTGCAGGCTGTTTTCCGCCTCGTGGCGCAGGTGGGTGTTGCGCTCGATGGAGGCCAGCAGCTGGTTGGCGGTGTTGACCCAGATGCCCAGTTCGTTGCGCTCATGCCCTTTGAGCTGGGGGATCTGGTGCTGGCTGGGGCGGTCGGGGTTGATCTGGGTAAGGTGCTCGATGATCTTCGACAGCGGCTTGGTCAGCAGCCAGTGATAGACCAGGTACAGCACCAGGCCCATGGCCAGGGCGCGCAGGACACCCGAGACGAAGATGATCACGGCATTGACCAGGAAGTCCTTGCCATAGCGCGAGGTGTCGAGGGTGATGCTCAGGTCGCCGTAATACTCGCTGTAGGGGCCGCGACCGACCAGTTGCGTGGTGTAGGTGCGCTCCTGGCCGAGAATCAGGTCGGTCAGCCAGCGCATGGCCATGTCCTGCATCGGGCGGGATTTCTCCGCCAGCATGGTTTCGTTGGGGTGGCCGATGGAGGCCATGCGCACCGACTCGTCCTGGAACAGGCCTTCCATTACCTGCATGCCCATTTCCCGGTCAAGGCTGTACACGGCCTGCGTCGAGGGATCGCGGAACATGTCGAGGATGCGCTGGGCATCGTTGTTCACGGCCTGGCGTGTCTTGTAACCGTCGTAGACGATCTGCGCGCAACTGAGCACGACGCCGACAGCCAGTGCCGAGAGCAGCACGACCCTGAGCAACTTGACCGATAAGCTGTGCCGAAATTCCAGCTTCAATGGGGTTTCCTTAATCCATGCGCATGCCATTATTTTGCCATCAACCATGGCGACAGACTATCGACCGAGTGCCGCACCAGGCAACACGTCTATCGACGTATCGGCCCTTGGCCCTGTATCGGTTGAGCGGTCATGCGACTTGAGTGCGCTGCGTCAACTTTCCCGAAGGTTGATGTTAGCGCGCAATGCGGCCTGAGCAAGAGCACGAAGGTGGGGATGTCGCGAATTCAACCGGTCGGGTCCTGGCCTGCGCGCGCAGGCCGATCGCCGGCCACAAAAAACCCGGCGCGAGGCCGGGTTCCTTGTACAAGGCCGCGGTGATCAGGCCTTGAAGGTCTTGCCTTCGAACTGCTCGGCAACGAACTTCCAGTTGACCAGGTTCCAGAACGCCTCGACGTACTTCGGACGCAGGTTGCGGTAGTCGATGTAGTAGGCGTGTTCCCAGACGTCGCAGGTCAGCAGCGGGGTGTCGCCGCTGGTCAGCGGGTTGCCGGCGCCGATGGTGCTGGCCAGGGCCAGGGAACCGTCGGCCTTCTTCACCAGCCAGCCCCAGCCGGAACCGAAGGTGCCGACCGAAACCTTGGTGAACTCTTCCTTGAACTTGTCGAAGGAGCCGAAGGCGGTGTTGATGGCCTCGGCCAGGGCGCCGGTCGGCTGGCCACCGGCGTTCGGTGCCAGGCAGTTCCAGTAGAAGGTGTGGTTCCAGACTTGAGCGGCGTTGTTGAAGATACCGCCCGAAGAGGTCTTGACGATCTCTTCCAGGGTCTTGCCTTCGAATTCGGTGCCTGGGACCAGGTTGTTCAGGTTCACGACATAGGTGTTGTGGTGCTTGTCGTGGTGATACTCCAGGGTTTCCTTGGAGATGTGCGGCTGCAGGGCATCGTGGGCGTACGGCAGCGGCGGCAATTCAAAAGCCATGGTGGATCTCCTGATTCAGGTCTGTTTGCGGGTTGCGCGAGGCCTCACGGGTGGCCTTCTGAGCGTCGGCGAGTCTGTACTCTTTGCGACGCAAGGGCTGGATCATAGCACCGGGTCTTGCGCTTAACCACGCAACATCTGTGGGGAATAGAGGTTCCAGAGCGGTTGCCGGGGGGCGACAGACGGGATTCCGGCCGGCGATGTGCAATCCCTGTAGGAGCGGCCTTGCGTCGCGAAAGGGCTGCAAAGCAGCCCCTACAGGCTCAGTTGAGAATGAGCTGCGCGGCCACCGCGAACATCATCACCGCCACCATCAGGTCGAGCAGGCGCCAGGTCGCCGGGCGGGCCAGCCAGGGCGCGAGCCAGGCGGCACCGATGGCCAGGGTCGAGAACCACAGCAGCGAGGCGCTGGCGGCGCCCGCCACATAGGCGCCGGGCATGGTCTGCTGGGCGCCGAGCGAGCCGATCAGCAGCACGGTATCCAGGTACACATGGGGGTTGAGCAAGGTCACCGCCAGGGCGCTCAGCAGCACCGCGCGACGCGAGCGCTGACCCTGGCCTTGCTGATGCTGCAGGCTCTGCTTGGAAAAGGCGCTGCGCAACGCCTTGGCCCCGTACCAGATCAGGAACACCGCGCCGCCCCAGCGGGCGATGGCCAGCAGCGTCGGATTGTGCGCCAGCACGGTGGCCAGGCCGAACACACCGGCTGCCACCAGCAGGGCATCGCAGACGATGCACAGCGCCGCCACCGGCAGGTGATGCTCGCGGCGCAGGCTCTGCGCCAGGACGAAGGCGTTCTGCGCGCCGATGGCCATGATCAGACCGAAGGCCACCAGCATGCCGTTGAAGTAACTTTGCCACATAGCGCGAATGCTCCACTGGCGCCGGCGTTGTCGCCGGCGCGGACTGCCAAGAAAGAGGTGGCCATTGTCACGGCTGCGCCTGTATAAGAAAAACAAATAGACCTGATCAGTCATTAGAGAAATCGATGTTCGACTACAAGCTGCTCGCCGCCCTCGCCGCGGTGATCGAACAAGGGGGCTTTGAACGCGCCGCCCAGGTGCTGGGCTTGTCGCAATCGGCCATCTCCCAGCGCATCAAGCTGCTCGAGGCGCGGGTCGGGCAGCCGGTGCTGGTGCGCGCCACGCCACCGAGTCCGACCGAGGTCGGCCGGCAGTTGCTCAACCATGTGCAGCAGGTGCGCCTGCTCGAGCGCGACCTGCAGCGTCAGGTGCCGGCGCTGGACGAGGAGGGCATGCCCGAGCGCCTGCGCATTGCCCTCAACGCCGACAGCCTGGCGACCTGGTGGGCTGGCGCGGTCGGCGCCTTTTGCGCCGAACAGCAGGTGCTGCTCGACCTGGTGGTCGAAGACCAGGAGGTCGGCCTCAAGCGCATGCGCGCAGGCGAAGTGGCAGCCTGCCTGTGTGGCAGCGAGCGCCCGGTGGCCGGGGCTCGCAGCCTGCCGCTTGGATCCATGCGCTATCGGGCGCTGGCCAGCCCGGCGTTCATGGCGCGCTACTTCCCGGACGGCTTCGCGGTCGAACGGCTCACCCGTACCCCGGCGATCGTGTTTGGTCCGGATGATTTCCTGCAGCATCGCTATCTCGCTTCCTTGGGGGTCGAGGATGGTTTCCTGCATCACCTGTGCCCCTCGTCCGAAGGCTTCCTGCGCATGATCGAGACGGGCCTTGGCTGGGGGCTGGCGCCTGAGCGGCAGGTGGCCGAGCAACTGGCCCGGGGCGAGGTGGTGGAAATCTGCCGCGATACCCCTGTCGATGTGCCGCTGTACTGGCATCATTGGCGCAATGGCGGGCAACTGCTCGCCCAGCTGACCGACCACCTGCGCCATTCGGCGCGAGACTGGCTGGTGCCCTTGTAGGCGCGGCGGGCGTCAGTTGCATCCGAAATCTGGCAAGGCGGAGTCTTACATGCGAATTCTGGTCACCGGCGCGAGCGGCTTCATCGGCGGGCGTTTCGCGCGTTTCGCCCTGGAGCAGGGCCTGGAGGTGCGGGTCAACGGTCGGCGGGCGGAGGGCGTGGAGCATCTGGTCAAGCGTGGCGCGCAGTTCATCCCGGGCGACCTGGGCGACGCCGAGCTGGCGCGCCGCCTGTGCCAGGGGATGGATGCGGTGGTGCATTGCGCGGGCGCGATGGGGACCTGGGGACGTTATCAGGACTTCCACCAAGGCAACGTGGTGCTCACCGAAAACGTGGTCGAAGGCTGCATCAAGGAGCATGTGCGGCGTTTGGTGCACCTGTCGTCGCCGTCGATCTACTTCAATGGTCGCTCGCAACTGGACATCCGCGAAGACCAGGTGCCGCGTCGCTTCCACGATCACTACGCGCTGACCAAGCACCTGGCCGAGCAGAAGGTATTCGGTGCCCAGGAGTTCGGCCTGGAGGTGCTGGCCCTGCGCCCGCGCTTCGTCACCGGGGCGGGCGATGCCAGCATTTTCCCGCAGCTGATGCGCATGCAGCGCAAGGGCCGCGTGGCGATCATCGGCAATGGCCTGAACAAGGTCGACTTCACCAGCGTGCACAACCTCAATGAGGCGTTGCTCGGCGCGCTGTTCGCCGAGCAGGCGGCTCTCGGGCAGGCCTACAACATCAGCAACGGCCATCCGCTGCCGTTGTGGGACGTGGTCAACTACGTCATGCGCCGAATGCAGCTGCCCCAGGTCACCCGCTACCGTTCCTACGGCCTGGCCTACAGCCTGGCAGCGCTCAACGAGGCGGCCTGCCTGCTCTGGCCGGGGCGCCCGCAACCGACCCTGAGCCGCACGGCGATGCAGGTGATGAGTCAGGATTTCACCCTGGATATCAGCCGCGCCCGCCAGTACCTGGACTACCGGCCCAGGACCGATGTGTGGAGCGCGCTGGATGAATTCTGCACCTGGTGGCAGGCGCAGCCGGGCCAGCGCTGAACCTGTGGGCGCGATGATGGTCATCAGTGCGCCGCCCTGGCGGTTTATACTCATGCCTCTTTGCTACCACAGCGGTTGAATGTACTCATGCGTAACGACGCCCACGACGATTTCGACGACGTGCCCCCCCTGCGCGCCGGCACCCCCGATGACGATGAACTGCTGCCGGCCCATGTGGCCCGCAGCCGCCAGCAGGCCGCGCGGCCGCGCAGCAACGGCCCGCTGTGGGCCCTGCTCGGCGCGTCGTTCATTGCCCTGGCGGGACTTGGCTGGTGGAGCTTCCAGCAGATCTCGCTGATGGAGCAGCAACTGGTGGCCACCCAGGAAAGCTTTGCCCGCATCAGTGAAGAGGCCGCCGGGCGCCTGCAGGCGATCAGCGGCAAGGTCGATGCCAGCGAGTCCAGCGTCAGCACCGGCAGCGAGGCGCTGAAGCTGCAGATCCGCCAGCTGCAGGCCTCGCTGGCCGAGCAGGGCAAGCAGCAGCAGGGCGTCGCCGGCCAGGCGGGCGACCTGGGCAAGCGCCTGGAGCAGGTGCTGGCCGATACCCGCGAGCAGCAGAAGGCGGTGACCGAGCTGCAGAGTCAACTGCAGGCGCAGCTCAAGGCGGTCAATACCGAGCTGGCGGCGCTCAAGTCGGGCCAGGTGGATGGGGGCAAGCTCGATGGTCAGCTCAAGAGCCTGAGCAGCGACGTGGCGGCGCTGAAGAAACAGGGCAATCCGAGTGCGGCCATCGCGAGCCTGGAGCAGGATGTGCTGGTGCTCAAGAGCCAGCTCGACAACCGCTCGGCACCGTCGGCCAGCGGCGCTTCGGTGCAGGAATTCGATGCCTTCCGCGGCCAGGTGACGCGCAACATCAACACCCTGCAGAGCCAGATCCAGAACCTGCAGCAGCAGATCAACGCCCGGCCTTGAAGGGCATCCCTTTCAAGGTGTGTTCGCCGCTTGCAGTTGCGGCGGACACCTTGAGGCCCTGACGCGGCCAATAGCCCTCTCAGCGAGCAGCCCGCGCCATGACGGTGCCGGTCGGCGCGGTGCTAGACTGCCGCCATGAACTACCTCGCACACCTGCACCTGGGCGGCCCCGCGCCGCAACAACAGCTCGGCAGCCTGTACGGCGATTTCGTCAAGGGCGCGCTGGAGGGGCGGTTTCCGCCACAGCTGGAAGCCGCGATCCGCCTGCACCGACATATCGACAGCTACACCGACAGCCATCCGTTGGTGCTGGCGGCGCTGGCGCGTTTCCCGCGCGAGCGGCGGCGTTTTGCCGGCATCGTCCTGGATGTGTTCTTTGACCATTGCCTGGCGCGGCACTGGGGCGACTATGCGCGCCAGCCGCTGGCGCAGTTCACCGGGGACTTCTACAAAGTGCTGCTGGCCGAACCCGCGTTGCCGGGGCGCTTGGCACGGATCGCGCCGTTCATGGCAGCGGACGACTGGCTGGGCGCCTATGGTGACTTCGCCACCCTCGAGCAAGTGTTTAGCGGGATTGCCCGACGCTTGTCACGTCCGGAGGGGATGAACGGGGTGATGGTGGAGCTGGAGCGCCTGTACGAGCCGTTGCTGGCGGACTTTCGCGAGTTCTATCCGCAGTTGCAGGCGTTCGCGGCGGGGCAGAGGACGGACAGTTGATGCATCACTGGCCTCTTCGCGGGTAAACCTGCTCCCACAGCCTATGGGAGCGGGTTTACCCGCGAAGAGGTATCACGCCGCCTTGGCCTGGCGGCGCGGCGCGAAGTCCTCGATATCGAACAAGGCCTGATGAATCGCCTGCTGCGCCAGGAACGCCAGTGCCGCCCGTTCCTGGTCCTCGCTGGCGATCGGTGGCAGCAGGTGGATCACCACCTCGCCCCGGTCCTGGGCGAACAAGCGCAGCAGATGGGAAACCAGATCGTCCTCGCCAATGAACGGCGCGATCGGATCGGGCTCGCCTGCACGCAGGTACTGGATCGCCACCGGTTGCAGCGGAGTGCCCTGGTCGATGGCCCCGGCCAGCAAGCGCCCATGGAAGGTGCGCAGGGTGCGGCCGTCGGTGGTGGTGCCTTCGGGGAAGATCAGCAACGGGCGCCGCTCGCCCAATTGCTCGCCGATCTGCTGGCGCAGACGCTGGGCGTCACCGCCGCCACGGCGGATGAACAGTGTCCCTGCCTTCTCGGCCAGCCATCCGGCCACCGGCCATTGGCGTACCTCGGCCTTGGACAGGAACGACAGCGGGGCGAGCATGCCGAGCAGCGGGATGTCGGTCCACGACACATGGTTGCAGACCCACAGCATGGGGCGCGCCGGCAGCTCGCCGAGCACCCGGACCTCGAACGGCAAGGCGCCGACCAGGCGCTGCATGAACAGACGTGTCCAGCGCTGGCGGCGTTCGACCGAGGCACGCAGCCCCAGGCGTTCGCCGAGGGCGATGACACTGGCCATCGCCAGGCCCAGCGTCAGCACCGCGAGCAGTCGCAGCAGGCGGGCGCAGGCCCGCAGTCCCGGCATCAGACCGCCGCCTTGAAGTGGCGGGCGTAGCGCGGGCAGAGATCGTCACGCTTGAGCAGGATGAACACGTCGGCGACCTGGAAATCCTCGTCCCAGCACGGCTCGCCGCAGATCTTCGCGCCCAGGCGCATGTAGGCCTTGAGCAACGGCGGCATTTCGGCGATGACGTTGTTCGGCAGGGCCAGGCTCGGCAGCGGCTTCTTCGGTTCGGCCCGCAGGTGTTCGGTGCACAGGTAGCGCTCGCGCAGGCGCTGCATGATCGCATGGGCCTGCACGCCGCCGTCCTGCATGGGGATGCTCGCGCAACCCATCAGGTAGCTGTAGCGGCCCTCGTTGAGCACTTCGGCCAGTTCGCCCCAGAGCACGGCGATGGTGCCGCCGTTGCGGTAGTCCGGATCGACGCAGGTACGCCCCAGTTCGAGGATCGGCCCTTGCAATTGCAGCAGGCCGTGCAGGCTGAACTCCTCCTCGCTGTAGAAGCGGCCCAGGCTGCTGGCGGCTTGGTGGTCGAGCAGGCGGGTGGTGGCGACCAGCTGGCCGGTGGCCAGGTCGCGCACGCCGATATGGCGGCAGTGGATATCGTAGTCGTCCATGTCCAGGCCGTGTTCGGCGCCCTTGAGCTTGGCCTTGAATTCGGCGCTGAACACCTTGAAACGCAGGGCCTGTGCTTCCTGCAGGGCCGCGGCGCCGACCAGGCGCTCGGCTTGCAGACGGCGTTCAGTGCTGTTGTCGCCAGAGCGAGCGATCCGAGTCATTGCGAGTCTCCATAAGCCAGCCAAAGGGTTGCGGCCGGTCGGCTTTGTTGTGCAAAGTCAGCCTAGGTACGGCTGGTGTCACCCCCGTGAATCTTTGGTGATGCTTGCGTGACACCCCCACAAGGAGCTTGCGATGGCCTGGCTGCAACGACTCAACGACCCCTGGCGCCAGCCGCTGGCGGCGACCCTGGGCGAAACCTACGCGGCCACGCTCGAGCGCCTCGGCGCTGGCACGCCGCTCGAGCGCCTCGGCGCTGGCACGCCGCTCGAGCGCCTCGGCGCTGGCACGCCGTTCGAGCTGGCGGTGCTCGGTGGCCGGGCCATGGCCACGCCGGGGCTGGCCTTCCTGCTCGGCTACCAGGCGGCGCTACGTGTGCTGTGGCCCAGCGCGCCGGCCAGCCTGGGCGCGCTGTGCGCCACCGAACGGCGCAGCGTGCGCCCGGCGGACATGCACACCCGCCTCGATGGCTTGCGCCTGACCGGCAGCAAGGATTTCGTCACCGCGGGACTGGAGGCCGAATGGCTGCTGGTGGCGGCGCGCGACGAAGCAGGGGGCGAGCCGCCGCAGTTGCGGCTGGCGGTGGTCTACCCCGGCGAAACCGGCGTCAGCCTCGAAGCATTGCCGACCCTGCCGTTGATGCCGGAAGTCGGGCATGGCCGGCTGTCGCTGAAGGATGCCGCCTGCGAGTTGCTCGCCGGCGATGGCTGGGACGCCTACGTCAAACCCTTCCGCTCCCTCGAGGACCTTTATGTGCTGGCGGCCCTGGTGGCCTGGCTGCACGGTGTCGCCCAGGAGTGCGCCTGGCCCCAGGCATTGCGTCTGCGCCTGGTCGCGCTGCTCGCCGGTTGTGCCGAGGGCAGCCGGCAGTGTCCCGACAGCGGTGCCTGCCATTTGCTGCTGGGTGGATTGTTCGCTGAGCTTCAGGACCTGCGTGGCGAGATCGACCAAGCGCTGGCGACGGGGCCGATTCACTGGGCACAGCTCTGGCAGCGCGATCAGGGCGTGCTGGCGCTGGCCAGCGCTGCCCGTGAAAAACGCCTGGCCAAGGCCTGGGCTGCCGCGGGATTGTCATGAAAGCCTGAGAGGCTGGGGGAGCCGTTGAATCAGGGGCCGCTGGATGGCCCTTCGCGGGCAAGCCCGCTCCCACAGGTGGGGAGTCTGGGCAAGGCAGTTGCTTCCACACGGTCTCTGTCAGGCAATCATCATGAAGGTAATGCTGTTTTTCCTGGCCTTGGTTGTCTGCCCAGCCTGGGCCGAGGAATGGCCCGGTGCGCAATGGCCGGTCGACGATGGCAGCTTCGATTGGCAAGCGGTCGACAGTTACGCGTTCCCACGGCGCGACGCCGAGCGCGGTGGCATCCGTACCGATGCGCTGCTGATCATCCGTGACGGGCGCATCATTCATGAGCGCTACGCTGCACCCACGCGTGCCGAGACGCCCCATCTGACCTGGTCGGTGAGCAAGAGTGTGCTGGCCACGGTCATGGGGGTCGCCTATGGCGAGGGGCGCTTCAGGCTCGACGACCCTGCGGTCCGTTACTACCCGGCCTTGCAGGCCCATCCGGCGCTGTGCCTGGCCGACCTGTTGCATTGGGCCAGCGGGCTGGCCTGGCAGGAAGATTACGAATACGCGCCGTTGAAGTCGTCGGTGATCGCCATGCTCTACACCCGAGGCCATCGCGACATGGCCGGCTATGCCGCCGCGATGCCCGCCGCCAGCGAGCCCGGCAGGCGCTTCGCCTATTCCAGCGGTGACAGCAACCTGCTGGCGGCAGCGTTGCGTGGCATGCTCGAGCCTGGGCGCTACGCCGACTACCCCTGGCAGGCCCTGTTCACGCCGCTGGGCATCGACAGCGCCGTATGGGAGCGCGACGCCGAAGGCACCTATGTAGGCTCTTCCTATCTTTACCTGAGTGCGCGCGACCTGGCGCGCATCGGCCTGCTGATGCAACGCGGCGGACGCTGGCGCGACCAGCAGCTGCTGCCCGGGGACTGGGTGGCGTTCAACCGTGCCTTGTTCAGCACCGCCGAGCCCATCCCCGGCGAGGCCAACCCAGGTGGCCACTGGTGGCTGAACCAGCCGTTGCCCGGCCAGCCTAGGCCCTGGTCGGACGCGCCAGCGGATACCTTCGCCGCGTTGGGGCACTGGGGCCAGGCACTTTATGTGCTGCCCTCGCAGAGGCTGGTGATCGTGCGCTACGCCGATGACCGCGACGGCCGCTACAGCCACAACGAACTGCTCAGGCGGGTGCTGGCAACCCTGGCCGGGGAGGGCGCATGAAGCGGATCCTGCTGTTGTCACTGGCGCTGCTGCTGGCCTGGGCCTGGCACGAGCGCCAGGCGCTGGCGGACTTCCCGGGCATCCTCTCGGCCTATTCGGCCAAGGAGTACTGTTCGTGCCGATTCGTCATGGACTTCGATGCGGCGTATTGCCGGGGATATGTGAAGCAGTACCTGCCGTTGACCCGGCTCGACGAGGACGGCGCTCGGCGCCTGGTCACCGCCGAGGGGCTGGGCCAGCGCAACCAGGCGCAGTGGCAAGGCGCCCGCACGGGCTGCCGCTTGCTGCCGTGAAACCGTGCGGGTAAGGTTGACGGCCTTGATTCACAGGATTTCACATGTTCAAAGCCTCCCGTCTGCTACCCGCGCTACTGCTCGCCCTGTGCCTGCCCGCCCATGCCAACTGGCATCTGGACGGCGAGTCCTCGCGCCTGTCCTTCGTCACTGGCAAGAACGGCAACATCGCCGAGGTCAACCGTTTCCTGGTGTTGCACGGCAAGGTCGACCGCAAGGGCGGGGCCGAGGTGAGCATCGAGATGGACTCGATCAGCAGCGGTATCCCGCTGCGTGACGAGCGCATGCGCGATGAGCTGTTCGCGTTCGAGCAGTTTCCCGAAGCCCGTGTGCAGGCACAGATCGACCTGCGCCCGATCAACGACCTGGCCGATGGCGCGCAACTGGAGCTGCGTCTGCCGGTGAGCGTCACCCTGCATGGCCAGACGCGCAGCTACAACACCCTGCTGCTGGCCACGCGCCTGGACGAGCGGCGTTTCCAGGTGGTCACCCTGGAGCCGCTGATCCTGCGCGCCTCGGACTTCGGCCTGCTGCCGGGGCTGGAAAAACTGCGCAAGCTGGCCGGGCTCAAGTCGATCAACCCTTCGGTGCCGGTGAGTGCGGTGCTGATCTTCACCGCCCGCTGACATGCCGGGGCCGGTCTTCCCCTGGCGGGACGGCAACCAGTTCGAACTGCTGATCGACGGCCCCGAATTCTTTCCGCGCATGCTGCTGGCGATCGTGCGCGCCGAGTTCCAGGTCGACCTGGAACTGTACCTGGTCGAAGGGGGCGCCTGCGCCGAGGCGGTGGTCGAGGCCCTGGAGCAGGCGGCGGGCCGCGGCGTGCGGGTACGCTGCCTGTTCGACGACTACGGCTCGCTGGCGTTTCCCTCGACGCTGCGCGAACGCCTGCACAAAGCCGGGGTTCATCTGCGCTGGTACAACCGCCTGCGCTGGCGGCGGGGCTTGCGCAATCTCTATCGCGACCATCGCAAGTTGCTGCTGGTGGACGAACGCTGGGCGGTGGTGGGCGGAACTGGCATCACCGATGAGTTCTGGACGCCCGGCTCGGACACCAGCGATTGGCACGAAGTGATGGTACGCATGGAGGGGCCGATCGTCACCGACTGGCAACTGCTGTTCGACCGCCAGTGGCACGCCAACCAGCGGCGCACCGCCTGGCGACCGCCCGAGGGCTTCGGCCTGCCACGTCTGCCGCAGGTGCCAGCCCAGGGCCAGGGCATGGGCCGGGTGGCCTACGCCGACGCCCGCCAGCACAAGGACATCCTGCACGCGCTGGTGCGTGCCCTGAACAGCGGCCAGCGGCGCATCTGGCTGGCCACGCCCTACTTCCTGCCGACGTTCAGCGTGCGTCGTTCACTGCGCCGTGCCGCGCAGAAGGGCGTCGATGTGCGCCTGTTGCTGACCGGGCCGCGCACCGATCACCCGGCGGTGCGCTATGCCGGCCATCGTTACTACCCGAGACTGCTGCGTGCCGGGGTGCGGATCTTCGAGTACCAGCCGCGTTTCCTGCACCTGAAGATGGTGCTGGTGGACGACTGGGTCAGCGTGGGGTCGTGCAACTTCGATCACTGGAACCTGCGCTTCAACCTCGAGGCGAATGTCGAGGCACTCGACCCGCCGCTGACCGCGGCGGTCGCCGCCAGCTTCGCGCGTGACTTCACCCAGAGCCAGGAGGTCGACCTGACGGATTGGCATGCGCGCCCCTTGTGGTGGCGGGTGCAGCAGCGGCTGTGGGGCTGGCTCGACCGGCTGGTGGCCAATTTGCTCGACCGGCGCAGCTGACGACGTATTTCTCTGTCTGGCAAAGCAGACTATCGTGCTGGGATTGATCCCAAGCAATGGAAGGAGTGGATGCGATGACGGCGAAGAAGATTCTCATGCTGGTGGGCGACTACGTGGAGGACTACGAAGCGATGGTGCCGTTCCAGGCCCTGCGCATGGTCGGCCACACGGTGCACGCGGTGTGCCCGGAAAAGGTCGCGGGGCAGACCGTGCGCACGGCGATCCACGACTTCGAGGGCGAGCAGACCTACAGCGAGAAGCCGGGACACAACTTTGCCCTGAACTTCGACTTCGTCCAGGTGCGCGCTGAAAGCTATGACGCATTGCTGATCCCCGGTGGCCGCGCGCCGGAGTACCTGCGCCTGAACGACAAGGTGCTGGCGTTGGTCAAGTCCTTCGACCAGGCCGGCAAGCCGATCGCGGCGGTGTGCCATGGGGCGCAGCTACTGGCCGCGGCTGGTGTGCTGGAGGGTCGCGAATGCAGTGCCTACCCGGCCTGCGCGCCGGAGGTTCGGCTGGCGGGAGGGCGGTTCATCGATATCGCCGTGGACCAGGCACACGTGGACGGTAACCTGGTGACCGCGCCCGCCTGGCCGGCGCACCCGGCGTGGCTGGCGGCGTTTCTGAAAGTGCTGGGAACGCGCATCGCCTGATACGCATCCGCTTCGATAGCGGCCATGGAGAAATACCTGTCGCGTAGGGGAAAGGTCCGGGCGGTGGGCGGATGCTAGGGTTGGCCTTCAGTCATCACATCGACAGGATGAACGCCCCGCATGGAAATACGCCTGCTCCATGGTGCCGCCATCGCGCCTTACATCGATGATCTCGCGCGCCTGCGCCTGGGGCTGTTTCGCGAGTTTCCCTATCTTTGGGATAGCTCGCTGAATCACCAGGCCGACTACCTGGCCAGCTATGCCGACTCCGGGCGCAGCCTGGTGGTGCTGGCGCTGGACGGCGGCGAGGTGGTGGGCGCCGCCACCGGTCTGCCGCTGGTGGACGTTGCCGCCGAGCTGCAACAGCCGTTTCTGGCTCAGGGCCGCGACCCGGCAGCGGTCTACTACTTCGGCGAGTCGATCCTGTTGCCGGCCTATCGCGGGCAAGGATTGGGCGTGCGCTTCTTCATCGAGCGCGAGTCCTATGCGCACAAGCTCGCCGAGTTCGACTACTGCGCGTTCTGTTCGGTGGAACGCCCCGCCGGGCATCCACGTCGTCCGACGCACTACAAGCCATTGCAGGGGTTCTGGCGCAACCGTGGCTTTCTGCACGAACCCTCGCTGCGGACCGCCTGCAGTTGGCAAGACCTCGACGAGCAGGCGCAGTCGGCCAAGATCATGTCGTTCTGGCTCAAGGCGCTGCCGGCGTGATGCGTGCCGGCAACGATCATTTCAGCGTGGGTAGTAGGTTCTGCCGGTGGCGATCTCGCGTTGTGGATAGAAGGAAAACGGTCCTTTCGCGCCTTGCAGGCGTTTCCAGCGCGAGATGTTCTGCGAGGGCAGGCTGCTGGTGAAGTTATCGACCCTGAGTGACTGGATGAAGCCTGCGCGGTTGACCCAGATGACCTTGTCGTAGCCGTACACCGGGCGTTGCAGGACATCGGCGATGCGCTGCGCCGCGCCACTCTTGCCGCCATGGCAGGCCAGCAGCACCAATGGCACATTCTGCTCGACCCCTGCCAGGCGTGGCGCGATTTCCTTCAATGCGATACGCGCCGGATCGTCCATCTGTCCCACCGCGTTCATCAGCTGGCCGCCTTTGCTGCCGTGGGTCTCGAACGCGCGAATGCCTTGGCCCCAAAGGTTGTAGTGCATGGCGACATCGTTTTGCCCCGCTCTTTCGGCATAGAGGACTTCGCTGCGCTGTTCCCAGTACGCTGGACGAGTGATCCTTGGTTCACGCAGGCGAATGGCTCCGGCCCCGCGGGTCAGCTGCGGCGCCCGGGCGGGAGCCGCAGCCAGGCGTGCAGCCGCGCCGGTCCCCAGGCTGGCCAGGCCGCTGGCCAGGGAAATCCAGCCAAGCACGCTGGCACTGTGCTGGTCCCTGCCACTGGCTTCGAGGGCCATGGCGGCGACGCCGGTGCCGAGCGACACGGCGTTGAGCGCCGCCGTGCCGATCGCCCAGGCACCGCTGGCGCTGAGGCTGCCCAGGCCGCCGGCGAACAGGCCGGCGACGGCGGGCATGGCGGTGCCCAGGCTGGCCAGGGTGATGGCGGCGCCGAGGGCCAGCCCGACACCTGCCAGGGCCCAGGTCACCCAGCTGTGGCCGTCTGGGTCGATGCGGTTGACCGGGTCGCCGGCGCAATAGGCATAGGGGTTGATGCCGCCACGGCCGAACGGGCTTTCGCTGTCGGGAGCGAGGAAGCACATGAGCATGGGATCGTAGGGTCGATAGCCTGCCGGAATGTACCAGCCGGTCAGCGGTTCACGACGCAGGCCGGCGTAGCCGAAGGGCTGTTCGCCCTCGTCCGCCTCGGCGCCATGGGCGGTGTAGCGGCGGCTGCGCACTTGCTCCTTGACCTCCAGGCGCGCGCTGCCCTGGGCATCGCAACCGATCAGGATGGTCTGGCGTATGCCATCGGCCGCCTTGCTCAAGGCGAACAGGCCCGCGCCATTGCCGATCAGCTCCAGCCGTTGTTCGGCTTGTTGCACATGGGTCAACTGCCCGGCGCTGTGCCAGCTGCGCTCGAGCTCGCCGTCGAGTATCCGGTCGCACAGCTGGCCACTGGCATCGTAGCGGTAGTGGCAGGTTCGCGCGCCGACGCTGACGCTGGCCAGGCGGTCGTGGGCGGTCCAGCTCATGCGCCGGCCGAGGCTGTCGCCGATCACCCGTCCACAGGCGTCGTAGCGTAGATCGATGCGGCTCGGCCAGCTGTCGTGGCTGTGGCTGATCGACACGACCTGGGTGGGATCGTGTGCGGCATAGCTGAACCGGGCGTGGTCCTGGCTGCCATCGGCAAAGGTGCTGACCACCTCGCGCAAGCCATCGAGGGCATTGAAGGTGAAGCGTTGATCGACGATGGGATTGCCGAACGGATCCTGCGGTGCCGCCACGGCGTTGGCGGTGTAGTGCACCAAGCGCCCGCGCAGGTCGTAGGCGAAATGTTCTTCACCTTGTCGCTCGCCATCGTGCCAGGTGCGGGAAACGACCTGGTCGAGCGGGCCATAGACCAGCGTCTGGTGCCAGGAGCGAGTCTTGCCCGCCTGCTTCACCTTGAAGGCACAGGCTGCCTCACGGCCCATGCTGTCGTAGCTCAGCTGCTTGACCAGCTGGCGGTCACTGGCCGGGTCGTCGGTGGAGATGGTCGCGGGTCGGGACCAGGCGTCGTAGGTGAAGGTCGTGCGCACGCCGCCGACCGAAAGCACGCTTAAGCGTCCGAATGCATCGTATTGGTGCCGGTGTTTGCCTCCCGCGCTGTCGGTGAAACCCAGCAACAGGCCATTGAGCGAGTGCCGCCAGTGGGTGCTGTGCTCGATGCCATCGACAGTCCAGGTGTCGCGCAATGCCTTGCCTGACGGCGTGAAGTGCCATCGCTGCTCGCCCAGGGCGTTGCTGGCCGAGGCGGGCAGGCCGAGCGGGGCGTGATAGCTCAGCCGTTCGCCTGGCTGGTCGGGCGTCGCGCTGGACAGCAGGGCGTTGTCCAGCTGTGGTTCATAGGTGTAGGCCAGGTGCGTGCCATCGGCCAGGGTATTGGCTGTAGGCGGCAGTTGGCCTGGGCGGTAATGGTAGTGGGTGGTGCGTCCGGCGACCTGTACGCTGCGCTGGCGTCCCAGGCCGTCGAACGTCTGCCGGCCCAGCAGGATGGGAAGGGCGGTCATGGTTGCGGCTCCTGGGCAGGGGTGAGCGAGATGGATTCCGGGTGCTGGTCGTCGCTGTGTCCCGCGAAGGTCCAGGTCAACCGGGTGCCGTCGGCCAGCTGTTTTTCAATGACGCGGCCATGGTGGTCATGGCGCAGGCGCGTGGTGATGACCGGGGCGTCGGGTACTTCGATACGTTCTTCGATCACCCGGCCCAACCCGTCGCGCAAGAGCTTGCGGGTGCGCACCAGGGCACCGTCGGCATCGATGTCCTGGTACTCGATCGGCTGGCCAGCCAAATCGCTGAGCACGACCTGCTTCGCACCGGTTTGGCCGCCGGCCTCCTGCCACTGCTCGACGCGCAAGGTGAGCGGGTCGTACCGGCTGTGGCTGTGCACGCCGTCGGGGCCGATGTCGAGACACGCCTGGCCCCAGTCGTCATAGGTCGTGGTGGTGGTCAGGGTCAGTGGCGTCGGGGCGTCGGGGCCGAGCCAGTCCTGCGAGGTCTGGCTGATCTGTCGCCCGAGGGCGTCATAGCGGTACAGGGCGATCACCCTGAACTGTCCGGGCGCTTCATCGATGTCTTCCTGCTCCACCTGCACGGTGCGACCATCGCCATCGAGCCATTGACGCTGGCGCGCGCCGTTGGCGTCGACCTGTTCGAGCATGACCGGATTGATCTTGTCGTCTTGCCTGGCCCCGCGTGCCACGGCGTCATCCACGTGATAGTGCGCGCTGCGCACGGTCTGCCAGGGGCTGTCGGCGGCGCTCACCGTTCGCACGATGCGGCCGAGGGTGTCGTACTGGTAGCGCTGACAGGCGCCTGCCTGGCTGCGCTCCCAGCTGGTCAGCCCGCTCAGCAGCGACTGCCCGTGGCTCTGGCTCGCGCGGTTCTCGTCGTCGAGTTCGAAACCGATGCAGGTGGTTTCGCTGACCAGTTCATCTTCTGTGACTTCATAGCGGTATGTTGTGATGGTCACCTTGCCATCGAGCGTGGTGCTGCGCTGGACGATCCGGCCATGGGTCGCGCCGGGAACGGAACTGTAATGCTGCTCGGTCCGTTTCAGCGTGCAATCGTCACCTGTGTTGAACGTTTCTTCGCTGGCCATCACAGGTCGCGCGGGTTCCCCGGCGATCAGCGAGGGCAGGGCCAGGTAGGTGTAGCGGGTGCCGAGCGTCGGGGTTTCGCCCTTGGCAGGGGCTGGGACCACGGTCGTGCTCTTCAGGTGGCGAACCCTGCCCATTGGGTCTGGCGGGCAGCCTTCGGCGCCCTGCGCCGGATAGAACTCGCTGAGCTCCTGGAGGCCATTGGGGTGGATCACCTGTACGAGGTTGCCGTGGGTGTCGTAGCGGTAGCGGGTGGTCTGCGTGCGTGTCGCGCCATCGCGGGCGTGGTCGATGTAGCTGAGCGAAACCTCGTGCGGCAGCTGGCAGGCTGGGGGTTGCTGTTCCCAGTTCAGTTGCGGGTCGATGCCGTAGGTGGTGTGGGTGCGGGTTTCGCAGGCGCCGCGCCGCGAGGTTTCCACTGTCAGGAGATGGAAGCGATTCCAGGTCCGGGTGAGGGTCTCGAGCGTCTGGCCCTTGGCATCGCTCAGGGTCTCGACCAGCTGGTACTGGTAGTCGCTGTCGACCTGGTACAGGTTGTCCCGGCCGCTGTCCCAGGCGAACGCCTGATCGCTGCCGAAACCGAGGAAATTGCTGTCTCCTACCCATTCATAGATGCGGTTCAATTCGCTGGCCGGCGTGCCGCTGGCATGGGTCCAGGACAGGACCCTGGGCAGGTAGGGGAACGGCGCGCCAGTTGGCAGGCGGTGACCTGCGCTGCCGGTTGCCCAGTGAACGATATCCTTGGCGCCCATCGGGCTGCGCAGGGCGCTGGGCAACAGCAGTGGACCGGCCAGGGTGTAGTCGATCTCGAATGGGGTCGCGATGCCCGGGACATGGATCTGGGTCAGCCGATTGTCGCTCAACACCAGGCGCAGCATGGCGGCTTGTGGCGTGGAGGGGTTGAGGGTGATGCGCACTTCGTCTTCGCTTCGCTCCAGGCTGAGCAGGGTGCGCAGTTCATCGCGGATCTGTTCGAGCCGATAGCCGCCATCGCCGAACGGCAGCCAGTCCACATAGAGACTGCGGCCTTCCGGCGAGCGCAACTCTTCGAGCAGGAACCAGGGGCTGGAGGCCTGCTGCCGGAGGATTTCGCTGCTTGCGGATGCGTGCTCCACGCGCAGGCTGCCATCGGCCTGCTGGCGCAAACGCAAGCTGTCGAGTTTCTGGTCGAGAAAACTCAGGCGGCTGTCGATAAGGAAGCTTGAGCGGTCCAGGTCGATGGCGAACTGTTCGCCTGAGGCAAGGCTCAGGCGGGTGCTGTCCTGGTCAAGGTACAGCTCGGACAGGTTCAGGCTCCAGCCCAGGCCATAGCCCTTGTCCACGTTCGAAGCCAGGCTGGCGAAGCTGAGGGTGACGGGAAGCGATGGCCCGCAGAGCTGGTTCGCGGGGGGCAGTGGCAGGGCGAGGGCCAGGGTGAACTGGCCGGTGCGGTTGTCCACGCCGGTTTTCATGAAGTCCAGGAAGTTGCTGGCCTGGGTATGCAAGGTCGACATGCGGTGATTTCCCGTGGCTGAGATTGATCGGCGCGGCTCAGGAGTGACGATCGCTCAGGCGGAAGCTCAAGGCGTTACCCCCTGTGCCGGCGAGAAACTCGACGGTGTACGCGTTGCCGTGGCGGTCCAGCACGGTCCAGAGGCTGGTCGATTCGTTGAGGTCGTTGAACCAGCGTCGATAGAAACGCGAAAAATGACGGTAGAGCGTCATGTGGTGTGGGCGCTCGGTGAGGGTCTGACTGGAGTCGGGCAGTTGCAGGCTGAAGGGCTGATCCACGGCGTAGGCTGCCACGCGGCAGTGCTGGCTGTAGTCGTTGGTGAGCTGAAACGAGATCAGCGCATGGTCCCAGTTGTTGCGCACATAAAACGGCTCGGCTGAGGGTGTCGCCTGGGCGTGGCTGGCGACTATCCGGTTGTTCGGGTCGCGAAAGCCGAAGTAGGCCACTTCTTCCTCGATCTCGTCGTTCCAGTAACTGCCGTTGTCGAGTTTGTAGCTGACCTTGTCCTGGACGGAGAGCTGAAAGCGGGACTCGTGCGGGCTGGGCGGCGCCACGGATTCGATGACCACGGATGAGCGAAAAGGCGCGGCATTGGTCTCGAAGCTGGTGTGCTCGTCGCGCCAGATCCCTGCGTGGATCGTGCTCAATGAGCCACCGGGCAGCGTCGAGCTTACGTAGAAGCGGCGGCGCATGGCTCCGGCTGATGGCTGGGTGAGCGCAGCTGGCACGGTCGTGCCGGAGGCATGGTAGTCGAAGCGCGAATCACGCAGGTGTCGGGCCTGCAAGTCGCCCTCCAGGTCGCGAACATGGCCATCGTCATCGATCAGGACGAGTTGCAGGGTCGACAGCTGCTGCTCGGTAATTTCCTGGCCTTCCCGTGGCTCGATGGTGATGGTGACCTCGACCTGCTGGCGGCCGTTGGCATAGAGGCGATTGCTGTTCGAGGTGATGTCGAGGCGGAAGCGGCGAAGCCATTGGTTGGCTTGTTGTGTGTGGTTCATGAGCCAGTCCTGTGTGGGATAAGGGGCTCATTTAAGTGGGAGGCGAATGTAGGACTGCGGTAAATAAATCTTGGCCGCCGGAAAGGTCCGGGCAAAAAAAACCGCTCCGGGGGGAGCGGTTCTTTCATTGCGGTGAAGCTTACTTCACTTCCACCGCCAGGCTTTCGGCAATCTTGCCCTGCCACAGCGCGGGACCGGTGATGTGCACCGACTCACCCTTGCTGTCCACCGCGACGGTGACCGGCATGTCCTTCACTTCGAACTCGTAGATCGCCTCCATGCCCAGCTCGGCGAAGGCCAGGACCTTCGACTTGCGGATGGCCTGGGCCACCAGGTAGGCGGCGCCGCCGACGGCCATCAGGTACACGGCCTTGTTGTCCTTGATCGCCTCGATGGCGGTCGGGCCGCGCTCGGACTTGCCGATCATGCCCAGCAGGCCAGTCTGCTCGAGGATCTGGCGGGTGAACTTGTCCATGCGCGTGGCGGTGGTCGGACCGGCCGGGCCCACCACTTCGTCACCGACCGGGTCGACCGGGCCGACGTAGTAGATGAAGCGGCCCTTGAGGTCCACCGGCAGCTCTTCGCCACGGTTGAGCATCTCGACCATGCGCTTGTGCGCGGCGTCGCGGCCGGTGAGCATCTTGCCGTTGAGCAGGATGGTCTCGCCCGGCTTCCAGCTGGCGACTTCTTCCGGGGTGATGTCGTCGAGGTTGACGCGACGGGCGCTCGGGCCGGCTTCCCAGACGATTTCCGGGTAGGCGTCCAGCGACGGCGCTTCCAGCTCGGCCGGGCCGTTGCCGTCGAGCACGAAGTGGGCGTGGCGGGTGGCGGCGCAGTTGGGGATCATGCACACCGGCAGCGAGGCGGCGTGGGTCGGGTAGTCCATGATCTTGACGTCGAGCACGGTGGTCAGGCCGCCCAGGCCCTGGGCGCCGATGCCCAGCTGGTTGACCTTGTCGAACAGCTCCAGGCGGATCTCCTCGAGGCGGTTCTGCGGGCCACGGGCTTTGAGCTCATGAATGTCGATGGACTCCATCAGCACTTCCTTGGCCATGACCGCGGCCTTCTCGGCGGTGCCGCCGATGCCGATGCCGAGCATGCCAGGCGGGCACCAGCCGGCACCCATGGTCGGGACGGTCTTGAGCACCCAGTCGACGATCGAGTCGGACGGGTTGAGCATGGCCATCTTCGACTTGTTCTCCGAGCCGCCGCCCTTGGCCGCGACATCGACCTCGACCTTGTCGCCGGGCACGATCGAGTAGTGGATGACGGCCGGGGTGTTGTCCTTGGTGTTCTTGCGGGCACCGGCCGGGTCGGCCAGGATCGAGGCGCGCAGGACGTTCTCGGGCAGGTTGTAGGCGCGGCGCACACCTTCGTTGATCATGTCGTCGACGCTCATGGTCGCGCCGTCCCAGCGCACGTCCATGCCGACGCGGATGAACACGGTGACGATACCGGTGTCCTGGCAGATCGGGCGGTGGCCGGTGGCGCACATGCGCGAGTTGATCAGGATCTGGGCGATCGAGTCACGCGCGGCAGGCGACTCTTCACGCAGGTAGGCCTCGTGCATCGCCTGGATGAAGTCGACGGGGTGGTAGTACGAGATGAATTGCAGGGCGTCGGCGACGCTCTGAATCAGGTCGTCTTGCTTGATCACGGTCATGCAGCGCGCTCCTCTTAAAGACGGGAACATTCGAAAAGGCATTCCGACAGTGCACACCTGTATGTCAGGAACGCCTGGCAAGGCACCGGCTGGTCGGGCCGGCGCAAAAAGGCGCGGCAGTATACCGTGCCGCGCCTTCGGAAACACCTGCACGTGGTCTGGACCAAGGTCGGCAGGGCGTGGGCATCCTTCTTGCTGATGACGCCAGCGTTGCAATGCAGTTCAATGAGGTCAGCGTGATGTTGACCGGGGCTGCCTTGCAGCCCTTCGCGGGTAAACCCGCTCCCACAGGGGGTAATGCATGGCCCTGTGGGAGCGGGTTTACCCGCGAAGGGCCGCAGAGCGGCCCCAATCGCTTGCATTTGGAGATGAACTGACATGCCCGAACTTTGCGTGGGCGAACGCCGTTGGTGGGTGCCCGCCGACAGCAACCTGCTCGATGCGCTCAACGACGCCGGTTGCGCCGTGCCCTACAGCTGCCGCGCCGGCAGCTGCCACGCCTGTCTGGTGCGTTGCCTGGACGGTATGCCCGTCGACGCGAAACCCGAGGCGCTGGCGGCGGACAAGCGCGAGCAGGGCTGGCGCCTGGCCTGCCAGTGCTCGGTCGCCAGCGACCTGCGGGTGGCGCTGTTCGATCCCCGAAGCGATGGGCTGCCGGCAACCGTGATCGGGTTGGACTGGTTCGCCGAGGTGCTGCGCCTGAGGCTGCGAGCGGAGCGGCCACTGCGCTACAAGGCCGGGCAGCACTTGGTGTTGTGGAGCGGCGGCGTCGCGCGACCCTACTCGTTGGCGAGCCTGCCGGGCGAGGACGACTTCCTGGAGTTCCACCTGGACTGCCACCGTCCCGGTGCGTTCTGCGATCAGGCAAGGCAGCTTCGCTTGGGCGATGTGCTGAGGCTGGGCGAGCTCAGGGGCGGGGCGTTGCACTACGATCCGGACTGGCAGACACGGCCGCTCTGGTTGCTGGCCGCAGGCACCGGGCTGGCGCCGTTGTGGGGCATCCTGCGCGAGGCGCTGCAGCAAGGGCACCTGGGGCCGATCAAGGTGCTGCATGTGGCTCGTGAGCATTACCTGGCCGAAGCTTTACAGGCGCTGGCTGGGGAACAGGTGAGTGTGGAACTGGTGGCGAGCGAGGATTTCGAGGAGGCGTTGGCGGGGTTGCGCTTGGCGTCGCGTCAGACGGTGGCGCTGGTGTGCGGGGCGCCGGGGCGGGTAGAGCAGTTTGCTCGGCGGCTATTTATAGCGGGGATGCCCAGGGGGCAGTTGTTTGCCGATGTGTTCAGTGAGCATGCCTGAGAGAACAGGGAGGGCTTTGCCCTCCTTTCGCGACGCAAGGCCGCTCCCACAGGTTCCCCGCAACCCTGGAGCTGCGCGGTAGTTGTGGAAGCGGCCTTGTGTCGCGATAGGGCCGCAAAGCGGCCCCAACGGGAGCAGGATCAACCGATCAGCGGATCACCCACGTGCAGGATCTTCATGCCGTTGGTGCCACCGATGGTGTGGTAGCTGTCGCCCTTGGTCAGGATCACCCAGTCACCTTGCTCGACCAGACCGCGCTTGAGCAGCTCGTCGACCGCTGCCTGGCTCACCTTGTCGGCCGGCAGCGAGGCCGGGTCGAAGGCGATCGGGTAGACGCCGCGGAACATGTTGGCACGGGCCTGGGTGGCGCGGTGCGGCGACAGGGCGAAGATCGGCACGTGCGAGCGCAGGCGCGACATGATCAGCGGGGTGTAGCCACTTTCGGTGAGGGCGATGATCGCCTTGACGCCCGGGAAGTGGTTGGCGGTGTACATGGCCGCCAGGGCGATGGATTCGTCGCAGCGCTCGAAGGTGGTGTGCAGGCGGTGGCTGGACTTCTGGCTGGTCGGGTGCTTCTCGGCGCCCGAGCAGATTCGGGCCATGGCCTGTACGGCTTCGATCGGGTAGGCGCCGGCGGCGCTCTCGGCCGACAGCATCACCGCGTCGGTGTTGTCGAGCACGGCGTTGGCCACGTCGGACACTTCGGCGCGGGTCGGCATCGGGTTCTGGATCATCGACTCCATCATCTGGGTCGCGACGATCACTGCCTTGTTGTTGCGGCGGGCGTGCTGGATGATCTTCTTCTGGATGGCGATCAGCTCGGCGTCGCCGATTTCCACGCCCAGGTCGCCACGGGCGACCATCACCGCGTCGGAGGCGGCGATCAGCTTGTCCAGGGTCTCGTCGTCGGCGACCGCTTCGGCGCGTTCGATCTTGGCCACCAGCCAGGCGCTGCCGCCGGCTTCGTCACGCAGCTTGCGCGCGTATTCCATGTCGCTGGCGTCGCGCGGGAACGACACGGCCAGGTAGTCCAGGTCCATTTCCGCGGCCAGCTTGATGTCGGCCTTGTCCTTCTCGGTCAGGGCCGGGGCGGTCAGGCCGCCGCCTTTGCGGTTGATGCCTTTGTGGTCCGACAGCGGGCCA
The DNA here is from genome assembly GCF_054788395.1 of Pseudomonas sp. microsymbiont 2. Taxonomy (NCBI): domain Bacteria; kingdom Pseudomonadati; phylum Pseudomonadota; class Gammaproteobacteria; order Pseudomonadales; family Pseudomonadaceae; genus Pseudomonas; species Pseudomonas sp. microsymbiont 2. The sequence continues at coordinate 1,169,494 of NZ_CM139112.1, forward strand.
CCGATGATCACCACGCAGTGCAGGGCGTCCGCCGTGGCGGTCTCGACGCGCATGACCACACGGCCGTCGTCGAGCAGCAGTTCGTCACCGACGCCGCAGTCCTTGACCAGGTCGGGGTAGTCGATGCCGACGATGTCCTGGGTGCCTTCGGTGAGCGGGTGGGCGGTGGAGAAGGTGAACTTGTCACCGATCTTCAATTCGATGCGCTTGTTGGCGAACTTGGCGATGCGGATCTTCGGACCCTGCAGATCGCCCAGCAGCGCGACGTGGCGGCCGTTCTTGGCGGCGATGTCGCGGATCAGGCGGGCGCGGGCCTTGTGCTCGTCCGGGGTGCCGTGGGAGAAGTTCAGACGTGCCACGTCCAGGCCGGCGAGGATCAGCTGTTCGATCACTTCCGGCGAGTTGCTGGCGGGGCCAAGGGTGGCGACGATTTTGGTACGGCGGATGGTCATGCACAGACTCCTATAGTGAAGCGCAGCGAAAGGCTACTCCTCAATTGCGCTGTAGTCATTGTTCCGTTGCACTACCGGCACGCAAGGCAGGGTTGCGTTTGAACGGTCGGCTCGGCGGCAGCGATAAGCTACAAGCGGCAAGCTACAAGTAAGGGGCGGCGTACAACCACTTGCAGCTCGAGGCTTGAGGCTTGCAGCTTGCAGCTGAAGAAACCCGGCAAGGCGCCGATACACTGTCCATCAAAGGAGAATTCCCATGCGCACCCTGATCGTTTTGACCATGGCGGCCAGTGTCGTCGGCTGCACCCGCTGGTCCATGGACCATCACCTGAACAATGCCTATCGGGCCTACGACCGTGGCGACTGTGCCAAGGTGATGCTGGAGCTGTCCCAGGTCGACCGCACCAGTCGCGCCCGTCCGTTCATCCATCCGGAGGTTTCGCTGCTGCGCGGCCAGTGTCTGGAGCGACAGAAGCTCTATGTCGACGCGGCGCAGACCTACCAGTACCTGATCCAGCAATACCCGCGCAATGAGTATGCCTACCGCGCGCAGGCGCGCCTGCAGACGCTGGAGAAGCTTGGGCACCTGCGTGGCGAAGCGGCAATGGCCACGCCTGCGAACACTACACCTTGGCGTTAATGCCAAGGTGTCGATGATTTCATGTAGTCCGTCCGTCGGTTTGGACTAATCTGTTAAAGCGTTGTAACGATCATCGCCAGTACCTTGTCTTCCTGGCATCAGGTACAGGACCTCACTGCGACCATGTTCATCGAGCGACACATCGAACGCCATCAGTTGCCTTGCGTGCTCAAGGTGTTCAACCGCTTCACCGACCAGCAGATCGGCTATCTGGGCAATGCGTCCGAGGATGGGTTGATGCTGATCAGCCAACTGCCGGTGCTGGCAGGGCCTGATTTCGAGCTGCAATTGCGCGTGCCGTTGGCCGGAGGCGGGCTGCAGTTCATCAACCTGACCGCCAGTTGCCTGTGGTGCCGCGAAGACGAAACACCTGGGCACTACGATGCCGGCTTCATGCTGCTGCAGGCGCCGCAGGAATACGACGACTTCGTGCGTTCCCTACGCGATTTCTTCACTTTCCGCCCCGCGAACGCCTCGGTCTGAGGCTGGCCTGGGCAACGCTTGGACCGCTAGACTCTGGACGACCTTGTTACAGGACGACCCCGTGAGCTCCAGCATCTTCTGGCACGACTACGAAACCACCGGCATCAACCCGCGCTGCGACCGCCCATTGCAGATGGCCGGCGTGCGCACTGACCTCGATCTCAATGAGATCGAGGCGCCGATCAGCCTTTACTGCCGCCCCTCCGACGACATTCTTCCGCACCCGGCGGCTTGCCTGGTGACCGGCATCACCCCGCAGCTGCTGGCCAGCCATGGGCTGTGCGAAGGCGAGTTCATGACCCGGGTACATGAGCAGCTGGCCAGGCCTGGCACCTGTGGCGCCGGCTACAACACCCTGCGTTTCGATGACGAAGTCACCCGCTACAGCCTCTATCGGAACTTCTTCGACCCCTACGCCCGTGAATGGCAGGGCGGCAACAGCCGTTGGGACTTGATCGATGTGGTGCGCACCGCCTATGCCTTGCGTCCAGAGGGTATCCAGTGGCCGCAACAGGATGGGCGCACCAGCCTGCGCCTGGAGCTGCTGAGCAAGGCCAACGGCCTGGATCATGGCCAAGCCCACGAAGCGCTTTCCGACGTACGGGCGACGATCGCCCTGGCGCGTCTGATTCGCGAGAAACAGCCGAAGTTGTACGACTGGTTGTTCCAGCTGCGCAGCAAGCACAAGGTCATGGAACAGGTTCGCTTGTTGCAACCGCTGGTGCATGTATCCGGTCGCTTCTCGGCCCAGCGCAACTATATCGGGGTGGTGCTGCCGTTGGCCTGGCACCCGCGTAATCGCAATGCATTGATTGTCTGTGATCTGCAGCAGGATACACAGCCACTGCTCCAGGAAAGTGCAGAAGCCTTGCGTCAGCGTTTATACACACGACGTGAAGACATGGCCGAAGGCCAACTACCAGTACCGCTCAAGTTGGTGCACATCAATCGCTGTCCGGTATTGGCGCCACTGTCGGTACTGCGCCCTGTCGATCAGCAACGCCTCGGCATCGACTTGTCGGCGTTGCAGTCAAGTGGCGAGCAATTGGCTAATCAGCAGGACCACTGGCGGGACAAGTTGCCTGTCATTTTCCAGGAGGAAGGGTTCGCGCCAAGTGAAGATCCGGAGCAACAGCTGTATGACGGATTCCTGGGTGATCGGGATAAGCGTCTGAGCGAGCAAGTGCGCGGCATGGACCCCGGACAATTGGGCAAGCAGCACTGGATGTTCGATGACGCGCGGCTGCCGGAGTTGTTGTTCCGTTACCGTGCGCGCAACTTCAGCGATACCCTGGATGAACAAGAGCGTGCGCGTTGGCATGGGTTCTGCCAGCAGCGCCTGATGGATCCTGGGTATGGCGCGCCGACGACGATCGCTGACTTCGAACTGGCATGCCAGAGCAGTTGGGACGCTGCGAGCGAGGCGGGGCGGCAGGTGCTGACGGCCTGGTCGGAACATATCAGGCAGTTGAAGGCGAACTACCAGCTTTGAAATGAGCGGAAAACAAAAAACGCCGGCAAGTGCCGGCGTTTTTCATCTTGAAACCAATGCGCAGTACGGCGAATCAGTCCAGCAGGGTAGCCCAGCTTTCGACGACGTCGCCGCCCCACTTGGCTTTCCACTCTTTCAGGGTCTTGTGGTTGCCGCCCTTGGTTTCAATGATCTCGCCATTGTGCGGATTCTTGTATTGCTTGACTTTGCGCGCACGCTTGGTGGCGGTGGTCTTGACAGCGCCGCGCGGTGCCTTGCTCAGTTTGCTTTCCGGATCGAGCAGGGCGATCACGTCACGCAGGGACTTGGAGTATTCACCCATCAGGGCGCGCAGCTTGCCTTCGAATTCCAGTTCTTTCTTCAGCTTGTCATCTTGCGACAGGTTGGCCAGACGGGCTTGAAGTTCCTTGATGGCTTCTTCGGTGGCGCGGTATTCGTTGATCAGGGACATGGTGTGTTCCTTAATGCATGTTCAGAGAGACAGTGCCGGCAATAATAGACAGGCCAAACTGGCAAGTAAACAATTAAAAGGCATGAGTCAATTAATAGCAGGGGGAAAATTCCTCGCTATTAGGTTAAAAAAAATTACATGTTGACGGGGCGCTGGCCACAGCCGCTTGAATCGAAGGGAATTTAGCAAGCCAAATTGCGCGTGCAAGCGACAGGGCACGGGCGTAGATGATTACTGCGTTTTTTCCGCCAGGCCGCTAGAATACGCGCCTTTGCGAAGTTCTGGAGTCTCTCTCATGCGCACCTATCGACTGGTGATTGCCTGCCCCGACCGCGTCGGCATCGTGGCGAAAGTCAGTAATTTCCTGGCCCTCTACAATGGCTGGATCAACGAAGCCAGCCACCACTCCGACGAGCAGAGTGGCTGGTTCTTCATGCGCCATGAAATTCGTGCCGAGTCGCTGCCGTTCGGTATCGAGGCTTTCCGCGAGGCGTTCGCGCCGATCGCCGAAGAGTTCTCCATGACCTGGCGGATCACCGACTCCGCCCAGAAGAAGCGTGTGGTGCTGATGGCCAGCCGCGAATCGCATTGCCTGGCCGACCTGCTGCACCGCTGGCATACCGATGAACTGGATTGCGAGATTCCCTGCGTGATCTCCAACCACAACGACCTGCGCAGCATGGTCGAGTGGCATGGCATTCCATTCCATCATGTCCCGGTCGATCCGAAGGACAAGCAGCCAGCCTTCGCCGAAGTGTCGCGCCTGGTCGAGGAATATGCTGCCGACGCGGTGGTACTGGCCCGTTACATGCAAATCCTGCCGCCGCAGCTGTGCCAGGCGTACGCCGAGAAAGTCATCAACATCCACCACAGCTTCCTGCCTTCGTTCGTCGGTGCCAAGCCCTACCATCAGGCGGCCCTGCGCGGCGTGAAACTGATCGGTGCAACCTGCCACTACGTCACCGAAGAGCTGGATGCCGGCCCGATCATCGAGCAGGACGTGGTGCGTGTCAGCCACGCCGACAGCATCGAGGACATGGTGCGTTTCGGTCGCGACGTGGAGAAGATGGTGCTGGCCCGCGGCCTGCGCTACCACCTGGAAGACCGCGTGCTGGTGCATGGCAATAAAACCGTGGTGTTCAACTGAAGCAAGGGCCCGTGCATGGCGGATCCACGTGACAAGGCCGGCGCCTCGGCGCCGCCGACCTTGGGCGAGGGTTGCCTGGCCCGTTTCGATCCCGATGCGTTGAGCGACGACGACGGCACCGAATTTCCCGGTGCCGCCGAGCTCTGGCAGCGCTTCAATGCGTCTGGCGACGCCGGCGCGCCAGCAGCGGACCTGCCATCAGGCATAGAAACACCGGCCCGCCAGCAAGCAGATAGAAGTAGAACGTGACCGCACGCCAGATCAGGATCGCCGCGGCTGCCGTCGACGATCCCACCAGTGGCGCCAACAAGGTCGCCGAGGTCACCTCCGCGGCTCCCGCGCCACCCGGCAACAGGCTGAACTGTCCGGCGCTGAGCGAGAGCATCTGCACCAGGAAGCTCGGTATCCACGCCAGTTCCACCCCCAGCCCTCTCAACACCAGGAACAGCACGCTGTAGCGCAGGCCCCAGTGCGCGCAGGTGAGGGCGAACACCAGCGCCAGGGTAGGCTTGGGCAGGCGCCAGGTGTCGGCCAGGGCATGGAGGAAGCGCAGCAGCTTGCGCGCCCAGTGCCGTCGACGCGCGGGGGCCATGCCCAGTCGCCGTAGCAGGCGTCCGTTGCCGCGCATCACCGCGCGCCGGGCGCGTAGCAGCCCGACGATCCCTCCCAGTGCCGCGCACAGCAGCAGGGCACTGCCCAGCAGCATGCTTTGCTGGTTGTGCCCAAGGCTGTGGAACAGGGCGTAGGCGGCGATCGCCAGCATCGCGCAGAAGAAGAACACCAGATCGTTCAGCTGATCCATGGCGAATACCGCACCGCTGCGCGAGGCGGCGATGTGCTCGCGCCTCAGCAGTGCCATCAAGGTCAGTGGGCCGCCGCTGCCTGCGGGCGTACTGCAGATGGCGAACTCGGTGGCCATGACCACGCCCAGGCTGCGTACCCGGCCCAGTCGCGCGCCCTGTTCGCCGAGCAACAGACGCAGGCGTGCGGCATTGAGGGTCCAGCACAGCAGGATCATCCCCAGAAGCGGCAGCATCAGGTCGGGGGCGAAGGTGCGCAGGCGCGGCAGCAGCTGACCGCCGCCGAGCAGGGCCGGGACCAGCAGTGCCGGCAGCAGCGCCAGGGCCAGCCAGCCCAGGCGCTTCATGGGGGCAGCTGGCGATCCAGCCAGGCGGACTTGGTCAGCGGTTCGCGACCCTGTGCCAGCAGGGTGTGCAAGGTGTCGAGCCAGTAGTTGCGTGCGCTGGCATGGCGCATGTCCACCGGGTGCAGCCCCAGGCGCAGGGTGTCGGCCTCGTGCCAGCGTCGATATTGCAACTCGCTGACGACTCTCGACAAACCGCGGCGCCAGGCGCTGCGTGCGCTCCACACCAGGCCGGGGGCGGCGACGGCAGTGAAGTCCGGCAGGCGATACAGGTGCTGGGGCGTGCTGGTGTAGCGCAGCGGCAGTTGGCGAAGCGCCTGGCGCGTGCCGTCGCTCATCAGCCAGGCTGGGGCGACGAAGCCCGCCACTGGCCAGCCTTGCTGCGCGAACAGCGCCAGCCCGGCCTCCAGCCGTTGCCGCGCGCTGGCCTGGTCGAGCCCGTAGAACTCGCCTTCGTGGGTATACAGGCGGCGCATGAAGTATTCGGCCGGCCCGCGAGGTGTCGGGCCGTCGTCAGCATGGTAGTAGCCGTGCAGGGCCAGCTCGTCGCCGCGGGCCAGGCGCCGTTCGAGCAGGCGGCAGAAGGTCGGGGAGCGCAGTAGCGCGTTGCGGTGATGGAAGTCCGGCACCACCAGCCAGGTCATGGGGACACCGCCCAGGGCGTCGATGGCCTGCACGAAGGGCTGGTAATCCGGCCAGGTTTCCGGCGCGACATCGTGCAGCACCAGCATCAGGCTGCGTGGGCCGCGATGCGGGTCAGCCATGGGCGCGCGCCTGGGGCTGGTGACCGAGCACCGCCTGGTAATGCACGAGCAGACCGCTGACCACGGTATCCCAGCTGTAGAGTCGCTCGACATGGCGACGGGCCTGGACGCCGAGCGAACGTACGCCGGTCTCGAACACTTCGCGAACCGCTGCGGCCATGGCTGGGCTGTCATTGGCTCGGCACAGGCGACCGCATTGTTCGCCGACGATTTCGCCGAAGGCCCCGGCGCGCACCGCCACTACGGGCGTGGCGCTGGCCATGGCTTCGAGAATGACCAGGCCGAAGGTTTCCTGATCACCGGCATGCACCAGCAGGTCGGCGCTGGCGAGCAGGCGGGCGACCTCCTGGGGTGGGCAGAAATGATCGATCACGCTGACGTTGTCCGGCACATTGGCCGGCATGTTGGACCCCACCAGCAGCAGGTGATAGTGGCGGCCCAGGATGCGCATGCAGTCGAGCAGCACCGGCAGGTTCTTCTCGCGCGAGCCGCGCCCGGCGAAGACCAGCAGACGGCTGGTGTCGGCGATGCCCAGTTGCGCGCGCAGGCCGGGGTCGCGGCGTTCGGGGTGGAACAGTCCCAGGTCGACGCCCAGGCGCTGTACGTGGACATTCGCGACACCGAGCCTGCGCAGCTTGTCGGCCATCGCCTGGCTGGGCGCCAGGACCCGGTCGAAATGGCCGTACAGTTTGCTGACGTAAGCCTCGACATTAGGGGTGAACCAGTTGCCCATGCGGTTGCTCACCAGCAGTGGCAGGTCGGAGTGGTAGAAACCGATCACCGGGACGTCGAGTTTGCGCCGTGCCTCCAGCGCGGCCCAGGCGGTGAGGTAGGGGTCGCCCACCTCGATCAGGTCGGGCCGCAGCCCCCGCAGCACGTTGCACCAGGGCGCCAGGCGCACTGGGAAGCGGTAGCCGTTGCCGAATGGCAGGGGTGGGGCGGGAACGTGGTAGACGCCATCGGTATGGCTGGCGCTGGCGCCGGGAATCAGCAGGCTGTGGCGAACGCCGGGCATGGCGTCGAGGCGGCGGTGTTTGGCATCAAGATAGGTTCGCACGCCGCCGCTGGCCGGGGCGTAGAACATGGTGATGTCGGCGATGTGCACGATCAGCATCCCTCCGGGATCGTCCTCGGGTGTGCCATCGGCGGAGAATGAGCCGCCGATGACGCGCCTGAGGGTTGACCTACCTGAAGGATAGTTTGTTCGATCGGGTTGTGGAGCGAGGTGCGGTGCGAGCCATCGCGGGGCAAGCCCGCTCCCACGCCGTTCGTGGGAGCGGGCTTGCCCCGCGATGGCATCAGGTCAGATACGGAAGCTGCCGACCAGCTGCTTGAGGCGTCCGGCCTGCTGCTCGAGGTCCGAGCAGGCACGCAGGGTGGCCTGCAGGTTCTCGACGCCTTCCTGGTTGAGCATGTTGATCTCGTTGATGTCCATGTTGATCGAGTCGACCACGGCGGTCTGCTCTTCGGTGGCGGTGGCCACCGACTGGTTCATGCCATCGATCTCGCCGATGCGCTGGGTGACGCTGCCCAGGCGCTCGCCCGCCTGGTTGGCGATCTCCCGGCTGTCCTGGCTGTGGCGCTGGCTCTGGCCCATGGTCTCGACCGATTCGCGGGCACCGACCTGCAATTCCTCGATCATGGTCTGCACCTGTTGCGCCGATTCCTGGGTGCGGTGCGCCAGGTTGCGCACTTCGTCGGCAACCACGGCGAAACCACGTCCGGCCTCACCGGCGCGGGCAGCCTCGATGGCGGCGTTGAGCGCCAGCAGGTTGGTCTGCTGGGAGATGCTGGTGATCACCTCGAGGATCTGGCCGATGTTGACAGTCTTGTTGTTGAGGGTCTCGATGTGCGCGCTGGAATCGACGATCAGGTCCGACAGGCGATTCATCGCGTCGATGTTGCGCTGCACCACCTGCTGACCTTCTTCGGCCAGCAGGCGGGCGGAGCTGGCATGCTGCGAAGCCTGGGCAGCGTTGCCGGCGATTTCCTGGGCGGCGGCGCCGAGCTGGTTGATGGCCGCGGCGACGCTGTTGGTGCGATTGGACTGCTCGTCGGAGTTGCTCATCGACGAATTCGAGGCACTGATCACCCGCAGCGCCACCTCGTTGACCTGCTCGGTGGCCGAAGACACCTCGCGGATCGAACCGTGGATGCGCTCGACGAAGCGGTTGAAGGCGGTGCCAAGGATGCCGAACTCGTCGTGGTTGTGGATCTGCAGACGGCGGGTCAGGTCACCTTCGCCCTCGGCGATGTTCTCCATGGCGCGGGTCATGGTGTGCAGCGGTTGCAGCAACACGCGAATCAGCAGGCCGAGCAGGGCGATGATGATCACCACCGCCACCAGCGTGGCGATCACCGCCGAGGTGCGGAAGGTGCTGAGCATCGAGAAGGCCTTGTCCTTGTCCACCGACAGGCCGATGTACCAGTTGGCCGAGGGCAGCCCCTTGACCGGGGTGAAGGTGACCAGGCGGGTCTGGCCGTCGAGCTCGACTTCGGTCAGCTCGCGGGTCAGTTTCGGTGTGTTCTGTGGGAACAGGTCCGACAGGGACTTCATCACCAGGTTCTTGTCTGGATGCACCAGGACCTTGCCCTGGTCGTTGACCAGGAAGGCGTAGCCCATGCCGCCGAAGTTCAGCGAGTTGATGATGTCCACCAGGCCGTCGAGGGCCAGGTCGCCGCCGACCACGCCCACCGAGCGCGAGGCGGTGCTGATGATCGAGATGACCATCTTGTTGGTGGCCATGTCGATGTAGGGCTCGGTGAGGATCGGCCCGCTGGCGTTCAGCCCGTCCTTGTACCAAGGCCGTACGCGGGGGTCGTAGCCATCGGGCATCTTGGTGTCCGGACGCACGGTGAAGGTGCCGTCGGGCTGGCCCAGATAGATGGTGAGGAAGCTCGAGGTCAGGGCGTTCTGGCCGAGCAGGGTGCCGGTGTTCTGTGGGTACTGGGCCAGGTTCTGGGCGACGTTCTCGACCAGCTTGATCCGCCCTTCGAACAGGTTGCGGATATTGGTGGAGGTGGAGTCACCCATCTCGGCCAGATAGTTTTCCAGGTCCGCGCGAATGGCATTACGCTGGAGGTAGTCGTTGTAGAGGGTGAACAGACTGAAGGCGAGGATCACGATCAGTGATGCCGCCAGTAGAATCTTGTGGCTGAAACGAAGGCTTTTATTCATAACGTGATCGTGTCCGCTAAGGTTTTTATCGGGTCGTTCGCACAAAGCACGGCGGGAAAACAGTGCAACAATTCCCGTGGGTCCTTTTCGGGGTGTTCCTGTCTTTCTTTCTGGGAAGAATCATTTTGAAATATCGGCCGTTCAGTGGCAGAACTTGAGCAGGGGACAAAGCAATATGTCGGATTCCTTACGAATGGTCATAGGCGCAGGTCCGGATGGCCAGCCGGTATCCCAGGCCATGCGCCTGGCCAATCGCCATGGGTTGGTGGCAGGTGCCACTGGTACGGGCAAGACCGTCACCTTGCAGCATCTGGCCGAGCTGTTCAGCGATGCCGGCGTGGCGGTGTTCGCCGCTGACGTGAAGGGTGACCTGTGCGGCCTTGGCGCTGCCGGCGCGCCCCAGGGCAAGGTGGCCGAACGCATCGCCGGTATGCCCTGGCTGAACCACAGGCCGCAGGCCTATCCGGTGAGCTTGTGGGATATCGCCGGGCAGTCGGGGCATCCGCTGCGTACCACCTTGAGTGAAATGGGCCCGCTGTTGCTGGGCAACCTGCTCGAACTCACCGACAGCCAGCAGGCGGCCTTGTATGCCGCCTTCAAGGTGGCTGACCGGGACGGCCTGCTGCTGCTCGATCTCAAAGACCTCAAGGCGCTGCTCGCGCATCTGAAGGACAACCCGCAGTTGCTCGGCGAGGACAGCGCGCTGATGACCAGCGCCTCGACCCAGGCCCTGCTGCGCCGCCTGGCGACGCTGGAGCAACAGGGGGCCGAGGCACTGTTCGGCGAGCCGGCGCTGCAACTGGAGGACCTGCTGCGCCCGGACAGCGATGGGCGTGGGCGCATCCACCTGCTGGACGCCAGTCGCCTGGTGCACGACGCGCCCAAGGTCTATGCGACCTTCCTGTTGTGGCTGCTGGCCGAGCTGTTCGAGCAGTTGCCCGAGCGCGGCGATGCCGACAAGCCCGTGCTGGCGCTGTTCTTCGATGAAGCGCACCTGCTGTTCAATGGCACGCCCAAGGCGTTGCAGGATCGCCTGGAACAGGTGGTGCGGCTGATCCGCTCCAAGGGCGTGGGGGTTTACTTCGTGACCCAGTCGCCGGGCGACCTGCCCGACGCGGTGCTGGCGCAGCTGGGGCTGCGGATCCAGCACGGACTGCGGGCGTTCACCGCCAAGGAGCAGAAGTCGTTGCGCGCGGTGGCCGATGGCTTCCGCCCGAACCCGGCGTTCGACAGCCTGGCCGTGCTGACTGAACTGGGCATTGGCGAGGCATTGGTTGGCACGCTGGAGGAGAAGGGCACACCGGCCATGGTCCAGCGGGTGCTGATCGCACCGCCACAGTCGCGGATCGGTCCGTTGACGGCGAGCGAACGTGCCGCGCTGATCACGGCTTCCCCGCTGGCGGGTCGCTACGACAAGCCGATCGATCGCGAGTCGGCCTATGAGCTGCTGACCCAGCGCAAGGGCGAGCCGGTCGAGCCCGTACCCCAGGCCAAGGCCGATGACGACAGCTTCGCCGACAAGGCTGGGGAGTTCCTGCAGAGCGCGGCGGGGCAGGCGATCAAGTCGGCGGTGCGCCAGGCGGCCAATCAGCTTGGGCGGCAATTGGTGCGCGGGTTGATGGGCTCGTTGCTGGGCGGCAAGAAGCGCTAGGTCTTTCGCGGGTAAACCCGCTCCTACAGGCCCTTGAGCCTGGCTCCTGGCCTGTGGGAGCGGGTTTACCCGCGAAAGGGTCGGTACAGGCAGACACGAAAAAGGCGCCCGAAGGCGCCTTTTTCAATCCCGCGAAAGGGGATCAGCCAATGGCCTTGGACGCCAACCAGAACAGGCCGGCCGCCAGGCTCATCGAGGCTGGCAGGGTGAGTACCCAGGCCAGCAGGATGGTCTTCACGGTACCGCCTTGCAGGCCGCTCTTGTTGGCGACCATGGTGCCGGCCACGCCCGAGGACAGGACATGGGTGGTGGACACGGGCAGGCTGAACACGTTGGCCATGCCGATCGCGCACGCCGCGGTGATCTGCGCCGACATGCCCTGGGCGTAGGTCATGCCTTGCTTGCCGATCTTCTCGCCAACGGTCAGCACCACGCGTTTCCAGCCGACCATGGTGCCCAGGCCCAGGGCCAGGGCAACGGCGACGATCACCCAGAACGGGGCGTACTCGGTGGTGGCGGTCAGGTCCTTGCGCAGCTTCTCCAGGTCGGCCTTTTCACGGGCCTCCAGGCCTGGCAGCTTGCCGACCTTCTTCGCCGTGTCGTCCAGGCACAGCAGGTAGCGGCGGACTTCGACGCGCTTCTCGGCGCTCAGCGCGCGGTAGTCGGTCACGCCGGCGAGCGAGGACTGCAGCGCGGCGATGGTCGGCTCGGTCTGCTGCGGGTTGCAACTGAACTGCTCGGGCAGGTCGCTCGCCTGGGCCTTGCCCAGCGCCAGGAACTCGCCGAGGGTCGCGGCGTTGCGCTGGTAGAACTGGCTCAGGTGCAGGGTGGCGTCACGGGTACGCTCGATCTGGTAGGTGGTGCTGTTCAGGTCGAGCACGAACTTGGCCGGGACGATACCGATCAGCACCAGCATGATCAGGCCGATGCCTTTCTGGCCATCGTTGGAACCGTGCACGAAGCTCACGCCCATGGCCGAGATCACCAGCACCAGGCGGTTCCAGAACGGCGGGTGCTTCTTGTCGTCGAGCTTGCGACGCTGATCCGGGGTCTTGTGCATCTTCGACAGCGGGCGCCACCATTTCAGGCCGATCAGCACCAGGGCCGCCACGGCGAAGCCGGCCATCGGCGAGAGCACCAGCGACATGGCGATGTCGATCGCCTTCTGCCAGTTGACGCCGTCACCCAGCGGAATGTCGCTGAGCAGGGCATTGGCCAGGCCCACGCCCAGGATAGAGCCGATCAGGGTGTGCGAGCTGGAGGCCGGGATGCCGAAGTACCAGGTGCCCAGGTTCCAGGTGATGGCCGCGGCCAGCAACGAGAAGACCATGGCCAGGCCGTGTCCGGTGTTCACATTGATCAGCAGTTCCACCGGCAACAGGTGGACGATGGCATAGGCCACCCCGACACCGCCGAGCAGCACTCCGAGGAAATTGAACACACCGGAGAAGAACACGGCCAGGTGCGGCGGCATGGCTTTGGTATAGATGACGGTGGCTACCGCGTTGGCGGTGTCATGAAAGCCATTGATGAACTCGAATGCGAGCACGAAGGTCAGAGCGAGCGTCAGGCTCACGACAACCCAGGCATCCAGTCCGCTGAATAAATCGATCATGAAGGTTTTCTGGCGGTCTTAGGGGGGGCGGATTATGCCAGAAAACCATGGCAATCGATGCACCTGCCGCAGACCGATGGCAGCCCAGCATCTGCCAGCCCGGCGCCGATGGCAGCGTGAAAACAGAGAAAAGTCATCGCAAAATGTCGTTAATTTTCTTGAAAAACAACGATTTGTGCGAGTTCTCAATGCTCGGTCACGATTCAAACGCTCGTATGAAATTTGTGTGATTCCATTTCATCCGTAGCAATTTGACCAGGGCTCCGTCGGTTCCAGGCAGCGACGAGCGAGCGGCGGGACCGATTCGACTCAGGTCTCGTCGGCGCGCAGGTCCTTCTCCATCTTCTCCAGTTCCTGGGCAAACGCCTGGTCGAGGAGGCTGGCGCGCTTACGCCAGGGTTTGCGTTCGGGTTCGGGTTGAGCGGCGTAGGTGGTGACTTCACCACCGTAAACATCCTTGTAACGTTCAGCCTGGCGCTCAAGTTCTGCGCGCAGTTCTTCTTTCGTCACAGTAATACCTGATTGGCGTTAAGTTGAGCGCGGGCTTTGCAAGACACATCATGTGTGTGGATATCCGCGCGGATATATCGTCGCGATGAATTGACCTGCAAGTGTCCACGGTCGTTCGAAACCGCACCGGCAAGCCGCGGCCCATGCCATGAGTGGGCAGGCCATGAGGCGACGAAGGTGTAATGATTGGATCCGCTATACATCTCATGCATCCAACGGGTCGAAGTATAGCAATCGGCAACTGGAAGGCTATGGTTCTTTACCGAAGATTGATCAAGACCGTGAAGTTGAGATGAGCGTAGATATCGCTTGGTCCGACGAGTAGATGAGAAGTTCAAGTTTCCCGTGTGAAGGTTCACTGTTAGCTGTCGGAAATGAAAACGGCCTCGCTGGTGGGCGAGGCCGTTGCCTGGGACTTCTACGGTGGGTACCTGACCAGTCTCTCCAAAGAAGCCACATGTGGCAGGGGAAAGGTATAAGTAAAAGTGTCAGCGGTCAATTGCGATTATCGGTCGTTCGTTCGATAATCGCACAAAGCGACCGATTTTTTGAGGCATGCCCATGAGCGAAGAAAACCGTGGCCCGCAAGTGACCGAGCCGACGCGCAACACCAGCCCCGCGTTGGCGCCGCCGATCGTGGCGTCGGCGGCCAAACGCATCCAGGCGTTCACCGGCGACCCGGACTTCATGACTTCGCTGGCCCGTGGCCTGGCGGTGATCCAGGCGTTTCAGGAGCGCAAGCGGCACCTGACCATCGCCCAGATCAGCCACCGCACGGAAATCCCACGGGCCGCGGTGCGTCGCTGCCTGCATACCCTGATGAAGCTGGGCTACGCGACCACCGACGGGCGCACCTACTCGCTGCTGCCCAAGGTCCTGACCTTGGGCCATGCCTATCTGTCGTCCACACCGTTGGCGGTATCGGCCCAGCCGTACCTGGATCGCATCAGTGACCAGCTCCACGAGGCGGCCAACATGGCCACGCTGGAGGGCGACGACATTCTTTATATAGCGCGCTCGGCCACGGTCGAGCGGCTGATCTCGGTCGACCTGTCGGTCGGTGGGCGGTTACCGGCCTACTGCACCTCCATGGGACGCATCCTGCTGGCGGCGCTGGATGACGCCAGCCTGCACGAATACCTGGACCGCGCGGACCTCAAGGCGCGTACCAGCCGCACCCTGCATGACTCGGAATCGCTTTTCGCCTGTATCCAGCAGGTGCGCGAGCAGGGCTGGTGCGTGGTCGATCAGGAGCTGGAGCAGGGGCTGCGTTCGATCGCCGTGCCGATCTATGACGCCTCCGGGCAGGTGCTGGCGGCGTTGAACGTGAGTACCCATGTCGGTCGGGTCAGCCGTGGGGAGTTGGAGCAGCGCTTTCTGCCGATCCTGCTGGCGGCCAGCAGGGACCTGTGCCATCAGCTGTTTGGCTGAGCTATGCGGGTGTCACTCATCCCTGTGCGCAATGCTGTGGGAGCAACTGTCTTGTGCTGCCTGGCACCGGCTTCGCCGGTGTTCGCGGCTAAACCCGCCCCACAGGGGGCGCGCCAGATCGAGGAATCTGCACAAGACAGTGCTCCCACAGGGGCATGGGCGCTTTGTGTTCGATAAACGCACAGTGTCGTTCCCGACGAATTGCGCCGCTCCCGCCTGCTGATTAATGTCTGTCGCACGAGTCGGCTTCGCCGACCGGACAATAACAACAGGCCCGAGGGCATCCCCATGAATACCTTCCCTTCGCTGTCGCGGCCGCACCCGCGCACGGTGCTGCTGCACTCCGGCTGAGCCAAGGCCGTCGCATTCGCTGTTTCCTGTTCCTGCGTATCCCTGATGCGCGGTAGCCTGCCTGTGCCCAACTCCCGGATAACAACAATGAACAATCCGCAATCCGCTGTCGGCAACTGCCTCGATGTCCAGTCCTTGATCAATGACCAGCCCCTGTCCCGTTACCAGTGGCGGGTGGTGATCCTGTGCTTCCTGATCGTCTTTCTCGATGGGCTGGATACCGCCGCCATGGGCTTTATCGCCCCGGCACTGTCCCAGGAATGGGGCATCGACCGCGCCAGCCTTGGCCCGGTGATGAGCGCCGCGCTGATCGGCATGGTGTTCGGCGCGTTGGGCTCCGGGCCGTTGGCGGACCGCTTCGGGCGCAAGGGGGTACTGGTCGGCGCGGTACTGGTGTTCGGTGGCTTCAGCCTGGCCTCGGCTTACGCGACCAATGTCGATGAACTGCTGGTCCTGCGTTTCCTTACCGGCCTGGGCCTGGGCGCTGGCATGCCCAATGCCACCACGCTGTTGTCCGAGTACACACCGGAACGTCTCAAATCGTTGCTGGTGACCAGCATGTTCTGTGGTTTCAACCTCGGCATGGCCGGTGGTGGTTTCATCTCGGCCAAGCTGATTCCCGCTTATGGCTGGCACAGCCTGCTGGTGATCGGTGGCGTGCTGCCGTTGCTGCTGGCGCTGGTGCTGCTGGTCTGGCTGCCGGAGTCGGCGCGGTTCCTGGTGGTGCGCAATCGCGGCACCGAGAAGGTACGCAAGACCCTGGCGCCGATCGCGCCGGCGCTGGTGGCCCAGGCATCGAGCTTCAGCGTGCCGGAGCAGAAAGCCGTGGCAGCGCGCAACGTGTTCGCGGTGATCTTCTCGGGTACTTATGGCCTGGGCACCGTGCTGTTGTGGCTGACCTACTTCATGGGCCTGGTGATCGTCTACCTGCTGACCAGCTGGCTGCCGACGTTGATGCGTGACAGTGGCGCGAGCATGGAGCAGGCCGCCTTCATCGGCGCGCTGTTCCAGTTCGGCGGGGTACTCAGCGCGGTGGCCGTGGGCTGGGCCATGGACCGCTTCAACCCGCACAAGGTGATCGGCATCTTCTACCTGCTGGCGGGTGTGTTCGCCTACGCGGTAGGGCAGAGCCTGGGCAACATCACCTTGCTGGCCACGCTGGTGCTGGTCGCCGGCATGTGCGTCAACGGCGCGCAATCGGCCATGCCGTCGCTGGCGGCGCGCTTCTACCCGACCCAGGGGCGCGCCACCGGGGTGTCGTGGATGCTCGGGATCGGTCGCTTCGGTGCGATTCTCGGTGCCTGGAGCGGGGCGACGCTGCTCGGGCTGGGGTGGAACTTCGAACAGGTGCTGACCGCGCTGCTGGTGCCGGCGGCGCTGGCCACCGTCGGCGTGGTGGTGAAGGGGCTGGTGAGCCACGCCGACGCGACTTGAGGCGATAGGGGCGCATATAAATAGCAGAGCAACAAATGGTTCGATAATCGCACAAAAGTGCGATTATCGGATTGTAACCACCCTGACAGTCTCCGTAATCTGGGCCCATCGCAGCGACGCAATGGCCCGCTGCTCACTGACTCGACTCGACCTGACCAGGAGTCTCCAATGGCAGCAATCCTCTCGCTTCACGAGGCCGTGAAGCAGTTCATCCAGGATGGCGACAGCGTCGCCCTCGAAGGTTTCACTCACCTGATCCCCACCGCCGCAGGCCACGAGATCATCCGCCAGGGCAAGCGTGACCTGACCCTGGTACGCATGACCCCGGACCTGATCTATGACCAACTGATCGGTGCCGGCTGCGCGCGCAAGCTGATCTTCTCCTGGGGCGGCAACCCGGGCGTGGGTTCGCTGCACCGTCTGCGTGACGCGGTGGAGAAGCAGTGGCCGCACGCCATCGAGATCGAGGAGCACAGCCATGCCGACCTGGCCAATGCCTATGTCGCCGGCGCTTCCGGACTGCCCTTCGCGGTGCTGCGCGCCTACGCCGGCTCCGACCTGCCCAAGGTCAACCCGCTGATCAAGAGCGTCACCTGCCCGTTCACCGGTGAAGTGCTTGCCGCCGTGCCGTCAGTGCGCCCGGACGTAACCGTGATCCACGCGCAGAAGGCCGATCGCAAGGGCAACGTGCTGCTGTGGGGCATCCTCGGTGTGCAGAAGGAAGCGGCCCTGGCGGCCAAGCGTTGCATCGTCACCGTCGAGGAAATCGTCGATGACCTTCAGGCACCGATGAATGCCTGTGTGCTGCCGACCTGGGCGCTCAGCGCGGTGTGCCTGGTGCCCGGTGGTGCCCACCCGTCCTACGCCCATGGCTACTACGAGCGCGACAATCGCTTCTACCAGGCCTGGGACCCGATCGCCCGCAGCCGTGAATCGTTCACCGCCTGGATCGACACCTACATTCGCGGCACCCAGGATTTCACCGACTACCAGGCCAAGCTGGCCAGCACCGCGGAGGCCGCGCAATGAGCTACTCCACTTCCGAAATGATGACCGTCGCCGCGGCCCGTCGTCTGCGCAACGGCGCTGTGTGCTTCGTTGGCATCGGCCTGCCGTCGAAGGCCGCCAACCTGGCGCGCCTGACCTCGTCGCCCGATGTCGTGCTGATCTACGAGTCCGGCCCGATCGGTGCCAAGCCCAGCGTGCTGCCGCTGTCGATCGGTGATGGCGAGCTGGCCGAGACCGCCGACACCGTGGTGCCGACCGGCGAGATCTTCCGCTACTGGCTGCAGGGTGGGCGCATCGACGTCGGCTTCCTTGGCGCCGCCCAGGTCGACCGCTTTGGCAACATCAACACCACCGTGGTCGGTGACTACCACGCACCGAAGACTCGCTTGCCGGGCGCCGGCGGCGCGCCGGAAATCGCCGGTTCCGCCAAGCAGGTGCTGATCATTCTCAAGCAGTCGCCGCGCGCTTTCGTCGACAAGCTCGATTTCATCACCTCGGTCGGTCATGGCGAAGGCGGCGATTCACGCAAGCGCCTAGGCCTGCCGGGTGAGGGGCCGGTCGGGATCATCACTGACCTGTGCATCATGGAACCGGAGGCCGGCACCCACGAATTCGTGGTCACCTCGATCCATCCGGGCGTCACCCGCGAGCAGATCATCGCCGCCACCGGCTGGGCGATCCGCTTCGCCGACGACGTACAGGAAACCGCCGCGCCGAGCGAGGTGGAGCTGTCCGCCCTGCGCGACCTCGAGGCGCGCACCGCCGCCGCCCATGGCCAGTCGGCAGGAGAAGCCTGATGCGTGACGTATTCATTTGCGACGCCATTCGCACCCCCATCGGCCGCTTCGGCGGCGCCCTGGCCGGCGTGCGCGCCGACGACCTGGCGGCAGTGCCGCTCAAGGCGCTGGTCGAGCGCAATCCGCAGGTGCAGTGGGAGTTGCTCGACGAAGTGTTCCTCGGCTGCGCCAACCAGGCCGGCGAGGACAACCGCAATGTGGCGCGCATGGCGCTGCTGCTGGCCGGCTTGCCGCAAACCATTCCCGGCGTGACCCTCAACCGTCTGTGCGCCTCGGGCATGGACGCCATCGGCAGCGCTTTTCGCGCCATCGCCAGTGGCGAGATGGAGCTGGCCATCGCCGGTGGCGTCGAGTCGATGTCCCGCGCGCCGTTCGTGATGGGCAAGGCCGAGAGCGGTTACTCGCGCAGCATGAAGCTGGAGGACACCACCATCGGCTGGCGCTTCGTCAACCCGCTGATGAAGGCGCAGTACGGCGTGGACGCGATGCCTGAGACCGCCGACAACGTCGCCGACGATTATCGGGTATCGCGCGCCGACCAGGACGCCTTCGCCCTGCGCAGCCAGCAGAAGGCCGCCGCCGCGCAGGCGGCCGGTTACTTCGCCGAAGAGATCGTGCCGGTGCGCATCGCCCACAAGAAGGGCGAGACCGTGGTCGAGCAGGATGAGCACCTGCGTCCGGAAACCACGCTGGAGGCGCTGAGCAGGCTGAAACCGGTCAATGGCCCGGACAAGACGGTTACCGCAGGCAATGCTTCGGGCGTCAACGATGGCGCCGCCGCACTGATCCTGGCCTCGGCCGAGGCGGTGAAGAAACATGGCCTGACCCCACGGGCCCGGGTGCTGGGCATGGCCAGCGCGGGTGTGGCGCCCCGGGTGATGGGCATCGGCCCGGTGCCGGCGGTGCGCAAGCTGACCGAGCGGTTGGGTGTGGCGGTGGCGGATTTCGACGTCATCGAGCTCAACGAGGCGTTTGCCAGTCAGGGGCTGGCGGTGCTGCGCGAGCTGGGCGTGGCGGACGATGCGCCGCAGGTGAACCCCAATGGCGGCGCCATCGCCCTGGGGCATCCGCTGGGCATGAGCGGCGCGCGGCTGGTGCTGACGGCGTTGCATCAGCTGGAGAAGGGCGGTGGACGTAGAGGCCTGGCGACGATGTGCGTGGGGGTTGGTCAAGGGTTGGCGCTGGCCATCGAGCGGGTCTGACCTGTACCGGCCTCTTCGCGGGTAAACCCGCTCCCACAGGGCATCACGTACCTCCTGTGGGAGCGGGTTTACCCGCGAAGAGGCCGGACCTGTAAGACACAAGGCTAATGGTCAATGCTGTGGCGGAACAAGATTGTTACTGGGTATGTCTAGACTTTGCAGTGACCTCCCAGGAGTAAAAACACCATGACTTCCAGCTATTACACCGGTGAAGAGCGCAGCAAGCGGATCTTCGCCATCGTCGGCGCATCGTCGGGCAACCTGGTGGAATGGTTCGACTTCTATGTCTATGCCTTCTGCGCGATCTATTTCGCCCCGGCGTTCTTCCCTTCCGACGACCCCACGGTCCAGCTGCTCAACACCGCCGGGGTATTCGCCGCGGGCTTCCTGATGCGCCCCATCGGCGGCTGGATCTTCGGCCGCCTGGCCGACCGCCATGGGCGCAAGAACTCGCTGATGATCTCGGTGCTGATGATGTGTGGTGGCTCGCTGATCATCGCCTGCCTGCCGACCTATGCCAGCATCGGTGCCTGGGCGCCGGCGTTGCTGCTGCTGGCGCGGCTGATCCAGGGCCTGTCGGTGGGCGGCGAGTACGGCACCACCGCGACCTACATGAGCGAAGTGGCGCTGCGCGGCCAGCGTGGCTTCTTCGCCTCGTTCCAGTACGTCACCCTGATCGGCGGCCAGTTGCTGGCGGTGCTGGTGGTGGTGATCCTCCAGCAACTGCTCAGCGAGGAGGAGCTGCGGGCCTATGGCTGGCGCATTCCGTTCGTGGTCGGGGCCATCGCCGCGCTGATCTCGCTGATGCTGCGCCGCTCGCTGAAGGAGACCAGCAGCGCCGAGACTCGCCAGGACAAGGACGCCGGCACCATCAGTGGACTGTTTCGCAACCATGCAGCCGCCTTCGTCACCGTGCTGGGCTACACCGCCGGTGGTTCGCTTATCTTCTACACCTTCACCACCTACATGCAGAAGTACCTGGTCAATACCGCGGGCATGAACGCCAAGAGCGCCAGTTTCGTGATGACCGGCGCGCTGTTCCTGTTCATGATCCTGCAGCCGGTGTTCGGCATGCTCTCCGACCGTATCGGCCGGCGTAACTCGATGCTGCTGTTCGGCGCCCTGGGCACGCTTTTCACCGTGCCGCTGCTGATGGCGCTGAAGACCGTGAGCAGCCCGTTCATGGCGTTCGTGCTGGTGAGCCTGGCGCTGTGCATCGTCAGCTTCTACACCTCCATTAGTGGCCTGGTGAAGGCCGAAATGTTCCCGCCGCAGGTCCGTGCGCTGGGCGTGGGGCTGGCCTATGCGGTGGCCAACGCGGTGTTCGGCGGCTCGGCCGAGTACGTGGCGCTGGGCTTGAAAACCTTAGGGATGGAGAACACCTTCTACTGGTACGTGACCGCGATGATGGCGGTGGCCTTCCTGTTCAGCCTGCGCCTGCCCAAGCAGGCGGCCTACCTGCACCATGATCATTAAGGACGTTGCATGAGCAACCAGCTGTTCGATGCCTACTTCACCGCGCCGGCCATGCGCGAGATCTTCTCCGACCGTGGCCGCCTGCAGGGCATGCTCGATTTCGAGGCCGCCCTGGCCCGCGCCGAGGCGGGTGCCGGGCTGGTGCCGCACACGGCGGTGAGCGCCATCGAGGCGGCCTGCAAGGCCGAGCGCTACGATGTGCGAGCCCTGGCCGAAGCGATCGCCATCGCCGGCAACTCGGCGATTCCGCTGGTCAAGGCCCTAGGCAAGGTAGTCGCCAGCGGCGTGCCTGAGGCCGAACGTTACGTGCACCTGGGCGCCACCAGCCAGGATGCGATGGACAGCGGCCTGGTGCTGCAACTGCGTGACGCCCTGGCGCTGATCGACGGCGATCTCGGCAAGCTGGCCGACACCCTGGCACGCCAGGCGCTGCAGCATGCCGACACGCCGCTGGTGGGGCGCACCTGGCTGCAGCATGCGACGCCGGTGACGCTGGGGATGAAGCTGGCCGGTGTGCTCGGCGCCCTGACCCGTCATCGGCAGCGGCTCAAGGAGCTGCGCCCGCGCCTGCTGGTGCTGCAGTTCGGCGGCGCTTCGGGCAGCCTGGCGGCGCTGGGCAGCAAGGCCTTGCCGGTGGCCGAGGCCCTGGCCGGGCAGTTGAAACTGTCCTTGCCCGAACAGCCGTGGCATACCCAGCGTGACCGCCTGGTGGAGTTCGCCTCGGTACTGGGCCTGGTCGCCGGCAGCCTGGGCAAGTTCGGGCGGGATGTCAGCCTGCTGATGCAGACCGAGGCGGGCGAGCTGTTCGAGCCCGGCGCGCCGGGCAAGGGCGGATCCTCGACCATGCCGCACAAGCGCAACCCGGTGGGCGCGGCGGTGCTGATCGGAGCCGCCACCCGCGTACCGGGTCTGCTATCGACACTGTTCGCCGCGATGCCCCAGGAGCACGAGCGCAGCCTCGGCCTGTGGCACGCCGAATGGGAAACCCTGCCGGAAATCTGCTGCCTGGTCTCCGGCGCCCTGCGCCAGGCGCAGCTGATCGCCGAGGGCATGGAGGTGGACGCCGCCCGCATGCGCCGCAACCTGGACCTGACCCAGGGCCTGGTGTTGGCCGAGGCGGTCAGTATCGTGCTCGCCCAGCGCCTGGGGCGCGAGCGTGCCCATCACCTGCTGGAGCAATGTTGCCAGCGCGCCGTGGCCGAGGGGCGCCACCTGCGTGCCGTGCTCGGCGACGAACCGCAGGTCAGCGCCGAACTGTCCGCTGACGAACTCGACCGTCTGCTCGATCCTGCTCACTACCTCGGCCAGGCCCGCGTCTGGGTGGCACGCGCCGTGGCCGAACATCAACGATTCACTGCCTGAAAGGAGACTGCTGTGGCGCACCTGCAACTGGCCGATGGCGTACTGCATTACCAACTCGATGGCCCGGACGATGCGCCGGTGCTGGTGCTGTCCAACTCGCTGGGCACCGATCTGCACATGTGGGATGCGCAGATCCCGGCATGGGCCGAACATTTCCGTGTGCTGCGCTACGACACTCGGGGGCATGGCGGTTCGCTGGTCTCCGAGGGTCCCTACAGCATCGAGCAACTGGGTGGCGACGTGCTGGCCCTGCTCGATGCCCTGGATATCGAGAAGGCCCACTTCATCGGCCTGTCCATGGGTGGCCTGATCGGTCAGTGGCTGGGCATCAACGCGGGAAACCGCCTGCTCAGCCTGACCCTGTGCAACACTGCCGCGAAGATCGCCAACGACGAGGTGTGGAACACCCGCATTGGCACCGTGCTCGCGGGCGGTCGGCAGGCCATGGCCGATCTGCGTGATGCTTCCATCGCTCGCTGGTTCACCCCGGCGTTCGCCGCCGCCGAACCGGAGCGGACCCTGCGCATCTGCCAGATGCTGGCGCAGACCTCGCCCGAGGGCTATGCGGCCAATTGCGCCGCCGTGCGCGACGCTGATTTCCGTGACCAGCTCAATCATATCCAGGTGCCGACCCTGATTGTCGCCGGCACCGCCGATGCGGTGACCACCCCTGAACACGGTCGCTTCATGCAGGCCGGCATCCTCGGCGCCGAGTACGTCGAGTTTGCGGCGGCGCACCTGTCCAATGTCGAGATCGGCGCGCCGTTCAGCCGCCGTGTGCTCGACTTCCTGTCGAGCCGCTGAGGAGTACACCGTGGACGAGAAACAACGCTACGAGGCGGGCATGCAGGTGCGCCGCGCGGTACTGGGCGATGCGCATGTCGACCGCAGCCTGGAGAAGCTCAACGATTTCAATGGCGAGTTCCAGGAGATGATCACCCGGCATGCCTGGGGCGATATCTGGACGCGTCCGGGGTTGCCGCGGCATACCCGCAGCCTGATCACCATCGCCATGTTGATCGGCATGAACCGCAATGAAGAGCTCAAGCTGCACCTGCGCGCCGCCGCCAATAATGGCGTGACGCGCGAAGAGATCAAGGAGGTGATCATGCAAAGCGCGATCTACTGCGGGATCCCGGCGGCCAATGCCACTTTCCACTTGGCCGAGTCGGTGTGGGATGAGCTGGGGGTGGAGTCGCGCACTCAGGTGACTTGAGAGATTGCCGGGGCTGCTGCGCAGCCCATCGCGACACAAGGCCGCTCCTACAGGGACCGTGCTAAGCCTGAGCTTCACTCCAAACCTGCAGGCGTCAGCTCCACAAAGAAGACAGTTGCTCCCACAGGGTTTGCACAGGCCTGTGGGAGCGGCCTTGTGTCGCGATGGGGCGCGCAGCGGCCCTAGAATCTCTCGGTCAGATCGCCGCTTTCTTCTGGCGGATCGCCACCGGCCCGGCATTGGCCTCCACGGCTTTTTTCAGCTCAGGGCACAGCCCGGCCATGAACGCCAGCTCCGCCACCACGAACAGCGGCCCGATGATCAGCCCGCTCAGGTCATCGACGAACGCCGGCTTGCGCCCCTCATACCAGTGGCCGACGAACTGGATGATCCAGCCCACCACGAACGCTCCCAACCCGGCACTCAGCCACACCCCGGTGCTCTGTACGGCCAGCGCCTGCCCGGCCCACAGGCACAGCCCCAGCAGCAGGCCCATGACCAAACCAAAGCGCAGGTCCAGGCGCAGGTAGAACCACACCGACCAGCCCGCCAGCAACAGCGCTGGCGACAGCCAGACACCGGCCAGGTCCCATCCGGGGCGCGATAGCAGGATGGTCACCGCCAGCACGATCAGCGGAATGCCGATGAAGTGGGTGGCGATGTTGCGTGGATCACGGTGGTAGGCCGCGTATTGACTCAGGTGCTCGACGAGGTTTTTCATTGTTGTTCCTCCATCAGGGGTGAGCGCAGCTTGCCCCTGTTCAGTCACCGTCGTCTGTCGCCTGGCCGACAGAGTTCGTTTTGCGAGGCACCATGCACGACCCGCGTACCCAGCTGTTGCATGGCCAGTGGTTCCGGCAATTGCCCGCTACCGTTCAGGATAGCTTGCTGGCCCTGGGCCGTCCGCGTGAGCTGGCAGCGGGGCAGTGCCTGTTCCAGCGCGGCGATGCGCCCTGTGGCCTGTATGCGGTGCTCGAGGGCGCGATGCGGGTCGGCGCGGTCAGCAGCGAGGGCAAGGAGGCGCTGTTGACGCTGGTCGAGTCGCCTCACTGGTTTGGCGAGATCAGCCTGTTCGACGGCCAGCCGCGCACCCATGACGCCTATGCCGAAGGGGCGACACGTCTGTTGTGGATCCCCCAGGCGCCGCTGATCGAATGGCTGGCACGCGAGCCCGTGCATTGGCGCGACCTGGCCCTGTTGATGAGCCAAAAACTGCGTTGGGTGTTCGTCGCCCTGGAACAGCAGAGCCTGCTGGCCGCCGCGCCGCGGGTGGCGCAGCGCTTGTTGCAGATGGCCGAAGGCTACGGTGAGCGCGATGTCGCCCAGTGGCGGCTGCAGGTGTCCCAGGAACAGCTGGCGCTGATGCTGTCGCTGTCACGCCAGACCATCAACCAGATCCTCAGGAGCCTCGAGCAGTCCGGCGTGGTACGCCTGGGCTATGGCGAGGTGGAGATTGTCGATGCCCCGCGTCTGCGGGCGATGGGGCAGCATCCAGGCTGAGCAGGGTATCGATCATCGCCCGCGCCGCGGGTGACAGGCGATAGCCGCTGCGGCTGACGACCCCGCAGCGCACGCTGAGCACTTCCAGGGCCGGTGGCAGGTTGCGCCAGTGCAGGCGTACCAGGTGGCCGGCGACGAGGTCTTCGCTCACCGCTTCCTCGCTGGCCGTGCCGATGGCATCGCTGGCCAGCACCACGCTGCGCAGCACCGCCAGGTGCTCGGTCTGCAGGTGCGGGGTGAAGTCGCTGCGCCCGCTGAGGTTGGCCAGGCGCTTGCGCACCCCAGGGGCGAGCAGGGCGCTGGCCAGCGGATAGGCGAACAGGTCGTTGGTCGACAGGCTGTCCTTGGCCAGCAACGGGTGCCCAGGACGGCAGAAGAACAGGCCCGGGCGCGGGGTCAGCGCTTCGGTGTGGAAGTTCGGGTCGGCCTCGAAGGGGCGTATGTCATCGACGAAGAACTCGATCTGCTCGCGCCGCAGGGCTTGGCCCAGGCGCTCGGCGTTGTCCACCAGCAAGGAGGTGCGAATGCCTGGATGAGCCGCGATGAAGTGCTGCAGCGCGTCGGGCACCAGGCGCACGGCCAGCGCCGGGCCGCTGCCGAAATGCAGCTCGCCGGCATCGAGTTTGGTCATCTGCAGCACTTCGTTGTTCAACTGGGCGGCGCCCTGCACCAGGCGGCGGGCGTGTTGCAGCACCACCTGGCCCTCGGGCGTGGGCGGCAGTGCCTTGCTGGCGCGATCGACCAGGGCGCAGCCGAAGGTCTGCTCCAGATTCTGGATGGCGCGGCTGAAGGCGGGTTGGGTGATGCCCATGGCCTCGGCGGCGCGGACGAAACTGCGGTATTCGGTGAGGGCGATGAAATAGCGCAGTTGGCGGAGGTCCATGCTCGGGCTCTGGTGCGGGGATCAGGGCTCGGTTTTAGCGGGTTGTCATATATAACGTCAAAGAATGTTATTTGATTTGAATATTCCTTTTTGTTCTCTTTGCTGCCGACCTCTTCGCGGGCTTGCCCGCGAAGAGGTCGGAACTGGCTACAGCAGATTCAGCGGATAGCTGACGATCAACCGGTTCTCGTCGAACGCGTTGCTGCTGAAATCCCGGCGCATGGTGGAGTTGCGCCATTTCACCGACAAGTCCCTGAACGTCCCCGACTGCACCACATAGGCCAGCTCCGTTTCTCGCGCCCACTCCTTGCCATCGTCCACCGCACTGGTGTGCACGTTGTCGCCCTTGATATAGCGGTTCATCAGGGTCAGCCCGGGAATGCCCACGGTGACGAAGTTGAAGTCATGGCGCAGCTGCCAGGAGCGTTCCTTGGCATTGTCGAAGCTGGCGTTGTAGCTGTCGTTGGCCAGGGTGCCGCCGCTGGTGCCGTTGACCCGCATCCAGGCATCGTCGCCGCTGACCTTCTGCAGGCCGATGTAGAAGGTATGGCCCTGGTAGCGCGCCGAGAGCATGGCCGAGGCCGTGCGGTTGTCCAGGTCGCCGGCGCGGGCGCTGCCATCCTCCTTGCCCAGGAAGTAGCCAAGGTTGGCGCCCAAGGTCCAGTCGCCCAGCGGTTGGCTGTGCACCAGGTTCAGGTATTGCTGACGATAGATGTCCTTCAGCCGGGCATCCCACAGACCGACCATGGTGCGCTTGTCGTTGAACGTGTATTCGCCGCCGGCGAAGTTGAAGCGGTCGGAGGTGATGCCTGCGCGGCCCTGCATGAACATGTCTTCCATGCTCGCATCGTTGCGCGGGCTGTTGCCGCGGAACTGGCCGGCATAGACGGTCAGGCCGTCGATTTCCCGCGAGGTGACCTGGCCGCCGCGGAAGGTCTGCGGCAGCGAACGACCGTCGTCCGAGCGCAGGATCGGCAGCACCGGCATCCACTCGCCGACCTTGAGCTCGGTCTGCGACAGGCGTGCCTTGAACGCCACGCCAAGGCGGCCGAAGTCATCGGCCGGGCGGCCGTCATCATGCACCGGCAGCAGGTGGGTGCCGGCCGTGCCCTTGCCGCCGTCCAGCTTGACCGAGTACAGCCCCAGTATGTCCACGCCGAAGCCAACGGTGCCCTGGGTGAAACCGGAGCGGGCGTCGAGGATGAAGTTCTGCGTCCATTCCTCGGCCTTGCCCTGGGGGTTGGCCGGGTCGACGAAGTTGCGGTTGATGTAGAAGTTGCGCAGGTTGAGGCTGGCCTTGGCATCCTCCAGGAATCCGCCATCGGCGGCCAGGACGGGCAGGGCGCAGGACAGGGCCAACAGGCCCGGCAGCAGCTGGCGTGCGGGTTGCAAAGTGCTCATCTGTCGTGGATCTCTTGTTTTTATTGGGCGAGCCGGTGCGCTGCGAGTGCGGGCCGCAGGGCCGGGCGTCTTTGAGAGAGAACTTGTGCAACGTTGCGTGGGCGATGGTGCGGGGGAGGGTGGGGGCGAGGCAATTCGTGGAACGCGGAATAGGGCGATTATCGAACGATATGTCTGATCGTGCTGAGGGTGTAGGAGCGGCCTTGTGTCGCGAAAGGGCCGCAAAGCGGCCCCCGCGATCTTTGCATCAATGCTGAAATCCTGGGGCTGCTGCGCAGCCCTTTCGCGACACGAGGCCGCTCCTACAGGGACGGAGTACGGCATCCAACAAAAAGCCCACCGCAAGGGTGGGCTTTTTGTCGTTACCGTTCCAATCAGCCTTTCGGCGTCTGGATCGAAGCCTGCTGCTGGGTCTGCTCGTACCAGCCACCGCCGAGGGCCTTGTACAGGTTGACCTCGCTGACCAGCTGCGACAGGCGATCGCTGATCAGCGCCTGCTGGGCGCTGAACAGGTTGCGCTGAGCGTCGAGGAAGGTCAGGTTGCTGTCGATGCCGATGCGGTAGCGGCGTTCGGCCAGGCGGTAGTAGTCCTGGTTGGCGGCCACCAGGTCGCGCTGGGCCTGCAGCTGCTCTTCGAAGGTCTTGCGCGCGGCCAGGCCGTCCGAGACTTCCTGGAAGGCGGTCTGGATGGTCTTCTCGTAGCGTGCGACGTTGATGTCCTTCTGGATCTTCGAGTAGTCCAGGCTCGCTCGCAGGCTGCCGGCGTTGAAGATCGGCAGGTTGATCTGCGGTTGGAACAGCCAGGTGCCCGAACCGCCCTTGAACAGCCCGCCCATGTCCGGGCTCAGGGTACCGGCGTTGGCGGTCAGGCTGATGCTCGGGAAGAATGCCGCGCGGGCCGCGCCGATGTTGGCGTTGGCGGCCTTGAGCAGGTGCTCGGCTTCCTGGATGTCCGGACGGCGCTGGAGGATGTCGGAGGGCAGGCCCGCCGGGACTTCGGCCAGCTGGTCGGCATTGAGCTCCAGCGGCTTGGGCAGATTGCTCGGCACGCCGGTGCCGACCAGCACGGTCAGGCTGTTCAGGTCCTGGGCGACCTGGCGCTGATACTGCGACAGCCGGACTCGCGCGCCTTCGACGGCGGTGCGCGCCTGGCTCAGGTCCAGCGCCGAAGCCACGCCCACCTCGTTGCTGCGGCGGGTCAGGTTGTAGCTCTCTTCGTACGTCTTGAGCGTTTCTTCAGTCAGCTTCAGCAGGGCCTGGTCGGCCTGCCAGGTGTAGTAGGCGTTGGCCACGCTGGCCACCAGGCTGATCTGCGTGGAGCGACGCGCCTGCTCGCTGGACAGGTAGGTTTCCAGGGCCTGCTGGCTCAGGCTGCGCACCCGGCCGAACAGGTCCAGCTCGTAGGCGCTGACACCGAGCGTGGCCGAATACTGGCTGCTGATGCTCGCCTCGCCGGTCTGCGACATGTTCGCCGGCAGCCGCTGGCGGCTACCGTTGCCATTGGCGGTAACGGCCGGGAACAGGTCGGCGCGCGCGATGCGGTACTGGGCGCGGTAGGCGTCGATGTTCAGCGCCGCGACGCGCAGGTCGCGGTTGTTTTCCAGCGATGCCTGGATCAGTTGCTGCAGCGCCTGGTCGTGGAAGAACTGACGCCAGCCCTGTTCGGCGGCGGCGACGTTGGCCGATTCGGTCGGCGAATACGCAGGACCTTGCGGCCACTGCGCGGCCACCGGCGCCTCGGGCGTCTGGTAGTCGGGGATCAGCGAGCAGCCGCCGAGGATGAAGGCGGTTACCGCCAGGGACAACAAAGACTTGGTCATTGCCCAGCCTCATAACGTGGAGTTTCAGGGGTGGCGTGTTCTTTCGGCTCTTTGCTGCCGAACAGCGACGACACTGCGACGAAGAATAGCGGTACCCAGAAGATCGCCAGCACGGTCGCACTGATCATGCCGCCGATCACCCCGGTGCCGATGGCATGCTGGCTACCGGCACCGGCGCCACTGGCGATGGTCAACGGTACCACGCCGAGGATGAACGCCAGCGAGGTCATGATGATCGGGCGCAGACGCATGCGGCAGGCCTCGATGGCCGCGTCGTAAAGGCTGCGCCCCTGTTCGTGCAGTTCCTTGGCGAATTCGACGATCAGGATGGCGTTCTTCGCCGCCAGGCCGATCGTGGTCAGCAGGCCGACCAGGAAGTACACGTCGTTGGACAACCCGCGCAGGCTGGTGGCGAGCAGGGCACCGATGATGCCCAGCGGTACCACGAGCACGACCGCGATCGGGATCGACCAGCTTTCGTACAGCGCCGCCAGGCAGAGGAACACGAACAGCACCGAGAGGGCGAACAGCGCCGGCATTTGCGAGCCGGAGAGTTTTTCCTCGTAGGACATGCCGGTCCAGGAGTAGCCGATACCGGTTGGCAGTTCGCCGGCGATGCGCTCGACTTCGGCCATGGCCTCACCGGTACTGTAGCCAGGGGCCGGGGTACCGAGGATCTCGATCGCTTCCACGCCGTTGTAGCGCGACAGCTTCGGCGAGCCGTAGCTCCATTCGCCCTTGGCGAAGGAGGAGAACGGCACCATCTCGCCCGCGCCGTTACGCACGTACCACTTCTGCAGGTCTTCCGGGCTCATCCGCGAGTTGGGCTCGCCCTGGATGTACACCTTCTTGACGCGGCCACGGTCGATGAAGTCGTTGACGTAGCTGCCGCCGAGGGCGATCGACAGGGTGTTGTTGATATCGGCGATGGTCACGCCCAGGGCACTGGCGCGTTCGTCGTCGATGGTCAGCTGGTACTGCGGCTCATCGTTCAGGCCGTTCGGACGCACGGCGCTGAGGATCTTGCTCTGCGCGGCCTTGGCCAGGAACTGGTTGCGCGCTTCCATCAGTTTCTCGTGGCCGACGCCGGCGCGGTCCTGGAGGAACACGTCGAAGCCGGTGGCGTTACCCAGTTCGAGTACCGCCGGCGGGGCGAAGGCGAACACCATCGCGTCGCGGAAGCCGAAGAAATGCATCTGCGCGCGCTGGGCGAGGGCGAACACGCTGTTCTCCTTCGAGCGCTCGTCCCACGGCTTGAGCATGATGAACGCCATGCCCGAGCTCTGGCCGCGACCGGCGAAGTTGAAGCCGTTCACGGTGAACACCGACGACACGGTGTCGGCTTCGTCCTTGAGCAGGTATTCACGCATCTGGTCGACCACCACCTGGGTGCGCTCGGCACTGGAGCCCGCCGGGGTCTGCACCTGGGCGAACAGCACGCCCTGGTCTTCTTCCGGGAGGAACGCGGTGGGGATGCGGGCGAACAGCCAGATCATGCCGACCACGATCAGCGCGTAGGCCAGCAGGAACGGCACCTTGTTGCGCAGGATGGTGCCGACGCTGCGTTCGTAGCCCACGACGCTGCGGTCGAAGTTGCGGTTGAACCAGCCGAAGAAGCCGCGCTTGGCCACATGGTGCTCGCCTTTCTTCAGCGGCTTGAGCATGGTGGCGCACAGGGCCGGGGTGAAGATCAGCGCGACCAGTACCGACAGGCCCATGGCCGAGACGATGGTGATGGAGAACTGGCGATAGATCACACCGGTGGAGCCGCCGAAGAACGCCATGGGCAGCAGTACCGCCGACAGCACCAGGGCAATACCGACCAACGCGCCCTGGATCTGCTCCATGGAGCGCTTGGTCGCCTCCTTGGGCGGCAAGCCTTCCTCGGACATCACCCGCTCGACGTTCTCCACCACGACGATGGCGTCGTCCACCAGCAGGCCGATCGCCAGGACCATGGCGAACATGGTCAGGGTGTTGATGCTGAAGCCGGCGGCGGCGAGGATGCCGAAGGTTCCCAGCAACACCACCGGCACGGTCATGGTGGTGATGATGGTGGCGCGGAAGTTCTGCAGGAACAGGTACATCACCAGGAACACCAGGACCACGGCCTCGATCAGGGTGTGGATCACGCCGCTGATCGATTCGGTGACCACCGGGGTGGTGTCATACGGGAATACCGCCTTGACCCCTGGCGGGAAGAACGGTTCGAGGTCGCTGATGGTCTGGCGCAGCGCCTTGGCGGTATCCAGGGCGTTGGCGCCGGTGGCCAGCTTGACCGCCAGGCCCGAGGCCGGCATGCCGTTGTACTGCGCGCTGATGGCGTAGTTCTCGCCGCCCAGGCCGACCGTGGCGACATCGCCCAGGCGCACCTGGGAGCCGTCGGCGTTGACCTTGAGCAGGATCTTCTCGAACTGCTCGGCGGTCTGCAGGCGGGTCTTGCCGATGATGGTGGCGTTGAGCTGGGTACCCGGCAGTGCCGGCAGACCGCCGAGCTGGCCGGAAGATACCTGCACGTTCTGCGCGGAGACCGCGGTGCGCACGTCGACCGGGGTCAGCTGGAACTTGTTCAGCTTGGCCGGGTCCAGCCAGATACGCATCGCGTACTGGGCGCCGAACACCTGGAAGTCACCCACGCCAGCGGTGCGCGAGATCGGGTCCTGCATGTTCGAGACGATGTAGTTGGCCAGGTCGTCCTTGGTCATGCTGCCGTCTTCGGACACCAGGCCGATCACCAGCAGGAAGTTCTTCACTGCCTTGGTGACGCGGATACCTTGCTGTTGCACTTCCTGCGGCAGCAGCGGGGTGGCCAGGTTCAGCTTGTTCTGCACCTGGACCTGGGCGGTGTCGGAGTTGGTGCCCTGCTCGAAGGTGGCGGTGATGGTCATGCTGCCGTCGGAGTTGCTTTCCGACGAGACATAACGCAGGTTGTCGATACCGTTGAGCTGCTGCTCGATTACCTGCACCACGGTGTCCTGCACCGTCTGCGCCGAGGCGCCCGGGTAGGTCACGGCGATGGCGATGGCCGGCGGGGCGATGCTCGGGTACTGGTTGATCGGCAGCTTCAGGATCGACAGGGCGCCGACCAGCATGATCACCAGGGCGATCACCCAGGCGAAGATCGGGCGATCGATAAAGAACTTCGACATGGTTTACTCCGCTTTGGCGTCTGCTTTCGCTGCGCTGGCCTGATCGGGGCCGCCCGGCTTCTTGACGTTGGTGGCTTCGCTGACCTTGACCTCGACACCTGGGCGCACGAACTGCAGGCCTTCGGTGATCAGACGGTCACCCGGGTTCAGGCCTTCCTCGATCAGCCAGTCGCTGCCCAGGGTGCGGCTGGCCTTGAGCTGGCGCAGTTCGACCTTGTTCTCCTGGTTGACCACCAGCGCGGTCGGCGCGCCCTTGAGGTCGCGGGTCACGCCTTGTTGCGGCGCCAGGATGGCGTTGGCGTTGACCCCGGCCTTGAGCCGCGCATGCACGAACATGCCGGGCAGCAGGGTGTGCTCGGGGTTGGGGAAGATGGCGCGCAGGGTGACCGAGCCGGTGGTCTCGTCGACCGCGACCTCGGAGAACTCCAGGCGACCCTGTTGCTTGAACAGGCTGCCGTCTTCCAGTACGAGCTGCACCTGGGCGGCGTTCTCGCCGGCCTTCTGCAGCTGGCCGCTTTCCAGGTCACGGCGCAGCTTGAGCAGCTCGGCGGTGGACTGGGTGACGTCGACGTAGATCGGGTCGAGCTGCTGGATGGTCGCCATGGCGTTGGCCTGGCCGTTGCTCACCAGCGCCCCCTCGGTGACCGAGGAGCGGCCGATGCGACCGCTGATCGGTGCCAGGACCTTGGTGTAGCGCAGGTCGATCTGGGCGCTCTTGAGCGAGGCATCGGCTTGCAATCGTTTGGCATTGGCGTCGTCGTATTCCTGCTTGGAGACGGCCTGCTCGTCGATCAGCTGCTTGTAGCGTTCGGCCAGCGAGCGGGTCGCCTGCAGGTTGGCCTGGGCGTTGGCCAGGTTGGCCTCGTAGACGGCGGGGTCGATCTGGTAGAGCTGCTGCCCTTCCTTGACGTCGCTGCCTTCCTTGAACAGGCGCTTGAGAATGATGCCATTGACCTGTGGGCGAACCTCGGCCACGCGGTAGGCGCTGGTACGCCCCGGCAGTTCCGAGGTCAGGGTGAAGGCTTGGGGTTGCAAGGTCACGACGCCGACCTGAGGAGCCTGCGGCGCTGGCGCGGCTTCCTCTTTCTTACAGCCACTGAGCAGGGTTGCCAGGGCCACGGCGGAAACCAGGGCGGTTACGGCTGGCTTGAATTGCATGAGGATCCTCGGGTCGCAGGAGCAGGGGAGCTCAAGAATATAGTGGAATAGTCTTGTAGGAAAAACGCTATCCGGTGGATAAATAGCTTGCTAAGGAATATACTTACATTCATGGTTGTTTGTAAATAGCACAGGTGAACCGTGATTTTTTCCTCGCGGATCGCCCAAATACACCCGGGAGTGGCCTTCGAAGAGCTCGCCCCGCCCTGATTCCCGCCCGCCGAGCGAGCGTGCGGGGCCTGATGAGGTTGTACTGCCATGGTCCGTCGAACCAAAGAAGAAGCCCAGGAAACCCGCGCCCAGATCATCGAGGCGGCGGAAAAGGCCTTCTACAAGCGCGGGGTTGCGCGAACCACCCTGGCCGACATCGCCGAGCTCGCGGGGGTGACCCGGGGCGCGATCTACTGGCACTTCAGCAATAAGGCCGAACTGGTGCAGGCGCTGCTCGACAGCCTGCACGAGACCCATGATCACCTTGCTCGAGCCAGCGAAAGCGAGGATGAACTGGATCCGCTCGGCTGCATGCGCAAGCTGCTGCTGCAAGTGTTCAGCGAGCTGGTGCTCGATGCCCGTACCCGGCGTATCAATGAAATCCTGCATCACAAGTGCGAGTTCACCGACGACATGTGTGAGATTCGCCAGCAGCGCCAGGGCGCGGTGCTGGACTGTCACCAGAGCATTGTTCTGGCCTTGGCCAATGCCGTGCGGCGGGGTCAGCTGCCGATCGATCTGGATCCCGAGCGAGCGGCCATTGCAATGTTTGCCTATGTGGATGGCCTGATCGGCCGCTGGTTGTTGCTGCCGGACAGCTTCGACCTGCTGGGCGGCGTGGAAAAATGGGTCGACACTGGGCTGGATATGCTGCGCTTGAGCCCGGGTCTGCGCAAATGACACT
This sequence comes from Pseudomonas sp. microsymbiont 2, assembly GCF_054788395.1. Classification (NCBI taxonomy): domain Bacteria; kingdom Pseudomonadati; phylum Pseudomonadota; class Gammaproteobacteria; order Pseudomonadales; family Pseudomonadaceae; genus Pseudomonas; species Pseudomonas sp. microsymbiont 2. The sequence goes on from NZ_CM139112.1 coordinate 1,204,104, forward strand.
TTGTGAATGATTGTGAGGGAGTGTTTCCTCCGATGATTAAGCGAGGATTACGTCCCCCCTGTAGGCGCCAGGCTGGCGTCTACAGGCGGTGCAAGGCTAGGGTCTGTACGAAATGTGTCTGCGCGAAGGCCAGACAAGGCGAAACGGGGGGAGGAAGCGCAGTGTACTGGAGTACATGAGCATTCCGAGCCCCGTTTCAACACAGTATGGGCGAGTGCAGATACATTTCGTACAGAGCCTAGCGCCCGCGCAGCTGGCGGTCCGGCAGTGCCAGCGCAGCCAGCAGCCCGACTAGCGAAGCTCCTGCGCTGGCCAGCAGCAGGTGCCTGAACGTTTCCAGCAAGCGTGCCTGGGTCAGCGGATCCGCCTCGCCGGCCTTGAGGCTGCCCAAGAGCGGGTTGCCGAGCATTTCGAAACCACCTTGATGCAGCAACGCCAGCAGCAGGCTGGACATGCATGCCACCCCCATGGCGCCACCGAGCGAGCGGAACAGGTTGGTGGTGCTGGTCGCCACGCCGATATCCTTGCTGTCCACCGCGCTTTGCGTGCCTACCAGCGAAGTGGGGAATTGCAGGCCACAGGCGATGCCGGTCAGCAGCATGAACAGTGCGCTGAGCAGCCCGGCCTGTGGCGGCGTCAGTGCCATCGCGGCAATGGTCAATGGCATCAGCAGCGCGCCGGTGAGGATCTGTGGCTTGAAGCGACCGGTGCGGCTGGTCATGCGCCCACCGGTGAAGGCGCCGATGGGCAGGCCCATGGCCAGCGGCAGCAGGTGCAGCGCCGCGCTGTCGGCGCCGGCGCCGGTGATGCCCTGGAAGCGCAGGGGCATGAGCATGGTCAGCGAGATCGACTGGAAGCTGGCGAAGAAGATCACGCACCAGCACAGCACCGCGACGCGGTTACCGAACAGGCTCAGCGGCAGCAGCGGCTCGCGGCAACGCCGCTCATGGGCGACGAACACCAGCAGCCCGATCACCGCGCCGCCCAGCAGCGTCAGCACCGGGGGCGACTGCCAGGCATGCCCTTGGCCGACCAGGGTGATGCCCAGCAGAAGGCTGCCCAGACCGATGATCATCAGCAATGCGCCGAGGTAGTCCACCTGTGCCTCGCGGCGTTTCACCGACAGCCCGTCCAGCGCGCGGTGGATCACCCACAGGGCGGCCAGACCCAGCGGCAGGTTGATCCAGAACACCCAGCGCCAGGACAGGTATTCGGTCAGCCAGCCGCCGAGCACCGGTCCGGCGACGCTGGCCAGGGCATACATACCGCTGAAGTAGCCCTGGTAGCGACCGCGTTCGCGCGGCGGCACGAAGTCGCCGATGATCGCCTGGCTCACCGAGACCATGCCGCCGGCGCCGATGCCCTGGACGACCCGTGCCAGCACCAGCTGCGGCATGTCCTGGGCCAGGCCGCAGGCCACCGAGGCCAGGGTGAACAGGGCGGTGCCGGTGAGAATCATCCGCCGTCGCCCATACAGATCGCCCAGCTTGCCGTAGATCGGCACGGCGACGGTCATGGCCACCATGTAGCCGGAGATGACCCAGGCCAGCAGGCCGACATCGTTGAACTGGGCGGAAATGGCCGGCATGGACACGGCGACGATGGTCTGGTCGAGGGCGCCAAGGAAGATCGCCAGCATCAAGGCGGTCAGGACGCGGCGCAGGACGGTGGGGGGCAGGGCGGCGGTCACGGTGGATACCTTGTGGTCAGAGCTGGCGCGATCGCGAGGCATCGTGGGAGCGGGCTTGCCCCGCGATGGACTCATTCATGGTGGAGCATTGTAACCTGAGTTACATAGCTACCTATGTACTCCATGCATCCCCTATGCAAGATCGGCATTGGCGCATTCATCCAGCGGCGCATGGGCGCGTGATATCGTGGCTGGGCCGCAGAGGCTGAAATCCGGGGCTTGCACCAGCATGGTGCAGCTGTTTGTCGCAGGGTTTCGCGTCACTGTATGTCCACACCTTCTATTCCTCTGCCTGCATGTCGAGCATGACCGCCCTGATGGCGACGGTTGGAACAGTCAGGTAGACCCGATACAGGGGTCGGTTGTCAGCCGTTCACAATTTCTCATTACCAGCGGAGTGATCATGCCCAAGGCTTCCCACCACGATCTGCGTTTTGCCTTCCGCGAACTGCTTGCTTCAGGTTCGTGCTATCACACCGCCTCGGTCTTCGACCCGATGTCCGCGCGCATCGCCGCGGATTTGGGCTTCGAAGTCGGCATTCTCGGCGGCTCGGTCGCTTCGTTGCAGGTCCTGGCCGCGCCGGACTTCGCTCTCATCACCCTCAGCGAGTTCGTCGAGCAGGCCACCCGTATCGGCCGGGTCGCGCAACTGCCGGTGCTCGCCGATGCCGACCATGGCTACGGCAATGCCCTCAATGTGATGCGCACGGTGATCGAGCTGGAGCGCGCCGGAGTGGCTGCGCTGACCATCGAGGACACCTTGCTGCCGGCCCAGTTCGGTCGCAAGTCCACCGACCTGATCTCGGTCGATGAGGGCGTGGGCAAGATCCGTGCGGCGCTGGAGGCGCGGGTGGATTCGGCGCTGGCGATCATCGCCCGGACCAATGCCGGTGTGCTGACCACCGAAGAAATCATCGTGCGCACCCAGAGCTACCAGAAGGCCGGTGCCGACGGTATCTGCATGGTGGGGGTGAAGGACTTCGAGCAGCTGGAACAGATCGCCGAGCACCTCAGCGTGCCGCTGATGCTGGTCACCTACGCCAACCCGAACCTGCGCGACGACGAGCGCCTGGCGCGCCTGGGCGTGCGTATCGTGGTCGATGGCCATGCCGCCTACTTCGCCGCGATCAAGGCTACTTACGACTGCCTGCGCCAGCAGCGTGGCCTGCAGCACAAGTCGGACAGCCTCGGCGCCACCGAGCTTTCGCACACCTACACCCAGCCGGAAGACTACATTCGCTGGGCCAAGGAATACATGAGCGTCGAGGAGTGATCGGCGTTACCTGACGGCGCTCAGGGTGGCGGTGTGGGGGACGCAGTGTTCGTGCACGCAACTGGCGGCGGCATTGGGTTGGCTGCGCAGCAACTCGACCCGCCAGCAGGCGGAGCCGTAGAGTCCGGCCACCGCGACGAGGGTGAGGGCGATGGCGCAATAGCGGGTTCTGACGCTCATGATGCGAACCTCCTGCTGGTGCAACAGGTGATACTTCAAGCATAGGCTCGCCTGGCCGATCTGCACGGGTTACAGACCCAGTCCTTCATCCCACTCCGGCTCGTCCCTGAATCGCTGCGCGAGAAAGTCCAGCATGCTGCGCAAGGTCGCCGGCATGTGCTTGCGCGACGTATACACCGCATTGAGCGTCAGCTCCCTGGGCCTGGCCTGCGGCAGCAGGCGCACCAGCTCGCCGCTACGCAGCGCGGTGGCCGCCTGGTAGGTGGGCAGCATGGCGATACCGGTGTCGGCCAGCGCGGCTTTCTGCAAGGTCATGGCCTCATTGGCGCTGAGGTTGCCCTGCACCGGCACGGCGACGTTCTGTCCGTTCACCTCGAAATGCCACAGGCTGTGGCCGAAGTAGGCATGGGTCAGGCAGTTGTGCTGGCTCAGGTCTTCCACCTGCCGTGGCGTGCCGTGTTCGCGCAGATAGGCGGGGCTGGCGCAGATCACCGAACGGCACACGCTCAGGCGTCGGGCAATCAGGTTGGGGTCGACATCGTTGCTGGTGCGGATGGCCAGGTCGATGCGTTCGTCCACCAGGTTGACGGTGCGGTCGAGCATCTGCAGTTCCACCTTGACCCCGGGATAGCGTTTGACGTAGGCGGCCAGTGCGTCCACCAGTTGGGCCTGGCCGAACGAAGTGCTGACGCTGATGCGCAGTTCGCCGCGCGGGGCGTCGTCCGGTTGGCGCACGGCGTTCTGCAGGTCGCCGGCCAGTTCCAGCAACTGGCGGCAGCGCGGCAGGGTTTCCTGGCCGGCGGCGGTCAGGCTGAGCTTGCGCGTGGTGCGCTGCATCAAGCGCGCGCCGACCCAGTCCTCGAGTTCCGCCAGATAGCGCGAGACGACCGGCCTCGAGAGTTCCAGATGATCCGCCGCAGCCGACTGGCTGCCAAGGTCGACGACGGTGACGAAGACGCGCATGGCGTTGAGACGGTCCATGATTTGCCCGATTTCAGAAACAAACTATGTTGCAGCATCGCATTTTTTGTATTGGATCGGGCAACTAAGCTTGCTTCCATCGTCCCGTACACAGGAATGCCCCATGTCGCTCTTCACTCCCCTGCGTGGCCTGCTCCTGGCCTGCATCACCCTGGCCGGCCCGGCCATGGCCGCCGAACCGCTCAAGCTCGATGTCTACAACCCAGGCCATGAGGCCATCTTTCCGGTCAGTTCGGTGATCGTCAGTGGTCAGCACGATGCCATTCTGGTCGACGCCCAGTTCGGCAAGGCCCAGGCCGAGCAGGTGGTCGAACGCCTGCGCAAGAGCGGCAAGCAGCTGACCACCATCTATGTCAGCCACGGCGACCCGGACTATTACTTCGGCCTGGACACGCTCGTCCAGGCGTTCCCCAAGGCGCGGGTAGTGGCCTCGGCCGCCACCGTCGAGCATATCCGCAAGACCATGGACGCCAAGCTCGCCTATTGGGGGCCGCAGATGGGCACCGACAAGCCGGCGAAACTGGTGGTGCCAGAGGTCCTCAAGGGCAATCGCCTGGAGCTGGAGGGCAAGGCCCTGGAGGTCGTCGGCCTCGATGGCCCGCAGCCTGATCGCAGTTTCGTCTGGATTCCCTCGATCAAGGCCGTGGTCGGTGGCGTGGTGGTTTCCGAGCATATCCACGTGTGGATGGCCGACACCCAGACCGCGCAGTCCCATGCCGACTGGCTGAGCACCCTGGCGCATATCGAAAAGCTGGCGCCGCGCACCGTGGTCCCTGGCCACTACCTGGGTGACAGCAGCCGTTCGCTGGCGGCGGTGCGCTTCACCGCCGGCTACATTCGTGCCTTCGACAGCGAGGCCGCCAAGGCTGCCGATGCCGCTGCCCTGATCGCGGCGATGAAGCAGCGCTACCCCAACCTTGGCGAGGAGAGCTCCCTGGAACTGGGTGCCAAGGTCGCCAAGGGCGAGATGAAGTGGTAATTCCTTTCAACCTGTTGGAGTGTTTCCCATGAGCAAGATCGCAATCATCGGCGCTACCGGGCGCGCTGGCAGCCAGTTGCTGGAAGAGGCGCTGCGCCGAGGCCACAGCGTGCTGGCCATCGCCCGCAATCCGTCGCAGCTGCAAGGCCGCGAGGGCGTGACCGTCAAGGCGCTGGACGCCAAGGACAGCGCCGCCCTGCAGGCCGCGGTGAGCGGCTGCGACGCGGTGCTGAGCGCGGCGCACTTCGCCACGATCGAACCCCAGGCGATCATCGAGCCGGTCAAGCTTGCCGGGGTCAAGCGCCTGCTGGTGGTGGGCGGTGCCGGCAGCCTGTTGCTGCCCTCGGGGCAACGGGTGATCGACAGCCCGGACTTCCCCGAGGCTTACAAGGCCGAGGCCAGCGCCGGGGTGCGTTTTCTCGATGCGCTGCGCCAGGAGCCGTCGCTGGAGTGGACGTTCCTGTCACCGTCGGCGGAGTTCGTCGAGGGTGAGCGTAGCGGGCACTACCGGTTGGGCCGGGATCACCTGTTGATCGGTGCCGATGGCAAGAGCTGGATCACCTTTGCCGACTACGCCATCGCCATGCTGGACGAGCTGGAAAAACCGGCGCACTCGCGGGCGCGGTTCACGGTCGGCTACTGAGTCACGCGGTACCTGTAGGAGCGGCCTTGTGTCGCGAAAGGGCTGCGCAGCAGCCCCAGGATCGTGACCATGGCATACATCACCAGGGGCCGCTATGCGGCCCTTTCCGACCGGTCCGACGCCTCGGCAAGGCCGCTCCTACAGGAGCGGCGCAAGGCTTGAGGCTCGCGCCTGCAGCCATTCCATCAACTCGACCAGCCCCGCAGGCATGGTCTTCGACGGGCTCACCAGGTAATAGCCCTTGCCGGTCGTCACCTTAAGCTCGAACGGCATGCACAACCGGCCTGTGCGCAGGTCATCGCCAATCAGCGAGAAATCGCCGATGGCGATCCCCGTCCCTTGGGAAGCCATGGCCATCGCCATGTCCAGCGTCTCGAAGTGCTGCTTCGGCCCCTGGGGCTCGAATCCGGCATTGGCTGTCTGCAACCACAACCGCCAGTCGTGTTCGTCCCTCGATGGATGCAGCAGCATCTGCCGCGCCAGGTCCTGCAACTGCAAGGGGCCGCTCGATAGCGAGGGCGCGCAGACCGGCGTCAGTTGCTCATCGAACAACTTGCGCACCTGCAGCCCATGATTCGGCGCCGCGCCGTAGACCACGGCAGCATCGAAGCCCTCGCGACGAAAATCCACGCCATGCTGCACCGTGGTGGTCAACTCCACCGGTACATCCGGGCGCAGTGCCTGCCACTCAAGCAAGCGTGGCAGCAGCCAGCGCATCACGCAGGTCGGCGCCTTGAGCTGCAGTGTCGTGCTGCGCCCGCCGACCTCGCGCACGCCTTGCTCGATCAGGGCGAAGACCTGCTGCACCCGGGGCAGCCAATCCTGCCCTTCGCGGGTCAGCGCCAAGCCGCGGGCCTGGCGCTGGAACAACGGATAGCCCAGGTGATCCTCCAGTCCGGCGATCTGCCGACTGACCGCTCCTTGAGTGATATGCAGTTGCTGCGCGGCACGGGTGAAGTTGCAGTGTTGCGCGGTCACCAGGAAGGTATGCAGGGCGGGGAGGGGCGGCAGGCGTTTCATTCGAGTAAGCCATGATGCTGGATCATGGCTAGTATGTGTTTTTTTGCATTGTCGCGGTAGCCGTCGCTTGGTTCCATGAATGCCGTTTTCAACACGATTCGGGTATTCGACGATGGCAACCTGTGGCGAAGTGCTGGTCAAACTCCTCGAAGGCTATGGCGTGGACCATGTCTTCGGCATTCCCGGTGTGCATACCGTGGAGCTCTATCGCGGCCTGGCGGCGTCCTCCATCCGCCATGTCACCCCGCGCCACGAGCAAGGTGCCGGCTTCATGGCCGACGGCTACTCGCGCACCCGTGGCAAGCCCGGGGTGTGCTTCATCATCACTGGCCCGGGCATGACCAACATCACCACCGCCATGGGCCAGGCCTATGCCGATTCGATTCCCATGCTGGTCATCTCCAGTGTGCAGTCCCGCGACCAGCTTGGTGGTGGCCGCGGCAAGCTGCACGAACTGCCCAACCAGGCTGGCCTGGTCGCCGGCGTGGCGGCGTTCTCGCAGACGCTGATGAGCGCCGACGACCTGCCCCAGGTGCTGGCCCGTGCTTTCGCCGTGTTCGACGGCGCCCGGCCACGCCCGGTGCATATCGAGATTCCTCTGGATGTCCTGGTCGCGCCCGCCGACCACCTGCTGTCCGCCCGTCCGGTGCGCACCAGCCGTGCCGGTGCCGCGCCGCTGGCCGTGCAGCGGATGGCCGCGCGCCTGGCCAAGGCGCGTCGCCCGTTGATCCTCGCGGGCGGCGGTGCCCTGGGCGCCGGCGCTGCGCTCGCGCGCCTGGCCGAGCATTTGCAGGCGCCGGTGGCGCTGACCATCAATGCCAAGGGCTTGCTGCCGGCAGGCCATCCGCTGCAGATCGGCTCGACCCAGACCCTGCCGGCCACCCGCGCGCTGGTGGCCGAGGCCGATGTGGTGCTGGCCATCGGTACGGAGCTGGCCGAGACCGACTACGACGTGACCTTCAAGGGAGGCTTCGAGATCCCTGGCAGTTTGCTGCGGATTGACATCGACCCGGACCAGACCGTGCGCAACTACCTGCCGGAGCTGGCGCTGGTCGCCGATGCACAGCAGGCGAGCGAAGCGTTGCTGGCTGCCCTGCAGGCGCAGGCGCAGGCACCGCGCGATGCCGGCTGGGGCGCTGCGCGCGCCGCGCGCCTGCGCGAGGACAACGCTGCCACCTGGGATCAACCGACCTTGAGCCAGACGCGCTTGCTGACCGGCATCCTGGAGCGGCTGCCCAATGCCATCCTGGTGGGCGATTCGACGCAGCCGGTGTACACCGGCAACCTGACCCTGGACATGGCCCAGCCGCGCCGCTGGTTCAACGCCTCGACCGGCTATGGCACGCTGGGCTACGCCTTGCCGGCGGCGATGGGGGCTTGGTTGGGCAGCGCCGAGGCGCCTGCCGAGCGGGTCCCGGCGGTGTGCCTGATCGGCGATGGCGGCCTGCAGTTCACCCTGCCGGAGCTGGCCAGCGCGGTGGAGGCACAGGTGCCATTGATCGTGCTGCTGTGGAACAACCAGGGCTATGAGGAAATCAAGAAGTACATGGTCAACCGCGCCATCGAGCCGGTAGGCGTGGATATCCATACGCCGGATTTCATCGGCGTGGCGCGGGCCCTGGGGGCCGAGGCCGAGCACGTCGGTGATGTCGCCCAATTGCAGGCGGCGCTGGGGCGGGCGGTGGAGCGCAAGGGGCCAACGCTGATCCAGGTGGATCAAGGGCAGTGGCAACAGGCGGTGCAAGGCTGAATATTGCCGTGGGAGCGGGCTGACCCGCGAAGGTAGCTACTCGGTGCTCGCGGCTGAAGCTCCCACAGGGATTGTGCATACAGCGCTGGATCTGGCCTGCTCAACCCGAGCTGGCGCGCAGGCGTGCCACGTCGCGTATCGGTGGTGCGCCGTACAGGCGGCTGTATTCGCGGCTGAACTGCGATGGGCTCTCGTAGCCCACCCGATAGCCCGCCACCGCCGCCTCCAGCCCATCGTTGAGCATCAGCCGGCGCGCCTCCTGGAGGCGTAGCTGCTTCTGATACTGCAGCGGGCTCATCGACGTCACCGCCTTGAAGCGGTGGTGCAGGGTCGAGGTGCTGAGGTTGACCTCGCGTGCCAGGTCCTCGATTCGCAACGGTTCCTGGTAATGCTGGTTGAGCCAGGCAATGGCCTGGCAGACCCGGTGGGTCTGGCTGTTGGACAGGGCTATTTCGTACAGGCGCCAGCCTTGCGGGCCACGCAACACCCGGTACATCAACTCACGACGTACCAGTGGGGCGAGCACGGCGATATCGCGAGGCGTGTCGAGCAGACGCACCAGGCGCAGCAGGGTGTCGAGCAGCTGTGGATCGCTCCTTTCCACGAACAAGCCACGGCCGGCGGTCTGGCCGGGCACCAGCATCGGCCCGCTTTCGGCGATCAGTTGGCTGATCTGCGCCGGATCGATGTCCAGGCGCACGCCGAGGCAGGGGTTCTCGGGGCTGGCTTCGAGCAGCGCACCGGTGACGGGCAATGTCACCGAGACCACCATGTAGTTCAGCGGGTCATAGGTATAGCGCTCGTCGCCGAGGAACAGGGTCTTGCTACCTTGGGCCAGGATGCACAAGGCCGGTTGGGCCAGGGCGGGCATGCCGCGCACATTTTCCTCGTAGCGGGTCAGGTACAGGTCGTCGATGGCCGACACCGGGCCGTAGGGGCCGTGGGCGTGGCGCTGGATCAGTCCGGCCAGCTCCTGGCGTTGCTGTTCCAGGATCGGGTCGAGGGGCATGGATGGCGTCATGGCGGGTTTCCTCTGGTGACCGGGGCAGCATAGGTTTGGGCAATGGCCGACGCTAGTCGAAAGCTGCACAGCGATTGCCTGATCCTGCCGCGCTGCAGGATCAGGCAATCGGCCGACAGTAATGACCTAACGTCGCGCGCGGGGTGGCGGCTAACCTTGGCAGCCTGGTTTTCCCGTCCGCAGCGCTTCAAGGAGATCGTTCATGACCCAGCAACAACCGGTCACACACCTGGCTTTCATCCGCGCCAGCAACGGTCGATCCGCAGAGCTTGGCGTGCGCCTGCGCGACCTGCTCGAGCCTTCGCTGCGCGCGCCCGGCTGCCTGAGCTTCAGTGTGCAGCGCTCGCAGGTCGATACCGACCTGTGGCTGCTCAGCGGCAGTTGGCGCGACCAGCAGGCGATGAGTGGCTACTTTGCCTCGCCGACGCTGGCGGTGTTCGGCGAACTGGTGCAGGAGCAGGTGGTCAGCAGCCTGGACCTGCACACCTTCGCCTAGCGTGTAGAATGCCGCCCCTCGATCACACAGGCGGAGTGCAGCATGGCACGTAGAGAATTCCCCCACTTCGAAGCGGTTTCGGCGATGGTCCCGGTGCAAGGTGGCGGCTACCACGCGGCGATCGCCGTGAAGGCCCTGGGCTTGGGCGGCGCGCCGCGTTTTCACAAGGTGCTCGATGGCCAGGTGTTCCAGTCGGCTATAGCGGCCGACGAGGCCGCTTGTGCCGAACTCGAACGTCTGCAGGGCGTGGGCGAGGAAGGCGAACTGATCTTCTGATCAGGCCTGTGGCCGGGCCATCTTGAACAGCTCGCCCAGCGCGAAGTAGTCGGCCGGGCCGCCGCCGCGCAGGATCGGTTCGGCGGCGGCGGTGTCGTAGATGCCGGCCTTCAGCAGGTGCTCGGCAATGTGCACCGCCACCACCTCTCCGAGAATCAGCCAGCTGGGAACCAGCTCTTGATCGGCGCGCTTGAGCTGGACGATCTGGCTGACCTTGCATTCGAAGCTCACCGGACTTTCGCCGACACGCGGCACCTTGACTACGTTCGAGGCGGCCGGCGTCAGGCCGCTGAGCGCGAACTCGTCGACATCCGCCGCCACGGCGGCGCAGCTCTGGTTCATCTGCTGTGCCAGGGGACGGGTCGCCAGGTTCCAGACGAACTCGCCGGTCTGCTCGATGTTGTTCAGGCTGTCTTTGCGCCCGACGCTGCAGAAACCGACGATGGGCGGGATGTAGTTGAACGCGTTGAAGAAGCTGTAGGGCGCCAGGTTCAGGCGACCTTCGCGGTCGTGGCTGGAGATCCAGCCGATGGGGCGCGGGCCGACGATGGCGTTGAACGGGTCGTGGGGCAGGCCGTGGCCTTTGGCGGGTTCGTAGTAGTACATCTGCGCAAGGCCGCGAGGCCCTTCCTGGTTGGGAACGAGGCGCCTAGTGTGCCAAGGCTTTGCCCGGCTGGAAATGATCAAGCCCGGCCGAAGCCGGGCTGGTAGCGCGCATCGAGGATCAGCCGATGCGGTGGCCGTTGGTGCGGTCGAAGCCGTCTTCGGCGAAGCGCTGGCCGCCGGTGCGGTCGAAGCCGTCTTCGGCGAAGCGCTGGCCGCCGGTGCGGTCGAAGCCGTCTTCAGCGAAGCGCTGGCCGCCAGTACGGTCGAAGCCGTCTTCAGCGAAGCGCTGGCCACCGGTACGGTCGAAACCATCTTCCGCGTAGTTGGCTGCCTGGGTCTGTACGGCAGCGAAAGTGTGGGCGCCGGTACGGTCGAAGCCGTCCTCGGCGAAGGCGCCGCCAGCCAGTACCGAGAGGGCGAGGGTGAGGATCAGTTGGTTTTTCATGGTCGTTGCTCCGGTGGATTGCGAGGGTTTGTTGTTTCTATGGGGTCAATGCTACGCCTATAAAGTTGATTAAAAAGCGCAAAAAATTACGTATAAAAATCGATTTATTCGATTTGTTTTGGCGCGGGTTATCTCAGGAAGCTGCCATTGGCGCCCCAACCACCGTCCAACACCGTTCCCATCTGCTTCGGGAGGGGCAGGCCGGTGGCAGGGCCATTGCAGAATGGCCCCGGGCAGTTAATTGGGAATTAAGGGGAGAGGCGGCTTTTCTCTGGATGGCGACCTGCTGTCGGTCAGTGACACGAGGTGCGGCGGGCGGTCGAGTTGTTCAGGGCGTTCGTCGACCAGCCCCGCTCACGTCTCTTGAGTCGTCACCGTGTAGCGAGTGCTACGCCCACCACCTGGCAGACGGGCCAGGCAGCGTTTGTCCAGCAGGTCGGCAAGGTGCCGGGTGGCAGTGGCCTTGGAAACCTTGGCCAGCGCCTGGTACTGGCTGGCGCTGATACCGGCCTCGAAACCGCGAGGCCCACCATCGAGCAGACGATTGAGTACCCTGACCTGTTCGGGCAGCAGGCCGTCGCCACGATGGATCAGCCAGAAGCGTGCCTTGGCCAGCACCCGGTCGATGCGCACCAGCGCTTGCTGGAGACTGCGCAGCAAGGTGGCAAGGAACCAAGCCAGCCAGCGCGTGACATCCAGGTCGCCGCGCTGGCTGCTTTCAAGGGCCGCGTAGTAGCCGGAACGATCCTCGAGGATGCTGCTGGACATGGCGTAGAAACGCACCGCCCGCTGCTCGCCCTGGGCCAGTGCCAGGTCTGTGATGGCACGGGTCAGGCGGCCATTGCCATCGGCGAAGGGATGCAGGGTGACGAACCAGAAATGGGCGAGCCCCGCCCGCAGCAGGGGATCGAGTCGCCGATCGTTGCGGCTGCTCTCGAACCAGTCGAGAAACAGCTGCACCTGTTGTTCCAGGCCTGCACGCGGCGGCGCTTGGAAATGCACCTTGGGTTTGTCGATGCGCCCCGATACCACCTGCATCGGGGCGGCGTCGCGCCATTGGCCAACGGGCAGGGCAGGGGCGAGCGAATCGTCATTTTCGGGGAACAGCCAGCGGTGCCAGAGGAACAGCCGCTGCTGATCCAGCGGGCGAACATAGCCCATCGTCGCATCCAGCATCAGCTCGGCCAGGCCTTCGCTGCGTGTCGTGGTCGTCCCAGGTTCGCCAATGCCGAGCCGGCGGGCCAGGGACGAGCGAACGGACTCCACATTGAGCTGTTCGCCTTCGATGGCCGAGGACGTGACAATGTTTTGCAGCAGAGTGTCGAGCGTATCGAGGTTGGCATTGGCCTCGGTCACCGCCCCCGCTCTGCCCAGCAGGCAGCCCTGCGCCTGCACGCAGTCTCTGAGCAAGGTCGTGAGTTGCGACTCGTCCCAACGAAAGTCGGGCCAGTCGGCCTGCTGCCAGACCCAGAAGGTGTCTGCAGAGGTGTGCTCTTTAGGACTCATGAGCCGAATAATAGCCATATTCGGCTCATTGTGTGAGCCGAATATGGCTATTATTCGGCTCATTCACAAAAAAGGGGCGCCTCGTCATCCGGGGCGCCCCTTTTCACGTTCAGTGAACGAGGATCAGTCAGTGGTGATCCGCGAGTGCTGCTTGGTGTCCTTCATGGTCGCGTACACCAACAGCGAGCAGGCGATGCAGCCGGTGACGTACCAGTAGAAGCCGGTCTCCATGCCGATGCTCTTGAACCACAGGGCCACGTACTCGGCGGTTCCACCGAAGATCGATACGGTCAGCGCGTACGGCAGGCCGACGCCCAGGGCACGGATCTCGGTGGGGAACAGCTCGGCCTTCACCACCGCGTTGATCGAGGTGTAGCCGCTGACGATGATCAGCGCGGCCATGATCAGGAAGAACGCGCCCCACCAGGTCTGGATGGTGTGCAGGGTGCTGAGGATCGGCACGGTGAACAGGGTGCCGAGCACGCCGAAGGCGATCAGGATCGGGCGCCGGCCGATCTTGTCGGACAGGCCGCCGATCACCGGCTGCAGGCACATGAACAGGAACAGCGTGGCCGCCGAGATGGTGGTCGAGTCGCTGATGCTCATGCCCACGGTGTTGACCAGGTACTTCTGCATGTAGGTGGTGTAGGTGTAGAAGGCCAGGGTGCCGCCCATGGTCAGGCCGACCACGGTCATCAGCTCTTTCGGGTGGCGCATCAGGGTGCGCATCAGGCTTTCCTTGGACTTCTCCTTCTTGGTGAAGGAGGCGGTCTCTTCCATGCCGCGGCGCAGGTAGAGGGCGACCACCGCGCACAGTGCGCCGATCACGAACGGCACACGCCAGCCCCAGGCGTACAGCTCCTCGGTAGTCAGCGTGTTCTGCAGGACGATCAGCACCGCCAGGGCGATGAGCTGACCCGAGATCAGGGTCACGTACTGGAAGCTGGAGAAGAAGCCACGGCGTTCCTTGCTGGCCATCTCGCTCAGGTAGGTGGCCGAGGTTCCGTACTCGCCGCCCACCGACAGGCCTTGCATCAGGCGGGCGATGACCAGCAGAACCGGTGCGGCGACGCCGATGGTCTCGTAGCCCGGGGTCAGGGCGATGACCAGCGAGCCTGCGCACATCAGCAGTACCGAGGCCATGAGCGCGGCCTTGCGGCCCTTGCGGTCGGCGTACAGGCCCATCAGCCAGCCACCGATCGGGCGCATGAGGAAGCCCACGGCGAAGATCGCGGCGGTGTTGAGCAGTTGCGCGGTGGTGTCGCCGGCCGGGAAGAAGGCTTTGGCGAAGTACAGCGAGAATGCGGCGTAGACGTACCAGTCGTACCATTCGACCATGTTGCCGATGGAGCCACTGAAGATCGATTTGAGGCGGGAGGCGGTGGATTTTTCCGCGGCAGGTGCAACGGCTGCCCCGCTGGGCAGAGTGCTGGCGTTATCCATCAGGGATACCTTCTCGTTGTTTTTGTGGAGCGCGCTCGCGGCGCAGCTTGAGAAGGGTTTTGCAGGAGCTGTGCCAAATGGGGGCGCAGTGATCCGTTTGGGTGCGTCTTGGGCAGTTCAGCTCCCCCGCAGCCCCTGTAGCTTGCGGGTTGTGCAAATCCCTGCAGGAGCGGGCTTGCCCCGCGAACAGGCACTTCGGAGCATCAATGGATGAGCGGAAATTTGCTTGTTTCGGTGAATGGGTAGGCAAGAATCCGCCTATTCACGCTCGAGAAAGTCCTCCCGAGCCAGCCCATGGCGCTGCATTTTCTCGTTGAGCGTGCGCCGCGGCAGTTGCAGTGCCTCCATCACGCCCTTGATCTCGCCCTTGTGCTGGCGCAGCGCGGCGCGCAGGCACTGGGCCTCGAAGGCTTCCATCTGCTCCACCAGCGATTGCCCGCTCGGTACCGCCGCCAGGTTCGCTGAATCCAGCCCCAAGGTATGGCGTTCGGCGGCATTGGCCAGCTCGCGCACGTTGCCCGGCCAGTCGTGGGCGAGCAGCCGGGCCAGTTGCGCACCGCCCACAGGTGGCGTTTCGCGCCCCAGGCGTTCGGCGGTGGCGCGGGCGAAATGCTCGAACAGCAGCGGGATGTCCTCGCGGCGTTCGCGCAGGGGCGCCAGGCGCAGTTCGGCGACGTTCAGGCGGTAGGCCAGGTCCTCGCGGAAACGTCCGGCGCGAGCCTCTTCCAGCAGGTCGGGTTTGGTCGCGGCGATGATCCGCAGGTCGATGGCAATGCTCTGGTTGGCGCCGAGGCGTTCGAGTTTCTGCTCCTGGATCACCCGCAGCAACTTGGCTTGCTGGGCCAGTGGCATGCTCTCGATCTCGTCGAGGAACACGGTGCCACCGTTGGCGTACTCGAGCTTGCCGATGCGCTTGCCCTGGGCACCGGTGAAGGCACCGCTTTCATGGCCGAACAGCTCGGCTTCGAACAGCGTTTCGGGAATGGCCGCACAGTTGAGCGCGACGAACGGCTTGCCGGCACGCGGGCCGAAATCGTGCAGGCAGCGGGCCACGCGCTCCTTGCCGCTACCGGTTTCGCCGCGGATCAGCACGTTGACCGGCAGGCCGGCCAGGTCCAGCACCTGGCGCCGCAGCTGCTGCAGGCCCTGGGACATGCCCAGCAGGGTGCCTTCCAGTTGCGCCTTGAGGTCGGCCCGCTCGTGCAGGCGGCGGTTCTCCAGCACCAGCTGGCGTTTTTCCAACGCCCGGCCAAGGCTGCTCATCAGGTGCTGTGGGGTGAAGGGCTTTTCCAGGAAGTCATAGGCACCGCTGCGCATCGCCTCGACCGCCATGGGTACATCGCCATGCCCGGTAAGCAGGATCACCGGCAGGCCGGGGTCGTCCCGTTGCACGCGCTCGAGCAATTGCAGGCCGGACAACCCGGGCATGCGCACGTCACTGAGGATCACCCCGGGGAAGTTGCGCGGCAACTGCGCCAGGCATTCCTCGGCGCGGGCGAACAGCTGCACGCTGAAGCCCGACAGGCTCAGCCACTGTTCCACCGCGCTACGGATGCTGGCTTCGTCGTCGACGACGATCACTGAGTTCAACATGCAGGCTCCAGGTCGCGGGGCAGGGTGAGGCTGAAACGGGCACCGCCCGGCAGGTTCTCGACCTGCAGGCAACCCCCGGCATCGCTGACGATGCCATAGGAGATCGCCAGTCCCAAACCCAGCCCTTCACCCACCGGCTTGGTAGTGAAGAAGGGGTCGAAGACCTTGGCCAGGTCACACTCGCGGATGCCTCCGCCAGAGTCCAGCACGCTCAGGCGCCATTGCCCATCGTCGGCTTCGATGCGAATCTCCAGGCGTTTGTAACGTTTGTCGGCCATGGCGTCGAGGGCGTTGCGCAGCAGGTTGATCAGCACCTGCTCCAGGCGGATCGCGTCGCCGCGCACCCACGCTGGCCGTGCCAGGTACAGCGCCACTTCTACCGCCTCGGCGCGGATACGGGCATCGAGCAGGTGCAGGGCCTGATCGACCACCAGCGCCAGGTCGAGGCGTTCGCGCAGGCCGCCAGGGCTGTTGCGGGCGAAGGTTTTCAGATGACCGGTGAGCGCGGCCATGCGCGTGAGCATCTGTTCCAGTGGCTCCAGGGCCTGGCGCGCTTGCTCGTGGCGACCATGGTCGAGCAGCAGCCGCAGGGTTTCCAACTGCATGCGCTGAGTCGTCAACGGCTGGTTGATTTCATGGGCCAGCGCTGCCGACATCTGCCCCAGCGCCGCCAGCTTGGCCGACTGCACCAGGCCTTCCTGGGCGGTGCGCAGTTCGCGGGTGCGCTCTTCGACCTGGCGCTTGAGCTCTTCGCGGCTGCGCTGGCGCAGCCGGGCCAGGCGCAGGCGCTGGCTGACGAACAGGGCGGCGAACACCAGGCTCAGCCAGATCGCCGCGGCGGCCAGGGCGGCGTTGCGACCATCCTCCGCGACCTGCGGCTTGCGCAGCAAGTGCAGGGTCCAGCCTTCTGCCTCCAATGGCAGGCTCTCCCAGAGGTATTCGGCAGTGCCGTCCGGGCCTTGCACACGGGTCAGGTGGCTGGTGTCGGTGAAGCGCGTCAGGGCCTGGTGTTGCAAGGGCACCAAGGGTTGCTTGTCATACTGGCGGGTTTCGGCCAGCTCGGCGCGGTCGGCGCCGGACAAGGGGTGCAACTCGCGGTAGCGCCAGCCGTCCTGGTTGGCGATGAAGGTGATGCCGCGGGCGTCGCTGACCAGCAGGATATCGCTGCCCTGGCGCCACTCGCGCTCGAGCTCGGGGAACTCCAGCTTGACCACCATGGCGCCGAGGAAGCGACCCTGTTCGTCGGTCACCGCGCTGGACAGGAAATAACCGGGTACGCCGCTGGTCACGCCGACCGCGTAGAAGCGCCCGCTGCCCTGGCTGCGAGTCTGCTTGAAGTAGGGGCGAAAGCCGTAGTTGGAGCCGACGTAGGTGGTCGGTAGGCGCCAGTTGCTGGCCGCGATGGCCAGGCCGGTGCGGTCGAGCAGTTCCAGGGTCGAGGAATTGGCGGCGCCGTTGATGCGTTCGAGCTTGCGGTTGAGGGCATCCTGCACCGGTTCGGTGACCGGGCCACGCAGGGCGTCGATCAGCTCCGGATCCAGCGCCAGCACGGCGGGCAGGGCACGGTAGCGCTCGATCAGGGTGTGCAGCGCGTTGGCGTACAGGCTCAGTTGCTGGCTGGCCCGGCGAGCGTCGGTTTCCATCGCCTGGCGCTTGGCCTGTTGCATGGCCCAGCCGGCGCTGAGGCCGGTACCGAGCAGGATCAGCAGGATGATCAAGCCCAGGCGCAGGGTGCGGAAGGATGAGGGCATGGGGCGGATCCGGGATCTCGGTTGTCTGTGTCGGCCTCATCGCCGGGCAAGCCCACTCCCACGGGGTTTCGTGCATCCCCTGTGGGAGCGGGCTTGCCCGCGAATCGGCCGGACTTGCTTAGCGCAGCTCGAAGCTCTGCTGTTGCACCGTCTGCGAATCGAGCCCGATCTGCACGTCGAACTGGCCCGCTTCGGCAACCCGTTGCAGTTGACCATTGTAGAACTTCAGGTCTTCCTCACTGATGTCGAAGGTCAAGGTTCGCGCTTCGCCGGCCTTGAGCATCAGCTTCTGGAAGTTCTTCAGTTCCTTCACTGGCCGGCTCATCGACGCGCTCTCGTCGCGAATGTAGAGCTGCACCACGG
Organism: Pseudomonas sp. microsymbiont 2; assembly: GCF_054788395.1. NCBI lineage: Bacteria > Pseudomonadati > Pseudomonadota > Gammaproteobacteria > Pseudomonadales > Pseudomonadaceae > Pseudomonas > Pseudomonas sp. microsymbiont 2. The sequence continues at coordinate 1,222,120 of NZ_CM139112.1, forward strand.
TCTCGCCGTCACGCTTGCCGGTGTTCTTCACGGTCACCTTGGCTTGCAGGGTGGCGCCGCGCTCGAGTGTCTTGTGCGATAGCTTCAGTCCGGACAGTTCGAAGTTCGTGTAGCTCAGGCCGTAGCCGAACGGATACAGCGGGCCATTGGGCTCTTCGAAGTACTGCGAGGTGTAGTTGCCCGGCTTGCCCGGCGTGAACGGGCGGCCGATGCGCATGTTGTTGTAGTACATCGGGATCTGCCCGACCGAACGCGGGAAGGTGATGGCCAGGCGTCCGGAAGGGTTGTAGTCGCCGAACAGTACGTCGGCGATGGCGTTGCCGCCCTCGGTACCGCTGAACCAGGTCTCGAGGATGGCGTCGGCCTGTTCGCGCTCCCAGGCGATCGACAGCGGACGACCGTTCATCAGCACCAGCACCAGGGGCTTGCCGGTGGCCTTGAGCGCCTTGATCAGGTCACGCTGAACCGCCGGAATCTCCAGGGTGGTGCGGCTCGAGGACTCGTGGGACATGCCACGGGATTCGCCGACCACGGCGACCACCACATCCGATTGCTTCGCCGCCTTGACCGCTTCGTCGATCAGCACGGCGGCTGGGCGTGGGTCGTCGATGATCTCCGGGGCGGCGAAGTTGAGGAAGTTCAGGTAGTCGAACATCGCCTTGTCGCCGGTGACGTTCGAACCCTTGGCATAGACCACCTGGGCCTTGCCGGCAACGGCGCGGGCCAAGCCTTCGCGCACGGTGACCGAGTGCTCCGGGCGACCGTCGGCGGCCCAGCTGCCCATCATGTCGATCGGCGCGTCGGCCAGCGGGCCGACCAGGGCGATGGTGCCGGCCTTTTTCAGCGGCAGGGTCTGGTCGCGGTTCTCCAGCAGCACCAGGCTGCGGCGGGCGACGTCGCGTGCGGCGTCGCGGTGCAGGCGGTCATTGCCGTAATACTCCTCGAGGTCGGTGTCGGCCTTGCCGATGCGCACGTACGGATCCTTGAACAGGCCCATGTCGTACTTGGCACCGAGCACTTCGCGCACCGCCTGGTCCAGTTCGGCCTGAGTGACTTCGCCGGACTTGAGCAGGCCCGGCAGTTCCTCGCCGTAGAGGGTGTCGTTCATGCTCATGTCGATGCCGGCCTTGATCGCCAGCTTGGCGGCCTCGCGGCCATCGCGGGCCACGCCATGGCGGATCAGTTCCTGGATGGCGCCGTGATCGCTGATGGTCACGCCCTTGAAGCCCCACTCCTTGCGCAGCAGGTCGTTCATCAGCCAGGTATTGGAGGTGGCCGGCACGCCGTTGATCGAGTTCAGCGCCACCATCACCCCGCCGGCCCCGGCGTCGAGCGCGGCGCGGTAGGGCGGCAGGTAGTCGTTGTACATCTTCGGCAGGCTCATATCGACCGTGTTGTAGTCGCGCCCGCCCTCCACCGCGCCATACAGGGCGAAGTGCTTGACGATGGCCATGATGCTGTCGGGATTGGCCGGGCTCGAGCCCTGGAACGACTTGACCATCACCTGGCCGATTTTCGAGGTCAGGTAGGTGTCCTCGCCGAAGCCTTCACTGGTGCGGCCCCAGCGTGGGTCGCGGGCGATGTCGACCATCGGCGCGAAGGTCATGTCGAGCGAGTCGGCGGCGGCTTCGATGGCCGAGGTGCGCCCGACCTTGGCGATGGCATCCATGTCCCAGGTGGCGGCCAGGCCCAGGCTGATCGGGAAGATGGTGCGCTCGCCGTGGATGGTGTCGTAGGCGAAGAACATCGGGATCTTCAGGCGGCTGCGCATGGCGGCGTCCTGCATCGGCCGGTTCTCGGGAGCGGTGCGCGAGTTGAAGGTGCCGCCGATGCGTCCGGCGGCGATTTCCTCGCGGATCTTCTCGCGGGGCATCTCGGGACCGATGCTGATCAGGCGCAGCTGGCCGATCTTCTCGGCCTCGGTCATTTGCCCGACCAGGTGATCGATGAACGCCTGCTTGTCCTGCAGGGGCGCGGCGGTGGGGGCGGCAAGGGCCGCCTGACTGGCAAGGCCCATGGCCAGGCCCAGCAAAGACAGTTTCATCATCAATTCCGTTGTCGAGTGTATGCGGTTGATCGAGACGTTTCGCACGCCTGTTGTTGTAAGGGCCGCTGGCTGTTTTTCGGATCGTTCTCCAGGATCCGGCGCAGGCGCGGATTATGCCTTATATGGGGCGCTTGTTGAGATACACTCTCGCCACCCGAGTGCCGGGATAACAATGACAAGAACGCTCGAGAGACGATGGCATGACCGAATACGAACAGCGGCAGATCGCCGAGGCGATCGCCCGCGCCGAGCGGCGCACCGACGCGGAACTGGTGACGGTACTGGCCCGTCGCGCCGATGACTTCCCCTACCTGCCCCTGCTCTGGGCCGCCTTGCTGGCCCTGCTGGTGCCGGGTGTGCTGCACCTGTGGCTGGGCGGTATCGGGGTCAACGGCCTGTTGCTGGCACAGATGCTGACGTTCATCGGGTTATGCCTGCTGCTGCGTCACCCGCGTCTGGCGGTCTGGGTAGTGCCGACGGTATTGCGCCGCCGGCGTGCTTCCGGGCTGGCCCGACAGCAGTTTCTCGAGCTCAATCTGCAGCGCACGGCGGGTGCGACCGGGGTGCTGATCTTCGTCAGCGAGGCCGAGCGCCATGTCGAGATCCTGGTCGACGAGGGCATCGCCCGGCACTTGCCCGAGCAAGCGCGCGAAGCGATCGTCGCGCGGTTCACCGAACAGGTGCGCCATGGCCAGACGTTGCAAGGGTTCGTCGAGTGCATCGAGGCCTGTGGCGAGCTGCTCAGCGAGCATGTGCCGCCGACTCATGCGCGCAATGAGCTGCCCAACCGCCTGGTGATTCTCGACTGATCCGTGCCGTGGGCGCGGGGTCGCCCGCGCGGCAGGCCCGCGGCGGCAATCCGACCAGCCCGCTGCCACAGGGGTTCGCGATGAGCCGGCATCGACGTAGAATGCCCCGCATTGCGCATCGCGCCCCCCGCATTTCGAGGCACCCGTTCCCATGTCTTCCCCTTCTTCTGCCCCCTGCGCGCCGGATGCGCGTGCCCAGTTCCTGACTCTGCTGGCCGATGCCCTGGCCGATGGCAGCCTGGGCAAGCTGGTGCTGGCCCGCCACGTCGGCGCCGACCAGACCCTGCAACGGATCATCGCCAAGCCGGTGCAGCTCAAGGGGCAGGCCTGCCTGCAACTGGTCTACCGCCACCAGACTCGCGACATCACCCGCAACCTGCCGTTGGACCAGGCGCAGGCGCTGGTTGCCGAGCTGTTGCCGGAGAGCTTTCGCAACGCCCACCTATTCACCGTCGCAGGCGAAGTGCAGCTGGGTTTCAGCAAGAAAGGCAAGCCGATGTTGCAGCGCCACCTGGCGCAGCAGGTCCAGTCCGAAGCGGCCACGGCCGGACATGACCGGCAGAAGAAGCGCTACCTGGAGCTGTCGCGGCCGTTCCTGCGCGACCTCGGGGTGACCGACGCGCAAGGCGCGCTGATCCCGTCGATGTCGCGCAAGTGGAAGCAGATCAACAAGTTCATCGAAGTCTTCGATCACGCCCTGGCGGGCGCGCCGGTCGCGGCGGACCAGCTGTTGCGGGTGGCCGACTTCGGCTCGGGCAAGGGCTACCTGACTTTCGCCATGCACGACTACCTGCGCAATACCTTGGGACGTGAGGCGCAGGTCACCGGTGTCGAGCTGCGCCCGGACATGGTCGAGCTGTGCAACGCCGCCGCCGCGCGCCTGGAACATCCGGGCCTGGTCTTCGAATGTGGCGATGTGCGCAGCGTGGTGCCCGAGGCCATCGAGGTGATGATCGCCCTGCATGCCTGCGACATCGCCACCGACTACGCCATCCATACCGGTGTTCGCTGCAACGCCGCGATCATCATGTGCTCGCCATGCTGCCACAAGCAGATCCGCCCGCAGATGCACAGTCCTGGCCTGCTGCAGCCGATGCTGCAATACGGCCTGCACCTTGGGCAGCAGGCCGAGATGCTCACCGACAGTCTGCGTGCCCTGTATCTGGAGGCCTGTGGCTACGAGACCAAGGTCTTTGAGTTCATTTCGCTGGAGCACACCAACAAGAACAAGATGATCCTCGCCGTCAAGCGTCGCCAGCCACAGGACAACGCGGCCCTGCTGGAGAAGATCGCCGAACTCAAGGCGTTCTATGGCGTGCGCGAGCACTGCCTGGAAACCCTGCTGCTGGCGGATGGGCTGATCACCGGTTAGGGCAGCTGCAAGCGTTTCCCTGTTTGCGATAGGACGCTTCTGAAGCGCTGGTCGTGGGGCGGATGAATGGTGTGCGCGATCTAGGCTGGGTCGGGATGACGTCTGTCGGCGCCTCCTGGTTGTCACTTGACAACCATGTTCTCATGTCCATACTGGAGCGCAACCGATGGCCCGTCCCACGCACCCCAACAAGGAAGTCGAGCAGACCCTGATACACGCCGAGGCGCAGGGTTGGAAAGTCGTGGTACGAGGCGGCCATTGCTGGGGGCGCATCTATTGCCCCAACAACGATCGCGAATGCCGTTGCGGCGAGTTCTGCATCACTAGTGTGTGGAGCACACCGAGAAACCCGGGCAACTTCGCCCGTCAGTTGCGGCGAATCGTCGACAACTGCACGTCGGCGCGCGGTATCGTCAATCAGCCTGTGGAGCACATGTGATGGAGTATGAATTCACTCTCAAGTACCAGTTGACCGGTGACGAAGATGTCGATGCGCTGATCGAACGGCTGGGGGAGGACGGTTGCGATGACGCCGTGATCGGTATCGGTCAGCCGGGTCGCCTGGCGTTGGCCTTCGTCCGTGAAGGGGCGAGCGCCCAGGAGGCGATGCATGGCGCCCTGGCGGATGTCCGGCGTGTGATACCGCATGCCCGGTTGATCGAGGCCAGCCCTGATCTGGTCGGCCTCACCGACGTGGCTGCACTGGTGGGCGTGTCCCGGCAGAACATGCGCAAGCTGATGCTCTCCCACCACCGCAGCTTCCCGGTACCGGTGCATGATGGCAGCCTGTCGCTCTGGCACCTTGCCGATATCCTGTCCTGGATGCAGGAGCGCGGCAACTATGCCATCGCCCAGACCCTGCTGGAACTGGCCCGCACGGCGATGCAGGTGAACGTTGCCAGGGCGCAGGAACGCGTGGCAGGAGGACGGTGATGCAATCCCTTGCATCATCGTCGCTCGCCGGGCTCAGAAGAACCGGGTGACGCTGATCTTGGCGTTGCGCCCGACGGTATAGGCGTTCTCTCCCGACAGTTCCGGCCTGACAGCCTTGTTGAACAGGTTGTCCACGGTCAGGTTGACCTCGGTCCCTTTCAGGTACGCCTGCTGCGGTTTCCAGTTGGCGAACAGTCCGTGGATCTCGTACTTCTCGTTGCCGAAGTTGTCGTAGTAACGGTCGCCGAGCGCGCTGGCCGGGCCTTCGAAGTACTTGTCGCTGGGCAGGTGGCGGGTGGCGCCGACGAATTGCGCGGTCCAGCCTACACGGGCGTCCCAGGCCGGAATCTTCACCCCCAGGGTAGTGATCCACTTGGGCGCCGGTACGTCCTTGGCCCACACGTCCGGGCCCCACGGGTTGGTGTAGGCGCCTTCATGGCGGCCTTCCATCCAGGCGTACGACACGGCACCGAACAGGTAGGTGGAGTCGTAGAACGTCTCGATCTCGAAGCCTTTGTAGACCACGTCGCCGATGTTGCGGTAGTTGCCCATCAGGCCGCCGCCGCAGGTGTTGGCGATGCTGCCGCCGGTGGCCAACTGCTCCTGGCAACCGACACCGGTGGCCTTGAAGATCTCGTCGGTGATCTTGTTGCGGAACAGCGTGGCGCGCACCTGGGCGCTGTCGCCCTGGGTGAACACGTTGGAGAAGTCGCTGATGCTGCCCACGCGCACGCCGGTGATGCGCTCCGGGTCAAGGTTGCGGCTGGTGGACGTGCGGCTGCCCACGCCTTGTACTTCGTACTGTTCATCCAGTACCGGTGCGCGCCAGGTCTTGCTGTAGTCGGCGAACAGCGCGGTCTGATCGCTGAGCTTCCAGAACAGCGACAGACGCGGCGACCAGCCGCTGTAGGTCTTTTCGCTGTAGTCGTGCCCAGCCTGCGGGTTGTTGTAGTAAGGCGCCTGGTTGGGCTTGCCTTCGTTGGCGACATGGTCGTAGCGCAGCGAAGGGGTGATGGTCAGGCTGCCCAGGGTGATGGCGTCTTGCAGGTAGTAGCCCTGGCTGTCGACCTGGCCGCTGGGCATGAAGTAGGGCTGGTAGTGGCCATAGTTGTACTTGGGCACTTCATAGGTCTTGCCGGGCATCCACATCTGCGTGTCGCGATCATGGCGGCGAACCTGCACGCCCGCGGTCAGCGCATGTTCCAGCGGGCCGGTGAGGAAGGTGCTGGTGTTCTTCACATCGAGCATGCGGTCCTTGTACTCGGTGTCCATCTTGCGACCGCCGGTGGCCGGCTGGAAGAACGCCGTGGCTTCGCGCTCGTCGGTCTGCTTGGTGTCGGACTCGGAGTACTTCACTTGCAGGTCGACCCACGGATTCTCGATCGGCTGGTACTTGTAGGTGGCCGACCAGGTGGTATCGGTCGTGGTGCGGTTGGCCAGGAAGCGCTTGAGCGAGCCGTCGTAGCCGTACTTCTTGATGTCCGCAGCGCTCGGTGGCGCCGGGTAGGCCGTGGAGGCGAAGGTGGTCCAGCGTTCACTCTCGGAGCGCGAGTAGGACAGCCCCAGGCTGTGCTCGTCGGTGAAGTGGACATTGCCCTTGAGCAGCACACCGTCCAGGTCCAGGGCGCTATAGGGCACGCGCTTGGGGTTGACCGGCCACTGGTTGTTGGGGTCGGGCAGGTTGTCGGCCATCTTCAGGTTGCCGCCGTCGCGCTTGGTGTAATAGACCAGGCCATCGAAGCGTCCGTCGTCGCTGCGACCGAACAGCGCCGAGCTGTAGATCTGCTGGTGGTCGTTGCTGGCATAACCGTACTTGAGCATGGCGCCACTGTTGCGGCCTTCCTGCAGCAGGTCGCCGGCATCCTTGGTCTCCATGTTGACGCTGCCGCCGAAGCCACCGTTGCCGGTCTTCACCGAGTGCGGCCCCTTGTCCACTTCGATGTGCTTGATCAGCTCCGGCTCGATGAAGATGGTGCCTTGCTGGTAACGCTCGAAGCCGCTCTTGGGCGCGCCGTCGAGGGTCATTGGCACGTCCTCGGCGTCGCCCAGGCCCCAGATGTTGATGGTCTGGCCGCCCGGCTTGGACGAGCCGCCCATGTTCACGCCCGGCAGGGTGGCGAGCACGCTGGGGATGTTGTTCGGCTGGTAGCGGTCGATCTGTTCCTGGTCGAGGGTCGAACGCCCGACGTTGCCCGGGTCGACCTGCTGGCCGTCGCCGACGATGCTCAGGGCGCCGAGCTGGATGCTGTTGTCGGCGCTCGGATCGTCCTCGCGCAGACGCACCACATACGTGTTGCCCATGCGCACGACATTGAAGCGGCTGCCGATCAGCAGTCGGCTGATGGCCGCTTCAGCCTCGAAGTCGCCCTTGAGTGCCGGGGCCTGAGCCGCGCCAAGCAGGCCTTCGTCGAACAGCAGCTGGACCTTGGCCTGCTGGGCCAGCTGGCTCAGCGAGCGGGCCAGCGGTTGCGCAGGCAGGTCGAACGGTACCGGGGCGGCTTCGGCGGCCAGGCTCACGGCCAGGCACAGGGCGAGCAAGGTAGGTCGGGCAGGCAGGCAGTGCAACGGACGCAACGCGGACAACATGGATTCCCCCAAACGGCAAAAGGCCGGAAAAAGCCCGCCATCACGCGGCAGGCGAGGAGGAAGACGCGTCTTTGCGAAAATACCTCACCTGCGAATGATAAAAATTCTCAAATTATTTTGCGCGTCGCTCGATACGCAGACGGCCGTCGGCCAGCAGGGTGGTCTTGACCGGTAACAGGGCGGGCAGGGCGTTGAGCAGCGCGTCGGGGTCATGCACATCGAGATTGCCCGACACCTTGTAGCGGCCCAGGGCCGGATCGGCCAGCACCACCGGGTGCTGGCGGTACAGTCCGAGTTCGTCGACCAGGCTGGCCAGTTCACGGTTGCGGAAGCTCACATGGCCTTCGCGCCAGCCGGCGACTGGCTGCTCGCCCAGCTCCTGGCGAGTCAGACTGCCTTGCGCCAGATCGTAGGTGGCGCCTTGGTGGGCACCGAGCAACAGCGGGGCGTTGCGCTCACCAGGCGTTTCGAAGGCGACCTGGCCGTGGGCGACGGCGACCACCAGTTCGCGGTCGCCGCGACGCAGATCGAAGCCGGTACCGACCACTCGCACCCGACCGCTGCCGGCGTCGACGAACAGCGGGCGTTCCTTGTCGGGCGCGACGTCGATGTACAGCTGGCCATGATCGAGGTGGATCAGCCGGCGTTCGGCGCTGAAGTCCAGGCGCAGGCGGGTCTGCGCGTTCACGTACAGCTGGCTGCCGTCGGGCAATTTCAGGCGTTGCGCTGACTGCACGGCGGCAATGCGCTGGCTGAGCGGCTCGCTGCCGGCGCCTGGGTTGCCGACCACTACCGCGCACAGCAGCGCCGCCGCTGCCGCCAGGGCCGGGCGCCAGCGGGGCGGGCGGCGGACCGGCAGCGGGGTCGGGCGACTGGCCTGCTTGAGTGCCGCCAGATCGTCCCACAGTTGTTCGAACTGGCGATAGGCGCGCGCGTGCTCCGCTACCTGCATCCATTGGGCAAATGCCTTGCGCGCCTCCCGCGAAGGGGCATTGCGGTTGCGACTGAACCAGCTCGCCGCCTGGGCGTCGATCGGGGACGGGTCGAGCTCGTCGGTGGGGGTCATGGGGACTGCTCCGTGCCAGTGTCACTGTCCAGGCGTTGCTTGCATTGCAGCAGGGCGGCGGCGATGTGCTTTTCGACCATGCTGACGGAAATGTTCATGCGCTCGGCGATCTGGGCCTGGGTCAGGCCTTCGAAACGGTGCAGCATAAGGGCTTCGCGCCGGCGCGGCGAGAGCTCGGCGAGCACTTGGCGCAATTGATTCAGCCGTTGTTGCTGCTGGGCGTGGTCCAGCGGGTCGTTCGCCTGCGCAGGCAGCTCGTCGGGCAAGGCGTCTTCGGCCAGCACCACCTGGCGTACCTTCTGCCGCCGCCAGTGGTCGCTGAGCAGGTTGCGCGCCACCTGGAACAGGAATGCCCGGGGCTGCTCCACCTTGGCCCGGTCCCGGTAGCCCAGCCACTGGGCGAACACGTCCTGGGTCATGTCCGCGGCATCGCTGGCATTATCCGTGCGCTTGCGCAGGAAATGCAGGATGTCGGCATAGAAACCTCGGCAGGCTTCTTGTGCGGTGGTGGGGTCGGGTTTGGGGCGCTGCATGCACGCTTTCCGGAGCTGGCAAGAGGAAAGGGTGCGGATCTTATCGAGAATTATTTACATTTGCAAAATAGTACGATCAACGCCGACGGTTAAGTTCGGCGGGCGCCGCAATGGCCAGGTCGAGGCGCCCCAGCGGGTGGCTGGTGGCATCGAAAAAATGCAGTGAAGTTTGCTCAAGATCGGCGAAGCGCTGAGTAAAGTGCTGTTTCTGATTGATGATCGAGGCTTCGCTCAGTGGCCGGACGGCGATGGCCAGATGCTGTGGACGCGCCTGGCGGATGGCATCGAGCAGGTGCTGGTCGCTGCTGTCCAGGTGTTGTCCGAACAGGCACAGCCCCTCTCGCTCCCGGGCAAGTTGCCCCAGGCTCCAGGACAGATAGTCCGAGTTGCGCAGGGCGCGCAGCTTGTCGTCGCTGCGGCTTTCATTGACGAACAGCGGTACTTCGCCAGGGATGTTGACGGCGAAGCCCTCTAACAGTTCGGCCTGCTCGGCGCTGCGCTGGCGCGTGCTGCCATCGGGCAGCTTGAGCAAGTGCATGCCGCCGTGCAGGTGCAGGACACGAATACCGTCGCTTGGTGCACGGCGAACATCGAAGAAACCCTGTTCGTCGAAGACTGTGGCGAAACCTTGCGGGTCCTCGGCGATCGCCCAGGGCAGGATCAGGTCGTAATTGCTGGTGTAGACCGTGCGGTATTGACGCAGCGCCTGGTTGATCGCCTGGCGCGTCGGGACGGCGAACAGCGACCAGGGCAGGTGGACGGCCCGTACCGCATGGATCAGCGCTTCCTTGATCGAGTAATAGCGGTTCAGTGGCGCGGTGGAGTTGATCGCCAGCGCGGCGTTGGCCCGCACGGTGCTGTTCAGGGTGCTGAGCACGGGCTCGAACAGTTCGCTGCCGAGTGCCTTGAACAACGCCTGGTCGCTCACGCCCAGGGCCTTGTGCCTGACGCGTTGTGCTTCCTCGAACAGCGAAAAGTAGCCGAACGGTTTCCACAGCGCGCGACTGGCGCCATTGCCCAGCAGCAGGGCGTTGCAGGGGTGGCGCTGGTTGAGGTCGGCCCAGGCGGGCAGGTGGGCGTCGAGTGCGGGCATGACAGGTCCGTGGGCTGCGGGGAAACGCGGGCGACTTTAGCATGTCATGCGTAATGTGCGAGGCTTGCCGTCCAGCGCAATCCATCGCGCATGGCAAGGGCTCTATTGCAGGGCCTGCCCACTCGTACAAGGAACAGTCGAATGAACAGTACTTCCCTCATCCTGAGTCTCGGCCTGAGCACGCTGTTGACCACCGGCCTGGCTTGCGCCGCCGATGGCGCGGCGTTGGCCAAGGCGCAGGATATCCCGCACCCGGCCGTGATCGCCCACCGAGGCGCGTCGTACGATGCCCCGGAGTCCACCACGCCAGCCTACCTGCTGGCCCGTGAGCTGGGCGCCGACTACCTGGAGATGGACCTGCAGCGGACCCGCGACGGGGTACTGGTGGTGGTCCATGACGATGTGCTGGGCCGTACCAGCGATGTCGCCGAACGCTACCCTGAGCGCAAGATCAGCCCGGTCAGTGCCTTCACCCTGGCCGAGCTCAAGGCGCTGGATGCCGGCAGCTGGTTCAACAAGGCTTATCCCGAGCGTGCCCGGGACGCGTTCAAGGGGCAGCGCATCCTGACCCTGGACGAGGTGATCGACATCGCCGAAGGCAATCCCGACCGTCATCCCGGCCTGTACATCGAGACCAAGGAACCTGCCCAGTTCCCTGGCATCGAGCAGGATCTGAAAAAGCGTCTCGAGGCTCGCGGCTGGCTCGACAAGCCGGGCCGGGTGGTATTGCAGACTTTCGATCGCAATAGCCTCGAACTGCTGCACAAGGCGATGCCGCAAGTGCCGAAGATCCTCCTGCTGTGGGTGGCCAAGGGCGCGATCGAGCCGGCCTCGGGACAGGACTTCGCCGAATCCGGCGAGCAGGACAAGTCAGCCTTCTACGCCCGCCAGCAACCCAAGGACCGCGCCGAGTTCGAGCGCTGGCTCGACCATGCCAAGGCCGGTGGCGCTATCGGCACCGGCCCGTCGGCGACCCGGACGCACCTGGGAGAGCAGAGCTACGCCGACCTGATCCAGCCGTGGATGAATCAGGCCAGCCACGACAAGGGACTGCTGGTTCACGTGTACACCCTCGACGAGAACGTGGACTTCGACAAGGCGATGAAAGCGGGCGTGGATGGCATCTTCACCAACCGCGCGGGTGAGCTGATGCGCTTCTATGGCCGGCCAGTGCCGCACAACGAAGGCCAGTTGCTGAAGACGCTCGGTTACTGAATCCAAGCCGAGGCTGGCGATGGCCGAATGACATGTGTGAGAATGATAGGAATTCCTATTATCACCCATCGCCAGCTCAGCAATGACCTTTCTCTCCACCGACTGGAGTGCCCGAGCGGCGCTCCCGGCTGTCGTCGATGACCTGCTCGCCCATTACAGCGATCTGCGTCGCTATCTCTGCGGTCGCTTGCGCAACCCCGACGACGCGGCTGATATCGCCCAATCCAGCTTCGCCCAGGCCTACGCCCACGCCCTCAGCGCGCCGGTGATCAATGCCCGGGCCCTGCTGTTCCAGGCGGCGCGCAACCTGTGCATCGACCAGTATCGGCGGCGCAGCACCGAGCTGGCGGCCCTGGAGGACTGGCTGGCGCGGGCAGAATGGCTGAGCCCCAGTGTCGAAGCGATCATGATCGCCCGCGAGCAGCTGCAGCACCTGATCGCCCGCATCGAGCGCATGCCGAAGCTGCGTCGGGAAGTGTTCGTCCGCGTGCGCCTGCATGGTCACAGCCACCGCGAGGTCTGCGAGGCGCTGGGACTGTCGGCCAAGTCGGTCGAGCTGCACATCGCCCGTGCGGTCTTCGACCTGTCGGAACTGCGCCTGGCCGCGCGCCATGACTGAGCCGGCCTCGCCGCGCAAGGTACAGCAAGCCCTGGTTTACCTGGCGGCCCTGCAGGGCGACGACCCCGCGCGCGTCAGCAGGACCGAGGGCCTGGCTCTGCGTTGGCGCAAGCGCAGCGACGAGCATGAGCGCGCCTGGCAGGAAGCCGAGCAGCGCTGGCAACTGGTTCATCGGCTGGCTCCTCAGCTACGCGGCGCCTTGCAACCGCAGACTAGCGACCCTGGTCGTCGGCGCGTGCTGCGCCAGGGCGGCGCGCTGGCGTTGTTGCTGGCCTCGGGCGGCTGGCTGGGCTGGATGTTCACGCGCACCGCACCGTTCCTGCAGGATTTACGGACCGCGCATGCCCAGGCGCCCCATGAGTTGGCGTTGCCCGATGGCAGCCAGCTGCTGGTGGCCGCCGAGAGTAACCTGCGGGTGCGTTTCGACCATGGCGAGCGTCAGGTACTGCTGTTGCATGGCAATGTCTTCTTCGACGTTGCCCACGCGTTGTGGCGGCCGTTCGTGGTCAGCACCCGCCTTGGCCGGGTAGAGGTGCTGGGCACCGCTTTTACTGTCAGTGACCGCGGTGATCGGGTGCAGGTGGCGGTTTCCAGAGGACGGGTGCAGGTACGCGACCTGCAGGGGCGGGAGCAAGTACTGCGGGCGGGTGAGCGCATCTGCCTGGATGGCGATGGGCGCCTGGGCACGCTGCGTGCCGGTGGCCAGTTCGGCCCGGACCTGGCGCATTGGCGGCGTGGCTGGTGGTCGTTCACCGACCAGCCGTTGCGCGAAGTGATAGGGGAGCTGAATGCCTACGTCGCGCAAGCGATCGAGGTCGATCCCAGCGCGGCCGACCTGCGCCTGACCGGGAGCTTCCCCAGTGACCGACCGGATGTACTGCTCGAAGCCTTGCCGCGAATCCTGCCAGTACGCGTGCTGGCAAAGGGCGGCCAGCAACTGATCGTGCACGCGCGAAATTCGTTTGAGGGGTAAATCACTGCTGCCGCGTCATCAGCTGTGAACCCACCTCTCGCAAGGACCGATCATGTCGCTTCTCTCCTCCCGTGTCCCTGGCACCCTGCGGCGCCTGGCCCTGGCCTGCGCCCTGGGCGGCAGTGGCCTGGCCCTGGCCGACAGCCAGCCGCTGAACCTGGATCTGCCAAGCCAGTCGCTGGAGACCACGGTACATGCATTGGCGCATGCCTCTGGCGTGGCCATCGCCGCTGACAGCCGCCTGCTCGCCGGGCGCGCCGCGCCGGCCTTGCAGGGCCGCTACACGGTGCTTCAGGCCCTGCGCCAGCTGCTGGCCGGCAGCGACCTGGTCGCGGTCGAGGAGCAGGGGGTGATCATCCTGCGCGGATCTGCCGAGGAGGGCGCACTTACCTTGGGCGCGACCACGGTCAATGCCTCGGGCTTCAACAGCGACCTGCCGGACAGCTACAGCGGCGGCCAGGTGGCGCGTGGCGCGCGCCTTGGCATGCTGGGCAACCGTGACCTCATGGACACGCCTTTCAGCGTCACCGCCTACACCGCCAAGACCATCGAGAACCAGCAGAGCGGCACGGTCGGCGCGGTGCTGCGCAATGACCCGTCGATCCGCTTCAGCACCGGCGAAGGGCATGCCTACGAGAACTTCATGATTCGTGGTTACGCGCTGGACTCCACCGAGCTGGCACTGGGCGGCCTGTATGGCCTGGCGCCGGACGGCCATGTGCCGACCGAATTCCTCGAACGTGTCGAAGTGCTCAAGGGGCCCAGCGCGTTGCTCAATGGCATGGCGCCCAACGGCGGCGTGGGCGGTGTGGTCAACCTGGTGCCCAAGCGCGCCGGCGACGCGCCACTGACCCGGCTGACCACCAGCTACGTGTCCGATGGCTATGTCGCCGAGCATATCGATGTGGGTCGACGTTTCGCCGATGGACGCTTCGGTATCCGCTTCAACGGTGTCTACGGCAGTGGTGACACCGGCGTCGACAAACAGTCCAAGGATCGCACCCTGGCCGCTCTGGCCCTGGATTACCGGGGCGACGACTTCAAGCTCGAACTGGACGCCTACGAAAGCCACGAAAAACTCGATAACGGCAGCCCGATGATGGCCGGCTTCACCGGCCTGAACCAGGTGACCCGCGCGCCCAAGCCCGATACCAACATCCTCGAGGGCATCCATGCCCGGCAGATCAGCAAGGCCGTGGTCCTGCGCGGCGAGTATCAACTCGATGACAACTGGAGCGCCTACGCCAGTGTCGGCGGTGCGCGCACTCGCTACGATGGCTTTCTCAACGGTACCCGTGTGGTGGTGAACAAGGTCGATGGCTCGGCCATCGGCGAAACCTACAACCAGGCTGGCTACACCCACAGCCTGTCCAGTGAGGCGGGGCTGCGCGGCAACTTCATGACCGGCCCGGTCAGCCATCAACTGGTGCTCAGCACCACCTTGCTGCACCAAGATATTGGCCGTGCGCCCACGGTCACCGGCCCCAAGTACCCGACCAACATCTACCGGCCCGGCAAGGCAGTCATCGCCGGCAACCATGGCAGCAGCACCAAGACTGGCGACAACACCCTGTCGAGCTTCGCCGTGGCCGATACCCTGGGCTTTGTTGACGAGCGCGTGCTGCTCACGCTCGGCGTGCGTTCCCAGCGCGTCCGTCAGAAGATGAGCACGCCTGCGTACGACGAGCGCAAGCTGACCCCGGCCGTGGGCATCGTGCTCAAGCCCTGGGATGCGCCGGTGTCGCTGTACGCCAACTACATCGAGGGCCTGACCCAGGGTGGCATGGTGACGGATGTGAAGGCGGCCAACTACCGCGAGCAGTTCGCGCCTTATGTCGCCAAGCAGATGGAGGCTGGGGTGAAGTGGGACCTGGGCGATTTCACCCACACGTTGGCGCTGTTCCAGATCGACAAGCCCAGCATGATCTACGACAAGCCCAGCAACCGTTACAACGATGACGGTGAACAGCGCAACCGCGGCGTGGAGTGGACGATGTTCGGCGAGGTGGTGCCCAGCGTGCGCCTGCTCGGCGGCGTGACCTACACCCGTGCCGTGCTGAGCAAGACCGCTGGCGGCGCCCTGGACGGCAACACCGCGCGCGGCGTGCCGGCCTGGTCGGCCAATCTCGGGGCCGAGTGGGACCTGCCCTGGGTCGAGGGCCTGACCCTCACCGCCCTGGGCATCCACAGCAGCTCCCAGTACCTGGACTCGGCCAACCAGCTGAAGATCCCGCAATGGACCCGCTACGACCTGGGTGCGCGCTACGCCACCAGGGTGTTGAGCAAGGACGTGACCCTGCGCGCCAGCCTGGAGAACGTCGAGAACCGCGCCTACTGGGCCGGGGTGTTCAACGACGGCTATGCGACGGTCAGCGAGCCGCGCACCTTGAAGCTCTCCGCCAGTATCGACTTCTGAGGTGATCATGCAGCGATTGACGCGATGGGCCGGCGCCGGGCTGCTGGCGCTCCTTAGCTCGAGCGTGGCCGTGGCAGGCGCCGAACTGGAGGTCGGCAGGGCGGTCGCTGGGCAGGTCAGCGACACTGGCCGGCCTGTCTGGCATTTGGGGCTCAAGGCTGGGGATCTGGTACGTGGGCGGGTCGAAGGCGATGTCAGCCTGCGTCTGCTGAATGCCGAGGGGCAGCCGTTGCGCCTGCTGGTCGACGGTCTTGACCAGCCCCGCGAGTTTCTGTTCGTGGCGGAGCAGGCAGGGCATTACCGGATACGTGTCGAGCCCCTGGCGACCCGTCCGTCCGAGCGGTTCAGCCTGCGCCTGGAGCAGGTGGTGCCGGCTGCCGAGCAACGTCGTTCTCCCGTTCCCTTGGCCAGCCCGGCCTTGCGCAGCTTGCAGCGGGAGCTGGCCGAGGGTGGCGACAGCGAGGCTTTCTGGAAGGCACGTGCCCGTGAGGGAACGCCGTTGGTGGAAGCCATTCCCGGACAGCCTGGGCAGCGCCTGGTGACCTTCCTCTGGCGCGGGGCGCGGGACAATGTGCGGGTTTTCGGGGCTCCCTCAGGCAGCCATGAGCCCTTGGCCCGGCTGGGTTCGAGCGATGTCTGGCACCACAGCTTCGTGGTGCCCGCCGCTACGCGCCTGAGCTATCAGATGGCCCCGGATGTGCCGGTGTCGGACGACCGTCGGGTGATACTGGCCAGCACCCGCCGCGATCCGCTGAATGCAAACACCTTCGCCGATGGCAGTGGCGACCCCTGGTTGTCGCGCTCGCGGCTGGAGTTGCCCGATGCCGCGCCACAGCCTTGGGTCGCCGAGCGGGCGGGCGTGCCCCGTGGTCGTCTGGAGCGCAAGCGCCTGGCCAGCCAATTGCTCGGCAACGAGCGCGACGTCTATCTCTACCGCCCGGTGGGCTGGCGTCCGGGCAAGGCCGACCAGGCCTTGCTGGTGCTGTTCGATGCCCATGCCTATACCCGTCAGGTACCGACTCCGACCTTGCTCGACAATCTGCTTGCCGATGGCCTGATCCCGCCCACCGCGGCGCTCATCATCGCCAACCCCAGCAGCCAGAGCCGTGAGCAGGAGCTGCCGCCCAATCCGCTGTTCGCCCGGTTCATGGCCGAAGAGCTGATGCCCTGGGCCCGCCGCCAGGGGTTGGCGGCCCCGGCGTCGCGCACCGTGGTCGCCGGTTCCAGTTACGGTGGCCTGGCGTCGGCCTATATGGGGCTCATGCACCCGGAGCTGTTCGGCAACGTGTTGAGCATGTCCGGGTCCTACTGGTGGCCGATGTCTGGCGCCGAGCCTGGCTGGTTGACCCGCGAGTACGCCAAGGCCCCGCGCCAGCCGCTGCGGTTCTACCTGCAGGCGGGACTGTTCGAGGGGCCGAGGATCCTCGACACCAATCGCCATCTGCGTGATGTGCTGCTGGCCAAGGGGTATCGGGTGGAGCAGGTGGAGTTTCCCGCAGGCCATGACTACCTGCAGTGGCGGGGGAGCCTGCCCTGCGGCTTGATCAGCTTGCTCGGGCAGGGCACCCAGGGTGTCGCGCGGGCGTGCGTGCCGCAGGGCTGAGGGGGCGTTCAGTGTGACAGTGCCTTCAGAACATGCTCAGGGTCGTTGTGGATAGCCCGCAACAAGGCCTTGGCCGGTCCGGTGGGTTCTCGACGGCCTTGTTCCCAGTTGCGCAGGGTGGCCACCTGTACGTCGATGATTTCGGCGAAACGCACTTGGGACAGGCCGGTCGCCTTGCGAATGTTCTTGACTTGGAGAGCGTCGATTTCGAATTGACGGGAAGGCGGGCGGCGGCCATGGACGATTTCATCCATCTGCTCGACGCTTTCCATCAGTTCGTCGAAGAAGCGGCTCATGGGTGGCTCCAGTGTTCGATGAGGTTTCTCAGCGCAGCGCGTTGTTCTGCTCAAAGGTCTGACTGTTCGTTCTTGGGGTAGATGTACAGCAAGGCGATCCGTGACGCGCTCATGAAGTGGTAGTGGATGACCCTGGCACCGCCACGTTTCCCATGTCCCTTCGCCGCGACACGTATCTTGCGCAGCCCTGCGGTACCTTCGATGAGGTCTCCTGCATCGGGGCAGATCAGAAGTCGGACCTGAAGCAGTCGGTAGGCTTCTTCGTCGAGCAACGCTTTGACGCGTTTGGTGAAGATGGATGTTTCGGTGAAGAGCATAGCAGGATATACGCCATTGGCGTAGTTTCGACCATGCGAAACTATGCGGGGAAGATGATCCGCAAGGCTAGCGATGGTCGTTTGCCTTGCTACATCGTTCCCTTCTGGCATTGCTGTAGGTGCCTTCTGTTACCGGTCCACGGCCTCCCGGCCAGTTCTGTTGCGCCACATCCGATATGCCCTAATCCCCGCCCGCACCGAGCCGAACAGCAGTTTCTCCTCCATCTCCCGTGCCATCCCCGAGCGCACCAGCATGCGCAGGAAGGTGCCGCGGGCACGGGCGATGGCGAAATGGATGCCCTGGGCGGCCAGGGTGTCGCGCACCTCGCGCAGGGCGGCGATGCCACTGACGTCGATACTGGTCACCGCTTCGGCATCGAACAGCACCGCCTTTGGCTGAGCCTCGCCTTGCACCGCCTCGAGCAGGCGCATCTTGAAGTAGTCGGCGTTGAAGAACAGGATCGCGTCGTCGAAGCGGTACACCACCAGACCCGGTACGGTGCGGGCGTCCTGGTGCTGGCGCACGTCCACCTGGCCTTCGATGCCGGGCACCCAGCCGAGCACCGCGTCGGTAGGCTGGTAGATGCTGTAGAGCAGGCGCAGGATGGCCAGGGTCACGGCGAACACGATGCCCGGCAACACCCCCAGGCCGAGCACGCCGACCGTGGTCAGCAGGCACAGCCAGAACTCGAAGCGGCTGAGCCTGCGGATGGTCTTGAGCGACTTCACATCGATCAGCCCCCAGCCGGCCATCAGCAGCACGGCGCCCAGCGCGGCCTGGGGAATCCAGGCCATGGGCGCGGTGAAGAACAGCAGGATCAGGGCGATCACCAGCGCGGCGATGATGCCCACCAGCTGGCTCTTGCCGCCAACCATGTCGTTGACCGCGGTGCGCGAGTCGGCGCCGCTGATGGCGAAGCCTTGGGAGATCCCGGCGGCCAGGTTGCTCACGCCCAGGGCGACGAACTCGTGGTTGGCGTTGATCGCATAGCCGTGGCGGGCGGCGAAGCTGCGGGCGGTGAGCATGGCGCTGCAGAAACTGATGGTGGCGATACCCAGGGCGTCACGCAGCAGGCTCTTGGTTTCCGCCAGGCTGCTCCGCGGCCAGGCCAGTTCGGGGATGCCCGCCGGGACCGGACCGAGGATCGCCACGCCGTAGCGATCCAGGCCGAACAGTCCGGCCAGGGCCGTGAACACCAGCACCACCACCAGCGCGGCCGGCAGCCGTGGATAGCGGCGCGGCAGCCAGATCAGCAGGCCCAGGCCAGCCAGGCCGATGGTCAGCGTCAGCCAGTGGATCTCGCCCAGGCGCTGGAGGAAGTTGACCAGGCTGAGGATGAAGCCGTCGCCCTCGATCCTGAAACCCACCACCTTGGACAGCTGCCCGGCGATCAGGCTCAGGCCGATACCGTTGAGGTAGCCGATCAGGATCGGTCTGGAGAAGAAGCTGGCGATGAACCCGGCCCGCGCCACCCCGGCAGCGATCAGCATCGCGCCCACCAGCACCGTGACGATCACCGACAGCTCGGCGATGCGTTGTGGGTCGCCCATGGCCAGCGGCGCCACGGCCCCGGCGATCATGGCGCAGGTGGCGGCGTCCGGGCCGACCATCAACTGGCGCGAGCTGCCAATCAGGGCGTAGACGATCATCGGCAGCACGCAGGCATAGAGCCCGTACTGCGGCGGCAGGCCGACGATCTGCGCGTAGGCGATGGCGATGGGAATCTGGATCGCGGCCACCGACAGGCCGGCCTGCAGGTCAGCGTGGAACCATTCGCGGCGGTAGTGCAGCAGGTTGGCCAGGCCCGGTAGCCAGCGGGAGAGAAACATGCGCAGTCCTTTGGAGATGTTTCAGAAAGCTTAGGTGCTTATGCGCTGGAACCGATCGGCTCGCAAGTGCAAAAGGCGCCGGGCATTCAAGCCTTTCAGGCAAGGAATGGCCATGGGCTGGATCAAGAAAGGTGCAGGAACGAAAAAAGGAGCCGAAGCTCCTTTTGACAGCGATGACGTCGCTGGAACGCCATGCGGGGAATGCGATGTGGAGCGGGTAGAGGGAATCGAACCCTCGTCGGAAGCTTGGGAAGCTACTGTTCTACCATTAAACTATACCCGCGTCGGCGCCCGACTTTTTACCAGAACCCCTCGCCAATGAGAAGCCCAAGGGCATAAAAAAGCCTGTCGGCGGCCCATAGCCTGCGGGTAGCGAAGGGCTACAGGTCGCCGATGCGCTCAGAGGGCCAGTGCATGCTGCCCCTGTTCCTGCACGTAGCGTTGACGGGGTTCGCGCACGGTCGGCTTGAGGAAGCCGAGCATCGCGCCGCGGGTATCCTCGCAGGCGCTCTTGTGCTCCATGTCGAGGAAGTGACCGGCGTCGCGGATCACGCTGAACTGGCTACGCTGCACGTGCCGGCTGAACTGCCGGGCATCTTCGACGGTGGTGTACTCGTCACGGTCGCCGTTGATGAACAGCACCGGGATGTCGATGTTGCGCGCGGCCTTCAGTGCCCGTTCCAGGTCGTGCTCGAGCACCTGGTTGATGTGGAAGTGCATCTGCGCGTACTCGTGGCTGTCCAGGCTGCTGACGTGCCGGTAGTTGAAGCGCTTGAACAGCGACGGCAGGTGCTTGCCGATGGTGTCGTTGACCAGATTGCCCACTTGGTAGCGATCGCAGGCGGCCAGGTACTGGCAACCGCGCTCCAGGTAGTCGCGCATCGGCTCGTTGATCACCGGCGAGAACGAGCTGACGATGGCTTTCTTCACCAATTGCGGCTGGTGCGCCAGCGCCAGCAGGGTGCAGGCGCCGCCCCAGGAGAACGACATCACGTGGTCGGCACGGAAGTGCTCGATCAGTTCGAGCAGGATGTGCGCCTCGGTCTCCTTGGTCAGCAGCCGCTCCTGGCGGTTGTGGGGTTTCGACTTGCCGGCGTAAGGCTGGTCGTACAGCACCACGTTGAACTGTGGATGCAGGTTGCGCACTGTCTGTGCGAAGGACGCCGTGGTGGCCAACGAGCCATTGATCAGGATGATCGTCTTCTCGGCGCCTTGCGCGCGATGGAACTCCGTGTAAACCCGGTACTGCCCTTGGATATCAAGTACAGCGATTTCTGGCCTCATGTCATCGACTCCTGGCGCAAAAAGGGTATTCGCGTCACCTGGTGGTTCGCCTGGACGGTTCGCGAGTACGACGCCGAACCGACCGCAGAGGCCATCAGGGTGCACGTGCTTTATGACAGGTAGGCATTCGCCTGGAAGTGAAACCGGTGGGCCCTGGTGTCGATCCTTGACGCATTCGTCGACGGTATTGTTGTTGCGGGCGATTTGCCGTGCTCCCGCGCATCGAGGCGTTGGATGGCCGGCAAAGGGCGTCTGGGACGGCAGTGTGACTTGTTGGTCACATGCAGACTGACGATTCGATTCAAGCAGCGAGGCGCGCATCGCGCAAGTGCCGTTCGGGGAAAATGTGACTCGGGGTGCTCGGCGGTCGTGTGGCGGTTTCGCTTGGCCTGATCCGGCCCTTTCGCGGGCAAGCCCGCTCCCACAGGTTTCCCGAGTCTCCCGTGGGAGCGGGCTTGCCCGCGAAAGGGCTCAGACCGTGGCGACTTCCTCGGCCGAAAGCGCCCGAAATTCACCCGGCGCCAACCCTGGATCCAGCTCGATGGTGCCCATGCGCTCGCGATGCAAGCCCACCACCTTGTTCTGGAAATGGCCGAACATCCGCTTCACCTGGTGATAGCGTCCTTCGACGATTGCCAGGCGTGCCTCGCGGGGGGCGAGGATATCGAGCTGGGCGGGCAGGGTGGTGAGGTCTTCGAAGGCGAAGTACAAGCCTTCACGGAACTTGTCGACATAATGCGCGCCGATCTCGTCCTCGGTCTGCACGCGGTAGATCTTCGGCAGTTTGGTGCGGGGCTGGGTCAGGCGTCGCGACCACTGGCCGTCGTTGGTCAGGATCATCAGGCCGGTGGTGTTGTAGTCCAGGCGCCCGGCGATATGCAGGCCGTCGCGTAGTCCCTCAGGCAGCAGGTCGAGCACCGTGCGGTGCTGTGGGTCGCTGGTGGCGCTGACGCAGCCGGTGGGTTTGTGCAGCATCAGGTAGCGTGCGGGGCGACCGGCCTGCACGACCTGTTCGTCCACCTCGACCCGGCTGAACTCACGCACATCCAGCAGCGGATCATCCGTCGCCAGGCCATCCACGCGCACGCGCCCGCTGGCGAGCAGCAGGCGTACTTGCTGGCGGTTGTAGCAGGGCAGGTTGCCGAGGAATCGGTCTAGGCGCATGGCGAACAGGTCACGGGAAAACGGCGCGCAGTCTAGCGGATCATCTCGGCTGACGCTGCCTTGAGCTGTGCATCCACCTGGGCGCAGCGTGGGCAAAGGCAGGCCTTGTCGCGCAGTTCGGCCGGCAGGGCTTCCAGGACAGCCGGGTCGATGCTCACGCTGAAGCACCAGCAGCCGTGCGTGGCGCTGCCTGGGTCGGCCAGGCCGCATTGGTTGAGGGTGCCACAGGCGGGGCAGCGTCGAGGGTCGGGCATGGTCGATTCCGGGCGTCAGGGACAGACGCAGTCATGGGCAACGGAGTATATCGAAGCGCGGCAGGACGACCTGTTTCAATTTGTTGCGGAAATGGCACCGAACCCTGCCTCGACGGTCTTATCCAGTGTCGACGAACGCATTGCCGTCGACGTCCGCCAGCGCCGCTGTGCCGGGCACCCTCGCGGTCCAGGAGGCCGCCATGTACCCACGAATCCTGTTGCTCGTCCTGCTCGTACTTCTGACCAGCGGCTGCGCGCCGTACTACGGCAGCGGCGGCTACTACCGTAGCGACTACTACACCTCCGATCGCTATGTGTACCCCGGTTACTACCGCTATGACCGCTACTATGTGGCCCCGCAGCCGCGTTACTACTACCAGCCTGCGCCGCGCTACTACCGACCGGCGCCAGGGCCGCAGTACCGGCCTTATCCACCACCCGGCGTGCAGCCGCGTTGGCAGGGCAATCCCCGCTACGACTATGGCAATCGCCAGCGCTATGACTACGGGCGCGATCGCGAGCGCAACGATTACCGCAACGACAACCGAGGCGGTCGAGGAGATCGCTGGCATTCCAACGGGCGCGGCGGCGATCGCAACTGGCAGCGCTGACCTGGGGGTTACCCGCGAAGACCAGGGTGGATTGAGCCATGCCTTCGCGGGTGAACCCGCTCCCACAGGATCGCTGCTGTATCGGACATTACAGGCTCCCTGTGGGAGCGGGCGCTGTGGTGCGTGGCACGGGTCACCCTCTGTTTCATCCCAGGTCGGCCAGTGGATGGCGCCCCTCCCAGACTTTGGCGAAATGCGCCTCGACCACCGCCGCCGGCACCTGTGCTACATCCGGCCAATGCCAGTGCGGCTGGTTGTCCTTGTCCAGCAACCTGGCCCGTACCCCTTCACTGAACTCCGGGTGACGGCAGCAGTTCAAGCTCATGCTGTATTCCATCTGGAACACCTGTGCCAGCGACAGATAGCGCGCACGCCGGATTTGCTCCCACACCAGGTGCGCGGTCAACGGACAACCTTCGTGCAGGCGCTGGCCGGCCGCCGCCAGCAACGGATCGGCGTGCCGTGCCAGCCCGCTCAGGGCGCGCCAGGCGGCGACCGGATCGGCCACGTCGAGCACTTCGTCGATCACCGTCCGCCGCGCCAGCCACTGGCCCTCGGGCAGCTCGGCGCAGGCCCTGTGCTGCTCGGCCTTGAGCAGGCTGTTGAGCTGCAGGGCGGTCTGCTCCTGCCAGTTCAGCTGCAGCAACTCCTCGATCAGAGCGTCCTGTTGATGCTCGCCCAGGAAGCGGTCGGCCAGGCCAAGATCCAGGGCATCACGGGCATTGATCGGGGCGCCGGTCAGGCCCAGGAACAGCCCGAGCTTGCCGGGTAGGCGGGCGAGAAACCAGCTGGCGCCGACATCGGGGTACAGGCCGATGCTGATTTCGGGCATGGCCAGGCGGCTGCTGGGGGTGACGATGCGCACGCAGGCGCCTTGCAGCAGCCCCATGCCTCCGCCCAGCACATGTCCGTGGCCCCAGCACAGGAGCGGCTTGGGGTAAGTGTGCAGGCGGTAGTCGAGGCGGTACTCGCTGGCGAAGAAATGCGCCGCCAGTAGCGGCACACTGCCGGGGTGCTCGCGGCAGGCCTGAGCCAGCGCGCGCACATCGCCGCCGGCACAAAAGGCCTTCGCGCCGTTGCCGCGCAGTAACACGCAGACGATGTCGGGGTCGCTGGCCCAGCCGCGCAGGCGCTCGTCGAGCACCTCGATCATCGGCGGGGTCAGGGCATTGAGCGCCTTGGGCGCGTCCAGGGTGGCGATGCCGATACGGGCGCCATCGGCGCCGATGAGTTCCTCGCAGTGAATGGACATGGGCTACCTCATGCAGGTCATCCCACCAGTATGGCTGCCTGGCGCGAAGCTGCCGGTCGTCGGTCGGATCGATTGACAAGCCGCCGAGGCTTTCCTAGTGTCGCGCCACTTTGCTATTGGATGCCCCCATGACCGACGACGATCGCATCAAACTCGAACCGAGCTGGAAAGCCGCGCTGCGCGCCGAGTTCGACCAGCCCTACATGCACCAGTTGCGCGAGTTCCTGCGTGCGGAATATGCCGCCGGCAAGGAGATCTACCCGCCAGGGCCGCTGATTTTCAACGCCTTGAATTCGACACCGCTGGATCAGGTCAAGGTGGTCATCCTCGGCCAGGATCCGTACCACGGCCCCGGCCAGGCCCATGGCCTGTGCTTTTCGGTACAGCCTGGCGTCCCCACGCCGCCGTCGCTGGTGAACATCTACAAGGAGCTGCAGCGCGACCTCAACCTGCCGATCCCCAACCACGGCTACCTGCAGAGCTGGGCCGAGCAGGGCGTGCTGCTGCTCAATACCACCATGACCGTGCAACGGGCCAACGCCGCGTCTCACGCGAAAAAGGGCTGGGAGTTCTTCACCGACCGGATCATCCAGACCGTCAGCGAGCAGTGTCCGAACGTGGTGTTCCTGCTGTGGGGGGCTCACGCGCAAAGCAAGCAGAAGTTGATCGACGGCACCAAGCACCTGGTGCTCAAGTCGGTGCACCCGTCGCCGTTGTCGGCGTATCGCGGGTTCTTTGGCTGTGGGCATTTCAGCCGGACCAATGGATTCTTGCAGCAGCATGGGATGGCGCCGATCAACTGGTCGTTGCCGCCGTTGTAGTGCTGCTGCACCTAGCATTTTTGCCAGTTTCGCGGAATTTTTCTCAGCGTTAGATTCACCCCTACAGAAGCCATACAGCCCTTGTAGTTCAGGGGCTGCATATCTCAAGGGTGTGAAAATGTCGAGACTGGTGACGGCTAAAGGTAAGGGCTCCATCCTCTCTGCGCAGCCCAGCGAAATCATTCTCGCTGCTCCTGTGCCCGTGGGTGTGCTGCCGTTGCTCGATGATGAAAACGGGGCCCTCACACTAGCTCTTGAGAAGCAGATCGTTACGTTGCCTTTTCGGGTAAAGGCCTGGGAGGAATACGAAAGCGATTACCGGCAGTTGATTGAGAGCGGCTATGAGAGTCCTCGGCTGGAGTTTCAGCCGTTCTGGAATGACCGCACAGTGGGCGAAGTTGTTCAGTGGGACATGACACCCAGCATTGATGAAGATGAAAACGGTGAGCGGTTTATTCCGGTCGATTTGAGTGTGCCTGCGTCCATTTTTGTCCCAGGCGAGGGCCGTCTCAAGTTTGAAGTCTGGGTTGATGAGATCTTCAATCGAGAACTTTCTCCAGAGGCCAGGGTCCGGATAGACCAGATGGCGCCGAATATGGGACGCCCTTGTCCGTTGAGGGAAGATAACGTAACGGTCATTGATGAAGCGTATCTGGAACAGAACGGAAACAAAGCGACTTTCAAGATAGACCGATGGGACGACATTCGGCTCGAAGACAAAGTTCAGCTCTTCCTGCTCGATTCGAGTGTGTCGGACACGACAAACTTGCCGTTTAATCCTTCTTGCGAAGTTGATGTCAACGTTGATAACAAGCGTCAAAATCCATTTCTAGTCGACGTGCCCGCCGCGAAATTGACCAATGGCATGTTTCGTGTGGTCTGCAGGTTGTTGGATCGCAGTGGCAACGTGGGTGTTCAGTCACCTTCACTCGACGTACAAGTGTTGTTGCCCGTGCCTGTTGTGCTTCCGTTTCCGCAGGTGCCGCTGGCCAACGATGGGTTGCTGGATCTGGAGGATGCTCGCACGCCCGTGCAGGTCGAGATCCCCAGGATCGAAGCGGCGGAGCCTGGCGATGTGCTGCAGGTTTACTGGAACACTCGGCCATTGCAGGCTGTGACGGTAGGCGCCACCCAGCAATGGCCTGTGCGTGTGGATGTGCCATGGGCGGATATCACTGCCCAGGGCTTTGTCGGGCCCGTGCTGGCGGATGTGTACTACACCAGTAGTCGCCATGGTGGTTCGCAGGAAACGACCGGTATCCAGGTCAGCGTCGACTTGCGCGTCGCAGGGCCCGACCCGGAGGGGCCAGAGCCTGAGAATCCAAGGCTGGCGCCCGTCGTGGTCAAAGGGCGCACGGGAGACAATCACCTGGGGATTCCGGATATCAATCAGGACGTGACGGTAGAGGTGCTGCTCTACCCGCAGCCTGAACCGGGGCAGACGTTGCAATTGCACTGGAACGACTCAAAGGACTCCATTTCGACCTATGAGGTGAAGGAGGGCGATCAGGGAAACACAACGATCACTTTTCCGCTCATTCCCTATGATCAGGTCAAGGACAGCAGTGGCCGGGTCCCGGTGCACTACTGGACCAGCAATGGCGTCAACCGGCAGCGCTCCCCTGCCACCCTGGTCACCGTCGCCTGGGCGGCGACGTATCCGCGGCCGGCGTACGTGGTGCCCTATGTCAACATCTACGGCAACCTCAGTTGCGACTCTTTGTACAAAGCCATTTCCAAACCTATCCCCCCGACCGCAGAAGTTCCATTCGATGTGCCTGCTAGTGCCGGGTTACAAGTAGGGGAACACGTTCGTTTGCGTTGGCAGCTGTACCGAAAAGAGCTCCCAGAGTTTGTCGCGACTGGTGAAGAACAGTTTTCTGAACTCGTGCCAGTGAGCAACGCGAACCAAACGCTGCGCTTGTTCCTGGGGCCCGTGCGACAGGCACTTCATGATCAGTTTGAAGACTTCAGGAAGGAAGGCCAGGTCAGGGTTTGGTACGACGTCGTGAAGAGCGACGGTAGCGTGGGTTTTTCGCACCCGCTCCAGGTACGCGTCGACTTTATATTCGGCAGTGGCATGGGGTGCGAATTCAGGGGTGATAAATAGGTATCGTGTAGATGTTCCGGCTGCTGTTAGGCCGTTTGTAGTTGATTTTTCAATTTCCAGGAGAACGCTATGACCAGCTTTGAGAAGAACAGTATTGCGGCGGGAGAAACCTCTGCGCCAGGGGCTACGAAACCGGACCCGGTAAAGACTAAAGAAGAATTCCTGGCGCTTTCAAATAAAATTGATCAGGCGCTAGCTGAGTATAAAAAGAATAAAGCCAAGGCAACCAGCAGTGGGCTGATGTCTGTCAATCAGCAGTCCACGGCGAGCAGTGGGGACTTCGTCATAGACGCCGACAAAGTCCTGCCTGATAACGGTGACGGACGGGGTGTCACTATTCCGCGTGAGGCTTTTGATGTTACAGATGATCGTAATAACTATGTGACCCTGACCATCCCGGCTTGGCCAGTGACGGTGTTACCACCCAATATCCCTGACGACTTCCTTGGCTCGTTCGACCTGATCTATCTATGGCGAATGGACTATCTAGATGACGCGTTTGGCAACAAGATTCCAAATCCCGTAAAGGTCAGCGAGCTGACAAGAGTAGCGTTCGACCCTGAGAGGGAAGAATCCATCAGCGTAGCGGTCGATCCCGCTTTCTGGGCTACGGTGCCAGAAGGCTTCGTTGATATCTTCTATTCGGTGGCGAACAGCGAGATTGGTAACGAGGTAGCGTCCGAACCTCAACGCGTCTATGTCGACCAGTTCCCACCTTCCCGCGGGACTCAGCCCCGTGCCCTGGGACGGCCGGCCAATCTTCCGGCGGACGCGGTGATCGATCGGGATTACCTGCGAAACAATCCGAGCATTTCCTTCCCGCTTGCCGATTACTCGGGGAAATGGCCCGCCGACCAGATTTTGATCAGCGTCAATGGCGTCGAGCTGGTGCCCATCGACATCTATCCGGTCGGTGACGAACTGGTGCAGACGATCGACCTTAGCAACACCGTCGTCGAAGGTTGGGGGGCGGGCCTCAAGCAGGTCAAGTACAGGCTGCGCGATCGTACGGGGTGGGAGTCGGCGGAGTCTGGCAGCCTTGTGGTGGAGGTGCAGCTGGAGGATGTGCCCACGGTCTTGCCGGCCCCGATTCTGCAGGCCGCGCGCGTCAACCGCGAGCTGGCGAGGGCGGGGCTGACCATCCAGGTTCCGGACATCGTCTCTGCGCAGCCCAACGACGGTCTCGTCGTGATTTTGCAAACGCCTTCTGGCCCGCAAAGGCTGTCCCCCATTACCTACGGCACGGCGCCTCGCACGGTGGTCGCGACGTGGGATAACCTGGCCCAGCCAGATGGGCAGGCCAACTATGAGTTGTCGGTGACTTATGAGTGGTCCCGGGGGGAAGTGACTCCACGGCAATCACCCCCTGCCGTCGTGGCGGTGGACCTGCGGACCGTGGGGCCGACTCCGGATCCGGACGATGGCAGCCCGAACCCTCTGCTCGGCCAGCTCGTGGTACGCGGTGGCGGCGCCGACCCGGTGGATAACAGGATTCGACCGGAAGATTTCAATTTGCCGGCGACTATCGTCTTTACCACCTACGCTAACGCGCAAGCAGGTAGCAGGATTCGGATCTACTACGGATCTGCAGGTTCCGCCGAGGAGATCATTGCGGTGCCTGCGATCGAACTGCCGGACCCACCTGTCGACGGTTCGACCATCAATGTCGAGTTGCCATGGGCAACAATCGCGCGCCACGGGAATGGCTTGAAGGAAGCTTACTTCGAGGTCTATCCGCCAGCTGGCTCTGACTTCGAAGACAACGCCCAGCGTTCCCTGGTAACGCCAGTCACCGTCGCCGCCGTCGTCACGCTGACGTCCTTCGTGCGCTACTTGAATGTCGACATCACAGACCCGGTCGATCCAGCCAAGGGTCATGGTGCAAGGGAAAACCGGCCGGCTGGCTCAACTACCCCCACCACCAACATCCTCAACTGCAACTCTCAACCTTGGAACGGCATTCAACTGCAGATCAACGAGCCAACGCTGAACATTGGCGCAAATGTCACCGTCCAGTTGCAATATTCCGCCAGCGCAAGGGGGATCGCGCCGTACTCGGAGCCTGCCGAAATCAGCGGCACGGTCACAAGCTCGGGCACGATCACGCTGGTGCTGCCTTTCAATGACATCAAGTTCCCGGCAGGAAGCCCAGAGCCTCGCGGACCGCTGACAGGTTCGTTCCTCAGTAGCTTCACGGTCCAGCGTGAGGACGGTGTGGTCGACATGTCGAACAGCGTCATGGTGCGTTACGCGGTCAATGGCAACAATCAAGGCTACTGCGCCTTGTGGGGCTCCGGACGCCCTCGGAGGGCGTGAGGCAAGACAACCAGGGCGGGCGCTGACCGCCCTGGTTGTTGAAAAGCCTGCATCTATTTGTTGAATTTTCCTATACGCCAAGATCCCTGCTCTCACTAGCCTTCTCGAGCCTGCAGTGAGGCTGGCGGGCAGTACCCAGCTTTCTGCGCATCCTTTGCGATTGAACCGAGAGGTCCAGGAATGCCGATCTTCAGTACCTGTAATTGTTCTAGCTTATCCCTCAAGGGTGTCATCGCCCTGGTGACACTCGTGGCCTACTCCGGCCACGCCACCGCTCGCGATCTAGTGGGCGAAACGTTGACCATCGACGCCACCACCCCCGTCACGTTCTACAATGTCAGCGCCAATTCCATCTTGAATGTCAACGGTGCACAGACCGAGGCACTGCAGATCAACCAGTCGACACTGAACATGACCAGTGGCGTCGTTTCAGTGGCCTCCGGCAATGCCATCGCCTTGCTCGACGGCACAGCCACCATTGCCAACGCGAATATCGTCAACACCGGTAACGGCATGGGCCTGTTGTTGGCGCGCAGCTTCGGCCAATCGACCGCCAGCGTGAGTGACAGCCAGATCAGCGCAGGCATCGGTGCCCAGGTCACGGCGGGCAGCCAACTACTGCTGCGCAACACCCAGATGACCGGCAGGGTAGGCCCAGGCTTGCGGCTGATGGGCGGCGCGGCACGGGTCGAGGGTGGAAGCCGCATCACCGGGCAGACTGCTGGTGTGCAGATGCTGGCCGAAAGCTTGACGAACAATACGCCTCAGTTGACGTTGGACAACAGCCATGTGTCCGGTGTCGCCGGCCCGGCCATCGTGGTCGGCCAAGCGAGCGTCGCGACGCTGGAAGTGCTCAATGGCTCCAGCCTGACGGGTGGCAATGGCACCGCCTTGGAGGTTCGTCAGCAAGGTACGGCAAACGTTCGCGTCGAAGCCTCCACGTTCACTGGCGGGATCGACAACGCTGGCACTTCGACCATCAACTTCAGCGGTTCGACCCTGAACGGTGATGCTGTTACCAGCGCTACCGGCAATCTTGACCTGGTATTTCAGGATTCGACGATGAGCGGCAGCATCAAGTCCGCTGGCATCACCCAGGCAAACTTGATCCGTTCTTCGCTAAATGGCGATATCGAAAGCACGGGCACTTCGACGGTCACCCTCAATGGCTCGACTGTTAACGGCAACGCCACGACTGCAGAGAGCGGCACGCTAGTCCTGGCGCTTGTCGATTCGCAAATGACCGGCAACATTCAATCCGCAGGTGCCACCCAGGCGAACTTCACGCGCTCCTCGCTGACCGGCGACGTCTCGGTCGGGCCTACCGGCTCCTTCGAGCTGCAGCTGGATCAGGGGCAGATGACAGGCGACGTGGTTGTGGCGCAGGGGGGAAGCGCGACTCTCGATCTGCGCAACGGAGCGCAGTTGCTGGGGGGCTTGCACAATGTGAACAGTGCCATGTTCGGTGACGGTACCCACTGGACGCTCAATAGCGACAGTGACGTGGGGGATCTGGTCATGCAGGGTGGACAGGTCACTTTCGGTGACCCTGGCCGCTTCCACAGCCTGACGGTGACCAACCTCTCTGGCAACGGCACCTTTGTCATGGACAGCGACTTTGTCACCGGCAACGGCGACCAGTTGATCGTCACTGGCACATCGGAGGGCAATCACGGCCTGCTGGTGGGCAGCAGTGGCCAGGAGGCGAGTGTCGACTCGCTGCGCCTGGTGCAGACGGCCGACGGCGGTGCACAGTTCCATCTGCTCAACGACCGCGAACGGGTCGACGTGGGCGCGTACTCCTACGAACTGGCGCAAGAGGGCAATGACTGGGTTCTCAACCGCGAGACCCGCACCATCGCGCCAATCACCATGGCCGCCATGGCGCTGTTCAACACGCCTATCACCGTGGCATACGGCGAACTCAGCTCGCTGCGCAGCCGCATGGGCGAGCTGCGTTACAGTGAAGGACGCGACGCTGGTGTTTGGATGCGTGCCTACGGTAACCAGTACAACGTCAGCGGTGCATCCCTGGGGGCGGGTTACCAGCAGAACCAGCGTGGCTTGAGTCTGGGCGCCGACATGCAGCTGGCCGACAGCGACTGGTTGGTGGGCGTGCTGGCGGGTAGTAGTCGTTCGGACCTGAATCTCGACTATGGTACTTCCGGTACCGTGGATAGCTATTATGTTGGCGGTTACGCCACCTGGCTGGATCGCGAGACTGGCTTTTATGTCGATACGGTGCTCAAGTACAACCGCTACCAGAACAATGCCAAGGTCGGCATGAGCGACCACACCCGTAGCAAGGGCGACTACGATACCCACGGTGTGAGCGCGTCGGTGGAGGCGGGCAAGCACATCAAGCTCAACGACGGTTACTTCATCGAGCCTTTCGTCCAGGTGGCGACTGCAGCGGTCGCTGGCAAGGACTATACCTTCGACAACGGCCTGCGCGCCGAAGGCGACATGGCCAAGTCGTTGCTGGGCAAGGTGGGCACCACCGTCGGCAAGACCATCCCGCTCGATGGCGGGGCCATGGTGCAGCCTTATGTGAAAGGTGCCTTCGCCCATGAGTTCGCCCAACGCAACCAGGTGCAGGTCAACGACAACGTGTTCAACAATGATCTGTCGGGTTCGCGTGCCGAGCTGGGTGTGGGTGTGTCGCTGGCGCTGTCCAAGCAGTTCCGCGTGCATGCCGACGTGGAGTACAGCAATGGCAAGAATATCGAACAGCCTTACGGTGTGAATGTGGGCGTGCGTTACGATTTCTGATCGATGTGTGGAAAAGGAAGCTTGTCAGGCTTCCTTTTTCATTTTCATTGAAAGCCGCGACAGGCTGCTCAGGCTTCGCCCGCATTCCACCGCCGAAACAACGGCTCGGCCAAAAACAGCACGAACAACAACCGCATCACCTGCAACGCCGTCACCAACGGCACCGACAATTGCAGGGTCTCCGCCGTCAGGCTCATCTCCGCGATGCCACCTGGCATCATCCCCAAGGTCAGCGAGCGCAGGTCCAGGTGCGTAAGCAGGCTCAACGCCCAAGCCGCGCCGGCGGCGATCAGCATGCACAAGCCCGTGGCCAGCAAGGTACGGCCGAGGAACGACGGCGCGCGACGGAAGAACGCCCGGTTGAAGTGGCAGGCCAGGCCGCTGCCGATCAGCCACTGGCCGATCTGGCTGGCGCCATCGGGCAGGCCGATCTGCAGATTGCCGGCAAGGCTCACCGTGGCGGCCACCAGCAATGGCCCGAACAGCCACGGGTTGGGTTGACGCAGGCGTTGCCAGATCAGCGCCACGCCCACACCCAACGGCGCGATCAGCGCCAGCCAGCCCCAGCTGACGCTGCCGGCATGATTCAGCGGCACGCCATCACCCAGCAGCAGCTTGAACAGCGCCGGCACGCACAGCACCACCGCCAGCACCCGCAGGCTCTGCGCCGCGGCCACCTGGCTGAGCACCGCGCCATTGCGCGCGCCGAGGTTGACCATCTCGCCCGAGCCGCCCGGCATGCTGGCGAAGAACGCCGTGGCGCGGTCTTCGCCGGTGCGCCGCAGCAGCCACACGCTGATCACGCTGGAGAGGGTGGTGAACAGCGCGCCGAAGAAGATCAGCGCGAAGTGACTGGCCACTTGCTCGATCACCGCCGGGGTGAAGTGCAGGCCGATGCCGATGCCGATGATCCATTGCCCGCACTTGCGGCCATTGGGGATTTCGCTGAGCTGCCACGGCGTCAGGCAGCGCACCAGGATGATCGCCAGCAGCGAACCGACCATCCATGGCAAAGGCCAGCCGACCAGGCTGGCGGCGCAACCGCCAGCGAGACCGACCAGCCCGGTGGCCCAGAACAGCGGCAACGACCGATCAGGCATCGGCCATGGCCCGGCGCTGCAGGGCACGTTTGCGCCAGATGCGCAGCAGCGGCAGGCTGAGCATGCAGAGCGTCAGCACCCAGACGCCCATGCTGATCGGGCTCGACCAGAGGATGCCCAATTCACCGTTGGAGATCGACAGCGCGCGGCGCAGGTTCTGTTCCATCAGCCCGCCGAGGATGAAACCGAGCAGGATCGGCGACAGCGGGAAGTCCAGCTTGCGCAGGATGTAGCCCATGATGCCGATGCCGACCATCAGGAACAGGTCGAAGGTGGTGGCATGCACCGCGTACACGCCGATCGCGGTGATGATCGCGATCACCGGCACCAGCGCCCAGTTCGGCACCGCGAGGATGCGGGTGAACACACGGATCATCGGCACGTTGAGGATGATCAGCATGATGTTGGCGATGAACAGCGAGGCGATCAGGCCCCAGACGATGTCCGGTTGCTGTTCGAACAGCAGCGGGCCGGGGGTGATGTTGTACAGGGTCAGCGCGCCGATCATCACCGCGGTGGTGCCCGAGCCCGGTACGCCGAGGGTCAGCATCGGCACCAGGGCGCCGCAGCAGGAGGCGCCGATGGCGGTTTCCGGTGCCGCCAGGCCACGGGCGTCGCCCTTGCCGAACTTGCCGCTGTCACCGGCCAGGCGCTTCTCGGTCATGTAGGCCACGGCACTGGCCAGGGTCGCGCCGGCGCCGGGCAGCACGCCCATGACGAAGCCGAGCAGGCCGCAGCGGATATTGACGAAGAACACCGACGCCGCTTCCTTGAGGTTGAACAGCATGCGCCCGGTGGCCTTGACCGCCACGTGACCGTGGTGGGTCTTTTCCAGCAGCAGCAGGATCTCGCTGATGGAGAACAGGCCCAGCACCAGCACCACGAACTGGATGCCGTCGGCCAGGTGCACGCTGTCGCCGGTGAAGCGGTACACGCCACTGTTGGCATCGATGCCGACCGCCGACAGGAACAGGCCGATCAGCGCGGCGATGAAGGTTTTCAAGGGCTTGTCACCGGCCATGCCGCCGAGGGCGACGATGGCGAACACCATCAGCACGAAGTACTCCGCCGGGCCGAAGGCGATCGCCCATTTCGCCAGCAGTGGGGCGAACAGCACCATGCCGCAGGTGGCGATGAAGGCGCCGATGAACGAACTCCAGGCCGACAGCGACAGGGCCACGCCGGCCAGGCCGCTGCGGGCCATGGGGTAGCCGTCGAGGGTGGTCATCACGGTGGAGGCTTCGCCAGGGATGTTCAGCAGGATCGAGCTGATCCGCCCACCGTATTCGCAGCCCAGGTACACGGCTGCCAGCAGGATCAGCGCCGACTCAGGCGGCAGGCCGAGGGCGAAGGCGATGGGGATCAGCAGGGCCACGCCGTTGATCGGGCCCAGGCCCGGCAGCAGGCCGACCACGGTGCCGATCAGGGTGCCGGTGAGGGCGGTGACCAGGTTGTACGGGCTCAGGGCGACGCCGAAGCCCTGGCCCAGGTAGCTCAAGGTATCCATGTGTCAGTTCTCCAGTACGGCGAGCAGGCCGAGGGGCAGGGGGACGTCCATCACGCGGTCGAACAGCCAGTAGAGGAAGACGCTCATGCCCACCACCACGACCGCGCTGTGCAGCCAGCGGCCGCCGTACAGGCGGGCCATGGGCACGCCGACCAGAATGGCGCTGAGGATGAAGCCCAGGGCTTCGAAGGTGCTGGCGAAGACGATCAGCAGGCCGACGCAGGCGCTGATCTTGATCAGGGTCTGGCGGTCCAGCTCCGGCTCGTCGTCCTTGCGCACGATGGGCGTGGGGCGGATCGCCAGGTACAAAAGGCCCAGGCTCATCAGGCCGAGCATCAGCAGCGGGTAGGCGCGCGGGCCCACCGGTTCGTAGGAGAAGGCGGCCTGGTAGGGCCAGGCCATCACGGCCAGCACGGCGCACAGCGCCAGCAGGGCCAGGGCGAAGAGGCGTTGCAGGATCATGGAAGAATCCTCATGGTTCATCGGCATGACGCGGCCCCTGTAGGAGCGGCCTTGTGTCGCGAAAGGGCTGCGCAGCAGCCCCGGCACTTCATGCTGCGAAGCTGAAATCCTGGGGCCGCTGCGCAGCCCTTTCGCGACACAAGGCCGCTCCTGCAGGGATCGCGGGAGGCTTACTGGATCAGCCCGAACTCACGAGCCAGCGCCTTGTAGTCCGCCACCTGCTTCTTCACGTAGCCGTCC
This sequence comes from Pseudomonas sp. microsymbiont 2, assembly GCF_054788395.1. NCBI lineage: Bacteria > Pseudomonadati > Pseudomonadota > Gammaproteobacteria > Pseudomonadales > Pseudomonadaceae > Pseudomonas > Pseudomonas sp. microsymbiont 2. The sequence continues at coordinate 1,257,721 of NZ_CM139112.1, forward strand.
AGCTCCTCGCCGGTCATGGCGAAGGGGAACAGCTCGCGCTGGTCACGCAGTTTGGCGAAGTCCTCGGAGGCCAGCATCTTGTCGAACGAGCTCTTCCACCAGGCGTAGTCCTCGTCGCTGACCTTCGGCCCCAGGTAGAAGCCGCGCACCACCGGCCAGACGATGTCGTAGCCCTGCTCCTTGGCGGTGGGGATGTCCTTCATCTCCGGCTCGTCCAGGCGGTTCTCGGCGAACACCGCGAGAATGCGCATGTTGCCGCTCTGGATGTGCGGCATGGAGTCGGAGATGTCGGTGGAGCCGACCTGGATATGCCCGCCAAGCAGCGCGGTGGCGATCTCGCCGCCGCCTTCCAGGGCCACGTAGCGCAGGTCGCGCGGGTTGATGCCGGCGGCCTTGGCGATCAGCGCGGTCTGCATCCAGTCCTGGCTGCCGACGGTGCCACCGGAGCCGATCACTACCTTGCTCGGGTCCTTCTTCAAGGCCGCGACCAGATCGTCGAGGGTCTTGTAGGGCGAGTCGCTCTTGACCGCGATGGCGCCATAGCTGGTGCCGACCGCCGCCACCCATTTCACCGCGTTCTCGTCGAAGCGGCCGAACTTGCCCTGGGCCAGGTTCAGCAGCGAGCCGCTGGACCAGGCCACCAGGGTGCCGGCGTCGCCCGGGCGCTGGGCGACCACGGCGTTGTAGGCCACCGCGCCGACACCGCCGGGCATGTAGGTCACGCGCATCGGCTTGCTGAGGATCTTCTCCTGCACCAGGGCGCTCTGCACCAGCTTGCAGGTCAGGTCGAAACCGCCGCCGGGCGAGGCCGGGGCGATGCATTCGGGACGTTTGGGTTCGGCGGCCAGGGCATTGCCGGCCAGCAGCAGGCAGCCGGTGGCCAGGGCGAGGCGGCGCAGTGAAAAGGTCATCGTCAATCTCCGTGAGCGTTGTTGTTATGGGTTACCACAGAGCCACGCTGTAGCTCACCAGCAGCCGCACCTCGTCCGCGTCGCGGGCGAAGTTGGAGCGGAAGGTGGCGTTGCGCAGGCGCACGGCGACGTTCTTCAACGGGCCGCTTTGTACCACGTACTTCAGTTCGGTGTTGCGTTCCCACTCCTTGCCTTCGCCGCCGGCGGCGCGGGTGACGTTGTCGCCGCTGAGGTAGCGGGTCATGAAGGTCAGGCCGGGGATGCCCAGGGCGGCGAAGTTGTAGTCGTAGCGTGCTTGCCAGGAGCGCTCGTCGGCGCCTGCGAAGTCGTTGATCTGGACGAAGTTGACCAGGTACGGGTCGGCGCCATCGACGTAGGGGAAGGCGCTGTCGCCGGACAGCTGCTGCCAGGCGCCGCTGACCTTGTGCCCGCCCAGGGTGTAGCTGAGCATGCCGTTGAAGGTGGTGTTGTCGATCTTGCCGGCCTTGGCCGCGCCTGCGTCGTCGCTGATCGCCAGGCGCAGGTCGGCGCCGAAGGTGCCCGGGCCCCAGGGCTGGGTGGCGAGCATGCCGATGAAATGCTGGCGGTAGATGTCGTCGAGCTGGGCGAAGTGGTAGCTGCCGGTGATGCGGTCGGTGAACTGGTAGTCCAGGCCGCCCAGGTTCAGGTTGTCGGCGCTGAACGAGCCGCCGAAGCGACCGTTCTTGTTGTTCAGGGCCAGGTCTTCCCAGTTGGTGTCGTTGCGGTCCTTGGCCTTTTCCAGGCGCCCGCCGGTGAAGGTCAGGCCCTTGATCTCCTTCGAGGTGAGCAGGCCGCCTTCGAAGGTCTGCGGCAGGATGCGTCCGTCGTTGGGCTGCAGGGTGGGCAGTTCGGGGATCAGCGTGCCGATCTTCAGTTCGGTCTGCGAGACCTTGACCTTGCCGGTCAGGCCGAGCTTGGAGTACTCGTCGGCGGCCTTGCCGTTGTCGTGGGTCGGCAACAGGCCGGTATCGGTGCGGTCCTTGCTGGAGTCGAGCTTGATGCCGAGCATGCCCAGCGCGTCGAGGCCGAAGCCCACGGTGCCCTCGGTGTAGCCGGACTCGAAGTTGAGCATGAACCCCTGGGCCCATTCGTCGCGCTTGGATTGCTGCGCGCTGGTGCCGTCGCGGAAGTCGCGGTTGAAGTACATGTTGCGGGTTTCGAAGGTGGCCGTGCTGTCTTCGAAGAAGGCGGCCTGGCTCATGGGCGCGACACCGGCAAGGGCGACGGCGCTGGCGAGGGCGGAAGGTCGAGCGGCGAAGGAACGGGTAGGCGCGAACGCCTGCGGCTGTGTGGACAGCATCGTCGGTGACTCCATTTATTGTTCTTATTGGTTTGCACCTTGCTGGTGCTTTTTGCGGCGCGCGGGGCGACCGTGGTGCGATGCTAGGCAACCAACCTTTCGCTAACCTTTCAGCGTGAAAGGTTTCTCGCGAGGGCTTCACAGTCCCCGCCACGGCGGTACACTCCGCGCAAAAAGCCCACCCGAGCAGGGAGAATCCGATGCGTGTGCTGCTGGTCGAAGACCATCTGCAACTGGCCGAAAGCGTGGCCCAGGCTCTCAAGAGCCAGGGCCTGACCGTGGATGTGCTGCACGACGGCGTGGCCGCCGACCTGGCCCTGGCCAGTGAGGACTATGCCGTGGCGGTGCTGGATGTCGGCCTGCCGCGCCTGGACGGCTTCGAGGTGCTGGCGCGCCTGCGCGCGCGTGGCAAGACCCTGCCGGTGCTGATGCTCACGGCGCGCAGCGATGTGAAGGACCGCGTGCATGGCCTGAACCTGGGCGCCGACGACTACCTGGCCAAGCCCTTCGAGCTGACCGAACTCGAGGCCCGGGTCAAGGCCTTGCTGCGTCGCAGCGTGCTGGGCGGGGAGCGCCAGCAGCGCTGCGGCCCGCTGGTCTACGACCTGGATACCCGACGCTTCACCCTCAGCGACGAGCCGCTCACCCTGACCCAGCGCGAGCAGAGCGTGCTCGAAGCCCTGATCGCCCGGCCTGGAAGGGTGATGAGCAAGGAGCAGCTGGCCGCCCAGGTGTTCGGCCTGGACGAGGAAGCCAGCCCCGATGCCATCGAGATCTACGTTCACCGCCTGCGCAAGAAGCTCGACGGCCACCCCGTGCATATCGTCACCTTCCGCGGCCTGGGCTACCTGCTAGAGCACCGCGATGCGTGACAACGTCAGCCTGCGCGGGCGCCTGCTGGGCAACCTGGCGCTGTTGCTGGTGGTGCTGATGCTGGCCAGCGGCCTAAGCGCCTACTGGAATGGCCGCGAAGCCGCCGACACCGCCTACGACCGCACGCTGCTGGCCTCGGCGCGGACCATCGCCGCCGGGTTGTCCCAGCGCGATGGCACGCTCAGCGCCGATGTGCCCTACGTGGCCTTGGACACCTTCGCCTACGACAGCGCCGGGCGCATCTACTACCAGGTGCTGGATATCCACCAGAAGCTGATCTCCGGCTACGAGAACCTGCCGCCGCCGCCGCCCGGCACGCCGCGCACCGACGATTACCCGGCCCTGGCGCGCTTCTACAACGCCACCTACCTGGGCCAGGACGTGCGTGTGGTCAGCCTGCTCAAGGCGGTGAGCGAGCCGAACATGAACGGCATGGCCGAGATCCGCGTGGCCGAGACCGAAGAGGCTCGGGTGCGCATGGCCCGTGGGTTGATGGCCGATACCCTGCTGCGCCTGGGCATGCTGGCGCTCGGCGCGCTGGTGATGGTGTGGTTCGCGGTCAGCGCCGCGTTGCGCCCGCTGGAGCGCCTGCGCACGGCGGTGGAAGAGCGCCAGCCGGATGACCTGCGCGCCTTGCCGGTGGTCCAGGTGCAGCGCGAGCTGGGGCCGCTGGTGCGGGCGTTGAACCACTTCACCGAGCGCTTGCGCGGGCAGTTCGAGCGCCAGGCGCAGTTCATCGCCGATGCCGCCCATGAGCTGCGCACGCCGCTGGCGGCACTCAAGGCGCGGGTCGAACTGGGCCTGCGCTCGAAAGAGCCCGAGGAATGGCGCAAGACGCTCGAGGCGGCGGCCCAGGGCACGGACCGGCTGACCCATCTGGCCAACCAGCTGCTGTCCCTGGCCCGGGTGGAGAACGGCGCCAGGGCCATTGCCGAAGGCGGCGCCCAGCGCCTGGACCTGAGCCAGCTGGCCCGCGAACTGGGCATGGCCATGGCGCCGCTGGCCCATGCCCGGGGCGTGGCCCTGGCGCTGGAGGCCGAGGCGCCGGTATGGCTCAAGGGCGAGCCGACCTTGCTCAACGAACTACTCAGCAACCTGGTGGACAACGCCCTGGCCCATACCCCGCCTGGGGGCGATGTGGTCCTGCGGGTACTGGCGCCGGCCGTGCTCGAGGTCGAGGACGACGGCCCAGGGATTCCGCAGGATGAGCGTGAACGGGTGTTCGAGCGCTTCTACCGGCGCAGCGCCCAGGGCAGCGGGCTGGGGCTGGCCATCGTGGGTGAGATCTGCCGGGCGCACCTGGCGCAGATCAGCCTGCACGATGGCGAGCGGGGCGGGCTGAAGGTGCGGGTGAGTTTCATCGCGGATTGATGCATGGCCAGTACTGGTCCTTTCGCGGGTTTAGCCGCGAAAGGGCCGTGCAGGTGGGCGTCGATCAGCGCAGCATGCTGCGCGCATCCAGCAGCTCGGCGATGTCCAGCTCGGTGCCATAGGGCAGTCCCAGATGCCGGTAGGCCGGCAGGGCGGCCAGCGGCCGGCTGCGGCCGCGCTGGCTGATGCAGCGGGCGATCTGTACGACGTCGATATAGTCGATCCGGTCGGTGCGCCGGTCCAGGTCCTGGACCTGGCCGGGCAGGTCGACCAGTTGCTCGGGGAACTCCCAGGCACTGAGGATCTTGTCGCCCAGCACCGGCTGGATCTGTTCGATCACGTAGTGCAGGCACACCGGATCGGACAGCAGCTCGTTGTGTTCTTCGGCATAGATCAGCACCGGCAGGGCACCGATCTGGTGAACCAGGCCGCCGAGGGTGGCCTGGTCGGGCTTGAGCTGGGTAAAGCGGCGGCAGATTTCGTAGCTGATGCCTGCGACTTCCAGGCTGTTGGCCCAGATGTCCCGCAGTTTCTGTTCAACTGCCGGCGCCCGGGCATGGAAGATCTGCTCGATCACCAGGCCGATGGCGAGGTTGCAGCTGTAGTTGATACCCAGGCGCGTGATGGCGGTATGCAGGTCGGTGACTTCGACGGCGGCGCGCAACAGCGGGCTGTTGACCACTTTGATCAGGCGCGCCGACAGCGCGGCGTCGCGGCTGATCACCTTGCTCAGGGCGGCGACACTGATCTCGCTGTCCTCGGCTGCTTCGCGGATGCTCAGGGCAACTTCCGGGAGGGTCGGCAGGACCAGGTCGTCCTTGTCGATGGCGTCGAGCAATTGCGCTTGGACCATCTCGGCCAGCTTGTTCATGGACTTCTCTACGGCAGTGGTGCGGCCCCGTCGCGGTGACGGCGGGGCAGGCTGGTCAGCGCTGGATTTCCCGGTCGCGGTCCAGTTCGTAAGGCAGGTCGAGCAGCGTCAGGCGCGGGCCTTCCAGGCTGCCCAAATGCAGGTTGTCATCGGCGACCGCTTCGGCGCTGAGCACGGCCAGCAGCTCCACGCCGCTGCCGCTGCTGGCGGCCAGTACCACTTCGCCGACCGACGAGCCGTGGGTGGGCGAGAAGATCTCGGCGCCCGGCGCCGGCACATCGGCCTGGTCGAGTGCCAGACGGTATTGGCGGCGCTTGAGCTTGCCCAGGTACTGCATGCGCGCGACGATTTCCTGGCCGGTGTAGCAACCCTTCTTGAAGCTCACGCCATCGACGGCCTGCAGGTTGATCATCTGCGGAATGAACAGTTCGCGGGTCGGCCCCATGACCTGGCCGATGCCGGCGCGGATCTGGCCGAGCAGCCAATCGTTGAGCGTGCCTTCGGGCAGCACGGCGGACAGCTGGTCGCGCACGCGGGCGGCCTCTTCGGCTGGCGCCCAGAGCTCCACGCGGCCGCTCGACACGGCGATGGCGATCAGGCCCTCGTGGCGAACGGTCGCACCGGCCGCGCTCGGCACGCTCAGGCCCAGCGCCTGCAGGGCGGCATCGCCGTGCTGCAGGCCGAAGCGGGTCCAGGCGGCGCTGTTGTCGCTCAAGGTGGCTTTGGAGAACACGGCGTATTTCTTCAGGTCGGCCAGTTGCGCCTCGAGCAGTTCACTGGCCATGGCCAGCAGGTAGCCGTTGCCTTCAGGCACGATGCGAAAGCTCGATTGCATGCGGCCCTTGACCATGCAGCGGGCACCGAGGCTCGCGTGCTCGTCGCCGAGATAGTTGATGTTGCAGGTCAGCTGGCCTTGCAGGAATTTGCCGGCGTCGGAGCCGCGGACGGCGAGAATGCCCTCGTGGGAGAGGGGACAGAAGAAAGCGGTATCGGCCATGGGTCATCGCGGTAGCTGGAGACTGGCGGCCATCATAGAACGCCGGTAACAAAATAGGTAGGTGACTAGACCAACGCCTTGTGCCGCTTCGTCCGCCGCGCGGTATACTGCGCGACCACTCGAGGAGGGCTCCATGGTCGAACAAACTGAACTCAACCGGCTTTTCTGGCACAGCCGTCGCGGCATGCTGGAACTGGACGTGCTGCTGGTGCCATTCACCCAGGAGGTCTATCCGAACCTGAGCGAAGCGGACCGGGAGCTGTATCGCCGGCTGCTGACCTGCGAAGACCAGGACATGTTCGGCTGGTTCATGGAGCGCACCGAGTCAGAGGACCCGGAGCTGCAGCGCATGGTCCGCATCATCCTGGACCGTGTCCAGCCCAAGTGATGCCTTCGAGTGCCGTTGGCAGGGCTCGCGCCTGCTGCTGACGGCCTACCTCGCCAGCCTGGCGCTGGCATTGACGACGCTTGCCGTCGTTGCCTTGCCGGCAGGGCTGCGCTGCCTGCTGGCGCTTGTCTGTCTTGCCCACGCCTGCTGGGTCATCCCCCGCCGAATCCTGCTGACCCATCCCCAGGCCATCACCGGCTTGCGTCGCGATGCGCGCGGTTGGCGCCTTTACTGGCGCGCGGGGGGCTGGCAGCCGGCGCGGCTGTGCCGGGACAGTGTCGCTTTACCGGGGATGGTGGTGCTGCGTTTCGTGCGCAAGGGGCGATGGTGGAGCGAGGGGCAGTGCATTCCCAGGGATGCGCTGGAGCACGAGCAGCATCGGCGCTTGCGGGTACGGCTTAAATTCAGCCGCCGAAGGTGGGCCGAGGTTTCGCGGCCATGATGCTGCGATCGCGGCATGCCCTTCGCGGGTAAACCCGCTCCCACGGCGATCGCGCTGGCCTCGATCTGTGGGAGCGGGTTTGCCCGCGCAGGGCGTCAGCGTGGGCTAAGGATGGTATCCACCGCCTCCGGCAGCATGCCTGGGTAGTCGAGGGTGTAGTGCAGGCCGCGGCTTTCCTTGCGCTGCATCGCCGAGCGAATCATCAGCTCGGCCACCTGGGCCAGGTTGCGCAACTCGATCAGGTCGCGGCTGACCTTGTAGTTGCTGTAGAACTCATCGATCTCGTCCAGCAGCATGCGCACCCGGTGCTCGGCGCGTTGCAGGCGCTTGCTGGTGCGCACGATACCCACGTAGTCCCACATGAAGCGCCGCAGCTCGTCCCAGTTGTGCGCGATGATCACGTCTTCGTCCGAGTCGGTCACCTGGCTGGCATCCCAGCAGGGCAGGGCGCGAGGCATGCTCACTTGCTCAAGATGCGCCTCGATGTCGGCGGCGGCGGCGCGGCCATAGACGAAGCATTCGAGCAACGAGTTGCTGGCCATGCGGTTGGCCCCGTGCAGGCCGGTGAAACTGGTTTCGCCGATGGCGTAGAGGCCAGGCACGTCGGTATGGCCACGGTCGTCGACCACCACGCCGCCACAGGTGTAGTGCGCCGCCGGCACCACCGGGATGGGTTGGCGGGTGATGTCGATGCCGAAGCTCAGGCAGCGCTCGTAGACTGTCGGGAAGTGGCTCTTGATGAACTCGGCGGGCTTGTGGCTGATGTCCAGGTACACGCAGTCCACGCCCAGGCGTTTCATTTCGTGGTCGATGGCGCGGGCGACGATGTCTCGGGGCGCCAGTTCCTCGCGCGGGTCGAAGCGCGGCATGAAGCGCTCGCCGTTGGGCAGGCGCAGCAGCGCGCCCTCGCCACGTAGCGCTTCGGTGACCAGGAAGCTCTTGGCTTGCGGGTGGTACAGGCAAGTCGGGTGGAATTGATTGAATTCCAGGTTCGCCACCCGGCAGCCGGCCCGCCAGGCCATGGCGATGCCATCGCCACAGGCGCCGTCGGGGTTGCTGGTATAGAGATAGACCTTGGCCGCGCCGCCCGTGGCCAGCACGGTGAAGCGGGCGCCGAAGGTGTCGACCTCGCCGGTGTTGCGGTCCAGCACGTAGGCCCCCAGGCAGCGATCGCCCGCCAGGCCCAGGCGCCGTTCGGTGATCAGGTCGACCGCCACGCGTTGCTCGAGCAGTTCGATGTTCGGGCGCTGGCGCGCGCGCTCCAGCAGGGTGGTGAAGATCGCCGCGCCCGTGGCGTCGGCGGCATGGATGATGCGCCGATGGCTGTGGCCGCCCTCGCGGGTGAGGTGGAACTCGAAGCCACCGTCGTCGACGCTGTAGTGTTCGTCGCGGGTAAAGGGCACGCCTTGCTCGATCAGCCACTGGATGGCCTCGCGGCTGTGCTCGACGGTGAAGCGCACGGCATCCTCGTGGCACAGTCCGCCGCCCGCGTTCAGGGTGTCCTCGACATGGGACTGCACGGTGTCGGTGTCGTCGAGCACCGCGGCGACGCCGCCCTGGGCCCAGAAGGTCGAACCGTTGGCCAGGTCGCCCTTGCTCAGCACGGCGATGCGCAGGTGGCCGGGGAGGTTCAGTGCCAGGCTGAGACCGGCGGCACCACTGCCGATCACCAGGACATCATGTTGGAATTGTTGGCTCATGTCGGGACACTAGTAATCTTTGAGGGGGGCACGGCACAATAGTCAGGCGCCGATGGCATTGTGAAACTATCGTGAATCCTGGCCGGGATGCCTTTATAGCAGCCCCGGGGGCCTGATTTCCAATGGCGCTTGAGCGTTGGCGGCGATCTTCTTGGGGAACTTTCCTATAGCCGCGGAAATCTCATGAAGGCTGCCCAGACGCCACATTTTGCCGCGGCGACGCAGGGCGGCAGCTCTATCTTGGGCTGGCACCTGTGTACTGAAACCAGAATATCGACGCAGCCGGTCGCGACCGCGCTGCGTCTTCCGTGCGAGCCGACCAAGGGCCGCAGGAAACTTGCTTGGAGGGGAGAACTTTTGCGCAAAGCCCGAGTCTATGGTTGCAAGCCTGAACGATGGCTGTCGCGACGCTCCTTCGAGTTCACTGAGGAGTGTTCATGCTAACCCAGGAAGAGGATCAGCAGCTTGTCGAGCGCGTGCAGCGCGGCGACAGGCGAGCGTTCGATCTGTTGGTGCTGAAGTATCAGCACAAGATTCTCGGGTTGATCGTGCGTTTCGTACACGACACCCATGAGGCGCAGGACGTGGCGCAGGAAGCCTTCATCAAGGCATACCGGGCGCTTGGAAATTTTCGCGGTGACAGTGCTTTCTATACCTGGCTGTACCGCATCGCCATCAACACGGCGAAGAACTACCTGGTGTCCCGTGGAAGACGGCCGCCAGACAGCGATGTGAGCTCCGAGGATGCGGAGTTTTACGACGGCGATCATGGTCTCAAGGATCTCGAGTCCCCAGAGCGCGCGTTGTTGCGGGATGAAATCGAAGGCACGGTCCATCGCACCATCCAGCAGCTGCCCGAGGATTTGCGCACGGCATTGACGCTGCGCGAGTTCGACGGTCTGAGTTACGAAGACATTGCCAGTGTCATGCAATGTCCGGTGGGTACCGTGCGCTCTCGAATCTTCCGCGCTCGGGAGGCCATAGACAAAGCCCTGCAGCCTCTGTTGCAGGAAACCTGAGACAGCGGCGACAGCCAAGAGAGGAACCGCCATGAGTCGTGAAGCTTTGCAGGAATCGCTGTCCGCGGTGATGGATAACGAAGCGGACGAACTGGAGCTGCGTCGCGTGCTTAACGCCGTCGACGACGCCGAAACCCGTGCTACCTGGTCGCGTTACCAGGTCGCTCGCGCAGCCATGCACAACGAATTGCTGCTGCCCAAACTGGATATCGCCTCGGCGGTCTCCGCGGCGCTGGCCGATGAGGCCGTGCCGGCCAAGGTCAAGCAAGGTCCGTGGCGCAGCATCGGCCGTCTGGCCGTGGCTGCCTCGGTCACCGTTGCCGTGCTGGCTGGCGTGCGCTTCTACAACCAGGACGAGATCGGCGGCGCCGAGCTGGCCGCGCAGCAGCCTGCCCAGCAGGGGCTGAGCATGCCACAGGCACAAGGCCCGGCCGTTCTGGCAGGCTATAGTGAAAGCAGCGAACAACCGACCGGGCCGATGGCCAACGGTGTGCTGCAGAATCAGGCCGGCTGGGATCAGCGCCTGCCAGGTTACCTGCGTCAGCACGCTCAGGAGTCCGCGCTCAAGGGCAACGAGACCGCGCTGCCCTACGCGCGTGCTGCCAGCCTGGAAACCGCCAAGTAAGGAGGATCATGCGCGCGCTACCTCTCCTGTCGCTGCTGCTTGGCAGCAGCTTGACGGTACAGGCCCTGGCGGCCAACTCTTCGCCCGAGGCGAGCGAGTGGCTGAGCAAGCTGGCACGGGCCGAGCAAGAGCAGAGTTACCAGGGCTCCTTCGTCTACGAACGCAACGGCAGCTTCTCCACCCACGATATCTGGCATCGCGTCCAGGACGGCAGGGTCAGCGAGCGTTTGCTCCAGCTCGATGGCTCGGCCCAGGAAATCGTGCGTGTCGATGGCAAGGTGCAGTGCGTCAGTGGCGCCCTGGTCAGCGGCGTCGGTGCTCCGCCCGATTCCGCGCCGCGTGCACTCGATCCGCTCAAGCTGATGAGCTGGTACGACCTGGGCGTGGCGGGCAAGTCACGCGTCGCCGGTCGCGACGCGGTGATCGTCACCCTGACCCCGCGCGACCAGCACCGATATGCCTTCGAACTGCACCTGGATCGTCGTACAGGCTTGCCGCTGCGCTCGTTGATGCTCAACGACAAAGGGCAATTGCTCGAACGCTTCCAGATGACCCGCCTCGACACCGACGACTTGCCGAGCGATGGCGATCTCAGCGCCAGCGCCGCGTGCAAGCCAGTCGAGCCGGGGGCCTCCAGGACGGCGGAAACCGTCGCCGGGTGGCGCTCCGACTGGCTGCCGCCAGGTTTCGAGCTGGTCAACAGTTCGGTGCGCCGTGATCCGGCGCGCAAGAGCACGGTCAGCAGCCTGATGTATGACGACGGCTTGGCGCGCTTCTCGGTGTTCCTGGAGCCGATCGGCAGCGATGTCGGTGCCGATACCCGCGCCCAACTCGGTCCTACCGTCGCGGTATCGCGCCGTCTCAATACGCCCACGGGCAAGGTGATGGTCACCGTGGTCGGGGAGATTCCCCTGGGGACCGCCGAGCGTATCGCCCTGTCGATGCGGGCCCAGGATGCCCAGGCGCGGCAATGAGGTCGCGCCGCCTTCTGACAGCTCTTGTTACACAGAGCTGACATGAAATTAAAGCATTGTCATTTGCAATCCAGCCGCAAATTTTCTATAGGTCAGGCTTCTCGGAGTCTGGCCTTTCCTGCTTCTGCAGGGGTCCTACTGCTAACTACGCTCGTTGTGACGGGAGCCGTATGTCAATACCACGCTTGAAAACCTATCTCTCGATGTTCGCCGCGGTGCTCATGCTCGGCCAGGTGCTCACCGCCCAGGCCGAGGAAGCCCTGCCGGACTTCACCACCTTGGTGGAGCAGGCCTCGCCGGCGGTCGTCAACATCAGTACCAAGCAGAAGCTGCCGGACCGCCGCATCGCCGCCGGACAGATGCCGGATCTGGAAGGCCTGCCGCCGATGTTCCGCGAGTTCTTCGAGCGCAACATGCCGCAGCAGCCGCGTTCGCCCCGTGGCGACCGCCAACGTGAGGCCCAGTCGCTGGGCTCGGGCTTCATCATTTCCAGCGATGGCTACGTGCTGACCAACAACCATGTGGTCGCCGATGCCGACGAGATCATCGTCCGTCTGTCCGATCGCAGCGAGCTGCAGGCCAAGCTGGTCGGCACCGACCCGCGTACCGACGTGGCCTTGCTCAAGGTCGAGGGCAAGAACCTGCCGACCGTCAAGCTGGGCGATTCGGAGAAATTGAAGGTTGGTGAGTGGGTACTGGCCATCGGCTCGCCGTTCGGCTTCGACCATTCGGTCACCAAGGGTATCGTCAGCGCCAAGGGACGTACCCTGCCGAACGACACCTATGTACCGTTCATCCAGACCGACGTGGCCATCAACCCGGGCAACTCCGGCGGCCCGCTGTTCAACATGAAGGGCGAGGTCGTGGGGATCAACTCGCAGATCTTCACGCGCTCCGGCGGCTTCATGGGCCTGTCGTTCGCCATCCCGATCGACGTGGCGATCGATGTGTCGAACCAGCTGAAGAAGGACGGCAAGGTCAGCCGTGGCTGGCTGGGCGTGGTGATCCAGGAGGTCAACAAGGACCTGGCCGAATCGTTCGGCCTGGACAAGCCGGCCGGCGCGCTGGTGGCGCAGGTGCTGGAAGAGGGCCCGGCAGCCAAGGGTGGCCTGCAGGTGGGTGACGTGATCCTGAGCATGAACGGCCAGCCGATCGTCATGTCGGCCGACCTGCCGCACCTGGTGGGCGGTCTCAAGGACGGCGACAAGGCCAAGCTGGAGATCATCCGCAACGGCAAGCGCCAGAATCTGGATGTCACCGTCGGTGCCCTGCCGGACGACGACGCCGACATCGGTACCGGTGCCCAGGGCGGCGCCGAGCGCAGCAGCAATCGCCTGGGTGTTTCGGTGACCGACCTGTCCGCCGAGCAGAAGAAATCCCTGGAGCTCAAGGGCGGCGTGGTGATCAAGGAGGTCCAGGATGGCCCGGCGGCGATGATCGGCCTGCGTCCGGGCGATGTCATCAGCCACCTGAACAACCAGGCCATCGCCTCGGCCAAGCAGTTCACCGAGATCGCCAAGGAGCTGCCGAAGAACCGTTCGGTGTCCATGCGCGTGCTGCGTCAGGGGCGAGCGAGCTTCATCACCTTCAAGCTGGCTGAATAAGCTGGGCATCGTGTAGGAAAGGGCAGCTTCGGCTGCCCTTTTTCATGAGCAGCAGAACTTGATGGTCCTGTGTGGGAGCGGGCTTGCCCCGCGATGTGGCTCGAACAGGCAACATTTTCGCCTGATCGGACGCCATCGCGGGGCAAGCCCGCTCCCACGCTAACCGATAGGCAGGTGACAAGGGTTCTCCCATATCCCTGCGGCTTGAGGTACAATTCCCGGCTATTTTTCGGCGGGCGTCCGGCTCGCAGCCTTTTCGAGTGTTGACCCGTGAGTGATTTGAGTCATATCCGCAATTTCTCCATCATCGCCCACATCGACCATGGCAAGTCGACGCTGGCCGACCGTTTCATCCAGATGTGCGGTGGCCTGACGGCGCGCGAAATGGAAGCCCAGGTCCTCGACTCCATGGACCTGGAGCGCGAGCGCGGGATCACCATCAAGGCCCACAGCGTCACGCTGCACTACAAAGCGCAGGATGGTAAGACCTACCAACTGAACTTCATCGACACTCCCGGCCACGTTGACTTCACCTATGAAGTCTCGCGTTCGCTGGCCGCGTGCGAGGGTGCGCTGCTGGTGGTCGACGCCGGCCAGGGCGTCGAGGCGCAGTCGGTCGCCAACTGCTACACCGCCATCGAGCAGGGCCTGGAAGTAATGCCCGTGCTGAACAAGATGGACCTGCCCCAGGCCGACCCGGACCGCGTCAAGGACGAGATCGAGAAGATCATCGGCATCGACGCCACCGACGCCGTGGCCTGCAGCGCCAAGAGCGGCATGGGTGTCGACGAGGTGCTCGAGCGCCTGGTCCAGACCATCCCCGCGCCTGAGGGTGAAATTGATGCGCCGCTGCAGGCGCTGATCATCGACTCCTGGTTCGACAACTACCTGGGCGTGGTCTCTCTGGTGCGCGTGCGCCAGGGCCGCGTCAAGAAGGGCGACAAGATCCTGGTCAAGTCCACCGGCAAGGTGCACCTGGTCGACAGCGTCGGCGTGTTCACCCCGAAACACACGCAGACCGCCGATCTGAAAGCCGGCGAAGTAGGCTTCATCATCGCCAGCATCAAGGACATTCACGGCGCGCCTGTGGGTGACACCCTGACCCTGTCCAACACGCCTGAAGTCGAAGTGCTGCCAGGCTTCAAGAAGATCCAGCCGCAGGTCTACGCCGGCCTGTTCCCGGTCAGCTCCGACGACTTCGAGGACTTCCGCGACGCCCTGCAGAAGCTGACCCTGAACGACTCGTCGCTGCAGTACATGCCGGAAAGCTCGGACGCCCTGGGCTTCGGCTTCCGTTGTGGCTTCCTCGGCATGCTGCACATGGAGATCATCCAGGAGCGCCTGGAGCGCGAATACGACCTGGACCTGATCACCACCGCCCCGAGCGTGATCTACGAGCTCGAGCTCAAGACCGGTGAAACCATCACCGTCGACAACCCGTCGAAGCTGCCGGACGTCTCGGCGGTCAACGATTTCCGCGAGCCGATCGTCACCGCCACCATCCTCGTGCCGCAGGAGCACCTGGGCAACGTCATCACCCTGTGCATCGAGAAGCGTGGTGTGCAGCGCGACATGCAGTTCCTCGGCAGCCAGGTGCAGGTGCGCTACGACCTGCCGATGAACGAAGTGGTGCTGGACTTCTTCGACCGCCTCAAGTCCACCAGTCGCGGCTACGCGTCGCTGGACTATCATTTCGACCGCTACCAGTCGGCCAACCTGGTCAAGCTGGATGTGCTGATCAACGGTGACAAGGTCGATGCCCTGGCTTTGATCGTGCACCGCGACAACGCGGCCTACAAAGGCCGGGCGTTGACCGAAAAGATGAAGGAACTGATCCCTCGACAGATGTTCGATGTGGCGATCCAGGCAGCCATCGGCGGCCAGATCATCGCGCGGACGACCGTCAAGGCGCTCAGAAAGAACGTACTGGCCAAGTGCTACGGTGGCGACGTCAGCCGTAAGAAGAAGCTGCTGGAGAAGCAGAAGGCCGGTAAGAAACGCATGAAACAGGTCGGCAACGTGGAGATCCCACAAGAAGCCTTCCTCGCCGTGCTCAGGTTGGATAGCTAGGTCCTATGTCGCTAAATTTCCCGCTGTTGCTCGTCATCGCCGTCGCCGTCTGTGGTCTGTTGGGTTTGATCGACCTGCTGTTCCTGGCCCCGCGCCGGCGAGCGGCGATCGCCAACTATCAGGGCAGCGTCACCCAGCCTGAAGTGGCCGTGGTCGAACGCCTGAACAAGGAGCCCTTGCTGGTCGAATACGGCAAGTCGTTCTTCCCGGTGCTGTTCATCGTGCTGGTGCTGCGCTCGTTCCTGGTCGAGCCGTTCCAGATCCCGTCGGGCTCGATGAAGCCGACGCTGGAAGTGGGCGACTTCATCCTGGTGAACAAGTTCTCCTACGGTATCCGCCTGCCGGTGATCGACAAGAAGGTCATCGAGGTGGGTGACCCGCAGCGTGGGGATGTGATGGTGTTCCGCTACCCGAGCGATCCGAACGTCAACTACATCAAGCGTGTGGTCGGCCTGCCGGGCGACCAGATTCGCTACACCAGTGACAAGCGCCTGTACGTCAATGGCCAGGCGGTTGCCGAACAACTGGTCGGCAGCGAGCCGGGCACGTTGGGCAGCGCCGAGCTGTACAAGGAGAAACTCGGTGAGGCCGAGCACCTGATCCGCAAGGAAATGACCCGCTACCGCATGCCGCCGGACCAGCAATGGACCGTGCCGGCGGGTCACTACTTCATGATGGGTGACAACCGCGACAACTCCAACGACAGCCGTTTCTGGGATGATCCGAACATTCCCAAGGAACTGCAGGGCATGGTGCCGGACCGCAATATCGTCGGCAAGGCGTTCGCGGTGTGGATGAGCTGGCCGGAGCCGAAGCTCAGTCACTTGCCTAACCTGTCGCGGGTCGGGCTGATCCATTGAGTATCGACGGCGCTGTCCACGGACGGCGCCGATTGCATTTCTGACATAGGCTGTGTTCTCAGGGAGCGAGGGCTTTCGCCGTTATCGGCGACGGACCACAGTCAAACCGTCTTTCAGGATGTTGATTTGAACAACGCGTTGAACTTTGCCGGGGTGGCCCCATGAGTGCTTCCCTTGGTCGCCTGGAGCGCAAGCTCGGCTACACCTTCAAGAACCAGGACCAGATGCTGCTGGCCCTGACCCATCGCAGCTATGCCGGGCGCAACAACGAGCGCCTGGAATTTCTCGGCGATGCCATCCTCAACTTCGTGGTCGGCGAGGCGCTGTTCGAGCGCTTCCCGCAGGCCCGAGAAGGCCAGCTGTCGCGCCTGCGCGCTCGTCTGGTCAAAGGCGAGACCCTGGCCCGCCTGGCCCGTGGTTTCGACCTGGGTGAATACCTGCGCCTGGGCTCGGGCGAGCTCAAGAGCGGTGGTTTTCGCCGTGAGTCGATTCTCGCCGACGCCCTGGAGGCGTTGATCGGTGCCATCTACCAGGACGCCGACATGCAGACCGCGCGCGAGCGTATCCTCGCCTGGCTGACCGACGAGTTCGATGGCCTGACCCTGGTCGACACCAACAAGGACCCCAAGACGCGCCTGCAGGAATTCCTGCAGTCGCGTGCCTGCGAGCTGCCGCGCTACGAAGTGGTGGATATCCAGGGCGAACCGCACTGCCGGACCTTCTTCGTCGAATGCGAAGTGGTGCTGCTGAACAACAAGAGCCGTGGGCAGGGCGTCAGCCGGCGTATCGCCGAGCAGGTCGCCGCCGCCGCCGCATTGATCGCCCTGGGCGTGGAGAATGGCAATGACTGAGAACACTTCGACCCGCTGCGGCTACGTGGCCATCGTTGGTCGCCCCAACGTCGGCAAGTCCACGCTGCTCAACCACATCCTCGGCCAGAAGCTGGCGATCACCTCGCGCAAGCCGCAGACCACCCGCCACAACATGCTCGGCATCAAGACCGAGGGTGACGTGCAGGCGATCTACGTCGACACTCCCGGCATGCACAAGGCCAACGACAAGGCGCTCAACCGCTACATGAACCGCAACGCCTCGGCGGCCCTGAAGGACGTCGACGTGGTGATCTTCGTGGTCGACCGTACCAAGTGGACCGACGAGGACCAGCTGGTGCTCGAGCGTGTGCAGTACGTGACCGGCCCGCTGATCATCGCAGTCAACAAGACCGACCGCATGGAAGAGAAGGCCGAGCTGATCCCGCATCTGCAATGGCTGCAGGAACAACTGCCGAACGCCGAAGTGATGCCGATCTCCGCGCAGCAGGGGCACAACCTCGAAGCGCTGGAAGCCCAGATCGCCAAGCACCTGCCGGAAAACGAGCACTTCTTCCCCGAAGACCAGATCACCGACCGCAGCAGCCGCTTCCTCGCCGCCGAACTGGTGCGCGAGAAGATCATGCGCCAGCTCGGTGCCGAGCTGCCGTACCAGATCACCGTGGAAATCGAGGAATTCAAGCAGCAGGGCCATGTGCTGCACATCCACGCGCTGATCCTGGTCGAGCGTGACGGGCAGAAGAAGATCATCATTGGCGACAAGGGCGAGCGTATCAAGCGCATCGGTTCCGAGGCGCGCAAGGACATGGAAGTGCTGTTCGACTCCAAGGTCATGCTCAACCTGTGGGTCAAGGTCAAGGGCGGCTGGTCCGACGACGAGCGCGCCCTGCGTTCGCTGGGCTACGGCGACCTGTAAGCTCCGGACTCCCTCTGTAGGAGCGGCCTTGTGCCGCGAAAGGGTCGCGCAGCTGCCCCAAGATCTCGAGTGCTACGTGGATCCTGGGGCAGCTGCGCGACCCTTTCGCGACACAAGGCCGCTCCTACATGGGTTGCGTCAAACCTGGGTTCGGAGATCGTCATGGAACAACCCACCCCCCAACCCGCCTACGTGCTGCACAGCCGCGCCTACAAGGAAACCAGCGCGCTGGTGGACTTTTTCACCCCCCAGGGGCGGGTACGGGCGGTGCTGCGTCGAGCGCGGGGCAAGGGCGGCAGCCTGGTGCGCCCGTTCGTGCCGCTGGAGGTGGAGCTGCGCGGGCGTGGTGAACTGAAGAACGTCGGTCGCCTGGACAGCAGCGGCATTGCCGCCTGGCTGCATGGCGACGCGCTGTTCAGCGGGCTTTACCTCAATGAATTGCTGATGCGCCTGCTGCCGGCCGAGGCGCCACATCCGGCGTTGTTCGAGCACTACACCCTGACCTTGCAGGCGCTGGCCGCCGGACGCCCGTTGGAGCCGTTGCTGCGCTCGTTCGAATGGCGGCTGCTGGACGAGCTGGGCTACGCCTTCGCCCTGGATCAGGATGCCAATGGCCTCGCGGTCGCCGCCGAGGGTTTGTATCGCCTGCAGGTCGACGCCGGGCTGGAGCGCGTAGAGCTGTTCCAGCCTGGGCTGTTCAAGGGCAGCGAGCTGCTGGCACTGGCCGAGGCCGACTGGCAGGCGCCAGGCGCCTTGCTTGCCGCCAAGCGCCTGATGCGCCAGGCCCTTGCCGTGCACCTGGGGCCAAAGCCGCTGGTCAGCCGGGAACTGTTTCGCAAGCGTTGATCAGCACGTATGCTGTCGGCCTCAACCCTCAGGAGTGCCCCTTCGTGACTCACAGCAACCGCATGCTTCTCGGCGTCAACATCGACCACGTGGCGACCCTGCGCCAGGCCCGGGGCACCCGTTACCCAGACCCGGTCAAGGCCGCGCTGGATGCCGAGGAAGCGGGTGCCGACGGCATCACCGTGCACCTGCGCGAAGACCGCCGGCATATCCAGGAGCGCGACGTGCTGCTGCTCAAGGACGTGCTGCAGACCCGCATGAACTTCGAGATGGGCGTCACCGAAGAGATGATGGCCTTCGCCGAGAAGATCCGCCCGGCGCACATCTGCCTGGTCCCGGAAACCCGCCAGGAGCTGACCACCGAGGGCGGCCTCGACGTGGCCGGCCAGGAGGCACGGATCAAGGCGGCGGTCGAGCGTCTTTCGCGCACCGGTGCCGAAGTGTCGCTGTTCATCGATGCCGATGAACGGCAGATCGCAGCTTCGCGACGTGTCGGCGCGCCGGCCATCGAGCTGCACACTGGCCGCTATGCCGACGCCGAGACGCCGACCGAGGTGGCCGAGGAGCTCAAGCGCATTGTCGACGGTGTTGCGTTCGGCGTCGGCCAGGGGCTGATCGTCAATGCCGGGCATGGACTGCATTACCACAACGTCGAGGCCGTGGCCGCGATCAAGGGCATCAATGAACTGAACATCGGTCACGCGCTGGTGGCCCATGCGCTGTTCGTCGGCTTCAAGGCGGCGGTGGCGGAGATGAAAGCGCTGATCGTCGCGGCTTCGCGCTGATCATGAGTGGGCAGCGCCGGCCCCTTCGCGGGTGAACCCGCTCCCACAGGTACTGCACACGCCTTGAGGTTGGTGAAATCCCTGTGGGAGCGGGTTTACCCGCGAAGAGGCCGGTGCCTCATTCGGCCTGAAATACCAGGGTGAATCGAGTCGGGCCCTGCGGCTGGCTTTGTACCTCGACCCGCCCTCCATGCAGCTGCATGATCGACTTCACGATCGCCAGCCCCAGTCCCGTTCCGCCTTCCAGCCGCGAACGCCCGGCGCCGACCCGATAGAACCGCTCGAACAGGTGCGGCAGGTGCGCCTGGCCAATCCCCATCCCCTGGTTCTCCACCCAAACGCCAATCTCATTGCCCTGGCGCTCAATGCCCACGGCCACCGGCTTGCCCTCCGGGCCATGGCGGATCGCATTGCTCAGCAGGTTCGACAGCGCGCGCTGGAACATCAACCGGTCCGCCAGCGCCGTGCCCCAGCCCTGCAAGTGCAGGGAGATGCCCTTGAGCTCGGCGCTGAAGGCGAACAGCTCGCTGACCCGCGCCACCTCGTCGGCCACGGCGATCGGCACCAGCGCGACCTGGGTCTGTGGCTGGCTGACCTGGGCCAGGAACAGCATGTCGTTGATGATGCGGTTGAGTCGGGTCAGTTCCTCGACGCTGTCTTCCAGGGCTTCGCGGTACTTGTCGCCGTCACGCTCGCGGGCCAGGGTCACCTGGGCCTTGCCCATCAGGTTGCCGATGGGCGTGCGCAGTTCGTGGGCCAGATCGTCGGAGAACTGCGACAGTTGGCGCACGCCCTGGTCGAGCCGGTCCAGCATGACATTGATGGCCCGGGCCAGGTCGGCCAGCTCGGTGGGCAATCCTTCGTCCGGCAGACGGTGTTCGAGCTCCTGCGCCGAAACCTGTCCGGCGATGCGGCGAAAGTGCCGCAAGGGGCGCAGGCCGCGCTGCACCAGCTTCCAGGCAGCGATGCCGATAAGCACCAGGAGCAGCGGCAAGGCCAGCAAGGTCGAGTGCAGGTAGGCCTGCAGCAGGCTGTTGTCGTCGCTGCGGTTGAGCGACATCAGTACCTTGACCGGTGTGTCGTCGCGCAGGCGCATCAGGCGGCTGGCGGTGAGAATCTGGTTGTCGGCGCCGTCGCGCCAGGCGTGGAAGCTCAGCCGGTTGTCGGCTTCCAGGGTCATCAGGTGCTGGGACTGCAAGGCCGGACCGAGGCTCAGCAGCGCCGGATGGCGACCGTTGACCGCCACCACGCTGAGGCTGAGGTTGTCATGGCCCATCACCAGGTCGAGCAAGGGGTGGGCACGGGAACCCAGGTCGTCACTGCGCAGGTCCACGCGCAGGTTGTGCTCGACTTGTTGCATCTTGCGCGCCAGGTCCTTGCGTGCCCGGCTTTCCAGCTCGTGGTCGAGGGCGAACACCGCCAGGCAGGCCAGCAGCAGGACCAGCGCCGCGCCCATCAGGGTGACGCTCAGGCCCAGGCGCAGCGACAGGGTCGGGCGCTTCACGTGCGCGCCTCGAGCACGTAGCCGACACCGCGCAGGGTGTGGATCAGCTTGTCTTCGAAGGGATCGTCGATCTTCGCTCGCAGGCGGCGGATCGACACTTCCACCACGTTGGTATCGCAGTCGAAGTTCATGTCCCACACCAGCGAGATGATCTGGGTGCGCGACAGGACTTCGCCGCTCTGGCGCATCAGCAGGTGCAGCAGGGCGAACTCCTTGGCGGTCAGGTCGATGCGTTGGCCGCCGCGCCAGGCCCGGTGGCGGCCGGGGTCGAGCTCGAGGTCGGCGACTTTCAGCGTGCTGGGTTGCAGGTGCTGGTCGTTGCGCCGCAGCAGGCTGCGGATCCGCGCCAGCAATTCGGGGAACTCGAAGGGTTTGAGCAGGTAGTCGTCGGCGCCCAGGTCCAGGCCTTTGACCCGGTCGGCCAGGCGGCCGTGGGCGGTGAGCATCATGATGCGCGTGGACGACTCGGCACGCAGGCGTTGCAACACGCTCCAGCCGTCCAGTTCGGGCAGGTTGACGTCGAGGATCACCAGGTCGTAAGGCTGTTGGCGGGCCAGGTGCAGACCATCGGTCCCGGTGTGGGCGCAGTCGACCACATAGCCGTTCTCGCGCAGCCCTTGCTGCAAGTAGTCGGCGGTGCGGGGTTCGTCCTCGATGATCAGTAGGCGCATGGTCGGGCTCTGTATGGAAAGGGGGCGATTCTCGACCCTGTAGCGACATCAGGGTCAAGCGGCGAGGATGTTACTGGATGCGAATGCACAAGCGGCGGGAATAACGGATTTGTAATGCACGGGTCATGTGCCTGACAGGGCCGCCGCCATCGTGGGGCAAGCCCACTCCCACAAAGCCAGCAGGGTCCCGTGGGAGCGGGCTAGCCCCGCGATGCGGCTCTCTTGCAAGACTGTAATGTCCGCCTCACCTTGGCGTTAGCTCCCGCTTGCGATGATGGCCCTGTCGAAACGGTTATCACGAGGCAAGCACGATGAACCTGACCAAGTACCTGCTGCTGGCGATTCTCGCCCTGGGCAGCGCCAGCGCTTTCGCCGAGGGAGGCGCTGAGCGTTCGAAGCAATTCTGGCAAGCGTTCCGCGAAGACCAGGCCCGTCTGCACGGCGACAAGCAGCAGGCGCTGGTCGAGCGTGAGCGCAGCGCGCAGGAGAAGGCCCGCGAGGTGGCCAAGGACTGAGCAGCACACACCTGCGTCGCGACAGCTCCTCGCCGCAGGTGGATTCGGGCGCCCGATGGGCGCCTTTTTTATTTGCGCGCCAGCAGCGTGGCGCGGCGGGGGGCCGGCAGGCCCTCGATGGTCTTGCCGTGGTCGTTCGGGTCGAGGAAATCACCCAGCGACTGGTAGCGCATCCATTCGGTGCTGCGCTGTTCCTCGACGCTGGTGACACTGACGTCGACGCAACGCACGTCGCTGAAGCCGGCGCGGCGCAGCCAGCGCTCCAGGGCCGGCACCGATGGCAGGAACCAGACATTGCGCATCTGCGCATAGCGGTCCTCGGGTACCAGCACCTGGTTTTCGTCGCCCTCGATCACCAGGGTTTCCAGCACCAGTTCGCCACCCTTGACCAGGCAGTCCTTGAGCGCCAGCAGGTGTTCGATGGGCGAGCGGCGGTGGTAGAACACGCCCATGGAGAACACGGTATCGAAGCCTTCGAGGTTGGCCGGCAGGTCTTCGAGGGCGAACGGCAGGTGCCAGGCCGGCAGATCCGGCAGGTACTGCTGCACCGCTTGGAACTGGCAGAAGAACAACCAGTTGGGGTCGACGCCGATGACCATGTCGGCGCCGGCGCCGAGCATGCGCCATTGGTAGTAGCCATTGCCGCAGCCGACGTCGAGCACGCGCTTGCCCTTGAGGTCCAGATGCGGGCCGACCCGCGACCACTTCCAGTCCGAGCGCCATTCGGTGTCCACGTGCACGCCGAACAGGTCGAACGGCCCCTTGCGCCACGGCGACAGGCCCATCAGCGCCTGGCGCATCTGCGCGCGGGTGGCGTCATCGCACGCGCAGTCCAGGCGCAGGCCGTCGACCAGGTCGATTTCGCTCGGGGTCAACCGAGGCAGGGCTTCAAGGGCGCCGCGCCAGCGGTCGAGGTCGCCGTGGCCCTTTTCCAGCTTGGCATCCAGTTGCGCCTGCAGGCCTTGGGACCAGTTGGCCAGGGGCGTGCCCGCCAGGCGGCGGACGAGGGGGGACAGATCGATCATGGCAGGGCTATCAGCGAGGCGAAGTTGAGGCATTGGAACCAGGGCACGACCTTGGAGAAGCCAGCGGCGCGCAGGCGCTGCTCATGGGTTTCCAGGGTGTCGGGCTTCATCACGTTCTCGATGGCGCTGCGTTTCTGGGCAATTTCCAGTTCGCTGTAGCCATTGGCACGCTTGAAGTCCAAGTGCAGTTCGTTGAGCAGGTCCTGCTCCTGCGCGTCAGTGAAGCGCAGTTTTTCCGAAAGAATCAGCGCACCGCCTGGCAACAGGGCTTGGCGGATGCGGCCCAGCAGCTCCAGGCGCTGCTCGGGGGCGACGAACTGCAGGGTGAAGTTCATCGCCACCACCGAGGCGGGCTCGAAGGGCAGGGCGAGAATGTCGGCCTCCAGCACCTGCACCGGCAAAAGCTCCTGGAACATGGAGTCCTGGGCGGTGAGGTACTGGCGGCAGCGCTCGACCATGGCCGCGGAGTTGTCCACCGCGATCACCCGGCAGCCGTCCGTGCGCACATGGCGGCGCAGGGCCTGGGTCACCGCGCCGAGCGAGGCGCCAAGGTCGTACAGCGCGGAGTTCGGCTGGGCAAAGCGCGCGGCGAGCACGCCGAGGTTCTCGACGATGGTCGGGTAACCGGGCACCGAGCGCTTGATCATGTCCGGGAACACTTGCACCACGTCCTCGTTGAACACGAAGTCGGGCACCTGCTCCAGGGGCTGGGCGAAGAGGCGATCGGGTTGTTTGCTCACGGTGGGTCCAGGCGGCTGGCAATCTACAGGGCCGGCATTCTAGCCAAACCGCGGCGAGCTTGCATGGTTGGCTGACCGGTGCCGTGCGCTCACTTGACCCGGATGACGCAATCGAAGGTCTGCACCGGGCGCACTTCCGGGGCCCAGGGCTGCTGGTAGACCAGGATCAGGTGGCCTTCGCCCGCCGCCTTGGCCTGGAAGCGCCAGCTCGACAGGCCGCCGCTGCCGACGATGCCGGCTTGCTCTGGCGATCGGTATACCTCGGGGCCGAGGTTGCGCAGGATGTCCGGGGCTGGATTCTGCAGCAGCCAGCGGTAGCCGGTGGTGGGGTTGCTGGGCAGGGTCAGGGTCAAGGTCTGGCCAACCACCAGGCGCTTGGGGCACTCGCTTTCGCCGTCGAGTTCGACGGTGCGTTGCGGTTGCTGGACGCAGGCGGTGAGCAGGGCCAGGCCCAGGGGAACGAGCAGGCGAGGGAGGGTCATGTTGGCTCCGGAGGCTGAAGTGGCCTGAGGATAACCGATGCAGATGGAAGTTTGTGATGGCAGTGTTGGCGTCTCATTGCCATGCAGGATCCCTGTAGGAGCGGCCTTGCGTCGCGAAAGGGGTGCGAAGCACCCCCAGGGTCTCTAGCCTACTTTGAGATAGCCGGGGCCGCTGTGCGGCCCTATCGCGACACAAGGCCGCTCCTGCAGTGGCCCGGCTGGGCGGTCAGAACAACACTTTCGCCACGTCGGCGAAGCGCTTGGCGAAATGCACGGTCAATCCTTCCTTCAGGTAGTCCGGCAGTTCCTCGAAGTCACCACGGTTGGCCTCCGGCAGGATCAGCTCGAAGATCTTCTGCCGCCTGGCGGCGATCACCTTCTCGCGCACCCCGCCGATCGGCAGCACCTGGCCGGTCAGGGTCAGTTCGCCGGTCATGGCCACGCCTTTCTTCGGCGCCTGGTCGCGGGCCAGCGACAGCAGGGCGCTGGCCATGGTTATACCGGCGCTGGGGCCATCCTTGGGCGTGGCGCCTTCGGGCACGTGCACGTGAATGAACGCTTCGTTGAAGAAGCCCGGATCGCCGCCGAACTGCTTGAGGTGCGAACTGATGTAGCTGTAGGCGATCTCGGCCGACTCTTTCATCACGTCACCGAGCTGGCCGGTGAGCTTGAAACCGCGGTTGAGCGTGTGGATGCGCGTGGCCTCGATGGGCAGGGTGGCGCCGCCCATGCTGGTCCAGGCCAGGCCGGTGATCACGCCCTTGCCGGCGAGCACCTGCTCGCTGCGAAATACCGGCATGCCCAGGGCTGCTTCCAGGTCCTTGGTGCCGATCTTCAGCTTGGCGTCGGGGTTTTCCAGCAGCCTGACCACGGCCTTGCGCACCAGTTTGCCCAACTGCTTTTCCAGCTGACGCACACCGGCTTCGCGGGCGTAGCCCTCGATCACCATGCGCAGGGCGCCATCGCTGATGCTCAGGCTGCTCTTCGAGACGCCGGCCTTTTCCAGCTGCTTGGGCCACAGGTGGCGCTTGGCGATGGCCAGTTTTTCTTCGGTGATGTAGCCGGACAGGCGGATGACTTCCATGCGGTCGAGCAGGGGCCCGGGGATCGAGTCCAGGGTGTTGGCGGTGCAGACGAACAGCACCTTGGACAGGTCCAGGCGCAGGTCCAGGTAATGGTCGAGGAAGTCGACGTTCTGCTCCGGGTCCAGGGTTTCCAGCAGCGCCGAGGCCGGGTCGCCCTGGTAGCTCTGGCCCATCTTGTCGATCTCGTCGAGCATGATCACCGGGTTCATCACCTCGACTTCCTTGAGCGCCTGCACCAGCTTGCCCGGCTGGGCACCGATGTAGGTGCGACGGTGACCCTTGATCTCGGCCTCGTCACGCATGCCGCCGACGCTGAAGCGGTAGAACGGTCGGCCGAGGGATTCGGCGATGGACTTGCCGATGCTGGTCTTGCCCACGCCCGGTGGGCCTACCAGCAGCACGATGGAGCCGCTGATCTCGCCTTTCCAGGCACCGACGGCGAGGAACTCGAGGATACGCTCCTTGATGTCGTCGAGCCCCGCGTGGTGGCGGTCGAGCACCTTGCGCGCGTGGCTGAGCTCGAGCTTGTCCTTGCCGTACACGCCCCAGGGCAGGGCGGTGGCCCATTCCAGGTAATTGCGGGTGACGGCGTACTCCGGCGAGCCGGTTTCTAGGATGGCCAGCTTGCCCATTTCTTCGTCGATGCGTTTTTTCGCCTGCTCCGGCAGGGTCTTGCCTTCCAGGCGCTGCTGGAACTGCTCCAGGTCGGCGCTGCGGTCGTCCTTGGTCAGGCCCAGCTCCTGCTGGATGACCTTGAGCTGCTCCTTGAGGAAGAACTCGCGCTGGTGCTCACCGATCTGCCGGTTCACCTCGGCGGAGATCTCGTTCTGCAGCCGGGCGACCTCGACCTCCTTGCGCAGCATCGGCAGGACTTTTTCCATGCGCTTGAGCATGGGCACGCAGTCGAGCACTTCCTGCAGCTGGTTGCCGGTGGCGGACGTCAGCGCCGCGGCGAAGTCGGTCAGCGGCGACGGGTCGTTGGGGCTGAAGCGGTTGAGGTAGTTCTTCAGCTCTTCGCTGTACAGCGGGTTGAGCGGCAGCAGTTCCTTGATCGCATTGATCAGGGCCATGCCGTAGGCCTTCACCTCGTCGTTGGGTTCGGCAGGCTGGCGCGGGTACTCGACCTCGACCAGGTAGGGCGGGCGATGGTGCTTGAGCCAGGTGCGGATGCGTACCCGGGTCAGGCCCTGGGCGACGAACTGCAGCTTGCCGCCTTCGCGACTGGCGTGGTGCACCTTCACCAGGGTGCCGTACTCGGGCAGGGCCTTGGTGTCGAAGTGGCGATGGTCTTCCGGCGGTGTGTCCATGAAGAACAGGGCCAGGGAGTGATGCGGGGTCTTGGCCACCAGGTCGAGGGTTTCGGCCCAGGGTTCTTCGTTGACGATCACCGGCAGCACCTGCGCGGGGAAGAATGGCCGGTTGTGGATCGGGATCACGTAGACCTTGTCCGGCAGTTGCTGGCCGGGCAGGGCGAGGGGGTGGCCGGTGGTGGCCGCGGGATCGAGGTGTTCGACTTCGCTGTGTTCGTCGGGATGTTCCGGGAAATCCTGCTGGTCGCTCATGGGGCACCTGCGTGAATGGCTATGGTGCTTAGATGGGGCGGTGGGGGATGGGTTTCAACCCATCCCAGCTGCAAGCTTCAAGCTGCAAGCTGCAAGAAAAAAGCGGGACCGTGCTGGCCCCGCTTTCTCTTGTCGCTTGCAGCTTGCAGCTTACTCAGCCAATTTGTAAGCGATGATGTAGTCGCCCATGCGGGTGCCCAGCGAGCCATGCCCGCCAGCGGTCACCAGCACGTATTGCTTGCCATCCTTGCCGGTGTAGGTCATCGGCGTGGCCTGGCCGCCTGCAGGCAGGCGAGCCTTCCACAGCTCCTGGCCGTTCTTCACGTCATAGGCGCGCAGGTACTGATCCAGGGTGCCGCTGAGGAAACCGACGCCGCCGGCGGTGACGATCGAGCCGCCCATGCTCGGCACGCCCACCGGCATGCCGATCGGCACCGGGGTGCTGTCGCGGGTGGTACCGTTCTTGTGCTTCCACACCACCTTGTTGGTGAACAGGTCGATGGCGGCCACGTAACCCCAGGCCGGCGCCTGGCACGGGATGCCCAGCGGCGACATGAACGGGTGCATGGTCACGGCATACGGCGCGCCGGTGTTCGGCTGCACGCCACTGGTCTCGCTTTCGCGCTTGCTGCCTTCGGCCACTTGCTCGCGAGGGATCATCTTCGACACGAAGGCCATGTAGTTCGGCGAGGTGAAGAGGATCTGACGCACCGGGTCGACCGACACGCTGCCCCAGTTGAACACGCCGACATTGCCTGGATAGATCAGGCTGCCTTGCTCGGACGGCGGAGTGTACTGGCCTTCGTAGCGCAGGCTGCGGAACTGGATACGGCAGAGCATCTGGTCGAACGGGGTGGCGCCCCACATGGCCTGTTCGGTCAGTTCGGGGCCGAGCAGGTTGAGGTCGGAGCGGGCCTGGGTCGGCGCGGTGTGGTCACCCTTGACGGCGCCTTGCGGCACCGGAATCTCGCGGATCGGCACGATCGGCGTGCCGTCGCGGCGGTCGAGCACGTACAGGCTGCCCTGCTTGGTCGGCACGATCACCGCCGGCTTGATGCCGTCGTCGGTCTTCAGGTGGACCAGGGTCGGCTGGCTGCCGACATCCATGTCCCACAGGTCGTGGTGGGTGAACTGGTAGTTCCAGCGTGCCTTGCCAGTGGCCAGGTCCAGGGCGACGATGCCGGCGCTGTACTTCTCCGCGCCCGGGGTACGGTCGGCGCCCCACTGGTCGGGAGTCTGGTTGCCCAGCGGCAGGTAGATCATGCCCAGGTCTTCATCGACGCTGGCGATCGACCACATGTTGGCCGAGTTGCGGCTGTACATCTTGCCGTCGGCCAGGGGCTTGGTGTCATCCGGGTTGTTGCTGTCCCAGTTCCACACCAGGTGGCCGTCGTGCACGTCGTAGGCACGGATCACGCCGGACGGCTCGTTGGTCGACTCGTTGTCGGTGACATGGCCGCCGATGATCACCAGATCACGGGTGATCGCCGCTGGCGAGGTGGAGTAGTAGCCGCCGGCGGTGAACGGGCCGATGCCGCGGGTCAGGTCGATCACGCCCTGGTTGGCGAAGCCTTCGCAGACCTTGCCGGTGTCGGCGTTGATGGCGATCAGGCGAGCGTCGGCGGTGGGCAGGTAGAGGCGGCGCGGACAGGCCTGGGCCACGGCCTGGCCTGCGTCGGTGATCTTCGGTGCGGGGCTGCCGTCGCGGCTGACGTAGTTGTTCTCGTCATAGTACGAGACGCCACGGCAGGTCATGTGGGCGAAGCCCTTGAAGGTGCCGGTGGGGCTCTTGACCTGTGGGTCGTAGCGCCAGATCTCGGCGCCGGTGTCCGGGTCCAGGGCCAGCAGGCGGCTGTGGGCGGTGCAGGCATAGAGCATGCCGTTGACCTTCAGCGGGGTGTTCTGGTTGGTCAGCTCCACCGGGTCGTTTTCAGTCGGCAGGTCGCCGGTGCGGATGCGCCAGGCTTCTTCCAGGCGGTAGGCGTTCTGCGGGGTGATCTGGCGCAGCGGCGAGTAGCGGTCGCCATGCTCGGTGCGGCCGTAGGCCTGCCATTCACCCTCGGGCATGGACGGCGCGGCGCTGGCCATCTCGCTGCTGTCGCGGTTGAACTCGCCACGGATTTCGCCGGGGTGGGTGAACTGGCTGGCCACGGCGGTGGCGCCGGAAGCGACCACGGCGACGCTGAGCAGCGCGGTGTTGACCTTCGACGCAGGGCCGACCAGCGGGCGCCGGGCCCACGGCAGCAGCAGGACCACGCCGATGGCGAACCAGATGGCCAGGCGTGGCACCAGCTGCCACCAGTCCAGGCCGACTTCCACCAGGGCCCAGACCGTGCTGCCCAGCAGCACCAGGCCGTACAGGCCCAGGGCGATGCGGCGCTTGGCCAGCAGCAGGATGCCCGACAGGGCGAAGCCGATACCGGCAATCAGGTAGTAAAGCGAGCCACCCAGCTGGCTCAGCTTGATGCCGCCGGCCAGCAGGGCCAGGCCCATCAGCAGCAACAGCACGCCCATCAGGCGTGGTAGCCAGAGGGTTCCATTCTTGGCACCGTCAGTGCTCATCGTCTGTTCTCCGTAGTGTGGAAGGGTCGGGTTAGAAACTGCTCTGGATCTTCAGGCCACCGATCAAGGCGTCGTCGACCCGCGACACACCGCCCGGATGGCGGATGTACTGCAGGTTCGGGCGCACGGTGAGCCAGTCGGCCAGGTGGATGCCGTAGTAGAGCTCGGCGCTGTACTCGGTGTCCTGCACGGGCAGGAAGCCAGGGTTGTCGTAGTCGTCCAGGCCATTGGCCTGGTTGATGAGGCGGGCGTTCTTGCGGTAGCCGGGATTGACGTGCACGCGGGCCAGGGCGAAACCGATGTCGTCCTTGGCGCGGGCATCGAACGGCCCTTTGTAAACCACACCTGCCTGCACATAGTTGTCGATGGCATTGGTCTTCTTGTCATGCACCGTGGCGTTGGCGAACAGGCTCAGGCCGCGCGACTGGTCCGATGCCAGCGAGGTCACCTGCTGCTGGGCGCCGAGCCACAGGCCATGCTTGCTCGAGCTGCTGCGGTAGGCGGCGCCGCTGATGGCGGCCGGCGCACCGGTGCTGTCCTTTAGAACATCCTGTGCCTTGGCATTACTGTAGTAGTAGCCGGCGCGATATTCCCCTTTCAGGTCATTGACCCGTGGGCTCCAGACCAGTTCGACCGGCATCACCGCGCCCTGGGTACCGCTGCCGCTGAGCTTGAAGCCGTTGCCGCTCTCGAGGTTGGAGGGGTTCTGCTCGAACACGCCGACCTGGGCGTAGAGTGCGTCGCTGAGGTTGTAGCGCACGCGCAGCGCCCACTGGCTGACCGGCCAGTTGTACCAGATGCCGCCGACCCAGTTGCCTACCTGCGAGCCGCAGAACGCCAGGTTCTGGAAGTCGCAGGGGAAGCTGTTGAAGTCCTCGCCTTCGCCGAAACGGCCGAATTTCACGTCCAGCGCGCCGTCGAAGTACTTCTGCTTGATCCACATCTGCGTCAGCCGCCAAGTCTCGCCGCGGCCCCAGACTTCCTGGGCCGAAGTGAAACCGCCGACGCGCGGGTCGTTGATGCGATCGTTGCTGATGTTGTCGCCGTGGCGCTCGGTGATGGTCAACTGGAATTCGCTGTCGTGCCAGCCGAGGACCTTCTGCAGGTCCATGTTCACGCCGAAGGTGAACTGGTCGCTGTAGCGCGCGGTACGGTCATGGCTGTAGCCGCCGTGCAGGTTGCTGCCCATCTCGCCGGTGTAGCCGAGGGTGAAGTCGTAGCCCTTCTCCAGCAGTTCGCTGCGGGTGCCGCCCCAGTCGCCGAGCATCCACGGCGAGTCCTTGGCGAACATTTCGCTGGCGCTGGTGGTGGGGGAGAGGGCGCCGAGCAGGGTGGCGAGGGCAAGGCCGGAGTAGCGGGTATTGGGCAGCTGGAGCATGAGATAGCGCTATCTTTTGATTGTTGAAGGAACGGCAAGCGCAACGAAACGCGAAGTCTTCGAGGAAATGGGTTGCGAGAGGTGGCGAGTGAAGCGATTCAGCTTGCGGCGGGGAGGATATAGGGGAAGTTGTAAGAAAAAAAGACAAAATGTCGCAGGGGATTGTTGCTAATGGGGTAACAGTTCGCGACCTGAGAGTTCTCTTCTCAATCTGGCGCGATCCCTGTGGGAGCGGGTTCACCCGCGAATGCTGCGGTGGATTCACCATCGCATTCGCGGGTAAACCCGCTCCCACAGCGCTACCTCAGAAGGACGTGCGCAGACCGACCTGCACACTGCGCCCCGGCGCCGGCGCGATATCGCGCAGGATCGAGCTGGCATAGCGCACTGTCTGATCGGTGAGGTTCTCGCCGCGCACGAACGCCAGCCATTCACTCTGGCCGATGTCGAAGCGGTACCCCAGGCTGGCGCCGAGGGTCGTGTAGCCATCGGTGCTCGTCTCATTGTCCGGCTTGCGGTGCTGCGACGCGGCGTGCTGCACGTCGACCCGCGCCTGCCAGCGGTCCAGCTCCCACACCAAGCCGCTGTTCAGGCGCAGCGGGGCGATGCGCGGCAGTGGCTCGCCACTGTCGAGGTTCTTGGCCCGGGTATAGTCGCCGGAGAGTTCCAGGGCGAAGCTGCCGTAGCGGTTTTCCAGCAATTGCCAACGGTCCTGGGCTTCGATGCCGTAGAAGCGCGCTCGCACGCCCTGGTAGGCATACTCGGGGAAATCGCCGTGGTCATGGTCGTGCTCATGATCGTGATCGTGGTCATGATCGTCGTGGTCGTGATCATGGCCTTCACGCAGATTGCCGGTGCCGATCAGACCGATGTAGTTGCGAAAGTGGCTGTAGAACACGCCGACACTGCCCTTGTGGGTGCCGTTGTCGAAGCGCAGGGCCAGGTCGGCGGAGATGGCCTTTTCCTTGTTCAGGTTCGGGTCGCCGATTTCGTAGGCGCCGGTGGCCACGTGGGCGCCGTTGGCGTACAGCTCGTAGAAGGTCGGCGCGCGCTCGGTGTAGCCGAGGTTGGCGGCCAGCGACCAGATTGGGTCGAGCTGGTAGACCGCGCCCGAGGACAGGCTGAAGGCATTGAAGCTGCTGGCGCTGTCGGCCCCGGCGAAGGTTTCGTTGCCCTTGGCGTCCGGATCGACCCGCGTGTGCTCCAGGCGCGCGCCCAGGCTCAGGTTCAGGCGTTCTGTCGCCTGCCATTGTTCCAGCAGGAATAGCGCCAGGCTGTCGGTGTCGGTATGCGGAACGAAAGCCTCTTCGCCGAGCGCGGAGAACTCGTTACGGCTGACCTGGGCACCGATCACCCCCTCGACCGGGCCCAGTGGCTGATGGCGCGCCTCGATGCGCGCCTCGTAACCCTTGTTCTTGAAGGTGGTGTGCACGTCGCCGCTTTCGATCTCGCGGTGCTGGTAGTCGGTGTAGCCGGCGTCGATCTTGATAGAGCTGAAGGGACCATCGAGATCGCGCAGCTCGGAGGCGAAGCCATAGTGGTCCTGCTGCATGTCCAGGCGCACGCCGGGCTCGGCCACCGAGCCGTAGTTGCTGTCATAGCGGCTGTAGGACAGGCCCGCATAGCCATGATCCCAGTGATAGGAGCCGCCAATCGCACCGCCGTCCTGGCGTCCGTCGCTGTTTTCCAGGCGATGCTTGCGGCCCGGCTCGTTGGCGTCGCGCACCTTGGAGCTGCGTGCGTAGCCGGGGATGCGCAGGTCGTTGAACTGGCGGCTGTTGGCGTCCAGGTGCAGGGCGAAGGCACCGTTGCCGGCCTCCAGCTTGCCGGCGCTGCTACGGGTGGTGTCGGCGCCGCCGTAGCGCAGTTCGCCGGCGCCATGGATGCCGTCGATGGGCGAGTCGGGGATGCGGTTGTCGAAGGTGTTGACCACCCCGCCGATGGCATTGCCGCCGTAGAGCAGGGCAGCGGGGCCGCGAACGATCTCGACCCGCTCGACGGTGACCGGGTCCAGCGGCACGGCGTGGTCGTAGGACAGCGACGAGGCGTCCAGGGCACCAACGCCGTTGCGCAGGATACGGATACGGTCGCCGTCCAGGCCGCGGATTACCGGGCGGCTGGCGCCGGGGCCGAACCAGGTGGAGGCGACGCCGGGCTGCTTGTTGAGGGTCTCGCCGAGGCTGCCTTGCTGTTGCTGCAGCAGGTCGTCGCCTTCGAGCACGGTGCTCGGCGCGGCCAGTTGGGCGTTGCCGAGCGGGTTGGCGGTGATCACCTGGGGTTGCAGTTCGACGGCCTGGCTGGGAGATGACGCCAGCCAGAGCGCGACGGCGAGGGGGGACAGGTGGAGCGGCATGTGACGCATGGGGATGTGGCGTTCCTTGGCAGAATTATCAATAGTTACTTTATAACATTTCATCACAAGCTGTTCGGTACTGGCCAGTACTTTGTGGCCTGCATAGCTGTCTGTAGGAGCGGCCTTGTGTCGCGAAAGGGGCGCAAGGCCGCTCCTACAGGGCACAGCGGTAGAGGCTGTAGATGCCACTACACTCGTGTAAGGTGCGCACCTTCCCGAACCTGGAGCATTGGCATGAGCACGGCCCAACACAACGCGCTGCACGGCAAGACCCTCGAGCAGATCCTCACCGAGCTGGTGGCGCACTACCAATGGCAGGGCCTGGCCGAGCGCATCGACATCCGCTGCTTCAAGAGCGACCCGACCATCAAGTCGAGCCTGACCTTCCTGCGCAAGACGCCGTGGGCTCGGGAAAAGGTCGAGCAGCTGTATGTGAAGCTGCAGCGCAAAGGTTGATGCAGCGCCGTCCCTGGCTGACCTTGGCCGCCGTCCTGGGCTGGGCGGGGTTGGCGATCCAGCTGTACCTGGTGTTGCTGGCGCGCTGGCAGGAACAGGCCAGCCTGGTCGGTGGGCTGGTGAACCTGTTCTGCTTTTTCACGGTGCTGACCAACACCCTGGTGGCGACGATGTTGAGCCAGGCTGCGTTTGGCCGTGAGTCGGCGGCGCGGCGGTGGTTCCTGTCCCCGTCGATCAGTGGCGCCATTACCACCAGCATCGTCCTG
The DNA here is from genome assembly GCF_054788395.1 of Pseudomonas sp. microsymbiont 2. Lineage (NCBI taxonomy): Bacteria > Pseudomonadati > Pseudomonadota > Gammaproteobacteria > Pseudomonadales > Pseudomonadaceae > Pseudomonas > Pseudomonas sp. microsymbiont 2. Next base: position 1,291,723 of record NZ_CM139112.1, read on the forward strand.
GTGGCCCTGGCCTACAGCCTGCTGCTGCGCCACTTGTGGCAGCCGCAGGGCTGGCAATGGCTGGCGGACGAACTGTTGCACGACGTCATGCCGCTGTTGTGCGTCTTGTACTGGTGGTTCGAGGTGCCCAAGGGGCACCTGCGACTCTGGCATCTGCTGGCCTGGGCGCTGTACCCGACGTTGTACTTCGCCTTCGTGCTGCTGCGCGGGCAGGAGATCGGGGTGTATCCCTATCCGTTCGTGGATGTGGCGCGGTTGGGCTATGGGCAGGTGCTGGTGAATGCGCTGGCGGTACTGGCAGGATTCTGGGGGATTGGGCTGGTACTACTGGGGCTGGATCGCTGGCGAGGGCGTGGCTGAGGGCACTGGCGCTATCGCGGGGCAAGCCCGCTCCCACCGTGGGAGCGGGCGCGGCATCACTCGTCTTCAGGGGTACCGTCGGCACGCCAGTAGGCGACTGCCTTCAGCGCATCTTCCTGGATACCTTTCTCCAGCAGCAACGCCTTGGCCTGGCGAGTCAGGCCTTTTTCCAGCGCCACCCAGCCATACAGGCTGCCGTGGGGCAGCGCCAGATGCTTGACCTTGTCCAAGATATCTTCCTGACCGCGGCGCACCCAGATCACCTCGACCTGAGCCTTGCTTGGCAGCGGCTGGCGTTCCTGCTCGTCCTCGATCTGGATCACCGCCAGTACCTGGCGGCCCGCCGGCAGCTCCTCGAGGCGCCGGGCAATGGCCGGGATCGCCGTCTCATCGCCGATCAGCAGATAGCTGTCGAAGATATCCGGCACCACCATCGACGCCCGCGGGCCGGCGATGTCCAGGGTCTGGCCGGGCTTGGCCTGGGCCGCCCAGGTGGAGGCGGGGCCGTCACCATGCAGGACGAAATCGATGTCCAGTTCGTTGTTCCCCAGGTCGATGCGCCGTGGCGTGTACTCGCGCATGGTTGGCCGGGCGCCGCCGTCGCGGCCGAGGTTACGGGCTTCGATGGCCTGTTGTTCCTCGGGGGTGCAGGCGAACAGCAGCTTGACATGGTCATCGCTGCCGACGCTGGTGAAGCCGGCCAGCTCCGCGCCGCCGAGGGTGATACGGCGCATGCGTGGGGTGATGTCGGTGACGCGCAGCACGTCGAGGCGGCGCTGGCGGATCTCGTGGTTGACGCGGTGGATAGTGTCGCTCATGGGGTGTCTTCCTTAACGAATGGGGCCGGCCCGGAGGCGATGGCCTTGGCGGTGTCGTTGAGCAAGGTGCGGACTCGCTCGATCTCGTCGGGTGTCCAGCGCCCGCTGTGCATCTGCAGGGCGTGGCGCAGGTTGCCGACGGCTTCATGGATCTGTGGTGGCCGGTCGTGGCCGCGCAGGGCGCGTTTGCTGACCTCCAGTCGCATGCGCACACCGTCCAGCGCCACCGCCTGTTCGGCCAGCGCGGCGCGGCCGGTGTCGGTGATGGTGTAGAGGCGCTTGCTGCCCTGGGTGGTGCCGGTGATCTGCTCGGCTTCCTCGAGATAGCTGAGGGTCGGGTAGATCACCCCGGGGCTGGGGCTGTAGCTGCCGTCGAAAAGGCTTTCGATCTGGCGGATCAGGTCGTAGCCGTGGCCGGGTTGCTCGGCGAGCATCGACAGCATCAGCAGTTTCAGGTCACCCGGGGCGAATACCCGTGGGCCGCGCTCGCCGCGACCGTGGTCGCGTTCGCCACGACCGTGGCGGCGCTCGTGAAAATCATGGGAGGCATGGTCGCGCATGATGCAGGGCTCCTTGTGGTGAGATATATCGCAAGATATTACTCAAGATATATCGCAAGACAAGCCCTTAAATACGAATTATTACTATCTGATTAATCGATAGGTTCGCCCCGTCAAGGTTGCGAAGCCACCTGTGGCGCCTTGCAGGCATTGGGGTTGCCCGGTTCCAGATACGGCATGAGGATCGGCGCCATGCCCTTGAGCACCTGCACCGGCAGCGCCGAGGTGAACTTGAACGCTTCGGCCGAGCGCCCCGGGACGAACGCGGTGAGGGTGCCGAAGTGGTTGTCGCCGAGGAAGAACACGAAGGTCGCGGTGCGGTTCAGCGAGCGCGAACCGATCAGCCGACCACCGGCGCCGAAGCTTTCGATGCGGTTGTCGCCGGTGCCGGTCTTGCCACCCATCACCAGTGGCGTGCCGTCGTGCAGCTTGAAGCTGCCGGAGATGCGCCGTGCGGTACCGGCATCGACCACCTGCGACATGGCGCCTTTCAGCGCCCGGGCGACTTCCACCGGGAGGATCCGCTGGCCGCGATCCGGGTCACTGATCAGTTGCGTTTCGTAAGGTGTGTTCTGGGCGAAATGCAGGGTATCGATACGCAGTGTCGGCAGGCGCACGCCATCGTTCTGGATGATCCCGACCAGTTCCGACAGGGCGGCAGGGCGGTCGCCGGAGCTGCCGATGGCGGTGGCCAGCGACGGCACCAGGTGATCGAACGGATAGCCCACGCGCTTCCAGCGCTGGTGGATGTCGGTGAACGCCTCGATCTCGACCATGGTGCGGATGCGGCTGTCGCGGGCGCCCTGGTGGCGGCTCTTGAACAGCCAGCTGTAGACCTCCTGGCGCTCGAAGCGGCTGGCGTTGAGGGCGTCCTTGAGCGAGGCGCCGGGGTTCTTCAGCAGGTAGCCGAGTAGCCACAGGTCCAGCGGATGGACCTTGGCGATATAGCCCTGGTCGGGCAGGTCGTACTTGCCGGGGCCATAGGCGTCGTACATTTCCACCAGGCGCCCGTCGGTGAGCTTGGCCATGGCCAGCTTGTCGCCCTTGCTGTGGGCGCGGACGAAGGCGTTGAAGGTTTCCTGGCTGGCCTCGGGGAACAGGTAGCGGTGCGCGGCGGCCAGGCGCTGCGGGGTCACGCGCATGCTGTCGAGGAAGGTGTCCAGGCGCTGCTGCGAGGTCTTGCGCTGGTATTTCTTCCAGAACCGCATGGTGTAGTTGCTGCCTTCGCGGTCGGCGAAGCGCGCCAGGTACTCCTGGCGGCGCGGGTCGCTGTCATCCTTGAGCAAGGGTTCGCGGTTGAACGGCTGCTGGTAGGTGACGTAGCGCACGATATCGCGCATCAGGCGGATGAACGGCAGGTTGATCGACTCGCGCAGGGCATCCTTGAGGGTCGGGTTGCGGTTGTTGTCTTCCTTGCGGAAGTTGTTGAACACATGCATGCCGCCGCCGGTGAAGAAGGCCTCGCCGGTATTGGCCGAGTACTTGCGCTCCAGCGCGGCGTCGAGCATGGCGTCGAGGCTCTGGTTCTTGCTGTTGAGCATCAGCCATTCCAGCGACCACAGGGTGATGCGGTCGAGTTCGGCCACCGGCACCTTCTTCAGCTCGGCCGCCGGCTTGCCGGCGTACTTGTCGTGCAGCTCGGCGATGATCTCCAGGTAGGTGGTCAGTACCCGCAGCTTGGCGGTGGAGCCCAGCTCCAGCTTGCTGCCTTCGTTGATGTCGAAAGGCTGGTTGGTGCTGTCGGTCTGCACCCGCACCCGCGAGCCGTCGGCGGTGCGCTCGAACAGGGTGAAGCTGTAGCTCACCTGGTCGGTGGTCTTGGCGGTGAGCAGGCGCTCGCCGATCAGGCCGATCTGTGCGGCGAACGCCGGATCGGCGAGGTTCTTCAGGTACTGGCTGACCTGCACCTGCAGGTCGGCCTGCAAGGTGCTGGTGGCCGACAGGTCGAGGCGATCGAGGTCGTACAACGGTCGGTTGAGCATTGCCGCCAGGCGGTTGCGCGCCAGGCTGATGCCTTTGTTGGTGATGATCGGCACGATGGTCGGCTGGGCCACCCAGTCGCGGTAGATCGCCTTGCTGGCCAGGGCGGCGTCGGCCAGCGGGCGGTCGATGATGCCGTTGGCGGCGAGGACGCGGATGTGCGAGTCGGTCAGCTCCGCCAGCTCGATGCGGCCCTTGGACAGGTAATGCGAAGGCCGGCGCTGGGCAATCATCAGCGACAGCACCTGGCGCAGGGCCAGGCCGCGCTCGGCCATGCTCTTGTCGTCGCTGGCGGTGGACGTCAGCGCCTGGTTGACCTGGTCGAAGTCGGCGCCGTACCAGACCCGCAGCCCTTCGGCCATGCCGTGAACCTCACCATGGCCGGGCACCGCCGACAGCGGCACGCTGTTGAGGTAGTCGCGCACGATGCGCTCGCGGGCCTCGGTGGTATCGGGGCCGCCCTGGTAGGCACGCACGCTGGCGGAAATCATCTGGCGGATCTTCTCGGCGCCCGAGACGGTCAGCCCGTCCGGCGAGTGGCGGTACTTTTCCAGCTGGGTGGCCAGGGTGCTGCCGCCAGCGGACTGGCCTGGCAGGGCGAAGTATTTGGCCACCTGGCTGTAGGCCGCCTTGGCGAAGCGTGGCCAGTCCACCGCCGGATTGTTCTGCGGGTCCTTCGGGTCGAGCAGGTCGCGGTTCTCGATGAACAGCAGGCTGTTGACGATCACCGGCGGGATCGCGGCGAAGTCCGGATACAGGTGCTGTGGGTAGTTGTACTGGTAGAGCGTGTCGCCACGGCAGTCGGTGATCGACAGGCCGGCCTGGATCTTCTCCACGTAGGGCGCGAACAGGCCGTGATCGACGTAGTTCATCAGTGCCGGGGAGAAATGCACCTGCTGGTTGATCAGGTAATCGCGCTTGAGCAGGCGTGGCAGGAACTCGCCCAGGGCGCTGTAGCCCAGGCGCTTGTCGAAGGGGCCTTCGCCGGGGTAGACGATGGCATCGCTCGGGCCAGGTTCGAGGGCATAGGTCAGGGTCCCGGCCAGGCGGCTGAATTCCCGCGATTGCAGGCGCGAGGTCTGGAATTCGTCGTAGGCGGCGAAACCCACCGCGACCACGCCCACTACCAGGATGAGCAGGATCAGGCGCCACCACAGGCGGCGTTGACGTGGGGTCCTGGGCAAGGGGGATTCAGCCTGAGGTGCTTTGGGTGCTTCCGTACTGGTTGATTCCGATTGCCACAGTGCGCCCATAGTCTTGAGTCCGGCCAGGTACTTTTCGCGTTGCTTGTCTGAAGCTTAGACGTTGGTCGGGTTTGGTGAAAAATTTGTAGGAAGCTTCGAAGAGTTGGGTATGAACATGCGCCTTTGGTGCGACTTCCATTCTCCGGCAATGTTGCTAAGGTAGCTGCCCCATTCCTGTGCATGGGTGGAGTGAGGCGGTGATGCCCCTCCATGAAAGGGGTTTTGGCCGAGAATTCTCGCCAAATTTCCTGTTGTATATGGTGAAAAGCCCTGCAAGTGGCTTCCTATACTGCTCGCCCCCTTCGACCCGCCGGCACCGCGTGCCCGGTGGACAGGTTCGCCCACGAGGCGGCCTGGCGAGACGACGCCCTGCCTATCGGCGAGGCCGGTGCTGCACGAAGGTCAAATCCAATAACAAAATGAGGTTGTATTGCTATGCCAGTCGGCAACCACCCTGCCCACGACGAGTCCGCCCAGGGCGGCCCGCTCAAGCGCGAGCTGGGCGAACGGCACATCCGTCTGATGGCCCTTGGCGCCTGTATCGGCGTCGGTCTGTTCCTCGGTTCGGCCAAGGCCATCGAAATGGCCGGCCCCGCCATCATGCTTTCCTACATCATCGGTGGCCTGGCCATCCTGGTGATCATGCGCGCCCTCGGCGAGATGGCCGTGCACAACCCGGTCGCTGGCTCCTTCAGCCGCTATGCGCAAGACTACCTCGGCCCCCTGGCGGGCTTCCTCACCGGCTGGAACTACTGGTTCCTGTGGCTGGTGACCTGTGTCGCCGAGATCACCGCCGTGGCCATCTACATGGGCATCTGGTTCCCCGATGTGCCGCGCTGGATCTGGGCGCTGATGGCCCTGGGCAGCATGGGCGCGATCAACCTGATCGCGGTCAAGGCGTTCGGCGAGTTCGAGTTCTGGTTCGCCCTGATCAAGATCGTCACCATCATCGCCATGGTCCTGGGCGGCATCGGCATCATCGCCTTCGGCTTCGGTAACGACGGCGTGGCGATGGGCATCTCCAATCTGTGGAGCAACGGTGGTTTCATGCCCAACGGCGTGACCGGCGTGCTGATGTCGCTGCAGATGGTGATGTTCGCCTACCTGGGCGTGGAAATGATCGGCCTGACCGCCGGCGAGGCGCGCAACCCGCAGAAGACCATCCCCCAGGCCATCGGCTCGGTGTTCTGGCGCATCCTGCTGTTCTATGTGGGCGCGCTGTTCGTGATCCTGTCGATCTACCCGTGGAACGAGATCGGCAGCCAGGGCAGCCCGTTCGTCATGACCTTCGAGCGCCTCGGCATCAAGACCGCTGCCGGCATCATCAACTTCGTGGTGATCACCGCCGCGCTGTCGTCGTGCAACGGCGGCATCTTCAGCACCGGGCGCATGCTCTACAGCCTGGCGCAGAATGGCCAGGCCCCGGCCACCTTCGCCCGTACCTCGAAGAACGGCGTGCCGCGCAATGCCTTGCTGCTGTCGATCGGCGCGCTGCTGTTGGGCGTGCTGGCCAACTACCTGGTGCCGGAGAAGGTGTTCGTCTGGGTGACCTCGATCGCCACCTTCGGCGCGATCTGGACCTGGGTGATGATCCTGCTGGCGCAGCTGAAGTTCCGTGCCGGTCTGTCCACTGCCGAGCGTAACGCGCTGAAGTACCGCATGTGGCTGTGGCCGTTGAGCTCGTACCTGGCGCTGGCGTTCCTGGTGCTGGTGGTGGGGCTGATGGCGTACTTCCCGGACACCCGCGTGGCCCTGTACATCGGCCCGGCGTTCCTGGTGCTGCTGACCGTGCTGTACTACACCTTCCGCCTGGCGCCGAAAGAGGCGCAGGGCGTGGCGAGTACCGCCTCCTGATCAACGAAGCCCCGGCCAGTGCCGGGGCTTCGTTTTTGTATGGCTCTCATCGCGGGGCAAGCCCGCTCCCACGCCAGCCCCATGGGCGTGGGAGCGGGCTTGCCCCGCGATAAGGCCTGATCAGGCCGCCACCTCGCTGTGCGGCTCGAAGCTGTCGGCCCGCGCCAGCTGCCACATCCGCGAATAGAACTGTCCATTGACCTCGCCGGTCAGCAGCTCGCCCGGCTTGAGGAACACGTGCATCTGCGAGAACAGCTTGATCTCGGTGGCCGAGATCCGCCGCACCAGGTGCTTGGCCTCCAGCTGCGCCGGGTGTTCCAGCCCCGCCGCCGCCAGCATCTCGGCCAGGGCGCGCAGGGTGTTGTGGTGGAAATTGAGCACCCGCTGGGCCTTGTCCGGCACCACCAGGGCACGCTGGCGCAGGGCATCCTGGGTGGCCACGCCGGTCGGGCACTTGTTGGTGTGGCAGCTCTGCGACTGGATGCAGCCGATGGCGAACATGAAGCCGCGCGCCGAGTTGGCCCAGTCCGCGCCGATGGCCAGCACGCTGGCGATGTCGAAGGCACTGACGATCTTGCCGCTGGCGCCGAGCTTGATCTTGTCGCGCAGGTTCAGGCCGACCAGGGTGTTATGCACGAACAGCAGGCCCTCGCGCAGTGGCACGCCGATATGGTCGGTGAACTCCACGGGGGCGGCGCCCGTTCCGCCTTCCTTGCCGTCGACGACGATGAAGTCGGGCAGGATGCCGGTCTCCAGCATGGCCTTGGCGATGCCCATGAACTCCCACGGGTGGCCCAGGCAGAACTTGAAGCCCACTGGCTTGCCGCCGGACAGTTCACGCAGCTGGGCGATGAACCGCATCATCTCGATCGGGGTGGAGAAGGCGCTGTGGCGCGATGGCGAGATGCAGTCCTCGCCCATCGGCACGCCACGGGTGTCGGCGATTTCCTGGGTCACCTTGTGCTTGGGCAGGATGCCGCCATGGCCGGGCTTGGCGCCCTGGCTCATCTTGATCTCGATCATCCGCACCTGCGGGTTCTGCGCCTGGGCGGCGAAGCGCTCGGGGTCGAAGCGGCCGTCCGCGGTACGGCAGCCGAAGTAGCCGCTGCCCAGTTCCCAGACCAGGTCGCCGCCATGTTCGCGATGGTAGGGGCTGATGCTGCCTTCGCCGGTGTCGTGGTGGAAGTTGCCCAGCTTGGCACCCTGGTTCAACGCGCGGATGGCGTTGGCGCTGAGCGAGCCGAAGCTCATGGCCGAGATGTTGAAGATCGACGCCGAATACGGCTGGCTGCACTGCGGGCCGCCGACGCTGACGCGGAAACTGGCCGGGTCGGCCAACGGCGCCGGACGCATGGAGTGGCCGATGAACTCGAAGCCCGACTCGTAGACATCGATCAATGTGCCGAAGGGTTTGTCCGAGGCTTCGTTCTTGGCCCGGGCGTAGACCAGCGAGCGCTGGGCGCGGGAGAAGGGCAAGGCGTCGCTGTCTGATTCCAGCAGGTACTGGCGGATTTCCGGGCGGATGCCTTCGACCAGGTAGCGGATGTTGCCCAGGATCGGGTAGTTGCGGCGTACCGCGTGACGTTGCTGCAGCAGGTCGATCACGCCGATCAGGCTGAGCACCCCGGTAGTCAGGGTGAACGGCCACAGCCAGTCGTGCCCGAGGAACGGCAGGCTGGCGAGGGTGAACAGCACGCAGGCGGCGAAGAAGGCGTAACGGCTGAGAAGTGACAGGCTCATACGGTGTCCTTGCGAATGGCTCGGTCAGGCTCAGGGCCTGGGGCAAAGTCCGACCATAGCCCGGTTGGCCGACGGGGTAAAAATGAAAATTAGGGTATCGAAAATCATTCTCGATAATATATGTTATAAAATAACATTTCGACCCCGAGGAGTTTCCCCATGAAAGCTGGCATCCATCCCGAATATCGTCCGGTGCTGTTCCACGACACGGCTGCCGATGTGTACTTCCTGATCGGCTCGACCGTCGATACCGACCGCACTCAGGTGCATAGCGACGGCCAGACCTACCCTTATGTGGCACTGGATGTGTCCAGCGCCTCGCATCCGGTGTACACCGGGCAGCAACGCAAGACCACGGTCGAGGGGCGAGTCGCTGGGTTCAACAAGCGTTTCGCCGGTTTCCAGGCCAAGCGTTGATCGGTAGGCGATTGCAAGCAGCACCAGCGTGGGAGCGGGCTTGCCCCGCGATCAAGGTGTGTGGCACCGGCTTTGCCGGTGATCGCGGGGCAAGCCCGCTCCCACGCTGACGGTGCTGCAACGCTATTGCTGTAGCGGTGGTGTGTCGCGCAACAGAAGTTGGCGCCATTGCGCCTGTTCGCTGGCTGTCGCCTCGGCAAGAAACTGGTATTTGCCCGCCACCCGGGTGGCCACCGCGACACCCTCCCGGTACAGCACGCGGTTGCCTGCCACTGCCGGCACCTTGGTCCCCGGCAACAGGCTCCCGACCAGGTTCAACGGGTCGCAGGCACTGACTACCACCAGCGCCCCATCCAATGCCCGCCTGCGCACCTGGCGCAACAATCCCACCGCCTCGGGCAAGGCGAACTGCTCGCCGGCCAGCCCGGCGATAAAACGTCCGCCCCGGATCTCGCCGCGAGCTTCGAGGCGGTGGTAGCAACGCAGCAAGTCACGCCACGGCGGCAGCACGTCGCTCTCGCGTTCCAGCAGGCGCCAGCATATGACGCCATAGCGTCGCAGCAGGCTGCGAGCTACGTGCTCCAGGCGCTGCTCGGTATCCACGGCGGTACTCCCGCGGCGCAGCAGCGCCCAGCGCCCGGCATGGGCCATGCTGCTCGACAGTCCAGGGTGGCCGCGGCGGCTGTGGCGCGAGGTGCGTTTGGCGGCCGGGGTGATCAGGCTGCGCAGGCCGCTGAAGCCATCGGCGCTGGCCAGCCCCGAACCGACCAGCTCCTGCAGGGCCGACTCCAGCTCGCTGGGCAGCAGATGGGCTTCATGGGCCAACTCATCGAAGAACAGCGCGCCTTGCTCCTGCAAGGTCTGCAAGACCCGCTGTGCGCGTGCGCCCAGATGCTCGACCTCGGATGCCGGGGCCAGGCTGCGCCACAGCCCCAAGTGTTCGCGGGGCAGCAGTACCAGTGGCGTGCTGCTCAGGGTGGTGGCTGACCGCGTGGAGGCCAGTCGGCTCCAGGCCCACTGGCCGCTGCGACAGCTATCGTCCAGCCAGTGCGGGCTGTAGTCCCTGATCCGCGCAGGCAGCAGTTCGGCCTCCCAGGCCCCGGCGGCGCCAGGATAGCCTTGCAGTTGATTCAGTACGTCGCCCACCGCCTGGGGACCGCGCAGGCGGGTTTCGTCGCTCAGGTGCTGCCAGTCGAACAGAAACCGCATGAAGTCCTGCAGGCTTACCGGCTCGATTTCCCGGCGCAGGCGCTTGACCGTATAGCGGTGGATGCGTGCCAGCAGGTGCCGCTCGCACCACTGCAGCTCGCCTTGGCCAGGGTCGAAGCGACCGCGTAGCACATAGCCCTCGCTCTCCAGGCGGGCGAGGGCCTGTTCGCAATCGCCGGGGGCCAGGCCCAGTGGCGCGGCGATCCGGGCCAGCGTCAGCGGACCAGAACCGCCCAGGCGCGCGCGCAGTAGTTCGGTCAGCGCGCTGTCCGGCGTGGGGGCCTGGTCGAACCCCGGCAGCAGCGGCAGGCACGGGTCAAGCTGGGCATCGGGGTACAGTGCCATGAGCAGGTCCTGGCGCTCGCGGGCGAACCACAGGTGTAGCCCGTGGCTGTTCAGGCGGCAGGCGTGTCCGCTCGCCGCAAGGGCCTCCAGCAGCGCTTGCCATTCCGGGTTGGCCTTGACTTCGGTTTGGCTGATGGCGCCCAGGCTCATCAAGGCCTCGTGCATTTCATCGGCATTGCTCGGTTGCGGCCAGGCCTCGGCCTGCACGGCGGCGATGGCGTCGATGTCCAGCGCGCCGAGGTCGTCGCTGTCGCTCACGTCGTTCCAGCGCCGGTTGAGCACGGCCTGGGTGCGGCGCTCCTCCAGCGGTGCGTCGTCGAGGAAGGTGTAGGGCCGGGCGTTGAGAATTGCCGAGGCCAGTGGCGAGGGGGCGGGCAGGTCACGACTGAGCAGGCGCACTTCGCCGTTTTCCATGCGCCGCAGCAGCGCCAGCCAACCCTCGCTGTCCATGGCCTCGTGCAGGCAGTCGTCGAGTGTCTGCTGCACCAGCGGATGGTCCGGGATCTGTCGCTCGCCGACGATGTTCTCCAGGCAGGCGATCTGGTCGGGGAATACCGCCGCCACCAGGTCCTCGCTCTTCATCCGCTGGATCTGCGGCGCCACCTTGCGCCCGCCCACGTAGCGCGGCAGGGCCAGGGCGATGGCCGCGCACCAGCGCCAGCGCACGCCGAACAACGGCGCATCGAGCAGGGCCTGGAGCAGGATCGGCTCGGCCGTGCGGCTGTTCAGGTAGCGCCAGACCTCGTCCAGTTCGAAGCTGTGGCTGGTGGACAGCGACAGCACGATGGCGTCTTCGCTGGCCGCCGCCTGCAGTTCGAAGTTGAAGGTGCGGCAGAAACGCTTGCGCAAGGCCAGGCCCCAGGCGCGGTTGATACGGCTGCCGTAGGGCGAGTGGATGATCAGCTGGGTGCCGCCGGACTCGTCGAAGAAGCGCTCCATCACCAGCGTCTGCTGCGAGGGCAGGGCACCAAGCACCTGCCAGCTCCGGCCGAGGTAGTCGAGCAACTGACGGGCGCAGGCGTCATCGATTGCATAGGTCGCCTGCAACCACCTCAGTACCTGCTCACCATCACTGGCTTGCAATTGCTGGTCGATGCGTTGCTGCAGGCGCGCCACTGCGGCAGACAGTTCGTCGCTGCGCCCCGGCGCCTCGCCGAGCCAGAACGGAATGGTCGGTGGCAGCCCATGGGCGTCCTCGACCCGCACCCGGCCGGGTTCGACTCGCAGGATGCGGTAGGACGCATTGCCCAGCTGGAAGATATCGCCGGCAATGCTTTCCACCGCGAAGTCTTCATTGACGCTGCCGACGTTCAGCGCCTGGGGTTCGAGCAGTACCGCGTAGTCGGCGGTCTCCGGGATGGTGCCGCCGCTGGTCAGCGCGGTCAGCTGGCTGCCCCGGCGCCCGCGCAAGGTGCCATTCACCGCGTCGCGGTGCAGGTAGGCGCTGCGCACGCCCTGGCGCCCGTTGAAGCCTTCGGCGAGCATGCGCAGCAGCGACTGGTAATGGCCTTCATCGAGGTCGGCGTAGGGCATGGCCCGACGCAGCAGGTCGAACAGCGCGCGCTCGGCCCAGGGTTGGTTGCTGACTTCGGCGACGATCTGCTGCGCCAGCACGTCCAGTGGCGCATGGGGCACCTGCAGCGTGTCCAGTTCGCCCTGGCGCGCACAGTCGAGCAGCGCCACGCACTCGATCAGCTCGTCCCGGGTGGTGGGGAACAGCCGCCCCTTGGGCACGCCATCGACCTGGTGTCCGGAGCGCCCGACCCGTTGCAGGAATGCGGCGATCGAGCCCGGCGAAGCGATCTGGCAGACCAGCTCGACCTCGCCGATATCGATGCCCAGTTCCAGCGAAGCGGTGGCCACCAGTACCTGCAGTTCACCGGCCTTGAGCCGTTGCTCGGCGGCCAGTCGGTGTTCCTTGGCCAGGCTGCCGTGGTGCGCGGCCACCGCCTCGTTGCCCAGGCGCTCGCCGAGGTGCCGTGTCAGGCGTTCGGCCAGGCGCCGGGTGTTGACGAACACCAGGGTGGTGCGATGTTCGCGGGCGAGGGCGGCGAGGCGGTCGTAGACCAGGTCCCAGACATCGGTGGCCATCACCGCGCCCAGTGGCACGGGCGGTAGTTCCAGCGCCAGGTCGCGCTGGCGCGCATGGCCGATATCGACGATGGCGCACGGGCGCTCGCGCCCCACCAGGAACTGCGCGACGCGTGCCACCGGGCGCTGGGTGGCGGACAGGCCGATGCGCCGCAACGGCCGGCCTGCCAGCGCCTGCAGGCGCTCGAGGGTCAAGGCCAGGTGACAGCCGCGTTTGTTGCCGGCCAGGGCGTGGATCTCGTCGACGATCACCGTGTGCACGCAGGCCAGACCCGCGCGACCCGAGGCCGAGCCCATCAGCACGTACAGCGATTCTGGCGTGGTCACCAGGATGTGCGGCGCCAGCTTGCGCATGGCCGCGCGTTCTTTTTGCGGTGTGTCGCCGGTGCGTACGGCGGTGGTGATGCGCGGGGCCTTCAGGCCGAGCTGTTCGATATGGCGGCTGATGCCCTCCAGCGGTGTGTCGAGGTTCAGGTGGATGTCGTTGGACAGCGCCTTGAGCGGCGAGACGTACACCACCTGGGTCCGCGCCGGCAGCTCGCCGTGGTTTTCCAGGCCCTGGCGGAACAACTCGTCGAGCACGGCGAGAAACGCGCTGAGGGTCTTGCCCGAGCCGGTCGGCGCCGCGAGCAGCATCGATTGGCCGGCGTGGATCAACGGCCAGGCATTGGCCTGGGCGTCGGTGACCGTGGCGAAATGCTGGCGGAACCAGGTGGCGACGGCGGGGTGGAACAGATCGAGCACCGGGTGCGGATGGGCTGGCAGGTTCATGGATTGGTTATGGAGGGGCGATGGCGAGTTGGCAAGGGGCCGTTCGTCTGCCTGTACTGGCCTCTTCGCGGGCTCGCCCGCGAAGAGGCCAGTACAGGTGATGTGCGTTATCCTCTGCGCCCCCAAACGTTCAAGGGCCTGTCATGTCCAATATCATTCAGATCGCCGCGGCCCTGCTCATCGATGCGCAAGGTCGCACCCTGCTGGTGCGCAAGCGTGGCACCCAGGCGTTCATGCAGCCCGGTGGCAAGATCGATACAGGTGAATCACCGGTCCAGGCGCTGGTGCGCGAGCTGCACGAGGAACTGGGCCTGCGCGTCGATCCGGCCCAGGCCATTCACCTGGGCCGTTTCAGCGCCCCGGCAGCCAACGAGCCGGGCTTCGAGGTGCAGGCCGAGTTGTTTCGCGTGCATTGCGCCGAGATGGTAACCCCGGCGGCGGAAATCGAAGAGCTGACCTGGCTGGCCGCCGACCAGGCGCCAACGCTGGATCTGGCCCCCCTGACCCGCGACCTGATCCTGCCGCTGTGGCGCGAGGGCCTCAACGCACCGCGCTGACCCCGTCGAGGGTGGCGAACGAGGTGTCCTTGGCGGTCAGCAGGAAGTCACGCATGTACGGCGCATCCAGCATGTCGGTGCGCACCGCCGCGTAGAGCGTGGCGAACAGACCCTTTTCGCCCAGGCGCTTGCCCTTCACGTAGCCCCGCGAGCTGTACTCGTGCAATGCCCAGTGCGGCATGCCGCACACGCCCCGGCCGCTGGCCACCAGTTGCATCATCATCACCGTCAGCTCCGAGGTGCGCACCGCGGCCGGCTCGATGTCGGCCGGCTCCAAGAAGCGGGTGAAGATGTCCAGGCGGTCACGTTCCACCGGGTAGGTGATCAGGGTCTGGTCGAGCAGGTCCTGGGGCACGATGTACGGCTTGCTGGCCAGCGGGTGCTGGTTGGCCACCGCGAGCATGGCCTCGTAGGTGAACAGCGGCACGTAGGTGATGCCGGCCAGGTCCACCGGGTCGGAGGTCACCACCAGGTCCAGGTCGCCACGGGCCAGGGCCGGCAGTGGGGCGAAGGCGAAGCCCGAGGCCAGGTCCAGCTCCACCTCCGGCCAGGCGTCGCGAAACTGGTCGATGGTCGGCATCAGCCACTGGAAGCAGCTGTGGCATTCGATGGCCATGTGCAGGCGCCCGGCGGTGCCACCGGCCAGGCGGGCGATGTCGCGTTCGGCGCCGCGCAGCAGCGGCAGGGTGGCGTCGGCCAGTTGCAGCAGGCGCAAGCCGGCGCTGGTGAAGCGGATGGGTTTGGTCTTGCGCACGAACAGCGCCAGGCCCAGGCGTTCCTCCAGCTCCTTGAACTGGTGCGACAGCGCCGACTGGGTCAGGTGCAGCCGCTCGGCGGCCTCTACCAGGCTGTCGGCTTCGCGTAGGGCATGAAGGGTTTTCAGGTGGCGGATTTCCAGCACGACGGCTCCGTGAGCATTCTGTGGTCTAAAACTAGGTGGCGTTGAGTTTCCCTCATGTTGCCCTGTGCTGTCGACAGATGGATGCGCGCGACCGCTCGGCAAGGTTCACGAAACTGTCACGGTTTTGTGGCAGCGCGCCCGAACGAATTTCATCAGACTCGCGCTCTACTGGGGATCTGCATTCTGGTGTTTCTTTTCATGCGGGCTTTTCTACTTTTCTTCTTTCTGTTGGTCAGCGTGCCGGCGAGCTTCGCCGATGGCCGCTGCGACGTTCACGTGCCGGTGCAACGGGCCGAGCTGGGTGAGCTGAGCCTGGTCTACCAGAGCGTCGGCGCCCCGCGGGATCCGGCCTTGCTGCTGGTCATGGGCCTGGGCGGGCAGCTTATCCATTGGCCGGACGACGTGGTCGAGGCCCTGTGCCTCCAGGGGTTTCGGGTGATCCGCTATGACAACCGCGATGTCGGGTTGTCGCGCTGGAACCAGTTGCCGGCCTCGGCCAACCTGAGCGTCGAACTGCTGCGCTACAAGCTGGGCCTGCCGGTGTCGGCGCCCTATACCCTCACCGACATGGCCGGTGACGGCTTGCGCCTGATGGATGCCCTGGGGATCCGCCAGTTCCATGTGCTGGGCGTGAGCATGGGTGGCATGATCGCCCAGCATCTGGCGGCCATGGCCCCGGAGCGGGTAAGCAGCCTGACCCTGGTGATGTCCAGTTCGGGCGCTGCCGGCTTGCCGACACCGGATCCGGCGTTGCTACAGCTGCTGGCGCGGCGTGGCGCTCCGAGCCGTGAGGTGGCCATCGAGCAGCAGGCCGACCTGCTGGCGGCTCTGGGCAGTCCTGACGTGCACGATGACCGGGCCGTCCTGCGGCAGCAGGCGGCAGTGGCCTATGACCGGGCGTTCAATCCGGAGGGGGTGAAGCGCCAGATCATGGCGATTCTCGCCGAGCCAAGCCGGGTCGAGTTGCTCAACCAGCTACGGGTGCCGACGCTGGTGGTGCATGGCACGGCCGATCCACTGCTGCCGGTGATGCATGGAGTGCATCTGGCGGCGCACATCCAGGGCAGTCAGCTGCGGCTGATCCCGGGGTTGGCGCATCGCTTCCAGGAACCGTTCAAGGCGCCGTTGCTGGGGGCGGTCCTGCCTTATCTGCAAGCACATCGGCAGGATGTCACCCATATCGCCGGCCTTTGAATCGGTGTCGCCTTTTTCGCGGGCAAGCCCGCTTCCACAGGTCAGGCGTTGCTCTCAAGAGCCACGGGTTCCCTGTGGGAGCGGGTTCACCCGCGAAGCAGGCGCCGCAGTTCATCAGTGCATGCGCACCCAAACGCTCACCAGCACCGTCGCCGCCACCAGCCAGGCCACCGTGGCCAGGGCCAGCGACGCCTCCAGGCGCATGCGCTCGACCAGCACATACAGCGTCGCCAGGTAGACGAAATAGGGAATGATCGACCACATCCCGAACAGGATGGTGGTCTTCAGGTCTTCCAGCGAGCGACCCTTGCCGACGATGTAGTGGGCGATCAGGGCAAAGGTGGGAAACAGCGGCACCAACCCTGCGATGTAGTAGTTGCGGGTCTTCGACAGGATCGCCAGGAGCACCACCACGCCGGCGCCCAGGGCCGCTTTGAATACCAGGTCCACGTTGAACTTCCAGGATAGGGTTGCTGATTCAGCCGAGGCCGTACTTCTTCACTTTGTCGAACAGCGTGGTCTTGGCCATGCCCAGCTCCTGGCTGGCCTGGCTGAGGTTGCCGCCGGTGCGCTGCAGGGCGTCGCCGAGCAGGTTGCGTTCGAACGCCTCCACCGCCTCGGCAAAGCCCAGGCCCTGGCTGGCGCCGCCGCTGGGGCCTTTCTTGAACGCGGGCAGGCCCAGGGCATGACGCTCGGCGACGTTGCGCAGTTCGCGCACGTTGCCCGGCCAGTCGTGGGCCATCAACCGCGACAAGGTCTGGCTGTCCAGCTCCGGTGCCTCGCGATCGAAGCGCAGGGCCGATTGCTGCAGGAAGTGCTCGAACAGTTGCAGGATGTCTTCGCGGCGTTCACGCAGCGGCGGCAGCTCCAGGGTGACGACATTGAGGCGGTAGTACAGGTCGCTGCGGAACTGGCCGCTCTGGCCGAGCGTGGCAAGGTCGGCCTTGGTCGCGGCGATCACCCGGCAGTCCACCGCGATGCTCTGGTTCGAGCCCAGGCGCTCCAGGGTGCGCTCCTGCAGCACGCGCAGCAGCTTGATCTGCAGGTTGATTGGCATGCTCTCGACTTCGTCGAGGAACAGCGTGCCGCCGTTGGCGTGCTCGATCTTGCCGATGCGGCGTTTGCCGGCGCCGGTGAAGGCGTTGGCCTCGTGGCCGAAGATCTCGCTTTCGAACAGGTTCTCCGGCAGGCCGCCGCAGTTCAGTGCCACGAACGGCTGGCCCTGGCGCCGGCTGAAGTCGTGCAGGCAGCGTGCGACCAGCTCCTTGCCGGTGCCGGTTTCGCCTTCGATCAGCACGTTGGCCGAGGTATCGGCGACGTTGGCGATCAGTTCGCGCAGGTGCTCCATGGCCGGCGAGCGGCCAATGATGCGTCCCTCCAGGCTGCTCTGTTCGGCCAACTGGCGACGCAGGGCGAATACCTCGCGGGACAGGCCGCGCTGTTCCAGCGCCCGGCGTACCACGTCGACCAGACGTTCCGGCGAGAAGGGCTTCTCCATGAAGTCGTAGGCGCCGTTGCGCATGGCGCCGACCGCCATGTCGATGTCGCCGTGACCGGTGATCAGCACCACCGGCAGGCTGCGGTCGCGGGCCTTGAGGCGGTTGAGCAGCTCCAGGCCATCGATGCCCGGCAGGCGGATATCGCTGACGACGATGCCGGCGAAATCGTCGCCGATGCGCTCCAGGGCCTGTTCGGCGCTGCCGACGCCTTCGCAGGCGATGTCTTCCAGGGCCAGCGCCTGCTGGCAGCCGAGCAGCACGTGCGGGTCGTCTTCGACGATCAGGACGGTGAGAGGTGCTTGTTTCATAGAGGCTCAGCCAATTCGCTAGGGGGCGTGACCAGGGGCAGGGCAAGGACGAACGCGGTACCGCCGCCGGCAGGGTGTTCGACGCTCAGTGTACCCTTGGCGGCGGCGGCCAGGCTCGCCGACAAGGTCAGGCCCAGGCCCAGGCCATGCTCGCCCGGTTTGGTGGTGAAGAAGGGTTCGAACAGGTGCTTGCGCGCTTCGGCATCGATGCCGTGGCCGTTGTCGAGCACCCGCAGGCGGTACTTGTCGCCCTGCACCTCACCTTCCAGCCACAGTTGCGGCAGGGGTTGGGTGGCCATGGCGTCGAGGGCGTTGCCGATCAGGTTGACCAGAATCTGCTCCAGGCGGGTCTGGTCGATGGCCAGCAGCTGGTCGTCGAACTGCCGGTGCAGTTGCAGGTGGCAGGCGCTGATGCGGTTGGCCAGCACTTGCAAGGAGGCTTGCACGGCCTTTTCCAGCGAGGCCTGGCCGCTGTCGTCGCCACGTCGGGCGAACGAGCGCAGGCTGGCGGTGATGCGGCCCATGCGGTCGATCAGGTCGTTCATGGTGCGCAGGTTGGCGCTGGCGGTTTCCAGCGCGCCGCGTTCGAGGAAGCGCACGGTGTTGCCGGACAGGGTGCGCAAGGCCGCCAGGGGTTGGTTGAGCTCATGGGCGATGCTGGTGGACATCTGCCCGATGGCCGCCAGCTTGCCGGCCTGGACCAGTTCGTCCTGGGCATGGCGCAGGGTCTGCTCGGCGTGGCGGCGTTCGCGAATCTGGCCCTTGAGCCGTTCGTTGCTGGCGCGCAGGTCGGCGGTGCGCTCGGTGATCTTGCGCTCCAGCTGGCTGTTGGCTTCTTCCAGCGCCTCGCGGGCGGCCAGGCGGGTGGCGATCACCTTGCGCCGCTCGTTCCAGGCGATGGCAAGGATCGCCAGCAGGGCGAAGGCCACGCCCACCAGGATGCCCTGCACCATCGATTCGCGGCGCAGGTCCTGCAGCGGGGTGAGCAGGGTGAAATGCCACGGCGTGTCGGCCAGGCGCCGGGTCTGGGCCAGGTACGCGACTTCGCGCTGCTTGCCCTTGTCGGTCTCGCTGTTGGCCGGGAAGGTGAGCTTTTCCACGCCGTCGGCCAGGGTCTCGCGGGCCAGCGGTTGCAGCTCGTTGAGCGGCCACCAGTAGTACTGCAGGCTGCGCGCCAGGCGCTCCTTGATCTGCGGGTTGAGCGGACGCACCGATTTCAGGCGCCGGGATGGGTCGCTGGAAAGGATGATGATGCCGTTCTCGTCGCTGACGAAGGCTTCCAGGCGGGCACGCTGCCAGCGTTCCTCGAGGGTGTCCAGGCGCACTTTGATCACCGCCACGCCAATGATCTTGCCATGCTCCTCCAGGCCATGGGCCAGGTAGTAGCCGGCCTCACCGGTGGTGCTGCCGATGCCGTAGAAGCGCCCGGGCTCGCCACGCACGGCGGTCTGGAAATAGGCACGGAAGGCCAGGTCCTCGCCGAGGAAGGAGTCGGCATCGCGCCAGTTGCTGGTGGCCTGGACCCGGCCGTTGGTGTCGAGGACGAAGATCGCCCGGCTGCGGCTGCGCCGGTTCAGGCCTTCGAGGTATTCGTTGACGGCCTGACGGTCACCGGCCTCGGGGTCGGTGAGCAGGCGCGAGACGCTGTCCTCCAGTTCCAGCAGGCTGGGCAGGTAGGTGTACTTGCTGATTTCGCTTTCGACGGTGCGCGCATGCAGCTCGAGCTGGCGCTCGCCGTTTTCGCTGAGGCTGCGAATGCCGTTGCTTTCGCTGATCAGATACCCGGCCAGGCCCAGGCCGACCATCAGCAGGATGATCAGGGGCGGCAACAGCAATTGGCGGATCACACGGGATTTCACGGCGGGCTGGGCAGGGCGAAGGAGCGAAGGGTCGCATTTCATCACAGTGGCCTTGTCACGACCAGCTTCCGCTGCCCGTCAGGGCAGCGGAATCCGTACCTGCTCAGTGCTGCAGGATCTTGCTGAGGAAGTGCTGGGTGCGTTCGTGACGCTTCTCCGGGCTGCCGAAGAAGTCTTCCTTCTGGCAGTCCTCGATGATGTTGCCCTTGTCCATGAAGATCACCCGGTTGGCGACCTTGCGCGCGAAGCCCATCTCGTGGGTCACGCACATCATGGTCATGCCTTCGTGGGCCAGCTCGACCATCACGTCCAGTACTTCGTTGACCATTTCCGGGTCCAGCGCCGAGGTCGGTTCGTCGAACAGCATGACGATCGGGTCCATCGACAGGGCGCGGGCGATCGCCACGCGCTGCTGCTGGCCACCGGACAGCTGGCCGGGGTGTTTCTTGGCGTGGGCGCCGAGGCCCACACGGTCGAGCAGGGCCAGGCCCTTCTTGGTGGCTTCCGCCTCGCTGCGACCGAGCACCTTGCGCTGGGCGATGGTCAGGTTCTCGGTGATCGACAGGTGCGGGAACAGCTCGAAGTGCTGGAACACCATGCCCACCCGGGAACGCAGCTTGGGCAGGTTGGTCTTCGGATCGGCGATGGAGGTGCCGTCGACCACGATGTCGCCCTTCTGGAACGGCTCCAGCGCGTTGACGCACTTGATCAGGGTGGACTTGCCCGAGCCGGACGGGCCGCAGACCACCACCACTTCACCCTTCTTGACCTCGGTGCTGCAGTCGGTCAGTACCTGGAAGTCCCCGTACCACTTGTTGACGTTCTTGATGGAAATCATACGGTGATCCTTTTTTGCAGGCGCTTGACCAGCCAGGAAGCGGAGAAGCTGATGAGGAAGTAGACGACACCGGCGAAGATCAGGAACTCGTGGGAGCGCCCGATGATGTCGCCGTTGGAGCGGGCCGAGTTGAGGAAGTCGACCAGGCCGACGGTGTAGACCAGCGAGGTGTCCTGGAACAGGATGATGCTCTGCTGCAGCAGCAGCGGGGTCATCTTGCGAAACGCCTGAGGCAGGATGATCAGGCGCATGCACTGGCCGTAGCTCATGCCCAGCGCCTGCGCGGCGCCCATCTGGCCCTTGGAGATCGACTGCACGCCGGCCCGCACGATCTCGCAGAAGTAGGCCGCCTCGAACATCATGAAGGCCACGACGCAGGAGGTGAACGCGCCCACCGGCGTGTCCTGGCCGGTGATCCAGCGCAGCACGAACGGCACCGCCAGGTAGAACCAGGTGATCACCAGCAGCAGCGGGATCGAGCGGAAGTAGTTGACGTAGGCGCCGGCCACGTTCGACAGCAGCTTGTTCGACGACAGGCGCATCAGGGCCAGGATGGTGCCCAGGGCGATACCGCCGACCACGCCCATGACCATCAGCTTGAGGGTCATGACCATGCCTTCCCAGAGGGCGGGCAGGGCGGGGATGATTTCGCTGAAATCCATGTCCATTTACTTGCCTCCCACGGAAATCAGGCCCGGCACGGCGACTTTTTTCTCGACCGCGCGCATGAGCAGCATCAGGCCCATGTTCAGGGTGAAGTAGATCAGGGTGGCCAGGGTGAAGGCCTCGAACAGGTTGGCCGAGAATTCGGCGGTCTGCTTGGTCTGCGCCAGCAGCTCCATCAGGCCGATCAGCGAGGCCACCGAGGAGTTCTTGAACACGTTCAGGAACTCCGAGGTGAGTGGTGGAATGATGATCCGGTAGGCCTGGGGCAGCAGCACGTTCATGTAGATCTGCGGCAGGCTGAAGCCCATCGCGCGCCCGGCCGCCTCCTGGCCACGGGGCAGCGCCTGGATGCCGGTGCGCACCTGCTCGCAGACACGGGCGGCGGTGAACAGGCCCAGGCAGATGACCACGCTGATCAGCGCCGAGGTGGTCGGGTTGAGGTCCTGCTTGAACCATTCCTGCAGGCCTTCGGGCAGCAGGTCCGGCACCAGGAAGTACCAGATGAACAGCTGTACCAGCAGCGGCACGTTGCGGAACAGTTCGACGTAGGCGGTGGCGATCCCTGACACCAGACGGTTGGGCACGGTACGCATCACGCCGAGCAGCGAGCCCAGCAGCAAGGCGATGATCCAGGCGGAGATGGCGATGGCGATGGTCCAGCCCAGACCGGTGATGTACCAGTCCAGATAGGTCTCGCTGCCCACGCCGGTGGACTTGAAGAACACGCCCCAGTCCCAGTTGTAATTCATCGGGATTTCCCCTCAGACGGTTGTTTCACGGGCACCTTCGAGCATCCAAGGGCGTTGAACGCCCTCGGATGAAAGGGTAGACACTAATGGGTGGCCTGTTCGATCGAATCGCGCGGATGCGCTACAGGCCACTATCCATGGCTATGGAAGATCAGGACTTCTTCTCGTCCGCCGCCTTGTCGGTCGGCTCGGCGATCAGCTTCTTCAGCTCGTCGCTCATCGGGAACTGCAGGTTCAGGCCTTTTGGCGGAATCGGCTGCTGGAACCACTTGTCATAGCTCTTGTTGACTTCACCCGACTTGAAGTAGGCGACGATGGCCTCGTCGACCGCTTTCTTGAAGGCTGGATCGTCCTTGCGCACCATGCAACCGTAGATCTCGTACGATTGCGGGGTGCCGGTGATGACCCAGTCGGACGGCTTGCGTGCCTTGGCCATTTCACCGGCCAGCAGGGCGTCGTCCATCATGAACGCCACGGCGCGGCCGCTTTCGAGCATGTTGAAGGCTTCGCCGTGGTCCTTGGCGGAGATCACGTTCATCTTCATCTGCTTGTCGGCGTTCATCGCCTTGAGGATGCGCTCGGAGGTGGTGCCGGCGGTGGTCACCACGTTCTTGCCGGCCAGGTCGGCGAAGTCTTTATAGGACGGCTGGCCATCCTTGACCTTGGTCAGCAGGCGGGTGCCGACTTCGAAGATGCCCACCGAGAAGCCGACCTGCTGCTGGCGCTCGACGTTGTTGGTGGTGGAGCCGCACTCAAGGTCGACGGTGCCGTTCTGCACCAGCGGGATGCGGGTCTGCGAGGTGACCAGGTTGTACTTGACCTTGATGTCGGTGCCCAGTTGCTTTTTCAGGGCTTCGACGACGGCCAGCTGGATGTCGTGGGAGTAGCCTACTGGTTCCGGTTTGCCGGCCAGGTAGGAGAACGGGATGGAGGAGTCGCGATGGCCCAGGGTGATGGTGCCGGAGTCCTTGATCTTCTTCAGGGTGCCGGTCAGCTCTTCGGCCATGACCGGCGACGAGATGACCGCTGCCGCGATGGCGGCGCCCAGCAATTGACGAACGATGCGCATCAAATTTTCCTCGACGTGTTTGTTTTTTTTATGGAGCCGTTGGCGGACTCTTTCGTTCAACGAATACAGCATGAAGCGTGGTGCATTCGGCTCCCAAGTGTAGAGCATGACTCGTGCCAAGCCCCGACATTGATCATAACGCCGCGAAAATACTGGGAATTAATCTTTTTTGATGCCTTTACGACAGTATGTGTCGTACGGCTTTCCGAAAGGGTGCGAGCGGATCGTTCGGGAATCCGAACGAATGACTGCGCGCAGGGGCGTCAGTCTGACGCAATGGGGCCGCTGTGCGGCCCATCGCGGGCAAGCCCGCTCCCACAGGTACCGGTATGCATTGTCCCTGTGGGAGCGGGCTTGCCCGCGATGGGCTGCACGGCAGCCCCATTGAGTCTTACCGGTTTGGCCTCAGGCCGCCTGCACGCGGTTGGCCAGGGCCTGCTGCAAGTAATCGGCCAGTGCCTGTTGCTCGACCACGCTGGTGAACAGGCCCAGCTTGGTGCGGCGCCAGAGAATGTCGTCGGCGCTGCTGGCCCATTCTTCGCTGCACAGGTAGTCGACCTCGCGGGTGAACAGGCCGCCACCAATCGACTGGCCGAGGTCTTCAGGGCCGTTGACGCCTTCGAGCAGGCGCCAGACACGGCTGCCATAGGTGCTCGCCCAGCGCCTGGCGATATCCAGCGGCAGCCAGGCATGGCGCGCCACCAGCGCTTCGACCAGGGCCTGCGCGCTGGTCATGCTCTCGCCGCCTGGCAGCGGGGCGGCGGCGGTCCAGCTGCCGCGCATCTGGGTGAAGAACGGGTGCAGCTCGGCCATGGCCGATTCGGCCAGCTTGCGGTAGGTGGTCAGCTTGCCGCCGAATACCGACAGCAGCGGAGCCTGGCCTTCGCTGGCGGACAGCGCCAGGGTGTAGTCGCGAGTCACCGCCGATGGGTTGTCCGACTCGTCGTTGCACAACGGGCGCACGCCGGAGTAGGTGTGCAGGATGTCGGCACGGCTGAGCTGGTGGTTGAAGTGCTCGTTGACCACCTTGAGCAGGTAGTCGGTTTCCTGCTCGGTGATCGCCACCTTGGCCGGGTCGCCACTGTATTCGCGGTCGGTGGTGCCGATCAGGGTGAAGCGTTCCAGGTACGGAATGCAGAAGACGATGCGCTGGTCTTCGTTCTGCAGGATGTAGGCATGCTCGCCTTCGTACAGGCGCGGCACGATGAGGTGGCTGCCCTGGATCAGGCGGATGCCGTACGGCGCATCGAGTTTGAGGTCATCCTTGATGAAGCTGGCCACCCAAGGGCCGGCGGCGTTGACCAGGGCGCGGGCACGAATGCTTTGCAGGCTGCCGTCGGCGTGCTGCAGTTCCACCTGCCACAGGCCATCGATACGTTCGGCGCGCAGGCAACGGGTGCGGGTGTGGATGTGCGCGCCTTTCTCGCGTGCGGCCATGGCGTTGAGCACCACCAGGCGGGCGTCGTCCACGGCGCAGTCGGCATACTCGAAGCCGCGGGTGATGGCTGGCTTGAGCGGGTAGCCCGGCCCGAAGCGCAGGCTGCGCGAGGCGCCCAGGCGCTTGCGCTTGCCCAGGTGGTCATAAAGGAACAGGCCGGCGCGGATCATCCAGGTCGGGCGCAGGTGCGGGCGGTGCGGCAGGACGAAGCGCATCGGCTTGACGATGTGTGGCGCCTTGGCCAGCAGGACTTCGCGCTCGGCCAGGGCTTCGCGCACCAGGCGAAATTCGTAGTGTTCGAGGTAGCGCAGGCCGCCGTGGATCAGCTTGCTGCTGGCCGATGAAGTGTGCTGGGCCAGATCGTCCTTTTCGCAAAGGAACACCTTGAGGCCACGCCCGGCGGCATCGGCTGCGATGCCCACGCCATTGATGCCACCGCCGATCACGGCGAGGTCATAGCAGTCGATGGTTTGGGGCGAAACGGGCTGGGACACGGCAAGGCCTCCTGGGCTGTTCACATCGAATATGAACATCTATGTTCGAATTCGAAAATATTAGCGCAATGAACCAGCGGTCGCCAGTCAGTCTTCATAGAAAATACTGATCGAATGGCAAGGAAATGAACAAAAACGAAAGTGATGAGCAAGCTGCATGTTTCACGTTGCAAGAAAAAGCCGGACTGCAACTGACAGCCTGTCGCGGTCCGGCTTTTTCTTGCGGCTAAGCGCTTGAAGCTTGTAGCGCTCAAACCACGTCGAGACGGATCTTGTGTTGATTGAGCAGCTGGGTGAGGGCAGGGGACGGTGCCTGGTCGGTCACCAGGCAGTCGATCAGGCTGATCGAGCCCAGGCGAACCATGGCGTTACGGCCGAACTTGCTCGAGTCGGCGGCGAGGATCACCTGGCGGGCGTTGGCAATGATCGCCTGGGACACGCGCACTTCCTGGTAGTCGAAGTCCAGCAGGCTGCCGTCTTCGTCGATGCCGCTGATGCCCACCACGGCGAAGTCGACCTTGAACTGGCTGATGAAGTCGACGCTGGCCTGGCCGACCACGCCACCGTCGCGGCGCACCGTGCCGCCAGCCACCAGCACCTCGAAATCGTCCTTGGCGCCAAGGATGGCCGCCACGTGCAGGTTGTTGGTGATGATCTTCAGGTGATTGTGGTTGAGCAGGGCCCGGGCGATGGATTCGGTGGTGGTGCCGATGTTGATGAACAGCGAGGCATGGTCGGGGATCTGCCGGGCCACGGCTTCGGCAATGCGCTGCTTTTCATCGCGCATCTGGTCGGCGCGCATGGCGTAAGCGGTGTTCTCGATGCTCGAGTCATAGGCTGCGCCGCCATGGTAGCGCCGCAACAGGTTGGCCTCGGCCAGTTGGTTGATATCACGGCGGATGGTCTGCGGGGTGACGACGAACAGCTGCGCCATTTCCTCGATGCTGACATAGCCGCGTTCGCGAACCAGTTCGAGGATTTGTTGTTGGCGTGGGGGCAGATTCATGGGCGGTCCTTTGGGGCTGCCGGACAAATTCTGCAATGATGCCGTAGGTCGTGGTGTAGGACCAGCCTGGTTATTGCGCAAGAGCCCATCGCGGGGCGAGCCCGCTCCCACGAAAAGCGCTGCTTGGCGGCGCTTGATCGTGGGAGCGGGCTTGCCCCGCGATGCTTGTGGGATCAGGCGTCGTGATCTTCCCAGTCGCGGGTGCGATCTACTGCTTTACGCCAGCCCTTGTACAGTTTCTCTTTCGCCGCCTCATCCAGCTGCGGGCTGAACTCGCGTTCGATGATCGCCTTGTCGCGCAGTTCGTCCAGGCCGCTCCAGAAACCGCAGGCCAGGCCTGCCAGGTAGGCGGCGCCCAGGGCCGTGGTTTCGCGCATCTTCGGGCGCTCGACGCAGGTGCCGAGGATGTCCGCCTGGAACTGCATCAGGAAGTTGTTGGCCACCGCGCCACCGTCCACGCGCAGCTCGGAGAGGCGTTGGCCGCAGTCTTGCTGCATGGCGTCGAGCACATCGCGGGTCTGATAGGCGATGGACTCCAGCGCCGCGCGGATGATGTGGTCGACCTTGACGCCGCGGGTCAGGCCGAACAGCGCGCCGCGGGCATACGGATCCCAGTAGGGGGCGCCCAGGCCAGTGAAGGCCGGGACCAGGTACACGCCATTGCTGTCCTTGACCTTGCTGGCGAAGTATTCGGTGTCGTAGGCGTCGTTGACGATCTTCAGTTCGTCGCGCAGCCACTGCACGGTGGAGCCACCGTTGAACACCGCGCCCTCGAGAGCGTACGCCACTTCGCCGCGCGGGCCGCAGGCGATGGTGGTGAGCAGGCCGTGGGACGACTGGACGGCCTTGTCGCCGGTGTTCATCAGCAGGAAGCAGCCGGTGCCGTAGGTGTTCTTGGCCTGGCCCGGCTCGACGCACATCTGGCCGAACAGCGCCGATTGCTGGTCGCCGGCGATACCGGCGATGTCGATGCCGCTCTTGGTCTTGCCATAGACTTCGGACGACGGGCGTACCTCAGGCAGCATCTGGCGTGGAATGCCAAGGATATCGAGCAGCTTCTCGTCCCACTGCAGCGTATGGATGTTGAACATCAGCGTGCGCGAGGCGTTGGTGTAGTCGGTGACGTGCACCTTGCCGCCGGAGAACTTCCAGATCAGCCAGGTATCGATGGTGCCGAACAGCAGCTCGCCACGCTCGGCGCGCTCGCGGGCGCCCTCGACATTGTCGAGGATCCACTTGAGCTTGGTGCCGGAGAAGTACGGGTCGGTGACCAGGCCGGTGGCTTCGCGGATGTACTGTTCATGGCCGTCGCGTTTGAGCTGGGCACAGATGTCGGTGCTGCGCCGGCATTGCCAGACGATGGCGTTGTACACCGGGCGACCGGTTTCCTTGTCCCAGACGACGGTGGTTTCGCGCTGGTTGGTGATGCCGATGGCGGCGACCTGGGCGTGGCTGATGCCGGCCTGGGCCAGGGCCTCGACCATGGTCGCGCTCTGGGTGGCGAAGATTTCCATCGGGTCGTGCTCGACCCAGCCCGCCTGCGGGTAGTGCTGGGCGAATTCGCGCTGCGAGGTGCCGACCACATTGGCATCGCGATCGAAGATGATGGCGCGCGAACTGGTGGTGCCCTGGTCCAGGGCGATGATGTAGTTCTTGTCCAGGGTGTCTGTCATGTCGATGGCCTTGCACGAATAAGGGAGTAGGTCAGGGCGTGGCGGGCCCGGCGTCTCAGCCTGGGCCCGGCGCTGGCATCAGGAAACCTGGGTGTCGCCCTGAGGATTATCGTCTGTCTGCGGGTTCTCGGCTTGCGCGGTCGGCAGGTTGCGGGCGATCAGGCCACGGTACAGGGCCGCGCCGAGGCTGGCGCCGAGGATCGGTGCGAAGACGGGCACCAGGAAATAGGGGATGTCGCGACCGCCGGTGAAGGCGATTTCGCCCCAGCCGGCGAAAAATGTCATGAGTTTGGGACCGAAATCCCGTGCCGGGTTCATCGCGAAACCGGTCAGCGGGCCCATGGCGCTGCCGATCACGGCAATCAGCAGGCCGATCAGCAGCGGGGCGGTGGCGCCACGGGGCAGGCCGTTGTTGTCGTCGGTCAGGGCCATGATCACGGCCATCAGGATGGCGGTGATGATCACTTCGACGAGAAACGCCTGGCCGGTGGACAGCGCCGGGTGCGGATACGTCGAGAACACCGAGGCCAGCTCCAGGCTGGCCTGGCTGCCGCGCAGCATGGCGTGGCTTTGTTCGAAATCGAAGAACAGGTTGCTGTACAGGAAGTACACCAGCGCCGCGCCGCAGAAGGCGCCGCCTACCTGGGCGAGGATGTAGAACGGCAGCTTGCGCTTGTCGAAGCCGGCGAACACGGCGAGGGCGATGCTCACGGCCGGGTTCAGGTGCGCGCCGGAGACGCCGGCGCTGAGGTAGATCGCCATGCTCACGCCGACCCCCCAGATGATGCTGATCTCCCACAGGCCGAAGCTGGCGCCGGCGACCTTGAGCGCGGCGACGCAACCGGTACCGAAGAAGATGAGCAGGGCGGTGCCGAGGAATTCGGCCAGGCATTGGGCGTAAAGCGTCGGTTGTCGTAGAGCAGTCGTCATGTTTGACCTCGGTTCTTGTTGTTGTGAGGCGCTGGGCGCTCGACAGCAAAAAGCCCGGAGTCGATCCCCATTGACGCCGGGCGGATACAGGAAGTGCACCTTATAGGTGCACCATTTATTCATAAACGAAAAAATATAGACAAGAAACGCTGATGTCAAAGGTCGAAAATGAACGCCCGGTCACAATCTGACAGTCAGGCCCATCGCCGAATCGGCGGCCGCTGCTCTGGCCTGGGGGCTGCGCTGGCTGGAAGGTGGCATTTGCCCTAAAGTAGCCGCCGAAACGTGATCGACTGGAGCCCTGCATGACCCCCGCCCTGGACCTGCTGAAGAAGGCGCGCGCCGAGCACCGCGTGCACAGTTACGAACATGATCCCAAGACCGCCTCCTATGGCCTGGAAGCAGCCGAAAAGCTGGGCCTTGAGCCATTACGCGTGTTCAAGACGCTGCTGGCCAGCAGCGAGAAGGGCGAGCTGCTGGTGGCGGTGGTACCGGTGGTCGGCACCCTCGATCTGAAGGCCTTGGCCCACGCGGCAGGGGTGAAGAAATGCGAAATGGCCGACCCGCAGGTCGCCCAGCGCGCCACGGGTTACCTGGTCGGTGGCATCAGCCCGCTGGGCCAGAAGAAGCGCCTGCGTACGTTCATCGACCAGTCGGCGCAACAACATGAAACGATTCATGTCAGCGCCGGACGCCGTGGACTCGAAGTTGAACTCGCCGCTTCGGTACTCGCTGCCCATACCCAGGCACAGTTTGCCGAGATCGGTCGCGGCTGAGCATCTGTATGGTGGGAAAATCCACCGGTCTGTCACTGTACGGTCAGTCTGCCATGCTCCATGCTCGGCCGCTTTCCGACAAGACAGAGGGATCGGGTCATGCAGTTGCACTTCCATCAGGTCGATGCTTTCAGTGATCGACCGTTCGCCGGCAATCCCGCCATGGTCTACCTGTTGGAGCAGTGGCTCGACGAAGCGCTGATGCAGCGCATCGCCGCCGAGCACAACCTCGCCGAAACAGCCTTCGTAGTGGCCCAGGGCGAGGACTATCGGATCCGCTGGTTCACCCCGAGCACCGAAGTGCCCTTGTGCGGTCACGCCACCCTGGCCAGTGCCCATGTGCTGTTCGAGGTGTATGGCGAGACCAGGGCGCGCCTGGACTTTCATAGCCAGTCTGGATTGCTGAGCGTCAGCCGTGAAGGTGATCGCTTGTGGCTCGACTTTCCGCGTATCGACCCGCAGCCGTTGACCGAGCCGTTGGCGGTGGCCGCGGCGCTGGGCTGCGAGGTGGTCGAGGTACGCCGGACCAAGGAACTGTTCGTGGTGCTGCGGTCCGAGCAGGCAGTGCTTGACTGCGCGCCGGACATGGCGGCGGTGGCACGCTTGCCTGGGTTGGGCGTGATCGTCACCGCGCCGGGGCGCGAGCATGATTTCGTTTCGCGCTACTTCGCCCCGGGCATCGGCATCCCCGAGGATCCGGTGACCGGTTCGACCCATTGTTCGTTGATTCCCTACTGGGCCGAACGCTTGGACAAGACCGAGCTGCGTGCTTTCCAGCGCTCGGCGCGGGGCGGTGAGCTGTTCTGTCGGCTGGAGGGGCAGCGGGTGAAGATCGGTGGCCAGGCCCGGCGCGTGGCCAGCGGCACGCTGCTGTTGTGACCATGAGATCTTTATAGGAGATCGCCCAGCCCTTTGGGGCTGCGCTGTCGCGCAGGGAACTGTTATCCCTGTGGGAGCGGGCTTGCCCGCGAAGCAGGCACCACGGTGCCTGGCACCGGCTTCGCCGGTGTTCGCGGGCAAGCCCGCTCCCACCGAGTCGAACTAAGTCAATGAGTTATGGTTTTTCCCATGAGAGCGGGTTTGTCTCGCGATCGCGGGGCTGTCAGACCAGGTACTGCCTACCCATCAATGGGCGGAACTGACCCGCCGCACGCCTTGCTCATGGCTGGCCAGCTGCGCGGCGACGCTGCCGGGTACCGCGAACAGCACCAGGTGGTCCGCCGCTACCGCGATGCCGACGTCCTGGCCGACCTGATGGTCGTTGTGGCTGGGGAAGATCGCCTCGAGCTGGCTGCCAGTGGGCAGCTGCAGGCGATAGAGCGTGGAGGCGCCGAGGAAGCTCTTGCCGACGATCCGCGCGCGCAGGGCGCTGTCGGGTGCGTGGATGATGTCATCGGGGCGCAGCAATACGTCAACCGAACTTCCCAGGGCCATGGTGTAGGCGCGGTTGCCACGCAGTTCGCCCAGTTCCGTGGCTACCGCTTCATGGCTGCTCATCTGGCCACGAATGAAGTAGCCCTGGCCGATGAAGCTGGCAACGAAGGGGGTCTGCGGCTCGTGATAGAGGTTGTAGGGTGTATCCCACTGCTCCAGGCGGCCCTCCTTGAACACGCCGACGTGATCGCTGACGGCGAAGGCCTCCTCCTGGTCGTGGGTAACGAGGATGGCGCTGGTGCCCCGGCTCTTGAGAATGTCGCGGACTTCGTGGCTCAGGCGTCGGCGCAGTTCCACGTCGAGGTTGGAGAACGGCTCGTCGAGCAGCAGCAACTGCGGTTCCGGCGCCAGTGCCCGGGCCAGGGCAACCCGCTGCTGCTGGCCACCGGACAGCTCGTGCGGGTAGCGCCCGCCCAGGCCGCCAAGCTTGACCAGCTCGAGCATTTCTTCGATCACCGCTGCTTGGTCAGGGTGCTTGCCGATACCGAAGGCGATGTTCTGCGCCACGGTGAGGTGCGGGAACAGTGCGTAGTCCTGGAACACCATGCCGATCCGGCGTTTCTCCGGCGCCAGGGTGAACCCGGCGCGGGAGATGACTTCGCCGGCCAGCTGGATCTCGCCTTCGTGAACTGGTTCGAAGCCGGCGATAGCCCGCAGTGTGGTGGTCTTGCCGCAACCGGAGGACCCCAGCAGGCAACCGATGTCGCCTGCGTTCAGGTGCAGGTTGAGGTTCTGGACGATGCGCTGGTTGCCGTAGCCGCAGGCCAGGTTGCGCAGGTTGAGCAGTAGCTGTTGACTCATGCGTGGTGGTAAGCCGGTTCTACAAGGAATTCCAGGAGGGCCTTCTGTGCATGCAAGCGGTTCTCAGCTTCGTCCCAGGCGACCGAACGAGGGTCGTCGAGCAGATCCTGGCTGATTTCCTCGCCACGGTGGGCGGGCAGGCAGTGCATGAACAGGGCGTCGGGTGCCGCCAGGTCGAGCAATTCGCGGGTGACCTGGTAAGGCGCGAAATGCGCCAGGCGCCGTGCAGTTTCCTCCTCCTGGCCCATGGAAGTCCAGACATCCGTGGTCACCAGGTGGGCGCCGCGCACGGCTTCCTGCGGATCACGGATGATCTGCACGCGGTCACCGCCCAGTGCCAGGAAGCGTTGATCAGGCTCGTAGCCTTCAGGGCAGGTGATGCGCAGTTGGAAATCGAACTGGCGGGCGGCTTCGATATAGGAGTTGCACATGTTGAAGCCGTCGCCGACCCAGGCCACGGTCTTGCCCTGGATCGAGCCACGGTGTTCGAAGAACGTCTGCATGTCGGCCAGCAACTGGCAAGGGTGCGATTCGTCGGACAGGCCGTTGATCACCGGCACCTTCGAGTGGGCGGCGAACTCGGTGAGGGTGCCGTGGGCGTGGGTCCGGATCATCACCGCATCGACCATGCTCGAGAGCACGATGGCGCTGTCGGCGATCGGCTCGCCGCGGCCCAGCTGGGTGTCACGGGGCGACAGGAAGATGGCCTGACCGCCGAGCTGGATCATGCCGGCTTCGAACGACACCCGGGTACGGGTCGAGGATTTCTCGAAGATCATGCCCAGTACGCGATTCTTCAGCGGTTCGAACAGCACGCCGCGCTTGCGCAGGTCCTTCAGCTCGATGCCTCGGCGGATCACCCCGAGCAGTTCGTCGGTGGTGAAGTCCAGCAGGGAGAGAAAGTGCCTTGCGCTCATGATTGACTACCTTATCTGCAACGGTATGCAGGTCGACCGTATGGTTTTTGTTGACAACGGGGGTGACCTGCGGCGTAAGCCGCACGGGGCGGACGAAATAGGGAAAGGCGCAATACTATAATTAAATGTCGCCTCAAACCAAGAGGGGAAACAGCGCCTCTGTGTCAAAGGGTGTCGTAAGCCATTGGCGGGCAGCTGTTTTTTATTTGCTACAGCGGTTGTACACGGCTGGGCGCGCCTTTGGCAAACCCGCTGTCGCGAATCGCCCGCCTGATGTCGTCCGATTCACGCCGCGAACGTCACTGGCCAGGCCAGGTCGTGCAGGCCCATAGTCGAACGTCCAGAACAACAAGCAGAGGCGGCCATGACCAAGACCCTGCATCACCGTGCCTGTCACCTGTGCGAGGCCATCTGTGGCCTGAGCATCGAAGTCACCCATGAGACCGACGGTCGGGCGCGTATCGGTTCGATCAAGGGCGACCCGCAGGATCCGTTCAGCCGTGGCCATATCTGCCCCAAGGCGGTCGCCCTGCAGGATATCCAGGAAGATCCGGATCGCTTGCGTCAGCCGCATCGGCGCATCGGCGAGCAGTGGCAGGCCATTGGCTGGGACGAGGCCTTCGAGCTTGCCGCCGAGCGCTTGTGGGCAGTCCAGCAAGCCCACGGTCGCGATGCCGTGGCGGTGTACCAGGGCAATCCGAGCGTGCACAACTACGGGCTGATGACCCACAGCAACTACTTCCTCGGCCTGCTGAAGACGCGCAACCGCTTCTCCGCGACTTCCGTGGACCAACTGCCCCAGCACCTGACCAGCCATCTGATGTACGGGCACGGGCTGTTGCTGCCGATCCCCGATATCGACCACACCGGTTTCATGCTTATCCTCGGCGGCAATCCGCTGGCCTCCAACGGCAGCATCATGACCGTGCCGGATGTGGAAAAGCGCCTGAAGGCGCTCAAGGCCAGAGGCGGGCGCCTTGTGGTGGTGGATCCCAGGCGCAGCGAAACGGCCGCCATCGCCGACCAGCATCTGTTCATCCGCCCCGGTGGGGATGCGGCGTTGCTGTGCGGCCTGCTGCATACCTTGTTCGCCGAGGACCTGGCCCGGGGTTCGCACCTGCCGGTCGACGGGCTGGAGCAGGTGCGTGAAGCGCTGCTGCCGTTCGATGCCGAGGCGATGAGCGGGATCTGCGGTATTGCCGCACAGGACATTCGCCAGCTGGCCCGTGATTTTGCCGCTGCCGACAAGGCCGTGTGCTATGGCCGGATGGGGGTGTCGACCCAGGCCTTTGGTTCGCTGTGCCATTGGCTGGTGCAACTGATCAACCTGGTTACCGGCAACCTCGATCGCGAGGGCGGCGCCTTGTGCACGGAACCCGCGGTGGACCTGGTCGCCTCGACCTCCGGTGGACATTTCAACCGCTGGCGCAGTCGGGTCTCGGGGCTGCCGGAGTATGGCGGTGAGCTGCCGGTCTCGGCCTTGGCCGAAGAAGTCCTTGTGCCTGGCGAGGGGCAGGTGCGGGCACTGGTGACCGTCGCTGGCAATCCGGTGTTGTCCACCCCCAACGGGCGGCGTCTGGATCAAGCGCTGGGCGGGTTGGACTTCATGCTCAGCATTGACCTGTACATCAACGAGACCACCCGGCATGCCGATCTGATCCTGCCTTCGACATCCGCGCTGGAGAACGATCATTACGACTCCACCTTCAACCTGCTGGCGGTGCGCAATGTCACCCGCTTCAACCGCGCGATCCTGCCCAAGCCCGAGGGTGCGCTGCACGACTGGGAGATTTTCGTCGGGCTGGCGCAGGCTTATGCAAGGCGGGCGCAGGTCGAACTCAAGGCGACCCTGTCACCTGCTCGGATGATCGATTTCGCCCTGCGTAAAGGGGCCTACGGCGATGAGTCGGCCTGGAAACTGTCGGTCGAGACCCTCGATGAGCATCCCCATGGCCTGGATCTCGGGCCACTGCGCCCGAACCTGGCGACGCGCCTGCGCACCGAGCATCGGAAAGTGG
This sequence comes from Pseudomonas sp. microsymbiont 2, assembly GCF_054788395.1. Taxonomy (NCBI): domain Bacteria; kingdom Pseudomonadati; phylum Pseudomonadota; class Gammaproteobacteria; order Pseudomonadales; family Pseudomonadaceae; genus Pseudomonas; species Pseudomonas sp. microsymbiont 2. Next base: position 1,326,239 of record NZ_CM139112.1, read on the forward strand.
CCGCGGCGCCCACGGCCTTGCTGGCGGACCTGCAACGCCTTGCCCGGCAGATGCCGCCGATGCCCGGTCAATTGCTGTTGATCGGTCGCCGCCATGTGCGCAGCAACAACTCGTGGATGCACAACTACCATCGGCTGGTCAAAGGCAAGCCGCGCCATCAGTTGTTGATGCACCCCGACGACTTGCGTCAACGCCAGTTGCAGGATGGCCAGACCGTGCGCATCCGCTCGCGTACCGGCGTACTGGAGGTACAGGTGCAGGCCAGCGACGAAATGATGCCGGGGGTGGTGAGCCTGCCGCATGGCTATGGTCATGGACGTCGAGGCGCGCAACTGCAGATCGCCAGCGCACAGCCTGGGGTGAGTGCCAATGACCTTACCGACGAGCTTCTGCGTGACGATGTCTCGGGCAACGCGGCGCTCAATGGCGTGCCGGTGCAGGTCGAGGCCGCATGAGCGTCGCCAAGGCCGAGCACGCCGCTCGGCTTTCCGATACAATGCGTCACCGTGCCGACGACCACGTCGGAAAGTTCAGCCGAGGTGCTTCATGGATATCATCGATACAATCAAAGAGCAGATTGCCAACAACACCATTCTGCTTTACATGAAAGGTTCGCCGAATGCGCCGCAGTGTGGCTTCTCGGCCAAGGCTTCGCAGGCAGTGATGGGTTGTGGCGAGAAGTTCGCCTATGTCGACATCCTGCAGAACCCGGAAATCCGCGCCAACCTGCCCAAGTACGCCAACTGGCCGACCTTCCCGCAACTGTGGGTGGCCGGTGAGCTGGTCGGCGGCAGCGACATCATGCTGGAAATGTTCGAGAAGGGTGAGCTGCAGACCCTGATCAAGGAAGCGGCCGCCAAGGCCAAGGCTTCCGAGGCCTGATTCCGCGGTTGTCGCCGGAATGCAAAAGCCCCGCATCCGCGGGGCTTTTTGTTGGGCCTTGAAAAAGCATGCCGGCGAGCCGGCGATGCTCTTCGATGAAGAACTTACTCTTCGCCCATCTGCGATTGCAGGTAGTTCTCGATGCCGATCTTGTCGATCAGGCCCAGCTGGGTTTCCAGCCAGTCGATGTGCTCTTCCTCGGACTCGAGGATGTCCTCGAGCAGCTCACGGGAGCCAAAGTCGCCCGAGGTCTCGCAATGGGCAATGGCCGCTTTCAGGTCGGCGTGGCCTTTCTTCTCGAGCTTCAGGTCGCATTCGAGCATTTCCTTGGTGTGCTCGCCGATCAGCAGCTTGCCCAGGTCCTGGACGTTGGGAATGCCTTCGAGGAAGAGAATACGCTTGATCAGCTTGTCAGCGTGCTTCATCTCGTCGATGGATTCCTTGTACTCGTGCTTGCCGAGCTTGTTCAGGCCCCAATCTTCGTACATGCGTGCGTGCAGGAAGTACTGGTTGATCGCGACCAGCTCGTTTCCGAGGATCTTGTTGAGATGCTGGATGACGCTTACGTCGCCTTTCATGATGGGGTCCTGCCCTGTAGAAGTTGAGCCAATGAATTCAAGTCTGAGCCCGACAACTACCTATGTCAAACCTAAGTTGTTGAATAATAAGTGAAATTTAATCGGAATAAGAATGTTTGTGAACCGCGTTATGGCGCTAACTTATTGAATTTCAGGCATAAAAAAACCGGACACAAGGTCCGGTTCTTGGAAATCGGGAAAATCATGCCGCGTTGAATTCAACGGGGTAGGGCAGTGCCGCCTGCTGGCTGACCTGCAACTCGGTGAGCGTTTCACGCACCACCTGCTTGGCGAGGCAGGCGCACTTGCCGCATTGGCTGGCAACATTGGTGGCGGCTCGAACTTCCTTGTAACTGCAGCATCCTTCGTAGATCGCATCGCGAATCTGTCCGTCGGTGACACCGACACAAAGACACACATACATAAAGGCTGACCATCACGGGTTGAGTCGATGGGTTGGAGATTAATGGTAATGAGAATGCTTGTCAAAACACTTTGTGTAAGCCCCGCCCTTGAGCGACCGGCGGTTGGAATTCGGCCTGTCACGCAAAGCTGTGTATGATGGTCGGCCTTTGCTGATTCCGGGGGAAAGCACTCTCCCGGGCAAGGTTCTTCACCCCTCATCAGGAGAAATCGAATGAGCGTACTCGTTGGCAAAAAAGCCCCTGACTTCACCGTTCCAGCTGTGCTGGGCAACGGCGAGATCGTCGACAGCTTCAACCTGGCCTCGGCCATCAAAGGCAAGTACGGCCTGGTGTTCTTCTACCCGCTGGACTTCACCTTCGTCTGCCCGTCCGAGCTGATCGCCCTGGACAACCGCATCCCTGACTTCCAGGCACGCAACGTGGAAGTGATCGGCGTGTCGATCGACTCGCACTTCACCCACAACGCCTGGCGCAACACGCCGGTCAACAGTGGCGGCATCGGTCAGGTCAAGTACACCCTGGCTGCCGACATGACCCACGAAATCTGCAAGGCCTACGACGTCGAGTCCGAAGGCGGCGTGGCCTTCCGTGGCGCCTTCCTGATCGACACCAACGGTGTCGTGCGTTCGCAGATCGTCAACGACCTGCCGCTGGGTCGCAACATGGACGAGCTGCTGCGTCTGGTCGACGCCCTGCAATTCCACGAAGAGCACGGCGAAGTCTGCCCTGCCAACTGGAAAAAAGGCGACAAGGGCATGAACGCTTCGCCGGAAGGCGTTGCCGCCTACCTGAGCGAGAACGCTGGCAAGCTGTAATTGCCAAGCGCATAAAAAAACCGGCCCTGGTGGCCGGTTTTTTTTGCTTCAAGCTTCAAGCTTCAAGCGGCAAGAAAGAAGCAAGGTACTTGCGGCCTGCTTTTCCTTGTCGCTTGAAGCTTGTGGCTTGCAGCTCAATCGTTGAAATCGCGCCAGCCGCCCATTTCTTTCCAGCGGTTGACGATGCCGCAGAACAGCTCGGCCGTCTTTTCGGTGTCGTAGCGCGCCGAGTGCGCTTCCTTGCCGTCGAAATCGATGTCCGCGCTCTGACAGGCCCGTGCCAGCACCGTCTGGCCATAGGCGAGGCCGGCGAGGGTGGCGGTGTCGAAGCTGGAGAACGGATGGAACGGATTGCGCTTGATATCGTTGCGCGCCACGGCCGCATTGAGGAAACCCAGGTCGAAGCTGCTGTTGTGCCCGACCAGAATCGCTCGCTTGCAGCCGTTGGCCTTCAGTGCCTTGCGCACGCCGCGGAAGATATCGGTCAGCGCGCTTTCCTCGCTCACCGCCATGCGCAGCGGGTGGTCCAGCTTGATGCCGGTGAACTCCAGCGCAGCCTGTTCGATGTTCGCGCCTTCGAACGGCTCGACCCGATAGAAGTAGGTGTGCTCGGGGAACAGGAAACCCTTTTCATCCATGCCGATGGTCACCGCGGCGATTTCCAGCAGGGCGTCGGTGGCGCTGTTGAAACCACCGGTCTCGACGTCCACCACAACCGGCAGGTAACCGCGGAAGCGCTCGGCCATCGGGTGGCGCGAGCCGCTGCTGACCGAACTGTCCTGCTCGTCTTCGTACATATCTTCGCTCACGCGTTGTCCTCCAGCAGGCGCCAGCGCAGCTTCTCGCCGGCACGCAGCGGAATCACGGTGTTGTCGCCAAACGGCAGGCTGTCCGGCGCGGTCCATTCTTCGCGCACCAGGGTGATGGTGTCGGTGTTGCGCGGCAGGCCGTAGAAGTCCGGACCGTGCTTGCTGGCAAAGCCTTCGAGCTTGTCCAGCGCGTTGCGCTGCTCGAACGCCTCGGCGTACATCTCGATGGCGGCATAGGCGGTGTAGCAACCGGCGCAGCCGCAGGCGGCTTCCTTGGCATGCTTGGCATGCGGCGCCGAGTCGGTGCCGAGGAAGAACTTCGCGTTGCCGCTGGTGGCGGCATCCAGCAGCGCCACCTGGTGGGTGTTGCGCTTGAGGATCGGCAGGCAGTAGAAGTGCGGGCGGATACCGCCGACCAGCATGTGGTTGCGGTTGTACAGCAGGTGCTGGGCGGTGATGGTCGCCCCGACGTTGGCCGGCGCCTCGCTGACGAACTGCGCGGCGTCGCTGGTGGTGATGTGCTCGAATACCACTTTCAGGGTCGGGAAGCGTTCCACCAGGCGGCGCATGTGCTCGTCGATGAAGCGCTTCTCGCGGTCGAACACGTCGATCTCGCTGCGCGTGACTTCACCGTGGACCAGCAACGGCATGCCCGTCTCGGCCAGGGCCTCGATCGCCGGGAAGATATTGTCGATGCTGGTCACGCCCGAATCGGAGTTGGTGGTGGCCCCGGCCGGGTAGAGCTTGGCGGCGTACACGATCCCGCTGGCCTTGGCGGCACGCACGTCGTCGGCGCTGGTGCGGTCGGTGAGGTAGAGCACCATCAGCGGCTCGAAGCGGCTGCCAGCGGGGCGTGCGGCAAGGATGCGCTCGCGGTAGGCCGCGGCCTCGACGGCGTTGCGCACCGGCGGAACCAGGTTGGGCATGATGATGGCGCGGGCGAAGGTGCGCGCCACGTCACCGACGGTATGTGGCAGGACGGCACCATCGCGCAGATGGATGTGCCAGTCGTCGGGGCGCAGGAGGGTCAGGCGATCGGACATTGGGGATTCCAGGCGGGTCGAACTCAGAAGCCAATGCTACCGGAAAACCCCTGTTCGAGCACGGCTATCAAGTTTTCTCGCGGGCGTCCGATAGCGTTCAGGTAAGCCGTCAGAATCTGTGGAGCCGCCCGTGCGCCAGCGTTACCTAGCCCTGTTCACCCTTGTCGCCAGCCTGCCGGCCGGGGCGCTGACCTTCCAGACTCGCGTGGAGAACGTCGCCTGGAAAGTCGAGGGTGACCAGTTCGAGTGTCGCCTGGTCCAGCCGATCGATGGCTTTGGCAGCGGCGAGTTCGTGCGCCGCGCGGGAGAGCAGCCGACCTTCCAGCTGCGTTCGGCCAGCAACGTCCTGGGCGCCGGCCCCGCCACCTTGCTTGCCGCTGCGGCGCCCTGGCAGCCGGGGCGAGGGGATGTCAACCTCGGTTCGGTGCAGATGGCCCGCACGGGGGTGCTGTTCACCTCCAGCCAGGGCCAGGCCAGCCGCCTGATCAACGGACTGCTCGACGGGCGCAGCACGGTGGTGCGCAATTATCGCGGTGAAGGTGGCCGTCCCATGGAAGTGCATGTGATGCCGGTCAGCTTCGCCAAGGCCTATGGCGACTATCAGCTGTGCGCGGCCAAGCTGCTGCCAATGAACTATGACCAGATTCGCCAGACCCAGGTTGGCTTTCCAGGCGGCGGGATCGAACTGGACAGTTCGGCGCGGGCTCGTCTGGATCTGATTCTCGACTACCTGAAGGCCGACCCGACGGTCAATCACATCGAACTGAACGGCCATTCCGACAACAGCGGCAACCGCCTGACCAATCGCGACACGTCGCGCCGGCGCGCATTGGCCGTGGCCGAATACTTCATGGCCCATGGCGTGCCGGAGGCGCAGATTACCGTGCGCTTCCATGGCGAGCGCTATCCCGTCGCCAAGAACAATACGGTCGCCAACCGCGCGCGCAATCGTCGGGTGAACATTCAGCTCGATCGAGTGGCTGCGATCGAGAAACCGGTCGAGAAGCTGCCTGCCCCCACGGTGCCTGCGCCCTCGCCAGCAGCCCCTGCCACAGGCACCGCTCAGCCGGCTCCTGCCATCAAGTCCTGAGTGCGACCGCTGGTCGCGCCCTCGACAGTTCCTGTCGCTTTGTCGTCACAAGCTGTCGCCCCATTGTAAATTTTTCGGCAAGGCCGGTAGAATCATCGGCTTTCCGTACAACCCCGTGGAGTGATGGCATGGCGGACGTAAAAAAGGTCGTATTGGCGTATTCCGGCGGCCTTGATACTTCGGTGATTCTCAAGTGGCTGCAGGACACCTACAACTGCGAAGTGGTGACCTTCACCGCTGACCTGGGTCAGGGCGAGGAGGTCGAGCCGGCCCGTGCCAAGGCTCAGGCGATGGGCGTGAAAGAGATCTACATCGACGACCTGCGCGAAGAATTCGTGCGTGATTTCGTGTTCCCGATGTTCCGCGCCAACACCGTCTACGAAGGTGAGTACCTGCTGGGTACCTCCATCGCTCGTCCGCTGATCGCCAAGCGCCTGATCGAGATCGCCAACGAAACTGGCGCCGACGCCATTTCCCACGGTGCGACCGGCAAGGGTAACGACCAGGTGCGTTTCGAACTGGGTGCCTACGCGCTCAAGCCGGGTGTCAAGGTCATCGCCCCATGGCGCGAGTGGGACCTGCTGTCCCGCGAGAAACTGATGGACTACGCCGAGAAGCACGGTATCCCGATCGAGCGCCACGGCAAGAAGAAATCGCCCTACTCGATGGACGCCAACCTGCTGCACATCTCCTACGAAGGCGGTGTCCTGGAAGATACCTGGACCGAGCACGAGGAAGACATGTGGCGCTGGAGCGTCTCGCCGGAGAACGCCCCTGACCAGGCCACCTACATCGAGCTGACCTATCGCAACGGCGATATCGTCGCCATCGACGGCGTCGAGAAGACTCCGGCTACCGTGCTGGCCGATCTCAACCGCATCGGCGGCGCCAACGGCATCGGCCGTCTGGATATCGTCGAGAACCGTTACGTGGGCATGAAGTCGCGCGGCTGCTACGAGACCCCGGGCGGCACCATCATGCTCAAGGCGCACCGTGCCATCGAGTCGATCACCCTGGACCGCGAAGTCGCTCACCTGAAGGATGAGCTGATGCCGAAGTACGCCAGCCTGATCTACACCGGCTACTGGTGGAGCCCGGAGCGCCTGATGCTGCAACAGATGATCGACGCTTCGCAGGTCAACGTGAACGGCGTCGTTCGCCTGAAACTGTACAAGGGCAACGTGACCGTTGTCGGTCGCAAGTCGGACGATTCTCTGTTCGATGCCAACATCGCGACCTTCGAGGAAGATGGTGGTGCCTACAACCAGGCTGACGCCGCCGGCTTCATCAAGCTCAACGCTCTGCGCATGCGCATTGCGGCGAACAAGGGGCGTTCGCTGCTCTGAGTTCGGTCACAGAAAGAACCCGGCTGCGGCCGGGTTTTTTTTTGCCTGTGATTTAGCGTGCCTGATCGGTGGCGAATGGCACCTCGGAATCCTCGCCCATGGGGCCTGCCGAAAGATGGATGCACGCACGCGTGTCGAGGTTGTACAGGGTCCAGTGTCGGGCCGTGGCTTGGGGGGTCTCGATCATTCGCAGTATGTGGTTCTCGATCATCCTGCGGCTGTCCGGGCCTGAGATGGCGATGATGATGCTGCCATCCTGCTCGGTGGGTATCTCGGCTGCCGAGGCTCGAGGGGGGTGGTGTTCTTCTGTTGTCGAGGCCGGGTTCGCATGCGGCGCAGCAGGGCCTGGACAGGCCTGGGCGGGCTCGTGCTTGTCGGGGGCGAACAGCGAGCCTGCATTGAAATTGAGTGTCAGGAAGAACAGCACGGTCAGGAAGAACGGGAATACCACCAGAAACCACGTATAGATGATCTGGCTGTCATCGCTCAGGAATGGCAGCGACGCCAGTGCCGAAGCTTCGATTACGCCGGCGAATACAGCGATGAGGGTGAGTGGACTGATGGATTCTTGGCTCATGGTGAGTGCCCGGGCATGCTTTGCTCATCAGTAACCTGTTTGCGTGGCTGGGATAACGGTGCGGTTTTTCCAAGGTTGGAAACTTGATCCTCCTTGGTTCGGCAGTACTCGATATCTTGTGCTCGGAGTTGAATTTTCCTGCACGAAGAGTAAGTCACCAGTACTTGGATCCCATGAGGTGGCCTGTTAATTTTCCGGTCGTTGTGAAAGAGCATGAGCTTATTGTTTTTTGGGCAACAGGCTTGTGTAGGAATAGTCCTTAAAGTTCGTAGTCCATTTCTTTCGGTGGTTCAGCCAGGGAAACCGTTGCATTAATAATCGTTATGTTCGGTTATGGTGGGCTATTGGATTAAAAATAACGTATCAATGGAAATCGCATGAATAAAGTGCTGATCGTGGATGATCACCCGGTCATTCGCCTGGCCGTACGCATGCTGATGGAACGGCATGGCTACGAGGTAGTGGCGGAGAGCGACAACGGTGTGGACGCCTTGCAACTTACGCGGGAGCATCTGCCGGACATCGTCATTCTGGATATCGGGATTCCCAAGCTGGACGGGCTTGAAGTCATTGCGCGAATGACGCTGATAAGCCCCGCAAGCAAGGTGCTGGTGCTGACGTCCCAGGCGCCTGGGCATTTTTCCATGCGCTGCATGCAGGCCGGTGCTGCCGGATATGTGTGCAAACAGCAGGAGTTGACCGAGCTGTTGAGTGCCATCAAGGCAGTGCTTTCCGGGTACAGCTATTTCCCAAACCAGGCGCTGCACAAGGGGCGCTCAGGTGTGGGAGGCGGTACGGAAATCGAGATGGTCGAACGGCTCTCCGGGCGGGAAATGATGGTGTTGCAGCAACTCGCGCGTGGCAAGAGCAACAAGGAAATTGCTGATAGCATGTTCCTCAGCAACAAGACTGTAAGTACCTACAAGACCCGCCTGTTGCTCAAGCTCAACGCACGTTCGCTGGTCGACCTTATCGAGCTTGCGCAACGACACGGGTTGGCCTGAAGGTAAAAAAGCCTCCGCTCGGGAGGCTTTTCTACGTTCGCTACAGGTCGTAGTCGAAGTCGGCCAGCTGTTTCTTCAGGCGCCGCTCTTCGAGCATGTTGTCGATGGTACGGCGTTTGCTGAGGTTGGTCTTGGCCGGTTCAGGCTGCGCCTCACCGTCATCGTCCGTCGCCGGGAAGTCTTCGTCGATAGCCAGGTCTTCTTTATCGGTGCTCATGCGTCACTCCAAGCCAAAGGGCCATTGGCCGTCCTTATAGCGGGATTCCCTGAGCGGGTAAAAAAGATTTTTTCAATCGCGATACGTCGGTTTCAACTATTGCCTCAATCGTCCGACGTCTTGTGCCTGTACTCGCACAAGTCTTCGATGCGGCAACTGCCACAGCGTGGTTTGCGGGCCTGGCACACGTAACGGCCATGCAGGATCAGCCAATGGTGGGCATCGAGCAGATAGTCCCTGGGCACGAACTTCAACAGTTTCTTTTCGACTTCCAGCACGGTCTTGCCAGGCGCGATCCCGGTGCGATTGCTTACCCTGAAGATATGCGTATCGACGGCCATGGCCAGTTGTCGGAAGGCTGTGTTGAGCACGACATTGGCGGTCTTGCGGCCAACGCCGGGCAATGCTTCCAGCGCTTCGCGGGTTTGCGGTACCTCGCTGCCGTGCTGCTCGACCAGCAGGCGACAGGTTTCAATGACGTTCTTGGCCTTGCTGTTGTAGAGGCCGATGGTCTTGATGTATTCGCTCAAGCCGTCCACGCCCAAGGCGTGAATGGCTTCTGGCGTATTGGCCACCGGAAACAGTCGGGCAGTGGCCTTGTTGACCCCGACGTCGGTCGCCTGGGCCGAGAGGATGACCGCGATCAGCAGTTCGAATGGGGTGGTGTAGGCCAGCTCGGTCTTCGGATCAGGATTGTCTTCGTGCAGCCTGCGAAAGATCTCCAGGCGTTTGGCAGCATTCATGGGGTCAAAGGCTTCCTTGACGGCGTGGTGGATTGGGCTGGGGACGCAGGTAATTGTACAAGCCCAGCAGCAGGCCGAGCAGTATCAGCGCACCAGGAGCGAGGCGGACGATGTGCAGGCCCAGGTACTCTGCCAGCAGTTGGCGGCACAGGCCCATGGCCAGGCTGGCCGTCAGCAGGGCGCTCAGCCCCGTGAGCAGCGTGCGCCAGCGCTGCTCGTTCGGCAGCAACTGCTCGGTGGCCAGGCAGGTCAGGGCCAGCAACGCCGGAAAGTGACCCAGCGCCTGTGCCAGTGGCAAGGCCCAGGCCTGCAAGCCCAGTTGCAGGCAAATCGTGAGCGCGCAAGCCAGTGTCAGGCTCGCGCAGTGGCGCGCCGGGGCTTCGAGGCGATGACGCAGCGGAGTCATCAGCAGCTGATGAACGCTCGTGAGTGCCACTGCGCCGAGGGCGATCGAGAGGGCCTGGGTGAACGTGGCGGTGGCGCCGAGCACGGGGGCCAGGGCGGCGCAGAGCAGCCAGAATCTGTTCATGGTCTCGTCTCGCCAAGCAGAGACGCGCGATGTTCGTCAAAGTAGCGCAGGGCATCCTGAACGGCATCGATCACGGCCCGAGAGGTCACGGTCGCGCCGGCCAACTGGTCGAAGGCGCCATGATCACGCTTGATCGCCCAGCGTGGCTCGGCTGTATCGCCCAGCGCCTTGCCGGTGAACTGATCGAGCCAGTGCAGGGCCGGGTCGACCAGTCGGTTGCCCAGGCCGGGGCTTTCCTGCTGCTCGAGCACCCGTACGCCCAGCAGGCGGCCCTGGATATCGATGGCAATGATTAGCCTGATGGGGGCCGCATAGCCCTGGACACTGCTGTGCAACAGCACGGCGACGGGCAAGCCAGCCAGGCTGGCGCGGTAGCCGGCGAGCAGGTGGCTGTGCCGCAGTCTGGCGTCGACCAGGGGGAGGGGCGTGTCCAGCGGCTGGTTGTCATAGCTGCCTTGAGGGAGCGCCGCGAGCCATTGCTGCTGTTGCAGCTGGCGTGTGCCCTCGGCGATCGAGGGGGCGGTCCAGCGTTGCCAGGCCAGGGTCGCGGCGATCGCCAGGCCGACCACCAGCGACAGCAGCAAGGCGTTGCGCCAGCGAGTGTTCATGGCATGGCCTGCTGTCGATGTTCGACCCAGCGATCCAGGGCTGGCGCGGCGAGGTTCATCGACAGGATGGCGAACGCCGTGCCATCGGCATAGCTGCCCCAGGTGCGGATGACATAGATCAGCACGCCGGTGCCGATCCCGAACAGCAGTCGCGCCAGCGGGCGCCGACAGCCGGAGACCGGCTCGGTGGCGATGAAGAAGGCCGCCAGCATGGTCGAACCCGAGAACAGGTGCAGCAGCGGTGAGCCGTTGGAGTCCGAACCGGAGCCGTTCCAGCCCAGCAGGCTGATCAGGCACAGGGCACCGAGCAGGCCGACCGGCGCATGCCAGCTGAAGACCTTGCGCTGCAACAGGAACAACCCGCCGAGCAGGAAGGCGAGATTCACCCACTCACTGTCACGTCCGCCCACATGGCCGAAGGCCCAATGGCTGGCGAACAATTCGTCGATGGTCAGGCTACGGTTGTGGCGCAGGGTGTCGAGCGCTGTCGGTGTCGCCCAGGCGTCGACCTGCGTGCTGTCGACGAAACTCCGCTGCAGGCTGTCCAGCAGGCCCGGGGTGTCGCCGGGCCAATGATTCATCTGTTGGGGAAAGCTCAGCAGGACGAAGGCATAGCCGACCATGGCCGGGTTGAACGGATTGCGCCCCACGCCGCCGAAGGCTTGCTTGCCCAGGCCGATGGCGACGCTTGCCGCGATGGCCGGCAGCCACCAAGGCGCCTGGCTGGGAAGCGCCGCGCCGAGCAGCACAGCGGTCACCAGTGCGCTGCCGTCGCCAAGGGCCTCCATTGCGGGCTGTCGGCGCCAGGCCAGCAGCAGCGCTTCGGTGGTGAGGGCCGCGCCGGCGCACAGCAGCAGATTGATCAGTGTTCCCCAGCCCTGCAACCAGACCAATGCCAGCAAACCTGGGAGGCAGGCCAGCATGACCAGGTTCATGGCGCTGCGCAGGCGAGGGTCGGTCGCGGGCATGGGGATGTGGCTCTTCAAGAGGCGTACCGGGCGGTTTTCATTGTGCGAACAGTCCGTTGAACCCGGACAGCGCCATGGCCATCAGGCCGGCGCCGATCAGTTCGATAGGCAGCCCGCGCAGTGCCGACGGGATATCGGGGTGCTGGCTACGTGCTCGCAAATCGGCGAACAGTGTCAACGCAAGCCAGAAACCCAGTCCGCCCATCAGGCCCTGGATCAAGGCTTGCCGCAGATCATCGGTGTCGGTCGCGAACTGCAATGACAAGCCTAGCACCACGGCATTGCCCGCCAGGATGCCGGTCAGGCCATCGACAGGCCACTTGGGGTGGGCCTTGCGCAGTATCTGTGGCACTGCCCAGGCCAATACGACGATCAAGGGCAGCAGCAGGAACAGGCGCAGGTCCTGGAGCCGTGGTGTCGCGAGTTGGAGCAACACGCCGGCTGGCAAGGCGACCAGGATCAGCAGGGCGCTGCACAGGCCTAGCGCCTGTAGGCGCTTGCGTTCAGGTCGCAGAACCAGGTGGTTGACCAGCGCCGCGCCGACCAGGACCAGGACGTAGTCGCTCATGAGATAGCCGAGAACAGGAGGATGCCTTGATTATCGGGCAGCGGGCGCTGGATGCAAATGCCCCGGCCAGTTGGCCGGGGCAGGTGGGCATTACTTGATGCGTTGACCGGGCTTGGCGCCGCTGTCCGGGCTGAGCAGGTAGATCTCCTCGCCACCAGGGCCGGCGGCCATGACCATGCCTTCGGAGATGCCGAAGCGCATCTTGCGGGGCTTGAGGTTGGCCACCATCATGGTCAGGCGTCCCTCCAGTTGGGACGGTTCAGGGTAGGCCGACTTGATGCCCGAGAACACGTTGCGGCGCTCATCGCCGATGTCCAGGGTCAGGCGCAGCAGCTTGTCGGCGCCTTCGACGGCCTCGGCCTTGACGATCAGCGCCACGCGCAGGTCAACGGCGGCGAAGGTGTCGAACTCGATTTCGGCCGACAGCGGATCCTTGGCCAGTTCGCCGTTGCCGGCCGGGGCCTTGGCCTCGGCGGCGAGCAGGTCTTCCTTGCTCGCGGCGACCATGGCCTCGACCTTGCTCGGCTCGATACGGCTCATCAACGCCTTGAACGGGTTGAGCTTGTGGTTTTCCAGGCGCGACAGGTGATCGTTCCAGGTCAGCGGGGCGATGTTGAGGAATGCCTCGGCATCGGCCGCCAGGACCGGCAGCACAGGCTTGAGGAAAACCACCAGCTGGCGGAACAGGTTGATGCCTTGGGCGCAGATGGCCTGTACCTCGTCCTGCTTGCCTTCCTGCTTGGCCAGCGACCATGGAGCCTTGTCGGCGATCCAGGCGTTGGCGCGATCGGCCAGGGCCATGATCTCGCGCATGGCACGGCCAAAGTCGCGACCTTCATAGGCCTCGGCGATCGAAGGCGCGGCGCTGAGGAAGGCTTCGGTCAGCTCTGGTGCGGCATCACCCGGGACCATGACGCCGTCGTTGCCCTTGTGAATGAAGCCGGCGCAGCGGCTGGCGATGTTGACCACCTTGCCGACCAGGTCGGAGTTGACCTTCTGCACGAAGTCCTCGAGGTTCAGGTCGAGGTCGTCGACGCCACGGCCCAGCTTGGCCGCGTAGTAGTAGCGCAGGTATTCCGGCTGCAGGTGATCCAGATAGGTGCGCGCCTTGATGAAGGTGCCACGCGACTTGGACATCTTCGCGCCATTGACGGTCAGGTAGCCATGCACGTTGACCGCGGTTGGCTTGCGCAAACCCGCGCCTTCGAGCATGGCTGGCCAGAACAGGGCGTGGAAATTGACGATGTCCTTGCCGATGAAGTGGTACAGCTCGGCCTTGGAGTCTGCATTCCAGAACGCGTCGAAGTCGAGCTCCGGGCGGCGCGCGCAGAGGTTCTTGAAGCTGGCCATGTAGCCGATCGGCGCGTCGAGCCAGACATAGAAGTACTTGCCCGGCTCGCCCGGGATCTCGAAGCCGAAGTACGGTGCGTCGCGGGAGATGTCCCACTCCTGCAGACCCGAGTCCAGCCATTCGGCGAGCTTGTTGGCCACAGCGTCCTGCAGGGTGCCGCTGCGGGTCCACTGCTGCAGCATGGCCTGGAAGTCCGGCAGCTTGAAGAAGAAGTGCTGAGAGTCGCGCAGCACCGGGGTGGCGCCGGAGATCGCCGACTTGGGGTTCTTCAGTTCGGTGGGGGCATAGGTGGCGCCGCATTTTTCGCAGTTGTCGCCATACTGGTCCTCGGCCGCGCACTTGGGGCAGGTCCCCTTGATGAAGCGGTCGGCCAGGAACATGCCCTTTTCGGGATCGAAGTACTGGGTCACGGAGCGGGTGGCGATGTGCCCGGCGTCGCGCAGGCGGGTGTAGATCATTCCCGACAGCTCGCGGTTCTCCTCGCTATGCGTGGAGTGGAAATTGTCGAAGTCGACCAGGAAGTCGGCGAAGTCGCCGCTGTGTTCGGCCTGGACGTTGGCGATCAGCTGTTCCGGGGTGATGCCTTCCTTCTCGGCGCGCAGCATGATGGCCGAGCCGTGGGCGTCGTCGGCGCAGACGTAGATGCACTGGTGGCCACGCATCTTCTGGAAGCGCACCCACATGTCCGTCTGGATGTACTCCAGCATATGGCCAAGGTGGATCGATCCATTGGCATAGGGCAGGGCGCTGGTGACGAGAATCTGGCGTGGCTCGGACATGGTGGCTCGGCTACTTATCTGGCTACGGGTAAAAATGAGGGTGATCGGCCACTATAAAGGGCTGGGAAATATATTTCACCCCAGCGACGCATCGACTGACGATTGACGGGTTAGCATAGGCGCCTGTTCCGTATTCAGTCTGCCAATGGGAGCCTCCATGAGTGCCGTTACCCGCGCCGCCGTCGAAGGCGTGCTTCGCCAGTACACCGACCCCTACCTGAACCTGGACCCGGTCAGCGCCGGTTGTGTGCGCGCCATCGATATCCAGGGCGGCCAGGTCAGCGTGCAGTTGCAGCTGGGTTATGCCGCAGGCCTGTTCAAGGGGGGCTGGGCGCAGGTGCTGCAGACCGCCATCGAACACCTCGATGGGGTCGCTGCGGCCAGCGTCAGCATCGACTGCGTGATCGCCACCCACAAGGCCCAGGCCCAGGTGCCGGCCATGGCCAACGTGAAGAACGTCATTGCCGTGGCCTCGGGCAAGGGCGGTGTGGGCAAGTCGACCACCGCCGCCAACCTGGCCCTGGCCCTGGCTCGTGAAGGTGCGCGGGTCGGCATCCTCGATGCCGACATCTACGGCCCCAGCCAGGGCGTGATGTTCGGCATCGCCGAGGGCACCCGCCCGCAGGTGCGCGAGCAGAAGTGGTTCGTGCCGATCAAGGCGCATGGCGTCGAAGTCATGTCCATGGCCTTCCTCACCGATGACAACACGCCGATGGTCTGGCGCGGGCCGATGGTCTCGGGCGCATTGCTGCAACTGGTGACCCAGACCGCCTGGGATGATCTCGACTACCTGGTGATCGACATGCCCCCGGGTACCGGTGACATCCAGCTGACCCTGGCGCAGAAAGTGCCGGTGGCGGGCTCGGTGATCGTCACCACGCCTCAGGACCTGGCGTTGCTGGACGCCAAGAAGGGCGTGGAAATGTTCCGCAAGGTCAATATCCCGGTGCTGGGCGTGGTGGAGAACATGGCGGTGCACATCTGCTCCAATTGCGGCCACGCCGAGCACCTGTTCGGCGAAGGTGGAGGCGAGAAGCTGGCGGCGCAGTACGGGGTCGAGTTGCTGGCCTCGCTGCCGTTGTCGATGCTGATCCGCGAGCAGGCCGACAGCGGCAAGCCAACCGCCATCGCCGAGCCGGAAAGCCAGATTGCCATGGTCTACCAGGAGCTGGCGCGGCAGGTGGGCGCGCGCATCGTGCTGCAGGAAGCGGCGGCGCCGGCGATGCCGAGCATTACCATCAGCGAGGATTGAGCCTCGCCAGAAGTGGGCCCTGAGAGGCGTGGGAGCGGGCTTGCCCCGCGATGATGATTACCTGGGTTGGCGCCATCGCGGGGCAAGCCCGCTCCCACGAACAGGCGCGCCGGCAAAACCATCGATGTTTCAGGCACAAAAAAACCCGCCAATGGCGGGTTTTTTTTGAAAGCGAGGAAGCGAGATCGACTTAGGCGATCTGAACTTCTTCAGCCTGCATGCCTTTCTGGCCGCGGGTAGCGACGAAAGTAACAGCCTGGCCTTCTTTCAGGGTCTTGAAGCCGTCAGCTTGGATGGCTTTGAAGTGCACGAACAGGTCGTCGCCCGACTGAGGGGTGATGAAGCCGTAGCCCTTCTCATCGTTGAACCACTTGACAACACCGGATTGACGGTTGGACATGTTTCTGTCTCCTTGGACAAAGTTGATTACGGTCAGGAAAAACCCTGGCCGGGACTGAGCGCAAAGAGAGCAGAAAATTCAGCGATGGGCCGATGAGTATCGTGCATCAAACTAGAGATTCTCGGTGTCACGTGCAGCACAGTGGCGCCACCTTAACCCACTTTCCACGGCCTGCCAATGGCCAAGAAGCGCTTTGATGAATTTCGGATCGGCGGCCAGCGCAGCCCCCGTCTGGCGTGGGATGGACAACGAAACTTTAACCCGGACGCCGGGACCGGTAAGATGCGCATCTCGTTTTTCACCTTGCACTCTTCAGGACACCCCGCCATGAGCATCAAATCGGACAAGTGGATTCGCCGCATGGCGCAGGAACACGGCATGATCGAACCGTTCGTCGAGCGCCAGGTGCGTGGCGAGCAGGACAGCCGGGTCATCTCCTTCGGCGTGTCCAGCTACGGCTACGACGTGCGTTGCGCCGACGAATTCAAGGTGTTCACCAACATCAATTCGGCCACCGTCGACCCGAAGAACTTCGACGCCGGCAGCTTCGTCGACATCAAGAGCGACGTCTGCATCATTCCGCCGAACTCCTTCGCCCTGGCCCGCACCGTCGAATACTTCCGCATTCCACGCGACGTGCTGACCATCTGCCTGGGCAAGAGCACCTATGCCCGTTGCGGCATCATCGTCAACGTCACCCCGCTCGAGCCCGAGTGGGAAGGCCACGTGACCCTGGAATTCTCCAACACCACCACGCTGCCGGCGAAGATCTATGCCAATGAAGGCGTGGCGCAGATGCTGTTCCTGCAGTCCGACGAGGAATGCGAAGTGTCCTACAAGGACCGTGGCGGCAAGTACCAGGGCCAGCGCGGCGTCACGCTGCCACGTACCTGAGCCGACAAAACGCGGGAATTGTTTCCGCGCTCGGCACTCCAACGAGTTAACAGTCCCGGCGTGCATGACGCATGCCGGCTCTCGTTCAGGAGCCGCCCATGAAACTCGACCCCGCAATCAGCGCCAAGCTGGCCGTCCTGCAGCCGAACCAGATCGGCTTGCCGGTCTGGTCGCTGCTGGCGCACCCGCCGATCCACACGCCGCTGCCGATGCGCGCGGGCGGCGTGCCGCATCAACCTGACCCCGACACCCCGCAGCCTCCCGAGCCGGGCGAACACCCGCCCATGGAGCCGGGCGAACCGACCTTGCCCGACGAGCCGCCACCCGCTCCGGTCGCCTGAGCGCCCTGATTCAGTTGCCTAGCAGGTAGCCGCTGCGGCAGACCTGCTCGCCAGCGACATGGGCGACCACCATGCCTGCCGTGGCCATGCGCCGGATACTGCGGGCATAGAGCAATCCGGCCTGGGTATTGCGCAGCGTTGTGACGCGATCGCTGATCGGATCGATCACCTCGGCGATCAATTGCCCGGCTTCCAGGTACTGCCCGGGTTTTGCGTGGAACACCAGCACCCCGCCCAGAGGTGTCGTGACAGGCTCCACGGCGGCGAGCGGCGTGGCGGGATAGCGCAGTGGCGGTAGCGCCGACGGCTGGCCTTCGATGACGCCAGCGTGGCCGAGGAAGTCGAGGATCGCCTGGCAGTCGTGTTTCGCCAGGGCATGACTGACATCGGCCTGACCACGCAGCTCGACGGTCACCGAGAAACTGCCCAGCGGGATCGGGTAACGCTTGCCGAAGCGTTGCTGCAACTGCCACCAGACCAGGCTGAAGCACTCATCGAACGACTGCCCGCCCGAATCGGTGGCCAGCAGGCTGGCCTGGACGCCCAGGTAGCGTGCCAGAGGCTCGACCTGGGGCCAGGCTTCCGGGGTGGTGTAGAGGTGTTCGACGGCTTCGAAGTCGCAATGCAAGTCGAGCACCATGTCGGCGTCGCAGGCCAGGCGCTGCAGGGTCAGGCGCTGGGACTGCAGGGGCGTGTGCGCCGGATGGGCATCCAGGCCACGACGCAGGTACTCGCGGATCAGCGCCACGTTGTGCGCCGGGTCCTGGGTCAGGTGCCCTTCGATCTGATCACCGATGCTGTCCGACAGGTCGACGAAGCGGCGATTGAAGTTCTCGCCGCTTTGCAATTCGAAGCGCCCCAGCGGGGCGTCCAGCAGCACCTGTTCCAGGCCGACCGGGTTGGCCACCGGAACCAGGATGATTTCCCGACGCAGGCGACCCTGCTGTTCCAGCTCCACGAGGCGCTGCTTGAGGTGCCAGGCCACCAGCATGCCCGGGAGCTCGTCGGCATGCAGCGAGGCCTGGATATACACTTTGCCGCCGCCACGAGGGCCGAAGTGGAAGCTGTGTAGCTGGCGGCTGATGCCTGGGACGGGGGACAGCAGTTCATGGGTCGAGTGGTGCATGGTGATCCTGATGGAGGCGGTCTGCGACAGGGGCCGGGATCAAGAATAGAAGCACAACTTCGTAACGGGCGCACCTGTCGTCCACGTGGCAGGCGCAGGATTGCGGGTGCCGCGAAGGGGCTGTGCGACAGCCCCAGGGACCGCTCTCTCAGGACAGGCTCACCTTCCAGACACCCGCCTTGCTTTGTTCGATACCGATTTTTTCCAGTCTTTCGACATTCAATCGCCGGCCTTCGTGCATCAGGTAGGGCGAGGCGTGGAAGTGACCCCAGGTGGTGTCTGCATCGGCTGGCGTCAGCTCCTGTGGGGCGTAGGCGATTTCCAGCAGCGTTGGCGAGCCGTTGGCCGGTGCCGAACAATCGCCAGCGGAAATCATGCGATACGGGGCGGTTTCGTTGCCGACCCACAGTTGGGCGTTGATGGTGGTGCCGGCGGGCACGGTCAGAGACTCGGGCCAGGAAATTTCCATTTTCAGGGTTTCGTTGCTCATATTACGCATCCTTGTCGATCAGAGAACGCCGCGCAGCTCGCTAGACCTGTGCGGCGGGTAAGGATGCTAGGCCGCTCCGTGCTCCGTTGATCAGCAGGAAGTATTCACCTCAGCGGCCGGGTGTAAGCGTCAAGCGCTGGTTGCCATAGGCGCGGGCGAAATTCTGCGGTTGCAGTGGCAGGCTCGTGAAGCGCCCCTTGAACCAGGCGTCCAGCCCGTCGGCGTGGTGGCGGCTGGCCGGGTTGCCGGATTGACCGCTGCTGGTCAGTACCTGCAGCGGTTCGGCCTGGCCAAAATCGACGATCATCCGTGCCGAGGCCGGCAGTTGGGTCTCGAAGCCGCTACCCCAAGCGTACGGGGTCAGCGCCACGGTGCTGAAGTCACCGCCTGCCGCCAGGGGCGAACGCTCGAGGCGGTCGCCCAGGCCGTGATAGGCCGGCGCCGGCCAACGGTACTGGTGCAGCTTGCCCCATTGCCAGGCACGACGATCGGCGCCGAGCCTGGCGGTGCCGGTGTCGACCACGGCGGCGAGGCTGCGGGCAAGGATGGCTGGCTTGTCTTCTTTCTGCGCGGTGGTGCGATCATCCCAGAATGGGCTGTCGTCGCGCCCCAGCAGATGATCGGCCTGGGCAGAGTAGGAGCGCTGGGCGTTACCGGTGAACGCCTGCCACGCCGGGCTGGATTCCGGGCCAAGCTCGTCGAGGAAGGTCTGCCGGGTAACCTCTTGCAGGAACAGTTCATACAGTGCGGCATCGGCTGACACCGGGCTCAGCCGGCCGTCGAAGGCCTTGAGTCGGGCCAGCGCATCGCGGGCCTTGTCGCGCTGGGCGGCGGGCAAGGTGTCGATGGCCTGCTTGAGCGGCTGGGCCATGCCGGGGGCCTCGAGCATCTGCTTGAGCTTGGTCGCCAGCAGGGTGACCTGATCGTTCTGCATGGCCATCAGGCTGCGGCTGTCGTGACGGCCGTTCCCGGCCAGCTGGGCCAGGCGCTCGGCGCGCTCGGGATAGTACCAGCTGCTCGACAGCTGCATGCCGTAGCCTTTGGGCAGGCTGCGCTGGTTGGCGTGGCCGATGAAACCGGCTGGCGGGTCCTGATCGTAGGGGTGCAGCATGGCATCGGCGTAGCCATCCCAGTCGTAGCGCCCGTCCCAGCCCGGCGAGGGCAGCAGGCCCTGGCCTTCGCGGCGGTTGGGATAGCGGCCGCTGACCTGCCAGCCGATGTGCCCAGGCTCGGCGAACACGAAGTTGAGGGCCGCCGCGCCGACTTCCCGGGTGCTGTCGAAGGCCCGTTCGATATTGCTGGCACGGGTCAGGTCGAACAGCGCGTCGAGGCTGCGATCGCCCTTGGACTGCGGCAGTTGCAAGGCCAGCGCAAGGCTGCCGTGGCCGGGCAACAGGCTGCCGTGACGGGTGTCGTACATCACTTCGCGCTGGGGACGCTGGCCGCGGACGAAGAACGTCTCGTTGCGCGCGCGGGCCTGCTGCCATTTGCCGTCGACGAGGTAGGTCAGCTGGCTGCCCTGGCGACGGACCTGCTCGAGGAACAGGTCCTGGTTGTCGGCCATCACCGCGCTGGCGCTCCAGGCCAGCTTGCCGTTGTAACCGGCCAGCACGATCGGCAGGCCCGGCAGGGACAGGCCTGCGACCTGGTACTTGCCGGTATGGATCTGCACTGGGCTCAGTGCCCAAGTGGCGCGGCTGTCGCTGGCCAGCAGGCTCTTGCCGCTGCGGCTGCGCTGGGGCGCCAGGGCCAGGTTGGCGGACCCCGGGCTGCCGAGCACGCCGAGGTCGGCCAACTGCTGGCCGGCGGCGGCCAGCGCGGTCAGGCCCGGTAACTGGCTGGCCAGGTTCAGGCCCTTGAGCTTGTCCGCCTCGGTCTCGGCCAATGGCTCGTCGGGCGCTCCGGGCAACAGCCAGGCCAGCTTGTCGATGCCGACTTTCTGCGCCAGGGTCAGCGCCGAAAGTTCCTCCTGCAGGTTCACCGACTGGCTGAAGGCATAGAGGCTGAAAATCAGCGCCGAATCCTCGGGCTTCCAGTACTCCGGGCGGTAGCCGCTGCGGGCAAGTTCCGCCGGCAGCTTGTCGCGATAGCGGAACAGGTAGGCGTTGACCCCGCGAGCATAGACCTCGAAGAAGCGCTTCAGGCGCGGCGAGGCGTCGGCGTAGAGCTGGCCGGCGCTCTGCTTGAGGTTGGCGGCGCGCATCAGGCGATCCATCTCCAGGGCATCGGCCCCGGCCAGTTCGGCCAGGCGTCCCTGGGCCAGCAGGCGCATGGCGACCATCTGTTCGATGCGGTCCGCGGCGTGCAGGTAGCCGAGGCTGAACAGCGCGTCGTGGAAGTTGCCGCTTTCTATCAGCGGCGCGCCCATGGCGTTGCGTCGGACCGAGACGTTCTGCGCCAGGCCTTTGAGCGGTTGCACGCCGGTGTTCGGCAGGACGCTGTCCTGGTAGCCACCCATCTGGCAGCCGCCCAGCGCGAGCAGGCCAAGCAACGCGGCAGCTTTGCCGAGGCGGAGAGGGAAGGGCGGAAGGACGGGGGCGGCCATGGCTAGGCTCCTGCAGGGCGTGGCGGGGTTCTGAAAGGCGCTAAGGTAGTGAGCGCGCGGTCGCCGTGCAAGGTGCCGGGAGGCTTTATTTACGAATGGTCGGCAGCTGCAAGCCGCAAGCTTCAAGCCTCGAGAGAGAAGCGCACGTTGCGCCGATCTGTTCTTGCTTGCAGCTTGCAGCTTGCAGCTTGCAGCTTATCTGCTGCGCTTCAAGCGCCGTGGCACTTCTTGAATTTCTTCTCGCTGCCGCACGGGCAAGGGTCGTTGCGCCCGACGTCCTTCAGGGCGTTGCGCACCGGCTCCTGGTGGCCGTGGTTGCAGTGCGGGCCGTGCACATGGCCGTGGTCGTGGTGGTGGTCGTGACCGTGGTCGCAGTCGGGGCCATGGACATGGGGTTGCTGGGTCATTGCGGGGTTACTCCGGTTGAAGATCGCCGGGGATTATCTCACCCCTGCGCGACAAGTGCAGGTCCCGGTAGACGATCAGCCCCGTGGCCAGCTCGCCGCGTAGCTGATAGTCAAGCGGCTGCCCGCTCTTGAGCAGTTTCGCGAGCGGCTTGAGGTGTTGCCAGAGGTTGGTCCGCGCGGTGATCTTGAAGGTGCGCCGGGCATGGCCGCCGACACTGCGCCACAGGCTGACTTCGTCCCGGGCCAGCAGCAGGTCGCCCAGCGTTATCGAATAGACGAGGTTGCGGATGAACAGGCGGCTGTCGTTGGGGTTGTCGACGCGCAGGTGAAGGACGAATTCCTGCTGGTGCAGGCGCAGCTTCACAGGCTCCACTTTCACCAGGTGTACCTGGGGCTCCTGCCAGCTGTCGCTTCCCCAGCTCACGCAACCCGTCAGCCAGCCCAGCAGCAGGCTGAGCGAGAGCAGGCGGGCCAGGGGCGACATGCTCAGCTACCCAGGTAACTGGCGCAGCATTTCTTGAATTTCTGCCCGCTGGCGCAGGGGCAGGGATCGTTGCGCCCGCTCTTGAGCGGCACGGTCGGATCGATGAAGTACCAGCGTCCGGCGTGCTGGACGAACGCCGAGCGTTCACGGTGCTGATGATCGCCTTCCAGGTCGTGCCAGCGTGCGGTGAAGGTGACGAAGGCGTGTTCGGGCTGCCCGCCCAATACCTCGGCGCTTTCCACCTCGAGCCCCAGCCAGGTGCTCTGCGCGCTCCAGGCCGCGATGCCGGCGCGATCCAGGTCGGCCTGCTGGGCGGGCAGGGTGGTGGCCACCAGATAATCCACCAGGCCCAGCACGTAGGCGCTGTAGCGCGAGCGCATGAGGGTCTGGGCGTCTGGCGCCGCAGTACCGCTGTGATAGTGCCCGCAGCAGGCGTCGAGCAGGTTGCCGCTGCCGCATGGGCAGACCGAGACACTCATTGAATCACCACCAGTACTTGCCGAAATTTTCAGGGTTGGCCCAGAACCTGGCATTGAGCCAGTCCGGGACCTGCTTGTAGTCATGCAGATCATAGGTGAACAGGCTCAGTACCTGATCACCGCGCTGGAATTTCTCGCTGGCCGAGAGCGCCAGAGAGTAGAAGTCGGTGTCTTGCCAGCCGCAGGCGCTCAGGTCCGCCAGCACCGCGACGCGGCTGGCGTTGAGGTTGCGGATGCCGCCCAGCAGCTCCAGGCCGGTGCGCTTGGGCAGGTGCTCCAGGCAATCGACCAGCACCGCCAGGTCGAAGCGCCGGGCGGCCTGTTCGGGCGCTAGCGGGCCGGGGATCGCTACTTCGATCCTGGCCTCGGGATGGGCGGCGGCGAAGGCCTCCAGGGCCGGGAAGCGGCTGCCCACCAACAGCAGGTGGCGTGGAGTGAAGCGCTCGAGTAGCGCGGCCAGCGCCTGCTGTGGCGTGCGTTGTGAAAAAGCGTCGGTCATTGCCATTCCTCGTACAGGTCGCTCAAGACTAGCGGTCCCAGGCGATCGGGCAAAGAGGCGCGTCGCCACGTCGTGGCTTATTGCTGGCAGAGCGGTAATCGCCGGTCTTTACTCCCAGAGCATCGGTTTTGCACCGATTCCCCTAGGAGAAGCAACAAGATGAGCATAGTACGCACAGCGTTACCCCTGGTTCTGCTCACCAGTGTGTTGACTGGTTGTGCAGGTTTGCAGAAAACCGACTGGCCGAAATGTGCTGCCGTCGGGGGCGTGGGCGGCGCGGCCCTTGGTGCCATCGAGAGTTCCAGCTGGGCTGGCTGGGGCGCCTTGCTCGGTGGCGGCCTGGCGGCCGGCTACTGCTGGGCCCATGGCGATGGCGACGAAGACGGCGATGGCGTGCCGGACAGCCGCGACAAATGCCCTGGCACACCGCGCGGTGTCCAGGTCGACGCCAATGGCTGCCCGCCGGAGCCGGTGGCGGTGGTCGAGGAGGTCGTGGTGCAGAAGGAAGAAGTCATCGTCATCCGTGACGTGCACTTCGAGTTCGATTCGGCGCGCCTGACCGCGGCGGACAAGGAACGCCTCAATACCATTGCCACGCGCCTCAAGCAGGAAGCGCCGAGCGCCCGCCTGAGTGTCAGCGGCCACACCGACAGCGTCGGCTCGGACAGCTACAACCAGAAGCTCTCCGAGCGCCGGGCCCAGTCGGTGACCAACTACCTGGTCGAGAGCGGCGTGCCGCGCGCCAGCTTCGTGTCGGTCGTAGGGGCGGGCGAAACGCAACCGGTCGCCGACAACGCCACTGCCGATGGTCGTGCCATGAACCGCCGTACCGAGATCAAGATCCAACGCTGACCGTTGTACGCCCGCGCCTTGAGAAGTGGCGCGGGCGCGTCTTTACTCCTGAGTGACCGGTAGCGGCCGGTGACACAGGAGCATGCACCATGAGTGTTTTGTCGAAGGCGGCACTGCCGCTGGTGGTGGCCACGAGCCTGCTGGCAGGCTGCGCCACCCACAGCGATGGCAGCGCGCCCCTCAATCAACGGACCTGGCCCATCTGCAGCCTGCTCGGCGGGCTGGTCGGTGGTGGCCTGGGCGCCATCGAAAGTTCCAGCTGGGCGGCCGGTGCGGGCGTTCTGGGAGCCATCACCGGTGGCCTGATCTGCTATGCCCAGGACGGCGACGAGGATGGCGATGGCGTCTTCGACCGCCGCGACCGTTGCCCGGATACCCCGGCCGGCACCCAGGTCGATCATATGGGGTGCCCGCTGCCGCAGTATCCGCCGTCCGCGCCGCAGCCGGAGCCGGCGGCGACCCCCGAGGTGATCACCCTCGATGACCAGGGTCAGGTGCTGTTCGCCTTCGACTCCGCCGAGCTCACCTCTGGCGCGCAGCAGCGTCTGCAAGGCCTGCTGCCCAAGCTCAACGACCCTAGCGTGGCCAGTGTCAAGGTCATCGGCTTCACCGACAGCGTGGGTTCGGACAACTACAACCAGCGCTTGTCCGAGCGCCGTGCCAGCGGTGTTGCCGAGTACCTGATCAGCCAGGGGCTGGCACCGAGCAAGGTGACCAGCCAAGGCCGTGGCGAGAGTGAACCGGTAGCCGAAAATGACTCCGACGAGGGCCGTGCGCGCAACCGACGGGTGGAACTGCACCTGAACTGAGCCCCCCTGGCGCATGCCCCGGCACTAGGGTTACTGTTGCCGACGCGGCCCGCTCGATCGGGCCGTGTCGACATAACAACAAATCATGAGGGCGGGGCATGGCGTTTATCCTGGGCCTGGGCAAGGTGCTGACGGTGGCGTTCTGGGGCGTGGTGTTGTTCAACCTGTTCATGCCGCAGCCATTGCCGCTCAATCTGCTGATCAATGCTGCGGGGATTGTCCTGCTGGCGCTTCACGCGCTGGAGGTGCTGTTCTTCAATGGCTGCCTGCGCGAGCGCAGTCACCGCTGGTTCGACCGGTTGCAGATCCTGTTGACCGGCATTTTCCATGTCATGTCCATTCCCAAGCCGCAGGAGGCGCCGCGCCATGCATAAATTACTGTTGCTGGCGGTGCTGGTCGCGCCCATGGCCCAGGCCGAGAGCCTGGAAGTCGCCGCCCATTCGATGCTGCGCCTGCCCAACAAGGCGGCTAGCGTGCATCTGGAGCAACTGCGGGTGGCCGATTCGGCGACCTTGTTGTTGCCGGCCACGCTCACCGAGCTGAAGATCGATCGACTCGAGCTGGGGCGCGATGCGCGCATTGCCATTGCACCGGCCGAGCGTGACTTGAGCATCGAGGTATTGACCGCGCGTCTGGGCGAGGGGAGCGAATTCAGCGCGCCGGGGGCGTCTGGCACCTATGAGCACGCGGCCCGGCCGGGGCGTAACCTGGATCTGCGCTTGCAGGCGCTGGACGCCGATCGGCTGGCGATCGATGCCCGAGGCGGGGCTGGGGCGCCTGGGTATGCGGGGCTCGATGGCGCCAATGGCAAGCCGGGTGGCTGCACCTGGGGGCAGGCCAGCCGGGGGGCCAATGGCGATGATGGCGGTAACGGGCATGATGGCGCGTCTGGAGGGCGGGTTCGCCTGGCGGTGCCTGAAGGGTTCGCGCAGGAGCGGATTGTGGTGCGGCTCGATGGCGGTGCGCCGGGGAAGGCGGGGGCTGCCGGGAAGGCTGGGGTTGGTGGGGCTAGCAAGGGGTGTCTGGTGTATCGGACCGATGCGGGTGGGAATGGGCGGCCTGGGCAGGCCGGGCAGCCTGGGTTGGCTGGGGAGTTGATTCTGCAGCGGCTTTGAACTGGGTGGGGTTTGGTTGTTGGTTGTTTAGTTGTTTAGTTGGTTTTTATGGTTGTATGCGCATTCATTTACGATGGCGACGCATAATCACCTTTCCGCCCTTACGGCGGGTCACTTTTTGTCAAACGCGACAAAAAGTAACCAAAAAACGCTGCGCTCCATTCATCCGGCCCTGCGCTTCGCTCCGGGTTCCCTCACTCCGGCCTTGCTCCCGGGAGGACCGCGCTGAACGGCCCATCCTGGGCCGCAGCGCTTGACGGGCATCCATGCCCGTCACCTCCCTCCGCAAGTCCTGCGTTCGGCCTCCTGAAGTCGCGAAGTTACAGGCGGCGACTGGGCTGGCGCAGCTGACGCTAGTTGCAACTGTGTGATCTCAGATCCGTATTCGCGGGTAAACCCGCTCCCACAGGGTTATGCACATTTTCAACTTACACCACTCTCCTGTGGGAGCGGGCTTGCCCGCGAAAGGGCCAGAACAACCAATATATAAATAACTGCCAAGAGCTAATTTAAAGTTTCTGCTCTTGCTCTTGCTCTTGCTTCTAAGCGCGCGGTAGTTCAGGCGCCGCCAATTGCGACTTCAGGAGGCCGAGCGGAGTTCTTGCGAAGGGAGGTGACGGGCATGGATGCCCGTCAAGCGCTGCGCCCCAGGATGGGGCGTTCAGCGCGGTCCTCCCGGGAGCAAGAACGGAGCGAGGGAACCCCGGAGCGAAGCGTAGGGGCCGGATGAATGGAGCGCAGCGTTTTTTGGTTACTTTTTGTCGCGTTTGACAAAAAGTGACCCGCCGTAAGGGCGGAAAGGTGACTATGCGTCGTCATCGCCAATGAATGCGCATACAACTATCAAAACCCACACTCTCGAAGCCGAAGCCGCCCCCCTCAAACCAAAACCCGCGAACTCGCCACCCCCACCACCATCACCCCAATCAACAAATTGACCCCCACCATCCGCCGAATCCGCCCCAGCACCCCGGCCCCCGCAGCCCAATCCTCAGCCTGCACCGCCGTGCGCAACTCAGGCAACAACAACGCCTGAATCCGCATGAACAACGCAAACATGACGATCCCCCCGCCAATCATCACTTGCACGTAACGGGGCGCCGTTTCGAACCCGGCAAACCGCAGGTGAATCATCCCGACCCCGCTGACAGCCAGTACCGCCACCGCCAGCCAGACCCATCTGAAGAACCGCTGGAAAACCTCCACCCACAACCGCAGCCGCGCAGGCCCTTCCAGCGCGGCGACCGCGGCCGGGCGCAGGATCAGCCAGGCGAAGAACATCCCGCCGACCCAGACGAGGGCGGCCAGGACATGCAAGGTGTAGGGCAGGGCAAAGGCGAGCATCCGGATCTCCATGCGGCACAAAGGGCAATAGCGGGGTATGATAGCCGGCCCATGCGAAACACTGAAAATATATCCAGCCCTCCGGGCGCCCGCAGACCATGATCAGCAACGAACTCAAAGCCACTATCCAGGGCGCCTATTCGCGTTTCCTCGAAGCCAAAAGCCTCAAGCCACGCTATGGCCAGCGCCTGATGATCGCCGAAGTGGCCAAGGTGCTCGGCGACATCGCCTGCGACGACGAAGGTCGCCGTGCCGGCGAGCCTGCCGTGGTGGCGGTCGAGGCCGGTACCGGTACCGGCAAGACCGTCGCCTACAGCCTGGCCGCGATTCCCGCCGCCAAGGCCGCCGGCAAGCGCCTGGTGATCGCCACCGCGACCGTGGCGCTGCAGGAGCAGATCGTCTTCAAGGACCTGCCCGACCTGATGCGCAACAGCGGGCTCAACTTCAGCTTCGCCCTGGCCAAGGGGCGTGGCCGCTACCTGTGCCTGTCCAAGCTCGACATCCTGCTGCAGGAAGGCCACGCCCAGTCGGCCACCGCCCAGCTGTTCGAGGAAGAGGGCTTTCGCATCGAGGTGGACGAGCGCAGCCAGAAGCTGTTCAACAGCATGATCGAGAAGCTCGCCGGCAACCGCTGGGATGGCGATCGCGACAGCTGGTCCGAAAGCATCGAAGACCAGGACTGGGCGCGCCTGACCACTGACCACAGCCAGTGCACCGGCAGGCATTGCCCGAATTTCCAGCAATGCGTCTTCTACAAGGCGCGCGAGGGCATGGGCAAGGTCGACGTGATCGTCACCAACCATGACATGGTCCTGGCCGACCTCGCCCTGGGCGGCGGTGCCGTGCTGCCCGACCCGCGCGAGACGATGTACGTGTTCGACGAAGGCCACCACCTGCCGGACAAGGCCATCGGCCATTTCGCCCACTATTCGCGCCTGCGCTCCACCGCCGACTGGCTGGAGCAGACGGCCAAGAACCTGACCAAGCTGCTGGCCCAGCATCCGCTGCCCGGCGACCTGGGGCGTTACATCGAGCAGGTCCCGGAACTGGCGCGGGAGGTCCGTACCCAGCAACAGTTCATGTTCACCCTGTGCGAGCAGGTGGCGGATTTTCGCGTCGGCGAGGATATGGAAGGTCGTGACCGTCCGCGCTACCGCTTCGAGGGCGGCGTGGTGCCGGAGCAGATCCGCGAAGTCGGCATCGAGCTCAAGAAAGGCTTCGCCCGTCTCAACGACCTGTTCACGCGCCTGGCCGACCTGCTCAAGGAAGGCATGGACGGCGAGAACAATATCGGCATCGCCAGCCACCAGGCCGAGGAATGGTACCCGTTGTTCGGCAGCCTGGTGACCCGTGCCCAGGGCAACTGGGAGCTATGGACCGCCTTTACCGCCGAAGATCCCGAAGACAACCCGCCCATGGCGCGCTGGCTGACCCTGGCCGAGAGCGGTGCGCTGTTCGACATCGAAGTCAACGCCAGCCCCATTCTTGCCGCCGAGATGCTGCGCAAGAGCCTGTGGAACGTCGCCCACGGCGCCCTGGTGACCTCGGCGACGCTCACCGCCCTGGGCAAGTTCGATCGCTTCCGCATGCGCTCGGGGTTGCCGCGCGACGCCGTCACCTGCGTGGTGCCCAGCCCGTTCGTGCATGGCGATGCCGGCCTGTTGCGGGTCCCCGACCTGGGTGCCGATCCGCGGGATGCGACGGCGCACACCGCGGCGATCATCCGTGAACTGCCGAGCATCGTCGAAGAGGCCCGTGGCGCGCTGGTGTTGTTCTCCTCGCGCAAGCAGATGCAGGACGTGTTCGATGGCCTGGACCGCGACTGGCGCAAGCTGGTGCTGATCCAGGGCAACCTGTCCAAGCAGGAAACCCTGAACAAGCACAAGGCACGGGTCGATGACGGCCAGCACAGCGTGCTGTTCGGCCTCGCCAGCTTTGCCGAGGGGGTCGACCTGCCAGGTGCCTATTGCGAACACGTGGTGATCGCCAAGATCCCCTTCGCGGTGCCGGATGATCCGGTCGAGGCCGCGCTGGCCGAGTGGATCGAAGCCCGAGGCGGCAACCCGTTCATGGAGATCGCCGTGCCCGATGCCTCGCTGCGTCTGATCCAGGCCTGTGGCCGCCTGCTGCGGACCGAGCAGGATCGCGGCATCATCACCTTGCTCGACCGGCGCCTGGTCACTCAACGCTACGGCAAGGCTATTCTCAACGCACTACCCCCCTTCCGGCGGGAAATCGGCTGACTGCCGGAGCAAGACGCCCGACCCGTTGTCCATTACTCGATCGCGAGCCCATGACGGGCTCCGAAGGAGAGCTACCGCCCTATGATCCGCCGTACCCTGCCTGTCATGTTCTCCCTGTTGTTCAGCGCGCCCTTGCTGGCCGGGCAACAGACGCTGTTCAGCTTCGTGCGCCCGGCTTCGGTGGTGAGCGTGGTCACTCAGGACGCCAGCCTGCCGCAGTACAACGCGGAACAGACAGCCGAAGGCGAGGTCCTGCGCAGGGTAGTATTCAATCCGGTGGCTCGACCGACCCTGCGCCTCGCGCCGCAGAGCGGGGCGTGGGACTGGTCCGCCGGTCAGGCGCTGACCTTGCGCCTGCAGAGCGGCATGGACTGGGCCTTGACCGTCGATGTGGTGGTGCAAAGCAGTGACGGGCGCACGCTCACCAGCCGTATCGACCTGCCGGCGGGGCCTGCGCAGACCGTGATGATTCCGCTCAAGGCCAGCTCGCCATTGAGCCAGGGCATGCGCGCCGGGCCGCCGATGCCCTGGACCTTCGAGGGACAGCGCCTGTTGCTGACCAGCAGCGAAGGGGCTGCCGACCTGGCGCAGATCACGTCCGTCAGCCTTTCGATCCCCAGCCCCAAGGTGGCGCAGAGCCTGCTGATTGAGAAAGTCGGCCTGCAGGATGACGACCAGGCTCTCAAGGCCGCCTACAGCGGACTGATCGATGGCTACGGCCAGTCCACCCGTGGTCGCTGGCCCGAGCGAATCGTCAGTGACGACCAGCTCAAGGCCGCCGATACCCGCGAGCAAGCGCAACTCAAGGTCTGGCAGGCTGAACGCGACAAGCTGAAGCTGGACACCTATGGTGGCTTGCTTGCAGGGCCGGCGTTCGAGGCCAAAGGCTTCTTCCGCACCGAAAAGCGAGAAGGCCGCTGGTACCTGGTGACGCCTGACGGACACCCGTTCTACTCGCTCGGGGTGAATGCCGTCGCCGCCGACGGTGGGCGTACTTATGTCGCTGGCCGCGAAAGCATGTTCGATGCCCTGCCGGGCCAACAGGATGCATTGAGCGCTTATTACGGCGAAGGCAATAACGATGACGGCAATGCCTCTTCCAAGGGGCGCAACTACAAGCAGGGACGCTGGTTCGACTTCTATGCCGCCAACCTTCAGCGTACCTATGGCGCGCCCTGTGCCGAGGTCGACGGGACACCGACCTGCCCGCCACTGGCGCTGGACGCGCAGCGCTGGCAAGGCCACAGCCTCGACCGTTTGCAGGCCTGGGGCTTCAATACCCTCGGCAACTGGAGCGATCCAACGCTCGGCCAGGCCAAGCGCCTGCCGTACACCCTGCCACTGTCGATCGTCGGCGACTACGCCAGCATCAGCACCGGCATGGACTGGTGGGGCCGCATGCCCGACCCGTTCGACCCGCGTTTTGCCATGGCCACCGAACGTGCCGTGGCCATCGCCGCCCGTGATCATCGCGACGACCCTTGGTTGATCGGCTACTTCGCCGACAACGAACTGGCCTGGGCCGCGCCCGGCGATGATCCCAAGGCACGCTACGGCCTGGCCTACGGCACCCTGCGCCTGACCACCGATGTGCCAGCCAAGCGCGCTTTTCTCAAACAGCTGCGCGACAAGTACCGCAACCAGGAAGGGCTGTCCAAGGCCTGGGGCATCGAGCTGACGGCCTGGGAGCTGATGGAGGATCCTGGGTTCGAGGCGCCATTGCCCAACCCTGAGCATCCGGAGATCGAACGCGACTACCAGTATTTCCAGCAGGTGTTCGCCGAAACCTACTTCAAGACCATCTCCGATGCATTGAAATGGCACGCGCCCAACCATCTGCTGCTGGGCGGGCGCTATGCGCTCAGCACGCCCGAGGCGGTCAAGGCCTGTGCCCAATTCTGCGATGTGCTGAGCTTCAACTTCTACACCCTCAAGCCTGAGGATGGCTACGACTTCGCCAGGTTGGCCGAGCTGGACAAGCCGGTGTTGGTCTCGGAATTCCAGTTCGGCTCCCGTGACCGCGGCCCGTTCTGGCCCGGCCCGCTGGAAGTGGCGCGCGAGGAGGATCGTGGTCCGGCCTATGCCCGCTTCCTCAAGGCCGCCCTGGCCCAGCCGATGATCGTTGGCGCGCACTGGTTCCAGTACCTTGACCAGCCGGCCAGCGGTCGGCTGCTCGATGGCGAGAACGGGCACCTGGGGCTGGTGGCCATCACTGATGTGCCCTATGCAGGATTCGTCGAGGCGGTGCGCCGCAGCAACCTGCAGCTGCTCGGGCAATTGCGTGCCCAACTGGAGAAGCCGGCGCCGTGATGGTGGTAACCACCCAGCCATATTCAGTAGGCAAATCGACCAACTACTGGAACAATGCACGCTTTTGCAAAGCAGGCCGTGCAGAGAGGTAGTCGGGTGCAGATCCAGGGTCACTATGAGCTGAAGTTCGAGGCGGTGCGCGATGCCTTCGCCGCGCTGTTCGAGGATCCCCAGGAGCGTGGCGCGGCGCTGTGCATCCAGGTCGGCGGGCAAACCGTGGTCGATCTGTGGGCCGGCAGCGCCGACAAGGATGGGCGCGAAGCCTGGCACAGCGATACCATCGCCAACCTGTTCTCCTGCACCAAGACCTTCACCGCCGTTACCGCCCTGCAACTGGTGGGCGAGGGCAAGCTGGCCCTCGATGCCCCGGTTGCGCGCTACTGGCCCGAATTCGCCCAGGCCGGCAAGGAGCAGGTCACCCTGCGCCAGTTGCTCAGCCACCGCGCCGGCCTGCCGGCCATCCGTGAACTGCTGCCGGCCGAGGCGCTGTACGACTGGCAGGCCATGGTCGACGCCCTGGCCGCCGAGGCGCCCTGGTGGACACCCGGCAGCGAACACGGCTATGCGGCGATCACCTATGGCTGGCTGATCGGTGAGCTGATCCGTCGCGCCGATGGGCGTGGCCCGGGAGAGTCGATCGTGGCCCGGACCGCCCGGCCATTGGGGCTGGATTTCCATGTCGGCCTGGCCGACGAAGAATTCCATCGCGTGGCGCACATCGCCCGTGGCAAGGGCAATCCCGGCGATGCCGCGGCCCAGCGCCTGCTGCAGGTCACGATGCGCGAGCCCGAGGCCTTGTCCACCCGAGCCTTCACCAACCCACCGGCGATCCTCACCAGCACCAACAAGCCCGAATGGCGGCGCATGCAGCAGCCGGCGGCCAATGGCCACGGCAACGCCCGCAGCCTGGCGGGTTTCTATGCCGGCCTGCTGGATGGCAGCCTGCTCGAATCCGAACTGCTCGACGAGCTGACCCGCGAGCACAGCCTCGGCCAGGATCGCACGCTGCTGACCCAGACCCGCTTCGGCCTGGGCTGCATGCTCGACCAGCCACAAGTGGCCAATGCCACCTTCGGTCTGGGAAGCCGGGCATTCGGCCATCCCGGCGCGGGAGGCTCGGTCGGCTTCGCCGACCCCGAGCATGACGTGGCCTTCGGCTTCGTCACCAATACCCTTGGCCCCTACGTGCTGATGGATCCGCGCGCACAGAAACTGGTGCGAGTCCTTGGCAGTTGCCTTTGATCGGGTAACGCGGGTATTGCCCGGACCCTTTGACTATCCTCAATGCCAACGCCTGACGCGTATGGGCAAAATTTCTTTCTATTTCATGGTGTATCGCTGATGTCTTCACATAAAACCTTAGCACTCGCCCTGTGCCTGGCCATGACCGGTTGCGCCAGCCACTCGCAGGATGGCTCCAAGGACGCCGGTCTGAACTGGTGGCCATTCGGTTCGGACAAGGTTGCCGATCAGGAGGTGAAGGAGGCCGTCGTCGAGAGCGTCGCCAAGGCCGACGCCAAGTCCGAGAGCAGCAGCCGCTGGTGGTGGCCGTTCGGCACGGACGAGAAGAAGGACAAGGTCGCGGCGGTGCCGAAGATCGACCAGAAGGCCACCCAGGCCTGGCTCGACCAGTACGAACCCAAGGTGCGCGAAGCCATCAAGGGCAGCAAGTTCGAGCTGGAGCGCCGCGAGGATGTGCTGGCGGTGACCATTCCGGTGGACAGCTCCTACAACCCGGATCGTCCGAACATGCTGCTGCCGGTGACCCTCGGCCCGATCACCCAGGTCGCCAAGGTCGTCGAGACCGACACCAAGACTGCCGTGCTGGTCCTCGGCCATGCCGACAGCAGCGGTGCCACCGCCGCCAACCAGAAGCTCAGCCTCGAGCGTGCCGCCTCGGTGTCGGCCATTTTCCGTCTCAGTGGCCTGCAGCGTGACCGGCTGATGCTCAAGGGCATGGGCTCGGTGATGCCACGTGCCGCCAACGACAGCGCCGAGGGTCGCGCCTTGAACCGCCGTGTCGAGCTGCTGCTGACCCCGCAGAACACCATGATCGCGTTGCTGGCCAAGTACCAGCAGGCGGCACCGGCGCCGGTTCCGACGCCGATGGTAGCCACCCAGGACGTCAAGGCTCCAGCGGCCAAGCCAGCCGCCAAGGCCGCCGCCAAGCCGGCCGCGAAGAAACCGGCCGCCAAAGCCAAGGCCCCGGCCAAGGCCACCGCCGCCGCGAAGAAAAAACCCGCAGCGGCCAAGCCGGCCGCGAAGAAGACCAGCACCGACAAGAAAGTCGCCGCCAACAGCCCTGCGAAGACCAACTGATCGTCAAGGAAACGCAGTCATGACCCAATCCCTGGCCGATATGCGCCGCGACTACACCCGTGATGGCCTGGCCGAAGCCCAGGCCCCGGGAGAGCCGTTCGCGCTGTTCCACCAATGGTTCGCTGACGCGGTGAAGACCGAGCAGCTGCCGGTGGAAGCCAACGCCATGACCCTGGCGACCGTCGATGCCGATGGTCGCCCGCATTGCCGGGTGCTGTTGCTCAAGGCCCTCGATGCGCGCGGGTTCACCTTTTTCACCAACTACGAAAGCGCCAAGGGCCAGCACATCGCGGCCAATCCCTTCGCCGCGATGACCTTCTTCTGGCCGGCGCTGGAGCGCCAGGTGCGTATCGAGGGACGGGTGGAAAAGGTCACGGCCAAGGAGTCGGACGACTACTACCAGGTTCGTCCGCTGGGCAGCCGGCTGGGGGCCTGGGCGTCGCCGCAGAGCCGGGTGATTGCCGACCGTGAGGAACTGGAGGGGCTGGTCAAGGCCACCGAGGCGCGCTTTTCCGATACGCAACCCCATTGCCCTGAGCACTGGGGCGGTTATCGCCTGGTGCCGCAGCGTGTCGAGTTCTGGCAGGGGCGGGCCAGTCGCTTGCATGACCGCCTGAACTACCGGCTGGTCGATGGCCAGTGGCTGCGCGAGCGCCTGGCGCCCTGATATCCGGGGCCGCTTCGCGGCCCATCGCGACACAAGGCCGCTCCTACAGGAACCGCGTGACCCCTGTAGGAGCGGCCTTGTGTCGCGATGGGCTGCAAAGCAGCCCCAGCATTACCGATAACCTGCCGCTTCCCGCTCCAGCCATGCCGCCAACTCCTTGCGCCGCACCTTCTCCCCCCGTGCCCGCTCCAGCGCCTTGAGCATGAAATCGCGCTTCGCCGGATCCTCACCGGCCAGTGACAGCGCCAGGTCCCGGTCCATCCAGCGACGCATGCGCACATACAGCCACCCGTGAAAATACAGGCCGGCGATAGTCACCACGACGACGATGAAGTAATCCATGGCTATCCTTGGTCTCACGTGAAAGCCCGCCAGGCAGTCGGCATTGGCTGTACCAGGGCTGAATGAAAACAATTTTATAACGAATGCGCCGTGACACTTGTCAAGGTGCGGAGTCTAATGGACACCTGTCTTATGGAGATTGACCCCATGCGTAAATCCGCTTTGCTGCTGGCCAGCTTCACCACCGTGTCGCTGCTGCTGGGCGGCTGCCAGTCGTCGCTGACCGGCGACAGCTACTCTCGTGATGAGGCCCGCCGCGTGCAGACCGTGCGCATGGGCACCATCGAATCCCTGCGTCCGGTGAAGATCGAAGGCACCAAGACGCCGATCGGCGGTGGCGCCGGCGCCATTGTCGGTGGTGTCGCCGGCAGCGCCGTCGGTGGTGGCCGTGGCAGCATCGTCGCCGCGGTGATCGGTGCCGTGGCCGGTGGCCTGGCAGGTTCCGCCGCCGAAGAGGGCCTGACCCGCACCCAGGGCGTCGAGATCACCGTGCGTGAAGACGACGGCAGCATGCGTGCCTACGTGCAGCAAGTGCAGCAGAACGAGATCTTCCGTGTCGGCGAGCGCGTGCGCATCATGACTGTCGATGGCACCAGCCGCGTCACTCACTGATCGCCGTACAAAAGAAACCCCGAACGGGCCTGGCCTGTTCGGGGTTTTCTTTTGCCTGTACCTGCGCTATCGCGGGGCAAGCCCGCTCCCACGATTGTGGGAGCGGGCTTGCCCCGCGAAAAGGCTTACAGGCCGAGCATGTCCTTCGCTACCGCTTCGGCGATACGGATGCCATCCACGCCGGCCGAAAGAATGCCGCCAGCATAGCCCGCACCTTCTCCCGCCGGGAACAGGCCCTTGAGGTTGAGGCTCTGGAAGCTGGCGTCACGGGTGATGCGCAGCGGCGACGAGGTGCGGGTCTCGATCCCGGTCAGCACCGCATCGTGCAGGTTGTAGCCCTTGATCTGGCGGTCGAAGGCCGGCAGCGCCTCACGGATAGCCTCGATGGCGAAGTCCGGCAGGCTCGGTGCCAGGTCACCCAGGGTGACCCCCGGCTTGTAGGATGGCTCGACGCTGCCCAGCGCGGTGGAAGGGCGCCCCGCAACGAAGTCGCCGACCAGTTGCGCGGGTGCCTGGTAGTTGCTGCCACCCATCACATAGGCATGGGCCTCCAGGCGCTCCTGCAGCTCGATGCCGGCCAGCGGGCCACCCGGGTAGTCGCGCTCGGGGTCGATGCCGACGACGATCCCGGAGTTGGCGTTGCGCTCGTTGCGCGAGTACTGGCTCATGCCGTTGGTGACCACGCGGCCCGGCTCGCTGGTGGCGGCGACCACGGTGCCGCCGGGACACATGCAGAAGCTGTACACCGAGCGGCCGTTCTTGGCGTGGTGCACCAGCTTGTAGTCGGCGGCGCCGAGTTTCGGGTGACCGGCGTACTTGCCCAGGCGCGCCTTGTCGATCAGCGACTGTGGGTGCTCGATGCGGAAACCGACCGAGAATGGCTTGGCCTCCATGAACACGCCCTTGGCGTGGAGCATGCGGAAGGTGTCGCGGGCGCTGTGCCCCAGGGCCAGCACCACATGCCGCGATTGCAGCTGCTCGCCGCTGCCGAGCACCACGCCGGTGAGCTGTTCGCCATCGACAAGCAGATCGCTGACCTTTTGCTCGAAGCGCACTTCGCCGCCCAGGGCGATGATCTCTTCGCGCATCTTCTCGACCATGCTGGTCAGGCGGAAGGTGCCGATGTGCGGCTTGTTGATGTAGAGGATCTCGTCCGGCGCGCCGGCCTTGACGAACTCTTCCAGTACCTTGCGGCCGTGGTGGTGCGGGTCCTTGATCTGGCTGTACAGCTTGCCGTCGGAGAAGGTGCCGGCACCGCCTTCGCCGAACTGCACGTTGGATTCAGGGTTGAGCACGCTCTTGCGCCACAGGCCCCAGGTGTCCTTGGTGCGCTGGCGCACTTCCTTGCCGCGCTCGAGCACGATCGGCTTGAAGCCCATTTGCGCCAGCAGCAACCCTGCGAAGATGCCGCAGGGGCCGAAGCCGACCACGATCGGGCGCTCGCGCAGATCGGCCGGTGCCTGCCCCACGAACTTGTAGCTGACATCCGGGGCGACGCTGATCTTGCCGTCGTCCTCGAAGCGGCGCAGCAGTTCGTCTTCGTTGCTGGTTTCGAGGTCGATGGTGTAGATGAACAGCATTTCGCTGTTCTTCTTGCGCGCGTCGTAGCTGCGCTTGAACAGGGTGAAACCGAGCAGTTGCTCATCGCTGATGCCCAGGCGCTGGACGATGGCGGCGCGCAGCTCGTCGTCGGAGTGGTCCAGGGGCAGCTTCAGTTCGGTGATTCGTAGCATGGCAGGGTCCAGTATCCCGGCCATGGGGCGGCCGGCGGCTTTACACAAACCGCCAAGTATAAGCTGTTAGCCGCCCCGACTGGCAGGATAAAAGCGCCTGGCGATCAGAGGTCGCGGGCGCCGCCGTAGTAGGCGCAGCCTTGCAGGGTCTTGCCGTCGATGCGCAGCTCGGCCTTGAGGTGGCGGATGGCACCGGTGGCGCCGTCGACGCAGCGCTGCGGCGCGACCCACAGCTCGACGCGCTGGCCGTTGGCTTCGCTGGACAGGCTCAGGCCGCCGCCGGGGATTTCCTCTTCCAGGTAGGGCAGTGGCAGTGGCTCCTGGCCGACGCGGTTGAGCACCATGCCCTTGCCGCTGGCCTTGATGTCCCAGTCTGGCTCATGGCCGCCGGCACGCAGGGTCAGCTGCTTGAAGTTGGGGTCTTCGCAGCCGCTGTATTCGGAGGACTCGAGGCGGTACAGGCGGGTCACGTCGAGCTGGCCATCGGTGCTGGCCTGCTTGCTGCCAGTCAGGCGGCCGCGGACGTCGGCGAACAGCTTGTCGCCGGCATCTTCGGCAAGGGTTGCCGCCTCTTGCAGGATGCCGGTGGCCGCCACGTCGTTGACGATGAAGCGACGGCTTTCGCTGCAGGGTTTGAACAGCAAGTGTCCGCCGGCCGCGCTCAGTTCGCCCTGCATGCGGGTGGTGCCGAAGTTCGGATCGGCTGGTTTTTCGGCCAGCATCTGGCAGCCGGCGAACAGGGGCAGCAAGGCGGTGAGCAGCAGGGAAGGGGTGAGGCGCATGGGGCGGGCTCCGGGAGACTTTGCACAATAACGGGCCACGGTACCCAGGCTGGGCGCTGATCACAAGTGGGCCGTGTGTCGGTCCTTTCGCGGGTAAACCCGCTCCCACAGGTTCACCACCACCCTTGTATGCAGTGATGTACCTGTGGGAGCGGGTTTACCCGCGAAGAGGCCGGCATAGGCGATATATTCCTTGCAGGCAGAAAAAAGGGCCTTGCGAAGGCCCTTTGATCATTCACCCCCCCAGATACGCGTCGCGTACCTTCGGGTCGGTCAGCAA
Source organism: Pseudomonas sp. microsymbiont 2 (assembly GCF_054788395.1). Taxonomy (NCBI): domain Bacteria; kingdom Pseudomonadati; phylum Pseudomonadota; class Gammaproteobacteria; order Pseudomonadales; family Pseudomonadaceae; genus Pseudomonas; species Pseudomonas sp. microsymbiont 2. The sequence goes on from NZ_CM139112.1 coordinate 1,364,897, forward strand.
CGCTTCACCGGTGCCCTGCATCACCACCTTGCCGTTCTCCAGCACATACGCGCGGTCGGCGATCTTCAGCGCCTGGTTGGCATTCTGCTCCACCAGGAACACCGTCACGCCATCGCGGCGCAGCTGTTCGATGATGTCGAAGATCTGCTGGATGATGATCGGCGCCAGACCCAGCGACGGCTCGTCGAGCAGCAGCAGCTTGGGCTTGCTCATCAGCGCCCGGCCGATCGCCAACATCTGCTGCTCGCCGCCGGACATGGTGCCGCCACGCTGGATGTAGCGCTCCTTCAGGCGCGGGAACAGCTGCAGGACCTTGTCCAGCTGTTCCTGGTAGTCGCCCTTGTCGGTGAAGAAACCGCCCATGGCCAGGTTTTCCTCGACGGTCAGGCGCGAGAACACGCGACGGCCTTCCGGCACCACCGCGATGCTCTTGCGCATGATGTGCGAGGACGGCTGGCCGACCAGCTCCTCGCCCAGGTACTTGATGCTGCCGCTGCTTGCCTGGGGCGAGCCGCAGAGGGTCATCAGCAGGGTCGACTTGCCGGCACCGTTGGCGCCGATCAGGGTGACGATCTCGCCCTGGTTGATCTCCACGTTGACGCTGTGCAGCGCCTGGATCTTGCCGTAGAAGGTGGAAACGTTCTCGAACTTCAGCATTTACGCCTCCCCCAGGTAGGCCTTGATCACATCAGGGTTGCCGCGAATCTCTTCCGGCGTGCCATCGGCCAGGGGCGTGCCCTGGTTGATCACCACGATGTGGTCGGAAATGCTCATCACCAGCTTCATGTCGTGCTCGATCAGCAGCACGGTCACGTTGTGGGATTCGCGCAGGTAGGCGATGAGGGCCTTGAGGTCCTCGGTCTCCTTGGGGTTGAGGCCGGCGGCCGGTTCGTCGAGCATGATGATCCGCGGTTGGGTCATCATGCAGCGGGCGATTTCCAGGCGCCGTTGCTGGCCGTAGGCGAGGGTGCCGGCGGTACGGTTGGCGAACTCGGTCAGGTTGACCTTCTCCAGCCAGTACTGCGCGCGCTCCATGGCCTCCTTCTCGCTGCGGCGGAAGCTCGGGGTCTTGAACAGGCCGGCGAAGAAGTTGGTGTTCAGGTGGCGGTGCTGGGCGATCAGCAGGTTTTCCAGCGCGGTCATTTCCTTGAACAGGCGCACGTTCTGGAAGGTCCGCACCACGCCCTTGCGGGCGATCTGATGGCCGGCCAGGCCCTGGATCGGCTGGCCGTCGAGCAGGATGGTGCCGCCGCTGGGCTTGTAGAAGCCGGTGAGGCAGTTGAACACGGTGGTCTTGCCGGCGCCGTTCGGGCCGATCAATGCCACCACCTGTTTTTCCTTGACGGTCAGGCCCACGCCGTTGACCGCCAACAAGCCGCCGAAGCGCATGCTCAGGCCGCTGACTTGCAGAATTTCGCGGCTCATCGAGGCAGCTCCATGTGCGGACGTTGCATGGGCAGCAGGCCCTGCGGACGCCAGATCATCATCAACACCATCAGCGCACCGAACATCAGCATCCGGTATTCGCTGAACTCACGCATCATCTCCGGCAGCAGGATCATCACGATGGCCGCGAGGATCACGCCCAGCTGCGAACCCATGCCACCCAGCACGACGATGGCGAGGATGATCGCCGACTCGATGAAGGTGAACGACTCCGGTGTCACCAGGCCCTGGCGGGCGGCGAAGAAGCTGCCGGCGAAACCGGCGAAGCAGGCGCCCAGGGTGAACGCCGAGAGCTTGATCACGGTGGGGTTCAGGCCCAGCGCGCGGCAGGCGATCTCGTCTTCACGCAGCGCTTCCCAGGCACGCCCGATCGGCATGCGCAGCAGGCGGTTGATGACGAACAGCGCCAGCAGTGCCAGCAGCAGGGCCACCAGGTAGAGGAAGATCACCTTGTTGATCGAGTTGTATTCCAGCCCGAAGAACTCGTGGAAGGTCTGCATCCCTTCGGCAGCTTTACGTTCGAAGGTCAGGCCGAAGAACTCAGGCTTGGGGATGTTGCTGATGCCGTTGGGGCCGCCGGTCCAGTCGGTGAGGTTGCGCAGGAACAGGCGAATGATCTCGCCGAAGCCCAGGGTCACGATCGCCAGGTAGTCGCCGCGCAGGCGCAGCACCGGGAAACCGAGCAGGAAACCGAAGGTGGCGGCCATCAGGCCGGCGATCGGCAGGCACACCCAGAAGCTCCAGCCCAGGTAGTGCGAGAGCATCGCATAGCTGTAGGCGCCGACGGCGTAGAAACCGACGTAACCCAGGTCGAGCAGGCCCGCCAGGCCGACCACGATGTTCAGGCCCAGGCCCAGCAACACGTAGATCAGGATCAGCGTGGCGATGTCGACCGCGCCGCGCGAGCCGAAGAACGGCCAGATCAGCGCCGCCACGATCAGCCCCATGATGACCCAGCGCTGGGTCTTCGGCAGGGTGAGGAAGTTGGTCACCGAAGGTGGTACCAGCTTGCGCTCCGAGCGGCGGCCCATCACCGCGCTCCACTGCTTGTCGAACAATACGCGCAGGAACATCAGCACCGAGCACGCGGCGATGATGCTGATGGTGAACGAGCCCTGGCTGTGCACGATCAGGCTGATGCCGTCGATGCTGAGTTTCAGGCCCAGCACCGGGAAGGCCACGGCCCAGACCAGCAAGGCGCTGAAGAACGCCTGTTTGAGATTTCTGTTCATACTTTTTCAACCTCCGGGCGGCCCAGGATGCCGGTCGGCCGGAACAGCAGGACAAGAACCAAAAGACCGAATGCCACCACGTCCTTGTACTGGTCGCCGAAGATGTCGGCGCCGAACGCTTCGGCCACGCCCAGCACCAGCCCGCCGAGCATGGCGCCCGGGATGCTGCCGATGCCGCCCAGTACCGCCGCGGTGAAGGCCTTCAGGCCCACCAGGAAACCGGCGTTGGGGTTGATCACCCCGTACTGCATGCTCAGCAGCACGGCCGCCACCGCCGCCAGCGCGGCGCCGATGACGAAGGTCAGGGCGATGATGTTGTTGGTGTTGATGCCCAGCAGGTTGGCCATCTTGATGTCCTCGGCGCAGGCGCGGCAGGCGCGGCCCAGGCGGGAACGGGAGATGAACAGGGTCAGGCAGGTCATGGCGACGAGGGTCACCACGAACACCAGGATCTGCATGTACGAGACCAGTACTTCCTCAGCGCCGCCCGGGCCGAACGAGAAGCTGCCGGGGATCAGGTTGGGGATGGACTTGTCTTTCGAGTCCTGCGAGAGCAGGACAGTGTTCTGCAGGAAGATCGACATGCCGATGGCGGAGATCAGCGGGATCAGCCGGTTGCTGTTGCGCAGCGGCCGGTAGGCGACCCGTTCGATGCTGTAGCCGTAGGCACTGGTGACGCAGATCGTGGCGACGAAGGCCACGGTCATCAGGATCGGCAACGAGTGGATGCCCATCATGGCCAGCCCGGCGAGGGCGATGAAGGCCACGTAGGAACCGATCATGTACACCTCGCCATGGGCGAAGTTGATCATGCCGATGATGCCGTACACCATCGTGTAACCGATGGCGATCAGCGCGTAGGTACTGCCGATGGTCAATCCGTTAACCAGTTGTTGTAGGAAGTGGTAGATCTCAGGCATTACAGCGCTCCTAAAAACCTGATTTGCATTTCACTGGTGGGGGATGGCCCCGGCCCATGTTCTCGCGGTCTTCGCCACGTGATCTTTTGCGGGCACTGCCAGGAAACCGCGGGTGACGGTTTTAAGATTTTCAGGTGAACCGACTCCCGGATCGCGGGAATCAGGTCCATAGAACCTCGTAAAACAAAGCCCACTGCTCGCACAGTGGGCTTCTCGGTCAGCTATTAGTCACGCAGTTACTGAGGGGAGACTTCGGTCTTCGGCTTGCCGAAGTGCCATTCGTAGACGACGAACTTGAAGTCCTTCAGGTCGCCTTTCTCGTCGTAGGACAGGTCGCCGGTCGGGGTCTTGAAGGTACCGGCGTGGATGGCGGCAGCCACCTTGTCGGCGTCTTCGGACTTGGCGGCCTTGATGCCGTCGGCGATCAGCTGGACAGCCGAGTAGGCCGGGAACACGAACGGACCGCTCGGGTCCTTGCCGTCGGCCTTGATGGCGTCGACGATGGCCTTGTTCGCAGGGTCGGCGTCGAACGACTTCGGCAGGGTGACCAGCAGGCCTTCGGAGGCGCCCTGGGCGATCTGCGAGATGGAGTCGTTACCCACGCCTTCCGGGCCCATGAACTTGGCTTTCAGGCCCTTCTCTTGCGCCTGGCGCAGGATCAGGCCCAGCTCCGGGTGGTAGCCGCCGTAGTAGACGAAGTCGACGTTGTTCTGCTTGAGCTTCTGGATGATCGAGGAGAAGTCCTTGTCACCGGCGTTCAGGCCTTCGAAGACGGCGACCTTGGTGCCTTTCTTCTCGAGGGTCTGCTTGACTGCGGTAGCGATGCCTTCACCGTACTGCTGCTTGTCGTGCAGGACGGCGACCACTTTCGGTTTGACGTGGTCGGCGATGTAGTTGCCGGCGGCCGGGCCCTGGGCGCTGTCCAGGCCGATGGTGCGGAAGACCATCTTGTAGCCACGGCTAGTGATTTCCGGCGAGGTGGCGGCGGGGGTGATCATGATCACGCCTTCGTCCTCGTAGATGTCGGACGCAGGCTGGGTGGAGCTGGAGCACAGGTGGCCGATCACGTACTTGACGCCATCGTTGACCACTTTGTTGGCGACGGCCACGGCCTGTTTAGGGTCGCACGCGTCGTCGTATTCCTTGGCTTCGAGCATCTTGCCATCGACGCCGCCCTTGGCGTTGATGTCCTTGATGGCCTGTTTGGCGCCGACGAACTGCATGTCGCCGTACTGGGTCACCGGCCCGGTCTTGGGACCGGCGATGCCGATCTTGATGGTGTCGGCGGCAAACGAATGGCTGGCGACTCCGGCCAGAACCATCGCGGCAAACAGCTTGGAAATCTTGATCATAGTGCTCCACTCATTCTGTTGTAATTCTTATAGTCCTGAGGCCAGGGCTACAGACCGGGCGGGATTCGCGGCCTGGCTACGCCACGCCGTAACCCCGCCTTCCCCCGGAACATGTCCCGGAACTGTACCGGTACAGTGTAGAGCGCCGTCCGAGCGCTTGAAAAGCGGGCGAAAAGCGTCTGTTTCCAAGGGTGTCGCGTGATCGACAGAAAGATACAGAAAAGCGCCATCACTTTGCCTGCATCCTTGGCCCGCCCCCACAAGTTCGGGCCTGATCGACCAAATTACGTATTTGAAACCAGGTTTTTCTGCAAAAATATCGGCCATTTTCGTTCGGACGATCTTTGCGCAGGTAACCCATGACTGATCAAGTAAGCACCCTCTATGCCAAATTGCTCGGCGAGACCGCTGTCATCGAGTGGAAAGCCTTGGAGCGTTTCTGGGCCAAGGGTGACCTGATTTGGGTCGACCCCAGCCTTGACCTGATCGCCGTTGCCGAGGCGATGGCCGAGAATCGCAGCGAGATCTTCGCCAAGTGGCGTAGTGATGGCACTGTTGGGCCGGTTTCCGCCGAGCAGGCGCTTGACCTGCAAACCCGCGATCCAGAGATCTGGGCGGTGGTGGTTTCGCCGTTCATCGTGATTCAAGCGAAGAAAGCGGAATAAGTGCGCGCTTTTTTAGTGCGCGAAAACGCGCAGACGCCTCGATACGGTGCGTGTTGACGCTCACGTAAGGTGGAAGTTGGTAACAGTGGCGGGGTGATTCGGCGGGGCGGTAACAGTTTACGGCATGCGTAATAGCCGCCGAAATGATCGCGGGGCAAGCCCGCTCCCACGAGGGCTCCTCGTTGGAGCGGGCTTGCCCCGCGATGGTTTTCAGTAATCCACGCGCCCGGTATGGCTGTTCAGCGAAATCACCCGGGTCTTGCCGATGCGGTGGCGGAAGATCTCGCGCAGGTACTTCACCGCCTTCTTCACGCATTCGCGCGACAGGCGGATGTCGTTGATCGAGACGAAGCGGCTCTTGTCGTTGATCAGCTCGCGGTACTTCTTCTCGTACATCGGCTTGATCGCATACCAGTTGGTGTCGAGGATCTTCGCCGGATTCTCGAACTCGTTGAGCAGCTCGTCGATGCGCGCCTCGTCGAAGTGCTCGCCGGTGATGAATTCGAGGATGGCGTTGTCCAGGGTGTCGTCGAAGCGGTACGGGGTACGCGCGAAGCAACGCTTGATGAACGCCACGATCAGGGTCAGGAAGTCGTCCGACAGGCACGGGCTCTTGGCGATCAGGGTGGTCAGCGACAGGTTGGCCGAGGCGCCGATCACCAGCGCGTAGCGCTTGAGCGTGGTGTTGGGGAACAGGCTGTTGAGGTGAGTCTTGAGCCGGTTCAAGTCCATGTACGACAGCTTGTAGTCCTTGGGCAGGGACACGATCGACACCACCGACGAACAGTTCTTGAAGAAATGCAGGTCGTGCAGGGCCGCGGCGTCGTAGCCCGAGGCCTTGTATTGCTCGAGCGCCGCGCGGTAGCGGCGTGATTCGATCGGCAGCAGGCTGATGCCTTCGATGGCCTGGGTCTGCTTGTTGAAGTGCGGCAGGTCGATGGAGCGCAAGAACAGATCGTCGATGTCCAGGCGCGGCTGCTCGCGCTCGAATACCTTGAACTTGTCCGACCCCGCCGCTGGCACTTCCGGCACCACCGATTCGGCGTAGGCGATGGCCACGGGGCCGGCCAGGCTCATGAACAGGTCGTTGGCGTCCAGGCGGATGGTCTCGCCGATGTCGATGCCGGCACGGCGGAAGTAGTTCTGGTCGTAGTCGGTGGTCACCGCCTGGGCGGTAAGGATGTTGAAGATCTGCTGGGAGATGTACTGGTTGGCGTGCTTCTCCATGGCATTGACGTCGATGTTCTGGATCGTGCCGTCGTCGCTCTCCTCGGCGTAGCGCATGATGTCGTTGGAGATCAGCATCATCGCGTTCCACGGGCGGATCCGGCCCATGACGCTGGCTTCGCTGCTGTCTTCATTGTCGAAGTTGTACGAGAAGTCCCATTCCTCCGACAGGTATTTGCACAGTAGGCGTCCGGCGTTGATGTGCAGCGCCTCGGACATTTCGCTGCGGTGGTCGGAGGCATTGGGCAGCACGCAGATGCCGCTGGTAAAGATCGGCTCGAAGACGAACGAATGCCCGCTCTTGCCGTCGTTCTCGTCGGCCGGCTTGGTGTCGAAAGTCTTGTTCATGTACGAATACTGCTGGGCCAGGCCGAATTCCGAGGCCATGCCCGAGCCGGTGCCGCCGCCGGCGCTGAAGATATAGAAGTACAGGCGCGACTGGTTGGCCTTGATGCCACAGGAGTCGATCAGGTACGAGTGGATCAGCTTCCAGTCGGCGCTGGAGAAGCGCTGGGTGTCCTTGTTGAGGATGATCTTGGCCAGGTACTGGCCGAGGATCGGCGCGTTGCCGGCTCCGCCGGCATGCACCTCGGACAGGTCCATGATCTTCATCTTGCTGTAGTCGCGCAGGAAGGCGCCGCGCTCGCCCTTGCGCGAGAAGCGGATACGCCCGGCGATGTCCTTGTCGAGGTCGCCGAGCATCACCAGCGGCTCGACCAGGAACACCGGCTTGGCGGCCTTGTTCTGCACCAGGCGCAGGTTCTGGCGGATCCAGCGCGCCGGACTGTAGCCGGACTCACCCTTGATGCGGTCCTCGTTGTTGAACTCGTTGAGGAAGAAGGTGCGGGCGTTGTATACCAGCTCCGCCACATCCAGCGCGATGTTCGAGCCACAGCGGCCCAGGCCGATCAGGCAGACCGAGGGGAACTGCTGTTCCAGGCGCAACTGGTCCTCGTCCTCGACATGCAGGTTCGCTGGAAACACCAGGTCACGCAGGCCATCGAGATTGTCGAGAATGCGCTGGATGTCCTGCTCGGTGAAGTACAGGTACTGCTGCGCCGGCATGCTGCGGGCGGCGGAAAGGTCCCGAGCATTGCCGACGGTCAGCCCGGCGGGGATGAGCGACGACTCGGGGACCGCGTTGGCAGAAGTGTTCGTAGAGGTCATAGTGCGCCATTTGCCTGGTGTTGGTAGCTTTCCGCTGGCGCATGTCATATGGCCATTACGGAAAATCTCGCGACTTTATCAGTGCGTCTTTTTCTTGCGCGATCGGGTTTTCCCCTAGTGCTTCTAGGGTTTTTGTCGCGCACCCGCACTGCATCGCCCGTTTGTCACGCTTCTTTAATCTGGAGTCCTCCATGAGTACTGCATTGCCTTCGCTGGGGTTCGCCGGGATCGGCCTGATGGGCCTGCCGATGTGCCGTCGCCTGTTGGCCGCCGGTTACCCGCTGACCGTGTGGAACCGCAGCCCGGACAAGTGCGCCGAGCTGGTCGCCGCCGGTGCCCGCCTTGCCAGCAGCCCCGCCGAGCTGTGCCAGGCGGCGGACATGGTGTTGCTGTGCCTGGCCGACACGGCGGTGGTGCGCGAGGTGGTGTTCGGCGAGCGGGGCATTGCCAGTGGCGGACGCAACGGGCAGTTGCTGGTGGACTTCTCCAGCCTCGAGCCCACCGCCACGCGGGAGATGGCTGCGGAGCTGGCGGCCCTGTGCGGCATGGCCTGGCTCGACGCGCCCGTGTCCGGCGGCACGCCGGGCGCCGAGGCGGGGACCCTGGCGATCATGGTCGGTGGCGAGGCGGACGATCTGGAGCGGGCACGGCCGGTATTGCTGGCCCTCGGCCAACGGGTCACGCACATGGGGGGCGTAGGCGCGGGGCAGGTGACCAAGGCCTGCAACCAGATGATCGTCGCCTGCAATGCCCTGGTGATCGCCGAGGTGGTGGCGCTGGCCGAACAGTCAGGGGTCGATGCACGGCTGATCGCCGAAGCCTTGGCCGGCGGTTTTGCCGACTCCAGACCCCTGCAGATTCTCGCCCCGCAAATGGCCGAGAGCCGCTTCGAACCGATCAAGTGGCACGTGCGCACCCTGCTAAAGGACCTCGATAGCGCAGTGAAATTTTCCCGCGAGCAGGGCTCTGCCACCCCCGTCAGTGGCCTCGCCGCGCAGTTGATGCGCCTGCACGGTAGCCAGGGTTATCTGCAAAAAGATCCGGCGACCCTGGTAGAGCTGTATCGCAACAAGGATTGAAATCGTTGTCCTGGCGATCGAGCCGGTCGAGGATCGGTCGTAGCTCGGCCAGAGGCACTGGGCGGCTGAGCAGGTAGCCCTGCAGATAATCGCAGCCGTGGTTGGCGAGGAAGCTGTGCTGCTCGGCGGTCTCGACACCTTCGGTGACCACTTTCAGGTGCAGGGTATGGGCCATCATGATGATCGCCTGGACGATCTCGCGGTCCTTCTGGCTGGCCGGCACGTCCTGGATGAACGAGCGGTCGATCTTCAGCACATCCAGCGGCAGACGCTTGAGGTAGGCGAGCGATGAATAGCCGGTGCCGAAATCGTCGATCGACAGGGCCACGCCCATGGCCCGGATACGCTTGAGCAGATTGATGGTGTGGTGGATGTCGCCCATCAGGGCATTTTCGGTGACCTCCAGCTCCAGTTGGCGTGGCGCCAGACCGGCCTGGAACAGCGCCATTTCCACTTCCGTGGCCAGTTCCTCGCGGCCGAGGGTGAGCGCCGAGCAGTTCACCGTGACCCTCAGTTCGGCGTAGCCGTGCTGGTTCAGCTTTGCCAGATCCTCGCAGGCGCGCTGGAGCACCCAGAGGTCCAGCTCGGCGATCAAACCGTTGGCCTCGGCGATGCCGATGAAGCGCTCAGGGCTGAGCAGCCCGTGTTGCGGATGCTGCCAGCGCACCAGGGCTTCGAGCTTGGCGACCTGCCCGCTGTGCAGGTCGAAGATCGGCTGGTAATGCACGCACAGGCCGCGCTCCTCGAACAGTGCCACGCGCAGCTCTTCTTCCAGTTGCAGTTCGAGGGTGGCACGGGTCTTCAGGCCATTGTTGAAGAAGTTCAGGCTGTTGCGCCCGCAGCCTTTGGACTGGTAGAGCGCAAGGTCGGCGTTCTTGAGTAGTTCCTCGGTGCTCTGGCCGTCGTCGGGGAAGATGCTGATGCCGATGCTGGTGGTCATCACCATGCGTCGGCCGGCCAGGTCGATCGGCTCTTTCATCCGCTGCATGATGCGTTGGGCCAGGTGTCGGGCTTCATCGCGGCTGTTGAGGCTGGTGACGATGCAGAACTCGTCGCCACCGAAGCGCGACACCAGGTCCTGGCCGCGGGTCGCCGCCTTGATATGGCCGGCGATTACCTTGAGCAGCTCGTCGCCGGCGGCATGGCCGAGGCTGTCGTTGATGCGCTTGAAGTGGTCGATGTCGAGGAACATCACCGCCAGCATGCCGTCATGGACGGACTGTTCGGCCAGGCGCTCGGCGAATACCTGGTTGAAGCCACGGCGGTTGACCAGGTTGGTCAGGGCGTCGTAGTGCGCCGCTTGCTGGAGCGAGGCGCGAGCCTGGTCGAGCTGGCTGAGCAGCACGTTGACCCGACGCAGGTCGTGCTCCTTGCTCTGCAGCTTCTTGTCGGCGAGGGCCGCGCTGATGCTGCTGCCGCTGATCAGCAAGGTGATGAAGGCGATGGTCAGCGCCAGTTGCAGGCTGTTGTCACCGGAGGACAGGTGCAGAGCGGTCTCCTGGGGGATGACCAGGGTCATCGCGGCCATGCCGGTGAAATGGGTGAGCACGATGCCGCCGGCCATCAGCAGGCTCGCGCCGTATTTCATCAGCAGGTGCAGGGTGCCACTGCCTTCGTGGAAGTAGCGGGCCAGCAACAGTGCGCCCAGGCTGGTGACCACGGCGATGCCGATGGAGGCCAGCAGCAGGCCGGTCTGGTAGTGCTGTTGGGCGCTGGTCTGCAGGGCGGCCATGCCGGTGTAGTGCATGGCGCTGATTCCCAGGCCGATAAACAGCGCGGTCTGCACGTAGTGGCGCAGGTGCATTTCGCCGCGGTTGAGGCTGTTCATCGCCAGCCAGGAGGCCAGCAGGGCGATCAGCAGCGAAAGGCCGGTCAGCGGGGCGTCATAGTGCATTTCCAAGGGGGCTTCGAAGGCCAGCATGCTGATGAAATGCATGGCCCAGATGCCACCGGCCAGGCAGCAGGCACCGAGCACGCGCCATTGCCTGCGGGCGAAGCGGTCTTCGCAGTGGCTTTGCCGTTCGCTCATGTCCAGCGTGGCGAAACAGGCGGCGCTGGCCACCGAGAAGGCAAGCAGCACCAGAAAAGGGTTGTGTCGGCAGTCGAGGACGATCTGTCCGGTCGCCGGCAGCTCGGCGAACAATTGCAGTCCCAGCCACTCCATTGCAGGCCTCTTCGTCGAGTCTTCACTCGTCCCCAAAAAGCACGGATGGAGACTGTTCCTGCTGGAGTATAGAAACGCGTGTTTAAGCCTTCCTGATTAATGGCACTTTGATTTCTACCATTTGGATATGAGGGTAATAGCTGTAAGGTCTAAATGGATATCGAAAGGCTGAAACGATCGCGGGGCAAGCCCGCTCCCACAAGCCCATTGGGCATTTGTGGGAGCGGGCTTGCCCCGCGATGACCTCTATAGAGATCAACCGGCGACGAGCACCCGGATCGCTTCAAGACGCAGCGCCGCTTTTTCCAGCGCCGCCAGGCCGTCCTCGCGTTGCTTGCGCAACGCATCGATCTCGCTGTCGCGCACGCTCGGGTTGACCGCCTTGAGCGCGGTCAGGCGTGCCAGCTCTTCATCGGCCTCGGCGGTGAGGCGCTGTCGGGCCTCGGCCACGCGCTCGTCATGCACCGGCAGGACCTTGGCCTCGCCTGCGGCAATGCGCTGGGCCAGCACGTCGCGCTGGGCCTGGACAAACTTGTTGGCACTGGCCCTGGGCACGCTTTCGAGCTGATCATTCAGGGTTTCGAAGGCCACGCGCGCGCCCAGGTCGTTACCGTTGGCGTCGAGCAGGCAGCGCAGCGCGGCCGGCGGCAGGTAGCGGCCCATCTGCAGGCTGCGTGGGGCCACCACCTCGCTGACGTACAGCAGTTCGAGCAGCACGGTGCCGGGCTTGAGCGCCTTGTTCTTGATCAGCGCCACGGCGGTGTTGCCCATCGAGCCGGACAGCACCAGGTCCATGCCGCCCTGGACCATCGGGTGTTCCCAGGTGAGGAACTGCATGTCCTCGCGCGACAGCGCCTGGCCGCGGTCGTAGGTGATGGTCACGCCTTCGTCGTCGCCCAGCGGGAAACTGGCGTCGAGCATCTTCTCGCTCGGCTTGAGCACCAGGGCGTTTTCCGAATGGTCCTCGCTGTCGATGCCGAAGGCGTCGAACAGGGTTTCCATATAGATCGGCAGGGCGAACTGGTCGTCCTGTTCGAGGATCGCCTCGACCAGCGCCTGGCCTTCGCCGGCACCGCCGGAGTTGAGTTCCAGCAGGCGGTCGCGACCGCTGTGCAGCTCGGCTTCCAGGCGCTCGCGCTCGGCGCGGGCCTCGGCCACCAAGGCGCTCCAGCCCTTGTCGTCGCCACCGGCCAGCAGCGGCAGCAGGCGCGGACCGAACCGATGCTGCAGGGCGTTGCCGGTCGGGCAGGTATTGAGGAAGGCATTGAGCCCCTCGTGGTACCACTGGAACAGGCGCTCTTGCGGGCTGTCCTGCAGGTACGGGATGTGCAACTGGATCGTGTGCTTCTGGCCGATCCGGTCGAGACGGCCGATGCGCTGCTCGAGCAGGTCCGGGTGGGCCGGCAGGTCGAACATCACCAGGTGATGGGCGAACTGGAAGTTGCGACCTTCGCTGCCGATCTCGGAGCAGATCAGCACCTGGGCGCCGAACTCTTCGTCGGCGAAGTAGGCGGCGGCGCGGTCACGCTCAAGGATGCTCATGCCTTCGTGGAATACCGTGGCCGGGATGCCGGAGCGCACGCGCAGGGCGTCTTCCAGGTCCATGGCGGTCTCGGCGTGGGCGCAGATCACCAGGACCTTGGTGCGCTTGAGCATCTTCAGGGTGTCGATCAGCCAATCGACCCGTGGGTCGAAGCGCCACCAGCGCTCGTCGTCGGCGGTCTCGCCCTGGGCCTGGAAGGCCACTTCAGGGTAAAGCTCGGCACGCTCGCCCGACGGCAGTTCGGCATAGGCGTCGGGGTTGGCCAGGGGATAGGGGTGTAGTTGACGCTCGGGGAAGCCCTGGATCGCCGCGCGGGTGTTGCGAAACAGCACGCGGCCGGTGCCGTGGCGGTCGAGCAACTCGCGGATCAGGCGGGCGCTGGCCTGGCTGTCGCCATCGCTGACCGCGGCCAGCAGCGCCTCGCCCTCTGCGCCGAGGAAACCCTGGATGGTGGCGTGGGCCTTGGGCGACAGGCGGCCTTCGTCGAGCAGCTCCTGGACGGCCTCGGCCACCGGACGATAGTTTTCGCTTTCGGCGCGGAAGGCGGCCAGGTCGTGGAAACGGTTGGGATCGAGCAGGCGCAGACGGGCGAAGTGGCTGTCCTGGCCCAGTTGCTCGGGGGTGGCGGTGAGCAGCAGCACGCCGGGAATGACCTGGGCCAGTTGCTCGACCAGCGAATACTCGGGGCTGGCCTGCTCCTCGTGCCACACCAGGTGGTGGGCCTCGTCGACCACCATCAGGTCCCAGCCGGCGGCGAACAGCGCATCCTGGGCCTTTTCGTCATCAACCAGCCATTCCAGGGCGACCAGCGCCAGCTGGGCATCCTCGAACGGGTTGCTGGCATCGCTTTCGATGAAGCGCTCGGCGTCGAACAGCGCGACCTGCAGGTTGAAGCGCCGACGCATTTCCACCAGCCACTGGTGCTGCAGGTTCTCCGGGACCAGGATCAGCACACGGCTGGCGCGGCCCGACAGGAGCTGGCGGTGGATCACCAGGCCGGCTTCGATGGTCTTGCCCAGGCCCACTTCGTCGGCCAGCAGTACCCGTGGGGCGATGCGGTCGGCGACTTCACGGGCGATGTGCAGCTGGTGGGCGATGGGTTGCGCGCGAACGCCGCCCAGGCCCCACAGGCTGGAAAGCATCTGCTTGCTGGTGTGCTGCAGGGTGTTGTATCGCAGCGAGAACCACGACAGTGGATCGATCTGCCCGGCGAACAGGCGGTCGCTGGCCAGGCGGAACTGGATGAAGTTCGACAGCTGCGTCTCGGGCAGCGTGCGCGGCTGGTTCTGCGCGTCGATGCCGTGGTAGACCAGCAGGCCGTCGGCATCGTCGACCTCGCGCACGGTCAGTTTCCAGCCCTCGAAGTGGGTGATCTGGTCGCCTGGCGAGAACCGCACGCGGGTCAGCGGCGCGTTGCGTAGCGAGTATTGGCGGGTGTCGCCGGTGGCCGGGTAGAGCACGGTCAACAGGCGGCCATCCTGCGCCAGGATGGTCCCAAGACCGAGCTCGGCTTCGCTGTCGCTGATCCAGCGTTGCCCCGGTTGATACTGCTGCGCCATACTGCCAAAACTCCCGCGATGAACAAAGCCGGCTATGTTAACGGATCGGCTGCGCCAGACCAAAGAATCTACAGAGTCTAGCGCGTTCATCGACGAACACCGCCCGCCATGAGGACCCTGCGCCACCATGTTTGCCAAGCACCGCTGGTTGAACGTCTCCTTGGGCCTGGGCAGCCTGGCGCTGCTGGCCGCCTGTGAACAGAAGAGTTTCGAGGTCCTGCCGCCGATCCCGACCGAGCAGTTGGAAGTGCTGGGCGTGCAGACGCCGATCAAGAGCGTGCACTTCCACGACCGCGAAGGCGAAGGGCTGCTGGTGCTGAGCCGGGTCGATGGCCAGGCCACCGACCCTGACACCGAGGAGGAAGTGGACAAGGTGGTGCTCAAGGCCACCCTGTATGGCCGCGCGAGCAGTGGCGAGGTGTTCAGGCCACGCTGGCAGAACGAGCAGGAAACCACCTGCGCCGGCCTGGACCTCGACGTGGACTTCTACACCGATGTCAGCGACGTCAGCGACCTGAACAAGGACGGCATCGCCGAGGTGACGGTGGCCAGTCATTCATTCTGCGGCGGCGGCATCGACCCCCATGACATCGCTATCGAGATGCGCGAGGGCCAGGCGGTCTACACCATCACCGGACAGTCGCTGATCACCCCGCCGGGCGAAGACCCGTTCGGTGGCGAGCGCGAAGACAGCGCTTCACTGAAGAATGCCCCGCAAGTGTTGCGTGCGCACATGGATGCGGTCTGGCAGCAGGTCTACAAACGGCCTTGGAGCGATTCCGCCGCGCCGTCGGACGACGACCCGGACGACGAGGCCGAGTAAGGCCACGCTATACTTCGGGCAGCCGCGGCGCTGTGATGCGCCGCACACCTTCGCCCGCAGGCGGACCACCAGCCGACAAAAAGGCTACAGGAGACCCACCCCATGCTGCCGCCCATCATTCCTCTCAGTGCCGCCCCCGTGACCTCGCAACAGGATCCGGTCAAGCCGCCGCCGACGATCGCGCCGGTGGTGCCCGCGCAGCCAACCTCCAGTGATGGCGCCATCGACCTGAAGAACCATCGCGACCCCGAGGAGCAGGCCTTGCTGCTGCGCGATGAGCAGCGGCGCCAGCAGCAGCGTCGCCAGCAGGCCGAAGGCGAGCGGTACGAGGCCGTGCCCGGCGATGAGCTGAATGCCGACAACACCGTGCCGGTGGCGCCACTGGGCGAGCGTACCCGCCAGGGATTGCTGGTGGACATCGAAGTCTGACTAGTCAGCACGAGCGCTTGCCTTCATCATGAAGGCCTCTGCTGTCCGTCGAGCCCGCCATGAGCCAAGACAACCTGATCGATTTCGGCGCCGAGCGCGCCAAACGCATCCATGACCTCAACGACAAGCGCCTGAATGACATGCGCCAGGCCTTCGAGCAGGCCATGCCGTTGGGGCAGGCGAAAAAGAAGAAGTCCAAGGGCAAGCCCAAGAAACGCTGAAACTTGATGCAGGTCAACCCTGCGCCCGCCTCGCGTGCCCGGTCCCGGGCACCTTTGACTCCGGTCAATTTTCCCCCGCCCTGCATTGGTTACCTTGCACCCATCGGATGACGGCACACCAAGGGAGGGGCCGACATGTTCTTCGACAACGTGGTTATCGCCGGAGTGGTAACGGTCGGGTTGATGTTGGCCTTCTTCGCCGGTCTGGGCATTTTCATCTGGAAGGACGCGAAGAAGCGCAACCAGCGCTGAGCCTTCCCGATTCACGAGCACGCAAGGCATTTAGGGCGACTTCGGTCGCCCATTTTTTTGCCCATGGAAAAGTCATTGCAGGCTTCGGGGCTGCCTTGCAGCCCTTCGCGGCGGTTCGGCGCCCCGACAAGCCCGCTCCCACAGGTACAGCGCATGGCTTGAGATCGGCGCGGTCACTGTGGGGCTTGGCCGCGAAGAACGCTAAAATGATGATTAGCTAGCTAATTAATCGTTCTCGATTTATCCTGCTTTGCATTGTCTATCTTTCTTGTACTACACCGCCTTGCCAAGGTCCGCCTCGTGCCCATCACCTTCCAGGCCCTGTTCGCCCCCAGCAGTCTCGCCCTCAAGTTCGCCATCAAGACCCTGTTCGGTGGCGGCCTGGCGTTGTGGCTGGCGCTGCGCTGGGGCCTGGAGCAGCCGGCCTGGGCGCTGATGACTGCTTTCATCGTCGCCCAGCCGCTGTCGGGCATGGTGGTGCAGAAAGGCCTGGCCCGTCTGGTCGGTACTTTGGTCGGTACCTTCATGTCGGTGGTGTTCATCGGCCTGTTCGCGCAGACGCCCTGGCTGTTCCTGCTGACCCTGGCCTTGTGGCTGGCGCTGTGCACCGCGGCGTCCACCCAGCTGCGCAGCGCCTGGGCCTATGCCTACGTGCTCGCCGGCTATACGGCGGCGATCATCGCCCTGCCAGCGATCGATCATCCGCTGCAGGTGTTCGACCAGGCCGTGGCGCGCTGTACCGAGATTAGCCTGGGCATTTGCTGCGCCACGCTCAGCAGCGCGCTGGTCTGGCCGCTTCGGGTCGAACAGCAGCTTGCCGGTCAGGCACGCCAGGCCTGGCAGAATGGCCTGCAGGCGGCCAGCGCCATGCTCGGCGGCGAGGAGAGTGCACGCCAAGGCCTGCTCGACAGCCTCGGGCGCATCGTCGCCATCGACACGCAACGTGAACATGCCTGGTTCGAGGGTCGCCGTGGCCGCCAGCGAGCCCGTGCGATCAGCGGTCTCAGCCAGAAACTGATGGTGCTGCTGCGCATCGCCCGCTCGGTGCGCCGACAGTGGCGTCAGCTCGACGCAAGCGAGGCCGGACGCCTGGCGCCTTGGCTGGAAGAAGTGCGCACGCAACTGGCCGCGCCCGATCAACCCAGCCTGCTGGTGTTGCGTCAGCGGGTCTGGGATGCGGCTCACGATCAAACCATCAGCCCCGCCGAACATTACTGCCTGGCGCGCCTGACCCTGTTGCTGGACTTTGCCATGGCCGCCAGCGGGGCCCTTGGCGACGTGGAGCAGGGCAGGGCGCCGAAGGAGGTGGCCCAGAGCCTGGCTGCCCACCGTGACCTGTCCCTGGCGCTGCTGTTCGGCTCTCGCAGTGCCCTGGCCTTCCTGGCCATGAGCAGCTTCTGGCTAGCCACCGCCTGGCCGTCGGCGCCAGGCGGGCTGGTGCTGACCTGCGTGGTCTGCAGCCTGTTCGCCAGCCGCGAGAACGGCGCGCAGATTGGCCTGAGCTTCCTGCGTGGCATCCTGCTGGCGATCCCGGTCGCGTTCCTGGTGGGGCAGATCCTGCTGGCGCAGTGGAGCAGCTTCGCCATGCTCTGCCTGGCAATGGGCGTGCCGCTGTTCTTCGGGGCCCTGGGCATGGCACACCCACGCATCGGCGCTACCGCCACCTCTTATTGCCTGCATTTCATCGTGCTGGTCGCACCGCTCAATGCCATGCATTTCGATGTCGCGAGCATGCTCAACAGCGCACAGGCCATGCTGCTTGGCGTGGGCGCTGCGGTGCTGGCGTTCCGTCTGCTGGTACTGCGTCATCCTGCCTGGCTCGGCCGCCGCCTGCGCGCCGCCACGCAGAGCGACCTGGTGCGCCTGACCCGGCGCGATCTGCGCGGCGCCGACAGCTGGTTCGGCGGGCGCATGGCCGACCGCCTGATGCAGTTGGCGCGACATGCCAGCGAACTGCCCGAAGCCGAGCGCAAGCGCTGGGACGACGGGCTGCATGGCCTGGACATCGGCGACGAACTGGTGCATCTGCGCATGTGCCTGGCGGTGGCGAAGGCGCCGCTGGGCGATGCCGAGCGCGCGTACCTGAGGCAACTGGAGGCGGTGCTCGCCAGCGGCCCGGCCCCCGGGCGCGGCAAGCGGCTGGACGCCGCCACCGAACAGTTCATCGAGGCCCTGCGCGGCCAGCCGCCCAGCGACCCGCTGCGCCTGGCCGTCGGCGCGGTATTGCAGCTGCGCAAGAGCTGGGGCAAGTGGTGCCTTTGGCAGGAGGACGTGCATGGGGTTGCGTGAGTGGGCTCTGGGGGGCGTGCTGCTCAGCCCGTTTCTGATCTATGTATTGATGGCGCTGGTGGTCACCGGCCTGGTGCGCATCTTCGTCCAGGCCACGCCCCTGGGGCGGTGGATCTGGCACGAGGCATTGTTCGACGCCGCGCTGTTCGTGTGCGTGTTGTACCTGGTGGTGAGGCTGCTGGGACCTTTGTAAGGAGTAAGTCCATGCGTACAGCCGTACGTACCCTGGTCACCCTGTGCGTGGTGATCCTCGCCGTGTTCGCCGGCTATCAGCTCTGGCAGTACTACATGCTCACGCCCTGGACCCGAGATGCCCGGGTGCGGGCCGACGTGGTGGTGATCGCCCCTGACGTGTCCGGTTGGGTAAGTGCGCTGAAGGTGCATGACAACCAGCAGGTCAAGGCGGGCGACCTGCTGATGACCATCGATCGCGAACGTTTCCAGGCCGCCTTCGACCAGGCCAGCGCCGTGGTCGAGACCCGCACCCAGCAGCTGCGCCTGCGTGACCGTGAAGCCGCGCGGCGCACCGCCCTGGGGCCTGAGGCGATCAGCGCGGAGCTGCGCGAGAATGCCCAGATCAACGCTGCCGTCGCCCGTGGTGAACTACACCAGGCCCAGGCGCAGTTGCAGGTGGCGAAGATCAACCTGGCCCGCAGCGAGGTGCGCGCCCCGCGTGGCGGGCACATCACCAACCTGCGCCTGGCCGAGGGCAACTTCGTCAATACCGGGCAATCGGTGATGGCGCTGGTGGACGACTCCACGTTCTACATCCAGGCCTATTTCGAGGAAACCAAGCTGCCGAGGATCCGCGTCGGCGACCCGGTCAAGGTCTGGCTGATGGGCGCTGGCGACTCGATGCAAGGGCATGTGCAGAGCATCAGCCGGGGGATCACCGACCGCAACTCGACGCCGGACGGGCAGCTGTTGCCCGAAGTGGAGCCGACCTTCAACTGGGTGCGGCTGGCGCAGCGGATCCCGGTGCGGATCCGCCTGGATCAAATCCCCGAAGGGGTGACGCTGAGCGCCGGCATGACCGCAAGCGTGCAAGTTCACGAGGAGCGCGCGGAGACCGGCGTGCCGGCTAACGATCGATAGCGCGTTTTCAGGCCATTGCTTTCAAGGTGTTCGCCGTTAGAGTTTAAGGCCCTCGCTCGGTCAATATCCCTCTCACCCAAAGCTCTGAAGGGCGGGTTCTCAGGGCTGCTGGGCGGTCGCCGCCAGCACGATCTCGCGGACGCACACCTGCTGCGGTTGCTGATACGCCCAGACGATCGCCCCGGCCACGTCCTGCGCCGTCAGCACCACGCCGCCCATGTCATTGGCCTTCCACGCCTCGTAGTCGCGCTTGATGCCCTCATCGGTGGTATGCCCGAGCAATTCGGTCTCCACCGCGCCAGGGGCGATGGTCACCACCCGCACATTGTGCGGTGCCAGTTCCTCGCGCAGATTCTCCGACAGCCCGTGCACGGCGAACTTGCTGCCGACATAGGCCACGTGGTTGGGGAAGGTCTTGCGTCCGGCCACCGAGCTTACGTTGATCAGGGTGCCATGGCGCCGCTCGATCATCCCGCCGACCAGCGCATGCACGCCGTTGAGCAGGCCCTTGACGTTGATGTCGAACATGCGTTCCCACTGTTCCGGGTCCTGCTCGTGCATCTGCCCCAGCAGCATCACCCCGGCATTGTTCACCAGGGCATCGGCCGGACCGTAAAGCGCCTCGGCCTCGGCCACGGCGGCGACGAGTGCCGCACGGTCACGGATATCCACGGCGCGGCACAGGCAATCGGGCAATGCCAGGGCATCGAGGCGTTCCAACCGGCGGGCGAGCAGCAGCAGGGGATGGCCGGCGGCGCTGAACAGACGGGCGGTGGCGGCGCCGATACCGGAGCTGGCGCCGGTGACGATGATCAGTGGTTTGTTCATGGTTGCCTCCCAGGCATAATCGTTTTCGATGGTCGGTATTCTAGGTAGCGCTCCTAACCATGAAAAACGGCTTATTTCTTTGGCTGGCATCGGTTTTGTCTATGGATATTCGTCATCTCAAAGCATTCATCGCGGTCTTTGAAGCGCGCAACATCACGCTGGCCGCGCAGCGTCTGTGCGTGGCCCAGCCGACCTTGTCGGTGACCATTCGCCAACTGGAGGAGGACCTGGGCGCCGAGCTGTTCCTGCGTCAGGCCCGCGGCGTCGAAGTCAGCGAACAGGCGCGTGAGCTGTATCCACAGGCCTGCCGCATGGTGGCCGAGGCCGACGCGCTGCGCCTGCGCTTTCGCCAGGGCCAAGAGCGGGTAGCGCTGGCGTTGGGCATCGAGGCGGACATCGCACCGGCTCAGGTCGAGGCCTGCGTGCGCCTGGCCAGCCAGGCGGTGGCAGGGTTGCAGCTGACGCTGCTCGAGGGCTGCGAAGGTGATGCGCGCCTGGCCGACGAGGCCCAGCGTTGCGAGGACGAATTGTTCCTGCCGCTCTGGGAGGAGGCGTTCGTGCTGGTCGTGGCGACCGGCAGCCAGCCGAATGGGCGCTGGATCACCTGCCCGCAGCACCCTTCGCACCAGCGCTTGATGGGGTTGTATGGCGAGGGCGAGCAGGTCGGCCAGGCCGGCTCGCTGCAACGGGTCCTGGCGATGGTCGCCGCCGGGCTGGGCGCGGCGTGGCTGCCACAATCGCTGGTCGAGCGTCATCCAGGGGTCTACTGGCAGCCGGGCCCGGGGCTGGCGCTCAGGCGGCGGATTGGCCTGTGCATGAGCAGCCAGGCCCTGGCGTTGCCGGCACTGGCCAGCTTGCACCAGGCCTTGATGGGACCTTGAGGCAAGACCTGCCCTCGTCGGGGCGGATCAATCTCAGAGGAACATCCCTCCAGACACCTCCAGGCGCTGTCCGGTGATCCAGCCATTGCCATCCTCCAGCAACAGGGCGATCGCCGCGCCAATATCGTCGGGCAACCCGACCCGGCCCAAGGCAGTGTTGCCGGCGATGTAGTCATTGACCTGCTGGTTGTCGCGCACCACGCCACCGCCGAAATCGGTCTCGATGGCACCCGGGGCGAGAATGTTCACGCGAATGCCGCGTGCGCCCAGTTCCTTGGCCTGATAGCGGGTCAGCACCTCCATGGCCCCTTTCATCGCGGCGTAGGCGGCGTAGCCGGGCAGGGCGAAACGGGTCAGGCCGGTGGAGATGTTGACGATGCGTCCACCATCGGCCAGCAGCGGCAGCAGGCGTTGGGTGAGGAAGAAGGGGCCCTTGAGCTGGATGTTCAGCAACTGATCGAACTGCGCTTCGCTGGTCTCGCTGAAGGGGACGTTCAAGCCGATGCCAGCGTTGTTCACCAGAAAGTCCAGTTGGCGCCGGCCAAACCGCTGTTCGAGGGATTCGCCCAGGCGCTGGGCGAAATCGCCGAAGCTGGCGCTGTCGCTGACATCCAGCTGCAGCATGGCGGCGCGCACGCCGGCCTGTTCGAGCGAGATGGCCACGGCTTGGGCTTCATCGGCCTTGCTATGGTAGGTGCCGATGACGTCGATGCCGCGGGCGGCAAGGTGCTCAGCGGTGTTCTTGCCCAGGCCGCGGCTGGCGCCGGTGATGAGTGCGATCTTGCGGGTCATGTCGGTTACCTCGGTGGGGTGGTGGTTAGCGACAGGTTATTGGTCGGTCGAGGTCTGTTAAATCCGCTGATTTTGGAAATACTGTTCGTGATGAATGGACAATTGAGGCCTTGATGAACAAGTTGGATCTGTTGCGCACCTTTGTCAGGGTCAGCGAACTCAGCAGTTTCACCCTGGCCGGCGAAAGCCTCGGCCTGCCGCGCTCGACCGTTTCCGAGCAAGTGCGCGCGCTGGAGAACCTGCTCGGCACGCGGCTGTTCAATCGCACCACGCGCCGGGTGCGGACGACCCAGGATGGCGCCTTGCTGTATGAGCGCGGCAAGGACCTGTTGTCGGGCATGGACGAGATCGAAAGCCTGTTCAGCGCCGACGATGCCGAGCTGGCCGGGTGCCTGCGCATCGACCTGCCGACCATGATGGCGCGGCGGGTGATCGTGCCGGCGCTGCCGGGTTTTCTCGAGCGTTTCCCGCGCCTGGAGGTGGAAATCAGTTGCACCGACCGTCAGGTCGACCTGCTGCGCGAGGGGTTCGACTGCGTCATGCGCATCGGCGCGCTGGGCGACCTGGATGTCGTGGCCCGGCCGGTAGGCAGCCTGAGCATGCGCAATTGCGCCAGCCCGGCCTATCTCGAGCGGCATGGCGTGCCAGAGCGGCTCGAAGACCTGACCAGCCATCGCTTGGTTCATTACGTGCGCAGCCTCGGCGCGCGCAGCCCCGGCTTCGAGTACGAGCAGGGTGGCCAGTTGTGCTTCCAGGCCATGGCCGGCGTGGTCACGGTGAACAACGCCGAGGCGTATTCCGCCGCTTGCCTGGCCGGTCTCGGCCTGATCCAGGTGCCGGCGGTGGGCGTCGAGGAGCACCTGCGCAAGGGCGAACTGGTGTCGTTGCTCGAGCCCTGGCAGGCACGGGCCATGCCGGTGTCGCTGCTGTACGCGCGGCAGCGCCATGTGCCGCGCCGGGTCCAGGCGTTCATGAACTGGCTGACGGTGTTGCTGGCGTCCCAGGTCGACCCGATGGCAGACGGAAACTGAACAACGTGCCGTGCTCCAGGCTCGACGTCACTTCCATCTGGCCGCCGTGGGCGAGGGCGATCTGGTTGGCGATGTACAGGCCCAGGCCCAGGCCTTGCCCAGGGGCGTCGCAGAGCGGTTGGCTAAAGGGCTGGAACAGCAGGGGCAGCGTCTGCGCTGGAATTGGCGCGCCCTGATTGTGCACGCTCAGGGTGAAGGTGCCGTCGGCGAGCGTGGCGCGCACGGTCACCGTGCCCTGGGGATCACCATGCACCAGCGCGTTGGCGATCAGGTTCGAGAGCAGCTGGGTGATCCGTTCGCGATCGCACGACAGGCCGCCAACCTGGCCGATATCCAGGGCGATGCGCCGCTGCGGGTGAATTCGCTGCAACTCGGAGGCGACGTGGCGCAGGGCTTCGGGCAAGTCGTGGCATGGCTGCAGGTTCAGCGGGATGCCAGTACCCAGGCGCCCCCGGGCGAAGTCCAGCATGTCGCGCACCAGCTGGTTGGCGCGTTGACCGCAGGTGAGGATGTGCAGGGCGATGGCACGTTGCTTGTCATCCCGCAGGCGCTGGCTGAGCAGTTCGGCGCCGGCGGTGATGGCGAACAGCGGATTGCGCAGGTCGTGGCCAAGCACGGCGATGAACTGTTCGCGAACCTCTGCCATGGCGCGCTCCTTGCGCAGGGCGCGCTCGGTGCGCTGGGCGTTCTCCTCGCTCTCGATCTGGATCGCCAGCAGGCGGGCGAAGGACTCCATCATCGGTTGGATCGCCGTGCCCTTGAGCGGTGTCGGCTGGGGATCCAGGGCGCAGATGGTGCCAAAGAAGCTGCCGTCGGTACGCAGCACCGGGACCGAGATGTAGCTTTCGAAACGGTACAGGCGTGGTATGGGGTGGTGGCAGTACTGCTGGTCCTCGCTGGCCTTGTCGATCACGATGGTCTGGCGGGTGCCGTGGATCTCGTGGCACAGGGTGGTGGCGACGTCGAGTTGGCTGCCAACCGCCAGGCCCAGGCCCAGGGTGTCGAGCACGGCACAGGCGGTCCAGCTGTTGTCGGTGACCCGCGCCACGGCGGCAAAGCGCAGGCCGGTCGTCTCGCAGATCACCTGGAGGATGGCCGGCACGGCATTGATGCGACCGATGATGGCGATGTCGGCATTGGCGGCCTGGGTCATGAAGGTGCGGGTCCGATGGCGGCGAAAGGGCTCGAAAAATCATTCTAGCGGGCCGTCGGACCGGGCAAAAAAATCTTGGCGAACGGTCTGGCAGTTACGCTAGGCTGGGCCTGCGCGTTGCCCGCCAGAGGCGACCGCTTGCCCTGTGTGCGTCACTTCCGGTTCTTCATGCGAGGTAACGCCATGGCCATCACTTCCCAGGATATTTGCAACGCTGCCGACCAGCTAAGAGGCTTCGTCGGCTTCCACGGCAAGCGCGGTACCCATATCGTGCGGTTTTCCGAGGACTCGTTCGGCATGGATGTGGCCGACGACAGCATCACCCCGTGCAGCGAGTTCGTCTGGCGGCCCGAGACCGAGGCGCGCATGGCGCTCTGCCGTGAGCGCTTGGCGCTGTTGCTGGCGCAGCATGTCGACGATCGCTTGAACATCGGCGAGCCGTTACGTCTTTATCTGCAGCGCACCGACCTGCCGGAGATCGTCGCCGAGCGCAACCTGCGCTGATTTCGGGTGCAGTGTTCATCTTGTGGGAACGAGGTCATCGCGGCGCGCGACCCGTTCCCGCCGGGTCAGGACACATCCTGGCGGGCGTCGCGTCCCGCCAGCAGCGCCTCGAATCCTTCGCGGTCCATCGGTTTGCTCAGGTAGTAGCCCTGCACCTCGTGGCACTGCTCCTTGTCCAGGGTCTTCAGTTGCTGCTCGGTCTCCACCCCTTCGGCCGTCACGGTCAGCCCCATGGCCTTGCCCAGGTTGATGATGGCCTGGACCACCGCCCGGTCGTTGCCGCTCTGGCTGCTCAGCCCGGCGATGAAACGCTTGTCGATCTTGATGCTGTCGAACGGGTAGGTGCGCAGGTAGCCCAGCGACGAGTAGCCGGTGCCGAAGTCATCCATGTTCAGGCGAACGCCCAGCTCCTTGAGCGCCAGCATCGTGCCCAGGGCGCCTTCTATATCGTTGAGCATGACGTTCTCGGTGATCTCCAGCTCCAGGCGCTGGGCTGGGAATCCGGTTTCCAGCAAGGCCTGGCGCACGTCGGCGACGACATCGCTGCGCGAGAACTGCGCTGGC
Source organism: Pseudomonas sp. microsymbiont 2 (assembly GCF_054788395.1). NCBI lineage: Bacteria > Pseudomonadati > Pseudomonadota > Gammaproteobacteria > Pseudomonadales > Pseudomonadaceae > Pseudomonas > Pseudomonas sp. microsymbiont 2. The sequence continues at coordinate 1,390,113 of NZ_CM139112.1, forward strand.
GACAGGTTGACCGAGACCAGCAGCTCGTCGGGCCATTCGCGCGCGGTGCGGCAGGCCTCGCTCAGTACCCAGCGCCCCAGGGGGACGATCAGGTCGCTCTGCTCGGCCAGCGGAATGAAGGTATCCGGCCCGAGCAGGCCCTCCTGCGGGTGCTGCCAGCGCAGCAGGGCCTCGACCGAGACGATGCGCAGGCCGTCGAGGCGGTAGCGTGGCTGGTAGTAGAGAACGAATTCGTGCTGTTTGATCGCCCGGCGCAGGTCGTTTTCCAGCTGTCGGCGGTACTGGATTTGCTGGTTCATCTCCGGCGAGAAGTAGCGCCAGGTGTTCTTGCCGTCGGCCTTGGCCTGGTACAGGGCGATATCGGCGCAGCGGATCAGTTCGCCGGCGTCGAAGCCCTGTGTCCGGGTCTGGGCGATGCCGATGCTGGCGCCGACATGCAACTGATGCTCCTCGAAGCTGACAGGCTGCTGCAGCAGGTCGAGCAGGCGCGCGCAGAAGCGATCGATCTCGCTACGGTTATCCAGGCCCAGCAGCACCAGGACGAATTCGTCCCCTCCCAGGCGCGCGACCAGGTCACCGTCGCGGGTGGTATCGCGCAGACGGGTCGCCACTTCCTGCAGCACCGCATCGCCCGCCGGGTGACCGAGCGAATCGTTGATCGGCTTGAAACTGTCCAGATCGAGCAGCAGCAGGGTCAGCGCAGGCGCATCGCTGCCGCGCAGCAGGGCTTGCTCGAGGTGCCGGGAAAGCTTGTTGCGGTTGGCCAGACCGGTCAGCGCGTCATGCATGGACAGGTGCTGGATCCGGGCATGGGCGGCGACCTCGTCGGTGATGTCGCTGGCGGTACCGCGAAAACCGGCTAGCTTGCCCTCGTACACGATCGAGCGCGCCGAGATGCGGCAGTAGCGGTTCTGCCCGCTGGCGTCATCGTAGTTGCAGCGCAGGTTCGCCAACTGCTGCGGGTCGCTGTCGGCCTGGCTGTCGAGCCAGGGCAGCAGGGGCGTGGTGTCGCAGGACAGCAACTGATTGAGCGGCTGTCCGAGCCAGTTCTCGATCCGGTAGCCGGTGACGCTGGCGAAGCGTTGCGACAGGTAGGTCAGGCGATGGTGGCGGTCGGTTTCCCATATCCAGTCGGAAGCGGCTTCGGCCACTGCCCGGAAGCGCTGCTCGCTGGCTTCCAGGGCGCGGTTGCTTTGCTGCAGGCGCAACAGGCTGGCATCGATGGCCCGGGAGCTGCGCAAGGCGTGCCGGAACAGGTAGAGCAGCACCAGGCCGAGCAGTGCCAGGACGGCCAATAGTGGCGGCAGGAAGGCATGAAGCAACTGGCGGCCTGGCTGCGGGCTGTTCCAGGCCAGGTGATAGCCGGTATCACCCAGGGCGATATGGGGCTCTTCGGCCTGGGCGGCGCTGTCCTTCTCCAGGCGCATGCCGGTCAGGCCCGCGCCCGCGCCCAGCGCAGCCAGCTTGGCGTCGGTCAGCTGGTCGACGAACACCATCACCGGTGCCTGGCTGACATCGGCCTCGGTCACGTCCTTGTCCGGGCGTACCGCCGCCGCGCTGAGCACCGCAGGCCAGCCATTGAAACGCACGAAATGGGTAATCTGCTCGCGGGCCGGCGCGGCCTTGCGTGCAGCTTCGATAAGGGGCGCGAGGGGGCTGTCGATGTGCGCGCCGGCGGGCGAGTCGGTGGGCTTGCCCTTGAACAGGGCGTAGCTGGTGCGTCCGTCCTCGATCACGAAGACGCCTTCGTAACCGCTGGCGCTGTACAGCGACTCGCCGATGTTCTTTTCGTCGTAGGCCCACTGCCAGTCGACCTTGCCGACCAGGTGCTCGTAGGCGGCATCCCAGACCGCGTAACTGGAAAGGAACTGGCGCGAGGCCAGCAGCCGCTGCTCCAGCGCCTGGGTGGCGTGGAAGGCACTTTGCGCCTGCTCCTGGCGGTCCAGCGTGGCGGCGATGTTGAACAGCGCCACCAGGGTGAACAGGCAGGCAAGCCCGAACAGGGCGCAGAACGCGCCGACCAGGCGACGCACCTGCCGGTGTGACGTAGGGCTCGAGGGTGAAAGGTCGACGTTCCTGTCCATGTACGGGCGACTCCTTCAACTGCAGTCTTCCGCCCGGCCTGGGGGAAGGTTCAGTCAGGATAGGCCAGCTTGAGCGGTGTGACCTCGCCACGGGCGAAATTGACCTGGTCGCGGCCCTGGTGCTTGGCTGCGTACAAGGCTCTGTCGGCTTGTTCCAGCCAGTGCTCGGGCGAGGGCATGCTGGGGTGGATCGGCGCCATGCCAATGCTCAGGCTGATGCGCAGGTCCGGCAGCTGCGGGTTGCGATAGGCGCCCACACGCTCGCGCAGACGCTCCATGGCCAGGCAGGCCTGGGCTTGCCCGTTATTGGGGAGGATCACGCAGAACTCGTCGCCACCGTAGCGCCCGGCAAGGTCGTCCTCGCGCAGGTTGCGCTTGAGTTCCTGGCTGAGCTGGCGCAGGACACAGTCTCCGACCACGTGGCCGTAAGTGTCGTTGATGGCCTTGAAGTGGTCGATATCGATCAGGGCGACGACCGCTGGCAGTTGCTGTTGCTGGCAGATCTGGAACTTGAGCAGCAGCAGGTCTTTCCATGAGCCATGATTGAGCAGGCCGGTGAGGCTGTCGGTACGGCTCAGGGCGCTTAGCCGGCGCTTGTGCTCGGCCAGCTTGATCGCCAGCTGGTAGCACACCCAGCCCAGGGCCAATGGATAGAGCGTGAGCATCGGCAGGCAGGCCAGTACCTGCAGGGGCGTCGCCTGCGTTTGCAGGCCGGTGCCAAGCAGGGCGCTGGCCAGCAGCATGCCGCACAGCTGGGCCAGCAGGCCGCGTCCGAGCTGCCGCGTGCCGCCAGCGGCGACGTTGTTCATGGTCATCATCGACAGGATGGTGACGGTGGGCAATGGATTGAAATGCATCGCCGCGGTCCAGTATCCGCCCATCAGCGAGTCGATCAGCATGTTGCGTTGCTCGGCCTGGTAGGGCGCTGTCGAGCGCAATGCCCATTGATAGGCCACATGCGGCCAGGCCAGGCCATTGAACAGCAACAGGGCCCAGGCCCAAGACGGCGGCGACAGAGGGGCGATGGCGGCCATCACGCTGAACAGACCGATACCCAGGCCGATGATCCGCGGCAGGTAGATGCGCCTGACGAAAGAAATCCCTTTGCCGCTGCGGTTGTCGATCATGGTTGTCGTTCTTCTGTGAGGCGCCGTTTATCGCATAAGTCGCGTGAATATTGTTGAACAATCGCTCATCGGCGAAAAATGACCTTACAAGCCAATTCACGGTTGATCCGGTCCCTGTGGAGTAACATGAAGGCTTTCCTCTTGCTCGGAGTGCTCATGCTCATGGTTCCCATGGCTACCCCTGCCGGCGAGCCGGCACCGCGCCGGGATGGACGTTTCCACAATCAGGTCGAATTGCCGAAGGATGGCGCGCTCAAGAAGCTGCGCATCGGTATCAAGTACCTGCTGCTGCGCAAGCCGCCAGAAACCCGCCCTGGCACGGGGCTCAGTGTGCAGTCCATGACCCGCCAGCAGGTAGCCGATGCCCCGGATCGCAGCTTGTGGCGCCTCGGGCATTCCACTGTATTGCTCAAGTTGCGCGGGCGCTTCTTTATTACCGACCCGGTTTTCGCCGAGCGCGCCTCTCCGGTGCAATGGGCCGGGCCCTTGCGCTTTCACGCGCCACCGTTGGACATCGACGATCTGCCGCCGCTGACTGCGGTGATTCTCTCTCACGACCACTTCGATCATCTGGATGAACAGGCCATACGTCGCCTGGCGCCGCGCACCGAGCATTTCCTGGCGCCGCTGGGGGTGGGCGACCTGCTGATCGAATGGGGCGTGCCGCCAGTCAAGGTGCGGCAGCTGGACTGGTGGCAGGAGACCGAAGTGCAAGGCGTGCGTTTCGTCGCCACGCCCGCGCAGCATTTCTCGGGACGCGGGTTGTTCGACAGCAACCGACGTTTATGGGCGTCCTGGGTGATGATCGATGAGGGCATGCGCCTGTTCTTCAGTGGCGACTCTGGCTACTTTGCAGGCTTTCGCGAAATCGGCGAGCGTTTCGGACCGTTCGACCTGACTCTGATGGAAACCGGCGCCTACAACCTGGCCTGGCCCAATGTACACATGCAGCCGGAGCAGAGTCTGCAGGCACACCTGGATCTGCGTGGCCGTTGGCTGCTGCCGATTCATAACGGCACGTTCGATCTTTCCATCCACAGCTGGCAGGAACCGTTCGAACGCATTCTGGCGCTGGCCAACGCGGCGCAGGTCCCGCTGAGCACGCCGCAGATGGGGGAGCGGATCAGTCTCGACTCTCCCCATCCGGGGCAGAACTGGTGGCGGCCACGGCCACTGCCGCAGAAGGGCAGGGCGGTCGAGCGCGCTGTCGCGACACGCTAGCCATCGGTCTTCGAGGTTTTGTCATCCTTTAATAGCCGCGAGGGCGGCTTGCCGCTATCGCTGCGTACCTGGGCGTGACTGATGAGGGCGAAGATGAAGCTGCCGCCGATGATGTTGCCGGCCAGCGTGGGCAGGGCGAACTGCAGCCAGAAGGCTTGCCAGGTCTGTTCGCCGGCCCAGACCAGATAGGACACCTCGACCGAGCCGACCACGATATGGGTGAAATCCCCCAGGGCCATCAGGTAGGTGATCATCAGGATGATCCAGATCTTGGCGTGCTCCATGGACGGGATCATCCAGACCATGGTGGCGATCATCCAGCCCGAGACGATGCCTTTGGCGAACATCTGGGTAATGCCGTTCTCCATCACCTTGCGGCCAATATCGAGAAAGGCGATGTCGGTCTTGCTGTCGAAGATCGGCAGTTCGAGCATGACCCAGGCCACCAGCAGGGTG
>NZ_CM139112.1:1397500-3847500 GCF_054788395.1 Pseudomonas sp. microsymbiont 2
GTTAGAGCGCACCCCTGATAAGGGTGAGGTCGGCAGTTCAAATCTGCCCAGACCTACCAATATGCGGGGCCATAGCTCAGCTGGGAGAGCGCCTGCCTTGCACGCAGGAGGTCAGCGGTTCGATCCCGCTTGGCTCCACCACTTTCGCAGTAGTGTCTAGTTGATCAGAACTTAGAAATGAGCATTCGCTGATGAATGTTGATTTCTGACTTTTGTCAGATCGTTCTTTAAAAATTCGGATATGTGATAGATAGACTGAATGCCAGTTTCACTGCTGGTTATTCAGGCTAAGGTAAAATTTGTGAGTTCTGCTCAGCAATGAGCGAAATGCGAATTTTCGGCGAATGTCGTCTTCACAGTATAACCAGATTGCTTGGGGTTATATGGTCAAGTGAAGAAGCGCATACGGTGGATGCCTTGGCAGTCAGAGGCGATGAAAGACGTGGTAGCCTGCGATAAGCTTTGGGGAGTCGGCAAACAGACTGTGATCCAGAGATCTCTGAATGGGGGAACCCACTCAGCATAAGCTGAGTATCTTGTACTGAATACATAGGTGCAAGAGGCGAACCAGGGGAACTGAAACATCTAAGTACCCTGAGGAAAAGAAATCAACCGAGATTCCCTTAGTAGTGGCGAGCGAACGGGGACCAGCCCTTAAGCTGGTTTGAGATTAGTGGAACGCTCTGGAAAGTGCGGCCATAGTGGGTGATAGCCCCGTACACGAAAATCTCTTGCCAGTGAAATCGAGTAGGACGGAGCACGAGAAACTTTGTCTGAACATGGGGGGACCATCCTCCAAGGCTAAATACTACTGACTGACCGATAGTGAACCAGTACCGTGAGGGAAAGGCGAAAAGAACCCCGGAGAGGGGAGTGAAATAGAACCTGAAACCGTATGCGTACAAGCAGTGGGAGCCTACTTTGTTAGGTGACTGCGTACCTTTTGTATAATGGGTCAGCGACTTATATTCAGTGGCGAGCTTAACCGAATAGGGGAGGCGTAGCGAAAGCGAGTCTTAATAGGGCGCTTTAGTCGCTGGGTATAGACCCGAAACCGGGCGATCTATCCATGGGCAGGTTGAAGGTTAGGTAACACTGACTGGAGGACCGAACCGACTACCGTTGAAAAGTTAGCGGATGACCTGTGGATCGGAGTGAAAGGCTAATCAAGCTCGGAGATAGCTGGTTCTCCTCGAAAGCTATTTAGGTAGCGCCTCATGTATCACTGTAGGGGGTAGAGCACTGTTTCGGCTAGGGGGTCATCCCGACTTACCAAACCGATGCAAACTCCGAATACCTACAAGTGCCGAGCATGGGAGACACACGGCGGGTGCTAACGTCCGTCGTGAAAAGGGAAACAACCCAGACCGTCAGCTAAGGTCCCAAAGTCATGGTTAAGTGGGAAACGATGTGGGAAGGCTTAGACAGCTAGGAGGTTGGCTTAGAAGCAGCCATCCTTTAAAGAAAGCGTAATAGCTCACTAGTCGAGTCGGCCTGCGCGGAAGATGTAACGGGGCTCAAACCATGCACCGAAGCTACGGGTATCACCTCTGGTGATGCGGTAGAGGAGCGTTCTGTAAGCCTGTGAAGGTGAGTTGAGAAGCTTGCTGGAGGTATCAGAAGTGCGAATGCTGACATGAGTAACGACAATGCGAGTGAAAAACTCGCACGCCGAAAGACCAAGGTTTCCTGCGCAACGTTAATCGACGCAGGGTTAGTCGGTCCCTAAGGCGAGGCTGAAAAGCGTAGTCGATGGAAAACAGGTTAATATTCCTGTACTTCCAGTTATTGCGATGGAGGGACGGAGAAGGCTAGGCCAGCTTGGCGTTGGTTGTCCAAGTTTAAGGTGGTAGGCTGAGATCTTAGGCAAATCCGGGATCTCAAGGCCGAGAGCTGATGACGAGTGCTCATTAGAGCGCGAAGTGGTTGATGCCATGCTTCCAAGAAAAGCTCCTAAGCTTCAGATAACTGGGAACCGTACCCCAAACCGACACAGGTGGTTAGGTAGAGAATACCAAGGCGCTTGAGAGAACTCGGGTGAAGGAACTAGGCAAAATGGCACCGTAACTTCGGGAGAAGGTGCGCCGGCGAGGGTGAAGGACTTGCTCCGTAAGCCCATGCCGGTCGAAGATACCAGGCCGCTGCGACTGTTTATTAAAAACACAGCACTCTGCAAACACGAAAGTGGACGTATAGGGTGTGACGCCTGCCCGGTGCCGGAAGGTTAATTGATGGGGTTAGCGCAAGCGAAGCTCTTGATCGAAGCCCCGGTAAACGGCGGCCGTAACTATAACGGTCCTAAGGTAGCGAAATTCCTTGTCGGGTAAGTTCCGACCTGCACGAATGGCGTAACGATGGCGGCGCTGTCTCCACCCGAGACTCAGTGAAATTGAAATCGCTGTGAAGATGCAGTGTATCCGCGGCTAGACGGAAAGACCCCGTGAACCTTTACTATAGCTTTGCACTGGACTTTGAGCTTGCTTGTGTAGGATAGGTGGGAGGCTTTGAAGTGGGGACGCCAGTTCTCATGGAGCCATCCTTGAAATACCACCCTGGCAACCTTGAGGTTCTAACTCAGGTCCGTTATCCGGATCGAGGACAGTGTATGGTGGGTAGTTTGACTGGGGCGGTCTCCTCCCAAAGAGTAACGGAGGAGTACGAAGGTGCGCTCAGACCGGTCGGAAATCGGTCGTAGAGTATAAAGGCAAAAGCGCGCTTGACTGCGAGACAAACACGTCGAGCAGGTACGAAAGTAGGTCTTAGTGATCCGGTGGTTCTGTATGGAAGGGCCATCGCTCAACGGATAAAAGGTACTCCGGGGATAACAGGCTGATACCGCCCAAGAGTTCATATCGACGGCGGTGTTTGGCACCTCGATGTCGGCTCATCACATCCTGGGGCTGAAGCCGGTCCCAAGGGTATGGCTGTTCGCCATTTAAAGTGGTACGCGAGCTGGGTTTAGAACGTCGTGAGACAGTTCGGTCCCTATCTGCCGTGGACGTTTGAGATTTGAGAGGGGCTGCTCCTAGTACGAGAGGACCGGAGTGGACGAACCTCTGGTGTTCCGGTTGTCACGCCAGTGGCATTGCCGGGTAGCTATGTTCGGAAGAGATAACCGCTGAAAGCATCTAAGCGGGAAACTTGCCTCAAGATGAGATCTCACTGGAGCCTTGAGCTCCCTGAAGGGCCGTCGAAGACTACGACGTTGATAGGTTGGGTGTGTAAGCGCTGTGAGGCGTTGAGCTAACCAATACTAATTGCCCGTGAGGCTTGACCATATAACACCCAAGCAATTTGTGCATGAAAGCCAAATTGTGGTGGTGAAGACGAAAGACCCGAAAGTTCGCTGCTCTTGAAATAAAGAGCCACAAATTCACATATCCGAATTCGCTAGAGTATCCATCTGGATCTTCTGGCAACAGAATTTCTTGACGACCATAGAGCATTGGAACCACCTGATCCCATCCCGAACTCAGCAGTGAAACGATGCATCGCCGATGGTAGTGTGGGGTTTCCCCATGTGAGAGTAGGTCATCGTCAAGATTCATTTCGCAAAACCCCTATCTGCGCGAGCAGGTAGGGGTTTTGTCTTTTCCGGGTCCGCCAAACCAAAACCGCCCCCTGTAGGAGCGGCCTTGTGTCGCGAAAGGGGCGCGTAGCGGCCCCAGGATTTATGCATCAAGCAGATATCGCCGGGGCTGCTTCGCAGCCCTTTCGCGACACAAGGCCGCTCCTACACAGGCATCCGTTTGCTGACGATCACGCAAATTTCCTTTGCTCGTCGGCTACCTCACATCGCTTCGTCACAGGTGCGACAATATTGCCGTCACAATTACGTGACTTCCCCGTACCTACCCTGCGTCAAGGCTTAGGTTCGGGGCAATCCTGGCACCCGGACCGAGCGATGCCAGCGTACCGTGCTGCGCATTTCTGGACTTTCACCGTCCTATTACTTGAGGTTAGAAGCAAGATGGCCAAGGCCGCCGATGTCGTTGTGCAATGCCTGGAAAACGAAGGTGTCGAATATGTGTTCGGCATTCCTGGTGAGGAAAACCTCGACCTGCTCGAGTCTCTGCGCAAATCGAAGATCAAGCTGGTGCTGACCCGCCACGAGCAATCCGCGGGCTTCATGGCCGCCACCTATGGCCGTCTGACCGGCAAGACCGGCGTCAGCCTGTCGACCCTCGGCCCCGGCGCGACCAACCTGGTGACTGCCAGCGCCTACGCCTACCTGGGCGGCATGCCGATGATGATGATCACCGGCCAGAAGCCGATCAAGAAGTCCAAGCAAGGCCGTTTCCAGATCATCGACGTGTGCGGCATGATGGACCCCATCACCAAGTACACCCACCAGTTCGCCTCGGCCGACAACATTCCTGCGCGCATGCGTGAAGCTTTCCGCCTGGCCGAGGAAGAGAAGCCGGGCGCCGTGCACCTGGAGCTGCCGGAAGACATTGCCGCCGAGCAGACCGACGCCCTGCCGATCCCGCGCAGCCTGCACCGTCGCCCGCTGGCCGAGCACGTGGCCATCGAAGCCGCCGTGCAGAAACTGCAGAACGCCCGCAACCCGATCCTGGTGATCGGCGCCGGCGCCAACCGCAAGATGACCGCCAAGGTCCTCAAGCAACTGATCGACAAGACCGGTATCCCGTTCATCACCACCCAGATGGGTAAAGGTGTGGTCGACGAGCGCCACCCCCGTTTCCTGGGCAACGCCGCGCTGTCCTCCGGTGACTTCGTGCATCGCGCCGTCGAAGCCGCCGACCTGATCGTCAACATCGGCCACGACGTGATCGAGAAGCCACCGTTCTTCATGGTTCGTGGCGGTACCGAAGTGATCCACGTCAGCTTCCGCTCGGCCGAGGTGGATGCCGTGTACTTCCCGCAGGTGGAAGTGATCGGCGACATTGCCAACGCCGTGTGGCAGATCAGCGAAGCGCTGACCGACACCAGCCACTGGGACTTCACCCGCCTGATGGCCATCCGCGAAGCGAACGAAGCGCAGATCGCCGAGGGCGCCGATGACGACCGCTTCCCGATCTACCCGCAGCGCATGGTCGCCGACATCCGTCGCGCCCTGCCGTCCGAAGGCATCGTTGCCCTGGACAACGGTATCTACAAGATCTGGTTCGCCCGCAACTACAAAGCGCACAAGCCCAACACCGTGCTGCTGGACAACGCCCTGGCGACCATGGGCGCCGGCCTGCCGTCGGCCATGGCCTCGCACCTGGTGTATCCGGATCGCCCGGTGATCTCGGTCTGCGGCGACGGTGGCTTCATGATGAACAGCCAGGAGCTGGAAACCGCCGTGCGTCTGGGCATGCACCTGACCGTGGTGATCCTGCGCGACGATGGCTACGGCATGATCCGCTGGAAGCAGGCCAACATGGGCTTCACCGATTTCGGCCTGGATTATGGCAACCCGGACTTCGTCAAGTACGCCGAAGCCTACGGTGCCAATGGCCACCGAGTGGAAAGCGCCGAAGGCTTCCTGCCGCTGCTCGAGCACTGTATCAAGACTCCTGGCGTGCACGTGATCGACTGCCCGGTGGACTACAGCGAGAACGACCGCATCCTCAACAGCGAGCTGCGTGAGCGCGCGCTGGCGGTCTAAACGCTGACGACCAATCGCGGGTCAAGTCCGCTCCCACAGAGCCAACTCAGGCCTTGTGGGAGCGGGCTTGACCCGCGATTGCTTTTGTTCTGGTTTCATTTCCCTCAATGTCTTTCCTCATGTGCTAGGGTGCACGCAAATCTCCGCCCCAGGACACCCGCCCATGCTCCCCGCACTCAGCGAAAAAGAACTCGACCGTCTCGAAGACCTGCTGATCACCTACGGCAACGATTATTCGGTGCTCAACCTGGCCGAGCTCAACGGCTTCTTCACCGCCTTGGCCAGCTCCCCTGCCAAGGTCAACCCCGAGCAGTGGCTACCCGTTGTCGCTGGCGGCAAGGTGCCGAAGTTCAAGAAGCCCGCCGATGAAGAGGCCTACACCGCGTTGATGCTGCGTTACGCCAGTCAGGTGGCGGAAGAACTGGCCGACGACCTCGAGCACTTCGAACCGTTGTTCGAGGAGAGCGAAGGCGAGGAAGGTCCAGCGATCATTCTCGAGGAGTGGTGCTTCGGTTACATGCGCGGCACGCAAGTGGCCGAGTGGAGCGAATTGCCGCCGGAGCAGGATCGTCTGCTCAAGGCCATTTCCCTGCATGGGTTGGAAGACAATTTCGAGCTGCTCGACTCGATGAGCTTCGATGAGCACCAGGCCTGTGTGCCGCTGGTGGTCGAGGCGGCGCGGGGGTTGTATCAGTACCAGAAACAGCACCGTCATTGAGATCGCCATCGCGAGCGCGTGGGAACGGGCCTGTCCCGCGAGTGTGATTATTCCATCTGACGAAATACTGGATTGCTCCCGGCACTGATTCTGCTGTCGGGCGATCCAGTGCAGCATGTCCTCCAGCAGCGCCACTCCCGGCGCTGATCCGGAGCCCCGCACATGCCAAGCCCGATCAAACTGTACAACTTCCCCAAGTCCGGTCACGCCCACCGCATCGAGCTGATGCTGTCGCTGCTCGAACTGCCCACCGAACTGGTCTTCGTCGACCTGGCCAAGGGCGAACACAAGCAGCCAGAATTTCTCGCCATCAACCCCTTCGGCCAGGTGCCGGTGATCGATGACAACGGCATCATCATCGCCGATTCCAACGCCATCCTGGTCTACCTGGCCAAGGCCTACGGCGGTGAGCGCTGGTTGCCTGCGGATCCGGTCGGTGCCGCCCGAGTGCAGCGCTGGCTGTCGGTGGCGGCGGGTCCCCTGGCCTTCGGCCCGGCGGCGGCACGCCTGGTGACGGTGTTCGGCGCCTCGTTCAACACCGATGAAGTCATCGGCCGCGCCCACACCCTGCTCAAGGTGATCGACGCCGAACTGGCCAAGGGCCCGTTCCTGGTCGGTGACCAGGCGACCATCGCCGATATCGCCAACTACTCGTACATCGCCCACGCGCCGGAAGGCAACGTGTCGCTGGAGCCTTACCCCAACGTGCGCGCCTGGCTGGCCCGGGTCGAGGCGCTGCCGGGCTTCGTGCCGATGCCGCGTACGGTCATCGGTTTGCAGACCACCCTCTGAATCCCGAGGAATGCCGCCATGCAATCGCCCTGGCATGCAGGTGAAAAACGGCTGCAGGAGCACGTCGGTGTTGCAGAGCGCATGGAGGTGTTCGGGCAAAAGGTTATTCGTGACTACATGCCCGACCAGCATCGCACGTTCTATCAGCAGCTGCCGTTCATGGTGGCCGGTGCCGTGGACGCGGCAGGCAAACCCTGGGCGACGCTGCTCGAAGGCCCGGAAGGTTTCGTCAGCTCGCCCGATCCACGGCAACTGCTGATCGGCGCCGACCTCGCCAACGACGATCCGGCCACGCCGGGCCTGGTGGCGGGTGGCGCCATCGGCCTCCTGGGGATCGAGCTGCACACGCGGCGGCGCAATCGCCTCAATGGCCTGATCCGCAGGGCCAGCGCCGGCCAGCTGGAGGTGGTGGTCGAGCAGTCGTTCGGCAACTGCCCGCAGTACATCCAGCTGCGCGAGTACACCCGCGTCGACGAGCCGCGGCAGGGGCGACGGGATTCAGCGGCGCTCGATGCCGCAACCCGCGCGATGATCGAAAGCGCCGACACCTTCTTTGTCGCCAGCTACGTCGATCAGGGCGCTGGCCAGCGCTCGGTGGACGTGTCCCATCGCGGTGGCCGGCCCGGTTTCGTCAGGGTCGAGGGCAATCGCCTGACCATTCCCGACTACGCCGGCAACCTGCATTTCAATACCCTCGGCAATCTGCTGGTGAACCCGGTCGCTGGCCTGCTGTTCGTCGACTTCACCACGGGCGATGTGCTGCAGGTTTCCGGGCGTACCGAGGTGATTCTCGACAGCCCGCTGATCAGCGCCTTCGAAGGCGCCGAGCGGATCTGGACCCTGGAGATCGAGCAGGTGGTGCTGCGCCGGGCTGCCGTGTCGCTGCGCTGGGCCTTCCAGGAATACGCACCCACCAGCCTGATGACCGGTACTTGGCGCGAAGCCGAGCAGCGCCTGCAACAGCGCGAACGGCAGCGCCAATGGCTGACCTGGCGGGTACTGCACATCGAGCAGGAGAGTCGCGATATCCGCTCGTTCCATCTGCAACCCGAGGATGGCGCCGCAGTGGCCTTCGCCCCTGGCCAGCATATTCCCGTGCGTTTGCGTATCGATGGGGAGGCGCCGCTAATCCGTACCTACAGCCTGTCCAGCGCGCCGTCCGATGGCTTCCTGCGCATCAGCGTCAAGGCGCAGGGGCCGGCGTCACGCTATCTGCACCAACAGGTGAAGGTCGGCGATCGGCTGGAGGTGCGCCAGCCCATGGGCAGCTTCACCCTGGATCAGCAGAGCGACCGGCCACTTGTACTGATTGGCGCGGGCGTCGGCATCACCCCGTTGATCGCCATGCTCCGCGAGCAGCTGGCGAAAGGGCAGGGGCGGCGCATCCACCTGTTCCATGGCGGGCGCACACTGGCCGACTTGCCGTTCCAGCAGGAGCTTGCCGCGCTTCAGCAACACGCCAATGGCTTGCTGAGCATCCATCGTGCCCTGAGCCAGCCCGAGCCCTCGGCCGTGCCAGGGCATGACTACCAATTCGCCAGCCGCCTGGGCATCGAGCAAATCAAGGCCTCGCTGGCATTGGACGACCACGACTTCTACCTCTGCGGCCCGGCCAGCTTCACCCAGGACCTGTACGAAGGCCTGCGCGGCGTGCATGTGCCCGACGCCCGCATTCATGCCGAAGCCTTCGGCCCCTCGACCCTGCGCCGCCACACCGACGACAATCAGCCGACGCTGCAGCAGCCCCTACCCGCCAGCGAGCCGGTGCCGGTGTACTTCGCCAGCTCCGCCAAGGAGGCGCGTTGGGCACCGGACAGCGGCACCCTGCTGGAGCTGGCGGAAAGCCGTGGCCTGTCGCCGGACTTCAGTTGCCGAGGAGGCTCCTGCGGTACCTGCAGGACCAAATTGGTCAGCGGCCAGGTCCACTACCCGAACCCGCCCGCCGAATTGCCCGAGCCCGGCAGCGTGCTGATCTGCTGCGCCATCCCCGCCCAGGCCGAGGAAGGTGTGCAGCCCCTGGTACTGGAGCTCTAGCGTGACCACGGCGATAATCGCCCCACGACAACGCGTGGGGCGCGGCATGGACCAGATCCACCTGATGAAAGTGTTCGTGGCCGTGGGCGAGCTGGAAAGCTTCGCCGCCGCCGCCCGCCGCCTGGCCATCTCGCCGGCAGCGGTGACCCGCGCCGTCAGCGCCCTGGAGGAACAGCTCGGGGTCAAGCTGCTGCTGCGCACCACCCGCAGCGTGCGCCTGACCGAGGCCGGCGGGCGCTACCTGGAGGACACCCGGCACATCCTCGCCAGCATCGTCGAGGCCAACGAAGCCGCCGCCGGCATCAACGCCGCGCCCAAGGGCGACCTGGCGGTGACCGCGCCGATCCTGTTCGGCAAGAAGTTCGTCATGCCGTGCATCGTCCGTTACCTGCAGCAGTACCCCGAGGTGGATGTGTCGGCGTACTTTCTCGACCGCGTGGTGAACCTGGTGGAGGAGGGCATGGACGTGGCGGTGCGCATCGGCCAGTTGCCCGATTCGGGCCTCAAGGCGTTGCGCGTGGGCAGGATGCGCCGGTTGCTGTGCGCCTCGCCCGAGTACCTCGAACGCCACGGCACGCCGCGCCATCCCTCTGAATTGCAGAAGCACGAAGTCATCGCCGCCGGGACCCTGTCGCCACGCACGGACTGGCGCTTCGGCGCCATCGACGACCCGACGCTGATCCGCATGAAGCCGCGCCTGACCGTGACCAGCAACGACGCCGCCATTGCCGCGGCCAGCGCCGGGCTCGGGATTGCACGGCTGCTGTCGTACCAGGTGGCGGACGAAGTGGCGGCCGGGCGCTTGCAGGTGATCCTGGCCGAGTACGAGGAAGCGCCCTGGCCGATCCATATCCTGCATCGGGAGAGCAAATATGGCTCGACCAAGGTGCGGACCTTTATCGATATGTTGGCCGAGCATTTGCGCGGACATGAGCATCTGACCTGAGGCTCGCCACATCTCTGTGGGAGCGGGTTTACCCGCGAAGAATGCGACGCGGTGCATGGCACCGACTGCGCCGGTGTTCGCGGGTGAACCCGCTCCCACAGGGGGTGAACCGGCCTCAATGTAGAAGCCTGTCAGCACTACATTTGGTCAGCCCGGGCTTTGCAGGGGACCTGTCTTGCACATTCGGACAACACCTGCAGGCCCCGCATCACCTCAGGCGTAATCACCCGCCCCAGGCACACCCGCAACCCAGTGCCACACTCCCCATCGGCAAAGAACATCCCGCTGCCGCCGACATTGCAGCCACGCTCTGCGGCAAGCTGCTGCAGCGCCACCATGTCCGTCCCTTCCGGCAATTCTATCCAATGGATAAACCCGCCCTGCGGCGCCACGTACCGTGTTCCCAGCGGAAACGCCGAGCGCACCAGCGCCTCCATTACCTCGGCCTGCGCCGCCAGTCGCCCACGCAGCTTCGCGCAGTGCTCCTCCATGTACCCCCGGCCGATAAACTCATCCAGCACCCGCTGGGCCAGGCTCGACACTGCCAGGTTGCGCGAAAACAGCTGGGCCAGGATCGCATCCCGATACCGCCCCGCCACGCACCAGCCCACCCGGTACCCCGGCGCCACGGTCTTGGAGAACGACGAGCAATAGATTGTCTGCCCGGTCGTGTCGTAGTGCTTGATCGCCTTGGGCCGCTGCGCCTCGTCCGCCAGGTCGAAGAAGATATCGTCCTCGATGATCGGCACATCCGCCGCCTGCGCCAGCTGTGACAGCCGTGCCCGCGCCGCGTCGGGCATGATGAAGCCCCGTGGGTTCTGCAGCGTCGGGTTGAGGAACACCACATCGACCTTGCCGCGCTTGAGGGCCCACTCCAGGTGTTCGAGGTCCATGCCGCTGTCGGCGTGGGTACGGATGGGCAGGGCGCGCATGCCCAGGCGTTCGATGGCCTGCAGGATGCCGTAGTAGGTAGGTGTTTCGATGGCCACCGTGGCGCCTGGCCGGGCGACGGCTTCGAGGGCCAGTTCGAGGGCGATGGTGTCGCCGGAGGTCACCAGGACTTCGTCCGGGCCGCAGGCAACGCCGCGTTGCAGCATCAGCCCGGCGATGCGCCGGCGCAGCGAGGCCAGGCCCGGCGGGGCGATCAGGCCAGCCAATGGCTGGTCGGCCTTGGCGGCCAGCGTCGCCAGGCACTTGTTCAGCAGCACATGGGGCGTGAGCTCGTCGTGCAGCACCGCCGAGCTCAATGACAGCGCGGTGGTGCTGGTCGCCTGGGCGAGCATGGCGACCACCGCGTGGTTGACGTTGACGGTGACACTGGCCAGGTCGAATCCCTGCACCTGGGCCGCGCCCTTGGCGACGAAATAGCCGATCCGCGGCGTGGCCTGCACATAGGCATTGGCCTCCAGCTCCGCCAAGGCCCGTTGCACGGTGGCGATGCTGCTGTCGAACAGCCGCGCCAGCTCGCGTACCGAGGGTAGCTGTGTGCCGCTGGGCCATTCGCCGCTGTCGATCTGGCGCAGCAGCCAGGCGTTGACGGTGTGCCAGCGTTTGTCGGGCTTGGGGTTGCGGTCCATGGCGGCCTTGTGTGGTGTCAGGCGGGGGCTGCGCAAAGGTAGAGCAAAACCGTGCCCGTTGCAGCCACGATGACGATGTTCAGCAGCACCAGGGCAAAGCCGAAGCGGATCAGCCCGTGCTCTTCCTCGCGGTTGGCTCCAGCCAGCCCGATGATCAGCGACAGGATCGACAACGAGCCCAGCGCGCCATGTCCTGCGGCGCTGTTGGCCATGGCCGCCAGCCAAGGGCCGTGGACGCTGGACAACGCGGCGATGGACGGCATCACCAGCGTGGTGCCGCCGACATTGGAGCCGGTGACGTAACCGGCCAGCCCCGCCAACAGCGACACCGTCGACGCCAGCGATACACCCGACAATGCTTGCAGTGCTCGTTGCGCCTCGACCAGGAAACCGGCCTTGACCATCACCTGGGAGAGCAGCAGAAACAGGAAGATCGTCGCCACCGGGAACCGCGCCCGCTTGACCAGCGCCTGCCACGGGAAGCCTGCGCCCTGGCGGGCGACCATCATCAGCACCACCAGCAGCAAGGCCAGCCCCGGCGAAGCCAGCGGCTTCCACGACACATTGGTGCCATGCACCACCCACAACCCGTCCCATCCCGACAGCAGGAACAGCCCCCGCGAGACGATGATCACCGCCAGCAGGGCCAGGTACGGCCACGCCGCCTGCGGCCAGCGCACCAGCGCCCCGCGTCGCGCCCAGGAGAGCCCCAGCCCGACGCAGACCACTGTCAGCCCGGCCAGTACGCCAGCGGCTTCCGGGCCGATCCAGCGATTGATCACATACAGCACCGCGCTGAACAGCAGCGAGACCAGTGCCAGCCCCAGCCACGCCCTTACGCCGCGAACCCGCGCCAACGTCAGCGCCACGGCGGCCAGGCCGAGGAACACCGGGGCGCTGACCAGTGCCGAGTGGCTGCCCAGCTCCTGCGCCGGCACATGGGCCAGCAGCGCGCCGATCACCGTGGCCAGCCCCAGCGTGCCCCAGGGCATCACCACCATGCCGGCCAGCGCCATCTTCATGCCGACTTGACGCGAGAACAGCCCCATCAGCAGCGGCACCGTGGCGATCAGCGATACGCCGAACCCGGTCATCGCCTCCAGCAGTGGCGCCAGGCC
Organism: Pseudomonas sp. microsymbiont 2; assembly: GCF_054788395.1. NCBI lineage: Bacteria > Pseudomonadati > Pseudomonadota > Gammaproteobacteria > Pseudomonadales > Pseudomonadaceae > Pseudomonas > Pseudomonas sp. microsymbiont 2. The sequence continues at coordinate 1,410,300 of NZ_CM139112.1, forward strand.
CAGCACGATGAAGATCACCTGCATCGGCGGCGTCCAGCCCAGCTCCTGCACCCAGGCACCGATCGCCTGCGGTGCGTTGGCGCGTTCGACCAGGATGACGAAGGCCAGCCCCGGAATGATCACGCAGGCGGTGCTGAGGAACAGGATCAGTGTGTCTTGCACAATGGCGCCGGATACCGCCGCCGACAGCGGCTGCGCGGCGCCCAGGCCCCACAGCAGCAGGACACCGGCCACGCCGGCCAGCGCGGCCTGCACGGGTGGTCGGCGCAGCAGCAGGATCAGGGCGATTACCAGGCCAATGGGGGACATTTGCAGCAGCAGGGCAGCCATGATGCGGGTTCCTTCAGCCATCCAGAGGAGTGTGGAAGGGATGGTGGAGGGAAGGGCGGGACTGCAATAGATACAGGGGGTGGAGGTTTTTCAATACAGCCCCGGGGCTTGTGGTATTGGAGCCACCTGTTTGCACCTCCTCTCACGCCAATGCCTGGATTTCTGGGCGCTGACTGCGATATTGGCCGTTAATGCCTGCAATCCGAGGCATTACGTGGAGCGGGCATTCTGGTCGCATTCGGCATGGGTTTTGACCGTACTGCTTGCACGCAGCGTGGCTATCTGGCCAAGCCTGCCAGCACCTTCTCCAGTTTCACCACCGCCTCCCTCATCTGCGCGGGTGTCAGTGCCGCAAACCCCATCAGCAAGCCGGCATCGTTCCTCGGCACCGCGTACAAGCTGCCCAGCCCCAACAGATCGATCCCCACCCCGCGTGCCGCCCTGACCACGGAGTCTTCAGACAGGCCCTGCACGAAATGGCAGGGCATCTGCAGCCCGCCAGCGGGCACCTGCGGCACGAGAAACGCCCCCAAGTGCCTGCGCAGCAGATCCGCCAGCACATCCCGCCGCTCGGCGTAGAGCGCGCGCATGGCCCGCACATGGGCGTTGAAGTGCCCGCCTTCCATGAACCGGGCCAGGGTCAACTGGGCGATGGAGGCGTTATGTCCGTCCTGCAGCGTTCGGGCGGCGGTCATCGGCGCGACGAGCTGGGGCGGCAGCAGCAGGTAGCCGATGCGCAGGCCGGCGAACAGCGATTTGGTGAAGGTACCGATGTACAGCGTGCGTTCATGCGGGTCCAGGCCCTGCACGCAGGCGGTGGGGCGGCCGGCGTAGTGGAACTCGCTGTCGTAGTCGTCCTCGATGATCCAGGCCTGTTGCTGGCGTGCCCATTCGATCGCCAGCAGGCGCCGGTCCAGCGCCAGGGTCGCGCCGGTCGGGTATTGGTGCGAAGGGGTGAGGAATACCGCCCGGGCATCCGGCGCCAGCCGGGCCATGGCGTCCACCTGCAGGCCGTGCGCGTCCACCGGGACCGGCACGCATGCCAGGCCGGCGGCGGTGACGGCCTTGCGGGTGCCTTGGTACAGCGGGTCTTCGACCAGTACCTGGTCGCCTGCGTCCATGAGCACCTGGGCGCACAGGCCAAGGGCCTGCTGCGAGCTGGTGAGGATCAGGATGCGCTCGGCGGATGCCTGGGCCCCGCGCTCGAGGTTGAGGTAGTCGGCGATTGCCCTGCGCAAGGGGGCCATGCCTTGCGGCTCGCTGTGTTCCAGCGCCCGCGTGCCGTATTCCTTGTACACCTGCCGTTCCAGCTTCTCCCAGATGGCCAGGGGGAAGTGCCGGGTTTCGGCCACGCCCGGGGCGAAGGGGCGGGGCGACTGGAAGTTGTGGACGCCACCGCTGTGCAACAGCGCTTCACCTCGGCGGCTCAACTGCACGGGGGCCTGCTGATGCGCCGGGCGCTGGCGCTTGCGCGACGGCAGGCATCGGGCCCGTTGCGACACGAAGCTGCCGCTACCTACGCGTCGCTCGATGAAACCCTCGGCGTGCAACTGGCTGTAGGCCGACTCCACGGTATCGCGCGACACGCCCAGGGACTGGGCCAGCGGGCGCGAGGCGGGCAACGCCTTGCCCACCGGCAGTGCGCCGTCGAGGATCAGCTGACGGATCGCCCGTTGGATACGCACATGCAAGGCCAGCGCGCCATGGGCGGGGTCGTTGATCCAGGCTTTCACCGATTCCAGCTGCGCGTGTTTGAACATTGGCCTGATTCCCTGGCTGATGGACCTGATTAATGGCTGCCAACGCCGGGGCCGCTTCGCAGCCCTTTCCGACCGGTCCGGCGCCCCGGCAAGGTCCGCTCCCACAGGCGACCGCGAACCCCTGTAGGAGCGGCCTTGTGTCGCGAAAGGGGCGCGAAGCGCCCCCGGCAATCTCAAGCCTTACCCCTATCCAGAACCCCAAAATGGTCTGGCAATTTCCAACTAATTGGCAGGTAAAAACCAACCATTTATCCGCTATAAAACCCCAGCCCGCAAGCAACCACCAAGGAAGGCAAGCGCTACGGGCAGGCCGGCCCCCTCACTCATTCACACTGCATTGCCCAAAAGGGGTTCCACCAATGACCACCACCCAACTACCAGTCTTCATCCGCGAGGTGAAGCAAACCGACCTCCAGCCCTGGCACGACTACTGGGCGCAATACCAGGCCTTCTACCAGGTAGACCTGGGCCCAGCCATCACCGAGCGCACCTGGGCCCGCTTCTTCGACCCGGCCGAGCCCATGCACTGCGCCGTGGCCACCGACGGCGAACGGCTCTTCGGCTTCGTCCACTATGTGTTCCACCGCTCGACCTGGGGGCGCAACGACTTCTGCTACCTGGAAGACCTGTACGTGTGCCCGAGCGCCCGCGGGCGAATGATCGGCAAGCAACTGATCGAGTTCGTCCAGGGCCAGGCCCGGCAGCAGCGGTGCGACCGGCTGTACTGGCATACCCAGGAGACCAACCGGACTGCGCAGCGGTTGTATGACTGGATTGCCGAGAAGCCGGGGGTGATCGAGTATCGGATGCCCATGGATGTAGCCCACTAGGAACGTTCGGGACAGTTGAAGGACCCTGTGGGAGCAGGCACGCGAAGCAGGTGCCGTGGTACATGGCATCTGCTTCGCCAGTGTTTGCGGGCAAGCTCCAGTTCAGTCATATCAATCGAATGTACTGTGCGTGTCGCCATGACGGCTGATATGTTTCCCGCGCACCCGATCACGTCCAATCGGCGCTGATCCCTTCAAGGAAGAAAAACAATGAAAACAGTGCTCGGCTTCTTGCTCTCTATCTGTCTGAACCTGCCTGCATTCGCGGGCGATATTCCCATCGGTTTTCGGACCTCTACATTGGCGGACGAGCAAAATGGTCGCCCGCTGGAACTGGTCGTCTGGTACCCGAGTACCTCCACGGCCACGCCGCAGCTGATCGCGGATACCCCGGTGTTTGTCGGTGACCTTGCCGTACGCGATGCCCCCCCGGCCTCTGGCGCGCATCCATTGGTGGTGCTTTCCCATGGTTTTCGCGGTAACTGGGGGAACCAGTCATGGCTGGCCAGTGCGCTGGTGCGGCAGGGTTACATGGTGGCGGCGGTCAACCACCCCGGAACGACCACCCGCAATCGCAACCCTGAAGCCGCCGCACAGTTGTGGCAGCGTCCCATCGATCTGCAACGGGCCATCGATGCGGTCCTGGCTCAGCCGGATCGATTTGGGGCAGTGGCGAAGGGAAAAATTGCAGTGGCAGGTCACTCACTCGGTGGCTGGACCGCCCTGGAAATCGCCGGGTCCCGGTTCGATCCCGAGCGCTTTGCCCAGGACTGCACGGCCCATCCACAACTGGCCAGTTGTGGCGTTTACAAACAGATCAATCCCGACTTGGCTGCGAAGTCCCGGCTGGGTGGCGACCTGAGCGACAGACGTGTCACGGCCATCATCACCCTGGACCTGGGCCTGTCACGTGGCATGACCACTGAAAGCCTGGCGACGTTGCCGGTGCCGGCACTGGTGATCGCGGCGGGCGCACCTTCTGAAGAGCTCCCGGCACAGTTGGAATCCGCCGACCTGGCCAAGCGGTTGCCCCCGGCGACGAGTCGCTATGTCGAGATCAAGGACGCCAGCCACTTCAGCTTTTTGTCGATGTGCAAACCTGGCGCGGTGGCGTTGCTCGAAGAAGATGCTCCAGGCGATGGCATTATTTGCCGGGATGGCGATAACGCTCGACCGCGGGCGCTGATCCAGCGGCAGATCGTTTTATTGATTACCGAATTTCTGGGGCAGTCGTTTCGTAGCTGATGAGTGCGGAGGTTGCATAGCCCAGATGGGCGCTTGGGACACGAGCATAAAAAAAGGCTGCCCGAAGGCAGCCTTTCTGGATGGCGGGACGATCAATCCCAGCTCAGAGCACCACCAGTCTGGTACTCGATAACCCGTGTCTCAAAGAAGTTCTTCTCCTTCTTCAAGTCCATGATCTCACTCATCCAAGGGAACGGGTTGGTAGTCCCCGGATACTCTTCCTTCAGACCAATCTGGGTCAGTCGACGGTTGGCAATGAACTTGAGGTAGTCCTCCATCATCGCCGCGTTCATGCCCAGCACGCCGCGTGGCATGGTGTCACGGGCGTATTCGATCTCCAGCTGGGTACCCTGCAGGATCATCTGGGTAGCCTCTTCCTTCATCGCGGCATCCCACAGGTGCGGGTTCTCGATCTTGATCTGGTTGATCACGTCGATGCCGAAGTTCAGGTGCATGGACTCGTCGCGCAGGATGTACTGGAACTGCTCGGCGACGCCGGTCATCTTGTTGCGGCGGCCCATGGACAGGATCTGGGTGAAGCCGCAGTAGAAGAAGATGCCTTCCAGTACGCAGTAGTAGGCGATCAGGTTGCGCAGCAGCTCTTTGTCGGTTTCGACGGTGCCGGTGTTGAACTCCGGGTCCGAGATGGCGCGGGTGTACTTCAGGCCCCAGGCGGCTTTTTTCGCGACCGACGGGATCTCGTGGTACATGTTGAAGATCTCGCCTTCATCCATGCCCAGCGACTCGATGCAGTACTGGTAGGCGTGGGTGTGGATCGCCTCTTCGAAGGCCTGGCGCAGGATGTACTGGCGGCACTCCGGGTTGGTGATCAGGCGGTACACGGCCAGGGCCAGGTTGTTGGCAACCAGCGAGTCGGCGGTGGAGAAGAAGCCGAGGTTGCGCATGACGATGCGGCGCTCGTCTTCGGTCAGGCCGTCCATGCTCTTCCACAGGGCGATGTCGGCGGTCATGTTGACCTCTTGCGGCATCCAGTGGTTGGCGCAGCCATCCAGGTACTTCTGCCAGGCCCAGTCGTACTTGAACGGTACCAGCTGGTTGAGGTCGGCGCGGCAGTTGATCATGCGCTTTTCGTCAACGGCGACACGGGCCGAGGAGCCTTCCAGCTCGGCCAGGCCTTCGGCGATGTCCAGGGCGTCCAGCGCAGCCTTGGCGCGCTTGACGGCGTCGGAGTCGGCGGCGGTGGCGGCGCGAGCTTCCAGGGCGGCGGCACCGCCGGCGCTGTCGAGCTTGTCGAGGGTGGTGGCGGCTGCGGCCTGCGCGGGGGTGTTGCCTTTGGCGGCGACTTCACCGTCTTCTTTGTCGAATTCGTCCCAGCTCAGCATGGTCCTGGCTCCTGCTAGAGGGTTGCGCGGGGCAACCGGTTGGATTTTGAAGTGATGCCTGTACGGCGCGACGCCAACGGGCGCTGCGGCAAGCAGTGAGAGCGGGCTCTCGTCACGTTTGAAGGTGTTCGGGTCGGCGCCTGGCCTGCACTCGGGCGAGGGGGCAGGGCACCTGGAAGCTGTACGGCAACGATAAAACCTGCGGTGTGGCCCCGGGGGCTTGCTTCACGCAGTCGATCATTGGCTCATCCCTTTTTGGGGCCGCGAAGTATACCGGAAATCACTTTGGATCGGGGCGGCGCAGAGGGCGCAGGGCGGTAAATTTTCAACCTGCATTACGTGCTTCCGTTCACTGGATACCGGTGGTTCGTCACGGGGTAAGAGTCTAGCCCTAAATGGGATTAGATCCTATATGTAGTGTGATTTTTTTTATCAGGCGCTACATATGGTGTTTTGATCTTGGTCATGGCCTAGGGGGTGTATTGCCTGTAGGGGCCCTATCGCGGGGCAAGCCCGCTCCCACGTGCCGTTCCCACGCACCGCTCCCGCAGGGGGATGTCGGGGCGCAAAAAAATGCCGCCTCAGCCACCCGTGAGGGCGATTGAGGCGGCATGTTCAGCTCAGCGCTGCGAAGGCCTTATTGGCAGGCTTCGCAATCCGGCTCGTCGATGGCGCAGGCCTTCGGTACCGGGGCTGGGCCCGCGGCCTGGACCGGGGCGCTGTCGCCGCCGCTCGACACGGCGTTGAGCTTGCCGGTGTTGATGGTCGACTTCTCGGTGCTGGTCGCGGCCAGGGCACGGAGGTAGTAGGTGGTCTTCAGACCACGGTACCAGGCCATGCGATAGGTCACGTCCAGCTTCTTGCCCGAAGCGCCGGCGATGTACAGGTTCAGCGACTGGGCCTGGTCGATCCACTTCTGGCGACGCGAGGCGGCATCGACGATCCACTTGGTCTCGACTTCGAACGCGGTGGCGTACAGGTCCTTCAGCTCTTGCGGGATACGCTCGATCTGCTGCACGGAACCGTCGTAGTACTTCAGGTCGTTGATCATCACCGAGTCCCACAGGCCGCGGGCCTTCAGGTCGCGAACCAGGTACGGGTTGATCACGGTGAACTCGCCCGACAGGTTCGATTTCACGTACAGGTTCTGGTAGGTCGGCTCGATGGACTGCGACACGCCGGTGATGTTGGCGATGGTCGCGGTCGGCGCGATGGCCATGATGTTCGAGTTACGAATACCTTTTTGCACGCGCTCGCGCACCGGTGCCCAGTCCAGGCTCTCGGTCAGGTCGACGTCGATGTACTTCTGGCCACGGGCCTCGATCAGGATCTGCTGGCTGTCCAGCGGCAGGATGCCCTTGGACCACAGCGAACCCTGGAAGGTCTCGTAGGCGCCGCGCTCGTCGGCCAGGTCGCAGGAAGCCTGGATCGCGTAGTAGCTGACTGCCTCCATCGACTTGTCGGCGAACTCGACGGCAGCATCGGAGCCGTACGGGATGTGCTGCAGGTACAGCGCGTCCTGGAAGCCCATGATCCCCAGGCCGACCGGGCGGTGCTTGAAGTTCGAGTTACGCGCTTGCGGCACCGAGTAGTAGTTGATGTCGATCACGTTGTCGAGCATGCGCACGGCGGTGTTCACGGTGCGTTGCAGCTTGGCGGTGTCCAGCTTGCCGTCGACAATGTGGTTCGGCAGGTTGATCGAGCCCAAGTTGCAGACCGCGATCTCGTCCTTGTTGGTGTTCAGGGTGATCTCGGTGCACAGGTTCGAGCTGTGGACCACGCCCACGTGCTGCTGCGGCGAACGCAGGTTGCACGGGTCCTTGAAGGTCAGCCACGGGTGGCCGGTCTCGAACAGCATCGACAGCATCTTGCGCCACAGGTCTTTGGCCTGGATGGTCTTGAACACCTTGATCTTGTTGTACTCGGTCAGGGCTTCGTAGTACTCGTAGCGCTCTTCGAAGGCCTTGCCGGTCAGGTCGTGCAGATCAGGCACTTCCGATGGCGAGAACAGGGTCCACTTGCCGTCATCGAAGACGCGCTTCATGAACAGGTCAGGGATCCAGTTGGCGGTGTTCATGTCGTGGGTACGACGACGGTCATCACCGGTGTTCTTGCGCAGCTCGATGAATTCTTCGATGTCGAGGTGCCAGGTTTCCAGGTAGGCACACACGGCGCCCTTGCGCTTGCCACCCTGGTTGACGGCGACGGCGGTGTCGTTGACCACTTTCAGGAACGGCACGACGCCTTGCGACTTGCCGTTGGTGCCCTTGATGTACGAGCCCAGGGCGCGCACCGGGGTCCAGTCGTTGCCCAGGCCACCGGCGAATTTCGACAGCATGGCGTTGTCGTGGATTGCGTGGTAGATGCCCGACAGGTCGTCCGGCACGGTGGTCAGGTAGCAGCTGGACAGCTGCGGGCGCAGGGTACCGGCGTTGAACAGGGTCGGGGTCGAGGCCATGTAGTCGAAGGACGACAACAGGTTGTAGAACTCGATCGCACGGGCTTCTTTGTCTTTCTCTTCCAGCGCCAGGCCCATGGCCACGCGCATGAAGAACACCTGCGGCAGCTCGAAGCGCACGCCATCCTTGTGGATGAAGTAGCGGTCGTACAGGGTCTGCAGGCCCAGGTAGGTGAACTGCTGGTCGCGCTCGTGGTTGATCGCCTTGCCCATGCGCTCCAGGTCGTAGCCTTTCAGCGCCGGGTCGAGCAGTTCGAACTCGACGCCTTTCTCGACGTAGGCCGGCAGGGCCTTGGCGTACAGGTCGGCCATCTCGTGGTGGGTGGCGCTGTCGGCCACGCCCAGGAAGCCCAGGCCTTCGGCGCGCAGGGTGTCCATCAGCAGGCGGGCGGTGACGAACGAGTAGTTCGGCTCACGCTCCACCAGGGTACGGGCGGTCATCACCAGGGCGGTATTGACGTCCTTGATGGCCACGCCGTCGTACAGGTTCTTCAGGGTTTCGCGCTGGATCAGGTCGCCATCGACTTCGGCCAGGCCTTCGCAGGCTTCGCTGATGATGGTGTTCAGGCGGGCCATGTCCAGAGGGGCCAGGCTGCCGTCGGCGAGGGTGATGCGGATGCTTGGGTGCGGCTCGACCACGGCGTCGGCGTTGCTGCGGGTGGCGCGCTCTTTTGCACGCTGGTCGCGGTAGATCACGTAGTCGCGGGCGACTTTCTGCTCGCCGGCACGCATCAGGGCCAGTTCGACCTGGTCCTGGATTTCTTCGATGTGGATGGTGCCACCCGATGGCATGCGACGCTTGAACGTGGCGGTGACCTGCTCGGTCAGGCGCGCGACGGTGTCGTGGATGCGCGACGAGGCGGCAGCGGTGCCGCCTTCAACTGCGAGGAACGCCTTGGTGATGGCCACGGTGATCTTGTCGTCGGTGTAGGGGACGACAGTGCCGTTGCGCTTGATCACGCGCAGTTGGCCAGGGGCGGTGGCAGCCAGATCCTGGTTGGAATCGGCGGCCTGCGGCGCCTTGGCCTGCGGGTTCTCGCGAGTCGTGTCGGTTTGCATGGGTGGGTGTCTCCACAGTTTCTAGTTTGTTCAGGCGCCTTGTTGGGGCGCCCACCGTTCCGTCCACTTGCTCGATGGCCCAGGCGGGGAGGCGTCATGCACGCGCATGTGCCCGCTCGGGCTTACCGACTTCGGGACAGACTCAGGAATAAGGGGCAATAAGCTGCCGCTCCCTGGCCGAAGTCAAAGGTTCTGGGCGTACCCAAAATCTGTTGCTGATGAGTGGCGAGGCGCTGCCTGCAACACTCATACCCGAACAAGGCCGTCTGCGGCTTGCCTCGGTCGCCCTCCGCAGGAGCGGTTTGGCTGTTGAAATCACGTTAAGTTCAGTCGGTAAATTCGCTTGAATTTGCCTGGCGACTTGTGTTTGTGATTTTGCGCGAAACCCAACATCTAGTGGTTCGCTGCGATAGGGATACAAGATAATGCGGTATCGGGGGCTTTGCAAGGTGAGCGTCTGTGGATAACTTGTGGGTACTTTGTGAGTGATCCGTGGGTATTCGCTGTAGGCCTTGTCCCAAGAGGTTTGCACTATTTTTTGCCTGTGCTACGCCGTCGCGCAGATTTTTTCGGGCGCGCACCCTATCACAAAAAACGGTTCAGTCGTGGGGCGTTCTGGGTGGTTGGCAGGGGTGGGGGCGGGACGTAGTATCCGGAGCTGATGTTGCGCTTTGGTGAAGGTGGATTTTCGCTGGAATCAAAGGGTTGTACTGGCCTCATCGCGGGGCAAGCCCGCTCCCACGCATGACTCTGTGCTTCACGCATGGCTCTGTATTCAGCGTGGGAGCGGGCTTGCCCCGCGATGAGGCCGCTACAACCAACAGCAAGGCCCGACAAAAACCAGAAGAAGGGTAAGGCCATGGACCAGCCAATCAACCGCATCCTCATCGTCGAGGACGACCAGCGCCTCGCCGAGCTCACTGCCGAGTACCTGCAGGCCAACGGCTTCGAAGTGGCGGTGGAGGGCGACGGCGGCCGTGCCGCTCGGCGGATCATCGACAGTCAGCCGGACCTGGTGATCCTCGACCTGATGCTGCCCGGCGAGGATGGCCTGAGCATCTGCCGCCGGGTGCGTGGCCAGTACGCCGGCCCCATCCTGATGCTCACCGCCCGCAGCGACGAGCTGGACCAGATCCAGGGCCTGGACCTGGGCGCTGACGACTATGTATGCAAGCCGGTGCGCCCGCGCGTGCTGCTGGCGCGCATCAACGCCCTGCTGCGCCGCAGCGAGGCCCCGGAGCGGCGCCAGGAGCTGAGCTTCGGCCCGCTGCATATAGACAGCCGACAACGCGAGGCGCGCCTGAGCGGCCAGCTGATCGAGCTGACCGGCGCCGAGTTCGATCTGCTCTGGCTGCTGGCCAGCAACGCCGGGCGGGTATTGTCCCGAGAGGAGATCTTCACTTCGCTGCGTGGCGTCGGTTACGACGGCCAGGACCGCTCCATCGATGTGCGCATTTCCAAGATCCGCCCCAAGATCGGCGATGACCCGATCACCCCGCGGCTGATCAAGACCCTGCGCAGCAAAGGCTATTTGTTCGTCGGCGAGGCGCCATGAACTCGATCTTCCTGCGTATCTATGGCGGCATGCTCGCGGTGCTGGTGCTGGTGGCCGTGCTCGGCGTGCTCAGCCTGCACCTGGTCAACGAGATCCGCGCCGGCCAGCACCGCGAGCGCCTGGCCCAGGGTACCTTCAGCCTGATGGCCGACAACCTGGCGCAACAGAATGCGGTGGAGCGCACCCGTTCGCTGGTGATCTGGGAGCGCCTGCTCGGCGTGCCGCTGGACCTGCAGCCGCTGTCGGCGTTCACCCTCGACGGCGGGCAGCGGGCGCGGCTGTACCGCGACCTGGTGGTGGTGGAGAAGACCGGCCCGCATGCCGCCCGGGTGTTGCGCCGGGTCGGCCACGAAGACCTGCTGCTGGTGGCCGAGGTCAAGCAGATCAGCGAGCAGTTGGCCCGCGCCACGCTTTATCTATTGGCCGACGAGCTGGTGCGCTACCCGGTGACCGAGCAGCAGGCGCGCCTGGCGCAGCTGCGCCAGAGCAAGGGCTTCGGTTTCGACATCGCCCTGCAGCGCATCGAGCGCGCCGCCCTGGACGACGATCAGCGCCGCCGGGTGGAGGAGGGCGACACGGTGATGGCCCTGGGCAGGGACGGCGACTCGATCCGCGTGTTCTCGGGGCTGTCCGGCTCACCCTGGGTGCTGGAGATCGGCCCGCTGTACCAGCTCAACCCTTATCCGCCGCAGTTGCTGATCCTGATCGCCTTCCTCGGGCTGTGCCTGATCGGGCTGGTGGTCTACCTGCTGGTGCGCCAGCTGGAGCGGCGCGTGTCGGGTCTGGAGGTGGCGGCCACGCGCATCGCCGAGGGCAGCCTCGATACGCGCGTGCCGGCCGGCGACGCCGACTCGGTGGGTCGCCTGGCCGAAGCCTTCAACGGCATGGCCGAGCACCTGCAACGCTCGTTGACCATGCAGCGCGAGCTGGTGCGGGCGGTGTCCCACGAGTTGCGCACGCCGGTGGCGCGGCTGCGCTTCGGCCTGGAGATGATCGAGAGCGCCAGCACCGACGAGGGCCGGGCCAAGCACCTGGCCGGCATGGACGGCGATATCCAGGACCTGGACAAGCTGGTCGACGAGATGCTGACCTACGCCCGCCTGGAGCAGGGCGCGCCGGCCCTGCATTTCCAGGTGGTGGATCTGGACGAGCTGCTGGCGCGGGTGATCGAGGAGCTGGCGCCGCTGCGAGCCGAGGTACGGGTGGTGCGCGGGGTGTGCCACGGGCTCGAAGGCGGCGGTGCCCAGGTCGAGGCCGAGCCGCGTTACCTGCACCGGGCGCTGCAGAACCTGGTACGCAATGCCATGCGTCATGCCGAAGCCGAAGTGCGCCTGAGCTACCAGATTGGCCAGCAACGTTGCCGTATCGATGTAGAGGATGACGGCCCCGGGATTCCCGAAGGGGTGTGGCATCGCATCTTCACCCCGTTCACCCGCCTTGACGACAGCCGCACCCGGGCCTCGGGCGGGCATGGGCTGGGGCTGTCGATCGTGCGGCGGATCATCTACTGGCACGGCGGCCGCGCCCTGGTCGGGCGCAGCGAGCAGCTGGGCGGGGCGTGTTTCAGTTTGAGCTGGCCGCGCGAGCAGCCTCGTGACTAGACGCTGATCAAGCTGAGCAGATGGCCGTCCTGCAGGCAGAACTGGCCATCGAGTTCGACGCCGTGGTGCCACTCGGCCGATAGGTCGGTGAGCAGGCGCAGGCGGGCATGGCCGTCGGCGGACCAGGCCAGCAGTTCGGCGTGTTCGAAATAGAAGCGCTGTTTGGTGAGCGGATAGAGGGTCTTGAACAGGCTTTCCTTGAGCGAGAAGGTCAGGGTCACGGCCAGCGCCTGCTGGCTGCGGTCCAGGCGCTCCAGTTCGGCGGGGGTGAGGATTTCCCCGGCCAGGCGTTCGGCGCGCTCTTCGCTGAGCAGGGTTTCCTGGTCCAGGCCCAGGCCGCGGCATCGGTCGTCGCCTGCGACAACGGCGGCAGCCCAGCCTTGGCCATGGGTGATTGAGCCGTGGATGCCGGCGGGCCAGATCGGCGAGCGGTCTTCATGAGTGGCCGGAACATAGTCGCGGCCATCCAGGCGTTGCAGTGCCTCGCGGGCGCAGACCCGACCGGCCAGGTACTCGGCTTGGCGCTTGGCCACCGAGCGTTGCAGGCTGGCGGTCTGCTCGATGCCGGCGCGCTGGAAGTCGTCGGCGGCCAGGCGGGCTGGATCGAAGGCGCAGCTGACCAGCACCGCGCCGGGGACCGGGCGGGGCAGGGGCCAGTGGTGCTGGAGCGGGGCGCAGCAGGTGGGGAGTCTGTTCATGGTGGGTATTGTGCCAGTCGCGATAGCCGGCGCAAATCACCGGAGCGTCATCGCGGGGCAAGCCCGCTCCCACGAATGGCGTAGTTTTCCGGCGTGGGAGCGGGCTTGCCCCGCGATGGGCCCTTCAGTCAAACGCGCTCTTCAAGAACGCCTGCATATCCTTCCAGGAACTCTCATCAGCCGCCTTGTCATACCCGATATCCGGCCCGCCATGCCCCCCATGCCCCAACCGATCCGCATCCGGGTTGGTAAACCCATGCTTGGCCCCCGGAATCCCGACGAACTTGTAGTCCGCCTTGGCCACATCCATCTCCGCCTTGAACGCCGCCACCTGCTCCGGGGTGACCATGCTGTCGGCCTCGCCGTGCTCCACCAGGATCTTCGCCCGGATCACCCCAGGCTTGGCCGGTGTCTGGGTCGCCAGCGCGCCATGGAAGCTCACCACGCCATCGAGCTTCACGCCCCGGCGCGCCGCATCCAGCACCACCTTGCCGCCAAAGCAGTAGCCGATGGCCGCTAGCTGGTGCTTGTTGGTATTGGGCTGGATCTTCAACAGCTCAAGCCCGGCATCGAAGCGCCGGGCGGCCGCCGCCGGGTCCTTCATCGCCGCCGCCATGAACGCCTGGGCGTCGGCGGGGTGCTCGGTGTTCTTGCCGTCGCCGTACATGTCGATGGCCAGGGCGTTGTAGCCCAGTGCCGCGAGGTCGCGAGCGCGGCGCTTGGCGTAGTCGTTCAGGCCCCACCATTCATGCACCACCACCACGCCCGGACGCTTGCCCTCGATGGCGTCGTCGTAGGCGTAGTAGCCGACCAGGCGGTTGCCGTCGGCATCCTGATAGGGAATCTCGCGGGTCTGCACCGCCGCCTGGGCAAGGCTGGCGCTGCACAACAAGGCCAGGGCAAGCAGGGTACGCATGGTCGAGCTCCTTCTTCGGTTCGTTCAGCCAAGGTTCAGGCCGGGTTCAGCGGGGGTTCAGGGCGCCCTCCCTACTCTAGCCCCCAGACAGCAACAACGCATCCAACCCGGAGTACCTGAACCATGAAAACGCTCAACACCCTGATCGCCGCCATGGCGGTTTGCGCCGCCGGCCTCACCAGCGTTGCCCAGGCCGATGACAACTTCGCCAGCCTGACCTACGGCCAGACCAGCGACAAAGTCCGCAAGTCCGGCCTGCTGCAGCGCAACACCGACGGCCTGAACGCCGACGGCATCATCGGCAAGGACAGCACCTGGGGCGCGCGCCTGGGCAAGATCAACGATCAGGGCCGCTACTACCTGACCTACGACAACGTCTCGGGCGACCATGGCGGCGTCAAGCTGCGCCAGGAGAACCTCCTCGGCAGCTACGACCTGTTCCTGCCGGTGGGCGATACCACCAAACTGTTCGGTGGCGGCAGCCTGGGCATGACCAAGCTGACCCAGGACTCGCCAGGCGCCAGCCGCGACACTGACTACGGTTACGCTGTCGGTCTGCAGGCCGGCGTGATCCAGGAAGTGACCGACAACGCCTCGGTCGAGCTGGGCTACCGTTACCTGCGCAGCAACGCCGCCACCGAGATCGGCGCCCACGGCGGGCCGAAGGACGGTACCCTGCGCCTGACCAGCAGCGCGCAGACCTACCTGGCGGCTACCTACAAGTTCTGAGGTCGCTGTTATCCTGTGCAAGCCTCTTCGCGGGTAAACCCGCTCCCACAGGTGGTGCACAGCCCTGTGGGAGCGGGTTTACCCGCGAAGAGGCCGGCACAGGGCATTCCCATTGAAAGGAGATCCGCATGAAATTGCTGGTGGTCGAGGACGAGGCGCTGCTGCGTCATCACCTGTTCACCCGCCTCGGCGAGGGCGGTCATGTGGTGCAGGCGGTGGCCAACGCGGAAGAAGCCTTGTACCAGGCCGAGCAGTACAACCACGACCTGGCGGTGATCGACCTGGGTCTGCCGGGCATGAGCGGGCTGGATTTGATCCGCCAGTTGCGCAGCCTCGGCCAGACTTTCCCGATCCTCATCCTCACCGCCCGCGGCAACTGGCAGGACAAGGTCGAGGGCCTGGCCGCCGGCGCCGACGACTACGTGGTCAAGCCGTTCCAGTTCGAGGAACTGGAAGCCCGCCTGAACGCCTTGCTGCGCCGCTCCAGCGGCTTCACCCAGTCGACCATCGCCGCCGGCCCGCTGGTGCTTGACCTCAACCGCAAGCAGGCGACCCTGGACGAGCAACCGCTGGCGCTGACCGCCTACGAATACCGCATCCTCGAGTACCTCATGCGTCATCACCAGCAGGTGGTGGCCAAGGACCGGCTGATGGAGCAGCTGTACCCGGATGACGAGGAGCGCGACCCGAACGTCATCGAGGTGCTGATCGGCCGTTTGCGCCGCAAGCTTGAGGGGGACAACGGCTTCAAGCCTATCGACACCGTGCGCGGGCTGGGCTACCTGTTCACCGAGCGCTGCCGATGATCCGTTCGCTGCGGGTGCGGCTGATGCTGGCCGCGGCGTTGCTGGCGCTGCTGTTCATGCTGGCGTTGCTGCCGGCGTTGCAGAAGGCCTTCAGCCTGGCGCTGCAGGAGTCGATCGAGCAGCGCCTGGCCTCGGACGTGACCACTCTTATTTCCGCGGCGCGGGTCGAGCGTGGCCAGTTGCAGATGCCTGCACTGCTGCCGGACGAGCGCTACAACCTGCCCTATACCGGCCTGCTCGGCTACATCTTCGACCGCCAGGGCAAGCTGGTCTGGCAGTCGCGGGCCACGCGCAATCGCAACATCAACTATCACCCGCGCTATGACGGGCGCGGCAATGAGTTTGCGCGCATCCACCAGGACGACGGCGAGGAATTCTTCGTCTACGACGTCGAGGTCAAGCTGCTCGGCGGCAAGAGCGCGGCGTTCAGCATCGTCGCCCTGCAGCCGGTGCGCGAGTACCAGGACACCCTTAACGGCCTGCGCGAGAAGCTCTACTTCGGCTTCGGCGCGGCATTGCTGGCGCTGATGGTCCTGCTCTGGGCCGGCCTGACCTGGGGGTTGCGCTCGCTGCGCCGGCTCAGTTCCGAACTCGACGAAGTGGAAAGCGGGGCGCGGGACGGGCTCAGTCGCGAGCACCCGCGTGAACTGCTGCGCCTGACCGGCTCGCTCAACCGCCTGCTGCGCAGCGAGCGCGAGCAGCGCCAGCGCTATCGTGACTCGCTGGATGATCTTGCGCATAGCCTCAAGACCCCGCTTGCGGTGCTGCAGGGGGTGGGCGAAAGCATGGAGCAGGGTGATCGAGAGCAGGCGCGGGTGCTGCAGAGCCAGATCGAGCGCATGAGCCAGCAGATCGACTATCAGCTGCAACGCGCCAGCCTGCGCAAGAGCGGCCTGGTGCGCCACCAGGTCGAGCTCAGGCCGTTGCTCGACAGCCTGTGCAGCACCCTGGCCAAGGTCTATCGCGACAAGCGCGTGGAGGTCGACCTCGACATCCCGGCCCTGGCGCGGGTGCCGATGGAGCAGGGCGCGTTGCTGGAGCTCTTGGGCAACCTGCTGGAAAACGCCTACCGGCTATGCCTGGGGCAAGTGCGGGTGAGCCTGCATCAGTCGCCGGGGCTGCTGGAGCTGTGCGTCGAGGACGATGGGCCGGGCGTGCCGCCGGATCAACGCGAACGGATTCTCGAGCGCGGCGAGCGGCTGGACCGCCAGCACCCAGGGCAGGGGATCGGGCTGGCGGTGGTCAAGGACATCATCGACAGCTATGACGCCGAGCTGAGCCTGGGCGATTCGCCGTTGGGCGGGGCTGCGTTCCGTATCGCTTTCCGACTCGATTGATTCTGCCTTTCCAGTGCGGGGGCGGTGCGTGGGAGCGGGCTAGCCCCGCGATACCGGCGAAGCCGCTGCCATCCGGCGCGGTCCTCATCGCAGGGCAAGCCCGCTCCCACCGACCCTCCCACTGAACACCTCTGAGGCGGATTCCCGCCAACCTGCCCTGTACGATTTCCGCCATCGGGCGGAAATCCGCCATTTTCTGCCGGCATTTTCGCCCCGTCCCGGGGCATTCACACCCTGTAATCATTGGCTGCGCACCTCAAGCGGGCACTTTGGCATCGCCCTTGCTATTCAGCTGGCAGAGGCCTGCCCAGGCACTCGCACACAACGACAAATCCCTCCGGGTACAGGAGGGTTCGCGATTCAGGTGCCCCGACATCCTGGGAAGGATGCGCCGGCCCACTTGAGGAAAAACTAGCCATGACGACTCGTCAGCCGCTGTACAAATCGCTGTATGTCCAGGTGATCGTCGCCATCACCATCGGTATCCTGCTCGGCCACTACTACCCGGAAACCGGCGTAGCCCTCAAACCCCTGGGTGACGGCTTCGTCAAGCTGATCAAGATGGTCATCGCCCCGATCATCTTCTGCACCGTGGTCAGCGGCATCGCCGGCATGCAGAGCATGAAGTCGGTCGGCAAGACCGGCGGTTACGCGCTGCTGTACTTCGAGATCGTCTCCACCATCGCCCTGATCATCGGCCTGGTCGTGGTCAACGTGGTCCAGCCCGGCGCCGGCATGCACGTCGACGTCAGCACCCTGAACGCCAGCAGCGTGGCCGCCTACGCCGCCGCCGGCGCGCAGCAGACCACCGTCGGCTTCCTGCTCAACGTCATCCCCAACACTGTGGTCGGCGCCTTCGCCAACGGCGATATCCTGCAAGTGCTGATGTTCTCGGTGCTGTTCGGCTTCGCCCTGCACCGCCTGGGCAGCTACGGCAAGCCGGTGCTGGACCTGATCGACCGCTTCGCCCATGTCATGTTCAACATCATCAACATGATCATGAAGCTGGCCCCGATCGGCGCCTTCGGTGCCATGGCCTTCACCATCGGCCAGTACGGCGTGGGTTCGCTGGTGCAACTGGGCTACCTGATGGCCTGCTTCTACATCACCTGCATCCTGTTCATCCTGGTGGTGCTGGGCGGTATCTGCCGTGCCCACGGCTTCAGCGTGCTCAAGCTGATCCGCTACATCCGTGAAGAGCTGCTGATCGTGCTGGGCACCTCGTCCTCGGAGTCGGCCCTGCCACGCATGCTGGCCAAGATGGAGCGCCTGGGCGCGAAGAAATCCGTGGTCGGCCTGGTGATCCCGACAGGCTACTCGTTCAACCTGGACGGCACCTCGATCTACCTGACCATGGCCGCGGTGTTCATCGCCCAGGCCACCGACACCACCATGGACATTACCCACCAGATCACCCTGCTGCTGGTGCTGCTGGTGGCTTCCAAAGGTGCTGCCGGCGTCACCGGTTCGGGCTTCATCGTGCTGGCCGCGACCCTGTCGGCCGTCGGTCATCTGCCGGTGGCGGGCCTGGCACTGATCCTGGGTATCGACCGCTTCATGTCCGAGGCCCGCGCCCTGACCAACCTGATCGGCAACGCCGTGGCCACCGTGGTCGTGGCCAAGTGGGTCAAGGAGCTGGACACCGACACCCTGCAGGCGGAGCTGGCGTCCGGCGGCTCGCCGCTGATCGACACCCGTCCGACCGACGACCTGGGCGTGGCCGAAGGCCCGGCGCGTTGATCGCGGTATGAAATGAAAAAGGCGACCCTCGGGTCGCCTTTTTTTGTGTCACTTGCACAATGCCCGGGGGACGCCTACCGCCCCTGTAGGAGCGGCCTTGCCGAGGCGTCGGACCGGTCGGAAAGGGCCGCAAAGCGGCCCCAGGATTTCAGCGTTGATGCAAGGATCGCCGGGGCCGCTCCGCGGCCCTTTCGCGACACAAGGCCGCTCCTACAGGGCATGTATGGGCTTCACAACCGGCATCTACTCGACGCGGGTCTCGCCGCTGTACACCAATATTTCCCGGCAGCGCCGGCACAGGTACCGCCGCCCCTGGCGCACCAGTTTGTGCCGCTGGGCGGTGAACGGGAAATCGCTCTGCGGGCACGGGCAGCGATAGATGTAGCGCGTCGCCACCCGCCGCTGCACTTCATAGTTGTGGCAACGGTTCGGCGGCAGCTCGTATACCCCGCGCATGATCAGCTGCCACTCCTCGCCATGGGCCTGGATGCGGTCACCGAACAATTGGTGGGCCACCAGATGAGCGACCTCGTGAGCCACGGTCTGGCGCAGGAAGTCTTCCTGGTTCTCGCGGTACAGCTGCAGGTTGAAGCGCAGCAGGTTCTCGTGCAGGTGGGCGACACCGGCTTTCTGTCCGCGCAGCTTGAAGCTGACTTGCGGGCGCGGGAAGGTGCGTTTGAAGAAGGTTTCGGCTTGCTGGTAACAGGTTTCGACGCGTTGTCTGAGCAGCTCGGGCATGGCGGGGTGGTTCTCCTGACCGGGCATTATGCCGCAGGCGAGGGCCGGCTGCCGAGCCGCCGGTCAGGCGCACGAAACGAAGCCGCCTTGCGGCGGCCTCGGGTGATGCCCCAGTGTTGGTTGGATCTGATAGGTATGCGTCAGTTGGTATAGACGGGCCCCACGCCCAGTCCCCAGATGATCACGGTCGAGGCCATGATCGCCACCAGTACCACCAGGCCCACCGCCAGCACCGAGCTGGAGAACAGGAAGCCTTCATCCGACGGTATGTTCATGAAGGTCGGCAAGCCGACATACAGCAGGTACACCGTGTAGCAGATCGCCGCCGTGCCGATCAGCATGCCCAGCCACAGGTGCGGGTACAGCGCCGCGAGACCGCCGATGAACAGCGGGGTGGCGGTGTAGGTGGCGAACGCGATGCACTGCGCCATGCTCGGGTTGGCGTCGTAGGTGCGCGCCATCCAGTGGATGAAGGCGCCCATCACCGCGACCCCGGCGAGCATCGCCAGGTACGACATGATGCTCATCCACAGTGCGCTTTCCATGGTCAGCATCACCGCTGGCCGGTCGCCGATCACCCAGCCGACCTGGGTGGTGCCGATGAACGCCGAGACGGCGGGGATCGCCGCCAGGATCAGCGTATGGGTCAGGTACATGTGGCTGATGCTTTCTTCCTCGCCACGGATCTCCCGCCACTCCTGGTCAGGGTGGGTGAACAGCCCAACAACGTGATGAATCATACTGGTCACTCCTATCGTCGTTGCCAAACGCCCCCCAGATGGAGCGCCTGTGGCCCGAGGCCAGGAAACACCGATCATTACGGCAATGTGGCCTTATGTCGCAGTATAGGAAGTCGTTCCCGGCATAAAGCCTGCTTTTTAGAGCAAATCGCGCTGTCAGGCCCGGTACTGATTCCCTTGAAGTCTTTATCGGAATGTCCTACTGCACCGTGCGCTTTGTGCGTAAAATAGTCGGCTTTTGTCACACCTCGCGGATCCAAGCGCTATGGGCACCCTCTCGGTCAACCAGAACAAACTGCAAAAACGCCTGCGTCGTCTCGCCGGCGAAGCCATCACCGACTACAACATGATCGAGGATGGCGACAAGGTCATGGTCTGCCTGTCCGGCGGCAAGGACAGCTACACCATGCTCGACGTTCTGTTGCACCTGCAGAAGGTGGCGCCGATCAAGTTCGACATCGTCGCGGTGAACATGGACCAGAAGCAGCCGGGCTTCCCCGAGCACGTGCTGCCGGCTTACCTGAAAGAGCTGGGCGTCGAGTACCACATCGTCGAGAAGGACACCTACTCGGTGGTCAAGGAACTGGTGCCCGAGGGCAAGACCACCTGTTCGCTGTGCTCGCGCCTGCGTCGCGGTACCCTGTACACCTTCGCCGACGAGATCGGCGCGACCAAGATGGCCCTGGGTCACCACCGCGACGACATCGTCGAGACCTTCTTCCTCAACATGTTCTTCAACGGCGCGCTCAAGGGTATGCCGCCGAAGCTGCGCGCCGACGATGGCCGCAACGTGGTGATCCGCCCGCTGGCCTACTGCAGCGAGAAGGACATCCAGGCCTACTCGGACATGAAGGAATTCCCGATCATCCCGTGCAACCTGTGCGGTTCGCAGGAAAACCTGCAGCGCCAGGTGGTCAAGGACATGCTGGTGGAGTGGGAGCGCAAGCACCCGGGCCGTACCGAGAGCATCTTCCGCGCCCTGCAGAACGTCGCGCCGTCGCAGCTGGCCGATCGCAACCTGTTCGACTTCACCAGCCTGAAGATCGACGAGAGCGCCACCCCGCGTTTCCTCGACGTGCTGAACATCTGAGCCCATGCGCGACTACCAGTGGTTGCACGAGTACTGCCTGAACCGCTTCGGCTCGGCCCAGGCGCTGGAAGCCTTCCTGCCGCAGCCGCGCACGCCCGCGCAGCTGCGCGACATCCCTGACGACCGCTACCTGTCGACCCTGGCCCTGCGCGTGTTCCGCGCCGGGCTCAAGCACAGCCTGGTGGACGCCAAGTGGCCGGCGTTCGAGCAGGTGTTCTTCGGTTTCGACCCGCAGAAGGTGGTGCTGATGGGCGCCGAGCACCTGGAGCGGCTGATGCACGACGAGCGCATCATCCGCCACCTGGGCAAGCTCAAGAGCGTGCCGCGCAATGCGCAGATGATCCTCGACGTGGCGAAGGAGAAGGGCAGTTTCGGCGCGTTCATCGCCGACTGGCCAGAGACCGACATCGTCGGGCTGTGGAAGTACCTGGCCAAGCATGGCAACCAGTTGGGCGGGTTGTCGGCGCCGCGGTTCCTGCGCATGGTCGGCAAGGATACCTTCATTCCTACCGATGACATGGCGGCGGCGCTAATCGCGCAGAAGATCATCGACAAGCCGCCGACCAGCCAGCGCGACCTGGCGCTGGTGCAGCAGGCGTTCAACCAGTGGCATGCAGAGAGTGGCCGGCCGCTGTGCCAGTTGTCGGTGATGCTGGCGCATACTGTCAACCATTGAGATTGCCGGGGCCGCCGTGCGGCCCTTTCGCGACACAAGGCCGCTCCTACAGGAGTACGCGTACCCCTGTAGGAGCGGCCTTGTGTCGCGAAAGGGCTGCAGAGCAGCCCCGGAAATTAACGCCCTTCACCCGCCAGGCGCCGCTCCAGCTGGAACTTCCAGCGCACATACAGCAACCCGCTGACGAACAACCCCAGGCTCACCAGCACCTCGACCCAGCCGAACAGCGCCCGCGCCGGATCGAAC
The DNA here is from genome assembly GCF_054788395.1 of Pseudomonas sp. microsymbiont 2. Taxonomy (NCBI): domain Bacteria; kingdom Pseudomonadati; phylum Pseudomonadota; class Gammaproteobacteria; order Pseudomonadales; family Pseudomonadaceae; genus Pseudomonas; species Pseudomonas sp. microsymbiont 2. The sequence goes on from NZ_CM139112.1 coordinate 1,432,197, forward strand.
GCCGCCAGCACGCCCTTGATGAAGTAGATGTTCACCACGAAGCAGGTCCAGGCATGCGCCCGGGCACTGCCCATCAGCATGCCCGGCAGCACCAGCAGCAGGGGGATCAGCTCGATGGCCATGATCACCTCGACCCGCGCCCCGTGCAGGTCGGCGAACCATAGGTTGTTCACTACCAGCAGGGCGATCAGGCCGAACAGGCAGGCCAGGCTCAGGGCGCGGGTGATCCGCACCCGCGGTGCCAGCCAGTCCAGTGGCGGCAATACCTTCGGCTGCCTAGCCACGTTCGCCACCCAGTGCCTTGGCGGTATTGGCCAGGCGCTGCCCGAGCGCGCGGCACAGGGTGATCTCGTGCGGGTCCAGCTCACGCTTGCCGTCGGCGCCGGCATGGTGGCTGGCGCCGTACGGCGTGCCGCCGCCACGGGTCTCCAGCAGCGCCGATTCGCTGTAGGGCAGGCCGGTCACCAGCATGCCGTGGTGCATCAGCGGCAGCAGCATCGACAGCAGGGTGGTTTCCTGGCCGCCGTGCAGGCTGGCGGTGGAGGTGAACACCGCCGCCGGCTTGCCCACCAGCTCACCGCCCAGCCACAGGCTGCTGGTGCCGTCGAGGAAGTACTTCAGCGGTGCGGCCATGTTGCCGAAGCGAGTCGGGCTGCCCATCGCCAGGCCCGCGCAGTGGCGCAGGTCGTCGAGGGTGGCGTACAGCGCGCCGCTGGCCGGGATGTCCGGGGCCACGGCTTCACACTCGGTGGAGATCGCCGGCACGGTGCGCAGGCGCGCCTCCAGGCCGGCCAGCTCGACGCCGCGGGCGATGTGCCGGGCCATCTCGCTGGTCGAGCCGTGGCGGCTGTAGTACAGCACCAGGATGTAGGGTTCGCTCACGGCAGGATCTCCAGGACCTTCTCCGGTGGGCGGCCGACCACCGCCTTGCTTCCGGCGACCAGGATCGGGCGTTCGATCAGCTTGGGATGTTCGACCATGGCCTTGATCAGCTGGGCGTCGCTCAGGGCCGGGTTGGCCAGGTCGAGGGCCTTGTATTCGTCTTCGCCGGTGCGCAGCAGCTGGCGTGCGCCGATGCCCAGCTTGCCAAGCAGCTGCTCGAGGGTGGCGGCGTCCGGCGGGGTCTCGAGGTAGCGCACGATGGTCGGCGCCAGGCCGCGCGCCTCGAGCAGTTCCAGGGCGCCGCGGGATTTCGAGCAGCGCGGGTTATGATAGAGGGTCAGTTCGGTCATGACGGGTCGCATCCAGCAGGGTGTGGCGGCTATTCTAACCGCAGCGACCGACTTCAATGCTTGAAAACTTCGAGAAGGATTGACCCATGGCAAGGCGTTTGGCAGCTGCACTGGCCATCACCGCGAGCCTGTTGCTCGGCGGCTGCGGTGCGGATTACGGCGTGGACCAGCACGGCAATACGGTTAAGGCCGAACAGATCGACGGCCACTGGCTGGTGCTCAACTACTGGGCCGAATGGTGCGGCCCATGCCGCACGGAAATCCCCGAGCTCAACGCTGCGGCCAAGCAGTGGGAAGCCCAGGGCATCAAGGTGGTGGGGGTGAACTTCGACGGTCTGCAGGGCGCCGACCTCAAGGCCGCCTCCGATACCCTGGGGATCGGCTTCACGGTGCTGGCGCAGGATCCGGCCGAGCGCTACGAGCTGCCGCGCAGCGAGGCGCTGCCGGTGACCTACATCATCGACGACAAGGGCAAGGTGCGTGAGCAGCTGATGGGCGAGCAGACGCTTGAAGGGCTGCAGGCGAAGATCAGGGCTTTGAAAGGCGGCGCCTGACAGATCCCGGGGCCGCGCAGCGGCCCCAGGCTACTTCAGCCTTCCTCGGCCCAGAAACGCAACGGCTTGCCCTCGGCCGGCCAGAAGCGGATCTGCTCGATCGGCGACTCGTCCCAGCGCTGCACCGTCTCCAGCGCCTGCAGAAAGCGCCGTTCCTGATCCATCAATGCCGGCGCGCACAGCTTGCGGGTCTTGCCGACCTTGCCGAAGCTGATGCGCTCGCCGTCCAGGGTATAGGGCGCGAACCAGTGGTTGCAGCCGCCATTGCCGTAGGCACGGCCATCGCTGGCCAGGGTCAGGGTCAGGTGGCTGTAATCGATCAGCGGACGCTCGCCGATCCACTCCAGCCGATAGCTCTGCTCCTGCTGCAGTTTCGAGGGGGGCGCGGCACAGCCCAGCAGGCCGCTGGCGATCAGCACGCCGGTCAGCAGATGTTTCACTCAGCCACGCTCCCGGCACTGTGGGCATACATGCCGGTCGCCCTTGCTGGCCCAGCCCAGTTCCTGGATGCGGGCGCTGGCAGCGGGGGCCTGGCCCTTCTTGCCGAGCTTGGCATCGTTGGCGAACTCGAAGTCCAGCACCGCGTCACAGCTGTCGCACTTGACCTGCCAGTTGAGGATTTCCAGTTCGTTGAACACCGGGCCCTGGGCTACGGCGACCCACTGGCCGTGTGGGTTGATCAGGTGACGCACGGTCTCGACGGTCAGGCGCATGGACAAGTTCTTGCTGCCTTTGAGGGTGACCAGCAGCACATCGCCTCTCTGGATCGAGCCGCCGTTGCCGGTGACCTGGTAGCGGCCCGGTACCAGCGCGCGGCACTCGATCAGCGTGTGTTGCGGGTTGAAAAGGGTGTAGCGGAAATCGTGTTCGACCATGGGTCCTCCAAAATTGCCGCGTATCCTAGCATCAACCGTTTACAAGATTCTGCGCATTGCCTGCCGCCCAGCGGTTGATGTTGTCCAGGGTGGTGCTGGCGATGGCATCCAGTGCCTCGCGGGTGAGGAACGCCTGGTGCGCGGTGACGATCACGTTGGGGAAGGTCAGCAGCCGCGCCAGTACATCGTCCTGCAGCGGCAGGTCGGAGCGGTCCTCGAAGAACAGCTGTGCTTCCTCCTCGTACACATCCAGCCCCAGATAACCCAGTTGGCCGCTCTTGAGCGCGTCGATCAGCGCAGGGGTATCGACCAGCGCGCCACGGCCGGTGTTGATCAGCATGGCGCCGGGCTGCAGTTGGGCCAGGCTGCGCGCGTTGATCAGGTGTTTCGTCGCTTCGCTCAGTGGGCAATGCAGGCTGACGATCCTGGACTCGCGGAGCAATTCGGGCAACTCCAGATAGCGGGCGCCGAGCGCGAGCAGTTCGGGGTTGGGGTAGGGGTCGTAGGCCAGCAGTTGGCAGCCGAAACCGGCCATGATGCGGGCGAACGCCGCGCCGATCTGGCCGGTGCCGACCACGCCGACGGTCTTGCCGTGCAGGTCGAAGCCGGTCAGCCCGTGCAGGGTGAAGTCGCCTTCGCGGGTGCGGTTGTAGGCCCGGGGCAGGCGGCGGTTGAGGGCCAGGATCAGGGCCACGGCATGTTCCGCGACGGCGTGGGGTGAGTAGGCCGGCACGCGGGCCACGGTGAGGCCCAGGCGCTGTGCGGCGCTCAGGTCGACATGGTTGTAACCGGCCGAGCGCAGGGCGATCAGGCGGGTGCCGCCGGCGGCCAGGCGTTCGAGCACCGGGGCATCCAGCTCGTCGTTGATGAAGGCGCAGACCACCTCGAAGCCCTGGGCCAGGGTCGCGGTGTCGAGGGTCAGTCTGGCCGCTTGGTAGTGCAGTTCCAGAGCGTCGCCGCTGGCGGCGCGGGCGAAGCTTTCCTGGTCGTAGTGCTGGCTGCTGAACAACAGGACGCGCATGGCGGGGCTCCTCGGGCGGGAAGGCAGAGTTTAGCCAAGTGGGGTGCAGGGGGGGATGACCTGTGTCGGCCTCTTCGCGGGTTTATCCGCGAAGAGGCCAGAATGTCATGCGCTCTGGCGCGCCTGTTCTGCCAGCCGTGCGATGGCCTGGTCCAGTTCGTCCAGCGCCTGCGCGGCCTGCGGGCTGTCCTGCTTGAGCAAGGTCTCGCTGCGCTGACAGGCGGCGCGCAGCTGCGGCACGCCGCAATAGCGCGAGGCACCATTGAGCCTGTGTACCCGCTCGATCATCGCGGTGCGGTCGGCGGCGTCGCGGGCGGTCTGGATCGCTTCGCGATCGGAATCCAGCGAGGCGAGCAGCATGGCCAGCATGTCCGTCGCCAGGTCCGGCTTGCCCGCCGCCAGGCGCAGGCCTTCTTCCGGGTCGAGCACCTTCAGTTCGCTGCTGTCCGGCAGGCGTTCGATGGCGCGCTCCTGTTGCGGCGTGTCCAGGCTCAGGCCGGTCCATTTCATGACCACCTGGGCCAGCTGGCGCTCGCTGATCGGCTTGGTGAGGTAGTCGTCCATGCCACTGTGCAGCAGGGCGCGCTTCTCGTTGGCCATGGCGTGGGCGGTCAGGGCGACGATCGGCAGGGCCGGGCCGCTCTGGCTGGCCTCCCACTGGCGGATCTGTTCGGTGCAGGCGCGACCATCCATTCCAGGCATCTGCACGTCCATCAGCACCAGGTCGAACGGCTCGTCCTGCACGACCTGGACGGCCGCATAGCCACTGTCCACCGCCAGTACCTCGGCACCCATGTCTTCGAGCAGGGTCTGCACCAGCAGCAGGTTGGCCGGGTTGTCGTCGACACAGAGGATCTTCGGCACGCGCTGGCCGCTGTTGGCACGCCGCTCGCCCAGAGGGCGGCGCGGTTGCACCAGCTCCAGCAACAGGCGACGCAGCTTGCGCGTGCAGGTGGGCTTGGCCAGCAGCTGGCAGTTGGCGTTGGCCAGGTACGGATGGTACAGCGGCTGCTCGGTGGTCGGGCACAGCACCACGCACTGGCAGCCCAGGCGTTCGAGCTGCTGCAGGTAATGGTTGAGCTGCTCGGGCCCCAGGCTGCCCAGGTTGACGCCGAGCACGGCGAATTCGAAGGGCTGTCCGGCCAGGCTGGCGGCCTGCACGGCTTGCAACAGTTGCTCGCAGGATGAGAACAGGCTGACCGTCAGGCCGCAGTCCTCGAGCTGGTGCTCCAGGGCCTGGCGCGCCAGGTCGTGGCCGTCGACGATGGCCACCCGGCGATCGAGCAGCGCCTGCAGGGGTTGCTCGTCGACGTCGTCGTGGGCCTTGGGCAGGTTCAGGCTGATCCAGAACTGCGAACCTTCACCCGGCGTGCTGTCGACCCCGATCTCGCCGCCCATCTGCTCGATCAGGCGCTTGGAGATCACCAACCCCAGGCCGGTGCCGCCGGGCTGGCGCGACAGCGAGTTGTCGGCCTGGCTGAAGGCCTGGAACAAGGTGCGCACGTCCTGGGGTGAAAGGCCGATGCCGGTGTCCTGGACACTGATGCGCAGCTGCACGCAGTCGTCCTGCTCGTCCTCGAGCATGGCGCGCACCACGATCGTGCCTTCGCGGGTGAACTTGATGGCGTTGCTCACCAGGTTGGTGAGGATCTGCTTGAGCCGCAGCGGGTCGCCGACCAGCGACAGCGGGGTGTCTCGGTAGACCAGGCTGAGCAGCTCAAGCTGCTTGGCGTGGGCAGCCGGGGCGAGGATGGTCAGGGTGTCCTGGATCAGGTCGCGCAGGTTGAACGGAATGCTGTCGAGCACCAGCTTGCCGGCCTCGATCTTGGAGAAGTCGAGGATCTCGTTGATGATGCCCAGCAGGTTGTCGGCGGACTTCTCGATGGTGCCCAGGTAGTCGAGCTGGCGTGGGGTGAGCTCGCTTTTCTGCAGCAGATGGGTGAAACCGAGGATGCCGTTGAGCGGGGTACGGATCTCGTGGCTCATATTGGCCAGGAATTCGGACTTGATGCGACTGGCTTCCAGGGCCTCCTTGCGCGCCATGTCCAGCTCGATGTTCTGGATCTCGATGGTTTCCAGGTTCTGGCGCACGTCCTCGGTGGCCTGGTCGATGCTGTGCTGCAGCTCCTCATGGGCGCTGTGCAGGGTTTCGGCCATGCGGTTGATGCCCGCGCCCAGCTCGTCCAGCTCGTGGCTGCCCATGGCCGGCAGGCGTTCCTCGAGGTTGCCGTCCTTGAGTTGGTTGACCGCGTGCTTGATGCGGTTGATCGGGTCGTTGATGGTGCGGCTCATGCGCAGGGCGAGCAGGGCGGTCAGGCTCAGGCAGGCGAAGATCAGCAGGAGGGTGGTGAACAGGTTGCGATAGCCGCGCAGCAGGGTGCCATCGTGCGACAGCTCGATCTCGACCCAGCCGAGCAGGCGTTCGGCCTCGGCGGGCACGGCGTCGGTGGCCAGGTCGCGGTGATGGCCGAACACCGGCATCAGGTAGCGGGTGGCATCGTTGCCGGTGCGCTGCAGCAGCTGCGTGCCGGTGCCGCCGCTGGGCGGCTGGTTGAGCATGCTCGGGCCGGCGTGGGCCAGGCGCGAGCGGTCGGCGGCCAGGAATGCCACGGCGCGCACGTCGGATTGCTCCAGTGCCTGCGCGGCGATGCGCTCCAGCTGTCCGGGCGCCTGGCGAGCGAGGGCCGGTGCCGCCAGTGGCGCCAGTTGTTCGGCGATCATCTTGCCGCGTTGCAGCAGCTGCGTGCGCAGCTCGTTCTGCTGCAACCAGGTGAAGTAGCTGCCCAGCACCAGCGCCATCAGGCTGGCGGGCAGCAATGCCAGCAGCAACACCCGGCTGCGGATTCCCAAACGATCGAGCACACCTGTCTCCTGTCATGTGCTTAAGGACGCGATTCGCGCTTCAGCCGGAACGTTACTCCGCGCCTGGTGGCATTGCACCCATTTGTTTGCCGGCGATACGCGACGTGTCGGCCTTGCCGGGCATTTTCCTACATCACGCCAGTCGGAGTTCGGTTGCCTTGTCCGGACTGCCTGTCCAATAATCGCGCAACTGAGAATTGATGGCAGTTGCCAATGAATCCCGTAGCTATCCACATCCCCAACATCCTCGCGATCGAGGACGATCCCGTGCTGGGCGCGTACCTGCATGAAGAGCTGCAACGGGGTGGCTTCCAGGTGACCTGGTGTCGCGATGGCCTGGAGGGCCTGGAGGTCGCCGGGCGACAAGTGTTCGACCTGGTGTTGATGGACATCCTGCTGCCAGGTCTCAATGGCCTGGACGCGCTGGCCAGGCTGCGCCGGCACAGTGCCACGCCAGTGATCCTGATGTCGGCGCTGGGGGCCGAGGCGGACCGGATCTGTGGCTTCGAGCGTGGTGCCGACGATTATCTGCCCAAACCGTTCAGTTTCGCTGAACTGCGTGTGCGCATCGCGGCGATCCTGCGCCGGGTGGCCTTCGAACGGCGCGCGCTGATACCGAGCCAGGTGGACCCTGGCCAGTTGCATTTCGACGAGCAGGCCGCGGATGTAAGCCTCGCCGGGACATCGGCCGGGCTGACGCCAAGCGAGTACCGTCTGCTCGATATCCTTCACCGCAACTGCGATGAAGTGATGAGCAAGCCTTTCCTTTACCAGCAGGTCCTGCAGCGCGGCTACTCGCGCCATGATCGCAGCCTGGACATGCACGTCAGCCAGATCCGCCGCAAGCTCAAGGCCATCGGCTACCACGAACGGCAGATCCGCACCGTCTGGGGCAAGGGATATGTTTGTGGCACGGGCGAGGGTGACTGAACCGTGCTCGATCGCCACTCGCTGTTCTGGAAACTGACGATCCTGCTGGTGGGTTTCTGCCTGCTGATGATTGGCCTGAGTTACAGCTGGGGTCGTCATATGGAAAACCAGGACGCCTTCCTCTCTGAACCTGCCCGGCATGTCCTGCGTGGCTATGCCTCCGAGGCCGAGCAAGCCTGGCTACAGGGCGGACGTGAGGGCGTGGATGCCTGGTTGGTCGGGATGCGCACGCGCGAGCGAGGTTGGCTGGGTGTGCTGAACAGCAACCTGCAGCCCTTGGGCAGCGGCGAACTGACGGTCGAGCAGATCCAGCGTCTGACCCGCCTGCGCGGCGTCGACTGGCCCATGAGTCGGCGCAGCATCGGTCAGCCTTGGTTGCGTCTGCCGTTCCCTGGCTCACCGGAGCAGGGCATGCTGGTCATCGAGCTGCCCGAGCGCTTCAACCCCGGCCAATACCGACTGTTCTGGCGTGTGATGACCAATGGCATCATTCCGGGCCTGTTCACCTTGCTGCTGTGCGTCGGCCTCTATCGCATGCTGATCGTGCCGCTCAATCAACTGCGCGAGCAGGCCAATGCCTGGCGTGTCGACCAGCTGGCGGCGCGCCTGGATCCGCGCACGACCCAGCGCCATGACGAGCTCGGCGAGCTGGCCCGCGCCTTCGACCAGATGGCCGAGCGCCTGCAAGGCACGGTAGCGTTGCAGCAGCAGTTGCTGCGTGACCTGTCCCACGAGATGCGCACGCCCTTGAGCCGCTTGCGGGTGGCCTGTGATGGCGAGGCCGACCTGCCGCGCCTGCGTGAGCGCCTGCACCGGGAGGTGGACGGCATGCAACAGCTGGTGGAGAACACCTTGCAGTTGGCCTGGCAGGACGCCGAGCGTGCACCGATGAACCTCGAGCCGATCCAGCTATTGGCGCTGTGGGACATGCTCAGCGAGAACGCCTGCTACGAGAGCGGCTGGGCGGCGGACCGGCTGCGTTGCGAGCTGCCGGCCGACTGCTGGCTGCAAGGCAACCTCAATCACCTGGCCCAGGCACTGGAGAATATCCTGCGCAACGCCATCCGCCATTCGCCGGCCAATGGCACGGTCCGGCTGCGCGGACGGCGCGACGGCCCATACTGGCGCATCGACCTGGAGGACGAGGGCGGCGGGGTGCCCGAGGGCGATCTGGAACGGATCTTCGCACCGTTCTCACGATTGGACGGATCGCGTCCGGGAGATGGCGGTTTCGGCCTCGGCCTGAGCATTGCCCGCAGCGCCATCGAGCGTCAGGGCGGGCGGGTGTGGGCGGTCAACGGAGCGGGCGGATTGCGGGTATGCATGCGCTTGGCGGTGTGCGAGCCTGGCTGCACGGCGGCGTTATCTGTCTAGACGCGGGGCGGGGCTGGTACGGCGTTGCTTGCTTCGCGGGTAAACCCGCTCCCACAGTTGAGGTTAGCGCGGGCACCGTGGGTGCGGGCTTGCCGGGGCGCCGAACCGCTGCGAGCACCGGCGTAGCCGATATCAGGCACCGCCAGGTATGCATTTCTTATAGCCACCCGCTATAACGTCCGACGATTGCGTGATATGGCCGCGCCGGGTTTGCCGGTATGATAGGCGCCCCTGCCGTCCGGATTGCGAACACGCCCATGACCCTGCAGTACCCTACCATCGCCGATTGCGTCGGCCACACGCCTCTGGTTCGCCTGCAGCGCATTGCCGGGGCCACCAGCAACACCCTGCTGCTCAAGCTCGAAGGCAACAATCCGGCGGGCTCGGTCAAGGATCGTCCCGCGCTGTCGATGATCGCCCGCGCCGAGTTGCGCGGCCAGATCAAACCGGGCGACACCCTGATCGAGGCCACCTCCGGCAACACCGGCATCGCCCTGGCCATGGCCGCGGCGATCAAAGGCTACAAGATGATCCTGATCATGCCGGACAACTCCACCGCCGAACGCAAGGCGGCGATGACCGCCTACGGCGCCGAGCTGATCCTGGTGACCAAGGAAGAGGGCATGGAAGGCGCGCGCGACCTCGCCGAAAAACTGCAGGCCGAAGGCCGTGGCCTGGTGCTCGACCAATTCGCCAATGGCGACAACCCGATCGCCCACTACAACAGCACCGGCCCGGAAATCTGGCAACAGACCCAGGGCACCATCACCCACTTCATCAGTTCCATGGGCACCACCGGCACCATCATGGGCTGCTCGCAGTACCTCAAGGAGCAGAACCCGGCGGTGCAGATCGTCGGCCTGCAGCCGATGGAAGGCTCGGCCATCCCCGGCATTCGCCGTTGGCCGCACGAGTACCTGCCGAAGATCTTCGACGCCAGCCGCGTCGACCGGGTGATGGACATGTCCCAGCAGGAGGCCGAGGACACCACGCGCCGCCTGGCCCGTGAAGAGGGGATCTTCTGTGGCGTTTCTTCCGGTGGCGCGGTGGCGGCGATGCTACGCCTGTCCCGTGAGGTCGAGAACGCGGTGATGGTCGCCATCATCTGCGATCGCGGCGACCGCTACCTGTCCACCGGCCTGTTCGACGCGACCTGATGTCCAGAAAGAAAAGCAACGGCGGCCTGCGCTTCCAGCCGGCCGGTGGCAACCGCGCCCCACAGGTACCCGTGGGCAAGAAGCAGCGCCTGCGGATCGAGCGCCTGGCCGGTGACGGCCGTGGCATCGCCTTCGTCGACGGGCGCACCTGGTTCGTCAGTGGTGCGCTTGGTGGCGAAGAGGTCGAGGCGCGGGTGCTCGGCGCACGCGGCAAGGTGGTCGATGCGCGACTGGAGCGCGTCTTCCAGCCCAGCCCGGAGCGTCGCGAGGCACCCTGCAGGCATTACGATCGCTGCGGCGGTTGCAACCTTCAGCACCTGCCCCACGAGGGCCAGCTGGCGCTCAAGCAACGCCTGCTGGCCGAGCAGTTGCAGCGTGTTGCCGGCCTGCAGCCGGACGAGTGGGCCGCGCCCTTGAGCGGGCCGGAATTCGGTTACCGGCGCCGGGCGCGGGTGGCGGTGCGCTGGGACGCCAAGGCGCGTCAACTGGAGGTCGGGCTGCGCGCCGAGGCCAGCCAGGACATCGTCGCCATCGACGACTGCCCGGTACTGGTACAACCTTTGCAGAACATCATTCGCCACCTGCCTACCGTGTTGCGCAGCTTGAGCAAGCCGCAGGCGCTTGGGCATGTCGAGCTGTTCAGCGGCACTGCCGAGGCTGTGCTGGTGCGTCATGTGGCAGCGCTTCCGGCTGAAGACCTGGCGCGCCTGGAGGCATTCTGCCGCGAAGCCGGCGCCCAGTTGTGGCTGCAGGGCGAGGGCGAGCCGGCGCCGCTGGATGCCACGGCGCAGCTGGGCTTTGCCCTGGAGCCGTGGGGGCTCGAATTGGCTTGGCGGCCGGGCGACTTCGTTCAGGTCAATGCCCAGGTCAACACGCTGATGATTCAGCAGGCCCTGGCCTGGCTGGCGCCCCAGGCGCACGAACGGGTGCTCGACCTGTTCTGCGGGCTGGGCAACTTTGCCCTGCCGCTGGCCCGGCAGGCCCGCGAAGTGGTGGCGGTGGAGGGCGTACAGGCGATGGTCGAGCGTGCCGAAGCCAACGCCCGGCACAACAATGTGCATAACGCACGGTTTTTTCAGGCCGATTTATCGCAGCCTTTGGCTGGCGCCGGATGGCTCGCCGAGGGCTTTTCTGCGGTACTCTTGGACCCACCGCGTGACGGGGCCTTCGAGGTGGTGCAAGGCATCGCCCGGCTCGGCGCGAAACGGTTGGTCTATGTATCGTGCAACCCGGCCACGCTGGCGCGAGACGCGCAGGTGCTGGTCGGGCAGGGGTACCGGTTAAAAAGGGCCGGGATTCTCGACATGTTTCCTCAGACGGCGCATGTCGAAGCCATGGCGTTATTCGAAGCGGGCTAGCCAGGCTGCCCCCTTGGTGCGGTGTTCAGGGAACGAAGGCCGTACACGTGATAGTCAGCGCCCCTTTGTGGTGCGCTGTATGGAAAGGTAAAGCAAAGATGGTACAGGTGAGAGTGCACCAGCCGGTCAACAACGACGGCAGTATCAATCTCGAAGCATGGCTCGATCATGTGGTGAGCGTCGATTCGCAGCTCGATCGACCGGCCTTGAAAGAGGCCTGCGAGTTCGCCCATGAGGTCGAAAAGAAGGGTAACCCGGCCAAGCATTCCTGGGCCGACGGTACATCCAGTTTCCAGGCGGGGCTGGAGATCGCCGAAATCCTCGCCGACCTCAAGCTCGACCAGGATTCGCTGGTGGCCGCCGTCATCTACCGGTCGGTGCGTGAGGGCAAGGTGACGCTGGCCGAGGTCGGCCAGCGCTTTGGCCCGGTGGTGTCCAAGTTGATCGACGGTGTGCTGCGCATGGCCGCCATCAGCGCCAGTCTCAGTCCCCGACAGTCACTGGTGCTGGGCTCCCAGGCGCAGGTCGAGAACCTGCGCAAGATGCTGGTGGCCATGGTCGACGACGTGCGCGTGGCACTGATCAAGCTCGCCGAGCGTACCTGTGCCATCCGCGCGGTGAAGGCCGCCGATGACGAGAAACGCCTGCGCGTGGCTCGCGAGGTGTTCGACATCTATGCACCGCTGGCCCATCGCCTGGGCATCGGTCATATCAAGTGGGAGCTGGAAGACCTTTCGTTCCGCTACCTCGAACCCGACCAGTACAAGCAGATCGCCAAGCTGCTGCACGAACGTCGACTGGACCGCGAGCGCTTCATCAGCGACGTGATGAACCAGTTGCAGAACGAGCTGCTGGCCACCGGCGTGAAGGCCGACATCAGTGGTCGGGCGAAACACATCTACTCGATCTGGCGCAAGATGCAGCGCAAGGGCCTGGAGTTCAGCCAGATCTACGACGTGCGCGCGGTGCGCGTGCTGGTGCCCGAAGTGCGCGACTGCTACACCGCGCTGGGCATCGTGCACACCCTGTGGCGGCACATTCCGAAGGAATTCGACGACTATATCGCCAACCCCAAGGAAAACGGCTATCGCTCGCTGCACACTGCGGTGATCGGGCCCGAGGGCAAGGTGCTGGAGGTGCAGATCCGCACCCACGCCATGCACGAGGAAGCCGAACTCGGCGTTTGCGCGCACTGGCGCTACAAGGGCACCGACGTCAAGTCCAGCTCCAACCACTACGAAGAGAAGATCTCCTGGCTGCGTCAGGTGCTCGAGTGGCACGAGGAGCTGGGCGATATCGGCGGCCTGGCCGAACAGCTGCGGGTCGATATCGAGCCTGACCGGGTCTACGTGTTCACCCCCGACGGACATGCCATCGACCTGCCCAAGGGCGCCACGCCGCTTGATTTCGCCTACCGCGTGCACACCGAGATCGGCCACAACTGCCGTGGCGCCAAGATCAACGGGCGCATCGTGCCGCTGAACTACAGCCTGCAGACCGGCGAGCAGGTGGAGATCATCACCAGCAAGCACGGTAGCCCGAGCCGCGACTGGTTGAACTCCAACCTGGGCTATGTGACCACCTCGCGCGCCAGGGCCAAGATCGTCCACTGGTTCAAGCTGCAGGCCCGCGACCAGAACGTGGCCGCCGGCAAGACCCTGCTCGAACGCGAACTGGCCCGCCTGGGGCTGCCGCAGGTGGACTTCGAGCGCCTGGCCGAGAAGGCCAACGTCAAGACCGCCGAGGACATGTTCGCCGCCCTTGGCGCCGGCGACCTGCGCCTGGCGCATATGGTCAACGCCGCCCAGCAACTGCTGGAGCCCGAGCGTCTCGAACCGGTCGAGCTGGTTCCGCGTCAGGCCCGAGGCATCCGTGCCGGCAAGCGCAACGATATCCAGATCCAGGGGGTCGGCAACCTGCTCACGCAGATGGCCGGTTGCTGCCAGCCGCTGCCGGGCGACGCCATCGTCGGCTATATCACCCAGGGCCGTGGCGTGAGCATTCACCGGCAGGACTGCGCCTCGGTGCTGCAGCTGGCGGGCAAGGAGCCGGAGCGCATGATCCAGGTCAGCTGGGGACCGATCCCGGTGCAGACCTACCCGGTCGATATCGTCATCCGTGCCTACGATCGGCCAGGGCTGCTGCGTGACGTGTCGCAGGTGCTGCTCAACGAGAAGATCAACGTGCTGGCGGTCAACACCCGCTCGAACAAGGAAGACAACACCGCGCTGATGTCGCTGACCATCGAGATTCCCGGGCTGGATGCCCTCGGGCGTCTGCTGGGGCGGATCTCGCAGTTGCCCAACATCATCGAGACGCGGCGTAATCGTACCCCTTGATACTTTCATCGCGGGGCAAGCCCGCTCCCACGCCACCTGACGGTCGGTTCGTGGGAGCGGGCTTGCCCCGCGATGAGGCCGGTAAGGACGACTCATGACTTACACCCTAGACGACCTGCTGCATCTCATGGCCCGCCTGCGCGACCCGCAGTATGGCTGCCCCTGGGACCTCAAGCAGGACTACGCCAGCATCGTCCCGCACACGATCGAAGAAGCCTACGAGGTCGCCGACACCATCGAACGCGGCGATTTCGAGCATTTGCAGGGCGAGCTGGGCGATTTGCTGTTCCAGGTGGTCTACTACAGCCAGCTGGCCCGCGAGGAAGGACGCTTCGAGTTCGTCGGCGTGGTCGATTCGATCACCCGCAAGCTGATCCGCCGCCATCCTCATGTGTTTCCCACCGGCGATCTGTATGCGCCGCTGGACACCCCGGCGCTGAGCGAGGCCCAGGTCAAGTCGCGCTGGGAAGAGATCAAGGCCGAGGAGCGCGCCGAGAAGAGCGAGCCCGAGCAGTTGTCATTGCTCGACGACGTCCCGGCGGCCTTGCCGGCGCTGTCTCGCGCCGCCAAGCTGCAGAAGCGCGCCGCCACGGTCGGATTCGACTGGCCCGAGGCGTTGCCGGTGTTGGACAAGGTCCGCGAGGAGCTCGACGAAGTGCTGCAGGCCATGGCCGATGGCGACAGCGATGCACTGGAAGACGAGCTCGGCGACCTATTGTTCGCCACCGTCAATCTGGCGCGGCATCTCAAGCACGACCCGGAAAACGCCTTGCGCCGGGCCAATCGCAAGTTCGAGCGGCGTTTCCGATTCATCGAACAGGCATTGCGCGAGCAGGGCCTGAACATCCAAGATCGTACCCTCGACGAGCTGGACGCCCTGTGGGGCGAGGCCAAGCGTCAGGAAAAGAACCTGCCCAGCTGCGGCTGAGCCGATGCATAAGTGAGTGAACACCCCATGAGCCTTTCCCTTCGCGACCAATTGCTCAAAGCCGGCCTGGTCAACCAGAAACAAGTCTCGCAGACCAACAAGGCCGAGAAGAAACAGAAACGCCTGGAACACAAGGGCCAGGTGGAGGTGAACGACAGCCAGCAGCGTCTGGCCAAGGACGCCATGGCCGAGAAGGCCAAGAAGGACCAGGAGCTGAATCGCCAGCTCCAGGAGAAGGCCGAGCAGAAGGCCCGTGCCGCGCAGATCAAGCAATTGATCGAAGCGACCCGCCTGCCCAAGCTGACCACCGAGGACTACTACAACTTCGTCGATGACAAGAAGGTCAAGCGCATCGCCGTCAACGCCCTGATGCGCAGCAAGCTGAGCAATGGCGCGTTGGCGATCGTCGCCCATGGCGGGGGGTACGAAGTGATCCCGCGGGAAGCGGCGGTGAAGATCCAGGAGCGCGACCCCAACCGTATCCTGCTGCTCAACACCCATGTCGAGGAGGCGGACGAGGACGATCCGTACGCGGCCTACAAGATCCCGGACGATCTGATGTGGTAAACCTGAAAAACCCCGCCTTGGCGGGGTTTTTCATTGGAAGACTGGGTCATTGCGACGGTCGCTGGCTCTCTAGGTACTCCAGCTCCATGCGGTATTTCTGGGCAAGATGTTCGTCGTGGAACATGCCGACCAGCTGGCCTTGCTGACGCACTTCCCAGATACGCAGGCCTGCGGCCTGGCTTTCGTGGGACATTTTCGATTCGTCGCGTTCGGTTACTTGGACTGTCATCGTTAAACTCCACTTCTTGGTTGGCTGCGGCACTGTGTCGCAGGACTCCTTTATAGAATTTGTTAGCAGGCTAAGTAAATAAAACGGCGATGAAACAAGTTTCATGAAAGGTAACGCATACCCTGTAGGAGCGGCCTTGTGTCGCGAAAGGGCTGCGCAGCAGCCCCAGGATCTTGGCATCATGCAAAATTGCCGGGGCTGCTGCGCAGCCCTTTCGCGACACAAGGCCGCTCCTACAGAGACCACCTTGGCCTGGGCAAAAAGAAGCCCCGCACAAGGCGGGGCTTCGGGTGTTGCAGGCAGCGGTATCAGTTGCCCTTGACCGCCTTGCCATCGACCGTGCCGTCCTGCAGCACGATCACGTATTCCTTGCCATCGGTTTCGACCTGACGCAGCTGCACCAGCAGGTAGTCCCAGTCCTTGGCGAACCACAGCTCGGTGATGCGCTTGCTCTGACTTGGGTCGCGCACGCGCTCGACCTTGACCGCATCGACCTGACCGGTCTTGGTGGCGACTTTTTCAGTGCCCAGTACGCGGAAGTCGTAGGTGTCGATCTCGTCGCCATCGACCACCTGATAGGTCATGCTTTTCTTGCCGGCTGCCACGTCATGCTGCAGGGCCAGCTGGTAGGACGACTTGTCCAGCACGCCGCGGTTGAGCGGCAGGCTGATGGCGTCGCCACGGTCGCTGCCGGTGACCTTCTTGCCGGTCCAGTCGAAGTTCAGGTCGACTTTCTTGGCCTTGCCCAGGCCACCACGTTCGAAGTGGTACTTCTGTGGCAGCAGGATGTCGTTCTCCATGCGCAGGGTGCTTTGCTCGGTGAGGCTGGCGATCATCATGGAGGCCTTGAAGTTAAGGTCCCAGGTACCGTTGGCATTCTTGACCAGGCTGCGTTCGGCGGTGCCGCTCATGGGCAGCTGCTTCCAGTCGGCGGTGTAGCTGGCCGCGAAAGGCTTCAGATCAGCTGCCTGGAGGGGCAGGGCGAGCACGGCGAGAGCCAAGAGCAGGGCGCGACGCATAAATTCTCCTAGGATCGAATCAAGTGACCGCTGGCCGCCAGCGGCTGGCCATCCAGTAATGCACCCTGTTCGCCCAGACGCAAGCGTCCTTCGGCGAACCAGCGCACCGCCAGCGGGTAGATCTGGTGTTCCTGCAGGTGCACGCGCTGGGCGAGCGTCTGCGCGGTGTCATCCGTTGCCACGGGCACCACAGCCTGTACGACCAGAGGCCCGCCATCGAGTTCCTCGGTGACGAAGTGCACGCTGCAGCCGTGCTCGGCGTCGCCCGCCTCCAGCGCGCGCTGGTGGGTGTGCAGGCCTTTATACCTGGGCAACAGTGACGGATGGATGTTCAGCAGGCGACCCTGGTAGTGGCGCACGAAATCGCCACTGAGGATGCGCATGAAACCGGCAAGCACCACCAGGTCGGGTTGGAAGCCGTCGATCAGCGCCATCAGCGCTGCGTCGAAGGCCTCGCGCCCGTCGAAACCGGTGTGCGACAACACGGCGGTTTCGATGTCGGCGGCCTTGGCACGCTCGAGGCCGTAGGCATCGGCACGGTTCGAGATGACCGCGCCGATGCGTGCCGGGCTGTCGCTGGCGCTGTTGCTGTCGATCAGTGCCTGCAGGTTGCTGCCGGAGCCCGACAGCAACACGACTACATTGCAGGGCATCAGTGTGCCTTGAGGTTGTGCAGCTCGACCTGGGCGGCGCCTTCGGCGGCCACGTCGATGCGACCGATCACCCAAGGTTGCTCGCCTTCGGCGCGCAGCACGGCCAGGGCTTTGTCGACCTGGTCCTGGGCCACGCAGATGACCATGCCCACGCCGCAGTTCAGCACGCGGTGCATTTCATGCTCGTCGACGTTGCCTTTTTCCTGCAGGAAGTCGAATACCGCCGGACGCTGCCAGCTGGCCACGTCGACCACGGCCTGGGCGCCTTTGGGCAGTACGCGCGGGATGTTGTCCAGCAGGCCGCCACCGGTGATGTGGGCCATGGCCTTGACCGCGCCGGTCTGCTTGATCAGCTGCAGCAGGGGCTTTACGTAGATGCGGGTCGGCGCCATCAGCAGGTCGGCCAGCGGCTTGCCGTCGAGCTGGGTGTTGTCGATGTCGGTGCCGGACACTTCGAGGATCTTGCGGATCAGCGAGTAGCCGTTGGAGTGCGGACCGGAGGACGGCAGCGCGATCAGGGCGTCGCCGGTGACCACTTTCGAGCCGTCGATGATCTCGGCCTTTTCCACCACGCCGACGCAGAACCCGGCCAGGTCGTAGTCTTCGCCTTCGTACATGCCGGGCATCTCGGCGGTTTCACCACCGACCAGCGAGCAGCCGGCCAGTTCGCAACCGGCGCCGATGCCGGTGACCACAGTGGCGGCCACGTCGACGTTGAGCTTGCCGGTGGCGTAGTAGTCGAGGAAGAACAGTGGCTCGGCCCCGCAGACCACCAGATCGTTGACGCACATGGCGACCAGGTCCTGGCCGATGCTGTCGTGCTTGTTCAGGTTCAGCGCCAGGCGCAGCTTGGTGCCGACGCCATCGGTGCCGGAGACCAGCACGGGCTGCTTGTAGCCGGCCGGGATCTCGCAGAGGGCGCCGAAGCCACCCAGGCCACCCATGACCTCAGGGCGTGCGGTGCGCTTGGCGACGCCCTTGATACGTTCGACCAGTGCTTCGCCGGCGTCGATGTCTACACCGGCGTCTTTGTAGCTCAGGGAGGGTTGCTTGCTCATTGATCCAGGCCTTTAAGAGGGAGGGATTCGTGGAAAACGACCGGACGGCCAAGGTGTACGTCACTGGTCTGCGAAGGCGCGCGATTTTATCAGGATTGCCCCGCAGCGGCCATCCTCAGGCCGACGGGCAGGCGGCAAAACCGGGCAAAAAACCTGTTTCTCCGTGCGTGACTGGTTGGCGCGCCGGGGCCTGTATAAGGTATAGCCATGGCGACGACTGGAAATGACCGATGACGGGGAGCAATTTGCCACCTCGCGCGGTCACAGCCGAACGATCGATACGCGTCGCCCCTTGGTCATCTGGACAGGAATCCTCAATGCGTCTTCTCAATTTCCTCGCTGCGGGTTGCCTGGCCTGCGTCGCCGTCGCCGCGCAGGCCGAAACCGTTTCCGGCCTGTACCAGGTCCGTGAGCCACTGGACGGGCAGGGCAGCGAGGCTCGCGCCCAGGCCACCGGCAAGGCCCTGGACACCCTGGTGCTGCGCCTGACCGGCGACCCCAAGGCGCCGCAGAACCCGGCGCTGGCCGCCTTGCGCAAGGATCCGCAGCAGATCATCAACCAGGTCGGGACCGAGGCCGGGCCGCCCGAGTCGGTGCTGGTCGAGTTCGACCCCGGCAGCACCGAACGCGCCTTGCGCCAGGCAGGGCTGGCCTTGTGGGGCAGCAACCGACCCTCGATCCTGGGCTGGTGGCTGAACGACAGTGTCGAAGGCAGCAACCTGGTGGGCGATGGCCAGAGCGCCGCCGAGCCGCTGCGGCGTGCCGCCCAGCACCGGGGCTTGCCGCTGCGCCTGCCATTGGCCGACCTGCAAGAGCAGTTGGTGGCCAACGCCAAGCAGCTCGAAGGCAATGACCCGGCGCCGTTGCGCGAGGCGTCCGAGCGCTATGGCGCCGATGCGCTGCTGGCCGTGCATGCCCACGAGGCCGATGGCAAGTGGCAAGGTAAATGGCAGTTGTGGCTGGGCGATCAGCGCGAGCAGGGCAGCGCCGAGGCGGCCGATCAGGCGGCCCTGGCCGATGCGGTGCTGCTGGCGGTGAGCAGCCGCCTGGCGCCGCGTTACGTCACCCGGCCGGGCGCCAGCAGCGATCTGCAGGTGCAGGTGCAGGGCATGAACCTGCAGCGCTACGCCGAGCTCAGCCGCGTGCTGGAGCCTTATGCTGGCCGGCTGCAGATGGCCGACGGCGGCACGCTGACCTATCGCGTCACCGGCAATCGCGAGCAACTGCGCGCGCAGTTGGGCCTGGCCAAGCTGCAGGAGCTGCCTGTCGAGCCGCCGGCACCCGCGCCTCAGGCCGAGCCCGGGGCCGTGCCCCCTGTCGTTGCCAAGCCGTTCGACGGCTTGCGTTTTCGCTGGTAAGGAGTGACGCCGATGACCGACATGCGTCGCTGGATCTGGCTGGGCGTGGCACTGGTGATCGCCGTGCTGCTGTATTTCCTGCACAACATTCTCTCGCCGTTCCTGGTGGGCATACTGCTGGCCTACCTGGCCGATCCACTGGTCGATCGCCTGGAGCGGCTGGGGTTGTCGCGTACCTGGGGCGTGGTGGTGGTGTTCAGCCTGTTCACCCTGATCTTCCTGGCGTTGCTGCTGATCCTGGTGCCGATGCTGGCCAAGCAGTTGGTGCGCCTGTACGAGCTTGCGCCGCAGATGCTCGACTGGCTGCAACATGTGGCCTTGCCCTGGGTGCAGAGTCGCCTGGGATTGGCCGATGGCTTCTGGAAGTTCGACAAGATAAAGGCCGCTATCGGCGAGCACATGGGCCAGACCACCGATATCGTCGGCATGCTGCTGTCCCAGGCCACCGCCTCGAGCCTGGCGCTGATCGGCTGGCTGGCCAACCTGGTGCTGATCCCGGTGGTGGGCTTCTACCTGTTGCGTGACTGGGACCTGATGATGGCCAAGCTGCGCAGCCTGCTGCCGCGCCAGCGCGAGCCGCAGGTGGTGGCGTTGGCCGGGGAGTGCCATGAGGTGCTGGGGGCGTTCGTGCGCGGGCAATTGCTGGTGATGCTGGCCCTGGGCGTCATCTATTCCACCGGGCTGATGCTGGTGGGGCTGGAACTGGGCCTGTTGATCGGCATGCTGGCCGGGCTGGCGGCGATCGTGCCGTACATGGGCTTCATCATCGGCATCGGCGCGGCGCTGGTCGCTGGGTTGTTCCAGTTCGGTGGCGAGCTGTACCCGATGCTTGGCATCGTCGCGGTGTTCATGGTCGGGCAGGCGCTGGAAGGCATGGTGCTGACGCCATTGCTGGTGGGCGATCGCATCGGCTTGCACCCGGTGGCGGTGATCTTCGCGATCCTCGCCGGTGGCGAGCTGTTCGGTTTCACCGGCGTGCTGCTGGCGTTGCCGGTGGCGGCGGTGATCATGGTGGTGCTGCGGCACATGCATGACCTGTACAAGGAGTCGGACATGTACGCGCAGGATATCGACCCCGATCTGTAGCACTGCTTCGCGGCAAGCGGGCTCTCATAGGATTCCTCAGTCCTGTGGGAGCGGCGGTGCGCCGATGCGACTTGCCCGCGAACACCAGCAAGGCTGGTGCCATCCAGCACGCGCCAGAATTACGCAACTTCTTGATTTTGCTTGCGCTATTTCCTTCGCCGATTGTGCCGCCCGCGTTGCGGGTATAGACTTTGCACACTGTTCACCAAAGGCCCCCTGTGGTCCTCGCGACCGCCAGCCAGCATGAAACCGATCCAGTTGCCCCTGGGTGTGCGTCTGCGCGACGACGCCACCTTCATCAACTACTATCCGGGCGCCAATGCCGCGGCATTGGGTTACGTCGAGCGGCTATGCGAAGCCGACGCCGGCTGGACCGAAAGCCTCATCTACCTGTGGGGCAAACAGGGCGTGGGCCGCACTCACCTGTTGCAGGCTGCCACCCAGCGTTTCCAGCAGTTGGGTCAACCCGCCGTCTACCTGCCCCTGGCGCAATTGCTCGATCGCGGCGTCGAGCTGCTCGATCATCTCGAACAATACGAGCTGGTGTGCATCGACGATCTGCATGTGATCGCCGGCAAGGCGGATTGGGAAGAGGCCATGTTCCATCTGTTCAATCGCTTGCGCGACAGTGGCCGGCGCTTGTTGCTCGCCGCGTCCAGCTCGCCGCGCGAGCTGCCGATCAAACTGGCCGACCTCAAGTCGCGGCTGACCCTGGCGTTGATTTTCCAGATGCGCGGCATGTCCGACGAAGACAAGCTGCGCGCCTTGCAACTGCGTGCCTCGCGCCGGGGCCTGCACCTGACCGACGAGGTCGGCCACTTCATCCTCACCCGCGGTACGCGCAGCATGAGCGCGCTGTTCGACCTGCTCGAACGTCTCGACCAGGCCTCCCTGCAGGCCCAGCGCAAGCTGACTATTCCATTCCTCAAGGAAACCCTCGGCTGGTAGCCTTGAAAACACGGTGCCAGAGCGTCAAAACGGAAAAGTCACATCTTTTTCGATAAAATTTGCAAATGGGTCCGATAGAGGGCATAGTTTCCCCCTTCTAAAGGACTACAGACACGGTCGTGCCCATGCTGAAGCGCTTCGCACCCCTCGTGCCACTTGCACTTGTCACCCTTCTTTACGGCTGCGCCTCCACCGGCCCGGTCGCACCCTCGCAGGACTCTCGCGTGGCCACCGAGCAATCGGTCAAGGCCAAGGCTTCCGTCTCTTCCGTATTCACCGAGGAAGAACTGGCCAGCGAAGAGGATCTCGAGGCATTTTCCAGCAACAGCAAACCGTACCAGCTGCCTGTGCTGGCCGACAGCATTCTCGAGCGTGGCATGTCGCTGATCGGTACCCGCTATCGCTTCGGCGGCACCTCCGAGAAGTCCGGTTTCGATTGCAGCGGTTTCATCGGCTACCTGTTCCGTGAGGAAGCCGGCATGAACCTGCCGCGCTCGACGCGCGAAATGATCAACGTCGACGCACCGAAGGTCGCGCGCAACAAGCTCAAGCCGGGCGACTTGCTGTTCTTCAGCACCAGCGGTCGTGGCCGTGTCAGCCATGCCGGGATCTACCTGGGTGACAACCAGTTCATCCACTCCAGCAGCCGCCGCAGCGGTGGCGTGCGCATCGACAGCCTGGGCGATCGCTACTGGAGCAAGACCTTCATCGAGGCCAAGCGCGCCCTCGCCATGGCGCCGACCACGATCTCGCGCAATTGATTTGATATCAAAATGCTGTAACCTCGCACGGCGGCGTAGCTGAAAAAGCTCGCCGCCGTGCGCATTTACAGAAAGCGTCTAATCTAAACTCTCAACTCTTTTTACCTTCGGCCGTGGCCGTGGGGTTCTCGACAGGACGTTCGCATCATGGCGATGTTGGCGCGCTTCGCACTCCTTTCCCTGGTGGCCCTGCTCGCGGCCTGCTCCAGCCGTGCGCCCGCACCGGCACCGGTCCCCAAGTCGCCAATGGTGTTCAATCCAGCGCCTTCCTCGCCGGCGGCGGACGATGTGCTGTTCCGTGCCATCGGCCTGGTGGGCACGCCGTACCGCTGGGGTGGCAATACGCCCGACTCCGGATTCGATTGCAGCGGCCTGATTGGCTATGTGTACCGTGACGCTGCTGGAATCAGCCTGCCGCGCTCGACCCGCGAAATGATCGTCATGCGTGCGCCCAACGTGGCTGTCAACGCGCTGCAGTCCGGCGACCTGGTGTTCTTCGCCACCAGTGGTGGCTCGCAGGTCAGCCATGCCGGCATCTATGTGGGCGAAGGGCGCTTCGTCCATGCGCCGTCCACAGGCGGGACCGTGCGCCTGGACTACCTGTCCAACAGCTACTGGGCCAAGGCTTACCTGCAGGCCAAGCGTGTGCTGCCACCAGGCCACCTGGCACAGAATCCCTGAAGCCTGAGCGCTCCCCCGGAAGCGCTTGCACGTTTCGACCTGACCACACAGATATCTACCGCTTCGCGTTGGTGGCCTGCCGTCAGGATGCTCGTTCGAAAACGACATCCAGGAGTGGGGCATGAGCACTATCAGCGAGCGCGTGGAGCGCAGTCTCGACACATTGGACGCTGGGCGACCGATCATTCATCTGGTGAGCAGCATCATCCGCGATTACCCGGATCCTTACGCGCTGGCCCGCAAGCATGCGCAGCGTATCGTGCTCAAGCATACGGGCAAGGCGATGGATCCGCGTTTTGTCTGGTGGCATCAATTCGACGGCGCCAGCTCCAGCAGCCGCAGTTTCACTGGGTGGGAGCACAGTGGTGTGCCGAAGAAGTCCATGCACTTGGCCGAACTGGTGGTCCAGCGTTTCGATGCCCGGTTCCAGCAGGCACCGGACGAACTGGATCTGTATGGTGGCTTCTATCGTCAAGGACGCCACGCCACGGCGTTCAATGAGCGCAACGAGCTACCGATGCTCGGCAGTGCGGTGCAGCAGGACCTGTGGGCGCTGGATTTCGCCGTGGCCTATCGAGCCGAGCTGGCGAGTTTCTGGTCGACTTACGGTGCGCAGTTTCGCGTGCTCGCCAAGATCAACTTGCTGGGCCAGGCGCATGCGGCAAAGCGCGAGGGGCATATCACCGTCGAAGACTGGACACGTCTGCGCGCGATGGTCAGCAATGAGCTGAGCATTACCGGTGTACCGACCCTCGACCAGTTGCAGCGCGACAGCACGGAGAATCCGCTGGTCGCCAGCCGCTATGCGATCGACCGGGTGGATCGGGGCTGTCTTTACAGTTTCGCCGCTCAGGATGGCAGGGTGGTGCTATACCGCCCGTGGGCGGCCGAGGCGCTCAGGGGGTTCGAGTCGGAGCGGGCCATGGCCGCATGGTTACGCGCCCAGTTGCACGATACCGACACGCTGGCGGTCTATTTGCAGGCGGCCCATGTCGATGAGCGTGACACTGAGCGAATGACGCAGATCAAGGCCAAACTCAAGAGCTTGGGCGACAGCCATTCCGATCAGGCGACCCAGGCGCTGCTTTCTTACCTGCGCATGCCGATCGCTGGCGAAATGTTCAGGTACCTGGGTGATCGGGCTCATGAGGAAATGCAGCAGAATGCCGCAGCCATGCTCGACAACGCCGATTTGCGCAAAGCGATGTGGAGTGGCTATCTGGCGGCGTTCTTGAGGGTGTTCGGCGGCTTTGCGCCGCTGGGTTGGCCAATGACCCTGACCCTGCTGGGGGCCAGTGTTGCCAAAGTGGCGCTCGATGTCGACGTGGCTGCCAATGCCGTTGACGACCAGACTCGCCGGGCGGCGCTGAGCGATGCCATTTTCGACAGTGTGTTTGCGGCGCTGAACATGGCTGACCTTGGCTTTCAGTCCAGTTTCGCCTCCTTGACCTATGAGGCCGCGATCAATGAGCGTGGTGCCTCGCTCACTGACTGGCAACCCACGCGGTCGGTCTCGCCGGCCTTGCAAGGCTATGAAGCCAATCAGGTGTTGAACGATGAACTGGCGCTGTCGGGAAGGCTTCGCGGCATACGCATCGACGAGCAGGGCGGCTGCTGGATCGTCCTGGATGGTCTGACCTACCGTGTGCGCTACAGCCAGGACTTGGCCGTGTGGTTGATCGTGCCCGCCAACGATCCTTTCGCCTTCGCTCCCCTGCATCCGGTGCGCCTGGATGACAGTGGCGCATGGCAATTGCTGGAGCCGCCACGGTTGCTGGGAGGAAGCCCGCCGTCAATCGAGGGCGTGCCCAACACCACTTCGCGTTTCTGGGACGGCTACCTGAAGGCGGATTCGCTGCACAGCAGCGTGGCATCCGCCAGCGCGTTGCACAGGCAGAAAGCGCTGTTGCAGCGGCAAGGGGCTGTGCCAGCACTTGTCCCAGGCGCCGTGCCGACGCTGGACAGCCATGGCCTGGACTGTGTGATGGTGGCTGGCACCCTGAGCTATTCCTATCGCTACGACCGGGAATACTTCAACTCGCTGATCGAGTACTACACCAGCGACGAGTCCAAGGTGAACGACGTGTTCCGATCGGGTAACTATCGCTACGGTGATGAGGATGACTACATCAAGGACCTGGCCGACAGCCTCGAGCGCCTGCCCAGGAACAACACCGTAAAACTCTATCGGGGTGGGCACAGCTCGCGGGGTACCGGTGGCGATGCATATCGGCAGCGACGATTGCGTGTTGGCGATGTGCTGGTCAACACCGATATCACATCTTTCACCGAGAACCCTTACAAGGTCGGAGAGTTTGCCTCCACCAACAGAACACAGGCACTGGACAGCATGGTCGGGGTGTTCGATGACAGCTCGATCATCTTCGAGCTGCCCGCTGGACAGTACCAGAGTGGGACGCCTATCAGTCCGTTCTCTCTTTATTGGGACGAGGGTGAGACGGTGTTTCTGCCAGGCAGCTACTTTCGCATCGACAAGCTGGAGCAGGTTTACGGCGAGCACTACCATTTCCTTCATGTCACGCTGAGTCAGACGGTCGCTCCGTTGTCGGGGGCGGTCTACGATCTGCGCACTGGCCAGGTGTTCGACCGGGCGCGCTTCGTCTCGCGGCTCCGAACAGCGGCCTTGGCGCAACGCTTCTTTCCGGCCCCGGCTGCCTCGACCTCAAGCCTGCTTGAGCAGTAACGCCACACCAGGGTAGTACTGCCCCAGTTCGTTGTGCAGCTTGCGATAGGCATAAGGGAAGTACCAGGCGATCGCACACGCCGTGTGCTTCCCCAGATCGCTCACCAGGTCCTGCAGCTCCTCGGGGCTGGCGTGCTGGCCGGCTTTCCATGGCGTGACGAACAGCGCGCCGGCCTTGAGCTGGCTGCCATAGGCGATCGACTTGGCCTGGGTCGCGGTTTCCTGCAGGGTCAGCGCCAGGTCGAGGCGGGCGATGCGCGGCCAGCGCTGGTTGGCGTGCAGGTACAGCGATTGCTCGGCGCTGCTGATCGACAGGTCGCAGCGTCCGTCGCGCTCTCCCTCATCTCGATGTTTTTTGCTCGCATGGTGTTCCAGCGCCACCAGTTCGCCTTGCCAGGCGGCTGCGGCGAGCAGGCCGATGTTGGTGGCCGTGTTGTGCCAGTAAGGCGCCTCGTTGTCGCCCTGCAACTGATTGAAGCGATCGATGCAGTCCATCCAGCGTTCGAGGGCCGGGCGCACGAACTCCAGGTGTGGGTTGTTGATGATCAGGCCTTGCATGCTGCGCGCTCCTTGTCATTGTGATCGAGGTCAGCGAAGTGATGGCTATGTGATATCACTGTTGGGCACTTGGCACAAGCCGGCGGACCCGCCATTGGTCCGGGGTGATCCACCGCCCTCGATTGACGCTCAGGGTGCAACCCTCTAACCTTCGCGGCGTGTTTCAGGTGCCCTGCGAGCCTCAAGGTTCGGCAGGGTGAAACTGGGAAGCCGGTGGGCGCCGACAGGGCGCGATTCCGGCGCTGCCCCCGCAACGGTAGGTGAGTCGAAGGCCGCGCAGGGCCACTGGGTGATCGATCCGGGAAGGCGCGCGGTTCCGGGCCAAGCCCGCTCACGAGCCCGGAGACCGGCCTGTAACTGCCAACGGCATCACGGAGGGTGATGCGCGGTGCGATATGGCCTGTGCCATGCCCCTGCGCGCTCTTCGTCTGCCTGCCTTTCATCTGTCGCCGCCCCTGCGACAGCCTGCGGAGACCCCTGATGAGCGAATCCCCCGACCGCGACGAACGTCACCTGGCGCGCATGCAGCGCAAAAAGGCGATCATCGACGAGCGCATCGCCAATTCCCCCAATGAATGCGGCCTGCTGCTGGTGCTGACCGGCAACGGCAAGGGCAAGAGCAGCTCGGCGTTCGGCATGCTCGCCCGTGCTCTGGGCCATGGCATGCAGTGCGGCGTGGTGCAGTTCATCAAGGGTCGCAACAGCACCGGTGAAGAACTGTTCTTCCGCCGTTTCCCCGAGCAGGTGCGCTATCACGTGATGGGCGAGGGCTTCACCTGGGAAACCCAGGACCGTCAGCGCGACATCGCCGCCGCCGAAGCCGCTTGGGCCGTATCCCGCCAGTTGCTGCAGGACCCGTCGATCCAGTTCGTCGTGCTCGATGAACTGAACATCGCCCTCAAGCATGGTTACCTGGACCTCGACCAGGTGCTCTCGGACATCCAGGCCCGACCGCCGATGCAGCATGTGATCGTCACCGGCCGTGCCGCCAAGCCGGAAATGATAGAACTGGCCGACACCGTCACCGAGATGGGCATGCTCAAGCACGCCTTCCAGGCCGGCATTCGCGCGCAGAAGGGCGTCGAACTGTGAGCGAGCCGCGCCATTGTCCCGCCGTGCTGATCGCGGCACCGGCCTCCGGCCAGGGCAAGACCACGGTCACCGCGGCCTTGGCTCGCCTGCACCGCAACCTTGGACGCAAGGTGCGGGTGTTCAAGTGCGGGCCTGACTTTCTCGACCCGATGATTCTCGAGCGTGCCAGCGGCGCGCCGGTCTACCAGCTGGACCTGTGGATGATCGGCGCTGACGAGAGCCGCCGGCTGCTGTGGGACGCGGCGGGCGAGGCCGACCTGATCCTGATCGAAGGCGTGATGGGGCTGTTCGACGGCACGCCATCGAGCGCCGATCTGGCTCGCCATTTCGGCGTGCCGGTGCTGGCGGTGATCGATGGTACGGCCATGGCCCAGACCTTCGGCGCCCTGGCCCTGGGCCTGGCGCGCTACCAGCCCGACCTGCCGTTCGCCGGGGTGCTGGCCAACCGGGTCGGCAGCCTGCGCCATGCGCAACTGCTCGAAGGCAGCCTGACCGAGGGCCTGCGCTGGTATGGCGGGTTGTCCCGCGAGCGCGGCATCGAGCTGCCTAGCCGGCACCTTGGTCTGGTCCAGGCCAGCGAGTTGAATGACCTGGATGCACGCCTGGACGCCGCCGCCGAAGCGCTGGGCGCCAGTTGCGATGCCGCGTTGCCGCCACCGGTCCGGTTTGCCGAGCCTGAGCCGGTGAAGGTGACCTCGTCGCTGGCCGGAGTGCGCATCGGCGTGGCGCGCGACGAAGCCTTTGCCTTCACCTACGGCGCCAATCTTCACTTGCTGCGCGACCTGGGGGCGCAGCTGGAATTCTTCTCGCCGTTGCACGACCGCGAGCTGCCCGTGGTGGATAGCCTTTATCTGCCTGGCGGCTATCCCGAGCTGCATCACCAGGTGCTGGCCGCCAATGCAGCGATGCTGGAAGCGATCCGTGCCCATCATGCAGCCGGCAAGCCATTGCTGGCCGAGTGCGGCGGCATGCTCTACCTGCTCGACGCACTGACCGACGTGGCGGGCGAGCGCGCCGCGCTGCTGGGCCTGCTGCCGGGCGAGGCGACCATGCAGAAGCGCCTGGCGGCCCTGGCCTTGCAGGCGGTCGAGCTGCCCGAAGGGACCCTGCGTGGTCACACCTACCACCATTCGCTGACCAGCACCGAGCTGGCGCCGATCGCTCGCGGCCTGAGCCCCAATGGCGGCCGCGGCAACGAGGCGGTCTATCGCCTGGGGCGCCTGACCGCGTCCTACGTACATTTCTACTTCCCCTCCAACCCGGATGCGGCGGCGGCGCTGCTGCGACCATGAGCCGACACGCCTACAGCGAAGCCGAGCGCCAGGCCATCTACCGGGCCATCGGCGAACGCCGCGATATGCGCCATTTCGCCGGGGGCGAAGTAGCCCCCGAGTTGCTCGGGCGTCTGCTCGCCGCCGCCCACCAGGCGCCCAGCGTGGGCCTGATGCAACCGTGGCGGTTCATCCGTATCAGCCAGCGTGCCTTGCGCGAGCGGATCCAGGCGCTGGTGGAGCAGGAGCGGGTGCGCACCGCCGAGGCCCTGGGCGAACGCTCCGATGAATTCATGAAGCTCAAGGTCGAAGGCATCAACGACTGCGCCGAAGTGCTGGTCGCCGCGTTGATGGACAAGCGCGAGGCGCACGTCTTCGGCCGCCGCACCCTGCCCGAGATGGATCTGGCTTCGCTGGCCTGCGCCATCCAGAACCTGTGGCTGGCGGCACGCGCCGAAGGGCTGGGGATGGGTTGGGTGTCGCTGTTCGACCCCGAGGCGCTGGCCGAGCTGCTGGGCATGCCTGCAGGTGCGAAGCCCATGGCGGTGCTGTGCCTGGGGCCGGTGACCGAGTTCTATCCGGCGCCGATGCTGGTGCTGGAAGACTGGGCCGAGCAACGGCCGCTGAGCGAGATGCTGTACGAGAACCATTGGGGAGAGCGTCCATGAGCGTGGCCTTGCTGACCGTGGCGGGTGTGGCCCTGGATGCGCTGCTGGGCGAGCCACGCCGGCGTCATCCGCTGGTGGGCTTCGGCAACTTCGCCTCGCGCCTGGAACAACGTTTCAACGCCGGCGGGCGCGGCTGGCGCAGCCATGGCGTTACCGCGTGGTTCCTGGCGGTGGTGCCGCTGACCCTGCTGGCGCTGATCCTGTCCTGGCTGCCGTACATCGGCTGGCTGGTGGATGTGCTGGCGCTGTACTGCGCCCTGGGCCTGCGCAGCCTGGGCGAGCATGTGCTGCCGGTGGCCCAGGCATTGCGCCAGGGGGACCTGGCCGAGGCGCGGCGGCGCGTCGGTTATCTGGTCAGTCGCGAGACCCGCGAGCTGGACGAGCCCGCCGTGGCCCGGGCGGCCACCGAGTCAGTGCTGGAAAACGGCAGCGACGCGGTGTTCGCCGCGCTGTTCTGGTTCGTCGTGGCCGGTGCGCCGGGGGTGGTGCTGTACCGCCTGAGCAATACCCTGGATGCCATGTGGGGCTATCGCAACGAGCGCTTCGAGCGCTTTGGCTGGTGCGCGGCGCGCATCGACGATGGGCTGAACTATATTCCCGCCAGGCTGGTGGCGCTGACCTATGCGCTGCTGGGCAAGACCCGCCTGGCCCTGGCCTGCTGGCGCAGCCAGGCGCCGCTGTGGGACAGCCCCAACGCCGGCCCGGTGATGGCCGCTGGTGCCGGCGCGCTGGGCGTGGAGCTGGGCGGCCCGGCGGTGTATCACGGCGAGCTGCATGAACGGCCGCGCCTGGGTGAAGGGCCGATGGCCGACGCCGATGCCATCGAGCGCGGTTGGAGCCTGGTGCAGCGCGGCGTGTGGCTGTGGGTGCTGTTGATCTGTGTGGGAGCCTATCTGAATGCTTGAACACGGTGGCCGCCTGCTGCGGGCGGTGAAACAGTACGCCATCCCTCGGGAACAGTGGCTCGACCTGTCCAGCGGTATCGCGCCATGGCCTTACCCGATACCGTCGATTCCGCTGGACGCCTGGGCCCGGCTGCCAGAGACCGAGGACGGCCTGGAGGCGGCGGCGCGGCAGTACTATGGCGCGCAGCCGTTGCTGGCGGTGGCCGGTTCTCAGGCGGCGATCCAGGCCTTGCCGTACCTGCGCCCGGTCGGGCGGGTCGGGGTCCTCTCGCCGTGCTATGCCGAGCACCCGCATGCCTGGGCACGGGCAGGGCACACGCTGGTCGAGCTGGACGAGAGCAAGGTCGAGGACGTGCTCGACAGCCTCGACGTCCTGGTGCTGGTCAACCCTAACAACCCCACTGGCCGCCGGGTAACCCGCGAACGCCTGCTGGCCTGGCATGCGCGTCTGGCCGAGCGCGGTGGCTGGCTGCTGGTGGACGAAGCCTTCATGGACAACACGCCCGAACACAGCGTGGTCGAGCAGGCCGGGCAACCGGGCTTGATCGTGTTGCGCTCGTTCGGCAAGTTCTTTGGCCTTGCCGGTGTGCGGCTGGGCTTTGTTGTCGCCCAGTCCGATGTGCTGCGACGCCTGGCCGAGGCGCTCGGGCCCTGGACTGTCAGCGGCCCGACCCGTGTGCTGGGGCACGCCTGTTTCGCCGACGAGGCAGCGCACCTGGCGCAGATTGCTCGTTGCGCCCAGGCCAGCCAACGCCTGGCTTCGTTGCTCGACGGCGCAGGCCTGCCACCCAGCGGCGGCTGCGACCTGTTCCAGTACGTGGGTGATGAGCGCGCCGCGCACCTGCATGATTTTCTCGCCCGTCGCGGCATCCTGGTGCGCCTGTTCGAGCAGCCGCTCGCGCTGCGTTTCGGCCTGCCCGCCACGGCGGCGGACGAACAACGCCTGGCCCAGGCCCTGGCGGACTACCAGAAGGAATCGGCATGACCACCCTCATGGTGCAAGGCACCACCTCCGATGCCGGCAAGAGCACGCTGGTCACCGCCCTGTGCCGCTGGTTGCTGCGCCAGGGCGTCGCCGTGGTGCCGTTCAAGCCGCAGAACATGGCGCTCAACAGCGCCGTGACCGCCGACGGCGGCGAGATCGGTCGCGCCCAGGCAGTGCAGGCCCAGGCCTGCCGGCTGGCGCCGCACACCGACATGAACCCGGTGCTGCTCAAGCCCAACAGCGACACCGGCGCCCAGGTGATCGTCCATGGCCGCGCGGTGACCAGCATGAACGCCGTCGCCTACCACGACTACAAGGCCATCGCCATGCAGGCGGTGCTGGCATCCCACGAGCGCCTGAGCGCAGCCTACCCGGTGGTGATGGTCGAAGGCGCCGGCTCGCCGGCGGAGATCAACCTGCGTGCCGGCGATATCGCCAACATGGGCTTCGCCGAGGCGGTGGATTGCCCGGTGATCCTGGTGGCCGATATCAACCGGGGCGGTGTGTTCGCCCACCTGGTCGGCACCCTGGAGCTGCTGTCGGCGAGCGAGCAGGCGCGGGTCAAGGGCTTCGTCATCAACCGTTTCCGTGGCGACATCGCCTTGCTGCAGCCGGGCCTGGACTGGCTGGAGCAGCGCACGGGCAAGCCGGTGCTGGGCGTGCTGCCCTACGTCACCGACCTGCACCTGGAGGCCGAGGATGGTATCGATACCCGCCAGGGGGCGAAGGGCGAGCGCGTGCTCAAGGTGATCGTCCCGGTGCTGCCGCGGATCAGCAACCACACCGACTTCGACCCGCTGCGCCTGCATCCGCAGGTGGACCTGCAGTTCATCGGCCCGGGCCAGGCGATCCCACCCGCCGACCTGATCATCCTGCCTGGCTCGAAGAGCGTGCGCGGCGACCTGGCGCAACTGCGCGAGCGTGGCTGGGACACCGCCATTGCCCGGCACCTGCGCTACGGCGGCAAGCTCATCGGCATCTGTGGCGGCCTGCAGATGCTCGGCGAGCAGGTCCATGACCCTCTGGGCCTGGAAGGGCCAGCCGGCTCCAGCGAAGGGCTGGGCCTGCTGGCGTACGGCACCGTGCTGGAGGCCGAGAAGCAACTGCGCAACGTGGCGGGCACGCTCGAGCTCGAACGGGCCCCCGTGTCGGGCTACGAGATTCATGCCGGCGTCACCAGCGGCCCGGCGCTGGAGCGTCCGGCGGTGCAACTGGCCGATGGCCGCGTCGACGGCGCCATCAGCGCCGACGGGCAGATCCTCGCCACCTACCTGCATGGCCTGTTCGAGGGCAGCCAGTCATGTGCCGCGTTGCTGCGCTGGGCCGGCCTGGCCGATGCGCAGACCATCGACTACGAGGCCCTGCGCGAGCGTGATATCGAGCGCCTGGCCGACCTGGTCGAGCAGCACCTGGACACCGCGCGCCTGCGCCAACTGTGTGGAGTCGCCTGAAGTGCGCAACCTGATCCTCGGCGGCGCCCGTTCGGGCAAGAGCCGCCTGGCCGAGCAACTGGCCGATGCCAGCGGCCTGCCGGTGACCTACATCGCCACCAGCCAGCCGCTGGATGGCGAGATGAATGAACGCGTGCGTCTGCACCGCGAGCGCCGTCCGGCCCATTGGGGGCTGGTGGAGGAGCCGGTGGCGCTGGCTGATGTGCTGCGCGCCGAAGCCGCCGAAGGGCGCTGCCTGCTGGTGGACTGCCTGACCCTGTGGCTGACCAACCTGCTGATGCTCGAGGATGACCTGCGTCTGGCACAGGAGCGCGACGCGCTGCTCGATTGCCTGGAACAGCTGCCGGGCACCCTTATCCTGGTCAGCAACGAAACCGGCCTGGGCGTGGTGCCCATGGGTGAACTGACCCGTCGCTACGTCGACCTGGCGGGCACGCTGCACCAGGCCATGGCCGAACGTTGCCAGCGCGTGGTGCTGACCGTGGCCGGCCTTCCTCTCATGCTCAAAGGACCTGCCCTATGACCCAGATGTGGTGGCGTGACGCCTGCCAACCCCTCGACACCGCCGCCATGGACCAGGCCCGCGCCCGTCAGCAGCAACTGACCAAACCCGCCGGTTCCCTCGGCCAGCTCGAAGGCCTGGCGATACGCCTGGCCGGCCTGCAAGGGCGCGAGCGTCCCAGCCTGGAGCGTGTCGCCATCACGATCTTCGCCGGCGACCATGGCGTGGTGGAGGAGGGCATCTCCGCCTATCCGCAGGCGGTGACCGGGCAGATGCTGCGCAACTTCGTCGGCGGTGGCGCGGCGATCAGCGTGCTGGCGCGTCAATTGGAGGCCGACCTTGAGGTAGTTGACCTCGGTACCATCGACCCGACGCTGCTACTGCCCGGTGTCCATCACCTGAACCTCGGGCCCGGCACCGCCAACTTCGCCCGCCAGCCGGCGATGACCGACGAGCAACTCGCCGCAGCGCTGCGGGCCGGGCGCGACAGTGCCCTACGCGCACTCGACAACGGTGCCCAGCTGTTCATCGGTGGCGAAATGGGCATCGGCAACACCACCGCCGCCGCGGCGCTGGCCAGCACCTTGCTGGGTTGCCCGGCACGTGAGCTGAGCGGCCCGGGCACCGGCCTGGACAGCGCCGGCGTGCGGCACAAGGCCGAAGTGATCGAGCGTGCCCTGGTGTTGCACGGCCTGCGCGCTGACCAGCCGCTGCAGGCGCTGGCCTGTGTCGGCGGCTTCGAGATCGCCGCGCTGGCCGGTGCCTACCTGGCGTGCGCCCAGCATGGCGTGGCGGTGCTGGTCGATGGCTTCATCTGCAGTGTCGCCGCCCTGGTGGCGGTCCGCCTCAATCCGCAGTGCCGCCCCTGGCTGCTGTTCGCCCACCAGGGCGCCGAGCCGGGGCACAAGGCCCTGCTGGCGGCCCTGGAAGCCGAGCCGCTGCTGGCCCTGGGGCTGCGCCTGGGCGAGGGCAGCGGCGCGGCGCTGGCGGTACCGCTGATCCGCCTGGCCTGCGCGCTGCACGGGCAGATGGCGACCTTCGCCGAGGCGGCGGTGGCGGATCGCCCGGCATGATCCTCGAACTGCTGCGCCATGGCGAGACGGAACTGGGTGGCGGCCTGCGTGGCAGTCTCGACGACGCCTTGACCGAGACCGGTTGGACGCAGATGCGCCAGGCCGTCGCCGACGCCGGCCCCTGGGACGTGCTGGTCAGTTCGCCGTTGCAGCGCTGCGCGGCGTTCGCCGATGAGCTGGGCGCGCGTCTGAACCTGCCGGTGCTGCGCGAGGCCGGTGCGCGCGAGCTGCACTTTGGCGAGTGGGAAGGGCAAAGCGCCGCGCAGATCATGGAAGTCGACGCCGATGCCCTGGGGCAGTTCTGGAGTGACCCGTATGCCTTCACCCCGCCGGGCGGCGAGCCGGTGCTGGCCTTTGCCGAACGGGTGCTGGCGGCGGTCGAGGGTTTGCGCCGTGCGTACGCAGGCAAGCGCGTGCTGCTGGTCACCCATGGCGGGGTGATGCGTCTGCTGCTGGCGCGGGCGCGTGGCTTGCCACGCGAGCAATTGCTGCAGGTCGAGGTTGGGCATGGCGCGCTGGCGCGGCTGATGCTCGATCACGACGGCCAGCTGCACGAGGTGCGATGAGATGCTGCCGTTCTGGATCGCCTTGCAGTTCCTCGGCAGTCTGCCGGTGCGCTTGCCAGGAATGCCGACGCCCCAGGACATGGGGCGCTCGCTGCTGTTCTATCCACTGGTAGGGCTGCTGTTCGGGCTGATGCTGTGGTTGGCCAGCCATCTGTTGCAAGGCACCGCGGCGCCCTTGCACGCGGCCTTGCTGCTGGCGCTGTGGGTGCTGCTCAGCGGCGCGCTGCACCTGGACGGCCTGGCTGACAGCGCCGATGCCTGGCTGGGTGGCTTCGGTGATCGTGAGCGCACCTTGCAGATCATGAAGGACCCGCGCAGCGGGCCGATTGCCGTGGTCACGCTGGTGCTGGTACTGCTGCTGAAGTTCTGTGCCCTCTGGGTACTGGTCGAGCGGGGCGCTGGCGGCCTGCTGGTGCTGGCGCCGGTGGTGGGGCGGGCGGCGATGCTCGGGTTGTTCCTCGGCACCCCCTACGTGCGTTCGGGCGGGCTGGGCGCGGCCTTGGCCGAACACCTGCCCCGGCGCGCTGCGAGCTGGGTCTTGCTGGGTTGTGCGCTGGCCGGCCTGGCGCTGGGAGGCTGGGCGGTGCTGTGGCCGCTGCTGGCGGCGTTGGTGGTGTTCGTATGGCTGCGTCGACTGATGTGCCGTCGGCTGGGCGGAACCACCGGCGATACGGCCGGGGCGTTGCTGGAGCTGCTGGAGCTGACGGTGGTGGTTACCCTGGCACTACGCGCATAGCTTCAGGCTGACACGTTCCCCTTTAGGAGCGGCCTTGTGTCGCGAAAGGGGTGCGAAGCGCCCCCTGGATTCGGGCATCAAGCTGATATCGCCGGGGCCGCTTTGCGGCCCTTTCGCGACACAAGGCCGCTCCTACAGGGGTAGGATGTGTCCTGCATAGATCTCGGAAACTATCCCCAAGAATTGCGCTTATCCTCGTCCGTTCCTTCACCACCAGGAACCCCCGCCATGCACCCCTGGATACTCGCCAGCCTGCTGGCCCTGACCGCCATACCCGCCAGCGCCGCCGACCTGATCGATTTCTGGAACACCCCACGCCACGGCGGCAACAGTTTCAACCGCCTGCCCCCGGACCAGGCCTACTTCGATGCCCTGAAAGGCTACGGCTCCAGCTGGGTGCGCCTCTCCTACGATAAGTGGCGCCCGGCCCAACGCGATTTCCTGCTGGGCAATGCCGACGATTATCAGGGACTGGCCAGTGCCGACCTGCGGCAGCTCATCGAGGTGCTCGACCACGCCCACGCCGCTGGCCTCAAGGTGGTCATCACGCCGCTGTCGCTCCCTGGCATGCGCTGGGCGCAGAACAATCAGGACCACTTCGACGACAGGCTGTGGCAAGACAAGCGCTTCTGGGACCAGTCCGCGCGCTTCTGGCGCGACGTTGCCCAGGCCCTCAAGGATCACCCGGCTATTGCCGCCTACAACCTCATCAACGAGCCTGCGCCCGAGAAGCACGGCGGTTTGGCCGAGCACGCCGACCTCGACCAGATGAAACAGTGGTACGTCCGCGAGCAGGGCGGAGCGCGTGACCTGCCAGCGCTCTATCGGCAGTTGGTGGCGGCGATCCGCGAAGTCGACGACAAGACGCCGATCATGGTCGATGCCGGCTGGTACGCCGCCGCCGATGCCTTCGGCTACTGGCCCAAGGCGCTTGAGGATGAGCGCGTGCTGTACAGCGTGCACATGTACGAACCCTATGCCGCGACCAGCGCGCCCAATCTTGCCCGCAAGCAACCCTTTGCCTATCCGGGGCCTGTGCCGTTTGCCGGGCAGACCCGGCAGTGGGATGCCGAGCAGGTCGCCCGCTACCTGCAGCAACCGGTGGACTGGGCCGATTCGATGAAATTGCCGCGTTCACGGTTGGTCGTCGGCGAATTCGGCTGCATGCGGCGGCTACCCGGGTGCCGGCAATACCTGGACGATGTGCTCGCAGTGCTGGATCGCCAACACTTGCATTGGGCCTTCTATAGCTTCCGCGAGGACAGTTGGGACGGCATGGACTACGAACTGGGATCGGCGAAGGTGCCGTGGCGCTATTGGCAGGCCATCGAACAAGCCGCGCCGGACCCCTTGCCGCGCAAGGCGACGGCCGAGTTCGAACCGATCCGCCGACGGTTGCAGGCTGAAGCGCTACCGTGAAACTTCTTGCAACATCGATAATGCGGGTATATACACGTATCCATGCTGACCAGTGAATGCATCTGTACCCATCTGCGTCGTGCCGCCCGTGGGGTGAGCCGGCATTACGACGAGGCCCTTTTCGGCTTCGGCATCAATGTCGCCCAGTTTTCCCTGCTACGTCATGTGCAGCGCCTCGACCGCCCCAGCATCACCTGCCTGGCCGAGGCCATGGGCCTGGAGCGCAGCACCCTGGGCCGCAACCTCAAGGTGCTCGAGGCCGACGGCCTGGTGTGCCTGGCCGACGGCGACGACCAGCGCAACCGCGTGGTGCTGCTGAGCGAAGCGGGCAGGGCGCGCCTGGAGGCGGCCTACCCGGCCTGGCAGCAGGCCCAGGCACAGTTGGTGGAACGACTGGGCGAAGACCAGCGTGACGAGCTGGTGCGCTTGCTGGAGCAGCTTGCCTGAACGACTACGATAGAAAGCGGGTATATACCCGTATCAACCTTGCGATGGGCTGGAGACAACGACAATGACTTCCCTTTGGCGGAGCAGCGGTTGGGTACTTCTGGGGGCGGCGCTGATCCTGGCGCTGTCGCTGGGGGTGCGACATGGTTTCGGCCTGTTCCTGGCGCCGATGAGTGCCGAGTTCGGCTGGGGCCGCGAGGTATTCGCCTTCGCCATCGCCCTGCAGAACCTGATCTGGGGCCTGGCCCAGCCCTTTACCGGTGCCCTGGCCGACCGCCTGGGCGCCGCCAAGGTGGTGGTGATCGGCGGCATCCTCTACACCGCCGGCCTGGTGATGATGGGCATGGCCGATTCGGCCTGGTCGCTGTCGCTGAGCGCCGGCCTGCTGATCGGCATCGGGCTGTCCGGCACGTCGTTCTCGGTGATCCTCGGCGTGGTCGGGCGCGCCGTGCCGCCGGAGAAACGCAGCATGGCCATGGGCATCGCCAGCGCGGCGGGTTCCTTCGGCCAGTTCGCCATGCTGCCCGGCACCCTGGGCTTGATCCAGTGGCTGGGCTGGTCGGCGGCCTTGCTGGTGCTGGGCCTGATGGTGGCGCTGATCGTGCCGCTTGTGGGCATGCTGCGCGATCGTCCGCTGCCCAGCCAGGGCGCCGAGCAGAGCCTCGGCCAGGCCTTGCGCGAGGCCTGTTCGCACTCCGGCTTCTGGCTGCTGGCGCTGGGCTTTTTCGTCTGTGGCTTCCAGGTGGTGTTCATCGGCGTGCACCTGCCGGCCTACCTGGTCGACCAGCACCTGCCAGCGATCACCGGCACCACCGTGCTGGCGCTGGTCGGCCTGTTCAATATCGTCGGCACCTACACGGCGGGCTGGTTGGGTGGGCGCATGTCCAAGCCGCGCCTGCTGACTGGCCTGTACCTGCTGCGTGCGGTGGTCATCGTGCTGTTCCTCTGGGCACCGGTGACGCAGTTCAGCGCCTACCTGTTCGGCATCGCCATGGGCCTGCTGTGGCTGTCCACGGTACCGCTGACCAATGGCACCGTGGCCACGCTGTTCGGCGTGCGCAACCTGTCGATGCTTGGCGGCATCGTGTTTCTGTTCCACCAGCTGGGCGCCTTCCTCGGTGGCTGGCTGGGCGGCGTGGTGTATGACCAGACCGGCAGCTACGACTTGGTGTGGCAGATCTCGATCCTGCTCAGCCTGTTGGCCGCGGCCCTCAATTGGCCGGTGCGCGAGCGCCCGGTCGCGCGCCTGCAGGCCCAGGCCGCATGAACCGCCTGCTGGGGCGTGGCCTGCTGCTTGTCGGCGCGCTGCTGGTGCTGGCGTTGGTATGGTGGGGCTGGCACAAGGGTGGGCTGGCGCTGATGCAGTTGGGCATGGGCTTGTGTTAAGCGCTACCCTGCACATTCAAGGAATCATGTGCAGGAGACCGATATCATGCATGCACGCTGGCTGACCCTACCCCTGCTGGCCCTGGCCGCCGCCACTTCGAGCTGGGCGGCGGACTGCCCGGCGCTGCTCCAGGGTAGCCTGCCGGAGCTGCGCGGCAAGGAGCAGATCGATCTGTGCCAGCGCTTCGCCGGCAAGCCGTTGGTGGTGATCAACACCGCCAGCTATTGCGGCTTCGCTCCGCAGTTCGAAGGGCTGGAGGCGACGTACCAGGAGTACCACGAGCAGGGCCTGGAAATGCTCGGCGTGCCGTCCAATGACTTCAAGCAGGAGGACGCCGACAGCGAGAAGACCGCCAAGGTCTGCTACGCCAACTACGGCGTGACCTTCACCATGGCCAAGGCCCAGCCGGTGCGTGGCAAGGACGCGATCCCGCTGTTCGTCGAGCTGGCCCGGCAGAGCAGCGCGCCGAAGTGGAATTTCTACAAGTACGTGGTGGACCGCAAGGGCAAGGTGATCGGTAACTTCTCCAGTCTGACCAAGCCGGACGATCCAGCGTTCAAAGCGGCGATCGAAAAGGCCATCGTCTCGCAGCCTTGACCTGAGCGCCGCGTGTTCCAGGCATGAAAAAACCGCCACGAGGGCGGTTTTTTCATGCGGCGGGCATTGCTCAGAAGCGGTAGGTCAGCGAAGCAGCAACGCCATGGGCGCTGTTCTCGTACTTGGCCTGGTAGCTGCCTTTGAGACCTGCTTCGCCAATGCTGTGCGGCTGGTTGTTGACCTTGGTGTCCTCTTCCCACAGGTAGGAGTAGGCCACGTCGATGGTCATGTCGTCGGTCGGGCTCCAGCCGGCACCGATGCTGAAGATCTTGCGATCGCCAGTGGGGATGCGCGGAGAGCGGTTGGTGTTGTTGGTCGGTGACTGGTCAACCGAGAAACCGGTGCGCAGAACCCACTCCTTGTTCACCTTGTAGGAGGCGCCAATGGCGTGAGCCCAGGTGTCGTGCCAGTTCTGCTCCTCGGAGATGGTCGCGAACTGCCCGGCAGGGCCTGCCGGAACGTCGTTGTTGACGGTGATCGCCTCCAGGCGGCTCCAGCGGGTCCAGGTGCTGCCTGCGTACAGGGTCCACTGGTCATCCAGCTCGTGGGTGACCGAGAAGTCCACCGACTCGGGCGTCTTGATCTTCAGCGACGCATCGAACTTGTTGCCGTCCAGGCGGAGCAGCGGATAGCTGACCTTGGTCTTGCCTTCGAGCTTGTAGTCGACCATCGAGTGGTAGGTCAGGCCGACACGGGTGCGGTCGGTGGCTTGTACCAGGATGCCGATGTTGTAGCCAACGGCGGTATCGTCGCCCTTGATCTTGACCTCGCCATCGGCTGGGCGCAGCGGCGAGACGCTGGCCAGGTTCGAGCCCAGTTCGCCCTTGATGCGGTTGATGGTCGGGCCGAAACCGATCGAGACCTTGTCGTTGAACGCGTAGCTCACGGTCGGCTGGAAGGTCACGACCTCGACATGGCTCTTCTTGCCCCAGTAGCGCGCGGCATCGTCGCTACCGTAGTCGGTGACCAGGCCGAATGGCACGTAGACGCCGAAACCGACGCTCCAGTGGTCATCGATCGACTTGACGTAGTAGCCCATCGGTACACCGACCACAGGCACCATGTCACCGTCAGTTTCTCCCCCCTTGTTGCTGCCAGGCCCGGAAATATCGGACTTGGCGATGACCGCGGCACCGCCGACGGTCATTTGGTCGCGCTTCAGGCGGGACATGCCCGCCGGGTTGCCGTACACGGTACTTGCATCTTCGGCAGCGGAAGAACGACCCGCAAAACCTGTCC
Source organism: Pseudomonas sp. microsymbiont 2 (assembly GCF_054788395.1). Taxonomy (NCBI): domain Bacteria; kingdom Pseudomonadati; phylum Pseudomonadota; class Gammaproteobacteria; order Pseudomonadales; family Pseudomonadaceae; genus Pseudomonas; species Pseudomonas sp. microsymbiont 2. The sequence goes on from NZ_CM139112.1 coordinate 1,472,787, forward strand.
CCATGCCACTGACGCTCTGCTCGTTCAGGGCAAAACCACTGGCGAGCAATTGACTGGAAGCGAGGGCAACGGCAACGCCGAGAGAGGTTTTGAGCATAACTTTTTTCATTATTAGAAACTCCTTGGGATCTCCGGGGCGAAAAGCTACCAACAAATACCGCTCCACGCTATAGGCTGAAACGCAGGAGATAGAGCGGTTTTGTAGGACAATCCGACCAAAATTCCATTTTTTCATGTTGCGAATGCGAACGGTTGTCAGGAAGCCATCACCGATTCCGAGGCGATGCAGTGATGCCAGGCCTGGGTGAAGTCCCGCAGGCGTCCCGGGGGGTGGAAGGTCTGGCGCCAGATACGTGCCAGGCCCAGCAAGTCGTCGGCTGCCGGCAAGGGCGTGGCCTGCTCTTCGATGAGCATCCAGGCGATGGCCGTGGCATAGCGCAGATTGACGGTCAGTTCGAGGTGGGGGCCGCCGAGGAAGGCGTGCTGGCTGGCCAGTCCGCGGACCAGGCTGGCCAGTTCGGGGTCGCGGGCAAGGAAGTCGTCCCACAGGCAGCGGTGGCGATGTTCGCCGATCCGGTACAGACCATGGCCGCGCCGGTCATGCAGGGCGGAGCCCAGGCCCGACTGGCTGGCGGCAACACCCAGCAACAATGCTTCGGCGCTGGCGCAGTGGCGGTCCAGGTAGATCAGCGTGGGTCTGATCACATATCGACTCAACTCGTTCGCAGCGATGCCCATGATGCCCTCTGCTGAAAAGGCCGACGGGCGCTGGAGCTTGGCAGCTGGTGAGTGGTCAGGCCCGCCGGAAGCGGCAAGCGCCGCTCGAGTTGAAGTGTAGTGTGATAACTGTGGTGTAAAGGGCTGTTTTTAAATCGATTGCAGCCCGAAGGCGCGGGGTATATGCCCGCTGGCGATTAAGCCAATTACCTTCAGGCTGGCGCTGCGATGGCGTATTCATGGCGTTTATCGTCCGCCATTCATTCATGCGGTCAGCGACTGCCGCGTGCGCTCGATCACCGCCTGCAGCGGCTCGGCCCGGTTGTACTGCTCAGGGTAGAGACGCTCGCTGTGGCAGGCGACGCCATGTTCGTCGACCAGGGTGAAGCTGAAGCTGCCCTTGCGTGGGGCGACGATCAGGCACTTCAGTGGTGCGAAGGCCTGGGAAAGGGTGCCGAAGGCAGCCTGGATTTGTTGGTGGTTGCTCATATTGTTGGATGTTCCTGCGTAAGACACGGTTTTCGATCCGTGCACAATAGAAACGTTCCAGTGACGTCTTTATTAAGGAGACGCAGAACCTGACTGGAACAGGGCAGCCAGAGGGGCGCATGCAATAGGTGGGCGCTGGGCTGACTGGTAGGTACGACAGAAGGCAGGCAGCACTCCGAGGCCAGGGTTCTAGGCGCCGGGGAAGATCCTGATCAATCTGATACGTGATTCGTGCCAGGCAAGGATTGCCAAGTGAATCATCGAATGGGCCGGTCCTGATGGGCAGCGCATGCTCGTGTTCGAGCGTCGGGCTGGAGGGACGTGATGGCCAGAATGACTTTCAGCTGGGTACTAACGGGGCGCAACCCTACACGAACATTAGAGGCATTGCAAGTGTTTGGCTTTTGTTGCGCGGAGCCGGCCATTATGTCGCCTATCGGCTTGGCTGTGAAGAGGTGGGATGCCTCGTCGACACGCCCCATGTACCGTTTTCGTGCATCGGCATGCCGTGCGATGGTGCACTTGTACACATTCGCACGGGGACCTGTAACCCACTTGCAACATCCTGTGGACGGCTCGCCAATGACTTGACTCAAGGGGTAAGTCAATGAAAAAAAACACTAATTTTTGCTGGTGAAAAAATCGTCAGTTTGACTGAAAGCCCCATTTTGCAGGGGTTTGCGGGCTGTCAGGGATGGTTGTCCACCGAGTTATCCACAGCTTCTGTGGATTGTCCCGGGCGCTTGCTCTAGCACGGGCGTGCCAGCTGTTTCACCAAGTGTCCGACAATCGGGCGGCAGGCGTGGCACCGGCATTTTCCCCACGACGACGTCAAGAAAAAAACATCGAAAAAAATTCGCTAAGCCATAAGTCGACCAGGCCAGATCCGGCAAAAAGGAGTAGAGTGGCGCGCCTTTCGAGTCACCATCGCTGTCGGTCATGAAGCTTCGCGGTAAACACCATCCCAGTCCTGTCACCTCGCCATCGTCGCCTCCCTCCAAGCGCTTTTCGCTGAAAGTGGCCTTGTGGTTGCTCGACAGCCCGCGCCTGGGCGACAAGCCCAGCGTCAAGCACTTGGCCGGGCGCCTGCTCAAGCAACCTGCGCGTCAGGGCGTGGTGGTGGCGCAGAGCCGCCTGGGGCAGATGCTGTGCCGCGATTGCGGCAATGCCCGTGATCGGCGTATTGGCCATGAACTGCTGCGCCAGGCGGCCCGTGCCGGTGATCGCCGGGCCCAGCTGGAATATGGGCGGTTGTGCCAGGCCCAGGAGCCGGAGCAGTCTCGCTATTGGCTGGAGCTGGCGGCGGGGCAGGGCTCGCAGGAGGCGCGGCGGTTGTTGCGCCAGTGGTTCGGCGGTTAGCCAAAGCAGCTTGCTCACGATTACGCGTTCCCCTGTAGGAGCGGCCTTGTGTCGCGAAAGGGCCGCAAAGCGACCCCGGCGATCTCTGCTTTGACGCTGAGTTCCAGGGGCTGCTTTGCAGCCCTTTCGCGACACAAGGCCGCTCCTACAGGGGCATCGATCAGGCAACCCTGGCAACAGGCTGATAAGCTGCGCAGCATTCGTCAACGTTCGATCGGGGTAAGCATGACAGTGGATCTGACCAGCATTCTGCTGGGCTTGGTGGCGGGGGCCGTGCCTTGCCTGGGCTGGATCATGCACCTGCAGCGTGGCCAGGGCGCGCGCAACGCCGAACAGGCCCTGCAGCAAGAGCGCCTGAATGCCGCGCAACTGGCCCAGGCCGGCCTGCAGGCGCAGCTGGACGCCAGCCGCGACGAGATCAGCGACCTCAGCGAGGCCAATACCGCCAAGCAGACCCAGTTGGCCGCCCAAGGGCGCGAGCTCGAACTGCTGCAGATCGACCGCGACAATGCCCGCGATGCCGCCCATGCCTGGAGCCTCGAGCGCGCCAACCGCGAGGCCGAACTGCGGCGCCTGGAGGCCCAGGGCGCGCGCCTGGAGGCGGAACTGCGCGAGCAACAGGAAAACCACCAGCAACGCCTGGAGGACCTGCAGCAAGCCCGTGACACCCTGCGCGCCCAGTTCGCCGACATGGCCACCAAGATCTTCGACGAGCGCGAGCAGCGCTTCGCCCAGACCAGTCAGCAGCACCTGGGCCAGTTGCTCGACCCGCTCAAGGAGCGCATCCAGGCGTTCGAGAAGCGCGTCGAGGAAAGCTACCAGCAAGAGGCGCGCGAGCGTTTTTCCCTGGGCAAGGAACTGGAGCGCCTGCAACAGCTCAACCTGCGCCTGTCCGACGAAGCCACCAATCTCACCCAGGCGCTCAAGGGCCAGAAGACCCAGGGCAACTGGGGCGAGCTGATCCTGGAGCGGGTGCTGGAGCATGCGGGCCTGGAGAAGGGGCGTGAGTACCAGACCCAGGTCAGTCTCAAGAGTGCCGACGGTGAGCGTTTCCAGCCCGACGTGCTGATCATGCTGCCGGGCGACAAGCAGGTGGTGGTCGATGCCAAGGTCAGCCTCACGGCCTACCAGCAGTTCGTCGGCAACAACGACGAGGCTGCGCTCAAGCAGCATGTGCAATCGCTGCGCAGTCACGTCAAAGGGCTGTCGAGCAAGGACTACAACCGTCTGGAGGGCTTGCACAGCCTCGATTTCGTGCTGTTGTTCGTGCCCATCGAGGCGGCTTTCTCGGCCGCCCTGCAAGCCGAGCCCAACCTGTTCCAGGAAGCTTTCGACCGACAGATCGTGATCGTCAGCCCGACCACCCTGCTGGCCACCCTGCGGGTGATCGACAGCCTGTGGAAGCAGGAGCGCCAGGGCCAGAATGCCCGCGAGATCGCCGAGCGCGCCGGCTGGCTCTACGACAAGTTCGTGCTGTTCATCCAGGATCTGGACGAGCTGGGCGCGCGCCTTGCCCAGGTGGACAAGGCCTACGCCGCGGCGCGCAACAAGCTGTGCGAGGGGCGCGGCAACCTGGTCAGCCGCAGCGAGCAGCTCAAGCTGCTCGGCGCCCGGGCCAGCAAGAGCCTGCCGGCCGAGCTGATCGAGCGCGCGCTGACCGACGAGGCCCTTACTGAACCAGGCTCAGATGCCGATTGAGCAGGGCGCGCAGGGCTGCCGGCTTGACCGGCTTGGCCAGGTAGTCGAGACCGGCGGCGTGGACCAGGGCGATGGTCTCGTTGCGCCCGTCGGCGCTGATCACCACGCCCGGCACCGGCTCGCCCAGGCGCGCCCGTAGCCAGCCCATCAGGCCGGTGCCGGTCTCGCCATCGTCCAGGTGGTAGTCCACCAGCGCCAGGTGCGGGCGCAGGCCCTTGCCCAGCAACGCCTCGCATTCGGCCTGGTTGCGTGCGGTCCACACCTGGCAGCCCCACCGGCTGAGCAGGCTGTTCATGCCGATCAGGATGCTGTCTTCGTTGTCCACGCACAGCACCTGCAGGCCGGCCAAGGGTTGACCGACCTGTTCCACGGGGGCCACCGCCACGGGCGCGGGGCTCCGGGCGATCGGCACGCCGACGCGGAACACGCTGCCCTTGCCCGGCCAGGAGCGCACTTGCAGCGGATGCCCCAGCACCCGGCACAGGCCATCGGCGATCGCCAGGCCCAGGCCCAGGCCCTTCTCGGCGCGGGTGCGGTGGCTGTCCAGGCGTTTGAATTCCTGGAAGATCACTTGCAGCTTGTCGTCGGCGATGCCTGGGCCACGGTCCCATACCTCCAGCCACAGGCGCCCGCCCTGGCGTCGCACGCCCAGCAGGATCGGGCTCTTGCCGTAGCGCAGGGCATTGGTGAGGAAGTTCTGCAGCACTCGACGCAGCAGTTTCATGTCGCTGTCCACCCGCAGGCGGCTGCCGCGCAGGCGGAATTCCAGGTCTTTCTCGGCGGCCAGCACCTTGAACTCGGCGCCAAGGGTGTCGAACAGCTCATTGAGGGCGAATGGCTTGACGTCGGGGCTGACCTTGCCGTTTTCCAGGCGCGAGATGTCGAGCAGGTCGCTGATCAGCTCTTCGGCCGAACGCAGCGAGCTGTCCATGTGCTGCACCAGCTGGCGGGCCTCGTCGTTCATGCCTTCGGCCTGCTGCGACAGGGCGGCGGAGAACAGCCGGGCGGCGTTGAGCGGTTGCATCAGGTCGTGGCTGACGGCGGCGAGGAAGCGCGTCTTGGACTGGCTGACCGCTTCGGCGCGGCTCTTGGCCTCGGTCAGTGCCAGGTTGAGCTGCGACAGCTCGTGGGTACGTTCGGCGACCCGCTGCTCCAGCCCTTCGTTGGAGTCGCGCAAGGCCTGCTCGGCCTCACGGAACGGGGTGATGTCGGTGAAACTCATGACGAAGCCGCCGCCGGGCATCGGGTTGCCGATCAGTTCGATCACCCGGCCATTGGGGAACAGGCGTTCGGAGGAGTGCGCACGGCCCTGGCGCATCCAGTGCAGGCGTCGCGCCACATGGACCTGGGCCTCGCCCGGGCCGCACAGGCCGCGTTCGGCGTTGTAGCGAATGATGTCGGCGATCGGCCGGCCGACGCTGATCAGCCCGTCGGGGTAGTTGAACAGCTCGAGGTAGCGGCGGTTCCAGGCCACCAGGTGCAGGTTCTGGTCGACCACGCTGATGCCCTGGTTGATGTTCTCGATGGCGCCTTGCAGCAGCGCCCGGTTGAATTGGAGCACTTCGCTGGCTTCGTCGGCGATACGCACGACATCTTCCAGCTGCATGTCGCGGCCTTCGATGGCCGCCTTGACCACCGCACGGGTCGAGGAGGTGCCGAGCACGCCGGCGAGCAGGCGTTCGGTATGCTCGATCCAGTCGCCGTCGGCGTTCTGGTTGGGGTTGAAGCCCTTGCCCTGGCGGTAGGCGAAGCGGATGAAGCTTTGCCGGGCGCGTTCCTCGCCGACGAAACGCGCGGCGAGCTTGAGCAGGTCGTCGATCTGCACCGCCAGCAGTGGCTTGCTGGACGGGCGCGCGCTGGTCTGCTGGCCGATGAAGCGCCCGGCCTGCCAGTGCTCGGACACCCGTGTGCGCGACAGCAGCGAAACCCAGGCGAACAGGGTGAAGTTGCCCGCCAGCGACAGCACCACGCCCTGGGTGAGCGGGGTGATCGGCAGGTTCAGGGGGTTGCCGTGTAGCCACGCCAGACCCGGGAATAGCGACAGCGACCAGCCCAGGCTGTGGGCGGCGATCGGCAGCACCAGAGTGTAGAACCACAGGAAGATGCCAGCGGCGAGCCCGGCGAACACGCCACGGCGGTTGGCCTGTTTCCAGTACAGCGCGCCGAGCATGGCCGGGGTCAGCTGGGTCACCGCGGCGAAGGCGATCTGGCCGATGGTGGCCAGGCTTGCGGTGGAGCCGAGCAGGCGATAGCTGACATAGGCCAGCAGCAGGATGACCACGATGGTCACCCGGCGCACCGAGAGCATCCAGTGGCGGAACACCTCGAATGGGCGCTCGGCGTTGTTGCGCCGCAGCAGCCAGGGCAGCAGCATGTCGTTGGAGACCATGGTCGACAACGCCACGGCCTCGACGATGACCATGCCGGTGGCGGCCGAGGCGCCGCCGATGAAGGCCAGCAGGGCCAGGCTCGGGTGGGCCTCGGCCAGTGGCAGGCTGATCACGAAGGAGTCGGAAATCACCGTGCCCGGCAGCAGCATCTGCCCGGCCAGGGCGATCGGCACCACGAACAGCGCTGCCAGGGCCAGGTACAGCGGGAACACCCAGCGGGCCAGGCGCATGTCCTGGGACTCGATGTTCTCGACCACGGTGACGTGGAACTGCCTGGGCAGGCAGATGATCGCCATCATCGCCACGGCGGTCTGCACCACCATCGACGGCCAGTTGATGGTTTCGTTCCAGTATTCGCTCAGGTGTACCGACTGGCGCGCCTGGCTGAACAGGTCGTCGAAGCCGTCGTACAGGTTGAACACCACGAAGACGCCCACGGCGAGGAAGGCCAGCAGCTTGACCAGCGACTCGAAGGCGATGGCCAGGACCATGCCGCGGTGGTGCTCGGTGACGTCCAGGCTGCGGGTGCCGAAGACGATGGCGAACAGCGCCAGCACCAGCGATACCACCAGCGCGGTGTCCTGCACGCGGCTGCCGGTGGCGTCGGCATTGGCGCCGATCAGCAGGTTCACGCCGAGCACGATGCCCTTGAGCTGCAGGGCGATGTAGGGCAGCACGCCGACCAGGCAGATCAGCGCCACCACCACCGCGAGGCTCTGTGACTTGCCGTAGCGGGCGGCGATGAAGTCGGCGATGGACGTGATGTTCTGCTGCTTGCTGATCAGCACCATCTTCTGCAGCACCCAGGGCGCGAAGATCAGCAACAGCACGGGGCCCAGATAGATGGGCAGGAAGGCCCAGAGCTGCTCGGCGGCCTGGCCGACCGCGCCGAAGAAGGTCCAGCTGGTGCAGTACACCGCCAGCGACAGGCTGTATACCCAGGCGCGCAGGCGCGGCGGCAACGGCGTGCTGCGGCGGTCGCCATAGAAGGCGATGGCGAACATGATGGCCATATAGGCCAGGGCGACCACGGCGATCAGCCCGCTGGACAACGACATGCAAACTCCGGAGCAAGAAAAGAAACGCGGTCCCGATCAATCAGTCTGGCACGCAGGGCGCGGTTCGTCAGCGCCGACGATGGTCGCAGTGGCAGGTCGTCGCAGGGCCAATGGGTCGCACCGGCAAAAGCCTCGCACAGCTCAAGTCATGCGCTATGCCCCTGTGGCAGCGGGCTTGCCCGCGAAGCAGGCGCTGCGGAGTCTGGCACCGGCTACGCCGGTGTTCGCGGGCAGGCCCGCTCCCACAGGGGACCGGGCCAGATTAAAGGATGTCTCCGGTCGTACATTAGGGGTTGCACAAGGCAGTTGCCTCCACGTCATGCCGGACGGCGTGTCCCCAGGTAATAGAAACACCCCGCCAGTATCACCGAGCCGATCAGCAGGTAGAACACCGCCGCCGGCATCAGGTGCCCCAGCGCCAGGCCCACCAGCATCGGTCCCAGCCCGGCGCCCAGGTTGGAGAGGTTCTGTGCGCCGTAGTAGATCCCGCGCAGATGTTCCGGCGCGATCAGGTCGATGAACATGAACTCGGCCGGGATCACGATGATCTCGCCCAGGGTGAACACCAGCATGGCCAGGCACCAGGCCGGCGCCGAAGCGGCCACGGAGAAACCGAGCAGCCCGGCGATGAACATGGCCATGCCGGCCATCAGCCAGCCCATCAGGTGCTGGCGGGTGATGCGCCGACCGATCACGTACTGCAGGACGATCACCGTGACGGCGTTGGTGGTCACCAGGTAGCCCACCAGCCGCGCCACCTGGGCGGGGTCCTGGATAGCCACCACCAGGTATTGCGACAGGTAGGCGGTGAACTGCCCGAACACCACGGCACTGAGCACGCCGCCGAGGGTGAAGCAGACCAGCCGGCGATCGCGCACCATGCCCAGGGCGACCTGGGCGAAGCCTGCCGCCGGCTCGCCCTCGGCACGGCTCATCAGGTCGCGCTGGCCCAGGCGGTAGTAGGTCAGGCTCAGGCCAACGCCGATCAGGGCCGAGACCAGGAACGGCAGGTGGTCGTCGGCGCCGATCAGCAGCACGCCGAGCATCGGTCCAGCGGCCCAGGCGATGTTGTTGAAGGTGTACTTGATGGCGAAGACTTCGCCGCGCTTGTCCTCCGGCAGCAAGGCGCAGAAGCCGGCCTTGGCGGCGATGTCCACCACGGTCTGGGCCAGGTTGGCCACCACCAGGAAGCAGAAGAACAGCATGGCCGAGGTGCTGGCCACGATGCCCACGAAGGCCAGGGCGAACACCAGCGTGCTGGCGACGATCAGCGTATGGCTGCGCAGGGTGTCGACCAGGTGGCCGCCATAGAGCCCCAGCAACGACGCCAGGAACATCGCGCCACCGACCAGCAGGCCGGTCTGGCCGATCGACAGGCCCATGTGCGCGGACAGGTAGACCACCAGGTAGGGCAGGGTGATCGCCCGGGCCATGGTCAGGGTGAAGGTGGTGAACAGCAGCAGGCGTACAGCTTTGGGGTAGCCCTTGAGAGCAGTGAGCATCGACACGTCCTTGTCATTCTTGTCGTGGGAAAGCCGCGCCAAGCATATTCCAGCACACGGGGTCTTTGCTATATCTAAAGAATAGATAACAGTTAGAGAAATTACCCGTTATATAGATATTCGATGCAGGCATAAGATGAATCCACCTTACACAAGGCCAGGAGACATTCCATGCCATGCCCACAGACCCGCGCCGCCTCGTGGCGCCCGCTCAGCCAGCTGGCCCATCCCCGCGAGGTGATCCGCCAGTTCACCCCCAACTGGTTCGCCGCCACCATGGGCACCGGCGTGCTGGCGCTGGCGTTTCACCAGTTGCAGGTGCCCGGCCTGGACCGTCTGGCGGAAGGCTTGTGGTGGCTGACCATCGGCCTGTTCGTCCTGTTCTGTGTCCTGTATGGCGCCCGCTGGTTGCTGTTCTTCGACGAGGCCCGGCGCATTTTCGCCCATTCCACGGTGTCGATGTTCTTCGGCACCATCCCCATGGGCCTGGCCACCATTCTCAATGGTGCGCTGGTGTTCGGCCTGGCGCGCTGGGGAGAGGCGCTGGTGCCCTGGGTCGAAGCCTTGTGGTGGCTGGATGTGGGCCTGGCGCTGCTGTGCGGCGTGGCGATTCCCTACCTGATGTTCACCCGCCAGGAACACAGCATCGACCAGATGACCGCCGTCTGGCTGCTGCCGGTGGTGGCGGCCGAGGTCGCCGCTGCCAGCGGCGGGCTGCTGGCGCCGCACCTGGTGGACGCGCACCGGCAGTTCCTGGTGGTGATCACCAGCTATGTGATGTGGGCGGTATCGTTGCCGGTGGCCTTCAGCATTCTCACCATCCTCATGCTGCGCATGGCGCTGCATAAATTGCCGCCGGCCAACATGGCCGCCTCCAGCTGGCTGGCGCTCGGGCCGATCGGCACCGGCGCGCTGGGCATGCTGGTGCTGGGCGGCGATGCGCCAGCGGTGTTCGCCGCCAATGGCCTTGGCAGTCTCGGCGAAGTGGCCAGGGGGCTTGGCCTGGTGGCCGGCATCGTGCTCTGGGGCGCCGGGTTGTGGTGGTTGCTGACGGCGGTGCTGATCACCTTGCGCTACATGCGCCAGGGCATGCCGTTCAACCTGGGATGGTGGGGCTTCACCTTCCCGCTGGGCGTGTACTGCCTGGCGACCTTTAAACTGGCGGCCTGGCTGGGGTTGGGGTTCTTCGCGGTGTTCGGCCAGGTGCTGGTGGTGGCATTGGCGCTGCTCTGGGCGCTGGTGGCCAGCCGGACCTTGCGCGGGGCCTGGCGGGGGGAGTTGTTCGTGTCGCCGTGCATCGCCCAGCGCTGAGCGCGTGCGTGGGGCCCAGCAAGCGACGCGCCGTGTGGCACCGGCTGCGCCGGTGTTCGCGGCTAAAGCCGCTCCCACAGCAGACCGCGCCGACCTCGAGCCACGCACCGTACCTGTGGGAGCGGGCTTGCCCGCGAAGCAGGCGACGCGGAGCTTGGCACCGGCTTTGCCGGTGTTCGCGGCGGTTCGGCGCCCCGACAAACCCGCTCTCATGGAACAAAACATAATTCTTTGATTTGACTGGGGCAGCGTGGGAGCGGGCTTGCCCCGCGATGCGGCGTTTGGCACCGGCTTCGCCGGTGATCGCGGGGCAAGCCCGCTCCCACGCTGGAACCTTGTTCCCTGCGCGACAGCGCAGCCCGGAAGGCTGTGTGATCTCCTACAGGGATCGCGCCAGGTTGAGCAATCTGAGCACGACCGTTGCTCCCTCCGGATCCCGGCTTGCTGCCCGGTTGTGTCGCAGGGCATTCCCGTGCAGATTTGTGGCTTTACGCGCTGTGCGTGCCTCCAATGACAAAGCCCAACCAGGTACACGGACGATGAGTCACCCCTCGCAATTCACCCTGCTCGGCAAGCGGCGTTTCCTGCCGTTCTTCATCACCCAGTCGCTGGGCGCCTTCAACGACAACCTGTTCAAGCAGTCGCTGATCCTGGCGATCCTCTACAAGCTGAGCCTGGAAGGCGATCGCTCGATCTGGGTCAATCTGTGCGCCTTGCTGTTCATCCTGCCGTTCTTCCTGTTCTCGGCGCTGGCCGGGCAATTCGGCGAGAAGTTCGCCAAGGATCGCCTGATCCGGGCGATCAAGCTGGCCGAGATCGTCATCATGGCCGTCGGCGCGACCGGTTTCGTCACCCATCATCTGGAACTGATGCTGGTGGCGCTGTTCGCCATGGGCACCCATTCGGCGCTGTTCGGCCCGGTGAAGTACTCGATCCTGCCCCAGGCCCTGCGCGAAGAGGAGCTGGTGGGAGGCAACGGCCTGGTCGAGATGGGCACCTTCCTGGCGATCCTGGCAGGCACCATCGGCGCCGGGGTGATGATGTCCTCGTCCAGCTATGCCACGGTGGCGGCGACGGGAGTGGTCGTCACCGCCGTGCTCGGTTACCTGGCCAGCCGCTGGATTCCCCGGGCTGCCGCGACTGCACCGCAAATGAAGCTGGACTGGAACATCTTCAAGCAGTCCTGGGCCACGCTGCGCCTGGGCCTGGGGCAGACGCCAGCGGTGTCCCGTTCGATCGTCGGCAACTCGTGGTTCTGGTTCGTCGGCGCGATCTACCTGACGCAGATCCCGGCGTATGCCAAGGACTGGCTGCATGGCGACGAGACCGTGGTCACCCTGGTGCTGACCCTGTTCTCGGTAGGCATCGCCGTCGGCTCGCTGCTGTGCGAGCGCCTGAGCGGGCGCAAGGTGGAGATCGGCCTGGTGCCGTTCGGCTCGTTCGGCCTGACCCTGTTCGGCCTGCTCTGGTGGTGGCACTCCGGCGATGTGCCGGTGGGCCAGGCGCCCCATGACTGGCTGGCCCTGCTGGGCATGAGCGAGGCCTGGTGGATCATGCTCTCGATCGTCGGCCTGGGTGTGTTCGGCGGTTTCTACATCGTGCCACTGTATGCGCTGATCCAGGCGCGCACGCCGGAGGGCGAGCGGGCCCGGGTGATCGCCGCCAACAACATCCTCAATGCGCTGTTCATGGTGGTGTCGGCCGTCGTCACCATCGTCCTGCTGAGCCTGGCCAAGCTGAGCATCCCGCAGCTGTTCCTGGTGGTCTCGTTGCTCAACATCCTGGTCAACGCCTATATCTTCCGCATCGTGCCGGAATTCACCATGCGCTTCCTGATCTGGCTGCTCAGCCACTCGATGTACCGGGTCGAGCACCGCGACCTGCAGCGCATTCCCGACGAGGGCGCGGCGTTGCTGGTATGCAACCACGTGTCGTTCGTCGATGCGCTGCTGATCGGCGGCGCGATTCGCCGGCCGATCCGTTTCGTCATGTACTACAAGATCTACAACCTGCCGGTGCTCAATTTCGTGTTCCGCACCGCTGGCGCCATTCCCATTGCCGGGCGCGGCGAGGACGAGGCCACCTACGAGCGTGCCTTCGCCCGTATCGCACAGTACCTGGCCGATGGCGAGCTGGTGTGCATCTTCCCCGAGGGCAAGTTGAGTGGCGACGGCGAGATCGACGTGTTCAAGGGCGGCGTGAACCGAATCTTGCAGGAGACACCGGTGCCGGTGATTCCGCTGGCATTGCAGGGGCTGTGGGGCAGTTTCTTCAGTCGCGATCCGCACAAGGGCTTTTTCAGGCGCCTGTGGTCGCGGGTGACCCTGGTGGCTGGCGCCGCCATCCCGGTGGAGGCGGCGCAGCCCGAGGCGCTGCGCGAACAGGTGAGCCTGCTGCGCGGCGACTTGCGTTGAAGGGGAAGGGGTGAGGGTCAGCTGGCGCTGACCTTCAGGCCGACCAGGCCGGTGATGATCAGGGCGACGCTGGCCAGGCGGATCAGCGCCATGGATTCGCCGAACAGGATGATCCCGGCGATCACCGTGCCGACCGCGCCGACGCCGGTCCAGATGGCATAGGCGGTGCCCAGCGGCAGCTCCTTCATGGCCAGGCCCAGCAGGCCGAGGCTGATGACCATGGCGCCGACAGTGAGAATGGTGGGCATGGGGCGGGTGAAGCCATCGGTGTACTTGAGGCCGACAGCCCAGCCGACTTCGAACAGGCCGGCGAAGAACAGGATGATCCAGGACATGGTGAGTCTCCATCGCTATCTAATAATGATGGGGCCGTCCCCTGATTGGTCACGCGCTGCGTCGTAAGGTCGTCCTCACAGTGCGCACTATAGTGCACATTTGGCGCAAAGGAGGCAAGCCTGGGGGATGGATGGCCACGGCGCCGGCCTCTTCGCGGGCAAACCCGCCCCCCAGGGTTCAACGTGTGGGAGCGGGCTTGCCCGCGAAGAAGCCAGCCTCAATGCCTGACCGGTACCGCAGCCTGGTCCGCATCCGGGGCACCCATGCGCCGGAACCAGGTCGACAGCAAGGCCCCGGAAATGTTGTGCCACACGCTGAACAGCGCGCTGGGCACCGCCGCCAAGGGCGAGAAATGCGCCGCCGCCAAGGCCGCGCCCAGCCCCGAATTCTGCATGCCGACCTCCAGTGCCAGCGATTTGCGCTGGGCCAGCGGCAATTTGCACAGCTTGCCGGTCAGGTAGCCGAGCAAAAAGCCGAAGCCGTTGTGCAGCACCACCACGGCCATGATCAGCAAGCCCGATTCGGCGATCTTCGCCTGGCTGGCCGCCACCACCGCGCAGACGATCATCACGATGCTCACCACCGACACCAGCGGCAGCACCTGCACCGCCAGGTGCACCCGGGTGCCGAGCAGGCGCTGGGCCAGCACGCCGAGCACGATCGGCAGCATGACCAGCTGCAGGATCGACCAGAACATGTCCATGAACGAGACCGGCAGCCAGGCCGAGGCCAGGAACCAGATCAGTGCCGGGGTGAGCAGCGGCGCCAGCAAGGTGGTGACCCCGGCGATGGCCACCGCCAGCGCCAGGTCGCCCCTGGACAGCCAGACCATCACGTTGGAAGCCGTGCCGCTCGGGCAGCAGCCGACCAGGATCACGCCCACGGCGATCTCGGGCGGCAGCTGGAACAGTTGGCACAGCAGCCAGGCCATGCCCGGCATGATCACGAAGTGCGCCACCACCCCCAGCGCCACGCGCCAGGGCTGGCGGGCGACCGCGGCGAAATCGTCGAGCTTGAGGGTCAGGCCCATGCCGAACATCACCAGGCCGAGCAGGGGCACGATCGCGACCTTGAGGGCGACGAACCACTGCGGCATGACGAACGCCAGGCAGGCGAACAGCAGCACCCAGAGAGCGAAGGTGTTGCCGACGAAGCGGCTTAGGGCGGCGAGGGCGCGCATGGACAGGTCCTTGTTCTTGTAGGTTGATTTTTCACTGGCCTCTTCGCGGGCAAGCCCGCTCCCACAGGGGCAATGCAATCCCTGTGGGAGCGGGCTTGCCCGCGAAGAGGCCAGTGCCGACAACGTCACTGACGGCGTCGGCACTGGCGGATCATGCGACTCAGACCCCCTGCGGGATCTCCTCGCCACCCAGCGCCTCGAACAGCGCCGGCAGGAACTCGGTGAAGGTCATCATCATCAGGGTGAAGCTGGCGTCGAACTGTTGCTGAGCCTCGTCGCCGCCATCCTGCTCGGCCTGCTCCTGCAGCAGTTCCTCGAATTTCAGGCGCTTGATCACGGTCTTGTCGTCCAGCACGAACGACAGCTTGTCCTGCCAGGCCAGGGCCAGCTGGGTGACCACCTTGCCGGTGCTCAGGTGCAGCTGGATTTCCTCGCCGGTCAGGTCCTGGCGCTTGCAGCGCACGATGCCGCCGTCTTCGCCGGTATCGCGCAGTTCGCACTCGTCCAGCACATAGAAACCTTCGGCGGCCTGTTGCCCTTTGACCCAGTCGGTCATGGTCGCGACCGGGGCGATCTTCACGGTGACCGGGCGCACCGGCAGCGAGCCCATGACTTCGCGCAGGGTCGACAGCAGGTCCTCGGCGCGCTTGGCGCTGGCCGAGTTGACCAGGATCAGGCCCAGGCGCGGGGCGATGGCGGCGAAGATCATCGAGCGGCGGATGAAGGCGCGCGGCAGGAAGGCCTGGATGATCTCGTCCTTGATCTGGTCGCGTTCTTTCTTATAGACCTTGCGCATTTGCTCGGTCTCGATCTCTTCGACCTTTTCCTTGACCGCATCGTTGACCACGCTGCTGGGCAGGATGCGTTCTTCCTTGCGCGCGGCGATCAGCAGGAAGTCGCCGCTGACATGCACCAGGGGCGCGTCGGCGCCTTTGCCGAACGGGGCGACGAAACCATAGGTGGTCAGTTCCTGGCTGGCGCAGGGGCGGGCCGGCTTGCTGGCCAGGGCGGCTTCCAGTGCTTCAGGCTCGAACGGGACATCCTGGGTCAGGCGATAGGTCAGCAGGTTCTTGAACCACATGAGGGGGAATCTCTCCTTAATGCATAAGGCGGGCATTATTCTCCGAGCGGTGGTTCCAGGCCAACCCTGTCAGAGGGCCAGTAGCGTCTTATTGCAGGGAGGGAACCCGCAGTGTGCTAGGTCTTTGAAAGATCAGAAAAAAAATTTGAAAAAAGTGCTTGCCAGGGTGGGATGTCCTCCGTAGAATGCGCGCCACACCGAGACGAAGGGTGATTAGCTCAGCCGGGAGAGCATCTGCCTTACAAGCAGAGGGTCGGCGGTTCGATCCCGTCATCACCCACCACTCGATGTATAGCGCGGCGGTAGTTCAGTCGGTTAGAATACCGGCCTGTCACGCCGGGGGTCGCGGGTTCGAGTCCCGTCCGCCGCGCCATATTCAAGCTTCCAGGGCCCACTGAACACCCGGAAGCCACAAAGAAAGCGACCTTAGGGTCGCTTTTTTTGTTTCTGCCTGCACCAGAATGCCTCAGGGCCGTATTCGCGGGTAAACCCGCTCCCACAGGGTCGTGCATATTTTCAGCGTCCATCGCTCTTCTGTTGGAGTGGGGTGGAGCAGTCAATATGTATCCAGCCGTCAGATTCCCAATTTCAAAACCCGCCGCGCGCTTGCTCTTGCTTCTAAGCGCGCGATAGTCCAGGCGCCACAAATTGCGACTTCAGTAGGCCGAGCGCAGGACTTGCGGAGGGAGGTGACGGGCATGGATGCCCGTCAAGCGCTGCGGCCCAGGATGGGCCGTTCAGCGCGGTCCTCCCGGGAGCAAGGCCGGAGCGAGGGAACCCCGAAGCGAAGCGTAGGGGCCGGATGAATGGAGCGGAACGGTTTTGCCTACTTTTCCCACGAGAAAAGTAGGCCGCCGTAAAGGCGGAAAGGTGACTAAATGTCGCCATCGCCTTCGAATGTGAATAAAAAACTCAAAACAATAACTCCAGACCCAGACCCGACCCCCCAGCCCCTTCCTCCCGCCGTAACGTCAACACTTCATACCCCGTCTCAGTCACTGCCACCGTATGCTCCCACTGCGCCGACAGCGCGTGATCACGGGTGATCACCGTCCAGCCATCACGCAGGCTACGCGTCCCTCGCCCTCCTTGGTTGATCATGGGTTCGATGGTAAACACCATCCCCGGCTGCAGTTTCATGCCGGTGCCTGGCTGCCCGTAGTGCAGGACTTCCGGCGCTTCATGCATCTGCATGCCGATGCCATGCCCGCAATACTCTCGCACGACGCTGTAGCCGGCGGCCTCGGCATGGCTCTGGATGGCATGGCCGATATCGCCGAGCGTGGCCCCCGGGCGGACCTGCTCGATGCCCTTCCACAGGGCGGCGTAGGTGGTATCGACCAGCCGCCGGGCGTCATCGCTGATCCGCCCGAGGCTGTACATCTTCGATGAATCGGCGATGTAGCCGCCTTGTTCCAGGGTGATGTCGACGTTGACGATCGATCCTTCGCGCAGCACCTCGTCGACCTTGGGCATGCCGTGACAGACCACATGGTCCACCGAGGTGTTGAGCGCGTAGGGAAAACCGTACTGCCCCTTGCTCGCCGGCCTGGCCTTGAGGGTTTCGACGATGAACGCCTCGGCGCGATCGTTGATCTGCATGGTCGTCACCCCTGGGCGGACGAAACCATCGAGGTCGGCGAATACCCGGGCCAGCAGCTGGCCGGCGCGACGCATCAGCTCGAGTTGCGCGGCGTCCTTGAGGATGACCTTGCTCATTGCAGCAGTTCCTTGAGGTTGGCCTGCTCCTGGCGCAGCAACTGGCGCAGCAGGTCCTGGTAGGTGGCTTGCGGGTGCAGCTCGGCGAGCATGCCGAGGCGGATCCAGTGTTCGGCCTGGGCGTTGATCGAGCGCGACAGGGCGGCGCTGGCCACGCGCAGGTCTTCGTGGAGGTCGTCGGAGATCTTGACGATGCCCATGGGAATATCATCCGTATACGAAATGTATTCGAATCATATGGTTTTGGGCCTTGATGTGCCACCCGCTGGTGCGCGAATCCCTGTCTCGGTGCACGAATTGTCATGGAACAGGCCCCCAGGTTCGCCAGCGCGCTGCCGAACCTGGGGGCCGCGATGAGCTGGCCCGGGATTTGCTGATTCAGAGACATCCAGGCCATCAACGTCGATGGCCATTCTCGTCACGACGAAGGCGCCGTGTCGCCCCGCTTGCCGCTTGCAGGCCGGGGTGGCCGGCGCCTTCGTCGTTCCAGCAGCAGGAGTACGTCGATGAGCGGCAGCGAGGTGCGCAGTGTCTGTCCGTATTGCGGGGTCGGATGCGGGATCGTCATGAGCGTGAGCGACGGCAAGGTGGTCAAGGTCAGCGGCGACAAGCAGCACCCGAGCAATTTCGGGCGCCTGTGCAGCAAAGGCCAGACCGCCCACCTGCCGCTGGGCAATGGACGTATGGTTCAGGCGTTCGTGCGCCGCCAGCGCAGTCAGGAGCCGGTGCGCAGTGGTATGGATGCGGCCATCGTCGAGACGGCCGGGCGCCTGCGCACGATCATCGATGAGCATGGCGCCGATGCCGTGGCTTTGTACGTGTCCGGGCAGATGTCGCTGGAGGCCCAGTACCTGGCGAACAAGCTGGCCAAGGGCTTTATCCGCACCCGTCATATCGAGTCCAACTCGCGCCTGTGCATGGCCAGTGCCAGCAGCGGCTACAAGCAGTCGCTGGGCGCCGACGGGCCGCCGGGCAGCTATCAGGATTTCGAGCGCGCCGAGGTGTTCCTGGTGATCGGCGCGAACATGGCCGACTGTCACCCGATCCTGTTCCTGCGCCTGCTCGATCGGCTCAAGGCCGGGGCGAAGCTGATCGTCGTCGATCCCCGGCGCACGGCCACCGCCGACAAGGCCGACCTGTTCTTGCAGGTGCGTCCGGGCACCGACCTGGCGCTGCTCAACGGCCTGCTGCACCTGCTGCACGCCAACGGCGATATCGACAGCGATTTCATCGCCCGCCATACCGAAGACTGGGAGACGCTGCCGGCCTTTCTCGACGACTACCATCCCGAACGGGTCGCGGCCATCACCGGCCTGGCCGAGGCCGATATCCGCGAGGCCGCGCGCCTGATCGGCGGCGCCGGCGAGTGGATGAGCTGCTGGACCATGGGCCTGAACCAAAGCATCCACGGTACCTGGCACAGCAACGCCCTGTGCAACCTGCACCTGGCCACCGGCGCCATCTGCCGCCCCGGCAGTGGGCCGTTCTCGCTCACCGGCCAGCCCAACGCCATGGGTGGGCGCGAGATGGGCTACATGGGGCCGGGCCTGCCGGGGCAGCGCTCGGCCCTGGTCGAGGCCGACCGTGCCTTCGTCGAACAGCAGTGGCGACTGCCAGCAGGCACGCTGCGCAGCGAGGGCGGCGAAGGCACCGTGGCCTTGTTCGAGCAGCTCAAGCGCGGCGAGGTGAAGGCCTGCTGGATCATCTGCAGCAACCCCGTGGCCAGCGTCGCCAACCGTCAGCAGGTGATCGACGGCCTGCGCCAGGCGCAACTGGTGATCAGCCAGGATGCGTTCCTGGACAGCGAGACCAATCGCTACGCCGACATTCTCCTGCCCGCCGCACTGTGGGCCGAGGGCGAGGGCGTGATGATCAACAGCGAGCGCAACCTCACCCTGATGCCGCGAGCCGTCGCGCCTCCCGGCGAGAGTCTGGAGGACTGGCGCATCATCGCCCGTATCGCCTGCGCCATGGGCTATGCCGAGGCCTTCGACTACGCCGATGCCGAAGCGGTGTACGACGAGATCCGGCGCTTTCACAACCCCGCCAGCGGCTATGACCTGCGCGGCATCGGCTATGCCGAGCTGCGCCAGGGGCCATGGCAGTGGCCGTGCGCGCCCGGGCGCGGGAATGACCGCAGCCCACTGCGCTATGTCACCGACGGCAGCCCGTCGACACTGGTCTTCCCCACCGCCAGCGGCAAGGCGCGGTTCCTTGCCCGGCCCTGGCTGCCGCCGACCGAGCTGCCCGACCAGGCGTTCCCGTTCGTGCTCAACACCGGGCGTGTGCAACACCACTGGCACACCCTGACCAAGACCGGCAAGGTGGCGAGCCTGAACAAGCTCGAACCCGGCCCTTTCGTCGAGATCAATCCTGCCGATGCCCGGCGCCTGGGCATCGCCGATCGCGACCAGGTATCCATCCGCTCGCGCCGAGGCCAGGCGCTGCTGCCGGCGCGCCTCAGCGAGCGAGTGCTGCCGGGCGGCTGCTTTGCGCCGTTTCATTGGAACGACCTGTATGGCGAGCACCTGGCGATCAACGCGGTGACTTGTGACGCGGTCGATCCGACTTCGCTGCAGCCGGCTTTCAAGCACTGTGCCGTGGCGCTGGAGCGGGTCGCCGGACCGCGCATCGACGCCCTCGACCTCAACCATGCCATGCCCGAGGAGTCCGCCGCCGTGCCGACCGCCACGCTGTCCCGCCTGCTTGGCCTGCAAGCGCTGCCGACACCGGTGCTGACGGAACAGGAGCGCCATTATCTGCAGGGGTATCTGCTCGGCCTCGGTCAGGCGCGCGGCGAAGGGGTGCCGAGCCTGCCGGTCTGCGCGCCGCTGGCGCCCGAGCGGCGGCTGTTCGTCGATGGCCTGTTGGCCGGTCTGTTCGCCCGTGCGGCGTCCGAGCCTGCCGCCGTGGTGCCGCGTCATCGCGTGCTGTGGGCTTCGCAGACCGGCAATGGCGAGGCGTTGGCCGAACGCTGCGCGCAACGCCTGCGCGAGGCGGGCCTGGCGGTCGAACTCAGCTGCCTGGAGGCGGTAAGCCCGGCGCAATTGCAGGATGCCGCCAGCGTGTTGCTGATCGCCAGCACCTTCGGCGACGGCGATGCCCCGGACTGTGGCGCGGCGTTCTGGCAGGCCTTGCAAGGGCAGACGAACGCTGTCGCCTGGCCCTACGCGGTGCTGGCCCTGGGCGATTCGAGCTACGCTCAGTTCTGCGGCTTCGGACGCAAGCTCGACCAGCGCCTGGCGGAGCTCGGCGGGCGACGCCTGCTGGCGCGGGTCGACTGCGAGCCTGATTTCGACGCGCCGTTCGCCGCGTGGCTCGACGCCTTGCTGCCGGCGCTGGGCAGCAAGGCGTCTGACGCTGGCGCCCTCGATGTTCCCGTTGCCGCACAGCGTCCCTGGCCTGCGCGCTTGCTGGAAAATCGCCTGCTCAACAACCCCGGCTCGACGAAGGAGACCCGGCAACTGGTGTTCGACCTTGCCGGCAGCGGTCTGGACTACCAGCCCGGCGATGCGCTGCGGGTCTGGCCGCGCAATTGCCCGGCGCTGGTCGACGAACTGCTGGCGCTGATGCAGCTCGACGGCCAGACCCAGGTTCAGCTCGACGGGCACGCGCCCATGCCGCTGTCGCAGGCACTGGAACGCCATCTGGAGATCGCCCGGGTCACCGTGCGACAACTCGAAGCGTTCAGCCAGCAGGCGGGCGCCTTGGGTGAACTGCTGGTGCCCGAGCGCCAGGGCGAGCTCAAGGCCTGGACATCGGGGCGCCAGCTGGCGGACGTGCTGCGCGAGTTTCCCCAGCGCTTGCCGCTGGAGCGCTGGCTGGCGCTGCTCAAACCCTTGCAGCCACGCCTGTATTCGATCAGCTCCAGCCCCAGGGCGCATCCCGGTCAGGTGCACCTGACCGTTGCCACGGTGCGTCATGGCGAACGCAAGGGCGTCTGTTCGAGCTTTCTCGCCGATCGCGCGGATGACCTGGAGGTGGCGATCCTGCCGCAACCGTCGAAGCATTTTCGCCTGCCCGAGGATGATCGCACGCCGATCATCATGATCGGTCCTGGTACTGGAATCGCGCCGTTCCGGGCCTTTCTCGAGGAGCGCGAGCAGCGTCGGGCCGTCGGCGGCAACTGGCTGTTCTTCGGCGAACAGCAGGCGGCGTGCGACTTCTATTACCGCGAGCAGCTGCAGGCCTGGGAGGCCAGCGGGCATCTGCGCCTGAGCACGGCGTTCTCCCGTGACCAGGCCGACAAGGTCTACGTGCAACAGCGCATGCGGGAGCAGGGCGCCGAACTGTGGCGCTGGCTGGAAGCGGGAGCGTACGTGTATGTCTGCGGCGATGCCCAGCGCATGGCCAGGGACGTGGACGCGGCGTTGCGTCGGCTGGTGGCCGAGCAGGGTGGCATGAGCGACGAGGCGGCGGCTGCCTATGTCGAGGCGCTGGGGCGGGACAAGCGCTATCGGCGTGACGTGTACTGAGTGCCCTGGGTTGGTGAGGGGCGCACCTTGATTGTGCGTTTCAGATAGGGGGTGTTGCGCTTGTGCTGGCCTCTTCGCGGGCAAGCCCGCTCCCACAAGGCTTGTGAGGCCCCTGTGGGAGCGGGCTTGCCCGCGAAGAGGCCGGTACAGGCAGCGCCACAAGATGCTTTTGGCACGCTCCCTGCTTCGACTGCAACACAACAGCCCCACCGATCAACGGCGATCGATCAGGGGCCGCACCCCGATGAGTACAGGCAAAGGCGCCTGGAGCACACGCTCCAGGCGCCTTTTTCGTTTTCCGTGAGCGATGAGGATCGGCTATGCAGGCAACAGCGAACGAGGCACAACGCGCACGACTGGTCATCGTCGGCAATGGCATGGTCGGCCACCACTGCGCCGCCCAACTGATCGAGCGCGGCGCCCTGGCGCGCTTCGAGCTGCATGTGTTCGGCGAAGAGCGCCAGCGTGCCTACGACCGGGTCCACCTGTCGGAGTACTTCACCGGCAGCTGTGCCGAGACCCTGGCCCTGTGCGGGCCTGACTACTACGACCAGGGTGGCGTGCATCTGCACCTGGGCGAGGCGGTGCTGGACATCGACCGGGAACGCCGCGAGGTGGTCACCGCCGAAGGCCGCTACGGCTACGATCAGTTGGTCCTGGCCTGCGGTTCCTACCCGTTCGTGCCGCCCATCGAAGGCTCCAGCGGCAATGCCCGCCTGGTCTATCGCACGCTCGACGACCTCGATGCGATCCGCGCCGCCGCCAGCGGCGCGCGCCGGGGTGTCGTGGTGGGTGGCGGCCTGCTGGGCCTGGAGGCGGCCAACGCGCTCAAGTCCCTGGGGCTGGAGGCGCATGTGGTGGAGTTCGCGCCACGGCTGATGCCAGTGCAACTGGACGGCGAGGGCGGCGCCGCGCTCAAGGCGCGGATCGAGGCGCTGGGCGTGGGCGTGCACCTGTCCCGCGCCACTCAGTCGATCAGCGCGGGCGAGCAGTACCGCTATCGCATGAACTTCGACGGCGGCGAGCACCTGGAGACCGACCTGATCGTGTTCTCCGCCGGCATCCGGCCCCAGGACGCCCTGGGGCGCGCCTGCGGCCTGGAGATCGCCGCCCGGGGTGGCGTGGTGATCGATGATCATTGCAGAACCAGCGACCCGCATATCTTCGCCATCGGCGAGTGCGCCTCGTGGAACGGCAGCGTGTTCGGCCTGGTCGCCCCGGGCTACGCCATGGCGCGCAACCTCGCGGCGCTGTTGGCGGGCGAGTCGGCGGGCGCATTCACCGGCGCGGACATGTCGACCAAGCTCAAGCTGCTGGGCGTGGATGTCGGCTCCATCGGCGATGCCCACGGCGCCACTCCAGGGGCACGCAGCTACCGCTTCATCGACGAGGCCAACGCGGCCTATCGTCGACTGGTGGTGGACGCCAGCGGCAAGCGGGTGCTCGGCGCCGTGCTGGTGGGCGACAACAGCTACTACGACACCTTGCTGCAGTACGCGCAGAACGGCATCAAGCTGCCGGACGACCCGGCCGCGCTGATCCTGCCACAAGGTAGCGGCGTGCCGGCCCTGGGCGCCGACGCTCTGCCCGCCGGCGCGACCATCTGCTCATGCCACAACATCAGCAAGGGCGCGGTGTGCGCGGCCATCGACGGCGGCTGTGGCGACCTGGCGGCGGTGAAAGCCTGCACCAAGGCCGCCAGCGGCTGTGGCGGTTGCGCGGCGCTGCTCAAGCAGGTCGTCGAGCACGAACTCGGCGCCCGTGGCGTGACCGTCGACAAGAGCCTGTGCGAACACTTCGCCTACACCCGCCAGGAGCTGTACGGGCTGGTGCGGGTCGAAGGCATCCGCTCTTTCGGCGAACTGCTCGAACGTCACGGCAAGGGGCACGTGGGCTGTGATATCTGCAAGCCGACGATAGGCTCGATCCTCGCCTCATGCTGGAACCAGCCGATCATGGACCCGGCCCTGGTGCCGCTGCAGGACACCAATGACACCTTCATGGCCAACATGCAGAAGAACGGTACCTACTCGGTGGTGCCGCGCATCCCGGGTGGAGAAATCACGCCGGACAAGCTGATCGTGATCGGCCAGGTGGCGAAGAAATACGACCTCTACACCAAGATCACCGGCGGCCAGCGCATCGATCTGTTCGGCGCCCAACTGCATGAGTTGCCGTTGATCTGGGGCGAGCTGATCGACGCCGGCTTCGAGACCGGGCATGCCTACGGCAAGTCCACGCGCACGGTGAAGTCCTGCGTGGGCAGTACCTGGTGCCGCTACGGCGTGCAGGACAGCGTGGCCATGGCCTTGCGCCTGGAGGACCGCTACAAGGGCCTGCGCGCGCCGCACAAGCTCAAGTTCGCGGTGTCCGGCTGCACCCGCGAATGCGCCGAGGCGCAGAGCAAGGACATCGGCGTGATCGCCACCGACAAGGGCTGGAACCTGTACGTATGCGGCAATGGCGGCATGCGCCCGCGCCACGCCGAGCTGTTCGCCACCGATCTGGACGACGAGACCCTGGTGCGCCTGATCGACCGGGTACTGATGTTCTACATCCGCACCGCCGACAAGTTGCAGCGCACCTCGGTATGGCGCGAGAACCTGGAGGGCGGGCTGGACTACCTCAGGCAGGTGATCGTCGACGACAGCCTGGGGCTGGCCAGCGAACTGGAAGCGCAGATGCAGCACGTGGTCGAGCGCTATGAGTGCGAATGGGCCAATGCGCTCAAGGACCCGGAAAAGCTCAAGCGCTTCCGCACCTTCGTCAACGATCAGCGGACCGACCCGGATGTGCACTTCGTCCGCGAGCGTGGCCAGCGTCGGCCGGCCGCGCCGCTGCACCTGATCCCCACTCACGAGGAGGTTGTGTGATGAACCCGTCCAACAATAGGGCTGTTGCTCATGAACCCAGCTGGCGGAAGGTGTGCCAGGCCGGCGATCTGGTTGCCGACTCCGGGGTGGTGGTGTGGCACGACGGCGAGCAGGTGGCGTTGTTCTACCTGCCGGGGCAGGGGCGCGAGCTGTATGCCGTCGGCAACCGTGATCCGCGTTCCGGCGCCAACATCATCGGCCGTGGGCTGGTGGGCGATGTGCAGGGGGCGCTGGTGGTGGCCGCGCCGCTGTACAAGCAGCACTTCTGCCTGCAAAGCGGCGTCTGTCTCGAGGATCCGTCACAGCATTTGCGAGTATGGCCCGTGCGCCTGGCGGACGGCGCGGTGCAACTGGCGACCAGCCCGTAGCGGCCGCTCTGTTGCAGCTTGGCTGCGCGCGGATACACTGCCGGGCATGAACCTCGATACCCGCATCAAGTTTCGCCACCTGCTGTGCTTCCTGGAGATTGCCCGGCAGGGCAGCCTGGCCAGGGCCGCCGATGTGCTCGCGATCAGCCAGCCGGCGATCTCCAAGACGCTCAAGGAACTGGAGGCGCTGCTCGAAACCCGTCTGTTCGAGCGCAGCCAGCAGGGCGTCGCCTTGACCCCGGCCGGCACCCGCTTCATGCGCTACGCAGGGCCCAGCGTGCAGGCCCTGCGCGATGGCGTGGGCAGTGTCCGGGGCGAGTCGCGGGCGCCTTCGCAGGTGCGTATCGGTGTGCTGTCCACGGTCGAAGGGCTGCTGATGCCCGAAGTGCTGTGCCGCCTGCACCAACGGCACGAGGCGCTGGTGATCAGCGTGGCGACCGGCGTCAGCGCGCAGCTGCTCGGGCAACTGCATCTGGGCGAGCTGGAGCTGGTGGTCGGGCGCATGACCGACAGCCCGCAGATCCAGGGCCTGTCGTTCGAGCACCTGTACAGCGAATCGATGACCCTGGTCGTGCGGCCTGGGCATCCGCTGCTGGCGCGCCAACCGCTCGACCCGGTCCGCGTGGGCGACTACCCGCTGGTGCTGCCGCCCCTGGGGACGACCATTCGCAAGCATGCCGACAGCCTGTTCGTGCAGTGCGCGATCCCGCTGCCGGCGCAGCGACTGGAAACTTTGTCGCTGGCCTTGAGCCGGCGCTATGTGCTGGGCAGCGACGCGGTTTGGGTGGCGCCGCGCGATGCGGTGCTCATCGACCTCGGGCGGGCAGAGCTGGCCGAACTCGATCTGGGCGAGCGTGAGCCGGGTGGTTCGGTGGGGATCTGTCGTAACGCGGCGCTGCCTCTGAGCCTGCCGGCGCAGTGGCTGTGCGAGGTGCTGCGGGAGGTGGCGCAGGCGTATCGGGCCGGTGAGTATCCCTAGACGTGCAGGGGCCTGCGTCTGGCGCGCGAGCGACAATGCTGGCCAATGGCTGCGAGCCTGGGCATGAACAACCTTTCATCCAGGAACTTCCGGCGCGCAACCCGCTCTTATGCCGGTAGCCATTGGTAACGACCGCCTGCTAAGCTCGCGGCTTTACCCTGATTTGCCCTCATGGCGCATGAACAAGGAACTAGCATGAAACAACATCGTTTGGCGGCTGCGGTTGCCCTGGTTGGCCTGGTCCTCGCAGGTTGCGACGCCCAGACCAGCAGCGTCGAGCTGAAAACGCCAGCACAGAAAGCCTCCTACGGTATCGGCCTGAACATGGGCAAGAGCCTGGCCCAGGAAGGCATGGACGATCTCGACTCCAAGGCCGTCGCCCAGGGCATCGAGGACGCGGTCGGCAAGAAAGAGCAGCGCATCAAGGATGAAGAGCTGGTCGAAGCCTTCACCGCGCTGCAGAAACGTGCCGAAGAGCGTCTTGCCAAGGCCAGCGAAGAGGCGGCCAGCGCCGGCAAGAAGTTCCTCGAGGAGAACGGCAAGAAACCTGGCGTGATTACCACCGCCTCCGGCCTGCAGTACGAAGTGGTGAAGAAGGCCGATGGCCCTCAGCCCAAGCCGACCGATGTGGTGACCGTCCACTACGAAGGCAAGCTGACCGACGGCAAGGTCTTCGACAGCTCCGTCGAGCGCGGCAGCCCGATCGACCTGCCGGTAAGCGGTGTGATCCCGGGTTGGGTCGAAGGTCTGCAACTGATGCACGTCGGCGAGAAGTACAAGCTGTACATCCCTGCCGAACTGGCCTATGGCGCCCAGAGCCCGAGCCCGCTGATCCCGGCCAACTCGGTACTGGTGTTCGACCTGGAACTGCTGGGCATCAAGGACCTGACCAAGGCCGATGCCGAGCCAGCCCCGGCGAAGTAACACCCGGCGCGCTCCAGCAACGCCCCGTTTCGACGGGGCGTTGTCGTTTCAGGGCATTGCTTGACGCGAACTGTCCGGCTCGTTCACTGTCGCAAGCAGTGTCCCGACGACACGCGACCGACCTGTGTCGCAAAACGTTTGCGCGCTTGAAACGGTTGTGTAAAAAACGCCCGATCCGTCGCCCGCCCTTGCCTGGCGGGCACCAGGCGGTGCCAAGGCGGCCCTGTTCACAAGGTTATCCACAATTATTGTGGATAACCTTCCTGCTCCTCTGGAGGTCTCATGAGCGCACCCTGGAATTTTACCCGTTTCCTGCCTCTGGCCGAGCGCCTGCTCAGCCGTGGCCGGCTGCCGGCGCTGCTGTTCGCGGTGGCCCGCAAGGGGCCGAAGCTGGGCCAGTTGCGTGATGACCTGCGCCTGATGCAGGCCTTGTGCCTGGCCTGGTGGCGCGGCGAGTACCGCGCCGTCAGCCCCAGAGCGTTGGTCACCATCGTGGCTGGGCTGCTGTACTTCGTCAGCCCTCTGGATGCCATCCCTGACTGGCTGCTGGGCGTCGGCTTGCTCGACGATATCGCGGTACTGGGCTGGGTGCTCAAGACCGTCGCCGACGAACTGGCCCGTTTCAAGGCCTGGCGCGCCAGCCAGGCGCCGGAGCGCCTGCAGGTGGTCGAGCGCTTGCCGGACAGCCCCGAAGCCTTGCGCCTCGAACGCCCCGGCAGCTGATTCACGGTGTACCCGCACACACCCTCGCGGTTGGTAATATAATTGGCATAAGCGTTATGCCTACGGATTACATGCCGTGATCCAATGTCGAGGGGGTTGCAATGGGTATTCAGGTCATCAGCCGGGACGGTCAGCCCGAGTACGCAGTCGTTCCCTGGGAGCAGTATCAGGCGTTGCTGGCGGCCGCTGGCCAGGCACCTGCCGCTGCACCGGCCGCCGCCACCAACATCGAAGACAGTCAACCGGACGCCAGCCTGTGCTCCCTGGGCCAGCTGGCGTCGTTGCGTGAAGCCAAGGGGCTGGCCCCCGAACAGCTGGCACGCAGTGTCGGCATCAGCCCGGCCTACCTGGCGATGATCGAGTCGGGCGAGCGCCGTCCGGATGCGGCGATCCTGCGCAGCCTGGCATGGCACCTGGGCGTGGCCGGCTGGAGCGAGCCGTCATGAGCCAGGTCAGGATCAGCCGTCAGCATTGGGAGGGCTTGCTGACCGAGCTCGACCTGGCTCGCCGGCAGCGCCATCTGCTCACCTACCGCGCCTTGCTTGAGCGGCTTCAGCTTCCCAGCCCTGCCATGCAGACCCTGACTGCGGCCTTGGAGTACCTGGCGGTGCTCGATGCCCGTGCCGAACAGCCATTGCGCAGTTCGCTGGTGATCAGTCAAGGTGCCAGCCGTCTGCCGCGCACCGGCTTTTTCGAGTGCGTCGAGCGCCTGGGGCGGTTCTCCGGACCTGTCGATGGCATGGAGGCGGCGTCGTGGCACGCCTCGGAAGTGGTACGGGTTTTCGAATACCGTTATCCGGAACAGGCCTGACGAGTCACTCAGGCCTTACCGGGTCGCTCATGTGGCGTTCTGGCCTACATGGGAAAATCCCTTTCAGGCTGTTTGCCGTTAGCGCTGCGGCGGACACCTCGAGGCCGTCACGCGGTCAACAGCCCGCGCACCCAAAGGCCTCGAAAGGGGCGGGACACTTACCATGAAAAAGGGTCGGACACTGACATGTCCGACCCTTTTCATTTCACGACGGTGCGATGACGGCTCACCGTGGCCGCCATCACCTCAGTGCTTGGCCACCGATGTGCTCAGGCTCAGGTAGTCGAGCAGTATGCGACCGGTCTCGGACAGGTAGGCGTCGTCTTCCGGTTTGGTGTCATCCGGCTCGGCGGGCAGCGCGTCCTCGTCTACTTTCTTCAGCTCCTTGAGCGGTTCCTCGCCCTTGGCCTTGCGACGGATGTTCTCCAGCGCCAGCTGCTTGCCTTCGATCTGGTCGTGACGGGCACGGCGTTCCTGTTCGTTGAGGCTGACGGTCTTCTCGTTCATCAGCTTCTGGGTCAGCGCCAGGCGGTCGCGGATGTAGACGAACTCGGCATCCTTGTCGCTGCGGGCTTCGTGCTGTGCCTTGAGCTGGGCCAGGAACGGCTTGAACGGATCGACCACCGGCTTGACCACCGGGCGGATGGTGTCCCACGGCATGGCCTCGGGCAGGGCGCTCTCACCGATTTCCTTGGTGTCGATGATCGACGGGTAGTCGATGTCCGGCAACACGCCCTGGTGCTGGGTGCTCTGCCCGGAAACCCGGTAGAACTTGGCCAGGGTGAGCTTGAGTTCGCCGTGATTGAGCGGCTGGATGGTTTGCACCGTGCCCTTGCCGAAGGTCTGGCCACCGATGATCAGCGCGCGGTGGTAGTCCTGCATGGCACCGGCGAAGATCTCCGAGGCCGAGGCGGACAGGCGGTTGACCAGCAAGGCCAGCGGACCCTTGTAGAACGCGCCAGGGTTTTCGTCCTCGAGCACGTCGACGCGGCCGTCGCTGTTGCGCACCAGCACGGTCGGGCCTTTCTCGATGAACAGGCTGGTCAGCTCGGTGGCTTCCTGCAGCGAGCCGCCACCGTTGTTGCGCAGGTCGATGACCACGCCGTCGACTTTCTCTTTCTGCAGCTCGGTGAGCAGCTTCTTCACGTCGCGGGTGGTGCTCTTGTAGTCCGGGTCACCGGCGCGGTAGGCCTTGAAGTCCAGGTAGAAGGCCGGGATCTCGATGATGCCCAGCTTGTAGTCACGCCCGTCCTGCTTGAGCTTGAGCACCGACTTCTTCGCCGCCTGCTCTTCGAGCTTCACGGCTTCGCGGGTGATCGAGACGATCTTGCTGGTCTGGTCGTTCGGCGCGTTGCTGGCCGGAATGACCTCCAGGCGCACCACCGAGCCTTTCGGGCCGCGGATCAGCTTGACCACCTCGTCCAGGCGCCAGCCGACCACGTCGACCATCTCCTTGTTGCCCTGGGCGACACCGATGATCTTGTCGGCCGGGGCCACCTGCTTGGTCTTGGCGGCCGGGCCGGCCGGCACCAGGCGCACGATCTTGACCTGGTCGTTGTCGCTCTGCAACACCGCGCCGATGCCCTCGAGCGACAGGCTCATGTTGATGTCGAAGTTCTCGGCGTTGTCCGGCGACAGGTAGTTGGTGTGCGGGTCGTAGGACTGGGCAAAGGTGTTGATGTAGGCCTGGAAGATGTCTTCGGCACGGGTCTGGTCCAGGCGCGCCAGCTGGTTCTTGTAACGCTTGACCAGGGTTTCCTGGATCTGCTTGAGGTCCTTGCCGGCGATCTTCTGGCGCAGCACTTCGTCCTTGACGCGTTTGCGCCACAGTTCGTCGAGCTCGGCCTGGTTCTTCATCCAGGGCGCGTCCTTGCGGTCGACCAGCAGGTCTTCCTTGACGGTGAAGTCGATCTTGTCGACGCCCTTGTTCAGCTCGCCGAGGGCGTAGTCCAGACGCTGCTTCACGCGGTCCAGGTAGCGCTTGTAGATGGTGAAGCCGGGGTCGAGGTTGCCGCTCTTGAGGAAGTCGTCGAACTGCGTCTTCCATTTGTCGAATTCGGCGATGTCGGCGGCGGTGAAGTAGCTGCGCGACGGGTCGAGCAGCTTGATGTAGCTGTCGTAGATGATGACCGAACGGGCGTCGTCCAGCGGCGGCTTGCTGTAGTGGTGGCGCTTGAGCAGCTCGACGATGTTGAGGCTGGCGACGACTTCGTCACGGTCCGGCTGCAGGCTGTCCCACTTGTTGGCGGCGGCCGCATTGCCACCGAGCGTGAGGCTGCCCAGGCCGATCATCAGGGCGAGGGCGGTGCTGGGGAGGAAATGCTTCATGCTGATTCGACGTGGAGGCAATTGATCACGCATAGTAGGCCGTCTTATCCGTTCGCCGGTTCCATGGAGCCGGACGCATACTGCAAAAAGCCTGGGAAATGCTCGCCCAGGCTCGGTCATATGATTCAACTATGGAGGCACTGTGAAGGCATTGCAAGGCGTTGACGGACATGTGGCCTGGGTCGAGGCCGAGCGCCCGGCCTGTGATGCGGGGCAAGTGCGCATTCGTGTGGCCGCCGCGGGGCTGAACCGCGCCGACCTGTTGCAGATGAAGGGTCTGTACCCGCCACCGCCTGGCGCCAGCCCCTACATGGGCCTGGAGTGCGCGGGGGTGATCGAGCAAGCCGGCGCTGGCGCCGACTGGCGCGTGGGCGACCGTGTGTGCGCGCTGCTGCCCAGCGGTGCCATGGCCGAGGAGGTGGTGGTCGATGCCCGTCATGTGCTGCCGGTGCCCGAGGGTCTGAGCCTGCACGAGGCGGCGGCGCTGCCGGAGGTGTATGCCACGGCCTGGTTGAACATCTTCCAGCTCGGGGGCCTGAAGGCCGGCGAGAAGGTGCTGGTGCATGCCGGCGCCAGTGGCGTGGGCTCGGCGGCCATCCAGCTGTGCAAGGCCTTCGGCAGCCCGGTGTGGGTCAGCGTCGGCTCCGCCGAGCGCCTGGCCTATTGCCAGGGTCTCGGCGCGGCGGGTGGCGTGGTGCGCAACGCCAACCTCGATGAGCTGGAGCAGATGGGGCCGTTCGATGTGATCCTCGACCCGGTGGGTGCCAGCTACGGTCAGCTGAACCTCAAGTTGCTGGCGCGCGACGGGCGTTGGGTGATCATCGGCCTGATGGGCGGGCGCAAGGTCGAGCTGGACCTGGCGCTGGTGCTGGGCAAGCGCCTGCAGATCACCGGGTCGACCTTGCGCAACCGCGACGACGGGTTCAAGGGCGAGTTGCTGCGTGAGCTGCAACAGCAGGTATGGCCGCTGTTCGCCGAAGGGCGGTTGTCGCCGCAGTTGGTCGACACCTATCCGGTGGAATTCGCCCAGGCGGCGTATGCCGAGCTTGAGAGCAACCAGGTGTCGGGCAAGTTGGTGATGGTGATCGATTCGAGTTTGGTCTGAGATAGCTGGGGCCGCTTTGCGGCCCCATGGCCCTCAAGCCCAGCTCAATACTGGCCATCCCTCGCTCTGCGCCCGCTCACGCAACACCTCATCCGGATTCACCGCAACCGGATGATCCACTTTCAGCAACAACGGCAAGTCATTGCGCGAATCGGAATAGAAACTCGCCCCCTCCAGGTTTTCCTGCTCCTGATCCAGCCACTCCAGCAACCGGGTGATCTTGCCTTCGCGGTAGGTCAGTACACCGTGGGTCCTGCCGGTGTACACCCCGTTGACGGCCTCCAGGTCGATGGCCAGGTATTCCTCCACTCCCAGGCGCGCGGCGATCGGTCCGACCAGGTGGCTGCCCGAGGCGGAGATGATCAGGATCCGATCCCCGCGCTTGCGGTGCTCGGCGATGCAGCGGCAGGCATCGCCAAAGATGATTGGCTCGATCACATCCTCCACCCAGGGCTCGACCAGATGCTCGACCTCCTCCAGCGTGCGCCTGGCAATCGGCTCGAGGCTGAAGGCCATGTACTCCTCCATCCGTAGGTGACCTCTGCTGTAGGCCTCCATCAGTTCATGATCGCGCCTGAGGTATGCCTTGCCATCGACCCAACCCAGCCGGGCCATCTGCTCGCCCCACAGCGACGAGCAGTCGCCGTGGATCAGGGTTTCGTCCAGATCGAAAATTGCCAATGCCATGGGTTGAATCTCCTTAGGCCACTTCCCGTAGCGCTGTGGGGTCGATCGACAAGCATACCTGCTTCCCGTCGGTGTGCAGATCGCTGGCGCAGCGGTTGAGCACGTCCACCACCAGTTCCACGCCGTGTACCAGCACCCGGTAGCGGATGACGTTGCCCAGCAGGCTGTGGCTGCGCACTTCGCCCTGCATGTCGCCCTCCAGGCCCAGGGTGATCGATTCTGGGCGGATCGCCAGGCGGCCACTGACCGGGCGTTGCAACAGGCGGCTGGCGCTGTCCGCGTCGAGCAGGTTGTAGTTGCCGATGAAGCCGGCGGCGAACAGGTCCACCGGCGCGGTATAGAGGGTCTCGGCATCGCCGCTCTGGACGATGCGCCCCTGGTTCATCAGGACGATGCGATCCGACATGGTCAGCGCCTCTTCCTGGTCGTGGGTGACGAAAATGGTGGTCAGCCCCAGTTCGCGCTGAATGGCGCGAATCTGCTCGCGCAGGTGCTTGCGGATGCGCGCATCCAGTGCCGACAGCGGCTCGTCGAGCAGCAGCAGGCGTGGGCGGGTGACCAGCGAGCGGGCCAGTGCCACGCGCTGGCACTGGCCGCCGGACAGCTGGTGCGGGTAGCGCCCGGCGAAGCTGCCCAGCTCCACCAGCTCCAGCGCCTCGCGCACCCGCGTCTGGCTTTCGTCGCCCTTGACCTTCTGCATGCGCAGGCCGAAGGCGACGTTCTGTTCCACGGTCATGTTGGGGAACAGCGCGTAGCTCTGGAACACCATGCCGATCCCGCGCTTCTGTGGGCTGAGCGGCACGAGGTCCTGTCCGTCGAGCAGGATCTGGCCTTTGTCCACCGGGGTGAGTCCGGCGATGCAACGCAGCAGTGTCGACTTGCCACAGCCCGAGGGGCCGAGCAGGGTGACGAATTCGCCGCGCTCGATCTGGCAGTCGATGTTCTCGAACACCGGGCTGCCGGCGTAGCTCTTTTGCAGTTTCTGCACGCTGACGAAGCTCATGTCAGGTCTTGTCCTTGTTCAAGCGGTTGGCGACCCAGGTCAGTACCAGCACGAAGGCGAAGTAGGAGATCACCAGGGCGCTGTTGAAGTGGCCGCTGCTGTTGCGCATGTTGTTCAGGTACACCTGCAGGGTTTCGTAGCGGGTGCCCACCAGCAGGTTGGCGAACACGAACTCGCCGAACAGGAACGAGAACGACAGCAGCAGCGCCACCATCAGGCCCTTGCGCAGGTTTGGCAGCACGACCAGCAGGGCCGCCTGCCAGGGGCTGGCGCCGAGCAGCTGGGCGGCGTCCATCAGGTCACGCAGGTTGATGGCCTGCAGGTTGTTGGTGATGGCCCGGTACATGAACGGCAGGGCGATGGTGAAGTAGCAGCCGATCAGGATCCACGGCGTGCCGACCATGGCCATCGGTCCACTGCCGTAGAGTTGCAGCAGGCCGACCGCGGACACCACCGGCGGCACCGCGAACGGCAGCAGGATCAGGATGTTCATCAGCGCGTCGAGCTTGGGGAAGTGGTAGTGCACCACGAACAGCAGCGGCAGGATCAGCACCACCGACAGCAGCAGCGCGCCGACGCACACCAGCAGCGACTGGGCGAAGGCGGCGAGAAAGCGCGGCTCGCTCCACAGCGCGATGTACCACTTGAACGTCAGCCCGCTGGGCAGCAGGGTCGCCGACCAGCTGGTGGCCAGCGAGTAGAGCAGGGTGCCGGCCAGCGGCAGCAGCAGGATGAGGAACAGCAGGTACACCACCACTCGGTGGTAGAGCCCGCCGGCGGTTTTTTCAGCGCGCATGGTAGCTCCTCTTGAGCAGCCATTGATGGACCACCGTGACCACCGTCATCAACCCCACCAGGACCATCGCCAGGGCGCTGGCCAGGTTCGGGTCGAGGCTGATGTCGCCGGCCACAAGGCCGGCGATGCGGATCGGCAGCACGTTGAAGTTGCCGGTGGTCAGGGCGTAGACGGTGGCGTAGGCGCCCAGGGCGTTGGCCAGCAGGATGACGAAGGTGCCGAGCAGCGCCGGGGCAAGCACCGGCAGGCCGATATGCCGCCAGAATTGCCAGTGGCTGGCGCCCAGCAGCGCGGCGGATTCGCGCCAGTCTTCACGCAGGGCGTCGAAGGCCGGGTAGAGCAGCAGCACACCGAGGGGGATCTGGAAGTAGGTGTACACCAGGATCAGGCCGGTCTTGGAATAGATGCTGAAGTCGCCGAGCAGGCCCATCTGCTTGAGCAGCAGGGTGAGCGCGCCGTTGAAGCCGAGCAGGATGATGAAGGCGAACGCCAGCGGCACGCCGGCGAAGTTGCTGGTCATGTTGGCGAAGGCGCTGACGAAGTCGCGCAGCTTCGAGTCGACCTGGCGCAGCGAATAGGCGCCCAGGGTGGCGATGACGATGCCGAACAGGCTCGACCAGAAGCTGATCTCCAGGCTGCGTTGCAGCGCCTGCAGATAGAACTTCGAGGCGAAGATCTTGCTGAAGTTGGCCAGGCCCCAGCCGCTTTCGCTCTGCAGGCTGTTGATGGCGACCCAGGCCAGCGGCGCGACCTGGAAGATGATGAAGAACACGGCGAACGGCAGCAGGCAGAGCAGGGCCAGGTAGCGGCCACGATGGCTTGCATTCAC
Source organism: Pseudomonas sp. microsymbiont 2 (assembly GCF_054788395.1). Lineage (NCBI taxonomy): Bacteria > Pseudomonadati > Pseudomonadota > Gammaproteobacteria > Pseudomonadales > Pseudomonadaceae > Pseudomonas > Pseudomonas sp. microsymbiont 2. Next base: position 1,507,942 of record NZ_CM139112.1, read on the forward strand.
TTGAGCAGCTCCCGGCAGACCGGTTTGTCGTGGGCGGCGCCGAGCAGCTCGCAGATCGTGCCGCACAGCTCGGTCTGCAACGGCTTGGCCGCGGGATCGAGGCTGAACGCTTCGCCGAACACGAACAGCGGTACTTCGCGTTCCTCGGCCAGCAGGCCGTTGTGCGAGCGGTCGTTGTTCATGCCATGGTCGGCGGTGACCAGCACCTGGTAGCCCTCCTCGAGCCAGCGCGGCAGGTAGTCGGCCAGCAGGATGTCGGCGCTGCGCGCGGCGTTGCGGTACTGGCTGCTGTCCAGGCCGTGGCGGTGGCCGGCGTCGTCGATGTTCATCGGGTGCACCAGCAGGAAGTTCGGCGCATGGCGGCGGCGCAGGTATTCGGCGTCGGCCAGCAGGTGCGAGTCGGGGTAGTGGTCGGCGTAGTAGAACAGGCCGTGCTGGATCGGCAGCTTCGGCGCGTGGGTGTGGCGGTCGCGCAGCGGGTCGAAGGGCGAGCGGTTGTACAGCTCGCTCATCCAGTGATAGGCCGCCGCCGCGGTGCCCAGGCCGGCCTCGCGGGCGTAGTGGAACACGCTGCGCTGGTTGGACAGGCGGTTGACGTTGTTATGGACGATGCCGCTGTCGATCGGCGGCACGCCGGTGAGAATGCATTCGTACAGCGGTCGCGACAGCGACGGCAGCTCGCATTCCACCCGGTACAGCGCGGCGCGATCGGCCTCGACGTAGGCGTGCAGGTGGCCCATGGCGTGGTGCGCGACCTGGTGGTTGAGGCCGTCGAGCAGGACCAGGATGACGTTGTGTTGCATGGTGGCTCCTACATGGAGCTACAAGCTGCAAGCTTCAAGCTGCAAGATGAAGCGGGCATGTCATCTGCCTGCTTTGGCTTGCCGCTTGAAACTTGCGGCTTGAAGCTGCCTCATTCCATCTCGATGATCACCTGCTCCTGCCACTTCTGCGGCAGGGCCTTGGAGGTCGCTTCCCAGGCCTCGGCGTTCTTGATCGGCTGGGCGGCCTTGTACTGCTCGTTGGGCAGCAGCTTGGCCTGCACGTCCGCCGGCAGCTTCAGGTGTTCGGCGCGGATCGGCCGGGCGTGGCCGATGGCCAGGTTGGTCTGCCCGGCATCGCTGAAGATGTACTCCCGGGTCAGCTTGGCTGCGTTCGGATGCTTGGCGTACTTGTTGATGATGGTGGTGTAGCCCGAGGTGATCGAGCCGTCCGATGGGATCAGCACCTCGAAGCGTTTCGGGTCGATCTGGTCGCGGTAGCTCAGGCCGTTGAAGTCCCACACCACACCGACTTCCACCTCGCCCTTCTCCAGGGTCTGGATGGTCGGGTTGGCCAGCGACAGGCGCTTCTGCTGGGCCAGCTTGGTGAACAGCTGCAGGCCCGGCTCGATGTTGCTCTCGTCGCCCTTGTAGGCGATGGCGGCGGCGAGCACGCCGTTGGCGGCCTGGGCGGCGGTGCCGACGTCACCGATGGCGACCTTGTACTTGCCCTTTTCCAGGTCGTGCCAGGTGCTGGGGCGTTCGCCTTCCTTGACCAGGTCCTTGTTGATGATGAAGGCGATGGTGCCGGTGTAGGCCAGCGCCCAGTGACCGTCCTGGTCCTTGGCCCATGCCGGAACCTGGTCCCAGGTGCTCGGCTTGTAGGGTTGGGTGACGCCCTTGGCGACCGCGATCGGGCCGAAGGCGGCGCCGACGTCGCCGATATCGGCGCTGGCGTTGTCCTTCTCGGCGTCGAACTTGGCGATTTCCTGGGCCGAGCTCATGTCGGTGTCGCTGTGCTTGAGGCCGTACTTTTTCGCCAGGTCGTCCCAGGTGCCTTTCCAGTTGGCCCAGGCATCGGGCATGCCCACGCTGTTGACGGTGCCTTCCTTGCGGGCGGCGTCTTCGAGGGCCTTGAGGTCCTGGGCCATGGCCGAGGTGCAAAAAGCGATGGCCGAACCGAGCAGTGACGCCATGAACAACTTTTTCATCCGAAGCTCCTTTGGTGGTGCCTTGCATTCGTTGTTATGAACAGAAGCCGTGCCTGCAAAACCTTGGTCTAGGTCAGCAAACCTTGCGCCAAGGTAGGCCTGTTGCGTGACAGTTTGATGTAAGGGGAGGGTGTTGGTGGCAGGCCGAAGGCCCTGGGAATACAGCGTAGACCAGATCGAAAGCCCCGAATCGTGCGGCCTGGCCCGGATCTGGCAAGCCCCTCTCGGCGTGTTTGTCACAGGATGTTCATCAGCCGTGCCTAGGCTTGTGCTCATCTCTCCATGCCCTGTTCTGGGGCTGGACTAGTCCAGATAGGTAACCTTTGATGCAAGCGACGCCACCGCGCGCGGTAACAGCCATCTGCCATGCCCTGCGCGAGCAGATCGAACACGGCCTGCTGGCTCCCGGCGGCAAGTTGCCGGCCGAGCGCCGGCTCAGCGAGGTGTTCGACACCACACGCATCACCCTGCGCGAGGCGCTGGTGCAGCTGGAGGCCCTGGGGTTGATCTACCGCGAGGAGCGTCGAGGCTGGTTCGTCGCGCCCGAACGCCTGACCTACGACCTGATCGAGCGCAGTCACTTCCATGCGATGGTGCGTGACCAGGGGCGGGTGCCAAGTACCGAGTTGCTGTCGGCACGGCTGCAGCCGGCTTCGGCGTCGATCTGCGCGCGCCTGCGCCTGCCGGCGCTGTCCAGCGTGGTGCAGGTGTGCCGCTTGCGGCGCATCGATGGGCGGGCGGTGCTGTATGCCGAGCACTACCTCAATCCGCGCTACTTTCCCGGGATCCTCGAGCTGGACCTGGCCCGGTCGCTGACCGAGATCTATGCGCGCGAATACGCCATTCACTATGGACAGGTGTGCTTCGAGATCCTGCCGACCGCGTTGCCGGTGGCGGCGGCGGGGGCGCTGAAGGTTTCGGTGGGCAGTCCGGGCTTGCACATCACCCGGGTCAACAGCGACCAGCACGGGCATTTGATCGACTGCGACCTGGAATACTGGCGGCACGATGCAATTCGCATTCGCGCCGAGGCTGGGTAGACCATCTCAAGCCTGCGCTACCCCTGTAGGAGCGGCCTTGTGTCGCGAAAGGGCCGCAAAGCGGCCCCAGCAATTTCTGCCCGTAGCTGAGATCCTGGGTCTGCTGCGCAGCCCTTTCGCGACACAAGGCCGCTCCTACAGGGGGCGTATGTCCCTACTGTTTGATTTGATCAGATCCGCCAGCCGTCACCACCTGCACCGACAACCGCGGCGTCGCCAGGTCCAGGCCCGCCTCGTCCAACTGCCGCTTCAGCGCCAGGTTGAACGCACGCGACACCTCCCACTGCTTGATCGGCGCGGTCTTGAACCGTGCCCGCAGGATCGCCGAGCCCGACTCGAAACTCTCCACCCCCTGCAGCTCCAGCGGCGACCAGATGTTGCGCCGCATCAGCGGATCGCTGCGCAGCTTCTGGCCCACTTCGCGGATCAGCGTGATGGCCTGGTCGATGTTCATGTTATGGGGGATGGCCACGCGGAAGATCGCATAGCCGAACTCGCGCGAGTAGTTCTTGATGCTCTTGATCTCGCTGAACGGAATGGTGTGCACGATGCCGTCGATGTCGCGCAGGCGCACGGTACGGATGGTCAGGCCCTCGACCGTGCCGAGGTGCCCGCCGACATCGACGTAGTCGTCGATGGCCAGCGAGTCCTCGATGATGATGAACAACCCGGTGATCAGGTCGGCCACCAGCGACTGGGCGCCGAAGCCGATGGCCAGGCCGATGACGCCGGCGCCGGCCAGCAGCGGGGTGACGTTCATGCCCATGTTGGCCAGGGCGACGATCACCGCGATGATGAAGATCATCACGAACATCACGTTGCGGATCAGCGGCATCATGGTCTGCGCCCGGGCGTTGGCCATGCCTCGGCGCGAGCGCACCAGGGCGTGGTGCACCGCGGTGTCGGCGAGGATCCACACCAGCCATGCGGCGATCAGCGTGCCGGCCAGGCCCAGCAGGCGCAGGCTGATCTCATGGCCGTCACCCTCGGCGAAGCCGATCATCGAATGACCCCAGACGCGCAGGCCCAGTTCGATGAACAGCAACCAGATGAACAGGTGCGCCAGCGCATAGCCGAAGTTGCGCAGACGTTCGGTGTACACCGCCTGGCGCTTGCCTGCGTGCCTGGGGTTGGCGGCGTGACGCCGGACCAGGCCGTTGAGCACCATGCACACCACCACCAGCACGGTGCACATCAGCGACTGGCGCAGGGCGGTGCTGGTATCGCCGGCGGAAACGAAGGTGGCGAACAGCGAGATCGCCACCAGGATCAGCGCCGGGACGAACCAGAAGCTGCCGAGCAGTTCGATGGTGTCGCTCAGGGTACGCCGGGTCAGGCGTCGGGACAGCGGCTGGTTGCGGATCAGGTGGGCGATCGGGCGGCGAAAACGCAGGATGAACAGCCCGGTGCACAGCGCGGCGATCACATTGGCCAAGGTTGCCAGGGCGTGGGCCAGGTGCCCGCCCAGGGCGGTGGTCATGCGCGGGTCGCTCATCGCCTCGCCGAAGGCGGCGAAGCTGCCGATCAGCCACAGCGGGCGAAACGCCTGGTGGCGCAGGATGTACAGGGCGCGGTGGCGGTGCGGACCGTCGAGCAGCGAGAAGGCGATCACGCAGATCGCCGAGAACAGCGTGCCGACCACCAGCGCGTAGGCCAGCACCATGGCCATCGACTTGCCCAGCGAGGAGGGCAGGGCGAAGCTCAGGTACACGGTGAACACCAGCGCCACCAGCCATGGTCCCAGCTTGCGCAGGGCGAAGCGCACCAGGTCCCAGGTGCGTGGATGCTGCGGCAGTTCCTCGGTCAGGCCGAAGCGCAGGCGCACGCGGTGACCGATCCAGTTGAAGGCGTAGGCCAGCAGGCTCCAGACCAGGATGACGCCAGCGAAGCCGAACAGGATCGCCGGCCACTGGTGCACCGGCACCACCAGCGCGGCCAGTTCGTCCTGCGCCTGGTCGATTTCCAGCGACCAGCGCTTGAACGGGCTGGCATCGCCGCTGAACTGTTTCTCGAAATCGTGCAGGGCGCCGCCGATCAGGCCGAGCACGCCCTGTTCGACGGTGGGTTGCGATTGCTTGCTGGCATCGCGCAGCTTTTTCAGGTCGGCCAGCAGCTTGGCGCGTTGCTGGTCGTTCTCCAGGTTCTTGATCACCTCGTCCAGCGACTTGCCCAGCGGTTCGCTGGCTTCGGGCTGGGCGGGCGCGCTGGAGCCGAGCAGGCCTGGCAGGCCGGCGGCGTGCACCGGGGTGACGAACAGCAGGAACAGCAGCGTGATGCAACGCAGGAGGGCTGGCACCGGGAAATCTACCTCAGGTCAAACGATTGCCCGAGTGTAGTGGTTTACGACGGCAGTTTCTCCAGGATCTTCCAGCAGGTGAGGCCGAAGATGCCCAGGGTGCCGATCCACATCATCAGCACGCCGATATTGCGCTCGCGCAGGCTGAAGCCGATGGTCAGCAGCATCAGGAACAGGAACACCGGCACGAACAGAGAGATGAAGGGAGACATGGACAGCAATCCTTTTGCTTTGAGGGCATGTCTTAAGCATAGCGGGTTGCCGGCGTCAGGCGTTGATCCGGGGCAGTCGCATCGCCTGTGCCGGCCCCTTCGCGGGCAAGCCCGCGAAGCAGACGACTCGCTCTCAGGGCAGTTCGCGGCTGCGGTAGAAGGCGGTGAGCACCTTCACCAGGTGCGCCAGGTCCTGGCTGCCGCACAGCTCGCGGATCGAGTGCATGGCGAAGGTCGGCAGGCCGATATCCACGGTACGCACGCCCAGGTGGCTGGCGGTGATCGGGCCGATGGTCGAGCCACAGCCCATGTCGCTGCGCACCACGAAACTCTGCACCGGCACTTCCTCGGCCATGCACAGGTGGCGGAAGAAGCCAGCGGTCTCGCTGTTGGTGGCGTAGCGCTGGTTGTTGTTGACCTTGATCACGGGGCCTGCGTTGAGCTTGGGACCATGGTTGCCGTCGTGCTTGTCGGCATAGTTGGGATGCACGCCGTGGGCGTTGTCGGCCGAGACCAGCAGCGAGCGCTGGATGGTGCGTACATACTCGTCGCCATCGGGCAGCAGGCGCTGCAGGGTCTGTTCGAGCATCGGGCCGTCGGCGCCACAGGCCGAGCAGGAACCGACTTCCTCGTGGTCGTTGCACACCAGCACGCAGGTCTCGTCGCTGTCGGCGCTCAGCAGCGCCTGCAGGCCGGCGTAGCACGACAGCAGGTTGTCCAGCCGGGCACCGGCGATGAAGTCGCCGTTCAGGCCGATCAGCGCGGCGTCCTGGGTGTCGTAGAAGCTCAGCTCGTAGTCGAGCACCACGTCGGCATTGAGATCGTGCTCGCGGGCCAGCTGCTCGGTGAGCAGGGCGCGGAAGTCGACGCGCTCGTCGCCGGCCACCTGGGCCAGGATCGGCGGCAGCTCGGTCTGCGGGTTGATCTGCCAGCCTTCGTTGGCGGTGCGATTGAGGTGGATCGCCAGGTTCGGGATCACCGCGATCGGCAGCTTGAAGTCGATCAGCTGGCTCTCGACCTTGCCATCACGGCGGAAGGTGACCCGGCCGGCCAGCGACAGGTCGCGGTCGAACCAGGGGGCGAGGAGGGCGCCGCCGTACACTTCCACGCCCAGTTGCAGGAAGCCTTGGCGTTGCAGCTCAGGCTGTGGCTTTACGCGCAGGCATGGGCTGTCGGTATGGGCGCCGACCATGCGGATGCCGCCCAGCAGCGGCGAATGCTTGCCGAGCTTGATGGCGATGATCGAGGAATCGTTGCGGGTCACGTAGTAGCGACCGCCAGGCACCGTGGCCCAGCTGTCGCGCTCGTCCAGGCGCTGGTAACCGGCGGCCTCGAGGCGCTGCGCGAGGCTGGCGGTGGCGTGGAAGGGCGTCGGGGAGGCCTTGAGGAATTCGATCAGGCCGGCGTTCAGGGCATCGCGCATAAGTCACTCCAGACAGCAGTGGCGCGAGTTTAGCGTAATTGCTCGAAAATTTGTGTCGGCCTCTTCGCGGGCAAGCCCGCTCCCACAGATGCCCGCGCAGATTTCAGGTTAGGCACCCTCTCTGTGGGAGCGGGTTTACCCGCGAAGAATCCAGAACCGATGGATCAGAACGGCGCGGGGCACTCGAACTTCAGACGCTCGCCAGACACCGGATGGGTAAAGCTCAGCATCGACGCATGCAGGCACAGCCGCTCATGGGCCGCCAGCGCCTCGGGGTTGGCGTACAGCCGGTCCCCCAGCAGCGGGTGGCCGATCGACAGCATGTGCACGCGCAACTGGTGCGAGCGCCCGGTGATCGGCGTCAGTTCGACCCGGCAGTGATCGGCGCAACGCTCGACGATGCGCCAGAAGGTCAGGGCGTGCTTGCCCTGCTCGTGGTCGACCACGTGGCGAGGCTTGGTCGGCGGGTCGTAGCGCAATGGCAGGTCGATGCTGCCGCTGTCCAGGGCCGGTTGGCCCCAGCACAGCGCGGTGTAGGCCTTTTCCGTCTCGCGGTCGTGGAACTGGCGCGACAGTTCGCGGTGGCTGTCGGCGTCGCGGGCGAGCAGGATGATCCCCGAGGTTTCCCAGTCCAGGCGGTGGACGATCAGGGCATCCGGATAGCCGTTTTCCTGCAGGCGGGTGATCAGGCAGTCCTTGTTGTCCTCGGCGCGGCCCGGCACCGACAACAGCAGGGTCGGCTTGTTGATCACCAGGATGGCGGCGTCTTCGTGAAGGATCTGGATGTTCGACAGCGGCATTGCAGGTTCTCTTTGCGTATGGAAACCACTGGGGCCGCTTTGCGGCCCTTTCGCGACACAAGGCCGCTCCTACAGGGAATTGCGTAACCCCTGTAGGAGCGGCCTTGTGTCGCGAAAGGGCTGCAAAGCAGCCCCAGGATCGGCCCGAAGGCGCTGGATCAGCGCTCGGGCAGGGTGATGTTCAGCTCGAGGATCGAGCAGCTGCCCTGGTTCTCCAGCTCGATATGCACGTCGTCGTTGCCGATGTTGACGTACTTGCGGATGACTTCCACCAGTTCTTTCTGCAAGGCTGGCAAGTAATCCGGGGTGCTGCGCTGGCCGCGCTCGTGCGCCACGATGATCTGTAGACGCTCTTTCGCTACCGACGCGCTGCTTTGTTTCTGTCTGCCACGAAAGAAGTCAAGAAGGTTCATGGTTTATTTGCCTCCAAACAGGCGCGCGAAGAATCCTTGCTTCGGCACTTCGATGAACCGCAATGGCTTGTCTTTACCCAGCAGGCGGTCGACGGTGTCGCTGTAGGCCTGGCCGGCATCGCTCTGGTCGTCAAGGATGACCGGGATGCCCTGGTTGGAGGCCTTGAGCACGGCTTGGGATTCGGGAATCACACCCAGCAGTTCGACCGAGAGGATTTCCTTGACGTCTTCGACGCCAAGCATTTCGCCTTTCTCGACGCGCTCCGGGTGGTAGCGGGTAATCAGCAGGTGCTCCTTGATCGGGTCTTCGCCCTGCTCGGCGCGACGCGACTTGCTGGACAGCAGGCCGATCATGCGGTCGGAGTCACGCACCGACGAGACTTCGGGGTTGGTCACGACGATGGCCTCGTCAGCGAAGTACATCGCCAGGTGCGCGCCCTTCTCGATACCGGCAGGCGAGTCGCAGACCACGAAATCGAACTGCTCCTTGAGCTCCATCAGCACCTTCTCGACGCCTTCCTTGGTCAGTGCGTCCTTGTCGCGGGTCTGGCTGGCAGCCAGCACGAACAGGTTCTCCAGGCGCTTGTCCTTGATCAGGGCCTGCTGCAGATTGGCTTCGCCGTTGACCACGTTGACGAAGTCGTACACCACGCGGCGTTCGCAGCCCATGATCAGGTCGAGGTTACGCAGGCCTACGTCGAAGTCGACGATGACAGTCTTGTGCCCGCGCAACGCGAGGCCGGTACCGATGGCGGCGCTGGTGGTGGTCTTGCCCACCCCCCCCTTGCCGGAAGTGACGACGAGAATCTTGGCCAAGGTGTTTCACCCCTAAATAAATGGGACGCAGGTCCCTGCAAATACAAAAAACGGCAACGTGAAAAAAGTTGCGCTAAAAATGCCGGCAAGTATCCGTTAAAGACGGGTGATGTTCAACACGTCACCGGACAGGCTGACTTGGACGCCCGAGCCCCACAGTGGGTCGCGACGCAGGTCTTCGCAGACTTTGTACTGGCCGGCGATGGAGACCATTTCCGCTGTCATCTGCAGGCAGAAGATACGCGCCTTGGTATTACCCTTGATGCCGGCCAGGGCTCGGCCACGCATGGCGCCGTACACATGGATGTTGCCATCGGCGAGAAGTTCCGCGCCGGGGCTGACGGAGCCTGTGACCACCAGGTCGCCGCCCTGGGCATAGATCTGCTGGCCACCGCGTACGGTCGAGGTGACGATCCGCGTCGGGCGCACTTCCGGCTCTGCGGGTGCCGGCGGTGCGACGGGCACCGGCTCGGGCTTCTTCACTTCCGGCTCGGGCTCGAGCGGTCGCTCGCGGGCGCCGGACGGCGGCAGCACCGGCAGGTCGATGGCGATCGCCGCGGCGATGTCCTCGATGCGGCTGGCACGGATCGCCAGGGTGCGCAGGCCGTGGTGGCGGCACACGCGCATCAACCCGGGCAGGTCGATGGCGCCTTCGTCATGGGGCAGCTTGTCCAGGGCCAGCACCAGCGGCGTGTTGCTGAAGAAATTCGGCGCCTGCGCCACCTTCGCCGCCAGTTGGCGGTCGAGGGATTCGAGGTCGTTGCGCGCCAGTTCCAGCACGGTGATGGCAAGCATGCTGCCCTTGAGCTGGAACACGGGGGCGTTGTCGGGTGTCTGGTTGAGGCTCATGGTCTGCATAGACGGCTTGTTGCGAGAAAAGTGCCCTGACTTATAGCGATAAGACTGATTGCCCGCAACCGATGTAGAATGCCAGGCTCATGTCTTGCCGGAAGCTTCAATGGAACGCCCGCGTTTTCGATCCTCTTTCCTTCACCCGCGATTCTGGGGTCTGTGGCTGGGCCTGGGCCTGCTGTGGCTGGTCGCCCAGCTGCCGTACCGCGTGCTGCTCGGGCTGGGGCGCGCGCTTGGCGCGGTGATGTATCGGGTTGCCGGCGAGCGTCGGCGCATCGCTGCGCGCAACCTCGAATTGTGTTTCCCGGCATTGTCCGGCGACGAACGGCAGCGCCTGCTCAAGGAAAACTTCGCCTCCACCGGCATCGCCTTCTTCGAGATGGCCATGAGCTGGTGGTGGCCAAAGGCACGGCTGGCGCGTCTGGCCCATATCGAGGGCATCGAGCACCTGCAGGCCGCCCAACGTGAGGGAGAAGGCGCGATCCTGATGGCCGTGCATTTCACCACCCTGGAGATCGGCGCCGCGCTGCTGGGCCAGGCGCATACCATCGACGGCATGTACCGCGAGCACGGCAACCCGGTATTCGACTTCATCCAGCGCCGTGGCCGCGAGCGCCACAACCCCGATTCGCTGGCGGTGGAGCGCGACGACGTGCGCGGCATGCTCAAGCTGCTGCGCCGGGGCCGGGCGATCTGGTACGCGCCGGATCAGGACTATGGCACCAAGCAGAGCATCTTCGTGCCGCTGTTCGGCATCCCCGCGGCCACCGTCACCGCCACCACCAAGTTCGCCCGGCTGGGCAAGGCGCGGGTGATTCCGTTCACCCAGCGGCGTTTGGAGGATGGCAGCGGCTATCGCCTGGTGGTGCATCCGCCGCTCGAGGATTTCCCGGGCGAGACCGAAGAGGCCGACTGCCTGCGCATCAACCAGTGGGTCGAGGGCGTTTTGCGCGAGTGCCCTGAGCAGTACCTGTGGGCGCATCGGCGCTTCAAGTCACGGCCAGAGGGTGAGCCGCGGCTGTACGACAAGAAGAAGCGCTGACTGTTGTGATTGCAGGGCCGGCCTCTTCGCGGGTAAACCCGCTCCCACAGCGGCCTTAGCATATACATACCCCCTGTGGGAGCGGGCTTGCCCGCGAAGAGGCCAGACCTGTCAACCATGATCCAGGAAGGAAGCATGTCCCCAACCACCGGCCTGATCCTCTCTGGCGGCGGTGCCCGCGCCGCCTACCAGGTTGGCGTGCTGGCCGGCATCGCCGAACTGCTGCCCCCCGGCGCCGCCAATCCCTTCCCGGTGATCGTCGGCACCTCCGCCGGCGCCATCAACGCCGTCAAGCTGGCCAGCGGCGCGACTCGCTTCGCCGAATCGGTGCAACACCTCACCGCCTTCTGGCAGAACTTTCGCAGCCACCTGGTGCTGCGCAGCGACTGGCCCGGGGTGATCCGCCAGGCCAGCCGCTTCGTCGGCCACAGCCTGCTGGGGATCGGCGGGCAGGTGCCGGTGGCGCTGCTCGACAGCCGACCGCTGCGTCGCCTGCTGCACGAACACCTGGACCTGGACGGCATCGCCCATTCGCTGGCCGCCAACCAGCTTCGCGCGATTGCCGTGACCGCCTTCGGCTACGAGTCCGGCCAGGCGGTGACCTTCTACCAAGGCCGCGACACCATCGAACCCTGGCTGCGCCACCGGCGCATCGGCATGCCCACGCCGCTGACCATCGACCATCTGCTGGCCAGCTCGGCGATTCCGCTGCTGTTCGCTCCGGTGCGGCTAGGGGAGGAGTTCTTCGGCGATGGCGCGGTGCGCCAGTCGGCGCCGATCAGCCCGGCGCTGCACCTGGGCGCCAGCCGTGTGCTGGTGGTGGGGGTCAGCGGCAACCCGCAACGGCCCGCGTCGCCCTTGCCGCCCCAGCGAATGTTCAGCGGTCAGCAGCCGAGCCTGGCGCAGATCGGCGGGCATATGCTCAACAGCACCTTCATCGACAGTCTCGAGGACGATATCGAACTGCTGCAGCGGCTCAACCACCTCAGCCACCTGATGCCAGCGCACCTGGACGCCCGGCGCCTGGGGCTGGCGCCGATCGAGGTGCTGGTGGTGGCGCCCAGTCAACCGCTGGACGAGATCGCCGCCCGTCATCGGCGCGAGCTGCCGGCGGCGCTGAGGCTGTTCCTGCGCGGGCCCGGGGCGACCAGGACCAGCGGGGCGGGGGTGCTGAGCTACCTGCTGTTCGAGGCGAGCTATTGCAGCGAGCTGATCGAGCTGGGGCGCAAGGATGCGTTGGCCAAGAAGCGGGAATTGTGTCAGTTCCTGGGATTGCCTGGCTGACCCTGTAGGAGCGGCCTTGTGTCGCGAAAGGGCTGCAGGGCAGCCCCAAGATTTATGCCACACCGCTGATATCGCCGGGGCCGCTTCGCAGCCCTTTCGCGACACAAGGCCGCTCCTACAGGGATCAGGGTTGCATTTACTCGGCAATCTGCAACTTGCGCGCCTGGGTATACACGTACCGCAGCTTTTCGTACTCGAACGGCGAGTTGGTCTGCCCGTAGCGGAAGTTGGTGGTGTAGCGCTTGTCCACCGCCCGCAGCACGGTGAGCTCCGGGTGGTCGCTGGCGGTGTCGGGCACGTTCAGGTAGTTGATCTCCTTCTCCCCCACGTAGTCGACCACCAGCCCGGTGGTATCGCGCAGGTTCGACGGCCCGAGGATCGGCAGCATCAGGTATGGCCCGTCCGGCACCCCGTAGAAGCCCAGGGTCTGGCCGAAGTCCTCGCTCTGGCGGGGCAGGCCCATCTTGGTCGCCGGGTCCCACAGGCCGCCGACACCGATGATGGTGTTGAACATCAGCCGCGCGGTGATTTCCGCTGAACGCTTGGGCTTGAGCTGTAGCACGCTGTTGAACAGGTTGGGCACATCGCCCAGGTTGTTGAAGAAGTTGCTCACCCCGGTACGCACGAAACCGGGGGTGACGTAGCGGTAGCCGTCGACCACCGGCAGGAACACCCACTGGTCGAAGCGGTAGTTGAAGTGGTAGATGCGCCGGTTCAGCGACTCCAGCGGGTCGTAGATGTTCAGCGCGGCCAGGGTCGAGCGTTCGAATTCGCGCTGGTCAAGGCCAGGGTTGAACTTGAGCTCACGCAGCGGATCGACGAAACCGTCGGCCTCCACGGTGAGGGTTTCGGTCTTGTCGGCCTCGACCACGCTGGCACGCGGCGCGACTTCCTCGGCCAGGGCGCAGCCGCTGGCGAGCAGGGCGGTGACGAGCAGCAGTCTGTTAACCACGGAAGAACTCCAGCATGGCGTCGCTGTTGACGCGGTAGTTGAGGTTGCCGCAATGGCCGCCATGGGGGTAGAGCGTCAGCCGTTCGCCGAACACCCGGCGCAGGAAGCCGATGTCGCCCGGGCCGAGGATCACATCGTCGGCGTTGTGCATCACAGCGATCTTGGGGCTGGCGCGCAGGTAGTCTTCCAGCGCGTACAGGCTCACCTGGTCGACCAGTTGCAGCAGGCTGTTGCCATCGGTGCGCGCCCGCCACATGGGGATCACTTGCTCGGTCAGGTAGCAGTCGAAGTCGCATTGCAGGGCTCGTTTGAAGAACGGCTCCAGGCTGCTGCCCTCGGTGATCGGGAATTTCGGCGGAATGATCAGGCCGCGGCGGTTGATCAGGTCGGAGGTGAAGGCGATGTCGGCTGCCGAGAAGCGGAACGAAGTGCCGATGAGCATGGCCATCTGTTCATTGGACAGGTGCTGGCGCGACTTCTGGAAGTCATACAGCAGCGCTTCGTTGAGGTCGATGTAGCCCTTGTCCTGGAAGTAACGGGTGAGTTTTTCCAGCATCAACTCGTAGAACGTGGTGCTGCGGTCGATGCCCTTGACCCGGGTCTGCACCAGCTTGTCCAGGTTGGTGATCGAGGTGTACAGGTTGACTGGCGGGTTGAGCAGCAGCACGCGCTTGAAGTTGAAGCTCTTTCGGGTTTCGTCGAGCTTGCTGACGAATGCCGCGTCCAGCGCCCCCAGGCTGTAGCCGGTGAGGTAGTACTCGCTGACCGGTAGGTGTGCCTGCTGGGCGCGCACCGCCTGCATGACCCGGTACAGGTCCTGGGCGTCCTCGCTCGACACCCCTGGGGTGGCGAAGCGCGAGGCGGCGCTCATGAAGTCCCAGCTGGTCGGCGAGGACAGTTGCACCACGTGGTAGCCGGCCTGGTAGAACAGCTTCTTCAGGTACTCGTTGATGCTGCTGGAATAGGGCGCGCCGGTACCAGCGATCAGGAAGATCAACGGCGCTTCGTGGTCCTGCTTGGCCAGGCGGTAGCGCAGTTTCTTCACCGACCAGAAGTTGTCGGGCAGGGTGAACTCGCGCTCCGGGCGCAGAGTGAGGCTGTAGTCGGCCTGGTCGATATCGTCGTCGCTGGGTAGCGTCGGGCGCTGTTCCGGCGGGGTGGTGGCGATGGTCGCCTCGAACGGGTTGGTCAACGGATAGCCGTAGCTCGCCGCGTCGATATCCCGCGCCGATGCGGCCGCGGCCAGGAGCAGGCCGCCGAGCAGGGCGGCGAGGCGCAAAGATCGAAGCATTTATGTCCCCCAGGGAAAACGCAAGGTCGTGCAGTACGCAGGCTAGGACCACGGCAGGCGGGGCAAAGTTGCCCGTTGCCCTGTCGTTCGTCGCACAAGATGTTGCCGCGCCGGACAACGTTTGTCTTGTGCAACATAGCTGCATGGCCATGATTTTGCCTTGTCGCGGTCCGTGGGTGATCATGGGACGTTTCGATTACCGCAATTGGAGATTTGCATGACGCGTTGGTGGCCTGCCGTTGCCCTGTTGCTGTTCCTGCCTTTGTGGCTGGCGGCCAGCTATGGCGTGCGCTATGGGCTGATGGAGGATGCCCGGTGGGTCGGGCTGTGCAGCGTGCCGGGGGAGGTCTGGCAATGCCAGGCGCGTTCGCTGCTGGGGCTGGGGATTCACTTCCAGGTCATCGCCTGGGGGGCATTGGGGTTGGCGTTGCTCTGCCAGCTGGTGCCGGGTCGTGGCGGATGGTGGCTGGCGGTGCTGGCGCTGGTGTTCGGCGTTCCGGCGTTGGTGCTGTATACCGCGAGCATCGCGGTGTTTGCCGTGGTGCTGGCGGGGTTGCGGCTGGTACGGCGATCATCCGTTGCCTGACAGGGCCTTTCGCGGGGCAAGCCCGCTCCCACGTTCACACAAGGCGTAGGCCTCAACGTGGGAGCGGGCTTGCCCCGCGATGGGCGATCAGGCTTTGCGCAAGCTTCGCCACAACGCTCCGACCATCAACACGCTGACCACCGCCCAACCCCAGGCCTGGCGATTCGCCAACCCTTCCTGGAACAACTGCGGTGCCACTCCAGCGCCCACGATAAAGGCCAGCAACGCCACCTCCGCCCGCCGCGCCGGCACCGGCCGCAGCAGATAGACCACCGCCGGCAGCAGAAACGCCGCGCTGGGGAAGCTGCGATAACGCGGGTCGAACACCATCGCCAGCATGCTCACCGCCGCCGCGAACCCCGCCGCCAGCAGCCACTTACCCGCGTGCGCATCGAGCCAGGCGAACAGCCGCTGGCGCCAGCCCTCACGTTGAGCCAGGGCCAGGGCGCCATGGGCCAGCACCAGCAGGTTCAACGCGGCCAGCGCCACCGCCCACAGCCATTCCCCGGCAAAGCGGGCATTGGTGCGCATCAGTTCCCCCCACAGCCCCAGGCTGCCGGCACCCAGGGCCGCCAGCAACGGCAGCAGCAGGGCGGCGCGGTGGCTTGCCGGGCGCCCGGCCAGGGCCAGGGTGGTCAGCATCAGCAACACGCTGGCCAGCAACCACTGTGGCCACAACGCCAGGTTGCTCACCGGCCCCTCGAGCACGCCCTTGTCCTGGCGGTCGGCGTCGTAAAGTCCCCAATAGCCGCCCACGGCGCCTTCGCTGGCACGTTTCCAGGGCTGGTCGAACGCCTCGATCAGGTTGTAGCGCCAGCCGTTGGCCTCGGCCAGGGCGACGAAGCCGCGGATGAAACGCGCCTCGTTGACCCGACTCGGCTCCGCCGTCTCGCGCTGGCGGCCTTCGCTGGGCCAGCCGGTTTCGCCGATCAGGATGTCCTTGGGCGCGAAGCGGTTGCCGAACACCTGGCGAACTTCGGCCACGTGGGCCAACGCCGCATCGATGCCACGCGGGTCATCCTCCCAGTAGGGCAGCAAGTGGATGGTCAGGAAATCCACCGCTGGTGCGATCTGCGGATGTTGCAGCCAGAACTCCCAGACATCGGCGTAGGTCACCGGCACCTTCACCTGGCTTTTGACTTTGTCGATCAGCCCGGCCAGGCGCTCGCCGGTGACCTCCTTGCGCAGCAGCGTCTCGTTGCCGACGATCACCGCGCTGACCACGTCGGGGTTGGCGTTGGCCGTGGCGATCAACAGGTCGATTTCCTTGTCGGTGTCCACCGGGTTGGCATTGACCCAGGCGCCGAGCATCACCTTCAGGCCGTGCTTGCGCGCCAGCGCCGGGATCGCCTCCAGGCCGGTCATCGAATAGGTACGGATGCACTGGAATCGCTCGCTGAGCAATGCCAGGTCGGCGTCCATGCGCGCCGGACGCAGGCGAAACGGCTGGTCGAACGGTGACTGATCCTTGTCGAACGGGGTGTAGGACGCGCATTGCAGCTTGTGCGTCGGGCTCGCCGCATCGGGCAGGTGCACCGGTCTGCCGAGGCCGTACCAGAGCGCCCACAGCCCGACGAGGGCGAACAGGCAGGCGAGCAGGTACGTAGGCAGGAGCAGTCGGGTGTTACTGGGCATCGGGCGGTCCATCGTCAAGCGCAAAGGGCTAGATGATAGCCGCAAATGACCGGCGCCAAGCCTTTGGCATGCAAGGATCGCGCAGGCCGCGCTGGAGGCTTGGCGTTAATGGCACAGTGCTGTCGCTGATCGTTCGCTGGAGGTCGCTGACAGAGCAGGTCCTGCGCTGGGGCGGGTCGATGATGCAGTCTCCAAGACCTGACGAGGGGATGCTTTGATGGCGACTTTTACAAGAGTACGACGTTTCCTGAGTGTGGGCGCCGCCCTGGTATTGACCATGAGCACTGCGCAGGCCATGGCCAAGGAAGTGAGCATCGGTTACGTGGATGGTTGGTCCGATAGCGTGGCCACCACCAACGTGGCTGCTGAAGTAATCAGGCAAAAACTCGGCTATGACGTGAAGCTACAGGCCGTGGCCACTGGCATCATGTGGCAGGGCGTGGCCACCGGCAAGCTCGACGCCATGCTCTCGGCCTGGCTACCGGTGACCCACGGTGAGTACTGGGCCAAGAACAAGGACAACGTGGTCGACTACGGCCCCAACTTCAAGGACGCCAAGATCGGCCTGATCGTCCCTGAGTACGTCAAGGCCAGCAGCATCGCCGACCTCAAGACCGATGACAGCTTCAAGAAGAAGATCGTCGGCATCGACGCCGGCTCCGGGGTCATGCTCAAGACCGAGCAGGCGATCAAGGACTACGACCTGACCGGTTACAAGCTCACCGCCAGTTCCGGTGCGGCGATGACCGCCGAACTGGGCCGCTCCTACGCCAAGCAGCAATCCATCGCCGTGACCGGCTGGGTGCCGCACTGGATGTTCGCCAAGTGGAAGCTCAAGTTCCTCGAGGACCCCAAAGGCGTGTACGGCGCCGCCGAGACGGTCAACAGCATCGGCAGCAAGGAGCTGGCGAGCAAGGCGCCGGAGGTGGCCGAGTTCCTCAAGAAGTTCCAGTGGCAGTCCAAGGACGAGATCGGCGAGGTGATGCTGGCGATCCAGGAAGGCGCCAAGCCCGAGGCGGCGGCCAAGGACTGGGTGGCCAAGCATCCGGAGCGGGTCAAGGAGTGGACCGGCAAGTAACCTCGCCGTAGAGGCCGGTGCGACCCTTTCGCGGGTAAACCCGCTCCCACAGGATCACCACGAACTTGAACATTGTGGCTTACCTGTGGGAGCGGGTTTACCCGCGAATACCCCTACTCGGGTTTTGGTTGTTGCGAAATCTGTAATACACCGTTGCATCTAAGACTAAGGTCGTCTGGTTGGCGTCCAACGGCAGCATAAAGTGGAGTCGGGTTCTCCCTAATCTGTGCTGCTAGGACAAAAACAATGAACGACAGCATTTACCTCTCGATACAGAACAGCCCGCGCTTCAAGGAGCTGGTCACCAAGCGCGAGCGCTTCGCCTGGATTCTCTCGGCGATCATGCTCGGCCTCTACTGCGCCTTCATCCTCCTCATCGCCTATGGCCCGCACGTGCTGGGCGCCAAGCTCAGCCCCGACTCGTCGATCACCTGGGGCATTCCCCTGGGCGTCGGCCTGATCATTTCGGCTTTCGTACTGACCGGCATCTACGTGCGCCGTGCCAACGGAGAGTTCGATGAGCTGAACAAGGCCATCCTGAAGGAGGCGCAACAATGATTCGCCACGCCAAGACCTTGGCCGTACTGGCCTGCGGCGCTTTCGCACCCGCCGTGTGGGCCGCCGATGCCCTGACCGGCGAGGTGCAGAAACAGCCACTGAACGTCTCGGCGATCGCCATGTTCGTGGCCTTCGTCGCCTTCACCCTGGGCATTACCTACTGGGCCTCCAAACGCAACAAGTCGGCGGCCGACTACTACGCCGCCGGCGGCAAGATCACCGGCTTCCAGAACGGCCTGGCGATCGCCGGTGACTACATGTCGGCGGCCTCGTTCCTGGGTATTTCGGCACTGGTGTTCACCTCGGGCTATGACGGCCTGATCTATTCCATCGGCTTCCTGGTCGGCTGGCCGATCATCCTGTTCCTGATCGCCGAGCGCCTGCGCAACCTGGGCAAGTACACTTTCGCCGACGTGGCCTCGTACCGCCTCGGGCAGAAGGAAATCCGCACCCTGTCGGCCTCGGGCTCGCTGGTGGTGGTGGCCTTCTACCTGATTGCGCAGATGGTTGGTGCCGGCAAGCTCATCGAGCTGCTGTTCGGCCTGGACTACCACGTGGCGGTGATCCTGGTGGGCATCCTGATGTGCCTGTACGTGCTGTTCGGCGGCATGCTGGCCACCACCTGGGTGCAGATCATCAAGGCGGTGTTGCTGCTGTCCGGTGCCAGCTTCATGGCGTTGATGGTGATGAAGCACGTGGGCTTCGACTTCAACACCCTGTTCTCCGAAGCGATCAAGGTGCACGCCAAGGGCGAGGCGATCATGAGCCCGGGCGGTTTGGTCAAGGATCCGATCTCGGCCTTCTCGCTGGGCCTGGCGCTGATGTTCGGCACCGCGGGCCTGCCGCACATCCTGATGCGCTTCTTCACCGTCAGCGACGCCAAGGAAGCACGCAAGTCGGTGCTCTACGCCACCGGTTTCATCGGCTACTTCTACATCCTGACCTTCATCATCGGCTTTGGCGCGATCCTGCTGGTCAGCACCAACCCTGACTTCAAGGACGCCGCCGGCGCCCTGATCGGCGGCAACAACATGGCGGCGGTGCACCTGGCCGATGCCGTGGGTGGTAGCGTGTTCCTCGGCTTCATCTCGGCGGTGGCCTTCGCCACCATCCTGGCGGTGGTAGCGGGCTTGACCCTGGCCGGTGCCTCGGCGGTGTCCCATGACCTGTACGCCAGCGTCTGGCGCAAGGGCAAGGCCAACGACAAGGACGAGATCCGCGTGTCGAAGATCACCACCATCGCTCTGGGCGTGCTGGCGATCGGTCTGGGGATCCTGTTCGAGAAGCAGAACATCGCCTTCATGGTTGGCCTGGCCTTCTCCATCGCCGCCAGTTGCAACTTCCCGGTGCTGCTGCTTTCGATGTACTGGAAGAAGTTGACCACCCGCGGCGCCATGATCGGTGGCTGGATGGGCCTGGTCAGCGCGGTGGGCCTGATGATCCTCGGGCCGACCATCTGGGTGCAGATCCTTGGCCACGAGAAAGCCATCTACCCGTACGAGTACCCGGCGCTGTTCTCGATGATCATCGCCTTCGCCGGCATCTGGTTCTTCTCGGTCACCGACAAGTCCAAGGCGGCCGAAGACGAGCGTGCGCTGTTCTTCCCGCAGTTCGTGCGTTCGCAGACCGGCCTCGGGGCCAGCGGCGCGGTCTCTCACTAAGCGCTTGAAGGAAAGCACCAACGCCCCGGCTTGCCGGGGCGTTGGTGCTTCTGACACTCCATTGCTGCAAGTCCCTGGGAAATTTCTCACGCCCTCTGGGAACGGTCTTACTCAGCCCACCTGCCATGCTCACTAATAATTCTCCTTGCCAACTGCACTAACGCCGTAAGGCACGAAACCTTCAAGGAGATTTACTTGTGAAACGTCTTTTCATGGCCCTTCCCCTGGCATTGATGACCACCGCCATGGCCCATGCCGCTGATCCCATCGAAAAGCAGGTTCAGGTGACCGCCACGGTACCGACCGATGCCTTCTACGTGGAACCGGTGGGTGGCAACTGGATGAACGATCCGCAAGAGCTGGGCTGGAACTCGTTCCGCGGTGAGCTGCAGTCGATCAGCAAGCAGCTGCAGGTCAAGTCCACCGTTGGTCCGATCTCGGCCTATCTGTTGTCCCCTGCCGCCATCACCAGCGGCACCAACAGCATCGGCCTGGACGTCAAGGTGGCCGACACCGTGCTGACCACCACCTCGGCCGAGGTGATTTCCCAGGCCCAGGCAGCGCCGGGCGCCGTTGTCGGCTTCGAGATCGCGGCCCAGGCCGCGCCTTCGAGCGGTTATGTGCCGGGCAACTACCAGGGTCTGGTCAGCATGATGTTCGAAACTGCCGCGCCAACCCCGTAACGCACTGCCCACCGCACCTATCCGTTGTCGCCTGTCCTTCACCCCGGGGTTAGCTCCCCGGTGGTGGAGGAAGCCTACCTGCGTAAGAAAATGATCAAGCATACTTTCATCGCCACGCTACGTGGCCTGCTCGGTGTGGGCGTTTTGTGCGTGCCCTTGCCGGCTTGGGCGGACACTGACCGTGGCATGCTGCCGGGTTTGGGCCAGGCTCAGGGGCTGCCGCGGGAATTCGAAGCGCATTTCTTCGATGTGCCATTGGCTGTGCGCGTCGATCTCGACGGTCGTTATCTGGGGGATGCGATGGTGGTGCTGTCGCGCGACCAGCGTGTCCAGCTGCTCGAGTTCACCGAAACCCTGGAAAGCCAGGAGCCGGAGAGCGTGCGTCGGCGTTGGCAGGAACGCCTGGCCGATGGCCACGCACTGGGCGACTGTCGCAGTCAGTGCTCCGATGGCTTGCTTGCCGTGCACTACAGCCTGGTCAACTCGCAGCTCTCGCTATTGACCAGTCAAGCCGAAGCCAGCAATGGCGAGCATCGCTATCATCGCCTGCCCGAGCAGGGCAGTCACGGGTTGCTGTTGCGCAACCAGCTCAACCTGGTGGGTGACGGACGTGAGACCAGCGGTCGCTATGCCCTGCAGGGGCAGACCAGTCTGGGCAACTGGACTGGCTTTGCCGATGCGCAACTCGATCGCGGCAGTGATAGCCAGCAGAGCACCCGCTATCGCCTCGATCAACTCTATGGCGAGCGCCTGCGCGAGGACTTGTTCTTTCGCTTGGGCTATTTCACCCCGGGCGCGCAAGGGTTGGTGCGTCAGCCGCGGGTGTTCGGCAGTAGTCCGGATACGACCTTGGGCCTGATGCTCGGCAGCAGCGACAGCCTGGCGATCGACAGTGCCGCGCCCAGCGCCACCCCCATCTACGTGACGCCTGATCGTCCGGGCGTTGTGGAAATCTATCGCAACGGCGTGCTGATCAACAGCCAGCCGGTGCAGCCCGGCCTGCAGACCCTCGATACCCGCGTGCTGCCAGGCGGCATCTATGAGGTCGAGGTGCGCCTGGTGGAGGATGGTCAGGTTACCTCACGCACCCAGGAATTCATCTACAAGCCCAGCAACTGGGGTTCTTCCGATTCGCGTTGGCGCTACAACCTCTATGTCGGGCGCCAGGACAGTTTGCTGAACAATTGGCAAGAGGAACATGAAGACAGCCTCAGTGCTGGTGTCATGGCCAACTACCTGCTGCATCCGCGAGCCGTGCTTGGCCTGTCGAGCCAGCGCATCGACGAACGCATGCAGTACAGCACCTCGCTGGACTGGACCGTGCGCGAGCGCGCCAACCTTTATCTGAATCTGTTCCAGACCCAGGGCTACGGCACCGGTTACGACGTGCAGGGCGTGTACAGCTATGACCTCGGCTCGCTGGTCTTCAGCCATAACCGCTCGTGGATCGAGTCCGTCCGTGGATTCGATGACGGGGCGGTACGTCAGCAGAACAGCCAGACCTCGCTGTCGCTCAATCATCGCCTCGACCAGCGCAACACGGCGACGGTACGGGTTACCCGCAGCAGTGGCGAGGCCAGTGGCATGGCCTACGACCTGGGGTGGTCCTACTTTGGCAAGCTGGGCGGCTCCGACGCCACCTGGCGCCTGTCGCTGTTCGACCGGCCAGGCACTCGCGCCACCGACGATGCGCGCAGTCGGGGCGTCAACCTGAGCCTGAGCATGAGCTTGGGCGCACCCGGCAAGCGTCTGTCGGCCAGCCTCGGCAGCCGGACCTCGCGCGATGGTGGGCGCGACCGCAACGCCTCGGTGTCCTACCAGCAGGATGTCGACCTGGGTGCCGTGCGCACGCTCACCGGCACCGCCACCGTGGACCGCTACGGCGCAGGCTTTACCGGGCACGCCAACTTCGAGAATCGCTGGTTGCACGGCGATAGCTATGTCCAGCAGTCCTCCTACAACGGCGAGGTCAGTGGCGGCCTGAACCTGGAAAGCATGATGGCCGTGGGCGGCGGCAAAATGGCCATGAGCGGCCAGTACCTGCCTCATCAGGCCGGCCTGATCATCGATGTGGATACCGATCTCGACGGGTTGCGCCTGCGCGCCGACGACCACCATGGCGGCAGCGCGGTACTGCGTGCCGGGCGCAATATCGTGCCGGTCAGCGCCTTCAAGTCCGGTCATGTGCAGTTCGACTTCGAGGATGGCGGCAGCGCTGCGGCGGTGATCCAGCCATCGAGCGTCGACTATCACCTCAACCGTGGCGGCGTGGAGTACCGGCAGTTGCATGTACTGCGCACGGTCACGGTGCTGGGACGCCTGCTCGATGCTCAGGGGCAGCCGATGCGCGGTGCGATGGTGATCAACCACGCCAGCCGCGGGGTCAGCGAGGCCGATGGGCATTTCGCGGTGGAGATGAGCGAGTCGACACCGACGCTGGAAATCCGCACTGCTGGAGCGGTCTCCTGTCTGCTGACGCTCGACCCGGCGCAGTTGCCCAGAGAAGCGGACGTGCTGCTGGCCGGTGACATGCGCTGCCTGCCCCAAGGGTTGGCAGGGGCTGATGGCGCGAGTCAGGGGAGGGACAGTTGATGTCGCCTCGGGCAGTGAGACCCCGAGTATTTGTACCGGCGCCATGGCGTCTGTTTGTTGAACCCAAGAAGGATACGCCCATGCAGGCTGTAGGTGAGTGGATTGCAACGCGGTCTTGCCGGTTCACAGGACTGTTGCTCGGGATGATGGTGCTATCGAGTGCTCAGGCGATCGATGTCAAGTTCACCGCGCAGTACCGTGGCGAGGCCAGTGGTCGTTTCGAGAACACCACGCGCCAGGCTGGGTTCTGCGGGCGTTGGCCGACGCATTGTTCGGGCGTGCAGACGGTGGGACTTGGACTGCGGTACACGAAAACCTCCCAGGCCTTTGCCAGCGATCCGCGTGATGAGTTCTACGTCAAGCTTCCTGGGCGCCGCACGGTCTATGTGAGCGGGCCGACTTCTGGTGAGAGCTACCCGATGACTTTCGAGGTCCTTGGTGTGAGTCAACGTGTGCATGAACCCAGCTTCAGTAATCCGGTGTTCACGCGATATCTGCGGGGAGGATGTTCCTACGCGGTTACCTATTCGGTGGTGAATCGCTGGACCATGTACCTGTGGAACGTCACGAATCCGCAGCAACCTCAACCGTGCTATTCACGCGGCCAGGAAGCCAAACCCGGTGATGTGTTCACTACCGATGTGGACGAAATGGCCGTGTCCTACCAATTGAGCATGCCCTCGCCGTTGGCCATGAAGCCTGGCATCTACACGGGCAGAGAGACCTATTCGGTCGGCCCCGGCATGGATTTCGACTTCGGCAATGGCGTTACCTCGCTCAATGCCAGCAGCCTGACTTTGAACTTCGAGCTGGATGTCCAGCATGCCTTCGTCATCGACTTCCCGCCGGGCTCGGAACGTGCCGTGCTCGAGCCACCGGGGGGGTGGATGGGATGGTTGTCCCGTGGGCAGCCGCCGCAGCGGCTGTATCGCGATCTGCTGTTCCGCATCTGGTCCAGCGGGCCTTTCACGGCTTACAAGATATGCCAATACCCCGTGGGCGATCGTTGTGGCATTCGCAATGCCGCCAATCATGAGGTTCCTGTGAAGGTAGGCATCAGCTTGCCAGGTGGAATCCGGGCACAAGGCAACAAAGAGGTGAACCAGTTGGGTCTACCCACTGGGCAGGAAGCAGCGCTGCCGTTCGAGGCCATGAGCACGGTGTTCAACCGCAGCGGACAGCTGCATTTCGAAGTGCAGCGCGAGCATGCCAAGGAGATGCTCGATCACCCAGGTAGTACATACCGGGGTGATGTCACGGTGGTCTTCGATGCAGATATGTGACAAGGAAAGAGTAAAAAATGTTGTTTCAGAAATATCCCACGAAACATTCAGCTGCTTCCTCGGGTGGCGTTGGCGAACAATATCACTTTGATGGCATCCCTCACTTCTCGCAGGAGGCTTGAAATGAACGCACGCTGGCTCATGACCCTGACGCTGCTGCTGACACCATTGCCGTCGCTGGCGGCTCCCGAAATCAACGTCGGCGCTCTGTACGACTATCTGGAGGGAGGCAAGAGCACCTTGCTCAAGCGGGTACGCAACGGCGGCGATACGACCGCCTTCGTCAAGATCAGCCTGGCCGAACTGGTCTATGACGGTAACAGCGCGCCACGGGAAGTCGACCAGGACAGCCTGATGCTGGCCGAACGTGGCGTGGTGGCCAGCCCCGCACGTCTGATCGTGCCGGCCAAGGGCATGCAGGCGGTGCGCCTGCTGTATCGCGGAGAACGCGAACGTGAGCGCTACTTCCGGGTGCGCTTCGTGCCGGTGCTGCCGGAAACCCAGGATGGGTTCGGTGTCAGCGCGGCCGAAGCCGAGGAGTACCGCGAAGGGCTAACGGCGGGCGTCAACCTGCTGGCCGGCTACGGCTCGTTGCTGTTCATTCGCCCGCTCGAACCTCGCTACGGCACCGCCATCGATGAGCAGCCCGACCAGCTCAAAATCAGCAACGATGGCAACACCACGGTGATCCTCGACCGTTTCCGCCATTGCAGCGTGGATGGTCGCCAGTGCGAAACCATGACCAAACATCACCTGCTGCCCGGGCACGTCCGGCGTTTCCCACGGGAGGCGGGCTGGGCCTACCAGTTCGACCTGCTCGAAGGAGACAGCCGGCGCGAGCTGACGATAGGTGGTTGATCATGGCCGCCCCCTCGCACAAGGCGCTGGTCGTCGACGATCATCCTTTCATCCGTGCCAGTGTCTGCATGCAGTTGCGCAAGGACCAGCTCGATGTGGTCGGCCAGGCCGACAACGGCATCGAGGCCATGCGACTGGTGCGTGAATACAATCCCGATGTGGTGATTCTCGACTTGCTCATTCCCGGACTCGATGGTCTGGAGGTGATCAGCCGGATCAAGGCCATGGAGCGCCCGGCCAAGATCGTCGTGCTCACCTCGCAGCTGGCGGAGAGTTTCTCGTTGCGCTGCATGAAGGCCGGCGCGGCGGGATTCGTGTCCAAGACCGATGACCTGCAGGCGCTGAGCAAGGCCGTGCTGGCCGTGCTCTCCGGCTACACCTACTTTCCTGACGTGGCCCTGAGCTCGGTGAATCGGCGGGAGTTGGAAGACAGTGAAGCGCAATGCATCGCCAGCCTGAGCGATCGCGAACTGGTCATCCTGCAACAGCTGGCACGGGGCTTGAGCAACAAGGCGATTGGCGACGCGATGCTGCTGAGCAACAAGACCATCAGCACCTACAAGGCCCGCTTGATCGAAAAGCTCAAGGTCAGCTCGGTGATCGACATGGCGGACATGGCGCGCCGCAATGGGCTGATATAGCACCTTGCGCGGGATTTCTCTGTTGTGGGTCGTGTTCTGCTGCTTGCTGTTACCCCCTGTGGTGATGGCCACGGAACACTGTCCGGTGGAGTTCGACGGGGGAGGGCCACACGCTCTGGGAAAGCCCCCCGCCGTGCCGCCTGAGTTCCTCTGGTCAGGCAGCACGGCCCGCAGCGCCGAAGTCGGCCTTTGGCCGTTGTGGTCGACAGGCGCGCTGTCGCTGGCGCTGCTGTGCGCGCTGGGCTGGCTGCGCCAGCAGCGCAGAGGCTGTGCCCGAGAGCGGGCACTGCAGGACCGGCTGGCAGCGCAGCGGGCGTTGCTCGATGGCCTGCCTCATCCCGTGTACCTGTGCGATCGGGAGGGGCGCCTGGTCGATTGCAACAGTAGTTTTCTGCAAGCCCAGAACATCGACCGTGGGCAGGTTACGGGGCGCCCTCTGGGGGGCATCGCGGCGGTGGCGTGGCGGCAGGCGCGGGAACAAGTGCTGACCAGCGGGCAGGTGTGGACGCAGGAGTACCGCACGGTGCTTGCCGATGGCCGCCAGCACTGGATGCGGCCGGGGCCATGCGGGCAGTGGGTTGCCGCCGGTTGGCTCGATGTCACCGAGCCGTATCGGCAAGGCCTGCGTCGTGCCGAGGCTGGCGAACGTCTGCTTGGCAGCCTGTGCCAGGAAGCGCGCGCCTCGCTGCAGAATGTGCTCGGCATGCTCGAGCGGGCACTGCCTCGACTCGCGCCAGGCGCCTTCGAGCAGCAGTCCATCGACCAGGCGGCGCGCGTGTCGCGGGAGCTTTCTGCGCAACTGGCCAGTGTCCACGACGCGCTGCTGCTGCAGACCGGCGAGCGTTCGCTGGCGGTGCAGCCGGTCGCGTTGCGTGAACACTTCACGAGGCTGGTCGAGGCGTGCGAGCAACGCGGGCGCAGCGAGGGCTGGCAGCTTTCGCTGGATTACCAGGGGCCTTCGCAGGTCACCGCGCAACTTGACCCGATGCGCGTGCAGCAGCTGCTGTCCTGCGTGCTGGCACATGTCTTCAGGTTCACCCACCAGGGGCGCGTTCGGTTGAAGGTGAAGGTGCGCGCGAGCGGCGCCGTGGTGCGGCTGAGGCTGCGCATCGAGTCGATTGCCACTGGCATGAACGAGGATGGCCTGGCCTTGTCCATCGGGCGCGCCCTGTGCCGGTCGATGGGGGGGCAGCTACGCGCGGGGCGACGGTGTATCGATATCCGCCTGCGCTTGTCGGCGGCGCTGTCGGCAGTGGTGTCCGCCGTGCCGCGAGCTCCCGAGCGGACCTCGAGCCCCAGGCTGCGTGTACTGGTGGCTGATGACCATCCGGCCAATCGCCTGTTGTTATGCCTGCAGCTCCGGCGGCTGGGGCACCTGGTCGAGGCGGTGGAGGACGGCGGCCAGGCGATACGTGCCCGCATGGGCGGATCGTTCGATGTGGTGATCAGCGATTGCGGCATGCCGGTGATGGATGGCCATGCAGTGGCCAGGGCCATTCGTCTCTACGAGTCGCGCCAGCACCTGCGCCCCTGCCTGCTGATCGGCGTCACGGGGCGTTCCACGACGTTTGGCCTGGAGCGCTGCCTGGCGGCGGGCATGGACCAGTGCCTGCTCAAGCCGATGACCCTGACGCAGCTGCGTGAAACGCTGCAGTGGCACGAGCACGGACCGGATGCGCGCCATGGCGGCGCCATCGACCTTGGCGAGCTGGAGCGCCTGACCGCAGGCAACAGCGAGGCCCTGGCCGGGCTGCTGCAGGACTTGCTACAAGCCAACCGCGATGACCTGCGCCGCTTGCGCGATCACGCCAAGCGCCATGATGTGGGAGCGTTGGCCAATCTGGCGCATCGGATCAAGGGCGGCGTGCGCATCATCAGGGCGTGGGCGCTGGTCGAAGCCTGCGAGCGCCTGGAGCATTGCTGTGGACAGGCTTCGATGGACAGGCGTGAAGTGAAAGGCTGTCTGCGGGTACTGATCCGCGAAGTGCTGTGGCTGGAGGTGCGGCTGCGGCGCTATCAGGTCCATCGCCTGTTGGGAAATTCTGTCTGAGCACTAAGGAATTTTCCTCGTTCAATGTCTGCCGACTTCATTGCAGGATGGCCTGCTGTACCGGGCTATGGCGATGCGGACGGGGGGCTGTGCGGGAGATGCGTGTACTGGTGCTGGAGGACCATGGTTTTCAACGCACGATAGCGGTAAGAGGCTTCGTTTCCCTGGGTTGCGGGCAGGTGCTGCAGGCCGCCTGCGCCAGCGAGGCACTGGCCTTGCTGCGGCATGTCGGCTCGGCGGATCTGGTGGTGTGCGACCTGCGCGAGCGCGGTAGCGACGGGATGGATGGCCTGGAGTTCATCCATCGAGTCGGGCTGGCGGGCCTGGCCAGGGCGGTGCTGATCAGCGACGAGCTGCCGGCGGACCTGCGGCGCAGCGTTCGCCTGGTGATCGAGCGCCTGGGCATGGGCTTTCTCGGGGATCTGGCCAAGCCATTGCTGGCCGAGCCTCTGGCACGCATCCTGGCCACGGGCGCGATGGGGTCGTTGCTCGGTAGCGCGGTGCCCAGGCAACAGCCCGCACGGGCCGACCTGCTCCATGCCTTGCGCGATGGGGCGGTCTTGACTCGCTACCTGCCAAGTTTCGATCTGCGCAGCAACAAGGTGGAAAGCGTGCACGTGCTGGCAGCCTGGCGTTGCGCGCGCTTCGGCATGGTCGAGCCGGATGCCTTCATGGCCATGGTCGAGCACGTCGGCTTGCATGACGAGCTGTTGCTGATGCTATTGCGCCAGGCACTGGCGTTCATGCGCGCCGCGGGCGAGCCGAACCTGCCGATGATCCTGCGCCTGAGCGCCGGGCAACTGGTTTCTCCCCAGCTGTTTCCCTGCTTGCTCGAGATGCTCCAGGACTTGCCGACCCGGCCTCATTCACTGTGTTTCGAGTTGTCGGGGCGGGGCTTGTATCGCTTGCCGGTGCAGGGGCTGGAAAACCTCCTGCGCTTGAACATGCTGGGCTGCGAGCTCGGTTTGGCGGAGTTCGGCAGCGATCAGGCCGGCAGCGCGTTGCTGTGCGAGTTACCGATCACCCGCTTGCGACTGAGCGCGCGCCTGGCCCAGGGCGTGCCCGAGCACGCTCGTTGTCGCAGTGTCATCGAGCACTGCCAGAACCTGGCGCGGGCGCTGCAGGTGACCATGGCCGTGAGTGGCGTCAGCAACGCCCGGCAATGCCTGGCCTTGCAGCGCATGGGCTGTGAAGTCGCCCAGGGAGACTACTTCAGCGCCCCGCAGGAAGGCGCAGTGTTGCTGCGGCGCTTGCGCCAGGAGCCGCAAGCGCCGGCCTGAGTGGCCTCAGATGCGCCCGAGCAGCAGCAGGATCAACAGCACCACCAGCACGATGCCGACGATACCGGATGGGCCGTAGCCCCAGCTGCGTGAGTGCGGGAAGACCGGCAGGCCACCGATCAGCAGCAGGATGAGAATGATGATGAGGATCGTGGTCATGGCGGAGTCCTTGCGTGGTTGAAAGGCGAGGGGCTCGGAATGCTGGCCGCTTACTTTTCCGACTGCGCGGCTTGGGCAAAGATTCCATCGGCCTGGTCACGGACATGGCGATACTCCCTTATTCAGCATCCTGATGCCGCACCGCCCAGGCCGGCGTTATGGCTAGACTCCAGCCCATTCCAACAGGTCAAGGCACAGCACCATGCACAACCGAATGATGATCACCGGGGCCGGTTCCGGACTGGGGCGCGAGATTGCCCTGCGCTGGGCCCGGGATGGCTGGCGCCTGGCGCTGGCCGACGTCAATGAGTCCGGGTTGCGCGAGACCCTGGCGCGGGTGCGCGAGGTCGGCGGCGATGGTTTCAGCCAGCGCTGCGATGTGCGTGACTACAGCCAGCTGACGGCGCTGGCGCAGGCCTGTGAAGAGAAGTTCGGCGGCGTGGATGTGATCGTCAACAACGCCGGCGTGGCCTCGGGCGGCTTCTTCGCCGACTTGTCGCTGGAGGACTGGGACTGGCAGATCGCGATCAACCTGATGGGCGTGGTCAAGGGCTGCAAGGCCTTCCTGCCGCTGCTCGAGCGCAGCCGCGGGCGAATCATCAACATCGCCTCCATGGCCGCGCTGATGCAGGGGCCGGGCATGAGCAACTACAACGTGGCCAAGGCCGGCGTGCTGGCGTTGTCCGAAAGCCTGCTGGTCGAGCTGCGTCAGGTGGAGGTGGCGGTGCACGTGGTCTGCCCATCGTTCTTCCAGACCAACCTGCTCGACTCGTTTCGCGGGCCTGATCCGGCGATGAAGGTGCAGGTCGGCAAGTTGCTGGAGGGCTCGCCGATCAGTGCCGCCGACATCGCCGAACACATTCATGCCCAGGTCGCCGCCGGCCAGTTCCTCATCCTGCCCCACGAAGCCGGACGCCAGGCTTGGCAGCTCAAGTGCCAGGAGCCGCAGCGGCTCTATGATGAAATGGCGGACATGGCGGTGAAGATGAGGGCAAAGGCCCGCAAGACTGCAAGCTGAAAGAAGCGGCTGTAGGTTTTTTTACCGCTGACGGTCAGTCATGTCTGTTTTTTGGTTGAGCGATTGAGTAGGCAAAAGCCGAGCAGGCAGTCTCCGATTTTCCCTTGAGTTGTGAGGATCGGAGCATGCTGGTAATCGGACGGGAAGTGGGCGAAGTCATCGTCATCGCCGAGAACATCAGGATTCAGGTGATGGCCGTGGAGAATGGCCAGGTGCGTTTCGGCATCGTCGCGCCGCGGGATGTGGATGTGCATCGGGTCGAGGTGTACCAGCGGATCAAGGCCCTGGCGCGGGAAAAGGAGCGGGCCTGAGCGACGTCACGCGCTCAGTCGAACAGCTCCCGTGGCACTTCGTGCCTGGCCAGCAACTGGCACTGCTGGCTTTCCAGGTCGAACAGGATGAACGCCTGCCCCTTGGCCAGGGCCTGGCGCACGCGCAGTACGCGGGTCTCCAGGGGGGTGTCGTCACCATTGTCGGTGCCGTCGCGAGTGACGAAGTCTTCGATCAGGCGGGTCAGGGTTTCGGCTTCGAGTTGGTCGTAGGGGATCAGCATGGTCTGGGCGGTGGTTGTGGGAATGGAGGCATGCTACGTGAAATCGGCAACATGGTGCGCGCTATTCCCCTGTGGGAGCGGCCTTGCGTCGCGAAAGGGCTGCTGGGCAGCCCCGGCGATTGTTGCGTGGCCACTGAAATCCTGGGGCTGCTACGCAGCCCTTTCGCGACGCAAGGCCGCTCCTACAGGCGTTGCGCATGACTTGAGGTAGGAGCTGACTTGAGCAGCCCCGCCTGATCACCCTTTGATGCCCACCAGGCTGTCCACTGCTGGCACCCGGGTGTCGCTTTCCATCTGCGCGTCGTGCTCCAGCTGGTGGCTGAAGCGTTCCAGCGAGGCGCTGGCCGGTTGCGAGTCACTGGCGAACACCGGTGGGCTGAGCAGGTAGGCGCCGAGCAGGCGGCTGAGCGCCGCCAGGCTGTCGATGTGGGTGCGCTCGTAGCCATGGGTGGCGTCGCAGCCGAATGCCACCAGCGCGGTGCGGATATCGTGGCCGGCGGTGACCGCCGAATGCGCGTCGCTGAAGTAGTAGCGGAACAGGTCGCGGCGCACCGGCAGGTCGTGGTCGCCGGCCAGTTTCAGCAGATGGCGCGACAGATGATAGTCATAAGGGCCGGACGAATCCTGCATCGCCACGCTCACCGCATGCTCGCTGGAGGCTTGGCCGGGCGCCACCGGGGCGATGTCGATGCCGACGAACTCGCTGACATCCCAGGGCAGGGCGCCTGCCGCGCCCGAGCCCGTCTCTTCGGTGATGGTGAACAACGGGTGGCAGTCGATCAGTGGCTGGCGACCGCTTTGCACCACGGCCTTGAGCGCGGTCAGCAACGCCGCGACGCCGGCCTTGTCGTCCAGATGGCGGGCGCTGACATGGCCACTCTCGGTGAACTCCGGCAACGGGTCGAAGGCGACGAAATCACCCAGGGCGATGCCCAGCGCTTCGCAATCGGCGCGGGTGGCGCAGTAGGCGTCCAGGCGCACCTCCACATGTTCCCAGCTGATCGGCATCTGGTCGATGGCGGTGTTGAAGGCGTGGCCGCTGGCCATCAGCGGCAGCACGCTGCCGCGCACGATACCGGTGTCGGTGAACACGCTGACCCGGCTGCCTTCGGCGAAGCGGCTCGACCAGCAGCCTACCGGAGCCAGGGCCAGGCGGCCGTTGTCCTGAAGTTGGCGCACGCTGGCGCCGATGGTGTCCAGGTGCGCCGAGACGGCGCGGTCGGGCGAGCTCTGGCGTCCCTTGAGGGTGGCGCGGATAGTGCCGCGACGGGTCAGCTCGAAGGGGATGCCCAGTTCGTCCAGGCGCTCGGCGACATAGCGCACGATGGTGTCGGTGAAGCCGGTGGGGCTGGGGATGGCGAGCATTTCCAGCAGCACACGTTTGAGGTAGTCGAGATCGGGTTCGGGGAGTCGTTCGGACATGTCCAGGTCTCCGGTCGGGGTGAAATTTCCAAGCTGCGGGCAAGGTCCTTGTGGGAGCGGCCTTGCCGAGGCGTCGGACCGCTCGGAAAGGCCTGCACCGCGGGCCCGGCAGTAGATGCAGCGAAGCTGAAATCCTGGGGGCGCTTCGCACCCCTTTCGCGACACAAGGCCGCTCCTACAAAGATCCGTGGGGCTGTCAGGCCAAGGGTCGGCTATGTGGAAACAACAGATCCATGAAACGCTCAGCCGTAGGCTGTGGTTCATGATTGGCCAGCCCCGCGCGCTCGTTGGCTTCGATGATCACGTAGTCTGGGTGTTCGGCATCGCGGACCATGAAATCCAGGCCCACCACCGCGATTTCCAGGGCGCGGGCTGCGCGCACCGCGGCATCGGCCAGCACCGGGTGCAGGCGCGCGGTGACGTCTTCCAGGGTGCCACCGGTGTGCAGGTTGGCCGTGCGCCGCACGGCCAGGCGCTGGCCGGCCGGCAGTACATGGTGGTAGCCCAGCCCCGCGGCCTTGAGCGTGCGCTCGGTCTCCTCGTCGAGCGGGATGCGGCTTTCGCCTCCCGTGGCAGCCTGGCGTCGACGGCTCTGGGCCTCGATCAGCGCGTGGATGTTGTGGCGGCCATCGCCGATCACCTGCGCCGGGTGGCGAATGGCGGCGGCCACCACCTCGTAGCCGATGACCACGATGCGCAGGTCGCTGCCGGGGTGGAAGCTTTCCAGCAGCACGCGGCTGTCGAAACGACGGGCCTGTTCGACAGCGCGGCTGACTTCGTCGATACAGTTCAGGTTCACCGCCACGCCCTGGCCCTGCTCGCCATCGACCGGCTTGACCACCACCGCGCCATGCTCGTCGAGGAAGGCCAGGTTGTCGTCGGCGTTGCCCGCCAGTTGCTGCGCGGGCACCTGCAGGCCAGCGTTGTGCAAGGCCTGGCGGGTCAGGCGTTTATCCTGGCAGAGGGTCATGGTGACGGCGCTGGTCAGGTCGCTGAGCGACTCGCGGCAGCGGATGCGGCGTCCACCCAGACTGAGGGTGAACAGACCGGCGCTGGCATCGTCCACCTGCACGTCGATGCCACGGCGCAAGGCTTCGTCGACGATGATCCGAGCGTAGGGATTGAGATCGGCTTGCGGCCCAGGGCCGAGGAACAAGGGCTGGTTGATACCGTTCTTGCGCTTGACGGCGAAGGTCGGCAGGTTGCGAAACCCCAGTTTCGTGTACAGGCGCTTGGCCTGGCGATTGTCGTGCAGCACCGACAGGTCGAGGCAGGCCAGCCCGCGGCTCATGAAGTGCTCGACCAGGTGACGCACCAGCACTTCGCCGACGCCCGGTCGCGTGCAGTGCGGATCCACCGCCAGGCACCATAGGCTGCAACCGTGCTCGGGGTCGTCGAAGGCCTTGTGGTGATCCAGGCCCATGACGCTGCCGATCACCGCGTTGCTGTCTTCGTCCTCGGCCAGCCAGTACACCGGCCCGCCGAGGTGACGCGGGGTCAGCAGCTCGGGAACGACCGGCAGCATGCCGCGTGCCTGGTACAGGGTATTGATCGCCTGCCAGTCTGCCTGGCTCTGCGCCCGACGGATGCGAAAGCCACGGAACACACGCTGCGCCGGGCGGTAGTCGGTGAACCACAGGCGCAGGGTGTCGGAGGGGTCGAGGAACAGTTGCTGCGGGGCCTGCGCCAGTACCTGCTGCGGCGCGGCCACGTACAAGGCGATGTCGCGCTCGCCGGTCTGCTCCTCCAGCAGGGCTTCGGCCAGGCTGACCGGGTTGGGGTGGGTATGTCCGATCAGCAGCCGACCCCAGCCGCAGTGCACCGCGCGTGGTTTGTCGTGGGGCTCGCTGCCGTCGCCGGCCAGGCGCGCCTGCAGGCGCTCGTAGGATGGCGCCTGACCGCGCAGCAAGCGCTGACCGTAAGCGGTTTCATGGGCTTTCATCGGTCAGATTCCTTGTTCGCTGAGCCACAGGTTCAGGGCCGCCAGTTGCCACAGCTTGGAGCCGCGCAGTGGCGTGAGCTGTCCGTGCGGGTTGCTCAGCAGGCGGTCGAGCATCGCCGGATTGAACAGGCCACGATCCTGGCTGGGGTCGGTCAGCAGCTCGCGCACCCAGTCCAGGGTGGCGCCCTGCAAGTGCTTGAGGCCAGGTACCGGGAAGTAGCCCTTCTTGCGGTCGATCACCTCGTGGGGGATGACGCGTCGCGCCGCCTGCTTGAGCACCTGCTTGCCGCCGTCGGGCAGCTTGAAACGGGCCGGGATGCGTGCCGACAGCTCCACCAGGCGATAGTCCAGGAACGGCGTGCGTGCCTCCAGGCCCCAGGCCATGGTCATGTTGTCCACGCGCTTGACCGGGTCGTCCACCAGCATCACCGTGCTGTCCAGGCGCAGGGCCTTGTCCACCGCCTCCGGCGCGCCGGGGCGCGCGAAGTGCTCGCGGACGAACTCGCCGGCGGCGTCGGTCTCCAGCAGCCAGGGGGCCTGCACGGTGCCGCGGTACTCGGCGTGGCTGCGGTCGAAGAACCCATCGCGGTAGGCGGCGAAGGCATCCTCGGCGCCGTCCACCTGCGGGTACCAGTGGTAGCCGGCGAACAGCTCGTCGGCGCCCTGGCCGCTCTGCACGCCCTTGCAGTGCTTGGCCACCTCGCGCGACAGCAGGTAGAAGGCGATGCAGTCATGGCTGACCATCGGCTCGCTCATGGCGCGGAAGGCCGCCGGCAATTGCTCGATGATCTCGCGCTCGGCGATGCGCAATTGGTGATGACGGGTGCCGTAATGGCGGGCGATCAGGTCGGAGTACTGGAATTCGTCGCCGCGCTCGCCACCGGCATCCTCGAAGCCGATGGAGAAGGTCGACAGGTCGTCCACCCCGGCTTCGCGCAGCAGGCCCACCAGCAGGCTGGAGTCGACACCGCCCGAGAGCAGTACGCCGACGTCCACGGCGGCGCGCTGGCGGATCGCCACGGCGTCGCGGGTGGCGTCGAGCACGCGGCTGGTCCAGCCCTCCAGGTCGAGCTCGCGCTCGTCCGGATTCGGGCCATAGTGCAGTTGCCACCAGGTCTGGCGCTCGACTTCGCCATGGCGGTCGATGCGCATCCAGGTGCCGGGCTCGAGCTTTTGCACGTTGGCCAGCAGCGTGCGCGGCGCCGGCACCACGGCGTGGAAATTCAGGTAGTGGTTGAGCGCCACCGGGTCGATCAGCGGGTCGATGTCGCCACCCTTGAGCAGCGCCGGCAGGGTCGAGGCGAAGCGCAGGCGCTCGCCGTCGCGCGACAGGTACAGCGGTTTGACGCCGAGGCGGTCGCGGGCCAGGAACAGGCGCTGGTTGTCGCGTTCCCAGATGGCCAGGGCGAACATGCCGTTGAGCTTGGGCAGCAACGCCGCGCCCCAGGCGTGATAGCCCTTGAGCAGCACTTCGGTGTCGCCGTCGGACCAGAAGCTGTAGCCCAGGTCCTGCAGTTCCTCGCGCAGCTCGGGGAAGTTGTAGATGGCGCCGTTGAATGCCAGCGCCAGACCTAGGGTGCTGTCGACCATGGGCTGGGCCGAACCGTCGGACAGGTCCATGATCTTCAGGCGCCGGTGGCCGAGGGCGATTGGGCCCTGGCTATGGAAGCCCCAGGCGTCGGGGCCGCGGGGCGCCAGGTGGTGGGTGATGCGCTCCACCGCGGCGAGATCCGCCGGGCGAGGGGCTTGGTCGATGGGGGTGAAACGTAACTCTCCTGCTAATCCGCACATAAGTCCTTACCGGTTTTGCCGTTGGGGAAGGTGCCCGAAATGGGGCACTTAGGTAGGGACCGGGGTAGGTTGTGAGAGTTTTAGATCAATCTGTTATATGTGTTGTCGGGGACTGGGACCGCACAGCCCCCCGGCGATCCGGCTATTTACCGCGAATCAACCGGCGCAACGCGAACCTGTTCGGGTGGCAGGCCTCGGCCACGGCTCTGGCCACCGGCAACGGCTCACCACTGACCCACGCCGCAATCAGCTCCCCGGACAGCGGTGCAGTAATCAACCCGCGCGAGCCATGCCCGCTGTTCACGTACAGCCCCTCCAGCCACGGGCAGGCCACATCCGGCACCTGTCGCGCATCCTTGGCCAGCATGGCGTAGGCCTGGTTGAACGCCTCGACATCGGCCAACGGCCCGACGATGGGCAGGTAGTCCGGGCTGGTGCAGCGGAACGCCGCCCGGCCCTGCAGTTGCGCCGGATCCAGCTCGGTAGTGCGCAGGCGGGTGGCCAGGTCCGCGGAAATATCATCCAGCAGCGCCAGGTTGCCCTGGTGTTCGGCCACGGTCGGCGCCAGGTCCTCGTTGTGGAAGTCGAAGCTGGCGCCCAGGGTATGTTCATCGCCGCGAGGTGGCGCCACGTAGCCGTCGGCACAGACCACCGTGCGCAGTTTCCGGCTGGCCACGGTGGCCGGCAAGCGGGTGATCTGCCCGCGAATGCGCTTGAGCGGCAGCCCGGCGCAGGCCGGGAAGTGACGGACATCGGCGGCACCGGCCAGCACCACCAGCGGCGCGCTGGCCAGCAGGCGCTCGCCGTCCCAGGCCTGCCACAGGCCGTCGGCCTTGCGCAGCGCGATGACGTTGGCATGGCCGAGCAGGCGGATGCGCGGATGGTTCAGCTGGGCCTGGCACAGCGCCGGCGGATGCACCCAGCCACCTTCGGGGTAGAACAGGCCGCCGCTGGCCAGCGCCACGCCTGCCACGGCTTCGGCCTGGGCGCGGTCGAGCGGGCGCAGCAGGCTGTCGTCGAAGGCGGTTGCCAGCTTGGCCTGGCGCTCGCCTTCCTTGTCGTCGAAGGCCAGTTGCAGCACGCCGCAGGCGTCCCAGTCGTGGCCGCGTTGCAGGTGCTCGAGCCAGCGACGGGTGTAGCCGAAGCCGGAAAGGATCATCTGCGACAGGGCGGTGCCATGGGCGGACAGCTTGAGGTACAGCACGCCCTGGGGGTTGCCCGAGGCCTCCTGGGCCGGCCCGTCGTGGCGCTCCAGCACGCTGACCTGCCAACCCCGGGCCGCCAGGCTGCGCGCCGTGGCGCTGCCCGCCAGGCCGGCACCGATCACCAGCGCCTCGCATGGCCCCGGCAAGGGCGCCGGGCGGGCGTACCAGGGCGCCACGGGGGCGGCTGGCGCGCCGCTGTAGACGCCGTGCATCACCTCCCATTTCTTGCCGATACCGGGCACCTTCTTCATGGCGAAGCCGGCCTCGATCAGCGCGCGGCGGACCCAGCCGGTGGTGGTGAAGGTGCCGAGGGTGGTGCCAGGGTGCGACAGGCGTGCCAGCTGGGCGAACAGCTCCGGCGTCCACATGTCGGGGTTCTTCGCCGGAGCGAAGCCGTCCAGGAACCAGGCGTCGATGCGCGCGTCCAGTTGCGGCAGTTGCTCCAGGGCATCGCCGATCATCAGGGTGAGGGTGACGCGGCCGTCATCGAGGCTCAGTTGCTGGAAACCTGGATGGATCGCCACGTACTGATCGAGCAGGGGCCGGGTGAAAGGCGCCAGTTGCGGCCACAGCTGCATGGCGCGCTCCAGGTCATCCCGGCTCAGGGGGTACTTTTCCACGCTGACGAAGTGCAGGCGCGCCTCGGCGTGTGCCAGTTCGGCGAACAGCTGCCAGGCACAGAAGAAGTTCATGCCGGTGCCGAAGCCCGTTTCCCCGATCACCAGGCAGCCCCCCGGCGCCAGCTCGGCGAAGCGCTGGCGCAGGTGGTTCTGCTCGATGAACACGTGCAGGGTTTCGTCGATGCCTTCGTTGATGGCGAAATACACATCGTCGTATTGCCGGGAATGGGGGCGGCCCTGGTCGTCCCAGTCGATCTGGGCGTGCTGGGGGAGGGTGGTGTCGGACATGGTCATATTCAAGCCGCAAGTTGCAAGCTTCGAGCTGCAAGAAAAAAGCGAATAGTGGCACGACCTGCTATTTCTTGCAGCTTGAAGCTTGTAGCTTGTAGCAGATCCATTGAAGGAGCCCTCCATGTTCGAATCCGCCGAAATCGGTCACAGCATCGACAAGGACACCTACGAGGCCGAAGTGCCCGCCCTGCGCGAGGCGTTGCTCGAAGCCCAGTACGAGCTCAAGCAGCAGGCGCGCTTCCCGGTGATCGTGCTGATCAACGGCATCGAGGGCGCCGGCAAGGGTGAGACGGTCAAATTGCTCAACGAATGGATGGACCCGCGCCTGATCGAGGTGCGCACCTTCGACCAGCAGACCGACGAGGAGCTGGCCCGCCCGCCGGCCTGGCGCTACTGGCGGGCGCTGCCGCCGAAGGGCCGGATGGGCGTGTTCTTCGGCAACTGGTACAGCCAGATGATCGAAGGCCGGGTGCACGGCCAGTTCAAGGACGCCGTGCTCGACCAGGCCATCGCCGGTGCCGAGCGGCTGGAGCAGATGCTTTGCGACGAAGGCGCGCTGATCATCAAGTTCTGGTTCCACCTGTCCAAGAAGCAGATGAAGGCACGGCTCAAGGCGCTCAAGGACGATCCGCTGCGCAAATGGCGCATCAGCCCGCTGGACTGGCAGCAGTCCGAGACCTACGACCGCTTCGTGCGCTTCGGCGAGCGGGTGCTGCGGCGCACCAGCCGCGACTACGCGCCCTGGCATGTGATCGAGGGCGTCGACCCGTACTACCGCAGCCTGGCGGTGGGGCGCATCCTGCTGGAGAGCCTGCAGGCGGCCCTGGCCAACAATCCCAAGGGCAAGCACCAGAGCAATGTCGCGCCGCTGGGGCGCAGCATCGATCAGAAGAGCCTGCTCGGTGCGCTGGACATGACGCTGCGCCTGGACAAGCACGACTACCAGGAGCAGTTGGTCACCGAACAGGCACGCCTGGCCGGCCTGCTGCGTGACAAGCACATGCGCCGGCATGCGCTGGTGGCGGTGTTCGAGGGCAACGACGCGGCCGGCAAGGGCGGCGCGATCCGCCGTGTGGCGGCGGCGCTGGATCCGCGCCAGTACCGCATCGTGCCGATTGCCGCGCCCACCGAGGAAGAGCGTGCCCAGCCCTATCTGTGGCGGTTCTGGCGGCATATCCCGGCGCGCGGCAAGTTCACCATCTTCGACCGTTCCTGGTATGGCCGGGTGCTGGTGGAGCGGGTCGAGGGCTTCTGCAGCCCGGCGGACTGGATGCGCGCCTATGGCGAGATCAACGATTTCGAGGAGCAGTTGAGCAATGCCGGGGTGGTGCTGGTCAAGTTCTGGCTGGCCATCGACCAGCAGACCCAGTTGGAGCGCTTCGAGGAGCGCGAGCAGATCCCGTTCAAGCGCTACAAGATCACCGAGGAAGACTGGCGCAACCGCGACAAGTGGGACGTCTACAGCGAGGCGGTGGGCGATATGGTGGACCGCACCAGCACCGAGATCGCGCCGTGGACGCTGGTGGAGGCCAACGACAAGCGCTGGGCGCGGGTGAAGGTGCTGCGCACGATCAACCAGGCGCTGGAGGCGGCGTTCGCCAAGGACAAGAAATAATCCGGGCTGGCCTCTTCGCGGGTAAACCCGCTCCCACATGGAGAACGCTGATCTCTGTGGAGCGGGTTTACCCGCGAAGAGGCCAGCTCAGTTGTTCAGGGCATGCCCCCGAGGAATGACCTGATGAAAACATTTCCCGCCACATCCCCCCCGCCAAGCCCGTAGACTGCACCTTCCCCACCAAGGCGCCGATCGAGGACACCATGCACATTTCTTCCGGACGCTGGGTCCAAGGCCTGCTGCTGGCGCTGTTGACCGCGTTTCTCTGGGGTATCCTGCCGATCAAGCTCAAGCAGGTGCTGCAGGTGATGGACCCGGTGACGGTCACCTGGTATCGCCTGAGCGTTTCCGGCGGCCTGTTGTTCGCCTGGCTGGCGGCCAATCGGCGACTGCCGTCGTTCAGCCGTCTCGGAATGAAGGGCAAGGGCCTGGTGGCCGTCGCGGTGGCAGGCCTGGTCGGCAACTATGTGCTGTACCTGGTCGGCCTGAACCTGCTCAGCCCCGGCACCGCGCAACTGGTGGTGCAGCTGGGGCCAGTGCTGCTGCTGGTGGCCAGCGTGTTCGTGTTCAAGGAGCGTTTCAGCCTGGGGCAGGGCCTGGGCCTGCTGGTGCTGCTGGCGGGGTTCGGGCTGTTCTTCAACCAGCGCCTGGAAGAGCTGCTCACTTCGTTGGGTACCTACACCACTGGCGTGCTGACCATCATCCTGGCGACCAGTATCTGGGTGTTCTATGCCCTGAGCCAGAAGCAGTTGCTGACGGTGTGGCACTCGCAGCAGGTGATGATGGTGATCTACCTGTGCTGCGCGTTGTTGCTCACGCCCTGGGCACACCCGCTGGAGGCGTTGCAGCTCAGTCCGCTGCAGGGCTGGCTGCTGTTGGCCTGCTGCCTGAACACGCTGGTGGCTTACGGCGCGTTCGCCGAGGCACTGGCGCATTGGGAGGCATCACGGGTGAGCGCAACACTGGCGCTGACGCCGCTGGTGACCTTCGTCGCGGTGGCGCTGGCGGCCTGGCTGTGGCCGGACTATGTGCATGCCGAGCAGATCAATGGCCTGGGGTATGTCGGGGCGGTGACGGTGGTGCTGGGGTCGGCGCTGGTGGCGTTGGGGCCTTCGCTGGTGGCGGGGTGGAAGGCGCGTCGGATGCAGACAGGTTGATGACGTCATCGCGGGGCAAGCCCGCTCCCACGCCGCGGTCAGTGGCGTGGGAGCGGGCTTGCCCCGCGATGTGGCCGCCAGATCAGCCCTTGCCGCCGGGCGCCAGCATGTTCTCCGGGCGGACCCACTGGTCGAACTGCTCGTTGGTCAGGTACTTCAGTTCCAGCGCCGCCTCGCGCAGGGTCTTGCCCTCGCTGTAGGCCTTCTTGGCGATTTCCGCCGCCTTGTCGTAGCCGATATGCGGGTTCAGCGCCGTCACCAGCATCAGGCCGCGCTCCAGGTGCGCGGCCATCTGCCCGGCATCGGGCTCGATCCCGGCCACGCAATGCTGCTGGAAGTTGCGACAGCCATCGGCCAGCAGTTCGATCGACTGCAGCAGGTTGTGGATGATCACCGGCTTGAACACGTTCAGTTGCAGGTGCCCCTGGCTTGCGGCAAAGCCGATCGCCGCGTCGTTGCCCAGTACCTGGCAGGCCAGCATCGACAGTGCTTCGCATTGGGTCGGGTTGACCTTGCCAGGCATGATCGAGCTGCCCGGCTCATTGGCCGGCAGGCGTACCTCGGCAATCCCGGCGCGCGGGCCGGAGCCCAGCAGGCGCAGGTCGTTGGCGATCTTCATCAGGGCCACGGCCAGGGTCTTGAGGGCGCCGGCCAGGCTGGTCAGCGGCTCGTGGCCGGCGAGGGCGGCGAATTTGTTCGGCGCGGTGATGAACGGCAGGCCGGACAGCGCGGCCAGCTCGGCGGCGATGGCTTCGGCGAAACCGTGCGGGGCGTTGAGGCCGGTGCCCACGGCGGTGCCGCCCTGGGCCAGTTCGCACACCGCTGGCAGCGTCGCGCGGATGGCGCGCTGGGCGTAGCCGAGCTGGGCGACGAAGGCCGAGACCTCCTGGCCGAAGGTGATCGGCGTGGCATCCATCATGTGCGTGCGCCCGGTCTTGACCAGGTGCGCGTGCCGCGCCGACAGCTCGGCCAACCCGTCCGACAGCTCTGCGATCGCCGGCAGCAGCTGCTCCTGTACGGCCTGGGCGGCGGCGATGTGCATGGCGGTGGGGAAGCAGTCGTTGGAGCTCTGCGAGCGGTTGACGTGGTCGTTGGGATGCACCGGCACCTTGCCGCCGCGGCCCTTGCCGGCCAGTTCGTTGGCGCGCCCGGCGACGACCTCGTTGACGTTCATGTTGCTCTGCGTGCCGCTGCCGGTCTGCCACACCACCAGAGGGAACTGGTCGTCATGCTCGCCCTCGAGCACTTCGTCGGTGGCCTGCTCGATCAGGCGGGCGATGTCGGCGGGCAAATCGCCGTTGCGGCCGTTGACCCGGGCAGCGGCTTTCTTGATCAGCGCCAGGGCGTGCAGGACCGCAAGCGGCATGCGTTCCTTGCCGATGGCGAAGTTGATCAGCGAACGCTGGGTCTGCGCGCCCCAGTAGGCGTCGTCTGGAACTTCGACCGGGCCCAGGCTGTCTGTCTCGATACGGCTCATGCTGCGCTCACTCCTTTGTAGTTCGAAACCGCAGTTTAGGCCCTGATTCGACGCAGCGGTTCCCCTGC
This sequence comes from Pseudomonas sp. microsymbiont 2, assembly GCF_054788395.1. Classification (NCBI taxonomy): domain Bacteria; kingdom Pseudomonadati; phylum Pseudomonadota; class Gammaproteobacteria; order Pseudomonadales; family Pseudomonadaceae; genus Pseudomonas; species Pseudomonas sp. microsymbiont 2. Next base: position 1,550,558 of record NZ_CM139112.1, read on the forward strand.
TCGTCGTGCCACTTGAGCACTTCGCCATCACGGCGCAGAATGCTCTACCCTGAGGTATCCGCCTCCCTCTCTTGAAGGAAATGCAATGACCCGTCTCCGTGCCCTCTGTGCCGCCGTCGCCCTGGTCTGCGCCAGCGGCCAGGTACTCGCAGCCACTCCCGGCCACAATGCCGCCGCCGAGAAATTCCTGACCTTGGCCAACGCCGACAAGCTGGGCACTCCGGTGTACATGCAGGTCCAGCAGATGTTCGCCCAGCGCTTCGAGCAGACCAAGGCGCCGGCGGCCAAGAAAAACGTGCTCGACAGCTACCAGGCCAAGGCCAACGCCGCCCTGGACAACGCCATCGGCTGGAAGAAGCTCAAGCCGAAGATGGTCGATCTGTACACCGCGACCTTCACCGAGGCCGAGCTGAACGACCTGGTCAAGTTCTACGAGTCGCCGCTGGGCAAGAAGGTCCTGCGCGAGATGCCGAAAGTCACCCAGCAGTCGGCCCAGCTGACCCAGCAGAGCCTCGAGCCCGCCGTGCCGGTGGTCAACAAGCTGCTTGACGACATGACCAAGGAACTCGACCCGAGCGCCGGCAAGGCCGCCCCGGCGAAGAAGTGAGCCCGACGCGATGAGCATGCAGCAACGCATCGAACAGCAACTGGCGCCGCTGGGCACCGATCACCTCGAAGTGCTGAACGAGAGCCACATGCATAGCCGTGGCCAGGAGACGCACTACAAGGCGGTGCTGGTCAGCGCCCAGTTCGCCGGGTTGAACAGCGTCAAGCGCCACCAGAAGGTCTACGCCACCATGGGTGAGCTGATGGGCCAGATCCATGCCCTGGCGATCCACACCTACACGCCCGAGGAATGGGCGGCGGTCGGCGCGGCGCCGGCCTCGCCGGTGTGCGCCGGCGGCGGGCACTGAATCCTTTCCGTCGTTCTGGTACAATCTCGCAAAATCCGGGGGCCGCTTTGCGGCCCTTTCGCGACACAAGGCCGCTCCTGCAGGAATACGCATTCCCCTGTAGGAGCGGCCTTGTGTCGCGAAAGGGGCGCAAGGCGCCCCCATGCTTTTTCATGTCAAACCCGGTCCGCCCCTTACGAGGGCAACCACCAGGAGTTTCAGATTCATGACCCAACCGATCGTCGTGGCGGCGCTGTACAAGTTCGTCACCCTGCAGGACTACGTCGAACTGCGCGAGCCGCTGCTCAAGGCCATGCTCGACAACGGCGTCAAAGGCACCTTGCTGCTGGCCAACGAAGGCATCAACGGCACCGTCTCGGCCACCCGCGAAGGCATCGACGCGCTGCTGGCCTGGCTGCGCAATGATCCGCGCCTGGTGGATGTCGACCACAAGGAGTCGTACTGCGACGAGCAGCCGTTCTACCGCACCAAGGTCAAGCTCAAGAAAGAGATCGTCACCCTTGGCGTGCCGGGCGTGGACCCGAACCAGGCGGTCGGCACCTACGTCGAGCCGAAAGACTGGAACGCCCTGATCAGCGATCCGGAAGTTCTGCTGATCGATACCCGCAACGACTATGAGGTGGCCATCGGCACCTTCAAGGGCGCCATCGACCCGAAGACCGAGAGCTTTCGCGAGTTCCCCGACTACATCAAGGCCAACTTCGACCCGAGCAAGCACAAGAAGGTGGCGATGTTCTGCACCGGTGGCATCCGTTGCGAAAAGGCCTCCAGCTACATGCTCGGCGAGGGCTTCGAAGCCGTCTATCATCTTAAGGGCGGCATCCTGAAATACTTCGAGGAGGTAGCTCAGGAAGAAAGCCTCTGGGACGGCGACTGCTTCGTCTTCGACAATCGGGTCACCGTGCGTCACGACCTGAGCGAGGGCGAGTACGACCAGTGCCATGCCTGCCGCCACCCGATCGATGCGAAGGACCGTGAGTCGGAGCACTATTCGCCAGGCGTCAGCTGCCCGCATTGCTGGGATACCCTGAGCGAGAAGACCCGGCGCAGCGCCATCGACCGCCAGAAGCAGATCGAGCTGGCCAAGGCGCGCAACCAGCCGCACCCGATCGGTTACAACTACAAAGCCGAGGCTTGATGCATGTCCGCACGCCTGCTCTATGTGATGGACCCGATGTGCTCCTGGTGCTGGGGTTTCGCTCCGGTGGCCGAGGCACTGATCACCCAGGCGCGTGAAGCCGGGGTCGCCACCCGCCTGGTGCCCGGGGGGCTGCGCAGTGGTGGCAGCGCCCTGGATGCCTCGACCCGCAAGTACATCCTCGAGCACTGGCAGGCCGTGCATGACGCCACCGGGCAGCCGTTTCGCTTCGGCGGCGCGATGCCCGACGGTTTCGTCTACGACACCGAGCCTGCGTGCCGCGCCCTGGTCGCGGCACGTGAGCTGGACGAGCAACGGGCCTGGCGCCTGCTCAAGCTGATCCAGACGTCTTTCTACGAGCAGGGCCTGGATGTCACCCGCGCCCCGCAACTGGTGGAACTGGCCGAGCAGGCCGGTTTCGACCGCGAGCCGTTCTCGCAGCGTTTCACCAGCCACGATACCCGGGCCGCCACCAGCGCCGATTTCGGCTGGGTGCAGGACTTGGGGATCGCCGGCTTCCCCACGTTGCTGGCCGAGCGCAATGGGCAACTGGCGCTGCTGACCAACGGCTATCAGCCCCTGGACAGCCTGCAGCCCTTGCTTGGCCGCTGGCTGCAGCAGGCCGCCTGTGCTTGATCTGCCAGGGTCGCCAGACCCTGTGCCAGGGAAGTCTCCCGCCGTGCCCGATCGCCTGAGCTGGGCGGAAATCCGCCGTCTGGCCCTGCATCACAGGAAAGCCCTGTGGACCGCCAACCTGGTGGCCGTGCTCGCCGCGCTGTGCAGCGTGCCCATCCCCTTGCTGCTGCCGTTGCTGGTGGACGAGGTGCTGCTGGGCCACGGTGACGCCGCGCTGAAGTGGATGAACAACTTCCTGCCGACGGGCTGGCAGGTGGCCGCGGGCTACATCGGCCTGATGCTGGTCGCCACCCTCGGCCTGCGCCTGGCGGCACTGGCGTTCAACGTGGTCCAGGCCAAACTGTTCGCCGGCTTGGCCAAGGACATCGTCTATCGCCTGCGCATCCGCCTGATCGAGCGGCTCAAGCGCATCTCGCTGAAAGAGTACGAGAGCCTGGGCAGCGGCACGGTGACCACGCACCTGGTCACCGACCTGGACACGCTCGACAAGTTCGTCGGCGAAACCTTGAGCCGCTTCCTGGTGGCCGTGCTCACGCTGACCGGCACCGCCGCCATCCTGCTCTGGATGCATTGGCAGCTGGCGCTGCTGATCCTGCTGTTCAACCCATTGGTGATCTATTTCACCGTGCAGTTGGGCAAGCGCGTCAAGCACCTGAAGAAGCTCGAGAACGACAGCACCGCGCGCTTCACTCAGGCACTGACCGAGACCCTCGACGCGATCCAGGAGATCCGTGCCGGCAACCGCCAGGGCTACTTCCTCGGCCGTCTGGGGCTGCGCGCTCGCGAGGTGCGCGACTATGCGGTGGCCTCGCAGTGGAAGAGCGATGCCAGTGGCCGGGCCAGCGGCCTGCTGTTCCAGTTCGGTATCGACATCTTCCGTGCCGCGGCGATGCTCACGGTGCTGTTCTCCGACTTGTCGATCGGTCAGATGCTGGCGGTGTTCAGCTACCTGTGGTTCATGATCGGGCCGGTGGAGCAGTTGCTGAACCTGCAATATGCCTACTACGCGGCGGGTGGCGCGCTGAGTCGTCTGAACGAGCTGCTGGCGCGTGCCGACGAACCGCAGTACCCGGCCGCCAGTGACCCATTCGCCGGGCGCGAAACGGTTGGCATCGAGGTCCGTGACCTGCGCTTCGCCTATGCCGATGAGCCGGTGCTCGACCAGCTGAACCTGTCCATCGCGCCGGGTGAGAAGGTGGCCATCGTTGGCGCCAGCGGCGGCGGCAAGAGCACCCTGGTGCAACTACTGCTGGGGCTGTACGGCGCCCAGGCCGGTACCATCCGCTTCGGTGGCGCCAGCCTGCAGGAGATCGGCCTGGAAACCTTGCGTGAAAACGTCGCGGTGGTGTTGCAACATCCGTCGCTGTTCAACGACAGCGTGCGCGCCAACCTGACCATGGGCCGTGAATGCAGTGACGAGTCCTGCTGGCTGGCACTGCGCATCGCCCAGCTGGACGCCACCATCGCCGCGCTGCCGCAGGGGCTCGACAGCATCGTCGGGCGTTCCGGCGTGCGCCTGTCCGGCGGCCAGCGCCAGCGCCTGGCGATCGCCCGCATGGTGCTGGCCGAACCCAAGGTGGTCATCCTCGACGAGGCGACCTCGGCGCTGGACGCCGCCACCGAATACAACCTGCACCAGGCCCTGGCCCGTTTTCTCAGTGGCCGCACCACGCTGATCATCGCCCACCGCTTGTCGGCGGTGAAGCAGGCGGACCGGGTGCTGGTGTTCGACGGCGGGCACGTCGCCGAGGATGGCGGCCATCAGCAACTGATCGCCGAGGGCGGCTTGTACGCCAAGCTGTACGGGCACCTGCAGCAGACCTGAGACAGGCAGCGGCAAGCGGCACGCGAGCGGAAGGTTTTTCTTGGCGCTTGAAGCCGTCGGCTTGTCGCTCCTTCATGGCAAATGGCCTACGCTGTGCTTGTCTAGGTCGATTTGTGCCTTATCTGCCGTCATGACAGGGATTACATGAAGGGAAAACGGACTCTCGAAGCGCCGAGGTTGCTGGGTATCATCTGGCCATTCGTCGCCGTTGTGGTGTTCCAGGTGCTGTTGGGCAGCCTGAGCCTTTACGCCCTGTCCGCGATGCGTGCCTATGTCGCGGGCGAGAGCCTGTGGTCCAAGGCGCAGAAAGACGCCATCTATTACCTCAACCTCTACGTGGCCGATCGCGACCCACAGACCTACGAGCGTTATCGCCGGGCCATTCTCGTGCCCCAGGGAGACCATGACCTGCGCTTGGCCCTGGACCGCCCCGTCCCAGATCTGGAAGCCGCGCGCCGGGGCATTCTGCAGGGTGGCAACCATCCCGACGACGTTGCCCGGATCATTTGGTTCTACCGCAATTTCCGCCATGTCAGCTACATGGAGACCGCCATCGACTACTGGGACATCGGCGACGACTACCTGCGCCAGCTGGACGTGCTTGCCGGCCAGATGCGCGAGGGGTTTGCCGCCGGCAACGTCGATGCGCGACAGATGGCCAGCTGGCGGGCGCGTATCGTTGCCATCAACGATGGCGTGACGCCGGCGGCCAAGGCGTTCAGCGATGCTCTGGGCGAAGGCTCGCGCATGTTGTTGAAAGTGCTGATGCTCACCAACCTGGCTACCGCGCTGTTTCTCATCGCCATGGCCTGGCGGCGTTCGAGCAAGTTGCTGGCTCAGCGCCAGGCCTTCGCCAGCGCGCTGCAGGAAGAGAAGGAGCGGGCGCAGATCACCCTGGCGTCGATCGGCGATGCGGTGATCACCGCCGACGTCGAGGGTTACATCACCTATATGAATCCGGCAGCCGAGCAACTGACTCACTGGCAGGCGGCCCAGGCTCAGGGCCTGCTCTTGGCGTCATTGTTCAGCCTGCTCGATGAAAATGCCCAGGCCGATAGCCGTACCTTGGTCGAACAGGTGCTCAGTGGCAGTCTCAAGGGGGGCGCCGAACATGCGCGGCTGATCCAGCGCCTGGATGGCAGCACGGTGTCGGTCAATCTGGTCGGGTCGCCGATCCTCACCGAGCGGCAGGTCAGTGGCATCGTCGTGGTGCTTCACGACATGACCCAGGAGCGCCAGTACATCGCCAACCTGTCCTGGCAGGCGACCCACGACGCCCTGACGGGGCTGGCCAACCGTCGCGAGTTCGAATACCGCCTCGAACAGGCCCTCAACGGCCTGGCTCGCCAGGCCGGGCGCCACTCGTTGATGTTCCTCGACCTCGACCAGTTCAAGCTGGTCAACGATACCTGTGGCCATGCGGCCGGCGATGAGCTGTTGCGGCATATCTGCGCCGTGCTGCAATCGGGCCTGCGCGAAGGCGACACACTGGCCCGGTTGGGTGGTGACGAGTTCGGCGTGTTGCTGGAGAACTGCCCTTCGGAACAGGCCGAGCGCATCGCCGAGCAGTTGCGCCAGGCCGTGCAAAGCCTGCATTTCGTCTGGAAGGGACGGCCTTTCGTCACCACGGTCAGCATCGGCCTGGTGCATATGACCCAGGCCCACAACACCCTGGAGGCTTCCCTGAGGGCTGCGGACATGGCCTGCTACATGGCCAAGGAGAAAGGCCGCAATCGCGTCCAGGTGTACCACGCGGACGACAGCGAGCTGTCGATGCGCTTCGGCGAAATGGCCTGGATCCAGCGCCTGCATGTGGCGCTGGAAGAAAACCGCTTCTGCCTCTATGCCCAGGAAATCGCACCGTTGCAGCCCCATGAAGGCCCCGGGCATATCGAAATCCTGCTGCGCCTGCATGACGAGAGCGGGCGCACCATCCTGCCCGACAGTTTCATCCCCGCAGCGGAGCGCTATGGCTTGATGACCGCCCTCGACCGTTGGGTGGTGCGCAGTGTCTTCCAGGTGATCCGTCAGTGCCTGGACGAGGGGCGGGAGGGCCCCTTGGCCATGTGCGCGATCAATCTTTCCGGCTCCAGCATCGGCGATGACAAGTTCTTGGAGTACCTGCAGCGGCTGTTTGGCGAGTTCGATATCCCGCCACGGTTGATCTGTTTCGAAATTACCGAAACCAGCGCGATCGCCAATCTGGGCAGCGCTATTCGATTCATCAATGAATTGAAAGGATTGGGCTGCAGATTCTCCCTCGACGACTTCTGCGCCGGAATGTCGTCATTCGCCTATTTGAAGCATTTGCCTGTAGACTTCCTGAAGATCGACGGAAGTTTCGTCAAGGACATGCTCGATGATCCGATCAACCGGGCGATGGTCGAGGTGATCAATCACATCGGCCACGTCATGGGCAAGCGGACCATTGCCGAGTTCGTCGAAACGCCATTGATCGAGCAGGCCTTGCAGGAGATCGGCGTGGACTACGCCCAGGGCTATCTCATCGAGCGCCCGCAGGTGTTCACCTGCGACAGCCTGCAGCGTCAACGGATTGCCGCGAGGCCCCTCTTGCACCGGGCGCCGGGGACCTTTCGCTGAACAACGCCCGAAAATCACAGGGAATCAAGGAGCTGACAGTGATCGACGCGTTCGTACGGATCGGACCATTGATGGATCCGGCCAGTTATCCGGATTGGGCCCAACAACTGATAGAGGATTGCCGCGAAAGCAAGCGTCGGGTGGTGGAGCATGAGTTCTACCAGCGCCTGCGCGACGGCCAGCTCAAGCAGTCGACCATCCGCCAGTACCTGATCGGTGGCTGGCCGGTGGTCGAGCAGTTCTCCCTCTACATGGCCCACAACCTAACCAAGACCCGCTATGCCCGCCACCCAGGCGAGGACATGGCGCGACGCTGGCTGATGCGCAACATCCGCGTCGAACTCAACCATGCCGACTATTGGGTGAACTGGTGCCAGGCCCACGGTATTCACTTGCATGAGTTGCAGTCGCAGGAGGTGCCGCCGGAGCTCAATGGCCTCAACGACTGGTGCTGGCGGGTATGCGCCACCGAGTCGCTGGCCATCGCCATGGCGGCTACCAACTATGCCATCGAAGGCGCGACCGGCGAGTGGTCGGCGGTGGTCTGCGCGAACGATACCTACGCCCAGGGCTTCCCCGAGGACACCCGCAAGCGGGCCATGAAGTGGCTGAAGATGCATGCGCAGTACGATGATGCGCACCCCTGGGAGGCACTGGAGATCATCTGCACCCTGGCGGGTGAGAAGCCCACGCTGGGGCTGCGCACCGAGCTGCGTCGGGCGATTTGCAAGAGCTACGACTGCATGTTCCTGTTCCTGGAACGTTGCATGCAGCTCGAAGGACGCCAGCAAGGGCGCGCGCGCCCGGCGCTGGCGGCGGGTTAAAACCATCGCGGGGCACGCCCGCTCCCACACACCGTTTCAGTGGCGTGGGAGCGGGCGTGCCCCGCGATGTCCATCAAGGTTTACTGCGCGTTCAGCGCCTGCCCGTTCACATCCTTGCTGTCCGGCCCCATCAGGTACAGGTAGACCGGCATGATCTCCTCCGGCAGCGGATTGTTCTGCGGGTTTTCGCCGGGATACGCCTGGGCGCGCATTGCCGTGCGCGTAGCGCCCGGGTTGATGCTGTTCGAGCGCACCGGCCCCACGCCTTCCAGCTCGTCCGCCAGGGTCTGCATCAGCCCTTCGGTGGCGAACTTCGATACCCCATACGCGCCCCAGTAAGCCCGGCCCTTGCGTCCGACGCTGCTGGAGGTGAACACCACCGAGGCATCCTCCGATAGCTTGAGCAGTGGCAGCAACGTGCTGGTGAGCATGAAGGTGGCGTTGACGTTGATATGCATCACACGCATGAAGTTGTCGCCCGACAGCTGCTCCAGCGGCGTGCGCGGGCCGATGATCGAGGCGTTGTTCAGCAGGCCGTCGAGGCGCCCGAACTGTTCTTCGATCATCGCCGCGAGTTCGTCGTACTGGTGGGGCAGGGCGGTTTCCAGGTTGAACGGAATCACCACCGGCTGCGGATGACCGGCGGCTTCGATCTGGTCGTAGACCTCGTTGAGGTTGGCCTCGGTCTTGCCCAGCAGCAGCACGGTGGCTCCCAGGGCGGCATAGGCCTTGGCGGCGGCGGCGCCGATGCCGCGGCCGGCGCCGGTGACCAGGATGACCCGACCCTTGAGCAGGTCGGGACGGGCGGTGTAGTCGAACATGTCCAGTTCCCTGTAGTTAAGCGTGGGAGCGGGCTTGCCCCGCGATGACGTCAGTACCGGCACCATCGTTGCCTGGGTGAGCGGCATCGCGGGGCAAGCCCGCTCCCACGGGTATCCAATTACCGTTGGTCCATCAGCAACCGCACAGCGCGCTGTCGATCACCTTGCGCAGCTCCAGCGGGTGGTCCACCACCACGTCGGCGCCCCAGTTGTTGGGGTTGTCCTCTGGATGAATATAGCCATAGCGCACCGCTGCGGTGCGGGTACCGGCGTCGCGACCGGACTCGATGTCGCGCAGGTCGTCGCCGACGAACAGCACGCTGGCCGGGTCCAGGTCGAGGGTCTTGCACGCCAGGATCAGCGGCTCGGGGTCGGGCTTGCTGTTCTTCACGTGGTCCGGGCAGATCAGCAAGGCCGAGCGCTCGGCCAGGCCCAGGCGCTGCATGATCGGCTCGGCGAAACGCACCGGCTTGTTGGTGACCACGCCCCACAGCAGGTTGCCTTTCTCGATGTCGGCCAACAGTTCCGGCATGCCGTCGAACAGCTTGCTGTGCACCGCGCAGTCGCGCTGGTAGCGCTCGAGGAATTCCAGGCGCAGGGCCTCGAAGCCGTCGGCCTCGGGGGCCATGGCGAAGGTGGCGGCGACCATGGCGCGGGCGCCGCCGGAGATCACCTCGCGGATGCGCGCGTCGTCGATGGCCGGCAGGCCGCGGTCGGCGAGCATCGCCTGGCAGATGGCGATGAAGTCCGGCGCCGTGTCCAGCAGGGTACCGTCCATGTCGAAGAGTACTGCTCGCAGGCGCATGCTCATTCCTCGCGCAGGGTCTGGATCATGTAGTTGACGTCGACGTCGTTGCACAGCTTGTAGTGCTTGGTCAGCGGGTTGTAGGTCAGGCCGATGATGTCCTTGACCTCGAGGCCGGCGGCGCGGCTCCAGGCCCCCAGCTCGGAGGGGCGGATGAACTTCTTGAAGTCGTGGGTGCCGCGCGGCAGCATCTTGAGCACGTACTCGGCGCCGACGATGGCCAGCAGGTAGGCCTTCGGGTTGCGGTTGATGGTGGAGAAGAACACCTGGCCGCCCGGCTTGACCATGCGGTAGCAGGCGCGGATCACCGACGACGGATCGGGAACGTGCTCGAGCATCTCCAGGCAGGTGACCACGTCGAACTGCCCGGGCATTTCCTCGGCCAGGGCCTCGGCGGTGATCTGCCGGTACTCCACCGCCACGCCGGACTCCAGCTGGTGCAGCTGGGCCACCGCCAGCGGCGCCTCGCCCATGTCGATGCCGGTCACGGTGGCGCCACGCTGGGCCATCGCCTCGCTGAGAATGCCGCCGCCGCAGCCGACGTCCAGCACCTTCTTGCCGGCAAGGCCGACGCGCTCGTCGATCCAGTTGACCCGCAGCGGGTTGATGTCGTGCAGTGGCTTGAACTCGCTTTCGCGGTCCCACCAACGGTGGGCCAGTGCTTCGAACTTGGCGATTTCGGCGTGGTCGACGTTGCTCATCTGAACGGTCCTCTGAAGCTTCTATGAATGTGTCACAGGCCGGCAGCCGTGGCTGCCGGCCGGTCAATCGTTGTGCCCGCGGACGCGGGCTCCCCAGGCACGGGCGTTGGCGGCCAGGGCCTGTTCGTCCATTCGGGTCAGGCGGCGATCCCGCACCAGGGCATGGCCGGCGACCCAGACATCCTTCACGCAGTCGCGGCCGGTGGCGTAGATCAGTTGCGAGACCGGATCGTGCACCGGTTGCTGCGCCAGTCCCGACAGGTCGAAGGCGACCAGGTCGGCGGCCTTGTCCACTTCGAGCGAGCCGATGGTCGCCTCCAGTCCGAGCGCGCGGGCACCGTTGAGCGTGGCCATGCGCAGCGCCCGGTGGGCGTCCAGGGCGGTGGCCGAGCCGGCGACGGCCTTGGCCAGCAACGCGGCGGTGCGGGTTTCGCCGAGCAGGTCGAGGTCATTGTTGCTGGCGGCGCCGTCGGTGCCCACCGCCACGTTTACCCCGGCTTGCCACAACCGCTCCACCGGGCAGAAGCCGCTGGCCAGCTTGAGGTTGGATTCGGGGCAGTGGATCACGCTGGTGTTGCTTTCTACCAGCAGCGCCAGATCTTCGTCGCTGATCTGGGTCATGTGTACTGCCTGCAGGTTCGGTCCCAGCAGGCCGAGCCTGGCGAGGCGGGCCAGTGGTCGTTCTCCGCTGTCCTTGAGCGCCTGTTCCACTTCGCCGGCGGTCTCGTGGATGTGCATGTGCAGCGGCGCGTCCAGCTGGTCGGCAATTACCCGGATCTTTTCCAGGGTGGCATCGCCGACCGTGTACGGCGCGTGCGGGCCGAGGGCGATGGTGATGCGCGGATGATGGCGCAGCTCGCCGAACAGCTCGATGGCCAGGTGCAGGCCCTCTTCCGGGGTGCGCGCGCCGGGGATGGCGAAGTCCAGCAGCGGCACGGCGACTTGCGCGCGGATACCGCTGCGGTGTACGCGGTCGCAGGCTTCGCGGGGGAAGAAGTACATGTCGGCGAAGCAGGTGATGCCGCCCTTGAGCTGTTCGGCGATGGCCAGGTCCGTGCCGTCGCGCACGAACGCTTCGTCCACCCAGCGGCCTTCGGCCGGCCAGATGTGTTCCTTGAGCCAGGTCATCAACGGCAGGTCGTCGGCCAGGCCGCGAAACAGGGACATGGCGGCGTGACCATGGGCGTTGATCAGGCCGGGCGTCAGCAGGCAATCGGGCAATTGCCGCACTTCCAGGGCCTGTGGCGCCCGTTCGCGCGGCCCGAGCCAGGCGATCCGACCCTCGCGGATGCCCAGCGCATGGCCTTCGAGCACCACGCCGGCCGGCTCCACGGGGACCAGCCAGTCCGGCACGAGCAGCAGGTCGAGGAGGGGAGGGGCGGTGGGCATGCGTGGCATATACCTGGGTCGGATCGGCGAAACCCGCAGTATACCCGAGCGTCCGTGGCTGAGGGTCGCTATAATCGCCGGCTTTTGATGCCAGGGCGACGGGGAGAGGCGATGCGCGAGCTACTGATGGCAGCGGAAACGGTGACGGGTATCGAGTGGCGCGATGGCGCGTTGCATCTGCTCGACCAGCGCCTGCTGCCGCTCGAGCAGTGCTGGTTGAGCTGTACCGAGGTGGCCGAGGTGGCCGAGGCGATCAGCGAGATGGTCGTGCGCGGCGCCTCGGCGATCGGCATCTGTGCCGCCTACGGCCTGGTGCTCGCGTTGCGCCGGCGCATGGCCGAAGGCGATGACTGGGAAGAGGCGCTGGAGGAAGACTTCCTGCTGCTGGGCGAGGCGCGGCCCACCCCGGCCAACCTGTTCTGGGCGCTGAACCGCATGCGTGAGCGTCTGTTGCGCCTGCGCCCGGATGAAGACGTGCTGGCGGCGATGGAAGCCGAAGCGGTGGCCATTCACGAGAGCGACCGTGAGGCCAACCTGACCATGGCCCAGTTCGGCGTCGAGCAGATCCGCCGACATCAGGGCAGCGAGCAGGCCTTGCTCACTCATGGCAATGCCGGGGCCCTGGCCAGCGGTGGTTTCGGCACCGCCCTGGGGGTGATTCGCGCCGCCACTCTGGAGGGCATGGTCGAGCAGGTCTATGCCTGCGAATCCCGCCCCTGGCTGCAGGGGTCGCGCCTGACCGCCTGGGAGCTGGCCGCCGACGGCGTGCCGGTTACCGTGGTCGCCGATGCGGCGATGGGGCACCTGATGAAGACCAAGGGCATCACCTGGGTGGTGGTCGGTGCCGACTGTGTCGCCGCCAACGGCGACGTGGCGGCGAAGATCGGTACCTACCAGATGGCGGTGGCGGCCATGCACCATGGCCTGCGCTTCATGGTGGTGGCGCCGAGCAGCAGCATCGACCTGAACCTGGCCACGGGCGAGGACATCGAGCTGGAAGTCCGTGGCGAGGAGGAGTTGCTGGAGGTGGCCGGCATCCAGGTGACGGCCGATGTCGAGGCGTACAATCCCGTGGTCGATGTGACCCCGGCGGACTTGATCGATGTGATCGTCACCGAAAAGGGCGTGGTCGAGCGCCCGGACACGGCGAAGATCGCCCAGCTGATGTGCCGAAAACGCCTCCATTGAGGCGTTTTTTCATGCAATCGCATGGCGCTGCAAGGCAACCTGCCATATCTCCCATGCCGCCCGCGATTGTGATAACATCCGGCAGTTTCCAAGACTGCTCGTTGCAGCGGTCTTCATTGCGCAGATCCATGGCACAACTCATTGATTTGTCGTAAGTCGTCGCACCCCCTTTGCGCTGCGGCGGCGAGCTTCGTTCGTCCTTCGAGGGATCAGGCGAAGTTTCACCAGAAAAAGGAATCAGGCTTCTCATGGGCGAACTGGCCAAAGAAATCCTACCGGTCAATATCGAAGACGAACTGAGACAGTCTTACCTCGACTACGCGATGAGCGTGATTGTCGGGCGAGCGCTGCCCGATGCGCGCGACGGCTTGAAGCCCGTGCATCGCCGCGTGCTGTACGCGATGAGCGAACTGGGCAACGACTGGAACAAGCCGTACAAGAAATCCGCCCGTGTGGTCGGTGACGTGATCGGTAAGTACCACCCGCACGGCGACACCGCCGTGTACGACACCATCGTGCGCATGGCCCAGCCATTCTCGCTGCGCTACCTGCTGGTCGACGGCCAGGGCAACTTCGGTTCGGTGGACGGCGACAACGCCGCGGCCATGCGATACACCGAAGTGCGCATGGCCAAGCTGGCCCACGAGCTGCTGGCCGACCTGCACAAGGAAACCGTGGACTGGGTGCCGAACTATGACGGCACCGAGCAGATCCCGGCGGTCATGCCGACCAAGATCCCCAACCTGCTGGTCAACGGTTCCAGCGGTATCGCCGTGGGCATGGCGACCAACATCCCGCCGCACAACCTCGGCGAAGTGATCGATGGCTGCCTGGCGCTGATCGACAACTCCGACATCACGGTCGATGAGCTGATGCAGTTCATCCCGGGGCCGGACTTCCCGACCGCCGGCCTGATCAACGGTCGTCAGGGCATCATCGAGGCCTATCGCACCGGCCGTGGCCGCATCTATATGCGCGCCCGTTCCGAGATCGAGGACATCGACAAGGTCGGTGGCCGCCAGCAGATCGTCGTCACCGAACTCCCGTACCAGCTGAACAAGGCACGTCTGATCGAGAAGATCGCCGAGCTGGTCAAGGAGAAGAAGATCGAAGGCATCACCGAGCTGCGCGACGAGTCCGACAAGGACGGCATGCGCATCGTCATCGAGCTGCGTCGCGGCGAGGTGCCGGAGGTGGTGCTCAACAACCTCTATCAGCAGACCCAGCTGCAAAGCGTGTTCGGCATCAACATCGTCGCCCTGATCGACGGTCGCCCGCGCCTGCTGAACCTCAAGGACCTGCTCGAGGCGTTCGTCCGTCACCGCCGCGAAGTGGTGACCCGTCGCACCGTGTTCGAGCTGCGCAAGGCCCGCGAGCGTGGCCACATTCTCGAAGGCCAGGCGGTCGCGCTGTCCAACATCGATCCGGTCATCGCCCTGATCAAGGCTTCGCCGACGCCGTCCGAAGCCAAGGAGGCGTTGATCAGCACCGCCTGGGAGTCCAGCGCCGTGCAAGTCATGGTCGAGCGTGCCGGCGCTGAATCCTGCCGTCCGGAAGACCTGCCGGAGCAGTATGGCCTGCGCGATGGCAAGTACTACCTGTCGCCGGAACAGGCCCAGGCGATCCTGGAGCTGCGCCTGCACCGCCTGACCGGCCTGGAGCACGAGAAGCTGCTGGCCGAGTACCAGGAAATCCTCGAGCAGATCGGCGAACTGATCCGCATCCTCAGCAGCGCCGAGCGCCTGATGGAAGTGATCCGCGAAGAGCTCGAGGCGATCCGTGCCGAGTACGGCGATGCGCGTCGCACCGAGATCCTCAACGCCAGCCACGACCTCAACTACGGCGACATGATCCCGGAAGAAGAGCGCGTGGTGACCATCTCCCACGGTGGTTACGCCAAGACCCAGCCGTTGTCCGCGTACCAGGCCCAGCGCCGTGGTGGCAAGGGCAAGTCGGCGACCGGGGTCAAGGACGAGGACTACATCGAGCACCTGCTGGTCGCCAACAGCCACGCCACCCTGCTGCTGTTCTCCAGCAAGGGCAAGGTGTACTGGAAGAAGACCTACGAAATCCCCGAGGCCTCTCGCGCCGCCCGCGGCCGCCCGCTGGTCAACCTGCTGCCGCTGGAGGAGGGTGAGCGCATCACCGCCATGCTGCAGATCGACCTGGAGGCCCTGCAGCAGAGCGCAGGCTCCGACGAAGAGCTGGAGGACGCGGACGACACCGTGATCGAAGGCGAAGTGGTCGAGGTCGAGGAAATCGACGAAGAAGACGGCGATACCCCTGAGTGGCTTGCCGAGCCGACGGGCGCCTACATCTTCATGGCCACCGCTTCCGGTACCGTCAAGAAGACCCCGCTGGTGCAGTTCGCCCGTCCGCGTTCCAACGGCCTGATCGCCCTGAAGCTCAAGGAAGGCGACACCCTGATCGCCGCGGCCATCACCGATGGCGCCAAGGAAGTCATGATGTTCTCCGACGCCGGCAAGGTGATCCGCTTCGCCGAGAGCGTGGTGCGCGAAATGGGCCGTAACGCCCGTGGTGTGCGCGGCATGAAACTGGGCAAAGGGCAGCAGATCATCTCCATGCTGATTCCGGAATCCGGCGCGCAGATCCTCACCGCCTCCGAGCGTGGTTTCGGCAAGCGTACTCCGCTGTCCAAGTTCCCGCGTCGCGGTCGTGGCGGCCAGGGCGTGATCGCCATGGGCACCAAGGGGCGCAATGGCCTGCTGATCGGTGCCATCCAGGTACAGGAAGGCGAAGAGATCATGCTGATCTCCGACCAGGGCACGCTGGTGCGCACGCGGGTCGGTGAAGTGTCCAGCCTGAGCCGTAACACCCAGGGTGTCACGCTGATCAAGCTGGCCGCCGACGAGACGTTGGTGGGGCTCGAACGGGTCCAGGAGCCATCCGAGGAAGAGCTCGATGACATCATCGAGACGGACGAGGAGGGCGCCCCGCTCGATGCGTTGGACGAGGACGGCGCAGGCGCCGAAGAGGCACCTCAGGAATAACCGATGCAACAACCCGAACGGGGCGACCAAGGTCGCCCCGTTTGACTGATTGGAACAGGCAACGTCCGCTTTCTGTAGGAGCGGCCTTGTGTCGCGAAAGGGGCGCGAAGCGGCCCCAGGGTTTCGGCGGCGCTGCAAAATGCCGGGGGCTGCTGCGCAGCCCTTTCGCGACACAAGGCCGCTCCTACAGGAGCCGATGGGGTCTGTGAGTTACGATTTGTTCTATTTGGCAGAGCGAGAGTGGATGTGAGCAAACGAGCCTTTAACTTCTGCGCAGGCCCGGCCGCGCTTCCCGATGCTGTCCTGCAGCGTGCCCAGGCCGAGATGCTGGACTGGCGTGGCAAGGGCCTGTCGGTGATGGAAATGAGCCATCGCAGCGACGACTATGTGGCCATCGCGGAAAAGGCCGAGCAGGACCTGCGCGACCTGCTGTCCGTCCCCTCCAACTACAAGGTGCTGTTCCTGCAGGGCGGCGCCAGCCAGCAGTTCGCCGAGATTCCGCTGAACCTGCTGCCGGAGAACGGCACCGCCGACTACGTCGAGACCGGCATCTGGTCGAAGAAGGCCATCGAGGAAGCACGTCGCTTCGGCAGCGTCAACGTCGCCGCCAGCGCCAAGCCTTACGACTACCTGGCCATTCCGGGTCAGAACGAATGGAATCTGACCAAGAACGCGGCCTACGTCCACTATGCGTCCAACGAGACCATTGGCGGCCTGCAGTTCGACTGGGTGCCCGAGACCGGCGATGTGCCGCTGGTGGTCGACATGTCCTCGGACATCCTCTCCCGCCCGATCGACGTGTCGCAGTACGGCCTGATCTACGCCGGCGCGCAGAAGAACATCGGCCCCAGCGGCCTGGTGGTGGTGATCGTGCGTGAAGACCTGCTGGGTCATGCCCGCAGCAGCTGCCCGACCATGCTCGACTACAAGGTCTCGGCCGACAACGGTTCGATGTACAACACCCCGGCTACCTATTCCTGGTACCTCTCGGGCCTGGTCTTCGAGTGGCTCAAGGAGCAGGGTGGCGTCGAGGCCATGGAACAGCGCAATCGCGCCAAGAAAGACCGCCTGTACGGTTTCATCGATGGCAGCGAGTTCTACACCAACCCGATCAGCCACAACGCTCGCTCGTGGATGAACGTGCCGTTCCGTCTGGCCGACGAGCGCCTGGACAAGGCCTTCCTGGCCGGCGCCGACGCCCGTGGCCTGCTGAATCTCAAGGGGCACCGCTCGGTCGGCGGCATGCGGGCCTCGATCTACAACGCCCTGGGCCTGGAGGCCGTCGAGGCGTTGGTCAACTACATGGAAGAATTCGAAAAGGAGCATGGATGATGTCCGATCAGGAACTCAAGGCACTGCGCGTGCGCATCGACAGTCTCGACGAGAAGATCCTCGAGCTGATCAGCGAGCGCGCCCGGTGCGCCCAGGAAGTGGCCAAGGTCAAGACGGCGTCGCTGGCCGAAGGCGAGGCGCCGGTGTTCTATCGCCCCGAGCGTGAAGCTGCGGTGCTCAAGCGCGTCATGGAGCGCAACAACGGGCCGCTGGATAACGAAGAGATGGCGCGTCTGTTCCGCGAGATCATGTCGTCGTGCCTGGCGCTCGAAGAGCCGTTGAAGGTCGCCTACCTCGGCCCGGAAGGGACCTTCACCCAGGCCGCGGCCATGAAGCACTTCGGCCACGCCGTGGTCAGTCGTCCGATGGCGGCCATCGACGAGGTGTTCCGCGAAGTGGCGGCCGGTGCCGTCAACTTCGGCGTGGTGCCGGTGGAGAACTCCACCGAGGGTGCGGTCAGTCACACCCTGGACAGCTTCCTCGAGCACGACATGGTCATCTGCGGCGAGGTCGAGTTGCGCATTCACCACCACCTGCTGGTGGGTGAGAACACCAAGACCGACAGCATTACCCGCATCTACTCCCACGCCCAGTCGCTGGCCCAGTGCCGCAAATGGCTGGACGCCCACTACCCGAACGTCGAGCGCGTGGCGGTATCGAGCAATGCCGAGGCGGCCAAGCGGGTCAAGGGCGAGTGGAACTCGGCGGCGATCGCCGGCGACATGGCGGCCAACCTGTATGGCTTGACCCGCCTGGCGGAGAAGATCGAGGATCGTCCGGACAACTCCACGCGTTTCCTCATGATCGGCAACCAGGAAGTGCCGCCGACTGGCGACGACAAGACTTCGATCATCGTCTCCATGAGCAACAAGCCGGGCGCCCTGCACGAGTTGCTGGTGCCGTTCCACGAAAACGGCATCGACCTGACGCGCATCGAGACCCGGCCGTCGCGCAGTGGCAAGTGGACCTATGTGTTCTTCATCGACTTCGTCGGCCATCACCGCGATCCGCTGATCAGGGCGGTGCTGGAGCAGATCAGCCAGGAGGCTGTGGCGCTGAAGGTGCTGGGTTCGTATCCGAAGGCGGTGCTTTGATTTGAGATCGCCGGGGCCGCTTCGCGCCCCATCGCGACACAAGGCCACTCCCACAGGTATTGTGCAGGCCTTGAAGCTGTACTGAGTCCCGTGGGAGCGGCCTTGCGTCGCGATGGGCTGCAACGCAGCCCCACCGGGTCTCGCAGATTGCCTAGATTTCTGAACAGGGTTCGCACTCGTGGTTGATGCTGTAACAAACAAATCCGCACCGATTGTCGGCCGCTTGGTCGTGGTTGGCCTCGGCCTGATCGGCGGCTCCTTCGCCAAGGGCCTGCGTGAAAGCGGCCTGTGCCGCGAAGTGGTCGGCGTCGACCTGGATGCCGAGTCGCGCAAGCAGGCCGTGGCGCTGGGCGTGGTCGACCGTTGCGAGGCTGACCTGGCCGTCGCTTGTGTCGGCGCCGATGTCATCCAGCTGGCGGTGCCGATCCTGGCCATGGAGAAAGTCCTGGCCCGGCTGGCTCAGCTCGACCTGGGTGACGCGGTGATCACCGACGTGGGCAGCGCCAAGGGTAATGTCGTGCGCGCAGCACGCGAAGCGTTCACCGAGCGCCTGCCGCGCTTCGTGCCGGGGCACCCTATCGCGGGTTCCGAGCAAAGCGGCGTGGAAGCCTCCAATGCCGCATTGTTCCGTCGCCACAAGGTGATCCTCACGCCGCTGGCGGAAACCGATCCGCAGGCCCTGGCCCTGGTCGATCGCCTCTGGCGCGCGCTGGACGCCGATGTCGAGCACATGCCGGTCGAACGCCATGACGAAGTCCTGGCCGCCACCAGCCACCTGCCGCACCTGCTGGCCTTCGGCCTGGTCGACTCGCTGGCCAAGCGCAATGAAAACCTGGACATCTTCCGGTACGCTGCGGGGGGCTTTCGCGATTTCACGAGAATCGCCGGCAGCGACCCGATCATGTGGCATGACATCTTCCTCGCCAACCGCGAGGCGGTCCTGCGCACTCTCGATACATTTCGCAGCGACCTCGACGCCTTGCGCGACGCGGTCGATGCTGGGGACGGGCACCAGCTGCTGGGTGTGTTCACCCGCGCTCGGGTTGCCCGCGAGCATTTCAGTAAAATCCTGGCCCGCCGGGCCTATGTGGACGCTATGAACGCCAACGATCTGATTTTCCTGGCCCAACCGGGTGGCCGCGTGTCCGGACGGATCCGCGTACCTGGCGACAAGTCGATTTCCCACCGCTCGATCATGCTCGGCTCGCTGGCCGAAGGCACCACCGAGGTGGAAGGTTTCCTCGAGGGCGAGGACGCCCTGGCCACCTTGCAGGCCTTCCGCGACATGGGTGTGGTCATCGAAGGCCCGCACCATGGCCGCGTGACCATTCATGGCGTCGGCCTGCACGGCCTCAAGCCGCCACCCGGGCCGCTGTACGTCGGTAACTCCGGTACCTCGATGCGCCTGCTGTCCGGCCTGCTGGCGGCACAGTCGTTCGACACCACCATGACCGGCGATGCCTCGCTGTCCAAGCGTCCGATGAATCGCGTGGCCAACCCGCTGCGCGAAATGGGCGCGGTGGTCGAGACCGGTCCTGAAGGCCGTCCGCCGCTGACCATCCGTGGCGGGCACAAGCTCAAGGCGCTGAATTACACGCTGCCGATGGCCAGTGCCCAGGTCAAATCCTGCCTGCTGCTGGCCGGCCTGTACGCCGAAGGCACCACCACCGTCACTGAGCCGGCACCGACCCGTGACCACACCGAGCGCATGCTGCGCGGCTTTGGCTACTCGGTCGAGTCCAACGGCCCGGTGGCATCCCTGCAGTCCGGTGGCAAGCTCACCGCCACTCGCATCGAGGTGCCGGCGGATATTTCCTCCTCGGCGTTCTTCCTGGTGGCGGCGTCCATCGCCGAAGGTTCCGAGCTGGTGCTCGAGCATGTCGGCATCAACCCGACTCGTACCGGTGTGATCGATATCCTGCGCCTGATGGGGGGTGACATCACCCTGGAAAACCAGCGTGAGGTCGGCGGCGAGCCGGTGGCCGACCTGCGTGTGCGCGGGGCCAAGCTCAAGGGCATCGAGATCCCCGAGCACCTGGTGCCGCTGGCGATCGACGAGTTCCCGGTGCTGTTCGTCGCCGCGGCCTGTGCCGAAGGGCGTACCGTGCTGCGTGGCGCCGAAGAGCTGCGGGTCAAGGAGTCGGATCGCATCCAGGTGATGGCTGACGGCCTGATCACCCTGGGCATCAAGTGCGAGCCGACCCCGGACGGCATCATCATCGACGGCGGCCAGATCGGCGGAGGTGAAGTGCATGGCCATGGCGACCATCGCATTGCCATGGCCTTCAGTGTCGCGTCGCTGCGCGCCAGTGCGCCGATCGTCATCCATGATTGCGCCAACGTCGCCACGTCGTTCCCGAACTTCCTGGCACTGTGCGCCGAAGTTGGCATTCGTGTCGCCGAAGAGGGCAAGTCGTGAGTTCGCAAGCACCCGTCATCACCATCGATGGGCCGAGTGGCTCGGGCAAGGGCACGGTCGCCGGCATGCTGGCCCGGGAGCTGGGTTGGAAACTGCTCGATTCTGGTGCCCTGTACCGCCTGCTTGCCTTCAATGCCAGCAATCACGGTGTCGACCTGACCAACGAAGAGCTGCTCAAGGCCCTGGCCGCCCATCTGGACGTGCAGTTCATCGCCGCCGAGCCGGGCAAGTTGCAGCAGATCATTCTCGAGGGTGAGGATGTCAGCCATGTCATTCGTACCGAGACCGTCGGCGCCGGCGCCTCGATGGTCGCTTCGCTGCCGGCCGTGCGCGAGGCGCTGCTGCAGCGCCAGCGCGCCTTTCGCGAGGCCCCGGGGTTGATCGCCGACGGTCGCGACATGGGCACCGTGGTGTTCCCCGACGCGCCACTCAAGGTGTTCCTCACCGCCAGCGCCGAGGAGCGTGCCCGTCGCCGCTACCTGCAGTTGAAGGGCAAGGGTGAAGATGTTAGTCTGTCAAGTCTGCTAGATGAGATCCGTGCGCGCGACGAGCGTGACACCCAGCGCGCAGTGGCCCCGCTCAAGCCGGCGGTCGATGCCATTCAGCTGGATTCCACGGAGTTGTCCATCGAGCAGGTGCTGCAACGCATCAGAAGCGAGCTCGCCCTGCGCGACCTGGCCTGATGGAGAGGAGAGCGGGCAGGGGCACCAGTCAACGTCCTGCCAGTTCTTCTTTACTTAACGAAACCCACATTGTCTGGAATGTGGCTATGGGCGTCTGTTTCGCCCGAATCTACAGGAATTAAAATGAGCGAAAGCTTTGCAGAACTCTTTGAAGAAAGCCTGAAAACCCTCAATCTTCAGCCGGGTGCCATCATCACCGGTATCGTTGTCGACATCGACGGCGACTGGGTTACCGTTCACGCTGGCCTGAAGTCCGAGGGCGTCATCCCGCTCGAGCAGTTCATCAACGAAGCTGGCGAGCTGACCATCAAGGTCGGTGACGAAGTTCACGTTGCGCTGGACGCGGTCGAAGACGGCTTTGGCGAAACCAAGCTGTCCCGTGAAAAAGCCAAGCGCGCCGAGTGCTGGATTGTTCTGGAAGCTGCTTTCGCTGCCGAAGAAGTGGTCAAGGGCGTTATCAACGGTAAGGTTAAAGGCGGCTTCACTGTCGACGTTAACGGCATCCGTGCGTTCCTGCCGGGCTCCCTGGTTGATGTCCGCCCAGTGCGCGACACCACCCACCTCGAAGGCAAAGAGCTGGAATTCAAGGTCATCAAGCTGGACCAGAAGCGCAACAACGTTGTCGTTTCCCGTCGCAGCGTCCTGGAAGCCGAAAACAGCGCCGAGCGCGAAGCTCTGCTGGAATCGCTGCAGGAAGGCCAGCAGGTCAAAGGTATCGTCAAGAACCTCACCGACTACGGTGCGTTCGTTGACCTGGGCGGCGTCGATGGTCTGCTGCACATCACCGACATGGCCTGGAAGCGTATCAAGCACCCGTCGGAAATCGTCAACGTTGGTGACGAGATCGACGTCAAGGTCCTGAAGTACGATCGCGAGCGCAACCGCGTTTCGCTGGGTCTGAAGCAACTGGGCGAAGACCCATGGGTTGCTATCAAAGCCCGCTACCCAGAAAGCACCCGCGTCATGGCTCGCGTCACCAACCTGACCGACTATGGCTGCTTCGCTGAGCTGGAAGAAGGCGTTGAAGGCCTGGTGCACGTCTCCGAAATGGACTGGACCAACAAGAACATCCACCCGTCGAAAGTCGTTCAGGTTGGCGACGAAGTGGAAGTCATGGTTCTGGACATCGACGAAGAGCGTCGTCGTATCTCCCTGGGTATCAAGCAGTGCAAATCGAACCCATGGGAAGACTTCTCCGGCCAGTTCAACAAGGGTGACAAGATCACCGGTACCATCAAGTCGATCACCGACTTCGGTATCTTCATCGGCCTGGACGGCGGCATCGACGGTCTGGTTCACCTGTCCGACATCTCCTGGAACGAAGCTGGCGAAGAAGCCGTGCGTCGCTTCAAGAAGGGCGACGAGCTGGAAACCGTCATCCTGTCGGTTGACCCAGAGCGCGAGCGCATCTCCCTGGGCATCAAGCAGCTGGAAGACGATCCGTTCTCCAACTTCGTTGCTGTCAACGACAAGGGCGCTATCGTAAAAGGTATCGTCAAGGAAGTTGACGCCAAGGGCGCTATCGTGACCCTGGCCGACGACATCGAAGCTACTCTGAAGGCTTCCGAAATCAGCCGTGACCGCGTTGAAGACGCCCGTAACGTGCTGAAGGAAGGCGAAGAGATCGAAGCCAAGATCATCAGCGTCGACCGTAAGTCCCGCGTCATCAGCCTGTCCATCAAATCGAAGGACGATGCTGAAGAGCGCGAAGCCATCCAGAGCCTGAAAAACGCTCCGGAAGCGGCTGCCGACACCACCATGGCCGCGCTGCTGCGCGAAGCAATGGCCAAGCAGAACTGAGTTCTGTTTGATCGGTGAAAAAGGGCGACCCTCGGGTCGCCCTTTTTTTGTACCTGCGATTTGTCGGCAGCGCTTGGCTATTCGCTCCCTGCGCCGATTTAGGAGGCTTCTCATGGCTCGTGAAAAAATCCGTATCTTGAATTTTTTTGTTTAGTCAAGAACCGGCCTGTTCAAATCAGCCGGAGCATGCTACAAACTGATTAAGCAATGATCTAGCTGCTTGATAACGAAGGGAAAAATATGACGAAGTCGGAGCTGATCGAACGTATTGTCACCCATCAGGGGCTGCTCTCGTCCAAGGACGTCGAGTTAGCCATCAAGACCATGCTTGAGCAGATGTCGCAGTGCCTGGCGACCGGGGATCGCATCGAGATCCGCGGCTTTGGCAGTTTCTCGCTGCACTATCGCGCGCCGCGCGTAGGGCGCAATCCCAAGACCGGGCAGTCGGTCAGTCTCGTGGGCAAATATGTCCCACACTTCAAGCCTGGCAAGGAGCTGCGTGACCGGGTCAATGAAGAAGAGCATGAGCCTGGCTGAGCAATTGAAGGAGCAGTCCGATGCGTAACCTCAAGCGCGCCGTAGTGGCGCTGTTCGTGTTGCTGCTGGCGGCAGTGGTGCTGTTCTTCGTACTGGAGAATCAGCAAGCAGTGTCACTGATGATGTTTGGCTGGACAGCGCCGGCCATTCCGGTGGCGGTGTTGGTGCTGGCTGCGCTGCTTGTTGGCTTGGCAATCGGCCCTCTTCTGGGGGCTTATGGTCTGATGCGCGGCAAGCGCAAGATCAGCGCTGCTGCCCGTCGAGCGGCCTTCTCCGAGAGTTAAGGAAGCGTCCTACAGTTCGCAGGGAAGATGCCCATTTTTTTGCCGTGCGAGAAGTGAAGTAATACGCACTTTCTCAACGGCAGCCGAAGGGGTAGCAAGATGCAATTCCCAGCGATCGATCACCATGGCGGAGTCCGTGGTGTGACGGGGTCCTGCCATCAGCTGCATCTGGATGATGCGACCAGTCTTCTGATCGATTGTGGGCTGGAGCAGGGAGCAGAGCGTCAGCCTGGCTCGCGGGCGAACGAACTGGGCTTCGATGTTTGCGGCATTCGCGCCGTGATCGTTACCCACGTCCATCTAGATCATGTCGGTCGTATCTCTCATCTTTTTGCTGCCGGTTTTCGTGGGCGGATCTTCTGCAGCGAGCCTTCCGCAAAGTTATTGCCGCTGGTGCTCGAGGATGCCTATCGCCTGGCCATCAGTGCCGATCCTGGGCAACTTGCACGCTATGTAACGTTTCTTCAGTACCATATCTTCCCCATACCGTTTGGGCAGTGGCACGTGGTCGTGGAGCGCCCTGGCTTGAGTTGCGCTATTCGTTTGCAGCGTGCCGGGCATCTACTTGGCTCGGCTTACGCCGAGTGCGAAGTGAAACTGGCTGATGCTTGTACGCGCATAGTCTTTTCTGGCGATCTGGGGGCTTCCGACAATCCCCTGTTGTGTCCGGTAAGTCCGCTGGAGCGTGCTGATGTATTGGTAATGGAGAGCACCTATGGCGATCGCCTGCATCCGGATCGCAGCGGGCGCCGACAGCAGCTCGAAGCAGCAATCGACCGTGCCCTGGTGGATCACGGCACCATCTTGATACCTGCCTTCAGCCTGGGGCGTACGCAAGAGTTGCTCTATGAAATAGAAGATATCCTGCATCGCAAGGGGTTATCGGATCAGGAGGGCGGTACGCCGGCGGAGGGGTTCAGTGATTGGGCGCGCTTGCCCGTAGTACTCGACTCGCCGCTGGCTCAGCGCATTACCCAGGCCTATCGCGAGCTGCACCTGTTCTGGCGTGAGGAAGCCAGGGAGCGCCTGGCGCAGGGACGTGATCCGCTGGGGTTTCGACAGCTCGTCATCATTGACACGCATGCCCGTCACCAGCAGGTCGTCAATTACCTCAAGAGCACCGGACGGCCAGCTATTGTGATTGCCGGCAATGGCATGTGCTCGGGGGGGCGGATTGTCAATTATCTCAAGGCAATGCTGGGAGATCCGCGGCATGAGGTGATGTTCGTCGGGCACCAGGTAAAGGGAACGCCCGGGGCAGTGATCCAGGCCAGTGAGGAGGAGGAGGGCCTTGTACGGGTCGATCTCGATGGCCAACGGTACGAGATCCGGTCAAAGGTGATGACCTTGAGTGGGTACTCCGGGCACGCGGACCAGCACGGACTCGTGACGTTTGCGATGGGACAGGCCGAGCCTGCGGGCAAGATAGTGCTGGTGCATGGTGACGATGTCGCCAAGCGCGCGTTGGCCGATGCGCTGAAGCGTCGATATCGCGCCTGCGGCAAGGCGGTCGAGGTCGAAATCCCCTAGCGGCCCAATACTGATCTCCCGTTCTTGATCCCGTACGTTGAACTTCGTTTCGGGTGTGTGACTCGTTGTGGTCGAAAAAACGTTACAGCCGAGGAAATTCTAATAGATGCCCCGTGAGCATGAGTGCCGTGAGCGTAATGATGAAATTGATCTTTCCGAGTGGTTGAGGTACTTGCTTGCCAAGAAGTTGATAGTTGCCTCGATTGTAGCGTTGAGCACGCTCATGGCGCTGGTCTATGCATTCCTTGCGACGCCGTTGTATCAAGTCAGTCTATGGGTTCAGCCGCCGATGCAGAAGGATATTGCGCCGCTGAACTATGTGCGAGGCGAAGTAAGCGGGCTTAGCTTGCTTGGCACCAGTGATGTCTACGGTATTTACCTGAGTCATTTGCAATCGGAGGCGCTGCGTCGCCGGTTTTTCCAGGAAATCTACTTGCCCAGTTTGCCGAGTGCGCAGCGCGGTGATGCGCAGGACGCCTTGTTCGAGCAGTTTCGGGCTCGGATTACTGTCGACAAGGCGTCCAGGGATGGTGCCCTGCGTCATGTGGTCAGTGTCGAACTTCCTGACGCCAGGCAGGCCGCTGATTGGGTCGTTCGATTTACCGCGATGGCTGGGGCGCTTGGTCGCGAAGAGGCCATTCAGAACGTCCAGTCCGAGGTGATGCTGAAGGCCCGGCATCTTGAGCAGGACATCAGGGCGGCCCGTAGTGGTGCCCGGCAACAGCGTGAAGACAAGATTCATCGACTGACGGAGGCCTTGGCGGTGGCCCAGTCCATTGGTCTGAGGGACCCGTTGGTCATGCCGAATGCAGGGGCGGCTGGGGCCGACGAATTGCTGACTTACATGCGCGGTACCAAGGCGCTGGAGGCGCAGATCGGCGCGTTGCGCACACGGACGATGGACGATCCATTTGTCGAGGATCTTCGCCAGCGCGAGGAGCTGCTGTCTTTCTACCAGCAGTTGCGCTTGGACGAGGAGAAGATCAGCGTGTATCGGCAAGACGGGCAGGTGCAGATCCCGGACAGGGCCATCAAGCCGAAGAAAGCGATGATCGTACTCTTCGGGTTTGTCATTGGTTGTGTGATGGCGGTGGCGCTGGTTCTGCTGATGCGCGGTGTGCAGCGTTCCGGCGTTGAAAGATGAGCTGCCAGGGCAATGGTGTCGGTGTCAGGCGTTGCCTGGGTGGGCAATTTTTCGCTGGCGGGCGCGATAGTTTGCCATGCAAGGGTGATCTCGATGAGTTTTTGCGCCATCATGTCGCCCCTGCCATGTACGGTCCCCCAGTGTTCGGCACTTTTCGGTGAAAATAGCCGTCGCGACATCCGTGCCCTGCCGCCAGGCGAGCCCGACTCAAGCGGACGAACTCAGCCTTGACTCCGTCGTTCGGGTATCATCCTGCGTTTCGCCGATTCGAGCCCGCATGGGATCGGCTGCTTTTGAGAATGAGTCCCTGGCATGGGTTCGAGCCGTGGTAGCGGCGCAAATGATTGAACAATTTGATAGACCCCTATGAGCTCGATGTCGAAAGTTGTAAAAGGCGCGGTCCTGAATCTTGCGGGACTGGGCTTGCCCATGGTTGTTGCGGTTTTCACCATCCCTTACCTCATTCAACTGCTGGGCGCTGAAAAATTTGGCCTGCTCGCATTGATGTGGGCCGTCGTCAGCTATGCGGGAATTTTTGATCTTGGTCTTGGGCGGGCGCTGACGCTGCAGGTTGCCAGGCTGGATGCTCAGCCCGCACCTCAAGAGCTGGGGGCCGTCATGGGGACGGCCTATGCGCTCATGGTCGGGGTTGGCGTCGTCGTCGGCGCTTGCATGTTCGTGCTCAGCGGCGAGATCGTCGGTTTCGTGAAGGGCGTGACGGACCTGCAGGAAACCACCGCTGCCTTTCAGATAATGGCTGTGTCCGTGCCGTTCATCATTTTGGCCTCCGGCTTCAGGGGCGTGCTGGAAGCGCGTCAGGCGTTCGGCAGGGTCAATGCCGTGCGTTTGCCTTTGGGGATCTATACGTTCATTGGGCCGGTGCTGGTGTGTGGCGTCTTTGGCCCGCGGCTGGACCTCATCGCCGCGGTGCTTGCGCTTGGCAGGCTTGTGGCCTGTATCGTCTATTGGTACTACGCTCGCGCGCATGTGGCGCCGATCGAGCATCGGTCATTGGCATGGGATGGCCGTCATGTGAAATCACTCTGTGCCAGCGGCGGGTGGTTGTCGGTTGCCAGTGTCGTCGGCCCGATCATGGCCTATGCCGACCGGTTCGTGTTGGGGGCTCTGGTTTCGGCCAATGCGGTTGCCTTTTACGTGACCCCCAACGAACTGGTGACCAAGCTATGGATTCTTCCGGGGGCATTGACCGCAGTATTGTTTCCGATGTTTTCCGGTGGCCTTTCCAGTTCCGCCGCGTCTCGAAACGGCACCGTCAAGCTGTTCGACCTGTCGAGTGCGGCCATTTTCATCGTGATCGCTCCCTTGTCGTTGACGCTGGCGACATTTTCATACGACTTGTTGGATTTCTGGGTCGGGGTGGAGTTTGCCCGCGAGGGTCAGGAGCTTCTGGTCATCTTCGCTTTTGCAATCCTGATCAACTGCATGGCGCACGTGCCCCTCACATTGCTGCAGGGGGCGGGAAACGCCAGGGCCGTCGCTCTGCTGCAGGTGTTGGAGGTGCCGGTTTTCCTGCTCTTGCTTTGGGGGCTCACGCTCAAGTTCGGAGTGGTCGGGGCCGCATGGGTCTGGGTGGCCAGGGCAGTATTCGACACGGGGATCTTGTTGTATCTCGCCTGTGAAAAGCTGAACGTTTCGTTCATCAAGCGCTTTGCCCTGTTGACGGCGAGCGTCTTGCTTGTCTTGGGGGGTTATAGCGTGATCAAAGAGTGGGAACTCTACGCGCGCCTGATGCTGACTGGCCTGGTTGGTGCAGTGTTTGTGGCGGCCATCATCCTGATGATGGTCAGATCCTTGAAGCTGAAAGCCAAGACAGAAGCTTGATGGAGCTGGCAAGCCGCTTCCTCGATGTGTATACGATCGTGCTCCTTGCGGTATGGGGGGGCGCGCTGTGGGCGTGGGCTCTCGGAGGGCTGAATCCACGCGCGGAAAAGGCGGTGTTTGCCGTGCTTTCGTTGATGTTGATTGTTTTTTCCGCAACGCGTTACGAGACGGGCTATGACTGGCCTGCCTACGAAGAATTCTATGTCATGGGCGATCGGCTCGAAGGCAAGTATCAGTTCGAACTTGGGTTCAGGTTGTTGGCTGGTTTGTTTCGATATTGGGCGTTGGACTTTACAGCGTTCCAGTTCTTCGTCAGTGCATTGCAGGTTTTTCTGGTTGCCGTGTTCATCAAGAAGTTCTTCAAGACCTTTGCGCTGTTGGCGCTAGCTGTTTACTACACGGTGCCTGATCTCTATTTGATAAACTCTTTCTCCTTGATGCGTCAGGGGCTCGCACTGGCGTTGTTTCTCTGTGGCGCTGTTTACTGTTTTGAGCGTAAGTGGCTGGCGTGCGGCCTGTTTTTCCTGGCAGCCAGCATGTTTCATACTTCAAGCATCTTTGCGATCGGGGTGTTTTTTGCGGTCCGCCTGGTCGGAATCAATTACACGCTGTCCAAGTGGTGCGTGTGGGGGTTGGCGGCCTGTTATTTGATCGGGGTCAATGTGCCTGGCGGCCTGATCAGCGTGCTGGCGGCCCTGCCTTTTTTACAGAAGTATGTGATCTACGAAGGCTTGGATACACCCAGTGTCAGTGTGCTGTACAAGTTGTTGTTTACCATGCTGTTTTTGGCGCTGTTTCATCTTGCCGGGTATCGTCGACGCATGCAGTTGCGCGCGGGCGAGTATACCCCAGAGCAACAGTTTCAGTTTGCGTTGGCGTGTATGGCCGTGGTTATCAGTTTTTTCTTTTGGGCTTATCCGACATTTTTGTCGAGATTTCAGGCGTTCTTTTTGTTTTTTTTATTGGCTTATATATGGCGGGCTTTCGATTTTTCCACGTGGGTCAATCGCTCGTTGTTGTGCGGTGTCGTATGCGTGGTGAGTGGCGCCCTGTATGGGAAATTTGTCTTGACCCATCTTGCAATGGTCTACTTCCCCTATCAGAGCCTTTTTTCCGAGCGGATCGAGGTTCGCAGTACCGGCGCGCAGAGAGTGGACGAATTGCATGAAGAATTGCGTAGGCTATGGCGAGGCTCGAATGAGTAAGGTTTTGTTGTTGACGACCAAGTACCCGTGCGGTGCGGGAGAGGGGTGGCTGACCAATGAATTGGCCGAGTGTTTCTCTCGCGAGGGGCAGCAGGTTTCCGTGCTTGCCTTGAGCTGGGAGTACGCGGACGGTGGCAACGCGGTCATCGACCTGAATGACGTGAAGGTTTACCGCCAGCGCCTCTGGAAGTTTTTCTACAAGAAAAACTTCATATGCGCGATGCTGAAGATCTTCTTGTTCTCGCTCTTGGTCAGGTTGCGCTACAAGCAGAAGATCCTCGAGGCCGATGTGATCGTGGCCACCACGCCCTGCATCGTGATATGGGGGCTGCTGGATTTCTTCCGGGTCAAGCCGAAAGCCAAGAAGTATCTGATTCTCTGGGATTTTTTCCCCTATTACATGCGTGATCTCTGGTCCGGTGGGCGCAGCAAGTTGTTCAACTTCTTCGTGCGCTGGGAGAATCGTCTGTACAACAAGTTCGATGCCATCGGCTGCATGACCAAGGGCAGTGCCGAATTCCTGCGGTGCAACTATGAAGTCGATGCCGCTCGGGTCAGCTTGTTGCCATTGTGGACCAAGCAGCTGCCCCGAGTGGAGATGTCATCGGAGCAGCGCAAGGCCATTCGAGCCAAGTACGCTATCGAGCAGGACGCGTTCGTATCCATTTACGGTGGTGCCATGTCCGTCGTCCAGGGCTTGGACAATATTCTCGACCTGGCCGCGAGCCTGAAGGGTGATCCCGCGTATCAGTTCGTATTCATCGGCCGTGGCAGCGAGCTGCCACGGCTCAAGGCGCGTGCCCTCGAGGAGCGACTGCACAACGTTCTGTTTATTGATTATGTGCCGCGTGACGAGTATGAAAACGTGGTGGCGGTTTGTGATGTGGGAATCGTGTCGTTGTCCGGCCAGCATGCCGTGCCGAGTTTTCCTTCGAAATCCATTGATTATCTGAAAGTGGGCTTGCCGATTCTTGCCTCCATCGATCGATACACCGAGTTCGGGAGTATTCTGGTCGATGACATGAAAGCAGGCTTGTGGGTAGAGGCCGGTGACCCCGTGACGCTTGGCCAGGCCCTTGAAAAAATGCGCCTGGATAGCGTATTTTTGGCGCGCTGCGCGTCAAACGGCCGGCACTATTATGAGCAGGAAATGAAAGTCGAATCTGCTACCAGCAACATTTTATCAGCATGCGAGAAAGTATGAATTTCAAAGGTAAAACCCTCCTGATCACAGGCGGTACCGGGTCGTTTGGTAATGCTGTGCTTAAAGGCTTCCTCGATACGGATATTGGCGAGATCCGTATTTTCAGCCGCGATGAAAAAAAGCAAGATGACATGCGCAAGCGCTATGCCAGCGACAAGCTGAAGTTTTATATCGGCGACGTGCGTGATTATCAAAGTATTCTGGCCGCCAGCCGCGGTGTCGATTACATCTTTCATGCCGCGGCGCTTAAACAGGTTCCTTCCTGTGAGTTCCATCCGCTCGAAGCGGTGAAGACCAACGTCCTTGGCACGGAGAACGTGCTGGAGGCGGCCATCCAGAACGAAGTGAAGCGTGTGGTCTGCCTGAGCACCGACAAGGCCGTCTACCCGATCAACGCCATGGGTATCTCCAAGGCGATGATGGAAAAGGTCATGGTGGCCAAGTCGCGCAACGTGGACGAGAAGAAGACCGTCATCTGTGGCACCCGCTATGGCAACGTGATGGCTTCGCGTGGCTCGGTCATTCCGTTGTTCATCGACCAGATTCGTGCCGGCAAGCCGCTGACGATCACCGATCCGACCATGACTCGCTTCATGATGACCCTGGCCGATGCCGTTGATCTGGTGCTGTACGCGTTCGAACACGGCAACAACGGCGACCTGTTCGTGCAGAAAGCGCCGGCGGCGACCGTGGAAACGTTGGCCCAGGCGCTGACCAGACTCGTTGGGCAGCCGGATCACCCGATCCAGGTGATCGGTACCCGTCACGGTGAAAAGCTGTTCGAAGCCCTGCTCAGCCGCGAAGAGATGGCCTGCGCCGAAGACATGGGCGAGTACTTCCGTGTGCCGCCGGACCTGCGCGACCTGAACTACGCCAAGTTCGTCGAGGAAGGGGAAACCAAGATCTCTCGCACGGAAGACTACAACTCGCACAACACTGAGCGCCTGGATGTCGACGGCATGCAGGAACTGCTGCTCAAGCTCGACTTCATGCGTGCCATCAAGCGTGGCGAAAACGCGGCGCCCGAGGAATAAGCCATGCGTGTCCTGATCACCGGAATCAATGGTTTCGTCGGCAAGAACCTGCTTGTGCATCTTGGCGAGCGCAGTGATGTCGAGGTCATGGGATTCACCCGTGAACATGCGCTGGACGCGTTGCCGGGAATGGTCGCGCAGGCCGACTTCATCTTCCATCTGGCGGGTGTGAACAGGCCGCAGGATCCGAAAGAGTTCCATGTCGGCAACGCCGACCTGACCCGTGCGCTGTGCGCGGCGGTGCGCGCCAGCGGTCGCAAGATCCCCGTGGTCTACAGCTCCTCCACCCAGGCCAAGCTCGACAATCCCTATGGCAAGAGCAAGCGTGACGCGGAAGATGAACTGCTGGCCCTGCGCGAAGAGCTTGACGTGCCCGTGCACATCTTCCGGTTGCCCAACGTGTTCGGTAAATGGGCGAAGCCCAACTACAACTCGGCGGTCGCGACTTTCTGTCACAATATCGCGCGTGACCTGGCCATCAGCATCAACGACCCTGATGCGCAGATCAATCTGACCTACGTCGATGATGTGATCGCTACCTTCATCGAGTTGATGGACGGCAAGGGCGGCGCAGACGCGTTCGTCGAGGTTCAGCCGGTATACGCGATCACGGTTGGCCAACTGGCCGAGCAGTTGCAAGCGTTTCGCGACAGCCGCCGGACCATGATCACCGAGCCGGTCGGTACCGGCCTTGTGCGTGCGCTGTACTCGACGTACCTGAGTTACGTGCCGCCAGAAAAGTTCACCTACGAGGTGCCCAAGTACGGCGATCCACGGGGTGTCTTCGTCGAAATGCTGAAAACCCGGGATTCCGGGCAGTTCTCGTATTTCACCGCGCATCCAGGTGTCACGCGCGGTGGGCACTATCACCACAGCAAGACCGAGAAGTTTCTGGTGATCAAGGGCTCGGCGTGCTTCCGCTTCAGGCATGTGGTCTCGGGCGAGTTCCACGAGCTGTTCACCACTGGCGACAAGCCGCAGGTTGTGGAAACGGTCCCGGGCTGGACGCACGACATCACCAACGTCGGTGACGATGAAATGATCGTCATGCTGTGGGCCAATGAAATTTTCGATCGTGATCACCCGGATACATATGCCCGGCCCGTGGGTACCCACGCCTGAGCCGGCGTTTCAAGGTAGAAGTCAGAAATGAAGAAACTGAAAGTCGTCACCGTAGTGGGCACGCGCCCTGAAATCATCCGCCTGTCGCGCGTCATGGCGGCGCTGGACCTGCACTGCGACCACGTCCTGGTGCATACCGGCCAGAACTATGACTATGAACTGAACGAGATCTTCTTCAGCGATCTCGGTATTCGCAAACCGGACCATTTCCTCAACGCGGCGGGTGCGACGGGTGCCGAGACCATTGGCAACGTGATCATCGCCGTCGATCGAGTGCTGGCAGAGATCGCGCCGGACGCACTGCTGGTGCTGGGCGATACCAACAGCTGCATGGCGGTGCTGCCGGCCAAGCGCCGCAAGATTCCGACCTTCCACATGGAGGCCGGTAACCGCTGCTTCGACATGCGCGTGCCGGAAGAGATCAACCGCCGCATCGTCGACCACACCGCCGATATCAACCTCACCTACAGCACTATCGCGCGCGACTACCTGCTGCGTGAGGGCCTGCCGGCCGACCGAGTGATCAAGACTGGCAGCCCCATGTTCGAGGTGTTGAATCACTACCGTGACGGCATCGACGCGTCCGATGTGCTCGAGCGTCTCGGGCTGGAGCCTGGCAAGTTCTTCGTCGTCAGCGCCCATCGCGAGGAAAACGTCGATTCGGACACCAACTTCCTCAAGCTGGTGGATGTGCTCAATACCGTGGCCGAGCGGTTCGACCTGCCGGTGATCGTTTCCACCCATCCGCGTACCCAGAAGCGCGTGACCGCCATGGGCGTCACCTTCCATGGCAACGTGCGCCTGCTCAAGCCACTGGGCTTCAAGGACTACAACAAGCTGCAGCTCGAAGCCAAGGCGGTGTTGTCCGACAGCGGTACCATCAGCGAAGAGGCCTCGATCCTCAACTTCCCGGCGCTGAACATCCGCGAGGCGCATGAGCGCCCGGAAGGCATGGAAGAGGCGGCGGCCATGATGGTCGGGCTGGAAACCGAGCGTGTGCTGCAAGGGCTGAGCATCCTCGAAAGCCAGGCTCGCGGCGAAACGCGCAGTCTGCGCCTGGTCGAGGACTACAGCATGCCGAACGTCTCGGACAAGGTCGTGCGGATCCTGCACAGTTACACCGACTACGTGAATCGCGTCGTCTGGAAGCGGTACTGAACCAATAGAGCAACCATGGCTGAAACATCACTCAAGGTACTGGTCGTGTCCCAGTACTTCTGGCCGGAGAACATGCGGATCAATGACCTGGTCCGCGATCTGACGGCCAAGGGACACCAAGTCACCGTGCTGACCGGGTTGCCGAACTACCCGGAAGGCAAGGTGTTCGAGCGCTTCCGGCGAGATCCGGAGGCCTTCGCACGCTATGAGGGTGCCGAAGTGGTTCGCGTGCCGCTGGTCCCGCGTGGCAAGCGCAGCTTCACGCTGGTGCTGAACTACCTGTCGTTCCTGCTCAGCGCCTCCACGCTGGGTGCGTTCAAGCTGCGTGGGCAACGCTTCGATGCCGTGTTCGTGTATGCCGTCTCGCCCATTCTGGCGGCGATCCCGGCTCTGGTGATCGGCCGTCTGAAGCGGGCGCCGGTGTTCGTCTGGGTGCTCGATCTGTGGCCCGAGACCCTGCGCGCGGTCGGTGTGGTCAAGCACCCGCGCCTGCTGGGGCTGGTGGGCAGGATGGTCTCGTGGATCTACAACCGCACGGACTACCTGCTGCTGCAGTCCCATGGCTTTTTCGACAACGTGCGCCAGTATTGCAGCCGCCCGATCGCCGAAGAGCGCCTGGTCTATTTCCCGAGCTGGGCGGAGGACGACTTTTCACAGGCGTCGCTCTGCGGGCCGGCATTGATCCAGCGCGTGCCCGGTCTGTTCACCGTTGTATTCGCCGGCAACCTGGGCGAGGCCCAGGACTTTCCCGCCGTGCTCGATGCGGCCGAAGCCCTGCGTGACAAGGTAGCGGTGCGCTGGGTGATCGTTGGCGACGGGCGCATGAGCGAGTGGATAACCACGCAGATCGCCCTGCGCAAGCTCGACAATGTGCAGCTGCTCGGGCGCCATCCACTCGAGGCCATGCCAGGGCTGTTCGCCCAGGCCGACGCGCTGCTGGTGTCGCTCAAGACCAACGATGTGTTCGAAAAGACCATCCCGGGTAAGGTCCAGGCCTACCTGGCATCGGGTCGGCCGCTGCTCGGCATGATCAATGGAGAGGCCGCGCGGGTGATCGAGGAGTCCGGCGCCGGGCTTGCCTGCAATTCCGGCGACGCCGGCGGCCTGGCCGCCATCACCTGCGCGCTGGCCGAAGCCGGTGAGGCAGAGCGGGTGGCCATGGGGCGAGCGGGGCGAGCTTACTACGAGCAGCGCTATGCCAAGGAAAAACTGATGTCGCGCCTGGAATCCCTGTTCCGTGACGCTTCGCTGCGAAGGACAAGTTGCTGATGAGTTCAACTGTGTTGTTGACCGGCGCCACCGGTTTTGTAGGCAAGGCGGTGCTGGCGGATCTCGCGGGGCGTGGCCATGCGGTGCGCGCGGCGATCCGTAGTGCCGCCCCGGCCGAGTTCGAGGCGGCGCCTTTCTCGATCGCTGCGATCGATGCCGAGACTGACTGGCGGGCCGCTCTTGAGGGTGTCGAGGTGGTCATCCACTCGGCCGCCCGCGTGCACGTGATGAACGATACCGAGGCCGACCCATTGGCTGCTTTTCGCAAGGTCAATGTCGAGGGCACGCTCAATCTTGCCCGGCAGGCCGTGGCGGCGGGCGCTCGGCGTTTCGTCTTCATCAGCTCGATCAAGGTCAATGGCGAAGGGACCGTTTCGGGGCGACCCTACCGTGCCGATGACGAGCCCGCGCCCGCCGATCCTTATGGCATCTCGAAGATGGAAGCGGAGCAAGGGCTGCGCGAGCTGGCCATGCGCACAGGCCTGGAGGTGGTGATCATTCGCCCCGTGCTGGTCTACGGTCCGGGCGTCAAGGCCAACTTCCTGGCCATGATGCGCTGGCTGGACAAAGGCGTGCCCCTGCCGTTCGGCGCGATACACAACCGTCGCAGCCTGGTCGCCCTGGACAACCTCGTCGACCTGGTGCGTCTGTGCACGACTCATCCGGCCGCCGCCAACCAGACCTTCCTGGTCAGCGATGGCGAAGACCTGTCCACCACCAGCCTGCTGCAGCGCATGGCGAAAGCCCTGGGCAAGCCGGCCAGGCTGCTGCCTGTGCCTGCCGCGCTGCTGGCGCTCGGCGCCACCTTGCTCGGTCGACGCGCGCTCTCGCAGCGCCTGTGCGGATCGCTGCAGGTCGATATCGAAAAAACGCGCTCGCTGCTCGGTTGGACGCCGCCGGTGAGCGTGGACCGGGCGTTGGCGAAAGCCGCCCGCCATTACCAGGAACAAATGAACAAATGACTCAATGGTGGCTGGCACCGCTGGTGCTGCTGATCTCCCTGCTCATGACCGCGGGCCTGCGCCGTTACGCGCTGGCCCGAAGCATCATCGACATTCCCAATGCGCGCAGCTCTCATGTGGTGCCAACGCCCCGTGGCGGAGGCGTGGCGATCGTGGTTTCGTTCCTGCTGGCACTGGTGGCGCTCGGTGCCAGTGGTCTGCTGGATTCGCGCACGGTGTTCGCTGTCGCCGGTGCCGGTGGCCTGATCGCGATCATCGGCTTCATGGATGATCACGGGCATATCGCTGCCCGCTGGCGGCTGCTGGGGCATTTCATCGCAGCGGCCTGGGGGCTGTTCTGGCTCGGCGGCCTGCCGCCGTTGACGGTGTTCGGTATCGAGATCGATCTTGGCTGGGCGGGCGCGATGCTTGCGGCGGTCTATCTCGTCTGGCTGCTCAATCTCTACAATTTCATGGACGGCATCGATGGCAT
Source organism: Pseudomonas sp. microsymbiont 2 (assembly GCF_054788395.1). Classification (NCBI taxonomy): domain Bacteria; kingdom Pseudomonadati; phylum Pseudomonadota; class Gammaproteobacteria; order Pseudomonadales; family Pseudomonadaceae; genus Pseudomonas; species Pseudomonas sp. microsymbiont 2. The sequence continues at coordinate 1,587,502 of NZ_CM139112.1, forward strand.
CGCCAGCGTCGAGGCCATCTGTGTCTGCCTGGGCGCCTGCGTGCTGTACTGGATGGGCGGTTTCGAGCAACTGATGGTCTTGCCCGTGATCCTGATCATGGCGGTGGGCGGCTTTCTGTATTGGAATTTCCCCCCAGCCAAGATCTTCATGGGCGACGCCGGCAGCGGATTCCTCGGCATCGCGCTGGGCCTGCTGTCCCTGCAGGCGGCCTGGGTGTCGTCACAGCTGTTCTGGTGCTGGCTGATTCTACTGGGAGTGTTCGTGGTCGATGCCACGTTCACCCTGATCCGGCGGTTGCTGCGTGGCGACAAGGTCTACGAGGCACACCGCAGCCATGCCTATCAGTTCGCCTCGCGGCGAGTCGGTGGGCATTTGCCGGTGACCCTGGCAGTGGCGTTGCTGACGATGTGCTGGTTGTTGCCGGTGGCGGCCTGCGTCATGCTGTTCGGCATCGATGGCTTCGTCGGGCTGCTCATCGCCTATGTGCCGCTGGCAGGGCTGGCGGTGGCCTACAACGCGGGCGGCGTCGAGTAATGCGCGCAGTTGGGGCCGCGCAGGCGTGCGGCCTGACGAACAAGAAAGATCTGCTCAGATAGGGACAGGAAAGGTGTACGAAAGGGGTTGGGAAAGAATGCGAGCATTTCTGCTAGGGCTGCCGCGGGCCAAGAAACGAATGATCCAGGTACTGGCCGATGTGGTGCTGGTATGGATGGCCATGTGGCTGGCCTTCGTGGTGCGCCTGGGGTTCGCGGAGTCCATCGAGCTGGCCCAGGATCATCTCTGGCTGTTCGCCTGCGCGCCATTGGTCTCGATTCCACTGTTCATCCGTTTCGGCATGTACCGAGCGGTGATGCGTTACTTCGGCAATGACGCGCTGATGGTCATCGCCAAGGCGGTGACGCTGTCGGCGTTGATTCTTGGCCTCATTGTCTACTGGTCGGCCAATCATCAGTATCTCGTGCCGCGCTCGGTCATCTTCAACTACTGGTGGCTGAGCCTGGTGTTGATCGGCGGGCTGCGCCTGGCCATGCGCCAGTACTTTCTCGGCGACTGGTTTGCCGCGGCTCAGCACATACCCTTCAGCAATCGTGACGACGGCCTGCTCAAAGTCGTTATCTATGGTGCGGGCTCGGCGGGCAATCAGCTGGTCGCGGCGTTGCGCATGGGCAAGATGATGCGCCCAGTGGCCTTCATCGACGATGACAGCAGCATTGCCGGGCGGGTAATCGCTGGCCTGCATGTCTACAAGCCCCGGCAGATCCAGCGGATGATCGAGGAGACCGGTGCCGAGGAGTTGCTGCTGGCCGTGCCGTCGATCAGCCGCACACGCCGGCGCGAGATTCTCGGCCTGCTCGAAGGGTATCCACTGCATGTGCGCAGTGTGCCAAGCTTCATGGACCTGGCCAGTGGCCGGGTCAAGGTCGACGACCTCCAGGAGGTGGATATCGCCGACCTGCTGGGGCGTGATGCCGTGCCGGCCCAGGCCGACCTCCTCGAGCATTGCGTGAAGGGCAAGACGGTCATGGTGACCGGCGCAGGCGGCTCTATCGGTTCGGAACTGTGCCGACAGATCCTCGCGCTCAAGCCCAGCACGTTGCTGCTGCTGGAGCATGGCGAGTTCAACCTTTACAGCATCCTTTCGGAACTGGAGGCCTGCGCCCAGCGCACGTCGTCGCCAGTTCGCATCCTGCCGATCCTTGGCTCCGTGCGCAATCCCGCGCAGTTGTTCGACGTCATGAGCGCCTGGCGGGTGGACACGGTCTATCACGCGGCGGCGTACAAGCACGTGCCGCTGGTCGAGCACAATGTCGCCGAGGGTGTGCTGAACAATGTCATGGGGACCCTGAACGCGGCCCAGGCGGCATTGCAGGCAGGCGTGTCCAACTTCGTGCTGATTTCCACCGACAAGGCGGTGCGTCCGACCAATGTCATGGGCAGCACCAAGCGCCTGGCGGAAATGGTGCTGCAGGCGTTGAGCCGTGAGCAGGCGCCGGTGTTGTTCAATGATCCGGCCAATGTCTCGCGGGTCAACAAGACGCGTTTCACCATGGTGCGCTTCGGCAATGTGCTGGGCTCGTCCGGGTCGGTCATCCCGCTGTTCCATCAGCAGATCAAGGCGGGCGGGCCGTTGACGGTCACCCACCCGAAGATCACCCGTTATTTCATGACCATCCCCGAGGCGGCGCAACTGGTGATCCAGGCGGGCTCCATGGGGCAGGGCGGCGATGTCTTCGTGCTCGACATGGGCGAGCCGGTACGGATCGTCGAGCTGGCGGAGAAGATGATTCACCTGTCTGGCCTGAGCGTGCGTTCGGAGCATAACCCGCATGGCGACATTGCCATCGAGTTCAGCGGGTTGCGGCCGGGGGAGAAACTCTACGAAGAGCTGCTGATCGGCGACAACGTGGTGTCGACCCGGCATCCGATGATCATGAGCGCGCAAGAGGACTACCTGGCTTGGGAGCGGCTCAAGGAGCGCTTGGGCAGCCTGCTCAAGGCCATTGCCGCAGATGACTACAACCAGGTTCGGCAACTGCTGCGGGAGTTGGTCAGTGGCTATGCGCCGGATGGCGAGATCGTCGACTGGATTCACCAGCAGCGTCGGCAGGAGCCTTGAGCATGGCGGGGCGCGCCTGGCTGCGAGGGCTGGGCCGATAACCGCGACGTGATCCCTCGCCAGCGTTTCATCATCATTGAACTTCTCCCGCCCATGGCGGTCTTAGCTAGCCAAGCAAAGCATGGACCGCCATTCCAGTGACATTTTTATTTCGCGGCAGTGGATCGCGATTTTAAAAGTTGATTTTTGTTGTCGCTGGTTTATGTTTTCCATAGTCCCTTCGTCTTGGCGACGCCTGTGCGTTATCGCTATTTATTTGATGTCAGCCAAGGCGATTGCTACGTCTATCTCACTCTTGCAGTGCCATTCGGATAGTGGAAAACCGGCGTCTGCAGCCTAGTGGCCGAACCCTTCTGGTTTACGATGGGGTGTGCTAGCCTCTGATGTGCCTGATTTTTTTGAATCCGCCCAAAACCATAGAAGCGGATGTGGAGAGTCAACCCAATGATGAGGTCCGTAACCGTGCATTCTCAGCCTCCTGACGTTGATAGGTCGGATTCTGGGGCGCATTCACAACAGCATAGCGTCCCGGGCATCGCGCACGTTGCCATCCTCATGTGTACTTATAATGGCGCAGCTTTTCTGTCCCAGCAGCTTGAGTCGATTGCACGGCAACGACATGAGAACTGGTCATTGCATGTGTCCGATGATGGGTCGACCGATCAGACTCATGCGCTACTTGAGCGGTTTGCGGATGTATGGGGTAGAAATAAAGTTAGAACTATCGCGGGTCCTGGCGTGGGGTTCGTACAGAACTTTCTTTCATTGACTTGTCAGGCCGATATCCAGGCTGAGTTCTTCGCCTGGTGTGATCAGGATGACGTGTGGAGTGACGAGAAACTCGCAGTTTCCGTTGAGTGGCTGCGGAGCATCCCCGCTGATGTGCCCGCTTTGTACTGCGGTCGTACTCAGCTCATCGATCAAGATGGACAGGGCCGTGGCTTGTCCCCGAGGTTTCACCATCCCCCTCACTTCAAGAATGCCCTGGTGCAGAGTATTGCCGGCGGCAATACCATGGTTTTCAATCAGGCCGCGCGTGCCTTGATCGTGGAGGCAGGGGCGAACCTGGCGGTTCCGGCGCATGATTGGTGGTGCTATCAACTCGTCTCCGGTTCAGGTGGTGTGATTCGCTATGACCCCGAGCCCAGAGTCCTTTATCGGCAGCATGGCGATAATGTCATTGGCAGCAATGCCGATTGGCGCGCCCGAGTGCGTCGCCTGGTCATGTTGCTGCGTGGGCGTTTTCATGAATGGAACGCCCAGAATATCGTGGCGCTGGAAGGCATGCGGCACCGTTTGAGCAACGAGCATCAGAAGACGCTTCTGCTGTTCAAGGCTGCGCGCCTGCAAAGTCTACCTATGCGAGTCCTGAACATGTTCAGGGCCGGTTTGTATCGACAGACCGTTCTCGGCAATCTCGGATTGCTTTTTGCCATCATACTGAAAAAGATCTGACCCTATGACTATTCTGGTAACTGGCGGTGCTGGCTTTATTGGTTCGAACTTCGTGCTCGACTGGGTTGCGGCTTCGGGTGAGACGGTAATCAATGTCGATAAGTTGACTTATGCTGGTAATCTGGAAAATATCGTCAGTCTGGACGGGAATCCGCAGCATGTTTTTGTCAATGTGGATATCGCTGATGGGGCCGCCATTAAAGGGCTGCTGGAGAAGTACAGGCCACGGGCCGTCATCAACTTTGCTGCCGAGTCGCATGTCGATCGCTCTATTCATGGGCCTGAAGAATTTATTCAAACCAACATAGTTGGCACTTTCCGGCTACTTGAGGCCGTTCGTGTCTTCTGGAACTCTCTTGCCGCGGATGAACAGAAAGCGTTTCGCTTCCTGCATGTTTCCACCGATGAAGTCTATGGTTCTCTGGATCGCGACGAGCCTGCGTTCAGCGAAACTCACCAGTATCAACCTAACAGCCCCTATTCGGCGAGCAAGGCCGCCAGTGATCATCTCGTGCGCGCCTACCATCATACTTACGGTCTGCCGGTATTGACGACCAATTGTTCGAACAACTACGGACCCTATCATTTTCCGGAAAAGCTCATTCCATTGATGATCGTCAATGCCTTGGCAGGTAAAGACCTGCCGGTCTATGGCGACGGCCTGCAGGTGCGTGATTGGTTGTATGTGAAAGATCACTGCAGCGCCATTCGCCGCGTGCTGGAAGCCGGTCAGGTGGGCGAGGTCTATAACGTCGGCGGCTGGAACGAAAAGACCAATCTGGACATCGTGCACCACGTTTGCAAGCTGCTGGACGAGCTGCGGCCTCGTGCTGACGGCAAGGCGTACAGTGCCCAGATTGCCTATGTCACGGACCGTCCAGGACACGACCGGCGTTATGCCATCGATGCACGCAAGCTCGAGCGCGAGCTTGGCTGGAAGCCCGCAGAAACGTTCGAGACCGGTATCCGCAAGACTGTGGAGTGGTACCTGGACAATCAAGAGTGGGTCAGCAACGTGCAGTCCGGCAGTTACCGTGACTGGGTGCAGCAGAACTATGACGGGCGCGGCGCATGAGGATCCTTCTGCTGGGCAAGAATGGTCAGGTGGGCTGGGAGTTGCAGCGCAGCCTGGCACCGCTGGGCGAGCTGCTCGCACTGGACTCGCGCAGTACTGACTATTGCGGTGACCTTAGCGATCTTGAAGGGCTCGCTGACACCTTGCAGCGCTACGCCCCTGACGTCATCGTCAATGCTGCCGCCTATACGGCGGTGGACAAGGCCGAGTCGGAGCCAGACAAATCCTTGCGCGTAAATGCCGAGGCGGTCGCGGTGATGGCCGAATGGGCGGCCAAGGCCAAAAGCCTCCTGGTGCATTACTCCACTGATTATGTCTACCCAGGCCATGGGAGCGCCCCGTGGCGTGAGATCGATACCGTTGATCCGCTGAACGTCTATGGCAAGACCAAGCTCGCGGGTGAAGAGGCTATTCGAGCGTCTGGCTGCGCGCATCTCATCCTGCGGACCAGTTGGGTCTATGCCGCGCGCGGTAATAACTTTGCCAAGACGATGCTGCGCCTGGCTCAGGAGCGCGAGACGCTGAGTGTGATCGATGACCAGTTCGGGGCGCCGACCAGTGCCGAGTTGTTGGCCGATGTCGCGGCTCTGGCTATTGTCGCCGTGCGCCGGCAGCCGGAGTTGAGCGGCCTCTATCACGTGGCTGCGGCAGGAGAGACGACCTGGTGTCGCTACGCGCGGTACGTGCTCGACCAGGCCGCCGCCGCCGGGCTGCCCCTCAAGGCGACAGCCGCCACGGTCAAGGCCGTGGGGACCGACGAGTATCCGACCGCCGCGCAACGGCCTGGCAACTCGCGACTGAATACAGAGAAACTGCAAAAGGCTTTCGCACTGAGAATGCCGGAATGGCAAGCAGGGGTGGCTCGGATGCTCACGGAAATCATTGAGAAAAAATGATGAAAAAACGTAAAGGAATCATTCTCGCGGGCGGTTCGGGCACGCGTCTGCATCCTGCAACGCTAGCGATTTCCAAGCAGTTACTGCCGGTTTACGACAAACCGATGATTTTCTATCCGCTGAGCACCCTGATGCTGGCGGATATCCGCGATATTCTGATCATCTCGACGCCTCAGGACACGCCTCGCTTCGAGCAACTGCTAGGGACTGGCGAGCAGTGGGGGTTGAACCTCTCGTACGCGGTTCAGCCCTCGCCGGACGGCCTGGCGCAGGCATTCCTGATTGGTGAGTCGTTCATTGGCAACGATCTGTCCGCGCTGGTCTTGGGTGACAATATCTACTATGGCCATCTCTTCCAGGACCTGCTACGCAATGCTGCCAGTCGCGAAGTCGGTGCCTCGGTCTTTGCTTACCATGTCAATGATCCGGAGCGATATGGTGTTGTGAAGTTCAACAAAGACGGCAAAGCAGAGAGTCTCGAGGAGAAACCTGCACAGCCCAAGTCCAATTACGCTGTGACCGGGCTGTACTTCTATGATCAGCAGGTCGTCGATTTCGCCAAGAGCATTCGCCCGTCTCCTCGTGGCGAACTGGAAATCACTGATCTGAATCGCGTGTATCTGGATCGAGGCGAGCTTTCCGTCGAAATCATGGGACGCGGCTATGCCTGGCTCGATACGGGAACCCATGACTCGCTGCTTGAAGCGAGTCAGTTCATCGCGACCATAGAGCATCGCCAGGGCTTGAAGGTGGCATGCCCGGAAGAGATTGCCTATCGCCAGGGCTGGATCACTGCTGAGCAGCTCGGAAAGCTGGCGGCGCCGTTGGCAAAAAATGGTTACGGTCAGTACCTTCAGCGAATTCTGCAAGAGAAGATTTATTGATGAATGGAACACGCTTAGCGATACCCGATGTTGTGCTCTTCGAGCCGAAGGTGTTCGGTGATCAACGAGGTTTCTTCTTCGAGAGCTTCAATCACCGAGTGTTTGAAGAGCAGATCGGCCGGAAGGTACAGTTCGTCCAGGATAACCATTCCCGCTCTGCCAAAGGTGTGTTGCGGGGCTTGCACTACCAGATCGAGCATGCTCAGGGGAAACTGGTGCGCGTCGTGCAAGGCGAGGTGCTCGATGTCGCTGTCGATCTGAGGCGCTCATCGCCCACGTTTGGCCAGTGGGTCGGGGCCATACTGTCCGCCGAGAACAAAAGACAACTGTGGGTGCCAGAGGGCTTCGCTCACGGCTTCTATGTCCTTTCGCAGAGTGCGGAGTTTTTGTACAAGACTACCGATTACTATTCACCGGCGCATGAACGCTGCCTGCTCTGGAATGACACGCAGGTTGCCATCGATTGGCAGTTGCAGGGCGAACCCATCCTGTCTGAAAAGGACATCCGCGGTTCGACGTTGGCGCAGGCTGATTTGTTCGAGTGATCGTGCATCGTTCTGTACGTCAAGGCTGGGTGCTCCTCCCAAGTACCATGCACGGCACAGGTCGTCTGGTGACGCCTGGCTCGGGGAGGCGCGCTCAGCCATCTCTATTTTCGACTGAGGAATCAAGGGTGTGGTGTGCTCTATGAAGGTCTGGTGCGATTGTACGGTTGCTCGAATATTCACACTCGGCTCAGCGAATGAAAATGACAGGGCGGCGGGTGCTGCGAAGGTGGATGACTGATGCAACGATTCTCTGCGTCGCCAATGGCAATGTTTGGCGATATCTGGCGTAACAAGGGCCTTGTCTACGCACTGGCCAAGCGCGAGGTCATCGGGAGATACAGAGGGTCTTATCTGGGCATGCTCTGGTCGCTGTTCAACCCGATTTTCATGCTGGCTGTTTATACATTCGTTTTCAGTATCGTGTTCAAGGCGCGTTGGGGAACAAGCGGAAGCGGCTCGCAGACAGAGTTTGCCTTGATTCTGTTCACCGGGATGATCGTTTTTGGTTTCTTCTCGGAATGCATCAGCCGGGCGCCCTCCCTGGTCGTGAGCAATGCCAACTATGTGAAGAAGGTCGTTTTCCCACTGGAAGTGCTGCCTGTCGTCACCCTGGCAGGTGCCTTCTTTCATCTGGTGATCAGTCTGGCCGTCTGGCTCGTTTTCTACATCATCTCGTTCGGCCTGCCTCATGCCACCAGCCTGCTCTTTCCGTTTGTGCTGCTACCGTTGATTTTCTTCGTGCTTGGTCTGGCCTGGTTCCTCGCTTCGCTAGGCGTATTTCTTCGTGATGTGGGGCAGATTGTGGGTATCCTGATCACCGCCCTCATGTTCCTGTCACCGATCTTCTACCCGATTGCGGCGATACCCGAGCGCTATCGTTACTTGATCAACCTGAACCCGCTGACCCACTTCATCGAGCAGACCCGCGACGTACTCGTCTGGGGAACGGTACCGGAAGTCGGGTACTGGCTTGTCTCTCTTCTGGCAAGCCTTGCATTCGCCTGGTTGGGCTTTGCCTGGTTCCAGAAAACTAGAAAGGGGTTCGCCGATGTCGTCTGATATTGCGATCAGGGTAAGTGGCCTGAGCAAGTGCTACCACATCTACGAAAAACCTCATCAGCGTTTGCTGCAGATGATGTGCCGTGGCCGCCGAAGTTTCTTTCAGGAGTTCTGGGCACTCAAGGATGTCGAGTTCACGCTCAAAAAGGGTGAAACGATAGGGATCATCGGGCGCAATGGGTCCGGCAAGTCCACCTTGTTGCAGATGATCTGCGGCACTTTGAACCCGACTCGCGGCGAGCTCGAGGTCAATGGCAGGGTTGCCGCGCTGCTGGAGCTGGGCGCTGGTTTCAATCCGGAGTTCACCGGGCGCGAAAACGTCTATATGGCGGCTTCTCTGTACGGACTGTCGAAAGAGCAGATCGATTCGCGCTTCGAGGATATCGCTGCGTTTGCGGACATCGGCAGTTTCCTCGAGCAGCCCGTCAAGACCTACTCGAGCGGGATGTACGTTCGCCTCGCTTTCGCAGTGGTCGCCCACGTGGATGCGGACATTCTGGTGATTGACGAGGCCCTTTCGGTGGGCGATGCATTCTTCACTCAGAAGTGCATGCGATTCATTCGGAAGTTTCGTGAAGAGAAGTCATTGATCTTTGTGAGCCATGATACCGCGTCGATCATCAACCTTTGTGACCGGGTGGTGTGGCTCGATCGGGGCGTGCAGCGCCGCACGGGCGACTCCAAGACCGTGTGTGAGTACTACCTCAACGACCTTTTCAGCAACCTGTCCGATCAGGCGTCGAGCAGCGATGATATTCCAGGCCCGCGGGTCGAGAAAATCGCGCGAGTAGGCGAGCCGGAGTTGAACTGGGTAGACCAGCGCGCTGCGTTCGTGAATGCCAGCAATCTCAGGAACGACATCGAAGTATTCAGGTTCGAACCCAATGAAGAGGGCGCGTTTGGCGGCAACGATGCGAGAATTGTCGATGTCAGCCTGACAGACTCGCAGGGGGGCAGTTTGAGCTGGGTTGTCGGGGGCGAGAAAGTTGCCCTGAAGATCGAGGTGGATACCGCTGTCGATCTTGACCGACCCATCGTGGGCTTCTTTGTCAAGGACCGTCTCGGGCAAACGTTGTTCGGTGACAATACGTTCTTCAGCTACCAGAACAGGCCCTGTGCTGCTCGTGCTGGGGCCCGGCTGACCGCCCAGTTCGAGTTCTTCATGCCTTGGTTGGCCAAGGGCGATTACATCATACAAGTAGCGGTTGCCAACGGTACCCAGCATGAGCATAGGCAGCTGCATTGGTTTCACGAAGGGCTGGTGATACGCTCTCACCATGATCCGGTTTCCACAGGTATTATCGGAATACCTCTGACAAATATAAGCCTTAGTGTGGCCTGAATAAAGGTAGAATATGCATCCCTCCGCTAAAAATCTTGGCTCTCTTTTTTTTAAAAGTTATCTTTCCAATGTGCATGGCAAGAAGGTTGTTGATATCGGTGCGCAGAATGTCAACGGCTCGCTTCGGGATGTCTGCCCTGAGGGGGTAGAGTACATTGGTGTCGATTTTGTAGCGGGCGACGGTGTCGATGTTATCCTCGACGACCCGTACAAGCTGCCGTTCGAAGACACTTCGGTCGATGTGATCGTCTGCAGTTCGGTATTTGAGCATTCGCAGTTTTTCTGGTTGCTCTACCTGGAACTCATGCGGATCCTGAAGCCGGAGGGCGTGCTGTACCTCAACGCACCGAGCAACGGCTACATTCACCGCTATCCCGTAGACTGCTGGCGCTTCTACCCCGATGCAGGGACTGCCCTGGTAGCCTGGGCAGAGAAAAATGGCTACCAGCCAGCGCTGCTCGAGTCCTTTGTCGCTGGAAAAGCGGAAGGGACTATCGACAGCGACCCAGCCAGCGCCTGGAACGATTTCGTTGCCGTGTTTGTCAAGGATGCCTCCCACGGCTCCTCCTACAAACAGCGAATCCTTTACGGTTATTCCAACTATTCCAATGCCACCTGCGACAATCCTCTGCTGGACCTCAAATCCCGAGGTTTCACCGAGGACTTCATGCTCATCAAGGAACTGGGCGCCTGCGTCGCCGAGCACGAGGCCGCAGCCGTCGAGCACCAGGCGGCGGCCGCCAAGTACGAGGTCGAACTGGAACGTACCCGTGAAGTCATTCTCGATCTTGAAAGTGAACTTGCGCGGATCAAGAGCGATGTCGTGAAAAGCGATGGTGAAATCGCTGATCTGATCCGCTCGCTCGATGAACGAGAAGAAAGTCTGCTTCGGGAAAACCAGGTTCTGGCAGAGATGCGCCAGTCGACCAGCTGGCGTGTTACCAAGCCGCTTCGCTGGGCGGGCAAATATGTGGCACCCGCAAGAAAGAACGTCGCACGAGCGAGGCACCTTCTGGCGCGCGTGAGAAATGCGCTACGGGCCCGCGGCGGGATTCGTGGCACGTTGAGCAATGGCATCGGTCTCTATCGCCGCGAGGGGATCAGCGGCGTTGCCCGCCGAGTAGTGGGGATCGCCAGGACGTTGAGCGGTCGAGGCAAGGATTCGACCATCGATCGTTCGAACATTCCGGTCATTCAGTTCGAAACGATCAATGAGGGGTTTGTCGAGTACAAGCAAAATCCTTCTATCCACCCTGACGTCAAACTCATTGCGTTCTATCTGCCGCAGTTCCACCCGTTTGCCGAAAATGACCAGTGGTGGGGCAAAGGATTCACCGAGTGGTCCAACGTCACCAAGGCCACGCCAAACTACGTGGGGCATTACCAGCCTCACCTGCCGATCCACTCGGGGTACTATGACCTGCGTGTGCCGAAGGTCATGGAAGAGCAAGCCAGGCTCGCGAAAGAGTATGGCATCCACGGCTTCAACTACTACTTCTACTGGTTCGCCGGCAAGATCCTGATGGACACGCCATTGGAGATGATGCTCAACAACCCCAATGTCGACATGCCGTTCTGCCTGACCTGGGCGAACGAGAACTGGACGCGACGCTGGGACGGGCAGGAGCACGATGTACTGATTGCCCAGGATCACAGTGCCGAAGACTCGCTTGCTTTCATCCAGCATCTGATCAAGTACTTCAATGACAGCCGCTACATCAAGATCGATGGCAAGCCGGTGCTTATCATCTACCGAGCCAGCATCATTCCGGAGATGGCTGAAACCGCAGTGCTGTGGCGCGAGGAAGTGCTCAAGCACGGCTTCCCTGGCCTGTATTTGATCTGCGCCCAGACCTTTGGCATCAAGGATCCGGAGGAGTTTGGCTTCGACGCCGCGCTCGAGTTCCCGCCTCATACCACGCTGAGTCACCTCATCAACGAGCAATTGCAGGTGACCAATGCCAATTACGCAGGCAACATTTTCAGCTACGAACAGGTGGTCGGCAACGTAGTCCGGGCGGCGGAGCCGGATTACAAATTGTTCAGGACGGCGATGCTGTCCTGGGACAACACGGCGAGGAAACAGAACAACAGCCATACTTTCCATGGTTTCAGCCTGCTGCGCTATAAACAATGGTTGTCGTTCATCTGCAATAACGCTCACAGCAATCCGAAGTACGCGGCGGATGAGAAGCTGGTGTTCGTCAATGCCTGGAACGAGTGGGCCGAGGGTACTCACCTGGAACCCGATCGCAAGTATGGCTATGGCTACCTGCAGGCTACCTACGATGTGTTGTCTGACTATGATCAGGCCTCGACCATGGTTGTCGCGCCGGAGCCTGGGAAGAAGAATGCCATCGCCGCGATCATCCACGTGCATTATGTGGAAGTGTTCGACGAGCTTGAGCCTTACCTGCAGAACCTGCAGCGCGTGGGCTGCGATTTCTACTTCACCGTGACCAGCCGGGAAGCGGCCTTGCGCGTGCGTGAGAGTTACCCTGATGCCGCTGTTTTGCTGGTGGAGAACCGGGGGCGGGATGTACTTCCGTTCATCAAGGTGCTATCGAGCATCCGCAGCCTGGGGTACGAGGCGATCTGCAAACTGCACGGTAAGAAAAGCTCCTATCGATCCGATGGCAACGAGATTCGCAACGAACTCGTTTCCGCGCTGGCTGGCAGCACTGACAAGGTGCTCGAGGCCGTGGGGCGCTTCAAGGCGGACCCTGCTTTGGGCCTGCTCGCACCGGGCAAGTATCTGATAGAGCACACCGATTGGAACATGAAGTACAACCACGACGATATCGCCCATGCGAGTCGTCTGCTGGGGCTCGAGTTCGTCCGAGGCAGATTCCCTGCTGGTTCCATGTTCTGGCTGCGCCCCGAGGCGCTCGAGGGGCTCGAGGCGATTCTGCCGGCGTACTTCGACATCGAGCGGGGCTTGTCCGACGGCACGTTGCCACATGCGATCGAGCGACTGGTTGGCCTGCTGGTCGAGAAGACCGGGTACAGCGTTTCCAGTTGCTAGGCCGAGAAGGGGGGAGGGCGCAGCCCTCCTGCCCGTTCACGCGCTTGGCCGTGAAACCACCTCACGGTACAGCGCCGAATACGCCTGCCCCAGGCCCTGGGCAGTGAACACATCCAGATAACGCGCGCGCGCGGCTTCGCCATAACGCTGCGCCAGCGCGGGATCATCCCACAGCGTCTTCATCGCCCGGTGCAAGGCATCGGCATCCATCGGTGGAACCACGATACCTGTGGATGCGTGCTGATTGATGAAGCTGGTGCCGGTGCCGATCTCGCAGCAGATCAGCGGCTTGCCGAGCATCGCCCCTTCGAGCAGGCCGATGCCGAAGGCTTCCGAGCGCAGGTGCGATGGGAAAACCACTGAGTAGCAGGCCTGCATCAGATTGATCTTCTGCTGCTCATCGACCCGACCGAGGAAGTGCACGTTGGACAGCTGGAGACGCTCGGCCATGCGCATCAGCTCCTGCTCCATGGGGCCGACACCAACGATCAGCAGTGGCCAGGGGGCCGACTGCATGGCCTTGAGCAGGAAGTGCAGGCCCTTGTAGTAACGTTGCACGCCGACGAAGAGGAAGAACCGTCCGCCGTATCGGTTGCGCAGCTGCGCCACTTGCTCGGCGTCCGCGACCGGGTACAGGGACTGGTCCAGGCCGATGGGGATCGACTGGGCCTTGTGCCGATAACGGCGCAGCACGCTGGAGCTCTGCAGATAGTTCGGACTGGTCGCGGCGATGGCATCCACGCGCCCGAGGAAGGCGTGCATCAGGGGTCGGTAGACCTGCAGCAGCACCTTCTGGCGCACGATGTCGGAGTGGTAGGTGACCACGCTGGGCTTGTTCAGGCCCTTGGCCAGATGGACAAGGTCCATGAATGGCCACGGGAAGTGATAGTGGATCACGTCGGCCTCTTGTGCGAGGCGCGCGAAATCCGCGAACACCGACCAGGAGAACCCCGTCGAGGCGACATTGAAGTTCTGCCTGGCCTGGAACATCCGCACGCTGGGTGTCTGCTGGGGCGGCAGGGGCTCATCGGCCAGGGACAGCACCGTGTTCTCGCAGCCCTGGGCCGATGTGGCATGGGTCAGGTGGCGGATGAACATCTCCACCCCCCCGAATTGCTCCGGCCCGAAGGTCTTGTAGAAGTGCAGTACTTTCACGGCAAATGCTTCCCCGCGACCATCAGGCGTCGACTGCCAGCTTGGTCCACAGGCCATCGACCTTCTGGATCGGGCACTGGGCGTTGAAGCCCGTGGTCTCGGTACGTTCGGCCTTCATGACCTTGGCGTTGCCTTCGACGTTGCTGAAGCTGATCACGCCGCAATCCTTGATGCGCACCACCAGTGGATTGACGTCGGCAAAGGTGCCGGCCTTGACGGCAAAGCCAGGGTAGCCGCTGATCGTCTTGTAGACCTTGCCGATGACCCGATGTGCTTCGAGGCGGGTCTCACCGTCGGGCAACTGGATGAAGCGCAGGTACTGGCCATCTTCCTGCGGCACGTTGGCTGCCTGGGCGGTGGCCTGGGCCGCTGGTGCTGCTGGCTTGTCACAGCCGGCAAGGGCCAGCAGGGCGGCGCCAACGAAGAACATCTTGTTCATGAAACGATACTCCGGGTGGTGGTGGTGGGGAAGTCTTGGCACGCCTGGGTTCAGGAGCGTTGCGCGCCCGTCAGGCGACGGTAGGCGTCGCGTGCCGCAAGGGCGAGGTTCGGTGAGAACGAAAACAGCAGCAGCGACGCCACCGAGACCAGCCAGCGACGGCGCAACCAGCAAAACGCGTATTTGTTGAGCAGCACGTGCAGGTAGCGCCGCACCCTGTGCGCCTTGCCGCGTCGTGCGCGCATCACGCGCAGCTCATCGGTGGTCATGATTGACCCAGGCGCATAAGGGGCGCTGAGGAAACGGGCGGGCGGGACGATGCCGAGGCGCTGCCAGTCGTGAACGTCGAAGTTGTCCAGCAGCAGGTCTTCCCAGGCGCAGAACAGGTCGAAGCGGGTGTGCGAGATATGCTCGAGATCCAGCTTCAGGCCGCATGCCTGGACGAAGCGCAGCAAGATGGCCTGTTCGGGCAGCAGGCGAAATTCGGTGTAGCCCTGGAATGTGCCAAGCGGATTGGTTCGCGGCCCATTTGCCAGGTACAGGAAGTCGGCCGTCAGTGGGCCGGTGTTCCAGAGCTTGCGCAGATCTTCGGTGCGGCCGAACTGCACGGTGTCGCTCAGGTGGAACAGGTAGCACAGCCGTGCCGGGTTGCGCAGGAACAGGTTCGACACACCCAGCTTGGCTTCAAGCAATTGCGCGGGCTGCTCGTCGCCCATCAAGGCCAGCACGGCGTCGCTGCACAGCACGTGATCGCTGCGCAGCTTCAGGGTGTACTCGCGCTCGGCCAGGCTCAGGCCATTGCTCACGGTGGCCACGAGCTTGTTGACGTTGTTGATGTTGCCGTTGGCATCGTCGAAGTGCCTGGCTGCGCGCTCGGTCACGCAGTGCACGCCTTCCAGCGCCAATTGGGCGCAATCGTCGGTGGTCGATAGGATGATCTGCGCACCTGGCAGGTATTGGCGCACACTTTGAACGGCACGTTCGGCGATAGCCTGGCCGCCCTCTGTCAGGGGACCCTGGATGACCACCGAAAGCCTGCTGCACGCGATGCTCATGCGTGGTCGTTCAGCTGGTCTGCCAGCATCCGGGCCAGGGCGACCACGGTGACTGTCGGGTTGCGCGAGCCGCAGCGCGGGAACAGCGAGGAGCCTGCGATGTAGACGTTGTCGCTGCCTTTGAGGCGGAAGTCCGCGCCGACCACGGCATTGTCGCCGGCGCTCATGTTCAGCATGCCAACCAGGTGGTGGGTGCCGAACGCGTCGCGATAATGCAACTGCTCCGCGGCGCGCACAGGAATTGCACCGAGGGTTTCCATCTTCGTGTAGATCGCTTCGATCACGGCGTCGTAGCGGTGCTTGTTGCCGTGATAGCCGTCGCTATCCATGCGCACGCCACCGCCTTCGTAGAACAGCGAGACATCCCACTGTGGCGGGATTTCGAGCAGGATGTACAGGCTCAGGGTGCCGGCCAGGTCCTCCAGCGACTCGCGAATGGCCCAGTCGTTGAGCTTGTCCAGATCCAGCGAACCGGCCAGGGCGGCGTCGTTGCCCGGGGTCATGAGGCCCAGGGTGGTGTATTCGATGCCGTCGAGCTCGCCACTGAGCTCCGGGATCACCACTTGCGCGGCGGTATTGACCTGGAAGAACGGAATCTTCGCCTGCGGCAGGCGGCACGCCAGCTCGGCGACGGCATGGTCCTGGCAGTAGCGGCCCATGAACGCCTGTGGCACTTCGGCCGGTAGGTCGCTTTTCCACAGCAGCTTCAGCGACTCGACACCGTGCGCGGCGATGATCACGCGATCGAAGCGGATGCTCAGTGGTCCCCGCGGGGTATGGCAGATCGCCTCGACGGCCTTGCCGCCTTCGAAACGCAGGCGTTCGACCAGGACTTCGTTGAGCACGCGGGCCTGGGCGCGGATGTGCAGCGATCGGGTCTTGGCGTCCATCGGACACAGCTCGCAGTCACCTGCGCCCATGCACAGGCCTTGACCTTCGACCGGCTCCATGGACAGGTTGTGTGCCTGCGCGCCGATGTAGGCCTGCGGGAAGAAGGGCGAGAGCGCCTCGTGCCAGCGCTCGGTGCCCTTGATCTCGGTGAGCGGATTGCGCTCGTCCGGGTCGCGCGGATCGGCGCTGATGCGCAGCAGCTGCTCGGCTTCACGGTAGTAGGGCTGCATCGTCTGGAAGTCGAACGGCCAGCGGAAGTCTTCGACCTTCTGCTCGAACATTGCCTGGGACAGGCGAAAGCTCAGGCCGCCCCAGTGATTGGAGCAGCCGCCATCGACCAGGATATAGTCCGAAGCGCAGTCGGGCGGCAGCTCCTCGGGCACGTTGAACGCGTGTTTCGACTCATAGGAGCGGCGAATCAGCGCATCGTGTCGATCCGCCTTTTCCATGGCGTTGAAGCGTGCGCGACGCTCGAAGATATTGAACTTCTCGCCGCGCTCGACGATCAGGCAAGGCCCCTTCAGGCCGTGGGCGACCGAGCGTCCGGCAAAGCCATTGCCGATAATCAGTGTTTCAACAAACATCAGCCTATGACTCTGTAGAAGCCGGGTGTGCCGAGGCTACGGGCGTAGGGCTCGGCCACGAACAAGGAGCGGTTGTGATGGATCAGGTGCTGCAGGATCGCCTGGCGGTCCTGCTCCGCGAGATTGCGCGAATACAGCTTGATCAGCAGCTCGGGCGGCATGTGATGGAACTTCACATCCGGATTGCCTTGCAGCAACGCCTGGAAATCGAGTGGCTCTTCCCGCGAACTTTGGCCGAGTCTGTAGCCCAGCACGCCGCTGGTGAGCACGCACAGCCCGGCGACGAACGTTCTGCGCTTCATCCGATCAAGCTCTCACGCGGACGATCCGCTCGTAGAAGAAGCGCGTCAGCTGCCGTACCTTGGACACCGGCCAGGCGATGATCGGGCCACTGAGGTACAGCTTCTCCATCAGCGTCGAGAGCAGGAACATCTGGTAGCGATCGGCGTCGGAGGCCTTGTCGGAGCCAGTCGATGTGCTGTTGAACGCACCATTGACGTGACGCCCCATGAAGCCCAGGTAGGGACGCGGCATCAGCAGGATGATGTTCTTCTCGCGCAAGTCCTTGAACAGGAACGTGAAGGTTGCCATCTTGCGGATGAAGTCCATGGCGATTTGATATTCGTGCAGACCGAAGTCGACGATCAGCCACGACTCGGAGGCCGCGCTCAGCTTTTCCCCGATCACGTTGGCGTCGGCGACGAACGCGCCGTTGTTGACGCTGCCCTTTTCATGCAGGAAGTCGTCCAGCATGAACTGGCGCAGCGCCGGCGCGGCGCTAGCCTCGGGCGTGGTCCACTTGCACTCGTCGATCACGATCACCGAGGTCAGCAGCGAGGGTTGCAGGCGCACCTGCGACAGGTAGGTGGCCACCTGTGCTTGCTGGCCACGGACCGCCTCCTGGGAAATCAGGAAAATATTCATTTTTGGCGCGCCACATAGCGATGGAAAGGGGTGGAGTTGTAGATCGCCCGCACGCATTCCCGGAAGCTGGTGAAGTAGAAGATCCCGCCATTGTTGCGATACAGCTTGAAGGCGGACAGCACGATGCCCGGCAACGCCAGTGCCCGAGGATGGAAGTACTCGCCCAGGTCCTTGTAGAACCAGCTCTGGATCGGACGTTGGCGCACCATGTTACGGAACTCTGTGCTGCCATAGACCAGGTTGCGCTTCGCCGCGACCGGATCGGCGAGGAACTGCAGCGCGATCGA
Source organism: Pseudomonas sp. microsymbiont 2 (assembly GCF_054788395.1). Lineage (NCBI taxonomy): Bacteria > Pseudomonadati > Pseudomonadota > Gammaproteobacteria > Pseudomonadales > Pseudomonadaceae > Pseudomonas > Pseudomonas sp. microsymbiont 2. The sequence goes on from NZ_CM139112.1 coordinate 1,605,739, forward strand.
CTCGACCACGGTATTGGGCAACTGATCCAGCAATACCCACTTCTCGAAATCGCGGATGAAGGTCGTGACCGACTCCAGGTCGTTGCCGAAGCTGCAGCTTTGCACCACGCTATTGACCAGCTTCAGCCAGGCGCGCGAGCTGATGCTCTTCAGGCCGGTCGGGATGTGCGGTGCCAGGTCGGACTTGACGTACTTGTCGGCGAATCGCTGCAGACGGATCAGTGCATCCTCCGCGGACATGCGAATCAGCGGCTTCTTGCGCAGTGGCGAGAATTGCGCTGGGCCAATGCTCTTGTAGCGGCCGTTACGCGACTCGACCGGTGCTTCGGTGCCGAGCAGGGCGCGGGATGTGACCGTCTGGGTGATGCCGTGGGGGTTGACCCGGGTCGGCACGCCGCCCTTGGAGGCGCGAATGCCGTGCTCGATATCCTCGAACTCGGCCCATAGCAGCGACTCGTCCAGCGGGAAGGCTTGCCACACTTCCTTGCGGCACACATACAGGCTGCCGGTCGGGTAGCTGGCATCCTTGGTGTAGCGCATGGGGCTTGCGAAGCAGAAACCGGTGCGCTCGACTTCGGCGAACAATGCCGAGGCGATGCTGACCACCGCATCTTCGCGGCGGTGCAGGCCTTTCATGCCTTCGGCGATCGAGCCCATGGCCATGGCGTAGTCCGAATAGCGACGCGGCCCGAAGTTGCGCACGTTGTCGAAGAACATGCTCTGCAGCGTCATCAGCGGATAGCGCGGCCCGAAGCGGCGAACCATTTCACCGAAGTGCGCGGGCAGGAACACCCGGTCGTGGAGAATGACCAGGTTGTTGTAGCGCGCTTCGTCGGCGAGGCGGTTCTTCTTCTTGCAGATCTGCACAGGCGGCGCGGTGATGTCCTCGCCGACGATGCGCACCTGCTCGAAGTAGCGGAAGTTCTTGCCGGGCGTGCCGCAGAGCAGAATCTCCTTGTGCGGGATGTCCAGCTCGAGAATGCGCTCGACCACGGCATTGAGCACCGTGGCGTCCTCGGGACCGACCGGGATGCCGAAGGTCCAGCTGTCCAGGTCGTCATCGCCTTGGGCCGGCAGCAAGCCGGTCTTGCGATAGGTCACGCGGTTGGCGCCGCGCTCCACGCAGGTCAGCGCGGCGCTGAAGTAGTCACGGTCCAGGTAGCTGTCGAACGGAGCGTCCTCGATCAGCGTCAGGCTCTGGCCCACTTCGAGAAAGTGCACGGCATCCCACAGTAACAGCGGGCTCAGCTGCGAATCGCTCTGTACGCCGTAGAAGCAGTACGAGCCAGCGCCGTAGATATCCAGCGGTCGCTTGGCCGCATGCATGCCCTTGAGGGTGACAGCCGGTTCGGCCTGCTTGAAGCGGCGGAAGGAGAACAGGGTCTGGCCACCTTCAGGCAGGCTCAGGTCCGCCGGAATCGGGCGCAGGTTCTTCGCCGGCAGGTAGCCCAGTTTCGGGTCATGCTGGAACTGAATCGTCTTCATTCTTCTACGACGTACTTGTCATTCAGGGCGCCTGGCACCTTGACCACGACGGTCACGGCGTCGCTCAGGGCCTTGAAGGCGGTGATGTCGCCAGGCTCGAGCACCACGATCTCGCCGGCGCCCCAGGTCTTGCCGCACATCTCGACTTCACCGGACAGGATCAGCGTCACCTCGGTGGCGATCTTGTGGTAGTGGGCGGCCTCGGCGTCGCCCGCGACGTAAGGTTTGACGGCGACTTCACAGGCCTGGGTGCTGAAGGCGGTGGGGGTGAAGCCACCGACGAACCAGCCCTTGACCATGTCTTTCAGATTCGCGGAGTTCATCGTGGGCCTACATTCTCGAACGCATGGAGCTGGTGAGAGTTCTTGAGCGGGTGGTACTGGCTAGGGTCCACACGGAAGGTGCCGATCTTCTTGTGCAGCAGCACCAGTTCGTTGAGCGAAGGCGCGATGTAGTAGGCATCGTTGACCTTGGCGTCCTTGCGGATCATCTCTTTCACCGCCTCGACGAACACGCTGCCCTTGGCGAACCAGTACAGGCCGGCGACGGCGTGGTTGCTGATCGGGTTCTTCTCGGCGGCCTCGACCACGCAGCCATCGCTGTTCTTGCGCACGAACGAGTAACGCGGGTGCAGCGATTTGAAAACCACCACGCCGGCGTCGCATTCTTCGCCGCGGAAACGGGCGACGATGTCCTCGAGCGAGGCATCGAGCAGTTCGTTGCAGCTGAGGATCAGCAGCTCGTCGTCGTTGTCGATGCTTTGCGCCGCCAGCAGTGCCGTGCAAGCCGCGCCCATGGTCAGGGCGTGAACCGGCAGCACCGAGGCGATCGGGCTCATCTGGTGCAGCATGTTGCGCAGGTGGAACTTGGAAACGTCCGCCTTGGGCAGCATGCAGGTGATGCTGGCAGGCTCCAGCTTCAGGCAGCTCTCGACCAGGTGCTCGATCAGCGGCAGGCCGTCGCGTTCGGCCAGGTAGGCCGGGTAGCTGCTTTCCACTGCCACGGAGTTGGTTTCACGGGCGGCGAGCAGGATGATGTTCAGCTTGCGCACAGTAGGCTCTCCTGCTGAGTGGCTTGGGCATTGATTTCCTGGATGCGGCTGGTGATGTTGTCCAGGTTCACATCCTCGACATCCTGCACCACCAGGACGTGGGCACCGGAAGCACGGGCGGCGCGAATGCCGTTCTCGTTGTCTTCCACGATCAGGCACTCTTCAGGCAGCAGTCCGAACGACTCGATGGCCTTGGTGTAGATATCCGGCGCCGGCTTGGCGTTGACCACGTCCTCGTTGGACAGCTTCAGGTCCAGATACTGGTCCAGGCGGGATTTCTCCATCATCACTTCGACCGTGTTGCGGATCGAGTTGGAGGCTACCGCCAGCTTGTAGCCCTGGCTTTTGAGCGACGACAGGGCGCGCTGGTGGACGAAGGTCGGCTTGCACTGCGCGTAGACGATTTCCATCGTGTACATCTGCTTCATCTCGTTGATGAAGGCATGCAGCTCCACTGGCAGGTCGCGCTCGACGCTGAGCATATCCAGCTTGCGCGAGGTCGGCAGGCCGTCGTAGGTGGTCAGGTGCTCGTGGCGGCTGATGGTATGGCCGAACAGGTTGAGTGCCTTGTTCAGCGCTTCGTAGTGCCAGTCCTTCGCCTCGATCAGCACACCGTCCATGTCGAAGATAACGGCTTTGATCATGATGTCAGTCCCTTGAAGTAAGAATGAGCGGTTTCAGGTAGGTCGGTGCACAGCGTGAGATTGGCTGAGCCCTGGAAGGCTTCGAGCAGTCGCCACAGCGGCAGGTGATCGCGGCCATGCAGCTCCGAGGACACGACGCAGACCTGTTTGCCCAGGCCCAGAAGGTCGGCGAGCTGAGCCGGCGAGTACCACTCGGCGGCGAAACTGTCGAGCCACACGCCGTCGGCCTCGTCCAGCCAGGCCGGCACGGGTTCGACGTCGCTCTGACGGGTGTAGGTGCGCACACCACTGGCCAGGTAGGCGCGCATGTCCGGCACGGCCATGTCGAAGACGAACCAGTTGCTGTGACCGTGGGCTTCGAAGGCGGCCTTGAGCGGGGCGCAAAGACCGTCGGCCTTGATGTTCATGGCCAGTGGCAGGTTGCGCCCGGCCATGATGGTCAGCAGCTCGTCCAGGGACATTTCACTGCCATCGGGCATGTCGTGCGAAATGACCAGGCGCCCAGCCACGTCACGTACGTCGGTTTCGGTGCCGAACCCAAGGTCGAACGAGCGCTGGAAGGCCACCTTCAGGTTGCGCTCGGGCTTTTCCAGCCAGTAGCCGCGGTGACTGATGATCTGCATGATGGCTCAGCGTCCTGCGCAGGCTTTTTGGCTGAGCGGCAGCTCGAGGAACAGGTTCAGGTCCGCCGGGATGCCCAGGCCGTACATGCCTGCGGCCTCGGAACCGATGTTGTAGTGAATGACCCGGGCCTGGTCCTCGATCATTTCGTTGTAGGCGGGCGCGACGTAGAACTCGCCATTGACGCGCAGCTCTTTCTCGAACATCGATTCGATGGCTGCGATCAGCTGGCGACCGCTGCGGAAGTTGTAGATGCCGACAGTGGCTTCGTCGGAAATCACTTCCTTCTCGACCACACGGTTGATGAGACCATTTTCGGCAAAGCCGACGAAGGACCACTTGGGGTCGTCGGCCTTCATGGTCATGATCAGGCCGTCGGCGTCCTGCGCCTGCATGGCGTGCAGGTAGTCATTGATGTCGACATCGACGTACTGGTCGCTGTTGGCGATCATCACCGGATCGTTGCTGTCGATCAGTTCCTTGGCCGCATAGACGGTGCAGGCGGCGCCTTCGGTGAGGCCGTCCAGCTCGACGATGGCGCAGCCCGGCGCCCAGCTTTCAAGCTTCTCCTTCAGGCCGTAGGCTTGTACATGGGCAGCCTGGCAGATGAAGATGAAACGGTGCTCGCAGGCAGGCGTCAGGTTGTCGATGACCACCTTGATCATCGGCACCGAATGTACTGGGATCAGCGGTTTCGGGTCGGCGTAGCCTGCTTTGGCGAAACGGCTTCCAGCGCCGGCCATGGGAACGACAATATTAAGCATCTGCTACTCCTTCACTGGCGTACGAGGTACTCGTCGTACGCGTCTACGACGTCACTGGCCGGGCCGATCATCTGCACCCGTCCGTCCTTGAGCCAGCACACTCGAGTGCACAGCTCCCTGATGCGTGGCGAATCATGCGAAACGAACACGACCGTCTGGTTGCCCGTCATCATGTCTCGCATGGTGGCCTCGGCCTTGTCGCGGAAATGGCCGTCGCCGACACTGAGCACCTCGTCCAGCAGGATCACGTCCGGGCGCGAGTGCATGGAGATGGCAAAGCCCAGGCGCGCCTTCATGCCGGTGGAGTAGCTGCGCACCGGTACCTGCGCGCTGGCATGCAGTTCGGCGTAGTCGAGGATCGCGTCACTCAACTCATGCATGCGCTTGCGGCTCATGCCCATCAACATGCCACTGAGGACGATGTTGTCCCGGGCATCGAGGTTCTCGTCGAAGCCCAGCTGCAGATTCAGCAGCGATACGTTGGGGACCGACTGCACCAGGCGTCCGCGCGTCGGCTGGTAGATGCCGGCGAGGACCTTGAGCAGCGTGCTCTTGCCGGCTCCGTTGCTGCCGACCACGCCAAACGTCTCGCCCTTGGCGATGGCGAAGGACAGGTCATGAAGCACGGTGGTCGAGCTGCGCGACAGCAGGCGCAGGCCATTGCGGAACGTCAGCGATACGGATTCAGCCGTCAGGGCGGCGTGGGTGCTCATTTGCTCAGTGCCATGGCGTAGGCGTTCTTGTTTCGTGACAGGAATAGCGTGGCGAGCGCGAACAGCAGCACGGCCCCGCCCAGCAGTGCCAGCAGGTCGCCTGGCAGCGGTGCGCGGCCATGCATCAAGGCGTCGCGATACATGGAAATCAGGGCGGCGAGCGGGTTGAAGTCGAGCAGCCAGCCGAACTCCGCCGGAATGTTGGCTTTGTCGTAGAACACGCCGGAGGCGAACATCAGGAACTGCAGGCTGGTGGCGATGATGATGCGCAGGTCGGGCATGAAGGGAATGAGCCCGGCGACAAAGACGCCCACTGCCGCCGTGAGCACCAGTTGCACCATGGCAATCAGCGGTACGTAGAGCCAGGACCAGCTTGGCGTGACGCCGATCAGGCACAGGAGCAGCAGGAGCAAGGCGACGACCAGCGCTTCCTTGACCAGATCCTTGAATATCGATGTCAACGGAAAGATCAGAGGGTCGATTCGACAGTGTTCGAGAATGTGCTTTTTCTCGTAGATGGAGTCGACGCAGTTCATCACGCTCTTGTTGAACCAGGTCCAGAACGTGACGCCGATGATCAGGAAGACGGCGAAGTTCTCCACCCGAATTTGCAGCAGGTGGCCGAACACGACGTAGTAGATGCTGAGCAGGAGAAGGGGCTCGAGTATCCACCAGGCAAAACCCAGGCGGGTTCTGGTGGACTCTGACTTGAGCCCGAGGCGGGCGCGCTCCAACGATATCTGCACGATCGGCCAGATACTTCTGCGTCCTTGCAACCAGCTCACAACCCTGCCCCGCTGAATTTTAAAGCGCGCATCCTATTCGAATGATGGCATTTCGTCCAGCGATTGCTACAACAATATGACTGATTAGTTCAATCGGATCGATGAGTGGTTTGCTGTGAGAGATTTCTGAAAATTCGTTGGTATTTATCCTCGAACCGCACGATATCGTCCTCGCCAAGGTACGCCCCGGACTGCACTTCGATCAGTTCTAGCGGTACTTTGCCCGGGTTGGAGAGGGAGTGCCTGGCCCCCAGCGGAATGTAGGTCGACTGGTTCTCGGTGAGGATCATCTCGACGTCATTGCAGACGACCCTGGCTGTGCCGCTGACGACCACCCAATGCTCGGCGCGGTGGTAGTGCAGTTGCAGGGAAAGGCTTTCGCCGGGCTCGACGGTGATGCGTTTGACCTGATAGCGCTCGCCGCAGTCGATGGTGTCGTAGTAGCCCCAGGGGCGGTTGACCAGTGAGTGGCTGGCATACTCGTTGCGCTGGTCCGCCTGCAACTGCCTGACGACCTCGCCGACCTGTTGGCTATCCTCCTTGCGCGCCACCAGCACGGCATCCTTGGTCTCGATCACGACCAGATCCTCCACGCCGACCGTCGTCACCAGGCGGTGGTGCGACTGGATCAGGCTGTTGCGGGTGGCGAACGCCAGCACGTCGCCTTCGATGGCGTTGTCGGCGGCGTCGCGTGGCCTGGCTTCCCAGATCGACGCCCAGCTACCCAGGTCGCTCCAGCCTGCATCCAGTGGCACAACCAGCGCATCGTCGACATGTTCCATCACTGCGTGGTCGATCGACTGCGCCGGGCAGCAGGCGAACTGTTCGGCCTGCACATGCAGGAAATAGTTGTCCTCCTGAGCGTGGAGCAAGGCGTTGCGGCAGCAATCGAGAATGTCGGGCCGCAGGCGCTGCAGTTCGTCGAGCAGGCGCGAGGCGCGGAACATGAACATGCCGCTGTTCCACAGGTGGCGACCACTGGCGACATAGGCCTCGGCCACGTCCTGCGAAGGTTTCTCGCGAAAGGCCAGCAGTGGGTAGCCGCCTTCGATGCAGGTCTCGCCGTACTGGATATAGCCGAAACCCGTTTCCGCGCGCACCGGCTTGATGCCGAATGTCACCAGCCGGCCCAGGCTGGCGTGCGGCAGGGCGACTTCGATGGCGCGCTGAAAGGCGGCCTGATCCTCGATGTAGTGGTCGGCCGCCAGCACCAGCAGTATGGGATCCTGCGCATCGCGCCGCGCCTGCAGCGCGGCGAGCGCAATGGCTGGCGCGGTATTGCGCGCCATCGGCTCGAGAATGATCCTGCGGCTGTCGCGCCGTGCCTGGCGCAGTTGCTCGGCCACGACGAAGCGGTACTCCTCGTTGCTCACCACCAGGGCAGGCGAATGTTCCAGGCCATCAAGGCGTGCAAGTGTGCGCTGGAACATCGTGCCCAGGCCCTCGCCATCCAGGGCGAGAAACTGTTTGGGGTAATTTTGGCGGGACAGCGGCCATAACCGGGTGCCGCTGCCACCAGCCAGAATGACGGGGGTGAACATATGAGCTCCAACTCACTTCGATGGAAAATCCGCGCGCGCATTATCCTGTGCCGCACGGTGGAGCCGCAACCTGGCCGCGTGTGAAGGAAAAATCCCTTGGGCTTCGCTCGTTGCCGACAATTGATAGTTGGGCGGAGCAACTTGTTAAGTCGCTTGAGTTGTCTGTTCCAAATGGCCTGCCAGGTAATTCATGTTTCCAGTGGCTGAAACCTGGGTTGGAAAGTGGCGAACTCGATGGTTGCGAGTGCCGCCACCGCATAGGGGGCCAGCGGATGATTGGCGCGGGCCTGGTAGGCCTATTCGGTGCGGCGCGTCCGAATCCTGTGCCTGCCTGGAGAGGTTTTTGGCGCTGTTCAATTCGGTAACGTTTTTCCGATGTGCCTATCTTCTTCCGGGCGTGATCAGCGACTAGGGTTGACCTGCAGCTAGAGGAAAGCTGCATTTGATTCGCAACTTCAAGGAGTGTTGAAAATGCCTAATATCGTTATGTCCTGGCTGTTGCTGCCGTTGTTCGCAGTCCTGCCGCTCACGCTCAATGCCGCGCCAGCCAACCAGGCCGCGTCAGCGGCGCTCAGCGTCACTCACCAGGTCGAGGGTGTTGCTGGGTCGCAGGTCAAGACTGATCTCAATAGCGCGGACGCCCTCACGCTGCAGCAGAATCTCAACGGCATCGGCAAGGCCAAGGCTGAAGCCATCGTCGCCTACCGCGAGGCTCATGGGCCTTTCCAGTCGGTAGATGAACTGCTGGAAATCAAAGGCATCGGCAATGCGCTGCTGGAGCGCAACAGGGACAGGCTGGTCGTGGAGTAGTCAGTTGCCGCGCCGGTCGGCATTGCGCCGACCGGTTCGATGGTCAAGCCCGCCTTCAGCGATCCTGTGCATCCTTGGCGTCCGCTTCGGCGTTTCGCTCGTGCACCTTCTTCAACTGCTCCTCGGTCAATGGCAGTTTTTTCGCGGTGTCGCGCAGCAACATCAGGCCGGCGACGATCGAGCCTAGGGCTATGATGAGTATCAGCCACGCATACCAAGGCATAGGGTATCTCCTGTCGTCGTCCTGAGAGCATCGTTTGCAGAGGGTTCGAGTGGTCTGCGTCTACGTAGGTTCAATTATAGACGCCGCCAGTGGCCGGGCCAATTTGCATGACCCGTGGCCCCCAAACCCCTGGCCACTTCGTTTACAATGCGCGCCGTTCACGACTTGCCAAGAGACCCTGCCCATGTCCGCCTGCCAGACGCCCCTGATCGTCGCCCTGGATTTCCCCACCCGTGATGCCGCCCTGAAGCTGGCTGACCAGCTCGATCCGGCGCTGTGCCGGGTGAAGGTCGGCAAGGAGCTGTTCACCAGCAGCGCTTCGGGCATCGTCGAGACGCTCTGCAGCAAGGGCTTCGAAGTATTCCTCGACCTCAAGTTCCACGATATCCCCAACACCACCGCCATGGCGGTCAAGGCCGCGGCCGAGATGGGCGTATGGATGGTCAACGTGCACTGCTCCGGTGGCCTGCGCATGATGTCGGCGTGCCGCGAAGAGCTGGCCAAGCGCAGCGGCCCGCAGCCGTTGCTGATCGGCGTGACCGTGCTGACCAGCATGGAGCGCGAGGACCTGGCCGGTATCGGCCTGGATGTCGATCCGCAGGAGCAGGTGCTGCGCCTGGCGGCGCTGGCGCAGAAGGCTGGCATGGACGGCCTGGTGTGCTCGGCGCTGGAGGCGCCGGCGCTCAAGGCGGCGCATCCGGCGCTGCAACTGGTGACCCCGGGGATTCGCCCGGCGGGCAGTGCCCAGGATGACCAACGCCGTATCCTCACCCCGCGTCAGGCGCTGGATGCCGGTTCCGATTACCTGGTGATCGGGCGTCCGATCAGCCAGGCGGCTGACCCGGCCCAGGCATTGGCGGCAGTGGTGGCCGAGATCCGCGGCTGATCCGAGGGATTGTGGGAGCGCCGCACCGCCGCTCCCACAAAACCTGTCTGCGCGTGAGCGCAGCACGCAATGATCAGACCTTCAGCACCAGCTTGCCGAAATTCTCGCCGCTGAACAGCTTGAGCAGCGTTTCGGGGAAGGTTTCCAGCCCGTCCACCACATCTTCCTTGCTCTTCACCTTGCCGCTGGCCAGCCAGCCGGCCATTTCCTGCGCGGCCTTGCCGTACTCCTTGACGTAGTCCATCACCACGAAGCCTTCCATGCGCGCACGGTTGACCAGCAGCGACAGGTAGTTGGCCGGTCCTTCGACCGCCTCCTTGTTGTTGTACTGGCTGATGGCGCCGCAGATCACCACCCGGGCCTTGAAGTTCAGGCGCGACAGCACGGCGTCGAGGATATCGCCGCCGACGTTGTCGAAGTACAGGTCCACGCCATTGGGGCACTCGCGCTTGAGGCCTGCCAGCACCTCTTCGGCCTTGTAGTCGATGACGCCGTCGAAGCCCAGCTCATCGCGCAGGTACTGGCACTTCTGCGCGCCACCGGCGATGCCGACCACGCGGCAGCCTTTGATCTTGGCGATCTGCCCGGCAATGCTGCCGACCGCGCCGGCGGCGCCGGAGATCACCACGGTGTCACCGGCCTTGGGCTGGCCGACGTCGAGCAGGGCGAAGTAGGCGGTCATGCCGGTCATGCCCAGGGCCGAAAGGTAGCGGGGCAGGGGGGCGAGCCTGGGGTCGATCTTGTGCAGGCCCTGGGGTTCTCCGGTGAAGTAGTCCTGCACGCCCAAGGCGCCGCTGACATGGTCGCCGGGCTTGTAGTCCGGGTGATTGGAACTGACCACCTCGCCGACTCCCAGGGCACGCATGACCTGGCCCAGGCCCACGGGCGGGATATAGGACTTGCCTTCGTTCATCCAGCCGCGCATGGCCGGATCCAGGGAGAGGTAGAGGTTCTTCACCAGCACCTGGCCTGCGCCCGGCTCGCTGGCGGGCACCTGCTCGTAGGTGAAGTCGTCGCGGCGCACGGCGCCGACCGGGCGTTTGCTGAGCAGGAAGCGGCGATTGGTGTAGCTCATGGCGGATTCTCCTGGATAGAGGCAAGGGGCACGATGATCGACCCGCTGGATGGGCGACGTCACGCAAGATCACCGCGAACGATAGTAGTCCAACCGCGCCCCTGATGATGCTGCCCAGCCCGACGGCGCGCTGACTAGACTCAGCGCGGACTTTCCATCCTTTTTGCAGGAGCCAGTGATGAGCATGACTTTCTCCGGCCAGGTCGCCCTGGTCACCGGCGGTGCGGCGGGTATCGGTCGGGCGACGGCGCAGGCGTTTGCCGCCGAGGGGCTCAAGGTGGTGGTGGCCGACCGGGATGCGAGCGCAGGCGAAGCCACCGTGGCGCTGATTCGACAGGCCGGTGGCCAGGCGCTGTTCGTCGCCTGTGACGTCACCCGCGACAGCGATGTGCGCCAGCTGCACGAGCAGGTCATCGAGGCCTATGGCCGGCTCGACTACGCCTTCAACAACGCCGGCATCGAGATCGAGAAGGGCCGCCTGGCCGAAGGCAGCGAAGCGGAGTTCGACGCGATCATGGGGGTCAACGTCAAAGGTGTGTGGCTGTGCATGAAGTACCAGTTGCCACTGCTGCTGGCCCAGGGCGGTGGCGCCATCGTCAACACCGCCTCGGTGGCTGGTCTGTCGGCGGCGCCGAAGATGAGCATCTACGCCGCCTCCAAGCATGCGGTGATCGGCCTGACCAAGTCGGCGGCCATCGAGTACGCGAAGAAGGGGATTCGGGTCAATGCGGTGTGCCCGGCGGTGATCGACACCGACATGTTCCGCCGCGCCTACGAGGCCGACCCACGCAAGGCCGAGTTCGCCGCGGCGATGCACCCGGTCGGGCGCATCGGCAAGGTCGAGGAGATCGCCAGCGCCGTGCTCTACCTGTGCAGCGACGGCGCGGCGTTCACCACCGGGCACAGCCTGACCGTCGATGGCGGGGCGCTGGCGATCTGAGCGGCTAATTCTGCCTCTGTGGGAGCGGGTTCACCCGCGAAGAGGCCCGCGCGGATAGCCACAGCATCAGCGCCACCACGGCACAGCCCGCCAGCAGGGCGCCGCCGAACGCTTCCAGCGCCGTGCGCGATCCGAGCTGGTCGCTGAGCAGCCCGGTGAAGATCACCGGCAGGCTGAACCCCAGGTAGGCAAGCAGGAAGAACCCGGCACTGGCCCGGGTTTTCTCCTGGCCGGCCAACTGGTTGACCGCCGCCAGCCCGCCCAGGTAGATGAAGCCATAGCAGGCGCTGCTTGCAGCGACAGCGCCCAGCAGCACGCCTGGCAGATTGCCGCTGTCGGCGCCCCAGGCCAGCAGCCCGTAGCTGCACGGCAGTATCAGCAGGCCCAGCAAGGTCGCCTGGGTACTGGCCATGCGCCGTGCCAGAGGCTGGAACAGCAAGCCGCAACTGATCACGCAGAAGGTCGAAAACCCTGACCAGGCGCTAAGGCCGTGCTGGCGCAGGATCCCCGGCAGCAGGGCGATGACCAGTCCCACGCAGGCCCAGGCCAGCAGGATCGCCAGGCCGTAGGCCAGGCTGCCTGCCGGGTAGAAGGGCAAGCGCAGCATGGTGCTGCGCTGGGCCGGCCGTGGGTCGGGCAGGCGCCAGGCCAGCAACAGGGCAAGGGCGGCCAGGGCCAGTTGCAGATGGAAGCTCGCGGGTGTCAAGGTCGGTCCGCGCAACAGGAACAGGCTGGTCAGCGCCGCGCCCAGGCCGAAACCGAGCGATGTGCTGGCGGTGACCCAGGTCGCGGCGCGACCGCCATCCTCAGGCGCCATCAGCTCGCTCATGTAGGCCGTGGCGGTGGCCGAGGCCAGGCCCGTGCCCAGCCCCAGGAACAGCCGCGCCACGCCCAGCATCTCGAGGCTTGGCGCCAGCAGCATGAGCAGCGTGGCGACCATCGACAGGAGCAGGGCGGCGATGATCAGCGGGCGTCGTCCGACCCGGTCGGCCAGTCCGCCAAGGGCCAGCAGCACCGGCAGCACGCCGAGCACATAGCCGGAGAAGGCCACTGCCGTGGCTGCGGCGCCGCGTCCGGACAGGTCGGCATAGGTGATGTACAGCGGGGCCTGGAGGTTCACCGCCAGGGTGATCAGGCACAGGGCGAAAGCCAGCAGCGCTGGCGCGTGACGAGTCGGCATCGAAGCTATCCATCGGGTCGGTTTCGCGCAGCATCGTTCGCCGGGGGCGGTCTCGCCAAGACACACTATTGCGGCATTTGTGCTTAACTGTTCGCCTGAAATCAGCGAACACTTGCCATGCAATTCACTCTGGATCGCCACCACGCCTCGCCTTTGGTCGAGCAATTGACCTGCCAGTTACAAGCCTGGATCGAACAGCAGCGCCTGCGTCCCGGCGCGCGCTTGCCGTCGATCCGCGCCCTGGCGCGGGAGCAGGCGGTGAGCGCGTCGTGCGTGATCGAAGCCTATGACCGGCTGGTGGCCAGCGGTTGGCTGGAAGCGCGCCATGGCGCCGGCTTTTTCGTTGCTGAACGCAAGCGCGGCCTGCAGCCGGATGTCGGCACGCCGTGGGGCGAGGGGATCGACGGCAGCTGGCGGCAGTTTCGCGAGGGGCACGACGAGTTGCTCAAGCTCGGCTGTGGCTGGTTGCCGGTGGCCTGGCGCGCCGAGGCCGAGCTGGCCCAGGCCATTCGCCAGGTCAGCCGTGGCGCGCCCGAGGCCCTGTTCGACTACTGCCCGCCCCAGGGCCTGGCCAGTCTGCGCCTGCAACTGCACAAGGGCCTGGCCCGACTGGATATCGCCGCCGAGCCCGAGCGGATTCTCACCACCCAGGGCGCCAGTCATGCCCTCGACCTGCTGGTGCGCACGCTGCTGTCACCGGGTGACAAGGTGCTGGTGGAGCGCCCCGGCTACTACAACCTTTACAACCTGCTGCGCCAGCACGGTGTGCAAATGCTGGAAGTGCCGCGCACCGACCACGGTCCGGACCTGATGGCGTGCGAACGGTTGCTGGCCGAGCATCGTCCGCGCTGCCTGTTCATCAACAGTCTGTACCAGAACCCGACCGGCACCAGCCTGACGCCCAAGGTCGCCTACCGCCTGCTGGAGCTGGCCCGCGAGCATGACCTGCGGATCGTCGAGGACGACCTCTACGCGGATTTCCAGGATGGCCCGGCCACCCGGTTGGCGACCCTCGATAGCGAGCAGCGGGTGATCTACATGGGGAGCTTTTCCAAGACCCTCAGCAGTTCGCTGCGGGTCGGCTACCTGGTGGCGGAGCCGGCCTTGGTGGCGCGCCTGGCCGAGTTGAAGATGGTCAGCGGTATCGGTACTTCGCGCTTTGCCGAGCAGGTGATCGGGCAGATGCTCGCCAATGGCAGCTACCGCAAGAGCGTGCAGCGCTTGAGAGTTCGCCTCGGCCAGCACATGGCCAAGGTGCTCCGGCAGTTGGAGGCGTGCGGTTGGGAGGTGTTCTGCGAGCCTTTCGGCGGCATGTTCGTCTGGGCGCGGGTGCCGGGGCGCGGCTTTGCCGAGCTGGAGCGGCTGGCGCTGGAGCATGACGTGCTGCTCACGCCTGGCAGTGCGTTCGACCCCCAGGGACGGGCTTGCGACTGGCTGCGCATCAATGTCGCTTACGGGCAGGATTCCCGCGCGCAGGCGTTCTTCGCCCACGCAGGGCGACCCTCGGCGGTCTGAAAACGACACGTTCATAGCCAAATGACACCATTTGCCTGGCGGGCTCTTGTGACGGCGTACGGGTCATTGTCACTCTTGCCGGATCGACGACGGCGGGGGATCGGTGATGGCGGTGACCAAGCACGGTGTACTGGCCAATCTGGGCATGGCGCGCAAGCTGGGGCTGGGGTTCGCCCTGGTGCTGCTGCTGACCCTGGTGGTGGCGGCCATTGGCGTGTACGCCTTGAACGGCATCGGTCAGCGTTTCGACGGGCTGCGCCAGATGACCCAGTTCAACACCGACCTGGCGCGGCTGCGCCAGCACGAGCAGGCGTTCGCCCTGCGCTCGGACGTCAAGCAAGCCGATGCGCTGCGCAGTGGTTTGCAGGGGCTGGCCGAGCGTATTCGCGAGGTCCCGGCGATGGCGGCGGCCGAGGCCGATCTTGGCGCCTATGGGCAAGCCTTCGATCAGTTCGTCCAGGCGGTGCAGGCCAAGGAGCTGGCGCTGGACATGGCCAGCTGGTCGGTGTCCAGCGTCGCCAACAACCTTGACGTGTTGCAGGCTGGCCTGGCCGACGACGGCACCTACACCCTCAAGCAATCCCAGGGCCAGCAGGGCGGCGAGTTTCTCGAGCAGGCCGCGCAGGTGGCGCAGGTCGCGCGGCTGATGCTGCAGGCCATGGACGAGGCCAGGGTACGCCTGGAGCAAAGCCGCAAGGGCGACGAAGCCATTGCCCAGGGGCGCATTGCCCAGACGCAGGAAGCGGCGACGCTGGTGGAGCAGCTCAAGTCCGCCGTGGCCGATGCCGGATACCAGAGCGTGCTGGGCGAGGTGGCTGGGCATATCGCCAGTTTCTCCGAGAAACTCAACGAATATACCGACCTGCTGGGGCAGGAGCAGGGCATCAAGCGCCAGCTGCAGGACCGCGCCGAGCAGGTCACGGCACGGGTCGACCAGGCTTATGCCGCCCAGGAACAGGCCATGCAGACGGAACTGACGGGCAACACCATGGCCATCGCCGCGGCCACGGCCCTGGCGTTGCTGGTGGGCGTGCTGGCGGCCTGGTTGATCACCCGCGCGGTGGTCGCGCCGCTCAAGCGCGTGATCAGCCGTGCCCGGCGCATTGCCGCGGGCGAGCTGGGCATCGAGGCCGAACCACCGCGTGCCGACGAAGTCGGCCAGCTGCTGCAGGCCATGCAGCACATGGCCGAAGGCTTGTCCGGCATCGTCAGCG
The DNA here is from genome assembly GCF_054788395.1 of Pseudomonas sp. microsymbiont 2. Classification (NCBI taxonomy): domain Bacteria; kingdom Pseudomonadati; phylum Pseudomonadota; class Gammaproteobacteria; order Pseudomonadales; family Pseudomonadaceae; genus Pseudomonas; species Pseudomonas sp. microsymbiont 2. The sequence continues at coordinate 1,621,186 of NZ_CM139112.1, forward strand.
GCTTGCAGCAGGGCATCGATCAGCTGGCCGGCAGCGCTCAGGCTTTATCGGCGGTCACCGAGCAGACCAACCGCGAAGTCGGCAGCCAGAAGGACGAGACCGAACAGGTGGCCACCGCCATGCAGCAGATGACCGCGACCGTTCACGACGTGGCGCGCAATGCCGAGCAGGCGGCCCAGGCGGCTCAGGATGCCGACGACAAGGTCGAGTCGGGGCAGCAGGTGGTGCGCCAGGGCATGCAGCGCATCGAGCAGTTGGCGGCGGCCGCCGAGACCGCCAGCAGTGGTATCGACAGCCTCAGTAGTGAGATCCATACCATCGGTGATGTGCTGGAGGTGATCAAGAGCGTGGCCGAGCAAACCAACCTGCTGGCGCTCAACGCGGCCATCGAGGCGGCTCGGGCCGGCGAGCAGGGCCGTGGCTTCGCCGTGGTGGCCGACGAGGTGCGCGCGCTGGCCCGGCGTACCCGGCAGTCCACCGAAGAAATCGAGCGCCTGGTCGCCAGCCTGCGTGGCAACGCTCAGCAGTCGGTGGCGCAGATTCGCGGCAGCACCGAGCTGGTGCGCCTGGCGGTGGCCGACGCGCTGCAGACCGAGAGCGCCTTGGGCAGCATTGCCGCGGCGGTGTCGCTGATCCAGCAGATGAACCAGCAGATCGCCGCGGCGGCCGAGCAGCAGAGTTCGGTGGCCGAGGAGATCAGTCGCAGCGTCACGCAGATTCGCGGCAGCGCCGACCAGGCGGCGCTGGCGATGCAGGACAATGCCCGCTCAAGTATCGAACTGGCGCAGCTGGGCCATGATTTGAAGGGCATGGTGGGGCATTTCCGCCTGTGATCGGCTGTGGCGGCCCTATCGCGGGGCAAGCCCGCTCCCACGCATGCCCGCTGCAGGATTTGGCGTGGGAGCGGGCTTGCCCCGCGATAGGGTTGTCAGTCCCTGCGTGGGCTGAGGATCAGCAAGGTCAGCACCCCCGCCACGATCCCCCAGAATGCCGAGCCGATCGAGAACAAGGTGAACCCCGACGCGGTCACCATGAAGGTGATCAGCGCCGCCTCGCGCTCGCGAGCCTCGCCCATGGCCACGCTCAGGCCGTTCATGATCGAGCCGAACAGCGCCAGGGCGGCAATCGACAGTACCAGCTCCTTGGGCAGCGCGCCGAACAGCGCCGCCAGGGTGGCGCCGAAGATGCCGGCGATGCCGTAGAAAATCCCGCACCAGACCGCCGCCGTGTAGCGCTTGGCTGGGTCTTCGTGGGCGTGCGGCCCGGTGCAGATCGCCGCGCTGATCGCCGCCAGGTTGACGCCATGGGAGCCGAAGGGGGCCAGCAGCAACGAGGCCAAGCCGGTGGCGGAAATCAGCGGCGAGGCGGGCACTTGGTAGCCGTCGGCGCGCAGCACGGCAACGCCGGGCATGTTCTGCGAGGTCATGGCCACCACGAACAGCGGAATGCCGATGCTGATGGTCGCTGCCAGCGAGAAACTGGGCGTGGTCCACACCGGGGTCGCGACTTCCAGTTGGAAACCACTGAAGTCCAGCAGCCCGAGGGCGCCGGACAGCGCGGTGCCGACCAGCAGCGCGGCCAGCACGCAGTAGCGCGGCGACAGGCGCTTGACCAGCAGGTAGCTGAAGAACATGCCCAGTACCAGCACGCTACGGTGCTGCGCGGCGACGAAGATCTCGCTGCCGATCTTGAACAGGATGCCGGCCAGCAAGGCAGAGGCGAGCGAGGCAGGGATGCGCCGGACCAGACGCTCGAAGCTGCCGGTCAGGCCGCAGATCAGCACCAGCACGGCGCAGGTGATGTAGGCGCCGATCGCTTCGCTGTAGCTCACGCCGCCAAGGCTGGTGATCAGCAGTGCGGCGCCAGGGGTGGACCAGGCCACGGTGATCGGCGTGCGGTAGCGCAGCGACAGGCCAATGCTGCACACCGCCATGCCGATCGACAGGGCCCAGATCCACGAGGAAATCTGCGCGCTGGTCAGGCCCGCGGCCTGTCCGGCCTGGAACATCAGCACCAGCGAGCTGGTGTAGCCGGTGAGCATGGCGATGAAGCCGGCGACGACCGCCGAAGGTGAGCTGTCCGCCAGCGGCCGCAGGCGCGCTGAGGTGGCATCGGTCATGGGGTGAATTCCTTGTGCAGGTGTAAGCAGTTTTTTCAGGCTAGCGTGCCACGGCGCGATCCTTGCCATACAGCGGGCATTGCATTTAGCCGTACAGTCCCCAACTATTGGCCACGGATCGACAACGGCGTGAAGGGGGAGGGGCGATGTACAAGGTGTATGGGGACTACCAGTCGGGCAACTGCTACAAGGTCAAGCTGATGCTGAGCCTGCTCGACCGTCCGTACGAGTGGCACCCGGTGGATATTCTCAAGGGCGAGACCGAGACCCCCGAGTTCCTGGCGATGAACCCCAACGGCAAGGTGCCGGTGCTCAAGCTCGAGGACGGCACCTGCCTGTGGGAGTCCAACGCGATTCTCAACTTCCTGGCCGATGGCAGCGAGTTCCTGCCCAGCGAGCCACGCCTGCGCACCCAGGTGCTGCAGTGGCAGTTCTTCGAGCAGTACAGCCACGAGCCGTACATCGCCGTGGCGCGGTTCATCCAGTTCTACCTGGGGCTGCCGGACGAGCGCCTGGAGGAGTACAGGGGGTTGCACAAGGGCGGCTACAAGGCGCTCAAGGTGATGAACAAGCAGCTGGAAATGACGCCCTACCTGGTCGGCGAGCAGTACTCGATTGCCGATGTGGCGTTGTACGCCTATACCCACGTGGCGCAGCAGGGCGGTTTCGACCTGACCGATTACCCGGCGGTCCGGGCCTGGCTGGCGCGGGTGGCCAGCCATCCTCGGCATGTGCCGATGGTGGATTGACCGGTCTCATCACACCTTGTGTAGGAGCGGCCTTGCGTCGCGAAAGGGCTGCAAAGCAGCCCCAGGATCTCAGCGTCGAAGCATAAATCGCCGGGGCCGCTTTGCGGCCCTTTCGCGACACAAGGCCGCTCCTACAGGGGTTGTGTACGTGCTGTCAGACCGTCGCGAAGCGTTTGTCCAGGTAGGCAATGATGTCCTTGGACTCATACATCCAGGTCACCTTGCCGTCCTCCTCGATCCGCAGGCACGGCACCTTCACCCGGCCGCCGCCCTCGAGCAGCGCCTGGCGGTGCTGCGGATCGTTCTTCGCATCGCGCAGCGCCACCGGCACGTTCAGGCGGTGCAGGGCGCGACGGGTTTTCACGCAGAACGGGCAGGCATGGAACTGATACAGCGCCAGGCCTTTGGCCTCTTGCTCGACGCGCGCCTGGGCCGAGGCATCGCGCTTTTTCTTGGCCGGACGGCTGATCCAGTCGCCGAACACGATGAGCTGGCCGAGGCCGACTCGCAAGGCTTTGACGATCATGGGCAACTCCTGAAATGAAAAAGCCGACCCCATGGGGTCGGCTCGGGGTACAGGCCGATCACTTGATCAGGCTGAGGAACTCGCTACGGGTGGCGGCGTTCTCGCGGAACTCACCGAGCATCACCGAAGTGAGCATGGTCGAGTTCTGTTTCTCGACACCACGCATCATCATGCACATGTGCTTGGCCTCGATGACCACCGCCACGCCTGCGGCGCCGGTCACCTGCTGCACGGCGTCGGCGATCTGGCGGCTGAGGTTTTCCTGGATCTGCAGGCGGCGGGCGTACATGTCGACGATCCGCGCGACCTTCGACAGGCCCAGCACCTTGCCCTTGGGCAGGTAGGCCACATGGGCCTTGCCGATGAACGGCAGCATGTGGTGCTCGCACATCGAATACAGCTCGATGTCCCGGACCAGCACCATTTCGCTGTTGTCGGAGGTGAACAGTGCGCCGTTGGTCACTTCTTCCAGCGTCTGTTCGTAACCGCGGCAAAGGTACTTCATGGCCTTCGCGGCCCGCTTCGGCGTGTCGAGCAGGCCCTCGCGGGAGACGTCCTCGCCGATCTGGCTGAGGATCGCGGTGTAGTTCTGTTCCAGGGACATGGATCTACCTGTGGAAAGTTTCGCAAAGGCGAAGGGTACGGCGGCGGCGGCGGCGCTGCAAGCGCGATGTCACTCGTCGCGACCTTCGAGCATGGTTCGCTTGAGCATCACGTATACCGCCCCGGTGCCGCCGTGGCGGGCCTGGCAGGAGGCGAAGCCGAGCACTTGCGGGTGCTGGCGCAGCCAGGTGTTGACGTGGCTCTTGATCATCGGGCGCTTGCCGTCCAGGCGCGCGGCCTTGCCGTGGGTGACGCGCACGCAGCGCACTTCCAGGCGGGTGGCCTCGGCGATGAAGTCCCACAGCGTTTCGCGCGCCTTCTCGACGCTCATGCCGTGCAGGTCGAGGCTGCCCTCGAAGGCGATCTGGCCGAGCTTGAGCTTGCGGATCTGGGTTTCCTGGACGCCGTCGCGGCGCCACATCAGTTCATCCTCGGCACCGACGTCGATGACGAACTGGTCGGAAAGACCGTCGATCACCAGTGTCTGGTCGCTGCGCACGGTCGCCGCCTGGCGCAGGCCGGCCAACTGCTTGCGGTCGGCCTTGGGTTTGCCGACTTCGGCGCGGTCGTGCTTGATCGGCTTGACGCCGCGCACCTCGGCGCTGAACAGGGAAAAATCGTCGTCTTGCATGCTGCCTCCACGTGGGCGGCGTAGTTTACGCGACTGCGCGTCGGAGTGAAGCCCTGAGCTGCGCGCGGTTTGTGTAGGAGCGGCCTTGCCGAGGCGTCGGACCGGTCGGAAAGGGCCGCAAAGCGGCCCCGGCGATTGTTGCGTCGACGCTGAGACCGGGGGGCTGCTGCGCAGCCCTTTCGCGACGCAAGGCCGCTCCTACAGGGGGAGGTGTAAATCTGTCAGTCGTGCTTCTTCATCAGGTGCGGCGACAGGTTCAACTCGCGGCCACGGCGCAGTCGGATGCGGCTGCGTCGCCAGACGCGCACACCGATCCATAGCAGCAACAACCCGACCACGACGAGAATCGCCGACAGCGGGCGGTTGGCATTGAGCTCGGCCAGCGCGGCGTAATTGCCCAGCAGGCCGGCGAAACCGGCCATGGCGAGCAATATGCCCAGGGTGGCGAGCAGCACGGAGAGCGCTGCGGCAATGCGCGCGCCCCAGTTGCTTGGCTCGCGTTGACGCAGGCGCTTGGCATCGAAACTGCCTTTGAGCTTCATTCGAATTCCTCGGGATCTGGTGGAGCTGATCCGGATTTCGACCTGCCGGTCACCCTGGGGTTCCGCCCGTCCGCCGGGCGGTCGCGGCTCAGACCAGGCTGGCGGTGGGGGCGACGCAGGCGAAGTTGTCGGCCATCACGGCCATTTCGCACTGGTGGATCTGCGCGGCGGGAATCACGGTGTCCTTCAGGGCCAGGTCACGGGTTGCCGACGCGTCCTGCACCAGGGTGCAGCGATAACCATAGTCCTTGGCGCGGCGTACCGTGGTGCTGACGCTGGAATGACTCATGAAGCCGCAGACGATCAGGTCGAGGTGGCCGAGCGCCTGCAGGGTCTCGTGCAGCTTGGTGTTCTTGAAGGCATTGGGCATGCGCTTTTCGATGACGATCTCACCGTCGCGCGGCTCCAGGCCTGGGATGAACTCGCCTGCCGGGCCCTGGGGGTCGAAGCGCCCGCCAACGGTGCCGAGGTGGCGGACGTGGATGATCGGACGGCCGGCCTTGCGGGCGGCGTCGAGCAACCTGGCAATGTTCGCCACGGCCTCGTCCATGCCCGACAACGCCAGCGGACCGCTCAGGTACTCCTTCTGCGCGTCGATGACGATCAGGCTGGCTTGGCCCAGCTTGGCCGGCGGGTAGTCGCGGCCAGTGAGGCGGAACATCGTGGTTGGAACGGACATCAAGGGCTCCTTGGATAGGGCTTTTGTGCGCCTATTCTCCCCTGCCGAGACGCCAATGTGAATGGTTGACAGTGCAAGTGGCGTGGTTACTGGCCTGTGGCTATCCATTCGGCCATCGTCGGGCACATTTGTGCGGTGCGGGCTGTTAGACTTTTGTCCTGTCTGAAAAGGAGTACCCCGTGATCACATCCCGCCTGCGCACCCTGCGCGACCATATCCGCTGGGCGGTCAGCCGCTTCCATGAGCACGAGCTGTTCTTCGGCCATGGCGCCGACAATGCCTGGGACGAGGCCCGCCTGCTGGTGCTGGGCGCGGTGCACCTGCCCTGGGAGGTGGCCGACAGCTACCTGGATTGCGCGCTCGAGGACGACGAGCGGGTACGCCTGCAGCATCTGCTCAAGCGCCGCATCGAGGAGCGAGTGCCCACCGCGTACCTGCTGGGCGAGGCCTGGTTCTGCGGCATGTCGTTCATCGTCGACGAGCGTGTGCTGGTGCCGCGCTCGCCGATCGGCGAGTTGATCGAAAAGCGCTTCGAGCCGTGGCTGGCGGCGGAGCCTGCGCGCATCCTCGACCTGTGCACCGGCTCCGGCTGCATCGGTATCGTCGCCGCCGACGTATTCCAGGAGGCCGAGGTGGTGCTGGCCGACCTGTCCTTCGATGCGCTGGAGGTGGCCAACCAGAACATCGAGCGCCATGGCCTGGACGCACGGGTGTACACGGTGCAGGGCGATGGTTTCGGTGGGCTGCCAGGGCAGCGTTTCGACCTGATCCTGTCCAACCCGCCGTATGTCGATGCCGAGGACTTCGGCGACATGCCGGCGGAGTACCACCATGAGCCCGAGCTGGGCCTGGCCTGCGGCAACGATGGCTTGGACCTGGTGCGGCGCATGCTCGCCGAAGCGGCCGACCACCTGAGCGAAAAGGGGTTGATGATCGTCGAGGTGGGCAACAGCCAGGTGCATGTGGAGTCGCTCTATCCCGAGGTGGATTTCACCTGGCTGGAGTTCGAGCGCGGCGGGCACGGCGTGTTCATGCTCACGGCCGAGCAGTGCCGGCAGCATCAGGAACTGTTCAAGGCGCGGGTCTGACGGTACGCCCTGTCGCGGGGCAAGCCCGCTCCCACGGGGGGAAGGCAACCTCCGTGGGAGCGGGCTTGTCCCGCGATGGTGATGTCAGCGGGTGGCGATCCAGATCAGCAGCCCGGCCTGGAACACCGCGAACGCGACCAGGCAGGTGATGGTGAAACGCAGCCCACCGTCCTCGCGGCGGTACTTGGCCACCCGCTCGTCACGCTCGCGCAGCTGGGCTTCCTTCTCCATCAGGTTCTGCTCGGCCTGCTGCAGCATGCCAGCGGCCTCGATGATGTCCACGCGCTGGAGCTTCTCGGTATTCCAGCCGCCCTTGAGCTGGCCCACCGCCGTTTCCACCAGGCGCCCCTTGAGCAACTGGCCGTCGGTGTATTCCACCGCCAGGCCGGCGCTGGCCAGCACATGGTCGCGGCGCAGACGGGTGTCTTCGTTCAGGGCGTCCTTGTTCGGCAGGCTCATGCCCTCGACCCGATAGTGCGAGCAGCGCTGCTGCAGCCATTGCACGGCCTGGGCCAGCAGGAAGCGGCCGATGCCGCGGTTCAGCGGCTCGACCTGCAGGCCGGCGGGGTCGCCGATGCGCACCAGGCGTTGTTCGTGATCGACGCGGATGTCCAGCTGGTTCTGTTCCTTGCGCACCTTCTGCCCGGGCAGGCGGATTTCCATGCACAGCAGGCTGTGGGCCTTGTCGTGACGCTCGGCGTAGCCGAACTGGACGAAGCGCAGCGGCCGGGCGCCGCTGTTGCGATCGGTGGGAAGGGGCGCCAGGCGCAGCAGTTGGAAGTGTTCGACGGCAAGCTCCGCCCAGGGTAGTGGCGCGCTTTGCGGAACGTCTTCTTCTTCGGTCGCCTCGGCGGCGGGGGCATCGGTCATCAGGCTCATCCTCAGGTCCACGGCGGCAGCGTGAGCGACTCCCGTCGATCACGGCCTTCTTGCCGCGTTATCGGCAGCTGGCGAAAAGACCTGAGTGCTGCCGTCAGGCCGACGGCAGTCCATGGATGAAGGTGACGATCCGCTCGCCCAGCTCGCGGGCCAGGGGCAGTTCAGGGTTGCGGTAACTGTCACGCTGCTGGCTCATGTCCCGTGGGCTGATGCGCAGCATATGGTTCATGCCGTCGATCAGCGCCAGTTGCGCGTCGGGCTTGGCGGCCTTCAGGCGCTCGGCGTCGGCCACCTCCACCTGCACATCGTTGCGTCCCTGCACGATCAGCGCGGGAACCTTGAGGTGAGCGAAGGCGGCAGCTGGGTCCTGGCGCAGCAAGGTGATCAGGTAGGGCTGCACGCTGGGGCGGAATACCTGGCGCAGCGGCGCGGGCACATCGAGGCTGGTCTGCCCGGCCTGCAGGCGGTCGATCAGCGCCACGCCGCCGGCCAGCTGCGGCGGCGGCAGGCGCTGGGCCAGTTGCTCGCGCAGCACATCCGCCACCGGACGGCCGCTGCCGGCCAGGGTGATCACCGCGCTGGCGCCGGCCTGCTCGGCGGCGAGGCTGGCAATCAGCGCGCCTTCGCTGTGACCGACCAGGATCAGTGGGCCGAAGCGCGGATCCTGCCTGAGCGCGCGGCCCCAGGCGACCACATCGGCGACGTAGCGCTCGACGCTGAGATTGCGCTCGTCGGGCGTGGCCGGCTGGCTGGCCGCCACGCCTCGCTTGTCGAAGCGCACGCTGGCGATGTGCTCGTTGGCCAGCAGCAGGGCCAGGCGCTTGAGGTTGTCGATACGCCCGGAGGCGGGGTTGTTGCCGTCGCGGTCGGTCGGGCCGGAGCCGGCGATGATCAGCACCACCGGCGGCGGGGTGGCCTGCTGGGGCAACAGCAGGCTGCCGTGCAGCACGCCCTGGCCGGTGTCCAGGTCGATGGGGCGCTGCAGCACGGTGGGCGCGGCGGCCTGGGCGAGGCCGGCGAACAGCAGCAGGAGGAGGGCGGCGAGACGCGACTTCATGGAGGGAACTACATGGAAAGGTGTCATTGAGACATCGTGGCAGGACGAAGGTTCGCATGGCTGCTTTCCCGTGCTGGCCCGTTCGCGGGTAAACCCGCTCCACAGAGGCCGGCATGGGCAACCCATCCCCTTGTCTTTTCCGTATACTGGCCACCTCCTACCCATTCAGGCTGATTCGCGGAGCGTCCATGTCCGGCAATACCTACGGCAAGCTGTTCACTGTCACCACCGCAGGCGAGAGCCATGGCCCGGCGTTGGTCGCCATTGTCGACGGCTGCCCGCCCGGCCTGGAAATCACCCTGGCCGACCTGCAGCACGACCTCGACCGGCGCAAGCCCGGCACCAGCCGGCACACCACCCAGCGCCAGGAGCCGGACGAGGTGGAGATCCTCTCCGGGGTCTTCGAAGGGCGCACCACCGGCTGCTCGATCGGCCTGCTGATCCGCAACACCGACCAGAAGTCCAAGGACTACTCGGCGATCAAGGACCTGTTCCGCCCGGCCCACGCCGACTACACCTACCACCACAAGTACGGCATCCGCGACTACCGTGGCGGTGGCCGCAGCTCGGCGCGCGAGACCGCCATGCGCGTGGCGGCCGGTGCCATCGCCAAGAAGTACCTGGCCACCCAGGGCATCCGCGTGCGCGGCTACATGAGCCAGCTCGGACCGATCGAGATTCCGTTCAAGACCTGGGAATCGGTGGAGCACAACGCCTTCTTCTGCCCTGACCCGGACAAGGTGCCGGAGCTCGAGGCCTACATGGACCAGCTGCGCCGCGACCAGGATTCGGTGGGGGCGAAGATCACCGTGGTCGCCGAAGGCGTGATGCCAGGCCTGGGCGAGCCGATCTTCGACCGTCTCGACGCCGAACTCGCCCACGCCTTGATGAGCATCAACGCGGTCAAGGGCGTGGAGATCGGCGCCGGCTTCGCCAGCGTTGCCCAGCGCGGCACCGAGCACCGTGACGAGATGACGCCCGAGGGCTTCCTGAGCAACAACGCCGGCGGCATTCTCGGCGGCATCTCCTCCGGCCAGCCGATCGTCGCCCACCTGGCGCTCAAGCCGACGTCCAGCATCACCACCCCGGGCCGTTCGATCGACGTCGACGGCAATCCGGTCGAGGTGATCACCAAGGGTCGTCACGACCCGTGCGTCGGCATCCGCGCCACGCCGATCGCCGAGGCGATGATGGCCATCGTGCTGATGGATCACCTGCTGCGCCATCGGGCGCAGAATGCCGAGGTCAAGGTCGGTACCCCGGTGCTGGGCCAGCTCTGATTCTTCAGTCCCGGCCTCTTCGCGGGTAAACCCGCTCCCACAGGTATAGCGATGCTCCTTGTGGGAGCGGGTTTACCCGCGAAGAGGCCGGAGCAGGTCCCCACAAGGCCACCCCATGCCCCCCATTCCATACTGGCGTCTGTCCAGCTTCTACCTCTGCTACTTCGCCCTGCTCGGTGCCACCGCGCCGTTCCTGGCCCTGTACTTCGATCACCTGGGCTTCTCCCCGGCGCGCATCGGCGAGCTGGTGGCCATCCCCATGCTGATGCGCTGCCTCGCGCCGAACCTGTGGGGCTGGCTGGGTGATCGCAGCGGCCAGCGCCTGCTGATCGTGCGCCTGGGTGCGCTGTCGACCCTGGTTACCTTCTCGCTGATCTTCCTTGGCAAGAGCTACGCCTGGCTGGCGCTGGTGATGGCGCTGCACGCGTTCTTCTGGCACGCGGTGCTGCCGCAGTTCGAGGTGATCACCCTGGCCCACCTGCACGGCCAGACGGCGCGCTACAGCCAGGTCCGCCTGTGGGGTTCGATCGGCTTCATCCTCGCCGTGGTCGGGCTGGGGCGCCTGTTCGAATGGCTGAGCCTGGACATTTACCCGGTGGCGCTGGTGATCATCATGGCTGGCATCGTTGCCGCCAGCCTGTGGGTGCCCAACGCGCAACCGGTGGAGCATGCCGAGCGGCGCGGTGCCGAAGGCTTCCTCAAGCAGGTGATGGCGCCGGGGGTGCTGGCGTTCTATGGCTGCGTGGCGTTGATGCAGCTCAGCCACGGGCCCTACTACACCTTCCTGACCCTGCACCTGGAACACCTGGGCTACAGCCGCGGCGCCATCGGCCTGCTGTGGGCGCTGGGCGTGGTGGCCGAAGTGCTGGTGTTCATGGCCATGAGCCGGATCTTCGCGCGCTTTTCGGTACGCCGGGTTCTGTTGGCGAGCTTCCTGCTCGCAGCCTTGCGCTGGCTGCTGCTGGGCAACCTGGCGGACATACCGGCGGTGCTGGTGCTGGCCCAGGTGCTGCACGCGGCGACCTTCGGCTGCTTCCACGCCGCCAGCATCGCCTTCGTGCAGGCTAGCTTCGGCGCCCGCCAGCAGGGCCAGGGCCAGGCGTTGTACGCTGCGCTGTCAGGTACCGGTGGGGCGCTGGGCGCCCTGTACTCGGGCTACAGCTGGAAACTGCTGGGCCCGCACTTCACCTTTGGTATGGCCAGCGTCGCAGCGCTTGCGGCAGCCGTTATCATTGCCCTCCGTCTCAAAGAAAGCAGGAACGCCCCCTGATGAGCATGCTCAGTGTTTTCGACCCGTCCAGCCCGGAACTGCCGAACAAGGTGCTGACCCACCACGACGATATCGCCGCGACCCTGGCCGAGCAGGGCGTGCGCTTGGCCCGCTGGCAGTCCGGCGCGCACCTGCGTCCCGGCAGCGGCCAGGATGAGGTGCTCGCGGCCTGCCGCCAGCCGCTGGACCAGTTGATGACCGCGCACGGTAGCGTCACCTTCGCCGTGTTCAGCCGGGACGGCGTCGACTCGAGCCAGGTCGATCTGCGCGACGAGCATGTGCATGAGGGGGAAGAGGTGTTTGCCCTGATCAGCGGGCGCGGCCAGGTCAGCTTGCGGCTGGGAGGCTTTGTCTACGCCGTGCTCTGCGAAAAGGACGATGTGCTGGTGGTGCCGGCGGGTACGCGGCGTTGGCTCGACCTGGGCGAAAACCCGTTTTGCCTGGCCTTGCGCCTGTTCGCCAGCGAGCAAGGCGTGCAGCCACGCTTTACCGGCGATGCCACGGCCCGGCAGTTCGCCGGGCTGGATGCGTTCTGAAGGGAACGGTTCGCGCGATCAGCGATAGGTGGGCAGGGCGAACCGCTGTTGGCTCTGCAGCATCGAGATCGTCGGCAACTCACTGGCTTCGCCCGCCAGGTCGCGGCGAATGGCGCTGATCGCCCAGGACAGCTGCTCGGCGCTGTGCAGCTGCGCATAGGACAGCACACGGCGGGTCACCACGCCATCGGCGGCGCGCAGGGTCAGCAGGACGCCGCCGTCTGGACGTGCCTGGGTAGCCACTTGGTAGGCAGAGAACACCGAGGCGAATTTTTCCTGGATGAGGTCCATATCAACTCCTGACTGTTGGGTGGGCAGACGTGAGTGGATAGGTGCAGTGATCGTGCCACGCTCTATTTTTTAAAAATTACTTATAAATCAATAAGTTAATGTTTATTTCGTGTGCCATGGCCTTGCATTCTGCAAGGTCGTGCATTTTGCACAGTGCAATTTGCACGGTGATAGGCTGCGTCTCTGCAGCCTATAGAATCTGAACCTTTGACCCGCCGGCGCTGCCTGACCAACACTTGGCCCCACGCAAATGCCAGGAGGTTCCCGATGTCCGATCAACAACCCACCACCATGACCGACGAAGAGCACGCCGCCTTCGCCGAAGAAGTGTTCGAGCGCGCCCGGCGCGGCGATGCACCGATGCTCGCACGCCTGCTGGACGCTGGCCTGCCTGTCGATCTGCGCAATCACAAGGGCGATACCCTGCTGATGCTGGCCAGTTACCACGGCCATCACGAGGCGGTAAGAACCCTGCTGGCCCATGGCGCCGACCCGTTGATCGCCAACGCCAACGGTCAGTTGCCCATCGCCGGCGCAGCGTTCAAGGGCGACCTGGCGATGATCCGCCTGCTGCTGGCCCAGGGCGTGCCAGTGGATGCCGCCGCTGCCGATGGCCGTACCGCGTTGATGCTGGCGGCGATGTTCAATCGCCTGGAGATCATCGACTTTCTGCTGGCCCAGGGCGCTGACCCGGCGCATCGCGACGCGGCGGGCACTACCGCGCTGATGGCCGCTCGCACCATGGGCGCCGTAGACGCTGCCGCGCGCCTGGAGGCGCTGGCCGGCTAACCGTCCGGGGGCATTTGCGGCTATCCTTGGCGCCTTTTACGCCAACCCGCAGGGCCCCCCATGAAAGACCAGTTGCTCGAACTCATCAGCCTCATCGGCGCCGGCTGCATGCGCGATGAAGATATCGAGCGCATCGCCGGCGAGGCTGCCCAGGCCTACGCCGATCCCGACGCCTTCCTCGCCACCAACCCCGATATCAACTATGACGACAGTTTCCCGTTCCCGTTGGGTGAATGGGTGGTGGTCGGCAGCCTGCCGGATACCGTGCTGTTCCAGGCCGACAGTTACCAGGATCTGTTTCAGCAGATCAGCGACTCGTTCGACAAGAGCGTACCGTTCACCCTCAAGCCCAAGCAGCTGGCGCGCACCGAGGCGCTGACCGCGCTCAACCGCATCCAGGTGCAGATGGGCGCGTTGAACAAGGAGGCCGGTGGCTACGTGCTGCTGAATTTCAGCCAGTTGCTCGATGACGAGCTGCAGATGGTGATGGTGGGGCAGAACGACCTGGCGCGCGTGCTGGAGCTGGGTGCGGTCGTTGGCATCAAGGTGGAACCGGCGCTGGAGGCCTTGAAGGTGGCGGTGCACGTCTGAGTACACGCAGGATATCGGGATTTACCGATCCCCTGTAGGAGCGGCCTTGTGTCGCGAAAGGGGGGCGAAGCGCCCCCAGGTTTCGTGTATCAAGCTGATATCGCCGGGGCTGCTTCGCAGCCCTTTCGCGACACAAGGCCGCTCCTACAGGAATTGCGGATGGCCTGAGAATGTGTGCCTCAACCCAGCGCGGTATCGAGAAACATCATCACCGCGAACCCGCCCATCAGCCCCAATGTCGCCGCGGTCTGGTGCCCATTGCGATGGGTCTCCGGGATCACCTCGTGAGACACCACGAAGATCATCGCCCCCGCCGCCAGGCCCATGCTGATCGGGTAGGCCAGGGCGAAGCCGCTGGAAATCCCCAGGCCGATCACCGCGCCCAGGGGCTCCATCAGCCCCGAGCCGATCGCCACCAGCGCCGCCTTGAAATTCGACAGCCCCGTGGCGCGCAGGGCCAGGGCCACCGCCAGACCTTCGGGAATATCCTGGATCGCGATGGCGCTGGTCAGCGGCAGGCCGATGTTCAGGTCGCCATTGGCGAAGCTCACGCCGATGGCCATGCCTTCGGGCAGGTTGTGCAAGGTGATGGCCAGCACGAACAGCCAGACCCGGCTGATGCGTTCGGCTTCCGGGCCGCAGGGGCCGGTGCTTTCATGTTCGTGCGGGGTGAAGCGGTCGAGGCCGAGCATCAGCAGTACGCCCAGGCCCATGCCCAGCACCACGGTGAAGGCCGCCGCCGGGCCGTTGCCGGTGATTTCCCGGGCCGCGTCCAGGCCGGGCAGGATCAGCGAAAACGAACTGGCGGCGAGCATCATGCCGGCGGCAAAGCCGAGCATGACGTCCTGGGTGCGGGCGTTGACGTCGCGCAGGATCACCGCCAGCACAGCGCCCAGCGCGGTAGCGCCGAAGCCGGAGAGGCCGCCGAGCAGGGCCAGGTGCAGGTTGTCGGCGTGGTCGCCGTTGACCGCGTTCCAGACGCTGGCCAGCAGCAGGGCGGCAATGGCCAGCAGGCTCAATGCCAGGCCGGCGCTCAGCCAGGGGGTATTCAACGCCTGTTGGCGCCAGGCATCGAGCATGGGGACAGGGGCGGGGGCGGAGCTGTGGGTGCGGGCGGGGGGCATGCGGACCTCGAGGCAGTGAATGGAGCCAGTCTAGCCAGTGACCTGCCATGCCGACCAAGGATTCCCTTCTATCGCCGCCATAGGCAGCTATGCTTGGCCGCATGCACACATCGATGGGAGTGGCGGCATGGGTTCCACCTTCAATGGCCTGGTCGGCCTGATCATTCTCGCCCTGGACATCTGGGCGGTTCTCAATGTGCTCAAGAGCGGCGCCGAGGTCGGCATCAAGGTCCTGTGGATCCTGCTGATCATCCTGCTGCCGGTGCTGGGGCTGATCATCTGGGCAATCGCCGGGCCTCGGGGCAATGTGCGGATCTGAGGGCTGCCATCGCAACTGTGTAACTTTGTAAGGGCAGCCTGCTCTCGACAAAATTTTCACACTCGATTTTTGAAAATCCGCGCCGCACAATGCGGCCTTGGTCTCACCTCGCGTTCAAGGGGCCGAGCACCAGGCTGTCGGCGATTTCGCCTTTTCGCAAACCGCAATCCTAGGACCTCTCCATTCATGGCTAACACGGACGCCTTGAAGCAACAGGGCGTGCGAGGCTCGTTCTCGCCGACCCTGAAATCCCACCTGGCCTACACATTGCTCAGTGGCCTGGTGATCATGCTGATGCTCAGCCTGGTGCGCCTGGCGCTGCTGGTCTACAACAGCGACATGATCGGCGACACGCCGTCCTCGACCGTTGCCGAAGGTTTCTTCAACGGCTTGCGTTTCGATCTTCGGGTGGTGGTGTACATCAGCATCCCACTGCTGCTGGCGCTGCTCAGCCCCTGGCTGATGGCCCGCCGAGGCTTCTTCCGGTTCTGGCTGACCATCGCCTCGAGCGTGGTGATGTTCCTCGGCCTGATGGAGATGGACTTCTACCGCGAGTTCCACCAGCGGCTGAACGGCCTGGTGTTCCAGTACATCAAGGAAGACCCCAAGACCGTCATGAGCATGCTCTGGTACGGCTTCCCGGTGGTGCGCTACCTGCTGGCCTGGCTGGTCGGCACCTGGTTGCTGAGCCTGCTGTTCAAGGGCATCGACCGCTTGACCCGTGGCGAGCAAGGCGTCCAGTCCACCGCCGCTGGCAAGCTGGCGCCGTGGTATGGCCGCCTGGCGCTGTTCATGGTCGTGCTGCTGGTGGCCGTGGTCGCCGCCCGCGGCACCCTGCGCCAAGGCCCGCCCATGCGCTGGGGTGACGCCTTCACCACCGACTCGAACTTCGTCAACCAGCTGGGCCTGAACGGCACGCTGACCCTGATCGACGCCGCCAAGAGCCGCTTTGGCGAAGACCGCGCCAATATCTGGAAGCCCGTGCTCGAGCAGCCGCTGGCCACCCAGACCGTGCGCGACCAGCTGCTGACCGCCAACGACACCCTGGTCGATGCCGACGAGGCCGCGATCCGCCGCGATTTCGTGCCGCCGCAGGCCAACACCCTGCCGGTGAAGAACGTCGTGGTCATTCTCATGGAAAGCTTCGCCGGCCACTCGGTGGGCGCGCTGGGCAGCCCGAACAACATCACCCCGTACTTCGACAAGCTGGCCAAGGAGGGTCTGCTGTTCGACCGCTTCTTCTCCAACGGCACCCATACCCACCAGGGCATGTTCGCCACCATGGCCTGCTTCCCCAACCTGCCGGGCTTCGAGTACCTGATGCAGACTCCCGAAGGCGGCCACAAGCTGTCCGGCCTGCCAGCGCTGCTCAGTGCCCGCGACTATGACGATGTCTACGTCTACAACGGCGACTTCGCCTGGGACAACCAGTCCGGGTTCTTCGGCAACCAGGGCATGACCACCTTCATCGGCCGCAACGACTTCGTCGACCCGGTGTTCTCCGACCCGACCTGGGGCGTGTCCGACCAGGACATGTTCAACCGCGGCAACGAAGAGCTGGCCAAGCATGACGGCAAGAAGCCGATCTACGCGTTGCTGCAGACCCTCTCCAACCACACGCCGTATGCCTTGCCCAAGGACCTGCCGGTGGAGAAGGTCACCGGGCAGGGGCGCCTGGACGAACACCTGACCGCCATGCGCTACTCCGACTGGGCGTTGGGCCAGTTCTTCGAGAAAGCGCGCAAGGAGCCTTACTTCAAGGACACCCTGTTCGTCATCGTCGGCGACCACGGTTTCGGCAACCATCAGCAGGTCACCGAGCTGGACCTGGGCCGCTTCAACGTGCCTCTGCTGCTGATCGCCCCGGGCATCCAGGACAAGTTCGGCGCGGTCAACCATACCGTGGGCACCCAGGTCGACATCGTGCCGACCATCATGGGCCGCCTCGGTGGTCAGGCCCGTCACCAGTGCTGGGGGCGCGACCTGCTCAACCTGCCTGAGGGCGACCAGGGCGTGGGCATGATCAAGCCGTCGGGCAGCGAGCAGATCGTCGGCCTGGTGCAGGGCGATCGCATCCTCATCGAGGCCAAGGACATGACCCCACGGATGTATCGCTATCAGCTGGGCCGTGAGTTCAAGGCCGAGCTGATCGAGAGCCCCGACCAGCCCGAGATGTTGAAAAAGCTCGAGGCGTACATCCAGACGGCGACCAAGAGCCTGCTGGACAACACTGCCGGCGTGGTTCACGGCACGCCGAAGTAAGTCCGCCTGGCAACGCTGAAAGCCCGCCGTCGACCGGCGGGCTTTTTTCATGCGGTTTCATGTGCCCGGCTGAACGTTTGGCCCGGTGCGGCGGTCAAGCTAGTACGCAGTTTTCACTCACCGTTGTGCCAGCGAGGACTGATCGATGAAAGCGTGGGAAATCAGCTTTGCCGACCAGAAGGGCGAACCGCAGACACTGCTGATCGATGCCGAGCAGCGCCCCAGCGAAGAAGACGCAGCGCGCGCCATTCGTTCCCGTTTGTTCCCGCTCATGGACGAACTGGACCTCAACGACTTCCAGGACCGCAGCTATTCCCCCACGGCACGCTGGCTCAAGGAACAGAGTGGCGTGATCATCACCACCATTCGCCAGGTGCCCTAGGCTGCCGCTCGCTGGCGTAGTGCCTGTACAGGCACTACGCTGCAAACAGATGCCGGTCTACTCTGCGGGCCGGCGTCCATTTCATTCGCGTCTTGCAATCCGCTCGTACTGCCGGGCCCTTCGAGCCCGACAGGTGCGTTGTGCACGGAAAGTCTATCCATTGCTATGCAGGAGGACGTTTCATGAGCAGCCAGAACGACGATATCAGCAGCAGTGTCCTGCGCCAGATGAAAGCTGGTGGTTTCGACTTCACCCGTATCCATCCCATCGAGTTCTATGCCGTCTTTCCAGATGAAGTCGGTGCCCGCCGGGCGGCGCGGCAGTTTCGCGGCGAATCCCTCAGTGCCCAGGTGAGCGAGCGTGACGATGGCGCCTGGCACCTGGAGCTGAGCAAGGTCATGTATGCCACCCACGGTGGTATCGGGGCCTTCGAGCAAGCGTTCGAACGGGTCGTTTCACCCTATGGTGGCGAGGTCGAGGGCTGGGGCGTCAAGCAGGAGCGGCCGATCGCCTAGCGCATCATTGCCGTTTACGCCCAGCCATGTGCTTCAGGTAGGCCAGCAGCGCGTCGAGTTCCCGTTCGTTCAGCACCTGGGGAGGGAAACCAGGCATTTTCGCCTGGGGCCAGTGCCGCAGACTTTGCGGATCGCGAATGTACTGGCGCAGGAATGCCGGCTGGAAGTACTCGGTCGGGTTGTGCGGCAGGTTCAAGTCCGGGCCGAACTGCGCATCGCCCGCGCCATTGAGGCGATGACAGGCCAGGCAGTTCTGCTGGAACAGGGCAAAGCCTTGGCGCACCGGGTCGCGCTCGGCGAGGCTCGGGTCGGGCAGCAGCGCGGGGAAGCGCGTTGCCACCGGCGCCAGACGGCGGATCGTGGCGATCTGGAACGGCCATTGCTCCGGGCGGATCGCGCCGGCCTCGGGGCGTTGCCACACCAGGTAGAACGGTCCGGCGCTTGGTTTGTCCTGGCCCAGTGCCGGCCAGGGGCGGGTCGGGTCCTCGATGGCCAGCCAGGCCTGTGCCGGGCCCTGCTGCAACAAGGGGCCTGCCGGCATCTCGGCGGCGAAGCCATCCAGGGCCACGGCTTGCAGATGATCGCCGGAGTTCACGCCTTCCAGCAGTACGGCCAGAGGCAGCGCGCGGTAGTGCATGACCCGCTTGTAGGCGACGTCATGGGCCACGGTGATGTCGCGGGTCTGCGGGTGCTGGAGCAACTGCTCGCTGCTCCAGTGGCGGCTGGCACCGCCCAGTTCGAGGGTCAGTTGCGCCGCCGCCAGTGGCAAGGCAAACAGCAGGCAGAGTAGGGTGATGCACAGGCGCATGGGCAACCTCCAGCCATCAAGGCTGGCAGATTACCTGTGCGTTGCCGGAAATAGCCACAGCCCGCGTCAGCCGAACAGTCGCGTGAGGTTCGGCAGGATGAGCAGCAGTGTCGTGGCGAAGAGGATGAGCCCCGCTTGGCGTACTTTCGATTGTCTGAACATGGCGGACCGCCTTCTTGTTGTTATTCCTGAATAGCCCTTGGCTTCCCTGTCTCGCGTCGGGTCGATCGCAGTTGGCACGTTGGCGCGCCGTCTGTGTTTTCCTCATGTTTCTGGATATACAACCAACAGTAGGGGCCGCGTCATCCTTGTTTCAGAACCCTTTGTTCTAACCGGGAAGCTGCTGATTTCCGATCGTTCAAAGGCCACTGGCCACTGCGCTGGCACGCTCAGGCTAGACGAGTGCGCGGCCAGGGTTACCAAGGGTTACAGGGCCTACCGTTCGTCTGGACATCCTACTTGCTTGTGCGGGTCTTTCGCGTCAGTCTCTACAGCAAATCCCACCCACATGTCGTTCAGGACTACCGCTATGTCGTTACGCATCTGCATCCTCGAAACCGATGTCCTGCGACCGGAACTGGTCGCGCAATATCAGGGCTACGGCAGGATGTTCGAGCAGCTGTTTTCGCGCCAGCCGATCGCCGCCGAGTTTGACGTGTACAACGTGATGAACGGCGATTATCCCCCTGACGGCGAACGCTTCGACGCGTACCTGGTGACCGGCAGCAAGGCCGATTCGTTCGGTGACGACCCGTGGATCCAGACGCTCAAGGCCTACCTGCTCAAGCTTTACGAGCGTGGCGAGAAGTTGCTGGGGGTGTGTTTCGGCCACCAGTTGCTGGCACTGACCCTCGGCGGCAAGGCCGAGCGTGCCGACAAGGGCTGGGGCGTGGGGATCCATCGCTACCGCCTGGCGGCCCATGCACCGTGGATGGACCCCGAGGTGAGCGAGCTGACCCTGCTGATCAGCCACCAGGACCAGGTCACCGAGCTGCCCGAGGGCGCCACGGTGATCGCCTCCAGCGATTTCTGCCCGAACGCCGCCTATCACATCCGCGATCAGGTGCTGTGCTTCCAGGGGCACCCGGAGTTCGTCCACGATTACTCGCGGGCGCTGCTCGACGCGCGCCAGCAGTATCTGGGCGATGAGGTGTACCAGAAGGCCGTGGCCAGCCTGGCGACCGAGCACCAGGGCGATCTGGTGGGCGAGTGGATGCTGCGCTTCGTGCAGCAGCCGGCCAAGGCCGGCGACAGCGCTGCCTGAGCACTGTGGGAGCGGGCAAGCCCGCTCCCACGAAACCTGCGTTCGCTGCTATAGCCAACCCGAGCGTTTGAAGCTGTAGTACAACCCCGAGCACCCCAGTCCGATGACACCCAGCACGGCGAAGTAACCGTAGTGCCAGCCCAGCTCCGGCATGTTCTGGAAGTTCATCCCATAGATCCCGGCAACCGCCGTGGGAAACGCCAGGATCGCCGCCCAGGCGGCGAACTTGCGCTGGGTGATGCTCTGGCGTGACGACTCCAGCAGCATGCCGATCTCGATGGTCTGGCTGGCGATGTCGCGAATACCGGCCAGGTCTTCCATCTGCCGGGTGACGTGGATCTGCACGTCACGGAAGTACGGGCGCATGTTCTTGTCGATGAACGGGAAGCTCAGGCGCTGCAGCTCCTCGCTGACCTCCACCATCGGCGCCACGTAGCGGCGCAGGCGCAGGATGTCGCGCCGCAGGCTGTGCAGGCGCTGGATGTCGGCCTCCTGCAGCGAGCCGCTGAGCACGCTCTGTTCCAGCTCCTCGATCTCGCCGTGGATGGCCTCGCTGACGGGTTGGTAGTTCTCGGTGACGAAGTCGAGCAGGGCATAGAGCACGAAGTCTTCGCCATGTTCGAGCAGCAGTGGCCGGGCCTCGCAGCGCTGGCGCACCAGTGAGTAGGACTTCGAGTGGCCGTTGCGGCAGGTGATGATGTAGCCGTTGCCGGCGAAGATGTGCGTCTCGATGAACTCGAGCCGGCCCTGATGCCTCACGGGGGAGTAGGTGACGATGAACAGCGCGTCGCCGAAGGTCTCCAGCTTGGGGCGGCTGTGCTTTTCCAGGGCGTCCTCGATGGCCAGCTCGTGCAGGCCGAACTGACGCTGCAGGTTGGCCAGCTCCTCGGCGTTGGGCTCCTCCAGGCCGATCCAGACGAAGTGCCCGGGCTTGCGGGCCCATTCGGCACCTTCGTCGATGTTGATGTTGGTGACTTTCCTGCCGGCGCTGTAGACCGCCGCTGCGACGACTCGACCCATGGTTGTCCGCTTATTCGGTTGAACATGGCAGACAGCTTGGGCTGTGTCGCGAGGCAGGGCAACCGTCGGGCATCAAGAAAGGCGCGGGAGGCGGGCTATTGGCCCGTCACTTCGCTTTCCATATGGTCAATGCAGTGCTGCATCTGGCTGCGGCATTGCTCGATCAGCGCTGGCAAGTCGTGCTGGGAAAGACCCGCGGTAGCGATGGGCGGCAGCGAGCGCACGATTACCGTGCGCTGGCGCCAGCTGTTCAGGCTCAGGCGCCGGGAGTAGCGGCTGACGCACACCGGCACGATCGGCACCCCGGCCTCCACGGCCATGTGGAACGCGCCCTTCTTGAACGCCAGCAGCTGCTCGCCGGGGTTGCGCGTGCCTTCGGGGAAGATCCAGATAGAGGTGTCGTCGCGCAGGGTGCGGGTGGTGGCCTGCATTGCCTTGCGCGCCTGGTAGGCGTTCTGGCGATCGATCAGCACATTGCCGCCCAGCCAGAACAGCTGGCCGAACAGCGGGATCCAGCCCAGGCTCTTCTTGCCGATGGCCACGGTGCGTCGTGGTACCACCTGGCCGAGGATGAACAGGTCGTAGTTGGACTGGTGATTGGCGACGATCACGCAACCGGGCGGCTGGTCCCACAGCGGGCCGACCTCGGCCTTGACCTTGATGCGCATGAACCAGGCCGCGGGCACGCTGTAGAGGCGGGCGAACAGGCGACTGTTGTCGGGGTTGAACGGACGCAGCAGGCCGATGACCAGGCCGACGATGCCCACGAACAGGAAGTGCAGCGCCAACAGGAGCATGCGCAGGATATAAAGCATGGTACGACTCACACCGGACGATCGCGGCGCAGTGTACGGGTGTGCACTGTCTGGGGCAAATGCTCGACAAACATCAGGCAGTCCGCTGCCATGGGACTGCACATGACTTACTGATCGAACAGGGTTCTGTTTGATTTAGCAGGGACCTGTGGGAGCGGCTTTAGCCGCGAACACCGGCGTAGCCGGTGCCAGGCGGCGCGTCGCTTGTTTCGCGGGTGAACCCGCTCCCACAGGGGGCGCGCTTGCCGCCCAAACAAAGGCCCTTGCAGCGGGCCGGCAGATCAGCCCAGGTGGTTCTGGTCCAGCAGGATCGCCTCGTCCAGCGTCTCCAGCAGACCCTTGCGCACCTTCAGCTTGGTGTTCTTGTGCGCCAGCATGTTCAGTTTCTTCAGCTCGCGGGCAGCGGCCAGGGCGGCCTCTTGCAGCTGCTCGGCCGGTACCACCTTGTCGAGGAAGCCGGCTTCGCGGGCGCCTTGCGGGTCGAAGATCTCGGCATTGTTCACCGAACGCTGGAACGCCGCGCGGCTGAGGCGATCACGGGCCAGCTCGATGCCGGCGTGGTGCATGGTCATGCCGATCTGCACTTCGTTCAGGCAGATCTTGTAGGGGCCGTCGACGCCGATGCGGTAGTCGCCCGAGAGCAGCAGGAACGCACCCTTGGCCACGGCGTTGCCGGGGCAGGCGACGATCACCGGGAACGGGTGCGACAGCAGGCGGCGGGCGAGGGTGGAGCCGGCGGTGACCAGGCCGACGGCCTCCTTGGGGCCGGCGGTCATCACCTTGAGATCGTAGCCGCCGGAGAGAATGCCCGGCTGGCCGGTGATGATCACCACGGCGCGGTCTTCCACGGCGCGGTCCAGGGCGGCATTGAACGCGGCGATGACATCCGGGGAGATGGCGTTGACCTTGCCGTTGTTCAGGGTCAGGGTGGCGATGCCGTCTTCGGCGTGGTAGGTAATCAGCTCGCTCATGGCAGAGTCCTTTGGATGGCGTGGCGACGACGTTACCCAGCCATTTCGGCCAGGTAAAGCGCCAAGGCTGACTGATCAGTCAGCGGCGAGGCTGCATGCCGTGCGCCAGCAGGGCAGGGTAGCGGGCGCGAGAAAAAGCGCTGGATACAATGGCAGCATTGCCTTGATTACCCGGACTTTTCCGCCGGTTGGCTTAAATGCATGAAAATTCTGAAAAAAATGCTTGCCAAAGAAAAACGCATCCACTAAATTAGCGCGCCTCGACAGGCTGAACGGCTTGAAGAGAAAACGGTGAAGTGTCCGAGTGGTCGAAGGAGCACGCCTGGAAAGTGTGTATACGAGAAATCGTATCAAGGGTTCAAATCCCTTCTTCACCGCCACATTCTGCGAAAAGCCCCCGAATCGAAAGGTTCGGGGGCTTTTTGTTTGCCCTGATTACACGCAGTCCCTGTGGGAGCGGGCAAGCCCGCTCCCACAGGGACTGCGACTCAGAAGCTGACCGAGGCCGAGAGCCGTGCGGTGCGCGGCGCACCCTGGAACAGGTAGTTGTCGCCCAGGTAATCGCCCACATCGCGCCAGTAGCGCTTGTCGAAGACGTTGTCCACGCTCAGGCGCAGCACGGTGTCGTAGCCGCCGATGTCGGTGCGGTAGCGGCTGCCGATGTCGAACACGGTGTAGCCACCGACCTCGACATTGCCCGCCTGGCTCGCGTACTTGCTGGCGCTGTAGCGGGCGCCGCCGAGCAGGGCCAGGCCGGGGATGGGCAGGGCGTAGTCGGCCTGCACGGCGGCGCGCAGGCGCGGCACGTTGATCGCTTGGTGGCCTTCGTAGGTGTCGGTGTCGCTGTTCTGCACCCGCGCGCGGATCGCCGCGGCGCTGGCCTGGATCTGCAGCTTCGAGGTCACCCAGCCGCTGGCGCCCAGCTCGAGGCCGGTGTTCTTCTGTTGGCCGGACTGCACGTAGGTGAAGCTGCCGTCACCTTCCGGGCGGGCGTACTGGTAGGCCTGGCGGATCTGGAACAGCGCGGCGCTGAAGCTCATGTCCTGCCAGTCGCGCTTGATGCCGACTTCGAGCTGGCGCGACAGGGTCGGGGCGAGGATTTGCGAGGCGTTGCTGGCGAACCAGGGCGCCGTGCCACCTGCGGACAGGCCTTTCGAGTAGCTCGCGTAGAGCGTGGTGTCGGCGCGTGGCTTATAGATCAACGCGGCGTTCGGCAGGAGCTGGTATTGCCGGGTGTGACGGTCGGCCTCGCCGGTCTCTTTCCAGGTTTTCTCATCCAGGCGCACTTCCCGGGCACCGATCACGGTCTGCCAGTTGTCGTTGAAAGTGATGCGGTCGCTGACGAACAGGCCGTACTGGCGGCTGTCCAGGCGGCGTTCGCTGGCGCCGATCGGTCTGCCGGAGGGCTCCAGGGCGGGCGCGCCGGTGTGGATGTTGCCGGTGCCCAGCCACTCGTTGTAGTACGGGCGTTGATCGAGCGTGCGACGCTGGGCGCTGGCGCCAACCGTCAGCTCATGGCCGACACCCAGCGCATCGAAGCGTCCATCGACCATGGCCTGCGCTTCGTCGATCCGGCGGGTGTCGTCGGGGCTGCGGAAATCATAGATGTCGTAGTCGCCGTTGGCGCCGAAGAAGGCCCCCTCGCTCGAGCCCCAGGCGAACGCACTGTAGTCATCGATCACCACCTTGCTGCGCGAAGCGCTCAAGGTGCCGTTCCAGTTGTCGTTGAACTGGTACTTGAAGCGTCCGCCCAGGTTCAGCGAGTCGTTTTGCACCGGCTTGGCCCATGACTGCCAGGCCAGGTGGTCCTTGGGGTCGACGCCGTGGGGCAGTTGGCTGCCGCCGAGCAATTGATATCCCGGCACCGAATACTGTTCGCGGTGCTGGTATTCGGCATCCAGTTCCAGCACGGCATTGGGGTTGATCTGCCAGTCCAGGGCCAGCGAGGCGAAGTCGCGCTTGCCGTCGGCATGGTCGACATAGGAGCGGATGTCTTCATGGGCCAGGTTCACCCGCAGGCCGAACTGGCGCTCGGCGCCGAACCAGCCGCCCAGGTCGGTGGCCAGGTAGCGCTCGCCCTGCTCGTTGCTCGATACACTGATGCTGCGCACGTCCTGCGGGCGCTTGGTCACGTAGTTGACCAGCCCGCCGGGTTCCGAAACGCCGCTCTGCAATCCCGACAGGCCCTTGAGCAGCTCCACCTGCTGCTTGTTCTCCAGCGCCACGTTCTGCTCGCCGGCGATGGTCTGGCCGTTGACCCGGTAGCTGCTGGCGGCGTTGAGCTCGAAGCCGCGCACGTTGAAGTTCTCGTAGTAGCCGATCGGTGCGTAGCTCTCGCCCACCGAGGCATCGCTTTGCAGCACTTCGCTGAGCTTGCGCACCTGGCGGTCATCGAGCAACTGGCGGCTGAACACGCTGACCGAGGCGGGGGTGTCGAGCAGCGGCGCGCGGTGCAGGCCGCCGACCTGGGCCTCGCGTGCCTGGTAATCGGTGTCGTCCTGGACTTGCGAGATGCGCACGGGGGCCAGGGTCACGCTGTCGTCGGCCAGGCCCTGGCCACTGTGCAGGGCCAGGCCCAGGCTGAGCAGCCCGAGAGGTAGGCGGGGGCGAAGCGGGGTCATGCAAGGCTCCTTGAAAAGCGGACGCGCCGTTATCGCTCGGCAGCTGTCGGGCAGGCAAAAAGGCGCCATGTTAGCAGGCTGCCAAGGGCGGGATTCGATGTTTCAGGTGAGGGCAGTCGCAGGCCAAGCGCAAATCCTGCTGGCAAGCGCCCAGCCCTCCGGGCTGCGCGGACCCTGTGGGAGCGGCTTTAGCCGCGAAGCAAGCGACGTGGTGTGTGGCACCGGCCGCGCCGGTGTTCGCGGCTAAAGCCGTTCCCACAGGTTCTGCCCAATCAGCAAGTCATGTGCAGTTCCATTGAGAGCCGGCTTATTGTCAGAACGAACGACGCGCTCGCCGATTCAGGCCGCGGCCGGTCGCTGCTGCCGGCGCCAGCTGTCGTCGATCTTCGACCAGGTCTTGCCGTCGGTGATGGCCAGCAGCTTGCGGCCATCCTTGAAGGTGGCGAGGAAGGTGACCTCGTCCTCCTTGCCGCCAAGCAACAGGCCGGCGAGCAGGCCGACCGGGCCGGCCACCAGGGCGCCGGCCACGCCCCAGCCCAGCGCACCGCCGAGGCTGCGGGTGGATTCGAGGTTGGCCAGCTTCAGGTCCTGGATGCGCGTGAGCGAGATGCGCTCGCCGGGCGAGGGGCTGCGTGGGGTCTTGAGTGTGAGCGCTCCATTGCGATACTCGCCTTCACCTTGCAAGAAATCGCCGGATTGCACCGTGAGCCTTGTCATCGTGTCGTCCTGTCAGGAAGGGGCTTTGACCAACGCCTAATGAGCGCCCGGGGCGAGGGCAAGTCAACGGCCAGGCGACGGAGGGTCATGTGACGTGTTGTCGCGCCACGCTGGCCAAAACGAGAGGGGGTTTGGCAAGTACAGCCGGCAGTCGCTTTTTCATAACTAAACTTCGAGTTGATATATATAAAACTCGGCAGTCATGACTGGCACTAATGGTTTCGCCCGTTGCCACTGATCCATCTCAGTTTGCGCAAATAAGTGCGGTGCAGTCGTTTTTTCGAAAACGAAAAAATGGCGTCAAAAAATGCTGGACAATAAGTTTCAGTTTGTGTCAGTTTTTTTGCGCCTCATAAGGGCGAGTGACAGGATGCTCTCGCCAGGTGGGAGACGCCTGTCTGACATCAACTGCTTTTTTGTACACAAGGAAGTAACCTGCATGTCGAAAGTCAAAGAAAACGCTATTGTTTCGGCCGCTTCCGTGCTGCAACCGAACGGTCCGAGTTCTTCCTACGGCCTGATCAATAGCTTTGCCCATCAGTACGATCGCGGTGGCGCGAACATCAACGGCAAGAAGTCGTTCACGGTCGACCAGGCCGCCGACCACCTGCTGCGTGATGGCGCCGCCTGGAAGGATCTGAACAAGGACGGCACCATCAGCCTCACCTACACCTTCCTGACCAAGGCACCCTCCGACTTCTACAGCCGCGGACTGGGCACGTTCAGCCAGTTCAGCGACCTGCAGAAAGCCCAGGCGAAGCTCTCCATGCAATCCTGGGCGGACGTGGCCAAGGTCACCTTCACCGAATCCGCCTCGGGCGGTGACGGCCACATGACCTTCGGCAACTTCAGCGCCAGCAATGGCGGTGCCGCGTTCGCCTACCTGCCGTTCGATCAGCCGGGTTCGCACAAAGGCGAATCCTGGTACCTGATCAACAGCGGCTACCAGGTCAACATCAACCCGGGCACCGGCAACTACGGACGTCAGACCCTGACCCACGAAATCGGCCACGTACTCGGTCTGTCCCACCCCGGCGACTACAACGCCGGCGAGGGCAACCCGACCTACCGTGACGCCGACTACGCCCAGGACACCCGTGGTTACAGCGTCATGAGCTACTGGAGCGAGAGCAACAACGGGCAGAACTTCGTCAAGGGCGGTGGCCAGTACTACGCCTCGGCCCCGCTGATGGACGACATCCTGGCGATCCAGAAGCTCTACGGCGCCAACTACGCCACCCGTGCCAGCGACACCACCTACGGCTTCAACTCCACCGCTGATCGCGACTTCTACTCGGCCACCTCGGCCTCGTCGAAGCTGGTGTTCTCGGTGTGGGACGGCGGCGGCAACGACACCTTCGACTTCTCCGGGTTCACCCAGAACCAGAAGATCAACCTCAACGAAGCGTCGTTCTCCGACGTCGGCGGCATGGTCGGCAACGTCTCCATCGCCAAGGGCGTGACCATCGAAAACGCCATCGGCGGCTCGGGCAACGACCTGCTGATCGGCAACGCGCTGGCCAACGTGCTCAAGGGTGGTGCCGGCAACGACATCATCTACGGCGGCGGCGGCGCCGACCAGCTGTGGGGCGGCAGCGGCGCGGACACCTTCGTGTTCGCCGCCGTCAGCGACTCGACCAAGGCGGCGCCGGACCGGATCATGGACTTCACCTCGGGTGTGGACAAGATCGATCTGTCGGCCATCTCCGCGTTCGCCGTGAACAAGCTGCCACTGCAGTTCGTCAACGCCTTCACCGGTCATGCCGGCGAGGCGCTGCTGACCTACGACCAGGCCACCAACCTGGGCAGCCTGTCCATCGACTTCACCGGAAACAGCTCGGCTGACTTCCTGGTGACCACCGTTGGCCAGGCCGCTGTCACCGACATCGTGGTCTGATGTACGAGGGGCGGCGCTCGCGCGTCGCCCCTTTTGCCGACGAGGCCGATGAATGAAAGCAACTGTGCGAACGATCGCGCTGGCCGCGATCTCCCTGATGTCGATGATCGAGGTAGTCATGGCGAGCAGCCTGTTACTCCCCAACGCCGCGCAACTGGCCGGCCGTTGGCAGCTTTACCCCGAACAGCAGCAAGCGCAGGCCTGTGATCTGCGTCTGGGCGCCACGGAAGGCGAAATCGAAGGTGATCTGGATTGTGCCAAGGGCCTGATAGGCCTGCGCCCCGGCAGCTGGCTGGTGACCCCCGACACCCTGGCCCTGGTGGGCGGTGACGGCAGCAGCGTGGTGCACTTCAGCCGCGAAGGCGCCCAGCGTTACGCCTGGACCACTCCGGACGGCAAGCAACTGGTGCTCGAGCGCCTCGACAAATAATCCCTGCCCGGAACTTGAAAGTTCCGGGCGAGCCAGGGCGAAACATGAAACTACCGAGCCAAAAGCCCGGGGCGCCTTTGTGGGCGGCACTCGGCGAACATAAATCAACGTTGATCAGTGTTGGCTGTTTCACCGCATTGATCAACTTGCTCATGCTGGTGCCATCCATTTATATGCTTCAAGTGTACGACCGTGTACTGAGTTCGCAGAACACTACAACTTTGTGGGTGCTCACGCTGATGGTGGTGGGCTTCTTCGTATATATAGGCGGGCTCGAAGCGGTCCGCAGTTTCATTGTCATTCGCGTGGGCAACCAGTTGGAGAAAAGTTTCAACTTGAAGGTCTATCGCGCCGCCTTCGAGCGTAACTTGCGCCAGCGCGACGGCGCCGCCGGGCAGGCCCTGGGCGATCTGACCCAGCTGCGCCAGTTCATTACCGGCCCCGCGCTGTTCGCCTTCTTCGATGCGCCCTGGTTTCCCATCTACCTGGCGGTGATCTTCGCCTTCAACGTCTGGTTGGGGGTGATGGCCACGGTCGGCGCGCTGCTGCTGATCGTCCTGGCGATTCTCAACGAACGCCTCACTCACGCCACGTTGGCCGAGGCCAGTGGCTTCCAGCAGCAATCGACGCAACTGGCCGGCAGCCAGCTGCAGAGCGCCGAGAGCATCCAGGCCATGGGCATGCTCGGCGCCCTGCGCCAGCGCTGGTACACCCTGCACGGGCGCTTCCTCGACCTGCAGAACAAGGCCAGCGACACTTCGGCGGTGATCACCGCCACCAGCAAGGGCCTGCGCCTGTGCCTGCAATCGCTGGTGCTGGGGCTGGGCGCCCTGCTGGTGATCGAGGGCCAGATGACGCCGGGCATGATGATCGCCGGCTCCATCCTGATGGGCCGGGTACTTGCCCCGATCGACCAGCTGATCGCGGTGTGGAAGCAGTGGAGCGGCGCGCAGCTGGCCTACCAGCGCCTGGACGGCCTGCTGCGCGAGCACCCCGAACCGCCGACGCCGATGCCGCTGCCGGTGCCCACCGGGCAACTGGCGGTGGAACAGGTCAGCGCCGGCCCGCCCGGGCGCAACCTGGCCACCCTGCAGCAGGTGAATTTCGCCCTGGCGCCGGGCGAACTGCTCGGCGTGCTGGGCGCTTCCGGCTCGGGCAAGTCGACCCTGGCCAAGGTGCTGGTCGGCGTGTGGCCGACGATCAGCGGTCATGTGCGCCTCGACGGCGCCGAGCTTGGCCAGTGGGACCGCGATGCCCTTGGCCCGCACATTGGCTACCTGCCACAGAACATCGAACTGCTGCGCGGCAGCATCGCCGAGAATATCGCCCGTTTCGGCGAGCTGGACGGCGTCAAGGTGGTCGAGGCGGCCCGCCTGGCGGGCGTGCATGAACTGATCCTGCGCCTGCCCCAGGGCTACGACACGCGCCTGGGCGAGGAGGGGGTCGACCTCTCCGGCGGCCAGAAGCAGCGCATCGCCCTGGCCCGTGCCCTGTACGGCGATGCCCGGCTGATCGTGCTCGACGAACCCAACTCCAACCTCGACAGCCACGGCGAGGCCGCGCTGGCCAGTGCCATCGTCCAGCTCAAGGCCCAGGGCCGCACCGTGGTGCTGGTGACCCATCGCAGCGCGGCGCTGGCCCAGGCCGACAAGCTGCTGGTGATGAACGAAGGGCGCATGCAGGGCTTCGGCCCGGCCCGCGACATCCTCCACGCCATGGGCCAGGCCCCGGCGCAACGTCCGCTGCAGGCCGGAGGTGGCGCATGAGCCAGCACACGCGCGATGCACGTTTTCATGTGCGCCTGGGCTGGCTGCTGACCCTGGTCGGTTTCGGCGGCTTCATGGCCTGGGCCAGCTTCGCCCCGCTCGACCAGGGCGTGCCGGTGCAAGGCACCGTGGTGGTGTCGGGCAAGCGCAAGGCGGTGCAGTCCATGGCGGCCGGCGTGGTGAGCCGGATTCTGGTCAGCGAAGGCCAGCAGGTGCGCCAGGGCGAGCCGCTGTTTCGCCTCGACCGCACCCAGGTGCAGGCCGATGTCGAGGCGCTGCAGGCGCAGTACCGCATGACCCGCGCCGCCCTGGCCCGTTGGCAGAGCGAGCGCGACAACCTGGGGCAGGTGCGCTTTCCCGCCGAGCTGCTCGAAGACGCCGATGCCCGCCTGACGCTGATCCTCGAAGGCCAGCGGCAGCTGTTCGACAGCCGCCGCCAGGCCCAGGCCCGCGAGCAGGGTGCCCTGGCCGCCAGCATCGACGGCTCGCAGGCCCAGTTGACCGGCATGCGCCGGGCGCGTGGCGACCTGCAGGCCCAGGCCGATTCGCTGCGCGAGCAGCTCGACAGCCTGCGTCCGTTGGCCGGTGACGGCTACATCCCGCGCAACCGCGTGCTCGAATACCAGCGGCAACTGTCGCAGGTGCAGCGCGACCTGGCGCAGAACGCTGGCGAGAGCGCGCGCCTGGAGCAGGTGATCGTCGAAGCCCGGCTCAACCTGCAGCAGCGCCGCGAGGAGTACCAGAAAGAGGTGCGCAGCCAGCTGGCCGAAGCCCAGGTCAAGGCCGCGACCCTGGAGCAGCAGCTCAACTCCGCGCACTTCGAGCTGCAGCACAGCGAGATCATGGCGCCGGCCGATGGCGTGGCGGTCAACCTTGGCGTGCATACCGAGGGCGCCGTGGTGCGGGCTGGCGACACGCTGCTGGAAATCGTGCCCCAGGGCACTGCGCTGGAGGTGGAAGGGCGCCTGCCGGTGAACCTGGTGGACAAGGTGGCGCCGCAGCAGCCGGTGGACATCCTGTTCACCGCCTTCAACCAGAACCGCACGCCACGGGTGACCGGGGAGGTGGCGCTGGTGTCGGCCGACCAGTTGATCGACGAGCGTAGCGGCCAGCCGTACTACGTGCTGCGCAGCACCGTCAGCGAAGAAGCGCTGGCGCGGCTCGAAGGGCTGGTGATCCGCCCGGGCATGCCCGCCGAGCTGTTCGTGCGCACCGGCGAGCGTTCGTTGCTCAACTACCTGTTCAAGCCCCTGCTCGACCGTGCAGGCACCGCCTTGACCGAACAATAAGGACGCCCAGTGAAGAAGTACCCACTGATCGGGCTGCTGGTCGCCTGTGCCTGGCTGCCGACAGCCACCCAGGCGGCCATGGGGCCGTTCCAGGTCTACGAGCAGGCCCTGCGCCGTGACCCGACCTATCTCGCCGCCTTCAAGGCCCGCGAGGCCGGCCAGGAGTATCGCGCCATCGGCCGCGCCGGCCTGCTGCCGAGCCTGTCGTACAGCTACAACAAGGGGCGCAACGATTCCGAGGTGCGCTACCTGGGGGATTCGCGGCGGCAGAAGGAGGACCGCAACTACGACAGCATGGGCTCGACCTTCATCCTCCAGCAGCCGCTGTTCGACTACGAAGCCTACTCGAGCTATCGCAAGGGCGTGGCCCAGGCGCTGTTCGCCGACGAAAGCTTTCGTGACCAGAGCCAGCAGTTGCTGGTGCGGGTGATGACCAGCTACACCCAGGCGCTGTTCGCCCAGGACCAGATCGCCATCAGTGTGGCCAGCAAGCAGGCTTATCGTCAGCAGTTCCAGCAGAACCAGCGGCTGTTCGACGCCGGCGAAGGCACGCGCACCGATATCCTCGAAGCCCAGGCCCGCTATGAACTGGCCGATGCCGAGGAGATCCAGGCGCGCAACGACCAGGATGCCGCCCTGCGCGAGCTGGGCGCGCTGATCGGCGAACCGGCGGTGCGGGTCGAGGAACTGGCGCCGCTGCGCGTCGGCTTCGCCTTGCCGATGGTCGACCCCAGCGGCTACGAAGCCTGGCAGGAACGCGCGCTGGCCAACAACCCACAGTTGGCGTCATCGCGCCAGGCGCTGGAAGTGGCGCGCTACGAAGTGGAGCGCAACCGTGCCGGGCACCTGCCCAAGGTGACGGCGTTCGCCACCTCGCGGCGCCAGGAGTCGGACAGCGGCAATACCTACAACCAGCGCTACGACACCAACACCGTGGGGATCGAGGTCAGCGTGCCGATCTTCGCCGGGGGCGGGGTGATGGCCTCGACCCGCCAGGCCAGCCGGCACCTGGAGCAAGCCGAGTACGAGCTCGACGGCAATACCCGCAGTGCGCTGATCGAGCTGCGCAAGCAATACAACGCCTGTCAATCCGGCGCCAGCCGCCTGCGCGCCTACGAGCGGGCGCTGGTGGCGGCCGAGGCGCTGGTGGTGTCGACGCGCAAGAGCGTGCAGGGCGGCGAGCGGGTGAACCTGGACGTGCTCAACGCCGAGCAGCAACTGGCCACCACCCGCCGAGACCTGGCCCAGGCGCGCTACGACTATCTGCTGGCCTGGATCAAGCTGCATTACCAGGCCGGGGTGCTGAGCGAGACGCAGCTGGCGCGGGTGGATGAAGCGTTCATCGATGGCAAGTCAGGCTGACCAGGTATACACAAATCCCTGTAGGAGCGGCCTTGCCGAGGCGTCGGACCGGTCGCTCCTACAGGGGGGATATCCCGGCGCTCAGGAGTTTACCCCGCCGGCGCTCGGCCAACCCCCATACCACCAGCGCCAGCACGCCGATCACCAGCCCGGCCAGCACGATCCCGTTCCAGCCATGCGCTTCGAACAATTGCGTTCCCAGCAACGACCCCAGCGCGCCGCCGATGAAGTAACAGGTGATATACCCGGCATTGAGCCGCGTGCGTGCCTCGGGCCGCAGCGCGATCACCGCGTTCTGGTTGCTCACATGGATCAACTGCACCGCCAGGTCGAGCAGCAGCACCCCCACCAGCAGCGCCAGCAGCGAGCTCTGCGCGAAGCCCAGCGGCAACCACGACAGCAGCAGCGCCACCAGTCCCACCGTGGTCCCCAGCGGGCCCTTGCCGCGATCGGCCAGGCGCCCGGCCCAGTTGGCGGCCAGCGCGCCAACCGCCCCGGCCAGGCCGAACAGGCCGATCACCGCATCGGAGTAGTGATAGGGCGCGTCGCTCAGCAGGAACGCCAGTGGCGTCCAGAACAGCGCGAACAGGCTGAAGGCCAGCAAGCCCAGCAGCGAACGCAGGCGCAGCACCGGCTCCTCGACGAACAGGCGGAACACCGAGCCGATCAGCGCCGGGTATGTCAGCCCGGCATGGCTATGGTGGCGCGGCAGGTTGCGGTACAGGGCCAGGGCGGTGATCGCCATCAGCACTGCGGCCAGCACGTAGATGCTGCGCCAGCCCCCCAACTCGGCCATGAAGCCGGCGGCGGTGCGGGCCAGCAGGATGCCCAGCAGCAGGCCGCTCATCAACGTGCCCACGGCCCGGCCGCGCTGCTCCGGCGGGCTGAGCGCGGCGGCCATCGGCACGAGCACCTGGGCCACCACCGAGAACAGTCCGGTCAAGGCGGTACCGAAGATCAACCAGGGCAGGCTCGGCGCGCAGGCGCTGATCACCAGGCCCGCGGTGGCGATCAGCACCATGGTCACGATCAGCCGGCGCTGTTCGAACAGGTCGCCCAGCGGCGCCAGCAATAGCAGCCCGGCGCCGTAGCTGAGCTGGGCGGCGATGACGATGGTGCCGGCACTGGCGGTGCTCAGGCCGAACTGCTGGGCGATGCTGTGCAGCAAGGGTTGCGCGTAGTAGTTGCTGGCCACGGCCAGGCCGGTGGCGGTGGCCATCAGCAGGATCAGGGCGCGACCGAGGGTCGGGGCGTTCATGGGCTGTCTCGTTGCAGGCAAGGTTGAATGACGACAAGTATCAGGAAGTGTCTGGCATGACGCCAATGTATAGTTTTCAACTTATCAATCTCTAAAGCAGATGGATCGATGAACCTCAAGCAGCTCGAATACGCCCTTGCCGTGGCCGATACCGGCAGTTTCACCCGCGCCGCCGAGCGCTGCCATGTGGTGCAGTCGGCGCTCAGTCACCAGGTGGCGCGGCTCGAAGCGCAGCTGGGGGTGAGCCTGTTCGAGCGCAGTTCGCGGCGCGTGCGCCTGACGCCGGCCGGCGAGGCGTTCGTGCTCAGCGCCCGGCCAGCGCTGGAGGCGACGCGACGAGTGGCCGAGGATGTGGCAGCGGCCTGCGGACAGGTCCGTGGGCGCTTGTCGATCGGTGAGATCAGTTCGCTCACCGCGCTCGACCTGGTCGATCTGCTGGCGGTGTTTCATCAACGCTTTCCGGATGTGGATGTGCGCTGGTTGACTGCCAAGAGCGAGCTGTTGATGGCCGACGTCTGCGAACGGCGCCTGGACGTGGGCTTCATCGGCTTGTGGCAGGGCGAGGTGCTGCAAGGCGTGCAGCATCGTCTGTTGGCGCGTGAGGAACTGGTGGCGGTGCTGCCGCCCGCTCATCGGTTGGCGGGCAGGGCGCAGCTGGCCCTGGCCGATCTGGCCGACGAGGTGCTGGTGGACTTTCCCGAGGGTACCGGGGCGCGCCGGCAGACTGACGAGGCGTTCCAGGCGGCGGGGTTGCGGCATCGGGTGCAGTTCGAGATCGGTCATATCCGCCTGGTGGAGAAGTTCGTTCAGCGCGCGATGGCGCTGGGGTTGGTGCCCGAGCGCATTGCCCGGGGCTTTCAAGGGGTGGCGGTGGTGCCGCTGGTGGATGCGCCGGTACGGCATCTGTACGCGGTCTGGTCGCCGAGCCCCACGCCCGCAGCGCGAGCTTTTCTCGATGTCATGGAGCAGAGCCTCCCTTCGACCTGATGCTCCCCTGTAGGAGCGGCCTTGCCGAGGCGTCGGACCGGTCGGAAAGGGCTGCACAGCAGCCCCAGGATCTCAGCTTTGACGCATGGATCGCCGGGGCCGCTGCGCGGCCCTTTCGCGACACAAGGCCGCTCCTACAGGGTATGCGGTGAATCAAGCCGCAAACCCACCATCGGCCAGCAGGCTCGCTCCGGTGATGTACCCCGCTTCAGGCCCCGCCAGGTACGCGACGAAACTGGCGATCTCGTCCGCCTGCCCATAACGCCCGATGGCCATGAGCGGAATCAGACTCTCGGCGAACTCGCCGCTGGCCGGGTTCATGTCGGTGTCCACCGGCCCCGGCTGCACATTGTTGACGGTGATCCCCTGCGGCCCCAGGTCCCGCGCCAGGCCCTTGGTCAAGCCGACCAGGGCCGACTTGCTCATGGCATAGGGCGCGCCACCGGCGAACGGCATGCGTTCGGCGTTGGTGCTGCCGATGTTGATGATCCGCCCGCCCTGGCCCATGTGCCGCACGGCGGCCTGGGTGGCGACGAACACGCTGCGGACGTTGACCGCCAGCAAGCGGTCGAAGTCGGCCAGGTCGAACTCGGCGACCGGTGCCACGGCCAGCACGCCGGCATTGTTCACCAGGATATCGAGGCCGCCGAAGGCTTTCACGGTGTCGGCCACGGCCTGCTGCACGGCGTGGCTGTCGGCGCTGTCGGCGCGCAGGGCAAGGGCCTGGCCGCCACTGCCGTTGATCTCGTCAGCCAGCGTCTGGGCGGTGGCGGTCGAGCTGACATAGGTGAAGGCGACCTTGGCGCCTTCGCGCGCCAGGCGGCGGACGATGGCCGCGCCAATGCCTCGGGAACCGCCCTGGACCAGGGCCACCTTGCCGGTGAGTGGGAATGCCTGGGACATGCTGATCTCCTGCGTTCAAGCAAGGCCGGATGCCTTGGATGGACGCAGTATCGGCCCAAGATTGCATGCTGATAAGATGGCAATCGCGATATGCAGAGTAAACCTTTGGTTGGCAATCGATACCATGGAATCTTTCAGCAGCCTTGAATGTTTCGTGCGCAGCGCCGAGGTCGGCAGTTTCGCCGAAGCGGCCCGGCGCCTGTCCCTGACACCCGCGGCGGTGGGCAAGAATGTCGCTCAGCTGGAGGCGCGCCTGGGCGTGCGGCTGTTCCAGCGCAGTACGCGCAAGCTGACCCTGACCGAGGCCGGGCAGCGTTTTCTCGGCGAGGTCAGCGACAGCCTGCGCACCATCCAGTACGCCATGGCCAACCTGGCCAGTGCCGAGGGGCAACCGGCGGGTCTGCTGCGAGTGAGCATGGGCACGGTGTTCGGGCGCTTGTATGTGCTGCCGCTGCTGGGTGAGTTCCTGCGTCGCTACCCCGCGATCACCCCGGACTGGCACTTCGACAATCGTCAGGTCGACCTGATCGGGCAGGGCTTCGACGCCGCCATCGGCGGAGGCTTCGAGCTGCCGCTGGGCGTGGTGGCGCGCAAGCTGACCCCCGCGCACCGGGTGCTGGTAGCGGCGCCGGCCTATCTGCGGCGGCACGCCCTGATCGATCATCCACAGGTGTTGCAGGCCCATGCAGGCATTTTGATCCGCTCGCCGCAGACCGGTCGGGTGCGCGCCTGGCCACTGACCAGTCGCTGGCAGGAGCAATGCCCGCTGCAACTGCCGCAGAGCATGACCATGAGCGACTCCGACGCCGCGTGCGCGGTGGCCGAGCAGGGGCTGGGCATCGCGCTGGTGAGCCTGCCGTTCGCGGTGCCATACCTCAGCGCCGGGCGCCTGTGCCGGGTGTTGCCCGACTGGTACGTGGACGATGGCAACATCAGCCTGTACTACGCCGAGCACAAGCTGCTGCCGGGCAAGACCCGGGCCTTCATCGATTTCGTGGTCGAGCAGTTCGCCGAGCAAGGGTTGGCGCAGCGGTTCGATGCGCTGCAATGTCATTGATGCCCATTGCACTGCCCTGTAGAGACGTGCCAGCCCTGTGGGAGCGGGTTTACCCGCGAACACCAGCGAAGCTGGTGCCCTTCACCGCCCTGCCTGATTCGCGGGTAAACCCGCTCCCACAGGGGCCTGCTGAATAAACAGGCTCGCTCAGGCGATAGCGATGATGAACTGCACCTGCGCCACTCCAGCCACCACCAGGCCTACTTCGTCATCCACCCGCTTGCCGAGCAGTTGCTGCCCCAGCGGCGCACGCGGGGTGATCACCGTCACCAGCCCATCTCCCTCACCCACCTTCAGCCCGGCACCTTCCGGCCCGAGGAACAGCCGGCGCCGCTGGCCCGCCTCATCTTCCAGGGTCACCAGGCAACCGATCTGGATCCCCCGAGCCGGGTCGTAATCGCGTAGCACCAGTTGCTGGTAGGTCAGCAGCGCCTGGCGGATCTCGGCCGTGCGCCGGGCCTGCCCAGTAGCCAGGTAAGACGCCTCCAGCCCTAGGGTGTCGTACTTGTTCTCGGCGATGTTCTCTTCGGCGGTGGCGGCCTCGTAGGCGGTCTGCGCGGCGCGGCGCAACACCTCCATGTCGTGCTCGAGGGTGGCGATGATGCGTTGCAGCAGGCTGGCCTTGTCCATGATCAGTAGCAGAACTCCAGCACGTTGGCCTGGCTCTTGTCGGTCGGCGCGGTGCGGTTCTGCTGCAGCCAGAACTGGCACTTGGGGCTGCCGAGGTTGCGCGGGTTGCCCTGGGCGGCATCGGCGGCCTGTTGCAGCTCTTGCTTGTGCAGTATCTCCTTGTACTGCTCGAACATCCGTGCCTGTGCATCGACCGGTTGTGCCGGAGCAGGCTGGCGCGTTGTCGGCGCGAGGGCCTGGGTCAGCGGTTGCACCTGATCCGGCCACAACCGCAGGGCCAGCCACAGGCTCACGGCGATGGCCAGCGCGCCGAGCCACAGGCCGAAGGCCACGCACAGGATCAACTGCATGGGCTTCAAGGTAATCTTCAGTTCGCGGGAGCGGGGCATGCTGGCCTCCTGGCAGGCGTATCGTATGGCGGCATTCTCGCACGGCGCGGCGGATTTTTTCAGCGCTGCACTTTTGTTGGCGGGCGTTTGTCCGCAAAATTCGCGGTCTTTTTCGCAGGTAACGGAACGTGGCGATGAAAACCACCTGGGACATCTTCTGCACGGTCGTCGACAACTATGGCGACATTGGCGTCACCTGGCGCCTGGCCCGTCAGTTGGCGGGCGAGCACGACCTGGCGGTACGCCTGTGGGTGGACGACCTGCATGCCTTCGTGCGCCTGTGCCCCGAGGCGGACAGCCAGGTCGGGCGGCAGTGGCAACAGGGGGTCGAGGTGCGCCACTGGCCCGTCGAATGGCAGGGCGCGGAGCCGGCACAGGTGGTGGTGGGCGCCTTCGCCTGTCAACTGCCGCAAGGCTATGTCGAGGCCATGAGCCAGCAACCCACGCCGCCATTGTGGTTGAACCTCGAGTATTTGAGCGCCGAAGATTGGGTGGAGGGTTGCCATGGGTTGCCGTCACCTCAGGCCAATGGGCTGCGCAAGATCTTCTTCTTCCCCGGCTTCACGCAGCAGACCGGTGGTCTGCTGCGTGAGGCTTCCCTGCTGCCACGCAGCGAAGCGTTCCGGCACACGCCGGGCGAGCGGGCGAGGTTCCTGGCGGGGCTGGGCATCCAGCCCACGGACGGTACGCGACTGGTTTCTCTGTTCGCCTACGAGAACCCGCAACTGGGTGACTGGCTCGATGCGCTGGCCAGCGACGCACAGCCCACTCACCTGCTGGTCCCGCAAGGGCGCATCCTGGGGGACCTTGGCCATTGGCTGGGGGAGGGCGACTTGCCCGTGGGCGCGCTCCATCGGCGTGGAGCCCTGACCGTGCAGGTCCTGCCTTTCGTCAGCCAGGACGACTACGACCGGCTGCTGTGGAGCTGCGATTTCAACGCCGTGCGCGGCGAGGACTCCTTCGTGCGGGCGCAATGGGCCGGCGTGCCGATGCTGTGGCACATCTATGTCCAGGAAGAAAACGCCCACTGGGAAAAGCTCGAGGCCTTTCTCGCCCTTTATCGACGCGGGCTGTCGGATGCGGCTGGCCAGGCGCTGACCGGGTTGTGGCGCGCCTGGAACATGGATCAGCCGATGGGCCAGGCCTGGCGGGCGCTGCAACCGCACTGGGACGAAGTCCGCGAACACGCCTGCCAGTGGCAGGCCGCCCAAGCCGCTCGGCCGGACCTTGCCACGAGGCTGGTGCAGTTTTACCGAAATTCGCTATGATACGCGGCCTCGATTTTTATAAATCCATCCAGATTCGGATACTTCGTAATGAAAACTGGTAAAGAACTGAAACCCGGTACCGTACTGCGGATCGACAACGACCCGTGGCTGGTTCAGAAAGCTGAGTTCACCAAGTCGGGCCGTAACAGCGCGATCATGAAGACCAAGCTGAAGAACCTGCTGACCGGCTACAAGACCGAAACCGTATACGGTGCGGACGACAAGCTGGACGACGTGATCCTGGATCGCAAAGAAGCGACCCTGTCGTTCATCAGCGGTGACTCGTACACCTTCATGGACACCACCGACTACACCATGTACGAACTGAACGCCGAAGACATCGACGCCGTTCTGCCGTACATCGAAGAAGGCATGGAAGACATCTGCGAAGCCGTGTTCTTCGAAGGCCGCCTGGTATCGGTCGAACTGCCGACCACCATCAGCCGTCAAGTGGTCTACACCGAGAACGCCGCCCGTGGCGACACCTCGGGCAAGGTCATGAAGCCTGCCAAGCTGAAGAACGGTACCGAGATCTCGGTCGCCGACTTCATCCAGATCGACGAGTGGATCGACATCGACACTCGCGACAACAGCTTCAAGGGCCGTTCCAAGAAGTAATCCTTCTTGTGATGAGCACGAAGAACCCGGCCTCGGCCGGGTTTTTTTGTGCCTGTGAAACCGTGTCGCCTTCATCGCGGGGCAAGCCCGCTCCCACGTGGGAGCGGGCTTGCCCCGCGATGGCGTCCTCAGACAGTCACATGCAACCGCACATCCACATTGCCACGGGTGGCGTTGGAGTAAGGGCAGACCTTGTGCGCCTTTTCCACCAGCCCTTCGGCGTCGGCCTGGGCCAGGCCCGGCAGGTTGATATGCAGGTCGATGTCCAGGCCGAAACCACCGGGGATCTGGCCGATGCCGACCTTGGCGGTGATCGAGGCGTCCGCCGGCAGGGCTTTTTTCTCCTGCCCGGCGACGAACTTCAGCGCGCCGATGAAGCAGGCCGAGTAGCCGGCGGCGAACATCTGCTCAGGGTTGGTACCGTCACCGCCCGCGCCACCCAGTTCCTTGGGGGTGCTCAGCTTGACCTCCAGCTTGCCGTCGCTGGAGCGGGATTTGCCATCACGGCCGCCAGTGGAAGTGGCTTCGGCGATGTACAGCGGAGTGACCTTTTGCATCTTGAGCCTCGCTTGGGTGCTGTGCGCCATCGGCGCTGAGTGGGTATGGGTTTAAATTAGCGCGCAATTATTTAGTGCGCAAGTTAAATGTTTGGCCATTCATCGGCACGGCCATCTCACAGCTTAGTCGTCAGAGGCTTTCTTGCAGCTGCGTACGCAGGGCGAGCAGGTCGGCCTGTAGCTTGCGCAGCTGCTCGGCGCTGTGGCCGCTGGCCTGCAGGATGCACTGCGGCACGCGCCGGGCCTCGGCGTGCAGGGCGCGCCCCTTGTCGGTCAGTTGCACCAGCACAACCCGTTCGTCTTCACGGCTGCGGCTGCGCTTGAGCAGGCCTTCGCCTTCCAGGCGCTTGAGCAACGGGGTCAGCGAGCCGGGGTCGGTCAGCAGGCGCTGGCTGATCTCGCCCACGGTCAGGCCGTCCTGCTCCCACAAGACGAGCATGGCCAGGTACTGCGGGTAGGTCAGGCCCAGGGCCTGAAGCAGGGGCTTGTAGACCTTGGTCATCAGCAACGAGGTCGAGTGCAGGGCGAAGCAGACCTGGTTGTCCAGCAGCAGCTCGTCGCAGGGGGCTTGGGTGTCGGCGTTCATGCAGGTCCTTGAATCGGTGAGAGTGAAAATCTAGCACGCCAGTGCTTGGTGCGCTCATTGCCAGCGCAGTTCGCTGCGCAGCGCCAGGTCCCAAGGCGGGATCGGACTGAACCGGCTCTTGAGGAATTCGAGCAGCAAGCGGCTGCGAGAGTTCGTTTCATGTGCCAGGCGCAGCGCATAGACGCCGCTGCTCTCGGGCGCGGGCAGGCCGTTGTCGCAGAACAACGGGACCAGTTCGCCACGCAGCAGGTAATCGCTGATCAGCCAGGTGGGCAGGTGGGCCACGCCCAGCCCGGCCAAGGCGCCGAACAACAGGGTCTCGGCATTGTTGGCGGCCATGCGGATGCGTGTCGGTCGATACAGGCGGGTCTGCCCGTGGACCTCGAAGCGCCAGGCGAATGGCGGGGCCAGTCCGTCCCAGTCGAGGCCATCATGCCCGGGTAGCTGGCTGGGGCAGTCCGGCACTCCGCGGCTGGCCAGGTAGGCCGGGCTGGCGCAGGCGATACGCACCATGTAGGCCAGGGGCGTGGCCACCAGCCGAGTATCGGCCAGGGGGCCGGCGCGCAGCACCAGGTCGACTTCACCCAGGTGGCTGCCGTGCAGGTCGACGAAGCTGTCGATCAGGCGCAACTGCACATCGAGCCCGGGGTAGGCGACCAGGAAATCGGCAATGGCCGGTGCCAGGTGGCGACGGCCAAAGGCGGCGGGGGCGTCGATGCGGATCAGGCCTTCTGGCGCGTTGCTCAACGACACCGCTTCGGCGCGGGCCAGGCGCAGTTCCTCGATGATGCGCCGTGCCCGTTCGGCGAAGGCGTTGCCCGCCGAGGTGGGGCGCACGGCGTGGGTGCTGCGCGAGAACAGACGGCTGCCGACCGCGCTTTCCAGGTTGTCGATGCGTCGGGCCACGGCCGAAGGGGTCAGCGGATGGCGGCGGGCGGCCGCGGAGAAACTGCCGGTTTCCAGCACGTCGAGGAACAGGCTCAGTTGTTCGGTGAGGGCATCGGGGCTCATGGCATCTCTGCTTGTGCGAATAGCGCAAAGCCATTGTGCGCTGCTATGCGTTTCCCCGCCAGCAGCGACTGGGTAGCATGCCGCTCATCTTCTCAATGCAGGCGAACGAGGCCCGGATGATCGAGTGGTTGATGTACATCGTGTTGGGCGCGGCCCTGGGCACCCTGGGCGGCCTGTTCGGCATTGGCGGCGGGCTGATCGCCATTCCGGCGCTGGGCGTGCTGTTCGGCCTCGACCAGCAGCTGGCCCAGGGCACCGCGTTGGTGATGGTGGTGCCCAACGTGCTGCTGGCGTTGTGGCGCTATCACCAGCGCAACCGCATCGAGCTGCGTCATGCGCTGCCGCTGTCGCTGTGCAGCTTTGTGTTTGCCTGGCTGGGCGCGATCTGGGCGGTGGGCATCGATGCGAAGTCGATGCGCCTGTACTTTGTCGGTTTCCTGGTGATCCTGGCCGTGTGGAACGTGGCGCGGATGTTCCTCCCGGTGCGGCCACCGAGCAACCAGCTGCGCTACCCATGGCCGTGGCTGGGCGTGCTGGGCGGTTTCGCCGGGACCATGGGCGGGTTGTTCGGCGTAGGCGGAGCGGTGGTTGCCACGCCGATACTGACCTCCGTGTTCGGCACCACCCAGGTGGTGGCCCAGGGACTGTCGCTGGCGTTGGCGGCGCCCAGTACCCTGGTGACGTTGGTGACCTATGGGGTGCACCAGAGTGTCGACTGGAGCATTGGCGTTCC
Organism: Pseudomonas sp. microsymbiont 2; assembly: GCF_054788395.1. NCBI lineage: Bacteria > Pseudomonadati > Pseudomonadota > Gammaproteobacteria > Pseudomonadales > Pseudomonadaceae > Pseudomonas > Pseudomonas sp. microsymbiont 2. Next base: position 1,664,375 of record NZ_CM139112.1, read on the forward strand.
GCTGGCAGTGGGTGGGTTGCTGAGCATCAGTTGGGGGGTGAAGCTGGCCCACGCGTTGCCGGAGAAGGTGTTGCGCACGCTGTTCTGCGGGTTTTTGGTGGTGTGTGCGGTGATGCTTGGGTTCGAGCTTTAGTATGTAGGGGCTGCGTAGCAGCCCCGGATCCCATCCTTCATTTGAACCCTTCGACGATGTACTCGGCCATGCAGTCGGTGATCGGCGAGTGCTGATGATCGTTGCGCAGCAGCATCACATTGGCCATGTGCAACTGCGGCAGGCCGTCGTCTTCGTCGAGGATGCGCAGCTCACCCCCGATCAGGCTCTGCAGTTGCGCGGTCACCGCCAGGCCCGCGGTGACGATGGCGAAGATCGCCGCCAGGCTCGGGCTGGTATAGGCGATGCGGTACTCGATACCCTGGCGCTCCAGGGCGTTGCAGGCCCAGACCCGGCAGAAGCAGTCGGCGTTGAACATCGCCAGCGGCATCGGTTGCTGCTCGTGGGGGCAGAACCCCTTGGCCGCGGCCCAGACCAGGCGTTCCTGGCGCAGCAACTGGCCGATCTCGTTGCCCGGCTCGCGGGTGACGATGGTCAGGTCGAGGTCCTGGCGCAGCATCAGTTGCTTGGACGAGTCGCAATGCACCTCGACATGGATCAGCGGATACGCCTGGGCGAAGCGGGTGAGAATGCCCGGCAGGTAGCGCATGGCGTAGTCGTCCGGGGTGCCGATGCGCACCATTCCGACCATGTGCGGCATGCGCAGGGTATTGAACACCTCGCCGTGCAGCTTGAGGATACGTCGGGCATAGCCCAGCAAGACCTGGCCCTCGGCGGTCAGGCGCACCTGGCGGCCGTCGCGTTCGAACAGCTGGCGCTGCAGGATGTCTTCCTCCAGTCGCTTCATCTGCATGCTCACCGCCGACTGGGTGCGATTGACCACTTCCCCGGCGCGGGTGAACCCGCCTTGTTCGGCAATGGCGACAAAGGTGCGCAGCACATCGGCATCGAGACTCTGATACTGGGACATGGCATCAATCTCCGAGATGCATGGCATCAGAAACATTCGTTGGATTGATCTTAGGCCTGGGTCGAAACTGAAGCCATCCACAAGGAGGGCGTCAAGATGAAAGGTCATTTCAACGTTGCTCACCAGCCTGTGTCGTCCCTGAACCACTGGCTGCACGATGCCGGTGGCGTGCTGTTGCGCTGGTATGAACTGCACCGCCAGCGCGAGGAACTGGCACGCCTGAGCGATGCCACGCTGCACGACCTGGGGCTGTCGCGAGCGGATATCCAGCAGGAGGCCGACCGGCATTTTTGGGAGGATCCGTTGCGCAAATGAGGGGGACTCCAATCGCGGGTCAAGCCCGCTCCCACGAAAGTAATGGTGCGTGGGAGCGGGCTTGACCCGCGATTGCGTCTTTACTGTCTGAACACCAGACGGAGCTCGTCTTATGCCCCTCAACCTGTCCATTTCCCAGGCCCGCCGCCTGGCCTTGTCCGCCCAGGGCTTCGGCAAGCCACCCGCCGCGCCGCCGAGCCAGGCCAGCCTCACCCGCATGCTCCAGCGCCTGGGCGTGGTGCAGATCGATTCGGTCAACGCCCTGGTCCGCTCCCACTATCTGCCGCTGTTCTCCCGCCTGGGCAACTACCCGCAGGCCGCCCTCGACCAGCTCGCCTGGGGCAAGAACCGTCAGCGCCGGGTGTTCGAGTATTGGGGCCACGAAGCATCCCTGTTGCCGCTGGAGCTGTATCCGCTGATGCGTTGGCGCATGGCCCACGCCACGCAAGGCCAGGGCATCTATCGGCAACTGGCTGCGTTCGGTCGCGAGCGGCGCGAGGTGATCGACCGGGTGCTGGCGGCGGTGCGCGACCAGGGTGCCTTGGGCGCGGGCAGTCTGTCCACGCGGCAGGAGCGCGCCGGGCCCTGGTGGGACTGGAGCGAGGAAAAGCATGCGCTGGAATGGCTGTTCGCCGCTGGCGAGGTCACGGTGGCCGGGCGTCGTGGTTTCGAGCGTCTGTACGACCTGCCTGAACGGGTCTTGCCGACGGCCATTCTCGATCAGCCTCCGGTCAGCGAAACCGAGGCGCATCAGGGGCTGATGCTGCACGCTGCCGGCGCGTTGGGCGTGGCCACCGAGCAGGACCTGCGCGACTACTTCCGCCTGGCGCCGCAACAGAGCAAGGCCGCGCTGGTCGAGCTGCTGGCGGACGGGCGCTTGCAGGTCTGCGCCGTGCAAGGCTGGAAACAGCCAGCCTATGTAGCAGGCACGCCACGGATTCCCCGGCGAATCGAGGCCAGCGCCTTGCTCTCGCCGTTCGATTCACTGGTCTGGGCGCGCAGCCGTACCGAGCGCTTGTTCGATTTCCGCTATCGCCTGGAGATCTACACCCCGGCGCATAAACGGGTGTATGGCTACTACGTGCTGCCGTTCCTGTACGAGGGCCGCATCGTTGCGCGCCTGGACCTGCGCGCCGAACGCGCCCATGGATGCCTGGCGGTGCATGCCGTGCATGAAGAGGAAGCAGGGCTGGGGGAGGAGGGTTACCAGGCGCTGGTAGCCGCTTTGCACGCGCTGGCCGGTTGGCTTGGCCTGGAGCGGGTGCGGCTCGGCTGCCCCCGTGTCGAGGGCAGCCGGTTGCGTCAGGCGTTGCTCAGCGGCGCACCTGCTTGAGGGTTTCGGCGATCAGGAAGGCCAGCTCCAGCGACTGATCGGCGTTCATGCGCGGGTCACAGTGGGTGTGGTAGCGGTCGCAGAGGGCATCCTCGGTGATCGGCCGGGCGCCGCCGATGCACTCGGTGACGTTCTGCCCGGTCATCTCGATATGGATGCCGCCGGCATGGCTGCCTTCGGCCTGGTGCACCTGGAAGAACTGCTTGACCTCGTCGAGGATCTGCGCGAAATCGCGGGTCTTGTAGCCGCTGCTGGCCTTGATGGTGTTGCCGTGCATCGGGTCGGAGCTCCACAGCACCTGGCGCCCCTCGCGCTGCACGGTACGGATCAACCCCGGCAGGTGGTCGCCGACCTTGCCGGCGCCCATGCGCACGATCAGGTTGAGACGACCTGGGTCGTTGTCCGGGTTGAGCACATCGATCAGGCGGATCAGCTCTTCGGGGTTCATGCTCGGGCCGACCTTGACCCCGATCGGATTGTGCACGCCGCGCAGGAACTCGACGTGGGCACCGTCCAGCTGGCGAGTGCGATCGCCGATCCACAGCATGTGCGCCGAGCAGTCGTAGTGGTCGCCAGTCAGGCTGTCGCGGCGCACGAAAGCTTGCTCGTAGTTGAGCAGCAGCGCTTCGTGGGCGGTGAAGAAACTGGTTTCGCGCAGCTGTGGCGCGCTGTCCAGGCCGCAGGCGCGCATGAACGCCAAGGTTTCGTCGATGCGGTTGGCCAACTGATGGTACTTGTCGGCCAGCGCCGAGTTGGCGATGAAGTCCAGGTTCCACTTGTGCACCTGGTGCAGGTCGGCGAAGCCGCCCTGGGCGAAGGCCCGCAGCAGGTTGAGGCTGGCGGTGGCCTGGTGGTAGGCCTGCAGCAGGCGCTCCGGATCGGGCGCGCGGCTGGCGGCGTCGAAGCCGATGCCGTTGACGATGTCGCCACGGTACGCCGGCAGCGTGACATTGCCGATGGTCTCGTCATTGGCCGAGCGTGGCTTGGCGAACTGTCCCGCCATGCGCCCGACCTTGACCACCGGGCAGCCGGCGGCGAAGGTCATGACGATGGCCATCTGCAGCAGCACCTTGAAGGTGTCGCGGATCTTCGCCGCCGAGAACTCGGCGAAGCTCTCGGCGCAGTCGCCGCCCTGGAGCAGGAACGCCCGGCCCTGGGTGACCTCGGCGAACTGCCGGCGCAGTTCGCGCGCTTCGCCGGCGAACACCAGCGGCGGGTAGCTGGCCAGCGTCTGCTCGACCTTGGCCAGGTGCGCGGCGTCAGGGTAGACGGGTTGTTGCTGGATCGGCAGGGCGCGCCAGCTGTCGGGGCTCCAGGGTTGGGTCATCGCAGGCTCTATCTATTCTGTGGGTTCAGGCGTACCTGCCATGGTACAGCCGCCGGCGTGCTTGTTGCACCACCGGCATTGGCGGACAATGCGCGTTTTGCGCAGGCGGTGGTGGGATGGCGACGGAGCGGGAAGAGCGGCTGCTGGCACGGGTCGAGGATGCCTTTGGCATCATCAGCGTGTACGAGGTGGAGGATTACCGCTTCCTCGAGTTCGGCGACGCCATCGAGCAGAGCTGCACCTTCATGGCCGATCCCAGCTGGCTGGAGTACGACTACACCCGCGCCATGCTGGTCGGCGCGCTGTGCCATGAGCAGCCCGAGAGCGCGCTGTTCCTCGGTCTGGGCGCCGGCACCTTGACCCAGGCCTGCCTGAAGTTCCTGCCCCTGGAGGATGTCGAAGCCATCGAGCTGCGTCCCGACGTGCCGCGCCTGGCCATGGAGTACCTGGGCCTGGACGACGATCCGCGTCTGTACGTGCGGGTGGGCGATGCCATCGAGCTGCTGCCCACGGCGGAGAAAACCGACCTGCTGTTCGTCGACCTCTATACCGATCATGGGCCGGGTGTCGCGCACCTGGCCTGGGGCTTCCTGGAGAATTGCCAGAAGCAGCTCAACCCCGGGGGCTGGCTGGTGATCAACCAGTGGGCCGGCGACGATGGCCGGCCGTTGGGCGCGGCATTGCTGCGCGGGCTGTACCACCGGCACTACTGGGAGTTGCCGGTGAAGGAGGGCAATGTGATCCTGCTGGTGCCGGCAGACCTGGAGCAGCGTCTGGACATCGATGGCCTGCGCGCCCGGGCCGAGGCGCTGGCGCCGCGGTTGGGGTATTCGCTGGAGTACCTGATCAGCGCAGTGCGCCCGGCCAGTTGAACGCCATCGCGGGGCAAGCCCGCTCCCACGAAACCTGTCACCCTGTGAGCGGGCTTCGTGGGAGCGGGCTTGCCCCGCGATAAGGTCTCTGAAGGAAACGTTTCAGCCGATGCTAAATAATGGCTGTTTACTGGCCTTTTTCACTGAAATATTTCTCACGGTTTTCGGCGAATTCGGGTATAGTACGCGCCGGTCTTTCAGCGGACCTCAAAATCAGGTGGTGCAAATCCTCCGAATCCAGCTTCGGCTGCGCGTCCGCTAGGCGGACTTCCCCAAGACGTTCCCATTTTCAATCGTTTTCGCAAATCCCCGCCGCCAAAGCTGCCTGGGTGACCTTCTGGTCTTTCAAGGCATGTGCAGTTTTGGAGCATGGGTCTTTGCGGATGCACCTAGAGGCAGACCCATGACCCAGGAAACCGGCGGATTCGCCGCTCTCGATCTCAATCCGAACATCGTTGCTGCCGTCCTGGCCACCGGCTATGAAGAGCCGTCGGCCATCCAGCAACAGTCGATCCCGATCATCCTCGCCGGTCACGACATGATCGGCCAGGCGCAGACTGGCACCGGCAAGACCGCTGCCTTCGCCCTGCCGATCCTCAACAAGATCGACGTGAGCAAGCGCGAACCGCAAGCCCTGATCCTGGCGCCAACCCGTGAGTTGGCGCTGCAAGTAGCCACCGCTTTCGAAACCTACGCCAAGCAGATGCCGGGCGTTAACGTGGTGGCCGTGTACGGTGGTGCCCCGATGGGCCCACAGCTGCGTGCCATTCGCAATGGCGCACAGATCGTCGTCGCCACCCCTGGTCGTCTGTGCGACCACCTGCGCCGTGACGAAAAAGTCCTGTCCACCGTGCAGTACCTGGTACTGGACGAAGCGGACGAGATGCTCAAGCTCGGCTTCATGGACGACCTCGAAGTGATCTTCGACGCCATCCCCGCGTCGCGCCAGACCGTGCTGTTCTCCGCCACCCTGCCATCGTCGATCCGTTCGATCGCCGAGCGTCATCTGCGCGAGCCCAAGCACGTCAAGATCCAGAGCAAGACCCAGACCGTCACCGCGATCGACCAGGCCCACCTGATGGTCCACGCCGACCAGAAGATCCCGGCCGTGCTGCGTCTGCTGGAGGTCGAGGAATTCGACGCGCTGATCGCCTTCGTGCGTACCAAGCAAGCCACCCTGGACCTGGCCGCCGCGCTGGAAGCCAAGGGCTACAAGGCTGCCGCGTTGAACGGCGACATCGCCCAGAACCAGCGTGAGCGTGTGATCGACTCGCTCAAGGATGGTCGCCTGGACATCGTCGTCGCCACCGACGTCGCTGCCCGTGGCCTGGACGTGCCGCGCATCACCCACGTGTTCAACGTCGACATGCCGTACGACCCGGAGTCCTACGTACACCGCATCGGCCGTACCGGCCGTGCCGGTCGCGATGGCCGCGCGCTGCTGCTGGTCACTCCGCGCGAGCGCCGCATGCTGCAGGTGATCGAGCGTGTCACCGGGCAGAAAGTCGCTGAAGCTCGCCTGCCTAACCCGCAAGCCGTGCTGGATGCGCGCATCAAGAAGCTGACCAAGAGCCTGGCGCCGCTGGTGGCCGAGTCCGAGGCCAGCCACGGCGAGCTGTTCGACCGTCTGACCGCCGACCTGGGTTGCACCCCGCGTGCCCTGGCCGCGGCCCTGCTGCGCAAGGCCACCAACGGCCAGGCGCTGGATCTGGCTTCGGTGGAGCGCGAGCAGCCGCTGGTACCGACCTATGCCCCGCGTGAGCGTGGTGAGCGTACCGAGCGCGGCGAGCGTCCGGACCGTGGTGACCGCGAGCGCCGCGCGCCGATGCCGCTGGCCGAAGGCCGCGTGCGTTGCCGTACCGCCCTGGGTGCCCGTGATGGCATCGCCGCCAAGAACCTGCTGGGCGCGATCCTCAACGAAGGTGGCCTGGCGCGTGATGCCATCGGCCGCATTCAGGTGCGTGACAGCTTCAGCCTGGTCGAGCTGCCGGAAGACGGCCTCGAGCGCCTGCTGACCAAGCTCAAGGACACCCGCGTTGCCGGCAAGCAGCTGAAGCTGCGCCGCTACCGCGAGGACTGATCCTGGCGCTGCAATGAAAAATCCCCGGCCTGTTGGTCGGGGATTTTTTTTGCCTGTTCCGAGCTCTTCGCGGGTGTCGCGCCAGGCTGGAGCCTGTGGGAGCGGGCTTACCCGCGAAGAGGCCCGTCAGTCGAACCGATAGATATCCATCCCCAACGCCCCCAGCGTGAACCCCTGGTGCACGATGCCAAACTGCCCGCCAGCCCCCATGGCAAAGAACAACGGCAGCAGATGTTCATCGCTGGGATGATTGCGCGCCGCAAACGGCGCCTGTCGCCGATAGTCCACGAGTGCGACCTCGTCATCGGCCCCCAGTTGTGCCACTACCCAGTCACGAAAAGTCCGCGCCCAAGGCTCGACCGCATCCGCTCCTGCATGCCAGTCCAGTTCACCCAGGTTGTGGGTGATGCTGCCCGAGCCGATCAGCAGGATACCTTCCTCGCGTAGCGCCGCCAGGGCCTGGCCGACTTTCAGTTGCAGGGCGGGGCCGGCCTGGCTGGGCAGCGACACCTGGATCACCGGGATATCCGCCTGCGGGTACATCAGTGACAGCGGTACCCAGGCGCCGTGATCGAATGGCCGTTGGTCATCCAGCTTGGCCCCCAGCCGCTCGGCAATGCGACTGGCCAGTGCCGGTTCGCCAGGTGCCGGGTACTGCACGGCGTAGAGCGCGGCAGGAAAGCCATGGAAGTCATGCCAGGTCCGTGGCTGCGGATTGGCCATGACCAGCAGCTCGCGGCTCTCCCAATGCGCCGACACCAGCACGATCGCCTTCGGCCGGGGCAGGGCGCGGGCCAACCCGGCCAGCGCCGGGCCGCTGGCGCCCGGTTGCAGGGCGAGCATGGGCGAACCGTGGGAAATGAACAGGCTGGGCAGCATGGCGGGGTCCTGGCAGGTAAGATGCTGCCATCTTCGATCAGCCTACGATCGAGATCCAATATAAGTTTTTACAGCTACTTATCGAAAAAGCGGGAGGGTTCATGGAGCCAGCGTTTTGGCACAAGCGGTGGGCGGACAACCAGATCGGCTTTCACCAACCCCAGGTGAATCCGTACCTGCAGGCGCACTGGCCGACGCTGGGCCTGGCCCAGGGCTCGCAGGTGCTGGTGCCGCTGTGTGGCAAGAGCCTGGACCTGCTCTGGCTGGCCGCCCAAGGCTATCGGGTGCTGGGGGTGGAGCTGTCGCGCAGGGCGGTGGCGGACTTCTTCACCGAACATGGCCTGGTGGCGCAGATTGCCCAGCACGGTGCCTTCGAGGTGTGGCGCAGCGACGAGGTGGAGCTGTGGTGCGGGGACGTGTTCGCGCTGCGCGCCGAGGATCTGGCGGATTGCGCAGGGGTATATGACCGGGCGGCGCTGATCGCTTTGCCGCTGGCGATGCGCGAGCGCTACATGGCGTTGTTGGGCGAGCAGTTACCGGCGGCCTGTCGGGGGCTGCTGGTGACCCTGGATTACGATCAGGGATTGATCGACGGGCCGCCGTTCTCGGTGCCGGACGCCGAAGTGCGGGCTGGGTTTGCCGGGTGGTGGGTCGATGAGGTGGAGGCGCGGGAGATTCTGGGCGAGAGTCCGAAGTTTTTGAAGGCTGGTGTTGAAAGCCTGGTAGAGCGAGTCTATCGGCTAGGACGCTGAGCTGGCACTGTCGCGCTGGGAACTGTCCCCTGTGGGAGCGGCCGAGGCGTCGGACCGGTCGGAAAGGGGCGCGCAGCGGCCCCAGATTCTGAGTCACCATCGAAATTGCCGGGGCTGCTACGCAGCCCTTTCGCGACACAAGGCCGCTCCTACAGGGGGTGGCGACATGACAAACAAAAGGGCGACCGAAGTCGCCCTTTCTTGTTGCTGCCAGGATCAGCCGCGACGGCGCAGTGCGTCGATGCGTTCTTCCAGCGGCGGGTGGCTCATCAGCAGGCCGGCCAGGCCGTGCTTGAGGCCGCCATTGATGCCGAAGGCCTTCAGGGTGTCGGGCATGTGCACCGGCAAGCCTTGTTCCGAGCGCAGGCGCTGCAGGGCGCCGATCATCGCGCCGGTGCCGGCCAGTTGCGCGCCGGCTTCGTCGGCGCGGAACTCACGGCGGCGCGAGTACCACATGACGATGATGCTGGCGAGGATGCCCAGGACCAGCTCGGCGACGATGGTCGTGATGAAGTAGGCGATGCCGTGGCCTTCTTCGTTCTTGAAGATCGCCCGGTCGACGAAGTTGCCGATGATGCGGGCGAAGAACATCACGAAGGTGTTCACCACGCCCTGCATCAGCGCCATGGTGACCATGTCGCCGTTGGCCACATGGCCGATCTCGTGGGCCAGCACCGCGCGCACCTCGTCGGGCGAGAAGCGCTCGAGCAGGCCCTGCGAGACCGCCACCAGGGCGTCGTTGCGGTTCCAGCCGGTGGCGAAGGCGTTGGCCTCGTAGGCCGGGAAGATACCCACCTCGGGCATCTTGATGCCGGCTTCGCGGGACAGTTCCTCGACCGTCTGCAGCAGCCATTGCTCGTGGCGGGTGCGAGGCTGGGTGATGATCTGGGTGCCGGTGGTCATCTTCGCCATCCACTTGGAGATGAACAGCGAGACCAGCGAGCCAGCGAAACCGAACACGGCGCAGAAGACCAGCAGCTTGCCGAGGTCGAGGTCGACCCCGTTGGCGGCCATGAACCCGTTGAAGCCGAACAGGCTCAGGGTAATGCTTGCAACCAGCACCACCGCGAGGTTGGTGGCTACAAACAACAGAATGCGCATCATGGTTGTTACGTTCTCCTGACGGATAAGTTCGTTGCGTACTGCGGGGTATATAAGGGGGAGGGCGCGGCTATTCAACCGGGCGACTATTTCAAACTGTGTACGGCGGAGTATGGCAGAGGATGCCGTGAGGGCTTTGTGAGAGAGCGTTGCAGGATGTAAGGCAAAAGCATCGCGGGGCAAGCCCGCTCCCACGCTGGACAGCGTGGGAGCGGGCTTGCCCCGCGATAGCGATTTCGCTTACTGCGAATAGGTCCGCAGGAAATTGCCGATCCGGCCGATGGCCTGCTCGAGGTCATCCACCCGCGGCAGCGTCACCACGCGGAAATGGTCCGGCCACGGCCAGTTGAACGCGGTGCCCTGGACGATCAGCAGCTTCTCCGACAGCAGCAGGTCGAGCACGAACTTCTCGTCGTTGTGGATCGGGCAGACCTTCGGGTCGATCTTGGGGAAGGCGTACAGCGCGCCCATGGGCTTGACGCAGCTCACCCCGGGGATCGAATTGAGCAGCTCGTAGGTGCGGTTGCGCTGCTCCAGCAGGCGGCCGGGCGGCAGCACCAGGTCATTGATGCTCTGGTAGCCGCCCAGGGCGGTCTGGATCGCGTGCTGGGCCGGCACGTTGGCGCACAGGCGCATGTTGGCCAGCATGTCGATGCCTTCGATGTAGCTCTGGGCATGGTGCTTGGGCCCGGAGATGATCAGCCAGCCGGAGCGGAAACCGGCCACGCGGTAGGACTTGGACAGGCCGTTGAAGGTCAGGCACAGCAGGTCCGGGGCCAGCGACGCGGTGCTGATGTGCACGGCCTCGTCGTAGAGAATCTTGTCGTAGATCTCGTCGGAGAACACCACCAGGTTGTGCTGGCGCGCCAGCTCCAGCATGCCCAGCAGCAGCTCTTTGGAGTACACCGCGCCGGTGGGGTTGTTCGGGTTGATGATCACCAGGGCCTTGGTGTTCGGGGTGATCTTGGCCTTGATGTCGTCGAGGTCCGGGAACCAGTCGGCCTGCTCGTCGCACAGGTAGTGCACCGGCTTGCCGCCGGCCAGGCTCACGGCGGCGGTCCACAGCGGGTAGTCGGGCGCCGGGATCAGCACTTCGTCGCCGTTGTTGAGCAGTGCCTGCATCGACATGACGATCAGTTCCGACACACCGTTGCCGAGGTAGATGTCCTCGATGCCGACGCCTTCGATCTGCTTCTGCTGGCAATACTGCATGACCGCCTTGCGCGCGCTGAACAGGCCCTTGGAATCGCTGTAGCCCTGTGCGGTGGGCAGGTTGCGAATCACGTCCTGCAGGATCTCGTCCGGCGCCTCGAAACCAAACGGCGCCGGGTTGCCGATGTTCAGCTTGAGGATGCGGTGGCCTTCCTCTTCCAGGCGTTTGGCGTGCTTGAGCACTGGGCCGCGAATGTCGTAGCAGACATTGGCGAGCTTGTTCGATTTGCTGAACTGCATGATGAGATCCCGAGTGAGAATACGCGTTGCGCCGCCGTGCAAAGGTTTGAAAGGGCGCGGCGCGGGTGCCAGACTTGCTGTCTTGCACACGAAGCCAACTAATATACGTGCCACCCGCGCCAGGGAAAAGACAGCGCGAGGTGAAATTCAGCCTGCCGAGGTCCCACCATGCAAAAGATCGACAAAACCCTGGAAGAATGGCGCGCGATGCTCGATCCGGCCCAGTACCAGGTGTGCCGGCTCAAGGGCACCGAACGGCCGTTCAGCGGCAAGTACAACGGCGAGCGCCGCGACGGCATCTATCACTGCATCTGCTGCGACCTGGCGCTGTTCGACGCCAAGGCCAAGTTCGACTCCGGCTGCGGCTGGCCGAGCTTCTACGAGCCGATCGAAGAGGCCGCGATGATCGAGATCCGCGACACCTCCCACGGCATGATCCGCACCGAAGTCACCTGCGCGCAATGCGACGCCCACCTGGGGCACGTGTTCCCCGACGGCCCGCCACCGACCGGCTTGCGCTATTGCATCAATTCGGTGTGCCTGGACCTCAAACCGCGCGACTGAAGGAGCACGAGCATGGCCGATGCATTGCTGGACATCCCCTGCGTCACCCTGGGTGGCGAGCAGAAAGTGCTGGGCGACTACGCCGGCAAGGCGCTGCTGGTGGTCAACACCGCCAGCCAGTGCGGTTTCACCCCGCAGTACAAGGGCCTCGAGCGCCTGTGGCAGGACTACCGCGACCAGGGCCTGGTGGTGCTGGGCTTCCCTTGCAACCAGTTCGGCAAGCAGGAACCGGGCGATGCCAAGGAGATCGCGCAGTTCTGCGAACTCAACTTCGGCGTGAGTTTTCCGCTGTTTCGCAAGATCGAGGTCAACGGCCCCGGCGCCCACCCCTTGTTCGCCGAGCTCAAGCGCCGGGCGCCGGGCGTGCTGGGGACGCAGAAGATCAAGTGGAACTTCACCAAGTTTCTGGTCGACCCGCGCAGCGGCAAGGTCAGCCGATTCGCCCCGACCACCAAGCCCGAGGCGCTGAAGTCGGCGATCGAGCCGCTGCTCAGCCGCTGACCGGCACCCAGTGATCGATCAGCGCCAGCAGCTCCTCGCGGCGAAACGGCTTGGCCAGGTAGTCGTTCATGCCCGCGGCGCGGCAGCGCTCGCGTTCCTCGGGCATGGCGTTGGCGGTCAGCGCGACGATCGGCAGCTCCGGCCAGCGCCCGCTCTGGCGGATGCGCCGGCTGGCCTCGTAGCCGTCCATCACCGGCATGTTGCAGTCCATCAACACCAGGTCGAACGCGCCCTGTTCGAGCAGCTCCAGGGCCTCCACGCCATGGGCGGCCACCTGCACCTGGCAACCGAGCTTGCCGAGCATGCCCTTGGCCACCAGTTGGTTCACCGGGTTGTCCTCGACCAGCAGTATCCGCGCGCGGCGCTCCGGCGTTGCCGGCACCTCATGGGGCAGCGGCATGCTGGGTTCGCCCTGCAGGGTGCGGCGCAGGGTCTGGTACAGCGCGTTGCGCGCCAGGGGGCGGGCCAGTTGCTGTAACGGCGCCAGTTCCATGGCCTGTTCGCTGGGCAGGAAGTTGCCGTAGGCGGTCACCAGCAGGATCGGCGCCTGCACGGCGGGACGCAGGTCCAGCACATGATCCAGGTCGTCGGTGATCAGCAGGTCGACGGGGCTGTCGCCCATCTCGTTGGCCGTGTCGTGACGAACATAGTCCAGCCCCCAGCGCGGCAACAGCTCGCGCAGCAGCTCGGCCAGGCCGCTGCCACGGTTGCCCAGGGCCACCACGCGCCCGGACAGGGGGGCGGGAGGGATCGCCTCGGTGTGCGCGGGGAGCGGCAGGTCGGCGCTGAAGCGGCTGCCGAAACCGGTCTCGGAGTGAATGTTCAGGTGCCCCTGCATGGCCTTGCACAGGTTGCGCGTCAGGGCCAGGCCCAGGCCGGTGCCGCCATATTGGCGGGTGATGCCGGCGCCGGCCTGGGTGAACGGCTGGAAGATCCGCGCCTGGGCTTCCTCGGGAATGCCGATGCCGGTGTCGCAGACTTCCAGGCGCACGCCGCCGACTATGGTGGTCAGGCGCACATCGACGCGACCGAAGCGGGTGAACTTGAGCGCGTTGGACAGCAGGTTGCTGACGATCTGTCGCACCCGGGTCGGGTCGCCCAGCACCGAGCTGGGAAAGTCCGGGGCGATCAGGCAGGTCAGCTCGACGCTGGGCGCGGCGTTCTGCGAGAGCAGGTTGGCGGTGTCCTCGACCATCGCCCCGAGATCGAAGGGGATGCGTTCGAGCTCCAGTTGCCCGGCGTCGAACTTGGACAGGTCGAGAATATCGTTGAGCAGTTCCACCAGTACCTTGCCCGAGTCGTGGGCGATCGACAGCTGCTGGCGCTGCTCGGCGGCCAGGCCGCTGTCCAGGGCCAGGGCGATCATGCCGAGCATGCCGTTGAGCGGCGTGCGGATCTCGTGGCTCATGTTGGCCAGGAAGGCGGCCCGCGCCTGGGCCATGTCCAGAGCACGCTGGCGAGCCTCGTCGAGCTCCTGGTTGGACAGGCTCAGGCGGCTGTTGCTGGCCTTGAGCTCGTCGGTACGGGCCGAGACGATGTCTTCCAGCTCGTTGAGATAGTGGGTCAGGCGGTTTTCCGCGCTGCGTCGCTGCTGGATCTCGGTGGCCATGCTGACGAACTGTTGGTTGGCGACCCGCACCAGCACGCCAATTTCGTCGTGCTCATGGCCCTTGGGGCAGTCCACGCGGCTTTGCCTGGGGGTACGCGAGTCGTTGCCGCTGAGCGCGCCGATCACCGTCACCAGCGGCTTGGTCAGCATCAGGTAGAACAGCGCCAGGAGGATCCCGGTGAGCACCAGGCTGCGGGCGAAGCCGTTGACCAGGGTCACCCCGGCGCGGTCGAGGAAGCGCCCGCCGAAGGCGAAGGTGTCGACATCCAGGTAGAGGGTGCCGAGGTATTCCTCGGGCATGTGGGCCAGGAACAGCCGGTCCTGGAACTGGCGCTGCTCGCCGAACAGGAAGTCCGACAGCGGCCGGTAGCGGCTTTCCTGGCGTGGGCGCTGGATGTCGGCCAGCACCGTGTCGTTGTTGTCGATCAGCCGTGCGCGGATCACGGCGGGTGATTTCAGCAGCCCGCCGGTGAGCTCCTGGGCCAGTTCGCTGTCGATGTTGTAGGCGATGCGCGAGGCCGTGTCGTGGCTGATTTTCAACAGCGCCTGAATTTCACGGTTGATGGACGCGTCTTCGCTGGCATAATCGATGCCGATCTGGATGAGACTGAGCAATGTTCCCAGGATGAAGCCGACCAGGACTGTCAACCGGGCTTGCTTGTATGACAGGCGATTGGTGAACTTTATATCCATGGGTCCCAAGCCGGTTACTTGCTCCTGCGCTGCGCAAGCATAGCCGATCAGCCCTGGCTGCTGGCGGGTCTGTCGAACATTCAGCTTCTGACCGTGCCGGCCCCTTCGTGGGTAAACCCGCTCCCACAAGGTCGATCTCCCTCTGTGGGAGCGGGTTTACCCACGAAGGGGCCGGCACGGTATCGAAACCTGACTTGCTAGGAGCCATCATGGACGCTCGCTTCACCGCTTTTCTCGACCGCGCCGAATCTGTTCTCGCCCGCCTCGAACCCCTGCTGCCGGCCCCGCGCCCGGACATCGACTGGACTCGCACCCTGGCCGCCCGCTGGCAGCGCGACGGCCGCAGCGGTTATCTGATGCCGCTGGAGGTCAGCCTCGATATCCGCCTGTCCGACCTGATCGGCGTCGACCAGCAGCGCGAGCAACTGGGCCGCAACACCCACCAGTTCATCAGCGGCATGCCTGCCAACCACGCGTTGCTGTGGGGCTCGCGCGGCACCGGCAAGTCGTCGCTGGTGCGCGCGCTGCTGGCCGAGCATGCCGCAGAGGGCCTGCGCCTGATCGAGATCGAGCGCGACCACTTGGCCGACCTGCCAAGGGTGGTCGAGCAACTGCACAAGCTCGAGCAGCGCTTCATCCTGTTCTGCGACGACCTGTCGTTCGAGGCCGGGGAGGGCGACTACCGGGTGCTCAAGAGCGTGCTCGACGGCTCGCTGGAGCAGGCGCCGGACAACGTGCTGCTGTACGCCACCTCCAATCGCCGCCACCTGGTGCCGGAGAAACAGAGCGACAACGAGAACTGGAAGATGGTCGACGGCGAGCTGCACCCCAACGAGGCGGTGGAAGACAAGATCGCCCTGTCCGATCGTTTCGGCCTGTGGCTGTCGTTCTACCCGTTCTCCCAGGAGCACTTCCTCAACGTGGTCGAGCACTGGATCGGCCAGCTGGCGCGAACTGCCGGCCTGCGCTGGCAGCGTGACGAAGCCCTGGACATTCTCGCCGTGCGCTGGGCCACCGGCCGTGGCAACCGTAATGGCCGTTGTGCCTATCAGTTCGCCCGCTACTGGGTCGGGCTGCAATTGCTGGAGCAGAAATAAATGATCGACCTCAACGCCAGTGGCCAGGGCCTCGATGGCTACGACCTGCTGGCCGCGCAAGTACAGGCGCTGTTTGCCGACGAGCGCGACTTCATCGCCAATGCCGCGCAGTTCTCGGCCTTTCTCTACAACCAGGTCGAGGACCTGAACTGGGCTGGCTTCTATATCAACCGCGACGAAGAGCTGGTGCTCGGCCCGTTCCAGGGCCAGGTAGCCTGCGTGCGCATCCCGTTCGGTCGGGGCGTTTGTGGCACGGCGGCGGCGACGCGCGAAACCCAGCGGGTCGAGGATGTGCATGCATTTGCCGGGCATATCGCCTGTGACAGCGCGTCCAACAGCGAGCTGGTGATTCCGTTGGTCAAGGCGGGGCGGTTGATCGCCGTGCTCGATCTGGACAGCCCGAAGCTGGCACGCTTCAGCGCGGCCGACCAGGCGGGGCTGGAGCGGTTGGTCGAGGTGTTCCTCGAGTTGACCAATTGCTGAAATGAAGAAGGGGCCTGCGAAGGCCCCTTTCTATATCAAGATCGCTGGGGGCTGCTTCGCAGCCCTTTCGCGACACAAGGCCGCTCCACAGGCGACCGCGATCCCCTGTAGGAGCGGCCTTGTGTCGCGAAAGGGGCGCAAAGCGCCCCCAGGATATGTCAGGCAACCAATCAGTCGTAGATCGCCTTCTTCTTCCAGGTCTCATCCTCGTCGGTCTTGAGCCCCTGGGTCAGCGCGTTCTCGTCGTTCTCGGCAGGTTCCATCTGGTCCAGCACCTGGGCATTGGCTCGAGCCAGCAGTTTTTCCAGGTAGGTCAGCTGCTCTTCATACTGTTTGGGCTCAGGCTGCTTGCGCAGGTATTGCACGCCACGCTCGAAGGCCAGGCGTGCCTGGCCCGGCTGGCCCTGCTGCAGGGCCTGTTGGCCCAGGTTGTTGAAGAACTCGATATGCAGCAGCACCAGGATGTGGCGGATCTCCTTGACCCAGTACTTGCCTTCGTTGGTGGCCAGGAAGCCTTCCTGGGTGGCGCGCACGATCTGGTTGTGCAGCAGCTCCAGCAGGAAGCGCACGTCCTTGGCCTTGACCTCGGTCTGGATCGGCGCGGGCGGGTTGTTCACCGCAATCCGCTCACCCTGGGCGATCAGCCCTTCGAGCTCGGCGATGCGTGCCTTGAGATCGCCGCTGTGCTTGTCCAGGGCCAGCTGGCGCTGGTTGAGGTTCAGCTCCAGCCGGGTCAGCAGCAGCTTGAGCGCGGGCGTCATGAACTGGCCGGGGAAGGTTTCGGTGATTTCGCCACAGCGACGCAGGCGGTCGGCCAGTTCGACCTTGAGCCGTGCGCGTTCGAGCTTGCCGTTTTCGACCACATTGTTGAGGTAGCCGATCACGATCAGTAACGCGATACCCGCCACGATGAGCAGGGTGATCAGAAGTGGTGTCACCGTTAACGCCTCATGAAGAAGTTTTGCATCTATCGAGAGTGTAGTGAGTCCGCCCGGAGGCGAACAGTGCAGCCGGGCGGAACAACCGCACCCTGTGGGTGCGGGTTCACCCGCGAAGCAGCCGACACGGTCGCTACAGGTATCTGTATCGGCCAAAGCCCCGATTCCTACAGGGTGATGGCGCCTGGCCATGAGCTTGCCGAGCCGCCGTCAGAAAATCAACGCCAATCCCCGGACGCATCCTGCATCAGTGGGTATGACGTCGGGAAGTCATTGATTTAAATAAATTTCTACAAAGGGGTTGACGACTTTCCATGGCATCCATAGAATGCGCGCCACTTGCAGCGTAAAGCACACAGCGAAGCGCGGCAGGCAGTGAAATGTTGTAGCGTGTCCCCTTCGTCTAGTGGCCTAGGACACCGCCCTTTCACGGCGGTAACAGGGGTTCGAGTCCCCTAGGGGACGCCAATGCGGGAATAGCTCAGTTGGTAGAGCACGACCTTGCCAAGGTCGGGGTCGCGAGTTCGAGTCTCGTTTCCCGCTCCAGTTTCTCCGGCACTGCTTCGGCAGGGCAGGAAAAGAAAATCCAGGCTGAATCGCGAGGTTCATGTTCTGGTGCGCTGAAAAGCGTTGGGTATGTCCCCTTCGTCTAGTGGCCTAGGACACCGCCCTTTCACGGCGGTAACAGGGGTTCGAGTCCCCTAGGGGACGCCATATTGCGGGAATAGCTCAGTTGGTAGAGCACGACCTTGCCAAGGTCGGGGTCGCGAGTTCGAGTCTCGTTTCCCGCTCCAGTTTGAAAGGCATCGCTTCTGGCGGTGCAGGTGGTGAAGGTCTTCAAGGCGCTTCACGCCACATGCGGTAAAGCTTCACCCTGCGGGAATAGCTCAGTTGGTAGAGCACGACCTTGCCAAGGTCGGGGTCGCGAGTTCGAGTCTCGTTTCCCGCTCCAAATTGAAAACGCCACTTCGTTTGAAGTGGCGTTTTTTTTGCTTGCGATAATGTCCGATTGATGTGCCCAAGGGCACGTGCAATGCATCATTGCCGCACCTCCACGGACGAGGTGGCGGGATCCTTGTTGCTGGTGTTGAGCTGGCCTACGGCACGTAGGCCGACGGAGGCGATGGCGCCCCCTGCGCCTATCCTGCGTGGCACCTTGTTCGCGATCCTTGCCGTTGCCGTTGCCGTTGTCGTTGCCGAGACCGCGGCGGTCGGTGTGGCGATGGTGGGAGACATGCCTACCGCACCCAGCGTGCTGTTGATCACACCCGGCACCGTGGCCTGCAGCCCGGAAGACACGGAGCGTAAACCCAGCAACCGAGTCACGCTATTGGTGACAAGGTTTGGGCCAAGGATGCTGAGCATCGACGTATATCCGGAGTATTCGGCGATCTTCAAGGCTAGGGGGTTGTTGGCGAACATTCCAATCCCTTGAGATACGGTCGATATCAGGCCAGCGGCGGCGCCAGCGACGCTTACTGCGGTTCCGGAGGCGGCGGCTACGGTTGCAGTGAAGCCAACCGCGCGAGCGATCGTTGGGGCCGCTGCGCCTGCGGTAAGGACCGTGGCCACGGTCGCGACTACGGTCATGACGGCCCCGAGGATGAAACCGAAGATAGCGCCGAGCAGCGACGGTCTCGCACCCATTGCCGCATAGTTTTCCGGCGTCTGGAACAACTGGTAGGCATGACCGGTCGGGTCCCGCAGCCCGATCGGATTGCCCGCGACATAAGCATAGCGGTTCAGGTCCCCGGCCTCGAATGGGCTGAGCGAGTCTGGGCTCTGGAAGCGCCTCAACTCCGGGTTGTAGGCCCGACCCCTCTGGCCGAGCGGGTACCAGCCGGTGTATGGGTCGACGAATTCACCGTTGAAGCCAAGCAAGCATTTCAGTGGATGCATGTCCGCGCCCTCGCCGTAGGCCCCATAGGACGCCTGACGCAGGTTCTGGCCTTGGCTCTCGGCGATCACGCTGTAGTTGGCGTTGCTGCGCAATAGCAGCGGCGCGTCGGCAGCCCCGCTTTGCTGCTGGCCCAGAGGGCGGTCCTGGTCGTACAGGATCGAGGTCTGCAGCGCGTCGCGAATGGCCACACTCAGTCGGTTGTCCTGGAAGAAGAGGCGGGTTTGCGTGCCGTCGGCATGCCTGAGGGCGTGCAACTGATCATGGGCGTCGTAGCGATACTCGCAGATCTGTTTTCCATCGGGGGCCCTCACCGAAAGTAGACGGCTGCGCTTGTCGTAGCTCATCTGGTATCCGAGGTGATCATTGAGCAGATTGCCATTGTCATCGTGGGCAAGGGCAATCTTCGGGCTGGCGTCGGATGGGGTGTAGCCGACTGCCGTGAGTTGGCAGGGATCATCGCCTGCGTAGTTGAAGTACAGCGTTTCGGTAGGGGCGCCGCTGAAGTGGCTTTCGCAGCACTCGATGTTGTAGAAGGCACCATACTTGAAGTGCTGATCGAGGATCTTGCGGCCATGCCTGTCCTCGGGCAGTTGCGCGCCGTCACAATTGTACCGGGTCAACTGGCCCAGCTCATTGTAGGTGAAGGTCTCTTTCAGCAGGCTCGTCGAGCCCTGGCGCAGGTGCCGGCACGCCAGCAGGCCATCCAGACCCCAGCGTTGCTCCAGTTCCTGCGCCAGCTGACCGTGTTGCTCGAAAGTACGCATGACCTCTCGGCCCTGGTCGTCGTAGTCGATTGTCGTGGTCAGGGTTATCTGGTTGGTCTGGTCCAGGGTGGCCGTGCGCCGCAGTCTGCCGAGCAGGTCATAGGTGAATGCTGCCTGCAGGTTGCCTTGTCGGGTCAGGGACGGGCGTCCGAACTCGTCGTACTCGGTATGTTTCTTCAGCCCATCAGGGAGGGTTTCCGAGGTTTGCCGGCCCTGCCAAGACGTGGTCCGAGCAATGCTGTAGGTGGTGCCGTCCTCATTGACCCAGCACCTGGCACTCAGGCGGTTGTTCATGTCGTACTCAAAGTATTGATTTCCCTCACGGTTGCTGGCGTGGATGAGGAGGGCGCTCGTGGGGTGAAAGTCGAAAACACTCACGTCGCCGTCGACTTCGGTGTGTATCGGTGCCTGGGTCAGGTTGTGCTTGTAGCGGTAGCTGATCTTGTCGCCAGCCGCAGTACGGCGACTTTCGGGAAGCGCGCTGTCGTCACTGTAGGTGAGGGTCTCTATTTGGCGACCGATCTTGAGCTCGAAGGGACGGTCCAGTCCGTCGAATTTCTGTTCACCCAGAATGATCGGGGATGTCGAGGTTGCGGGTATCACTGAAATGCGCGTTGCCAATTCGCTGCTGCTATGGCGCGCATAGCACATGTACACCTTTGTTTGGTCAGGCCGTTCGGTACAGGTGACACGACTCCAGGCGTCATACTGGAGCTGTGTGGTGTTCCCCTGCTCATTGACCTGGCTGCGCAGGTTGCCGAGCCCGTCGTAGGTAAAGGTCTGCCTGGCCAGCTCCTGTCCATCGGCACTGAAGCGCAGGATGTGATCGGGTTCATCGAAGGGGTTGAGCCAAGTTTCGCGCAGGCTGCTGATCAGCGGCTTGGCATCGCCGGTCTGTCGCCAGGTGCGTTGGACGGGGCCGTCATGCCGAGCATGGCCGAGAGGATTGCGCTGTTCATGCACCTGAACACCGTCAGATTCTGTCGTGCAGCTGAGGTTGCCCCAATTGTCGTAAGTGAAGCGGCGTACAAGACGACGGGAATCAAGCGAGTAAGTGCCATCGCAGGCGTAGTAGGGTAGGTAATCGGTCTGGGTTTCAACCAGCCGGCGTCCGAAGGCGTCATACTCGATCGTCAGCGTGTCGAACTCTTTGGTTGGATTGTTTTGGTCGATGCGGTTGCGTTTCTCTGTCACTGTGCGTGACAACCCGTCCACCACCGTGGTGATGCAGACGCCCACGGCGTTAGTCAGGCTCTGTTCAGCGCGTTGCCCAGCGCTGGAGCTTTGGGTGTAGGTATAGCTGCGGGTCGCCTCCTCCACCTCGCCCGGTGCCACCGTCTCGCTGATCACCCGGCGCAGGGCATCGTACTGGTAACGGATCTTCACATCGTTGTCGTCATAACTGATCAGCGGCTCGCCGATCAGGATCGAGTGCTCGAGGGTCTGCACCTTCTTCGTGCCGTCATGGCCGGTGATCGTCTGCTCGGTCACCAGCACCGTCTCACCTTGGGCCAGAGGCTCGGCGCGCTTGCTATAGGCGAATTCGGTGGTGGTGGCTTCGCCGTTGCGGGTCACGGTCTGTTTTGACAGGCGACCGTGGGTGAACGGAGCGCTGGTGTCGATCAGGAGCTCATGCACGGTGACTTCCAACTCCGTCTCCTGCTGCAGGCCCTCTGAGTCCAGCCCGACCTGCACCAGGCGCTCCTCGCAGACCTCGTTCCACCCCCTGCTCTCGCTGTTGCGCAAGGGTTGGTAGTGGCGGTAACGGTAGCGTTGGCGCAGCACCGGCGCGTCGGGGTGGGCGCTGCTGGGGGCCGGGGTGGTGGTCAGGCTCTTGAGGTGGCGCACGAAACCTTCCGGGTCCGGCGGGCTGTCGCTGCCGTCGCCCGCGGCCGGGTACCACTCGCTGGTCTGGGTCACGCCTTTGACATCGGTCTCGGTATGCAGGTTACCGTCCTCATGGTAAGTGCGCTGGCTGGTCTGTTCGCTGCGAGTCCGTACGTGCTCTTCGGTGTCCGGTCCGGTCCAACTGCTGGTGACGGTGCCAGGCAACTGGCAGTAACGCGCCTGGTCCTTGAATGCCACGTTCGCCCTGAGATGGTAGCTCGTGCTTTGCTCCTGATCGGTGAGCACGCTGCGTTCGTCGGCGCCCAGGTGCCGGGTGCGCTCCTTGGTCATCAGATGGAACTGGTTGAATTGGCGCTGGATCTTGCGTACCACCTTGCCACCGACCAGCAGCTGCTCCACCGAGCCATACAGGTATACGCCGGTGTAGCGGAACAGGTTGTCCAGGCCGTCGTTATCCCAGCCCAGGTTCAGGTTGGCACCGAGAAAGTTGTTGCCGACCTGGTAGTCGCTTCCGGCATCCTCGAGCGTGTAGCTGTAGCGGGTGTCGATCGGCGGCTGCCCGCTCCCAGGGTCGACCAGGTGCTGGCTCACTCGTGGCAGGCGAGCCGGCGGCTGCAGGGTCAGGTCGGTGGGCGGGATGATGTGCGCGGGATTGTCGTCGGCGAACGTGCGCGGGAATTCGTGGGCATCGGTATAGGTGAGGGTTTCATGGCCACCGGTGGGGGTGAAGACTTCCTTGATGCAGTCGTAGCCCAGGTTCAGGGCGTCTTCGTAGCGCAAGCGCCAGGAGGCGTTCTCAGCGGTGGGCAGCACCAGTTCCTCGACGCGCTGGCTGTTGTCCAGCTTGAGGGTGAAGACCGCCTGCTGCTCGCCCTCGGGGTTGAAGCGGAAGATCACCTGCTGGTTCGTGCGCTCGACCAGCAGTACGGGGCGGGATTCGAAGTTGTCGTCGAGGTAGGTGATCGACGCCAGGCGCGTGTGCACGTTGAAGCCGGTGTAGCTGAAGCGCAGGCGGTGCCCCTGGGCCGAATAGACCTCTTCGGGCAAAGCCAGGGCATTGTCGCCGACGCCCTGGGTACCGAGCACCTCGACCAGGCCGGAGCGGTGCACGAGGCGATAGCGCTGGTTGCCTTGGTCATGCAGGTGGAAGCTGTCGAGTTTCTGCTCCTGCAGGGTGAAACGACCCTGGCCGGGCTCGGCCTTGAACACTTCGCCGTCCAGGGTGGAGACCACGCCGGTACTGGGCACGAACTGCGAGAGCAGCAGGTTCCAGCCCTTGCCGTAGCCCGAGTCGACGGTGTTGAGCGGGCTGAAGGTCAGGGCCAGTTGCAGGGGGGGGCCCTGCAGGTCGTTGGCCTTGACCTCGGGCAGGCGGATGCTGAGGGTGTACAGGCCGGTACGCGGGTCGACGCCGCCTTGCAGGTAGCTCATGAAGTTGAAGGCGTTGGAGTGCACGCTGGAGTTGGCAGCCATGGCGGTTCCCCGAGGGTCGCGAGAGGTCGGTGCGTCGCTGTGTTGCAAGCACCTGAACAGGCGTTCGATCGCGAAGCTAGCAAAGGTCGCGAGCGCCGGCAGCTAGCATTTTTGTCAGTTTCTCGCGCCAGCCGCTCGGTCTATAACTCGACCAGCGCCTCGAACAGAGGCTTCCTTTTCTCGAAAAGCCGGGGCACACCATGAGTCGACGCAGCCACGACATGTCACCGATGCCGTCCGCGGATGCTTCATCCGGCGCTGCCGGTTTCCGGGCTCCGGTCGAGCGGAGCGTCGTCCATGTCCGGCACCTGCATGCACACCACCTCGACCTGAAATTGTTCAGCATGGACGTACTCCTGAGTGTCCTGCCCTACGAGGGGATGATCCTCGGCGATACGGTCAAGGTCTGCTTTCAGGGGATTACCAACGATGGCGAGCCTTTGCTGGCGTCGCTGGAGCTGACAGCCGAGGTCGAGCACCTGGATTCGCCCCTCACGTTCGAACTCGAGCGTGAACGGATCGAAGGCCTCATCGGTTTTTCGGCGCGGTTCCACTACATCGTTTCAGCGCTCGATGACCAGGAGCCGCTGCGCAAGTCGCAGCCCGTGACGATCCGCATCATCGACAACGACCCGCTGCCGAGGCTATTGCCCCAGCCAGCGTTCGATGGCCTGGAAGGTCCAAGGATCTACCCCGTCGAACACGAGCAGGGCGTCACGCTGCTGTTGCCCGCCACGGGCAGGCAGCCGGGTGACGAAATCCTGTTGTATATCGATCAGGTTGGCACCGGAGGTACCAACACCCTGCTCGAGCAGCGATGGTTGCGAGTGGAGCAAGCACAGGCAGGCCAGGCGAATCTGTCAGTGGCATTCGCACATGGTTGGCTGAGTAGTCACGTTGGCAAACAGCTCTCGATGACCTGGCAGCTCATCAACCCGTCAGAATCGAGCATGAGTGCTTCGCGAAGTGTCGAGTTGGTGGCCGCGCGCACGCTTTCGGCGCCTGTCGTAAAGGACGCAGTTCGGAATAATGACCGTTTCGTAATCAAAGCGATGGACCTGCGCAAAGGCCTTACGATCGCTGTACCCGCGGACACGGACACCAGCGATGGTACCGTGACCATGCACCTGCACGAGCTCGGAGTGGACTCTTCCGGGTATGACGGGCGGCCGGGTGAGACGCCTTCCTTCTGGTTCGCCCCGGAAAAGGTCGGCGGTCTGCTCCAGAACCATGTGCAGGTGTTCTACCGGTTCACGACCCGCGCCGGCACGCCACAGCGCTCGGACTTCGTATGGCTCGAAGGGGAGCCCTTCGACGTCAAGCATTTCCCCTATATCCAGTGCGATCTGGCAAGTGGCCGGCCCAGTCTTTCCCTGGCCTCGGTGCCGAGCGAAGGCGCCCCCTGGCACCTGGAGGGTTGGCCACTGATGGGGGTGGGGCAGACCGTCATCATCAAGGTCCTGGGGGGCGATCAGTCCGGACAGGACAAGGAGTTCGTCCTGCGTGATACCCCCGTGGACGAAGCTGAACTCACTGCTCAATGCCTGCAAGGCGTGTTTCCCCGCAGCGAGCTCGAACAGTTGAAGTTGAGCGAGAAGTTCACCCTGCAGGTCGAGGTGTGCTTCAACGGCCTGCGCGCCTATCCGCTGCGCCCTGTCCACATCCTGCTGGTCGCGTGACGACAATCGCCGAGCGCAGGGAGCCGACCATGGCCGACAACGAATACACGCTGTTCAAATGGCTGCAGGAGAAGGGTCGGACCTTCTCCTGGGACCTCGTCGTGGCGATGGACCGCGCCAGGACCAACCACTTGCTGGAGCAGGACTATGTCCGACGTTTTGCCGAGGACAGCTACCTGCCCAGCTTCTCGGCCGCGGTCAAGGTGGGCGCCTATGTCGAGTTCTACCTGCACGACTTCCTTCTCGATCGCCCGAGACTGTCCTTCGAGAACGCCAAGCTCAATGATTCGGTCGCCCGCCTGAGCCTGGTGATCATCAGTGGCAGCGAGGTGCAGCTGGAGGTGAACGCCGGCGGATATGGGGTGGTGCGGTTGGAGCGCATCACCCCGTTGCAGGGGCCGGTGCTGACGCTGGATTTGCAGTTGCCCGACGCGCCGGTGACGGTCGAGCAGGAGGGGCGCCTGCTCCTGGACCTGAGTTACAGTGACGATTTCAACCTGACCCTCGATCCAGACCCTGATAAGCAACGGGCTGGCGGTTCGGTGTTCAAGGACCTGTTCAACAGGCTGCCGGCCGAGCAGCGCGTACTGACACTGGGCCATGTGTCCCGGGACATCGATGAGTTCCTCAAGCCCAGGTCCATGCGCATGGCGACCCAGGCCCATC
The DNA here is from genome assembly GCF_054788395.1 of Pseudomonas sp. microsymbiont 2. Lineage (NCBI taxonomy): Bacteria > Pseudomonadati > Pseudomonadota > Gammaproteobacteria > Pseudomonadales > Pseudomonadaceae > Pseudomonas > Pseudomonas sp. microsymbiont 2. Next base: position 1,689,723 of record NZ_CM139112.1, read on the forward strand.
CACCGCTGCCTGGGCGTCCGGCGGGCGAGGGGGCGGTGCTCGCCTTCATCAGCATGAAGGACGAGCACAGCGGGGGCGTGCCGAGCGAGGGGGCCGACTTCAGGTACCTGATACCCGATGGCGAGCAGGAAGCGTATTCCGCCACCGTGCTCTTTGGCTACCGGCGGCATTTGGTCGCGCTGATGTTGAAGAACCTCACTGGCGAGTTGCCCAGCCAGCTCCATCTCGACTACGACCAGCAGTTGCTTGCCGGGGTGAGGGTGAACAGTAAAAGGATCGAGCTGCCCGAAGCGCAGGTCAGGTTTGAAATGGACGGCACGTTCTACACGGCGAATCTGGAGCAGGTCATTCTTCAGGGCATCGACGAGGGTATGGACATCCGCCTGACCGCCGAGGGTGCCGAATTCGGCTGGTCGTTCACAGGGGCCTTCCTGGTCACAGGCCTGAAGCAGGAGGGAGCCGCGGGGCCTGGTACGGGTTTCATCGGCTTGTTCGACAAGCACTGCGAGATGGCCTATGTCATCGACGAGGAGGTGCCCGGCACGGTTTCGCTGCGCGCAACGCGTATGGAGCTTTCCGACCTCGACAATGGCGGCGCGATGAAATTCGTCGAGCTCAGCGAAGACGCCATCGTGCAATACCTTGGCCTCGACGCAGTTGCTGCCGCGCAGCTCCATGCGCGCCACCAAGGCACCAATGAGCAATGGTGGGGGAAAGTGGTGGAGCTCCTCTTGATGCTCTTTTTCGGTTTTTCCTATGTCGTGATCCAACAGTTCATGAGGCTGATGAGCGTTGCCATCATCAACGTGATGAAGGTGTTGATACAGCAGGTGCTGCTAGCACGCTTCACCGTCAGCCCACAGATGGACGTGTGGATCAACCAGCTGATCAAGCTCAACCTGGGCGAGACGTTCGTGCCCATCAAGGTCCGTGGTCCGTTCGACATCGCCTGTTTCGGCCAGATCGCCTCGCACCGCGATGCGCCGCGGCTTATCCCGCAGGGCCCGACCCTCGCCGCAGACGCGACGCTGGTCTTCAGTGCCGAATCCCCATCGCCGATCGAAACCTGGGCGGTAGAGCCGCTGGGCGACGCCGCGGCACGCGGGCGCATCGATGCGCAGGGGCGCTACACGGCGCCATCGGCCAGTGCGTTCGAGGGGGAGTTCCTGCGTGAGCGGGTCACGGCCACCACGGTCTCGGGTGCCACCTCGGGGGTGCTGGTCACGGTGGCGCGGGATGCCCTGGCCATGACGCCGCTGGTTCAGGTGTGTGTCGTGGGCAGGGAATATCCGTTGAGTGCCAACAGCACGCAGGACCCAGGCCGGCTGCAGTGGCGCATCGTCAGCCCCGAGCCGAGTGGTCGCCTGGAAGGCCCGACCACCGGTGCCAGCGTGACCTATCTCGCGGGAGCGCCCTGCGCCTCCTATGCATTCGATTACGTCGAGGTTTCCGATCCAGAGAATGGCACGAGCGGGCAGATCCTCATGATCAACACGGATGAGCCGCATCCAGTCATCGTCAGGGAGATTGTTGGCAACAGGGTGACGCTGGTCGTGGAAGGGCTGGCGGCCGAAGATCTCGTCCACTGGGCCGGGCCTGGCACGTTCGAGGATGCCGGCCACGACGCAGACCTCCACCAAACCTTTATACGCTTCTCGCCCACCAGCGACGGCGCCCCACCTTTCGTGGTGGTCGAGGTGCGGATCGAGCCCACCGATGGCTGGGCGCCGACTGCTGGCTACATCGTGTTGCCGTTGCCCTTGCACCGCTATGCCGATACCTACGCGCTGTTGTGCCAGCGCCCTTTAACACGCGTGCCCCGTCGAGGTGATGCTCATGAGTAGCAGAGTCCCGCAAGCGATCGTCAAGTGGCTCGAAGAGGACCCCGATGTCCATGGATGGGACATGATCGTCGCGTTGCCGATGGGGCTGGTCAATCAGGTGGCAAACCAGTCGTTCCTGCGCCACTGGGTGCAGGATGGCGGCGTCCGTCTGAAAGGGGAGGTGCAGATCGGCAACACGGGTATCTCCCACCAGCTCGACGGTTATCAGCTTGCAACGCCGACCTTGACTGTCGAGGAGACCGACTATGGCAAGTCGAACCTCCAGCTGGACCTGACCATGGCCGAGGGTATCCATGCCATCGTCAGGGGTGATACCGAGGTAGTGAGCCTCACCGCGCATACGCCCATCAACGGTTTCACCCCGCGTGTGCAGGTGCCCTTGCACCTGGTTGGAGCTGATCTGCGACTGGATCTGGAGGAAGGGAGCGGGCATGAGCTGACGCTGGGTGACAGCATGGAAAACCAGTACGGCGCGAGCCTGCTGGAAGATCTGTTCGCGCAATTGCCCGGCCACGCCCGGGTGCTGGGCCTGGCGCAGGTCCTGGCCAATGCACGCAATCCGTTTCGCGATACCCGTGGCGTGAGGATTCGCGCCCAGGTCGATGACGCTACCGGCAGTCAGGCCCTGCTGCTGTTCGTGACGTTCGACAAAGGCAGCGATGGTTTCGAGCCGGTGTCGGGCGCCGGGTTCCCTTTCCTTCTGGCCGAGGACGCGCAGCAGACGCATGCCTGCACGGTCATCCTTTCCCGGCACCTGCTTCATCGCACGGCCCTCGGCCAGGCGATGCTCGGCGCCGTCGAGGACGGGGCGTTCAGCTATGCCTCCAACGATGGCAAGCCGGTGTCCCGCATGGCCGCGCAAGGCGGGCGGCTTTCCATCCCCGGAGGCGCTTTCGTGGACAGCGCAGGGGGACTGGAATTCGAGTACCCGGCCTTCGCCATTCCCACCACGGGTGGCGCACAGGCGTTGCAGCTGGAGTTCCATGGCGACCATGTCGAGCAGCGTTGGCAGCCCGAGCTGGCGCTGAGGTTGCGTTACCGCCCGATCGGGGAGGGCGAGTGGAGCGAACATACCGTAACCGTAAGGCCACACCTCGATTACCGTTTCGAGCTGACCGCCAGTGAAGACCCTGCGTTGCCTCCGGAGGGGCGATTGACTGCCTTGTCCGCCGAGACGGTGGCGGTAAGCGGATTGCCTGACAGCCTGGCCGAGCAGTTGGAGGACATCACCCGCGCTGCGTACTACATCGTCAGGCGCGGCTACCTCAACACGGTGTCCCGGCGCCTGACCGCGCGCCTGCCCGAGCAGATCCTGCCGCTGTTGCGCCTGCCCGACGGCCCGGCGTTGCGCCCCCACGCCTGGGCCCTGCACAACAGCCTCGCGGTGCTGGGCGAATTCGAGCTCGTCCGACCGGCCTTGCGCATCGAGCCACAGACGCTGCGGATCGCGGCGCAAGGGCAGCATCGGTTCACGGTCGCGTCGGGCCACGACACGTTGCGCTGGCGCGTTGAGGCCCTCTCGGACCCTGCCGGCGATCCGGGCAGCATCGATGCCGACGGCCTGTATACCGCGCCCTCCGCTGCCAGCCTGGGAGGCCGGGCGCTCAAGGTGAAGGTGGTGGCCGAGGATGTGCACACTGGCCAGGCCAGCTCGGCACTGGTCGAGGTGGTGGTGCGCACGGTGGCCATGAGCCCGGTGCTCAAACTGATCTATCGGCAACAGGAGAGCGAGGCGTTCCTGACGGCAAGCGCGCTGTCCGATGCCCCGCTCCAGTGGAAGATCACCACCGATTTCGGCGGCACGCTCGAATCGACCGGGGACAGGAGCTGCACCTACACGAGCGGCGAGCCAAGGCAGGACCGCACCTATGTGGTCGACAAGATCCAGGCCACCGGGCCGGCCTCCGCCGAAGCCGGTGACGGGGTGATCCTGGTCGTGCACAAGACCCCTATGTTGACGATCCACCAGGAAGGCGAGCCGTCTCCGGAAGGCACGCTCAAGCTCAAGGCGACGCAACGTGGTAACGACACTGGATTGGCTGCGCAATGGTCCTTGGAGGGACCAGGCCAAATCGACGCGGACGGTCTGTACCAGGCCGACCCGCAAGCGCAGGCCGCGTTCGTGATCGTTTTCGCCAGTTACGAGCGCGCGGGCATCACCTACGAAGGGCACCTGGTCCTGCCACTGCCCCTGTCCAGCTTCCCGGCACTGCGCGACGCTAGGATGGCCAGCGGCCGGTTGGCGAACGCGATGACCACTTCCCACACGCAGGAGAAACGGCCATGAGCGGCATGTACCTGGAACCTTTCGAGCCCGAGCTGACCCCGGCGTCGGGCCTGCGGATCAAGCCCGGTGATCGGGTGCAGTTCACCCTCGATCCGCAATTCTGTCCGGAAGGGGGACGTACGTGGAGCTTCGTTGGCACAGGCGAGAGAGTCCTACAGACAGATGGAAAGGTAGAGTTCGTTAGCAGAGGCAGTGCTAGGGACGGGGATTTTGCAACCGTGATTTGCGAAGTCAAGCTGGAGGGCGTCGTCGTCGGCCGCGCAAGCAGCACCCTGTTCTACGAAACGGTCAAAGACGAGTGGCAGACATTGGCCGAGTATTCTGTCAGGGCGAGCAATTTCCCGAACGCACAGGCCGGGCTCTATGCCAATGGCTACCAACAACTGCAACTGATCGTCACGATGACGCTGGCGGACGCGGATCTCACGCCGGCCGAGATCGCTACCCTGCGTCTTTTCGAGGCCGAAACCAACCAGGAACTGCCGTTCATGGCAGGGCTAGAGCTCGGCGATGGGCCTGCGCTATGGGGCGTGGACAACGATCGCAACGAGTATGACCTTGCGGCCCCGAATTCCCGGTATGCCAGTCAGAGAGAGACCGGGCACTCTTCGGTGGCGCCGCAGGGGACCCAGACGAAAACCTTTTACCTGCGAAGCCTGGCGGGGGCCAATGAGGACATTGACGTCTACCTTGGCCTGCGGGATCGACATGGCCTGTGGCACTACAGCACGGACAACACCGGGCAGAATTACAAGCAGATCAAGGTCAGCCCTGTGATCTTCAGGCCCACCGGCACCTATCAACTGGATCTGCGGCAGGTCGCCAACGGCCAGCCCAGCGCGGCGCAGGACGATTACTACGACAGGTACCCCTGGACGATCGATTACTGGGTCGTCAAGGTGACGCCCGTGTCGGTCAAATTCAAGGCGTGCACGGTGAGGGACACAAGCAACTCTACGGTGTTACGCAGCTCGATGGCGCGCTGGGAGTCCGATCACCAGAACGAGATCATGTTCAGTTGCTCGGGGGTGATCTTTCGCGAGAACGCCTCGGCCAGCATTCGATTCGACACCGCGCTGACGAACTTCATGCAGCGCAACGGGCAGACACTCTCCACATCCGTGGACGTGAGCCAGATCCATGTCGGTGAAGTTGCCTTTACCAATCATCGCTACAAGGGGGTTCGATACGACGGCGCCCTGGAGGCAGCTCTGAACACCTCTCTCTCTGCCGAGCTCAGGGACAGCGAGGGGAACCTGCACATGTTGGTGATTACCTACCCGCCGCGTACGAGCAACGGGCACCGTGACCGTCTGACCGTCACGCGAGTTTGACGGGATTGATCCTGAAGAATCCGCACACTGGCCATCCTTGAACTGGAGACTTCCCTATGTCTGCCTCGACAGCCGTGCACTCCAACGCCTTCAACTTCATGAGCTACCTGCAAGGCGGTGTCGACCCGCGTACCGGCCTGTACACCCTCAGCATCCGCCTGCCCGAGGTCAAGGCCAACGACCTGCAGGGCCCGCCCCTGCAACTGGCCCTGACCTTCAGCCCGCTCAACACCGTCGACTCGGGCTACGGCAAGGGCTGGAACCTGCTGCTCTCGCAGTTCGTGCCCAGTACCGGCGTGGTCTCCACCCTGGACGGCGAAGTGTTCAAGGCCGAGCCCGGCCAGGGTCGTTTCACCCTGCAGGAGCAGAAACTCGACAGCTTCCACCTGCATGACCAAGGCAACCAGCGCTATCGCCTCGTGCACCGCTCCGGCCTGGTCGAGGTGCTCGGTACCCAGGGCGTCGGCGACAATGCCCTGGCTTTGCCCGAAGAGGTCTATTCGGCCCAGGGGCACCGCCTGCGCTTCAGCTACACCGGCTTCAACGTGCACACGCGCCTGGCGTCGATCACCTACCTCGACGACAACTTCGAATCCCGCCCCGTACTGCTGGTCGAGCGCACGAACCAGCAGGTGATCTTCCGCTTCAACCCCGAGGGCGAGCAGCAGGCGGTCTTCACCCTCAAGCTGGACAACAGCCAGCGCGTCGAGGAACTGGTGCTGCCCACCGCTGAGAACGCCTCCTGGCGCTTGCGCTACGAAGACGCCCTGAACCTGGGCTACGACTGCATCAAGGAAGTCTTCACCCCCACCGGTGGCCATGAAACCCTCACCTATACCGATGCCCACGAATTCCCGCGCACGTTCGCCGACGACAATCCCGCGCACATCATCCCGCCCACCGACCTGACCCTGCAGCCGCCGGCTCGCCTGCCACGAGTGAGCCAGCACCTGGTCGACCCTGGGAGCGGGCAGCCGCCGATCGACACCCGCTACAGCTACACGCTCGAGGATGCCGGAAGCGACTACCAGGTCGGCAACAACTTTCTCGGTGCCAACCTGAACCTGGGCTGGGATAACGACGGCCTGGACAACCTGTTCCGCTACACCGGCGTATACCTGTATGGCTCGGTGGAGCAGCTGCTGGTCGGTGGCAAGGTGGTACGCAAGATCCAGCGCCAATTCAACCAGTTCCATCTGATGACCAAGGAGCGCACCCGGCACCTGGGCGCCGACGAACGCAGCGTGCTCACCGATCAGGAGCAAAGCACGAGCTACCATCTCAGGGCGAACGTGGCATTCAAGGACCAGGCGCGTTACTGCCAGTTGCCTGGCACCGTCACCAGCAGTTGGACCGGACCGGACACCGAAGAGCACGTACGGACTCGCAGCGAACAGACCAGCCAGCGCACTTACCATGAGGACGGTAACCTGCATACCGAGACCGATGTCAAAGGCGTGACCCAGACCAGCGAGTGGTACCCGGCCGCGGGCGACGGCAGCGACAGCCCGCCGGACCCGGAAGGTTTCGTGCGCCACCTCAAGAGCCTGACCACCACCCCGGCCCCCAGCAGCGCCCACCCCGACGCGCCGGTGCTGCGCCAGCGCTACCGTTACCGCCACTACCAACCCTTGCGCAACAGCGAGAGCAGGGGTTGGAACGAGGTCTGCGAGGAGCGCCTGGTGCAGGTCGGGCTGGACCCAGAGGGCCTGCAGCAGGAGACGGAGACGGAGTTGGAAGTCACCGTGCATGAGCTCCTGATCGACACCAGCGCTCCGTTCACCCACGGTCGCCTGTCAAAACAGACCGTGACCCGCAACGGCGAAGCCACCACCACCGAATTCGCCTATAGCAAGCGCGCCGAGCCTCTGGCCCAAGGTGAGACGGTGCTGGTGACCGAACAGACGATCACCGGCCATGACGGCACGAAGAAGGTGCAGACCCTCGAGCACTCGATCCTGATCGGCGAGCCGCTGATCAGTTATGACGACAACGATGTGAAGATCCGTTACCAGTACGATGCCCTGCGCCGGGTGATCAGCGAGACGGTGGCACCGGGCGAGGTGGAGGAGGCGACCTGCTACTATTCCTACTTACTCAGCTCCAGCGCGGGGCTGCGGAATGAGCAGCACAAAGAGGATGTGAATGGGGTCATCACGCGCACGCTATTCGATGGATTGAATCGCGCGGTGGAAGAGTTACGTCTGGATATTGATAATTTCTCGGCGTGGCAAGATAAGTACCGACCGTTGTATAGCGCCACCTACGATGCTTGGGGGCGCCTGCAAACGCAGACGCTGACCGACTGGCTGGGCGCCGAGGAAGCCGACGAGCTGTCATTGACCAGCCAGTTCAAGTACGACGATTGGGGGCAGCAATGCGCTATCACCGGCCCCGATGGCGTGACGGCGTACGAGCGGATCATCCCAGTCGGCAGCTCGGAGTTTGACGGGCGGATCATCGAGAGCTGGCGCGAAGGCTCTGCGGGGGCCAAGACCGGCAGGACCATCGTCTGGCAGAACCGTTTCGACCAGGCCGAGCGCAGCGAGCGCCGCGATGCCGCCAATCAGCTCGTCAGTCTGCAGGTAAACACCTATGACGGCCTGGGCAGGGTGGCCACGGAAAACGTCGGCCTCAGCACATCGCCACGGGTGAATGCCTACCGTTACGACGCCTTCTCACGGATTGTCGCCCATACCTTGCCCGACGGCTCCACGGTCGTTCTCGAATACGCCAGGCACAGCCGTGACGATCTGTCGGAAAGCATCGCGGTGCAGTCCGCTGGCCAGGAGCAGTTGCTGGGCACTCGGGTTTTCGATGGCATTGATCGGATCACGGTGTCCACCACCGGAGGGCGCAAGCAGGTCAATCGCTATGTGGGCAGCCTGCTGTATCCGGCTGATGTCACGACGGCCAGTGGCGAGCTCATCGATTACGAGTACCTGCCCTTGCTTACTTCGAGCCCGATCGAGCGTACCTTGCGCAGTGCTCGAGTGCATACGGAGTTTACGGCTACCTTCACCTACAACAGTAAAAATGCGCGCCTGGAGACCTTTGACACGGGGGACCAGAGCTGCGTCCGGGAACACTACAGTACCGGGCATCTTCGTAAGGAAACACGGCAGCAGGGTGGTGGTTCGTATGTAGTGGAGTTTGTATACAGCCATCGTGGCTTGCTGCTCGAGTACCAGGATGTGCAAGGCAACGTGCAGTATCACGAATACGATCCGCAAGGTCGCCTGTGCAAGACCTATTTGAACGAACTGGTGACCCATTTCCAGTACGACACGTTGGGGCGCCTATGCTCGTTCTCGACGGCGAATGGCAGCGCCAGCCTCACCACCTCGCTGAAGCACGATGACTTCGATCGCGAAATCCAGCGCACTTTCATCATGGGCGACATTACCCAGGTACTGCTGCAGGACTACAACGATGTCGACGCCATGATCTCGCGCCGTCGGTATGACGGTGCCAACGAGCAGGCACCGTTGTTGCTCGAAGAAACCTATGGGTATGACGAGCGTCAGCGGTTGCGGACCTACTCCTGCACTGGTAGCGAGCGGCCGCATGACCCGAATGGCCAGGGCATGATCCTGGGCCAGGAGTTCACCTTCGATGCATTGGACAACATCGTCTCGGTCAAGACGACGCTTGAGAACGACAAGAGCTACTCGTCTACCTATAACTTTGAAAACAAGGACGACCCTGTCCAACTGACGTCGATCATCCATCACTTTCAGGAGGATGTCAGGATCCAACTGGCTTACGACGCTAATGGCAACCTGACCCAGGATGAGCAGGGCCGAGTGCTCGAATACGACGCCCTCAATCGTCTACTCCGTGTCACGGACCCCGCCGGTGGCGATGTAGATGAAGTGACGACCTATGAATACGATGCCCAGAGCTACCTCACGATAGCCAACGGCGAGCAACGTTTCATTCGTGACGACGAGATCGCAGGGGTGCTGTCTAGTGAGGGGTACAGCAGCTTCTTCAGAGGCGCAGGGCAGATCCTCGCGGAGCAACATGATGGACAATCATCCGTGAATGGAGGCGGCCAATGAAATGCCAACAGCGAGTGTCGTTAGGTCGGTGCAGGGGTGCTCAGGGGATAAGGATTGTGCCCCTGGCAGGGCTGGTTATGGTTGTAGGGAGCTTGTTGTTCACCCTGCAGGCAGGTGCCGACACCGTCGGTTTGAAACCACAGGCCAATGTAGGCCGTCTGATGATGCGGGAGAACAAAACGGATGGCACCCGCAAATGCGAACTTTCGCTTGAGCGGAAAGATAGTCGGACCACGAAAAAGATGGGGGACACGGATTGCGAGAATGACGAGGTGTATTTCTACAGATTCGAGAATGCGCCTTCGGGGGCGTTGATCACGTTCTACGACCAGCCCGGTTGCGACGGTACATGGTGGTACACCGTGCGCATCACCAAGTACGAAGTCACGAGCAAGGATTGGCTCAGCCTCAAGGAGCTAAAAAACAAACAGAAGGGAGACTGGATAGATACCGGCGTCTATCTGGATGATAAAAAAGACGGCGGGCAGGTGGAAGGGAAACTGTCCTGTGTGGCCATTGATTATTGAACCATCCATACCAGGCACCAACGATGCCCGCTCCCAAAGGGTTGCGCGGCCTTGAGGCCCGCTGCCTACGTGAGAGCGGGCTTGCCCGCGAAGGGCTGCAAAGACATGCCAGACTTTCTTGAGTGAAGAGCAGTATGGTCACGGGCGGCGTTGTTTAGTGCCTAGTTCACGCTGTTCGGATCGGGCGCGCTCAGCAGCTGTTTTTCCAGGTGCCAGTCGAACGGCTCGCCGTCGCGTTCGGCCGCATAGCGGCGCTCCTCGAGCTCCTGGTACAGGGCCAGCTCCTCGTCCGGCATGAAGTGCAGGCAGTCACCGCCAAAGAACCACAGCAGGTCACGTGGCACCAGGTGGGCGATCTGCGGGTAGCGCTGGATCACCTGGCAGATCAGGTCCTGGCCCAGGTACTGGCTTTCCAGTGGCTCCTGCGGCAGCAGGGTGAGCAGTTCGTCGAAGCGCTCGAGGAACAGGGCGTGGCTTTCCTCCGGGACCTGTTCGGCTTCACCCAGCGCGGCCAGAATGGTGCGCAGGTGGTGGAGCAGTTGCAGGTGGTATTCCAGGTGGGGGTTGGCCATGGCGGCGGTCCTCGGGGTGGTTGAAACGGGGGGCGGAGTATACGCCGGTTTTACATAGGCTGGCAGCGCAGCTGCCGCTATCGCGGGGCAAGCCCGCTCCCACAACCTATTGTGGGAGCGGGCTTGCCCCGCGATGCGGCCGACCAATGCTCAGCGCACTTTGCCAGTCTCGGGCAGCAGCACTGCCTTGTCGAACGCATCCACATCGATCACCACCCGCCGCGCCTGCTCGGCCTGGCGCAGGCGCTGGCCTTCTTCCGCCTGCAATACGCCCGTTTCGATGGCGGCGTCGATCACCGACTGCCCTGGTGCTACCTGCACCTTGCCTTCCTTGATTGCCTGGTGCAGCGCCTTGTGCAGCGGGGCGGCATCGTCGAGCAGGTCGCAGGCAGTCTGCAACGCGGCCACCGGGTCGCCATCGGCCTCGGGCCTGAAGCACCCCGCCAGCAGCTCTTCCAGCGCCGGATCGCCCTTGCCCCGACCGATCAGCGCCGCCACCTCGGCATCCAGCTCATCGCTCGGCCCGGTATGCCGGCGGCCGAATGGGAACACCAGTATGCGCAGGGCACAGCCGAGGAAACGGTTGGGGAAGTTGTCGAGCAGCGCGTCCAGGGCTTTCTCCGCCTGGCCCAGGCTTTCTTCCAGGGCCCAACGCAGCAACGGCTGCATGTGCTCGGGCGAGCCGAGGTCGTGATAGCGCTTGAGCGCGGCGCTGGACAGGTACAGGTAGCTGAGCACATCGCCCAGCCGGGCACTGAGGCGTTCGCGGCGTTTTAGCGCGCCGCCGAGCAACATCATCGACAGGTCGGCCAGCAGGGCGAACGCCGCGGCCTGGCGGTTGAGGGCGCGGAAATAGCCCTGGCTCAGGGCATCGCCCGGGACTTTCTCGAAGTGCCCGAGGCCCAGGCCCAGCACCAGGGTGCTGGCGGCATTGCCGGCGGCGAACAGGATGTGCTGCAGCAGCAGGTCGTCGAACTCCTTGAGCGCCTGGTCGTGGTCTTCGCGCCCGGCCAGGGCCATTTCCCTGAGCACGAACGGATGGCAGCGAATTGCGCCCTGGCCGAAGATCATCAGGTTGCGCGAGAGGATGTTGGCCCCTTCGACGGTGATGAAGATCGGCGCGCCTTGCCAGTTGCGGCCCAGGTAGTTGCTCGGGCCCATGATGATGCCCTTGCCGCCATGCACGTCCATGGCGTGCTGGATGCACTCGCGGCCACGTTCGGTGAGGTGGTACTTGAGGATCGCCGACAGCACCGAGGGCTTCTCGCCCAGGTCCACGGCCTTGGCCGTGAGCAGGCGGGCGCTGTCCATCAGCCAGGCGTTGCCGCCGATACGCGCCAATGACTCCTGGATGCCCTCGAACGCGGCCAGCGGCACGTTGAACTGCTCGCGCACGCGGGCGTACTGGCCGGTGACCAGGCTGGTGTACTTGGCCGCGCCCGTGCCGACCGCCGGCAGGGAGATCGAGCGGCCCACCGACAGGCAGTTCATCAGCATCATCCAGCCCTTGCCGAGCATGGCCTGGCCGCCGATCAGCAAGTCCAGCGGCACGAACACGTCCTTGCCGCTGTTGGGGCCGTTCATGAAGGCTGCGCCCAGGGGCAGGTGGCGCTTGCCGATCTCTACGCCAGGGGTGTCGGTGGGGATCAGCGCCAGGCTGATGCCCAGCTCGGTCTGTTCGCCCAGCAGGTGGTCCGGGTCATACGCCTTGAACGCCAGGCCCAGCAGGGTGGCCACCGGGCCGAGGGTGATGTAGCGCTTTTCCCAGTTCAGGCGCAGGCCGATGACTTCCTCGCCTTTCCATTGGCCCTTGCAGATGACGCCGGTGTCGGGCATGGCCCCGGCGTCGGAGCCGGCCAGCGGCCCGGTGAGGGCGAAGCAGGGGATGTCGTCGCCACGGGCCAGGCGCGGCAGGTAGTGGTCGCGCTGTTCATCGGTGCCGTAGTGCAGCAGCAGTTCGGCCGGGCCCAGCGAGTTGGGCACCATCACCGTGGAGGCCAGGTCGCCGCTGCGGGTGGCCAGTTTCATCGCCACCTGGGAGTGGGCGTAGGCCGAGAAGCCCTTGCCGCCGTATTGCTTGGGGATGATCAGGGCGAAGAAACCGTGCTGCTTGATGAAGTCCCAGGCTTGCGGCGGCAGGTCCAGGTCCTGGCCGATCTGCCAGTCGCTGACCATGGCGCACAGCTGCTCGGTGGGGCCATCGATGAAGGCCTGTTCTTCCTCGGTGAGCCTGGGGGCATCGTAGTCGAGCAGGGTGTTCCAGTCGGGGCGGCCGCTGAACAGGTGGCCATCCCACCACACGGTGCCGGCGTCGATGGCTTCGCGCTCGGTCTGCGACATCGGCGGCAGGGTGCGTTGGAACCAGCTGAACATGGGCGTGGTGAACAGCTTGCGGCGCATCTCGGGCAGGACGAAGAAGGCGGCCTTGATGGCGATCACCAGCCAGATCAGCGTCAGCAGCCAGCCCGGCGCACTGCTGAACAGGCCCATGAGCAGGGTATAGGCGGCGATCGCCGCGAGGATCTGTAACGGCGCCAGGCGCCGATGCAGGAGATACGCGGCGCCTAGCACCAGGACCAGCAACCACAACAGCAGCATGATTCTTCCTCCTTGGAAGCGGGGGGCGGGGGCGATCCACAGAGCTTAGACGTGTTGGGGTGGATGGCCTGCCTAGGAAGTGACAGGGTGGGGCGCTGGGAGTTCGTTCGGTGACTGTCGATGGATCCTGGGGCTGCTGCGCAGCCCTATCGCGACACAAGGCCGCTCCTACAGGGATATGCGTACTCCTGTAGGAGCGGCCTTGTGTCGCGATAGGGCCGCAAAGCGGCCCCCGGGGTTCATGCGGTCTTCCGGTTCAACCCCACCTCCATGTCATCGATCAGCGCCTTGGCCATGGCGCTGAGGATCCGCGCCGAGCTGCCGGCCAGCAGGTCGCCTTCCATCTCGGCCTCGCAGGTCAGGTGGCGGATGCAGCCGAGCAGCACCGACAACTCGCTGAAGGCATCTTCGAACGCAACCCCCGGCTCGACCTTGAACAGGTCCAGGCAGGTGGTGCGGCCCGCGGTATGCCCGCGGCTCATGGCTGCACCTGCGGCTTGTGCTCAAGCAGGGCGCAGGCCAGTTGGCCGAGGTAGTCGCTGGCGGTGAACAGGCGCTCGCGGCATTCGCCGGGTTCGGTCTTGAAGTAGATGTCGAGTACGTCGGAGATGGCACTGGCGACTTCGACGGCGGCGGCCATGGCTTCGTCGCGGGTGAGGGTGGGGCGGATGATGATGAAGTGGGTGAGGCGAGGTGGGTCGGGAACGATCTTCTTCATGGGGTAACTCCAGTGCGTGACGGGAGCGGCCATCTCGATCTTTCTCACGGATGAGGGTGGCAGCCGTACGCGGGGTGAGAAACCGGTGCACTGAAGCCGGCCAGACCGAAGTCTGCCCGCGCAAGGCTGCCATAAAGCAAACGCCATGGCAGTGCAGGTCGGGTTCTCACACCCGGTCACCAAATGTGGCGACCCGGCGAAGTTATCCCTAGGGTATTTCCCCGACAACGCGGCAGCTTCCGGCAGGCGCGTAGGATAGTTCCCAAGCCTTGGCGGCTGAAGCATTTGGTTTCAGGTTCGGAAATATCTGACATAGATTTTTTGGGGGCTCTGGAGTGTTCGCCGAGAGAGATTCTGCGCCTGGGAGATCGAGCGCCGCCCGCGCGGCGCATCGCGACGCAAGGCCGCTCCTACATTTGTTTCGGGCCAGTCAATCCTGTGCCATTACCGGGTCCGCCTTGTTTGCACGACGCGGTTTCAGCGTGAGCACCACTGCCGCCTCGCCTGTCTCAAGACATGCACCAAGGCGGGCAACCATGGCCTGACAGGTTCGGCACGTTGCAACAAATGTAGGAGCGGCCTTGCGTCGCGATGCGCCGCGCGGGCGGCGCTCGATCTCGAACACGCTACAAATCTATCGTCGAACTTGGAGTAGACTGACCCCCCTCCCGCATTCATAAGGACGTTGCCATGCTGAAGATCTGGGGCCGCAAGAACTCGAGCAATGTGCGCAAGGCGCTATGGATCGCCCACGAACTGGGCCTGCAATTCGAAGCCATCGACGCCGGTGGCGCCTTCGGCCTGGTCAACGAGCCGCATTACCGCGCCCTCAACCCCAACGGCCTGGTGCCGATGCTCGAAGACGGCGACCTGGTGCTGTGGGAGTCCAACGCCATCGTCCGCTACCTGTGCGCCGAGTACGGCGCCGAGCAGGGCTGGTACCTCGAAGACCCGCGCCAGCGCGCCCTGGCCGACAAGTGGATGGACTGGAACACCTCGTCCCTGGCCGGCCCGTTCCGCCCGCTGTTCTGGGGCATGGTGCGCACCCCCGATGACCAGCGCGACTGGGTGGCGATCAACGCCGCGCACAAGCAGTGCGCCGAGCTGCTGTCGATCGCCGACGCCACCCTGGCCAAGCAACCCTACCTCTCCGGCGAGCAGATCGGCATGGGCGACATCCCCCTGGGCAGCTTCATCTACGCCTGGTTCGAAATGCCCATCGAACGCCCGGCCATGTATCACCTCGAAGCCTGGTACGAGCGCCTCAAGCAGCGCCCGGCCTACCAGGCGGCGGTGATGACCGCCCTGACGTGACGCCACTTCGATAGTCATTATCAATAGATGTGACTGTACTTGTGCGGCCGGGCCTTGCACCATGGCCGCACTCACTGCGCCAGTGATTTTACCTGGCGTGTCCTGAACCTTTTTCTCGGTACCTGGCCCGCTATGAGTTCCGCCCTGTCCATTCGACAGCTGACCAAGACCTACGGCAACGGTTTCCAGGCCCTCAAGGGCATCGACCTGGACGTTGCCGAGGGCGACTTCTTCGCCTTGCTCGGCCCCAACGGCGCCGGCAAGTCCACCACCATCGGCATTCTTTCGACCCTGGTGAACAAGACCAGCGGCACGGTCAACGTGTTCGGTCACGACCTGGACCGCGAGCCTGCGGCGCTCAAGCGCTGCCTGGGCGTGGTGCCGCAGGAGTTCAACTTCAACCAGTTCGAGAAGACCTTCGACATCGTCGTCACCCAGGCCGGCTACTACGGCATCCCGCCCAAGCTGGCCAAGGAGCGCGCCGAGCAGTATCTGACGCAGCTCGGGCTGTGGGACAAGCGCGATGTGCAGTCACGCTCGCTGTCTGGCGGCATGAAACGCCGGCTGATGATCGCCCGGGCGCTGATCCACGAGCCGCGCCTGCTGATCCTCGACGAGCCGACCGCCGGGGTGGACATCGAGCTGCGCCGTTCGATGTGGAGCTTCCTCACCGAGCTCAACCAGAAGGGCATCACCATCATCCTCACCACCCACTACCTCGAAGAGGCCGAGCAGCTGTGCCGCAACATCGGCATCATCGACCACGGCACCATCGTCGAGAACACCAGCATGCGCCAGCTGCTGGGCAAGCTGCATGTCGAGACTTTCGTGCTCGATCTCAAGCAGGACCTGCCCGCCGCGCCTGAGCTGCAGGGCTACCCGTGCCGGTTGATCACCCCGCACACCCTGGAGGTGCAGGTGGACAAGGACATCGGCATCACCGCGCTGTTCAGCCAACTGGCGCTGAAGAGCATCGAAGTGCAGAGCCTGCGCAACAAGACCAACCGACTCGAGGAGCTGTTCGTGTCCCTGGTGGAAAAGAACCTGTCGAAGGTGGCCGTATGAGCGTGGAGTTGCGCACCAACTGGGTCGCCCTGAACACCATCGTCTACCGCGAAGTGCGGCGCTTTTTGCGCATTTGGCCGCAGACCCTGCTGCCACCGGCGATCACCATGGTCCTGTACTTCGTGATCTTCGGTAACCTGATCGGCCGGCAGATCGGCGACATGGGCGGTTTCACCTACATGGAGTACATCGTCCCGGGGCTGATCATGATGTCGGTGATCACCAACTCCTACGGCAACGTGGTGTCGAGCTTCTTCGGCAGCAAGTTCCAGCGCTCCATCGAGGAACTGATGGTCTCGCCGGTATCACCGCACACCATTCTCGTCGGCTATGTCCTGGGCGGTGTGCTGCGCGGGCTGGCGGTGGGGGTGATCGTGACCATCCTGTCGCTGTTTTTCACCCACCTGCAGGTGCACCACCTGGGCGTGACCATCGTCGTGGTGCTGCTGACCGCGACCATCTTCTCGCTGCTGGGCTTCGTCAACGCGGTATTCGCGCGCAACTTCGACGATATCTCGATCATCCCGACCTTCGTGCTGACGCCGCTGACCTACCTGGGCGGGGTGTTCTATTCGATCAACCTGCTGCCGCCGTTCTGGCAGACCGTGTCGCTGGCCAACCCGGTGCTGCACATGGTCAACTCGTTCCGCTACGGCATCCTAGGGGTGTCGGACATCAGTATTGGCACGGCGATCAGCTTCATGCTGGTGGCTACCGCGCTGCTCTACCTGCTGTGCGTTCGCCTGCTGGTCAGCGGCCGTGGCATGCGTGCGTAGGCAGCGGCATTGGCGCCGGCGCCACTGCCGGCCCACCCACCAGCGCCAGTAGCCCATGGTGGTGAAGTAGGCGAGCACGCCGAGCACCACCCCGCACACCACCGAACCCAGCAGGAACGGCTGCCAGATCGTCGCCAGCTGGTCGGTGACCCAGTCGACGGTGATTTCGTCGGGCAGCGTGCGTGGCGGCACCTGCATCAGCCAGGCGCCGGTCATGTAGGTGACGAAGAACACCGGCGGCATGGTCAGCGGATTGGTCAGCCACACCAGGCTCACCGCGATCGGCAGGTTGCCGCGCACCGGAATCGCCAGGGCGGCGGCCAGCAGCATCTGCATGGGAATGGGGATCAAGGCCGCGAACAGGCCGACGCCCATGGCCCGTGCCACCGAATGGCGATTCAGGTGCCAGAGATTGGGGTCGTGCAGCAGCTTGCCGAAAAAGCGTAACGACTTGTGTTCGCGGATGCTGGTCGGGTCCGGCATGTAGCGTTTGAACAGACGGCGCGGCATGTGGGCTCCCGGCAGGGTCGAAGGGCGTAAGTATGCCTTGATTGAAGCGCAGGCTCGTTCAGAGTTTGTGACAATTGTTTAGCAGAATTTCCCTGCCAATCGGCTAAGCCTCAGGGGCGTTTTCGCTTCTGGAGCTCTATCTCATGCGCACAGGGATGCTTGCGCTGGTGCTCGGGCTGTTGAGCCTGCGCTTTTTGCCCGTTCTGCCACCGGTCGGATGGTTGATTGCCTCATCGTTGCTGGCCCTGGCCAGCCTGCGTACGCGGGCCTGGCCGGTGGGTTGCTTCGTACTGGGCGGCTGCTGGGCCTGCTGGTCGGCGCAGCAGGCCCTGGATGATCGCCTGGCGCAGGCCCTGGAGGGCCGCACGGTATGGCTTGAAGGGACGGTGGCGGGCTTGCCGGCCCGCACCGAGCAAGGCGTGCGCTTCGAGCTGGTGCACGGCGAGTCGCGGCGTGGGCAGCTGCCGCAGCGTCTGCAGTTGAGCTGGTTCGCCGGGCCACAGTTGCGGCCCGGCGAACGTTGGCGCCTGGCGGTCAACCTGCGGCGGCCCCATGGCTTGCTCAACCCCCATGGCCCGGATCGGGAGGCGACCTTGCTGGCGCGGCGCATCGGCGCCACCGGCACGGTCAAGGCCGGGGAGCGTCTGGAAACGGTGGCTGCCGGCTGGCGTGATGCCATCCGTCAACGTCTCATGCGGGTCGATAGCGCAGGGCGCTCAGCGGCACTGGTGGCGCTGGTGCTGGGCGATGGCAGCGGTTTGGCGCGTGAGGACTGGCAGACCCTGCAGGCCACCGGCACGGTGCATCTGTTGGTGATCTCCGGGCAGCATATCGGCCTGCTGGCCGGGCTGGTCTATGGGGTGGTGGCGGGACTGGCGCGACTGGGCGGGTGGCCGCGCAGGCTGCCCTGGCTGCCATGGGCGAGCGGGCTGGCGATGCTGGTGGCACTTGGCTATGGCGCGTTGGCCGGATTCGGCGTGCCGGTGCAGCGGGCCTGCCTGATGCTGGCGGTGGTACTGCTATGGCGCCTGCGCTTTCGCCATCTGGGCGCCTGGACGCCGCTGTTGCTGGCCGCGCTCGGCGTGCTGCTGGTCGAACCACTGGCGAGCCTGTTGCCGGGGTTCTGGTTGTCGTTCAGCGCCGTGGCGGTGCTGGTGCTGTGTTTTTCCGCCCGGCTGGGTGCGTGGCGGCCTTGGCAGGCCTGGAGCCGTGCCCAATGGGTGATTGCGGTGGGGTTGTTGCCGGTGTTGCTGGCGCTGGGATTACCCATCAGTCTCAGCGCCCCTCTGGCCAATCTGTTGGCCGTGCCCTGGCTCAGCCTGGGCGTGCTGCCGTTGGCGTTGCTGGGTACTGCCTTGTTGCCGGTGCCTGGGTTGGGGGAGGGGTTGCTGTGGTTGGCCGGGCTGTCGCTGGACGGGTTGTTCGGCGCGCTGGCGCAGATCGCGGAGTTTCAGCCAGCCTGGGTTCCCGAACCACTGCCGGTGTGGGCCTGGATGCTGGTCTGCCTGGGCGCTGTGCTGGTGCTGTTGCCCCGTGGCGTGCCGTTGCGCGCACCGGGCGCAGTGATGTTGCTGGCGCTGTGGGTGCCCCGCGAACAGGTGCCGTTGGGCGAGGTCGAGGTGTGGCAGCTGGATGTCGGCCAGGGCCTGGCAGTGCTATTGCGTACGCGTCACCACACGCTGTTGTACGACGCTGGCCCCGCCCGAGGCGCGAGCGACCTGGGCGAGAGCGTGGTGTTGCCGACCTTGCGCAAGCTCGGGGTGAGGCACTTGGACCTGATGCTGATCAGCCATGGGCACGCCGATCATGCCGGTGGCGCGGCAGCGGTGGGGCGCGGAGTACCGGTGGCGCGGGTTCTGGCCGGCGAGGTCGCCGGGTTGGCGGACGCGTCGCTGTGCGCCAGTGGCGAGCGGTGGCAGTGGGATGGTGTCGATTTCGAGCTCTGGCACTGGCCTGCCGGCGCATCCAGCAACGAGCGGTCCTGCGTGCTACGGGTACAGGCCAAAGGGGAGCGTCTGTTGCTGGCGGGCGATATGGAGGCCGGCGCGGAGCGCGCCTGGCTGGCGAGCACCGACGATCCACGGGTGGATTGGCTGCAGGCGCCGCACCATGGCAGCCGTACGTCCTCAAGCGAGGCGTTCATCCAGGCCATGGCGCCGCGTGGGGTGATGATTTCCCGGGGGCGGCACAATGGCTTCGGGCATCCCCATGCTCAGGTGATCGAGCGCTATCGGCGGCATGCGGTGGTGGTGCATGACACGGCGGTGGAGGGGGCGTTGCGGTTGATGCTGGGGAGTCAGGGTGGGGTGGCGGGTGCGCGCAGGGAGCGGCGGTTCTGGCGGGAGACAGGGGATTGAGCCGGGGGGCGCTTTGCGCCCCTTTCGCGGCACAAGGCCGCTCCTAACCCCCCCTGTAGGAGCGGCCTTGTGTCGCGAAAGGGCTGCAAAGCAGCCCCTGGGTCAACACAGCAATTCCCTGACCTCCGGCAGATGAGCCACAGGCGCGCCTATGGTAGAGTGGCGGCCTTTTTCCAAGGGGTGCTTACTGTGTGGGAATTGGTCAAGTCCGGTGGCTGGATGATGCTGCCGATCATCCTGAGCTCCATCGCCGCCATGGCGATCGTCGTCGAGCGTCTGTGGACCCTGCGCGCCAGCCGTGTCACCCCGCCGCACCTGCTGGGCCAGGTGTGGATGTGGATCAAGGACAAGCAACTCACCAGTGACAAGCTCAAGGCCCTGCGCGCCGATTCGCCGTTGGGCGAGATCCTTGCCGCGGGCCTGGCCAATTCGCGCCACGGCCGCGAAATCATGAAAGAGTGCATCGAGGAAGCCGCCTCGCGGGTCATTCATGAGCTGGAGCGCTACATCAGCACCCTCGGCACCATCGCCGCCATGGCCCCGCTGCTGGGCCTGCTGGGCACCGTGCTGGGCATGATCGATATCTTCAGCGCCTTCATGGGCTCGCAGATGACCGCCAACGCTGCCGTGCTGGCCGGTGGCATCTCCAAGGCCCTGGTCACCACCGCGGCCGGCCTGATGGTCGGCATCCCGGCGGTGTTCTTCCACCGCTTCCTGCTGCGCCGCATCGATGAACTGGTGGTGGGCATGGAACAGGAAGCGATCAAACTGGTGGAAGTGCTGCAGGGCGACCGCGAAGTGGAAGTGGCCGGAGGCAAGGCGTGAAGTTTCGGCGCAACCGCCAGCGCGAGAGCGTCGACATCAACCTGGCGTCGCTGATCGACGTGGTGTTCGTGCTGCTGCTGTTCTTCGTGGTCACTACCACCTTCACCCGCGAGACCCAGCTGCGCGTCGAGCTGCCCGAGGCCAGCAGCGCCGCGCCGGCGCAGCCCGATGACGGCAAGCTGATCGAGGTCACCATCAGCGCCGATGGCGTGTACTCGGTGAACAATCACCTGCTGCCCAAGAGCGACCTGGCCACCCTGAGCGAGGCGATCGAGAAGGAATCCGCTGGCGACATCACCCTGCCGCTGGCCATCAGCGCCGACGGCAAGACCCCGCACCAGGCCGTGATCACCGCAATGGACGCAGCCGGCAAGCTCGGCTTCAGCAAGTTGCGCATGACCACCGTCGAGGCCGCGCAGGGCAAACCTTGATGGCCTTCGCCGACCGTCTGCTCGCCGCCTGGTACGCCGGGCACCCGGCACTGGCCCTGCTGCGTCCGCTGGAGGCGCTGTACCGCCGCGTGGTGACGCGCAAGCGCGCGCGCTTCCTCAGCGGCGAAAGCCCCAGCTACCGCGCCCCGGTACCGGTGATCGTGGTGGGCAACATCACCGTCGGCGGCACCGGCAAGACGCCGATGATCCTCTGGCTGATCGAGCACTGCCGTCGGCAGGGGCTCTCCGTCGGCGTGGTCAGCCGTGGCTATGGCGCCAAGCCGCCGCGGTACCCCTGGCGTGTCAATGCCGACCAGAGCGCCGAGCAGGCCGGCGACGAACCCTTGCTGATCGTCCAGCGCACCGGCGTGCCGCTGGTGATCGACCCCGACCGTTCCCGCGCGGTGCAGGCCCTGCTGGCCAGCGACGCGCCGGACCTGATCCTGTGCGACGACGGCATGCAGCACTACCGCCTGGCCCGCGACCTGGAGCTGGTGCTGATCGACGCCGCTCGGGGCCTGGGCAACCGCCGCTGCCTGCCGGCCGGCCCTTTGCGCGAGCCGGCCGAGCGCCTGCAGGAGGCCGACGCGGTGCTGTTCAACGGCGCTGAGGCCGACCGCGACGATGGCTTCGCCTTCCGCCTGCAACCCTCGGCGCTGATCAACCTGCGCAGCGGCGAGCGTCGCGATCTCGACCTGTTCCCGCCTGGCCAGGCCCTGCATGCCGTGGCCGGCATCGGCAATCCGCAACGTTTCTTCAACACCCTGCTGGGGCTACACTGGCAGCCGGTGCCGCACCCCTTCGCCGACCATGCGCCCTACAGCCGCGAGGTGCTGTCGTTCAGCCCGCCGCTGCCGCTGGTGATGACCGAGAAGGATGCGGTGAAATGCCGGCCCTTCGCCGCCGATGACTGGTGGTACCTGGCGGTCGACGCCGTGCCGACGCCCGCGTTCAGCGCCTGGTTCGACGCCCAGCTCGATCGCCTGCTGCCCGGCCGCCCCTGAGCCTTTTTCATTTTCCGTCGCAAGGACACCTCCATGGACACCAAACTGCTCGATATCCTGGCCTGCCCGATCACCAAGGGCCCGCTCAAGCTCAGCGCCGACAAGACCGAGCTGATCAGCAAGGGCGCGGGCCTGGCCTATCCTATCCGCGACGGCATCCCGGTGATGCTGGAGAGCGAGGCGCGCACCCTGACCGACGAAGAGCGCCTGGACAAATGAGCCTGGATTTCACCGTGGTGATTCCCGCCCGGCTGCGCTCCACGCGTCTGCCGGGCAAGCCATTGCTGCCGATCGCCGGCAAGCCGATGGTCCAGCATGTGTGGGAGCAGGCGCGCAAGAGCGGTGCCAGCCGCGTAGTCATCGCCACCGACGATGCCAGCATCGTCGAGGCCTGCCGGGCGTTTGGCGCCGAGGTGCTGCTGACCCGCGCCGACCATGAGTCGGGCACCGATCGCCTGGCCGAGGTGGCCGCCCAACTGGGCCTGGCCGCCGATGCCATCGTGGTCAACGTGCAGGGCGACGAGCCGCTGATTCCGCCGGTGATCATCGACCAGGTGGCGGCCAACCTGGCCGCGCACCCGGAAGCCGGCATCGCCACCCTGGCCGAGCCGATCCACGCCCCGGAAACCATCTTCAACCCCAACGCGGTCAAGGTGGTCAGCGACAAGCACGGCCTGGCCCTGACCTTCAGCCGCGCGCCGCTGCCCTGGGCCCGCGACGCCTTCGCCAAGAGCCGCGACCCGTTGCCGGAGGGCGTGCCTTATCGCCGCCATATCGGCATGTACGCCTACCGCGTGGGCTTCCTCCAGGACTTCGTCGCCTGGGGCCCGTGCTGGCTGGAGCAGACCGAATCGCTGGAGCAGCTGCGTGCCCTGTGGCACGGCGTGCGCATCCATGTCGCCGACGCCATCGAGGCCCCGGCGGTGGGCGTGGATACCCCTGAAGACCTGGAGCGCGTACGGCGCTTGCTGGAGGCCTGATGCGCGTCCTGTTCGTCTGCCTCGGCAATATCTGCCGCTCGCCGACCGCCGAAGGCGTGCTGCGCCACCAGCTGGAGGCCGCAGGCCTGGGTGATGTGGTGCAGGTGGCCTCCGCCGGCACGGGTGACTGGCATGTGGGCAAGGCGCCCGACAGCCGTACCTGCAAGGCCGCCCTGGCCCGTGGCTACGACCTGTCGCGCCAGCGCGCCCAGCAGGTCAAGGCGGCGCACTTCGCCGAGTACGACCTGGTCCTGGCCATGGACAAGAGCAACCTGGGCAACCTGCAGGCCTTGCGCCCGCACAACGCCAAGGGCGAGCTCGACCTGTTCCTGCGCCGCTATGGCGCGGCCCTGGACGAAGTGCCGGACCCTTACTACGGCGGTGCCGAGGGCTTCGAGCAGGTTTTGGACCTGATCGAGGCGGCCTGTCGCGAGCTGGTCGTGGAAATCAAGGGGCGGTTATGACGGCGCATTGGCAGGAGCGCGTGTCGCTCAAGCCCTACAACACCTTCGGTATCGATGTCAGTGCCCGCTACTTCACCCAGGTGCATGACGACGACGAAGCCCGCCAGGCCCTGGCCCTGGCCGCCGAGCGGCAGGTGCCGGTGCTGGTGATCGGCGGCGGCAGCAACCTGCTGCTGTCCCGCGATGTCGACGCCCTGGTGCTGCACATGGCCAGCCGTGGCCGCCGCCTGCTCAGCGATGATGGTGAGCGGGTGGTGGTGGAGGCCGAGGCCGGCGAGCCCTGGCATCCGTTCGTGCAGTGGAGCCTTGGGCAGGGACTGTGCGGGTTGGAAAACCTCAGCC
This sequence comes from Pseudomonas sp. microsymbiont 2, assembly GCF_054788395.1. Classification (NCBI taxonomy): domain Bacteria; kingdom Pseudomonadati; phylum Pseudomonadota; class Gammaproteobacteria; order Pseudomonadales; family Pseudomonadaceae; genus Pseudomonas; species Pseudomonas sp. microsymbiont 2. Next base: position 1,713,735 of record NZ_CM139112.1, read on the forward strand.
TGATCCCCGGCACCGTGGGCGCCGCGCCGATGCAGAACGTCGGTGCCTACGGCGTGGAGATCAAGGATGTGTTCGCCGGCTTGACCGCGCTGGACCGCGAGACCGGCGAGCTGCGGGATTTCTCGCTGGAAGAGTGCGCGTTCGGCTATCGCGACAGCCTGTTCAAGCGCAACCCCGGGCGCTGGCTGATCCTGCGCGTGCGCTTTGCCTTGAGCCGCACCTTGCAGGCACACCTGGACTACGGCCCGGTGCGTCAGCGCCTGGCGGAGCAGGGCGTCGAGCAGCCGACCGCGCAGGCGATCAGCGACGCGATCTGCAGTATCCGTCGGGAGAAACTGCCGGATCCGGCTGAGCTGGGTAACGCCGGGAGCTTCTTCAAGAACCCTGTGGTGTCCGCTGAATTGGCCGAGCGTATCCGTGCCGAGCATCCTGGTGTGGTGGCCTATCCCCAGGCCGATGGCCGGGTGAAACTGGCGGCGGGCTGGCTGATCGAGCAGGCGGGGTGGAAAGGCTATCGCGATGGCGATGCCGGGGTGCACCGCTTGCAGTCGCTGGTGCTGGTGAACTACGGCCAGGCGAGCGGGGCGCAGTTGCATGCACTGGCTCGGCGGATCCGGGCGGATATCCTCGAGCGCTTCGGGGTGGAGCTGGAGATGGAGCCGAACCTGTACTGATGGGGTGGCCTGGGCCGGCCCTATCGCGGGGCAAGCCCGCTCCCACGCCACCGTCCCGCGGCTGAGAGGGACTGCGTGGGAGCGGGCTTGCCCCGCGATCACCGGCAGAGCCGGTGCCATCCACACCGGCAAAGAAAAAGCCCCGCCAGTTCGCACTGGCGGGGCTTTTTCATTCAGCCAAGGCTATCAACCGTGATGAGGCTTGTGCTCGTCAGCGGTTTCCAGGGCTTCGGCCGGGGCAGCCTGGGCGGCGGCCAGGGCAGCGGCGGCTGCTTCGGCTTCACGCTTGCGGCGACGCACTTCACGCGGGTCGTTCGGCGCACGGCCGTTCGGCAGCATGATGGTGGACGGCTCGACCGGCGTTTCTTCGGCAACCACGGCTGGCGCAGGCTCGGCCACCGGGGCTTCGACCACTTCAGGCTGGGCTTCGACGGCTTCGACCACCGGAGCAGGCTGCTCGGCGACTGGCGCCTCGACTTCGACCGCTTCGGCAACCGGCGCCTTGTCGATCTCGCCCGCTTCCACCGCAGGGGCTTCCACGACAGCTACAGGCTCGACAGCTGCCTCGACAACGGCGGCCGGCTGCTGGGTGGCGGCTTCTTCAACCACAGGCTGCGGCGCCACTTCGACGACAGGCTCGATGCTCGGCTCGGCGGCGACCACAGGCTCGCTGACAGGCTGCTCGACCACTGGGGCAATGGCGACCTGCTCGGCCACGACTTCGGTGATTTCCACCTGGGTCTCGGCGACAGCCGCGCTGGCGCGTTCGGCCTGCTGGTTGGCTTCGACTTCGGCGCTGACGCTGATGTTGCTGGTGGCAACGGCGGCGATGACGGCAGTGCCGGCGGCCAATTCGGCACCCAGCTCGGTGGCCTGGTGCTGTTGTGGCTGCTCTTCACCGGCGTCTTCGTCGCCGCCTTCGATCAGCTCGCCATTGGCGTTGCGCTGGCGCTCACGACGGTTGCTGCGACGACGCTGGCCACGGGAGCGGCGGCGTGGACGCTCGCCATCGGCGCCTTCCTGCTCGTCCTGCAGCAGCTCTTCGTTCGGCAGTTGCTCCTCGGCGAGCTCCACGGCCTGTTCGGCGGCCTGCACTTCAGGGCGCAGCTGGCGCTCTTCGCGAGGGGCGCGTTCTTCACGCGGGGCACGTTCTTCGCGAGGGGCACGCTCTTCACGTGGTGCACGCTCTTCGCGAGGTGCTCGTTCCTCACGCGGTGCGCGTTCTTCGCGCGGAGCACGTTCTTCGCGCGGAGCACGTTCTTCGCGCGGAGCACGTTCTTCGCGCGGAGCACGTTCTTCACGCGGTGCACGCTCTTCACGTGGGGCGCGCTCTTCGCGGGCTACACGTTCTTCACGTGGCGCACGCTCTTCACGCGGGGCGCGTTCTTCGCGGGCGGCCGGTGCGGCGTCCAGCGGCTCGCGCAGTTCGCGCACGCGCTCTTCGCGGTTGCCGCGGCGATCTTCACGCGGCTGGCGCGGTTGACGCTCTTCACGTGGCGCGCGCTCTTCACGCGGGGCACGCTCTTCGCGAGGCTGACGCTCTTCGCGCGGGGCGCGCTCGCCGCGCTCTTCGCGTGGCTTGCGGTCTTCTTCGCGACGACCGTTGCGGTTGCGGCTCTGCTGGCGACCGTTACGGCGCTCTTCGTTGCGTGGCGAGCGCTCGGTGGCTGGCTTCTCGGTGGTTGCGGCCGGTGCGGCGGCAGGCTCTTCCTTGCCGGCGAACAGGCTGACCAGCGATTTGACCAGGCCCTTGAACAGGCTTGGCTCGGCGGCGGCAGGGGCGGCGACCGGCGCGACAGGGGCCGGCTGCTCTTCAGCGGTGGCCGGTACCGGGGCGTTGGCGCGGGCCGGCGCGGTCTTGACCGCGGCTTCCTGGCGCACCAGGGTGCGGGTGGCGGTCGGCTGCGGCGCTTCTTCGGTCTCGGTCGAGGCGATCTCGTAGCTGGACTGGTTGTTCAGCACGTCCGGGTTGTCGTCGCGCAGGCGCTGGACTTCGAAGTGCGGGGTTTCCAGGTGATCGTTCGGCAGAATGATGATGCGTGCGCGAGTACGCAGTTCGATCTTGGTGATCGAGTTGCGTTTCTCGTTGAGCAGGAAGGCGGCCACCGGGATTGGCACCTGGGCGCGCACTTCGGCGGTGCGGTCCTTCAGTGCTTCTTCCTCGATCAGGCGCAGGATCGCCAGCGACAGCGACTCGACGTCACGGATGATGCCGGTGCCGGAGCAGCGCGGGCAGACGATGCCGCTGCTTTCGCCCAGCGAGGGGCGCAGGCGCTGACGGGACATTTCCAGCAGGCCGAAGCGCGAGATGCGGCCCACCTGCACGCGGGCACGGTCGGCCTCGAGGCATTCACGCACGCGTTCTTCGACGGCGCGCTGGTTCTTGGCCGGGGTCATGTCGATGAAGTCGATGACGATCAGGCCGCCGATATCACGCAGGCGCAGCTGGCGGGCGATCTCTTCGGCCGCTTCCAGGTTGGTCTGCAGGGCGGTCTCTTCGATGTCGCTGCCTTTGGTGGCGCGCGCCGAGTTGATGTCGATGGACACCAGGGCTTCAGTCGGGTCGATGACGATCGAGCCGCCGGATGGCAGGTCGACCACGCGCTGGAAGGCGGTCTCGATCTGGCTTTCGATCTGGAAGCGGTTGAACAGCGGCACGCTGTCTTCGTACAGCTTGACCTTGCTGGCGTACTGCGGCATCACCTGGCGGATGAAGGTCAGGGCTTCTTCCTGGGCGTCGATGCTGTCGATCAGCACTTCGCCGATGTCCTGGCGCAGGTAATCGCGGATGGCGCGGATGATGACGTTGCTTTCCTGGTAGATCAGGAACGGCGCGGCGCGGTCTTGCGAGGCTTCCTTGATGGCGGTCCACAGCTGCAGCAGGTAGTCGAGGTCCCACTGCATTTCTTCGCTGCTGCGGCCCAGGCCCGCGGTGCGCACGATCAGGCCCATGTCGCCCGGAACGGTCAGGCCGTTCAGCGCTTCGCGCAGTTCGTTGCGCTCTTCGCCTTCGATGCGGCGCGAGATGCCACCGGCGCGTGGGTTGTTGGGCATCAGCACCAGGTAGCGGCCGGCCAGGCTGATGAAGGTGGTCAGGGCGGCGCCTTTGTTGCCGCGCTCTTCCTTCTCGACCTGGACGATGACTTCCTGGCCTTCGCTCAGGACTTCCTTGATGTTGACCCGGCCTTCAGGGGCTTTCTTGAAGTACTCGCGGGAGATTTCCTTCAGCGGCAGGAAGCCGTGACGTTCAGAGCCGAAGTCGACGAAGGCGGCCTCGAGGCTGGGCTCGATCCGGGTGATCTTGCCTTTGTAGATGTTGGCCTTTTTCTGCTCACGGGCGCCGGACTCGATGTCCAGGTCGTAGAGACGTTGGCCGTCCACCAGGGCTACACGCAACTCTTCGGGCTGAGTTGCGTTAATCAGCATTCTTTTCATGTTGTACCGTCGGTTTCCGGGCTGCCGGAAACGGCGTGCGGCACACACGACTTCTCATGGTCGGTGCCAAGGTGCGCAAAGGGTGGCGGGCCACCCCCGTGTCTGGCGACGTTCGGCACCAGCCGGTTGCCCAGCCTGCCGTTGTCGCGACGACGCGTCCTGTTTTGCGGTGCCAAAAGACCTGTCGAGCTTTTCGAAGGTTATCCGAATCAATCGAGCGGGCCTGGTGCACTCAGTCAGGAGGAGGAATCAACCGGTCGTCCGTGGACGCCACGAGGGCGTCTGTTCAGGACCTTGTCCGCTCATCGCCCGTTGAGTGGGGCGCTGGGGCGGGTTCGGTGCCACACGGTCCGAGGGCTGTACATCTCCACCCTGCACGTATCCCTTGAAAATTCGGTGCTGCCGCGCGCTGAATCCGCAACGGGTTGCATTTTTCGCCAGCCCAGTACCGGGCTGGCGCCATAACATATCCAAGGCAGGTATTTCCGAAGCATTCGCCCGAATGCGCGGAAACGACGGTGGCGGGCAGAGGTACGGCGAAAAGAAGCGGGTAAGCAGGTGAAACACCGCACTTGTCGTTTTTTTTCGGTCTTCTCTACACAGCGCTGGTGGCGATTCCAGGCATTTAGTTAAACTGGCGAACGCTCCGTAGGACGGCCTCGCGTCCTCGGGAATTGCGATGGTCAGGGCCGGCGTAGAGCCTGGTGCCGCTGGCCTGCCGCTTTTGGCGGCGTTCGCGACTATAGCAGCAATGATTAAGTGCTTCAATTCCATAAAAAATTGTTATGATCCCGCCATGACGACCAATACCCCCCCGACTTCCGGCGTTCAGCTGATCGAAGTCCCGCCGGAGCTTGCCGGCCAGCGCATCGACAATTTCCTCATCACGGCCCTCAAGGGCGTGCCCAAGACCTTGGTCTACCGCATCCTGCGCAAGGGTGAGGTACGGGTCAACAAGGGGCGGATCAAGCCCGAATACAAGCTGCAGGCCGGCGATATCGTGCGCGTGCCGCCGGTGCGCCTGCCCGAGCGCGACGAGCCGGCGCCGGTGGCCCAGGGGCTGCTGCAGCGCCTTGAAGCGGCCATTGTCTACGAGGACAAGGCGCTGATCGTGATGAACAAGCCGGCCGGCATCGCCGTGCATGGCGGCAGCGGCCTGAGCTTTGGCGTGATCGAGGCGCTGCGCCAGTTGCGCCCGGACGCCAAGGAGCTGGAGCTGGTGCATCGCCTGGATCGCGACACCTCGGGCCTGCTGATGATCGCCAAGAAGCGCAGCATGCTGCGCCACCTGCATGCCGCGCTGCGTGGCGATGGCGTGGACAAGCGCTACATGGCGCTGGTGCGCGGCCACTGGCCGACCGCGAAGAAGCAGGTCAACGCGCCGTTGCAGAAGAGCAACCTGCGTTCCGGCGAGCGTATGGTCGAAGTCAACGACGAGGGCAAGGAGGCGCTGACGATGTTTCGCGTGCTGCGCCGCTTCGGCGAGTTCGCCACCATCGTCGAGGCGCGGCCGATCACCGGGCGTACCCACCAGATCCGCGTGCATACCCTGCATGCCGGGCACATGATCGCCGGCGACAGCAAGTACGGCGATGAAGACTTCACTCGCGAGATTCGCGAGCTGGGTGGCAAGCGTCTGTTCCTGCATGCCTACCAGCTGACCGTGCCGCTGCCCGATGGTGGCGAGCTCAAGCTCGAGGCGCCGGTGGACGAGATGTGGGCCAAGACCATCGAGCGACTGGCGTCCTGAGCCATGAATAAAAGTTATGACCTGCTGATCTTCGACTGGGACGGCACCCTGGCCGATTCCATCGGGCGCATCGTCGAGGCTATGAACGTGGCCGCCGGGCGTGCCGGCGAGGCCGCCAGTGGCGACGAGGCGATCAAGGGCATCATCGGCCTGGCGCTGGGGGAGGCGATCGCCACCCTGTATCCGCACCTCGATGCAGCGCAGGTCGAGGCCTTCCGTCAGCACTACGCCGACGTCTACATGGCGCTGGACCAGCAGCCGTCGCCGTTGTTCGATGGCGTGGTCGAGTCGCTGGAAGCGTTCCGTGCCGAGGGGTATCGTCTGGCGGTGGCCACCGGCAAGGCGCGGCGCGGTCTGGATCGGGTGCTCAAGGCCAATGGCTGGGAAAGCTATTTCGACATCACCCGGGCTGCCGACGAAACCCGTGGCAAGCCGCATCCGCTGATGCTCGAAGAAATTCTCGCTCATTGCCGGATCGAACCCGGGCGGGCGCTGATGGTCGGAGATTCGGCGTTCGACTTGCAGATGGCCAGCAACGCCGGCATGCACTCGGTGGCGGTCGGCTATGGCGCCATGCCGCTCCAGGCCTTGGCGGAGTTCGGGCCGCAGGTGTGCATCGATCATTTCTCTCAATTGCGCGAATGGTTGAATTCGCGTGGTGCAAATTCCAAGGTAGGTAAGCATGGCTGACGAGTGGAAAGCCCCCGAGTCCGAGGACAACGAAGAGCGCAAAAGCTGGAAACTGCTGGAGAAGACCTTGCTGGCCGGTGTCCAGGAGCAGCGCCGGGCGCGGCGCTGGGGGATCTTTTTCAAGCTGCTGACCTTTGTTTACCTGTTCGGCATCCTGTTCCTGTTCACGCCGTTGATGGATGTGGACAAGGCGGCCTCGCGTGGCGGCAACCATACCGCGCTGGTCGAGGTGCGCGGGGTGATCGCCGACCAGGAGCCGGCCAGTGCCGACAATGTCGTCAAGAGCCTGCGCGAGGCGTTCAAGGATCCGAAGACCAAGGCCGTGGTCATGCGCATCAACAGCCCGGGCGGCAGCCCGGTGCAGGCGGGCTACGTGTATGACGAGATCCGTCGCCTGCGCGCCGAGTACCCGGCCATCAAGCTGTATGCGGTGATCGCCGACCTGGGCGCGTCCGGGGCCTACTACATCGCCAGCGCCGCCGACGAGATCTATGCCGACAAGGCCAGTCTGGTCGGCTCCATCGGTGTCACCGCGGCCGGTTACGGCTTCGTCGGGACCATGGACAAGCTGGGGGTGGAGCGTCGCACCTACACGGCCGGTGAGCACAAGGCGTTCCTCGATCCGTTCTCGCCGCAGAAGCCCGAGGAGACCGCGTTCTGGCAGGGCGTGCTGGACACCACGCATCGCCAGTTCATCGCCATGGTCAAGCAGGGGCGGGGCGAGCGGTTGAAGGACAAGGAGCATCCGGAGCTGTTCAGCGGGCTGATCTGGTCTGGCGAGCAGGCCAAGGCGCTGGGGCTGGTGGATGGGCTGGGCAGTGCCAGCTATGTCGCCCGCGACATCGTGGGGGAGAAGGAGCTGGTGGACTTCACTGTGCAGGAGTCGCCGTTCGATCGCTTCTCCAAGCGCATCGGTGCCAGCGTGGCCGAGCGCCTGGCGCTGTACATGGGGTTCCAGGGGCCTTCGCTGCGTTGAGCTGAGTCATTGTTGCTCAAGGTGCTTGGCGTTGGATTTGTAGTGCCTGTGAGATCGAGCGCCGCCCGCGCGGCGCATCGCGACGCAAGGCCGCTCCTACATTTGTTGCAACGTACCAAGCCTGTCAGGCCATGGTTGCCCGCCTTGGTGCCTGTCTTGAGGCAGGCGAGGCGGCAGTGGTGCTCACGCTGAAACCGCGTCGTGCAAACAAGGCGGACCAGGTAATGGCACAGGATTGACTGGCCCGAAACAAATGTAGGAGCGGCCTTGCGTCGCGATGCGCCGCGCGGGCGGCGCTCGATCTGATAGGCGCTGCAAGGGTTGCGTCGGACACTTGGTGGCCCTCGCCAGTCTATAGCTCCCGCGCCCAGAGACCTTGAAAGGGTTGATGCTCAAGGCACCTGCACGCCTTCCTTGTGCAGCATGTCCACCAGTCTAATCAGCGGCAGCCCGATCAGGCTCGTGGCATCACAGCCATGGATGCTCTGGAACAGGCTGACCCCCAATCCCTCCGCCTTGAAGCTGCCGGCGCAGTCCAGTGGCTGTTCGGTCGCCACGTAGCGCTCCACGCGCTCGCGATCCAGCTCGCGCATCGTCACGGTAAACGGCACGCAATCGACCTGGCAGTGGCCAGTGGCGCTGTTCAGCAGCGCCAGCCCGGTGAGAAAGGTGACCTGCTGTCCGCTGGCCTCCAGCAATTGTTCGCAGGCGCGTTCGAAGGTGTGGGGCTTGCCAAGAATCTGCTCGCCCAGCACCGCCACCTGGTCGGAGCCGATGATCAGGTGGTTGGGGTGGCTGGCGGCCAGGGCCTCGGCCTTCTGTCGGGCCAGGCGGCGGACCAGCTCGACGGCAGGCTCGCCATCGAGGCGTCGTTCGTCTAGGTCGGGGCTCGCCCAGGTGAAGGGCAGGCGCAGGCGGGTGAGCAGTTCGCGGCGGTACGCAGAGCTGGAAGCCAGTAACAAGGGAAGCATGGTAGACTCCTGGGCAATTGCCCCGAATTCTAACATGCGAGATGACACCTAATTTCCTTTGACAGGGAGGGGGTGCATCCCTAGAATGCTGCGCCTATGTTGAATGACCCGATTCCACCTCACGTTGACCCGCGCAAATTGGCTGATCGTGGCGTAACCCTCGAAGGTTCGCTGCAACTCGCTGATTTGGAAAGACTCTGCGACCCGCTTTCCGACAACGTCGGTACGGTGCAGGCGAAGTTCGATTTTGAACGAGATGAACAGCACGTGGTGGTTATCCACAGCGAGCTGGACGTCGAAGTCAAGATGGTTTGCCAGCGTTGTCTTGAGCTGGTCACCCTGCCGATCCACAGCGAATGCACATACGCCGTGGTGAAGGAGGGTGCGAATACCCAGTCGTTGCCGAAAGGCTATGACGTGCTGGAACTGGGCGAAGATCCTTTGGATCTGCAGGCGTTGGTCGAGGAAGAGCTGTTGCTCGCCCTGCCGATCGTGCCTGCTCATCATCCGGAAGAATGCCAGCAGCCGGCGGGACTCGATGAGCCCGAGCCGAGCAAGGACGAGGTATCGCGGTCCAACCCGTTCAGTGTATTGGCGCAGTTAAAGCGTGACCCAAACGTTTAGGAGTTAATCAATTATGGCTGTTCAGCAGAACAAAAAATCCCGCTCTGCCCGTGACATGCGCCGTTCGCACGACGCCCTGTCGGAAAACGCCCTGTCCGTAGAGAAGAGCACCGGCGAAGTACACCTGCGTCACCACGTTTCGCCAGAAGGCGTATACCGTGGTCGCAAAGTGATCGACAAGGGCGCCGACGAGTAATCCTTGTCCGCTCAGATCATCGCGATCGACGCAATGGGCGGGGACTTCGGTCCCCGCAACATTGTTCAGGCTAGCATTGCCTGCCTTTCGGCTACTCCCTCGCTGCACCTGACCCTCGTCGGTCAACCCTCCCTCCTAGAAGATCTCGTCAGTGGCCTTGCGGCTGCGGATCGCGCGCGCCTGCAGATTGTCGCGGCCAGCGAAGTGATCGGCATGGACGAGCGGCCATCGCAGGCGTTGCGGGGCAAGCCGGACTCGTCGATGCGCGTCGCCCTCGAACTGGTGCGTGATGGCAAGGCCCAGGCCTGCGTGAGCGCCGGCAATACCGGTGCGCTCATGGCTCTGTCGCGCCTGGTGCTCAAGACCTTGCCCGGGATCGATCGCCCGGCGATGGTGGCGGCGATTCCGACCCAGGCCGGCTATTGTCAGTTGCTCGACCTCGGGGCCAATGTCGATTGCAGCGCGGAAAACCTCTACCAGTTCGCCGTGATGGGCTCGGTGGCCGCCCAGGCCTTGGGCGTGCATCGGCCGCGGGTGGCGCTGCTCAACATCGGCACCGAGGACATCAAGGGCAATCAGCAGGTCAAGCTGGCCGCCAGCCTGTTGCAGAGCGCCCGGGGCCTGAACTACATCGGCTTCGTCGAGGGCGACGGGCTGTATCGTGGCGAGGCGGACGTGGTGGTGTGCGACGGTTTCGTCGGCAATATCCTGCTCAAGTCCAGCGAAGGCCTGGCGACCATGATCGGTGCGCGCATCGAGGCGTTGTTCCGTGGTGGGCTGCTCTCGCGGGCGGCGGGGGCGATGGCCATGCCGTTGCTCAAGCGCCTGCAGGCCGACCTGGCACCGGCGCGACACAATGGCGCAAGCTTCCTAGGGTTGCAGGGCATCGTCATCAAGAGCCATGGCTCGGCAGGCGTGCAGGGCTTGCAGAGCGCGATCCAGCGTGCGCTGATCGAGATCCAGGAGAACCTGCCACAGCGCCTGCACGGGCGCCTCGAAGACCTGTTGCCCTGAGTGCCGTGGGAGCGGGCTTGCCCCGCGATGAGCCCATGACTGGAAATACAAAGCCTTTGGGCATGTCGCCCATGAAGTGCTTAAATGTGACCGCTTGGTCCGCCGCTCCATCCAAGCTTTCAGATTGCGCGCCCGGCCCACGGCCCGGCGCACCCTATCCGACGACAAGATCATAAGGGCTTGTTCAATGTCTGCATCCCTCGCATTCGTCTTTCCTGGTCAAGGTTCCCAGTCGCTGGGCATGCTCAAAGAGCTGGGCGCTGAGAAGCCGGTAATCGTCGAGACCTTCAAGGAAGCGTCCGAGGCCCTGGGCTATGACCTGTGGAAGCTGGTCCAGGAAGGCCCGGAAGAGCAACTCAATCAAACCGACAAGACCCAGCCGGCCATCCTGACCGCCTCGATCGCCCTGTGGCGCCTGTGGCTGGAAGAGGGTGGCGCGCAGCCTGCGTACGTCTCTGGTCACAGCCTGGGTGAATACAGCGCCCTGGTCGCCGCTGGCAGCCTTTCGCTGAAAGACGCCGTGCGCCTGGTCGAGCGCCGTGGCCAGCTGATGCAGGAGGCCGTGCCGGCCGGTCATGGCGCCATGGCCGCGATCCTCGGCCTGGACGACGCGGTCGTGGTCGAGATCTGCGCCAAGGCCGCCGAAGACGAAGTGGTCAGCGCGGTGAACTTCAACTCGCCGGGCCAGGTGGTGATCGCCGGCAACAAGGCGGCGGTGGATCGCGCCATCGAGCTGTGCAAAGAGGCCGGTGCCAAGCGCGCCCTGCCGCTGGCGGTCAGCGTGCCGTCGCACTGCGCCCTGATGAAACCGGCCGCCGAGCGTTTCGCCGAGTCGGTCAATGCCATCGAATGGAAGTCCCCGCAGATCCCGGTGGTGCAGAACGTCACCGCCGCCATCGCCGCCGACCTCGACGCCCTCAAGCAGGACCTGCTGGCGCAGCTGTACCAGCCGGTGCGCTGGGTCGAGTGCGTGCAGGCCCTGGCCGAGCGCGGCGCGGTGAACCTGGTCGAATGCGGCCCGGGCAAGGTCCTGGCTGGCCTGAACAAGCGTTGCGCCGATGGCGTGACCACCTACAACCTCAACACCCCAGACGCCGTCGCCGCCACCCGCGCGGCGCTGGCCTGAATTCGGAGAAGCTTGCATGAGCCTGCAAGGTAAAGTTGCACTGGTCACCGGCGCCAGCCGTGGCATCGGCCAGGCTATCGCCCTCGAGCTGGGCCGCCAGGGCGCGACCGTGATCGGTACCGCCACCACCGCCTCCGGCGCCGAGCGCATTGCCGCCACCCTGAAAGAGCACGGCATCAACGGTACCGGCCTTGAGCTGAACGTCACCAGCGCCGAGTCCGTGGACGCGGTGCTGGGCGCCATCGGCGAGCAGTTCGGCGCACCGGCCATCCTGGTCAACAACGCCGGCATCACCCGCGACAACCTGATGCTGCGGATGAAGGACGACGAGTGGTTCGACGTGATCGACACCAACCTCAACAGCCTTTACCGTCTGTCCAAGGGCGTGCTGCGCGGCATGACCAAGGCCCGTTGGGGTCGTATCATCAGCATCGGCTCGGTGGTAGGTGCCATGGGCAACGCCGGCCAGGCCAACTACGCCGCCGCCAAGGCCGGCCTGGAAGGCTTCAGCCGTGCCCTGGCCCGTGAAGTGGGCTCGCGTGGCATCACCGTCAATTCGGTGACTCCAGGCTTCATCGATACCGACATGACTCGCGAGCTGCCAGAAGCGCAGCGCGAGGCCCTGCAGAAGGAAATTCCGCTGGGCCGCCTGGGCCAGGCCGAGGAAATCGCGAAGGTGGTATCCTTCCTGGCGTCCGACGGCGCGGCCTATGTCACCGGCGCCACCGTGCCGGTGAACGGCGGGATGTACATGTAAAAACCGCAACTCAATGTGACGGATTGCTTCAAAAAAGAGTCATACTGCGAACCTAAAATCCGTTATAAAGCTGCAACCAGATTCCGGGCAGAGGGCCCGGTGGCCTGGTGGAAGGCGCGTTACGCTTGAAAAGCAGGCGTCTTCCTATAAACTTGGTCACCGGCCAGCTGCCTGACATATGTCCATTAGGAGTGAAAACTAGGTATGAGCACCATCGAAGAACGCGTCAAGAAAATCGTCGCCGAGCAACTGGGCGTCAAGGAAGAGGAAGTGAAGAACGAATCTTCCTTCGTCGATGACCTGGGTGCCGACTCGCTTGACACCGTTGAGCTGGTGATGGCTCTGGAAGAGGAATTCGAGACCGAAATCCCTGACGAAGAAGCCGAGAAGATCACTACCGTTCAAGCTGCCATCGACTACGTCAACAGCCACCAGGCCTAAGACGTTTCAGTCGACGCTTCTTGTCGGGAAAAACCGCACTGCCGTCGCCGGCGTGCGGTTTTTTCTTTGCAAGCCCTGCAATCAGCGGAGTCTGTTGCCAGGCCATTGGCTGCATCAGTGCACTGGCAAGAGACTCTGTAATTTGGAAATGAGGAGAGTACTGTGTCGCGTAGACGCGTCGTGGTCACTGGTATGGGTATGCTGTCGCCACTGGGTACCGATGTACCGAGCACCTGGCAGGGCATTCTGGCTGGCCGCAGTGGCATTGGTCCGATCGAGCATACGGATCTGTCTGCCTACTCCACCCGTTTTGGCGGCTCGGTAAAGGGCTTCGAAGTCGAGCAGTACCTGTCGGCCAAAGAGGCCCGCAAGCTCGACCTGTTCATCCAGTACGGCCTGGCGGCCGGCTTCCAGGCGGTGCGCAACGCCGGTCTGGAAATCACCGACGCCAACCGCGAGCGCATCGGCGTGGCCATGGGCTCGGGCATCGGTGGCCTGACCAACATCGAAGAGACCAGCAAGACCCTGCACGAGCAGGGGCCGCGCCGGATCTCGCCGTTCTTCGTGCCGGGCTCGATCATCAACATGATCTCCGGCTTCCTGTCGATCCACCTGGGTCTGCAAGGGCCGAACTACGCGATCGCCACCGCCTGCACCACCGGCACCCATTGCATCGGCATGGCCGCGCGCAACATCGCCTATGGCGAAGCCGACGTGATGATCGCCGGCGGCGCTGAAATGGCGGCCTGCGGCCTGGGCATGGGCGGCTTCGGCGCGTCGCGCGCACTGTCGACCCGCAACGACGAGCCGGCCCGTGCCAGCCGTCCGTGGGACAAGGGTCGTGATGGCTTCGTGCTGTCCGACGGTGCCGGTGCCCTGGTGCTCGAAGAGCTGGAGCACGCCAAGGCCCGTGGCGCCACCATCTATGCCGAGCTGGTCGGTTTCGGCATGAGCGGCGACGCCTACCACATGACCTCGCCACCCGATTCCGGCGAAGGCGCCGCCCGCTGCATGGCCAACGCCCTGCGCGATGCCGGCATCCAGCCTGAGGACGTCAGCTATATCAACGCCCACGGCACCTCGACGCCGGCCGGCGACGTGGCCGAAGTGGCCGCGATCAAACGCGTGTTCGGTGAGCACGCCTACAAGCTGGCGGTGAGCTCGACCAAGTCGATGACCGGCCACTTGCTTGGCGCCGCCGGTGCGGTAGAGGCGATCTTCAGCGTCCTGGCGATCAACAGCCAGATGGCGCCGCCGACCATCAACCTGGACGAGCCTGACGAAGGCTGCGACCTGGACTTCGTGCCGCACCAGGCGCGCAGCATGCCGATCGACGTGGTGCTGTCCAACTCGTTCGGCTTCGGTGGCACCAACGGCTCGCTGGTATTCCGTCGGTTCGCCGACTGATGCACAGCTGGATCGATGGCCAGGACGCGGCTGCGGTCAACCTGCAGAACCGCGGCCTGGCCTACGGCGATGGCCTGTTCGAGACCATTGCCGTGCGCGGCGGCAGGCCCAGCCTGCTGGCCCTGCACCTCGACCGCCTGGCGCTGGGTTGCCAGCGCCTGGCGATCGAAGTCGACCTGACGCTTGTTCGCAATGAATTGTTGCAATTCGCCCAATTGCTGGGCGAAGGCGTCGCCAAGCTGATCCTGACCCGCGGCGACAGCCAGCGCGGTTACGCCCCGGCGGCTGGCGCCCAGGCGCGGCGCATCCTCCAGGGCAGCCCCTTGCCCGCCTATCCCGCCGAACACGCCGAACAGGGCGTGCGCTTGTACGCCTGCCAGACACGCTTGGCGGAACAACCGCTACTGGCCGGGCTCAAACACCTCAACCGCCTCGAGCAGGTGCTGGCCCGCGCCGAATGGCAGGACAGCGCGTTTGCCGAAGGCTTGATGCGTGATGGCCAAGGGCGGGTGATCGAAGGGGTGTACAGCAACCTGTTCCTGGTGCGCGGTGGCGTGCTGCTGACCGCCGAGCTGAGCCGTTGCGGCGTGGCCGGGGTGATGCGCGCGGCGCTGCTGGAGCAGGCGGCGTTGCTGGGCATTCCCACTCAAGTGCGGGACTTGCCGCTGGAGGCGCTGGAGCAGGCCGACGAGGTGTTCGTCTGCAACAGTGTCTACGGTATCTGGCCTGTGCGTGAATTCGCCGCGCTGAACTGGCCGGCGGGGCCGCTCACCCGTAAACTGCAGGCCGTTGCCCGTACGTTACTGGATACTTGATTCGTGAGACGCAAATTCCTGCTGCTGCTGGAAACGGGGTTGATCATCGCCGGCCTGGCATTGGGTTGGGCGGCCTGGAAGGTCAACTCGGTCCTGGAGCAGCCCCTGCAAGTGGCGCAGGAGCGCTTGCTCGACGTGCCCAATGGCACGACGCCCAACCGCATGTTCTATCGCATGCAGAGCGAAGGCTTGCTCGACGATCCGCTGTGGTTGCGTCTTTACTGGCGCTTCAACATGGCGGGTACGCCGTTGCACACCGGCGAGTACCGCGTTACCCCCGGCATGACCGTGGGGCAGCTGTTCGACGCCTGGAAGCGCGGCGACGTGGTGCAGTACAACCTCACCCTGGTCGAGGGCTGGACCTTCCGCCAGGTGCGTGCCGCGGTGGCCAAGCACGAAAAGCTCAAGCACACCCTCGATGGTCTGTCCGATTCCGAGGTGATGGACAAGCTCGGCCATACCGGCGTGTTCCCCGAAGGCCGCTTCTTCCCCGATACCTACCGCTTCGTGCGCGGCATGAGCGATGTCGAGTTGCTGCAACAGGCGTACATGCGCCTGGATGAAGTGCTGGCCAGGGAGTGGGCCGAGCGCAGCACCGATCTGCCGTACCGCGATCCTTACCAGGCGCTGATCATGGCCTCGCTGGTGGAAAAGGAAACCGGTATTCCCCAGGAGCGCAGGCAGATCGCCGGTGTGTTCGTGCGCCGCATGCGCCTGGGCATGATGTTGCAGACCGACCCTACCGTTATCTATGGCATGGGCGAGCGCTACAACGGCAAGATCACCCGCGCCGACCTGCGCGAGCCCACGCCCTACAACACCTACACCATGACTGGCCTGCCGCCGACGCCGATCGCCATGGTCGGTCGCGAGGCGATCCATGCGGCGCTGAACCCCAGCGATGGTTCCAGCCTGTATTTCGTCGCCCGTGGCGATGGCAGCCACGTGTTCTCCGACGATCTGGACGACCACAACAGCGCCGTGCGCGAGTTTCAGCTCAAGCGCCGCTCGGACTACCGCTCGAGCCCTGCTCCGCAGGCGCAGCCGGCGCCATCCGCAGAGTCGGCGCCCGACGAGCCGCTTGCGCCAGAAGACGACAGGCCGGCGCCCATCGATGAATCCGCACCGGCCGACGTGCCGGTGCCAGAAGAGAACAAGGACCACTCGTGAGCGGTTTGTTTATCACCCTGGAAGGCCCCGAAGGCGCGGGCAAGAGTACCAATCGCGAGTACCTGGCGGCGCGTTTGCGCGAACAGGGCATCGATGTGGTCATGACTCGCGAGCCCGGTGGCACGCCATTGGCCGAGCGCATCCGCGAGCTGTTGTTGGCGCCGAGCGAGGAGGCCATGGCCGTCGATACCGAGCTGCTGCTGATGTTCGCCGCGCGCGCGCAGCATCTGGCCGAGGTCATTCGCCCGGCACTGGCGCGTGGCGCCGTGGTGCTGTGCGACCGCTTTACCGACGCGACTTATGCCTATCAGGGCGGTGGCCGGGGGTTGTCGGTGGAACGCATCGCCATTCTCGAAGCGTTCGTCCAGGGCGACCTGCGCCCGGACCTGACCCTGGTCTTCGACCTGCCGGTGGAGGTTGGCTTGGCCCGTGCCGCCGCCCGAGGCCGCCTGGACCGTTTCGAGCAGGAAGGCCAGGACTTCTTCGAGGCCGTGCGCCAAGCTTACCTGCGGCGCGCAGGACAGCAGCCGCAGCGCTACAGCCTGCTGGACGCCGCGCAGCCGCTGGAGACGGTGCAGCGTGCGATAGACGCGTTGCTGCCGGGCATCCTGGAGCGTTGCCGTGGCTGAAGCCTACCCTTGGCAGCAGGCGTTGTGGCAGCAGTTGGCCGGTCGCGGCCAGCATGCGCACGCTTATCTGCTGCATGGGCCGCAGGGCATCGGCAAGCGCGCCCTGGCCGAGCGCCTCATGGCGCGGCTGTTGTGCCAGCAGCCGCATGGCCTGGATGCCTGTGGGCAGTGCAAGTCCTGCTTGCTGCTCAAGGCTGGGAGCCATCCGGACAACTTCGTGCTGGAGCCGGAGGAAGCCGACAAGCCGATCAAGATCGACCAGGTGCGCGATCTGGTGTCGTTCGTGGTGCAGACCGCCCAGCAAGGGGGGCGCAAGGTGGTGCTGATCGAGCCGGTCGAAGCGATGAACATCAACGCCTCCAACGCCTTGCTCAAAAGCCTCGAGGAGCCCTCAGGCGATACCGTGCTGCTGCTGGTCAGCCATCAGCCCAGTCGCCTGCTGCCGACCATCAAGAGCCGCTGCCAGCAGATCGCCTGCCCGCAACCCAGCCTGGCCCAGAGCCGGGAGTGGCTGGCCGGAGCGCTGGCGGACAGCGATGAGGACGAGCGCGAAGAGCTGCTGACCCTGGCCGCGGGATCGCCCTTGATGGCGGCCAGCCTGCAGGCCCAAGGGGTGCGTGAGCAGCGGGCGCTGGTCACCGAAGGGGTGAAGAAACTGCTCAAGCAGCAGCAGTCGCCCAGCCAGCTGGCCGAAGCCTGGAACACGGTGCCGTTGCTGCTGCTGTTCGATTGGTTCTGCGACTGGTCGCACCTGATCCTGCGCTATCAGTTGACCCAGGACGACGAAGGGCTAGGCTTGGCCGACATGCGCAAGGTGCTGCAGTATCTGGCGCAGAAAAGCCGCCCGGCCAAGGTGCTGGAGATCCAGGCGTGGATTCTGGAGCAGCGTCAAAAGGTGCTGGGCAAGGCCAATCTCAACCGTGTGTTGCTGCTCGAAGCCTTGCTCGCCCACTGGGTGCAACTGCCGGGTCAGCGCTAACTTCCATCGTTCATTCATGTGTGTCGTGTTCCCATGCTCGTAGATTCCCATTGCCATCTCGATCGTCTAGACCTGAGCGCCCACCAGGGCTCCCTCGATGCCGCCCTGCAGGCGGCGCGTGAGCGTGGGATCGGGCATTTCCTATGCATCGGCGTGAGCGCGGACAACGCAGGCGCGGTCAAGGCGCTCAGCGAGCGCTACGCGGATGTCGACTGTTCGGTAGGTGTGCATCCGCTCGACCTGGCGCCGGGCGAGACGCCGGCATTGGAATGGCTGCTGCGCGAACTGGCTCATCCGCATGTGGTGGCCATTGGCGAGACCGGGCTGGATTACCACTACGAGCCGGAGGCCGCCGAGTTGCAGCAGGCATCGTTCCGTCTTCACCTGGAAGCATCGCGCCAGACCGGCAAGCCGGTGATCGTGCATACCCGTGCGGCGCGTGAAGACACCCTGGCGTTGCTGCGCGAGGCCAGCCTGCCCCAGGCCGGGGTCTTGCACTGCTTTACCGAGGACTGGCCGATGGCCAGGGCGGCGCTGGACCTGGGCTACTACATCTCGTTGTCGGGCATCGTCACCTTCCGCAACGCCGACGCCTTGCGCGAGGTAGCCCGCCAAGTACCGGTCGATCGCCTGCTGGTGGAGACCGACTCGCCGTACCTGGCGCCGATCCCGCATCGTGGCAAGCCGAACCTGCCGCAATATGTGCGCGAGGTCGCCGAGTACGTGGCCTCGCTGCGCGGTGTCAGCTACGAGCAACTGGCCGAGCAGACCACCGGCAACTTCAAGCGCCTGTTCCCGTTGGCACGGGTGGCCTGAGCCGCCCGGGAAAGGTTGTCGCGTGGGCGGGCGCCGATCCGGCCAAAAAAAACCCGGGTTCTGGGGGAGGAATCCGGGTTAAGACCATTAGGAGTAAAACAAAGGTACACGGTCCGTGGGCACCTTTATCGGCGCGTCACTTGGGGGGGATGCGCCACGCCAACACTTCAAGTATTGGTCAGGTTTGACGAGTCGCCAGTGATCGTTGATCGTTTTTTAAACAAATTTGGAATACGCCCGCAGTCCATTGCGCATTCAATGCATGGCGATTTGTCGGACCTGTCGCAGAGCTTCGGCAATCAGGTGGTCATCGGTATGAAAGTGCGGGGAAAAGCGTACTCCTGGGCCGCGCAGGGCACAGATCACGCCATTTTCGGTGAGTGATCGATAAATGTCGGCATTGGCATGCCCGTCGAGGCTGAAATTAACGATGCCGGCACGCCGCTCGGGGTCGGCCGGACTATGCAGGCGCACGCCGGGAATGCTCGCCAGCCCCTCATGCAGCAGCCTGACTCGCTCTGCCAGCCGCTCTGCGACCGTTACCATGCCGACTTCCTCCAGCAGCGACAGGCTGGCCTCCAGCGCGCAGGCGCCGAGCATGTTCGGGCTGCCGCATTCGAAGCGCCGTGCGCTGCGCGCCGGCTGCCACTGACGGCGGTCGAAGTCGCCCAGGTTGTCCAGCATGTGCCAGCCGTAGGCGTGCAGCTTCAGTTGCCGGCGCAGGTCGCTGCGGCAATAGAACAGGCCCAGGCCCTCGGGGCCCAGCATCCATTTATGGCCGTCGGCCATGGCGAAATCGCATGGGTATGCCTGGACGTCGAAGGGCAGGGCGCCAATCTGCTGGATCGCGTCCACGCAAAACAGCACGCCATGCGCGCGGCAGGCCCGGCCCAGGCGCGCAAGGTCAAGGCGCAGGCCAGTGGCGTACTGCACGGCGCTGACCGACAGCAAGCGCGTGCGGGGGCCGCAGGTGGCGAGCAGCGCAGCCTCCGGGTCGCTGCCAGCGAGACTCGCCTCGAGCACTTCGACGCCCTGGTCGGCCAGGGCCTGCCATACCACGCGGTTGGAAGGGAACTCCTCGGCGCTGATGACTATCTGGTCCCCAGGCCGCCAGTCGAGCCCGAACGCCACCAGAGACAGGGCCTGGGAGGTGCTGCCAACCAGCGCGACATCGCCGCTGCTCGGGGCATTGATCAGGCGTGCCAGGCGCTCGCGCAGACGTCGTTCAGTAGCCAGCCAGGCCGGATACTCGCTGGCACCCAGGCGCATGTTGTCGCTGGCGAAGCGGGCCACCGCGTCGTGGGTCCGACGGGGCCAAGGGGCGATAGCGGCGTGGTTGAGGTAGCACAGGCCCGGCGCCAGCTCGAACTCATCATGAAACATAGACATGGTTGGAAGATCCGTGCAATTTGCCGCCAGTTAGGCATAATAATCCGCTTCGATTGTCATCCCAGTCCTTCTTATGCAGAAAGAACCTCGTAAGGTCCGTGAGTTTCGTCGTCGCGAGCAGGAAATCCTCGACACGGCGCTCAAGCTGTTTCTCGAACAGGGTGAAGACAGTGTCACCGTCGAGATGATCGCCGACGCCGTGGGCATCGGCAAAGGCACGATCTACAAGCACTTCAAGTCCAAGGCGGAGATTTATCTGCGCCTGATGCTCGACTACGAGCGCGACTTGAACGAACTGTTGCATTCGGCTGACGTCGACCGTGACAAGGAGGCTTTGTCACGTGCCTATTTCGAATTCCGCATGCGCGATCCGCAGCGCTACCGGTTGTTCGACCGTCTTGAGGAAAAGGTGGTCAAGGGCAACCAGGTGCCGGAAATGGTCGAGCAACTGCACAGCATCCGTGCATCCAACTTCGACCGCCTGACCCAACTGATCAAGGGGCGGATCAGCGAAGGCAAGCTCGAGGACGTGCCGCCGTATTTCCATTATTGCGCGGCGTGGGCCTTGGTGCATGGCGCGGTCGCGCTCTATCACTCGCCATTCTGGAGCAATGTGCTCGAGGATCAGGAAGGTTTCTTCCAGTTCCTCATGGATATCGGCGTGCGCATGGGCAACAAGCGCAAGCGCGATCCGGAAGCCGCGAGCTAAAGCTGCTCAATGCGTGCCTGCCGGATCATCGGCGGGCACTCTTGCTTCAGGCTTCGACGGGAAGGCTTGCAAAAACCTGATTTATGAGTCAGGTTTTGCCGCCAGAATCTTCCATGCCGGAGTCATCCATGATCGTCGATCGTCAAGGCAGGCGCTTTCGCAACCTGCGCGTCAGCCTGACTGCTGCCTGCAACTATGCCTGCACCTACTGTGTGCCGGACGGCAAACGCCTGGTGGCGGCGCAGGATGAGCTTTCGGCTGACGCATTGGCGCGTGGTGTGGCGTATCTGGTCGAGGCGGCCGGCATCGAACGGCTGCGCATCACCGGTGGTGAGCCGCTGGTCAGTCCACGCCTGGATGCCTTCCTCGGAGCGGTAGCCGAACTGAAGTTGGAGGAGGTCAGCCTCACTACCAATGGTCAGTTGCTCTCGCGCAAGTTGCCGCAGCTGCGTGATGCTGGTATTCGCCGGCTCAATGTCTCTCTCGACACCTTGGATCCTCTGGCATTTCGCCGGATCGCCCGGGGCGGGGACCTGGCCAGTGTGCTCGCCGGGATGGCGCAGGCCAGTGCGGCGGGCATGGCGATCAAGGTCAACATGGTGCCCATGCGTGGGCAGAACCTGGACCAGGTGCTGCCACTGCTCGATTACTGCCTGGCGCACGGCTACGAGCTGCGCTTCATCGAGCTGATGCGTATGGGCCACCTGGCACGTGACCGCAATGCCTTCCTGCAGCAGTTCGTGAGCCTCGAACAATTGCTGGCAGTGATTGGCCAGGCGCATGCCTATGAGCAGGCGCCCCGTCCGCTG
Organism: Pseudomonas sp. microsymbiont 2; assembly: GCF_054788395.1. Taxonomy (NCBI): domain Bacteria; kingdom Pseudomonadati; phylum Pseudomonadota; class Gammaproteobacteria; order Pseudomonadales; family Pseudomonadaceae; genus Pseudomonas; species Pseudomonas sp. microsymbiont 2. Next base: position 1,735,112 of record NZ_CM139112.1, read on the forward strand.
GATGCCACCGCCTTGCGTTATCGGATCCCCGGCCTGGGCTACTTCGGGGTGATCGCCAATGAAAGCGTCCCGTTCTGTCGTGCCTGCTCGCGGCTGCGATTGTCGTCCACCGGCTGGTTGCATGGCTGTCTGTCATCGAGCAACCGGCACTTTGTCGGCGAGCTGCTGGACAAGCCGCGTCACGAGGCGCTCCCCGCCTTGCAGCGGTTGCTGGTGAAGGCGTTGGCCGACAAGCAGGACCTGGCGTTCTCCGGCGATGTGATGGTGATGAAGGTGATCGGCGGCTGACTCTGGCGCAAAAGCTGCATCTGGCGGCTATTCGCCGGTTTTTCGTCACCGGTCTTTGGAGGAAAGATGCGTAGCCTGGTCTTGCTGCTGGCGCTGATGGCGTTGGGCGGCTGCATGAATGTCAGCGATATGGGCGAAGGCGTCCGTTACCACATGAGTGATGCGGGCCTGCTGGACCACAGCGACACCACCCGTACCCTGTCGGTCCGACTGCAGCCGGACTCGTTCATCTTCATCGGCCAGGGGGCGTTCGTACCGCCAGGCAAGGGGCCGGTGCCGCGGCAGAACGCGGTGGCGGAGGAGGCTTTCAAGAGCTTCGTCGAGTACTTCCCGCTGGTGCGTCGCGCCCAGGGCCCGCTGGGGTTGGAGGATGCCATCGCCGAGGCGCGCTCGGTAGGGGCCGATTACGTGCTGTACACCCGTTTCGCGCGTACCGACGATCGCATCGGCAACGGTGACGAGTGGTATGACGAACAGGCTGTGGATCGCCTGGGCTGGGACAGCGGTGTGGTGCAGATGATGCTGATCGAGACCAGCACCCGTTACCTGATCGATACCGCTCGCATCAAGAGCCGTGGCGGTTTGTTGACGTTCCACGACAACACGCCACAGGATTTGCTCGCAGCGCCGATGCGCGAGTACGCTCGTAGTCTTCTGGGCATGAGCCGCTGAGCGAGAGCGAGATGACTGATTCGGGCAAGGCCAGCGATCTTCTGGCGCAGATTCCAGCGCACAAGGGGCTGCCCCCGGTGCACTTGTGGAATCCGGATTTCTGCGGCGACATCGACATGCGAATCGCCCGGGACGGGACCTGGTACTACCTGGGGACGCCGATCGGGCGCAAGCCGATGGTGCGGTTGTTCTCCACCATCATTCGGCGTGACGGAGACGACTACTTCCTGGTCACGCCGGTGGAGAAGGTCGGTATTCGGGTCGACGATGCGCCGTTCGTTGCCGTGTTGCTGGACGTAGAGGGCAAGGGGGAGCAGCAGGTGCTGCGGTTTACCAGCAATGTCGACGACCAGGTCGAGGCTGGGGTGGATCATCCGCTGCGGATCGAACTTGATCCGGTTACCCAGGAGCCTTCCCCTTATGTGCTTATGCGCGGCAATCTTGAGGCGTTGATTCATCGTAATGTGTTCTATCAACTGGTGGAGCTGGCGGTGGCGCGCAAGATCGATGGGGATGTTTGGCTTGGGGTCTGGAGTCGAGGTGAGTTTTATCCGATTGGGCGTAGTGTTTGATAGTTGTTCTCTGAGCCTGCGTATCAATACTTACATGCTCGTCCGATATTAAACTCATGTCTCTTGAACTTGAACTTGAACTTGAACTTGAACTTGATCTTGCTTCTAAGTGCGCGATAGTTCAGGCGCCGCCAATTGCGACTTCAGGAGGCCGAGCGGAGTTCTTGCGAAGGGAGGTGACGGGCATGGATGCCCGTCAAGCGCTGCGCCCCAGGATGGGGCGTTCAGCGCGGTCCTCCCGGGAGCAAGAACGGAGCGAGGGAACCCCGGAGCGAAGCGTAGGGGCCGGATGATGGAGCGCAGCGTTTTTTGGTTACTTTTTGTCGCGTTTGACAAAAAGTGACCCGCCGTAAGGGCGGAAGGGTGACTATGCGTCACCATCGCAAATGAATGCGCATATAACTTTCAATACAGACTCTTTAAAAGTCAAAGTCAAAGTCAAATGCGATCGGCGTGGGTTTCTACAGTTGTAAACGCATTCATTTGCGATGGCGACGCATAGTCACCTTTCCGCCCTACGGCGGGTCACTTTTTGTCAAACGCGACAAAAAGTAACCAAAAAACGCTGCGCTCCATTCATCCGGCCCTACGCTTCGCTCCGGGTCCCCTCACTCCGGCCTTGCTCCCGGGAGGACCGCGCTGCAGGGCCCATCCTGGGCCCCAGCGCTTGACGGGCATCCATGCCCGTCACCTCCCTCCGCAAGGCCTGCGTTCGGCCTCCTGAAGTCGCGAAGTTACGGGCGGCGCCTGGGCTGACGCAGCTGTCGCTAGCAGGCTATGGGGCTAGACTCTTGATCGGCAACGGCAACGGCAACGGCAACGGCAACGGCAACGGCAACGGCAACGGCAACGGCAACGGCAACGGCTAAACGCGATAGTTCGGCAATAGGCCTCCCGTTTTTTCCGCAAATTGGCCGTTTTCCCTCCACAACCCTGAGCTTAACCTGCAGGTAGATTACCCCTCAGGAGAAGCCCCATGCGATCCATCCGTCTGCCCATTGCCCTGTTGACGTTAGGCCTGCTCGCCCCGTTGTCGCCCTCCTGGGCCCACGGCGAGAAGCCCGACCAGGTCAAGGTCCTCCAGGAACAACTCCCCAGCAACGCCCCCGGCAAGAAAGCCGTGATGCTCACGGTCAGCTACGGCCCCGGTCAGGCGTCACCCGCCCATCAGCACCCCGGTGCGGTCATGGCCTATGTGCTGGAAGGCGCGGTGACCTCCAAGCTCAACGACGAGCCGGAAAAGACCTACAAGGCCGGCGAGTTCTGGTACGAAGCACCGGGCACCGTGCACAGCGTGTCGCGCAATGCCAGCAAGAGCGCGCCTGCCAAACTGCTGGTCTGGAGCCTGGTGGACGAGGGCAAGCCAGTGACCGAGCCCTTGTCCCAACCCTGAATCGCAGGCAAGAAAAAACCTCCAGTGCTTGCGCATCTGGAGGTTTTCAGTGTCTGGCTCCGCGACCTGGACTCGAACCAGGGACCCAATGATTAACAGTCATTTGCTCTACCGACTGAGCTATCGCGGAATCTGCGCGTATCTTAGCGCCTGCTTGGGGGAAGTCAAGCTTCCCCCAAGACAATCAAACAGTTACAGCACCTCGACGATGGCCTTGGTCACCACGTGGATGTTGCTCTGGTTGAGCGCGGCGACCGCGATGCGACCGGTGTCCAGGGCATAGATGCCGAACTCGTTCTTCAGGCGCGCCACTTGCTCCACGGTCAGGCCCGAGTAGGAGAACATGCCGCACTGGCGACCGACGAAGCTGAAGTCGCGCTTGGCGCCGTATTCGGCCAGCAGCTCGACCATCTGCTTGCGCATGCCGTGGATGCGCTCGCGCATCTCGGCCAGCTCGGTTTCCCACATCTGGCGCAGCTCGGGGCTGTTGAGCACGGCGGCGACGATGCTGGCGCCATGGGTCGGCGGGTTGGAGTAGGTAGTGCGGATCACGCGCTTGACCTGCGACAGCACGCGGGTGCTCTCGTCCTTCGAGCCGGTGACGATCGACAGCGCGCCCACGCGCTCGCCGTAGAGCGAGAACGACTTGGAGAACGAGCTGGAGACGAAGAACTCCAGGCCCGATTCGGCGAACAGGCGCACGGCGAAGGCATCTTCGTCGATGCCGGCACCGAAGCCCTGGTAGGCCATGTCGAGGAACGGGATGTGGCCCTTGGCCTTGACCACTTCCAGGACGTTCTTCCAGTCGTCCAGCGACAGGTCGACGCCGGTCGGGTTGTGGCAGCAGGCGTGCAGGACGATGACCGAGCCGGCCGGCAGGGTGTTCAGGTCCTCGAGCATGCCAGCACGGTTGACGTCGTGGCTGGCGGCGTCGTAGTAACGGTAGGTCTGTACCGGGAAGCCAGCGCTCTCGAACAGGGCGCGGTGGTTTTCCCAGCTCGGGTCGCTGATGGCCACCACGGCGCCCGGCTGCAGGCGCTTGAGGAAATCGGCGCCGATCTTCAGCGCGCCGGTACCGCCAACGGCCTGCACGGTGACCACGCGACCGGCGCTCAGCAGCGGCGACTCGGCACCGAAGATCAGCTTCTGCACGGCCTGGTCATACTGGGCGATACCGTCGATCGGCAGGTAGCCGCGGGAAGCGTGCTGGGCGGCACGGGCGGTCTCGGCCTCGATCACCGCGCGCAGCAGCGGGATGCGGCCTTCCTCATTGCAGTACACGCCCACGCCCAGGTTCACCTTGTCGGTGCGTGGGTCGGCGTTGAATGCTTCGTTGAGGCCCAGGATAGGGTCGCGGGGTGCCAGCTCGACAGCGGAAAACAGGCTCATTGTTACCTTGGCTCTGATAGGAGAGTGATAGGGGTCGCCACGCTCCAGCCGAAGGCACTGAAGCGGTGCGCAAACGGGGAGTCAGTATAGTGATACCCATCGGTCACGGCGACAGTCCGGCGCAGCTTTTGCGGTTGTTTGCGCAAATATTTTTCGACCATTGGTCGAATTGCCGGGTCCATTGCCATGCGGGCGCGAGGGCCGCACTTGAATCCGGCGCCGGGCAGGCGCATTTGGGTATAGACTACTGGCTAAATTTACAGTTGCCGCGACATCCACGAGGTCTGACATGTCCGAGTTCCAGCTCGTCACCCGATTCCAGCCGGCCGGCGATCAGCCCGAGGCCATCCGCCAGATGGTCGAAGGTATCGATGCCGGCCTTTCGCACCAGACCCTGCTCGGGGTGACTGGCTCGGGCAAGACCTTCAGCATCGCCAACGTCATCCAGCAGGTACAGCGCCCGACCATGGTGCTGGCGCCGAACAAGACCCTGGCGGCCCAGCTGTACGGCGAGTTCAAGGCGTTCTTCCCGAACAATGCGGTGGAGTACTTCGTTTCCTACTACGACTACTACCAGCCCGAGGCCTACGTGCCGTCGTCGGACACCTTCATCGAGAAGGACGCCTCGATCAACGACCATATCGAGCAGATGCGCCTGTCGGCGACCAAGGCGCTGCTCGAGCGGCGCGACGCGATCATCGTCACCACGGTGTCGTGCATCTACGGCCTGGGCAGCCCCGAGACTTACCTGAAGATGGTCCTGCACGTCGATCGTGGCGACAAGCTCGACCAGCGCGCGCTGCTGCGCCGCCTGGCCGACCTGCAGTACACCCGCAACGAGATGGATTTCGCCCGCGCCACCTTCCGTGTGCGCGGCGATGTGATCGACATCTTTCCGGCCGAATCGGACCTCGAGGCGATCCGCATCGAGCTGTTCGATGACGAAGTGGAGAACATCGCCGCCTTCGATCCGCTGACCGGCGAAGTGATCCGCAAGCTGCCGCGTTTTACGTTCTACCCCAAGAGCCACTACGTGACGCCCAGGGAAACCCTGGTCGAGGCCGTGGACGGGATCAAGGAGGAGCTCAAGGAGCGCCTGGAGTACCTGCACAAGCACAACAAGCTGGTCGAGGCCCAGCGCCTGGAGCAGCGCACCCGTTTCGACCTGGAGATGATCCTCGAGCTGGGCTACTGCAACGGCATCGAGAACTACTCGCGCTACCTCTCCGGGCGCCCGGCCGGCGCGCCGCCGCCGACGCTCTACGACTACCTGCCGGATGACGCGCTGCTGGTGATCGACGAGTCCCACGTCAGCGTTCCCCAGGTCGGCGCCATGTACAAGGGCGACCGTTCACGCAAGGAAACGCTGGTGGAATACGGCTTCCGCCTGCCGTCGGCACTGGACAACCGTCCGATGCGCTTCGATGAGTGGGAGGCGGTAAGCCCGCAGACCATCTTCGTCTCCGCCACCCCCGGGCCCTACGAGGCCGAGCACGCCGGGCGGGTGGTGGAGCAGGTGGTGCGACCGACCGGCCTGGTCGATCCGCAGGTCGAGGTACGTCCGGCGCTGACCCAGGTGGATGACCTGCTCTCGGAGATTGGCAAGCGCGTGGCCCTGGGCGAACGGGTGCTGGCCACCACGCTGACCAAGCGCATGGCCGAAGACCTCACCGATTACCTGGCCGACCACGATGTGCGGGTGCGCTACCTGCACTCGGACATCGACACCGTCGAGCGGGTCGAGATCATTCGCGACCTGCGCCTGGGCACCTTTGATGTACTGGTGGGGATCAACCTGCTGCGCGAGGGCCTGGATATGCCCGAGGTGTCGCTGGTGGCGATTCTCGACGCCGACAAGGAAGGTTTCCTGCGTTCCGAGCGCTCGCTGATCCAGACCATCGGTCGTGCCGCGCGCAATCTGAACGGCAAGGCCATCCTCTACGCCGACAACATCACCGGCTCCATGCAGCGGGCCATCGACGAGACCGAGCGGCGCCGGGCCAAGCAGGTGGCGTTCAACGAAGCCCATGGCATCGTGCCCAAGGGCGTGGTCAAGGACATCACCGACATCCTGGAAGGCGCCACCGTGCCGGGAGCGCGGAGCAAGAAGCGCAAGGGCATGGCCAAGGCGGCGGAGGAGGCCGGGCGCTACGAGGTCGAGTTGCAGACCCCGGCCGAGATCACCAAGCGCATCAAGCAGCTCGAGGAGAAGATGTTCCAGTTCGCCCGCGACCTGGAATTCGAAGCCGCGGCGCAGTTGCGCGACGAGATCGGCAAGCTACGCGAGCGCCTGCTGACCAGCTAAAGCCGTACGCAATCCCTGTAGGAGCGGCCTTGTGTCGCGAAAGGGCTGCGGAGCAGCCCAGGATCTCAGCATCAAGGCAGAAATTGCCGGGGCCGCTGCGCGGCCCTTTCCGACCGGTCCGACGTCTCGGCAAGGCCGCTCCTACAGGTCAGGCGTGATCCCAAGCGCCCAGCAAGACAGTTGCTCCCATGTGATATGAGCCTCCTCAGTGCGCCTCGCCCGCCTTCAACCCCTGCGGCAACGTGCGCGTCAGCAACACCGCCAGCATGCTCACCGCCAGCCCGATCCCGACAAAATGGAAGGCATCGTTGTAGGCCATGATCAAGGCCTGCTGGTGGGTAATCTCGGACAGCTTGCCCAGCGCCGCGTTATCGCTGCCCAGCCGCTCCGCCAGCTGCGCCAGGCGCTCGGCCACTTGCGGATTACCCGGCACCAGCGCCTCGCGCAGGTAGTCGAAGTACACCTTGGTCCGCGCATCCAGCAGCGTCGCCAGCAAGGCGATGCCGATGGCACCGCCCAGGTTGCGCAGGATGTTGAACAGGCTCGACGCCGACCCCGCGTCCTGCGGCTGGATGTACGCAGTGGCGATCAGCGAGATGGTCACCATGATCATCGGCTGACCAAGGGCGCGGATCACCTGGATCTGGTTGAACTGGGGGCCGGCGAAGTCCGGGTTGAGCACGCCGGAGCCAAAGCTGGCTGCCCCGAACAGGCAGAAACCCAGGGCGCACAGCACCTTGGGCGGGATCACCTTCATCAACTGCGGCACCAGCGGGATCAAGAACAGCTGCGGCACGCCCATCCACATGATCACCTCGCCGATCTGCAAGGCGTTGTAGCCCTGGATCTGCGCAAGATACAGCGGCAGCAGGTAGATCGACCCGTACAGCCCGACCCCCATGCCCAGGCTGGCGATGCTCGACAGGCCAAAGTTGCGGTTGCCGAGAATGCGCAGGTTGATCAGCGGATGCGGGCGGGAAAACTGCAGGATCACGAACAGGATCAGGCTGAGCAGGGCGATCGTGCCGAGGCTGACGATCAGGTTCGACTCCAGCCAGTCCTTGCGATGTCCCTCCTCGAGAAACACTTGCAGGCAGCCCAGGCCAAGGCCAAGGGTGACGATGCCCGCATAGTCGGTGCTTTTCAGCAGCTCCCAGTGCGCGTCTTTCTTTTCCAGGCCGTAGAGCAGGCCGGCGATCATCACCAACCCGGGCGGGATGTTGATGTAGAAGATGTACTCCCAGCCCCAGTTCTCGGTCAGCCAGCCGCCCAGGGTCGGGCCGATGGAGGGGGCGAAGGTGGCGGTCATGGCGAACATGGCCATGCCCTTGGCACGGTGATGCTCCGGCAGCTTGATGAGCGTCAGGGTGAAGGCCAGCGGGATCAGCGCGCCCCCCGTGAAGCCTTGCAGGGCGCGGAACACGATCATGCTTTCCAGGTTCCAGGCCATGGAGCACAGCAGCGACGACGCCAGGAAGCCGAACGACACCCACACCGCCAGGCGCCGCGCCGAGAGCAGCTGTACCAGCCAGGCGGTCAGCGGGATCATGATGATCTCCGCCACAAGATAAGAGGTGGAGATCCACGAGCCTTCCTCCAGGGTCGCCGACAGCGCGCCCTGGATGTCCTTGAGCGACGAGTTGGTGATCTGGATGTCCAGCACCGCCATGAAGGCGCCGAGCATCACGCTCATTACCGCGATCCAGTCGCGCCGGGTCGGCTCGGCGGTGGGGCGCAGCAGCGTGTCACCGGCCATCGTGGCCTGCGTCCTCGTCGCGCAGGTCGATGGTGGCGGTGACCGACATGCCGGGGCGGATGCGACCATGCAGCGGGTTGTCGGCGGCGAAGGTCAGCTTGACCGGGATGCGCTGTACCACCTTGGTGAAATTGCCGGTGGCGTTGTCCGGTGGCAGCAGGCTGAACTGCGCGCCGGAGGCGGCGAACAGGCTGTCGACACGGCCCTCGACAGGCGTGTCGGGGTAGCTGTCGAACAGCAGTTCGGCACGTTGGCCGGGGTGCATCCTGCCGATCTGGGTTTCCTTGAAGTTGGCCTGTACCCAGATGTCCTCGTCGGGAACGATCGACAGCAGGTACGCGCCGGCCTGCACCACCTGGCCGTTGCGCGCGCTACGCTGGCCGATGGTGCCGCTGATCGGTGCATGGATCGCGCAGCGGGTCAGGTTCAGCTCGGCCTGGGCCAGGTCGGCACGGGCGTTGCTGATCTGCGCATCGAGGCGCTTGAGCTCGGCGCCAAGGGCGTCGACTTGCTGGCGCTGGCCCTTGAGGTCGGCCTGGGCCTTGTCGACCTGGGAGCGGGCGACATGGCTTTCGGCCGACAGGGTGGTGACCCGTTCCTCGGAGACGAAGCCAGGTTTGCGCAGGGCCTGGGCGCGGTTCAGGTCGAGCTGCGAGCGGTCGAGGGTGGCCTGGTTGGCGGCGACCTGGGCCTGGCCGGCGGCGATCAGGCTGCCTTGCTGGGTGAGCCGGCTCTGCGCCTGCATGCGCTCGGCCTCGCGAGTGGCCAGGGCGGCGCGGGCGCGCTCGACGGCCAGTTCGAAGTCGGCGGCCTCCAGACGCACCAGCAGATCGCCCTTGTTCACGTGCTGGTTGTCCTGCACCGGCACTTCATCGATTCGCGCGCCCAGCTGGCTGGAAACGCGTGTGATCTCGCCCTGCACATAGGCATTGTCGGTGCTTTCGTAGAAGCGTCCCTTGAAGTACCAGTGGGCGAGAAAAGCGAGGCCGATCAGTGCGACCAGGGCGACGAAGGTCAGCAGGCGACGTTTGAGTGGCGTGGGCATGAGGGGAGCCGCAGTAGAAGTGTAAGCAAATTTAACAGCGGCTGAGGGCAGCGTCACAAGTGACGATAGCGCCATTGCTGGAGCCCGATGCCCGCTCCCTGCTAACATCCCGGCTTTGTTTCATTCTTCGTTCGAGACTCACCATGACCACCGTTCGCACGCGTATCGCGCCGTCGCCCACCGGCGACCCCCATGTCGGCACCGCCTACATCGCCCTGTTCAACTACTGCTTCGCCAAGCAGCATGGCGGCGAGTTCATCCTGCGTATCGAAGACACCGACCAGCTGCGCTCGACCCGTGAGTCGGAGCAGCAGATCTTCGACGCCTTGCGCTGGCTCGGCATCGAATGGAACGAAGGCCCCGACGTCGGCGGCCCGCACGGCCCGTACCGGCAGAGCGAGCGCGGCGAGATCTACGCCCAGTACGCCAAGCAGCTGGTCGATGCCGGCCACGCCTTCTACTGCTTCTGCACCGCCGAGGAGCTGGAGCAGATGCGTGCCGAGCAGATGGCCCGTGGCGAAACCCCGCGCTATGACGGCCGCGCCCTGCTGCTGAGCGACGAGGAAGTGCAGCGCCGCCTGGCAGCCGGCGAGCCCCATGTGATCCGCATGAAAGTGCCGAGCGAAGGCGTCTGCGTGGTGCCGGACATGCTGCGTGGCGATGTCGAGATCCCATGGGACCGCATGGACATGCAGGTGTTGATGAAGAACGATGGCCTGCCGACGTACTTCCTGGCCAACGTGGTCGACGACCATCTGATGGGCATCACCCACGTGCTGCGCGGCGAAGAGTGGCTGCCCTCGGCGCCCAAGCTGATCAAGCTGTACGAGTACTTCGGCTGGGAGCAGCCCAAGCTCTGCTACATGCCGCTGCTGCGCAACCCCGACAAGAGCAAGCTGTCCAAGCGCAAGAACCCGACGTCGGTAACTTTCTACGAGCGCATGGGCTTCATGCCCGAGGCGATGCTCAACTACCTCGGGCGCATGGGCTGGTCGATGCCGGACGAGCGCGAGAAGTTTTCCCTGGACGAGATGGTCGAGCACTTCGACCTGTCGCGCATCTCCCTGGGCGGTCCGATCTTCGACATCGAGAAGCTGTCGTGGCTCAATGGCCAGTGGCTGCGCGAGCTGCCGGTGGAAGAGTTCGCTGCGCGCGTGCAGAAATGGGCGCTCAACAGCGACTACATGATGAAGATCGCCCCCCATGTGCAGGGCCGGGTCGAAACGTTCAGCCAGATCGCCCCGCTGGGTGGCTTCTTCTTCGAGGGCGCGCTCAAGCTCGACGCCAAGCTGTTCGAGAGCAAGAAGCTGTCGGCCGACCAGGTGCGCCAGGTGATGCAGTTGATCCTGTGGAAGCTGGAAAGCCTGCGTCAGTGGGAGAAGGAGCGCATCACCGCCTGTATCCAGGCCGTGGTCGAGTCGCTGGAGCTCAAGCTGCGTGATGCCATGCCGCTGATGTTCGCCGCCATCACTGGCCAGGCCAGCTCGGTGTCGGTGCTCGACGCCATGGAGATCCTTGGCCCCGACCTGACCCGCTACCGTCTGCGCCAGGCCATCGACCTGCTCGGCGGTGTGTCGAAGAAGGAAAACAAGGAGTGGGAGAAGCTGCTGGCGAATATCGCCTGACAGCGACCTTGAAGCGATAGCTGAACCTGTGGGAGCGGGTTTACCCGCGAATACGTTGGCGCATGCACCGCCGCATTCGCGGGTAAACCCGCTCCCGCAGGGCCCAGTGCTCAGGTTTTTACCGGGGCAGGGCGGTAAGTGATTGTTATCTGTGAAAAAACTTTTGAATATTTTCAAAAATTCGTTTGACAGCCCTGCAATCCGCTCTTAATATGCGCCCCGTCCACAGCGATGAACGAAAACGAAACGCCAGGCACCCAGCCAGCGATTCGGTTCAGAGCGACATAGTGGGGCTATAGCTCAGCTGGGAGAGCGCCTGCATGGCATGCAGGAGGTCAGCGGTTCGATCCCGCTTAGCTCCACCAAATTCCGACTGATAGCCAAGGCTGTCAGGCAAGGCCGGTTCCAGCAAACGGGTCTTGAAGGTAAGAAGGTTCGTCCCCTTCGTCTAGTGGCCTAGGACACCGCCCTTTCACGGCGGTAACAGGGGTTCGAGTCCCCTAGGGGACGCCAGTTTTGCACAAGCGATGTCGCAGTCGCTGGGCCGAGAGGCTAGAAATCCGGGGCTATAGCTCAGCTGGGAGAGCGCCTGCATGGCATGCAGGAGGTCAGCGGTTCGATCCCGCTTAGCTCCACCAATTTTGCCGCGGTTCGTGAAAACGGATCGGCACGAAGGTTACGTCCCCTTCGTCTAGTGGCCTAGGACACCGCCCTTTCACGGCGGTAACAGGGGTTCGAGTCCCCTAGGGGACGCCACTTTTCCCGCGTTAGCGGGTACTGAAAGGCTCATCAACCAGATGGATGGGCCTTTTGCTTTACTCGGGGCTATAGCTCAGCTGGGAGAGCGCCTGCATGGCATGCAGGAGGTCAGCGGTTCGATCCCGCTTAGCTCCACCAATTCGCCGCGGTTCGTGAAAGCGAGCCGGCACGAAGGTTATGTCCCCTTCGTCTAGTGGCCTAGGACACCGCCCTTTCACGGCGGTAACAGGGGTTCGAGTCCCCTAGGGGACGCCAATTTTCTTACCTGCGTTTTGCGGGATTTATAAGGCTCATTCGCTTATTGAATGGGCCTTTTGTTTTTTTGCTCCCTGAAAAATCATCACGTCCGCTCAGCGGGTGCATTTTCTGCTTGCCATAAAATATTATGAGAATAATATGTTGATCATAATATTTTCGGGGCGAGCCATGAGCGACAAGAAGAGCAGAACCCGCGAGCGCATCCTCGATGCCGCACGTTGCGCATTGATCCAGCATGGCCCCGCCGAGCCGAGCGTCAGCCAGGTGATGGGCGCCGCCGGGCTGACGGTGGGTGGGTTCTATGCCCATTTCGAGAGCAAGGACGACCTCATGCTCGAAGCCTTCAGCCAATTGCTGGCAGAGCGTCGGGCCCTGGTGGACCAGCTGGACCCCGGGCTCGATGGCGTCGAGCGCCGCGCCCTGATGGCGGCTTTCTACCTGTCGCGCAAGCATCGCGATGCCGACGTGCAGGCGTGTCCGATCCCCAATGCGCTTGGCGAAATGCAACGCTTGCCAGCCGCGTTCCGTGATGTGCTGAGCGAGCACATCGAGCTGATGATCGCGCAGATGGTCGACCGTCCCGAAGATATCGACAAGGCACTCGCCGACTTCGCCCTGATGGTGGGTGGGCTGGCCGTGGCGCGTGCTCTGGGCGACAGCGAACTGTCCGATCGAATCCTGCGTGCCGCCAAGTCGGCGGTGATCTGAGCAAACCTGACCCTGGAGCTAGGCGATGAGTACCTTGAGTTGGATTCGTGGCGTCAACGGCACCCTGGGCCACCTGGCCCCAGAACATATTGCCGGCAGGATGCGCCGGGCTTTCATGGCGCCACGCACCTTGCCGCCCCGGCAGTGGGAACTGCCGCTGCTGGAGAGGGCCGAGCGCATCACCCTGCGCTTCGGACTGTCGGCGTTGCGCTGGGGGCAGGGGCCGACCGTGCTGATGATGCATGGTTGGGAAGGGCGGCCGACCCAGTTCGCCGCCCTGATCGAGACACTGGTCGACCATGGTCATACCGTGGTTGCGCTGGATGGGCCGGCGCATGGTCGTTCGCCCGGCGATCAGGCGAATGTGGTGCTGTTCGCTCGGGCTCTGCTCGAGGCCGCCGCCGAGTTGCCGCCCCTGCGCGCGGTGATTGGTCATTCCATGGGCGGTGCCAGCCTGCTGCTGGCCCTGCAGTGGGGGCTGCGGGCCGATGCGGCGGTCAGCATCGCCGCGCCGGCCCGGCTGCTCGGCGTGTTGCGCGGCTTCGCCCGGCATCTGGGCATGCCGGCGCGCGCCAGGGCGGCCTTCATTCGCCAGGTCGAGCGCGACCTGGGCGTGCAGGTGGCGCGCCTCGACGTCAGCGGCTATCAGTTGGATATTCCAGGGTTGGTGGTGCATGCCTGCGATGACGCCCTGGTGGCGGCCAGCGAGGCGCCGCTCATTCACCAGGCCTGGTTCGACAGTCGCCTGCTGCTGCTGGAGGAGGGCGGTCACCTGCGCGTGCTGGCCGATCCGCGCCTGGGCGGGGCCGTGCTGGAGTTGCTGGCGCGCGCCGCCCAGCCTGCGCGGCAAAGCGCCTGAGCATCCGTTACACTCTGCCCGTTCACTAAAACCAGGAGCGGGCATGAGCTGGGATCTGGCAGCACCATTCATCATCGATCTTCGCGTCGGCAGCGAAGACATCGACGGCCTTGGCCACGCCAACAACGCCGTCTATGTCACCTGGCTGGAGCGTTGCGCCTGGCGCCATTCCCAGCGCCTGGGACTGGACCTGGCCGAATATCGCCGGCTGGACCGGGCCATGGCCGTGGTTCGTCACGAGATCGACTACCTGGCCGCCGCCTACGAGGATGACGAGCTGCAACTGGCCACCTGGATCATCGACTGGGACCAGCGCCTGCGCATGACCCGTCGTTTCCAGCTCCAGCGCCCGAGCGATGGCGTTACCCTGCTGCGCGCACAGACCACTTTCGCTTGTATCGAGCTGTCCAGTGGCAAGCCCCGGCGCATGCCAACGGAATTCCTCGACGGTTACGGCCCGGCGCTGATCGGCAGCTGAGCGGTGGCGGTTTTTTGCTAGACTGCCGCCTTTTTCCTGGCGAGACCCTGAAATGCAAATTGCCCTGGCCCCCATGGAGGGGCTGGTCGACAACATCCTGCGCGACGTCCTGACCCGGGTGGGCGGCATCGATTGGTGCGTCACCGAGTTCATTCGCGTCTGCGACCGCCTGCTGCCGGCATCTTCGTTCGACAAGCTGGCGCCGGAGCTGCGTCAAGGCGCGCGTACCGCCGCCGGCGTGCCGATGCGCGTGCAACTGCTTGGCTCCGATCCAGTGTGCCTGGCCGAGAACGCGGCGCTGGCCTGTGAGCTGGGGGCGCCGGTGATCGACCTGAACTTCGGGTGCCCAGCCAAGACCGTCAACAAGTCGCGTGGTGGCGCGGTGCTGCTCAAGGAGCCTGAACTGCTGCACGCCATCGTGCGCGAGGTGCGGCGCGCGGTGCCGGCGCACATTCCGGTGACGTCGAAGATGCGCCTGGGCTACGACAGCCCCGATGGCGCCCTCGACTGTGCCACCGCGCTGGCCGAGGGCGGCTCGGCGCACCTGGTGGTGCATGCCCGGACCAAGGTCGAGGGCTACAAGCCGCCCGCGCACTGGGAGTGGGTGGCGCGGGTGCAGGATGTGGTCAAGGTGCCGGTGTTCGCCAATGGCGAGATCTGGACGGTCGAGGACTGGCGGCGTTGCCGCGAAGTCAGCGGCGCCGAGCACATCATGCTCGGTCGTGGGCTGGTGTCGCGCCCGGACCTGGCCTTGCAGATCGCCGCGGCCCGCGACGGCGTCGAGTACCGGCCGATGAGCTGGGATGAACTGCTGCCGCTGTTGCGCGAGTTCTGGCGCCAGGCCCAGGCCAAGCTGTCGCCGCGCTATGCGCCGGGGCGAATGAAGCAGTGGCTGGCGATGTTGACGCGTGGGTATCCCGAAGCGGTGGCGCTGTTCGCCGAATTGCGCCGCGAAGATGATTGCCAGCGCATCAGTGGGTTGCTTGGCTATGAGATGCAGGTGATCGAGGATCGCGTGGCCTGAGCTGGCGCTGTCGCGGGGCAAGCCTCACCTCCCCGCACATTTTTTCACGCCAGCCCTTGAAAGCTTTTTGCCCGGACATATCTCTTGAGTACGCGATGCCGAAGTCGGGTCGCGTAGTGACTTTACTTGCTGAATCTCAGGAGTTAATGACCATGACCACCGCTTTCTCTCTCGCACCGCTTTTGCGCAACTCCGTCGGTTTCGACCGTTTCAACGACCTGTTCGAAGCCGCCGCGCGCAACGAGGCCGGTAGCAGCTACCCGCCCTACAACGTGGAAAAACATGGCGATGACCACTATCGCATCGTGGTTGCCGCAGCTGGCTTCCAGGAGCAGGACCTCGACCTGCAGGTCGAAAAAGGCGTCCTGACCGTGACCGGCGGCAAGCGCGACAATGGCAGCGAAGGCGTCACCTTCCTGCACCAGGGCATCGCCCAGCGCGCCTTCAAGCTCTCGTTCCGCCTGGCCGACCATATCGAGGTCAAGGGCGCGGGCCTGGCCAACGGCCTGCTCAGCATCGAACTGCTGCGCATCGTGCCGGAAGAAGCCAAGGCCAAGCGCATCCCGATCAATGGCGACAAGCCTGCGCTGAACTGACTTCGGCGGGATGAAAGAAAGGGCACCTTCGGGTGCCCTTTCTGTTTTATGCGGACCCTGTAGGAGCGTAAGCTCCTAACTTAATCAGTAATCCGCCGGCGCCTCCAGCAGCATCTGGCGGAACTCCGGCAACGGCAGCGGCCGGCTGTGCAGGTAGCCCTGGTACAGGTGGCAGCCCAGCCGTTCGAGAAACTCCAGCTGCTCGGTCAACTCGACCCCCTCGGCGATCACCGCCAGATCGAGGCTGCGGGCCATGGCGACGATGGCGCGGACGATCTCGGCGTCGTTGGGGTCGACCGGCGCGTCGCGCACGAAGGTCTGGTCGATCTTCAGCGCATCCACCGGCAGGCGCTTGAGGTAGGTGAGCGAGGAATACCCGGTGCCAAAGTCGTCCATGGCGAAACTCACGCCGTAACGCTTGAGTTCGCGCATCTTGCTGATGGTGTCTTCCAGGTTCTGGATGACGATGCCCTCGGTGATCTCCAGCTTGAGCATGCGCCGTGGCAGGCGGTAGTCGTCGAGGCTGCGCAGGACGCGTTCGACAAAGTCGTTCTGGCGGAACTGGCGAGGGCTGATGTTGACGCACAGGCTGAAATCGCCGGCGTCGATCAGGCCGTCCTCGAGCATGCGGGCGCAGGCATCGCAGGCTTCGTCGAGGATCCAGCTGCCGACTTCGAGGATCAAGCCGCTTTCCTCCAGTACCTGGATGAACTGCGCCGGTGGCTGCTGGCCCAGTTGCGGGTGGTGCCAGCGCAGCAGCACCTCGGCGCCGACGATGCGGTTGTCGCGGGCATCCACCTGGGGCTGGAAGTGCAGGGCCAGCTCGCCGCGGGCCAGGGCCAGGCGCAGGTCGTTCTCCATGCGCAGGCGCTCGCTGGCGGCTTTCTGCATGGTGGTGTGGAACAACTGGGTGGTGTTGCGCCCGGAATCCTTGGCCCGATACAGGGCGATATCGGCGCGCTTGAGCAGGTCGGCTGGGGTGGCGCCATGATCGGGGATCAGCGCCACGCCGATGCTCGGGGTCACCTGCAGGCGCTGGCCGTCCAGCGACATCGGTTCGGCCAGCAGCTCGCGCAGGGTGTCGGCCAGTTCGCGGACCTTGCTTTCCACCTGCTCGCGGCTGCCTTCCAGGCCGCTGAGCAATACCACGAACTCGTCGCCGCCCAGGCGCGCCACGGTGTCTTCCAGGCGCACGCTGGCCTCCAGGCGCGCGGTGATGATCTTCAGCACGGTGTCGCCCACCGGATGACCGAGCGAGTCGTTGATGTGCTTGAAGTGGTCGAGGTCGAGGAACAGCAGGGCACCGCGCAGGTTGTGGCGCTTGAGCAGGGCGATCTGCTGGCTCAGGCGGTCCATCAGCAAGGCGCGATTGGGCAGGTTGGTCAGCGGGTCGTGATAGGCCAGGTGGCGGATCTGCGCCTGGGCGTTCTTCAGCTGGCTGACATCGCGGGCGGTCAGCAGCAGGCAGTCGGTTTCGTTGAGGCTGATCGGCTCCACCGAGACTTCCACGGTGAGGATGTCACCGCGCTTGTTGCGCCCGAGCATTTCCCGATGGTGCACCCGGCCACGTTCGCGCAGTTCGTTGAGCAGGGCGCCGCGCTGTTTTTCGTCGGCCCAGATGCCGATTTCGTAGACGCTCTGGCCCACCACCTCCTCGGGGCTGTAGCCGGTCAGCCGGCTGAAGCCGTCGTTGACCTCCAGGTAGCGGCCAGTGTGGCGCTCGGTGATGGTGATGGCGTCGGGGCTGGAGTGGAACGCCTTGGCGAATTTTTCTTCGCTGGCCTTGAGCGCGGCCTCGGCGCGTTGCTGCTGGGTGATGTCGCGCAGGGTGGTGACGCTGCACGGCTGGCCGTCGACCGTGATCAGGCAGCTGGAGATCACGCAGGTCAACGGCGTGCCATTGCGATGGTTGACGCCAACCGCGACGTTGCTCAGGGCCTGGTCGCGGATCACCCGCTCGATGCGCTGGGCGCGTTCGGCCGACTCGGCCCACAGGCCGAGCTCCTGCGCGGTATGGCCAAGCACCTGCTCGGGGGCCCAGCCAAAGGTCTGGCTGAAGGCGGGGTTGATCTCGATGAACTGGCCGCTGTCCTGGCGGGTTACGCAGATCGGGTCGGGGCTGACCTGGAACAGGCTGGCGAACTTTTCCTCCGAGGCCGTCAGGCGCTGTTCGCGCTCGACCTGGTCGGTGATGTCGAGCAGGGTGCCAGCCATGCGCAGCGGGTTGCCCTGGTCATCGCGGTACAGGCGCGCGCGGCTCTCGATATAGCGCGAGGCGCCGTTGTCCAATTGCACGCGGTAGGTGATCTGGTAGTTGCCCGCCGGCCCTTCGCGCAGGCTGCGATAGGCCTGGCGCATGACGCTGCGCTCATGCTCGGGCACGCCTTCGAAGAACGCCTCGAACGACTCGTGGAACGGCACCGGGTCCAGGCCGTGCAACTGGGCGGCGCGAGCCGAGCCGTAGAGCATGCCGCTGGGAATATGCCAGTCCCAGGTGCCCAGCTGCGCCGAGTCCAGGGCCAGGTCGAGGCGCTCCTGGCTGTCCTTGAGCGCCTGCTCGGCGCGCTTGCGCTCGGTGGTGTCGACGAAGGTGCTGATCAGGTAGGTGACGCCTTCGAGCTCGATGCCCTGGGTGCAGAGGATGCCGTCGTGGACCTTGCCGCTGGTGGCGCGGAACTGCACCTCCATGATCAGCGGGCCACTGCCGGCGCGGGTGGCGTCCATGACCTGGTGGCGCTGCTCGGGATTGACCCAGAGCCCCAGCTCCAGGCTGGTCTTGCCGACCACTTGCGCGCCCGGCCAGCCGAACATGTGCTCGAAGTGCTGGTTGACCTCGATGATCAGGCCGTCGTGGCGGCGGGTCAGGAGGATGGCGTTGGGGCTGAGGTGGAAGAGGGTGGCGAAGCGCTTTTCCGAATTGATCAGCGCAGTCTCGCGCTCGCGCTGGCGGGTGATCTCGCGGATAACCCCGATCATCTGTGGGCGGCCGTGGCGGTCGTGGGTCAGGCTGCCGTTGATCTCCAGCCAGTGCACGCTGCCGTCGGGCCAGCGGATGCGGTGACGCATGGCCTGTTCGATCGGTTCTCCATTGACCACGGCCTGGAAGGCCTGGCGGGTGCGCGCGCGATCTTCCTCGGGCAGCAGGTCGAGGTAGTCGATGTCATTGGGCAGCGGGCGCTGCGGGTCGAAGCCGAACAGTGCCTGGGTGCCCCGCGACCAGCTGACCCGGCCACTTTCGATGTCCCACAGCCAGGCGCCCAGGTGCGCGCCGTTGAGCGCGGCCAGCAACTGAGGGGCATTCTGCCAGGCCTGTTCCGATTCCTGGGGATCGGCCGCGGGAATGCGTGGCAGGCGCGGAAAGCGGTTCGCTGATTTGGGCATCGGTACCAGACCTTTGGCGGATGACGCGTCCTTGTGGAGGGTAATGCCTTGCCGACGACCGGTCAGCTGGATCCGGCGTGGCTGTCGAGCAGCGCCATGAAGGCCCTGGCCGCATTCGATAACGTGCGCTCCGTGTGCAGTATGTAGCCTAGCTGGCGCGACAGCTGTATGCCCGGCAGGGCGATGGGCGCAACCTGCCCATCGAGCATAGTACGCGGCAGCACACTCCACGCCAGGCCGATGGACACCATCATCTTGATGGTTTCCAGGTAGTTGGTGCTCATGGCGATGTTCGGTACCAGCCCTTGGCTTTCGAACAGGCGCTGGACGATATGGTGGGTGAAGGTGTTGCCACCGGGGAAAACCGCCGGGTGACGCGCCACGTCGGCCAGGCTGACGGTGTGGTTGCTGGCCAGCGGGTGCTCGGGCGCGGCGACGAAGTCCAGGGCGTCTTCCCAGACCGGCACCGCGCGGACCAGGTGATGGGGCTCCGGGGCGAGCGTGATCACGGCGATTTCCGCCCGGCCATGCAGCACTTCGTCGTAGGCCGCCTCGGAGTCGAGGAACTCGATGTCCAGCGCCACGTCCGGGTACTGGCGGGTGAAGGCGCGCAGCAGTGGTGGCAGGCGATGCAGGCCGATGTGGTGGCTGGTCGCGAGGGTCAGGCGACCGCTCACCTGTCCGCTGAGGTTGGTCAGGGCGCGGCGGGTATCATCCAGTACATTGAGGATCTGGTAGGCGCGGGGCAGCAGGGCGCGCCCGGCCTCGGTGAGGGTGACCTCGCGGCCCAGGCGGTCGAACAGGCGCACATCCAGTTGCTGCTCCAGCCCGGCGATGCGCTTGCTGATGGCTGGCTGGGTCAGGTGCAGGCGTTCGCCGGCGCCGGAAAAGCTGCCGGTTTCGGCAATGGCGATGAAGGCGTTGAGGTTGGCCAGGTCCATCCTTTCGAATTCCTGATGGTTATGCAAAGTATGAAAATTATGAATTTGAGTTATTCAATCTATCGCCATAGCATCGTCCGTACAAGCCAAGGGGTCTTTGGCATAGAAAGACGCTGATGAGGAACAGTCTGATGGCTGGCAAAACGCTCTACGACAAACTCTGGGAAGCTCATGAGGTCAAGCGCCGCGATGACGGCTCGTCCTTGATCTACATCGACCGCCACATCATCCACGAAGTGACTTCGCCCCAGGCTTTCGAAGGCCTGCGCCTGGCCAGCCGCAAACCCTGGCGCATCGACGCCAACATCGCCACCCCAGACCACAACGTACCGACCACGCCTGAACGCAAGGGCGGTATCGAGGCCATCGTCGACCAGGTGTCGCGCCTGCAGGTGCAGACCCTCGATGAGAACTGTGACGAATATGGCATCGTCGAATTCAAGATGAACGACGAGCGTCAGGGCATCGTCCATGTCATCAGCCCGGAGCAGGGCGCGACCTTGCCGGGCATGACCGTGGTCTGCGGCGACTCGCACACCTCCACCCATGGCGCGTTCGGCGCCCTGGCCCATGGCATCGGCACCTCCGAGGTCGAGCACGTGCTCGCCACCCAATGCCTGGTGGCCAAGAAAATGAAGAACATGCTGGTGCGCGTCGACGGCGAATTGCCGGCCGGCGTCACCGCCAAGGACATCGTCCTGGCCGTGATCGGCAAGATCGGCACCGCCGGTGGCAATGGTCATGCCATGGAGTTCGCCGGCAGCGCCATTCGCGAGCTGTCGATGGAAGGCCGCATGACCATCTGCAACATGTCCATCGAGGCTGGTGCTCGCGTGGGCCTCGTCGCTGTCGACGACACTACCGTCGCCTATGTCGAGGGCCGTCCTTACGCGCCGAAGGGCGAGCAGTGGGGCCAGGCTGTCCAGGCCTGGAAAGGCCTGGTTTCGGACGCCGACGCGGTGTTCGACACCGTGGTCGAGCTCGATGCCGCGCAGATCAAGCCGCAAGTGAGCTGGGGCACCTCGCCGGAGATGGTCCTGGCCGTCGACCAGCGCGTGCCGGACCCGGCCGCCGAGCCCGACCTGATCAAACGCGGTTCGATCGAACGCGCCCTCAAGTACATGGGCCTGGCCGCCAACCAGGCGATCACCGACATCCAGCTCGATCGCGTGTTCATCGGCTCGTGCACCAACTCGCGCATCGAAGACCTGCGCGCCGCCGCCGAGATCGCCAAGGGCCGCAAGGTCGCCGCCAACGTCAAGCAGGCGCTGGTGGTGCCGGGCTCGGGCCTGGTCAAGGCCCAGGCCGAGCGCGAAGGGCTGGACAAGATCTTCCTCGAGGCCGGCTTCGAATGGCGTGAGCCGGGCTGCTCGATGTGCCTGGCGATGAACCCGGACCGCCTGGAGAGCGGCGAGCACTGCGCATCCACTTCCAACCGCAACTTCGAAGGCCGCCAGGGCGCCGGTGGCCGCACCCACCTGGTCAGCCCGGCCATGGCCGCCGCCGCCGCGGTGACCGGCCACTTCATCGATGTCCGCGAGTTGATCCAAGGGAGCGCAGCATGAAAGCCTTTACCCAGCACACCGGTCTCGTCGCGCCATTGGATCGTGCCAACGTCGACACCGACCAGATCATTCCCAAGCAGTTCTTGAAGTCGATCAAGCGCACCGGCTTCGGCCCCAACCTGTTCGACGAGTGGCGCTACCTGGACGTCGGCCAGCCTTACCAGGACAACAGCAAGCGCCCGTTGAACCAGGACTTCGTGCTCAACCATGCGCGTTACCAGGGTGCCAGCGTGTTGCTGGCGCGGGAGAATTTCGGTTGCGGCTCGAGCCGCGAGCATGCCCCGTGGGCGCTCGACGAGTACGGTTTCCGCAGCGTGATCGCGCCGAGCTTCGCCGATATCTTCTTCAACAACAGCTTCAAGAATGGCCTGTTGCCGATCATTCTCGACGCTGCCGAGGTCGACGAGCTGTTCAAGCAGGTCGAGGCCAACCCGGGTTACCAGTTGACCATCGACCTCGAGGCCCAGGCCGTGACCCGTCCGGACGGCAAGGTGCTGAAGTTCGAGATCGACGCGTTCCGCAAGCACTGCCTGCTCAACGGCCTGGACGATATCGGCCTGACCCTGCAGGACAGCGACGCGATCAAGGCGTTCGAAGGCAAGCACCGCGCCAGTCAGCCCTGGTTGTTCCGTGACGCCTGATTGACTGCTTGCCCCGCGCAGAGGGGCATCGGACACTGAAGCACTTCGGCGCGCCTGCGAGGCGCGCCGCTCGATTGGATAGAGGAAAGCATGAGCAAGCAGATTCTGATTCTCCCAGGTGATGGCATCGGTCCGGAAATCATGGCCGAGGCGGTCAAGGTGCTGGAGCTGGCCAACGACAAGTTCCAGCTCGGCTTCAACCTCACCCACGACGTGATCGGTGGCGCGGCCATCGACAAGCACGGCGTGCCGCTGGCCGATGAAACGCTGGAGCGCGCACGCCAGGCCGATGCCGTGCTGCTGGGCGCCGTGGGCGGGCCGAAGTGGGACAAGATCGAGCGTGACATCCGTCCGGAGCGCGGCCTGCTGAAGATCCGCTCGCAACTGGGCCTGTTCGCCAACCTGCGCCCGGCCATCCTCTACCCGCAACTGGCCGATGCCTCGTCGCTCAAGCCCGAGATCGTGTCGGGCCTGGACATCCTCATCGTTCGCGAGCTGACCGGCGGTATCTACTTCGGCGCGCCACGCGGCCAGCGAGAGCTGCAAGGCGGCGAGCGCCAGGCCTATGACACCCTGCCGTACAGCGAGAGCGAAGTGCGCCGCATCGCCCGTGTCGGTTTCGACATGGCCCGTGTGCGCGGCAAGAAGCTGTGCTCGGTGGACAAGGCCAACGTCCTGGCCTCCAGCCAGCTGTGGCGCGAAGTGGTCGAGGACGTGGCCAAGGACTACCCGGACGTCGAGCTGAGCCACATGTACGTCGACAACGCCGCTATGCAGCTGGTCCGCGCGCCGAAGCAGTTCGACGTGGTGGTTACCGACAACATGTTCGGCGACATCCTGTCGGATGAGGCTTCCATGCTCACCGGCTCCATCGGCATGCTGCCATCGGCATCGCTGGACGCCGATAACAAGGGCATGTACGAGCCGTGCCATGGCTCGGCGCCGGACATCGCCGGGCAGGGCATCGCCAACCCGCTGGCGACCATTCTCTCGGTGTCGATGATGCTGCGCTACAGCTTCAACCAGACGGCCGCCGCCGAGGCGATCGAGCAGGCGGTGAGCCTGGTGCTGGACCAGGGCCTGCGCACCGGCGATATCTTCTCCGAGGGCTGCCGCAAGGTGGGTACGCAGGAAATGGGCGACGCAGTAGTCGCAGCGCTGCGGAATCTGTAATCTCTCTGGCCCGCCACCAAAAACTCCCGGTGGCGGCCCACTTTTAGCAAAGGTGTAGTTGCGATGAAACGTGTAGGTCTGATCGGTTGGCGTGGAATGGTCGGTTCCGTGCTCATGCAGCGGATGCTCGAAGAGCAGGACTTCGACCTGATCGAGCCGGTGTTCTTCACCACTTCCAACGTCGGTGGCCAAGGTCCGAGCGTGGGCAAGGATACTGGCCCGCTCAAGGACGCCTACAGCATCGACGAGCTCAAGACCCTCGACGTGATCCTGACCTGCCAGGGCGGCGACTACACCAACGAAGTCTTCCCCAAGCTGCGCGAAGCCGGCTGGCAGGGCTACTGGATCGACGCGGCCTCGTCCCTGCGTATGCAGGACGACGCGGTGATCATTCTCGACCCGGTCAACCGCAAGGTCATCGACCAGCAGCTGGACGCGGGCACCAAGAACTACATCGGCGGCAACTGCACCGTCAGCCTGATGCTGATGGGATTGGGTGGCCTGTTCGAAGCGGGCCTGGTCGAGTGGATGAGCGCCATGACCTACCAGGCGGCTTCCGGGGCTGGCGCGCAGAACATGCGCGAGCTGATCAAGCAGATGGGTGGTATCCACGCCGCAGTCGCCGATGACCTGGCGAACCCGGCCAGCGCTATTCTCGACATCGACCGCAAGGTCGCCGAAACCATGCGTGGCGAGGGCTTCCCCACCGAGAACTTTGGCGTGCCGCTGGCCGGCAGCCTGATTCCGTGGATCGACAAGGAGCTGCCGAACGGGCAGAGCCGTGAAGAGTGGAAGGCTCAGGCCGAGACCAACAAGATTCTTGGCCGCTTCAAGAGTCCGATCCCGGTCGACGGTATCTGCGTGCGCATTGGCGCCATGCGCTGCCACAGCCAGGCGCTGACCATCAAGTTGAACAAAGACGTGCCGCTGGCGGATATCGAAGGCATGATCAGCCAGCACAACCCTTGGGTGAAGCTGGTGCCGAACCAGCGGGAGATCAGCATGCAGGAGCTGAGCCCCACCAGCGTGACCGGGACCCTGAATGTGCCGGTTGGGCGTTTGCGCAAGCTGAACATGGGGTCGCAGTACCTGGGGGCCTTCACTGTTGGCGATCAGCTGCTGTGGGGGGCTGCCGAGCCGCTGCGGCGCATGCTGCGGATTTTGCTGGAGCGGTGATCTGGGTGGTTTGAGTTGGTTTTATGGAAAAACCCGTATTGCGAGAGTGATGCGGGTTTTTTTATTGGTGTTAGATTGGTTGTTGGTTGTTGGTTGTTGGTTGTTGGTTGTTGGTTGTTGGTTGTTGGTTTTGATAGTTGTATGCGCATTCATTTGCGATGTTGACGCATAGTCACCTTTCCGCCCTTACGGCGGGTCACTTTTTGTCAAACGCGACAAAAAGTAACCAAAAAACGCTGCGCTCCATTCATCCGGCCCTGCGCTTCGCTCCGGGTTCCCTCACTCCGGCCTTGCTCCCGGGAGGACCGCGCTGAACGGCCCATCCTGGGCCGCAGCGCTTGACGGGCATCCATGCCCGTCACCTCCCTTCGCAAGTCCTGCGTTCGGCCTCCTGAAGTCGCGAAGGCAGGGGCGGCGACTGGGCTGGCGCAGCTGACGCTAGTTGCAGGTGTGTGATCTCAAGTCCGTATTCGCGGGTAAACCCGCTCCCACAGGGTTATGCACATTTTCAACTTACACCACTCTCCTGTGGGAGCGGGTTTACCCGCGAAAGGGCCAGAGCAACCAATATATAAATAACTGCCAAGAGCTAATTTAAAGTTTCTGCTCTTGCTCTTGCTCTTGCTCTTGCTCTTGCTCTTGCTCTTGCTCTTGCTCTTGCTCTTGCTCTTGCTCTTGCTCTTGCTCTTGCTCTTGCTCTTGCTCTTGCTCTTGCTTCTAAGCGCGCGGTAGTTCAGGCGCCGCCAATTGCGACTTCAGGAGGCCGAGCGGAGTTCTTGCGAAGGGAGGTGACGGGCATGGATGCCCGTCAAGCGCTGCGGCCCAGGATGGGCCGTTCAGCGCGGTCCTCCCGGGAGCAAGAACGGAGCGAGGGAACCCCGGAGCGAAGCGTAGGGGCCGGATGAATGGAGCGAGGATTTTTTGGTTACTTTTTGATCCTTCAAAAAGTGACCCGCCGTAAGGGCGGAAAGGTGACTGTGCGTCACCATCGCCAATGAATGCGCATACAACTATCAAAACCCAAACTCTTGACCCGAACCCGAACCTATCTCCCACCCTACAATCCAAGTAAAGTGCCGCTCCCCGCCGTACCCGCAGAAGGAATCCGAGCCCATGCTCACCGCCCTAGACATCGCCGTAGTAGGCGCCACCGGCACTGTCGGTGAATCCCTCGTCCAGATCCTCGAGGAAGTCGCGTTCCCGGTCTCGACCCTGCACCTGCTGGCCAGCATGGAATCCGCCGGCAGCAGCGTCATGTTCGCGGGCAAGAAGTTGAAGGTCCGCGAAGTGGACAGTTTCGATTTCACGCAGGTCAAGCTGGTGTTCTTCGCCGCCAGCCCCGCCGTCAGCCGCAGTTTCGCGCCCAAGGCCATCGCCGCCGGTTGCGCGGTGATCGACCTGTCCGGCGCCCTGGACGGCGCCACGGCCCTGGTCCCGGAAGCCAATGGCGAGCGCATCGCCGAACTGCCGCAGCCGGCGCTGATCACCAGCCCGAGCGCCGGCGCGGTGGCCCTGGCCGTGGCGCTGGCGCCGCTCAAGGGCTTGCTCGATCTCGAACGCATCCAGGTCAATGCCTGTCTGGCCGTCTCGGAGCAGGGCAGGGAAGCTGTCAGCGAGCTCGCTCGGCAAACTGCCGAACTGCTCAATGCGCGCCCGCTGGAACCACGCTTTTTCGATCGGCAGGTTGCGTTCAACCTGCTGCCCCAGGTCGGGACGCCCGACGAGCAGGGCCACACGCCCGTGGAGCACCGCCTGGTCAAAGAACTGCGCCAGGTGCTCGACCTCCCGCAATTGAAGATTTCCGTGACCTGCATTCAAGTCCCGGTGTTTTTCGGCGATAGCTTCAGTGTGGCGCTGCAGAGCCGTCGACCGGTCGACCTGGACGCCGTCAACGCCGCCCTGGAGGCCGCTGACGGCATCGAACTGGTCGAACCGGGCGATTATCCGACGCCGGTCGGTGACGCAGTAGGCCAGGACGTGGTCTATGTTGGTCGTGTACGTCGCGGTGTCGACGAGCCAGAACAACTCAACCTCTGGCTGACCACCGACAACGTGCGCAAAGGCGCGGCGCTGAACGCCGTGCAGACGGCGCAATTGTTGATAAAACGCATGGCGTAAAAGATACTGCGAGCCATTTTGTCCTACGCCGCAACAGGGTTTTCGGGACGGTTCATACAAGGGAAGAGTTCATGCTTCGAATTCGCAAACTGGTTCTGGCCATCGCGGCAGCCTCGGCGCTGACGTCCGGCGTGGCGAACGCCCTGGGGTTGGGAGAGCTGACCCTCAAGTCGGCGCAGAACCAGCCGCTGGATGCCGAGATCGAACTGCTCGACGTGCGCGACCTCACAGCGGCGGAAATGGCGCCAAGCCTGGCGTCGCCGGAAGAGTTCGCCAAGGCCGGGGTGGCCTTCCCGCCTTATCTCGAAGACCTGACGTTCACGCCCGTGATCAACCCCAACGGCAAGAGCGTGCTGCGGGTCACCTCCAGCAAGGCGCTGCCCGAGCCGGTGGTCAAGTTCCTGGTGCAGGTAATGTGGCCGCAGGGCCGGCTGCTGCGCGATTACAGCGTACTGCTCGACCAGGCCCAAGCCCAGGGCAGTCAGGCGTCCCAGGCCAGCATTGCCCCGGCCGTGAGCACCGGCAGCTATACCACCAGGCGCCGTGACACGCTCTGGCAGATCGCCGCGCGCAACACCCACGGCGGCTCGATCCAGCAGACCATGGTGGCGATCCAGGCGCTGAACCCGGACGCATTCATCGGCAACAACATCAACCAGCTCAAGACCGGTCAGGTGCTGCGCCTGCCCGATCAACAGCAGGTGCAGAGCATTCCCCAGGCCGAAGCCAATCGCGAGGTGGCCGAACAGTATGCCGCCTGGCGTGAAGGCCGGCGCCTCGGTCCGCGTGCCCGGCAGTTGGATGCCACCCGTCGGGGGGAGGCAGGCGCGGCGCCGTCGCGCATCGCCCAGGGCGACAACCTGCGCCTGGTTTCCCCGGGCGGCAAGGGCGCGGCCGGAGACGCCAAGGCCCTGAACGACAAGCTGGCGGTGGCCCAGGAGAGCCTCGATACCAGCCGTCGCGACAACGATGAGCTCAAGAGCCGCATGTCCGACTTGCAGAGCCAACTGGACAAGCTGCAGCGTCTGATCGAGCTCAAGAACGACCAATTGGCGCGCCTGGAAGCACAGGGCGCCACGCCTGCGCAGCCGCCAGCCACCGCGCTGCCGGGTGAGCCGGCGCCAGCGCAACCTGCCGTCAACGCCCAGCTCACGCCGGCCGAGCCGGTGGTCAGCCCGGCGCCGGCTGCAGCCGACACGGCGCCGCAGCAAGCGGCGACCGACGCGCCTGCCAGCGAAGAACCCGGCCTGCTCGACCAGTTGTCGGGCAATCCCTTGCTGTTGGGCCTGATCGCCGGCTCGTCCTTCCTCGTCCTGTTGCTGTTGCTGCTGCTCCTGGCGCGCAAACGCAAGGCCCAGCAGGAAGCCGAGAAGCACCTGCGCATGGCTCGCGCCCTGGCCGAGGAGGGCGAGCGCGGTCCGGACCTGGACCTGCCGCCGAGCAGTTTCGAAGGCCTGGAGGTCTCGGCGCCGAGCGTGACCCTGGCACCGGCCGTGGTGGCTGCTTCCGCCGCCGCCGCCGTTGCCGCCGAGAAACCCGTGCCGGCGGCGCCCGTCGAGGAGCCCGCGAGCGCAGCGGATCCACGTGCCGCACTGCTGGCCGAGGTTGACGAAAGCCTGGCCCGTGGCCGTCTCAATCATGCCGCTGATCTGCTGGAGGCCGCCGTGGCCTCCGAGCCCCAGCGCAGCGACCTGCGCCTGAAGCTGATGGAAGTCTACGCCCGTCAGGGCGACCAGGATGCCTTCGCCGGTCAGGAGCGCAAGCTGCCGGCCAGCGAAGAGAACCAGGCCGAAGTCAGCGCGCTGAAGGAGCGCTTCCCGGCAATGCTGGGGGTCGCCGCCGTCGCGGCGGGTGCAGCCGCGCTGGCCGCCGAGATGGACGAGCAGTATGTCCAGGAGCTGCTGCAGGACGATGCGCCAGCCGTTGCCGAGACGCCTGAGCCGGTGGTGGAACAGGAACCGGCACCCGAGGTAACTCCGGCCGATGCGCAAGACGACCTGGACAGTGCCTTTGACCTGAGCCTGGGCGACGACCTGCCTGTGGACGATCATCTCGAACCGTCGGCGCTGGACGACGTCGCCTCGGTCGACACGCCATCCCAGGCCGAGGCCGTTGCGGCCGAGCCCGACGCCGATGATGATTTCGAGGCGTTGCTGGCCCAGGCCCAGGCTACCCCGCAGAATGTCGACGACCTGGCTGATTTCGACCTGGATGTCGCTGAACCGGCAGCCCCGGCCGAGAGCGAGGCTGCTCCGGTGGACGTGGCGGCCGAACTGGCGGCGTTCGAGGCCATTCCGGAGTTCGATCCGATCTCCGAGCTGGAACTGCCCGAGGACTTCGACCTGTCGCTGTCGCTGGACGACGAATCGCCGGCGGCGAAGAACTTCGCCTCGGAACTGGACGACGTCAACGCCGAGCTCGACAAGCTGTCGCAGAACCTCGAGAACCCGTCGCTGGAGCCCCGCTTCACTGCCGAGGACGCCGCGCTGGAACCGGAGTCGCTGGACGACCTGGACTTCGACTTCTTCTCCGGCACCGACGAGGTGGCCACCAAGCTCGACCTGGCCCGCGCCTACATCGACATGGGTGACCACCAGGGCGCCCGCGACATTCTCGATGAGGTGGTCAAGGACGGCGACGACAGCCAGCGTCAGGAAGCCAACGAGATGCTCTCGCGCCTGGTCTGACGCGACGTTGCACCGCGCGGGGCAAGCCCATTCCCACTGCAGACGTGGGCGCGGGCTTGCCCCGCGATCATTTCGGCCCCCGCGCGGTTTGCCGGTATACTCCCGCCCTTCGTTTCATCATCAGGTTTGCCGCTCTTGGACATCATCGACACCGCCGCCGCCGAATCGGCAGCCGAAGGCTATACCCGCATCGCCCTGGGCGTGGAATACAAAGGCTCGCGTTATCGCGGCTGGCAGCGCCAGGCCAGCGGCGTGCCCAGTGTCCAGCAGGCCCTGGAGCAGGCGCTGTCGAAGGTGGCCGACGAGCCGATCTCGGTGATCTGCGCCGGGCGTACCGACGCTGGCGTCCACGGCTGCGGGCAGGTCGTGCACTTCGATACCCGCGCCGTGCGCGATGAACGTGCCTGGACCCTGGGCAGCAACTTCAACCTGCCCCACGACATCAGCGTGGTCTGGGCGGCGCCCATGCCGGCGCATTTCCATGCCCGCTTCAAGGCCACCGCCCGGCGTTACCGCTATGTCATCTACAACGACCCGATCCGCCCGGCGCATCTGGCCGAGGAAGTGACCTGGAACCACCGCCCGCTGGATGTCGAGCGCATGGCCCTGGCGGCCCAATACCTGCTGGGCACCCATGACTTCAGCGCCTTCCGCGCCAGCCAGTGCCAGGCCAAGTCGCCGATCAAGCACATTCACCACCTGCGCGTCACCCGCCACGGCCAGATGATCGTGCTGGACGTGCGCGCCACCGCGTTCCTCCACCACATGGTGCGCAACATCGCCGGGGTGCTGATGACCATTGGCGCCGGCGAGCGCCCGGTGGAATGGGCGCGCGAAGTGCTGGAGGGGCGCAACCGCCGCGAAGGCGGCGTCACCGCGCATCCCTACGGCCTGTACCTGGTGCAGGTGGAGTACCCGCAAGAGTACGCCTTGCCGCAGCGTTACATCGGCCCACACTTTCTTACCGGTTATGAGGCGCTGGCACACTGACGGGGCAAAAGTCATTTGCTACCATCGGCGCTTTCCCGATCACTCAAGGTTCGCCGTCCATGAGCTACGTTCGCAGCAAGATCTGCGGGATTACCCGCATCGAGGACGCCCTGGCCGCGGTCGAGTCCGGGGCTGATGCCCTTGGTTTCGTCTTCTACGCGAAAAGCCCGCGGGCGGTGGACGTGCGCCAGGCGCGGGCGATCATCGAGGCTTTGCCGCCGTTCGTGACTACCGTCGGGTTGTTCGTCAACGCTTCGCGCTGCGAGCTCAACGAGATCCTCGAGGTGGTTTCCCTGGACCTGCTACAGTTCCACGGCGATGAAACCCCGGCCGATTGCGAGGGCTACCACCGCCCCTGGATCAAGGCCTTGCGCGTGCGTCCCGGCGACGATCTGGAGGCAGCCTGCCAGCGCTACGCCGGCGCCCGCGGCATCCTGCTTGATGCTTATGTGCCGGGCGTGCCGGGGGGAACCGGTGAATCCTTCGACTGGTCATTGATACCGCAGCGCCTGAGCAAACCGATCATCCTCGCCGGTGGCCTGTCGGCTGACAACGTCGCCGAGGCGATCCGCCAGGTGCGGCCCTATGCGGTGGATGTCAGCGGTGGTGTCGAGCAAGCCAAGGGCATCAAGGATCCGGCGAAGATCGAAGCCTTCATGCAGGCGGTGAAACACGCGTGAACGCGGATGTGACGGCTGGCCGCGCGCCATCGTCCATAGCTTTCGCAGCCCGGTGCTGCCAGGCCGCGCCAGTGCGCGGGGCGTACCGGGGAAGAATTGGAGGTGGGCGGCGCATGGCCGGCCCATCGTCGCGTTACAGAAGAATTTGAGCTCAAGGGCAGGGCGGGGCCGCGCAGGTCTCCCCGGCCAATACTGGAGAAAGCAAGCATGAGCAACTGGTTGGTAGACAAACTGATCCCTTCGATCATGCGTTCCGAGGTGAAGAAGAGCTCGGTGCCGGAAGGGCTGTGGCACAAGTGCCCGTCCTGTGAGGCCGTGCTGTACCGTCCGGAGCTGGAAAAGACCCTCGACGTCTGCCCCAAGTGCAACCACCACATGCGTATCGGCGCACGTGCGCGCATCGACATCTTCCTCGATCCAGAAGGCCGCGCCGAGCTGGGCGCCGAGCTGGAGCCGGTCGACCGTCTGAAGTTCCGCGATGGCAAGAAGTACAAGGATCGTCTGACCGCCGCGCAGAAGCAGACCGGTGAGAAAGACGCGCTGATCTCCATGAGCGGTACCTTGATGGGTATGCCGATCGTGGTCAGCGCTTTCGAGTTCTCCTTCATGGGCGGTTCCATGGGCGCCATCGTCGGTGAGCGTTTTGTCCGCGCCGCCAACTACGCCCTGGAAAACCGTTGCCCGATGGTCTGCTTCTCCGCCTCCGGTGGCGCGCGTATGCAGGAAGCGCTGATCTCGCTGATGCAGATGGCCAAGACCTCCGCCGTGCTGGCGCGCCTGCGCGAAGAAGGCATTCCGTTCATCTCGGTACTGACCGACCCGGTCTACGGCGGCGTTTCCGCCAGCCTGGCGATGCTCGGCGACGTGATCGTCGGTGAGCCGAAGGCGCTGATCGGCTTCGCCGGTCCGCGGGTGATCGAACAGACCGTGCGCGAGAAACTGCCCGAAGGCTTCCAGCGCAGCGAGTTCCTGCTGGAGCACGGCGCCATCGACCTGATCATTTCCCGTGACGAACTGCGTCCGCGCCTGGCTCGCCTGCTGGCGCAGATGACCGGTCAGCCGACCCCGGAAGCGGCCAAAGAGGTCGCCGCGGTCGCGTGATGAACCAGCGCAGCCTGGGCGAGTGGCTCGCCTATCTCGAACAGTTGCACCCCTCGGCCATCGACATGGGGCTGGAGCGCTCGCAACAGGTGCTGGCGCGTTTGGGGCTGGGCAAGCTGGCGCCGCGAGTGGTGACGGTGACCGGGACCAACGGCAAAGGCTCGACGTGCGCCTTCGTGGCCGCGTTGCTGCGCGCCCAAGGGCTCAAGGTCGGGGTGTACAGTTCGCCGCACCTGCTGCGTTACAACGAGCGGGTGCTGATCGAAGGCCGCGAGGCCAGCGATGAGCGCCTGTGCGAAGCGTTCGCCGCGGTGGAAGCGGCACGCGGCGAGATCTCGCTGACCTATTTCGAAATGGGCACTTTGGCGGCGTTCTGGCTGTTCAAGCAGTCCGCGCTGGATGCGGTGGTGCTCGAGGTTGGCCTGGGTGGCCGGCTGGATGCGGTCAATCTGGTGGATGCCGACGTGTCGCTGGTTACCAGCATCGGCGTCGACCACGTTGACTACCTGGGCGACAGCCGTGAGTCGGTGGCCTACGAGAAGGCAGGGATCTTCCGCCAGGGCAAGCCGGCACTGTGCGGTGACCTCGATCCGCCGCAGCCGCTGCTGGACAAGGTGCGTGAGCTGAATTGCCCGTTCTTCCTGCGCGGGCGTGATTTCGACCTGCAGAGCGGCGCCGAGCACTGGCATTGGCGCGGTCGCCAGCTCGACGGTTCGCCCGTGGCGCTGCGCGAGCTGCCGTTGCTCGACCTGCCCATGGAGAATGCAGCCCTTGCCTTGCAGGCTTTCCTGCTGATGGGCCTGCCGTGGGATGCCGGCATGGTTCGCCAAGCCTTGCTGGATACGCGTGTCACCGGTCGTCTCGACCGACGCGAGCTGCTGTGGCAGGGCAAGCGCGTAGCGTTGCTGCTGGATGTCGGCCACAACCCGCACGCCGCCGAGTACCTCGCGCGCCGGCTGGCGGCACGCCCGGTGAAGGGCCGGCGCCTGGCGGTGTTCGGCCTTTTGGCCGACAAGGATCTGGCCGGTGTGCTTACGCCGCTGCGCGATCAGGTCGCCGACTGGGCGGTGGCGCCCTTGGATACGCCGCGCAGTCGCCCGGCCGTGGAGCTGGCTCAGGCCTTGACGAACCTCGGTGCGACGGTGAAGTCTTACGCCAGTGTCGATGCTGCCCTCGAGGGGCAGTGCGCCCAGGCGACGGCGGATGACCAGATCCTGCTGTTCGGTTCGTTTTTCTGCGTCGGCGAGGCCCTGGCCTGGCTCGAGCGGCAGGTTCCCGAGGATGGAGTAGATGGCAGTGCTGGATAAAGGGATGAAGCAGCGCATGGTCGGTGCGTTGGTGCTGGTGGCGCTGGCAGTGATCTTCCTGCCGATGCTGTTCACCCGTGAGGACGAGATGCGCCAGGTGCGCGTCGAGGCGCCGCAAGCGCCAGCCATGCCAAGCTTGCCCCAGGTGCAGGTGGAGCCTGTCCAGGTGCCGGAGCCGCAGCCGTTGGCGGAGCAGAATGACCCGCCGCCGGTGGTGGTCAGTGAATCGACGGCGCCGATCACGGCGCCCAGCCAGCCCATCGCGCCGGTAGTACAGCAGCCTCAGCCCAAGCCGCAGACGCCTGTGCCGACGCCCAAGGTCGAACCCCGTCCGTCGCCTGCGCCGAGTACCGCTCCGGCGACGGTCGCTACGGCCAAGCCGGCTGCGCCGTCGAAGATCGACGTCAATGGCCTGCCCGTGAGCTGGTCGATCCAGTTGGCCAGCCTGTCCAACCGGGTCGGTGCTGAAAACTTGCAAAAGACCCTGCGCAGCCAGGGCTACAACGCTTACATCCGTTCGGCGGATGGCATGAACCGGGTTTTCGTCGGGCCGCTGATCGAGCGCGCCGAGGCCGAGCGCCTGCGCGATGCGATCAGTCGCCAGCAAAACCTCAAGGGCATCGTGGTGCGCTTCCAGCCGGAGCGTGGCTGACGCCCATCTCTGGACATGCACGTCCCTCTGTAGGAGCGGCCTTGCCGAGGCGTCGGACCGGTCGGAAAGGGCTGCGCAGCAGCCCCGGCAATTTTCGCTTCTGCGCTGAAATCCTGGGGCTGCTCTGCAGCCCTTTCGCGACACAAGGCCGCTCCTACAGGTGCGCGTAGGATTTTGCAGCGTGGGATTGCCCCGCGACGGCTTTTCTAGCCCGCAAAGCTGTCCCCAGAGTCAGCCTGTAGCCCTTCAAACACCTGACATTCCGCTTACCCCAAGCCCCTTTGCTCTGGTAAAATGCGCCGCCTCAAACGTCGGCAGGCAACACCGTGGCATTTACCTGGGTTGATTGGGCGATCATCGCGATCGTCGCCATTTCATCGCTGATCAGTCTCAAGCGCGGCTTCGTCAAGGAAGCCCTGTCCCTGCTCATCTGGATTGTCGCCGGCGCGGTGGCCTGGATGTTCGGCGGATCGCTCGCGCAGTATCTTGAAAGCTATATCCAGACACCGTCCGCGCGGGTCATCGCCGGCTGTGCCATTCTTTTCGTCGCCACGCTGCTGGTCGGGGCGATGCTCAATTTCCTCATCGGCGAACTGATCCGCGTGACCGGGCTGTCCGGCACCGATCGCTTCCTCGGCATGGCCTTCGGCGCCGCGCGAGGCGGGTTGCTGGTGGTGGTGGCCGTCGGGCTGCTGAGCCTGGGCCCGGTGCAACAGGATCCGTGGTGGCAGGAATCACGCCTGATACCACAATTTCTATTGGTAGCCGACTGGTCGAAGAACCTCATACTCGGGTTCACCGGCCAGTGGATGTCCAGTGGGGTCAGCGCACCCGTTGACCTTCCGTTCAAGGAGCAGTTGCTCGGGCCGACCAAGCCCTGAGCACGCTTCACTCAAGTTTCATCAAAGTAGGGGTTGCGTCGCATGTGTGGCATCGTCGGTATCGTCGGTAAGTCGAACGTCAATCAGGCGCTGTATGACGCGCTAACCGTGCTCCAGCACCGCGGCCAGGACGCTGCCGGCATCGTGACCAGCCACGATGGCCGGTTGTTCCTGCGCAAGGATAACGGCCTGGTGCGCGACGTCTTCCAGCAGCGCCACATGCAGCGCCTGGTCGGCAGCATCGGTATCGGCCACGTCCGCTACCCGACCGCCGGCAGCTCCACCTCGGCCGAGGCCCAGCCGTTCTACGTCAACTCGCCGTACGGCATCACCCTGGCGCACAACGGCAACCTGACCAACGTCGAGCAGTTGGCCAAGGAGATCTACGAGTCCGACCTGCGCCACGTCAACACCAACTCCGACTCCGAAGTGCTGTTGAACGTGTTCGCCCACGAGCTGGCGGTGCGCGGCAAGCTGCAGCCGACCGAAGAAGATGTGTTCGCCGCGGTTTCCCACGTGCATAGCCGCTGCGTCGGCGGTTACGCGGTGGTGGCGATGATCACCGGCTACGGCATCGTCGGTTTCCGCGACCCCAACGGCATCCGCCCGGTGGTGTTCGGCCAGCGCCACACCGATGAAGGCGTCGAGTACATGATCGCCTCGGAGAGCGTGGCCCTGGACGTGCTCGGCTTCACCCTGATCCGCGACCTGGCGCCGGGCGAGGCGGTTTACATCACCGAAGGCGGCCAGATGTTCACCAAGCAGTGCGCCGAGAGCCCGAAACTGCAGCCGTGCATCTTCGAACACGTCTACCTGGCCCGTCCGGATTCGATCATGGATGGCGTTTCGGTGTACAAGGCGCGCCTGCGCATGGGCGAGAAGCTGGCCGAGAAGATCCAGCGCGAGCGCCCGGACCATGACATCGACGTGGTCATCCCGATCCCTGACACCAGCCGTACCGCGGCGCTGGAGCTGGCCAACCACCTGGGCGTCAAGTTCCGTGAAGGCTTCGTCAAGAACCGCTACATCGGCCGTACCTTCATCATGCCCGGCCAGGCCGCGCGCAAGAAGTCGGTGCGCCAGAAGCTCAACGCCATCGAACTGGAGTTCCGCGGCAAGAACGTGATGCTGGTGGACGACTCGATCGTGCGCGGCACCACCTGCAAGCAGATCATCCAGATGGCCCGCGAGGCTGGCGCCAAGAACGTCTACTTCTGCTCCGCGGCTCCTGCGGTGCGCTACCCCAACGTCTACGGCATCGACATGCCGAGCGCTCACGAACTGATCGCCCACAACCGTACCACCGAACAGGTGGCCGAGTTGATCGGCGCCGACTGGCTGATCTATCAGGACCTGCCGGACCTGATCGAATCGGTCGGTGGCGGCAAGATCAAGATCGAGCATTTCGATTGCGCGGTGTTCAACGGTGAGTACGTCACCGGCGATATCGACGAAGCCTACCTCGAGCGCATCGAGCAGGCCCGTAATGACCTGGCCAAGGTGAAGAACCAGGCGGTCAGCGCGATCATCGACCTGTACAACAACTGATTTGGGAGCGACGGCATGACCGAACAATGGGATGCCGGTCGACTGGACAGTGACCTCGAGGGTGTCGCTTTCGACACCCTGGCGGTACGCGCCGGTCAGAACCGCACACCGGAGGCCGAGCACAGCGAAGCGCTGTTCCTGACCTCCAGCTATGTCTTCCGCACGGCCGCCGACGCCGCCGCGCGCTTTGCCGGCGAAACGCCGGGCAACGTCTACTCGCGCTATACCAACCCGACCGTGCGTGCCTTCGAGGAGCGCCTGGCGGCCATGGAGGGCGCCGAGCAGGCCGTGGCCACCTCCACCGGCATGGCGGCGATCCTCGCAGTGGTGATGTCACTGTGCAGTGCCGGCGACCATGTGCTGGTGTCGCAGAGCGTGTTCGGCTCGACCATCAGCCTGTTCGAGAAGTACTTCAAGCGCTTTGGCGTGCAGGTGGACTACGTGCCGCTGGTCGACCTGAATGGCTGGGAAAAGGCTATCAAGGCCAACACCAAGCTGCTGATCGTCGAGTCGCCGTCCAACCCGCTGGCCGAGCTGGTGGACATCACCGCCCTGGCCGAGATCGCCCATGCCCGGGGCGCCATGCTGGTGGTGGACAACTGCTTCAGCACTCCGGCCTTGCAGCAGCCGCTCAAGCTCGGCGCGGACATCGTGTTCCATTCGGCGACCAAGTTCATCGACGGCCAGGGCCGTTGCATGGGGGGCGTGGTCGCCGGGCGTAGCGAACAGATGAAAGAAGTCGTGGGCTTCCTGCGTACCGCCGGCCCGACCCTCAGCCCGTTCAACGCCTGGATCTTCACCAAGGGTCTGGAGACCCTCAAGCTGCGCATGCGCGCCCACTGCGAGAGCGCCCAGGCGCTGGCCGAGTGGCTCGAGCAGCAGGAAGGTATCGAGAAGGTCCACTACGCCGGCCTGCCGAGCCATCCGCAGCATGAACTGGCCAAGCGTCAGATGAGCGGCTTCGGCGCGGTGGTCAGCTTCGAGGTCAAGGGCGGCAAGGAGGGCGCCTGGCGCTTCATCGATGCGACCCGAGTGATCTCGATCACCACCAACCTCGGTGACAGCAAGACCACCATCGCCCATCCTGCGACCACTTCCCATGGGCGTCTGACGCCGCAGGAGCGTGACGCGGCGGGCATTCGTGACAGTCTGGTCCGCGTGGCGGTCGGCCTGGAAGATGTCGCCGACCTGCAAGCCGATCTTGCTCGCGGTCTGGCCGCGCTGTGATCGACTGGAAGGGCGGCGAGCCCGGCCATAATGGCCGGGTGGCCCTGGTTACCGGTGCCGCCCGCGGCATCGGTCTGGGTATCGCCGCCTGGTTGATCTGCGAGGGTTGGCAGGTGGTGCTCAGCGACCTGGATCGCCCACGTGGCACCAAGGTCGCGAAGGTGCTGGGCGACAACGCCTGGTTCATCACCATGGATGTGGCCGATGAGGCCCAGGTCAGTGCCGGCGTGTCCGAGGTGCTGGGGCAGTTCGGCCGCCTGGACGCGCTGGTGTGCAATGCGGCGCTCGCCAACCCGCACAACCAGACCCTGGAGAGCCTGTCCCTGGCGCAATGGAATCGGGTACTGGCGGTCAACCTCAATGGCCCGATGTTGCTGGCCAAGCATTGCGCACCCTATTTGCGCGCCCATGGCGGCGCGATCGTCAACCTGACGTCCACCCGCGCCCGGCAGTCCGAGCCGGACACCGAGGCCTATGCCGCCAGCAAGGGTGGTTTGCTGGCCCTGACCCACGCCCTGGCCATGAGCCTGGGGCCGGAGATCCGCGTCAATGCGGTGAGCCCGGGCTGGATCGATGCCCGTGATCCTTCGCAGCGTCGCGCCGAGCCCTTGACCGAGGCCGACCATGCCCAGCATCCAGCCGGCA
Organism: Pseudomonas sp. microsymbiont 2; assembly: GCF_054788395.1. NCBI lineage: Bacteria > Pseudomonadati > Pseudomonadota > Gammaproteobacteria > Pseudomonadales > Pseudomonadaceae > Pseudomonas > Pseudomonas sp. microsymbiont 2. The sequence goes on from NZ_CM139112.1 coordinate 1,773,552, forward strand.
GGGTAGGCACCGTGGAAGACGTGGCGGCGCTGGTGGCATGGTTGCTGTCGCGCCAGGCGGGGTTCGTTACCGGCCAGGAGTTCGTGGTCGATGGCGGGATGAGCCGCAAGATGATCTACACCTGAGCGGCAAGCTATCAGCCTCAAGCTGCAAGAGGGGACCGTGAGGTCCCCTTGTTCTTTTCCGGAATCGAACAGGGTGGTGCAGCGATGGGGCTTTTCCTTGTCGCTTGCAGCTTTAAGCTTGCAGCTGTTTTTGCCCTTTTTGAAAAAAACTTCAATGGGGGTATTGACTTAGGATCGGTACCTGCGTAAATTTCGCGGCCTCAGCGAAGCAAACGCAACAAGCAACATCGCGGGGGTGATTAGCTCAGCCGGGAGAGCATCTGCCTTACAAGCAGAGGGTCGGCGGTTCGATCCCGTCATCACCCACCACTTCCTGAGAACGTTCCTGGTTCAGCGGCTTCGAAAGAAGCGAGCTGGCAGAGAGGAACAGGACGAAAGTCCAATTATGCGCGGCGGTAGTTCAGTCGGTTAGAATACCGGCCTGTCACGCCGGGGGTCGCGGGTTCGAGTCCCGTCCGCCGCGCCATTCTTCTCCAGATGGGTGCTTGCACCGGTCTGAGGCCGCAAGGCCAGATCCCAGTTTCACTCAGGCGCAAGCCTGAACGATACGCAGCGGTAGTTCAGTCGGTTAGAATACCGGCCTGTCACGCCGGGGGTCGCGGGTTCGAGTCCCGTCCGCTGCGCCATCTTCTGCAACGAGCCCCTTGAACGCTCGAAGCAAACCGAAAAAGGCGATGAGCAATCGCCTTTTTTGTGCCTGGCTTTCGCGCCAAAGCGCTTGAAAGCTCAGATCCCAGTTTCAATCGGGTGCAAGCCCGAACGATACGCAGCGGTAGTTCAGTCGGTTAGAATACCGGCCTGTCACGCCGGGGGTCGCGGGTTCGAGTCCCGTCCGCTGCGCCATCTTCGCCTCGAGGCCCCTTGAACGCCTCGAAGCAACGAAAAAGCGACCTCAGGGTCGCTTTTTTCGTTTCTGGGCGCCGTGCGCCGCGAGGATTTGCTCCAGACTGACAGACTCTTCACGATCAACGGTTTCAGCGACCAATCGATGTGATGCACAATACCTCCCTTCGTTTCTTCCCGGAATTGGCAATGTCTAGATCAACCGTCTTTGCTGCGCTCGGGCTGGCCCTGGTGCTGGCAGGCGTGTCCGGCTGCTCCTCGAAAAAAACCGCGGTCTACGAGCACGAGAACTTCGATGACTCGGGCACCTTTTCGCGCAGTTTCGACACCAGTGAGGCGGGCTCCTGCGAGGCCGCGCGACGGGCGCTGCTCAGCCAGGGCTATATCATCACCAGCAGCGATGCCAACCAGGTCGCCGGCAACAAGAGCTTCCAGCAGAACGCCGAGAACCACCTGCAGATCAGTTTCAACATCACCTGCGTGTCGGACATGAGCGACAAGCAGCGTTCGACGATGTTCGCCAATGCCTTGCAGGACCGCTACACCCTGAAAAAGTCCAACACCTCCGCCAGCCTTGGCGTGGGCGTGCTGGGCTCGGTGTCGATGCCGATCGGCTCCACCGACGACTCCATGGTGAAGGTCGCCAGCGAGACGGTCACCGCCGCGCAGTTCTACGACCGTTACTTCGCCCTGGTGGAAAGCTACCTGCCGAAGCCGAAGAAGTCGGAGAAAACCGAGCCGGCCGCCGAGCCGAAGGTGGAAAAACCGGCCGCCGACCTGGGCTTGCCGGAGCCTGCGCCTGCTGCCCTGGCGCCCGCGCCGCAGCCTGCCGCGTCGGCAGCCGAGAGCGTGGCAGAGACGCCGGCCCCGGTACCGACTCCGGTTGCCGTGGCCCCTGCCGCCGCACCCGCTCCGGTTGAAGCACCCGCGGCTGCCGTACCGGCCAGCGAAGCTCCTGCGGCACCGGTAGTGGATGACAGCAAGGGGTCGCAGCCTATCGCGCCGCCTGCCGAGCCCGCGCCGATCCAGATGCAGCAGGAGGCGCCGGCGCCTGCGCAGGCGCCACTCTGACGGGTCGATAACTTCCCGGGCACTTGCTACGTTTATCGTTCATGGGGAGGTAATCATTCCTTCATTGTGCTGGCTTAGGTTGGCGCAATGACCGAAGTGCGATGAACGAAGAGGTGCCGAGATGGACGATTACCAGGAAGAACTGCTCGAGTTCCACGCGTACGAACTGGATCTGCCGGAGCCGGCGGATGACGCTACCGAGCTCTAGCCCACCTGCCGCTGATGGCGGCGAAACTCCCCGGGCGTCAGGCTCGTCCAGCGCTTGAAGGCGCGCTGGAAGGCTTCCGCCGAAGCAAACCCCAGCAGATAGGCAATCTCGCCGAAGGCCAGCTCCGTGTCGCGGATATAGGTCTCGGCCAGGTCGCGCCGTGTGTCGTTGAGCAGGTCGCGAAAGCGCGTGCCTTCCTCGGCCAACTTGCGGCGCAAGGTCCAGGTTGGTAGCTGCAGATGCCGCGCCACCTCCTCCAGATCCGGTTCACGTCCCCCGTTGAGCAGCGGCCCCAGCAGGTGCGTGATGCGTTCGCCCAGGCTGCGGATTCGCGTGCGCTGGGCCAGTTCCGTCTCGCACAGTTGCAGCAGGTGTTGCCAGGTGCCCGGACAATGCTGCCGGTTGGGCAGGGCCAGGGTGGCCAGGCTCAGGCGCAGCTGGTTGGCCGCCGCGCCAAACTGCACGGAGCTGGCGCACAGCCCTTGGTATTGCCCGACGTACTCCGGCGCCTCGAATTCGACTTCCAGGCGTTCGGCCTGTATCGGCCTTCCCGCCACGGCGCCAAGCTGTGCCAGCCAGCCACTGAGCAACGAGTCGACGACGAAACGGTTGTAGCTGTTGTATGGGCTGATGGAATAGAAGCGCAACCAGGCACCTTGGCTGTCCTCGTGGAAGCTCGACCGGCCACGATAGTTGGCGGCATACAGTGGCTCGAAGCGCAGCAGGGTGCGAGCGGCGTCGCCGAGTGTCGGTGCCTGGGCGGCGGTGACGCCGGCCAGGCCGGCCTGGGCCAGGCGGCTGAAGTGGCCCATGCGCAAGCCCAGTGCCGGCTCGGCGCACAGGGCGATGGCGGCATGGCCAAGGTGCATGTAGCGCGGGATCGACAGTCGCGCGCCCGGCTCTGCCAGGCGCCGTGCGTCCAGGCCGTAATGCATCAGAAGCGGTTGCGGGTCGTGGCCCAGCGCGATCAGCGCCTCGGCCAGTGGCTGGACGAAGCCTACCGACAGATCTCCCAGGCGCACGCGCGGACGAGGCATGGGCGTCACAGCCACAGGTTGAGCAGGCGGGCGCCGTGGCTGCTGTCGCCTACCCACAGGTGGCCGGGCTGGCTGGCAAAGCCCTGGCCATCGCCGGTCAGCTCCCAGAACTGGCCGCGCATGAATACGCTCATGCTGGGCAGGCTGCCATTGGCGGTCTGGGTCAACTGTTGCCAGGCATCCTGCTCGCTGACCTGGCCGCGTCGCAGTGGCAGGTCGTTGGCCGAGGCCTGATGGCGGTTGCCGCGCCAAGGGGCCTGCCAGCTCTGCTTGCCACTGAGAAAGACCGGGTTGGCGATCAGTTGCGCCGACTGCTGCGTGAGCTGTCGGTAATTGTCCGGGTACCAGCTGTCGCTGCCGACCAGCACTCCCAGGCGTCCCGCCGGGGTCTGCAGTACTTGCAAGGGGTGACGCTGGCCATCATGGATGTAGCGGCGGGTTTCGCTGTCGGGATACTGCTGGTGCTGCGGCTGGCCCAGCACCGAGCCATCGCCGGCGAACACCAGGCTGCTGTTGAGCAGTGGGCCGCTACCAGTGCGCAGCACGCCGTTCTCGACGTAGGGGGTTGGCAGGACGATCGAGCCTGCCACCAGGGTGACGCCGAATTCCCGGGCCAGGCTGCCGAACACTTGCTGGTAGTCGGTGGCCATCTGTGCCGCTTTCATGCGCAGGTGGGCATCGGTGCGGCGATCGTCGCCAGTGGCGCTCAGCATTGCCAGGCCGTAGCGCAGCGGATTGCTCAGCTCCAGCCATTGTTCGGCCTCACGGCGGTGGCTGACTTGGTAAAACTCGCGCTTTTCGCCGCGGGCCCAAAGCCAGGTGCCGATATGTTCCGGCAACACCACCACTGTGCGCGAATTGACCAACCCTTGCGCGCGGGCCTGCTCCAGGTAGGCCGACAGCTTGCGGTGCAGGCGTGCGAGGTTCTGGTAGTCGCCTGGATACAGCAAGGGCTCGACGCCCAGCAGATTACCGTGCTCGCCTGGCACCCCCTGGTTGAGCGCCAGCTCGATGCGCAGGTCGGACAGGTAATGCCCTTCCGGGCGCTGCAAGGTCCAGAAGCCATAACCGCAGAGGGCGGCGATGACGACCAGTGCCAGGGCGCTGGCAAGCAGTTTGCGCATGGCTTCAGTGCCCGCGCGAAAGTGAAGTGGACATGAAGGGGGTCAAGAGCATGGTGCGGTCTTGGTCATTGGCTTCGGGATTCCTGGTGCACGGGTTCAGGCTCGGTGTTTTCGATCATACCAAAGCTGACAGCTGGCGACGGGCCGGATTTCGCCACGCGTCTTGGGCCCGTCGTCTCTGTGTAGAGGCAAGGCGTTCAGGGGCGCGCGGTCATGCAGCAGTTCATGCGGATTCTGCGGAACGGGTGAAGGATGTCAGGGCGCATTCCGGGTAGGTAGAACGATGGGAAAAGCAGCCGAGAGGACAATGACTTTTGCCTGCAGGTCAATAATGGGGAGCGCCGCGAACGCAAGACGATAGGGGTGACCAAGCTGCAGCCCGGTCCAGCCCAGGACAACATGCGCTACGTGAAATTCGTTGCACCGCAGGACATCAAGGGCACCGCGACCCTGCTGGTGGAGCAGAGTGCCACCGACGACGACATGTGGATTTACCTGCCGGCCCTGGGCAAGGTCCGACGGCTGTCGGCGTCGAACAAACGCGACAGTTTCGTCGGTACCGATTTCAGCTACGGAGATATCGTCGGCCACAATCCGGCCAATTGGCGACATCGGTTGTTGGCTCGGGAAACGCTGGACGACGGCGCCTCTGTATTCAAGGTCGAGTCCGTGCCATCCGATGACAAGGAGGCCACTGATTCAGGGTACTCGAAGATGCTCAACTGGGTGCGCGCTGACAATTTCATGGCCGTGCGCACGGAGTTCAGCGATCAATCCGGCCAGCCGCTAAAGCGTATCGAATCATCCCGGATCGAAGCGGTAGGGCAGCACGGCAAGTGGCAGGCCATGCGCTCTGTCGCCTACAACCTGCAGACGGGGCATCGTACCGAGATCGCCTTCGATGCTTTCCAGGCTGAACAGGGCGTGGATGAGCGCTACTTCAAGCCTCAGGGGTTGGGGAGATGAGGCGACTGGGCCTGATGTTGCTGGCCCTGTCCGGTACGGCCCAGGCGACCTTGCAATTGGACAGCTCAGTCTCGTTGCGCACAGGCTGGTGGAGTGGTGATCGGGCATTGACTGACGAGACGGATGTCAAGGTGGCTTCGCTCTGGGTGCGCGAGCGTCTCAGTTCCCGCGATCAGGGCGAACTGGTGTTTGACGGCTGGGCGCAGCAGCGCAACATCGGCGGGCAGCGTCACGGTCGTGTGCGGGAAGCATACTGGCACCACGAGTTCGATGATTACGACTTGCGTATCGGGCGACAGATCGTGGTGTGGGGACGCGCCGATGGTATCAATCCCACCGACAACCTGGCGCCTCGGGACTTCACCCTGCTGACGCCGGAGGATGGCGATCAGCGCTATGGGGCCGATATGCTCAACCTGACCCGCTACGTCGGCGATGGCAGTGTCGCGTTGATGTGGTTTCCCGAGGCGCCCAGCCATACCATTCCATTGGTGCCTCTGGCGAATGTCGACTATGACATTCGCCAGTCCGGCCGCTCGCAGTGGGCGGCCAAGTGGGAGTGGTCGGCACCGAACATGGATGGCTCGCTGTCCTACCTGGATGGCGTCTATCCATTACCCGTACTGACCCCTGGCCTGTTGACCAGCCAGGGTGCCACGGTGCAGGTTCAAGCCCAGCGCAGTCGCATCCTGGGCATGGACTTCAGCATGACCCAAGGCGCCATGGTCTGGCGAGCGGAGGCTGCCTATTCCAGGCCGGACAGCAACGGCCAGGAGGATTTCCTGCACAAGAAACCGCAGTTGTTCATGGTGATGGGCGGTGAGTGGACGTTTCGCAACAATGCGACCCTGGGTCTGCAGGCCACCTACACGCACGTCTACGACTTCAGCCAGCCGCAGCGGTTGGAGTGGTTCGCCCGGGAGGTGGCGCTGCGGCAGATGACCACGAGTGGCCAGACGGCCAGCGATCAGTACGGGTTCACCTGGCGCGTGGCCAAGCGCTGGCTGAATGACAACCTGTCGCTTGAAGCCAGCGGTGTCGCCAACGTGCAAAACGACAGCGGTATCGCACGTCTGAAAGCGTCTTATATGTTGTCGGACCACGTACGCCTTCTGGGCGGCATCGAGGGTTATTACGGACGGGAAGATACTTTTTTCGGCCAGTTGCACGACAATCACACGGTGTATGTCCAGGCGGAATACGGGTTTTGATCACCCCTGCTGTGGCTGTGGCTGCAGCAACATGAGCACGACCTGCATGGCGCTTGCCAGAGGGTCGCCCTTGACGCCGATGGTGGTGAGATTGCGGGTGCCTTCAAGCAACGTCAGGCACTGCAGCGCCAAGGTGGCACTGCGCTCGCCGTAGCCTGCGCTGAACAGCAGCGCAGAGAACAGGTCGGCCAGCGTCTGCGTGTGTTTGAGGCAGACCTGGTGAATCGGATGGTCGCAGCTGGCATAGACCGTCGCGGCGATGCCAAACAGGCAGCCACGCACATTGCTGTCGATGAACTTGCCGCGATACCACACCAGCAACGCCGCCATCTGTTGCGGTAGTTGGGGTGGGACATTGACCAGGCATGACTGGATTTCGCCGATGATGGCATGGTGGTAATGCTCCAGCACGTGGGCGATCAGTATTTCCTTGGAAGGAAAGTACTTGTACAGCGTCATCTTGCTCACGTTGGACTCTTTGATTACCCGGTCAATGCCTACCGACTGCAAGCCTTCATGCAGAAACAGCTCCAGTGCGGTGGTGACCAATGCCTCTCGAGCATTGGACATGAAGGTTTTCTCCTGAAAAACGAAATACGACATCGGGCTCATGCAGCGGCACCAATGGACAGGCGCATGAGAAGGCTCCAATGGTAAGTCACTTTGGACCTTCGTTCTGGTTCATCTGGTGAGCCCTGGGGGCATCAACTCCCCGCCGGGCCGGTCAGCGCCAGCGTGGAGCTTGGCTCCGGCAGGTCGAGGCCGTCCCGTAGCGGGCAGGCCAGGGTGAGGCGATGCAGGAGGGCGCTGCGCAGTCTCTGCAGTTCGTCGAGGCGCTGCTCGACCAGCGCCACCTTGTCGCGCAGCAGTGCTTCCACAGCTTGGTCAGGGTTTACCGAGTGCCATAGGTGCTCGACGTTGTTGCCGATCTCATTGAGGCTGAAGCCCAGGCGCTGGGCATTGCGAATGAAATGCACCAGTTGTGCGATTTCGTCCGGATAGTCGCGGTAGCCGTTGGCCAGGCGGCGGGCCTGAATGAGGCCGCGCTCTTCATAGAACCGCAGCGTATCGCGGCTGACGCCACAGACTTGGGCGAGTTCGCCAATGCGCATGAGAATTTCCTTATTCGGGCTTGACCTTGGAGCTTACCCCAGGCTTTAGCCTGATGCCTTCGTTGATCCGAAGGAGTACGGGTTATGTGGAGCACTGCTCAATATCGCAAGGTGGTACGCGCCAGTGGTCTATACGATTTGTTCATCACCGTGGGTTTCGTGACGCCGTGGAGTTTCGCCCTGCTGCATCACTGGCTAGGTTCGCTGCACGACACGCTTGGCTTGAGCGGCCAGGTGCCATTGTTCGATCCGATGCATGTCATGATGGCCAATCTGATGGGGTCCATCGTGTGTGTCTGGTCCTGGCTGAGGATTCGCGATCCGCAGCCACAATTCGGTCGCTACGACGCGGCGGGGCGGATCTTGTTCGCCTCCTGGCAGTTGTACGCCTTGGCTCATGGGGCTTCCGCGCTGCTCTGGGGGATTTTGCTGCTCGAGGTACTGTGGGCGGTCGTGCAATTGGCACCGGTCAGGTCGCGGCGTGCAGTAACGCCTGGTCTGGCATTTATCGGGCCCCTTCGCGGGTAACCGCAGCGGCGAAGGGCGTGAGGCGGCCCCAGGCGCGGCTGAACCTGCTGTGCAGCAGGATCAATAAGTTGTCAGTTTCGATCATTGAGCGTGTTCAAACGCCTGTTTAATGTCGACCTCAGACAAACGACGGGCCCCGCCACGGTGCTGTAGAGACCTGGTAGAGGCGCCCGCATTCCGTGATCACGCCAACTGTGGAGTCCATCCATGGCTACCGACCGCTACCCGCACCTGCTGGCCCCTCTCGACCTGGGTTTCACCACCTTGCGCAACCGCACCCTGATGGGGTCCATGCACACCGGCCTCGAGGAGCGCCCGGGCGGCTTCGAGCGCATGGCCGCGTACTTCGCCGAGCGTGCCCGCGGCGGTGTCGGCTTGATGGTCACTGGCGGCATCGCGCCCAACGATGAAGGTGGCGTGTATTCCGGCGCGGCCAAGCTCAGCACCGAGCAAGAGGCCGACAAGCACCGGATCGTCACCGAGGCGGTGCATGCCGCCGGTGGCAAGATCTGCCTGCAGATCCTCCACGCTGGACGCTATGCCTATAGCCCGAAGCAGGTGGCGCCCAGCGCCATCCAGGCGCCGATCAACCCGTTCAAGCCCAAGGAACTGGACGAGGAGGGCATCGAGAAGCAGATCCGCGATTTCGTCACCTGTGCAAGCCTGGCCCAGCGCGCCGGTTACGACGGCGTCGAGATCATGGGATCGGAAGGCTACTTCATCAACCAGTTCCTCGCCGCCCATACCAACCACCGCACCGACCGTTGGGGCGGCAGCTACGAGAACCGCATGCGCCTGGCCGTGGAGATCGTGCGCCGGGTGCGAGAGGACGTGGGGCCGAACTTCATCATCATCTTCCGCCTGTCGATGCTTGACCTGGTCGAGGGCGGCAGCACCTGGGACGAGATCGAGCTGCTGGCCAAGGCCATCGAGCAGGCCGGTGCCACGCTGATCAACACGGGCATCGGCTGGCACGAGGCGCGCATCCCGACCATCGCCACCAAGGTGCCGCGCGCGGCGTTCAGCAAGGTCACCGCCAAGCTGCGCGGTGCGGTGAAGATCCCGCTGATCACCACCAACCGTATCAACACCCCGGAGGTGGCCGAGGCGGTGCTGGCCGAAGGCGATGCCGACATGGTCTCCATGGCTCGGCCATTCCTGGCCGACCCGGATTTCGTCAACAAGGCCGCCGCGGGCCGGGGCGACGAGATCAACACCTGTATCGGCTGCAACCAGGCCTGCCTGGACCACACCTTCGGCGGCAAGCTGACCAGTTGCCTGGTCAATCCGCGGGCCTGCCACGAGACCGAGCTCAACTACCTGCCTGTGCTCAACGTCAAGCGCATTGCCGTGGTCGGCGCCGGCCCGGCGGGCCTGGCGGCTGCCACCGTGGCCGCCGAGCGCGGTCATGAAGTGACGCTGTTCGATGCCTCCAGCGAGATCGGTGGGCAGTTCAACGTGGCCAAGCGGGTGCCGGGCAAGGAGGAGTTCCACGAGACCCTGCGTTACTTCCGCAACAAGGTGAAGTCCACGGGTGTCGAGCTGCGCCTGAATACCCGTGTCGATGTGGCCGCGCTGGTGGCTGGCGAGTTCGACGAGGTCATCCTGGCCACCGGCATCGCCCCGCGCACGCCGGCCATTCCCGGTATCGACAACGCCAAGGTGCTGAGCTACCTGGACGTGCTGCTGGAGCGCAAGCCGGTGGGTAAGCGGGTGGCGGTGATCGGTGCAGGCGGCATTGGTTTCGATGTATCCGAGTACCTGGTGCATGAAGGCGTGGCCACCAGCCAGGACCGTGAGGCGTTCTGGAGGGAGTGGGGTATCGATACGCACCTGGAGGCCCGTGGTGGCGTGGCTGGGGTCAAGGCCGAGCCCCATGCGCCGGCGCGGCAGGTGTACCTGCTGCAGCGCAAGAAGACCAAGGTGGGTGACGGCCTGGGCAAGACCACTGGCTGGATTCATCGCACGGGCCTGAAGAACAAGCAGGTGCAGATGCTCAACGGTGTCGAGTACCTGAGCGTGGACGATGCCGGGTTGCACGTGCGCATCGGCGAGGGTGAGCCGCAACTGCTGGCAGTGGACAACATCGTCGTCTGCGCCGGTCAGGAGCCGCTGCGCGAGCTGCACGAAGGGCTACTCGCGGCGGGCCAGTCGGTGCACCTGATCGGCGGCGCCGATGTGGCGGCCGAGCTCGATGCCAAGCGGGCGATCAACCAGGGCTCGCGCCTGGCGGCCGAGCTTTGACTGGCATAGATACATAACGCACGAGCGGGTCACGGGCACGGCAATTTCTTCGTTTTTGACGGAGATTGCCGTGATGCCCCCCGCCACTTCCCCTGTCGCATCGATTGCCGACCTCCCCGAGGGCCTGCCGGATATCGTCGAACTGCCCAGCCTGACCGCGTCATCGCGGGGGCTGTTCGAGACACTGCTGCCAGGCGTGCTGGCGCAAGCGCCGTACCTGGTCCGCTGTAGCTCGCCATTGATCGATGGCGTGCATCAGATCGTCGCGGCGTACCCCATCGGACAGCTCGTCGAGCGCGCCGGCAAGGGCTTGGCGCTCGGCGATGCAGACTTGGATCCGGCCACGACCGTACTTTCCAAGCGCGCCGACTCCGTATTGCCGCAGGAACAGTTCAGCGGCGCTACCCTGACCCAGTTTCGCCAGGCATTGCGGGCTATCAACCGGAATTCGGTCTTCGCGCGTTTCGAGGTCGACCGCCTGACTTACTGGGAGGTTCCAGGCCCGCCCCATGCCTTGCCTCGTCGCCAGCAGGCTGCGTCGCAGGTGCGTGAAAGCCTTTGCGGCGACCTTGCCTTGCTACAGGCCGCGGGCTTGCTCGCGGCCGACTCGCTGACCCTGATTGACGATATCGTCGCGCACCCGCGGCTGCTCGACCGAGCCACGCCGCGCGGCGTCTATTGCCTGGTGGTGCGCGCCCAGGGCGACGGGGCGACCGTGACCTTGCCCGGGATGCTGATTTTGACGCTGCAGCCGGCGGGTCATGCGCCAGCTCAAGGGAAATACGTGGTCGATCGGCAGGCTCAGACGGGGGAGACCGTGGTCTACTGCACCGGCTATTTCGGCTTCATCCAACGGCACGACCATCTGGAGCAGGCCCTTGCCGCCCTCGCCAAGTCGCTGCGCGACGATGGGCCGTTGCTGCTCGCCATCCTCAGCCGCCTGGCGCCCGAGGATCAGGCGGTGATCCTGCGCGAGCGGGCCAGGGAGGGTGGCGGTTTCGAGGTGTTGGCCCAGCCGCTCGACGACAACCCGTTCGAAACCCTGGCCGAGCAGCAGATCGAAGCCTGGCGCCAAGGTGCGCTGGCCGATGCCTCGGGGTTATGGCAACCGCGTATCGGCCTGGACACTTCAAGGGCGAAAGTGCTCCGCGAGCTGCAGGCCTTCGAGGAGCAACGCCAGGCGTTGCGCGGGCAGTTGTCGGCGGGATTGCGTAATCTTTCGCAAGCGCGACAGGCGCTGTTGGAGGCAACCACGCTGCAGTTGCTGGAGCAGCAAGCCCAGGCTGACGCCTACTGGGAAGAGCTACCCTCCTTCGAGGCGTACGCCAGCAAGCGGATTCGCGGCGCGTTGCTGGCTGAGGGCATCCATGCCGAGCCCAGTGAAATCCTGGTCGAGGTCACCATCACAGAGTACAGTCCCGAGCCGCTCGATCCGGAGTTGCCTCCCGGTGGCCTGCCTGATCGCTGGCCAGTCTCGACCACCCTGGCGCAGTACACCTTGTTCGAGTACATCGCCTTGCGCCTGGAAGCCCGGGCTGGTGACTGGAGTGTGACGTTCTCGGGCTTGCCAGCGGCGCAGGCCGAGCGGTTGTCGCTCAAGCGACTCGCCGAGTTGGCTGAATCTCTCGATCTGCAGGAGGGTTACCAGGCCCTGCTTGCCACCAAACTGCAGGCGCCAGCCGATGCCGCTGACGCGGTGCGGTTCGAGCAGGGCAAGGCCGCCGCCGTGAAAGTGTTCGAGACGCGTTTGCGCCTCGATGCGTTGCTGGCCAATGCCAACGGCGACCTGGACGACTCGGGCTACCAGGCGGTGCTGGATGTGCTGGATCATCCGAGCCTGGACACCCGGCCGCTGCGCGATGGACAGCAGGTGCAGGTGGAGGGCCTGTCGCTGATGGGCAATTCGCTGCGGGATGTGTTCGTCTTCCATGAGTCGGGCGAGTCGTCGATCCTTTGTTACCTGCCCGGCTACCCGCTCGGCGGGCCGTTCAAGCGCCATACATCGCGTGGCGCCCTGCGCTCAGCCCTCACCCGCGACCTGGCCGGGATCGAGCAGATGAAGGACTGGAACCCGCAGGTGCGGTACTGGGTGTCGCGCTTCGGGCGTCATCAGCTTGCCATCGTCCAGCCACTGCTGTTCTCCCTTGCTCGGGGCGGCGCGGGGGCTGCGCTGGCGCTCCGTCCGCTCAAAGGCTCGCTCGGCCAGGCGACCTTCAGTTATCGGATCGCCTACCTGCGCGCCGAAGGCGACAGTCTGGCGCTGTCGGATGCGGAACTGGCGCTGGAAAAGGGGCTGGATATCGCCGTGCTGGTGTTCCGCTTGTTGAGTACGCTGATTCCGGCACGGGTGATGACGGCACTCGACCTTGCTGAGCTTGGTTACTACCTGTTCACCAGCCATTCCTCATTTGCTGCTGGCCAGCGTGAGCAGGCCGGGGAGTACTTGCTGGAGGCCTTGACCAGTGTCAATGGCCTGGCCAACGCCAAATTCTTCACCTTCAGACGCCACGCCAAGGGCAATGCGCCGACACGGCTGCAAGCTGCCGGGGCAGGGTACACGCTTGCCGCCATTGCACCTGAGCCCAAGGTGATCACCGGTTTGCGGCGCATCGAACAGGGCCTGCGCGAAGGGTTGTGGGTCAGCGAGGGCGGGCTTTACGTCAAGCTGGCGGACGGCGGTTGCTATCGGGTGTACGAACTGGCCAACCCAGTGGAGCGTACCTCCAGCTTCCACCTCGGCGAAGGGGATACGCCGCTCAGTCGTTCGCTGTTTTCCAATCCCGATCCACGCATCGTGCGCGATCCCTACACCGGCAACTGGCATGTGCTGCGCCGCGCTGGTTTGCTGGGGGGCATGGACCTGCCGCTCAGGCCGGTGGTGCAAGCTGACCGGGTGACCCGAGGGATTCGCCGCGAGATCGTCGAAGGGCGCACGCAGTATCGAATCGACGAGGGGCAACAGGTGGTCAAGGTCGAGTTCGATCTGCAGCATGGCTGTTGGTACAGCGACCAGACGCGACGCTACTATCGCTTCGACAGCGAGGCTGGACGGCAGATCGGTTCGTCGGACGCCGGGGCCGTGGCCAACCATGTCGAGCGCCAGGAGGCGCGCGAGGCCCTGGGTTGCACGCAGCCCAAGCCTGTATTGCGCCAGTGGCAGGCCGTGGCCGGTGGCGAGGCGGTGCCTTCGGACATCCACCAGGTATGGATCGGCGACTACCAGACCTTGAGCCGGGAGCATGGCGCACTCCTGACCAAGAACGCAGAAGTGGCCAAGCGCAGCGGCTACAAATTGCATGTGCACCTGCTGGGCACGGTGGATAGTGGCTGGAATCGCTTCAAGTTGAATCGCAAATACCCTGACATTGAGTTCCGCTCACTCGCAAGCAACTCATTCTTCAACGTTTTCCTGAACAGTGAAGCTGGCAAGGTGTTCAGCTTTTTCCGTGAAACGCCGAGCCGCAACCTGGCCGCTGCCTGCGATGTATTGCGCTATCGCCTGCTGCACGAGCTAGGAGGGGTGTACATGGACATCGACGACCAGTTGATCGGCAATCTTCCGGTGATCCGTTTGCAGCCCGGCCAGTTGGGCACGGGAGGCTTCGTGGAGCATCGGCAGCTTGGCTTGCGTGGGCCGAACAACAGCCATTTCGCCAGCCTCAAGGGTAACCCCCTGCTGGATGCCATGCTCGAGGAAATTCCCCGCTGCTTCAAGAACAGCAGCCTGGGGCGGCAGGTGCCGCGTCCGCTGCAAGGCGACTACCAGCGCTTCAGCGCCTATATGCGGGAAATTTCCGAGGTGACAGGGCCGGTCATGTTCAACCGTATCAGGCATCTGGCCAGCGCCGATGCCCAGACGCTGACCCGCGCGTTGAGCTATGCGGATGAGTTGATCGTCAAGGGCGTCAGGGTCGAAACCGAGGTGCTGGACTGGATCACCATGGCCAGCCCGGTGCTTTCTCCCTTGGAGGGGCTGATCAAGATCGGCAATGCGCACAGCTGGACGAGTGGGCGTCGCTGAGCTGGTATGCTGGCGGTTTTCGGAATGCTCTCGATGATCGCAGGCTTTGCCTCCCTCGCCATGCCCCCCTTGCAGCACCTGCGCCTGCCATGGCTGAGCGCGGCGGGTGTGGCGTGCGCGGTGTTGCGTCTGGACCTGATCGATCCGCTGGTCAACGGCAACAAGGGCTACAAGCTGCGCGAGCACCTGGCCTCGGCGCGGCGCATGGGCGCGCCGGGGCTCATCAGCCTGGGTGGCAACCATTCCAACCACTTGCATGCCCTGGCGGCGGCGGGCCGGCGTTTCGGCTTCGCCACCGTCGGACTGATGCGCGGGCAACCACAGGACACGCCGACGGTGCGCGACCTGCAAGCCCTGGGCATGACCTTGCACTGGCTGGGCTATGGTGGCTACCGCGTGCGTCATCAGCCTGGCTTCTGGCAACCCTGGCTGGCGCGTTACCCCGGTTGGCATTGTATTCCCGAAGGCGGCGGTGGTCCGCTGGGGGCCGAGGGTTGCCGAGTGATCGTCGAGCAGGCGCGGGCGCAGCTTCCCTCGCTCGGCTGGACAGGCTACGACGCCTGGTGGCTGGCGGTGGGCACGGGTACCACCCTGGCTGGGCTGGTGATGGCCGAGCAGGGTGCCCACACCGTCCATGGTGCCCTGGCGGTGCCCGCTGACCATGGCGTGGCGCAGACTGTCCAGGCCCTGGCCGGGCGTCAGGGCTATGTGCTGCATGACGCCAGTCGAGGCGGCTTCGCTCGTTTGGACGATGAACTACTGACGTTCATCGCCGAGAGCGAGGACAAGGCCGACCTGCCCCTCGAAGCCCTGTATACCGGCAAGGCGCTGATGGCGTTGCGTGATCAGGTCGAAGCAGGGCTGTTCGCGCCCGGCACCCGCTTGATCTTCATCCACACCGGTGGCCTGCAGGGCCGGCGCGGCTACTTGTAAGGCAACATGCGCAGCAGCGTGTTGTCGCGTCGCACGTAGTGGTGATAGAGCCCGGCCAGCGCGTGCAGGCCGATCAGCCAGTAGCCCCAGCTGCCGATGCGTTCATGCCAGCCCTTGATGAACTTGGCCAGGTCCGGATCGGGCGCGACGATGGCTGGCAGCTCCAGGCCGTAGAACGGAATCGGCTTGTCGGCCGCGCTGAGGATCGTCCAGCCGGCCAGCGGCAGGCCGATCATCATCAGGTACAGCAACAGATGTACCAGGTGCGCAAGGCCAGTCTGCCAGGCTGGTGGCTTGGGCACGATCGGCGGGGTGGGGCGCGACAGGCGCATGGCCAGGCGCAGCCAGACCAGCGCGAACACCGTCAGGCCGAGCATGAAGTGCAGGTCTTTCATCAGGTCGCGTTCGGCGCTGCCCTTGGGGAACAGGCCGCGCAGCTCGATGCAGGCATAGACGGCGGCCAGCAGCACCAGCATCAGCCAGTGCAGGGCGATCGACCAGCGCGCGTAATGGGTCGCGGGAGTGGATGAAACCATGGTGGGTCCTCGTCATCAGGTCCATTGGGGCGCTCTTGCTGGCGCTCAGGTACTACTGTAATGGCGGTCGGGAATCGATCCTTGCGCCAGATCGATGAAATTTGTGTTGCCTGCTCGGGCCTCTTCGCGGGTAAACCCGCTCCCACAGGTGTTGTGTCACCTTCAGATGTGGAGGAGGTCCTGTGAGAGCGGGTTTACCCGCGAAAGGGTCGGACCTGCCTACCTCAAAGTCCGGGCAAGGACGGCCAGCTGTCCGCCACCAGGAACAACCGCTCGACCTCCTGCCAGGCACCGTCGCTATCCTGTTCCAGTCGCACCAGCAGCTGTGCGGGGGCGAACACATCCAGCCCGGTCAACCAAGCGTCGAACTGGCTCGTGGACCAAGATGTTTCCACCCGCGCTGGCGCGAGCCACCCATGCCGGGGCAGCGGCTGCCAGCGTCCTGGCGGGCATTGCGCGAGGTAGTCCACCCAATCTTGCCGATGCAGCCAGCGCCCTCGCAAATGCGCCGGATGAGCGCCGGTAGGCGCCTCGGCATGCCCGGGCCAGGGATAGAACAGATAGCCGCCAAGCCACAGGTGGGCCTCGACCTCGGCGATGCCCAGCTCGTCCAGCGCGCTACGGCCATGGGGCTGGCCGGAGATCGTCAGCTGGTGCCCGGCCAGGTGCGCCAGCTTGGTGCCGAGGCGATCGTGGCAGCCGGGGCCGAGCCAGTGCGCCGGATCCTGCCCGTCGCTGGCAGGGGGGCCGAGGTAGAGTTTGATGGCCAGTTCCAGGTGATGGTCGCCTTCGTGGTCGCGCAGCAGGATATCCAGCTCGCCGAGGGTGTGTCCGCCGTCGCGGATCGCGAGGTTGGCCGCCAGCAGCTCGATGCCCGGCGCCTGGCGCAGGGCGAACTGCCACAGGCTTTCGTAGTACAGGCCCAGCCGCCGACTGTTCAGGCGTGCCAACCAGCCCAACAGCGGCGCAGGCTCCTGGTCAAGCGTCATGAGCCAGTGGTCCAGGCGCTGCGGATCATCGGCCCAGGCGCTGCCCTGCAGCGGGTGGCGCTGGGAACAGCCGGCCTGCGCCAGCAGTGGCGGTGACAGCAGCGTCCAGGCCAGGTCGCGCACGGCCGGGTGGCGCAACTGGCGGGGCAGGGGCTGGAGGTCGGCGAAGGGCATCATCCTGCGAGCATAGCCGGTTTGCCGCTGGCCGGTCGTTTCGCCCATAATCCCGGCATTGTCACACCGGCGTAGAGCCTTGCAGGAGCACCATGGAGCAATTTCGCAATATCGGTATCATCGGACGCCTTGGCAGCTCCCAGGTGCTCGACACCATTCGCCGACTGAAAAAATTCCTCCTCGAGCGCCACCTGCACGTGATCCTCGAGGACACCATCGCCGAGGTGCTGCCCGGCCACGGCCTGCAGACCTCCACGCGCAAGCTGCTGGGCGAGGTCTGCGACCTGGTCATCGTGGTCGGCGGCGACGGCAGCCTGCTCGGCGCCGCCCGCGCCCTGGCCCGGCACAACATCCCGGTGCTGGGCATCAACCGCGGCAACCTGGGCTTTCTCACCGATATCCGCCCCGATGAGCTGGAGGAGAAGGTCGCCGAGGTGCTCGACGGCCACTACCTGGTGGAGAACCGCTTCCTGCTGCAGGCCGAGGTGCGCCGTCATCACGAGGCCATCGGCCAGGGCGACGCGCTCAACGACGTGGTGCTGCACCCGGGCAAGTCGACGCGAATGATCGAGTTCGAGATCTACATCGACGGCCAGTTCGTCTGCAGCCAGAAGGCCGACGGCCTGATCGTCGCCACCCCGACCGGCTCGACCGCTTACGCCTTGTCCGCCGGCGGCCCGATCATGCACCCCAAGCTCGATGCCATCGTCATCGTGCCGATGTACCCGCACACCCTGTCCGGGCGACCGATCGTGGTGGACGGCAACAGCGAGCTGAAGATCGTCGTGTCCAAGGACCTGCAGATCTACCCGCAGGTCTCTTGTGATGGGCAGAACCACTTCACCTGCGCCCCCGGCGACACCATCACGGTGAGCAAGAAGCCGCAGAAGCTGCGTCTGATCCATCCGCTGGACCACAATTACTACGAGGTCTGCCGCACCAAGCTCGGCTGGGGCAGCCGCCTGGGAGGCAGGGACGACTGATGTTCGATCCGGCGCGCAGTTTCGACATCATCGGTGACGTGCACGGCTGTGCGCTGACCCTCGAGCGCTTGCTCGATGCGCTCGGCTACAAGCGGGTGGGCGGGGTCTGGCGCCACCCACGGCGCCAGGCGCTGTTTCTCGGCGACATCGTCGATCGCGGCCCACGCATCCGCGAGGCGCTGCACATCGTCCACGACATGGTCGAGGCCGGCCAGGCCTTGTGTATCATGGGCAACCATGAATACAACGCCCTGGGCTGGGTCACCCCGGCGCTGCCCGGCAGCGGCAAGGCCTATGTGCGCGAACATACGCCACGGCATGCTCGCCTGATCGACGAAACCCTCACCCAGTTCGCCCAGCACCCAGGTGACTGGCATGACTTCATCCAGTGGTTCTACCAGCTGCCGCTGTTCCTCGACGCCGGGCGTTTCCGTCTGGTGCATGCCTGCTGGGACCGCCAGCTGATCGAACCGCTGCGCAGGCAATACCCCGACGGGCGCATCGACGAGCACTTCGTGCAGGCCTCGGCGGTGTCCGGCAGTTATGCCGCCACGGTATGCAATCGCCTGCTGCGCGGCACCGACATGCGCCTGCCGGACGGCCTCACGCTGACCGGTGGCGACGGCCTGACCCGCGCGTTCTTCCGCACCAAGTTCTGGGAGGAAGACCCACAGACCTACGGTGACATCGTGTTCCAACCCGACGCGCTGCCCGACGAAGTGGCTCGCACACCGCTGAGCCACAGCCAGAAGAACGCCCTGTTGCGCTATGCCGAGGATGAGCCGTTGCTGTTCGTCGGCCATTACTGGCGCAGTGGCCGCCCGGCGCCGATCCGCGCCAACCTCGCCTGCCTGGACTACAGCGCCGTGCTCTACGGCAAGCTGGCCGCCTATCGGCTGGATGACGAAACCCGTATCGATCCGCACAAGTTCGTCTGGGTCGATGTCGAACGCCCGCAGGCCAGCCAATGAACGTGATCGAGGTGTTGCGTCTGCCGCTGGCGGTCGACCTCAGCGGTTTCGTCGCCCTGCTGCGCCGCTTGCAGGTGCCGCACCGGGTGGTGGAGGAGGGCGGGGAGCAGGTGCTGTGGGCGCCGCCCGCCATGGCCGAGGACGTGCGCCAGCTGTACCAGCGCTTTCCCGACGGCAATGCCGACCTGCAAGCCATCCCGGCCCCTGTGGCAGCTGGCTTGCCGGCGGATGCGCCAACGCCACCGTCGCTGAAGGAGCAGGCCCTGGCCTGCAAGGTGACCACCGCTGTCCTGCTGCTGTGCCTGGTGGTCGCCGGGGTCACCGGCCTGGGCGACAACCTCGCGACCATCGCCTGGTTCACCTTCCTGCCGTTCCAGGTGCAGGGGGATTACGTCTACTTCACCTCGTTGCTCCAGTCCCTGGCCGAAGGCCAGTGGTGGCGCCTGGTCTCGCCGATGCTGCTGCACTTCGGCGTGCTGCACCTGGCGATGAACGGCCTGTGGTACTGGGAATTGGGCAAGCGTGTCGAGTTGCGCCAGGGCCCCTGGCTGCTGCTGGGGCTGACCCTGCTGTTCAGCCTGGTGTCCAACCTGGCCCAGCATTTCACCAGCGGCCCGAGCCTGTTCGGCGGCCTGTCCGGGGTGCTCTACGGCTTGCTCGGGCATGTCTGGCTGTACCAGTGGCTGGCGCCCAATCCACAGTTCAACCTGCCCAAGGGCGTGCTGGTGATGATGCTGATCTGGCTGGTGATCTGCCTGAGCGGCGTGGTCGGCCAACTGGGCTTCGGCCAGATCGCCAACGCTGCGCATGTCGGCGGGTTGCTCATCGGATGCCTGACCGGCCTCTTGGGCGGATGGCTTGCCAGGCGTAGACTGTCCGCCTGACTGAGGAGACACCATGTCCACGTTCGCGCAAATGATCGAAAACATCACCCCCGAGATCTACGAAAGCCTGAAGACGGCCGTGGAGATCGGCAAATGGTCCGACGGCCGCAAGCTGACCGCCGAACAGAAAGAACTGTCGCTGCAGGCGGTGATCGCCTGGGAGATGAAAAACCTCCCCGAAGAGCAGCGCACTGGCTACATGGGGCCGCAGGAATGCGCCTCGAAGTCCGCGCCGATCGCCAACATCCTGTTCAAGTCGGACTCGGTACATTGATCGAACTCGCTCGTGGCTCTTTGAGCAAGATGGCGGTGCGCCTCGACGCGCCGGTCGTTCAATACAGCTTCCGCCTGGACCAGGCCGAGGTGCCGGTCAACCCGCTGATCGGCCAGTCGATCCGTCTGGAGTACCTCGGTGCGATCCACTGCAGCCACTGCGGCAAGCGCACCAAGACCAGCTTCAGCCAGGGCTACTGCTACCCATGCATGACCAAGCTGGCCCAGTGCGACGTCTGCATCATGGCTCCGGAAAAATGCCACTACGACGCCGGCACCTGCCGCGAGCCGTCGTGGGGCGAGCAGTTCTGCATGACCGACCACGTGGTGTACCTGGCCAATTCGTCGGGCATCAAGGTCGGCATCACCCGCGCCACCCAACTGCCCACCCGCTGGCTCGACCAGGGCGCCAGCCAGGCGCTGCCGATCATGCGCGTGGCCACCCGTCAGCAGTCGGGCCTGGTCGAGGACGTGCTGCGCAGCCAGGTGCCCGACCGCACCAACTGGCGCGCGCTGCTCAAGGGCGATGCCGAGGTGCTCGACCTGCCGGCGATCCGTGAGCAGATCTTCGACGCCTGCGCCGAGGGCATCCGTGGCTTGCAGGAGCGCTTCGGCCTGCAGGCGATCCAGCCGCTGCCGGACGCCGAAGTGGTGCAGATGAAGTACCCGGTCGAGGCCTATCCGAAAAAGATCGTCAGCTTCAACCTCGACAAGGACCCGGTCGTGGAAGGCACGCTGCTGGGCATCAAGGGCCAATACCTGATCTTCGACACCGGCGTGATCAACATTCGCAAGTACACGGCCTATCAACTGGCCGTGCTCCAGTAAAGGATCGTCACCATGCGTACCGAACAACCGCAAGTGATCTACCTCAAGGATTATCAGGCCCCCGAGTACCTGATCGACGAGACCCACCTGACCTTCGAGCTGTTCGAGGACCATACCCTGGTCCACGCGCAGCTGGTCATGCGCCGCAACCCCGAGCGTGGCGCCGGCCTGCCGCCGCTGGTGCTCGATGGCCAGCAGCTGGAGCTGCTGCGGGCGTCGCTGGACGATGTCGAGCTGCACGCGGCTGACTACCAGCTCGGCGACGACAGCCTGACCGTGCAGCCCAAAGCCGAGCACTTCACCCTCGACACCAGCGTGAAGATCCACCCGGAGAGCAACACTGCGCTGGAAGGCCTGTACAAGTCCGGCAAGATGTTCTGCACCCAGTGCGAGGCCGAGGGCTTCCGCAAGATCACCTACTACCTCGACCGCCCGGACGTGATGAGCACCTTCACCACCACGGTGATCGCCGAGCAGCATCGCTATCCGGTGCTGTTGTCCAACGGCAACCCGGTCGGCAGCGGCCCGCAGGAAGACGGCCGCCATTGGGCGACCTGGGAAGATCCCTTCAAGAAGCCGGCCTACCTGTTCGCTTTGGTGGCGGGTGACCTATGGTGTGTCGAGGACACATTTACCCGTCAGTCTGGCCGTGATGTGGCGCTGCGTATCTATGTCGAGCCGGAAAACCTCGACAAGTGCGACCACGCCATGGTCAGCCTGAAGAAGTCCATGCGCTGGGACGAGGAAGTCTATGGCCGCGAGTACGACCTGGACATCTTCATGATCGTCGCGGTCAACGACTTCAACATGGGCGCGATGGAAAACAAGGGCCTGAACATCTTCAACTCCAGTTGCGTGCTGGCCCGCGCCGAGACCGCCACCGATGCTGCCCATCAGCGGGTCGAGGGCGTGGTCGCCCATGAGTACTTCCACAACTGGTCGGGCAACCGCGTGACCTGCCGCGACTGGTTCCAGCTGTCGCTCAAGGAAGGCTTCACGGTATATCGCGACGCCGAATTCAGTGCCGACATGAACTCGCGCACGGTCAAGCGCATCGAGGATGTCGCCTACCTGCGCACCCACCAGTTCGCCGAGGACGCCGGTCCCATGGCCCACCCGGTGCGCCCGGACAGCTTCATCGAGATCTCCAACTTCTACACCCTGACCGTGTACGAGAAGGGCGCGGAAGTCGTGGGCATGGTCCACACCCTGCTGGGCGCCGAGGGCTTCCGCAAGGGCAGCGACCTGTACTTCGAGCGTCACGATGGCCAGGCGGTGACCACCGACGACTTCATCAAGGCCATGGAGGACGCCAACGGCGTCGACCTGACCCAGTTCAAGCGCTGGTACAGCCAAGCCGGCACGCCGCGCCTGGAGGTCAGCGAGGCCTATGATGCCACCGCGCAGACCTACAGCCTGACCTTCCGCCAGAGCTGCCCAGCGACCCCTGACAAGGTCGAGAAACTGCCATTCGTGATCCCGGTGGCACTGGGGCTGCTGGACGCCGAGGGCAATGACCTGCCACTGCGCCTGGTCGGCGAAGCGCAGGCTGTCGGCGGCAGCCGCGTGCTGTCGGTGACCGAGGCCGAGCAGACCTTCACCTTCGAGGGGATCAAGGCCAAGCCGCTGCCGTCGCTGCTGCGCGGCTTCAGCGCGCCGGTCAAGCTGAGCTTCCCGTACGACCGCGACCAGCTGATGTTCCTCATGCAGCACGACAGCGACGGCTTCAACCGCTGGGAAGCGGGCCAGCAGCTGTCGGTGCAGGTGTTGCAGGAACTGATCGGCCAGCACCAGCGTGGCGAAGCGCTCAAGCTCGACCAGCGCCTGATCACCGCCCTGGGCACCGTGCTCGGCAATGCGTCGCTGGACCCGGCCATGGTCGCCGAGATGCTTTCGCTGCCGGGCGAGGCGTACCTCACTGAGATCAGCCCGGTGGCCGATGTCGATGCGATCCATGCTGCCCGCGAGTTCGCCCGCCAGCAGATCGCCGAGCAGCTGTTCGACGCCCTGTGGGCGCGCTACCAGGCCAATCGCGAGGTTTCGCGCAAGACCGCGTATGTGGCTTCGGCCGAGCATTTCGCCCGCCGCAGCCTGCAGAACATCGCGCTGTCGTACCTGATGCTGACCGGCCGGGCGCAGGTACTCGAGGCGACCCTGGAGCAGTTCGAGCATTGCGACAACATGACCGAGCGCCTCACCGCCCTGGCGGTGCTGGTCAACTCGCCGTTCGAGGCCGAGCGGGCCAAGGCACTGGAGGCATTCGCCGAGCACTTCAAGGACAACCCGCTGGTCATGGACCAGTGGTTCAGCGTACAGGCGGCCAGCACCCTGCCGGGCGGCCTGGCGCGGGTCCAGGCGTTGATGGAGCACCCGGCCTTCACCCTGAAGAACCCGAACAAGGTGCGGGCGCTGGTCGGTGCCTTCGCCGGGCAGAACCTGGTCAACTTCCACGCTGGCGACGGTTCGGGCTACCGCTTCCTGGCGGACCTGGTGATCGAGCTGAATGCGCTGAACCCGCAGATCGCCTCGCGTCAGCTCGCACCGCTGACCCGCTGGCGCAAGTATGACGACCAGCGCCAGGCGCTGATGAAGGGCGAGCTGGAGCGGATTCTCGCGTCCGGGGCGCTGTCCAGCGATGTGTATGAGGTGGTGAGCAAGAGCCTGGCGTAAGCCTGTTCGACACCAATCGCGGGGCAAGCCCGCTCCCACGCCGTCCTCAACTGGCGTGGGAGCGGGCTTGCCCCGCGATGCTTCTGGCGCTTAACAAAACATAACGTCCCGCTCGTTGTTTTCTGTCCGACAATCCCCTTAGCATGGCCCGAAGCTATTCCAGGGCTCTGGAACAAGGTTTTCGCAGTACCTGGCAATAGATTGACCCAGCACAAGAACACAACAGGGGGCAGTCATGAGACAGCGGGCAAGGGCACGCTACAGCCTGGCCGCCAGCACAATGCTGGCGCTGGCTTTGGGCATCGGGACGGGCAATGTCCTGGCGGCGGTGGCTGCCGAGCAATACTCGGTGGAGTCGGACCAGGCCAGCCAGGGCCTGTTGATCGGCGCCACTCACGCAGGCCAGCGCCTGGTGGTGGTTGGTGACCGCGGCCATATCCTGTTCTCCGACGACCAGGGCAAGACCTGGACCCAGGCCCGGGTCCCCACCCGGCAACTGCTCACCGCCGTGTTCTTCCTCGACGACAAGCGCGGCTGGGCCGTCGGCCACGACGCGCAGATCCTCGCCAGCAGCGACGGCGGCGCGACCTGGAGCAAGCAGTTCGAAGACCTCTCCCGCGAAGCTCCGCTGCTCGATGTACGCTTCCTCGATGCGCAGCACGGCTTTGCCATCGGCGCCTATGGCGCGCTGCTGGAAACCACCGATGGCGGCCAGCATTGGCAGGACGTCGCCGAGCGCCTGGACAACCCCGACCAGCTCCACCTCAATGCCATCGCCACGGTCAAGGGCGCCGGGCTGTTCATCGTCGGCGAGCAGGGCAGCATGTTCCGCTCCAGCGACAACGGCCAGAGCTGGTCGAAGGTCGATGGCCCCTATGAGGGCTCGCTGTTCGGCGTGATCGGCACCGCCCAGGCCAACACGCTGCTGGCCTTCGGCCTGCGCGGCAACCTGTTCCGCTCCACCGATTTCGGCGATAGCTGGCAAGCGATCGAGCTCAAGGCCGAACGTGGCCCGCTCGAATTCGGCCTGGCAAGCGCTACGCTTCTCGATGACGGCAGCCTGGTGCTGGTCGGCAATGGCGGCAGCGTATTGCGCAGCGTCGACGACGGGCAGACCTTCAGCGTGCGCAACCGCGCCGACCGCATCGCCCTGGCCGGCGTCAGTGGCCTGGGCGGTGGCGGCCTGCTGCTGGTCGGGCAAGGGGGCGTGCACCTGGCCTCGGCCGACGGTACCCAGGAGGCGCGTCCATGACCAGCCGGGAGAGCTTCGACATGCAGCACAAGGACAAGGCCACCCTGCTGGAACGCCTGATCTTCAACAACCGCCCCATTGTCATCGCCATCTGCGTGCTGGTGAGTATCTTCCTGTTCTGGCAGGCCACGCAGATCCGGCCGTCCACCAGCTTCGAGAAGATGATCCCGCTCGAGCACCCGTTCATCGAACAGATGCTCGAGCACCGCAACGACCTGGCCAACCTCGGCAACACCGTGCGTATCTCGGTGGAGGCGACCAAGGGCGATATCTTCGACAAGGACTACATGGAGACGCTGCGGCAGATCCATGACGAGGTGTTCTACATCCCCGGCGTCGACCGCGCCGGCCTGAAGTCGCTGTGGAGCCCCAGCGTGCGCTGGAGCGAGGTGACCGAGGAAGGCTTCTCTGGTGGCGAGGTGATCCCCAACACCTACAACGGCTCGCAGGACAGCCTCGACGCGCTGCGCGACAACGTGCTCAAGTCCGGCCAGGTCGGACGCCTGGTGGCCAACAACTTCAAGTCCAGCATCGTCGATGTGCCGCTGCTGGAAAGCTACCCCGACCCGCAGGATCCGGGGCGGCAGGTCAAGCTCGACTACCAGCAGTTCTCCCACCAGCTGGAAGAGAAGATCCGCGACAAGTTCCAGGCGCAGAACCCCAACGTGAAGATCCACATCATCGGCTTCGCCAAGAAGGTCGGTGACCTGATCGACGGCCTGGTGATGGTGGCGATGTTCTTCGGTGTCGCGCTGGTGATCACCTGGGCACTGCTGTACTGGTTCACCTGGTGCATCCGCAGCACCATCGCCGTGCTGATCACCACGCTGGTGGCGGTGGTCTGGCAGCTGGGGTTGATGCACGCTGTGGGCTTCGGCCTCGATCCCTATTCGATGCTGGTGCCGTTCCTGATCTTCGCCATCGGCATCTCCCACGGGGTGCAGAAGATCAACGGTATCGCCTTGCAGTCCAGTGATGCCGAGAATGCCCTGACCGCGGCCCGGCGCACCTTCCGCCAGCTGTTCCTGCCGGGGATGATCGCCATCCTCGCCGATGCCGTGGGCTTCATCACCCTGCTGATCATCGACATCGGCGTGATTCGCGAGCTGGCCATCGGCGCTTCGATCGGCGTGGCGGTGATCGTCTTCACCAACCTGATCCTGCTGCCGGTGGCGATCAGCTACGTCGGCATCAGCCAGAAGGCCATCGCCCGCAGCAAGAAGGACGCGACCCGCGAGCATCCGTTCTGGCGCCTGCTGTCCAACTTCGCCAGCCCCAAGGTAGCGCCGGTGTCCGTGGTGCTGGCGCTGCTGGCCTTCGCCGGCGGCCTCTGGTACAGCCAGAACCTGAAGATCGGCGACCTCGACCAGGGCGCCCCGGAGCTGCGTCCGGACTCGCGCTACAACCAGGACAACAGCTTCATCATCAGCAACTACTCCACCAGTTCCGACGTGCTGGTGATCATGGTCAAGACCCCGGCCGAGCAGTGCTCGATCCACTCGACCATGGCGCCGATCGACGAGCTGATGTGGACCATGGACAACACCCCGGGCGTGCAGTCGACCATCTCCCTGGTGACCGTTTCCAAGCAGGTCATCAAGGGCATGAACGAGGGCAGCCTGAAGTGGGAAACCCTGTCGCGCAACCCGGACATCCTCAACAACTCCATCGCCCGTGCCGATGGTCTGTACAACGCCGATTGCTCGCTGGCGCCGGTGCTGGTGTTCCTCAACGACCACAAGGCCGAGACCCTGGAGCGGGTCACCGCCGCGGCCAAGGCCTTCGCCGACAGCCACAACAAGGACGGCCTGCAGTTCCTCCTGGCGGCCGGTAATGCCGGGATCGAGGCGGCCACCAACGAAGTGATCAAGTCGGCCGAGCTGACCATTCTCATCCTCGTCTACATCTGCGTGGCGGTGATGTGCATGATCACTTTCCGCTCCTTCGCCGCCACGTTGTGCATCGTCCTGCCGCTGGTGCTGACCTCGGTGCTGGGCAACGCGCTGATGGCGTTCATGGGCATCGGCGTGAAGGTCGCCACGCTGCCGGTGGTGGCGCTGGGCGTGGGCATTGGCGTGGACTACGGCATCTACATCTACAGCCGCCTGGAGAGCTTCCTGCGCGCCGGCCTGCCATTGCAGGAGGCCTACTACGAAACCCTGCGCTCCACCGGCAAGGCGGTGTTGTTCACTGGCCTGTGCCTGGCCATCGGCGTGTGCACCTGGATCTTCTCGGCCATCAAGTTCCAGGCCGACATGGGCCTGATGCTGACCTTCATGCTGCTGTGGAACATGTTCGGTGCCCTGTGGCTGCTGCCGGCGCTGGCGCGGTTCCTGATCAAGCCGAGCAAGCTGGCGGGCAAGGAGGGCGGGTCGATCTTCGCCCACTAACCAAGGCCTGATCGCGGGGCAAGCCCGCTCCCACGACTTAACTGACGTGGGAGCGGGCTTGCCCCGCGATGCGTATAATGGCGGCCATTCCAGTCTCAATCGGTACCTCCATGCCCACCCTCGCCACCGCCCTCGCAGCCTGCGACATGCTCCTGATCGACGGCTTGCACGCCTTCGACTTCACCTTCGACGCCGCCGGCCTCACCATCGAGTGCATGGACGGTCGCCAGCTGCGCCGCTGGTCCTTCACTCCCGAACAGGTCGCCGCCGCCACCGGCGCGGGTGACGACTGGAACCTGGCCAGTGACCAAGGCGAGCATCGTCTAGTCTGTATGAGTGCTTTTCGTGCCCCGGATGAAGAAGACGATGAACAGGAAATGGACACGCCTGCTGACCGCTAGCCTCATGGCTCTGTCAGTCAACGCCCAGGCCGCCACCTTGCTGGTGGGCAGCTACACCGACAGCGGCAGCGAAGGGATCTACCGCTACGACTTCGACTCTCGCACCGGCCAGATCGATGCCAAGCCCCGGCAAGTGGTCAAGAGCGTCAGCCCCTCGTGGCTGGTGCTGTCCGCCGACCAGCGTCAGTTGTTCGCGGTCAATGAAACGCCCAAGGGCCAGGTCAGCAGTTTCTCGCTGGGCAAGCAGGGCGAGATCAAGCTGCTGAACCAGGTGCCCAGCCAGGGCGACGAGCCGACCCACGCCAGCCTCAGCCACGACCAGCGCTACCTGTTCGTGGCCAACTATGCCGTTGCCCCTGACCCGGGTGGCAGCCTGGTGGTGATTCCCGTGGCGAAGGACGGCAAGCTCAAACCGGTGGTACAGCAGGCCCGGCATACACCGAGCAAGGTCAACCCTGAGCGCCAGGCCGGTGCCCATGTGCATTCGCTGGTACTGTCGCCCGATGGCCGCCACCTGTATGCCAGCGACCTTGGCGCCGACAAGGTGTTCATCTATCGCTACGACGGCGCCAGCCCCGAGCATCCGCTGAGCCCGGCGATTCCGCCTGCGGTCGACCTGCCACCCGGGAGTGGTCCGCGCCATCTGCTGTTCGACGCCAAGGGCCGGCATGCCTACCTTACCCTGGAGATGAGCGCCGAAGTGGTGGTGTTCGATGTGCAGGACGGTGCGTTGACCGAGCGCCAGCGCCTGTCGCTGACCGAGAGCAAGGACGCTGCGGCGAAGGCCGCTGGTGGCCTGCACCTGTCGGCCGATGGACGTTTCCTCTATGTCAGCAACCGTGGCACCGCCAACGAGATCGTGGTGTATGCCGTGGGCAAGGACGATGGCCGGCTCACCCTGTTGCAGCGCCGTTCGGTGGAGGGCGACCATCCCCGGGAGTTCGCCCTGGATCCGGATGGCAACTACCTGCTGGTGGCGAACCAGAAGAGCAACCAGATCGTGGTCATGCGCCGCGATCCGCGCAGCGGCAAGTTGGGCGAGACGGTGCAGACGCTGCCCCAGCAGGCGCCTTCGGACCTCAAGTTTCTGTAGCGGCCTTGCCGAGGCGTCGGACCGGTCGGAAAGGGCCGCAACGCGGCCCCGGCGATTGATGCTTAACGCTGAAATCCTGGGGCCGCTCTGCGGCCCTTTCCGACCGGTCCGACGCCTCGGCAAGGCCGCTCCTACAGGGGACGCGTGTCCAATTATCGATGGGGGTGATATTCGCTACTGCTGCAATGAATTTTTCCAGGCAGACGCATCGGCGTAAGTTTTGACCCAAGGCCCCGACGGGCCAACGTCAACCACCGAAGTCGAGGTCAGCCCACATGAACTTCAATCTCTTCCCGGTCATCGCCGCTTCCGCCATCTCCGCCTCCGTCGTACTGCCGGCCCACGCCCAGCTGGAGCAAAGCGCCAAGGCGTCCAACACCCACAGCTACACCCAGAAGTACCTGCAGCAGAGCGCGCATTTCCATGCGGCCCTGAGCAAGCACGCCAATTGAGTGTGTAAAGCCATTGGTAATAGCACAACGCCATGTGATTTAATTTGACGCTATTTTTTTGACTCGCCAAAGGGGCAGAGCATGATGTGGCGTATCGCGGCGGTAGTGCTGTTGTTGATGTCCGCGCCGATCCTGGCGCTTTGAGCGACACGCTGTTTCACTTGGCCATCACGGCCTTGAACAGCGGCGATGCCAGCCAGCCCTGCAACCAGCTCCGCAACCGCGGATAAGCCGCCTCGGCGAACCATTCGGGTTCGACCCCGGCAAACTGGCGCATCAAGGGCAACAGGGCAGCATCGGCGAGGCTTGGATGAGCGGCCAGCAGGTAGGACCTGCCTTCGAGCAGGCCTTCCAGTTCGGCCAGCCAGGGCTCGGCCTGGGCGCGGTAGTGTGCCCGGGAGTGCTCGGGGTAGCGCTCGGCGTACTTGTACAGGTTTACCTGCGTCTTGAAGGTGCTGTCGTTGCGCACGATCAGCGCTTCGGCCAGCTGCGCCGCAGCGGGCTCGGCCTGCAGGCGCCAGTCCTCGGGGTCATGTTGGGTGAGCGCCCAGCGCATGATGTCCAGGCTTTCCTCCAGCACCGCATCCCCGGTATCGAGCACCGGCACCGTGCCTTTGGGCGACAGTGCCAGCAGCTCGGCGGGCTTGTCTTTCATCTTCACTTCCACAACCCGTACTTCGCAGCCGGCATAGCGCAAGGCCAGGCGTGCGCGCATGGCCCAGGGGCAGCGGCGGAACGAGTAGAGGATCACCCGCATACCTCCACGTCGCTCAGGCCGTTGCCCTGGCGGCGCACCTGGATCTGCACCGGAATGCGCTCGTGCATCTCCTGCACGTGGGAAATCACCGCCACCTTGCGCCCCTGGGCCTGCAGGCCGTCGAGGGCGTCCATGGCCAGTTGCAGCGATTCGGGGTCGAGGCTGCCGAAGCCTTCGTCGATGAACAGCGATTCGATGCGCAGGGTGCTCGACGCCATGGACGCCAGGCCCAGGGCCAGGGCCAGCGACACCAGGAAGGTCTCGCCGCCCGACAGCGAATGCACCGAACGCAGCTCATCGCCCATCTCGGTATCCAGCACCAGCAGGCCCAGGGCGCTGCCGCCGCGCTTGAGACGATAACGCCGGGCCAGCTGGCGCAACTGGCTGTTGGCGTGGTGCAGCAGCAGGTCGAGGTTGTAGCCCTGGGCGATCTTGCGGAACACATCGCCTGAGGCCGAGCCGATCAGCTGGTTCAGACGGGCCCAACGTTGCCATTGCTGGTAAGCCTGGTCGATCTGTTCGGCCAGGGCCTGGCTGGCCTGTTGTCGGCGCTGGT
The DNA here is from genome assembly GCF_054788395.1 of Pseudomonas sp. microsymbiont 2. NCBI lineage: Bacteria > Pseudomonadati > Pseudomonadota > Gammaproteobacteria > Pseudomonadales > Pseudomonadaceae > Pseudomonas > Pseudomonas sp. microsymbiont 2. Next base: position 1,804,184 of record NZ_CM139112.1, read on the forward strand.
CCTCGGCCTGTTGGGCGCGCAGTTCGGCGCATTGCTGTTCCTGGGCCGCCAGCTGTGTGGCCAGCTCGGCGAGGGCGGTTTCCAGCGCCTCGACGGGTAGCTCGCCGTGGGCCTGGGCAGTGTGTTGCTGCAGGCGCTGCTCACGCTCTCGGACCAGCACGCGGCCTTGCTCTACGGCTTTTTCCGCGGCCTGCAGGCGTTGGCGCAGTTCGCCCACCTGGCTGTCATCGATGGCCAGCAGGCGGTCGAGGCCGGCGTCGTCCAGCTCAGGGTGTTCGCTGCGCCATTGGGCGATTTCACCCTGCAACTGCTGGTGTTCCTGCTCCAGTGCCTGCTGGCGCTGCTGGTTGGCCTTGAGCTCGCCGGCCAGTTGCACACCCTGGGTGTGCAGCGCCTGCAGTTGCCGGGCGCTGTCAGCCTCGGCGGCGCGGGCCTGCTCCAGCTGGGTGTCCATGTGCTGCTGCCAGGCCTCGGCGCTGGGCTGTTCGCCGAGCAGTTCGCCCAGGGTGGCCTGGGCCTGCCGGCGTTGTTCGTCCAACACGGCGAGCTTCTGTTGCAGCTGCTGCTGGCTATGCAAGCGTGCCTGTTGCTGATCGCGCTGTTTGTCCAGCTGGACCTGGCGAACCTGCTGTTCTTCCAGCTCGTCCTTGCGCAGATCGAGTTGCTGACGGCGCTGTGCAATCTGCTGGTCGAGGCCGAGGAACGCATTGGCCGGATCGTCACGCAGGGCCTGGAGAATGTCCGGGGGCAGCACGCTTTCGAGGCTTTCGAGGCCTTGCGCGAGTTGCTGCTCGTCGGCGACCAGGGCCTGGTGCTGTTGGTCGAGGTGGCGCTGGGCCTGTTGCTGGGCTTGGCCTGCAGCCTGCAATTGCTGGGTGAGGCGGGCGGCATCCTTTTGCAGGGCGAGCAGGGCGCCCTGGCGTTTCTCGTCGCGGTCGATCTCGTCACCGAGGCGGCGCAGCTGGCCGTCGAGCCATTTGCTGCGGGCGCTGTCATCCTGCGGCGCCAGCGCTGGCCACAGGGCATGGGCTTGAACCTGCTCGACCACGGGCTGCAACTGCTCGCCCAACTGCTGCTGTTGCTGCTGCTGATCCTTGAGCTGGGCATTGACCACGCCCAGTTGGGTACGCAGCTCCACCAACTTGGCACTGAGCTGTTCGACCTGCTTGTGCGCCGCCTCTTCCTCGGCCTGGTCGTGGCGTCCGAGGCTGTGCAACAACGCCTCGGGCTGATGGAACGGGTGTTCGGCACTGCCGCACACTGGGCAGGGCTCGCCATCACGCAGCTGGGCGCGCAGTTCTTCGACGCTGGTGTTGCGCGCCAGGCGCTGGCGCTCGAGCAACTGGCGGGTCAGGGTCAGCGCCTGCTCGGCGCCTTCCAGTTCGGCCTTGGCCGCCGTGCCTTCGCCGATCAGCTGCTGGCGCTGCCCCATGGCCTGTTGCTGGCGCTCGCGCAGTGCATCGAGGCCGTTGCGCAGTTCCATTTCGCGGCCATGCAGGCGCGACAGCTCCTCGACCGCGCGTTGCTGCTTGCGGTTGTCCTGAAGCATGGCGCCCAGCAGGTCGATCTGCTCGGCCAGTGCCTGGGGCTCGGCCCCCGCCTCGCGGAACAGCAACTCGAAGTGCTCGCGCTGGGTTTGCAACTGGGCGTTGGCCTGGCTGGCCTGGGCCTGCAGGCCGGGCAGCTCTTCGCGGCCCTTGGCCAGGCGGCCGCCGATCAGCATCACCTGCTTGAGTTGCGGCAGGTAGGCCTGCCAGGCGTCGGCCAGGCTGCCGAGCGGTTCGCTTTCGGCCAGGGCGCTGTCGATCCGGGCCAGTTGCTGCAGGCTGCGTTGCTGGTTGTCTTCCAGCTGCTGCAGTTGCTGGCGGGCCGCATCGACTTCCTGTTCGGCCTGGGTGCAGGTTTCACGTTGCTCGGCAAGCTCCTTGTCCAGGCGCGCCAGGTCGCCCTGGGCGGCGAAGGCCTGGCGCAGACGCGGGGTGTTCTCGCCGTGCAGGGCCTGGTGCTGGGCCAGGTGCTGGCGGGCCGTTTCCAGGGCTTGCTGCAGCGCGTCGGTGTGTTGCTGCAGTTCGGTTTGCTGGCGCTGCTGCTGGTCGATATCGGCCAGCACCGGGGCCAGTTGCCCGGCCAGGTGCTGCTGGCGGTGGAACTGGTGGCGCTGTGGCGCCAGGCGCTCCAGGCGTTGCAGGTCGACGCGCTGTTCGGCCAGTTGCTGCCACTCGTGTTCCGCGCTTTGCAGGGCCGTGCCGGCTTCGTTGTGCTGGGCTTGCAGGCGCTGCTGTTCGGCAAACCAGGTGCGCTGCTGTTCCAGCTGGCGCTGGCGCGCCTGGTCGGCCTTGAACTGTTGCTGGGCCTGTTCCAGTGCCTGGTCGAGGGCCGCGCGGGTTTCGGCTCCCATTGGCAGCAGGTGTTCGGCCTGATTCTTCAGGTCGTTGTGAACCTCGCCGGTTTCCCGCGCCTTGCTGAAGGCACGTTGGCCCAAGCGGGTGTAGATCGCGGTGTTGGTGAGTTTTTCCAGCAGTTCGCTGCGCTCACGGTCGTCGGCCTTGAGGAAGGCGCCGAACTCGCTCTGGGCCAGCATCACCGCGCGGGTGAACTGCTCGAAGTTCAGGCCCAGGCGCGCCTCGACCAGTTGCTTGTATTCGTTCTTGCCGCTGCCCAGCAGTTGCTCGCTGTCCAGGTCGTAAAGGCTCTGGCGGCTGTTCTGCAGCTTGCCGGTGGCCTTTTCGCGGGCGCGGTTGGCTTCCCAGCGGGCGCGGTAGCGACAGCCGTCGATACCGACGAAATCGACCTCGGCGAAGCCGCTGCCGGTGCCGCGGCGCAGCAGGTTGCGCGGATCCGAGGTAGGGATCTCGCCGTCGGCGTCCGGCACCTTGGCTTCCCGGGCGATGTCGTTCAGGCGCGGTACGGTGCCGAACAGCGCCAGGCACAGGGCGTCGAGCAGGGTGCTCTTGCCGGCGCCGGTGGGCCCGGTGATGGCGAACAGGCCGGCGCTGGCCAGGGGCTCGGCGGTGAAGTCGATATCGATCGGGCCGGCCAGCGAGGCCAGGTTCTTCAGGCGGATGGCGAGGATCTTCATGCCTGCTCCTCCTCTTGCAGGACGTCCTGCAGCAATTCGGCGAAATCGGCCAGGGCCTGTTCGTCGGCGGGGTTGCCGTAGGTCTGCTCCCAGGCGCGGCCGAACAGATCCTGCGGGGTCATCTGGGCCAGCTCGACGAAGGCTTGCTCGTCGTCCTCGGCGCGGCCGCTGCCGGCGTATTCGGCGCTGATGCGCACCAGGCGCACGGCCTTGCCCTGCAGGGCGCCTTCGATCTGCTGGCGCAGGTCGGGCTGCGGTTCGTCCAGGCGTACCCGCACTTCCAGCCAGGGCTGGCGGTTGGGGTCTTCGAGCAGATCGATCACCGGCAACTGCCCGAGCTGTTCGAGCAACTCGCCCAGCGGCGCCGGACCGACCCGTTGCAGCGCCACCGCGCGCGGTACCAGGCGCGGCTCGACGCTGACCAGCTCGCTGCCGTGCAGCTCCACTTCCAGCACCTGGTGCGGGTAGTTGATCTCGGCGAACGACAGTGGGATCGGCGCGCCGCTGTAGCGGATGCGGTTCTCGCGGTTGACCTTCTGCGGCTTGTGCAGGTGGCCGAGGGCGACATAGCCGATGGTCTTGTCGAACAGCTTGGCCGGCAGGGCCTCGGCATTGCCGATGATCAGGCTGCGCTCGGAATCTTCCGAGATACTGCCGCCGGCCATGTGGGCATGGCTGATGGCGACCAGGGCCTGGTCCTTCTTGCGTTTCTTGCGCGCGGCGGCGATGAGCTGCTCGTGCACCTGGGCGATGCCCTGCAGGTAGTCGTCACCCAGGGCTGGCCCGGTGACTTCGGCCGGCCGCAGGAAGGGCAGGGCCAGGCACCAGGCCTCGACCTTGCCGCGGGCATTGGTCAGCGGAATCAGCAGGCGCTCGGCGTCGAGCTGGCCTTCGTCGAGCCAGTGCACCCGGCCCAGGGCATGGGTACGCAGGCGGCGCATCAGCGGCGCCGGCAGCTCGATGCGCGAGCCGGAGTCGTGGTTGCCGGCGATCATCACGATATCCAGCTTGGGCTGTTGCTCATGGGCCTGGACGATGAAGTCGTAGAGGCGCTCCTGGGCTTTGACCGGCGGGTTGACGGTGTCGAAGATGTCGCCGGCGATCAGCAGCGCATCGGGCTGGCGCAGGCGCAACTGGCCGAGCAGCCAGTCGAGGAAGCAGGCGTGTTCGAAGTCGCGTTCCTGGCCATGCAGGCTTTGGCCCAGGTGCCAGTCGGAAGTGTGAAACAGACGCATGGAAGATCCGTTGGATGAGCGGCGGGGCTTTGGGATAAGGGCGCTATGGTAACTCGGTGAGCGGGCTTTTGGTGAAAGGAGCTGGCGGTTGCGGCGCCTGTGCCGGCCTCTTCGCGGGCAAGCCCGCTCCCACAGGGTTGCTCGGGGTCGGTGGGCGCGGGCTTGCCCGCGAAGAGGCCGGAAGGGTTACTTGGGATACAGCGGCGGCAGGCTACCCGCTTCACCCGACGGTGCCTGCACCTGTTCGGCTGGTGGAATGGCGCCAATGGCACGCCACAGCTCGTCGCCGTGCCAGTACTGGCCACTCTCGCTATACAAGGCGCCGTTCAGGCCATCGAGCGCGTCGGAGAGGAGCACGAAGCGCGCCGCCATCTCGGCCAGGGTTTCCGGCTGCTGGCGGGCCCAGGCGTCCAGCGCCTGACGCGTGGCCTGCGGGTCGTTGGCCTGGCACGCGCGCTTGAGGTCGTCGAGCAGCGTGCGCGGGCTCGGGCCGCTCTGCGCCGCGCGCAGCACCGCCGGTTGCGAACGTGCGCGCCACCACAGGGCGAAGCCGAGCAGCGTGGTCAGGGCCAGGGCCAGGGTCGCCAGTTGCCATGGCCAGAGCAGGCGATTGCTGGTGGCGGTGTCGCCCGCCGGCGTGTCGGCGCTCAAGGCCGGGTTGTCCTGCACGTCGAGGGTGCGTGCCGGCAGGCTGGTGTGCTCCAAATGGTCCTCGCGGGTGTTCCACCAGGTCACCTCCAGCGCCGGGAGCGCGAGCTCACCGCTGTGGGTGGGGACCAGCGCCTCGCGCTCCTCGCGGTTGGCGATCATGCCACGCTCGCCGATCTCGTTGCGCAGCAGCGGCTGGTCGGGATAGCGGCGCAGGCCGACGGCCTCGGTGGCCGGCAGCGCTGGTAGCTGGGTGCTCGACAGCCCTTCGGCGCGCAGGGTGACGTTGCGCGTCAGCGAGTCGCCGATCTGCGTGGGTTGGCCGGCCGGGTCGGGGTTCCAGCGCTCCTCCAGGGTCAGGCTGCGGGCGGGCAGCCATGGGCGATCGGCCGGATAGCTCGATGGGATCGGTTTGACCTCCAGGCGCAGCGGCAGGGAACTGACCTGCACCTGGCGCCCGACCCGCGGCGTGCCGGCAGGCTGTTCGCCGTTGTCGGCGGCGGTGGCGGTGAAGCGCAGCGCCGGTACTTCGAGGCTGCCGCTCTGCTGCGGATAGATGGCGTAACGGGTTTCGATCACGCCGTGGCGCACGCCGTTGATCTCTTTTTCGTAGGTGCGCGACTCACCCAATGGATCGACCTTGGCGTTCTCCAGCTGCAACGGGCTGAGGCTGCTGTCGTCGTAAAGCGCCATCGAATGATAGATGCGCAGGGTCAGCACGGCCTGGGCCTGGACATACACCTCGCTGCTGTCGAGGGTGGCTTCGATGAACACTTGCGAGGCCACGTCCGGGCGTTGGCTGTCGGCTTGCTGTACCTGCAGCTCGATCGCCTGGCTGCGCGACTGCCCCAACTGCAGCTCGGGAATGCGCAGGCTGCCGCTGCGCCGGGGCAGCAGGGTGATGATCCAGCGGGTGCTGGCGCGGGTCTCGCCGTCGAGGCTGTGCAGGCTGTTGAGCTGGCGCGTGCCACGGACTTCGAAATCGCCCTCCAGGGCGCGCAGGTCGGGTTTGCCGAACTGGGTGACATCCTGGCTCTCCAGGGTCAGTTCCAGGGTTTCGCCTGCCTCCAGGCGCGTGCGGTCGACGCTGGCCTGAAGGGGCGGTGAGGCCTGGGCCGCGAGGCTCCACAGCAGGCCAAGGAGAAAGACGCCGAAGCGACTCATCGTGGGGTTTCCTGATGCAATTGCTGTTCGTACCAGAATTTGCGTCGCAACAGCTCTGCCGGGTTGTCGGGGATCTCCCGCAGCCATTGTTCCAGGGCCTGGCGCTGTTCGGCGTCAAGGCTGGTGGAGACCGGCCGCTGGGGCGGTTGGGTGATGCTGTCGTCATCGCCGGCGGCATTGCCAGGTGAGACCTGGGTGGTGCTGGCATTGTCGCCGGCCTGCTGGGACTGGGCTTGCTCATCGCTGCCGGGCGTGCCCTGGGCCTGGCTGCTGGACGAGCTGCTGTTGCCATCGGTGTCGTTGCCCGGCGTGTCCTGGGCATCGGCGTTGGCCGGTTGTTCCTCGGCCTTGGCCTCGCGCTGCTGCAGCAATTGCTGCACCAGGACCTGGTTGTCCAGCGCCGGCTTCAAGTCGGGCTGGCGTTCCAGCGCTTGCTCGTAGGCGTCCAGTGCGGCCTCCAGTTCACCGGCGCGGGCCAGGGCATTGCCTCGATTGTAGTGGGCGGCGGCGTCGTTGCCCTGGGCGAAGGCCGCGGCGGCACCGGCAAAGTCACCGGCCTGGTACAGCGCCATGCCTCGCCACTGCGGGTCCTGGAAATGTCGGGCCGCTTCGGCCGGTCGTTGGCGTTCCAGCAGGCGTTGCCCCTGTTGATCGCGGCGCAGCCAAAGGTCGTTGAACTCGAAGGCCTGGCTCGGCTGTGGCAAGGCCAGGAGCAGCGGCAGGCAGAACAGCCAGCCACGGCGACCGGCGCAAGCGGCGAGCAGCAGCAGGGGCAACAACAGCCAGTAACCCTGGTCGGCCCAGCTGTCCAGTTGCACGGTCTGGCCATCCTTGTGCAGCAGGCGAGGGTTGTCGTAGAGACCCAGGCCGCGCAGGTCGAGGTCATCGATGCGGGCGTGGCGGTAGCGCCCGCCGGTGCCGGCGATGAACGCCTTGAGCGAGGCGCTGTCCAGGCGTGGCAGGAGAATGCCGCCCTGGTCGTCCTTGAGGTATTGGCCGTTGGCCTGGCGCACCGGGGCACCCTCGGCCGTGCCCACGCCCAGCATCAGCAGGCTCGGCCCCTGGCGACCGAGGGCCTGGAGAATGCCTTCGCGCTCCTGGTTGCTCAGGGCCGAGCCGATCAGCAGCAGCCGGCCCTGGCCCAGGCCGCTCTGGGCGAGCAGCGCCAGGCCCTTGCGCACGGCCAGGTCGGCGCGCTGGCCGGGCTGCGGCATGATCGACGGGTCGACGGCCTCGAGCAGGTTGCGCGTGGTGCCCAGGTCGTCCGACAGCGGCACCAGGGTATGGGCGGAGCCTGCGTAGACGATCAGCGCGGTCTGGCTGTCGCGGCGGTGCTCCAGCAGGTCGAGGATCTTGCGCCGGGCCTGTTCCAGGCGGTTGGGCGCGCTGTCCTCGGCGAGCATCTGCGGGGTCAGTTCGAGCAGGATCACCAGTGGATCGGCCGGGCGCTGGCGGGTTTCCTCCAGGCGCTGCCAACTCGGACCGAGCAGGGCGAGCACGATCAGCAACCAGGCCAGGCCCAGGGCGATCCACGGCAGCTTGCTGCTGCCACCGCTGCCACCACCGAGCAGCACGGCATGGAACGGCTGGGGCAGGATCAGCTGCCAGCGCCCGGCGCGCTTGCGTCGGTGCCAGAGCTTGTACAGCAGCCAGCCGAGCAGCGGCACGACCAGCAGCCAGAGCGGGCGCAGCCATTGTGGCCAGAGTTCGATCATCGCCGCCTCCTCAGACGCAGGCGCTTGAGGCGCTGGCGCCATTCCGGGTGCGGTTGCAGGAAGCGTGGCTTGCGCAGCAGGCGCTGCAGCCCGTTGTCCGGCCACTGCACGGCCACCACCAGCAGCACGCTGAGCAGCAGCGCCAGGCCCAGCGGCCAGGCATACAGTTCGCTGGCGGTGCGTGCCTGGGTCGGTTGCTGGGCCACCGGTTCGAGCTGATCAAGGGTGTCGCCGATGGCATCCAGCTCGGCGCCGTCGTGGGCGCGGAAGTAGCTGCCGTGGGTGATGTCGGCGATTTCCTTGAGCGCGGCTTCGTCCAGGTCGAGGCTCGGGTTCAGTCCGAGCAGGCCCGGGGTGCCGCTGGCCTCGGGGTTGGCGCCGATGCCGATGGTGTAGATGCGCACGCCTTCCTGGGCCGCCAGGCGCGCGGCGGTCAGCGGGTGGATCTGCCCGCCGTTGTTGGCGCCGTCGGTGACCAGGATCAGCACCCGGCTCTGTGCCGGGCGCTGGCGCAGGCGCTTGACGGCCAGGCCGATGGCGTCGCCGATGGCGGTGTTCTTGCCGGCGATGCCGATCTGCGCTTCGTCGAGGAAGGTGCGCACGGTGCGTCGGTCGAAGGTCAGCGGTGCCTGCAGATAGGCCTGGCTGCCAAACAGGATCAGCCCCACACGGTCGCCCTGACGGTCCTGGAGAAAGTCGCCCATCAGCGCCTTGACCAGGTCCAGGCGGCTGATTTCATCGTCCTTCCACTGCATGTCGGGAAAATCCATGGAGCCGGACACATCCACCGCCACCAGCAGGTCGCGGCCACTGGCCGACACGGGGACCGGGTCGCCCAGCCATTGCGGGCGCGCGGCGGCCAGCAGCAGGAGCAGCCAGATCAGGATGAACGGCGCCTGCTGCCGCCAGGTCGGCAAGTTCAAGCGCGCGCGACGCCCGGCCAGGCCTTCGAGTTCGTCCAGAAAACCGACCTTGAGCACCGGCTCGCCGCTGTCGGCGGCGGGCAGCGCCAGGCGCGCCAGCCAAGGCAGCGGCAGCAGCAGGAAGATCCACGGCCAGGCCAGTTCAAACATGCTTGCGGATCCAGGTTTCGACCGCCTGGGCGAGCCCGGCGATGGCTTTGTCGTCCAGCTTGCACTCAGGCTTGTAGGCGCCTTCGACCAGCACCATCCAACGGGTCAGGCCGGCGGCCGGGCAACGGTTGTCGAGAAAGGCCAGCCATTGCCGGCCATTGAGCGTGTGGCTGTTGGCACCAGGGTAGTGGTTCCGGCACAGGCGCTTGAGCAGGGCGTTGATCTGCTGCAGCCAGGCGCCGGCCGGGGCGCCGTCGTAGGGACGCGGCAGGCGCGCCAGCTCGGCCAGGGCCTCGACGCGGACCGGGTCCAGGGGCAGCTCGGCGCGTACCACCTTGCGCTGGCCCGGGCGCCAGTGGCGCAGGCGCCACAGGCCCCAGGCCAGCAGCGCCAGCAGGATGGGCAGCAGCCACCAGCCCGGCGCCGGTGGCCACAGGCCAATGGCGGGCGGGGCGATCAGCGGCTGCAGCTGATCCAGCGGATTCATCGATTGCTCCCGGGACGCTGTGCGTTCAGGTATTCGCGCAGCTGTTCGATCATCTCGCTCTGGGTGCTCAGGGGCATCAGCACCACCCGTAGCTTCTGCGCCAGCAGCTCCCAGCGCTCGATGCGCGCCTCGGCTTGTTGGCGGTAAGCCTGACGCAGGTTGGCATCGAGGGTGTCGAGTTCCAGCTGCGCGCCGCGCTGGGCGAAGCGCAGCAGACCGGCGGCGGGCAGGGCGTGGTCGAGTGGGTCGCTGATCGGCAGCAGCAGCACGTCGCAGTGGCGCGACAGCATCGCCAGGTGCTGCTCGACGCTGGCGTTGAGCGCGCGCTCGTCGCAGATCACGATGGCCAGGCTGCCCGGGCGCAACACCTCGCGCGCCCGGCGCAGGGCCAGGTCGAGGCTGTCGGGCTGCGGCACGGCTTCGGTGTGCAGGGCCTGGTTGGCCTTGGCCAGGCGGTTGAGCAGTTGCAGCAGGCTCTGCTTGCTGCGCCGAGGCTTGATCTCCAGGTGATCGTTGTCGCCGAACACCAGGCCGCCGATGCGGTCGTTGTGACCCAGCGCCGCCCAGCCGAACAGCGCCGCGGCCTGGGCCGCCAGCACCGACTTGAACATCAGTCCCGAGCCGAAGAACAGTCGCTGGCTCTGCTCGACCATGATGAAGATCGGTCGTTCGCGCTCTTCGTGGAACAGCTTGGTGTGCGGCTCTTGGGTGCGCGCGGTGACGCGCCAGTCGATGTTGCGCACGTCGTCGCCGGCCTGGTACACGCGCACCTGGTCGAAGTCGACGCCACGCCCGCGCAGCTTGGAGTGGTGCAGACCCACCAGCGGGCTGCGCTGGCCGGGCCGGGAGAACAGCTGGATCTCGCGTACGCGGTGGCGCATGTCGATCAGGTCGGACAGGCCGATGCGGATGCCGGGTTCGGCCAGCTGCGCGGTGGGCATGGGTTCAGGCGACAGCGACGACGTCGAGGATGCGCTGGACCACGCGGTCCTGGTCGACCCCCGCGGCCTCGGCCTCGAACGACAGGATGATGCGGTGGCGCAGCACGTCGAACAGCACCGCCTGGATGTCCTCGGGGCTGACGAAGTCACGCCCGGCCAGCCAGGCGTGGGCGCGGGCGCAGCGGTCCAGGGCGATGGAGCCGCGCGGGCTGGCGCCGTAGGCGATCCAGTCGGCCAGCTCGCTGTCGAACTTGGCCGGGGTGCGGGTGGCCATCACCAGTTGCACGAGGTATTCCTCCACTGCGTCGGCCATGTACAGGCCGAGGATTTCCTTGCGCGCGGCGAAGATCGCCTGCTGGCTGACCCGCCGTTCGGGTTTCGCTTCGCCGCCCAGGGCTTCGCCGCGGGCCTGGAGCAGGATGCGCCGCTCGACGGCGGCGTCGGGGAAGCCGATTTTCACGTGCATCAGGAAACGGTCGAGCTGGGCTTCGGGCAGTGGGTAGGTGCCTTCCTGCTCGATCGGGTTCTGCGTGGCCATTACCAGGAACAGCGGCGACAGTTCGTAGGTGCTGCGTCCGACGCTGACCTGGCGTTCGGCCATGGCTTCGAGCAGGGCGGACTGGACCTTGGCCGGGGCGCGGTTGATTTCGTCGGCCAGCACCAGGTTGTGGAAGATCGGTCCTTGCTGGAACACGAAGCTGCCGGTTTCCGGGCGGTAGATCTCGGTGCCGGTGATGTCGGCCGGGAGCAGGTCGGGGGTGAACTGTATGCGATGGAACTGCGCCTCGATGCCTTCGGCGAGTTCCTTGATGGCCTTGGTCTTGGCCAGGCCCGGGGCGCCCTCGACGAGCATGTGGCCGTCGGCCAGAAGCACGATCAGCAGACGCTCGACCAGTTTTTCCTGGCCGAGGATCTGGGAGGAGAGAAAGGTGCGCAGCGCGATCAGCGCCTCACGGTGTTCCATCGTCGACGGTTCCTGGGGATGGGCCCTGGCGCGCTGGAAGCGGTTGCCGGGCAGGGGTGGATACTTTAATGCATCCGGGGGGGTGGCGACCAATGGCGGTTAGCAAAAATCGTGTAAAGGGGAGGGGAGGGGTGGGGATTGCAGGTGTTGGTGGGGGTGTATGCAGGAGAGTGAGTCATTGTTTATTGAAGGTGGTCGTTTCGTTGTCGAGTCATTAGATGTGACGAGGCGCTTGACCTGATAAGACGTAATTTCCTGGTCGGCAAGTAATTCATTTTTCTGGTCTTGGTCTTGATCTTGCTTCTAAGCGCGCGATAGTTCAGGCGCCGCCAATTGCGACTTCAGGAGGCCGAGCGGAGTTCTTGCGAAGGGAGGTGACGGGCATGGATGCCCGTCAAGCGCTGCGCCCCAGGATGGGGCGTTCAGCGCGGTCCTCCCGGGAGCAAGAACGGAGCGAGGGAACCCCGGAGCGAAGCGTAGGGGCCGGATGATGGAGCGCAGCGTTTTTTGGTTACTTTTTGTCGCGTTTGACAAAAAGTGACCCGCCGTAAGGGCGGAAGGGTGACTATGCGTCGGCATCGCAAATGAATGCGCATATAACTTTCAATACAGACTCTTTAAAAGTCAAAGTCAAAGTCAAAGTCAAAGTCAAAGTCAAAGACGGTCGGCGTCGGTTTCTATAGTTGTAAGCGCATTCATTTACGATGTCGACGCATAGTCACCTTTCCGCCCTTACGGCGGGTCACTTTTTGTCAAACGCGACAAAAAGTAACCAAAAAACGCTGCGCTCCATTCATCCGGCCCTACGCTTCGCTCCGGGTTCCCTCTCTCCGGCCTTGCTCCCGGGAGGACCGCGCTGAACGGCCCATCCTGGGCCGCAGCGCTTGACGGGCATCCATGCCCGTCACCTCCCTCCGCAAGGCCTGCGTTCGGCCTCCTGAAGTCGCGAAGGTACGGGCGGCGCCTGGGCTGGCGCAGCTGTCGCTAGCGGGAGCGAGGTTAATCTTTGGATCAAGATCAAGATCAAGATCAAGATCAAGATCAAGATCGTCGGTATCTCTTAGTTCTTCGACTTCGAATGCCGCCACCCTTGGTCGAAGAACGCAAACACCACCACCAGCACCCCGGCCACCGCCAGGATCAGCGCCACGCCGTCGGTGGAGTGGGTCGCCGACCCGGCCACCAGCGCCAGCCCGCCGAGAGGCGCCAGGCCCCCGGCCACCGCGGTGCCGATCTCGCGCCCAGTGCCGAATCCGGACGACCGCGTCTGGGTCGGGAACTGCCGGCTAAGGAACGACCCCTGCGGAGCGAACATCATCGGCGCCAGGATCCCGGTGCCCACGGCAATGGCCACGTAGATCAGCATCGGCTCTCCAGTCGACAGCAATTGCAGGAACGGGAAGGCGAACAGCGCCGACAGCACGCCACCGAGCATCAGCACGGTCTTGCTGCTCCACTTGTCGCACAGCCAGCCGAAGAACGGCACCGCGAAGATCGCCACGAGGCTGGCCAGGGTCACCGACAGCGAAGTGACATGGGCCTCGACACCCTTGAACTGAGTCAGGTAGGCCAGCGAGAAAGTCTTGAAGATATAGCTCAGGGCGTTGTAGCCCACGGCCACGAAGAACACCACGGCCAGGCCCTTGAGGTCGTTTCTGAACAGCAGCTTCAGTGGCGACACCTGCGGTTTGTCGTCGGCCTTGTCCAGCTCCTTGAAGTCCGGTGTCTCCGGAATGCTCCTGCGCACCCACAGCCCCACCGCCACCAGCACGATGCTGGCGATGAACGGAATGCGCCAGCCGCCGGCCAGGAGGAACTCGTTGCCGTTCATGGTCAGCAGGTACACGGTCAGCGACGACAGCAGCAGGCCCAGGTTCAGACCCAGCGCCGGCCAGGCGCCCTGGCTGCCGCGCTTGCCTTCGCTGGCGTGTTCGTAGGAGGTCACCGCCGCGCCCGCGAGCTCGGCGCCAGCGCCCAGACCCTGGATGATGCGGATCGCCACCAGCAGGATCGGCGCCCAGATGCCGATGGCCGCGTAGCTGGGGATCATGCCGATCAGCGCCGTGCACAGGCCCATCATGCAGAAGGTGATCACCAGCACGTGCTTGCGCCCGAAACGGTCGCCCAGGTAGCCGAACAGCACGCCACCGAAGGGGCGGGCGATGAAGCCGATGGCGAAGGTGGAGAACGCCAACAGCGAGGCCACCGTCGGGTTGCTCGGGTCGAAGAATATCTTCGAGAAGACGATCGCCGCCATGGTCGCGTAGAGGTAGAAGTCATACCACTCCAGCATCGAGCCGAAGATGGTCGCCGCCGCCACCTTGCGCAGGCGCTTGCGTTGCTGTTCGGGCGTTTCGCTCGCGGCCAGGGCCGCCTCGTGTACCGACATCTGAGGTTTCCTTGTTGTCTTTGTAGTTGTGGGTGCAGCGGATGGATCAGCGGGCCTTGAGGATCTTCTCGGCGATCATCTGGCCGATGGGGATGGCCGAGGTGGCCGCCGGCGATGGGGCATTGCAGACATGCACCATGCGCGGGGTCTCGGCGAACAGGAAGTCATGCACCAGGGTGCCGTCGCGCATCACCGCCTGGGCGCGGATACCGGCTTCGTAGGGCAGCAGGTCCTCGACTTGCAGCGATGGGCAGTACTTGCGGCACTGCTCCAGGTAGCCGCGCTTGAACAGCGAGTTCTTCATTTCGCTGGTGCCGGAGCCCAGGTTGTTCCAGATGGTTTTCCAGAAACCAGGAAAGCGCGCGTACTCGGCGACATCGCGCCAGTTCACCGAGAACTTGCGGTAGTTCTCCCGGCCAAAACCGAGCACCGCGTTAGGGCCGACGGTGACGCTGCCGTCGATCATTCGCGTCAGGTGCACGCCGAGGAACGGCAGCTCCGGGTCGGGGATCGGGTAGATCAGATGGTTGACGATCTGGTTCTTGCTCGCCGGCAGGCGGTAGTACTCGCCGCGAAAGGGGATGATCTGGTGGTCGATCCTGACCCCGGCCAGGCGCGCCAGACGGTCGGACTGCAGACCGGCGCAGGCCACCAGCTGGCGCGCGCGCCAGGTGCGGCTGTCGGTGCCGATGGCGACATGCTCGGCATGTTCCTGGATGGCGCGCACGCTGGTGCACAGGTGTACCTCGCCGCCCGCCTGGCGGATCACCTTGGCCATGGCGTCGCACACCTGGGTGTAGTCGACGATGCCGGTGGCATCGAGGAACAGCGCGCCCTTGCCGACGATGTTCGGCTCGCGCCCGTGCAGCTCGGCAGCGTCCAGGCGCTCGACCTTCAAGCCGTTCTGCTGCGAGCGCTCGTACAGCGCCTGCATGCGCTGTACCTCCAGATCGTTGGAGGCTACCAGCAGCTTGCCGCAGACCTCGAAGGCGATGCCGTGCTCGCTGCAGAAGTCCTTGGTGGCCTGGGCGCCACGCTTGCACAGCTCGGCCTTGAGACTGCCGGGGGCGTAGTAGATGCCGGCATGGATCACGCCGCTGTTATGGCCGGTCTGGTGGCGGCCGAGGCTGGCCTCTTTTTCCAGGATCAGCAGCGAGGCGCCGGGGCGCTGCTGGAGCAGGGCCATCGCGGTGGCGAGGCCGACGATGCCGCCGCCGATGATGCAGTAGTCGTAGGTCATGCAGGGTACCTTGGAATTCTTGTCGGTGAATCTGCTTATCAGGTTGTCAGACTAAGTGGTGCGCGTAAAAGCCTCGCCAGGTCGCGATGGGGTTCTCCGGGATCAGTCGAGGTCGGGAAGGTCGAGCGTCAGGCGTTTGGCCGAGGCGCGCAGGTGTGCCTCGGCGCAGGCGGCGGCCGCGTGGCGGTCGCCGTCGGCGATGGCCTGGTACAGCGCCCTGTGTTCACGCAGGGCGTCGGCCGAACCGCCCACCGCCGGGCTGGCGGAGTTTTCCCAGGCGGTGCGGCGCGCGGCGGCCAGCTGGCCGCCGAGAAAATCGTGGAAGGCGACGAAGTAATCGTTCTTGCTGGCTTCGGCGATGGCGCGGTGGAAGGCGACGTCGGCGGCCGAGGCCGTGGCGAAGTCGCTGCGCGGATCTTCCATGGCGCCCAGGGCAACGGCCATGCGCGCAAGGTCAGCGTCGTCGCGACGGCGGGCGGCGATGGCGGCGGCCTGGGTCTCGATCCACAGGCGCATCTCGAACATCTGCACCAGGTCCGGCTTGCGCCCGTTGCTGCCGGGGAAGCGGAACACCGTGCCGTTGGGGGTCTGCGAGATATACGAGCCAAGCCCGCGGCGAGCGATCAGCACCCCATCGGCCTTGAGCTGCGCCACCGCCTCACGCACCACCGAGCGACTGACGTTGAGCTGTTCGGCCAGTTGCTGTTCGGTGGGCAGGCGCGATTCGGCGGCCAGGCGGCCGGAATCGATCTCGGCGCGGATGGCGCTGACGACGCGTTCGACGAGGGTGTCGGGGCGCTGGAGCTCGAGCATGGACAGGGGTCTTGTTGATCAGGTTGTCAGACAATGCCTGTGTCGATAGTGGCGTGTCAATGTCCTGAAGGCTTGCGCGCTACCTGTAGGAGCGGCCTTGTGTCGCGAAAGGGCTGCGAAGCAGCCCCGGGATATCAGCACCAAGGCAAAAATTGCTGGGGCCGCTTTGCGGCCCTTTCGCGACACAAGGCCGCTCCTACAGGGGGCGATGTATCGGCTCAGAGCTCGGACACGAACGTCCCGGTCCCGGCGAGGATGTTCTGCAAGGTTTCCTTCACTTCATCCATGTCGGTTCCGGCGCTGGTCAGGATGATCTCCAGCTGTTCATCCCCCTTCAACGCATCACGATCCCCAGCCGCCACCTCGATCAGCAGCCGCTCGGCACTCAGCGTCACCTTCAGCCCATCGAGCGTCGACGGCTCATCATCCAGCGTCAGGTCGACGGTGTCTTCGTCCGGATAACGGGTCAGCAGGAACATCTGCCCCTTGTCGCTGTGGCAGCACAGGGTCGCCATGTTGTCTTCCTCGTCATCGCAGGGGGTGGCGAAGAGCAGAGCGGTTTTCAGTTGCATGGGCGGCTCGGATCAATGGCAAAGGAAAGGAATTCTGACAGCCTTGACGGCCCCGATAAACGTAAAGTTACCGCGCATTGACCGAAATTGTCGCAGCGCTGCAAGCCGAAATGACCGCTCAGTCGTTAAGCTCCCCAGTCGTTGGTCGTGATGCTCATGGCCAACGCCCGGTTTACCGTCCGGCATGTCACGGGTTGGCTATCGTTGATCCGTACACGGCGCACGACGCTTCACCTATAACAAAGCCCAAGCGGAGTACCACAGATGGCGTTCTTCACCGCAGCCAGCAAAGCCGACTTCCAGCATCAACTGCAGACGGCCCTGGCGCAGCACATCAGCGAGCAGTCCCTGCCACAAGTGGCGCTGTTCGCCGAGCAGTTCTTCGGCATCATCTCTCTGGACGAACTCACTCAGCGCAGGCTGTCGGACCTGGCCGGCTGCACGCTGTCCGCCTGGCGCATCATCGAGCGCTTCGACCCCGAGCACCCGCAAGTGCGGGTCTACAACCCTGATTACGAACGCCACGGCTGGCAGTCGACCCACACCGTGGTCGAGGTGCTGCACCACGACCTGCCGTTCCTGGTCGACTCGGTGCGTACCGAGCTCAATCGCCGCGGCTACAGCATCCATACCCTGCAGACCACCGTGCTCAGCGTGCGCCGCGGCGCCAAGGGCGAGTTGGTCGAACTGCTGCCCAAGGGCACCCAGGGCGAAGGCGTCAGCCATGAGTCGCTGATGTACCTGGAGATCGACCGCTGTTCCGGCGCCGCCGAGCTCAACACCCTGACCAAGGAACTGGAGCAGGTGCTGGCCGAGGTGCGTGGCGTGGTCGCCGACTTCGAGCCGATGAAGGCCAAGATCCGCGAGCTGATGGAGCTGGTGGAGCACACCGCTTTCGGGCCGGCGCAGCATGACAAGGGCGAGGTGAAGAGCTTCCTGTCGTGGCTGCTGGACAACCATTTCACCTTCCTCGGCTACGAGGAATTCACCGTCGAATCCGACGCCGACGGCGGCCACCTGGTCTACGACGAGCACTCGTTCCTCGGCCTGGCCCGCCTGCTGCGCGCCGGCCTTGGTGCTGATGACCTGCGTATCGAGGACTACGCCGTCGCCTACCTGCGCGAGCCGCGCCTGCTGTCGTTCGCCAAGGCTTCGCAGCCAAGCCGCGTACACCGCCCGGCGTACCCGGACTACGTATCGATCCGCCAGATCGACCAGGACGGCAAGGTCATCAAGGAATGCCGCTTCATGGGCCTGTACACCTCGTCGGTGTATGGCGAGAGCGTGCACACCATCCCGTACATCCGCGGCAAGGTCGCCGAAGTCGAGCGCCGTTCGCACTTCGATCCCAAAGCCCACCTGGGCAAGGAGCTGGCCCAGGTGCTCGAGGTGCTGCCGCGCGACGACCTGTTCCAGACCCCGATCGACGAGCTGTTCAGCACCGCCATGTCGATCGTGCAGATCCAGGAGCGCAACAAGATTCGCGTGTTCCTGCGCAAGGACCCGTACGGCCGCTTCTGCTACTGCCTGGCCTACGTGCCGCGTGAGATCTACTCCACCGAAGTGCGGCAGAAGATCCAGCAGGTGCTGATGGAGCGCCTGAAAGCCACCGACTGCGAGTTCTGGACCTTCTTCTCCGAATCGGTGCTGGCTCGTGTGCAGCTGATTCTGCGGGTGGATCCGAAGAATCGCATCGACATCGACCCGCAGCAGCTGGAAAACGAAGTTATCCAGGCCTGTCGCTCGTGGCAGGACGATTACTCGGCGCTGGTGGTCGAGAACTTCGGCGAGGCCCAGGGCACCAACATCCTGGCCGACTTCCCGAAAGGCTTCCCGGCCGGCTACCGCGAGCGCTTTGCCGCGCATTCGGCGGTGGTCGACATGCAGCACGTGCTGAGCCTGTCCGAAGCCAAGCCGTTGGCCATGAGCTTCTACCAGCCGCTCACGCAACTGGGCGAGCGCCAGCTGCACTGCAAGCTGTATCACGCCGATACGCCGCTGGCGCTGTCGGATGTGCTGCCGATCCTGGAAAACCTTGGCTTGCGCGTGCTTGGCGAGTTCCCGTACCGCTTGCGCCATGCCAGCGGCCGTGAGTTCTGGATCCATGATTTCGCCTTCACCTACAGCGAAGGCCTGAACCTCGACATCCAGCAGCTCAACGACACCTTCCAGGACGCCTTCGTCCATATCGTCAAGGGCGACGCCGAAAACGACGCCTTCAACCGCCTGGTGCTGACCGCCGGCCTGCCGTGGCGCGACGTGGCGCTGCTGCGCGCCTATGCCCGCTATCTCAAGCAGATTCGCCTGGGCTTCGACCTGGGCTACATCGCCAGCACCCTGAACAACCACACCGACATCGCCCGCGAGCTGACCCGGTTGTTCAAGACCCGCTTCTACCTGGCGCGCAAGCTGACCCAGGAAGACCTGGATGACAAGCAGCAGCGCCTGGAGCAGGCGATCCTCACCGCCCTGGACGATGTCCAGGTGCTCAACGAAGACCGCATCCTGCGCCGCTACCTGGACCTGATCAAGGCGACCCTGCGCACCAACTTCTATCAGCCTGACGCGAACGGGCTGAACAAGTCGTACTTCAGCTTCAAGTTCAACCCCAAGCTGATCCCCGAGCTGCCCAAGCCGGTGCCGAAGTTCGAAATCTTCGTCTACTCGCCTCGGGTCGAGGGCGTGCACCTGCGCTTCGGCAACGTCGCTCGCGGCGGCCTGCGCTGGTCGGACCGCGAAGAGGACTTCCGCACCGAAGTGCTCGGCCTGGTCAAGGCCCAGCAGGTGAAGAACTCGGTGATCGTGCCGGTCGGCGCCAAGGGCGGCTTCCTGCCGCGTCGCCTGCCGCTGGGCGGCAGCCGCGACGAGATCGCCGCCGAAGGCGTGGCGTGCTACCGCATCTTCATCTCCGGCCTGCTCGACATCACCGACAACCTCAAGGACGGTGGCGTGGTGCCGCCGGCCAACGTGGTGCGCCACGATGACGACGATCCGTACCTGGTGGTCGCGGCGGACAAGGGCACTGCGACCTTCTCCGACATCGCCAACGGCATCGCCATCGACTATGGCTTCTGGCTGGGCGACGCCTTCGCCTCCGGCGGCTCGGCCGGCTATGACCACAAGAAAATGGGCATCACCGCCCGTGGCGCCTGGGTCGGTGTGCAGCGCCACTTCCGCGAGCGCGGCATCAACGTGCAGGAAGACCCGATCACCGTGGTCGGTGTCGGTGACATGGCCGGCGACGTGTTCGGCAACGGCCTGCTGATGTCCGACAAGCTGCAATTGGTGGCCGCGTTCAACCACCTGCACATCTTCATCGACCCGAATCCGGACCCGGCCACCAGCTTCGTCGAGCGCAAACGTCTGTTCGACCTGCCTCGCTCGGC
This sequence comes from Pseudomonas sp. microsymbiont 2, assembly GCF_054788395.1. Classification (NCBI taxonomy): domain Bacteria; kingdom Pseudomonadati; phylum Pseudomonadota; class Gammaproteobacteria; order Pseudomonadales; family Pseudomonadaceae; genus Pseudomonas; species Pseudomonas sp. microsymbiont 2. The sequence goes on from NZ_CM139112.1 coordinate 1,823,890, forward strand.
CTGGAGCGACTACGACACCAGCATCATGTCCGAAGGCGGCGGGATCTTCCCGCGCAGCGCCAAGAGCATCGCCATCAGCCCGCAGATGAAGGAACGCTTCGCCATCGAGGCCGACCGTCTGACTCCGACCGAGCTGCTGCACGCACTGCTGCAGGCGCCGGTGGACCTGCTGTGGAACGGTGGTATCGGCACCTACGTCAAGGCCAGCACTGAAAGCCACGCCGATGTCGGCGACAAGGCCAACGACGCCCTGCGCGTCAACGGCAACGAGCTGCGCTGCAAGGTGGTGGGCGAGGGCGGCAACCTGGGCATGACCCAGCTCGGCCGGGTCGAGTTCGGCCTCAACGGCGGCGCCACCAACACCGACTTCATCGACAACGCCGGCGGCGTGGACTGCTCCGACCACGAGGTCAACATCAAGATCCTGCTCAATGAAGTGGTGCAGGGTGGCGACATGACCGAGAAGCAGCGTAACCAGCTGCTGGGCAGCATGACCGACGAAGTCGCCGGGCTGGTGCTGGGCAACAACTACAAGCAGACCCAGGCGCTGTCGCTGGCTGCCCGCCGCGCCCGCGAGCGGATCGCCGAGTACAAGCGCCTGATGGCCGACCTGGAGGCGCGTGGCAAGCTGGACCGCGCCATCGAGTTCCTGCCCACCGAGGAGCAGCTGGCCGAGCGCCTGGCGGCCGGCCAGGGCTTGACCCGCGCCGAGCTGTCGGTGTTGATCTCGTACAGCAAGATCGACCTCAAGGAGCAACTGCTCAAGTCGCTGGTGCCGGACGATGACTACCTGACCCGCGACATGGAAACCGCGTTCCCGCCGTCGCTGGTGAGCAAGTTCGCCGATTCCATGCGTCGTCACCGCCTGAAGCGCGAGATCGTCAGCACCCAGATCGCCAACGACCTGGTCAACAACATGGGCATCACTTTCGTGCAGCGCCTGAAGGAGTCCACCGGCATGAGCCCGGCCAACGTCGCCGGCGCCTACGTGATCGTGCGCGACATCTTCCACCTGCCGCACTGGTTCCGCCAGATCGAGGCGCTGGACTACCAGGTCCCGGCCGAGATCCAGCTGACCCTGATGGACGAGCTGATGCGCCTGGGTCGCCGCGCCACCCGCTGGTTCCTGCGCAGCCGGCGCAACGAGCAGGATGCTGGCCGTGACGTGGCCCACTTCGGGCCGAAGATCGCCCAGTTGGGCCTGAAGCTGGACGAGCTGCTGGAGGGCCCGACCCGTGAGCGCTGGATGGTCCGCTACCAGGGCTTCGTCGAGGCCGGTGTGCCTGAGTTGCTGGCGCGCATGGTCGCCGGCACCAGCCACCTGTACACGCTGCTGCCGATCATCGAGGCCGCCGACGTGACCGGTCACGACCCGGCGCAGGTGGCCAAGGCGTTCTTCGCCGTGGGCAGCTCGCTGGACCTGACCTGGTACCTGCAGGAGATCAGCAACCTGCCGGTGGACAACAACTGGCAGGCCCTGGCCCGCGAGGCGTTCCGCGACGACATCGACCTGCAACAGCGGGCGATCACCATCTCGGTGCTGCAGATGGCCGATGCCCCGGACGACATGGATGCGCGCGTGGCGCTGTGGTGCGAGCAGCATCGAGTGATGGTCGAGCGCTGGCGCGCCATGCTCGACGACCTGCGCAACGCCACCGGCACCGACTATGCGATGTACGCGGTGGCCAACCGCGAGCTGGTCGACCTGGCGCTGAGCGGGCAGGCGGCGGTGATTCCGTCCTGAGTACGAGTTCGCGCTGTCCATAGGCTGGCTAGCCTGAAACGCCCGATGCATGCATCGGGCGTTTTTTTGTGCGCGATCGCCTTGGGCACCGAGTGGCGGCCTACCTGAAAGGCTTCCTCGTTGTTACTTAAGTACCGCACATCAATGATGGCCTGAATCTTTTACGGCCGGATCTCGCTCGCCTCACGCCGCGTGCATCTAGCCAAATCACAGCCATCAAGGATCAAGTGCACACCATGAAAATGACGTCATCACGAATCGGGCCGCTCGCAGTCATCGACCAACAGCGGTATTCAAGGTTTCACTGCGTTCATGTTGATCTGCCAGGCGCTGACGGTATTCGCCTGCGATTCGACAACATCCATCTGCCCGCTGGCCATGGCGTGGAGCTCATCGACCAGCAGCGCCGGTACATCAAGCGTATGACATTCGATATGCAGTCGGAGCATGAAGTAATCGTGCCCGGCAGCAGTGTCTTCATTCGCGTGACCCTGCCATCCGCTCAGGATTCCATTTGCAGCAGCCTTGACCTCGTTCGAGCCCAGGCCCAGATCGATGGCCCTGCGTTGCGGGCGTTGATCGGAAAGGATGAGCGGCAACCGTATGTCTGTTTCGACGGGACGACCGTCGGGCGTCACAGTCTCGCTGCCGCGATGATGAGCGTGGGAAGGACGGGGAGTGGTTCGCTGATAGGCAAGGGGAACCTGGTCTTGACCAATTGGCACGTGGTCAGGAACCAGGATGCCTTGCGCCAGGGGCGGGGCGAAATCTGGCTGAACTGGGTTCATGAACGCTGCGATACGCAGTCACCGGTCAAGACGCCGTTGATGCTCGAGGCAGATCAGTTGCTGGCGACGGGGGAAACTGCTGGATCGTCGGATTACACCTTGTTCAGCCTCAAGGATTTCGACTACACCCATTCCCAGGTCAAGCGCCTGTTCGGTGGCTTGCGTATACGCGAAACCGACCCTGCGCTGGATGAGGCCGTGTACGTGCCGCAATACGGCAATGGCGGTCTGATGCCCATGCATGTCAGCACCGTTTATGAAGATGAGCACGGAGTGGAGAGGCCCGCCAAGGTTGTCGGGCCGGTGTCCCCCGACTGGACCAAGTGCAACGCGGATACCCAGTCCGGGTCGTCCGGTTCACCGATCATTTCCGCAGCCACGGGCGAGATCGTCGGATTGCATGGCGCTGCACTGGGGCGCAGCAATGGAGGGCCATCTGCCACGCGCCTGCACAGGGGGTTTGGTGATCTCATTGCGCAAGACAATGAAGCCGTTGTCGGGTTGGGCAATGTCACGGTTCATAACCTCGAACTGACAACCGTCCTGCCGGCGGTGTTCACGATCGATCTGGGCGCGCACGGCAGGATCACCGCCTTCGACACCGTGACGTTCGAGCATCATGACGATTTCACCTTAGCCCATGTGAAGGGACTGGACTTGGGTACCGAGGCGGTCTTTGACACGACGCTCAGGTTGCAGGCGAAAGCCAACCAGGGATTCACTCATCTGGCCGACGAGTCGTTGGCGGGGATTGTGGAAATCATTGCGACGCGAGCAACGCCGTACTCCGCTGCGCGCCACAGCCGAAGCTGGCTTGCGCTGGGGGTTTATCAGGATGATCACTACCTTTCCAGCACCGTGGTCAGGCTGTCCTGTCACGAGTTCGATCCTTTTGAAGTGCCGTTCCCCGTATCAGAAGCGCGCACGGCGCACCTGCATCTGGATGCGGACAAGGCAATCACGCTAGCCGTCGAAGCTGGGCGATTCGGCTTCGTCGCCCAGTACTGGGGGGAGGGTCCCGGTGAGCTGCAAAGGCAAGGCGATGGCTACTCTGTGCTCAGAGTGCCCGTGCGGGAGCATGCGGATGGCGAGATGACGATCTTGAGTTTGCGCGGTTATCGCCAGCGAGACGGGCAGTTGATCCCTATGAACGTTTCAGGCGGCGGGCTGGGCAATGATCTTGTCAGCACGCTGAGGGTCGAGTATCACCCCGAAGACAATGCAGGCGTCGAGCTTCCCGCGCGATTCGAAGGTGTATTGCCACTGATGGCCATGGTCAGTGGCCAGCCAGGTGCGGTCGACGTGCTCGTGAGGGTGTACGCAGGCATGCTTGCCGCTCCAGACATCACGGCTCCACGGTCGGAGGAAGATGCCGGAATGCACCCCATCGTTTCCGGGCGGGCCGCACCGGGGGCCTGGGTAGAGGTCGTGAGAAGCTTTGATCCAGGGGCGCGCTACGGAACCACTGTCGCTGATGCCCAGGGTAGGTGGGCGTTACGTGTCGAGCGGGAATTGCCGGAAGGCGTCAATCGCATCTCCGTGCGTCAGGGTCTGGCCAACCGTCATTCACGATGGTCAGCCAATCGTGCATTCCGGGTCGTCGATGCGCTGGCAGTGCCAGTCATTGATAGGCCGGCGGCGGGAGACAAGAGCCCGGCAATGGTCTTCAGCGGGCGCGCGCTGCCCGGGAGCATCGTGTCGCTTCTCGATGCCGCGACCCATGCTGTGCTGGGTCAGGCCTTGGCCGACGCGGAGGGAGCATGGTTCCTGTATCTGGCACGCAAGTGCGCGGAAGGGCCATTGGCCGTGCAAGTGCTGCAAGAGCTGGATGGAATGGTCTCCGCGCGCTCGGTGCCGCTTGAATTGACTGTGATCACGCAGGCAGAGCCGCCACTCATCGTCGAGCCGATGCCTGACGCCCTGGTAACGCAGAGGCCTGTTGTCCGAGGCCGGGCGTTGGCCGGAAGTGCTGTGACGGTTGTCCAGGCGCGCAACCCGGGCCATATCTTGGCCAGAGCGACCGCGGACGAGAATGGGGATTGGCAGGCGCCCGTCTTGCAAGCGCTCCCGGTCGGCCCTTTTGCCATTTCGGCGCGGATAGCTGGAGGCCACTGGAGCATGAACCGAGGTTTCGGTGTACAGGGCGGTGAGACGTGAAGTTGACTGGCGCTGCCCCGGGATGAGTTGAAGCAATCATGCCCCGGTTGTGAAACCGGGGCGTTTCTGTATCCATCTACCTGCGGATGGCGTTACTTGAACCGCCGCTCCACGCCTTTCTCCACCAGAATCTTCGCCGAGATCTCCTCCACCGAGAAATGCGTGGAGTTGATGTTGGGGATGTTCTCCCGACGGAACAGGTTCTCCACCTCGCGCACCTCGAACTCGCACTGGGCGAAGCTCGAATAGCGGCTGTTGGGCTTGCGCTCGTGGCGGATGGCGGTCAGGCGGTCGGGGTCGATGGTCAGGCCGAACAGCTTGCTGTGGTGCTTCTTGAGCACCGCCGGCAGTTGCAGGCGCTCCATGTCGTCCTCGGTCAGCGGGTAGTTGGCGGCGCGGATGCCGAACTGCATGGCCATGTACAGGCAGGTCGGGGTCTTGCCGCAGCGCGACACGCCGACCAGGATCAGGTCGGCCTTGTCGTAGTAGTGGGTGCGCGCGCCGTCGTCGTTGTCGAGGGCGAAGTTGACCGCCTCGATGCGCTCCATGTAGTTGGAGTTGCCGCCGATCGAGTGGGATTTGCCCACGGAATACGACGAATGGGCGGTCAATTCCTGTTCGAGCGGGGATAAAAACGTCGAGAAGATGTCGATCATGAAGCCATTGGACGTGGCCATGACCTCACGGATGTCCTGGTTGACGATGGTGTCGAAAATGATCGGACGCACTCCGTCGCGCTCGGCCGCGGCGTTGATCTGCTGGACCATGGCCCGGGCCTTGTCCAGCGTATCGATGTAGGGGCGCGTGAATTTATTGAACGGAATGCTCTCGAATTGCGCGAGCAGGCTCTGGCCCAGCGTTTCTGCAGTGATGCCGGTACCGTCGGAGATGAAGAACGCGGTTCGTTTCATTTGCACCTGGGGGCCTTAAGCTGCCGAATGTTTCTGGATATGATAGGTTCGGTTTGCCGAACGCGGTTGCTCGGCATTCTCACTTATTTTCCAGGTCCAGGCCACAAGCGTCCGGCCCAGTCGCAATGCAGGCAGGCGGGCGCCCTTGAGCTTTTCCAATACAGTTAGTGGAGAGATCACCTTGGTAGAGTACGTAGTTTCCCTCGATAAGCTCGGCGTCCATGATGTGGAGCATGTGGGGGGCAAGAACGCATCCCTGGGCGAGATGATCAGCAATCTTGCCGGTGCCGGCGTATCGGTGCCGGGCGGCTTTGCCACTACGGCTCAGGCGTACCGCGACTTCCTCGAGCAGAGCGGCCTGAACGACAAGATTCACGCGGCGCTCGATGCGCTGGACGTCGATGACGTCAACGCCCTGGCCAAGACCGGTGCGCAGATCCGCCAGTGGGTGATGGAGGCCGAGTTCCCGGCGCGCCTGGATGCGGAAATCCGCACCGCCTTCGCCGAAATGTCCAAGGGCAACGACAACATGGCCGTGGCCGTGCGCTCCTCGGCTACCGCCGAGGACCTGCCGGACGCTTCCTTCGCCGGCCAGCAGGAGACCTTCCTCAACATTCGCGGCGTCGACAACGTCATCCGCGCGGCCAAGGAAGTCTTCGCCTCCCTCTTCAACGACCGTGCCATTGCCTACCGCGTGCACCAGGGCTTCGACCACAAGCTGGTCGCCCTGTCCGCCGGCGTGCAGCGCATGGTCCGCTCCGAGACCGGCACCGCCGGTGTGATGTTCACCCTCGACACCGAGTCGGGCTTCCGCGATGTGGTGTTCATCACCGGTGCCTATGGCCTGGGCGAAACCGTGGTACAGGGTGCGGTCAACCCTGACGAATTCTATGTGCACAAGCAGACCTTGCAGGCCGGCCGTCCGGCGATCCTGCGCCGCAACCTGGGCAGCAAGGCGATCAAGATGGTCTATGGCGACGAGGCCAAGGCCGGTCGCTCGGTCAAGACCGTCGAAGTCGATCGCGCCGAGCGCGCGCGCTTCTGCCTGAGCGACGACGAAGTCAACGAGCTGGCCAAGCAGGCGATGATCATCGAGCAGCACTACCAGCGCCCGATGGACATCGAGTGGGCCAAGGATGGCGACGACGGCAAGCTGTACATCGTCCAGGCCCGCCCCGAGACCGTGAAGAGCCGTGCCAGCGCCAATGTCATGGAGCGCTACCTGCTCAAGGAGAAGGGCACCGTGCTGGTCGAAGGTCGCGCCATCGGCCAGCGCATCGGCGCCGGCAAGGTCCGCGTGATCAACGACGTGTCGGAAATGGACAAGGTCCAGCCCGGCGACGTGCTGGTTTCGGACATGACCGACCCGGACTGGGAGCCGGTGATGAAGCGCGCCAGCGCCATCGTCACCAACCGTGGTGGGCGTACCTGTCACGCCGCGATCATCGCCCGTGAGCTGGGTATTCCGGCCGTGGTCGGTTGCGGCAACGCCACCCAGATCCTCAAGGACGGCCAGGGTGTCACCGTATCCTGCGCCGAAGGTGACACTGGCTTCATCTTCGAGGGCGAACTGGGCTTCGACATCAAGCAGAACTCCGTCGATGCCATGCCCGAGCTGCCGTTCAAGATCATGATGAACGTCGGCAACCCGGACCGCGCCTTCGATTTCGCCCAGCTGCCTAACGCCGGCGTGGGCCTGGCACGCCTGGAATTCATCATCAACCGCATGATCGGTGTGCATCCGAAGGCACTGCTCAACTACGCGGGCTTGCCGCCTGAGCTGAAGGAAAGCGTCGACAAGCGCATCGCCGGCTACAACGACCCGGTCGGTTTCTATGTCGAGAAGCTGGTCGAGGGCATCAGCACCCTGGCCGCGGCCTTCTATCCGAAAAAGGTCATCGTGCGCCTGTCGGACTTCAAGTCCAACGAATACGCCAACCTGATCGGCGGCAAACTGTACGAGCCGGAAGAAGAGAACCCGATGCTGGGCTTCCGCGGTGCCTCGCGCTACATCAGCGAGTCGTTCCGTGACTGCTTCGAGCTCGAATGCCGCGCGCTCAAGCGCGTGCGCAACGAGATGGGCCTGACCAACGTCGAGATCATGGTGCCGTTCGTGCGCACCCTGGGCGAGGCCAGCCAGGTCGTCGACCTGCTTGCCGAGAACGGCCTGGCGCGTGGCGACAATGGCCTGCGCGTGATCATGATGTGCGAGCTGCCGTCCAATGCCTTGCTGGCCGAGGAGTTCCTCGAATACTTCGATGGCTTCTCCATCGGCTCCAACGACCTGACCCAGCTGACCCTGGGCCTGGACCGCGACTCGGGCATCATCGCCCACCTGTTCGATGAACGTAACCCGGCGGTGAAAAAGCTGCTGGCCAACGCAATTGCCGCGTGCAACAAGGCCGGCAAGTACATCGGCATTTGTGGCCAGGGCCCATCGGACCACCCGGACCTGGCCAAGTGGCTGATGGAACAGGGCATCGAGAGCGTGTCGCTGAACCCGGACTCGGTGCTCGAGACCTGGTTCTTCCTGGCCGAGGGCCAGGGCGCGGCCTGATGTGATCGGCGAGGGCGCGAGACGTCCTCGTGTTAACTGCGTGGGAGCGGGCTTGTCCCGCGATGGCGTCAGCAAGGACACCTCTGTAGTCTGCCCTGACACCATCGCGGGGCAAGCCCGCTCCCACGTTCAAGTCACCTGTTTTTTCGTGAACCCATGCAAAGCAGCTCCACCCAATTTCCCGTCGCGTTGCTCAGTGCCGAGCGCCGCGGCGATCTCAGCGAGGACGTCTATCGGATCAAGGCCGGCAACAGCCCCGATCCGAGCGTCGAGCTGGCCGTCACCCGCCTGGGCCTGGCCGACCAGGACCGCGCCCAGGGGGTGCCGGTCATTCTCCTGCACGGCAGTTTCTCCAACCGACGTTTCTGGTATTCGCCCAAGGGCATCGGCCTGGGCGCCTACCTGGCCCGCGCCGGTTTCGATGTGTGGATCCCGGAGATGCGCGGCCACGGCCTGTCGCCGCGCAACCGCGACTGGCGGCAGAACCGCGTGGCCGACTATGCGCGTTACGACCTGCCGGTGATCGGTGCCTTCGTTCGCGAGCAGGCCGGGCAGGCGCCGCACTGGGTCGGCCACTCGCTGGGCGGCACCACCCTGGCGGCGGCGCTGGGCAGCGGTTGCCTGGACACCGGGCTGGTGGCCAGCGCGGCACTGTTCGGCACCCAGGTCAGCCGGGTCTACTGGCCATTGAAGGTGCCACCCGTGGAGTGGGGCGCCCGTCTGCTACTCAAGCGTTTTGCACAGATCTCCGGCCCGCGGCTCAAGCGCGGCCCGGAAGACGAGCCGATCGGACTGGTGCTGGAGAGCCTGCGCTGGAACGGCCTGTTCGGTCGTTTCGGCGACAAGGAGAAGGACTGGTGGTCGGGCCTGGCGCAGGTCGAGGTAGCGCTGCTGGCGGTGGCCGGGGCCGGCGACTTCCAGGACCCGGTGTGGGCCTGTCGCAAGTTGTTCGAGCAGTTCGGCGGCGACGCCAGGCAGTTTCTGCGCTTGGGGCGCGAGGAGGGCTTCGAAGCCTTCGGACACGTCGACATGTTGGTCAGCAAGGCTGCGCAGGCGCAGGTATGGCCGCTGGTGGAGCGCTGGTTGCGCGATCCGTTGGCGCCGGTGCATGCCTCGACGGCGGTGATGGAGCCGGTGCCTGCCAGTTGATCCCGCGTTGGCTTCTTCGCGGGTTTTGCAACTCGCCTGTGGGAGCGGATTTGTCCGCGAAACGGTCGGAACAGGTAAAAGCAAACTGACTGGCCGGTCCTGGATGACTGCCATGCCTCCTGCGGTGTAGCCTTGCTCCCACATCCGCTTTCGTTGTGACTGACAGGAGTTTCCCATGCAGCATTACGTAACGCCCGACCTGTGCGACGCCTACCCGGACCTGGTGCAAGTGCTCGAACCCATGTTCAGCAACTTCGGCGGCCGCGATTCATTCGGTGGCCAGATCGTCACCATCAAGTGCTTCGAGGACAACTCGCGGGTCAAGGAGCAGGTCGAGCTCGACGGCAAGGGCAAGGTCCTGGTGGTCGACGGCGGTGGCTCGCTGCGCCGTGCGCTGCTGGGTGACATGCTGGCCGAGAAGGCCGCCAAGAACGGCTGGGAAGGTCTGGTGATCTATGGCTGCGTGCGTGACGTCGATGTGCTCATCCAGACCGACGTCGGCGTGCAGGCCCTGGCCAGCCACCCGATGAAGACCGACAAGCGCGGTATCGGCGACCTCAACGTCGCGGTGACCTTCGCCGGGGTGACTTTCCGCCCGGGTGAGTACGTGTACGCCGACAACAATGGCGTGATCGTCTCGCCAAGCCCACTGAAAATGCCCGAGTGACGCGTTGCCTGCTGATGGAGCTTTGATGTTCGAGGAAGACAACGCGCAATGGGGGCTGGTGCATGCCCTGGTGCTCGACGGCAAGGGGGGCGCTCGCTCGATCGCCCGCACCGAGCTGGACGGCTTGCAGCTGCAGGCCGAGGAAAGCCTGTGGCTGCACTGGGATCGCAGCCATCCGCAGACGCGCACCTGGCTGCTGCATGACAGCGGCTTGAGCGAGTTCGCCTGCGACCTGCTGCTGGAGGAAAACACCCGTCCGCGCCTGTTGCCGATGGCCAACGAGCAGATGCTGTTGTTCCTGCGCGGGGTCAACCTCAACCCCGGCGCCGAGCCGGAAGACATGGTCTCGGTGCGCATTTTCGCCGAAGCGCGTCGGGTCATTTCGCTGCGCCTGCGCCCGCTGCGCGCCAGTGACGAAATTCTCCAGCAACTGGACGAGGGCAGGGGGCCGAAATCGGCTTCCGAGCTGTTGCTGCTCATGGGCGAACTGCTCACCGAAAAGGTCCAGGCGCTGGTCAGCGACCTGTCGGAGGCGGTCGATACCGAGGAAGAGAAGGTAGAATCCGACGAACGGTATGCCCCTGAGCAGGGCAGCCTCCAGCAGATCCGTCGCCGCGCCGCTGGCCTGCGTCGTTTTCTCGCCCCGCAGCGCGACATCTACGCCCAGCTCTCGCGCAGCAAGTGCAGCTGGTTCGCCGAAGCGGACGGCGACTACTGGAACGAGCTGAACAACAGCCTGATCCGCTACCTAGAAGAACTGGAGCTGGCCCGCGAGCGGGCCGCGCTGGTGCTGGAAACCGAGGATCGGCGGCGTAGCGAGCGGATGAACCGGACCATGTACCGGTTCGGCATCATCACCTGCATCTTCCTGCCCATGAGCTTTATCACCGGGCTGCTGGGGATCAACGTCGGTGGCATTCCCGGGGCGGAAAACCCCTATGGTTTCCTGTTCGCCTGCACCGTGGTACTGGGGTTGGCGGCGGGGCAGTGGTGGCTGTTCCGTCGACTGCGCTGGGTATGAAATGAGGCATTTTGAAACATTCGTCCCAGTGGCAGGTGTGACCCGTTGCCCGGCGCCCTCGTCTTTGACTGACATTGCGCGAGGTGCCCATGCACGATCCGTTTGAAGAATCCCTGCGCGACCTGCTCAAGGCGTCGCCGTCCGGCCAGGACCGCGACGACGCCGCCTGCCTGGGTCGCGTGCTCAAGACCGCCAACCGCCAGGTCGGCGCGGGCGACCTGTTCAGCCTGCTTGGCCGCTGGAGCCAGGCGCTGCTGATCGCCGTGAACAATGGCTCGGCGCATGTCGCGCCGGTGCGCCGCAACTCTACCCGCAACGCCGCCGTTGGCGGCAAAGCAGATAAGGCCGATTGAATATGGAACTCGATCTCTGGACCCAGAGCCTGGTCACCGCGATGACTGCCCTTTGGACCAAGGTGGCGAACTTCATCCCCAACCTGTTCGGCGCGCTGGTCGTGGTGCTGCTTGGTTTCGTCGTGGCCAAGCTGCTCGATACCCTGTTGTCCAAGGTGCTGGCCAAGTTCGGCCTCGATCGCCTGATGAGCGGTACCGGCCTGACCAAGATGCTCGCTCGGGTCGGGATCCAGGTACCGATCTCGACGCTGATCGGCAAGATCGTCTACTGGTTCGTGCTGTTGATCTTCCTGGTTTCCGCCGCTGAATCCCTGGGCCTTGAGCGTGTCTCGGCGACCCTCGACATGCTCGCCCTGTACCTGCCCAAGGTGTTCGGCGCGGCCCTGGTGCTGCTGGCCGGCGTGCTGCTGGCGCAACTGGTCAACGGCCTGGTGCGCGGCGCCGCCGAGGGCATCGGCCTGGAATACGCCGCGGGTGTCGGGCGCATCGCCCAGGGCCTGGTGATCATCATCAGCATCTCGGTGGCGATCAGCCAGCTGGAGGTCAAGACCGACCTGCTGAACCATGTGATCGTCATCGGATTGATTACCGTTGGTCTGGCAATTGCACTGGCGATGGGCCTGGGCAGCCGGGAAATCGCCGGGCAGATTCTGGCCGGGATTTACGTGCGCGAGTTGTACCAGGTGGGCCAGCAGGTGCGGATTGGCGAGGTCGAAGGGCAGATCGAGGAGATCGGCACGGTCAAGACGACACTGCTGACCGATGATGGCGAACTGGTGTCGCTGTCCAATCGCGAACTGCTCGAGCAGCGCGTGAATAGCCGCTAACCGCACAAAAGCTGTTAATGTATGCCGCCGCGAAAATCGGCCCACGGGGCCAAGCGGCGACATTGACCTGACTGTCGGCCAGATCCGTTTTGAATAAAGTTCATTCGCCGCCCATGCGTTATGACCCCCGGGAGCTCACCGACGAGGAGTTGGTGGCGCGTTCGCATGAGGAGCTGTTTCACGTTACCCGCGCCTATGAGGAACTCATGCGGCGCTACCAGCGCACGCTGTTCAACGTCTGCGCACGGTACTTGGGGAACGACCGGGATGCCGACGATGTCTGTCAGGAGGTAATGCTGAAGGTGCTCTACGGGCTGAAGAACTTCGAGGGCAAATCCAAGTTCAAGACCTGGCTCTACAGCATCACCTACAACGAATGCATCACCCAGTACCGCAAGGAGCGCCGCAAGCGAAGGTTGATGGATGCCTTGAGTCTGGACCCTGTCGAAGAGGCGTCCGAAGACAAGGCTCCGAAACCTGAAGAGAAAGGCGGGCTGGATAAATGGCTGGTGCATGTGAACCCGATCGATCGGGAAATCCTGGTGCTGCGATTTGTCGCAGAGCTGGAATTCCAGGAGATCGCGGACATCATGCACATGGGCCTGAGTGCCACGAAAATGCGTTACAAACGTGCGCTCGACAAGCTTAGAGAGAAATTTGCGGGCCTGGCTGAAACTTAGTGGGCCGCAAATACCTCTAACCAACCGGCAAGTTCTGCTAGACTTGCCGTCGAGTTGTCCCCCGGATGTTGGTGGGACTGCTTAACTATCACCAGATGGGGATTTAACGGATGAAATTGAAAAACACCTTGGGCTTGGCCATTGGCTCTCTCGTAGCCGTGACTTCGCTCGGCGCTCTGGCTCAAGGCCAAGGCGCAGTCGAAATCGAAGGCAACGTCACCAAGCAGTTCTACGACAGCGAGCGTAACTTCAAGAACACCGGCACCAACCCTGGTGTCCGCCTCGGTTACTTCCTGACCGACGACGTCTCCCTGGACCTGGGCTACAACGAGACCCACAACGCTCGTGGTGAAGTCTTCAACAAAGACATCAAAGGCTCCAAGACCAAGCTGGACGCCACCTACCACTTCGGTACCGTCGGCGATGCACTGCGTCCGTACGTTTCCGCTGGTTTCGCTCACGAGAGCCTGGGCCAGGCCACTCGTAGCGGCCGCGACCACTCCACCTTCGCCAACGTCGGCGCTGGCGCCAAGTGGTACATCACCGACATGTTCTTCGCCCGTGCCGGCGTCGAAGCCATGTACAACATCGACAACGGCAACACCGAGTGGGGTCCGACCGTTGGTCTGGGTCTGAACTTCGGTGGCAGCGGCGGCGCCAAGCCGGCTCCTGCTCCGGCTCCAGTTGCCGAAGTCTGCTCCGACAGCGACAACGATGGCGTCTGCGACAACGTCGACAAGTGCCCTGACACCCCAGCCAACGTTACCGTTGACGCTGATGGCTGCCCGGCTGTTGCCGAAGTCGTTCGCGTTGAGCTGGACGTCAAGTTCGACTTCGACAAGTCGGTCGTCAAGCCAAACAGCTACGGCGACATCAAGAACCTGGCTGACTTCATGAAGCAGTACCCACAGACCACCACCACCGTGGAAGGTCACACTGACTCCGTCGGCCCAGACGCTTACAACCAGAAGCTGTCCGAGCGTCGTGCCAACGCTGTCAAGAACGTCCTGACCCAGCAGTACGGCATCGAATCGAGCCGTGTTGACTCGGTTGGCTACGGTGAGACCCGTCCGGTCGCCGACAACGCCACCGAAGCTGGCCGCGCCGTCAACCGTCGCGTAGAAGCTCAGGTAGAAGCCCAGGCCAAGTAATTGGTTTGACGCTTCACGAAAAACCCGGCCTTGGCCGGGTTTTTCTTTGTCCGCGATTTCTCGAGACACACCTCGCTCCTACATGGAGCGTCACTCGCCTGCGCGCTCAGCGTTTGAGCAACACCAGCAGCAACAGCATGTTCAACAGTAGCGACACCAACCCAATCGTGCGCCATACCCTCAGCGGCTCGCGCTCCAGCAACGGCCTTGGCCGCTCGTCCAGCTCCTGGCGATCTCCCCGCTCCAGCAACAGCAACCACTGTTCGGCAGTCTCGAAGCGCTGCGCCGGGTCTGCCGTCACTGCCTGCAACAAGTTGCGCTGCAACCACTCCGGCAAATCCGGGCGGTAGCGCGCCGGGCTCACTGGCGTACCGAAGCGTGGCCGCTGGAACGCCTCGACCTCGCCGTAGGGGTAATGGCCGGTGAGCAGGTAGTAAAGCGTCACGCCTACGGCATACAGGTCTTGACGCGGCCCAGGCGACAGGCCGTCGAAGGCTTCCGGGGCGAGGAACGAGGGCGTGCCGGGCAAGGCATGGGGCGGGTCCTCGGACAGCCCCGGGCAATAGGCCAGGCCGAAGTCCAGCACGCGCAACTGGCTGTCGCTGCCCAGATGCAGGTTTTCTGGCTTGATGTCACGATGCAGCAGGTTGCGCCGGTGCAGCACGCCAACCGCCTGCAGTAGCTGGCGGGCAATCTCCAGCCACTGCGTCAGGGGGAGCGGGCCCTGGCTGGCGAACAGCGCGGCGAGGGTCGTACCTGGATACTCGCGCATCAGGTAGTACAGGTGTTGGCGCTGACCGGCCGGGTGCGTCTCGGGGAAATGCCGGCCTGCGACCCGACGCAGGAACCACTCTTCCAGCAGCAGGCCCTGGACTGCCTTGGGTTGCGCCTCTGCGCAGTGGGGCAAGGTCTTGAGCAGCCAGGCTTGGCCGTGCTCATCCCGCACGCGATAGAGCACTGACTGGCGACTTTGGCCGAGCATGGCATCGACCTTCCAGCCATCGATCGTTTGCCCGTCGCGCAAGGCGCCGGGCAGTGGCCATCGCTGCGACTGCGCCAGGGTGTCGGCGAGGTTGGTCGATCCTAGTTCATCGACGCGGACCAGCAAGGCGCTGGCATTGTCCTGGCTGCCACAGAGATGAGCGGCGGCCACCAGGGTATCGGCGGCCTCCTGCAGGTCGGGCTGTTCACGCAGGATCGACTGGATATGCCTGTCGCCCAGGCTGGCCCAGACACCATCGCTGAGCAGCAGGAAGCATTCGCCTTCGTGCAGGTCGCCTTCCAGATAGTCCACCAGCAACTGTTGGTCCAGGCCCAGCGCGCGCTTGAGCACGTGCTGCATGCCCGGTTGGTCCCACACATGGTCTTCGCTCAGGCATTCCAGGTGCCCGGCGCTCCAGCGGTAGAGGCGGCAATCACCGACATGGGCGAGGGTGAAGCGTCGCCCGCGCAACACCAGGGCGCTGAGGGTGGTCAGCAGGGGCTGGCCATTGCCCTGGGCGCGCAGCCAGCGGTTCTGTGCCAGCAGCAGGCGGTCCAGGGCCTGGGCCACGGTCCAGGTGGCAGGCGTGGCGTAGTAGTCCAGCGCCAGCGCCTGCAGGCTGGCCCGCGCCGCCAGGCCGCCGTCGGCGCACTGGCTGACGCCGTCGGCGAGGGCGAACAGGTAGCCTTTGCTGGCGGCCAGTTCCGCCGCGGGGGTGACCAGGCGCAGGGCGTCCTGGTTTTCCTCCCGCGGTCCGGTGGCGCTGGCCTGGGCGAAGCTCAGGCGCAGGCTCATACCCGCGCGGCGGTGATCGCCGCCGAGCCCCAGGTGGTGCGCCAGCGCTGCTTGACGCCATGCAGGCCGAACCAGGCCAGCAGGCCCAGGCTGGCGAACAGCCACAAGCCCAGTTGGTAGTCGCCGGTGTGCTGCTTGATGGCGCCAAGCCCGGCGGCGAGCAAGAAACCACCGATGCCGCCGGCCATGCCAATCAGCCCGGTCATCACCCCGATCTCCTGGCGGAAGCGTTGTGGCACCAGCTGGAACACCGCGCCATTGCCGGCGCCGAGCCCCAGCATGGCGCTGACGAACAGTGCCAGCGCGGCGGTCGCGCTGGGCAGGTTGAAGCCGACCGCGGCGATGCACACGGCAGCCACGCCGTACATCGCCAGCAAGGTGCGGATGCCGCCGTGACGGTCGGCCAGGGCGCCACCGAGCGGGCGCATCAGGCTGCCGGCGAATACGCAGGCGGCGGTGTAGTAGCCGGCCGTCACCGGGCTCAGGCCGTACTGGTCGCTGAAATAGCCGGGCAGGGCGCTGGCCAGGCCGATGAAGCCGCCGAAGGTCACGCTGTAGAAGAACATGAACCACCAGCTGTCGCGGTCACCCAGGGCCTTGAGGTAGTCGGCCATGGCCTTGGGCTGTGGCCGCTGCGGAGCATTGCGCGCCAGCAGGGCGAACAGCGCCAGGGTCAGCAGCAGCGGCAGCAGGGCGAAGCCGAACACATTGTTCCAGCCGAAGCCCGCCGCCAGGGCCGGGGCCAGCAGCGCGGCGAACACCGTGCCGGAGTTGCCGGCACCGGCGATGCCCATGGCCTTGCCTTGATGCTGGGGTGGATACCATTGCGAGGCCAGCGGCAGGGACACGGCGAACGAGGCGCCGGCGAAACCGAGGAACACGCCCAGCAACAGTGCTTGTTCGTAGCTGTTCACGCCCAGGTGCCAGGCGCAGGCCAGGGCGACGATCACCACCACCTGGCCGATCAGCCCTGCTGTCTTGGGCGACAGGCGATCGACCAGCAGCCCCATGGCGAAGCGCAGGATCGCCCCGGCAAGGATCGGCGTGGCCACCATCAGGCCCCGTTGCTGGGCGGTGAGCTGCAGGTCGGCGGCGATCTGCACCGCCAGAGGGCCGAGCAGGTACCAGACCATGAAGCTCAGGTCGAAGTACAGGAAGGCGGCGAACAGGGTGGGCACATGCCCGGATTTCCAGAAGCTCGTATTCATCGAACACCTCGCAGGGCGCACAGCACAGTGGCGGAAACGAAAAGACGCCGCTGCCCGGTCCAGGATCGTGGACAGGGAGCGACGTCTTTGTCGGGGCTAGAGGGCAACCGCCGTTGGCTGCCTGTCGATCTGTCGAGCAAGAGCCGGGCCAAGTCCGACCGCTGCGCGTCGCGTTCTGCGCACCTACCCCAGCATCTGCGACATGGCGATGATCTGCTCCGCCACCTGGATCAGCTTCTGCTGCCGACTCATGGCCTGGCGGCGCATCAGGGTGTAGGCCTGTTCCTCGTTGCAGTCCTTCATCTTCATCAACAGGCCTTTGGCCTGCTCGATGCGCTTGCGTTCGGCCAGTTGCTGGTCGCGGGCCAGCAACTGGGCCCTGAGCGACTGATCGCTTTCGAAACGGGCCATGGCCACGTCGAGAATCGGTTGCAGGCGCGCAGCGTGGATGCCTTCGACGATATAGGCGCTGACCCCGGCCTGGATCGCCTGGCGCATCACCCCGGGGTCGTGCTCGTCGGTGAACAGCACGATGGGGCGGGGGTGATCGCGGCTGACCACCACCACCTGTTCCATCACATCGCGACCGGGTGACTCGGTATCGATCAGCACCACGTCCGGGCGCACCGTTTCGATACAGGCGGGCAGGTCGATGCTCAGGCTGCCGGCTTCTATCACATCGAAGCCGGCCTCGCCCAGCGCGGCCTTGAGGCGACCGACTTTCTTTTCGGTGTCGTCGATCAGCAGGATGCGCATCATGTCCAGGCCCTCAACGATTGGCACGCCGGTCGGGCGCCGCGTCCAGCGCGTGCAGTGAGAAGCTGCGGGCATAGCCGTGAGGGTCGCTGCCATCCCAGCGGCCGCCGTCGATCAGCAGACTGCTGCGCATGGGCGGATATGCGCAGGGCACATCCAAGGCCTCGGCGGCTTCGCGGTACAGCGCCAGTTGTTGGACCTGGCTGGCCACGGCCAGGTAGTCGGGGTCTTCGCGCAACAACCCCCAGCGGCGGAACTGGGTCATGAACCACATGCCGTCGGACAGATAGGGCAGGTTCGCCCGGCCTTGGTCGAACAGGCGCAAACCGTGCGGGTCGTGCCAGCGATTGCCCAGGCCATCCTGGTAGTCGCCGAGCAGGCGTGGCTCGATGCTGCTGATGGGAGTGTCCAGGTAGGCACCGCCACTGAGCAACTGCGCAGCGCCACGCCGGTTTTCCTGGTTTTGCTCGATGAAGCGGGCGGCGGCGAGTATCGCCTTGATCAATGCCCGCGCGCTGTTGGGATAGCACTCGACGAACGCTCTGGCGCAGGCCAGCACCTTTTCCGGGTGATCTGGCCAGATCGACTGGCTGGTGGCGAGGGTAAAGCCCTGGCCGCGGGCAACGGCGTCCGCCGCCCACGGCTCGCCCACGCAGAAGCCGTCGATGCGCCCGGCCTGCAGGTGGGCAGCCATCTGCGCCGGAGGCACCACTACGCTGGTCACGTCGCGCAGCGGATGGATGCCCTGGCTGGCCAGCCAGTAGTACAGCCACATGGCGTGGGTGCCGGTGGGAAAGGTCTGGGCGAAGGTTAAACGTGCGCCACCCTGGTGCACCAGCCGCGTCAGTGCCTCGGGGCTGGTCACGCTTTTGCGTTGCAGGGCGAGGGACAGGTTGATGGCCTGGGCATTCTGGTTCAGCCCCATGAGCACCGCCATGTCGCTGGCTGGTCCGCCACCGATCCCCAGATGCACGGCATAGGCCAGGCCGTACAGGCAGTGGGCCGCGTCCAGCTCGCCACTGACCAGCTTGTCGCGCATGCCCGCCCAGGAGGCCTGGCGTCGCAGATTCAGGGTCAGGCCCTGTTGCTGGGCGAAGCCCTGGGTGGCGGCGACCACCACCGAGGCGCAGTCGGTCAGGGCCATGAAGCCGATATCCAGGCTGGGCTTTTCCGGCGCGTCGCTGCCGTTGACCCAGGCCAGGGGCCGTGTCGGGAGGGGTGTGTTCACGGGGATCCTCGGTCGTTGGCAAAGGTTGCATGCAGCCGATGCTGCAACCCATGTGCCATGGCCCTGTCGCCCGGGCGGCGCGCTGGCTATAATCGCTCCCTCACTCACCGCGAGTCCGCCCGCCCATGTATACCCTGGCCCGCCAGCTGCTGTTCAAGCTCTCCCCAGAAACCTCCCACGACCTGTCGCTGGACCTGATCGGCGCCGGTGGCCGCCTGGGCCTCAACGGCTTGCTGTGCAAGCAGCCGGCGGCGTTGCCGGTGACGGTCATGGGCTTGAACTTCGCCAACCCGGTCGGCCTGGCGGCGGGCCTGGACAAGAACGGCGCGGCCATCGACGGTTTCGCCCAGCTGGGCTTCGGCTTCGTCGAGATCGGCACCGTGACGCCGCGTCCGCAGCCGGGCAACCCGAAACCGCGGCTGTTCCGCCTGCCCGAGGCCACCGCGATCATCAATCGCATGGGCTTCAACAACCTGGGTGTCGACCACCTGCTGGCGCGGGTGCGCGCTGCGCGCTATGACGGCGTGCTGGGCATCAACATCGGCAAGAACTTCGACACGCCGGTCGAGCGGGCACAGGACGATTACCTGATCTGCCTGGAAAAGGTCTACAACGACGCCAGCTACATCACCGTCAATGTCAGCTCCCCAAATACGCCAGGGCTGCGCACGCTGCAGTTCGGCGACTCGCTCAAGCAACTGCTCGATGCCTTGGCCGAGCGTCGTGAGCAACTGGCATCGGCCAATGGCAAGCGTGTGCCGCTGGCGATCAAGATCGCACCGGACATGAGCGACGAGGAAACCGCGCTGGTGGCGGCCGCGCTGGTCGAGTCGGGGATGGACGCGGTGATCGCGACCAACACCACTTTGGGCCGTGAAGGCGTCGAGGGCCTGCCGTTTGGCGGGGAGGCGGGCGGTCTGTCCGGCGCTCCGGTGCTGGAAAAGAGCACTCACATCGTGAAGATGCTGGCGAGCGAGCTGGGCGGCAAGCTGCCGATCATCGCCGCCGGTGGTATCACCGAAGGCCGTCATGCGGCAGAAAAGATCGCCGCTGGCGCGAGCCTGGTGCAGATCTATTCGGGGTTCATCTACAAAGGGCCGACGCTGATCCGCGAGGCAGTGGATGCCATTGCCGCAATGCCGAGGTGATCTCAAGGGGGCTTTCGCGGGTACAAATCCGGTTCATAAAAAAGGGGTCCCTCAAGGGACCCCCTGGGCCGTAGCCCGCCGCCCGGATGGGGCGCGCATGGGTAACTCGAATTCAGTGTCCTCGTTCAGCCAACGGCGTGATTTTCGTTGAGTCTCTGGATGCCAGCGGTGCCGGTCATGCCGTCCCAGTTATCGCCGCGACCTTCGCGCCAGCCGTTGATCCAGGCTTGGCGTACAGAGGGTAGATTGAAGGGGCAAAGCTCGCGGGATTTGCCGGTGACCCCATACTGGTAGCCACGTGAATATGCTCTTTCCAACGGATCACGCTTAAGTCTTCTCATAGGGTGTTGCCCTCACTTGTTGACTGTAATGTCCCGTCGACCTCTCCGAGGCCGGGCAGAATCGTTCTGCCGGTGTGCGCCCGCTGCCGGCGTCGCGGGCTGGAAGTGCCACCCCATTGCGAGGTGGCCTGAGACCAGTTCTAACGAATGCGGGTCACAGTGTGAATGATCGATTTGTCATAAGGACGTAACCTTTCCGAGGGTGAAAGGATAAGTAAATAAATGCGACTCAACCTTGTTTGCCGTTGAGCCCGCTATGATCAGGGTTTAGTGATTCCTGACGTCATTTGGCCAGCGTTGCTGGATGATGACAGTAATATTTGGTAATGCGACGAAGGGTCACATCTGGATCCCTCGTCCACGAAATTTTCACACTGCTCGACGATCCAACGCATTTCCGCCAGCCGGCGAGTGCCAGGAACGTTGGGCGGCCTGGCCTGGCGAGATGGCTCGCCGGCCACCCGTGCGCCTGCTGGAAGGGCGTGCGGGCAAACATCGGCAGGTCGATGCGTCGACCTGTCACTTACCTAGCCCAAGGCTCTGGATTGCTCATGTCGGACCGTTTCGAACTCTACCTCACCTGCCCCAAAGGCCTTGAAGGCCTGCTCGCCGAAGAGGCCCGCAGCCTGGGCCTGGACGAAGTGCGTGAACACACCTCGGCCATCCGCGGCGCCGCCGACATGGAAACCGCCTATCGCCTGTGCCTGTGGTCGCGCCTGGCCAACCGCGTGCTGCTGGTGCTCAAGCGTTTTTCGATGAAGAACGCCGACGACCTGTACGATGGCGTGCAGACGGTCGACTGGGCCGATCACCTGGCCGCCGACGGCACCCTGGCGGTGGAGTTCAGTGGCCATGGCTCGGGTATCGACAACACGCATTTCGGCGCACTCAAGGTCAAGGACGCGATCGTCGACAAGCTGCGTAACCGTGAGGGCTTGCGTCCGTCGGTGGAGAAGGTCGATCCGGATGTGCGCGTGCACCTGCGCCTGGACCGTGGCGAGGCGATCCTGTCCCTCGATCTTTCCGGCCACAGCCTGCACCAGCGCGGCTACCGCCTGCAGCAAGGGGCCGCGCCGCTCAAGGAAAACCTTGCCGCAGCGGTGCTGATCCGCGCCGGGTGGCCGCGCATCGCCGCCCAGGGTGGCGCCTTGGCCGACCCGATGTGCGGTGTGGGTACGTTCCTGGTCGAGGCGGCGATGATCGCCGCCGACATCGCTCCCAACCTCAAGCGCGAGCGCTGGGGCTTCAGCGCCTGGCTCGGCCATGTGCCGGCGCTGTGGCGCAAGGTGCATGACGAAGCCCAGGCCCGGGCGCAGGCTGGCCTGGCCAAGCCACCGCTGTGGATCCGTGGCTATGAAGCCGACCCACGGCTGATCCAGCCGGGGCGCAACAACGTCGAGCGTGCCGGCCTGGGTGACTGGGTGAAGATCTACCAGGGCGAGGTCGCCAGTTTCGAGCCGCGTCCGGACCAGAACCAGAAAGGCCTGGTGATCAGCAACCCGCCTTATGGCGAACGCCTGGGCGACGAGGCCAGCCTGCTGTACCTCTACCAGAACCTCGGCGAGCGCCTGCGCCAGGCCTGCATGGGCTGGGAAGCGGCAGTGTTCACCGGCGCGCCGGAACTGGGCAAGCGCATGGGCATTCGCAGCCACAAGCAGTACGCCTTCTGGAACGGCGCGCTGCCTTGCAAGCTGTTGCTGTTCAAGGTGCAGCCCGACCAGTTCGTTACCGGCGAACGTCGCCAGGCCGAGACGGGCGAGGGTGAGCCGGGCCGCCAGGCGCCGCTCGTCAGCGAGCCGGCGCGTCTGTCCGAGGGCGCGCAGATGTTCGCCAACCGACTGCAGAAGAACTTCAAGCAGTTGGGCAAGTGGGCGCGCCGCGAGCAGGTCGATTGCTATCGCGTCTACGATGCCGACATGCCCGAGTACGCCCTGGCGGTCGACCTGTACCACGATTGGGTGCATGTACAGGAGTACGCCGCGCCGCGTTCGGTCGATCCGGACAAGGCCCAGGCCCGCCTGCTCGACGCGCTGGCGGCGATCCCCCAGGCGCTGGGCGTCGACCCGCAGCGGGTGGTGCTCAAGCGCCGTGAGCGGCAGAGCGGCACGCGCCAGTACGAGCGCCAGGCCACCGAGGGACGCTTCCAGGAGGTGAGCGAAGGTGGCGTCAAGCTGCTGGTCAACCTTACCGACTACCTGGACACCGGGCTGTTCCTCGACCACCGCCCGATGCGCATGCGTATCCAGCGCGAGGCGGCCGGCAAGCGCTTCCTCAACCTGTTCTGCTACACCGCCACGGCCACCGCGCACGCGGCCAAGGGTGGCGCGCGCAGCACCACCAGTGTCGACCTGTCCAAGACCTACCTGGACTGGGCGCGGCGCAACCTGTCGCTGAACGGCTTCTCCGAACGCAATCGCCTGGAACAGGGCGATGTCATGGCCTGGCTGCAGAACGCCCAGGATAGCTACGACCTGATCTTCATCGACCCGCCGACGTTCTCCAACTCCAAGCGCATGGAAGGGGTGTTCGATGTGCAGCGCGACCATGTCGAGCTGCTCGATCTGGCCATGGCTCGCCTGGCGCCGGGCGGGGTGCTGTATTTCTCCAACAACTTCCGCAAGTTCCAGCTCGACGAGCACCTGGCGACGCGCTATGTAGTGGAGGAGATCAGCGCCCAGACCCTGGATCCGGACTTCGCCCGCAACAGCCGCATTCACCGCGCCTGGCAACTGCGTCTGCGCTGAGCCGACGAGGTACATGGCATGGTGGCTGGCCAGTGGCTATAAAGCAGTACAGGGCGGGACCATACGCAGGACGCTGACGTTGCCGAGAGTCCTCTATGTCTGACCCAGGTGAACCTGCGAAGCGCCTTGGCCTGTTCGGTGGCCCGCTGCCGGCCTGGGGTGTGGCCCTGACGGCGCTGGTTGCCGGGGTGCTGCTCACGGCGGCGTTGGCCCTGGCCGCCCAGGGTTTCTACAAGCAGCAGCTGCGCCAGCGCTTCGAACTGCTGGCCAGCGAGCGGCATAGCCGCATTGCCGAGCGCTTCGAGGAGCAGGAACAGCGCCTGGACAGCCTGCGTCGCTTCTTCAGCTATTCCAGCGAAATCACACCGGCCGAGTTCGATGGCTACGCCCGCCCGCTGCTGCACCGCACCCAGGCTTACTCCTGGGCACCGCGGGTCGCCGCCGGGCAGCGCGAGGCTTTCGAGCAGGGAGCCAGTGCCTGGTTGCGCCAGCCTTACCAGATCCGCGACCGCAACGCCGAAGGCGGCTGGCAGCCTGCCCCCGCACGGGATTACTACTACCCGGTGCTTTACACGCAGGCGGCGAGCAAGCAGGGGCAGCCCTATGGGCTTGACCTGCGCGGCCAGCCCCTGCGCGAGGCGACCCTGTCCAGGGCCATGAGCCCCGGCAGCATGGCGGTATCGGCGCCACTGGACATGCTCGATGTCGAGCCGGCCTACACCCGCGGTCTGTTGCTGGTCGCCCCGGTGTTCGCCGATTCGGCGCCTGTCGGTGGTCCGCCGACAGGCTATGTCATGGCGCTGTTGAGCCTGCATCAGTTGATTGCCGAAAGTCTGCCGACCGTCGCGGACGACAACCTGGTGATGCGCATTCGCGATATGTCCACCGAAGGGGGCCATGAGGTGCTGTTCGACTCGGGCACATCGCCGGCGCGGATCGCGCTTACGGGCAGCTACCTGCTGCACTTGGCCGATCATGACTACCAGCTCGACATTCGCCCCAGCCCGGGATTTCTCGCGGCCAACCAGTCCACGGCGGTCCCGGTGGTGATCCTGTTGGGCGGCATGCTCAGCGTGCTGCTGGCGACCTTGTTCTATAGCCTGTTCGGTCAGCGCCAGCGAGCGCTGAGCCTGGTTGCCCGGCGCACGGCCGAGTTGCAGGTCAGCGAACAGTCGCTGCGCGAGACTCATAACCAGCTGCGCAGCGTGCTCGATGCCGCGACCCAGGTGGCGATCATCGCCACCAGTCTGCGCGGGGTGATTGGCACGTTCAATGCCGGCGCCGAGCGGATGCTCGGGTTTAGCGCCGGTGAAGCGCTGGGCCGACTGCGTCTGGAGGATCTGGTCCAGCCTGACGAGCTGCGCCAGCGCGCCCATGCCTTGAGCGTGCGCTATGGCCGTGAAATCGGTGCTGGCCAGGCGATGTTCGCGGAAACCGCGCAGGAGGGGGGCGGCGAACCTGCCGACTGGACGCTGGTGCGCAAGGACGGCAGCCACCTGTTGGCGAACATGCTGGTGACGGCGGTGCTGGATGAGCAGGGGCTGTGGGTGGGCTACCTGGCGATCTGCATCGATGTCACCGAACGGCGCCGCGTGCATGAGGCACTGGCGGTTCGCGACCGTTTGCTGGAGAAACTCAGCGCCGAGGTGCCCGGCGGCATCTATCAGTACCGCCTGGATGTCGACGGGCATTCCTGTTTCCCCTACGCCAGCGCTGGCCTGCACGATATCTACGAGGTCGATCTTGCCCTGTTGCGCGAGGATGCCGCAGCGGTGTTCGAGCGAATCCACCCCGACGATCTGGAGCGGGTGCGTCGGTCGGTGCTTTATTCCGCCGAGCACCTGACCCCCTGGCGCGAGGAGTACCGCGTGTGCCTGCCCAAGGCGGGGCTGCGCTGGGTACGCGGCGAGGCGACGCCGGAAGTTGGCGATCAGGATTGCACGCTCTGGCATGGTTACCTGACGGACATTTCCGATCTCAAGCGAGTGGAAGAGGAGCTGCGGGCGTTGTCGATCACCGATGCGCTGACGGGTATTCATAACCGGCGCTTTTTCCAGGAGCGCTTGCGTGGCGAGTTGGACCGGGCGCAGCGTGATGGCCTGGAGCTGGCGGTGATCATGCTTGATATCGATCACTTCAAGCAGATCAACGATCAGTTCGGGCATGCGGTGGGGGATCGTGTGCTGCGTAGTTTGTGTCAGCGGATCGGGCAGCGGTTGCGGCGCACCGATGTGTTCTGTCGGCTGGGTGGGGAGGAGTTCATGGTGTTGTGTCCGGGGAGCAATGCCGATCAGGCGCGGTTGCTGGCGCTGGAGTTGTGGCAGGGGGTGCGGAGTTTGCCGGTGGATGGTGTGGGGCGGGTGACGGCGAGTTTTGGCGTGGCGGGGTGGAGGGCTGGGGAGGGGGCGGATGCGTTGTTGTTGCGGGCGGATGCGGGGGTGTATGCGGCCAAGCAGGCGGGGCGGGATCGGGTCGAGGTGGAGTTGCCTTGAGAGGTGGGGCTATTTGATTGTTGGTTGTTGGTTGTTGGTTGTTGGTTGTTGGTTGTTGGTTGTTGGTTGTTAGTTGTTGGTTTTGAAATTTTTATGCGCATTCATTTGCGATGTCGACGCATAGTCACCTTTCCGCCCTTACGGCGGGTCACTTTTTGTCAAACGCGACAAAAAGTAACCAAAAAACGCTGCGCTCCATTCATCCGGCCCTACGCTTCGCTCCGGGTTCCCTCACTCCGGCCTTGCTCCCGGGAGGACCGCGCTGAACGGCCCATCCTGGGCCGCAGCGCTTGACGGGCATCCATGCCCGTCACCTCCCTCCGCAAGTCCTGCGTTCGGCCTCCTGAAGTCGCGAAGGTACGGGCGGTGCCTGGGCTGGCGCAGCTGGCGCTAGTTGCAGGTGTGTGATCTCAAGTCCGTATTCGCGGGTTTACCCGCGAAAGGGCCAGAACAACCAATATATAAATAACTGCCAAGAGCCAATTTGAAGTTTCTGCTCTTGCTCTTGCTTCTAAGCGCGCGGTAGTTCAGGCGCCGCCAATTGCGACTTCAGGAGGCCGAGCGGAGTTCTTGCGAAGGGAGGTGACGGGCATGGATGCCCGTCAAGCGCTGCGCCCCAGGATGGGGCGTTCAGCGCGGTCCTCCCGGGAGCAAGAACGGAGCGAGGGAACCCCGGAGCGAAGCGTAGGGGCCGGATGATGGAGCGCAGCGTTTTTTGGTTACTTTTTGTCGCGTTTGACAAAAAGTGACCCGCCGTAAGGGCGGAAAGGTGACTGTGCGTCGCCATCGCCAATGAATGCGCATAAAAAAATAAAAACCCACCCTCTTGAGCCGAAGCCGAAGCCGAAGCCGAAGCCTATACTCCAACCCCCAACCCGCCCGGAGCTCCCCCCATGCCCCTGGAAAAAAAAGGCAGTTGCCTGTGCGGCGCCACGCACTTGTCCGTAACCATAGACAGTCTCCACGTTAACGCCTGCCACTGCAGCATGTGCCGCAAATGGACCGGCGGCCCGCTGCTGGTAGTCGATTGCAGCCAGCCGCCGCTTTTCGAAGGCCACGCGCCCAGCGTCTATGACTCATCCGAGTGGGCCCAGCGCGGCTTTTGCGGCCAGTGCGGCACGCATTTGTTCTACCGCCTCAAGCAGAACGATTTCTACGCAATCCCTGTCGGCCTGCTCGACGGCGAGCAAGACTGGGATTTCAACAAGCAGATTTTCATCGACGAAAAGCCCACTTGGTACTGCTTCAACAACGAGACCGAACAGCTGACCGGCAAGGAAGTCTTCGAGCAGTTCACCTGACCCGGCACGGCCCATCTTGCCAAACCCAAGCATTCCTGAGAAAAGGGCGACCACGAAAAACCGCTTCGAGGAACCTGCCATGCGCAGTGAGCTGCAAGTCATCGATCTTCAGGAAGGCGACGGCAAGGCCGTGGTCAAGGGCGCGCTGATCACCACCCAGTACACCGGCTGGCTGGCCGATGGCAGCGAGTTCGATTCGTCCTGGTCACGGGGCAAGCCGTTCCAGTGCGTGATCGGTACCGGTCGGGTGATCAAGGGCTGGGATCAGGGCTTGATGGGCATGCGCGTGGGCGGCAAGCGCAAGTTGCAGGTGCCCGCGCATCTGGGCTATGGCGAACGTAGCGTAGGCTCGATCCCGCCGAATTCGGACCTGTCCTTCGAAATCGAGTTGCTCGAAGTGCTGACCCGCGACGACTGAGGCGGGTGAAATAATCCAGCAACACCTGTGCGCTAGGATTGCGCTTGGTCATGGAAGGCATGCGCAGTCAGGGACAACGCGAACGGGTCGAGGCCACGCTGGGCCTCGCTTGCAGCCACGGATGGCATCCACGACAGGGAAGCCCCGCAGCCTTGGCTGCGGGGCAGTGTGGCAGGGCGGCCCGACACCCCCAGCCACAGGAGTCTACCAGCGATGAAGTTCTTTGCGTTGCGCCAGCGTCGCCGCCACTTGCTGCTGGGTCTGGCGTTCGCCGCCGCGCTCGTGCCATTGGCCCTGGATACTGTCGAAAGCCGCGCGCAACCGGTGGACGGCACCCAGACGCTGGTATTTCTGCGCCATGCCGAGAAACCCAGCGAAGGCCTGGGCCAGTTGAACTGCCAGGGCCTCAACCGTGCCCTTGAGCTTGCCACGCTGCTGCCCGAGCGTTTCGGCGAGGCTGACTATGTCTTCGCCGCCAACCCCTCGCGGCACGTCGAGGAGGGCAGCGACGATCAGCGCTACAGCTATGTTCGTCCGCTCGTGACCATCAGTCCCAGCGCAATCCGCCTCGGCCTGCCGGTGAACATCGACTTCGGCGCCAACGACACCGCCGACCTGGCCGACGAACTCCTGAGCAGCAAGTACCGTAACGCGACGGTCTACACGGCCTGGTCCCGTGGCTATCTGCCGGAACTGATCAATACCGTGGCCGGCAAGGCCCTGGGTGAGGACTGGACGCTCGCCGAGGACTGGCACCGCGATGATTTCGACACCCTGTACGTTCTGACCCTGACCTGGCGCGATGGTCGGGCGAGCTTGCTCAGTCGTGCGCTGTCCCAGGGCATCGGCCATGGGGATCCTGGCTGCCCGACCTGAACTGCTGCTACTGTCCGGCTATCAGGTCGGCACAGGGATGAGCGAATGGATCAGCGGGTGACGGTGATCGGTGGTGGGGTGGTCGGCCTGGCGACGGCCTATGCGCTGGTGCGCAGGGGCTTTTCGGTCGATCTGATCGAGGCGCGTGACAGCCTGGCCAGTGCCACCAGCTTCGCCAACGGTGGGCAGCTCTCGTACCGCTACGTGGCGCCGCTGGCCGACGCTGGCGTGCCCTGGCAAGCGCTTGGCTGGTTGCTGCAAGGTGACTCGCCATTGCGCCTGCGCCTGCGCTTGGACCCTGCGCAATGGCGCTGGCTGGTGGCCTTCGTGATGGCGTGCCGGACGAGTGTCAATCAGCGCAATGCCGCGCAGTTGCTGGCCCTGGCCCTGGAGAGTCAGGCAGTGCTGGGGCGCTGGCGGGAAGAAGATGGTCTGCAGGGGTTCGCCTGGCGGCGCAATGGCAAGCTGGTCGCGTTCCGTAGCCAACAGGCATTCACCCGCGCACGCGAGCACCTGCTCGACCCCGCCAACCAGCAGGTCGTGGACGCCAGGGAACTGCGGCGACTCGAGCCGGCCCTGGCCGGCGCATCCTTCGTCGGCGGTGTGTTCACCCCTGACGAAGAGGTCGCCGATTGCCACCGCTTCTGCCTGAGTCTGGCCGAGCGGCTGCGGGCATCGGGACAGTGTCGGCTGTGGTTGGGGCGGCCGGTGACACGGTTGCTGCCGCGCGGCGATCGCGTGGTTGCGCTGGAGCTGGGCAGCGAGCGGCTGGAGGTCCAGCATCTGGTACTCAGCGCCGGGCACCTTAGCGCCGGCTTGAAACTGCCTGGCTTGAAACTGCCAGTCTACCCGCTCAAGGGTTACAGCCTGACCGCCCCGATCGGCGCCGCACACCAGGCGCCTGAGGTGAGCATCACCGACTACGAGCGCAAGATCGTCTATGCCCGGCTGGATGATCAGCTACGGGTGGCGGC
Organism: Pseudomonas sp. microsymbiont 2; assembly: GCF_054788395.1. Taxonomy (NCBI): domain Bacteria; kingdom Pseudomonadati; phylum Pseudomonadota; class Gammaproteobacteria; order Pseudomonadales; family Pseudomonadaceae; genus Pseudomonas; species Pseudomonas sp. microsymbiont 2. The sequence goes on from NZ_CM139112.1 coordinate 1,853,158, forward strand.
GATGGTGGATATCGTTGGCTACGACGACTCGGTGAATGCCGGCAGGCTGAGGAGCATGCGCCGGCTCGCCCAGGAAACCTTGCCCCAGGCCGCCGACTACGGGCAGGCGGTGGAGTGGGCGGGCATGCGCCCGGCGACGCCGACCGGGGTGCCGATCATAGGCCCCACACGGTATCGCAACCTGTGGCTGAATCTGGGGCATGGGGCTTTGGGGTTCACCTTGGCCTGTGGCAGTGCCGAGCGACTGGCGAGCCTGCTGCGTTGACCATCCCGGTCCCATCGCGGGCGAGCCCGCTCCCACAGGGATCGCGCCAGCGAAACTAGAGATCATTCGTGGGAGCGGACTTGCCTCGCGATAGGTAGATCAGCGACCGAAACGCATTGGCCAGCCCACCACCTTCTTCGCCCTTGGCGTGGCATAGGTACGCACCTTGGAGGTGCTCAAGCCCATGCGCACCAACGACTCGGCAATGGTCACCGCCGCGCTCACGCCATCCACCACCGGCACGCCGGTGCGCTGGCGGATCTGTTCGTCCAGCCCTGCCATGCCGCCGCAGCCCAGGCAGATCACCTCGGCCTTGTCCTCGCGCACGGCACGCTCGGCCTGGTCGACGATGGCTTGCACCGCACGCCGTGGATCGGACTCCAGCTCCAGCACGGCCAGGCCACTGGCGCGCACCGATGCGCAGCGCTCGTACAGGCCCGAGAGCCTGAGGCGATCCTCGATCAGCGGTACGGTGCGGTCCAGGGTGGTCACCACCGAATAGGCATGCCCCAGGTACATGGCGGTGCTGGCGGCAGCGTCGGTGATGTCCACCACCGGCACGTCGAGCAGCTCCTGCAGTCCCTCGCGGCCGTGCTCGCCGTAGCCGGCCTGGATCACGGCATCGAAAGGCTGGTCGTAGGCAAGCACCCGGTCCATCACGGCGATGGCGGCGAGGTAGCTTTCGAAGTTGCCCTCGACCGACTCGGCGCCGAACCAGGGGGTCAGGCCGACGATCTCGGTGCCGGGCGCGGCGACGCTGCTTGCCTGTTCGGCGATGGCCTCGGTGATGGCTTCGGTGGTGTTGACGTTGGCGATCAGAATACGCATGACGGCTCTTCCTGAGTCAGTGGTTGCTGTGGTCGACAGCGATGCATTCGCCGCTGACGTCGTGGTAGTGGCAGTTGCGCGGCGCGATCAGCAGGTAGATGGCGGCCGCGATGCCGGCACCGATCAGCCAGGAAAACGGCGCGACCCCATGGAAGTTCGGTACCAGGGCCAGGACGATGGCCAGCAGCGCGGCGGGAATGAACGCCGCCACGGCGCGCAGGTTGACGCCGCGGCTGTAGTGGTAGGCGCCCTTGGGGTTTTCGCTGTAAAGCTCGGGCACGTTGATGCGGCCCTTACGCAGCAGCCAGTAGTCGGCCATGATCACGCCATACAGCGGGCCGAGCAGGGCACCCAGGCCGGAGAGGAAGTACACGATCACCAGCGGGCTGTTGTAGAGGTTCCACGGCAGGATCAGCACGGCCAGGGTGGCGCTGATCAGTCCGGCGCGACGGAAGTTGAGGTGGCGTGGCGCCAGGTTGCTCAGCACGAAGGCCGGGGCGACGAAGTTGGCCATGATGTTCACTGCCACGGTGACGATCAGGAAGGCCAGGCAGCCCAGCACCAGGAAGGCGGTGTTGGGGATGCTGGCGACGATCTGCGTGGGGCTGTCGATGACCTGGCCGTTGATCTGGAACTGCGCGCCGCACAGCACCACGGTGATGGCCGCGAACACCAGGATGTTCACCGGCAGGCCCCAGAAGTTGCCTACGCGGATGGTCTTGCGGCAGGGCGAGGAGCGGGCGAAGTCGCAGAAATTGAGCACCAGCGTGCCGTAGATCGCCAGCCAGAGGGCGCCACCGGCGAAGATGTTGCGCCACATCTCGTAGCCGGTGAGCGGCTCGGCGACCGACCAGGCAATGCGGGCGTCGGCCTGGAAGTACATGAACACCGCCAGGCTGGCCACCGTCAGCAGGATCACCGGGCCGGCGAAGGCTTCGTAGCGCCGCACCATCTCCATGCCGTAGGCGAGGATCACCAGTTGCACCAGCCAGATCGCCACGAAGCAGATCCAGCCCAGGCTCGACAGCCCGAGGATGCTGTCATGGTCGTAGGCCGCCACTTGCGGCCAGATCGCGGTCAACAGCACGCGCAGGACCACCGAGGCCAGGTAGGTCTGGATGCCGAACCAGGCGATGGCGATCACTGCGCGGATCAGCGCGGGGATCTGTGCGCCATGGATACCGAAGGCGATGCGGCTGATCACCGGGAAGGGGACTCCGGTCTTCTGGCCCATGTAGCCGGACAGGTTCATGAAGAAGTACACCAGCGCCGCGCCGATCGCCAGTGACAGGAAGATCTGCCAGCCTCCCAGCCCAAGGGCGAACAGCCCCATGGCGAAGGAGTAGTTGGCGATGTTGTGCACATCGTTGGTCCACAGCGCGAAGATGCTGTAGCCACCCCAGCGGCGACCTTCGAGCTTGGTCGGGGCCAGGTCGCGGTTGTGCAGGCGCGGGCTGAGTTCCAGGTCGGCGGCATGGCCGTCGAGGGCGGTGGGGGAAGAGGTCGTGGCAACGGAAAGTTCAGGGGCAAGGGGGAGACTGCTACTCATTCCGGCGGCTCCTGATGCGTGTGACTGCGATGAGCGGGCGCTGGCGCACGGGCTCGCCATCTCGTCGGTGCAGGCGTTGGCATCTCTGGGTTCAGGGCGCAACGGTCGATAGGGAAGCGACGCTGCGAGTTATTGTGTATTTATGTTTCGTCAACTTTGTATACAAAACACAGACACACAAAAGCCAGTTCCATGCCAGCCAGGAGCCGCGGCTCAGAAGGGGATGTTTTGATATTTATCTTGTTGAAAGATAACTAAATGAAATAAATGGAATATAAGTTGACCAAATGAGCAGGTTTATTTTTTGTACATGAATTTAGTTGATCATTTGGTCAGATTTTATAATCGCACGGGTGTAACTTATTGGGGCGTTACCCTGAGTTATTGCACACAAAAATGGCACTTATGGTGACGTTTTTGTGTACATATTCTTTGTGTCTGTAGGATGTCGCCGCCAGAGCGGGCGTGGGGAGATGCCGGCGCAAGACGATCCGCGTCTCACGCCATTGGCGGCAGCCGCCGCTTCACCGGGGTCTTCTTGATGATCGCGGTGTTGGTTTCGGCCAGCACATTCAAGCGGTCGAGCAGGGTGTCCAGTTGCTCCATCGAGCGCACGTGCAGGCGCGCGATGAAGCAATCCTCGCCCGTCACCTTGTCGCACTCGGTGAATTCGGGAATCGCCACGATCTGCCGCTCCACCTCCTGCAACTGCCCCGGCAACGGGCGAATGCGCACGATGGCCTGCAACTGGTAGCCGAAGCTGCGCGGGTCCACCTCCACGGTGTAGCCGCGCAGCACACCCCGTTCCTCGAGCTTGCGTAGCCGTTCAGCGACGCTGGGGGCCGACAGCCCACTGACCTGGGCCAGGGCCTTGAGCGAGCGGCGCGAGTCTTCCATCAGGGCGTTGATCAGCAATTGGTCGATGGCATCGGTCATAAGCACCTCGTTAGGTGATCGGCGTGATTTGCCTTGATAGTAAAGGCAGGATCTATGGCTTGCCTTCGCTATCCGCTGGAAGGTTGCACTTCACCCTCCGCATACTGTGCCCATCGTCGACAGGAGGCATGTAATGGACAATTCGCTGCGCCGTGGATCCTTGGAAATGATTGCCGCCATGCTGATCTCCGGCACCATCGGCTGGTTCGTGATGGTGTCTGGGCAGCCGGTCCTGGAGGTGGTGTTCTGGCGCTGCGTGTTCGGCGCCATCACCTTGCTGGCCATCTGCGCAGGCATGGGCTTTCTCAAGCCCGGTATCCTGACCCGCGCCACTTTCCTGCTGGCGGTGGCCAGCGGCGTGGCGATCGTCGGCAACTGGGTGCTGTTGTTCGCCTCCTACTCTCGCGCCTCCATCGCCATCGGTACGGCGGTGTACAACGTGCAGCCGTTCATGCTGGTGGGGCTGGCGGCGGTGTTCCTGGGCGAGAAGATCACCACGGCCAAGCTGACCTGGCTCAGCGTGGCCTTTCTCGGCATGCTGGCCATCGTCGGCGCCCATGGCAGTGGGCAGGCGGGAGCTGGTGAGTACCTGCAAGGTATCGTCCTGGCGCTGGGCGCCGCCTTTCTGTATGCCGTGGCGGCGCTGATCATCAAGCGGCTGACGGGCACGCCACCGCACCTGATCGCCCTGGTCCAGGTGAGTACCGGCGTGCTGCTGCTGGCTCCCTGGGTGAATGCTGGCGCGCTGCCGGGCGCGTTGCCAGCGCTCGGCAGTCTGGTGACGCTGGGTATCGTGCATACCGGGTTGATGTACGTGCTGTTGTACAGCGCCATCCAGCGCTTGCCCACGGCGCTGACCGGAGCGTTGTCCTTCATTTACCCGATTGCCGCGATCCTGGTCGATTGGCTGGCCTTCGGTCACCGTCTGGCGCCATTGCAGTGGCTGGGGGTGGCACTGATCCTGTTGGCCGCGGCCGGCATGCAGCAGGGATGGTGGTGGCCCGCGGCCAAGCCTGCGCGGCATCGGGCATAATCATCCGGCCACGGGATGCGTGGCCCGCAGGCATACAAGGAGGGAGCCATGTTTTCCAGGATCAGTCTCGACCAGTGGCAAGCGTTCGTCAGTACCGTGGAGTGTGGCGGTTTCCAGCAGGCCGGCGAGCACCTGTTCAAGTCACAGTCGGCGATCAGCCATTCGGTCAACCGCATGGAGCAGTTGCTGGACCAGGAGCTGTTCATCATCGAAGGCCGCAAGGCCGTGCTCACTCCATTGGGCAGGGCGCTGCTGCCTCAGGCCAAGCACTTGCTGGGGGCGGCGCAGAAGCTTGAGGACCTGGCCAACCAGTACCAACCGGGGTTGTTCACCGAACAGGCGTTGGCGGTGGACGTGCTGTTCCCCATGGAGTTGTTGCAACAGCTGTTGACGGATTTCGCCGAACACTATCCGGATCACCGGGTCCGCCTGTACGAGAGCGCGTTGTCCGGCACCCGCGAACTGCTGGAAGACGGCAAGGTCGAGCTGGGCATAGCCAGCAGCCTGCCGTCCGGCTACCTGCAGGAGTTCCTGTTCAATGTAACGCTGGTTTGCGTGGTCGGCGCCGGTCATCCCCTGGGGCAGGAGGATGATCCGTTGAGCCTGGACGACATGAAGCAGCATCGCCAGTTGGTGATTCGTGACTCCGGGGTGCGCAACCCCCAGAGCAGCGGCTGGCTGGGCACCTCCCAGCGTTGGACGGTGAGCAGCCTGGCGACGGCCGAGCGTTTCGTCGAGCAAGGGTTCGGCTTCGCCTGGTTGCCGTTGCATCGCGTCCAGCACGGGCTCGCCGAAGGACGGTTACGCCGGGTCAACCTGCGGCACCAGCAAGCGCGGGAGGTGCCGATGTACGTGGGCTATTCGCAGGCCTATCGGCACAGCCCCGAGGTGAGCCTGCTGGTACAGGCGCTGCGTGAGCGGTGCCTGGCGTATCGACTCGGTACCTAGTGTGGTGTTTCACAAATAACGACCATAACTCGCGGCGCTTTTTGCGCTCATGCGGCGTTGTCGCTCCTCGCCGTAGCTGGGCTACGACTCGTCGCGACGCCTTGCCTGAGCGAAAAAATCGCTCGCGAGTTATTGGTCGTATTTGCAAAACACCACACTAGGCGTGCGCCGGGGCCAGGTGGGTGGCCCCGGTCGATGTCCCGGTCAGGGCGCCGTGGTCGCCGTGCCGTTCGCCAGCTTCGGCTGTCGGTAGAGATCCAGCAGGACCTGGTCAAGCACCTGTGAGGCGCCCCATGGCTTGGGGTCGTTCAGGATGGCGGCGACGGCCCAGGTGTGCCCGTTGCTGTCGCGGCTGAACCCGGCGATCGCTCGCACGGTGTTGAGGGTGCCGGTCTTGATGTGCGCCTCGCCGCTCATGGCGGTGCGCTTGAGGCGCTTGCGCATGGTGCCGTCCATGCCTACCAGCGGCATCGAGCTGATGAACTCGGCGGCGTACGGGCTCTTCCAGGCTGCCTGCAGCAGCGTGGCCATCTCGCGGGTGCTGACCCGTTCCGCGCGGGACAGGCCGGAGCCGTTCTCCATCACCAGGTGTGGCGCGGTGATGCCTTTCTTGGCCATCCACTGGCGTACCACGCGTTGTGCCGCCCGGGCGTCGTCGCCGTCGGCATCGGTGCGGAACTGCGCGCCGAGGCTGAGGAACAGCTGCTGAGCCATGGTGTTGTTGCTGTACTTGTTGATGTCGCGGATCACCTCGACCAGGTCCGGCGAGAAGGCCCGGGCCAGCAGGCGGGCGCTCTTGGGCACGTTCTCGATGCGGTCGCGGCCTTGGATGCTGCCGCCCAGCTCGCTCCAGATGGCCCTTACCGCGCCGGCTGCGTAGGTGGGATGGTCAAGCAGCGACAGGTAGGTCTGCGAGTTGCAGCCGTCGGCCAGCTGACCGCTCACCGTCACGCTGACACCGTCGGGTTGCATCACCGGGTTGTAGCGCACATCGCCGGTGCACTGCTTGCCGGCCGAAGCCTTGACCTGGTTGTCGATGCGGATGCTGGCGATCGGCGGCTCGACCGAGACGGTCACCTTGCCGCCGTCGTTGCGGGCAACGAAGCGCAGGGCCTTGAGGTTGACCAGCAGAGAGTCCGGCTTGACCAGGAACGGCTTGTTCTCGTCGCCGCCATCGTCATTGAACTGTGGCAGGTTGGGCTGGACGAAATGGCTGCGATCCAGGACCAGGTCGCCGGTCACGGTGCGCACGCCATTGGCGCGCAGGTCGCGCATCAGCAGCCAGAGCTTTTCCATGTTCAGCTTGGGGTCGCCACCGCCCTTGAGGTAGAGGTTGCCATTGAGCACGCCGTTGCTCAGGGTGCCGTCGGTGTAGAACTCGGTCTTCCACTGGAAGGTCGGGCCCAGCAGCTCCAGCGCGGCGTAGGTGGTCACCAGTTTCATGGTCGAGGCCGGGTTGACCGACACGTCGGCGTTGAACACGGTCGGTGTGCCCGGGCCATCGAGCGGCAGCATGACCAGAGACAGGGCGGAGTCCTGCAGCTTGTTGGTCTTGAGGGCTTGTTGCACCTTGGGTGGCAAGGTGGTGTTGACGGCGGCGGCCTGGACAGGCAAGGCGAGGGGCAGGAACAGGCCGGCGAGCAGCAGTGGGCGGAGCGTCTTGATCATAGGTGCGCGAACCCTGCAGACGAGGGAAAAAGAAAAAGGGGCTGTAAGAAATGGTGGCCCCGGTTCGAAATATAGTGCGCATTATGCCCCAAGCGCGACGCACATGGGTTTCGTTCGACGGAAAAGCGCCGTTGCGCGCCGGAAACTGGTAAAGTGCCGCGCGTAATTAATTGAGAGGATTGTTTCATGGCTACCAACCGTTCCCGTCGTCTGCGCAAGAAGCTGTGCGTTGACGAGTTCCAGGAGCTGGGTTTCGAACTGAACCTGGACTTCAAGGAAGACCTGTCCGATGAAGCCATCGATGCCTTCCTCGACGCCTTCCTGGCTGACGCCATGGATGCCAACGGCCTGGACTATGTCGGCGGCGACGATTTCGGCCTGGTCTGCTCGGCCAAGCGTGGCTCGGTCAGCGAAGAGCAGCGCGCCACCGTCGAAGCCTGGCTCAAGGGCCGCAGCGAACTGACCAAGATCGAAGTCAGCCCGCTGCTGGACGCCTGGTATCCGGACAAGCCGATCAACCCGGCTTCCTGATCCCTGGTGGCGGCACCCCTGAACGTGCCGCCTTACCCTGCCTCGGCCAGGTTGTCCAACTGCCTGGCCAAGGCTTGCTCCACCCGGCGCATATGTCGCGCCAGCGCCTGACGGCGCGTCTTCAGTTCGGCCAGGGTCAACCCGGTCGCTTCCAACGCCTCGCACGCCTGAATCAGCATCCTTGCATCGAGCATCCTTGCCGCGCTGAGGATCTTGTGTGCGTGGGCGGCCAGTTCGTTGGCGTCATGCTCGGGGTCGATCGCCATCAGAATTTCCAGGTCCTGGCGCAGGCTCAGGTGCAGCGTGCTGAGAATCCGGTTCCGATCGACGACACTGTCACCGACGATGGCGGTCAAGCCTTCGAGGTCAAAGCGATGCCGGGGCGGATTACGGCCGATGCATTGCCGGGAAAGCCCGGTGATGGCAGCCAGGCGCTGGCCGAGCATCTGCAGTCCGATAGGTTTGAGCAGGCAGTCGTCCATGCCGGCATCGAGGCATTGCTGGCGTATCTCGGGCTGGGCATTGGCGGTGTAGCCGAGCATGGCGCAGCGTGGTCGCCCTTGCAGGCGTTCCTCTGCCCGCACGGTCCTGGCCAGTTCGTAGCCATTCATCTGCGGCATGTTGCAGTCGACCACCAGCACGTCGAAACAACCTTCGCGCCACTTGCGCAAGCCTTCGCGTCCATCGCTGGCGCTTTCCTGGCGCAGCCCCAGGTAGCCGAGTTGCTGGGCCATGAGCAGCAGGTTGGCCGGGTGATCATCGATCACCAGGATCCTCAGGCGTGTATCGGGGCGTTCGATGCCCGTGCTGGCTGGCAGGGGCGAATCGACCGGGTCGACGCGTTGCAGGGGCATGACCAGCCGCACACGGGTGCCGACGCCCTGGAGGCTTTGCAGGGTGAGTTCGCCACCCATCATGGCGCACAGGTTGCGGCTGATGACCAGGCCGAGCCCGGTTCCAGCCCGAGCGCCGTCGCTGTACGGATTGGCCTGGACGAAGGGGGAGAACAGGCGCTGCTGGTCCTGCTCATGGATGCCGATACCCGTGTCGCGCACTTCCAGATCCAGCGTGGTGAGCGTCGGCTCGCCCCCTGTGTGCAGTTTGGCGGTGATGTGCACCTGGCCCTGCTCGGTGAACTTGATCGCATTGCTGACCAGGTTCGACAGCACCTGTTTGAAGCGCAGCGGATCGAGCATCGCGTGGCAGCGCGCCTCCGGGGAGATGGTCACATCCAGTGTCAGGCCTTTGTGCCGGGCCAGCCCGTCGAACACGCGACCGACGGATTCGATCAGCGCGGCAAGGTCGACCGGTTCCGGGGCGAGGGATAAATGGCCGGACTCGATGCGGGCAATGTCCAGGATATCGCCGATCAACCCCAGCAAGTCCCTTGCCGAGTGATGAGCGACCTCGAGCGCCGGGCGGTCGAGCTGCCCCTGTTCGGCACGCTTGAGCGCCAGCTCCAGCATGCCGATCAGTGCATTCATCGGGGTGCGGATCTCGTGGCTGATGGTGGCGAGGAACACGCTCTTGGCGCGGTTGGCGTCGTCGGCCTGCTGCTTGGCCAGGCGCAGGTCCTGGACCAGGTTGCGCCGCTCGCTGATGTCGATCCAGCCGCCAATGATGCCTTGCATCTCGCCCAGCGAGTCGCGGTAGGGGAGGATCCAGTGATAGATGGTCAGCTCCTTGTCCTTCAGGCGCAGCGGTCGGTCGAGGATTAGCGGTCGGCCTTCTTCCATCACGCGCCGGTAGTCATCCTGGACCTGGCGGGTGTAGTCGCGGTCGCTGAACTGGCTGTCCTCCAGGCGCTTGCCCATGACCTGTTCAAGGGTGGCGCCCACGGCGAGCAGATAGCTTTCGTTGCAGCTCTTCAGGCGCCCTTCGCGGTCGCGCACGTACATGGGGTGAGGCGTGCCATTGAGCAGTGCGCCCATGAACTCGAGCTGATCGTTGAGGGCCCGCTCGGCGCGTTGGCGTTGCTTGATCTGGCGGCGCAACCTGGCATTCCAGACCAGTGCCAGCACCAGCAGCACGCCGATGACCCCCACCACCTGCAGGATGATCCGCCTGTAGCTGCGCCAGTAGGCGTCTTCGCGCAGGCCGTGATCGCGCCAGCGGCTGTTGATCACGCCGAGCTCTTCGGGGGAGACGCTCAGCAAGGCCTTGTCGAGTATCGACGCCAGTTCGCCGGCTTTAGGCCGGGTGGCCATGGAGAAGGTCGCCGGCTCGGTGCCGACCGTGCTGCGGATGACCAGGTCGTTGGCGGCGGCCACCATGTGATTGGCATCGATGAGGGTGGCGATGACCGCGTCCACCGCACCACTGCCGAGCAGGGCCATCGAGTAATAGGTGCTTTCGGTGGCTACCTGGTGAATCCGCGGGTGCTGTGCGGTGAGCAGGGCGGCCACCGTGCTGTCACGGGGAATGGCTACGCGTTTGCCCTTGAGCTGCTTCAGGCTGCTGGGTTGATCGGCGCCGGTATGGCTGACCAGGACATAGGCGCTTTCCAGGTAGGGCCGACTCACCTGCAGTGTGCTTCCTCGGCGAGTGTCGATGGAAAGGCTGGCGATAATGTCGGCGCGGCCGGACTCGAGCTGGTCGACCATGTCGCCATCGCCGCTGGCGCGACGTATTTCGAAGCGCAGGCCGGTGCGCAGGCGAATGAGCTCGAGCAGGTCGGCGACGATGCCACGCAGGCGGCCGTTGTTGTCGAAGTACGTGAGCGGAGCCGCGGTTTCGTTGACCACCACGCGCATGACTGGATTGTCGCGCAACCAGCTTTCCTCCCGTGGCGACAGCTGCAGTTTACGGTCGGTCAGCAGATTGCCGCTGCTGGCGCTCCAGCGTTTGAAGATATCGTTGCGCGTGGCGGTGGACTGAGCATCGAGCGCGGCATCCACCAGCGTCAGCAGCGTCTGCTCGTCTTCGCGCAGGGCAAAACTGAAGCCCACGGCTTCGTGCTTGCCGAAGTTGGCCATGCGCAGGTGCGGCAAGTGTCCCTGGCTGATCAGGTAATGGGTGGAAACGGTGTCGCCAATGAACACGTCCGCCTGTTCGAAGGCGACGGCATTCAACGCCTGGGTGGACGATTCGAAGGTCAGTAGCTCGGCCTTGGGGTAGTTGGTGCGGATTTCCTCGGTGGGCAGGTAATGGTAGAGCATGCTCAGGCGCATACCCTCCAGGCCTGTATCCAGCGCCCGGGTCTCGTCTTCACGGGTTACCAGGACGGGTTGATCGATGGCATAGGGACGTGACAGCGCCAGACCTTGGGTGGTGGCTTCATAGCCATTGGCACTGCCGAGCATGTCGATATGGCCATTCTTGAGCGCCGCCACCGCCGCGGGCCTGCTGGGGAAGCGGCGTATGCGCACCGGCAGGCCCAGGGCATTGCCGATCAGCCCCGCATAGTCGGCGGTGAGTCCCTGGTATTCACGGCCGCCCGTGGAGATATCGAAGGGGGGATAGTCTGGCGCCGAGGTGCCCAGCACCAGTTCGCGACGCGTGCCCAGCCACTGCCGTTGCGTGGGGGTCAGCACCGGGTGGACCGACGTGGGTGAGGAGCGACTGAGCAGGGTATACGTGCGGCCTGCATCGACGGTTCCGCTGGCGCATTGCAAGGGAGCGCCCAGGCTCAGCCACAACAGTGATGCAGCAAGGTACCTCCACATCATGACCTCAGACCAGTGCGTTGCGCTTGGCGACGTCGATCAGCTCCACCAGGGTGCTGGCGCGCAACTTGTGCATCAGGCGCTTCTTGTAGGTGCTGACGGTCTTGTTGCTGAGGAACATGCCTTTGGCTATTTCCTTGTTGCTGCGACCCTGGGCAAAAAGTTGCAATACCATCAGTTCACGATCATTGACCTGGCGGAACAACTCCAACTCCTCGCTATCTTTGACGTGGGGTGAACTGAGTGCCTGGCTGGGGAAATAGTTGTACCCGGAGAGCACCGCCTTGATGGCGCTCAGCAACTCGCTGAGGTCCTCCTGCTTGCAGACATAACCGGCGGCCCCGGAATGCATGCAGCGGGTGGCGAACAGGGCGGGTGATTGCGCGGTCAGCACCAGGACCTTGAGCGGCAAGGCCATGGCCTGGAAACGCGAGAGCATTTCCAGGCCATCGAGCTTCGGGATGCTGATGTCGAGGATCGCCAGGTCAGGGCGCAGCTCACGAATCATCTGCATGGCATCCACGCCATTGTCCGATTCGCCGACAATCTTGTAACCCTGATTTTCCAGCAGCATCCGAATGGCCAATCGGATAATGGGATGGTCGTCAACGATAAACACTGAGTACATATTCAACATTCCATGCAGCGGGGCTAAGGCAGTCGCACATTAGCTCAGTTGAATGGCGGTTTGCAGGAAAGGCCATGCCAAATCCCAGATATAGGAATTTGCTTACAGTTGTCGATAAATACTGCTACGAGAGGGGTGGAAGGTGGTGACGGCAGATGATTTTTTTAAAGCGTGGCGTTGTAATAAAGCGTAGTTTGTTTAATAGGTTTTCAAACTTGTGGGAAAAGTCCTTCAAAATTGGCGGTGACAGCAAACGCCGGTCTGCCGTCACCACCCCTTCATCTGGAACTGGAGCGCCCTGTCATTTCCAGCGCCATTTCGCTGGCATAGCTGTCGGTCATGCCCGCGATGAAGTCGATCATGCGCAAGAACGCACCATGCAGCGAACCGTGCGGATTGGGTGCGTTGTTGCCTATCAGGTCCAGCACGCGCCGGCTCTTGAAGGATGGCGTGCGCCCGCCATGCTGCTCCAGCGCTGCGCTGCAGAATGTGTTGAGCAGAATCTCCAGGGTCGTATAGGCGCCGATCTCATGCAGGGTCTTGCGCTTGTCCTGGAAGATCTTCTTGCGCGCCATGTCCTTGGCCTGGAGTACGCAGCGTTGCGCCGGGCCATGCATGTGTTCGACCAGGTCGCCCGGCAGGTGACCTGCCAGCAGGGCATCCTGCTGCTCGACGAAGGCCTGGGCGGCGGCATTGGTCAGGTGCTCGATGGCCTTGCCGCGCAGGATCGCCAGCTTGCGCCGACGTGACTCGTCGGGGCCGAGTTGGCGATAGGTTTCCGGCAGGTCGTCTCCGACCAGGTCCAGCAGCAGCGCCTCGACCTCGGCGTATTGCAGCAGGTCCATTTCCAGACCGTCCTCGAGGTCGATCAGCGCATAGCAGATATCATCGGCGGCCTCCATCAGGTACACCAGCGGATGGCGCGCCCAGCGCTGGTCCTCGAGCTGGGGCAGGCCGAGCTTCCCGGCAATCTGTTCGAGCAGGCCCAGTTCGCTCTGGTAGCAGCCGAACTTGTGCTTCTTGTAGCCCAGCGCATCGGCGTGGCGTGAGGTCCAGGGATACTTGAGATAGGTGCCGAGGGTGGCGTAGGTCAGTCGCGTGCCGCCGTCGAACTGGTGGTACTCGAGTTGGGTGAGGACACGAAAGCCCTGGGCATTGCCTTCGAAATTGAGAAAGTCGGCGCGCTGGTCGTCGCTCATGTCATCCAGCCAGCCTCGCCCCGCGGCCTGCTGGAACCAGTGACGGATCGCGTCTTCCCCCGAATGGCCGAACGGCGGATTGCCGATGTCATGGGCCAGGCAGGCTGACTGCACGACCATGCCCAGATCGCTGGGTTCGCACCAGTCCGGTAACTGACCGCGCAGGGTTTCGCCGACGCGCATGCCGAGCGAGCGGCCGACGCAACTGACTTCCAGCGAGTGGGTGAGGCGGGTGTGGATATGGTCGTTGCTGGAAACCGGATGTACCTGGGTCTTGCGGCCCAGGCGGCGGAATGCGCCCGAGAATATGATGCGGTCGTGGTCCTTGTGAAAGGGGCTGCGGCCGAGTTCTTCAGGGCTGTAGAGCGCCTTGCCCAGGCGTTCGCGGGTCAACAGGGTTTGCCAGTCCAAGGCTTCGTCTCCCATCGTAGAGTCCGGATAGCTTCCGGTGTCCGGGGCGCTGGCGCAAGCGCCAGCGCTCGGGTTTCAGCGGCGGGAGGTGTTGCCAATGAGCAGGCGGATCAAGGGCACCAGGCTGGTGCCCAGGCGCACCAGGCGTACCAGGTTGCCGCTACGCACGCCCTTGCCGGTGAGAAATCCCAGGGCGACGACGCCGGCGATCCCCCACAGCGAGCCATGCTTGACCCCCATGCCCTCGCCGAACGCGCTGCCCATGCCGCGCAGGCGGTGGACCGGTTCGAGCAGCTGGGCGGACTCGTGGCGAATTTCCTGGCGATGCATTTCCATGCGCAGGCGCAGCAGCGCCTTGCGCAGCTCTCGCGGGTTGCGGGTGTCGGGCAGTTCGGGCAGGCTCATGGCAGCAGGCGCTCCCGATCCTTGGCCAGCTCCTCGAGCGTGGCGTTGAATGGCGACGACTCGTCGAACACCGCGGCCTTGAGGCGCAGGCCGCAATACAGCGCGGCGATCCCGTAGAACACGCACAGGCCAATGATCCCGGCCAGGCGATAGCTGTCCCACAACAGGACCAGCACCAATCCCGACAAGGCGGTCAGCAGCAGCAGGGCGAACACCAGTGCCAGGCCGGCGAACAGCAGCAGGCTGAGGGTGCGGGCTTTCTGCTCCTGCAACTCGATGCCGAACAGCTCGATATGGCTGTGCAGCAGCCCGAGTATGGCCGCGCCCAGGCGCCTGCCGGAGGCGCTGGCGCCGATGGCATCGTTATCCATGGAGCTTCCTCAGCGCTTGGCCAGCAGGCCGATCAGCAGGCCGACACCCGCGGCGATGCCAATCGCCTGCCACGGATTCTCCTGCACGTACTGTTCGGCGCTTCCCAGTGCGGCCTGACCGCGCTGGCGCACCGACTCCTGGGTCAGTTGCAAGGTCTCGCGGGCCTGGACCAGGCGCTCGTGGATCTGCTCGCGCAGTTCATCGGCCTGGTCGCCCGCCAGGTTGGCGGTGTCGGCGAGCAGCTTCTCGGTGTCGCGGACCAGGGCCTGGAAGTCAGCCATCAGTATCTCTTGTGCAGTCTTTGCCGATTTGCTGGCCATGGAATGGGCCTCTCCCTGTGGATGCATGTGGCTATTTCGAGTGATCGAGGGTGCGGAAGGTTCAGCGAAATGTGTTGGTACGACGCTTGCTGTAATGCGGTGCGTATTCGCCGGGGCTGCGCCGAAATCATGCGCTGGCGCCATGGATACCGATAAACCTTAACCCAATCCACGACAAACCCAAGAAAAAACCACGCAGGCTCCGTCCGGTCATCGAAACAGGGCAGGGGCCTGGCACCGATCAGGTGCATGGATGCCGGTTCTTGAACTGTCCTGGTGCCTTTTCGCAGGTCTGCCACTTCATGGAAAACATGCATAGCGCGATGGACTCCCTGGTCCATGGCTCCAACACTCTGTTCATCCTCATGGGCGCGATCCTGGTCCTGGCCATGCACGCGGGATTCGCCTTTCTCGAGGTCGGCACCGTCCGCCACAAGAACCAGGTCAACGCCTTGTCGAAGATTCTCAGCGACTTCGCGGTATCGGCGCTGGTGTACTTCTTCATCGGCTACTGGATCGCCTACGGCGTAAGCTTCCTGCATCCGGCGGCGACACTGGCCAGCGACCACGGCTATGGGCTGGTCAAGTGCTTCTTCCTGCTGACCTTCGCCGCGGCCATCCCGGCGATCATTTCCGGGGGCATCGCCGAGCGGGCGCGCTTCGTGCCGCAACTCTGCGCGACGGCGTTGATCGTGGCGTTCGTCTACCCGTTCTTCGAAGGGGTGGTATGGAACGGCAACCTGGGCATCCAGGCCTGGTTGCAGGCGCGCTTCGGCGCACCGTTCCATGACTTCGCCGGCTCCGTGGTGGTGCATGCCATGGGCGGATGGCTGGCGTTGGCGGCGGTCGTGCTGCTGGGCGCGCGCCGTGGCCGCTACCGCGACGGGCGTCTGGTGGCGTTCGCGCCGTCGAGCATTCCATTCCTGGCGCTGGGCTCGTGGATTCTGATCATCGGCTGGTTCGGCTTCAACGTCATGAGCGCGCAGACCCTGCAGGGCGTGAGCGGCCTGGTGGCGATCAATTCGCTGATGGCCATGGTGGGCGGCACGCTGTCGGCGTTGCTGCTCGGACGCAACGACCCTGGTTTCCTGCACAACGGCCCGCTGGCGGGCCTGGTGGCGGTGTGCGCCGGCTCCGACCTGATGCACCCGGTAGGGGCGCTGGTCACCGGGCTGGTGGCCGGTGGCGTGTTCGTCTGGTCCTTCACGGCGGCCCAGAACCGCTGGAAGATCGACGATGTGCTCGGGGTATGGCCGCTGCATGGCTTGTGCGGTGTGTGGGGCGGCATTGCCTGTGGCGTGTTCGGGCAGGCGGCCCTGGGCGGGCTGGGTGGGGTCAGCCTGGTCAGCCAGTTGCTGGGCAGCCTGGCGGGCGTTGTGGTGGCGCTGGTCGGTGGATTCGCCGTGTATGGTTCGATCAAGGTGCTGCATGGCCTGCGCCTGAGTCACGAGCAGGAGTTCCAGGGCGCGGATCTCTCGCTGCATCGGATCGGCGCCACCAGCCAGGATTGAGCCAGGGCAGGTGCGCGCTCGCGGACAGGGACCTAGAATGAGCATCCACCCATGCGATTCGTGGATGCCTGCATGCTCCCTGAAACCCAATTGTTCGGCACCGTCGGGTGCCACCTGTGCGAAGTCGCCGAGGCTGTGCTCATGCCGTTCGTCGAGCACGGCCTGATGGTCGAGCTGGTCGATATCGCTGACAGCGAGGTGCTGTTCGAGCGCTATGGCCTGAGCATCCCGGTGCTGCGCCGTTGCGACAGCGGCGCCGAGCTAGGCTGGCCGTTCGATGCCGAGCAGGTGGTGGCCTTCCTGGGCTGAGCCTCGCATTGACGGCGGCACGGCACGCTCCGTATGCTGTATATAAATACAGTGTCCGAGGTGAAACCATGCTCAATGTCGAGCAACTCAAGTACAGCATCAACCACATGGCACCCGAGCGTGTGTGCGAGGCGGTACTGGAATTGCGCCTCGATGGCATCGTCACCGATGAGCGGACCCCGTTCGGCAAGGTCCATTTCAATACCTGTTTCGCCGAGATCGAGGCGCTGTTCCAGCGCGCCGGTTTCCACCGTCCGCTGGATGTGGTGGGCTACCAGGGGCTGAGCTATGCGCTCTACGACCCGGGCCGTTGGGACGCGGTGCAGGTGCTGCGCTGGCTCAAGGCGCGCTGCGAGCCGGCCAGCGAGGCTGGTTGAGGGGCGCGGGGTAGGGGATAATGCCGCCCCCTGCAAAACCGAGCCTGATGATCATGCCTTTCGACCCTGCCCGCCAGCAAGCCAGCACCGTATGCCTGCCCCCAGGGCACTGGACGACGGTGCTCGACTGCCTGTGTGATCATTTCAAGGGCATCGGCCGTGAGCAATGGCTCGACCGATTCGCCCGGGGCCGGGTGCTCAATGCCGACGGCCAGCCTATTGCGGCGGATACGCTCTATCGGCGGGGCATGCGCTTGCACTATTTCCGTGAGGTGCCCAACGAGAAGGTGATTCCGGTGCAGGAAGAAATCCTGCATGTCGACGAACACCTGGTGGTGGCGGACAAGCCGCACTTCCTGCCTGTCACGCCCACCGGCGAGTACGTCGAACAGACGCTGCTGCGCCGGCTCATCCGGCGCCTGGACAACCCGCACCTGGTGCCGCTGCACCGCATCGACCGGCACACCGCCGGGCTGGTGCTGTTTTCCGCCAACCCGCAAAGCCGTGGCGCCTATCAGCGCCTGTTCCCCGAGCGGCGCATCGACAAGCACTACCAGGCGATCGCCGCCGCCATGCCGCAGCACGACTACCCGCTGGTGCATCGCAGCCGCCTGGTGCATGGCGAGCCGTTCTTTCGCATGCATGAGGTGGCAGGGGCCGACAACAGCGAAACCCATGCTTGCGTGCTGGAGAAAAATGGCGAGCTGTGGCGCTACGGGCTGTCGCCGGTGACTGGCAAGACCCATCAGCTACGGGTGCATATGGCGGCGTTGGGCGCGGGAATCTGCAACGATCCGTTCTATCCGCAGCTGGTCAACGAGCAGGATGATTACGCGCGGCCACTGAAGCTGCTGGCCCACAGCCTGCGCTTCGCGGATCCGTTGACGGGTGAGGTACGGTACTTCGAGAGCCGTCTGACGCTCGACTGGTAAAGCATCGCGGGCTTGCCCCGCGATGCTTTTACAGGCTTCAGCGGTTGAAGCGTTCCACCAGCGAGTACTGGGTGCCCGCGGTGCTGGTCAGCTCCTCGCTGAGCAGCGCCGAGCGCTGGGCTTGGCCCGCGGTCTGGTCGGCCAGGTCGGCGATGGTGCTGATGTTGCGGCTGATCTCCTCGGCCACCGCGCTCTGCTCCTCGGTGGCGGCGGCGATCTGGGTCGCCATGTCGGTGATGTTGGCCACGGCCTCGCTGATACCGACCAGTGCCTAGTCGGCTTCCATGACCCGTTCGACACCTTCCTGGGCCTGGCGGTGCCCGGTCTCCATGGTCTGCACCGCGTTGTTGGCGGTCTGTTGCAGCTTGGCGATCAGGGTGTGGATCTGCCCGGTGGACTCGGCGGTGCGTTGAGCCAGCTGGCGAACCTCGTCGGCGACCACGGCGAAACCGCGGCCCATTTCACCGGCACGGGCGGCTTCGATGGCGGCGTTGAGCGCCAGCAGGTTGGTCTGGTCGGCAATGCCCTTGATCACATCGACCACGCCACCGATCTCGTCGCTGTCCTTGGCCAGTTGCGTCACGGTCAGGCCAGTTTCGCCCACGGCAGCCGACAGGCGCTCGATGGCGTCGCGGGTTTCGCCGGCGATGTTGCGGCCCTGGCTGGTCAGGCGATTGGCTTCCTGGGTGGCATCGGCGGTGCGTTGGACGTGGTTGGCCACTTCCTGGGTGGTGGCGGCCATCTGGTTGACGGCGGCGGCGACCTGCTCGGTTTCCACGCGCTGACGCTCCAGGCCCGACGAGCTCTGGTGGGCGAGGGCGTCGGACTGGCGGGCCTGGTCGCTGAGCTGTTCGGCGCTGTCCTGCAGGCGGGTCAGGCAGGTCTTCATCCGCGCATCCTGGCTGAGCATGGCCATTTCCAGGCGCGCCTGGACGCCACGGCTGTCGGTATACATCTGTGCGATCAGCGGGTCGGAGGTGGTCTGCTCGGCCAGGCGCAGCAGGCGTTTGAGGCCGCGCTGCTGCCAGCCCAAGCCAAGCAGGCCCAGCGGCACCGACAGGCCCGCGGCCAGGGCGAAGCCCCAGGAGTGACCGAGCCAGTTGCCGATCAGGAAACCGATCTGGCTGACGAGAATGAACGGCAGCCAGTCCTGCAGCACCGGCAGCCACTTGTCGCGCTTGGGAATGGCCGACTTGCCCTGGTTGATGCGCTGGTACAGGCCTTCGGCGCGGCGGATCTGTTCGGCGGTGGGCTTGACCCGGACCGACTCGTAGCCGATGACCTGGTTGTTGTCGAAGATCGGTGTGACGTAGGCGTTGACCCAATAGTGGTCGCCGGACTTGCAGCGGTTCTTGACGATGCCCATCCACGGCAGGCCCTGCTTCAGGGTCTGCCACATATGGGCGAACACCGCCGGCGGCACATCGGGATGGCGTACCAGGTTATGCGGCGCGCCCATCAGGTCCTCGCGGGAGAAACCGCTGATCTCGACGAAGGCATCGTTGCAGTAGGTGATCACGCCCTTGGCATTGGTGGTGGAGATCAACCGCTGCTGGGCAGGGAAAGTCCGTTCTCTCTGGGTAATCGGCTGGTTGTTACGCATTGGCTGTTCAATCCGCGAGGCTTTCGACAGGTATCGGCAAGCTTCTGGTTTTATTGAATGGATATTTAACTACGTTGACCTGGAGCAAGGCGCGCTTAGGCTGGCTGGGTTAACAGAAGGTGGCCTGATCGCAGACGTTGACCCCTGTATTGCAGTTTTACTCTGGAATTATGACGGCTAGGTCGGATCATGACCGATCGCTCACGACAGGGCCAGCATCGGATAGGTGAAAGCCGCGAAGTGCGCCAGGTTGACGCAGACATGGCACAGCACCGCCGCCGCCAGCCCGCCATGGCGATAGGCCAGACCATACCCCACCCCGGCCAGGGTGGCCAGGTAGAACCATTGCCAGCCACCGGCCAGGTGCGCGAGGCCGAACAGCAGCGCGGCCACCAGCAACGCCAGCCCCTCGTGCCTGAACAGACGTTGCAGGCCGCCCTGGATGTAGCCACGGAACAACAATTCCTCGGTCAGGCTCACCAGCAGCAGGTTATTCAGCAGCCACAGCCAGGCCTGGTCGGGCCATTTCGGTGCCCAGGCCACCATGCCCAGGGCCCAGGCGCCGCCCAGGCAGGCGAGCAGGGTGAGCGGCAGGATCAGCGCCAGGCTCATGGCCAGGCCGCGCCCACGCAGCATCACCAGCCAGGGGCAGGCCAGCAGCAGCCACAGGCCGATCAGCGGTTTGTCGAGGTTCAGGTACATGGAGAATGGCACCGCGCCTTCGCTGAGCACGGCCTTGTCGATCACCCGGGCACCATGGAAACCGGGTAGCCAGTGCAACGCCAGGGCGACGGCGAGCGCGATGAACAGCAGGTGGCCGAGGCTTTGTTGCCAGCGTACCGGACGGCGGGCGAGCAGGGCGCTGCCTAGCAGGGCGAGCAAGGCGGGCAGGGCGGCGAGGCCGAGGCTGCCGTAGGCCAGGGCGATCGTATAGCCGAGGGCGAGCAGGAGCAGGGCGATCCAGTGGGGAAGAGGCATGACATTTCCTTAGTGCCGGTGAATCCGAGGAGGGTAGGACTTACACCATGGCCTTCAGGACACTTGGATGTTTGCGCGTTTGGGCGGGTAATGCCGGGACCGCGTTGCGGTCCTTTCGCGGCACAAGGCCGCTCCTACAGGACGGCGCGGTCTCCTGTAGGAGCGGCCTTGTGCCGCGAAAGGGTCGCAAAGCGACCCCCGGCAATCTTGAATTGGAAAGGGATAGGCCCAGCCTTATCCTGCGATCAACTGTCGCAGCACATAATGCAGGATCCCTCCCGACTTGAAGTACTCGACCTCATTGAGGGTATCGATCCGGCACAGCACCTCGATCTGCTCCTGGCGCCCATCCTCGCGGATGATGCGCAGCGGCAGGCTCATGCCCGGGCGGATCTGCGCGCCATCAAGGCCCAATACATCGATGCGTTCCTTGCCGGTCAGCCCCAGGCTCTTGCGGTCGTCGCCGGCCTTGAACTGCAGCGGCAGCACGCCCATGCCCACCAGGTTGGAGCGGTGGATGCGTTCGAAGCTTTCCGCCAGCACCGCCTTGACCCCCAGCAGGTTGGTGCCCTTGGCCGCCCAGTCGCGGCTGGAGCCGGTGCCGTATTCCTTCCCGGCGATCACCACCAGCGGCGTGCCGTCCTGCTGGTAGCGCATGGCGGCATCGTAGATCGACAGCTTCTCGCCCGTGGGCACGTACAGGGTGTTGCCGCCTTCCTCGCCGCCGAGCATCTCGTTGCGGATACGGATGTTGGCGAAGGTGCCGCGCATCATCACTTCATGGTTGCCGCGCCGCGAGCCATAGGAGTTGAAGTCGTGCGGCTCCACGCCCTTGCCGCGCAGGTAGCGCCCGGCCGGGCTGTCGGCCTTGATGTTGCCGGCCGGGGAGATGTGGTCGGTGGTCACCGAGTCGCCGAGCAGGGCGAGGATGCGCGCGCCGTGGATATCGCCGATTTCCGGCAGCGGGCCGCCGATACCGTCGAAGAACGGCGGGTGCTGGATATAGGTGGAATCGTCCTGCCAGACATAGGTGGCCGCCTGGGGCACTTCGATGGCCTGCCACTGGGCGTCGCCGGCGAACACCTCGGCATATTCCTTGTGGAACATGCGCGTGTCGACGTTGCCGACGGCCTCGGCGATCTCCTGCTGGCTCGGCCAGATGTCACGCAGGTATACCGGCTTGCCGTCCTTGCCGGTGCCCAGCGCATCCTGGGTCAGGTCGACGCGCACGCTGCCGGCCAGGGCATAGGCCACTACCAGGGGCGGAGACGCCAGCCAGTTGGTCTTGACCAGCGGATGCACCCGGCCTTCGAAGTTGCGGTTGCCCGACAGCACCGAGGCGACGGTGAGGTCGGCGCTGCCGATGGCCTTCTCGATCGCTTCGTCCAGCGGTCCGGAGTTGCCGATGCAGGTGGTGCAGCCATAACCGACCAGGTCGAAGCCGAGCTGGTCGAGATAGGGCGTCAGCCCTGCCGCCTTGAAGTAATCGGTGACCACCTTGGAGCCGGGCGCCAGCGAGCTCTTGACCCAGGGCTTGCGTGTCAGGCCCTTTTCCACGGCCTTCTTCGCCACCAGCCCGGCAGCCATCATCACGCTGGGGTTGGAGGTATTGGTGCAGGAGGTGATGGCGGCGATCACCACGGCGCCGTCGCGCAGGGTGTGGGTCTGGCCGGCGTGGGTGTAGTCGATTTCACCAGCCTGGTCGGCACTGCCGACCGCCACGCCACCACCGCCTTCGTTTTCGAGTCGGCCAACGGCCTTGGTCAGTGGCTTGGGCTGCAGTTCGATGAACTGGTCGAAGGCTTGGCTGACCTGGTTCAGCGGCACGCGGTCCTGTGGGCGCTTGGGGCCG
The DNA here is from genome assembly GCF_054788395.1 of Pseudomonas sp. microsymbiont 2. NCBI lineage: Bacteria > Pseudomonadati > Pseudomonadota > Gammaproteobacteria > Pseudomonadales > Pseudomonadaceae > Pseudomonas > Pseudomonas sp. microsymbiont 2. The sequence continues at coordinate 1,875,478 of NZ_CM139112.1, forward strand.
GCAAGGCTGGCTTCGACGTCGTTCATGTCCAGCGCCAGGGTGTCGCTGAACAGCGGCTCCTGGCCCGGCAGGCGCCACAGGCCCTGCACCTTGCTGTAGGCCTCGACCAGTTGCACGGCCTCCTCGGGGCGGCCGGACAGGCGCAGGTAGTCCAGGGTCACCTGATCGACCGGGAAGAAGCCACAGGTGGCGCCATACTCGGGGGCCATGTTGGCGATGGTGGCGCGGTCGGCCAGCGGCAGGTCGGCCAGGCCGTCGCCATAGAATTCGACGAACTTGCCGACCACGCCCTTCTTGCGCAGCATCTGTGTCACCGTCAGCACCAGGTCGGTGGCGGTGATGCCCTCGCGCAGCTTGCCGGTGAGCTTGAAGCCGATCACCTCGGGAATCAGCATCGACACCGGCTGGCCGAGCATCGCCGCCTCGGCCTCGATGCCGCCCACGCCCCAGCCGAGCACGCCCAGGCCGTTGATCATGGTGGTGTGCGAGTCGGTGCCGACCAGGGTGTCGGGGAAGGCATAGGTGCGGCCGTCCGCGTCGCGGGTCCAGACCGTGCGGCCCAGGTACTCGAGGTTGACCTGGTGGCAGATGCCGGTGCCCGGCGGCACCACGCGGAAGTTGTCGAAGGCGCTCTGGCCCCAGCGCAGGAAGGCGTAGCGTTCGCCGTTGCGCTGCATCTCGATGTCGACGTTCTGGGCGAAGGCGCTGGGGCTGGCGTAGCGGTCGACCATCACCGAGTGGTCGATCACCAGGTCCACCGGCGACAGCGGATTGATGCGTTGCGGATCGCCACCGGCCTTGGCCATGGCCGCGCGCATGGCGGCCAGGTCGACCACCGCCGGCACGCCGGTGAAGTCCTGCATCAGCACGCGCGCCGGGCGGTACTGGATCTCGCGGTCGGAGCGGCGCTCCTGCAGCCACTGGGCCAGGGCGCGCAGGTCGTCGCCGGTGACGGTCTTGCCGTCTTCCCAGCGCAGCAGGTTTTCCAGCAGCACTTTCAGCGACATGGGCAGGCGCTGCAGGTCACCGAGCTGACGGGCAGCCTCGGGCAGGCTGAAATAGTGATAGGTGCGATCGGCTACCTGGAGGGTCTTGAGGGTTTTCAGGCTATCGAGCGAGGGCATTTACAACTCCTTGTGCTCCGGTGCCCGGCGACTGCGGGTCGCTCGCCGGTGTCACCGCTCTGGATTGGTCCGCACGGCACGGACCTGGCTGAACAGACAGGTTAGACCGGTTTGGCCCTCCTGCCCTTTTTCTGGACCGGTGGGACGTGTCGCAGGTTCCGATCTTCCTTTATCATTCGCCGCCCTGGCGCCACCTGCGTCAGTGATGTGGAGTGAGAAATGAATACCCTGTTCATGCATTGCCGGCCCGGCTTCGAGGGCGAGGTCTGCGCCGAAATCAGCGAGCACGCCGCCCACCTGGGCGTGGCCGGCTACGCCAAGGGCAAGCCGCAGAGTGCTTGCGCCGAGTTCGTCTGCAGCGAGCCGGACGGCGCCGAGCGCATGATGCAGACGCTGCGTTTCTCGCAGCTGATCTTCCCGCGCCAGTGGGCGCGCGGCGCCTTCGTCGAGCTGCCGGAGAGCGACCGCATCAGCGTGCTGCTGGAGCACCTGGCCGGGCTGCCGGTGTGTGGCAGCCTGTGGCTGGAAGTGCTCGACAGCAACGAAGGCAAGGAGCTGTCGACGTTCTGCCGCAAGTTCGAGGTGCCGCTGCGCAAGGCGTTGGAGAAGGCCGGTCGGCTGGTCGACGACGTGCGCAAGCCGCGCCTGCTGCTGAGCTTCATCAGTGGTCGGCGGGTCTTCCTCGGCCTTGCCGAGGCCGACAATTCGGCGCTGTGGCCGATGGGCATACCGCGCCTGAAGTTCCCCCGCGAGGCGCCCAGCCGCTCGACCCTCAAGCTGGAGGAAGCCTGGCACCAGTTCATTCCCCGCGACCAGTGGGACCAGCGTCTGAACGATGACATGACCGGCGTCGACCTGGGCGCCGCTCCCGGTGGCTGGACCTATCAGCTGGTCAAGCGCGGCATGCTGGTGACCGCCATCGACAATGGCCCGATGGCCGAGAGCCTGATGGACACTGGCCTGGTCACTCACCTGATGGCCGATGGCTTTACCTGGAAGCCCAAGCACACGGTTGACTGGATGGTCTGCGACATCGTCGAAAAGCCGGCCCGCACCGCCTCGCTGATCGAAACCTGGCTGGGTGAAGGGCTGTGCCGCGAAGCGGTGGTCAATCTCAAGCTGCCGATGAAGCAGCGCCATGCCGAGGTACGCAAGCTGCTCGAGCGCATCGAGGCTGGATTCAAGGCACGCAAAGTGAAAGTGTCGATCGCCTGCAAGCAGCTGTATCACGACCGCGAGGAAGTGACCTGCCACCTGCGCCGGCTGGACCTGAAACCGCGCTGAGGCCATCGCGGGGCTGTGACAGCCCCGCTTCATGCGCCACAATGACGATCATTTTGCGGAGCCCTACATGACCGATTTCACCCACGACGCGATCCTTGACGCCACCGGCCTGAACTGCCCGGAGCCGGTGATGCTGCTGCACAAGCACGTGCGCGAGCTGGCCGGCGGCGGCGTGCTCAAGGTGATCGCCACCGACCCGTCGACCCGTCGCGACATTCCCAAGTTCTGCGTCTTCCTCGGCCACGAGCTGCTTGGTCAGCAGGAAGAGGCCGGCACCTACCTGTACTGGATCCGCAAGAAGGCCGACTGAGCCGCGGCGATCGCGCTACACTGCGCTCCCCTGACAGGAGAGCGCCATGCTGATAGTTGCCGACGAGAATATCCCGCTGCTCGATGCCTTCTTCGCCGGTTTCGGCGAGATCCGCCGTTATCCTGGCCGGGCCATCGACGCTGCCTGCGTCAAGGACGCCGACGTGCTGCTGGTGCGCTCGGTGACCCGCGTCGACCGGCAGCTGCTCGAAGGTAGCCGGGTGCGATTCGTCGGCACCTGCACCATTGGCACCGATCACCTTGATCTCGATTACTTCGCCGAGGCCGGTATCCACTGGAGCAGCGCGCCCGGTTGCAACGCCCGCGGCGTGGTGGACTACGTGCTGGGCAGCCTGTTGACCCTGGCCGAGCTGGAAGGGGCTGACCTGAGCACGCGGGTCTACGGCGTGGTCGGGGCCGGCGAGGTCGGTGGCCGTCTGGTGCGGGTGCTGCATGGCCTGGGCTGGAAGGTGCTGGTGTGCGACCCGCTGCGTCAGGCCAGCGAGGGCGGCAACTTCGTCGACCTCGATACGATCCTCGAGCAGTGCGATGTCATCAGCTTGCACACCCCGCTGCAACGCGGCGGTGAGCACCCGACCTGGCACCTGCTCGACCAGCCTCGCCTGGCGCGCCTGCGTGCCGGCGCCTGGCTGATCAATGCCAGCCGTGGGCCGGTGGTGGATAACGCGGCCCTGCGCGAATTGCTGCTCGATCGCGAGGATGTGCATGCGGTGCTCGATGTGTGGGAAGGCGAGCCGCAGGTAGAGCTGCAACTGGCCGACCTGTGTACCTTGGCGACGCCGCATATCGCCGGTTACAGCCTCGACGGCAAGCAGCGCGGCACGGCGCAGATCTACCAGGCATTCTGCCGCTGGCGCGCCGAGCCCGAGCAGGTGCGCCTGGCCGATCTGCTGCCGGCACCGGCGCTGGCGCAGATCGAGTTCGACGCGGGCGCTGACACGGCTTGGGTGCTGGCAACGCTTTGTCGGGCAGTGTATGACCCGCGCCGTGACGATGCGGATTTCCGTCGCAGCCTGAGTGATGATCCGGTCGAGCAGCGCGCGTCGTTCGACCTGCTGCGCAAGCACTATCCGGTACGGCGTGAGATCGAGGGGCTGGCGGTGCGAGTACGTGGGGAGGCGCCGCAACTGGCACAGGTGGTCAGTGCGCTGGGGGCGGTGCTGGCCTGAGGGGTTCTTGTAAAAGCACCATTCGCGTGGGGGCAACTGTCTTGTTCAGATTTCTCAATCTGACGCGATCCCTGTGGGAGCGGGCTTGTCGGGGCGCCGAACCGCCGCGAACACGGGCGAAGCCTGCGTTGTCTGCTTTGCGGGTAAACCCGCCCCCACAGGGTTGCACGCCATCCTGGGGTCAGCCCTTGCTGACTTTCTCGACCCGGCTGTCTTCGAGGTCCTTGCAGGCCTTCTGGATCATCTTCTCGGTGATCGGCACCTCGCGGCCCTGGGCGTCGATGATCGAGCCGCAGACCTGAGGTTTTGGAGGGTTCTGGGTCTTGGGCGTTTCGGTGTGCTGCAAGCTCATGTCCTTTCTCCTCTTTCAGGTTCGAGCTCAAGGTATCGCTTCGCCGTGACTGGTCTGTGACAGCTTCTTCGGCGTCGTGCTGGATCAGTCCACCAGAAAGCGCGGTAAAGCTCCAGCAACACGTTAGAACGAATGCGCATAGGTACTGTTGCCTCGTTCGTTCATGCGACGGCGTCGCATTCGCGGGCGTTCCTCGCGGTGGACGAATGGTAGTCTTGTTGCCTCTTTCTGCCGAATGACGGTCGCCATGCCAGATCCGATCTCCCCACGCCAACGCCTGGCCTTGCACCTGGGCTGGCGGTTCATTCGTCCGTATCGACGCCAGGCCTTGCTGGCCTTGCTGGCGTTGGTGACTACCGCCGCCATCACCTTGTCCATGGGGCAGGGGATCCGCCTGTTAGTGGACCAGGGTTTCATGACCGGCTCGGCCCACCAGCTCAACCAGACGATCGGCCTGTTCCTGCTGCTGGTCATGGCCCTGGCGGTGGGCACGTTCGCCCGCTTCTACCTGGTGTCGTGGATCGGCGAGCGTTGCGTGGCCGATATCCGTCGGGCCGTGTTCGACCATCTGGTCGGTCTGCATCCCGGTTTCTTCGAGGACAACCGCAGCTCGGAGATCCAATCGCGACTGACGGCCGACACTACGCTGCTGCAGTCGGTGATCGGTTCCTCGCTGTCGATGTTCCTGCGCAACGCCTTGATGGTGGTGGGCGGTGTGATCTTGCTGTTCGTCACCAACCCCAAGCTGACCAGCATCGTGGTGTTGGCCTTGCCCCTGGTACTCGCGCCGATCCTGCTGTTCGGCCGGCGCGTGCGCAGCCTGTCGCGACAGAGTCAGGACCGGGTGGCCGACGTGGGCAGCTACGTCGCCGAAGCCCTCGGCCAGATCAAGACGGTGCAGGCATACAACCATCAGGGGCGCGACCGCGCGCTATTCGCCGAGACGGTGGAGGCGGCGTTCGAGGTGGCGCGGCGGCGCATCGCCCAGCGTGCCTGGCTGATCACCCTGGTGATCGTGCTGGTGCTCGGCGCGGTGGGGGTGATGCTGTGGGTCGGCGGCATGGATGTGATCGCCGGGCGCATCTCCGGCGGCGAGCTGGCCGCCTTCGTGTTCTACAGCCTGATCGTCGGCAGCGCCTTCGGCACGCTGAGCGAGGTGATCGGTGAACTGCAGCGCGCCGCCGGCGCCGCCGAGCGCATTGCCGAGCTGCTGGCCGCACCCACGGCGATCCTCGCGCCGCCACGGCCGGGTGCGTTGCCGGGCGGGCGCGCCAGCGGCGCCATCGAGTTGCGCGAGGTGTGCTTTGCCTACCCGTCGCGCCCCACGTTGCCGGCCATCGACGGATTGAGCCTGGATATCCAGGCGGGCCAGACCGTGGCCCTGGTAGGGCCATCGGGCGCGGGCAAGTCGACGCTGTTCGACCTGCTGCTGCGTTTCTACGACCCGCAGCAAGGCGCGATCTACCTCGACGGCCAGCCGATCACCGGGCTGGAGCCGGCCGAGTTGCGCCGTCAGTTCGCCTTGGTGGCCCAGCAGCCGGCGCTGTTCCGTGGCACGGTCGAGGCCAATATCCGCTATGGCCGGCCTGAGGCCAGCCTGGCCGAGGTCGAGGTGGCGGCCCGTGGTGCCCATGCCCATGAGTTCATCGTGCAGTTGCCGCAGGGTTACCAGACGCCCTTGGGCGAAGGTGGCGTGGGCCTGTCCGGTGGCCAGCGGCAACGCCTGGCGATTGCCCGGGCGTTGCTGGTGGACGCGCCGATCCTGTTGCTGGACGAGGCCACCAGTGCCCTGGATGCGCAGAGCGAGTACCTGATCCAGCAGGCGCTGCCGCAATTGATGGCCGGGCGCACCACCTTGGTCATCGCCCATCGCCTGGCCACCGTGCAGCATGCCGACCGCATCGCGGTGATCGACAAAGGCCGGCTGGTGGCGTTCGGCAGTCATCGGCAGTTGATGGAGGAGAGTCCGCTCTATGCACGGCTGGCGTCGCTGCAGTTCAACCCAGGATGATGAGGTATTTCGGCCTGCTCGTAGCTTGTCGCGGATTTGTAACAATTTTGTAGCATTTGCCTGAGACTATCTGAAGCCACTGTTGTGCAAGTGCTCGACCTGGCTGCCATCGATCGATGGCGGCTTTTTTTGGGTCTGCGAACGAGGACAAGGATGTCTGTCGGCGGCGCTGCCATGCGCTGTTTTCCCTCCTCCTTGTTCCGAGATCCGCGATGTTGCGTAAATCCCTCCGAGTGCAAATCCTCACCCTGCTTGGCGGCAGCCTGGCGGCGATCCTGCTGATCGCCCTGGTGTGCTTCCAGTTCCTGTCGTCCAGCGTGCGCGGCTATGCCGAACTGGTGGACGGGCCATTGCGCGCTTCGCAGTTGATCGACGAGGCCAACCTGCAGTTCAAGATCCAGGTGCAGGAATGGAAGAACGTGCTGCTGCGCGGTCGCCAGCCGGCCGAGCTGGACAAGTACTGGCAGCAGTTCCAGGCCCGCGAGCGGCAGGTGCAGCAGTTGCTGGGGCAGCTGATCGACAGCAGCGACCCGAGCGTCAAGGCGCGCCTGGAGCAGCTCGAGGCCAGCCATCGACAGCTGGGTGCGGCTTATGAACGGGGGCGCCAGGCATTTCTTGCCGCAGGCGGCGACCCGGTGGCCGGCGACCTGGCCGTCAAGGGTGTGGACCGTGCCGCCAGCGAGCAGATGAGCGCGCTGGTCGAGCAGTTGCGTGCCGAGGCCCATGGGCGGGCGCAGCAGATCAGCGCGGGCGCCGAGCGCACCGTGTGGCTGGGCATACTGGTGATGCTCGGGTCCGCCATGCTGGTCGGCCTGTTCAGCCTGTGGCTGGTCAACCGCAGCCTGGTCGAGCCGATTCGGCAACTGATCGACTACGTTGCCCAGCTCAGCCAAGGCCGCTTTGGCGCGCGGGTCGACAGCCGCCGCGAAGACGAACTGGGGCGCCTGGCGCGTGCCGCCAACACCCTGCGCGACTTCCTGGCCGATACGGTCGGCCGGCTGAAGGACAACGCTGAGGAACTGGAGCATGCCAGCGGCCAGCTGCGCAGTATCGCCGGCGACATGGCCCATGGCACCCAGGACCAGTTCCAGCGCACCGACCAGGTCGCCACGGCGATGCACGAGATGTCCGCCACCGCCCAAGAGGTGGCGCGGCATGCCGCCGATGCCGCGCGGGCGGCGGACGAAGCCGACCATAGCGCCCAGGCCGGCGAGCAGGTCATGCAGAGGACCATCGACACCATTGCCGTGGTCAATCGCGAGATCGCCGGCACCGCCGCAGTGATCCGCCACCTGGAAAATGACAGTACGCGGATCGGCAAGGTGCTCGAAGTGATTCGCGGCATTGCCGAGCAGACCAACCTGCTGGCGCTCAATGCCGCCATCGAGGCGGCGCGTGCCGGCGAGGCCGGGCGCGGCTTCGCGGTGGTGGCCGACGAGGTGCGCAGCCTGGCCCAGCGCACCGCGGCGTCGATCGCCGAGATCCATCAGATCATCGAGGCGGTGCAGTCGGGCGCGGTGGAGGCGGTCAAGGCCATCGAGAGCGGCCAGCAGCGCAGTGAGGAGGGCGCCGAGCAGGTGCAGCACGCCGGACAGATGCTGCAACGCATCACCACGGCGGTGGAGGCGATCCGTGACATGAATCGGCAGATCGCCACTGCTGCGGAGGAACAGACCAGCGTTGCCGAGGACATTTCGCGCAACCTGATCGAGATCACTCGGATCGCCACCGACAACCAGCAGGCGGTGCGGCACACCGAGCAGGCCGGGCAGCGCCTGCATGGGTTGTCGGGACAGCTGGGCGAAGTCACTTCCCGATTGACTGCCTGACAAGCCTGCACGATCCCTGTAGGAGCGGCCTTGCCGAGGCGTCGGACCGGTCGGAAAGGGCCGCAAAGCGGCCCCGACGATCTTTGCATCAACGCTGATATCCTGGGGCTGCTACGCAGCCCTTTCCGACCGGTCCGACGCCTCGGCAAGGCCGGCCCCGCAGGTGTTCGGGGGAAAACCGCCATCCCCCAGGCAAAGTACCCATCCATTTGGCGGATTGCCGCCAACCCGCCCCGGCAAATCCCACTGCGCCAGCACGCCACAGCCCTGCGCCATTGGTCCAGGCCATGCTGGCACACTCCCTGCTTTACGGCGCCCCGGGCCACGGCCCGAGGCGATCGTGCCCCGATCCCGCAAGCGACCTGCGAACCAGAACAACAACCGGGCGTGCACGCCGGGGGCAACGACTGCCAATCCTTCACTTCAATTGGATTGAGCTAATGAAAAAAATCCTGCTGACGCTCCTGTGCCTGGGCGTCATCGGTTGTTCCAAGCCCGAGGAGCCGCAAAAGTCCGTCGATGTCCTGCTGATCGGCGGCGGCATCATGAGTGCGAGCCTGGGGACCTACCTCACCGAGCTGGAACCGAACTGGAAGGTCGACGTCTACGAGCGCATGGACCAGGTCGCCGAGGAAAGCTCCAACGCCTGGAACAACGCCGGCACCGGCCACTCGGCGTTCTGCGAGCTGAACTACACCAGCGTCGGCAAGGACGGCAGCATCGACATCAGCAAGGCGGTCAATGTCAACGAGCAGTTCGAGGTGTCCAAGCAGTTCTGGGCCTACCAGGTCGAGCAGGGCGTGCTGAGCAACCCGCGTTCGTTCATCAACAACGTGCCGCACATGAGTTTCGTCTGGGGTGACGAGAACGTTGCTTTCCTGCACAAGCGCGTCGAGGCCCTGAGCCACAGCTCGCTGTTCCGTGGCATGGAGATCAGCGAGGACCACGAGCAGATCCGCAAGTGGGTGCCGCTGGTGATGGAAGGCCGTGACCCTGGACAGAAGGTGGCCGCGACCCGCATGGCCATCGGCACCGATGTGAACTTCGGCGAGATCACCCGCCAGCTGTTCACCGCCATGACCCGCAACCCCAATGTGCAGCTGCATTTGAGCCACGAGGTGCGCGACATCGTGCGCAACGACGATGGCAGCTGGAACGTGGTGGTGGCCGATCTGGCCAACGGCGGCAAGGAGTCCGCGGTCAAGGCCAGGTTCGTCTTCATCGGCGCCGGTGGCGGCGCGCTCAAGTTGCTGCAGAAGTCCGGCATTAAGGAAGCTGAAGGCTACGCTGGCTTCCCGGTCGGTGGACAGTTCCTGATGACCGACAACGCCGACCTGGTCGCCCGCCACAAGGCCAAGCTGTACGGCAAGGCCTCGGTCGGCGCGCCGCCGATGTCGGTGCCGCACCTGGACACCCGGGTGATCGATGGCAAGGAAGTGCTGCTGTTCGGTCCGTTCGCGACCTTCTCCACCAAGTACCTCAAGCACGGCTCGCTGCTGGACATGTTCAGCTCGCTGACCGCCCACAACATCAGCCCGATGATGCATGCCGGGATCGACAACATCGACCTGAGCACCTACCTGATGGGGCAACTGATGCTCAGTTTCGATGACCGCATGGCGGCCCTGCGCGAGTACTTCCCCAACGCCAAGAACGAAGATTGGAAGCTGCTCCAGGCCGGCCAGCGGGTGCAGGTGATCAAGAAGGATCCCGAGCACGGTGGCGTGCTGCAGTTTGGCACCGAAGTGGTGGCCGCCGAGGACGGCAGCATTGCCGCGCTGCTGGGCGCTTCGCCCGGCGCCTCGACCGCCGCGCCGATCATGCTGAGCGTGCTGGAGAAGACCTTCAAGGATCGAATCAAGAGTCCGCAATGGCAGGCCAAGCTCAAGGAAATCGTGCCGACCTACGGCCAGAAGCTGAACGATGACCTCGAGCTGACCAACAAGACCCGCGAGTGGAGCAGTGCGCGCCTGCAACTGCTATACGTGCCGGTGTTGCCGGAGTAACCGTGTGAGCTGAGCGTGGGAGCGGCGCCAAGCTGTAGGAGCGGCCTTGCCGAGGCGTTGGACCGGTCGGAAAGGCCGCTCCTACAGAAATCACGCCAGTTGAAAAATCTCAGCAAGACAGTTGCCCCCCACCTGCAGGTTCCTGTTTCGCAGGCAACAAAAAACCCGCTCGAGGCGGGTTTTCTGGGATTTGGTCGGAGAGACAGGATTCGAACCTGCGGCCTTCTCGTCCCGAACGAGACGCGCTACCTGGCTGCGCTACACTCCGATGCCCAAAATCCTACTGCATCGTTTTTTTCAACGCAACCCCTTGTTGCAAAAAGGAGTTGCGCTAAAAAACAGGGCTGAATCACAGCTCTTTGACGGTACGGATCTGGTCCTTGTTGATGCGCGTGCGCTTGCCGTCGAGCTGCTCGAATTCGTAGAAGCCAGAGTCTTCGTCGTATTGCGGGGTGTCCACCGCCTGGATCTCGCGACCGTCGTTCAGGGTAATGACGGTCGGCGAAGCGCAGCCGGCGAGGGCGCCCAGGCCCAAGGCGAGCAGGAAGGCGGGAAGGGTCCGTTGGATCATCGTGTTTCTCCAGTGCGATGGTGCTAGATGTCATTAAGACGCGAGGCGTCCACGCAAGTTCCTTGCACAGTGCAGCATAGCGCCATCGTGGCGGCATTGACCAAGAACAAGGCCGGGATCGTTGGCCGATGGCCTGTGATATAACAGCGCACAACCTGTATTCCCTCGCGACGGACCCTTCATGAAAGCCAAGGCAGATACTCCTTTCGTGCCGCTGAACATCGCCGTGCTCACGGTCAGCGACACCCGCACCTTCGACACCGATACCTCGGGACAGCTGTTCGTCGATCGCCTGACTGCCGCCGGCCACCGCCTGGCCGAGCGCACGCTGCTCAAGGATGACCTGTACAAGATCCGCGCCCAGGTCGCGACCTGGATCGCCGACGATCAGGTGCAGGTGGTGTTGATCACCGGTGGCACCGGCTTTACCGGGCGCGACAGCACCCCGGAAGCCGTGGCCTGCCTGCTGGACAAGCAGGTCGAGGGCTTTGGCGAGCTGTTCCGGCAGATCTCGGTGGCCGACATCGGCACCTCCACCGTGCAGTCCCGCGCCCTGGCCGGCCTGGCCAACGGCACCTTGGTGTGCTGCCTGCCCGGCTCGACCAATGCTGTGCGCACCGGGTGGGACGGCATTCTCGCCGAGCAGCTGGACGCCCGTCACCGGCCGTGCAACTTCGTGCCGCACCTGAAGCAGGCAGCGGCCTGTGACAGCCGTGGCTGAGGCGGCCCAGGCACGGCCGCTGATGCCGGTGGAGCAAGCCCTGGAGCGCCTGCTGGCGCTGGCCGAGTCGGCACCGATCGGCGAAACCGAGACCGTCGCCCTGGCCGATGCCGAAGGTCGTGTCCTGGCCACCGAGCTGGTGGCCGGGCTCGACCTGCCGCCCTGGCCCAACAGCGCCATGGACGGCTACGCCCTGCGGCTGGCCGATTGGCAGGGCGAACCGCTGCGGGTGACCCAGCGTATCTTTGCCGGGCATGTGCCACAGCCCCTGGAGCCGGGTACCTGCGCACGGATCTTCACCGGGGCGCCGCTGCCCGAGGGGGCCGATTGTGTCGAGATGCAGGAAAACACCGAGGTGCTCGAAGACGGTCGGGTGCGTTTGCTCGAGCCTCTGACGCTGGCGCAGAACGTTCGCCCCAAGGGGCAGGAAACCCGTGCGGGCGAGCCGGTGATGAGCGCTGGCACACGGCTGGGGCCGATCCAGCTCGGCCTGGCCGCGACCCTGGGTTTCGGTTCGCTGGACGTGCGGCGCAGGCCACGGGTGGCGGTACTGTCGACCGGCGACGAGCTGGTGGAGCCGGGCTTGGCACTAGGGCCGGGGCAGATCTACAACAGCAACCGGCGCCTGCTGGTCAGCTGGTTGCAGCGCCTGGGCTGCGAGGTGGTGGATGCCGGTATCCTGCCGGACGACCTCGAGCGCACTCGCCAGTGCCTGGCCCGGTTGGGTGATGTCGACTTGATCCTGTCCACCGGTGGCGTTTCGGTGGGCGAGGCCGACTTCCTCGGCATGGCCCTGCGCGAAGCGGGGGAGCTGGCGCTGTGGAAGCTGGCGATCAAGCCGGGCAAGCCATTGACCTTCGGTCATTACCAGGGCGTGCCGGTGATCGGCCTGCCCGGCAACCCGGCCTCGACCCTGGTCACCTTCGGCCTGTTGACTCGCCCCTACCTGCTGCGCCGCCTGGGCGTCGCCAATGTCGCGCCGCTGCGCTTCAGCGTACCGGCCGGCTTCGACTGGCCCCAGCCGGGGACGCGTCGAGAGTACCTGCGGGCACGGATCGAGGACGGTCGGGTGCGTATCTACAAGAACCAGAGTTCCGGCGTGCTGCGCAGCGCGGCCTGGGCCGACGGAGTGGTGGAAGTGCGCGAGGGCACTACGCCGCGCCAGGGTGAGCCGGTCTGGTTCATCCCGTTCAGCGAGCTACTTGGCTAGCACGCCGCTGGCGGGCGTCGCGCCCGCCGGCGCCAGCTGGGTCAGGCGCATGTGCACGTTTTCCAGCTGCTGGGCGGCGACACTCCAGTCATGACGCTGGCGGGCGAACTGGCGCCCGGCTTCGCTGAGCTGGCACATGCGCCAGGGCTGGTTGAGCAGCTGGGTGACCAGCAGCGCCAGCTGGCCGCTGTCGTCGCTGCCCAGGTAATGCTCGCCGTTGTTCATGGCCAGGCCCGAGGCGCCCTTGCTGGTGGTGATGACCGGTAGTCCCGCCGCCATCGCTTCGAGGATCTTCACCTTGGAGCCACCGGCATGGCGCAACGGTGCGAAGAACAGCGCCGAGCGGCGTTGCAACTCGCGCAGGTCGGGGCGGTAACCCACCCACTCGATGCGTGGATCGTTCCAGTGCAGCTTCCAGCTGGCGGGCAGCGCGTGTCCGGCGATCGCCAGGCGCACCGCCGGATTGCTCATCCAGACCTGAGGAAGGATCTCTTCCAGCGCCCATTCGATGGCTTCCAGATTGGCGCCGTATTCGAAATTGCCGACGAACAGCAGGCGCTGGCTGTGCGGGGTGGGGCTCACGTTCTGGTAGTGATCGCAATCCACGCCGTTGACCACCACGTTCACCGGGCGGCCGCTGATCTGGCCAATCAGCTCGGCATCGTGGGCGCTGACCGCCACCACCTCGGTGGGTTGGCGCAGCACCCGTTGCTCCCAGCGCCGATAGCGCCAGCGATCGAAGGCGTTGAGCGGGCGCAGCCACAGCGGCATGCGGTCATGGCAGGCGGCGCCCATCACCGATTCGAGATAGTGCTCGCTGAGCATGTAGGGCTGGCCTCGGGCCTGCAAAGCCTTCTCGAACGGCTGGAAGCTATAGCTGTGCTCGATCTGGATCACGTCCCAGGGTTCGTCCAGCAGTTGCTCGAAGCGGTGCCTCAGGCACGGCGCCAGACCGTTGATGATGGCGCGCATGGGATAGTCGATGATGGGCGAGGCCAGCAGGTTCAGCGGGCTGTGCAAGGGGCGCCGAGGCAATACGATCAAGCGCTCCACCAAGGGCTCCAGGGCCTCGCGCGCCGCATCGCTCAAGGGGACTTTCGACTGCACCAGCAAGGTGATCCGGTGACCATGCTGCGCCAGGGCGCGCAGCAGGTGGTATTGCCGGGTCTTGCTGCCGCTGGTGGTCGGCCAGGGCAGGTAGGGCAGGGTCCAGAGTATGCGCATGAGCCCGAATCCTCACGGTTGGCCGGGTGTCGGCCCTGGATGGCAAGACGCGCCCACTGGCAATCAGGCAGGGGCTGCTGATGCCGGGGCGCGTCCATAGATATCAGTAAAGCGCACGATGTCGTCTTCGCCCAGGTATTCGCCGCTCTGTACCTCGATCATCACCAGGTCGATGACGCCGGGGTTGGTCAGGCGGTGGGTGCGCCCGGGCTTGATGAAGGTGGACTCGTTGGTGTCGAGCAGGAACTCCTCCTCGCCATTGGTCACGCAGGCCATGCCGCTGACCACGATCCAGTGCTCGCTGCGGTGGTGATGCATCTGCAGCGACAACGACTCACCGGGGCGGACCATGATGCGCTTGATCTTGAACCGCGGGCCTTCCTCGAGCACGGTGTAAAGGCCCCACGGGCGAGTCACGGTACGGTGCAGGCGATAGGCGTCATGGCCCTGGCGCTTGAGCTGCTGGGCGATCACCTTGACCTCCTGGCTGCGTGCGGCATCGGCGATCAGCAGGGCGTCTGGCGTGTCGACGACGATCAGGTTGTCCAGGCCCACGGCGCCCACCAGCCGGCGTGGCGAGTCGATGTAGCAGTTGCTCACGTCATGCAGCACGGTTTCGCCACTGCAGTGGTTGCCCTGGCTGTCGCTCGCGCGCAGTTCTCGCACCGCTTCCCAGCTGCCGATATCGCTCCAGCCAATGTCGCAGGGCACCACGGCCACCTGGGAAGAGGGTTCCATGAGGGCGTAGTCGATGGAGATGTCGGGGACTTGCTCGAAACTGTCGGGGACGAGTTCCACTTGCAGGCCGCTCGTGCCTTCCTTGACCTGGCTCTGTTCCAGGCACTGGGCCACGAGCTCGAGGAGTTCTGGGGCATGAGTCCGCAGTTCCTGTAGCGCGGTGCCGGCGCGAAGGCAGAACATGCCGGCGTTCCATAGGTGGCGGCCGCTTTCCAGATAAGCCTGCGCGGTGTCGGCATCGGGTTTTTCGACGAAGCGGGCGACCTCATAGCCGTCGGCAGTGATCGACGGGCCTTGTTCGATGTAGCCGAAGCCTGTTTCCGCGCGGGTTGGCAGCAGGCCGAAGGTGGTCAGCCAGCCCTGCTCGGCCAGCTGGATGGCCCGTTCGGTGGCCTGTTCGAATGCGCCCTGGTCCAGGATCAGGTGATCGGCTGGCATGACCAGCAGCAGACTGTCCTCGCCATGCAGGCGGGCACAATGCAGTGCTGCGGCGGCAATGGCCGGGGCCGTGTTGCGAGCGAAAGGTTCAAGGATGAAGTCCAGCACGAGTCGTGAGCTGCCGACCTGGCGGTACTCATCCTGGGTCCGGAAGAACACTTCGCGGTTGGTCACTGTCAGTATCCGTTCCACGCCGGGCAGCTGGCAGGCGCGGCTGTAGGTCTTCTGCAACAAGCTCATGCCATCGGGCAGGCGCATGAACGGCTTGGGCATCGCCTCGCGCGATACCGGCCACAGGCGGGTGCCGGCGCCGCCAGAGATGATGCAGGGGATCAGAACGCTCATGGTCAAAGCCTCGAATCAGGGCGCTGAGGGCAGCGCAATGCAAGGGAATCACGACCTGTCAGGCATCTGGCGGCAGAAAGTCAATAAAATGACTTTTATGAGCGGCATCGTCCGTGAAGGCCAAATATTTGTCGGATGATGCACCTGTGCTGCATGGCTTTCAATGGGATTTGCATGAAAACGATCAGTTTTGTGTGTGCGGGGGAGCATTCCACGTGCTTCGATTGTCGAGATTGCGGTAGGCCTTTTCTGTGCGATTTGCGGGGAGCGCGACAATGAACGAGCGTAAGGCATTGCTGATCCTGCATGGCAAGCAGGCCGACAACGAAGAGGTGCACACAGCGGTTGCCCAGATGCGCGAGCGTGGCTGGACACTGGATGTGCGCCTGACCTGGGAGGGCGGTGATGCCCGGCGTCTGGTCGATGAGGCACTGCAGGCGGGCTATGGCCATGTGGTGGCGGGAGGCGGCGACGGCACGTTGCGCGACGTGGCCGAGGCCATGGCGCTGGCGACCAGCCAAGCCAGCCTGGCCCTGCTGCCGCTGGGCACGGCCAATGATTTCGCCAGGGCGGCGGCGGTCCCCCTGGAGCCGGCGGCCGCCCTGGCTCTGCTGGAGGTGGCGGCACGGCCGGTCGACCTGGGGCGGGTGGCGGACCAGTGGTTCCTGAACATGGCCACCGGCGGTTTCGGCAGCCAGGTCACGGCCAATACCTCCGAAGACCTGAAGAAAGTGCTGGGGGCGGCCGCCTACCTGTTCACCGGACTTTCACGTTTCAGTGAGCTGCAGGCCGCGTCGGTGGAGCTGCATGGGCCAGACTTCCAATGGCAGGGCGACCTGCTGGCGCTCGGCATCGGCAATGGGCGTCAGGCCGGTGGCGGGCATGTGCTGTGCCCGGATGCCAAGGTCGATGATGGTCTGTTGGACATCGGCATTCTGCCGGCACCGCAGGAAATGACCGGGGTATTGCGCGACCTGCTGGCTGGTGAAGGCCTGTTCGTGCGCGCCCGGTTGCCATGGATAGAAATCAGGAGCGCGCAAGGGCTGGACATGAATCTCGATGGTGAACCCCTGCAAGCCGCCAGCCTGCGCTTCGAAGCCGTGCCCCAGGCGTTGCGCGTACACCTGCCGGTGGATTCGCCATTGCTCAGTCGTCCAGGCTGATGATTCGCTCGCGCACGGCGAACAGCACCAGCCCCGCCACATCGAAGATCTGCAGGCGTTTCATGATCTGGGAACGGTGGGTTTCCACGGTCTTGATCGACAGGCCCAGGCCGTTGGCGATTTCCCGGGTGGATTTGCCGCGCACGATCAGGCGCAGGATCTCGAGCTGGCGGGCCGTCAGGTTGTGACGCTCGTCGTTGGGCTGCTTGCTGCTCTGCGCGCGCAGCAGGGCCTGATTGATCACGGTGTGGGCGATCGCCGGGCTGAGGTAGCGCTCGTCGTTGCGCAATGCGCTCAGGGCCTGTTCCAGCTCGGTGGCCGTGGTGTCCTTGAGCAGGTAGCCGTGGGCGCCGCTCTCCAGGGCGCGCATGATCAGCTCCGGGTCGGTGTGCATGGAGAGAATCAGCACTTTGCACGTGCAACCGCTGGCGCGCAGCTGTGTCAGGGCATCGAGGCCGCTGGTCGAGCGCATGGAAATGTCCAGCAGGACGATATCCGGGGTCAGTCGACGCACATGTTCCAGCAACTGGTCGCCGTCATCGGCCTCACCGATCACGGCATAGCCGGGGATATCCGATACCAGTGCCCGAACACCAGCACGAATCAGCGAGTGGTCGTCTACCAGCAGTAATCTACAGGTCATTGGCGGCAGAAGTCCTGGCGCGTTCTTGGCTGCGTGGCGGCCATGGGAAGAGAGCGTCGATCTGGGTGCCCTTGCCGGGCTGGCTGGTGATGGTCAGGCTGCCCTGCAGGGCGGTGGCGCGCTCCAGCATGCCGGCCATGCCACGCTGGCCGGCTTCGGCGGGCGCCGGGATGGGGACGAAACCCGCGCCGTCATCCTGGATCGACAGGGCAAGCCCGGCCGGTGTGCGCTGCAGTCGCACCACCAGGTTGCGGGCATGGGCATGGCGCAACATGTTGGTGACCGCTTCCTGGGTGATGCGAAAGGCGGCCATGGTGACCTCCTCACTGATTCCTCCGAGGCGTTGCTGGCACTCCAGGCTCCAGTGCACGTCACTGTTCTCCAGCGTGCGTAGCAGGTGCGCGCGCAAGCTCGCTTCCAGGCCGAGGCTGGCCAGTTGCCGTGGATTGAGAATTGCGGAAACGTCGCGCACGTTGCCCAGGGTGTGGTCCAGGGTGCTGCGCAGCCTGGTGCAGTGCGCCTGGAGCTCGGCGGGCACCCGGCGTTGCAGCCAGTCGACCTGAAGCTTGGCGGCCGTCAGCAGTTGGCCAATGTCGTCATGCAGTTCGCGGCTCAAGCGCTGGCGTTCGCTCTCTTGGACCTTGAGCATGCGGTTGGCCAGTTCTGCCGGTCGCAGGGTAATGGAGCGCGCCCAGTGCCGCAGGTGCCAGCCCACGCCGATCATCGCCACCAGCTGCAGCAGCAGCGCGCTCGCCGGCAGGGGAAGGGCGCGCAAGTAGCACAGCAGGTTCGCAGCCAGTGAGGCTATGCACAGCAGTGTCGTCATCCAGCGGAGCAAGGCAGCTCTGGAGCGGCAGTGCTGGAGAAACTTCAAGCGTGAGAGCATGGATAGGGAAGCCACTGAGTTAGTGCCGTAGGAAGCTTTGCGCATGTCTGGCCAGGAGTTTTTGCGTTCCGCTTCGAATAACGCATCCGGTGCACGACCGGTTGTCCGATATCCAGGGTGCGCATGTTCGAAAGGTGCGCATGTTATCACTTCGATCGGATCTGGTCGCGGGAATACAGCGGCTTGAAGCCTTGTGTTTTACGGGCTTCGACAGGTCAGTTGAGTGAAAATGTGACTAGCAGAGTGCCATTATTAGATGATGTTTCTAAAATGCCTTGATCAACTAAGAAAGCGCCACGGCTAAACATTCGGTAAAACTTGTCCAACTTCTCAAGTTGGCCACGGCTTAGTTGCTGCCAACTGCGGGTTAGTGCTGGCGATCCGTCGATATCGCGGGCGCTTCGGGCTGGTCCCCTGGAGCATGGGGATGCGCGCAGAGGGTGCCGAGCTCCTGACAGGGAGCGCATAGCCGCGTTGCGGGCATGCCCAGTGACAGGGCCAGATCACCCAGCAGCTGCTGCTGTTCTTCGCTGTCCATGTGCAGGCGACCGGTCAGGGGGTCGAGAAGCTCCAGTTGCCAGTCCAGCAGGGTCAGGCAGGCGGCCAGTGCCGGCAGGCTCTGGCCATGCAGTCGGCCTTGCTGGCAGCCTGGTGCGAGCAGTTGCTGCAGGGCGAGCGTGTAATGCGCCACTTCCACCAGGCCGAACTGCCTGGCGCGGTGGGCGAGTGTATCGAGCGTTTCGCCCAGGCAGTGACAGGCGTCAGGGTCGCTGTCGATCAGCTTCAGGTGCTGCAGGCACTCCTGGGATCTGGCCAGCAGGACCTGCGCATCCTGCAGGAAACCCTGCACGGCATCGTTGAGCAGTGGAGTGCTGTCCATCATGGCGCCTCGGTGGCGGAGTTCGGCCATACCAAGATGTTCGCTAGCAAAAGCCTGACTCCGTTCATGCATTGAGAATGGCGTCACATTAATGGCTAATGGATATCGCGAACATCAGGTTGCACCCGATTGCTCCTAGGGGTTTCCCTGATGAAGTTTCGGGTGGGTCGCTCGTTGCGAGCGTTCGAGGCGAGGGTGTGGCATCAGTAAAGCATGATGGTAAAGTGATATCAATCGCTCCGGATGGCTTTTTCCATCAGGGGTCAAGCCAGGCGAATATCCGCCGATACAAGGCTGATGCATCCAATTTCCCGACTCAAGCCAAGGGGCTGTCCAATGGCAGGCATTCTCGACACGGTAGACCAACGCACGCAACTGGTGGGTGAGAACCGCCTGGAAATCCTCATGTTCCGCCTGGCTGGCCGGCAGTTGTTTGCCATCAACGTCTTCAAGGTTCAGGAGGTGTTGCAGCTGCCCAAGCTGACCCTCATGCCGCAGCGGCACGCGTTCGTTTGCGGGGTGGTGAACTTGCGGGGGCAGACCTTGCCGGTGATCGACCTGTCCCAGGCGATCGGCATGCGCCCGCTGCAGCCAGGGCCGGACAGCACCATCATCGTCACCGAGTACAACCGCTCGGTGCAGGCCTTCCTGGTGGGAGGCGTCGACCGCATCGTCAACATGAACTGGGAGGCGATCATGCCGCCGCCGACCAGTGCAGGCCGCCAGCACTACCTCACGGCGATCACCAAGGTCGAGGAAAAACTGGTGGAGATCATCGATGTGGAGAAGGTGCTGGCCGAGATCGTGCCATACAGTGCCAAGGTGTCCCGCGACAAGCTGGACGATCCGGTGCTGGCGCGTGCCCGTGGTCGCGAGGTGCTGCTGGTGGACGACTCCAGTGTGGCGCTGGCGCAACTGCGTGACACCCTGTCGCAACTGGGGGTGAAACTGCACGTCGCCAGCGATGGCCTCAAGGCGTTGCGCCTGCTCAAGGGCTGGGCCGATGCCGGAGAGGACGTCTGCGAGAAGCTGCTGATGATCTTTACCGACGCGGAAATGCCCGAGATGGATGGCTACCGGTTGACCACCGAGATCCGCAATGACCCCCGCCTGCGCGGTCTTTATGTCGTGTTGCACACCTCGTTGTCGGGCAGCTTCAACGAATCCATGGTGAAGAAGGTCGGTTGCGACAACTTCCTTTCCAAGTTCCAGCCAGATCGCCTGGTGGACGTGGTGCGTCAACGCTTGAGCCTGGATCACGCCGTGGTGTGATAGCGGCCCGCAGCCGGTATAAGATAGTGTCCTGTCTCGGAAATAAGCTGTTCACTTTTGGCGGCATCTTGGGCGCCCGGCCGGCGTTGCCACTCCTCGCCATAGCCCTGCTATGACTCGTCGCGGCGCCTTGCCCGGACACCCAAGCCACTCGCCAAAAGAGAACGTATTTCCGAGACAGGACACTAGGTTCTTTCGACTGGCGCAAGGCGGGCAAGGATGTTTCTGAGTGCGTTGTATCGTTATCCGGTGAAATCCGGGCGGGCCCAGGGCCTGGAGGTGTCTTCTGTCGGCACCCTGGGCCTGGAGGGTGATCGGCGCTGGCTGGTGGTGGAAGAAGAGAACGGCCGCTTCCTTACCCAGCGTGCCTGGCCGCGACTGGGGCAACTCAGTGCCGCTTATGGTGCGCAGGGCCAGTTGCTGCTCGAGGCGCCAGGGCTGGCGCCATTGACGGTGGCGGTGCCGAATGCCGACGACGACTTGCGTGGTGTGACCATCTGGCGTGACACCCTGTGCGTGCCGGATGCGGGAGACGAGGCGGCGGCCTGGCTCAGCGAGCTGCTGGGCAAGGCGGTAAGGCTGGTGCACTGCCCCGAACAGCGGGCCCGCTACCTGCCCAGCGGTTACGGCCTGAACAGTGACCGGGCGGCATTTCCCGATGGCTTTCCCCTGTTGCTGATTGGCCAGGCCTCGCTGGATGAGTTGAGCCGGCGTGTCGGTCGTCCAATGGAAATGTTGCGCTTTCGTCCGAACCTGGTGGTCGAGGGCGCCGAGGCATTTGCCGAGGACCGCTGGAAGCGCATCCGCATTGGCGACATGACCTTTCGCGTGCTCAAGCCGAGCGTGCGCTGCATCCTCACCACCCTCGATCCTGCCACGGGCGAGCGCAGCCCTGACCGTGAACCGTTGACCACGCTCAAGACGTTCCGCGAGAAGGAGGGGGATGTGCTGTTTGGCCAGAACCTGGCGGTGGATGGTGAGGGGGAGCTGAGGGTGGGGATGGCCGTCCAGGTCCTCGAATAGTGCTATCGCGGGGCAAGCCCGCTCCCACGCACCGTGGGAGCGGGCTTGCCCCGCGATAGGGTCCGATCACATATCGTCGAAATACCGCTCATGCCAATCCACCAGCGGCTGCGGTGAATTGAGCTTCTGCCCGTAGATGACCGAATACGACAGCACGTTCTGCACGTACTGGCGCGTCTCGTCGAACGGAATGGACTCGACCCAGACATCGAAGCTCAGGTGCTTGGCGCCCTTGAGCCACTGGCGCACGCGCCCCGGGCCGGCGTTGTAGGCCGCCGAAGCCAGCACACGGTTGCCGTTGAACTGGCCGTGTACCTGGCTCAGGTAGGCGGCGCCGAGCTGGATGTTCTTGTCCGGGTTGAATACCTGGGCCGGCGAGGCCAGCGGGATGCTGAACTTGCGCGCGGTCTCCTTGGCGGTGCCCGGCATGAGCTGCATCAGGCCGCTGGCGCCGACACTGGAGCGGGCATCTTCCATGAAGGCACTCTCCTGGCGAGTAATGGCGAAGACCCAGCTCGAATGCAGGCCACGCACCTTGGCTTCGCGCACCAGGGTGTCACGGTGGGCCATGGGGAAGCGGATGTCCAGGTCGTCCCAGTACTGGGCCTGACTGATGGTGCGAATGGCCGGGAAGTACCAGCGCATATCGTAGGCCAGGCGTGCCTGGGCGACCATCTCGTCACGATTGAAGTGGCGGCTGACGTGGTACCACTCGCGGCGACCCTCGACGATCTGGCCGCGCGCATGGAACTCCAGGGCACGACGCACACCCGGCGTGTTGCGCACCTTGTTGATCACCGCCTTGCTCAGCACCAGTGGCTTGTTGTTCAACTGATAAGGCGTCTGTGCCCGGTCCGCGGCGAGGAATCCATAGAAGTCGCGTTCGCGGGCGACGTTCTTGTACAGCAGAGGGATCTGCGGGTTGTTGGGTTGCGCCAGCTCCAGGCTGCGAGCCTGCCAGTATTTCCAGCGGTTGCTGCTGGCCAGGTCCTGGGGCAGGCGCTTGGTCAGCTCGTAGGCATCCTCCCAGCGACCCAGGCGCAGCAACAAGCGCAGGCGCCATTCGCTGACGGTGTTGTCGCGCAGCTCGGGGTCGTAGCGGGTCATCAGGTCGAGGGCGCGCGGATCGTAGCGGCGGGCGAGCGTCAGGCCGATCTCGCGGGCGATGGCGACTTTCTCGTCGCGGGAGAAGTGCATGCGCTGGGCGTAATCGTCGAGCAGCGCCATGGCTTGTTCGGGGTTCTGGCGTGCCAGTCGGCGTAGGCCGAGGCTGACCACGTCGGACATGGCTTCGTTGACCGGGGTGAAGCGCGAGGGCTGGTTGAGCAGTTCGGGTTTCTGTGCCACGTCGAGCAGCAGCTTGCCCTGGGGGGCGAGAGTGGTCAGCGTCTTCACCAGGCTGTTCGCCAGGCCATAGTTGCGTGCCTGGGCCGCCAGCTTGGCGCGCTGCCAGCGCTTGGCCTCGGTGAGCTGGCCTTCGGCGGCCCACATGCCGAACAGGGTGTCGCAGGCCGTAGGCTGCGACTTGCCGACGTTCCACAGTTTTTCGGCGGTGGCGAAGCCTTCCGCACGCTGGCCGTGGCTGAGCTGGTACTGGCCATTGAGGCAGTCCAGCTCGGTGAAGTTGAGTTTGGGGTCGTAGTATTTGGAGAAGGTGCTCCATTCGCCGCGCTCGGCCAACCAGCGCAACCAGCGCAGCTTCATCCAGTTGGCCTGGGGCAGGTCGCCGTGGGCGGCCAGAAACCCTTCGATTTCCTCGTTGCTGGCGCTCTTGAGGCGGGCGGTCAGTTCGTCATAAGCGAGGTAGGGCGTCAGCGGATAGTCGCGCAGTGCCTGGGCATAGCGCAGGTACGGGCCTTTGTCGCCCTTGGCCAGGGCGCGCTTGGCTTCGTCGTAGTACTGGCGTTGCTGGGTGATGTCGACAGCCTGAGCGGCACTCGCGGCGGTGGCGGTGAGCAGCAGGCAGGAGGCGATTTGTAACAGGCGGCTGCGCATGATACGTCCGGGCAGTTGAACCATAGAGAGTGACGGCAATGCCAGCACTGTTGGGTATTACTGCCTAGCTTAGCCGTTTGCCGCGGGCCGGTGAAAGCACTGCGCTTGTATCGAGTTGTTATCCGACGCTCTGCTGGGCACGGCGTGCTTTTGATGTCGTGGCCGGGCAAGTCGGGTAGAATGCGCGCCCGGTTTTTGGAGATGATCATGACCCTGCTCAAATTCAGCGATGTGTCCCTTGCGTTCGGCGCCATGCCGTTGCTGGACAAGGTTTCCTGGCAGATCGCCCGTGGCGAGCGGGTCTGCATCATCGGCCGCAACGGCACGGGCAAGTCGAGCATGCTGCGCCTGGTCAAGGGTGAGCAGAAGCCCGATGACGGTGATATCTGGCGCGCCCCGGGGCTGAAAATCGGCGAGCTGCCGCAGGAGCTGCCGGTGGCGGACGAGCGCAGCGTGTTCGATGTGGTGGCCGCTGGCCTGGATGGCGTGGGCGAGCTGCTGGCCGAGTACCACCACTTGAGCCAGAACATCCAGGGCGACGAGGATCTGGAAAAGCTCATGCATGTCCAGCATGAGCTGGAAGCACGCGACGGCTGGCGTTTGCAGCAGGTGGTGG
The DNA here is from genome assembly GCF_054788395.1 of Pseudomonas sp. microsymbiont 2. NCBI lineage: Bacteria > Pseudomonadati > Pseudomonadota > Gammaproteobacteria > Pseudomonadales > Pseudomonadaceae > Pseudomonas > Pseudomonas sp. microsymbiont 2. The sequence goes on from NZ_CM139112.1 coordinate 1,899,308, forward strand.
AGAGCACCCTCAGCCGCCTGCAGTTGCCCGCGGACAAGACCCTGGCCGAGCTTTCCGGTGGCTGGCGTCGCCGCGTCCTGCTGGCCCAGGCACTGGTGTCCGAGCCCGATCTGCTGCTGCTCGACGAGCCGACCAACCACCTGGATATCGGCGCCATCGCCTGGCTGGAAGAGGCTCTGAGTGGTTTCAACGGCGCGGTGCTGTTCATCACCCACGACCGTTCCTTCCTGCAGAACCTGGCCACGCGCATTCTCGAACTGGACCGGGGCGGATTGATCGACTGGAACGGCGACTACGCCAGCTTCCTCGTGCACAAGGAGGCCGAACTGGCCGCCGAGGCTACCGCCAACGCGCTGTTCGACAAGCGCTTGGCCCAGGAAGAAGTGTGGATCCGCCAGGGCATCAAGGCCCGGCGTACCCGCAACGAAGGCCGCGTGCGAGCGCTCAAGGCGCTGCGCGTGGAGCGCGGTGAGCGTCGTGAGCGCCAGGGCAAGGCCAACATCCAGATCGAAGTGGCGGACAAGTCCGGCAAGCAGGTCATGGTGCTGGAGAATGTCAGCTTCGCCCACCCGGGCGGGCCGAAGCTGGTCAAGGACTTTTCCATGGTGCTGCAGCGCGAAGATCGCATCGGTCTGCTCGGCGCCAACGGTACTGGCAAGACCACACTGCTCAAATTGATGCTGGGCGACCTGGAGCCGACCTCGGGCAAGGTCGAGCGCGGCACCAAGCTGGAAGTGGCTTATTTCGACCAGATGCGCCATCAGCTGGACCTGGAAAAGACCGTCATCGACAACCTCGCCGAAGGGCGTGATTTCATCGAGATCGACGGCCAGAATCGCCATGTGCTCAGCTACCTCGGCGACTTCCTGTTCAGTCCGCAGCGTGCGCGCACGCCGGTCAAGGCGCTCTCCGGTGGCGAGCGTGCGCGGCTGCTGCTGGCCAAGCTGTTCAGCAAGCCGGCCAACCTGCTGGTGCTGGACGAGCCGACCAACGACCTGGATGTGGAAACCCTCGAGCTGCTCGAGGAAGTGCTTTCCAACTACAAGGGCACGGTGCTGATGGTCAGCCACGACCGGGCCTTCCTCGACAACGTCGTCACCAGCACGCTGGTGTTCGAGGGCGAGGGTGGCGTTCGTGAGTATGTTGGCGGTTACGAGGACTGGATTCGCCAGGGCGGCTCGCCGAAACTGCTGGGTGTGACCGAAAGCAAGGGCGGCAAGTCCGAACTGAACAGTGCCGTGGTGGCCAAGTCGGTGGATGAGGTGGTGTCTGCGCCGGTCGCCGCGCCTGTGGCCGATGCCAGCAAGAAGAAGCTCAGCTACAAGCTGCAGCGTGAGCTGGAGGCGTTGCCGGGGCAGATCGATGCGCTGGAGCGGCAGATGGCCGAGGTGCAGGAAGAGGTCAACGCCTCGAACTTCTACCAGCGTCCGATCGATGAAACCTCTGCGGTGCTGGCCAAGCTGGAGAAGCTGCAGGGCGAGCTGGACGTGCTGGTGGAGCGCTGGGCCGAGCTGGAAGGCTGAAATGCATCGCGGGGCAAGCCCGCTCCCACGCAGCCCTGTCTGACGGGCTTTGTGGGAGCGGGCTTGCCCCGCGATGACAGGCTTACTCGGCCTTCTTCTGCAACCGCACCGCCAGCACATCGCACGGCGCGCCATGCAGCACGTCATTGGCGGTGGAGCCCAGCAGCAATGCCAGGCCATGGCGACCATGGCTGCCGACCACGATCAGGTCGCACTTCTGATCCTTGGCCAGCTGGTGGATTTCCTGGCGAGGTTGGCCATAGACCAAGTGCGAATCACCTTTCTGGATGTCCGGATACTTGGTGAACAGGCGCTCCATGCGTTCCTTGGCCTGGTCGAACTGCTGCTGCTGAAGCTGCGAGAGGTCCATTGGCACATCGCCGCCAAAGGCCATGGCCATCGGTTCGACGATATGCACCAGGGACACCTTGGCGCCACTTGCCAGGGCGATTACCTTGGCCCGCTTGATCACCGGGTCGCATTCCTCGGTCAGGTCGACGGCGACCAGAAGATGTTCATAGGACATGTGCAGTACTCCTGACAATCGCGATAGTAGAAGTATGGTCGCTTTCGGGGCGGGCGTTCGTGAAGCCTGGGTAACCCGCTCATTTGCAACGCTTTATAAGGTCTACAGATATGACGGTATGGCTGGTGGTGTCAATCCTTGCAGTGATGCTCAGCCCGCTGGCCTGGTTGCGCCAGTCGCGCAAGCAGAGCGAGCAGATGAACCTGCGCCTTGAAGGCCGGCGCATGGGGCTGGCCATGCAGCTGGCGCCACAGCAGTGGCCGCACTGGCTGGAAAAGGAGCCGCCCAGCCCTTGTCCGCAATACCATCGGGCACGGCGCAAGGGGCGGGAGGACAGCTGGTGCTACTGGCAGATCACGCCCGGCGTGTGGTGGAACCAATGGCGTGAGCCTTGTGCGGATCCGCGTCTGAGCGAGGCCTTCGCGCGCCTGCCGGAAACCGTCTACAAGGTCGAGGCCGACAGCCGCATGATCGCGCTGTACTGGAGCGAGCGCGGCGAAAAATCTGTTTTGCAGGATATTGCCCAGACCCTCGACACCCTGGCCTGACCGCCGCCAACGTAAAACGGCGCGCCGGAGCAATTACGCTCCGACGCGCCGTTTTACGTTCTGCCATGCAGAAAAAGGCCAGGCAGGCCGGAAACACCTTCATTCAGACGCAGTGTAGCCATCGCCCGCGGATGCGTTTAGAAAAATGCAGCATTCAAGGCCGATGATGGTCTATCGCTGACATGAATGGTCGGCGATCACTGTCATCATGTTTCGTACCACGCACCTGGAATATGACTGGAAAGTCGCATTTTCACGGCGTTCGCGAGCATTTGACAACGCGGTTCTTTTCGGAGAATGTGTGCATACCCAAATCAAACGGGCGTATGAATTGAGCGTTTGTATGTCAGACGGCTCTTACAGAATCCCGATTAGCGCGCCGACGGGTGTGCCTGGGGCGAGGGACCGACAGACCGGCTCTCCCGCCAGCGATCGGCGTGTACAGTTCAGCTTCCATATCGTGGAGATCAGTTGATGATTTACGAAGGTAAAGCCATCACGGTTAAGGCTCTTGAAAGCGGCATCGTCGAACTGAAGTTCGACCTCAAGGGTGAGTCCGTCAACAAGTTCAACCGCCTCACCTTGAACGAACTGCGTCAGGCAGTGGATGCCATCAAGGCCGACGCTTCGGTCAAGGGCGTGATCGTCAGCAGCGGCAAGGACGTGTTCATCGTCGGCGCCGACATCACCGAATTCGTCGACAACTTCAAGCTGCCCGAGGCCGAACTGGTCGCCGGCAACCTGGAAGCCAACCGCATTTTCAGCGACTTCGAAGACCTGCAGGTGCCGACGGTCGTCGCCATCAACGGCATCGCCCTGGGCGGTGGCCTGGAGATGTGCCTGGCCGCCGACTACCGGGTCATGTCCAGCGCTGCCAAGATCGGCCTGCCCGAAGTGAAGCTGGGGATCTACCCAGGCTTCGGCGGTACCGTGCGCCTGCCACGCCTGATCGGTTCGGACAACGCCATCGAGTGGATCGCCTCCGGCAAGGAAAACCGTGCCGAAGACGCCCTGAAAGTGGGCGCCGTCGATGCGGTGGTCGCGCCGGATCTGCTGCAGGCCGGTGCCCTGGACCTGATCAAGCGCGCCATCAGCGGCGAACTGGATTACAAGGCCAAGCGCCAGCCCAAGCTGGAAAAGCTCAAGCTCAACGCCATCGAGCAGATGATGGCCTTCGAGACCGCCAAGGGCTTCGTCGCCGGCCAGGCCGGACCGAACTACCCCGCGCCAGTCGAAGCCATCAAGACCATCCAGAAAGCCGCCAACTTCGGCCGTGACAAGGCCCTGGAAGTCGAAGCCGCAGGCTTCGCCAAGCTGGCCAAGACTTCGGTCGCCGAAAGCCTGATCGGCTTGTTCCTGAACGACCAGGAGCTCAAGCGCAAGGCCAAGGCTCACGATGAAATCGCCCACGAGGTGAAACAGGCCGCCGTGCTCGGCGCTGGCATCATGGGGGGCGGCATCGCCTACCAGTCGGCGGTCAAGGGCACCCCGATCCTGATGAAGGATATCCGCGAGGAAGCCATCCAGCTGGGCCTGAACGAAGCCTCCAAGCTGCTCGGCAAGCGCGTCGAGAAGGGTCGCCTGACCCCGGCGAAGATGGCCGAGGCGCTTAATGCCATTCGTCCGACCCTCTCCTACGGCGATTTCGCCAACGTCGACATCGTCGTCGAGGCCGTGGTCGAGAATCCGAAGGTCAAGCAGGCGGTGCTGGCCGAAGTGGAAGGCCAGGTGAAGGAAGATGCCATCCTGGCCTCCAACACCTCGACCATTTCCATCAACCTGCTGGCCAAGGCGCTCAAGCGTCCGGAAAACTTCGTCGGCATGCACTTCTTCAACCCCGTGCACATGATGCCGCTGGTCGAAGTCATCCGCGGCGAGAAGTCCAGCGAAGTCGCGGTCGCGACTACCGTCGCCTACGCCAAGAAGATGGGCAAGAACCCGATCGTGGTCAACGACTGCCCGGGCTTCCTGGTCAACCGCGTGCTGTTCCCGTACTTCGGCGGCTTCGCCAAGCTGGTCAGCGCCGGCGTCGACTTCGTGCGCATCGACAAGGTGATGGAGAAGTTCGGCTGGCCGATGGGTCCGGCCTACCTGATGGACGTGGTCGGCATCGACACCGGCCACCACGGCCGCGATGTAATGGCCGAGGGCTTCCCGGACCGCATGAAGGATGATCGCCGCTCCGCCGTCGACGCCCTCTACGAGGCCAATCGCCTGGGCCAGAAGAACGGCAAGGGCTTCTACGCCTACGAGACCGACAAGCGCGGCAAGCCGAAGAAAGTCTTCGATGCCACCGTGCTCGACGTGCTCAAGCCGATCGTCTTCGAACAGCGTGAGGTCAGCGACGAGGACATCATCAACTGGATGATGGTGCCGCTGTGCCTGGAGACCGTGCGCTGCCTGGAAGACGGCATCGTCGAGACCGCCGCCGAAGCCGACATGGGCCTGGTCTACGGCATCGGTTTCCCTCCCTTCCGTGGTGGCGCGCTGCGCTACATCGATTCGATCGGGGTCGCCGAGTTCGTCGCACTGGCCGACAAGTACGCCGACCTGGGGCCGCTGTATCACCCCACTGCGAAGCTGCGCGAAATGGCCAAGAACGGCCAGCGCTTCTTCAACTGAGCGCCCAACGAGCTAGAGCGAGAATATTGATATGAGCCTGAATCCAAGAGACGTGGTGATTGTCGACTTCGGTCGCACGCCGATGGGCCGTTCCAAAGGTGGCATGCACCGCAATACCCGTGCCGAGGACCTGTCTGCGCACCTGATCAGCAAGCTGCTGGAGCGCAACGACAAGATCGACCCGAAAGAAGTCGAGGACGTGATCTGGGGCTGCGTCAACCAGACCCTGGAGCAGGGTTGGAACGTCGCGCGCATGGCCTCGCTGATGACCCAGATTCCGCACACCGCCGCGGCGCAGACCGTCAGCCGGCTGTGCGGTTCGTCGATGAGCGCGCTGCACACCGCCGCCCAGGCGATCATGACCGGCAACGGTGATGTGTTCGTGGTCGGTGGCGTGGAGCACATGGGCCACGTCAGCATGATGCACGGCGTCGACCCCAACCCGCACCTGTCCTTGTACGCCGCCAAGGCTTCCGGGATGATGGGCCTCACCGCCGAGATGCTCGGCAAGATGCACGGCATCACCCGTGAGCAACAGGACCTGTTCGGCCTGCGTTCGCACCAGCTCGCCCACAAGGCGACGGTCGAAGGCAAGTTCAAGGATGAGATCATCCCGATCCAGGGCTACGACGAGAACGGCTTCCTGAAGGTCTTCGACTACGACGAGACCATTCGCCCGGAAACCACCCTCGAAGGCCTGGCGTCGCTGAAACCGGCGTTCAACCCCAAAGGCGGTACCGTGACTGCCGGCACCTCGTCGCAGATCACCGACGGCGCCTCGTGCATGATCGTCATGTCCGGCCAGCGCGCCATGGACCTGGGCATCCAGCCGTTGGCCGTGATTCGTTCCATGGCCGTGGCGGGTGTCGATCCGGCGATCATGGGCTATGGTCCGGTCCCGGCGACGCAGAAAGCCCTCAAGCGAGCAGGCCTGACCATCGCCGATATCGACTTCTTCGAGCTCAACGAGGCCTTCGCCGCACAGGCCCTGCCGGTGCTGAAGGATCTGAAAGTGCTCGACAAGATGGATGAGAAGGTTAACCTGCACGGCGGCGCCATCGCACTGGGTCACCCGTTCGGTTGCTCGGGGGCGCGGATTTCCGGCACCCTGCTCAACGTCATGAAGCAAAATGGCGGCACCCTGGGCGTGGCGACCATGTGCGTCGGCCTGGGTCAAGGCATCACCACTGTCTTCGAACGCGTCTGATCGCGTCGCATGACAGCAGCCGGGGCCATGTGCCCCGGCTTTTGTTTTTTACAGGATTTGTTCAAGAGGGCGAGCGACATGCAGATACAACCTGGTGTGTACCGGCATTACAAGGGCCCTGAGTACCGCGTGTTCAGCGTGGCACGCCATTCCGAGAGCGAGGAGTGGATGGTGTTCTATCAGTGCCTGTATGGTGATTACAGCTTCTGGGTGAGACCGCTTTGCATGTTCCAGGAGTCCGTCGAGGTTGACGGCGAGCAAGTGCCACGCTTTGCTTTGGTCAGGGCCGAAGAGGGCTTGCCCGAGCTGCGTGGCAAGGCACAAGAGTGATCGACCGCGCTTGACCTCGCACTTTCGCCACTATATATAGCGGTGCCGCGTCTGGCACCTGACGCGTTTTTCATCTTCAGATTCAGGAATACTCCGATCCATGGGCAAATCGCTGGTCATTGTGGAATCCCCGGCCAAGGCCAAGACCATCAACAAGTACCTGGGCAGCCAGTACGTGGTGAAGTCGAGTATCGGCCACATCCGTGACCTTCCCACCAGCGGTTCCGCCAGTGCGAGCAAGGAACCGGCGGCCAAGCGCGGCAAGACCGCGGGCGAGGCTCCGGCCTTGTCGCCGAAGGAGAAGGCACGCCGTACCCTGGTTGCGCGCATGGGCGTCGACCCCGAGGCGGGCTGGAAGGCCAAGTACGAAATCCTTCCCGGCAAGGAGAAGGTGATCGAAGAGCTGCGCCGCCTGGCCAAGGACGCCGACACCATCTATCTCGCAACCGACTTGGACCGCGAAGGGGAGGCCATCGCCTGGCACCTGCGCGAAGCCATCGGTGGCGACGACAGCCGCTACAAGCGCGTGGTGTTCAACGAAATCACCAAGAAAGCCATCCAGGAAGCCTTCTCCCAGCCGGGCGAGCTCGATATCGATCGGGTCAACGCCCAGCAGGCGCGTCGTTTCCTCGACCGTGTGGTCGGCTACATGGTTTCTCCGCTGCTGTGGGCCAAGATCGCCCGTGGCCTGTCCGCTGGCCGTGTGCAGTCGGTGGCGGTGAAGCTGGTGGTCGAGCGTGAGCGCGAGATCCGTGCGTTCAACCCGGAGGAATACTGGGAGGTGCACGCCGACCTGGGCACCGCCAAGAACGCCAAGGTGCGTTTCGAGGTGGCCCGCGAGAAAGGCGAGGCGTTCAAACCGCTCAATGAAGCGCAGGCCATGGCCGCGCTGGAGAAGCTCAAGTCCTCCAGCTACAGCGTGAGCAAGCGCGAGGACCGACCGACCAGCAGCAAGCCTTCGGCACCGTTCATTACCTCCACCCTGCAGCAGGCCGCGAGCAACCGCCTGGGCTTCGGGGTGAAGAAGACCATGATGATGGCCCAGCGTCTGTACGAAGCCGGTTACATCACCTACATGCGTACCGACTCGACCAACCTGTCGACCGACGCGGTCGAGATGGCGCGCAACTACATCGAGAACGAATTCGGCAAGCAGTACCTGCCCGCCGCGCCGATCGTCTACGGCAGCAAGGAAGGTGCCCAGGAGGCGCACGAAGCGATCCGTCCATCGGACGTGAGCACCCACCCGAGCAAGCTCAGCGGCATGGAGCGTGATGCCGAGCGCCTGTACGAGCTGATCTGGCGCCAGTTCCTGGCCTGCCAGATGCCGCCCGCGCAGTACCTCTCCACCAGTGTCACCGTGGTGGCCGGCGACTTCGAGCTGCGCGCCAAGGGCCGTATTCTCAAGTTCGACGGTTACACCCGTGTCCTGCCGCAGCAGAGCAAGCCTGGCGAGGATGACGTGCTGCCGGAAATGGCCCAGGGCGAGGTGCTCAAGCTGATCCAGCTCGATCCTAGCCAGCACTTCACCAAGCCGCCGGCGCGCTTCACCGAAGCCAGCCTGGTCAAGGAGATGGAAAAGCGCGGTATCGGCCGTCCATCGACCTATGCGGCGATCATTTCCACCATTCAGGACCGTGGCTACGTCACCCTGCACAACCGTCGGTTCTATTCCGAGAAGATGGGCGACATCGTCACCGAGCGGCTGTCGGAGAGTTTCGCCAACCTGATGGACTACGGCTTCACCGCCGGCATGGAAGAGAACCTCGACGACGTCGCGCAAGGTGAGCGTGACTGGAAGAACGTGCTCGACGAGTTCTATGGCGATTTCAGCAAGAAGCTGCTGACCGCCGAGTCCACTGAGCACGGCATGCGTGCCAATCAGCCGACCCTGACCAACATTCCATGCAAGGAATGCGGTCGCCCGATGATGATCCGCACCGCCTCCACCGGTGTGTTCCTTGGTTGCTCGGGTTACAGCCTGCCGCCGAAAGAGCGTTGCAAGGCAACCGTCAACCTGGTGCCGGGCGATGAGATCGCGGCCGACGACGAGGGTGAATCCGAGTCTCTGGTGTTGCGTGGCAAGCACCGTTGTCCGATCTGCTCGACGGCGATGGACGCCTACCTGCTCGACGAGAAGCGCAAGCTGCATATCTGCGGTAATAACCCGGACTGCGCGGGCTACGAGATCGAAGAGGGTAGCTACCGTATCAAAGGGTACGAAGGCCCGAGCCTGGAATGCGACAAGTGCGGCAGCGAGATGCAGCTCAAGACTGGCCGTTTCGGCAAGTTCTTCGGTTGCACCAACCCGGCGTGCAAGAACACCCGCAAGCTGCTCAAGAGCGGCGAGGCGGCGCCGCCGAAGATGGACAAGGTGGACATGCCGGAGCTCAAGTGCGAGAAGGTCGATGACACCTACGTGCTGCGCGATGGTGCCTCGGGTCTGTTCCTGGCGGCCAGCCAGTTCCCGAAAAACCGCGAGACGCGCGCGCCGCTGGTGCTGGAAATCATCCCGCACAAGCATGAGATCGATCCGAAGTACCACTTCCTCTGCGACGCACCGCAGAAGGACCCGGACGGTCGTCCGGCGGTGATCCGCTACAGCCGCAAGACCAAGGAGCAGTACGTGCAGTCCGAGGTCGATGGCAAGCCGACCGGCTGGAAGGCGTTCTTCGACGGCAAGGTGTGGAAGGTCGAAGACAAGCGCTGATCCGAGTCTCAGGCTCATCGCGGGGCAAGCCCGCTCCCACGAGGTTGAATAACACCCGTGGGAGCGGGCTTGCCCCGCGATCGTTTGTGCTTGCGGTAACGCCGGACAATCCCCGACACTGCGATATCGCCTTGTTGCCCATGGGAGGTCATGGAAAATGGCCCAGGAACTCTACACTCGCACCAACCAGAAACTGTTCTTCGCCGGGCTTGCCCTGGAGTCCATGGCCAAGGCTGCCGACAGCCAGGCGATGAACGCCCAGGGACTGATCCAGGCCGAGCGCGAGTCGGCGCTGTTTCACCTGTATGGCGCGCTGCTTGGCCTTTGCCATGAGATCGCTGGTTTCTACCGCTTGCCGGTGGTGGCCACGGTCGAGCAGGCGCTGTCCGATGATGCGCTCGATCGCATCGCCATCCCCGAGGTGGCCGAAATGCTCGAGCTGGTCCGCCATCGGCAAACCTGGCTGGCACAATTGCTGGCGGCTTATGCCGATTTGTTCAGACCGCCGGTCGCGAAGAAAATCGTGAAAGGCGACGTTACCCAGCCGTTGATCCAGGCCGTCAATCTGGACGAGCCAGAGCCGGTCGAGCTTTCCAGGAAGGAGCTTGAGGCCTGGCGAGGGAGCCTGAAAGACCTGGTGAGACGATTCCGCGACGCGTTGAGTGAGTGCTGATGGCGTTCATGGCTGGTACACTACTGGCCTTTCGTGAAAAGCAGGCCCTTTATGTCAACGTCCTTTCTAGAAATCGTCGAGTTGCCTGATGGCCGGATCGAGCTGCGCCGCGCCGAAGATGAAGGCTCCCTGGTAACCTTGGACTTCTCCGAGGACGCCAAGGCATTCCTGCAAGGACAGCATGTGGAAGTGGCCAAGGCCATGCTGAGTGTTGGCGTGCAAATGGCCGGTCGCCTTGTCGAGGGCGACCTGGAGCGCGACGAGGGGCCGCGCGTCCTTCACTGAGTCACCTTGAGGCTTCAAGGTTTCAAGCGTTTGACAGGCAAAGCCTGAACATCAGCCGAGGCGGATGTTCAGGCTTTGTGCGTTTCCAATGGCGGCGGCGCGTTGCAGTTGTTGGCGAGCGCTGCTGTTGATGGTGCCGAGCCAGCTGACCACGGTGTGGCTGCGACCGAGGCGCAGGGCTTCGCAGGCCAGCTGCAGGGCGGTCTGGTTGCCGCCGGGTTGCAACAGCAGGATGCGTTCACGGTTGAGGCCGGCATCACGCAGCCAGGTCTGGGTCAGGCTGCCAGGCGGGGCGATCAGTGTCAGCCAGCGGTTGTCGTCCTCTTCGCTGAGTTCACGCAGCACAGGCGCCAGCAGGCTCTGGCAATGCCCGGGCGCGCCGCGCAGGGCCAGCTCGCTGAACAGCTCGGGCTGGCTGCCTTTGCGCGGCGCTTCGCTGGGCTTGAGGCCCGGTAGTACCGGCTGGGCGAGGAAAGCCTCGAACAGCGGCAGCTGGGTTTGCTGGGGTGCATGGGTGATCGGCTGCATGACGCCTCCTGGTTTCAGCGGCGAAGGACGCCGACGCTCAAGCCCTCGATCACCAGTTCCTGTGCTTGCAGGTCGACTTCGATAGGGGCGAATTCGGGATTTTCGGCGATCAGCCAGACCTTGTTGCCTTCGCGCTTGAAGCGCTTGACCGTCACTTCGTCACCGATGCGGGCCACCACGACCTGGCCGTTGCGGGCTTCGCGGGTGGTGTGCACGGCGAGCAGGTCGCCGTCGAAGATGCCGATGTCCTTCATGCTCATGCCGTGCACGCGCAGCAGGTAGTCGGCGCGGGGATGGAAGAAGGCCGGGTTGATGTTGCAGGATTCTTCGATGTGCTGCTCGGCGAGGATCGGCGCACCGGCGGCCACGCGACCGATGATCGGCAGGCCGTTGTCGTCGTTCTTCGGCTCGAGGCCAGGGATACGGATGCCGCGGGATGCGCCGGGGGTCATCTCGATGGCGCCCTTGCGGGCCAGGGCCTTGAGGTGCTCCTCGGCGGCATTGGGCGATTTGAAGCCCAGTTCCTGCGCGATCTCGGCACGGGTCGGTGGGAAGCCGTTGTCTTCGAGGCAGCGTTTGATGAAAGCCAGAATCTCGGCTTGGCGTGGCGTCAGTTTCAGCATGGGCGAGGGCTCTGTCTTTTTATACAGTGACTGGGATTATATACAGTAAGAGGCCAGCCGCAAGCTGCAAGCTGCAAGAAATAGCGAGCGCCGGGCACCTCTTGTCGCTTGCAGCTTGCAGCTTGGCGCTTTTAAATGGCGACCGACCGGTCACCCAGCCTTGACATCGACAGGCCTGAAACGTATGTTTCAAACAACTGTTTGTCAGGCGGAGTAGTCATGGCTCAATCGGAAACCGTTGAACGCATCCTCGATGCGGCGGAACAGCTGTTCGCGGAGCGCGGTTTCGCGGAAACCTCATTGAGGCTGATCACCAGCAAGGCCGGGGTCAACCTGGCGGCGGTGAACTACCATTTCGGCTCCAAGAAAGCCCTGATCCAGGCGGTATTCTCGCGTTTCCTCGGCCCTTTCTGCGCCAGCCTCGAGCGTGAGCTCGAACGTCGCCAGGCACGCCCCGAGCAGAAGGCCAGCCTCGAGGAATTGCTGGAGATGCTGGTCGAGCAGGCGCTCGCGGTGCAGCCGCGCAGCAACAACGACCTGTCCATCTTCATGCGCTTACTGGGGCTGGCGTTCAGCCAGAGCCAGGGTCACCTGCGCCGTTACCTTGAAGACATGTACGGCAAGGTGTTCCGTCGCTACATGCTCCTGGTCAACGAAGCCGCCCCCAACATTCCTCCGCTCGAGCTGTTCTGGCGTGTGCACTTCATGCTGGGGGCCGCCGCGTTCAGCATGTCGGGGATCAAGGCGCTGCGCGCCATTGCCGAAACCGATTTCGGCATCAACACCTCGATCGAGCAGGTGATGCGCCTGATGGTGCCGTTCCTGGCCGCCGGCATGCGCGCCGACAGCGGCGTCACCGACCAAGCCATGGCCGCCGCCCAGCTGCGCCCACGCAGCAAGTCCGGTACGACCGTCAAGGCCTGAACACTGGGCGCAACGGGGCGCTTCGGCTAAGCTAGCGCCCCATGCTCGACCTCGCCTTGAGCCGCTGCGATTGCGGCGCTTTCCCTTGCACACTGAACCTATGGGCCGCTGGCTGTCCCATGAGAGTGTGTGCCTGTCGGGCTCTCCTGGATCTGCAATGTAAGGACTCGCTATGACCGTCAGCCTCAAAGGCTCCCTGATGGTGGATATCGCCGGCCATTGGCTGAACGCCGAAGACCGCCATCTGCTGCGCCAGCCCGAAGTGGCCGGCCTGATCATCTTCGCTCGCAATATCGACAGCCCGCGCCAGGTGCGCGAGCTGTGCGCGTCGATTCGTGCGATTCGTCCCGACCTCATTCTCGCCGTCGACCAGGAAGGTGGCCGGGTGCAGCGCCTGCGCCAGGGCTTCGTGCGCTTGCCGGCCATGCGTGCCATCGCCGATAACGCCAACGCCGATTACCTGGCCGAGCAGTGCGGCTGGCTGATGGCGACCGAAGTGCTGGCAGTGGGGCTGGACCTGAGCTTCGCGCCGGTGCTGGACCTCGACCACCAGCGCAGCGCGGTGGTCGGCAGTCGTGCCTTCGAGGGGGACCCCGAGCGCGCCACCCGGTTGGCGGGAGCTTTCATTCGCGGCATGAATGCCGCCGGCATGGCGGCCTGTGGCAAGCATTTCCCGGGGCATGGCTGGGCCGAGGCCGACTCGCATGTGGCGATCCCGGTCGACGAGCGCAGCCTGGAGCAGCTGCGCGCCGCCGACCTGGTGCCGTTCAGCCGCCTGAGCGGGCAGCTGGCGGCGGTGATGCCGGCACATGTCATCTATCCGCAGGTCGACAACCAACCGGCCGGCTTCTCCCGGCGCTGGTTGCAGGACATCCTGCGCGGCGAGCTGGGCTTCGACGGAGTGATCTTCAGCGATGACCTATCCATGGCCGGTGCCCACGTGGTGGGCGATGCCGCCAGTCGCATCGAGGCGGCCCTGAGCGCCGGTTGCGACATGGGCCTGGTGTGCAACGACCGGGCGGCGGCGGAGCTGGCGTTGAGCGCGGCGCAGCGGATGAAGGTCAAGCCGTCGCCACGGATCGCGCGGATGCGTGGGCAGGGCTTCGCGCGTACCGACTACCGCCAGCAGCCGCGTTGGTTGGAGGCGTTGGGGGCGTTGAAGGACGCCCAGCTGGTCGATTGACCCTGCCGGCCTCATCGCGGGGCAAGCCCGCTCCCACGAAGCGCTGAGATCTCGTGGGAGCGGGCTTGCCCCGCGATTGAGCGCTTACCGATTGCGCTTGCCCGGCAGCGGCGCGAACAGCGCGTCGATCTCGTCATCTCCCAGCCGCCATTGCCCGGCTTGCCCGCCATCGAGCAGCCCGGCCGCCAGTGCCGCCTTCTCCTGCTGCAGCTGCTGGATCTTTTCCTCCACCGTGCCCCGGGTGATCAGCTTGAACACGAACACCGGCTTGTCCTGGCCAATGCGGTAGGCGCGGTCGGTGGCCTGGTTCTCGCTGGCCGGGTTCCACCATGGGTCATAGTGGATCACGGTGTCGGCGGCGGTCAGATTCAACCCGGTGCCACCAGCCTTGAGGCTGATCAGGAACACCTCGCTGTCGCCGTTCTGGAACTGCTGGACCGGCGCGCGGCGGTCACGGGTGTCGCCGGTCAGCAGGCTGTAGCGGATGCCGCGCTTCTCCAGTTCGAACTCGATCAGCGCGAGCATCGAGGTGAACTGCGAGAACAGCAGGACCTTGCGTCCCTCGCTGAGCAACTCCTCGAGCATCTCCAGCAGGCTGCCCAGCTTGCCCTTGTCGGCGAACGTGCCCTTGGTCTCGGTGCCCTTGACCAGGCGCAGGTCGCAGCACACCTGGCGCAGCTTGAGCAGCGCGTCGAGGATGACGATCTGGCTGCGGGCGGCGCCGTTGCGGGCGATTTCGTCGCGGACCTTCTTGTCCATCGCCACCCGCACCGCTTCGTAGGTGTCGCGCTGGGCGTCGCTGAGCTCGACCCAGTGGATCATCTCGGTCTTGGCTGGCAGCTCGGTGGCCACCTGCTCCTTGGTGCGGCGCAGCAGGAACGGGCGGATGCGGCTGGCCAGGTGGGCCATGCGCTCGCCGTCGCCATGACGCTCGATCGGGGTGCGGTAGTCCTGGGTGAAGCGCTTGCTGTCGCCAAGCCAGCCGGGCATCAGGAAGTGGAAGATCGACCACAGCTCGCCGAGGTTGTTCTCCATCGGCGTGCCGGTCAGGCACAGGCGTTGGTCGGCCTGCAGTTCGCGCACGGCCTGGGCGGCCTTGCTGGTGCTGCTCTTGATGTTCTGCGCCTCGTCCAGCACCAGCAGGTGCCATGGCTGACCCTTGAGGTGCTCCAGGTCGCGGGGGACGAGGGCATAGGTGGTCAGTACCAGGTCGTAGTCGGCAAGGTTGGCGAAGTGCTTGTTGCGGCCAGGGCCGTGCAGGGCCAGGACGCGCAGGTCGGGGGCGAAGCGCCGGGCTTCGTCGAGCCAGTTCGGGACCAGGCTGGTGGGCATCACCGCCAGCGCCGGAGAGGCGAGGCGCCCGGCCTCTTTCTCCAGCAGCAGATGGGCGAGGGTCTGCAGGGTCTTGCCCAGGCCCATGTCGTCGCCGAGGATGCCGCCGGTACCCATTTCGCGCAGGGCCTGCAACCAGTTCAGGCCTTGCTGCTGGTAGGGGCGCAATGTGGCGTTCAGGCCCTTGGGTGGCGCCACCTGCAGGTCGCGGGCATCGCGCAGGCGCCGGCCCAGGTCGCGAACCTCGCTGCCGCCTTGCCATTGCAGTGGCAGGTGGTCGATCTCGTTCAGGCGGGCGGCATCGGCGCGCTCCAGGCGCAGGCTTGGGCCGACGGCGTGTTCGTGCAGGTACAGCTCGCCAAGGGTGCCCATCACGGCCTTGATCCGCCCGTAGGGCAGGGCGACGCGCAGCGCCGGACTGTCGTGGCGGGCGCGGTTGAGGTCGAGCAGCAGGTGCTCGTCGTCACTGCGTCGCGCCAGTTCGCTGGGGCGCAACAGTTCGGGGCTGGCGCGCAGCAACTGCAGGACGATGGGCAGCAGGCTGTGGCGTTGGCCATCGACGACGATGCCCAGTTCCAGGTCGAACCACTCGTGGCCTGGTGCTTCGTCGATGGTGGCGTACCAGTCGTCGACCTCGTGCAGGTTGAAGGCGAAGTCGCGGAGCACATCGATGGTCCAGCCGGCCTCGCGCAGGCGTGGCAGGCCCTCGCGGGCGAAGCGCAGCCAGGCTTCGTCGTCGGTCAGCTGGTACATCTCGCCAGCGCTGTCGGGCAGGGCTTTGCTCTGGCGGGTGGCGGGCCTGAAGCCATGCTCGCGCAACACCTTGCGCAGGGCCTGCTCGGCCTGGGGGTGGCGACGGATGCGTTGGCTGGTGCTGCCCACCAGGCGACTCAGCGGCTTGTCGTCGTTGCCGCTGGCGCGCAGGCCGTCATAGTCGAACGCCAGCGCGGCGCGATGCTGCATCTGCCGTTGCATGCGCCCGGTCTTGGGCATGTAGGCGCTGAACTCGAGGCTGCCGAGGGTCAGGTGCGGGGTCGGCTCGAGGTCGTCGAGCAGCTCCTGTTGCACGGTGGTGGGTGTGGGCAGGTGATGATTGAGGGCGTTGAGCTTGTGGCTGAGGGGCACGATGAGGTGTTCCGGTACATCAGGAGCAAGGGACAGCTGCAGGGCGGTGTGCGGCTCGAGGTCGTGGGTCACGATGCCGACCTCCTTGCTGTCGACATCGAAGTAGTACAGCGGGACCAGTGGCAGCACGCAGTTCAGGCGCTCTTCGCCGTTGTACCACATGCCGCGGTAGTCGCCGTTGTCCAGGCGTACCCAGCGGAAGTCCGCCTGGCGCGGCGCGCCCTGCACCAGCAGGGGCAGTTCTTCGATGAACAGCAGGCGCCCGGTATCCAGTGCCCGCTGCAGCAGCTCGCCGCCCTCGTGGCCCTTTAGCGCGTAGCCGCGCTCATGGCCGTAGGGCACGGTCTGCGCCGAGAGCTGGCGCAGGATGCGCAGGTCTGCTTCCTTGACGAACTTGGGGGGCTCGTAGAGCAGTTCATACAGGGACTGGATGCGGCTGTAGCGAATGCCGTGCTCGTCGCGGGTGCCTTTGCGCACGCGCAGGGCGCAGTTCTCGCCACCGTTGAGCAGCAGCTGGTAGCAGACCATGCGTCCGCGCTTGTCTTCAACGGCTTCCTGGGCCGGGGGCGACTGGGCCAGGCTCTGCAGCCAGTGTTGCAGGTGATGGGGTAGCTGATCGCTCGGCGTCGTGCCGCCCTGGTAGGTATTGGCCAGGGTGAACAGCACGGCGGCGCAGTGCTTGCAGTTGGTGCCGACCGGGCAGGAGCAGTCGCCGCGAACATGGCATTGTCCGGATGGTCCGGCAGTAATGATGATCCGCTGGCGATAGACGTTGCCGCCGCTGCCGAGGCAGGTAGCCTCGATGCGCGAGTCGCCGTGGAACTGGATGTTCACCAGCCCCTGTTCGGCGTAGCGTTCGCCGCGTTGCAGGGTGGCTGCGGAAAAGTCGTGCTTCCAGCTCGGGTTCTCGGCTGCCAGTTTCTGCACATCGGCGTTCACGATTTCACTGCTCCATCATTTCCGGATCCGGCAACGGGATCTTGCGCATGCCGGCTGGCGAGACCTTGAGCAGCAGTGCCAGGTGCCCGCCATCGAGGAAGGTCAGCTGGCCGGCTTTCATGTTGCTGTTGCTCTGCTTGAACTGCTCGCTGCGCAGCACGCCGCCGTTGGCGTCGAGCTGGTTGACCCAGAAGTTGGCGTCGACGGCGATGAAGCGATCTTCGCTGATGCGCAGGTTGCCTTCGATCGGGAAGTGGCCGAACTGTTCGTCGCCGACGCCCACGGCGACCGTGCTGGCGTCCTGTTGCCAGGCCTTGTGCAGCAGTACCGTGTAGTCGGCGGTGGCCTGCAGGCGGGTGACTTCGTCACCCAGCGCGGTCGGGCGCTCGGCGCCTTTGTCCAGGCGCGGCGCGCCGGCGCTCCAGTCCTCCGGGGCGAACGGACTGGTGAACGCCGCCACGGCGTTCTGCCGCACCAGGATCATTTCCACCTGATAGGGGCCTGCGGCGAAGGCTGGCGGCGCGAACAGCGTCAGCAGCAGGGTCAGGCAACGGATGGCACGCATGAAGCTTCCTTATGAATTTTGTGGAGTGAGGCGCTCGAACAGCGCTTCCAGGGTGTTGAAACGTTCTTCGGGGCGTTCCATCGGTACCAGGAAGCGGAACTGGGTCGCGCCTTCGAACTTGTAGCGTTTGGGCTGGCCCTGGATCAGCTTGATCAGGGTCAGCGGGTCGACCGGGGTCTCGGCCTCGAACTCGAGCTTGCCGCCGTTGGGGCCGGCGTCGACTTTCTTGATGCCGAGCTTTTCCGCCTGCAGCTTGAGCAGGGTCAGGCGCATCAGGTTCTTGGTCGGCTCGGGCAGCAGGCCGAAGCGGTCGATCATCTCTACCTGCAGGTCCTTGAGGCCCTCTTCGTCGGCCGCCGAGGCGATGCGCTTGTAGAGGATCAGGCGCGCATGCACGTCGGGCAGGTAGTCCTCGGGGATCAGCGCCGGCAGGCGCAGGTTGATTTCCGGACCGCCGCCCAGCGGCTGCTCGAGGTTGGGCTGGGTGCCCTTGCGGATGGCCTTGACCGCGCGCTCGAGCATTTCCATGTACAGGGTGAAGCCGACCGCCTGGATCTGCCCGCTCTGGCCTTCGCCGAGCAGCTCGCCGGCACCACGGATTTCCAGGTCGTTGGTGGCCAGGACGAAGCCTGCGCCCAGGTCCTGGGTGTTGGCGATGGCCTCCAGGCGCTTTTCGGCGTCGGCGCTGATCTGTTGGCGCGGTGGCGTCAGCAGGTAGGCGTAGGCCTGGTGGTGGCTACGGCCGACCCGGCCGCGCAGCTGGTGCAGCTGGGCCAGGCCGAACTTGTCGGCGCGCTCGATGACGATGGTGTTGGCGCTGGGCACGTCGATGCCGGTCTCGATGATGGTCGAGGCGATCAGCACGTTGAAGCGCTTGTGATAGAAGTCGCTCATCACCTGTTCGAGTTCGCGCTCGCGCATCTGCCCGTGACCGATGCCGATGCGCGCCTCGGGTACCAGTTCGGCCAGTTCTGCGGCGCACTTCTCGATGGTCTTGACGTCGTTGTGCAGGTAGTACACCTGACCGCCGCGCAGCAGTTCGCGCAGCAGCGCTTCCTTGACCGTGCTCTTGTTCTGCTCCATGACGAAGGTGCGCACCGACAGGCGCCGCGCTGGCGGGGTGGCGATGATCGACAGGTCGCGCATGCCCGACACCGCCATGTTCAGCGTGCGCGGAATGGGCGTTGCGGTCAGGGTGAGGATGTCCACCTCGCTGCGCAGGGCCTTGAGCTGTTCCTTCTGGCGCACGCCGAAACGGTGCTCTTCGTCGATGATGGCCAGGCCCAGGTCCTTGAAGCGCACATCGTCCTGCAGCAGCTTGTGGGTGCCGATGAGGATGTCGATCTTGCCTTCGGCCAGTTCCGCTGCGGCGCTGGCCACTTCCTTGGCCGACTTGAAGCGGCTCATCACCTCGACCTTCACCGGCCAGTCGGCGAAGCGGTCGCGGAAGCTGTTGTAGTGCTGCTGGGCGAGCAGGGTGGTGGGCACCAGCAATGCGACCTGGCGCCCGCCGTGTACGGCGATGAAGGCGGCGCGCATGGCCACTTCGGTCTTGCCGAAGCCGACGTCGCCACACACCAGGCGGTCCATGGGCTGGCCGGCGAGCATGTCGGCGCGTACCGCCTCGATGGCCGCCTGTTGGTCGGGGGTTTCCTCGAACGGGAAGCCGGCGCTGAAAGTGGCGTAGTCGGCGGCCGGATCGGCGAAGGCATAGCCTTTGCGCGCGGCGCGGCGGGCGTAGATGTCGAGCAGTTCGGCGGCAACATCGCGCACCTGTTCGGCGGCCTTGCGCTTGGCTTTCTGCCAGGCTTCGGAGCCCAGTCGGTGCAGCGGCGCCAGGGCATCGTCGCTGCCGGTGTAGCGGGCGATGAGGTGCAGGTTGGCCACCGGCACATAGAGCTTGGCGCCCTCGGCGTACTCGAGGGTGAGGAATTCGGCGGCCTGGCCGTCGATTTCCAGGGTGGCCAGGCCCAGGTAGCGGCCCACGCCGTGGTCGATGTGCACCACCGGCGCGCCTTCGCGCAGCTCGGTGAGGTTCTTGATCACCGCGTCGTTGGCCGCCTCGCCGCGTTTCTCGCGACGCCTTCGCTGCATCACGCGCTGGCCGAACAGTGGGCTCTCGGCCACCAGGGCCAGGCCTGGGTCGTCCAGCAACAGGCCATCGTCAAGCGGGGCGATGGTGATCGCCAGACGCTCGTTGCCGGTGACGAAGTCGGCCCAGCCGTCGACGGTCTGCGGGCGCAGCTTCAAGCGCTCGAGCAGCTCCAGCAGCACTTCGCGTCGGCCCGCCGATTCGGCCGTGAACAGCACGCGGCCAGGGAACTGGTCGAGGAAGTTCGACAGCTCCGCCAGCGGCTGGTTGGCCTTGGCCTCGATGGCCAGGTTGGGCAGGGCGCGGGCCGGGAAGCGTTCGCGGCCGGCGCCAGGCTCGACGTCATCGGCGCCGATCACCACGCGCGGCCATTGCTTGAGGCGGGCGAAGCAGTCCTCGACCGGGAGGAACAGTTCTGCTGGCGGCAGCAGCGGGCGACTGAGGTCGCCGCGACGTTCTTCATAGCGCCCGCGCACGTCGTTCCAGAAGTGCTCGGCGGCTTGCTCCACGCCCGGCAGGGAGAACACCTGGGTGTCGGCTGGCAGGTAGTCGAACAGGGTGGCGGTTTCTTCGAAGAACAGCGGCAGGTAGTACTCGATGCCGGCGGGGATGATGCCGCTGGTGAGGTCCTGGAAGATCGCGCTGCGGCGGAAGTCCACGTCGAAGCGTTCGCGAAAGCGCGCCTTGAAACGCGTCACTTCGTCCTTCTGCATGGGGAACTCGCGCGCTGGCAGGAGGCGGATCGAGTCGACCTTGTCGATCGAACGCTGCGACTCCGGGTCGAAGGTGCGCAGGGTTTCGATCTCGTCGTCGAACAGGTCGATGCGGTACGGCGTCTTGCTGCCCATGGGGAACAGGTCGATCAGCGCGCCGCGCACGGCGAACTCGCCATGCTCGTAGACCGTGTCGACGCAGCGGTAGCCGCTGGCCTCCAGGCGCGTGCGCATCTGCTCGACGTCGATCTTCTGGCCCACGTCCAGCACCAGGCTGCTGCCCAGCAGGAAGCGCGTGGGGGCAAGGCGATGCAGGGCGGTGGTGATGGGCACGACGAGGATGCCGTGGTCCAGCTCCGGCAACCGGTACAGGCTGGCGATGCGCTGGGAGATGATGTCCTGGTGCGGCGAGAACAGGTCGTAGGGCAGGGTTTCCCAGTCGGGGAACGGCAGCACCGGCAGGTCCGGGGCGAAGAAGCGCAGCTCCTGCTCCAGGCGATCGGCGGCCTGGCTGTCGGCGGTCAGCAACAGGGTGAAGCGACCAGCGGTGCTGGCCGCCTCGGCGACGGCCAGGCTCAAGGCCGCGCCGGGCAGGTTGCCCCAGGTTTGTTTGCCGGCCGTGGCCGACAGTTTCGGTAGGCGCAGAACTGACACGGGAGATTGGACTCCAAGCGTTGCGGCAAAGAGGTCGATTGTACCGGTGACGGGGCGCGCTGTCAGGCTCGAAAGGGCATTGCGACGGGGTCTGGCGCCGGCGACAGGCGCTCATTGCCCGATACGCCGCGGGGCGTCATAATGTAGCCCCTTTTTTGTTCCCCTACATGTGGAAGGTTACCGTGACTCAGAAGCCCGACCAGTGTCTTGGTGAGTGGATCGATCGTGAAGCCCTGGCTGAAGCGATGATCCCGCTTATCGGTCAGCTCTACCGCAACAACAACGTGGTGAGCTCGATCTATGGCCGCAGCCTGATCAACCGTTCGGTTATCTCGATCCTCAAAGCCCACCGCTTTGCCCGTCACCGTCAGACCGACGAGACCGAGCTGTCCGTCCACGAGACATTCCCCCTGCTCAAGGCCATGAGCGAGCTGAAGCTGGGCGCCGCTTCGGTGGACCTGGGCAAGCTGGCCAACAAGTTCAAGGTCGAAGGCAATGGCCGCAGCGCCGAGCAGTTCGTGCGTGACGAACTGGCCGACGTCGTGGGTCAGCAGAACGCTTCCGCACGCAAGGGCACCGACGTCGTCCTGTACGGCTTCGGTCGCATCGGCCGCCTGCTGGCGCGCATCCTCATCGAGAAGACCGGTGGCGGCGACGGCCTGCGCCTGCGCGCCATCGTCGTGCGCAAGGGCGCCGAGAACGACCTGGTCAAACGCGCCAGCCTGCTGCGCCGTGACTCGGTGCACGGTCCGTTCGATGGCACCATCGTCATCGACGAAGCCAACAACACCATCACCGCCAACGGCAACCTGATCCAGGTGATCTACGCCAAGAGCCCGAGCGAAGTCGACTACACCCAGTACGGCATCCACGATGCGCTGATCGTCGACAACACCGGTGTATGGCGCGACGCCGACGGCCTCGGCCAGCACCTGGCCTGCCCGGGCGCCGCCCGCGTGATCCTCACCGCGCCGGGCAAGGGCGCGCTGAAGAACATCGTGCATGGCATCAACCACGGCGACATCAGCGCCGACGACAAGATCATCTCGGCGGCGTCCTGCACCACCAACGCCATCGTGCCGGTGCTCAAGGCCATCAACGACCAGTACGGCATCGTCAACGGCCACGTCGAGACCGTTCACTCGTTCACCAACGACCAGAACCTGATCGACAACTTCCACAAGGGCAGCCGTCGTGGCCGTGCCGCGCCGCTGAACATGGTCATCACCGAGACCGGTGCCGCCACCGCCGCCGCCAAGGCACTGCCGGTGCTCAAGGGCAAGCTGACCGGCAACGCGATCCGTGTACCGACGCCGAACGTGTCGATGGCCATTCTCAACCTGAACCTGGAGAAGGCCACCAACCGCGAAGAGCTGAACGAGTACCTGCGCCAGACCGCCATGCACTCGGACCTGCACAAGCAGATCGACTACGTCAGCTCCCAGGAAGTGGTGTCCACCGACTTCGTTGGCTCGCGCCACGCCGGTGTGGTCGACGCCGAGGCGACCATCTGCAACGACAACCGCGTTGTCCTGTACGTCTGGTACGACAACGAGTTCGGTTACAGCTGCCAGGTGGTCCGCGTGATGGAAGACATGGCCGGTGTGAACCCGCCAGCGTTTCCACGCTGATCCGCTTGTAATGCGTTGAAAAAACGGGAACCTTCGGGTTCCCGTTTTTTTTGCTCCTCGCATCAGTGCGATCGTTGTAGGAGCGGCCTTGTGTCGCGAACGGGCCGCAAAGCGGCCCCAGGTATTCAGCGTCACTGCCACAATTGCCGGGGCTGCTGCGCAGCCCTTTCGCGACACAAGGCCGCTCCTACACCGACCGCGTGGGCAGGTCAACCGAGAGATCTAAGTTGCGCACAGTTCTTCTGCTCTGCCTGTTGTTGCTGTCAGCCTGCAACCAAGGCCCCACCCTCGAGCGCTTCGGCGGCCCGACCATGGGCAGCAGCTACAGCATCCAGTACGTGCGCCAACCTGGCGGCCCGGCGCCAGCGCAGGTCCAGGCCGAGGTCGAGGCCATCCTCCAGTCCATCGACGCCCGCTACTCCACCTACCGCGGCGATTCAACCGTCAGTCGTTTCAACCAGCTCCCGGCCGGCCAGTGCCTGGCGGTCGACGCCGATCTGTTCGAGCTGGCCAGCTTCGGTCAGCACCTGGCCGAACAGAGCCAGGGCGCTTTCGACCTTACCGTGGAACCGCTGCTCGACCTCTGGGGCTTCGGCCCCCAGGCCCGTGAGATGCACGTGCCGGATCCTCAGGCCCTGGCCATCGCTCGTCAGCACGTGGGCTACCGTCACCTGCATCTTGAGGGCGGCAGCCTATGCAAGGACGCCGTCATCGAACTGGACTTCAACGGCATCGCCGCCGGCCACGCAGTCGACCTGATTGCCGAGCGCCTGCATGGCATGGGCATCGACAGTTTTGTCGCCGAAGCTACCGGCGAGCTGAAGGCCGTTGGGCGCAAACCCGACGGCAGTGCCTGGCGGATAGCCCTGGAGTTGCCACGAGAGGACCGCCAGATCGCCCGCCAGGTCATCGACGTGCAGGGCCTCGCCGTGTCCACCTCGGGTGACTATCGTCATTATTTCGAGGACAATGGCCGGCGCTATTCGCACACCTTCGACGCCCGCCTCGGGCGCCCGGTCGAGCATGACCTGGCGTCGGTGACCGTGCTCGACGCTTCAGCGTTGCTGGCTGATGGCTATTCCACCTTGCTGCTGATCCTGGGCCCGCGGCGAGGCTGGGACTTCGCCCTGGCCAATGACATCGCCGCGGTGCTGGTGACCCGGGTCGAGGGTGGCTTCGTCTCCCGGTCTACCCCAGCGTTCGAGCGGGCGCTGAAAGGCGAGTGAAAGGCAAGCCACGGATGATCGCCGCCATGGAGTCGGTGGAACCACATGTAGTGCAGGCAACAGTGGCCTACGACGCGACCAAGGGTTAATGTGCGCGGCGTTCACGCTTGATTAGACTGCACCCGAATTTTCTCATGGCGCCCCGGCGACATGATCGCGCCCCGCGGCCATCCGGCCGGCGGGCCAGTTCTGAAGGAGTACGCATGGCTGTCTACAACTACGACGTAGTGGTGCTGGGTTCCGGCCCGGCCGGAGAAGGCGCGGCAATGAACGCCGCCAAAGCAGGGCGCAAGGTGGCCATGGTCGACAGCCGTCGCCAGGTCGGCGGCAACTGCACCCACCTGGGCACCATCCCGTCCAAGGCGCTGCGTCACTCCGTGCGGCAGATCATGCAGTTCAACACCAACCCGATGTTCCGCGCCATCGGCGAGCCGCGCTGGTTCTCCTTCCCCGACGTGCTCAAGAGCGCCGAGAAGGTCATCAGCAAGCAGGTCGCCTCGCGCACCGGTTACTACGCGCGCAACCGCGTCGACGTGTTCTTCGGTACCGGCAGCTTCGCCGACGAGCAGACCATCGAAGTGGTGTGCCCCAACGGTGTGGTCGAGAAGCTCAACGCCAAGCACATCATCATCGCCACCGGCTCGCGCCCGTATCGCCCGGCCGATATCGACTTCCACCACCCGCGCGTCTACGACAGCGACACCATCCTCAGCCTCAGCCACACTCCGCGCAAACTGATCGTCTACGGCGCCGGGGTGATCGGTTGCGAGTACGCCTCGATCTTCAGCGGCCTGGGTGTGCTGGTGGAGTTGGTGGACAACCGTGGCCAGCTGCTGAGCTTCCTTGACTCGGAAATCTCGCAGGCGCTGAGCTACCACTTCAGCAACAACAACATCACCGTGCGCCACAACGAGGAGTACGAGCGGGTCGAGGGCCTGGACAACGGGGTGATCCTGCACCTGAAGTCGGGCAAGAAGATCAAGGCCGACGCCTTGCTGTGGTGCAACGGTCGTACCGGCAACACCGACAAGCTGGGCCTGGAGAACATCGGCATCAAGGTCAACAGCCGTGGCCAGATCGAGGTCGACGAGAACTACCGCACAAGCGTGCCGAACATCTACGGCGCCGGTGACGTGATCGGTTGGCCGAGCCTGGCCAGTGCCGCCCACGACCAGGGTCGCTCGGCTGCCGGCAGCATCGTCGACAACGGCAGCTGGCGCTTCGTCAACGACGTGCCGACCGGCATCTACACCATTCCGGAGATCAGCTCGATCGGCAAGAACGAGCAGGAGCTGACCCAGGCCAAGGTGCCGTACGAGGTCGGCAAGGCCTTCTTCAAGAGCATGGCGCGCGCGCAGATTGCCGGCGAGCCACAAGGCATGCTGAAGATCCTGTTCCACCGCGAGACCCTGGAAGTCCTCGGCGTGCACTGCTTCGGCTACCAGGCCTCGGAGATCGTCCACATCGGTCAGGCAGTGATGAACCAGCCGGGCGAATTGAACAACCTCAAGTACTTCGTCAACACCACCTTCAACTACCCGACCATGGCCGAAGCCTATCGGGTCGCTGCCTACGACGGTCTGAACCGGCTTTTTTGAGCGGCTCCGGCCGGTGGCCTGAGCCGGTCGGGGAGACCGATTTCAGCCCTACCCGAGGGTGGTCTTGGCCAAACCGGGAAAGTCTGTAATCAGGCTGTCCACGCCAAAGTCGGCGAGCCGGCGCATCAGCGCCGGTTCGTTGACCGTCCACACCGACACGTGCAAGCCCTGGCGCTGTGCCTTGATCAGGCGCTCGGGGGTGCACAGCGTCCAGTTCAGCGCCAGCATCTCGCAGCCGTAGTTCTGCGCGACCTTCAGCGGGTCGAGCCAGGCGTACTCGGCAACCAGTCCGCGCTTCACGTCGGGCACCAGTTCCTGGGCGGCGCCCAGCACTTCCCGTGAGCTCGAGGTGATCGTCACCTTGTCCAGCAGGCCGTGCTGCTGGGCGAGTTCGCGAATCGCCAGCACGGTCGTGGCGGCGCGGGTGCGCGAGGCACTCTTGACCTCCAGCTGCCAGTGCTCGAACGGGCATTTCTCGAACAGTTCCTCGAGCCGCGGGATGGGGCAGGGCTGCACATGGCCTGGGCCGCCCTTGCGCGCGTCGTAGGTGACCAGGTCGGCGGCGGTGTGCTCGACCACTTTGCCGCGCCGGCCGGTGGTGCGCTTGAGGGTGGGGTCGTGGATCACCATCAGCTCGTTGTCGGCCGACAGGTGCAGGTCGAGTTCGCAGCGGGTCACGCCATGGGACAGGCACTGGCGGAAGCTGTGCAGGGTATTCTCGGGCGCTTCGCCCTTGGCGCCGCGGTGGCCATAGATCAAGGTCACGTTCGTTCCTTCAAATCAGGGGGAAAGGGCTTCAGGACGCGGAGTCGTTCTGTTCCAGCGCCTGGCGTCGTTGCTGTTGCTGGCGCTGCAGGATATAGCGGGCCAGCAGCTGGCGCTGGGCGTCGGTCATGTCGATGAACTCGGTGCCCACTTCGTAATCGCCATCCGGGCGCGGGTCGCAATGGGTGACCCTGCCCCGCAACAGCAGGCCGTGCGCGCGAGGCATCAGCACCATCTTCACTTTCACGCGGGTGCCGGGGGCGATCTTGTGCGCCTGGGCGAACTCGATGCCACCTTCGGAAATGATCACCGGCAGGGGGTGGCCGATCTCGCCGATGAGGCTCTGCGCGACCACGGCGCTGAGCAGGTCGAGGCGCTTGTTCTGGGCGCGCAGGAGGGCTGCCAGGGTGCGGTCCTTCTCGCTCAGTTGCCGCAACAGGTGCTGTGACTCGAAGTCGGACAAGTGCAGCTCACTGAGCAGGTTGAATAGCTCGGAATCATCCTGCAACAGTTCTGTTTCAAGGGCTTCGCCCGCGCTGAGGGGGCTGATTTGCAGTGCGATCCGATCTTCGATGCGGTAGTATTCGCGGCGATCTTCTTCGTCTAATGTCGTCATGGCGAACCCAAGGTTACGGCGGTGGTCCGAGTGTAAAGCCGCCGTAGGCGCCTCGCCACAAGGACGTTCCCTTTCATCCGAACAAGCCCCGACATGTTCAGACCTCTATTCGTATTCATCGGTACGCGTTACACCCGTGCCAAGCGTCGCAATCACTTCGTCTCGTTCATTTCGCTCACTTCGATGATCGGCCTCGCCCTGGGCGTGGTGGTGATGATCGTGGTGCTGTCGGTGATGAACGGGTTCGACCACGAGATGCGTACCCGCGTGCTGGGCATGATCCCTCACGCCACGCTGGAATCCGGCCAGCCGATCGATGACTGGCAGGCCCTCGCTTCCAAAGTAAAGCAGAATCCGCAGGTGCTGGCGGTTGCGCCGTTCACCCAGATGCAAGGCTTGCTGACCCACGAAGGCAAGGTGCAGAAAGTGCTGCTCAACGGGGTCGATCCGGCCCGTGAGCGCGAGGTGTCGATCATCGACCGGTTCGTGCTCGAAGGCAGCCTCGACAAGCTCGCGCCGGGCGAGTGGGGCATCATGATCGGCGACAAGGCCGCGCAGAAGCTGGGCGTGGGCATCGGCGACAAGCTGACCTTCGTCGCGCCCGAGGTGAGCATCACCCCGGCGGGCATGTTCCCGCGCATGAAACGCTTCACCGTGGTCGGCACCTTCCACGTCGGCGCCGGCGAAATCGACGGCTACCTGGGCCTGACCAACATTTCCGACCTGTCGCGCCTGCACCGCTGGAAGGCCGACCAGGTTCAGGGCGTGCGCCTGAAGTTCGACGACCTGTTCCAGGCTCCGCGCGTCGCATGGACCCTTGCCCAGCAGCTGGGCGAACAGGAGTACTACCCACGTGACTGGACCCGCACCCACGGCAACCTGTACCAGGCCATCCGCATGGAAAAATCCATGATTGGCCTGCTGCTGCTGCTGATCGTGGCGGTGGCGGCGTTCAACATCATTTCCACCCTGGTGATGGTGGTCAACGACAAGCGCGGCGACATCGCCATCCTGCGTACCCTGGGCGCCACGCCCGGGCAGATCATGGCCATCTTCATGGTCCAGGGCACGGTGATCGGCGTGGTCGGCACGCTGATCGGCGCGGTGCTGGGCATTCTCGGCGCGCTCAATGTGAGCGCGGCCATCGCCGGCATCGAGACCCTGATCGGGCACAAGTTCCTCAATGCCGACGTGTACTTCATCGATTACCTGCCGTCGCAGATCCAGGCCCAGGACGTGTACATGGTCTGCGGTGCGGCGCTGGTCCTGAGTTTCTTCGCCACCCTGTACCCGGCCTGGCGCGCCTCGCGCACCCAGCCGGCGGAGGCGCTACGTTATGAGTGAGTCGCGCATGAGTGATAAAGCCGTGTTGAGTTGCCGCAACCTGGGCAAGAGCTACGAGGAAGGCCCGGAGTCGGTTCAGGTCTTGTCGGGGTTGAACCTGGAGCTGCACCCGGGCGAGCGGGTGGCCATCGTCGGTAGCTCGGGCTCGGGCAAGAGTACCTTGCTCAACCTGCTCGGCGGCCTCGACACGCCTACCAGTGGCAGCGTCTGGCTGGCCGGCGAGGAGCTGTCGGCGCTGGGCGAGCGGGCCCGTGGCCTGCTGCGTAACCGTGCCCTGGGCTTCGTCTACCAGTTCCACCACCTGCTGGCGGAGTTCACCGCCCTTGAGAACGCCTGCATGCCGTTGCTGATTGGCAAGACGCCGATCGCCGAGGCCCGCGAGCGCGCCGAGGCGCTGCTCAAGCGCGTCGGCCTGGGCCATCGGCTGAATCACAAGCCGGCCGAGCTGTCCGGCGGCGAGCGCCAGCGCGTGGCGATCGCCCGCGCCCTGGTCAACCGTCCGGGCCTGGTGATGCTCGACGAGCCTACCGGCAACCTCGACCACCATACCGCCCAGGGTATCCAGGAATTGATGCAGGAGCTGTCGAACCACTCGCAGACCGCCTTCCTGGTGGTAACCCACGACCTCAACCTGGCGCGGCAGATGGACCGTGTGCTGCGCCTGGAAGACGGGCAGCTGGTGGCGATCTGAGTCGCCTGCATGGGGCGGCCTGAGGCAGCCCCGATTCATTTTTCACTTGGGTGTCCTCGTTCATGTTCAGACCCTTGTCGTTGTTCATCGGTGCCCGCTACACCCGTGCCAAGCGCCGCAACCACTTCATCTCGTTCATCTCGATGACTTCGATGATCGGCCTGTCGCTCGGTGTGCTGGCGATGATCACGGTGCTGTCGGTGATGAACGGTTTCCAGCGCGAAATGAGTTCGCGCGTGCTGGGCCTGGTGCCCCATGCCGCGATTCTTGGCGCGCAGCCGCTGGACGACTGGCGCAAGGTCGCCAGCGCCGCCGAAGGCAACCCCGCGGTGATGGCCGCGGCGCCGATCACCGAGATGGAAGGCATGCTCTCGTACAAGGGGGCGATGCAGCCGATCCAGGTCGCCGGCATCGATCCGGCCGAGGAGGGCAAGGTCTCCATCGTCACCCAGCATATCGTCCAGGGCAGCCTGCAGGACCTGGTGCCGGGCGAGTACGGCGTGGTCATCGGTGAATTGACCGCCCGGCGTTTTCGCCTGAACACCGGCGACAAGCTGACGCTGATCGTCCCGGAAATCAGCAAGGAGCCGGGCGGTATCACCCCGCGCATGCAGCGTCTGACCGTGGTCGGTATCTTCAAGGTCGGTGCCGAGCTGGATGGATCGCAAGCTTATATCCATGTCGCCGACGCCGGCGAGATGCAGCGCTGGGCGCCGGGCCAGGTGCAGGGCGTGCGCCTGAAGCTGCACGACCTGTACGCCGCGCCGCAGGTGTCCAAGGCCATCGCCGCAAGCCTGGGCGACGGTTACCGCGCCGATGATTGGTCGCACACCCAGGGCAGCCTGTTCAGCGCCATGAAGATGGAAAAGACCATGATCGGCCTGCTGCTGATGATGATCATCGCCGTGGCCGCGTTCAACATCATCGCCACCCTGGTGATGGTGGTGAACGACAAGGGCGCGGATATCGCCATCCTGCGCACCATCGGCGCGACGCCGGCGCAGATCATGGGTACCTTCATGGTCCAGGGCAGCCTGATCGGTATCGTCGGCACCTTGATCGGCGGCGTGCTCGGGGTGATCCTGGCGTTGAACGTCAGCGCGGTGGTCGGCTGGGTCGAGCGGATCAGCGGCCAGCACATCTTCACCTCCGACATCTACTTCATCAGCAGCCTGCCGTCGGAGCTGCAGTGGGGCGATGTGGCGATCATTTGCGTGGCCGGGCTGGTGATGAGCTTCCTGGCGACCATTTATCCTGCGTACCGCGCCTCGCAGATCGAACCGGCGATGGCGTTGCGCTACGAGTAAGCGCTATCGCGGGGCCAGTTCGCCGCTGCGACTGGCCCCGCGATGCTTGTGCGTAACCCATGAAACATGCGGTACTGCTTCACTTGGCCTTCGATTGCAGCTGTCATCTACGTTGAGGTTTTACCTCAAGGAGATCGACATGGATCGTCCCGCTTCCCACCGTCTGCGCCGCGGTAGGTGTTCCGAGCCTGGCCGGGTCTACTTGCTGACCAGCACGACCAGAGACCGCTTCCCATTTTTCGAGGATTTCCAGGCTGCTCGTTGCCTGCCTGTTCATTTCAATCAGGCTGAGCAGGAGGGATCCTTGTGCAGTCTGGCATGGGTGGTCATGCCTGATCACTTTCACTGGCTGATCAAGTTGGGAGACGACACGCTCGCGACGATCATGCGGCGATTCAAATCACGCAGTCGCTGTTCGCTGTTCAAACTTGGAAAACTGAAAGGACAGTTGTGGCAACCGGGGTATCACGACAGGGCGCTGAGGCGTGAGGAAGATCTTCGCGAATTCGCCAGGTATGTGGTGGCCAATCCCTTGAGGGCAGGTTTGGTCAGGCGGCTTGGGGATTATCCTCATTGGGATGCTATCTGGGTCTAGCCCTTATCGCGGGGCAAGCCCGCTCCCACGCCCACCCTCACATCGGAACTTGGCGTGGGAGGGGCTTGCCCCGCGATGAGGGCTACTCAGGCAACTCGATCACGAACCGCGTCCACCCACCTTCGCATTGCGCCCGAATCGTCCCGCCGTGGGCTTGCACGATCGAACGGGTGATAGCCAACCCCAGCCCCGCATGCTCGCTGCTGCCTTCCTGGCGCGCCGGGTCTGCCCGATAGAAGCGGTCGAACAGTCGCTCCAGCAGTTGCGGGGCGATTGCTGGCCCGCTGTTAGCCACCTCGATACTTAATCCCGGCACAAGGCTCACACGGATTTCGCCGCCCGCCGGGGTGAAGCGCAGGGCATTGTCCAGCAGGTTCGACAAGGCCCGGCGCAGCATGTGCCGGTCGCCTTCGGTATGTGCCTGACCCTCGCGTGACAGTTTGACCTCGGCCTCCTCGGCGAGCGGCGCGTAGTACTCCAGCAGCGCATCGATTTCCACCGCCAGGTCCAGGGCCTGGCGGTTGAGCATCAGCAGGCCATGATCGGCCTTGGCCAGGTACAGCATGTCGTTGACCAGCTGGGCCATCCATTGCAGTTCCTCGAGGTTGCCGTGCAGGGCTTCGCGATAGTCCTCGAGGCTGCGTGGACGGGTGAGGGTGACCTGGGTGTGGGTCAGCAGGTTGGACAGCGGCGTGCGCAATTCGTGGGCGATATCGGCGGAGAACGCCGACAGGCGCTGGAAGGCGTCGTCCAGGCGTTGCAGCATGGCATTGACCGTGGTGGCCAGTTCGGCCAGCTCCTCGGGCATTTCGGCGACCGGCAGGCGGGTGGTCAGCGAGCGGGCGTTGACGCTGGCGGCGACCTTGCCCATCTGCCGCAGCGGCTTCAGGCCACGGCGCGCAGCCCAGGCGCCGAGCAGCGCGGTGGCCAGCGCGCTGAGCCCGACCGTCAGCCAGATCAGCCGTTGCATGCCCTGCAGGAAGTGCTGGTGATGGGTGATGTCGAGGAACAGGGTCAACCCTGGCGAGGCGGGTTGGGTTTCGTCGAGCGGGATGCTCAGGCCGCGGTAGTCGATACCCTGGTTGTGCAAGGTGGCCAGGCCCGACTGTGGCGGTGCGTTCGGCAAGTCGCCGCGACTGGCGAACCAGGGCGTGCCGTCGGCGGCGCGCACGCGCAAGGCCAGGTCGGACTGATGGCTCAGCTCGTTGAGCAGCCCAGGCAGGCGCGTGGTCAGTTGCTCCTGGGTGGTGACGCCATCGAGCAGGCTGCGTATCAGCGACAGGCGGCCGCTGAGCAGTTGCTGGTCGAGCTCGACGAAATGCTGCTCGCTGGCGCGGCTGAACAGCAGGCCGGCGCCTAGCGAGACACTGGCGGTGCAGGCGGCGAACAGCAAGGCCAGGCGCCCACCGAGGGACAGGCGGCGCATCAGTCCTGGCGCTCCTCGAGCACGTAGCCCATGCCGCGCACGGTATGGATAAGCTTGGTGGTGTGGTGGTCGTCGATCTTCAGGCGCAGGCGGCGGATGGCGACTTCGATGACATTGGTGTCACTGTCGAAGTTCATGTCCCACACCTGTGAGGCGATCAGCGACTTGGGCAGCACCTCGCCCTGGCGGCGCAGCAGCAGCTCGAGCAGGGCGAACTCCTTGGCGGTCAGGTCGACACGCTGGCCGGCGCGCTCGGCGCGGCGGCGAATCAGGTCCAGGCGCAGGTCGGCCAGGGTCAGGCAGGTGTCTTGGCTGGCGTTGGCGCCTCGGCGCAGCAGGCTGCGCACCCGAGCCAGCAGTTCGGAGAAGGCGAAGGGCTTGACCAGATAGTCGTCGGCGCCCAGCTCCAGGCCGTGCACGCGGTCCTCGATGGCATCGCGGGCGGTGAGGAACAGCACGGGGGTGTCCAGCCCGGCCTGGCGCACGGCCTGGAGGATCTGCCAGCCATTGCGCCCCGGCAGCATCACATCGAGGATCAGCAGGTCGTGATCGCCGGTCAGGGCCAGGTGCTGGCCGGTGTCGCCGTCGCCGGCCAGTTCGGTGGCGAAGCCGGCCTCGCTCAAGCCCTGGCTCAGGTACTGGCCGGTCTTGGCCTGGTCTTCGACGATCAGCAGTTTCATGTGTTTACCAACGGTTCGGGCCAACGTGATGCCGAAATGATACGTGACGATCTGGCGGCCTGCCCAAGCTGACAAAGTTGTAATCTTCCTGTCAGCCAGCTGCCAGCCAGCCTTTTCGAGAATGGCCTCATTCTCCCAGAACGACCCGGAGTCACCCATGAAGCACCTGTTCATCGCCGCCGCCCTCGCACTGGTCAGCCTGCCGAGCTTCGCCGACAGCGGCAAACCCTTCGCCTTCGGCGAGCCGGCCGAGGCGGCCAAGGCTACCCGCACCGTCGAGGTGGTGCTCAAGGACATCGCCTTCGAACCCAAGAGCATCAAGGTCAAGGCGGGGGAGACCGTGCGCTTCGTGCTGATCAACGAGGGCAAGCTGCCCCACGAGTTCAACCTGGGCGACAAGGCCATGCACACCGAGCACCAGAAGGAAATGATCGCCATGCAAGGCAAGATGTTCACCGCCGGCATGAACCACGAAGGCATGGATCATGGCCAGATGGATCACGGCCAGATGGGCGGTGGCCATGGCCATTCGGGCGGCAATACCGTGCTGTTGCAGCCCGGCCAGCGTGCCGAGCTGACCTGGACCTTCCGCAAGTCCGCGCCCATCGAATTCGCCTGCAACGTGCCGGGGCACTACCAGGCAGGCATGGTCGGGCCACTGACCATCGAGTGACATCGGCTCCAAGGCGGGGTGCAAAACCGGTAGACTAGGGGCAATTTCGAACCTTCAGGTCAGTTTCCATGCATCCCGCCGCCGAACATTCCCCGCTGGGCAAGTCCAGCGAATACATCGCCACCTACACCCCCTCGCTGCTGTTCCCGATTCCCCGCCTGGCCAAATGGGCCGAGCTGGGCGTGAGCGGCGACGCGCTGCCGTGGCAGGGCGTGGATTTCTGGAACTGCTTCGAGCTGTCCTGGCTGCTGCCCTCGGGCAAGCCGGTGGTGGCCATCGGCGAGTTCGCCATCCCCTGCGATTCGCCGAACATCATCGAGTCCAAGTCCTTCAAGCTGTACCTCAACTCGTTGAACCAGACGGTGTTCGAGTCGCTGGACGCGCTGCAGGCTTGTCTGGTCAAGGACCTGTCCGCCGCGGCTGGCAAGCCGGTGGCGGTCAAGGTCAGCACCCTGGCCGAGGTCGAGGGGCAGGGCGTGACGGCGTTGCCGGGCCAGTGCATCGATGCGCTGGATGTGAGCATCAGCAACTACGAGCAGCCGCAACCGGAACTGCTGCGTTGCTCGTCGGAGCGCGTGGTGGAAGAGACCGTGCACAGTCACCTGCTCAAGTCCAACTGCCCGGTCACCGGTCAGCCGGACTGGGGGAGTGTGGTGGTGGAATACAAGGGGCGGGCGCTGGATCATGCCAGCCTGCTGACCTACCTGATCAGCTTCCGCCAGCATGCCGACTTCCACGAGCAGTGCGTGGAGCGGATCTACCTGGACCTGAAGAACCTGCTCAAGCCTGAGCACCTGACGGTGTATGCGCGGTATGTGCGCCGTGGCGGGCTGGACATCAACCCCTACCGCAGTACTGGGGCGATCAATCCGCAGAACCTGCGGTTGGTACGCCAGTAACGTGTGGCATGTGGGAGCAACTGCCTTGCTCTGATTCCTCAATCCTGCGTGGTTCCTGTAGGAGCGGGCTTGTCCCGCGAACACGGGCGTAGCCCGTGCCATACACCGAGGTGTCATTTTCGCGGGCAAGCCCACTCCCACAGGTATTGCGCAGTGCCTGAGGCGGTGAGGATCCTGTGGGACGCAGCCTGGTCAGATGCCCATGCTGTGCAGTGAATTGGCGATGCTGCGCAGGGTGGCGGTGAGGTCGGGGTGATCGGCTTCGAAGCGTTCGATGGCGAGGTTCACGCCATCGACCAGGTTGTTGTCTGGCGTGGCTTCCTCGAGCTTGAGCTGGGCCTCGATCTGCCTGGCCTCTTCATGCAGGCTGGCCAGTTCCTCTTCTGAAAGCGGCACATTGCGATCCAGTTGCTCGCGCAGGCTATTGAGACGCTCTTGCAGTTCGCGGGCAGGCATTGTTCGTTCTCCATCAATGACTTGGCAAGGCATGGACCTCGGCGAAGCGGGAAAGGTTCTTGCCTGTCCTCAAGGGTAATCCACTTGCCGTCGCTTTGCATGACCCGCATCAACCGGGATGTGTCAGGGTTTCTCTCCCTTGTGACGGCGCTGGGCGATGTCCGCCAGGCACGTGTCGAGGGACTCCAGGTGATCGATCACCGAGTGCACGCCCAGGCCGAACAGCTCCATTGTCGCCTTGCCGCGCGCCAGGTCCTGCTCTTGCCGGGTCATGGCTTGCCATTGGCTGGAAGTGAGGTCGCAGGAGGGGCTGCAGGCTGCCAGCCCCACGGTCCACAGGCCGGCATTGAGGCCCGACTGCAGCAGCAGTGGCTCACCGCTCACCAGCACGCAACCGTCCAGGCGTTCGCTCTCGAGGGCCATGAGCGCCTGCCAGCAGGCATTCGGTGCCGGCCACTTGCAGCCGTTGGACAGGTGGCCCGGTAGCCATTGCGGCAGCGCGCGGGTCAAGTGCTTGCCCTGGGCGGCGCTGATCTCATCGAGCCATATGCATGGCACATGCTGACTGCGCAGGCGATCGAGGGAATCCAGGGCGCCAGGGGTGGGCAGGGGGCTGCCGTTCGCGGCCTGGATCAGGCAGCCGCGCAAACCGAAGAGCACGGCGGTGAAGGCGGGTGCATCTTGCATGGCGACTTCCCTGAAATAGTCCGCAGGCTATCCAGCGATTGTTACCTGCAGATGACAGTGACAGTTGTTCACATAATCTTGATCAAGATGTGTAAGACTGTTCGTCAGTCAGCAAGCCAGTATACTTGCGCCCTATAGAGCAACGTGCCAAAGGCCGTTGCCACCGTGAAATCCGATGGAGAAACATCTATGCGTAGGATCGGTGCCGGAGTGATCGAGCGAGTCACCCAGGCCTGTGTCTGCGCCAGCTTGCTGCTGGCGCCCGTGGCGGCCACCCAGGCGGCCACCGAGGAGGATCCCTGGGAGTCGGTGAACCGGCCGATCTTCAAGTTCAACGATGTCCTCGACACCTATGCCCTCAAGCCGCTGGCCCAGGGTTACCAGTTCGTCACCCCGCAGTTCCTCGAGGATGGCATCCACAACGTCTTCCGCAACCTGGGCGACGTCACCAACCTGGCCAACAACGTGCTGCAGCTCAAGCCCCGTGCGGCAGGTGTCGACACAGCGCGGCTGATCGTCAACACCACCTTCGGCCTGGGCGGCTTCTTCGACGTCGGCACCAAGATGGGCCTGCAGCGCAACGACGAAGACTTCGGCCAGACCCTCGGCTACTGGGGCGTGCCCAGCGGGCCGTACGTGGTCATCCCGTTCCTTGGCCCAAGCACCGTGCGCGATGGCCTGGCCAAGTACCCGGACACCTACACCGAACCCTACCGCTACATCGATCATGTGCCGACGCGCAATTCGATCTTCGCCCTGGACGTGATCGACACTCGTGCCAGCTTGCTGTCGGCGGAAAAACTGATTCAGGGCGACAAGTACATCTTCCTGCGCAACGCCTACCTGCAGAACCGCGAGTTCAAGGTCAAGGACGGGCAGGTCGAAGACGACTTCTGATTGGCATGGCTGTGAACAAGGCGACCTTCGGGTCGCCTTTTTCGTAACAGATCAATGCATGGCCAGGATGCGCAAACCGAACTTCTGCGCGCCGCCTGGCTGATCGGCGATCCACACCACCTCGGTGCTGGCGTGCAGGCCCTTGAGGGCCGGGTGGTCGGAGTCGATGCGCACTTCGAGTCGGTCGCCAACCTGGAACCGCTGCGGCGCCTGGACCTGCATGCCGCTGCTGGAGAGGTCCAGGCACACCGCGCTGATCACCTGGCCTGCGTGCAGCAGCGTGACCTCGGTATCGATGCGCATGCGAATGAAATCGCGTTTTTCGCTGTAATCCACGGGGGGCTGGGACATGCTTGCATCCTTTCATCAGGTTGCGCTGGTCGGCTTTCTTATAACGCCGGGTGATTTGCCCTGTAAAGTGCAGGGAAGTCTACCTTCCCATGCTTGAAACGCCAGGCGGATGGGAGTACCGTCTGCGCCTTACAGGGCACCTCTGCTATTTGCCGGACCAGTTTTCTTGTCCTACAACTCAAATAGAGAGTGGCTAGAGTGCATTCTTCCAGTAGCTGTCCGTCGTTCACGGTCGCTACGCCAACCCCAGAATCTGGCGCCGTTCGCCCACATGCAGAAAACCAGTGCAACGCTGCTGATCATCGATGACGACGACGTGGTTCGTGCCAGCCTCGCCGCCTATCTGGAAGACAGCGGCTTCAGTGTCCTCCAGGCCAGCAATGGCCAGCAGGGCCTCCAGGTCTTCGAAGAACACCAGCCCGACCTCGTGATCTGCGATCTGCGCATGCCGCAGATGGGCGGCCTCGAGCTGATTCGCCGTGTCAGCGAGCGCGCCCCGCAGCTGCCGGTGATCGTGGTGTCCGGTGCCGGTGTGATGAGCGATGCGGTCGAGGCGCTGCGCCTGGGTGCGGCGGATTACCTGATCAAGCCCCTGGAAGACCTCGCCGTGCTCGAGCACTCGGTGCGTCGCGCGCTGGATCGATCGCGGCTGGTGCTGGAAAACCAGCGCTATCGCGACAAGCTCGAAGCGGCCAACCGCGAGCTGGAGGCCAGCCTGCACCTGCTGCAGGAGGACCAGACAGCAGGACGCCAGGTGCAGATGAACATGCTGCCGGAAAACCCCTGGGTGGCCGGCGAGTTTGCCTTCGAGCACCAGATCATCCCATCGCTGTACCTGTCGGGCGATTTCGCCGACTACTTCCGCGTGGACGACCGGCGCATCGCCTTTTACCTGGCGGATGTCTCCGGCCACGGTGCCTCGTCGGCGTTCGTCACGGTGCTGCTCAAGTTCATGACCACGCGCTTGCTGTTCGAATTCAAGCGCGGCGGCAACAAGATGCGCGAGTTCATGCCTTCGCAGGTGCTCAGCCATATCAATCGCGGGCTGATCAACTGCAAGCTCGGCAAGCATGTGACCATGGTCGGTGGCGTCATCGACGAGGAAACCGGGCTGCTGACCTACAGCGTCGGTGGCCACTTGCCGCTGCCTGTGCTGTACACCCCGGGCCAGGCCCGTTACCTGGAAGGCCGAGGCCTGCCGGTGGGGCTGTTCGACGAGGCCAGCTATCAGGACGAGGTGCTGGAACTGCCGCCGCAGTTCAGCCTCACCCTGATGTCCGATGGCATTCTGGATCTTTTGCCGGGTGACACACTCAAAGATAAGGAAGCGACCTTGCCGGAAATCGTCAAGGAAGCGGGGGGCAGCCTGGAGGGGCTGCGCCAACGATTCGAATTGGCTACGCTTGGGGAGATGCCGGATGATATCGCCCTATTGGTGTTGAGCAGGAACCTTGAATGAGTACCGGTAGAATCCAGTTCGCCGAGCAGAGCGGAACCTTCGTTCTGAAATTCGTCGGTGAAGTGCGCCTGACCCTGTGTTCGGCGCTGGATGCGACGATCGAGAAGATTTTCACCGCGCTGAACTTCTCGGCCATCGTCATCGACCTGACCGAAACCGAAAGCATCGACAGCACCACGCTGGGCCTTTTGGCCAAGTTGTCGATCCTGTCGCGGCAGAAAGTCGGCCTGTTGCCGACCGTGGTCACCACCAACCCGGATATTTCCCGCCTGTTGCAATCGATGGGTTTCGACCAGGTGTTCAACATCGTCGATCGTCCGGTGCCGTGCCCGGAATGCCTGACCGACCTGCCGTCCCAGGACCAGGACGAGAGCGTGGTGCGCTCCAAGGTGCTGGAGGCGCACAAGATCCTCATGGGGCTGAACGACTCCAACCGCGAGGCGTTCCATGATCTGGTGAGCGCGCTGGAACGCACCTGATCCTGCGCCTGCCCCGGCCTCTTCGCGGGTAAACCCGTTCCCACATAAAGGCACGCGCGACTCCTGTGGGAGCGGGTTTCCCGCGAAGAGGCCAACCAGCCCCACACATCACACCCGCTTAATCATCTTTCGACACGAACTCGGTCGCCTCACTTCCGTCGGCACTTAGCTGAAACACGCGTGCCGGTCGCCCCTGTTCATCGAAAAACACCTGCCCCAGGCCCGCGCCATTCCACAAGCGCTCCCCAGCCTTGCTGCGACTCGGCGTGCGCGGTACCACTTCCATTTCCCGGCGTTTGGTGAACCAGTTGAGTGGCGAGCGCGGCGAGTACAGCCAGCGATTGAGCCGATCGAGCACATCGAGCAAGCGCCGGGGGAATTCGTTCTTGATTCCGCTGCTGGTCACCTGCCACAAGTGCGGGCTGCGCTGGCGGTGGCGGATCAGCACTTCGTAGACGAACGAGTAATGCACATCGCCTGACAACACCACGTAGTGCCCCGGCGTGCGCGAGTGGCGGAAGATGTTGAGGATCACCTGCGCCGCGCCGCGGTGGGCCATCCAGTTTTCCGCGTCCACCAGCAACGGGTGGCCCAGGGCACTGAACACCCGTTGCACGGCCTCGATCAGCTTGACCCCGAAGACCGGTGCCGGCGACACGATGATCGCCGACGGATGATCGAGCAGCGCCTGCTGCAGCTCGCTCAGGGCCTCCCAGTCGAGCAGGCCGGAAGGCTTGGCCAGGCTGCTTTCACTGCGCCAGCGGCGGGTGCGGGTATCCAGCACCAGCAGCGGCGGGTCGCTGGGCAGGGTGTACTGCCAGCCCTGGAAGCGCAGCAGTTCATCGATCAGCGCGTCCCGCCCTTCGTCCATCCGCAGGCACTGCCTGATCAGTGTCGCGCAGCCATCCGGGTCGTTGCCCCAGCCCTGGCACAACAGGTAGCCGAGCAGGGCATTGCCGATGATGCGCCGGGAAAACGGATGACCGTAGGCGGTCTGTTCCCACTGTGCCGACAGGTTCCAGTCATCGGTGATGTCGTGGTCGTCGAAGATCATCAGGCAGGGCAGATGGGCCATGACCCGCGCCACCTGGCCAAGGTCGTCGCGAAACGCCTTGATCAGCGGCAGTTCCTGCTGGTAGCGAGCCTGGCGCTCGTCGCTCAGCCCCGTTGGCATGGTCAGCGCCACCAGCGTCCAGGGCGCTGGCGACCAGACCAGCAGGTACATCGCCATGACCTCGGCAAAGGTCACCAGGTGGTTGTCGGCGTTGCTGGACGAGAAGATCGGCTTGCGCTTGCCGCCGAAGAAGCGCTCGCGCAGGGTTTCGTTGCCTTCCTGTGCCGGCAGCAGGTCGGCGCGATGGTAGTAGCAGGCCGGGTGGCGATAGAGCTCGGCACCGCTGTCGACCAGCGCGCCATCGAGCGCCTCGTCGAACAGCCCCAGGCGCTCGATCAGCTCATGGATGGCGCGCAGCATCGGGCCGGCGACATCATCGGCATAGACCTGATCGCCAGTCATCATCAGCACCGCCGGGCGCCCTTCGGGGGGCGGGCTGGCGGCGAGCAGGCGGTCGGCGCAGAGCAGGCCGTCCGCCGAGGGGTAATGGGGTTTGCGGCAGGACCCGTGGAGCACTTGGTCCAGACGCTCGCGCAGCACGAAGCTCGGGCGGCTGGCGCCGGGGTAGAGCAGGTGCGGGGCCCAGTCGGCGATCCCCTGGCCGTTGGCCAGGCGCAGGTCATACCCCAGCGTGGTATTGCACGGCAGCGGACGGTCGAAGTGGACCTCCAGCAAATGGATGAAGGCGTGCTTGCCGACCGGGATCACCTCGCAGCGCGGGGTGGCGCTGATACCGGCCTGGTCGAGGAGGAACTCGGGTTGCAGCGGCTGCGAGCCGACCAGCCAGATGGCCAGGCGCTGGGGTTCCAGGCGGCGCAGTACCGGGCCAGCGAGGACTAGAGGGAGCGACGGGGTAGGTGTCATCTATCTTGAGCGAAACATGAGAGGGTGGTCTGGCTCAGGCCCTGTGGGAGCGGGTTTATCCGCGAAGAAGGCATCGCGGTGGTGGGCACCTCGCGGGTATACCCGCTTCCACAGAGTGCGCGTGCTGCATGCTGCTCTGTATGGCAGCGGGCCCGATACGAAAACGGGCGGCAAATGCTCTGCATTAACCGCCCGTCGATCAAGCCGAAGATGTATCTGGCTTTGTCAGCCAGCCATCAGCGCTTCCAGCTTTTCCTGATCCCGGGCGAACTGGCGGATACCTTCGGCCAGCTTCTCGGTGGCCATGGCGTCTTCGTTCATCGCCCAGCGGAACTGGCTCTCATTGAGCTGCTGCTTGGCCTCGCCGGTATTGCCCGGCTTGAGCAGGCGCGGCAGCTCGCCCTGGTCGTCCGACAGCTGCTGCAGCAGCTCGGGGCTGATGGTCAGGCGGTCACAGCCGGCCAGCTGTTCGATCTGGCCGATGTTGCGGAAGCTCGCGCCCATGACCACGGTGTCGTAGCCGTTGGTCTTGTAGTAGTCGTAGATGCGGGTGACCGACTGCACGCCCGGATCCTCGGCGCCGACGTATTCCTTGCCGGTGCTCTTCTTGTACCAGTCGTAGATGCGGCCCACGAACGGCGAGATCAGGAACACCCCGGCATCGGCGCAGGCCTGGGCCTGGGCGAAGGAGAACAGCAGGGTGAGGTTGGTCTGGACGCCTTCCTTCTCCAGCTTCTCGGCGGCGCGGATGCCCTCCCAGGTGGAGGCCAGCTTGATCAGCACGCGGTCCTTCGGCACGCCGGCGGCTTCATACAGCGCGATCAGCTGGCGGGCCTTGTTCAGCAGCGCCGGCTCGTCGAACGACAGGCGCGCGTCCACCTCGGTGGAGATACGCCCCGGAATGACTTTGAGAATGCCCGAGCCCACCGCCACGGCGAACTTGTCGCAGGCCAGGTCGACATTGCCCTTGGCATCGGCCTTGACCTGCTTGAGCAGGTCGGCGTAACCCGGGATGGCGGCGGCCTTGAGCAGCAGCGAAGGGTTGGTGGTGGCGTCGACCGGCTTGAGGCGGGTGATCGCGTCCAGGTCGCCGGTGTCGGCGACCACTGTGGTGAACTGCTTGAGTTGTTCCAGCTTGGAGGTCATGGGCGTGCTCTGTCCTGTGCGATGGCTCGACATTACCCGAGCCCCGACGGCCACTCAAGGCCCGTCGCAGGCGTCTCGGGATACCCGCTCCCAGTGTAGGAGCGGGCTTGCCCCGCGATGGGCTGCAAAGCAGCCCCGGCCAACGCCAGGGCTGCGGTAAAAAGCTAACCCTTCGAGTCCCAACCCCGTCGCTGGTTCCCTCAACGCCCCTGCAACAGCTCGGCGGCCTGGTCCAGTACCTTCAGCGGTTCGCTGGTCTTGTGAATGTCCGCCGACAGCAGCTGGCGGAATCGCCGCGCCCCCGGGAACCCCTGGCCCAGACCGAGGATATGCCGGGTGACGTGATGCATCGCGCCGCCGCTTTGCATATGCGCGACGATGTAAGGTCGCAACTGCTCCAGCGCCTCGGCCCGGCTGACCACCGGCGCCGCGCTGGCGAACAGCTGCTGGTCGACCTCGGCCAGCAGGTACGGATTGTGGTAAGCCTCACGCCCCAGCATCACGCCATCGAAGGTCAGCAGGTGGGCGCGGCATTCGTCGAGGGTCTTGATGCCGCCGTTGAGCACCAGCTCCAGGTCGGGGAAGTCGGCCTTGAGCTGCGCGGCCACGTCATAGCGCAGCGGCGGGATCTCGCGGTTCTCCTTGGGGGACAGGCCTTCGAGGATGGCGATGCGCGCATGCACGGTGAAGCTGCGACAGCCGGCGTCGCGAACCTGGCCGACGAAGTCGCACAGCTCGGCGTAGCTGTCGCGGCCATTGATGCCGATGCGGTGCTTGACCGTCACCGGGATGCCCACGGCGTCCTGCATGGCCTTGACGCAATCGGCCACCAGCGCCGGGTGGCCCATCAGGCAGGCGCCGATCATGTTGTTCTGCACCCGGTCGCTGGGGCAGCCGACGTTGAGGTTGACCTCATCGTAGCCAGCGTCCTCGGCCAGGCGCGCGCAGGCGGCCAGGTCCGCCGGCACGCTGCCGCCCAGTTGCAGGGCCAGCGGGTGCTCGGATTCGTCGTGGCGCAGGAAGCGCTGGGCGTCGTTGTGCAGCAAGGCGCCGGTGGTGACCATTTCGGTGTAGAGCAGGGCGTGCTTGGAGAGCAGGCGCAGGAAGAAGCGGCAGTGCCTGTCGGTCCAATCCATCATCGGCGCCACGGAGAAGCGGCGGGAGGGCTCAGGGCGTTGGGTGCCAGGCTTCGAGTTCGATTTCGCGGTGTTTTCGTTCAACGGGTTTCTTACCAATTCAGGCGTTTTGGGGCGTTCTACCCAGTAGCTGGCGCAATGTACCAACGCTCACGGCAACGATCGGAGCACGCAACAAGGCCGATGGCGCAACCAGCAGCACCGTCCAGATCCGTATCGATCGCGACAAGAGTGGATAGTCTACCAAGAGCGCCAGGCCTTCGCCCGTCAACAGGCCCTCAGGCCTGAGCGAGGCGACGGGAGACTGGGTTGGCGGAGCCCTGATGCTATCGAGCAGGCGCGCGCCCTGTCAGGAGCGCGTGGTTACTTTGATATGAGCACTTGAAGTCGCAGGGATGAGTAATCAACGTGCATCCGTGTAATCGTCATTGGCGCAGATGGTGCAGTGCAGTCGTTTGAAGTGCTCTGCAGACATTAATAAATGTTCAACTTCAGCCTTAAGTTTTCGCAGTTCATCGGCTGATTTGATTCCTTTCGCCTCGTGATATAGGCGAACCGCCTTGACCGCCATTTTCATCAACTCATCGGCCTTTTTTATTTCCTCTTGACTCGCCATGTTTCCCTCGACTTAACGGCCGCTAAAAAAATCAGTCTAGATGACGATCGGCCGCTGCATAGTTGCATTTCCGGGATGGAGAGTCCAAGGAGTGGAACAATAAGCCGTTCATGAGGCAAGTCCTTTCTCTTTGCTGCCCTCCAGAGGCCGGCAGCCCCCGGAAAAATCACCGTTCGTCAGATAAATTTCATTATTTTCATAATGTTACGCCACCATTGTCGCGCACTCATGACGGAGCCAATGCACAGCAATGAGAGACCGAGGCTCCCAATACTGGCGTTGGGCCGACGCGCAGTTGATTCACGATAGTCATGAAGAACTTATCTGCAGTGGGTGGATAATTGATGTAAAAGCAAGCAGGTCAAGAGGAGGCGTC
Source organism: Pseudomonas sp. microsymbiont 2 (assembly GCF_054788395.1). NCBI lineage: Bacteria > Pseudomonadati > Pseudomonadota > Gammaproteobacteria > Pseudomonadales > Pseudomonadaceae > Pseudomonas > Pseudomonas sp. microsymbiont 2. The sequence continues at coordinate 1,943,442 of NZ_CM139112.1, forward strand.
AATCAACTTTTCATAGGCATCTATTCAAAAAGCGGGGGCCGAGCCGTCGAAGAATACCATGAGCACCGTCAAGAACACTCTCTTGAGGATGTGACGTCATGGGGTGTCGAGCGTGCAAGGTCGCTGATTCCTTTGGTAGAGGGAAGTTAGCATCTACTGTTGCCACTCTGTAATTGTGTTTTGCGCCTGAAACGGATAGGCGAGCTTAACGAATTGCCGATTTTTTTCACCTGACGACAATTAAGCCTATCTAATGTCGAACGATCCATTGAAACGACACCAACTCGCCTTGCTGGAGCTTCGCGAGCGCTCCTCCATCGTCTCCAGCTACGCGGAGCTGCTGCTTTCGCAGTTCAAGAGCAGCGACACTGATCAGCACGATGAGCCACAGAAAAAACTGCTGGAAAACCTGCTCATTCTGGCAAGTAGTAATTGGAATCAAGCCCTGTCGGCACGACAGTCCATAAAGTCCGAAATAAACTACCTCGCCAGGATCGGTGTTTTCTCGATTGCCCAGAGCTCCGAGCTGTGTAGACGCCTGGATACGCTCGCCAGCGAGCTCCAGCGCTCCTGACCGCTCACGGCCATGCCAGGCACTTGCCCGCTCGAAGGGTGAGTGGCTGGCGTGGCCGCGATTTCTCAGTACCAGGGCGATCGGAACTCCTCACTGATGAAGTCGACAAAAGCCCGGACGGAAGGTAGCAGCCCTCGCCGAGAAGGAAACATCACGGTAATCACCGCCTCTGTCGGCTGCCATTGCGGAAGTACAACCACCAGGCTCCCCCGTGCCAGTTCGTCGGTGATCAGATACTCAGGCAGACAGGCGATGCCGACACCATCGAGCAACGCTTGTTTCAGCGTTGAAAGATCATCGCTTACCAACCTTGGCTTGTACTCGATCTCTACCTTGTTGCCACGTTCGTCGCTCAATTGCCACGCACTGGCGGTCAACGGACGTTCCCACTCCAAACCTGGAAGTTCCCCTGCCTGTATTGCCTGATCAAGCGCTCCATATCTGGACAGTAACTGGGGGCTCCCCGCCAGTACTTGCGAGCAAACTGTAAGTTGCTTGACGACAAGATTGCGCGTGTCCAGAGGAAGAAAGTTCAAGTCCAGGAAAAGGTCGTATCCCTCACTGATCACGTCCACCTTGCGATTGAACGATTTGACGTAGAGATCCACCTTGGGGTGTTTCTGCATGAAACTTGCCAGCATCGGTGCTACCCCGAAACCAAGGAGAAACGTGCTGCAGCCCATGCGAATGGTGCCGCTCGGCTCTCCATGGTTGAGCTGAATGATGTTTTCCGCAGCTTCGACCTCCGCCATCATGGCTTGGCAATGCCGGTAATAGTTCTGTCCGATTTCTGTTACTTGGAAGTGACGAGTTGAGCGCTGAATCAATCGAAATCCCAGTCGTTCCTCGAGATTGCTGATCTTACGGCTGACGGTGGATTTGGGCATGCCCAGAATACGTCCTGCGGCTGCAAATCCGCCCTGTTCCACCACCCTTAGATAAACGTACAACTCGTTAAGATCTATCATATTTCGAACTCTGATCGTTCCATCCACGGGATGCGGAGTCCCAAAAGCCGCTAGACCTTACAGTCCCTGTCAGGATAGTAAATGACGGGGGAAAACAATCTAGGAAAATTTTGCCCAAACATATTTCCATTTATGGAACAGAGCGTCCCCCGTATGGGTCTGTTGCGTTTATGACAAACGACAGGTCATTTTGGTTTCTTTTGGCAGGAATTCATGACTAGTTGCACTCGTCGCTCGCGGCCTTTCAGTCGTGGAGTTTGACTTTCACTCTTGGCGAGGCACATTCGCTGCAGTTTGTTAAATTGACGCCAACAAGTTGGCGATTGTTCATCGGGTGATAGGCGTATACGGGGGTAGTGCTCAACATTCGAGGTTGACATGGTGAAACTTCTGCATGGTTTTTATCCTTCGTCTCGCGGATAAGGCAGCAATCCGTAGCGCCAGGCCAGTCGCTCTTGGCAAGCCCCGGTTTTCCTCGGAAAGTTGATGCTCTCTATGCCCGATGATGTGTTGCAGGCGGATCGTCGCTTGCCGACAATCTCCGTTTTCGCAGGGTAGAGGCGCCAGGACGTGAATATCGGTAGGTTGATGTTCGATCAATACCTGAAACGATGGGGGCTGACTCCCGACGGGGATGCTTTCGCTTCGTTGAGTGCTCATCTTCTGCCTGTGCGCCAAGGCGATACGCCGGCCATGCTGAAGGTATCGCAAGCGCCGGAGGAGCAGGCGGGCAGCCAGCTCCTGATCTGGTGGGAGGGCGACGGTGCGGTTCCTGTGCTGGCCCACGAGGGCGACGCGTTGCTGATGCCGCGCGCTCAAGGGCCGGTATCGCTCGTGCAAATGGTCAGGGATGGCCACGATGACGCGGCCACCCGCATTCTCTGTGCGGTAGCCGCCCGCCTGCATGCCCCGCGGCCCAAACCGATGCCGGCGTTGGTTCCGCTCGGGCAGTGGTTTGAAGCGCTATGGAGCGCCGCGGCGACCCACGGCGGGGTGCTTGAACACAGTGCAAGGGCGGCGAGGGCGCTGTTGGCTGCGCCGTGCGATGTCGGGGTGCTGCACGGCGACATCCATCACGGCAATGTGCTCGATTTCGGCCCGTGTGGCTGGCTCGCCATCGACCCCAAGGGGTTGTACGGTGAGCGCGGCTTCGATTATGCCAATATCCTTTGCAACCCGGACGATGCCAGCGCCCTTGCGCCGGGATGCTTCGCCGGCCGGATAGCACTGATCTCAGGTGTTGCCGGCATCGATCGGCGAAGGCTGTTGCAGTGGGCGCTGGCCTGGGCGGGGTTGTCGGCCACCTGGATGCTCGAAGACTGTGCCGAGCCGAGTGGTCGGCTAGAGGTAGCGAAGCTTGCAGCCTCGGCGCTCGATAGCGGCGGGCAGGCTTGAGCATGCGCTACCAGCCATCGCCGACGAAGCCGCTGCCCCACAGCAGAGGGCCTGGCACCGGCCAATCGACCGTTTAGGCTGCCTTGCCCTCAACGGCCCATCCCTAACTCCGCATCATCCATCAGCGCTTTGGCCGGCGCGCTCAGGTAATACACTGCCCAGAGCATCTGTGGTTTCTCCTCCATGATCCCGGTGATGGTCAGGTCGCGCACGCAGCCCATGAGTTCCGAAGCCTGGTCCCGCGCATGCTGGCACGGGATGCCGGGTTCGATGCAGAACAGCGCGTCGGTATGCCCTTCGCCCTGGTAGAACTTGGTCTTGCCCACGGTGGTGTGAGGCGTGGTGTCGTTGCTGCTCATTGCTCTGTCTCCCTGAAGCTGTCGATGCCTAATGCGCCATGGTCTGCGCGCACAGGGCGTACTCCGTGGCCTGGATAAGGGTGTCTTCGAGGGAGTGGTGGTTGTGGGGTGGGTCGGGGACGATCTTGAGCATCGTATGATTCCTTTTAAAGGCCGCCTCCTGCCTGCTGTCAAACAGTCGGGTGGCAGCTGTACGCGGGTTGACAGACCGGCGGAATCACAAAGCTCCGGCGCACGCGGGCGTGCCCACACGTACAGCCGCCATATAAGGCGAACCGTATGCGTGATTACCGTTGCGGCCTGTCAAAGCCGGTCGCTGAACACCAGCGACTCGCCGAGACTAGGGTCGTGCCGCAGCGCCCGCAACGGGAAAAATGCGGCAAAAGTATCTTTGGGAAATGGACTACAGGGAAGTGGGCAAATCTGATTGTTGCTGCCTTTCGGAGTTCGTCGGCTCAAGAGAAAAGTTCTGGAATTGTCTCCACTTCGCAGTCCTGATCAATGGCCGTAGGCTCGGCAATAAGCGACTTGCTATGCTGCCTGCGGTCTGGACATAGGGATTCGCCAGCGCCGGATGGCGTTGCCAATACAAGGAGGTTCACATGCAAATCACATTACCCCTGAGTGTCAGCGACTGGAAATACAAGTCGGCCAGCGGTGGCGGGCTGGCGGTGATGTTCGCCGCCGCCAGCGGCGGCATGCTGACCTTGACCGATCCCAACAAGGCCGAACAGCAGTTTCGCTACGGCTCGCTCGGGGTCGGCGTAGGTGCTGGCGCGCACCTGCCGCGCGTTGGCAAGATCAATCTGCTGGTGCGCGGCAAGAGCGTCGGCGCGGTGGGCACCAACGAAGACTTCCCGGCGATCGGCACGGTGCTGGTGGCCGACTCGGTTGCCGGCCGTGGCCTGGACCGCGATGACTTCAAAGGTGGCTGTCTGTTTCTCGACGGCGGGCTGGGCCTGGTCGGCGGTGCCGCCGGCTCGGGCGTGCTGTTCGGCCTGGACCCCAAGCTGCTGCTCCTGAGCACTGCCGCGGTCGGGGCGGGCGGTGGCATCTCGCCCCAGCACTCCTTGGTGCCGCTGTTGCGCTCGGCCAAGGGTGTGATCCTCTCCGCCGGGTTGAACATCGGGGTGCAGGCTGGGGGCGGTTTGGCGTTGACCGTGGGCGGGCTGTTCTGATTGCTGATAGCCAGCGGATGGAGCGGCTCGCCGTGAAAGATCGAGATTGAGTAGTCACTACACCCACCCTGCTTTTGCTCAGAGCGTGCCGATCCGCTCCAGCTCATGCTTGAGCTGGTCGCGATCGAGCGTACCGAAGGGCAGGGCAAAGAAGGCGTCGAAGCGCTTTTCGATTCGTGCCAGCGTCGCGCGGAACGCCGCGTCGATCGCTGCTTCATCCCCCTCGACAGCGGAAGGATCCGCCAGCCCCCAATGTGCCTTCAGCGCCGGGCCGAAATAGACCGGGCAGGCCTCGCCGGCAGCCTTGTCACAGACAGTGATGACGATGTCCGGCGGGTTGTCCTCGAAGGCGTCGTTGCCTTTGCTGCTCAGGCCGTCGGTGGCGATCCCGGCCCGTTGCAAGGTGACGAGGCTGCGCGGCAACACCTGCCCCTTGGGGAAGCTGCCGGCGCTGACGCCCTCGAACCCTGGGGGCGCCATGTGGTTGAACAGGGCTTCGCTGAGAATGCTGCGGCAACTGTTGGCCGTGCACATGAACAGGACTCGCATGGAAGGCTCCTCGCGTCGGGGCGGTTTCACAGGCTCAGGCGTAGCGCCAGCGCCGAAAGGGTGATCAGCAGCACGGGCAGGGTCAGGACGATGCCGACCTTGAAGTAGTACCCCCAGGTGATTCGTACGCCCTTGCGTTCCAGGACGTGCAGCCAGAGCAGGGTGGCCAGGCTGCCGATCGGGGTTATCTTCGGGCCGAGGTCGCAGCCGATGACGTTGGCATAGATCATCGCTTCGCGAATCAACCCCTCGGCGCCGCTAGCCTGGATCGACAGCGCGCCCACCAGCACGCTGGGCAGGTTGTTCATCACCGACGACAGCAGCGCCGAGAGCAGCCCGGTGCCAAGCGTGGCGCTCCACAGGCCGTGGTCGGCCAGCCGGTCGAGCAATTGGCTGAGCAAATCGGTGAGCCCGGCGTTCTTCAGGCCGTACACCACCAGGTACATGCCCAGGGAAAAGATCACGATCTGCCAGGGCGCCTCGCGCAGCACGCGGCGGGTGGAGATCCGGTGGCCGCGTGCCGCGACTGCGAAGAGCATGGCCGCACACACCGCCGCCACCACGCTGATCGGCACGCCCAGCGGCTCCAGCAGGAACAGGCCGACCAGCAGAACCAGCAAGGTCCACCAGCCAACGACGAAGGTCGCGTGGTCGTGGATCGCCGCTTTCGGCGCCTTCAGCGCCGCGAGGTCGTAGCGCCGTGGCAGGTCGCGGCGAAAGAACAGGAACAGCACCAGCAGGGTCGCGGCGACGCTGGCCAGGTTGACCGGCACCATCACCACGGCGTACTCGGCGAACCCCAGCTTGAAGTAGTCGGCCGAAACGATGTTCACCAGGTTGGAAACCACCAACGGCAAGCTGGCGGTGTCGGCGATGAAGCCTGCGGCCATGACGAATGCCAGCGTCGTCGCGGGCGAGAAGCGCAAGGCGATCAGCATCGACATGACGATAGGAGTGAGGATCAGCGCCGCGCCATCGTTGGCGAACAGTGCCGAGACGGCGGCGCCCAGCAGCACGGTGAAGGCGAACAGGCGGTAGCCGCTACCCTTGGCCCAGCGCGCCACGTGCAGGGCGCACCATTCGAAGAAGCCGGCCTCGTCCAGCAGCAGGCTGATGATGATGACGGCGATGAAGGTGGCGGTGGCGTTCCACACGATGGCCCATACGGTGGGGATATCGCCCAGGGAAACCGCGCCCACCGCCAGGGCGATGATCGCACCTAGCGAAGCGCTCCAGCCGACGCCCAGGCCCCTGGGCTGCCAGATGACCAGGATCAGCGTGAAGAAGAAGACAGCGGCGGAGACTAGCATCGGGGGGCTCGCTCGTTGGACGGTCAGCAGCAGGCGGCTGCGCGCACGGGACGGTCATTCATGCGCTGCAGGCGGGTGACATTGTCCTGTAGCCACTCGGTGTTGGCTTGCAAGGTCAGCTGCAGCATCTCGTGCACCCAGGCGGGCAACTGCGGATTGAGGCGGTAATACACCCACTGGCCCTGGCGCCGATCGAGTAGCAGGCCACTGCTGCGCAATTGCGCCAGGTGGCGGCTGATCTTCGGCTGGCTGTCGTCCAGGGCGCACATCAGTTCACAGACACACAGCTCGCCCAGGCTCGCGATCAGCAGCGTGGAGCGGGCGCGGGTCTCGTCGGACAGGCTCTTGAAGAGCTCGGGAGGCGTGAGCATGACGGCATCCTAAATATATGTATATTCGAATATATGTATTTTCATATGTATTGGCAACCCTGTATCGCGCTGGCGTGACGGGTCGCCGGTTCCCGTCACACCCGGCAAAGCCTCGAAAGCACCGGTTACACACCCACCCGACGTGTCTTCAACCACCCAGCCATAGTTCATTTCCAGCGGTTATCCGTTCTTCCAAGCGAGGACGACGCCGCTGGTCGGCTGAGTCGAATGCGAGGGTAGATTTGGCTGGAGATATGTACGATGATTTTCGTAATTCCAGGGAGGAATCATGCCAAAGGGCTTCAAGGCAGTCAGCCGCGCGGTCATCGCCGCGCTCGAATCCGGGAGCTACCTGCACGTGTCGCGGGGTGATATCGAAGTCAAGAACCTGCTGGCCCTCGGGGCGGTGAGCGCGGACGAGGTCATCGACATCGTCCGCGTCTGCAACGGCAGTCATTACAGCAGCAGCCCGCATCATGCCGTGCCGGCCATCGAGGTCCACGTGCTCAAGCGCCACGGCTGGTACATCAAGTTCTATTTCATCGAGCCACGGACGTGGTTCCTCAGCGTTCACCAGTGAGTACCTTGACCATGAAGATCCTGTTCGAAGGCGATACCGACCAGGCCCTGTGCGAACACTGCCAGGCGCTGGTCGCCATGCACTACACCCGGCGCGACGTGCCGTTCAGCGACGGCCAGGGCGTGGCGCGAGACATCCTGGTGGGGGTGTGCGACGGCTGCGACACCGTGGTGGCCATTCCGCCGCAATCCACGCCGGCGATCCGCGAGGCGCGCAAGCAGCAGCTCAAGTCCATCGAAGCCCGGCTGCCGGCGGTCTATCTCGACGTGCTGGACGCCGCGATGCATGCGGTCAGCAGCGAGGCGGGGGCGCACCTGCGCAAGCTGTTCCTTGCCCATTACTTCCAATGGCTGGTGCAGGCCCGCCAAGGCGAGGGACTGCAGCCGGCCCACGAATCCTTCATGCGGGCCCTCGAGACGCAGCGGAGCCAGCGGGGCCTGCCGGCATCGGCGGCGACCCGGCGACTGTCGATGAAGGTCAACCCGCACATGGCCGAGGACTTCCTGGCATTGCTGCGGCAAACCCACATGAGCCAGACCGAGCTGCTCAAGGCGGTGATCGCTCGGATCCAGGCGGATGTGCTCGAGGCACGCGACCCGCAGGTGATCGACGCGTTGCAGCGGTTGGCGCGGGTGGCGGGATAGAGGATTGAGCGGCGCATGCTTCGGTGGATCGGCATCAGTTGAGCTTATGTAGCGTAAGGAGATATCACTTTTCCTCAACGGGCGCGGCAGTCAGCATGGGGGCCTTTTCCGCTTGTGCGAGATGTCCGATGCTACTTGCAATGCCTTCCATCGACCCTGCGATCAAAGCTCTAGCCCCTGGTTTTCGGGCACTGAGCATCACGGTGCAGGCCGCGCCGATCCGTCATCCTGAAGTCGCCAGTCAGGCCCTGGCCAGTGCTTGCCAGGCGGTGCTGGCCGGGCAGCCGGCCTGGGCGCCAGCCCATCTGCAGGCCTGGGCCGACGTATTCAGCGGCTTTGGCGCCAAGCCCCAGCGCACGCCTTGCTCCGCGCAAGCCTTGCGCAAGCGGGTGTTGCGCGATGGCCTGTTGCCGGCCATCGACCCGGTGGTGGACCTGTACAACGCCATCAGCCTGGCGTACGCGATCCCGGTCGGAGGCGAGAACCTGGAGGCCTACGTGGGTGCGCCGCGGTTGGTGGTCGCCGAAGGTAGCGAGCAGTTCGATACCTTCAAGGATGGCGCGTTGATCCATGAGGCACCGCTGGCCGGGGAGGTGGTGTGGCGTGATGAGGTGGGCGTCACCTGCCGGCGCTGGAACTGGCGCCAGGGTGCGCGTACGCGGCTGGATGCCCAGGCGCGGCAAATGTGGTTCGTGCTCGAGAGCCTGCCGGCGATGCCGCCAGCGGCTTTGCAGGAGGCGGGTGGGCGTTTGGCCGAAGACCTGGCGCGGATGATGCCGGGGGCGCTTGTCGAGCAGCGCGCGTTGGCGGTCTAGGCGCTCATTGTCCCGGTCGGCGATGGTCGGTTTCAGGACGCGCCGGGTCGTCCGTGCGCAACCCTCTCGCGCAATAGCTGCCATGCTCTGAGGATGCCCGTGGACCGAGCGCAGCTAGACGCATGGCCACGGACAAGGAGGGTGCCTGGCCTGCCGCCACCGTGACCGGGCCGGGGCACCGCAGCTGAACACCGCCGGACAGCCGCCCGCGATTCGGGCCGCCCCGGGATGCCGAGGTCCGCTGTATGCCTGATGACTTGAACCACCTGCCGTTGATCCAGCGCGTCCTTGCCCGTGAGCAGGACACTCCCGGTGCCCTGTTGCCGATCCTTCACGCCATCCAGGCCGGCGCCGGCTACATTCCCGAGATGGCCGTCGCCGAAATTGCCCATGCCCTGAACCTCAGCCTGGCCGAGGTGCGTGGGGTGATCAGCTTCTACCACGATTTTCGTACCACGCCACCGGCCCGCCACAGCCTGCGCCTGTGTCGCGCTGAATCCTGCCAGAGCCGTGGCGCCGAGGCGTTGGCTGCGCAGCTGCGCGAAGAGCTGGGGTTGAGCGATCACGGTAGCACCGAAGACGGTGCGCTCGATGTGCGCCCGGTCTATTGCCTGGGCGCCTGCGCCTGCTCGCCGGCACTCGAACTCGATGGCCAACTGTACGCCCGGATCACCCCCGAACGCCTGCGAGCGCTGGTGGCCGGCTGCCGCACGGAGGCCAAGGCATGCTGAACCTGTGCATTTCCTGCGATTCGCTGGCCCGCGCGGTCGGCGCCGATCAGGTGGCCGAGGCGTTGGCCCGGGAAGCCGAGCAGCGGCGCTTGCCGCTGCGCATCAAGCGCACCAGTGCCCGCGGCCTGTACTGGCTGGAGCCGTTGCTGGAGCTGGAAACCGCGCAGGGCCGCCTGGGCTTTGGGCCGGTGATGCCCGAGGACGTGCCCGGCTTGCTCGATGCCCTGGTGGCCGAGCCGGGTGCCCACCCCCTGGCGCTGGGGCCGGTAGAGCAGATTCCCTACCTGAAGACCCAGCAGCGCCTGCTGTTCGCCCGCGCGGGCCTCACCCGGCCACTGTCGCTGGATGACTACCACGCCCACGGCGGCTTCGAGGGCCTGCGCCAAGCCACATTGCTCGATGGCGACGAGGTGGTCGCCGCCGTGCTCGATTCCGGCCTGCGCGGTCGTGGCGGCGCGGCCTTCCCGGCGGGCATCAAGTGGCGCACCGTACGCCAGGCACAGGCCGGGCAGAAATACGTGGTGTGCAATGCCGACGAAGGCGACTCCGGCACTTTCGCCGATCGCATGCTGATGGAGGGCGACCCGTTCCTGCTGATCGAAGGCATGATCATCGCCGGCCTCGCGGTGGGGGCCAGCAAGGGCTACATCTATGTGCGCTCGGAGTACCCGGACGCCGTTCGTACCTTGAACGAAGCCATCCTGCTGGCCCGCGAGGCGGGTTACCTGGATGTCGCCGGCAGCGGCGTGGCTTTCGATCTGCAGGTGCGGGTGGGCGCCGGGGCCTATATCTGCGGCGAGGAAACCGCGTTGCTCGAATCGCTCGAGGGCAAGCGTGGAATCGTCCGCGCCAAGCCGCCGTTGCCCGCGCTCGAAGGCCTGTTCGGCCAGCCGACCCTGGTGCACAACGTGCTCACCCTGGCGTCGGTGCCGATCATCCTGGCCAAGGGCGCGGCGTTCTACCGCGACTTCGGCATGGGCCGCTCGCTGGGCACCTTGCCGTTCCAGCTGGCCGGCAATGTCCGCCATGGCGGGCTGGTGGAGCGGGCCTTCGGCCTGACCCTGCGCGAGCTGGTGGAAGGCTACGGGGGCGGCACCGCCAGCGGCCGGCCGATCAAGGCGGCGCAGGTTGGTGGCCCTCTGGGGGCCTGGGTACCGCCCGAGCAATTCGATACACCGCTGGACTACGAGGCCTTCGCCGCCCTGGGCGCGATGCTTGGCCACGGCGGCGTGGTATTGGCTGACGACACCCTGAACATGGCCGGCATGGCCCGCTTCGCCCTGCAGTTCTGTGCCGAGGAGTCCTGCGGCAAGTGCACCCCGTGCCGAATCGGTTCGACCCGTGGCGTGGAGGTGGTCGACCGGCTGATCGCCAGCACCGACCCGGCCTACCGCGAAAGCCAGGCCGGCCTGCTGCGCGATTTGTGCGACACCATGCAGTACGGCTCGTTGTGCGCCATGGGCGGGATGACCCCGTACCCCGTGGTCAGCGCCCTCAAGCACTTCCCCGCCGATTTCGGCCTGGAGGCCGCGCAATGATCAACTATTTCGACCCCCGTAGCGATATCGACCTGGGCACGCCTGAGCGAGTCGGCGATGTGCAGGTGAGCCTGCTCATCGATGGCCGCTCGATCAGCGTGCCGGCTGGCACCTCGGTGATGCGCGCCGCCGCCTTGCTCGGCACCAGCATTCCCAAACTGTGCGCCACTGACAGTCTCGAAGCCTTCGGCTCCTGCCGCATGTGCATGGTCGAGATCGATGGCATGCGCGGCTACCCGGCTTCATGCACCACGCCGGTCAGCGAGGGCATGGTGGTGCGCACGCAGACGCCGCGCCTGGCCGACCTGCGGCGCAACGTGATGGAGCTTTACATCTCCGACCACCCACTGGACTGCCTGACCTGCTCGGCCAATGGCAACTGCGAGCTGCAGACCGTCGCCGGCCAGGTCGGCCTGCGTGAGGTGCGCTATGGCTACGAGGGTGCCAACCACCTGGGCGAAACCAAGGACGTCTCCAACCCGTACTTCGACTACGAACCGAGCAAGTGCATCGTCTGCAGCCGCTGCGTCCGGGCGTGCGAAGAGATTCAAGGTACCTTCGCCCTGACCATCACTGGGCGCGGTTTCGATTCGCGGGTGGCGGCGGCCGGGGGCGACGACTTCCTCAGCTCCGAATGCGTGTCTTGCGGCGCCTGCGTGCAGGCCTGTCCCACCGCCACCTTGAGCGAGAAGAGCCTGGTCCAGCTCGGTCAGCCCGAACGGGCGGTGATCACGACCTGCGCCTACTGTGGCGTGGGCTGTTCGTTCCGTGCCGAAATGAAGGGCGATCAGCTGGTGCGCATGGTCCCGGACAAGCAGGGCGGCGCCAACCATGGCCATGCCTGCGTCAAGGGCCGGTTCGCGTGGGGTTATGCGACGCACCCGGACCGCATCACCAGGCCGATGATCCGCAAGCGCCTCGACGACCCATGGCAAGAGGTCAGCTGGGACGAGGCTGTCACCCATGCCGCCAGCGAGTTCCGGCGTATCCAGCTCAAGTACGGGCGTGATTCGATCGGTGGCATCACCTCCAGCCGCTGCACCAACGAAGAGGCGTACCTGGTACAGAAGCTGGTGCGCACAGCGTTTGGCAACAACAACGTCGACACCTGTGCGCGGGTCTGTCACTCACCGACCGGCTATGGCCTCAAGCAGACCTTGGGCGAGTCAGCCGGCACCCAGAGCTTCGACTCGGTGATGCAGGCCGACGTGGTCCTGGTGATCGGCGCCAACCCCACCGATGCGCACCCGGTGTTCGGTTCGCAGCTCAAGCGCCGCCTGCGCCAGGGCGCCCGGCTGATCGTCATCGACCCACGGCGCATCGACCTGGTCGATTCGCCCCATGCCCGCGCCGAGCTGCACCTGCAACTGCGTCCAGGGACCAACGTGGCGATGCTCAACGCCCTGGCCCATGTGATCGTCACCGAGGGCCTGCTCGACCAGCACTTCGTCGACGCCCGCTGCGAGCCCGAGGATTTCGCCCGCTGGCGCGATTTCGTCGCCCAGCCCGACAACGCGCCCGAGGTGCTAGGCCCGGTGTGCGGTGTGCCTGCCGAACAGATCCGCGCCGCCGCCCGGCTGTACGCCACCGGCGGCAACGCGGCGATCTACTACGGCCTGGGCGTCACCGAGCACAGCCAGGGCAGCACGGCGGTGATGGGTATCGCCAACCTGGCCATGGCCACCGGCAACATCGGTCGTGAAGGCGTGGGGGTGAACCCGCTGCGCGGGCAGAACAACGTGCAGGGCTCCTGCGACATGGGCTCTTTCCCCCACGAGTTGCCCGGCTACCGGCATATCTCCAACGAAAGCGTGCGCGCCGAGTTCGAACAGGCCTGGGGCGTGACCCTGCAACCCGACCCGGGCTTGCGCATCCCCAACATGTTCGAAGCCGCGCTGGACGGCAGTTTCAAGGCGCTGTACTGCCAGGGCGAGGACATCGCCCAGAGCGACCCCAACACCCAGCACGTCACCGCCGCCTTGCTGGCGATGGAATGCGTGGTGGTGCAGGACATCTTCCTCAACGAGACGGCCAAGTTCGCCCATGTGTTCCTGCCGGGCAGCTCGTTCCTGGAGAAGGACGGCACCTTCACCAACGCCGAGCGGCGCATCTCGCGGGTACGCAAGGTCATGGAGCCGCTGGCCGGCAAGGCCGACTGGGAGGCCACCGTGGCGCTGGCCAAGGCATTGGGCTACCCCATGGACTATCAGCATCCCTCGCAGATCATGGATGAGATCGCCCGCCTGACCCCGAGCTTCCGTCGGGTCAGCTATGCCGAGCTCGACCGCCATGGCAGCCTGCAGTGGCCGTGCAACGACAGCGCGCCCGATGGCACGCCGACCATGCACATCGACCAGTTCGTGCGCGGCAAGGGGCGCTTCATGCTCACCGGCTACGTGCCCACCGACGAGAAGGTCAACAGCCGCTATCCGCTGCTGCTGACCACCGGGCGCACCCTCAGCCAGTACAACGTCGGCGCCCAGACCCGGCGCACCGGCAACGTCGCCTGGCATGACGAGGACCGCCTGGAGATCCACCCCAGCGATGCCGAAGGACGGGGCATCGTCGACGGCGACTGGGTCGGCATCGGCAGTCGCTCCGGGCAGAGCGTGCTGCGCGCCAAGGTCAGTGGCCGGGTGGCGCCGGGGGTGGTGTACACCACCTTCCACTTCCCCGAGTCGGGAGCCAACGTGATCACCACCGACAACTCCGACTGGGCCACCAACTGCCCGGAATACAAGGTCACCGCGGTGGAGGTGGTGAAGGTGTTCCAGCCGTCGGAGTGGCAGCGGCGCTACCAGCGCTTCAGTGATGAACAACAGCGGCTGCTCAGCGAGCGTCGTCAGGCGGAAAAGGCGCAGGTGCATCGATGAGCAACGACAACCTGGTCAAGATGGCCAACCAGATCGCCCACTACTTCGACAGTGAGCCGGATCGGGAAAAGGCGGTGCAGGGGGTGCGCCTGCATCTGCAGAACTTCTGGACGCCGGCCATGCGCCGGCAACTGGGGGAGTGGGTCGAGGCCCATGGGGGAGAGGGGCTGGATTCGAAGGTACGGGAGGCGTTGACCTAGATCGCCCGTGCCGGCCCTTTCGCGGGCAAGCCCGCTCCTGCAGGTTGATCGATACCGCAGCCTGTGGGAGCGGGTTTACCCGCGAACAGGGCGGCACAAACCGAAGATGAAATGTCCGTCATAGTCGTGAGGCTATTCACAAGCCGATGCTACGCTCGCGAAAACACTGTCACGGAATCCCACCATGGACATGAACTGGCACCAGGCCCTGCAAGAGAGCCTGAGCTGGCTGGCAATCGCCTCGCTGATCACCCTCGTCTGCTTCACCGCCATTGCCGTGCTGGCGGTGCGCTGTACCCGCTGGGGGGCGCAGTTCTGGCAGCTGGCCGGGCCCTACTTCAATTGGCGGCGCAGTTGGCGCCCGGTGTTGGTCTTCGCTCTGCTGCTGGTGCTGACGCTGTTCGCGGTGCGCCTGAACGTGCTGTTCTCGTTCTGGTACAACGGCTTCTACAGCGCCCTGCAGGGCCTGGACCAGACGGCGTTCTGGTACCTGCTCGGGGTGTTCGCGGTGCTGGCGAGCATTCATGTGCTGCGCTCGCTGTTCGCCTTCTACGTGACCCAGGCCTTCAACATCCACTGGCGGGTCTGGCTCACCGAGCGCCTGACTGCCGACTGGATGCGCGGCGATGCCTACTACCGCGGGCAGTTCCTCGCCGAGCCGGTGGACAACCCCGACCAGCGTATCGAGCTGGACGTGAACGCCTTCGTCACCGGCTCCGTGTCCCTGGCACTGGGCGCCGTGAGCGCGGTGGTGTCGCTGGTGGCGTTCACCGGCATACTCTGGGGGCTGTCGGCGCCGCTGGAGGTGGCGGGTATCGAAGTCCCACGGGCGATGGTGTTCGCTGTCTACATCTACGTGCTGGTCGCCACCTGGATCGCCTTCCGCCTCGGGCAACCGTTGATCCGCCTGAACTTTCTCAACGAAAAACTCACCGCCAACTTCCGCTACGCCCTGATGCGTCTGCGCGAGAACGCCGAGAACATCGCGTTCTACCAGGGCGCGCAGGTGGAGCGCGGTACCTTGCTCGGGCGCTTCTTCGCGCTGATCGGCAACGCCTGGGCGCTGGTGTTCCGGAACCTGAAGTTCAGTGGCTTCAACCTCGGGGTCAGCCAGGTAGCGGTGGTGTTTCCGTTCATTCTCCAGGCGCCGCGCTTCTTCAGTGGCGCGATCAAGCTCGGTGATGTGATGCAGACGGCCCAGGCGTTCGGCCAGGTGCAGGATTCGCTGTCGTTCTTTCGCGAGTCCTATGACACCTTCGCCCAGTACCGCGCCACCCTCGATCGTCTGACTGGCTTTCTCGATGCCAATCAGCAGGCCAGCACGCTGCCCCGGGTGGCCAGCGTGGAACAGGCCCATGCACTGGCGATCGAGGGATTGCAGGTATTGCGTCCCGACGGCCATGCGCTGATCAAGGATCTGGAACTGAACCTGCACAGCGGCCAGGCGCTGTTGATCAGAGGGCCTTCGGGCAGCGGCAAGACCACCTTGTTGCGTGCCCTGGCGGGCCTGTGGCCGTATGCCGAGGGTGAAGTCCGGCGGCCATTGGGCACGCAGGCGCTGTTCCTCTCGCAACGCCCGTACCTGCCACTGGGCGACCTGCGCACCGCCATCGCCTATCCGGCGCAGGGCGAGCCAGCCGATGCCGCACGCATGCAGCAGGCCTTGCGTCAGGTCAACCTGGCGCATCTGGCCGAGCGCCTGGACGAGCCGCGCGACTGGTCGCGGATCCTGTCACTGGGCGAACAGCAGCGTCTGGCCTTCGCCCGGGTGCTGTTCAATCGGCCGCAGGTGGTGTTCCTCGACGAGTCCACCTCGGCCATGGACGAAGGGCTGGAGCATGCGCTGTATTCGCTGCTGCGCACGGGGCTGCCGACGACCTTGCTGGTCAGTGTCGGGCATCGCAGCACCCTGGCGGGGTTCCACTCCCATCGCCTGGAAGTGGACGGGCAGGGCGGATGGTCGCTGTTGGAGCAGCAGCCGGCGGTAGAGACACCGGCCTGACGTCGTCTTCGACGCTGTGGGAGCGGGTTTACTCGCGAATGCATCAATGAATGCACCGCCGCATTCGCGGGTGAACCCGCTCCCACAGGGGCGAGCTGAATCATGAGCGCCGGGTCAGCCACAGCCCTGCCAGCGTGACGAACGCGAAAGCGGCCCCCACCAGAAACGTCGCCTGGTACCCCACCCAGTCCCACAGGCCACCGGCCAGCACACTGGCCGCCAGCAGCGCCACCCCGGTCACCAGGTTGAACAGCCCGAACGCCGTCCCCCGCCGATCGGAGGGCGTGCAGTCGGCGATCAATGCGCTGAATACACCCTGGGTAAAACCCAGGTGCAGCCCCCACAGTCCCACGCCAAGTGCCAGCCCGACGTTACCGGGCAGCCAGGCGAGCGTCAGGTCGGCCAGCACCAGCAAGGCCAGGCCGGCCGTCAGCACGCCGCGCCGACCGATCCGGTCGGACAGCGCCCCGGCGGGGTAGGCCGACAGGGCATAGGTCAGCGACATCAGCACCAGCACCGCGGGCGCCCACATGGCAGGAAGGCCCAGTGCCTGGCCGCGCAGTAACAAGAAGGCTTCGCTGAACCGCGCCAGGGTGAACAGCGTGGCGAGCATGAGCAGGCGCCAGTAGCGGTTGCCCAGCCGGGCCAGCTCGCGAAATGCCAAAGGTGCAGCCACTGCGCTGAGCGCAGCAGGTTTTTCGGGCTCGCGAACGCAGGCGACCAGCACGTAGAGCGCCATGAATGCCGGAACCACCGCCACCCAGAACACCGTCTGGAAATGGCTGGCCGTCAGCCACATCAACAGGATCGCCAGCAACGGCCCGAGAAAGGCGCCGACCGTGTCCAGCGCCTGGCGCAGGCCAAAGGCGGCGCCGCGCAGTTCGGCCGGGGTGATGTCGGCGATCAGCGCATCCCGTGGCGCGCCGCGAATACCCTTGCCGAGACGGTCGACGAAGCGCGCCGTGGTCAGCCACTCCAACCCCGGGGCCAGGGGAAATACCGGCTTGGTCAACGCAGCCAGGCCATAACCTATCACGGTCAGCAGCTTGCGCTTGCCCAGGCGGTCGCTGAGCGCGCCGGAGAACGCCTTGGTGATTGCCGCCGTCGCCTCGGCGATGCCCTCGATCAGGCCCACGGCCAGGACCGAGGTGCCGAGCACGCCGACCATGTACAGGGGCAGCAGGGCGTGGATCATCTCCGAGGAGATGTCCATGAGCAGCGAGACGAAGCCCAAGGCCCAGACACTGCGGGGGATGGTGGGGAGGGCACGGGTCATGGTCGCCTCGGATCGTCGCTCGGCTTCACTTTAGACAAAGCGGGTCGAACGGCGGCGCCCTCATTACCTGATGCAGTATTTCCCTCTGCAACCCACCACCTGCGAAACGCAAACTTGGCGCTTGCATGCAAGTGGATACAAAGTTTCATGTTCGTTGGTCGGTGTTTGATTGACTGCAAGGATAGTGGCTACTTAGCATCGCGCGCGCTCCCCGCTGCCCTGCGATTTCGAAGGATCGAACATGTATCTCTCCTCTCTCGGCACCCGCTTGCGTGCCGTGCTGACAGGCCTTTGCCTGGCTGTTGCGCTGGACTCGGCGATCGCCGCGCCCTTCAACAATCCCGGCGATCAGGACCTGATCCGCGATCGTCAGAATCGCCTGCTCGAAGAGCAGCAGCGGCGCCTGCAGGAGCTCAAGGACCTGCCCGGCGAGCGCGCCACCCCCGCGGCCCCCGAGGCCCCGACCGATAGCCGTTGCTTCCCGATCAAGGACATCGAGCTCAAGGGCGCCGACGCGCTGTCGGCTGCTGAACGTCAAAGCCTGCTCGCCCCCTATATCGGGCAGTGCCTGGGGGTCGCCCAGCTCAATGAGCTGCTCAAGACCATTACCGATCGCTACATCCAGAAGGGCCTGGTCACCAGCCGCGCCTACCTGCCGCAACAGGACCTGTCCAGCGGCCACCTGCAGGTGCTGGTGGTCGAGGGCCGTCTCGAAGGCCTCAAGGCCGGCGAAGGCAGCAAGCTCAGCGCCCGCGAACTGGACATGGCGTTCCCTGGGCGTGCGGGCGACCTGCTCGACCTGCGCGAGATCGAGCAGATGGTCGACCAGCTCAACCGGCTGCCCTCCAACCAGGCGCGCATGCAGCTGACCCCGGGCAAGGCCGTGGGCGGCAGCGAGGTGGTGGTCGCCAACGCCCCGCAAAAGCCCTGGCGAGTGGGTTTGTCGCGCAGCAACGACGGCCAGAAAAGCACCGGCGAGCAGCAGTGGGGCAGCTCGCTGGAATGGGACAGCCCGCTGGGCCTGGCCGACCAACTGGTGCTGCGCGGCGGCCATGACGCCATCAGCGACCACCAGAAGACCTCGCGCAATGCCGCGCTCTACTACAACCTGCCGTTTGGCTGGTGGAACCTCAGCTACAGCTACAGCCAGAGCGAATACCGCTCCCTGGCCGAGGCGGCGGACTACAGCTTCAAGCAGAACGGCGATAGCCAGAATCATCAGTTACGGCTCGAGCGCGTGGTCCACCGCGACTCGGTCAGCAAGACCTCGCTCAACGCCGGCATGAGCTACCTGCGCACCAACAACTACATCGAAGACAGCAAGCTGAGCAACAGCAGCAACCGCCTCAGCGAAGCCCAGTTCGGCATCAACCATGGCCGGCGTATCGGCGGCGCCTTCGTCAACGTCGACCTCGGCCTGCAGGACGGCATCGGTGCCTTCGATGCCCAGCGCGAGCAGGAGCGCGATGCCTTCGGCAACCGCCTGCCCAACGCCCGCTACCGCAAGTACACCGCCACCGTCAGCTATCTGCAGCCGTTCAAGGTGCTGGGCGAGTCGCTGGTGTTCAGCAGCCTGGTCACCGGCCAGCGCAGCGAAGACCGGCTGTTCAGTCCCCAGCGCATGAGCCTGGGCAGCCAGTCCTCGATCCGTGGCTACAAGGACCAGAGCCTGAACGGCGACAGCGGCTACTACTGGCGCAACGACCTGCGCTGGAGCCGCCAGGTGGCCTGGGACTGGCTGCGGCCGGTGCTCGCCGAGTACGGCCTGGGCCTGGGCTATGACGTCGGCGCCATTCGCCACGACCGCTACAGCGGCGAGCAGCACGGGCGGGTGTCCAGTCACTCGGCCGAGCTGTTCGCCCGTGGGCGCAACCTGTCCGCCAGCGTGACCTTCGCCCATTCCCTGGAGCGCCCCGACGCGCTGACCGAGCGCGAGACGCCGGTCTACTTCCGCCTGGACTTTTTCCTTTAATACCGCTTTCAACCCGAGATGCCCGACATGGATGTTCGTCAGTTCGCCTTCCTGGCTCGCCAGCCTTCGGCTGCCCTGCAATCCCGTGAGTCCTTCTGGGGCCTGTCCAAGCGCGGACTGGCGTTCATGCTGGCCAACATGATGTTCTGGCAGCCGCTGGTGGCGATGGCCGACGGCATCGTCGTCAACGGCAGCAACACCGGCCTCGGCCAGGCCGGCAACGGCGTGCCTATCGTCAACATCGCCACGCCCAGCGACGCGGGGCTGTCGCATAACAAGTTCAGCGACTACAACGTCGGCCAGCAGGGCCTGATCCTCAACAACGCCACCGACCGCACCCAGTCCACCCAGCTGGGCGGGATCATCCTGGGCAACAGCAACCTGGGCGGGCGCTCGGCCAATGTCATCCTCAACGAGGTCAACGGCGCCAACCCCAGCCAGCTCAAGGGCTATACCGAGGTCGCGGGGCGCTCGGCGCATGTCATCGTCGCCAACCCGTATGGCGTTACCTGCAATGGTTGCGGCTTCATCAACACGCCACGGGCGACCCTGACCACCGGCAAACCGGTGGTCGAGAACGGCCAGCTGCAGCGTTACCAGGTGGAGCAGGGCAGTGTCGCCATCGAAGGCGCGGGGCTCAACGCCAGCAACATCGACCAGTTCGAGATCATCACCCGCAGCGCCAAGATCAACGCGCAGATCCAGGCCCGCCATCTGACGATGGTCACCGGCGCCAATGATGTCGATGCCCAGACCCTCAAGGCCAGCGCGCGAGCCGCCAACCCGGCGGATGCGCCGCAGCTGGCCATCGATTCCTCGGCGCTGGGCGGCATGTACGCGGGCGCCATCACCTTGGTGGGCACCGAGGCTGGGGTCGGGGTCAAGCTCGACGGCCAGATGATCGCCAGCGGCGGCGATATCCAGCTCGACGCCAACGGCCAGCTGCGCATGGCCGACGCCACCGCCGCCAAGGGCGCGGTGGTGATCAATGCCGGCCAGCTCGATGCCCAGGGCGCGGTATACGCCGGCACGCGGCTGGAGGTGAAGACCCAGGGCGACCTGGACAACCGCAAGAACCTTGTCGCCGCCGAGCGCATCAGCCTCGACAGCGGTGGCCGCCTGACCAACCACGGCATCGTCGAAGCCGGGGTCAACGCCGACAACAGCCGCAACGGCAATGGCGATGTGCGCCTGAGCGCGCGGCAGGTCGACAACCGTGGCCAGAGCGTGGTGGCCAGCCGCGATCTCAGTGTCACCGCCAGCCAGACCCTGGACAACCAGGGCGGCACCCTGAGCGCGCAGCGCCAGCTGACGGCCAATGCCGACACCCTGGACAACCGCGCCAAGGGCCGCGTGCTCAGCGCCGGCCAGATCGAGCTGCAGGCTGGCCAGGCGCGCAATGGTCAGGGAGGCCTGATCAAGGGAGACACGGCGGTCGATGCCCGCGTCGCCCAGCTGGACAACAGCGGCGGCGAACTTTCCAGCCAGGGCAAGGTGACCGCGCAGGTCACCCGTCTGGACAACGTGGCCGGCACCCTCACCGCCGACCAGCACCTGGCCCTGACCGCCAGCGGCGCGGTGGACAACCGTGGTGGCCAGATCACCAGCCTGCGGACCCTCGACCTCAAGGCCGGGCAGGTGAACAACAGCGCGGCGGGGCGCATCGCCAGCAACCAGGCGCTGACCGCCAGTGTCACCGGGTTGGATCAGCGCGATGGCGGCCGGCTGACCAGCGTCAGCGAGCTGAGCCTGGACCTCAACAAGGGCCACCTGAACAACCAGGGCGGCCTGATCAACGCTCCGCGCCTGACCCTGAACAACCTCGACAGCGTGGATAACCACCAGGGCGAGATCTCCAGCGCCCAGGCCTTCGCCCTGGTGGCGCGCAGCCTGGACAACAGCCTCGGCAAGCTGCTCGGCAATCAGGGCCTGAGCGTCCACCTGGATCAGGCGCTGAACAACGCCGGCGGCCTGGTTTCCGCCAATGGCGTCAGTGTGAGCGCCGCGAGCCTGGACAACCATGACGGCACCGTCACCAGCCGCGCCGACCTCTCTCTGACCCTGGCTGGCGCGACCGACAACCAGAACGGCGAGATTTCCAGCGTCGGTGGCACCACCCTCAAGGGCGCCGGCCTGGACAACCGCAAGGGCCAGGTTACCGGCGACGGCGCGCTGAACATCGCCCTCGGCGCCGCCCTGGACAACCGCGCCGGCACCCTCGGTTCCGCCGGCAAGGTGGACCTGGAGGCCGCCAGCCTCGACAACCGCGAGGGTGGCAACCTGGTGACCGATGCCGGCCTGGACGCCCGCATCCATGGCCTGCTGGACAACCAGCAAGGCGCGATCACGGCCAAGGGCGCCATCGACCTGCTCGCCGACAAACTGGACAACCGCGCCGGCAAACTGCGCGCGGACCAGCAGGCGCTGCTCACCGTCGACCAGCTGGACAACCGTGACAGGGGCCTGCTGAACAGCCTCGCGGCGCTGAGCTTCAATGGCAGCGCACTGGACAACCGTGGCGGCCTGCTCAACGCCGTGGGCCCCGTGCGCCTGGACGGCACTCGCCTGGACAACAGCGGCGGGCGCATCTCCAGCCAGCGGGCGCTGGTGGCCCAGGTGACCCAGATGGTCAACCAGAAAGGCGAGCTCGTCGCCGAGGGTGACCTGACCCTGCAAGGCGCCAGCCTGGATAACCGCAAGGGCGGCCTGGTCGGCGCCAAGCACCAGCTCACCGTGCAAGTGGACGATGTCGACAACCGTGGCGGGGAACTCTCCAGTGGCGCGGGGCTGAACGTCAAAGGTACCCAGCTCGACAACAGCGACAGCGGCAAGCTGATCGCCGGCAGCGACCTCGACCTGCAGGTCGCCGAGGTGCTCAACCGCAACCAGGGCGAGCTGTCCGGCAAGGGCACGCTGAACCTGGTCGGCAAGCACCTGGACAACGGCCAGGGGCGCCTGGTCGCAGGCCATGCGCTGGACATCGATCTGCAAAACGCCCTGGACAACCTGCAAGGGCTGATCAGCGCCGAAGGGCGGCTGACCGCCAAGGTCGGCAGCCTGGACAACAGCACCGGCAAGCTATCCAGTGCCGGCACCCTGAGCCTGACCAGCGCCGGCGCACTGCTCAATCGCGGCGGCTCAGTCACCACCGACGCCGGGCTGGTCATCGCCAGCCAGCGCCTGGACAACGACCAGGGTGGCGTGCTCAGCAGCAAGGGCGCGGCCAAGGTCGACACCGGTAGTTTCAATAACGGCCAGGGCGCGCGGCTGGTCAGCGGCGACCGCCTAGACCTCAGCGCAGGCCAGGTCAACAACGGCCAGGGCAGCCGGATCGCCAGCGAGCGGGCACTGGTCGCCAGCATCGGCGGGCTCGACCAGCAAGGGGGCGAGCTGTTCAGCAAAAGCGCGCTGACCCTCGACCTGAACCACGGCCAGCTCACCAACCACAAGGGCTTGATCACGGCGCCGCTGCTGGTGCTCAAGCAACTGGCCGATGTCGACAACCAGCAGGGCGAGATCTCCAGCGCCCAGGCCTTCACCCTGGCTGCGCGCAATCTGGACAACCGCAACGGCAAGCTGATCGGCCAGCAGGGCCTGACCCTGCGCGTCGAGCAAGCGCTTGACAACCTCAAAGGCCTGGTTTCGGCCAACGGCCTCGACTTGCGCAGCCGCAGCCTGGACAACAGCCAGGGCATGCTCAGCAGCCGGGGCACGCAGCAGATCGTCGTCGATAGCGAACTGCTCAACCAGGACGGCGCACTGATCGCCGACCAACGCCTGGACTTGCAGGCCGGTGAACTGGACAACCAGCGCGGGCTGGTGTCCGGCAAGACTGCCGTGGTGGCCAAGGTCGGCAAGCTGGACAACCGCGCCGGCCAGCTGGTCGGCGCTGACACCCTGAGCCTGACCGGCGCCAGCCTCGACAACCGTCAGGGCGGCCTGGTGAGCGCGACCCACGGCCTGCAACTGAACGTCGGCGCTGTGAGCAACAGCGGCGGCGAGCTGTCGAGCCAGGCCAACGTGACCGTCGAAGGCCAGCGCCTGGACAACAGCGGTGCAGGCAAGGTGCTGGCGGACGGCAACCTGCGACTGACCGTCGCCGAGGTGATCAACCACAGTAAGGGCCTGCTGTCGGGCAAGACCGGCCTGACCCTGAGCGGTGGCAGCCTGGACAACACCAGCGGCCTGCTGCAAACCCGTCAGGCCCTGGTGGTCGACTTGCAGGGCAAACTGGACAACCATCAGGGCCAGATCAGCGCCGAAGGCACCCTGAGCCTGGCCAGTGGCGAGCTGGACAACCGTGCCGGCAGCGTCTCCAGCGCCGGAGCGCTGATCCTTGAGCACGGCGGCGCAGTACGCAACCAGGGTGGCGAACTGGTCACCGATGGCGCGCTCAAGCTGCGCGGCGGCCATATCGACAACAGCAGTGAAGGCGTGATCAGTGCCAAGGGCGTGGCCGAGGTGACCGCCGCCAGCCTGGACAATAGCCAGAAGGGACGCCTGGGCAGTGGCGCCAACCTGACCCTGAGCAGCGGCCAGCTGACCAATCGCGACGGTGGCCGCATCGCCAGCGCAGGCGCGCTCGACGCCAGTGTCACCGGCCTCGACCAGCAAGGTGGCCAGCTATTCAGCAACGGCACGCTCACCCTGGACCTCAACCATGGGCAGCTGGACAACCGCAAGGGTTTGATCAACGCACCGCTGCTGATGCTCAAGCAACTCGGCGAGGTGAACAACCAGGGCGGTGAGATTTCCTCGGCCCAGGCCTTCACCCTGGCCGCGCGCAGCCTGGACAACAGCAACGGCAAGCTGCTGAGCAACCAGGCCCTGACCCTGCGCATCGACCAGGCGCTGAACAACATCAAGGGCCTGGTCGCCGCCGCGCGCCTCGACAGCCACGCCGCCAGCCTGGACAACAGCGGCGGCACCCTGACCAGCCGTGGCGATCTCGACCTGCAACTGGCCGACAATCTGAACAACAGCCAGCAAGGCCTGATCAATGCCAACGGCACCCTGACCCTCGCCAGCCGCGCCATCGTCAACCAGGGTGGTTCGCTGCTGGGTGGCGCCATCGCCCTGGACCTGGGCAGCGCCAGCGGCGACCTGAACAACGACGCCGGCCTGATCAGCACCGCCGGCCCACTGACCATCCGCCACCTGCGTGATCTGAGCAACCGCGGCGGTGAGATCGCCAGCGGCCAGCGCCTGGACCTGACGGCCCGTACCCTGGACAACAGCGCCGGCAAACTGATCGGCAATGACCAGCTGGGCGTCAAAGCCCAGCGGCTGATCAACCAGGGCGGCCTGGTGTCGGGCTGGCAGGGCCTGGATGTGGAACTGGGCAGCCTGGACAACCGCAACCAAGGCACCTTGTCCAGCCGCGACGGCGCGCTGCAGGCGCGGGTCAGTGGCGACCTGCAGAACAATGCAGGCGGCGCCCTGGTCAGCCGCAAGGTACTGAACGTGACGGCGGCCAACCTGGACAACAGTGCCGGTGGCATTCTGTCCAGCGCTGCCGGCCAGCACCTGACCGTCACCGGCCTGTTGAACAACGCCCAGGGTGGTCTGATCGACAGCGGCGCGGCCCTGACCCTCGAGGCCATGACCCTGGGCAATGCCGCGGGCAGCATTAACGCCCAGCAGGCCATCGACCTCGATGCCACCACCCTGGACAACAGCAGCGGCAGCCTGGTCGGCAATGGCGCGGTGACGCTGAACCTGCTCGGCGCGCTGAGCAACACCAATGGCAAGCTGGCCAGTGCCGGCCCGTTGCGTCTCGACCACGCCACCCAGGTCAGCAACCAAGGTGGCCAGATCGCCAGCCAGGGCCTGCTGACCCTGCTGGCCGGCAGCCTGGACAACAGCAACCGTGGCACCGTGGCGGCCAAGCAAGGTCTGACCCTGGCCATCGACGGCACCCTGCAGAACAACGCCGATGGCCTGATCTACAGCCAGAACGGCGACCTCGACGTCGCTGCCGCCACCGTGAGCAACGCCAAGGGCACCTTGCAGGGGCAGGGCGCGCTGAAGCTGGTGAGCGGCGATATCGACAACCAGAGTGGCCGCATCATCGCCGACGGCGGCAACCTCGTCGTCACCGCTGGCAACCTGGACAACCGCGGCGGCGTGCTGTCGAGCCTCAAGGGCGCGCTCGACGCCGACCTGCGCGGCGTGCTGAAGAACGGCTACGACCTCGACAACAACCGCCAGGGCGGCATCACCCAGGGCCAGTCCCTGGTGCTCAAGGCCCTGGGCGGCATCGACAACTACGGTGGGCGCATCGCTGCCCAGGCCGGCGACGCCCTGGTCACCACCGCCGACTTCGACAACCGCAACGGCGGCCTGTACGCCAAGGGGCTGGTGCAGGTCCGTGGCGGCAACTTCGACAACAGCGGCGACAACGACGGCCAGATCGCCGGCCAGCGCATCGACCTCGGCCTGAGCGGCGCGCTGAACAACCGCCTGGGTATCATCGAGAGCGACAGCACCCTGGCGATCACGGCAGCCAGCCTCGACAACCAGACCGGCCAGATTCGCGCACTCGGCAGCAGCGGCGCCACCCGCCTGCAGATCGCCGGCCAGTTCGACAACCGCAACGGCACCCTGGAAACCGCCAACACCGACCTCGGCCTGGGCGTCGGCAGCTTCCTCAATGGCGGCGGCAGCCTGCTGCATGTTGGCCGTGGCACCTTCGACATCTCCACCGCCAACGTCACCGGCGCCGGTGGCAGCATCGTCACCCGCGGCGGCCTGACCCTCAACGCCGGCAGCTGGCACAACAGCAACGTCATCCAGGCCGGGCGCCTGACGGTCAATGTCGGCGACTTCAGCCAGACCGCCAGCGGCCAGTTGCTGGCCGGCGAAGCACTGGTCGGCAGCGGCGGCAATTGGAGCAACGACGGCCTGATCGCCAGTGACGGCAGCCTCAGCCTCGACCTGGGTGGCAGCTACAACGGCAACGGCCGCCTGAGCAGTCGCGGCACCCTCGGCCTGAACGCCGGGCAACTCAACCTCAGCGGCACCGGCAGCATCGCCGGTGGCGCCGCCAGCAGCGTGTCGGTGGCCGGCCTGCTGAACAACGCCGGCCGCCTGACCTCCGCGGCCGGGCTCAGCGTCGGCGCCGGCAGCGTCAACAACCAGGGCACCCTGGGCGCCGCGCAGAACCTGACCCTGACCACCGGCGCCCTGGTCAACGACCGTGGCCTGCTGTTCAGCGGCGCCGACATGGGCCTGCGCGTCGACAGCCTGACCAACAGCTATGCCGACGTGTACAGCCTTGGCAAGCTGACCATCGACCGTGACGGCCAAGGCAGCCTGGCCAGCAGCATCGTCAACCGCTCCGCTTCGCTGCAGAGCGACGGTTCGATGAGCCTGGCCGCCAGCACCATCCAGAACGTGCGGGCGATCCTCAAGACCGACAACAAGGGCGTGTACACCGCCCGTATCGGCGAAGTCGCCTGTATCGAGGGCTACAACGCCGGCGACTGTGGCGGCAAGCGCAACCACGTCTGGGAGATCGTCCAGCGTGACAAGTTCGAGGTCACGCAAGCCAGCGCCGCGTCGAGCATCACCACAGGCGGTAACCTCACGCTCAACGGTGGCGACCTGCTCAACAGCAGCAGCACCATCGCCGCGGCCGGCAGCCTGGTGGCCACGGTCAACAACCTGACCAACAGCGGCTTGGAGACCGGCGAGACCGAGACCACCCGTATCTTCATGTCGGCGCGCACCCGCAACGCGGGCGGCTGGTACAACGCCGCCAACAACGTCACCAACAAGTACTGGATCGATAGCCCTGGCTACAACCCCAACGACCTGGGCGGCCTGCAAGCCGCGCTGGCCGGCTTCATCGGCATGACCGAGCGCGAATGGGTACAGCTGGGCAGTACCAGGCAACTGGCGGCTGGCGACCAGAGCTACGCCGGCGTGATGCAGGCCGGCGGCGCGGTGAGCGTCACCGCCGGCAATGGCATCACCAACAGCGTGGTGCGACCGGGCTATGCCTACATCGGCAGTGGCGCGCGCACCGACACCAGCGCGCCCGGCACGGCCTTCTCCACCCGTGTCACGCTGAACCAGCAGCTGCCGCCGGAGCTGGCCCAGCAGCAGGTCAACCCGCTGGCGCTGCCTGGCTTCAGCCTGCCCGCTGGGCAGCACGGCCTGTTCCGCCTGAGCACCGAGGGGGGCAGCGCGCCCGCCAACAACGGTCCGCAAAGCTGGACCATGGGCGGCGCCAGCCTGAGCGTCGCCCAGCGCCAGCAGCCGCTGCCGCAAGTCGCGGTCCGCGCCATCGACAGCGTCGACGCCGCCCAGGCTGGTGCCCGCGGCACCGCGCTGAGCACCGTCGAGCGTACCCAGGCGGGCAACGCCAGCAACGCCAGCGCGATCGACACGTCCCTGCCGGGCACCGGCAACGGCCCGCTGCTGCCCGGCCGCACGGCGGTGAACGACGGCATCAACCAGGCCTCGGCGCTCAACGCCCAAGGCTCAATGCCGATCACGATCGAGCGCGTGCAAGGCCTGCCCGACAGCAGCGTGCGCAGCAACCCGCACAAGTACCTGGTCGAAACCAATCCGGTGCTCACCGACCTCAAGCAGTTCATGAGCTCGGACTACCTGCTGGCCAACCTCGGCTATGACCCCGACCAGAGCGCCAAGCGCCTGGGCGATGGTTTCTACGAGCAGAAGCTGGTGCAGCAGGCCGTGGTCGCCCGCACCGGCCAGCGCTTGATCGACGGCCAGGACACCGACGAGAAGCTGTTCAAGTACCTGATGGACAACGCCATCAAGAGCAAGCAACAGCTCAACTTGGCGGTGGGCGTGAGCCTGACATCCGAGCAGGTGGCGGCCCTGACCCACGACATCGTCTGGCTGGAAAACGCCGAGGTGAACGGCGAGCAGGTGCTGGTGCCGGTGCTCTACCTGGCCCACTCCAACAACCGCCTGGCGCCCAACGGCGCGTTGATCGCCGGCAGCGACGTCAACCTGATCGCCGGGCAGAACCTCGACAACGTCGGCACCCTGCGCGCCACCCGCAACCTGTCGGCCCAGGCCGGCAACAACCTGGTCAACAGCGGCCTGGTGCAAGCCGGCGAGCGCCTCGACCTGTTGGCAGGCAACGACCTGGTGAACAAGGCCGGTGGCATCATCGCCGGGCGCGACGTGAGCCTCGGCGCCGGCCGCGATGTGATCAACGAACGCACCGTCACCTCGCACCAGAGCAGCAACGGCAGCTACGCCCAGCAACGCGACTTCGTCGACAACGCCGCACGGGTGGAGGCGGCCAACAACCTGGCGATCAACGCCGGGCGTGATCTGGCCAACAGCGGCGGCGTGCTCGAGAGCGGCGCCGACACCAGCCTCAAGGCCGGGCGCGACGTCAAGCTGACCTCGGTGGAGCAGGTGGTCAGCAATGATCGCGGCGTGCGCTACAACGACTACAGCGTCACCCAGCACGGCGCCAGCCTGCAGGCCGGACGCGACCTGACCGTCAGCGCCGGGCGCGACATCAGCGCGGTGGCCAGCGCGATCGAGGCCAAGCGTGACGTGGCGATGACCGCGACCCGGGACCTGGACCTGATGTCCGCCGCCAATGAACAGCATTCGGCGAGCAAGACCAAGAAGGTCACCAGCCAGGAAGATCACGTCCAGCAGGTGTCCAGCAGCGTGGCGGCGGGCGGCAACGTGGCGTTGAAGGCCGGCGATGACCTGACCCTGAGCGCCAGCCGGGTGACGGCGGGCAATGAGGCTTATCTCTATGCCGGCGGCGATGTGAACCTGGTCGCCGAGCAGAACAGCGACTACAGCTACTACCGCAAGACCAAGACCAGCAGCTCCGGGCTGTCGAGCAGCCAGAAGACCCGTATCGACAGCTCGCGCTCCGTCACCCAGGAGGGATCGTCGGTCAGCGGCGATACGGTGGTGGTCCGCGCCGGGCAGGATATCGGCGTGTCGGGCAGCAACATCGTGTCCACCCATGACACGAGCCTGCTGGCCGGGGGCAACATCCAGATCGACAGCGCCACGGAAACCTTCGAGCAGAGCCACTCGAGCTCGAAGAAAAAGTCCGGCCTGCTCAGCAGCGGCGGGATCGGCTTCACCCTGGGTTCGACCAGCCTGGAAAACAGCTCCACCAGCAAGAGCGAGAACGCCAAGGCCAGCACGATCGGCAGCGTGCTCGGCGACGTCTCCATCGAGGCGGGCAAGAACCTGGGTGTCAAAGGCTCCGAGGTTATCGCCGGCAAGGACATCACCCTGGTCGGGCAGAACGTCGAGATCGTCGCGGCCGAAAGCCACAACACCAGCGAGCAGACCGCCAAGAGCAAGAGCAGCGGCCTGACCCTGGCCTTGTCCGGCACGGTAGGCAGTGCTGTCGACACCGCCTACCAGACGACCAAGCAGGCCACCAAGGAAGAAGACAGCCGGCTCTCGGCCCTGCAAGGCATCAAGGCCGGCCTGACCGGTGTCCAGGCCTGGCAGGCCGCCCAGGAAAATGGCGGCATGAACGCGCAGAACGCCGGCGAGTTCGTCGGCATCGCCATTTCGCTCGGCGGGCAGAAGTCCAGCTCGCGCCAGACCCAGGAGCAGACCGTCAGCCAGGGCAGCAGCCTGACCAGCGGCAACGACCTGACCATCGTCGCCAAGGGCAACGGCAGTGACGCCAACGGCGGCGATATCCGTGTGCAGGGTAGCAAGCTCAAGGCTGGCAACGACCTGTCGCTGCAAGCCGAGCGCGACATCGTGCTGGAAGCGGCGGCCAACACGCAGAAGCTGGATGGCAAGAACAACAGCAGTGGCGGCGCCATCGGCGCCAGTATCGGTTTCGGCTCGAACGGCGGCGGCCTGAGCATCTTTGCCAATGCCAACAAAGGCACGGGCAACGAGAAGGGCAACGGCACCACCTGGACGGAAACCACCCTCGATGCCGGGAACCAGGCCAGCTTGCTCAGCGGGCGGGATACCACGCTCAAGGGCGCACAGGTCAACGCCGACAAGGTCGTCGCCGACGTTGGGCGCGACCTGACGCTGCAGAGCCTGCAGGACACCGACAACTACAAGTCCAAGCAGACCAATGTCAGCGGCGGGGTGAGCGTCGCCATCATTGGCGCGGGCGCGAGCGGCAGCCTCAGCGTCAGCCAGAACAAGCTCGACTCCAAGTACCAGAGCGTGCAGGAGCAGACCGGGCTGTTCGCCGGCAAGGGTGGCTACCAGATCGATGTGGGCAAGCACACCCAGCTCGACGGCAGCGTCATCGCCAGCACCGCCGAGGCCGACAAGAACCGCCTGAGCACCGGCACCCTGGGCTGGAGCGATATCGAGAACAAGGCCGAGTTCAAGAGCCAGATGGCCAGCGCCAGCGTCAGCGGTGGCAACAGCGGCTCGACGGGCTTCACCAGCAACATGCCCAGCGGCACGCTGATTGCCTACAACCACAGCGGCAGCGCCAGTGGCACCACCTCATCGGCGATTTCCGAGGGCACCCTGGAGATTCGTGATCCGGGCCAGCAGAAGCAGGACGTCGCGACCCTGAGCCATGACGTCGAGCATGCCAACGACAGCATCAGCCCGATCTTCGACAAGGAGAAAGAGCAACGGCGCCTGAGGCAGGTGCAGTTGATCGGTGAGATCGGGACGCAGGTGTCGGACATCGTGCGGACCGAGGGGCTGCGCAAGGCCAAGGAAGATGCAAAGGTCGAGCTTGAGAAGCAGGGGGTTCACGAGCCTGAGAAAGGGGCTGACCAGAAAGTCGTCGAGGATTATCAGAAGCAGCTGGCGGCTACCGATGCTTACCAGAAGATCATGGGCAAGTACGGTACCAGCGGTGATTACCAGCGCGTTACCCAGGCGGTGACGGCGGCTCTGCAGGGGCTGGCCGGCGGGGATATCGGTTCGGCACTGGCTGGCGCCTCGGCGCCGTACCTGGCGCAGTTGATCAAGAAGTCCACTGGAGACAACGCGGCGCTGAATGTCATGGCCCACGCCGTGCTCGGGGCCGTGGTGGCCCAGGCGCAAGGCAATTCGGCGGCGGCGGGTGCGGCCGGGGCGGCTGGTGGCGAGCTGGCTGCACGGTTGATTGCCCAGCAGTTGTATGGAACGACCGATGGCAATGCCCTGAGTGAAGAGCAGAAGCAGACGATCTCGGCACTGTCGACGTTGGCGGCTGGGCTTTCAGGTGGGCTGGTGGAGGGCAACAGCACGGGTGCTGTCGCGGGGGCGGGGGCAGGTCGCAATGCCGTTGAGAACAACTTGTTGGCGAACAAGTACGGTATCGAGCGGTTGGATGCGACAAGTCGGGCGCTTTACGAGAAGCTCAAGACTGCTGGTATTGGAAGCATCGATGAGCTGCAGGAGCGGTACCAGGCTTGTGCTGGTAATGGTGAATGTCAGCGTGGAATACGCAATGAATACCGGCAGCAGGAAAAGGAGGCCGGGGAGAAGCTTGCAGATCTGTACCAGAGCGGCAGGCTGAGCCGGGAGGACTACAACATCCTGGTGGCGGACTACGCCATCGCCATGCTGGAAGGGGTGAAGCAAGGGCAGCGCAATGGCGAGGGTGGTGATTACCTCAATATCTATTCGCTGTCGGGTGCCGACTGGACTCCGCTAGGTGGAATCGCCAATCCATACCTTGGTGCGATCAGGGCGAGTGAGATGATCGCCGAGTGGAGGCGGCAAGGGCTAAGCGAGGAAAAAATCAGCACCCTGGCGCATCAGGATGGATTGCTTGGTTCGACGCTGGCACCAGTGGACGTTCCTGGAATTGTCAATCTTGTTGACAATGGCGCTACTCGGGAGGAGATTTTAAAATTTGGTGCGGCTGTTGCGTTTGGTAAAGCTGTAGGTGGGGCAAAAGCGGCAGGTGCAGCTGAAGTGCCGGCTACTTCTGCAATTGCGCGTGTTGGGCTGAGAGACGATCTCGCCGCTCAAGCAGGGATTCCTCGAAATATTGCTGAATCGCCGTCGAGCATGTGGGGTAAATCGATTGATGACATCAAGCAGTCGCTGATGCTTGATGGTGCGAGTCTTACGCCGAAAGCACCATTGGCTGGTACTTCAGGTAAAGCACAGGTCTTTAACGTTGAAGGACACCCGAAAATAAAAGAGGTAGAGTTTCATCCGGGCGGTGGGACCCATGGCGATAGTCCCTATTATAAAATTGTTACTACTGAGAAGATTGGTACGAAAAATATAGAGATACGGGTAATTGATCCTTCGCCTGATTTTAGTCCGGGCACTATTACGCGTTACCAACAATACTATGATATCCAAGGAAATCGTCTGAAGTATGAGGGCGGTGAGTGGAAGGATTGGAAGTGATCTATGAAAAGCTTATTCCCTGATTTGAGCTCTGACCTCGTCCCAGGTACATCGGCAGCAGGATTCTCTTTAGGTGAATCGTTTTCCGATATTAGTGAAAAGGTAGGGGTGGTTGACTGGTACGGTCCGGAAGTACCTGTCCGTGATATTCTCCTTAGAAACCATGCTTGGATCGGAGTTGAGAGAAAGATCGGTTTTGGCAATGAGTTCTTATTGTCGTATCGATTTATGAATGAGGCGGTCTCACTGTACTTCGAAAGTAGTAGGCGACTTTATAGGGTTGCCGTGGGTGAAGGCTATTGCGGAAGTTTTAATGGCGTTGGTGTGGGGGGTAATCTTCGAGATTTAGAAAAAGAGTTTGAGGTTTTATTTAATGACGCCGATGATGACTTTCTTCTGAAGAAAGGTGAAAGCATATTGACCGGAATTAGCTTTGTTACGGACTACAGAGCTTCTTTGGAAGATGCGCCAGAGCAAGTTGTCAGGTTTATATCAATACATGATTGGTCTCTGCGGTAAAAATATCAGGAAAAGGCAGGAAAAGGTGAGCAGGAAAAGGTGACAGCAGGAAAAGGTGACGGAAAAGGTGACTGACGGAAAAGGGACGGAAAAGGTGACCGGAAAAGGTGACAGATCTATTTTTCCTACTCTAATTTCGGCTTTTGCGGGATCGAATAGACGCGAGTAGTTGTGTCAGTCTCCAGCATCATCAACTGTTGATATGACTCGGGAGGATGCCTTCATGCCCAGGATGGGTCGAGTGCTGCTGCCACACTATCCGCACCACATCGTGCAGCGTGGCCACAACCGACAGGTTGTATTTGCGGAAGACACAGATTTTCAACGCTATTTGACCGATCTTAGAGATTTGAAAGATGCCTTTGATGTTAAGGTGTATGCGTACTGCTTGATGACCAATCATGTACACCTGTTGCTGGCCCCTGGCGATTCTTGTGCGGGGCTTAGCCAATTGATGAAGACGTTGGCGGCTCGGATGACGCGCTACCGCAACCGATTGGAGGGGCGTTCTGGTACCCTTTGGGAGAGTCGTTATAAATCCAGTATTGTGCAGTCCGACACCTATCTTTTGGCGTGTTGCCGCTATATAGAGTTAAACCCTGTCCGAGCAAGGCTTGTAGCTAACGCGGGGGACTATCCTTGGTCGAGCTACGCCGTCCGGGTGGGGATCGTGCAAGGGCAGAGCTGGCTGGACAACAATCCCTGCTTTGAGGCATTGGGGGAGACGGAGGCGCTCCGACGCCAGTGCTATGCCGAGTTTATTAGCCAGGCGGTATCGACCGGAGAACTAAGCGTGATTCGAGAAGCCCTCCAGCGGGGGCAACTGACGGGTAACAATCGGTTTGTGGATGAGATCGAAATAATTACAGGGAAACGCATCGAGCGAAGGAAGCAGGGTAGACCGAAATTAGATTAGGGGAAATAAATCCGTCCCCTTTTTCGATGGTCCCCTTTTTCGATGTAAGAGTCTATGCAACTTGGACAGTTCTGCAAGATGGTACGAAGCGGTTGTCCACCGTACAGGTAGGGTCGTTCAAGTGACGGGTGGGAAAAAGCGATCTCTTGATGAATTGGTTCGTGGTCTGGATGATTATCTAGTGTATGGCTACGTTGATGAGCTCTCGATTGAAGATCCGGAGGACGATGCGTTTGATTATTTAAGTGCACTGATTTCTATGGACAGAAAAAAAGGGGTTGAATATTGTAAGTTGATACTGGAGGGGGAGGTGCAGTTTGCTGATTTTCTGAAGCCTGCATGTTTGGATTGTCTGCTGTTGTCCGAGGATGAGTGGAGATTTGCGTTTTCATTTTTGCAAGAGAATAGTGGGATTTTAACTGCTAAAATGTTGGAGAAGGCCGTTTTCTATTTTTATTGTGCAAGTCGTGATGCGGAAGCGCATCCCGTGCCGAGTGGCCTGTTCGATAAGTTGGTGGCTCGCTATCGAGTATTAGGAAATGAACCTGACGCCAGCTTTTATGATCTTCAAGAGGTCTATGGTGATTTTCTTAAGGCGTACTCGTTGGAAGGTTAATCAAAAAAGGAAAAAAGAAAAGAAAAAGTAAGAAAAAAGAGACAGATTTATTTTCGCTGCTCTAATTTCGGTTTCTGGCGGCGAAGGGGACTAGCCGTCATGTAGGTAGGCTGAGATTAGAGTAGGGGAAATAAATTTGTCCCTTTTTTGTCGATCTTTTGGCGTGTTGCCGCTATATAGAGTTAAACCCTGTCCGAGCAAGGCTTGTAGCTAACGCGGGGGACTATCCTTGGTCGAGCTACGCCGTCCGGGTGGGGGTCGTGCAAGGGCAGAGCTGGCTGGACAACAATCCCTGCTTTGAGGCATTGGGGGAGACGGAGGCGCTCCGACGCCAGTGCTATGCCGAGTTTATTAGCCAGGCGGCATCGACCGGAGAACTAAGCGTGATTCGCTCCAGCGGGGGCAACTGACGGGTAACAATCGGTTTGTGGATGAGATCGAACTAATTACAGGAAAACGCATCGAGCGAAGGACGCAGGGTAGACCGAAATTAGAGTAGGGGAAATAAATCCGTCCCCTTTTTCCAGAGGCGCTCAGACGCCAGTGCTATGCCGAGTTTATTAGCCAGGCGGTATCGACCGGAGAACTAAGCGTGATTCGAGAAGCCCTCCAGCGGGGGCAACTGACGGGTAACAATCGGTTTGTGGATGAGATCGAACTAATTACAGGAAAACGCATCGAGCGAAGGACACAGGGTAGACCGAAATTAGAGTAGGGGAAATAAATCTGTCCCCTTTTCGCCTTCTGGAAAAAATTAGCGAGAGCAGTTACAAGATCATCGATCTTGAGATGTTTTATAGAAGCTATGGTTGGTGTGCTGTTATACGGGGTGGCGAGTATGCGCCTCCAGGGGATTTTTGGGATGAGGAGTGAAAGGGACCGAAAAGGGGACGGACCGAAAAGGGGACGGATTTATTTTTCCTGACGGGTAACAATCGGTTTGTGGATGAGGTCGAACTAATTACAGGGAAACGCATCGAGCGAAGGAAGCAGGGTCGACCGAGATTAGAGTAGGAGAAATAAATCTGTCCCCTTTTTGTACCTGCACCCGATATCAAATACTGTCAAAGACGCCGCGAACTCAGGCTTTGCTGCCGCGTTGCGGCAGATCGCGGGGCAAGTCGCATCGGCGCACCGTCGCTTCCACAACGATGGATGATAGTACTTTTCGTACAATGCCTAGGGCTCCGGGTTTTGCACAATGGACCTTTGGACTCTAGATTTTCAGGGGTGAACTTCTTGCGGACTGACGGAAGTCCTATTGATGTTTCGAACATGAGAACAGTGACCTTGGAGAAAACAAAATGAAAATCTCAGTTGACTTTGATTGCCTGGTTACGTTTGATTGTACGTTTGGTGAGTGGGATGTTGGCCAAGGAGTTATAAAGGTTTTTGTTGAGAAGGGCTTGGCTTTAAAAGAGTCGAGATTTGTTTTGGGAGATGCTGGAGGGGAAATCATTGAATGCAAGGGGGGTAAAGGGGTAGAGGATATTTTCCCAGTTCACTACATATATGATCCCGCAAGAGAGGTGGAGTATGTGCAGTGGGAAATTGTCGAAGGTTATTTAAGTGCGCGTACTGACAAAGGGGAGTATGTAAAGTATGGGAGTAAGGCTGAAAGCTTGCACGCGATGCATGAGTATGTTGGAGGCTGTTGGTTTGTATTTTCGGGGGTGACGTTCGTGAGAAGGCTTGTTTGCGAGTACACTTTGGACAAGAAAGCGTTCTCAGGCAACCGATTCCCAGAGGAATTTGGAGATGGCTCCATGTCTGGAAAGCAGGGCGAGAAGTATTTTCTCGAAGGTGTGATTAATTGCTCGCCAGGCCCAGGTTGGATGTCGTTGGAGATCCATGCTGAATCCATGCATATAGAAATTCTTGATCATGAAGTGGGGCGATAGATATATGGCAAAAAGTGACGGCAAAAAATCGGAAACGGAACAGCCAGAAAAAGAGCCAGAAAAGGGGGGCGGATTTGAATGGCACTTACTTAACATGCTTCGGATGTCGGATGAAAAGTGAAAAGGGGACGGATTTAATTTTCCTACTCTAAATCCGGCTCCTGAGGTGAAGGGATTTAGCTGTCAAACCGAAAAGGTGACAGATCGATTTTCCCTCATTCGTATCCCGTTCTGCCCATGCTAACCTGCGCCCAAGTTCATTAAGGCGCCCATTCCCATGTCCATTGCCGACAACCTGATTGCCTTTACCCTCGCGGCTACGCTGCTGACCCTGACACCGGGCCTCGACACGGCCTTGATCCTGCGCACCGCGACAATGGAAGGCCGTCGCCAGGGGTTCCGCGCAGCGTTGGGTATCAATGCCGGTTGCCTGCTATGGGGCGCGGCTGTTGCTTTTGGCTTGGGTGCATTGATTGCCGTGTCCGAGTTGGCCTACGACATTCTCAAGTATTCGGGGGCCGCCTACCTCACTTGGCTGGGCGTGAACATGCTGCTGCGTCCGCGGCACTCCGTGGCGGCGGCAGGCGAAGACGCGCAACCGCAAGCCAATTGGTTTCTCAAGGGGATGCTGGGCAACCTGTTGAATCCCAAGGTCGGGATCTTCTATGTCTCGTTCTTGCCGCAATTCATACCGCCAGGCCAGCCGCTGGTGGCCTGGACCTTCGGTCTGGTGAGCATTCACGTGGTGCTGGGCCTGCTCTGGTCAGTGATACTGATCAACGCGACGCGTCCAATGGCGGGCCTGCTGCGCCGTGAAAAGGTGATCAGGTGGATGGATCGCGCCACTGGGCTGGTCTTCGTCCTCTTTGCCGCACGGCTTGCCTTTAGTCGGCGCTGATTTGCGGGAAAGATCTTAAGACTTTCCCTATACCACGTAGGCCATTTCCCAAACATGATTTCGCGGCCTGCAAAAGGTTGTCCTTGCCTGTCGCACTCCTTAGTCTCGCCCGGTCGTTGCCAATTCAACGACCGGGTGTGCAAGCCCGAGGATGTGGCTCGAGTCGCTCAATGGCGGCTGTACGTGGGAGGCCTTCGGGCCTGCCGGGTTCCTACATCCACGGTCTTGCACACCTGCGTACAGCTGCCTCCATCGTTCCGAGTGCAAGCGGATATCGGCAGCTCCCATCGCAATGTAGGAGTGCTGAACCATGCTGAAAATAGTGCCCGATCCACCCCACGCCTTCGCTCGGGAGGTTCGCCCATGACCCTCGAGACGCCCACCGCCCGAACCTCCCGCCCCTCCACGGCCCACGCCCATTTCGGCACCTGCCACGACGCCCATCCCCCCATGTTCTCGGTCCACGCTGGCATCGATGGCGAGGACGCGCTGGTATGCGCCGTGGCGGCGCTGCAGGCGGCCTATGAAACCAATGCCACGGCCCTGGAGAAAGCCAGCGAACCGCTGCGCAGCCTGCTGGTGGCCACGGAGAACTCGTTGGAAAAGGGGCTGGCGCTGGCTTCGGCGGTGCTGGAGGGGATAGAGCGGGGCTAGGGAACATGCCACAAGGGCCGCCGGTGCGGCCCGATCCTGTGGCGGTCGATCAGTGATCGAGCATCTTGTGATAGGTCACGAAGTCGCGCTCCGCTTCATAGCCCAGCGATTCGTAAAGCGCCTGGGCCGCCAGGTTGGTCCTGGCGGTATCCAGGCTCAACCGCTGCGCGCCCTCGGCGCGGAAGATCTCGCTCAGCCGCTGCATCAGGTAGCGGGCATGTCCGCCTCTGCGCGCATGCGGCGCGACGAACAGGTCGTACAGCCAGTAGAAACGCTTCATCGCCAGCGAGCAGGTCGCCGGGTACAACTGGGCGAACGCGATGGCCTGGTCGTTGTCGTCCAGCAGCAGGTAGATGCGCGAGTTGCCGGTTTCGAGGTTGGCCTGCAGGAAGGCGCGGGCGGCGGGCAGGTCATCCGCCTCGTGGTAGAACAGGCGGTACTGGTTGAAGAGGTGTGCGGCGGCGTCGAGGTGTTACAGTTCACAGGCAATGACATTCATGTCGGGGCTCGCTTTCAGGCTATCCAATGCCCTGGTCACACGGGGCGGTCTTGCAGAACTTCACGAAATACATCGGGGCGCGCGGCGGCGATATGGAGCAGCGACCTTGCCGCGCCCGACGGTGTGCGACGGCCTTGCTCCCACTCCTGCAGCGTGCGAACCGAGACGCCCAGCAGTTGGGCGAACCTCGACTGGGAAAGCCCGGTTTTACTGCGGGCCGCCGCCGCTTCGGTCAGTTCGACCTGGCGTACCGCGCCATGCCGTCCGGCTTTGACATCGCGAAGGGACTGCAGCAATTCTTCGCCGATGTTACGGCCGGCGTCGCGCTGCAGCAGTTCTTTTTCATTCATGGGCATGAGGTCATTTCCTTGGCGATCTTGCGCAGTATGTGCGTGGGTATGTTCTCGTTGGCGGTCTTGCCGTAGATCAGCAGTGCCATCAGGGCTCCGTGGGTCGATTGGGCGATATAGATCACCCGGACAGCCCCTCGCTTGCCTTGGCCTTCCACGCTCCAGCGCACTTTGCGACATCCACCTGAGCCAGGAATCACGGACCCGCTCCCTGGATCGTTTGCAAGGTACTGCATGAATTCACCGTGTTCGTCCTCGGTCCAATAGTCCGGCCACAGTTTGGTGAAGAGTGGAGATTCAATGATCGTCAGCATAGCGCATCCTTACGTCTATGACGTAGAGATTTTGCTATGAACTGTCGAGTTTCAAAAGCGCAAGGCTGTTTCTAGCGGTTGCAGGTCGCGGCCATGACTAGCTGCCGCTAGGGGCGCAGCACGCGTCGCTCATCGAGCCATTGCTCGAAACAGGCGAAGGTTGCGACTGCGGCCTGCACCGCGCGGGTCTGGGCATGCTCGGAGGGCGGAGCAGCGGCCAGTCGAGCGAGAAAGCCGCGCCAATGCGCGCCGGTGAGCGGGCCGTAGACATCGAGAAAGGCAGCGCCCGTGTCGCCATCGATACCGAGGCGCTCGGCCATGGCGCGCTTGAGCACCTGGCCGCCGAGGGTGGAGCCTTCC
This sequence comes from Pseudomonas sp. microsymbiont 2, assembly GCF_054788395.1. Taxonomy (NCBI): domain Bacteria; kingdom Pseudomonadati; phylum Pseudomonadota; class Gammaproteobacteria; order Pseudomonadales; family Pseudomonadaceae; genus Pseudomonas; species Pseudomonas sp. microsymbiont 2. The sequence goes on from NZ_CM139112.1 coordinate 1,983,121, forward strand.
AGCACGTACATCACGCCGAGCGCGCTGGCTGGATCTTCGATGGTCGGCAGCACTTGGCATTGGGGCAGGGTGTCGATCGGCACGGCAAGGGCGCGCAGGTCCCGTGCCAGGGCCGGGGCCTTGTTGCGTTCGGCTGGCTGGTGGTCGGCCAGGGCGCGGTCCAGTGGGGCGTAAAAGCCATGGTAGGCCGCGAGCAGGTGGCCGTAGGCCGTCAGGTCGAACCCAGGGCTGAAGAACGGCAGGCGTGCTTCCAGTTGCTGGTGGCGGGGGCGGGTGCCTTCGCGCAGGGCGAGCAGGAGCGGGCTGGTGTTTTCGGGCATGGGCGGGGTTCTGGCGGTTCGAGGGTCGATAGTGCCAGTTTTTCCTTGTCGAGGCAGCTCGCCCGTGAGCACCGGTAGAGCCGGTGCCATGCATCGCGCGGGCTTCTTCGCGGGCAAGCCCGCTCCCACAAGGGCTGCTTAGAACGCCAGTTTGTACCCGATCAGCAACAGCATGGTCGCCAGGCAGGGGCGCAGCACGCGGTCGGACACGCGCCCGGTGAGGTGGCTGCCCAGGTAGATCCCCGGCAGCGAGCCGAGCAGCAGGTAGCCCAGCAGCGACCAGTCCATGTTGCCCATGCCGGCGTGGCCCAGGCCGGCCACCAGGGTCAGCGGCACGGCGTGGGCGATCTCGGTGCCGACCAGGCGACGGGTGACCAGGAACGGGTAGAGCAGGAACAGCGCCACGGTGCCCAGGGCGCCGGCGCCGATGGAGGTCAGGGTGACCATCACGCCCAGCACCACGCCGGTGATGACGGTGAGAAGATTCAGGCTGCGGTCGCTGAGGTGGTAGTGATCGCCGGCGTGCTTGCTGGCGAAGGCCTGCAGGCGCGACTTGAACAGGATCGCCAGGGCGGTGAGGATCAGCACCACCGCCAGGCCCTGCTTGATGATGGCGTTGAGCGCCGAGGTGTCGGCGTGCAAGGTGCTGAGAAACCACAGGGTCAGCGCGGCCGCCGGGACGCTGCCCAGGCTCAGCCAGCCGGTGATCTTCCAGTCGATGTTCTTGTTGCGGCCATGCACCCAGACGCCGCTGGCCTTGGTGATGGCGGCGTAGAGCAGGTCGGTGCCCACGGCGGTGGCCGGGTTGATGCCGAACCACAGCAGGATCGGGGTCATCAGCGAACCGCCGCCGACGCCGGTCATGCCGACGATGAAGCCCACAACCAGTCCCGCAATGGTGAAACCGAAAGAACCTACATCCATACGCTACTCGACGCCCAGCTTGCCCGTGATCGGATGGATGCCAGCATATAGATTTTTTTATAGCCAAATAGACTTGTTCGTTATTAGGTTATAACCGCTCCGCTGTGTCCGCGGGCTTTGTGCAGGAGCGGCCTTGCCGAGGCGTCGGACCGGTCGGAAAGGGGCGCGAAGCGGCCCCGGCAAACTTCGCGTCAACGCTGAAATCCTGGGGCCGCTACGCAGCCCTTTCGCGACACAAGGCCGCTCTCATGGAACAAAACATAATTCTTTGATTTGACTGGGGCAGCGTGGGAGCGGGCTTGCCCCGCGATGCGGCGTTTGGCACCGGCTTCGCCGGTGATCGCGGGGCAAGCCCGCTCCCACGCTGGAACCTTGTTCCCTGCGCGACAGCGCAGCCCGGAAGGCTGTGTGATCTCCTGCAGGGGATGGGTAACCCCAGGCCTTTCAGCGATCGGTCATCACCACCATCACCTGCGCATCGCCGCCATCCTCGCTTTCCGACAGGTAGATATGCCCCACCTGGCTGTCGAAATAGGCCGTCTCCTGCGGTCCGATGCTGACCGACTCGCCTGTCTCGAATTCGATGCGCACGCGCCCGCTGATGACCATGGCGAACTCCTGGCCGGGGTGGCGGATGAAGTCGTCGAACTGGCCGCGTTCGCGGGCAATGATGCGGGCATAGGCCGGGGTCATGCGCCGTTCGGGGAAGGCGCCGGCGATCGGGTAGTAGTCGTAGGTGCCGGTGGAATAGCCCGCCACCTCGGTCAGTGAATCGACCACCACGGTGGCCGGTTGCGGTGTGCTGGCCGCACCGCTGGCGCGAAACAGCTGGGCGATGTCCAGGTTCAGGGCGCGGGCGGCGGCGGCCAGTTTCTCGTAGCTCACCGAGACCTGCGCCAGCTCCATCTTCGACAGGGTGGACACCGGCACGCCGCTGAGTGCCGACAATTGCTTGAGCGTCATGTGCCGGGCCTTGCGCACCTGGCGCAGGCGCGCGCCGACTTCGCTGCGGTCGAGTGAGGGGCGGGCGGTAGGCGCGTCGGACATCGGGGCTCTCAGGCGGGTCTTTGGTCGGGCATCTTACCTTGTCGGCTTGCGCAATCCGAAATTCTCATATATTAGAATTCTCACAAATGATAATTATCGGCGCAGGAGCGTGCATGGGACAGGTTCACGACATTCTGATCATCGGTGCCGGCATCGCCGGCGCCTCCCTGGGCTATCGCCTGGCCGGCCAGCGCCAGGTGCTGATGCTCGAGCGCGAGGCGCAGCCGGGCTACCACTCGACCGGGCGTTCGGCGGCGATGTTCATGGAGGCCTACGGCACGCCGCAGATCCAGGCCCTGACCCGTGCCAGCCGGGCGTTCTACGAACAACCGCCAGCGGGCTTTGCCGAACACCCATTGCTCGAACCCCGTGGCTGCCTGTATGTCGCCAGCCATGAACAGCGTCACCTGCTGGAAACCACCTACGCCCAGAACCTGGCCAACGGCACTGCCGTCAGCCTGCTTGACAGCGCGGCGGCGCTCGCGCTGGTGCCGAGCCTGCGTGGCGAGCTGCTGGCCGGTGCCGTGCACGAGACCGGGGCGATGGACCTGGACGTGCATGCCCTGCACCAAGGCTTCCTGCGCGGCTTTCGCCAGGCCGGTGGCGAGCTGCGCTGCAATGCCGAGCTGGTGAAGGCGCACTATCTGGATGACCTGTGGCATATCGAGTTGGCCGACGGCAGCCGCCTGCGCGCGCGGCAGCTGGTCAATGCCGCCGGCGCCTGGGCCGACCGGGTGGCCGCGCAGTGCGGGGTCGACACGGTCGGTCTGCAACCCTGCCGACGTAGCGCGTTCACTTTCCCCGGCCCTGCGCAACACGACTTCGCCGGCTGGCCGGCGGTGATCGGCGTCGACGAGAGCTTCTACTTCAAGCCCGACGCCGGGCAGTTGCTCGGCTCGCCGGCCAATGCCGACCCGGTCGAGCCCCAGGACGCCGCGCCGGACGAACTGGACCTGGCCCTGGGGATCTACAACATCGAGGCCATGACCACCCTCGAGATCCGCCGCCCCAGCCACAGCTGGGCGGGGCTGCGCTCGTTCGTCGCCGATGGCGACCTGGTGATCGGCTTCGATCCGGTTTCACCCGCGTTCTTCTGGCTGGCCGCCCAGGGTGGCTACGGAATCCAGTCCGCCGCTGGGGCCTCGCGCCTGGCGGCCGACCTGTTGCTGGGCCAGCCGTTGTGTTCCAGCCTTATCCACCAAGGGGTCGAGCCGGCACGGCTGTCCCCGGCACGTTTCAATCAATCCAATGTGGAGCTTTCCCATGAGCAATGACATCCAGCGTTTCCCCAGCAGCCTGCCATTCCCGTTTTCCCGTGCGGTGAAGGCTGGTGGCTTCCTGTTCCTTTCCGGCCAGGTGCCGATGAGCCCGGCTGGTGAGGTGGTACGCGGCGATATCCAGGCACAGACCCGGGCGGCCTGCGAGCGCATCGCCGAGAGCCTGGAGGCGTGCGGCGCGCGCTTCGACCAGGTGGTGAAGTGCACCGTGTGGCTGTCGGCCATGGATCATTTCGCCGGTTTCAACGAGGTGTACAAGGAGTTCTTCGGCGCGGCGCTGCCGGTGCGCTCGACGGTGGCTTCGGCCCTGGCGCTGGGCGTGGATGTAGAGATCGAGGTGCAAGCCTACCTCGGTCAGGACGACTGAGATCGGTGTCGTGGGAGCGGGCTTGCCCCGCGATGGCGTTATCGCGGGGCAAGCCCGCTCCCACGACGACTTGCAACGACCCGACACAACAATAAAAACCAGAGGTGCACATGCAAGAGCAACTGAAGATCGCCGGCGCTTTCGTCGGCGTGATCGTGGGGGCGGGCTTCGCGTCCGGGCGGGAACTGCTGTTGTTCTTCGTCGATTTCGGCGTGTGGGGGCTGGTCGGCGCGCTGGTCAGCGCCGCGCTGTTCACCTTTCTCGGCATGGCCCTGGCGGGGCTGGGAAATCGCCTCAAGGCCACTTCGCACAAAGAGGTGATCCAGGCCATTTGCGGTCGGCACCTGGGCGTGCTGGTCGATTGGCTCATCACCTTCTTCATGTTCGGCGTGATGGTGGTCATGCTCGCCGGTGGCGGCGCGCTGCTCGAACAGCAGTTCGGTATCCCGGCGTTGACCGGTAGCGTGCTGGTCACCGTGCTGGTGGTGGCGATCGTTTGCCTGGATGTGCAGAAGGTGATGGTGGCCATCGGCGCGATCACCCCGCTGCTGATCCTGGTGGCCTCGGCCATCGCCCTGTATGCGGTGTGTACCCGCAGCCTGAGTTTCGCGGCGCTCGACCAGGTGGCCAGCCAGCAGGAGGCCGGTACTCACCACTGGTTGCTCGGGGCGTTCTTGTATGTGTCCTACAACATCGTGGCCGGTGCGCCGATCCTGGCGATCCTCGGCGGCTCGGCGCGCAATGGAAGGGTCGCGGTGGTCGGCGGCTTGCTCGGTGGCGCGGCCCTGGGTGGGCTGATGCTGGTGATGAGCGCGGGCCTGCTCGCGCGCCTGGACACTGTCGCGGCCTTGCCGATGCCGATGCTGTCGATCGCCAGCGAGGTGTCGCCGCTGCTGGGGCTGGTGATGTGCCTGATCATCTTCGGGATGATCGTCAACACGGCGGTGGGCACGCTGTTCTCGTTCCTGTCGCGGTTGCTGCCGGCGGGCACGGCCAGGTTCCGCTGGGGCGCGGTGGTGGCCGGCGGGGTGGGGTTCATTTGCAGCCTGGTGGGGTTCATCAGCCTGGTGGGGCTGGTGTATCCGTTGTTCGGCTACCTGGGGCTGGTGCTGATGGCGGCGGTGCTGGTGGGGTGGTTGAGGCGCGGGCGGGGAGGCAAGGTGGTTGCGGCCTGAGGGCCGCTATCGCGGGGCAAGCCCGCTCCCACAAAAGCCTGTGGGAGCGGGGGCAGGTCAGATGCGGAAGCTGCCCACCAGTTGCTTCAGGCGCCCGGCCTGCTGGCTCAGGGCGTCGCAGTGGCGCAGGGTGTCGTTGAGGTTCTCCACCCCTTGCTGATTCAGCGCGTTGATCTGGGTGATGTCCAGGTTCAGGCTCTCGACCACGGCGGTCTGCTCCTCGGTGGCGGTGGCCACCGACTGGTTCATGCCGTCGATCTCGCCGATGCGCTGGGTGACGCTGGCCAGGCGCTCGCCGGCCTGGTTGGCCACCTGCACGGTCTCCTCGCTCGACACCTGGCTGGTGTTCATGGTGTGCACCGCCTCGCGCGAGCCCACCTGCAGGCTGGTGATCATGCGGTGGATCTCTTCGGCCGACTCTTGGGTACGGTGGGCCAGGTTGCGTACTTCGTCGGCGACCACGGCGAAGCCACGGCCGGCTTCACCGGCACGGGCGGCTTCGATGGCGGCGTTGAGCGCCAGCAGGTTGGTCTGCTGGGAGATGCCCTTGATCACGTCGAGGATCTTGCCGATCTCGTCGGTGCTGGCGTTGAGGGTCTCGATCTGCTCGCAGGATTCGCTGATGCGCTCGGACAACGCGGTCATGGCGCTGATGGCTTCTTCCACCACCTGGCGGCCACCGTTGGCCTGCTCGCTGGCGCCGCTGGCGTGCTGCGAGGCGTCGGCGGCGTTGCGCGCGATTTCCTGGGTGGCGGCGCCCAGCTCGTTGATCGCCGCGGCGACGCTGTTGGTGCGCATGCTCTGCTCTTCGGAGCCGGTGAGCGAGGCGTTGGAGGCAACCACCACTTTCTCCGACAGGTCATGCACCAGGCGGGTGGCCGAGGACACTTCGCTGATCGAGGCGTGGATACGCTCGACGAAGCGGTTGAACGAGGTGGCCAGCTCGCCGAATTCGTCCTTCTGCTCCACGGTCAGGCGGCGGGTCAGGTCGCCTTCGCCTTCGGCGATGTCTTGCATGGCGCGGCCCATGGTGGTCAACGGGCGCATCAGTACCGGGATCAGCAGGCCCAGCAGGCCGGCGATGACGGCCACGGCGATGAGCATGGCGATGATCGCCGAGGTACGGAACTGGCTGAGTGGTGCGTAGGCTTTGTCCTTGTCGATGGACAGGCCGATGTACCACTGCGCCGACGGCAGGCCTTCCACCGGGGCGAAGGAGATGATGCGGTCCTTGCCGTCGAGGCTGACTTCCTGGATGCCGGGTTCGACCCGCAGCGGCGAGCCTGGGTAGATGTCCTTGAGGTTCTTCATCACCCGGTCCTTGTCCGGGCTGACGATGACCATGCCGCTGCGATCGACCAGGAAGGCGTGGCCGATGCCGCCGAAGTCCACGGCGTTGATGATGTCCACCAGGGTGTTCAGGCTCAGGTCGCCGCCGACCACGCCGAGCAGCTCGCCGCTGCCCTTGGCCTTGACCGGCATGGCGATGGTCACCACCAGGCCGCCGACCGCGGCCATGTAGGGCGGGGTGAGCATGGTCTGGTTGGCGGTCACGGCCTGGGTGTACCAGGGGCGCTGGCGTGGGTCGTAGCCGTCGGGCATCTTGGCGTCGGGGCGCTGGGTGAACAGGCCGGTGTTCTGGCCGAAGTAGGTGAACTGGAAGTTGCTGGTGTACGACGGCTGGTCGACCAGGCCCGGCACGTTGTCGCCGGCGCCTTGCTGGGCGATGTCCTGGGCCAGGTTTTCCAGCACCAGGATGCGCCCGCTCATCCAGTTCTGCACGCTGCTGGCGGTCTGCGCGCCGGCCTGGCGCACCGACGCCTCGATGCTCTGGCGGATGGTGTTGCGCTGCAGGTAGTCGTTGTAGAGGGTGAACAGCGCAAAGGCCAGGACCACGACGGCGCAGGCACTGAGCAGGATCTTGTGGCGGAATTTCAGGTTCATGTTTCGAGACCTTGAGCCAGTGAAGGAAGGGCGCCGCGTGCTTGTGGCACGAAGGGCGGAGCCTGTTGCAACGCTATCGGCCAGATCTGAAAAATGTTGAAAGACTAAATGTCGCAGCGCCTGGCAGATTTGCCCTGAATTTGTTGCCAGCTATTTGGGTGCAAGCAGGCTTACCAGTGATCTTGCTGCCTGCCCGAGGGGCTGTTGCTTGAGCCAGAAGGCGTTCACCGGCAGTTGCAGTTCGTTGCGAGTGTTCAGGAACTCGAGGCGTACCAGGCGACCGCTGGCGATCAAGGGCGCGACCCGCGACAGCGGCAGGTCGCCCCAGCCCAGGCCGGCCTCGACCATTTGCACGGCCAGGTCGAGGCTGTCGGTGCGCCAGTGCGAGGTGCCGATCAGCGAGCGCGGATCGGACAGCGGCAGGTCGCGGCTGCGCACCAGGATCTGGCGCAGGTTGACCAGGTCTTCGAGATGACGGATGCGCCCCGCGCGCAAGGCCGGGTGATGCGGCGACAGCGTGGCCACCAGCGACTCCATGGCGATCTGCTGGAAGCTGCGGCGTGGATCCACCTGCAGGCCGGCGAAGGCCAGGCACAGGCCGACTCGGCCGCTGTCGAGCAGCTGCAGGGCGTCCTCCTGCGGGGCGGCGAGCAATTCGATATCGAGCAGGGGGTAGCGCTCGCCCAGGCGGGCGATAGCCTCGAGCAACGGACGCTGGTCGATATCGGGGACCACGGCGATGGCCAGGCTGCTTTCCAGGCCGCTCGACAGCTCCAGCGCATGCACTTCCAGCAATCCCAGTTGCTCGGCGATCAGTCGCGCATGGGGCTCCAGGGCTTGGGCCTGGGCGGTAGGTCGCGCCTCGCGCGCCCCCCGTTCGAATAGCGCATAGCCCAGCTCGGCTTCGAGGTTGCCGATGGCCATGCTGACCGCCGAAGGCACTCGTCCCAGCGCCCGGGCGGCCGCAGAGAACGAGCCACGGTCAAGCACGGCGAGGAACAGCAGGATGGTGTCGCTGGAAAAGTTCATGGCAGTCTCCTTTCAGTAAATCTGAAAGCTGCCGACTTTTTCTGTCAATAGCGTTGATGCATTCTTGCCGCCTTCGTGAAACCCGCAACAAGGTAAAGCCGGTGCAAGGACTCAAACGCAAACTGGTCTACGTGACCTTCTATGAACTGATCGGCCTGTGCATGTCGACGCTGGGCCTGGCCTATCTGTCCGACACCCAGGCTTCGCATACTGGCCCCCTGGCGGTGATGATCACCACCATCGCCATGGCCTGGAACTTCATCTACAACAGCCTGTTCGAGTGGTGGGAGAGCCGCCAGGCCAGGCGCGGGCGCAGTGTCGGACGGCGGGTGGCGCACGCCATCGGTTTCCAGCTGACCCTGGTGGTGTACCTGATCCCGCTGATTGCCTGGTGGCTGGACATGACCCTGCTGGAGGCGTTCGTGGTGGACCTGGCGTTCATCCTCCTGGTGCCGTGCTACACGTTCATTTACAACTGGGCGTTCGACCGGATTTTCGGCTTGCCGGCCTCGGCGCTGGCGCCAGCCTGAGTTCTTTTGTAGGAGCGCGTTGCCTGCAGATCACGGCGCCCGATAGCCCAGCAAACTGTCCTCCACCTGCCCCGACAGGTAGTACACCCCGGACATGGCCCCGCTCTGGCGGTTCTCCATCAGTTCCTGCCATTCCTGGTTCAGCGCGACATTGAGGATCACCCGCAGCTGCTCGACCATCTGCGGCTGTTCACGGTCGTGGGTGATCATGCCGTAGCCGGTCACCGCCACCGAGATCATCGCCCCGGCTGCCTTGCCCACCGCCGCGGCGATGGCGCTGGCCGCGCCGCGCGGTGCCAGGCTGGCACCGAGCTTCTCGCTGGCCTGGGTGGCCACCGACGATAGCCCTGCCTCGGTCTGGCCGGGGGCCTTGGCTTGCTGGTGCAGGTGCTCGCGCAGCGACTGCCAGGCCGGCTGCTGATCGAGCGACTTGGCCCGCAGCAGCAGGTAGAGCGAGGCGTTGCGTGCATCCGGTGGTCCCAGGGCGATGACCGGGATGCGGTTCAGGCGCTGGCTGAACTGCTCGGGCGGGGCGTTGTAGCGCTGGATGATCGCCGGCAGTTGCTGGGCGAGCAGTTGCAGGTACAGCTCGCTGGCACGGTCGCGGATGCCCTCGGGGTCGATCTGCTCGGCCACCGGCTCGATGACCCGTTCGTGGTACTGCTCTTGCAGGTACAGGCCCAGGCGCTTTTCCGGGGTCTCGCTGCCGTTGCCGCTGTTCATCTTGTACCAGGCCACCTTGAGCGTGAGCCATTGCTGGGTCCAGTAGCCGGTGAACCAGGGGATGAAATTGTTCTCGGTGCGCTGCTGCACCTGCTCCTTCCACACGCGCATGGAGCGGCGGGCATAGTCGTTGGCCGAACCTGCGGCGGCCACGGAGGCGTCGAGAATCTCCTGGTCGATGCGTTGCCAGACGGCGGGCGGGAGGTTTTGCGCTGGGGGCGGGGGGCGTTTGCCGGCGCAGCCGGCGAGGGCCAGCAGCAGGCAGAGCGGGAAAATCACAAAAAGGGATTTCACGCGAAGTGCCCCCTTGAAAGAGGCCGGAATGTCTATTGGAGTATAGGTTCGTCTTCACTGCCTTTTCGCAGGCAAGCCCGCTTCCACAGCGACCGTGCTCGAAGTCGCTGTGGGAGCGGGCTTGCCTGCGATGGGCCGCGCAGCGGCCCCCTTTGCAGGTTTGAATGACATTGTTCAGTGCTCCCGCTTCAGGTGCAGCAATGGATACGGATCTCCCTGTCCATCCACCTCGGACCGCCCGACCTGGACGAACCCGTGCTTCAGGTAGAACCCCACCGCCTGCGGGTTCTGCTCGTTGACGTCGACCTCGCCCACGCCCAGTTCCTCGACCACCTGGGCCAGCAGCGCCTTGCCGATACCCTGGCCACGGCAGGCCGGGTCGACGAACAGCATTTCCAGCTTGCCGTCATGCACCCCGGCAAACCCTTGGATCCGGCCATCGCTGTCACGCCAGGCGCGCAGCTGGACGAAACCCAGGTACTGCTCGCGCACCAGGGGGCGCAGACGCTCGATGTAGCCCTCGGGAAGAAAGTCGTGGGTCGCCCGCACCGAGGCTTCCCAAAGATCGGCGAGCCGGTCGAAGTGCTCCGCGCCCACCGGCGCGATACTGTGCTTCATGTTTGCCTCCAAGGCTGTGTGATGAATCGTCGGGCATGGTAAGACACGCCCGATACCTGCGCTATGCTCGGCGTTCCGTTCACTGCGCACGCTGGAGCACGCGATGACCCTCGACCCCGTCCCTCAGGCCGACGCCTTGCTGTTGGTGGATGTGCAATGTGCATTCATGGAGGGCGCCGAGGCCGTGCCGGGGCACCTTGCGCTGCAAGTGAGCATCGCCCGTTTGCTGGCACGGGCCCGGCAGGCCGGGGTGCCGGTGATCTTCCTGCAGAACGACGGCGCGCCCGGCAGCCCCGACGCTCCACACTCGGCGGGCTGGCCGCTGTACTTCCCGGCGGCGCCTGGCGAGCACGTGTTGTTCAAGACCGAGGACGACGGTTTCGTCGAGACTGGGCTGCAAGCGTTACTGCAGGTTTTGGGCGTGCGGCGCCTGGCCCTGTGCGGCCTGCTCTCGGAGATGTGCCTGGCCGCCACCGCCCGCGCCGCCCTGCAACGAGGCTTCGAGGTACTGCTGCCCCACGATGCCCACGCCACCTACGACGTGCCGCCGGGGCCGGGCGGTTCGCCTGGCGTGCCCGCCGCCCTGGCGGCGCGGGCGGCGGAGTGGTCGCTGGGTGATGAAGTGCGGATTCTGCCAGGCGTCGATGCGCTGACGTTCGATTGACTCAGCAGGGCCGATCGAGGTCGAGCTTGGCTTCGAGGCGGTCCAGATGCTCGTGCATCAGCGCCAAGGCCTCGCTGCCGTCGCCGCGCTCCACCGCATCGATGATCGCCGCGTGTTCCTGCCAGGCGCAGTGTTCGCAGCAGGGCGACTCGTAGCGGGCGATGATCAGCGAGGTCATCGGCACCAGGCCGTCGAGAAAGCGTGCCAAAGGCGCATTGGCCGCCATCTGCGCCAGTTTCATGTGGAACTCGCCGCCCAGGCGGATCGCCGTGCAGCGTTCGCCACGCTCATGATGCTGGCGCTCGCGCTCGACCAGCTGGCGCAATTGGCGGATCTGCGCCGGGCGCGCGCGTTGGGTGGCCAGGCTGATCAGCGTGGTCTCGGCCAGGCGCCGGGCGCTGAGCACCTGGCGCGCCTGTCGTGGGTCGGGGGCGGCCAGGTGCGCGGTGTGGCTGGGGCGTTGCACCACCACCTGCTGGTCGGACAGGCGCCCGAGCACCCGACGGATCACCGTGCGGCTCACGCCGAAGACGTTGCCCAGCGCCTGTTCGGGCAGGGCGCTGCCGGGTGGCAGGCGCTGCTCGAGGATGGCATCGAACAGCCGGGGGTAGATCTGCTCCGCCGACAGGCGGGTTTCGCCAGCGCCGAGCAGGGCAGGCAGGCGGGGGGCGGCTGGGGCGCAGGCGGTCATGGTCGCTCTCCTTCTTTATTCAGGGACCTGGTCGGGAATGTTCAGGGCGATGCCCATGCGCTGGCCTTCGGCGAGGATGTGTCGGCGCATCTGCAGGCTGGCATGGGCGCTGTTGCGTTCGCGAATGGCGCGGACCACTGCTTCGTTTTCGCTCAGTCGCGCGGCCAGGTGCTCGGGGGAGTTGCGCAGCATCTCGGCGCTCTGCTTGAGGGCGTTGCCGGTCTGCTGCACCACGCTCTGGAAGATCGGGTTGGTGGTCAGCGCGAACAGCGCTTCGTGGAAGGCGATGTAGGCATCGAAGCCCGCCTCGCTATCGCCGGCCTCCAGGGCCTCGCGCATGTCCATCAGGGTCAGGCGCAACTGGCCGATGTCCTGGCTGCCGGCCGATTGCGCCACCAGGCCGGCGATGAAGGGTTCGAGGGTGTAGCGCAGCTCGAGCACATCGGCCAGGCTGGCCTGGGCGATGGCTTCCTGCGTCTGTTCCTGGGCTTGGCCGGCGTCGCTGTCGAGCACCAGCACGCCCTTGCCGGGCATCGAGCGCACCAGGCCAAGGGTTTCCAGCACGGTCACCGCTTCGCGCAAACTGGGCCGGCTGATGCCAAGCTGCTCGGCCAGCTCGCGCTGGCCGGGCAGCATGTCGCCGCTGCGCCACTGGCCACGGGCCAGGGCCTGGCGGAGTTTTTCCACCACTGAATCGACTACGGTAGAAGAGCTGATCACGGTTCGCTCCTTGGTTGACGCTGCATCCGTGCCGTTGACCGGCCGGCGCTGGGCGCCGGCCGCCTGAGGCTTAGAATTCCTGTTGATGGGGTTGGCCCTGCTTGCGGGGTATCGGGGTGAAGCCGGGTTTGTTGGCCAGCACGTTGTGCGCGCGCTCCAGGTCGATGTCCTTTTCCCAGTGGGCGATGGCCACGGTGGCGACGCAGTTGCCGATCAGGTTGGTCAGCGCTCGGCCGATGCCCATGAACCAGTCCACCGCCAGCACCAGCACCAGGCCCACCACCGGGATGGCCGGGACCGCGGTGAGTGTAGCGGCCAGGATCACCAGCGCCGAGCCTGGGATGCCGTGGGCACCCTTGGAGGTCACCAGCGACACCAGGAGAATGGTCAGCAGGTCGGTCATGGCCAATGGCGTGCCGGTGGCGTTGGCGATGAACACGATGGCCAGGGTCAGGTAGATGGAGAAGCCATCGAGGTTGAACGAATAGCCGGTGGGGATCACCAGGCCGACGGTGGAGCTGCCGATGCCGAGGTGCTCGAGCTTGCGCATCACCTGCGGCAGCACGGCGTCGGAGGACGCGGTGCCCAGAACGATGGACAGCTCTTCGCGCAGGTACTTGATCAGGGGCAGCAGGCGCAGGCCGGACAGGCGCATCACCGTGCCCAGCACGATCAGCACGAAGCCGGCACAGGTCAGGTAGAACAGGGCGACCAGCCCGCCCAGGTGCTGCAGCGAGCTCAGGCCGTACTTGCTGGTGGTGAAGGCGATGGCGCCGAACACGCCGATCGGCGCCAGGCGCACGATCATGCCCATGATGCGGAAGATCACGTGGCTCAGTTCGTTGATCAGGCGCGAGATGCCCGAGGCCGATTCGCCGACCAGGTTCAGCGCGCTGCCGAACAGCACCGAGAACAGCAGGACCTGGAGAATGTTGTTGTCGGCGAAGGCGCCGACCACCGAGGTGGGAATCAGGTCCATCAGGAAGGTCGTGGTGCCATGAATGTGCTGGCCACGTTCGGCCAGGGCGCCGGCGTCGGCGCTGGACAGCTGGTCGAGGTGGATGTTGGCGCCGCTGCCGATGCCGGTGGAGAAGGCGAACACCAGGCCGATCACCAGGGCCAGGGTGGTCAGCACTTCGAAGTAGATCACCGACTTCAGGCCGATGCGTCCGACCTTCTTCAGGTCGCCCGCGCCGGAGATGCCGCTGACCACCACGCAGAACACGATCAGGCCGATGAGCATCTTGATCAGCTTGATGAAGCCGTCACCCAGGGGTTTGAGTTGCAGGGACAGGTCGGGGAAGCTCAAGCCGCAGACGATGCCGAGGGCAAGGCCGAGCACAACCTGGAGGAAGATCGAACGCGAACACCATTTGAGCATGGGAGGGATCTCGGGTCGGTGTCCTTGCCCCCCAGCCACACGGAGCGAAAGAGTGCAGGACTTAATTATTGTGGTCTTACCGGTTTGTTCACTGCCGGACCATGGAACTCCGAAATTTCCCACATTGCAAGGCTTTTTGGCCTGACCGGTCTGACCAGTTGTGGTGCAATCGCAGCGAAGCTGCTCTAGCGTGGTGCGCGGGGGATTTCAGGGCTTGGCGAGCACCTGATCGACGGCAGCGATCAGCTTGACCAAGTCCTTGGGCGGGGCGTTGTGGATGACACCGAAAAGGTAGGCGCGCTGTTCTTCTTCATCGTCGGGCTCGGCGAAGAAGACCTTGGGCTTGACCCCCAGTGTTCTGGCGAACGTGACCAGGGTCTCGACACTGGGGGTATAAGTGCCGGTTTCGAAGCGGCTGATGGTCTTGGGGTCGAAGCCGGTTCGCTCGCCCAGTTGCGCCTGGGTGAGGCCGGCCAGTTTGCGGTAGCGGCGCAGGGCTGGGCCTAGACCTGTTCTCGTCATCGCTCAATTCCCATTTAGAATCAAGCACTTAACGATATCTTTCGACATGGCGCAACGCCATGATCCATCACATTTATTTGCAAAATGTGATGGAGTTCGTAGAATCCGGCGCTTTGATTGATCAGCCATTCAAGTCATCGTCCAGGGCGATCCGGCCATTCGCCGGCCCGCGTGCAAGCGTTGTCGGGCATTGGAGCTGATCCTGGACGAACGGTTCCGACGCCCCTGGCCCTTGCCAGGCCGCTCGTCGGCCCGGGTAGGAATGGAGTCTCATCGTGCGTCTGAACCTGCCGGTCAATCCGGTCGAGCAAAGCTTCCCCGAGCACCAGCGGCTCATTTCGGCGACCGACACGGCCAGCCTCATCACCTACTGCAACGCCGAGTTCGCCGCCATCAGCGGCTACAGCCAGCAAGAGCTGGTCGGCAGCCCGCATAACCTGGTGCGTCATCCGGACATGCCTGAAGCGGTGTTCGAGCTGATGTGGCAGTACCTCAAGACCGGTCGCAGCTGGATGGGCATCGTCAAGAACCGTTGCCGCAACGGCAATTTCTACTGGGTCAATGCCTACGTCACGCCCATGCTCGAGAACGGCCAGGTGATCGGCTACGAGTCGGTGCGCGTACGCCCGACCCGCGAGCAGGTGGCCCGCGCCGAGGCGTTGTATGCACGGTTGCGCGAAGGCCGCTCGGCACTGACCGCCTCTCGGCGCCTGGCCTTGCTGGCCCGGGCCATGACCCTGCCGTTGCTGGCCGGCGGCCTGGCCGCTGGGGTCAACGGGCTGTGGCCGGGCCTGCCGGCGCAGGCCTTGACCCTGGTGCTGTTCGGCGGCGTCGGCCTGTGGGCGCAAAGCCGCATGGGGCGTTACCTGCGGCGGATCGTCCAGGTGGCCGACAACACCTTCAGCGACCCGGTCGCGGCACTCACCTACAGTGACCTGCCGGGTGCCGCCGGGCAGCTGGAGCTGATCCTGATCAGCGAAGAGGCACGCCTGAAGACCGCGCTCACCCGCCTCAGCGACCTCGCCACGCAGATGGCCGATGCCGCCCAGGATGCCGGGCGGCTGTCGCGCGGCACCGAGTCGGCGCTGCTCGAACAGCGTGCCGAGACCGATCTGACCGCCACCGCCATGACCGAGATGGCCGCCTCCATCGGCGAGGTCTCCGGCCACGTGCAGCTGACCGCCGAACAGGCGCACACCGCCCACCTGCTGGCTGGGCAGGGCAGCCAGGTGGCCGACGCCACGGGGGCGGCGATCCACAACCTGGCCGGCACGGTCGGGCAGATCAACCAGGCGGTCAACGACCTGGCCGGTCAGACCGGTGCCATCGCCGAGGCGGCCGGCATGATCCGCGCCATCGCCGAGCAGACCAACCTGCTGGCGCTCAATGCCGCCATCGAGGCGGCCCGCGCCGGCGAGCAGGGTCGCGGCTTCGCCGTGGTCGCCGACGAGGTACGCGCCCTGGCCGACAAGACTCGCCAGTCCACCCTGCACATCCAGTCGATCATCGATGGCTTGCGCGGCGGCGCCGAACAGGCGGTAAGCATCGCCAGCCGGGGGCTCGAGGGCGCGCGGGAGGGGGTGAATCAGGTCGCCTTGACCCAGGAAGCCCTGCTGGGCATTCGCCACGCGGTGCAACGCATCAGCGACATGAGCCAGCAGATGGCGGCGGCCTCGCAGGAGCAATCCTGCGTGGCCGAGGATGTCTCGCGGCAGATCAACGGCGTGGCCGGCACGGTCCAGCAGAGCGCTCGCCGCGCCAATGCCGCCGCCGTGCGTGGCGCTGAACTTGAGCAGGTGTGCGCCGGCTTGCGCGCCCTGGTGGAGCGTTTCGACCGCTAGGTTGCGAGGGCTATGGACGACAACTACCGCGCGGCCGTGGATGCGGCCGCGATCTTTTCCGAAACCGATCTGCGCGGTCGTATCACCTACGTCAACCAGCAGTTCTGCAGCATCTCCGGCTACAGCCGCGAGGAACTGCTCGGGGCCAACCACCGTATTCTCAATTCCGGACTGCACGAGCCGGCCTTCTTCCTCGAGATGTGGCACGCCCTGGCCGCGGGCCAGGTGTGGAAGGGCGAGATCTGCAACCGTGCCAAGGACGGCTCGCTGTACTGGGTGGACAGCACCATGGTGCCGCTGATCGACCCGCACACCGGCAAGGTGCGCAAGTACGTGTCGATCCGCTTCGACGTCACCGAGAAGCGCCAGTTGCTGCATACCTTGCAGTGGCGCGTGGGGCACGACGTGCTGACCGGCCTGCCCAACCGCGCCTACCTCAGCGACCTGCTCAACCAGGCCTTGGCGTTCTCCCGGCGCGAGCGCATCCCGCTGGCGGTGTGCATGCTCGACCTGGATGGTTTCAAGGCGGTCAACGACGGCTATGGCCATGCCACCGGCGACCTGCTGCTGGTGGAGGTCGCCCAGCGCCTGCAGGGCATCCTGCGTGGTGGCGACACGGTGGCGCGGTTGTCGGGCGACGAGTTCGTGCTGATCCTGCGCCATATCGAGGGCCCGCAGCAGTTGCACGCGGCGCTGATGCGCATCCTGCGGGGCCTTGCGGCCCCTTATCTGATCCGCGAGCATGCCTTGGCGCTCAGCGCCAGCATTGGCGTGACCCTGTTCCCGCAGGACGACGAGGATGCCGATACCCTGGTGCGCCACGCCGACCAGGCGATGTACGTGGCCAAGCAGCGCGGGCGCAACCGCTATCACTTGTTCGACGTGTCCCAGGAGCTCGAGCTCAAGGCCACGCACCAGACCGTGGCCCGGGTGCGCCAGGCGCTACGCCATGACGAGCTGTGCCTGCACTACCAGCCCAAGGTGAACATGCGCAGTGGCCAGGTGATCGGTTTCGAGGCGCTGCTGCGCTGGATGCACCCGTCGAAAGGGCCGGTACCGCCCGGAGAGTTCCTGCCACTGGTCGAGCAGACCGACCTGATCGTCGAGCTTGGCGAATGGGTCATCGACCAGGCCTTGGACCAGCTGTGGCAATGGCAGCTGTCGGGGCGGGACTGGTCGCTGAGCGTGAACATCGCCGCGCGCCAGCTGCAACGGGGCGACTTCGCCGAGCGACTGGCGCGGTTGCTCGGGCAATACCCCGGGGTCGAGCCGGCCCGGCTGGACCTGGAGATCGTCGAGTCGGTCGCCATCGACAACCTGGCACGTGTCGGGCAGTGCCTGGATGCCTGCCGCGCACTCGGTGTGCGCTTCTCGTTGGACGACTTCGGGACCGGCTACTCCTCGTTGAGCTACCTCAAGCGCCTGCCGGCGCAGACCATCAAGGTCGACAAATCCTTCGTGCGCGACATCCTCCATGACCATGACGATCTGGCGTTGACCGGCGCGGTGATCGGCCTTGCGCGGGCGTTCGGGCGGGAAGTGGTGGCTGAAGGCGTGGAGACCATCGAGCATGGGCGGGTGCTGATGGGGCTGGGTTGTGAGCTGGCCCAGGGGTATGGCATCGCGCGGCCGATGCCGGCGGATGAGGTGGCGGGTTGGGTGGCGGGCTATGCCCAGCCACCCGAATGGCAAATGGGATGATCCCGTTTAACGTGTAGTGTTAGCGGGGGGGAGGTGCGCGTTGATCAGCTGGTCGGTCTGCGTGCGCGACAGATGCGTTTCGGCGGCCTGCCTGGCGTGCAGCAGGATACCGCCGACGCGATCATGCAGGCTGGGTTGCAAGGCGGCGAAGCGCGGGGCCTGGAGATCGAAACGCTGGAGCTTGCCGTTGCGACGCCAGGTCAGGCCGGGCACATCGCGGGTTTCGCTCTCCAGGGCCTGGATGAACGCTTCAGGCACCGGTGGGCCGGTATAGTCCCCCAGCGTGCCGCCGATGGTGGACAGCGCATCGTAGTACTCCGATGCGCCCTCCCATGCGCGGGCGAGCGCGGCGAAAGGCTGAGGGGTCAGCCGTCGCACCCAGGCTTGCCAGAATGATTGGCCGGCGGCCCAATCGGCCAGGTTGGTCGCGGTGGCGCCGGCGTTCACTCGCGCACCCAGGCGATGCAGCGTGGCGTCGCTCAGCCGCGCCAGGTAGCCGAAACGGATCTCCTGGGGTTGCGGCGGCAGATTCAGTTGCGTGCGCAGGCGCAGGCGCGCGTACAGGGCCATTTCCAGCTCGTCGAGCAGATAGTCGGGTTCTGTCAGCGCTCCATCGCTGATGTCGTCATCGCCATCGGTCGGCGGCGCCGCCTGGCGCTCGGTTTCGTCGCGCGCGGCGGCCAGCGCGCGGCGCCGGCTGACACGGGCGTTGTACAGTTCACCGATTTGCGCATCGAGCAGGCGTTGGCGGAAAAGGCAACCCACGACGCTGGCCGCGACCTGCTGGTCGGCCATGTCGGGGCTGGCGTGGTTTACCGCCTGCCAGACCTGCACATCGGTCTCGACTTGCTGGAACAGCAGGCTGGCCTGGTCGACGCATTGTTGCCCGGCATCTTCCAGCAGGTCGTCGATCTGTTGCTTGAGCTGCGCTCGTCCCCAGCCGGACGCGGCCTCTTCCTGCTCTCCGACTACCAGCACGCGCAGCACGTGGCGCATGCGCTGCAGCATGGCCTCGGGGTTTCGCTGGTAGTCGGCGCTGCCCGAGAGGCGCAAGAATAGATCGTGCAAGGCGCGCCATTGCGGGTCTTGCGCGGTGCCGGCCAATTGCGCCAACAGCTCCGGCGAATCGCCGATGGCCCAGTCACCGGATGAGCGCGCCGAGTCGTGCACCTGGAGGCCGGCTTCGCTCAGGCGAGCTCGGGCAATGTCGTCGAGTGGGTTGTTGTCGAACGAGTAGGCGAATTGCGCCTGATGCTCGCGTATCGCCTGGGTGTAGGCCAGATCGCGCAGTTCGGGTACTTGTGTCAGCGCATTGTCGCTCAGGTCGATCTGGCGCAGGGTGAGCGGTTGTCTATTCATCAGGTCCAGCAGCCCGTCGGGCCACTGGCTGATGCCGCAGTCTTGCAGATCGAGGTTTTGCAGGGCGTTCCAGCCAGAGAGGTCCGGCGCCAAGGTCAACGGGTTTTCGTACAGGATCAGCAGTTCCAGTCGGTTCAGGCCGGCCAGGGCCGCCCGGCTCGACTCATCCAGCACGATCGCATTGCGGCCCAGACTCAGGCCGCGCAGGGAAGGCCAGCGTTGCAGGGCCAGGAAGTGCTCTGCGGTCAGTGACAGCTCGTTCAGGTCGGCCTGGAGCCATTGCAGCGCCGGCAAGCGTGCCAGGCGATCGAGGGCCTCCACCGGTAGTGTCTGTAGCGCCTCGGTCAGGTTCAGGTTTAACAGGTGAGGAAGCTGGTCGAACACCGCGAGGCTGGCCTCGTCGAGCAAGTCGATGTTGTTTTCCGCCAGGTCCAGCGACTGCAGCTCGCTCAACTGGCCCAGCACTGGCGGCAGACGGTTCAGTGCGTTGCCGGCGATGTCCAGGTGGCGCACGCCTGGAAACGCGCCGAGCACTTCATTCAGGTTGCTGGCGTGCGGGTCGGTCAGGCCATTGATGGTCACTCGCCGCACGTAGGGCATGTTGACCGGTAGCCTGGGCAGCGAGTCGGCTTGGTGCGCCTCGAGCAACAGAGGCACATGGTCGATGCTGGCGGCCGGGTCTTCGCCGGGCTCGCGGCGCCAGGCCGCGCGAATCCGCTGGGCCAGCGCCTCGCGGTTGGCGCTGCGCAGCTCGAGGCCGCCGACGGCGATGCCTTGCGGGTCATGCACCCAGCGTTGCAGGGCAAAGTCGAGGCGCAGGTACTCTTCCCACAAACGGGTCAACAGGCGACGGAAGGCACCGGGCTGCTGACCTGCCTGGAAGCGCAGGCGCAGGCGCAGCATTTGCCGATCGTCGGTTGGCGTGGCCGGATACAGCTGGTCGAACATCTGGTCCTCGCTAAGCCAGCCTTGGGCGTTGCCGCTGAGGCGGTAACCGATGCGGCTGTCGCCAGGCAGGCGGGAGGGCAGTCGGTACATCGGGCGCACCGGCGCCATGCCCAAGTCTCTGGCTGCCTGGCGACGATTGCCGGCGGCCTTCTCGAAGAGCTTCTCGCGCAGTGCCGGCGCCTCGCCGATGTTCAGGCTCATGGCCCTGCGTTCGCTGTCGGGCAGTGCTTGCAAAATGGCATCGAACAGATCGCTTGCGTTGGCCAGCGAGTTACCGTGTTCATCGAAGGGTTGGTAGGTGTCGGCGACGCGCACCAGGGTCTTGCCGGGCATGCCGCTGTTGCCGGCTTCGCCGAGCAGGTGGCCAGCGAGGCGCCCCTCCCTCAGCGCGATACGCACGTTGCCGGACCAGCCAGGCAGCCGCCGCAGTGCGCCGAGCGCCAGCGCATCACGGTCGTTCGCACCCGCGCCCGCCGAATGGAAGCGCGCCAGGGCCTTGCTGATCCGGCTTTCGCGAATGTACAGGCGAGCCGTTTCGGCCATGCGCAATGGCAACCGACCCGTTCGCCGTAACTGCAGGATGTCGGGTGGCCTGGCCTGCGTCAGGATTTCCAGGCGCGCCGCAGGGCTGAGCGAGGGAAATGCCCGCGCCAGGGCGGCTGCCTCAGTGGGCTCGGATAGCGTGGTGCGCGGGGTGGCGCCAGACAGTTCGAGACAGTCGAGCAGCAGCGCAGGCAGTGGTCGATGGTCTTGCAATACCTTGCGCAGCACGTTGGCATCGTAACCGCTGCAGCGCAGGGCGCGTTCGAGCGATGGCAGGTCCAGCCCGCTGGCGGCCGCGCCCAGGTGCTCGAGCAGTTGGGTCTGCTCCCAGGCCAATGGTCGATCGTGTTCGAGCAACCAGGTGCCTTGGCCATTGCCCACCAGCCGGGGTTGGTGACGTACGCCCCGGGCTGGCGCCAGGCGTTGCGTGCCCTCGGCGGCATGCTCCAAGGGCAGGGCCAGGCCGTCGCGCTCGAGCCAGCTCTGCCCGTGCCACTGGAACAGGCCCTGGGCATCGATCTTGTGTGTGCTTGGCCAGGGGCGCGGGCGTGAAAACGCTGCAAGCTCGCCGTGCCACCAGCGCTCGTTGCCCGGCTCGCCGACCTGGTGCCATTGCTCCAGGGTGCCGGGTGTCTCGCTGAAGTGCGAAGCCGTCCCGAGGGCGGCCATCAGCGCCAGGTTGCCGAACACATCGAACAGCGCGCCGATCGCGGCGGCGCCATCGCCTTCGTTGGCACTGTGCACGCCGTCGAGAAACTCATCGACCAGCTGCCCGCCGCCGATCACCATCATCATCTCGCCCAGGCCGGGCACGAACAGGCCGGCGACGTTGAGCAGGTTCAGACCAATGCCGAGCCAGTGCTCGAGGCGTGCCAATTGCGCGGCGGCGTCGCGCTGCGACACGGGCACCGCCAGGGTCGCAGCGTCTTGCAGCTTGCGCTCGACGTGGGTACGGGCGCGTTCGGCGAAAACATCCTGCTTCCAGCGAGTGGCGACCAGGGGCAGGCGGGCGTTCTTGTCGAGGGTTTCCTGCCAGATGTCGGTCGGAGCGGGAAACACGCGCTTGATCCAGTTGAAGGACTGGCCCTTTTCCAGGGTCGGTGGTACGGGGTGCAAGGTGGCGTAGGGGTAGCGCGGATAGAGGGTCGCGCGCAGTCGGGCGGCGAAGGTCGGCTGGTCCGCGAGGTTGACGAACCGCGTGAAGAACGTTCGCCCGTCTTGCGTCCACAGCAGTTGGGTCAGGGCACTGCCGGCGGCCTGTTCGCTGGCGTACTGGCGCAGTGGCTGGGTGGGGTGACCCGGCAGGTACAGCAAGCAGTTGCCTGAGCCGTGCGCTTCATCCAGGTGAATCAGCAGCGGGCCATTGAGCGGCAGATTGAACAGGCTCAGGAAGTGACAGCGCAGCGTGCGCCTGGCCGAGGGTGCCAAGCCCGAGGCCACGGTTTCGCCCATGGCCAGTCCATGGCTGTCGACATGGCCCTGCAAGGCTGCGGTGGCCAGTGTGGCGGCGAACGCGGCGCGGTCCTGCTCGCGCAGCAGCTCGCGGAAGCGGTCCGTGTCGATGTGATCGCCCAGGTGATAGCGGTAGAGCCGGCCAAGGTCGAGGTTGCGCACACCGCTGACGAAGGTGTGAACGTCCAGGCTGCAGGGCTGGGCACTGCCAGGGCGCTCGAAAAGCCTGGGTGTGGCGTTGGCGGCGAAGTTCTGCATGGCCGCCTCGAGCCAGGACATGTCCCGCTGCTGCTGGCGCACCCGCCCTTGGTCGACGCGCGGCAGTGCCGTATCCGGGTACCAGCGCTTCAGCGCCTGTTCGAGCAAGGGGCGGCAGTAGGCTTCGATATCCTGGACCGGTGCCAGCGCGTCGGCGACGCGGCGGGAGGCGGCATGGCTGCGCAGGATGAGTTTCTTGAGTCTGTTGCGCTGGCCAGGTGTCGCTTTGGCCAGCCAGATGGGCAGCCGTTTATGCACGAAGGCCAGGTGCGGAGGGGGCGAGACGATGGTCATGATGGCTGCTCTGTGAAAAGGAGCAGCGAGGCTAATGTCCGCGTGGCGTGCTGCCGAGTTGCATAATTGCCACCCGGCGCCCGCTGGAATGGGTCAGGCCTGTGGGGGCGTGCTCTTCACCGCGGCCAGTTCCGGATGCGCCACCAGCTTGTCGATGTGCAGCTCGTCGTTGTTCATCCAGGTCTCGGTCAGGACCCGGTAATGCTCCATGTCACGACAGCGCATGCGCAGGCTGTAGTCGAAGTGGCCACTGATCAGCTGACACTCGTAGACCTGCGGGCAGGCGCGCACCGTGGCCTCGAACGCCTTCTGCGCCGAGCGTCCGCTCTGGTTGGACAAGGCCACCAGCACCAGCAACGACAATCCGGGGGAGACCTGCTGCAGGTCGATGATTGCCCCGTACCCTCGGATCACCCCGCGCCGCTCCAGCTTGCGCACCCGTTCCAGGCAGGGCCTGGGGGTCAGGTGCACGAGGGTGGAGAGCTTCTCGTAGGTGATCCTTCCATGGTGGCGCAGCACGTCGATGATCGCTTCGTCGATGCGATCCAGCGGTGCGGCGGCGCGGGTGATGGCCTTGGTATCCATATGCGGCGTGACTTCACTTCAGACGATTGGAGAGGAACTGCCGCAGGCGCTCGCTCTGTGGCCGGTCGAGGATCTCGGCGCTGCCGCTTTCCTCGACCAGGCCCTGGTGCAGGAACAGCACCTGGCTCGACACCTGGCGGGCGAACCCCATTTCATGGGTGACCATGAGCATGGTACGTCCTTCCTCGGCGAGCGTCTGTATCACCTTGAGCACTTCGCCGACCAGCTCGGGGTCCAGCGCCGAGGTGGGCTCGTCGAACAGGATGATTTCCGGCTCCATGGCCAGCGCCCGGGCGATGGCCACGCGCTGTTGCTGGCCGCCGGAAAGAAACGCCGGGTACTGGTCGGCGGCGCGGGCCGGCAGGCCGACCTTGTCCAGGTACTGGCGTGCCCGCGCCTCGGCTTCGCCGGCGCTGATGCCCAGCACCTTGCGCGGCGCCAGGCAGATGTTCTCCAGTACCGTCAGGTGGCTCCACAGGTTGAAGTGCTGGAACACCATGGCCAGGCGCGTGCGCAGGTTCTGCAACTGGGCCGGCGGCGGGGTGCGGGTGCCGGGGTGGATCTCCAGGGTCTGGCCGTCGAGGGTGATGCTGCCGGCGTTGGGCTGCTCGAGGAAGTTGATGCAGCGCAGGAAGGTGCTCTTGCCCGAGCCGCTGGCGCCGATCAGGCTGATCACGTCGCCCTTGCGCGCCTGCAGCGAGACGCCCTTGAGCACCTGGTGCTCGCCGTAGTGCTTGTGCAGCCCCTCGACGCTGAGCTTGATGGCGCTGGCATGGGCGTGTGCCGCGGGGGCCTGTTCGAAGGTGTTGAGTGGCAGTGCGGTAGCGGTCATTTGGTCAGCCTCGTACAGGGTCAAGGAAGCGCATCCAGCGACGTTCGGCCACACGGAACAGGCCGACCAGGGCGAAGGACAGCAGCATGTACAGCAGGGCGGCCACGCCGAAGGCCTGGAAGGTCAGGAAGGTCGCGGCGTTGGCGTCGCGGGCCACCTTGAGGATGTCGGCGACGGTGGCGGTGAAGGCCAGCGAGGTGGCGTGCAGCATCAGGATCAGCTCGTTGCTGTAGGCCGGCAGCGAACGGCGCAGGGCCGCTGGCAACACCAGGAACAGGTTGAGCCTCCAGCCGCGCAGGCCGTAGGCCTGGGCCGCCTCCAGCTCGCCGGCGGGCAGGTTGCGGATGGCCCCGGCGAAGATCTCCACGGTGTAGGCGCAGGTGTTGAGCACGAACGCCAGCAGGGTGCAGTTGAGCGCGTTGCGGAAAAACTGATCGAGCAGGGCATGGTCGCGCACCATTTGCAGGCTGTAGAGCCCGGTGTAGCAGATCAGCAGCTGGATATAGAGCGGCGTGCCGCGGAACACGAAGGTGTACAGCTGCACCGGCAGGCGCAGCCAGGCGTGGCGCGAGGTACGTGCCAGGGCCAGCGGCAGCGACAAGGCGAAGCCCAGCACCATGCTCGCCAGGAACAGCCAGAGGGTCATGGCCAGGCCCGAGAGTCCGGCGCCGTCGTGGTACAGGTAGGCCAGGCCATATTCCTGAAGGAGTTCGATCATCGCGCCAGCTCCTTGATACCGATGTTGTAGCGCCGCTCCAGGTGCTTGAGCAGACGGTTGGACAGGGTGGTGATGAGCAGGTACACCAGGCCCGCCAGGCACAGGAAGAACAACACGTCGTTGGTGGTCTTGCCGGCGTTCTGCGCGGCCTTGACCAGGTCGGCCAGGCCGATGATCGACACCAGCGCGGTGGACTTGAGCAGCACCAGCCAGTTGTTGCCCAGCCCCGGCAGGGCGAAGCGCATCAGTTGCGGGAACAGCACCAGCCGAAACCGCTGTGCCCGGCTCAGGCCGTAGGCGGTGGCGGCCTCCAGCTGGCCGGCGGGCACGCTGAGGATGGCGCCGCGGAAGTTCTCGGTGAAGTACGCGCCGTAGATGAAGCCCAGGGTGATGACCCCGGCGCCGAACGGGTCGATCTCGACGTAGTCCCAGCCCAGCGCCTCGGTCAGGTCGTTGAGCCATATCTGCATGCTGTAGAAGATCAGCAGGATCAGCACCAGGTCCGGGACGCTGCGGATCAGCGTGGTGTAGAGGGTGGCCGGGAGGCGCAGCAGTCGGGATCGCGACAGTTTGGCGCTGGCGCCGATCAGGCCGAGCGCGAGGCTCAGCGCCAGCGACAGCAGGGCCAGCTTGACGGTCATCCAGGTGCCCTGGGCCAGCAGCGGGCCGAAGCCTTGCAGGCCGCTTGTGAGGAAGTCGTGCATGACGGGAATCTCGCGGTGGGCGCTTCGCGGGTGAACCCGCTCCCACAGGATATGTGCAGGCCGAAGGCTGGTGGGTTACCTGTGGGAGCGGGTTTACCCGCGAAGAGGCCGGTGGGGGCTCACTCGTTATAGATGTCCAGGTCGCCGACGTACTTTTTCTGGATCTCGGCATAGGTGCCATCGGCGTGGATCATGGCGATGCCCTTGTCGAGCAGGGCCTTGAGCTCCGGGTCGGTCTTGCGCAGACCCATGGCGATATCCAGCGGCAGGGTCGGGTCCTTGATCGCCGGACCGCTCCTGAAGTCGGCGCCCTCGGGCTTGGAGAGGAAGTTCAGCTGGGCTTCGAGCTTGTCGGTGACGGTGGCGTCGAGGCGGCCATTCATCAGGTCGGCGTAGTTCTGGTCCTGGCCCTGGTACGCCTTGACCTGGGCGCCCAGCGGCGCCAGTACGGCGCGGGCGTACACCTCCTGCAGCGATCCCTGGAGCACGCCGACCTGCTTGCCCTTGAGCGACTCGGCGGTGTCGCCGAAGTCGGCCGACTTGCGCACGATCACCGAGGTAGGGCTGAGGAACAGGCGGTCGGTGAAGTCGATCTGCTTCAGCCGCGCCGGGGTGACGGCCATCGACGACATGATGGCGTCGAACTTGCGGGCGCGCAGGGCGGGAATCATGCCGTCGAATTCGTTGTGCACCCAGGTGCACTTGACCTGCAGCTTGGCGCAGATGGCATTGCCCAGGTCGATGTCGAAGCCTTGCAGGCTGCCATCGGCGGCGACGGATTCGAACGGTGGGTATTCGGGGAAGACGCCGAAGCGGATCTCGGTCCACTCCTTGGCCTGGGTAACGGTGGTAGCGCACAACGAGAACAGCAGCACGCCGAGGCGTTTTCGCATGGAGGGCATGGTCTTGGGTCCCTGGGTGTTGTTATTGGTAGTAGGACGGTTAGCGCGTGCAGGTCCGTCGCTGACTCATGGGTCGGGCTCAGGATGCGCGAGATAGACAGGTTTTTTGTGTCGTTTGCCAGCGTGTGGCGTGTCGAATTCGGCTGTTAGGATTCCCTGCGCAGCCGAATCGGCTGTTTCGACAAAGATTTATGCAAGTGCGACAGCGGTTTCGGTCATTGGTCGAGCGACCGCCATGCTTGTCGGTCGCGGTGTACGCGGTCCCCTGTAGGAGCGGCCTTGTGTCGCGAAAGGGCCGCAGAGCGGCCCCGGCAATATCGGCTGCATAGCTGAACCCCTGGGGCTGCTGCGCAGCCCTTTCCGACCGGTCCGACGCCTCGGCAAGGCCGCTCCTACAGGGGGGGCGTGCCAGGCCGGTCAGGCGGCGTTGACCTTACGTGCCGCCACGTTCGGCTGCAGCAGGGCGAACAGGTCCTTCGGATTCTCAAGCGTCGGCACCAGCGCGATATCGCGCCCGATGTCCAGCGCCCTGGCCACATCCAGCACATAGCGCAGGGCCGAGTAGTCCTCCAGGGCGAAACCGACCGAGTCGAACAGCGTCACCTGCGCGGCGCTCTCGCGTCCGGCGGCGTTTCCCTCGACCACCTGCCAGAATTCGGTGGTCGGCGAGTCCGCCGGCATCTGCTGGATCTCGCCTTCGATACGGCTCTGTGGCTCGTACTCGACGACCACCCGGGCACGCTCGACGATGTCGCGGTGCAGCTCGGTCTTGCCCGGGCAATCACCACCGACCGCGTTGAGGTGCATGCCGGGTTCGATCATCTCCGGGGTGAGGATGGTGGCGTAGGCCTTGTCGGCGGTGACCGTGGTGACGATATCGGCACCGCGCACCGCCTCGGCCACACTGCCAGCGAGGATCAGCTTCAGTTGCGGATAGCCGGCGAGGTTGGCCGCCAGCTTCTGGCTCGCCGCACGGTCGATGTCGAACAGGCGGATCTCGCCGATGCCGAGCAAGGTGTGGAAGGCGATGGCCTGGAATTCGCTCTGCGAGCCGTTGCCGATCAGCGCCATGCTCCGGCTGTCGGGGCGCGCCAGGTAGCGGGCGGCCAGGGCCGAGGTGGCGGCGGTGCGGATCGCGGTGGTCAGGGTCATTTCGCTGAGCAGCACCGGCGCGCCGGTATCCACGTCGCCCAGGGCGCCGAAGGCCATCACCGTGAGCAAGCCGTCATGGGTATTCTTCGGGTGGCCGTTGACGTACTTGAAGGCATACAGGTTGGCGTCGGACACCGGCATCAGTTCGATCACGCCGTCTGGCGAATGGTTGGCCAGGCGGGCGCACTTCTCGAAGTCGTGCCAGCGCAGGTAGTCCTGGCGAATGTATTCGGCCATCTCGGCCAGGCAGGTCGGCAGGCCCTTGCGGTTGACCAGGTGGGCGAGGTCGTGCACGTCGATGTAGCGGGTCATGATGATTCTCCTTGTCGAGTCAGTGGCGCGAGGGCAGGTGGATTTCGGCGAGCATGCAGCGCGCGCTGCCGCCGCCGATGCGTTCGATATGGTCGATGTTCACCACCAGCGGATGACTGTGCCGCTCGACCTGGCGGCGCTGGTCGGCGTCGAGCGCATTCCAGGCGCTGCGCGACATGACCAGCAGGGAGCGGCCGTCACGGTCGTGGACTTCGAGCATGTTGCCGGCGAAGTTCTCCAGCTGGTCGAAGTTCAGCGCCAGCACCTGTTTGTCGGTGTCGCGCAGCGATTGCTCCAGGGCGCGGCGTTCATCCAGGTGGGGCAGGGCGTCGAGGCAGGCCACGGCGAGCTGGCGGCCGACGTTCATCATCACGTTGCTGTGGTATATCGGCGCCTGGCGGCGGTCCACGGCGTGGAACAGGCACAGGCGGTAGTCCAGGCGCTCGGCGAACTGGCGCAGGGCGCGTTCGTGGGTGCGCCCGGAGTGGCAGGCGTAGCTGATGCGGTGCTCGCGGTCCAGGACCATGCTGCCGGTGCCTTCGAGAAACAGATTCTGCTGTTCCAGCGGACTCAGGTCGATGGTGCGGCGGATGGCAAAGCGTTCCTGCAGCACGCCGAGTACGCCCTTGCTGCGTTCCAGGCGGCGGTTCTCGCCTTCCATCGGGTACAGCACCAGGCTGCCGTCGGCGTGGCTGCTCCACCAGTTGTTGGGGAAGATCGAGTCGGGGGTATGGGGTTCGGGCGTGTCCTGCACCACCAGCACGTCCACGCCTTGCTGGCGCAGGGCATCGACGTAGCCGTCGAACTCTTCCAGGGCCTTTTCGCTGGCGGCTTCAGGGTCCAGCGGCGCTTGCTGGAAACGGTTGTTGGCGGCGGTGTCCGGGTTGAAGGCGAACCGCGCCGGACGAATCATGAGGACGGTATTTGTTGTTTGCATTGGGCACGCATCCACGGGTGGGCTGTGTGACCATTGTCGGAGGGATCGCGGGGCAATCCTGGCTGAAGCGTGAGCGGTGGGCAGCCGGTCCAGCTGAAGTGGCTTGCTTGGCAGCGGAATCGGCTGGTGTCGCAGAAAAGGTCGCCATCCTCGTGGGAGCGCAAATGAAAACGGCGCCTCGAAGGGCGCCGTTGCGTCTATTGCCGGAGCAACTTACTTGTGCAGCTCTTCAGCCGCATACAGGGTGTTCTCCAGCAAGCAGGCGCGCGTCATCGGGCCCACGCCGCCCGGCACCGGGGTGATCCAGCCGGCGCGGGGCAGGGCGGTCTCGTAGACCACGTCGCCGACCAGCTTGCCGTCTTCCTGGCGGTTGATGCCGACGTCGATGACGATGGCGCCTTCCTTGATCCATTCACCTTTGACCAGGCCCGGCTTGCCGGCGGCCACCACCACCAGGTCGGCGCGCCCGACGTGTCCGGCCAGGTCCTTGGTGAAGCGGTGGCAGACGGTGACGGTGCAGCCGGCCAGCAGCAGTTCCATGGCCATGGGCCGGCCAACGATATTGGAGGCGCCGACGATGACGGCATTCATGCCGTACAGATCCTGACCGGTGCTTTCCAGCAAGGTCATGATGCCTTTGGGCGTGCATGGGCGCAGCAGCGGGATGCGTTGCGCGAGGCGGCCGATGTTGTACGGGTGGAAACCATCGACGTCCTTGTCCGGGCGAATGCGCTCGAGCAGCAGCGAGGCATCCAGGTGCTCGGGCAGCGGCAGCTGCAGCAGGATGCCGTCGACGGCCGGGTCATCGTTGAGGCGATCGATCAGGTCGGTCAGGGCTTGCTGCGTGGTATCGCTGGGCAGGTCGAAAGCCTGGGAGATGAAGCCGACCTCTTCGCAGTCCTTGCGCTTGTGCGAGACATAGACTTGGGAGGCGGGGTCGGTGCCGACCAGGATCACCGCCAGGCCTGGAGTGCGCAGGCCCTGCTGGCGGCGCTCCGCGACACGTTGGGCGATCTGCTGGCGCAGGTTGGCGGCGATCGCCTTGCCATCGATAAGGTGTGCAGTCATAGACGCGTGATTAACCATCGAGAAGGGAACATATAAGAAGCGCGTATTCTCGCACGACACGGCGCAAGGGCAAAGGCGCGTGGTCGGGCAAATCCCCTAACCCCTTCAATAATTTAAATTTTTTAGAGAAAGGTGTTGACGACCCGCAGGGCCGACTATAAGATTCGCCGCACTTGTCGGGCA
Organism: Pseudomonas sp. microsymbiont 2; assembly: GCF_054788395.1. NCBI lineage: Bacteria > Pseudomonadati > Pseudomonadota > Gammaproteobacteria > Pseudomonadales > Pseudomonadaceae > Pseudomonas > Pseudomonas sp. microsymbiont 2. The sequence goes on from NZ_CM139112.1 coordinate 2,013,136, forward strand.
CTGCCTGGCACGGGTTGGCAAAGTCGGGCAGAATAAGCGGTTCGTTTGTTCGGTTGGACTGAAAGCTTAAGCGCCCGTAGCTCAGCTGGATAGAGCATCCGCCTTCTAAGCGGATGGTCGCAGGTTCGAGTCCTGCCGGGTGCGCCATAAGGCCTGGGCAAGTGGCAAGCAACACCGCAATATGGTGGGCGTAGCTCAGTTGGTAGAGCGCTGGATTGTGATTCCAGTTGTCGTGGGTTCGATTCCCATCGTCCACCCCAGATTCTGCAGAGGCGCCTCGATTTGATGATCCGGCGCCTTTGTTTTTGAGTTTCATGCGGACGTGGTGAAATTGGTAGACACACTGGATTTAGGTTCCAGCGGCGCAAGCTGTAAGAGTTCGAGTCTCTTCGTCCGCACCATGTTTCTGTAAGGCTGTACCGCAACACTGCTATATGGTGGGCGTAGCTCAGTTGGTAGAGCGCTGGATTGTGATTCCAGTTGTCGTGGGTTCGATTCCCATCGTCCACCCCATATTTCCGAAGGCGCCTTGGTCGTATGACCGGGCGCCTTTGTCGTTTCTGGTATTGGCGGCCTATGGTGGCCTTGCTGCAAAAGCTGATAGATTTCAGTCGGTTGAATGGTAGGCCGAACGGTCGGCAGAGGAATAGCGCAGATGATCGCAAAAGAGGCGCGCCAGGCCCTGGCGCTGCAACGTTTCGCCGAGGCCAATCCGCAACTGCTCGAGGAAATCCACGAGCTGGACGCCCGCGAGCAGGCCCAGCAGATCGAGTGGGCATTCGAGGACGCTGCGCAGGAACAGGGCGTCGAACCTTGGGAGTATGCGCTGCAGCTGATCGCCGAGTCGCCTGAGCAGTTGCAGGCCATGCGCCTGGAGACCCACCGCGAGGTGGCCGAGGCGCTGGGGTTGGCGTGGGAAGAGTATTGTCAGTTCAATGGGATTGATCTGGAGTAGGTCGGGGTTTTCCGGTTGTGCTGTGATGAGACGAGCACTTGTAGGCCCTCACGCAGGCTCCCTTGAAATCACCGACAAAAAGCCATATCTCAACTGGCCGCTGTTTGTTTGACAAGGTTTTACAGCCGCGCGCGCCACAAGGTGTCGCGCGGCCATGAATGAAACAGGCTCGACGCCAATGCGGGCGGGCCTTCCAAGGAAATCGACCGGCATAGCGGGCCGACAATCCGGGTGGGGTGACTTCTGCTGCACGAGTCACTAGAATGCTTGCCCTTGATTCTGGAGTCGGGCTATCGCCGGCTAACGTCTGTGCAACGAGGAATATCCATGCAAGTTTCTGTTGAAAACACTTCCGCTCTCGAGCGCCGCATGACCATCGCCGTTCCGGCCGAGCGCGTCGAGAACGAAGTCAACAAGCGTCTGCAGCAGACTGCCAAGCGCGCCAAGGTTGCCGGCTTCCGTCCGGGCAAGGTGCCGATGAGCGTGATCCGCCAGCGTTACGAAGATGCCGCTCGTCAAGAGGCCTTCGGTGACCTGGTCCAGGCTTCCTTCTATGAAGCCGTGGTCGAGCAGAAGCTGAACCCGGCTGGCGCCCCCGCCGTCGAGCCCAAGTCGTTCGAGAAGGGCAAGGATCTCGAGTTCGTCGCCATCTTCGAAGTCTTCCCTGAGTTCACCGTTGCCGGTTTCGACTCGATCGCCGTCGAGCGCCTGAGCGCCGAAGTGGCCGATGCCGACCTGGACAACATGCTGGAAGTCCTGCGCAAGCAGAACACCCGTTTCGAGGCCGTCGAGCGCGCTGCAGCCAACGACGACCAGGTCAACATCGACTTCGTCGGCAAGATCGACGGTGAAGCCTTCGCCGGCGGCTCGGCCAAGGGCACTCAGCTGGTGCTGGGTTCCGGCCGCATGATCCCGGGCTTCGAAGAAGGCCTGGTCGGCGCCAAGGCCGGTGAAGAGCGCGTGGTCAACGTGACCTTCCCCGAGGACTACCAGAACCTGGACCTGGCCGGCAAGGCCGCCGAGTTCACCATCACCGTCAACAGCGTCTCGGCGCCTGTGCTGCCTGAGCTGAACGAAGCCTTCTTCGCCCAGTTCGGCATCAAGGAATCGACCCTGGAAGGCTTCCGCGCCGAAGTTCGCAAGAACATGGAGCGCGAACTGCGCCAGGCCATCAAGACCAAGGTCAAGAACCAGGTCATGGACGGTCTGCTGGCCGCCAACCCGATCGAAGTGCCGAAAGCCCTGCTGGAAAACGAAGTCAACCGTCTGCGCGTGCAGGCCGTCCAGCAGTTCGGTGGCAACATCAAGCCCGACCAGCTGCCGGCCGAACTGTTCGAAGAGCAGGCCAAGCGCCGCGTGGTCCTGGGTCTGATCGTCGCTGAAGTGGTCAAGCAGTTCGAGCTGAAGCCGGACGACGCCAAGGTTCGTGAAGTCATCGAAGAGATGGCCTCGGCCTACCAGGAGCCTGAGCAGGTCATCGCCTGGTACTACAAGAACGACCAGCAACTGAACGAAGTCCGTTCGGTTGTGCTGGAAGAGCAAGTTGTAGATACTGTCCTGCAGAAAGCGACTGTGACCGACAAGTCGGTCTCGTACGAAGAAGCCGTCAAACCAGCACAGGCTCCTGCCGCCGCTGAGTAACAGGCTACTCTCGTAGGAAACCCCCACAAGCCAGCCTTCGCGCTGGCTTGTGCGTATTCAAGCCATGACTATTTGGGAGCGAGTGCAGGACATGTCCCGCAATTCTTATATTCAGCAAAGCTCTGACATCCAGGCCGCAGGCGGCCTGGTCCCGATGGTTATCGAGCAGTCCGCCCGTGGCGAACGTGCCTACGACATCTACTCGCGTCTCCTGAAGGAGCGCGTGATCTTCCTGGTCGGCCCCGTAGAAGACTACATGGCCAACCTGGTGGTGGCGCAGCTGCTGTTCCTTGAGGCGGAAAACCCGGACAAGGATATCCATCTTTATATCAACTCCCCGGGCGGCTCGGTAACTGCCGGCATGTCGATCTACGACACCATGCAGTTCATCAAGCCGGACGTCTCGACCATCTGCATCGGCCAGGCCTGCAGCATGGGCGCCTTCCTGCTCGCGGCCGGTGCCGCTGGCAAGCGCCACTGCCTGCCCAACTCGCGGGTGATGATTCACCAGCCGCTGGGTGGTTTCCAGGGGCAGGCGACCGACATCGAGATCCACGCCCAGGAAATCCTCAACATCAAGGCGCGCCTGAACGAGCTGCTGGCCCACCACACCGGCCAGTCGCTGGAGACCATCAAGCGCGACACCGAGCGCGACAACTTCATGAGCGCCGCGCGCGCGGCCGAGTACGGCCTGATCGACTCGGTCTACGACAAGCGGCAACTGGCATCCTGAAGCAATGCGCCAGAGCGGGCGGGCACGGATTGTGCCCGCCCGCGGACTTGAAAAAGCCAGCGATTGCCTTCATCTTGTGTTTCAAGCCTACCGGATTGGATCGATCGAATGACTGACACCCGTAATGGCGAGGACAACGGCAAATTGCTCTATTGCTCCTTCTGCGGCAAAAGCCAGCACGAAGTGCGCAAATTGATTGCCGGCCCCTCGGTATTTATCTGCGACGAGTGCGTCGACCTGTGCAATGACATCATCCGTGAGGAGGTGCAGGAAGCCCAGGCCGAGAGCAACGCGCACAAGCTACCCTCGCCGAAAGAAATCAGCGGAATCCTGGACCAGTACGTCATTGGTCAGGAACGCGCGAAAAAGGTCCTGGCAGTAGCGGTGTACAACCACTACAAGCGCCTGAACCAGCGTGACAAGAAAGGCGACGAAGTCGAACTGGGCAAAAGCAACATCCTGCTGATCGGGCCGACCGGCTCGGGCAAGACGCTGCTCGCCGAGACGCTCGCGCGCCTGTTGAACGTACCGTTCACCATTGCCGACGCCACCACCCTGACCGAAGCCGGTTATGTCGGTGAGGACGTCGAGAACATCATTCAGAAACTGCTGCAGAAGTGCGACTACGACGTGGAAAAAGCCCAGATGGGCATCGTCTACATCGACGAGATCGACAAGATCTCGCGCAAGTCGGACAACCCGTCCATCACCCGTGATGTATCGGGCGAGGGTGTGCAGCAGGCGTTGCTGAAACTGATCGAAGGCACCGTTGCCTCCGTGCCGCCGCAAGGCGGGCGCAAGCACCCGCAACAGGAATTCCTGCAGGTCGATACCCGCAATATCCTGTTCATCTGCGGTGGCGCCTTCTCGGGGCTGGAAAAGGTCATCCAGAACCGCTCCACCAAGGGTGGCATCGGCTTCAGTGCCGAGGTGCGCAGCAAGGAAGAAGGCAAGAAAGTCGGCGAGTCGCTGCGTGAGGTCGAGCCGGACGATCTGGTCAAGTTCGGTCTGATCCCGGAGTTCGTGGGTCGTCTGCCAGTATTGGCGACGCTGGACGAGCTGGACGAGGCTGCGCTGATGCAGATCCTCACCGAGCCGAAGAACGCCTTGACCAAGCAATACGCCAAGCTGTTCGAGATGGAAGACGTCGATCTCGAGTTCCGCAGCGATGCGCTCAAGGCCGTCGCGCGCAAAGCCCTGGAGCGCAAGACCGGCGCCCGTGGCCTGCGTTCGATCCTCGAAGGCGTGCTGCTCGAGACCATGTACGAGATTCCTTCGCAGAAGGAAGTCAGCAAGGTGGTGATCGACGAGAGCGTCATCGAGGGGACTTCGCAGCCATTGCTGATCTACGAGAACAGCGAGCCGCAAGCCAAGGCCGCTCCCGACGCCTGATCAGGTGGGATGCAGCAAAAGGAAAGGGGCCCTAGGGCCCCTTTCTGCATTTCATGGCCCCGGCGCTTGTAATTTTGCAGGGCTGCCCCCACATTAGCCCCAAGCACCATTTCCAACGGTTTCCGGCCACAAGGCCGCTGTAGAGGCGAAATCATGAAGACCACCCTCGACTTGCCTCTTTTGCCATTGCGTGACGTTGTCGTCTATCCGCATATGGTCATCCCACTGTTCGTGGGGCGTGAGAAGTCCATCGAGGCCCTCGAGGCTGCGATGACGGGCGAGAAGCAGATCCTCCTGCTGGCCCAGAAGAATCCTGCCGACGACGATCCGGGCGAAGACGCCCTGTATCGCGTGGGCACTGTCGCCACCGTGCTGCAATTGCTCAAGCTGCCCGATGGCACCGTCAAGGTGCTGGTCGAGGGTGAGCAACGCGGCGCCGTCGAGCGCTTCAACGAAGTCGATGGCCATGTCCGCGCCGAAGTCAGCCTGATCGACGAAACCGAGACCGCCGAGCGCGAGTCCGAAGTGTTCGTGCGCACGCTGCTGTCGCAATTCGAGCAGTACGTGCAACTGGGCAAGAAAGTGCCGGCCGAAGTGCTGTCTTCGCTCAACAGCATCGAAGAGCCTGGCCGCCTGGTCGATACCATGGCCGCGCACATGGCGCTGAAGATCGAGCAGAAGCAGGAGATCCTCGAGATCATCGACCTGCAGACCCGCGTCGAGCACGTTCTGGCGCTGCTGGATGCGGAAATCGACCTGCTGCAGGTAGAGAAGCGCATTCGCGGCCGCGTGAAGAAACAGATGGAGCGCAGCCAGCGCGAGTACTACCTGAATGAGCAGATGAAGGCCATTCAAAAGGAACTCGGTGATGGCGACGAAGGCCACAACGAAGTCGAAGAGCTGAAAAAGCGTATCGATGCCGCGGGCCTGCCCAAGGATGCCCTGGCCAAGGCCCAGGCCGAGCTGAACAAGCTCAAGCAGATGTCGCCGATGTCGGCGGAGGCCACCGTGGTACGCTCGTACCTCGATTGGCTGGTGCAGGTGCCATGGAAAGCCCAGAGCAAGGTGCGCCTGGATCTGGCCAAGGCCGAGGAGATCCTCGACGCGGATCACTACGGCCTGGAAGAGGTCAAGGAGCGCATCCTCGAGTACCTCGCCGTGCAGAAACGGGTGAAGAAGATCCGTGGCCCGGTGCTGTGCCTGGTTGGTCCGCCCGGCGTGGGCAAGACCTCGCTGGCCGAGTCGATCGCCGCCGCCACCAACCGCAAGTTCGTGCGCATGGCCTTGGGTGGCGTGCGCGACGAGGCCGAGATTCGTGGCCATCGTCGCACCTACATCGGCTCGATGCCGGGTCGTCTGATTCAGAAAATGACCAAGGTTGGCGTACGCAATCCACTGTTCCTGCTCGACGAGATCGACAAGATGGGCAGCGACATGCGTGGCGACCCGGCCTCGGCGCTGTTGGAAGTGCTCGATCCGGAGCAGAACCACAACTTCAACGACCACTACCTGGAAGTCGACTACGACCTCTCGGACGTGATGTTCCTGTGCACCTCGAACTCGATGAACATCCCGCCGGCGCTGCTCGACCGCATGGAAGTCATCCGCCTGCCGGGCTACACCGAGGACGAGAAGATCAACATCGCGGTCAAGTACCTGGTGCCCAAGCAGGTCAAGGCCAACGGCTTGAAGAAAGACGAGCTGGAGGTCGAGGTGTCGGCCATCCGCGACATCATTCGCTACTACACCCGCGAAGCCGGTGTGCGTGGTCTGGAGCGCCAGATCGCCAAGGTTTGCCGAAAGGTGGTCAAGGAACATACCGGGGCCAAGCAGGTGAAGGTCAAGGTCAGCGGCGAGCAGCTCGAGCAGTTGCTTGGCGTGCGCAAGTTCCGCTACGGCCTCGCCGAGCAGCAGGATCAGATCGGCCAGGTTACCGGCCTGGCCTGGACCCAGGTGGGTGGCGAGTTGCTCACCATCGAAGCCGTGGTCATCCCTGGCAAGGGCCAGTTGATCAAGACCGGCTCGCTGGGTGACGTCATGGTCGAGTCGATCACCGCCGCGCAGACGGTCGTGCGTAGCCGCGCCCAGAGTCTGGGGATCGCCGCAGACTTCCACGAGAAGCGCGACGTTCACATCCATATGCCCGAAGGCGCGACGCCGAAGGATGGCCCTAGCGCGGGCATCGGCATGTGCACCGCGCTGGTGTCGGCGCTGACCCAGATCCCGGTGCGCGCCGATGTGGCGATGACCGGCGAGATCACGCTGCGCGGCCAAGTACTGGCCATTGGCGGGCTCAAGGAAAAACTGTTGGCGGCACACCGCGGCGGGATCAAGACGGTGATCATTCCCGAAGAGAATGTTCGCGATCTCAAGGAGATTCCAGAAAACATCAAGCAGGATCTTCAGATCAAACCGGTCAAATGGATTGACGAAGTCCTCCAAATTGCGCTGCAATACGCCCCGGAGCCCTTGCCAGATGTGGCTCCGGAGATCGTCGCGAAAGATGAAAAGCGCGACGGTGATGCCAAGGAAAGAATCAGCACGCATTAATACGTATTTCGCTGGGGGGCGTTGGTTGACAGTTTTTTCCGGCCCTTGCTATAAAGCGGCACGCCAGTGTCAACAGGCCACCCAGCGCTCGTTTCATAAGCTTTTCATTACATACTTAGAAACAAACTCAATAGAGATATAAGGGGACTTAGAGTGAACAAGTCGGAACTGATTGACGCTATCGCCGCATCTGCTGACATCCCGAAAGCTGTAGCCGGCCGTGCGCTGGACGCAGTCATCGAATCCGTCACCGGCGCCCTGAAGCAAGGTGACGATGTGGTACTGGTTGGCTTCGGTACCTTCTCGGTCAAGGAGCGCGCCGAGCGCACCGGTCGCAACCCGCAAACCGGCAAGGCGATCAAGATCGCTGCCGCCAAGGTTCCAGGCTTCAAGGCTGGCAAGGGCCTGAAAGACGCCGTCAACTAAGTCGTCTTTCAGCCGGTCCGGGCAAGCCTGGGCCGACCGCGTGACGGCGGGTCGCAAACGTTCCCGCTGGCACGCTCGCTTCGAAAAGGCGCATCCACTGGATGCGCCTTTCTTCTATCAGGATTCTACCCACGCTCCGCGGTTGTCGATGCAGTGGTACAGCCGTTTCTGGGGGACGCATGCTGCAGAATATCAGGGACAATTCACAAGGTTGGATTGCCAAGACCATCATCGGCCTTATCGTCGTGTTGATGGCGTTGACCGGCTTCGAGGCTATTTTCCAGGCCGCCAGCCATAGCCAGGACGCCGCCAAGGTGAACGGTCAGACCATCAGCCAGAACGAGCTGAGTCAGGCCGTGGACATGCAGCGCCGCCAGCTGATGCAACAGCTGGGCAAGGATTTCGACCCTGCGCTGCTGGACGAAAAGATGCTGCGCGAAGCCGCGCTCAAGGGGCTGATCGACCGCAAGCTGTTGTTGCAGGGCGCCGAAGACGCCAAGTTCGCTTTTTCCGAGGCCGCGCTGGATCAGCTGATCCTGCAGACGCCTGAGTTCCAGGTCGATGGCAAGTTCAGCGCCGAGCGCTTCGACTCGGTCATCCGCCAGATGGGCTATGGCCGCATGCAGTTCCGCGAAATGCTCGCCCAGGAAATGCTCATCGGCCAGCTGCGCACCGGCCTTGCCGGCAGCAGCTTCGTCACCGACAAGCAGGTCGACGCCTTCGCCCGCCTGGAGAAGCAGACCCGCGACTTCGCCTCGCTGACCTTCAAGGCCGATCCGGCCGCGGTGAAGGTGAGCGATGAGGAAGTCAAGGCTCACTACGACCAGCATGCCAAGGAGTTCATGACCCCTGATCAGGTGGTCATCGACTACATCGAGCTGAAGAAGTCGGCGTTCTTCGACCAGGTCAAGGTCGATGACGACGCGCTCAAGGCACTGTACGAGAAGGAAATCGCCAACCTTGGCGAGCAGCGTCATGCTGCCCACATCCTCATCGAGGTCAACGACAAGACCAGCGACGCTCAGGCCAAGGCCCGCATCGAAGAGATCCAGCAACGCCTGCAAAAGGGTGAGGATTTCGCCGCCCTGGCCAAGGAGTTCTCCCAGGATCCTGGCTCTGCCAGCACGGGTGGTGACCTCGGCTTTGCCGGCCCTGGCGTGTACGACCCGGCCTTCGAGGACGCGCTGTACAAGCTGAGCAAGGAGCAGGTTTCCGCCCCGGTTCGCACCGAGTACGGCTACCACCTGATCAAGCTGCTGGGCGTCGAGGCACCCGATGTACCTAGCTTCGCCAGCCTGAAAGACAAGCTGACCCACGAGCTGAAGACCCAGCAGGTGGAGCAGCGCTTCGTCGAAGCCACCAAGCAGCTCGAAGACGCCTCGTTCGAGGCTTCCGACCTGGCGCAGCCGGCACAGGATCTGGGCCTGAAAGTGCACACTTCGGCGGCGTTCGGCCGCGAGGGTGGCGAAGGCATCACCGCCAACCGTGGCGTGATCCAGGCCGCGTTCAGCGAAGAGGTGCTGGAAGAGGGCGCTAACAGCAACGGTATCGAGCTCGATCCTGAGACCGTGGTGGTCTTGCGCGTCAAGGAGCATCGCAAGCCGGAGCAGTTGCCTCTGGAGGCGGTCGCCAAGAACATTGGCGAGCACCTGGCCAAGGAGAAGGCGACTGCCGAACTCAAGGCCAAGGCCGACAAGTTGATCGCCGACCTGCGTGCAGGGGCAATCAAGGCTGACAGCCAGCACTGGAAAGTCCAGGAAGCGGCCACCCGTGGCCAGGACGGCATCGACCCGGCTGAACTGCAGGCAGTGTTCCGCCTGGGCAAGCCTGCGTCCAAGGACAAGCCGGTCTACGGCAGCGTGGTCCTGGGCGACGGCAGCCTGGTCGTGCTGCAGCTCAAGGGCGTCAACGAAGGCGCCGCCGCCACCGACGAAGAGAAGGCGCAGATTCGCCGCTACCTCGCCTCGCGTGCTGGCTCGCAGGACTTTGCGGCGTACCGCAAGCTGCTCGAAGGTAGTGCCGACATCACGCGCTACTGAGTAGTGCGCTGATCACGAAACAGGCCGCTTACGCGGCCTGTTTCGTTTCTGATGATCTGAACGCTCTGCTGCCGCCTCCCTCTCTCTGTAGGAGCGGCCTTGTGTCGCGAAAGGGGCGCGAAGCGCCCCCAGGGTTTCAGCATTGACGCAGCAATCGCCGGGGCTGCTCCGCAGCCCTTTCGCGACACAAGGCCGCTCCTACAGGGACCGCGCATAGCCGCGGCCTAGCGCCGAACCCCTTCATGATTGTCCAACGTATCCCGGGCAATCTCCCGCCCCAGGGCGATCAGCTCCGGCGCCTTGTAGAACTCGAAGAATCGGCACACGCGCTTGGGCACGTTGATCAGCACGTCCGGTGGGTACCCGGCGATCTTGTACTGGGCCAGCGACGTCTGCATCACCTCGAAGCTCTGGTTGATCAGGTCGAGCAACGACGCAGGGCCGACGTTGTCGACAATGAATGAGCCGGTGGCCGACTTCGGTGCTCCCTCGCTCTGCGGCGCGGCGGCCGGTTGCTGGCCCTCGGGGGCGGCACCGTCAGTGAGCCAGGGGTTGGGATTGGCCAGCCCTTCGGCGGTGATTTCCTGTTCCAGGCGGATCAACTGCTCAGCCGGTTTACGGCGAAACGGCAGGCGCGAGCCAAGCGAGCTGATCAGCGCATCGAAGCGCATCTTGAAGGCCGCCGGGCGCTCGATCACCGGCAGCTGGTATTGCTTCTGATTGGTGGCGTTGAGGTTGACCGCGATGATCAGGTCGCAGTGGCTGGACACCACCGGAACGATCGGCAGCGGGTTGAGGATGCCGCCGTCGACCAGCATGCGATTGCCCTGCACCACCGGTGTGAACAGGCTGGGGATCGCCGCCGAGGCGCGCATGGCCTGATGCAGGCAGCCCTCCTGGAACCAGATTTCCTGCTGGTTGGTCAGGTCGGTCGCCACCGCCGTATAGGGGATGCGCAACTGCTCGATATTGATTTCGCCGACGATCTTGCGGATCTGCCCGAATACCTTGTCGCCACGGATGGCGCCCAGGCGAAAGCTGACATCGACCAGGCGCAGCACATCGAGATAGTCCAGGCTCTCGATCCAGCGACGGTACTCGTCGAGCTTGCCGGCGGCATAGATGCCGCCGATTACCGCGCCCATGGAGCAGCCGGCGATGCAGGCGATCTCGTAGCCGCGGCGCTCGATTTCCTCGATCACGCCGATATGCGCGTATCCCCGGGCGCCGCCGGAGCCCAGCACCAATGCCACGCGTTTGCTCATGACCGTTCCCCCTGCAAGTGTGCAACCATGGTCCAACAATGCACCCATTGCCGCCTGTGCTTCAATGTAGTCCGCGCTGGACTACGCTGAGCAGGGCACTTTTCGTCTGCTTTGCCGTCGAACGGCCACCCTAGTTATCGACCCCTCGAGGTATTACCCATGAAAGCCTGGATCACCCTTCCTCTGATTGCCCTGGCGCTGGCCGGCTGTGCGGGCAAGACGGCCTATCGCGACAGTTGCGCGACCCAGCTCGATGCCGCCTGGAAGGAACTGGACCTGGCCAAGGCCGAAGGTTTTGCCGGCACCGTGAGCTATTCCAAGGCATTGTCGCTACTGACCGGTGCCAAGACCCAGCAGCAGTTCGAGGGCTTCGAAGGGTGCACCCGCAAGGCCGAGAAGGCGCGCTTCTATATTCGTGAATCCCGCGCCGGGCGTTGATCAGGGAGAAACCCATGTCCGCCATGCTCGATCATGTGGTCCGCCAGGTGCTCGCACTGCAGGTGCGGTTGCTGGCGTGTCGTGAACGCCTGGCTGCCGATACCGACAGCGAAGCGCTGCATGACCTGCGCATCAGCCTGCGGCGTTTGCGCAGCCTGCTGCGCCCGCTGCGCGGTTTGCCGGGCGTCGAGCAGCTGGAGGGCGCGGCGGGCTCGTTGGGCACGCTCACCACGCCGTTGCGCGACCGTGAAGTCCTTGCGGCACAGTTGATCAAACGGGGTCACCTGCAAGCGGGGGAGCGCCGCCGAGAGGGCAGGGCGCGGACCTTCGCCAGTGTCGCGGCCAGCCCGCAGCTTGGTCGGGTGCTGGCGATTCTCGACGCCTTCCCGCTGTTTCTGCGGGCGGCCGATCGCGAAGGGCTGGTGCAGGGCCTGGCCAAGCGCATCGACCGACGCCTGCAAAAACAGTGGCGTACGCTGGGCAAGGCCCTCGAGGATCCAGCCCATGACCGTCACCGTCTGCGCCTGCTGATCAAGCGTGTGCGCTATGGTGACGAGGCATACCCGCAGCTCGACCATGCCGGCAGGAAGCTGCAGCGCTTGCTCAAGCAGGCCCAGGGCGACCTGGGTGACTGGCATGATCGGTTGCAGTGGTTGCTGCAGGTGCGCGAGCACAGCGACCTGGCTGGCTGCAAGGTCGCCTGGGAGCATGAACTGCACGCCGCCGAGGGCCGCTCCGATCTCACCCTCGAGGCGTTGCGCCAGGCCCTGGTACGCCGTTAGTTCCGGCAAATGACCGATATGCGGGCTGCTGCTGGCGTCAGTGCTGGTTAACATCGGGCTTTTCCCGCAAGGAGCCCTGAACCATGAATTTCACTGAGTTGCTGGCAGCGGCGCGCGCGCATCCCGAGGCCGTCAGCGTACCGGCTGGTTGGGCCCAGGGGCGTGCCGTGTTCGGCGGCCTGATGGCGGCGATGGTGCATGAAGCGATGCGTCAGAAGCTGACCGACGAGCGTCCGGTGCGTTCACTGGCGATCACCTTCGTCGGTCCGGCGGCGCCGGATGTACCGATCAGCCTGGAAGTGGAGGTCTTGCGCGAAGGCAAGGCAGTCAGCACGCTGCTCGGCCGCGCCGTGCAGGACGGCCAGGTGGTGACGTTGGTGCAAGGCAACTTCGGCGCCGGTCGCAGTTCGGTGGTGGCGGTCGACGCGGCGCCGGCCATGCCAATGAAACCGTTGCAGGAGGCTGCGCCGGAGCTGCCTTACATCAAGGGCTTGACGCCCGAGTTCATGCAGCACGTGGCGTTTCGCTGGGCGGTCGGCGGCTTGCCGTTCAGCGGCAACGACTCACGCCACATGGGTGGCTGGGTGCGGCTGCGCGATGTCGCCGAGGAACCGGTGGGGGTGGCGCACCTGCTGGCGTTGGTCGATGCCTGGCCGCCGAGCCTGCTGCCGTATCTCAAGCAACCAGCCGCAGGTAGCACGCTGACCTGGACCATCGAGTTCGTGCAGCCTACGCCGCGGCTGTCGACGCTCGACTGGTGTCGCTACGTGGTCGAGACCGAGTATGCCCGTGATGGCTACGGGCATGCGGCCGCGACCCTATGGACAGCCGAAGGAGAATTGCTGGCGTTGAGCCGGCAGACGGTGACCGTGTTCGCCTGAGCCATCTTCATCAAGCCAGTCGCGGGGCAAGCCCGCTCCCACAAGCGCCATTGCATGGCGTGGGAGCGGGCTTGCCCGCGATGTCTTCCAGTCAATGACGATGCTTGTGGCGTTCGCGCCAGGCCCGCCACCAGGCACCGCTGAGCACGAAGCGCGGAAAGGTGACGAACTGCTCGGTGAGCAGGCGTTGCACGGCGTCCTTGCGGTCGGCGAAGGGCTCGGGCTGCTCGGCCTCCAGGCGATGCCCCTGGCGCTGCAGGCCCAGCCCGGCGACCAGGGCGATGACGCCCACGGCAATCTGCGACAGGTCCAGCCCGAGCAGCCCCGAGAGCACCAACAGCGCGCCCAGGATGAACAGCGGCACGGCGATCAGGTGCAGCACCAGATTGGTGGGGTGGCGATGATTGTGATGGTAGCCACGCCATTGCCAGGCGGGCAGGTTGGGCAGTCGCTTGCTCATGGACAGTTCCTCCAGGACATGTCCCAAGCTTAGTGCGGCCCCCGCAAGGGGGCCAATCAAGGCTGGCTATGGCAACCATAGCGCGGGTGTCAGAGCTTGAGCTGGCCGATCGCCTTGTTCAGCTCGCCGGCCAGGGTCGCCAGTTCGCTGCTGGTGGTGGCCGAGCCCACGGTCTGTTGCACGGTCTGCTCGGTGACATCGCGGATGCTCACCACGGCACGGTTCATCTCCTCGGCCACCTGGCTCTGCTGCTCGGCGGCCACGGCGATCTGCGTGTTGCTCTCGCGCATCTGGGCCACGGCGCTGGTGATCTCGGCCAGGGCCTCGCCGGCTTCGCGGGCCTGCCTGACGCAATCGTCGGCTTTGTAAGAGCTCTCTTGCATGAAGTCCACGGCGTCGCGCGTGCCGGCCTGCAGGTCGGCGACCATGGTGGTGATCTCATCGGTGGAGGTCTGCACGCGCTTTGCCAGGTTGCGCACCTCATCGGCGACCACGGCGAAGCCACGGCCGAGGTCGCCAGCCCGGGCCGCTTCGATGGCGGCGTTGAGGGCGAGCAGGTTGGTCTGTTCGGCGATGCTGTGGATGACCCCGACCACGCTGTTGATCTTCTGGCTGTCGTCGGCGAGCTGGCGAATCATCTCGGCAGTCTGCTGCACGCCGCTGGACAGGCCGGAGATCGAGTCCTGCACCCGGCTGACCACGGCCTGGCCGCTGCCGGCCAGGGTATCGGCGGTCTGCGACAGGTCGCGGGTGGCGCCGGCATGCTGGGCGATGTGATGCACGGTGGCGGTCATTTCGTTGATGGCGGTGGCGGCCTGGTCGGTTTCGCTCTGCTGGCCGATCATGCCGTGGCGCACTTCGTCCATGCTGCCGGCCAGGCGCGCGGCGCCGGAGTCCAGCTGAGCGGCGGTGCGCGCCACGGTGCTGACCACGCGGTGGTAGGTGGTCTGCATGGCGTTGAAGGCGCCGGCCATCTGGCCGACTTCGTCGCCACAGGCCAGGGGTACCCGGGCCGACAGATCCCCGGTCTTCTCCACGTGCAGCATCACGTCCTTGAGCGTGTTGAGCTGGCTGAGCAGGAAGCGGATCAGCAACTGCGAGGCGCCTAGCATCGCCAGCATCAGGACCAGCACGCACACGGCATAGTTGCTGAAACGGTCGAAATAGACCTGGCGCAGGCTTGGCGACTGGGCGAGCACGGCGAGGTGCCGGTCGCCCTGGCGCAGTACCTGGGCGCCGCGCAGCGGGTTGTCGCCAAGGACCCAGGCACTGGGCAGCTGTACCCAGCCCTGGGCGTCGCGCAGGGCTTCGAGCGGTTCGCCAGCGAACTGCGGCGTCTGGCCGCTGCGCCAGGTGATCAGGTTGGCCTGGTTGGGCAGCGCCTGGCCGGCGGGCCAGGCCGCCAGCAGTTCGGCCTGGGCGAGGGCCTGCGTCTGGGCGCCGCTGGCGCGGGCCTGTTGCTCCAGGTACACCGCGTAGAGCACCAGCATCAGCGTGGTGACGAAGGCCACGGCATTGACGGCCCAGAACTTGTATTTGAGGGAAAGGTTGCTAATCCAGGCACCCATGGCAGGTCTTCTCTGAGTTGGCGGAAACATTATTGGCAAGGTGCCATCATTGTGTCCGCCAGGGCCAGGACCTGCCTTGACGTGCGTCAAGAAACCTCGGGCAGGCCGAAGAACGTCCGGGCACAGGCGGTGGTATGGGCCGCCGTGCGTTCTGGGGTTTCACCGCGGTGCCGCGCCACTTCGCGCAGTACCTCGGGCAGGAAGGCTGGTTCGTTGCGACCGTTCTTCGGCTTTGGCCTGAGGCTGCGGGGCAGCAGGTAGGGCGCGTCGCTCTCGAGCATCAGGCGGCCTTGGGGAATGCTGCCGACCAAGGGATGCAGGTGGGTGCCTCGGCGTTCGTCGCAGATCCAGCCAGTGATGCCGATATGCAGGTCCAGGTCTAGGTAGGCGAACAGCGCCTGGCGTTCACCGGTGAAGCAGTGCACCACGGCGGCGGGCAGGTGGTCGCGGTAGCCCTTGAGGATCGCCAGCAAGCGCTCGCTGGCCTCGCGTTCATGGAGGAATACCGGCAGGCGCAGTTCCACGGCCAGTGCCAGTTGGGCTTCCAGGGCCTTTTCCTGGGCGGGGCGTGGGGAGAAGTCACGGTTGAAGTCCAGGCCGCATTCGCCCACGGCCATGACCCGCGGCTGGGCGAGCAACTGGCGCAGCTGGCGCTCGCTGTCGGTGTTCCAGTGACTGGCGTCGTGGGGATGCACGCCGGCGGTGCTGAACAGGCGCTGGCCGGGCTCATCCAGGCGCTGACACAGCTCCAGTGCTTCGGTGCTGACGTCCAGGCTGGTGCCGGTGAGGACCATCTGCGCCACGCCGGCCTGGATGGCGCGCTCGACGATAGCGGCCTGCTGGTCATGGAAACTGCTGTTGGTCAGGTTGACGCCGATATCGATCAGTTGCATGGTGCTACCTCGTGCCCGGGGCGGCCAGCATAGCAAAAACCGGGAAATCGAGAAAAAACCAAGAACTTCAAACGTTTGCCGTGGTCTTTTGCCGTCATTTGTCACGGATGATCACTGCGCATGGTGCCTGCCAACCACCCTTGGACCCTCTCCCTCATGCTGCGAACCCTGCTGACGATTCTGTTGCTGTCCGGACTGCTGGTCACCGGGCCGGTCATCGCCCGTGAAACCGGCCCGCAACAGCATGTGCCCGCCAGCCAGGCGCGTGACCTGGCGCAGATCCGTTCGAGCAAGGTCCTGCGGGTGCTGGTCAACCAGAGCCGCAACAGCTCCGGCGAGGTCAAGGGCGAGCCGGTGGGCGTCGAGTACTATCGATTGCGGGCCCTGGAGCATTACCTCAATGCCCGGGTGGCCGATGGGCAGGAAATCACCCTGAAGATCATTCCACGGGCCAAGGAGCAATTGCTCGGGGCGCTGCAGCGAGGCGAGGGCGATCTTGCCGCGCCGGGCGAACTGCTCGATCCGAGCGTGGTGCGCGGCGTCGACGCCAGCGCCCCGGTGGTCGACCAGGTGCCCTTGCAACTGGTGGGGCGCAAGGGCGGGCGCGGTTACAACCGGGTCGAGCAACTGTCCGGGCGTACCATCGCCCTGACCAGCGCCAGTGCCGCCGGGGCGGCGATCCAGGTCCTCAACCAGCAGTTGGCATTGCGCAAGCGGGCGCCGATCAAGGTGGAGTGGGTCGATCCGACGCTGGCCGTCGAGGATGTGCTGGAGATGGTTCAGGCCGGTATCTACCCGCTGACCGTGGTGGAGCGCCCGATCGCCCAGCGTTGGGCGCGGGTGATGCCGCGCCTGCGGGTGGACAGCAAGGTGCACCTGGCCCAGCCGGGAGCCATGCGCTGGTATGTACGGCAGGACGCGCCGATGTTCCGCGCGGCGGTGGACCGCTTTCTCGCCACCTACCGCGCCCCGGATAACCAGGACGCGGCTTTCGAGCGTATCTACCGGCGCCAGTATCGGGTGCACAACCCATTGGCCAGCAAGGACCGCCAGCGTCTGGTCTCGCTGCGCCCGGTATTGCAGAAGCACGGCGGTGACCAGCAGTTCGACTGGTTGAACCTGGCGGCGCTGGCGTTCAAGGAGTCCACGCTCAATCCCCAGGCGCGCGGTGTCGGCGGTGCCCATGGGCTGATGCAGATCACCCCGGCGGCGGCCCAGCGGGTCGGGGTGAGCAACACCGCCACTGTGGACGGCAATGTCCAGGCCAGTGCGCGCTACCTGGCGTTGATCCGTCGCAAGTTCTTCTCCAGCCCCGTGCTCAACGAGCGTGAGCGCATGGCCTTTATCCTGGCCGCCTACAACCTGGGGCCGGAGCGGGTACAAGCCATGCGTGCCGAAGCCCGGCGGCGAGGGCTCAATGGCAACCAGTGGTTCTTCCAGACCGAACGGGTCGCCATGGAGCAAGTGGGCATGGGGCCGGTGAATTTCGTCAACAGCGTGAACAAGTACTACCTCGCGTTCAATCGCGAGCGGGCTTCCCTGGAGCGGGTGGCCAAGCGCTAAACAAATCTATTTATTAGATGTTTTTAACGCATAAATTGCGATTTTACTATTCGATTAATTGATTATTATGGCGCCCATTGCACACACACCTGCTCAAACAAGGAAGCACGACATGAACCACTCCCTCAAAGCCCTGTTCTCCACCCGCGCCGGTTACGGCCTGAGCGTCATCCGCATCCTGGTCGGCATCATCTTCATGGCCCATGGTGCGCAGAAACTGTTTGGCCTGTTCGGTGGCTATGGCCTGGAAGGCACCGGCCAATGGATGGAAAGCATCGGCCTGGCGCCAGGCTACCTGATGGCCCTGCTGTCGGGCAGCGCAGAGTTCTTCGGCGGGCTGGCGCTGGTGGTCGGCCTGCTGGCCCGCCCGGCGGCACTGGCACTGACCGTGACACTGGTGGTGGCGATCTTCTCGGTGCACATCGGCAATGGCTTGTTCATGTCCAACAACGGTTATGAGTTCGCCCTGGCACTGATGGCCGGTACCGTGGCAGTGCTGATCGAGGGTGCGGGCCGCCTATCGCTGGATCGTCTGATCGCACGCTGATCATCGATCGCGGGACAGGCCCGCTCCCACGAAGATTGTGGGAGCGGGCCTGTCCCGCGATTGCTTTTGCACAAGCGCTTGTAACTTGATGCGTCAGGCTCTAGCATACCGACTGCGCCGATTTAAACAGCTACTTGCGGGGCGCAGGAGATGCCCCCGGGGTCTCCGAAATACCGCTAAAGCGCTGGTTCGGTGACGCCTCCCACCGCTGCCCAGCGGGATCAGCGAGGCGGAGAGAGACTCCATGAGTTGCCCACGTACCAGTGTCTGCTTGACCCCCCTGGCCAAGAACCAGGCCTCCCGTACCCCGCGCATCCTGCTCGGCGGCCAGCATCAACCCACGCTTTTGCGCAATCTCGACGGCTTTTCCCGACGCAAGGGCCAGGCCTGTGCCTTCCTCATCCAGTTCTCCGACAGCTGTGAACAGCTCGACCAATACGGCAACGACCGGTTCGACCTGGCCGTGATCCAGGCACCTGCGGCCGAGGACGCCGCCGAGGTCATCGGCCAGCTGACCCGTATCGCGCGCCAGGGTCTGATCACCCGGCGTTGAACGACTCGCCGCGATTTCGCTAAGCTCGGACGCTCGGCGGGTGCCTGGCGCCCGTGCCGATGCACTGAGGAGGCAGTCGTTGAGCACCAACATCATCACCACCGAAGGTCATGCAGCCCTGAAGAAGGAGCTCGATCATCTGTGGCGGGTCTATCGCCCGGAAATCACCCAGAAGGTCACCTGGGCCGCATCGCTGGGCGATCGCAGCGAGAATGCCGACTACCAGTACAACAAGAAGCTCCTGCGCGAGATCGACCGGCGCGTGCGTTACCTGCGCAAGCGCCTGGAAGACGTCAAGGTGGTCGCGTATTCACCCCAGCAGGAAGGCAAGGTGTTCTTCGGCGCCTGGGTGGAAATCGAGAACGACGACGGTGAGCAGTTGCGCTTTCGCATCGTCGGCTATGACGAGATCCATGGGCGCAACGACTACATCTCCATCGACTCGCCCATGGCCCGCGCCTTGCTCAAGAAAGAGGAGGGTGACGAGGTGCTGGTGCACACGCCCACGGGCGAGGCGACCTGGTATGTGAACAGTATCCGCTACAACCTCTAGCTGGCGATTTCTGTAGGAGCGGCCTTGTGTCGCGAAAGGGCCGCGCAGCGGCCCCAGCAATCGTTGCCTTGGTGCTGATATCCCGGGGCTGCTTCGCAGCCCTTTCGCGACACAAGGCCGCTCCTACAGGAGAAAGCGTAAGCCTCCGATCACTGCGCAAGGCTTCATTTTCACCCCTCGCGCAACACCGCCAACGGACTTGCATTGAGCGCGCGACGCGTGCCGACCACCCCGGCTCCGCCTACCAGCACCGCCCCGGCCAGCGGCAACGCCAGCAGCCACGGATGGGGTGCCCAGTGCAGGTCGAAAGCATAGCGGTACAGCGCCCAGGTGATCAGCTCGCAACCCAGCGCCGCCAGCACGCCGCTGGCCGCGCCGAGCAGGCCGAACTCGATGCGTCGTGCCTTGACCAGCAACGGGCGCGCCGCCCCCAGCGCCCGCAGCAGGGCACCCTGGCGAATGCGTTCGTCGAGGGTCGCCTGCAGGCCGGCAAACAGCACCGCCAGTCCTGCCGCCAGCACGAACAGCAGCACGTACTCCACCGCCAGGGTGACCTGGGCGAGGATGCTGCGCAGCTGCGCCAGCAGCGCGTCGACCTGCAGCACGGTCACCGCCGGGAAGGCCCGGGACAACGCGACGATCTCCTGGTCGTGGCCCGGCGCCAGGTAGAAGCTGGTGAGGTAGGTGGTGGGCAGGCCTTGCAGGGTGCCTGGCTGGAAGATCATGTAGAAGTTGGGCTGGAAGCTGTCCCAGTGCACGCTGCGCAGGCTGCTGACCCGCGCCTGGCGCTGCTGGCCGCCGATGTCGAAGGTCAGCAGGTCGCCCAGTTGTAGGTGCAGGCTCTGCGCCAGCTCCGCCTCCACGGAAACCCCGGGCACTTCATCGCCGGCGGGCGCCTGTTGCCACCACTGGCCAGCGCTCAGGGCGTTACCCTGGGGCAGTTCGGCCGCCCAGGTCAGGCTGAGGTCGCGCTGGATGGCGCGCTCGCCGGTGGACTCCTTGCTGACCAGCTGGCGTACCGGCTGCTCGTTGATATGTGTCAGGCGGCCTGGAATCACCGGGTACAGCGGCGCGGCGGTGGCGTTGATACGGGCCAGGTGCTCGGCGAATGGCTGGCGCTCGTCGGGCAGGATGTTCAGGGCGAAATGGTTGGGCGCGTCCTTGGGCAATTGTGCCTGCCAGGTATCGAGCAGCTCCGCCCGCAGCAGGGCGACCAGCCCCATCGCCAGCAGGATCAGGCCGAAGGCCAGGGCCTGGCCGGCAGCTGCCAGCGGGTGGCGCAGCAGTTGCCCGAGCCCCAGGCGCCAGGCCAGCGGCGCGTCGGCCAGCAGCCGGCGCAGGCTGCGCAAACCGAGCAACAGCAATCCGCCCAGGAACAGCGCGGCGATCAGTCCGCCGCCGAGCAGGGCGAAGGTCAGCAGCAGATCCAGGCTCAGTCGCCACATGATCAGGCCCAGAGCGAACAGCGCCGCGCCGTATACCAGCCAGCTGCTCGGCGGCAGTGGCAGCAGGTCGCGCCGCAGCACGCGCAGCGGCGGCACGCGGCCAAGGGCTGCCAGCGGCGGCAGGGCGAAGCCGGCCAGGGCCACCAGGCCAGTGCCGATACCGGCCAGCGCTGGGGTGAGACCACCGGGTGGCACCTGGCTCGGCAGCAGGCCTTCGAGCAGGTGGAACAGCCCCAGTTGCGCCAGCCAGCCGAGCAGGGCGCCTGCCAGCGCGGCGGCCGCGCCGAGCATGGCCAGTTGCAGGCTGTACAGGCCAAGGGCCTGATGCCGGGACAGTCCCAGGCAGCGCAGCAGGGCGCTGGCATCCAGGCGCCTGGCAGCGTAGCGGCTGGCCGATAGGGCCACGGCGACGCCAGCCAGCAGCACTGCCACCAGGCTCGCCATGTTCAGGTAGCGCTCGGCCTTGCCCAGGGCGCCGCCGATCTGGCGGTTGCCATCGCGGGTATCGAGCAGGCGCTGGTTGGCGGCCAGGGTCTTTTGCGCATCCTGGCGATACTGTTGCAGGGCGTCGACATCGCCACGCCACAGATCTCGATAGCTGACCCGGCTGCCGGGCTGGATGACGCCGGTGGCGTCCAGGTCGGCAAGGTTCATCAGCACCCGTGGCGTCAGGCTGTAGAAATTGTTGGCGCGGTCGGGCTCGTAGGTCAGCACGCGGCTCATGCGCAGCGTCTTCATGCCCACGTCGATGCTGTCGCCGATGGCCAGGCCCAGCGCCGCGAGCAGGCGCGGTTCGACCCAGGCCTCGCCCGGCGCGGGACCGCCGCCGGGCGTTTCCTCGGCGTAGGGCGCCGCCGCGCTACGCAGTTGGCCGCGCAGAGGATAGGCGGGGTCGGCCGCCTTGATGCTGGAAAGCTGGATGCCGCTGTCGCCGCCGACCACGCTGGTGAACTCCACCACCCGCGCATGGCGCAGGCCCAGCGCCGTGCCGCTGGCGATCTGTGCATCGCCGGGCTCGGCGCTGCCCTGCAGGACCAGATCGGCGGCGAGGAACTCGCTGGCGCGCAGTTGCATGGCGCCATTGAGGCGAGCGCCGAAATAGCCGATCGCGGTACTGGCCGCCACCGCCACCAGCAGGGCGAAGAACAGCACGCGGACTTCGCTGGCGCGGGCATCGCGCAGCAGCTGACGTAGCGCAAGGGCGCACAGGCGCGGGAACGATAGACGGGTCATCAGGGCTCCAGGGGCGCCACCAGGCGACCGGCATCCAGGCGGATCAGGCGATGGCAGCGCTTGGCCAGGCGCTCGTCGTGGGTCACCAGTACCAGGGTGGTGCCGCGCTCCTGGTTCAGCTCGAACAACAGGTCGCTGATGCGCTCGCCGGTGTGGCTGTCGAGGTTGCCGGTGGGCTCGTCGGCGAACAATACCGCTGGCTGCGCAGCGAAGGCCCGGGCGATCGCCACGCGCTGCTGTTCGCCACCGGAGAGCTGGCGCGGCGTATGGCTCAGGCGTTTGCCCAGGCCGACGCGCTCGAGCAGGCTGCGGGCATGCTCACGGGCATCCCGGCGGCCATCGAGCTCCAGTGGCAGCATGACGTTCTCCAGGGCGTTGAGGCTGTCGAGCAACTGGAACGACTGGAACACGAAGCCTACGTGCTCGGCGCGCACCCGCGCGCGCTGGTCCTCGTCGAGCGGGCCGAGGTCGTGGCCGGCCAGCACCACCTTGCCGGCGCTGGGCCGGTCGAGGCCGGCGAGCAGGCCCAGCAGCGTCGACTTGCCGGAGCCGGAGGCGCCGATGATGGCCAGGCTGTCGCCCTGGGCGAGGTCGAGGGAGAGGGCGTGAAGGATGGTCAGGTCGCCTTCCGCGCTGGGGACCACTTTGCTAAGGTTCTGCGCAACGAGAATGCTGGGGCCCATGGAGAATCCGATGCGAAATTGGTGGTTGAGTGCCGGTCTGGCCCTGTGTTGCCTGGCCCAGGGCGCGGCGGCGGGAACGTTGCTGGTCGTCGGCGATAGTATCAGCGCCGGTTTTGGCCTGGATACCCGCCAGGGCTGGGTCAACCTGCTGCAACAGCAGCTGGAGAAGGAGGGTTTCGACGACCAGGTGGTCAATGCCTCGATCAGCGGCGACACCAGTGCAGGTGGCCAGGCGCGGCTGCCGGCGCTGCTTGCAGCGCACAAGCCGGACCTGGTGGTGCTGGAGCTGGGTGGCAACGATGGCCTGCGCGGGCAGCCTGCGCAGCAATTGCAACAGAATCTTGCATCGATGATCGATCAGTCCCGCCAGGCCGGGGCCAAGGTGGTGCTGCTGGGCATGCGCCTGCCGCCGAACTATGGCGTGCGTTACACCACGGCGTTCGCCCAGGTCTATGAACAGCTGGCCGCGGATAAAAAGGTGCCGCTGGTGCCGTTCTTCCTCGAAGGCGTGGGCGGGGTGCCGGAGCTGATGCAGGCCGATGGCATCCATCCAGCCGCGGCCGCCCAGCAGCGCTTGCTGGAAAATGCCTGGCCGACGATAAAACCCTTGCTGTGACGCTTTTATCGGGGGCCGCTTTCGGCTAATGTTGCGCCCCCCGTTTCGAGTGCCCCCAATGCCGCGCCCCGCCTGGTCCCTGTACGCCTACCAACTGATCGAGCCTGATGAGCAGCTCGACCTGTTTGCCTGCCAGGAAGTGCGCATCCACCTGGCCGCTCGCCAGCTCGAGCTGGGCGTGCCTGTCGATCGTACCTTGTGTGGCGGCCTGCTGCCGGCGCAGCCCCGCTGGTCGGGCGTCGAGCGCGCGATATACCGGGACGAGCGCCTGTGTCCGCTGTGCCGGGTAATTCTCGATGCCCAGCGCCGTGGCATGCGTCCGGTGTGGCCGGAACTCTGA
Organism: Pseudomonas sp. microsymbiont 2; assembly: GCF_054788395.1. NCBI lineage: Bacteria > Pseudomonadati > Pseudomonadota > Gammaproteobacteria > Pseudomonadales > Pseudomonadaceae > Pseudomonas > Pseudomonas sp. microsymbiont 2. Next base: position 2,036,692 of record NZ_CM139112.1, read on the forward strand.
GCACCTTTCATCATCTGAAACGGTTGTCCCCTGGCAATGCCTCCCGTTGGATTGCACGCGGGTGTACAATCGATTCCCTTGACTGACCTTTCGAAGGATTTCCCGGATGTTGTCGCGCTTTCCTGCCGTCACCCGTAGCCTGACCCTGGCCGCCTTGCTGGCGACAGGCCCCGCTGTTGCGCTGGAGCTGCCGCTGCCACCTCCCGGGGAGGATGTCGTTGGGCAGGTCCAGACGATCAAGGCCAAGTACGAGGACACCTTTGCCGACATCGGTACCGCCAATGACCTGGGCTACCTGGAAATGATCGCCGCCAACCCCGGGGTCGACCCCTGGCTGCCGGGCGCGGGCACCGAGATCATTCTCCCCACCCGGTACATTCTGCCGCCGGGCCCGCGCGAAGGCATCGTCATCAACCTCGCCGAGTACCGCTTGTATTACTACCCGAAAGGGCAGGGCGTGGTGCACACCTTCCCGCTGGGTATCGGTCGTGAGGGCTGGGGTTCACCGATCGCCAACACCAAGATCACCGCCAAGACCCCGAACCCGACCTGGACGCCGCCCGCCTCGATTCGTGCCGAACATGCTGCCGATGGCGATATCCTGCCCACCGTGGTGCCGGCGGGTCCTGACAATCCGCTGGGGCCTTTCAAGTTCACCCTGGGCGTGCCGGGCTACCTGATCCATGGTTCGAACAAGAAGTTCGGCATCGGCATGCGCACCAGCCACGGCTGCTTCCGAATGCTCAACAACAATGTGCTGGAACTGTCGAAGATGGTTCCGGTGGGTACGCCGGTGCGTATCATCAACGAGCCATACAAGTTCGGCATCAGTGGCGGCAAGGTTTATCTGGAGGCGCACACGCCGCTGGATGACCATGGCAACCCATCGGTGGTCGACAAGCACACCGCGGTGATCAATGCCCTGCTCAAGCGTGAAGACCTGGCCAACAACTTGCGCATGAACTGGGACATGGTTCGCGACGTGGTTGCCGCCGAAGATGGCATGCCGGTCGAGATTGCCGTGCCAGTCAATGGCGGGGCCGCGCCGATGGTCTCGAGCATCCCGCCCGAACTGCAGTAAGCCGTCCGCTACTTGCCCAAGGCCCGCCTCAGTGCGGGCCTTTTCGCATGTGCAGGAGGCCTTTTTCAAGGCAACAAAAAAGCCGACCCACAAGTGGGTCGGCTCCATAACAATCCGCGAGGATTATTACTTGCGGCTGGCTTTGTCCAGCATGCGCAGAGCGCGCTCGTTGGCTTCGTCAGCGGTCTGCTGAGCCTTCTGAGCAGCTGCCAGAGCGTCGTCAGCTTTGCGGTAGGCTTCGTCTGCACGAGCCTGAGCGCGAGCTGCTGCGTCTTCGGTAGCAGTCAGGCGAGCTTCGGTTTCTTTGGATACGCTGCTGCAACCGGTAGCCAGAACTGCGGCCAGAGCCAGAGCAGAGAATTTCAGAACGTTGTTCATCGTGTTCCCCTTCAAGGACTTTCTATTAAAGAGCCATCTCTCGGAAAAGAGAAACTGGCCGGCGTACATAGTACCCATTACTTGTAGTAAGTAAACTGACTAAGCGCAAGAACTGCAAAAAAAATGCGGCGGGCGGCTCCCGCGACGGGCTTTGTAAACAAAGTGTGAAAATCTTGATCAGCCTCCGCAAGCGTCTGTAGTACAGGAACTTTTTTGTTGAACTAAGGGTGACTTTAACTGTCGCCCGGCGTCTTAGCCCAAGAACATCCGGTTGCTGTTGTCGCACCAGAAGCAGGTAGCTGTCAGCATTTTCATTCCTGGCGGCTTGAGCATTCTTGTTGGCGGCGCCTACTATTTGAGGGTGCCATCGACACAGAACGTCCAGATCGTCCTGCTGTCCAAGGGCAACAGGTGGCGTAGAGGTTCCTTCGCCGGATAAATCCCATCGGTAAGGTAAGGGTCTGCCGACAAGACCTGCGAGGAGTAGTGATGAGCGAGACGCTGACCATCCACCATGACCAGGCCGGTCATCAGTTCGAGACCACCGTGGACGGTCACCGGGCGTACCTTACGTACATGGACCTGGGCAAGCAGACGCTGGACATCTACCGCACCTTCGTTCCCAACGCCTTGCGCGGGCGCGGGATCGCTGCCGCGCTCACCGAGAAGGCGCTGGACTACGCCGAACAGATGGGCTACACCGTGATCCCGTCGTGTTCCTATGTCGAGCGCTACATGGAACGCCAGCAGCGCCACTCCAGCAAGGCTTGAGCGCAACGCACACATGAAAACGCCGGGCATTGCCCGGCGTTTTCATGTGTGCGGGTTTCAGCCGCGCTGGCGCTTGGGCAGCACGTCCTTGAGCTTGGCGTGCATGCTGCGCAGGGTCTTCTCGGTGGCCGCCCAGTCGATGCAGGCATCGGTGACGGATACGCCGTACTGCAGCTCCTCGAGGTTCTTTGGAATGGCCTGGCAGCCCCAGTTCAGGTGGCTCTCGACCATCAGGCCGATGATCGACTGGTTGCCTTCGAGGATCTGGTTGGCCACGTTTTCCATGACCAACGGCTGCAGGGCCGGGTCCTTGTTGGAGTTGGCGTGGCTGCAGTCGACCATGATGTTGGCCTTGATCTTGGCCTTGGCCAGGTCCTGCTCGCACAGGGCGACGCTGACCGAGTCATAGTTGGGCTTGCCGTTGCCGCCACGCAGTACCACGTGGCCATAGGCGTTGCCCTTGGTGGTGACGATGGATACGCCGCCTTCCTGGTTGATGCCCAGGAAACGGTGCGGCTTGGACACCGACTGCAAGGCGTTGATGGCCACGGTCAGGCCGCCATCGGTACCGTTCTTGAAGCCGACCGCCGAGGACAGGCCCGAGGCCATCTCGCGGTGGGTCTGCGATTCGGTGGTGCGGGCACCGATGGCCGACCAGCTGATCAGGTCCTGCAGGTATTGCGGGGAGATAGGGTCGAGCGCTTCGGTGGCGGTGGGCAGGCCCTTCTCGGCCAGGTCCAGCAGCAGTTGACGACCGATGTGCAGGCCGTCCTGGATCTTGAACGAGTCGTCCAGGTACGGGTCGTTGATCAGGCCTTTCCAGCCGACGGTGGTGCGTGGCTTCTCGAAGTACACGCGCATGACCAGGTACAGGGTGTCGGAAACTTCCTCGGCCAGTACCTTCAGGCGCTCGGCATACTCGTGGGCGGCCTTGATGTCGTGGATCGAGCAGGGGCCGACCACCACGAACAGGCGATGATCCTTGCCGTCGAGGATGTTGCGCACCACTTCGCGGCCGGCAGTCACGGTCTGCAGGGCCTTGGCGCTGAGGGGGATTTCCTTCTTGAGCTGATCGGGGGTGATCAAGGTCTCGTTGGAGGCAACGTTAAGGTCATCGATCGGTAAGTCAGCCATCGTGTTACTCGTCAGGTCACGGGTGCCGGCCGCCAGCGATCCCCGTGCGGCCCAGCAGCAGATTGTTCGCAGCGGGGAGGCCGAACCTTAGCGCGTTAGCGGGGGCGCGACAATGGGCTGGGGCCGCTGAGCCGGGGTTTTTGCCGGTGACGGGGCATTTGGCCGTGCAGGCGAGCACCCGCGTATAGTGGCAGACCGACAATAATGACTCTTGATCAGGAGCACGGCATGGCGTCCCTCGACCCCGGCATTGGCAAACCCCGCATCGGCATCATCGGCAGCGGCGCAATTGGTGGTTTCTACGGCCTGATGTTGGCTCGCGCAGGTTTTGACGTGCACTTTCTGCTGCGCAGCGAATACGAGGCCGTGCGCAAGCAGGGGCTGAGCCTCGACAGCGCGGTGCATGGCCAGGTGCGGATGCCGGTGCAGGCGTACGCCCGTGCCGCCGACATGCCGCGCTGCGACTGGTTGCTGGTGGGCGCCAAGGCCACCAGCAACGCCGAACTTGCGCCCTTGATCGTGCAGGCCGCGGCGCCCGACGCCCGGGTGGTGTTGCTGCAGAACGGCCTCGGCGTCGAGGAGCAGTTGCGCCCGGCCTTGCGCCCGGACCTGCACCTGCTCGGCGGCCTGTGCTTTATTTGCGTCAACCGCGAGGGGCCCGGCGAGATCCGCCACCAGTCGCTGGGCGCGGTGAACCTGGGGTACCACAGTGGCCCGGCCCCGGACGGCGGCGCCGCCGTGGTGGAGCAGGGCGCCGAACTGTTCCGCGCGGCGGGCATCGACTCCCAGGCCATGGCCGATCTCAACCAGGCGCGCTGGCAGAAACTGGTGTGGAATGTCCCCTACAACGGCTTGTCGGTGTTGCTGCAGGCCAGCACCACGCCCTTGATGGCCGATGTCGACAGTCGTGCGCTGATCCAGGCGTTGATGGCGGAAGTCGTGGCGGGGGCTCGGGCGTGCGGTCATGAACTGCCAGAGGGTTACGCTGACCACTTGTTCCGGGTTACCGAAAAGATGCCGGACTACTGGCCGAGCATGTACCACGACCACGTCCAGCAGCGGCCGCTGGAGTTGCAGGCGATCTACGCCGAGCCGTTGGCCCGGGCGCAGGCGGCTGGATGCGCGCTGCCGCGCATGGAGGCGTTGTACCAGGCCCTGGCGTTCATCGACCGGCGCAGCCGGCAGGCCTGAAGCCCGCGGCTGCCGTGCGCCAGACGGCCAGGCGATGGTCGATGGCGCTGCTAAGCTCAAGCTTGCTCTGCCGTCACGGCAGTCGAGGAGGTCGAATGATCCGTTCCATGCTGTTTGCCACCGACCTCGGTGTCTATGCGCCCTTCGTCATGCAGCACGCCCTGGCCCTGGCACGGACCTTCAACGCAGAACTGTATGTGATCCACGCCGTGGAGCCCATGGGCCAGTTCGCCGAATCGCTGCTGCAGAGTTACCTCGACGAACAGACCCTCGATGCGCTGCACAGCGAGGGCGTCACCACGGTCATGGCCAATATCGAGCAGCGAGTACTGGAAAACTTTCGTGACGAGATGAGCGAACCGGCGGACCTGGCGTTGATCCGTGCGGTGCGGGTGCGCCAGGGCGATCCTGCCCAGGTGATCCTCGAGCAGGCGCAACGGCTGTCGGTCGATCTGCTGATCTTTGGCAGCCATAGCGCGGGCGCGGGGGTGGATGTGCCGATCGGCCGTACTGCGGTGCGGCTGCTGCAGCTGTCGCCGGTACCGGTGTACATGGTGCCGTTGGCCCAGCACCTTGGGCGCAGGAAAGCGTGAACCTAGCGGTAGGACTTTTTCCGGCGAACGTAACAAAATAGTTCTAGATTTATTTCTCAAGCCACTAATATAGTTATAACTCGTCGCGACCGGCGTGCCGGTGACCTACCGTCTCTGAGGGATATCTATGAAGCTTCAGCAACTGCGCTACATCTGGGAAGTGGCGCACCATGACCTCAACGTTTCCGCGACGGCGCAGAGCCTGTACACCTCCCAACCCGGGATCAGCAAGCAGATCCGCCTGCTCGAGGACGAGCTGGGCGTCGAAGTCTTCGCCCGCAGCGGCAAGCACCTGACCCGTGTCACCCCGGCCGGCGAGCGCATCATCAATACCGCCGGCGAGATCCTGCGCAAGGTCGAAAGCATCAAGCAGATCGCCCAGGAATTCTCCAACGAGAAAAAAGGCACGCTGTCGATCGCCACCACCCACACCCAGGCACGTTACGCGCTGCCACCGGTGATCAGCAGCTTCATCAAGCAATACCCGGAAGTCGCCCTGCACATGCACCAGGGCTCGCCGATGCAGATCGCCGAGATGGCCGCCGACGGCACCGTCGACTTCGCCATCGCCACCGAGGCACTGGAGCTGTTCGGCGACCTGATCATGATGCCGTGCTACAAGTGGAATCGTTGCGTGGTGGTGCCCCAGGGGCACCCGCTGACCAAGCTGCCGAAGCTGACGCTGGAGGCGGTGGCGGAGTATCCGATCGTCACTTACGTGTTCGGTTTCACCGGTCGTTCCAAGCTCGACGAGGCATTCAACCATCGCGGCCTGACGCCGAAGGTGGTGTTCACCGCCGCCGATGCCGACGTGATCAAGACTTATGTGCGCCTGGGGTTGGGCGTGGGGATCGTGGCCAAGATGGCGGTCGATGCGAAGCTCGACAGCGATCTGGTGTGCCTGGACGCCAGCGAACTGTTCGAGGCCAGCATCACCAAGATCGGCTTCCGTCGCGGCACCTTCCTGCGTGGCTTCATGTGCGATTTCATCGAGAAGTTCGCGCCGCACCTGACCCGTGAGGTGATGGCCAAGGCGATCCAGTGCCATAACAAGCAGGAGCTCGAAGAGCTGTTCGAGGGTGTCGAGCTGCCGGTGCACTGATCTGAAATAGCGGGGCCGCTTTGCGGCCCTTTCGCGACACAAGGCCGCTCCTACAGGATTGTGCGATCTCCTGTAGGAGCGGCCTTGTGTCGCGATGGGGCGCGAAGCGGCCCCCGCTATTTCAAGCCTTGCTGATCAGGTTGCCGGCGTGCAACCCGCATTCCTTCTGGGTCGACTCTTCCCACCACCAACGCCCTTCGCGCTCGTGCTGGTTCGGCAGCACCGGGCGGGTGCAGGGCTCACAGCCGATGCTGATGAAGCCGCGCTCGTGCAGGCTGTTGTAGGGCAGCTCGAGCATGCGGATATAACCCCAGACTTCCTCGCTGGTCATCTGCGCCAGCGGATTGAACTTGTACAGGGTGCGCTCGGGAGTGGAGAAGGCGCTGTCGATTTCCAGGGCCGCCACCTGGCTGCGGGTCCCCGGGCTCTGGTCGCGGCGCTGGCCAGTGGCCCAGGCGCTGACGGTGGCCAGCTTGCGGCGCAGCGGCTCGATCTTGCGGATGCCGCAGCACTCGCCGTGGCCGTCCTTGTAGAAGCTGAACAGGCCTTTTTCCTTGACGAACGGGTCGAGCTTGTCGCGGTCCGGGCTGAGGATCTCGATGGGCAGGTTGTACTGCTCGCGCACCTGGTCGATGAACCGGTAGGTCTCCGGGTGCAGGCGACCGGTGTCGAGGCTGAACACCTTGACCTGCTTGTTCAGCTTCCAGGCCATGTCCACCAGCACCACATCCTCGGCGCCGCTGAAGGAGATCCACAGGTCATCGCCAAAATGCTCGAAGGCGAGCTTGAGGATCTCCTGCGGGGACTTGCTGGCGTAGGTCGCGGCCAGGGCGGCGACGTCGAAGGGTTGGCTCATCAGGCGGTTTCCATCGGTTGAGTGGCGCTGTGCGCTCGTAGTGCTCAGATGGTAACAAAAAATGGCGGGGCAGACGTTTATCTCAAGGGTTTGTGCTACCTGCGCGGGCCCTTTCGCGGGTAAACCCGCTCCCACAGGTGTCGAGTGATCCCGACAGTGGCGCAGGCCTTGTGGGGGCGGGCTTGAACGGGAAGCAGGCGCCGCTGATTACAAGATCTGCAGCGTTTCCATCAGCACCCGCACCTTGGCGATCGACTCCTCGTACTCGGCCTGCCAGTGCGAATCGGCCACCACCGCGCCGCCGCCCCAGCAACTGACCTGGCCATCCTTGACCAGCAGGCTGCGGATAGCGATGGAGCTGTCCATTTCGCCGCGCACATCGACATACAGCAGCGAGCCGCAGTACAGCGCCCGGCGCGCCGGCTCCAGCTCGTCGATGATCTGCATGGCGCGGATCTTCGGGGCGCCGGTGATCGAGCCGCCGGGGAAGCTGCCGGCGATCAGGTCCAGGGCGTCCTTGTCGGCGGCCAGTCGGCCTACCACGCTGCTGACCAGGTGGTGGACATTGGGGTAGCTCTCCAGGCTGAACAGCTCCGGCACCTTCACCGAGCCGGTCTGGCAGGTGCGGCCGATGTCGTTGCGCAGCAGGTCGACGATCATCAGGTTTTCCGAGCGGTCCTTGGCGCTTGCCAGCAGCTCGGCGGCGTTGCGCGCGTCCTCGGCCGGGTCGGCGGCGCGCGGGCGGGTGCCCTTGATCGGGCGGGTCTCGACCGCGCCCTGGCTGACGCGGATGAAGCGCTCGGGGGAGAAGCTCAGCAACGCCGTGCCTTCATCCAGCTGCTGGTAGCCGGAGAACGGCGTCGGGCAGGCGGCGCGCAGGGCCTGGTAGGCGCGCCACGGGTCGCCCTGGCAGGGGGCGCGAAAGCGCTGGGTGAGGTTGATCTGGTAGCAGTCGCCGGCCTGGATGTAGTGCTGAACCTGGTCGAACGCCGTCCGGTATTGCTCGGGACGAAGGTCGCCGGTCATGGGCGCGAGCAGGTGGAAGTCACCGCTATCGCCTGGGGTGCTGGTCTCGAACAACGCGATGAGCCGTTGTTGCTCGGCCTCGGGCAGGCTCGGGTGGAACACCAGCTGGCTGCTGCACAGCCGATGGTCGGACACCAGTGCCCAGGCATACAGCCCCAGCCGCGCGTCGGGCAGGCCGAGGTCGTCGACCGCGTGCGTCGGCAGCTGCTCCAGGCGCCGGCCGAAGTCGTAGCTCAGGTAGCCGATCAGGCCACCGGCGAACGGCAGTTCGATGCTCTCGGGCAGTTGTGCCGTCCCCAGGTCGGCCAGAGCCTGGCGCAGGCGCTGGAGGTAGTCGCGACCGTCTTCGTCGGGGTGTGCCTGCAACTGTTGCAACGGCCAGGCGCTGAGCAGGTCGTAGCGGCCACGCTCGGCGCCTGGACGGGCGCTGTCGAGCAGGATCGCACCGGGCGCGCGGCGCAGGCGTTCGAAGTAGAAGGCGGGGTCGGGCTGGTAGGGCAGGGGGTGGAGCGTACAGGTCGGCATCAGGATGGACGGCGATGAAAAGCGAGGAGGGCGATTGTAGTCCTGTGTAGGAAATGCGCCTAGCGCTGGCAGCGACATTCACCATCCGGATTTGCGCAATTCCCCTGTAGGAGCGGCCTTGCCGAGGCGTCGGACCGGTCGGAAAGGGCTGCAAAGCAGCCCCAGAATTTCAGCGTTTATGCAGAGATTGCCGGGGCCGCTTTGCGGCCCTTTCGCGACACAAGGCCGCTCCTACAGGGATTGCGCAGGGCCTGGACTAAAGCGGATTGACGTGCCCGAACAAGCCCTGCGAGACGTTCACGCGCTGCTCGGCATCCTCGCTGCGACCTTCCTTGGCCAGCATCTCCAGGTGCGCCTCGATGGCATGGGTGCGCTGGGTCAGGCCGCAGTCGTTGGCGATCTGGATGTTCAGGCCGGGGCGGGCGTTGAGCTCGAGGATCAGCGGGCCCTTGTCCTGATCCAGGACCATGTCCACGCCGATGTAGCCCAGGCCGCACAGCTCGTAGCAGCTGGCCGCGAGCTTCATGAAACCGTCCCAGTTCGGCAGCTGCACACCGTCCACCGCGTTGGTGGTGTCCGGGTGCTTGCTGATGATCTTGTTCAGCCAGGTGCCGCGCAGGGTCAGGCCGGTGGCCAGGTCCACACCCACGCCGATGGCACCCTGGTGCAGGTTGGCCTTGCCGCCGGACTGGCGGGTCGGCAGGCGCAGCATGGCCATCACCGGATAGCCCATCAGCACGATGATGCGGATGTCCGGCACGCCTTCGTAGCTGATGCTCTTGAAGATCTGGTCCGGGGTGACCCGGTACTCGATCAGCGCGCGGTCGCGGTGCCCGCCCAGCGAGTACAGGCCGGTGAGGATGCTGGAGATCTGGTGCTCGATCTCCTCATGGCTGATGATCTTGCCCGACACCGTGCGATAGCGGTCCTCGAAACGGTCGGCGATCACCAGGATGCCGTCACCGCCGGCGCCCTGGGCCGGCTTGATGACGAAGTCGCTGCGCCCGCCGATGATCTCGTCGAGTTTCTCGATCTGCTTCTCGGTCTCGATGATGCCGTACATCTCCGGCACATGGATGCCGGCCGCCAGGGCACGCTCCTTGGTGATGATCTTGTCGTCGACGATCGGGTACAGGTGGCGCTTGTTGTACTTCAACACGTAGTCCGCGTTGCGCCGGTTGATACCCATGATGCCCCGGGCCTCCAGGGCTTTCCACGTCTTGATCAGGCCAAACATCAGGCGTCAGCCTTCTTCAGGAATGCCTTGAAGCGCACGAGCTCGGTCAGGCGGTAGCCGCGGTAGCGACCCATCGCCAGCATGAAGCCCACCAGGATCAGCAGCACCGCCGGGAAGGTGAAGACGAAGTACACCGCTTCCGGCACGGTCATCAGCAGGTGCGCGATGGAGGCGGCGAACAGGGTGCCGATGGCCACTTTCATGGCATGGCCGCCGCCACGCTCTTCCCAGGTGATCGACAGGCGCTCGATGGTCATGGTCAGGATCACCATCGGGAACAGTGCCACCGACAGGCCGCGCTCCAGGCCCAGCTTGTGGCTGAACAGGCTGATGGCGGCGATCAGCACCACGACGAAGGTCAGTACCACCGACAAGCGCGGCAGCATCTGCAGCTTGAGGTGCTCAAGGTACGAGCGCAGCGACAGGCCCAGCGCGGTGATCACCGTGAACAGGATGATGCCGAAGCCCAGCTGGGTCTCGCGGAAGGCCAGGGCGATCAGCACCGGGGTGAAGGTACCCAGGGTCTGGATGCCGATCAGGTTGCGCAGCACCAGGATCACCAGCACGCCGATCGGGATCATCACCATGATCATGAAGGTCTGTTGGGTCTGCAGCGGCAGGCCGTACAGCGAATACTCGAGGAAGTCGGCGTCGGTGTTCTCGTCGGTCAGCTTGGCCAGGCGGATGGCGTTCATCTCGCTGTTGTTCATGCTGAAGGTGACGCTGGCTTTCCTGCCGCCATCGACGGTGATCAGGTTGTCATCGCCCGTCCACCACAGCAGGCGGTCGGCTGGCAGGCCCTGCTCGCCGGTATCCGGGTTGAAGTACAGCCAGTCGTTGCCGTTGAAGCTGCGCAGCCACAGTTCGGGGTTTTGCGGGGTGTCGGCGACCAGGCGGATGGTGTGGACCTTTTCCAGCGGCACATGGGCGATGGACAGCAGCAGGTCGATCACCTGGGCTTTCTTCATCGGCGAGGTGTCGCCGGCCAGCAGCAGCTTGACGTTGTCGTCATTGAGGTTGTTGACCCGCTTGATGGTCTCGCTGACGAAGGTCTCGACGTCGGCCGAGTGCTGGCGGATCGGCGCCATCAGCGCTTCGGCGGCGATCTTTTCCGGGCCTTCTACGGCCAGGCTGTCGCGGAAGGTCGGGCCCTTGATCTTGGCTTTTTCGGTGCTGTAGCGCTTGGTCAGCACCAGGCGGTAGTAGAGGGTCTGGTTGCCGCTGGCACGACGGGCCGACCAGGTCACCTTGCGGTTGCCATCGGCGCGGTTGACGCTCACTCCATAGTTGTTGGAGATGAAGCTCTCGTTGAGGCTCACGTAGTCACGGTTCAGCGGGGGCACGAACATCTGCACCTTGACCGGGTCCTTGGCGCTGGCGACGAACTCGACCTTGGCGTCGATGTTCCACAGGTCGTCGGTCTCGTCCTCGGTCACCGGAATGCCGAGGGCGAAGATCTGATAGGCCGTGATCGCGATGCCCAGCAGCACCAGGACGGTGATCAGGACTTTCAGGTGAAGGGTAAGAGAGCGCATCGGAATTACTCTGCTTTGGGAGCTTCGGTGGCGCAGGCAGGTTTGCCGGCCGCGTATTTAAGGCTTGGGTCGACCAGCGCACCGAAGTGCTTGAGGGCCTCGGAACCGATCAGCAGCGGGAACTGGAAGGCGCTGCGGTCGGTGAGGTTGACCTCGATGGTGCGTTGCGTCTGGCCCATGCAGATCTCGAGTTCGATGACCGGGCGGGCGGTGTAGGCCTTGCCGGATTCGACATCATAGTCCCCGGCGCGGCGCTTGATCTTGCTGACGCGGGCCAGGGGGCGTTCGATGGGGTGCTTGTGCGCGGCGTCGATGGCCAGGTAGAAGCGCACCCAGCTTTCGCCGTTGCGCTTGAAGCGCTTGATGTCGCGGGCGCTGAGCGAGGCGGTCTTGGCGCCGGTGTCGAGCTTGGCCGCGACTTCCAGGTCAAGGCCGCCCAGGCGGGCGTATTCGTTCAGACCGTACACGGTCTTCTCGGCCGCGGGCGCGAGCGCCGGCAGCAGGGTCAGGCAGAGCAGCAGTGAAACGGGTATGAGTCTCATAATCCTGGCGCGGTGCGGTGCGAAGTTCAGGGCAAGGCGACTGGCCAAGCGTCCTCATTGATCTGTCAACAACATGAAATGATGACAGACACACTATCCATGCTCCCGGGGGAGCGCGGCATTCTATCACGCCGATGTCTTGACGCCAGCGCGCCCGCGATCAGACCCCGTAAGGGCGGGGTAAGTTCGTTATTAGACGATTGTCGACAATATTCTTTTTGTCTTTGACTCAGCTCCTCTATTTGGCTAGTTTTGGCGTCACTGATTTTGAAGGTGTCGACAATCATGCTGGATACAGCCCCGGCCACCGCACTGCCCCAGGACGAGACCGAGACCCTCTCGGAGCATGTCTTCCGCTGCATCCAGGCCGCCATCGTCAAGGGCGACATCGCCCCCGGCAGCAAGATATCCGAGCCGGAGCTGGCGCGTACCTACGGCATCAGCCGCGGCCCGCTGCGCGAGGCGATCCACCGCCTGGAGGGCCAGCGCCTGCTGGTGCGCGTGCCGCATGTCGGCGCCCGGGTCGTATCGCTCAGCCATGCCGAGCTGATCGAACTGTACGAAATCCGCGAATCCCTCGAAGGCATGGCCTGCCGCCTGGCCGCCGAGCGCATGAGCCAGGCGGCCATCGACGAACTGCGCCACGTGCTCGACACCCATGAGCGCGACGCCGCGTTCCAGGCCGGGCAGGGCTACTACCAGCAGGAAGGCGACTACGACTTCCACTACCGGATCATCCAGGGCAGCGGCAACCAGACCCTGTACAAGATGCTCTGCGGCGAGCTGTACCAACTGGTGCGCATGTACCGCATCCAGTTCTCCAGCACGCCCAACCGCCCGCGCCAGGCCTTCGCCGAGCACCACCGCATCCTCGACGCGATCGAGGCCCGTGACGGCGAACTGGCAGAACTCCTGATGCGCCGCCACATCGGCGCGTCCAAACGCAATATCGAGCGCCACTACCAAGGTGCCGACAACAATAGCCCACGAGGTGAGTCATGACAGTGAAGAGCACGCCCGGCCAGCGTTTCCGTGACGCGGTCGCCGCCGAACATCCGCTGCAGGTGGTCGGGACCATCAACGCCAACCATGCCCTGCTGGCCAAGCGCGCCGGCTTCAAGGCCATCTACCTGTCCGGCGGCGGTGTCGCCGCCGGCTCCCTGGGCCTGCCGGACCTGGGCATCAGCGGCCTGGACGATGTGCTCACCGACGTACGGCGCATCACCGACGTGTGCGACCTGCCGCTGCTGGTGGATGTCGACACCGGCTTCGGCGCCTCGGCCTTCAACGTTGCCCGCACCGTCAAGTCGATGAGCAAGTTCGGCGCTGCGGCTATCCATATCGAGGACCAGGTCGGCGCCAAGCGCTGCGGCCACCGGCCGAACAAGGAGATCGTCTCGCAGCAGGAGATGGTCGATCGCATCAAGGCCGCCGTCGACGCCCGCAGCGACGACAGCTTCGTGATCATGGCGCGTACCGATGCCCTGGCGGTGGAAGGCCTGAACGCCGCGCTGGACCGCGCCGCCGCCTGCATCGAGGCCGGCGCCGACATGATCTTCCCGGAAGCCATCACCGAGCTTTCGATGTACAAGACCTTCGCCGACCGGGTGAAGGCGCCGATCCTGGCCAATATCACCGAGTTCGGCGCCACGCCGCTGTACACCACCGAGGAACTGGCTTCGGTCGACGTGTCGCTGGTGCTGTACCCGCTGTCGGCCTTCCGCGCCATGAACAAGGCGGCCGAGAACGTCTACACCGCGCTGCGCCGCGACGGCACCCAGAAGAACGTGATCGACACCATGCAGACCCGCATGGAGCTCTACGATGCCATCGGCTACCACGCCTTCGAGCAACGCCTCGATGCGTTGTTTGCCCAGAAGAAAGGGTAAGCGAACACCTGTAGCGGCTTCGTGGGAGAGGGCTTGCCCCGCGATAGGGCCGGTACAAGTCACCAGGATTAGCCAGCAAGACTTCGATAACAAATTCAAGAAAGGAGAAACACCATGGCCGAAGCAAAAGTACTCAGTGGCGCGGGCCTGCGTGGCCAGGTGGCCGGCCAGACCGCGCTGTCGACCGTCGGCCAGGCCGGGGCCGGCCTGACCTACCGCGGCTATGACGTGCGCGACCTGGCCGCCGGCGCCGAGTTCGAGGAAGTCGCCTACCTGCTGCTGTACGGCGAGCTGCCGAGCAAGACGGAGTTGGCCGACTACAAGCGCAAGCTCAAGGGTCTGCGCGACCTGCCGCAAGCGCTGAAGGAAGTGCTCGAGCGCATTCCGCGCGACGCCCACCCGATGGACGTGATGCGCACCGGCTGCTCGGTGCTCGGCACCCTCGAGCCCGAGCTGACCTTCGACGCCCAGCGCGAGAAGACCGATCGCCTGCTGGCGCTGTTCCCGGCGGTGATGTGCTACTGGTACCGCTTCACCCACCACGGCGTGCGCATCGACTGCACCAGCGACGAGGACACCTTGGGCGGTCACTTCCTGCACCTGCTGCACGGCAAGAAGCCGAGCGCGCTGCACGTCAAGGTGATGAACGTCTCGCTGATCCTCTACGCCGAGCACGAGTTCAACGCCTCGACCTTCACCGCCCGGGTCTGCGCCTCGACCCTGTCCGACCTCTACTCTTGCGTCACCGCCGCCATCGGCTCGCTGCGCGGCCCGCTGCACGGCGGCGCCAACGAAGCGGCGATGGAGCTGATCGAGCGCTTCCAGACCCCGCGGGAAGCCACCGCCGAGCTGCTGCGCATGCTCGAGCGCAAGGACAAGATCATGGGCTTTGGCCACGCCATCTACAAAGAGTCCGACCCGCGTAACGAAGTGATCAAGGGCTGGTCGAAGCAGCTCGCCGATGAAGTCGGCGACAAGGTCCTGTACCCGGTTTCCGAAGCCATCGACAAAACCATGTGGGAGCAGAAGCGCCTGTTCCCCAACGCCGACTTCTACCATGCCTCGGCGTATCACTTCATGGGCATCCCGACCAAGCTGTTCACCCCGATCTTCGTCTGCTCGCGCCTGACCGGCTGGGCCGCGCACGTGTTCGAGCAGCGCGCCAACAACCGCATCATCCGCCCGAGCGCCGAGTACGTGGGCGTCGAACAGCGCCAGTTCGTGCCGATCGAGCAGCGCTGAATTGTCGACTGCTGGGGCTGCTGCGCAGCCCTTTCGCGACACAAGGCCGCTCCTACAGGTGCGGCGCAGTCCCTGTAGGAGCGGCCTTGTGTCGCGAAAGGGGCGCGCAGCGGCCCCAATGGCCAGACCTGCATAACGATTACCGTGACCGAGCCCGATAACGATATGAACACCGCATTCCGCAAGAACCTGCCAGGCACCGCCCTGGACTACTTCGACGCCCGTGCCGCGGTCGAGGCGATCAAGCCCGGCGCCTACGAGGGCCTGCCGTACACCTCCCGGGTACTGGCCGAAAACCTGGTGCGCCGCTGTGATCCGGCCACCCTCAACGCCTCGCTGGAACAGCTGATCGAGCGCAAGCGCGACCTCGACTTCCCCTGGTTCCCGGCCCGCGTGGTATGTCACGACATTCTCGGCCAGACCGCCCTGGTCGACCTGGCCGGCCTGCGCGACGCCATCGCCGACAAGGGCGGCGACCCGGCCCAGGTCAACCCTGTGGTACCGGTGCAATTGATCGTCGACCACTCGCTGGCCGTGGAGTGCGGCGGCTTCGATCCGCAGGCGTTCGACAAGAACCGCGCCATCGAGGACCGCCGCAACGAAGACCGTTTCCACTTCATCAACTGGACCAAGCAGGCGTTCAAGAACGTCGACGTGATCCAGCCGGGCAACGGCATCATGCACCAGATCAACCTGGAGAAGATGTCGCCGGTGATCCACAACGATCGCGGCGTGGCCTACCCGGACACCTGTGTCGGCACCGACAGCCATACCCCGCATGTGGATGCCCTGGGCGTGATCGCCATCGGCGTCGGCGGCCTGGAGGCCGAGAACGTGATGCTCGGCCGTGCCTCGTGGATGCGCCTGCCGGAAATCGTCGGCGTCGAGCTGACCGGTCGCCTGGCGCCGAACATCACCGCCACCGACCTGGTGCTGGCGCTCACCGAGTTCCTGCGCAAGCAGAAGGTGGTCGGCGCCTACCTGGAGTTCCACGGCGCAGGCGCCAGCGCGCTGACCCTGGGCGACCGCGCCACCATCTCCAACATGGCCCCGGAGTACGGCGCCACCGCGGCGATGTTCGCCATCGACCAGCAGACCATCGACTACCTCAAGCTCACCGGTCGTGATGACCAGCAGGTGCAGCTGGTGGAAACCTACGCCAAGGTCGCGGGCCTGTGGGCCGACAGCCTGGCCAAGGCCGAGTACGAGCGCACCCTGAGCTTCGACCTGTCGAGCGTGGTGCGCAACATGGCCGGCCCGTCCAACCCGCATGCCCGAGTGGCCACCAGCGAACTGGCGGCCAAGGGCATCGCCGGCGCCTGGGAAGAAGTGCCGGGCCAGATGCCGGACGGCGCGGTGATCATCGCCGCCATCACCAGCTGCACCAACACCAGCAACCCACGCAACGTGATCGCCGCAGGCCTGCTGGCGCGCAATGCCAACAAGCTCGGCCTGGCACGCAAGCCCTGGGTCAAGTCGTCGCTGGCGCCAGGCTCCAAAGCCGTGCAGCTGTACCTGGAAGAAGCCGGCCTGGAGAAAGAACTGGAGCAGCTGGGCTTTGGCATCGTCGCGTTCGCCTGTACCACCTGCAACGGCATGTCCGGTGCGCTGGACCCGGTGATCCAGCAGGAAATCATCGACCGCGATCTTTATGCCACCGCCGTGCTGTCGGGCAACCGCAACTTCGATGGGCGCATTCACCCCTACGCCAAGCAGGCGTTCCTCGCCTCGCCGCCGCTGGTGGTGGCTTACGCCATCGCTGGCACCATCCGCTTCGACATCGAGAAAGATGTGCTGGGCGTGGTCGACGGCAAGGAAATCCGTCTCAAGGATATCTGGCCGAGCGACGAAGAGATCGACGCGGTCGTGCGTGCGGCGGTCAAGCCCGAGCAGTTCCGCAAGGTCTACATCCCGATGTTCGCCATCGAGGAAGATCGCGGGCCGAAGGTGGCGCCGCTGTACGAATGGCGCCCGATGAGCACCTACATCCGTCGCCCGCCGTACTGGGAAGGCGCCCTGGCCGGCGAGCGCACCCTGCGCGGCATGCGCCCTCTGGCGGTGCTGCCGGACAACATCACCACCGATCACCTGTCACCGTCCAATGCCATCCTGCTCGACAGCGCCGCCGGCGAGTACCTGGCCAAGATGGGCCTGCCGGAGGAGGACTTCAACTCCTACGCGACCCACCGTGGCGACCACCTCACCGCCCAGCGCGCCACCTTCGCCAACCCCAAGCTGTTCAACGAGATGGTGCGCAAGGACGACGGCAGCGTGAAGCAGGGGTCGCTGGCGCGCCTTGAGCCGGAAGGCAAGGTGACCCGCATGTGGGAGGCCATCGAGACCTACATGGAGCGCAAGCAGCCGCTGATCATCGTTGCCGGTGCCGACTACGGCCAGGGCTCGTCCCGTGACTGGGCGGCCAAGGGCGTGCGCCTGGCCGGTGTCGAGGCCATCGTCGCCGAAGGCTTCGAGCGTATCCACCGCACCAACCTGGTGGGCATGGGCGTGCTGCCGCTGGAGTTCAAGCCGGGCACCGACCGCAAGACCCTGGGCCTGGACGGCAGCGAGACCTATGACGTGCTCGGTGAGCGCAAGCCACGCGCGACGCTGACCCTGGTGGTGACGCGGCGCAATGGCGAGCGTGTCGAGGTGCCGGTGACCTGCCGCCTGGATACCGCCGAAGAGGTGTCGATCTACGAGGCGGGTGGCGTGTTGCAGCGCTTTGCCCAGGACTTCCTGGAAGGCGCGGCCTGAGCATGAAACGGGGGCCGCTTTGCGGCCCTTTCGCGACACAAGGCCGCTCCTACAGGCGACCGCGACCTCCTGTAGGAGCGGCCTTGTGTCGCGAAAGGGCTGCAAAGCAGCCCCAGGGATTTTCGCCGAAACGAAAAGATCAGGAAAAACTGCAATGGCCCATGTACCTCAAGTAAGAATCCCCGCCACCTATATTCGTGGCGGCACCAGCAAAGGCGTGTTCTTCCGCCTCCAGGACCTGCCCGAGCGCGCCCAGGTCCCGGGCCCGGCCCGCGACGCCCTGCTGCTGCGGGTGATCGGCAGCCCCGACCCGTACGGCAAGCAGATCGACGGCATGGGCGGCGCGACGTCCAGCACCAGCAAGACGGTGATCCTGTCGAAGAGCCTCAAGGCCGACCACGACGTCGACTACCTGTTCGGCCAGGTGTCGATCGACAAGGCTTTCGTCGACTGGAGCGGCAACTGCGGCAACCTGTCCGCCGCGGTCGGCTCGTTCGCCATCGGCGGCGGGCTGGTCGATGCCAGCCGCATTCCGCGCAATGGCATCGCCACCGTGCGGATCTGGCAGGCCAATATCGGCAAGACCATCATCGCCCATGTGCCGGTCACCGAAGGCGAGGTGCAGGAAACCGGTGATTTCGAGCTCGACGGCGTGACCTTTCCGGCCGCCGAGGTACAGCTGGAGTTCCTCGATCCGGCCGCCGACGAGGACGGTGACGGCGGGGCGATGTTCCCCACCGGCAATCTGGTCGACGACCTCGAGGTGCCGGGTGTCGGCACGTTCAAGGCGACTCTGATCAATGCCGGCATCCCGACCATCTTCGTCAATGCCGCCGATATCGGCTATACCGGTACCGAGCTGCAGGACGCGATCAACGGCGATGCTGCGGCATTGCAGCGTTTCGAGACCCTCCGCGCCCATGGCGCGGTACGCATGGGGCTGATCGAGCACATCGACCAGGCCGCCGGGCGCCAGCACACGCCGAAGGTGGCGTTCGTCGCGGCGCCAACCGGCTATACCTCCTCCAGTGGCAAGGTTGTCGCCGCCGAGGACGTTGACCTGCTGGTGCGCGCGCTGTCGATGGGCAAGCTGCACCACGCGATGATGGGCACCGCGGCGGTCGCCATCGGCACCGCTGCGGCGATCCCGGGAACGCTGGTCAACCTCGCCGCCGGTGGCGGGGAGCGCAGTGCCGTGCGTTTCGGCCATCCGTCCGGCACGCTGCGGGTCGGGGCCGAGGCGCGTCAGGTGGACGGGCAGTGGACCGTGACCAAGGCAATCATGAGCCGAAGCGCTCGGGTGCTGATGGAGGGCTGGGTGCGCGTGCCCGGCGATGGTTTCTAAGGCATCTAGCGTTCGGCTTTCGTTGGTTGGGGCTGCAGAGCAGCCCCGGCAATCCAGAAGGGAGCTGTATATGAGCGCAAACGTAGACCTCAACACCCGCCCCGACTACGACCAGGTCCTGCAGACCCTCGCCGACTATGTGCTCGGCTACCGCGTCGATTCCCCCGAAGCCCTGAACACCGCCCGCCATTGCCTGATGGACACCCTGGGCTGTGGCCTGCTGGCCCTGCGCTTCCCCGAATGCACCAAGCACCTCGGCCCGCTGGTCGAGGGCACCATCGTTCCACATGGCGCCCGCGTGCCTGGCACCAGCTACCGCCTCGACCCGGTCAAGGCCGCCTGGGACATCGGCTGCATCGTCCGCTGGCTGGACTACAACGACACCTGGTTGGCGGCGGAGTGGGGCCACCCCTCGGACAACCTCGGCGGCATCCTGGCGGTCACCGACCACCTGTCGCAGAAGCGCGTGGCCAATGGCGAGGCGCCTCTGGTCATGCGCGAGGTGCTCGATGCCATGGTCATGGCCCACGAGATCCAGGGCGTGCTGGCGCTGGAGAACTCCTTTAACCGGGTTGGCCTGGACCATGTGCTACTGGTCAAGGTCGCTTCCACGGCGGTCTGCGCCAGGCTCATGGGCGCCAATCGCGAGCAGCTGCTGTCGGCGCTGTCCCATGCCTTCGTCGATGGCCAGGCCCTGCGCACCTACCGTCATGCGCCCAACGCCGGGTCGCGCAAGTCGTGGGCGGCGGGGGATGCCTCCAGTCGAGGCGTGCGCCTGGCCGATATCGCCCTGCGTGGCGAGATGGGTGTGCCCGGTGCGCTCACGGCCAGGCAGTGGGGGTTCTACCATGTGTCGTTCAGCCATACCAACAAGGACCTGGCGCTCAAGCCAGAAGGTCAGCGTGAATTGCGCCTGCCGCAGCCATTGGGCAGCTACGTGATGGAGAACGTGCTGTTCAAGATCAGTTTCCCTGCCGAATTCCATGCCCAGACCGCCTGCGAGGCTGCGGTGATTCTGCACCCGCAGGTGCGCAATCGCCTGCATGAGATCGACCGTATTCTCATCACTACCCACGAGTCAGCGATTCGCATTATTTCCAAGGAAGGCCCCCTGGCCAACGCTGCCGACCGCGACCACTGTCTGCAGTACATGACCGCCGTGCCGCTGATCTTCGGTGACCTGGTGGCCGAGCACTACGAGGATGCCTTCCATGCCGCGCACCCGAGCATCGACCGCCTGCGCGAGAAGATGGTGATCGTCGAGGAGCCGCGCTTCAGTCGCGAGTACCTGGAGGCCGACAAGCGCTCCATCGCCAATGGCGTGCAGGTGTTCTTCAAGGATGGCTCGCACACGCCGCAAGTGGTGGTGGAGTACCCGATCGGGCATCGACGGCGGCGGGAGGAGGGGATGCCGTTGCTTGAGGCCAAGTTCCGCGAGAACCTGGCGACGCGGTTCGCGCGGCAGCGCTGCGAGCAAATCTTCGAACTGTGCAGGGATCAGCAGGCGCTTGAGCAGATGGCGGTGCACCGCTTTGTTGAATTGTTCGTGATCTGAGCTGGCCTGTACCGGCCTCTTCGCGGCTAAAGCCGCTCCCACAGGAAACCCGAAATCTTCAAGACTACGACGGACCTGTGGGAGCGGCTTTAGCCGCGAAGAGGCCAGCAAGGCCAACACAAGCGGCACAAAAAAGCCCCGGCATTTCTGCCAGGGCTTCTTCTTGCAGCTTGCAGCTTACAACTTGCCGCTCAGCTTACGCCTGAACCACCGGGATCTTGGCGTTGGCCGCCGCTTCGCGGAACTCGGCGATCTGGTCGAAGCTCAGGTAGCGGTAGACGTCGGCAGCCATGCTGTCGATGTCTTTCGCGTACTGCATGTACTCCTCGACGGTCGGCAGCTTGCCGATGATCGAAGCGACCGCGGCCAGCTCGGCCGAGGCCAGGTACACGTTGGTGGCGTCGCCCAGACGGTTCGGGAAGTTACGGGTCGAGGTGGAGACCACGGTCGAACCGGTCTGCACACGTGCCTGGTTACCCATGCACAGCGAGCAGCCTGGCATTTCCATGCGCGCGCCGGCCTTGCCGTAGATGCCGTAGTAGCCTTCCTCGGTCAGCTGGTGGGCGTCCATCTTGGTTGGCGGGGCCAGCCACAGACGGGTCGGGATACCGCCCTTGACCTTGTCCAGCAGCTTGCCGGCGGCGCGGAAGTGACCGATGTTGGTCATGCACGAACCGATGAACACTTCATCGATCTTCTCGCCCTGTACCGAGGACAGCAGGCGGGCATCGTCCGGGTCGTTCGGCGCGCAGAGCACAGGCTCCTTGACGTCGGCCAGGTCGATCTCGATGATCTCGGCGTATTCGGCATCGGCGTCGGCCGACAGCAGCTCAGGCTTGGCCAGCCAGGCTTCCATGGCCTGGGCACGGCGCTCCAGGGTGCGGGCATCGCCGTAGCCTTCGCCGATCATCCAGCGCAGCAGGGTGATGTTGGACTGCAGGTATTCGGCGATGGCCTTCTCCGGCAGCTTGATGGTGCAACCGGCGGCGGAGCGTTCGGCCGAGGCGTCGGACAGCTCGAAGGCTTGCTCGACGGTCAGGTCGTTGAGGCCTTCGATCTCCAGGATGCGGCCGGAGAAGGCGTTCTTCTTGCCTTTCTTCTCGACGGTCAGCAGGCCCTTCTGGATGGCGTAGTAAGGGATCGCATGCACCAGGTCACGCAGGGTGATGCCAGGCTGCAGCTTGCCCTTGAAGCGCACCAGGATCGACTCTGGCATGTCCAGCGGCATGACGCCGGTGGCGGCGGCGAAGGCCACCAGGCCGGAACCGGCCGGGAACGAGATGCCGATCGGGAAACGGGTGTGCGAGTCGCCACCGGTGCCGACGGTGTCAGGCATCAGCATGCGGTTCAGCCAGCTGTGGATGATGCCGTCGCCTGGACGCAGCGACACGCCGCCACGGGTGCGGATGAAGTCTGGCAGGGTGTGGTGGGTGGTGACGTCGATCGGCTTCGGATAAGCGGCGGTGTGGCAGAACGACTGCATCACCAGGTCGGCGGAGAAGCCCAGGCACGCCAGGTCTTTCAGCTCGTCGCGGGTCATCGGGCCAGTGGTGTCCTGGGAACCGACGGTGGTCATCTTCGGTTCGCAGTAGGCACCTGGGCGCACGCCCTGGCCTTCCGGCAGACCGCAGGCGCGACCGACCATCTTCTGCGCCAGGGTGAAGCCCTTGGTCGAAGCGGCAGGCTGCTCGGGTTTCTTGAACAGGTCCGATGGGGCCTGGCCCAATTCGGCGCGGGCTTTCTCGGTCAGGCCACGGCCGACGATCAGCGGGATACGGCCGCCAGCGCGGACTTCGTCCAGCAGTACTTCGGTTTTCAGCTCGAAGTTGGTGACCAGTTCGTCGCTGCCGTGACGGCGCACTTCACCTTTGAACGGGTAGACGTCGATGACGTCGCCCATGGCCAGGTTGGTGCAGTCGAATTCGATCGGCAGGGCGCCGGCGTCTTCCATGGTGTTGTAGAAGATCGGGGCGATCTTGGTGCCGAAGCAGAAACCACCGGCGCGCTTGTTCGGCACGTACGGGATGTCGTCGCCGAAGAACCACAGCACCGAGTTGGTGGCGGATTTGCGCGAGGAACCGGTACCGACCACGTCACCGACGTAGGCGACCGGGAAGCCTTTGGCTTTCACGGCTTCGATCTGGGCCAGCGGGCCGACCGAACCTGGCTGCGAAGGCTCGATGCCGTCGCGGGCCATCTTCAGCATGGCCAGGGCGTGCAGCGGGATGTCAGGGCGCGACCAGGCGTCCGGGGCAGGGGACAGGTCGTCGGTGTTGGTTTCGCCAGGCACCTTGAACACGGTCAGGGTGTACTTGTCGGCGATCGCCGGACGGCTGGTGAACCACTCGCCGGCAGCCCAGGATTCCAGCACGGCCTTGGCGTGGGCGTTGCCGGCCTTGGCTTTTTCGGCCACGTCGTGGAAGGCATCGAACATCAGCAGGGTGTGCTTGAGCTGTTCGGCCGCGACGGCGCCCAGTTCGGCGTCGTCCAGCAGCGCGACCAGCGTCTCGATGTTGTAGCCGCCCTGCATGGTGCCCAGCAGCTCGGTGGCGTGCTTGCGGTCGATCAGCGGGGACTTGGCTTCGCCCTTGGCGATGGCGGAGAGGAAGGCGGCCTTGACGTAGGCGGCCTCGTCGACTCCTGGCGGAACGCGGTTGGTGATCAGGTCTACGAGGAAGGCTTCTTCGCCGGCCGGCGGGTTTTTCAGCAGCTCGACCAGGCCTGCGGTTTGTTCGGCGTTCAGCGGCTGGGGCACGATACCCAGAGCGGCACGCTCTTCGATGTGTTTGCGGTAGGCTTCAAGCACAGTTATTACCCTCATCAGTGGTCCCTAAAGGGAGTCCGGGACGCTCATCCAGCATTCCCATGCACCCATGCGCTAAGGACGGCTTTTTGAGCCGGCAAGCCAGGGTCGCAGAGAATCCTTACAGAAGCTGCTTTCAAAGTTTTACGCCTGTAGAACGGAAGGCTGATGAGGGGTTGGCCATGGCCATGCGCGCTTGCATGGACAGGGCCAACGCCGTTCTACCGGATGAACTGTGCTCGTGACGCTTTGAAAACAGCTTCCAACGGACATTGTTGCCTTGAAAAGGCGGAGTGATTCTACGGCAAAAATAAGCCGAAGGTAAGGCGGCGTAGATGACTTTAACGGGTGACCCTGGTTAGACAAAGGGCTAACATGAACCCGTGTTCCACCGCCAAGCCGTTGTTTCTACATGTCCAACCAATCCATCAAGACTCCTTGCGTCGGCCTGTGCTCCACGGTCTACGGCGACCTGGTGTGCCGCGGCTGCAAGCGCTTTCACCACGAAGTGATCCACTGGAACGGCTACGACGACGAGCAGAAGCGCGCGGTCTGGCTGCGCCTGGAGCAACTGCTGGTGCAGGTGATGATGGCCAAGCTGGAAGTGTTCGACAAAGAGCTGCTGCGCCAGCAGCTGGAGCAGCGTTCGATCCGCTTTGTCGTGCAGCAGTCGGAGTATTGCTGGGCGTATCAGCTGATCGCCCGCGGAGCGCGGATGATCCGTGACCTGGAGGCGTACGGGATGGCGCTGTTGCCGGAGTTCCGTGACTGGGACTTGCCGCAGCTGCGCGATGCCATCGACCGCGAGTTCTTCTTGCTGTCCGAGGCGCATTACCAGCGCTACATCGCTCCGAGCTTCTTGCGCGACGCCATGCAGTAAGGCTGCCGGCCTCATCGCGGGGCAAGCCCGCTCCCACGCTAAATCGGCGTGGGAGCGGGCTTGCCCCGCGATGAGGCCCTGCGATCAGTCGCCGGTGTATTCGCACCCGCTGGTGCAGGTCTCATGGATGCGCACCTTCGACAGCTCCGGCAGCAACGGCTTGACCTGGTCCCAGATCCACTTGGCGATCACCTCGCTGGTGGGGTTTTCCAGGCCTGGAATATCGTTCAGATAATTGTGGTCCAGTTGCTCGTAGATCGGCTTGAAGATCGCCTTGATCTCGGAGAAGTCGCGGATCCAGCCAGTGTGCGGATCGAGCGGGCCGGTCAGGTGCAGGGCGACCTTGAACGAGTGACCATGCAGGCGGCCGCACTTGTGGCCGGCAGGGACGTTGGGCAGGCGGTGAGCCGATTCGAAGGTAAATTCCTTAAAGATTTCCACGCTGGCATAACTCTGTGTGAATCGATGATGCGCGCAGTCTACCAGCATGCCCGCTACAAGGCTTGCAACCGATCCTGCAACCGCCCGGTGGCGATCAGCTCCAGCAGTTCGTCGCCCAGACGCTGGCTTTCGGCGATGGCCTTGTACCAGTAGCGCCTGCGGCCCGGCGCATCGCCCATGAAGCGCTTGAAGTCCTTGCGCCCCGGCAGCTTGCCGTAGGGCAGGGCGGCCAGGTACTGCGGCGATGGCGTTATCAGCAGCACGTTCTGCAGGCGCCTGGCGTCACCCTTGCGCCAGGGCAGGGCCTTGTCGAACCAGCCCGGCACCACCTTGTCGGTGAAGTGCGGGTAGAGCACCAGGTCGTCGCCCTGGTAGGGCAGGTCCAGGTGGTAGTCGAGCAGGCCACCGTCGCGGTAAGTGCCCGCGCCCGCGCCGGGGATGTCGCGCACGCCCTCCATGATCATCGGGATGGAGCCCGAGGCGAGCAGGGCGTACCGCAGGTTGGCCAGGTCCAGCGGCAGGCAGCGCGAGGGGAAGTCGGTCAGGGCATCCAGCGGCGGCGCGCTGCGGCGGTCATGCAGGATGATTCGTTCGAAATGCCGGGCAAGGCGCGAGCGCCCGAGCAGGTTGCTGGCGATCACCGCCGACAGGCCCACGCCCAGCCGGCCGCGGTGGTCGTGGGCGAGTTGGCCGTGACTTTTCACCACCAGGATGTTCAGGCGGTAATGCGGGTTGGCGAGGATCTGCTCGTCACGGCCTTGCAGCAGGTCGTCGAGCATGCGCTGGCAGCTCTGGCTGATCTGCTTAGGGGTCACGCCCCTGGCGAAATCCTGCTCGGTGTACAGCTCGCCCAGGCGTCGGATGCCGGCGACCGGGTCGTCGAGGCAGGCGCTGGCGAAGCGCCAGGAGCCGATCGAGGCGCCGACAAGGGCGCGTTGGCGCGGCGCCGTCGGCAACCACTCACCGAACAGCGCCAGGTCCAGGCCCTGGATGCCCAGTGGCTTGGGTCCGCCAGCGGCGCCCGGCAGCACCCCGACATCGGCGGCCCGCAGGCCGCGCTCGCGGATCTGCCGCAGGGCGCGTTGGCCGGCCTTGAAGGTCAGGGCGGGGTACTTGATGTGGATGGCGCTCATGGCGGGGTCTCGGGTGGGGCAGGCGGGCAGTATAGAGTGTATCGCTGGGCTGGACGTACACCCCCCCCTGTAGGAGCGGCCTTGTGTCGCGAAAGGGCTGCGCAGCAGCCCCAGGATGTCAGCGTTCATGCAAAGATCGCTGGGGCCGCTTTGCGGCCCTTTCGCGACACAAGGCCGCTCCTACAAGGGACTGCGCATGGGCACCAAGAGCTGCGCTATCATGCGGCCAGCTGTTTTCAGGTTGAGTTAAGGACCGGTGGTTAATCTTAACCCCGTAGACAAATTACCCATCTCGCTGGAGAGAACCTCATGAAAACTTTGACTGCCCTTGTTACTGCCGCCGCCCTGACGTTTGGCGCCAGCGTTGCCCTGGCCGATGTGCCTGCTCACGAGATCAGTGGCCTGGAAAAGGCAGGTACCGTTCAGCCGCTGCAAAAAATCGCAGACATCGCCAAGGCCAAGCACCCAGGCGCCACCATCACCGATTCCGAGCTGGAAAACACCTATGGCCGCTATGTGCTCAAGGTCGAGCTGCGTGATGCGCAGAACGTCGAATGGGACGTGGACGTTGATGCCAAGACCGGTGAAGTGCTGCGGGACGTCCGGGACAACTGATGAGCGATCTACCGCGAACGACGCGCTATCTTGCTTTCGCACTGATGACCGTCTGCTCGCTGGCCGCCGCGCGCGACCTGGATCAGGATGAGGCCCTCGAGCTTCGGCAAAAGGGCATCATCCTGCCGCTGGAGCAACTGCTCGAGTCCGCCCTGGGGCGTTACCCCGGGGCGCGGCTGCTGGAAGCAGAGCTGGAAGAGAAACACGAGCGCTACGAGTACGAGGTCGAGCTGCTGACCCCGGCCGGCGTGGTGCGCGAGATCAAGCTCGATGCCCGCACCGGCGCGTTGCTCAAAGACGAGGAAGACGACTGAATGCGCCTGTTGCTTGTCGAGGACAATGTCCCCCTGGCCGACGAACTGACCGTCACCCTGCAACGCCAGGGCTACGCCGTGGACTGGCTGGCCGATGGCCGCGACGCGGTCTACCAGGGCCAGAGCGAACCGTATGACCTGATCGTTCTCGACCTCGGCCTGCCCGGCCTGCCCGGGCTCGAGGTGCTGGCGCAATGGCGTGCGGCCGCCCTGGCCACCCCGGTGCTGATCCTCACTGCCCGCGGCTCATGGGCCGAGCGCATCGAGGGACTGAAGGCCGGTGCCGACGATTACCTGAGCAAGCCTTTTCACCCCGAGGAGCTGCAGTTGCGCATCCAGGCCTTGTTGCGCCGTGCCAAGGGCCTGGCCAACCAGCCGAAGCTGGAGGCCGCCGGCCTGCACCTGGATGAATCGCGTCAGTGCGTGAGCCGCGAAGGTGCCGACATCCAGCTGACCGCCGCGGAGTTTCGCCTGTTGCGTTACTTCATGCTGCACCCCGGGCAGGTGTTGTCCAAGAGCCACCTGGCCGAGCACCTGTATGACGGCGAGACCGAGCGTGATTCCAATGTGCTCGAAGTGCATGTCAATCACTTGCGTCGCAAGCTTGGGCGCAGCGTGATCGAGACGCGCCGTGGCCAGGGTTACGTCTACGCCGGGAGCGTTGCGTGAAATCGATCCAGGCGCGCCTGAGCCTGGGCCTGGTGGCGGTGCTGGTGGTGGTGGGCCTGGCGCTGGCGCAGCTCACCCTCTGGCTGTTCGAGTCCGGCCTGCAACGCTACCTGGAAAACGGCCTGCGCAAGGAAAGCGAAAACCTGCTGGTGGCCATCGTGCGCGGGCCATCGGGTCTGCAGCTGGACGAGCGGCGACTGTCGGCGGCCTACCAGCAGCCGTTCTCGGGTTATTACTTTCGCATCGACTTCGACCAGGGGACGTGGCGATCGCGTTCGCTGTGGGACCTGGACATGCCCAAGCCGGGCAAGACCGGCCTGGACGATGGCCACGAACTGGGGCCCGAGGGCCAGCAACTGCTGGCCTATCGTGGTGACTACCGGCGCCTGGGCCAGGACATCTCCATCAGCGTGGCCCAGGACTATTCGCCCGTACGCGAGGGCTTCCGGCGCATGCAGCAGATCGGTATCGGCCTGGGCCTGGTGGCGCTGGTGCTGGTGCTGGTGCTGCAGCGCATCATCGTGACCCGCTCGCTGCGCCCGTTGGAGCGGGCGCGTCGGCAGATCGCCCAGTTGCAGCAGGGCCAGCGTTCGCAGCTGGATGCCGAGGTGCCCAGCGAGCTGCAGCCGCTGGTGGATCAGATCAACCACCTGCTGGCCCATACCGAGGACAGCCTGCGGCGTTCGCGCACCGCCCTGGGCAACCTCGGCCATGCCTTGAAGACACCGCTGGCGGTGCTGCTCAGCCTGGCCGCTGGCGAACGCTTGCAAGCGCTGCCCGAGGTGCGGGCGCAAATGCGCGAGCAACTGGAGCAGATCCAGCAGCGCCTGGCCCGAGAGCTCAACCGCGCGCGGCTGGCCGGCGATGCGTTGCCGGGCGCGCAGTTCGACTGCGATGCCGAGTTGCCGGGCTTGTTGTCGACCCTCGGCATGATCCATGGCGAAGGGCTGTTGCTCGAGCGCGATGTGCCGTCGGGGCTGTTGTTGCCGTGGGATCGCGAGGACCTGCTGGAGTTGCTCGGCAACCTGCTGGACAACGCCTGCAAGTGGGCCGACAGCGAGGTGCGCCTGGGTATCGCGCCGACCACCGAGGGTTACCGGCTGTGGGTGGACGATGATGGTCCGGGCATCCCCGAGACACAACGCCTGCAGGTGCTCGAGCGCGGTTCGCGGCTGGACGAGCAGGTCGATGGGCATGGCCTGGGGCTGGGCATCGTGCGCGATATCGTCGAGGCCTGGGGCGGGCGGATCGCGCTGCTGGAAAGCCCGCAGGGCGGGTTGCGGGTCAGTATCGAACTGCCGCGCAAGGGGCGTTGATCCGGGTGCGCAATCCCTTGTAGGAGCGGCCTTGCCGAGGCGTCGGACCGGTCGGAAAGGCCGCTCCTACAGGATTGCGCATGCCCTGAAGAGAAGCGGATCAACCCTGCAAAAAAATTGCAGTACAGCCGCAGTTTTTTGAATTGGCCCACCGCCACTCACGCCCGGCACAATCCCTGCCCACGAAACCCTGCGGTTTCCATCTCTCCATGGACGGAGCCCCTTGCGCCATTGCATTGCGCAACACAGGGCCCAGGCCGGTCGCGCTGGGCTTTCTTTTTCCGCACAAGAACACGATCCGAATACCTCGATGTCTGCCTCGCGTCCCGAAAGTCGTTTGCAGCGCCTGCTCCCGGCGCCCCTGAACATCCCCCCCAAGGAATGGCTGCGTGCAGGTGTCGGCGCGCTGCTGGGCCTGTTCCTCGCCGGCTACCTGTGCAGCCTGGCCTATGGTCCATCCATCGCCCTGCACCTGCTGGGCCCGCTGGCGGCCTCGGCGGTGCTGGTGTTCGCCGTGCACTCCGGGCCTCTGGCACAGCCCTGGCCGGTGCTGGGCAGCTACGCGCTGGCCGGCGCCGTGGGCCTTGCCATGCGCCACGGCTTTGGCGATGGTCTTTGGGTAGCGGCGGCGGCGCTGGGGCTCGCGATCCTGGTGATGTGCCTGCTGCGCTGTCTGCATCCGCCCGGTGGCGGCGTGGCGGTGAGTGCGGTGCTGGCCGATCCGGGCCTGGTGGCGATGGGCGACCACCTGCTCGAACCGATAATGCTCAATGCGCTGATCCTGGTGGGCGTGGCGCTGCTGTACAACCGCCTGACCGGCGTGCGCTACCCCAAGGGCGCGGTGCCGCGCAAGGACCTGCAGCATACCCACGACCCGCTGCCGGGTGAGCGGGTCGGCATTCGTGGCGAGGATCTGGATCAGGCCCTGGAGGAGATCGGCGAGTTCGTCGACGTCACCCGCGACGAGCTGGAGCGCATCATCCTGGCCACCGAGCAGCATGCCCTGCAACGCAGCCTGGGCGGCATCACCGCGCGCTCGGTGATGTCCCGCGACGTGCAGGCCGCCACCCCAGGCACCACGCTGGAGCAGGCGTGGAAAATGCTTGCAAGCCATCACTTGAAGACCTTGCCCGTACTGGACAATGGCCGCCTGGTCGGTATCGTCAGCCTCAGCGACCTGGTCGGTCCGGCCATGGCCCGCGGGCGTCCTGGCTGGCGCGGGCTGTTCCGTCGGCGGAGCGTGATCCTGGAGCAGGTGATGAGCCGCCGCGTGGTCAGCGTCGGCAGCGAATACCCACTGGAGCGCTTGCTGCCGCTGCTCAGCGAGCAGGGCCTGCACTGCCTGCCGGTGCTCGACGGTGACAGCCTGGTGGGGGTGATCACCCAGACTGACCTGATCGCCGGGCTCAGGCGGCATCTGCTCAATGCCGCCGCGCAGGTTTCAGATCAGCGGGTCCCAGCGCTGTGACCAGTCGCTCTCGCCGGCCGCGACCAGCCGGCGCAGCACCGTGAAGGCCTGCTGCAGGGCCTCGCTGTCGCGCTTGCGGGCATAGACCAGATAGGTCGGGTAGGTGAACTCCGGCGCCTGCGGCACGCGCTCGAACGTCCCGCGCTGCAAATAGGTCTGTACCACCCGGGTACGGAAGTAGCCGCTGCCGCCCTGGTCGAGGATGAATTGCAACGCCAGCGGGCCAAGGTTGAAGCTCAGCGCCGGGCGCGACAGGTCGGGCAGGGCGGCATCGTGCTGGCGACGGAACGCTTCGCCCCAGTCGATGTAGACATAGGGTTCAGGCACGTCCACCCGACGCACGCGAATCAGTTTTTCTTCCATCAGTTGTTCGACTTGCAACCCTGGGCCATAGGTGGGCTGGTACACCAGCGCGGCGTCGAGCAGGCCCATCTCGACCTTGCGCAGCAGCGACTCGCCATCGCTGACTTCGCTGCGGATGGCGTGGCTGGGCAGCTCGCGGTGCAGGGCGCTGACCCAGTCGAGCATCATTGGGTTGCCCAGGCTCACTTCGCCGCCCACGTGCAGTACCTGCTGGCAGCCTTGCGGCAGCGGCAGGTCGCGGCGAGCCGCCTCCCAGGTCTGCACCAGCTGATTGGCGTAGACGACGAACGCCTCGCCGTCGCTGGTCAAGCTGGCGCCGCTGCGATTGCGCACGAACAGCTGGCAACCCAGCTGCTGCTCCAGGCGCTGGACCCGGGCAGTGATGGCCGTCTGCGATACGAACAGGCGCTCGGCGGCGGCGACCAGGCTGCCGCAACGCACGATTTCCAGAAAGGTTCGGGCCTGATCGATGTCCATGGGGCGGCTCTGTGACGGAGGAGGTGGCCTATTCTAGAGGCTTTGCACCGAAGTGGGGCAATGGCTGCCAGGCACCGCGAAGCGTGCTTCGCGGCTAAACCCGCCGGTACAGACGAGCGAACTCAATCGGTCAGTTGCATCGCCAGCTCGTTGAAGGCTGGACGTGCCAGCACATCGGCTTGCTGGCAGCGCTCGGCCATTTGCCGCAGTGCGCTGTCCGGTTCTTCGCAGCACCCCAGCAACTCCTCGACGAGAATGCCGAAGGCTCGTACTTCCAGGCGTTCAAGTGCTGCTGCCTGGGCACTGCCGTTGCCTGGGTGGAACGAGGCGGCGCCGAAGTCGCCCAGCAGGCACTGACCGTCGTCGTCGAACAGGATGTTGTGGGCATACAGGTCGCCATGGCTCAGGCCGCGAGCATGCAGGTGCGCGCAGACCGAGGCGATGCCGGCGACCAGGCGTCGCACACTGGCCAGGTTCAGTCGGCGTGCCTCGGGATAGCGGTCGCGGGTGCAGCTGTCGAGGCTCGGCGGGCCGGCCAGGTTCGACCAGTGCGTATCGATCAGTTGCATCACCAGTGCCGGCAAGCGTTGCGGGTGATCGTCGATGCGCCCGGCCAGGCGCACCAGTCGCGGATGATCGCCGGCGGCGATGCAGGCGCTCATTTCCGCCAGCGGCGAGCCATCGCTGGTGATGGCGCCCTTGTACAGCTTGACCGCCACCGGTGCGTCCTGGCCGCGCAGGTGGGCACGGTGGATCAGCCCGGAGGCGCCGCGGCCGAGTTCTTCTTCAAGCTCGATGTCCTGCCAGCGCAGCGTGGGGCAGTGCGCATCGTTGGCCGGGGCGACGAAGCCAGGTGGCAGCGGGTTGCCGGCGTAGGCCAGCCAGGCCAGGCGCGGCATGCGCAGCAGCCAGTCGGGCAGGGCCGCCAGGCGATTGCTGGCGATGCGCAGCAGTTCCAGGCGTTCGCAGCGGGCGAGGCTCTCGGGCAGGCTGTCGAGGCGGTTGCCGGCGAGCATCAGCTTCTGCAGGTGCGGGCAGTCCCCCAACGCCTCGGGCAGTCGCGCCAGTGCGTTGTCGGTGAGTACCAGCGAGCGCAACGAAGGAGGCAGGGCCTGGGCGTCGACCCGGGTAATGCGGTTGCTCTTGAAACCCACGGTTTCCAGCGCCTGGCAACGGCCAATGGCGTGGGGCAGGTGGGTGAAGCGGTTTTCCGAGCAGAACAGTACCTTGAGCCGGGTCAGGCGGTGCAGGTCGTCGGGCAGATCGCTCAGGGCGTTGCCGGTCAGGTTGAGGACCTCGAGGCTGTCGGCCAGGTCGAAGATCTCCCGAGGGAAATCCGTCAGTCCCTGGCAGAGGTTCAGGCGGGTGATGCCGCGCAGGCGGCCGGCGCGCAGGTCGTCGAGGGTATGCATGGGGCTGTTCTGTCCGTGGGGGCGGTCATTGTAAGCGCTCGGCCAGGGCAAATCTGCATATGGGTTGCGACTTAAGTCCGATGGCGGTTGCGCGACCCCGGTCCATACTCGGTGTTCGCCCTTCAATAACAACAAGTACCGGGTTGCGAACCAATGACCTATCAGCACAGCTACGCCCATTCCATCAGCGATCCCGCCGCTTTCTGGCAGGCCCAGGCCGACCAGCTGGCCTGGCAGCGCAAGCCTTCCCTGACCCTGCAGCAGAACACCGACGGCACCCACCGTTGGTTCGCCGATGGTCGCCTCAACAGCTGCGATCTGGCCCTCGACCACCAGATCGAGCAGGGCCGCGGCGAACAGCTGGCGCTGATCTACGATTCGCCCGTGACCGGCGCGCAGCAGACCTTCACCTACCACCAACTGCGTGACGAGGTGGCGCGCCTGGCCGGGCTGCTGCGTTCGCTGGGCGTGGGCAAGGGCGACGGGGTGATCATCTACATGCCGATGGTGCCCCAGGCGGCCATGGCCATGCTCGCCTGCGCCCGCATCGGCGCGGTGCATTCGGTGGTGTTCGGCGGCTTTGCCGCCAACGAGCTGGCCCTGCGCATCGACGATGCCCGGCCGGCACTGCTGCTCACGGCCTCGTGCGGGCTGGAGTTCGACCGGGTGATCGAATACAAGCCCCTGGTCGATCGCGCCCTGCAGCTGGCCCGCCATCAGCCACGGCATGTACTGGTGCTGCAACGCCCGCAGGCGCGCGCCGAGCTGCAGGCCGGGCGCGACCTGGACTGGCAGCAGGCGCTGATCGGCGCCGAGCCGGTGGCACCGGTGGAGCTGGACGCGGGTGATCCGCTGTACATCATGTACACCTCCGGCACCACCGGCAAACCCAAGGGGATCGTGCGCGAGAATGGCGGCAACGCGGTCGCCCTGTGCTATGCCATGCGCCATGTCTACGGCATGCAGGCGGGTGATGTGTGGTGGGGGATTTCCGACGTGGGCTGGGTGGTCGGCCATTCGCTGATCGTCTATGGGCCGCTGATGAGCGGCTGTACCACGGTGTTCTACGAGGGCAAGCCGATCCGCACCCCGGATGCCTCGGCCTACTGGCGGGTGGTGGAGCAGTACAAGGTCAACGGCTTGTTCTGCGCGCCCACTGCCATGCGCGCGATCCGCAAGGAGGATCCGGAAGGCGAGCTGATCCGCCGCCATGACCTCGGCTCGCTGCGCCAGCTGTTCCTGGCCGGAGAGAAGCTTGATTCGAGCACCCATGAATGGCTCGAGCGGGT
Organism: Pseudomonas sp. microsymbiont 2; assembly: GCF_054788395.1. Taxonomy (NCBI): domain Bacteria; kingdom Pseudomonadati; phylum Pseudomonadota; class Gammaproteobacteria; order Pseudomonadales; family Pseudomonadaceae; genus Pseudomonas; species Pseudomonas sp. microsymbiont 2. The sequence goes on from NZ_CM139112.1 coordinate 2,070,628, forward strand.
CAGCGGCAAGCCGGTGCACGACCACTGGTGGCAGACCGAGACCGGCTGGCCGGTGACCGCGCCATGCGTGGGCCTGGAGGGCAGCGCGGCGCGTCCGGGATCGAGCAATCGCGCGGTGCCGGGTTACCACGTGCAGGTGCTGGACGACGACGGAAAACCCCTGGGGCCGAACCAGCAGGGCGCGATCGTCATCGCCCTGCCGCTGCCGCCTGGTTGCAGCCAGACGCTCTGGGGCGATCACCAGCGTTACCTGCAGGCCTACCTGCACAGTCATCCGGGCTACTACCACACGGGCGATGGCGGCTATCTGGACGACGATGGCTTCGTCTACATCATGGGGCGCACCGATGATGTGATCAATGTCTCCGGCCATCGCCTGTCCACCGGTGAGATGGAGGACCTGGTGGCGCGCCATCCGGCCGTGGCGGAGTGCGCGGTGATCGGCGTGCATGACGAGATCAAGGGCCAGGTGCCGCTGGCGCTGGTGGTGCTCAAGGACGGCCAGGGCATCGGCGAGGCGCAGCTGCAGGGCGAGCTGGTGGCCAGCGTACGCGAACAGATTGGCGCCCTGGCCTGCTTCAACCGGGTGCGGTTGGTCAAGCGCCTGCCCAAGACCCGCTCGGGCAAGATCCTGCGGGCGGTGCTGCGCAAGATCGCCGATGGGCAGGACTATGTGCCGCCGTCGACCCTGGACGACCCGGCGGTGCTGGGGGAAATGGAGGCGGTGTTGGCGGACCTGCCACGGGCGGGCTGAAATTGCCCCCAGGCAAACGACGTGGTGCCTGGCAGCGGCTGCGCCGGTGTTCGCGGGCAAGTCGCATCGGCGCACCGCCGCTCCCACAGGGTGACGCGTCAGTTTGAAAAGGTTGAGCAAGACCGTTGCTCCCTCAGGCCTCAAGCCATGCGCTGATGCTGTGCTTTATCGTGGCGTCGAGGATGGCCTACAGGTCGGCGAGCGACTGGCCTGGCCCGACCTGATGCAGCTGCCCCAGCCGGCTGCGCGTGCGCATCAGGTCGGCGATGGCACCACCCAGGCTCTGCGCCAGTGGTCGTCGCCCCAGTAGCACCAGCTCCCGATCCTGGTCGTACAGCACATCGATCAGGTTGGCGAAGCGCTGCTGCGCCGCCAGCGAACATTCGGCCAGGTCGTCCAGGCCGTCGATGACCCAGCGCTCGTAGCGCTCGGCCAGCACCAGGTAGTCGATCACCGCGGTGGCCTGCTCGCACAGGTCCTGGAACGCGAACATCACCTGGCGTCCATCGCAGGCCAGGACGCGCAATGGGCGCTGGTTGATCTCCAGCATGACCGGGTCTGGCGAGGGCAGCGCGAGGGCCTGGCGCTGTGCCTGTTCGCCCGGCCAGATGTAATGCCCGCGAGTGAAACGCTGGCGTTCGCGGTTGCTCGGCAGGCTGCGAAAATCGGTGTCGCCGCCCACCTCGAGCACTTTCATGCGGCTGTTGATCAGGCGGATCACCGGCAGGAAGCGTTCGTGGTACAGCGGGTTGGGCAGCAGGCTCTCGGGCGCGTAGTTGGACGTCACCAGCAGCATCACGCCACGCGCGAACAGGGCGTCGAACAGCCGGGTCAGCAGCATGGCATCGCCGATGTCGTGGACGTGGAACTCGTCGAAGCACAGCACCCGGCAGTCGCCGAGCAATTGCTCGAGCGTGGTGCCCAAAGCATCGTCCAGCGAGCGATGGCGATGCATGCCCTGGTGCAGGCGGGCGAAGAAATCATGGAAATGCAGGCGGCGCTTGCTCGGCGTGGGCACGGCGTCGAAGAACACGTCGAGCAGCCAGCTCTTGCCGCGCCCCACCGCCCCGTGCAAGTAAAGGCTGTTCGCCCGGTCGTCGGCGAGCGCCTCCAGCTGTGCGGCCATGTGTTCGATCACCCGCCGCTGGCCGTCGCTCAAGGTGTAGCCGCGCTCGTCGGCCTGGCCCTGGAAGTGCTCCATCAAGGCACTGGCCGCGAGCGCGTCGGGGCGTCGACGCTGACCCAGGTGGCGCAGGGGCGCGGGGATCCAGCTGGACAAGGGCATGCTCCTTGGGTCGGAATTTGGCAGGCAGCAGCTTGCGCGAGGACAGCCCTTGCGAGCAATCGAGAATGTGCCAGGCACTGATCGTGAAATGCGATAGGTCAGCCCTGGTGCTCCAGTTGGCGTTCGATCATGTACTTGATCGCCAGGCGCCGCTCCTTCAGGTGGCGCAGGTCGTCATCGACGAAGTTGCCCGCCGAGATGGACTCGGCGGCCAGCACCTGGTTGTCGATGTCCATGTATTCGTCGAGCAGACGGTCGAGCTGCCGGTCCTGCTGGCGGCGTTGCTGGACGATCTCGCGTGGGTAGTGCAGGTCCTGGTAGAGGTCGTGGGAAACTGGCATGGCGTCCTCCTTGTTGATGCGCAGATGGGGTCTATCTGATTGGAAGGGTGGATCGCGATTGTGTTGAAACAGGGCGCGGGAAATTAGACGAGTGGCTGCCCGTGTGGGAACGGGCTAGCCCGCGAAAAGGCTGGTGAAATCGGCTCGAATTCAGGCAGGTACAACTAACCTGCTGTTTTTCTGCGATTTTTTTTAAAAAAAACTTCCCACTTCGAAAAAAGCTTGTTAAAGTGCGCGCCATTCCTGCACAGCGTCACATGCAGCGAATGGTCAGATACGCGGTGGTCAGCCACCCGGCATATCCGATACAGGGGCGTCGCCAAGCGGTAAGGCAGCAGGTTTTGATCCTGCCATGCGTTGGTTCGAATCCAGCCGCCCCTGCCATTTTCCAGCACTACCTTCTCACAAATCGCCGACCGGCGATTTTTTCGTTTCTGCCTACCTGTTTTCCAGTGCCTCGGCCAGCGCCCGAGCCAATGCCTGCTCGCTTACCGGCTTCTGGATCACCGAACAGCCAGGCAGCTCCAGCCCTTGCAACTGCGCGTAGCCGGTGAGGAACACCACGGGCAGGCCCGGAAAGCGCTCGCGAGCCGCCATGGCCAACTGGGCGCCATTGAACTCGGGCATGGCGAAGTCGGTGAGCAAGACTTCCACGTGCTCGTCGAGCAAGGCCAGTGCCTGTTCGCCGTTGTGCGCCTGGCGCACCCGGTAGCCATGACGGTGCAGGACATCGCCAATCATCTCCCGTACCAGGTGGTCGTCATCCACCAGCAGCACCTGACGGTCCTTGGCCTGCCGTGACAGCACGACGGGCTTGTCCGGCTCGGCGGGTATCCGCGACGCTGGCTGGCGCACGGCGGGCAGGTAAACGCTGACCTGAGTGCCGCGACCGGGCGCGGTATCGATGCGCACACCGCCACCGGATTGCTTGGCGAAGCCGAACACCTGGGCCAGGCCCAGGCCCGAGCCCTTGCCGATGTCCTTGGTGGTGAAGAACGGCTCGAAGACCTTGGCCACCACCTCATCGCTCATGCCGCAGCCGGTATCGCGAATCGACAGCACCACGTACTCGCCAGGTTCCGGGTCTTCCGGGCGGCGAGGACGGCTGCTGACTCGGCCGTTGCGGGTGGCCAGGGTCAGCTGGCCGCCCTTGGGCATCGCATCACGGGCATTGATCGCCAGGTTGAGGATGATCATTTCGGTCTGGGTCGGGTCGGTGAGCGCCTGCCAGAGTTGCTCATCCAGATCCAGCCGTACCGCGATGCTGCCGCCCAGGGTGCGGCGCAGCAGTTCCTCCAGCCCGCAGAGGGTGCGGTTCAGATCCAGGGCCACCGGTTCGAGCCGTTGCTTGCGTGAAAATGCCAGCAGCTGCGCGGTCAGCTTGGCGCCACGCTCGCCGGCTTCGCGGATGTACTGGAGGCGGGTGTGGGCCTTGTCCAGCGAGCCCTTGTCGAGGTCGCGCTGGAGGAAGCTGGCGCCGGTGAGAATCACCGTGAGCAGGTTGTTGAAGTCGTGCGCCACGCCCGCGGTCAGCTGGCCGACCGCTTCCAGGCGCTGCATCTGTTGCAGGGTGGCTTCGATGCGTTCGCGCTCGGCAATCTGCTCGCGCAGGCGTTCGTTGGCTTCGGCCAGGTCGAGCGCCGCCTCGCGTTCACTGGTGATGTCGCGGGCGACCACGTACAGCAGGTTGTCGTCCGGAACCACGGCCCAGGACAGCCAGCGCTGCTGCCCGCTGGCGTGCAGGATGCGGCCGACGAAGCGGGCACTGCTGCGCCCCTGCGACAAGGCGGCGAGCTCGGCGAGCAGCGCCTCTTGGTCTGTCTCGGGCAGCAGCTTGAGCAGCGAGGTCTGGCCCAGTTGTTCCCGGGTGAAGCCCAGGCTGGCTTGCCACGCGGGGTTCAGCGTGACGGGTGTCAGGTCCTTGTTCAATACCGCCAGCAAGTCGTGGGACAGCTCCCAGGCCCGATCTCGCTCGCGGGTGCGTCGCTCGATCCGTTCGCCGAGCATCTCGTTGAGTTGCTCCAGGGCGCGTGTGGCCTGTCGTTGCTGGTGGATGTCCTGCAGCACGCCGGCAAAGCGCACGCAACGACCGTCGACGAACTGGGTCTGGCCGCTGGAGAGCAGCCAGCGCGGTTCCAGGCCGTCGGGCTGGGCGATGCGAAATTCGACGCGGTACAGCCCATCGCTGTCCGGGCGCATGGCCTGCTCGACGGCCTCGCGCACCCTTGCCAGATCGTCGGGATAGATGCCGGCGTAGAACACCTCCAGGCTCATCTCGGTATCGACAGGGATACCGAACAGGGTCTTGCAGCGGTCGTCCCACAACATCTGGCCCTGCTGCGGGCGAAAGTCCCAGCTGCCCATGCCGGCCGCATCGATGGCGATACGGGCGCGGGCCTCGACATCGGCCAGTGCCTCTTCGGCACGTCGTCGGCGCTGGCGCTCCTGCACTTCGGTCAAGGCCCGGCGCACGGCCTTGGGCAACAGGGGCAGGTTCTTCTTCAGCACGTAGTCGGTGGCGCCGAGGCGAATCATCTCCACCGCATGCTCCTCGCCGTAGATGCCGGAGAGGAAGATGAACGGCACGTCGGGTGCCAGGCGCCGGACGATGGCCAGCACCTGGCTGCCGGACGAGCCGGGCAGCACGCAGTCGCACAGGACCAGGTCGTAGCTGGCCTCGCCCAGGGCATGCTCGACGCCGATGTGATCGAACACCAGGCGCGACTGGATCTGCAGTCCGCTGCGCTCCAGGCGCAGCAGGGTCAGTTCGGCGTCCATCGAGCTGTCTTCGACCAGCAGCAGCCGCAGTGGCGCGTCGTGCATCGCGTTCTGGCTCAATTGCCGCCGCGCCTGTTCAGGCGCAGGGATCCGGGTGGCGGCTCGTTGAGCACCGCCCAGAACACCCCCAGGTCGGAGATGGCGGCCACGAACTCCTTGAACTCGACCGGTTTGACCACGTAGGCGTTGACCCCCAGCTCATAGGCGCGCAGCAGGTCCGGCTCTTCGCGCGAAGACGTCAGCATCACCGTCGGGATGCTGCGCAGCTCCGGCGTGTCGCGCACCTGCTTGAGCACCTCCAGGCCATCGATCTTGGGCAGCTTGAGGTCCAGCAGCAACACTGCCGGATTGCCATCGTCACGCTCGGCGTAGGTGTCGCGCCGCAGCAGATAATCCAGGGCCTCGGCACCGTCGCGCAGCACGATGACTTCGTTGGCCAACTGGCTGCGCTCCAGCGCGAGGAGGGTCAACTCCAGGTCCCTGGGATTGTCTTCGACCAACAGAATGGGTTTGAGCATGATGGGTACGGACGCCTCAGGAATGCGCTGGGTGGCGGGGGAGGGTGAAATGGAAGCTGGCGCCCTGGCCAACCTGGCCTTCGGCCCAGACCCGGCCGTCGTGGCGCTCGATGATGCGGCGCACGCTGGCCAGACCGATACCGGTGCCTTCGAATTCCTCCATGCGGTGCAGGCGCTGGAACACACCGAACAGCTTGCTGGCGTAGGCCATGTCGAACCCTACGCCGTTGTCGCGCACGTACACTTCGGTCTCATGCCCGTGGTGCTTGGCGCCGATCTCGATGCGCGCCGGCGTGCGCCCGCGGCTGTACTTGATGGCGTTGGCGATGAGGTTGTGCAGGGCCATGTTGATGAACGCCGGATCCGCGATGACTTTGGGCAAGGGGGCGATCGACCAGAGGATTTCGCGTCCCTGGTAATCAGGTTCGAGCTCCAGGCGAATGGCGTCGACCAGGGCGTTGAGGTCGACATCCGCCAGACGCAACGCCGAACGTCCCATGTGCGAGAAGTTTAGAAGATTGTCTACCAGCGAGCCGGCAAAATGCGCGGCTTCATCGATGTGCGACAGGAAACGCCGCCCACGTTCGCTCAAGTGCTCGCCCTCGATCTCGGCGAGCAGTTCGCTGTAGCCGGCGATGTGTCGCAGCGGTGCGCGCAGGTCGTGGGAGACGCTGTAGGAGAAGGCTTCGAGCTCCTTGTTGGAGCGCTTGAGCTCGCCGGCCAGTTGCGCGAGCTCCTCGGCCTTGCGCAGGACGATGCCCAGCACGGCGCTGCGCAGCTCCAGCACGCCATCGATGATCAACGGGTCCCACGGCGCGCTGAACCCACGCACCTCCTCCTGCCAGCGTTCGAAGCTGTGGCGTGGGCTGAGGTGTCCCTGGGGGCTGATCGCCTTGTCGGGGCGTCCCGCCCAGTTGACCAGGCGCGCCTGTTCGGGGCGGAACCACACCAGGTAGTGCGAGTGAATCTGCGAAATGGCCACGGCCAGCACGCCGCCGACATGGCGGGCCAGCTCTGGCAGTTCGTCGATGTCCCTTGCGACGTTGTCGCTATGGAACACCGCATCCTCGTTGCGCTGCCCCAGCCAGTGCACCAGGGCGTTGACCTGGGCCGCGCACGGCGTGTCGCCGATCAGGTCGCAGCGCTCGGCACTGATGATTGCGGCGCCGCTGGCGCCGGCGAAGGCCAACAGTACCTGCGGCTGTTCGAGCAGGCCTTCGCTGACGCTGTCGTGGTCGGCCATCGACGCCAGCATGCGCACAATGCGCTCGCGCAGTTCGAGCAGCGTGCGGGTGCGGTCGTGGGATTCGCGCGATTCGATCTGCAGCGACAGCACGCTGGCCAGCAGCTCGCAGGCGGTGCGGGTCTGGAAATCCACTGGCCGGGGTTGCTGGTGATGGCACGAGATCAGGCCCCACAGCTTGTCGTCGACCACGATGGACAGCGACATCGACGCCAGCGTGCCCATGTTGCGCATGTACTGAAGGTGTACCGGCGAGACGCTGCGCAGGGCGGCAAAGCTCATGTCCAGCGGCTTGCCGGTCAATGGATTGAGAGGCGGGCACAGCGGCGAGGGCTGGTAGTCGGCATCCTCGATCAGGCGGATGCGATTGATCCGGTACAGCTCGCGGGCCTGGCGCGGTATGTCGGCTGCCGGAAAACTCAGGCCCTGGTAGCTCGGGTAGCCAGGTTCGGCCTCTTCGGCGAGCACGGTGCCGTTGCCTTCGCTGTCGAAACTGTAGGCCTTGACCCGGCCGAAGCCGGTGATGCGCTTGATCTGCCGTACCGAATGCTGCAGCAGCTCCTCGATACTGGTGGCCTGGTGCAGGGTGCTGACAAATGCGCGCACCAGCGGATAGTAGTCGCCTTGATAGAGCCCCGTGGCACCTCGCAAGCTGGGTTCGAACTCGAGGATCAGTACCTGGTCATGGCGGTGGGCGAGCATGCGCAGTACTTGCTGGCAGGGCGCGTCGCGGCGTAGTCGCACGTCACCGATATGGAACGGAAAGACGTCGCCATCCGGCAGGTAGCCCAGCTGACCTTGCAAGTCGAAGCCTTCGTCGATCAAGGCCGCGAAGGGCTGTCCCAGCAGTTCGTCCACGGGCAGGCCGAACCAGCGCTCGACGTTCTCGCTGGCCTGAAGCACGTGCATCGTGCCCTCGTCCAGCACCAGCAGGAAGCCTTGTGGCTGGATGCTGCCCGGTACCTGGATCGGCTCCTGGGCACAGCGTTCGATCGCCTGGTCGAGCGGGGTCGCTGAGTGGCTCAAGGCAGAGCTCCTGTCAGGGCCTTCCCTGTACCGGGTAGGCAGTTGGCGAGGGATTAGGTGCTGCACGGTAACAGAAGGCTGATGAGTTTGCCGGTACATGGCCAATTAGAGGCGTAGGCGCGTGAAGGGTTTCACTTGGGTGCGAGGAAACTTCCTATCGGTGATTCGCCATTTTCATTAATGCCAAAGAGGGGTAGCCCTGCGGCGGTGCGGATGCAATCCCACTGCTACGCTCAAGCTCAACCTATGCAGACAAGGATCGACAGGGTGACGGAACGCGTGGTTGCCGCGCTGTTGGGCCTGTGCTTGAGTGGCGGCGCCCTGGCGGCGGACTTTCTCGTCGAGGTGCAGGTTCGCGTGCAACGCGGTTGCATGCTGGCCAACCAGCAGCGCGACGCCGGCCCGCAGGCGCTGGGGCGAATCGACCTGGGCGTCGCGGCGCGTCTCGATGGCCCAGGGGCGCCATTGACCGGCGTGCTGCTGGCGCAGCGACCTCCGCGCCTGGAGTGCAACCCCGACACGCCTTACCAGGTACGTGTCGATGGCGGCCTGCACGGCGGCGTGGGTGAGTTGCGCTACCTCGCCAGCCCCGATGCCATGGCCCGGCCGATTCCCTATCGTCTTTATCGCGACGCGGCCTGGCGCGAGCCTCTGGCGGTGGATGCGGCGCAATCGGCGCGGGTGCCGGACAGTGGCGCCGTGGACCTGCCCCTGTATGCGCGGATCGACAAGCTGGCCTGGGTGCCCCGCACCGGGCTGTACACCGACCTGCTCAAAGTCACGGTCACCTGGTAGGAAGGGGCATGCCCATGGACGCGCTGCACCGCACTTCGATTCTGCTGCTCACCCTCGGTCCGCTGCTGTTGCCCAGCGGCGCGGCCCATGGCACCAGCACCGGCTTCATCCAGGCGCGCCTGGTGATCAGCGCCGCCTGCCAGATCAGCAGCGACCCGCAGCCGGCCACGCTTGGCAACCCCGGCCTGATGGATTTCGGCGCGCGCGGGCCGACCTGGGACCAGCCCCTGACCAGCCGGGTCGACGAAGCGGGCGGCGAGGGCAGCCTGCAGATCAGCTGTTCGCCACAGGTGCGCGCCTTCAGCGTGCGCATCAATGGCGGGCAGAACGGCGGCGACGGCATACGCCGCCTGAGCAATGGCCGTGAACTGATCCCCTACCAGCTGGCCATCGACCCGGGCGGCAACAGCCGCTACGGCATCGGCCAGGCCCGTACCTTCACCATCAGCAGTACCCAGCAAGTGCCCGTGCCGATTTACGGCGTGGTGGTCGCGCAGCCACGCGCGCTGCCCGCCGGGCTGTATCGCGACACCCTCAGGGTGACCCTGGACTGGTAACACGCAAGGAGATTCCGATGCCCAAGCACCTCACCCGCTGCATATTCGTCGGTCTTGGCCTGGCTTTGGCCGCCCAGGCCCAGGCCGCCACCGTGACCGGCACCATCAGCTCGACCCTGACGTTGACCGCCGCCTGCCAGGTCAATGGCAGCGGCGGCAGCTCCGGACTCAACTTCGGTAGCCTCAATTTCGGCACCCAGGACTCGCTGTTCACCACCGCCAACGGCCAGGTGCTCGGCGGCGGTGGCGGGGCCATGAGCATTCTCTGCTCGGCAGGCACGGTGCCGACGATCAAGGTGCGTGCGGGCACCCATGACTCACAGTCCGCCGGGGGCACCCGGGCCCTGGCCGATGGCGCGGGCAACTTCGTGCCCTACGACTTCTACACCGACGCCGGACACACGCAGCTGCTGGCGATCGACGGCACCATCACCCTGCCGACCAGCACCGGCGTGGCGCAGACCGTCAACCTGTACGGCCAGGCCCGCGGCAAGGCCGGCCTGCCGGCCGGGGTGTACACCGACACGGTGGCGGTCGAGCTGAGTTTCTGAGCCATGCCGGGCACGGCGCGGCTGCTGGCCGTCGGGCTGTGCCTGGCGCTGACCCAGGGTGCCCATGCGGTCACCAGCAGCACCTTCCAGGTGACGGCGCAGATCGTCGCCGGCTGCCTGGTGGTCGGCGGCGTGACGGCCTATGGCGTGCTCGACTACGGCACCAGTTCGGCGCTGTCCACCGCCATCCTGAGCACCTCGCTCGGCGGCAGCACGGTGACCTTCCAGTGCACCCCCGGCGTGGCCCTGAGCATGAGCCTGGACGGCGGCCAGAACAGCGCCAGCGGCACGCGCAATCTCAAGCGTTCGGGGGGCACGCAATTGCTGGCCTACCAGCTGTACCGCGACGCCGCGTTCAGCCAGAGCCTGGGCATCGGCAGCAGCGTGGCGGTGAGCTACAGCGACCCGACGGCGATCAAGCTGCCGGTCTATGGCCGTACCACCCTGACCGGCACCCTGCCGGCCGGGACCTATACCGATGTCGTGCAAGTGACGGTGACCTGGTGAAAGGCCACTGCGGATAACCAGAGAAGGAGAGGGGCATGGGGGCAGGCGCGAAACGGGCGCGTGGGATCATTGGGCTGCTGCTGTTGGCCAGCTGCGCATCGGCCTTCGCGGCCACTTCGGTGCTGATCTGGCCGATCGACCCGGTGCTGGAGGCCGATCAGAAGGCCGGCGCGTTGTGGCTGGAAAACCGCGGCGCGGCGCCGACCAGCCTGCAGGTGCGGGTGTTCGCCTGGCGCCAGGGCGAGTACCAGGAGCAGTTCCAGGCCCAGCGCGAGATCATCGGCAGCCCGCCGGTGGCCAATATCCCGCCGGGGCAGAAGCAACTGATCCGCCTGACCCGCACCGGCAGCTCGCCCGCAGGCCAGGAACAGGCCTACCGCATCATCATCGACGAGATCCCTTCGCCGCTGCCGGCCGATGCCGCCAGCGAAGGGCCGAAGGCGGCGATCCGCCTGCAGATGCGCTACTCGGTGCCGCTGTTCGTCTACGGCGAGGGGCTGTGGGGCAAGCCCGACCCGGAGGGCAAGCGCAGTGCCGAAGGCGTGGGCAAGCCGCAGTTGAGCTGGCGCGCGGTGACGGTGCAGGGCAAGCCCTATGTCGAGCTGCGCAACACGGGGCCTGTGCATGCGCGGCTGACCGACGTGGTGCTGCAGCAGGCCGGCCAGGACCGGCCGCTGGTCGAGGGGCTGCTCGGCTACGTGCTGCCCGGCGCCAGCATGCGCTGGCCGGCACCGGCCGCGCCGGGTGCGGCCAGCGTGCTCAAGGGGCGGGTCAACGGCCAGGAGGTGGCGCAGGCCATCAAACAGGGGCTGTGACCTGCGCTTGAACGGATCACAGGGGCCAGGGAGGACCCGGTAATGGTTGGAAATCGTGTGTGAGCTGGGTGCGGGTGGCAACGCACCGGTTGTGGCTGGGCCTGGCGGTGCTGGGGCCCGGCCTGGGCGTGGCCGACGACCTGCCGCCGCCGCCCTCGGAGCAGGCCGCCATCGCCGACGCCACGCTGTACCTCGACTTGTTGGTGAACCAGGTGGCCAAGGCTGAGCTGGTGCCGGTGCAGCAGCGCGCCGGGCGCCTGTACCTGGCCAGCGAGGTGTTGCGTGAGGCGGGCATCAGGCTGCCGGGCGAGCCCCAGGGCGAAGTGGCCCTGGACGAGATCCCCGGCCTGCACAGCGACTACGACAGCCAGAACCAGCGCCTGCTGCTGCAGGTGCCGCCGGCCTGGCTGCCCGACCAGCAGGTGGGCGAGCGCAACCTGTACCCGGCCAGCGACGCGCGCAGCAGCTTTGGCGCCTTGCTCAACTATGACGCCTACCTCAATGACACCGACGAGGGTGGCAGCTACCTGGCCGCCTGGAACGAGCTGCGCCTGTTCGACGACTGGGGCACCTTTTCCACCACCGGGCAGTGGCGCCAGTCGTTCAATGGCGCCCAGGCTCAGGGCCGCCAGGGTTTCCTGCGCTACGACACCACCTTCCGCTACACCGACGAGCAGCGCCTGCTCACCTACGAGGCCGGCGACCTGGTGACCGGCGCGCTGCCCTGGACCACCTCGGTGCGGGTGGGCGGCTTGCAACTGTCCCGCGACTTCGGCGCCCGTCCCGACCTGGTTACCTATCCGCTGCCGGCCTTTGCCGGCGAAGCCGCCGTGCCGACCTCGCTGGACCTGTTCATCAACGGCTACAAGAGCAGCAGCACCGAGCTGCAGCCGGGCCCCTACACCCTGACCAACGTGCCGTTCATCAACGGCGCCGGCGAAGCGGTGGTGGTGACCACCGACGCCCTTGGCCGGCAGGTGTCGACCACCTTGCCGTTCTATGTCACCAGCAGCCTACTGGCCAAGGGCCTGTCGGACTTCTCGGTGGCCGCCGGCAGCCTGCGCCGCGACTATGCCGTGCGCGATTTCGCCTATGGCCCAGGGGTGGCCTCGGCGACCTTGCGCCACGGGGTGTCCGACTACTTCACCCTGGAAACCCATGCCGAGAGCGCCGAGTCGATGATGCTCGGCGGCCTGGGCGGCAACCTGCGCCTGGGTACCTTCGGCGTGCTCAACGCGGCCGTTGCCCAGAGCCGCTTCGAAGGCGATACAGGGCAGCAGGTGGCGCTGGGCTACCAGTACAACAGCCGCCATATCGGCTTCAACTACCAGCGCGTGCAGCGCCACGGCGACTACGCCGATCTGTCGCTGGTCGACAGCCCCTTCACCCGCCTGAGCCAGCGCAGCGAGCAGGCCACCCTGAGCCTCAACCTGGACCGCTACGGCAGCCTTGGCGCCGGTTACTTCGACGTGCGCGCCGGCGACGGCACGCGCACGCGGCTGATCAACCTGAGCTGGAGCAAGCCGCTGTGGCGCAACAGCAGCCTGTACCTGTCGGCCAACCGCGAGGTCGGCGACAGCCAGTGGGCGGTGCAGGCGCAACTGGTGATCCCCTTCGACCTGCGCGGCACCCTGGCCTTCAGCGCCGAACGCAGCAAGGATGGCCAGGACCTGCAGCGGGTCAACTACAGCCAGGCGGTGCCGGTGGGCGGCGGGGTGGGCTACAACCTGGGCTACGCCACCGGCGGCAACCGCGACGACTACCGCCAGGCCGACCTGACCTGGCGCTTGCAGTCGGTGCAGTTGCAGGTGGGCGCCTACGGTAGCAGCGGCGAGATGACCCGCTGGGCCGACGCCAGCGGCTCGTTGGTATTGATGGACGCAGGCCTGTTCGCCGCCAACCGCATCGACGACGCCTTCGTGGTGGTCAGCACCAGCGGCTACGCCGACGTGCCGGTGCGCTACGAGAACCAGCAGATCGGCCGCACCGACCGCAACGGCCACCTGTTGGTGCCGTACAGCAGCGGTTACTACCGCGGCAAGTACGAGATCGACCCGATGGACCTGCCCGCCGATGTGCTGGCGCCGCAGGTGGAGCAGCGCGTGGCGGTGCGCCGTGGCAGTGGCTACCTGCTGGAGTTCCCGCTCAAGCGTGTGCTGGCGGCAAGCCTGGTGCTGGTCGATGCTGACCAGCAGGAACTCAAGCTGGGCAGCCGGGTACGCCATCAGGAAAGCGGCGGCGAGGCGGTGGTGGGGTGGGATGGGTTGGTCTACCTGGAGAATCTGGCGCCGCACAATCGCCTGCAGGTGGACAAGGCCGATGGCGGACAGTGCCAGGTGGCGTTCGACCTGCCTGAAGGGCAGGGGCCGATCCCGCTGATCGGCCCGCTGGTGTGCCGATGAACCGGCTGATCCTTGGGTGCCTGGCAGGGCTGCTGGCGCTGCCGGGGGCTGCCTGGGCGTTGTGCTCTTCGGTGGCCACCGCGCCGGCGGCCTTCGGCTCGGTCAACTCGACGCTGGTGCGCACCACGGTGCAGAGTGCCTCGACCACCAATGCCGGCCTGCAGTGCACCGGTTCGCTGTTGTCGCTGTTGACCAGCAATGACCATTTCTATGCCACTTTCACGTCGTCCAGCAGTGGCTTGGTGGGCCCGACCGGTGATGTGATCCCCTACACGCTCTACGCGAACAATACCACCAGCTATCCGATCAGCCGCGGCGTGCAGTTCGACTTTGCCCGCAACGGCATCATCGATGCCTTGGGCCTGCTCAACGGCACCACGCCCAAGACCGTGCCGCTGTACCTGAAGACCGTGGTCGGCGCCAACGTCGCCGCCGGCCTGTACCAGGAAACCCTGAACATCGCCTGGAGCTGGAACTACTGTTCGGGGATCGGTATCGGTGCCATCTGCCTGGGGCGCGACATCGGCAGTGGCAACCAGACCTTGCTGGTCAGTCTTACGGTGACCAACGACTGCCAGATCACCACGCCCAACATCAGCTTCGCCAGCGCGCCGGTGGTGGCCGGGTTCGGCACGGTGAACCAGAGCGTGAGCGTGTCGTGCACCAAGGGCAGCAACTACACGGTGGGGCTGGATGACGGGCAGAATGTCTCGGGCGGGCGGCGGCGGATGAAGTCCAGCGCCAACAACTATCTGGCCTATGACATCTTCAAGAGTGCCGGCGTGGTGCGCTGGGGCTCGGTGGGCGCGGCGCGGCGTTCGAGCAGCGATGCCGAGGTGAATCCCGGGGCGGGGACCGGGACCGGGAGCCAGGTGTTCAACTACAACGCCAAGGTGTACACCGACCAGGCCACACCGCCGGCGGCGACCTATACCGACAGTGTGATCCTGGATGTGCAGTTCTGAGTAGGCTGCCTCGCCTTCCACGGAACAGAACGTAACCTTGTGATTTCACCGGAACAGCGTGGGAGCGGGCTTGCCCCGCGATGTGGTGTATGGCACCGGCTACGCCGGTGATCGCGGGGCAAGCCCGCTCCCACGCTGGTGATGTTTCAACATTGCTTTCTGTACGACAGCGCAGCCTGAAGGGCAGGGCGATTTCCGATAGAAGATCGCGTTGCTCAGCGCAGATCGCCGACCATCTTCAGCAACGTCTCCAGCACCGCCCCGGCCAGCGCCTTCGAGCGCTCGCCCGACCAGCCGGTGCGCGGGTTCGGCGCATCGTCATGGTCCTTGAACGGCATCTCCAGGGTCAGCGACAGGCAGTCATGGGCTTGGCCCACGGCATTGCAGGCCAGAGTCATGTTGGCCTGGCCCGGCTCGTCGCGGGTGTAGCCGTACTTCGTCTGGAAGTCCGGGGTCAGGCTGCACAGGGTGCTGCGGAACTGCTCTTCCAGTTCGGCGATGCGTGGCGTGTAGCCGGGGTTGCCCTCGCAGGCCGCGGTGAACACATGGGGGATCTCCTCGTCGCCATGGGCGTCGATGAATGCGTCCACGCCATGCAGCTTCATCTGGCTCTGGGCGAAGAACACCTCGGGGCTCAGCTCGACGCTGGCATCCTGCCAGGCGCGGTTGAGGTCCTTGCCCTTGAAGTTGGTGCGCAAGTGGCCGAGGAAGGCGCCGTCCGGGTTCATGTTGGGGATCAGGTACAGGTCGGCCTTGGCCAGCAGTTGCTGGATGACCGGGCCGTTGGTTTCGAGGGCGTCGATCACGCCTTCCATGAACCATTCGGCCATGTGCTCGCCGGGGTGCTGCTGGGCGATGATCCACAGCTTGCGCTTGCCGGTCGCGCCACTGCCCGCGCGCAGCAGCGGGATATCACGGCCCTGCACGCTGCGCCCGCTGGCCAGCAGCTCTACGCCGGGGATCTGCCGGGCGCGCTCGATCAACTGGTTGTGCCGGGCACGCGGGTAGGGCTCGAAGTAGGCGAACCAGGCCTGCGCCTGTTCAGCCTTGAAGTCGAAGCTCAGGGCCTTGCCGTCGAACTGGCTGGGCACGCGGAACCACGTCTGCTGGTCGTAGGAGGCCACGGCGTGGTAGCCGGTCCAGGCGTTCTTGTAGGAGGACTCATGGGCGTTGTCCAGGCTGAAGCGATGGACCTGGCCCGGGGTCAGGCCGCTGGCCTTGAAGTGGAACCACTGGAAGTGGCCGCTGTGGCTGTCCTTGCGGATGTTGAGGTGGACATGCGCAGGATCGCTGGCGTCCAGGACCAGGATGTTGCCGGAGTCGAAATCGCAGTCGATGTGCAGCGGGGAGAGCGTCACGGTCATTGCCAGCCTCCTGTTGGCGTTGTTGTGGGAGGTACTCTACACCGCGAAAGGTGCTCAGGGTGTCACTTTGTTCGTGGCCTGCAAGTCGGGGGATTGCTCTGGGCCGGTGCGTGACTCGCGGTCTATGGTTTCTGGCCATTGCACCCTGGGGGCCAGTCGGCGAATGGGGCTTAATTCGAAGTCATTGTCCCAGTCGCGAGGTGGGTGTATGAACGCAGGAAGGGCGTCGGGGCCTTGTTGCATGAAGAGTCTGATGATCTCCCAGTATCGCTTGCCATCCTCTATGTCATGGGTGAAGAAAAGACGGTCGATGATTTCGTCGGTACCTGGTTTACGGACTGCGATGAGGACGTTTTCGACGAGCCCGCCATTACCCATTGGGGCGTAGACACTACAGACCTCGGCGATGAGATCTTTCCAGTCGTAGGCGACTGGGCGTACCCCCCATTTCTTTCGGCTGAATATGTGGATGCGATCATATCGATATTCATAAAAATAGACTTTTTGCCTGGGGCGGTTAAAGCGAATGGGTTCGTCGCGTGGAAGTTCGATGTCCATGCGGACAAAAAATAGAGTTGCCCAGTATATGCCTGCTAGTGCGAGGGCGGTTATTGTGATTATGTCCGCTGCGGCTTTCGCGTTTCCGGCTGTCATTGTTGCTGCAAGAACTGCGATTGGTAGTAGCGTAATTAGTAGGCATAGTGCGCCGCCAATGATAAATAGTCCTCTTATTTTGTAAGTGGATCTGGGGATTTCTATGTAGATGTCATTTATTTTGTTCGGTGTGGGTGGTAGCGGGGGCGAGTTGAGTCGTTGGGTTGGCTCTTCGTGGGGAAGCGCTAGATCATATTTCCAACCTAGGGGGTGACGAGGTAGATACTCAATGATTTTAGTCATTCGTTGATCGCCTGGATTTCTAGGTGTGCATAGGCATCGGGAGTGTTTCGATCTGGCCAGTAAATGACGCTTAAAGTTGCAGCCAATATGTTGTGCTTGCCAAGGCTCGGGGTGAGTTCTATATGGCCGGTTATAAATTCGGTGGTAGTGGAAGCCCCAGAGTGAAACCCTGAAGTTTCTTTGCGGGATCTTTGGCTGAGGGTATCTGCCCTGTAGTCTTTCACTTTGCGAGCGGGGCGCGACGACGGCTTTTTCTGTGAGGTTGGCAGCGGGTGTAAAACCTCATGGGATCCTGAGGCGATTGTTTCTCCGCTTGTGTAGTTGGACGGAAGCCCATCGCCATGTCGATGGACGGTCAGGGACCAGTGATAGCTGTAGCTTGAAATATTAATGTTGGGCAGTGAAATCTTGAGTGTTAGCTTTTGCTCGGTGGCCGCTTGGGCAATCCATCCGATTTTAGCCGTGAGCGCTGGGTTGGCTCTTTGGGTCTCGAATTTTACGCCTGCCTCAACGCCTAATGTAGCGGCGTTTAACGCTGCAAAGGCGATATCCGCATGTTCGGGATATTCCCAGTGAATGGCAGGGCTTTCGTTGGCTTTGCCGAAATGACAACGCATTGCCCAACGCTCTATTGAGCTTGACTCCTTGTTTTTCGCCAGTTTGATCATGCCATAGGAGGTCGCCGCCAGGATAATCGCTATCCCTAAAGGGCCCATTAATGAGGCATTGAATACTGCTATTGTGGAATAAATTACTCCTGCGGCCGATGTGGCTGCTGCAAGGGTGTAAGCTGATGCGGCTATTTTATCCCCGCCTTTCCATGTTCGCTTCAAGGCAAACACTGCTTGCGCTGTATCATAAATCCCTGCCACGGCCCCCATGACGGCACCTAACCTGACTGTTGCCCGCCCCATCTTGATAGTCGTGGCCATCCGTGCCGTCCCTGCGAGTGTCAGAGGTATCCTGGTGTTGATCTGCGTGGCGGCGGTCCTGATGATCAGGCCCAGCGCCTCGATCTCGCCGCCAAGGATCGCCAGCTTGGATCCATGCAACGCCATTACGGCTTCCCTGGATTTTTCGCCGATCTCGACTTCCGCTTTTTCCAGATTCTTCGTCAGGCTGTCGTGGGTCAGGTACAAGCCGCCCAGTGCCAGCAGTAGCTCCCAGCTGCCCGCCACGCCGCGCACGCCGGTGAAGCTGGTGCGCACCAGCTGGGCGGCCTGCTGCGCGGTGATGCGCATGCCGTGGAGCAGTTGGCGGGCGCTGGCATCGAGGGTTCCTGCGGCGACGGTGAGGTTGACCAGGTTGATCTGCGCGGCGTCGCTGAGCTGGTTGACGCGCAGGCCGGCCTCTTGGGTCAAGCGCTCCCGCAGTACGTCGGCGGTGCCTTCGACCCAGGCGCTGACGGTGATGACGCTGTGCGCCAGTTTAGGGTCGAGCACCGCCAGGCTCAGCAGCCCGTGCTGGATGACCGGCCGCACCCAGCGCCTGGACGCGTGTATCTCGTCATCGAGATCACCGAGGCCCAAAAGCATGCGCTCTCGGGCCTTGGCTGCCTGCGCGCTGGCCTTGTGCTGCAGCTCGCGCAGGTGGGCACTTTGCAGGGCGTAGTATTCGCTGAGCTTCATCCGCACCTGCAGCTCGATCAGTTGCACGCCGTTGTACAGCCACTGGCTGGCGCTGTTCAGGCGTATCACGGCGCGCTGGACGCCGGGCGGCAGCAGGGGCTTCAGGCGCAGGCTGGCGCCATTGATCGCGCCTTGCGTCTCGGCGATGGCCTGGCGCAGGCTGTCGCGCAGGTTCAAGCCAGTATCGTCACTGGCGATGAGCTTGCTCAGCACCCCGTAGAGCTTGTCGCTGTCGCCCCAGTCGGTGGGATCGGTGGTGGAGAAACTGGGCAGCAGCGCGGCGAGCAAGGCCCGGTCGCGCAGGAGCACGGCGCGGTAGGGCGGGCTGTTCGGGTCCTGCAGCCAGCGCCGCCAGAGCTCGGCGCTGCTGCCCGGGGTGGGCGCGCGGGGTTTGCTGTCCAGGTCGGGGGCCTCGGTGACGCCGCCGGCCAGGCACAGGGCCATGGTCTTGCTGTAGGCAATGCCGGATTCGCGGTCGTCGCCGTCGTAATCGTGTTCCTCGATGCCTCGGAACAGGCTGCTGTCGCAGAGTCGGGTGTAGGCCTGGGTGTTCAGGTCGATGTAGTGCTGGTACTCGGCTTCCTGGCGCTCGTAATCGGCCTGGAAGCCCGCGCGCAGGGGTTCGTGGTAGCGCTCCTCGAGCCGGGCGACGCCATCCCGGGTGCGCCGTTCGACCTCGCGCTGGCGCTCGACCCGTGGGTCGACGAACACCGGCGGGCCATCGCCGCTATGGGGCTCGAAGGAAGGGGTCTGCTGTTCGGCCCATGTCGATTGCATGGCGCGTAGGGTCTGCAGGATCTGCGAGGTCTGCAGCTGATAGGCGCGCAGCGGGTCCTCGCGCCATTGCTGGCGCCGGGCGATCCAGTTGAGGCGCTGGTGATTGTACTCCTGGACCAGGCCGACGGTGTCGTCGAGCACCAGGGCGAGCACGCCGTGTTCGAGCTGGTGGCGGGCAATGGCGTTGACCAGGTAGCCGCGAGTGGCGGTCTGGCGCAGGAAGCGGCTGTGAAAGCCGTGGACACTGTCGAAGGCGCCGGGCAGTTGCTGGCTGTACTCGAAGACCTGGCGGTCCACCCGCAACTCGCCGTGGGTCATGGCCAGGCCGGCCTGGTCGGGGGCATTGCGCGCGAGGCCGAGGTCCAGCACCTGGAAGCGATCGGGCGGGGTCTTGGCGCTGCGGTAGGCATTCAGCACGCTGGGCGGCCAGGCATCGCTGCTGAAGGCGATCCAGGCGGTGGAGAAAGCCTCGGTGTCGATGGTGAGGAAGGATGAGGGGATGTCGTGGTTTTCGCTCAGGCACTGGCGGGCGAGCAGCTGTGGTGGCGCGGGCGGCGGTTCGATGGGATTGAAGCGGCGCAGATGGGCTTCATCGGTGACTTCATAGGCGTACCAGATGCGCTGGTCGAGCAGGACATACAGGTAGCCGGTGCGCAGGGTGCGCAGCCCCAGCCGGGTGGCTACCTGGTCGTCGCCGGCCAGGGGGTAGCGGTAGGCCGGGCGCTGGTCCGGGACCAGCGCCCGGCGCAGGGGGAGGATGGGCAGGCCCTTGCGTTCGCAGGCTTGGCACTGGTCGAGGGGCAGCACGGACTCGGCGATGGCATGGGCGATTCTCTCGCTGAGGGTCATGGGCATGCCCCCTTTGCACATCGGTGGGGCGGCATGAGTCGCTGGCGCGGGACGCTTGGAGGTGCAATCTCGCAGTCGGTTTTACCGATGCGGGGAGTAGACCTGTAGCGCAGGTCGGAATAACTAAGCATGGCGGTCCCTGTCCATTGTTACCGGGCGCCTCAACGTAGAGAAGCGCGCTCGATGCGTGGCACAAAGCTAGGACCGTAAGGGGAGTGCGGGAGGAAGTCTTGTCAGCAGATTCCTGTATTTTTGCAGGAAAGTTCTCTTTGATAGTTTGCTATGACTGCACATCACCTGTCAGATCGGGGCAGGGATTTCCAGGGGCTGCGCTTTAGGTTCAGGTGAGCAGCCCCAGCGCCACGAGGGCAGCAACACCAAGCCCGACGGCAATCGAGCAGCCACCCAGCGACAGCGCCGCACGCCCTTGCCGGTACCAGCCGTCATGGCCCAATTGCCGGGCAGGGGCGAGCAGGCTGCGCCAGCGCAGTTCGGTTTCGTGGAAGGCGCGCAGGTGCTCGGGGTCGGTATCCAGCCAGCGGCGGAAGTCGATGCGTTCGCTGGCGGTCACCTGCGGACTTTGCAGGCGCACGTACCATTGGCCGGCGATGCTGGCCAGCGCGTCGCCGGGCGCGCGGGCGGTCTGCAGGGCCTGGTTCATGTGGCGCTCGATGCTGATCAGCGGCAGGTCCAGGCGTTCGGCGATGGCGGCGAAGCCCTGCTGGTCGAGGCGGTTGAGCAGGAAGACTTGCTGGACCCGGCGCGGCAGGCGCTTGAGCGCATGCAGCAGCGCGTCATCGCCATGCTGTTCGGCGGTGCGCGGGTCGTGCTCGAGGGGCAGCAGCAGGCGGGTCATGGATAGCTCCTTGCTCATTAAGGAAAGGGGTGGGGGCATCTTCCTTGACGCGGAATCAGCTTAAGCTAAACGAGATTGATTCTCAAGTGCTGATTCGGCAAAGATTTGTAATGAGCGTTCACGTCCTGACACAGTTTTGCTATCATCGCCGCCATCAACGATCTTCATTAGCCTGAAGAGCCAAAAAAAATGACCCGGCAAAAAGCCGGGTCAAAAACCGTGATTAGCCTGATGAGGAGATAATCTGAGCGTCCGACCTGAGGACGTTGCAGGTTATCCAGCGGGTCTCGCGACCTGCTGAGTGCAATAATAATCGTTATCATTTGCCAGTCAAATGATTTTTCCGCGACTTGCTAAAAAATATCTAACTGACGCACACCTCGTCCCCGGCAATCGGGGCTCTTGCCGTTCGTCGGCCATCACGTTCTCCCTTCAGATCGATGCTTTTTCCGTGGCGTGGCACTGCTCCAGCAACGCGCGGGCCATGTTGATCATGTGCATCAGCGCAAACACCACTTCCCGCGTCGTGCCCTGCAGATGGCTGCCGGTTTCCTGTGCCGTGGCGGCAGCGCAGCGCAGCAGGGCCATGGCGTGCTCGCTGGCCTGGGCACTGCTCACGCCTTCGCGCAGGGTCCAGAGCGTGCGCTCCAGGTCAGGGGCGGCGGGAGGGGGGTTGAGGTAGTAGTCGAGGGCGCGGCGCGCGGCCTCTTCGTCGAGATCTGTTTCTTCTTTTTTCACATTGCTCATGACTGCACCTATGAAATCCGTTCCAGGACAATGAACGCTGATAATAGGTCAATCTGTATTATTTCTACCTGCTAAGATAATTCTAGATGTGTATTGATGCCGTTCATCCAGTCCGTATCGTTCTCAGCCATGGAAAACTGGATCGAATTTCTGTCGCGCTACCAGCGTGAGCACAACCTCAAGCAGCATCAACTGGCCGAGCGTCTGGGCATGACCCAAGGCGGCGTTGGCCATTGGCTGCGCGGCACGCGCAGGCCGACCCTGGTGACCGTCAACGAAAAACTGGAAAAGCTTGGGCTGGTGTATCTGGAGGCCCGGGTGATGGTGGTCGAGCGTGACCTGACGGCGCGTGAGAACCGGGGTGTCTATGCGGTGGACCGACCGCCTTCGGTCAATGCCCTGCGCCATGCCAGTTTTCGCTTCCCGGTGCTGCGTTGGGCCGACTTGCAAGGGGCATTGCCTGAGTCCAGTGAAACCCACGAGCTGACCGGGTACATGCCGGCCGGCAATGCGTTCTGGTTGCCGGTGGAGAATGATTCGATGAATGCCGCCAGTGGCAGGAGCGTGCCGCAGGGCGTGCTGGTGCTGGTGGATGCGGGAGTCGAGCCTGCGCCGGGCAGGCTGGTGGTGGCTCGGCAGCCGGGCAAGCCGGCGGTGCTGCGCGAGTTGATCGAGGAGGGCGGACAGCAGATGCTCAGGCCGCTCAATACCTTGTATCCGACGGTGTTGTGTGAGGACGGGTGCGAGTTTCTCGGGGTCGTGGTGCGGATGCACGGGGTGCTCTAGGTTCGCGCCTAGACCGTGTTGGGGCTGCGAGGTGCCAGGCGGGAGCCTTGCAGCGCTCTTGAGATCGAGCGCCGCCCGCGCGGCGCATCGCGACGCAAGGCCGCTCCTACATCTGTTTCGGGCCAGTCAATCCTGTGCCATCACCTGGTCCGCCTTGTGGGTACGACGCGATTTCAGCGTGGGCGCCACTGCCGCCTCACCTGTCTCAAGGCATGCACCAGGGCGGGCAACCATGGCCTGACAGGTTCGGCACGTTGCAACAAATGTAGGAGCGGCCTTGCGTCGCGATGCGCCGCGCGGGCGGCGCTCGATCTCATAGGCGAAACAACCCTTTCGGCAAACACATTGCCGCCGTTACGCCCCCTCCAACTCCACCAGCACTGTCCCTTCGCTGACCATATCCCCCTCCTGGCAGAACAGCGCCTTCACCGTCCCCTCATGGGGCGCCCGAATGCTGTGCTCCATCTTCATCGCCTCCAGCACCACCAATGCGGTACCGGCCTCGACCACCTGCCCCGGCTCCACCAGCACTCGCACGATGCTGCCGTTCATGGGCGCGCCCAGCCCGCCCTGATGGCTGTGGCTGGCTTCCGCCGCTGCAATCGGGTCATGGACGCTGATGGCGTGCAACTCGCCGGCCCACTGCAGGTACAAGGTGCCACCCCGACGCACCGCCAGATACCGACGGCGCAGGCCGTCCTGGTCATGACACAGCTGCTCCCCCTCCAGCCGATAGGCCGAAGGCGCGCTGCGCTCCAGCGCCACCGCCTGTTCATGCCCTTCGCACTGAAGGTGCAGGCTGCTGCGCGCCGGCAAGCCCAGGCGCAGGCCATCTCGGGCCGCCCACGGTGAAGCGCGGTCGTCCTGGCGCTGCAACGCAGGCTCGCTTTGCAGCCACGCCTCGGCGGCAGCCTCCCAGAACTGCGCCGGCAGCGCCTGCGGCGCAGGCAGCAGCACATCCTGATGACGCGGAATGAATCCGGTGTCCAACTGCGCCTCGGCAAACGCCGGGTGCGCAAGGATGCGACGCAGGAAGGCGATATTGGTCTTCACCCCGCCAATGGCGAACTCATCGAGCATCGCCAGCAACCGCAGGCGCGCCTGTTCGCGGTCCTGGCCCCAGGCGATCAGCTTGCCCAGCATCGGGTCATAGAACGGCGACACCACGTCGCCCTCGTTGACGCCGCTGTCCACCCGGCGGCCTTCGCCCGGCGCCGACTCGCGGTACAGCGCCAGGGTGCCGGTGGCCGGCAGGAACTCGTTGGCCGGATCCTCGGCGTACAGCCGCACCTCGATGGCATGGCCGATCAGCGGCACCTGCTCCTGGGTGATCGGCAGCGGCTCGCCGCAGGCCACGCGGATCTGCCAGGCGACCAGGTCGAGCCCGGTGATGGCCTCGGTGACCGGGTGCTCCACCTGCAGGCGGGTGTTCATTTCCATGAAGAAGAACTCGCCACGGGCATCGAGCAGGAACTCGACGGTGCCGGCGCCCACGTAGCCGATGGCCTGGGCGGCGCGTACCGCGGCCTCGCCCATGGCCTGGCGCAGTTCGGGGGACAGGCCCGGCGCGGGAGCTTCCTCGACCACCTTCTGGTGGCGACGCTGGATCGAGCAGTCACGCTCGTTGAGGTACAGGCAGTTGCCGTGCTGGTCGGCGAACACCTGGATCTCCACATGACGCGGCTTGAGCACGTACTTCTCGACCAGCATGCGCGCATCGCCGAACGATGACTGCGCCTCGCGCTGCGCCGAGGCCAGGGCGTCGGCCAGCTGGCTCTCGTCCTCGACCACCTTCATGCCCTTGCCACCGCCCCCGGCGCTGGCCTTGAGCAGCACCGGGTAGCCGATGCGCTCGGCGGCGGCGCGGAAGGTCTCCAGGTCCTGGGCCTCGCCGTGGTAGCCCGGCACCAGCGGCACGCCAGCGGACTCCATCAGCGCCTTGGCCGCCGACTTGCTGCCCATGGCGTCGATGGCGCTGGCCGGTGGGCCGAGGAAGATCAGCCCGGCCTGTTCGATGGCGCGGGCAAAACCGGCGTTCTCCGACAGGAAGCCATAGCCCGGGTGGATCGCCTGGGCGCCGCTGGCCTTGGCCGCGGCGAGCAGCTTGTCGATCACCAGGTAGCTTTCGGCGGCCTTGGTGCCACCGAGGTCGACACGGATATCGGCCTCGCGGCTGTGGCGCGCCTCACGGTCGGTGGCGCTGTGCACGGCCACGGTGGTCAGGCCCATGGCCTTGGCGGTGCGCATTACCCGGCAGGCGATCTCGCCGCGGTTGGCGACCAGCAGGGTGGTCAGCGTGGGTCGGCTCATGGGCGCGGCTCCTTGTTGTCTTGCCAGGCGGGACGGCGTTTTTCCAGGAAAGCGCGCAGGCCTTCCTGGCCTTCGGCGCTGACGCGGATGCGGGCGATGGTGTTCTCGCAGTAGCGGCGCAGGGCCGGGCTCAGCTCGCCGGCGTCCACCTCGCGCAGCAGGTCTTTGGTGGCGCGCAGCGCCTGCGGGCTGTTCTGTAGCAGGTTGTCGACCCAGGCCTCGACCTGGGCGTCCAGCTCGCTGGCCGGGTACACCTCGGCCAGCAGGCCCAGCTCGCGGGCGCGCACGCCGCTGAAGCGCTCGGCGGTGAGGGCGTAGCGGCGGGCGGCGCGCTCGCCGATGGCCTTGACCACGAACGGGCTGATCACCGCCGGGGCCAGGCCGATGCGCACTTCCGACAGGCACAGCTGCGCGTCCTCGGCGCCGATGGCCATGTCGCAGCAGCTGATCAGCCCCAGCGCGCCGCCGAAGGCCGCGCCTTGCACCACGGCCAGGGTCGGCGCCTTGAGCCGGTGCAGGGCGTACATCAGCTCGCCCAGCTCGTGGGCGTCGTCGAGGTTGGTGTTGAAGTCCAGCTGCGCCGACTGCTGCATCCAGGCCAGGTCCGCGCCGGCGCTGAAGTGCCGGCCACGGCCGCGCAGCACCACGAAGCGCAGGCTGGCGTCCTCGGCCAGGCGGTCGAGGGCGACGATCAGTTCGCGGATCATCTGTGCGTTGAAGGCGTTGTTCTTGTCTTCCCGGCTCAGCCACAGGGTGGCGAAGCCGCGAGGGTCCTTGACCAATTCAAGGGTGGCGAATTCGCTCATGGGTCACATCCGGAAAATGCCGAAGCGGCTCTGTTCGATCGGGGCGTTCAGCGCGGCGGACAACGCCAGGCCGAGCACGTCGCGGGTCTGCGCCGGGTCGATGACGCCGTCGTCCCACAGCCGGGCGCTGGAGTAGTAGGGGTGGCCCTGGCGCTCGTACTGGTCGAGGATCGGCTGCTTGAGCTTCTTCTCGTCTTCGCTGCTGAACGCCTCGCCGCTGCGCTCGCTCTGTTCGCGCTTGACCTGGGCCAGCACGCCGGCGGCCTGTTCGGCGCCCATCACGCCGATGCGGGCGTTGGGCCACATCCACAGGAAGCGCGGGTCGTAGGCGCGGCCACACATGCCATAGTTGCCGGCGCCGAAACTGCCGCCGATGATCACCGTGAACTTCGGCACCTGGGCGCAGGCCACCGCGGTCACCAACTTGGCGCCGTGCTTGGCGATGCCGCCTTCCTCGTACTTCTTGCCGACCATGAAGCCGGTGATGTTCTGCAGGAACAGCAGCGGGATGCCGCGCTGGCAGGCCAGCTCGATGAAGTGCGCGCCTTTTTGCGCAGCTTCGGCGAAGAGGATGCCGTTGTTGGCCAGGATCGCCACCGGGTAGCCGTGCAGGTGGGCGAAGCCGCACACCAGGGTGGTGCCGAACAGCGCCTTGAACTCATCGAACGCCGAGCCATCGACCAGGCGGGCGATCACCTCGCGCACATCGAACGGCTGCTTGGCGTCGGCCGGGACCACGCCGTACAGCTCCTCGGCGTTGTACAGCGGCGCGATCGGCGCCTGGCACTGCAGCTTGCCCTGCTTGTGCCAGTTGAGGTTGGCGACGCTGCGCCGGGCGATGGCCAGGGCATGCTCGTCGTTGTCGGCGTAATGGTCGGCCACGCCGCTGGTGCGGCAGTGTACGTCGGCACCACCGAGGTCCTCGGCGCTGACCACTTCACCGGTCGCGGCCTTTACCAAAGGCGGGCCTGCGAGGAAGATGGTCGCCTGCTGGCGCACCATGATCGCCTCGTCGGCCATGGCCGGCACATAGGCGCCACCGGCGGTGCACGAGCCCATCACCACGGCGATCTGCGGGATCCCCAGGGCGCTCATGTTGGCCTGGTTGAAGAAGATTCGCCCGAAGTGCTCGCGGTCGGGGAACACTTCGTCCTGGCGCGGCAGGTTGGCGCCGCCGGAGTCCACCAGGTAGATACACGGCAGGCGGTTCTGCAGGGCGATGGTCTGGGCGCGCAGGTGCTTTTTCACCGTCAGCGGGTAGTAGGAGCCGCCTTTGACCGTGGCGTCGTTGGCCACGATCATGCACTCCACGCCTTCGACCCGGCCGATGCCGGCGATCACGCCGGCGGCCGGCACGTCTTCGCCGTAGACTTCATGGGCGGCCAGCTGGCCGATCTCGAGAAACGCCGAGCCCGGGTCGAGCAGGCGGTCGATGCGCTCGCGGGGAAGCAGCTTGCCGCGCGAGGTATGCCGCTCCTGGGCCTTCGGCCCGCCGCCCTGATTGACCTGGGCGAGCAGGCCGCGCAGGGCCTGGACCTGTTCGAGCATGGCCGCGCTGTTGGTGGCGAATTCCGCCGAGCGCGGGTTGATCTGGGTATGCAAGGTAGCCATGGACGCCGGTTCCTTGTGCTCAGCGGGTTTCGTTGAACAGTTCGCGGCCGATCAGCATCCGGCGAATCTCGCTGGTGCCGGCGCCGATCTCGTAAAGCTTGGCGTCACGCAGCAGGCGCCCGGCTGGGAACTCGTTGATGTAGCCGTTGCCGCCAAGGATCTGGATCGCCTCCAGGGCCATCTGCGTGGCGCGTTCGGCGGTGTACAGGATCACCCCGGCGGCGTCCTTGCGGGTGGTTTCGCTGCGGTCGCAGGCCTGGGCCACGGTGTACAGGTAGGCGCGGCTGGCGTTGAGCTGGGTATACATGTCGGCGATCTTGCCCTGGATCAGCTGGAACTCGCCGATGCTCTGACCGAACTGCTTGCGGTCGTGGATGTAGGGCACCACCAGGTCCATGCAGCTCTGCATGATGCCGGTGGGGCCGCCGGCGAGCACCACGCGCTCGTAGTCCAGGCCGCTCATCAGCACGCGCACGCCGCCGTTGAGCTGGCCGAGGATGTTTTCTTCAGGCACTTCGACGTCATCGAAGAACAGCTCGCAGGTGTTGGAGCCGCGCATGCCCAGCTTGTCGAACTTGTTGCTGCGGGTGAAGCCTTTCCAGTCGCGCTCGACGATGAACGCGGTGATGCCGTGGGGGCCCTTGTCCAGGTCGGTCTTGGCGTAGATCACGTAGGTGTTGGCGTCGGGGCCGTTGGTGATCCAGGTCTTGCTGCCGTTGAGCACGTAGCGGTCGCCGCGTTTTTCGGCGCGCAGCTTCATCGACACCACGTCGGAGCCGGCGTTGGGCTCACTCATGGCCAGGGCGCCGATATGCTCGCCGCTGATCAGCTTGGGCAGGTACTTCTGCTTCTGCTCATGGGTGCCGTTGCGGTTGATCTGGTTGACGCACAGGTTGGAGTGGGCGCCGTACGACAGTGCCACCGAGGCCGAGGCGCGGCTGATCTCTTCCATCGACACCACGTGGGCCAGGTAGCCCAGGCCGGCGCCGCCGTATTCCTCGGGGACGGTGATGCCCAGCAGGCCCATGTCGCCGAACTTGCGCCACATGTCGGCGGGGAACAGGTTGTCGTGGTCGATCTGCGCGGCGCGTGGCGCCAGCTCGGCGGCGACGAAGGTGCGCACCTGGTCGCGGAGCATGTCGATGGTCTCGCCCAGGGCGAAGTTCAGGCTGGGGTAATGCATGGGAGGCACCTTCTTGTTCTTGAAATTCGAGGTACCACGGCGACCTTGTGGAAGCGGGGTTGTGGGAGCGGGCTTGCCCCGCGATGCCCGTCAGAACGGCCAGCTGTGTTGCCTGGTCCGGCCTCATCGCGGGGCAAGCCCGCTCCCACAACTTTGTTTTCACAACCTCGTATCCACAAGGTCGCCGTGATGCGTGGTTGACGTTAACGTAAACCTGCCTTCCGGGGCTGTCAATCGGAACATCACCTTTACGTAAACGTAAATCTGCGCCAGAGTAATTGCCGCCTGCTTCAGTCATGCCCAGAACAACCACAAGAAGGGACAACCATGCCTCAACCAAGCTACACGCGCGGCCGTCAAGACAAACCATTGCTCACCCTGACCATCGGCCAGGCCTTCGATGCCACCGTCGCCCGCCATGGCGAGCGCGAGGCGCTGGTGGTGCGCCACCAGAAATTGCGCTACAGCTGGCGTAAGCTGGCCGCCGAGGTCGACGTGCATGCCCGGGCCTTGATGGCGCTGGGCGTGGAGGTCGGCGAGCGGGTCGGCATCTGGGCGCCCAACTGCGCCCAGTGGTGCATCCTGCAATTGGCAACCGCCAAGGTCGGCGGGATTCTGGTCAATATCAACCCGGCCTATCGGGTGGGCGAGCTGGAATACGTGCTACGCCAGTCCGGCTGCCGCTGGCTGGTGTGTGCCGACGCTTTCAAGACCTCCGACTACCACGCGATGGTGCAGGACCTGGTACCTGAGCTGGCGGCCCATGCCGTGGGCGAGCTGGCCAGCGAACGCCTGCCCGACCTGCGCGGGGTGATCAGCCTGGCTGTCGAGCCGCCCACGGGCTTCTTGCCCTGGACCGCGCTGGCCGGGCGGGCAGGGCAGGTGGAGCTCGCTGCCTACGAGGCCCGGCAGCAGGGCCTGCAGTTCGACCAGCCGGTGAACATCCAGTACACCTCCGGCACCACCGGCGCGCCCAAGGGCGCGACCCTGAGCCACTACAACCTGCTCAACAACGGCTACATGGTCGGCGAGAGCCTGGGCCTGACCGAGCAGGACCGCATGGTGATCCCGGTGCCGCTGTACCACTGCTTCGGCATGGTCATGGGCAACCTCGGCTGCATCACCCACGGCAGCACCCTGATCTACCCCAACGACGCCTTCGACGCCGAACTCACCCTGCGCGCCGTGGCCGAGGAGCGCGCCAGCATCCTCTATGGCGTGCCGACCATGTTCATCGCCATGCTCGACCACCCCTCGCGTACTGGCCTGGACCTCTCGACCCTGCGCAGCGGCATCATGGCCGGCGCCACCTGCCCGATCGAGGTGATGCGCAAGGTCATCGAGCAGATGCACATGGCCGAGGTGCAGATCGCCTACGGCATGACCGAGACCAGCCCGGTGTCGCTGCAGACCGGCCCGGACGACGAGCTGGAACTGCGCGTGACCACTGTCGGCCGGACCCAGCCGCAGTTGGAGACCAAGCTGGTGGATGCCGACGGGCGCATCGTTGCCCGTGGCGAGATCGGCGAACTGTGTACCCGGGGCTACAGCGTGATGCTCGGTTATTGGGACAATCTCCAGGCCACCGCTGACGCCATCGACCCGGCGCGCTGGATGCACACCGGCGACCTGGCGGTGATGGACGACGAGGGTTACGTGCGTATCGTCGGGCGCAACAAGGACATGATCATTCGCGGTGGCGAGAACATCTATCCGCGCGAGCTTGAGGAGTTCTTCTACACCCACCCGGCGGTGGCCGATGCCCAGGTCATCGGTATTCCGTGCAGCAAGTACGGGGAAGAGGTGGTGGCGTGGATCAAGCTGCACCCGGGACATAGCGCCACGGTCGAGGAACTGCAGGGCTGGTGCAAGGCGCGCATCGCCCATTACAAGGTGCCGCGGCACTTCCGTTTCGTGGATGAGTTTCCGATGACGGTGACGGGGAAGGTGCAGAAGTTTCGGATGCGTGAGATCAGCGTGGAGGAGCTGGGAGGTTAGGCAGCGCTTTGTAGACCAGGTCGACCAGTTCGGCAAAGGTGGTGTACGTCTGGACTTGATGGGGGATGACGATGCCGAACGTCTCTTCGACGATGGCCTGCAGTTCGACCACGTCGAAGCTGTCGGCGCCCAGTTCGTCCATCGCGATGTTCGGCCGGATCCGGTGCAGGCTCTGTTCGAGGAAACCGGCGAGAATCCGCTGCAGGTGGAAGGCGATGTAGAGGCGCGAGCGCATGCTGGAGGTGGTCGTCAGAGGGTGGTGCTTCTCTTTACGTGGCTTCGTGAGCGGGCGCTACTGGTAGAAATGCCAGGTGTATCGGGCCGGACTTTGTGCTGTCAGGGCCGGCCCCATCGCGGGGCAAGCCCGCTCCCACAAGTCTGTGTGGGAGCGGGCTTGCCCCGCGATGGGGCCGGTTCAGGCGGTCAAAATTCCACAACCTTGTCTATCCTCTACCTTTCACCGGCGGCTCCTCGTTCGGCGGGTCGCCCACGGTCGGCGGCACGGTCGGCTTGACCGGCAGCTCGTCCGGATCCTGCTCGGGCACCGGCGGCGGCAAGGTCGGGTCGTCGATGTTCGGGTCGGGTGTCTCCGGTGGAATGGGAATGTTCATGGGCCTGGCCTCGCGGGATGAATGAAGCGGTGTCGCAGGCTTTGACCCAGGCCTGCGCCCGACGCTCATTTTTTTTGAACCCCCGCGCGCCGACACGGCTCTGAACCCTTACCGCCACCAGCCCAGGGGAGCAGGTCGATGTCTGGTAAAGAGCCGTTCGAAAGCGTGCCCATGGCCAACGATCACCCGGACCAGGCCATCAGCCTGTCCCAGGCGCTGCTGGCGCCGCGCATCGTGATCGAGGACGCAAGCCCGGTGCTCGACGGCGGCAGCTTCGCCAGCAAGGCGGTGCGCGGCCACCAGGTCGAGGTGAGCGCCAAGGTCTACAGCGATGGCCACGATCGCCTGGCGGTGAGCCTGTACTGGCGCCAGGCCCACAGTCGGCGCTGGCACTGCGTGGCCATGCATTCGCCCGGCAACGACCTGTGGCTGGCGGCGTTCACCCCGACCGATCTGGGCTTGCACCTGTTCAGCATCGAAGCCTGGGTCGACCCTTTCGCCACTTACTGTCATGACCTGGAGAAGAAGTACGCCGCCGGTGTGGACGTGAAGCTCGAACTGGAAGAGGGCCGGTTGCTGCTGGGCCAGGGCATCGAACGCAGCGACGGGTTGCTGCGCGAGCAGCTTGAAACCTTGCAACAGCGCCTGCCGGATTTGCCGGTGGATGACCAGGTGGCGTTGCTGCTGCACCCCGACGCGGCGCAACTGATGGCCGAGGCCGAGCACCGCAGCTACCTCACCCGCAGCCGCGAGTTTCCCGTGGATGTCGACCGCGAGGCGGCGCTGTTCGCCAGCTGGTACGAACTGTTTCCGCGCTCGGTCACCGACGACGCGCAGCGCCACGGCACGTTTGACGATGTGCACCAGCGCCTGCCGATGATCCGCGACATGGGCTTCGACGTGCTGTACTTCCCGCCGATCCACCCCATCGGCATGAAGCACCGCAAGGGCCGCAACAACGCCTTGCAGGCCGAGCCCGGCGACCCTGGCAGCCCCTACGCCATCGGCAGCCCCGAGGGCGGGCACGACGCCATCCACCCACAGCTGGGCAGCCGCGAGGACTTCCGCCGCCTGGTCGCCGCCGCCGCCGAGCATGGGCTGGAGATCGCCCTGGATTTTGCCATCCAGTGCTCCCAGGACCACCCCTGGCTCACGGAGCACCCCGGCTGGTTCAGCTGGCGCCCCGACGGCAGCATCCGTTACGCCGAGAACCCGCCGAAGAAGTACCAGGACATCGTCAATGTCGATTTCTACGCCCCCGAATCGGTGCCGAGCCTGTGGCTGGCCTTGCGCGACGTGGTGGTCGGCTGGGTGGCGGAGGGCGTGAAGACCTTCCGCGTCGACAACCCGCACACCAAGCCGCTGCCGTTCTGGCAGTGGCTGATCGCCAATGTGCGCAGCCAGCACCCCGAGGTGATCTTCCTCGCCGAGGCCTTCACCCGCCCGGCGATGATGGCGCGCCTGGGCAAGGTCGGTTATGCCCAGAGCTACACCTACTTCACCTGGCGCAACAGCAAGCAGGAGCTGCGCGAGTACTTCGAGCAGCTCAACCAGCCGCCCTGGAGCGAGTGCTACCGGCCCAACTTCTTCGTCAATACACCGGACATCAACCCGTTCTTCCTGCAGACCTCAGGCCGTGCCGGCTTTCTCATCCGCGCCGCGTTGGCGACCATGGGCTCGGGCTTGTGGGGCATGTATTCGGGCTTCGAGCTGTGCGAAGGCACGCCGCTGCCAGGCAAGGAGGAGTACCTGGACTCGGAGAAGTACGAGATCCGCCCGCGCGATTTCACCCAACCCGGCAACATCGTCGCCGAGATCGCCCAGCTCAATCGCATCCGCCGGCACAACCGCGCCCTGCAGACTCACCTGGGGGTGGTGTTCCTCAACTGCTGGAACGATCAGATCCTGTACTTCGCCAAGCGCACGCCCGAGCGCGACAACGTGATCCTGGTGGCCATCAGCCTCGACCCGTACAACGCCCAGGAGGCCAGTTTCGAGCTGCCGCTGTGGGAGTTGGGGCTGGACGATAGCGCCGACACCCAGGGCGAGGACCTGATGAATGGCCACCGCTGGACCTGGCATGGCAAGACCCAGTGGATGCGCATCGAGCCGTGGCACCAGCCGTTTGGCATCTGGCGCATAGAGAAGCTGCGCTAATCCCCTGTAGGAGCGGCCTTGTGTCGCGAAAGGGCTGCAAAGCAGCCCCAGCAATCTGTCATGTCGCTGAGAACCTGGGGCCGCTTCGCAGCCCTTTCGCGACACAAGGCCGCTCCTACAGGGTGCGTGCCGAACCGGAAAATGAAAGGAGTCCCCAATGGCCAAGCGTTCCCGCCCGGCAGCCTTCATCGACGATCCGCTGTGGTACAAGGACGCGGTGATCTACCAGTTGCACGTGAAATCGTTCTTCGATTCGAACAACGATGGCATCGGCGATTTCGCAGGGCTGATCGGCAAGCTCGACTACATCGCCGAACTGGGCGTCAACACCCTCTGGCTGCTGCCGTTCTACCCCTCGCCCCGGCGCGACGACGGCTACGACATCGCCGAGTACAAGGCCGTGCACCCGGACTACGGCAGCATGGCCGACGCCAAGCGTTTCATCGCCGAGGCCCACAAGCGCGGCCTGCGGGTGATCACCGAGCTGGTCATCAACCACACCTCCGACCAGCACCCCTGGTTCCAGCGCGCCCGCCACGCCAGGCGCGGCAGCAAGGCCCGGGATTTCTATGTATGGTCCGACGATGACCAGAAATACGACGGCACGCGGATCATCTTCCTCGACACCGAGAAGTCCAACTGGACCTGGGACCCGGTCGCCGGCCAGTACTTCTGGCATCGTTTCTACTCGCACCAGCCGGACCTGAACTTCGACAACCCGCAGGTGCTCAAGGCCGTGATCGGGGTGATGCGCTACTGGCTCGACATCGGCGTCGACGGCCTGCGCCTGGACGCCATCCCGTACCTGATCGAGCGTGACGGCACCAACAACGAGAACCTTCCCGAAACCCATACCGTGCTCAAGGCGATCCGCGCCGAGATCGACGCCAACTACCCCGACCGCATGCTGCTGGCCGAGGCCAACCAGTGGCCGGAAGACACCCGCCCGTACTTCGGCGAGGGTGATGGCGACGAGTGCCACATGGCCTTCCACTTCCCGCTGATGCCGCGCATGTACATGGCCCTGGCCATGGAGGACCGCTTCCCGATCACCGATATCCTGCGCCAGACCCCGGAGATCCCGGCCAACTGCCAATGGGCGATCTTCCTGCGCAACCATGATGAGCTGACCCTGGAGATGGTCACCGACCGTGAGCGCGACTACCTGTGGAACTACTATGCCGAGGACCGCCGCGCGCGCATCAACCTCGGCATCCGCCGGCGCCTGGCGCCGCTGCTGCAGCGTGACCGGCGGCGTATCGAGCTGCTGACCAGCCTGCTGCTGTCGATGCCCGGTACTCCGACCCTGTACTACGGTGACGAGCTGGGCATGGGCGACAACATCTACCTGGGCGACCGCGACGGTGTGCGCACCCCCATGCAATGGTCGCCGGACCGCAACGGCGGCTTTTCCCGGGCCGACCCACAGCGCCTGGTGCTGCCGCCGATCATGGACCCGCTGTACGGCTACCAGACCATCAACGTCGAGGCCCAGGCCCACGACCCGCACTCATTGCTCAACTGGAATCGCCGTCTGCTGGCGGTGCGCAAGCAGCAGAAGGCCTTTGGCCGTGGCAGCCTGAAAATGCTCACGCCGAGCAATCGCCGGGTGCTGGCGTATATCCGTGAATACACCGATGCCGACGGCAATGGCGAAATCGTGCTGTGCGTGGCCAACGTCTCACGGGCGGCCCAGGCAGCGGAGCTGGAGCTGTCGCAGTACGCCGACCGGGTGCCGGTAGAAATGCTCGGTGGCAGCGCCTTCCCGCCCATCGGCCAATTGCCGTTCCTGCTGACTCTGCCACCTTATGGCTTCTACTGGTTCTTGCTGGCCTCCCACGATCGTATGCCCAGTTGGCATGTCCAGCCTGTCGAGGGGCTGCCCGAGCTGACCACCCTGGTGCTGCGCAAGCGCATGGAGGAGCTGCTCGAGTCGCCATCGCGCGAGACCTTGCAGGGGTCGATCCTGCCGCAATACCTGCCCAAGCGCCGCTGGTTCGCCGGCAAGGAAGGGCCGATCGACCAGGTGCGGCTGCGCTATGGCGTGCGCTTCGCCACCACGGCGCTGCCGGTGCTGCTCGCCGAGCTGGAAGTGCACAGCGAGGGCGTCGTCACTCACTACCAGCTGCCCTTCGGCCTGCTGCCCGAAGAGCAGATCAACACCGCTTTGCCCCAGCAGCTGGCGTTGTCACGGGTGCGCCGTGGCCGCCAGGTGGGGCTGATCACCGATGCCTTCGTGCTCGAACCGTTCGTTCGCGCCGTGCTCAAGGGCTGCCAGGAGGGCCTGCGCCTGTCCTGTGGCGACGGGCTGGGCGAGCTGCATTTCCATCGCACCGAGGCATTGGCCGCGCTGCAGCTCGATGAGCAGAGCGAGGTGCGCTACCTGGGCGCCGAGCAGTCCAACAGCTCGGTGGTGGTCGGTGGCAGCCTGGTGCTCAAGTTGATTCGCCGGGTCAATCCGGGCGTGCATCCTGAGCTGGAGATGAGCGCTTACCTCAGCGCTGCGGGCTTTGCCAATATCTCGCCCTTGCTGGCTTGGGTCAGCCGTGTCGATGACAGCGGGCAGCCCCACCTGCTGATGATCGCGCAGGGCTACCTGAGCAACCAGGGCGATGCCTGGGAATGGACGCAGAACACCCTGGAGCGGGCGATCCGCGATCAGATGGAACCCGGCGATGTCGAACAGGAGGCGCATACCGATGCCCTGGCCGAGCTGACCGGTTTCGCCGCCTTGTTCGGCCAGCGCCTGGGCGAGATGCACCTGCTGCTGGCCGCGCCGAGCGACGACGCGGCGTTCCAGTCTCGCCCGAGCGATGCCCGGGACAGCGAGCGCTGGAGCCGGCAGATCAGCACTGAGCTGACCCGTGCCCTCGACCTGCTGGCCCAGCACCGCGACACGCTGGACCGCGACAGCCAGGCCCTGGTCGACGACCTGCAGCAACAGCGTGATGGCCTGCAGCAGCACGTCGACAACCTTGCCCGGCAGGCCCGGGGTGGCCTGCTGATGCGCGTGCACGGCGACCTGCACCTGGGCCAGGTACTGGTGGTGCAGGGCGATGCCTACCTGATCGATTTCGAGGGCGAGCCGGCGCGCCTGCTGGACGAGCGCCGGGCGAAACACAGCCCGTACAAGGATGTCAGCGGCGTGCTGCGCTCCTTCGACTATGCTGCTGCGATGATCCTGCGCAGCGCTTCGGCGGTCGACCTGTCCGACGCGGCGCGCCAGGCCCGGCAGCGGGTCGCCCGGCAGTACCTGCACCAGTCGCGTCATGCCTTCGTCGAAGCCTACGGGCTGGCCAGCGCCGCCATGCCCCACGCCTGGCAGCAGGCCGAGGGCGAGCGCGCGGCGCTGGAGCTGTTCTGCCTGGAGAAGGCCGCCTACGAAATCACCTATGAAGCCGAAAACCGGCCAAGCTGGCTGGCCGTGCCTTTGCATGGCCTGCATGGACTGATCAGTACCTGGGGAGAGTCATAAATGAACGCAACCACGCGTGACAACGGCGGCCTTCGGCAACGGGACCTCGACGCCCTGGCCCGCGCCGAGCACGCCGATCCATTTGCCGTGCTCGGCCCCCATGGCGACGGCGCGGGCGGCCTGTTCGTCCGCGCCTTCCTGCCCAATGCCCTGAACGCACGACTGCTGGCGCGCGACGATGGGCAGGTGCTAGCCGAAATGGTGCAGGGCAGCGTGCCGGGGCTGTTCACCGCGCACCTCGATGAGGCACGGGCTTACCTGCTGCAGATCGGCTGGGCCGGCGGCGAGCAGGTCACCGAGGACCCTTACAGCTTCGGCCCGCAACTGGGCGACATGGACCTCTACCTGTTCGCCGAGGGCAACCACCGCGACCTGTCCGGGCGTTTCGGCGCCCAGCCCACCGTTGTCGACGGCATCGCGGGGGTGTGCTTCTCGGTCTGGGCCCCCAACGCCAGGCGAGTCTCGGTGGTCGGTGACTTCAACAACTGGGATGGCCGCAGGCACCCCATGCGCCTGCGGCATAGCGCCGGGGTGTGGGAGTTGTTCGTGCCCAGGCTCGGCGTGGGCGAGACCTACAAGTTCGAAGTGCTGGGCGTGGACGGCGTGCTGCCGCTCAAGGCCGACCCCTTGGCCCGCGCCACGGAGCTTCCGCCGAGCACTGCCTCGAAGGTGGCCGGGGCCCTGGCCCACGACTGGCGCGACGGCCAGTGGATGGAGCAGCGGTCTCAGCGCCACGCCTACAGCGCGCCGCTGTCGATCTACGAACTGCACGCCGGCTCCTGGCGCTGCGAGCTGGACGATGCCGGCGAAGTCGCGCGCTTCTACAACTGGCGCGAGCTGGCCGAGCGCCTGGTGCCCTACGTGCAGGAACTGGGCTTCACCCACATCGAGCTGTTGCCGATCATGGAGCACCCGTTCGGCGGCTCCTGGGGCTATCAGCCGCTGTCGCTGTTCGCGCCGACCTCGCGCTATGGCAGCGCCGAGGACTTCGCCTTCTTCGTCGATGCCTGCCACCAGGGCGGCATCGGCGTGATCCTCGATTGGGTGCCGGCGCATTTCCCCACCGACGAGCATGGCCTGGCGCGGTTCGATGGCACCGCCCTGTACGAGTACGACAACCCGCTCGAAGGCTTCCACCAGGACTGGAACACGCTGATCTACAACCTCGGCCGCAACGAGGTGCGCGGCTTCATGCTGGCCTCGGCGCTGTACTGGCTCAAGCACTTCCACATCGACGGCCTGCGCGTGGACGCGGTGGCCTCGATGCTCTACCGCGACTATTCGCGCAAGGCCGGCGAATGGGTGCCCAACCGCCATGGCGGACGCGAGAACCTCGAGGCCATCGACTTCATCCGCCACCTCAATGGCGTTGCCGCCCATGAAGCGCCGGGCGCGCTGATCATCGCCGAAGAGTCCACCGCCTGGCCCGGGGTCAGCCAGCCGGCGCAGCAGGGCGGCCTGGGCTTTGCCTACAAGTGGAACATGGGCTGGATGCACGACACCTTGCATTACATCCAGAACGACCCGATCCACCGCACCTATCATCACAACGAGATGAGTTTCGGGCTGATCTACGCGTACTCCGAGCACTTCATCCTGCCCATCTCCCACGACGAGGTGGTGCACGGCAAGCATTCGCTGATCGACAAGATGCCGGGCGACCGCTGGCAGAAGTTCGCCAACCTGCGGGCGTACCTGGCGTTCATGTGGACCCACCCCGGCAAGAAGTTGCTGTTCATGGGCTGCGAGTTCGGCCAGTGGCGCGAGTGGAACCACGACCAGCAGCTGGACTGGTACCTGCTGCAGTACCCCGAGCACCAGGGCGTGCAGAAACTGGTGGCCGACCTCAACCGGCTGTACCGCGAGCTACCCGCGCTGCACGAGCAGGACTGCCAGGCCCAGGGCTTCCAGTGGCTGATCGGCGATGACGCGCACAACAGCGTGTATGCCTGGCTGCGTTGGAGCAGCCAGGGCGAGCCGTTGCTGGTGGTGGCCAACTTCACCCCGGTGCCGCGCGAGGGCTATCGGATCGGCGTGCCGTTCGGCGAACAGTGGGTGGAGCTGCTCAACAGCGATGCCGGGCTGTATGCCGGGTCGAACGTGGGCAATCTCGGCGCGCTGGCCAGCGACGAGATCGCCAGCCATGGTCAGCCGCTGTCGCTGGCGCTGAACCTGCCGCCGTTGGGGGTGCTGGTGATGAAGCCGGCGTGACTGGCTTTTCTCTCGCCTGTAGGAGCGGCCTTGCGGCCCTTTCGCGACACAAGGCCGCTCCTACAGAGGACGGTGGTTGCTGATTTCTACCAACGCATCCGGACCCCCAAACTGCCGATCAGCCCGTTGAGATCATTGTCATCCACGTCGGTGCTGTAGTCGGCGCTGACGAACAGCGCGACATTCGGCGTGACCCGTGCCACCAGCCCCAAGCCCAGGTCCACTGAAGTGGAGCTGCGCGAGCTGGAGATCTTGTCCACCTGGTCGAGCTTGACCACGTCGCCATCGCTGAAGTCGTACCACACGTTGGTGCGCACGTAGGGTTCGATCGGCATGCCTTTCACTTCATAGCGCGCCGACAGTTTCGCACCGACCCGACCGCTCCAGCTTGGCTGGCTGTCGAACGCCTGCAGGGTTTCCTCCTGCACCTGGCTGCCGGGGAAGAACTGCTGGTTGATCAACTGCGCCTGGGGCTCGATCACCCAGCCGCCGCCCAGGCCGATGGGGTAGCCACCCTCCACCGAGAAGGTCATCGCATGGCCGCTGTCGTCCACCCGCTGGCCGGCCTGGGAGCGGCCGTTGACGTCGATGCGCGTGCCCATGGCCACGGCGTCCACGTGCCAGCCTTGTTCGTGGGTCATGCTCCAGTAGACGCCCAGGCTTTCGCCGCTGAGGTTGACCGCGTTGCGCTGCTTGTCACCGAGCAGGGGGCGCATACCGTTGAAGCTGCTCTGCAGGTTGTTGTGACCGACGAAGATCCCGGCGCGGTGCACATTGCCAGCGGCGGTTTCACG
The DNA here is from genome assembly GCF_054788395.1 of Pseudomonas sp. microsymbiont 2. NCBI lineage: Bacteria > Pseudomonadati > Pseudomonadota > Gammaproteobacteria > Pseudomonadales > Pseudomonadaceae > Pseudomonas > Pseudomonas sp. microsymbiont 2. Next base: position 2,110,225 of record NZ_CM139112.1, read on the forward strand.
CACGAACAAGTCGGGGCCGATCATCAATTGCTGGCTGGGGGCCTCGAGCTGGGCGGGTGGCAAGGCTCCCGAGCGCGGCGCGCCAGGGAAGAACTGTGACCACTGGCTGGCGATCAGGTCAGGGGCGAGCGGGCCGTGGCGCTCGCCCATGCGTTCGGAAAAGGCGGTGAGCATGCCTTGGTTCAAGCCGCTGACACTCAGCGGCTCGAGCGATAGTCGCTGCACCTCGGGCTGTTCCATGAAGCGGGCGAAGGGCTCGCTTTGCTCTAGTTCGAACGCGAAAGTTTCCACCGGGGTTGCCAGGAGCAGCGACGTGGAAACCGCGCAAAAAAAAGCATCGAAGCGCGAGGGATTCGAGGGGCTTTTCATGGCGGATCTCCTGTTGTTGTGAGTTGAACAGCCGAGGACCTGGCCTGGTGTCACGAGCTGTACGACGCAAACAGGGGGCGACCCAAACCAGCGCGCCAGCCTCGTCGGGCGCGCACGAAGGCGCGAGCTAGAGGGCCCGGCACGAATTTTTACTGTGTTGGTTCTGTTCAGCTAAGGAGACGCTGGCGCTTGCGTCAAGAAAGCGTGAAGAAGTCGATAATGGCTTGTTGAGTTAATCAACTTGTTGAATTTGATTGGTTTTGTTCTTTGCATATCAAGAACGGTGCTTTGCCGCTTCGCGGCTATGCCGAATCGTTGCTACAGGTGCCTGCAAACCCGTCATCTTCACGGCTTAACCCGCGCCCGGAGGCGCGGGGAGACGGGTTCTGGATCATTCTTCCTCGCGCTGCAACACCAGCAACAGCAGCGACCGGCCCTTGACCTCGAAGACCGTTTCGAATGCCAGGTGCTGCGGCTTGCGCAGCTCCGGCCGGTCGGTATCCACCAGGCAACTCCAGTAGTCGCCCTCCGGCACCGCCGGCAGGGTGAACGGCACCACATCGTGATAGGCGTTGACGATCAGCAGCAGGGTCGCCTCGGCACCGGGCCGGGCGATGCCGCTGACCTGGGCGCGGCCATCCATCAGCATGCCCAGGCAGCGTCCGTGGGGGTCTTCCCATTGCTCGACGGTCATTTCGCTGCCATCCGGTGCCAGCCAGGTGACGTCCTTGACCCCGATCGCTTCGTTGTAGTCGCCGACCAGGAAGCGTGAGCGACGCAGGATCGGGTAGGCCAGGCGCAGGCGGGTCAGGCGCTTGACGAAGGCCAGCAGATCCTTGCCGTCCTGGTCCAGGTCCCAGTTCACCCAGCCGATCTCGCTGTCCTGGCAGTAGGCGTTGTTGTTGCCGTGCTGGGTGCGGCTGAACTCGTCGCCGGCGACGATCATCGGCGTGCCCTGGGCCAGCAGCAGGGTGGCGAAGTAATTGCGCATCTGGCGCATGCGCAGGGCGTTGATCTCGGGATCGTCGGTGGGGCCTTCGACGCCGCAGTTCCACGACAGGTTGTTGTTGGTGCCGTCCTGGTTGTTCTCGTCGTTGTCCTCGTTGTGCTTGTCGTTGTACGACACCAGGTCGCGCAGGGTGAAGCCGTCATGGGCAGTGACGAAATTGACCGAGGCGTAGGGCCGCCGCCCCCGGTTGTTGAACAGGTCGCCCGAGGCGGTGATGCGCGAGGCGAAGTCGGCGAGCATGCCTTCGTCGCCTTTCCAGAAGCTGCGCACGGTGTCGCGAAAGCGATCGTTCCACTCCGCCCAGCCAGGGGCGAAGTTGCCCACCTGGTAGCCGCCGGGGCCGCAGTCCCAGGGTTCGGCGATCAGCTTGACCTGGCTGAGCATCGGGTCCTGGCGGCAGGCGACGAGGAAGCCGTGGCGTTCGCTGTAGCCGTCGTGATAGCGCCCGAGGATGGTCGCCAGGTCGAAGCGAAAGCCATCCACGTGCATCTCGCCGGCCCAGTAGCGCAGCGAGTCGGTGACCAGTTGCAGCACCCGTGGATGGCTCAGGTCGAGGGTGTTGCCCGTGCCGGAATCGTTGATGTAGAAGCGCTTGTCGTCGGGCATCAGGCGGTAGTAGGAGGCATTGTCGATTCCGCGCATCGACAGCGTCGGGCCGCGCTCGTTGCCCTCGGCGGTGTGGTTGTAGACCACGTCGAGGATCACCTCGAGCCCGGCGTCGTGCAGGTGCGCGACCATCTCCTTGAATTCGGCGATCTTGCCGCTGGCCAGGTAGCGCGGGTGCGGAGCGAAGAAGGCGATGCTGTTGTAGCCCCAGTAGTTGTTCAGGCCCTTGTCCAGCAGGTGCTGGTCGTTGACGAAGGCGTGGATCGGCAACAGCTCGAGGCTCGACACGCCGAGTGCCTTGATATGGGCCAGCAATTCGTCGTTGGCCAGCCCCGCGAAGGTGCCGCGCAGGTGCTCGGGCACTGCCGGGTGGCGCATGCTGATGCCACGGGTGTGGGCTTCGTAGATGATCGTGCGTTCCCAGGGGATCAGCACGCGCTGGTCGCGGCCCCAGGTGAACGCCGGGTCGATGACCTTGCACTTGGGCACGAACGGCGCGCTGTCGCGTTCGTCGAACGACAGATCGCCATCGGGGTGGCCGATGGTGTAGCCGAACAGCGCCTCGGACCATTGCAGCGTGCCGACCAGTTGCTTGGCGTAGGGGTCGATCAGCAGCTTGTTGGGGTTGAAGCGGTGGCCGTTCTCGGGTTCGTAGGGACCGTGCACACGGTAGCCGTAGACCAGGCCCGGATGGGCGTCGGGCAGGTAGCCGTGGTAGATCTCGTCGGTGTATTCGGGCAGTTCGATACGCTCGATCTCCTGCTCGCCGCTGGCGTCGAACAGGCACAGCTCGACCTTGCTGGCGTTGGCCGAGAACAGGGCGAAGTTGACCCCCAGGCCGTCCCAGGTGGCGCCGAGCGGGAAGGGCAGGCCCTCGCGGATGCGCGACGGGGCGACGGAGCGGGTCTTCTTCGGGGTGCGCGGGCTCATGGCGGTCCTCATGGTCCGGGGGAGAGAGATCGCGGGGCAAGCCCGCTCCCACAATGGAATATGACGCGATCAGAACGTGGGAGCGGGCTTGCCCCGCGATAAGGCCGGTACAGGCGCTACATGGCAATTAGCTCGCCGGCTTTTTCACGGCTCTGGGCTTCTTCACAGGAAGCGGTTTTTCCACAGGAGTAGCGGCCTTAGGCTTGGCCGCCGCCTTCTTGCGCGGCGCGGCCTTGGGCGCCAATGCCTCGGCCTCGGCCAGCTTGCGCGCCATCTGCCAATGACGGTCCTCCTGTCCCGCCGGCTTACCCTCCGACTCCCAGATCTGATAGGCGAACTCGCGAATACGCTTTTCTTCGACACTCATCTCGACGCTCCTGAATGCAGTTAGGCATGTTCAATCAACACATTGACCGGAAACTCCATCAGCACGGTGCTCAACATCAGCTCCCTTGAAGGGGTGACAGCACCGCCGCCGAAAAGTCCCGAGCAGTTGGCAGGCGACAAGGCAAACGGCAGGACAAGCCGGGTATCGTCCCAGTTCTGTGCCGGGATCAACGGGGTGGCGGCCGGGCCCAGCAGGGCGCTGGCCAGCCGCGGTACGACGATGATGGCGCGTGCGTCCTCGCCCAGGCGGGCGAAGGCCAGCACCTTGTCGGCGTGGCGCCCGCGCACGGTGAGCGGCAGGTAGGCGCCTCGCTGGAACAGTTCGGGGTGGGCCTGGCGGGCATCCAGCACCCGGGCGACCAGGGCCTGCTTGAGGCGGCCGTCGCGCCAGTGGGCGAGCAGCTCGGCCAGGGGCGTGGCGTCGTCCAGGCTGGCCCGTCTTGCAGGGTAGTCCACCGGGCGGCGGTTGTCCGGGTCGACCAGGGACAAGTCCCAGTACTCGTTGCCCTGGTACAGGTCCGGCACGCCGGGCGTGGTCATGCGCAACAGGCACTGCACCAGGCCGTTCAAGGCGCCGGGGCAGGCCAGGCGGCGCGCCGCCTCGTGCAGGGACTGGCGCAGCTGCTGGTTCTCGTCGTCCAGCAGCAGGCCATCGACATAGGCCGCGCAGGCCTGCTCGTAGCGTTCGTTCGGCGCGGCCCAGCTGCTGCGCAGCTTGGCTTCGCGCAGCGCCTTGCGCTGCCATTGGCGGATGCGCTCGGCATAGACGCGCAGGGCCGCAGGGTCATGCAGGTCGAGGGTCAGCGGCCAGCTGCCGAGCAGGGTCTGCAACAGCAGCAGTTCGTCGGCGGGGCTGGGGGCGTCGCCATCGTCGAGGATTTCGCGCAGCGGCGCGGCCAGTTCGCGCCAATGCTCGACACGGCTGGCCAGCCACGGGCCATGCTCGCTGAGCACCGCCAGCCGCGCCCGGCAGTCCTCGCCGCGCTTGTGGTCGTGGGTGGCGGTGGCCAGCAGGTTGTCGGGGAAGTCGCGCAGGCGGCGCTGGGCTTCGTTGTGGAACCAGGAGGCATCGGCACTGAAGCGCTCGGCGTCGAAGCCCACGTCGTTGCGCGACAGCAGACGGGCCGAACGATAGAACGCGGTGTCCTCGACGGCCTTGGCGGCACTGGGCGCGGTCAGTTGCTGGAAACGCACACAGGCATGGCGCAGGTGCTTGCGTGGCCGGCCTGGTGGCAGCTGGCGCCACGGCTGGCCACCGAGCCAGCGTTCGAGCTGATCGATCAGGGGCCGGTCGGCTTCCCCCAGTGACTGCCGCGCACCGGCCAGCGCCTGCTGGAAGAACGCTTCGTCCTCGGCGGGGCGACCGCAGGCATTGATGTAGGTGCGGTACACCGGATAGTGCTCGACCAACGCCTGCAACGCCCGGCGAATGGCACCGAGGGTGAGATCGCGGCTCATCAGGTCGTCGCGGGCTACCTGCAGCAGGGCCTGGGCCACGGATTCGCAGTCGCCGGCCAGGCTGGCGTTGAGCACCAGGTGGCGGGCCAGGCGCACCTCCTCGGGGAACGCGGGGCGTTCGCTGACGTCACTCCACAGTTCGCCCAGCGATATTTCGCCGGCGGGGTCGTGCTGCAGCAGCGACACCTGATTCATGAACTCGTAGCCGGTGGTGCCGTCGGTAAGCCAGTCGCGATGCAGGTGTTCGTCGGTGCCGAGGATTTTCTCCACGTAGATCGGGAAGTGTGCCAGCGCCCCGGCCAGTGGCCGGCGCGCCAGCAACGAGTCGATCCGCCGACGCAGGTTGCGGCAATAGCGGCGTGGGTCGGCCAGGCCGTCGATATGGTCGATGCGCAGGCCGTCGACCAGGCCGCGCTCGATCAGCTCGAACAGCTTGGCGTGGGTGGCCTCGAACACCACCGCGCGCTCCACGCGCAGGCCGCCGAGTTCGTTGATGTCGAAGAAGCGCCGCCAGTTGATGTCGTCGGCGGCGGTGCGCCAGCTGGCCAGGCGGTAGGTCTGCCGCTCCAGCAGCAGGTGCAGGCGCTTGAAGCCGTCATCAATGCGGCTGTCGAAGGCGGCGAGGGCGCCTTGCAGGTCTGCGCCGGTGGCGGCCAGGCGCGCCAGCTCACGGTGCAGTGGTTGGGCCTCGGTCAGAGGGTCGCTGGCCTCGCCGAGGGCGCTGAAGCGCGCGGCCAATGCCAGCAGGCGCGGATCCTCGGCCTGGTCGAGGATCCGCCCGTAGTCCAGCGGGCAGATCGGGAAGCGGTGATCGTGGTGGGCTACCTCGAAACGCCCCTGTTGCGCGTCGAACGTCAGTGGAATCTCGCCGTTCTGCAAGGCCAGGCCATAGTCGCTGCCGAGGAACGGCAACAGCAGCTGGCCGGCCAGCAACGGGTCGCTGGAGTGCCACTGGATATCGAAGAATTCCGCATAGGGGCTGCGCCGGCCCCAGGCCAGCAGGCTCTGCCACCAGGGATTGTCGGCGCCGCCCACGGCCATGTGGTTGGACACGGTGTCGAGGATCAGCCCCATGCCGTGCTGGCGCAGGGCGGCCACCAGACGCTCGAGCGCCGCTTCGCCGCCGAGCTCGGGGTTGACCCGGGTCGGGTCGACCACGTCGTAGCCATGCCGGGAGCCTGCGCGGGCGGCGAGGATCGGCGAGGCGTAGAGGTGGCTGATGCCCAGGCGAGCGAAGTAGGGCACCAGCGGCACTGCGTCATCGAGGGTGAAGTCGCTGTGCAACTGCAGGCGCAGGGTGGCGGTCAACGGTTTCATCGATCGCGCTCCCAGGCCTGTTCGCGGGCCTGGGCCAGCAGCTCCAGGCGGCGGGCGGCGTGCTCGTCGTCGAGCAGGTCGGCGACCTGCGCCTTGAAGCGCCGGCGCCAGTTGGGATGGCCTTCGGTGGTGCCGGGCAGGTTGGCCTGCTCGTCGCTGCCCAGCAGGTCTTCCAGCGGCACCAGCACCAGGGGCGCGCGGGTATGGCCGACGTAGCGGATCGCCGCGTCGATCAGCGCCGCGTCGTCGCCCAGCGGCCCATAGTTCTGTTCCAGGGTGCGGCGCAGGCCGTCGCGCTCCAGCGCCCGGGTGTGGCGCCAGCGCAACTCGGCGGCGGCGTCGAGCAGTCGCAGGCGATGGCTCCAGTCGATGTCGCGGCTCACCAGCCAGCCGGCCAGGGGGGCGAGGTCGTGGGTGCCGGTGGTGGCCAGGGCGTTGTCCGGCCAGTCGAGGATCGGTTTGAACTGCCCGGGCGAGGTCTGCTCGAACGGCAGCACGCGCATGCCCAGCACCGCCTTGTCGGCCAGGCGCTCGCGCAAGCCTTCGGGCACGGTGCCCAGGTCTTCGCCGAGGATGATCGCCTGGTGCCGCGTGGACTCCAGTGCCAGCAGGCGCAGCAGGTCGTCCAGCGGATAGTTCAGGTAGGCGCCCTCGCTGGGTTTGGCGCCACGGGGGATCAGCCATAGGCGGCGCAGGCCCATCACATGGTCGATGCGCAGGCCGCCGGCATGGGCCAGGTTGGCCCGCAGCATCTCGATGAAGGCGCGGTAGCCGTTGCGCCGCAGGCCCTCGGGGGAGAAGGCGCAGATCCCCCAGTCCTGGCCGGACTGATTGAGGATATCCGGCGGGGCGCCGACCTGGAGGTCGGCCAGCAGTTCGTCCTGGCGGCTCCAGGCCTGGCTGCCGGCGCCGTCGGCCCCCACCGCCAGGTCGGCGATCAGGCCCACCGCCATGCCATTGCCGCGCGCCGCGTCCTGGGCCCGTTGCAGGCTGCGTTCGGTCAGCCACTGGCAGAAGGCGTGGAACTCGACCCGCGCCGGGTAGGTATTGGCGAAGGCCTCGACCTCGGGGTGATAGGGGGCGTGCCAGGCCTTGGGCCAGCGGCGCCAGTCGGCGCCCAGGCCCGTACTGACCGCCTCGGCCTGCAGCACTTCGAAGCGGCAATGATGCTCCAGCTGCTCGCCGGCGCTGGCGCGGAAACTGTCGAAGTCCTGGCGAAGCGGATGCTCGCCCTGGCTGAACTGCCGGTAGAGCGCCTCGAGCAGGCGCAGGCGGGCATCGGCGGCCCGTGGCCAGTCCACCAGCGCCTGCTGCTCCAGCGTGTCGAGGCTCCCCTGCAGGTCGCAGGCCTCGATGGCCATGCGCACCTCGCGCTCGCCAAAGACGACACCGGGGCTGGCGTAGAGCACGTTGCGCAGCAGCCGGCTGGACGGCGAGTAGGGGCTGAAGTGGCGCTGGTCGAACGCCGACAGGGTGTGGATCGGGCTGATCGCCAGGGCATCGGCGCCGCGCTCGGCGGCGTTGCGCGCCAGTTGCTCCAGGGCCAGGCAGTCGCCGTAGCCGCCATCGCCTGGGCGGCGCAGGCTGTACAGCTGCGCCGCGATGCCCCAGCAGCGCGGCGGTTGCTGCTCGACGCGGTCCTCCAGGGCATGGCAGCGCGGCGGCGCCACGGCCAGGGTGAAGGTGCGGCCATCGATGTCCACGCGGTGGTAGCCCAGCGGCAGCTCGCCCGGCAGGCGCGCCTGGGCGTCCAGGGCCAGGCTGCGCCGGCTGCCGTCCTCCAGCGTGCAGTGCGCCTGGCGGTCGGCGCTGAAATAGCGTTGCAGGTCCAGCGGCTGGCCGACATCGACGGTCAGCAGCGGCGGCAGGTGTTTGCTGTCCTCGGCCTGTTCGACGGCGCGCAGGCTGGCAGCGATGGCGGCGACGTCGCCGGCCGGGTGGCCGAGGCCTGCGAGCACCCGGCGCAACACGTCGTCGCTGACCTGCTGCGGGCGATTGTTGGCGTCGATCCAGTCGCGGGCCAGGCCCACCCGAGCGGCCAGGCGGTGAAGGGGCTGTTCGCTCATGGCGTCTCCTGGTCGGGGGGCAGCAGGCTGACCACACAGCTGTGCGCCGCGAGGGTCGAGTCAGGGTGGGCGTTGTCGCTGCTGTCGTACAGACGCCGTTCCAGGGGCGGCAGCGCGACCGGCTGGGGCAGGGCGGCGAGGTTGAGGTCGATACGCAGCTCGTCGCCATTGCCCAGGCGCCAGCGGGCGGTCAGCGCCTTGTCGCCGAGTACCTCGCTGCCCAGGGCGCGGGTGCCGGGCAGGTGCGCGATGACATGGCGTCGACGCAGGTCGAGCAATTGCTGGTACAGGCCGTGCCAGCCGGCCAGCACGTCCTGGCGCTGGGGCCTGGAAGAGACGAAGGTCGCCTCGGCATTGGGGTCGGGTATGCGCTCGCGCTTTTGCGGGTCGGCGAAGGCATCGAAGTGGGCGAACTCGCCGCGTCGCCCCTCACGCACCGCATCGGCCAATTCATCGTGAAAGTCGGTGAAGAACAGGAACGGCTCGCGGCTGCCGTCATCGTCGCCCATGAACAGCAACGGGATCATCGGCGCCAGCAGCAACAGCGCGGTGGCGGCGCGCAGGGCCTGCGGCGGGCAGAGGCGGGTGAGGCGTTCGCCCAGGGCGCGGTTGCCGACCTGGTCGTGGTTCTGCAGGAACAGCACGAAGGCACTGGGCGGCAAGTGGCCGCTGGGCTCGCCCCGAGGCGTGCCGTGGCGGTCGGGCTGGCCCTGGAACACGAAGCCTTCGGCCAGGCAGCGGGCCAGCTGGTCGATCGGCCGGTCCTTGTAGTCGGCGTAGTAGCCTTCGGTCTCGCCGGTCAGCAGCACATGCAGGGCGTTGTGGCCGTCGTCGTTCCATTGCGCGTCGAAGCCCTGGTGCAGCAGCGCGGCCTGGTTGTGCTCGTTTTCCAGCACCAGCCACACCTGCCGTCCGGGCTCGACGGCGGCGCGTACCCGCTGTGCCAGTTCGACGAGAAAGTCCGGTTGGTCGATGGCGTGCACCGCGTCCAGGCGCAGGCCGTCGCAGCGGTAGTCGCACAGCCACATCAACGCGTTCTGGATGAAGTACTCGCGCACCTCGGCGCGGCGAAAATCGATGGCCGCGCCCCAGGGCGTCTGTCGGTCGTCGCGGAAAAAACCGCTGGCGTAGCGGTGCAGGTAATTGCCGTCTGGGCCGAAGTGGTTGTAGACCACGTCCACCAGCACCATCAGGCCATGGCCGTGGGCCTGGTCGACCAAGCCACACAGCGCCTGCGGCGTGCCGTAGCTGTGCTGCGGGGCGAACGGCAGCACGCCGTCGTAGCCCCAGTTGCGCGCGCCGGGGAACTGCCCCAGGGGCATCAGCTCGATGGCGCTGATGCCCAGCTCGGCCAGGCGCGGCAGCACCTTGGTCACGCCGTCGTAGCCGCCGAGCAGGCCCACGTGCAGCTCCTGGATCACCGCCTCGTGCCAGGGCCGGCCCTGCCACGGGTGCCGCCATGGATAAGCGCCGACATCCGCCAGTGCGCTGGGGCCGTGCACGCCCTCGGGCTGATAGCGCGACGCCGGGTCGGGCACCTGCAGCTCATCGTCGATGCAATAGTGGTATTGCTCGCCCGCCTGGCAGGGACCGACACCGGTGTACCAGCCATCGCCGTCGGGCCGCAGCGCCAGGGGCGGCCGCTGCCCGATCGCCACGCTCACGCTGCGCGCATCCGGCGCCCAGAGGGCGAAGCGCGCCGACGTGGCGTCCAGCAACTGTGCGCCATGCTTGTGCATCGCCGGCTCTCCGCTCAGTAGTGGGCGTACTGCGCCTGCCTGACCAGGTCTTCGTACAGCCGGGCGTAGGGTTCCACCGCCTGGCACCAGTTGAACGGCTGGGTCATCGACAGGCAGCGCATGGCGTTCAGCAGGCTCTTCTTGCCGTACACGTAGAAGGCGCGGGCCAGGGCCTCGCGGTAGCTGTCGACGGTCGAGTCGTCGAACAGGAAGCCGGTGACGCCGTTGTCGATGGTGTCGGCCAGCCCACCGGTGTTGCGCGCCACCGGCAGCGAGCCGAAGCGCTGGGCGTACATCTGGCTCAGGCCGCAGGGCTCGTAGCGCGACGGCATCAGCAGGAAATCGGAGCCTGCGAACATGCGCCGGGCATCGGTCTCGTTGAAGCCGATGCGCACGCCGATACGGCCCGGATGCCGCAGGGCCAGCTCGCGCATGGCCTGCTCCTCCTCGGGTTCGCCGCGGCCGATGATGGCGATCTGGCCGCCCTGCTGGACGATGTAGTCGGCCACCCCCAGGGTCAGGTCCAGGCCTTTCTGGTAGACCAGCCGCGACACCACGGCGAACAGCGGCCCGTCCGACGGCTCCAGTTCGAACAGCTCACGCACCTGCTGGGCGTTGCGCGCCTTGCCGGCCCAGTCGTTGAGGCTGAAGTTGTGGTGCAGGTGCTGGTCGGTGGCCGAGTCCCAGCTTTCGTCGATGCCGTTGGGGATGCCGCCGAGCAGCCCTTGCTGGGCCTTGCTGGCGAGGAAACCGTCCAGGCCGCAGCCGAACTCGGGGGTGGTGATCTCCCGGGCATAGGTGGCGCTGACCGTGGTGATGTGGCTGGAGTAGGCCAGCCCGGCCTTGAGGAACGACAGCTTGCCGTAGAACTCCATGCCTTCCTGTTGCATGGCGTGGTCGGGGATCGCCAGCTCTGGGCTGCAGCCGCGGCTGTACACGCCCTGGTAGGCCAGGTTGTGGATGGTGAACAGGGTCGGCGTGCTCAGGCCGCGCCAGTGCATGTAGGCCGGGGCCAGCCCGGCCGGCCAGTCGTGGGCATGCACCAGGTCGGGGCGCCAGTGGGCCATGCCTTCGCCGGCGGCGATTTCCGCCGCCGCCAGGCCCAGGCGGGCGAAGCGGATATGGTTGTCGGGCCAGTCGCGGCCGTTGTTGGCGCCGTAGGGGGTGCCGTCGCGCTGGTACAGCTCGGGGCAGATCAGCACGTAGATCACCAGGCCGTCGGCCAGGTCCATGCGGCCGATCTTGCACGGTGGCAGGGCCGCGTGGCCGCCCAGTTCGCCGACGATATGGATGGGGTTGTCGCTTTCCATCACCTGGCGGTAACCAGGGATCAATACCCGCACGTCGTGCAGGTGCGCCAGGGCGCGGGGCAGGGCGGAGGACACGTCGCCCAGGCCGCCGGTCTTGACCAGGTCGGCGATCTCCGAGGTGACGAACAGGATCTTGCGCTTATTCGGATTGTGCTGGCGCTGGGCGCCGGGTGCCTTGACTGTCGGGGCGAGCGCCGATGGCAGCGGCTCGCGGCTATCCGGGTTGAATGACTCTACGTGAGGTTCGACAGCGGCACTGATCATACTTCTCTCCGTCCCTTGTTCTGGTGTGTGCTTAACGTTGGCTCGTGGGTGTGCTCTCTGATCGTTGTTGCATCTTCGTAGTGCGGTCCTTGCCCCAGATTCGTGCGCGCAGGCACGGCACGTTCGGCATTCCGGCCGAAAGACGTATGGACTGGTTGGGGTGGGCGGGCCTGACGTGAGGAAGTCCTTTTGCGTCGGCCCACTTAAGTCCTGACCTGCCCGTGTTTTGCAAAGTTCGACTTTTTTACGTCACTTTTTTATGAGCAAAACGCGGGCCGAAACTGGAGTGTAGGAGACGAAATGCGACAAAAGTGACCCGTTGGTCATATTTCTCGGGGACGTTTGCCCGCGCAAACGTTGGCGAGTTGTTGCAAAATATGAGGGTCGCAGCGCAACGCAACGGGTTCGACCCGCGGCGGGCGCGATACGGCAACAAGAAAGGGCGTCAGCGAGAGGGTGGGAGCCATGGCGCTCCCACACGGGAAGGATGAATCAGAGACCGGCGGCCTTGCCTTGCACGCGGGCCTGCTCCAGCAGCAGGTTCAGCTGGGCGACCTGCTGGCGCAACTGGTCGCGTTCGTCCTTCAACTGGCGCAACTCGTCGCGGCGCACGGTGACATAGAGGGTCTGGGTGGGAGTGGCTGGCATCAGGGTACCCATGGCACACCTCGCATGGCTGGTGACAATTGGAAGCGTAGTCGCTTCATGCGGCGCGCATTCTGAATTCTCCGCAGGCCCTTGGGAACTTTTTTGTTTATCGTTGTCGCCCCGTTCGTCGGTGAACCCTCTGCCAGAACGCTGGACTAATCTGAAATCGTCAATTGTTGTAAAGCAAAAGCTACTGGAGCGTCGTCACATGCAACTGGGAATCATCGGGCTTGGCCGCATGGGCGGCAATATCGCAAGGCGCCTGATGCGCGCAGGTCACAGCACTGTGGTCCACGATCGCAACCGCGAAGCCATCACCACCCTGGAAGGCGAAGGCGCGGTGGGCGCCCACGACCTCGGTGCGCTGGTGCAGAAACTCAAGGCGCCGCGCGCGGTGTGGGTCATGCTGCCCGCCGGCGAAATCACCGAGCAGACCATCGCCCAGCTGGCCGACCTGCTCGAGCCGGGCGACGCCATCATCGATGGCGGCAACACCTTCTACAAAGACGACGTGCGCCGCGCCGCCGAGCTGGGCAAGCGTGGCCTGCACTACCTCGATGTCGGCACCTCCGGCGGTGTATGGGGCCTGGACCGTGGTTACTGCATGATGATCGGCGGTGAAAAAACGGTGTTCGAGCGCCTGGAGCCGCTGTTCAAGGCCCTCGCCCCAGGCGTCGGCGACATTCCGCGCACCCAGGGCCGCAGCGGCGAGCACGACCGCGCCGAGCACGGCTACATCCACGCCGGCCCGCCCGGTGCCGGTCACTACGTGAAGATGGTGCACAACGGCATCGAGTACGGCCTGATGCAGGCCTACGCCGAAGGCTTCGACCTGCTGCGCAGCAAGGGCGGCCCGGAATTGCCGGAAGACCAGCGCTTCGACCTGAATGTGGCCGAGATCGCCGAAGTGTGGCGCCGCGGCAGCGTGGTCACCTCCTGGCTGCTGGACCTGACCGCCGACGCGCTGGTCGCCGACCCGCAACTGAGCGAATTCAGCGGTTCGGTATCCGACAGCGGCGAAGGGCGCTGGACCATCGACGCCGCCGTCGAGCAGGCCGTGCCGGTGCCGGTGCTGTCCAGCGCGCTGTTCGCCCGCTTCCGCTCGCGCCAGCAGCAGGGCACCTATGGTGACAAGATCCTCTCCGCCATGCGCCTGGGCTTTGGCGGCCACGTCGAGAAGAAGAAGGACTGAATGAGCAAATCGACCATTCCCGCTGCGCCGCCGTGCACCCTGTTCCTGTTCGGCGCCAGCGGCGACCTGGTCAAGCGCCTGCTGATGCCGGCGCTCTACAACCTCAGCCGTGACGGCCTGCTCGACCGCAACATGCGTATCGTCGGGGTCGACCACAACGCCTCCACGGCTGAAGCGTTCGCCGAGCGCCTGCACGCCTTCATGGCCGAGCGCGACGCGGGCAAGTGCCTGGACGAGAAAGTATGGGCACGCCTGGCCAAGCGCCTGGACTACCAGACCGGCGACTTCCTCGATCCGCAGACCTACCAGGCGCTGGCCCGGCGCATCGACAAGACGCGCCACGGCAACGCCATCTTCTACCTGGCCACCTCGCCGCGCTTCTTCCCCGAGGTGGCCCAGCGCCTGGGCGATGCCGGCCTGCTCGACGAGGCGGGCGGGGGCTTTCGCCGGGTGGTGGTGGAGAAGCCGTTCGGCACCGACCTGGCCAGTGCCGAGGCGCTCAACGCCCGCCTGCTCAAGGTGATGAGCGAGCGGCAGATCTACCGCATCGACCATTACCTGGGCAAGGAAACCGTGCAGAACATCCTGGTCAGCCGTTTTTCCAACGGCCTGTTCGAGTCGTTCTGGAACAACCATTACATCGACCACGTGCAGATCACCGCCGCCGAGACCGTCGGCGTCGAGACGCGCGGGGCCTTCTACGACAACACCGGCGCCCTGCGCGACATGGTGCCCAACCACCTGTTCCAGCTGCTGGCCATGGTCGCCATGGAGCCACCGGCGGCTTTCGGCGCCGATGCCGTGCGCGGCGAAAAGGCCAAGGTGATCGGCGCCATCCGCCCCTGGTCGCAGAAGATGGCCCTGCGCAATTCCGTGCGTGGCCAGTACACCGCCGGCAAGCATGGCCGCAAGCAACTCCCCGGCTACCGCGAGGAAGCCAAGGTCGCCCCGGACAGCCAGACCGAGACCTACGTCGCCCTCAAGGTGATGATCGACAACTGGCGCTGGGCTGGCGTGCCGTTCTACCTGCGCACCGGCAAGCGCATGAGCGTGCGCGACACCGAGATCGCCATCTGCTTCAAGCCGGCGCCTTACGCCCAGTTCCGCGAAAGCGAGCTGGAGCGGCCCAAGCCCAACTACCTGAAGATCCAGATCCAGCCCAACGAAGGCATGTGGTTCGACCTGCAGGCCAAGCGCCCGGGGCCGGAGCTGGTGATGGAGAATGTCGAGATGGGCTTCGCCTACAAGGACTTCTTCAAGATGACCCCGGCGACCGGCTACGAGACGTTGATCTACGATTGCCTCACCGGTGACCAGACCCTGTTCCAGCGTGCCGACAACATCGAGAACGGCTGGCGCGCCGTGCAGCCGTTCCTCGATGCCTGGGCGGCGGAGGGCGGCGAGGTGCATGGGTATGCGGCGGGGGAGGATGGGCCCGAGGCGGGTGACGAGCTGCTGACGCGGGACAAGCGCGAGTGGCATGACTTGGGGTGAATGCTGATCGGTTCAGCTCTCATTGCGGGACCAGCTTGCGCTATTCCTGTGGGAGCGGGTTTGTCGGGGCGCCGAACCGCCGCGAAGCAGATGACGCGGAGCCTGGCACCGGCTCTGCCGGTGTTCGCGGCTGAAGCCGCTCCCACAGGATGCGCGCCGACCTCAAGCCATGCGCTGTGCCTGTGTGAGTGGGCTGGCCCCGCGTGAGGGCTGAGGTCGCTGCGCAACTCCCAGCGGAACGACTGCAACCGCCAAGGCATCCAAACTCAGGCCCACCCCGCCAGAGGATCCCCGATGCCCGCGCTGATCGAAGACTACGCCCTCATCGGCAACTGCCGCAGTGCCGCCCTGGTCAACCGCGATGGCGCCCTCGACTGGCTGTGCCTGCCACGCTTCGATGCCCCTGCCGTGTTCGCGGCTCTGCTGGGCAACGAGGAAAACGGCCGCTGGCGCATCGCCCCCAGCGACCCCGTCGAACACCGTACCCGGCGTTACCTGGACGACACCTTGGTGCTGGAAACCACCTGGACCACCGCCAGTGGCCGCGCCCGGGTGCTCGACTGCATGCCATTGGGCGAGCGCAACGCCGTGCTGCGCATCGTCGAGGGCCTGAGCGGCGAGACGGCCTTCGAGATGGACCTGGTGCTGCGCTTCGACTATGGCCGCAGCGTGCCCTGGGTGGAAAAGATCGATCCACGGACCCTCAGCGCCGTCGCCGGCCCCGATCGCCTGATCCTGCGCAGCAGTATCGAAACCCATGGTCGCGACCACCACAGCGTCGCGCGCTTTCGCGTGCGTGCCGGGGAGCGCCAGGTGTTCAGCCTGTGCCATCAGGCCTCGCACTTGCCCGTGCAACCCGCTTGCGATGTCGAGCACGCCCTCGAGCAGACCATCGACCAGTGGCAGGCCTTCGCCGCCCGCTGCCCCGATGTCGGACCCTATACCGAGCAGGTGCGCCGCTCGTTGCTGACCCTCAAGGCCATGACCTACGCGCCCACCGGCGGCATGGTCGCGGCCGTCACCACCTCGCTGCCCGAGCGTGTTGGCGGCGAGCGCAACTGGGATTACCGTTACTGCTGGCTGCGCGACGCCACCATGACCTTGCTGGCGCTGATGAACCTTGGCTACTTCGACGAGGCCCAGGCCTGGCGCGAGTGGCTGTTGCGTTCGGTGGCCGGCAACCCTGAGCAGATGCAGATCATGTACGGCCTGGCCGGGGAGCGTGACCTGCCTGAGTTCACCTTGCCGTGGCTGCCCGGCTACGAGCAATCGCAGCCGGTGCGGGTCGGCAACGCCGCCTCCGCGCAGTTGCAACTGGATATCTACGGCGAACTGGCCGATGCCATGACCCAGGCCATCAAGGGTGGCCTGCCGCGCCATCCGCGCAGCGCGGCGATCGCCCGGGCGATCCTGCCGTACCTCGAGCGCATCTGGCGTGAGCCGGACGAAGGGCTGTGGGAAGTACGCGGCGGTCGCCAGCATTTCGTGCATTCCAAGGTCATGGCCTGGGTCGCCTTCGATCGTGCGGCGAGCCTGGCCGATACCACCGAGGAAGACCGCGAGAGGGGGCGCCATTATCGACAGGTGGCGGATGAGATCCGTGATGAGGTGTGTCGCCGTGGACTGGATGCCAGCGGCAGTCACTTCGTTCAGGCTTATGGCTCCACTGAGCTGGATGCCAGCCTGCTGCAGATTGCGTTGACCGGTTTTTTGCCGGCACAGGATCCGCGCTTTCAGCGCACGCTGCAGCAGATCGAACGACGCCTGCTGCGCAACGGCCTGCTGCTGCGCTACGACAGTGACAGTCGCAGCGACGGCCTGACGCCGGGGGAGGGTACTTTCCTGGTGTGTTCGTTCTGGCTGGCGGATGTCTATGTGCTGCTGGGGCGCCAGCAAGAAGCGCAAGGGCTCTATGAGCGGCTGATCGGGCTGTGCAATGACGTGGGGTTGCTGGCGGAACAGTACGACCCGGCGGGGCAGCGGATGTTGGGGAATTTTCCGCAGGCGTTCAGCCATATCGGGATCATCAATACCGCGTTGAACCTTCACCGGGCGCAGTGTCCGGTCCGAGCGAGGGCGCGTTGTGCTGCTGTCGGGTCGAGGCGATGAGCGTGTTCTCGGCAGCATTTTCGATCGAGGCCACGCGTTGACCCGATGTGGTGCCGCAGGTGTGAAAAAGTATCTTCAAGCTATCACCAATCCGCTAAATTTATGGCATTGTGCAATCATCTGGGCGGCACATTGGCCACGGTATGCCTTTCCCGCCGTACGCGTGAGCGAAGCTGCGTATGGATCGAGCAACACCGGATAACAAGAACAGGACATTCCATCCAAGGACAAGGTAGGAATCAAGGATGAGCTACAGATCCACGACGGGTTTCCAGCGCGCGCGTGCGCAGGGCTTCACACTCTTGGAATTGCTGGTGGTGCTGGTCATCATCGGCTTGCTTGCCAGCATCGTCGGGCCCCGGTTGTTCGGCAACGTGACCAAGTCTGAACTGACCACGGCCAAAGCTCAGCTGGACATTCTCGGAAAGGCAATCGATCAGTTCAGGCTCGATGTCGGACGTTATCCCACCACCCAAGAGGGGACTTCCGTCCTCAATACCCCGCCGCCAGGAGAATCGCGCTGGCAAGGTCCCTACCTGAAGAAAGACGTACCCGCAGATCCCTGGGGCGTTGCCTACCAATATCGTTATCCTGCCGAACGATCCAAGGCCGATTTCGACCTCTTTTCCTTTGGCAAGGACCGCACGCCAGGGGGCACTGGCGAGAACGCCGATATTACCTATTGATTGCCGCCTTCTTCCTTTCTGGCGACGCACCATGTCCAAATATCGAGTTCGTGGGGTATCACGGCTAGGCGTGATAACAGAAGTGCTGGTGGCTGCTGATTCTGCCGAGGCCGCTGGTGAACAGGCCGCCAAAGTGGTTGGCGATGTCATTCAAGTGCGCGCGGCTGGGTGGCAGTTCGCTGATTGGGTCCGGCATCGCCGGCTGGACATCGGTTTGCTGACCCATGAGGTTCTGTCGCTGCTGCAGGCCGGGCTATCGTTGATCGAGGCGCTGGAAGCGCTGGTCGAGCGCGAGGGCGCTGTCGTGCACGATCGGCAGGTATTGCTCGGTGTGCTGGGGCGGGTTCGAGAGGGGCAACCCCTGTCCCGCGCGCTCAGGGGGTATCCACGAGAATTTCCCGAGCTGTTCGTGGCGTCGATCGCCGCCAGTGAGCACACGGGTGAGTTAGTCGATGCGTTGCAACGGTTCCTGCGTTACAACATCCAGACGACCCAGGCTCGTCAGAAAATCGTGAGTGCCTCACTGTATCCGCTGCTGTTGATGGCAGCCGGTACGGCAGTGGGCGTGTTTTTGCTGTGCTACCTGGTGCCGAGATTCAGCGAGGTCTATGACAACATCAACACGGAGCTGCCGCTGCTGTCGCGATGGATGATGGGGTGGGGGCGATGGTTGAATGGTCACTGGCCATGGGCGCTTGGTGGCGCGCTGAGCCTGGCGGTTGCTCTGGTGTTGCTGTCGATGAGGCCTGAGGTCCGCAACGGCGCGATGGCATTGCTCATCGGCAATCGATGGATCGGTCCCAAGGTGCGACTGGCGCAGCTGTCGCGATTCTATCGTGCGCTGGGCTTGCTGCTGAGCGGCGGCATACCGATGATCAAGGCGCTGCGCACGGTGCGAGGATTGCTCGACGACTCCCAGAAAGCGGCACTGGACAGCACTATTCGTGAGGTCGAGGAAGGCAAGCGCCTAAGCGATGGATTGGCCAACGGCGGCCTGGTTACCTCCGTGGCGCTGCGTCTGATCCGTGTTGGCGAGCGCAATGGGCAGTTGGCGACCATGCTGGAGCAGACTGCGCAGTTCCACGACGCTGAGGTGACGCAGTGGCTCGAGCGCTTCTCGCGCTTGTTCGAGCCAATCCTGATGGTCGTGATCGGGTTGGTGATCGGGGCGATCGTCATCTTGCTCTACCTTCCCATCTTCGATCTTGCCGGGGGGGTGCAATGAAGTCCTGCGACCACGATTGGCTCGAGCAATGCCTGCTGCCGGCACGTACGGCATTCGAGCTCGAGCGCGAACCGGTACTCATTGCACTCGAACGCTTGTCGGGACGCTCGAGCGAAGAGGTTCTTCAGGCCGTTGCGCGCCACTCGAACTGGATGCTGCTCGACGAGCGCGAACTGGCCGCGCTGAAGCCTGATTTCGATGCATTGGATTACTCAGAGTGCCTGCGGCGTGAGTGTCTTTTCGCGAGGGCGACAAGTGACGAGCGCTGGTTGGTGGTGGCCGATCCGCTGGATCCTGAAGTGGCGAGCTGGGGTAGCTATCGGTTCCGCGGCGCTTTCCGATTGGCCTTCGTCCATCCGCATATTCTCAAAGCTGTACTCGGCCGATACGAAGGACACGAGCAAGCGATCGCGCACCTGAGCTCGGTTACCGTGGAGGCGGGTACCACGCGCGCCGCCGATGAGATTTCTCCGGCATCGATCGCGCGTGATGAAAGCCAGGTGATTCGCCTGGTCAATTCGACGCTCTACGACGCTCACCGCCAGGGTGCCAGTGATATTCACTTCGAAAATTCTGGTCAAGGTCTGGTGGTCAAGTACCGCCTGGACGGCGTGCTGTTACCGGCTCGGGCATTGGCTGACCTGTCGATCACCGATGAGGTGATCTCGCGGATAAAGGTCATGGCGGAGCTGGACATCGGTGAGAAACGCATCCCCCAGGACGGGCGTTTCGCGGCAACGATGAATGGGCGTGCGATCGATTTTCGAGTGTCGGTGATGCCTAGCATGTTCGGTGAGGATGTCGTTCTGCGAATTCTCGATAAACAGTCGTTGACTGCCGAGCTGGCGCGCCTGGATCTGGATATTCTGGGGTTCGATGGGCACTCGCGCGGCGTGCTTCGCAAACTGGCTGCGCAACCCTATGGCATGTTGCTCGTGACCGGCCCCACCGGTTCCGGGAAAACCACGACACTGTATGCCACGCTGAGCGAAATCAACCAGGGTAGTGACAAGATCATCACCATCGAGGACCCGGTGGAGTATCAACTGCCCGGCGTGTTGCAGATCCCCGTGAACGAGAAGAAGGGGCTGACATTCGCGCGCGGTTTGCGCTCGATTCTTCGCCATGATCCTGATCGTGTGCTGGTAGGTGAAATACGCGACCGGGAGACTGCGGAGATCGCCGTGCAGGCGGCGTTGACCGGCCACCTGGTATACACCTCGGTCCATGCCAACAGCGCATTCGATGTGTTGAGTCGATTTCGCCACATGGGGGTCGATGTCTACAGTTTTGTCACCGCGCTCAACGGTGTGATCGCACAGCGGCTGATTCGCCTCAATTGCGTCCATTGCGCCGAGCCGGTCAAGCCGGATGCAGGCTTGCTGCACGCATCGGGCCTGGATTGCGCAGCGGTGGCTGGCTGGACGTTCAAGCAGGGGCGCGGCTGTGCCCAATGTCGAGGTGTAGGTTACCGGGGCCGCTGGGCAATTGCCGAAGTGCTCGTGCTGACTGACGCGATGCGTGAGCTGATCGCGGGGCAGGCGTCGGTCACGCGACTGAAGACCCTTGCTCGGGAGCAAGGCATGCGTTCGTTGCGCGATCAGGCCTTGCAGGCGGTTCGAGAAGGCACGACATCACTGGAGGAGATCAATCGTGTCACATTCGTGGATTAGGCGATTGCGTTGCCGTGATCGGATGACGCTTTTCATTGGCGAGACTTCCCTGGCATGGGAGGAGCCGCAAGACGGGCTCATGACTGCGCGAATAGCGTTCAAGGGTGCGGAGCTTGCGGATGTCACCCAGGCGCTTGCCCAGGCGCTGGAGAGCGTTGGCACAGGCGGGCGATTGGTGGTGGATGTGGTGCTGGGCCTGCAGTGGTGCCGGCATCTGCTCCTCCCGTGGGACGAGCGCCTCGTGGATGGCGAGCTGGCAGGCTCGATGGCATGGCGTATGTTCACGCGCTGCTTCGCCGATCCGCCAGAGGCGTTCACGCTGCTGCTGTCGCAGTCGAGGTACCGCGGCGCGCAGGTCGCGAGTTTCGTACCAGGCGAGCTGATTGCTGGCCTGAAGCGGTTGTTCGCAGTCAATGGCATTTCGCATGGGCGTATCGAGCCACTCCTGTCGTTTGCATGGCGTCAGTTGCCCTGTTCGGTCGAAGACCGCGCAAGTGTCTTCATGGTCGATGAGTCCAGGGTTTTGCGCATCGAGATCGAGACGGGTTGGCTGACGGCCCTCGACGTTCGACCTTGTTCACACCCTGCAGACTTTCCACCTTGGGAGACGGCAGCATCGACCTATGTCTATGCGCCCGAGGGCAGTCTATCGGCATCCTGGTCAAGACACCCTGTCGATGTGTCCCGGCGCTGTTTCGATTATGTTCTCTACGCAGGTGGCCAGTAGATGCAGTCACTGGAGATCGACTTTGGCGCCGCCCCTCGATCCACGCGATGGTGGCTTGGCGCGTCGTTGGCGCTTCTGCTGAGCGTCGGTCTGGTAGGGTGGCGAGCCCAATTGCTCGCGCAGCGGGACGTTTTGCTCTCGGCCCTGACAGTGGAGACGGCATCACCGCGCCCGAGTCACGCCAGCACGAACGCCGCCGCGCGAAAATCGGAAGACGAGATCAGGGCGATGGCCGCGGCCTTGCGCTATCCATGGGGCGCGGTCTGGGGGGCCTTGCAGCGTGTCGAAGGCTCGATCAAGACACTCTATCTGGAGCCCGTGAGCGTTCGAGATGGTACCTGGCGGCTGACAGGTCAAGCCCAGGACTCTGCCTCGATGCTGGATTTTCTGCAGCGGTTGTCGGTGGAGCCCGCGTGGCGCTCGGTTCATCTGGAAAGTGAAACCTTCCAGGAGGCGGCGACCAATGTCGGGACTTCTTCGGTGGTTTTCCAGGTCGCTCTGGAGTGGGCCGATCATGAGTGACTGGTTATCAACTGCTTCATGGGGGGCGCTACGCTGGCATGGGCGCAGAATCTGGTTTGCGCTGAGTGTGCCGCAGATCATCTTTTTTGCATCGCTGCTTTTCTCGCTTCTGGTCTGGTGGCTCATCATCGAGCCGCTACGCCACGATGTGAAATCCTTGCGGGCAACGCCGCCAACGGTGGCCGCCGGGCAGGCGGACCCCGGCGCCAGGAGCCCAGACCTGGTCGGTGACTTTCTGGCATTCTTGCCAGCGCAAAGCACCCGCTTGCACTACCTGGAGACGCTGCACCAGTTGGCGCGTGACACCGATGCTCGATTGCTGCAGGCCGAGTATCAGATCAAGCGACAAGCCAATCTTCCTGTCGTCGAGTTGGCGGCTCGCCTGGTGCTGACCGGCCAACCTACGGCGGTGCGGCATTATCTCGATCAGTTGTTGGTGCAGATGCCCAGCCTGGCGATCGAAAACCTGACCTACGAGCTGCTGGTGGGCGATGCCTCGGCGAACGTGCGACTGACCTTGAACACCCGGCTCTACATGCGTGCAGGTGTCGCAGAAGAGCCGGCGCCATGATGGCCAGGGAGGGGGTTTCCCGAGCCCTCCAGGTCGGGATGGCACTCGTTCTGGTGCTCACCCTGGTGACGCTGCTCGAGCCATCCCCGGTGCTGTTACCGCAGTCCGGGCCGTCGTCCGTCGAGCGAGGTGACCAGGCGCATCGCGCGCCCGTGCAGGTGGTGTGGACGCGCCAGCCATCTCTGTTGGATGAGGCACAGTTGCCAGGCTACCAGCCCGAGGTCGCCGCCGAGCCAGTGGAGAGGATCGAAACACTCCAGCAGTCGTTGCCCGAGCCCATGCCGATACCGGCGATGGCGCCTGACCCTGTTTATCGTGGGCGCTTGTTGCGCGGCGGTGAACACTATGTGTTTCTGGACAATGGCGACGGCGTTCATGCCTACAAACAAGGGGACAGTATCGATGAAAAGTGGCGGCTCACGCGTATCGATGAGCAGCAGGTGCAGCTGCGCGACCGGCAATCGGGCGTGACCAGGCAAATACCGATGGTGCGTGCGGATCAGCCGCTGTCGAACGACGCAGGGGGGCATGTGTTGCCCGTCTCCCAGAATCTTCCAATACAGTGAACATGGACATGACAAGAGCAGCCAGGCTGCCCTCTCGGCTGGGAGGACTATGGATAGTACTTGGGTGGCTGTTGACCGGGTGCGCCACCTTGGAAAATCAGGCGGAGCAAGCGCAGCAGCTCATCGAGCAGGGGAACTTCGAGGAAGGGTTGTCCAGCTACCGTGAGTTGGCGGAAAAAGACCCCATGACCTACGGTTTGCTCTATGTGCAACGCCGTGACCATATCCTGACCGACCTGATGCAACAGGCAAAAAGCGCCCGCGAGGCTCGACGATGGCAACTGGCGAGCGATTTGTACCAGCGGGTATTGAGCCTTCAACCGGGAGCGGAAATGGCGAGCCGTGCCCTCGTCGACATTCCTCGGGAGCAGGCACAGGCACAGGCGCTTGACGCCGCGCGGGCCGACATTGACAAGGGGGATCTCAAGGGCGCGCGGAAGCGCTTGGAATCGCTGCTGCGCATGGCACCTTCGCAGCCCGAGGCCGGGCAGTTGCTGGAGTCCGTGCAGCGCCAGGAAGCGCTCGCGGCAGGGACGGACATGACCAGTGACGATCCCCGCTTGCAGGAGCCGATCACCCTGGAGATGAGCGGCATTTCACTGCAGGACTTGCTGCGTATCCTGACACAGACATCAGGCATCAACTTCGTCCTTGATAACGACGTGCCGTCGGACTTGCGCACCACCATCTACTCTCGGCATACCACCGTGCTCGCGGCCTTGGACCTGGTGCTCAACATGAATCAATTGGCGCGCAAGACGCTGAGCGACAATGCGTTTCTGATCTATCCCGACAAGGAGGAAAAGCGCAGCCGCTATGAGGAATTGATGGTGCGTACCTTTTACCTGAGAAGCGCGGACCCAATAAAGATTCAGGACATGATCAAAGCGTTGGCGGCACCGCGTACGATCTATGTGGATGAAGCGCAGCGCATTGTGGTCGTGCGTGATCGACCTGGTGTGATCGCCGCCGCCGAGCGCCTGGTCGCAATCTATGACATACCAGAGCCAGAAGTCGTCATGGAGGTGGAGATCATGGAGGTCAACACCGATGACAGGAGCAACCTTGGAATCCAGTACCCAGATGCCTTGAGTGTGGGGGTGAAAGGGGCAGGAGAGAAACCCGGGGCGTTGTCATTCGAGGAACTGGGTAATCTCAACAGCAGCAACTTTCTGCTCTATTACCCAGACCCTCTGGCGATCATCAATTTCAAGAAGGCGGGGGGCGACGCACGGTTGCTGGCCAACCCACGAATACGCGTGAGCAGCCGGCAGCGGGCGAAGATTCTGATCGGAGACAAAGTCCCTGTTATCACGACGACGGTCAACCAGACCTCGAGCGCGTCGATGGAGTCTGTCAGTTACCTGGATGTCGGATTGAAGTTGGAGGTGACACCGGAAATCCACTTCAACGACGACGTGTCGATCAATGTCGACCTCGAGGTCAGCAATATCGCCAAGGAAATTCGTTCGACCAATGGCCTGCTGGCATATCAGATAGGTACCCGCAACGCCACGACTATGTTGCGTTTGCGTGACGGCGAGAAGCAGGTCCTGGCGGGGCTGCTCAAGGATGAATCGCAACAGGCGACTTCGGAGATTCCGGGACTTGGCTGGATTCCAGGCATAGGTCGGCTCTTTTCGAACAAAAGCAAAAATAATGCGCGCTCGGAGATCGTGTTGCAGATCACCCCGCACATTGTGCGAAATGGTCAGGTTCAGGCCAACCAGCCGCCTGCCTTCGAGTCGGGTACCCTGGAGCGGGCATCCACTCGATCCCAACGCTTGACGCCGACAGGTCAGTACAGCTCGGCCCGCATGGATAACCCGTGATGCGTGGGCTGGCCTCGCATCGACACAACGGTGGTTTCACCCTCGTTGAAATGGTGGTGACCGTGGCATTGGTGGCCTTGCTGGCATTGATCGTCACCCCCCTGGCACAGATGACCATACAGCGTGCCAAGGAGCAGGAGCTGAGGACCGCCCTTTGGCAGATTCGCGAGGCGATCGACGCGTTCAAGAAAGCGGGCGACGAAGGGCGGATCTATCGCTCCGCGACGACCACGGGCTACCCCGAAAGCTTGCAGTTGCTCGTCACTGGCGTGACCGACCTGCGTGATCCGAAGGGCAGAAGGTTGTACTTCTTGCGACGTATTCCTCGTGATCCCATGCAGCCAGAGGCGTCACGCGGTGGTGAGCGCGGCTGGGGCCTGCGCAGCTACGCCAGCACGGCCGAGGCACCGCAAGCGGGGGACGATGTGTACGACGTCTATTCACGAAGCGCAGGAACAGGATTGAATGGCATACCTTACAAGGAGTGGTAGGCAGCGCGGCAAGCGGCTTGAAGGGTTTACCCTCATCGAGCTGTTGGTCGTGATGGCCATTGTCGCGACGCTGCTGATGATCGTCGTTCCTCGTTATGTGCAGCAAGTGGACAAAGCACAGGAGGCGGTGCTCAGAGAAAATCTCGCACAACTGCGTCAGGCGCTGGATTTCTACATGGCAGACCATGATCGCTATCCAGAGAGTCTGGAGGTATTGGTCGAGCTGCGTTATCTGCGGCAACTCCCGGTAGATCCACTGACCCGACGTAGCGATACCTGGGAACGTGTCGTCAAGGATGATGGAGGCACTTCGAGAATCGTCGATGTGCTCAGTGGCGCGACGGGCAAGGCGCTGGATGGCACGGAATACCGTTCATGGTAAGAGGCCGTTGGTGGCAGACAGGGTTGACCTACTTCTGGTTCCTGTTCGTCGTGTTTCTTGTCACGGTGGGGGCAGGGCATTACCTGGATCTCCAATCGCGAGTGGCGCAACGCTACAAGGAGGTTGAGTTGATACGGCTGGGAGAGGCTTACAAGACAGCGATCCAGGCGTATTACCTGAGTTCTCCGCAAGGCGCGTTTCGCTACCCGGATCGCTTGGAGGAGCTGCTGCATGATCGACGTCATGTGGTGGTCAGACGGTATCTGCGCCGACTCTACCTTGATCCGATCACGGCTCGTCCATTCTTGCCCGTGCCGTCCGAAAACGGTGGCATCGCCGGTGTTCGCAGCGGTTCTCCAACGCGTCCTTTGGCCAAGGCACTCAAAGGTGCGCAAGCGTCGGTTGCCGATCCACAGCGATACAGCGACTGGCAGTTCATCTATCTCGGTCCCTGAGTAAAAAAATGATCCGATGAGGTGGCACAATGCTGGCTCTTTTCTATGCTGTCGTCAGCAAGCCATTTCTTGGAAAGCGGGAACCATTCCCGTCGGGGGCGACATGGACGTTGGCAAGAATAAGAAAAGGTATGGATCCTTGTGTTGCTCGATGCTGGTCAGCCTGGGCCTGATGGTCTCAGGCGCTGCATCGGCTGGCACGGTCAGCTATACCTACGACCCGCTGGGCCGGGTCACCCAAGTGGTATACAGCGATGGCAGTACGACCACGACCATTTCCTATCAATACGACGCGGCGGGTAACCGGACCTCGGTAACCACGACCCGCTCACCCTGACATTCGGCACATGGTCCTCTCTGTCATTCATGGCAGGGGGCGATCTTGTGCGTGTGTTTCGCAAATGGATAAAGCCAACGCTTGTTGCTGCCCGGTTTCTGACCGGGAAGGGGAGGATGCATGAGTTCGTTACGTAGGCTGTCGGCAGTTGCTGGGCTAGCGAGCCTGGTTGTGGCTTGTGGTGTGTCGGCGCAAGGCAATGTACACGTAATACCGGGGCGACCAGCTTTGAATTCTCCCCCAGGGATTTCGGCGATGACGGCAGGGTCGGTACAGGCTGTCGGGGCACACGAGCAGTTGGGCCCGGGTGGGACCACGCGGGCGATAATGGCGCCTACGTCCCTGGAGCAGGCCAATGCCCTTCGTGGTACGCGAACCTTTCCGGCGAACCTGATACAGGGCGATCACAGCAGTGGCAATGGCGGCAACAAGGCCCGATCGACCCAAAATGCGCAGCGTGCGCAGTCGTCCAGTGCAGCGCCATTGGGCCCACCCTCGATTCCGGTATTGGCGAGGGCGCTGAACTACAGCCCGGACCTGATTTACCAGTACATCCGCAATAACGTCGATTACTACCCCGTGTGGGGCGTGCAGAAAGGCGCCTTGGGCGCGCTGCTCGACAATCAGGGAACAGCGCATGACCAAGCTGCGCTCATGGTCGAACTGCTGCGCGCTTCCGGCTACAACGCGAACTATGTCATCGGCGTCATACACCTGAGCGCTGCTCAATTGCGCGACTGGTGGGGCTTCGATATCGACAATGCCTGTGCGGTGGTCAACCAGCTCGGCGCCTCTCAGATTCCCTATGGCGCCATCAATGCCAGCGTGGCCGGGACCTGCCCGGGATTGAACGCGGCGCTGGTGGATATCGTGCTTCAGCATGTCTGGGTGAAGACCAATATCGGTGGCAGCGATTACGTGTTCGATCCGAGTTACAAGCCGCATACGCGCACTCCAGGCATCGACCTGGCTGCTGCTGCCGGCTATAACGCCAGCAGCTTCCTGGCCAGCGCGAAATCAGGCGCGACGATTAACGCCAATTACGTCCAGGGCCTCAACCGAACCAACATCATCAACAACCTGAGCAACCAGGCAAGCAACCTTGCCAGTTGGTTGCGAAGCAACAAGCCCGCGGCGAGGGTCGACGATATCTTGGGCGGATGGACGATCGTGCCCTACATTGGGCAAAACGAACGTCAGACGTCCTTACCCTACCAGGACCCCGCATACGGCACTCTCGAGGGCACTTATCTCGAACCTGCGGCCAAGCCGACGCTGCGCCTGCGCTATCAGGGTATCGACCAGACATTCACCTCGGATGCCATCTACGGCAAGCGCCTGACCATTACCTACAACGGGAGCAACCAGCCAGAGCTCAAGTTGGATGGTGCCGTGGTGGCAACTGGCAGTACCGTGGCTAATGGTGCTGATAGCACCGTCACCATGACCATCACGCATAACGCCTATGTTCGAACCGATAGCAACCAGGAATTTACCCAAAGTATCAAGGGCGGCGGCACCTACCTGGTCAACAATGGTTGGGGGCCGGTAGGAAGGGGGCTGGCGCAGCATTACCTGACTTCATTGGAGTCGGCACGCGCGAGCGGTGCCGCAGAGACCTCTGAGGCCGTGTTGGGAGCAAGCCTCGCGGTCTTGGGCGCGCAATGGCTGGGTCAGTCCACCGAGCTGGCGTCTATTGCCGGGCGCATCAGCGGCAGCTCCATGTTGTCGCACCATCAGGTCGGGATCACGGGGCACTACAAATCCGCTTATGTCGACCTGCCTGGCAACATGATGTCGACGGTGAATATCGACGCTAACGAGCAGAGAGAGCGTGCAGCCTTCATCAGCTGGATGGGGCATATCAGCATGCTTGAGTCGACCACCGTGCAACAAACGACAGGAGTAAAGGCAGTCTCCACGGTCAGCCTGCTGGACAAGGCGGTCGCTTCCGGGCTGAAGGTGTTCAGCGGTACAGCCAATAACTATGCGTCTCAGGTCAAGCCTAACCTGATCAATTGCGCTCCTTATTTTGCCTCCCTGCAAAGTACTGTGGAAGCTGGTGGGCGCGTGATCATCCCGGCCAATTGCAGCCAGACCGAAGCCAGTTGGACAGGGGTCGGCTACTTCACATTGCGTAATGAACCGAACCTGGTGGTCGGCGCCATGATCAGCGGTGGCCTGTCCGGTGGGTTCAGTAGCGTCTACCAGGCGGCGGCCAATACCGTCAACAACACCGTGACCTATGCGCAGAGTCAGTGGAATGCGTTGACTCAGTTTACCGGCAAGGCTTTCGGCGACCCCATCGACATGGTCAAGGGAAACTTCCTGTACGAGAACGCGGATATCAGCGTTGGCGTGGGGGAGTTTCCCGCCAGTCTGGGTTTCCAGCGTCTTTACAGTTCCGGATTGCGTACCAGCGATGGCGTACTGGGTAAAGGCTGGGCCCACAACTTCAATGGCACCGTCCGGGTCGGCTCCGACGGTTACCAGGGCTTGGGCGAGGACTCGGCGCTGGATGCGGTCAGTGCGTTGGTCGAGTTGCGTGTTGCCCAAGACTTGCTGATGGACACGACGGAGTCGACCGAGGCCTTCGTCATCGCTGCCATTAGCCAGAACTGGTTGGGCGAACAGATTACCAATAACACGGTTGTCGTTGGGCAGGGGCTCAATGGTGAGGTTTTCGTCAAGCTGCCCGACGGTACGTACAATCCACCACCCGGAAAATCGTCGCGGTTGATCAAGAACACCGACAATACATTTGCCTACGAAAAGCTGAATCGTCACAGACAAAACTATGATGCCAGCGGAAAAATTGTCAGCTATGACGACCGTAGTGGTATCCGGGTGAAATTTACCTACTCGGGTAACAACTTGACACTGGTAGAGAACAGTCTGGGGCGCTCGTTGGGGTTCAGTTACAGCAATGGACGAATCAACCAGGTGACCGATGGTACGCGGATCGTAAAGTATCAATACGACACCAGTGGCAATCTGACTACATTCACCAATGCGTTGAATTGGCCGGCGCGTTATGTCTACGATCTTCCAGGTCGGATGACCCAGCACTTTACACCTGCCAATCCCAGCAAGGCAGTGGTGACGAACGTCTATGATGCGCTGGGCCGGGTCGAGACACAGACCAATGCGAACGGTAAAACATATAACTATTTGTTCTCCGGTTTCCTGACGGCGGAAATTGGCCCTTATGGCCTCGTGCGCAATAATTACATCGACGCCGCCGGCAATACGTTGCAATCCAGCGACCCCATGGGGCGTTGGACTTACTCGACTTATGATGCGCATTCTCGCGTCGTGCGGCGGACGGAGCCGGAAGGCAATTACACGGAGTACACCTATGATGATGCCACCTGTGCCGGCGGCGAAAAACGTTGCACGCACAACGTCAAAACCATTCGCAAGGTAGCCAAGCCAGGCTCGACGCTTCCCGCGAAAGTTGAAAGTTTCACTTATGAGCCAACCACCAATCGGGTCGCCTCTGTCACGGATGCACGAGGTAACGTTACCAGTACCACCTATACGGCCCAGGGATTAATCAAGCAAGTCACCAAACCTCAGGACTCGGCTGGCCTGGCGCCGCAGACCACATACGGATATTCCGTTTTCAGTCGTAGCGGCTGGCCCGATTTCTACTTGCCCTCCAACGAGACGGTGAAGATCGATGCCAGCAACTCCGTGCTGACTGTCACCACTTACGATACGTCCAACAAATATGCGCCCAAGACGCGAACAGTGGACTTCGGTGGTAGTGGAAAGCTGAATCTGGCGAGTGCTTTTAAGTACGACGCCGTTGGCAACCAGATACAAGTTGATGGCCCACGCTCGGATGCGGCGGACACAATGGATTATGTGTTTGACGCGGAGCGCCAGGTCGTCAAGACGGTCAATGCGGAAGGTAAGCAGACGGTTATCGAGCGTAATGCTAATGGGCAAGTGGTGAAAGAGGCAGCGCAGTTGGGTAGTCAGTGGATGGTCAAATGCACGACCTACAGCGCCACAGGAAAAGTCAAGCGTGAGTGGGGCCCTGGAGTGACTTCGGACTTCAAGGTCTGTCCACTGCCATTGGCGCCGGTGTCGGTGACCGATAGAAACTATGACGACCTTGATCGTGAGGTATTGAAGTCGGAATATCTGGCCGTCAATGAAGGGGGGAACCGGGTGACGAAGACGGCTTACAACCTGGATGATTCCATTCAAAAAATCCAACGGTCGGTCAGTACGACAGCATTCCAGGACTACGTCACTTACACCTATACCAATAATGGCAAGCTGTTCACCAGCCAGGATGCGCGTGGCAACCTGACCGTGCGTGAGCTGGATGGCATGGATCGCCTGCTGCGTGTCTACTACCCACAGCCCAATACGCCGGGTCAAGGGAACGCTGGCGACTATGAGCAGTTCGAATATGATGCCAATGACAATGTCGTGAGCCATCGTCTGCGCAGTGGCGAAGTGGTGGAGCAGACATGGGACAAGTTGAACAGACTGACGGCGCGAAACTTTGCCAGCACTGAAGATAATGTGCGCTTTGTCTACGATCTGCGTGGTTTGAAGACGCAGAGCAATTTCGCCAATGGCAGCTCTGACATCCTCAACACCTGGGATAGCGCGGGGCGTCTGCTGGCCAGTAATTCGGCCGGGCGACTCATGACGTATCAATACGATGGCGCAGGTAATCGCACGCGCACCACGTGGCCCGACGGTGTCTTTGTCAGGACCCGATACGATGTGCTCAATCGCGTCTGGTCCATCCTGGAAAATGACAATGTCATGCTGATGAGCTATGCGTACGATGATCTGGGCCACCGTACTGCAATGACCCGTGCCAACGGCACGAGCTCCGGTTTCACTTATGACGGGCAAGGTCGCATGGCAAGCCTGGAGCACTTTCTGGTTGGCACTGCGCAGGATGTCAAGTTCACCTATCTGCGAAATCAAATGGGTGACGTGACTCAGGTGAGCTCCAACAACAGCCAGTATCAGTGGAATGGTGCGGTAGCGGGAGCCGTTGCCTACAGCAGTAACGGACTGAATCAGTATCTCAGCTCAGGGGCTTCGACTCACAGCTACGATGCCAATGGCAACTTCACCGGTGACGGTAATACCACCTATGGCTACGACCGCGACAACCATCTTCGTACCATCAATCAGGCGGGCGTCAGTCACACGCTGAGCTACGATGCCGAAGGACGCCTGCGGCGTGCTGTCCTGGCGGGCGTGCAAACGGATCTGCTTTACGACGGTGAGCGACTGGTTGCCGAATACGACAGCAACGGCGTGATGCTCAAGCGCTATGTCTATGGGGCGGGGGCCAACGAGCCGGTGGTCGTCTACGACGGGGCCGGGGTTGCGGGCCGAACCTGGATCTATGCTGATCATCAAGGCAGTCCGGTGGCCATGGCCAATACCACAGGCACCAGCATGGCGGCCTACAGCTATGGTCCGTTTGGCGAGACGGGGGCGGTCGTCCCGTTGCGCTTCGGTTACACCGGACAGCAGTTCTGGCCACAGCTGAACCTGTATTACTACAAGGCCCGCTTCTATTCCCCGTCCCTGGGCCGTTTCCTGCAAACGGATCCTGTCGGCTACAAGGACGACATGAACCTCTATGCCTACGTCGGTAACAACCCCATCAATCGGGTCGATCCCACAGGGCTTGCCGCCGCCCAACTGACCAGCCTCATGGGGCAGATCGGCACTGGGGTGCAGAATTATGCGATGAACAACACCAACATGACCTTCACTGTCACCGGTGGTTATGTCCTGGGGGGCAACATGACCGCTACCATCACGCCTTCAGGTGGCCTGTTGATCTATACCGGAGCCGGTCTGGGCATGGGCTTCGAAGTTTCGGCGGCGGTGAATGCGGGCACCACGTTCGTCAGTGGCTCTGCGCAGGGGTTGACCACCAAGACCATCGTTGCCGCAGGCATGGGTGGTCATGCGAACGCGGAGATGAACTTCGGTCAGATGGGCGTTGATGGCAGTGTCAGCTATGGTACCGGGGGAGGCGCAGCCATGGCTGTCACCACTGGCTACACGTGGAGTTTCCCACACTTGTTTTGGTAAAGAGGGTGAGCTGTGAAGGATTTGGCCATGTGGTCCCGCGTTCTGATGTTGCTGGTGTTCGCATTTGGGTTCATCAGAACGCTGGTCACGCAGTACCGTTTCAGAAAATACCTGGGCGATTTGACTACGCGCTGTCCCGAGTTCCTGCCCGGGACCAAGGGGCCTGTTCACTTCAAGACGGGCGTCGAGTTCAAGATGATGTCATTTTTGTACAAGCGCCGTTATGAAGGGTTGGCGGATGCCACCCTTCGCGCCCGAGGTGAACAACTCCGGCGCCGATGCATCGTCGATACGCTGTTGGGATGCACGGTTTTGCTGCTGTGTCTGGCGAACTTCGCCTTCACCGCAAACGGTTACTGAACAGCGGTCGGTTCGCGCTGAGCAAGCATTCGCATGATCTGACCCGTCGATCCCGAGAGGTGGCTCTCGGGATCGACCTTCACAGTCCGTACTACTTCACGCCATCGCCTCACGGCTGGCGCTCGCCGTCTTGGTATGGCGCAGCGTCGGAATCAGGAACGCGATCGCCAGTACGCAAGCGCTTACCAGCAATACGAAGCCGCCATCCCAGCCGAAGTGGTCGACGGTGTAGCCCATCGCCGCACTGGCCGCCACCGAGCCGCCCAGGTAGCCGAACAGCCCGGTGAAGCCCGCGGCGGTGCCGGCGGCTTTCTTCGGCGCCAGTTCCAGCGCCTGCAGGCCGATCAGCATTACCGGCCCGTAGATCAGGAAACCGATGGAGAACAGCGCGATCATGTCGATGGTCGGGTTGCCTGGTGGGTTGAGCCAGTACACCAGGGTGGCCACGGTCACCAGGGCCATGAACACGATGCCGGTCAGGCCGCGGTTGCCCCGGAAGATCTTGTCGGACATCCAGCCGCACAGCAGCGTGCCCGGGATGCCGGCCCACTCGTAGAAGAAGTAGGCCCACGAGGTGGTATCGACGCTGAAGTGCTTGGCTTCCTTCAGGTAGGTCGGCGCCCAGTCCAGCACGCCGTAGCGCAGCAAGTAGACGAACACGTTGGCCAGGGCGATGTACCACAGCAGTTTGTTGCGCAGCACGTACTGGACGAAGATCTGCTTGGCGCTGAATTCCTGCTCGTGGCTTTCATCGTAGCCTTGCGGGTAGTCGTTCTTGTACTGCTCGATCGGTGGCAGGCCCACCGACTGCGGGGTATCGCGCATCATGGCGAAGGCGAACACGGCCACCAGCACCGCCACGGCGGCGGGCACGTAGAAGGCCGCATGCCAGTCGTTGGTCCAGCCCAGGCCGAGCAGGAACAGCGGGCCGATCAGGCCGCCGCCGACGTTGTGGGCGACGTTCCATACCGAGACCACGCCACCACGCTCTTTCTGCGACCACCAGTGCACCATGGTCCGTCCGCTCGGCGGCCAGCCCATGCCCTGGGCCCAGCCGTTGATGAACAGCAGCGCGAACATGATCGCCACGCTGGAGGTGGCCCAATGCGCGAAACCGAAAATGAACATCACCCCCGCCGAGACCAACAGGCCGAACGGCAGGAAGTAGCGCGGGTTGGAGCGGTCCGATACCAGGCCCATGAGGAACTTGGACAGGCCGTAGGCAATGGCGATGGCGGAGATCGCCACGCCCAGTTGACCACGGCTGTAGCCCTCTTCCTCGATCAGGTAGGGCATGGCCAGGGAGAAGTTCTTGCGCAGCAGATAGTAGCCGGCATAGCCGATGAAGATCCCGGCGAAGATTTGCCAGCGCAGGCGACGGTAGGTGCTGTCGACGCGCTCGTCGG
This sequence comes from Pseudomonas sp. microsymbiont 2, assembly GCF_054788395.1. Taxonomy (NCBI): domain Bacteria; kingdom Pseudomonadati; phylum Pseudomonadota; class Gammaproteobacteria; order Pseudomonadales; family Pseudomonadaceae; genus Pseudomonas; species Pseudomonas sp. microsymbiont 2. The sequence goes on from NZ_CM139112.1 coordinate 2,144,446, forward strand.
GCAGCGGCGCCTGGTGCGCGGCAGGGCGGAAGAAGGCGAACATGTGAAGCTCCAGGTTGTTATAGGTATGCGAAAGCGAATTTTACATTTTCGTTACAGAAAAAATATCGCTTTTGTCGCAAGCCGTTGTTGTTTTGTGAACGCCTTGTAGGAGGGAGCCTACCTGGAGCGGGCAATCCCCTCTTATGAATGATGGCAAAAAGCTACGCATTCTTCGGAAGTGAACCACTTTTCCGGCTCAATTCATGGATAGATGAGCCCGCACTATGGAAATCACTGCTTCGCACGTAGAACGCACGCCCGCCATCCCACGCACCGCAGCACTGCCCAGCCTCCACATCGCCACCGATGCCTTCGCCACCTGGCGCCTCACCGCCGATCTGCTGTTCAACCCGTCAAGTCGGTCAGGGGATGCCTTCAACGCCTCGTTCAAGGTTTTTCACTTCCATCGGTTTCTGCTTTGCAGCGGGCGTCTGGATGGCGCCCGCTATGGCCGCGATCGGGCTCGCCTGGGCTGGTGCGACCTCGATCATTACCTCCTGCACGTGCCGCTGCAACGCGGGCTGGCCTGCGGCAACGGCCTGCGCGTGCGGGCGCGAGATATCGTGCTGCTGGACTTGGCGCAGCCAGCGGCCTTTCGCACGACCAGCGGTACGGCGCTGAGCCTGGTGATCCCACGCACCGCGCTGCTGCATGACAGCGATCGGCTGCATGGCCTGCGCCTGTGCGGCAAGAGCGCGCCGGGGCGTTTGCTGGCCAGCCTGCTGTCTTCCCTTGCCGTGGCCGCGCCCGACCTGACCCAGGATCAGGGCCTGCACCTGAGCCAGCCGGTGCTGAGCATGGTGGCGGCCTGCCTGGCCGGCGCGTTGGCGGAGCGTGCGGCGATCACCCCCTCGGGACACGACGAACTCGGACGCCGGGTGCGCCGCTACATCGAGCTCAACCTGCATCGCGAGGACCTCACGCCCGCGCTGCTGGCCAAGGCCCTGGGCACCTCTCGCAGCCAGCTGTACCGGGCGTTCGAGCGCTTTGGTGGGGTTGGCCATTACTTGCAACGGCGACGCCTGCGCCGCAGCCTGTTGGCCTTGGGCGAGCCGGGTCACGCCGCACGCCGCATCGGCGATGTGGCCTACGCCCATGGTTTTGCCGACGAGGCGCACTTCAGCAAGTTGTTTCGCAAGACGTTCGGCCTGTCGCCACGGGCGGCGCGCCTGGCGCTGCAACGGGGTGAACTGGCGGTCATGGCCCATTTGCCGCCGGTGGGCGCGGACGGGCCGGCGCTGGCGCGCTGGATTCATGATCTGGGCAGTGATTGAACTGTTGATTCTGGGACGCACAGCCAGGTTTTCGGGACGCCTGTCCGCGGACGTGGTCCTGCGCCGACCGTAATCTGGTCCCACCTGACAACCCCATCATCCACCCACCCCCGGTGCCGTCTTCACGGCCCCTACCGACGCCAGACGGACGGCATCGGCACCGAATGTGACAAGGAGCGTCGGACGTGGCGAATCAATCCCTCCATCACCTCATCCAGAGCATCGCCGGCGCGGTGGCCGAAGCGCAGGACAAGATCCAGCGCTTCCAGGTCTCCACCGTGCGCCAGTACTTCGACGAGGACAATCGACCGGTCAGCATCGATGTGCGGCTGCCTTCGCACTCGCCCCAGGCGCAGGACGGCGAAGAGCGCGTGGTGCGGGTGCCGCTGCTGTCGCTCGTGGGCGCCCGGCTGATGGCCGTCAAGGACATGGAAATCTCGTTCGAGGTCGGCCTCAACGGCGGCGACGGCATGGCCGCCGACGAGGGCCATGGCGATGACGGCTCTGGCTGGCCGAGCGAGACCCACAAGGCTCTGAACGTCGATCTGGGCGTTCGCCGCAATGGTGAAGGCGGGCCACTGGCGCGCGTCACCCTCAAAGTCGAAACCCAGCCCCCTTCGGAGGGGATGGCTCGGCTGCTGCAAAACCTCGATAAATTGATCTAGGAGAAACAGAAATGGCTAACTTCTCGATGGGTGATCAGTTCCGCGGCCTGCCCATGGGCGACCTGATCGGCGGGCCGCTGACCGCCGCCTGCGACGCCCAGGTGCGCCTGGCCAATGCCACTGCCGACTTCATCAAGGTGATCGGCTTCCTGCCGCCGCCACCTGACCCCAACAATCCGGCAGACCCCAACGCCGTCGGTGACGTGCGCACCGTCAGCTTCCGCTACGACCGGCCCTCCACCAGCAAGCCCGACGACGGCTCCATCCCGATGGAACGGGTCGAGCTGGAAGTCCCGCTGCTGGCGGTGGTCAAGGTGCCGAACCTGTCGATCAACAAGGTCGACATCACCTTCGACATGGAGGTGAAAAACTCCGAGCAATCACGCGAAGCCACCGATGCCCAGGCGGCGATGACGGCCGAGGCCAGCATCGGCTGGGGACCGTTCAGCGCCAAGGTCAACATCTCCGGCTCGGTGTCCTCGCACAAGGAGAACACCCGCTCCACCGACCAGTCGGCCAAGTACCACGTCGAGGTCCATGCGGCCGACGACGGCATGCCGGAAGGCCTGGCACGGGTGCTGGACATGATTGCCCAGTCGGTCGCGCCAAAAGCCATCACCCAGCAGTAACGGGCGATCTGGCCAACGCCAGCCTTCTGGCCCGCTGAGCTTTCGCCAGGGTTGGCCGTCAGTCTTTTCCGGAAAGGAGTTCCGTGATGTTCGATCTAACGGACGTGGGATATGTGAAACGCATCGTCGTCGGCAGCACCGATCCGGAGAAGCTGACGTCGCAGGACGTGATCCAGGCGCAGACCGCGCTGCTCAACCGCTGCCTGAGCGAACCGCCCAAGGGGCGCATCGTCGGCATCGAAAAGACCTTCAACCTGCTCAACATCGGCGAGCACCAGGTGGTGCTGCAGTCCCTGATCTACCACGTGGGCTTCGCCCGTCGACCGTTCTGGCTGGCCGACGACCAGGAGGCCTCGTGATGAACCGTCTCGAATCATTCATCCAGGCCCTGGGCGGCGCCATGCACTGCGCCCAGCAGGCCACTGGCGCGCGCTGGCCAGGCATCCGCATCGCCTCGATGGAAGTGGTGCTGGCGGCCACCGTCGAGTCCGGCGATGCCCCGGGCGCCCTGGCCCTGCGCATCGGCCGCGCGCCACGGCGCAAGCAGATGCTGCACCAACTGAGTATCGCCGTGCCCGGTGATGCCCGCGAGGCGATCGTCGTGCGCCTCGACGGCCAACTGTTCGGGCACTACGGGAGGCCCAGCGATGGCCAGGCGAACTGACCGCTCGATGCGGTTGCTGCTGTCAACCGAGGAGACACGGACCATGCGCTCGATCCTGAAGAACAAGCCAGGTCGCCCGGCGCGGATGTCCGTCGGCAAACGGGTGTTGTGCGCGATCGGTGCGGCGCTGCTGTCGGCGCTGGTCTCGCTGGGCGTGATCCAGCCCGAGCTGGCCCTGGCCATCGCCAAGTGGGCGGGGCTGGTGCTGGCGTTCTGAACCCCCGCAACCACACAACAAGGAGAGTCATCATGAAACACCTGGCAACCGCACTGGTCGGCGCCCTGGCGCTGGCCAGCCTGGCTCCGTCATGGGCCGGCGAGTACGAAGGCAGCTTCAAGGACAATGGCGTCGACGTCCCCGTGACCTTGAACATCGACCCCGCCGCGAGACTGGGCAAGGCCGCCGGCACAATCCGTTTCGAAGGTGCCTGGGCCTGTGGCTTCGACCTGCAACTGACCGGTACCGACGGACAGGCGCGCAGCTACGCCCTGAAGAAGTCCGGCGCTGGCCGCTGTGGGCCGTTGACGCTCGGCCACCTGCAGAGCCAGGCGAGCGCGAGTGGCCTGCAGATCCAGCTGTTCACCCAGGGCAATACGCTCGCCCAGCGCGTCACCCTCGCGCCGCCCGATAACCAGTAACGCCCCACCCGACTTCCAACCGGTTCGACATCAAGGCACGGCCAGGCCGCTGCCCCACGGGGAGCGGCTTGCCCGGAGCAAGGAGCAGATCATGTGCATCACCAACACCGTAGGCACCGGCGGCAACAACGCCGCCGCCGATGTGCGCAGCCTGCAGTTGCTGCTCAACCTGAACAGCGGGCAACGCGGTTTCAACTGCGCGCTTGGCACCGACGGCCTGTGGGGCGCGGGGACGCGCGGCGCGCTGGAGCGCTTCCAGCAGATCATCGGCAGCCCGCTGGGCAAGCCGGTGGCGCCGGGCGACGCGACCCTGGGCGCGCTGCGGGTGGGGCTGCCCGGTGGCTTGGTCGCGCCCAAGTTGTGGCTGGCGCTGATCAATGCCAACGGCACACGCATCGACGCCTTCCATCAGCCGGTGCTCGACGTGCTGACCCGCTACCGCATCGACACGCCGCTGCGCATCGCCCACTTCCTCGCCCAGATCGCTCACGAGAGCGGCTGCCTGCGTTACACCGAAGAGCTGGCCTCAGGCTCGGCCTACGAGGGGCGCAAGGACCTGGGCAACCTGCAGCCCGGCGACGGCCCCCGCTTCAAGGGCCGCGGGCTGATCCAGCTGACCGGTCGCGCCAATTACCGCCAGTACGGCCAGTACTGCAAACGTGATTTCGAGAGTCGTGACGACCCTGCCCTGGTGAGCAGCGATCCGGCGTTGGCGGTGGATGTCGCCGGCTGGTTCTGGGCCAACCGCAAGCTCAATGACTGGGCCGACAAGGACGATCTGCGCGAGGTCACCCGGCGCGTCAATGGCGGCTTCAACGGCCTTGACGACCGCGCCGCCTACCTCGCCCGGGCCAAGTGGCTGCTGATCGGCTGAACGCTTTACCGCGCTTTCCGCCGCCAGCGGCGGACCCTCGAGGACGTCAACGTCCTGTCACTGCAAAAAGGAGCTTCATGATGAAAAAGACTTTCGTTATAACGCATGCGCGCACCGCGCTGGCTGCCCTGGCGGTCAGCGGCAGCCTGGCACTCGGCCTGCTGCCGATGACGGCGGCCCAGGCCGCCGTGGCGTGCCCACAGCCCAACTCCGCTGGCGCGCCGGCGGTCAACCAGCAGCACGTGTTCTGCGGGGAGGTGGAGGTGCGAGCATCCGGTAACCGGGCCAAGGGCTTTCACAGCAGGCCGAACGGTCAGTCGCCGGCGACGGTGACCGGGGCTGGCGCCGGCACACCGCAAGGGCCTGCGGGGATCTACGTACTGCGCAACTTCACCATCACCGAGAACGGCGCGAGCGGCACCAAGAGCATCTCGACGATGTTCCCCGACAGTTGCTCGCAAGCCAACGTGGTGGCTGCCATCCAGAACGCCTACAACAACCGTACCGCGCTGAACGGCAATCAGTTCCGCGGGCCTTCGGGGGCGAGCTGTCAGGCCGGGGCACCGGCGGCGTCGTTCAACATCGTCGGCTACCTGGATGCCACTGGCACGGTGGTGACCACCGCCTATCCTGACTACTGATCCTGCGTCATCATCACCAGGGCCGGGCATCATGCCCGGCTCTTCTCGTTACCGCAGTGAGGGAGCTTTTCATGTCCAACCCCCAGAACCCTGGTTTTCGGCAATTTCTCGCCGAGGAGGTGACCGCTTTGGCCCGCGAGGAGCTGCTGAAAAAGGCCCTGGCGGCACGCCAGGACCAGGCGGTGGAGTCCTACAGCGGCAATGCCTACCATGTCGCGTTCGAGCGGCAGATGGTGGTGATCGAGCACCATTACGTCGAGAATTGGCCCGCCGTGCGTCTGCCTCTGAACGACTTCATCAAGGCCTTGCAGGCAGGACCTGAAGTGGGCGGCAAGGGAGCAGGGCGACCTTGAGTCGCGAAGGGTTGCTCCTATTACGGTTGTAGGGGTCTCAGGAAGCTGCGTTCGTAGCTGAGAATGAAGCGCTGCTCGCGGGCCAGGGCGAAGGCGGCGATGCATTCCGGGTCGGTCTCAGAGGCTTTTCGGTACTGCTCGTACGCTGCCAGGCTGGGGAAGCTGAACAAGGCGTAGGCAACGTTGTTGGCGCCTTCGCTGGGCAGGAAGTAGCCGTGATGGCTGCCACCCATGCGGTTGACCAGGTCGATCCATAGCTTGCCGTAGGCTTCGAAGGCCGGGATCTGGTACGGGTCGATGATGTACTTGAGGTGGCAGGTGATCATTGCACGCAATCCTTTGGCTGAGCCGGGAGGCTCACCTTACAGCGGGCGGACGGCAGCGTCGATGGGGTCAGGGACTGGCCTGGCGCCAGATCAGCTGTTCGGTGGGGTAGCCTTGCTCGCGTGCCAGGGCCAGCAACCGCTCGCGGGTCTGGTCACTGACCGTCGGGGTGCGTGACAGCAACCACAGGTATTCGCGGTTCGGATGGCCTACCAGCGCCACGCGGTAGTCCGCGTCATGGTAGAGCACCCAGTACTCGCCCTTGGTCAGGTTCGGCGCCAGGTGGCTGAACCAGTTGTCGAAGCGCACCCAGAGCTTGTCGGTACGTCCAGGCACCTGCAGCTCGGCGATGCCTCGGGCTTCGTTCCACTGGCCGTCCTGCTCCAGGCAGCGATTGGTCACGTCGATACGGCCATCCTCGCGTAGCCCGTAGCGGGCTTCGGACTGCGTGCAGTTGCGCTGGAAGAACATCGGCAGGCGCGCCAACTCGTACCAGGTACCCTGGTAGCGCTGGAGCTCGATCTGTTGCGTGGTGGGCGGCTGTTGTTCGCGGGCGCTGCCACAGCCCGCGAGCGCAAGGATGAGGCTGCAGCAAAACGGCACGGCCAGGCGCATCGCCATGGGAAACCTCCTGAAGGGGGGGAAGGCTCACATGATCTTCGATGCGCGGGCCGGCCAAAGGTTTTACTGGGCTGGGCGCGAGGTCTCCACGCGCAGGATCTCGGTGTAGATGGCATCGACGGTCTGGTCGACCTTGAGGTTCTTCATGCGCGCCTGCAGGTCCGGGTCTTCGACCTTGACCACTTGCAGCTTGCCCTCGGGCGGCAGCAGGGTGACTTCATGGGTGTTCAGGTCGATCTTCTTGATCTGCGAGGTGACCTTCACCTGGCGGAACGCTTCGCCGCCGGGGTTGGGGTTGTCCTTGGTGGCGCGGATGCTGCCGGACTCTTCGGAAGCCTTCGGTGCGCCGCCTTCGTTGGTATTGAGCACGTAGGCGACGGCGCGGGTCACGTAGATATCGACCTGGTCGCCGACCTTGAGGTTGGGCAGGGCCTTGGCCTGTTCGCCGAGCTGGAAGGTCACGTCCTTGTCGTGTGGCCCTTTGACCGTGACTTGGCGGCTGGGCAGGTCGATCTTGGTCACTTCGGTGGTGACATGGCTTTCCAGCGCCTCGCTGGCAATAGGCAGTTCGGCGGCGTGGGCGGCGAGGCTGGCGGCGAAGATGAGCGAGGCGAGAGCGATGGCGCGGGTCGGGTTCATTGGCCTGTCTTCCTTGTGGTCGATACCGGTGGGTGTATGCGAGAAGAAGCATAGACACAGGTTGGCAGGTGTGTGGCCAATGGTGCCCCGCGATAAGGCCGCGGTTCAGGCATTACAAAGGTTGATGGTCACGCTCGCGCTTGGCTCCGGACACACTCACCGCCCCCGGCAAGTTCACGGCATTCTTCGCCGCCAGCACTTCGGCCATGACGCTGACCGCGATCTCCGCCGGGGTCTTGCTGCCAATGTAGATGCCGATCGGGCCATGCAGGCGTTCGAGCGACTGTTCGGTTTCGCCGAAATGCTCGATCAGCCGCTCGCGGCGCAGCTGGCTGTTGCGCCGCGAACCGATGGCGCCGATATAGAACGCCGGGCCGTGCAGGGCCTCGAGCAGGGCCAGGTCGTCGAGTTTGGGGTCGTGGCTGACGGCGATGATGCAGGTGCGCAGGTCCGTCCTGAATTCGCGTACCACGTCGTCGGGCATGCCTCGGCGGTGCTCGACGCCGGCCACCGACCAGGTGGCCATGTGTTCGGGGCGCGGGTCGCAGACGGTCACGCGAAAGCCGTTGAACAAGGCCATGGTCGCCAGGTATTCGGCCAGCGCGCCGGCGCCGATCAGCAGCATGCGGTAACCGGGGCCGAGGGTGTTGACCATGTGCTGGCCGTCGAAAGTGAACTGCTCCGGCGCCGCGATGACGTCGAGGCTGACCGTTCCGCTGGCCAGGCTCAGGTGACGGCGCATCAGTTGGCCGTCATCGAGCCGTGCGAGCAGCTGCCGCAAGGCCGCGGCGGCGGGACTGAACTCGAGAATCAGCTCCAGTGTGCCGCCGCAGGGCAGGCCGAAACGGTGGGCCTCGTCGGCGCTGACGCCATAGCGGACCACCTCGGGGGCGCGCTGGGGCAGGCCGGGGCCGCCGTAGGCGGTGGTGTAGCGGTGGATCAGGTCGTCCTCGATGCAGCCACCGGACACGCTGCCAACCACCCGGCCATCATTGCGCAAGGCCATCATCGAGCCGACCGGGCGCGGCGATGAGCCCCAGGTGCGGGCGACGGTGGCGAGCAGAACGCGGTGGCCGGCCTGGAGCCAGTCGAAGGTGGTGCGCAGGACCAGCAGGTCGATGCTTTCCATGATGTGTGAAACCTCGTCTTGCCGTGTGCCTGTGGGAGCAACTGTGTTGCTCGATTTCCAAAAGCTGACACCATCCCTGTGGGAGCGGGTTTACCCGCGAACACGGGCGAAGCCCGTGCCATCCACCGCAGTGCCTGCTTCGCGGGTGAACCCGCTCCCACGGCGCCGCTCAGCGCATATGCAGGATGATCGGGCTGCTGCTGGCCGGGTCGGTATGCCCGCGCAACGTGCCCACCGCCTTGGCCTCCACCGCGCCGCCGTGATTGCCCCACGCACTGCGGGCGAAACTCAGTACCTGGGCAATCTCCTGGTCCGACAACTGCTCGCGGAACGCCGGCATGCGGTAGGCGTCAGGCACCCCGGCGGCGACGATGCGTTGCGAGCCGTTGAGGGTGATGTTGATCGCCGAGGCATTCTGCGCGGCCAGCATCGAAGTGGCGCCCGCCAGTGGCGGCATCCACTCGGCCTGGCCCTTGCCGTCCAGGCCATGGCAGCTGGCACAGCGGGTCGCGTAGGTATGCGCCCCCGGCGTATCGAGCCCTGCGGCAACCGCCTGATACTGCCAGGGTGCGCCGTCACGCCCCGGGTCGCCGGGCAGCGACTTGAGGTAGCGCGCAATCGCGTTCAGGTCGTCGTCGCTCATGAACTGCGTGGAGTTGTTGAACGCCTCGGTCATCGAACCGTACACCACCGCGTGTTTGTTGCGCCCGGTCTTGAGAAACTGCACGATCTCCGGCTCGCTCCAGCGCCCGAGCCCGGTGTTGTGGTCCTGGCGCAGGCTCGGCGCGTACCAGCCATCGAGCAGGGCGCCGGCGAGGAACGGCGCGCCGCTTTCGTCCAGGGCCTTCTCGTTGAAGGCCAGCCCCCGAGGCGTGTGGCAACTGCCGCAGTGGCCGGGGCCCTGGACGATGTAGGCGCCGCGATTCCACAGAGGGTCCTGGTCGGCCTTCTGCGCATAGGCGCTGGTCGGCGCGAACAGGCCGTTCCACAGGGCGATGGGCCAGCGCAGGTTCAGCGGCCAGGGAATGCCACTGGGGATATTGGCCTCGGCAGCCGGTTGCACGCCTTTCATGAAGAACGCATAGAGCGCCCGCACATCGTCGTCGCTGAGCTTGACGTAGGAGGGGTAGGGCATGGCCGGGTACAGCCGCCTTCCATCGGGCGTCACGCCCTGGCGCACGGCGCGGTCGAAGTCGGCCAGGCTGTAGGCACCGATACCGTGCTCGCGGTCCGGGGTGATGTTGGTGGCATGGATGGCCCCCAGCGGCGTGGCCATTTCCAGGCCACCGGCAAACGGTGCCTTGCCCGGCAGGCTGTGACAGGCCACGCAGTCGCTGAGCCGGGCGACATATTCGCCGCGGCTGACCAGGGCGGCGTCGGCGCTGTCCGTGGCGCTGAAGGGCGAGGCGGGCTCGCGGGTGACGTACCAGGCCAGCAGGCCTGCCGCGACCAGGCACGGCAAGGCCAGCCAGCCTGCGGTTCTTGCGAATCGGCTGTTGTTCATGGGCTGTCCTTGTCGTGTCAGCTGAAGGTATGGCGGCTCAGGGGCATGCTGCGCACGCGCTGGCCGGTGAGTCGTGCCACGGCGTTGGCCACCGCGGGCGCCACCGCCGGCAGCGGTGGTTCACCGATGCCGCCCATCTTCGCGCCGCTCTCGACGATGCGCACATGCACCCGGGCCATGCGCGACGGCGGCAGCACTGGGTACAGATCGTAGTTGCGCGCCCGTGGCATGCCGTTGAGCCACACCGATTCCTCCAGCAGCACCTGGGACAGGCCAAGGGACACCGCGCCGTTGACCTGGGCCTCGATGATCGCCGGGTTGACGATGCTGCCCGGGTCGATGGCCTGCCAGATATCGTGCACCCTGACCTGGCCCCCCTCCAGCGACACCTCGGCGATCACCGCCGCCTCCGAGCCGAACGGCGAGGCCATGGCCACGCCACGCGCGCGTTTGCTGCCGTCCTCTGCGGTGAATGGACCGCGCTTCCAGCCACCGGACAACTCGCCGACCGCCTGCAGCAGCGTGGTCAGGCGTGGATTGCCCTGCAGCAGATGCAGGCGCAGTTCGTATGGGTCGTGGCCGCCCTTGTCGGCCAGCTCGTCGAGGAACGACTCGTAGAAGAAGTCGTTCAGCGAATTGCCCACCGAGCGCCAGTAGCCGAGCATGGCCGGGCCTTTGACATAGATCTGCGCAGTGCGCTTGTTGGCGATGGCGTAGGCCTTGCCCGACAGCCCTTCCAGGGCGGTGGGATCGACCTTGTCGCCCTGCTTGCCAGCGATGGCCTCGGTCGGCCCTTCGGTGGCGCTGATCGCCTCGATGGCGACCGGCATGCCTTTGTCGTCCAGCCCGGCGCGGAACTTGACCACGGCCATCGGCCGCATGGCATCGCGCAGGAACTCCTCCTCGCGGCTCCAGATCAGCTTCACTGGGCGGCCCACGGCCTTGGCCAGGGCGATGGCCTGCGGGTAGGGATTGGCCGAGTCGTACAGGAAGTGGCGGCCGAAGAAGCCGCCGAGCAGCGGCGAGTGCAGGGTGATCTGCGCCGGGGCCAGGCCGGTGCGCTTGGCGATGTCGTCGCGGAACATGTCCTGCGCCTGGTTGGGTAGCCACACCTCCAGGCTGCCGTCGGGGTTGAAGCGAGCAGTGGCGGAGGGCGGTTCCAACTGCGCATGGTTGAGGAACTGGTTGTGGTAGGTGGCTTCGACCGTGCTCTTGGCGCCGGCCAGGGCGGTGGCCACGTCGCCTTCATTCTCCTCGTCGCGGCTTGGCCCGGTCTGGGCGGCGAGGTGCTCGCGCCAGCCGTCGCTGGAAAAATCGGCGGGCATCGGCCGCACCTGGCTGTCGGCCGCCGCCTCCTTCCAGTCCACCTGCAACGCTTCGACCGCGCGCTTGGCGTGCCACCAGCGTTCGGCGACCACGGCCACCGCGCCGGGCAGTTGGTGCACCGAGTGCACGCCCTTCATGGTCTTGACCTGCTCTTCGTTGCGCAGGCCGCCGACGGTCATGCCCAGGCGCGGCGCATGCTGCACGGCGGCATGGAGCATGCCGTCGACCTTGATGTCGATGCTGTAGATGGCCTTGCCGGTGGACTTGTCATGGGCATCGAGCCGTTGCACCGGCTTGCCGATCCAGCGGAACTGGCTGGGGTCGCGCAGCTTGACGCTGGCCGGGTCCGGCACCGGCAGGTCCATGGCCTTGGCGGCCAGTTCGCCATAGCCGAGCGAGCGGCCCGAGGCTGCGTGCACCACCTTGCCCGGCTCGGTGCTCAGTTCGGCGACCGGCACGCCCAGCTGTTCGGCGCCGGCCTGCAGCAGCATGGCTCGGGCCAGGGCGCCGAGGCGGCGCATGGTCGGGTAGCTCATGCGTACCGACATGCTGCCGCCGGTGATGCGCCAGCCGTTCTCCATCACCACGTAGGCTTCGCCTGGCGGCGCGCTGTCGACCACGAAGGTGGCCGGGTCGGCGTCCAGTTCCTCGCCGATGATCTGGGCCATGGCGGTATTGACGCCCTGGCCACCCTCCATGAACGGGCTGAGCAGATGCACGCTGCCGTCGGGGCGGATCTCCAGGAAAGCCGGCACCTGGGTGCCGCGCTCGGTGGTCGCGGCAGCGGCCTGCACCCGTGCCGAGCCCAGCGGCAGGCCGAAGCCCAGCACCAGGGCGCCGATGGCGGTGCCGGCGAGGAAGCGCCGGCGCGACAGGTTGACGGTTTCGCCGTTGCGCAGGCGCAGCAGATCGTCGGGGGAGTCGATGCGCGCGTTCATCAGGCGTTCTCCCCTTGGGCCAGCTCGTGCACGGCGGCATGGATGGCGTTGTAGGTGCCGCAGCGGCACAGATTGACCATGGCCGCGTCGATCTGCGCATCGCTGGGTTTGGGCGTGTGCTTGAGCAGCGCGGTGGCCGCCATCACCTGGCCGGACTGGCAGTAGCCGCACTGGGCTACCTGGTGCTCGACCCAGGCGGCGACCACGCGCTTGCCCACGGCATCCTGCTCGATGGCCTCGATGGTGGTGACTTCGCGACCGACCACGCCAGCCACCGGGGTGACGCAGGCGCGCACCACGTTGCCGTCCACCAGCACCGAGCAGGCGCCGCATTGGGCCAGGCCGCAGCCATACTTGGTGCCGGTCAGGCCCAGGTCGTCGCGGATCACCCAGAGCAAGGGCGTGTCGGCGTCAGCCTCGACCTGATAGGTCTGCTGGTTGATTCGTAGTTCCATGGGCTCACCTGCTGATCAACGGTTATGGAGAAGGGGAATACGCTGTTCCCCAATCCAGAAACGCTAGCACAGAGGTCCATTGCGCAACCGATACACCCCGCAGATTCAGAGGATCAGGCAAGCAACTCGGCGGAATGCGCAAGCGGCTGTCAATCGATGCGCGGATGCTGTTGCGCGAGGGTCTTGCGCCTGGCCTCGAGCTCGGCGATCTGCGCGTCGATGTCCTCGATCTTCTGCTCGATGTTGTCGTGGTGCTCCTGCAGCAGCTCGCGGGCTTCCTCTATGTCCGAGGCGGCCGGGGCGGCGCCGCGCAGCGGGCGGTTGGCGGTCTCCTTCATGGTCAGGCCGGTGAGCAGGCCGACCACGGCGATCACCATCAGGTAGTAGGCCGGCATGTACAGGTTGTCGGTAGTCTCCACCAACCAGGCGGCCAGGGTCGGGGTAAGGCCGGCGATCAGCACCGAGATGTTGAAGGCGCTGGCCAGGGCGCTGTAGCGGATATGGGTGGGGAACATCGCCGGCAGGGTCGAGGCCATCACGCCGATGAAGAAGTTCAGCAGCACGGCAAGGATCAACAGGCCGGCGAAGATCACCGCCAGCTTGCCGCTGGTGATCAGCATGAAGGCCGGGATCGCCAGCAGGAACAGGCCGACGCTGCCGACGATGATGAACGGCTTGCGCCCCCACTTGTCGCTGAGCAGGCCGATGATCGGCTGCACGAACAGCATGCCGACCATGATCGCGATGATGATCAGCACGCCGTGGTCCTCGCTGTAGTGCAGGTTGTGCGAGAGGTAGCTGGGCATGTAGGTGAGCAGCATGTAGTAGGTGACGTTGGTGGCGATCACCACGCCGATGCAGGTCAGCAGGCTGCGCCAGTGCTGGGTGGCGACCTCCTTGAACGAGACCTTGGGGCCGCTGGCCAGGCCCTCGCGGTCACCCTGTTCGAGCTTTTCCACGTGTTGCTGGAAGGCTGGGGTCTCCTCCAGGGCATGGCGCAGGTACAGGCCGATCAGGCCCAGCGGCAGGGCCAGGAAGAATGGCAGGCGCCAGCCCCATTCGAGGAACTGCTCCTCGCCGAGTACCGTCGAGATCACCACCACCACCCCGGCGCCGAGCACGAAGCCGGCGATCGAGCCGAAGTCCAGCCAGCTGCCGAGAAAGCCGCGCTTGCGGTCCGGGGCGTATTCGGCGACGAAGATCGACGCGCCGGTGTATTCGCCGCCCACCGAGAAGCCCTGGGCCATCTTCGCCAGCAACAGCAGGATCGGCGCCCAGATGCCGATGCTGGCGTAGGAAGGGATAAGGCCGATGGCGAAGGTGCTCAGCGACATGATCACGATGGTCGCGGCCAGCACCTTCTGCCGCCCGTAGCGGTCGCCCAGGGCGCCGAAGAACAGCCCGCCCAGCGGACGGATCAGGAACGGCACCGAGAAGGTGGCCAGGGCGGCGATCATCTGCACGCCGGGGCTGGCGTTGGGGAAGAACACCTTGCCCAGGGCATAGGCGACGAAGCCGTAGACGCCGAAGTCGAACCATTCCATGGCGTTGCCCAGGGCGGCGGCGGTGATGGCCTTGCGCATCTTGGCGTCGTCGACGATGGTGATGTCCTTCAGGCCGATGGGCTTGACGGATTTCCTGCGTGATTTCATGGGGCCGTTGTCCTTGAGGCTTGGGGGCATGGCCATGGTTTGGCCAGCCTTGTACCTAAGGTCAGATACGACGGCGCGCTAAATAATTCCCTGCCGGGTCATTTGCGTGCAGCAAACCATGCGCGATTCGTGTAGGAGCGGCCTTGCCGAGGCGTCGGACCGGTCGGACGCCTCGGCAAGGCCGCTCCTACACAGGGGAGGGCGCAAGGTTTGAGGGCGTTGTTGGTCAAAGCGTGCGAGACATCAACCAATGACTGTGCCCCCAGGCCTCGAACGGCTCCATGTGCGCCCAGCCACGCTTGGCGTAGTAGGCGTCCTGGTCATGGGTATGCAGGTAGAGCATGGCGACGCCATTGCCGCGGGCATGCTCGCAGACACCTTCGATCAGTCGCTCCGCCAGGCCTTGCCCGCGCGCCTCTGGGGCGACGAACACACAGGCCAGCCACGGACCGAGATCGCTGCGCCCGGGCAGGTCGTCGCTGGCCAGGGCGGCACTGCCCAGCAGGCGGTCGCCGTCCAGGGCCACCAGGCATTGCCATTGACCGTTGTGCTGGCCTTCGGCGAACTCGCGTTGCCAGTCGGACAGCGGCACGTGCGCGTACTCGTAGTGGAACTGTTGGTGCAGCCATTGGGCGAGGGTATCGCAGTGGGCCATGTGGTGTTTCAGCCAGTCCAGGCGAGGCATGACGATGTCCTTGTCGGTCGAGGGAGCGCAAGAGGGAGCCGCGCTGAAGCATACACTGCGGCGTGTAGTCAGTGATCGCGGGCAAGAGCGACTGTCCTGTCCAGACGCCCCGATCTGGCGCTCCCAGAGGATGCACGACACGTGTGAGCTCGGTTCAGCGTGCGTAGATGCGTTTCCCGGCGAACCACGTCTGCAGCACCCGGGTATCGCGCAGCGCCTCGGGTGCGACGCTGAAGACGTCGCGGTCGAGCACGATCATATCGGCTTGCTTGCCGGCCTTGATCGAACCGATCTGCCGTTCCAGGCGCATGGCCCGGGCGGCATTGAGGGTGTAGGCCTGGAACATCGTCTCGCGGTCGAGGGCCTCGGCGGCGTTGAGCACGCCCCTGGGGCCTTTGCGGCTGATGGCCTGGTAGATGGCCTGCCACGGGTCAGGGGTGCTGATCGGCCAGTCGCTGGCGCCGGCGATGGTGGCGCCGTGGGCGAGCAGCGAGTGCGCCGGGAAGGTATGCAGGAAGGCCATGGCCTCGACGTAGGGTTTGACCAGCTCCAGATTGGCCTCGTCGGCGCTGGCCCAGTACAACTGCATCGAGGCGATCACGTCCAGCTGCCTGAAGCGCGGGTACTCCTGCGGGTTGACCATCTGCAGGTGGGTGATCGAGTGCGCGATGCCGCTGGCGCGGTCGCGGCGGGCCTGGGCCACGCCATCGAGCGCCGCGCGCACGGCACGGTCGCCGATGGCGTGCACATGCACCAGCCAGCCACGGGCATCGGCGGCGCTCACCAGCTCGCCGAAGTGCGCCGGGTCCAGCAGCAGCTCGCCGTGCTGCCCCGAGTTGCGGTAAGGCGCGAGCATCGCCGCGCTCTGCGCCGGCATCTCGGCGACGCCATCGGCGAACACCTTGATGCCGGGCAGGGTGAGGTTGGGCACGCCGAGAAACTGCCGGCGCACCTTGTCCAGCTCATCCAGGTCGGCCGGGCGCGCCCTCGAGTCGGCCAGCAGCAGCGCGGCTACATGGGCCGTCAGTTCGCCGCGCAGGGCAAGGTCCTTGTACACCGGCAATACGCCGAGCGAATCGTTGTGCACGTCGGCACCGGGCAGTTCGTTGGCCAGCGGGTCCATCCAGCCGGTGACGCCCAGGCGCTTGTAGTGGTCCAGGGCCTGGCGCCCGGCGCTCATCAGGGTGTCGTGGGTCAGTGCCGGCAGCAGGTCGGTGACCGGGTACAGCCCGGCATCGACGAGAAAGCCGTTCGGCGTGCCGTCCGGGTGCTGGCCGATGGTGTTGCGGGCCGTTGCCGGCAGGGCGGCGATCTTTGCCGCATCGATGCCGGCACGGGCGAGCATGGCGCGGTTGGCCCAGCCGGTATGCATGTCGTTGGCGGCGAACAGGATCGGCTGGTCGGCCCATTCGCCCTGGTTGAAGCGCTGCTCGAGCGCGGCCAGGTCGTCCCAGTAGATCGGCGGCAGGCCGCCGACGCTGAGGAACTCGCCGCGGCGGGCCTTGCCGTCGTCACGCCACTGACGCAGGCGTTGCTCCAGGGCGTCGAGGGGGAGCTGTACACCGGCCAGGTCGGCCAGCTCCAGTTGCAGGCCACCCTTGATGGCGTGGGAGTGGGAGTCGAGCAGGCCGGGCATCAATACCTTGCCGCCCAGGTCGATGGTCCGCGTGCCAGTGGCCTTCAGGCGCAGCACGGCCTGGTCGGAGCCCACCGCGACGATCTTCTCGCCCTCCACCGCCACGGCTTGCTGCAGTGGCTGGTCCGGCTCGGCGGTGTAGACCTTGGCGTTGTACAGGATCAGGTCGACGGCGGCGAAGCCGGGCAGGGCGGCGCAGGCCAGGCCGGCGCCGAGCGCGATCTTCAGGAACTGCTTCATGCGATGCCTCGTGCTTGATGGGGGAGGCGGCAGGCTAGCCAAGCGGGAAGGGCGGTTAAACGGCACGACAGGCACAACTTTATTCGCGTTCTGGAAAGAGTGCTTGCTGTTCCCCGTCGATTGCCGCCTGCGCAGGAATCCATGGATACTCCACGGCGCCCCACGTGTGCCAACCAGGAAGCAACCATGGACAAAATGACGGCCCTGACCATCTTCGTCGCCGCCGCCGAGCACGGCAGCTTCAGCCGTGCCGCCGAGCAACTGGGCAAGACGCCGTCGGCCATCACCAAGGCGGTCGCCCACCTGGAGGCCGAGCTGGGGGTGCGGCTGTTCGAACGCACCACCCGGCGCATGGCCCTGACCGAAGCCGGCACCCTCTACCTGGAGGGCGCGCGCCAGGCCTTGATGCACCTGCAGCGGGTCACCGAGGAAGTGGAGCAGTTGCAGCATGAGCTGCGCGGCACCCTGCGCATCACCGCGCCACCGTCGTTCGGCCCGGCCTTTCTCAACCAGGTGTGCTGCCGCTTCATGCGCGAGCATCCGCAGGTGCGCCTGGAGGTGAATCTCAACGATGCCAACGAGGACCTGATCGATGGCGGCTACGACCTGTCGCTGCGCGACGGCCCCACCGACCAGCCCGAGCTGATCGCCCAGCCGCTGATCGAGAATCGCGTGATCCTGTGCGCCAGCCCCGACTACCTGGCCCGACGCGGCGAAGTCATCACCCTGGACAACTACGCCCAGCACGACTGGCTGCTGCTGCGTCACCCGTTGCTCAACCGCAGCTTCTGGTGGATCGAGCACGAGGGGCAGACGCTGCGCGTGCGCCAGCCGACGGCCAGGCTGGTCAGCGACAGTTTCGACTTCCTGCTGGCCTGCCTGCTCGATGGCCAGGGTCTGCAGTTCATCCCCACCTGGTGCGCGGCCCCCTACCTGGCCAGCGGGCAGCTGCTGGAGGTGATGCCTGATTACTGGCGGGCGCTGAGCGCGTTCGGCCCCTGGGTGCATGTGCTGTACCTGCCGCATCGGCGCAATACGCGCAAGGTGCAGGCATTCATCGCCCTGTTGCACGAGCACTTGCGTGGGCAAGGCCTGCGCGCCTGAGTTTTTCCTGGTGGGCACAAAAGTTGTGCGGGACCTGGCGATGATCGGGGTGGAGCCTCGCCGCTAGGCTTGCCGCTTGCGTCCCATCAGGAAAGCCGTCGTGAAGATCCATACCTGCGTCACCGATACCCTCGATCCCCATGCCCGTGGCCGTCAGGTCGGCGAGCGCTTTGCCGGGCAGATCGGCGAGACCACCCAGCTGTACCTGGAGTTCTTTCCCCGTGTCGGCGTGACGCTGGGCGAAGTACAGCGCATCGGCGAGAACAGCCTGGCGGCTCTGGAGGCCTGGAGCCCGGACCTGGCGGCCGAAGTTGCCGGCCTGGCCTGCGGCAGCGGCCTGCCGTTGTGGCAGCTGGCGAGCCTCAACGCCCGCACCGAGGTGCTGGCGGCACGCACCCGTCACAGCGAATGCTCCACCACCGTGCATGCCCCCCGTGGCCCGCGCGTACCGCAGACCCTGCAGACCTGGGACTGGCACGACAGCCTGTGCCCCCATGGCCTGATGCTGGCCCTGCGCAGCCGCCAGGGCCTGGCGGTCAAGCTGTTCTGCGAGTTCGGCATGCTGGCCAAGCTGGGGGTCAACAGCGCGGGCCTGGGTCTGCACTTCAACATCCTTCACCACCGTAGCGACAACACCACAGGCGGCGTGCCGGTGCATGCCATCGCCCGACGCCTGCTGGACGAGGCACGCAGTGTCGACGAAGCCATCGAGCTGGCCCGCTCGGCGCGGGTCAGCGCTTCCACCGTGCTCACCGTGTTCTCCCGCGAGGACAGCAGCCCACGTGCGGTGAGCATCGAGCTGAGCCCCGAGCGCACGGCGCTGGTGCTGCCCGGCGAGGATGGCTGGCTGTTGCACACCAACCACTTCCTCGATCCGCAGCTCAGCGCCGGCGAGCAGGTTGCCGACCGCGCCGAGACCGAGGGCCGGCTGGCCCATCTGCGGCAGGTGGTCGAGCAGATGACCAGCGCCGACCCGCGTGCCCGGGCCGAGGCCATGTGCGGCGCCGCGGGCGATGCCGCGCCGATCTGCTTCCATCCGGACCTGGCGCTGCCCGACACCGAGCGCTGGGAGACCCTGCTCAGCGTGGCCATTGACACCGAGCACGGCCATCTGGACTACGTGGCCGGCACCCCGCTGCAACTGGCCAAGGCCGGCTGCCAACGCTTCTGAGCCCATTCGCCTCACGAGAACAACAACAATGCATGCACACCCTTCGCGTTCCGCCTTGCGCACCTTCTGCGTCTCCGGCCTGGGCACGGCCCTCGAGTTCTACGACTTCATCATCTACGGCACCGCCGCGGCGCTGGTGTTTCCCCAGGTCTTCTTTCCTGGGCTGGATCACCTGACCGCTACCCTGGTGGCGTTCAGCGCCTTCGGCGCGGGGTTCCTCGCTCGCCCCTTGGGTGGCCTGGTGTTCGGCCATTTCGGCGATCGCCTTGGCCGGCAGAAGGTGCTGGTCACCACCTTGCTGCTGATGGGGCTGAGCACCTTCCTCATCGGCTGCCTGCCGGGCCATGCCAGCCTCGGTGTGGCCGCGCCGATCCTGCTGGTGCTGCTGCGTCTGATCCAGGGCTTCGCCGCCGGGGGCGAGTGGGGCGGCGCCGCGCTGTTCGGCATCGAGTCGGCGCCACCGGGGCGGCGCGGGCTGTGGGGCAGCTTCACCAGCATGGGCATTGGCGTGGGCGGCATTCTCGGGGCGGCGGTGTTCGCCCTGGTCAGCGTCGCGTTCGATGACAACCTGGTGGACTTCGCCTGGCGGATCCCGTTCTGGCTGGGGGGCACCCTGGTGCTGATCGGCCTGTACGCACGGCTGAAGACGCCGTCGGCCACCTCCACGGCCAAACCCGTGCGGGCGCCCCTGGCCCAGGCCTTGCGGCAACGGCCACGGCAACTGTTGCTATGTACCGGGATCGCCTTCGGTTACTGCACCGTCGCCTATATCGGCAGCACGTTCTTCCTGACCTACGCCACCCAGGTGGGTTACGGCAGCACCGAGGCCCTGATGTTCGACCTGACCCTGTCGGTGGCCATCGTGCTGTCGGCGCCGCTGTTCGGGTACTTGTCGGACCGCCTGGGGCGGCGCGTGGTGATGGTGTTCGGGGCGTTGGTCATGGCCTTGGGACTGTTCGCCTTCTTCGCCCTGGTGGACATGCGCCACTTCGCCACCGCCCTGTTCGCCTATAGCCTGATCGGCGCGCTGATGGGCGCGACCCAGGGGCCGATTCCGGCCTTCCTGGGCGAGCAGTTTCCCCGTTCGATGCGTTACTCGGGGATCTCTGCCAGTTACCAGGTCGGTGCGGCCCTGGGCGGGGGAACGGCCTCCAGCATTGCCACGGCAATCCTCATTCTCACCGACCACGACCCGTTGGGCGTGGCGTTGTATGGGGGCGCCGCGCTGGCGCTGGTGGCCGGGTGCTCACTGGGGCTGAAGGAAACGGCGCGCTTGGGCATGGCGCAGATCGATGGCGATCACACCGCCGAGAACACCGAACCGGTGATGCGCTCGCTCAGCAACTCCAGTGCCCGCAGCCCCGCCAGCGAGTTGCCCGAGGCGTTGAGCGCCGGCGACCACACGCAGATGCTGTAGCGCCCCGGCACCACCGCGACGATGCCGCCGCCCACGCCGCTCTTGCCCGGCAGGCCGACTCGGTAGGCGAAGTTGCCGGCCTCGTCGTACAGCCCGCTGGTGGCCATGATCGCGTTCACCTGCTGCGCCTGGCGCGGGCTGAGCACTTGCTCGCCGCTGTGCGGGCAATAGCCGCTGTTGGCCAGGAAGGCGAAGCCACGGGCCACGTCCACGCAGTTCATCGACAGCGCGCAGTGGTGGAAGTAGCTGCGCAGTACCGCGTCGACATCGTTGTGGAAGTTGCCGAAGGCCTGCATCAGGTAGGCCATGGCCGCGTTGCGCGCACGGTGCTGGTACTCGGACTCGGCCACCACGGCGTCGCTGACGATGCGTGGGTTGGCCGCCAGGCGGCGGACGAAGTCACGCATCGACAAGGCCGGGGTGGCATAGCGTGACTGGTTGATGTCGCAGATCACCAGGGCGCCGGCGTTGATGAACGGGTTGCGTGGCCGGCCTTTTTCCACCTCCAGCTGCACCAGCGAGTTGAAGGCCTGGCCCGACGGTTCATAGCCCAGCCGCGACCAGATGTCCTCGCCACTGTGGTTGATCGCCTGCACCAGGCTGAACACCTTGCAGATACTCTGGATCGAGAACGGCGTGCGCGCGTCGCCCGCGCAGTGCAGCTGGCCATCCAGGCTCTGCACGGCGATGCCCAGCTGGTTCGGGTCGACCTGGGCGAGGGCGGGAATGTATTGCGCCACCTGGCCCTGGGCGAGCAGGGGGCGGACGTGGTCGAGGATCTCTTGCAGAAGTGCTTGCATCGGGGAACCTGGGGCGAAGGAAAGGCGCGTTCGAAACGTCCAGGTAGACGATGGCCGCAGGCGCCGGAGCACATCGTTTGCATCGCGCCCCGTGTGCCGCTAAAGTCTGGCCTCAGGCGTTCGCTGCGCCCGCGGTCCGCGCAAAGGGGTTCCCCAGGCTCTGAACACCTCATTTCATTCCAGCTCCCGGCTTGTCGGCGGACCGAGCCCCACAAGGAGTTGGCATGCCCGCCATCGATGCATCCCGTCACCACGGCCTTCTCGACCTGCCTGCGCTGCGCAAGCGCGCCAAGCGCCTGCTCAAGGCGCTGGACCCCGATACCCGCACGCAACTGCACGCCCTGGGCCTGCACGGCCCGGATTACCGTCTGGCCGATACCCAGTGGCTGGTGGCCCGCCAGGCCGGTTTCGCCAGCTGGCCGAAGCTCAAGGCGCATGCCGACGCGGTGAGCTTCGCCGCGCGCCATCCGGGTTTCGCTGCCGATGACCAGGCGCAGGTGCAGCATTGGCGCTGTGGCAACGACATCGAACACAGCCTGCGTATCGCCGGATTCTCCGGGGCATTCTGGATGTTCGACGATCCCATGGTGATGGGCCCCGTGCCGGCCCTGCCGGAAGATGACTACTGGCGTGTGCGCACCGCCTACGTGCAGCGCGTGTTCAAGCTCGACCCCGTCGACCTGGCCCGGCGCCAGGCGCGGCAACGCACGGCACTGGCGCAGTTGAGTGGCGACAGCCAGATGGTGCTGTGGTGCGAGGCGGATGCCTATGATCAGCTGTTCCTCGTGCGTGTGCTGGCCAGCCTGACCGCGCTGCCCAGGCGTCTGGAACTGGTCGAGGTCGACCGGGTGCCGGGCGTCGAGCGTTTCGTCGGTATCGGCCAGCTCGCTCCGGACCTGCTGGCCTGGCTATGGCCGCAACGCCGGGCCTTGGGCGAGGACGCCCTGGCCCTGGCGCGTCAGGCCTGGGCTGCCTACACAGCGTCCGACCCGTCGGCCTGGGCCGAGCTCGCCACGCATCGACACACGGCGCTGCCGTTGCTTGGCGCCGCGCTCGCCCGCCAGTTGCAGGAGCTGCCAGGGGCCAATGACGGCCTGAGCCTGACCGAGCGCCTGAGCCTGCGCATCCTTGCCCGATACGGCGAGTTGCCGGCCGGGCGCGTGTTCAGCGAGCTGATGACGCGCGACGAGCCGCTGCCGTACCTGGGTGACCTGATGTTCCATGTGCTGCTGCGCCCGTTGATCGACACGCCACGCCCACTGCTGCACGAAAGCCCCGGCGAGCACTGGCAGCAGCGCTCGCTGCGCCTGACCGCGCTGGGCGAGCAGGTACTGGCAGGGCAAGCGAACTGGCTGGACCAGGGGCCTGCCGAGCGTTGGGTGGGCGGCGTGCGCATCGATGCCGGGCAGGCGCCGTGGGTGGTCGGCGCGCAAGGGCAGGTGTGGCAACGTCGGTGATCCGCTCCCTCGGGGAGAGATCCGAGCAACTGTCTTGCTCAGACTCCTCGATCTGGCAGTCCACTCTGTGGGAGCGGCTTCAGCCGCGAACACCGGCGTAGCCGGTGCCAGGCAATGCGTTGCTTGTTTCGCGGGTAAACCCGCTCCCACAGGTATACGCATGGCTTGAGATCGGCGCTGTGCCTGTGGGAGCGGCTTCAGCCGCGAACACCGGCGTAGCCGGTGCCAGGCACCGCAGTACTCTGGCACGGCCTTGACGAATGCTATTGCGTGGCCTCGAATGCCGCGTGGTACTGCACCGAACCCTCTGGTACATCGCCAGCGAAGGCCAGGGCCTGGAAGTACTCGGCGGGGACGCCGGGCAAGGTCAAGCCTGGATGGACCTTGAAGCCGAAGCGGCTGTAGTAGCCCGGGTCGCCCAGCACCACGCAGCCCCGGCCACCCAGCGCGTGCAAGCGGGCCAGCGCGGCGTTGACCAGCGCTGAGCCGATGCCTTGTCCCTGGCGCTGCGGTGACACCGAGACCGGCCCCAGTCCGTACCAGCCAGCGGTGCCTGACGACAGGGTCACCGGGGAGATCGCCACGTGGCCGACCACGGCGTCGGCCGCCACGGCCACCAGCGACACCGTGATCTGGCCCGCCCGGCGCAGGGCCGTGACGATGAACTGCTCGGTGTGGCTGCTGTGCTCGACATTGGCGAAGGCGGCCTCGGTCAGCTGGCTGATGGCCGCGCTATCCTGCGGGCGTTCGTCGCGCAAGGCGATGCCATTGTCGAGGTGCCTTTGGGTGTCGGCGTCGATCAGGCCGCGCAGGGCCTCGAACAACGGCGTCGCGGCGGTGTAGCGCTTGCCGTAGTTCAGGTTGAAGGCGTAGTCGAAGCCTGGTGGGTTGCGGCCCTGGTTGTGCTGCAGCAGGGTTTCCAGCTTGTCGAGGGCCTTGACCGCCTGGGCTTCGGGCGAGGTCGCGGCTTCGTAGTCTTCCCACAGCGCCATGATTTCGTCGCGCAGCGTGGCGTCCAGCGACGCCATCAGGTGCAGCAGGTCTTCGCGCTCTTGCTGGCTCTTGTCGGGGAAGCCCTGCTTGCTGACGGCGGGAACGTCGCCATGGATCGCCTCGCCCAGGTCGTGGATCAGGCACATTTTCAGCACTTTCAGCAGGTCCAGCTCGCCCAGTTCGTCGGCGAAGGTGATGGCCATCAGGCATAGTCGCCAGGTGTGCTCGGCGGTGCTTTCGGCGCGGCCGGTGGAGGTATGGGCGCTGCGGATCACGCTCTTGAGTTGTTCGGCCTGGCGCAGGAAGGTCAGGCGGTTCTGCAGTTTTTCGATGTTCATGGTGACTCCATGTCCTGGGGCGGTTTCAGCGTGTCTGCATGACGAACAGATGATAACCGTACTCGCCCAGGTGGTTTTCGTGGATCTCGAGTTCGCGTTTGATATCGGCCAAGGCCTGGGAGGCGAACGTTTCGTCGGCCAGGGCGGACACGCGTTCGCGCAGTGGCTCCAGGTAATTGGCCCAGGCCTGCGGGCTCAAGGGGAAGTGCAGCAAGGTGCGATAGCCCAGCCGGGCGATGCTGGCCAGACGCGTGTCGACGCTCTGCAGGTCCGGGTAGCCGGCTTGCCAGAATGCCTCGGCTTGCGGGGCGAGCCTGTCGGCCACCCGCAC
This sequence comes from Pseudomonas sp. microsymbiont 2, assembly GCF_054788395.1. Classification (NCBI taxonomy): domain Bacteria; kingdom Pseudomonadati; phylum Pseudomonadota; class Gammaproteobacteria; order Pseudomonadales; family Pseudomonadaceae; genus Pseudomonas; species Pseudomonas sp. microsymbiont 2. The sequence continues at coordinate 2,168,987 of NZ_CM139112.1, forward strand.
CAGGTCGCTGACCACCAGGCAGCCCTGTGGCTTGATGAAGGGCCGCCAGTACTTCAAGGCATTGTCGAAGCCCATGATGTAGGCGCAGCCCTCGGCCCAGAGCGTGTCGAAGCCCGGCTGGGCGAACGGCAGGCGGGTCATGCTCGCGCATACCGGCGTGACGCGATCCTGCAGGCCTTTGTCGGCGAGGGTGGCCCGCAGGCAGCCGAGGCTGTGTTCGTCATTGTCCAGCGCGGTGATGCGCGCTTGGCTGTGCTCGGCCAGCAGCACGCTGGTGGCGCCACGGCCACAGCCGATTTCCAGCAGTGTGGTCGGTGCCCGGGGCAGGGCGCGCAGGGCTTCGAGCGAGTCGTGCGACGAGCCGGGGCCGAGGTGTTGCAGGCTATCGAAGATACGCTCGAAGTCGGCCATGTAGCGTTCGTGTTCGTTCATGTCGCGGGATAACCATTTCAGGCGCAGGGCCTGCTTTTCACTGAATCCTTGGGTGCGCAGCCACGCCAGGTGAGCCCCGGGGGCCTGCCGTTCGAGCACTTGGTGCCAGGGGCGCATGGACGACAGGCCGAGCATGGCGGCGAGCAGGTCACGCGAGCGCTGCCGGGCGGCGATCTGCTCGTCCAGGGTATGCAGGCGGGCGAGCAGGACGGAACGGTCCATGCGCCCCTGCAGGCACGCCTGGCACTCCTTCAGGCTCAGACCGCCGGCCTGCAGTTGCTGCAACAAACGCAGCTGTTGCAGGTCCTGTTCGCCGTAGTGGCGATAGCCGTTGGCCTGGCGCCGGGACGATAGCAGCCCCAGCTTTTCGTAGTAGAGCAGCGTGGAGCGGGCAAGGCCGAGCTTGGCTGCCAATTCGGAAATGCGATACATCTGTCCTCCCCTCATGCGCTGGGGCGATCATGAACCCTGAAGTTATAGACAAGTAAAGCGCGAAAGTGACGACGATCGGCATGGGTGCATGTGCCGTGGATCAGGCGTTACTCGGCGGCGCCGATCTCATCCATGAAGTCGTCGACGAACGACGCCAGCCGTGCATGCCTGATCGCGGCCAGGCGGGCGCCTTCGCGGGTCTGCAGGCCAGAGGCGAGCTTGAGCAGCTTGGCATGGAAGTGCTCGATGGCGAACGTGTTGTCCTGATAGTCGCGACCCTGGGCGCCCGGGTTGTCGCGATCGTACAGTGCCGAGCCCAGGCGCCCGGACACATAAAAACAGCGCGCGATGCCCACCGCGCCGATGGCGTCGAGGCGGTCGCTGTCCTGGAGGATCTTCGCTTCCAGGGTCTGTGGCGCGAAACCCGCCGAATAGCTGTGGGTTTTCACCGCGTGGGCCACTTGTTCGATGCGGGGCGCGGGCCAGCCCATGACGCTGAGGATTTCGGCGGCCTTGTCGGCGCAAAGACTCGACGCCTGGGTGCGCAACGGTGAGTTCTTCTCCACCGCCACGCAATCGTGCAGCACGGTGGCGGCGAGCAGCACCTCCAGGTCGCCGCCCTCCCTGGCTTGGATCCGCCGGACGTTGGCCCAGACCCGATGGAGGTGAGAGAGGTCATGGGAACCGTCGCCGGGTGCGGCGGGCAGGCAGGCCAGCAGCCTGTCCGCCAGGGGCTGCAAGGGGGAGAAAGGCGTGTGGGTCATGAATGATGGGCGTGGGCGTTCTTTTCAGCCAGTGCAATGGCGCGCTCGCGGGCTTCCCTGAAGACCTCCAGCAGCGCCTTCTCCTGGGAAACCTTGAGGGCGCGGGCGGCGCGCAGTTCCCAGATGTACCCGATGCCCAGGCCTACGGCCTCAGCCAATTGCAGTGCATCTTGCGCTTCGGCCAGGTCGCCCAGGTAGTGCGCCACATGATGGGTGATGCTCTCGGAAAGCGAGAGTCTCTCGAGCGCCTTGCGTGCGAGGGCAAACTGTTCGGCGGCCGCGGGGCTCAGGCTGAGGTGCTCGAATTGCAGCAGGCTCAGACGATCGGTACTCAAGGGCGAATCTCCGTTTCTTGGCAGTGGCAGTGGGTTACTGTCTTACCTTTTGCCAGGCAGCACAAGGGTGCTCCGAGGTTTGTACGTGAAGTCGCCGAACGGTCAAGGCGCGGACCGACGTCGGCGTTGTGTCGCCGGCAGGTTCGCGCCTGTCGGACAGGCCGGGTGGCTGGCGTGCGACGCTCATTCTACGGCGATTTGCGTACCCACATCGCACTGATCTTCGCGCCATCGGCCAATTGGTCGGTAACCGTCTGACTCAGCAGCCTGGCAAAGCTGTCCAGCTGCGGGCGTTCACTCGCCCCTTGGGGGGTGGCAGCGAAACTGCTGGCGGCTTGCGTCCAGCTGCGCAGGCCGGGGAAGTACTCCACCAGTCGCTTTTTCCCCACGACATCGCTCAGCAGCGCTCGGCATAAATGGCGGCCCTGGGTCGTCAAGCCCTGATAGGCAATGTATTCCAGGTCATTGGTTTCATAGTGGATGTACTGGATGTGGTCGTCATAGGCATGGTACCGGGGATGAAAGAAACCCAGTCCGTCGCATGAGCGGTATGGCCCCGCGTGCTCGTTCCAGTCGCTATCGCCCTTCAGATAGTTGCAGTCGTGACATGCCAATGCGAGGTTGCGCAACCGTAGCGCCCGCGCCGGGTAGCGGCTGCTGGGCAGCACATGCTCGATGGGGGTCGCATGGGCGTAGGCGAGCAGCCATCGCTTGCAGTAGCAGCAGCGCGGCTCTTGTTCGTCCTTGAGACGGTCGCGAATGAGCTTTTTCCAATGCTTGTGATGCGGCAGGGGGTCATTGCTCAATCTTTTCCAAACCTTGGTATCGCCTGCCCTGGCGTCACGTTGCAGATCACGCATCGCCCTGAATCGCTGGCGTTGTTGCAGCATCTGTCGTTGTGCTTGGGTGAGGTACGGGCCGAACTTCACCGTGGGGGCGGGCGGAGCCTTGGCGTTCATACGGTGCTCTGCCTCTTCGCCAGCTTGAAGGTTTCCTCGATGGCTCTTTGTGCCTGGTCAATCAGCTGAGCGTCTCGTTCGAAGCGATCATCACGCAGCGCGCCTGAGGCTTTCATCAGGTCGCGCAACTCGCCGAGCTTGTCGGTGAGCTGCTTGTGCCGCGCGCGCATGGCGCTTTTTTCCTGGTTGATGGCGCGCATCGCGTCAGCGACCAACGCGGCGCAGCGCTCAGGCATCTCGCGATTGTGCGGGGTGTAGGTCTCGAAGCCTTCGAGCAGGATGGTTTCCACCGAGTGGCGACGTTCCGGGGCGATGTCGGTCAGCTGCTGGTCCTTGGCCAGGAAGCAGTGGTCGATGGGGTCTTGCGCATTGGCGACCACTGTTGGCGAGTGGGTGGCGACGATCAACCGTACACTGCGTTCCCTGGCAATCAGACCGAGTAATTGCGGCAGCAATTGTTGCCAATGCACATGGAGACTGAGTTCTGGCTCGTCGATCAGCAAGACCCTGCCAGGTTGCGCCGCCACGATGATCTTGGTGAACAGCACGAGCACTTGCTGCTCTCCGGAACTCAGCTCGCTGAAATGGAACAACTGCGTGCTGCCTTGCCGGGCGACAGCCAGTGACTTGTTTCGGGTTCCACGGGTTTGCTTGATGTGCTGGCCGAAGGGCTGGAGTGACTCACTCAAGGCCAGGGGGTTGAGCACATCGTTCAGTTCGTTTTTCGGGACGAGGTAGGTCTGATGCTTGAAGCCCAGCCGATCCATGACATGGTCGAGCGTCCTTACCCGGGCTTCGTCCTTGTGCAGCTCGATCATGAGGCTGATGAGCTTGCCTTCGATGGCCGGCACGGAGTAGCCATTTTCGGTACGGTCGCCCAGGTAGCGGTAGTCGCCCAGTTGCTTGTTCCAATGGGGAAAGCGGTCCTGTGGGCCGATGGCGATCGCCGAGCACGGCGTGTCCTGCTCTTTCAATCTGCCGATGAGCGAGGCCAGCAACCAGCTCTTGCCCGCCCCGTTGTTGCCAATGATGTACACGCAAAGGGGCGCGTGCGGTGTGTCGTCCAGCAAACGTGTCAGGGGTCTGCTATCGAGCAGCGAAAAGCCCCGCAAGGCGGTGCGTGTGGGTACGCGTTTGCTGTTGACTGGCGACTTCAGTGCTTGACGAGTCTCGACAGCGCGGCACACACCGTCGATATCGCGGTATCCGCGGTCGAACCACTGAGCGTACAAACCGCTGAGTGGGCCTAGCGATTGGAGTTTGTTGCCTGCCTTGGGCCTGTCGTTGGATCTCCACTTCTGCACGATGGCCACGGCGAACTCGGCAATGTGTCGCACGTTGGCGCCTTTGATGGGCTCCAGGGTCTGCCGGGTGTCGATGCACAGGGTTTGTCCGCCGCGCGGCTTGTCGCTGTTCAATAGCCAGGCGGTGTAATGTCGCGTCTTTCCCGTTGGGTTGTAGCTGGTGAAATCGACGATTGCCTCCAGCAGATCCTGCTCGCTCAACAGGCGCCTGACTTCCATCTGTACCGGGTCCATCGCACCTGTGGTGATCTGGAAAACCATGAGCGTTTCGCCGCTGACTCGACCATCGACGGCCAGGGTGAACAGGCGGGTGAATGGATGTGTAAGCAGAACGGGGTTGTCCAGCAAGGCGACATTCGCTGCATTGCCTCTTGTTGTGCCATCGATGCGCTTGTAGCCAATGGCCAATACGGCGAGTCGAAGATGGGTCAGGTGCACGAAGACGCTCTCCGTCTCCCTGACCTCATGCAGGCCTTTGTCGGACAATGGAGTGCCGTGCCTGATCAGTGCCTCTGCGTTGTAGGCGTACAGGTCGGTGATGCCGCGCTTGCCCGCCAGGCCCGTGGTCAGCTGTGCGACGAAATCTGCGTGACGTCGATTGAAGCCTGCGCGACTGATGATGCGATAGAACAGCGTGTCGAAGAGCGCCAGACACTCCTCCCGTGGCCTGAGCTTGGTCCAGTTCGACAACAGGTTCGCGCACGCTTGCACCCGGGAAAGATCGAGCGTGGTCTTCGAGGCCTTGGCCTCGCAGGCATCCACCAGGATCTGGGTCAGATGCGCCCAGTTCCGAGGTTGGCTCTCCTCCTGGGGCGTCAGCGCTGCAAGCCAAGGTCCACGCGTCCAGTCGACAAGCAACGCCCCCAAGGTGTACAGCAGGACTTGTTCGAACTCGTGGTCGGTGCGCTTGCCTTGAAGGTGTTGCTCCTTGGCTTGTGCCAACAGTCGGCCCAGCCAGAGAATGCTTTCGTCCATGGGTGTCACATGCCAGCAGATTCAGTTGGCAGAGAAGTCTACGCAAGGGATCGAGTGGTGGCGAGTGGCCATTTCCGGGTTCGCCACCTGGCTGACAGCAAAAGGGGCAATGCCGGCAGGGGATTAGCGACGATAACGGCGGTGATCGTCCTCGTAGCGATGGTGCCACGCGCGATCATGATGGCGTTCCCAGTAGCGTTGTCGCTCCATCGCCCGGCGGTGCTGCTCCCTGCGCCATTGTTCACGGTGCCATTGCTCACGCCGCCAGTCGTCCCGACGGTCATGCCAGCGATCATCGTGACGGTAGCGATCGTCATGGGCCAGCAATGGGCCGCCGTGCTCGCCGGCCATGCTTGGCCAGGGCGCAGCCCTGCTGGCCGCAGGTTCCGGGGTGAAGGATGGACTGACGGTCTTGAGCTGCTTGGCGGCGACAGGCAGCGCCGTCGCGAGCGCGAGCAGGCCGGCGATCAGCAGGCGTGAGGCAGGCAGTTTCATGGGGAAGGGCAACCTCTGGATGGCAATTGGACCGCTGACGACAGGAGCGCGCGACATCGTTGTGGCGTGCTGACCAATAGACCGCCAAAGCGCAAAAAGTTCTGGCCGGCGGCAGGTCGCGGATCGCTATCCAGGGGCCCTTGCGTTCGGCAGGCATGGCGCCGGCCGCCCGTCTTCGCGCATATCATCCCGCCCTGGGGCGACAGCGCTTGCGCCGGTACATATCGTCGTCCGCCAGGCTGAGCAACGTGTCGGCGTCGGTACCGTCCATGGGGTAGCAGGCCACGCCGATGCTGCACGACGGCATGCGGATCGCGCCGAACTCATCCCCCAACGGTTCGGCCATGACGGCGAGAATCTGCGCCACCTTTTCGGCCACGGCGCTGGCCGACGGGAGAGCCGGCAGCAGCACGGTGAATTCGTCACCGCCCATGCGGGCCACCGTGTCGCTGGCCCGCACGCAACCCTGCAGGCGCCGGGCGACGGTGCACAGCACACGGTCTCCCGCCGCGTGGCCATGCACGTCGTTGATGCCCTTGAAGTCGTTGATGTCCAGAAACAGCAACCCCAGTACCTGCTCCTCGCGCTGCGCCGTGCCCAGGGCCGCCTGCAGGCGGTCGTTGAACAGCGAGCGGTTGCACAGACGGGTCAGCGGGTCGTGATGGGCGAGAAAACGCAGTTCCTCCTCGGCCTCGGTCAGCGCCGTCACGTTGCGTGCCACGCCGATCCGCGCGCCCACTTCGTCGGACCAGAACGCCGCCCAGAGAATATGCACGATGCCGCCATCCTTGCGGATATAGCGGTTGCGAAAGTCGAAGTGCGCGTGACCGTTCATCACCCGGATGATCGAGGCCCGTGTGCTGTCCAGATCGTCGGGGTGCAGGTAGCGGGTGATCGGCGTGCCGGTCAGCTCGTCGGCGCGGTAGCCGAGCAAGGCTTCGCAGGCGTTGCTGACGAACACGATGGTGTTGTCCCGGTCGACCACGAACACCGTGTCCAGCATCAGGTGGATCAGCTTGGGGTAGAGCGCGTTCAGGTCGACGGGCATGGGGCAGGGCGTCCGCTACGAAATGGCTCGATCGTGGCCCGATCGCGAAGGGCGGCGGCGGATCCGCAAGGCCGATCGCAGCGCCTGGCCAGCATACACATGGATGTATGCGGGCACTACGGGGCCAGCTGAAATCGCCCCGTGGTGGCCTTTTGCGTTTAGTCGTGGTCGAAAAGCAGCGGCGTCAAATGGCGGGCAAGCAAACGCAGCATAAGGTCGACCTTGGGCAGCAGTTGCCGACTGCGCGGCCAGATGAGGTGTACCGGCAACCCCGGCGTTGCCAGGTGCGGCAGGATTTCCACCAGCTCGCCACGGCGCAGTTCGTCACCAATCATCCAGGTCGCCAGTTGCGCGATACCGTAGCCGCCCTTGACCGCCTGCACCTGGGCTTCACCGCTGCCTACGGTGATCCTGCCGTTCATGGTGCGCCGCTCGATCTGGCCATCGGGGCCACGGAACAGCCAAGGGCTGACACTGCCATCGGCACGGCCATACATGATGCACTCGAGCTGGTCGAGTTGATGGCTGTGCTGGATGTCCAGGTGCTGGCCCAGGTACTGGGGCGCTGCGCAGAAGATCAGGCGTTCCTGGCCGAGCTGCTGGTGCGCCAGCAGGTTGGGCAGTTGCTCGACGCTGCCGATACGCACCGCCAGGTCGATCCCTTCCTCGATGAGGTCGACGAAGCGGTCGGTGAACGAGGCATGCAGACGCAGGCGCGGATTGTGTTCGGTGAAATTCAGCAGCAACGGCAGTACATGTTGCTTGCCGAAGGTCACCGGCACATCGATGCGCAGGCGCCCGGCAGGTTCGTGCCGCTGTGCGGCCAGAACCGTTTCGGCTTCTTCGAGCTCGGCCAGGATGCGCGCGCAGGTACGGTAGAACGCCTCGCCGCTGTCGGTCAGGGCAAGGCTGCGGGTGGTGCGCCTGAACAATCGAGTCCCCAGGCGTGCTTCGAGGCGGGCGACGCCCTTGCTCACGGCCGAGGTCGAAAGATTGAGCTGCGTGGCGGCGGCGGTGAAGCTGCCGGCGTCCGCCGTGGTGACGAAAACCTCGATGCCTTTGAGGTGCTCGGTGAGCCTCATTGAAAATCCTTCTACCTTTCGCGCCCGAGGTGGGCATACACGCTGCATGCGTTGAGTGCGCGGGGTGGCGGCCAGGGTAGCAGCAAGCACGGCGGGCCGAAACCGAGGTGGCGCCTTCGCCGTCAGGCGAAATACGCCTCGCTCGGTCATCGCAGGAGCGTCCCAGCATCGGTGGCGCGGCGTTCCTCTCGCTGGATCAGCAGCAGGCAGATCACTGCCGCGGCCAGGGCTATCGTGGCGGCGATGTAGCCGATGCTGGCCAGGCCGGTCTTTTCGATGCTGTAGCCGCCGATGATGGCGCCCAGGCCGATGCCCGCATTGGCGGCCGAGACGTTCAGGGTGCCCGCCAGGGCCTGGGCATGACTGGCCGCTCTCATCACCCGCACCTGACACACCGGGTACAGCGCGGTATAGGCAATGCCCCAGACGGCCAGTGCCAGCGCCAGGCCAACGGACGAACTGGCCAGAGGCATGCTCAGGGCCATGCCGGCGGCCAGGACCAGCACGAACAGTGCCGTGGCGCCCAGCGGGTTGCGGTCGACCCAGTGCCCCCCCAGCCAGTTACCGACCAGGCCGATGGCGCCGAACCCCATCAACCACCCGCCGACCGCCACCGGGGCGATGCCGGCCAGGCGTTCGAGCATGTCGGCCAGGTAGGTGTAGGCGGTGAACATGGCGGTGAACACCGCCACCGAGAGCAGGATGTTGCCGATGAAGCGACCGTCACGCAGGATGCGCATCTGCTGGCCGATACTGCTGCGTTCGGAGCGGGCGAGGGGCGGCAGGTACCGCGCCAGCAGCACCAGCATCAGCAGCGATAGCGCGGCCAGCCCCCAGAAGGCGCCACGCCAGCCGATCAGGTTGGCGAACACGGTGCCCAGCGGGATGCCGAACAGGGTGGCCGCCGCGATCCCCAGGTATACCTGGGCCACGGCGCGGCCCGCCTGCTGGGGGCCGACCAGTTGGCTGGCGGTTTCGCTGGCGGTGCCCCAGAACACCGGCAGCAACAGCGCCGGGATGAACCGGGCGAGGCTCAGCACCCAGATGTTCGGGGCCACGGCCGCCAGGGCGTTGGCGACGGCGAAGATCAGCATGATGACCATGAACAGGCGCTTGCGCTCGATATGGGCCAGGGCGGCGGTTAAGAGCGGGCCGAACAGCATCACGGTAAAGGCGAACAGGGTGACCAGTTGGCCCGCGGCGGAAATGGAGATGTCCAGGTCGCGGGCAAGGGCAGGCAGCAGGCCGATGATCAGAAACTCGGTGGTGACGATCACGAAGGCGGCGATGGCCAGCAGGGCGATGGAGCCGGCGCTGCGACGTGGCATCGCCGAAGCGGGTGAGGGGGCGTGTGGCATGGCAGGCAATCCAGGCAAGGTAGATCGCGCTAGTCTATGTAGGCGATAAATTCCTATCTCGGGCAATTATTCGCTCTATTGTTTACTTGAATTCCACAATGGTGCGGCTGTTACTGGGATTGAATGCGCGTTGTTGGTGATGCGGGCGTTGGCCATTGTCCCTTTCGCGATCTTGTTCGGCATAACAAATCGATAATGATTCCCAGTTCGCTGGGATCGACAATGCCCTGCACGGATCACGATCGATGCCTTCCGATACCTCGAGTTTCCCGGTACTGCTCTGCGCTTCAATGCTCCTGGCAGCCGTCCCCTGCGCCCTGGCCGATGACGCGCCGGCCTCCCGCGAGCAGTCCGGCGAGCGCCGCTACTTCGCCATTCCCGCCGGCCCGCTGGGCCAGAGCCTGACGCGTTTCGCCGAGCACAGCGGTGTGCGCCTGGCCTATGATTCGCGCCTGGTGGACGGCCATCAGGCCCTGCGCCTGGAGGGTCACTACAGCGTCGCAGGCGCCCTGGAAGCGTTGTTGGGCGGAACTGGCCTGAGCTCCATCGCTACCGGCAACGGCTACCTGATCCGTCGGGACCAGGCCAGCGCTGAAGATGCCGTGCGCCTGCAGCCGACCACCGTCAACAGCGTGCACAACGAGGACGAGCAGCGTTTTTCCAACCCGTTCGCGCTCACCGCCGAACAGATCGAGAAACGCCCGCAGGCCAACAGCAACCTCACCGATCTGTTGCGCAGCCACCCGGTGGTGCAGTTCTCCAACAGCAGCCAGAGCGGCCTGAACCAGGGCGAGATCAAGCCCGACTCGATTTCCATCCATGGTTCGCGGCCCTACCAGGGCCTGTTCAGCCTGGACGGCATGCGCATGAACAACGACCTCGATCCGGTCGATCCCGGCAATGGCGTGACCCTGGCCTCGGGAACCTCCAGCGAGCAGGGCTTCTACCTCGACAGCCGCCTGATCGACAGCCTCGAAGTGCACGACTCGAACATTTCCGCACGCTACAGCGGCTTCACCGGCGGCGTGGTCGAGGCCACCTCGCGCAGCTGGCGCGGCGGGCAGGGTGGACGGGTGTACTACCGGCACAGCGACGCCGACTGGAACCGCAGCTTCAGCGACAGCCGCCTGGACTTCGACAGCGCCAACAACAGCGTCGACCGCCCGGCGCGCTTTCAGCCCAAGTACCAGAAGAGCGATTACGGCGCCTGGGCCGAAACCCAGCTGGCGGAAAATCTCGGCGTGGTGCTCAGCGTCTCGCGACGCGATTCGAAGATCCCCATGCGCGACCTGGGCGGGCAGGGGTTCGTCGTCGCGGGCGACGAGCTGGTGGCCACGGACAACCCCGCGCGCAATCGCCAGCAACGCCGTCAGTCCGACAACCTCTCGGCCAAGTTCAGCCTCTACGCCACGCCCGAGACCACGCTGCACTGGACGGTGCTGTACTCGGGCTATGACGAGCAGATGTTCCAGAACACCATCGCCGACTCCGGCTACCGCAGCCGTCACGACGGCCTGGGCAGCATCCTCAAGCTCGAGCAACTGACCGACCTTGGGCGCCTGGACCTTTCGGCCAGCTACCGGCACATGACCGACGAGCGTGACGGCGACACCGATTTTCGCATCATGGTCCGTGACTTCAGTGACTGGCGCAGCCCGAAGAACTACCAGTACGGCGGTCCCGGCAGCCTGCAGAGCTACCAGGATACCGTCGAGCTGTCCGGTCAGTTCGCCTTCGATCAGCTGCGCACCGGCGTGCTGGGCCACCAGCTGACCGTGGGGGCCGGGGTCAATCAGGTCGATGCCCAGTTCAAGCGCGACCAGACCTATTACTCGGCGACCTTCACCGGCATGCAGGACTACTACAACCTGCAGCAGGTCGATGCGTTCTTCGCCGGCTCCGCCTCCACCCGCTACACCAGCTACCACTTGTTCGCCGAGGATGCCGTGGAGTGGGGGCGGGTGACCGTGCGCCCCGGCGTGCGCCTGGACCGCGACGACTTCGTCGGGCGCAACAACCTGGCGCCGCGCCTGGCCGTCTCGTGGGACGTGCAGGGCAATGGCGACACCGTGCTCAAGGCCGGTGCCAACCGCTACTACGGCAGCTCGATGCTGACCTATGCCCTGTATGGTGCGCAGAACGGCGGCCTCAAGCATTGCTACTACGAGGCCAGCTGCCTGGACCTGATCGACAACGGCGACGGCAGTTGGGACGCCACCCCCGACTACGAGGGGCTCGAGGGCCTCAAGACCCCCTACAGCGACGAGCTGATGGTCGGCCTCAGCCAGCGCTGGGGCAACAGCCTGTGGTCGCTGCAGTACGTCAACCGCAAGCACCGCGACGAAGTGCGCAGCCGGCCCAAGTACCCGGACAGCCGCGACAGCGGCAAGCGCAGCATCAAGCAGTTCACCAACGACAGCCGGACCGACAGCGACAACGTCTACCTGAGCGTGAGCATGCTCGAGCCGCTGCGCTGGCAGGGCGCCGAGCACCTCTTCGGCGCCTCGCTGGCCTGGCAGCGTACCCGCAGCGATACCGCGCTGGAGCTGGGCTACAGCGACATCGACCTGAGCATGAAGCTCGATCCGGACAAGGCTTGGTACAACGGCAAGGTGATCAGTGCCAGGGACCTGCCCGCCACCGACTTCAACGCGCCATGGAAGCTCAACCTCGACTGGCAGGCGAGCTGGCAGGCGCAAGGATTGTCGCTGTTCAATCGGGTGACGTTCGAGAGCAGCCGCGACCAGGTCTACAAGCACGACACCGATGCCGACGGCTACTACACGCTGCCCGACAGCGGCCTGCGGGTGCGCAAGTACAGCTCGGCGCGCATCGGCTCGCTGTGGCGCTGGGACACCAGCCTGCAATGGAAGCCGGTGTTCGCCGGTGGACTGGGCTTCACCGCCGAGGTCAGCAACCTGTTCAATACCCGCAACCAGAGCGACACCCTGAATTGGCGCGGCGGCACCTACAAGGTCTACCAGCCGGGACGTCAACTGTGGCTGGGGCTGTCCTATGACTTCTGAGCGGCGGGCGCCGTCGATGAACCGGCTGCGTCAGTTCTGGGTCGTCACCCGGCCATTCTGGCGTTCGCGCCAGGCCTGGCCGGCCTGGGCGCTGCTGGCCACGGTGCTTGGCCTGACCCTGTTCGGGGTGTGGCTGAACGTGCGCCTGAACGAATGGAACGGCGCCTTCTACAACGCCCTGCAAGCTGTCGATGGCCCTGCGTTGTACCGCCTGCTGTACCAGTTCGCGGGCCTGGCGCTGGCGATGATTCTGTCGGTGGTGTACGCCGACTACCTGCGCAAGCAGCTGCTGATCCGCTGGCGCGCCTGGCTCACCGAGCATGTCGTCGGGCGCTGGCTGGCCACCGATGCCTGCCACTATCGCCTGCAGTTGCAAGGGCATGAACCGGACAACCCGGACCAGCGCATCGCCGACGACATCCGCCAGATGATCGAGCTGAGCTTGCAGCTGCTGCTGTCGTTCGTCCGCGCGCTGGTGACCCTGGTGTCCTTCGTCGCCATCCTCTGGACCTTGTCGGGCAGCTTCGCCTTCAGCCTGTGGGGCAGCGAGTATCGATTGCCTGGCTACATGGTCTGGGCGTGCGTGCTGTACACGGTGCTGGGCATCGGCCTGACCCAGTGGATCGGCGGCTCGCTGCAGCGGCTGAACTACCAGCAGCAACAACGCGAGGCCGATTACCGTGGGGCGCTGATCCTGCGTCGGCGGCACGCCGAAGCGATTGCCGGGCAGCACGGCGAGGGCAGTGAGCGCCGGGCCCTGGGGCGCCGCTTCGCCGAGGTGGTGGGCAACTGGTACCGGCTGATGCGCGCGGAGCGCAACCTGGCGTTCTTCACGGTCGGCTACAAGCAGGTGACCATCATCGCGCCGTTCTTCTTCGCCTTGCCGGCCTTCCTGGCGGGGCAGTTGCAGCTGGGCGGGCTGATGCGTATCCAGTCGGCGTTCGGCCAGGTTTCGGGTTCGCTGAGCTGGTTCATCCACGCCTATCGCGATATCGCGCTGTGGTCGGCTTGCGTGGAGCGTCTGCATGGGTTCGTCCGCCTGCTCGAGGCCGACCGGGCAACAGCGCCGCTCGCGCCGCGCACGAGCGCCCTGCTGGAGGCGCACCTGAGCGTGCGCCAAGCCGATGGCGGCCCTTTGCTGGCGCCGTTGGCACTGGGCCTGCGCCCCGGCAGCCTGACCCTGTTGCATGGGCGTTCCGGCGTGGGCAAGTCGACCTTGTTGCGCACGCTGGCCGGTTTCTGGCCGCACTACAGCGGCCGTCTGATGCGACGTGAAGAGGCCTTCTGGATACCCCAGCAAGCCTACCTGGCCGACGAAGCGCTGGCCGAGCTGTTGGCCTACCCACGGCCGGCGGCGGATTTCCCCGAGGCGCAGCTCGCGCAGGCACTGGCCGATGTCGGGCTGGGCGAATGGGCCGGGCGGGCGTGGCAGCGCGCCGATTGGAATCAACGGCTATCGGGCGGCGAACGGCAACGGTTGCTGTTCGCCCGCCTGCTGCTCAACCAGCCACGGTTGCTGCTGCTGGACGAGATCACCTCGGCCCTCGATCCGCAGACAGCCAGCGAACTGCTGTCGCTGCTGCGTGAACGCTTGCCTGACAGTGCCATCCTGCTGGTCAGTCACCAGCCTCACCTTGCCGCCCTGGCCGACACCGTGATCGAGCTGGGCGTGCTTCAATCCGCCGTCAAGGAACTCCCCGTCGATGCTCTCTAGAACACTGTTACTGGCCAGCATGCTGTGCCTGGCGGCCTGCACCGTCACGTCGCCCGACAACACCGATAGCGCCGCAACCGTCAGCGCCGTCGGCGAGCTGCCGGTGCGCCCCGGCCTTCGCGACTATCGGCTGGACAACGGCCTGCGCGTCCTGCTGCTGCCACGCCCGGAGCCGGGCGTCGAACTGCGTCTGCTGGTGGCCAGCGGCTCGATGCAGGAAACGGCGCAGCAGCGTGGCCTGGCGCACTTCGTCGAGCACATGGCGTTCAAGGGCACGCGGCATTTCCCCGGGCAGGCCGGGTTGCAGGCGCTGGAACGCGAGGGCATCAGCCTGGGGCCGGACATCAATGCCGCGACCCGTTTCAACAGCACCCTGTACAAGCTGTCGTTGCCCGACGGCCAGACCGACCTGGCCCTGCGTGTGATGGCCGATTGGGCTGGGCAGGTCAGCTTCGACCCGGCGGCCTTCGAAGCCGAGCGCGAGGTGATCGTCGAGGAGTGGCGCCTGCGTCAGGGTGTCGGCCAGCGCATCAACCAGCAGCTCGAGAGGCTGCGCTATGCCGACAGTGATTATGCGCGGCGCGACCCCATCGGCGACCTGGCGATCATTCGCCATGCGCCGCTGGAGCAGGCCGTAGCCTTCTACCGTGACGGCTACCAGCCCCAGCGCATGACCCTGGTGCTGGTCGGCAGCTTCGACGAGGGCAAGGTGCGCGAAGCGATTGACCAGGCGTTTGCTACCCAGCCGCGTGGCCAGGCCGTCAACCCGGCGGCGCCGCGCTTCCATGGCGACACCACGCTGCGCGTGGCCCAGGTGTTCGACGGCGAGCAAGGCCAGCGGCTGTTGCAGTTCGCCTTGCAGCGCGACCTGCCAGCCTCGCTCGACACCCAGAACGGCCAGTGGCGGGACTTGATCGATGCCTTGTGGCTCGGCGTGCTCGACGAGCGCCTCGACCTGCTGGTCGAACAGGGTGGCTTCGCCAGTGCCGGCACCGCCGAGCGTTCCAGCCTGCTCGATGCCCGTCGTGCCCAGTACCTGTTCATGGCGAGCCTGCGCGATGACGACCTGCCGGGCGCCGCCGAGCGGCTGCTCAGCGAAGTGCGGCGCCTGGCCGTCCAGCCGGTGACGGCCAGCGAGCTGGCCTCGGCCAAGCGCCGCTTGCTGGAAAAACTGCAGGGTCAGGCCGCCGGGCAGCAGCGCTACGGGCATGCCGTGCTGGCCGATGGCCTGGCCGATGCGCTGGAGTACCGCATGCCGATGTTCGACAAGCGCCAGCAACTGGCCCTGACCGAAGCCTGGTTGCCGCGCATCGGCGTCGACCATCTGCGCGCGGCGGTCGCCGAGCTGCTGCAACAGGCTTCGCCGCGCCTGGCGGTAATTGGCCCGGACAGCGATGCCGGGCGTTTCGACGACGCCCGTTTCCAGGCCGTGTGGCAGCGTGTGCAGGCCAGCCAGCTGGAGCGCTTCGCCTTGCAGGCAGAGACCCAGGAGTTGGCCCTGGCGGCGCCCGCGTCCGGCCGCCTGGACGATTTGCCGGACCTGGCCGAAGTGGGTGCGCAGCAGTGGCGCCTGGGCAACGGTATCCGGGTCATCGTCAAGACCGACCCCAGCCTGCAGGACAACGTGCGCCTCGAGCTGCGCCAGGCCGGGGGCAGCTCGCTGGAGCCCGACGACCAGGCCGGGCAGCAGCACTGGGCCATCCAGCTCGCCGAGCGCAGCGGCTATGGTGCCTACTCGCCACGCCAGCTGACACGGCTGGGCGACCGTCACGGCGTGCGTGTGCAGCCGTTCAGCGACAGCCTGTTCCATGGCCTGCGCGGCACGGCGCCGGCGGACCAGCTGGAGACACTGTTCAAGTTGCTGAACCTCAAGCTGACGGCCGCCCGGTTCGACGCCGCGCCGTTGGCGCAGATGCGCCAAAGCATGGCCGAGGGCCTGCGACACCAGCCGGCCGAGCGGCGTTACATGGACGCGATCAACCGCGATGCCTATGCCAATGGCCAGCGCATGGTCAGCGATGCGCAAGGGCCATGGCGGCACTTCGATGTGGCCCAGCTGGCTCGCGTGCACAGCGAGCTGTTCGCCGTGCGCCCAGGCATGACCCTGGTGATCGCAGGGCCTGCGGACCTGACGCAGTTGCGTGCGCTCACCCGGACCTGGGTCGCCGGCCTGCCGCTTGCCGACAGCGTGCGCCCGCACTGGCAGGACCGGGGGGTGCGTCCGTTGCATCGCGTCATGAATGAAACCTACCCCTGGTCAAGCAGCCCGAAAAGCATGGTCAGCGTGCTTTACAGCAGTCCCGCGCAGTGGCGTGGCGACGATGTGCTGGCCCTGCAACTGCTGGATCAGGTCGCCAGCCTGCGCTTGCGCCAGGCGATCCGCGAGCAGGCTTCGGGTGTCTATGCCATCGGCTTCTCCCAGTTGCTCACGCGCCTGCCGTCGTCCTATTACCTGGCGCGGCTCAACTTCACCGCCGCTCCCGAGCGGGCCGAGGCGCTGGCCGCCCAGGCCCGTGATGTCATCCAGCGGATCGCCGAGGCCGGCATCAGTGCCAGCGAACTGCAGCAGGCCCGTCAGGCGCTGCTCAACGACCAGCGCCAGCAGCGGCGCAGCGCGCTGTACTGGAGCGAGGCGTTGCTGCAGGTGGCCATGGTCGATGACGATTTTGCCAGTCTGGCCAGCGAGCCCGAACGGTTGCGTGCGCTCGACCTGCAGACGGTCAACCGCCTGGCTGCGCAGTGGCTGGGACGCAATCCCAAGCAGTTCGTCCTGGCGCCGCAGGTCGCGGGACCACAGGGATAGCACCAGGGCGTCGGCTTTCGGAGGGAACAACTAGCTTGCTCAGATTCTAAAAATTGAGCAAGACAGTTGCTCCCACAGGCGGTTGATCACGCAGGGGCAGTACAGGGCTTTCGAGGTGAGGGAACATTCGAGTTCATGCGACGGGCACCAGTGTCGCCCAGTAGCGGCTGCGGTAGAGAATCCGTACCGGCAGCACCTGGCCCAGGGTGGCCAGGACCTGCTCGGGCTGATGCAGGTCGAACGAACCGGAGATACGCAGTTGCGCCACCTGTGGGTCGCAGCGCAGGATCCCGGGGCGGTAGCGGTCGAGTTCCCGGACGAACTCGCCCAGGGGCATGCCTTCGCTGATCAGCAGGCCGCGAGTCCAGGCATCGGAGGCCAGGGGCAAGGGCACGCGTTGCAGATGGCTGGCGCCCAGCAGCAATTGCTGGCCTGCTGGCACGCTGTGCTCGCCATCGGCCAGTAGCACGCCGACCTGGCCTTGATACACCGAGATGCGTGTTGGCTGGTCGTCCAGGGCGCGTACGGCAAAGCGCGCGTGGCCGGCCTGGATCAGTGCCTGGCCGCTGCGTACCTGGGTGGACAACGGCAGGGCCTGGCGGGAGTCGACCATGATCTCGCCGCGCAGCAGCTCGATCAGCGTGTCCTGGTGCCGGGCCTTGATGTCCAGGGCGCTGGCGGTATTGATGTCGAGCACCAGCTGGTTGTCCAGTTCCAGGCGCCGCTGTTCGCCGGTGGCCGTGCGCAGGTCGGCGTCGAGTGTCGGCCAGGCGAGCTGCTGGCCGGTGTAGGCCAGGGCACCGGTGCCACCCAGCAACAGGCACAGCTTGCCGACGAAGGCGCGCCGTGAGGTGGCGTGCGGTGTCGCCCGCCAGGCCGAGAGCAACAGCTTGCCGTCGTCGCCCGCCCAGCGTTGCTGCAACGCCTGCACCCGCTGCCAGGCCTGGCGGTTCGCCTCGGACTCGTCCAGCCAGGCTTGCCAGCGCTGGCGGCGGGGGTCCTGGGCATGGGCTTCGCGCAGCTCGATGTACCAGTCCAGCGCGCTGTCCAGGCTCGACTGTCTGTCGCTCATGCCTCCAGTTCCAGGCAGTGCAGCAAGGCGGTGCGCATGTACTTCTTCACCGAACTCACGGTCACCCCGAGGCGCTCGGCGGCCTCGGCGTACTTCAGGCCGTCCAGCTGGCACAGCAGGAAGGCCTGGCGCACCTTGGGCGGCAGGCTGCCGAGCAGGCGGTCGAGGGCGTACAGGCTTTCGAGCAGCGAGCAAGTCAGCTCGGGCGAGGGCGCCAGTGCCTCGGGCAGCGCTTGCAGGGTAGCCAGGTAGGCGCGCTCCAGCTCCTTGCGCCGGACCTTGTCCACCAGCAGGCCGTGGGCGATGGTGCGCAGGAACGCGCGGGGTTCGCGCAGGCCGTCGAGGTTGCGGCCCAGTACCTTGACGAAGGTGTCCTGGGCCAGGTCGGCGACTTCGCTGGAGCAGCCCAGGCGCCGTTGCAGCCAGCTTTTCAGCCAGCTGTTGTGCGCCTGGTAGAGGTTGGCGACGACATCGTTGGAGTTCATGGGAGAGTCGACATGCGAAATAAAGGCTAATGATAATCATTTGTGAATCATTGTGCCATTAGCCTTCCCGCTGTCGCTCCCACATTTGTTTCGGGCCAGTTATGCCTGTGAGGGTACCGCTGTCCGCCTTGGTGCATGCCTCAAGACAGGTGGGGCGGCAGTGGTGCCCACGCTGAAACCGCGCCGGGCCAACAAGGCGGACCAGGTAATGGCACAGGATTGACTGGCCCGAAACAGATGTAGGAGCGGCCTTGCGTCGCGATGCGCCGCGTGGGCGGCGCTCGATCTCATAGGCGCTACAAGGCCTTCGTCTGGCACCTGGCTTTGATTGTTGGCTGAGATCGCGTGAGGGCGGCTAGGTGCATGTCGGGATATTCGGTGAGGGCCACCAGGTGTTCGCCGATGTTTTTGCAGCGCCTATCAGATCGAGCGCCGCCCGCGCGGCGCATCGCGACGCAAGGCCGCTCCTACATTTGTTGCAACGTGCCGAACCTGTCAGGCCATGGTTGCCCGCCCTGGTGCATGCCTTGAGACAGGTGAGGCGGCAGTGGCGCCCACGCTGAAATCGCGTCGTACCCACAAGGCGGACCAGGTGATGGCACAGGATTGACTGGCCCGAAACAGATGTAGGAGCGGCCTTGCGTCGCGATGCGCCGCGTGGGCGGCGCTCGATCTCATAGGCGCTACAAGGCCTTCGTCTGGCACCTGGCTTTGATTGTTGGCTGAGATCGCGTGAGGGCGGCTAGGTGCATGTCGGGATATTCGGTGAGGGCCACCAGGTGTTCGCCGATGTTTTTGCAGCGCCTATCAGATCGAGCGCCGCCCGCGCGGCGCATCGCGACGCAAGGCCGCTCACATCTGTTGCAACGTACCGAACCTGTCAGGCCATGGTTGCCCGCCTTGGCGCATGTCTTGAGACAGGTAGAGCGGCAGTGGCGCCCACGCTGAAACCGCGCCGGGCCAACAAGGCGGACCAGGTAATGGCACAGGATTGACTGGCCCGAAACAGATGTAGGAGCGGCCTTGCGTCGCGATGCGCCGCGCGGGCGGCGCTCGATCTTGTAAGCGCTACAACACTCCCGGCGAGCACCTAGGGCCTCAGAAGAAACCGGAGCATCCCCTTCTCCCGGCTCAACGGCGAGCCGTGGCCTCAGTCACGCCGGGCGGTGAAGCAACACTTGCCGGCAAAAATCCCGGATAATGCCCGCCATTTATTCGTTCCCGCCCGTTTTCTGGTACCCCTGCGCATGGAAATCAAGGTCAATTTTCTCGACAACCTCCGTCTCGAAGCCAAGTTCGACGACTTCACGGTGATCGCCGACCAGCCGATCCGCTACAAAGGCGACGGCTCGGCCCCGGGGCCGTTCGACTACTTCCTGGCTTCTTCGGCCCTGTGCGCGGCGTACTTCGTCAAGCTGTACTGCCAGACCCGCGACATCCCCACGGAAAACATCCGCCTGTCGCAGAACAACATCGTCGACCCCGAGAACCGCTACAACCAGATCTTCAAGATCCAGGTCGAGCTGCCCGAGGATATCTCCGAGAAGGACCGCCAGGGCATCCTGCGTTCCATCGACCGCTGCACCGTGAAGAAGGTGGTGCAGACCGGTCCCGAGTTCATCATCGAAGAGGTCGACAACCTCGACGCCGACGCCCAGGCGCTGCTGATGCCGGTGTCCGACAGCACCACCTACATCCCCGGCAAGGACCTGCCGCTGGAGCAGACCATCGCCAACATGTCGGCGATCCTTGCCGGCCTGGGGATGAAGATCGAGATCGCCTCGTGGCGCAACATCGTGCCCAACGTCTGGTCGCTGCATGTGCGCGATGCGCAGTCGCCGATGTGCTTCACCAACGGCAAGGGCGCCACCAAGGAGGCCGCGCTGGCCTCGGCGCTGGGCGAATTCATCGAGCGGCTGAACTGCAACTTCTTCTACAACGACCAGTTCTGGGGCGAGGACATCGCCAACGCGCCGTTCGTGCACTACCCCAACGAGCAGTGGTTCAAGCCAGGACCGAAGGACGCGCTGCCGACCGAGATCCTCGATGAACACTGCCTGGAGATCTTCAACCCCGACGGCGAGCTGCGCGGCTCGCACCTGTACGACACCAACTCGGGCAACAAGGAGCGTGGCATCTGCTCGCTGCCGTTCGTGCGCCAGTCGGACGGCGAGACGGTGTACTTCCCGTCCAACCTGATCGAGAACCTGTACCTGAGCAACGGCATGAGCGCCGGCAACACCCTCGCCGAGGCGCAGGTGCAGTGCCTGTCGGAAATTTTCGAGCGGGCGGTCAAGCGCGAGATCCTCGAGGGCGAGCTGTGCCTGCCGGACGTGCCGCAGGAGGTGCTGGCCAAGTACCCAGGCATTGTCGCCGGCATCCAGGGGCTGGAGGAACAGGGCTTCCCGGTGCTGGTCAAGGACGCGTCGCTGGGCGGTGAGTTCCCGGTGATGTGCGTGACCCTGATGAACCCGCGCACAGGCGGTGTGTTCGCCTCGTTCGGCGCCCACCCGAGCTTCGAGGTGGCGCTGGAGCGCAGCCTCACCGAACTGCTCCAGGGCCGCAGCTTCGAGGGCCTGAACGACCTGCCGCAGCCGACCTTCGACAGCCTCGCGCTGACCGAGCCGAACAACTTCGTCGAGCATTTCATCGACTCCAGCGGCGTGGTGTCGTGGCGCTTCTTCGGCGCCAAGGCCGACTTCGAGTTCGTCGAGTGGGACTTCAGCGGTCATGGCGAGGACTCCAACGTACAGGAGGCCGCCACCCTGTTCGGCATTCTCGAAGACCTGGGCAAGGAGGTGTACATGGCCGTCTACGACGACCTCGGCGCCACCGCCTGCCGCATCCTGGTGCCGGGCTATTCGGAGATCTACCCGGTCGAGGACCTGATCTGGGACAACACCAACCGCGCCCTGGGGTTCCGTGCCGACATCCTCAACCTGCACAAGCTGGACAACCGCTCGCTGAAGCTGCTGCTCAAGCGCCTGGACAATGCCGAGGTGGATGACTACACCACCATCACCACGCTGATCGGCGTCGAGTTCGACGACAACACGGTGTGGGGCCAGCTGACCATCCTCGAGCTGAAGCTGCTGATCCACCTGGCGCTGCAGCGCTTCGAGGAGGCCAAGGAGCTGGTCGAGATGTTCCTGCAGTTCAACGACAACACCGTCGAGCGCGGGCTGTTCTACCAGGCGCTGAACGTGGTGCTGGAGGTGGTGCTGGACGATGAGCTGGAGATGGCCGACTACGAGGCCAACTTCCGTCGCATGTTCGGCAACGAGCGCATGGACGCGGTACTGGGCTCGGTCGAGGGCAGCGTGCGCTTCCACGGGTTGACGCCGACCAGCATGCAGCTCGAAGGGCTGGACCGCCATCTGCGCCTGGTGGACAGCTACAAGAAGCTGCACGCCGCGCGGGCTCGCGCGGCAGGGCTCTGAGCCGAGCCGCTTCGAGTCGGGAAAAAGGGTCGCTTGGCGACCCATTTTCTTTAGCGCAACCGCAACACCCGGTCCAGGGACAGTGCCCCGCCGCCCCGGGCGATCAGCAGCAGGAGCAGGCCGGCCCAGGACAGGTGGGTAGGCCAGGCATCCGGGTAGACGAAGATCTCGATCACCAGGGTCATGCCCAGCAGGGCCAGGGCCGACAGCCGGGTGAACAGGCCGAGCACCAGCAACAGCGGGAACAGGTGCTCGGCATAGGTCGCCAGGTGCGCGGCCAGCCACGGTGACACCAGCGGCAAGGCGTACTCGCTCTGGAACAGTTCATAGGTGCCAGGGGTGATGCTGAGAAAGCCTTCGACCTTGGTGCGGCCGGACAGGAAGAAGATCGAGGCGATGCCCAGGCGCGCGACCAGGCACAGGACGTTGTCGCCGAGCAGGTGCTGCGCACGCTCGGCCAGGCGATTGTAGTGATGGCGCAGACCGTGGGGTGCTGCACGGGAGTGGCTGATGTCCATGGCGGCTCCTTTTCAGGCGAAGGTCAGTGGGCCAAAGGCCTGGGCACGCAGCAGCGCGCCGAGCAGGGCGCCGAAGTCCAGGTCGGGTTGGGCACCTTGGGCAAGTTGGGAGGCCTTTGCCAGCGGTAGGCCGGCGGCACAGGCATCGACGAAGATGCAGCCACCGAGGCCGAGTGCCTGGTGGATGACGCCTTCACGGCCGCCGCCGAACAGCACGCCTTCGGCTTCCCAAGGGTGATCCTCGGGCCATGCCCGGCCCTCGCGGCAGTGCTGCCAGAGGCTGTAGGCCGGATGCTGGCCGAACCAGTGCCAGCGCACGCCGGCACGAGGGCTGAGGCAGCAGTGCTCGAGGTCCGAGGCGGTCATGCCGGCCAGGTCGGCCAGTGCCAGGCAAGGGGCGTCCGGGGCGCTGAAGGCTTCGTTCCAGGCATGATCCAGGCGTGCGACATCGGCCAGGTACGGCAAGCAATGGAAGCCTGCGAGCTCATCCAGAAACGCTGGGAACGCCGCGCCATAGTGCACCAGTCGCGCGTCGCAGGGCGGCGATTGTCTGGCATAGGCTGTGGCCGCGTCGTGCATCCATTGCGCGCCCACCAGGGTTTCGACACTGGGAAAGTTGGCGCGCAGTGCGTCGACGCAACCGGCCAGCACGGTATTGCGGTACACCGCGAACGCGGCCTGCGCGCTCAACTCCCTCAGCTCGGGCGCGGGGCGCAGGTAAAGCGCGTCGATGAAAGCGTTCTGGAACTGTGTCAGGGAGAGGTTCATGGCAAGGCCCCCGCCAGGTCGAGGGTGGACTGGGCGATCGCACGTTCGGCGAGCAGTGCCTCGAACGCGGGGAGGTTGCCGTCACGTTCTATCAGGGTCGGACGCGAGCCGATGCGCGCGATCAACTGCCGGTACGATGCCCATACCGGTGCGGTGATGGCGGCATCATGGGAGTCGATCAGCAGGACACCCTGGTCGTCCTGGCTGTGTCCGGCCAGGTGTACTTCGGTGACGGCGCCTGCGGGGAAGCGGGCGAGGTAGTCGCAGGCGTCGAAACCCAGATTGTGGGCGCTGACATGCACGTTGTTGACGTCCAGCAGCAGGCCGCAACCGGTACGCCGCACCAGCTCGGCGAGAAACTCGATCTCATCCCAGTCATGGCCGTCCAGGCGCAGGTAGTGACTGGGATTTTCGATGGAAATCCGGCAATCCAGCGTGTCCTGGGTACGCTGGATGTTGGCGGCGATGCGGGCCAGCGCTTCATGGCTGCGTGGAAACGGCAGCAGGTCGGGATAATACAGCCCGCCCCAGCTTGACCAGGCCAGGTGCTCCGACACCAGCGTCGGCTGTACCTGGTCGATCAGCGTGCGCAGGCGCCGCAGGTGTGCAGCGTCCGGCTCGGTGTCCGCCGCCAGCGACAGCGCCACGCCGTGCAGCGACAGCGGATGGCGCTCGGCGATCCGCTGCAGCCAGGCCAAGCGCGGGCCACCGACCATGTAGTTCTCCGCATGGACTTCGAACCACAGCCCTTCGGCGCAGCAGTCCCACGCCTGGGCATAGTGTTCGGCCTTGAGGCCGAGCCCGGCGCCCATTCGCACAGGTGCGTTCATGGTCGATGGCCTCGGCTCAGGACTTGACCGGGGTCAGCGAACCCATGCCATTGGGGGTCTTGATCGAGGTGCAGGTACCCGTCGGCACGTTTTTCCAGTGCATGCCGTCGTAGTCCTTTTTCGCGCTGCCAGCGCAGGTGGTGCCGGCGCCGGCCTTGCAGTCGTTCTTGCCGGCCATGGCCACGCCGTAGCATTTCTCCATGGTGGCCGCCTTGGTGGTGTCGTCGGCCACGGCTGCGCCTGCCAGGGAGGCGAGGGCAAGGGCGGCAGTGGCGAGGGCGAGGGTTTTCATGGTGTCGTCTCCAGAGGGTGGGGCCGTGGCGATGTACCGGCGGCTCATGGAGTAGTTCGCGGCGATGGGCGAGGCGGTTACAGCGCCTGCAAAATTTTTTTCGCCACCTGCGCCGGCCACCTAAGGTAAGGAAGCGGCGTCGATGCTTGCGCGCGGCGTGGCGGCGATGGTTGGATAAAAAAAGAAACCCACTGACGGTGTAACCCCGGCGGCCGATGCAACGAACTAACCCACAGGATGTGCTCAGCGCACGTGAGTCACAGCTGCAGGCCCTGCTGTTGCTTGGGCTGGCCGGTGACGCCGGGGCCTATCGCGAATTCCTCGCCGCGCTGGCGGTGCACCTGCGTGGCTATCTGCGTCGGCGCCTGGCGCAGCGGCCGGCCGAGGTCGAGGACTTGCTGCAGGAGGTGCTGCTGGCGGTGCACAATGCCCGTCACACCTACCAGGCGCAGCAACCGTTGACCGCCTGGGTGCAGGCGATCGCCCGCTACAAGCTGGCCGACCACTGGCGCGGCCAGGCCCGGCGCGAGGCGCGTCACGAGCCGCTGGAGGATGACAGCGCGCTGTTCGCCTGTGGCGAAGAAGAGCCGGCCCAGGCCAGCCGGGACCTGAACAAGCTGCTCGGGCAGTTGCCCGACCGGCAGCGCCTGCCCATCGTCCACGTCAAGCTGGAAGGGCTGTCGGTGGAGGAGACCGCGCGTATCACCGGGCTGTCCAGTTCGGCGGTGAAGGTGGGCATACACCGGGGGCTCAAGGCCCTGGGAAGGTTGATTCGAGGTAAAGACGACCATGAAGACCGATGAGCTGATCAGCCTTCTGGCGACCGCCACAGAGCCGGTGGATCGTCATGCGCTGGTGCGACGCCTGCTGCTGGCGCTATTGGCTGGCATGCTGGGCGCATTGTTGATGACCCTGGCCATCTACGGCGTGCGCAGCGATCTGGCCGAAGTGGCGCGCACGCCGTTGTTCTGGGCCAAGCTGGCCTTGCCCACCAGCCTGGGGCTGCTGGCCCTGTGGCTGACCCAGCGCCTGGCCAGGCCGGGTGTGCGCGGTGGCGCGCTGTGGGGGTGGCTCGGCCTGCCGCTGCTGCTGGTATGGCTGGGGGCCGCCGTGAGCCTGGCCGGCGCGCCGGTGGAGGCCCGCGCCGAGCTGATCTTCGGCCGCACCTGGCGCACCTGCGCGTTGAACATCGCCCTGCTCTCGGCGCCCGTGTTCGCCGCCGTGTTCTGGGCCCTGCGCGGCCTGGCGCCGACCCGGCTGCGCCAGGCCGGCGCCGCCGGCGGGTTGCTCGCCGGATCCACCGCGACGCTCGTGTACTGCCTGCACTGCCCGGAAATGGCGGTGCCGTTCTGGGGGCTGTGGTACCTGCTGGGGATGTTGTTGCCGACCGTCCTCGGAGCGCTGATGGGGCCTCGACTGCTGCGTTGGTGAGCGGTCCCGGCCAGGCCGGCCGGGGCGCGCCATCACCAGCGATAGGTCAGGTCCGCCGTTACCGTGCGTCCGGTGCCGAGCAGGCAGGCGACCGTGGCGAAGCAGCCCGCCACATAGTACTTGTCGGTAAGGTTCTTCACGTTCAGCTGGGCCGACAGCCCTTGCAGGCCCGGGTCGGCCTTGCCGAAGTCGTAGGACACCATCGCATCGACCAGGGTATAGCCCGGTACCTCGAAGGTGTTCTGCGCATCGCCGTAGGTCGCGCCGGTGTAGCGCACGCCGAGCCCCGCGCCCAGCCCGGCCAGCGGCCCGCCCTGCAGGGTGTAGTCGAGCCACAGCGAGGCCAGGTGGCGGGGTACGCGCACCGGCATGTTGCCCTTGTTGCTCACGCCCAGCGCGTTGGGATTGTCCTTGCTCACCTCGACATCGTTGTAGGTGTAGGCGGCAATCAGGTTCAGGCCATCGACTGGCTTGGCCACGCCTTCCAGTTCGATCCCGCGGGAGGTGACTTCACCCTGCTGCACGCTGAACCCCGGATGCGCGACATCCGAGGTGGCGACGTTCTGCCGGCGCAGGTCGAAGGCCGCCAGGGTGAGGTAGTTCTCCGTGCCGGGTGGCTGGTACTTGATGCCGACCTCGTACTGCTTGGCGGTCTCCGGCTCGAAAGGCGAACCAGCGAAGCTGTTGCCGCTGGCCAGCTTGAACGACTCGCTGTAGCTGACGTAGGGGAACAGACCCAGGTCGAAGCTGTAGCCCAGCGAGGCGCGCGTGGTGGTGGCCTCGTCGGTGATCACCTGGTGGCTGTCGGCGATGCGGTTGGTGCTGTCCTGGCGCGCCCAGTCGTGGCGCACGCCAAGGGTCGCGACCCAGTTGTCCAGGTGGATCTGGTCCTGCAGGTACAGCCCCAGCTGGCGGTCGTCACGGGCGCTGGACAGCAGCGAGGTATAGCGCGAGGTGTCGATGTTCACCCCGCGCGCGGGGGCATAGATGTTGATCGACGGCGCGTCGCCGTGGCGCACGTCCTGGCTGCGATGGCCGCGCAGGTAGTCGGCGCCCAGCAGCAGGCCGTGGCGCACGGGACCGGTGGCGAAGTTGGCCAGCAGCTGGTTGTCGAGGGTGTAGTTGTCGCTGTCGTAGTCACGTAGTTCGTAGTAGCGGGCCAAGGTGTTGCCGTTGATCACGCCGCTGTTGCGAAACAGTTGATTCTGGTAGCCGTGCATGTGGCTGTAGCGGAAGTTCTGGCGAAAGCTGAAGGTCTCGTTGAAACGGTGGGTCAGCTCGTAGCCGAGGTTGTTCATCTCGGATTGTTCGCGGTCGAAGCCAGGTTCGTTCAGTGAACGGTGGCGCGGCACGCGCCCGTTGGGATTGGAGCCGTCGAACAGCGAATAGGCCATGTTCGAGGTGAACAGGTTGGTGTTCTTCTGGTACGAGGCCAGCAGGGTCAGGCTGGTGTGCTCGGAGAGCGCCCAGGTCAGGCTGGGCGCGATGTACTGGCGGTCATCCTTGATGCCGTCGATTTCGTTGTCGGCGTCGCGGCCCAGCATCACCAGGCGATAGGCGAGGGCGCCTTGATCGTCGAGCACATCGCCGACGTCCAGGCTCAGTTGCTGGCGGTCGTGGTTGCCCAGCGACAGGCCGACTTCGCGGTGGGCGGTGAACAGCGGCTTCTTCGACACCAGGTTGACCATGCCGCCGGGCTCGCCCTGGCCGTAGATCACCGAGGCCGGGCCCTTGAGCACTTCGATGCGCTCCAGACCATAGGGCTCGGGGGCGTAGTAGCCGATGTTGTTGTTGCGCAGGCCGTCGCTGTAGGCATCGCTGTTGATCTGCTGGAAGCCGCGCACCATCAGGGTGTTGTCGGTGGGGTTGTTGCCGGACACATTGGTGTGCACGCCGGCGGTATAGCTCAGGGCCTCGGTGATGGTCTGCGCGCCCTGGGCCTTGATGCGGTCGCGGGTGACCACCGAGACCGAGGCTGGGGTTTCGAGCAATGCGCTGTCGGTCTTGCTGGCGCTGCTGGCGCGGCTTGCCAGGTAGCCGTCCACGGCCCCATAGGCGCTGTCGGCGCGGGCATCCACGGCGGTCGGCGCCAGTTGCAGCGCGGCACCTTGTGGCTGGGGCAACAGGCGATACTGGCGCTCGCCGCTGGGCACGGCGATCAGCCCGCTGCCTTGCAGCAGGCGTTCGAGGGCCTGGTCGGCGGTGAAGTCGCCTTGCAGCGCAGTGCTGGTCTTGCCCTGGCTGAGGTTGCCATCGCCGACGATGTAGATGCCGGCCACGCTGGCCAGGCGATTGAGCTGTTGGGCCAGCGGCCCGGCCGGCAGGTCGTAGCGGCGCGCGTCGTCGGCCATGGCGGGGCTGGCGGCCAGCAATGGCAGCGCCAGCAGCAAAGGGCGCAGGCGCACCGGGAGCGAAAGCAGGGGCATGGAGGTTCCTTGTCAGGGCGGATGAAACGGTGTGTTCATCTGCTAATCCGAACGAGGGCGGAAAAACCGGAACACCCCTGCAAAATATTCTTGTTTCGCTTAGCGCGGCTCGATGCTGTGCCACCAGGGCAAGGGCCTGCGCACGCGGATCGGCAGGGCGCTTTCGAGCATGGCCAGGGTGCGGGCCGGGTCGTGGGCGGGGAAGCTGCCCACGACCCGCAGCTGTTTCACCTCCGGGGCGAGGCCCAGGTAGCCGGGCAGGTTGGCGCGCAGTTGTTCGGCAAAGGCCTCGAGGGTGATGTCGTTGGCCAACAGGCGTCCATCGCGCCAGGCCTGGCGAGCTTCGTCGACCGGTTGCGGGGTTTGGGCGCGATGGCGGTCGAAGTCTGTCTGCCAACCGGCTTGCACCACCAGGTCGCGGGTGCCGTCGCTGGGCTGCAGGCGAACCGCGCCGTCGAACACGCTCAGGCGCGCATCGGCATCGCGCTGCCAGACGCTGAAGCGGGTACCCAGCGCTTGCAGCCGGCCCTGGCGGGTGTCGATCACGAATGGTCGGGGATCCGTGGCCGTCGCGACCAGCACCTCGCCGGCGAGCAGCTCCAGGCGGCGCAGGTCGGCGCGGTAGTCGATGTTCAGCGCGGTGCCGGCGTTGAGCCACAACTGGCCGCCGTCGGGCAGGCGCAGCGCCCGTATTTCTCCGGTGGCGGTGTGTTGGTCAGCGCCCAGGGCCAGCAGCTGCTGCTGCGCTGCCGGGACCCGCCAGCCCGCCCAGGCCAGCACGCCGCCGCCGCACAGCAGCGACAGCATGCCCAGGGCACGGCGACGGCTGAGCTCGCCACGGCGCACGTTGTCCAGCGCCCGGAGCGAGACATCGGCCTGCGACTGCAGGGGGGCGAAACGCTGACTGATGCGTTCGACATGGGTCCAGGCCACTTGGTGGGCCTCGTCGGCCTCCAGCCACTGCTGCCAGCGTAGGCGCAGCTGCGGGTCGGCGGGGGCGGCGAGCAGGCGCGCGTACCAGTGCGCGGCCGCTTGCAAGGTGGCGTGGTCGGGAGGCTGAGACTGGTTCATCAGAGGTCCAGTTCAAGCAGCAGGCACTGGTACATGGCCTGGGACATGTACTTGGTCACGCTGCGCTCGGACACCTGCAGGCGATTGGCGATCTCGCGGTAGCCCAGGCCCTGCACCTGGGCCATGAGAAACGCCTGGCAGACCTTCTCGGGCAGGCGGGCGAGCATCCGCTGCACCTGCTCCAGCGCCTCGAACACCAGGGCGCGCTCCTCCTCGCTGGGTGCCAGGGGCTCGGGCAGCGCCGCCAGCGCCTCCAGCCAAGCCTGTTGCAGGTGCTGGCGGCGCCAGAAATCGATGCACAGGTGGCGCGTCATGGTGCCCAGGTAGGCCCGGGCATGCTGATCGCTGTCGAACTGGCGTGGTTTGCTCAGCAGGCGCACGAACACGTCGTGGGCCAGGTCGGCGGCATCGCTGGCGTTGCCCACGCGCTTGTACAGCCAGCTGCGGATCCAGCCATGGTGAGCGCTGTAGTAGGCCTGGACCTGCTGGTCGAAGGGTTTGTCGAGGCTCGGCATCGAGGCGTCCGTCCGCTGTGCGATAAAGTCTCATATGAGAATTTTTCGCAATGGTAGTGCAGCGGTAGCGGTGCCAGCAATGCCTTCCTGTCTCGCAGGCACAAAGGGCCGACTTAGCGTATGAGCCACAGGTCGCACTGGGGCAATCGACGGGCTTGGTCTTTGCTGTTGCGGGCCCGGCATTCGAGTGTCCCTGAAACTCGGTCAGGGCAGGGGCCGCGCTTGTGTTTCCCTGTAGGAGCGGCCTTGTGTCGCGAAAGGGGCGCGTAGCGGCCCCAGGATTTGTGCATCAAGCTGATATCGCCGGGGCTGCTGCGCAGCCCTTTCGCGACACAAGGCCGCTCCTACAGGGTAGCGCGTGAAGCCTTCAGGCTGTTGTGACCAGAGGCAATGTCACCTGCAGTGCCAGCCCGCCCTCGCTCCGGCGCTGCGCGGTGATGTGGCCGCCATGGGCCTCGCAGATGGCCTGGGCGATCGACAGACCCAGGCCGCCCCCGCCGCTGACCCGCGCCCGGGACTGCTCCGCGCGCCAGAAGCGCACGAACATGTTGCCCAGGTCCTTTTGCTCGACCGCCTGGCCCCGATCGAGGAATTCCAGCTGCACGCAGTCTTTGGCCTGGCGTACGGCGACGCTGAGCTCGCGACCGTCGGAGGCATACTTGAGCGCATTCTCGATCAGGATGTTGATCAGCTGGCCGACCCGTGCCGGATCGGCCTCGATCACCACGTCATCGGCAAGCGCCGTGTGCAACTGCATCGCGGCGGCCTCGAACTGCGGCGCGAACCAGGCCAGGCGCTCCTCGACCAGCCGGGCCGGGGAGAACAAGCTGATATGCAGGGGCAACTGCCCGGCATGGGCCAGGGACAGCAGGTGCAGGTCGCCCACCAGGGTGTTGAGGTTGTACAGCTGGTTCTGCACCAGGCGCAGTTGCTCCGGGCTCAGCGGGAACACCTCGTCGAGCATGCCCTGTACCCGGCCGAGGGCGGCGTTGAGTGGCGTGCGCAGTTCATGGGCGAGGTTGGAGCTGGACTCGGCCACTTCGCTTTCGTACAACGCCAGGCGTTCGACCAGTTTGTTGAAGTCGGTGCAAAGACGCTGCATTTCCTTGGGCTGGCGCGGGTGCTGGCTGACCCGCACGCCGAGATCGCCCTCGGCCACCCGCCGCGCCCCTTCGGCGATCTGGCGGAACTGCCGGGACAGCGGCCTGGACAGGTACAGGCCGACCATCAGGGTGAACGGGATGACCACGATGACGAAACCGTACAGCACCAGCCAGTCGATGCTGTTGCCGGGGCCGGGGAGAAAGTCATGGATGTCGTAGTAGGTCTGCAGCAACTGCCACAGCCTGGTTTCGTGGCGCGGCACATCGGCCAGGCCGGCCAGCATCGCGGCGCGGTCCTCGGGCCGCATCGACTGCAGCACCAGGAAGTCGCTGATCCAGAAGTACAGGTACATGCACACGGTGATGGTGATCACCGCGCCGACGGCGAGCAGGGTCATTCTCAGGCCGACCCACAGCCACAGCGGACGTTTGCGCATGGCGGTCAGCGGAACCGGTAGCCCACGGAGCGCACGGTCACCAGCACGCCGCTGACGCCCAGGGCCTCGAGCTTGCGCCGCAGGTTGTGCACATGGGTGTCGATGATGCGCACCAGGGCATCGCTCTCGGGCATGCACAATTCGAGCAGTTCCTCGCGGCTGAAGGCCTTGGTCGGGGTGCGCAGCAGCGCGGCGAGCAGAAGCAGTTCCGAACGGGTCAGGTCGAGCACCTGCTCCTCGCCATCGCCGGCCCGCACCCCGGCCACGAAGCGCTCGGCATCGACCCAGACGCCCTGGCACTCCAGGCGCTGGCGACTGTCAGTCGGCGCGCCGTAACGGCGCAGCACCGCGTGTACCCGGGCCACCACTTCCTTGGGGTTGCAGGGTTTGACCACGTAGTCGTCGGCGCCGTAGCGCAGGGCGCCGATCTTGTCTGGCTCGTCGCCGATGGCGGTGACCATGATCACCGGGGTGTCGGCGCCGCGGCGGATCTCGCTCAGCAGCTCCGGTCCGGAGAGTTTCGGCAGCATCATGTCCAGCAGCACGATCGCCGGCGTGCGCTGGCGGAACAGGGCAAGCCCGCGGGCACCGTCCTCGGCGATGTCCACCTCGAAGCCGTCGCGCTTCAGGTACGCCTCCAGGATGCTTGCACCATCGGCGTCGTCCTCGACGATCAATACGCGCTTGGGGGTCATGGATTCCTCGACGATCTCGCTGCTGGGCCGGATGGCGGCGCAGCTTAGCATGGGATTCAGGCCTGCGAAGTGTCTGGCCTGGCCGCTGCCGGCAACGCGGCGTCCGCAGGCCTGCGCAGCAGCAGGAGGGCTGTGGCCGCCGCCGCCAGGGTGATGCCGATGAGGATCCATAGCAGGCCGTTGAAGCCTTGCAGGTAAGCCGCGCGCAGCAGGGCTGGGTCCAGCCCCTGGAGATGGCCGAGGTCACCCAGCGCCAGCCGCTGCGCCAGCTCGGCTGCGAGGCCTGGCGAGGCCAGCTGTTGCAGCCTGTGATCGACCAGCGCCGTGAGCACGGCCAGGGTCAGGGCTAGCGCCACCCCTTCGCCGGCGACACGCGTGGTGTTGAAGATACCGGCGGCCATGCCGGCCTGCTCCCTGGGCACGACACTCAACGCCAGCCCGTCCATCAGCCCCCAGGGCAGGCCACTGCCGGTGCCGATCAGCAGCAGGGCCAGGCACAGCCGCAGGTGCTCGCCGTCGCCGGCCCGCGTCAGCGTGTACAGGCCCAGCGCGGCCAGCAGGAAGCCCACGGCGCAGAGCGTGCCGGCGCTGATCCAGCGGTTCAGCCAGGCCGCCAGCAGCGGTACCACCAGCATCGGCGCCGACAGCGCCAGCAGCAGCAGGCCGCCGTGCAGCGGCGTCAGCCCTTCGATGCCGATCAGGCGCAGTGGCAGCAGCACGATCAGCACGATGTAGCAGTAGCAGGTGCCGATGGGCAGGCTCTGCACACCGATGAAACGCCCGTGCCTGAACAGTCGCAAGTCGAGCATCGGTTGCCTGCTGCGCAGCTCGAGGAGGATGAAGGTCGGCAACAGCAGCAGTGATCCGGCCAGCAGCCCGAGGATCAGCGGCGAGCGCCATCCCTGCTGCGGGCCGAGAATGACGGCGCAGGTGAACAGCACCAGCATGCCGGTGAAGCTGGCCACGCCTGGGATGTCCAGGTCCTGGGCATCCGGGTTGAGGCTCTCGTCCAGGTGGTCGTGGGCGATCCACCAGGCCACTGCGGCCAGCGCCGCGCCGGCAAGGAAGATCGCTCGCCAGCCGAAGTGTTCGACCAGCAGCCCGCAGACCAGCGGGCCGAATGCCAGGCCGACGCCGAAGGTGGTGCCCAGCAGGCTGAAGGCGCGGGTCCTGGCCTGGCCTTCGAAGGCCTGGGCCAGGGCCGCGCTGCCGCTGGCCAGGGCAGCGGCGGCGGCGATGCCTTGCAAGGCTCGCAGCAGGTCGAGCCAGAGTATGTCGCCGGCGCAGGCCAGCAGTACACCGAGCAACACGAAGGCCTGCAGGCCGAGAATGAACAGGCGCTTGCGGCCATGGCGGTCGGCCAGCGCGCCGGCGGCCATCAGCAGGCCGCCGAAGCCGAGCATGAAGGCGTTGGTGATCCAGGCCAGTGCCGTGGGGCTGGCGGCGAAGGCCTGGCCGATGGCCGGGGTGGCCACGGCGCCGCCGGTGAAGCTCAGGGGCAGCACCAGGGCGGCCAGGCAGATGGCCGCGAGCGCAGGGCGATGGCGGGGTGCAGAGGGGGTGATTTGCTCCATTGCGCGGTCCTTCCGCTTGTTGCACTGTGAAGCGCTGAATCTAGATCGGCCTTAATTCTGGATAAACAGGCCAGAATTCCGATCACAACGGACAAAAAGGATCTAATGCGATGGACAACCTCAACGGTTTGCTCGCCTTCGTCAGGACCGCCGACTGCCTGAGCTTCGTCGGCGCCGGTCGCGTCCTGGGCCTCTCCGCCTCGGCGGTGGGCAAGGCCGTGGCGCGGCTGGAGGCGTCGCTGGACGTGCGACTGTTTCAGCGCAGCACGCGCAAGGTCAGCCTGACGGCCGAGGGTGAACTGTTCTACGAGCGCTGCCGGCGCGTCCTCGACGACCTGCAGGACGCCGAGGCCATGCTTTCTCACGCTCGACAGGCGCCCCGTGGCCGCCTGCGGGTCAGCCTGCCGACCATCGGCTACCGCTTCCTGCTGCCGTTGCTGCCGGCGTTTCGCCAGGCCTATCCGGAGATCGAACTGGAACTGGACTTCAACGACCAGTTGGTCGACCTGATCGAGGAAGGCTTCGATGTGGTGATCCGCAGCGGTGGCTTGGCGGATTCACGGTTGATGTCGCGTCGCCTCGGTCCCTTCCGCTTCGTGCTGTGCGCCGCGCCGGACTACCTGCAGCGCAAGGGTCGGCCACGTACCCTGGAGGCGCTGGAAACCCACGATTGCCTACGCTACCGCTGGGTGACCACCGGCAAGATCATGGACTGGAGCT
Source organism: Pseudomonas sp. microsymbiont 2 (assembly GCF_054788395.1). Taxonomy (NCBI): domain Bacteria; kingdom Pseudomonadati; phylum Pseudomonadota; class Gammaproteobacteria; order Pseudomonadales; family Pseudomonadaceae; genus Pseudomonas; species Pseudomonas sp. microsymbiont 2. Next base: position 2,203,091 of record NZ_CM139112.1, read on the forward strand.
TGAGCGCCGATTCTGCCATTACCCGGCTGCGGCTACCGGCGGCGCTGGTCCTGAACAACATGGAGGCCCTGCTCATGGCCACCCTCGATGGCCATGGCATCGGCTACATGCCGGACTTTCTCGCCCGTGACGGCCTGGCTTCGGGAGCGCTGGAAACATTGCTCGACGAACACATGCAGGACCAGGGGCAGTTCTGGGCGCTGTGGCCGTCGAGCCGGCACCTGTCGCCGAAGATCCGGGTATTCGTCGACTTCATCGCCGAGCGGATGTTCAAGGGGCAGGGTGACCTTGGCCCTTGAGCCCGGCGAGTACCTCGGCGGCGGTGGTGACGTGGCCGAAGTGATGTTTCCACAGGTCGATGCCCAGTTGTCCGGAGCGGTCCAGCGAGGAACCCATGGTCAGGTCGCTGACCAGCGTCGGCGTGAGCCCGGCGTCGAACAGGGCGAAGCCTGCGGCCAGCACACAGGTTTCGGTCTGCAGCCCGCAGACCAGCACCCGCTCGGCACCGAGGCTCTTGAGGTAGTCGAGGGTTTCGGCGGTCTGGCCATAGCCATGCTTGACGAACACCTTGTCGGCCTCGACCAGGGCCATGTCTTCGCTGGCGGGGTGCCAGCCGAGCTGACGCTGGAATGGGGTGACCTGCTCATCGTGCAGCTCGATCGAGGCGACGGTGGGCAGATGCGCCGACAGCACGCGGATGCCATCCACCAGTTTCTCGGAGGGGCTGAAGGTGGATTGCACATCGACGATGAGCAGGACTTGCTGCATGGCGGTTTCCCAGGCGAGGTTCGAAGGCTGGCGAGTATACCGCCGCGCGCGGGAATTTTGCGCCAAGGGGCCTGCACCGGGCCCTGCCACGGTTCACGGAGGGAGCATGTGCAACGTGGGAGCGGGCTTGTCGGAACGCCGCACCGCCCGGAACACCGGCTGCGCCGGTGCCATGCGTCGGGTCGCCTGCATCGCGGGGCAAGCCCGCTCCCACGCAGCCCTTCCATCGCAAGGGCTCCCACAAGCTGTCAGGCCGCCAGCCGCCCGCTGGCGATCGCCTCCGAGGCCGCCAGCATCGCCCGCAACAGCACCGCGCAGCCGGCCGCGAGGTCCTCGGGGGCGGCGTTCTCGATTTCGTTGTGGCTGATGCCGCCTTCGCAGGGTACGAAGATCATCCCGGCAGGGCCCAGCTCGGCGAGGAAGATCGCGTCGTGTCCGGCGCCGCTGACGATATCCATGTGCGCCAGGCCCAGGTTGCGCGCCGAGTCGCGCACCGCCTCGACACAGCCCTTGTCGAAGTACAGGGCTGGGAAGTCGGCGGTGGGGATCAGCTCGTAGCTCAGCCCGTGCTTGGCCACGGTGGCCTCGATCACCTGGCGGACTTCGGCGATCATCGCATCCAACTGCTCGCCTTCGAGGTGACGGAAATCCAGGGTCATGCGCACCTCGCCGGGGATCACGTTGCGTGAGCCGGGATAGGCCTGCAGGCAGCCGACCGTGCCGCAGGCATGGGGCTGGTGGGCGAGGGCGGTGCGGTTGACCGCCTCGACCACGGCGGCGGCGCCGACCAGGGCGTCCTTGCGCAGGTGCATCGGCGTGGGACCGGCGTGGGCCTCGACGCCGCGCAGGATCAGGTCGAACCATTTCTGGCCGAGGGCACCGAGCACCACGCCGATGGTCTTGCGCTGGTCCTCGAGGATCGGGCCCTGTTCGATGTGCGCCTCGAAATAGGCGCCCACCGGGTGGCCGGTCACGACGCGGCTGCCGGCGTAGCCGATGGCGTTCAGTGCCTCGCCGACGCTCACGCCCTGGGCGTCGCGCTTGGCCAAGGTCTCTTCGAGGGTGAACTTGTTGGCGAACACCCCCGAACCCATCATGCACGGGGCGAAGCGCGAGCCTTCCTCGTTGGTCCACACCACCACCTCCAGCGGGGCCTCGGTTTCCACGCCCAGGTCGTTGAGGGTGCGGATCACCTCGAGGCCGGCCATCACGCCGAAGCAGCCGTCGAACTTGCCGCCGGTGGGCTGGGTGTCGATATGGCTGCCGGTCATCACCGGCGGCAGCTTGGCGTTGCGCCCGGGGCGGCGGGCGAAGATGTTGCCGACCGCGTCGATGCTCACCGTGCAACCGGCCGCCTGGCACCACTGCACGAACAGGTCGCGGGCCTGGCGATCGAGGTCGGTCAGCGCCAGGCGGCAGACGCCGCCCTTGGGCGTGGCGCCGAGGCGGGCGAGGTCCATCAGTGATTGCCACAGGCGGGCGCTGTCGATGTGGTGCTTGCTCGATTGCAGGACTTCCTTGGCGAGGGTGGTCATGGGTGTCTCCTCAGGCTGTTGTTTTTCCATGGCATGTCGGAGCATCACGTGGGAGCGGGCTTGCCCCGCGATGCGCTACATCACGGCAAAGGTTTCGCCAGCCGCGCCGGCCCGCGCACCGCGAGGCCGCCGAGGGCGTAGTAGAGCCCGCCGCCGAGCAGCGAGCCGGTGAACCAGCCATAGTCGTAGAACCAGCTGAAACTGCTGTTGCCAATGGCCATCACGGTCAGCGCCACCGGCACGCCGAAGGCGACGAACCCGGCCCAGTTCCAGGCCGGGTACACGTCGTCGCGGTACAGCCCGGCCAGGTCCAGGTGCTGGCGGCGGACCAGGAAGTAGTCCACCACCATGATCCCGGCGATCGGCCCGAGTAGGCTGGAGTAACCGAGCAACCAGTTGGAGTAGACGCTCTCCAGGCTCAGGTCGGAGACGATCCAGCCAAGTTTCTTGAGCAGTTCGTGGCTCATCAGCGCCAGGCCGATGAAGCCGGTCAGCCACACCGCGCGGCTGCGGCCGATCAGGCGCGGAGCGATGTTCTGGAAGTCGTTGGTGGGCGAGACGATGTTGGCCGCGGTGTTGGTCGACAGCGTGGCGATGATGATCAGCGCCATGGCCAGGGCCACCCAGCCGGGGCTCTGGATATGGCCGATCAGGCTCACCGGGTCGGACACCGTCTGGCCCACCAGCGAGGCGGATGCGGCGGTCATGATCACGCCCAGCGAGGCGAACAGGAACATGGTCAGCGGCAGGCCGAAGATCTGCCCGAGGATCTGGTCCTTCTGGCTTTTTGCATAGCGGCTGAAATCGGGAATGTTCAACGACAACGTGGCCCAGAAACCGACCATGGCGGTGAGCCCGGCGCAGAAGTAACCGACCACGCTGGCGCCCTCCGGACGCTTGGGCGGCTGCGCCAGCAGCTCGCTCATCGACATGTGCGGCAGCGCCCAGAACAGCAGGCCGACACCCACCGCCACCAGCAGCGGCGCCGACAGCGTCTCCAGCCACTTGATCGATTCGGCGCCGCGCAGCACCACCCACAGGTTCAGCGACCAGAACAGCAGGAAGCCGATCACCTCGCCGGTGCCGCCCAGTGCCTTCCACTCGGGGAACAGCGAGCCGAGGAACAGGTGGATGGCCAGTCCGCCGAACATCGTCTGGATACCGAACCAGCCGCAGGCCACCACGGCGCGGATCAGGCACGGCACGTTGGAGCCGAAGATGCCGAACGAGGCGCGCAGCAACACCGGGAAGGGAATGCCGTACTTGGTGCCGGGGAAGGCGTTGAGCGTCAGCGGAATCAGCACGATGAGGTTGGCCAGCAGGATCGCCAGCAGCGCCTCGCCCACGCTCAGGCCGAAGTAGGCAGTGAGCACGCCGCCGAGGGTGTAGGTGGGCACGCAGATGGACATGCCCACCCACAGCGCGGTGATGTGCCACTTGTTCCAGGTGCGCTGGTGCACCTTGGTCGGGGCGATGTCGTGGTTGTAGCGGGGGCTGTCGAGGACGTCGCTGCCAGCGTCGAGCTCGAACAGGCCATGCTGCTCGACCACTTGCGATCTGCTCTGTTGCATGGGGTTCTCCAGGTCTTTTTCTTGTCGTTGTCGCTCATCGGGCTGACGCGATGGCCGGAGTACACACACCACCAGTACTGCACCTCCGGTCCGGCCAGGCGGTTGTGGCCTGCGTTTTCAACAAACGTGCCGGGAGGGCCTGGGCCGTCCCGGCGGGCCGCCGCCGACCGGAGGTAACTCACTGACTTGCAAACGCATTCGTCATGTTCACGACAGGGCACGGTCAACCCTGTGGCGTACCGCTTGTCCGGCAGGTCCGGCACCCCTTGTGGTTCAAACGGGTGCAGCCCGGAAAGTCACCGGCGCGGCCTGCGCCATCCTGCCTGGATTCAAACAGCTGATTTTGCGTAGAAAATCTTGACCAATTTGGCTTCCTGTCAAGTGCGTCAAAATGGTGAAGGGGTGTCACATTTTGGTGATTTCACTTAAAAATTGTTTTTAATCAATAAGTTATAAATTCAGATATTTGCTTATATTTTTTCTTGATCAATATCCGAACAGATACTAGCCTCGATTCTTGTCAGGTCTGACAGGATTGGAAAATATCCCTCCAGGCCCGGCCAAGCACAATTCCAAGAACCGGCCTGAAGACCGGTCAGCCTGCGAGGAAAACGGCATGTCCCTGTTGATCCGTGGCGCCACCGTGGTTACCCATGAAGAGAGCTACCGTGCAGATGTCCTGTGTGTCGATGGCCTGATCCGCGCCATCGGCAGCAACCTCGAAACCCCCAGCGATTGTGAAATCCTCGATGGCAGCGGCCAGTACCTGATGCCGGGCGGCATCGACCCGCACACGCACATGCAGTTGCCGTTCATGGGCACCGTGGCCAGCGAGGACTTTTTCAGCGGTACCGCGGCGGGCCTGGCCGGGGGCACCACCTCGATCATCGACTTCGTCATTCCCAATCCGCAGCAGTCGCTGCTCGAGGCCTTTCACACCTGGCGTGGCTGGGCACAGAAGAGCGCGTCTGACTACGGCTTCCATGTCGCCATCACCTGGTGGAGCGAGCAGGTCGCCGAGGAGATGGGCGAGCTGGTAGCCAAGCATGGGGTCAATAGCTTCAAGCACTTCATGGCGTACAAGAACGCGATCATGGCCGCCGACGACACCCTGGTGGCCAGCTTCGAACGCTGCCTGCAACTGGGCGCGGTGCCGACGGTGCACGCCGAGAACGGCGAGCTCGTCTATCACCTGCAGAAGAAGCTGTTGGCCCAGGGCCTGACCGGGCCCGAGGCGCATCCGCTGTCGCGCCCGTCGCAGGTCGAGGGCGAGGCCGCCAGCCGCGCCATTCGCATCGCCGAGACGCTGGGCACGCCGCTGTACCTGGTACACATTTCCAGCCGCGAAGCGCTGGACGAGATCACCTATGCCCGGGCCAAGGGCCAGCCGGTATACGGCGAGGTGCTGCCGGGCCACCTGCTGCTCGACGACAGCGTCTACCGCGACCCGGACTGGGCCACCGCCGCCGGCTACGTGATGAGCCCGCCGTTCCGCCCGCGCGAGCACCAGGAGGCGCTGTGGCGCGGCCTGCAGTCGGGCAACCTGCACACCACGGCCACCGACCACTGCTGCTTCTGCGCCGAACAGAAGGCCATGGGCCGCAACGACTTCAGCCGCATCCCCAACGGCACCGCCGGTATCGAGGACCGCATGGCGGTGCTGTGGGACGCCGGGGTGAACAGCGGGCGCCTGTCGATGCACGAGTTCGTTGCGCTGACTTCCACCAACACCGCGAAGATCTTCAACCTGTTCCCGCGCAAGGGGGCCATCCGTGTCGGTGCCGACGCCGACCTGGTGCTGTGGGACCCGCAGGGCACGCGCACGATCAGCGCCCAGACCCATCACCAGCGGGTGGATTTCAACATCTTCGAAGGCCGCACCGTGCGCGGCATTCCCAGCCACACCATCAGCCAGGGCAAGGTGCTCTGGGCCGATGGCGACCTGCGCGCGGAGCCTGGGGCGGGTCGTTATGTGGAGCGGCCGGCGTATCCGTCGGTGTACGAGGTGCTGGAGCGTCGGGCCGAGCAATCGAGGCCGACACCGGTTCCGCGCTGAGGCCTTGGGGCTGCTTTGCAGCCCATCGCGACGCAAGGCCGCTCCCACAGGGATCGGCGCTGTGGCTGTAGGAGCGGCCTTGTGTCGCGAAAGGGGCGCAACGCGCCCCCTGATAACAACACACATGCACCTGTTGACTGCCATCCCCAGAACGGACCGATGCCTGACCAGCATCGTGTTCAATAAAAAAAGAGAGGCTACAACCGTGATCGACGCCCTGAACCACTTGCCGCGCCCCCGGGCCGGCGCCGACCAGCTGGCCGAGGCCTTCAGCGACCTCGCGCCCCCGCTCACCGCCCGCCAGGCCGCCGTCGAAAGCGCGCGCTGCCTGTACTGCTACGACGCGCCCTGCGTCAATGCCTGCCCCAGCGAAATCGACATCCCTTCGTTCATTCACCGCATCAGCGACGAGAACCTGCAAGGCGCCGCCGAACGCATTCTCTCGGCCAACATCCTCGGCGGCAGCTGCGCCCGGGTGTGCCCGACCGAGATCCTCTGCCAGCAGGCCTGCGTGCGCAACAACGCCCAGGAATGCGCGCCGGTGCTGATCGGCCAGTTGCAGCGCTATGCCCTGGACCACGCCGGCTTCACCGAGCATCCGTTCCAGCGCTCGCCGGCCAGCGGCAAGCGCATCGCCGTGGTCGGCGCCGGCCCCGCCGGGCTGTCCTGCGCGCACCGTCTGGCCATGCACGGCCATGACGTGGTGATCTTCGAGGCACGGGACAAAGCCGGTGGCCTCAACGAGTACGGCATCGCCCGCTACAAGCTGGTGGACGACTATGCCCAGCGCGAAGTGGAGTTCCTGCTGGGCATCGGCGGTATCGAGATCCGCCATGGCCAGCGCCTGGGCGGCAACCTGTCGCTGGGCGAGCTGCATGCCCAGTACGACGCGGTGTTCCTCGGCCTGGGTTTGGATGCCGTGCGCCAACTGGGGCTGGCGGACGAAGACGCGCCGGGCCTGCTGGCCGCCACCGAGTACATCCGTGAGCTGCGCCAGGCCGAAGACCTCACCCAGCTGCCGCTGGCCGAGCGCTGCCTGGTGCTCGGCGCCGGCAACACCGCCATCGACATGGCCGTGCAGATGAGTTGCCTGGGCGCCCGCGACGTCAACCTCGTGTACCGCCGCGGCGTGTCCGACATGGGCGCCACCGGTCACGAACAGGAGATCGCCAAGCACAACCAGGTACGCCTGCACACTTGGGCCCGGCCCGATGCCGTGCTGCTGGATGATGCCGGGCGCGTGCGCGGCATGCGGTTCGCACGCACGCAACTGGTCGAAGGACGCCTGGGCGATACCGGCGAGACCTTCGAACTGGCCGCCGACGCCATCTTCAAGGCCATCGGCCAGCGCTTCGACGACGCAAGCCTGGTCGACCCGCTGGCGGCGCAACTGGCCCGCGACGGCGAGCGCATCCAGGTGGACGCACATATGCAGACCTCCATCCCCGGCATCTACGCCGGCGGCGACTGCACCGCCCTGGGCCAGGACCTGACCGTCCAGGCGGTGCAACACGGCAAGCTGGCCGCCGAAGCCATCCATGCCCAACTCATGCTCAACGTGGAGGCTGCGTAAATGGCCGACTTGTCCATCGAATTCGCCGGCATCAAGGCCCCCAATCCGTTCTGGCTGGCCTCCGCGCCGCCCACCGACAAGGCCTACAACGTGGTCCGCGCCTTCGAGGCCGGCTGGGGAGGGGTGGTGTGGAAGACCTTGGGCGAGGACCCGGCGGCGGTCAACGTATCGTCGCGTTACTCGGCGCACTACGGCGCCAACCGCCAGGTGCAGGGCATCAACAACATCGAGCTGATCACCGACCGCTCGCTGGAAATCAACCTGCGCGAGATCACCCAGGTGAAGAAGGACTGGCCCGACCGGGCGTTGGTCGTGTCGCTGATGGTGCCGTGCATCGAAGAGTCCTGGAAGTTCATCCTGCCGCTGGTGGAGGCCACCGGCGCCGACGGTATCGAGCTCAACTTCGGCTGCCCCCACGGCATGCCCGAGCGCGGCATGGGCGCGGCGGTCGGCCAGGTGCCGGAGTACGTGGAGATGGTCACCCGCTGGTGCAAGACCCACTGTTCGCTGCCGGTGATCGTCAAGCTCACCCCCAACATCACCGATATCCGCCAGTCGGCGCGGGCGGCCCATCGCGGCGGCGCCGATGCGGTTTCGCTGATCAACACCATCAACTCGATCACCAGCGTCGACCTGGACCGCATGGTCGCCCACCCCATCGTCGGCGACCAGAGCACCCATGGCGGCTACTGCGGCTCGGCGGTCAAGCCCATCGCCCTGAACATGGTCGCGGAGATTGCTCGCGACCCTGAGACCCGTGGCCTGCCGATCTGCGGCATTGGTGGCATCGGCACCTGGCGCGACGCCGCCGAGTTCATCGCCCTGGGCAGTGGCGCGGTGCAGGTATGCACGGCGGCGATGCTGCACGGTTTTCGCATCGTCGAGGACATGCAGGATGGCCTGGCACGCTGGATGGACCAGCATGGCCATCGCAGCCTCGAAGCGTTCCGTGGCCAGGCCGTGGCGCACACCACCGACTGGAAGTACCTGGACATCAACTACAAGTCGGTGGCGCATATCGACCAGGATGCCTGCATCGGTTGCGGGCGCTGCCACATCGCCTGCGAGGACACTTCGCACCAGGCCATCGCCAGCACGTCGAAGGCCGATGGCACCCACGGCTACAACGTGATCGAGGCCGAGTGCGTGGGCTGCAACCTGTGCCAGATCACCTGCCCGGTGGAGGGCTGCATCGACATGGTCGCCCAGGACACCGGCAAGCCGTACCTGAACTGGACGCAGGATCCACGCAATCCCTATCGCGAGGCCGGCTGAGGCAATCATCGCGGGGCAAGCCCGCTCCCACGTGCAGTCCAGCAGCAGGAATGCACGTGGGAGCGGGCTTGCCACGCGAGGCTCAGTCGCCGATCGGCGTCTCCTGCAGGCAGCGCCAGATCACCCCGGTGCCTGTGCATTCGACGATCGCCAGCGACCAGCGCCGGGTCTGCTGGCCCGCCAGGCGGTGAGTCTCCTGGTAGCGCACCGCCACATGCGGCCCGACCTGCCATATCACGCGTATCTGGTCGACGACGATCTCAAGTCCGGAACGCGTTCCCGCGACCGCTCTGAACAACTGCTCCACTTGCGCACGATCGACGACCTTGCCCGCCGTGCCGACCATGCTGAAGTCGTCGGCGAACGCGGCGAGCAGTTCATCCAGTTGTCGCACCGTATCGCTCGCAGGCCGGGTGAACACGGCGTGAATCAGTTCATGGACATGATGAACGCTACGCTCGGCGCGCTCGGCAGGGGTGTGGGGCATGGCAAGTCCTTGAAGGGAGGTCAGGGTTCGAGGCCGATCCCGCGCAGGATGACACTGGTCACCGTCTGCACGGCACTTTCGAAGGCCAGGTCCGACAGTGGTTGGCCGTCGTTGAGCAGCGTCACCTGGTAGCCGAAGTCGGCGTAGTGCTGGGTCGCCGCCCAGATCATGTACAGCAGCGCCGAAGGCTCCACCGGCAGGATGCGCTGGTCCTCGACCCAGCTGCGGATCTTCGCTTGCTTGAGCTGTGCCCAGGGCACCAGGCTGTCATCCAGGCTCGCGCCGAGCAGCGGCGCGCCGTGCAGCATCTCTTCGGCCCAGATCTTCGAGCCCAGGGGGCGTGAGCGCGAGTGGCCCATCTTGGCGCGGATGTAGCTGGTCAGCACTACCCGCGGGTCGTCGAAGCGCTCGAAGCACAGGGCGTCCTGTTTCCACACGTCCAGCAGGTCCTGCAGCACCGCGCGATACAGGTCGTCCTTGGTGCTGAAGTAGTAATGCAGGTTGGAGCGCGGCAGTTGCGCCAGTTCGGCGATATCGCCCATGGAGGTGGCGCCGTAGCCTTTCTCGGCGAACACCTGCTCGGCGGCGTGGAGGATCTTCTCGACGTTGCGCCGGCGGATCTCGATCTTGTGGTTGGCCATGGGCTGTCCGTGGTGACCTGAACAGGGCAAGGCTAACAGCTTTGCAACGGGCGGGGTAAAGCCTTTGCCGCGATCAGCCGCGGGTGCTGCCGGTGCTGGCGGCGGCGTCCGTCACCACTTGCTCCTGGCCGGCGCGCAGCACGGCCAGTTTGCGCCGTTCATACTCCGCCTGGCTCAGTCCTTGGCGTTGCAGTGCTTCGAGTTGCAGCTGGCGGGTTTCTGCGGCGCTGTAAGGACGCAGTTCGGGATGATTGGCACAACCGCTCAGCACGGCAATGGCCAAGGCGGTCAGGGCAGCGAACAGCAGGCGGCTGGTGGTGTTCATCGTGGGCGGTCCATGATTCGGGGATTCGTCGGCATCGAATCGATGGACCAAGGTTATTGGGCGTGGCCGGGCATTAGAAATTGTCGTTCTCGATAGTGACTATCGAGGCGGCCGTTGGCGTGTCACTGGCTAGACTGATCAGCGTCAGGTCTGGAGGCAGGGAGTGGACATGTCGATGGGGCTCAGGGAAGACCTGGTGTTCTCCGCTTTGATCATGGTGGCGCTTTGGCTGTCGGGTGCCACGCTGGGCTATCCGCTGTACCTCGGCGCTTGGTATGTGATGGGCTTGTACGCGATGGTGCTGATGGCCAGCCTGGCGCTGCGTGCTCCAGCCTTGTTCATCACCGGCGCCACGGCGGCGCTGGCGGCGACGCTGCTGGCCTACCTGCGCCTGCAAGCCGGGCGCTTGCATCCCGATGGGTTGCTGGGGCTGGGGCATGTTTTTTCCGCCCCTGGGCTGCTGGCAGGCTTGGCGGCGACAGCCTGGCTGATACGTCGGCGGGTCAGGGGCAGCCGGCCATGGAAGGTCGCCGTGCTGGGCTTTTGCGGTAGCCTGGTGGGGTTTGCGCTTGCCCAGCTGCTGGTGTGCAACAGTGTGATGCATTGCGGGCCGCTGCCGCGCTGAACGGGCTCAGCGCGGCATGTAGCCCAGTTGCCAGGCCCGCGGGATGAACCGCGTCAGCAGCGCCAAGGCACAAGCCAGGGCACAACTGGCCGACAGCGCCAGCAGACCGAACCGTTGCTGCAGCCAGGCCCCCAGCGCCGCGCCCAGCAGCATGCCCGTCCAAGGCACCAGCTGGACCCGCCAGCCATGCCGTCGCTCCCCCAGCAGCCAGCGTCCCAGACCACGACCGAAGCGCGATAGCGCGCCGGTGACGTAGGTCAAGCCGATGGGCAGGCCGTTCACCTGCTCGACCACGGCGTTGAGCATGCCCATGGCGAGCGTCGCCGCGATCAGCGCGGGGAACGTGGCGCCCGTGGGCCCGCCAGCGGCGAAGGCGAGCAGGGCGGCGACGATCAGCAGCAATGGCGCGGCGCGGCGGCGCGACAGTCGGGCCAGCAGCACGCCCAGGGCATTGCCGAGGACGAAGCTGAAAATCGCCACGGCCAGGCGCAGGATCAGCGCCAGGTCGACCTGGCTGATCGCCACTGCAAGGCGCGTGGTGTTGCCGCTCATGAACGAGACGAAATCGCCCAGGGCCAGCAGGCCGATGGCGTCGGTCATGCCGGCCAGCACCGACAGCCCGGCCACCAGCCCGAGGCCGACGCGGCCACGCCGGGCTTGCAGCTTGGCGCGTCGAGCACTGTGTTGGGAGGCGGCGGTTGGCAGCATGGCGGGGATCTCTGGCACAGGGGCCTCGATCTTATACCCGGACCATGGCCCTGCGCTCGCCAGGTCTATTCCCGAGCCAGCAGCAGGCGCATCTCTTGAACCTGCAACGTGCTCCCTTCACGCAGGGGCCCAGGTGGTCCGAAGGCGCGGAACCCCACCGATCGGTACAAGCCCATTGCCGGGCTGTCGGCCAGCGTGACGCCCAGGCTCACCTCGCGCGCCCGGCGCTCACCGGCCCATGCCAGCGCCGCCCGCAGCAGCGCACGGCCCGCGCCACGACCGCGCGCCTGCGGGGAGACCCACATTTGGTAGAGCTCGGCCACGCCAGGTTCGACGGCGGACAGTCGGCACCATATCAGGCCGCAGGGTGTCCGCCCTTCGCGTGCCAGCCACAGTTGGTCGTTGGCTGACGCCAGTACCGCCTCGACGCGTGTCTGCCAGGCTTGGTCGGAGCGGGTCGCTTCCGCCGCATGGGTACTGCCGAACGCGTCGGGGGTGTCCAGCAATGCCTGCAGACGCAAGTCGCGGTAAAGGGGCCAGTCCTGGGCCCTGATCGGGTGTGGCTGAATCATGTCTGAGTTCCTGACGTCGTTCAAAATGACCCTGTCAGCACCTGGCCACTGCGCACATAGTGCGCCAGCAACACGCCTTTGGGGGTGGCGGCCGACTCCACCAGCTCGAACGTCGCCGCCTGCGCATCGTCACCGAACAGGCGCTTGCCGCGCCCCAGCAGCAAGGGGTGGATCAGCAGGCGCAGCTCGTCCACCAGCCCGGCGGCCAGCAACTGGCGTACCAGTTCACCGCTGCCCTGGGTCAGCAGCGCCGGGCCGTCCTGTTGCTTGAGGGCGCGCACCGCACCTGTCACATCGGCACTCAAGGGGTGGCTGTTTTGCCAGTCGATGGATTCGGGGCGGTGGGTGGCGACATGCTTGGCCACACCGTTGAACAGGTCGGCCAGTGGGCGATCCGCTGCCTCGGGACCGACGTTTGGCCAGAACCCAGCGAAAATGTCGTAGGTACGCCGTCCCAGCAGCAATTCGAACGGCTGGCTGAACAATGTCTGCATGGCCTGGCCGAAGGCCTCGTCGGCCAACGGCGGAATCCAGCCGCCATGGGTGAAGCCGCCGCTGGTGTCTTCCTCGGGGCCGCCGGGGGCCTGCATGACGCCGTCGAGGGTGATGAAGGCGGCGACGATGAGCTTGCGCATGGGGAACCTCCTCGGGTGGGTGTGCTGGATAGTCGACTGAGGCCGGGGAAAATCGACAGCAGTGCTGAACGATAGTCAGGGTTCGACGGGTGTGCGCACCTGAGGAGAGACAGCCGCGGTGGATGGCACCGGCTTTGCCGGTGTTCGCGGCGGTTCGGCGCCCCGACAAGCCCGCTCCCACAAGGACCGCACTGACCTCAGCCTTGCGCGACTCCTGTGGGAGCGGGTTCACCCGCGAAGCAAGCGACGCGGTGCCTGGCACCGGCTACGCCGGTGTTCGCGGCTAAAGCCGCTCCCACAGGGACCGCACTGATCCCGAGCCTTGCGCAACTGCCCCTGCTACAGCCAGTAGGTCACCGCCCACCAGCCCAGGCCCCCCATGACCACGGTATAGGGCAGCGCCATCCACACCATGCGCCCGTAGGAAAGGCGGATCAGCGGCGCGATCGCCGAGGTCAGCAGGAACAGGAACGCCGCCTGGCCGTTGGGCGTGGCCACGCTGGGCAGGTTGGTGCCAGTGTTGATCGCCACCGCCAGGGTCTCGAAGTGCTCGCGGCTCATCGCCCCGTCGAGGAAGGCCTGCTTGACCTCGGTGATATAGATGGTGGCGACGAACACGTTGTCGCTGATCGCCGACAACAGGCCGTTGGCCAGGTAGAGCATGCCCGGCTGCTGCTCGCTCGGCAGGGCCAGCACCCAGGCGATCAGCGGGCTGAACAGCTGCTGCTCGTGGATCACCGCGACCACGGCGAAGAACACCACCAGCAAGGCGGTGAACGGCATGGCGTCCTGGAATGCGCGGCCCAGGCGGTGCTCGTCGGTGATGCCGGTGAAGGCGGTGATCAGCACGATCACCAGCAGGCCGATCAGGCCCACCTCGGCGAGGTGCAGGCCCAGGCAGACGATCAGGATCAGCGCGGCCAGGCCTTGTACCAGCAGGGCGACACGCTGCGCCGAGGTGCGCGCGGCATCGTCCTCGGCGGCATAGGTGGCCAGCACCTGGCGCACGCGTTCGGGCATCAGCGTGCCGTAACCGAACAGCCGCAGCTTTTCCAGCAGCACGCAGGTCACCAGGCCGGCTGCGAGAACCGGCAGCGACACGGGCGCGACCTTGGCGAAGAAATCGACGAAATGCCAGTCCATTTCATGGCCGATCAGCAGGTTCTGCGGCTCGCCCACCAGGGTGCATACACCGCCTAGGGCGGTGCCGACCGCGCCATGCATCAGCAGGCTGCGCAGGAAGGCGCGGAACTGGTCGAGGTCATCGCGGTGCAGTTGTTCGAGCTGATGGTCGCTGTCCAGTGCCGACTCTTCGCGGGGGTTGGCGCCCGAGGCGACTCGGTGGTAGACGGCATAGAAGCCCACGGCCGCGCTGATGATCACTGCCGTCACGGTCAGGGCGTCGAGGAACGCCGAGAGGAAGGCCGAGAGCACACAGAACAGCAGGCTCAGCACGGCCTTGGAGCGCACGCCCAGCAGGATCCGTGAGAACAGGAACAGCAGCAGCTCTTTCATGAAGTGGATGCCCGCGACCATGAACATCAGCAGCAGGATCACCGGGAAATTGTGCAGCAGCTCTTCATACAGCGCTTCAGGGGTGGTCATGCGCAGCAGCAACGCCTCGACCAGCAGCAGGCCACCAGGCATCAGTGGGTAGCACTTGAGCGCCATGCCCAGGGTGAAGATGAACTGGATCACCAGCACCCAGCCGGTGACCACTGGGCCAAGGGTCGCCAGCAGCAACGGGTTGAGGAGCAGGAACAGGCAGATGACGGCCTTGTACCAACGCGGCGACTGGCCCAGGAAGCCGTGGGCGAGGGCGCCGGTCAGGGAACGGGACATGAATTTGTATCCTTTTGATTCAGCAGTGGCGCACGGTGCCCCATCGTCGCGCGCGGTGCAAGTTATCCAGTCCCGCTTTTGGCACATGTGCGGCCTTGCGGGTGCGCTAAGATCCTGCGTTGTGAACCCTTTCCCCAATGGAGTGCCGTCCGTGACCGACTACACCGCGTTCAAGGTCGAACTGACCGATAACATCGCCCACGTGCAGATCAACCGCCCGGAAAAGATCAACGCGATGAACGCCGCCTTCTGGGAGGAAATCGTCGACATCTTCCAGTGGATCGACGACACCGACGCGGTGCGCGCGGTGGTGATCAGCGGTGCCGGCAAGCATTTCTCCTCGGGCATCGACCTGATGATGCTGGCCTCGCTGGCCCAGCAGATGGGCAAGGACGTCGGTCGCAACGCGCGCCTGCTGCGGCGCACCATCCAACGCCTGCAACGTTCGTTCACCGTCGTCGACAGCTGCCGCAAGCCGGTGCTGGCGGCGATCCAGGGCTACTGCATCGGCGGCGCCATCGACCTGGTCTCGGCCTGCGACATGCGCTACTGCGCCAGTGACGCGCAATTCTCGATCAAGGAGATCGACATGGGCATGGCCGCCGATGTCGGCACGTTGCAACGTTTGCCGCGTATCATCGGTGACGGCATCATGCGCGAGCTGGCCTATACCGGGCGCCAGGTCGATGCCCAGGAGGCGCTGCGCATCGGCCTGGTCAACCGTGTCTATGATGACCAGGCGGCGCTGCTCGACGGGGTCTTTGCCATCGCCCGCGAGATTGCCGCAAAATCGCCGGTTGCCGTGGCCGGCACCAAGGAGATGATCAGCTACATGCGCGACCATCGCATCGACGATGGCCTGGAGTACATCGCCACCTGGAACGCCGCCATGCTGCAGTCCGAAGACCTGCGCGTGGCCGTGGCCGCGCACATGAGCAAACAGCCACCGACGTTCGCCGACTGACCGGGTTGGCGGGCGCCTATTCTAGGGACCCGAACCATGTCAGCACGCTGGACAACCGCAGTACTCGACCCGCAGATCTCCGGGGGGCTGGCTGTCGCCCGCAGCCCGGAGGGGTTCCTGGTGGACGCCAACGGCGCGCTGTTCCCCCGCGACTGGCTCAAGCGCCAGGACCTCGACGTGCTGTGCGAGCACGGCATCGGCCACTTCGATGGCCAACCGGTGTTTCTGCTGGAGCTGCGCGCCGCTGGCGACGTGCCGGGCTGTCACTGGCAGGGTCTGCGCCGTTTCATGCTCGAAGGTGACTTCGACACCTACAAGGTGCTCGGCTATGCCGCGCAGATCGGCACCTGGGCCCGCGAGCACCGCTTCTGCGGCAGCTGCGGCCAACCGATGACGCAGATTCGCTGGGAGCGGGCGATGTATTGCCAGCCTTGCGACCTGCGCAGCTACCCGCGGATCTCGCCGAGCATGATCGTGCTGGTCACCCGCGGCGACGAGGTGTTGCTGGCCCGCTCGCCGCGCTTCGTCACCGGCGTCTACAGCACCCTGGCCGGTTTTGCCGAGCCGGGCGAGTCGGCTGAGGACTGCCTGGTGCGCGAGGTGCGTGAGGAGGTGGCGGTGGAGGTGAAGAACATCCAGTACGTTGGCAGCCAGTGCTGGCCGTTTCCGCATTCGATGATGCTGGGGTTTCATGCCGAATACGCGGGCGGGGAGATCGTCATGCAACCGGACGAGATCGAGGATGCGCGATGGTTCAATGTGCATGAGTTGCCGCCTTTGCCGGCGGGGCGGTCGATTGCGCGGTATCTCATTGACTTGTATGTGGCGCGGCGGTTGGGGATGCCCGAGCCCGTTCTACCTGGCTGATTTTTATTTGGTTCTGGTTGGTTAGTTGGTTGGTTGTTGGTTTTGATAGTTGTATGCGCATTCATTTGCGATGTTGACGCATAGTCACCATCGCCTACGAATGCGCACGCAAGATCAAAACAATCATCCCAGCCCCAGCCCCAGCCCCAGCCCCCTACCCAAACCAATGCTGCCAAGCCAACCTCACGGTCAACGCCAACACCACGGTGATGAACACCGGGCGAATAAACTTGCTGCCCCCGCTGATCGCCGTGCGTGCGCCGAAGAACGCCCCGACCATCACCGACACCCCCATGCACAGCCCAACGATGTAATCCACCTGCCCGGAAATAATGAATACCGTCAGCGCCGCGATGTTGCTGACGAAGTTCATGCTGCGCGCCACACCGCTGGCGCGAACGAGGTCGATGGGGTAGAGCAGCAGCGTGCTCACGGTCCAGAATGCGCCGGTGCCAGGCCCGGCGACGCCGTCGTAGAAGCCGAGGGTGAAGCCCTGCGGGAACTGCCATTTCTTCTTGATCGGCGCATCGGCATCCAGTGGCGCCGGGGGCGTGCCGCCGAACAGCAGGTACACGCCACAGGCGAAGACGATCACCGGGAGCATCTTGTTCAGCCACTCGGCCGGCATGTAGTGGGCGATCACCGCGCCGATCAACGCGCCCACCAGGGTGCCGACGATCGCCAGGCGCCACTGCGCCGGGTGGAACAGCTTGCGTCGGTAGTAGGTGAAGCTGGCGGTGGCCGAGCCGAAGGTGGAACTGAGCTTGTTGGTGCCCAGTACCAGGTGCGGCGGCATGCCGGCGGTGAGCAGCGCCGGGGTGGTCAGCAGCCCGCCGCCGCCGGCGATGGCATCGATGAATCCGGCGACGAAGGCGACCAGGGCGAGGATCAGCAGGGTGAGCGGTTCTACGGTGAGTTCGAAGGGCATGAGGGCGTGCGCAGGCTGGAAGGCGAGGTGCGGCAAAAGGCCGCGCTAGAGATGGTGCATGGTAATACCAGGAGATAGCGGGTGCCAGTGCCGGTCTCATCGCGGGGCAAGCCCGCTCCCACGCCAGTTCGGGATCGTTGCGTGGGAGCGGGCTTGCCCCGCGATGGATGTCAAAGGAACCAGCGATACTCCCGCGCACTGACTTCCTGCATGAACGCCAGATGGTCCTGGCGCTTGTTCTCGCAATAGACCATCACGAACTCCTGACCCAGTCCCTCATTGACCGCCGGATGCCCGCGCATCGCCGCCACTGCGCCGAGCATGTCCTTGGGAAAGTCGATCCCGCTGCCGCGATCCTCGTTCAACGGCGCGATCGGCTCCTGCCTGGCATCGAGCCCATGCTCCATGCCGCAGAGGATCGCCGCCAGCACCAGGTACGGATTGGCGTCCGCCCCGGCCAGCCGGTGCTCGATACGCAGGTTGCGCGCATCCGACTCGGGAATGCGAAGGCAGGCGTCGCGGTCCTCGAAGCCCCAGCTGGCGCGGCTGGCGGTGTTGACCATGGCGCCATGGCGGCGAAACGCGTTGTGGTTGGCGGCGAAGATCGGCATGCAGTGCGGCAGCAAGGCCAGGCAGCCGGCGACGGCGTGGCGCAGCGGGCGCTGGGCGTCGGCGGCCAGCAGGTTGTTGCCGTCCTGGTCGTAGAGGCTGACATGCACATGCATGCCGTTGCCGGGCGCGTGCAGGTAGGGCTTGCTCATGAACGAGGCGCGCAGCCCATGCTTGAGCGCCACGCCACGGGTGCTGCGGCAGAACAGCGCCGCCCAGTCGGCGGCACGCAGGCCGTCGTCGCAATGGCCGAAATTGATCTCGAACTGCCCCGGCCCCAGTTCGGCGGTGATGACATTGGCGTCCACACCCTGGGCATTGGCCGTCTCGACCATCTCGTGCAGCACACCGGAGAAACGCGACAGGCGATCGATGTGCATGTTCGGCTGATCGTCGGCATCGCCGCTGAGCGGGTCGCGGGGAAATTGCGGCAGGCCACCTTTGAGTGTCTGGTCGAACAGGTAGAACTCCAGCTCGAACGCCACCACCGGGCGGATGCCGCGGCGTTCGAAGCGTCGCAGGACGCGGCTGAGCACTTCGCGAGGTTCGAACTCGATGGGCGCCGCTGTGCCGTCGGAGCTGATCAGCATCTGCCCAAGTGGCTCACCCTCCCAGGTCACCGGCTTGAGCGTGCCGGGTACCAGGCGGCGTGGGGCATCCGGGTCGCCGTCGTTGAAGCAGTAGTCGCCAATCGGGAACAAGCCGCCCTGGGTGCCGAGCAGCACGCAGTTCTGCGGCAGTTTCAGCGGGCTGCCGGCGGCCACCTTTTCCAGCATGTCGATGGGGTAGCGCTTGCCGTAGAAGTGGCCGGGGATGTCCAGGCTGATCAGGTCGACGTAGCGCACGTCCGGGTGTGCGGCACGAAAGGCGCGTACTTCGCTTGGCAGGTCGGGAAAGCGGATGTCGCTGGTCATTGCTCTGCTCCATTGGAACAACACATGAGATTGTCGATCCTCCTGTGGGAGCGGGTGAACCTGCTCCCACAGAGGCGGCTGCTTGCAGGGGCTCATAGCCGTGCGTTCATCGGAAGACCCAGAGCACCCGGGTCGTTCGGTCGGTCAGGTTGGCGTAGCGGAATTTGCTATGCGGTGGCAGCTGGAAACTGTCGTTGGGGTACAGGGTGATGGCGGTGCCTTCACCTTCCAGCCACAGGGTCAGCTCGCCCTCTAGCACGAAACCACCTTGCTCCGAGCTGTCGTCCAGATGCCCCTCGCCACTGCTGGCGCCGGGCGCCAGGTGACTTTCGAGCATGGCGAAGCGGCCGGTGAGAGTGGGCGAGACCAGCACGTCGGTGACTCCGGCGGCGTAGTACAGCGTGCGGCGCTCATCAGGGCGGGTGATCCAGTCGATCTGCCGTGGCGGCACAGCCTGGTAGAAGTAGGTGGTGGGCACCTGCAATGCTTCGCTGATGGCCGTGAGGTCGGCCACGGTCGGGCGCGACAGGCCGCGTTCGACCTGGGAGAGAAAGCCCAGCGAACGCTTGACCCGTCCGGCCAGCTCGTCCAGGGTCAGCCCGCGGTGCTTGCGCAGGTCGCGTACCAGTCGTGCCAGGACCTGGCTGTCGTCGAGCGGCTCAGACATGGTCGCGCATCCTGTACCAGGCCTTGGCCGCCGCTTCCAGCGGCGCGGCCAGCAGGTCGCCGCCGGGGAAGCGGCCATTGTCGATGCCTTGGTACAACGCCAGCAGGTCGTCGTCGCCGAGGATCGCGTCACTGACCGCCCGCGCCCCGGCCAGGGTCGGCAGCACGCCATGGCCGGAAAAGCCCTGCAGCCAGTAGCGTTGGCCCTGGCGGCCGATGTCCGGGGTGCGCAGGATGCTGCAATCGATATGACCTCCCCAGGCGTGTTCGATGGCTACCCCGCGCAGCTGCGGGAAGACCCGTTCCAGGTAGGGCCTGGTGGCACCGGCGATATCTTTCGGGATACCGCCCAGGTAAGTGCAGCCACCACCGAACAGCAGGCGATGGTCTGGGGTGAGGCGGAAATAGTCGGGGACGAACTGATTGTCGATCACGCAGCTGTTGTGCGGCAGCAGGGACGCTGCGAGCTCGGCGCCCAGCGGTGCCGTGGCCACCTGGTAGGAGCCCACCGGCAGCAGGCGGCGCGACAGTGTGCGGTCGAGGCCGTCGATATAGGCATTGCACGCCAGTACCAGAACATCGCTACGTACTTCGCCCTGGGCGGTGCGAATCACGAAACCGTCGTCCTGCTCGCGGTAGTCGAGCACCTGGCTCTGCTCGAAGATTCGGCCCCCGGCCTGTTCGATGACGCCGGCCAGGCCCTGGGCGAGCTTCAGCGGGTTGAGGTGGGCGCCATTGGGGTCGTAGAGCGCGGCCTGGTAGCGCGGGCTGTCGATCCACGCGGGCAGCTCGTCGCGCCCGATCAGGCGCAGGCAGTCGTAGCCGAACTTGTTGGCGGCTTCGTCCCGGGCTTGCTCCAGCAGCTTCACCCGGCGTGGTAGCACGGCAGTCCACAGGCTGCCGAGGCGGTAGTCCACCTCGAAGCCGTGGCGCTGGGGCAGGTCGCGCATTTCCTCGGCCGCCCAGCACATGCTGTCCCACAGGCGACGGGTGCGCTCCAGGCCCAGGGCTTTCTCCAGCGGTGGCATGTCGCAGGACCAGCCCAGCAACGCCTGGCCGCCATTGCGTCCGGAAGCGGCCCAAGCCACCCGGCTGGCCTCCAGCAGGATGACACGCTTACCGGCCAGGGCCAGGCGCAAGGCGGTGTGCAGGCCGCTGAACCCGGCGCCGACGATCAGGACATCGGTCTCATGGCTACCTTGCAGTGTCGGGCGCAGGGGGAGCGCGGCCGGGTAGGTCTGGGCGTAGTAGCTGGCGACGTGCTGGGCGGATTGCTTGAACATGTCGAGGCCTCGTGAAATTTTTTCTGATTATTTTCATGAAAAAATAGCAGAGGATTTTCATTGCGCCAGTAGATGGCACCATCGCGGGGCAAGCCCGCTCCCACGCGTCGAATACGAACAGGCGTGGGAGCGGGCTTGCCCCGCGATCGGAACGCGCTAGGTCGCTGCCTTGCGTCGCGGCTGCCGGGGCTTGCCGGCTGCTGTCTTGCCCTTGGCGGCACCCTTGCGCTTCTTCTTCCACGGCGCCGCCGCCTTGCCCGCCGCCGGTCCGCTGATGGTCAGGCGCATGCCGCTGCAACGCTGCACCAGCTTGCCCATCCAGGCCGACTGGCGGGTGACGAACTCGTCCAGGCTCATTTCGCCGCTCTGCACCATGTCCAGCGCCTGCTCCCAGATGGCGGTGGTGCCGGGGTCGGCGATGGCGCGGGGCACGGCGTCGATCAGGCTGAAGGCCGCGGGCGTGGCGGACAGTGCCTTGCCGTTCTTGACCAGGTAGCCGCGGTCGAGCAGGCCCTGGATGATGCTGGCACGGGTCGCTTCGGTGCCGATGCCGGTGGTTTCCTTGAGCTTCTGTTTGAGTCGCGGGTCGTCCACCAGCTTGGCGACGTTCTTCATCGCCTTGATCAGGTCGCCTTCGGTGAAGGGCTTGGGTGGCTGGGTCCACAGGTCTTTGAGTTGCAGGCCCTGCACCTGGCAATCCTGGCCTTCGCGCAGCGCCGGCAGCACTTGGGCCGGTGACGCCTCGCGACCTTTGGCCGGGGTCAGTGCTTCGGGCAGCGCCCGGCGCCAGCCCGGTTCGACGATCTGCTTGCCCACCGCCCGCAATGCCTGGCCGGCGCAGTCGAATTCGGCCTGGGTGCGGTCGTATTCGTGGTTGGGCAGGAACTGCGCCAGGTAGCGGGCGCGAATCAGGGTGTACACCGCCTTGTGCTTGGGCGGCAGGCGCGCCGGGTCGCTCGCGGCGGCGGTGGGGATGATGCCATGGTGGGCGCTGACCTTCTGGTCGTTCCAGGCGCGCGAGCGGCGCTGTGGATCGAGGTAGGCCTGCAGTGGGGCGAGGCTGGCGTCGGCGCGCTGCAGGGCGGCGAGGATACCGGCTGCCTCGGCGTGCTGGCTGAGGGGCAGGTAGCCGCTGTCGCTGCGCGGGTAGGTGATGAGCTTGTGGGTCTCGTACAGGGCCTGGGCGATGTCCAGGGTCTCCTGGGCGCCGAGGCCGAGCTTTTTCGAGCACAGCTCCTGCAGGGTGCCGAGGTCGAAGGGCAGGGGCGCGGCTTCACGCACGCGTTCGGTGGCGATCTTCAGTACCCGCGCGCTGCCGGCGGCCTGCATGTCGGCGGCGGCCTGTCGCGCCAGCTCCTGCTTGAGGCAACGGCCCTGGTCGTCGCAGGCATCCTCCGGGGCGCGCCACTGGGCGTTGAACACGCTGCCGGCGCTTTGCAACTGCACCTCGATGGCCCAGTAGGGTACCGGCACGAAGTCGGCGATGCTGCGGTCGCGGTCCACCACCAGGCGCAGCGTGGGCGTCTGCACCCGGCCCACCGGCAGCACGCCCTGGTAGCCGGACTGGCGGCCGAGCAGGGTGAACAGGCGACTCATGTTCATGCCGATCAGCCAGTCGGCCCGCGAGCGGCCCAGGGCCGAATGGTAGAGGCTGAAGGTTTCCTGGCCCGGCAGCAGGCGAGCAAGCGCCTTGCGGATCGAGGCATCGTCCAGCGCCGACAGCCACAGGCGCTGGATCGGCCCCCGGTAGCGGCAATGCTCGACCAGTTCGCGGGCGATCATCTCGCCTTCACGGTCGGCGTCGGTGGCGATCACCAGCTCGCGGGCCTCGCCAAGCAGGCGCTTGACTGCCTTGAACTGGCTGGCGGTCTTGGGCTTGACCGTCATCTTCCATTTTTCCGGGATGATCGGCAGGTCCTCGAGGGTCCAGCGCTTGTAGCGTTCGTCGTAGCTGTCGGGCGGGGCGGTTTCCAGCAGGTGGCCGATGCACCAGGTCACGCAGACGTCGCTGCCTTGCCAGCAGCCGTCGCCACGGCGCTGGGCGCCCAGTACCTTGGCGATGTCTTTTGCCTGGGAGGGTTTTTCGCAGAGAAAGAGGCGCATGGCCGAAACGCTTCATCGTGAAAGTTGCGCACTAGGATGCGCAAGGCAGGCCGCGCAGGCAAGTTTTATCTGTATGCATGTACAGCTTTTATGTGCGCATCTTTGGCAGGGTAGCCCCCGTTTGGCAGTGGACGAAGTGGTACTTCCGTGCCAGCTTTGCCTTTCGCCCGTCAGTCGTGTCAGCAAGGACGATGTCGCTGCGGGCGCTTTTCCTACCTAGAACAGGGACGTGATCCATGCCCGTATTCGATTATCGACAGCTCGACAGTACTGCCTCTTCCGCGCTCTACAAGGACGCCATGGCCTTGGCGACCTACGCCTACCATGGCATCGATGACGGCTTCAGTGCCGGTTACCAGAAGCACGGCTTCGGCCTCGGCCTGCCGGCCACCCTGGTCAAGGCCTTGATCGGCGGCACCGACAGCCAGGGCGTGATCCCTGGGATTCCGTGGAACCCCGATTCCGAGGCCAAGGCCCTGGCCCAGGTCAAGGCCGCCGGCTGGACGCCGATCAGCGCGGCGCAACTGGGCTATCAGGGCAAGACCGACGCTCGCGGCACCTTTCACGGCGAAGCGCCGGGCTATACCTCGGCGCAGGTGGAAATCCTCGGACGCTATGACGCCGCCGGCCAGCTCAGTGGTATCGGCATCGCCTTCCGCGGCACCAGCGGCCCGCGTGAAAACCTGCTGGGCGACACCATCGGCGACGCCATCAACGACCTGCTGGCGGCGCTCGGCCCGGCCGGCTATGCCCGCGACTATGCCGGCAACGCCTTTGGCCAGTTGCTGGCCGATGTCGCGGCCTTCGCCAAGGCCAATGGCCTGAGCGGCGCCGACGTGACGGTCAGCGGCCACAGCCTGGGCGGCCTTGCGGTCAACAGCCTGGCCGACCTGAGCGCCTCGCGCTGGGGTGGCTTCTACCAGGACGCGCGCTACGTCGCCTTCGCCTCGCCGACCCAGGCCGCCGACGCCGACAAGGTGCTGAACATCGGCTACGAGAACGACCCGGTGTTCCGCGTGCTCGACGGCACCTCGGCGACCTGGGGCACCCTCGGCGTGCATGACGGCGCCAAGGCATCCGCCACCGACAACATCGTCAACTTCAACGATCATTACGCCTCCGATGCCTGGAACCTGCTGCCGTTCTCCATCGGCAACATCGCCACCTGGCTGTCGCACTTGCCCTCGGCCTATGCCGATGGCCTGGGCAGGGTGCTGGACTCGTCCTTCTATCAGTGGACCGGTCGTGACTCGACCATCGTGGTCAGCAACCTGTCCGACGTGACCCGTGGCTCGACCTGGGTCGAGGATCTCAACCGCAACGCTGAACCGCACAAGGGCAGCACCTTCATCATCGGCTCGGACAAGGATGACCTGATCCATGGCGGGCGTGGCAACGACTATCTCGAAGGCCGGGCCGGCAACGACACCTTCCGCGACGACGGCGGCTTCAACCTGATCGACGGCGGCGCCGGCCATGACACCCTGAAGCTGCAGGACGCCCTGGCCAACCTGAGCATCGCCCGGGACGGCGAGGGCACGCTGTACGTGCGCGACACCCAGGGCGGCATCAGCCTGGTACGCAATGTCGAGAGCCTGGTGAGCAAGGAATCGAGCCTGCTGATCTTCAGCAAGGAAGTCAGCCACGGGGTGGCGGCGCAGGGGCTGTTCGAGAGCGGCAAGATCACGCCCTATGCGTCCTCGCTCAACGGCACCCAGACCGGCGACCAGCTGGTGGCGGGCAACCAGGGCCAGTGGCTGTTCGGTCTGGGCGGTGACGACCGACTGCAGGGCGGCGCCGGCAATGATGTGCTGGTTGGCGGCGCGGGCAACGATGTGCTCATTGGCGGCGGCGGGCGCGACACCTTCCTGTTCAGCGAGCATTTCGGCCAGGATCGGGTGCTGGACTTCACCGGGCAGGACCGGCTGGTGTTCATTGGCGTGGACGGCGGCACGACGGCGCCGGACTGGCGCGAACATGCCAGCCAGGTAGGCGATGACCTGGTGCTGAAGTTCGGCGGGGACAGCGTGACGCTGGTGGGGATCGCGGCGCAGTCACTGGGGGATGGTCAGGTCGTGATTGCCTGAGGGGGCGGGCGTAACCCTGTAGGAGCGGCCTTGTGTCGCGAAAGGGCCGCATAGCGGCCCCGGCGATCTTTGCGCCAACGCTGAAATCCTGGGGCTGCTACGCAGCCCTTTCGCGACACAAGGCCGCTCCTACAAGGAGCAGGCCGCCAATCTGATGGCTCAGCGCGAGTCGCGGACCATGTCCACGTGCGGGATGCCGGCCTCGAGGAACTCCTCGCTGACCACGCGAAAACCCAGGCGCTCGTAGAACGGGGTGGCATGCACCTGGGCGCTGAGCATCTGCTGGCTGAGGTCGCGATTCTGCGCTTCGAGGATCACCGCGCGCATCAGCGCATCGCCCACGTTCAGGCCGCGCCAGTCCTTGAGCACCGAGACCCGGCCGATGGTGCCATCGGGCAGCAGACGCGCGGTACCGATCGGGTAGTCGCCTTCCAGCGCCAGGAAATGCACCGCGGTCGGGTCCTCGGCATCGAACTCCAGCTCCGGCGGCACGTGCTGCTCGGCGACGAACACGGCGCTGCGAATGCGGTGGATGTCGGCGTTGTCCTTGTGCCAGTCGGCCAGTCGAACACTGATCTTATTCATCGGCGAATCCCAGGCTGCCTTGCATGACCAGCTGTTGTACCAGCATCAGGCCGTCTTCGTCCTGCAGCCACTGTCCGAGGTTCTCGCTGTGCAGGGCGTCGGCGGAACAGATCAGCTTCAGCAGTTCGCGCAGTTTCCCAGGCAGCGGGCAGCTGCGACCGCTGGCGAACAGCAGCAGATCGTCGCCGAACTCCGACCAGGCCAAGCGTGCGCTCGGGTTGCGGATCAGGATGGCGCCCTGGCCGAGATAGTCGAGCAGCTCCTGCTCGCTCAGCTCTTCGCCGACCACCTGCTCGGGATAACGCGGCTCGGTCATGAACTGGCCGAACCAGGTCAGCAGCAGGTCCTTGTCGGCCATGTGCTTGTCGATCAGCGCCTTGAGGCGGTCGAGGGCGTCATGCTGGATCTGGTGCGGATCGCTGACCGGCTGGGCGTCGGCGTCGCTGTAGCGCTCTTCTTCCGGCAGGAACTGGCCGAGGAAGTCGGTGAAGTGGGTCAGCACTTCGGCCGCGCTCGGGGCGCGGAAGCCGACCGAGTAGGTCAGGCACTCGTTCTCGGCAACGCCGTAGTGGGCCAGGCGCGGAGGCAGGTAGAGCATGTCGCCCGGCTCCAGGGTCCACTCGTCGCTCTGCTCGAAATCGGCGAGGATGCGCAGGTCGGTGTGGTCGATCAGCGGGCTGTCGCTGTTGCACATCTGGCCGACTTTCCAGTTGCGCTTGCCCTCGCCCTGCAGCAGGAACACGTCGTAGTTGTCGAAATGCGGGCCGACGCTGCCACCGGGCGCGGCGTAGCTGATCATCACGTCGTCGATACGCCAGCTGGGCAGGAAGCGGAACTCTTCCAGCAGCTCGGCGACCTCTGGCACGAACTGGTCGACGGCCTGCACCAGCAGGGTCCAGTCGCGCTCGGGCAGGTCGGCGAAGGCGTCCTCGGCGAACGGGCCGCGGCGCAGCTCCCACGGACGCTCGCCGTGTTCCAGCACCAGGCGCGACTCGACTTCTTCTTCCAATGCCAGGCCGGCCAGCTCGTCGCCATCGATGGGGCTGACGAAGTCGGGGAAGGCCTGACGCACCAGCAGTGGCTTCTTCTGCCAGTAGTCGCGCAGGAATTCACGGGCCGTGAGGCCGCCCAACAGTTGCAGTGGAGTATCAGAATTCATGTTCAACCTATTGAAAAAACTTAGTTTTCGTACGGGAATAAAAACGCCCGGCCAGGCCGGGCGTTGAACGCGGCGGTCAGCTTAGATGCGTTTTGCCTGAGCCACCGCGTTGCCGATGTAGGACGCCGGGGTCAGCTGCTTGAGTTCGGCCTTGGCTTCGGCCGGCATGTCCAGGCCGTCGATGAAGGTCAGCAGCGCTTCAGGGGTGATACCCTTGCCACGGGTCAGCTCCTTGAGCTTCTCGTAGGGGTTCTCGATGTTGAAGCGGCGCATCACGGTCTGGATCGGCTCGGCGAGGACTTCCCAGCAAGCGTCCAGGTCGGCGGCGATGCGGGCGGCGTTGACTTCGAGCTTGCCGATGCCCTTGAGGCTGGCTTCATAGGCGATGACGCTGTGGGCGAAGCCCACGCCCAGGTTGCGCAGCACGGTGGAGTCGGTCAGGTCGCGCTGCCAGCGCGAGATCGGCAGCTTGCTGGCCAGGTGCTGGAACAGCGCGTTGGCGATGCCCAGATTGCCTTCGGAGTTCTCGAAGTCGATCGGGTTGACCTTGTGCGGCATGGTCGAGGAGCCGATTTCGCCGGCGACGGTCTTCTGCTTGAAGTAGCCCAGCGAGATGTAGCCCCAGACGTCGCGGTCGAAGTCGATGAGGATGGTGTTGAAGCGGGCGATGGCGTCGAACAGCTCGGCGATGTAGTCGTGCGGCTCGATCTGGGTGGTGTAGGGGTTGAACACCAGGCCCAGCTCGTCCTCGATGAAGGCGCGGGCGTTGGCTTCCCAGTCGATCTGCGAGTAAGCCGACAGGTGGGCGTTGTAGTTGCCCACGGCGCCGTTGATCTTGCCCAGCAGCGGCACGGCGGCCACTTGCGCGATCTGGCGCTCCAGGCGGTAGACGACGTTGGCCAGTTCCTTGCCCAGGGTGGTCGGCGAAGCCGGCTGGCCGTGGGTGCGCGACAGCATCGGCACGTCGGCGTGGGCGTGGGCCAGGGCGCGGATGGCCTCGGCGATCTGGCGCATCAGCGGCAGCAGCACGTCGTCACGGCCAGCGCGCAGCATCAGGGCGTGGGACAGGTTGTTGATGTCCTCGCTGGTGCAGGCGAAGTGGATGAACTCGCTGACCTTGGCCAGTTCAGGCAACTGGGCGGCCTGTTCCTTGAGCAGGTACTCGATGGCCTTGACGTCGTGGTTGGTGGTGCGCTCGATTTCCTTGACGCGTTCGGCGTGCTCGAGCTTGAAATCGGTGGCCAGGCTGTCCAGCAGGGCGTTGGCTTCGGCGGAGAACGCCGGCACTTCGCCGATCTGCGGGTGGGCGGCCAGGCGCTGCAGCCAGCGCACTTCGACCAGGGCGCGGAATCGGATCAGGCCGAATTCGCTGAAGATGGGGCGCAAGGCCTGGGTTTTGCCGGCGTAACGGCCGTCTACAGGGGAAACCGCAGTGAGCGAAGAGAGCTGCATGGGGTGTTCTCGGACAGTCAGGCTTTTGGAAGGGCGCATATCATACATGAAAAACGCGCCCGAGTCGGGTGGCTGACCAAAGGTCGGGCCTGTAAATCATGTCGCAATCCCTGTGTAGGAGCGGCCTTGTGTCGCGAAAGGGCTGCGCAGCAGCCCCGGCAATCTTGAGCCGGGCTCGAGATCCTGGGGCCGCGCTGCGGCCCTATCGCGACACAAGGCCGCTCCTACACAGGTTTCTGTGTCAGTCGGCAGTACGCATCATCCCGTACAGCTCGTTGAGCAGCTTGCGCCGGCTGAACACCAGTTGCCAGCGGTGCCCGCCCAGCTGGCGCCACAGGCGCGCGGCGCGAATGCCGGCCAGCAGCAGGGCACGGATCTTCGAGGCGTTGCTGGCCTGTTGCAGGAAGCGCATGTCGCCGTGTACCTGGATGCGCTGGCGCAGGGTGCTCAGGGTGTCCTGGTACAAGGCTCCGCTGGAAGCGATGACGTTTTCGTGAACCAGGCCGAAATGTTCAGCTTGGGACTGGATCTGCGGCAGACGGTTGCCGATGGTGTCGAGCAGGTCGCCGCGCTTGTTCAGCTGGCGCTCCAGGCCCAGCATCGACAGGGCATAGCGCAGCGGCTCGCGCTGCAGGCTGCTGGGGTCGCGTTCCAGGGCGCCGACCAGCGCGCGGTAGCCGTCGCGCAGGTTGAGGTCGTCGCCACCGAACACCTCCAGGGTGTCCTTCGGGTCGCGTACCAGCAGGCTGCCGAGCATGCAGCCGATATTGGCTTCGCTGGCTTGGCCGGTGCGGGCGATGCGGTCCACCAGCACCGCGGCCTGGAACACGCCGCCCAGGGCGATCAGTTGCTCCTGCAGGTTGCTCATGCGCGCGGGCTCCACGGCTCGGCGATTTCGATCACGCCGCCGCCCAGGCACACTTCACCGTCATAGAACACCACGGACTGGCCAGGGGTCACGGCGCGCTGCGGCTCGTCGAACACGGCGCGATAGCCGCTCTCGGTGCGTTCCAGGGTGCACTGCTGGTCGCCCTGGCGGTAGCGCACCTTGGCGGTCAGGCGGCGCGGGCTGGAGAGGTCGATCGGGTTGACCCAGAAGATTTCCGAAGCCAACAGGGCGCGGGAGAACAGCCACGGGTGTTCGTTACCCTGGCCGACCACCAGCACGTTGCGGGTCAGGTCCTTGTGCAGCACGTACCACGGCTCGTCGCCGGCGTCCTTCAGGCCGCCGATGCCCAGGCCCTGGCGCTGGCCGATGGTGTGGTACATCAGGCCGTGGTGGCGGCCGATCACCTCGCCGTCGGTGGTCTCGATGTCGCCCGGCTGGGCCGGCAGGTACTGCTTGAGGAAGTCGCTGAAGCGGCGCTCGCCAATGAAGCAGATACCGGTGGAGTCCTTCTTCTTGGCGGTGGCCAGGCCGTGTTTCTCGGCGATGGCGCGCACCTCGGGCTTTTCCAGTTCGCCGACCGGGAACAGGGTGCGGGCGATCTCCGCGCCGCCCACGGCGTGCAGGAAGTAGCTCTGGTCCTTGTTCGGGTCCAGGCCCTTGAGCAGCTCGGTCAGCTCGCCAGTATCGCGGCGGCGCACGTAGTGGCCGGTGGCGATCAGGTCGGCGCCAAGCGACAGGGCGTAGTCGAGGAACGCCTTGAACTTGATTTCGCGGTTGCAGAGGATGTCCGGGTTGGGCGTGCGCCCGGCCTTGTATTCCTCGAGGAAGTGCTCGAATACATTGTCCCAGTACTCGGCGGCGAAGTTGGCGGTGTGCAGCTTGATGCCGATGCGGTCGCACACGGCCTGGGCGTCGGCCAGGTCTTCGCGGGCGGTGCAGTATTCGGTACCGTCGTCCTCTTCCCAGTTCTTCATGAACAGACCTTCCACCTGGTAGCCCTGCTCCATGAGCAGAAGGGCGGAGACGGAAGAGTCCACGCCGCCGGACATGCCGACGATGACGCGGGTCTTGGCGGGGTCTTTGAGTGCTGGGCTGGTCATGGCTACCGGTGTGTATCAGAGGGGAAAAACGCCGATTCTATCAAACCCGCGCCCTGGCGTCAGTCGCGCAGCAGATCGAGGCTGTGCAGCGGGCCTTTCAGGTAGTCGTCGAGGCAGCGCGGCACCAGTTCGCTGCGCCAGCGTGACGGCTCGGCCAGCAACTCGTCGCGGCTCAGCCACACCGCGCGGACGATGTCGCTGTCCAGGGCCAGCTCGGCGTGGTGGCGCAGCGGCCGGGCGGCGAAGCAGATGCGCTGGTAGGTGACGCCGTTGCTCGGGGCGGTATAGAGGTAGATGCCGACCACGCCGGTGAGTTCGACTTCCCAGGCGGTTTCCTCGAGGGTTTCGCGCAGGGCGGCCTGGGTGATGGTTTCGTTGGCTTCGAGGTGGCCGGCGGGCTGGTTGAACACGTGCCGGCCGGCCTTGAACTCCTCGACGAAAAGGAACTTGCCGTCGTGTTCGACGACGGTGGCGACGGTGATGTGGGGTTGCCAGGTCATGCAGTGGGCTCCATGGCGGGGGCGTGGGAGCGGGCTTGCCCCGCGATTGCGCCCATACAGGTTCAGCGCAATCGCGGGGCAAGCCCGCTCCCACGGGAGATTTCACAAACTTCAAAAAGCACAAACCCCGGTGCGTGGCCGGGGTCTGTGCGGTTACTTCAAGCGAGCCTTACAGTGCGGCGATGGCGCTGTTCAGGGTCTGGCTTGGGCGCATTACCTTGGCGGTCAGCTCGGCATCCGGTGCGTAGTAGCCACCGATGTCGGCCGGCTTGCCCTGGACGGCGTTGAGCTCGGCGACGATGGTCGCTTCGTTCTCGCTCAGGGTCTTGGCCAGCGGGGCGAAGCGCGCCTGCAGGGCAGCGTCGTCGGTCTGGGCGGCCAGGGCTTCTGCCCAGTACAGGGTCAGGTAGAAGTGGCTGCCACGGTTATCGATACCGCCGACCTTGCGCGAAGGCGACTTGTTGGTGTCGAGGAACTTGCCGGTGGCCTGGTCCAGGGTGTTGGCCAGGACCTTGGCGCGCGGGTTGTCGTAGGTGTTGCCCAGGTGCTCCAGGGAAGCGGCCAGGGCCAGGAACTCACCCAGCGAGTCCCAACGCAGGAAGTTCTCTTCCACCAGCTGCTGCACGTGCTTCGGAGCCGAACCGCCGGCGCCGGTTTCGAACAGGCCACCGCCGTTCATCAGTGGCACGATCGACAGCATCTTGGCGCTGGTGCCCAGCTCCATGATCGGGAACAGGTCGGTCAGGTAGTCGCGCAGCACGTTGCCGGTCACCGAGATGGTGTCCTTGCCTTCGCGGATGCGGGCCAGGGAGAACTTGATGGCATCGACCGGGGCCAGGATGCGGATGTCCAGGCCGGAAGTGTCGTGATCCTTCAGGTAGGTCTGTACCTTCTCGATCATCACGCCGTCGTGGGCGCGGGCCGGGTCCAGCCAGAACACCGCCGGGGTGTTGCTCAGGCGGGCGCGGTTGACGGCCAGCTTGACCCAGTCCTGGATCGGCGCGTCCTTGGTCTGGCACATGCGGAAGATGTCACCGGCTTCGACGTTCTGCTCCAGAACGACCTTGCCCTTGCCATCGACCACGCGCACGACGCCGTCGGCCTTGATCTGGAAGGTCTTGTCGTGGGAGCCGTACTCTTCGGCTTTTTGCGCCATCAGGCCAACGTTCGGCACGCTGCCCATGGTGGTCGGGTCGAAGGCGCCGTTGGCCTTGCAGTCTTCGATGGTGGCCTGGTAGATGCCGGCGTAGCAGCGATCCGGGATGATCGCCTTGGCATCCTGCAGTTCACCGGCGGTGTTCCACATCTTGCCCGAGTCGCGGATCATCGCAGGCATCGAGGCATCGACGATGACGTCGCTCGGCACGTGCAGGTTGGTGATGCCCTTGTCCGAGTTGACCATGGCCAGGGCCGGGCGAACGGCGTACAGGGCCTGGATGTCGGCTTCGATCTCGGCCTGCTTGTCGGCAGGCAGATCCTTGATGCGGGCGTACAGGTCGCCGATGCCGTTGTTGGCGTTGAAGCCTACTTCGGCCAGGGCTGCGGCGTGCTTGGCCAGCACGTCGTTGTAGAACGCTTCGACGATCACGCCGAACATGATCGGGTCGGAGACCTTCATCATGGTGGCTTTCAGGTGTACCGACAGCAGCACGCCGGAGGCCTTGGCATCGGCGATCTGCTCGGCGATGAAGGCTTTCAGGGCCTTGCGGCTCATGGTGGCGCAGTCGATGACTTCGGCGGCCTTGACGGCGGTCTTTTCTTTCAGGACGGTGGTGTTGCCATCCTTGCCGACCAACTCGATGCGCAGGCTGTCGTCAGCCTCGATCAGCGCGGCTTTTTCGCTGCCGTAGAAGTCGCCCTGGGTCATGTGGGCAACGTGCGACTTGGAGTCGGCGGCCCAGGCGCCCATCTTGTGCGGGTGCTTGCGTGCGTAGTTCTTGACCGACAGCGGGGCGCGGCGATCGGAGTTGCCTTCGCGCAGGACCGGGTTCACGGCGCTGCCCTTGATGCGGTCGTAGCGGGCGCGGGATTCTTTTTCCTCGGCGCTGGCTGGCTCGTCGGCGTAGTCAGGGATGTCGAAGCCCTTGGCTTGCAGCTCCTTGATCGCGGCCTTCAGCTGTGGAACCGAGGCGGAGATGTTCGGCAGCTTGATGATGTTGGCTTCCGGGGTGGTAGCCAGTTGGCCCAGTTCCGCCAGGTGATCGCCTACCTGCTTCTCGGCGCCCAGGCGCTCCGGGAAAGCCGCAAGGATACGGCCGGCCAGGGAGATGTCGCGGGTTTCGACGGCGATATCGGCCGAAGCGGTGAAGGCCTCGACGATCGGCAGCAGCGAGTAGGTGGCGAGGGCGGGGGCTTCGTCGGTGAAGGTGTAGATGATCTTGGAACGGGTGGGCATGCGGGTTAACTCTCTATGTGCTGAGCGTACTCGAGTCTCGAGGTGCGCAGGGTAGGCGCTTCGCCCTGGCGACGCCATGAGCGGAAAGTCGAGAGGCTGCGAGCGGTGATGGTGGATGCATCAGTCGAGCGTCAAGTGCTGGGCCGCGGTAACAACCCAGGCTTCGTGGTCATTCTTGACCAAGGGCGAGCCGCATTTTCCAAGGGTTCGCCCCGATGACCCTATGGTCGCGGCGCAGTATATCAAACCCTTTGGGCTAATCAGCAAGGTCAAGTGCGATCGCGCCATTTATAAGACCAAAGACGTAGGGGCAATGTGGCGTGTTGCCGCAGGCTTGGGCGGTGAAACACACCCAGTTCTTTGGTGGTCGACGTGGGAGCGGGCTTGACCCGCGATGCGTGCGCCGCGGTGCGTGGCACCGGCTATGCCGGTGTTCGCGGGGCAAGCCCGCTCCCACGCAGTGCTTGCAGGGATGGTGATCCAGGTGGGGCAGCGTACCTTGCAGGTCGGCAGATGTGGTTTAGGCTCAGTGGATCGCACGATTTCCAATCACACCAGGAAAAGCGGAGTAGTGCAGCATGGGATACCAGAAAATCAAGGTTCCGGCCGATGGTGCCAAGATCACCGTCAATGCAGACCATTCGCTCAATGTTCCCGACAACCCCATCATTCCCTACATCGAGGGCGACGGTATCGGCGTGGATGTTTCGCCGGTGATGATCAAGGTAGTGGATGCCGCCGTGCAGAAGGCTTATGGCGGCAAGCGCAAGATCGCCTGGATGGAGGTGTACGCCGGCGAGAAGGCCACCCAGGTGTACGACCAGGACACCTGGCTGCCCCAGGAGACCCTGGATGCGGTGAAGGATTATGTGGTGTCGATCAAGGGGCCGCTGACCACCCCGGTCGGCGGCGGCATCCGTTCGCTCAACGTGGCCTTGCGCCAGCAGCTCGACCTGTATGTGTGCCTGCGTCCGGTGGTCTGGTTCCAGGGCGTGCCGAGCCCGGTGAAAAAGCCCGGTGACGTCGACATGGTGATCTTCCGCGAGAACTCCGAGGACATCTATGCCGGCATCGAGTGGAAGGCCGGCTCGCCCGAGGCGAACAAGGTGATCAAGTTCCTCAAGGAGGAAATGGGCGTCACCAAGATCCGCTTCGACCAGGACTGTGGCATCGGCGTCAAGCCGGTCTCCAAGGAGGGCACCAAGCGTCTGGTGCGCAAGGCCCTGCAGTATGTGGTGGACAACGACCGCAAGTCGCTGACCCTGGTGCACAAGGGCAACATCATGAAGTTCACCGAAGGGGCCTTCAAGGATTGGGGCTACGAGGTGGCGCGCGATGAATTTGGCGCCGAACTGCTCGACGGCGGCCCTTGGATGAAGTTCAAGAATCCGAAGACCGGCCGCGAGGTGATCGTCAAGGACGCCATCGCCGATGCCATGCTCCAGCAGATCCTGCTGCGCCCTGCCGAATATGACGTGATCGCCACCCTGAACCTCAACGGTGACTATCTGTCCGACGCCCTGGCGGCGGAAGTGGGCGGGATCGGCATCGCGCCCGGGGCCAACCTGTCGGACACCGTGGCCATGTTCGAGGCGACCCATGGCACCGCGCCCAAGTACGCCGGGAAAGACCAGGTCAACCCAGGCTCGGTGATCCTCTCGGCCGAGATGATGCTGCGCCACATGGGCTGGACCGAGGCGGCCGACCTGATCATCAAGGGGACCAACGGGGCGATCGCCGCCAAGACCGTCACCTATGACTTCGAGCGTCTGATGGAGGGCGCGACTTTGGTGAGCAGTTCGGGCTTTGGCGATGCGCTGATCAAGCACATGTAATCGATGCGAAAAAAACCGGCCGCCTCATTGATTGAAGAAGCGGCCGGTTTTTTCGTATATGGACAGGGGATGGAGGTCAGACTTCGGCGGTCGTCGAGTGCGGTGCTCCCGTCGAGACGCTGGCATTGGCACTGGCGATCTCGGTCGCATGCAGCCCCTTGGGGCCCTGGACGATCTCGAAAGTCACTGATTGGCCGGCCTTGAGGGTCTTGTAGCCGTCCATCTTGATCGCCGAGTAGTGGGCGAACAGGTCGTCGGTCTTACCGTCCTCGTTGATGAATCCGTAGCCCTTGGCATTGTTGAACCACTTGACTTTACCGCTTGCCATCCCTATGTCCCTCTGCAAAGGACTCCATCACTGGAGTATCATCCACTTCATCCGCATACGAACCTTGCGAGAAAATCTGGTTGACTGCGCGGATCTTTATCGACCACGGTGGGTTCCTATTGGTTGTAACACCGTTTTGCCGATAGTCAAGGTCAGCCGGCGCCCGCGCCGAGCGCGGCCTGCGCGGTCAACCCACAACCTTAACCTGTCGATCATGATGAAATTCTTTCCATGCATGTACTCAGTGAGATTCGACTAACATTCAATCAGGATCGCCCCCAGTCGCATGAGGACGGGCATGAGGACGATGGCGCGGGCCTCGCGGTTCAGGAGGCCAAGCCGATCCTGCAGGCGCCACCGATGTACAAGGTGGTTTTGTTCAACGATGACTACACGCCGATGGATTTCGTCGTCGAAGTGCTCGAGACGTTCTTCAATCTG
This sequence comes from Pseudomonas sp. microsymbiont 2, assembly GCF_054788395.1. Lineage (NCBI taxonomy): Bacteria > Pseudomonadati > Pseudomonadota > Gammaproteobacteria > Pseudomonadales > Pseudomonadaceae > Pseudomonas > Pseudomonas sp. microsymbiont 2. Next base: position 2,238,809 of record NZ_CM139112.1, read on the forward strand.
AACCGCGAGCTGGCAACGAAGATCATGCTGACCGTCCATACCGAAGGGCGGGCAGTATGCGGATTGTTTACCCGTGACATCGCCGAAACGAAGGCCATGCAGGTCAACCAATACGCCAGGGAAAGCCAGCATCCGCTACTCTGTGAAATCGAGAAGGACGGTTAATCGCCGACCACTTGGGTATGAGGTGAAGCTATGTTAAACCGCGAGCTCGAAGTCACCCTCAATCTGGCCTTCAAGGAGGCCCGTTCGAAGCGTCATGAGTTCATGACCGTCGAACACCTGTTGCTGGCACTCCTTGACAATGAAGCCGCCGCGACCGTTCTGCGCGCCTGTGGCGCCAATCTCGACAAGCTCAAGCACGACCTGCAAGAGTTCATCGATTCGACCACGCCGCTGATTCCCGTGCATGACGAGGATCGCGAAACGCAACCGACCCTGGGCTTCCAGCGCGTGCTGCAGCGTGCCGTGTTCCACGTGCAGAGCTCCGGCAAGCGTGAAGTCACCGGCGCCAACGTGCTGGTGGCGATCTTCAGCGAACAGGAAAGCCAGGCGGTGTTCCTGCTCAAGCAGCAGAGCGTGGCCCGCATCGACGTCGTCAACTACATCGCCCATGGCATCAGCAAGGTGCCAGGACATGGTTCGCACAGCGAAAGCGATCAGGACATGCAGGACGAGGAGGGTGGCGAAACGTCGTCTTCCAGCAACCCGCTGGATGCCTATGCCAGCAACCTGAACGAACTGGCGCGTGCCGGGCGCATCGACCCTTTGGTCGGGCGCGAGCAGGAGGTCGAGCGCGTCGCGCAGATCCTTGCCCGTCGGCGCAAGAACAACCCACTGCTGGTGGGCGAGGCCGGTGTCGGCAAGACCGCCATCGCCGAGGGCCTGGCCAAGCGCATCGTCGACGGCCAGGTGCCCGACCTGCTGGCCCAGAGCGTGGTCTACTCGCTCGACCTGGGCGCGCTGCTGGCCGGCACCAAGTACCGCGGCGACTTCGAGAAGCGCTTCAAGGCGCTGCTCGGCGAGCTGCGCAAGCGGCCGCAGGCGATCCTGTTCATCGACGAGATCCACACCATCATCGGCGCCGGCGCGGCATCCGGTGGCGTGATGGATGCGTCCAACCTGCTCAAGCCGCTGCTGTCCTCCGGTGAGATCCGCTGCATCGGTTCGACCACCTTCCAGGAGTTCCGCGGCATCTTCGAGAAGGACCGGGCGCTGGCGCGGCGCTTCCAGAAGGTCGATGTCACCGAGCCGTCGGTGGAAGACACCGTGGGCATCCTGCGTGGCCTCAAGGGGCGCTTCGAAAGCCACCACAACATCGAGTACAGCGACGAAGCCCTGCGCGCCGCCGCCGAACTCGCCTCGCGCTACATCAATGACCGGCACATGCCGGACAAGGCCATCGATGTGATCGACGAGGCGGGCGCCTACCAGCGCCTGCAGCCAGAGGCCAACCGGGTCAAGCGCATCGACGTGCCTCAGGTCGAGGACATCGTCGCCAAGATCGCGCGGATTCCGCCGAAGCATGTCACCAGCTCGGACAAAGAGCTGCTGCGCAACCTCGAGCGTGACCTCAAGCTGACCGTGTTCGGCCAGGATGCGGCGATCGACTCGCTGGCCACCGCCATCAAGCTGTCCCGTGCCGGATTGAAGGCCCCGGACAAACCGGTCGGTTCGTTCCTGTTCGCCGGCCCCACCGGGGTGGGCAAGACCGAGGCCGCTCGCCAGTTGGCCAAGGCGCTGGGGGTCGAGTTGGTGCGCTTCGACATGTCCGAGTATATGGAGCGGCATACCGTATCGCGCCTGATCGGTGCGCCGCCCGGCTATGTCGGGTTCGACCAGGGTGGCCTGCTGACCGAGGCCATCACCAAGCAACCGCACTGCGTGCTGCTGCTCGACGAAATCGAGAAGGCCCACCCGGAAGTCTTCAACCTGCTGCTGCAGGTGATGGACCACGGTACCCTGACTGACAACAACGGGCGCAAGGCGGACTTCCGCAACGTGATCCTGATCATGACCACCAACGCCGGCGCCGAAACCGCCGCGCGGGCCTCGATCGGCTTCACCCATCAGGATCACTCGTCCGATGCCATGGAAGTCATTCGCAAGAGCTTCACGCCGGAGTTCCGCAACCGCCTGGATACCATCATCCAGTTCGGCCGCCTGTCCCACGAGACGATCAAGAGCATCGTCGACAAGTTCCTCATCGAACTGCAGGCGCAGCTGGAAGACAAGCGTGTGTTGCTGGAGGTCAGCGATGCCGCTCGTGGCTGGCTGGCGGCGTCGGGCTACGACGTGCAGATGGGCGCGCGACCGATGGCGCGGCTGATCCAGGACAAGATCAAGCGGCCATTGGCCGAGGAGATCCTGTTCGGCGAGCTGGCCGAGCACGGTGGCGTGGTGCACATCGACTTGCGCGATGGCGAGCTGGTGTTCGATTACGAGACCACGGCTGAAGTCGCGTAACGGCCATTCGCGGGGCAAGTCGCATCGGTGCGCCGATGCGACTTGCCCCGCGATGCTTTTCAGCGCCCATAAAAAAGCCCGGCACACTGGCCGGGCTTTTTCATGGCTTGAGCTTAGCGCGCACGGTAGGTGATGCGGCCCTTGCTCAGGTCGTACGGCGTCAGTTCGACGCGGACCTTGTCGCCAGTGAGAATACGGATGTAGTTCTTGCGCATCTTGCCGGAGATATGCGCGGTAACGACGTGCCCGTTTTCCAACTCCACGCGGAACATGGTGTTGGGCAGGGTGTCGACGACAGTGCCTTCCATTTCGAAGCTGTCTTCTTTCGACATGCAGTAAAGCCCTCGGTATCCAGTGATGGCCCGACGCACGACTGCACCGGGCAAAAAAAGTGGCGTGGATTATGCCCGAAAATTGTGTTTCAAGCCAATGCCTTTCAGTTGAGGGTGACCCAGCGCTGGTTGATCAGCAATTCGATGGGGCGGTACTGGGTCTTGTAGTTCATCTTCTTGCAGTTCTTGATCCAGTAACCGAGGTACACCGCCTCGAGGTCCTGGCGCAGCGCTTCGGTGATCTGCCACAAGATGGCGTAGCGTCCGAGGCTGCGGCGTTCCTCTTCGGGTTCATAGAAGGTGTAGACCGCCGACAGGCCATTGGGCAGCAGGTCGCACACCGCCACGGCCAGGAGCCGGCCTTCGAGGCGGAACTCGTAGAACCAGCAGAAGGGCAGGTCGCGGACCAGGAAGGTGGAAAACTGGTCGCGACTCGGTGGGTACATGTCGCCGTCGGCATGGCGCTGCTCGATATAGCGTCGGTACAGGTCGAAGTATTCTTCCTTGAAGGACGGGCGAGCGGCACTGACGGTCAGGTCGGCATTGCGCTTGAGGATACGCCGTTGCTGGCGGTTGGGGATGAAGCGCGCTGCGGGGATGCGCGCTGGAACGCAGGCGTTGCAATGTTGGCAATGCGGGCGATAGAGGTGGTCGCCGCTGCGGCGAAAGCCCATTTCCGACAGGTCGGCATAGACATGCACGTCCATCGGCTGGCTTGGGTCGAGAAACAGCGTGGTTGCCTGCTCATCCGGCAGATAGCTGCAGGAGTGGGGTTGAGTGGCATAGAACTTCAAGCGCGCCAGCTCTGTCATGATCAACCCCTTAGGTGAGACTTTGTCTCTAAGTGTAAGCCAGCTCCGGGAACTCGACTAGGCAACCCAGCTGGCGCCGCTGGGTTGATCCAGGTGTCGCGCCAGGTGGTTGGCGAAGTCGGCTCGGCTGATGGCGCGGGCGCCCAGGCTGTGCAGGTGGTTGGTCGGCATCTGGCAGTCGATCAGCACGAAGCCGGCCTGCCGGAGGTGCTCGACCAAGGTCACGAAGCCTACCTTGGAGGCGTTGTCGGCGCGGCTGAACATCGATTCGCCGAAGAACAGTCGGCCGATGGCCAGGCCGTAGAGGCCGCCGACCAGCTCGCCGTCCTGGCGCACCTCCACCGAATGGGCGATGCCGCGGCGGTGCAGCTCGCAGTAGGCGGCGCGCATGTTGTCGGTGATCCAGGTGCCGTCGGCATAGTCGCGTGGCGCGGCGCAGGCGGCGATCACCGCCGGGAAGTCGCTGTCGAAGCTCACCTGGTAGCGGCCCTGGCGGATCAGCTTGGCCAGCGAGCGCGAGACATGCAGCTCGTCCGGGAACAGCACCGTGCGCGGATCGGGCGACCACCAGAGGATCGGCTGGCCATCCTGATACCAGGGGAAGCAGCCATGGCGATAGGCCGCGACCAGGCGATCAGGCGTCAGGTCGCCGCCGGCGGCGAGCAGGCCGTTGGGGTCGTGCAGGGCCTTTTCCAGGGGCGGGAAGGTCAGCGAGTCGCGGGTCAGCCAGGTGAGCATGGTGTTCTTGAGCGGCGGGGGAGGGGAGAGGGCAGCATGGCGTGCGTTGGAAATGAGGTCAACGCCTTGCGCGATCCCTGTAGGAGCGGCCTTGTGTCGCGATGGGCTGCGCAGCAGCCCCAACTACTCAGCATGATGCCGCAATCCTGGGGCTGCTGAGCAGCCCATCGCGACACAAGGCCGCTCCTACAGGCTCTCTATGCGGGTCCACAAATTGCACCCGGCTTCGGTGGCTCCAGGCACCATCTGCCACTTTTGCTGTCACACCTGTGCAAAAACACAGCATAAGCCTTTGTCACAAAAGAAAATGCATGCTCAAATTGCAACTAAATGAAAGTAGCCCCCGTTCACGCGCCATACAGCGTGCCGCCATGGCGGCTGGCGGGCAGTAATGTTAAAAGTAGTGGCTCATTGGCCGGCGGACGGCCAATCACTATTGGACGCGCAGTACGCGCAGGAATAGACGCGTTTTGAAGAAATCCACCGCAACTCCAGCCCCCTTGCCAGTGCCTCTGTGGCGGCAGCAGCTGCACTACCGCCTCAAGGAAGGTGCGCTGATCGCCGTTGGCGCCCTGTGCCTGTACCTGTGGATGGCACTGCTCACCTACGACACGTCCGATCCTGGCTTCAGCCATACCAGCAACGCCGACCAGGTGCAGAACGCCGCTGGCCGCGCGGGCGCCTACTTCGCCGACATCCTGTTCATGGTGCTCGGCTATTTCGCCTACATCTTCCCGTTGCTGCTGGCGATCAAGACCTGGCAGATCTTCCGGGAGCGCCACCAGCCCTGGCAGTGGAGCGGTTGGTTGTTTTCCTGGCGGCTGATCGGCCTGGTGTTCCTGGTGCTGTCGGGCGCTGCCCTGGCGCATATCCATTTCCATCCCTCGGCGAGCCTGCCGTTTTCCGCCGGCGGCGCGCTGGGCGAGAGCCTGGGCGACCTGGCCCGCAATCTGCTGAACGTGCAGGGCAGCACGCTGATGTTCATCGCGCTGTTCCTGTTCGGCCTGACCGTGTTCACCGACCTGTCCTGGTTCAAGGTGATGGACGTCACGGGCAAGATCACCCTCGACCTGTTCGAACTGGTGCAGAATGCCGCCAACCGCTGGTGGGAGGCGCGCAACGAGCGCAAGCGCCTGGTGGCGCAATTGCGCGAAGTGGATGAACGGGTCGATGAAGTGGTCGCCCCCGTGGTGGTGGACAAGCGCGAGCAGGTCAAGGCCCGCGAGCGCATCATCGAGCGCGACGAGGCGCTGACCAAGCATGTCGCCCAGCGCGAGCAGCAGCCGGCTCCGGTGATCAACCTGCCGGCTCCGGTGGCCAAGGCGCCCGAGCCGAGCAAGCGGGTCATGAAGGAAAAGCAGGCGCCGCTGTTCGTCGACAGCGCCGTGGAAGGCACGCTGCCGTCGATCTCCATCCTCGACCCGGCCGAGCAGAAGAAGATCGAGTACTCGCCGGAGTCGCTGGCGGGTGTCGGCCATCTGCTGGAAATCAAGCTGAAGGAGTTCGGCGTCGAGGTTTCCGTCGACTCCATTCACCCGGGCCCGGTGATCACCCGCTACGAGATCCAGCCTGCCGCTGGCGTGAAGGTCAGCCGCATCGCCAACCTGGCCAAGGACCTGGCGCGTTCGCTGGCGGTGACCAGCGTGCGCGTGGTCGAGGTCATTCCCGGCAAGACCACCGTGGGTATCGAGATCCCCAACGAGAACCGCCAGATGGTGCGTTTCTCCGAGGTGCTCTCTTCGCCGCAATACGACGAGCAGAAGTCGCCGGTCACCTTGGCCCTGGGCCACGACATCGGCGGCAAGCCGGTGATCACTGACCTTGCGAAGATGCCGCACCTGCTGGTGGCCGGTACCACCGGTTCCGGTAAGTCGGTGGGTGTGAACGCGATGATCCTGTCGATCCTGTTCAAGTCGGGCCCGGAAGACGCGCGGCTGATCATGATCGACCCGAAGATGCTCGAGCTGTCGATCTACGAAGGCATCCCGCACCTGCTCTGCCCGGTGGTCACCGACATGAAGGACGCCGCCAACGCCCTGCGCTGGAGCGTCGCCGAGATGGAGCGCCGCTACAAGCTGATGGCGGCCATGGGCGTGCGCAACCTGGCGGGCTTCAACCGCAAGATCAAGGATGCGCAGGAAGCCGGCGAAGTCATCCACGATCCGCTGTACCGTCGCGAGAGCATGGATGATGAGCCGCCGACCCTGAAGACCCTGCCGACCATCGTGGTGGTGGTCGACGAATTCGCCGACATGATGATGATCGTCGGCAAGAAGGTCGAAGAGCTGATCGCCCGTATCGCCCAGAAGGCCCGTGCCGCTGGTATCCACCTGATCCTGGCCACCCAGCGCCCGTCGGTGGATGTGATCACCGGCCTGATCAAGGCCAACATCCCGACCCGCATGGCGTTCCAGGTGTCGAGCAAGATCGACTCGCGGACCATCATCGACCAGGGCGGTGCCGAACAGCTGCTCGGTCACGGTGACATGCTCTACATGCCGCCGGGCACCAGCCTGCCGATCCGCGTGCATGGCGCGTTCGTTTCCGACGACGAGGTGCATCGCACGGTCGAGGCCTGGAAACTGCGCGGCGCGCCGGACTACAACGATGACATCCTCAACGGCGTCGAGGAGGCCGGCAGCGGCTTCGAAGGCGGCGGTGGCGGTGGCGATGGCGACGACCCGGAAGCCGACGCGCTCTACGACGAAGCCGTGCAATTCGTGCTGGAAAGCCGGCGGGCGTCGATCTCGGCGGTGCAGCGCAAGCTCAAGATCGGCTACAACCGCGCCGCGCGGATGATCGAGTCGATGGAGATGGCCGGCGTGGTCACGCCGATGAACAGCAACGGCTCGCGGGAAGTGATTGCCCCGGGCGGCCCGCGCGACTGACGAACAACCTGCCGGGTGCCATTGATGACGCCCGGCCCTTTCACTGTGCAATGAGGATTTCCATGCGCGCGATTCGCATGCTGTTGGTTTCTGCCCTGGCTGCGGCCAGCCTGTCGGCCCAGGCCGGCGAACAGGACGTCCAGCGCCTGACGCAATTGCTGGAAAAGTCGCAGACCATCGAAGCCAATTTTTCCCAGCTGACCCTGGATGCCAGCGGCACCAGCCTGCAGGAAACCAATGGCAAGATGACCGTCAAGCGCCCAGGCCTGTTCTACTGGCACACCGACGCGCCCCAGGAACAAGTGGTGGTGTCCGATGGCAAGAACGTCACCCTGTGGGACCCGGACCTCGAGCAGGCGACCATCAAGAAGCTCGACGTGCGCCTGAACCAGACCCCGGCGCTGCTGCTGTCCGGCGACGTGTCGAAGATCAGCCAGAGCTTCGATATCACCTCCAAGGAGCAAGGCGAGGTCATGGATTTCACCTTGAAGCCCAAGACCAAGGACACCCTGTTCGACTCGCTGCGCGTGTCGTTCCGCAGGGGCCTGATCAATGACATGCAGCTGATCGACAGCGTCGGCCAGCGCACCAACATCCTGTTCAATGGTGTCAAGGCCAACCAGGCGGTGCCGGACAGCAAGTTCCAGTTCGTCATCCCCAAGGGCGCTGATGTCATCAAGGAGTAAGCAGAGCCTGTGATGGACCTGTTTCGAAGCGAACCCGTCGCCCAGCCCCTGGCCGCCCGCCTGCGGCCGTCGAACCTGGACGAGTACGTCGGCCAGGAGCACCTGCTGGCGCGCGGCAAGCCGCTGCGCGAGGCCCTGGAGCAGGGCGCGCTGCATTCGATGATCTTCTGGGGGCCGCCGGGCGTGGGCAAGACCACGCTTGCGCGGCTGCTGGCGCAGTTCTGCGACGCGCATTTCGAAACCGTGTCGGCGGTACTGGCCGGGGTCAAGGAGATCCGCCAGGCGGTGGAGGTGGCCAAGCAGCAGGCCGGCCAGTATGGCCGGCGCACGATCTTGTTCGTCGACGAGGTGCACCGCTTCAACAAGTCGCAACAGGACGCTTTCCTGCCCTTTGTCGAGGACGGCACGCTGATCTTCATCGGCGCCACCACGGAGAACCCGTCCTTCGAGCTGAACAACGCGCTGCTGTCGCGAGCCCGGGTCTATGTGCTCAAGAGCCTGGACGAGGCTGCGCTGCGCAAGCTGGTCAATCGCGCCCTGAGCGAGGAACGCGGCCTGGGCAAGCGCAACCTGCGGGTGGGTGACGAGGCGTTCAAGATGCTCATGGCCGCCGCCGATGGCGATGGCCGGCGCATGCTCAACTTCCTCGAAAATGCCTCTGACCTGGCCGACGATGGCGGCGAGATTGGCGTCGAACTGCTGCAGAGCCTGCTCGGCGACAGCCGTCGCCGTTTCGACAAGGGCGGCGAGGCCTTCTACGACCAGATCTCGGCGCTGCACAAGTCGGTGCGCGGATCCAACCCCGATGCCGCGCTGTACTGGTACGCACGCATGCTCGACGGCGGTTGCGATCCACTGTACATCGCCCGGCGCGTGGTGCGCATGGCCAGCGAGGATATCGGCAACGCCGATCCCCGCGCCCTGAGCCTGTGCCTCTCGGCCTGGGACGTGCAGGAGCGCCTGGGCAGCCCTGAAGGCGAGCTGGCGGTGGCCCAGGCCATCACCTACATCGCCTGCGCACCGAAGAGCAACGCGGTGTACATGGGTTTCAAGGCCGCCATGCGCGAAGCCGCCGAACACGGTTCGCTGGAAGTGCCGCTGCACCTGCGCAACGCGCCGACCAAGCTGATGAAGCAACTGGGTTATGGCGAGGAGTACCGCTACGCTCACGACGAGCCGGATGCCTATGCCGCCGGCGAGGACTACTTCCCCGAGCAGCTCGATCCACGCCACTACTATCAGCCCGTTCCCCGAGGCCTGGAGTTGAAGATCGGCGAGAAGCTCAAGCACCTGGCCGAACTCGACCAGGCCAGCCCCCGGCAGCGGAGAAAACCGTGATCGCACTCATCGCCGCGGTCAGTGCCGGAGGCATCGCCGGCACCTTGCTGCGCTTCGCCACCGCCAACTGGGTCGCGGCCCACTGGCCACGGCACTTCTATGCCGGTACGCTGGCGGTCAACCTGGTTGGCTGCCTGTTGATCGGCCTGCTCTACGGGTTGTTCCTGCACAAGCCGCTGGCGCCGGTCGAGCTGCGCGCCGGGCTGATCGTCGGCTTTCTCGGCGGCCTGACCACTTTTTCCTCCTTCTCGCTCGATACCGTGCGCCTGATGGAAAGCGGGCAGGTCCCGCTGGCCTTGGGCTATACCATTATCAGCGTGGTAGGCGGCCTGCTCGCGACCTGGGCCGGCCTGTCCCTGACCCGATTCTGAACCAACATTTACACATAACGAGAGAACGACATGCTCGATTCCAAACAGTTACGCACTGAACTTCAGGCAGTGGCGGACCGCCTGGCCACCCGTGGCTTCAGCCTGGATGTCGCGCGCATCGAATCGCTGGAAGAGCGCCGCAAATCGGTACAGACCCGCACCGAGCAACTGCAGGCCGAGCGTAACGCCCGTTCCAAATCGATCGGCCAGGCCAAGGCCAAGGGCGAGGACATCGCGCCGCTGATGGCCGACGTCGAGCGCATGGCCAATGAACTGGCCGCTGGCAAGACCGAGCTGGACGGCATCCAGGCCGAGCTGGACGCGATCCTGCTGACCATTCCCAACCTGCCGGACGCCAGCGTGCCGGTCGGCGCCAGCGAAGACGACAACGTCGAAGTGCGCCGCTGGGGCACCCCGACCACCTTCGATTTCGAGATCAAGGATCATGTCGCCCTGGGCGAAGTCAGCGGTGGCCTGGACTTCGAAGCCGCGGCCAAGCTGTCCGGCGCCCGCTTCGCCGTGCTGCGCGGCCCGATCGCCCGCCTGCACCGCGCCCTGGCACAGTTCATGATCAACCTGCACACCGGCGAGCACGGCTACGAGGAACACTACACCCCCTACCTGGTGCAGGCTCCGGCCCTGCAGGGCACCGGCCAGCTGCCGAAGTTCGAGGAAGACCTGTTCAAGATCAGCCGCGAAGGCGAGGCTGACTTCTACCTGATCCCGACTGCCGAAGTGTCGCTGACCAACCTGGTGGCCGGCGAGATCCTCGACGCCAAGCAACTGCCGTTGAAGCTGGTCGCCCACACCCCGTGCTTCCGCAGCGAAGCCGGCGCCTCGGGCCGCGACACCCGCGGCATGATCCGCCAGCACCAGTTCGACAAGGTCGAGATGGTGCAGATTGTCGAGCCGGCGAAATCCATGGAAGCCCTGGAAGGCCTGACCGCCAACGCCGAACGCGTGCTGCAGCTGCTGGAGCTGCCGTACCGTGTGCTGGCCCTGTGCACCGGCGACATGGGCTTCGGCGCCGTGAAGACCTACGACCTGGAAGTGTGGGTGCCGAGCCAGGACAAGTACCGCGAGATCAGCTCCTGCTCCAACTGCGGTGATTTCCAGGCGCGTCGCATGCAGGCCCGCTGGCGCAACCCGGAAACCGGCAAGCCAGAGCTGGTGCACACCCTCAACGGTTCGGGCCTGGCCGTTGGCCGGACCCTGGTGGCGGTGCTGGAGAACTACCAGCAGGCCGACGGTTCGATCCGCGTGCCGGACGTGCTCAAGCCGTACATGGGTGGCGTCGAGGTCATTCGCTGAATGGACTACCTGCCGCTTTTCCATAAGCTGCAGGGCGGCCGGGTGCTGGTCGTCGGCGGTGGCGAGATCGCCTTGCGCAAGGCGCGCCTGCTGGCCGATGCCGGCGCCGCGCTGCGGGTGGTGGCGCCGGAGGTCGACGGTCAGCTCGCCGCGCTGGCCCGCGAGGGTGGCGGCGAGGTCCTGGTGCGCGGATACCAGGCATCCGACCTGGACGGCTGCCGCCTGGTGATCGCGGCGACCGATGATCCCGGGCTCAACGCCCAGGTTTCGGCCGACGCCCAGGTGTTCAGCCTGCCGGTCAATGTGGTGGACGCGCCGGCGCTGTGCACGGTGATCTTCCCCGCCATCGTCGACCGCTCACCCCTGGTTGTGGCGGTTTCCAGCGGTGGCGACGCCCCGGTGCTGGCGCGGCTGATCCGCGCCAAGCTGGAGGCCTGGATCCCGTCCGCCTATGGCGAACTGGCCGGGTTGGCGGCACGCTTTCGCGACAAGGTCAAAGCCTTGTATCCGGACGTCAATCAGCGTCGCGGATTCTGGGAAAACGTATTCCAGGGGCCGATCGCCGAGCGCCAGCTGGCCGGGCAGGGCGCGGAGGCCGAACGCCTGTTGCAGGCAATGGTCGATGGCGCGCCGGTGCAGCAGGGCGGCGAGGTGTATCTGGTGGGCGCGGGGCCGGGCGATCCGGACCTGCTGACCTTCCGCGCCCTGCGTCTGATGCAGCAGGCCGACGTGGTGCTGTACGACCGCCTGGTGGCCCCGGCCATCATCGAGATGTGCCGGCGCGATGCCGAGCGCATCTATGTCGGCAAGCGCCGCGCCGACCACGCCGTGCCGCAGGACAAGATCAACCGCCTGCTGGTCGACCTGGCCCGCCAGGGCAAGCGCGTGCTGCGGCTCAAGGGCGGCGATCCGTTCATCTTCGGCCGTGGCGGCGAGGAGATCGAGGAGCTGGCCGACGAGGGTATTGCGTTCCAGGTGGTGCCGGGCATCACCGCGGCCAGTGGCTGTTCCGCCTATGGCGGGATTCCACTGACCCACCGCGACTATGCCCAGTCGGTGCGTTTCGTCACCGGTCACCTGAAGGATGGCACCAGCAACCTGCCCTGGGATGACCTGGTGGCGCCGGCCCAGACCCTGGTGTTCTACATGGGGCTGGTCGGGTTGCCGACCATCTGTGCCGAGCTGATCCGCCATGGCCGCGCGGCGAGCACGCCGGCAGCCCTGGTGCAGCAGGGGACCACCCGCAACCAGCGGGTGTTCACCGGTACCCTGGCTGACCTGCCGGAGCTGGTGGCGCGTCATGAAGTGCATGCACCGACCCTGGTGATCGTTGGGGAAGTGGTGCAGCTGCGCGAGAAGCTGGCTTGGTTTGAAGGGGCGCAGGACGCCTGAGCACGTTGTAGATCCACGTGGGAGCGGGCTTGCCCCGCGATGGCGCCAGATCAGGCAACAATGTTGCCGCCTCTGACGCCATCGCGGGGCAAGCCCGCTCCCACGTGGGGTCTTTATCCTCTCTGCCAGATCCCTCTGCCCGACAACCGCTCCCGATCATGCGGCAAGCCAAAGTCCTGCAGCGGCCCCTTGGGCACGATCCCGTTCGGGTTGATGGTCTTGTGGCTCATGTAATAGTGCTTCTGGATATGCTCCATGTTCACCGTGCCCGCCACCCCCGGCCACTGGTACAGCTCGCGCAGCCAGTTGGACAGGTTCGGGTAGTCGCTCAGGCGGCGCAGGTTGCACTTGAAGTGGCCGTGATACACCGCATCGAAGCGCACCAGCGTGGTGAACAGGCGCACATCGGCCTCGGTCAGGTATTCGCCGGCCAGGTAGCGTTGGCGGCCCAGTAGCGCCTCCAGATGGTCCAGCTCGTTGAAAACTTCGTCGAAGGCGGCCTCGTAAGCGTCCTGCGTGGTAGCGAAACCGGCGCGGTACACACCGTTGTTCACCGCCGGGTAGATACGTTCGTTGAGCGCATCGATGGTCGCCCGCAGTGGCTCGGGGTAGAGGTCCAGTGTATTGCCGGTCAAATCGTCGAACGCGCTGTTGAAGATGCGGATGATCTCGGCCGATTCGTTGTTGACGATGCGCTTCTCGTGCTTGTCCCACAGCACCGGTACGGTCACGCGGCCGGTGTAGTGAGGGTCGTCCTGGGTATAGCGCTGGTGCAGGTACTGCAAGGCGTCCAGGTGATCGCCGGTGGAGCCCTCCTGGCGATCGAAGGTCCAACCGTGCTCGCCCATCAGCCAGCTGACCACCGAGACATCGATCAACGGCTCCAGGCCTTTGATGGCGCGCAGGATCAGGGTGCGGTGAGCCCAGGGGCAAGCCAGCGAAACATACAGGTGATAGCGACCGGCCTCGGCGGCGGGCAACTGATTGCGGCGCTGGGCACTCTCGCGTTGGAAGGTGCCGTCCTTGCTGGTCTGGTACCACTGGTCATGCCAGCGTCCATCGATCAAAAGGCCCATGTCGGAGCTCCTCGGAACAAAGTCGTTTGTCGTTGGAGCTCAGTCTAGAGCAAGGCGTTCGAATGAATAGCGCAAAGAATGCGCCTTTCTCATCTACTTACTTGATGTTTTTCCGAGCTGCCCAGTAGCCGCGAGCAGTGCTGAACGCTTCCTCGCGAGGCTTGCCCAGCCCGCGCAGGGCAAGGGCCATGGTAGCGATCACCGCCATTTCGCCGTAGCTGTCATCGGCTTCGCCGTGCCATACCGCGAGCAGATGCCGAGGTTGCAGGGTTGCCGGCTTCACATGGCGCTGGGTGCTGAGTGCCGGCCATTCTTCGTCCCAGGCTTCACCTGACGCTGTGCCATACAGGTGACTGATGACATCCGGGTTGACCTCGATTTCGCCACCGTCGCCCTTGATGACCACGGCGTGGTCGCCGAGCAGGCGACTGGCTTCGCGGTGCACCGCCTGGTAACCGGGGTGGAAGATGCTCTGCAGCCCGCAGCGGGCGCCGAGCGGGTTGAGGACCCGGGCCAGGGAGTGGATGGGCGAGCGCAGGCCCAGGGTGTTGCGCAGGTCGATCATGCGCTGCAGCTGCGGCGCCCAGTCCTGCAGCGGAATGAACGCCAGGTGCTGGCTGTCCAGGGCCCGCTCCACGGCGGCCCAGTCGCGGCATAGCGGGATGTCCAGCAAGTCGAGCAACTGCTCGGTATACAGGCGCCCGGCGGTGTGCGCTCCGCCGCCATGCATCAGGATGCGCACCCCGTTGCCGGCCAGGCACTTGGCTGCCAGCAGGTACCAGGGCAGGTGGCGCTTCTTGCCGGCGTAGCTGGGCCAATCGAGATCGACGGCAATGCTCGGCGCGTGCAGATGGGCGCGAAGGGCTTCGGTGAAGCCTGCCAGTTCCTCGGCGCTTTCTTCCTTGTGCCGCAGCAGCATCAGGAAGGCGCCCAGCTGGGTATCCTCGACCTTGCCTTCGAGCAGCAGGGTCATGGCGGCGCGGGCTTCGTCGCGGGTCAGGCCACGGGCGCCGCGCTTGCCTTTGCCGAGGATGCGCACGAATTCGGCGAAGGGGTGTTCGGCAGGGGTTTCCAGGGTAAGGGGGCGAGGTTCGGTCATATGCAGTTGGTCGGCTTGGGCAGGCCCGCCAGCTTGGCGGCGAGCTTGGCGGGCGTGCCATTGAACAGGCGGTTCAGGTGCGGGCTGTTGCCCTTGTCTGCGCCGAGCTTGAGTGCGGTGTACTTGATCAGCGGGCGGGTGGCCGGCGACAGCTGGTATTCCTGGTAGAACTGGCGCAGCAACTCGAGGATCTCCCAGTGGTCCGCAGTCAGGGCGATGCTTTCGCGCGAGGCGAGGGCCTCGGCGACCTCAGGGGACCAGTCCTGCAGCTCGACCAGGAAGCCGTCCTTGTCCAGGGCGATGCTGCGATCGCCGACACTCAGGATGCTCATAGCCAGCTGTTGACCTTGTCGTGGCGCAGGGAGAGTTCGACGAAGGCGGCGTAGTCCACGGCCTTGGCCAATGGGTTGTCGAGGGCGCGGGCCTGCAGGTCTTCGGCGAGGGCGAACAGGCGCTCGCCAAGGTTGGCGGCCTGCAGGGCGGCAAAGGGTTCGCTGCCGGCCTTGAGCGCATAGGTGGCGTCGCCGCATAGCAGCAGCGCGTCTTGTGGGCCCAGCAGGCGCAGGCAACTGCTCAGGCGCTCGTCGCCGAAGGGCGAGTGGGCGATTACATGCAGGGTCGTCATCAGAGCGTTACCACTTGGTCGAAACGGGCAATCAGCGCAGTCAGCGCGGCATCGTCGAGCACCTCGACCGGCAGCGCCAGGGCACCACCGTCCAGTCCACGGCGGGCCAGGCTATGGCCGCAGGCGAACAGCTCTTCGACACCGAACATCGGCAGGGCCTGGAGATTGGCCGCCAGGTTTTTCTGTTGCAGGGCATCGGGTTGCTGCCCGGCGGCGAGCTGGAACACGCCGTCATCGAGGAACAGCATGCCCAGCGGCAGGTCGAAGGCGCCGCCGGCCAGGGCGATGTCCAGCGCCTCGCGGGCGGACGGGCCGCTCCACGGCGCCTGGCGGCTGATGATCAGCAAGGACTTGGCCATCTCAATCACCTCCGAAGCAGACCAGGCGGTCGGCCAGTTGCGCGGCTTCGTGCAGCTGGCCCAGGCCGGACAGCTCCCACGGCATCGGCAGGTTCACCGCCGGGCGCTGGTAGCGGTTGGCCTCGGTGTCGTCGAGCACGCCCCGGCGCAGGGCCGCGGCGATGCACACCACGGCGTCAAGGCGGTGGTCGCTGACGAAGGCGCGCCACTGCGCGGCCACGTCCAGCTCGTCCTGGGGCGTGACGATATTGGCCGAGGCGCTGTGCACCCCATCCTGGTAGAAGAACAATCGGGCTATCTCATGCCCGCCGGCCAGCACCGCCTCGGCAAAGCGCAAGGCGCGGCGCGAGGAGGGGGCATGGGCCGGGGAAAAGACCGCGATGGCGAATTTCATGGAAGGCTCGTGCAAATGAATGCGGCCATGATAAAGCAAAAAGCCCGCGCTGGTGGGCGCGGGCTTTTTACTCGGGCTGGCGCGGCTCAGGCCTGTTCCTTGGCCTCGGGCAGGAACCAGTTGAGCAGCAGGGCACAGATGCCGCCGGTGGCGACGCCGGACTCCAGCACATTGCGCAGCGCCGCCGGCATGTGCGCGAGGAACTCCGGCACCTGGGCCACGCCCAGGCCCAGCGACAGCGACACGGCGATGATCAGCAGGGCACGGCGGTCGAGGCGGGTGCTGGCGAGGATATTGATGCCCGAGGCCGCCACGGCACCGAACATCACCATGGCCGCGCCACCGAGCACCGGCTCCGGCACCGCCTGGATCACCCCGGCAACCGTGGGGAACAGGCCCAGCAGGATCAGCATGGCGGCGATCCAGATGCCGATATGGCGGCTGGCGATGCCGGTCAGCTGAATCACGCCGTTGTTCTGGGCGAAGATCGAGCTGGGGAAGGTGTTGAACAGGCCGGCCAGCAGCGAGTTGGCGCCGTTGACCAGCACCCCGCCCTTGATCCGCTGCATCCACACCGGGCCTTCCACCGGCTGGCGCGAGACCTTGCTGGTGGCGGTCACGTCACCGATGGCTTCCAGCGAGGTCACCAGGTAGATCACCAGCATCGGAATGAACAGCGACCAGGAGAAGCCCAGGCCGAAGTGCAGTGGCGTCGGCACCTGGAACAGCGCGGCCTGGTGCATGCCGGTGAAGTCCAGGCGGCCCAGGTAGCCGGCCAGGGCATAGCCCACGGCCAGGGCGATGACGATGGCGCAGCTGCGCATCCACACCACCGGAATACGGTTGAGGATGACGATGATCGCCAGCACCACGCCCGACAGTAGCAGGTTCTCGCCATCGGCGAAGGTGCCATTGGCCATGGCGCCGAAGCCGCCACCCATGCTGATCAGGCCGACCTTGATCAGGGTCAGGCCGATCATCAGCACGACGATACCAGTCACCAGCGGGGTGATCAGGCGCTTGACGAAGGGCAGGATGCGCGAAACCCCCATTTCCACGAACGAGCCGGCGATGACCACGCCGAAGATCGCCGCCATCACGCTTTCCACCGGCGTGCCCTGCTTGACCATCAGCGCACCGCCGGCGATCAGCGGCCCGACGAAGTTGAAGCTGGTGCCCTGAACGATCAGCAGGCCGGCGCCGAACGGCCCGAAGCGCTTGCACTGGACGAACGTGGCGATACCCGAGATCACCAGGGACATCGACACGATCAGGTTGGTGTCGCGCGCCGAAACGCCCAGGGCCTGGCAGATCAGCAGGCCCGGCGTGACGATCGGCACGATGATCGCCAACAGGTGCTGCAGCGCCGCCAGCAGGCCGATCAGCAGGCGCGGCTTGTCCTCGAGGCCAAGGACCAGTTCATTGGCAGGCGCCGCCGCGCCTGGGCCGTGTTCGTGTGAACTCATGGGAAATGCTGCCCCGGAAGAAAAAAGGAGCGCATTCTACGGGCAGAACGGCCACAGGGGTAGAGGCTCGCACGATGGCTGCACAATCGCGGAGAAATGGCCTAATAAGCTGACTTTTAAGTCAATCCATATCATGTTTGCCGCCCTTGTACGGCAGGCACGAAAAAGCCCGCCGAAGCGGGCTTTTTCGTGGTGGAACCAGCGGAGCCGGTCAGTCGTCGCGGCCCATGATGCCGAACAACTGCAGCAGGCTGACGAACAGGTTGTAGATCGATACATACAGGCTGATGGTCGCCATGATGTAGTTGCGCTCGCCGCCATGAATGATGGCGCTGGTCTGGAACAGGATGCAGACCGACGAGAACAGTACGAAGCCCGCGCTGATCGCCAGTTGCAGGCCGCTGATCTGGAAGAAGAAGCTGGCCACCACGGCACCCAGCAGGACGAAGAAGCCAGCGGTGATGAAGCCGCTGAGGAAGCTCATGTCCTTGCGGGTGATCAGCACATAGGCCGACAGGCCGCCGAACACCAGGGCGGTCATGGCGAAGGCCGAGCTGACCACTTCGGCGCCACCGGCCATGCCCAGGTAGCGGTTGAGGATCGG
This sequence comes from Pseudomonas sp. microsymbiont 2, assembly GCF_054788395.1. NCBI lineage: Bacteria > Pseudomonadati > Pseudomonadota > Gammaproteobacteria > Pseudomonadales > Pseudomonadaceae > Pseudomonas > Pseudomonas sp. microsymbiont 2. The sequence goes on from NZ_CM139112.1 coordinate 2,256,766, forward strand.
GCCGAGAATGAAGCCCATGAAGCCGGTGAGGGCGAAGGTGGACACCAGGCCCCATGCCGAGTCACGCAGCTTGTTGGTGAGGAAGAACAGGCCGTAGAAGCCGATCAGCACGACGAAGATGTTCGGGTACCCGACACGCATCTGCTGGGCGACGAAGGCCATGATGCCGCTGAAGGCGAGGGTCAGGGCCAGCAGGCTGTAAGTGTTGCGCAGGACCTTGCTGACCTCCTGCTGCTCGACCTGCTGGCCGTGTTGGACGGCGTAATCCTGTTCGCGCATGGCGCACTCCTTTGGGGTAGGACCGCAGGTTCGGGACCTGCGGTATTGGAACGTATGATGCGGAGCATATCAGAGCTGCCGCAACCCGCGACACAGAGAGTTTGACAGCTTGTTTCATTACGGTATGATTGCCGCCGCAAAACAAGCTGGAAGCGTGGCCGAGTGGTTTAAGGCAACGGTCTTGAAAACCGTCGATGGGCAACTATCCTAGAGTTCGAATCTCTACGCTTCCGCCATATTCAAAGCCCTGATTTTTCAGGGCTTTTTGCATTTCTGGGGCATAGTAAATCCACCCATGGGAACACCCTTGGGAATGGTTTATTCTGGAAGCGCTTCCGAAACTTTCCCTATTTGGTGGGTTTCGCCAGAGCTCCAACTCGGCGATAAACCCGTTCTGTGATGTCGCCCTTGGTATGGCCCAGGAGCAGACTGGCGTGGTCGACATCGGTGATTTCCGAGGCTGCTTTCGGGCGAATGTCGCGGAACTGGAATTGGCTGATACGGCCGGCCAGCACCTGGTCACCAGCGGCAACCGCTTCTCTCACGGCTTCCTCCCGGGCATCGTCCCATCGGTGACGAAGCATCGGCGCCGTAACGCGTTTGCCGTTATCCGTCAGCAGAAGGTATGGCGAGCTGTGCGGAGCGTTGCGCTCCAGAATCTTTCTGATCAGCACGCCCAAGCTGCTCTCTACTCCGTCCACCTCAAGCATGATCCGTAGCTTCTTTTGGGTCTTCTTCTGCTTTACGCCGAGTGCCTTACCCTCAATGTCGTCCTTTCTCATCACCAGCACGTCCGCCGGACGCTGGCCCGTCAAATACGCTAAGTCCATGGCATCCTTCAGTTCGCCCACCGCTTTCGCGTAAACCGCGTTCCAGATCGCGTCGTTAGCGTAGAAGTCCCGCGGCACCTCCTTGTTCTTGCGCACGCCCTGACACGGATTCTCGTTGGTTGTGAGTCCCCATTCCCGCGCTATGTTGAAGATGTGCGATAGGGTGGCGATCTCGCGATTCGCCCTGACTGGGGCGGTCCTGGCATCGCGATACTTCGCCACATGCGCAGGGGTGATGCCGTCGATTGGGGCCTTTTCGAAGTAGTTTCGCAACTGGCGTATCTCGGCCAGGTTGTCCTTCTGTGTGCGAGGAGCCTTCTTCGGGATGATGTCACGCTCGTAGCGCTCGAAGATGGCCCCCATGGTGACCAGGTCTTTGGGTTTCTCCTTCGCCTCTAGCTCTGCCCACTTCAGTCGGGCCAGGCTCAGGTCGGTGCCCAACGTTATCTCTTTGCCCGACTTGTCCCGGTAGTAGTAGCTAATCCATTCCTTGTCAGGATTTTTCCTGCTCTTACTGGTGCGCTTGCGCCGGTATACGCCCGGTGGCAAATCTCTGTTCTCGTTCTTCCTTGGACGCATTTCATCTCACCTTTGAAATATCTGGCGTCCACGCAGGGGCTGCAGGTGGCGGCGGTGCCATCGTCACCACTTCAAGGCCTACGCCCAGCTTCATGCGGACGTAAAGGCGGCCAACCAGTGGTCGCCCGCTGCGGGTTTCGACGAATATCCAGCCTCGTTCTTCAAGCCAGCGGCGCTGGTAGCTCCTGGCTTTGTAGCCGGTCAGCTCGGTCAGTTCTTTGTCCGAAAGTATTTCGGCATTCATGGGGGGGCTCCGCGCCGCCATATCGCGGCGGTGATTAGTGGGGAGAGGGGACGTTGGGAGGGGGCGGCCATCACAAACCTTTCGGACCTGACGCTGATATGATCACGCGCTACCGCAACGACGAGGGCGTGAGCAAATGGGCCAAGTGTTCCAGGTGGTTGATGATGGTAAGAGGGTGGACGCTCACTACGAGATCGATGGCGAATCGATCATCTTCCACAGTCGTGGTGGTACGAAAGGGAAGGGGGCGATTAATACGGAGTATTCGCGTGGATTAGCCGTACTGTTGAAGACTCTAGAAAGCCATGCGATTGGTATCAAGCAGATTTGGGTTGATAGCAGTCAGGTGCAATCCCTTTCCATTGAAGACAGAACTATCTTCGGATCGTCAGACGAATACTTTTCTGCTCACGAAGCGCTAAGGCTGATGGCATTGCGGATGAAGACCATAGGGCGTCCAAGCTCTGCCTCTGGAGGAAACTCCACGCGCCGAATCCGAATACGTGTAGGCAGTGAGCATGCCGCCCTGCTGGGGAACTTATTGGGCGGGCTGCCAGTGAATAAGGATTCGCGGAGCCTAGACAGGATTCCTTCAGAAGATCTTAGAAGGGTTACGGCAGAACATGTCTGGCTAGCAATCGAAGAGATGCTCAGCGGCGCTGAGACGCTCGGGTTTGGACCGTCAACTGACTACGACCTGCTCATAGATACAGACCAGAGGCTGCCACCGAAAGCGGTGTTTGGACTGGCTGCCTCAAAGGCCTTAGGCTTCAACGTCCTGCCTAGACATTTCACAGCAGGTTTGGGGTCTGTTTGCTTTGAGGTTCTCGAAGGTGCGGGCTTTAATATCCTTCCCAAGGACGCCTTCCCTAATGGGCCGGTGCCTACCACTATTTCTGAAGATCAATCTTGGACGGAAGGCCAGCCTAGGCTAATAGAACACTTGTATCGGGAGCGCGCCAGAGGAGCGGCACAAGCCAAGAAAGAGCAGTTTCGGCGGCTGCATCAAAGATTGTTCTGCGAGCGTTGTATGATGGATCCAGTGAAAACGTATGGTGAAAAGCATGGTGAGGCTTGTATTGAGGTGCACCACAGACAGGTTCAAGTATCAGCTATGGATCCAGGCCACATGACGAGTTTAAATGATCTTCAATGTCTCTGTGCAAACTGTCATCGTGTGGTCCATCGAGAGTTAAAGGAGTTGGCCACAACCTAGTTGAATCCGTATGCGTTGACCAATCCACTGAATGATTAGAATGGCTTTGCTGTTACCCAAAGCTTTATAGCGTGGGCCGTCGGGGCATTGCACAGCGGGCTTGTCGCGGTAAGGAATCAAAGTGTAGTTATCAGGGAAACCTTGGCATCGCTCCCATTCGATCGGAGTTGTTCTTCGAACACCTACAGACTCCAGTACATATGCCTCTCGGTCATCGAGAGCTCCCCCCCCTTTAGCCGTGAGAGTAGGGTGAAGTGCGAACTCCTTCGGCCGTCCCGGCGGGCTATCCCGGCGAGGGCCTTCGCGCTCAAAAAGTACTTCGAGTGGATCGAACCCTGCTCGAGCACTTGCGACAACGAACACACGGCGGCGTCGTTGGGCCAGGCCGAAATATTGGGCATCCAGAACCCGCCATGCGACTGTTCGCGTGGGTCCATACACACAACCAGCGTCCTTCCATTTTCCCCCTGGCGGCTGGAGTTCTTCGGATTCGCCCACCAGGGCGCCGAGGAAGCAGCCAAACGCGTTGCCTTTGTCGGAGAGGACTCCAGGGACGTTTTCCCAGAGGCAGACGGCCTCGGGCTCACCGCGCATGGTTCGAACATGGTCAATTGCATCGAACAGCTCCACGTATTTGATGGTTAGGGCGCCGCGGGGATCGGCCAGACCTTCGCGCATGCCGGCCACGCTGAATGCCTGGCAAGGCGTGCCGCCGACCAGCACGTCGGGCGCCGGTATCTTGCCTGACAGCACCATGGCTGCTAGGCGGGTCATGTCGCCGTGGTTCGGCGTGTCGGGGTAGTGGTGAGCCAGCACCGCGCAGGGGAATGGCTCGATTTCGGCGTACCAAGCGGCACGCCAGCCCAGCGGGTGCCAGGCTACGGTTGCAGCTTCAATGCCGCTGCAGACGCTTCCGTAGGTGTTGGACATTGATATACTCGTCTTTTTTGCCAAGAGTAGCGATATGGAAACCGCAGAAGTTCGTGAGCTTAAAGAAAGGATAGAAAAACTCGAGAGTTTGCTTGAATGTCGCGCCGCTCAAGCTGATGAACTTGATTTGGAAGCTCGGCGTTACGAGCAAAGGGTGAGGACGATAAAGCTTGCTGTTACTCTTGCATTGCTGATCATGACGGTTTTTTCAATTATTCCAATAGGTTATAATATTTTTAGAAGTGCTCCCTTGGATCGCAGCGCGCCGGAAAGTAGTGAGTCAATCTTGAATGAGGCGTTCAGGAATACCACGGCTAAAGAACTAGGAGAGCTAAGCAGCTTAATGTTGGAGTTTAGAGCGGACGCCAATAAGGTAAATCCTGAGCAGCTATCTATAGGTTTGGTTAAAGCCGACATCAATCTGCTTAGTGGTCGTGTTGGAGTACTGGAGAAGTCTATCTCTGACTCGCCTGAAAAGGCCCTTTCTATACCGTTGCTTCGACGAGACCAAGAGAGCATGAGCAAGACGATTGAGGCGAACAAGTTGGCGGTAAACTCAGAGCTTACTCGCATCTACGATCAGCAGAAATGGATGCTAACGGGCATCGGAACTGCATTGCTTGCTGCGCTTACTGCGTTGGCGGGAGCGCTTTATAAGACTGTAAATAGGGTCCCAGACTGAGCAAATACTGTCCACTGGGGTAGTGTGGGTTATTGGGCTGATGTATAAAGTAGCGGTATTTACATAGTTCTAGGGGTGTGTAATGGCTTACAAGGAAATTAACTCATTTGCATTCTTCAATGCATCAGCTGTGAGGTATCTAAAGGTTGCCGCAAGGAAGGAGGAGGGTTTTGCTTTTGATTTAATGAGTGCAATGGTCATGAGCGCTTTCTCAGTAGAGGCTTATTTTAACCATTTGGGAGCAAAAAAAATTCCCCATTGGTTTGATAAGTACGAGAAGAAGTCTGTTTGGGATAAGTATAAAATTTTGCGTTCGGCTGTTGGGTTAAGTGTCCTGACTATACCCCAGGCGTATCCAGACGTTGCTGCAGTTTTGGAGTTTCGCAATAACATGGCCCATGGGCGAACTGAAAGGCACGAGTTGGAAATTTTTAGTGATCCAGAGTCGGATGTGCATTGTGATCAGCCCGTCGGTTGGCAAACTAGTTTAGATGCATCAATAGTTGATAAGCGGTTAAAGTCGTGCCAGTCGCTTATAAAAGAATTGCACAATGCTGCGGGTTTAGGTAGGCATCCATTCTTTGCGCTATCAAGTTCGACATCATTTACTCCGATAGCGAGTTTGTGATATCTGCTTGGTGGTAGTGGCAACTAATACGCTGTTGGCCAGCGCTTGAGGTCAGGTGGCTATCATGTCTTCGAACTTGGTGATCCTGCGCGCGGTGTCCGATTCGCCCTCAATCTTCACTTCGAAGCAGGCCGGGGAGTAGGTGCTAATGCCGGTGATCACGCCTTCCTTAATGGTGTCGCCGATGGCGAATGGTGGCTGAGGCTTGTGCTCGTCGAATCAGGCCCGAACCGCTTTACGCTCTGTTTCGTCAACCAGGTAGTCCAGTTCGTCAAGAGTGTCGATGTCGTCCCGCTGCATATCCCAGCCGGCCCATTTCGCCAACTCTATGCAGAGCTCGAAGCCATCCATATGGCGGCTTTAGTGCTGCGCCAGGGTTTCAGCATCGCCCTCAAGCTTCTCGGCGATTGGCTTGCAGCATTCAAGAATCATTGCCCTGGTAGCCACCGGGCGCGGTGGAAAGTGGTTAATGGCTTTCTCCATGCATGCGCCGCCCTCCATGCAGGTGGCGGCATGGTGGCAATTTGTGGTGGGATGGGGTATTACGGGTGACCGGCATGTTGCCGTGTCAGAATGGGAAATCAGACATGTCAGTAAAAATTGACCGTAGCGGACTGGATAAACTGATCGAAAACGCTAAGGAGGTCGACGGGAAGCACCAGGTCAAGCTCGTCGACATGATGAACCCAGCCTTCATTTCAGCTCATAGCAAGTTCGCAGATCTTGAGGCATTGTTCGCTGCTTCCGGCTTCAAGGTTGATAGCGCTGAAGACTTTGCAGCCATACCTGATGACGAGTGGGATACTTTCATCAAGGAGAACACCGACTTTGAAAGCTGGTTGGATATGCAAAAGACTGCCGGCGCTGAGTATGTGAAGGCCAAGCTTTTCAGCGGCCTACGATGAGCGTGGGGCAATAATGCTGTCTCCCGGATCCTGCTGAATCATCAGCATGCTCTTCCGGTAGAAGGCCAGAGATAGGCGCGGCGTTATGGTGATCTTGTGCCGCGGTGGGGTGAGAAACTTCGCCGCGTGCATCCTGCCCAGGGCGTGAATGCCGTGGATCAGCGCCTCGATCATCTGGCTATATGTGGCGCCGGCCCAGCCGCATATCGCCCGCAGGTGCTGGCCTGTTCGCTTCCTGGCTGACAGCCGCAGCGGCTCATTCCGCGCCACAGATCGGTGAGCCTCTATTTCGTGGCGCGCGATCCTGAACAGGGCGTGATGCCCCAGCGCCTCGACATGATGAATCATCAGCGTCATCGCCTCACCCTGTTCCTCGATCCCGGCCCATTCCATCAGCTCAAGCAGGGCCTGCTTAGTCCCTGGTCGAACCTTCAAGCGCAGGTCTTCTTCCTGCAATCGCTCGGCTTTTTCGCGACGGCGCCGGTCGCGCTCTGCCTGGTCCATCGCCATACGGCACCTCCCTTAATCTGTAGGGCGAGAAATGCTGGTTCGCTTGCCTGCTTCCATTGCTTCAATAAAACGCATGGCCGCACGGTGGCTAAAGCAGAATCTCTTGGTCTTGCCGGTGGCAATCTCGATTATGTGCCAAGCCTTGCCCTTGGCGACTGCCTGGAACAGAGGTTCGGGCGCCGGGGCAGGGCGACCAATCAGCTCGTAGAACTCGGCGGTAGCCATAAGGGAGCGTGCACGTAGGGCGGCCAGGCCGTCCACGCGCTGTTGCATGGAGTGGTGCATGTGATGATCCTCTGATGGGATTCAGGCGTGGTGCTCGAAGGCCACGGCCTTGCGAACGTTCCGAATTGGGGCGGTTTGTAAATCGACAGCGAGTGATCGATGCGAATAGGATCCCCTACATCGATAATGGGATGCTCAATGCCTGGCTGGCGATAAAGATACTGCTCCATTCCATGCATAAGGCAGCACGGTGGAAATTTGACTAAGAATAGGGTATTACAGGTTGGCGAAAATTCTTTGAGCTGGGGGAAGAGAGGCTTCGGCATCACAGCGGTAAATTGCTGAGCAATCTCCTTGTTAAGGAGAGATGATGGTGATGTTAGATTTTTTGCGTGCAAGTTAGCTGATTGAGACGGGATGTCATAAATCCCAAACTAGGTTTTATTCTTTATTGAGGTGGCACAGTGCTTGAGCATGAGGTATTCATAGGGTCCAATGAGGTTTTGGTATCTGGCTCGGTGGTAGTTCCGAAAGATCAAAATACTGTTTCTGTGAAGATTCAAGATTTAACTTTCAAATTTATTTTTGTTTATGATGGAGATGGGCAGAGGATTTTGTACAAAGGCTCGGCTCAAGAGCTGAAAATATTTTTCCATAATCCTCCTCAAGTGAAGTGGGTAGGAAAAACAAATGATTTTTTACGAGTGGGGAATCTCGGGAATGACGATATAGGGCTTGCATATTTTATTTATGGCGCAAAAAATCAGAGTCATATGCTCCAATACACATTTGTGAAAATTGGATGTGATGAGTCATCTCCGGCAGAAGGGGGTGGCGATGAGTAAGATATCTGAAGAATTCACCGGAAATAAAATCGATGTCCCCCCGGCTGGCGCTGGATTTGAAAGGAAGTCAAGTATTTTCAATTTTAGCTCGGTTCCATTTTCCAATCTCATTGGTAAAGGGGATCAGGCTAAAGATTCCGTGGTTTGGTATCTTATTACTCGAATGGTCAGGTTGTCTGCTGTTGTAATATTTATATTGTTTGCTGTTGATATATATTATAACAAGGGCGAAAAGTGCTTGGATATTTTAAAAGAGACTTGGGGGGTTTTTGCTCCAATAGTGACGCTCGCTATGGGGTATTTGTTTGGTAAGAAAGAGCGCGAGAAGTCGGAGCTTGAGTGATGTCAAGCTTAAGTTTTTTGTGGTTTTATTCTATTGCTTAATGCCTGGTTCATTGATTTTTGGATGTGGTTATTTTTTTGTTATGGGGCTTCTATTTTTTCGCGAGTAGTATTGCTGTTTCAAATTCAATCAAAGCCCCTTAAGCTTGCAGCTGGCAGCCTCTACTGTCGCCAGGTCTTGCTCTTGGCGGCTGCTTGGGAAAGAGTCTCTAGGCGCCAGAGCGCTCGATTCTCTGAGTGAGCTCAGGTCCGGTATTCGAAGGTATCGGTCTTGCGAGCAATTCGAGCTTGGAAAGTGAGCCGCTCGGGGGATCGGCGGTCACGTCGTATGGGATCGCTGTCATCGATGACCGCATGCATAGCGATCAAGCCGGCAAGGGCTATGCACAGTGGGCTGATGATCTGCCGTCGCATGGCTTCGGCCACGGCAGCTGCTCGACGCGCTACGCCGAGCTTGAACATGGCGTTCTCGATGCGGTTGGCAACAGTGCCCGGGGTGATCTGCATCTGCTGGGCAATCTGTTTGGCGGTCATACCCTGAGCGACGCCGAGCAGCGCCTCCAGCTCGCGAGGAGCCAGCCCTTTGCCAAGGTGGCCTGTCCATGTGCCGCAAGTGATCGTTTCCATGAGTGGTCCTTGGTGGGCTGCATTGGAGAGCCAATCCCGCCTGCCTCCCTGAACATGTTGATGTAGGGTCGGGAAGGGCTCTCCGATGCAGCCTGGTGCTGGGGAAGACCAGGTGATCGGGCAGTTAACGTCAGGCTGACATGGTGCTAGCGATCTAAATGATTGCTGTCAGAGTCTTGCTGCCATCAGGCTTGATCGTTGTCATTTGCATGACTGCGGCAACGCCTCCTTGGGAAGTAGTGCCATTGCGGATGGTGTTTGCAGATCTGCGGAAGCGTTCATCAAACTTCTCGTCACCATCTGGCAAGTGGGTGGTCACGGTAAGCTCGGTCGCATCTTCGCCATTCGGCCCGCCGTCTCCGTGGCCAATCGCAAAGCTAGCGATCATGGCGATGCCGTTATCCCTGGCAATCTGAATCACCTGCTGCATTAGCGGGCTGATCTGGCTGTCATAGATCTGTTCTTTGTTCATCGACACTGCTCCGGTTGATTTCCCGTCTGGCCCTCAAACTCGAAGGCCAGCCAGTGAAATCCTGTATCCAGCCGCGGCACTCGCCCGCTGGAAAACTGCATTGGCGCTTTACGCTGCACGCCCAGGGCAGTTGCCACCCCTCTGAACAGTTGAGGCCTGTTCATCGCTGCCTTCGTTGCTGACCGGTGTCGATCCGGCGAAGGCAAATATCACGTATTGTGTTAATTGATGTCAACACGAATCGTGATTATTTTTCAGGCAAGCAACAAAAAACCCGGCATTTAGCCGGGCTTGGTTGGCGAAAGGAGTGCTACCAGAGGACCGAGGACCAGAAGACTTTCCCTAGAATGACGATCTCTTTAGCGACCATCTCTTCTGCGCTGTATTCCTCGTCAGGATGCTCATCACGGTTGAAGCTGCGCATCCTGATCCCACCACCAGGCAAGCGGTATAGGGTTTTCACCCGCAGCTGGCCGCCATGATTGATTGCGTACATCTTGCCATCGATTACGGTAGTGGCGCCCTGATCAACGCCGACGGTACTTCCATCGGGTAGCACGGGCTCCATGCTATTGCCGCCAACGTTCACGCAAACTGCTTCGCTTGGTTGCACGTTCTGTCGGCGAAGGGTGATTTTGCCGAACCGCAATTTGCGCGTATGTGATTGCTCAACAACCGTGCGGCCTCGGCCTGCTGAAAGCTCGACCTCTTTCAGGTAGGGCACGTATACCTCATCTCCATCCAATGGCGTTTCGTCATCCCACACATCAAATGGGCCAATCATCGTCGCGTTTGATTCGACAGCCTCAGCGCCCGCTTCCGGGGCGCTCGGTTTGTAATCCAAGATGATTTCCGACTCATCCACACCAATCGCATTTGCGATTAGGCGCAGATCCGCGAGAGATGGCTCCCGCGTATCAGTTTCGTAGTTGCCCACCCGTGATTGGGATTTCCAGCCGCAGGCAGTCGCCAGCGCGGCCTGGGAGAGCCCGGCAGCCTTGCGGTGGCGTTTGATGCGTTGTCCGAGGGTCTCTTTCATAGCCGTGATTGTAATCACGTTACGAAATAGCTCGCTTTCACTCTTCGTGATTGAAAATAACACGTTACGTGTTTATCCTGAGGCCCAGTCAAGAGGAACCCCTATGAACCACGTTCGACAGATCCGAAAGGGGGCGGGTATCAGTCAGGCCAGTCTCCGGCGAAAGCTCGATTGGAACCAATCACGGCTCGCCAATTATGAGGCAGGGCGGAGGGCCCCAGGGCTGGAAGAGGCTAGACAGATCGTCTCGGCCCTAAATCAACTTGGAGCGACTTGCGCCCTGGATGATGTTTTCCCTGTTTCAGCCGGAGGTCTGACGCCAAGTGGTGCAGATTCTGATCTAGCCAGCCTTGTGCGAGTAGATGGCCAAAACACCTGCTAATTCATCCAGTACCCAAATCGCGGGCATAAAAAAACCGGGTGGCAGCCCGGCTTTCTCAACTTCTGAATCGGGATCAATTATGCATCTCTCCAATGCTGCGCGCAATGCTGCGCCTATCGCTCTATGTCAATCGCAACGGTGGCAAGCGTGAGCGTACAAGCTATGACCTGGGCACTCGCCATTCCCAAAGCTGCACTTGAGAATCCTGCAGCGCGCCATGTACTGCTCTGCCTCGCCAATTACGCTGGCAGCGATGGAAGAGGGGCATTCCCTTCTGCCTCGACGCTCTCCGACGACACCGGCCTTTCTGAGCGAACAGTGCGGCTGAAACTTGATGAACTCGCCCAGGCCGGCTGGATCGCTGAGGGCAACCAGGCAATTGCTGCCGCCCATATCGATCGCCGCGACCGTCGCCCCGTCGTTTATGACCTCCTAATTAAGCGGGGTGCATCTGCTGCACCTCGTCCTGAACGGGGTGCAGGAAACCGCACGGGGTGCAGCTCGCAGCAGAACGGGGTGCAGCAAAACGCAGAACGGGGTGCAGCAGCTGCACCCAATCCGTCATTGAACCAATCTACTCTCTCTCAGCGCGAGCCGTTCGCAATGTCCCTCGAATGGGAACCGAATCCGGAACTGCTGAAAGCCTACGCCCGTCGGGCAGGTCTGACCCTGGATCAGTTCAACGCGGTTGCCATATCCGGCTTTGTGCTCCACCACGATGCCAAGGGCCTGGCCCAAACCGAAAAGCAGTGGCTGGCCGCTCTGGTCAGCTGGGTGAAATCTGATCTCGCCCGTGCTGCGCGCTCTCCCGTTGCTCGCAGCGGCGGAGTGCAGCGATCCAGCTTCGATGACGATGACACGTCGTGGATCGTTGAAGGGGGCAGCCAATGAATCAGGTGGCAACCGTGGCCCATGGCTTGTGGGCAAAGGTTCAGGCTGGCCAATACGTGCCCTCGGATTACTCGCTGCCTGCCGACGTGAAGGCCGAGCTCAATCGCAAAACTGCGGCGGTGATCAACGATCTATTCCGTGATCTGCGCACGATCTGCAGCGCCTGGCAGCGAGCGTGGCCGGACGAAGCAACGTACAAGGCCGCCAAGCAGCAATGGCTGACTGCGTTTCTCGAGGCCGGTATCAACACCCCGGAGCAACTGCAGTTCGGTTTGATGCGCTGCCGGCAATCCGGCCGGGAGTTCATCCCGGCGCCTGGGAAGTTCATCGAGTGGTGCCAGCCTTCGCCGGAAATGCTGGGCCTTCCCCCGCTGGCTGCCGCCTTCCGTGAGGCTTGCCGTAATGCGCATCCTGCGATGGCAGGGAAGGGCAAATGGACCCACGACGCGGTCTGGCACGCTGCCAAGGAAAGTGGTTTCGAGAACCTGAACAAGCTGGCTACCGATGTGAGCGCCAAGCTGTTCGAGCGCAACTACACGATTGCCGTTCGGCGCCTTGTTGCAGGTGAGCCGCTGCAGCGGATGCCGTTGGCACTCCCTGCAGAGGTGCCAGGCCAGCGCACGCCAAAAGTGGGGAATGAAGCTCTGGCGGCGATCCGGTCGAGGATGCTCGGCCGATGATCGAGCTTCGCGCACCTGACCTCACTGAATACCGATACGCGCTGTACTGCCGCTCTGACCTGTTCGGGCTCTCCAGTACGTCGCATCCCCCCATTGCGCTCTACCGCGACGAAGCCGCGGCCATCGCTCATGGCCAACTCATGTGGCCGAGCGCTTACACCGTCATTGACCTTCATGGAGAAGACAGCCCATGCGGCAATCGAAACTGACCAGGGCCGCACGCGGCCGGGAGTGCCAAGTGCGCATTCCCGGGGTGTGCAACGGCAATCCAGAAACTACCGTGCTTGCGCATTACCGTATGGCGGGCACCTGCGGTGTGGGTTTTAAGCCTCACGACATGCAGGGTGCTTGGGCCTGCAGTTCCTGCCATGACGCCTGTGATGGCCGTAGCCGCGATGTCGACCGTGACACAGCGCGGCGGTACCACGCCGAGGGCGTGATGCGTACCCAGGCCTCTTTGATCAACGAGGGGGTGCTGATCGCATGAGTGCGACCCGGGAAGTGAAGTTCAGCGAGGCCGAAGTCCGCCGGCAGGCTGCCGACAAGGCCGTACGCGACCTGCGCGACCCTCGTCACCCCGGCCTGTACCTGCGGTTCTGGATCACTCGCGAGCGCGGCACCTGGCACCTGGTGCGCGGCAAGAAGTGGGTACCGGTCGCACGTTGGCCCGACCTGGGCGTTGCAGCGGTGATTGCCGAGCTGCCCGCGCTGCGTCGGCGCCTGCTGCGAGATCCGGCCACCGCGCCCGTGGCGTCCGGCATGGGTACCGTGGGCCAGCTGCTGGACTGGTACGGCGACCGGATGGTCCGCGATCGCTCGTTGTCGGTGAAGCGCAAGGCAGGTGCACGGTCTGCTATCGCTCAGCACCTGAAACCGCGACTGGCGGATCTGGCCCTGACGGAAGTGAGTGCCGAGTCACTCGACAAGCAACTGATGTGGCCGGCTCAGGCCGACGTGTCGCTCTCGTACCTGAGACAGATGTTCGCCCTTCTGCTGACCGCTTTCCGGCAGGCTCTGAAGCTAGGCCTGATCGACGGGAACCCCATGGCCGGGATGCGCTTCAACGACTTCACCAAGGCCAAGATCCTGCCGAAGGCTGCGCGCCTGCGTGACGTGCAATTGCCCGAACTGATGCAGCAACTGGCTCACGCCTTCGACGCGACCCCCAGTGACGCGATGCTGGCCCTGATGATGGTGGCCCACGGCACCCGAATTGGCGAGACCCGCATGGCGCGGTGGGCTGATGTCTCGTTGGCGGCGGCCGAGTGGTTCATCCCAGCGGCGAACACCAAGACTCGCACAGAGCACCGGTTGCCTCTGACCGCCCAACTGCAAGCACTGCTGACCCGGTACAGGGCGACTCAGCAGGCTCAGGGTTACCAGGGCGCCTACCTGTTCCCGAGTCGACGCGGTCTGCCGCTCAGCGAGACGCAAGCCAGTGCCGTCTTCACCCGGTTGGGGCAGGGCGCTTGGACCAGTCACGACCTACGCAAGGTGTCCCGCAGCACTTGGACCGACCTCGGCATCGACGGCCACATCGGCGAGATGCTCCTGAATCACTCGCTGGGCAAGATCGCCAGCACCTACATCCACACCCAGGCCATGCAGCAGCGCCGGGCAGCCCTGGAGAAGTGGCACGCCTGGTTAGACGGCATTGGCTTCGGTGCCATTCACGGCCTTACAGAGGCCTTATCCGAGATTTCTCATAACGGCGCGCAGCCCGCTAATGGCGCGGCTTCGAGCGACCTTACCGAATTTGTTACTAGCGAGGATTCGAAATGAAGAACAGCGACCAGGTGCGCGCCCAGTTCGAGGCGTGGTTCATCCGCGAATTTTATGAAGGGGATCGCAGCACTGGCCTTGAGTGGTTGAGTACTGAGCCTTGCGGAAGTTACCGCCACTCCCAGCCTGCCGAAGCCTGGCGGATATGGCAGGCCTCTCGCGAATCGCTGGTCATCACGAACCCTTTCGAGCTGATCATTGGTGACCCTGATGGGCAGTGGGCGCACGAGGTTGCTGAAAAGTCGCTGCGCGCCCAAGGGCTGAAGGTGGTCGGCTGATGAAGAAACACGGCCCAGCCTTGAAGAAGGCCGTGATCGACCTGGGCAAGTGCCCCGCGTGCCGCGGCAAAGCGGTTGTGAAGGGCGTCTTCTACGAAATGGCCTGCGTGCAGTGCAGTGCCTCCGGGTGGGTCGAGGCCTCCACCGGGCAGGCGCTGGAGCTGGACGAGCTGGTGACCCAGCTGAGCCTCCGTCTCCAGGCGGCGGAGCGGAAGATCGAGCAGTTGAAAAGCCCCCAGGCCGGCGGGCCTGAGGCGGGATATCAGGGAAGCAACCAGCGCGGCGCTGGCGGCACCAACTACACCGGGGATTGAGGGGGGAAGGACATGAGCAATCTAGAGAAGACGGCCGAATATCTGCTGGAGCACTGGGGCCGCTGGGTGGTGCTGGGCTCAGGCGTTTCATGCTGTGCGTCGCGGGAAAACACCATACTCGATCCTATGATCACGGACGATGACGCTCTGTTCATTGATCGTCTGGTCGGGCGCCTGAGCAAGCGCTATCCCGAGTGCGGCCAGGTCATTATTAAGTACTATACCTCCCGAGACACCGCGCTCAGGGAGGTGGGCAAGAAGCTTGGTTTTGGTGAGGAAAAGACTCGGCAGCTGTGGAAGGCTGGTGTGGCTTGGGTTGATGGGGCGTTAGAATGTAGGAGAGAAGTGGCGTGAGTTGGCTCGTGCCTTTGATAAGGGAGCGCTTTAGTCTGTGTCTGTTACCTCTGTTTATAAATTTCTAGCTGCCGATAGGGCGGCTTTTTTAGAAAACTATCTTTTGCGTTTTACCCAGGCGGCTGCGCTTAATGATCCATATGAGTGTTTGGCTGCCTTTCCAGATAAGACGGATGAGCAATTGTCCGCTGATATGATGGAGACTGCGCTAGCAACTATTAATTTCCAGAGTACAGATAGCAGTGGTGTCAAGGCGGATAAACTAAGTAAAATACGGTTGGCGTTGCTTCGTTTGCAAGGCATGGCTAAAACTGCTCCAGGAATTTATAGGAAATTTATTATTGATTTTAATCAGGCCAGAATTAACAAGGGGTTAGGTATTTTGTCCTTGTCAAGGCGCTGGGATAGCGCACTGATGTGGTCGCATTACACCAAGACTTATTCTGGTTATTGTGTAGGGTTTCGGAGGGATCATTCGTTTTTTGATGAGATCGACGATGGTGAACTGCGTAGAACGTCTTTGCTGCCTGTTAAGTACACAGACAAGAGGCCTGTAATACCTCAGCGGCAAGCCGACGCACCTGGGCTTGATATTTTTATAACCAAGTCAAAAGACTGGGCATATGAAGAGGAAGACAGGTTGTTAGTGCTTCTGCGAGATGCGGATAAGGTGATTGATTCCAAGCCTTATCCAGTACACTTGTTCAAAATGCCCTCAGATGCCATTACGGAGATCATACTTGGGCACAATGCGCCCGAGCATTTGCGTGTTGAGGTGCTGGCAGTTGGAAAACGTCTAGGTGTGCCCGTTTATAAGACGCAGCTATCGGAGCGCTCCTTCGACGTTGATCGCGCTCCGCTCCAAGACGGCATTTTTATTTGAAGCTGATGCTTGACGAGACCGGGGCGATTTAGTAAATTTCAGTTACTTTGCGGTTTTTACGCGTGCAAAGCCCAATTTGCAAAACAGTTTATTCTTTATGAAGCCCAGCCATCGCGCTGGGCTTCTTTATTTCAGCTCCCCGCAACGGGAGGAATCGAGATGCCAAACATGCCCGAGAAGGATCCTGGCCTGTGGGCCGCTGTGTTCGCGTGGTTGATTGCGCATCAGCCGCAACTGGCCACCGGCGGCATCGCCGCTGCCGTGGCCATGTGTCGCGTGGTCTACGGCGGAGGTCGTGGTCGGAAGGTGGTCCTTGAGGGTGCCATCTGCGGCCTTATCGCAATCAGTTTGCTGCCCGTCCTGGAGTACTTCGCGTTGCCGCCTAACCTGTCGGTCTTCGCTGGTTGCATGGTTGGCTTCATGGGCGTGGACAAGCTTCGTGAGTATTCCGACCGCTTCATGGGAAAGAAGATGGAGGGCTGATCTATGCCGCCCAAGGCTAAGCGCCCTTGTCGTGTACCTATGTGTCCCGGCAAGACAAGTGACAGCCATGGTTACTGCAGCGCGCATGCCTCGCTCGCTATTGGTTGGAACAACCCGTGCCGCGGCACTGCTGAGCAGCGTGGTTATGACTGGGCATGGCGCAAGCTTGCCAAGGCAGTGCTCAAACGTGATCGCTATCTGTGCCAGTGCCATGACTGCAATGGTCGACGACTGCCGGCAACAGAGGTTGACCACCGCATACCGAAGTTTGAAGGGGGAACGAATGAGCCATCCAACTTGTTTGCCATCAATGAAAACTGCCACAAATTCAAAACGGCGGCAGAGTCGGCACGAGCGCGGTCAGGCCGTCCGCCTGGCGCGTGAGGCTATGCGTTTGCGCGAACGAGCGACAAAGCGCAGTCGCAACACCGAGCTGATCCGCCATGGTGATTGGCATCTGGATCGAGCGCTGTACTCTTGGAAAAACGTTCATAGGCTTGGAATTCCAGAGCTGATTTCGCGTGTTCAACATGAGTTAGTGGCAGCAATTGACGCATACATGCATGCCGCGGACGGAGTGCCAGAGCGTCCGTTTAAACATCTGGCTGCCTTAATCGATGGCGAGAGTCTGCGGGCAAAATTAGCGAAAAGTGGTCAAAAAACGGCCAAATGAGGGGGTGGGGCAAAATCTCTACAGCTTTCGACTCTCTCCACCGATCGCCCAGCCTTTTTCACACACCCGCGAAATTAAAAAAAATCGCATTCCAGAAAATCGGGAGGCCTGAACGATGGGGCGACCCGCAAAACCTACCGCCCTTAAGCTGCTGCAGGGCAACCCCGGCAAGCGAAAACTCAAAAAGGACGGCCCCGCGCCGGCGCCGCTGGCGGAAACCCCAGGCGCCCCGGAGTGGCTGGGGGAATGGGCCATTGTAATGTGGGACACCATTGCGCCCTGGTTGACCCAGACCGGGATCATGACCCGCACCGACACGCACAACCTGGCGGTCTTCTGCGCCGCCTATGAGCGGTGGCGGCTGGCTGAGGCAGAAGTGGCCAGCAAGGGCATCACCGTCGTGGACGCCAAGGGCGTGCTCAAGAAAAACCCCGCCTGCACCGTGATCAATGAGGCGCTGCGTCAGCTGGCCAGTTTCGGGGCAGCCCTCGGTCTGGACCCGGCCAGCCGTGCGCGCCTGATGGGCAGCGGCGGGCCGGATAAACCAGAAAACCCGTTCATCGTGCTCAAAGGAGGGCGGGCCTCGAAGTGAGTTAGGACATGGCCAGCTACCCGAACGTAAACGCGGCGAACAAGTACGCCCGCGACGTGGTGGCCGGCAAGATCTCGGCATGCAAGTACGTGCGCCGGGCCTGTCAGCTCCATCTGGAGGACCTGGCCAAGTCGAAGAAGCGTAATTTTCGCTGGACCTTCGACCGCGACACTTCCGAGCAGGTGGCGGTGTTCATCCAGCTGCTACCGCACGCCAAGGGCAAATGGGCGGCGCTGCGCGAGCTGATCAAGCTTGAGCCGTGGCAGCTGTTCATTTTCTGCAGCATCTTCGGTTGGGTCGATAAGAAGACCCGCCGCCGGCGGTACCGCGAGGTTTATATCGAGGTGCCGCGCAAGAATGGCAAGAGCGTGCTGGCCGCCGGCGTCGGCCTGTACATGCTGGTCATGGACGGGGAGTTCGGCGCCGAGGTGTATTGCGGTGCGACCACCGAACGGCAGGCCTGGGAAGTGTTCAAGCCGGCACGGCAGATGGTGCGGCGCACGCCCGAGCTGGTCGAGGCCTTTGGCATCCAGGTCGCGGCGAAGAACCTGTCGGTGATCGGTGACGAAAGCAAGTTCGAACCCCTGATCGGCGACCCCGGCGACGGCCAGTCACCGAGCTGCGCCATCGTTGACGAATTTCACGAACACACCTCGGCCGCGCTCTATGAAACCATGCTGACCGGCATGGGCGCCCGCGATCAGCCGATGATGTTTGCCATCACCACGGCGGGCTACAATATTGCCGGGCCGTGCTACCTACAGCGCGCCCAGGTAATCGACAAGCTGGAAGGGACGGTGCCGAACGACGAGTTGTTCGGGATCATCTACACGATTGACGAGGACGACGACTGGAAAGACCCGGCGGTCCTGCGCAAGGCCAACCCCAACTATGGCGTCTCGGTCGGGGCTGAGTACCTGCTGAAACGCCAGGCTGATGCGACGCGTTACCCGTCACGGCAAAACGCGTTCAAGACCAAGCACCTCAACATCTGGGTAAGCGCCAAGGAAGCCTGGCTGAACATGGCCGACTGGGAGGCGTGCGGCGACCCTACGCTGACCCTGGACCAGTTCCTGGGCCAGCGCTGCTGGATCGGCATTGACCTGGCCAGCAAGTCGGATATCTGCGCAGTGTCGCTGGTGTTCCTGGACAAGGTGGAGCTGGTCCCGGGGAGCGGCAAGTGGGTTAACCGCTGGACCATCTTCTGCAAGTCGTTCTTGCCCGAAGGCGCGATAGAGCGGGGCGGCCCCAACAAGGCCGCCTACGAGGCCTGGGCCAACGCCGGCCTGCTGGAAGTCTGCGACGGTGAGGAAATGGACTTCGACCTGGTGCGCGACATGGTGGGCGAGTTCGCCGCGATGTTCGATGTGCAGGAGGTGGCCTACGACAAATGGCGCGCCACCCAGCTGGCCCACCAGCTGCAGAAGGATGGCGCCGAGGTGGTCGAGATGGGCGGTGGCGTGGCCAGCATGAACCTGCCCATGCGCGAGCTAGAAGCGGCGCTGCTGTCTGGCCGTGTCCGTCACTGCAGTGATCCGGTATTGGCCTGGCAGGCCGGCAACGTCGTGGTGCGTCCGTACAAGGGCTGCATCACGCCGATGAAGGCCGACGAAGGCAAGACCGACATGCGCAAAATCGACGGCATTGTCGCCGCGCTGATGGCGATGAACCGCGCCATGGTCAGCGAATTTGAGCCGGAAGGGCTGTTGGCCAGCCTGACCGAAGACGACCTATTAGCTATGTGAGCCCCTACGATGAAATGGCTTCCTGAATCTATCGGGACGGCAGGCTTTTGCCTGTTCGTCGCGGGCCTCTACGTCCAGTTTGGGGCGGGTGTGGCCCTGATGGTCGGTGGCGGCCTGCTGGTGGCCGGCGCCGCCAAGGCGGTGTGGCGATGATCCTGGGCGCGATGTTCGAGCAGCGCAGCAGCTTGGAGGTGCCCAGCACGCCGATGAACAGCAAGGAGCTGACCGAATACCTGTTCGAAGGGCAGGGCATCAGCGTCAGCCCGGCTTCGGCCATGCGTCTGACGGCGGTGTATGCCTGCATCTACGTGCTGTCCAGCTCCATGGCCCAGTTGCCGCTGAGCGTGTTGCGCAAGGTCAACGGGCGGATCGAGGTGGCCACCGACCACCCGGCCCATTACCTGCTTCACGATGAGCCGAACACCTGGCAGACCTCTTACCGCTGGCGGGAAACCAAGCAGGCCCATGTGCTCGGCTGGGGCAACGGTTACACCCGAGCGGTGCGCAGTCGTCGTGGTGAATTGCTGTCGCTGGAAATGCATGAGCCGCAACACACCGAGCTGGTGAAGAACGGTAATCGCTGGGTGTACTCGACCCAGGATGAAGACGGCGCGCCGCTGGCGGTGTCGCCCGAGGACATGATCCACCTGCGTGCCATCGGTTCGCACCGGCGCATGGGTATCAGCCCGATCCGGCAGAACGCCGACACCATCGGCCTGGGCATGGCCACGGTGCGCTACGGCAAGGAGTTTTTCGAGGGCGGCGGCCGGCCTACGGGCCTGGTCACTGTCAAGGACGGAAAGCTGGATAACACCAGCTGGGAGCGCCTGAAAACGGTCTGGCGCGCCGCCGTGGAACGGCTCAAACGCTCGGACAACAAGACGCTGCTGTTGCCCGCCGACCTCGATTACAAGGCGCTGACCATCGCGCCCGAGGATGCGCAATTTCTCGAGACTCGCAAGCTGACCCGCAGCGAGATTGCCAGCATCTTCAACGTGCCGGCGCACATGATCAACGACCTGGAAAAGGCCACGTTCTCGAACATCAGCGAACAGGCCATCCAGTTCGTGCGCCACACGGTCATGCCGTGGGTGAAGAACTGGGAGGAAGAAGTTAACCGCCGCGTCTTCACCCGCGCCGAGCGCATGGCCGGCTACTACGTCAAGTTCAACCTGGCCGGCCTGTTGCGCGGCACCCCAAAAGAGCGCGCCGAGTTCTACCGCATTGCCATTCAAGACGGTTGGATGAGCCGCAACGAAGTGCGCGTGCTGGAAGACCTCAACCAGCTGGAAGGCCTCGACTCGATGTTGCTCAACGTCAACACGCAGTTGCTCGGCGCCGACGGCAAGCCGTTACCCGTAACGAAGCAGGAATAACCCATGAGTGAATTCGAACAACGCATGCTGCAGGCGCAGCATTGCGAGCTTCGTGCTGTCCAGCCGGATGAGCAGGGCAGCGCGCCGAAGATCGCCGGCTATGCCGCTGTCTTCAACCAGCGTAGCGACCTGCTGGGCGGCACCTTCGTGGAGATCATCGCCCCGGGCGCGTTCGATGACGTGCTGAACCAGGACACCCGAGCGCTGTTCAACCATGACTCTACCTACCTGCTGGGCCGCACGGCCAGCGGCACGTTGCGCCTGACCGTGGATGAACGCGGCCTGGCCTATGAAATCGACACGCCCAACACGCAGACCATCCGCGACCTGGTGGTAGAGCCGCTGCGCCGTGGCGACATGAGCGGCAGCAGTTTCGCCATGCGCGTGGCCAAGGGTGGCGACACCTGGCACGAGGAGAAAGACGGCCTGATCGTGCGCACGATCTTCAAGATCGCCGAGCTGCGCGACGTAGGGCCGGTGGCGTTCCCGGCCTACCCCGACTCCAGCGCTGCCCAGCGCTCCCTGACTGCCTGGAAGCAGGCGCAAACCGAAGGCGACGAAGCCCGCGCACATTTCGAGCGCGAGGCCCGCGAACGCCTGCTTGACCTAACTGAACTGTGATCCCAAGGGGGAGCTATGACCCTGCAACAAATTAAAGAAGCCTATAACAAGCTGTCGGCCGAAATGCGCTCGCTGCATGACACCACCCCGGACGACGGTTGGACCGGCGAAGTCCGCGCCAAGTGGGAAGGCATGAAAGCCGACCTCAAGGGGCTGCGCGAGAAGATCGAGCGTGAAGAAGAACTGCGCGCCCAGGATCAGAGCTTTGTCGAAGGTCTGGACCGTGAGCGTCCGGCCGGCGCACCGAAGAACGAGGCGGAGGCTGAGCAGCGCAGCGCCTGGGATAACTGGGTACGTCGCGGCCTGGAGTATCTGACCCCCGAGCAGCGTTCCGTGGTTCTGGAAATGCGTGCTCAAGGTACCAATCCGAACGAGGCAGGCGGTTTCACCGTGCCGACCACCCTGCAGGCCAAGGTGATCGAATCGCTGGTGACCTACGGCGGTATTGCTTCGGTGTGCCAGCTGCTGCAGACCGACAACGGCGCGCCCATCGCCTGGGCCACCAGCAACGGCGGCGAGGAAGAGGGCGAACTGATCGGCGAGAACAAGCCCGCCGGCGAAAAGGATGTCGAGTTCGGGATGGGCACCATGGGGTCGCACACCATCAGCTCTAAGATCATCCGCGTCTCTGAACAGCTGCTGCAGGACTCGGGCATTGACATGGAAGGCTACCTGGCCGGCCGTATCGGTAAGCGCGTGTCGCGTACCCGTAACCGCCTGATCGTCCAGGGCACCGGTACCGGCGAAACCGCCGATGCTCCGGCGCAGCCGAAGGGCCTGGAATACTCGACCCCTCAAGGTGCCATGACCGCCAAGGCCACCGCCTTTACCTGGCAGGAGGTCAACAGCCTGATTCACTCCATTGACCCGGCGTATCGTGCGGCCGCCAAGTTCCGCTTGGCGTTCAACGACAAGACGCTGCAGGCGATGGAAGAAATGGTGGACGCCAACAATCGCCCGCTGTGGCTGCCCGGCATCGACAGCGACCGTCCGGCCACCATCCTCAAGCATCAGTACGTGATCGACCAGGCCATCGCCGATATCGGCGCCGGCAAGAAATTCATGTATGCCGGCGACTTCAACGAACTGGTGCTGCGCGCGGTCCGTAGCCTGACCCTCAAGCGTCTGGTGGAGCGTTACGCCGAGTACGGCCAGGTCGGCTTCCTGGCGTTCGTGCGCTTCGGCCTGGTGCTGCAGGACACGGCCGCCATCAAGCACCTGGTGGGCAAGACCGCCTGACGGGAGGGTTGCCCATGCTGACGCTTGAGCAGATCAAGAGCCATTGCAAGCTGGAGCTGGATGAAACCGAGGAAGACACGCTGCTGCAGGCCTACGCCCGCGCAGCGCGTCGCCAGGTCGAGAAGGACAGCGGCCGGCGGTTGTACTGGGTCACGCTGCCGGCCGACGCGCCGGCAGACGCGACCGGCGATGAAGCCTACCTGCGTGGGCTGCTGCCGCTCGATGCGCCGGAGAACGCGTTACCCGTAACGGATGACGTGGCGCTGGCCATGCTGCTGTTGGTCGCCCACTGGCACCGCAACCGAGAGCCTGTCACCGAGTCGACCAGCAATGGCACCAAGGCGCTGCCGCTGGCCTATGACGCCCTGGTGCAGCCTTACCGCTGGTTCACGCTGTGAGGGAGCCGGAAGCGGGCGAACTGCGCACCCGGGCGGTGGTGCGCATCCGCAGCGACACGCCAAAAGGCTCTGCAGGCCTTGAGTCAAATTTCGAGCCGGTGGCCAAACGCTGGTGCAAGATCGAGCCGTTAGGCACGGCCACCTACACCGGGTCGGTGCAGACCGGTACGACCATCACGCATCGGATCTATTGCCGGTTCGTGCGTGACCTGGACACGCGGCATGAACTGGTCGCCGGCGGCCGGGTGTTTCGCGTCAAGCGGGCTACCGGGATGCGCGGGCGGCAGGTGTGGTCGGTGATCGAGGTCGAGGAGCTGCAGGCGGCGAATGCGCCGGCGGGAGGTGGCCGTGGCCAACTCCGTTTCAATTGACGGCTACCTGCATGTCGAGGGCTTCGACAAGTTCGACCAAGAGGCCTTCAACAAGCGAAAGATCCGCGCCGGCATGCGCAAGGTTGGCCAGCTGATCACCGGCCGGGCACAGATGAATCTAGCGCTCGGCGGTGGCCAGGACGGCTACCCCGTCAACCGTAGCGGGGCCACCACCGACTCCATCGGCTACAAGGTGTCGCGCTCGGGCTTTCTGGTGCGTGTCGCACCCAGCAAGACCGCGAGCATGAGGGCCTTCTATCCCGCTTACCTGCACTACGGCGTGCGCCGCAAGAGTGGGGGCGGGTGGCGGATCAAACCCCGCGACAACTACATGACCGACGCCCTGGTCGACAGCCGCGCCGAGGTGCAAAGCATCCTGCAGCAGGCCTTTGCTGCCGCGCTGCTCAATTGAGTACCTGACATGAAAATCACGCCTGTGATCGAGCAGCTGCGCGCCTATGCGCCTGGATTCGAAGGGCGCGTGGCAGGCGGACTGGATTGGGACCCGACCGCTGACAGCGCCAAGATGCCCCCGCCGGCGGCCTATGTGATCGCCGTTGGCGACTCGGCCGACGAGCCGCAAGCGCAGAACGTTTACACCCAGGCTGTGCGCGACGCCATCGACGTATGCGTCGTGCTGCCGACCGACGATGAGCGCGGGCAGTCGGTCGTTGACGTGCTGCACGACGTGCGCGCCCAGTTGTGGCGCGCCCTGGTGGGCTTCGAACCGGACGACGAATCGGGGCCGCTGCTGTACGACGGCGGCCAACTGCTGCTGCTCGACCGCGACCGCATGGTCTACCGCTATCGCTTCTATGCCGATTTCCAGCTCGGCCGCTGGGAGCAGACCGGCGAAGGCAAGCCGCAAACCTGGCAGGAATGGCAGCTGGCCGGCCTGCCGGCGCTGGAAGGGATCGACACCCGTTTCGACTTCCTCAACCCCCTGAAAGACCCAAACGTCAGTGCCCCCGGGCCAGACGGGCGGGTCGAGTTCACCACCCGCGAGGACTTGAACCCATGACCACAATCCACCTCAAGCCGGCACCGGGGCGCGATTGCCCGATGCCGGAGCGGCCAGGCCAGTACCTGCCCGCCGAGGGCGCTACGGTGCCCCGTGACGCCTATTGGGAGCGCCGCATCATCGACGGCGACGCCCTGGAACAGAAGACCACCACCCGGGGGAGCAAAGCGCGATGAGCGTCAGTTTCAGCAACATCCCCAGCGACATTCGCGTGCCGCTGTTCTATGCCGAAGTCGACAACTCCATGGCCAACAGCGGGGGCTCTAGCCTGCGCCGGCTGATCGTCGGCCAGGTCAACGACGATGCCGACAGCGACGAAATCGGCCGTCTGGTGCTGGTGTCGAAAACCAGCGACGCCAAGGACATTGGTGGCCCCGGCTCGATGCTTGCCGCGATGCATGCGCGCTGGCGAGCCATCGACGTGGCCGGCGAGGTCTGGTGCCTGCCGCTCAAGGTGGCCACCGGCGCGGTCGCCACTGCCACCGTTACCGTAACGGGCAGCGTCGCCACTGCCGGCCTGGTCAATCTGTACGTGGCCGGCCAGCGCGTGCGCGCTGATGCCGTGGTCGGGGCTTCGGCCGAGGCTGTGGCGGCCAGCCTGGCGGCGGCGGTCAATGCCGCGATCGACCTGCCGGTGACGGCCACCGCCGCCGGCGTCGTGGTCAACCTGCAGGCGAAGTTCAAGGGCGAACTGGGCAACGATATCCAGCTGCAGCTGAACCGCCTGGGTCGTGCGAATGGCGAAACCACGCCGGCCGGTCTGACCGTGGTGGCCACGGCCATGACCAACGGCGCCGGCACCCCGGCCGTGTCGGCGGCCCTGGCCGCGCTGGGCGACGAACAATTCGAGTTCATCGCCCAGCCCTGGAGCGATGCCGACACGCTGGGCGCCTGGAAAACCGCCATGGACGACAGCGCCGGTCGCTGGTCCTGGGCGAAACAGCTGTATGGCCATGTGTACAGCGCGCAGCGCGGCACGCTGGGGCAGCTGGTCGCCGCCGGGCGCCTGCGCAACGACCCGCATGTCTCCGTGCATGGCTTCGAGCGTGGCGTGCCGCAACCGGCATGGGAAGTGGCGGCGGCCTGGGCGGCGCGCACCGCCGTGTTCATCAGCGCCGATCCGGCTCGACCGACGCAGACCGGCGCGCTGACGGGCATCGATCCGGCACAGGCCAGTGACCGTTTCACCCTGGCCGAGCGGCAATCGCTGCTGACCAGCGGGGTGGCCACCGCTGTCTACAACGGCGGCAGCTGCCGCATCGAGCGGGCGGTTACGACTTACCAGCGTAACGCTTACGGCCAGCCGGATGACTCCTACCTGGACAGCGAGACGCTGCACCAGTCGGCCTACGTGCTCCGCTACTTGCGCAGCATCATCACCAGCAAGTACGGCCGCCACAAGCTGGCCAACGACGGGACGCGCTTCGGCCCAGGCCAAGCGATCGTCACGCCGAAGGTGATTCGTGGCGAGCTGATCGCGGCCTATGGCGCGCTTGAGCGTGAGGGCATTGTCGAGAACGCCGAGGCGTTCAATCAGTATCTGATCGTGGAGCGCGACCCGAAGAACCCGAACCGCATCAGTGTGCTGTTCCCGCCGGACCTGGTGAACCAGCTGCGCGTGTTCGCGCTGCTGTACCAATTCCGCCTGCAGTACCCAGACGCGTAAACCTCATCGTTCAACCCCAGCCCGCCCCGTGCGGGCTTTTTTATGGGAGTGCCCTTTATGGGTCAGAAAGTCGCGGGCACCTGTTTTATCAAGGTCGACGGCGATCAGTTGGTGATCACCGGCGGCGTGGAATGCCCCCTGTCCGGCGTCAAGCGCGAAACCATCGTGCTGGGTCATTTCAAAGAAGAAGACCTGATCCCTTATGTGGTGGTCGACGCGGTGAAAACCGCCAATTTCCCTCGGGCGAAGCTGGCCAACGGCATCGGCATGACCGTTACCGCCGAGCTGGCCGATGGCTCTGTGTACGTGCTGAGCGGCGCGTACCTGGTGGACGAAACCAAAGTGACCGGCGATGACGCCAAGGTCTCGCTCAAATTCGAAGGCATCCAAGGAGACTGGCAGTAATGACTACCGCAACCCACGAACTCGCAACCCCGATCCAGGCCCACGGCGAACAGGTCAAGGAACTGACTTTGCGCCGCCCAACCGTGCAGGAATGCCGGGCTATCAAGGTGCTGCCGTACACCATCGGCGGCGACGGCTATCCGGTGGTCGACCTGGATGCGGCGGCGAAGTACATCGCCGTGTGCGCCACGATCCCGGCCAGCTCGGTCAACCAGCTGGACCTGTCGGACCTGAATACCCTGGCCTGGATCGTCGTCGGTTTTTTCATGCCCCAAGGTTCGAATCAGTCGGCGGCCTGACCGAGTTGGCCCATGACCTGGCCTGGTGGTGGAAGGCCACCCCGGGCGAGGTGCTGGGCTGGACCCTCGACACGTTGTTCGAGAGTGAGGAAAACGCGTGGCGCATCAACGCGCTGAATGGGGGAGGCGGTGGCGGATAAATTCCAACTCAAGGCGCTGATCACCGGCGTCGACAAGCTGTCGCCGGTGCTAAGCGGCGTGCGCAAGAATGCCGCCGTGCTGCGCAAGCAACTGAACAGCTCGGGCCTGGGCAAGATCACCTTCGGTGAGGCCCTGCAGGGCGGGGCGATTGCCGCCCCGTTCGTCATGGGCGTGAAGGCGGCCATTGGCTTTGAAAGCGCCATGGCCGACGTGAAGAAGGTGGTCAACTTCGAGT
Organism: Pseudomonas sp. microsymbiont 2; assembly: GCF_054788395.1. Classification (NCBI taxonomy): domain Bacteria; kingdom Pseudomonadati; phylum Pseudomonadota; class Gammaproteobacteria; order Pseudomonadales; family Pseudomonadaceae; genus Pseudomonas; species Pseudomonas sp. microsymbiont 2. The sequence goes on from NZ_CM139112.1 coordinate 2,283,948, forward strand.
CGCCGGCGCAGTTCAAGGCGATGAGCGATGACGTGCTGAACCTGTCCGAACGTCTGCCCATGGCGGCCGAGGGGATCGCGCAGATTGTCGCCGCCGGCGGCCAGTCCGGCATCGCCCGGGAAGAGCTGAACCAGTTCGCCGAGGACGCCGTGAAAATGGGCGTTGCTTTCGATCAGACGGCCGCTGAGTCCGGGGAAATGATGGCGAAGTGGCGGACGGCATTCCGCATGAGCCAGACCGATGTTGTCGCGCTGGCCGACCGGATCAACTACCTGGGCAACACCGGGCCGGCGAACACCAAGCAGATTTCCGCGATCATCACCGAAGTCGGCGCGCTGGGCGAAGTGGCGGGCCTGTCGTCGGCGCAGGTGGCGGCCATCGGTGCCACCATGGCCGGTGTCGGCGTCAAGCAAGACGTGGCGGCCACGGGCATCAAGAACTTCATGTTGGCGATGACCAAAGGGTCGGCGGCTACCAAGTCGCAGGCCGAGGCTTTCAAGTCGCTGCGCCTGGATTCCAAGCAGGTCGCGGAAGCGATGCAGAAAGACTCTCAGGGCACGATGCTGGACCTGCTCAAGCGCATCTCCCAGGTGGACGCGGCCAAGCGTCCGGCACTGCTGACCAACCTGTTCGGCAGCGAGTCGGTGGCGGCCATCACGCCGCTGGTGACTAACCTGCAGCTGCTGAGCGGCAACCTGGCGAAGGTGGGTGACGCCACGGCTTATGCCGGCTCGATGGAAGCCGAATACAAGTCACGGTCGGAAACCACGGCCAACGCCATGCAGCTGCTGCAGAACCGGATAACCCGCCTGGGGATCACGGTCGGCAGCATGCTGTTGCCACCGCTCAACGACTTCATGGCGACGGTGGGGCCGATCATCAGCAGCGTGACCAGCCTGGCCGGGGCGCACCCCTGGCTGATCAAAGGCCTGTTGGGCGCGGCCGTGGGCTTCACCGTGTTGCGCCTGGCCACGGCCGGGGCCACGGCGGCCCTGGCGCTGATGAACGGTGTCGCGAGCATGAGTCCGGTGGGCATGATCGTCCGTGGCATTGCCATCGCTGCCGGCATCCTGATTGCCAACTGGTCGACCGTGGCGCCGTACTTCCAAGCGGTGTGGGACAAGATCAAGGCGCCGGCGATGGCGGTGTGGGAGTGGATGAAAACCGCTTTCGCCTGGTCGCCGCTGGGCCAGATTGTGGCCAACTGGGGACCGCTAACGCAGTTCTTCGGCGCACTGTGGGGGCTGGTGAAAGCGCTGTCGGTGCCGTTCCTGGGCTTCCTCAAGACGGTGTTTGCCTGGTCGCCGCTGGGCCTGATCGTGGCGAACTGGGGGCCGCTGACGGCGTTCTTCGGCGCGCTGTGGGAAGGGGTCAAGGCGCTGTCGGCGCCGTTCCTCGACTTCCTCAAGACGGTCTTCGACTGGTCGCCGCTGGGCCTGATCGTCAAGCACTGGGAGCCGATCACCGGTTTCTTCCGAGACCTGTGGGGCAAGCTTCGTCCGATCGTTGAGCCGATGATGAAATTCCTGGGCTTCGACGGTACGTCGAGCGGCGACGGTGTGATCAGCGCCGCCACGGCGAAGGTCAACGCTTGGACTGAGCAGCAGCAGGCGCGCAACGCCGCCGGCGAGCCGGTGCCGGGGGCGCTGGTCAAGCCGATGGTGCAGCCGGTGCAACTGATGCCGGAGGCCACCAGCGTGGCCAATCTGCTGCGGGCGCCGGGGCAGGCCGCTGCGCAAGTAGCCTTGCCGCTGTCAGCCGCTCAGATGGCCCAGCACGCGCAGGAAAGCCTGGCCAAGGGCCTGACCCCTGGCGAAGCGCAGAAACGCGCTGAAATGGGCCTTCTGCCGCGTCCTGGGCAAACCGGCCTGTCGGCGCCGGCACCCGGGGCGCTGGCCGCGTCACGGGGTTCCCTGGTGCAGCAGGCCGCCCAGGCCAGCAAAGCCCAGCTGGAAGGGCAAATGGTCGTGCGTTTCGACAATGCGCCGCCGGGCATGCGGGTCGAGCAGGCCGATACCAATCAACCCGGGCTGCAGGTCAGCCCGCAAGTGGGCTACCGATCCTTGGGGAGGGCATCATGAGTACCTGGCGGGATCAGCTGCACCCGGCCTCGTTCCGGGGTGTGCCGTTCCACGTCGACAGCGACAGCATGCCGGCGGGGCGGCGCACACAGACGCATGAGTACCCACAGCGGGACAAGCCCCTGGTGGAAGACCTGGGCGGCGTCACGCGGGAAATCAAGCTGGCTGCGTTCGTGATCGGGGAAGACTGCTATTTCCAGCGTGACAACCTGCTTAACGCCCTGGGCAAGCCCGGGGCCGGCGAGTTGGTGCATCCCTGGTACGGCCGCCTGACGGTCACGGCCACGACCTGCAGCGTCAGCCATGAGCGCCGCGAAGGCGGCATGGTGCGCTTCGACCTGGTGTTCGTGGAGGATGGCGAGAAGGGATTTCCCGCCGGCGTGCCGAACACGGCGCGGCAGCTGGAAGACTCATCGGAAACCCTGCTTGAGTCAGCCATTGCGCGGTACAAGGCCGCCATGGCGGTGGTCAATCGGGCGCGCCTGGCGGTGGTCGCGCTGCAGAACGGCGTTGCCGGGGTGCAGATGGCCATTGCCTCGGAGCTTCGCCAACTGACCGGCCTGGTCAGCTCGGTGGAGGCGCTGGCCGACATGCTGATCAACGCCCCGGGTAACTTCGCGGCGATGATTCGAGGGCAGTTCGCCAGTGTCGGCGGCAGTTCGCGGTCGTCCGGCTATCGCTGGGGGCCGTCGAGCGGCGGCGAGGCGGCGAGCCTGGAGGCCGACCCGGAGTTTGCCCGTACCGTGTCGGCGCTACCCGACGCGGCGCCGGAGTTCGCCAGCTTCGCCGAGTCCGGCCGGGCCATCACCGGCCAGGTAGAGCAGGCCCGGCGACTGGCGAAATCGCCACCCCCGGCCGGCGGTACGGATACCGCCGCCGTGGTCGTTGCCGCCCGCGAACTGGTGCGCGATGCACTGATCGTGCTGGCGGTGCGCGAGGCGGTGGCCCTGCCGGTGGTGCAGGCCCCCGAGCCGCTGACCGGCTTCGCGACCCTGGAGCAGCAGGTGGTTGCGCCGATCCGGCGCCCCGAGGTGCCGGTTACCGCCGATGTGGTCGCCCTGCGCTACGCCATCAGCGAGGCCCTGTGGGTGGCAGCGCTGGCGTCGCCGGTCGAGCACGTCGAGTTGCTGGAGGTGGTGCGCAGCCAAGTGCGGGCGCACCTGACCGAGGTGGCCCGCGCCGGTGTGCGGCTGACCGACGTGACCACGCGGGAGAGCCTGCCGGCGGTGGTACTGGCTTACCAGCGCTACGGCGACGCCACCCGCGCCGAGGAAATCGTTACGCGTAACAAAGTGCAGCACCCTGGCTTTCTGCCGGTGGGTGCGCTGACCATCGCCCGGGAGTGAACCCATGGACAATCAAAACGCTGTCACGCTGAGCGTGAACGGCCTGGACTATCGCGGCTGGAAGAAAGTCAGCATCAGCGCCGGCATCGAGCGGCAGGCCCGGGATTTCCGCCTGGGCGTGACCTGGAGCTGGCCGGGCCAGGTGCAGGAAATCCCGGTGCGCCAGGGTGACCGCTGTGAAGTGCGGATTGGCGCCGACCTGGTGCTGACGGGCTGGGTGTTCGGCACGCCGATCCAGTACGACGCCCATAGCGTCGAACGCTCGGTGGCCGGTCGCTCGCTGACCGCCGACCTGGTGGACTGCTCGGCAGTGAACAAACCCGGCCAGTGGCGCGGGCAGAGCGTGCAGAAGGTTGTGCAGGCCCTGGCTGAGCCTTACGGGGTGCGCGTGCTGAGCGAGGTGCCGGAAACCACCAAGCTGGCCGACCACCAGATCGAGCCGGGGGAAACCGCCTTCGAGTCCATCGACCGTCTGCTGACGCTATCGCGGTTGCTGTCGACCGATGACGCCCGGGGGCGGGTGGTGATCATCAAACCGGGCAGCGCCGGCCGTGCCGTCGACCGCCTGGAGTTGGGCCAGAACCTGCTGACCGGCAGCGCTGAGCTGGATTTCTCGGGGGTGTTTTCCGAGTACCGCGTCACCGGCCAGCGTTCGGGCACCGACACGGACTACGGCGAGAAGGCCAGCGAGGTTAAGGCCGGCGTCACCGATCCGCGGGCCTCCCGGCACCGGGTGCTGCTGATCCACGAAAGTGGCCAGATGACCCCGGAGCTGGCCCAGGCGCGGGCCAACTGGGAGCGTGGCAGCCGGATGGGGAAGGCGCTGACCCTGCGCTATCAGATTCAGGATTGGCGGCAATCCAACGGCGCGCTGTGGGTGCCGAACATGATCGTGCGCGTGGTCGACCCGCTGATCGGCATCGACCGCGACATGCTGATCAGCGAAATCGAATACGTGCTTGAAGACGACGGCACCTTGGCCAACATCGTTGTTGGCCCGCCGGATGGCTTCGACCCCGAGCCGAAAGACCCGCACAAGTCGCGCAAGCTCAAGAAGGGCGGCAAGGCCGACAACTTCGAGTACCTGATTCCCGCTGACTGGAAGCCTGGCCAATGAAACCGATGAGGAATTTTTTCGCCCGAGGCGTTGTGGCCCTGGTCGATGCCGGCCGCAAGCTGCAGGGCCTGCAAATGCGCCTGACCGCCGACGAAGTGAAAGACGGCATGGAGCACTTCGAACCCTACGGCTTCACGTCCAATCCGCAGCCCGGGGCTGAGGCCCTGGCGGCGTTCCTGGGCGGTGACCGCTCCCATGGCGTGGTGGTTTGCGTCGCCGACCGGCGCTTTCGCCTGCAGGCGCTCAAGAGCGGCGAGGTGGCCGTATACACCGACGAAGGCGACCGCCTGCACTTCAAGCGCGGCCGGGTGATCGAGGTTGAGACGCTGACGCTCAAGGTCAAGGCGGAGACGGCCGTGGAGTTCGATACGCCGGTGATCCGCACCACGGGGCGGATCGTGTCGCAGGGCGACCAGATCGCCGCCGGCGTCAGCCAGGTCAACCACCCGCATGAGGGAGTGGCGAAGGGCATCCAGCAGAGCGGTAAGCCGGTGGTGACGGCATGACGCTGCTCGATGGCGAGTCCGAGCGCGCCTGGCAGCGTGCCGTGGTGATCAGCCTGCTGACCTGGCGCCGCGCCGAGGCCGGCGACGTGCTCGATGACGAACAGCGTTACGGCTGGTGGGGCGACACTTTTCCAACCGTCGCAAACGACCGCATCGGGTCGCGGCTGTGGCAGCTGCGCCGGCGCACGCTGACTGACGACACGGTGCGCACCGCCGAGGCGTTCGCCCGTGAGGCCCTGCAGTGGGCGGTCGATGACGACCGGGTGAGCGCCGTTACGGTAACGGCGGCGCGCAAGGTCGACCGCCTCGACATGCAGGTGCGGGTCGGCCTGCGCGCCGGCCCGGTGATCGACGTTCAACTAGACAACCTGTGGCAGGTGATCAATGCCGTTTGAAATCCCAACATTGCCCGCCCTGGTGGCCCGGGCGCAGTCCGACCTGGCTGGCGGTAGCGCCCTGGTTCGATCCGACGCCGAGATACTGGCTCGGGTGCTGGGCGCGGCGTCATCCGGCCGCTACGGCCACCAGCGCTACATTGCCGACCAGATCCTGCCGGACACGGCCGACGATGAAACACTGCTGCGCATGGCCCAGGCGCGGCTTAAACGCGGCCGCCTGCAGGCGGTGGCGGCGACGGGTGCGGCGACCTTCACCGGCGCCGCGTCAGCGCTGCTCGATGCCGGCACGCTGCTGCAGCGCGATGACCAGGTGCTATTCCGGGTGCGGGCCTCGGTCAAGCTGAGCGGCAGCGAAGGCGTCGCCCAGGTCGAGGCCCTGGAGCCGGGCGAGCTGGGCAACACGCCCGCCGGCACAAAGCTGCGCCTGGTGTCGCCGGTGCTGGGCGTCAACGACACGTTCACCGTGGCCGCACCTGGCCTGACCGGCGGCACCGAGCAGGAGAGCATTGAGGCGCTGCGCGCTCGGGTGATTCGCTCGTACCGGGTCATTGCCCACGGTGGCAGTAAGAGTGATTACGAAACCTGGGCGCTGGAGGTGGCCGGGGTCACTCGGGCGTGGGTGGTGCGGCGCTGGATGGGGCCGGGCACGGTGGGTGTGTTCTTCGTGCGCGACGGCGATATCGACATCATTCCGAACGCCGCCGCCATCGCCGCTGTGGCGGCTTACATCGAGCAAGAGCGGCCGGTCACTGCAGAAGTCTACGTGCTGCCGCCGGCGGAAAAGCCGGTGCAATACCGACTGTCAGTCACGCCGGACAGCAGCGCCGTGCGCCGCGCCGTGGAAGCGGCGCTGGTGGACCTGCACAGCCGTGAATCGGCGCTGGGCGCCACGCTGCTGGCTACCCACATCGCCGAGGCCATCAGCGGCGCCACGGGCGAGCGCGATCACAAGGTCATCAGCCCCGCCGGCGACGTGCAGGCCGCTGCTAACGAGCTGCTGACCTATGGGGGTGTGCTGTGGTCGTGAGAACGGTGGAGGACTACTACGCGCACTTGTGTGCGCTGTTGCCGCCGGGGCCGGCCTGGGATCGCGAGTTCAACCCGGGCGTCGACCTGATCCTGCAGGCGGCGGCGCAGGAGCTGGCCACCGAGGACCGCCGCGCCGCCGACCTGCTGGCCGAGAGCGAGCCCGCCACGGTCCGCGAGCTGGTTCCCGATTGGGAGCGGGTCATGCACCTGCCTGATCCGTGCATGGGCGACTCGCCCGCGTTTGCAGATCGGCAATTGGCCGTGCGCCGCCGGCTACTGGAGGTGGGCGGGCAGACGCCGGCGTACTTCGTTGAGCTGGCTTTCTCGCTGGGCTACCGCCATGCCCGCGTGATCGAGCACCGCGCCCCGCGCTTCGGTCGGTCGCGCTACGGCTCGGCCCGCTTCGGCACCTGGTCAGCGCAATTCATGTGGACCCTGAAAACGGGACCGCGCCTGGCCCAGGGCAGCCGCTTCGGGTTCAGTCACTGGGGCCAGACCTTCGGCGGTGCCGCTAACGGCGCGCTGGAGTGCCTGGTCAGCCGTGCTGCGCCCGCGCACACACTCGAAACCATTACCTACGGATAACGATATGGATTACCCGAAACGCATCCCTAATGTCGGCCTAGTCGGCGGCAAGTTCGTAGACGAAAACGTCAGTACCGGCCTGCCTGGCTCGTTGATTCCGTCTGCATGGGGCAACGCGGTCACCGACGAAGTATTGGCCGTGATCAAGTCTGCCGGGCTTACGCCGAGCGAAGACGATAATGCGCAGTTACTGAAAGGGATTCAGGGCCTGGCCGCGAGTGATGTTAAGCGCGCCGTGCGCGTGGCCACCACGGGGCCAATTGCCCTGTCTGGCCTGCAGACGATTGACGGCGTGGCCCTGGCCGACGGTGACCGGGTGCTGGTGAAAAACCAGGCCAACGCCGCGCAGAACTGGATATACACGGCATCCGCTAACACCTGGGTGCGGGCGCTGGATGCGAACGAGAACGCGGAATGTACCCCGGGGCACCTGATCATCGTGCAGGCCGGCACCGCCCAAGCCGGCACCATGTGGCAGCTGACCAACACGCTGCCGCCGCAAGTCGGTACCACGGCCCTGACGTTTGCCATGCTGTTCGGCAAAACCGGCGTGACGGCGGGCGATTACCGAAAAGTGAGCGTCGACGCGCTGGGCCGCGTGACGGGCGGTAGCAATCCTACAACGTTGGCAGGCTACGGCATCACCGACGCGGCGACGCTTGAGACGGTGAGGCAAGAACTGACGCGCTTCGGTATCGGCACGAACAACATGCCGGACGTTATCAACACCGATCTCAAGACCATGTTTGTCGGCGGTAACTACTTTATCGGGGCGGGTTGTACCGGGCTTCCACCCGGGACGGCGTATGGCTACCTGAACGTGCTGCCGAACGCCTTCAATGAGGCCGTGCATACTTTCTACTCCGGCCATAGTGAGTGGCGTTGCTTCTCCACGGCTGGCGTGTTTTCCGACTGGGAAGAGCGACTGCGCCAACCTGTTATTAACGCGACATTTGCGAAAATAACCGACGTTTACAAGAAGTCCGAAACCTACGGACGGTCGGAAGTTTACAGTCGGTCTGAGACTTATGGTAAAGCGGATGTTTACAATAAGTCTGAAACCTACGGCAAGGCCGATATTTACAGCAAGGGAGAAACCTACAATAGGGATGAGGTTTATCGCAGGACGGAAACCTACAGTAGAGGTGAGACTTATCATAGGACGGAAACTTACAGTAGGAATGAGACTTATCACAGAACGGAAACCTACAGTCAGGCCGAGGTCAGAAGTCTTACCGATGCCTTGGGCGGACGAATCTGGGGGCTGGAGCAGCGTCAACTTCCGCTGGGCGAGGGGCAAAGCTGGAAAGACCTGAAAGCTTGGCGAGCACTCAGCACCACGTACACCAACACCACTGGCCGCTCGATCATGGTCACGGTGACGGGCAGTATCACGACCGGTGCGTCGCTGACGGCAGTCGTGGGCGGTGTTGTTGCTGCTACGCAATCTTCAAACGCGGGTTACGCCAACCCTCCTTTTCTGTCTTTCGTTGTTCCTGCTGGCCATAGTTACTCAGTGAGTGGTACAGGAACTATTTCGTCCTGGTCGGAGCTTCAATAATGAAATACTTTCGTCACCCTGAAACAGGTGAAGTTTTTGCTTTTGAGTTGGACGGTTCTCAGGATGAATTTATTCCCGTTGAACTTGTACGCATGAACGCTGATGAAATTGCGCTGCATTTGACGCCGAAGGCAACGCCGGTGAGCGAGCGCAACTGGCGCGACGGTGAACTGGCTAGCCTGGTGTGGCTGCGTGATCGGCATCGCGATCAGCTGGAAATCGGCGCGCCCGCCACGCTAACGCCTGAGCAGTTCATGGCGCTGTTGGAATACATGCAGTCGCTGCGCGATTGGCCCCAGGCCGAAGCATTTCCGGACAGTGCGCAACGACCGGTGGCGCCGCCCTGGATCGCCGAACAAACCCAATAAGCCCCGCATCGTCGGGGCTTTTTCTTGACTGGAGAAAACTATGACTCAACTACTTCCCCGTGGCGTGCGGAACCGCAACCCGGGCAACATCGATTTCAACCCAGCGAACAACTGGGTAGGCCAGATCGGCAAGGAGCCCGGTGGTCGGTTCTGCGTCTTCGACATGCCGGAGAATGGCATCCGTGCGCTCGGCAAGCTGCTGCAGACCTACTACAACAAGCACGGCCTGCGCACTGTGGCGGCGATTATCAAGCGCTGGGCGCCGGAGGTGGAGAACGACACCGACGCCTATGTCCGTGCTGCCGCGCAGCGCTGCGGCCTGGGACCGGGCGACCCGATTACGAATATCAAGGACGAGAAAGTCCTGAGCGGCCTGATGCGCGCGATCATCAAGCACGAAAACGCGAACTACGACTACCCCCAGGTGATCTTCGCCGAGGGCTTGCGGAGGGCGTTGGCGTGAACGGCTGGAGCCTTCGGGTTGTCGTGCTGCTGGCGGTGGCCGGGTCGTATTGGCTCGCCTACCAGCACGGGCGATCAGTCGAACATGCTGCAGCTATCGCGGTAGCGGCGCAGCGGGATAGCGGCGATCGCCTGGCCGAGGTGTTTGGCGAGCGCATCGCTCGAGTAGAGGAGCAACGCCGCACTGTGGCGCATGAGGAGGTGAGGGCGCATGCTCAGGAACAACAAGCGATTGCCGACGGCGCTTCTGCTGGGGCTGATGCTGCTGGCCAGCGGTTGCGCGACGAAGCCGGAAAGCTCGCTTCCTCCATCGGTTGTCCCAGCACGGATACCACCCTTGCGTCTCGAGGCGATGCAGCCCGCCGCGCCGCCATGGTGCTCTCCGACTTGTTCGCACGGGCTGACGCTCGAGCGGGAGAACTGGCGAAAGCTTATGACCGTGCCCGAATAGCAGGCCTTGCCTGTGAAGCGTCCTATAATGCTCTGATCAAGCCACCGGGGTAGGGCAGTGAAGCGGACAATTGAAGGGATGGTCGAGGCGGGGGAGCCGCTGATTCTCGAGGCAATCGACGCGCTCCGTCGATACCACGAAGCCAAGGACTTTGGAGCTGATTCGGCCGAGATTGAGCGTTTACGTCTGATTGCAGAGTCGTCGTATCAGGCCGTGACCGATTACCAGCTGTACGCGCTTGGCCATCAGAAACTCACCCATCACTGAGCGGGCCTGCTCGAATGTGGGCGCTGCTCATGTATAACTCGGCGGCTGAATTTGAAGGTGGCGAGCCAGGACGGCTTGCAGTCGGCAGAAGGCCGGAGGAGGGGTGAAAATCAGTTCCAAAACTTAAACGGAGGCCCTTGCAGTATGGGGTCTCTAGCCGAGCCGTTTTGCTGAAGTATTGGACTTGATTTTTGCATGTACGCCTTGCAATTACTGCGGTTATGGCACGGTCTTGAAAACCGTCGATGGGCAACTATCCTAGAGTTCGAATCTCTACGCTTCCGCCATCTAAGTGCCTGATTTCATTGGTGTTTACCTTAGGCGGCCCCTCAAAAGGGAACGTTTTGGGAACATTTTGGGAATCGAAGGCAAAAGGAAGGGGCCGTCATGGCCCCTTTTTTTATGCGTTTCAGCTCAACTTGAGCACCTGGTTCAACAACCCCACCACATCCGGCCCGTCCTGGCTGATCCACTTCGCGTAGTGCCTGAAGATCATGGCCGTCGAGGTGTGCCCCACCTGATCCGCAATCCACTCTGGCGTGGCCAGTCCGCTGCTCAGCATCTGGCTGGCGAAGGTGTGCCGGCAGGTGTTCGGACCACGCTGGCGAACGCCGGCCTTCTCCAGGTGGCCGATCCACCAGCCGTGCCGCAGTACGTCCGAGGACCGGTACGGTTCACCTGTGGCGGTGTTGTGGGAGACAAGCCGCACACGCTGCTCCCGAATCGTCCGGTTGTATCTCCACGGTGCCAGCGGCCAGGTCGACGTCCTCCCAGGCCAAGGCAATCGCCTCGCTTACCCGCGGGCCGGACCAGATCATGTACTGCGACAGGTTGATCTCCTGCTGTCGCTCGGTCGGGCATCAGGATGTTGAAAGTGCTGGTGCGCCAAACGAGGAAGTGAGATGGCTAAAGCTACTTGCTGACTCGCTTGATCAGGCCGTGATTGACTACCAGCTTCTAGTTGCTGAGCACTGCCGAGGAGAAATTTCCACGTTGGCGCCAATTCATTACGGTTTGTGTAAGGCAGATTGTTATGTCCCGTGGCGTACTGTAAGAAAGGTGAGTCCCGCCATCAGAGAGAGCGGGATATTACAGGGACTTGCCTATGTTCAAGCTCAAAACAATAGTAACTACAGCCTCGCTTCTTCTTGCTGCGCCTTTCCTCCAAGCCTTGGCGGACGCGACCAAGGAGGATACGACCAGTGTGCCCAACAGCCTAATCGCTGCTGTAGCCTGGAGGCAGACGGCGGCGGAATACCGGGCACTCTACTACCAAGGTTTCAATGTTGCCCAGGCCCGCCTGGATCAGGCGCTGGCCAATCGCAAGCCCGGCGCCAAGCCCGCTGCCATCATCAGTGACATCGACGACACCATCCTCAGCAGCAATAACTATTGGGGCTTTCTCGTCAGCCAGAACGACGAATTCTTCGACGATGCCATCTGGGACCGCTGGGTCGCCAGCAACGGCCCAACCCTGACGCCCGGCGCGCTGGACTTCCTCAACTACGCCAAATCCAAGGGTGTGGAAATCTTTTACGTCTCTAGCCGCGACCAGGGCGACAAGACTGTGGAGTACGCCCTGAACAACCTGCGCGTCCTGAAGGTTCCATTTGCAGACAAGGAGCACGTCACCATCCTGCGGGAAAGCTCGAACAAGGAACCGGCGCAACAGGATATCGCCAAGAACTATGACGTTTTGCTGATGCTTGGCGACAACCTCAACGACTTCAAGCGCCGGTACTACGTAGATAACGCTCAGCAGCGCAGCGCCATGGTCGACGAGGACCGCCGGGAATTCGGCGATAAGTTTGTGGTCTTTCCCAACCCCACCGACGGCCATTGGATGAAGGCTATATTCGGGGAGTCCGAGCCAGCCGATACGCCAGCCAATCGGGCGAAATTCAGGGCGGCCGCCAGTGAGGGCGCTTGGTCACCAAAAGACTGAGCCATAGCCCACTAGATCGAACTTGAGTCCAGCAAGCCCGGCTGGATGCCCTTGTCCCTCTGTGGAGTGACGAATTCCGGACTAGATAACGTCACGCCCACCTTCGACATGCCCTTCTTGATATGCTCGTTGGAGAACCCGGTACTGCCGTGGGGGACAGCTCTAGCGCGGTGGCGCGGGATAGGCCCCCAGGTTCAGCGCCATTGCGCCTGCGGTTTGCGGCTGACTATCCAGTGCAACGAGGTGTTGTAGCTGGACACGCGGGCGGCATCGGTGCCGCCGTCCAGAGCGGGCACGCGCTCGAAGTTCTTCGACGTGATGGTCTCGGCGTGGTCGAAGAACCACGGCAGGCCGTTGAACGGGATGTTGCGGTAGATCTTCTCGAACACGTCGAGCATGCACGAGATGGATTCGTCGTAGGTCCTGTACAGGCGGAACGGCCAGCGCTATTCGACCAAGTGGCGCACCATCGACTTAAGGCCGCCTCCTTGTCTGGTGGCAGGTCCGCGGGAGGTTGCTGCTGTGCTGCCCGCCGTATGACAACCGTCTGATTTGCTCAAGGCTGGTAGCACTTCGTCGCAGACCCACGACTCAACACGCCTAGCGTCACCACATCCCTGGATGCAACAAGCCCAGCCCAAGGCTTTGCTCAACATCAAGGATCAGGCGCAACACTCTTCATGTAGGCGCTGTAACACCGTGCCTTGGTCATCCGCACGTATTCTTCGAGATCCTTGCGCTCTTGCGCCTCGGTTTCGCGCTGCGGATAGGCCACCACCTCCCGGGAGAAGACCGCCCGAATACGCTCGACCGTCTCGTCTGGCTTGCGGTACTGATCCGAGAGAAACACCGGTGGTTCGTTTTTCTGTCGGCCTATTAAAACTGCACCGGCATCCATGGCCAGGTAGTCGCAAAGATGACCATCCTCGCCACTTCTGATCTCTGCCTTTCCATCCACCATCTTCCAAGCCCATGCAGATGAGCTGCCAAGCAAGCACATCAGCACCAGCGAGGCCGAAACAACCTGTCGCGCCATAGCGTTTCGCCATTATCAAAAATGGCGAGCCTATCATCGCCCTGCTCATTCATCCATGGCCGCTCATAGCGTGAAGCCAGCAATCTGGCGTCGCCAGGTAAGCTGCAGCGGCTGAGCGCCGATCTAAGAATTTGACCGCAAGGAGCGGAGTTTCAGGGCCAGGGCCGATCCCTAGACTGGCCCCATTCGCCAACCCAAGAGAGGCACGGTCATGAGTACGCATCCTGCTTTCAACTACAACTTCCGCACCCCAGGCAGCCAGATAGAAGGCCCGATCGATTTTGCCGTTGGTCAATCGATGCGTGGCAGCGTGCTGGTCGCGTTCAGCCGGCGGGGCGTGTGCGCGATCTTTCTGGGCGACGAGGCTCAGGACCTGCACCGCCTGCTCGCGGCCGAGTTCCCGGCGGTCGAGCTGCGGTCTGGCCAGGCTTCGACGGCGCGCCAGCTCAAGCAAGTCATCGGCTTCATCGACAACGGCGTTGTCGAGGGGGCACTCGATCTCGACATCGGTGGCACGGCATTTCAGCAGAACGTCTGGCAGGCACTTTGCGGCATTCGAGTGGGCAAGACCCGTAGCTACAGCGATGTGGCGCGCGAGCTTGGCAAGCCGCAGGCCGTGCGCGCAGTGGCAAGTGCCTGCGCGGCCAATACGCTTGCCATCGTCATTCCGTGCCATCGCGTGGTGCGCAGCGATGGCGCGATTTCCGGATATCGCTGGGGCGTCGAACGCAAGCGCGCACTGTTGAAAGAAGAGGCTGCCCGCAGGACGGTGGAGTTTTCGCAATGACGGTCATCGAGAGCAGGCCACTTGCCGCCTACGACTGGGCAAGCATCGAGCGAGCGCTCGATGTTCGTGGAAATGCGCTGTTGCCCGGCCTGCTGACGGCGGAGCAATGCGCGGCGCTCGTCGCGCTCTATCGGCAGGAGGAGCGTTATCGTTCGCGTATCGTCATGGCTCGCCATGGGTTCGGACGCGGGGAATACAAGTACTTCGCGTACCCGCTGCCGCCACTGCTCGAGCAGTGGCGCCACGCGCTTTATTCCAGGTTCGCACCGATCGCCAACCGCTGGAACCTGCAATTGGCAATCGACGTGCATTACCCGGATGATCTGGCCACCTTTCTGCAGCGCTGCCACGCGTCGGGGCAGCGGCGGCCGACGCCGCTGATCCTCCAGTACGGCGAGGGCGACTACAACTGCCTCCATCAGGATCTCTACGGCGAGCATGTGTTCCCGCTACAAGTGGCGATCCTGCTGTCGGAACCCGGAAGAGACTTCTTGGGCGGCGAATTCGTCATGACGCAGAGCTCGAGCAGCGGCCAATGCGCGCAGGTCATCGAGCTACATCAAGGAGATGCCCTGGTGTTCGCCGTCAATCAACGGCCAGTGATGGGCCGGCGTGGCCCGCGCCAGGTCGCCATGCGCCATGGCGTCAGCCGCATCCGCAGCGGTTTGCGCCATACGGTGGGCCTCATCTTTCATGACGCGAGGTGAACATGCTGTTGAGTGCAGTCGATAAGGCGCTCGATCAGCTGGATTGGGCGGGCATCGAGCGGCAGCTCGATACCGAGGGCTATGCCGTGATACCCGGTGTGCCGAGGCGCGAGGCAGGGCGCGGCCTGATGCGACTGAGCAGCGCGGCTGGTGTCGAGCGAGAGACGCTGGAGTCTCGTGGGCTTGGTCGGGGTGAGCTGCTGTGCTTCGGCGCTGCTCTTCCGGCGCCGCTGGCGCAGTGGCGAGCAGGGTTCTATCGCCGGCTGGTCGCCATTGCCAATCGCTGGAACGAAACCCTGGGTGTCGACTATCGCTATCCGACGGAGCTGGAAGACTTCCTGCTGCGCAATCGCCGGGCCGGACAGGTTCGAATGCAATGCCACGTCAGCAGGCTGGGTGTGGAGGATCATGTCTGCCTGCATCAGCGCAACGACGGCGAACATGTATTCCCCCTGCAGATCGTCGCGCTGCTTTCCGAGCCCGGGGTGGACTTCCAGGGGGGCGAATTCGTGATGACGGAGCAGCGCCCACGCATGCAATCACGTCCGATGGTGGTACCGCTCGGGCTTGGCGACTTGGCCATCATCACCACCGCGCAGCGCCCCTTCAAGGGCGCCAAGGGCTACTACCGCGTCAGCCTCAAGCATGCCATCAGCCGCGTGCGCCAGGGGGAGCGACTGGGGTTGGAGCTGTCGTTCCACGATGCTCCGTGATAGGGGAGGTATCCTGCGGGGCCTGCTCGAAGAGTCGAGCGACTGGGTGTGAATATTTGGTTGTATGATGCAACTAAATGGCGTTGTATAGCGATACCACCCAGACGAGGTTGCAGAAATGATCGATCCTTCGGTTGTGGAACAAGTCCGCTCTGCTTCACGGACGATGGTGCGTGAGCTGGGCTTCATGCGCGCGACATTGGCGGGCACGCAGTATTCGCCCTCCGCTGTGCACACCTTGCTTGAGTTAGGCGAGCGCGGCGCGCTGACCGCAGGGCAGCTGGTACAGGCGCTCGGGCTGGAGAAGTCGAGTGTCAGTCGCATGGTCGCGAAACTCATTCAGTCCGGGGAGCTGGAAGAAGGTGAAGGTGAACAGGATGGCCGCATGAAACAACTCAGGCTGACTGCGCAGGGAAGGCGCTCGCTCGAAGAGATTCATGCCTATGGGCAGCTGCAAGTCTCGTCGGCGCTGACTCCGCTCACTCAGCAGGAGCAGCAGGCCATTGCGCAGGGCTTGAACGCCTATGCGCAGGCGTTGAAGACGTATCGCCACGGCACGGTCGAGCAGGTGGCGGACAGGATTCAGATCACCTCGGGCTACCGCCCAGGTCTGATCGGGCGCATGGTGGAAATGCATGCCAGCTACTACTCGCGGCATTCCGGTTTCGGTCAGTTCTTCGAGAGTCAGGTCGCAACAGGCGTCGCGGAGTTCGCAGGACGATTGGGCAATTCACGTAACGCCGTTTGGGTCGCGCAAAGCGCTGGCCGGATCGTGGGGGCGATCGCTATCGACGGCGAACATCTGGGCAATGACGAGGCCCATTTGCGCTGGTTCATCCTGGATGATGGTTGCCGTGGTGGCGGCGTGGGGCGTCGCCTGCTTAGCGAAGCCGTGGCGTTTTGCGACCGGCAAGGTTTTGTGGCGATCCAGCTTTGGACATTCAAAGGCCTGGAGGCCGCCCGCAGCCTTTACGAGTCCTTGGGCTTCGCGCTGACTCACGAAGCGCCAGGCAGCCAATGGGGCGCTGCGGTCACCGAGCAGCAGTTCACGCGCAAACGCTGAGCGGCATTCCACGCGCCGGGTGGTTTTGCGCATTGCGTCAGTCGCGATGTCAGGTGCCGGGTGAGATCTGGAAGGCGGGCACTTGAGGCAGGCCGGCGAATACCGGCCTGCCGTCGGTACGATTACTTGGCCTTGCCCGAGGCGTCCTGCTCGACCACCAGGTCCAGCACATAGACCTGCGACGGGGCGTCGGCTGGCGGGTTCTTCCACTGGAACTGTTTCACCCGCAGCACGGTGCGCACGCCGTCACGGTGCTCGAAGCCCTCGATGGACTGGTACAGCGGATGCCAGCTGTCCTGGGTCGGCAGCTGCAGGCCGGCGTCGTCATAGCGACGCTCGCGCACTTGCAGGCACTGATAGTTCGGGATCAGCGGATGGCTGCACTTGACGGTCTTGGCCGCCACTTCCAGGAACTTGATCTCGCCCTTGCTGCCGTAGCGGGTCTCTGGGGTGGCTTCGCCCTGGAACTTCAGTACCGAGCCGTCCTGGGTGGTCAGCGTGAGCACCGGCTCCTGGGCGTCAGCGGTGATGGTGGTGCGCAGGTCGCCGTTGAGCAAACGCCCGACCTGGGCATCCAGGTCCATCAGGCTCTTGTCGCAAGCCATCAGGGTCGAGGCCAGTGGTTGCACTTTCAGTACGCCGCCCTGGTGGCTGTAGCCGCCGAACTGGCTGTTGCAGCCGCCGCTGATGTTCAGTTGCCGATCGCCGAAGCTCAGGCGCAGCTTGTGCTCGATGCCTTTGGCCATGGCGGCGATGGGGGCGCCCGACGCATCGTTGGCCGATACCAGGTTCCAGTAGTAGGCCGGCAGCGCTGGCTGGGCGGCGACAGACGAAGAGGTGGCGGGCATGGAAGGCGATCCTTCATGGGACTTGGAGGCCGGGGTGCAAGCCTGGAGCAGGGCGGCACAGACGGCAACGAGGAGAATGTTCTGTTTCATGGTTCGCTCTTTCAGCCATTCAAAAAAGGGGCGGCATTCTGCACAGGGAGGATGCACGCGCCGGTAAGCCGGCGTATCGAGGCCGCTTCAGGCGTGTCACGCGAAGTGGATCCTGCTCGGTCGTCAGGCCGAGACGGGGCGACCTCAGCCGCTACCGATGGCAATCGGACAGCATTGGTCGCGTTTGGGTTCATCGACTGACTACCCAGGGAGTGTTACCAAATCTTACGCAGTGGGTTGCACAGCTCGCCAGCGATGGGGTCTTGCCTCGGGCGCGGGGACTGCCTCGCCGATGAAGTCAGTCCAGCACGTTGCGCAGCACCTCGTAGATCACGCCGGTGGCGAGGGTAACCAAAATCAGGTCGGTTCCGGCCTGGCGCCATTCATAGCCGTCGTAATGGGGGAGGCGTCCTATCAGTCGGCTGTCGAGTTTCTTCGCGATGCCGGGTGGCAGGGGTTTGCCCCGTGCCAGGTTCTTTTGAATCCCAGGTGGTAGCGATGCGCCGGCGTGCCAGTAATCACGATTGTCGTTGAGAATTACTCGCACGCCGCCCAGGTCGATGCTCGGGCCCGAATGCCGGCCGTTGCCATCGCCAGGGCGTGCCTGTTCGCCATGCGGATTGCCTTTGTCATGACCTTTGCCTTTTCCCGGATCCGCCATCAGTGCCGGGCATGTTCCAATCAGAAGCACGAGCGCGACAGCGCAGCGCGATTTGATGTTCATGGGGCATATCCCTTCAGATTCAGTCAAAGATCCAGCGTAGTCGCTCTCGGCGAGAAAAGAAGCAAGCGTCGAATAGGCGATCGGTTGACCGGTTCGCGCACGTGGCAACCGAAAAGGCGTTTTGCGTCACTGCAGTGTCGTCGGCTTCAAGAGGGTGGGCGTCGCGGCCAGCCCTTGTTCCAGCGTCGCGATCACGCGTGCCAGGCTCGCCGCCTTTTCCAGTTCGCCCTGCGCTTCGAGCCGGGCGTGATCCCGGCGCATGTTCAGCAGGCATTTTTGCAATCCGAGGGCCGAGGTGTCGTAGTTGTCCATGTCGTTCTCACATGCCTAGGCATCCGTGCCGTTGTAGGAAAAACACGACGGTATCAGTTCAATTCACCCCTCAATACTGATTATTCATACACCGACTTTCGCAATGCTGGAAACGTCCTTCGGGCGAATAAGAAGAGTCCTACAAAAAACGAACTCGAATATTTCCACTTGCTTCCAGCTGCTCTGTGCCAGGCCGTGTACGGCGGGGCCTGTCGCTGGTCCACTGGTTTGGCGCGGTAAGTTGGCCTGGTGGCGTCGATCGCATCGTTCAGAAACGATATGTTGCAATTGACCGTGCCGCGGCTGCACCGCCGCAGATCTTCGCGGCGTTTGCGGCGCGGCTCGGCAAGGCACGCGTTCAGGCCTGGGCTTTGGCCTCCCTTGCCAGCCAGCGTGCCACCTGTTCGGCAGCGGACCCCGGCTCAGGCGAGTGAGCCGCGAGCAGATGAAACGCTGCGTCGCTTTGCAGTTCATGCCCTTCCAGCGCCAGTACCAGCGTGCCGGCCTTCAGGGCGTTCTCCACCAACAGGCGAGGCACCAGGGCGATGCCCATGCCTTGCTCGGCGGCTTCGATGGCGAGGATGGTCTGGGAAAACACCGGGCCGTTGAAGCGGGTGCCGGGTAGTGCATGGTGGTCGAACCAGCGCTTCCAGTTGTTGTGGCTATCGGAGATCAGTGGTTGCCCGGCCAGCTCGGCGGCCAGTTGCCAGCGATGCTCGCCACGCAGCGAGGGGGCGCAGACGGGCACGGCGACGCCGGGCAGCAAGGGTTGGGCATAGGCGGCGGCAAAGGGGCGCGTGCCCCAGCGCACTGCCAGGTCGACCGCGCCCTTGCCGCTGAGTGGCCGGGTGCCGTCGGACGCGTCGATCATCAAGGCCACCTGCGGGTGCGCCTGGGCCAGCAGCCCCAGGCGCGGGATCAGCCAGCGACTGGCGAAGGCCGGCGTGGTGCTGAGCAGGACCTGCTGTGGGTCATGCTGCCTGTCACGCTCCAGCAGTTCGCGGGTGGCGTCTTCGATGATGTCCAGGGCCAGGCGCACGCGGGTGAGGTAGTCGGCGCCGTCCGGGGTGGTCCGCAGGCCTCGGGGCAGCCGCTCGAACAGCGGGCCGCCGAGCTTGTCTTCGAGGGTGCGCACCTGCTGGGCGATGGCGCCGGGAGTGACATGCAGTTCGTCGGCCGCGGCGCGGAAACTACCCAGGCGGGCGGCGGCCTCGAAGGCTGTCAGGTGATTGACGATGGCGGGGGCGTTACGTCGCTTGGGGGCGCTCATCCAGTAGATTTCCTGCAGGGTCGTGCCAGTATTTGTGATTGGTGCGGTCACGCGGATTCTGGCTTCATGCACCTACCTGATCAACTCCCGCAAGGAACGGAACATGACTTCGCAGAAAGTGGCAATCATCACCGCAGGTGGTAGTGGCATGGGTGCCGAGGCGGCCAGGCGGCTGGCGGCCGATGGCTTCAAGGTCGCGATCCTGTCTTCTTCCGGCAAGGGCGAGGCCCTGGCGCAAGAGCTGGGCGGCCTGGGCGTCACCGGCTCCAACCAGTCGATAGAAGACCTGCAGCGTCTGGTCGACAGCGTGATGCAGCGCTGGGGCCGGGTCGATGTGCTGGTCAACAGTGCCGGTCATGGTCCACGGGCGCCCATCCTGGACCTGACCGACGAGGACTGGCACCGCGGCATGGAGGTGTACTTCCTCAACGTGGTGCGTCCGACCCGGCTGGTGACGCCGATCATGCAGCGGCAAAAGGGCGGCGCCATCATCAATATCTCGACCTTCGCCGCCTTCGAGCCGGATCCGGCCTTCCCGACCTCGGGCGTGTTCCGTGCCGGGTTGGCGGCCTTCACCAAACTGTTCGCCGACCGCTATGCGGCCGAGAACATCCGCATGAACAACGTGCTGCCGGGTTTCATCGACAGCCTGCCGGAGAAGGAAGAGTTCCGCAGCCGAATCCCCATGGCGCGCTACGGCAAGGCCGAGGAGATCGGGGCTACCATCAGCTTCCTGGCCTCCGAAGGCGCAGGTTACATCACCGGGCAGAACCTGCGCGTCGATGGTGGCATCACCCGTTCGGTCTGAGAAACGACAGGGGCATGCAGCCGGGCAGCGACTTCCGTTAGCATGTCGCCTCTGTTTTTCGCCACCCGGATCCGCCCCATGAGCACCCAGACGTTCCGCCAGGCCATGTCAACCGACGTGGACCGCTGCTACCAGATCGAAACCAGCGCCTACGAAGGCGACGAGGCCGCCACTCGGGAAAAGATCGCCACGCGCATCGCCCAGTATCCGCAAGGCTTTCTGGTGCTGGAGGTCGATGGCCAGGTGGTCGGTTTCATCAACAGCGGCTGCGCCCATGAGGTGGTGATGTCGGACGAGGCGTTCAAGGAGCTGGTCGGGCATGATCCGCAGGCACCCAATGTGGTGATCATGTCGGTCGTGCTCGACCCGGCCCATCAGGGCCAGGGCCATGCTGGCCGCCTGATGGCGCGCTTCGTCGAGCAGATGCGCGAGCAGGGCAAGGCGACCATCCACCTGATGTGCAAGGAGCGGCACGTCGGCTTGTACGAGAAGATGGGCTACGCCTATGTTCGTCCCTCGACCTCCGATCATGGCGGCATGGCCTGGCATGAGATGGTCATGGTGCTCCAGCGGCCCTTCGACTAGCATCGATGTTTTTTCGCAGCCAGGGAGAGGCTTGTGAAGTACGTCGTTATCGCAGCACACCGCAGTGAGTACCCTGCGCCCATCACCTTCGCCCAAGGCACGCTGCTCAGCATCGGCCAGCGCTACGAGGGCGACGAGCACTGGGAGGACTGGTACCTGTGCAGTTGCCAGGGCCAGGAGCCTGGCTGGGTGCCCGCCCAGGTGATCGAGCGGCTTGGCGTTGACCGGGGCAGGGCGCTGGAAGCCTACTCGGCCCATGAGCTGGACATCGACCCAGGCCAGCAGGTGGAAGGCTTGCGCCCGCTGAACGGTTGGCTCTGGTGCCGTCGGGTGACTGGCGAGGAGCTTGGCTGGGTGCCGTTGGCCAAGCTGCGTCCTCTGCGCTGAGTTCAAGTCATGTCGAGCACCGCGGCGCTGTCGAGAATGCACGCATAGTCCATGGCCAGGTTGCTCAGTGCCAATGCATGCACTTCTTCCGCCGGCCATAGCCGTCCCTGCAGGTCGCGCTGATCGAAGGTGTAGCAGGCGTCCGCCACCACCCGTGTTTCGAACCCCAGGTTGCCCGCCGAGCGCGCGGTCGATTCCACCGAGTTGTTGGTGATCACGCCGACGATGACCAGTTGATGGATGCCGCGCTGGTGCAGCCAGTGTTCCAGGCCGCTGTTGCAAAAGGCGTCGGGCACGTGCTTTTCGAACAGTGTCTCGCTGGCCAGTGGCGTGAAGGCGGGCTGGAACTCACAACCGCCCTGGCCCGGCCAGAACACTGAATCCGGTTCGCGGGAGATGTGCCGGACATGCACCACGGGGCGCTCATCCCGGCGCCAGGCGGCGAGCAGCTCGCCCATGCGCCGTTCGGCTTCGGGATTGTTGCGCCGGCCCAGGCGCGGGTGGTTGATGCCGTTCTGCATATCGATGATCAGCAGGGTGGCGTTGTCGGCGAAAGCATCCATGGTCCTGCGGCTCTCTGGCTCGTCGAGTGGTGGACCGTAGCACAGCCAGGGGGACGCGGCATCTGATCTGCTTTTTTTGCAAGAACCTGAATCTGTAACCGTATCAGTCACTGCCCGACAATATCCCCAGGCCCAGCCTCCAACTCGGTGTGTGCTGGGCAGGCTGCGCCGCTTTGGCCAGCCCCGCCGTTCCGTCATCACACTGTAGAGGTTCCGATGGGCAAGCTCGCGCTGTTTCTGGGTGGTTTTCTGCTGCTGACTATCATGATTGGCCTGCTCGGCACCATTCCGCCAAGCTGAGCCGCTGTTTCCTGCCAGCCCGCCTGACCTGGAGGCGGGCTCTATCTCTTGCGCGCCGCGGTTGTCTGGACAAGCGGTAGCTGCAAGTCGTTCTCAAGTGCAAGTCGCTCGTGTAATCTCGCGCCCCCAATCCTGGGCCCGGATGCATGGGCCGATCACTTGCCTTGGAGTCGATACACACTATGGAATGCAAGAAAGGCACTGCAGCGATGCTGGAGTGGCGCGGTCGTTTTCTCGGCGAGGGTATTCTCCACGAAGAGGACTACGATCAGGCACTGCGCGGGGCTGAAGAGTTGGAGCGTTCCGGAGTGATCAGCGCAAGCGAGTGGATCGAGTTGGTGAAGCTGGCCAATGCGGCGTTGCTCGGTTTGCGATAATTCCTTCAAGGCTTGCTGAAACTGTCCACAAAAAACGTGGGTAGGTCTGTGGATAAAGCGCTGCAAGTCATGTCTGGCAAGGGCTCTGTCAGATTGAGCAGAAATTGAGCAGCGTCGTTCAGGTCATTTCTCTCGGTCCAGGGCGGGCTTCGCGTAGTGCTTGCAGCAGCTCGCGAACCCGCGCCCGGACGGCGCCGGCCGGGTAGACCGCGTGCATCTCAGGGTCATGGCCGCTGCTGGATGTCAGGCGGTAGTCGGGACAGACCCGCACCAGGCGCCCGGCAAGCACTTCGGGTTCGCCCAGCCAGTCGGCCAGGCGCGCGATACCCGCGCCAGCGAGGGTGCTCTGCAGCACCGCGACACCTGAGCCCAGCCGCAGTCGTGGCCGGGGCCGCAGGCTGTTGATCCTGCCATCGCGACAGAAGTGCCAGGCCTTGAGGATGCGTGGGGCGGTGTGCAGGATCAGCGCATGCCGCTCCAGGTCCTCCAGCGCCTGCGGAGTGCCCGCGTGCGCCAGGTACCCTGGGCTGGCATACAGATGCCGGCGATAGCGCCACAAGGGGTAGCCGATCAGTTCGCTGGACTGGGGAAAGGCGCCTCGGATCACGAAGTCGAACTTGCCCTGCAACGGGTCAAGGAGCTGGTCGCTGAACTGCACGTCGAGCGTGACCTGCGGATGGCGCCGGGAGAACTCGGCGATTACACCCGGCAATACCTGTTGGGCGAGCACCTCGGGGGCGGCCAGGCGGATCCAGCCTTGGGCGCTGCCGGTCAGGGCGGCGAGCTCGTCGGCGGCATCGCGTTGCACATCCAGCAAGCGTTCGGCATGGGGCAGCAGGCGTTCACCCGCTTCGGTCAGGGTCACGGCGCTGGCATTGCGGTTGAGCAGCTTGGCGCCGCTGTTGTCTTCCAGCGCCTGTACCGCCCGCGTCACGGCGCTGGGTGAGCGCCCCAGGGCACGGGCGGCACTGACGAAGCTGCGCTTGTGGGCGACGGTGACGAAAGCCTGTATTTCACGCAGCATGTCCAAGGCCATTGGTGCTTTTCCTCATTGCAGTTTTTGCAACATGGTATTTCAACATAGCCGCGGCACTTTTATTAGTCTGGCGGCCTGCTTCGTACCGCCTGGACATTCGACATGATGGATATCGCCCTGCTTTCGCTGTTCGCCTTCGCCGCTGGCCTGATCGACGCTGCCGTTGGCGGCGGTGGGCTGATCCAGATCCCGGCCTTGTTCAACGTGTTGCCCGCCGCGCAACCGGCCAGCCTGCTGGGCAGCAACAAGCTGGCCTCGGTCTGTGGCACCGCCTTCGCTGCGCGTTCGTTCATCCGCAAGGTAAAGCTGGATTGGGGGCTGATCGTCCCGGCGGCACTGAGCGCGTTCGTGATGTCGTTCTTCGGCGCCGCCACCGTGTCACTGGTGCCGGCGAGCCTGATGCGTCCGGCGGTACTGGTGCTGATCGTGCTGATGGCCATCTACACCTTCTGCAAGAAGGACTTCGGTACCTTGCACAAGCCGACGGCGATCGGTCGCAAGGAACAGTGCCTGGCGGTACTGATCGGTGGCGCCATCGGCTTCTATGACGGGTTGTTCGGGCCGGGTACCGGGAGCTTCCTGATCTTCCTGTTCATTCGCTTCTTCGCGCTGGACTTCCTGCATGCATCGGCGTCGGCAAAGCTGGTCAACATCGCCACCAACCTGGCCGCGCTGGTGTTCTTCATTCCTTCGGGCAACGTGCTGTGGGCCATCGCCCTGCCAATGGCGCTGTTCAACATCCTGGGCGCGCTGACGGGTACCTGGCTGGCGGTGCGCAAGGGGGCGGGGTTCGTGCGAGGCTTGTTCCTGGTCCTGCTGTGCGTGCTGATCGCCAAGCTGAGCTGGGACTTGCTGGGGGGCTAGGTCAGACCACCTGGCGTTGCGTATCGGCCTGCTCGATACGGTTGCGACCGTGCGCCTTGGCCCGGTACAGGGCCTGGTCGGCCTGGGCCAGCAGCTCGTCCAGGCTGGGTATCGAACCTTCGGCGCCGCAGCCGCTCAGGCCGATGCTCACCGTGATCTGCAAGCGTGGGTCGGCATGGGTGGTGTGCAGGTCCTGGACTGCCCGGCGCAGGCGCTCGGCGATGAACTTGGCCTGGTCCGGCGCCACTCCCGGCACGACGATGACGAACTCCTCGCCGCCCAGGCGGGCGAACAGCTCGCCCTCATGCAACTGATCCTGCAGCGTGGTTGCGAACTGCTGCAGCACCAGGTCGCCGGTTGCATGGCCGTAACGGTCGTTGATCGTCTTGAAATGATCGATGTCCAGCATCATCAGCGTCAGCGGCCTGCCGCAGGCATCGAGCAAGGCATTGGCGCGTCGGGTGAAGGCACTGCGTGTAAGGACGCCGGTCAGGTGGTCGATGGTCGCCTGGTGGGCCAGGCGTGCCATCAGGCTTCGATTGGCACTGCTCACGCAGGACAGTACCAGCGGGCCGAGCACCAGCATGGCGATGCCCAGCCGCGCGGACATCAGGGCGGTGACCCCTGGCTCGCTCTGCGGCACGCTGAAATGCATGAGGTTCTGCGCCACCGCGACGATCAGCGTGCTGCCGGCGGTCAGGGTCAGCAGGGAAACGAGGAAGGGCGAATAGCTCAGTGCGCACCACAGCAACGCGGCGATCGGGAAGGCGATGGCGCCGGGGCCGCCGAAGGCGATGCTGAGTGCGAGCGACGCCAGCAGCACCAGCAGTGGCGCCAGGCGAATCGGCTGGCTGGCGCGGCCGTTGCGGGTCAAGGCCCTGGACGAGGGCAGGGTGAGCAGTACCGGCAGCACCAGTACGCTGGTGGAAAATTGCTCGCTGAACCACGCCAGCCAGGTCGCCTGCAGGGACTGCTCGAACCAGGGCGCGGCCATTACGCAGGCTAGGCTTGCAGCGACCACCGCTCCGGCTGCGCTGGCGCCGAACAGGCAGAGGGTGCCATGGGGCGTGCGCAACCGACGATGCAGGCGCGGCAGGCGTGACATCAGGTACCAGATGCTGACGATGGCGCCGAGGTTGCACAGGTTGAGCCACAGCGCCGGCTTCCAGGGGCTGCCACATGCCAGGTCGGCGATGACCATGCCCAGGTAGACCAGGGCGAATCCGGAAAAACTGGCTTGCCGCGGGTTGCGCAGCAGTATGCCGGCGAGCACCGCGTTGACCGGCCAGAACAGCGAAAGGGATTCGATCGGCCGGGCCAGGATACCAGCCACGGTCAAGGCCAGCGTCAGGCCGAACAGGCTCAGGGCAGGCATCAGGCGCGACGGGACTGGAGACACCATGGGCTCGACCGACAAGCGAAGACGGAATCCAGGAAAACGGCTGTAGGCACCTGGGGTAAGTCGCGTCAGTGTCTTTCAGTCGGCATATGATGTCAATTCGCTGCGAACCTGCGGAATCTGGTGTAGGACTAGAGCGCGAACAGCCAGGGCACCATCAGCACGGTGACCAGCATCACCAGCACGGTAAAGGGCACGCCGACCTTGACGAAGTCGGCGAAGCGATATTGGCCGGGGCCCAGTACCAGCGTATTGACCGGTGACGACACGGGCGTCATGAACGCCGCGGACGCAGCCAGGGCCACGGTCATGGCGAAGGGGTAGGGCGACATGCCCAACTGCTGGGCGGTGCTGACCGCCACGGGAGCCATCAGGACCGCCGTGGCCGTGTTGGAGATGAACAGGCCGATCACCGCGGTCAGGGCGAACAGGCAGGCCAGGATCACGCCCGGCCCCGCGCCGCCAAGCCAGCCAACCAGCGCGCCGACGACCAGGTCGATACCGCCGGTTTTCTGCAGGGCCAGGGCGAAGGGCAGCATGCCGACGATCAGTACCAGGCTCTGCCAGTGAATGGCGCGGTAGGCGCTGTTCATGTCGATGCAACGGCCGGCGCCCATCAGCAGGCAGCCGATCAGCGCGGCGATGACGTTGGGCACCAGGCCGCTGACCATCAGCCCGACCATCACCGCCAGGCTGATCAGGGCGTAGGGCGCGCGGGCGCGAGCCGGGGCGACCTGGTCGATTTCCGCCGGCAGGCTCAGCACCAGGAAGTCGCGGGGCTTGCCCTGCAACTGGCGCACCGCCTTCCACGGGCCGACCACCAGCAGGGTATCGCCCAGGCGCAGTTTCTCTTCCACCAGTTGTTCCTCGATGGCGACCTGGTCGCGGCGCAGGCCGACCACGTTCAGGCCATAGCGCGTGCGGAAGGCCAGCTCGAGGACGCTCTTGCCGATCAGTTGCGAGCCTGGGGGCAGGGAGATCTCGGCCATGCCCAGCTCCTGCGACTGGTCGATGAAGTAGGCGGCCTTGAAGTGCAGGGGTTCGAGCAGCATGCTCTGGCACAGGCTGCGCAGGTCATCACGATTGGCGAACAGGTCGAGCAGCAGTACGTCGCCTTGCAGCAGCACGGTGCCGGAGTCGGCGGCGATCACCCGGGTGGTGAACTTGTGCTGGCGCTCGATGCCGACCACGTTGGCGCCATGGCGGGTGCGCAGTTCCAGCTCGCCAAGGGTGTGGCCGATCAACGGCGAATGGGGGCGGATGCGCAGGCGCCGCTCGCGGCCGCTGAGCCTGTAGTCCAGGACCAGGTCGAGCAAGGTGCGGCGGCTCTCCACCCGGCCATCCTTGCGCACCTCGCCGTTGAGCCAGTGGCGGGTCAGCAGCATGTAGCCGATGCCCAGCAACAGGACCACCAGGCCGAACGGGGTGAAGCTGAAGAAGCTGAAACCGGATTCTCCATGGCGCACCAGTTCGCTGTGAACCACCACGTTCGGTGGCGTGGCCACCAGGCTGAGCATGCCGCTGATCAGGCCGGCGAAGCTCAGCGGCATCATCAACCGGCTGGGCGAGAGCTGCAGGCGCGCGGCGATGCTGAGCACCACCGGGATGAAGATCGCCACCACGCCGGTGGAACTCATGACCGAGCCAAGGCCGGCGACCGCGACCATCAGCAACACGATCAGGCGCGCCTCGCTGTTGCCGGCGCGTGCGCTCATCCATTCGCCGATGCGGTAGGCGATGCCGGTGCGTACCAGTCCTTCACCGATCACGAACAGCGCGGCGATCAGCACCACGTTGGGGTCGCTGAAGCCGGCCAGGGCCTGTTCGACGGTGAGGATGCCGGACAACGGCAGGGCGAGGATCACCAGCAGGGCGACCACATCCATGCGCGGGCGGTTGATGATGAACAGGAAGACGACGACGGCCAGCAGGCCGAGGACCCAGAGCAGCTCATGGTTCATGGGGAGGGGGTGTTCCTTCACACAGGGGCACGAAAGGCGATGGCCCTAGTGTGGCAGCTTGACGCGAGTGCGTCGTTGACGTGCTGCAGGGTTTTGCCGGGTGGCGATCCGATGCGCGATGGCAGAGTGCTTGGGCGCGGATGTGTGGGAGCCAATTTTGTGGGAGCGGGCCCGCAGGCCCGCCCGTGCTACTTATCAGTGGCGATGCTTGTGCTTGCGGTTGTTGTCGCCCATGTGGTTACCGATCGCACCGCCCGCCGCGCCGCCCAGGCCCGCGCCGATGGTCGAGCCGTTGGAGCCGCCGAGCTTGCCGCCGATCAGCGAGCCGCCGGCCGAGCCCAGGCCACCGCCGATGGCGGCTTCGGTACGGTTGCCCTTGCGCGCGCCAACCGCGCTGCCGGCGGCGCCACCCAGGCCGGCGCCGATGGCCGCGCCGGTACTGCCACCGATCTGTTTGCCGACGACGTTGCCCAGGGCACCGCCCAGGCCGCCGCCGATGGCCGCGGTGCCGTCACCGGCGAAGGCGCCCTGGCAGAGCAGCAGGCCGAGGGCGAGGGAAGGCAGAGTCAGACGCATGTTATGAACCTCAGGGAGTCATCAGGGTAGGGTGCCGCGCGGTTGGCGGCGAGTCAGGGTTGGAAAGACGCTTCAGCGGTAGTAGCGGTCACGGTACTGGCGGTCGTCATCGTCACGGTCGTGGCGATGGTGATGACGGTGGCCGCGGTCACGGTCGCGCCAGCCGTCGTCATCGTCGTGGTAGTGGTGGCTGTAGCAGCCGCCGAGCAGCAGCAGGGTGGCGACCATCGAAAGGCTTGCAAGGCGTTTCATCACGTTATAGGTCCTTGATCCGCAACGGTTTACGCGGTACCAGCTGAGACCCGAGGCGATCGATTTGGTTCTTTGCCGCGCAAACTTTTATCGCGGCGGCGATGAGCGGTAGCGGCGATTCCCCGGCCGGCCCGGCAGTGCTAGAGTCACCTTCTTTTTTGTCCCGAGGATGGAACATGCGAGCAATTCTGCCGATCACCGTGGCGCTGCTGCTGGCGGGCTGCGCATCGTCGACCATGGAAGCTGCGCGCAACGGCTCGCCCACCGCCCGCCTGGATTCGCACAAGACGCCGGACCTGGTCGCCCAGTGCATCCAGTTCAGCTGGCAGGAAGAGCGCGCCTTCGGGGTCGATGCCAGTGGCTACCTGGAGGCGCGCAAGCAGGGCGGGTTCACGGTGTATACCCGGGAGGCGGAGTCGTTCGTCGATGTCTATGCCCAGGCGGGGGGCACGCGGGTGGACTATTACGCACAGAAGAATGACGGCGTGGCGTTGCAGCGCCGGGCTGCGGCGGCCACCTGCCTCTAGCTTGAGTGCAGGATTGGAACAGCCAAACCGACACCCTGTGGGGGCAACTGTCTTGCTCAATTTTTAGAGTCTGGCGCGATCCCTGTGGGAGCGGGCTTGTCGGGACGCCGAACCGCCGCGAACACGGGCGAAGCCCGTGCCATCCACCACGGTGTCGGCTTCGCGGGTGAACCCGCTCCCACAGGTGGCGCGCTATGATGTTTACCCTGCTTCGCGCTCGGCAGTGATGTCCTCGAACACGCTGATCAGATGCTCCGGCTGCCCATCGGCGCGACGTTCCAGCGAAGTGCGCGCCCGCACCCAGATATAGCGCCCGTCCTTGTGGCGCACGCGCTTCTGTACCTCGTAACGCTCGATCTCGCCGGCCAGCATGCGCTGCAGCAACGCCAGGTTGCCCGGCAGGTCGTCGGGATGGGTGAGCTGCTGGAAGGTCGTGCCGTACAGTTCGTCCTCGCGGTAGCCCAAGAGCTCGCAGAGGCTGCCGTTGACCCGTTGCCAGCTGCCATCCGGGTCGATGTAGGCCAGCGCGCCCCAGGCCAGCTCGAAGATGGTGCGAAAGCGCGCCTCGCTCTGGCGCAGCTCCTCTTCGGCGACCTTGCGCTCGGTGTTGTCCATGCTGATGCCGACCATCTTCACCGGGCGCCCGACGCTGTCGCGCAGCACCGTGGCGCGCGAGGCGATCCAGCGCTGGCCGCCATCGGGGCGGGTGATGCGGAAATCGCATTCGCAGCCGGTGCCATCGGCCACCGCCTGGGCATACATGGCCTGCATGTGGCGGGCGTCATCGGCGTGGATGTGTTCCCAGAAGTCCTCGTTGCGGCGCAACGGCCAGCCATACACCGCCTCGACGTTGGGCGAGTAGGTCACTTCATCGCTGACCAGGTTCCATTCCCAGGTGACGATGCGCGCGCCTTCCTGGGCCAGCTTCATGCGCGTCTCGCTTTCCATGATCTCGGCGGTGTAGCGGCGGCGCACGTCGGTCATCGGCAGCTCGACCACCTCGGCCTGCTGCACGCTGTGCAGGGCCTCCTCACCGTAGCGCAGCCAGATCCAGTTGACCTTGAGCAGGTCGGCCAGGCGCCGCAGGTTGTCATAGTCGATCTCGCCGCCGCGGGTCCATTTGTGCACCGCCGTGCGCGAGATCCCCAGCGCCGTGCCCACGGCCTGCAGGGTCAGCTTGTGGTGTTCGAGCAGTTCCTTGAGGCGAAAGGCGAAGCTGTTTTCGGTCATGGGCGCTGGATCCTTGGGCGGGCACGAAGCGGGCAGTATACCCCAGCCGTCAACTTCTGGTTGACGGGGTGGTTGCCGGGGCGGTCGGGTCCGGTTAACGTGGCGCCTGACTCACTCAGACAGGGAAGCACCGCAATGAGCCGATCGCTGGAACTCAACCGCGCCAGCTGGGACGAGCGCGCACCACTGCACGCCGCCTCCGGGGACTACGAGGTCGAGCGCTTCGTCGCCGAGCCCGGGCACCTGTCCGAGGTGGTGCGCTTCGACCTGCCACGCCTGGGCGATATCCATGGCCTGCGCGCGGTGCACCTGCAATGCCATATCGGCACCGACACGCTGTCGCTGGCGCGCCTGGGCGCCGAGGTCTGCGGCCTGGACTTCTCCGCGGCGTCCCTGACCCAGGCGCGCCAGCTGGCCGAGCGCTGTGGCGCGGGCATCGCCTATGTAGAGTCGGACGTCTATCAGGCCGCGCAGGTATTGCCGGCTGGGGCTTTCGACCTGGTCTACACCGGTATCGGCGCGCTGTGCTGGCTGCCGAGCATCGAGCGTTGGGCGCAGACCGTGGCGGCGTTGCTCAAGCCGGGCGGGCGACTGTTCCTGCGTGATGGCCACCCGATGCTGATGGCCGTGAACGAGGACCAGGAGGACTGCCTGCAACTGGAGTACCCGTACTTCGAGCGCGAGGCACCGACGGTGTGGCACAACGACCAGAGCTACGTCGAGACCGACCAGGCACTGACCCAGACCGAGACCCATGAGTGGAACCATGGCCTGGGCGAGGTGATTACCGCGCTGCTGAACAATGGCCTGCGCATCACCGGCCTGGAGGAGCATCAGAGCATCCCCTGGGAAGCGCTGCCGGGGCAGATGACGCTGGGCGATGACGGTGAGTGGCGCCTTGACGAGGCGCCGTGGCGGTTGCCGCTGAGCTATACGCTGCAGGCAGTGAAGGGGTAGGTGCGCCGCCCCCTGTAGGAGCGGCCTTGTGTCGCGAAAGGGCCGCAAAGCGGCCCCGGCGATTTCTGCTTTGACTAGAGATCGTGGGGCCGCTGCGCGCCCCTTTCGCGACGCAAGGCCGCTCCTACACGGGGCGTGCATGAATCCGGATCAGGACAGGAACCCACCATCGACATTGAGCGCGGTGCCGGTGGTATAGCTGGAGGCGTCGCTGGCCAGGTACAGCACCGCGCCGGCCATCTCGCTCGGGTCGGCCACGCGCTTGAGCGGGATCTGCTGCAGCGCGGCATTGCGGATGCTGTCGTTCTTCACCAGCGCCGAGGCGAACTTGGTGTCGGTCAGCCCCGGCAGCAGGGCGTTGCAGCGGATGCCGAACTGCGCGCACTCCTTGGCGAAGACCTTGGTCATGTTGATCACCGCCGCCTTGGTCACCGAGTAGATGCCCTGGAACAGCCCAGGCGAGACACCGTTGATCGAGGCCACGTTGATGATGCTGCCGCCGCCGTGTTCGCGCATCAGCTTGCCGGCTTCCACCGACATGAAGAAGTAGCCGCGGATGTTGACGTCGACGGTCTTCTGGAAGGCGCCCAGGTCGGTGTCCAGCACGTTGCAGAACTGCGGGTTGGTGGCGGCGTTGTTGACCAGGATGTCGAGGCGGCCGAACTGCTCGCGAATGCTGGCGAACACCTGCTGGATCTGTTCCATCTCGCCGATGTGGCAGGCTATCGCGGTGGCCTTGCCGCCGGCGGCGATGATTGCCTCGGCCACCTGCTGGCAGCCGTCGAGCTTGCGGCTGGAGACGATCACATGGGCGCCCTGCTGGGCCAGCAGGTGGGCGATGGCCTCGCCGATGCCACGGCTGGCACCGGAAACGAAGGCGATCTTGCCGTCGAGGTCGAACAGCTGGGTCTTGGACATGCGCGTATTCCTTGTTGTCTGCCGGGGTTACAAGCTGGATTTGCCGATCAGTTGCAAGCTCATCTGCTCCAGCAGCCGGTTCATGTGGATGAACTGGGCGAAGCGCTTGTCCTGAGTCTGCCCGTGGAAGAAGCGGTAGTAGATCTGTTGGACGATGCCGGCCAGGCGGAACAGGCCGTAGCAATAATAGAAGTCGAAGTTGTCGATGCGCATGCCAGCGCGCTCGGCGTAGTAGTCGACGAACTGCTGGCGGCTGAGCATGCCCGGGGCGTTGCTCGGCTGGCGGCGCATCAGTTGCACCGGCGCCGGGTCGCCGGCCTCGATCCAGTAGGCCAGGCTGTTGCCCAGGTCCATCAGCGGGTCGCCGATGGTGGCCATCTCCCAGTCCAGCACACCGATGATGCGCATGGGGTTGGCGCTGTCCAGGATGACATTGTCGAAACGGTAGTCGTTATGGATGATGCCCGGGCGCGGGTGGTCGGCGGGCATCTTTTCGCGCAGCCAGGCGATCACCTGCTCCCAGCGCGGCGCGTCGGGTGTCAGGGCTTTTTCGTAACGGCTGGCCCAGCCTTCGATCTGGCGCTGCACATAGCCTTCGGGCCTGCCCAGGTCGGCCAGGCCGCAGGCCTGGTAGTCCACCTGGTGCAGCTCTACCAGGCGATCGATGAAGCTCTTGCACAGGGCTTCGGTGCGGCCGGCATCCAGGTCCAGTTCGGCGGGGATGTCCGAGCGCAGGATGATGCCGTTGACCCGTTCCATCACATAGAACTCGCCGCCGATCAGCGACTCGTCGGTGCAGTGCGCGTAGGCTTTGGGGCAATAGGGGAAGCCGGCGTTGAGCTGGTTGAGGATGCGAAACTCACGGCCCATGTCGTGCGCCGACTTGGCCTTGTGGCCGAACGGCGGGCGGCGCAGTACGAATTCCCGGTCCGGGTAGCTGACCAGGTAGGTCAGGTTGGAGGCGCCGCCGGGGAACTGGCTGATGCTCGGCGTGCCGGCGAGACCGGGAATGTGATCCTTGAGATACGGATCGATGACGGCCGCGTCGAGTTCTTCGCCGGGGCGTACCTGGGTGGACTGGTCGGTGAGCGTCATGCGATTTCCTTATGATCTGGAGCAAGGATTATTGGCTAATCTAATTTCCTGTCGAAGCTGGTACAAGCGTGCCAGGCGTTTATAGGCCCGGGTGTTGCCGGACGATCAATGGCCCTGATGGGCGCGCAGCTGGAGTGGGCAAAAAAAAACCGAAGCGCGTGAGGCTTCGGTTTTTTCATTGGCGATTCGCCGCGCCGATCAGGACGGGAACAGCTCGCTGAGCTTCATCGACAGCATCATGTCGCCTTCGACGCGCAGCTTGCCGCCCATGAAGGCCTGCATGCCATCGGTCTCACCGCTGACGATACCCTTGAGGGTTTCGCTGTCCATCACCAGGGTGCAGTTGGCGTCGGCGTTCTCGCCTTCCTGGATCTCGCAGGTGCCATCCTTGACCAGCAGGGCGTAGTGCTTGTCTTCGTCGGTGATATTGAAGCCGAACACCAGGTCCAGGCCGGCGGCGGCGGACGGGTTGAATTTTGCCTTCATCGCCTCGACGGCTTTAGCTACATCGCTCATGGTGTATTCCTTGTTAAGTGATTTTCGCGTCCGCAAGGACACAATAGACCGGGCTCATCGGTAGGTGACGAGCTCCGGCAACCGCAACAGCCGCACATGGGCTTGGCTGTTGAAGGAAGCCAGGGTGACGTCGCGGCCTCGGAACTTCAGGTGGCTGAGCGACGTGTTGATGATCTGCCAGTTCAGGGCGAAGGCCTGAGCCGGCGTGATTCCGCTTACCAGGTGGAGCAGGGCGGCGATGGTGCCGCCGGAGGTGAACAGGGCGATGTTGTCGCCGCTGGCGGCGCTGTCGAGCAGGCGCCGCAGGCCATCGCCGACCCGACCGGTGAAGGCCTGCCAGGTTTCCAGGTGTTCGTCGTGGGCATGCTCGCCGTCGTGCCAGCGCTGCACCATAAGGGCGAACAGGCGCTGGAACTCGCCGCGGTTCTGGGCGCCGTTGCGCAGCACGTGCAAGGCCTCGGGTTCCTCGGGCAGCAGGGCGGGGAGCAGGGCGCGGATCACCCCGTCGGCGTCGAACTCATTGAAGGCCGCATCGGTCTCTATGGTCGGGACGGCTTCGCCATGGGCCTGCAGCACGTCGAGGGCCAGGCGGGCGGTGTCCTGCTGGCGACGCAGGGTGCCGGCCACGCAACGGTCCAGGCGCAGGCCCAGCTGGGCCAGGTGCTCGCCCAGTGCCTGACTCTGCCGCTCGCCCACCGGGGAGAGCACGTCGTAGTCGGCGGCACCGAAGGAAGCTTGGCCATGTCGGATCAGGTAGAGGTTGCCCACAAGGAAGTCCGGCCCGGTTGGAGGTTGCTGCGAGGTTAGGTTGCCCCAGGCAGGCTGTCAACGAAAAAACATACAAGCGTTTGAAAAGGTCGTTTGAACTGTGTTGCCAGCGTTTTCCCTGGCTGGCAGAGCCCCAGGCGCACCGGTATGCTTGCAGCATTTCGCGCCGATCGGGCGCTGGTCTATCAAGGAGTCAACGTGGAGTTTCTTGCCGAATACGCAAGCTTTCTCGCCAAAACCGCAACGTTGGTGATCGCCATCCTCGTCGTGCTGTCGGCCATCGCCGGCCTGCGTGGCAAGGGGCGACGCAAGCCGGGCGGGCAATTGCAGGTCACCCGTCTCAACGAGTTCTACAAGGAACTGCGCGAGCGCCTGGAATCGGGTCTGCTCGACAAGGCCCAGCTCAAGACCCTGCGCAAGCAGCAGGCGAAGGCGGACAAACAGCAGAAGAAAAAGCCCGAAGACAAGCGCCGGGTATTCGTGCTCGATTTCGATGGCGACATCAAGGCCTCGGCGACCGAGAGCCTGCGCAACGAAATCACCGCGCTGCTGACCCTGGCCACCCCGCGCGATGAAGTGGTCCTGCGTCTGGAGAGCGGCGGCGGGCTGGTGCACAGCTACGGCCTGGCGGCTTCGCAGTTGGCGCGTATCCGCGAGGCGGGCATCCCGCTGACCATCTGCATCGACAAGGTCGCCGCCAGCGGCGGCTACATGATGGCCTGCATCGGCGAGAAGATCGTCAGCGCGCCGTTCGCCGTGCTCGGTTCGATTGGCGTGGTCGCGCAGATGCCCAACGTCAACCGCCTGTTGAAAAAGCACGACATCGATTTCGAAGTGCTCACCGCCGGTGAATACAAGCGCACCCTGACCGTATTCGGCGAGAACACCGAGAAGGGGCGGGAGAAGTTCCAGGAGGACCTGGACATCACCCACAAGCTGTTCAAGGATTTCGTGGCCCGCTACCGCCCACAGCTGCACATCGACGAAGTGGCTACCGGCGAAGTCTGGCTGGGCATTGCCGCGTTGAACCGCCAACTGGTGGACGAACTGGGGACCAGCGACGAATACCTGAGCCGCAGCGCCCGCGAGGCCAATGTGTTCCATCTGCGCTTCGCCGAGCGCAAGAGCTTGCAGGAGCGCATCGGCATGGCGGCCAGTGGCGCGGTGGAGAACACCCTGGTCGGGCTGTGGAGCAAACTTGGGCGTCTGCGCTAACACCTTGAACCCCTTGAAGATTTTTTTCTTCAAGGGGGTTGCAAGGTCCATCGAATGCCGACATAATGGCGTCCATCGAAACGCAGATGACTTGAAAAAGTCAAATGCTTTCAAGGAGATAGCGAAAGCTGACTCCGACTTTGAGGCCGAGTAGCAAAGTGGTTATGCTCCGGATTGCAAATCCGTCTACGCCGGTTCGATTCCGACCTCGGCCTCCACTATTCGAAACCCCGCAGATCTAGGTCTGCGGGGTTTTTCTTTGTGGGGCGAAAAGCGCCGAAGTCCCAGAGCATTCGTTTTCGTTGAAGAGAGGGAGGCTCCGGCGGCCAGCGCCGGGGTGGCTTAGTGAAGCAAGTGATATGCTTCGCCGTTTACCAGACAGGGAGCGCGGTAGTGGGCAAAAGATTGGAACAGGTTCGAGAGTGGCTCACTCCACGTAGGCGTCTCTGGGCTGGGGCGGTCCTGTTCGCAGTGACCATCCTGGTTCCAGTTGTCAGCCCAGGAACGACTGTGGGTTGGCTGATCGGGCCGGCTGCCGTTCTTATCATGGGTGGCATCATGCCTGAATCGCCCCGAAAGCAGTGACGCGTCGGCGCGCCGGGCCGGGTGTGATTCGGTGAAGCGCAGACTTCAGGGTGGTTGAGCGGCGCCTGTCGTGGTTGCGCCGCTCAATGCGGGTCTGCGACGCGTGAGGGTCAACTGGTACGAAGTCTAGGAAGGGTTTCGCAGGGGAAATCCGTTTCTCGGTTCTTCTTTTCGCATGCCGCTTCTGCCTCCTTCCTGGTTGCATAGGTTGGCTGAAGTCGTTGTTTCTCTTGGTTGTCGTAGATGTCGAAGCCACCTGAATAAGTCGGTGTCCAGTAGCGCATGCCAAGGCGCTGTCGATCTTGTTCATGGGGGACCGCTGGAACGATAACGAACCTCGAGAGCATTTTTTACGCCTCCCTGCCTAAAACTTTAGTAGTAGTCGTTGGCGGGTCTGGCGGCAAGATCCTTCTGTCAGCTTCCGGCTGCTCGGCAGACTGTGTAACATCGGCGAAGGCTTATGCTGCCTGCCGCTCGCACCGACAAGGAAAGGTGAAAGCATATTTGCTCCAGACCATTTCGCATCTCTCTTGATAGTCGAGGTTTGGCAACGCGAGCACCCGGATGCTTCGACTCCAGGAGGAATGATGTCGACACTCGAGAACGCCAAGCGGATGGCCAAGAGCCTGCGCACCTCGCTTGAGGCGCGTAATCACGAGATATCCCATTCGACGGCGCTTGAAATGGTGGCCCAGCAGCTGGGCTACAAGGATTGGAACACGGCTTCGGCAATGCTTGCCGGTGAACCGAGCAGCCCCGCCATCAGGCTGGAAAAAGCCATTCCGATATTGCGAATGTTCGATGAAGTGAAGGCAAGAGAGTTCTATCTCGGCTTTCTTGGCTTCAGCGTCGAATTCGAGCACCGCTTCGAAGCAGATCTTCCCTTGTACCTGGGGCTCAGTCGAGACGGCCTGCAGATCCATCTTTCCGAGCATCATGGTGACGCGAGCCCAGGCACCACCATTTTTGTCCCCATGCAGAACATCGAGCTGTTTCGGGACGAGCTGATCGCCAAGCGCTACGGTTTTGGACGGCCTGACATCGTGGAGCAGGACTGGGGGCGGTTACTGGAGGTTTACGACCCGTTCGGTAATCGCATCCGATTCTGCCAGGGCTGATTCTTCATGAGCTGTTCGCAAGGCTGACGTCACTTTGTCGGGCGTTACCGAACGCCTGCCTGATCCGTCGAGGTTGGGCAGGCGTGCTTTCATGAATTTCAGCGATTGCCCAGGCGCAGGCTAAATAGCTGCGGTCATGTACGCGTACGCAGCCATTCATCTGCGATGTCGCCCATGGTGGAGGGTGCGCCGCTCTTGATCCAGGCCATGAAGGCGCGGTCGAACTTGAACGCGCCACCGCACTCGCCGACGAGGAACCGACGGACCGCCTGGGTGTTCCGGTAGTTCTTGTCCAGAGGGGTAGAGCGGGTGATCGGTCCTGCGTGCCAGTCAAAGTGCATTTCCATTTCCCTGGAGGGTGACATGCGCCACGAGCCTAGCATTGTCGCGCGTCAGATTCGAGGCGCGCTCGCAGGCGAGAGTTGTCGCAGGGGCAGCCTTGTGAGTAGAGTTGCCGAACCTTCGCCAGTCACTGAAAGACCGAACGCAGCCCATGGCTCACCTGGATCACCTCGCCAACTATGTCAGCGCCATCCTGGGGCTGTGCTCGAAGCGCTCCGCGCATCTTGAACGCTCGAATCAGCAAAGCTGGATTGACCAAGACGTCACCGTCATCGCCGAGGAAAACACCTATGCCTTCGATGACGGTACGCTGATCAGGCGGTTGGCCGAGCAGGACAACTTCCCCAGCGATGGGGTTTGTGCTGAGAGCTGGATAAGTTACGAAGTCATTCGCCAGCCACGCGATACCATGGTCAGCCCCACCCACATCAGTTTTACCAATCCGTGCAGAGAGGCCTACTGGCTGCGGTATTTTTCCGCGTAGCCGCTGCCTGGACATCCAAACCAAGGGCAAGGAGATTGCTGATGCTGGCGAAGTTGTTGGTAACGGTTGGCATCGTTTTCTACGCGGTGGTCGTGCCGATTCTCGAGATCAACGAGACCCATGTATTCAACCCGGCGTGGGCTGCGCATGCCAGGCTTCACGAGACATGGCAGCTGTTTACCAATACCGCGCTTGGCGCATTCAGTGTCTGGCTTGTCTGGGGCCGGAACGACCTGCCGCTTGCCAGTCTTCTGACGGTGTTCGTCACCGGTGGGTTTCTGCTGGCCTATTGGCTGCGCGATGGCTACGGTGGTTCGATGGTGCTCTCCGATGGCTCCGAGAAGATGATTCTGGGGCTGAACCTAGGCCTTGTCGCCTACACGCTGGCCATCTTGCTTGCTGGGCTCGCCGTGACCCTCGATCAACGTGGTCGAAAGCGCTCGCAGGGCTCTGAATGATCTCGCGATCAACCCAGGCGCCCCTCATGCTGCTTGCGATAAGCCCCCGGTTGTACCCCCACCGCCTTGGCGAATGCCCGGGTGAACGCCGCCACTGACTGGTAGCCTGCCTGCGCCCCGACCTGCTCGACGGTGTTCCCCGCCCGAAGCAGCTGGCACGCATGGCGCATGCGCAGCGCCAGCAGCACCTGCCCGGGCGACTGCCCGGCCAGTTCGTTGAAGCGCTTGAAGAACGCCGACCGCGACAGCCCGGTACACGCGGCCATGCTCTGCAGCGTCCACGCTTGCCCCGGTTGCTCGATCAGCCGCTCGAGCAACACGGCGAACGCCGGCTGGCGGGCGAGGGCGACCAGGCCGCCGAGCGACTGGCCAGCATGTACCTGCTGGCGCAGCACATACAGAAACAGCAGATGGGTGAGGCGTTCGAGCACGGTCTCGGA
Source organism: Pseudomonas sp. microsymbiont 2 (assembly GCF_054788395.1). Lineage (NCBI taxonomy): Bacteria > Pseudomonadati > Pseudomonadota > Gammaproteobacteria > Pseudomonadales > Pseudomonadaceae > Pseudomonas > Pseudomonas sp. microsymbiont 2. Next base: position 2,323,375 of record NZ_CM139112.1, read on the forward strand.
AGGTTGCGGCCGCCGGCATTCCTCCAGGATCAGCTCGAACAGCGCCCGCGCCGCGCTGCCGGTCGGGTCGTCGGCGCGCAGCAGAATCCAGTCGGCCAGCCCTTCGACGATCAGCGACGACAGGCCCGAATGGAAATGGAAGAAGCCGCAGACCAGCCCCACGCCATCGGCCGCTTCGCTATCGAGTGCCTGCATGGTCCGGCGCGGCTGGGCGCAGGCCGTGGCCGGGTCCTGATCGCTGGACAGCCGATAGGCCAGGTCGCGCAGCAGGAACACCGCATCGCCACTGTCCAGCCGCACAGGCTCGGGCTGGCCGTCGATGTGCAGCCAGCAATGGCCCTGTACCACCAGGTGGAAACTGGCCCGGCCCATGCCTTGGGTGCTGGCGTGCCAGCCGCCGCAGTAACGGCCGACATGGAACAGGCTGGCGTCGAGCTCCAGGCTCTCTAATAACCAATCGACAAGATGGCTGGATGAAATCATCTAATGCAAAGACTCTGGAGCAAGGAAAGGCGACTGATGAATATGGATGCTACTTCTTATAACCAACAGACTGTAGCGACCTACATCAAAGGAGACCACTCCAATGTCCGCGCGCATCACTCTACACAGCCTGCAGACCGCTCCGGAAGCCGCACGTCCGTTCCTGGAGAACGCGCAGAAGAACTCCGGCTTCATTCCCAACCTGCTGGGCATCCTTGCCAACGCCCCGGCCGCGCTGGAAACCTACGTCACCGTTTCGGCCCTCAACGGCAAGTCCGAGCTGACCCTGGCCGAGCGCGAAGTGGTACAGCTGATCGCGGCCACCCAGCACGGCTGTGATTTCTGTGTCGCCGGCCACACCGCCGTGGCACTGAACAAGGCCAAGCTGCCCCAGGAAGTGGTCGACGCCCTGCGTGCCCGTGGCGAGTTGCCCGATGCCCGCTACGAGACCCTCGCCGAGTTCGCCCGCGAAGTCATCGCCACCCGTGGCAATGTCAGCGACGCTACCTACCAGGCCTTCCGCGACGCAGGCTTCAGCGAGGGCAATGCCCTGGAAGTGATTCTCGGCGTGAGCCTCGCAACCTTGTGCAACTTTGCTAATGTGTTCGCCCAGACGCCGCTCAACGACGAGCTTGGCAAGTACCGCTGGCAGCCTTCGGCGTAATCGACGCCTGGTGCCGGCGCGCCCGGCGTTTCAAAAGGAGTAGGGACATGCTTGATCACGCATTTCGACAGTGGCTGGATGCCAATGCCGAGGCCATCGACCAGGGCCAGTGCGATCCGCATCTGGTGCTGGCGCACCTTGCCGAGTCGCAGCTGCTGCGTATCGGTGTCGACCCGGCCTTGGGCGGCTCGGGCGGCGACGTCACCGAGGCGGTCGAAGCCATCGCGGCGATTGCCAGCCGCTCGCTGGCCGCGGCTTTCGTCTGCTGGGGGCAGCGCGCTTTCATCGAATACCTGTTGCAAAGCCCCAACCGGGTGCTGTGCGAACGGCTGATGCCCGGCCTGCTCAAGGGCGAGCTGGCTGGGGCCACCGGGCTTTCCAACGCCATGAAGTTCCTTTCCGGCATCGAAGCGCTGCAGGTACGCGCTCGCGCCGAAGCCGATGGCTGGAACCTCGAAGGTCGTCTGCACTGGGTGACCAACCTGCGCAAGAGCGGTTTCGTGGTGGCCGCGGCCATCGAGGACGAGGCGGGCGGCGCGCCGTTCGTGGTGGCCATTCCCTCGAGCGCGCCGGGCCTGGAGCGCTCCGACGACCTGCAACTGATGGGCCTGCAGTCGAGCAACACCGCGGCGCTGGCCTTCCACCAGGTGCCGCTGGCCCGCGACTGGCTGCTGCATGACAATGCCCGCGAGTTCCTGCCCAAGGTGCGCCCGGCGTTCCTGGCGCTGCAGTGCGGCATGGCCATTGGCCTGGCGCGCCGCGCGCTGGATGAGGTGCAGGCGCATTTGCAGGGGCGTGGCTCGTTCCTCGAAGAGGCTCGCCAGGTGCTCAAGGAGCGCCTGGAGAATACTGTCGGCGAGCTCAAGCAAGGGCTGCTCGACGGGCGCTTCCTCGCCCAGCCGGCGGCCCTGTTCAAGCTGCGCATCACCCTGGCCGAAAGCGCCGCCGATGCCGTGCAGCTCGAACTGCAGGCCAGTGGTGGCAGGGCCTACCTGACGGCCTATGGCGAAGGCTTCGCGCGCCGCTGGCGGGAATCGGCCTTCGTGCCGATCGTCACCCCCAGCCTGGTGCAACTGCGCGCCGAACTGCAACGTCAGGCGGCCACTGCATGACCGACGTGTTGCTCGAAGCCCGCGCTATCAGCCTGGGCTACCCGCGCGAGGGCGGCTGGCAGGCGGTGCTGGAACAGTTCGACCTGTCGCTGGCGCCGGGGGAGGTCGTCACCATCCTAGGCCCCAGCGGCGTCGGCAAGTCCAGCCTGCTGCGCGTGCTGGCCGGCCTGCAGCAGGCGCGGGGCGGCAGTGTCAGCCTGCATGGCGAACCGTTGCAAGGGCCGCATCCGCGCCTGGCGGTGGCGTTCCAGGACCCCAGCCTGTTGCCTTGGTTGAGCCTGGAAAAGAACGTCGCCTTCGGCCTGGATTTCGCCCGGCAACCCAAGCTGCCCGCGAGCGAGCGCCGGGCACGGATCGACCATGCCATCGAGGCGGTGGGCCTGGCCCACGCCCGAGGCCAGTATCCGGCGCAGTTGTCCGGCGGCATGGCGCAGCGCACGGCGCTGGCGCGTTGCCTGGCGCGCCAGCCCGAGGTGCTGCTGCTGGACGAGCCGTTCGGCGCTCTGGACGAGGTGACCCGCGCCGATATGCAGCAACTGCTGCTGCAGCTGATCGCCACCCACAACACCGCCGCCGTGCTGATCACCCATGACATCGACGAAGCCCTGCTGCTGTCCGATCGCGTGCTGCTGCTGGGCAACCAGCCGGCGCGCACCCTCGGCCAATGGCGTATCGACCTGCCGCAGCCGCGCGCGCAGCGGGTCGAGGAACTGGGCGCGTTGCGCATCGAGATTCTGAAGACCCTTCGGCGGGCAAGCCGCACAGCCGAACCCACTCCATCCCCCTTGCCCTCGGAGGCTGTCCATGTGCATGGATGACTGCTGTTCCACGACGTCCCGTCGCGATTTCCTCAAGCTGAGCGCCATGCTGACCGCCGCCGGTGCCGTGCCGCTGCTGTCGAGCCTGCAGGCGCGCGCCGCCGCCGAGCCGGACGCGCCGGTGCGCATCGGTTACCTGCCGATCACCGACGCCACGCCGCTGCTGGTGGCGCACAACAATGGCCTGTTCGAGGCCGAGGGCATCAAGGCCGAACGGCCGGTGCTGCTGCGCAGCTGGGCCCAGGTGATCGAGGCGTTCATCTCCGGACAGGTCAACGTCATCCACCTGCTGTCGCCGATGACCGTGTGGGCGCGCTACGGCAGCAAGGTGCCGGCCAAGGTCGTGGCCTGGAACCACGTCGGTGGCTCGGGGCTGACCGTGGCCCCGGACATCACCGAGATGAAGCAGCTCGGCGGCAAGACCGTGGCCATTCCGTTCTGGTACTCGATCCACAATGTGGTGTTGCAGCAGATGCTCAACGACAACGGCCTGAAGCCGGTGTCCAAGCCTGCCAGCGCGCAGCTGGCGGCCAACGAGGTCAACCTGCTGGTGCTGCCGCCGTCGGACATGCCACCGGCCCTGGCCAGCAAGCGTATCGCCGGCTACATCGTCGCCGAGCCGTTCAACGCCCTGGCCGAGAATCTCAAGGTCGGCCGCGTGCAGCGCTTCACCGGCGATGTGTGGCGCAACCACGCCTGTTGCGTGGTGTTCATGCACGAACACGACCTGAACAACCGTCCAGAGTGGTCGCAGAAGGTGGTCAACGCCATCGTCAAGGCCCAGCAATGGACCCGCGAGCACCGCGCCGAGGCCGCCGCGCTGCTGTCCAAGGCCGGCCCCAACAAGTACACACCGCACGAACCGGCGGTGCTGGCCAAGGTGTTGGCGCCTTCGGCCGAGGATCGCGCCAGCTACATCGCCAGTGGCGCGATTCAGCACCAGCAATGGGACGAGAAACGCATCGACTTCCAGCCATACCCGTTCCCCAGCTATACCGAGGAACTGGTCAAGCGCCTGAAAAACACCCTGATCGAAGGCGAGAGCGCTTTCCTTGCCGGGCTGGATCCGGCGCAGACCGCGCGCGACCTGGTGGATGACCGTTTCGTGCGCAACGCCATCGCCGCCGTGGGTGGTCCGGCGGCGTTCGGCATCGCCGAGAACTTCCAGCGTAGCGAGGAGTTCGCGGTCTGATGCGCAGGCATGTCGTGCATGGCGCCCTGGGCCTGGCCGGCCTGGTGGCGCTGTTGTTGCTGTGGTGGGCCGGTGTCCAGGTGTTCGGCGCTGCGGATGGGCTGTCGGCGCGCTTTTCGCCCCAAGCCACGCTGCAGAGCCTGGTCGAGCTGCTCGGGCAGGGCGAGGTCTATGGGCATGTCTGGGTGAGCCTCAAGCGCATCCTGGTCGGCCTGTTGCTGGCGCTGCTGATCGGCGTGCCGCTGGGGCTGCTGGTGGGCAGCTATCGCCATCTGGAGGCGGCGACCACTCCGGCGTTCCAGTTCCTGCGCATGATCTCGCCGTTGTCGTGGATGCCGGTGGTGGTGATGCTGATGGGCGTGGGCGATCAGCCGATCTACTTCCTGCTGGCCTTTGCCGCGCTGTGGCCGATCCTGCTCAATACCGCCGCTGGCGTGCGTCAGCTCGATCCGCGCTGGTTGCAGCTCAGCCGCAGCCTGAGCGCCACGCGTTGGGAGACGCTGTGCAAGGTGATCGTGCCAGGGGTGATCGGCCATGTCTTGACGGGAGTGCGCCTGGCCATCGGCATCCTGTGGATCGTGCTGGTGCCGTGCGAGATGCTTGGCGTCAGCGCGGGGCTTGGGTATTTCATTCTCGATACCCGCGATCGGCTGGCGTATTCCGAGCTGATGGCCATGGTGCTGCTGATCGGCGTGCTGGGCTTCATGCTCGATGCGCTGGCCCGTGGCCTGCATCGACGCTGGGTGCATGCCTGAAAGCCGCCCGGTGCGATGCACCGCGGTGCCTGCTTCGCGGGCAAGCCCGCTCCCACAGGGATAGCGCAAGACTTCAGGTCAGTGCGATCGCAGTGGGAGCAACTTCAGCCGGTGGTTCGGCGGTTCGTCAGTCAATGCCGGGTAAGGCGCTGCTTCACGCACGCCTGCGCCTGTTCCGCCAGACTGTCCAGCCGTTCATCGCGCAGCCGCTCGGCCTCCACCATCGCTTCCTCGCCCTGCTGCTTGAGCAAGTAGGCATGAATCTGCCGGACCTCGGTGCTCTGGTAGATCGGCGCGATATCCAGCCGCCCGATCAGCGCCCCGCTGGCACGCCCGGTGCTGCTCATCAGTACCTGTGGTCCGGCGCTGGCCACCACTTGCATGCCCATGGCCTCGAACCAGGGCACCTGCTCGACGAACGCGCTCAGCTCGACGTTGGCATAGCGGGCGCGCAGGTCATCCAGCAGCGCCCGGGCGATGCCCTGGCGACGGTGGCTGGGCAGCACCGCCAGGTAGGTCAGAGAACAGGCCTGGGCATCGTCCTGTGCCGGCAGCGCCAGGGCGAAACCGAGCAGCCGGTCGGGTGCCTCGGCATCCAGGGCCAGGATCAACTCCACGGCCAGGCCACGGGTACCGTCCAGGGCCATCAGGTACTGATGCGCCTCCATGCCCACGCCGTACTGGTACAGCGGGTAGAGCGGGTTGTCCGGGCTGATCGCGACACTGCTGAGCTGGCCGACATGGTCGATCACCAGCTGGCGGATCTGGTTCTGGAAAGATTCGGGTGGCACACCGTCAAGGCGGCGGAGGATGAACATCGCGGGTCGGGCTCCGGCTGAAACACCCCGGGTCGAAGCGACGCGGGGTGGTCAGTCTACCGCCGATGGCTAGCGCAGCCCAGCCAGCAGCAGGTCGAGGTTCTGCACGGCGGCGCCCGAGGCCCCCTTGCCGAGGTTGTCGAACACCGCGGTCAGCAACACCTGGCCGTGCTCGGGGTTGGCGTAGAGGGCCAGGCGCAGGTCGTTGCTGTCGTTCAGCGCCTGCGGGTCGAGCGCCGGGGCCGGGCCTGCCTGGTGCAGGGGCTGCACCTGCACGTGGCGGGCGCCCTGGTAGTGCCGTTCGAGGCAGGCCTGCAACTGTTCGGCGTTGACGCCCGGCAACAGCCGCAACTGCAACGGGATGCTCAGCACGATGCCCTGTCGGTAGTCGCCGTAGCCCGGCACGAACACCGGCCGGGCGCCCAGGCCGGCATGCTGCTGGATCTCCGGAACATGCTTGTGCGCCAGTTCCAGACCATACAGTTGCAGCGCCGGCAGGTATGCGTCGCTGCGCTGCTCGTGGCGCTCGACCGCCGCCCGACCGCCGCCGGAGTAGCCGGAGATGGCATGGATGCTCAGCGGATAGTCGCCGGGCAGCAGGCCGGCCTTGATCAATGGGCGCAACAGGGCGATGGCGCCGGTGGGATAGCAACCGGGGTTGCTCACCCGGGTGGCCTGGGCGATGCGCTGCGCCTGCTCCTGGTCAAGCTCCGGCAGGCCATAGACCCAGCCGGGCGTGGTGCGGTGCGCGGAGCTGGCGTCGATCACCCGCACGGCGGGATTGCTGATCGTGGCCACCGCCTCGCGGGCGGCCTCGTCGGGCAGGCAGAGCAGGGCGATGTCGGCGCTGTTGATCGCCTCGGCGCGGCGTGCCGGGTTCTTGCGCTCGGCCTCGGGCAGGGTGAGCAGGCGCAGGTCCTGGCGACCGCGCAGGCGGGCATGGATCTGCAGGCCGGTGGTGCCTTGGTCGCCGTCGATGAAGACAAGGGGCTGGTGCATGGAAAGTGTCCGATCACGGGAAGATGGCACTATGCTCGCCGTTGTCGAAGAGAAAGAAAATTTGAATATCATGAATCACTTATTCAGAATTTCTGAACAATGTTCATGAGCCGCTCTGGAGTCCCATGCGCGAAATCAGCCTTGACCGCTTGCGTACCCTGGTCGTGATCGCCGACCAGGGTTCCTTCGCCGATGCCGCCCGCCAGCTCAACCTCGCGCCGCCGACCATCAGCTTGCATGTGGCCGAACTGGAAGCGCGGGTCGGTGCGTCCTTGCTCACCCGCGCCCGTGGGCAGGTACGTCCCACGGTCATCGGCGAGACCCTGTTGGCGCGTGCCCGGCGCCTGCTGGCCGATGCCGACCAAGCCCTGGACGAGGTGCGCCGTCAGGTCGAAGGGCTGAGCGGACGGGTACGCCTGGGGGCCTCCACCGGGGCCATCGCCCATCTGCTGCCCAGGATGCTGGAAACGTTGCGGGTGGATCATCCGGGCATCGACGTGCAGGTCCAGGTGCTCACCTCGCAGGCGTCCCTGGCACGCTTGCGCGAGGGCACCCTGGACATCGGCCTGGTGGCGCTGCCGCAGATGGCGGGCAAGGGGCTCAGGGTCACGCCCTGGCGGCGCGACCCGATCATGGCCTACGTGCCCGCCGACTGGCAGCCACCGGCCCGGATCACGCCCATGTGGCTGGCGGGAAGGGCGTTGATCCTCAACGACAGCACCACGCAATTGTCGCGGGTGACCTCGGAGTGGTTCGCTGCCGCAGGGCTGTACCCCGAGCCTCGGATCGAATTGAACTACAACGATGCGATCAAGAGCCTGGTGGCGGCGGGCTACGGCGCCACCTTGCTGCCGCAGGAAGGCGACGTGCAGGCGCATGATCCAAGGATCGTCCGGCGCCCGCTGCGGCCGGGGCTGTGGCGGCAGCTGGGTATTGCCTGCCGGGACGGTGCGGTGGAGCCGGCGACGGGGTTCGTGCTGGAGGCGCTGGAGCGTTTGCGACAGTAGGGCTGTGGTAATACCGCAGGTGCCTTGTGGAGCCGGCACGGCCCCGTGGTTGCATATGACTTATTGATTCGGCAGGCCCTTGTGGGAGCAACTGTCTTACGCAATTTTTAGAATCTGGCGCGATCCCTGTGGGAGCGGGCTTGCCCGCGAACACGGGCGAAGCCCGTGCCATCCACCACGGTGTTGGCTTCGCGGGCAAACCCGCTTCCACGCTGATCGCGCAGCGTTCTGGATTTACGTTGTACTTTCAGGTTGCGGCAGCACCAGGTCGCGCCATGATGTGCCCGTTCTGAGCATGGCATTTAGCCGTACGATGAAAGTCCTCATGCAGGCCACGATAGCAACCTTGGGAAGCTTCCCCCGCTCGCGCAGTGACTCATAACGCGCCTTGAGTGCTGGGTTGTACTTCATCGCCACAATGCATGCCATGTACAGCGATCGCCTGACCGCAAATCGCCCACCAGAGATAGAACGCTTGCCCACGGACTTCCCGCTGTCGTGGTTGAAGGGCGCGACCCCGACCAGGGAGGCAATTTCTCTGGATTCAACCCGACCTAGCTCCGGCAGCAGCGCTATTAATTTGCCCGCTGTCACCATCCCAATGCCTTTCACTGTGATCAGCTGGGCAACCCGTTCGTCGTTCAGCATCGCGGTTTGCTGTTCGATCTCGCACTCAACCAGTTTGATCTGCGTCTTGAAGTGCTTCAGGTTGGCATTCAGGTAGTTAGCGACTGCAGTCGATTGCACCTGCTTCAGGCGTCGCAGGTCGTCATCTCGTTGTTGAACCAACCGATCACGTTGCTGAAGCAGCTCTCGCAGAAGCGCTCGTTCTGGGCTGACTCGCAGAGAGGGTTGATCTGGAATGACTTCGGCATAGTGCGCCAGAACTTCGGCGTCGATGGCGTCGGTCTTGGCCTTGATGCCCAAAGAGTCAGCGAATGACCTGGCCCGCCTGGGATTGACGCGTATGACCTTGTAGCCAGCGTCCTGTAGAAAACGCATGACATCTCGCTCGTAGCCACCCGTTGCCTCTAGCAGGACGCGCTTGATACTGAGCTTGCGAAGGCTCTTCAGTAGCACCTCAAAGCCTCTCGGATCATTGCTGATATGCAGTTTGATGCCCTGGGGCCGCACCGCAGCATCGAGCGAGATACTGGATACATCGATACCCAAGAAGGAAGCCATCACCAAAACCTCCTAAACTCAACACAGTGAGAGGACTTTGGCTTGGCCCACGCTTGTGATTCGAGATCAGAGCCGCATCCAACTGTTCGGGCTCTCGCCAAAGTGGAACGGTGAATGGCAGCTTGTGCTCCCACGCGTGCTCAAGGCACCTGCGGCATTCAGCTCTTGCCATTCACCGCTCTCACTCCAGATTCTAATCCCACCTCAAGACACAAGCGGCTTTAGCCGCGAACACCGGCGAAGCCGGTGCCTCTCACCGCGTCGCTTGCTTCGCGGCTAAAGCCGCTCCCACAGGGTATGCGCCAGCCGCTCGATCCCCGTTCATGTCGTGGGAGTGGGTTTACCGCTCGCGCTTTCGCAACTCCGTCACCGTCTCCCCACCCACTCCCCAGTTGTCGGTCGGCACCTCCTCGATCACCACGAAGGTGCTGGCCGGTGGTTTGTTCAACACCTGCTCCAGCAGCCGGGTGGTGCCTTCGATCAGCTGGCGCTTGTGTTCGGCGGTGACGCCTTCATCGGTCACGCGGATATGGACGTAGGGCATCGCGATTCTCCAGGTTTCAGTGCCAGGTGCCGGCGGTGCTGCCACCGTCGACCGGCAGGATGACGCCGCTGACGTAGCGCGCGTCGGTCAGGTATAGCACGGCATCCACCACATCCTCGGGCTTGCCTGTGCGTCCGCTCGGCGATAGCGCGCCCAGGCCCTCGGCACCTTCGCCGTGCAGCGGGGTGTCGATGATGCCGGGCGCCACGGCATTGACCTGCACGCCGCTGCTCGCCAGCTCCAGGGCCAGGCCCTTGACCGCCTGGTTCAGGCCGCCCTTGACCAGTACCGGCAGCAGTGCCGGGACCCGGGTGTCCGGTTGCATCGCCACCGAGGCGGTGATGGCGACGATATGCCCGTGGCCCTGGGCCTTCATCACCCGTGCCGCGGCCTGGGCAGGGTAGAAGAAACCCTTGAGGTTGGTGCCGACCAGAGCGTCGACATCGGCCTCGGTGTAGTCGGTGACCGGCTTTGGAATGAAGATTCCCGCATTGTTGACCAGGATATCGACCTGGCCGAAGGTCTCCATGGCCACGCCGAACAGCCGCTCTGCGGTGGCCTTCTCGGCGATGTCGCCGGCCACGCCGATGAAGCCGCGCGGATTGCCGAGGCGGGCGGCGGCTTCGGCCAGGCGAGCCTCGGTGCGGGCATTGCCGACCACGTTGTCGCCGCGCTCGAGGAACGCCTTGGCGAGGGCGAAGCCCAGGCCGCTGGAGGCGCCGGTGATGATGACGGTGCGTGCTGTGCTCATGCTGTGAACTCCGGTTGATCGTGGGTGGAGCCACTTTAGGCCGCAACGCTCGCTTGAAAAATACGGCGCATGGCATTTCAATCGATACATCATGTAATTAATGGAGTCGCCATGACCCGTCATTTCGACGATCTGCAATTGGGCAGCCTGGAGTTGTTCTGTCTTGCCGCTGATGCTGGCAGCTTTACCGAGGCCGCCAATCAGGCGGGCGTCACCCCGGCGGCGGTGAGTCGCTCGGTGGGCCGTCTGGAGGAGCGCCTGGGCGTGCGTCTGTTCGTGCGCACCACTCGACAGATGCGCCTGTCCGAGGCCGGCCAGGCCTATTACCAGCAGTGCCGCGAAGCCCTGGGGCAATTGGTCGAGGCCGAGCGCCAGGTCGCCGGTGGCCAGCTCCAGCCCAGCGGTCGCCTGCGTCTCAGTGCTCCCACGCCCTATGCCCACTACCGGCTGTTGCCGATGTTGCCGCGTTTTCAGCAGCACTATCCGCAGGTGCAGGTGGACGTGCATGTGAGCAATCGCAACGTCGATTTCTTCGAGGAAAACTTCGACCTGGCGATTCGCGGGCGAGCGCCAGCCGATTCGCGTCTGGTCGCACGGCGCCTCGAAGAGGCCGAGTTGGTGATCGTGGGCAGTCCGGATTATCTGGCCCGCTGCGGAACGCCGCGCACGCTCGACGATCTGGCCGGGCACCAGTGCATTCAGTTCGAGATGCCCAGCAGCGGTCGACGCCCGCCCTGGAGTTTTCGCCGTGAGGGCGAGGTGGTGGAGCTCGATACCCTGGGCGCGTTCACCTGCCAGGGCGACTTCCTCGCCACCACCACCCTGGCGCTCCATGGGGGCGGGTTGATGCAGGCCTATCGCTTTACCGTGCAGGACGCCCTGGACAGCGGCGAGCTGGTCGAGGTGCTGGCCGAGCATGGCGGGACCTCGCGGCCCTTCATGCTGATCTACCCGCAAGCTCGGCACATGCCCTCGCGGGTGCGGGCGTTCATCGACTTCCTGCTGGCCGAGACGTCGCTACCGTTGGGCTGAAGCCGCGCGCGGCATGCGCTGGAGGGCTATTCTCCTTGCTGCTGGGCCGACCCGCAGTCCGGCTCGCACTCCAGTAGTCAGGCTGTTTCCCAGGAGAACACTCCATGAAATCCATGACACTGCTAGTGATTGCTTCCGTGTTGAGTTTCGCTGCCCACGCCGAAGACAGCGCGGCAACCAACTGTGACGCCAAGATCAAAGACCTGGAATACATCAGCAAGACCGATGGCCAGGCGCTGCATGGCGGCATGGCGCACGACTACCATGAGCTGCTCAAGGAGGCCAAGGGTGCCCAGGCCAACGGTGACATGAAGACCTGCCAGGCGTCCGCCGACCGCGCCAAGACCATCTACAACAAGGCGCGAGGCAAGTAGCGATCGGCACGCATGTGCCAGAGGGGCGAGCCTGTGGGGTTACGTTTACGGGATTGACGTTGCGGGGCCGGTAGTTGGGGGCGTGGGAGCGGGCTTGCCCCGCGATGCCCTCTGTAGCCAGCACCGGCTGGCCGGGACTTCGCCCCGGATCGCGGGGCAAGCCCGCTCCCACAAGCGTTTCCCACAGGCTCGCCCCCACGCGTCTGCCTTGGGCCTGCCAGCGTGCTGGTGTAAGCTCGCTCGGTCCCTTGCGTGAGACCGCCGTATGCATCTGCCCAACCTACGCCTCGACAGCCTGCTTACCGGCATCGCCCGGCCTTTCACCCGTCCCGGTTCGCACAGCGCCATCGACAAGCAGCCCCGACAAGGGCCGCTGGCGGTGACGCTCCTCGGTATCGCTGGCGACGAGCAGGGCGATCTACGCGTGCATGGTGGCGTGGAAAAAGCCATTCATCACTATCCCCGCGATCACTACAGCGATTGGGCCGCCGAACTCGGCGCGCATCCCTTGCTGGCAAAGCCCGGTGCCTTTGGCGAGAACTTCAGCAGCAGCGGCTGGCGCGAGGCGGATGTCTGCCTGGGCGATCGCATTCGCGCGGGCACGGCGTTGCTCGAGATTTCCCAGGGGCGCATGCCGTGCTGGAAGCTCAACGACCGTTTCGATGTGGCGCAGATGGCGCTGCGGGTACAGCAAAGCGGGCGCACCGGTTGGTACTACCGGGTGCTGGAGGAGGGCACGGTCGCTGCGGGTGACATCTTGCAGCTGGTCGAGCGGCCCCATGCACAGTGGTCGGTGGCCCGGCTGTCGGCGGTGCTGTTCGACAAGCGCCTGGAGCCTGAGCTGTTGCGCGAATGCCTGGCGCTGCCGCTGGTGCCGAACTGGCGGCGGACCCTGGAAAAACGCCTGGAGCAGCGCCAGGTCGAGGACTGGACGTCACGGTTGCAGGGTCGCACTGACGCCTGACGAACACACTCAGGACCAAAATAGGAAGAGATCAGGCAATGCCTTATGAATTGAAGGACCGTTTAGTAATTGGCGTCGCCTCGAGCGCAGTGTTTGACCTAAAAGAGTCAGATGCTGTTTTCAAGAAGAAAGGGGAGGAGCAGTACCGGAAGTACCAGCGGAAGAACCTGAACGTACCGCTGGAGAAGGGAATTGCATTCCCATTTATCCGGCGCCTCTTGGCCCTGAACGATCTGTGTGAGAACCCGGACGACCCTCTGGTTGAGGTGGTGCTCCTGTCGCAGAACGATCCCGACACTGGCCTACGGGTAATGAAAACCATCGAGCATTACGAGTTGAACATGACTCGGGCAATTTTCATGCAAGGCAAGTCACCCTATGAGTACATCCCCGCATTGAATATTGCGCTCTTCCTGTCAGCTGAGAAGAAGGATGTGAAAGCAGCGATTCAGGCTGGACACCCAGCGGGCCGTGTTCTCGACTCACAGTTCGAGGATAACGAAAACGATCCCAGTCTACGTATCGCGTTCGATTTCGATGGCGTATTGGTCGGTGATGAATCCGAGACGGTAATGCAACGAGATGGCCTGAGAAGCTTCCACGCTCATGAGGTTTTGAATGTCGCACAACCTCATAATCCAGGGCCGTTGAAAGAGTTTTTCGTCCGTATCGCCAAGATCCAAAAGGCCGAAGAGCGTCACAAGCTCAAACACCCGAAATATATCAACCGCTTGCGTGTTTCCATCGTTACCGCGCGCAATGCACCGTCCCACGAGCGAGCACTTAATACCCTCAAGAGTTGGGGTGTCATGGCCAATGACGCGTTCTTCCTGGGCGGCATCGAGAAGCGCCGGGTCTTGCAGGTGCTAAAGCCGCATATCTTCTTCGAGGATCATCCCGCGCACTTGAAGGGCTCCCGCACCGTGGTGCCCTCCGTGCACATCCCCTTTGGCGTCACCAACCAGCCTAAGCGGGCTTAGAACCAGCGGTCGTTACGCTTGCGACCCCGCGTCAGCGCCGGCAGGATCAGCCCCACCAGCAGCCCGGCGCCGGCGATGCTGCCGCCATAGACCATGTAGCGCATCATCACCTGCTTGTTCTCGTCACCGAGCCGCGCCTGGGTGTCGCGCAGGCTCGATTGCACCTGTTCGAGCTGTTCGTTCAAGGCTTTGTTGCGGGTTTCCAGCTCGTCGATCAGCGCCTTGCGCGAGTCGAGGGTCTCCTGCATGCCCTGCACACGGTTCTTCCAGCTGTCGTCGATGGTCTTGAGCTGGCCGGACAGCTCGGCCACCTGGGTGTCCAGCTGCGGCAGGCGCTCGCTCTGGCCCGGCACGGCCTGCAGGTCGTTGCTCAGGATCCACACCAGGTCGCCATTCTGGCCACGCACCTGGCTGTAGTTGCCCTGGCTGGTGACCAGCGAGACCCGCTGCCCGGACTTGAGCGTGCCGACGATGCGATGGCCATCGGTGGGGCCGCTGCGCACGTAGGTGCTCAGGCTGTCGCTGACCCAGCGCGCATCGCTGGCCGGCTCCTCGGCGTGGGCCGGCGCGGCGAGGGCGATCAGGGCGGCGATCAGGCCGCCACGCAGGGCGGTGAGGGCAGGGGAGGCGGGCTGGTTGTCTGGCATGCTGGTCTTCGCTGAATACGGGGACGAATGAAGGCCCGATGACTGGGCCGGCGATCCGGTCGAGTAAATTGACCGTCAGCGAAAGACCGTTTTTTTGTAGGCAGGTTCACTGCTAAAGGTGGGAAATGTCTGCGGAATGTTGCGAAATGCAGTCAACCGGTGGGAGCGGGCTTGCCCGCGATGGTGCTGCCTGGGCTGGCGCCATCGCGGGTCAAGCCCGCTCCCACCGGGATCATCAGGTCACGACCTGGTAGCAAGGCACATAGGCCGCGCCCCCCGGCAGCTTCATCCGGTGCTGGTCGACGAACGCCTGCAGCAACCGGCCCAGCGGATCGAGAATCGCCGCATCGCCGTGGATCTGGTACGGCCCGTGCTCTTCGATCAGGCGAATGCCCTTGTCCTTGACGTTGCCCGCGACGATGCCAGAGAACGCCCGGCGCAGGTTGGCCGCCAGCTCGTGGGGCGGCAGGTCGCGGCGCAGGGCCAGGTTGGCCATGTTTTCATGGGTCGGATCGAACGGGCGCTGGAAGCCTTCGTCGATCTTCAGCAGCCAGTTGAAATGGAACGCGTCGTTGCGCTCGCGACGGAACTGCTTGACCTCCTTGAGCCCTTCGACCATGTGCCGGGCCACTTCGGCCGGGTCGTCGATGATGATCTGGTAATGGCGCTGCGCCGCTTCGCCGAGGGTGGCGCCGACGAAATCGTGCAATTGCAGCAGGAACGCTTCGGCGCTGCGCGGCCCGGTGAGGATGACCGGGAACGGCAGGTCCTGGTTGTCCGGGTGCATGAGGATACCGAGCAGATAGAGGAACTCCTCGGCGGTGCCGGCGCCGCCAGGGAAGATGATGATACCGTGGCCGACGCGGACGAAGGCCTCCAGGCGCTTCTCGATGTCCGGCAGGATCACCAGTTCGTTGACGATCGGGTTGGGCGCCTCGGCGGCGATGATGCCCGGCTCGGTCAGGCCCAGGTAGCGGCTGCCGTGCATGCGCTGCTTGGCGTGGGCGATGGTGGCGCCTTTCATCGGCCCCTTCATCACGCCCGGGCCACAGCCGGTGCAGACATCCAGCTTGCGCAGGCCCAGCTCGTGGCCGACCTTCTTGGTGTATTGGTATTCCTCGCTGCTGATCGAATGACCACCCCAGCACACCACCATTTTCGGCTCGACGCCCGGGCGCAGGGTGCGGGCGTTGCGCAGCAGGTGGAAGACATAGTCGGTGAGGCCCTGGGAGCTTTCCAGGTCGATGCGCTGGCTGGCCAGCTCGCTCTCGGTGTAGACGATGTCGCGCAGGGCGCTGAACAGCATTTCGCGGGTGCTGGCGATCATCTCGCCATCGACGAAGGCGTCGGCGGGGGCGTTGAGCAGCTCCAGGCGCACGCCACGGTCCTGCTGGTGGATGCGCACCTCGAAGTCCTTGTAGGCCTCGAGGATGGTCTTGGCGTTGTCGACATGGGCGCCGGTGTTGAGGATGGCCAGGGCGCACTGGCGGAACAGGGTATAGAGGCTGCCGGTACCGACTTCGCTCAGTTGCTGGACTTCACGTTGCGACAGCGTCTCCAGGCTGCCTTTGGGGCTGACGGAGGCGTTGATGACATTGCGTTGGGGCATGTAAGTCTTTCCTGTGCGGGTAAAACATCCTTCTTGGACAACACCATACAAGCAAATGCGCGCGGCAACGAGGGGGCGGCGGAAAAAGCGGCCGGTCGGTGCCCGTGGCGTGATTTCTTGTCGATCAGGCCGGCGAGGGCGTATAAACTGCTCCCCACTTTTGGCCGGTCGCTTCCTGAACCGGCCGCGGAAACAAAGAGAGTCGATATGGGCGCACAGTGGAAAGCCAAACATAGAGAAACAGCGGCCAATGCCAAAGGCAAGATCATGGGCAAGCTGGCCAAGGAGATCCAGATCGCAGCCAAGTCGGGCGCCGACCCGGACATGAACCCGCGCCTGCGCCTGGCCATCGTCCAGGCCAAGAAAGCCTCGATGACCCGTGAGACCCTGGAGCGCGCGATCAAGAAAGGCGCGGGCCTGGACGGCGAGGCCGTGCAGTACCATGCCGTCAGCTACGAGGGCTTCGCCCCGCACCAGGTGCCGCTGATCGTCGAGTGCCTGACCGACAACATCAACCGTACCGTGGCGCAGATCCGCGTGCTGTTCCGCAAGGGCCAGCTGGGCGCCAGCGGTTCGGTGGCGTGGGACTTCAACCATGTCGGCCTGATCGAGGCCACCCCGGAAGGCGACGCCGACCCGGAAATGGCGGCCATCGAAGCCGGTGCCCAGGACTTCGAGGACGGCGAGGAAGAGGGCTCGACCCTGTTCATCACCGACACCACCGACCTGGACGCCGTGCAGAAGGCCCTGCCGGAGCATGGCTTCACCGTCACCTCGGCGAAGATCGGCTACACCCCGAAGAACCCGGTGAGCGCCGCTGGCCTGAGTGCTGAAGCCCTGGCCGAAGTCGAGGCGTTCCTCGAGGCGATCGACGAGAACGAAGACGTGCAGAACGTCTATGTCGGTCTGACTGACTGATCCGCGCGTCATCCTCGCGGGGCAACCCCACTCCCAGCACGTTTGTGGGAGCGGGCTTGCCCCGCGATCATTTCCGGACCCGTGCCATGCACCCCATCTTCGCCTCCCTCAGCCTCGCCCACCTGGGCACCCTCGACTGCCTCCTGCAACTGAAGAACCTCAGCCATGCCGCCGAGCGCCTGGGCTGTAGCCAATCGACCCTGAGCCGCCAGCTGGCCAGCCTGCGCGAGGCCTTCGACGACCCGTTGCTGGTGCGCCAGGGCCGAGGCTATGTGCTCAGCGAGCACGCCGAGGCGCTGGTCGAGCCGTTGCGTCAGGTGCTGGAGGAGCTCAACGCCCTGCGCCAGCCCGCGGCGTTCGACCCGGCGCGCTGCGAGCGACGCTTCTGCCTGGCGGCCTCCGACTACGTGGCCGAGCACATGCTGCCGCAGTTGGTGACGGTGCTGGAGCAGGAAGCGCCGGGGGTGTCGCTGGAGTACCGCACCTGGCAGGCCGGGCAGTATGCCTTGCTCGCCAGCGGCGAGATCGACCTGGCCACCACGCTGTTCGACGAGTCGCCGCCGAACCTGCACGGCCGGCTGCTGGGCGAGGATCGGGCGGTGTGCCTGATGCGCCATGACCATCCGCTGAGTGCCCGTGCCGAGCTGAGCCAGGACGACTACCTGGCCTTCAAGCACGTGCGGGTATCCGGGGGCGGCGACAAGGACAGCTTCATCGACCGTCATCTGCGCGCCCAGGGGCTGCAGCGGCGCATCAGCCTGGAGGTACCGTTCTTCAGCGCCATGGTCCAGGTGCTCGGCAATGGCCAGGCCCTGGCCACGGTGCCCGAGCACATTGCCCGGCAACTGGCGCGCCTGCACGGCCTCAGCTGGCGGCCGATGGGCTTTATCGACCACACCCAGCGCTACTGGGTGGTCTGGCACCAGCGCTTGCAGGCCTCGGCGGAGCATCGCTGGTTGCGCAACCGCGTGTTCGAGGTGTGGCGCCAGTCGCAGTTCGGCGTTCAGGGCGGGCATGCGCCTTCGCCATAGCAGCTATGCGCGAAGCGGGGTTATTCGCAAGCCGGCAGGCGCCTAGACTGCGGGCATTGTGTTGCCTGTATTGGCCCTTTCGCGGGTAAACCCGCGAAAGGGCCGGCACAGGCACCTGACAATCCACAGGAGAGCCCCCGTGACCCCCGAACAATTCCGCCAGTACGGCCACCAACTGATCGACCTGATCGCCGACTACCGCCAGAGCGTCGCCGAGCGCCCGGTCATGGCCCAGGTCGAACCCGGCTACCTCAAGGCCGCCTTGCCCGACGCGGCGCCGCAGCAGGGCGAGCCGTTCGAAGCCATCCTCGCCGACGTCGACAAACTGGTGATGCCCGGCCTGTCCCACTGGCAGCATCCGAATTTCTACGGCTATTTCCCCTCCAACGGCACGTTGTCGTCGGTGCTCGGCGATTTCCTCAGCACCGGCCTGGGCGTGCTCGGCCTGTCCTGGCAGTCGAGCCCGGCCCTGAGCGAGCTGGAGGAAACCACCCTCGACTGGCTGCGCCAGTTGCTGGGCCTGAGCACGCAGTGGAGCGGCGTGATCCAGGACACAGCCTCGACCAGCACCCTGGTGGCGCTGATCTGCGCCCGGGAGCGCGCCAGCGACCATGCCCAGGTGCGCGGCGGCCTGCAGGCCCAGGCCAGGCCGCTGATCGTCTATGTCAGCGCCCATGCCCACAGCTCGGTGGACAAGGCGGCGCTGCTGGCCGGTTTCGGTCGTGACAACATCCGCCTGATCCCCACCGACGCGCAGTTCGCCATGCGCCCTGACGCCCTGGAGGAGGCCATCGCCAAGGACCTGGTCGCCGGCAACCAGCCATGCGCCGTGGTCGCCACCACCGGCACCACCACCACCACCGCGCTGGACCCGCTGCGCGCGATCGGCGAGATCGCCCAGGCCAACCAGCTGTGGCTGCACGTCGACTCGGCCATGGCCGGCTCGGCGATGATCCTGCCTGAGTGCCGCTGGATGTGGGACGGCATCGAGCTGGCCGATTCGGTGGTGGTCAACGCACACAAATGGCTGGGCGTGGCCTTTGACTGCTCGATCTACTACGTGCGCGACCCGCAGCATCTGATCCGGGTGATGAGCACCAACCCGAGCTACCTGCAGTCGGCGGTCGATGGCGAGGTGAAGAACCTGCGCGACTGGGGCATCCCCCTGGGCCGTCGGTTCCGTGCGCTGAAACTGTGGTTCATGCTGCGCAGCGAAGGGGTCGAGGCCCTGCAGCAACGCCTGCGTCGTGACCTTGAGAACGCGCAGTGGCTGGCCGGGCAGGTCGAGGCGGCGTCGCAGTGGGAAGTACTGGCGCCGGTGCAGTTGCAGACTCTGTGCATCCGTCATCGCCCGGCGGGCCTCGAAGACGAGGCGCTGGATGCCCACACCCGCGCCTGGGCCGAGCGCCTCAACGCCTCGGGCGATGCCTACGTGACCCCGGCGACCCTCGACGGACGCTGGATGGTGCGGGTCTCGGTGGGGGCGCTGCCGACCGAGCGCGAGCATGTCGAGCGACTGTGGACCCGGTTGCAGGCGGTGGTGGCCGAGTAACACGGCAAATTCAGGTGCTGGAGCCTGTCGCGGGGCAAGCCCGCTCCCACGTATTTGTGGGGGCGGGCTTGCCCCGCGATACGTTCAGCAAGGCTGACAGAGCGAGGCTATTACCCCCCAATAGTGCCTCTATTAGACCTCTGCCCAGGCTCGACTAGTCTTTCTGCTGGTTCCGCAAAAAGCCGGTGCACAGGCGTGCCCGGTCACAACTGATGAGGAGTGGCGCGCTTTCGGGCGCGTCTGTTCCAACACCTGGCAGCGAAATACAAGAACGCCCGGAAATCTGAATTGAACCGACCCAAAAGGTAGAAGCAGATGGCGAACGAATCGAAATGCCCGTTCCATCAAACCGCAGGTGGCGGCACCACCAACCGTGACTGGTGGCCCGACCAGCTCAACCTGAAGATTCTCCATCAACATACCCGCAAGTCCGATCCGATGGACCCGGACTTCGACTATGCCAAGGCCTTCAAGAGCCTCGACTTTCAGGCCTTGAAGCGCGACCTGAACGCCCTGATGACCGACTCTCAGGACTGGTGGCCCGCTGACTTCGGTCACTATGGCCCACTGTTCATCCGCATGGCCTGGCACAGCGCCGGCACCTATCGCATCGGCGATGGTCGTGGCGGCGCTGGTGCCGGCCAGCAACGCTTCGCCCCGCTCAACAGCTGGCCCGACAACGTCAGCCTGGACAAGGCCCGGCGCCTGCTGTGGCCGATCAAGCAGAAGTACGGCAACAAGATTTCCTGGGCCGACCTGATCGTGCTCACCGGCAACGTCGCCCTGGAGTCCATGGGCTTCAAGACCTTTGGCTTCTCCGGTGGCCGCGCCGACGTGTGGGAGCCCGACGAAGACGTGTACTGGGGTTCGGAAAAGGTCTGGCTGGGTGGCGACACCCGTTACGGCAAGACCGAGGCGCCTGGCAAGGGCGACCTGGTGGCCGAGCCCTCCAAGCGCCCCGAGGAGCAGAGCCGCGACCTCGAACGCAACCTGGAAAACCCGCTGGCCGCGGTGCAGATGGGCCTGATCTATGTGAACCCCGAAGGCCCGGACGGCAACCCCGATCCGGTCGCCTCGGGCAAGGACATCCGCGAGACCTTTGGCCGCATGGCCATGAACGATGAAGAGACCGTGGCGCTGATCGCCGGTGGCCACGCCTTCGGCAAGACCCACGGTGCCGGCCCCGCCGACAATGTCGGCGCCGAGCCGGAAGCCGCGGGCCTGGAGCAGCAGGGCTTTGGCTGGCACAACAAATTCGGTACCGGCAAGGGCGGCGATACCATCACCAGTGGCCTGGAAGTGATCTGGACCTCGACTCCGACGAAGTGGAGCAACGAGTACCTCAACAACCTGTTCAACTTCGAGTGGGAACTGACCAAGAGCCCGGCCGGTGCCCACCAGTGGCGGCCGAAGGACGGCAAGGGTGCGGGGACCGTGCCCGATGCCCACGATCCCGGCAAGAAGCACGCCCCATCGATGCTCACTTCTGACCTGGCGCTGCGCTTCGACCCTATCTACGAACCCATCGCCCGGCGCTTCAAGGACAACCCCGAGCAGCTCGCCGACGCCTTCGCCCGCGCCTGGTACAAGCTGATCCACCGCGACATGGGCCCGTTGGCGCGTTATCTCGGGCCGGAAATGCCCAACGAGGAGCTGCTGTGGCAGGACCCGCTGCCCAAGTCCGGCCCTCAGCCGAGCGACGCCGATATCGCCGCGCTCAAGGCCAAGGTGCTGGCTTCGGGGCTGAGTGTCCCTGAACTGGTTTCCGCCGCCTGGGCCTCGGCCTCGACCTTCCGTGGTTCCGACAAGCGCGGTGGCGCCAACGGTGCGCGGCTGCGCCTGGCCCCGCAGAACGGCTGGACGGCGAACCAGGGCCTGGACAAGGTGCTGACGGCACTGGAGAAGATTCGCAGCGAGGGCGGTAACAAGATCTCCCTGGCCGACCTGATCGTACTGGCCGGCAGCGCGGCGGTGGAGAAGGCCGCCAAGGATGCCGGGCACAGCATCAGCGTGCCGTTCCGTCCGGGGCGTGTGGATGCCTCGCAGGAACAGACCGATGTCGAGTCGTTTGCCGTGCTCGAACCCTTGGCCGACGGTTTCCGTAACTTCACCAAGGCCCGCTACAGCGTGAAGGCCGAGAAACTCCTGTTGGACAAGGCCCAGCTACTGACCCTGACCGCGCCGGAACTGACCGTGCTGATCGGTGGCCTGCGGGTGCTGGGCGCCAACCACGGCGGTAGCAAGGACGGCGTGTTCACCGACAAGGTCGGCGTGCTCAGCAACGACTTCTTCCGCAACCTGCTGGACATGGGCGTGGAATGGAAGCCGACCTCGGCCGACAACGAAGCCTTCGAAGGCCGTGACCGCAAGACCGGGCAAGTGAAGTGGACCGCCAGCCGGGTCGACCTGGTGCTCGGCTCCCATGCCCAGTTGCGCGCGATCAGCGAGGTGTATGGCAGCAGCGACGCCAAGGAGAAGTTCGTCAAGGACTTCGTGGCGGCGTGGGTGAAAGTCATGGAGCTGGACAGGTTCGACCTAGCCTGAGGAAAGGTGTGGGAGATGTTCGTGGGAGCGGGCTTGCCCCGCGATGATGGCCTGAACGGTTGATGGCCGCATCGCGGGGCAAGCCCGCTCCCACGAAAAGCCCCAGGGCTATCACCTACAGGTCATACGACACTCCAGGCTGGTCGCTGCCTGGGGTGTCCTCATGCAATGAAGCCTGCGATGTCTCAGGCAATGCCAGCCCGCCGATCAGCGCCAGCAAGGCGATCACCACCAGGTAGAACGCCGGCGCCAGGCGGCTGCCGCTCTGCTCGATCAACCAGGTCGCCACCAGCGGCGCGGTGCCGCCGAACAGGGTATAGGCCACGTTGTAGGTGATCGCCGAGGCGGTATAGCGGCTGCGGGTAGGGAAGCATTCCGACAGCAGCGCGGCGGTGACCACGCCGCTGAGCAGCGCGCCGATCGCCAGCAGGATCACCCCCAGCAACGCCCCCGACAACGAGCCGGAACTGGCCAGCCAGTAGGCGGGGAACACCGCGATCATCACCCACAGGCAGGTGACGCCGATGGTCCGGCGCCGGCCAACCCGGTCGGAGAACGCACCGGCCAGAGGGCAGCCGGCGGCGGCGAACAGCAGCGCCACGGTCGATACCAGCAGCGCCTGGGCGCGGCTGAGCTGGCCGACCGTCTGCAGGTAGGTGGCGAAGTAGGTGGTGAACATGTAGAACGACAGCGCTGTCAGCGAAATGAACGCCCCCAGGTTGCGAATGGTCCGGCCATGGTGGCGCAGGGTGTCGCCAAGCGGTGAGTGAGCGTGGGCCTTGCCTTCGGCCACGGCCTGGCGGAACGCCGGGGTCTCCTCCATGCGCCAGCGCAGGTACAGGCCGACCAGGCCCAGGGGCGCCGCCACCAGGAACGGCACGCGCCAGCCCCAGGCGTTCATCGCCTCGGGGGAAAGGCTCGCTTCCAGGCCATAGGCGATGACCGCCGCGCAAGCGAAGGCGCTGAACGTCGAGACGGGCACGAAGCTGCCATAGAACGCGCGTCGCCCGCGGGGCGCGTGTTCCATCAGGTAGGCGCAGGCCCCGGCATATTCGCCGCCGGCGGAAAAGCCTTGCAGGCAGCGGGCGAGGGTCAGCAGCGTCGGCGCCAGCACGCCGATGCTGGCGTAGGTCGGCAGCAGGCCGATCAGCGTGGTGGAGCCGGCCATCAGCAGGATGGTCAGCGACAGGATGCGCTTGCGCCCGAGCCGGTCGCCCAGCGCGCCGAACACGATGCCGCCCAGCGGGCGCAGGGCGAACGCCACGGCGAACACGGCGAAGGTCTTGAGCAGGGCGACGCCGGGCGCTTCGCTGGCGAAGAACTGGCTGGCGATCAGCGTGGCGAGAAAACCGTAGACGGCGAAGTCGAACCACTCGACGAAGTTGCCGATGGCCGAGGCGGCGATCACCCGACGCAAGGTGGCGGGCGGGACCTCATGATCGATGGACATGAACGTGCTCTCCGATGGTCTTGGCAGCCTGGACGAATGCGGCGCGCTCGCGGGCGCCGTCGTTGTTGTCCAGCCAGTAGACAGGGGAGGCACGGCAGGTGCTTCTTCGTGGGCGACGTCGGGATACCTGATAGGGCCGCCGATCCGCCGCGAAGCAAGCCTAGTGGCGCCTGGCACCGGCGCAGCCGGTGCCAGGCAGGCAAGTCGCATCGGCGTACCGCCGCAAACCGCGAGCGCACGGTTGCAGTGGCCTGTACTACAGCCGGTCAGGCGCTATAGGGCAGCAGCACCAGTGGCGCCACCACCTCCACCTGGTCCCCCTCGAACAAGCCTTCGGGGACTGGCGGGTAGACCGTCAGCCAGCACTGGCGCTCGACCAGTTGCGCCATCTGGCGAAAGTCCGAGGCGACCAGATGCGGCGGCAGCAGCCGGGCGTGTCTGGGCGCGCTGCGGTGCACCTCGCAGGCGACCGGTCGGTTTTGCCTGTTCAGGGTGATCTTGAGCGTGACCACGCCAACCAGGTGATCCTGGTTGGCGGGCGAGATCCGGTTGATCAGCGAACTCTGCATGGCCGCGACAAAGGCCGCCATGGTGGGTGCGTCGACCGTTGGCGATGCCTTGGGCGCGCTGCTGCAAGCCATGAGCGTCGCCAGGCCGAACGCGGCGAGAGGGAGCAGGGTGAAGCGATGGAACTTCGACACGGAAACATCCTTGGCAGAAAGGCCAGGCGCGTTCATGCGCCGGCAGGGGAGAAAGGCAGATGCCCTGCTATTGGACGTGGCAGGGCACGGAATCTTCAGTTATCGGCGGGTTGCTGTCGACCGCTGCAGTCGTCATTGACGATCGCACCCCGCCGGCACGGCCCAGGTATGTGCAGGACGTCGTTGCTTGAGCGCCTGCGGCACGGCGATCGGCATTTCATCCGGCCCGAGCAGCCGTTCGATCTCCTGCACACTGCGCAGGTAAGGATCGAGGTCGCTGCCCAGCCCTGCCTGGTGCGGGATCCACCAGGCGATCACCTGCGCCTGGCCCTGGGCGTCCTCG
Source organism: Pseudomonas sp. microsymbiont 2 (assembly GCF_054788395.1). NCBI lineage: Bacteria > Pseudomonadati > Pseudomonadota > Gammaproteobacteria > Pseudomonadales > Pseudomonadaceae > Pseudomonas > Pseudomonas sp. microsymbiont 2. Next base: position 2,347,848 of record NZ_CM139112.1, read on the forward strand.
GTCAGCAGCACTTTCCAGAACGCTTCGGGCGTGGCGATGCCATGGGACTGGGCGAAGTGGTCGTTGGCCAGGGCCTGGCCTTGATGGCCGAACACCACGCCGCCGATCACCGTCACCGGATGCAAGTCGCGGTAGCACTCGGTCAGCAGTTCGGTCTGGTACCAGGTACGGCTGTTGTGCGAGGCCAGTTGCGGGACGATGTTGCTCATCAGGTTGGAGGCATCCATTGCCGCGCGATCGTCGTCGAAGTGATTGTTCGCGGCCAGGTGCCCGCGGTGGTAGCCCTTGGGTGACGAGTAGGCCTTGGCCGAGTGCTGGCCTTTGCAGCCCTCGGGCAGGTCGCGATCGATGCGGAAGTTGTCGATGCGCGCCAGGTGCCCCTCGTCCTTGCCCAGGGTGAAGGCGAAGCGATGCGGCTCGCCGCGCTGGCAGTCGTACCAGAGCTGGAAGCGGCCATGGTCGAGCAGGGTGAGCGGCGTGGGACCGGATGTGGGCGCGGGTGGCGGCAGGCGAGGGGCGCAGGAGGTCAGGGTAAACAGGAACAGCAGGAACAGCAGGCGGCGCATGGCGCGTCTTCCTTGAACAAAGCGCGCGATATTAGCGCAGACGGCGTCGTGCCTGCAGAGGGAGCGTCTTGCCCGTGGCGATTGCGCACCGGCTTGCGCTCAGGCCGCTCGCTCCAGCACATCCAGCAGCTCGACGAACTCCAGTGCCAGCCGGTGGCGTGGTGCCAGATGCACCAGCGGCACCGCCATTTCATGCGATTCGCGCATCCGGATCGAGCTGCTCAGGTACACCGGCAGCACGGGCAGCCCTTCGCCGCGCAACTGATCGACCAGCGTCTGGTGCAGCGCCGTGCGCCCGGCGAACTGGTTGACCACCACGCCCTCGACCTGTAGGGCGGCGTTATGGTCCTGGCGCAGTTCCTCCACCTCGGCCATCACGTTGTGCAGGGCATGGCGCGAGAAGCTGTCGCAGTCGTAGGGGATCAGCAGGCGTTCGGCGGCCACCAGCGCACTTACGGTGTAGAAGTTGAGCGCGGGCGGGGTATCGATGTAGATGCGCTCATAGTCCGCCGACAGCGCCACCAGCAGCTTGCGCAGCTTGTTGATCTTGAACTTGCTCTGCAGCTTGCCCTGCAGGTCGGCAAGGTCCGGGCTGGCGGTGACCAGGTGCAGGTTGGGGTAGCGGGTCTCGGTGATCGCCACCCGGTGCTTCTTGCCGGTGGCCGGATTGGGCGCGAGGGTCTGGCGGAAGAACTCGGCGATGCCCGATGGAATGGCCTCGGCGGTCAGGCCGGTCAGGTAATAGGTGGCGTTGGCCTGGGGGTCGAGGTCCACCAGCAAGGTTCTGTAACCCTCTGCGGCGCTGGCGGCGGCCAGGTTGCAGGCAATGCTGGATTTGCCGACACCGCCTTTCTGGTTGAACACGACACGACGCATGGCAGATCATCCTTGAGGGAAAAATGTCAGATCGAGGTCAATCCTATGACCGCAAGATGACAGTATTAAGACAAGGCTTGTTACATATGCTGCGCTGGCGGAATTGTGCTGTCAGTGTGGTCCACAGACACGCAAGGAGGCACCCATGGGGTTGCGAGGCAAGGATCGGCAGATCGACAACATCGAGTTCAACGTGGCCGATATCGCCCGTAGCAAGGCGTTCTACGGCGCTGTTTTCGGCTGGCACTTCGTCGACTACGGGCCGACCTACACCGAGTTCAGCGACGGTCGTCTTACCGGTGGGTTCACTACCGGGGAGCCCGTGCGTCCGGGCGGGCCGCTGGTGATCCTGTACGCCGACGACCTGGCTGAGACGCAGCGCCGGGTCGAGGCGGCGCAGGGGCGCATCAGTCGGGCGGTGTTCGCCTTTCCGGGCGGGCGGCGGTTCCACTTCATCGACCCGGATGGGTATGAGCTGGCGGTGTGGTCGGCTGTAGCGCAGTGAGCAGTTTGGTTGCTGATCAGCCTTGAGCGACGGGGGCTGAGTGGAGGCTCTGGATCGGCCATCGCACAGAACCTGATCGGGCGTTGCCCTGGTACAGGTCCGTGCTGCCCATGACATGCCGACATCCGAAGGGATACCGGGGTCTTGTCGCTGGAAAAAAACAGCCGGCTCGTTCTCCATCAAGCTTGCGGGCACCGAGGTCGTCTGCGACTTCACGCTCTACGAGATAGAAAGCGCTGAAGCGTCGGCCGGATGAATCTGCTTCCACTACCTTCATGAAGACGGGCCCTAGGGCCCGTCTTTTTTGCATGATATTCAAGCTCGAAGTTAATTGACTAGGGTTGGCTATTTTTTTACCTTGAATGTCATTGAGGTGCCTGGGCTGGATACTTCATGGATGGATAAGTGCGATGAGCTGTTGTCCCACCACTTCGAACTGGGTGACGTGGTGTCATCAAAATTTTTTACATGTCCACCATATAAGTCTTCGTCGTCACCATAGCCGCTGTCCCACTTTTCCAGGTCGAACCTACCATCAGCCTGTTCAAGTGAAAGCTCATAATGTGAGCTGCTCGACATCTGTTCATTACTGTTGCTCCCATCCTCGTCCACGTGCCATATGGCTAGTCCTTCGCCAGGGAGGTTTATGTCTCGGCCGGATTTGTTGCGGTTTTCTATTATGAAATACTCACCACTGAGTCCTGGTGATTTTTTCAAGATCGCGAAGTCGTTTTTGCCGCTCTGGAGTGTGACCAGTTGCCCATCTTCTAGCGTGGTGACTGTATTGGCCCATCCCGACATGCGTTTAAGGTATGCAGATATTTGTGTTGGGTTTTTTTCGTTTATGTTGCCGCCGCCGCACATCAGGCAAAACGCGCCAACCCCGCTTGACTCATACCCATAATCGTACAGGTCAGGATAGTCGCAGAGCATATGGCCGTTTTCATGAGCCGCAGTGCCTAATGTTAGCTCATTACCCATGTTTGTGAACTGATAGTCAAAAACTGATACGCCTGGTAGCAAGCTTACCGCTTCCTCCAGATGCCAGGCGTGAGGCCAAAGCCCTTCTGACCAATTATTTTTAACGGGGCCGGCGTAAAATATATTCATTGCATACACGAGCCCAAGGTTGTCGGTGGTTAGACTCGAGAAGTCGTATCCAGAAGATTTTAGAGACGCCAGCGCTTCTAGGATTAGCTCTCGAGCTCGTAATCCGTTGGGTTGTGATGGGTCTGTATAATAACTCTCTGGCCTTTTGGCTCGATAGTAAGGCGTGGTGATATTGCTGTAGTCGCACTTCCCAATTGAGTTGTCAAGAAAGTAGTCTCTTATCGAACCATTGTTTCCGAAGCCATCGTAGCCCGGCTTGTTCCAAAATTCGTGAACTTCTTGTTCGCTAATTGTTCTCGGCTCGTCTGGAAAATCGATCAGTATGCAAAGGCCGACATACTGTCCTATTGTTCCTCTCTTTGGAGGGGCAGCGACCGGAGCTCCCGCTCTGGCGGCTAATCGTCTAGCTTTGGCTTGATCGCTACGCTCTCGGCGTCGTTGGTCGCAGCGACGTCCGCCCATGGTGATAAAGCTATTCAAGCTGTATGCTCGTCCTTTTTCTGCGACGAGTTGTGTTGCCTCTGATGATTTCAAGTCTGGTTTTTTGGTTGTTTCCGAATCCAGCAGCCATGCGTATGGATGGGCTAAATTATTTTTTGCGTGCGTCACCTCATAGTGTCCCGTATTCGTGTTTTTGCGAACCGGTTTGCCGTCTAGTGTTTCAAAGGCAGCAAAATATTGATTTCCCCATGCCTTTAACTCTATCGTGGTGCCGTCGGGCTGAGTGAAGGTAAAACTTTTTCCGGAATATGGGGTGGCCATGGTTTTTCCTTGGGGTATGACTGCTTACTTCCCGCCCGTGTCGTCAGGCAGGGTTTTCGGTGCGAGTGACCCAGGCTGTGCTCATGGTGAGTTGCCTACGGAAGTAGTGTAGTTAGCGCGCTTAAACCTGTCGCTTATTTTGGGGTGACGTTGACATGGATAGGGTTGATGGTTTTTTGTTTTATGCCAATTCGGAATTGGCTGGTCTTCAGTTTGTGTTTTTAGAAATTGTTCACGCCGCTGGGCGCTGAACGAAATCCCGAGAAACCGCTTCGCCCCTTGGAAGATGAAGCGTTGCACCGAGATTGAATGAGTAAGGCTTGATCGATTTGCAGACCTGAAGGTTCGACTCACAGGCCTGTGATATCCGCTACACTCAACCACTGCCTGGCGAAGTCGCATTCCATTGAACCAACGCCGCCACCCGCGTAAACGCGGTAAAGGGTTACCAGCCGACAAAGACTACGACGTTGAAGCGTTACGCCGCGACTGCGCCCCATATCGAATGCAACCCGTCATTTCGATGTGCTCTATGAAGCGCAAACCCAAGCCTAGAGTGTTTGGTCGGCACACGTGCCGAAAGCGCAACATCATCGTGCGCATGTTTGGCTGGCTGAAAGAGAACTGTCGGGTCGTGACACGCTTCGACAAACTCGCGAAAAGCTATGTCGCCATGGTTGCGCTGGCTTGTTTCATGCCGTGCTGGCGACATTCATTGTCGTGCAGTGCCCACGTCAGCCTGGAAAAAGGCGACCCAGTGTTTTAGCTGGCCTTGCCAGCGCTTTTTCGGCCAGGGCCGAGAGGCACTCGATGCGGGTTACCTCTCCTGGTGAGCTCTCGATGAAAGCGGTGGAGACGTTGTTGAACAGCTCCTGAACGATTGCAACGACTGACTCGACGGTTATACCGACCTGGTCGGTATTGATAACGTATTCCACGCCATTGATACAGTAGGCTTGTACAGGTGGCTGGGCAGGGAGTTTCCTGCTGGATGTGTTCACTAGCCTGACATAGTAGTCATCAAGCGATGAGCTGATCTTGCCCGTTGCATCGAGGGGATGTTCGAAGAGGCACCGGAGTACCGAAGGGTTCAACAAGCGGTGCAGGGGGCGGTGCAGGAACAGATAGGGGGTCGAATAGAGAGTGCCCCGATGAACGAAGGGGAGCTTGTAGTTGTCGAGTTTGGCGTTGTGTTTCTGATAGTTATTAAGGGTGTAAAGCTCATGGTATTTCCCGATAAACAGAAGGTCATAAGCTTTGAGGAAAGCGGCTTTGCATATTTGGTAGTAGGATTCGCTGTCCTTGCTCTTGTCTTTCAAGGTGCCAATGGTGTGGGTGTCAAATATGTTGGAAATGAATTCGTCTACTTCGTCGTCTCGTTCCCTGGGTTTGTAGATGGCTTTCTTGTGCTTGGTGGTACCAATGTGGGAATAGAGTATCCAGCCGTAATAGTACTCCATCAACACACAGCTGCCATGGACGAGTGCATCGATGTCGTATATGAATACCGGATCCCGCACGTACATGTAGGGTGAATTCTGCTCCTCGTCTAAACGCTTTCCGACGGCTTCAAGGTAATGCAGAACCTTCCTGAGCTGATGCTCGAGCGATAGTTCGCAATTGCTCTTGAAGTGATAGTGGTTATCGTTGTCGAGGATTTCCGAGATTGGTATCTTCACGTGCTCAGATGCTCTAATGCAGTGCGTGGGACGCTGACGTGACGAAGGGCGAGGGCAACGGCTGCCAAGTATCACTTACCGTGTTGGCGAGGAGCGACGATGCTCGCGCACCGTTTCATCCTTGCCGAACCGGCGGCGCTGATACTTACGTACCAGCACCAGTTTTTCAGAAGTGCTCATGATAAGCCTCCGCCGATTTTCAGCACTGGCGCTGAAACCCTTGCACCCGATTGTGCTAAGCGTCGCATTAACCAGATGAAGGTGATCGGAACAGTGGCTTGGCAGCCGTTGCGGTGCAGAGCCTAGCAGAGTTCGCGAGGTGAGGAAAACCACTTTTTCTCGATAATCTTTAAAGCACTCGATTGGTTGTTTATTTGTTAATGTCTATTCATTCGAGTTTCTTTTCGTTAGTCATGCAGGGCTTCGTGGACAACCGCCGGAGCCAGGCGCACTTGGTCGCGCCCCTGTTGCTTCGCTGAGTAAAGCGCGCTGTCCGCCCGTTGCAGAGTGGCGGCGGGGGCCTCCTTAAGTTTCGAGTGCCAGGTGGCGACACCCAGCGAGATCGTCACTGTTCCCACTGGCGAGATGGCCGTGCCCCGCACCGAAAGGCGCAGGCGTTCGGCAACCGCATTGGCCACCTCCAGGCTGGCACGGGGCAGAAGTATCAGGAATTCCTCTCCCCCCGTGCGGCACAGTAAATCACCTTCGCGACAGCAGCTGCGCATCAGCTCGGCCAGGCGCTGCAGCACTTGATCGCCGATATCGTGCCCATGCGCATCATTGACATGCTTGAAATGATCGACGTCCAGCACGATGGCGGCAAAGTCCCGTCCTTCAGCCTCCAGCACCGCCAGCGTGGCCGCCAGCCCGCGGCGGTTGAGCAGCCCGGTCAACGGATCGGTCTGGGCATCCCGGTTGAGCCGGCCGATGCGCTCGTGCAGCAAGTTCAGGCCGAACAGCAGGGCACGCTTGAGCTCGGCGGCCTCGAAGTACCACGCCGGCACCCGGTGCAGGCGGTCGGCGGTGCCGGCGCGGTCCAGGCTGCGCGCGGCGGCGGCCAGGCGCCAGAGCGGGCGCACGATGATCAGTGCCAGCCACCACAGCAGCAGGCTGCCCAGCAGCGCCAGGGGCGCGGAGATCGCCACCACGCTGAGGATCAGCTGCCGCAGTGGCGCGACCGTTGCCGCCAAGGGCTGCTGGGCGACGATGCTCCAGCCGCTGCTGGGCACGCTGGCGAAACCGGCCAGCATCTCCACGCCCTGGCTGTTGACGAGCCGCCGTGTTCCGTCGCCCAGGCTGGCCAGTTCGTCGACCAGCGCGTTGCCGGTGACCTGCGTGCCCACCCGCGCGCCATCGGGGTGATAGAGCAGCCGACGGTTGCGATCGACCACGTAGAGGTAGGAGCCATCCTGATGGAAGTGCTCGCCCAGCAGACTGTTGAGAATGTTGCGCTCACGCAAGTACAGGCTGCCGCCGACATAGCCGAGGTAACGGCCCTGGTCATCGAAGATCGGCTGCGACAGTACCACCACCAGGTTGTTGGCCGCCGATAGAAATGGCGTCGAGACCAGCGTGCGGCGCTCGCGCAACGCCTCCTGGGCGCCGGGGGATGTGGACGGCGTGCCGGTGAGATGGCGCAGGGGCTGCGGCGAGATGGCCCGCAGGATACCCTCGGCATCCACCAGGAAGGTGGAGTTGAACGCACTGCTCTGGAGCAGCAGGCGTTCGGTCTCGGCCTGCAGGGCCGCCACGTCGTGCAGCTGGCGGCCTTGAACCGCGCTGCTGAAGTCCAGTTGCTGCAGGGCGTTGCCGAGGAAGGTCTCGGTAATGGCGGCCAGCTTGGTGGCATAGACGCGATTGGCCTCCAGCGAATGATCGATCAGCGACTGGCGTTGCACCCGGTAGCTGGCGAAATAGCTGGTCAGCAGCATCACCACGGCGGTGAGCGCGCAGAGAACGAGTATGAGCGTGCGCAGGTCCAGGCGCAGTCCATGCTTGGCGTGTGGCAATCCTGATCTCGCTGGGCGAAGAAGAGGTGTCAACCTTACGCGTAAAGGCTATGTGCCACCAAGTGGAATCAATTGCGGGCGGCGTTCAGGGGGCCGCCTGTTGCAGGGTCTGCAGTTCGTCCTCGACCTGCTGCATGCGTTGCTCGGCCAGCGCCTGCACCTTCGGGTCGCGGGCGCTTTCACGCATCAGTGCGGTGAGCTTTTCGCTCAGGCGCTTGCCTTCGTCGGTTTCACCCAACGCCTTGGCCCGGGCCGGGTCGCGGGTGGCCTGGACGATGGTGTCGAACTCGGCGTCGGTGAAATGCGCTTCGCTGTAGAGCTTGAACAGGTCCTGGCGCTGGTCCTCGACGGTCAGGTGCTTGCGCAGCACCTCCTTGATCCTGTCCTGGGGAACCTGGGTGTGGGTCATGGCCAGCAGGCCGGCCATGCGCTCGATATTGTGATCGTAGGCTTCCTGCAGTGGCAGGTTGGCGAGGATCTGCTCCTCCCGGGTGGGCTTCTGATCGCAGGCGGCGAGGGCGCCGAGCAGCAGGAGGGGCAGCAGCAGTTTCGTCAGGCGGGGCATGGAGGAAGCCTTGGGGCAGGGTAAGGCTCGGGAGTTTACTGCAAGCGAAGGCACAACAGGAGCGGGCGGACCCGCTCCCTTGAGGGGCTCAGCTCTGCCCCAGCGCCTTGACCACCTGGGCGACGCTGGCCTTGAGTCCGGCCACGGTATCGTCCGGGTCGCTCTCGACCACCAGCAGCTTGGCCCCGGACGCGGCGATCACTTCGGCGACCTTGGCATCGGGCTGGCGATGGTGCAGCACCAGTGCCACGTCCTCGGCCTTGAGCGTTTCGCCCAGGGCCTTGAGGCTGGCGTCATCCCATTTGTCATCGGCCGGAAGAGGCTGCTCGACCACATCCAGGTTGAGCCCGCTGGCCAGGTATCCCAGGCGCTCGGACAGGCTGACCACGCTCAGGTTGTCGACCTCGGCCAGCTGCGTCTGGCTGCTGGCGGTCAGCTCCAGCATCTGCCGCTTGAGGGCGGCCAGGTTGGCCTGGATCTTCGCCTTGTCGGTCGGCGACAGGCGCTCCAGGTCATTGGCCACGACGTCGGCCATGCGTCCCAGGTTGGTCGGGTTGAGCCAGGGGTAGGCGGCGAAGGCTTCGTCGCCCTTGACCGCGATACCGGGCAGCGCGCCGTCCACCGGGCGCGCGGCGTCGATCTCGACGATGCGGATGTTGCTGCGCCGGGCCATGGGGTAGAGCGGATCGTCGCGCCAGATCGAGCGCACGCCGATCACCGCGTCGGCCTTCGACGCCGCCTTGTGCAGGCTGGCGCCACCGCGACCGGTGAAGTACGACGGCTGGCGGCTGGCCGGCAGGTTGGCCGGGGCGGCTCGCTGGAGCTGCACCGAGGTGCCGTCGAGCAAGGCGCTGGCCAGGCTGTGGGTCACCGGCAGGGTGGTCAGTACTTGGGTGGCGCTTGCCAGCAGGGGCAGGCCGCTCAGGGCCAGCGCCAGGGTCAGTTTCTTCAGGGTCATGCCGGGTTTCCTTGCAGGCGTGGAACGAGGGCGCGGGCCAGGGCGGCGAGGGCGAAGCAGATCCCGGCGACCAGGATGATCGCCGCGCCCGAGGGCACCGGCAGGTCGAAGACGATCGGCAGCAGGATGCCGAGCAGCGTGCTCAGGGTGGCGATCAGCACCGAGATGAAGAAGAAGCCCTTGAGCGACTGGCTGACCAGGCGCGCGGCCGCCGCCGGGATCACCAGCAGGGCGCCGACCAGGATCGCGCCGATCACCTTCACCGAGGCCACGGTGACCAGGGTCACCAGCACCACGAACAGGTAGTCGAGGGTTTTCACCGCCACCCCGCGCACCGCCGCCAGCTGCGGGTTGAAGCTGGCCAGGATGATGCGGTTGTACAGCGGCAGGGCCAGGGCCAGCACCAGCACCGCGACGATGCCCAGCACGACCAGGTCCTGGGCGCTGACGGTGAGCACCGAGCCGAACAGCACGTTCTCGAGGATATGCACGTTGATCTTGCCGGCCAGCATCAGCAGCAGGCTCGCGCCCAGGGCCAGGGATACCGAGAGGAATACGCCGATCAGGGTGTCCGGGGACAGTCCGGTGCGGTTGCGCAGGAAGTTGAGCAGGATGCCGAACAGCAGGCAGTAACCGAACAGGCTGCCATACGGGCCGGTGTAGGGTTCGCCGAGCAGGATGCCGATGGCTACCCCGGTGAGCGCGGCGTGGCCGACCGCCTCGGAGAAGAAGGCGAAGCGCTTGACCACCACCAGCGTGCCCAGGCCGCCCAGCACCGGGCCGATCATCAGGCCCGCGAGCAGGGCGTTGACCACGAAACCGTAGGCCAGGGCCTCCGGCAGAAAGCCTGCGTTGGCCCATTGCTGGACCAGCTGGCGGAAGGATTCGAAACTCATCAGGCAAGGCTCTCGCTGCGCGGGTGGACGGAGAACAGCCCGAGCAGGCGCTCGGGGGTCAGGGCCTCGGCGGGCGGGGCGTCGAACAGCACCTGGCGGCTCAGCCCGGTGACCCGGTCGGCCAGGCGCAGCACCGCCTCGAGGTCGTGCTCGATCCACAGCACGGTGGTCCCGGCCTGGCGCCAGCCGTGCAACAGCTGCTCGAACACCTGGATACCGGCCTCGTCGAGGGCCGACATCGGCTCGTCCAGCACCAGCAGCTGCGGCTCGGGAATCAAGCCCTGGGCCAGCAGCACGCGCTGGCGCTCGCCGCCGGACAGCGCGCCCATGCGCCGCTTGCGCTTGTCGAGCATGCCCACCCGCGCCAGCGCGGCGTCGATGGCCGGGCGCACGCTGCGGGACAGGCCGAGGAACGCCGGGCGGCGCTGGCACATGGCGGCCATGAAGTCGTCCACGGTCATCGGCAGGCCACGGTCGAACTCCAGGGCCTGGGGCACGTAGCCGATCACTTCGCGCTCGCCTGGCCAGTGCAGGGTCAGTTGACCCTGATGCGGCATCTGCCCGAGCAGGGTCTTGATCAGCGAGCTCTTGCCGCCGCCGTTGGGGCCGACGATGGCATGCACGCTGCCGGGGGCGACACTGAAACGCACGTGTTCGAGAATGCGCGTGCGACCGAGGGTGAGGTCGATGCCGTCGAACTCGATGCGCGGCCCGCAGGCGGCGGTGAGGTTGGCGGCGGCGGTCACGCGCGGTTCTCCTGGATGGCCTGGACCACGGTGTCGAGGTTGCGCTTCATTTCCACCTCGTATTTTTCCTTGGTGTACTCGCCGTAGGAGATATGGGTCAGCGGGTAGATGCGCACACCGGACTCACGGTGGATGGTGTCGACGTAGGCCGAGGGGAAGTCCATCTCCGAGAAGATCACCTTCACATCCAATGCCTTGAGCTGGTCGATGGTCTTCTTCAGTTGCGCCGGGCTCGGTTCGATGCCATGGGCCGGCTCCACCACTGCGGTGACTTCCAGGCCGAAGTCACGCACCAGGTAGTCGTAGGCGGCGTGGATGGTGGCCACGCGGAAGGTCGCGTCCGGCGCCTGGGTGACCTTGGCCAGCGCCTCGGCGCGCAGGGCGCGCAGACGCTTGGCGTAGGCGCGGGCGTTCGTCTGGTAGAGCTTGGCGTTGTCCGGGTCGAGCTTGCCCAGCTCGCGGGCGATGTTGTTGACCTGGGCGATGGTGGCGCTGATCGACAGGAAGGTGTGCGGATTGACCACCTTGCCGGCACCGCGCGCGGCGATGCCGGTGGCGGCCAGCAGCGGCACGTTGGCGTTGGACTCGATGGTCTTGATGTCGGGTTTTTCGCTGGCGGCGATCATGCGGTCGGCGAAGTCGTCGTGGCCGACGCCGTTGAGCACGATCACATCCAGCGTGCCGATGCGCTTGATGTCCTCGGCGCGCGGCTCGTAGGCGTGCGGGTTGAAGCCGGCCGGGATCAGCGGCACCACCTCGGCCTTGTCGCCGACGATGTTGCTCACGTAGCTGTAGTAGGGGTGCAGGGTGATGCCGATGCGCAGGGGCTTGCCGTCGGCGGCGAACGTCAGGGCGGGCAGGGTGCAGGCCAGAAGCAGCGCCAGGGCGCGGGCGAAGCGGAGCATGGGCGGATCCTTAATGACGGTGTTGGCGGGTGACCCCGGCGTCGTAGTGGGTGACGATCTGCTGCCAGCCGGCGGCGGCCAGGGTGGCGCTGTCCAGCGCATCCGGCGCCATGGCGGCACTGTCGCGGCGCAGCCAGATATCGGTCTGGGCGTCGGCGGCGACCGGCACGATCACCAGGAAGCTGCCGGCCACCCGTGGGTCCTGGCTGCGCCCCAGGTAGGCCCCGTTCTCGAGCCGCGACCACTGGTGGCCGCCGCGACTCTGGCTGCTGGCATCGGCGACGAAGGGCGGCAGGCCCTCTTCGGCCAGGACCTGTGCATCGGGCGCGGTGCCGCTCTCCTCGCGCAGGGCGCGGACCTCGTCGGCGGCCACCCACAGGTCGGTATGAATGCCTTGCTCGGCGGCGTTGAGGTCGCGCCGGGCGTCCAACTGGTGGGCGGCGATGCTCACCTCGTCCTGGCGCTCGCCACGCAGGCTCACCACGCCGGCCGCCAGCGCCAGGATCAGCGCCGCGGCCAGCAGCACGTACAGGGTTTCATGCCCGGCACCGGCCGGGCGCACCACCTGGGCGCGGCTCATGGCGCACCGATGTCGGCGTGGTCCACTTCCACCACATGGCCGGGGCCGGCATCGAACAGCACGTAGAATTCACCATCCGGGCGCTTGAAGGTCAGGGTCGAATCGTCACCGAGCTTGCTGGCCACCAGCACCTGCTCGTCGTAGCCGATCACGTCCAGGGTCACGCCAGGGGCGCCGCTGCCGTCGGAGAAGCCACCCTTGCAGGTGATCTGCTCGCCGGTCTCGGTGCATTCGCACATCGGGTTGTGCGCCAGCGCCGGGGTGGCGGCCAGGGCCAAGAGGGGCAGGGCGAGCCTGCGCATCAGCTGTTTCATTTCTTGCCTCCTTGTTTCTCGAGCCAGGCCGCGGTGGCCGGCGATGCCTTGGCCAGCGGGACCGAGGCCTGGTACATCTTGCCGTCCCAGCCTTCGATGGTGATCCAGATGTCGGCGTCGGGGCGGGTGCGCGGGGGGATGGGCAGCGAAGTGCCCATGCGCGCCGGCGCGCCGAAGAAGATCGTGCCCGCCGCGCGCAGGCTGCGTGGCTTGCCGATGCGCAGGTAGATGGCCTTGACGCCCTCGTTGCAGGTCGGACACAGGGCCGCGTTGAAGCTCTTGAAGTGACCGGCCGGGCCATCGGCGCGTGGCGGCTCGTCGAACAGTTCGGCCAGGTCCAGGCTCCAGCGCCCGACCTGGATGCCCTGGATGGGGGTGGCGCCCAGGCCGCTGTCGCCACGGAACAGGCTGGCGTCGGCGAAGTACTTGGGCATGAAGCCCAGGGGGATGAGGATCAGCAGGATATTCAGGTGGAAGCGCCATTTCAGCCACCACTGCTTCAGGCCGCCTTGCGGCACTGCATTCGCCTGGCTCATGGCTGGGCCTCCACGGGGGTGTCGTTGCTCGCCTGGCGCGCCCGTGCCGGGCGTTCGGCGCGCTTGATCGCGGCGGCGGTGGCCTGGGCGGTACGCTTGGTCCAGATCAGCAGGCCACTGAAGACCATCAGGGTCAGCACCAGGCCGAAGAAGAACCAGATCAGCTTGATTGCCAGGCCGCCGAAGTCACCGGTGTGCAGCGGACGCATGGATTCGGTGACGAACTCCAGGGCTGAACGGTCGCCGAGCAGGAACTGGCTGTCGACCGCGCGGGTGTACGGGTTGACCTCGGCGGTCTGGAACATCAGCGGGTACCAGCCGCGCCCGCCCATGCTGTAGTGGCTGTAGGCAGTGGCCGGCAGCGAGATGAAGCTCACGTCGAGACCGGGGATCGTCGCGGTGGCGATACGCGCCGCCTCGTCCAGGTCGATGCGCGGTGCCGGGCTGCCATCAGCGGTCTGCGGCACCTGCTCGCGGGCGATCACCGGCACGATCGGCTCGCTGGAAATGGTCACGTGGTTGTCGCCAAGGATCGCCTGGATCAGGAACCAGATGCCGGTGATCGAGATCACCGCGATGAACCAGATCGACCACACGCCCGCCAGGCGGTGCAGGTCGCCCCAGAAGATCCGCGCGCCATGGCCGGTGCGCACCGGCTTGAAGAAGCCGCGCCAGAACTTCTTGTACACCACCAGCCCGGTCACCAGCGAGGCGAGCATCGGCAGGCCCAGCAGCGACACCAGGTACCAGCCCCAGCTATAGCCGTTGGTGAACGGCACCAGCCACCAGCCGTGCAGGGCGCGGGTGAAGGCTTCGAAGTCGAAGTCCGGGCGCTGGCCCTGGATGGCGCCGGTGTAGGGGTTCACATAAAGCAGCGAGCTGGTGCCGTCGGGGCGGACCACCGAGGCCTGCAGGGCGAAGTGCGAGCCATCCGGCTGGCTGAGGAAGCGCACGGCCAGGTTCGGTTCGGCCTTGTGCATGTTTTCGAGCACCTGCTGGAAACTCAGGCGCTCGGCGTCGCCGTCGGGCTTGCTGGCGCGCACATCGGCGTTGGCCAGCCAGACGATTTCCTGGCTGACCACCGCGAGCATGCCGGTGAAGCAGACGATCAGGACGAAAAACCAGATCGGCAGGGCAAGCCAGCTGTGGACCAGGAACCACAGCTTGGAATTGGATTTTTTCGGTTGTCGGGCCATCAGTCGGTCTTCTGCTGGAAAAGTGCGGTCGAGTCTCGGCTCAACCTCGTAGGGCTGCACTTAATAGGACGAATGAGAATGAGAAACCTGCGGAGTCAAATGCAAGAAAATGTTTCAAGGGCGGCGGGCGCAGGCGCGGCGGGCGCTGCACGGCCTTAATTTTTCGCACTTTGTATCCGTTTCGTAGGGATAGCCGGGCACTGCCCGTGGTAACCACTCGTACGGAAGCAACCTGATGAATGCCGAGAAGTCCCTGCAACTGGCCCGCCGTTTCATCGAACTGCCGCTGGAAAAGCGCCGTGTGTTCCTTGAAATGCTGGGCAGGGAAGGCATCGACTTTTCCCAGTTGCCGATCCCGGCCGCGGTGGTCGCGGACGATCGGGCGGTGCCTTCCTACGCGCAGCGGCGCATGTGGTTCCTGTGGCAGATGGACAGCCAGAGCGGTGCCTACAACCTGCCAATGGCCGTGCGCCTGCGCGGCCCGGTGAAACCCGAGGCGCTGCGCGAGGCCTTTGCCGATCTGGTCGCGCGCCACGAGACCTTGCGCACCGTGTTCCGCCGTCAAGCCGACGACAGCCTGGTCCAGGCGCCGTTGGCCCGCGAGATCGAGGTGGAGACCCTCGACCTGAGCGCGCTGCCCGAAACCGAGCGCGAGGCGCGGGTGCGCGAAGAAGCGACGCTGCAGTCCGAGCATGCCTTCGACCTGGAGCACGGTCCATTGCTGCGCGTGCGTCTGGTGCGGCTGGCGGCTCAGGAGCATGTGCTGCTGCTGACGTTGCACCATATCGTGGCCGACGGCTGGTCGATGAGCGTGCTGATCGACGAGTTTCGCCGCTTTTACCTGGCGCGTAGCCAGGGGCGGCAGGCCGATCTGCCAGCGCTGCCGATCCAGTACAGCGACTATGCGCTGTGGCAGCGACGTTGGCTGGAGGCCGGCGAGCAGCAGCGCCAGCTGGACTACTGGCTGGCCCACCTGGGCCAGGAGCACCCGCTGATCGAGCTGCCGGCTGACCGGCCGCGGCCGTTGCTGCCGACCTATGCCGGGCGGCGGGTCGAGCTGATCCTGGATGGCGAGCTGGCCGGGCAGCTCAAGGCCCTGGCGCGCCAGCACAACATGACCTTGTTCATGGTGTTGCTGGGAGCCTTCGCCATGCTGTTGCAGCGCTATACCGGGCAGGACGAGTTGCGTATCGGCGTGCCCATCGCCAATCGCAACCGCAACGAGACCGAAGGCCTGATCGGCTTCTTCGTCAATACCCAGGTGCTGCGCCTGGCCTTCGATGGCCAGGCCAGTGCCGCGCAGGTGCTGGACCAGGTGCGCCAGGCCGCACTGGGCGCCCAGGCCCACCAGGACCTGCCGTTCGAGCAGTTGGTCGAGGCCTTGCGCCTGGAGCGCAGTCTCAGCCATAACCCGTTGTTCCAGGTGATGTACAACCACCAGGCGGATGTCGCCGATATCACCACCCTGTCGCTCGACGGCGGGCTGAGCCTCGATGTGCTCGACTGGCAGAGCCGCAATACCCAGTTCGACCTGAGCCTGGACACCCATGAAAAGGCTGGCGTGCTGTACGCCACCTTCACCTACGCCACCGACCTGTTCGATGCGCCGCGTATCGAGCGCCTGGCCAGCCACTGGCAGGCGCTGCTCGGTGCCCTGGTCGAGGATGCCGGGCGCCGCGTCGGCGACTTGCCGCTGCTGGCCAGCGACGAGCGCCAGCGTTTGCTGGAGCAGTGGGGCAGCGCGCCGGCGGAGTACCCCAGCGAGCTGTGTGTCCACCAGCTGTTCGCCCAGTGCGCCGAGCGCACGCCGCAGGCGCCGGCATTGCTGTTCGAGGCGCGGCAGCTGAGCTACGGCGAGCTGGAGCAGCGCGCCAATCGGCTGGCCCGTCACCTGATCAGCCTTGGCGTAGGCCCCGAGGTGCTGGTGGGCGTGGCGCTGGAACGCGGCCTGGACATGGTGGTAGCGATCCTCGCCGTGCTCAAGGCCGGTGGTGGCTACGTGCCGCTGGACCCGCAATACCCCCGTGACCGCCTGTTGTGCATGATCGAGGACAGCGGCAGTCGCTTGCTGCTGAGCCAGGCCAGCCTGCGCGACGCCTTGGATGTGGCCGGTGTGCGCACGGTCTGTCTGGATCAGGGCGATGCCTGGGGCGAGCAGGACGGTTCGCCCCTGGCCAATCGCAGCCACCCTGACAACCTCGCCTACGTGATGTTCACCTCGGGCTCCACCGGGCGGCCCAAAGGCGTGGGCATCAGCCATCGCGCCTTGAGCCGGCATGCCCATGTGTCGCTGGCCTTTTTCGGCCTGAGCAGTCGCGACCGGGTGTTGCAGTTCGCCACCTTCAACTTCGACGGCTTCGTCGAGCAGCTCTACCCCGCGTTGATCTGCGGTGCGTCGGTGGTGCTGCGCGGCAACACCATCTGGGACAGCGAGACCTTCTACCAGCAGCTGGTCAGCCAGCGCATCAGTGTGGTCGACCTGACCACCGCCTACTGGAACATGCTGGCCAAGGAGTTCGCCGCCATCGGCCCGCGCGACTACGCCGCCTTGCGCCAGGTGCACAGCGGCGGCGAAGCCATGCCGCCGGAGGGCTTGCTGGCCTGGCGCAAGGCCGGCCTGGGCCATGTGCGCCTGCTCAACACCTACGGCCCGACCGAGGCCACGGTGACCGCCACCACCCTGGACTGCGGCGACTATGTGCGTGGCGAGCGCGCCATCCCCCTGACCTTGCCCATTGGCCGGGCGCTGCCGGGCCGGCGCCTGTATGTGCTGGACCGCAACGGCGGCCTGGCGCCGACCGGCGTCACCGGCGAGCTGGTGATCGGCGGTGAACTGCTGGCGCGTGGCTACTTTGGCCGCCCAGGCCTTACCGCCGAGCGTTTCCTGCCCGACCCCAATGGCGCGCCGGGCGCGCGCCAATACCGCACGGGCGATCTGGCTCGCTTCAACGACGAAGGCATCCTCGACTACACCGGACGAATCGACCACCAGGTGAAGATCCGCGGTTTTCGCATCGAACTGGGCGAGATCGAGGCGCGCCTGCTGGAGCACGACGGCGTGGGCGATGCCAGTGTCCAGGCGCTGCTGGGCGTCAGTGGGCTGCAGTTGGTGGGCTATGTGGTGCCCGCCGATAGCCGTCTGCTGGACGAGCCAGAGGCGGCGGCCCAGGGGCGCGAGGCCTGGCGCGAGGCGCTGCAGGCCTGCCTGCCCGAATACATGGTGCCGGCGCAGTGGGTGCTGTTGGCGAAGCTGCCGCTGAGCCCCAACGGCAAGCTCGATCGCAAGGCCTTGCCCGCGCCCGACGCGCAGCAGCGCCAGGTCGGCGCGGCGCCCCAGGGGCCGGTGGAGTGCAGCATCGCGGCGATCTGGCAGGCGCTGCTGAATGTCGAGCAGGTTGGCCGCGACGACAACTTCTTCGAGCTGGGTGGCGACTCGATCGTCTCGATCCAGGTGGTCAGCCGTGCCCGCCAGGTGGGGCTGGGCCTGAGCCCGCGCGACCTGTTCTTGCACCAGACCGTGCGCAGCCTGGCCCAGGCGGCGCGCCAGAGCACCGCGCTGGCGATCGAGCAGGGGCCGCTCAGTGGCCCGCTGAGCCTGTTGCCGATCCAGCTGGATTTCCTGCGCCGCGAGGTGCCGGATGCCCATCACTGGAACCAGGCCGTGCTGCTCAAGAGCACTGCCACGCTGCAGGACGCGCCGCTGCGTGGCGCATTGCAGGCCTTGTGGCGGCATCATGATGCCTTGCGTGCGCGGGTGCGCCGGGGCGACGCGGGCTGGGCCTGCGAAGTCGGTGGTGCCGAACAGGCCCCCGATGACCTGCTCTGGCAGGTGACGGTCAGCGATGTCCAGGAGCTGCCAGCCCTTTATACCCGCGCCCAGGCCAGCCTGGCGCTGGAACAAGGGCCTCTGCTGCGCGCGCTGTTGGCAACCTTGCCAGATGGCAGCCAACGCCTGCTGCTGGCCGTGCACCACCTGGTGGTCGACGGGGTGTCCTGGCGCATCCTGCTGGAAGACCTGCTCAGCGCCTACCAGCAGCTGTGCGACGGTCGCCAGCCGCAGCTGCCGCCCAAGACCAGCGCTTTCGGGGCCTGGAGCGCCAGGCTGGTCGAGCAGGCCGACAGCCCCCAGCGCCTGGCCGAACTGCCGTACTGGCAGGCGCAGCTGGCGGCGGTCAGCGACCTGCCATGCGAGCGCCCGCAGGGCAGCCTGGCCAGCCGTCACGCCCAGGTGCTGCGCAGCCGTTTCGATGCCCGCCTGACCCAGCAGTTGCTGCAGCAGGCCAATGCCGCCTACCGCACCGGTGTCAACGACCTGCTGCTGGCGGCGCTGGCGTGGGTGCTGCGCGACTGGAGCGCGCAGGCCGATTGCGTGGTGGCCCTCGAAGGGCATGGTCGCGAGAGCCTGTTCGATGACCTCGATCTGACCCGCACGGTCGGCTGGTTCACCAGCCAATACCCGCTGCGCCTGAGCGCGGCGGCGTCGCTGGGCGAGACCCTCAAGCAGGTCAAGGAGCAGGTGCGCGGCGTGCCCGGCAAAGGCCTGGGCTACGGCCTGCTGCGCCAGTTCGGCGACGGCGCGCTGCGGGCATTGCCCGAGCCGCGCATCACCTTCAACTACCTCGGCCAGTTCGACACCAGCTTCGATGAACACGCCTTGCTGCGCCCGGCGCTGGAGCCGGCCGGCGCCGAGCAGTCCGAGGACGCGCCGCTGGACAACTGGCTGAGTGTCGAAGGTCAGGTCTATGGCGGTGAGCTGGAGATGCGCTGGACCTTCAGTCAGGCGATGTTCGACAGTGTCACCATTGAGCGCCTGGCCGAGGCCTATGAGCAGGCGCTGGGCGATCTGCTCGCCCATTGCTGCGACCCGCGGACCGCCGGGGTCACGCCGTCGGACTTCCCCCTGGCCAACCTCGACCAGGCCAGCCTCGATGGCCTGCCGCTGCCGGCCGCGCTGATCGAGGATATCTATCCGCTGGGGCCCATGCAGCAGGGCATGCTGTTCCACGCCTTGCACGCGCCCGGCCAGGGCACCTACATCAACCAGCTGGTGGTGGATATCGACGGGCTCGATGTGCCGCGCTTCCGGGCGGCCTGGCAGGCGCTGATCGATGCCCATCCGGTGCTGCGCAGTGGTTTCGTCTGGCAGCAGGCCGGCGTGGCCCCACTACAACTGGTGCAGCGCCAGGTGACGCTGGACTTTGTCGAGCATGACTGGCGCGGCAAGGACACCGCGCAGGCACTGGACGCGTTCGCCGCCCAGGACCGGCAGTGCGATTTCGACCTGCAGCGCCCTGGGCTGCTGCGCCTGGCGTTGATCCGCACCGGCGAGCAGCGCCACCGCTTGCTGTTCACCCACCACCACATCCTCATGGATGGCTGGAGCTGCGCGCAGCTGTTTGGCCAGGTGTTGCAGGCCTATGCCGGCGAGCCGCCGGTAGTGGTGGGGCGCTTCAGCGACTATGTGCAGTGGCTGGCCGAGCGTGATGGCGCGGCGACCGAGGCGTTCTGGCGCGCGCAGTTGGCGGCACTGGACGGCCCGACCCTGTTGCAGCCGCTGCTGGGCGCGTCGCTCGACGACAGCACGGCGCACCGTATTCACCACAGCACGCTGGATGCTGGTCTGTCGCAACGCCTGACACAGTTCGCCCGGCAGCAGAAGATCACCCTCAATACCCTGTTCCAGGGCGCCTGGGCGCTGCTGTTGCAACGCTACAGCGGCAGCGACAGCGTGGTCTTCGGCTGCACCGTGGCTGGCCGCCCCGCCGAGCTGGTGGGGATCGAGGAACAGTTGGGGCTGTTCATCAACACCTTGCCGCTGGTGGTCAGTGCTCGTCCGGAGCAACCACTCGGTGCCTGGCTGCAAGCCTTGCAAGCCCAGGGGCTGGCCTTGCGCGACCACGAACATACGCCGCTGTACGAGGTGCAGGGCTGGGCCGGACGCAGTGGCGAGGCGCTGTTCGACAATATCCTGGTATTCGAAAACTTCCCGGTGGCCCAGGCCTTGGCGGAGGGCACGGTGCCGGGCCTGGTGTTCGGCGAGGTGGCGCAGCACGACCAGACCAGCTATCCGCTGACGCTTGGCGTGACCCTGGGCGAGCAGCTGCAACTGCACTACAACCATGCGCTGGATGCCTTCAGTCCGGCAGCCATCGCGCGTATCGACGGGCATCTGCTGCAACTGCTGGCGCAGATCTGCACGTCGGCCGAGCGCCTGTTGGGCGAGTTGACGATCGGCGATGCCCAGGAGCGGACGCTGTTGATGGCGATCAATGACACCGTTGTCGATTACCCGTTGGACCGTTCGATCCAGCAGCTGATCGAAGCCCAGGTGGACCGCACGCCACAGGCCGAAGCCCTGGTGTTCGGCGATTCCCGCCTGAGCTATGCCCAGCTGGACGCCCGCGCCAACCAATTGGCCCGGCACCTGATGGCGCAAGGCGTTGGCCCGGACGTGCTGGTCGGTATCGCCGCCGAGCGCAGCCTCGAAATGGTGGTCGGCCTGCTGGCGATCCTCAAGGCCGGTGGCGCCTACGTGCCGCTGGACCCTGAGTATCCAGCGGAGCGCCTGAGCTACATGTTCGAAGACAGCGGCATCCAGTTGCTGCTGACCCAGAGCCATCTGCAACTGCCGTTGCCAGAGGGCCTGACGGTGCTGCACCTGGATACGCTGCAGCTGGAAGGCAACGACAGCAGCCGTCCGTTGGTAGCCGTGAGCCCGGAAAACCTGGCCTACGTGATCTACACCTCGGGCTCGACCGGCAAGCCGAAAGGGGCGGGCAACCGCCACTCGGCCCTGGTCAACCGCCTGTGCTGGATGCAGCAGGCTTACGGGCTGGATGGCAGCGACACGGTGTTGCAGAAGACCCCGTTCAGCTTCGACGTCTCGGTGTGGGAGTTCTTCTGGCCACTGATGACCGGTGCCCGTCTGGCCGTGGCCGGCCCGGGCGACCACCGCGACCCGTCGCGCCTGGTGGAGCTGATCAACCAGCACCAGGTCAGCACGCTGCACTTCGTGCCATCGATGCTGCAGGTGTTCCTGCAGGATGAGCAGGTGGCCAGCTGCACCCGCCTCACGCGCATCGTCTGCAGTGGCGAGGCGTTGCAGGTGGATGCCCAGCAGGGCGTGTTCGCCAAGCTGCCGAACGCCGGCCTGTACAACCTGTACGGCCCGACCGAAGCGGCTATCGACGTGACCCACTGGACCTGCCGCGAGGAAGGCCGCGACACGGTGCCGATCGGCCAACCGATCGCCAACCTGGCGACCTACGTGCTGGACGGCAACCTGGAGCCGGTGCCGGTGGGCGTGGTGGGCGAGCTGTACCTGGGCGGCGAAGGCCTGGCCCGTGGCTACCACCGTCGCCCGAGCTTGACTGCCGAGCGCTTCGTCACCAGCCCGTTCGGCGACGGTGCGCGGCTGTACCGCACCGGCGACCTGGCCAGCCAGCGCGCGGATGGGGTGATCGAATACCGGGGTCGGATCGACCACCAGGTGAAGATCCGTGGCCTGCGTATCGAACTGGGCGAGATCGAAGCGCGCCTGCTGGAACAGGATGGCGTGCGCGAGGCCGCCGTGATCGCACGCGGCGCGCAACTGGTGGCCTACGTGGTGCCCGTCGCTGCCGGCACCGACCTGGTCGACAGCCTCAAGGCAGCGCTCAAGGCCAGCCTGCCGGACTACATGGTGCCGGCGCACTTCGTGCTGCTCGAGTCCCTGCCATTGTCGGCCAACGGCAAGCTGGAACGCCGGGCCTTGCCCGATCCACAGGCCGGCGCGGGCGCCGCGGCCTACCGCGCCCCAGGCAGCGAGCTGGAGTGCCAGCTGGCCGGCTTCTGGCAGGAAGTGCTCAAGGTCGAGCGGGTGGGGCTGGACGATGACTTCTTCGAACTCGGTGGCCATTCGCTGCAACTGATCATGCTGCTGGCCCGCCTGCGCGGCGCCCTGGGCATCGAACTGGCCATCAACGATTTCTACGCACTGCGCACCCTGCATCAGCTGGCGGCGCATGTGCAGGCCGTCATGGCCGACAACGATCCGAGCGACGAACTGGACCTGATCTTCGGCGCGCTCGACGAACTGGAGGAACACAATGCTTAAGCCCCAAACCGCACGCTCGCAGGAGCTGGCCACGCGTATCGGCGGGCTGGACAGCGACAAGCGCCAGCAGCTGTTCCGCAAGCTGGGCGAGGCCGGGGTGAATGTGGCGCGCCTGCCGATCGTGCCGGCCATCGAACGCGGTCCGCTGCCGTTGTCCTATGCCCAGCAGCGCCAATGGTTCCTCTGGCAGCTCGACCCGCAGGGCTGTGCCTACAACCTGTGCCTGGCCCTGCGCCTGCGCGGCCCGCTGGACCTGGCCGCGCTGCAGGGCGCCTTCACCCAGTTGCTGGCGCGTCATGCCAGCTTGCGCACGCGCTTTCTCGAAGTCGATGGGCAGGCTTTGCAGCAGGTGTCGGCCGACAGCGAGCCGGACTGGCAGGTCCTGGCGGCGCAGCCGGCGATCGCCGCCGAACAGCTGATCGAGGCGCGCCTGCGCGATGAAGCCGCCACGCCGTTCGACCTGGCCCAGGGCGCGCCGCTGCGGGTCCGGGTGCAGCCCTTGGGCGCGGACGACCATCTGCTGCAGGTGAGCCTGCACCATATCGTCACCGACGGCTGGTCGATGGGCGTGATGGTCGAGGAATTGCTCGAATGCTACCGCGCCGCTTGCAGCGGCGAGCCGGCGCGGCTGCCGGTGCTGCCCATCCAGTACCCGGACTATGCCTTGTGGCAGCGCCAGTGGCTGCAGGCGGGCGAGGGCGAGCGCCAGCTGCAGTACTGGCGCGAGCGCCTGGGCAGCCACCAGGATGTGCTCGAACTGCCGCTGGACCACCCACGCCCCGCGCGCCAGAGTGGTCGGGGCGCCAGCCTTGGCGTGCAGCTGCCTGCCGAGTTGGCCGGTGCGCTGCGCCAGCTCGCCCAGCGCCACGATGTCAGTCTGTTCACCGTGCTGCTGGGCAGCTTCCAGCTGCTGCTGCAACGCTACACCGGCCAGCCCGAGGTGCGCATCGGTGTGCCGCTGGCCAACCGCAACCGCGCCGAGACCGAGCGGCTGATCGGTTTCTTCGTCAATACCCAGGTGATCAGCGCGCCGCTCGACCTGCATGGCAGTTTCAGCCAGCACCTGCGCGGCCTGCATGACACCGTGCTGCAGGCCCAGGCACACCAGGACCTGCCATTCGAGCAACTGGTCGAGGCGCTGCAACCGGAACGCAACGCCAGCCACAGCCCGCTGTTCCAGGTGATGTTCAACCATCAGGTGCAGCCGGCCGCTGCCCAGGGCCTGAGCCTTGGCGAGCTGCAGGTGACCTTGCTCGAGCAGGCGCAGCCCGGTGCCCAGTTCGACCTGACCCTGGACACCAGTGAGAACGCCCAGGGCCTGCATGCCTGTCTCACCTATGCCAGCGACCTGTTCGAGGCTGCCACCGTCGCGCGGTTGATGCGCCACTGGCAGCAGTTGCTGAGCGCCATCGTCGCCGACCCGCAGGCGGTCGTCGGCAACATGCCGTTGCTCGAGGACGCCGAGCGCCAGCACCATCTGCGCGCCTGGAACCCGGCTACCCGCCGGTTCCCGGTGACACAGACCCTGCACGGCTGCATCGAGGAGCAGGCGCGCCGCCGTCCGCAGGCCATCGCCGTGACCTGCGAAGACCGTCAGCTGAGCTATGCCGAACTCAACGCCCAGGCCAACCACTGGGCCGCGCGGCTGATCGCCGCCGGGGTCGGACCGGAGGTGCGGGTGGGGCTGGCCGTGGCCCGCAGTCTCGACCTGGTGGTCGGCCTGCTGGCCATTCTCAAGGCCGGCGGTGCCTATGTGCCGATGGACCCCAGCAACCCCCGCGAGCGCCTGGCCTACCTGATGCAGGACAGCGGCATCGCCTTGTTGCTGACCCAGACGACGTTGCTCGAGCGTCTGCAACCGCCCGCCGATTTGCCGCTGGTGCTGCTCGATGCCGAGCCCGGGGTGTCGAGCGACCCCGGCAACCCCGAGGTTGCCGTGCAGCCAGGCAATCTGGCCTATGTGATCTACACCTCCGGTTCCACCGGCAAGCCCAAGGGCACCTTGCTGCCCCATGAGAACGTGCTGCGTCTGTTCGCCGCCACCGACCCGTGGTTCGGCTTCGACGCCGACGACACCTGGAGCCTGTTCCATTCCCACGCCTTCGATTTTTCCGTGTGGGAGATTTTTGGTGCCCTGTTGCAGGGCGGTCGGCTGGTGGTGGTGCCCCAGGCGCTCACCCGTTCGCCGGAAGAGTTCCTCGCCTTGCTGGAGCGCGAGCGGGTGACCGTGCTCAACCAGACCCCGTCGGCGTTTCGCCAGCTGATGCAGGTGGCCTGCGCACGGCCCGAGGTGCCGGCGCTGGCCCTGCGTCACGTGGTGTTCGGCGGCGAGGCCCTCGAGGTAGCCAGCCTGCGCCCGTGGTTCGAGCGTTTCGGTGACGCTCAGCCGCAACTGACCAACATGTACGGCATCACCGAGACCACGGTGCACGTCACCTACCGCCCACTGTCCGTGGCCGACCTGCGCAGTGACAGCGCCAGCCCGATCGGCGAGCCGATCCCCGACCAGACCTTGTACCTGCTCGACGCGGCCCTCGACCCGGTCCCGCAAGGCTGTATCGGCGAGCTGTATGTGGGCAGCGCGGGCCTGGCCCGTGGTTACCTGCAGCGCCCCGCGCTCAGTGCCGAGCGCTTTGTGCCCGATCCGTTCGGCGCCCCTGGCGCGCGGCTCTATCGCAGTGGCGACCTGGCCCGCTTCAGCCAGGACGGCGCGATCGAGTACGTCGGGCGTATCGATCATCAGGTGAAGATTCGCGGTTTCCGCGTCGAGCTGGGCGAGATCGAAGCCCGCCTGTTGCAGCATCCACAGGTGCGCGAGGCCGTGGTGCTGGCCGTCGAGGGGGCCAACGGCCCGCAACTGGCGGCCTGGCTGGTCGCCACCGCCGAGCTTGACCCGGCGGCATTGCGCGATAGCGTGCGCGCCGAGCTGCAGCGCGACCTGCCGGCGTACATGGTGCCGAGCCACGTGCTGCTGCTCGATGCACTGCCGCTGACCGGCAACGGCAAGCTCGACCGCCGGGCGCTGCCGCAGCCGGACGCGACCGAGGCGCAGCGCGCCTATGTCGCGCCGCGCAGTGCGCTGGAGCAGGGCGTGGCGGCGATCTGGGCCGAGATCCTGCACCTGCCTCGGGTCGGCCTGGACGACGATTTCTTCGAACTTGGCGGCCACTCGCTGCTGGCGACCCAGGTGCTGTCGCGCGTGCGCCAGGAGCTGGCGGTCGCGGCGAGCCTGCGTACCCTGTTCGAGCACTCGGGGCTGCGTGACTTCTGCGCGGCGCTGGGTGCCGCCGACGCCGTGGACGGCGGGACGATCCGCGCGGTCGGGCGTGACCGGCCACTGCCGGTGTCGTTCGCCCAGGAGCGCCAGTGGTTCCTCTGGCAACTCGACCCGCACAGCGCCGCCTATCACGTGCCCATGGCCCTGCGCTTGCGTGGCCCGCTGGACCTGGCGGCGCTGCAGCACAGCCTCGATGCGCTGGTGACGCGCCATGAGCCGCTGCGCACCACCTTCCGCCAGGAGGAGGGCGAGCTGCTGCAGGTCATCGCCAGCCATGCCTCGCTGGCGTTGCAGCAGGCCAGCCTGCCTGCCGGTGAATCGTTGTCGGCGCGGATCGAAGCCTTCGTCCTGGCCGAGACCCAACGCACCTTCGACCTGGCCAACGGCCCGTTGCTGCGGGCGTGCCTGGCGCCACTGGGCGCCGACGAGCACCTGCTGGTACTGACCCAGCACCACATCGTCTCCGATGCCTGGTCGATCCAGCGCCTGGTACACGAACTGATCGAGCTCTACGGCGCCGCCAGCCAAGGTCGCCAGGCGCAGCTGGCGGCCTTGCCGATCCAGTACGCCGACTTCGCCCAGTGGCAGCGCCAGTGGCTGGCCGGGCCCGAGCGCCAGCGCCAGCTGGAATACTGGCAGCAGCGCCTGGCCGGCGGCGACTCGGTGCTGGCACTGCCCAGCGACTACCCGCGCCCGGCGCAGATGAGCCACCGCGGCGCGCAAGCGCAGGTGCGCCTGCCCGCCGAGCTGGTCCAGGCCCTGCGCCAGCTGGCCCAGGACCAGCAGGCCAGCCTGTTCATGGTGCTGCTGGCCTCGTTCCAGCTGTTGCTGCACCGCTACAGCGGCCAGGCCGACATTCGCGTCGGCGTGCCCATGGCCAACCGCAACCGGGTCGAAACCGAAGCGTTGCTGGGTTTCTTCGTCAATACCCAGGTACTGCGCGTCGATGTGCAGCCCGAAGCCTGCGTGCTCGACCTGCTGCAGGCCAGCAAGGCGGCGGCGCTGGATGCCCAGGCCAACCAGGACCTGCCGTTCGAGCAATTGGTCGAGGTGTTGCAGCCCCAGCGCAGTCTGAGCCACAACCCCTTGTTCCAGGTGATCTACAACCACCAGAACAGTGATCCGCGCGCGGCCCGCCTGGGCGACCTGGGCACCTTGCAGATCGAAACCGTGCAGTGGGACAGCGTCACCGCCCAGGTCGACCTGGCCCTGGACACCTTCGACTCGGGCGACACCCTCGACGCGACCCTGACCTACGCCACCGACCTGTTCCAGGCCTCGACCATCGAGCGGCTGGGGCGGCACTGGCGCAACTTGTTGCAGGCCATGGTCCGCGACCCGTCGCGGCGGGTCGCGCAACTGCCGATGCTCGACCGCGCCGAGCTCGACGCGATGCGCCCGTGGAGCGTCGATGAGCCGGTCTATCCCACCGCGCGCAGTATCCACCAACTGATCCAGGCCCAGGCCGAACGCCGTCCCGATGCGCTGGCGGTGATCTGCGCCGACCAGCAGCTGACCTTCGCCCAGCTGGACACCCAGGCCAACCAGCTGGCGCACCTGCTGATCGCCCGTGGGGTCGGCCCGGAGACCCTGGTCGGCGTGGCCCTGGAACGCAGCCCGCAGATGCTGGTGGCGCTGTTGGCCGTGCTCAAGGCCGGAGCGGCCTACGCCCCCCTGGACCTGGACTACCCCCGCGAACGCCTGGCCTACCTGATCGAGGATGCCGGCATCGGTCTGCTGCTCAGCCAATCGCACCTGGCCGCGCGCCTGCCGCTGCCGCAAGGCCTGGACTGCCTGGCCCTGGACCAGGTCGTGCTGAGCGCGCAGCCGGCCCAGGCGCCACAGTGCGCCGTGCAGCCGGGCAACCTGGCCTATGTGATCTACACCTCCGGCTCCACCGGCAAGCCCAAGGGCGTGGCGGTGGCCCATGGGCCGCTGGTCATGCACTGCCTGGCGATTGGCGAGCGCTACGAGATGAGCGAGCGCGACTGCGAGCTGCATTTCATGTCGTTTGCCTTCGACGGTGCCCATGAACGTTGGCTCACCGCCTTGAGCCATGGCGCGCGCCTGCTGATTCGCGACGGTGGCCTGTGGACCCCGGAACAGACCTACCAGGCCATGCACCGCCACGGCGTGACCGTGGCCGCGTTCCCGCCGGCGTACCTGCAGCAGCTGGCCGAGCATGCCGAGCGCGACGGCAACCCGCCGTCGGTGCGGGTGTATTGCTTCGGTGGCGATGCCGTGCCTCAGGCGAGCTACGACCTGGCCCGCCGCGCCTTGCGTCCGCGCTACATCATCAATGGCTATGGCCCTACCGAAACCGTGGTCACCCCGCTGATCTGGAAGGCCGGCGAGCAGGATGCCTGCGACGCCGCCTATGCGCCGATCGGCACGCGCATTGGCGATCGCAGCGTACGGGTGCTCGACGACCAGCTCGAACAGGTCCCGGTGGGTCATCCCGGGGAGCTCTACCTGGGTGGCGCGGGCCTGGCGCGCGGCTACCTGCGCCGCCCTGGCCTGACCGCCGAGCGCTTCGTGCCCGATCCGCACGGCGCGCCGGGGGCACGTACCTACCGCAGTGGCGACCTGGTGCGCCAGCGGGTCGATGGCGTGGTCGACTATCTGGGCCGTGTCGACCATCAGGTCAAGGTGCGTGGCTTCCGTATCGAACTGGGCGAGATCGAGGCCTGCCTGCAAGGCGTGGCCGCGGTGCGCGAGGCGCTGGTGATCGCCCGCCAGGGGCCGACCGGCGCGCAGCTGGTCGGCTACGTGGTGGCGCAGCAGACGCTGGACGCGGCGGGCCAGGAGGCCCTGCGCGACCAGCTCAACCTGCACCTGAAGGCCAACCTGCCGGGCTACATGATCCCCAGCTACCTGATGCTGCTCGAAGGCTTCGCCCTCACGCCCAACGGCAAGATCGACCGCAAGGCCCTGCCCGAGGTCGACGCCAGCGCCCTGCAGCGCCACTTCGTGGCGCCACGGCCTGGGCTGGAGCAACAGGTGGCCGAGGTCTGGCAGGCCGTGCTCAAGCTCGAGCGGGTCGGTCGCGACGACAACTTCTTCGAACTGGGCGGGCACTCGCTGCTCGCCACCCAGGCCACCGCCCAGCTGCAACTGGCGCTGGCGGCCGACATCGCCCTGGACCTGATCTTCAAGGCCGCGAGCTTGCACGAGTACAGCGCGGCCCTGGCCGGCTGCGTGAGCGCTGACCGTGAGCAGGACCTGAGCGACATGCATGATCTTCTTGACGAGCTGGAGACCCTCTGAGATGGCTGTACAGGACAACATTGCGCTGGTGCAGCGCTTCATCCGCCTGCCTCTGGCCCAGCGCAAGGTCTTTCTGCAGAAGCTCGCCGACCGCGGCATGAGCCTGAGCAACCTGCCGATTCCGGCGATGCACGAGGAGCTCGATGCGCTGCCGCTGTCCTACGCCCAGCAACGCCAATGGTTCCTCTGGCAACTGGCGCCGCACAGCAGCGCCTACCACATCACCAGCGCCCTGAACCTGGAGGGTCCGCTCGACCTGGCGGCCCTGCAGCAGGCCTTCGACGACCTGCTGGTGCGCCACGCCTCGCTGCGCACGCGCTTCGTCGCCGACGACGGGCAGCCGCTGCAGGTGATCGAAGCGCAGGCCAGGGTGGCGCTGAGCGTCGAAACCCTCGGCGCCGGCGCGCAACAGCCTCAGGTCGAGGCCTTCCTGGACGCCGGCAGCGCCGAGCCATTCGACCTGGCCCAGGCGCCGCTGGTGCGGGTACGCCTGCTGCGCCTGGCGGCGGACCGGCACGTGATGCTGCTGGTGCTGCACCATATCGTCGCCGATGGCGTGTCGATGCAGGTGCTGGTGGACGAACTGATCCATGGCTACCTGGCCGCCAGCGAAGGCCGCTCCGCCGGATTGCCGGCATTGCCGATCCAGTACGCCGACTATGCCCTGTGGCAGCGGCGCTGGATGGAAGCCGGCGAGCGTGACCGCCAGCTGGCCTACTGGAAAACCCAACTGGGCGATGAGCATCCGCTGTTGCAACTGCCGCTGGACTTCCCGCGCCCGGCCGAACAGAGCCTGCGCGGCGCCAGTATCGAGCTGGCCCTGCCCAGCGATCTGGCCCAGGGCCTGCGCACGCTGGCGCAGCGCCAGGGGGTGACGCCGTTCGTGGTGCTGCTGGCGGCCCTGCAACTGCTGCTGCACCGCTACAGCGGTCAAGAGCAGGTACGCGTCGGCGTGGCCCTGGCCAACCGCAACCGCGTGGAAACCCGTGGCTTGATCGGTTTCTTCATCAACACCCAGGTGCTGGTCGCGCGGATCGACGGCCAGGCCTCGTTCAACGACCTGCTGGCGCAGGTCGGCACCGCCAGTCGTGAAGCCCAGGCCCACCAGGACCTGCCGTTCGAGCAACTGGTCGATGCCTTGCAGGTCCAGCGCGATCTCAGCCATGGCGCGTTGTTCCAGGTGATGCACAACCACCAGAACGACCTGGGCGAAGTGCAACTGCCGCCCGGCATGCCATTGCAGGTGCGCCAGCTGCCACTGGACAGCGGTCACAGCAAGTTCGACCTGACCCTGGAAACCGTCGAGCAGGGCCAGGACATCAGCGCGCGCTTCATCTATGCCACCGACTTGTTCGCCGAGCCGACCGTGCGGCAGATGGCCGAGCACTGGCTTGCCTTGCTGCAGGCGGTGATCACCGAGCCGGGCAGGGCGCTGGGTGAAATCCCCCTGGCGCCGCTCAGCCAGCCTGACTACCAGGCGCTGCCGGCGCCGGACTGCGCCGGCATTCACCAACTGTTCGAGCAACAGGCCGCGCGCCAGCCCGAGGCGATTGCCGTGGTCTGTGGCGAGCGGCAACTGAGCTATGCCGAGCTCGACCAGTGGAGCAACCGCCTGGCGGCGCGCCTGCGCGCCAGCGGCGTGGGCCCGGAAGTGGCGGTGGGCCTGGCGCTGGAGCGTTCGGTCGAGCTGCTGGTGGCGATGCTGGCGGTACTCAAGGCGGGGGGGCATTACCTGGCCTTGGACCTCGCCACGCCGCCGGCTCGCCAACAGGAACTGCTGGCCGAGGCCCAGGTGGCGCTGCTGCTGAGCGATGACCTGGCCCAGGGGCGCGCGCCGTTGCAGGGCGCGTTCGAGCAGGTCCAGGTCGACGACTGCCAGGCCTGGAGCGCCGTGCCTGCTTCGGGCGGCTGTGCCGACAACCTGGCCTACCTGATCTTCACCTCCGGCTCCACGGGCCGGGCCAAGGGCGTCATGGTCAGCCACCGCGCGCTGCTCAACTACGTCACCGGCCTGTACGCGCGCATCGACCTGAGCGCGGTGGGCAGCCTGGCCATGGTTTCCACCGTCGCCGCCGACCTGGGCTATACCCAGCTGTTCGGTGCCTTGTGCTCCGGGCGCACCCTGCACTTGCTGGCCAGCGAGCTGGCCATGGACAGCGACGGGTTCGCCGGGTACATGCGCGAACACGCCATCGATGCGCTGAAGATCGTGCCTTCGCACCTGGAGGCGCTGTTGTCGGCCCGTGACGCCGCTGCCGTGCTGCCGCGACGCTGTCTGATCCTCGGCGGCGAACACAGCTCGCCGGCGCTGCTGGCACGGGTGCGCACGCTGGCCCCGCAGTGCCAGGTGTACAACCACTACGGCCCCAGCGAGTCGACGGTCGGCATTCTCGCCCAGGCCTTGGCGCTGGATGCCCAGCCGGTCACGGTCAGCCTCGGCCAGCCTCTGGCCAACAGCCGCGTGCAACTGCTCGATGGCGACCTGCAGGCGGTCGCGGCAGCGGTGACGGGCGAGCTGCACGTGGCCGGGCCATGTCTGGCGCGGGGCTACCTGGGCCAGCCTGGCTTGACCGCCGAGCGCTTCGTCCCCGACCCCTCGGGCCAGCCCGGCCAGCGCATGTACCGTACCGGCGACGCCGCCAGCCTCGGCGCGGGCGGGGTGGTCTATCGCGGGCGTATCGACGATCAGTTGAAGATCCGTGGCTACCGGGTCGAACCGGGCGAGGTTGCCGCCGCCCTGCAACGCCTGACCGGTGTCAGGGAAGCCGTGGTGCTGGCCCGCGACAAGCAACTGGCGGCCTACGTGGTGCTCGACAGCGCCGACGCCGACGCGGCCCCGTTGCGCCAGGCCTTGGCGAGCGTGCTGCCGGAGTACATGGTGCCGACGCATTTCGTGCTGTTGCCTGCGTTGCCGCTCAACGCCAACGGCAAGGTCGATCGCCGCGCCTTGCCAGCCCCCGACGCCAGCCCGGCGCAGCTCGCCTATGTGGCGCCACGCAGCGCGCTGGAGCAAGGCATCGCGGCGATCTGGCAGGACGTGTTGCAGCGTGAGCGGGTCGGCCTTGGCGACAATTTCTTCGAACTGGGCGGCGACTCGATCATGTCCATCCAGGTGGTCAGCCGGGCTCGCCAGGCCGGCATAGTGTTCACCCCCAAGCAGTTGTTCAAGCACCAGACCGTGCAGGCGTTGGCCAGCGTCGCCGTGTTCGGCGACGCGGCGCACCGTGCCGAGCAGGGGCCGCTGGCCGGTGCCCTGGCGCTGCTGCCGATCCAGCAGCAGTTCTTCGCCCGGGCCGTGCCCGAGCGTCATCACTGGAACCAGTCGGTGCTGTTGCAGGCGCACCAGCGCATCGATGTCCAGGTGCTGGAGGCGGCCTTGCGCGCGCTGGTGGAGCATCACGATGGCCTGCGCCAGCGCTTCGTCGAGGGCGCCCAGGGCTGGCAGGCCCGTTACCTGAGCCTCGAGGAGCAGCGCCAGCAATGGCAGACCACGCCACTGTGCCGCCAGCACCACGGGGTGACGGGTGAGGCCCTGCAGGCGCTGTGCGAGGATGCCCAGCGCAGCCTCGACCTGGCCCAGGGGCCGCTGCTGCGGGCATTGCTGGTGGACCTGGACGATGGCAGCCAGCGCCTGTTGCTGGTGATTCACCACCTGCTGGTGGACGGTGTTTCATGGCGGGTCATCTTCGAGGACCTGCAGTGCGCCTATAACCAGCTGGCCAACGGGCAAGCCCCGCAACTTCAGGCCAAGACCGACTCGCTGCGACTGTGGGGCGAGCGCCTTCAGGCCCACGCCCAAGGCGCGTTGGCCACCCAGCAATTGGACTACTGGCTGCACACCCTGGAGGGCGTCGACGCCGATCTGCCGGCGCTGCGCCGCGATGTGCCGCTGCGCCAGGACCGCCAGGCCACCGTCAGCACGCGGCTGTCCGCGGCATTGACCCAACGCTTGCTGCAACAGGCCCCGGCGGCCTACCGCACGCAGGTCAACGACCTGTTGCTGGCCGCGCTGGCGCGGGTGCTCGGCGACTGGACCGGGCGCCAGGATGTGCTGGTGCAGCTGGAAGGGCATGGCCGCGAGGAGATCTTCGATGGCATCGACCTGACCCGCACCCTGGGCTGGTTCACCTGCAAGTACCCGGTGCGCCTGCCCACGGCGGCGCACTGGCCGCAAGCGATCAAGGCCGCCAAGCAACAGCTGCGCGAGGTGCCGGACAAAGGCATCGGTTTCGCCGCCTTGCGCTACCTGGGCGAGCCCGAGGTGCGCGCGCGCCTGGCCGCGCTGCCGGAGCCCCGCGTCACCTTCAACTACCTGGGGCAGTTCGACGGCAGTTTCGCCGAGGACACCCCGAGCCTGTTCTCGCCGGCCCGCGAGAGCAGCGGCGCGGAGCAGAGCGCCGGCGCCCCGCTGGGCAACTGGCTGACCCTCAATGGCCAGGTGTATGGCGGGACGCTGAGCATCGACTGGAGCTTCAGCCCGGACATGTTCGAGCCCCAGGCCATGCAGGTCCTGGCCGAGGCCTATGGCCAGGCCCTGGAGGCGCTGGTCGAGCACTGCTGCACCCCAGGCGTCGTGGGCGCGACGCCGTCGGACTTCCCCCTGGCTGGCCTGGACCAGGCCAGCCTGGACGCACTGGCTGTCGACCTGGGGGCGGTGGAGGACATCCTGCCGCTGTCGCCGATGCAGCAGGGCATGCTGTTCCACACCCTCTACCACGCCGAGGCGGGCGACTATATCAACCAGTTGCAGGTGCCCGTCGAGGGCCTGGATGGCGAGCGCTTCCGCGCCGCCTGGCAGCAGGTCATGCAGCGCCATGAAGTGCTGCGCAGCGGGTTCTTCTGGGAGGGCGTGCCGCAACCACTGCAAGTGGTCATGCGCGATGTCGCGCTGCCGTTCGAGCTGCTCGACTGGCGTGGGCGCGAGGACTGCGAGCAAGCCCTCGAACAGCTGGCCCGGGCCCAGCGCGAGCAAGGTTTCGCGCTGACCAAGGCGCCGCTGATGCGGGTGCAGCTGGTACGCACAGGCGAGCAGCGCCATCAACTGATCTACAGCCATCACCACATCCTCATGGATGGCTGGAGCAGTTCGCGCCTGCTCGGCGAGATCATGCAGGCCTACCATGGCATGGCCCTGGCACCGGTGCAGGCGCGCTGGGCCGACTATATCGAATGGCTGGGCGAGCGCGACGGGGCCAGCACCCAGGCGTTCTGGCAGGGTCAACTGCGCACGCTGGAGACACCGACCCGCCTGGCCCGGCGCCAGGTGGGCGGCGAGGCGGGGCAACGCCTGCATCGCCAGCACCTGGACCGCCAGGCCACCACGGAGCTGGCGAACTTCTGCCGGGCGCAGAAGATTACCCTCAACACCCTGGTGCAAGGCGCCTGGCTGCTGCTGTTGCAGCGCCACACCGGGCAGTCGACGGTGTGCTTCGGTGCCACCGTGGCGGGGCGCCCGGCGCAATTGCAGGGTATCGAGCAGCAGGTGGGCCTGTTCATCAACACCTTGCCGGTGGTGGCCAGCCCGCGACCCGAGCAGCGCGTGGCGACCTGGTTGCAGGAAGTGCAGGAGGCCAACCTGGCATTGCGCGAGTTCGAGCACACACCGTTGTTCGACGTGCAGCGCTGGGCCGGGCAGGGCGGCGAGGCCTTGTTCGACAATATCCTGGTATTCGAGAACTACCCGGTGTCCGAAGCGTTGCAGGGCGCCTTGCCGGGTGCCTTGCAGTTTGGCCAGGTGCACAGCCACGAGCAGACCAACTACCCGTTGACGGTGGCGATTGGCGCGGCCGACACGCTGAGCATCGAGTACCGCCATGGCGCGGCTGAGTTCCCGGCCGGCTTCATCGAGACCCTGAGCGAGCACCTGCTGGCATTGCTGCAGGCCATGGCGGGTGCGCCACAAGCGGTGCTTGGCGCGCTGCCCATGCTGACCGGCGCCGAGCGCGACGAGCAGGCGCAGTGGAACGCCACTGCCACCGAATACCCGCTGGACCGCTCGATCCAGCAGTTGATCGAAGCCCAGGTGGACCGCACGCCACAGGCCGAGGCCCTGGTGTTCGGCGGGACCCGCCTGAGCTACGCCCAGCTGGACGCCCGCGCCAACCAATTGGCCCGGCACCTGATGGCGCAAGGCGTTGGCCCGGACGTGCTGGTCGGTATCGCCGCCGAGCGCAGCCTCGAAATGGTGGTCGGCCTGCTGGCGATCCTCAAGGCCGGTGGCGCCTACGTGCCGCTTGACCCGGAGTACCCGGCGGAGCGCCTGAGCTACATGTTCGAGGACAGCGGCATCCAGTTGCTGCTGACCCAGAGCCATCTGCAACTGCCGTTGCCCGAGGGCCTGACGGTGCTGCACCTGGATACGCTGCAACTGGAAGGTTACGACAGCAGCCGTCCGTTGGTAGCCGTGAGCCCGGAAAACCTGGCCTACGTGATCTACACCTCGGGCTCGACCGGCAAGCCGAAAGGGGCGGGCAACCGCCACTCGGCCCTGGTCAACCGCCTGTGCTGGATGCAGCAGGCCTATGGCCTGGATGGCAGCGACACGGTGTTGCAGAAGACCCCGTTCAGCTTCGACGTCTCGGTGTGGGAGTTCTTCTGGCCACTGATGACCGGTGCCCGCCTGGCCGTGGCCGGCCCGGGCGACCACCGCGACCCGTCGCGCCTGGTGGAGCTGATCAACCAGCACCAGGTCAGCACGCTGCACTTCGTGCCGTCGATGCTGCAGGTGTTCCTGCAGGACGAGCAGGTAAGTCGCTGCACCAGCCTCAAGCGCATCGTCTGCAGTGGCGAAGCCTTGCAGGTGGATGCCCAGCAGGGCGTGTTCGCCAAGCTGCCGAACGCCGGCCTGTACAACCTGTACGGCCCGACCGAAGCGGCCATCGACGTGACCCACTGGACCTGCCGCGAGGAAGGCCGCGACACGGTGCCGATCGGCCAGCCGATCGCCAACCTGGCGACCTACGTGCTGGACGGCAACCTGGAGCCGGTGCCGGTGGGCGTGGTGGGCGAGCTGTACCTGGGTGGCGAAGGCCTGGCCCGTGGCTACCACCGTCGCCCGGGGCTGACCGCCGAGCGCTTCGTCACCAGCCCGTTCGGCGACGGTGCGCGGCTGTACCGCACCGGCGACCTGGCCAGCCAGCGCGCGGACGGGGTGATCGAATACCGGGGCCGGATCGACCACCAGGTGAAGATCCGTGGCCTGCGCATCGAGCTGGGCGAGATCGAGGCGCGTCTGCTGGAGCAGGCCATCGTGCGCGAAGCGGCGGTGCTGGCGGTGCCGGTGAACGGCAGCCTGCAACTGGTGGCCTACCTGGTGGCCGGCGACGAGGACAGCGCTGCGCTGCGCGAAGTGCTCAAGGCGCAGCTGCCGGACTACATGGTGCCGACGCACTTCATCTACCTGCCGGCGTTGCCGGTGAGCCCCAACGGCAAGCTGGAGCGCAAGGCGCTGCCGGCGCCGGATATGAGCCAGCACCAGCAGGCCTATGTGGCGCCGCAGAGTCCGTTGGAACAACGCATTGCACAGATCTGGCAAGAGGTGCTGGGCATTGAGCAGGTTGGCCTGCACGACAACTTCTTCGCCCTTGGCGGTCATTCGCTGCTGGCCACTCAGGTGATTTCACGAGTGCGCCAAGCACTGCAGCGTGAGGTGGACCTGCGCAGCCTGTTCGAGCAGCCCACCCTGGCCTCGTTCTGCCAGGTGCTGGACCAGGCCAAGGCGCAGCCGCAACCGCCCTTGCTGCCACGTTCGCGAGAACAGGCCTTGCCGTTGTCCTATGCCCAGGAGCGGCAGTGGTTCCTCTGGCAGTTGCAGCCGGACAGCAGCGCCTACCACATCCCGTTGGCCCTGCGCCTTGTCGGCCCGCTCGACGTGGCGGCCCTGCAACAGGCCTTCGATGGGCTGCTGGCGCGGCATGAAACCCTGCGCACGCGCTTCGTCGAGGAGCAGGGGCGGGCTTGTCAGCGGGTAGAGCCGACCCTGCGCCTGGCGATTGAGCAGGATGCCCTGGCCCTGTCGGGCAGCGCGCAACAGCAGGACGAACAACTGCGTGGCTATGTGGAGCGCGAGGTGCAACGCCTGTTCGACCTGCGCGAGGGGCCGCTGCTGCGGGTTCGCCTGGCACGCCTGGCGGCGGACCAGCACCTGCTGGTGGTGACCCAGCACCATATCGTCTCGGACGGTTGGTCGATGCAACTGATGGCGCGCGAGTTGAGCGAGCTGTACGCCGCCAGCCTCGAGGGGCGAGCCGCCAGCCTGGCGCCGCTGCCGGTGCAGTATGCCGATTACGCTGCCTGGCAGCGCGACTGGATGGAGGCCGGCGAGCGCGAGCGCCAGTTGGCGTTCTGGACCGGCGAACTGGGCGGTGAGCAACCGGTGCTGGAGCTGCCTACCGACCGTTCGCGGCCGGCGCAGCCGAGCTACCGTGGCGCCCGCGTCGTGCTGCCGTTGCCGGCCGGGTTGAGTGGGGCGCTCAAGCAGCAGGCGCGTGAGCAGGGGGTGACGCTGTTCATGTGGTTGCTGGCCTCGTTCCAGGGCCTGTTGCAGCGCTACAGCGGCCAGGACGATGTACGGGTCGGCGTGCCGATCGCCAACCGCAACCGCCTGGAAACCGAAGGGCTGATCGGCTTCTTCGTCAACACCCAGGTGCTCAAGGCACGGTTCGACGCCGGCCAGTCGTTCAGCGACTTGCTGCAACAGGTCAAGCGCACCGCGCTGCAAGCCCAGGCGCACCAAGACCTGCCGTTCGAGCAACTGGTCGATGCCCTGCGCCCGGAGCGCAGCCTGAGCTACAACCCGTTGTTCCAGGTGATGTTCAACCACCAGGCGCAAGCGCCGGCAAGCGTTGCCGCCGAGGCGGCCGGGCTGCGCCTGGAAGCGTTGGCCAGCGACACCTTCAGTGCCCAGGTCGACCTGAAGCTGGACACCTTCGACAGCGACGAAGGGCTGCTGGCTGGTTTCAGCTATGCCACGGACCTGTTCGACGCGGCCAGCATCGAGCGCCTGGCCCAGCACTGGTTGCGGCTGCTGGAGCAGGTCGTCGCCGACCCGGCGCTGCCGCTCGACCAGCTGGCATTGCTGGATGACGCGGAACGCGAACAGATCGTCGAGCAGTGGAACGCCACTGCCACCGAGTATCCGCTGGACCGTTCTATCCAGCAGTTGATCGAAGACCAAGTGGACCGCACGCCACAGGCCGAGGCCCTGGTGTTCGGCGATACCCACCTGAGCTACGCCCAGCTGGACGCCCGCGCCAACCAACTGGCCCGGCACCTGATGGCGCAAGGCGTTGGCCCGGACGTGCTGGTCGGTATCGCCGCCGAGCGCAGCCTCGAAATGGTGGTCGGCCTGCTGGCGATCCTCAAGGCCGGTGGCGCCTACGTGCCGCTGGACCCTGAGTATCCAGCGGAGCGCCTGAGCTACATGTTCGAAGACAGCGGCATCCAGTTGCTGCTGACCCAGAGCCATCTGCAACTGCCGTTGCCAGAGGGCCTGACGGTGCTGCACCTGGATACGCTGCAGCTGGAAGGCAACGACAGCAGCCGTCCGTTGGTAGCCGTGAGCCCGGAAAACCTGGCCTACGTGATCTACACCTCGGGCTCGACCGGCAAGCCGAAAGGGGCGGGCAACCGCCATTCTGCGTTGGTCAACCGCCTGTGCTGGATGCAGCAGGCTTATGGGCTGGATGGCAGCGACACGGTGTTGCAGAAGACCCCGTTCAGCTTCGACGTCTCGGTGTGGGAGTTCTTCTGGCCGCTGATGACCGGTGCCCGTCTGGCCGTGGCCGGCCCGGGCGACCACCGCGACCCGTCGCGCCTGGTGGAGCTGATCAACCAGCACCAGGTCAGCACGCTGCACTTCGTGCCATCGATGCTGCAGGTGTTCCTGCAGGACGAGCAGGTAAGTCGCTGCACCAGCCTCAAGCGCATCGTCTGCAGTGGCGAGGCGTTGCAGGTGGATGCCCAGCAGGGTGTGTTTGCCAAGTTGCCGAACGCCGGCCTGTACAACCTGTACGGCCCGACCGAAGCGGCCATCGACGTGACCCACTGGACCTGCCGCGAGGAAGGCCGCGACACGGTGCCGATCGGCCAGCCGATCGCTAACCTGGCGACCTACGTGCTGGACGGCAACCTGGAGCCGGTGCCAGTGGGCGTGGTGGGCGAGCTGTACCTGGGCGGCGAAGGCCTGGCCCGTGGCTACCACCGTCGCCCGGGGTTGACCGCCGAGCGCTTCGTCACCAGCCCGTTCGGCGACGGTGCGCGGCTGTACCGCACCGGCGACCTGGCCAGCCAGCGCGCGGACGGGGTGATCGAATACCGGGGCCGGATCGACCACCAAGTGAAGATCCGTGGCCTGCGTATCGAACTGGGCGAGATCGAGGCACGCCTGCTGGAGCAGGCCATCGTTCGCGAAGCGGCGGTGCTGGCGGTGCCGGTGAACGGCAGCCTGCAACTGGTGGCCTACCTGGTGGCCGGCGACGAGGACAGCGCGGCCCTGCGCGAAGTGCTCAAGGCGCAGCTGCCGGACTACATGGTGCCGACGCACTTCATCTACCTGCCGGCGTTGCCGGTGAGCCCCAACGGCAAGCTGGAGCGCAAGGCGCTGCCGGCGCCGGACCTGAGCCAGCACCAGCGCGCCTACGTGGCACCCCAGGGCGAGCTGGAGCAAGGCATCGCGCAGATCTGGCAAGAGGTATTGGGCATCGAGCAGGTCGGCATGGACGACAGTTTCTTCGAGCTGGGCGGCCATTCGCTGCTGGCCACCCAGGTCAGCGCGCGCATTCGCGAGCAACTGGCGGTCGAGGTACCGCTGCGCGAACTGTTCGTCACCGCCGACCTGCGTGCCTATTGCGCTCGGGTCGAGGCCCTGCGTGGCGCGCTGCAACCCCTTCAGGATGAATTGGCTAAATCCTTGGAGGCCCTCAAACGTCTATCTGGAGCGGAACTTGAGAAGCTAATTTCTTAGTAAGGAGTACGGGTGTGCAAGAGTTGATCGGGGCGGTTGGACAACTGTCGCCAAAGGAACGCAAGGCGCTGGCGGTGCTGCTCAGGCAAAAAGGCATCAATCTCTTCAGCGTCGCCCCGATCTTCAAACGGCATGCCGACGAGCCGTTGCTGCTGTCCTATGCCCAGGAGCGGCAATGGTTCCTCTGGCAGCTCGACCCGCAGAGCAGTGCCTACAACATACCCATGGCCTTGCGCCTGCAGGGCGAGCTCGATGTCGAGGCGCTGGAGCGCAGCTTCAGTGCCCTGGTCGAGCGTCATGAGTCCTTGCGCACCCGTTTCGACGACAGTGGCGAGCAGCCGTTGCAGGTCATCGAGCCGGCGCGGCCGGTGCACCTGGAGCGTGAGCAACTGACCGACAGCAGCGACCAGGCGATCCGCCGTCTGGTCGAGGCCGAGGCGCGTCGTTTGTTCGACCTGCGCGAAGGCCCGTTGCTGCGGGTCAAGCTGGTGCGCCTGGACGAGCAGGACCATGTGCTGGTGCTGACCCAGCACCATAGTGTTTCCGATGGCTGGTCCTTGCAGATCCTGGTGCGCGAGCTGGTGGCGTTGTACCAGGGCCTGCGCGAAGGCCGGCCAGCGGCGCTGCCGCCCTTGCCGGTGCAGTATGCCGACTACGCCTCCTGGCAGCGTCAGTGGATGGAGTCGGGCGAGCGCGAGCGGCAGCTGGGCTACTGGCAGCAATTGCTGGGAGGCGATCAGCCCCTGCTGGAGCTGCCCCTGGACCATTCGCGACCGGCGGAGCAGCGTTTTGCCGGGGCGCGGCTGGCGATCGAGCTGGCGCCGGAGCGGGCGCAGCGCCTCAAGGCGTTGGCGCAGCGCGAGGGCGTGACGCTGTTCATGCTGTTGCTGGCGTCGTTCCAGGCGCTGTTGCACCGGCTCAGTGGCCAGGACGACATCCGCGTCGGCGTGCCGGTGGCCAACCGTGGCCGGGTGGAGGTCGAACACCTGATCGGTTTCTTCGTCAACACCCAGGTGATGAAGGCCGATATCGAGCCCGGGCAGTCGTTCAAGGCGTTCCTGGCCCAGGTTCGGCAGCGAGTATTGCAGGCCCAGGACCATCAGGATCTGCCCTACGAGCAATTGGTCGAGGCGCTGCGCCCGCAGCGCACCCTCAGCCACAACCCGTTGTTCCAGGTGATGTTCAACCACCAGAGCGAAGGGCAGCGTTCGGGCGCCGACCTGCAACTGGGGGCGTTGGCATTGCGCACCCTCGAATGGGACAACGACACGGCCCAGTTCGACCTGGCGCTGAACACCTTCGAATCCGAAGCCGGCCTGGCAGCGAGCATGGTCTACGCCACCGATCTGTTCGAACGGGCGACTGTCGAGCGATTCGCCGCTGCCTGGCAGCGCCTGCTGGATGCCATTCTGGCGGATCCCGAGCAGCCGCTTGCCGGGCTGTCGTTGCTGGATGATGCGGCACGCGAGCAAATAGTCGGGCAGTGGAACGCCACTGCCACCGAGTATCCGCTGGACCGTTCGATCCAGCAGCTGATCGAAGCCCAGGTGGATCGCACGCCACAGGCCGAAGCCCTGGTGTTCGGCGGGACCCGCCTGAGCTATGCCCAGCTGGATGCGCGTGCCAACCAACTGGCCCGGCACCTGATGGCGCAAGGCGTTGGCCCGGACGTGCTGGTCGGTATCGCCGCCGAGCGCAGCGTCGAAATGGTGGTCGGCCTGCTGGCCATTCTCAAGGCCGGTGGCGCCTACGTGCCGCTTGACCCTGAGTATCCAGCGGAGCGCCTGAGCTACATGTTCGAGGACAGCGGCATCCAGTTGCTGCTGACCCAGAGCCATCTGCAACTGCCGTTGCCAGAGGGCCTGACGGTGCTGCACCTGGATACGCTGGCCCTGGACGACCATGACGACAGCCGTCCAGACGTGGCCGTGAGCCCGGAAAACCTGGCCTAC
This sequence comes from Pseudomonas sp. microsymbiont 2, assembly GCF_054788395.1. NCBI lineage: Bacteria > Pseudomonadati > Pseudomonadota > Gammaproteobacteria > Pseudomonadales > Pseudomonadaceae > Pseudomonas > Pseudomonas sp. microsymbiont 2. The sequence goes on from NZ_CM139112.1 coordinate 2,389,605, forward strand.
GTGATCTACACCTCGGGCTCGACCGGCAAGCCGAAAGGGGCGGGCAACCGCCACTCGGCCCTGGTCAACCGCCTGTGCTGGATGCAGCAGGCTTATGGGCTGGACGGCAGCGACACGGTCTTGCAGAAAACCCCGTTCAGCTTCGATGTGTCGGTGTGGGAGTTCTTCTGGCCGCTGATGACCGGCGCGCGCCTGGCTGTGGCCGGCCCGGGCGACCACCGCGACCCGTCGCGCCTGGTGGAGCTGATCAACCAGCACCAGGTCAGCACGCTGCACTTCGTGCCATCGATGCTGCAGGTGTTCCTGCAGGATGAGCAGGTGGCCAGCTGCACCAGCCTCAAGCGCATCGTCTGCAGTGGCGAAGCCTTGCAGGTGGATGCCCAGCAGGGCGTGTTCGCCAAGCTGCCGAACGCCGGCCTGTACAACCTGTACGGCCCGACCGAGGCGGCCATCGACGTGACCCACTGGACCTGCCGCGAGGAAGGCCGCGACACGGTGCCGATCGGCCAGCCGATCGCCAACCTGGCGACCTACGTGCTGGACGGCAACCTGGAGCCGGTGCCGGTGGGCGTGGTGGGCGAGCTGTACCTGGGCGGCGAAGGCCTGGCCCGTGGCTACCACCGTCGCCCGAGCTTGACTGCCGAGCGCTTCGTCACCAGCCCGTTCGGCGACGGTGCGCGGCTGTACCGCACCGGCGACCTGGCCAGCCAGCGCGCGGACGGGGTGATCGAATACCGGGGTCGGATCGACCATCAAGTGAAGATCCGTGGCCTGCGTATCGAGCTGGGCGAGATCGAGGCGCGCCTGCTGGAACAGGCCATCGTGCGCGAAGCGGCGGTTCTGGCGGTGCCGGTGAACGGCAGCCTGCAACTGGTGGCCTACCTGGTGGCCGGCGACGAGGACAGCGCGGCCCTGCGCGAAGTGCTCAAGGCGCAGCTGCCGGACTACATGGTGCCGACGCACTTCATCTACCTGCCGGCGTTGCCGGTGAGCCCCAACGGCAAGCTGGAGCGCAAGGCGCTGCCGGCGCCGGATGTGAGCCAGCACCAGCAGGCCTACGTGGCACCGCGCAGCGAGCTGGAACAGCGCATCGCGCAGATCTGGCAGGAAGTGCTCAAGGTCGAGCAGGTGGGCCTGCACGACAACTTCTTCGAGCTGGGTGGCGATTCGATCGTTTCGATCCAGGTGGTCAGCCGGGCGCGCCAGGCCGGTATCCGCTTCACGCCCAAGGCGCTGTTCCAGCACCAGACCGTGGCGGATCTGGCGGCGGTCGCGCAGGTCGGCGACACGACTGTGCAGATCGACCAGAAACCGGCCCAGGGCCAGGCCTTGCTGCTGCCGTTCCAGCAGGTGTTCTTCGAAACCGACATCCCGGAGCGTCATCACTGGAACCAGTCGGTGTTGCTCAAGCCGGCCCAGCCGCTGGATGCGCCGCTGCTGGACGCCGCGCTGCAGGCGCTGGTGCGTCATCATGATGCGCTGCGCCTGTGCTTCCAGGCGGGCGAGGGCGGCTGGCAGGCGCATTTCGCCGACGCCCCCGCGCCTGCGCTGCTCTGGCAGCACGCGCTGGGCAGCCTGGATGAGCTGGAGGCGCTGGCCGAGCAAGCACAACGCAGCCTGGACCTGGAGAACGGTCCACTGCTGCGCGCGCTGTTGGTAACCGCCGCCGATGGCCAGCAGCGACTGCTGCTGGTGATCCACCACCTGGCGGTGGACGGCGTGTCGTGGCGCATCCTCTTCGAAGATCTGCAAGCGCTCTATGCCGGCCTGCTGCGCGGCGAGCAGCCGCGGTTGCCGGCCCGGACCAGTTCGGTCCAGGCTTGGGCCGAGCGGCTGCACCGGCACGCCGACAGCGACGAACTGCGCCAGCAACAGGACTACTGGCGCGCACAACTGCTCGATGCGCCACGGCAGCTGCCGTGCCTCGATCCGCAGGCCAGCCTCAGCGCGCGCCACGCCTGCGTCGTGCGCACGGTGCTGGACAAGACCCACACCGCACGCCTGTTGCAAGAAGCCCCTGGCGCCTACCGCACCCAGGTCAACGACCTGTTGCTGACGGCCCTGGCGCGGGTGGTCTGCCGCTGGACCGGCGACGCCGACCTGCTGTTGCAGATGGAGGGCCATGGTCGCGAGGCGCTGTTCGACGATATCGACCTGACCCGCACCGTGGGTTGGTTCACCAGCCTGTACCCGGTGCGCCTGACGCCTGCCGCCGACCTGGGCGCATCGATCAAGGGCATCAAGGAGCAACTGCGCGCGCTGCCGCACAAGGGCATCGGCTACGGCCTGCTGCGCTACCTGGGCAGCGCCGAGACGCGCGCGGCCATGGCGCAACTGCCCGTGCCGCGCATCACCTTCAACTACCTGGGGCAATTCGATGGCAGCTTCAGCGCCGAGGACGCGCTGTTCACCCCGGCGGCCGAGGCAGCCGGGCGCAATCAGCATATCGACGCGCCGCTGGGCAACTGGCTGACGCTCAATGGCCAGGTCTATGACGGCGTGCTCAGTCTGACCTGGTCGTTCAGCGAGCGGATGTTCGCGCCGGCGACCATCGAGGCGCTGGCCGCCGGCTATCGCGAGGAGCTGGAGCAACTGGTGGGCCACTGCGCAGGCCACCACGGCGTCACGCCTTCGGACTTCCCGCTGGCGCGGGTGAGCCAGCAACAGCTGGATGCGCTGCCACTGAGCATCGACAACCTGGCCGACCTCTATCCGTTGTCGGCCATGCAGCAAGGCATGCTGTTCCATACGCTGTATGACCAGGCGTCGTTGCAGTACATCAACCAGATGCAACTGGATGTCGAAGGGCTCGACCCCCAGCGCTTCCGTCAGGCATGGCAGGCAGCACTGGATGCCCATGACATTCTGCGCAGTGGCTTCCACTGGGGCGCCGGGCTCGAGCAACCGCTGCAGTGGGTGGCGCGCAAGGCCGAGCTGCCCTGCCAGTTGCACGACTGGCGCGGCCGTCACGACCTGCCCGAGGCCTTGCAGGCCCTGGCCGATGACGAGCGGGCCAAAGGCTTCGAACTGGGCCGGGCGCCCCTGTTGCGCCTGCAACTGGTGCGCACCGGCGATGATGCCTGGCACCTGGTCTACACCTCGCACCATATCCTCATGGATGGCTGGAGCAACTCGCAGCTGCTGGGCGAAGTGCTGCAGCGCTACAACGGGGTGGAACCCGCCCGCGGCGGTGGCCGCTACCGTGACTACATCGCCTGGCTGCAGGGGCAGGATGGCGCCCGCACCGAGGCCTTCTGGCGCGAGCAGCTACAGGCGCTGCAAAGCCCGACGCGTCTGGCCAGCGTCTATTCCCATGCGGCAGAGGCCGGCCACGGCGACCATTACCTGCGCCTGGATCCGGCGCAGAGCGAGCGCCTGGCCGGTTTCGCCCGGCAGCACAAGGTCACCCTCAACACCGTGGTCCAGGCCGCCTGGCTGCTGCTGCTGCAACGCTATACCGGCCAGGCCACGGTGGCCTTCGGCGCCACGGTGGCCGGGCGTCCGGCACAGTTGCGCGGCATCGAGCAGCAGATCGGCCTGTTCATCAACACCCTGCCGGTAATCGCCAGCCCGCGCGGCGAGCAGACCGTGGCCAGCTGGTTGCAGCAAGTGCAGGCGCACGGCCTGGCCTTGCGCGAGTTCGAGCACACGCCGCTGGCCGATGTCCAGCGTTGGGCCGGGCAGGGTGGTGAAGGGCTGTTCGACAGCCTGCTGGTGTTCGAGAACTACCCGGTCGCCGATACCCTCAAGCAGCAGTCTCCCGAGGGGCTGAGCTTCGGTGATGTGCACAGCCGTGAACAGACCAGCTATCCGCTGACCGTGCTGGTGGCCGCCGGTGCCCAGCTGGGCGTGCAGTTCAGCTATGACCGGGCGCACTTCGGCGCGGCCGTGATCGAGCAGCTCGCCGGGCACCTGGGTGGCCTGTTGCAGGCGTTCACCCAGCAGGCTGACGGGGCGCTGGGCGAGCTGCCCTGGCTGGACGACGCCGAGCAGGCGCAATTGGCGCGCTGGAACGCCAACGCCGTCGACTACCCGCGCCACAGCAGCATCGGCGAATTGTTCCAGGACCAGGTCGCGCGCACGCCGCAGGCCCTGGCCGTGACCTGGGGTGAGCAACAGCTGAGCTACGCCGAGCTCGAGGCCCGCGCCAACCGCCTGGCGCACAAGCTGCGCGAACAGGGCGTGGGGCCGGAGAGCCGCGTGGGCATCGCCTGCGAGCGCAACCTGGAACTGGTGATCGGCCTGCTGGCGATCCTCAAGGCAGGCGCCGCGTATGTGCCGCTGGATCCCGACTACCCGGCCGAGCGCGTCGGCTACATGCTGCAGGACAGCGGCGCCCAGCTGCTGCTGACCCAGCGCCGGCTGGCGGCCATGTGGCCGAGCGGCCTGGCTACCCTGTGCCTCGACGAACTGGTGCTGGACGACTACCCGGACCAGCCACCGCGGCTGAACCTCCATGCCGACAACCTGGCTTATGTGATCTACACCTCCGGCTCCACCGGCCAGCCCAAGGGCGTGGCCATCACCCACCGCAACGTGGCGGCGCTGGTGCGCTGGAGCGAAGAGGTGTACAGCCGCGACGACCTGCAAGGGGTGCTGGCCTCGACCTCGGTGTGCTTCGACCTGTCGGTGTGGGAGCTGTTTGTCACCTTGGCCCGTGGCGGCTCGCTGATCCTCGCGCGCAATGCCCTGGAACTGCCGCAGTTGCCGGCCCGCGAGCAGGTGCGGCTGATCAACAGCGTGCCTTCGGCGGTCAATGCCCTGCTGCGCAGCGATGGCATCCCGGCGAGCGTGCGCATCATCAACCTGGCCGGCGAGCCGTTGAAACAGTCCTTGGTCGACAGCCTCTACGGGCTGCCGGCGCTCGAGCATGTATACGACCTCTACGGCCCTTCGGAAGACACCACCTATTCGACCTGGACCCGCCGCGCGGCTGGCGGCCGGCCAAGCATCGGCAGGCCGCTGCACAACAGCGCCGCGCACCTGCTCGACGGTGACCTGCAGGCCGTGCCGGTGGGCGTTGCCGCCGAGCTGTACCTCAGTGGCGCCGGGGTGACCCGTGGTTACCTGGGGCGCGCCGCGTTGACCGCCGAGAAATTCGTGCCCAACCCCCACGCGGCCGATGGCGAGCGCATGTATCGCAGCGGCGACCTGATCCGCCGCCGTGGCGACGGCGAGCTGGAGTACATCGGCCGTATCGACCACCAGGTGAAGATTCGCGGCTTCCGCATCGAACTGGGTGAGATCGAAGCGCGCCTGCTGGCCTTGCCACAGGTCCGCGAAGCCGCCGTGCTGGCCCTGGACGGTCCGGCCGGCGCGCTACTGGTGGCCTACCTGGCGACCGGCGAGGTGCCGCCAGCCGAGCAGCAACCTGCGCTACGCGAGCGTATTCGCGGCGCGCTGGCCGAGCATCTGCCCGGCTACATGCTGCCCAGCCAGGTGCTGTTCCTCGACGCGTTGCCGCAGACGCCCAACGGCAAGCTCGACCGCAAGGCCTTGCCGCCAGCGCAGCTCGAGCAACAGCAACGCGCCTATGTCGCGCCGCAGGGCGCGCTGGAAAGCGACCTGGCGGACCTTTGGGCACAGGTGCTGGGCGTGGCCCGCATCGGCCGCGACGACAACTTCTTCGAACTGGGTGGGCACTCCTTGCTGGTAGTGAACCTGGTGTCCCGTATCCATCTTGAGCTTGGCATGACATTGACTCCCCAACTGCTGTTCCAGTACCCGACGCTGGCGACCTTCGCCGTACAACTGAATGCGCAAGGGGCGGCCGTGCAGGCTTCGACCTTGGACAAGCTTGAGTTCCTGCTCGACGAAATGGAGGAAATCTGATGGACCAGAACGTCGCCGCCCGGATCGCCAAGCGCTTCATCCTGCTGCCGCTGGACAAACGCCAGGCCTACCTGGAAAAGATGCTCGCCGAAGGCGTGTCGCCGGCCAACCTGCCGATTCCCCAGGTTCGCGATGAGCTGGCCGTGCTGCCGCTGTCGTTCGCCCAGGAGCGGCAGTGGTTCCTCTGGCAGCTCGACCCGCAGAGCACTGCCTATCACATGTCGGTCAACCTGCGCCTGCGCGGCGCGCTGGATGCCCAGGCCCTGCAGGACAGTCTCGATGTGCTGGTGGCGCGGCACGACAGCCTGCGCACGCGCATCCTCGCCGACCAGGAACAACCGGTCCAGGTGATCGATGCGCAGGGGCGCGTGCTGCTCGAACGCGCGGCGCTGACCCTGGCCGAGGGCGACCAGGACGCCCAACTGCGCGCCTGCGCCGAGGCCGAGAGCGCGCGCCTGTTCGACCTGCAGGCCGGCCCGCTGCTGCGGGTGCGGCTGGTGACGCTGGGCGAGCAGGATCACCTGCTGCTGCTCACCCAGCACCATATCGTCTCCGATGGCCGCTCGATGCAGGTCCTGGTGCGCGAACTGATGCACTGCTACGAGGCGTTCAGCCAGGGCGAACAGCCGCTGCTGGCCGAACTGCCGATCCAGTACGCCGACTATGCGGTGTGGCAGCGTCACTGGATGGAGGCCGGCGAGCGCCAGCGTCAGCTTGGCTACTGGACCGAGCAACTGGCGGGCGACCAGGCCTTGCTGGAGCTGCCGCTGGATCGCCCGCGCAGCCTTGCGCGCAGCGGTGTCGGTGGCCGCGTGCAGATCGAGCTGCCGGGCGCGTTGGCCCAGGCGGTGCGGCAACTGGCGCAGCGCAGCGCCAGCACCAGCTTCATGGTCCTGCTGGCTTCGTTCCAGGCTTTGCTGCATCGCTACTCGGGGCAGGCCGACATCCGTATCGGGGTGGCCAACGCCAACCGTAACCGGGTCGAAACCGAAGGTCTGATCGGCTTCTTCGTCAACACCCAGGTCATGAAGGCCGAGTTCGATGCCAGCAGCCGCTTCAGCGAGGTGCTGCAGCAGGTGCGTCAGGCCGCGCTGGATGCCCAGGCCCACCAGGACCTGCCGTTCGAGCAACTGGTCGAGGCCCTGCAGCCCGAGCGCAGCCTCAGCCATACCCCGTTGTTCCAGGTGATGTTCAACCACCAGAGCGGCAGTGGCGCCCAACAGGCGCGGGAGACAGGGCGCACCGGGCTGGCCGTGGAGCTGCTGGACTGGGATAGCCAGACCGCCAAGTTCGACCTGACCCTGGACACCTTCGAGCACGAGGACGGGCTCACGGCGCGCCTGAGCTATGCCAGCGACCTGTTCGACCAGGCCACGGTCGAGCGCCTTGGCCGGCACTGGTGCAACCTGCTGCAAGCCATCGTCGCCGACCCCGAGCGGCAGGTGGCGCAGTTGCCGTTGTACGATGCCGCCGAGCAGCAGGCCCTGGTGGCGCAGATGAACCCGGCGCCGCGCGAGTTCCCGGTGACCACCACGCTGCACGGGCTGATCGAGGCCCAGGCCGCGCGCACCCCGCAGGCCATCGCGCTGAGCTTTGAAGGGCAGACCTTGAGCTATGCCGCGCTCAACCAGCGGGCCAACACCCTGGCCCATGGCCTGATTGCCCGTGGCGTCGGCCCGGATGTGCTGGTGGGCCTGGCCATGGAGCGCGGTCTTGACCTGTTGGTCGGCCTGCTGGCGATCCTCAAGGCCGGTGGCGCCTATGTACCGCTGGACCCGAGCTACCCGCAGGATCGCCTGGCCTACATGATCGAGAACAGCGGCTTGCAGCTGCTGCTGACCGACTCGGCGTTGCTGGCGCAGTTGCCGGTGCCGACGCATGTCGAGGCGCTGCTGCTCGACCAGCTGACGCTGGCCGACAACCCCCGCGATCCGCAGGTGGCGATGTCGCCGGACAACCTGGCCTACGTGATCTACACCTCCGGTTCCACCGGCAAGCCCAAGGGCACCTTGCTGGCCCACCGCAACGTCTTGCGCCTGTTCGAGGCCACCGAGCACTGGTTCGGTTTCGATGCCTCGGACGTCTGGACCCTGTTCCACTCGTTCGCCTTCGACTTCTCGGTCTGGGAAATCTTCGGCGCGCTGCTATACGGCGGCAGGCTGGTGGTGGTGCCGCACTACACCAGCCGCTCGCCGGAAGACTTCCATGCCTTGCTCTGCGATGAAGGGGTGACGGTGCTCAACCAGACCCCGTCGGCATTCAAGTCGCTGATGCAGGTGGCACTGGCCAGCGAGCGCCGCGCCCAAGCCCTGCGCCATGTGGTGTTCGGTGGCGAGGCACTGGATGTGAAGAGCCTGCGCCCGTGGTTCGAGCGTTTCGGCGACCAGGCGCCGCGCCTGATCAACATGTACGGGATCACCGAGACCACCGTGCATGTGACCTACCGGCCATTGACCCTGGCCGACCTCGAGCAGGTGGCCAGCAGCCCGATCGGCGAGCCGATCCCGGACCTGAGCTGGTATCTGCTGGACCCGGCGTTGAACCCGGTGCCCAAGGGCTGCGTGGGTGAGCTGTACATCGGCCGCGCCGGCCTTGCCCGCGGCTACCTCAAGCGTGGCGACCTGAGCGCCACGCGCTTCGTGCCGGACCCGTTCGGCGAGGCGGGCGAGCGCCTGTACCGCACCGGTGACCTGGCGCGGCTGCGCGCCGATGGCGTGGTCGAGTACGTCGGACGTATCGACCACCAAGTGAAGATTCGCGGCTTCCGCATCGAGCTGGGCGAGATCGAGGCCCAGTTGCTGGCGTGCCCGCAAGTGAGCATGGCGGTGGTGCTGCCCCATGGCAGCGGCGCCGCGCAGCAACTGGTGGCCTACGTGGTGCCCGCCGAGCCGACGGCCCCGGCGCAGGCCGCGGCGTTGCGCGAGCAGCTCAAGGCCAGCCTGCGCGAGCACCTGCCGGACTACATGGTGCCGGCCCATATGCTGTTCCTCGACAGCCTGCCCCTGACCGGCAACGGCAAGCTCGATCGTCGCGCCTTGCCAGCGCCGGACCTGAGCCACAACCAACAGGACTATGTCGCGCCGCGCAGCGTGCTGGAACAGCGCGTCGCGCAGATCTGGCAGGAGGTGCTCAAGGTCGAGCGGGTGGGCCTGGACGACAACTTCTTCGGCCTTGGCGGTCATTCGCTGCTGGCCACCCAGGTGGTCTCGCGGGTGCGCCAAGGGCTGCAACGCGAAGTGAACCTGCGCAGCCTGTTCGAACATGCCACCCTGGCGGCGTTCTGCCAGGCCCTGGGCGATGACCTGACACGCCGCGAGCCGGCGCTGTTGGCACAGCCGCGCGAGCAGCGCCTGCCGTTGTCCTATGCCCAGGAGCGGCAGTGGTTCCTCTGGCAATTGCAGCCGCAGGGCAGCGCCTATCACATTCCTTTGGCCCTGCGCCTGCGTGGCGCGCTCGACGAGCAGGCGCTGCAGCGTAGCTTCGATGCCCTGGTGGCGCGCCACGAGCCGCTGCGCACCCGCTTCGTCGAAGTCCAGGGGCAGGCGCAGCAAGTGATCGACGCGGCGGCAGCGCTGCCGATCGCGCGCGAGCGGTTGCGGCTGGAGGGGGATGCCCAGGCCCAGGCCGAGCAGATCGAGGCGTGCGTCGCGGCCGAGGTGCTGCGCCCGTTCGACCTGCAGCAAGGCCCGTTGCTGCGGGTGCGCCTGGTGCGCCTGGGGGCCGATGATCATCTGTTGGTACTGACCCAGCACCACATCGTCTCGGACGGTTGGTCGATGCAGGTGATGGTGGGCGAACTGACCCGCCTGTACGCGGCGTTCAGCGATGGCGGTGCCGCGCAGTTGCCGGCGTTGCCGATCCAGTATGCCGACTATGCGCTGTGGCAGCGGCAGTGGATGGAGGCCGGCGAACGCGAGCGCCAACTGGCCTACTGGCGTGCCCAGCTGGGCGCCGAGCAGCCGGTGCTGGAACTGCCGATGGATCATTCGCGCCCGGCCCAGCAAAGCTACCGGGGTGCTCGTCTCGCCCTGCCAGTGCCCGGGACCTTGCTGGAACAGCTCAAGGCGCAGGCGCGCGAGCAGGGCGCGACCCTGTTCATGTTGCTGCTGGCCTCGTTCCAGGGGCTGTTGCACCGCTACAGCGGTCAGGCCGATATCCGTGTCGGCGTGCCGATCGCCAACCGCAATCGCCTGGAGACCGAAGGGCTGATCGGCTTCTTCGTCAATACCCAGGTGCTCAAGGCCGAGTTCGTCCAAGGGCAGGGCTTCAGTGACCTGCTGCAACAGGTGCGACGGGTGTCGCTGGAGGCCCAGGCGCACCAGGACCTGCCGTTCGAGCAATTGGTCGATGCCCTGCGCCCGGAGCGCAGCCTGAGCTACAACCCGTTGTTCCAGGTGATGTTCAATCACCAGGCGACGGCGCCTGCGGTGCCGGGTACCCTGGCCAGCCAGGTGGAGCTGGAAGTGCTCGAGGTGGGCGGGTTGAGCGCTCAGGTCGACCTCAAGCTCGACACGCTGGAAACCCCGGACGGGCTGCTGGCGCAGTTCAGCTATGCCACGGACCTGTTCGAGGCCGCCAGTATCGAGCGCCTGGCCCAGCACTGGTTGCGGCTGCTGGAGCAGGTCGTCGCCGACCCGGCGCTGCCGCTCGACCAGTTGGCATTGCTGGATGACGCGGAACGCGAACAGATCGTCGAGCAGTGGAACGCCACTGCCACCGAGTATCCGCTGGACCGTTCGATCCAGCAGCTGATCGAAGCCCAGGTGGATCGCACGCCACAGGCCGAGGCCCTGGTGTTCGGCGATACCCACCTGAGCTATGCCCAGCTGGATGCGCGTGCCAACCAGCTGGCCCGGCACCTGATGGCGCAAGGCGTTGGCCCGGACGTGCTGGTCGGTATCGCCGCCGAGCGCAGCGTCGAAATGGTGGTCGGCCTGCTGGCCATTCTCAAGGCCGGTGGCGCCTACGTGCCGCTTGACCCTGAGTATCCAGCGGAGCGCCTGAGCTACATGTTCGAGGACAGCGGCATCCAGTTGCTGCTGACCCAGAGCCATCTGCAACTGCCGTTGCCAGAGGGCCTGACGGTGCTGCACCTGGATACGCTGGCCCTGGACGACCATGACGACAGCCGTCCAGACGTGGCCGTGAGCCCGGAAAACCTGGCCTACGTGATCTACACCTCGGGCTCGACCGGCAAGCCGAAAGGGGCGGGCAACCGCCACTCGGCCCTGGTCAACCGCCTGTGCTGGATGCAGCAGGCTTATGGGCTGGACGGCAGCGACACGGTCTTGCAGAAAACCCCGTTCAGCTTCGATGTGTCGGTGTGGGAGTTCTTCTGGCCGCTGATGACCGGCGCGCGCCTGGCTGTGGCCGGCCCGGGCGACCACCGCGACCCGTCGCGCCTGGTGGAGCTGATCAACCAGCACCAGGTCAGCACGCTGCACTTCGTGCCATCGATGCTGCAGGTGTTCCTGCAGGATGAGCAGGTGGCCAGCTGCACCAGCCTCAAGCGCATCGTCTGCAGTGGCGAAGCCTTGCAGGTGGATGCCCAGCAGGGCGTGTTCGCCAAGCTGCCGAACGCCGGCCTGTACAACCTGTACGGCCCGACCGAGGCGGCCATCGACGTGACCCACTGGACCTGCCGCGAGGAAGGCCGCGACACGGTGCCGATCGGCCAGCCGATCGCCAACCTGGCGACCTACGTGCTGGACGGCAACCTGGAGCCGGTGCCGGTGGGCGTGGTGGGCGAGCTGTACCTGGGCGGCGAAGGCCTGGCCCGTGGCTACCACCGTCGCCCGAGCTTGACTGCCGAGCGCTTCGTCACCAGCCCGTTCGGCGACGGTGCGCGGCTGTACCGCACCGGCGACCTGGCCAGCCAGCGCGCGGACGGGGTGATCGAATACCGGGGTCGGATCGACCATCAAGTGAAGATCCGTGGCCTGCGTATCGAGCTGGGCGAGATCGAGGCGCGCCTGCTGGAACAGGCCATCGTGCGCGAAGCGGCGGTGCTGGCGGTGCCGGTGAACGGCAGCCTGCAACTGGTGGCCTACCTGGTGGCCGGCGACGAGGACAGCGCGGCCCTGCGCGAAGTGCTCAAGGCGCAGCTGCCGGACTACATGGTGCCGACGCACTTCATCTACCTGCCGGCGTTGCCGGTGAGCCCCAACGGCAAGCTGGAGCGCAAGGCGCTGCCGGCGCCGGATGTGAGCCAGCACCAGCAGGCCTATGTGGCACCGCGCAGCGAGCTGGAACAGCGCATCGCGCAGATCTGGCAGGAGGTGCTCAAGGTCGAGCAGGTGGGCCTGCACGACAACTTCTTCGAGCTGGGTGGCGATTCGATCGTTTCGATCCAGGTGGTCAGCCGGGCACGCCAGGCCGGTATCCGCTTCACGCCCAAGGATCTGTTCGAACAACAGACCGTGCAGCAACTGGCCGGGGTCGCCCGGGTCGGCGAGGCGGCACTGGTGATCGACCAGAGTCCCCTGCAGGGCGAGACGCCACTGCTGCCGTTCCAGCAGGTGTTCTTCGCAACCGACATTCCCGCGCGTCACCACTGGAACCAGTCGATCCTGCTCAAGGCCGGCGAGACGTTGCAGGCTGAGTTGCTGGAGCAGGCGTTGCAGGCCCTGGTGCGCCACCACGATGCCTTGCGCCTGAGCTTCGTCGAGCAGGCCGAAGGCTGGCAGGCGCGCTTCCTCGACCTGGACGCCGTGCAGGCGCTGTGGCAGCGCGAGCCACTGTTGGGGCGTGCCACGGCCAATGACGAGCACGCGTTGCAGGCCATCGGCGACCAAGCCCAGCGCAGCCTCGACCTGGGCCAGGGCAGCCTGGTGCGCGGCGTGCTGGTCGATTGTGCCGAGGGTGAGCAACGACTGCTGCTGGTGATCCATCACCTGGCGGTCGATGGTGTGTCCTGGCGTATCCTCCTCGAGGACCTGCAGCGCGCCTACCAGGCACTGGCCGACGGCCAGGCAGCCGTGCTGCCGGCCAAGACCAGCTCGGTGCGCCAGTGGGCCGAGCGCCTGCAAGGCTATGCCCGCGACGAACGCCGGCAGGCCGAACTGCAGTTCTGGCAAGCCCAGTTGCAAGGCCTGGCCACGGCGCTGCCGCTGGACCGAGCCGGCAGCCTGGCCCGTCGCCATGCACGGACCGTGCATACCCACCTGGACCCGGTCGTCACCCGCCAGCTGTTGCAGCAGGCACCAGCGGCCTACCGTACCCAGGTCAACGATCTGTTGCTCAGTGCCTTGGCGCGGGTGATCGCCGGCTGGACCGGCAACAGCGCGGTGCTGGTGCAACTGGAGGGCCACGGTCGCGAGGCGTTGTTCGACGACATCGACCTGGTGCGCAGCGTCGGCTGGTTCACCAGCCTGTATCCGGCACGGCTGGATGCCCACGCCGAGATCGGCGCGACCATCAAGCAGGTCAAGGAGCAGTTGCGTGCCATTCCCGACAAGGGGCTGGGCTACTCGGCGCTGCGCCATCTCGGTGACCCTGCCAGCCGTGCGGTGCTGGAGGCGCTGCCTGAGGCGGGTATCACCTTCAACTATCTCGGCCAGTTCGATGCCGGCGGCGATGAGGGCCAGCCGGCCCTGCTGACGCTGTGCGCGGGCGCCAAGGGCGACGAGCAGGACCTCGAAGCGCCGCTGGGCAACAACCTGACCCTGAACGGCCAGGTGTTCGACGGCGTCTTCAGCATGGCCTGGACCTTCAGCGCCGAGCAGTTCGATGACGCCACCGTGCAGGCGCTGGCCGACGCCTATGGCGCGCAGTTGCAGGCGCTGGTCGCCCACTGCCTGGCGCCGCAGCATGGCGGCGTGACCCCTAGTGACTTCCCGCTGGCGCGGCTGACCCAGGCGCAACTCGACGAACTACCGATCGCGGCGGCGCACATCGAGGACATCTATGCGCTGGCGCCCATGCAGCGCGGCATGCTGTTCCATACCCTGTACGAGGCCGAGGGTGGCGACTACCTCAACCAGATGAGCCTGGCCGTAGAAGGGCTCGACCCGCAACGCTTCCGTGACGCCTGGCAGGCCACGCTCGACGAGCACGAAGTACTGCGCAGCAGCTTCGTCTGGGAAGGGCTGGACGAGCCGGTGCAGGTGGTGCACAAGCAACTGGCGCTGCCGTTCCAGTGCCTGGACTGGCGTGGCCGCGACGACCAGCAGGCGGCGCTCGAAGCCTTGGCGCGCGAAGAGCTGGCACGCGGCTTCGAACTCAGTGCCGCGCCACTGCTGCGGGTGCTGCTGGTGCAGTTGGACGACGCTCGTTACCAACTGATCCAGACCCACCATCACATCCTCATGGATGGCTGGAGTCATTCGCAGCTGATGGCCGAAGTGCTGCAGCGCTATAACGGCAACACGCTGCCGGCCAGGGTCGGCCGCTACCGCGACTACATCGCCTGGCTGCAACGTCAGGACGCGGCCAAGGCCGAGGGCTTCTGGCGTGGCCAGCTGGCGCTGCTCGAGGAGCCGACGCGCCTGGTGCAGGCCATGGCCAACCTGCGTGCCAAGGATGCCCCGAACCAGGGGCATGGCGAGCTCGTTCGCCTGCTTGACGCGCAGCAGACGGCAACCCTCGCAGGTTTCGCACGGCAGCAGAAAGTCACCGTCAACACCGTGGTCCAGGCGGCCTGGCTGCTGCTGTTGCAGCGCCAGACCGGACAGGATGCGGTGGCCTTCGGTGCCACGGTGGCCGGGCGCTCCGCCGAGGTTCGTGGTGCCGAGCAGCAGGTCGGCTTGTTCATCAACACGCTGCCGGTGGTGGCCGCGCCCCTGCCTGAGCAGCGCGTCGGCCAGTGGCTGCAGCAGGTCCAGGCGCAGAACCTGGCGCTGCGCGAGTTCGAGCACACGCCGCTGTTCGAGGTTCAGCGCTGGTCCGGCCATGGCGCCGAATCGCTGTTCGATACCCTCATGGTGTTCGAGAACTATCCGGTCGCCGAGGCGCTGGAGCAGGAGGCACCGGCGGGCTTGAGCTTCTCGGGGATCGACAACCATGAGCAGACCAACTACCCGCTGACCCTGTCGGTCACCCTCGGGGCCAGTCTGCACCTGCACTTCAGCTATGCCCACGCGGCCTTCAGCGCGGCGATGGCCACGCAGTTGGCCAACCGCCTGGTCAACCTGCTGGAGGCGATGCAGGACGATGCCAGCGCGCCGCTGAGCGAGCTGGCCTGGCTGGACGCCGAAGAGTCCCGGCGCCTGGTGCACGACTGGAGCACGGCAGCGTTCGATTGCCCGAGCGATGAGCCGGTGCACGTGCTGTTCGAGGCCCAGGCGGCCCGCACGCCCGAGGCCCCGGCACTGCTGTTCGAAGACCGTCAGCTGAGCTATCGGGCACTGAACGAACAGGCCAACCAACTGGCGCGCAAGCTGGTCGAGCAGGGCGTGGGGCCAGATGTGCTGGTGGGCATCGCCGCCGACCGTGGCCTGGAGATGATCGTTGGCCTGCTGGCGGTGCTCAAGGCCGGTGGCGGCTATGTGCCGCTCGACCCTAGCTACCCGCAGGACCGCCTGCTGTGCATGATCGAGGACAGCCGCATCGCCTTGTTGCTCGGCCATGAAGCAGTGGTCGGCCGGCTGGCGGTACCCGACAGCCTGCCGCGCCTGCTGCTGGACCAGCCGCAGCACTGGGCGCAGTACGCCACCGACAACCTGGTCAACCGGGTGCATGGCGAACACCTGGCGTACGTCATGTTCACCTCCGGCTCCACGGGCCGGCCCAAGGGCGTTGGCATCAGCCAGCGCGCGCTGACCCGGCATGCCTTTGTCTCCGTCGGTTTCTTCGGCCTGAGCGCCGAGGACCGTGGACTGCAGTTCTCCACCTTCAACTTCGACGGTTTCGTCGAGCAGCTGTATCCGCCGTTGATCTGCGGGGCCAGCGTGGTCCTGCGCGGCAACGAAATCTGGGACAGCGAGACGTTCTACCGCGAACTGATCGACAAGGACATCAGCGTGGTCGACCTGACCACCGCCTACTGGAACATGCTGGCCAAGGACTTCGCCGCCCAGGCGCCACGCGCCTATGGTCGCCTGCGCCAGGTGCACAGCGGTGGCGAGGCGATGCCGGTCGAAGGGCTGGCCGCCTGGCAGGCCGCGGGCCTGGGCCATGTGCGCCTGCTCAACACCTATGGCCCGACCGAGGCCACGGTGACGGTGAGCACCCTCGATTGCAGCGATTACGTCAACGGCCGCGAACCGTTGCCGTTGACCCTGTCCATTGGCCGGGCCCTGCCGGGACGCAGCCTGTACCTGCTGGACGATCACGGCCAACCTGCCGCGGTGGGGGTGGTCGGCGAGCTGATGATCGGTGGCGAGCTGCTGGCTCGCGGCTATTTCGGCCGCCCAGGGCTGACCGCCGAGCGTTTCCTGCCCGACCCGTTCGCCGCCGATGGTGGTCGCCTGTACCGCACCGGCGACCTGGTTCGCTATCGCGAGGACGGGCTGATCGACTACATCGGCCGTGTCGACCACCAGGTGAAGATCCGCGGCTTCCGCATCGAGCTGGGCGAGATCGAGGCGCGCCTGGTCGAGCACCCGCAGGTGCACGAAGCGGTGGTGGTGGCGCGCAAGGCCGCCAGCGGCCAGCAACTGGTTGGCTACTACGTGGTGCGTGGTCAGGCGCAGGAGGCGGATACGGCGGTGGTGCGCGAGTCGGTGCGCGAGCACCTCAAGGCGCTGCTGCCCGACTACATGGTGCCCGCCTACCTGGTGGCACTGCCGCGCCTGCCGCTGAGCCCCAACGGCAAGCTGGATCGCAAGGCGCTGCCGGAGGTTGACGCCAGCGAACTGCAGCAGGCCTACGAGGCGCCGCGCAATGCGCTGCAGGCCACCTTGGCGACGATCTGGCAGGACGTGCTGCAACTTGAACGCATTGGCATCAGCGACAACTTCTTCGAGTTGGGCGGTGATTCGATCGTGTCGATCCAGGTGGTGAGCCGGGCGCGCCGCGCCGGTATCGTGTTCACCCCGAAACAGCTGTTCGAGCAACAGACCATCGCCGCGCTGGCGGCGGTGGCCAGCCATGACGACGCCGCGCAGCAGCAGGGGGCGCTCAGTGGTGCGTTGCCAGCCTTGCCGGCGGTGGCCGCTGGCGGCGCGCAGTGGATGCACTTGAGCGTGCCGGCGGCGCTGGATCGGGGGCAGCTCGAGCAAGCGCTGGTGGCGCTGGTCGGCCATCACGACAGCTTGCGCGTGCGCCTTGCCGTCGAGGGCAGCGAGTACTTGCCGCTGGAGGCCCTGCAGGCCGCCTGGCAGGCGCAGCCGCTGCTGATCGATGACGAGCCGCATGCCGCGCAGCGCCAGGTACTGGCCCAAGGCCTGGCGCCAGCGGCGGGTATCCTGCTGCGCGCCGCCTTGGGCCGCGAGATCGAAGGCCGGCGCCCTCTGTTGCTGGTCGGTGCTGGCGAAGTGCTCGACAGCCATTCGTGGGCGCTGCTCGGACAAGACCTGCAGGCGCTCTGCGAACAGCGCGCGCTGCCGGCCAAGACGCATTCGCTGCGCCATTGGCTGGCGCAGCGGGGGGCGTCGGGGCATGTCCAGGTGCCTGAGGCGCCGGCCTTGACGGCGCTGCGGGAAACGGCGGCGCAGCCGGGGGCCTTCAGCCTCGACGAGCGCCTGCCGGCCAACCTGGGCCAGCCGTTGCTGAACCTGGCCTCGGCCGCCTACCGCAGCGATGTCGGCGAGCTGCTGCTGACCGCCCTGGTCCTGTGCCTGGGCGCCGACAGCGAGCAGTCGACGATTGCGCTGGCCGCCCAGACCGGTCGCCGCGTCGCGGCAGGCTGTGACCTGGCGCGCAGCGTCGGGCCGTTCGCCAGCCGCCAGGTCCTGCACCTGCCGGCGGCAAGCGACCTGGCCAGCGCCATCAAGGCCGTCAAGGAGTCTGTACGTGGCGGGCAAGTCGGCGCGCAGCCGTTGCCGGCAATCGCCTTCAGCTACGCGGCCGGGCCAGCGGCGCAAACCAACGCCTGGCCAGTGCTGGGCCAAGGACTGGTCAGCGCACCGGCGGGGCTGCATTTGCACGTCACCCAGCAGGGCGACCGCTTGCACCTGCACTGGACCCTCGAAGGGCGTTACCAGGCCGAGGATCTGCAACGTCTCGCCGCGCGCTACCAGGCTCAGTTGCAAGGGCTGGTGGAGCATTGCCTCGACCCGCACAACCAGGGCGTGACGCCATCGGACTTCCCGCTGGCGGCCCTGACCCAGCGCGACCTGGACCAGTTGCCGGTGGCCGCGGTGGATATCGAGGACATCTACCCGCTGTCGCCGATGCAGGAGGGCATGCTGTTCCACAGCGTCAGCGACGATGACGGTGAGTTGTACATCAACCAGTCGAGCATGAGCATCGATGGCCTCGATGTGCAGCGCTTGCGCGAGGCCTGGATGTTCGTCACCGAGCGGCATGCCGTGCAACGCAGCAGCTTCCACTGGCAGGCCGGGCTGAGCACGCCCTTGCAGGTGGTGCACCGGCATGTCGAGCTGGACCTGCGCGAACTCGACTGGCGCGATGCGGCGGCGGACGAGCAACGCCTTGCCGAGCTGGCGCGCGAGGAGCGCGAGCGCGGCTTCGAGCTGTCCAGCGCGCCGCTGCACCGGGTGCTGCTGGTACGCCTGAGCGAGGCGCGGCACCAGATGATCTGGACCAGCCATCACATCCTCATGGATGGCTGGAGCAGCTCGCGGCTGTTCGCCGAGGTCCTGCAGCACTATGCCGGGCAGGCGCTGCCGGAGCAGGTGGGGCATTATCGCGACTTCATCGCCTGGCTGGTGAACCAGGACCGGGACGCCCTGGAACAATTCTGGCGCGAGCGCCTGCGCCCGCTGGAGGAGCCGACCCTGCTCAGCCAGGCGGTGCACCCGCGCCACGAAGCGGCACTGCCTGGGCACCAGGCGCTGTACTCGCACTGGGACCCGGCGCGCACCGCCCAGTTGCAGCAACGTTGCCGTGATCTGCGCATCACCCTCAACACCCTGGTGCAGGCTGCCTGGCTACTGGTGTTGCAGCGCTATACCGGGCAGACCACCCTGGCCTTCGGCGCCACCGTGGCCGGGCGTCCGGAAAGCCTGCCGGGCGCCGACAGCATGCTCGGGCTGTTCATCAACACCTTGCCGGTGATCCAGACCCTGGAGCCGACGCAGCCCCTGGAGCAGTGGCTGCATGCGCTGCAGAGCTACAACCTGGACATCCGCGACTACTCCCAGGCACCGCTGGCGGACGTGCAGCGCTGGGCCGGGCTGGGTGCCCAGGGCTTGTTCGACAGCATCATCGTGTTCGAGAACTACCCGATCGACGAGCGCCTGAACGAGGAAATCGACACCGGCCTGAGTTTCGGCGCCAGTGCCAGCCAGGGCCTGACCAACTTCCCGATGGACCTGGCCGTCAGCCTCAGCGACCGCCTGACCATCGAGTACATGTACCTGCGCAGCAGCTTCGCCGCCGAGGCGGTGGAAGGCATCCGCGCATGCATGGAGCAGACCCTGGACGCCCTGCTCGAAGCACCGGCGGGGCTGGCGCTGGGCAACCTGCCGCGGTTGACAGCGGACCAGCAGCAGGCGCTGCAGGGCTGGAGCGCGGCGCCGCAGGCGAGCCACCAGGCCCTGGACCTGCCCCAGCTGATTGCCCGCCATGCCGAGCGGCAACCCCAGGCCATCGCCGTGCAGTGCGGCGAGGCCAGCCTGGACTACGCCACCCTCGAGCAGCGGGCCAATCGCCTGGCCCATGCCCTGCAAGCCCAGGGCGCGGGGCCGGAGCGGGTGGTCGGCGTGGCCATGCAGCGTTCGCCGGAACTGCTGGTGGCGCTACTGGCGGTGTTCAAGAGCGGCGCGGCCTATGTTCCGCTGGATATCGACTATCCGCCGGAGCGCCTGGCCTACATGATCGAGGATTCGGGCATGAGCCTGCTGCTGACCGAGCAGGCCCTGCGCGCGCGCTTCGACCTGCCGGCGACCCTGGCGGTGCTCGAGGTCGATCGCTGCGACACCCACGCCTATCCGACGCAGGCACCGTCGAGCGGGATCCGCGAGCACTCGCTGGCGTACCTGATCTACACCTCCGGCTCCACTGGACGCCCGAAAGGCGTGGCCGTGGCCCATGGGCCGATCAGCGCGCATTGCCAGGCCATCGTCGAGCTGTATGAAATGGATGCCCATAGCCGCGAACTGCACTTCATGTCGTTCGCCTTCGACGGCGCCCATGAGCGCTGGCTGAGCACGCTGCTGGCCGGCGGTACCCTGGTGCTGCGCGACAATGAACTGTGGACGCCGGAACAGACCTGCGCGGCGCTGCATCGCCATGGCATCACCATCGCCTGCTTCCCGCCGGCCTACCTCAAGCAACTGGCCGAGTTCGTCCAGGCCAGCGCCGAGCCGGCGCCGCCGGTGCGCATCTACTGCTTCGGTGGTGACGCGGTGCCCGAGCAGACCTACGAACAGGTCAAGGCCGCGCTCAAGCCCCGCTACTTCACCAACGGCTATGGCCCCACCGAAACCGTGGTCACGCCAATGCTGTGGAAGGCCGACAGCACAGAGCGCTGCGCGGCGGCCTATGCGCCGATCGGCCGCGCGGTCGGCCCGCGCGCGCTGTACGTGCTCGACGATGACCTGCGGCCGTTGCCGGCCGGCTTTGCCGGGGAGCTCTACATCGGCGGCTATGGCGTGGCGCGCGGCTACCACCGCCGCCCGGACGCCAGTGCCGAGCGTTTCGTGCCCAACCCGTTCAGCGCCGACGGCGACCGCTTGTACCGCACCGGCGACCTGGTGCGCCTGCGCGCCGACGGGATCATCGACTACGTTGGCCGCATCGATCACCAGGTCAAGATCCGCGGTTTCCGTATCGAACTGGGCGAGATCGAGGCCCGGCTGCGCCAGCAGGCGCAGGTGGACGATGCGTTGGTCATCGCCCGTGAGAGCCCCTCGGGCAAGCAACTGATCGGCTACGTGGTGAGCGGCGCCGGCGAAGGGCTGGGCAACGAACTGAAGGCGGCCCTGCGCCAGGTGCTGCCGGAGTACATGGTGCCGGCGCAGATCGTCTGCCTGGCGCGCTTCCCGCTGACGCCCAACGGCAAGATCGACCGCCGTGGCCTGCCCGAGCCACAGTTCGAGGCGGCCCGCTACGTGGCGCCGCGCAACCCGCGCGAGCAGTGGCTGGCACAGATCTGGGAGGACGTGCTGCAGGTGGAGCAGGTGGGTATCACCGACAACTTCTTCGAGCTGGGCGGCGACTCGATCCTGAGCCTGCAGGTGATTTCCCGGGTGCGTAACCACCCGACCCTGGAAATGGACCTGAAGCTGCGCGACCTGATGCGCCACCAGAGCATCGAGGCGCTGTTCGACCAGGGCGCGGCCCAGCGCCGTGGTCCGCAGCAGGACCTCACGCAGCTGGCCGGGGAGGGGTTGTTCAACCTGATACCGATCCAGCAATGGTTCTTCGACCAGCAGATGGAGGCGCCGCATCACTTCAACCAGTCGCTGATGCTGCGCGCCAGCCAGCCGCTCGATGGCGTGGCGCTGGAGAAGGCCTTGCTGCAGGTGGTTCGCCACCATGACAGCCTGCGTTTGCGCTTCCGCCAGGAAAACGGTCGCTGGTACCAGTACTACGACACCCTGGCCGGCAGCTGTGAATGGATCTGGCACCGCGATGTGGCCGATGCCCAGGCGCTCAACGAGCTGGTCAACGCGGCGCAGCGCAGCCTGGACCTGATCGACGGGCCGGTGATTCGCGTGGTGCACGCGCAGATGGCCGACGGCGAGAGCCGCCTGATGATCGCCATTCACCACCTGGTGATCGACGGGGTGTCCTGGCGCATCCTCCTGCAGGATCTGCAGCAGGCCTATGCGGCCTATGCCGAAGGGCGCGAAGCGACGCTGCCGATCCGCACCAGCAGCTTCCGTTCCTGGGCCGAGGCGTTGCAAGGCGAAGCGCCCAACCTGGCGGCCAACGAGCTCGACTACTGGCTCGCGCAGCTCGACCAGCCCGGCACCGATCTGCCCTGCGACAACCCGCGTGGGCGCAACGAGATGCAGTTCGAGGCCAGTGCCCAGATCAAGCTCAGCGAGCGCGAGACGGCGCGGCTGCTCAAGGAAGTGCCGGCGGTGTACCAGACCCAGATCAACGACATCCTGCTCACGGCGCTGAGCCGCGTGCTGTGTCGCTGGAGCGAGGCCGAGTCGGTGCTGCTGCAGTTCGAAGGCCACGGCCGCGAGGACCTGTTCGAGGCGCTGGACCTGAGCCGCACCCTGGGCTGGTTCACCAGCATGTACCCGCTGCGTCTGCAGCCGGGGCTGGGCGCGGACTTCGGCAGCTCGATCAAGGCGGTTCGCCAGCAGCTGGCGCAGGTTCCGAACAAGGGCCTGGGCTACGGCATCCTGCGGCACATGGCGGCGCCGGAGATCGCCGAGCGCTTCGCTGGCCTGCCTGAGGCGCGGGTGACCTTCAACTACATGGGGCAGTTCGACCAGACCTTCGAGGAGGACGGGCTGTTGTCGCCGGCCAGCGAGAGCTCCGGTGCCCAGTTCGCGCCGCGGGCACCGATGAGCAACTGGCTGGAGGTGACCGGCCAGGTATACGACGGGCAAATGTCGTTGCTGTGCTTCTACAGTACCCGGCGTTACCGCGCGACGACGGTCGAGTCATTGATGGAGGCGTTCCGCGAGGAGCTGCTGCACATGATCGAACACTGCCTGGCGCACACCACGCCGGCATGATCCGACTGCACGCACGCCCTTCGCCGGGCGTGCGTTGTCCACTTTCAGGAATTTCACATGACCTTGCATCCCGATATCGGCGCGTTCCTCGACCTGGCCGATGAAGCCCAGGCGCGGCAACCGGCCTTTCACCAGATGAGCGCCGAGCAGGCGCGCGCGGCGTTCGAACAGACCACCCGGCAGCTAAGCTGGCCGGCCCCACAGGACCTGGACGTGCAGGCCCTGCACATCGACAGCCGCGATGGCCAGGCACTGGAATTACGCCTGTACCGCCCGCGTGGCCTGGGCGCTGGCCCCCATGGCCTGGTGTTGTACCTGCACGGCGGCGGCTACGTGGTGGGCAGCCTCGACTCCCATGACGGTGTGTGCCGCGAACTGTGCCAGCGCAGTGGCTTCCCGGTGCTGGCGGTGGGCTACCGCCTGGCGCCGCAGCACAAGTTCCCCACCGCGCTGCACGATTGCAGCGATGTGCTGCACTGGCTCAAGGCCCAGGCGCCGGCGTTGGGCATCGACCTGGCCCGGGTGGCGCTGGTCGGCGACAGCGTCGGCGCCAGCCTGGCCACGGTGCTGGCGATCGAGGCCGCGCGACAGGGCGCCGAAGCGCCGCTGACCCCGTGCCTGCAACTGCTGTGCTACCCGATGACCGACGCGTCGCAGGCCAGCGAGTCGATGGCGTTGTTCGCCGAAGGCTACCTGCTGGAAGCCCAGACCCTGGAATGGTTCTACCAGCAGTACGCCCGTACCGCCGAGGACCGCCGCGACTGGCGTTTCTCGCCGTTGCTGGCCGAGGACCTCAGTGGCTCGGCGCCGGCGGTGGTCGCGGTGGCGGGTTTCGATCCACTGCTCGATGAAGGCCTGGCCTATGCCCGGCGCCTGCGCGAAAGCGGGGTGCAGGTGGAGTTGCTGGAGTACCGCGAACTGACCCACGACCTGCTGCGCATGCGCAGCGTGGTGCCGGCGGTGGAGCAGGTGCATGAGCAACTGGCGGGGGTGATTCGCCGCTACTTGTCGGCCTGAGCCGCGCGCAACGCAAAACGCCCGATGCAGCCAGCGCTGCATCGGGCGTTTTCGCTTGCCTGGGGCCGGGTCAGAAGGTGCCGCGCAGGGTCAGCATGTAGTTGCGTGGTTCGCCGTACCAGTTGCCTCGTTCGCTGGTGCCGACGGTCTGGTAGTAGCGCTTGTCGAACAGGTTGTTGGCGTTGACCGCCGCGGTCCAGTGCTGGTCGATGCGGTACTCGAGCAGGCTGTTCCATACGGCGTAGCCGGCCTGCTCGTAGGCGAACGGGGTGCTGACACTGTCGCGCACCACTTCACCCTGGATGTAGTTGCGGCTCTGGATGTTGGCGCCCACGCCGACCTTCCAGCGCTCCAGCTCGCCCGGCAGCTGGTAGGTGGTGAAGAACTTGAACAGGTGCTTGGGCGTCTGCGAGCTGAGCGGCTTGCCTACGTTGTCGGCGGTACCGGACTTGCGGTATTCGTTCATGTTGAAGGTGTAGCCGGCGGACATTTCCCAGCCTGGCAGCAGCTCGCCGCTGATCTCGGTGTCCCAGCCACGGCTGACGATTTCGCCACCGTTGACGTAGCAGCAGGAGTTGGCCGCGGTGGACGGGCCGCCGATGTACACGCCTTCGTTTTCACGCTTGACGTAGTACAGGGCGCTGGAGAAGTTCAGGCGCCCGTCGTAGAACGCGCTCTTGACCCCCACCTCGTAGGTCTTGCCTTCGATCGGCGCGATCGGGCCGAACGAGGTGCTGAGCATGCTGGTTTGCGGCTGGTAGATCTCCGAGTAGCTGGTGTACAGCGACCAGTTCTCGTCGACGTCGTAGACCAGGCCACCGTAGTAGGTGATATTGCCGGAGTCCTTGCCGCCGGAGGTGTAGGTCGAGGTGCTGCCGTCGCCGTTGGGCACCACGCTGAACAGCGCGTCCTCGAAGTCGTTGTAGCGGGCGCCGACGATCAGCTTGAGCGGATCGGTCAGCTGCGCCTTGAGGGTCATGTAGCCGCCGGTCTTCTTCGCGTCCCAGGTGGGGAAGGTGTACAGCAGGCCAGGGCGGCTGCCTTTGGGCAGCGAACCGATGTCGGTGTTGTACAGGTCCACCGGGGTGATTTCGGTGTTGGTGCTGTGGTCGGCGTACATCCGGTGGATGTTCGAGTGGTCGGCGCCGATCAGCAGCTCGTGTTCGCGGCCGAATGCCTCGAAGGTGCCGTGGATATTGGCGGCGAACAGCTGCTGGACGTTCTCGTAGTCACGCAGGATACGCTGGAAGTTGGCCTGGGTGCCGGTCTGCAGGTTCGGCGGGCTTATGACTTGGCCGAGGTCGTGGCTGGTGTTGAATTTGCTGAAGGTGTAGTTGAACTCGCCTTTCCAGTTCTCGTTGAAGGCCTGTTCGAGCTTGGTGAAGGCTTCCATGCGTTCGTTGTTGGCGGACGACCAGTCGGCAGCCAGCGAGGTCTTGCGCGACAGGCCCAGGTCTTCGCCGCTGCTGGAGCGCACCAGGCCCTGGTCCCAGTAGCCGTCCATGTCACGTTTTTCATAGCTGCCGCCGAAGGTCAGCAGGGTGTCCGGCGTCAGGTCGGCTTCGAGCACGCCGAAGAATGCCTGCTTCTGGCTGTTGGAGCCGTGGTAGAAGTAGTCGCGGTCCTCGTAGGCGGCGGCGAAGCGGCCACGCAGCTTGCCGTCGAAGCCCATCGGGCCGGTCACGTCGACTTCCTGGCGATAGTTGGCCCAGCTACCGGCGGAGCTGGCGAGCTTGACCTGGTTGTGGTCCAGGGCGCGCTTGCGCACCAGGTTGATGGTGCCGCCAGGCTCGCCGTTGCCGGTGTTCATGCCGTCGGAGCCGCGCAGTACTTCGACGTGGTCGTACTGGATCATGTCCGGCAGGGTCTGGTAGGTCTCTTCGCGCATCGACGGCGCACCGCTGTCGGTGGTGATGCTGCTGACCTTGAAGCCGCGCGAGTAGATCTGCACATCGTTGTCGTTGCCGCCGACCAGGGTGATGCCAGGCGCCTGCTTGAGCACCTGCTCGACGTTGTGCAAGCCCTGGTCCTCGATGCGCTGGCTGCTGATCACCGATACCGACTGCGGGATTTCGCGCATGGCGGTGGGGGTCTTGCCGCCCACGGTGACCGCGCCGGCGGTGTAGGAGCCGGTGTTCTCGGTGATGTTGCCCAACTGCGAGGCGGTGACCGAGGTGGTGTCGAGGTTGATCGCACCGCTGCTGGTGTCAAATCCCCCGCTCAGGGTCACCACGTTGCCTTCGACCTGATAGGTGATGCCGGTGCCCTGGATCAGGCGGCGCAGCGCATCGATGCTGTCGATGCGGCCCTTGAGCGCGCTGGCGCGCAGGCTGCCGACGGTGTCCGGGCTGTACAGGATCTGCAGGTTGGCCTGGCGGCCGAGCGCCTGCAGGGCACTGGAGAGTGGCTGAGCAGGAATGTTCAGCTCGACCACTTCGGCGTGCGCCTGGACGCAATTGAGCGCCAAGGTGACACCGAGAGCCAGCAAGGTCTTCGGGTGAGGGAAGCGGGAGCGTGGGGCACGTACGTCTGGGCTGCTCATTCGAGTCTTGTCCGTAGTTGGGTTGGCAGTCTAATTGAGAATTATTACCACTGGGGAATGAGACGCGCGAACCGTAGAAAACCGGAAAATTTTCTACGGTTCGTTGGGGGGGTCAGGCCAGGGTGCGTTCGCTGACCACTCGGCCGGCTTCCATGCGCACCAGTTGGTCGGCGATATCGAAGTAGCGATCGTCGTGGGAGATCACGATGATGGTCTTGCCCAGGCGCTTGAGGTCCGGCAGCAGCTCGGTATAGAAAATGCGCCGGAAGGTCGGGTCCTGGTCGGCGGCCCATTCGTCGAACACCAGGATCGGGCGCTCCTCGAGCCAGGCGTTGATCAATGCCAGGCGCTTGCGTTGGCCGGTCGACAGGTCGGTGGTGGTGAAGCGTCCGTCCTGCACGCTGACCTTGTGGGCGATCTCCAGGCGTTGCAGGTAGGCATTGGCGTCTTCGGGGATGTGCTGGTCGCCCTGGACGATGTCATCGAACAGGTAGTAGTCGGCAAAGATCGTGGTGAACAATTGCCGGTAGTCATCGCGATGCTCGGCCTGAACCGGCTTGCCATCCAGGCGCACCTCGCCCTGCTGCGGCGCGTACAGGCCCAGCAGCAGCTTGATCAGCGTGGTCTTGCCGCAGCCGTTCTCGCCAACGATGAAGGTGATCTCGCCCTGTTCGATGCGCAGGTTCACCGGCCCCAGGCAGAACGGCGTGGCGCCGGGCACCGGGTCGAAGGCATAGCGCACGTTGTTCAGCTCCAGGCTGTGTATCGCCTTGGGCGTGGGCGCGCTGTCGGTCAGCGGCAGGTGTGGCTCGGGCGAGGAGAACTGCTCGGACAACTGGGCGATGCGCTGGAAGGCGATACGCGCGCGACCGATGATCGGCAGGGTGCCGATCAGATGTTCCAGCGGGCCTTTCATGTACAGCAACACCAGTACGAAACCGCTCATCACCGCTGGGTTGTCGGCGGGCCAGAGCGACTGCATGACCAGGGCGACGCCAATCACCACGAAGAACAGCATGGAGCCGAACGACTTGGCGATGACGAAGGTGTTGATCGAGCGGATCTGGGTGCGGCAGATGAAGTCGGCGGTGGCCTGCACCCCGTGCACGAACATGCGGTGGCGACGGCGTCGGTGAATGCGCAGCTCCTTGGCGCCGTCGGCGATCGCGTTGTACTGGCGTTGCAGGTCGTCCTCGGCGGCGCGGGCGCTGTCGAAGCCTTTCAGGCCGATGGACTGGGCGATGGACTGGGCGCCCATGCCGATCGCGATCGCCACGATCAACAGCAGGAACATCGGCCAGGACAGCATCGCCAGGTAGCCCAGGCAGCCGAGCGTCACGGTGAAGGAAATGGCCAGCGGCGCAAAGGCGAAGGCGAAGTCGCTGATGGTATCGACGTCATGGGTCAGCACCGGGATCAGACGATGGCTGCGATAGCGCTCGATCTGGTCGATCGGCGCCGCCAGGACCTTTTCGCCCAGGCTCTTGCGCAGGCTGGCGATGATGTTCTGGCCAACATGGTTGGTGCCGATGTCGGACAGGATCGAACAGCACAGGGCGGTGACGCACAGGCCGGCGAAGGCCAGCAGGGCGCCCTGGCCCAGGCCGCCCTCCTGGTGCAGGGCATTGTTGATGGTGGCCAGCAGCGCAGTGACGCTCAGGCCGCCAATCATGCCCAGGACGATCGAGATGGCCACGATGGGCCAGAATGGGCGTAGCAGCGGGAACAGCTGGCCGAGCGCCCCGCGGTTTTTTGCGGTCATGTCGTGGGCTCGTCAGGCGTTGGTCAGTGGCAGCAGCTGCTCGGTGTCGCGTACCGCGTCCGGGGCTAGCTTGCCAAGGCTGTGGTAAAGCGACTGGCCGATCTCGGCAGCGCGCATCGGCAGGACCGACAGCAAGGTGTCGCTCAGGCCGTGGGACTGTTCGCAGAAGCCTTGCAGGTAGACCGCGGCTTCCAGCTTGCCGTTGCCGATGGCGCGGTAGTCGCGATCGACCTCGAAGTCCTGCAGGTATTCGGCCAGTGGCGCCAGCAGGTCGCGATGGGTGCGGCGCTCGTAGCCGGTGGCGAGGATCACCGCGTCGTAGCGATGGGTGAGCTGGCCGTTGGTGGCCAGGTCGCGCAAGGTGAGCTCGATGCCTTCGGCGGTGTCGACGGCTTTTTCCACCTGGCGGCGGCACAGGACCGAGTGGCGGAACTGGTGCGAGACCTTCTGCCGGTACAGCACGCCATAGATGCGCTCGATCAGGTTCAGATCGACCACCGAATAGTTGGTGTTGTGGTATTCGTCGATGATCTTGCGGCGTTCTGCCGGCGGCTGGTCGAACACCAGGTCGGTGTACTGCGGGGCGAAGATTTCGTTGACGAACGGGCTGTCGTCGGCGGGCTTGAGCGCCGAGGAGCGCAGGATCATGTCGACCTTGACCGACGGGTAGCTGTCGTTGAGGTCGATGAATGCCTCGGCGGCGCTCTGCCCGGAACCGATGATGGCGATACGCATTGGCTTGCCCTTGGCGCAGGGCAGTTTCTCCAGGGCGCTGAGGTAGCTGGAGTGGTGGAACACCCGCGGGTCATCCTTGAACGGGCGGAACAGCTCGGGCACTTTTGGCGTGCCGCCGGTACCGACCACCACGCTGCGGGTGCGACGGGTGTATTCCTTGCCTTGCTGGTCGCGAGCGATGACCCGCAGGTGGGCGACGCGGCCGTTCTCCAGCTCAGGTTCGATACGCAGCACCTGTTCGCCGTAGCGGGCCTGGTGGCTGAAGTGCTCGGCCACCCAGCGCAGGTAGTCGTTGAACTCCAGGCGGCAGGGGTAGAAGGTGCCGAGGTTGACGAAGTCGACCAGGCGGTTGTTGCTGTGCAGGTAGTTGACGAAGCTGTAGGGACTGGTGGGGTTGCGCAGCGAGACCAGGTCCTTGAGGAAGGAGATCTGCAGTTCGCTCTGGCTGGCCAGGGTATCGCCGTGCCAGCGGTAGTGGGTCTGCTTGTCCAGGAACAGGGCGTCGAGCTTGTGGCCGGTGCTCTGCTCCAGTTCCTGCAGCGCGATGGCCAGCGCCAGGTTGGAGGGGCCGAAACCGACCGTGATCAGGTCGTGGATCTTGTTCGAAGCGTTCGTCTGACTCATGGGGCAGTCC
This sequence comes from Pseudomonas sp. microsymbiont 2, assembly GCF_054788395.1. NCBI lineage: Bacteria > Pseudomonadati > Pseudomonadota > Gammaproteobacteria > Pseudomonadales > Pseudomonadaceae > Pseudomonas > Pseudomonas sp. microsymbiont 2. The sequence goes on from NZ_CM139112.1 coordinate 2,418,833, forward strand.
ATTCGTTGGGAGTAGATTCCCTGTAAACGACTGGCTGCCTGGCTAATTTACCGCCTGGCCGGGATCACCGACCAGGCGTTGTCGCCGATCAGAGTTCGCGGGCCACGCGCACACCGATCCAGTCGCCGCGTTCGGTGCGTACCACGGTGTTGCGGTTGCCCGAGCGCGAGAAGATCGGTGCCTCGCCCCAGTCGTTGCCGCGGATCTGCGCGGTCTTGCAGTTGCCGGTCATCCAGGCGCTGCCATCGCTCGGCGCGCCTTCGTAGCTGTCGTGCCAGCAGTCGGCGACCCACTCGTAGACGTTGCCATGCATGTCGTACATGCCAAAGGCGTTGGGCTTGAAACTGCCGACTGGGGAGCTGTAGCTGAAGCCGTCGGTAGGGCCGTAGACATTGGCGTGCTGGCTGATCTGGTACTCGCCTTCCTTGTCGAACGGGAAGGGGAACGGACCGGTGCTGCCTGCGCGGGCGGCATATTCGCGCTCGGCCTCGCTGACCATGCGGTAGTGCTGGCCGGTCTTTTTCGATAGCCATGCCACGTAGCGCTCGACGTCGGCGTAGTCCATGCACACGGCGGGCTGACGCGGGCCTTGCTTGTAGCTGGGCTTGCCATTGGTGCAGCGCCGGCCCGGGCGGTCGTCGCCGTCGGCCAGGACCGTGCCGGTTGCCTTCTGGTAGGCGGCCCATTCCCCGGCCGTGATCTGGAAGCGGCTCATGGCGAACGGCTTGGCGAAGGTCACCTGGTGCATCGGACCTTCGTCATCCTGGCGGCCCTGTTCATCGTCGGGGGTGCCCATCATGAAGCTGCCGGCGGGCAGCACGACCATTTCCGGGCAGGTCTTGTCGCAGTCACGGAACACCGTGCCGGGCTTGTCCGACGGCTGCGCGGCCAGGGCCGGCAGGCTGCAGGCGGCCAGCACGGCGGCCAGGGTGAGGCGGTGCAGAGGTGCGCTCATGGGAGATGCCTTGTTCACAGTTGCTGGGTAATGAGGGTCATGGCCCGGTCGATCTGCCGCTCGTCGTTGAGCAGGCTCGGGGCCAGGCGGATCACCGGGCCGACGTCGCGGGCTACCGCGTCGCACATCACCTTGTTGGCGCACAGGTGGGCGGCCACGGCGTCCGGATCGCGGTCCTTGATGCGGAAGAAGGTGAAACCGGCGGAGAACTGCTCGCTGCGCGGGGTCACCAGCTGGATCTGGCGGTGCTCGGCCAGGCGCTGCTTGAGCAGGTCGTTGAGCTGGTGGATGCGCTGCTGCACCTCGGCCTTGCCCAGCTGCAGGTGCAGCTTGAAGGCTTCGCCGGCGGCCCAGCGGTGCTCGAAGGCGTGGTAGCCGCCAGGGGTCATGATGGTGGCGAAGTCCTCGTCGCGGGAGAAGGTGGCGACGCTCGGGGTGAGGTGCTGCATGCCGGTGGAGGCGGCGCAGATGATCCCGGTGCCGCGTGGGCCGAACATCCACTTGTGGGTGCCGGCGATGAAGTAGTCGCAGTTGAAGTCGGCGAAGCGGGCGTTCTCCACGCCGAAGCCGTGCACGCCGTCGACCACGTAGAGGATGCGCTCGGCTTCGCTGCGCTCGCGGTTGTGCCGGCGGACCAGCTCGCCGATCTCGCCCACCGGCAGCTTGACGCCGCTGCCGGAGTGCACCCAGGTCATGCCCAGCACCCGGGTGTTGGGCTTGATGGCCTTGTCGAGGGTGCTCAGCACCTGGTCGGTGGACACCGTCCACGGGTCGTCGAACAGGCGGATCTGGCGCACCGCGGTGCCCTGGCGCTGGCTGCGGAATTCCAGTGCCTTGTGGGCGGAGAAGTGCTCGTGTTCGGTGACCAGGATCTCCTGCCCGGCCGCGACCTCGAGGCCGCCATAGATCATCGCCAGGCCCTCGGTGGTGCTGCCGGTCAGGGCGATCTGGCGTGGGCCGACCTCAAGGTAGCGCGCGGCCCAGTCGCGCACTTCATCCTCGCGCTGCCATTCGTACTGGCTTTCCCAGTCCATCAGCGCGGCGGGGTTGCGGTCGAGGTCGGCGCGGTGGCGGTCGATGGCGTCCTGCACCGGGCGTGGATGGGCGGTGACCAGGAAGTTGGCGAAATGCGCCACCTGTGGGTCCAGCGGGAACAGTGCGCGCAGGTTGCGCCATTTGTCGGCGCCGGCCAGGGGAGCGGTGGTCTGGGCCAGGGCCTGTGGCAGCAGCGGCAGGCTGGCGGCCAGCAGGCCGGCCTGCTTGAGGAAGGTACGGCGGTTGCTCATGGATGAGTGGGCCTTGATCAGCGAGTGGCGACGGGATGGGCGGATTTCTGCACTTGCTCCCAGGCGCGCAGGAAATTACCGGCCCAGAGCTTGGCGATGTCCGTTTCGCTGTAGCCGCGGGTCAGCAATTCGGCGGTGACGTTGCGGATCTCGCTGACGTCCTTCCAGCCGTCCAGGCCGCCGCCGTCGTTGAAGTCCGAGCTGATGCCGACGTGGTCGATGCCGACCTTCTTCACCGTGTAGTCGATGGCGTCGACGTATTGCTTGAGGGTGGCCTTGGGCTCCTCCTCGAGGATGCCGTACAGCGAGCTTGCGTATTCGCCGAAGCGCGACTCGGGCCAGATGGTGATCACCGCGTCGCCCGGCATCAGGGCATTGGCCAGGCCCTGCAGCGGTTGCAGGTCGAAGCGCGCGCGCAGGGCGTCGAGCTTGTCCAGCACCGGCTTGCTCAGCGGCTTGAGGTACTGGCCGAAGCCGACCACCTGGATCACCCCGCCGCTGTCCTTGATCAGCTGCATTTCCCTGTCCGAGAGGTTGCGCGGGATGTCCACCAGTGCCCGGGGCGCCGAGTGCGAGGCGACGATCGGCGCGCGGGAGAGGCGGGCGACGTCTTCCAGGGCCAGGGTCGACATCTGTGACACGTCGATGATCACGCCCAGGTCGTTGAGGCGCTTGACCGCTTGCTCGCCGAGGGGCGACAGGCCGCCGAGGGCGTCGGCGGTATCGTTGAAGAACGGCAGCGGGCGCGAGGAGTCGGCCCAGTCGTTGTTGCCGGTATAGCTGAAGCCGAACATGCGCATGCCGCGCGCGGCCCACAGGTCAAGCTGCGTCAGGTCATGGCCGAGCGGGTAGGCGTTGAGCATGCTGATGAAGATGGCGAACTTGCCTTCGCCGTTGAGGCGGCGGAAGTCCTCGGGGGTGTAGGCGATGCCGACCTGGTTGGGGAAGTCGCGGACCATGCCGCTGATGATCTTGTAGCGCACTTCCTGTTCTTGCCTTGCGGCGTCGACGAAGCCCGGGGTGGGGCGGTGCGGGGCGTTGTCGCCGTTCCAGATTTCCGGCCAGCCGAAAATGGTCAGCGCGGCGCCCGATAGCCGACCCTTGCCGGCCTTGACCAGGTCGAACTGACCGCTGCCGTCCTTGTCCACCTCGCTGCCGGTGCTGCCCAGGTCCAGCGGCACGGTGATGTGGCTGTCGAAGGACAGCATGTGTTCATGCAGCGCATTGGCTTGCTCGACGATCTGGTGCGGGTAGCCTGCCTCCTGACGCTGCCAGTAAAAGTAACCGGCGGCACTCCCCAGGGCGACCGCCAGGGCCAGCGGCAGGCCGATGTACAGGGCTTTGCGGGAACGGGTCTTGGTCATTGCCATCTCGTTGCGGACTGATCGGATCGGCCTGCCGGCATGCGCGGGCAGGGCTCGGGTATCAGGTGGACGAATGGCTGGGAGGTAAATTTATCCGCGAGGCGGCATTCAAGATCTGCGTGGGCCGGCCGATAGCGGGTTGTCAAGAGTCCACGTCTAAGGAAGGTCAGCAATGGTTGGAATAACCACCGCCAACATCAATATCCCGACCCTGGCCGGGGCCGCCCAGCCATCGGCGAGCGCGGCGCAGCCGGGCAAGCCCGAGGTCAACGAGCAGGGTGGCCTGGTGTTCAAGGGCGATGTGTTCAAGGTTCAGGACAGCAAGCCGAAGGACCTCGACGAGCTGAACAGCGATGAGCCGCCGAGCGTCAAGGAGCTGCGCGAGCAGATCAAGCGCTTGCAGAAACAGCTGGCTCAGGAGCAGAAACAGCTGGCCCAGTTGCAGGAGCAGGCCAAGGATGATCCCACGAAGCTGGCGGCCGTTCAGGCCAAGCAGGCCAGCATCGCCACGCTCAACGGCCTGATCCTGGCCGCGACCGGCCAGTTGCTGCAGGCGCTCAGCGAGGCGGGCGGCAGCACGGCCGGCGGCTCGGTCGACACCCACGCCTGACCTTGGGTTGCGCCGGGGCCGTCAGGCGACCCCGGTTGGCTGGCCTCAGTCCTGGGCCAGGCGCGGGCGGTTCTGGCGCTCGCTCTTGTACTGCATGGCCACCGCTGGCGCCGGCTTGGCGCTGCCGGTCTCCAGCCACTGGCGCATGCGACTGGCGTCGGCGAAGTGGGTGTACTTGCCGTAGGCGTCCAGGATCACCATCGCCACCGGACGATTGTCCATCTTCGTCAGCAGCACCAGGCAGTGCCCGGCCTCATTGGTGAAGCCGGTCTTGGTCAGCTTGATGTCCCAGTTGCTCTTGTTGACCAGGTGATCGGTGTTGCGAAAGCCCAGGGTGTAGTTGGGCTTGCGGAACGCCACGGTCTTTTCGGCGGTGGTCGACAGTTCGCCGAGCATCGGGTACTTGCGCGAGGCCATGAGCAGCTTGGCCAGGTCATGGGCGGTGGACACGTTCAGGGTCGACAGGCCGGTCGGCTCGACATAGCGCGTGTGGCTCATGCCCAGGCTGCGCGCCTTGGCGTTCATCGCCTTGATGAAGGCGCCGTAGCCGCCCGGGTAGTGGTTGGCCAGGGTATTGGCCGCGCGGTTTTCCGACGACATCAGGGTGATCAGCAAGGTCTCGCGGCGGTTCAGCTCGCTGCCCAGGCGCACGCGGGAATACACGCCCTTCATCTCCGGGTTGTTGGCGATGGTCATGCTGAGCATTTCGTCCATGGGCAGCTTGGCGTCGAGCACGACCATCGCGGTCATCAGCTTGGTGACCGAGGCGATGGGGCGCACGCGATCGGCGTGGCTGGAATACAGCTCCTGGTTGGTGTTGAGATCGATCAGCAGGGCGCTGCCGGAGGCCAGGTGCAGCTTGCTCGGGTCGCGCTGGACCGTTGCCTGGGGTTGTGCAGCAGCAGTCGACGGGAGGGTCGCGGTACCTGTGAGCAACAGCAGCAGGCTGAGGATGGACAGGGAAGTTTTCACGTTGAGGCTCACTAAATGTTGGTATGTCGTTGGCTGTGCAAGGGTTTCCCCCGAAGAACCGATGCATTTTGGAGTATGGTTCAACGGCTGTCGAATGCCTTATATCCAAAGGGCGCAAGGTGAAGGAAATTTAATCCGCAGCCCTCGTTAGCCGCTGCTCAGCGCCGCTTTTCGCAACCGTCCCTGATGTTTCTCCAGCAGGTGCCGGACATTCATGATCGTCGTGTCTTCGGGGATCGGAGCACCGAGCGTCAAGCGAGCAAACTGGCGCATCGAAGTGATCTCGTACAGCGCCTCTTCCATGGCTGGATCGCTCAACGAGAACCAGTTCTGCAACAGGTGAATGCGCAGCATGGTTTCCAATGGATACGGCTTGCGGCCACCGCCAGCCTTTGGGCAGTGAGGCTCGATCAACGTCACCGAATCGCTCCACGGCACCACCTGCTCCTGACGGGTTTGCTTGCGCTTACCGGCGTACTCGAAACCGGAAAAGCTCATCTGACCCATGGGATGGCGGGCTTGTAGAAGGCAGTTGGACGGAGGGCGATTTCAGCACAGGTCGGATGGCCTGTGCTGACGTGATCGGAGAATCCCTAACAGCTAATAGCGAAAAGCAAGCAATCACTCGTCATCATGTAGCTATCGCTTCCATTCTTTTACCTAAGTGCCGCACCTCTATAACAACTACCTGACTTGATGCAAGCTCCAAAACGTGATCTATTTTTCTAAAGTTGTCTTCATCTAGATTGGCATCCCACTCATCCAGCATTAACACAGGAGGAGACAATGAAAGCACCTTCTCAAGCTCTCTGATTTTAGTTTGCCCTGTAGATAACCCCCCATCCAGATTCATGAAGCTTGTTTCCGGGGTGATTAGCAAAGCATCATCAATGCTGCCTTTGATTATCTTTAGAAGCGAAGACTTTCCGGAACCGTTAAGTCCGGTAACCGTGTAGCGCCCGCTAGAGATCCTGTGTCCTTGCAATTGACTAATGAATTCATCAGGCTCTATTTTATCGCGTGTAGACGCATCACGGATCGTGACGCCACGCAAAGATGACGAGTACAAAGCAAGATTTATATCCAGCTTGGAAGAAAACTCATCTAAATTACGAATCTTTGTGCGTACCAGATAAAACTGGCTTAAATAAATGCTCAGCGAATGCACGTTGCCGAATACCTGAAGGCTGCGAGGGAGTATTGCAACGATCGTCCCTGCAACGGCTAGCGTAAAAATATCGTAACACTGAAGAGCGACCATGATAACAACCGTCGACAGTATGATCGGAGCACAAGCAATGATTTGCTCCAGCAAAACATACTTATTGATCGTCCCAAAGTAAGAGTTGACTTTGTCGTTCAGCCCATGAAACCCTTCGTCACGCATGTTTCGACTGCCAAACATGGCCGAGTTCCACGCAAGCTCTATAGATAGTAAAGCGGAAAGTTTTTGAGATTGCATCTGCCCAGCGGATTTCTCGATCTGCTTTCGCAGGATCATTACCAAGCCAAGGGAGAGTGCAAGTGACGCTGTCATTGCCAGCGTAATTTGCCAACCGACGGATATGTAAAATACTAAAAGCGTAAAAATGACATTCAGGCTTACCGAGACTAACCCGAGATAAAAGCCACAGGCGTATGCAATCGTTGATGAAGCTTCTCCGCCGAGCCATTGAGCAACGGACTTTTTATTTTTTTCAGAGGCGTACTGCAAATCTTCCGTTGCTTTAATAAGCGTAGTATTTGAGTAGTTTTTCCAAGCCTCGTTTGACGCCCGCGTGGAGAAAAACGTTGCAATCGAGCTGGCGACGTATGCCAGAAGCGCAAGGAAAAAGAAAAGCGAGACATATAACAGTATGGCTTTGACATTTCCAGTTTCTAGCGTCAAGCCTGCTTGCGCGATGTAATAGGTAGAAAGTGCAAGTAATACTTGCTGAAGTATAGTGAGCCCCAGTGCGGAAAGAAATCGCCAGTCGCGATATATCATGCCGCCCACCTGTAATAAGTAAATCCGATAATGCCAAGCGCGACTAACGACCAACAAAAACCTGAAACAGCAAGCGTCAATCTATGCCGCCTGCGCAGCATTATCGCCTCGATGACTTTTATTTTGGTATGCCCCTTCATGTCCGGCGTTGAGAATTTTTTAATAAACGAATTAAGAAATTTAAGTTTCGAAATAACACCGTAATGACCGGGGTTTAAAAACTGTAAGTCTTGGGCGGTAAGATCTCTGAGTACCAGTGTTGGGGTAGGCGTTCTTAATGGAAAATAGTCCGCGGAGTGGAGGCTTGGGGCTTGACTATCTTTATAGAGGGCGCCAATCATTAACTCATTTTTTATGCAGTTGGCTTTCGCGTCGATATGCATGCGCAATAAACGTAGGATATCGAAATCCTGCTCAAAAAGTATGATGACAGCGCCAAAGGACGTGTTGGGTCTCGACTTATAGAAATTTATGCATTTGCCTATTAAATGTTGAAGCCGCTGATCCGTATCTTTACTGTCAAAGTATGTGAAGTATATATTTTTCTCAGCCAGCGCCTTAGGCATGAATGGGCACATGACACCATTTCGGTAGGGATGCAGTGCCGTAAGAAAACCCTCTACGTACGGTGTGACACTTTCATAACAAGATTGTACAAATTTTGGAGAGTCGACAGGGGCTGAGTCTCCAATTGTCCATATTTGAGTCATTCGCGCCATCCCTGGAAAACCCTCCTTTGACAGGAGGGTCTAAACATTATCGATTTACCAGTTCCAACCGCACGGACGGGGATTCATTGGAACGCAGTGGCCCGGGGGTAAGGTTTGCGCGAACAGCTTTCTAATAAAGCTTTTAGGGCGAGCGTCATGAAAGGTTGCACCATTCTTGACCGTGGTGAAGGCATCAGACATTGGATCAGAGTATCTTTCGCTCATGTAAAGCTCCTTGATGAGAACGACTATCAAATGCTTTTGATAGTGATTTAGATTATCCGGTGTCTCGATACCTTATGCAAGCGTTCCCCTTTTCCAAACTGCTTGCGCCTTTCGAAGCTCGAGTAAAAACCACCGAACCGACGCGATCATCTGCATATCAGTCCGACATTTTCGCAGTTAGGGAAACTCCGAACGCGTTGCCCATCAGCCGGAAATGGACGGCTTGGGGACGCCGAAAAGCCCGATTTTCAGCCGCTGAATTCTGACCCATGCGATGGCGGGCTTGTAGAAGGCAGTTGGACGGAGGGCGATTTCAGCACAGGTCAGATGGCCTGTGCTGACTCGATCGGAGAATCCCTAACAGTTGTCGGCGTGCTGTACCGGCGCCACCACCCATCGGTTCTTGCCGTTTTTCTTGGCCTGGTACATGGCGTTGTCGGCCTGTGTCAGCAGTTCGTCGATGCGCTTGCCGTGGGTATCGAAGAACGCCGTGCCCACGCTGGCCGAAATACTCGCCTTGGTGCCTGTGAAGCAGAATTCGATGTTGGCGGCTTCGATGACGCGTTGCAAAATGGCGTCGGCTTCGTGTTCGTGGCGCAGGTTGCCCAGGACCAGGATGAACTCGTCGCCACCGACGCGCGCCAGGGTGTCGCTGGGCCGCAGGCAGTGCTGCATGTGCCTGGAACACTCGACCAGTACCTTGTCGCCGGCCGCATGCCCGCAGTTGTCGTTAATCTGTTTCAGGCCATCCAGGTCTATATAGGAAACGGCAACTTTGCGTCGGTATTGCTCGGCATGTTCGAGGGTCGCCTGCAGGCGCGCCATCAGCAGGCGGCGATTGGGCAGCCCGGTGAGCGTGTCGAAGGATGCGAGGTTCTTCAGTTCCTTTTTCTGATCGATCAATTGCAGCCGGTTATAGCAGGACCAGGCAATCAGGCCGCCAATCAGCACGGCCAGGGCAATGGCGCTGACCAGCCCGAGGTAGCCGGGCCGATCGACACACAGCACGCTGAGCCACAGCGGCGTTCCTTCGATGGGGCGCTGAATCACAGGTTGCCTGTCCTCTGCCCCGATCGTGGCGCCGAGCACGGTTTCCATGTTGCCGGTGATCGGGTTCTGGCCGCTCAACCGGTAGCGATAGCCCAGTTTGCCAAGGCTCTCCAGTTCGGCCTCCAGCAGCTCGCTGTCCAGATGAATGGCGACGACCGACAATCCCCAGAACGTCTTGCCCGTGGCGTGCTTGCCGATGAAGATCGGCATGACGCCAACCGCGCCGAGCGATCCATCGCCCAGGCGCAGCGGCCCCTTGAAGGTTACCCGGTCCATGGGGAGGTCGAGCATTTCCATCTTTTGATTGCGATGGCCGAACAAGGTCGACAAGTCGCTGCCGTGCGCCAGTATCCGGCGATCGGCGGGGGCGCTCTGGGTGATGGTGCCGCCAGGTGCGAGCGCCAGGGCGTACAGGCGGTCCGGATGGGGAACGATATACGACGCAAGCTCGGCGAAATCATCCAGTCTGCCGTCATGGTGGCGCACGGCCGCGCCCAGGCCGTAGGCCGCGTTCAGGGCATGGCTCAATGACCGTTCGATGGCATGGGCAAAATGGTCGGCGGCTTGCTGGTTCCTGCTCGCGCGAATCTTTTCGAACGAGTCTTCCAGGGTCAGGACAATGGCGAGCGTCGGTACCAGGGAGAGGGTGAACAACACCAGAGGGAGCAACCACTTGCTCCGCACGCGAGGAGAGAGAGGCTCAGAGATGCTCATGAAATCGTCCTGTGTATAAAAACCGGTACTGCTGAGCAATAGAGCGGGGGCTTTTCTGGCGTTTGCCGTGATTGTCGAGAGGCTGCTTTTTTGCTTTTGGATTCAAGGCTCTGTGTGGCGCAAATGCGCTGAATCGGATAAGTATAGGGACTGTCGTTATTTATCAATTGCTAATTGAAAGATGTCGAAAATCGTTAACTTTTTGTCGCGTGAAAGTTTGCGGGTCGACGCGGCTCGCAGGTGTTTTGTGACTACTCAGTCATCGTGATCAACTGTCATCGAAGTGTCTGCCGCACAAGGAACGAGGCACTTCGTCCACGCCCCATCCGGTCAAGGGACTACCTGCCATGACACTGCACTGTGAATTCGCTGACGAAGCCACCGATCAGCATTACCAGGCGATTCTCAAACCGCTGCGAGCCTACAACGACAGCAAGGTTGGTTCGCCTCGGGCGCGCGCCTTCGCCTGGTCGCTGCGCGATGGGCTGACAGGCGAGGTCACGGGTGGGCTGTATGGCAGACTCGGTGGCGGCTGGATGTTCGTCGAGCTGCTGGTCGTGCCCGAGGCATCCCGTGGCCAGGGGCTGGGGCGTGAATTGATGGGCAAGGCCGAAGCGCTTGCGAGGCGGGAAGGGTGCGTCGGGATCTGGCTGGATACCTTCAGTTTCCAGGCGCCGGCGTTCTATCGAGCGCTGGGGTTCGAAGTGTTTGGCGAGCTTGGTGACTACCTTCAGGGGCATCGGCGCTATTTTCTCAGCAAGCGTCTGGCCGAAGGCTGAGCGCCGGCCCCGACCTTAGCCGAGCGCTGCGATCATGCGATCGAATGCTTGCAGTGAATATCGCCCTTCGAGCTGGGACCGACTGGGTATCGTGGTTGGAAAGTCGAACCGTACGCGGCCGGGAAGTGCCTGCTCGATGGCTGAGTACCAAGCCATCAGCCCTTCTTGCAGGCGTACATGGAGTTCGAACCCGCTGCGCCGGCGAGTGCTGTCGGCACTGGCCCGAGCCCTCGCGAGCTGCGGCTCGATGCGTCCAACGAGGTAGCAGTCGGCAAAGCCGATGCGGCCTTGCGCAATGGTTTCGCGGGTGGCGTGCAGCTCGGCATGCCAGTCCTGTTCACGGGCTTCGCCGATCCGCCAGAGGGTCCAGATGTAGTGGAGCTTGAGCGGATCGCTGTCGCACACGGCCAACGCGCTGGCGCTCTCCATGGCCAGCGCCGCCTGCCAGCGATCGACGTTGCGCTGTGCCCAGAACCTGGCTGCGCCAACGGGATCGGTCGCCCGCTCGGGGACGTTGTCAAAGCGTCCGTTTTCGCCGATCACATGCTCGCCGCCATGCCGGGCGCACCAGGTGGTCTTGCCGCTGGCGCTGATGCCTTCCACTACCACGATCATCCTGTCGAACGCTCCTTGGGTCGTCTGTCTCGCAGGTTTCAGGAGATCGGCAGCTTCGCCGCTGGCTTGAGCCCGGCGCGGTGCCTGTGCGGCAAAAAAAAGCCCGCCATGAAGGCGGGCGACAAGACGCGTTAAGGGAGCAACGCACAACAACAGATTCGGTTCATATCAGCCGCGCATAGACGCTCAGGTGCTCGGCCATGTGCTGAGCCGAGGCGCGGGAAGTCAGCGGGCCGCTGATGGTCTCGCCATTGCGCATCAGGTACCAGCAGGCCAGCAGGCCCTGCAGGCGCAGCTCGCGTGGCACGGCACTGCCGACGACGGACATGATCTGGACGGTGGCCATGGAGGTGTCTCCGTGTGGGGCATGGCGCAACCTTACGAGCATGCTCGCGCGAACGGAAATCGACAGGCTCGATAGTGGTCATTGATGAAATCAACCAGCGGGTTTCAATCCAGGCTGCGCCCGTGCCGCCAGTAGCCCATCAGGGTCAGGCTGCGGCGATCGAGCCGGCGCTCCTTGATCCAGTGCTTGCGGATCGTCATCACCGCCGCCGACTCGCCGGCGACCCAGGCGTAGAAGTCGTTGCCCGCAGGCTCGGCCAGTTCCCAGAGAATGTCCTTGTCGATATCGACCTCTTCCAGCGCGGCGCCAGCATCGCCGGCTTGCAGCGGCTGTGGCAGGCGGGCCAGCTCCAGCGCCGCGTGACGCATGGCTTCGCCGTGGCCGCAGCCCAGCTCGCTGCGGGCCAGCCAGTGCAGCTCGGTGCCTGGGGCGTGGCGCAGGTCGATGCAGTCGCCGGGTTCGGGGACTTCGATGAATGCCTGGGTCGCGGGCGGATCCTTGAGCTCGGCGAGGCTTTCCAGGATGCCGGCGATGGCCGGCAGGGCGGTTTCGTCGCCGATCAGCAACAGCTTGCGCAACCCTTGCGGCGGTTGCCATTCATAGCCGCCCGGGTCTTCCCAGGCGGCGCGGTGCGGCGCCACGATCTGCAGGCGAGCGCCCGGTTGCGCGTGCTCGGCCCAGGCCGAGGCGGGGCCGCTGTCGCCGTGCAGCACGAAGTCGATGTCCAGCTCGCCGGCGTCCTGACGCAGGGCGCGGATGGTGTAGGTGCGCACGGGGTGTTGCGCCTCGCGGCGTGCCGCGTGCCAGTCGCCGCCCTTGGGCAGGGCTGGCTCGCGGCCCTGGGCGTCGGGGAAGAACAGCTTGACCCGCTGGTCTGCGGCGAGGGTACGCATCAGGCGTACGTCCTCGCCGCCAAAGACGAAGCGGCACAGCGACGGGCTCAGGCGCTCGCGACGGCGCAGCTGGATATCGAATAGCTGGTAGGGGCGGGGACCGGCGTCGGCCTTGATGATCTTGCGCAGGCTGCGTGCGACGCTCGATGCCAGGGTGCTCATGCTGCTCATGGAGGGACCTCGTCTGCAGATGACCGTTAGTCGCAAGACGAGCGAGGCATGTGCCGATTTAGCCTGGCAACGGGCTCAGGTCGAGTGCAGCGTGCGCTGCGCGGCCCCCACCACCAGGCTTTCCATCAGGGCCATGCCTTCAGCGTCTCCCAGTGCCTTGCCGCGCAACATGCCAGGCAACTGGTTCAGCAGGGTCGCCAGCACTTGCCCGGTCGCCGCCAGGACCTCCCCGGACAACCGCGTCTGTGGCGCGACCAGCCGGAGCAATCCCGCCTCGTAGCGTTCGCGCAGCACGATCAGCCGTGCCTGCTGATCGTCGTTCAGGCAGCACAGGTCCCGCTCGGCCAGACGAAACTGCAAAGGCCGCTCGGCATGCAGGTGCCAGTGCGCGGCGATCAGGCAGGCCAGCACCGGCCTGCCCTGGGCCAGGGCGCGGCGGCCCTGGTCGAGGGTGGCCAGCAGTTCCTCGTACAGCTCCTCGATCAGGTCGTACAGCAGGTGCTGCTTGCTCGGAAAATGGTGATACAGCGAGCCCGCGGTCAAGCCGATATGAGCTGCCAGTTCACGCATGCTGACCTGGCCGAAGCCCTTCTCGGCGAACAGGGCCATGGCGCGCTCCCGCCGCTCTTCGAAGTTGGCGCAGCGCAGCGCCGCATTGACCGGGGGCATGGCGCGCGCTCCTTAGTAGGTGAAGAAGCCGCGGCCGCTCTTGCGCCCCAGGTAGCCGGCGGCAACCATCTCCTTGAGCAGCGGGGCAGGGCGGTACTTGCTGTCGTTGAAGCCCTCGTGGAAGGCCTCCATGATCGCCAGCAGGGTGTCCAGCCCCACCAGGTCGGCGAGGGCCAGTGGCCCGATCGGCTGGTTGCAGCCCAGGCGCATGCCGGTGTCGATGTCCTCGGCGCTGGCCAGGCCCTCCTGGCGCACGAAGATCGCCTCGTTGATCATCGGCACCAGGATACGGTTGACCACGAAGCCCGGGCGGTTGCCGGCGGTGATCGGCGTCTTGCCGAGCTTTTCGGTGACCAGCAGGGCCTGGGCATAGGTGCCGTCGCTGGTCTGCAGGCCACGGATGATTTCGACCAGGGCCATCATCGGCACCGGATTGAAGAAGTGCACGCCGATGAAGCGCTGCGGGTGCTCGATGCTGGCGGCCAGCTGGGTGACCGACAGCGACGAAGTGTTGGTGGCGATCAGGCAGTCGGCGCCGACGTTGGCCGCCACCTGCTGGAGGATGCGCTGCTTGAGCTGCAGGTTCTCGGTGGCGGCCTCGATCACCAGCTGCGCGCCGGCGAGCTGCGCATAGTCGGTGCTGGTGCGGATGCGTGCCTTGGCGGCGCTGGCCTTGTCGGCGTCTATGGTGCCCTTGGCGACCTGGCGCTCGAGGTTCTTGCCCAGGGTCGCCACGCCACGCTCCAGCGCGGCGTCGGCGACGTCCACCAGCAGGACCTGGTACCCGGCCAGCGCGCAGACCTGGGCGATGCCGTTGCCCATGGTGCCTGCGCCGATCACGGCGATGTGTTCGATGTTCATGCTGCCAACTCCGTTCAAACGCGTTCGAAGACGACGGCGATGCCTTGGCCGCCGCCGATGCACATGGTGGCCAGGGCATAGCGACCCTGGACGCGGTGCAGTTCATGGATCGCCTTGGTGGCGATGATCGCGCCGGTGGCGCCGACCGGGTGGCCCAGGGAAATACCCGAGCCATTGGGGTTGACCTTCTCCGGGTCGAAGCCCAGGGCGCGGGCCACGGCGCAGGCCTGGGAGGCGAAGGCTTCGTTGGACTCGATCACGTCCAGGTCGGACACCTTCAGGCCGGCTTTTTCCAGTACCTTCTGCGTTGCCGGGATCGGGCCCAGGCCCATCAGCGCCGGCTCCACCCCGGCATGCGCATAGGCGACGACGCGCGCCAGCGGTTTCAGGCCCTCGCGACGCACGGCGTCGCCGGTGGCCAGTACCAGGCCGGCGGCGCCGTCGTTGATGCTGCTGGCGTTGCCGGCGGTGACGCTGCCGTCCTTCTTGAACACCGGTTTCATGCCGGCCAGCTGCTCGCTGGTCACCTCGGCGCGCACGTTCTCGTCCACGGCGAACTGCACGGTGCCTTTGCGGGTCTTGATCGCGATCGGCACGATCTGGCCGTCGAAGCGGCCCTCGGCGATGGCGCGGGCGGCGCGGCGCTGGCTGGTCAGGGCGACTTCGTCCTGCATTTCACGGCTGATGCCATGGGCCGCGGCGACATTCTCGGCGGTGATGCCCATGTGGAAGTGCTCGAACGGGTCCTGGAGGATGCCGACCATGTAGTCGATGCCCTGCAGGTCGCCCATGCGCGCGCCCCAGCGGGCCTGCGGCAGCAGGTACGGGCCGCGGCTCATGGATTCGGCGCCAGCGGCCAGGGCGATGTCGCAGTCGCCCAGCAGCAGGCCCTGGGTGGCCGAGACGATGGCCTGCAGGCCCGAGCCGCACAGGCGGTTGACGTTGAAGGCGGGGGTTTCCTTGGGAGTTCCGGCGTTCATCGCCGCGACCCGGCCCAGGTAGGCGTCGCGCGGTTCGGTGGGGATCACGTTGCCCATCACCACATGGCCGATGCGCTCGGCGGCCACGCCCGAGCGCTCGATGGCGGCGCGGGTCACTTGGGTGGCGAGATCGGCCAGTGGCAGGTCCTTGAGCGAACCGCCGAAGCTGCCGATGGCCGAACGTACCGCGCTGACGACGAAGATGTCTGTGCTGCTCATGAGGGCTCCGTTTGCGTATGGCGGGGTGGGGGCGGCTCTGCGAGAATGGCCACCGTATTTTCCACGACCCCTGGGGTGGATCGAGTCTAGGCAAAGGCCCGCGGGCGGCCTATGCCGGATCTGTTCAGTCAACCTGGCATTTTTTGCCACTCAGCATAGACAGCGGGTGCTTGCCATGCGCGATAGCGACACGGTCGCGGTGTACTTCCTCAATGCCATGCTCCACGCCCTGCGCGACCGGCCACAGGCGCGCGAGGCTCACCTGCGCGCGGTGGGCATCGATCCGCAGATGCTGACGCAGCCTGGGGCGCGGGTACCGGCCAAAGCCTTTGCCCAGCTGTGGCTGGCGCTGATCGACGAGCTGGATGACGAGTTCTTCCACCTCGACAGCCATGGCATGCCGCTGGGCAGCTTCGCCCTGATCTGCCGAGGGCTGATCCAGGAGCCCAACCTGGAAAAGGCCCTGCGCCAGTGCCTGGGCGGTTTCGCCCTGTTCCTGCGCGATCTGCGCGGCAGCGTGACGGTACGCGGTGCGCGGGCGGTGATCAGTGTGCAGTCGAGCATCGCCGACCCCTTGACCCGGGTGTATGCCGAGGAGACCTACCTGGTGTTGGTGATGGGCCTGCTGTGCTGGCTGGCCGGCCGGCGCATCGCCATCGACCGGACCGAGCTGGCGCTGGCGCGCCCGGCGCAGGACGACGATGCCTTGCTGTGGGGGCCGGACCTGCGCCTGGGCAGTGGCCGCACCGAAGTGGAGTTCGACAGCGCCTGGCTGCGCCTGCCGGTGCTGCAGGACCTTGCCGCGCTGAAGACCTTCCTGCGCAGCGCGCCGCAAGGGCTGGTGATCCGCTTTCGCAACCAGAACGGCTTGGTGGCGGACGTCTATCGTCACCTGCGGGCCCGACACTATGGGCAATGGCCGACGCTCGATGCGATGGCCAGGCGGCACGCACTCAGCGCCAGCAGTTTCCGTCGCCAGCTGGAGCGCGAAGGGCGTTCGTACCAGCAGATCAAGGATGAGGTGCGCCGGGCCATGGCCTTCGAGCTGCTGCGCGAAGGCTGCCTGAGCATTGCCGAGATCGCCGGGCAGACCGGCTTTCAGGAGCCCAGTGCGTTTCACCGGGCCTTCAAGAAGTGGACGGGGCAGAGCCCGGGCAGTTACCGGGCAAAGCGCGCCGCTGCGCCATGACACCGTCCGATTGCATCAGCATGGCGACCAGGGTCACATCGGCAGCAAGCGGTTCTGGATCACCTCTTTCATGACCAGGGTCGAGCTCAGTCGCTTGACATTGGGAATGCTGGTCAGCTGTTCGTCGTACAGCTTCTGGAACGCCGGCAGGTCCTTGGCCACCACATGCAGCAGGTAGTCCGGATCGCCGAACAGCCGCTGCGCCTCGACGATCTGTGGGATTTCCCCCAGCGCGGCCTCGAAGTCCGCCACGGGCTGGCGGGTCACCTCGCGCAAGGTCACGAACACCAGCGCGGCGAAGTTCAGGCCCAGCGCGGCGGGTGCCAGGCGTGCGTGGTAGCCGAGGATCGCGCCGGATTCCTCCAGCGCCCGGAGCCGGCGATGGCAGGGTGACAGGCTCAGGCCCACACGGTCGGCGAGTTCGGTCACCGACAGGCGTCCGTCTTTTTGCAGCTCGGCAAGGATCTTTCTATCGGTTCTATCCATGAGCAAGAATCTTCCATGGCTTTGGTCTGACTGAGGAATATACGAAAGAAAATCCCCAGGCGATATCCGTAATCTTTCTTTCACCGAAATCTCCGTGAAAGGAAGCTGCAAACGTGACCTTGAGTGTATTGGCGGCGTTCTGGGCCGTCTCGTTCCTGTTCGTGATCACCCCGGGCGCCGACTGGGCCTATGCCATCTCCGCCGGCACGCGCGGACGCTGGGTGATGCCGGCGGTGGCCGGCATGCTGTCAGGGCATTTCCTTGTCACCTTGGTGGTCGCGGCCGGCGTCGGCAGTCTGCTCGCCGGGCATCCGCTGGCGCTGACCCTGCTGATGCTGGCCGGGTGTCTCTATCTGCTCTGGCTGGGGATCACCTTGCTGCTCAGCCCGGCGGTGCCCGAGGTGGATGGACAGGACGGCGCGGATTGCGGTTCGCGCTGGGCGTTCAAGGGCTTTTGCGTCAGCGGGCTGAACCCCAAGGTGTTCCTGTTGTTCCTGGCGTTGCTGCCGCAATTCACCGACCCGCAGTCGAGCTGGCCGCTGCCGCTGCAGATCTTGCTGCTGGGGTTGGTGCACCTTTGCAGTTCGCTGGTGATCTACCTGATGGTGGGTTATGGCGCCAAGGCGCTGCTGCGCACCCGGCCGGCAGCGGCGCGTCTGATCGGGCGGGTGTCGGGGGTGGTGATGATCGCGATCGCCCTGGGGCTGGTCGTCGGGCAGTTGCGCTGAACCGGTGCCCGCGCTAGTCGAAACTGGCGAAATGCGCCTGCATGCGCAGGGCGTCGGCCGGACGTCCACTGAACAGCTCGAATGCCTTCACCGCCTGGAACACCGCCATGGTGCCGCCATCCAGCGTGCGACAGCCCAGCGCGCGGGCATGGCGCAGCAGTTCGGTCTGCAGCGGGAAATAAATGATCTCCGCGACCCAGAGCCGAGCATGCAGCAGGTCGGCGGGCAACGGCATGCCCGGCAGCTTGGCCATGCCCACGGGCGTGGTGTTGACCAGCCCATCGGCCTCGGCCACGGCAGCGGCCAGGTCGCTGCCGAGCACGGCGCGACCGACACCGAAACGTTGCGTGAGGCTATCGACCAGGGCCTGGCCGCGCACCGGGTCCAGTTCGAACAGCTGCAACCGTTCGACCCCTTCGCCGAGCAGCGCATGAGCCACCGCGCAGCCCGCGCCGCCGGCCCCCAGTTGCACCACCTGGCGCTTGTTCACCTCCGGCAAGCCGCGCCGCAGACCCTCGGCGAACCCTAGGCAGTCGGTGTTGTGGCCAATCCGGCGTCCATCGCGCAGGACCACGGTGTTCACCGCGCCGATGCCACGGGCTTCCTCCGACAGCTCGTCGAGCAACGGCAGGATCGCCTGCTTGAACGGGAAGGTGATGTTGAGCCCGGTAAAGCCGGTGCGCTCGGCTGCCTCGAGCAGCTGGGGCAGCGCGTTGTCGTCCACTCCCAGCTGGTCGGCGTCGATCAGGCGGTACAGGTAGCGCAGCGCCTGGGCGTCGCCTTCGTGCTCGTGCAGGGCGGGGGTGCGGGAGGCCTGGATGCCACGGCCGATCAGGTGATGCCGCGCGCGAAAAATCCACCGACGAGCGCGAGATAAATTGAGTTTGACCCGATTGTAACTGGTGCAAAGGAATTTGACTGCTGAACACCCGCCGACTGAACTAGATGTGCTCCGGTAGCCATGCAGGGGCACCAGGGCGATGATCACTCAATGGGAAGTCGCCGGTTTGCGGCCAGTCACGGAGAGCACGGCGGTAGACCTGCAGTTCGGCATACTGCTCAAGCGACAGCGATGTTGCCCCGTCCAGCTCCAGTTCGTCGCGGTGGCGCGAAATCAGCGGGTCAGTCAACGTCAACTGATAATCGCGCCAAGTCCGCTCGACGGCCTCAAGTTCATCATGAGCAAGTGGCGGCGGATCAATCAGCACCGGATTTCCGGCAGCATCCGCGCTGACTTTCTTGGCGCTGATTGCAAGCTCCGACAGTAGTGCTTGCCACCGCGAAGCTGGAATCGGAACGACATCCGTCGGCATATCCTCGCCATGCACCGCAGACAGATACGCGCCGCAGGTCGACGGGCTGAAATACACAATTTCTTCAACAGAGCTCATATCAATACCCCAGCGCTCGATACCAGACATTCCAACCCGGCTGTGCTGCCCCTGCTGCGTTTTGCACGCGAACCTGGCAACCCGTACGTGAAAACGAATTATCAATAAGTACATGCATCACACCGTCAGTCCCCTGATGGAGCGGCGATACGCTTACAAACTGATTTGGGAACGCTATCGGAAAAGTGATGTACACCCGACCATTTGCATCCGCGTTCCCTCGTCCCCACTGCTCGATCAGACCGTCAGGACGCTTTGCCCAGCCAGACTCTCCGAGGCTTGCAGAGAACGAGGATTTATCGACTTTCAAACCCAATGCCGCGTCAATTACTGGTTGTCGCGGCTGCTCTTCCCAGTCAGGAAAAACCCCCTGCACTGCGTTACGACGCCACACTCTGTTGCCATAGGAGAAAATATGGAGGGGCTCATTGCCTGCATTTGGCAGAACGTCCAGATACCCAAAGGCCATACCCGGTGGCAGACTTGTACACCCCTGACCAATGAAGAAACGACCGCCAGTGAACATGGTTTTCAGATCAGTGTTGAGAACATCCACCATGTTGTCTGTACCCAACCCCCAGCGCGCAATTTCTTGCCCCACCCATGCGGCAGACGTCACTTGAGCATCACGCGAACCTAGAGGTGGCGCTGTGGTCGTTGGCGTACCGAGAAAAACAGGACTGATGAAGTCGGTCTGACAAAGCAGTGTGTTGTTGGTATCAGTGAAAACGTTAGAGATCCGGCCTTGAGTGATCTCCACACCGCTTCCTACGCTCATCTTCACCGTAACCTTGTACGGGTTAGACGTTGCATTCCTGATCGTGTAACTGCGATACACACGCGGCAGAATGATCGTACGGTCGCCAGTCAAGGCGCCGGTCAAGTAGACGATGGCCTTCGATGCCTGCTCGTCGCTCAGAACAAACTCACCGGAACCGGCTACATCGACACTCGAAAAACCACCTGGAGATTTCTGCGCTAAAGCCGCATCCATCTGGAGTTTGGTGTACACATCAGTCAAGCCGACCCCCGCAACGGTGGTCGGATTGCTCCCCCCAATCACACGACCGCTCTTGTCGACTGTCACTTTCGTGTATGCACCAGCGCTCACACCGCTGTCGGCCAACGTGAGAGAGACCTCACAATCTGAACTGCCGTCGAAGGTACCCGCGCCTGTAGCCGCACCTTTGAACCGTAACGCTCTTGGAGTTTCCAGCTTTCTGGCAATTGCTACGCTTGCCGCACCGTCAGTGAGCTTCTGAATCATGTTGCGCAACCAGCGCGTACGGTTTCCCAGCTGCGTTGCTTGCCGATTGTCTATACCGTCCGGACCACCCAATACGGGGTCGGAGGTTTCCAATTGGTAGATTCCCGGTACCCATTCGTCTGACTCTGGCAAATCGGCCATCAGCTACTCCCTCGGTTGTATTGGCCATTGCGCGAAGCTCGCCCGTTGTGGCGAATCGCGACGGCGGTGAAATCAAGTGAAACAAGTCGGCACCTTGCGGGGGCCACGGACAGCAGCAGCCGACGAACCAGTACAGCTTGGTCGTTGGTGATGGAGCGCTTCAGAAAAACGCGGTAGCACGGCCATGAGGACGGGTCACCGTGGACGTGGCCACCATCTCGGCGAATAGTCCCGTCTCGAACTTGGCCACTGAGCCCTTCCTGGATCGTGATCTCACCGAAACCAAGTAATCGAATGACTTCACGGACCGCCCATGGAGTACCTTTAAAACGATGCAACTCAGCTGCACCCTTGATGAGATTGCGCCTTGCATCAGCCGACTCAGCCAGGAGCCATGCGGCCTCATCGAGCATTGAGAACTGGTCAGCGAGAACTGGCAGCAGAGTGGGCTTAACTAGGTCAACCAGATAGACCAGCATCGCATTCAGGTCGACCGCAGCCAGGCTTTCGCCCAGGAGCTCGCATAGCAAGGCGAATCGCTCGTCACCAGCAAGGGAAGGCGGTAACTGCTGTTTAGCCAATGGCCACCCCCACCGGGACCAACTGGATAGCTGTGCAGTTGGCCCACTCGTTACCCTTCAGCTCGCGGAAAGCAACTGGCAGTTCCAGGTCTGCCCGATATACCCCCTCGACCTGTAGGGCGGCGATCAATTGTTCGCGCACCAGGTCCTGGCCGAGTTTGGCACGACGGTCTGCAGCGAAACGTTCGGCCGCTAGGTGCGCCGCTGCCAGGACCTCGCCCTGTTCGGCGGTATCGTAGAACGTCAACCGGGCTTTGATGGTGTAGGCAACTTCCACAGGAGTAATGGCGTGTACGGTGTCACAGAGCGGGCGAAGCTTTTCGCCGCTCACCCGGCTCTTCACCTGCTCCAACAACTCAGCCGATGGAAGACCAGCGCTGGTCAGTGGGTACAGCGCGACATGCCCGTCTTGCTGCCCCTCGTCAGGGCCATGCACTGCCACATCAATAATCGACTGATGAACCGCGAGCGCGTGATAGCGGTAGGCTCCACGACTGCCCGCGTTGCTGAAGGCCTCTGGCGCCAAAATGATCCGCTCACGATAGCGGCTGTCATCCTCGTCTTCGGCACCGTCTGCCGCTTCCGTGACATTGCTAGCAGTTAGGCTGGCGAATGGGCTGTCACCGAGCACATTCACTTGACCCGGCATCCAGCCGTTGCCCTGCATACCTGAAGTCAGACAGGTAGCAGACACTGAGACCTGAACCTGGCCTGGTGCAATCGACACCGGCTCATCGGTGGTGAATGTCAACTTGCCGTCTTGGGTGCTCACCCTTGTAGCCGCTGGGATGAGAACCGCTTGGGGGAGGATGGCCGGGATACTGAAGCGAAGTTGGCAGCGAGCTGGCTGCGCAAGAAGCCTTGGGGTTGCAACCAACTCACCGAGGTAGTCCAGGATCGGCCCAGTAGCGAAGCGCACCAGGAGCTGTTCCCCAGCATGCTGAATCGACATGTCCAGACGCGACTTAGCGTAAGCAATCAGGTCGATAAACAGCCGTTCCACCTGGGCCGGGTAGAGCGTCTTGCCCGACTTCTCTTCGTAACGTGCGATCAGATCGGCTTCGACTCCTGCAGGGTCGATCTTGACGAACTCAGGCCTCGGCAAACTACGCATACGGCACCTCGGTGATCTGCGCCACACCGTCAGCCACCCGCCATACCACGCGCAGGGTGATGTGCTCAGCGTCTATTAAAACCTGCGCCTGGACGACTGATACACGGATTTCCCAGCGGCGGATGGCTTCGACCGTTTCACGTACCAAGTAAGGGGTTACGCGGTTATGGGGCCAGTCGATATAGAGGTGCAGATCGCTACCAAACTCTGGCCGATGGGCGTCGCTGCCCTTGGGAGTGGTCAGGATGATGCGTATGGCCTGATCGATGTCACGCAGCCCCTCGACAACCTCCCCAGGTGTACCGAGGGCGGGTTGCCAGTGAGTGGCGGTGATGCTGCTATAAGGAATAGGCGTGTTCATGAAGCCATCATGAGCACGCGGGGCGGGCCTGACTTTTAATCAGGTTTAAAGAGCGGCTTGGTGCCGCCGTTCCTATTCACCGCGAGGGATCGAGGCCATGTTTGAAGGCATACAACTACTGCAAAAATGGGTTCTCAACGGTAGCGAAAACCCGGTCTACACGGTCGTAGGGCACTCTTACGGCAACAACGTTTACGAGATCTTGTTCAAATGTAGTGATGAGACGCTCCTGGCGAAAGAGCTCTCATGGGTCAGGGAGAACATGACCTGTATCGCTAGTGGGTGTGGTGATTTGAGTTGCCGCCAGCATCCAGAATAGTCCCAGTAGCTGCGATGTTGCCGTTCACCTGCAGGTTGCCGTTCAGGGTGACCTGTGGGATCTCCAAGGTTGCGGCCGGGGCCTTCACTGTCACGGGTGATCCAGCTTCTACCGCGATATTCCTGGAGCACTTCACGATGAGCTCGCCCACACTATCCAGCGTCATTACTCCAGCAGCCTGGTTATAACTCACCACCGTTCCATCGCTGTACCGCACGTAGTCGGTGTCCTGGTCGACAACTGGCGGTGGTTCAGCTGTTGAGTAAATTCCCCCCAGGCAAACGCCCCCAACACCGTCTCTGTCCAGGAGCACCGCAACCTGCTCCCCGATTTCCGGCATCAACGGACGGCGCTTGGTGCCTTGGGCGTTGCGCTGCGGGACGTTGAGCCAGTAGCTCTCGACGCCATCACGGTCATCCAGCCGTACGCGGATACGGCAAGTCAGGTAGTCCACGGCGCTGACCTCGCCGTATTCCAACTCGACACTCATCAGGCGATCACCTCACGCTGTGGGCCGTAACTCGATAGCGCCAAGTCGGGCTTGATGTTGTCCTTGAGCAGCGAAATCGAGGACGCCCCTACGCGGCACCCTTCTTGATCTACGGTGTAGCCACCACTGCGGGTGACGCGATGGTGGGCGGCGGTGATCAAGTAGTCACCACCAAGCTTCCCGGCTGCCATGAGCGTGATGACATTGCCACTGACCAACTCAGGGCGCCCCATTGCGGTCCAGCCTCCGGTAGTGCGCTCGCGGTTGGCCCTGGCCAGGTCCGCCTTGGCCTTCGCCTTGGCCACCTCCTCAGAAGCTGCCCGCTTGCGCTGCTTCTTGGTGTCCGCACTGGTGGTCGCCTTGCTCGAACTGCTGGGCACAGCCACGGTTTCACCGTTGACGATGTCATAGGAAATCAACTTCTTCTTGGCCGGGTCCTTGTGCTTCACCGCAACCTTCTTGGGCACAACAGTGATCTGGTCGCGTAGGTGTACGCTGGCCAGGTCCCGGAGCGCCAGACTAGCGACCGGTTTACCCTTCGCTAGGTCACTGATGGCATGGAACACAAGGCGTTTCCCCACAACCTTGAAGGCATAGTCGTACTCACCCGCGAGGTTGCGTAGGAAGGCGAGATCCGACTCCTGTTGGGTGAGGCGGTCCAGCTTGATCGGCTCGATGCGGCCCACCAGCTCAAGTCCCTGACGAGCAGCAATCTGCTTGGCGACTGCATCCAGGGTCATGTTCTCGTAGGCACGGTGCTCCGTCGTGCGCAACGCGGACTGGATGCCCGCACCCAAGGCTCGAATGCTCACCGTCGAGGGTGGCGCATTCAGCTCCACCTCATCGATCTCGAAGTTGCCGAGCGTGCGCAGCGGGCTACCTTGCCACCCCATGGCCAAGGTCAACAGATCTCCATGGCCTGGATACCAGGCATCAACCCATTTACCTTCGGTGTCCTCCAACTCGATCTCCAGGCTGTCTGCCTGGCCGGTGAGATAATCCGAGTACGTCAGCGACACCAGATGCAAGCTGATGTCGTGGGTGATGTTGTGATGCTGGTAGCTCAGCACGAAGCGCGCTTCAGGCACCTGCTGGGGTGTCAACGCATCCATGGGGGAAGGTCCTCAGTAGCGGGTTGTGGCTCAAGTACCGGAATAGCCAACGTCAGCCCAGATGGCAGTGCGCCGTGTAATGGAACATGCGGGTTGGCTTGAACGATCGGGAGATAGCGGTGAGCGTCTCCGTAGTAACGCCAGGCCAACTGGTCCCAGCGCTCACCTTCAGTCGTCACATGAGGGATAAACATCAAGCTCTCCTGGTGAGCACCTGGGCGGCCAGGCCTGCCAGGCGGGTGCCGGCACCGTCCATCGTCACCAGCGCCTGATCGAGGTTGTCCCGGGAGGCGGAGAAGCGTTCGACGATGTTCCCGAGGTCGACGGGGCTCAGGCTGGACCTCGCGCCGTTGACGCTGCCCAGCACATCCTCACCGAGCCTGGCTAAGTCCGATCCATCCTGGAGCAGGCCGGCCACAGCGGTCATGTTCTGCAGGGGTTCGATAGCACGCGAGGTGATGCCCAGGAGTTGCGGCACCTGGGCCAGAACCATCGAGGCGTTGCCACTCTTCACCTGGTCATAGAGGTTCTTCCCCGCCTGCAGGATATTACCGGCCGACTTCGCGTACCCAATGGCCAATTGAGTTGTGCTCGGTGCAGGCATGAACTTGGACAGCAGCCCTGGCGAGCCGGCCCCGGCAGCATTGGTCCCACTCAAGGCTGGACTGATCAAGCCTAGGGTAGGCAGCACCTTGCGGGTGAACGCCCCGGTGTACTCTCGAAGTGAGAGCTGCACAGTCGCCGAGGTTAGCTGTCCGGTAGCTGATCGACGGCGATTTTGCTGGGAGAGCTCGGTGACTACCTGAGGTCCCAGGTAGTCACCGTTGCCCAGCACCAACGCCAACGGCTCATGCTTGCGCTTGGCGTCATGCAGCGCTCGCCATCGTTTATCTGGATCGCCCAACATCGGGTGCAGCTCAATAGTCAGGTTGAGCTCGTCCAACCCTTCGCCCACCCACTGTAGCAGCGGCTTGCCTTGAATCCGTGCGTGCTCGGCCCAGTCTGCGGTTGTGCGGAGTTCCATGCCTACGAGGCCGCCCGAGACGGTGAATTCGATATCGCCCAGAAGCGCGAACATTAACCTGCTCCTCCGTTTTCAGATCCGTAGCTGCGGCGCCGGCGGTCATGCTCGAAGCGCTCCATGAACCTTACAAACTCGGCGTAGCTGCTGCGCAGGGTTTGATCCAGCGCCTGGCCCGCAGCGCCTGCAGGCATCTGGATAACCGGTGAATAATGGACAACCAGGTCACTTGCAGGACCGGCCTGGCCTGGAGCCGATGGACTCATCCTGCTGGCCAACGATACCGATTCGGGGCTTGGGGGGCGCATCCTGGGTGCTGCGAGATCTACGGCCGAGCCATTGGCCATATCCAACGCCGCTCGGCGCACCAGGTCTGACTGATCGGCGATACCGATAGCCGCCCCCTCACTGATGTTGGCCCCATAGCCCATAAAGACACGGCTGGGCGATTGGATGCCGAGTGTCTCTGTGAACCAGGTCTTGATCGAGGTCCCGACACCTACAACAGACTCTTTGGCACTGGAAAGCGCGTTGCCGATCCCGCTGACCAGGCCACTGATGATCATGCCGCCGAACTCGCTGAACTTGGCTGGCAGCTCTACTCCGAAGTAGCTCATGACACCGCTGAAGGCGCGATAGAAAAGGCCCAGAGGAGAGAAGTTCACGATCAGCCCCATGATGCCGGTCAGGCCACCGTTGAAACCGGCCCTGATTTCACCCCACAAGCCGCTGAAGAAACCCTTGATCGGCTCCCAGTAGCGATAGATCAGGTATGCGCTCAAGGCGATGCCCGTCACCAGTAAACCGATGGGGTTCATCAACAGTGCGCGGCCGAGCCAGAGTATCGCCTGGCCTGCAAGCCTGAGTCCGAACAGCAAGGTGCCGCCCAGGACCTTGCCCAACATCAATACGCCGCGTGCAGCCATCATGAGCGGAGCGCCGAGCGCCATCCCGATACCGCGTAAGAACAGGCCGCTGAAGCGCAGCACACTGGCCAGCCCCGACCCTATGCGGGTCAGCCCGGTGATCAGGGGCGCGAACTTGCCCATTTGCCACATTGCGCGCAGCAACGTCCATTTTGCGGACAACCCCTTGATTACGGCGCCCATCCCTACAATCGGCGAGATCGCCAAGTTGATGCCATAGGCCAAGCCGATAAAAGCCAGCTTCCCGGCCAGAAGCCCACCGACAAGACCGATAGTACCTTTGATTATCGCGGGGTTCTCAGTCGCCCAAGCAGAGAACGACTGCATGACAGGAACAAGAGCTTTGGTGACATCAAGCAGGGCCGGTAATAGTGCTTCGCCAACAGAGATACCAATATCCGAGAGGTTAACGCCAACTCGCTTCAGTTGCTCTTTTGGACTTTCCATCCGTCTGTTCCAGTCTTTATCTAGAACGCCCTGATCTGCCGCATCCTTACTTCCCTTCTGAATGTTCGCCAAGTCAGCCTGATTTGCCAGCGCGGGTCGTATAAATGACAGCACTTGCATGTCAGCGAACAGCTCGCCCAGCTTGTATGCTTCATCCAGGCGCGAGAGTGCAATCTTGCGCTCTTGCTCGTCAGTGATAGCCAAGGCTTTCTGGTAGTCGGCCGCAGCAGCAGGGGCCTTCATACCGAGGTGTTTGGTCAAGATATTGACCATCGCCTCTGCTGGAGACAAGCCCTGACGGACAAGATTGGTCATGGAGCCCTGCAAATCAATCCCGGCTTTCTGGAACGACTTGAGTGTCTCTGGCGCAGTCAGTTTGGAAAGGAAGTTCTTGAAGTTGTTGGCCGCTTCATCGTTGCTTCCAGCACCTCTACGGGCAATCTGGAGAGAGGCCCCAATCTCTGCAACAGCACGTTCACCAGTCACTCCGAGAGCTGCAAATTGGGGTGTCAGTTGTGGGAGCCACTTAGCCATATCGGCCAGCTCGAATTGGCCGCTCTTGCCGGCAAACGCAAGCATGTTCATTGAACGTTCAAGTCCAGCAGCACTGATTCCCAGATTGTCATTCAGGGCAATTGCGACTGATCCCAGGTCGTCCATGCTTGCTCTGGTCGCTGTAGCGGTCTTGGCCATGACAGGCGCATATGCTTCCAGCTCTTTTGCACTGGAGATTCCCCCCGCAATGAGTACAGCGGTCCCCTTGGCCACCTCAGTCTGCGTCTGGTTCCACTTCAGGGCAGCGCCACGCATCACATCACCCAGTCGTTTTTCCTGGTCGTTGTCGAAACCACCTGTGATCGCGATGTCGTTGGTCTGGTCCTTGAAGTCAATGGCTGTGCGCATAGATTGAACTACAGGAGCGCCGAGGGCTGCTCCTGTACCAATCGTCTCCATGGCCTGGCCACGCAGATCGGCACGGGCATTCTTGAGGGTCTCCCCACGGGCAATGCTAGCGTTGAGACGCTCCTGCTTAACCTTCAGCTGCTCAATAGTGCGCCCGACCTGGTCGTACTGGCGGCGCATACGCTCGATGCCGGTGCCGCCTCGGGCCAGTGCAGCCGAAAGCTCGGTGCCGATAAGCTTTTGCTTAGCCGTCAGGCTGTCTGTTGCCCGGCCGAGCTGCTGCACGGTCGATTTCGCAGAGCCGAACGCGGCGTGCAGGGTGCCAGACACGGCGGCACCGATCTTCAATCCAACCAGGACTTCATTGGCCATAGTTTGCTACGCTGCTGGAATGTTTGAAAAAGTAGCTCTGCGCACCGGCAAAACCCTCTATGCACTGGCCATTGGCACTGGTGTGCTCTGGCTTGCCTGGCTGTGCTTGGCGAACCTGCCACTATGGGCAGCACTGCTCACGTTCTGCTTAGCCCTGCCAGTTCTCGCGCTGGTGGCCACCCCCATTGCGGCGGGTGGCGCTTTGTTGGTCGGGCTGGCTGCCGGTCTGTTCGCAGCTATCGCCGGCTCAGTTGCTCGGCGGCCTCAACGCGGCGATTGATCTCTCGCTCGCACACCTCGCACCAACGCCAGTATTCATCCATGGGCAGCCGACTTATCTCCGACGGCTGCATCCTCAGCACCAGTAACAGCGCTTCGTCCCAGGAATGCAGTGAGGTCTCCGCCGCCCACCAGTTCGCGAAACAATTCGGTCACTCGCCTGGAGTCGGCGATGTCGAATTCTCCCAGGTCTTCCAGGGTGATGCCGAGCATCTTGGCGACCAGATGATCTTCCATGGCAGCCTCGTCACCGCGAGCATGACGCTGAGCCTCGCCTAACTCGCGGCGCTTCAGACGCTTAATTGGTAACGTGGTGAGGGTCTCGCCAGCGGCGCTCTTTATAGGGAACAGGAGGGTGAAACTGAGTGCGTTTGCCATCTGTAGCTCCGTGATGAAGGCTTCTAAATGAGGCCTGAGCATCGCACCCCGGTACGGCTTCGACTTTTAATCAGGTTTAAAGAGAAAGCCCCGCACAATGACGGGGCTAGGCCAAACTTACAGGGCTGCGACGATCGCCGAGGCAATGGTACTGATGCTGGCGAGGTGGGGAAGCGCAGACAGCAAGGTCGAAATCACTGTCTTACTGGGCTTCGGTGAGGAGAGGTTGGCCTCTACGGCATCCACGATTTCAGAGGCATCCTTGCGCTTTGAATCGTCGAGGGTGGAGATTACTTGCCTGAGCGCGCCGACATAGTCCTGCAGGTCGCTGCCAATAGTCACGGTGTTGGTTGAGTTGTCAACCGAGTCATGGTTAACCCGCGCATTGTGTCCGCTGATGTTGTACGTGATGCTCTGAATCCGGGCTTTTGCTTCAGGTACACCGAGCTTCTTAACCCTCATCTGGTAGTGGGCAGGGATGTCATGGAATGCCTCGTAGAAAACGGGATCAAGGACCTCATATGTCTCTAACGTTCCATTTGACAGTTTCCGCTCAATCAAATCACCGATCTCCACGGCGACATCAGCCCGGTCTAGGAAAACCTTGCCGGGTTGAACAGAGGCCTGAAGCCCTTCGATCGTCTGACCGTCCTGCTTCCGGACACTTATCGTATCGGTATTGAAATCCTCAAACATTTCATGCTCCTTGCGTTTGGCGTTGCCCCTTTGGCCTCACCAGCAAACAGCATACGTACCCGAAAAAGAAACCCCACACAATGGCGGGGTTCAGCAAGTCAGTCTCCAGATGCCTCTTGTCACGCCTGCCCGATGTTTCGCCGGTACTTGGCCAACTGATCTTCACCATTCACCTTGAAGATGTTGGCCAGGTAGTCCAGGAGCAGGACCTCCTCGCCGTTGAGCACTTGGCGTACGTAGATCGCCGAGAATGGCGTCTCCGGCTTCACCGCCTCTCGGGGCTTGAAGGTCCCCAGTCCGTACTCCTTGGGCATGATGGTCATGGTAGTGACCAGCGGAAATTCATCCACGAGGCCACCGTTGTTGAACACCTGGACGTTGGAGCGCACCTGCAGCTGGATGGTCTTGAACGGACTCGCCAGCTTGACAGAGGCCTCTTTGTAGAAGCTGTTCCAGGTGATCTTGCCTTCCAACTTGTCCAGGCCGTCCGGCAACTCGATCAGCCCGACCATACCCAATCCCTGGTGGTCGGACATGACGGCCTTGACGGTTCCCAGCTCGATCTCCTCGGCTTTACCGAAAAAGTCCCGGCCATCCAAGTAAACGTTAGCGTTGGTAATGCGATGCGCAGCGAAACCTGCCATTACGCAGCCCCCTTCAGTTCAACCAGGTACTCCCCGGTGATTTCTGTTTCGAAGGTGCCGCGCTCAAAAGGCAGCGGCACCGTCAGCTTGTAGTTGAACAGCAGACGCCCGAGCGCCACCTCGGTCTGTGGGTTGCGCGCGGGGTCGTACCAGCACTCGAAGCCCAGCAGCGCGCCGTCGCCGATCAACTTGCGGCCGAACAGGTTGACGCTCTCGGTCACGCTGCCAATCAGCCCTTGCGTGATGGGTTGATCAACAAACTGCAATGACGAATAGCGGATCGACTCGTCCACCACATCCTTGGTGCGGCGCACATTCTCAAAGTTGCGCATGTGGGTCACGGTCGGCCAGGCCGCCGTTCGGTTGCCCCACAAGCGCAAGCCGGTGCCAAAGCTGTTGAATACGGTGGTGATCCCGGCTTCGTTCAGCAGGTTGACTTCGCTGGCAGCATCATCGATACGCGCCGTCAGCGGTCGCTCCAGGCCGATGACACCGATCAGTTCCTGGTTGGAGCTGGACCACCAGTAGCCGTTGTCATTGTCGATCTTGGCGCGCAGGCCTGCCGCGCGGATCGACAGCGGCTCCAGGCGCTCGCTGTCGGTGGCGGCGTCGTAGACACGCACATGGGGATAGCAGAGCCTGGCGCGGTCACTGCTGGTGTTGAAGTTGATCGTGCCGCTGGGACCACGTCCCGCGATGACCTGCTGCACAGTCGCACCGATGGGGGCATCGATGTAGGCAACGCCGCCCATCTGCCCGGCAGCCGCGATCAACTCCACGCTAATGCTGTTGAGCGAGGAGAAGCCCGGTGCGATGAAGATTTTCGGGAAAAAGCCCAGCAGGTTGTAGCTGTCAGCGAACGCCTTCAGGCCGGTGCGCAACCCCGCAGCATTGACTGCACCGATAATGTCGGCCGGCGTCACCTTGCTCGGGTCGGCATGGGTGTAATCGACTTTCACCGTAGCGTTGGCCGGGATCGTGCCACCGGGCACACGTTTGACGAGGCCAGTAAGCAGGTCTGCCGTATAGTCGGCCGGGGCCTGGTAGGTCGTGTCGCCCGCGTTGTTCTTCACGGTGAGCGACTGCAGAGCCCCATGCTCAAGCTTCAGCTGGTCGTTGTTCCCGAACGTGCGTTCGCGGCCGATCACGTTGGTACGGTGGGTTGCGGGATCGAGCACATTGACGACCAGGACAGTGCCAGCACCGAAGTCATAGATGCCCGAGAGTGCTTGCGGGATGCTGAATCCCGTCAACTCAGGGCCGAACTGGGCGGCGTCGCGGTCGGTCTGTGACAGCGTCAGGGTATTGAGTGGCCCGGTCGGTGCGGTGCCCACCAGTGCTATCACGGCGGACTTCACCACCCGGATCGCGCGTGGACCGCGCTCGACTTCAAGGGTCTCGATACCGTGAAGGTAGTTAGCGCTCATTCGGACTCCTTTTTCGGCCGGGTGCGGCGCGTGTCTGATTCGTTGGGCAGTGGTTCCAGCTGGCGCAGCGCGATGAGTGTTCGGGTGTACTCATGATCAGCTGGCAGCTCGACAGCGTTGCCTGGATGTAGCTGGACTGCCAGGGTGCTCCCGTCAGCCAAACGCAGCTCGATGCCGCTTGGCGGCCCCTTGTAGCAGTAACGTGTCTGACTCATGTGTCCTCCTCGAACCTTGTATGAGTCAGCAGTGGGCCGCTTTCCGGTCCCAGCTGCTGCAGTTGTGTGGCACGGGTGGAGATGTCTAGGGCGTATTGCCAGACGCCCTGGACGTGTCCCAGGAATTGCTCGGTGAGTGGGCGGCACGGGATGTCGCAATGCGGTGGATACCATCCCGTCAGCCGGTCGCGGATGCGGTCCAGGTAGCTGGTGACACCGTCTTTGCCGTTGAGCTGTTTAAATACCAGCGTCAGGCGGAAGATCAGGTTGCGCTCCTGAAATACCGCGTCGGTGGCTTCGGGATCGCCGAAGCGGCTGCGACCGTAGGCCACCAAGATCGCGCCCCGAGGATGATTGAGCCGGTACTGCAGCGGCACTTCCGGGAACAACTCCACGGATAGCTCCCGAGCGAAGGACTCCTGCAGGCGAGCCAGCAATGCGTCCTGGAGCATCGCCGTCTGGGTTTTCTGGCTCATCGGTAACCTCGCCACAGCTCATCACCGAACTGCTGTCGACGTGAGCGAACGCGGATCTCGCCGGGCTCTGGTGCAGCCTGGCCACTGGGCATGCCCAGGGTGACCACACCATCGCGGATGCTCTCCAGCAACTTGATCGTGTCCTTGCGGCTGTCCTTGACCGCATCCGGAATAGCGCCCTCCGGCCGGCGCTGATACAGCCAGTGCCGGGTGAGGTACACCACTGCATCCCGCAGAACGGTCGGAACCGGGTCAAGCGGCAACTCGTAGCGCCCGCGCAGATAGCCATCGACCAGCTCCTCAGCCTGGCGGATGCCGTCCTCGATCACTTCAGCGTTGGGTTGCTCGGCGGCAGGATCGTCGTTCGACAGCTGAACCAACGTAAGCTCTGGGATCGCGCGTCCGATGTCCTGGTGGGTGCAGTAGCGCATGATCAGATACCGCGCACGATACGAATCACATCATCCGCAGCCACTGCCGCATCCAGGGCGATGCCGTTGGCCTTGCCGGTGGTACGGATCACCGCACGCCCGGAGGCATCGGACTCAACCTCGGCACCGGCAGTGATCGCGCCGCCCGCGCTCACCAGGCAGATGCCCAGGACATCAACGGGAGCGGTATTACCAGCTTCGGTGTCGGCAGCAACCGGCCCCAGAGACTTGGCCCCAGCGGCGCAAAGGCCACCGTCCAAGCCTGCGAAACGATGGCGTGGCAGATCCACCAACGCGACCAGCGATGTGGTCAGTACAGGTTGTTTCGTTTTCACCGGGCACCATCCTTCGGCTTGATGCAGCCGTTTCGCAGCAGTGGGTAGGCTTCGTCCTGGTCGAGCCACAGGGGCTCGCCCTCGGTGTACAGGTCGCCGTTGTGCAGTACGTCGCTTCGGCTGGTGACCAGGTACTGCACTTTGTCCGGCTCGGGCTCGGGCTCAGGTTCGGGCGTCAA
The DNA here is from genome assembly GCF_054788395.1 of Pseudomonas sp. microsymbiont 2. Classification (NCBI taxonomy): domain Bacteria; kingdom Pseudomonadati; phylum Pseudomonadota; class Gammaproteobacteria; order Pseudomonadales; family Pseudomonadaceae; genus Pseudomonas; species Pseudomonas sp. microsymbiont 2. The sequence continues at coordinate 2,452,147 of NZ_CM139112.1, forward strand.
TGCATCCGAAACACTGCCAGTCGGCCCGCTCTGTTGGTCCGCTTGGATTGCAGCGGACTGCAGTGCCTCGGGCGCCTGCAGGTCTTTCTGATCCGGGCTTTGTTCGCCCACAGGCTTCTTGTCATCGGGTTTGCTTTTCGCAGCCATGGCTCACCTCAGCCGTTGATGTCGGAAATCAAGTACCCAGCATCAGCACCTACCACGACGGGCTTGTAGATGTCGGTGTTGCGCACATAGCGAACCTTGCCGCCCGAGCCTGGGTAGGTGTCGATTTCCGGCATGCCCTTGCGTCGCAGGGTGTAACCGAAGCTCGGGTCTTCGTAGCTGGTCTGGGCACCGCCCTGCGGTTTGGCCACGTAAGCCAGCTGCAGGCTGTCACCCCAGATGTCGCCGACCGTACCGGCGTTGGCCAGCGCCTCGCCGATGGAGATGTCCTGGACGCCGAACAGCGCTTTGAGATGCTCTACGGTGATCAGCTTTCGCTCGTTGCTGCCCAGAGCGGCCCACAGCTTGGGGTGGAACTTGAGCGAGGCGTAGACCGAGGCGCCCATGGTGATGGTGTTGGGGCGAATACCGATGCGGCTGCGAATGACTTCCTTGCCGCGCTCCACGTCCTGGATCGGATCACCGCCACCGTTGCTCCACTGGCTGGCCCCGGACAAGGTGACCTTGGCGCCGGCCAGGTAAGTGGCAGGATTCTGGGCCAGCCTGGCGCAGGCGACCTCGCGACGCAGATCGATCACATCGACCACGCGACGAGATGCCCGTGCTTCGGCGTCGAACATGGATTCGCTCTGCTCGCGATAGTCCACCGGGTAGGCGATGTCGTGTTCACGCAGAACCACGTCCAGGCCCTCCACATCGTCCGGGGTCATGATGTTGGACTGGGCACGAATGGCGCGCTCGGTGTCGTACAGCTCGAACGCCTCCTTGCCGAACAGCGGGATAGTCCCAGCCTCCTTGTCCATCTGCGCGATGGGGAACAGTGCTTCACCGATCAACTGCGCGTTGCGATAGCCGCGCGCCAGGTTGGTCAGGACCGGGTCAACGATCCGGAGTTGTTTCAAACGATCAGCCATGGTTGCTCCTGCGGATCAGATGAGTTGGCGCACGGCCGACTCGTAGGGGATGTTTTGATCGGCGGCCAGCGCAGTGGCGCGCTGGTGCAGATCGAGGCGGTCGGGGTCGGTGTTCTTCTCGGCGAACTCCAGGTCCACCACAGCATTGCCGCCACCCTGGCGCTCCTTGCTGGCTTTCTCGGCGAAGTCGATCTGCTTGGGCAGGTCAGAGAAGATCGCCTTCAGACCAGTGGCGACAGGCTGACGGGCTTCGCCTTCACCGAACTCCAACGGGCTGTCGCCCGACTCGGCGAAGTCCAGGGCCGCGACCAGAGCTGCGGCGTGCTTGGGCAGCAAGCGACCTTCGCCCACCAGGCCCTCGGCGAAGGCGACGTTGGTTTTGTGGGTGGCGTCCTGCCGAGACTTGCGGGTTTGCTCCTGGTGCTGCTGCACCTGGTTCTTGAGGCGCTCGTTTTCCTCGCGCATGGCGGTGATTTCTTCGGGCTTCACGGGGGAATCCTCGGTGGTGGCGGGTGGAGTGGGTTCGGCGAAGGATGGTCGTGGCTCGTCGGCATGGGCCGCTTCGACCAGGCTGTTGATCTGCCAATCAGGGATAACCTGGTCAGCCACCTCCAGCCCACGCTCACCGATGATCCAGTCACGCAGGCGGCGCCAGAGGGACGCGCTGGTCTCGTGGCCGAAGTCGGAGAACTCGATCACCCCTTCCTCGGCATCGCCCAGCTCGATGGGGCGAAGGCCCTTCACTGCAGGAGGCTGGGCGCCGAGGAAGCCGACATGGCGCAGGTAGTACACGCCGGGAGTTGGGTTGCTCGGGGAGTCTGGGTGATAGAAAGACGCAGAGATCTTCTTGAAGCTGCCCTTGCTCACCAGGTCGGCAAAAGCCGGATCAACCTGCGACGGGTTGGCAATCAACCCATCGGCGCTGGCGGTGAGAGATTGCACCCAGCCTGCAGCAGGAGCGTCATGCTTCGGATGGCCGATGACCAGGGGCGCTTCATGCAGCTTCGGGTCATAGGCCAGCACGGTGGCGGTGAGGTCCGACTCGCTGAAATCGAAGCTGTCACCGCTCATGGCGACATGCTTGCCGGGCTTGAAGATATGCAGTGGTTTCATGAGCTGTGCGCTGAATGGTGGGAGTACGCACAGCCTGCCTGGCTCGACGGCCAAGGGCTTTTAATCAGGTTTAAAGAGTGCCGGACGGCAACGAAGGGAAGTGCAACGAGAGAGTGCGGCGGGACCTAGCTTTATAAAGCCCCATAAAGCACAGGCGTGCGTTGCGAGGCATTCGGACGATGAACCGGAGCGCCAGCGTCCGTGCGGCGCTCTCTGGGGCCCTACAGACGAGCGGCTTTTTCCAGGTGTTTCAGGGAGAGATCAAGAATCGCCTCTTCCGCTTCAGGCTGCAGCTTGCCCTCGGTATCCATCGGCAGATAAGGCCGTGCCGGGATGTCTCCCCACAGGTGCGGGAATTCCTCTTGCTCACCACCAAAGAACATCATGGCCGCATAGACCTTGTTGCTACCGATCAACGCGCTGCTGGCGGTTGCCTGCGTGGTCACGGACGCGGCCAGGCCACCGGCTGTCTCCTGCAACATCTTGCCGGGCCAGGTACGGGACTGCTCTCGGCGGCTGGTGGTGACATCGGAAAGTGTTGGCCAGGCATCACCGCCTTGCGCCTCATCTTCAAAGTTCTCTTCGGTGATGCTGGCGAACTCAGCTGCGATGCCGCGCATCAAGGGCGCCAGTTCGCCGACTGCCCATTCGACTCGACGTAGCGCCTGCTGAACCCGTTCGTGTTCAAGCTCGATGGTGATCATACAGACTCCTTGCGTTTCAGCGCCTCGGCCAAGCCTTCGCCAGGACGGTGGTTAAAGCCAGGATCGGTGCGGAACTGTCGTACCTTGCCGTTGGCATCGGGCACTCTGACAATGGTGACATCGGCAGTGCGGACTTCCCCCGTGCGCTTGTTGGCCCCCACCTCTACGGTCTCAGTACGAACGTTACCGTCACTCGATAGTACCGTGAGCTTGCGGCGCTTTACTGCCGACTCGGACACTGCAGTTACACGGCAACGGCAGTTGAAGCCGTTGGGCGGGAAGATGCTGAACCACACCGGGTCATCGTGCCGATACACAACCCCGTTCAGCGCCGCGTGGCTGGGCCTGGTCTTGCCGTCCATGACCGCGATGTAGCGCCAGTATGGGTGCGTCTCGACCGACTCCTCCATGGTCGCCTGACGCCCGGCCATGTAGGCGCTCTGCAGGTTGGTCTGGTAGATGGTCTTGAGCCGGCGTGGGCTGCCCAGCTGCACCAGTTCAGCTTCACCTTGGCTATCAACCAGGACCTGCTTGCCCCACCAGCCATGTTGCTCGAGGACGGGTTGCAGCTCCTTGACGAACTGCTGCAACGTCTTGCCTTCCTTCTGCGCGCGCTCCAGCGCTTCACGAATGTCCGACAGCAGATCCAGGCGCATGGCTTTGGCCACGGTGAATGCCTGGTTGTGGGCTGCGTCCAGCATGTCCTGCCAATCCCAGGTGATCGCATAACCCTTGCCCCTGAGATAGGTGATAGCGGCGGCAGGCTCCAGGTCGAAGATGGCTTTGAGATCGGCCGGGTTGACCGGCTTGGCGTTGGCCATCATCAGTCTTCCCGATCAGCTGCAGCGCTGAGCCGGCCCCAAAGGTTGGCCATGAACAGTAGCTTGGCCAGCATGGCTTGGAGCGCTTCGGCATCCAGGTCGGGGGCGGTCTCGGCCAGCAGGCCCAGCACCTCGGTTTCATCGCGACCTTTCTGCAAGGCCTCGATTACAGGCAGCAACGCTTGCTCTGCCTGCAGCTGCAGTTCCGAGGAAGTCAGACCTTCGATGGCCTGGTCCAACGCCACCTGGTCCAGCACCGGACGCAGGGCAGGAGCTTCGGCGAACTCCAGTCCCGGTTGTGCGGCCGTGCTGGTTTCGATGTCGCCGTCCTGCAGGTTGTAGGTGCGCTGCCAGTAGGCACGGGTGAACGTGACGCCCGCATCCGTCAGCGACTTGTCGCGCTCGGCCAGAGTCTTGTCGATTTGCTCCTGTTCCCACAGCTCATACATCGGGGCATCGATGTTCTCACCGAAGTTGAGATCGACCACCAGGCGGATCGCGGCGTTGAGTGTTGCGGCAACGATGCTGGCGTCACCGTCACGAATATCCTCCGTCACATCCAGTCCGGCCAGGGCACTGGCACGGTTTGAGTTGGCCTCAGTGGTCTGGTTCTGGCCCAGCAGCGCGACGTTGATCTCACTGCGGCAGTACATGAGCAGTTCGCGGTAGACATCGGCACTGCCCGTCTTGCCCGCCGCTTCCTTGATCTCGACGCTGGAGTCATTTGGCACCACCGCCACGGCGTCCTGAACCATCTGCTCCAAGCTGTCCAACAGGTCATCCGTTTCCTTGGTCGAAGCCCCACGCGGATGCTTGCCGATCAGCCACGGGCTGCCGTATTTCTCGGTGAACTGGACCCAGAACTTCATGCCGCCCTTCATGAACACGACCGGCCAGAAGCACATGGACAGATCAGCGAAGCCGTAGGGGTTGTTGTAGGTGGCGTCCTGGCGAGCAACAACGAAGCGCTGCGGATCGCACAGTTCACCCTGGATGCCAGCATCGCGGGCGCGAAAACGCAGCTGGTTATCCTGATCGTAGAGGAACCATTCGGCAGGCTTGCCCAACAAGTCATCAGGAACCAGGTGCAGGCCAACCGGCTTCCACATCAGCTCCACGGGCTGATAACCAAACAGAGCAGCATCGAGCAGCTCGCGGACGATACGGTCCAGGTCAAGGTCTGCCAGCCAATCGCGGACAAAGCGCTCGACTCGGACCGGCGCCTGGCCACGCTTCAAATCGCGCTCCAGGGCGAGCACCGACGACTTACGGCGACGGATGTTCCCGCCGACCAGGGCAGCACTGCGCAGGTCGCGATAGACCTTGATGTCCTTGCCCTGGGCCTTGAGGATCGGGTCCGGGTTGGGCAAGTACATGCCCAACGCCTGGGCATCGAAGCTGCGGCCGCGACTGGCAATGTGGTCGGTGAGGCTCTTGTCGCGCTTTGCCTCGGCGAACGTAACGAATTCAGTGGGGCTAACCCACACGCCCTTGCTGCTCATGCGTACCCCTGAGTGATGCGAGCCGTCGCTCTGGGACGGCGAGATTTGACGGTGACGGGGCCAGAGGCCGCCTCCAAGGTTGCGAAAGTGGCCAGCGCACCCGCACCTGCGAAGTCGCCGTGGCGATACAGCTCGGGGTCTTTGAGGTCTTGCTGGCGGGCCTTGACGATCATCGGGATGCCATCCACGGTTTCGATAGCGCGGATGTCCTGGTGCAGCGAGTCATCCTTGGGCAGCGTGATGGTGGCGTCCTCGAACAGGCCAATGAAGCGTGGCATCCAGGCGCCGTACCAGGCCCGCGACAGCTTCACCTGCTGGATGCGCTCGCGGCCAAACTCATCGGCGGTATCCTCGGCCAGAGTTTCGCCGTTGCCGGAAGCGTCCAGCGCGGCGCTGATGAAGTTAGGCAGCCCGCGCAATATGGTGAACAGCACCTGCTGTTGCTGACGTGTCGGCACCTTGTGCATCTCGACCACGAATGGCACATCACGATGACGCTGCTGATCGACGGACATCGGGCAGATGATCGAAAAGTCCCGGTGTCGTGCGTAATCCATCCCCAGGAACCAGCGCAGCTCGGGGTCGAGCTGCTGCAGAAGCTCGACCAGGTGTTGCTCAATCCAGGTGTCGGCCCACGCCTCGCGTCGATATAGCGGCTGCAGAGTGAACCCTTCGTCCAGGGCCAGACGCAGTACCTGCCGATCTGGACGCATCGCGTCCTCGATCCACACGCCGGGTACACACACGCCGTTGCCATCACGCGGAATGGCGTCCAGTTCCTCGCGCATCTGCGCTTTGCGTGGACCATAGGCATTGCGGATGCTCTTGTACCAGGCCTCCTTGGCCTCGGCGGTGGGCGTCTCACCACGCATCATGCAGCGCCGCTCAAACAGGCCGTTGGCAACGGCATCGTCGAAGGTGGCCTTGTAGACCACCGCGGCATCGCCATACCGGCCTTCCTGGATGTCGGCGATCATTTGGTTAAAGGCATTGGCCTTGCCGTTGTGGGTGCTGATGATGACGATGCGACCACCCCAGATCAGCAAGGCGGTTGCAGCATCGAGCACGGCGGAGACGTTCCGGTGATAGGCGGCTTCGTCAATGATGACCTTGCCCTGCAGGCCGCGCAGGTTGGCCGGGTTGCTCGACAGTGCGACGATCTTGAAACCCGAGGCATAGCGGATGCGGTAGGCGTTGATCTGGCGGGTGTTGCCGGAGTCGTCCTGGTCCTCAAACAGAAACTCCTCGATCTCGCTGACGCCTGAAGCTTGGGCCTCGGCGATCACCCGGCTGAACTTGGCGCAGTAGCCAATGAACTCCAGGCCTTTTTCCTTGGTGTCGCCGACATAGAACACATCCATGCCGCCCGCGATCTTGCGAGAGGCAGCAGTGATCACCGAATCCAGCGCCTCGGCGAAGGTGATCCCGGTACGACGGCCTTTCTCGCACAGCTTGATTTGTGCCTGGATGGCCAGCCAATCGGCCTGGTGGGCCATCAGCAGACCTTCGGTGATGGGGTTGTAACCTTGCGGAATGGTCCGAACAGACTCCGGCAGCTCGTCCCACTCGACAACGCGCAGCGTGCTGGTACTGGGCTTGACCGCCGGCTGGCTCATACTTTCACTCCCAGGAATTTCTGCCGCCAGAACAACGCCTGCTCTTCATCCATGCCGCCACTGCGAACTTCCTTGTCCAGCTCGGCCGCTTGCTCCTGGAGCACGCGCTCGCGGACCACTTTCTCGATGGCCTGACGCTCCTTAACGCTGAGTGTTCGAGCTTCCATGGTGGCCTTGGCGGCACGAGCTAGGGTGGCCACTTCCTTGATGGTGACCTCATCCTTTTCATGGGCGCCCATCGCGGCCTGGTAGGTCAGCGTCGAGATCGCCTCCACCAGCAGGGCACCGGTCTTGTCACTGGCATCCTCGCCCAGTGCCCCGACGAATGCCTCAGCCTGCTCACGGTGCTGGCGGGCTTTCTCGGTGAGCTGCTCGAAGCCGACCTTGAAACGGCCCAGGGCAGAGCGACTGGGCACTTTCTCATTGGGGAAGCGGCTGCGCAGGTCCTCGATCATTTCATCAAGGGTCATGCGATCTTCACGCAACAGCTTCTGCAGATAGGCCTTGACCACGGGCGGTAACCGACTGACTGACGATTTACCCGCCATGTTAGGCCCCCGGTCGCTTGATGCCGGGGCAACGCGCACGTCCAGCGGCGATGTCTTGGCCACGTTCGGTCAACGTGGCCACCAGCACCGGACCGATGTCATCCAGGGACACCGCCCCTTGCTCTGACAACCACTGCAGCTCGGTCTTGACCTGGTCACGGCTGACGCTGTGCCCGTAGTTGTCGAGTGCAGTATTGAGCACGGAGCTGTTGGCGCGATACGCAGGCATTTCCGCCAGCAGTCGAAGGATCACCAGGCGCATGTCCTGGCGCAGGAATTCAGCGTATTGGCTCATGCTTTGTCTCGCAGTAGATAGTCGTTGATGCGGTCCACTGCTCGGGTCAGGCCTTGCATCGCGGTCAGTTCGGCGCGCACCGCCTTCATGTCACCGAGTAGCTCGGTAATGGCGGCATGATCAGGCAGGTGTCGAATGCGCTCTTCGAGGGCAACGATGCGAGTGCGCAGCTCAAGCATCTCCTGCGCACTGGCAGCCTGCCGATTGGTCATCCAGGTGTAGATGGCAATCACGGTGACCACGACCCACTGAACAGTTTGGAAGCCGAAGTCGAGCTCGTTGAGGTTCATCGCAGCCCCCGTTTAACCAGGTCCTCAAGGGTGGTTTTGCACTCCACGCACAGCTCAACCCCCGGCTCAGCCTGGCGGCGCGCTTCGGGAATCGCATCGCCGCACTCTTCGCAACGGTAGGCCGAAGGGCCAGAGCGACGCTGCAGGCCAGCACTGTGGGCGTGCAACGCGGCTTCGGTGAAATCGTTGTCTTGCGCCAGATCAGCTACATCCATATGCGGTCAGTCCTTACGTTGAAACGCGACGAGTTTGGCTCGGAGATCCAGGGCCCAGCGTCCGTAGTCCTGGGCGAAGGCCAGGATGTCTGCGGGGGTGACCCCGCTTTCCAGTAGTTCTTGCGCAGTACCGGGGGCGGGCCAGGCGGCTGCATCATGGCCGGTGGCGTTGGCGCCTGCGGTGGGGGTAGGCACAGGGGCGCCTCCGAGGGCGAGGTTGAAGTCGCGCACCCAGCCAGCAGTGAACACGCAGCGAGGGATAGGAGCAGGCTTAGCAGCGGGCTCCGGCAGGTAGACGGTAGTGACATTGGGGATTCGCTCCTGGAGCTCTTGGTGGGTGCTGGCGAGCTGCTGCTGGGTTTGCTGCAGTTGCTGGGCGACCTGGTTAACGCGCTCAACCTGTTGTTGGAACTTGGCCAGGTTTGCCTCGGCCAGCTCGGCACGCTGATCCGCGTGCTCTTGCTTCAGCTTGGCCAGCGCCTCGTTGCCCGCTGCGCGCTCGCGAGCAGTGGCACCTTCATCGCCAGCCGCGAAGGCAATGAGTACAGTCACCATCCAGGCGAACGCCATCAGGATGGGAATGAAGCGACGTAGCGACTCAAACGCGCCCATGGTGATGCCTCCGGCGATTGCGAGCCTTACGGGCGGCACGGCGAATAGCAGCGACGCCGGACTTGCCGGAACGGCTCATGGACTGAGGGCCATGCCAGCTGGCAGCACCCGACCTCGGCAGGATGCTGGGCCACAGGGAAAGCAGATGCGTGAACAAGCGGGCGAGCAGCTTCATCACTCACCTCCTTGCGCGGGCTGCTCTGGCCCCTGTTTCAGCAGGCGGGCCATGAAGAGGAGAATGGCCAGCACGCTGTTGACCATTGCGTAGTTCGCTGGGGAAAGCTGAGCCTCCCACATGGGCAGAATGGTGCCCTGCAGCAGTCCCAGCAGGGCGATGACGATTGCCAGCTGGACACTGTGGAGCTTCCAGCAGCAGTGGCAGTTGTCGATCAGTTTCATGCCGGTTCCCCGTGGTACGCATCGGGAACCACGCCAGCCAGGTGCAGGCCTTCGTTGATCAATGCCTCGCCGTACCAGTTGCCATCGGGCAGCGGGCCAGCGCCGTTTTCGTGGCGGATGATCGCTTCGACCAGAACACGCATGGTGCGGTAGTCGTAAATGTCGATCCAACCATCAGGGGAAACGCCAACGCGCGTGGCGACCTGGCGAATGTAGGCCTCGGTGTTGTTCTCGTTGGGCGGTGCCCAGCGGCTGATGACCAGGCGGATAGTGCGCAGGCCGTGCTTGTCCTGGTAGGTGATCAGCGTGCGGGCAATGGCACGGATACCCCATTGCGGGCCCGTGAACTGGACGAAGTCCTTGTCGTTTTGATTGGCAGACATCCCCTGCCAGCGGGTGCCTTTGGCATGGCGAATGTTGCCGGGGTTGAAGTTGCGGATGCCGCGTGGAGAGTTGGGTCGCATGACGCCTCCTGCAGGTTCGGCGCCGCAGGGTGCGAGCGCCGGAAACGAACACGCCGCCATGATCGGCGGCGCGCAGCAGGAGGTCTTTTAATCAGGTTTAAAGAGAATGGTGGATAGGACTACTTTACAAGCCCCATTGCGCGATAGAGTCCGCGTGCTCCAGTTACGGCATCCGAATGCGTATTACCTTCGAGTCGGTTGACGGTATACATTGCCAATACTTCATTGCAGTCTTGCTTTACCTTCGCTCCTAGAAGAGCTGCATTGATCCCCTCCAGGATATCTGTTGCTTCCGCGTATTGGCCTTTTTCACGGATCTTTTTGGTCATGACCCACGCAGAGCTTGCGAGTTGCTCTTCATCCTCGAAATTGCAGACGGTCAAACCTCTGGTCAGCGCAGCTTGAGTGCGCACTGCCTCTGCTGAGCGCTCACTCACATCTTTGTCCAGGCTGAGCGTGGTGAGCTTAACCGCAACACTCTCCGCATGTACCGCGAAAGATAGAATGGAAGCCAGAGCAAAAACCATGATTTTCAAAGCACATCTCCTTGTGTAAAAGCCCAATCAAGCCTACCTGGACAGCATTACCGGAACCAAAACCTGTCCACGATGATGCCGAAAATGAATAACCAGAATGCATTCACGCGGTGAGTAATCAGGAATTCTCGTAGCGGCATGGGCTTAGCCCCCCCTGGCAAAGGCTTAACCTGAAAAGCCTGAATGAATTCCAGCACTCGCTGGAGCTCCGCCCGTTTCAATTTATTGAGGTGGGTGCGCCCGAACGTTACGTCGCAGAAGTTGTTGAGCTCAACCTTCGCGTCTTTTTCGGTAGTAGTACGAAGTATCTTGCCGACCAGCCGGCGCTTGTCCTCTTCCTCCTGCAGGTTGTCGAGACAGACCTGAAGCACACTACGTGCTTGCTGGAACTGATCGACCGTGATGTCACCTATCTGCTTGACACCCAGCTCCGCGAAGACTGCACGCCAGATTTCCTTAGAGTCAGCGCCTAGTTCGGTCGACCTCACCCCAAGATCGTATAGCTCCTTCTTTTGGGCAGGAACCAACGTTCGGACTTCGACTTTCCCGGACATACTGATCTGGACGTCGTAGTTGTTGATATCACCTTCAGTGTACTGCCCGACAGATTGGAAATCCTTGCTCACAGTTACTTCTTCCCTTTGCCCCCGACATTCAGAGTCAGGCCTGCTTGATTTACGGAGCCCTCAATATATTGGCCCACTTCCTTGAACGTGCGCGTCGTAGGATTTTCACCAAGCAACACTCTCATTGCGGCATCCCTTAAAGCGACTGGGCTCTGACGATATCTGGTCAGAAGCAAATTCTCTTCTGCAGACAAAGGCGCTGCAGCTTCGGGCGCCACCGCCCCCAACAGTACCCACGTAGGTGATACCCCGAAGCTCTCATGCAGGGCCACGAGAGACGAGCCATCAGGCAGGGCCTCCCCAGCCTCCCAGCGGGTAATCGTCTTACGGTTCACCCCGAGGCATTCCGCGAAGTCACCAATCTTCATCGCACCGCGAAGCTGAGCGATTCGCTCACCAATGCCATTGGACATAAAAGCCTCTTGACCACGGGACATTAATGTCCCATTATCTAAACCACACCATCCCACCACGAATGGTCATTTAGTCGGCACCAAAAACGGCGCCTTAACCCCTCGAAAGGAGCTTCCCTCATGAAGCTACGTACCCCCGACCAGGCTCGTGAGGAGCTTAAGTCCAAGGGCGTTTCGATCACCCAATGGGCGGTCGCCAACAAATTCTCCCCGAATCTTGTCTTCGAGGTGCTCGGCGGCCGCAAAAAATGCGTGCGCGGTCAGGCCCATGAGATAGCCATCAAGCTGGGTTTGAAGGCAGGACAGATCTGCCCCGATCCGGCCAAGGCCCTGGAAGTTGCATGATGAGCATATCCGCCCAGGCATCCAGCTCATCAGCTAACCGCCGCTTCGCTGCAGCGTCCGCCGCGAAGAAGGTAGGACTCTGCCGGACTGCCCGCCATTCACAAGCCATTGTCCTTGTGTCTACCTCGAGGGATTGTACACAGATCCGTAGCAGCGCTTCGATCACGACGCTCTGCGCTTCAACTTGTGCTTGCAAACGTTGCAGGTCATTGCCCATCGCTTTCGACTTCCTAGTGAATGTACCTGATTTCATTGTGCATGGCGCAATGACATTACCAATGGTCAAACGCGCTTTTTGTTTGGAAGCCCGCTACACGACTGTTAGGGAGCGCTTCCAATGAGTCCTCGCCAGTGGAAACGAGTACAGCCGACCAATCTTCGTGATGCTCTGAAGCTGTGCCAACAGCATGCCAAGGAACGCACCAATTACAGCATCGAACGCATCGCTTCCCTGATGGGCCTGGAAGATCACTGGGCTCTCTATAAGTGGATCGCGAACGGCCGGATGCCCGCCGTGCTGATACCAGCTTTTGAGCAAGCCTGCGGCATCAATCTGGTAACTCGTTGGTTGGCTGGCAACGGCGGAAAGCTCTTGATCGACGTGCCGTCCGGTCGTAGCACCACCGCGCATGACATCCAGTCGCTACAGGCCGCACTACATGAAACCACCGGGCAACTGATGGCGTTCTACGCAGACAACGCCGAGGCCAGCGCCGCACTTGCTTCTATCCATACCGCCCTTGAAGAGCTGGCTTGGCACCGGGGCAACGTACAGCAGCATGCCCATCCGCAACTGGAACTGGGGGAGCCGTCATGAGCCGAGAGAACAAGTACACATCCGAGCAGGTCCAGCGCGTTCTGCGCGTGATGCTGGCCCTGGCAGGTAATGAGTTCCGCGGCATGCTCCTGAAAGAGGTGGCTATCGCTGCCGACTGCTCGAACGACAACGCCTTGCGTGCCTTGGAGAACCTCCGCACAGCTGGCCTGGCTGATCGCAGCCCTCACGACCATCACCGCTGGCAACTCGGCCCACGCCTTGTGCAAGTCTCCTTCGCCTTTGACGAGGCCCTGCGCACGGCCCAGCGCGAACTAGATGAACGCCGCCAACGCTACACCCGCATCCCCAACTGATTAAGGAAGACGTACATGGCCCGTAAACCGAGCACCCCGGAGATCAACCCGATGCCCGAGATCAACTCGCAGGCATTCCAGGAAGACGCCAACGCCCTGACGGCCTTGGGTGATATTGCCCAAGGCATGCAAGAGGAGCGAGACCTGGTCAACCAACTGCTTGGCCAAGTCCAGATGGCAGACGCATTCAGCAAGTTTTCGCTGACGGTCAGCACTTCTAAACTGGCGTTCGTCAAGGAAAACAAGCTGTATCGGGGGCTGCAGGGAAAACGAACTGCTGACGGTCAGCAATTCTCCGGCACTTGGGATGACTTCTGTTCTCTCCTGGGGCGCTCTCGCCAACAAGTTGATGAAGACATCGCCAACCTTCGAGCTTTGGGCGAGGAGGCTCTCGATTCTATGTCCCGCATGGGCATTGGATACCGCGAACTCCGTCAGTACCGCCGGCTGCCAGAAGACCAAAAGACGGCCCTGCTCGAAGCGGCCAAAGCTGGTGACAAGGACACCTTCCTTGACCTGGCCGAGGAGCTCATCGCCAAAAACGCCAAGGAAAAGGAGGCACTGGCCCAGCAACTGGACAACGTGAACGCCGACTATGAGGCGCAGAGCCAGGTGCTCGCGGATACATCCGGCAAGCTCCAGGACACCAAGTTGGAACTGGAGAAGACTCGGCGCCTGGTTAATGGACGTACCCCAGACGAGAAGGTCAGCGCTATCCGCGAGGAGGCCACCAAGCTGGCCACCGAAGCTGAGGCAGCCATCGTCTGCAAACTGCACCCAGCAGTTCACTCTCTCGTCCTACACGCCAATGAGAGTGGCGCCGACCATCGCGCTGTTATCGCGGGCCTGCTTGCCCAGGTTGAGCGAGCAGTGTCCTCAATCCGTCATGAGTATGGCATTCCGGCCACGCCTGACGCTGATGCGACCCCCGAGTGGATGCGTGAAGGCGCAGACACCCACGTCGCTCAAGCGCTGGCGGGGGCATAACTCATGAACGCCGTTGTGACCCAACGCCTCGTAGACCTGGCCCGTGCGGTGGAAGTGGCCCCGCATGGCCAGCGTACCGAGCTCTGCCGAACAGCGGCCGTTGAGCTGGGCTTGTCCCTGCCGACCATCTATCGAAAACTTCGGGAGGTCACTGTGAATCCCCCTCGCAAGCGCCGCACCGACGCAGGCCAGACCACCTTGAGCGAGCAAGAGGCCTACCTGATCTCGGCATTGCTCTTGGAGTCGATCCGCGCCAACAACAAGCAGCTCTCCACCGTTGAGCGTGCAGTGGAGCGGCTACGCAGCAACGGCAAGATCCTAGCCGGCCGGGTCGATGAGAAGACGGGGGAATTTGTACCGCTGTCGATTAGTTCCATCACCCGTGCGCTGCGTACCTACCGCCTACATCCGGATCAACTGCTGCAGCCGGAACCGGCTGTTTCCCTGGCCAGTCGTCATCCGAATCACGTTTGGCAGATTGATGCTTCGATCTCCACCCAGTTCTACCTGGACGACAATGGCGCCCAGACCATGAGCCAGGCCGAGTTCTATGACGGCAAGCCCACCAACCTGAAAAAGATCGAGCGCAAGCGACTGTGGCGGTATGTCATCACCGACCACACCAGCGGCACCATCTACGTGCAGTACGTGTTGGGCGCTGAATCTGCGGAAAATCTGTGCAACGTGTTGATCTGCTGTATGCAGAAACGCGGCGAAAACGATCCCTTCCACGGTGTCCCATTCGCCATCATGACAGACCCTGGCGCAGCCATGACTTCGGCGACCTTCCGCAACCTGTGCAAGGCACTGAGTATCGAGCTGATCATCAACAAGGTGGGCAACGCTCGTGCCAAGGGGCAGGTTGAACAGGCTCACAACATCGTTGAGCGCGAATTTGAGTCGGCCTTGAAGCTGCAGAAGGCCGAAACGTTGGAGCAGATCAACGGCTGGGCGGGTCAATGGATGCGCTATCACAACGCTACCGCGATCCATACCCGTCACCGCCGCACCCGCTATGGACAGTGGCTGACCATTCAATCTGCCCAGCTACGCCTGGCGCCCTCGGTGGAGGTATGCCGAGAGCTCGCAGTGACCGCGCCCGAAACGCGGAAGGTCAACGACTTCCTCCAGGTTTCCTATCGCGGCGGGCAGTTCGATGTGTCGGTCATTCCTCAGGTGATGGTTGGTGAAACCTTGCTGATCACCCGTAATCCCTGGCGCGACGAAGACAGCGCCCAGGTAGTGATGACGAACGAGGATGGCCGGGAGGTCTTCCATGTAGTCGACCGAATTGCCATCGATGCCAACGGCTTCAAGGCGACCTCAGCCGTGATCGGCGAATCCTTCAAGTCCCAGGCCGACACCCCAGCACAGAAGGCTCGCAAAACAATCGAACAGCTGGTCACCGGGACCGAATCCCAGGAGGACGCAGCTGCAGCACGCAAAGCGCGAGCCTTGCCGTTCAATGGCGAGATCGATCCGCACAAGCACATCACCGATACGGTGCTGCCGGCCTACATGCCACGTCGTGGCACGGCCTCGCCAATCCCTGAGCCAACTGTGGAGATCCTGCCGCTCTCGCATGTGGAGGCTGCAAAGCTGCTGCGCGCCCAACTGGGTAATGCGTGGACTGCCGACTCCATGGCCTGGCTCAAATCCAGCTTCCCCAACGGCGTGCCGGAAGATCAGCTCGACGCCATCACTCAACAACTGCAGATGCCTGCCCGGCCGGGCCTGCGGATTGTAGGAGGTGCCGCCTGATGCTGAAGCTCAAGGATGTGCTTGCCACGATCAAAGCCTCGCAGGCCGATCTGGCCCGCGCGGTGGATCTCAGTCAGGCAGCTATCGCGCAACTGATCAACCACAACCAGTGGCCGAAGTCGCTGGATCAAGCCGCCCTGCAGGACCGCATTGAGACGTTCCTGGCGCAGCGCGGCGCGAATCTCGCTGCCACCGGTGCAGCGTTCGAAGAAATGGAGCCCCGGCGCGCCAACGCCGAGGCCCCAGCATCCCCACCCGAAAACGACCAAGTAAACGAACAGGAGTGCGAGCCCATGCTAATGGCCAAACAGGTACTTACACCAGCAGCCCGTAAACAGTTCGGTCTGTTCCGCGATCCGCTCGATGAGCTGCAGGATGCCGAGGACATGTACGTGAGTCCCGATATCCGTTATGTCCGTGAGTCCATGTACCAGGTCGCGCGTCATGATGGGTTCATGGCAGTGATCGCGGAGTCCGGCGCAGGCAAGAGCACGCTGCGCCGCGATCTGCGAAACCGCCTCGAAGCTGAAAACGCCCCTGTGCTGGTGATTGAACCCTACATCCTTGCGATGGAGGACAACGACACCAAGGGCAAAACCCTGAAAAGCACCCATATCGCGGAAGCAATCATGACTGCGGTGGCGCCCCTGGAGAAAACCAAGTCCTCACCTGAAGCCCGTTTCGGTCAGATGCACAACGCCCTGAAGACCAGTCATGCCGCTGGTAATCGCCATCTGCTGATCATTGAGGAGGCGCACTCGTTGCCAATCCCCACGCTCAAGCAGTTGAAGCGGTTGCGTGAGTTGGAAGTTGGGGGCTTTACCAAGTTGGTTTCGATCATCCTGATTGGTCAGCCTGAGCTGGCCATCAAGCTCAGCCCACGCAATGGCGAAGTGCGGGAAGTCGCGCAACGCATCGAGATTGTGACGGTGCCACCGATCCCTGTGAGCGCTGTCGAACAGCACTTAGCGTTTCGCTTCGGTCGGCTCCAGAAATCACTGCCGGAAGTCATCAGCGATTGCGGTGTCCGGGCCATCATCGAGCGACTGAGCACCAGTGGCCGCGACAAAACCAGTCAGCTCTACCCGCTCGCGCTGGGCAACCTGGTGAAGGCTTCTATGAACCTGGCCGCACAGATCGGTGAGCCCCTGGTCACGGCCGACGTAGTGAAGGGGGTGTGACATGGTCGCGATCATCATGGTTACCCAGAACCCACTACCACCTCTGAGCATCCTGGCGGCTGAGTTTCCAGTGAAGCTTTCGGCCTTCAACGAACTCACCCGCGACATGCGTAGCAGCGGTATCGAGATCATCGGCCTGAAGCTCACTGACAACCAGATCCTGATCAAGCCCGATAGCGTGGACTTGATGTCGAGACGCTTTGGCCACGAACTGCGCTCAATGCGCTACTCCAGCGCAGGTCGGCTCACGGTATCCACCGTGACTATCCGTGGTGTGGATGTGGTGTGGTACGGCCCGCTGAAGGAGCAGGATCAATGAGCAATCGAGCCGAACGCTACGACACGCTGGTTATCCGCGGTTCCACGAGCAAAGAAGTACCACGTGAGGCTGCCGGGGGGGTGGTTGTCTCTTGGGCTGCAGGTCATGCACTTGCTGAAGCTTGGCCACTGGAAGAGTTCGTCGCTGATTTGGTCGATGGCAATTTCAGCAGCGTGGACGCCATTGAGGAGGAGGCTCACAAAGTGCTGGAGCTTTCACGGCGTCAGCGGGACCACGGATGGCTCGACCAGGAGCAAGCCAAGGCAGCGGTAGAACCACAGGAAACCGCCGAAGAGCTGCGCAAGGCGCTGACGGTTGAGTGCCAGCGGTACAACGATCTGTATCTCCAGCACACCCATTTCGTTGCTATTAGCCAGAAGGTCAGCCAAGACCTGGCCGTGATGTGTGAGGCATATCTGGCTGGAGATAGCGAAACCGCCTCGACAAAGCTCCGTGGCTTCGCGCTGGCCTACCAGCAGAACACCCGGCCAGCTGATGGGAAGACGCATTGATGACCAATCGACTCCTCGAATGCCGCCGCTGCCGTTGGGTTGGCGACTTCAGTGCTCTCCAACGCCGGCCTCACCCACGCGAATCCTGGCGTAGTGACAACGTATGTCCGCGCTGCGGCTGCAAAACCTTTTCCTCTGCTCAGGAGCCATCCCGTGACTGATAACCAACAAGACCAGGCCCTCCAAGTCCCGGCTGGCTTCGTGATGAATGCAGCAGGACACCTGGTGCCTGAGCACCAGGTCCGTGAACACGACAAGCTGCGTGATGGTGTTGCTCGCGACCTGGGTAATGCCGCCGAGCGGATCAGCGCTTTGCTGGCCGACTTCAAGAAACAGGCGCTCGCCGACATTGCCGACCTGATCGCCGTATCCTCCGACCGCTACGGCGTCCAGCTGGGAGGGCAGAAAGGTAACGTCTCAATCACCACCTATGACGGGCAGTACAAGATCGAACGCGCTTATGCAGATCGCATTGTCTTCACCGAGGAGATCCTGGCGGCGCGCGAGCTGATCAACAAGTGCATCAGCGCCTGGTCGGAGGGTGCCAACAATCATCTGCGAGTGTTGGTTGACCGAGCGTTCCGAGCCAACAAACAGGGACAGCTCATGGCCAAGGACGTACTCAGCTTGCTGCGGGTGGAAATTAATGATCCCGTCTGGAAGACCGCCATGCAGGCGCTGAAGGATTCCATCCAAGTGAACGGCACCGCCGTTTACATCCGCGTCTATAAACGCCAAGGAAACACCGACCAGTACGTTCCTATCAACTTGACCTTGGCGGGGGTGTAACGTGGACCATGACCGTATTCTCGACAAGATCAAGAAATGCCTGGAGATGGCCAAGGGCAAAGGCTCCAGCCCAAACGAAGCGGAAATCGCTCTGCGCCAGGCCCACAAGCTCATGGACGCGTACAACCTAGAGATGGGTGACGTGCTTGCCAGCATGGCCGGTGAAGCCAAAGTCGCTGCCGGTTCGGAGAGTGAGCCTCCTGCGTGGCGGGTGCGTCTGGCACACGTCTGTGCTGAGGCATTCGGTACCCACTTCATCATCAGCGCGCCCTGGTTCGAGCACGCGTCATTCATCTTCATCGGTTGCGGAGCGGCACCTGATCTTGCGGGATATGCCTACCAGGTCTTGGAGCGCCAGCTGCAGAAGGCTCGACGGGACTATCTGGCTACCCAGAAGCGTTGTAAGCGTTCCACCAAGGTAGCGCGAGGTGACGCCTTTGCCCACGGCTGGATCGATGCCGTGTTGGTCAAGGTCGAGCAGTTCGCAGGGGTCGAGGACAATATCGCGGAGGCTATTCAGGCCTATATGACGAAGCACTACCCGAAACTGGGCCAGGCGAAAATGAAGCGGCGAAAGCTGAAGGCTCGTGATGAGGTGGCCGCCGATGCCGGTTACGCGGCGGGCAAGCATGCCCAGCTACACCAAGGGCTGGGCCATCAGCCCGTCGCTCGGCTGACTCAGGGGGTGTGATATGTCGCAAGTCAACCCTTTCATCCGACCGGGCCAGAGCTATGGCGCAGTAGATACGGAAAGTCGCCTGCGCGCCTTGGAGAGCTTTGACGTGGGCGAGTGCCGTGCCGCGCTCGCTGTACCTAACCTGCAAAAGACAGTTGAGAAGAAGTTGCGCAGCCGCATCCGCCAACTGGAGAAGCTCACAGCCTCTGAGGCGAACGGGCGGGAGGGCAACCAGTGAGCAAATCATCGCCTAGCCCGGATCGACTGCGTTTGATCAAGCTTATCCATGTCGCCCGACGCGAGCTGCAGATGGATGACGACACCTATCGCCTGATGCTCTCGGGTATGAAGGGGCTTGGAGGAGCTACGTCGTCGGCCAAGCTCAGCGTTCCAAACCTGCAGCGTGTTTTGGAAGAGCTGAAGACAAAAGGTTTCAAGGTCCGTCCAACCGAAAAGCAAAAGCGGCCGCCTGCCGCTGATCCCTCATCGCGCAAGATCCGGTCGCTCTGGCTCACCTTGCGCGACCTGGGCGCTCTCAGGGATGCCTCCGAGCAAGCACTGGTGAGCTTCGTGCAAGGGAGAACCGGAGTGAAAGCCCTGCAGTGGCTCACTGCTGAGCAGGCCAGCCAGGTGATTGAGGAAATGAAGAAGTGGGTCGTTCGCGTTGAGGAGGCCAAATGAAAGCGGCGAGCCGTGGCCCTGCTGGAGACCTACTGGACGATCTGGCTGAACAGGTATCGGTCGCTGTTGTTGAGGCCCTCGGTGTTTCCACCGATGCAGCGAATGCGCTAGGCACTGACGTTGCAATGCGGATGGTCGAGCAGTGGGGCGGTCAGCAACTGTACATGCCCAAGGGCGTGCGAATCGAAGCCTCGCGCATGCACCATCAAATCTATGAGGAGTGGAGAGGCAACAACCACCGAGAGCTCGCTCGCAAGTACGGCTTCTCGCTTCAGTTCATCTATCGAGTTATTAAGGTGTTGCGCAAAGCTGACCTAGATAGCCGCCAGCACGACATGTTCAGCCCGGTCGGTCATGACTGACCGGGATCTATCCTAGCAATCCGATCCACAACTACCTCAAAAAGGCTCTGGATGGTACTTTCTGAGGCTGAGGCTAAGCGAGAACACCATGTCCCGATCTACGTTGAATACACTGCCCGAGTCCGTTCGAGCCGAGCTGCTCACTCGATGCCTGAGTTACAACCACCTGACAGTCAATGACCACCTGAGCTGGTTGTTAGAGCAGGGGCACACTGTCTCAAGATCGTCGCTGCATCGGTACCTGACTGCGCAGAAAGAGGGTGCCATGGAAGCGGAACAGCGACGACAAGATGCTATCAAGTCGGAGGAGAGGATGCGATTTAAGTGCCTTGAGATTGCGGCTGGTATCTATAAAGGAAATGACCAACAGGAGCTCCTGGGGGTAGCAGAGGATCTCATGGAGTGGATTCTGATGACGGATGCCAGTCGAGAGCCTGTTGTATAATCTGCAATGGCTTTGTATTTCCCTTCCCGCAATGTCCCATCATCTCCCCTGGTGTCCCAGGATTATCGCACTACCCCCTGTCGATTTATCTCAGTCCTAATCAATCAGGCCGGCGAGGATGCCTGGGCGGCTCATGCTGTCGGCTCCTGGAGCAGTTGGCTGAAGTGGCGCAGGGCCAGGGCATAGCCGTGGCTGCCCAAACCACAGATCACGCCGACGGCGATGCTCGAGACGAACGACAGGTGGCGAAACGGCTCGCGCTTGTGCACGTTGGACAAGTGCACCTCGATCACCGGCAGTTCGGCGGCCACCAGCGCGTCGCGGATGGCCACCGAGGTATGGGTCCAGGCGGCGGGGTTGATCAGGATGCCGTGGCAGCGCCCACGGGCGGCGTGGATCCAGTCCAGCAGCTCGCCTTCGTGGTTGGTCTGGCGAAATTCCAGTTCAAGACCTGTCTCGCGAGCGCTGTGAGCGCACAGCTGCGCGAGGTCGGCGAGGGTTTCGTGGCCGTACTGGGTCGGTTCGCGGCTACCCAACAGGTTCAGGTTGGGGCCGTTGAGCACGAGGATTCGGGGTGTCATGGCGGGGCATCGCTTGTTGTTTTTGGATATCTAGATATTTGTACTACCTGGTTAGTTTCGTCAAATGCCCTCGCCTGGAAAATGGGCGATTATCGGACTGGGTGGGGGCTGGCATGGGTTCGGCGGTGTTTTTGTGGCGCCTATGAGATCGAGCGCCGCCCGCGCGGCGCATCGCGGGACAAGCCCGCTCCCACATCTGTTTCGGGCCAATATCTCCTGGGCCATTACCTGGTCCGCCTTGTGGGTACGACGCGGTTTCAGCGTGGGCACCACTGGCGTCCCACTTGTCTTGAGACATGCACCAGGGCGGACAGCGATAACCTCACAGGACAGACTGGCCCGAAACAGATGTGGGAGCGGGCTTGTCCCGCGATGCGCCGCGCGGGCGGCGCTCGATCTCATAGGCGCTGCACATCTGTCGCCCTACACCTGGCGGCCCACATGCGATCCACTCCAGGCCCCCCGAAATTACAAAATTGTAATTTTCCCGCCACCGCCCCGATAAGCAGCGCTGCCTAGAGTCCCTCGCCAACGCATTCCGCCGCTTGTCGACGAGGAACCAAGCCGTGCCCATCCCCCGCAAGATCGTCTTGCTCTGCCTGCTGCTGGCCGGCCCCGCCGGCGCCCAGGGCTTGAGCCTGGACCAGGCGCTCGCCGCCGCCTTCGCCCAGAACCCGGAGTTCGCCGCCGTTGGCCGTGAAATCGGCATCGCCGAGGGCGAGCGCCGTCAGGCCGGGCTGATGCCCAACCCGGAATTGTCCTGGGAGGTCGAGGACACTCGCCGCGATACCAGCACCACCACCGTCACCCTCAGCCAGGCCCTGGAGCTGGGAGGCAAGCGCGGGGCGCGCATCGAGGTGGCCGAGGCCGGCCAGGCCGTGGCCCGACTGGAACTGGAGCGTCAGCGCAACGGTCTGCGCGCCGATGTGATCCAGGCTTTCCATGCCGCCTTGCGGGCGCAGACCGCGCTGGAGCTGGCGCAACAGTCGCAGGCCCTGACCGAGCGTGGCCTGCGTGTGGTGGACGGGCGGGTCAGGGCCGGCCAGTCCTCGCCGGTCGAAGCCACCCGTGCCCAGGTCCAGCTGGCCCAGGCCCAGGCGGCGGTGCGTCGTGCCCAGACCGAGCGCAGTGTTGCCTGGCAAGCGCTGGCGCGCCTGACCGGCAGCGCGCAGGCCGGCTTCGACCGCCTCGACAGCGCGGCCCTGTCGCCTGGCCCGGCCCCCCGCGCCGAGCAGTTGCTGGCCAAGGTCGAGCAGACCGCCGAGTGGCGCCTGGCCGCGGCGCAGATCGAGCGTGGCGACGCCAGCCTGGGCTCGGAGAAGGCCCAGCGCATTCCCAACCTGACCGTGAGCCTGGGCAGCCAGTACAGCCGTGAAGACCGCGAACGGGTCAACGTGGTGGGGCTGTCGATGCCACTGCCGTTGTTCGACCGCAACCAGGGCAACGTGCTGGCCGCCGCCCGCCGTGCCGACCAGGCCCGTGACTTGCGCAACGCCGTCGAGCTGCGCCTGCGCAGCGACACCCGCAGTGCCCTCGACCAATGGGCCACGGCCATGGGCGAGGTGCAGGCCTACGACCGCACCATCCTGCCGTCGGCGCAGCAGGCGGTGGACACCGCCACCCGTGGTTTCGAGATGGGCAAGTTCGCCTTCCTCGACGTGCTCGACGCGCAGCGCACGCTGATCGAGGCGCGGGGACTGTACCTCGAGGCGCTGGCCCAGGCGACCGATGCCCGGGCGCAGGTGGAGCGGATCTACGGCGAGCTTTGAGCCTTGACCCATCGCGGGGCAAGCCCGCTCCCACGGAAATGCGTGGGAGCGGGCTTGCCCCGCGATGGGCCCTGAACTGCAACGACTTTTCCAGCAGGAGCAACAATGACCAACCCACGCAAGCTTGCCATCCTCGCCGCCGCCCTGGCCGTTCTCGGTCTTGGTGGCGCTGCCTGGACCGGCACCCTCGGCAAGGCCGGCAGCGACCAGGCACAGCATGATGACCATGGCGAGGAAGGCCACGGCCATGAAGAAACCGCACAGTCCGAGGAACATGCCGACGAAGAGGGCCAGCTGCATCTCTCCGCCGAGCAGATCCAGGCCGCCGGCGTCGAGTTGGTCAGCGCCGGCCCGCGCAGCCTCGGCACCGCCATCAACTTCCCCGGCGAGATCCGCTTCGACGAGGACCGCACCGCCCACGTGGTGCCGCGCGTCCCCGGCGTGGTCGAGTCGGTACATGCCGACCTCGGCCAGGCGGTCAAGCGCGGCCAGGTGCTGGCGGTGATCGCCAGCCAGCAGATTTCCGAGCTGCGCAGCGAGCAGCAGGCCGCCCAGCGTCGCCTGGAACTGGCCCGACTGACCTTCGCCCGGGAAAAGCAACTGTGGCAGGAGCGCATCAGCGCCGAGCAGGATTACCAGCAGGCCCGCCAGGCGCTGCAGGAGGCCGAGATCGCCGCGGGCAATGCCGGGCAGAAGGTCGCCGCCGTGGCGCCTGCCGGCAAGGGCAACCGCTATGAGTTGCGCGCACCGTTCGACGCGGTGGTGGTGGAAAAGCACCTGACCGTGGGCGAAGTGGTGGATGAGACCAGCAACGCCTTCACGCTGTCCGACCTGAGCCGGGTCTGGGCGACTTTCGCCGTCGCTCCGCGCGACCTGGACAAGGTCGTCAGCGGCCGTGGCGTCACCGTCAGCGCACCGGACCTCGGCGCGCAGGTGGAAGGCAAGGTCAACTACGTCGGCAGCCTGCTCGGCGAGCAGAACCGCGCCGCCACGGTCCGGGCGACCCTGGCCAACCCCAATGGCGCCTGGCGTCCGGGGCTGTTCGTCAATATCGCGGTCACCGTCGAACGCTTCGATGCCGCCGTGGTGGTGCCGCAGGCCGCGCTGCAGACCTGGGAGGAGCAGAGCGTGGTATTCGTCCGCACCGAGGAGGGCTTCGAGGCCCGTCCGGTCAAGCCCGGACGCCGCGATGGCGACCAGGTGGAAATCCGTGAAGGGCTGGCCGCCGGCACCGTCGTTGCCGCCGCCGGCAGCTTCGTCCTCAAGTCCGAGCTGGGCAAAGGCTCGGCCGAACACAGCCACTGATTGGGGACGCCCTACATGTTCGAACGCCTGATCCAGTTCGCCATCGAGCAGCGCCTGGTGGTTATGCTCGCCGTGGTGCTGATGGCCGCCGTGGGCATCCACAGCTACCAGAAGCTGCCCATCGACGCCGTGCCCGACATCACCAACGTCCAGGTGCAGATCAATACCGCCGCGCCTGGCTATTCGCCGCTGGAGACCGAGCAGCGCATCACCTTCGCCATCGAGACCGCCATGGCTGGCTTGCCGGGCCTCAAGCAGACCCGTTCGCTGTCGCGCTCCGGGTTGTCACAGGTCACGGTGATCTTCGATGACGGCACCGACATCTTCTTCGCCCGCCAGTTGGTCAACGAGCGTCTGCAGGTCGCCCGCGAGCAGTTGCCCGAAGGTATCGAGGCGGGCATGGGGCCGATTTCCACGGGCCTGGGCGAGATCTTCCTGTGGACGGTCGAGGCCAAGGAGGGCGCGCTGAAGGACGATGGCACGCCCTACACCGCCACCGACCTGCGGGTGATCCAGGACTGGATCATCAAGCCACAGCTGCGCAACGTGCCGGGGGTGGCCGAGGTCAACAGCATCGGTGGTCACGCCAAGCAGTACCTGATCGCGCCCGAGCCCAAGCGCCTGGCGGCCTACAAGCTGACCCTCAATGACTTGATCGCCGCCCTGGAGCGCAACAACGCCAACGTTGGCGCCGGCTACATCGAGCGCAACGGCGAGCAGTTGCTGATCCGCGCCCCGGGCCAGGTGGCCTCGGCCGAGGACATCGCCAATATCGTCATCTCCAGCGTCGACGGCACGCCGATCCGCGTCAGCCATGTGGCCCAGGTCGGCCTGGGCCAGGAGCTGCGCTCGGGCGCGGCCACCGAGAACGGTCGCGAGGTGGTGCTGGGCACGGTGTTCATGCTGATCGGCGAGAACAGTCGCGCGGTGTCCCAGGCGGTGGCGGCCAAGCTCGAGGAGATCAACCGCAGCCTGCCCAAGGGCGTGGTGGCGATCACCGTCTACGACCGCACCAACCTGGTGGAAAAGGCCATCGCCACGGTGAAGAAGAACCTCATCGAAGGCGCGATCCTGGTCATCGCCGTGCTGTTCCTGTTCCTGGGCAATATCCGCGCGGCACTGATCACCGCCATGGTCATCCCGCTGTCGATGCTGTTCACCTTCACCGGCATGTTCAGCAACAAGGTCAGCGCCAACCTGATGAGCCTGGGCGCGCTGGACTTCGGCATCATCGTCGACGGCGCGGTGGTGATCGTCGAGAACGCCATCCGCCGCCTGGCCCACGCCCAGCAGCGCCATGGGCGCATGCTGACCCGCGCCGAGCGTTTCCATGAGGTGTTCGCCGCCGCGCGCGAGGCGCGCCGGCCGCTGATCTACGGGCAGCTGATCATCATGGTGGTGTACCTGCCGATCTTTGCCCTGACCGGGGTCGAGGGCAAGATGTTCCACCCCATGGCCTTCACCGTGGTGATGGCGCTGCTGGGGGCGATGATCCTCTCGGTGACCTTCGTCCCGGCAGCCATCGCGCTGTTCGTCACCGGCAAGGTGAAGGAGGAAGAGGGCATGGTCATGCGCGCCGCGCGCCGTCGCTATGCGCCGGTGCTGGACTGGGTGCTGGGCCGGCGCAACCTGGCCTTTGCCGGCGCCGCTACCGTGGTGTTGCTGTCGGGTGTGCTGGCCGCGCGCATGGGCAGCGAGTTCATTCCGAGCCTGAGCGAAGGCGACTTCGCCCTGCAGGCGTTGCGCGTGCCGGGCACCAGCCTGTCGCAGTCGGTGGACATGCAGCAGCGCCTGGAGAAGACCATCATCGAGCGGGTGCCGGAAGTCGAGCGGGTGTTCGCCCGTACCGGCACCGCCGAGATCGCCTCCGACCCGATGCCGCCGAACATTTCCGACGCCTACGTGATGCTCAAGCCGCGCGAGCAATGGCAGGACCCGGGCAAGCCGCGTGAGGAACTGATCGCCGAAGTGCAACGCGCCGCGGCCAGCGTGCCGGGCAGCAACTACGAGCTGTCGCAGCCGATCCAGCTGCGCTTCAACGAACTGATCTCCGGGGTGCGCAGCGATGTCGCGGTGAAAGTGTTCGGCGACGACATGGATGTGCTCAACCGCACCGCCGCGCAGATCGCCACGCGCCTGCAGCAGGTGCCGGGGGCGTCGGAGGTCAAGGTCGAGCAGACCACCGGCCTGCCGGTGCTGACCATCGACATCGATCGCGACAAGGCCGCCCGCCATGGCCTGAACGTGGGCGACGTGCAGGACGCCATCGCCATCGCCGTGGGCGGGCGCACGGCCGGCACGCTGTACGAGGGCGACCGCCGCTTCGACATGGTGGTGCGTCTGCCGGAAACCCTGCGTACCGATGTCGACGGGCTGTCCAGTCTGCTCATCCCGGTCCCGGCCAGCGCCGCCAGCGGCGCCGCGCAGATCGGTTTCATCCCGCTGTCGCAGGTGGCTACCCTGGACCTGCAACTGGGCCCGAACCAGATCAGCCGCGAGGATGGCAAGCGCGTGGTGGTGGTCAGCGCCAACGTGCGCGGACGCGACCTGGGCTCGTTCGTGGACGAAGCGTCGCAGGCGCTGATCGACCAGGTGCAGATCCCACCGGGCTACTGGACCCGCTGGGGCGGCCAGTTCGAGCAGCTGCAGTCGGCGGCCGAGCGCCTGCGGGTGGTGGTGCCGGTGTCGCTGCTGCTGGTGATGGCCTTGCTGTTGATGATGTTCAACAACCTCAAGGACGGCCTGCTGGTGTTCACCGGGATTCCTTTCGCCCTGACCGGTGGCGTGCTGGCGCTGTGGCTGCGGGACATCCCGCTGTCGATCTCGGCGGGGGTGGGCTTCATCGCGCTGTCGGGCGTGGCGGTGCTCAATGGCCTGGTGATGATCGCCTTCATCCGTAGCTTGCGCGAGGAGGGCCGAGGTCTGCGCGCGGCGGTCGAGGAGGGCGCGCTGACCCGCTTGCGGCCGGTGCTGATGACGGCGCTGGTGGCCTCGCTGGGCTTCATCCCGATGGCCCTGGCCACCGGTACCGGGGCCGAGGTGCAGCGGCCATTGGCGACGGTGGTGATCGGCGGGATCCTGTCGTCGACGGCGCTGACCTTGCTGGTGCTGCCGGCGTTGTACCAGTGGGCGCATCGACGCGACGAGGCGTGAGCCAAACGCAGGCGGCACAAGACAGTTGCTCCTACAGGCGGGCGCGCCAGACCGAGGAATCTGAGCAAGACAGCTGCCCCCACGTAAGTCAGGGTGCGCGACTCAACGTCGCGCTTGCCCATACGCCTGGCTGATCCGGTCGATCACCATGGCCAGGGCGACGATCGCGAGCCCCGCCTCGACGCCCTGACCGACATTCAGGGTCTGGATCCCCGCCAGCACATCCTCGCCCAGGCCCCGGGCGCCGATCATCGACGCCACCACCACCATGGACAGCGCCATCATCACCGACTGGTTGAGCCCGGCCATGATGCTCGGCAGTGCCAGCGGCAGGGCGATGCGCCGCAAGCGTTGCCAGCGGGTGGCGCCCAGGCCGTGGGCGGCCTGCAGCAGCGATGGGTCGATCTGCGCCAGGCCCAGTTCGGTCAGGCGCACCAGCGGCGGCAGGGCGTAGATCAGGGTGGCGAACACCGCCGGCACCTTGCCCAGGCCGAACAGCATCAGCACCGGGATCAGGTAGACGAAGGCCGGCAGCGTCTGCATGACATCGAGCACCGGCAGCATCAGGCGCCGGGCCAGGGGGCGGGTGGCCAGCAGGATGCCCATTGGCACGCCGATCAGCACGCACAGGCCGGTACTGACCAGCACCAGGGCGAGGGTCTGCAGCAGCTTGTCCCACAGCCCGAGCATGCCGATCAGCGCAAGCAGCAAGGGCGGCAGCAGGGCCCGCAGCAGGCTGCGGCTGGCGTGCCAGGCGAGCAGGCCGACCAGCGTCAGCAGCAGCCACCAGGGCAGCAGGCGGAGCAGGTTTTCCAGGCCGACGAGCAACTGCAGCAACTGGTCGGAGAGGCTGCGCAGATGATCGCCATAGTGCAGCACCAGCCAGTCGACCAGGCGGTTGACCCAAGCGGCGAAGGAGAATTGCAGGGCTTCGGGGAAGCCGCCGCTCACAGGGCGGCCTCGACCTTGGCCGCGTTCTCGGCGGGCAGCCAGGCCTTCCACACGCCTGGATTGTCGCGCAGGAAGGCGAGGGCGGCCTCGCGTGGCGGCTGGCGGGATTCGCTCATGCGGGCCAGTGTCTTGTTCAACAGGTCGATGGGCAGATCGACCTTCTCGAACACGGCGACCAGCTCTGGATGCGCGTCGTGAAACGCCTTCGACACGCCGATCGAAAGCTTGGCGGGGAGCGAGCGGCTGCCCTGCGGGTTGCGGTTCGTGGCATCGGTGAGCGTGGCCCAGGCGGCCTCGCTGAACGGTGGCTCTTCGAGGCGCACCAGGTCATGACGGCCCATCAGCGGGGTAGGGCTCCAGTAGTAGAAGAGCACGGGCTGGCCACGACGGATCGCCGAGCCGATCTCGGCGTCCAGGGCGGCGCCGGAGCCGCTGCGAAAGTTGTTGTACAGCCCGTCCAGGCCGTAGGCCTTGAGCTTCTGGCTATTGACGGTCTCGGAGGTCCAGCCGCTGGGGCTGTTGAGAAAGCGGCCCTTGTCCGGGGCCTCGGGGTCCTTGAACACTTGCGGGTAGCGCTTGAGGTCAGCGACGCTGCGCAGGTCCGGGGCCAGAGGTTTCAGGTTGCGCGCCGGATCACCCTTGATCACGTAGGCCGGTACCCACCAGCCTTCCTCGGCGTTTTTCACCGTGTCGCCGAGGGCGAACACCTGGCCCGCCTGTTCGGCCTTGATCCAGGCGGGGCTGCGCCCGGCCCACTGCTCGGCGATGACCTGCAGGTCATTGCGCGCCAGGGCGACTTCCATGCTCACGGTGCTGCCGGGCAGGGTGTCGGTGGGGTAGTCGTAGCCGTGTTCGACGATCAGCCGGAGGATTTCGGTGGTCAGGGCGCCACTTTCCCAGCCGATGGCGCCGAAGTGGATGGGGGTAGGTTGCTCGGCCGCTGCGGCGGAGTCGGTACTGGCCATGCCGAAGGTGAGCAGCAGGCTGGCGAGCAGGGTCGGGATTTTCTTCATCGGGGCCTCGTCGGTAGCCGGTGCTTGAGTTCCGGCAGAAGTGTAGACGACGAGAATTTTCAGCTATGGCCGATGGGCTGCGAGGTGTCTGGCGATAGCCTTGTAGCGCCTGTCAAATCGAGCGCCGCCCGCGCGGCGCATCGCGACGCAAGGCCGCTCCTACATTTGTTGCAACGTGCCGAACCTGTCAGGCCATGGTTGCCCGCCTTGGTGCATGCCTTGAGACAGGTGAGGCGCCAGTGGTGCCCACACTGAAACCGCGTCGTACCAACAAGGCGGACCAGGCAATGGCGCAGGATGGACTGGCCCGAAACAAATGTAGGAGCAACTGTCTTACGCAATTTTTAGAATCTGGCGCGATCCCTGTGGGAGCGGGCTTGCCCGCGAACACGGGCGAAGCCCGTGCCATCCACCACGGTGTTGGCTTCGCGGGCAAACCCGCTTCCACGCTGATCGCGCAGCGTTCTGGATTTACGTTGTACTTTCAGGTTGCGGCAGCACCAGGTCGCGCCATGATGTGCCCGTTCTGAGCATGGCATTTAGCCGTACGATGAAAGTCCTCATGCAGGCCACGATAGCAACCTTGGGAAGCTTCCCCCGCTCGCGCAGTGACTCATAACGCGCCTTGAGTGCTGGGTTGTACTTCATCGCCACAATGCATGCCATGTACAGCGATCGCCTGACCGCAAATCGCCCACCAGAGATAGAACGCTTGCCCACGGACTTCCCGCTGTCGTGGTTGAAGGGCGCGACCCCGACCAGGGAGGCAATTTCTCTGGATTCAACCCGACCTAGCTCCGGCAGCAGCGCTATTAATTTGCCCGCTGTCACCATCCCAATGCCTTTCACTGTGATCAGCTGGGCAACCCGTTCGTCGTTCAGCATCGCGGTTTGCTGTTCGATCTCGCACTCAACCAGTTTGATCTGCGTCTTGAAGTGCTTCAGGTTGGCATTCAGGTAGTTAGCGACTGCAGTCGATTGCACCTGCTTCAGGCGTCGCAGGTCGTCATCTCGTTGTTGAACCAACCGATCACGTTGCTGAAGCAGCTCTCGCAGAAGCGCTCGTTCTGGGCTGACTCGCAGAGAGGGTTGATCTGGAATGACTTCGGCATAGTGCGCCAGAACTTCGGCGTCGATGGCGTCGGTCTTGGCCTTGATGCCCAAAGAGTCAGCGAATGACCTGGCCCGCCTGGGATTGACGCGTATGACCTTGTAGCCAGCGTCCTGTAGAAAACGCATGACATCTCGCTCGTAGCCACCCGTTGCCTCTAGCAGGACGCGCTTGATACTGAGCTTGCGAAGGCTCTTCAGTAGCACCTCAAAGCCTCTCGGATCATTGCTGATATGCAGTTTGATGCCCTGGGGCCGCACCGCAGCATCGAGCGAGATACTGGATACATCGATACCCAAGAAGGAAGCCATCACCAAAACCTCCTAAACTCAACACAGTGAGAGGACTTTGGCTTGGCCCACGCTTGTGATTCGAGATCAGAGCCGCATCCAACTGTTCGGGCTCTCGCCAAAGTGGAACGGTGAATGGCAGCTTGTGCTCCCACGCGTGCTCAAGGCACCTGCGGCATTCAGCTCTTGCCATTCACCGCTCTCACTCCAGATTCTAATCCCACCTCAAGACACAAGCGGCCTTGCGTCGCGATGCGCCGCGCGGGCGGCGCTCGATCTCACAGGCACTGCAACTCTAAAGATTCAAACGCGGAACTGATCCATCAACCCCTGCTGCTGGTTGGCCAGGCTGTTGAGCGACTGGCTGACCCGCGCCGACTCGTTGGCCTGGCCGCTCAGCGACTCGGTGACGTCGCGAATGGTGGCGACGTTGCTGTTGATTTCCTCGGCCACCGCGCTCTGCTCTTCGGCGGCGCTGGCGATCTGCAGGTTCATGTCGGTGATCACCGTCACCGCCTGGCCGATGCGCTGCAGCGCCGTCACGGCCTGGCCGACCTGCTCCACGCCGCCCTGGGCCTGGCGATGGCTGCTGTCCATGGCCCCGACCACCTCCTGGGTGCCGGCCTGCAAGGCCTCGATCACCTGGCGGGTTTCCTCCACCGACTCCTGGGTACGCCGCGCCAGGTTGCGCACTTCATCGGCGACCACGGCGAAGCCGCGCCCGGCTTCGCCGGCCCGGGCCGCCTCGATGGCGGCGTTGAGCGCCAGCAGGTTGGTCTGCTCGGCGATCGAGCGGATCACTTCGAGCACCGTGCCGATTTTCTCGCTGTTCTGCGCCAGGCCTTCGACCTGGGCCATGGCGCTGCTCATGTCGGCGGCCAGGGTGTCGATGCTGGTGGTGGTGCGGTCGATCACCGCCAGGCCCTCGCGGGTCGCCTGGTCGGCGTCGCGCGCGGCCTGGGCGGCCTGGGCCGCGCTACGGGCAACGTCCTGGGCGGTGGCGCTCATTTCATGGGAGGCCGTGGCCACCTGGTCGACCTGGCGATACTGCTGCTCCATGCCGGCGCTGGTCTCGGCGGCGATGGCCGCGGACTGGTCGGCGGTGCCGCGAGCGGCCTGCACCGAACGCTTCACTTCGGCGATGGTCGGCTGCAGCTTGTCGAGGAAGCGGTTGAACCAGCCGGCCAGCTCGCCCAGCTCATCGCGCTTGTCGTACTGCAGGCGACGGGTGAGGTCGCCTTCGCCACTGGCAATGTCCTTGAGCATCGCGGCCACGCCGAGGATCGGTCGGGTCACGCCACGGGCCATCAGCCATACCAGCAACAGGCCGGCGATGGCGGCGGCCAGGCCCAGGCCCAGTTCGAGCAGGGTGCCGCTGGTGTTGAGGGCGTCGAGTTCCTGCTTGAGCGCTTCGGCCGGGCCGGTCAGGGCATTTTCCGGTACATCCAGCAGCACGCCCCAGGGCTTGCCGCCGGGGATCGGTTCGAAGGCGGCGAGCACTTTCAGGCGCTGCTGGTCATGCGCGATCTGCAGCTTGCCCTCGGCCAGCTTGCGTACCAGCTCCGTGCCCTGGGTCCTGTCGACCTGGTCGAAGCGCTGGGCCAGTTTGCCGGCGTCGGCGCTGTAGCCGGCGAGCAAGCCGACCGGGCTGAGGATGCCGACGGTGGTGCGGCCTTCGTACAGGCCACGGCTGGCGTCTTCGCTGAGGGCCTGCAGGCTGTTGAGGTTGATGTCGATGGACAGGGTGGCGATGACCTTGTCACCGGCCCTGAGCGGGAAGACGATGCTGGTCATCAGCACCCGTTGGCCATCGATGTCATAGAAGTAGGGTTCGACCACGCAGACCTTGCCGCTGCTGCGCGGGCAGACCCACCAGGTGTTGGCGGGCTGGCCGCTGGGGCCGATCTCGGTGTTGGCCATGTCGTGCTCGGGCAGGGCCATCGAGGTCAGCTGGCCGGCACGCGGCTGCGACCAGTACAAGGCGAAACGCCCGGTTTCGTTGCTGCCCAGTTCGTCCTGGCCGGCGAACAGCTTGTCCTTGCCATCCAGCGCGCCCGGTTCGAATACCAGCGACAGGCCGAGCAGGTCGGGGTTGGCCTGCAAGGCTGCGCGCACTTGCGCGGTCAGGTCCTGGCGCAGGTCATAGGCGTCGAGGAAGCGCTTTTCGGCCTGCTCGCGCAGGAACAGGACCTGGCGGGCGAAGCCGGCGCCGTACTGATAGGCGTCCATGAACTGGCGGCGGATATTCAGGGCCTGGACCTCGCCCTGTGACTCGATGCGTGACTGGGCGGCCTCGGTGAGCATCTGCATGCTGCTGGCCTTCACCAGGTCCGAACTGTGGTCCATGCGGTACAGCGAAAGGCCGACCAGCAGGGTGACGATGCCGGCCAGGCACAAGCCTGCCAGCAGGGTGATCTTCCATTGGATGGAAAGTTGTCGCAGCAAAGGCATGGGGAAAATCCCTTGTAATAGGTTTGATGCTGCCGAGTGTGTCGGCGACCAGGGAATTTTCTTTATCCATGCGTTCAATAAAAATGTACGACCTTGGTCTATTCCTACGTTCTGAAAGGACGCAAGCGGCTTTGACTTCCGCTTGATCGTGCATCAGAGTGTGCGCCCTTCATACAACATCCTCAGTTTCGGTCACGGCTCCGAGCAGCCCGTCGCTGGAGCGCCCGCTTTTTCGTCTGTAGTAACGAGGTTCGCACACTAATGAATGCAGTAATTGTCGCGGTAGGACTGATGCTGGTCCTGAGCCTGTCCCGCGTGCATGTCGTCATCGCCCTGATAGCCGGCGCGCTTGCCGGAGGGCTGGTGGGTGGCCTGGGTATCGAGGGTACGCTCAAGGCGTTCAATGGCGGCTTGGGCGGCGGTGCGACGGTGGCACTGTCCTATGCGCTGCTGGGGGCCTTTGCCGTCGCCATCGCCAAGTCGGGCCTAGCCCACGCGCTGTCCGATCAGGCGCTGATGATGATCAATCGTCAGCGGCACAGCGATGGCGGGGAGGTGAAATGGGTTCTGGTCACGCTGATCCTGATCGTCTCGGTTTGCTCGCAGAACCTGGTGCCGATCCATATCGCGTTCATCCCCCTGTTGCTGCCTCCCTTGCTGTACGTGCTGACCCGGTTGCGCATCGACCGACGACTGATCGCTTGCGTGATCACCTTCGGCCTGATCACGCCGTACATGTTCCTGCCGGTGGGGTTCGGCAATATCTTCCTCAACGAGATCCTGCTGGCCAATGTCAGCCGCGCGGGGGTCGATGTCAGCGGCGTCAACGTCACCCAGGCCATGGCCATTCCCGCCGCCGGGTTGTTCGTAGGGCTGCTGATCGCGGTGTTCTTCAGCTATCGCAAGAAACGCGACTATGACCTGGCGCGCATCCAGGAGGTCGAGCAGGTGGATGTGCGCTACACCCCGAGAACCTTGCTGGTGGCCGCGGGCGCGATCGTCGCCGCATTCGCCGTCCAGCTTTGGCTCGGCTCGCTGATCCTGGGGTCGCTGGTGGGCTTCCTGCTGTTTTCGCTCTCGGGCATCGTGCGCTGGAAGGAGAGCGACGACCTGTTCACCGAGGGCATGAAGATGATGGCGATGATCGGCTTCATCATGATCGCCGCGTCTGGCTTCGCCGAGGTGATGAAGGCCACCGGCGAGGTGAACAGCCTGGTGGAGACGTCGGCGCAGTGGATTGGCCACAGCAAGGCAGTCGGTGCGTTGCTGATGCTGCTGGTGGGCCTGCTGGTGACCATGGGTATCGGCTCCTCGTTCTCCACGGTGCCGATCCTGGCCGCGATCTTCGTGCCCTTGTGCATGCAGTTGGGGTTCGACCCATTGGCCACGGTCTGCATCGTCGGCACCGCCGGTGCCCTGGGCGACGCCGGCTCGCCGGCATCGGACTCCACCCTCGGACCAACCTCCGGCCTGAATGTGGATGGCCAGCATCACCATATCTGGGACACGGTGGTGCCAACGTTCATTCACTACAATCTGCCCCTGCTGGCTTTCGGCTGGCTGGCGGCGATGGTGCTTTGAGCCGCGATCCGGGCTGCTCGATCAAAGCGCAAACCCCCGATCGTCCTGCGTGTTATTGGGGCTGCTTTGCAGCCCTTCGCGGGTAAACCCGCTCCCACAGATACAGGGTAAGCTCCGAGCGTTGCGCGGCCCTGTGGGAGCGGGTTTACCCGCGAAGGGGCACAAGGCCGCCCCAGCTCCTCAAGTGAACAGCATTACGATCGTCCCGTGGGGTTTCAGCCGCGAGGTGGGGCCGGGACGATGCGATTGAGCACGGTGCTGCCGTCCTTGCTGCGGGTCAGGTAGACCGGCAGCACCTTGGGCAGGGTGTCGACCAGGCGCGCAACCTCGGCGATGTTGTAGATGCCGCTGATGCGGATAGTGCTGGTGCTTTCGTCGGCCAGCAGCAGCGGCTTGTCGAGGTAGCGGTTGATGACGGGCAGCGCCTGGCCCAGGCTCAGGTTGTCCAGCACCAGCTTGCCGCTGCGCCAGGCCAGGCTGTTGCCATAATCGCTGCTCTGGATCAGCTCGGGCTCGAAGTCGCCCTTGTGGTAGCTGGCCTGCATGCCAGGGCCGAGACGGTAGCCTCCGCTGTTGCCGGTGCTGCTTACCAGCACCGAGCCCTCGACCAGTGTCACCTCGACCTGGTCCTCATACTTCCACACGTTGAACTGGGTACCGGTGACCCGGGTC
Organism: Pseudomonas sp. microsymbiont 2; assembly: GCF_054788395.1. NCBI lineage: Bacteria > Pseudomonadati > Pseudomonadota > Gammaproteobacteria > Pseudomonadales > Pseudomonadaceae > Pseudomonas > Pseudomonas sp. microsymbiont 2. Next base: position 2,487,446 of record NZ_CM139112.1, read on the forward strand.
TGGCCGTTGGCGGCGCGGACGATGAACGGGTGGTTGCTGTCGTGCGTGACCTTGAAGAAGGCCTCGCCCTTGACCAGGGTGACCCGGCGCTCGTCCTTGTAGTTGAGAAAGCGCAGCTCGCTGTTCAGGTTGAGCTCGACGCTGCTGCCGTCGCTCAGGCGAACGTGGGTCACTTGCTGGCTGGTTTCAAAGTGCTGGTAGCGGTTGGGAAGCCAGCCTTGCTCCCAGCCGATCCAGCCGGTCAGGGGCAAGGCGAGCAGGGCGATGGCCGCTGCCGAGGCATAGGGTCGCCAGTGGCGCACGCGCCGCTGGAGCTGCGGCGCTGGCTTGAACTCGACGACTTCGGCGCTGCGCGGGAGCAGGTCGGCGGTCTGCCAGATTTCCAGCATCGCCTGGTATTCCTCGGCATGCCGTGCATCGGCGGCCAGCCACTGAGCGAAAGCGTCCCGTTCGGCCGCCGTGCAATCTTCGCAGTGCAGGCGCATGCACCAGTGCGCGGCGGCATCGGTGATGACATCGTCTTCGTTGGGAAGGTGGCGGTCCTGGTTCATTTCGGCTCCCGGTTTTGCCGGCATTCTACCCTTGGCGGGAGCTTCCGAGAACGAGTTAATGGCGAATGACTATCAATTGTATGATTTTTCGTCGTATATGCGTTTGAGTCCCATCTGTGTCAGGCGAAGGCCTGACACAGGCGTCAGAACTCTCTGTCAGCCACGCGCAGGGCAGTCACCAGCGCGGCGGGCCGTAGTAGACCGGTGGCGGGCCGTAGTAGCGGCGATACATGGGTGGCGGCGCCGGCACGTAGCGTTCCACCACGTAGGGCTGGTAATAGACCGGCGGCGGGGGCGCCTGCACGTAGACCGGTGGCGGTGCGTAGACCGGCTGTGGCTGAACGTACACGGTGCGGTCATGCCCGCCCGAAACGGCCGCGCCGACCACCGCGCCAACCACTGCGGCGCCGATCACGGGCCCCGGGCCATACCAACCGCCGCCATGGGCCGATGCCTGCCCGCTGATGGCCAGCACGCCGACCAGCAGGGCGATTCCGGGGATGAGACGTTTCATGGTGATACCTCGCAGGAAACCCCGTGCTCGGGGCTTGCCTACTATGACCGCAAGGTGTGTCAGGTGCGCCAGGGGCAAGGGTAAAGGTTGTGTAAGGGGCGACCAGCGGTCAGGTCTGGTACGCTCGGATAATCGTTTCAGCAAGGACCCAGGAGCCGTGATGAGCATTTCACCCAGCAGCAACACTGTTCTGTGCATTTCCCTGGCCGGGCGCCCCGGTACCTTCGGGGTGCGCTTTCACAATCACCTCTACCAGCAGCTGGGGCTGGATTACTACTACAAAGCCATGACCACGCAGGACCTGCCGGCGGCCGTCGGCGGTATCCGGGCGCTGGGTATCCGTGGCTGCGGCGTGTCGATGCCCTACAAGGAGGCGTGCATGGCCTTGGTGGACGAGATCGACCCGTCCGCGGCGGCCATCGACTCGGTGAACACCCTGGTCAACACCGATGGGCATCTGAAGGCGTACAACACCGACTATCTGGCCGTACGCCAACTGCTCGAGCGACATCGCGTCGACCCTGCCACTGGCTTTGCCCTGCGCGGCAGTGGCGGCATGGCCAAGGCCGTGGCCAGCGCGTTGCGCGACGCCGGCTTTCGCGATGGGATCATCGTCGCCCGCAACGAGCAGGCTGGGCGCCAGCTGGCCGATGCCTGCGGTTATCGCTGGCTGCCCGAGCTGGCTGATCGTTGCCCGCCATTGCTGGTCAATGTCACGCCGATCGGCATGAGCGGCGGGCCGGAAGCGGACCAGTTGGCTTTCCCGGAAACGGCCATCGCAGCGGCCGAACGCGTCTTCGACGTGGTGGCGATGCCAGCGCTTACGCCGCTGATCCGGCACGCGCAGGCACTGGGCAAGCCGGTGATCACCGGCTTGGAGGTGATCGCCCTGCAGGCGCTGGAGCAGTTCGTGCTGTACACCGGCGTGCGACCGACGCCGGCGCAGGTGGAAGCGGCCGTTGCCTATGCACGGCAAACCTGAAGCACCGGCGTTGTCGAAGGGCTGCAAGGCATGCTCGCTGGCCAGCAACGCCCTCAGAACACGCCACGGCCCGCATCGAGCCGCTCGTCGACCAGCGCCCGGCCATGGGCCAGGGACACGTGCTGGGCATTGTCCAGGTCGGCGAAGAATTTCATCGGCATCGAGATCCGCTTGCTGGTGTGGCCTTCGGGATCGGTGATCAGGCACCCGGCGGCGTAGGGCAGGGGCGAGTCGGGATGGGGCATCACGCTGGCGGTGATGGTATGGTCGCGGTATTCACAGTGAAGGGTTTGCATCGTCCTTACCTCGCTGTGGCTTGGAAGCGCCGTTACTCCCATATACCACAGCAAGGGGCCGGGAGTTCCCGGCCCGACGAGCGCGCGGGCGAGTCAGCCTTTGAGCTCGCTCGGCTGGATCACCTCGACCCAGTAGCCATCCGGGTCCTTGACGAAAGCCAGGTGGTTCATGCGGCCATCTTGCAGGCGTTTCTGGAACGGTACGCCAAGCGCCTCGAAGCGGGCACAGGCGACGCGCACGTCCGGCACCGAGATGCAGATGTGGCCGAAGCCGCGCGGGTCGGTGTTGCCATTGTGGTAGGCGAATTCAGCGTCGTGCTCGGTGCCGTGGTTGTGGGTCAGCTCCAGCACGCCCGGGATCGACTTCATCCAGCGGTGACGCTCGGCGTCATCGGCCGGGATTTGCGCCGGGTCGACCAGGGCCAGGAAGTACAGGCTGAAGGCCGCTTCCGGGAAGTCGCGCTTGTCCACCAGGCGGAAACCCAGCACACGGGTGTAGAAGTCCAGCGATTTCTCGATGTCCTTGACCCGCAGCATGGTGTGGTTGAACACGAAGTTGGCGGTGGCGGCGTCTGGCTGGGCGGTAACGCCGGGCAGGGTTTGCAGATCGTGCAGGCTCATGGGTACTCCGAAATCAGGCCTAGTCATTCAAGCGGGCCATGATACGGCAGTGAGCCTGCAGCGCAAATGAAAGCGCCCCGCACGAGTGCGGGGCGCCGGAATTAGAGGCCCGCATGTGCGGGCGCGTGATGGGGTCGCTAGTCCTTTAGCTGGTTCGATACTGCGCCAGTGCTTGTGAAAAAAGTGTGAAGTGCTTGTCGAGGTTTCATCAGAGCACCCAACTTTCCACCGTCTGCGCGCCGTACTGTTCTTTCCAGGCCTTCAGGCCCCGGTGATTGCCACCCTTGGTTTCGATCCGCTCGCCGGTGTGCGGGTTCGCGTAGACCTTCACCACGCGTGGGCGCCGCTGTTGCTTGACGGCGCTGGCCGGAGTGCGGGTCGCGGCCTTGGGGTCGAGAATGGCGATGATGTCGCGCAGGTTCTTGTCGTAGCTTTTCATCAGGCCGACTAGTTTCTGCTCGAATTCGATTTCGCGTTTAAGGCCGGCATCCTTTTTCAGCGCCTCCAGTTGTGCCATTTGTTCCTGAAGCGCTTTTTCGGCAGCACGAAACTCTGCAAGTCTGGACACTGTCATCACTCCTGTAAGTCTGCCGTGGCATGACGTGACGAACATGAAAACTGCATTGGACGCCGGCCACGCGGGTGGGTGTAGCTGTTCGCTGAGTGAGAGTGTAGTGGTCGCCGGCAAGTGGGTAAACAGCAAACTTTCAATCAATTAACCGGGAACTTTGCCGGTTTTTCGCGGTGTATTCGAAACGTGTCTCGCAGCACCTTGGTAGCGGCCTTAGACCATGGTCCCATGGTGCGCGCTAGAGCGATCGGTTGAAAATTAACGATGATGGTCGAAATGTATTCGTCCTTCCTGTAGTGCCGGTGCAATCGGTTGCCCGGATCGTTTTTCTGCCCTTCTTTTGGATGTTTCCTCGCATGTTTGCCCCTTTCCCCATCGCCCCTGGGCGCCGTGTTACCGGCCTGTTTTTCCTGTGCGCCGGTATCAACGCTCAGGCCGCCGGCTTTCTTGAAGACAGCAGTGCCAAGGTTGAAGCACGCAATGTCTATTTCAATCGGGATTTCCGTGACGGCCATAGCAGTTCCAGCCAAGGTGCGTCGAAGCGCGAAGAATGGGCCCAAGGCTTTATCCTCAATGTCCAGTCCGGTTATACCCAGGGCCCGATAGGCTTTGGCGTGGATGCGCTGGGCATGGTCGGCTTCAAGCTGGACTCGAGCCCCGCGGACAGCAACAGCGGCTTGCTGCCGTCCTCCGGACATGATCCGCGCCACTCCGCCGACCAGTACGCCAAGATGGGTGTCGCCGGCAAGGTGAAGGTCTCCAGGACCGTGCTCAAGTACGGCTCGATGATGCCGGACGTGCCGCTGCTCAAGTACAACGATGGCCGCCTGTTGCCGACCATGTTCCACGGCGCCTGGCTGACCTCCGAGGAGGTGCGCGACTTCAAGTTCACCCTGGCGCGCTTGAACCAGTACACCGCGCGGGACTCCAGCGACCGCCAGGACATCCGCGTGCATTGCAAGAACAAGCGCTATGCCTGTGACATCGAGGCCGATCACTTCGACCTGGCCGGGGTCGACTACCGTTTCAATGATCGTGTCAGCGCCCAGTACCAGGTATCCAAGCTGGAAAACATCTACCGTCAGCACTTCCTTGGCCTGGTCGCCAGCCAGCCCCTGGAGGTCGGCAGCCTGTCGGCCGACCTGCGGCTGATCAAGAGCGACGATATCGGCAACGCCCGCGCTGGCCGGATCGACCACCGCGCCTTCAGCGGCATGCTCGGCTACAGCCTCGGCGGGCACAAGCTCAGCGCCGGCTGGCAGCGCATGTTCGGCGACAGCGCCATGCCGTACCTCGATGGCAGCAATCCCTACCTGGTCAACTATGCCCAGGTCAACGATTTCGCCGCCGCCCAGGAGCGCTCCTGGCAGGTGCGCTACGACTACGATTTCAAGGCCCTGGGCGTGCCCGGCCTGACCTTCTTCACCCGCTACATCAACGGCGACAACATCAAGGTCCCGGGCAGCAGCGCCGAAGGCAAGGAATGGGAACGTGACAGCGAACTGAAGTACCAGGTGCAGAGCGGCACGTTCAAGGATGTCAGTGTGCGCCTGCGCAACTCCACCTATCGCAGCAACTATGAGAAGTGGGCGCGTGACATGGACGAGACCCGGGTCATCGTCAGCTACAACTTCTCGATCCTCTGAAGGCCTTTGCCAAACATCGGTGGTCAACCGACAATGACCACCGGTCTTCAGGCAGGTCAGGTGATGAAACAGCTGTTATTGATCGGTATCGGCCCCGGCGATCCTCGCCAGGTCACCTACCAGGCGGTCGAGGCCTTGCGGCGCGCCACGGTGTTCTTCGTGCTCGACAAGGGCGCGGACAAGGATGAGCTGACAGCCCAGCGCCGGGCGATCCTCGAGCGCTATCTGCCCCAGGGCGGCTATCGCCTGGTGCAAGTGGGCGACCCTCTGCGTGATGGCCAGGCGGCGGACTACGTGGGCGCCGTGCAGGATTGGCACGCCCAGCGCGCCACGCTGTACGCCCGGCTGATCGAAGACGAGCTGGGCGTCGACGACGTTGGTGCTTTCCTGCTCTGGGGCGAGCCTGGGCTGTACGACAGTACCCTGCGTATCCTCGACCTGGTCCGTGAGCGTGGGGTGCGGCTCGAGCTCGAGGTGGTTCCCGGCATCAGCAGTGTCCAGGCCTTGGCCGCCAGGCATCAGATCCCCCTCAACCGCATCGGCGAGCCACTGACCGTGCTTCCTGGGCGACGCCTGGGCGAGCAGGCACGGATCGACAACGTGGTGGTGATGCTCGATGGCCAGTGCGCATTCGCCGCGCTGGAGGATCCGCAACTGACGATCTACTGGGGCGCTTATCTGGGCACGGCCGACGAGCTGCTGGTGAGTGGGCCGTTGCCGGCGGTGAAGGCGCGCATCCTCGAATTGCGCGAAGCGGCGCGCCGGCGCAAGGGCTGGATCATGGATACCTATCTGCTGCGGCGCGAGCTGTAGCGATCGACACCGCCCCGGCGCTGCTCGCTCACGCCTCCAGCGCGGTCTTGAGCACCGCGCTCAGATGCCGCCGTTGGCTCTTTTCATGCTCGAGCAGGACCATGCGCCGGGTCAGTTGCGGTTCGCCGAAAGGCAGCACGGTGGCTGGCGGCAGGCGCCCGAGGTCGTCATCGCTCATGGGGATGATCGCCACGCCTAGGCCCATGGCCGCCATGCGGGCCAGGGCTTCCTGGCTGTCCAGCTCCATCTGCTCGCTGACCTGCAGGCGCTGGCGGCGCAGTTCCTGTTCGATCTGCCGGCCGGCCCAGGCGCGTTTGTCGAAGCGCAGGAACGGTTGGCTGGCGAGCAGCTGGGGCAGGCTCTGTCCCGCCAGCTCGGGGCTGGCGATGGCCCAGAAACGGTCCTCGAACAGCGGCGCGTACCGCAGGCATTGTGGGTACGGGCTGACCGGCTCGGTGGTGATCGCGGCGTCCAGCTCGCCGTCCTCGACGCGTCGGGCCAGCTCGGCCGACATGCCCGAAACCACGCTGACGTGCAGCAGGGGGTGGTGGGCCTTGATCCATACCAGGGCCTGGGGCAGGCGTCGGGCCAGTACCGTGTGAATGGCGCCGATGCGCAGGCGCCCGCGCAGGCTGGGCGCGCTGGCCAGGGTATCGGCCAATTCGTCGTAGGCGGCCAGGATGCCTTCGGCGCGGGCCACCGCGAGCTGGCCGGCCTCGGTCAGCATCACCTGGCGACGGCTGCGGTCGAACAGGGCGACCTGCAGTTCGTCTTCGAGCAGCTTGATGTGCAGGCTGACCGCCGACGGCGTCAGGCTGAGCAGGTCGGCGGCGCGGGCGAAGGTGCCATGGCGGGCGATGGTCACCAGGGTGCGCAGGGCTTTGAGGGACACGCGAAAGGCTCCGGGGCGAGCAGGTGAGGGCATTGTCCGGCCCGCCCCGAGCGCTGGCAAGCGCCTAGCGCCGATGGCGCCTGAGCCAGCCGTCCAGGCTCAGGCGTCCGGCGCCCTTGAGCAGCAACGGTGCCAGCGCCACCAGATAGATCAGCGGCAGTTTGTAGTTGCCGTATCCCTGGTCGGTGATCGCATAGCCCCGGCCGAGGTCGGCCAGGCTCGACCATTGGCTTGGCCAGTGCACCGCGGCGATCGCCACCACCGTCACCACCATCAGCAGCGCCGAAGCCAGGCGCGTGCCCAGCCCGAGCAGCAGGAGCACTGGGCAGATCAGCTCGGCCCACATCGACAGCTGCCAGTTCAGGCCGGCCGGCAACAGGTCGAAGGGAAATGGAAAACTCGACTGCAGGTCGGCGAACCAGTTGCTGCCGTTGAACTTCTCCAGGCCCGACTCGAAGAACTCCCAGGCCAGGAACAGTCGTAGCGGCAGGTCGGCGCCCCAGTTGCCGACGCGGTCAAGAGCGGTAAAGGGGCGATTGAGGGTGAGCGAAGGCATGATCGGGCTCCGGATGTTCAGTTGGACAGTGATGGGGTGGCCCGGCGCAGGCGCAGGGCTTGCTTGGCGACGAGCTTCAGGGTGATGGCGGCGAACATCAGGGCGAACGCCAGTGGGTAGCCGCCGCCCAGTGGAAGGCGCTTGTAGAACGACAGGCAGAACACCGCCGCCAATACCCAGGTGCCGGTGCTGTGCAGACCTTTCCACAGGCGCGGTCCGAGCAAGCGCATGGGGGCCTTGAACGAAGTGAGGGTCAGCAGCGCGATGAACAGATAGCCGACCGAGCCCGGCAGGTTCGCCAGGGCCGTGCGGCCCGCCCAGAACAGCTCCGGGAAGCGTGTGGCGTAGAGCGCGATCAAGCCGCCGTGGACTGTATGCGAGAAGGCGAATGCCAGGCCCAGGTAGCGCCGCTCACGTATCAGCTGACGGCTGAAGGCGCTCGGCAGCAGAGCGGCCAGCGTCGAGGCGAGGAACGTCAGCAGAAACAGCGCGAACGAGCTGCGGGCGGTAGCGCGAATCGCACCGCGCAGGCCATCCGCGCCAACGGGGGGCGTGGCCAGCACGCTTGCGGCCATCAGTAGCGTCAGGGCGGCGAGGACGGCGAACAGCCGCCAACCGGAGGGCAAGGGTAGGGCTTTCATGGGCGATTCCCGGGACAGGCGGCGATGGCGGGATGCCGTCGCGCTGAGCTGGCCGGGAGTGTGCGGTGCCGGGGTATCTGCCGTGTGTCGCGGGGAGGGGGGGTATGTATCGGTCTGTAGCTGGTGGGCTCAGCGGTTGCTGCTCAGGCGTTGCTGCGCCGCCGCGCAGCCGTTGATGTCCACCGCCTTGCGCAGATGGGTCAGGCGCTGCTGCGGATCGATCTCGGCCAGCAGGCGGTAGATCTCGGCCTGGTAGTCGCGCTGACGCCCCCACTGCATCTGCAACCCTTGCGGGCGGGTGCGGCTGCAGGCCAGTCGAGTCGCAGGCTGCGGGTAGTACGGTGCGTACAGGGTCGCCATGCTGGGCACGGCCTCCAGTGCTTCGCGGTAGGCGGCACTGGTGTTGTACGGCTGGCACCAATGGGCGATCGCCAGGGCGGGTGGGGCGAAGCCTTGCTTGAGGCTGGCCTCCAGCAGCGGGCAGGCGGCGTCGGCAATCTGGCCGGCCGGCAGGTAGGTGGTGTAGTACAGGGCCAGGCGGTACTGGGCCACCGGATGGCCGAGGGCGACGGATTTTTTCAGCAGCGCCACCGCCGTGGGCAGGGTATGGGCCATGGCCTGACCCTGGCGACTTAATTCAGGATCGCCGCTGGCGGTGCGCAAGGGGCTGGCGTTGGCGTCCTGATTGTCGGCCTGTTCCAGCAGCGGCAGGGCCTGGCGGTAGAGCAGATCGGCATGGGGGTCGATGTTCACCTCCAGCGCCTGCGCGACCGTCGCCGCCAGCAGCAGGGGCAGGCATATGGCTCGACGTGCGCGGTGGCGGTGGCCCTGATGCAAGGTCGCGGGCTGGGGGGCGGCTGGATAGGTCATGACGGGTACGCGTGTGCCTCGGGCGGATCAGGAGCGACGACAGCGTATTCTAGCCAGCCAAAGCCTTTCGCCGAAAGCCCGGCAAGGCACTATCAGACCAGCTTGATCGGCGAGACCTTGCGCAGGGCGTGTTTATCTTGGGCCAGGCCGAGCTTGGCGGTGATCACCTTGGCCAGGGCGTTGTTGCCCAGGTCGTTGAAGTGCAGGCGATCGACGAACAGATTCTCGCTGAATACCGGCGAACTGCTGAGCATGCAATTCATGTCGTAGCAGGGCACGGGGTCGGCCTGGCTCTTGATGCGCCGGAAGAAGGCCATGTGCAGCTGGCTGTCGTAGGTGCTGTCGATCAGGCGGTCGAAGTGGGTTGGCTGGCGGTTCAGGCGATCCAGCATGGCCTGTTCGGCGCTGGGCAGGTTTTCCCGGCACCAGGGCAGCAGAGGCTGGAGGATGAAGGTGAGGGTGGTATGGCCATCGGCCAGCAGGCGCTCCCACTGGCGCAGGGTGCGGCCGATGCAGTCGGCGGCGCGGATCAGGCGCTTGTCGGGGCTCGACAGCGCCTCGAGCAGTGGCCATTGCGCTGGCCGGCGCGGCGCGAAGAGCTGTCCAAGGCGTTGCAGGAACGACTCGCGCCGCGGCGGCTCAGGCGGCTGCACACCTTCGTTGAAACGGTTGAGAAACGCCTGGTACGTCTGGCCGTTGTGAGGGTCCTGAGTACCCGCGAGCATTTCGCCGAGGGTTTCCTGGGCCAGGGTGTTCAGGCCACTGAGCACGACCACATGGCCGATCTGGCCGACGCGGTGTTGGTGGGTGAGGAACAGCAGCAGCTCCTGCGTTGCGTTCAGCCCGCAACCGGCCAGGCTGAGCCAGATTTCCCCGGTCAGCACCGACAGGTACGACGCCACGGTATGTTCGTCGGAGCTGGCACCGATGCCCATGGCGGTGGACCCGCCCACCAGCAGGTTGACCCGCGCGCCGCCGCCGCGCTCGGCCAACGAGAAACGCTTGCCGGCGCAATGGCTGTAGCGCATGCCCAGGGCGTCGGTATTGATGGTGCCGGAGCGATAGCCGCGCTCGTGGATGTACAGGGTGTGCGGTGCCCGCCGACTGCCCAGTTGCAGGAAGTGCTGATAATCGGTCGGCAGGGGGGCGGGAGCATCCATGGCGGCGGTGGACGAGGCATCGATCGTGGTCATGGACGCTCCTTTGGGCAGGGCGGGCTCAGGCAGCCAGTTCCCTGAGGTTGTAGGCCAGGCCGACGGCGGCGATCAGCAGCAGCGCGACCCCCGAGGCCAGGCTGATCAGGCGGTTGGCGCGGGACGAGGCGATCCTGCCGATGGCGAAGATGTACAGGCTGAGCACGGCGAAATCGATGACGATCCACAGCAGCGACAGCACCACCATGCTCTTGCCGAACGACTCGGTGATCTGGATGAACTGAGGGAAGAAGGAAATGAAGAAGATGATGTCCTTCGGGTTGGAGATGCCGACCATGAAGCCCTGCAACAGGCCGCCACGGCCCGCCTGCACGGCAGGTTCGACGGGGGCGGGCGCGGTCGGTGCCGGTGCCTGGAGCGCCTCGCGCAAGGTGCCCAGGGCGATGTAGCCGATGAACAGGCAGCCGAGCAGGCTCATGCCATTGAGCCAGGTCTTGTCGATGGCCGCGCTGGTCATGATGATCCAGGCGGCGGCGCCGATCAGCACCAGCGAGGCCCAGTTGGTTCCGACAGCAGTGAACAGGGCCTTGCGCGAGCCCGAGGCGGCGGCGGTGTTGACGATCAGGGCCACCACCGGGCCGGGCGTGGCGATCAGCAGCAGGACGGTGAGGGCGTAGGTAGCGGTCAGTGCGGTATTCACGTTCAGTTCTCGATCAGTGATTCGGGTGTCGCATGGGCATGGAAGGGGCAGCGCGCCGGGTTGAGCGAGCCAGGCTCCTGCAGTTGGTACTGTTTCCACTCGAAGTTGTCGTCCTGGCCGAAGAAGCCGAGCGAGTCGGGCATGACACCGTCGTTGTAGTGGCGCACCCGCTCACGGATACGGGCGCGAATGCGCTGGCCGCTTTCGGTGGTGGCGCTGGCCACTTCGTCGAAGCTCTCGCGGGGGTTGATGACGAAGGCGATATGCTTGCCCAGGTTGCGGCTTTTCATTTGTCGATGGGCCGGGAAGTTCATGTTGATGAACAGGGGCATGCCGGCAAAGCAGAACGACCAGCGGGCGTCATGCGGGTCCTGCGGCACTTGCGCCGGCCACGGCCGCGGATCGCGGGCATGGACCTGGCGCAGCACGTTCCAGGCCAGGGCCTGCTGCTGCGTCAGCGAGGTGTCGGGCGTGGTCTCGAGGAAGACCAGCAGCGGGTTGCCGATGCGCTGCTTGAGCGGGAGCGGCTCGATCGTGCTGATGTACTCGGCCAGCCCTTGGGCCATGTCGTCCGCCAGCCGGGCGGCTTGGGCGAAGACGATGTGGCAGGTGCGCGCGGTGACCGCCTTGCGCCCGAAGAGGCAAGGGAAGTCAGGGTTGGCCAGGGTTTCCTTGAAATGTTCTATGGTCTTGTGCGTCCAGTGGTGTTTGTTCTGGACATGTTCATCGGCTAGCTCCAGCGCATCCAGGCGGTAGCAGTTTCCATAACCCGTAAACATGATTTCCCCAGGTATATCCAAGTGCCGCGTTAAATGAATTTTTCAGTCATATTCAGGCTGTTTGGCTATATGTAATTGTTATTTACCAGCATTTTCGGAGATGGCCACCACGTTGTAAAACGCCTGGAACTATGACCTACTATTAGCCTCGCTCATGCTCTGGAACGCCTCATGTCTGAACGGATTCAAGCCTTGCATGCCCTGCGTGCCTTCGAAGTGGCCTCGCGCTACGGCTCCTTCACCCGCGCGGCCCAGGAGCTGGCGCTTACCCAGGGCGCGGTCAGCCATCACATCAAGACCCTCGAAGCGCTGTTCGGCTGCGATCTGTTCGAACGTCGCGGCCCCAAGCTGCGCTTGACCGAGCACGGGCGGTTGCTGGCCCAGGAGCTCAAGGTCGGTTTCAAGATCATCGAGAACGCCTGCGCCCTGTTGCGCCAGGATCGCTATGGCGTGCGGCTCAAGGCGCCGTCCACGCTTACCGTGCGCTGGCTGCTCAGGGCCCTGGATGGCTTCAAGAAGGTCGACAACAGCTGTTCGGTGCAACTTTCCAGCGTGTGGATGGACATCGACGCCGTGGACTTCTATTGCGAGCCCTACGACTGCGCGATCCTGCTGGGCAACGGGCGCTTCCCGGCGGAGGTGGAGAGCCTCAAGCTGTTCGATGAATGGCTGATCCCGGTATGCCATCCGAGCTACCTCGATTCATCCACCCCGGACCTGTCGGTGCTTGAGCGCTGCGAATTCCTGCATCCCTCGCCGGACCGACGCGACTGGCGACGCTGGCTGGCACGGGTGGACGCGCTGGACGTCAGCATCGACCAGGGCCAGGTGTTCGATACCCTCGACCAGGGCATTTCCGCCGCCCAGCAGGGCCTGGGCATCTCGGTGGTCGACCTGGTGCTGGCCAGCGCCGACCTGGCCGCCGGCAACCTGGTCACGCCGTTCCCGCAGGCCGTGGCCACCGGCGACGGCTACTACATGACCTGGCTCAAGGCCAGCCCCAAGGCGCACCAGATGCACAAGCTGCGCGATTACCTGCTAGCCCAGGTGCCGCCGCTGGCGCACAAGGACATCAGCTACTTGTACGGCTGAGGTCGGTGGGCGGCGGGAGGCGGCGGCTGTGCTCGAGAAACAGCGCGCCGCTGGCTGTCAGGGGCAGCACTTCCAAGGTGTTCGCCGCGAGCCTTGCAGCGCCTATCAGATCGAGCGCCGCCCGCGCGGCGCATCGCGACGCAAGGCCGCTCCTACATCTGTTTCGGGCCAATTATTCCTGTGAAAGTACCGCTGTCCGCCTTGGCGCATGTCTCAAGACTGGTGGGGCGGCAGTGGTGCCCACGCTGAAACCGCGTCGTGCCAACAAGGCGGACCAGGTAATGGCACAGGAGAGACGGGCCCGAAACAAATGTAGGAGCGGCCTTGCGTCGCGATGCGCCGCGCGGGCGGCGCTCGATCTCATAGGCGCTGCAACTCTAACGGCGAACACTTGGCGGCCCTGACTCGGTCAATAGCCCTCCTGCCCAGAGGCCTTGAAAGGGCTGACCCGTGCCGATGCCGCGACGCAGGCATTTGCCCGGGCAGACGCGCTACAATCGCGTTCGAGCGAACAGAACAGCGATCCGAGGTCCAGGCAGTGCAGTTGCAACAGGGTTTTGTCCTCACCCGCCATTGGCACGACACCCCCGAGGGCACCTGCGTGGAGTTCTGGTTGGCCACCGACCAGGGGCCAAGGCGTCTGCGTCTGGCGCCGCAGCCCTCGGTGGCGTTCGTCCCCGCGGCACAGGCCGAGCAGGCCAGGGCGGTGCTGGTCGACGAACCGGGCGTCGCGCTCAAGCCGTTGCAGCTGCGTGATTTCGACCTGCGCCCGGTCCATGGCCTGTATTGCCACCAGTATCGCCAGCTGATCGCGCTGGAAAAACGCCTGCGCGCCGCTGGCGTCGACGTCCTCGAAGCCGATATCCGTCCGCCGGAGCGCTACCTGATGGAGCGCTTCATCACCGCCGCGGTGCGTTTTCATGGCCGGCCGGGCGAGCAGGGCGTTCTGCTCGATGCGCAACTCAAGCCCGATCCGGACTATCGTCCGCCCTTGCGCCTGGTCTCGCTGGATATCGAGACCAGCGAACGGGGCGAGCTGTACAGCATCGCTCTGGAAGGCTGCGGTCAGCGCCAGGTGTACATGCTCGGCCCGGCCGATGGCGGTGACGTGGCGGTGGACTTCGATCTGCATTACTGCGCCGACCGCGCCGGTCTCATCCATTGCCTGAACCAGTGGCTGGCGCGCCACGATCCCGACGCGATCATCGGCTGGAACCTGGTGCAGTTCGACCTGCGCCTGCTGCACGAGCACGCGGCCAGGCTCGGCGTGCCCCTGTGCCTGGGTCGCGACGGCGCGCCCATGCACCTGCGCGAGCACGGCAGCCGCAGCCATTTCTTCGCCGAGGCGCCCGGCCGCGTGCTGATCGACGGCATCGAGGCCCTGCGCTCGGCGACCTGGAGCTTCCCGTCGTTCAGCCTCGAGCATGTCGCACAGCAGTTGCTGGGCGAGGGCAAGGCCATCGACACGCCCTACCAGCGCATGGACGAGATCAACCGCATGTTCGCCGAGGACAAGCCGGCCTTGGCCCGCTACAACCTCAAGGACTGCGAGTTGGTCACGCGCATCTTCGCCAAGGCCCGGTTGCTCGAATTCCTCCTCGAACGCGCCGCGGTCACGGGGCTGGCGGTGGATCGCAGTGGCGGCTCGGTGGCGGCGTTCTGTCACCTGTACATGCCGTACATGCATCGTCTGGGCTATGTCGCGCCGAACCTGGGCAGCCGCCCGGATGCCGCCAGCCCTGGCGGCTTCGTCATGGACTCGCGCCCCGGGTTGTACGATTCGGTGCTGGTGCTCGACTACAAGAGCCTGTACCCCTCGATCATCCGTACCTTTCTCATCGACCCGGTGGGGCTGGTCGAGGGCCTGCGCCAGCCGGACAACACGCATTCGGTCGAGGGCTTTCGCGGTGGGCGCTTCTCGCGTGTCATGCATTGCCTGCCGGCGATCGTCGAACGGGTCTGGCAGGGGCGCGAGGCGGCCAAGCGCGCCGGCAACGCGCCGTTGTCACAGGCGCTGAAGATCATCATGAACGCGTTTTACGGGGTGCTCGGCTCCAATGGCTGCCGTTTCTTCGATCCGCGCCTGGCCTCGTCGATCACGATGCGCGGGCATCAGATCATGCGCCAGACCCGAGCGCTGATCGAAGCGCAAGGCTATGACGTGATCTACGGCGACACCGACTCCACCTTCGTCTGGCTCAAGGGGGCCCACGACGAAGCGGCCGCGGCGGATATCGGTCGCGCGCTGGTGGCCGAGGTCAACCAGTGGTGGCGCGACAACCTGCGCCAGTCCATGGGCCTGGAGAGCGCGCTGGAGCTGCAGTTCGAAACCCACTACCAGCGTTTTCTGATGCCGACCATTCGTGGCGCCGACGAAGGCAGCAAGAAGCGCTACGCCGGCCTGGTGCGGCGCAGCGACGGCCAGGACGAAATGGTCTTCAAGGGGCTGGAGTCGGTACGCACCGACTGGTCGCCGCTGGCCAGGCAGTTCCAGCAGGAACTCTATGGCCGGGTGTTCCGTGGCCAGCCTTACCGCGACTACCTGCGCGCGTACGTGCGGCGCACGCTGGCGGGTGAGCAGGATGAGTTGCTGGTTTACCGCAAGCGCCTGCGTCGGCCATTGGCCGACTACCAGCGCAACGTACCGCCGCATGTGCGCGCGGCGCGCCTGGCCGACGAGCACAATCGCCGGGTGGGGCGCCCCACGCAATACCAGAACGGCGGCTGGATCAGCTACATGATCACGACATCGGGGCCTGAGCCCCTGGAGAGCCTGCGCTCACCGGTCGACTACGAGCACTATCTGACCCGACAGCTGCAACCCGTGGCGGATGCGATCCTGCCGTTCGTGCTGGGGCGCACGATCGACCTGGGGCACATGGATCAACTGGCCTTCGACTTCTGAGGGGGGCGAGGGCGGGTGCTATCTATCTAGCGATCGACGTCCCGGCGAACCTCATACCCTCGTGTCTCCACCCTCAGGAGAGACGAGCCATGGACAGCAACGAGCAGGACTTGCCCTGCACCCCATCAGTGAGCGGACACGAAACGTTCCAGGATGCCCTCATCGCCGCCCGTTTGCCGACCTGGCTGCGCTCGGCCAGCCCCGCGCAAGTGACGATGCTGCGCGAGGCGCTGACCCTCAGCTGGTACTTTCGCGAGCGCGTCAGCGCCGTGCTGGCGAAGATCGAGAACATCGACGACTTCGCCTTGCCGTTGCTGCGACAAGCGCTGCAGCCGCATGCTGGCACCGCCGATGTGAAGGCCTTGCGCTTTCGCCAGGGCCGGCGTGAGCCGATCATCAATGAGGTGCCTGTCGGCAGCCACCTGACCACGGTGGTCTACCAGCATGTTCCCCTGCTCGCGGCGGCGCTGGGCAATTTCGACAGCGATCAGGCCAGCGCCGATGGCCAGCCTGCGGGCAATCGCCTGGACGGCCCCCCTGGCCAGAAGTTGGCGCTGCCGAACGCGCTGACGTTCGCGCGCCTGTGTCGCGAGCTCGATCTCGGACGGCGCTATCAGGCGCATCTGGTGTCGATCCTGCAGGCGCCGGACACCCGGGTGGCGTCACTGATTTCGCGCGCGCAGCGCTATGCCATGCTGGTCGATGCGCATGTTGCCTGGATCCGTGGTCATGTCAGTGATGACGAGCATCAGCTGTTGGTCGATTTCTGTGGCCTGCGCGGGCAGCTGCGCTTGCAGGGGCGCAGCGTGCAGGTCAAACGGCTGAGCCTGCTGGGGGTGACCCTTGAGCAGATCGTCGTGCTCGATGTGCGTGATGAGCGTCTCGACCCACTGTACAGCAGCACCTGGCGCGTGCTGGTGCATGTGCCTGGCGACCCTCAGGGCGCATGGCGGGCGTTCCCCGATCTGCGTCATTTCGCCAATGCCCTGGGCAAGCACCTGCGCACCGCACCCTACCAGCGTTTCTTCAGCCGCTTCGTCCGGCGTCGTGACGGCCAGCGTTTCTTCGCCGCGGTGGTGGCCGGCTACGACGGGGTCTCGGACTTGGCCAACATCGCCCTGGAGGAGCACCTGCGATCCTGGCCGAAGGCGGTATTCGACTGCCTGGGCGAGGCGCGTATCGAGCAGATCAAGGACGACGCGGCGATGATCGCGGTACCGACCGACGAGGTCGATGCGCAGGTGCGGCGGGCCCACGAACAACGCCTGGAAGCCGAAGGCTGGGCGTTGCTCAGCCTGGCCGGCATGTTCGTGCCGGTCATCGGCGCCGGCTTGCTGGCGGTGACCGCCTGGGAGTTGCTGGGCGAGGTCTTCCACGGTGTCGAGGCTTGGCACGAAGGTGACACCAGCGCGGCACTGGATCACGTGCTGAATGTCGCCGGCGACCTTGCCGGCATGGCGCTGACAGCCACTGGGGTGACCCTGGCTCGCAATGCCTGGGCGCGAGCGTCGATGGTCGACAGCCTGGTGCCGGCGCGCCTGGAAGACGGCACGACGCGCCTGTGGCACCCGGACCTCGCCGCGTTTCGCAGTGCCTCTGCTCCGGCTGCGGCGGTGCGCGATGCCGAGGGCCTTCATCGCCTGGACGAGCAGACCTGGATCGAAATGGATGGGCACTGCTATCCGGTCGTCCAGCAAAGCGACACGGGACGCTGGCGCCTGGCGGCACAGGCGGGGTATGCCCCGCGGCTGAGCGACAACGGTGCCGGCGCCTGGCGCCTGTGGTACGAGCAGCCCGCGCAGTGGGACGACACGCGTGTGCTGTTCCGGCGCCTTGGCGGCGACTTTGCCCTGCTCGATGACGAGCAGATCGACCAGGTGCTGGTCGCCCACGCACTCGACGGCGACCACCTGCGGGCCATGCACGTGCAGGGGCTGGCGCCGGATGCGGGGCTGCGCGATGGCGTGCGGCGTGTTCGCCTGGACACTCGCATCCGGCGGGTGGTGAAGCAACTGCGTGGCGGTGACGTGGTCACCGACGTCACGGTGCTCGATCACGCTCGCGCACTGCCGGGCGCCAGCGGGTTGAGCGACCCGATGTTGGCGGAGCAAGTCTGGGAGCAGCGCCGGGTGTTGTTCGAGCAACTTTACGCAGCGCTGCAGGACAGCGAGGCGAGCGATGTGGCGGCCTTGCGTCGGCAGTTTCCCCGGCTGCCGAGCGCGGTGGCGGCGGAACTGGTCGCTGCGGCGCGGACCATGGATCGCCAGCGGCTGCAGGACAGCGGACGGGTCGCGCTGCGCCTGGCCACTGCCGCCAGGGCGGCGCAGCGCCAGGCGCGCCTGGCGCGCGTGTACGAGGGGCTTTCCCTCGATACGCCACAGGACGCCGATCTGGCCAGGGCCGTGCTGGGCTCGCTCGAACAGTTGCCTGGACAGGAGACGGCGATTCGCTGGCGCCTGTACGATGGCGGCAGCGATGGGCCACGGCTGCACGGCGATGCCGATGCCGCCGATTTCGACCTGGTTCATCTCAATGGCCGATTCCAGTTGCTGGACAGCAAGGGACAGACCATTGGCGAGCCCGGCGAGTTGTTCGAGGTGATTGCCAGCGCCTACGACAACGACCGGCGCCAGGCCCTTGGCCTGGGTGATCCGTTCGCCCACAACCTGAGGATAACGGTGGCGCGCCTGGCCGCCCGGCGACGCGCGCAGGTAGCCCAGGCGCTGGGGCAACGCGACGCGACAGGCTGGTTCCAGCCGCCGCAACGCCTGCGTGACGGGCGCCTTGGCTATCCGCTGAGCGGACGGAGCCCCGGCAGCCCCCGGCGACGAGCACGCGCGCTGTCCGCAGCATTGCGCGAAATCTATCCGGCATTCACCGACGGCGAGATCAGCAATTGGATCAGCGAGGTCCAGCAGAGCGGGCGCAGACCCGAGGACGAGATCGTCAGTCTCGGTCGTGAGCTGCAGGCACTGGAAAGCCATCTGCAGAGCTGGACACGGCTGGCCGGCAGTTCCACGCAGCGTGTCGACCGGCGCTACTTCAGCGACACGCTGGTCAATTGCTGGCAGCGCAGGCAGACCCGGGCCAGTGGCGACAATGTGCCAGCGACCGGGTTTCGCCTGAGCGTATGGTCGGTGAACCTGCAGACACTGCCTGACTTGCCCGAGTCGGTGAGTTTCGCCCATGTGCGGGAGTTGTCGCTGATGGGGCTGGGGCTACGGGAAGTGCCACCCGGCTTCCTGCAGGCTTTTCCTCGCCTGCGTACCTTGGAGTTGTCCAGCAACCAGCTGACCTGCGTGCCTGCGGAGTTGGTGAACCTGGGGAATCTGCGCGAGCTGGACCTTTACGGCAACGCCATCGTGCTCGATGCCTCCCAGGCCATGACGCTGGGCAACTGTGTGTCGCTGGAGTACGTCAACCTGTCGTACAACCCGCTGGGGCGCACCTTCCCGCTCTACCGCCTGGAGCGACTGAGTCGCCTGCACCTGCGCAGCACCGGGATCAGCGAGCTGCCGCCAGCGCTGATGGACCGCATGGACCTGCTGATCGCCGACCTGCGCGGCAACCGGATCACCGAGTTGCCGGCGCGCTTCTTCCGTTCGCCGGCGTGGCTCGGCAGCAGCGTGCTGCTGGCGGACAACCCGTTGTCGGCGCAGTCGGCGCAACGCCTGCAAGTGTTCCAGCAACTGCATGACGCGGCCTTGTCAGAGCCGACCGCCGGGAGTGCGATATCCTTGCGCCAGAGCTGGCTCGACGCCGCCGACAGCGCATCGCGTACCGAGCATTCGGCCGCCTGGGACGAGCTGGAGGGCGAGACCGACGGGGGGGACTTTTTCCGGCTGTTGGGCAGATTGCAGGAAACGTCGGATTACCAGCGTCAGCGTCAGCACCTGGCCAGGCGTGTGTTCAGCATGCTGGTCGCCATGCGTGACCACCCCACGCTGGCTCGGGAACTGTTCCAGCACGCCAGCGAAGACCTGACGTGCCAGGACAGTGTCGCGTTGTGCTTCAGCAACCTGGAACTGTCCATGCTGGTGTGGCAGGCACGCATGCAAGCCCAGGCAGGCGACCAGCAGGACGCCCTGCTGCGACTGGGCCGGCGCCTGTGGCGCCTTGACGAGGTGGATCGACTCGCCAACGAAGATGTCCAGGCGCGCAGGGCACAGGGCGCCAACCCTGACGAGATCGAAGTGCGGATGGCCTACCGAGTGGGCCTGCGTGATCACCTCGAGTTGCCGGCACAGCCTGACGACATGCTGTTTGGCGAAGTGGCCGGGGTACAAGCGGCACGGCTGGAGCGGGCTCGTGCGCGAATACAGGAAACCGAGACCCCGGAGCGCGTGGCCCAGTCGCTAGTGGCGCGGGAGTTCTGGGTGGAGCATCTGCGGCGCGCCCATGGCGAGCGCTTCGTGACCTTCGATGCGCCATTCCAGGAGCGCTCCACGGCGTTGCTGGAGGCCGCGCAGACCATGACCGATGGTGACTACGCGGCGCGGCAGGAGGCCTTGCGCGAGCAGTGGGACAGCGGACGGCAGGCACTGCTGCTGGAACTGACACGCACCGCGTTGGAGCCTGCTGGCGCGGTCGCAGGCCAGGCACGATCCTGAGTGCGCGCGTTGTCCTTGGACTATGCTCTGGTCAGGCGTGGGACATGCCCGGTTACTTTTGCCGTGAGCAGGCGCCTGGCCAGTTGGTTTAGGCTCCACGCCGGATCTTTCTCCCAGATCCGCAGTCTTTAGGTTGATCGAGAAAACAAGGAGATGCGCATGCTCGTCCGGTCACTGACCCTCGCCACCCTGCTCGTCGTAGCCGGCCCCTTGTACGCCGCCGACAGCGATGCACCGCTGGCCAAGGAACTGGGCAAGGCAAGGCCGTTGGTGGTGATCGCGCCCAGCAGCGCCGACCCGACCTTGCGTGGCCTGAACAAGGCAATGGAAGACCCGGCCACCCAGGCGGGGTTCAAGGAGCGCGGCCTGGTGCTCTACAGCGTGGCCAACATGATGGGCAAGCGCGAGGACAAGAACCTCGAGCAGCAGACCACCATGGCCCTGATCCGCGAGCTCAAGCTCGGCGCGAGCAAGGGCACCAAGGTGATCCTGATCGGCAAGGACGGTGAACGTCACATGCTCAAGGACGACGACAGCGGCGAGATGATCGAGCCACAGACGATCTTCAAGGCCGTGGACGAGTTGCCGGCCAGCGAGAAGGCGATCACCGCGCCGGAGCCGGTAGCCGCCGCGCCCGCCGAACCCAAGGCCAAGGACAGCAAGGCCAAACCGAGCAAGCCCGCCGCGCCGCCCAAGCCATTGGACGACTGATCATCGCAACGCGGCCCTCGCGTGTGCAGGGGCCGCGTTGTGTATCCCCGTGTATCAACCCGTCGCCAGGACCCACTGGCATACAAAACCCCGCCCTTGACGATACACCGACGACACACCGCCACGGCCAAATGGCTCCACTTTCAACCACCCGTGGAGCTGCATCATGAAAAACACCCGTCAAACCCTTGGCCTGCTCGGTGCCACCCTGTTCGCCGGCATGGCCCTTAACACCGCCTTTGCCGTCGAACCGCTGTCCCAGGGCTACCAGCTGGCCGCCGCCAAGACGCCGGGCGAGGGCAAGTGCGGTGAAGGCAAGTGCGGCGCCAGTGGCAAGGCGACGCAAAGCGAAGGCAAGTGTGGCGAGGGCAAGTGTGGCGCCAGCGCCAAGGCCGGCGCCGAGGGCAAATGCGGTGAAGGCAAGTGTGGCGATGCGTCCTTCGCCCGCACCGACAGCAATCACGACGGCAAGGTCTCGCGCGACGAGTTTCTCGCCGTGGCCAAGGACCGCGCCGCCGACTTCGACAAGATCGATCGCGATCACGATGGTTTCATTTCCGAGCAGGAGGCCCACGATCACCTGGCGGCAATCTACAAGGCCAACGGCAAGGCCATGCCCGACGGGCTGTTCAGCCATCTGACCGGCCAGTCCTGACGCTCCTCGCGGGGCCAGCCCACTCCCACGATGTCATGCGTGGGAGCGGGCTGGCCCCGCGATGCCGTTCAATGCCCCAGAGAGCCTGCAATCATGTCCCAACCCAAATTGCACACCGGCCTCGGCCTGCGCCGTGGCCTGCTGCCCGACCTGCTGACGATGGAGGCGGGCGCGGTGGACTTCCTCGAGTGCGCGCCGGAGAACTGGATTGGCGTCGGTGGCGCTTTCGGCCAGAGCCTGGAGCGCCTGGCCGAACGCTTTGCCATCGCTTGCCACGGGCTCTCGCTGTCACTGGGCGGCACCGCGCCACTGGACCTTGCATTCCTGGCGCGTACCCGACAGTTCCTCGACCATCACCAGGTGCGCCTGTACAGCGAGCATCTGAGCTACTGCAGCGACGATGGCCACCTCTATGACCTGCTGCCGATTCCGTTCACCGACGAGGCCGTGCGCCATGTGTCCGCGCGCATCCGCCAGGCCCAGGAGGTGCTGGGCAGGCGCATCGCGGTGGAGAACATCAGCTATTACGCCGCTCCGTACCAGGCCATGGCCGAGCTGGATTTCATTCGCGCGGTGCTCGACGAGGCCGATTGCGATCTGCTGCTGGACGTCAACAATGTCTTCGTCAATGCCTGCAATCATCGCTACGACGCCCAGGCGTTCCTCGCCGGCATCCCTCGGGAGCGGGTGGTCGGCATGCACGTGGCCGGCCATTACGACGAAGCCCCGGACCTCAAGGTCGATACCCACGGCGCGCCGGTCAAGGATGCGGTCTGGGCCTTGTTCGCCCAAGCCTGCGCGCGATTCGGCGCCCAGCCGACCGTGCTCGAGCGTGATTTCAACTACCCGCCGCTGGCCGAGCTGCTGGCCGAGACGGCCCATATCCGCAGCCTTCAGCAAACCCATGGAGTACCGAGCGATGAGTGAAACACTGCGCGAACAGCAGTTCACCCTGGCCCGACACCTGCGTGATCCGGCCAGCCATCCGCCACCACCGGGCCTGGAGGCGCGGCGGCTGAAGATTTATCGCGAGCTGTTCTACGGCGCCATCGAGGGGTTGCTGGCAGGCAGCTTTCCGGTGTTGCGCCAAACCCTGGGCGAGCAGCGCTGGCATGCCCGGGTGCGCGACTTCTATGCCGCTTACCGCAGCCAGACGCCGCTGTTCACCGAAGTGGCCGAAGCCTTTGTCGACTACCTGCAGGGCATCGAACTCGATGCCCCCTGGCAAGTGGAGCTGGCGCATTACGAATGGATCGAGGCGCAGTTGTACCTGAGCGACGCCCAGGAACCACCCCATGACCCGGCGGGCGATCTGCTCGACGGCGAGCCTTTGCTGTCCTGCACGGCGCGGGTGCTGGCCTATCTCTGGCCGGTGGAGCGCATCGGCCCGCATGAGCAGCCGCTGGAGCCACCGGCGATGCCGACGCTGTTGCTGGTCTATCGCGACGCCGCGCTGCAGGTACGCTTCTTGCGTCTCTCGCCCATGGCCTGGCGGCTTCTGGCCGGGGGGAGCGGGACCGGGCGCGAGCGCTTGCAGGCGCTGGGCGATGAAGCGCTGCAGGTCCAGGGACTACTGTTGCTGGAGCAGCTGCGTGAGCAGAGCATCATTATCGGCACCGCGCGCTGAACGGCCCTCCCGTCAACCCTCGGTGGCCCTGGCTGCGGGCATCGGCTGCGTTTTCTTGGCCGGCTTCAGGCGCGATACCCCGAACAGCACCAGCGCCAACCCGATCACCTGGTACAGCGAAATCGTCTCGCTGAGGATCGCCCACGAGGCCAGCACCGTGAGCACCGGCCCCAGGTTGCCCACCGCCGCCGTGTGGGTCGGCCCCATGCGCTGGATGGCCAGGGCCACCCAGTAGATCGGCAGCACCGTGGAGAACAGCGCCATCAGCGCTGCGTTCAGCCATACCGCGCCCGGCAGGTGCCACAGCGGCGCGACATCGGCCACCAGCAGGTAATGCGCCAGCACCATCAGCGAGGATGCCGTGCCGCACAGCCCGGCCAAGCGCATCGAGCCCATGCGCTTTAGCATCATGCCGGTGCCCGAGTAGTACAGGGCGTAGGTCACCGCGCTGGCGAATACCCACAGCGAACCGATCACCACCTGGTTGCCGATGCCGGCCACGCTCAGGTCATGGACGAAGGCGATACCCAGCCCCAGGTAGCACAGGCCCATGGCCGTCAGCGTCCGCAGGGTAGGGCGTTCGCGTTGGACGATGGCCTGGAAGATCAGCACCAGCGTCGGGTAGGTGAACAGGATCAGCCGTTCCAGCCCGGCGCTGATGTATTGCAGGCCATAGAAGTCGAACAGGCTGGCCAGGTAGTAGCCGAGCAGCCCGAGCAGCGCCACGCGCAGGCCATCGGGCAGGCTCAGCGGGGTATCGCCTCGGCCGCGGCTGGCCCAGACCAGCCAGGCGAACAACGGCAGCGCCAGCAGCATGCGCAGTGCCAGGAGACTGATGGCATCCACCGGCCCGGCGGCATAGGCGAGCTTGACGAAGATGGCCTTGAAACTGAACCCCAGGGCCGCGAGCACGGCATACAGGCTGCCGTTGGCAAGGGCGCGCTGGAGGAAAGTGGGAATCGGGTTCATGGGACATCCGAGGCAGGGGAATGGGCTTATTCTGAGCAGAACGCCAATGCGATAGAATCGCTTTTTTTCGAACATGGCGTTCTGATTCGGAGAAGCCATCATGCACTTCGACCTGGCCGATCTGCGCCTGCTTGCGGCCATCGCCGCCACCGGCAGCCTGAGCAAGGCAGCGGCGACCTTCCCGGTGGCGGTGTCGGCCGCCAGTACCCGCCTGCGGCTGTTCGAGGCACGCAGTGGCCTGACGCTGTTCACGCGCAGGGCCGACGGCATGCAGCTGACGCCGGCCGGGCGCCTGGTGCTGGAGTCGGCGCGTGGCGTGCTGGGCGAGGCGCAGAGGCTGCACGACACCCTGCGCGAGCTGGCCGGGCAGCGGCGCATCAACCTGCACCTGGCGGCCTCGACGGTGACCAACAGCACCCTGCTGCCGGCGGTGCTCGGGCCGTTCCTGGCGGACTATCCGGAAGTGGACCTGCAACTGGTCGAACACAAGAGCGTCGATGTGCTGCGCGTGGTCCTGAGCGGCGAGTGCGAGATCGGTGTGTACGACGGCAACCTGGTCAACGACGGCCTGGTGTCGCTGCCGTTTCGCACCGAGCGCCTGGTGTTGCTGGTGGCCGCCGACCACCCGCTGGCCGGTCGCGAGCAGCTGCGCCTGGTCGATGCACTGGACTTTGCCTTTGTCTGCCTGCCGGCCGAGCGGGCCATGCAGCGCTTCGTCGAGGAATTGGCGCTGAACCTGGCCATGCCATTGAAGGTGCGGGTGCGCGCGCCGAGCTTCGAGGCGATCGCCCAGCTGGTGGCCCAGCGCGCGGGCATCGCCATGCTGCCGGAGACCGCCGCCGTGCGTGCCGAGCAGGAGCTGGCGGTCCGGCGGGTGGCGCTGGAGGAGCGTTGGGCGACACTGGAGCTGCGTATCTGCTTTCGTGGCTGGGAGGCGCTGAGCTCCCACGGACGGCAGTTGGTGAGTTTCCTGTCCGGGCAGTGAGGGTGAGCCGTTCGGGTGAATCGGTTTTTTGGACGAATGCCATCATTTGGATATCATTCGACGCTGTGCAAACCCCGGTGAAGGCATACAATCAGCGGCTCTGAAAAGGTACTGCACAGGCCCCGCGCACCCATGGCGTTCGACGCTTCCACCATGCTGACCCTCACCATCGCGCTTGCCGCCGCCGCCGCGCTATACCTGGCCGTCGAATGGCGCAGCGTGCGCGAGTCGTCGCTGCTGTGCTGGAGCGCCAGTTTCGCCACCATCAGTGTTGGATCCTCGCTTGCGCTGATGCGCGGCAGCGGCTACCTGTTCATCGGCATCTGGTTCGCCAACGGCATGTTGATCGTCGCGCACTGGTTGTTCCTGCTGGGCGTGTCGCGCTTTACCGAGACCCGTCTGTCGCGCGCCTGCTACCTGGCTCCCGTGCTCTGGTGCGCGTTGCTGCTGCTGCCGCAGTGGCCGCTGTGGTCGAAGACTTTCCTGGTAGCCAATTCGTTGCTGGTGGCGTTGTTCACCCTGTATGCCAGCTGGCTGCTGCGTCCCCACGGCAAGTCGCTGAGCGTGGGCGCGGTACAGCTGCGCTACGTGTTGCTGCTGCACGGTTTGTTCTACCTGGCCAAGACCTTGCCGGCCCTGGTGCCGGGCAGCCTGATCGACCTGACGGCATTTCGCGGGCAGATCATCCAGGTGTCGCTGGTGGAAGGAGCGATGGCCATCATGCTGATCGCGCTGTCGATGACCGGTACCGTGCGCTACCGCCGCGAGGAGCGCATCGAGCGCCTGGCGGCCCGCGATCCGCTGACCGCGTTGTACAACCGTCGTGCCCTGGAGGTGAGGGCCTCGAACCTGTTCAAGGGCATTTCGCCGGCCAGCCCGGGGGCGCTGCTGTTGATCGATATCGATCATTTCAAGTTGGTCAACGACCTGCACGGGCACGCCGCCGGCGATCGCTTGCTGGTGGCGCTGAGCGAGATGATCCGGGCGCTGCTGCCGGAGCGGGCGATCGCCGCGCGCCTGGGCGGCGACGAGTTCGTGATCCTGTTGGCCGATGCCTCCCGCGCGGCCATCGAGCAGCTGGCCGACGCCTTGCGCCAGCAGTTCCAGGCCGCCGCCGCGCAGTCCTTCAGCACGCCCGAGGCGGTCACATTGAGCATCGGCGCCAACCTGTTCGACCGGCCACCGGCCAGCCTCGCGGCGCTGATCGAACAGGGCGACGTGCTGCTCTATGCCTCCAAGCGGGCCGGGCGCAACAGCCTGCAGCTGGTGGATGGCTTGCGCGGCTGAGCCGAGTCACTTGTTGTTGATGCACTGCGACAGCACCGAATAGCGCACGGTGCGCAGGGTGCCCTCGCGATCTTCGAAGGTCATCAGCCGCGGTACGACCTCGCAGGTGCGCGGGTCGCCCGACTGGCGCACGAAACGGGCGATGTCCAGCTTCATCCCATAGCGATAGTCGACGATCTCCGGCATCGGCTTGGCGCGTTGCTGCGCGTAGCTTGCGACGGCCTGCTGATGGTCCTCCAGCAACTGGTCGTTGCGCTGCTTGGAAAAACCGGTGGCCTGGGCCGACAGGGAAAGCGCCAGCAGGGTGGCGGTCAGGGTCAGTCGCAGCATGATGGGTGTCTCCGAAAGGTTCATTTCGAAGTCCACGCTAGCCAGGGGCGACCAACAACGGCATGACGCCAGGGTTACAGATGTGAAAGGTGCCCTGTGGCCGTGGCCGGCGCCCCGGCGCATGACGCGATTGTAATTTGCCGATCATCTTCCCGTTATCCGCCGCCGGCGAGCATCAGCTTCGGCCGACGGGGCTGGGTGCGCGCGCATCTGGCCAGATCAGGGACGCTCCAGCACCAAGGTCCGACAAGAAGAACAGCCACACCCAAAGGAGCAATGGATGAACAACAGTCCAAGACTTTCCCTGGCCGCCCTGGTGGCGCTGGTTGGCGCCACGCCGAGCGCCTGGGCCGTCGATGAACGCAAAGAGGGGTTCATCGAGGGCAGCACGCTGAGCGTGCTCAACCGCAACTTCTACTTCAACCGCGATCACCGCGATGGCCCCGCACCGACCTACAACAGCGGCAAGGCCAGCGACAATGGTTACTCCGAGGCCTGGGCCCATGCCGTCATCACCCGTTTCGAGTCCGGTTTCACCCAGGGCACGGTCGGGGTCGGCGTGGACGCCTTCGCCATGCTCGGGCTCAAGCTCGACAGCGGAGGAGGGCGCAACGGCGGACGCAGTTCCTTCGACGTGCTGCCGGTGGATCGCGACGGCCAGGCCCGTGATGAATACACCAAGCTCGGCGGCGCGGCCAAGGTGCGCCTGTTCGACACGGTGCTGCGGGTCGGCGATGTATTTCCGCTCAACCCGATGGTGGCCGCCGGCGATTCGCGGTTGTTGCCGGAGAGCTTTCGCGGCGTGACGCTGGAGAACACCAGCCTGCAGGGCCTGACGTTGCAGGCTGGACGCTTGCACGCGATGAGCCAGCCGGTGTCCAGCGACCTGCGTGAGAACTTCGCGACCTTCTACGGCGGCCCGGTGGACTCGCCCTGGATCGCCTACGGTGGTGGCGACTACGCGATCAACGACAATATCAGCGTGAGCCTGTTCGGCAGCCGCCTCAAGGATGTCTGGAACCAGTACTACGCCGGCACCAGCGTCACTTGGCCGCTTGGCGACGAGCTGGCGCTGATCGGCGGGTTCAATTTCTACAACGCCAAGGATGAAGGCCGCCAGCGCCTCGGCCAGTTCGACAACGATATCTGGAGCGCCAAGCTCGGCGTGCGTTATGGCGCCCACACCCTGGCCCTGACCCACCAGCGCAACAACGGCGACGATGACTTCGACTACCTGCGCCAGTCCGACTCGATCTTCCTCGACAACTCCATCCAGTACAGCGACTTCAACTCGCCGAAAGAGCGTTCGTGGATGCTGCGCTACGACCTGAACATGGCGGCCTATGGGGTACCGGGCCTGTCGTTCATGACCCGTTACGGGCGTGGCAGCGATGCCGACTACAGCCATGCCAACGCCTACTACATGCGTCGCGACGACAACGGCGATCCGCTCACCGACCAGAAGCGCTGGGAGCGCGACATCGAGGTCAAGTACGTGGTGCAGACTGGTCCGGCCAAGGACCTTTCGCTGCGCGTGCGCCAGGCCACCACCCGGGCGACGGCCTTCGAGTCGGACCTGGACGAAGTGCGGGTGATCGTCGAGTACCCGCTGTCGATCCTCTGAGCACACCCGGATTCACCTTGAGAAGCCCACGCGCTCCTTTGGTTACAGGTGAATGTTTTGGCGCCTCGCACGAGGCGCCTTTTTTTCGCGCCTCAGACCATCGCCAGTCGCTGCTTGCGCAGCGGTGGCGCAAATGCCAGGTCGATCGCCCGCAGGTCGTCTTCGTCCAGGCGCACGTCGCCTGCCGCCGCATTCAGTCGCACATGCTCCGGGCTTACGGCTTTGGGGATGGCGATCACGCCATCGTCGCGAGTTACCCAGGCCAGGCTCACCTGGGCCGGCGTCGCCGCATGGCGCTCGGCGATCTGTTCCAGCAGCGGATGACGCAGCAGACACCCGGCCTGGGCCAACGGGCAGTAGGCCATGGTCGGCAGACCGTGTTGGCGGCTCCACGGCAGCAGGTCGTACTCGATGCCGCGTTCGGCCGGGTTGTACAGCACCTGGTTGGTGGCGCAGGCGCGGTTGTCGAGCTCGCGCAGATCGTCGAGATCGAAGTTGGAAACGCCCCAGCGACGGATCTTGCCTTGCTCGATCAAGCGTTCGAACGCTTCGACGGTCTCCTCCAGCGGGTACTGTCCACGCCAGTGCAGCAGGTACAGGTCGATGCAATCGCTGCCAAGGCGCTTGAGGCTGCGCTCGCAGGCCTCGGGCATGGCGCGTCGACTTGCGTTGTGCGGGTAGACCTTGCTGACCAGGAACACCTGGTCGCGGCGCCCGGCGATGGCCTGGCCGACCACGCGCTCGGCGCCGCCTTCGGCGTACATCTCGGCGGTGTCGATCAGGGTCAGGCCCAGGTCGATGCCTTGTTGCAGGGCGGCCACTTCGGCGGCCTTGCGGCCCGGGTCCTCGCCCATGTACCAGGTGCCCTGGCCAATGGCCGGAACGCGGGCGCCCGCTAGATTCACGTTACGCATGTCACCTCCTGTGGATGGGTGTGGGTAAGCAGGACATCGAGCAGCGCCTCGGCGGCCTTCGACAGCTTGTGATCGCCCAGGGCGATCACGCCGATGCGGCGTTCCACGGTGGGCTCGACCAGAGGCACGCAGCGAGCGCCGAGTTCCTGCATCTGCCCGATGCACAGGGCCGGCACGGCGCTGACCCCCAGGCCACTGGCGACCATGCGGCCAATGGTCGACAGCTGATGGCTCTCGAAGGCCACCGCCAGCTTGCCGTGGTTGGCGGCCAGGTGCTGTTCGAGCAGCAGGCGTACCGCCGAGGGGCGCTGCAGGGCGATGAAGTCCTGGGCCAGCAGCTCCTGCCAGCGCACCTGGGGCTGGCGGGCGAGCGGTGAGTCGGCGGGGACCACCGCCACGAAACGGTCCATGTACAGCGGATGGAAACGCAATGCCTCGCTGCTGTCGGGCTCGAAGCCGATGCCCAGTTCGACGCGACGATGGCGCACCAGTTCCAGTACCTGCTCGTTGATCACGTCGTGCACGGTGACATTGACCTTGGGGTAGCGCTGGCGAAACACCTTCAGCGACTGCGGCAGCAGGTTGCCGGCGAAAGCCGGCATGGCCGCCACCGATACCCTGCCCAGTTGCAGGGTGAAGCGCTGGCGCAGCATCTCCTCGGTGTCGTCCCAGTCGGCCAGCAGGCGTCGGGCCAGCGGCAGCAGCACCTCGCCCTCGGGGGTGAGGCTGACGCTGCGAGTGGTGCGGGTGAGCAGGGCGCCGCCGAGGTTGTCCTCCAGCGCCTTGATGGTCAGGCTCAGGGCCGGTTGCGACACATGCAGGTGCTCGCCGGCCTGGGCGAAACTCTGGTACTTGGCCACGGTGACGAAGGCACGCAGCTGCTTGACGTTCATGACAGGCTCGACCTTTGTTTTGGAAAAATTATCAATCGATGACGAAAACAAAATTAACAAATCAGTCGGCTGCGGTGAAGATGACCGCACGGTTCCAACAACTACAAAAGGCGACTGAGCATGGCCGGACTGGACAAGCGTGTAGCAACCTATGAAGAGGCCCTGGCGGGCCTGACCGACGACATGACGGTGCTGGCCGGTGGCTTCGGCCTGTGCGGCATCCCGGAAAACCTCATCGCCGAGATCAAGCGTCGTGGCGTCAAGGGCTTGACCGTGGTCTCCAACAACTGCGGTGTCGATGGCTTCGGCCTGGGCGTGCTGCTCGAAGACCGGCAGATCCGCAAGATGATCGCCTCCTATGTCGGCGAGAACGCCGAGTTCGAACGCCAGCTGCTCAGCGGCGAGCTGGAAGTGGAGCTGACCCCGCAAGGCACCCTCGCCGAGAAGATGCGCGCTGGCGGCGCGGGCATTCCGGCCTTCTACACCGCCACCGGTTACGGCACGCCGGTCGCCGAAGGCAAGGAAGTGCGCGAGTTCAAGGGCCGCAAGTATATCCTCGAAGAATCCATTACCGGCGACTTCGCCATCGTCAAGGGCTGGAAGGCCGACCACTACGGCAACGTGGTGTACCGCAACACCGCGCAGAACTTCAACCCGCTGGCCGCCACCGCCGGCAAGATCACCGTGGTCGAGGTCGAGGAGATCGTCGAGCCTGGCGTGCTGCTGCCCAGCGAGATCCACACCCCGGGCATCTATGTCGACCGGGTCATCGTCGGCACCTTCGAGAAGCGCATCGAGAAGCGTACCGTCAAGGCCTGAGCGCCGCCCTCAAGAACAACAAAGAGATCCTGACCATGGCACTGACCCGCGAACAAATGGCCCAACGCGTCGCCCGTGAACTCAAAGACGGCTACTACGTCAACCTCGGTATCGGCATCCCCACCCTGGTGGCCAACTACGTGCCCGCCGACATGGACGTGATGCTGCAGTCGGAAAACGGCCTGTTGGGCATGGGCGAGTTTCCCACCGAAGCCACCCTCGACGCCGACATGATCAACGCCGGCAAGCAGACCGTCACCGCCCGCCGTGGCGCGTCGATCTTCGACTCGGCGCAATCCTTCGCCATGATCCGCGGCGGCCATGTCGACCTCACCGTGCTCGGTGCCTTCGAGGTGGACGTGGAAGGCAACATCGCCTCGTGGATGATTCCCGGCAAGCTGGTCAAGGGCATGGGTGGCGCCATGGACCTGGTGGCCGGTGCCGACAACATCATCGTCACCATGACCCACGCCTCGAAGGACGGTGAGTCCAAGCTGCTGCCGCGCTGCAGCCTGCCGCTGACCGGTGCCGGCTGCATCCGCAAGGTGCTGACCGACCTGGCCTACCTGGAGATCGAGAACGGCGCCTTCATCCTGCGCGAGACCGCGCCAGGGGTCAGTGTCGAGGAGATCGTCGAGAAGACCGCCGGCAAGCTGATCGTGCCGGACGATGTGAAGGAAATGACCTTCTAAACCTTGTTTTGCAAACGCCCCATCGCGGGGCAAGCCAGCTCCCACGAAGGACCACGCATCCCTCGTGGGAGCGGGCTTGCCCCGCGATGGGGCGCCGTCGCTTCAGTCCTATAAAAATCAAAAAAAGGAAAATATCGTGGCCGCCGATATCCAAGACAGCCGCTCCGCCCGCTTTGCTCTGCGCTGCTCCAACTGGGCCGAACGCTGGTTCCCCGACTCCTGGGTGTTCGCAGCCCTGGCCGTCATGCTGGTGGCGCTCGGCGCCCTGGTCATGGGCGGCAAGCCGACCGACACCGCCAAGGCCTTTGGCGATGGTTTCTGGAGCCTCATTCCATTCACCATGCAGATGGCCTTCGTGGTCATCGGCGGCTATGTGGTCGCTAGCTCGCCACCCGCCGCGCGCCTGATCGACCGCCTGGCGCGGCTGCCGAAGAACGGCCGCTCGGCGGTGTGCTGGGTGGCGCTGATCTCGATGCTCGCATCCTTGCTCAACTGGGGCCTGTCGCTGGTGTTCGGCGGCTTGCTGGTGCGCGCCCTGGCGCGTCGCACCGACCTGAAGATGGACTATCGCGCCGCCGGTGCCGCGGCCTACCTGGGCCTTGGCGCGGTCTGGGCGCTGGGCCTGTCGTCCTCGGCCGCGCAGCTGCAGGCCAACCCGGCCAGCCTGCCGCCGTCGATCCTGTCGATCACCGGGGTGATTCCGTTCACCGAAACCATCTTCCTCTGGCAGTCCGGGGTGATGCTCGCCGCGCTGGTGATCGTTTCGCTGATCGTCGCCTATGCCACCGCGCCGGGGCCGAACAGCGCCCGCAGCGCCCAGGACTGTGGCGTCGACCCGAGCTTCAGCGCGCCGCCGTCGCCACAGCGCACGCGCCCGGGCGAGTGGCTGGAATACAGCCCGATCCTGATCCTGCTGCTGGTGGCCCTGGCCGCTGGCTGGTTGTACCAGGAGTTCGCCACCAAGCCCGCGATCACCGCGATCTCCGGGCTGAACACCTACAACCTGCTGTTCATCATGCTTGGCGCCTTGCTGCACTGGCGTCCGCGCAGCTTCCTCGACGCCGTGGCCCGCGCCGTGCCGACCACCACCGGGGTGCTGATCCAGTTCCCGCTGTACGGCTCGATCGCCGCCATCCTCACTCAGGTCAAGGGCGTTGATGGCGAGACCCTGGCTCACCACATCTCGCTGTTCTTCACCCAGATCGCCACCCATGACACCTACGCGCTGCTGATGGGCGTGTACTCGGCGGTGCTCGGCTTCTTCATCCCGTCGGGCGGCGGCAAGTGGATCATCGAGGCGCCGTACGTGATGCTGGTGGCCAACGACCTGCAGTACCACCTGGGCTGGGCGGTGCAGATCTACAACGCCGCCGAGGCGCTGCCGAACCTGATCAACCCGTTCTACATGCTGCCGCTGCTGGGCGTGCTGGGCCTGAAGGCGCGCGACCTGATTGGCTTCTCGTTCGTGCAGTTGCTGGTGCATGTGCCCTTGGTGCTGGTGTTGCTGTGGGCGCTGGGGACGACCTTGCAGTACGTGCCGCCTGTGATGCCGTAACCCTGTAGGCCCTTTCGCTAGCTGGTGAGTGAAAGGGCCTTATCCTGCGCGAAGCCCCCTTTCTTTACGTTTCGATGATAAATCGATAATGAATCTCAAACGAGATTCGTTTTCATGTGAATGCCGCCTGCCGGCAGTCAATGGACTTCATCAAAACGAACAAGGAGAAAGGCAGCGATGTTCGCGCCCATCAGCCGTTCCATGACCCTCACCCTGGGCCTGTGCGCCACCGTGGCCAGCTCGTTATCCCTGGCCGAGCAGACCGAGCCCAGGCCTGAAGACGAGGTGCTGGAACTCGGCTCCACTGAAATCTTCGCCCTGGGTCTGGGCAGCACCACGGAACACACCGGTTCCTACACCACCGGCAGCATGAGCGCGGCGACGCGCCTGAACCTGTCGATCAAGGACACCCCGCAGTCGGTGTCGGTGGTGACCCGCCAGCAACTCGACGACTTCCAGCTCGGCACGCTTTCCGAGGCGATGGGCCGGGTCACCGGGGTCACCGTGCAGCGCAACGACTCCGAACGACCGGCGTACTACTCCCGTGGCTATGCGATCAACAACTTCCAGGTCGACGGGATGCTCAACACCTTCGCCGGGCTCAAGTCCGATTCCGACACCATCATCTACGACCGCATCGAAGTGGTGCGCGGCGCCACCGGCCTGACCACCGGGGCAGGGGATCCGTCCGGCACCATCGCCATGGTGCGCAAACGCCCGACCGGGCAACTGGCGGTGCAGAGCGGCGTGAGTGCCGGCAGTCACGACGACTACCACAGCTATGTCGATGTCGGCGGGCCGCTGGGCTGGGACGGCCGCCTGCGTGGGCGCACGGTGCTGGCCTATCGCGACAGCAAGTCGTTCATGGACCGCTACGCCAGCCAGCGTGAGGTGGCCTACGGCATTCTCGAGGCGGACCTCAGTGACAGCACTCTGCTGTCGGTGGGTTATGACTACCAGAACAAGCATGTGCAGGGGGCGTCCTGGGGCACGGTGCCGTACTGGAACGCCGACGGCGGCAAGGCCAACCTGCCGCGCTCGACCAACCTGGCCGCGCCCTGGTCGTCCTGGCCGCTCAAGGACCAGACGCTGTTCGTCACCCTGGATCAGGACCTGGGCAACGACTGGTTGCTCAAGGCGGCCGTTACCCATCGCTGGAGCGACAGCGACGGCAAGGTCTACTACGGCGGCTCCGGCTTCCCCGAGGCCGACCGCAGCGGCATGAGCGCCTGGTACAGCCATTTTTCCGGCGAAGAGCGGATGACCGCGGTCGATCTGAACCTGGCCGGCCCTTATCAGTTGTTCGGCCGTCGTCACGATTTCATGATCGGCTATGGCGAGTCCGAGCGGCGCAACGAGTCACCTTACCTGCTCGGTCCAGTGGTGCCCGCCGACTACCGCAAGATCCCGGACTGGAAATACCTGAGCTCGATCGCCAAGTTCCACGATCCCTCCACCGGACGCGACGGCTCGCGTGACGATATCCGGCAGAAGGCCGGTTACATCGCTACGCGCCTGAATGCGACCGACCGCCTGCACTTCGTGCTGGGCAGCCGCTACGGCAGCTGGGAGACCAAGAGCCGCCAGTGGAGCTATGACGAGAACCTGGTGTCCACGGGCGTTTCGACCAGCTCCCAGACCCACAACGACCAGTGGACACCCTATGCCGGCGTGCTCTACGACCTCACCGAGCAGTACACCGTGTATGCGAGCTACACCGACATCTTCCAGCCTCAGGATGCGCGCGACGTCAATCGCAAGTACCTGGAACCGGTGGTCGGCAAGGTGTACGAGATCGGCCTGAAGGGCAGCCTGTTCGACGACCGTGCCAATCTGAGCACCGCGGTGTACCGCAGCAAGCAGGACAACGTGCCGGAGATCGATGACTCGGTGCCGTTGGGCCCCAATGGCGAGCAGTACTACAAGTCGGGTGGCAAGGGCGTGGTGGTCGAGGGCTTCGAGGCCGAGCTGGCCGGCGAGGTGATGACGGACTGGCAGATGAGCCTGGGGTACAGCTACAACCACGCCATTCGCGGCGACAAGACGCGCATGAACACCGAACAGCCGCTGAACCTGGTGCGCTTCTCCACCACCTACAAGTTGCAGCCGAAGCTGACCGTCGGCGGCACCCTCGACTGGCAGAGCGACACCTATGGCACGGGTCGACGTCCGGTGGGCCGCGACACCGACGGCAATATCGTCACCGCCCCCGGGCGCATGACCCAGGATGCCTTCGCCGTGGTCGGGCTGATGGGGCGCTACCAGTTCGACGAGCACCTGTCGGCGTCGCTGAACGTGAAGAACCTGTTCGACCAGCACTACTTCAACAACGTCGGCTTCTACAACGGGGTGTACATGGGGCAGCCGCGCACGTTGATGGTGAGCCTGGACTGGAAACTGTAACCCGGCTCTGTTCACTGACCGCCATGTCTGCTCCCACAGGTACTGCGAAGTGGCTGTGGGAGCTATGGTCGCTAACACCGGCGATGGCCGGTGCCAGCATCGTGGGTTCAGCTAGCGCAACGCATCGATCAGCGCCTTGAGCTTCACCCGGCCCGTCTCGTCCAGGCCGAACACCGGTCGCCGGGGTTCACCCACCGGCAATCCGGTCATATCCAGGCCGGCCTTGATGGTGGCAGGCAACCCCCCCTTGAGAATGAAGTCCAGCAACGGCAACTGGCGGTAGAACAGCGTCCTGGCCTGTTCCAGCTCGCCCGCCAGCACCGCCTGGTACAGCTGCTGGTTCAATCCGGGGATCAGGTTGGCCGCCGCCGTGCACCAGCCCTTGGCGCCGGCGACGAAGGCTTCCAGTGCCAGCGGGTTGCAACCGTTGTAGAACGGCACCTGGCCCTCACCGAGCAGTTGCAGCTTGTGCATGCGCTGGATGTCGCCGGTGCTCTCCTTGACCATGGTCACGTTGTCCACCTCGCGCACGATGCGCAGGATCAGCTCCACCGGCATGTCGGTGCCGCTGGTGGCGGGGTTGTTGTAGAGCATGATCGGGATATCGATGGCGGCGCCGATGGCGCGGTAGTGCTGGAGGATCTCGGCTTCGCCGAGCTTCCAGTAGGCGGCGGGCAGCACCATCACCGCATCGGCGCCATGCGCCTGGGCGAAGCGGGCGCGGCGCACGGCGCCGGCAGTGGTCAGGTCGGAAACGCTGACGATGCTCGGCACGCGCTTGCCGATGCGCTCGAGGCTGTACTGGGCGACCTGCCGCCATTCGCCGTCGCTCAGATAAGCACCTTCGCCGGTGCTGCCCAGCGGGGCGATGGCCTGGACCTGGCCATCGATCAGACGATCGATGGACTGGCCAAGGGCGGGCAGGTCGAGCTGTTCGCCGTCCTGGCTGAACGGGGTGATGGTGTAGCCGATGATGCCGTGGAATTCAGTGGTCATGGTTATAGGCTCCGCAAGCAAGGCATTCAGGATTCAGTTCAGGCAGTCGGCGTGGGCGCGCAGGGCCTGCCGGGCGAAGTAGTTGAACGCGGCGCCGTGGCGCTTGGGTCGGTCGATCCAGTCGTGGGCGTCACGGCCCAGCTCCGGGGCGATCGGCTTGATGCTGCCGGCGGCCATGGCGAGCAATTGCAGGCGCGCGGCACGCTCGATCAATTGGGCATACACGCAGGCCTGTTCGATGCTGGTGCCGGTGGACAGCTGGCCATGGTGCGACAGCAGGATGGCGCGCTTGTCGCCCAGGGCGGCGCTGATGATCTCGCCTTCCTCGTTGCCCACCGGCACCCCTGGCCAGGCTTGGAGGAATGCGCAGTCTTCGTACAACGGGCACAGGTCCATGTGCGAGACCACCAGCGGCACTTCCAGCATCGACAACGCCGCGACATGGGTGGGGTGGGTGTGGATGATGCAATTGACGTCGGGGCGGGCGCGGTATACCCAGCTGTGGAAGCGGTTGGCCGGGTTGGGCATGCCTTCGCCCTCCAGCACCTCGAGGTCTTCGTTGACCAGCAGCAGGTTGCTGGCGCTGATCTCGTCGAAGCCCAGGCCCAGTTGCTGGGTGTAGAAGGTGCCAGGCTGCGGGCCGCGGGCACTGATCTGCCCGGCAAGGCCCGAATCGTGGCCGTGGTCGAAGAGAATTCGGCAGGTCAGGGCCAGCTTTTCGCGCACAGTCCACGTATTATCCGCGAGCGAGCCTTGCATCTGCGTCAGCGCCTTTTGCACCAACTGGTCTTTGCCGAGTGTCAGGGTAGTGGCCATGGGCTCAGTCCTCTGTGACGTGATGATGGGTGTCATGGCTGGCCCGCCCCGCTGCTTGGACGGTGGAGGGGCGGTCAAGCAAATGACACAAATAATCCTATATGACACAAAGTGTCATAAGCAAGTGTGTTTGTTCGGGAAACCTGCGTCACATGTCTATCCGACTGAAACTGTTGAGAAAGAAACTGGGCATCACCCTTGAGCAGCTGGCCGAGAAGTCCGGCATGACCAAGAGCTACCTGTCCAAGGTCGAGCGTGGCCTGAACACGCCGTCCATCGCTGCCGCGCTCAAGTTGGCGCGGGCGCTGAACGTCAACGTCGAGGAGCTGTTCGACGGCGCGCATGCCGACCAGGCGCGCTACAGCCTGGTGCGTCGCGGCGAGCGCCAGGCACTGGTGGGCGGTGGCGACGGGCCGGGCTACGCGGTGCTGACTTCTCAGGTCGGCCAGCGCAGCCTGTTGCCGTTCCTGATCCAGCCGCCGACCGAGTTCAGCGACCCGACGTTCAAGGAGCACGAAGGCGAGGAGTTTCTGTTCGTTCACGAAGGCCAGGTGGAAGTGGACTTCATGAGCGAACGGGTGCTTCTGGAGGCCGGCGATGCCCTGCATTTCAACGCCCAGACTCCACACCGCCTGCGTTCTGTGGGCGAGCGCCAGGCACAGTTGCTGGTGGTGGTGCAGGGTGGCGAAGGGTGAGGGCAGGGCGATGATCGAGGTTTCGCGGTTCTGGCGCGATCCGGCGTTGCCCTTCGTCGAGGCCCGACGCGTGGGCGACGGGCGTCAGGTGCGCTACGCCGCCCATTCCCATGAGAGCTTTTCCATCGGTGTGATCACCGCTGGGCGCAGCACCTACTTCACCGGGGACGCCCGCCATGAAGTGGCGGCGGGGACCACGGTGCTGATGAGACCAGGGGTCGTGCATAGCTGCAACCCGATCGACGGGCAGAGCTGGTCGTACCTGATGCTGTACGTCGACATGCCCTGGTTGCAGGCGCATGGCGTTGCCGTGCCTGACGCGACCCTGAGTACTTGCGCGTCTTTGTATGGGCGCCTGCTGGCGGTGTTCGCCTGCCTGTTCGACGCCCAGGTCACGGCGCTCGACAAACAGGCGTGCCTGGCAGCCTTCTTCGCGGCGCTGCCCGCGTACCTGGCGCCCATGGCACAAACCGACGTGGTGGCGCATGCGCGCCTGGACATGGCGGCGGCGTTCATCCGCGCGCATCGCCTCGATCCGCTGACACTGGACGACATCTGCGCCGCGAGCGGGCTGTCGCAGGCCTACCTGACACGCGCGTTCGGCAAGCGCTTCGGCCTGACGCCACATAGCTACCTGCTCGACCAGCGGGTTCAGCATGCCCGCGCGCAGTTGCGTCAGGGGCGACCGATCGCCGAGGTGGCGCTCGAGTCAGGGTTCGCCGACCAGGCGCACCTGCAGCGGGCGTTCAAGCGGCACCTGGCGGCGACCCCGGGGCATTACCGCAGTGCTTTGCCAATGTCACGCCCATGACCCGGCCGAGCATTCTTCCGCTCGCCGAGAACTACCGCCATGGCGAGCACATCGCCCCCCATTGCCATGACCGGGCGCAGTTGATTCATGCCATCAGCGGCGTGGTCACGGTCAATGCCCGCGAGGGCAGCTGGGTGGTGCCGCCCGGGCGTGGCGTCTGGGTGCCGGCGGCGACCGAGCACGAGCTGCGCATGGCCGGCGTGGTGCGCATGCGTACCCTGTTCGTCGACCCCGGCGCGCGCCCGGACCTGCCGCTGCAGTGCCAGGTGATCGAGATTTCGCCGCTGCTGCGCGAGCTGATCATCCGCGCCATGGACATCGCCCCCGATCACCCGCCCGAGGGGCGCGAGGCGCGGATCATGCAACTGATCCTCGATGAAATCCGTGTCTTGCCGGTGTTCGCCCTGCATGTTCCCAGCCCGCATTCGGCGCACCTTCAGCGCCTGTGCGAGGCCCTGCGCCAGGCGCCGGCCGAGGACTGGAGCCTGGCCCGCGCGGCGGCCCGCAGTGGCTTGAACCCACGCACCCTGACCCGCGCGTTCCAGCGCGAGACCGGGCTGAGCCTGGTGCAGTGGCTGCGGCGCATGCGCCTGTTGGCCAGTCTCGATGCCCTGGCCGCGGGGCAGTCGGTGCTGGAGGTGGCACTGGATCTGGGCTACGACAGCCCCAGTGCGTTCAGCGCGATGTTCCGGCGCACGCTTGGGGTCTCGCCGTCGGTGTATTTCGGCAGGGTGGTCGAGCGCTGGTAGGTGCGCGAGATGGGGGGGCGCGTCCGTGCGCCGGCCGGGGTCAGAAGCTGTACTTGGCGGTGAGCATGAAGTTGCGCGGATCGCCGAAGGTGTCGCCGCCATAGTCCACCGAATCGGAGATCGACGAGTAGTAGTGCTTGTCGAACACGTTGTTGGCGTTCAGTTGCAGGTCCAGGTGCTGGTTGACCTGGTAGCCGGCCATCAGGTCGGTGACGGCATAGGCGCCCTGGACCAGGCGATAGTTGCCGTCACTCAGGGCGATGTCGTTGTACATGCGGCTCTGCCAGGTGACGCCGCCGCCGACCCGCAGTTTTTCCAGCGGACCCTGGAAGCGGTAGGTGGTGAACAGCTTGAACTGGTGTTCGGGCGTATCGGAGTTGAGCGGCTTGTTGACACTGGCCGGGTTCTTCTCGTCCTTGACCGTGTGGACCCGGGCATAGGTGTAGCCGGCGCCGATCTGCCACTGTTCGCTCAGCGCGCCCTGCAGCTCGAAGTCGATGCCCTGGCTGCGCACTTCGCCGGAGGCGGCGTAGCAGGTCATCTGCGGGCAGTTCGCCACGCCCACCTCGACCTGGCGGTTTTCCTGGTCGATGCGGAACACGGCCAGGCTGGCATTGAGCGCACCGTCGAAGTATTCGCCCTTGATGCCGACCTCGTAGTTCTTGCCGACGATCGGAGTGACCGGCTTGCCGGAGGTATCTCGGCCGCTCTGCGGGGTGAAGATGTCGGTGTAGCTGGCGTAGACCGAGTGGTGCTCGTCCAGTTCGTAGATCAGGCCACCGTAGCGGGTGACCTTGCGAGTCACCTTGTAGTCACCAGCGTCGTTGTCGCGCTGGTCGTAGTCGTACCAGTCCAGTCGCCCGCCGAGGATCAGCTTGAGCGGGTCGGCCAGGCTCAGGCGGGTGGTGGCGTAGACGCCATCCTGGTCGATGACGTAGCGGTTGTTGCCGGTGTGCAGGAAGTTCGGCTTGCCGCCGTCGAGCGGGTAGTCGGTGTCGTAGGGGCTGTAATTGTGCTCGTTCATGTCGTAGAGGCGCTTGCTGGCGCCGAGCACCAGTTCGTGGGTACGGCCGAAGGCCTCGAACGGGCCACTGGCGAAGGTATCCAGCCCCAGCTGGTTTTCGTCGTAGGTCGCCTGGTATACCGTGCGGCTCAAGGTCTTGGCGGCATTCCAGCGCGACTGGTAGGAGCCGCGGAACAGCGCGTTCTGCTCGCTGTAGGTGGCGTTGACCTGCAGTTTCCAGTCGTTGGCCAGGCGCTGGCGCAGTTCGGCGAACAGGGTGTTGATTTCCTGGTCCTTGGACTCCCAGTCGGTGGCCGGGTTGTACGAGCGCGACACGTCCAGCCGATGGCCATTGATGTCGGTGGGAATCGCGCCCCAGAAGAAATTGGTCTTGTCCTTCTGGTGGGAGAAGCCGAGGGTAAGGGTGGTGTCCTCGCCCAGGTCGGCCTCGGTGATGGCGTAGAACAGGCCATGGTCTTCTTCCTGGCCATCGCGGAAGCTGTTGGCATCGCGGTACGACGTTACCACCCGGCCGCGCAGGGTGCCGCTGTCGTTGAGCGGGCTGGAGGCGTCGAGCTCGCCGCGGTAGTTGTCCCAGCTGCCGGCGGCACCGGTGAGGGTGACCTTCTGCTCGGCCAGTGGTCGCTTGCGTACCAGGTTGATCGCCGCCGACGGCGTGCCGGCGCCGGTCACCAGGCCGGTGGAGCCGCGCACCACTTCTACCCGGTCGAACATCGCCAGGTTCGGCTGGGCACCGACCACCCAGCCGGTGTACGCGCTGGGGATGCCGTCGTACATGATGTTGTCGACGTCGAAGCCACGGGCGGTGTAGGACTGCCGGCCTGGCCCGCTGGACTGGTTGAGGAACAGGCCGGGGGTGTACCTGGCCACGTCGTTGATGCTGGTCATGCCCTGATCGTCCATGCGCTGGCGGGTGATCACGGTTACCGCCTGCGGCGTTTCGCGCATGCTCAAGGGCAGTTTGGTGGCGGTCGACATGGTGCCGGTGGTGTAGGACTGCGAGCCTTCGGTGGTGCTGCCCAGGCTGCTGTCGTTGATGGCCGTGGCACCCAGTTCGAGTACCGCCGGGGCCTCGCTCGGCGAGGGTTCGGCGGCCACGACGGGGGCGAGGGGAGTCATGCAGATGGCCATTGCCAAGAGGTTTTTCCGGGGCGTGAAGCGGCGGCGCGCAGCGAGCGGTGACATGCCTGACTTATCCTTGTTGCTAGTGTTTATGAGAATAATTAGCAATAAGATTGTCAGAAATATCGAGTCATAAAAAGCCCAAGCGGATATCTATTTGACGCAATTCTCACAAAATCAATCCGATGGGGTGTCTTTGCTTCGGCTGTGACGGCAAATTAGCGGACATAGGCAAGGCGGCCTGAGCGAAAGCAAGAAAAATCGCTGCAGCGATGCCCGAGCAAATCAGTCGGCTAAGCTTGATCCCGCAGGCGCACGGAATGTCGAATACGGGAGAGCACATGAACATCAAGAACAAGCCTAGATGGGCGGTGGCGGCCCTCACC
The DNA here is from genome assembly GCF_054788395.1 of Pseudomonas sp. microsymbiont 2. Lineage (NCBI taxonomy): Bacteria > Pseudomonadati > Pseudomonadota > Gammaproteobacteria > Pseudomonadales > Pseudomonadaceae > Pseudomonas > Pseudomonas sp. microsymbiont 2. The sequence continues at coordinate 2,529,702 of NZ_CM139112.1, forward strand.
CTGGCCCTGGGGCTGCACGCCCATGCCGCGGACAGCAAGCGCGTCGATGTGTTGCTGGTGGGGGGCGGCATCATGAGTTCCACGCTGGCGGTCTGGCTCAACGAGCTTGAGCCGGGCTGGTCGATGGAAATGGTCGAGCGCCTGGACAAGGTGGCCGAGGAGAGTTCCAACGGTTGGAACAACGCGGGCACCGGCCACTCGGCGTTGGCCGAGCTCAACTACACGCCGGAGAAGGACGGCAAGATCGACATCAGCAAGGCGGTGGAGATCAACGAGTCGTTCCAGATCACTCGCCAGTTCCTCGCCTGGCAGGTCAGGCAGGGCGTGCTGAAGGATCCGCGCTCGTTCATCAACACGACACCGCACATGAGCTTTGTCTGGGGCGACGACAATATCCGCTTCCTCAGGAAACGCTACGAAGCGCTGCAGGCCAGCCCGCTGTTCAAGCCCATGCAGTACTCCGAGGATCACGCGCAGATCGCCAAGTGGGTGCCGCTGATGATGGAGGGGCGTGACCCCAACCAGAAGCTCGCGGTTACCTGGACGCCGATTGGCACCGACGTCAACTTCGGCGAGATTACCCGTCAGTACGTGGGCTACCTGCAGACCCGGCCCAACTTCGACCTCAAGTTGTCCAGTGAAGTGCAGAACATCACCCGCAACGACGACGGCAGCTGGCACGTCGAGTACAAGAGCCTCAAGGATGGCAGCACGTCCGCCACCGATGCCAAGTTCCTGTTCATCGGTGCAGGCGGTGCCGCGCTGCCGTTGCTGCAGAAGTCCGGCATCGACGAGGCCAAGGACTATGCCGGTTTCCCGGTGGGCGGTTCGTTCCTGGTCACCGACAACCCGGCCATCGCCCGGCGCCACATGGCCAAGGCGTATGGCATCGCCGCCACCGGCGCGCCGCCGATGTCGGTGCCGCACCTGGATACCAGGGTGCTCGATGGCAAGCGCATGATCCTGTTCGGGCCTTTCGCGACGTTCTCCACCAAGTTCCTCAAGGAAGGTTCGCTGCTCGACCTGTTCGCCAGCATGTCGCTGCACAACACCTGGCCGATGGTGCGGGTGGGTGTGCGCGAGTTCGACCTGGTGCAGTACCTGATCGGCCAGCTGATGCAGTCCGACGACGACCGTTTCGCGGCGCTGCAGACGTACTTCCCCGAGGCGAAGAAGGAAGACTGGCGCCTGTGGCAGGCCGGGCAGCGGGTGCAGATCATCAAGAAGGACGACAACCTGGGCGGCGTGCTGAAGCTGGGCACCGAGGTGGTGACCTCCAAGGACGGCAGCATCGCCGGTTTGCTGGGCGCGTCGCCAGGCGCTTCGACCGCGCCGCCGATCATGCTCGACCTGTTGAACAAGGTGTTCAAGGACAAGGTGGCCACGCCCGAGTGGCAGGCGAAGATCAAGCAGATCATTCCGTCCTATGGCATTCGCCTGAACGAGCATCCGGACAAGGTCCAGGAAGAGTGGGCTTACACCAGCGAGATCCTGCAACTGGCCACGCCCAGCGAGGTCGCCGCCCCCTGAACGGTCCGCTCCCAGAGGATGGACTGCCCCCAAGAAGTCGGACTCCAATCCAACCTTTTGGGGGCAGTCCAGGTCCCTGCTGAATCAATAAGTTGCATGAGGTTCCAAGAGGGCGGGCTGGTCCGCCTCGATGAGGTTCACATGCGCTCGATCAGCGCCCACAGGCGCGGATCGTCATAGTTCTCGATCACCAGTCCTGCTCCTGCCTCCCGCAATCGCTGCGGCGGCTGCGTGGTCGCCAGCCCCACGGTGAAGATCCCGGCGTCCACGGCCGCCTTGACGCCCGGTAGCGAGTCTTCGAAGGCCAGTGCCTGCTCGGCGCGAGCGCCCAGGCGTTGCAGGCCGGTGAGGTAGGGCAGTGGGTCGGGCTTGGGGCGTTCCAGCTCGTCGGCGACCAGCACATGCGCGAAGCGCTTGCCCAGGCCCATGGCCGCGAGCATGTGCTCGGCGTTCAGGCGCGGCGCATTGGTCACCACGCACATGCCGATGGCATGACGCTCGGCGTGGGCCAGCAGGCGGAGCAGGCCGGGCAAGGGCGACAGGGTCGGGGACAGCTGGCGAAACAGCGCTTCCTTTTGTTCGGCCAGGGCCTGGCGCTGCGCCGCGTCGGCCTTGGGGAACAGATCGGCGAACAGCAAGCCGTTGGAGCGACCACTGATCTGCGTGTCGAACTGCGCCTGGGTCAGTTCGCGGCCATCGTGCTCGCGCAGCAGCTGGCGAAAGGCTTGCAGGTGCAGGGTATCGGTATCGGTGAGCGTTCCATCGAGGTCGAACAGCAAGGCGGTCAGCATCGGGCATCCTGGCGTCATTGGAGCAGAGTGACGGATTTTTTCATCAGGGGAGGCTTTGCACAATCGCTGTTTCCCAGTGTTCACGAAATAGAACGCTGTGAGGCGCCGAATCGACCTGCCGTGCAAGGCGTAGTCAGCTACTGTTTTCCCCAGCGGTTTGCACGTACTCATGTGGATGAACGGAGGCCATCCTGGATGACTACCCGTCACGCGCACAGGTACCTGTTGCTTGCTCCCTTGGGCATTGGCCTGGTTCTGGCTTCGCCCGCGCACGCCGACAACGCGCAGGGGCAGCAGGACAACATCTTCACCGGGGTCAACGAGCGACAGGCCGTCGAACTGCGGATCCCGCCCGGCTTGATCGAAGGTTCGCGCCTGGATGCCCTGGTGCGCAACTATTACTTCCAGCGCGACAACCATTCCGACCTGGTGAGTCGTGACCCGACCGAATGGGCCCAGGGCTTTCTCTTTTCGTTCCGCTCCGGGTTTACCGATACGCCGATAGGGATGGGCGTGGATGCCCATGCCTTTCTCGGGCTCAGGCTCGATGGCGGCGGCGGCAGTGGCGGCGCGGGCCTGTTGCCGCTGGACTCCGCGCTCAGGCCCGGTGACGACTTTGCCAGTGCCGGCGCCGCGCTCAAGTTCAGGTACCGCGATACCCTGGTGAAGGCCGGCGACCAGTTACTCGAGAACCCGATCGTGGCCAGCGGCACCAGCCGTCTGTTTCCGCAGGCCTATCGCGGCGTGACGTTGAAGAACCACGGCATCGACGACCTGTGGCTGGACACCGGATTCGTGGAGTCGACGCGCCTGCGCAACCAGAGCGGCCATTCCCACCTGGTCACGGCCTATGGCGCGCGCAACCACGCAGGCCTGGCCGCTGACCGCGAAAGTCCCCATATCGCTTGGCTGGGTGCTGTCTACGGACGACCGCAAGGGTTGCAGCTGACGGCGTATGGTGGCCAGCTCGAGGACATGTGGAACCAGTACTACCTGGGGCTCTCCGAGGTCCTGCGCGTCGGCGACGCGCTGTTGCTCAAGCCCTACCTGCACTACTACAAGACCCGGGACCAGGGGCGCAGCCAGCTGGGGGACATCGACAACGACACCTACAGCGCCGGCATCAGCGCCACGGCCCATGGCCAGACCCTGACCCTTGGTCTGCAGAAGGTCGATGGCAGGACGCCTTTCGACTACATCACGCAGAACGATCGGATCTTCCTCTACCTGAGCAACTCCCAGCAGTTCGCCGACTTCAATGGCCCTGGCGAGAAGTCCTGGCGTTTGCAGTACGAGACGAACCTGGCCGCGCTGGGACTACCCTCGTTGCAGTTCACCGCCGGCTACACGCGGGGCGAGGCGGACCTGACCCGCGTCGACCCCAACAGTATCGGCTATGGCTACATCTACAACCCCGATGGCAAGCACGCCAAGCACTGGGAGCGCGACCTCGCCCTCAAGTATCAGGTCCCTGCGGGGCCGGCGAAGGACCTGTCGCTGACCCTGCGCTGGGCGACCCACCGCGAGGGCGATGGCTATACCGCGCCAGGCAATACCCGCGGCAATTCCAGCGCGGACGAGTACCGTCTGATCGTCGACTATCCGCTCAGCCTGTTCTGAGGGCTGGGCGCCTGTCAGCCGCCCAGCCGTTCGTGCTTGAGCACATTGCGCGTGGTGGTCTCGTAATGCTCGGTGAGCAGTGCGCAGGCTTGATCCACATCTCGGGCCAGAGCCGCTTCCAGCAACGCGCGGTGCTCGCCTGGCACATCGCGGTCGAGGCCGCCGGCATAGAGCAGCGACAGTTGCCGGTAGCGCGCGGTCTGGTCCCGCAGCATCCCGCAAAAGCGCATCAGCCAGTGCGAGTCGCAGGCCGACAACAGCGCCGCATGGAACACCTCATGGGCCTGTTCCCAATCCGGGCGCAGCATCCTCTCAGGGCCTTCCACCACCGGCAGGCGGTCCAGCCGATGGTGAGCGGCGATCAGTCGGCTTTCCCATTCCAGGTCGCCTTGGGTGATCGACAGCCGAAGTGCCTGGCACTCGATCAGCAGCCGGGTACGGGTGATGTCGCGGATTTCGTCGGCGGAGATGCGACCGACACTGAAGCCTTTCTGTTCGGTGGCGACCACGAAGCCGGTGGCGGCCAAGCGTGACAGCGCCTCGCGCAGCGGGATCACTCCGGCATCGTAGGACTCGGCGAGCTCCTTCAGGCGCAGCTTGCTGCCGGGCAGCAGGCGCCCATTGATGATGTCCTGACGGACCCGGGTCTCGAGCAGGGAGGCCATGGTGCGCTTGTCGGCGCCGGTGGCGCTCTGCGTCCAGGGTTCTGCTTGGTTCATGGCGGTATCCCTTGGGTGTGGCATGGGGAAATCATACACAGGCGAGGACTTTGTAGAAATTCCAAATAAAATATATTTTTATGTTGACGATATATTTATTCGGGCTTAGCTTTGCCTCATGCCGTCCAGCCGGGCGGTGGCCGAACAACACAAGAAGAGGTCACGATCCATGCGTTATCTGTCTTTCAATCATCAAGGCCTCGCCGTGCTGGGTGTGCGTACCCCGGAAGGCGTCAGGGTGCTGGGCGAGGAAACCCTGGAGTCGCTGCTGGCGCGTGGCGTCGATCTGGCCACCCATGGCCAAGCTGCTCGTGGCCCGGTGGTGCAGGTCGGCGAGCAGGACTACCTGCCGTTGCTGCGCAAGCCGGGCAAGATCGTTTGCGTGGGCCTGAACTATGCCGACCACACCAAGGAGTCGCCGTACGCGCAGCCGGACTACCCGACCCTGTTCCCACGTTTCGCCAGCAGCCTGACCGCCCACAACAAGCCACTGGTACGCCCGCGGGTTTCCGACACGCTGGACTACGAAGGCGAGATGGCGGTGGTGCTCAAGCGCGGTGGCCGGCATATCCCCAAGGACAAGGCCCTGGAGTGCGTGGCCGGCTATGCGCTGTTCAACGAAGGCTCCGTGCGCGACTACCAGTTCAAGTCGCCGCAGTGGACCGTGGGCAAGAACTTCGATGACACCGGTGCCTTCGGCCCCGACCTGGTCACCGCTGACGAATTGCCCGCCGGTGGCAAGGGCCTGCTGCTGCAGACGCGGGTAAACGGCAAGGTGGTGCAGTCGGCCAATACCCAAGACATGTTGTTCGACGTAGCCACCATCATTTCCACCCTCAGCGAAGCCGTGACCCTGGAAGCGGGTGACGTGATCGTCAGTGGCACGCCGGCCGGCGTCGGTTTCGGCATGAATCCCAAGGTCTACCTCAAGGCCGGCGATGTGGTGCAAGTGTCCATCGAGGGCATCGGCACGCTGGTCAACCCGGTCGTCGACGAGGCCTGAGCGGCTAACGCGACAATCGAGCAGGGAAGCCTCTTGCGCAGGCTTCGACAACAACAAGACGAGGGACCCGATCATGAACATCACGACCCGTGGCGTGCATTCGATCGATCACTACGCGTTGCATGTGCCTTCGCTGGCGCAGGCACGGCATTTTTTCGAGCACTTCGGGCTGGATGTACGTGAGCTCGATGGGCAGCTGGACATTCACGCCGCTGACGGCCATCGCTGGGTTCGCCTGTTGCCGGGCCCTGGCAAATCGCTGGCCTGGATCACCTTCAACTGTTTTGATGCCGACCTGGCGGCCTTGCGCGAGCAGGTCGCGCGCAGCGGCGCCATCGTCGAACAAGGCGACGGTCATGGCTTCTGGTTTCGCGACCCCGACGGCAACCTGTTGCAGATCAAGGCCGGACCCAAGACCATGCCGGACCAGCGTCTGGCTCCCGTTCACCACGAGCGTGGCCTGCGTGGCGTGGGCAGCCGGGACACGGTGCGTCAGGTGCGGCCACGGCGCTTGTCCCATGTGCTGTTCTTTTCCCCGGATGTTTCGCGGGCCGTGCGTTTCTACGAGCGAGCGCTCGGCCTGAAACTCTCTGATCGCTCCCAGGATCTGATCGCCTTCACCCACGCCCCGCATGGTTGCGACCACCACCTGGTGGCGTTCGCCCACAGCAGTGCCAAGGGTTTCCACCATGCGGCCTGGGAGGTGTCGAGCATCGATGAAGTAGGCAACGGTGCGCAGCAGATGGCCGCCGCCGGGTATGTCGAAGGATGGGGGACCGGCCGGCATTGCCTGGGCTCCAACTACTTCCACTACGTGCGCGATCCCTGGGGATCGTTCAACGAGTACTCCACTGAAATGGACTTCATCGAGGCTGGCAGCCAATGGCCGGCAGGTGACTTCCCGGCGCAGAGTTCGCTGTACCTCTGGGGCCCCGCGGTGCCCGACTACTTCATCCAGAACACCGAGTCGGGTGGCTGACGACTCGCCCGCAACACCCTGACGCCCCTTTTCATGCGCTTTGGCCAACGGCTTCGGACCGTTGGCGCGGGGTCGGCTTGCCCGCCGATCCCAGGGCAAGCGCTGGGCATTCCGATTCCAAGAACAAGAGTGCGGAGTACAACCATGAAATTGCCAAACACCTCCGAAGTCATCGAGGTTCCTGTGTTGATCGTCGGAGGTGGTCCGTCTGGCCTCACGGCTTCGCTGTTGCTGTCGCGCTACGGCATTGGCAACCTGCTGATCAACAAGTACCGCTGGACCGCCAACAGCCCGCGGGCGCACATCACCAACCAGCGCACCATGGAGGTTTTTCGTGATGCGGGCGTCGAGCCTCAGGTGGTCGCCGCCGCCAGCCCTCACGAGCTGATGGCCAATAACGTCTGGGCCACCAGTTTCAGCGGGCAGGAGCTGGGGCGTCTGCTGACCTGGGGCAATGCCATCGAGCGCAAGTCCGACTATGAGCTGGCCAGCCCATCGGCCATGTGCAACATCCCCCAGCACCTGATGGAACCGATCCTGGCCAATGAGGCGCTGCGCGCTGGCAGCGAGATGCGTTTCAACAACGAACTGCTCGACTTTACCCAGGATGCCGATGGCGTCACCGCGCGGGTGCTCGATCGCGGGACCGGGCGCGAATTCACCGTGCGCGCGCAATACATGATCGGTGCCGATGGCGCTCGCAGCCGAGTGATGGAGGTGCTGGGCATCCCGTTGCAGGGTGAGACGGGCCTGGGCTGCGCGGTCAACGTCTGGCTGCGGGCTGACCTGCGGCGGTACTGCGAGAGTCGCCCGGGCGTCTTGTACTGGATGGTGCAGCCAGGCAACGACTACTGGGTAGGCAGCGGGACTTTCATCTGCGTGCGCCCGTGGGACGAGTGGGTGATGCTGTACATGTACGACCCGGCACAGGGGGAGCCGGACTTGAGCGAGGCTGCGGTGATCGAGCGCGCCCGGCGGGTGATCGGCGATGCCGATATCCCGGTGGAGGTCTTGGCCACCAGCAAATGGCAGATCAACCATGTCGTCGCCGATCGCTACGCTGAAGGCCGGGTGTTCTGTTGTGGCGATGCCGTGCACCGGCACCCACCGGCCAACGGGCTGGGCACCAATACCTCGGTGCAGGATGCCTACAACCTCGCCTGGAAGCTGGCCATGACGCTCAAGGGCGAGGCAGGCCCGGGGCTGCTCGACAGCTACAGCCAGGAGCGCCAGCCGGTGGGGCGCCAAGTGGTGGACCGAGCCATGGCCAGCGTGCGCAACATGCTGCCGATCGCCAATGCCTTGGGCTTCAAGCCCGGCCAGAGCGAGGCCGACGGCTGGGCGAGCCTGAATGAATTGAAGGTCGACAGCCCGACGGGGCGCGAGCGTCGGGCCGCCCTGGAGCAGGCCATCCAGTTGCAGCATTACCAGTTCAGTTGCCACGGCGTGGAGCTGGGCCAGCGCTACGCCAGTTGTGCCGTGCTGGGCGACGGCAGCGAGGCGCCGGCGTACACCCGTGACCCGGAGCTGTATTACCAGCCCACCACCTGGCCGGGCGCGCACCTGCCTCATGCCTGGCTGCATGATGACACTGGCCGAACCCGGTCGACGCTGGATATCTGCGGCCACGGGCGCATGACCCTGCTTACCGGCCATGGCGGCGAGGCCTGGTGCCGTGCCGCCGAGTCGGTCGCGCGGGAGTTGGGCATCGACCTGGCGGTGCGCCGCATTGGCCTGGGGCTGGAGTACACCGACAGCTACGGCGACTGGGCGCGCCTGCGCTGGGTCGGCGAGGACGGCTGCGTGCTGGTGCGTCCCGACCAGCATGTCGCCTGGCGTGCGCAAAGTGCATCGGCCACCGCCGAGGCGGATCTGTTGCAAGCGTTGCGGGCTGTGCTGGCCCGCCACTGAGTCTGTTCCTGTTCCATGAGCCCCTCCCGTCTGGCCGGCAACGGCCAGGCTCGCGAGCGTGTGTCCCCCACGAAGGGTATCCCGGGACGGGGCTCGCCACTTTGCTGAAAACAATAACAAGAGGCAGCCATGTCGAAGAAAGTACTGCTCTGCGCGAGCGCCAGCCTGTTCGCGCTGGTAACCCTGAGTGCAAGGGCCGAGGTGGAGGAAAAGGGGGAGGGCGCGTTGGCGCGCTGGCTGCTTGGCCCGGAACTGGAACGTGACCATGGCATCCGGATTTCCGGCCTGCTGGACATCGGCTACGCGCGCAACAACCGCTCCAGCCATGACGAGCGCGAAGACGGCTTGAGCAACCTGCCGCTGACCGGCTTTTCCGACGAGGGCTTCGAACTGGCCTCCGTGCACCTGTTCGCCGACAAGGCGCTGGTGGCCAACGTGGTGCCGAGGGTCACACCGTTACCTGGGCCCAAGCCCGAGGACGTGTCCTTTGGCTTCAGCGTGGAAACCTTGCATGGGCGCAATGCCCAGTTCGCCCGCACCTTTGGCTGGGACATGCACTGGCCGGCCAACTCACCCGGTGATGACGACCCCGAGCGGGCCAGGCGCGACAAGGAACGATTCCTCGCCACGCCCAACCTGTTCGCGTCGCTGTACCTGCCCTACGGCCCAGGCGTGAGCCTGATCGCCGGAATCTTCGGCCCGGCCCTGGGCTACGAGATCCCGCCGAACATCCGCGAGGCGCGCAACCCGTTCGCCAGCAAGACCTATGCATTCGTCTCCGAGCCCAGCACCGTGGTTGGCGTATTGGCCAGCACCCGGTTGTTCAACGGCGACAGTGGCATCCTCGGCGCGGAGCTGGGGGGCGTGCAGGGGCGCAACAACCTGCGTGACAACAACGGCGGCAAGTCGATGCTGGGCGCCGTGCGCTGGCGTACGGCGGACATGCAGACCTGGGTCGACTACGAGTTCATGGTCGGCAACGAAGAGAACCATGATCTGGACGACGTGCAGGCGCCCAGCGCGCGCCTGGTGTCCGCTGACGGGCAACTGCGCCAGCAGCACTCGCTCAACGCCTGGCATGCCTTCGACACGCGCTGGTCCATGGGCGGTGAGCTGGTCCATGGCCGCCAATCGGGCGACGGCAAGGCCGGTACCGTCGATATCGTCACCGGGCCTGGTTTCGATGGCGCGTCCTGGTGGGGTGTGAACGGTGTCGTCACCTACCAGTACCGCAAGGACTTGGCGTTCTCCGCCCGTGGCGAACATTTCCGCGACCGTGACGCCTTCGTGCTGTTCCCCACCACCAGCGGCCGCGGCGATTTCAATGCCGTGACGGTCGGCTTTCGTTGGGATGTCACACGCCATGTCAGCATCCGGCCCGAACTGCGTTACGACTGGTTCGAGCCGGTCGAGCACGACCGTGTCTATGGCAATGGCCGCGACCGGACCCAGTTGAGTGGCCTGGTCGAAGCCCTGGTCTATTTCTGAGCCGACAACCCAATCTTTTCAGTCGATGTCCCTTTCATCCATGCCCATGGCGACAGAGGGGCACTTGTCCTGGATCTTCTGGGCTGGGGCGCGCAGGTTTTCGGTACTGACAGGTGTAGCTCTTGTGTTGTCGCGACGAAGGGGGCTGTTCAGTGTGCTTCGAAAAGAGTACAAATGTACTCCATGGACACTCTATCCCCCAAACGCCGCGCCATTCTCGATTTCATTCGCGAGCGCATCACCGATCAGGGCCAGCCACCGTCGCTGGCCGACATCGCCGAGCGCTTCGGTTTCGCTTCGCGCAGCGTGGCGCGCAAGCACATCACCGCCCTGTGCCAGGCCGGCTTCATCGACGTCACGCCCAACCAGGCGCGTGGCATCCGCCTGGCCGAGCCGTTGCGCCGGCCGGAGATACTCGAAGTACCGGTGCTCGGCCAGGTCGCCGCTGGCGCCCCGATCGGCCCCGACCTGGATATCCACGAGCAGTTGCTGCTCGATCCCAGCCTGTTCCGGCGCACGCCCGACTACCTGCTCAAGGTGCGCGGCGATTCGATGATCGACGACGGTATCTTCGATGGCGACCTGGTCGGCATCCGCCAGCAGGGCGAGGCCCGTGACGGTCAGATCGTCGTCGCCCGGCTCGATGGCGAGGTGACCATCAAGCGCCTGCAGCGCACCGCTGACGGCTATCGCCTGTTGCCGCGCAACCCCGCCTATGACCCCATCGACGTGAGCTCCGCGCGCGAGTTCTTCATCGAAGGCGTGTTCTGCGGCCTGCTGAGGCGTGACTGATGGGCGCGGTGGTGGCGCTCGAGCGCCTGCTCGACCAGCGCCAGGTCTGGCGCGGGCGGCAGGTACAGGCACGCCCGTCGGGGCTGCAGCCCAGCGGCCATACGGCGCTCGATGCCTGCCTGCCGGATGGCGGCTGGCCGGTGGCGGCGCTGAGCGAGCTGCTGCTGGCCAGCCCTGGCTGTGGCGAGTTGCAACTGCTCTGGCCCACGCTGGCCCGGCTGACCGGGGCGGGCGAACGGGTGGTGCTGGTGGCGCCGCCCTTCGTTCCCTATGCGCCGGCCTGGCAGGCCGCGGGGGTCGACCTGCGCTGGCTGGTGCAGGTCGACGCTGACGCTCAGGATGCCTTGTGGGCGACCGAGCAGTGCCTGCGTTCGGGCAGCTGCGCGGCGGTGCTGTGTTGGCCGCAGCACGCGGACGACCGAGCGCTGCGGCGTTTGCAGGTGGCCGCCGAAACCGGCGCGGCCCTGGCGTTCGCCTGCCGCCCACAGCAGGCTGCGCTGAATCCGTCACCCGCCGCCCTGCGCATCGCCCTCGACAGCCGCCCGGCGCAATGGCGCGTGCTCAAGTGCCGTGGCGGCCTGCCGCCCGTCACGCCCATCGCCTGGCGAGGCTGATGCGCCATGCTCTGGGCTTGCATCCTGTTGCCACAGCTGGCGCTGGACACCGTGCTGCGCGAGCGTGACGACCCTGACACGCCGCTGGCGCTGATCGGCGGGCCGGCCCAGCGCCGCGTGCTTCAGGCGGTCAACGATGCCGCCGGCGCGCTGGGCCTGCGCGCCGGGCAGACCTTGACCGCCGCCCGCGCCCTGGCCGACGGGTTCACGTGCGTCGAAGTCGACCCGGCGCGCATCGAGCAACTGCAACAACTGCTCGCCGCCTGGGCCTATCGCTTCAGCGCCCAGGTCAGCCTGCACTACCCCCGTGCCTTGTTGCTGGAGGTCGGCTCGAGCCTGCAACTGTTCGGGTCCTGGCCGCTGCTCGAGGCCCGCCTGCGCCAGGAACTGGCGGAACTGGGGCTGCGCCAGCGCATCGTCCTGGCCAGCAACCCGGTGGCGGCGCGCGTGCTTGCCAATGGCTACGACGGCCTGGCCCTGACCTGCCCGGATGCGACCCGCGGCACGCTGCTGAGCCTGCCTGTCGAACGTGCCGGCTTGCCGGCGGAGGCGGTCGAGGCCTTTGCCCGCATGGGCCTGCGCCAGCTGGGACAGGTGCTGGCCTTGCCACGCGAGGCGCTGGCCAGGCGTTTCAGTGCCCAGGTGCAACTGCATCTGGACCAGTTGCTTGGCCTGCGCACGCTGGGGCTGGACTTCTACCAGCCGCCCGATCGCTTCGAGGCTCGGCTCGAATTGAACTTCGATGTCGAGTCGCACCAGGCGTTGCTGTTTCCCTTGCGGCGCCTGGTCAACGACCTGGCGGCCTTCCTCGCCGGGCGTGACTGCGGGGTGCAGCGTTTCGTGCTGCACCTGGAGCACGCCGACGGCAAGGACACGCTGCTGCAGGTTGGCCTGCTGGCGGCCGAGCGCGACGCCACGCTGCTGTTCGAGCTGGCGCGTGGGCGCCTGGAGCCACTGCGCATCCCGGCGCCGGTGCGCAACTTGCGGTTGGTCGCCGCCGATCTGCCACCTTTCGTGCCTCAGCGCCAGACGTTGTTCGATCCGCGCCGGCAACAGGCCCAGCCTTGGGAGCAACTGCGCGAGCGCTTGCGCGCCCGGCTCGGCGATGAGGCGGTCAAGGGCGTGCGGGCCGAGTCGGACCATCGCCCCGAATGCGCCTGGCAAGGGGCCGAGCAAGGTGCGGCGGGGCGGCTGGTGATGGCGCCCGGCAGTCGCCCCGGGTGGTTGCTGCCCGAGCCCCAGCCCCTGTCCGAGGCCGGTCTGCAATTGCTGGGGCCGGCCGAGCGTATCGAGTCCGGGTGGTGGGACGGTGGTGATGTGCGGCGCGATTATTACCGCATCGAAACCCACAATGGCCTGCGCGGCTGGGCCTTCCGAGACCTGGCCGCTCCCGGGCCGTTGTGGCTGCAAGGCTGGTTCGCATGAACCACCAGGGTTACGCGGAGCTGCACTGCCTGTCGAACTTCAGCTTCCAGCGCGGAGCCTCCAGTGCCGATGAGCTGTTCCGCCGTGCCCGAGAGCAGGGCTACCAGGCGCTGGCGATCACCGACGAATGCACCCTGGCGGGCATTGTCCGCGCCTGGCAGGCGGCCAAGACGCACCAGGTGCGACTGATCATCGGTAGCGAGGTCCGGGTCCATCAGGGGCCGAAGCTGATCCTGCTGGTGCAGGATCTCACCGGCTACCAGAACCTGTGCGCGCTGATCACCCACGCCCGACGGCGGGCGCCGAAGGGACAGTACCGATTGCTGGTCGAAGACCTCCAGGCCCATCACCAGGGCTTGCTGGCGCTGTGGGTGGCAGAGCCGGACGAGCATGTCATCGAGCGATTGCGGGCGACCTTCGGCGAGCGGCTGTGGCTGGCGGCGCATCTGCACCGGGGGGCCGACGACGTCGCGCGCCTCGCCGGCCTGCAGGCGCTGGGCCGGCGCCTGGCGATTCCCCTGGTGGCGTGTGGCGATGTGCACATGCATGCGCGCGGGCGCCGTGCGTTGCAGGACTGCATGACCGCCATCCGCGAGCGCTGCACGGTGGCCGAGGCCGGGCCGTTCCTGTTCGCCAACGGCGAGCGCCACCTGAGGTCGCTGGAGCAGCTGCGCGAGCTGTATCCCGAAGCGTTGCTGACAACTACCCTGGCGATCGCCGAACGCTGCACGTTCGACCTTGCCGAATTGAGGTACCAGTATCCGCGCGAGCTGGTGCCCGAGGGCCACACGCCGGCCAGCTGGCTGCGTACCCTGTGCGAGCGCGGCCTGCCTGAGCGCTGGCCCCAGGGGGCCGGCGACAAGGTTCGCGCGGTGCTGGACAAGGAGCTGGCACTGATCGAGGAACTGGGCTACGAAAGCTACTTCCTTACGGTCCACGATATCGTCGCTTTCGCCCGTGGCCAGCGCATCCTCTGCCAGGGTCGGGGCTCGGCGGCCAACTCGGTGGTGTGCTTCGTGCTCGGCATCACCGAACTCGATCCCATGACGCACCGCCTGCTGTTCGAGCGCTTCCTGTCCCGGGAGCGCAATGAGCCACCGGATATCGACGTGGACTTCGAGCACGACCGTCGCGAAGAGGTGATCCAGTACGTGTTTCGCCGCTATGGCCGGCACCGCGCCGCGCTGACCGCGGTGGTCAGCAGCTACCACGCCGCGGGCGCGGTACGCGACGTGGCGCGGGTGCTCGGCTTGCCGGCCGACCAGGTGGATGCCCTGGCCAAGTGTTGCGGGCGCTGGAGCGACCGCATTCCTGACGCCGGGCGGCTGGCCGAGGCCGGTTTCGACGCGCAGAGTCCGTCGCTGCGGCGCATCCTGGTGCTGGCGGAGCAGTTGATAGGCTTCCCTCGACACCTGTCGCAGCATCCGGGTGGTTTCGTCATTTCCGAGCAGCCCCTGGATCAGCTGGTGCCGGTCGAGAACGCCGCAATGGCCGAACGCACGGTGATCCAGTGGGACAAGGACGACCTGGACATGGTCGGCCTGCTCAAGGTCGATGTGCTCGCGCTGGGCATGCTCAGCGCGCTGCGCCGCTGCTTCGACCTGATCGCCCGGCACCGGGGCCGGCACTACAGCCTGGCGACCCTGCCCAAGGAGGATGCGGCCACCTACGCCATGATCGGTCGCGCCGAGACCATGGGCGTGTTCCAGATCGAGTCGCGGGCGCAGATGGCCATGTTGCCCAGGCTCAAGCCCGTCGAGTTCTATGACCTGGTGATCGAAGTGGCCATCGTGCGTCCCGGGCCGATTCAGGGCGACATGGTTCATCCGTTTCTGCGCCGCAGGCTCAAGCAGGAGCCGGTCACCTATCCTTCGGAGAAATTGCAGGAGGTCTTCCAGCGCACCTTGGGCGTCCCCCTGTTTCAGGAGCAGGTGATGGAGCTGGCGATGGTCGCCGCCGACTACAGTCCGGGCGAGGCCGACCAGCTGCGCCGCAGCATGGCTGCCTGGAAACGTCATGGTGGTCTGGAGCCGCATCGCCAGCGGCTGATCGACGGCATGCTGCGCAACGGCTATGAGCGGGCTTTCGCTGAACGTATCTTCGAGCAGATCAAGGGCTTTGGCAGTTACGGTTTTCCTGAGTCCCATGCCGCCAGTTTCGCCTTGCTGTGCTATGCCAGCAGTTGGTTGAAGTGCCACGAGCCGGCCATTTTCACCTGCGCCCTGGTCAACAGCTGGCCGATGGGCTTCTACAGTCCCGATCAGTTGTTGCAGGAGGCTCGTCGCCAGGGCGTCGAGGTGCGCCCCGTGGATGTGTTCCATAGCGAGTGGGACTGCACGTTGGAGCCCGTGGGCGAGGGCGCGCTGGCCATTCGCCTGGGCTTGCGCCAGATTCGGGGCTTCAGCGAAGGGGATGCCGAGCGGTTGCGCCAAGCCAGGGCCGAGCGAACGTGGCGCGATGTCGAAGACCTGTGCCTGCGGGCTGGGCTCGATGCCCGTGCCCGCGCCCGCCTGGCCGATGCCGGGGCGTTGCGCGGGCTGGCCGGCAACCGGCACCAGGCCCGTTGGCAAGTGGCGGCGGTGCAAGCGCAGTTGCCGCTGTTCGCCCAGGTCGAGCCGCAGCTCGAGCAGGCGGTCGAGTTGCCGGCACCGAGCGTGGGTGAGGATCTGGTCGCTGACTATGTCACGCTCGGCACCACCCTTGGCCCGCATCCATTGCGGTTGCTGCGTTCGCGTTTGCGCGCACTGGGTTGTCGCAGTTCGCGGGAGCTGACGGATGTCGAGCATGGCGACAACATCGCGGTGGCCGGGATCGTGGTCGGCCGGCAGCGGCCCGGGACGGCCAGTGGGGTGACGTTTGTCACCCTCGAGGACGAGCACGGCATGGTCAACGTGGTGGTCTGGCGGGATCTGGCCGAGCGCCAGCGGCGGGCACTGGTGGGGTCGCGACTGCTGAAGGTGAGCGGGCGGCTGGAACAGGAAAGCGGGGTGCGACATCTGATTGCGCGGCGATTGGAAGATCTCAGCCCGTTGTTGCAGGGTTTGGATGTGCGCAGTCGGGATTTTCACTAGGGCGCGACGCTGGTTGCCGGCAAGTCTCCACGGTGTGACGGCTATTGACCGTATGAGGGCCGCCAGGTGCTTGCCGCGACCTTTGCAGCGCCTGTGAGATCGAGCGCCGCCCGCGCGGCGCATCGCGACGCAAGGCCGCTCCTACATCTGTTTCGGGCCAATTATTCCTGTGAAAGTACCGCTGCCCGCCTTGGTGCATGCCTCAAGTCAGGCGAGGCGCCAGCAGTGCCCACCTTGATACCGCGTCGTACCAACAAGGCGTACCAGGTAATGGCACAGGATTGACTGGCCCGAAACACCCGCGCGGCGCATCGCGACGCAAGGCCGCTCCTACATTTGTTTCGGGCCAATTATTCCTGTGAAAGTACCGCTGCCCGCCTTGGCGCATGCCCTGAGCCATGTGGGGCGACAGCAACGCCCACGCTGAAATTGTGTCGAGCCAACAAGGCGGACCAGGTAATGGCACAGGATTGACTGGCCCGAAACAGATGTAGGAGCGGCCTTGCGTCGCGATGCGCCGCGCGGGCGGCGCTCGATCTCACAGGCGCTGCAAAGGTTAGGTCAAGCACCTCGCCGCCAACACGCGATGAAGGACTGATGCCTAGAGCGACATCAGAAACGCCTCCAGCGCTCGCCGCGCCGCGCCGGGCAGCTGCCGGTAGCGCTCGCGGGCCGGCTCGGCCTCGCCGCCATGCCAGAGGATCGCCTCGCTCAGGTTCCTGGCCCGGCCATCATGCAGGTAGCCACTGCCGGGGGCGATGATCTGGCTCAGGCCAAGCCCCCAGAGCGGCGGCGTTTTCCACTCACGCCCCGTGGCGAGAAAGTCCGCGCGACCGTCGGCCAGCCCCTCGCCCATGTCATGCAGCAGCAAGTCGCTGTGGGGCGCGATCCGCTGGGCCGGTAGCGTGGGAAAATCCGCATGCCTGCCGGTCTGCACCACGGGCGTGTGGCAGGCGGTGCAGCCGATGGCGGCGAACAGCCGCTCACCGTCGATCACCTCGGGTTTGTCGCGGTCGCGACGCGCCGGGGCGGCAAGGTGGGCGAAGTAGTAATGCAGGTCGGCCAGCTGCAGGCCATCGAGCTCCGGTTCGCCCCCACCTGGCGCCTGTCGACAGGCTGTCTGTGCCGGGGTGCAGTTCTGTCGCGGGTACAGCGGCGAGGTGATGCCCAGGTCGCCGTGCATCGCGCTGGCGATCTGCTGCCGAAGGTCGGGTTGGTTGGCCTTGAGGCCGAAGCGGCCGGGCTCCAGGCGCTTGCGTTCGACGCTCCACACCTGGTTGATCCGGCCTTTCACGCCATCGGATTTCGCTGCGTTGGCCAGCGCCTGAAGGGTGCTGGCCTCGATGGCCTCGAGCAGCCCCAGGCCGAACACCGGAGGCGCCACCCGGGCCGAGGTGCGCACTGGTCCCAGCGCACCATAAGCCAATGCTTCGAAGCGCAGGCTCGGCTTGCGCAGCATGACCACTTCACCGTCGGCCAGTCGTAGTGGGTGCTCCTCCCAGCTCAGCAGTGCCCGGCCCTCACCCGGCACGCCGGGAATCCCCAGCTCGTTGAGCTGGTCGCCATAGACCGGGTGCGGCGCGGGTTCGCCGTGCTCGCCGAGGCCCTCGATCGACAGCCGCACCAACAGGCTGCGCATCGGTTCGCCGGGCTGAGCCGGCGCCTGGCCACGGCCATTGCGCGGGTGGCAGGCGATGCAGGTGATGCGATTGTGCAGGGGCCCCAGGCCGTCGACAGCGCTGTCCAGTGACGGCGCGATCACCCAGGCCTGGTGGAACAGGCCACGACCACGAAAGAAGCGCTCCAGCTGCGCATCCTCGACCAGCCCGGGCATGGGCTGGGCGAAGGCGGTACGGGCAGGTTGCGCGCAGACGTGTCCAGCGCCGCACAGCAGCATCAGCAGCGCGGTGCAAGCCCGCTTCACAGCCCCATCCCGTCGAGCAAGCGCTCGGCCTCGGTGAAGCGCAAGGCGGCCTGGAACTGCCAGTCGATTTCGCGGCGGCCCAGCGCGTCTGTTGGCGATGTCTGCGCGCCATGGTCCTGGCGCAGGGCGAACAGCCTCAACAGTTCGGGCGAGCGCGCTTGCGCCGAGCTGATCGGCGGTTGAGTGAGCTGGTTGCGCACGGCCTGCAGGTCGTGGCCGGCGTTTTCACCGGCATGGACCCGGCTCCACAAGCCGCTCAGCCGCTCGTGAGAGAGGCTCAGCCACTGGCTGAAGAGCGCGCTCACCAGTCCCAGTCGCTCGCGCGAGGCGTCGTTGCCATAGCGGTAGGCGCCTTGGCGCGCAGCAGTGAAGGGGTCGTGATAGTCGCCGGGTAGCTGCGCGTATACGCTTGGGCGTGCCGGCAGCTTGCGGATCTCGGGATCGGCCAGCAGTTTCTGGCCGTCCGCTGACAGCACGAACGCGGCGAAGTCCCTTGCGCCCTGCACATGGCGGGCCTTGGCGGTGATCGCGATATGCGCGGGATTGAGCCCGCCATGACGCGGGTAGACGAAGCCCACGTCTTCGCCATTGGCGATCGCCGAGGCGACGAAGAAGTCGATCGACAGCCCCACCGCGACACGGCCACTGGCGACCTCGTCGCTCACCAGCGTGCCACCCCGGCTGACCAGGCGCGACTGCCCGGCCAGCTCGCTCCACAGCGCCCAGCCACGCTCCCAGCCATAGGCATCGAGCACAATATCGAGCATGACCGGGGCAAAGCCGACACGGCCTGGATCGGGCAGGGCAACGCGCCCGCGCAGGCGTGGGTCAAGCAGGTCGGGCCAGTCCTGCGGCGCCGGCACGTTCAGTTGCCGCAGCAACGAAGGCTGGATGGCGAAGCCGTAACCCGCAAGTTCCGTGGCCTGGTAACGCTGGTCGCGGTCACGCAAGGGCATGCCAGCGATCTTCGCCGGCAGCCCGGCGAGATCGATACCCAGTGGTTGCCAGCCGCCATCCTGGGCCAGCCGGGCGAAGTTGCCGGGCGACGGCGCCCAGTAGACGTCGACGCCGCCCTGGTCGGGCTGCAGCAGGAAGGGCAGGGCATCGAAGCCCTGGCGCCACACCAGCTGCAGGCGATGTTCGGGGTGGGCCTGGGCGAAGGCGTCCTCGAAGCGGGTCATCATCGCCTCGGGATAGCTGGTCAGCACCACCACCGGCTGCGCCTGCGTGGCCCCGCTCCACAGGGCGAGGGCCAGCAGCCATGGCTTACAGCGGCACATTGAACTGCACGAAGTAGTTGCGGCCCATTTCCGGATAGCCCTCGGTGTATTCATAGAGACGGTCGAACAGGTTGCGCACGCCGGCCTCGATGCGCAGGTCGTTGGCGAAGGTGTAGCCGGTCTTGAGGTTGTAGATGGCGTAGCCGTTGGCGACCTGGGTGCCGTCCGAGGCGCTGTAGCGGCGCGAGGCGGCCTCGACGCTGCCGGTATGACGCCAGGCCCCTTGGTTCCAGGTGGCCGAGGCGAACAGGTTGTGGCGCGGGGTATCCACCGGGCGGATGTCCGGATTGCTGCGGTTCTGGCGGTCGAGGTAGGTGTAGCTGGCGCCCAGCTGCCAGTCGCCGATGTCGCCCTTCAGGCCCAGCTCCACACCCTGGTTGCGCGCCTTGGCGATGTTCTGGTACTGCCCGCAAGGGGCCGCGCAGCCTGGCTGCGGCGCCACGGTGACCTGCTGGATGGAGTCTTCGACCTCGCTGATGAACAGCGCGGCATCCAGCGACCACAGGTCGCTGAGCGAACCGGCGTAGCCCAGCTCGTAGTGGGTGGCGCGTTCGGACTTGAGGTCCGGGCTGGGGATCACCGTGCCGAAGCGGGTCGAGTAGCGGTCCTTGATGGTGGCGAAGCGGCTCTTGCGCGCCACGGTCAGGCGCACCTGGCCGTCGTGGTCGATGGCCAGCAGGGGGCCGGTGTTGATGAACAGGCCCAATTGGGCATTGACCGCATCGTCGCTGCCGGTGGGCTCGTCGTACAGGGTCTTGACCCGTGGCGAGGCCGTGTTGGTGCCGAAGTTCTCGGCATCCAGGCTCTTGCGGTAGTTGTACGACACGCCACCGACCACGCTGAACACCTCGTCGAGCTTCCAGGTGTCTTCCAGGGCAATGGACTGGGTCTGGTCGCGAAAATGCGTCCACGGGTCGCCACCATCGCGGGAGCGATGCACATCCTCCTTGAAGTGGTAGGCGATACCCAGGCGGTTGCTGGCTGTCAGGGCGAGGTCGCCCTCGATGGAGAAACCGCTGGATTCGTCGTCGTACTTGCTGGGGAAGCCCGATTGCAGCGGGCCGACGATGCCGTTGTTGTAGGTGAAACTCTCCAGCGAGTTCTTGAAGGTGTCGTGGTAGACCCGGGTCTTCAGGCCGTGCTCGCCGAAGCGGGTGTGGGTGGCCAGGAACAGGCTGGTCTTGTCCCAGGTCGGCCACTCCCACCAGCGCTTGCGCTGCCCGGTGGCGGGCAGGTCGCCGGCATAGGGCGGCTGGCCCTTGCGGCCTTGCTGCTGGACATAGCCGAGCACGTACTCATCGGTGTCGTTGGGGGTCAGGCCGAGCTTGAAGCTGAATTTGCCGTCGCGCTTGTCGCTGTTCTCTCGGCGACCTTCGCCCTGTTGGTTGTTGGTTGGCTTGAAGTCGTCGGGCAGCAGGGTGTAGTCGTAGTCGACATAGGACACGCCACCTTGCATCCACCAGTTGCCCTGGTTGGAGCCGGCGTTGACGTAGCTGCGGTAGGCATTGACGTTGCCGTGGTCGGTCAGCTCCAGGCCGCCGCCCACTTCACCCTCGAAGGCCTGGGTCGGGCGGCGGGTGACCAGGTTGATCGCGCCGCCCAGGGTGTTGGGACCATACAGCAGCGAGGCGAAGCCCTTGGCCACTTCGACGCGCGACAGGTCGTAGGTGGTGAAGCGACCCAGATCGATATTGCCGTCGTAGGGCACGTAGGTGGGAATGCCGTCGATGAACACCGGCACCTGCAGGCGATCGAAGCCGCGCACGAAGACCACCTGCTCGGCGCGCCCGCCGATATAGGCGAGGTTGACGCCGGGTGCCAGGGCCAGGGCCTTGTCGACCGTCTCCCGATCATGCAGGCGCATGTCGGCGGCCTCGACCACCGAGCTGCCGGTGGCCAGTTTGTCGTCCTGCGGCGCGGAAATACGGATTTCGCCGAGGGTGAACGGTTTTTCCTGCTCGTCGGCGAACGCGGGAGAGGTGGCCATGGCGGCGAGCGCGGCCAGGGACAGGCGGGGGGCTAGCGACTTCATGTCGGCTCCTTGCTGGGCCATGCCGGTGACGGCGCGTGGCCTCGTTATAGATTTTTATATACAGCGATGGACGATAAAAAACCCGTCGACTCACCCTCCCCAGGGCATCGACGGGTCTACTTTCACTTGACATATAAATGGAGCGTTGCCAAGCCGGGCAATCCTAGCGCCGACTGACGATTGGAATCAACGGTGTATACAAAAATATATGTCGATTGAGTGGGGCAGGATGCGTTCGGATGGACGCCTCAGGCAACACGCAACCAGATCGCCGAAGCGTCGTCGCTCTTCTTGAAACGCGGGTAACGCAGGCAGGCGGCATCTTCCCGCTCGATGGCGCGCAGCCGGCGGGCCAGTTCGTCCAGCCCGTCGGACAGCAACTGATCGATGAAACCATCGGGCTCAAGGACCCTGTAGGGTGAGAGCAACGCCGCCAGGCCATCGCTCATCAGCACGATATCGTCGCCTCGAGAGACGGGGTGGCGTGTGTAGCGGGTATGCTCACGGGCGCAGGCGGCATCGACGCTGAGCACCTCCCGAGCACGCATGCGCGCAGCACGGCGGTCCTCCAGCACGGCAGGCGGGCGCACGCCATGAGCACCAATCCCGGCACCGAGGGCGGCAGCGGCAGCGCATTCGTCATCGTGATCCGGCGCAGGGGTAAGGAAGCGTACGCCATCCGTGCCGCGATGCAGCACCACGCAGTCGGCCAGATGCGCGCAGACCAGTTCGACACCCTCCAGGGCAACCGCGGCAAAGGCGGCACGCGGTAGTTCCCAGCTACCGAACGGCTCGCGGCGGCGTTCATTCTCGTAAGCTTTGGCGATGCTCTCGAACACGTCGTGGCAAATACCCGACAACGAACCAGACGCGGCGCAGAAGGCCCGTTGCGCCGTCGATGAGAGCCAGGCCGCACCGCCACGCTCCCCCAGCAGTCCAGGTTCTCCCAGGTCGGTGGCGCCGTCGATGACCCAGGCATGGCGCTCGGCGCAGCCAATGCGGTCATCGTTGGGGACGCCGGACTTGCCGGCCAGGCTCAAGGTCTGGATCAGGTCGAAATGCATCACAGGCTCCATGCAGTATCGGGTCGTGGGTGTGCGCAGCCCCGACCTTGAACGTTATGCCGGCACACGTCAAACCCATGCACCCCGTGTGGCCCTGCGATGACTGTGCAAGCGTGACCCGGTGTGCGCAACTGGTAAAACTGTCAGGGTTTCACAGCACCTTGGCCATTTCCGTGGTGGCTGCCCAGCCAAGCCCGGCATAGACCGGCCTGCCGACCTCGGTGGCATGCAGTACTGCAAAGCCCACGCCCCGGCGGATGAACTCGGCCTCGGCCAGGCGCATCAGGCTCGAGGCCAGGCCTCGACGCCGATGCGAGGGCTGGACGTAGACGTTGAGCACATAGCCGCGCCGGTCCTCGCTCGGGTGAGCGGGGTGGGGCGGCCATTCGATCTCCATCAGGCCGATCGCCGCCACGGGCAGGCCAGCGTCCACCAGGGCGAAGCCGTAGTAGCGACCATCAGCCAGGCGGGGTCGCAGCCACGGACGGAAGTGTTTGCGCATGGTGCACAGGCGTGCAGGATCACCGCCAGCCTCGAGGAACATGGCCTCGCGCTGGGCGCAGATCATCTCCAGGTCGCTGGGTTGCAGAGGGCGCACGGCCAGGCCGTGCAGATAGAGCGTGGCAGGGATATCGTTCATGACAGGCACCTTGGATCGGGAGTTCGATGCTAGGGCCGTCGGCGACCGGGCGTCAGATACAGATGACCGGCAAACACGGCATACAGTGCGCTTGCTGGCCAGGACGAATGCGGCGATGATCCGCGACATTCGCCACGCTCACCGACGAGGCCAGCATGCCCATCGCCCCGATTCTCTATTGCGCCGATCTGCAAGCCACCCGTACTCACTATCGGGACGTACTGGGCTTCACCGTTACCGATAGCGCCCAATCGACGCTCACCGTGCAGTTGCAGGACTGCCGCCTGCTGTTCACGCAGGCGGACCTGTGGCAACAGTCGCCGGGGTGCTCGGGGACGTTCTATCTGGTGATTGATGATGTCGAGGGCTATCACTCGCGAGTCAGGGCGGGTGCGAACATCGCCTGGCCACTGCAAGACACGAGCTATGGTTCGCGGGAGTTCGGGGTGCGCGATTGCAACGGCTATTTCCTGGCTTTCAGCGACTCACGGGCGGTCTCTTGACGCGCGCCGGCAGCGTGCTGCTGGCCTGGCTGGCGTTCACCACCCAGGCCTGGGGCATGGACGGCAAAGGTAACTCCACCGACCATTTCACCGTTGGCTCCAGCCTCGGTACCGCCGCAGCGAGCGGATCCACCAGCCGTCCCGCGCGCACCTATCAGGCGGCGCGCGACGATGCGCTGCAGTTCATCGCCTCCGAGGGCCGCCTGCGTGGGGCGCGGCTGGAGCAGGCGCTGCGTGAGTATCGCCAGGCGCATCCCGGCAGCATTGCCAGTGATCCGGAGCTGGCCCAGGCATTCGCTTGCTCATCGGGGGCATGATGTGGGGCGCAACTGGCCTGTAGAGTATTCGTGGTTTACCTCTGCCCCCGTGGGAGCGGCTTTATCGGGGCGCTGGCCTCACCGTTGATCGCAGGCCCACAAGCCGGGGGGATCGCCGGACTAGACTCGGTGGCATCGCGCAGGCCACAGGAGCCATGACCATGACCCCGAAGAACAGCATCTGCCTCTGGTTCGACCACGATGCCGAGCAGGCGGCCAATTTCTACGCCCGGACCTTCCCGGACAGCCAGGTGACTGCCGTGCACAAGGCCCCTGGCGACTACCCGTCGGGCAAGGCGGGCGATGTGATCACGGTCGAATTCACCGTGATGGGCATTCCCTGCATCGGTCTGAACGGCGGCAAGGCCTTCACCCACAGCGAGGCGTTTTCCTTCCAGGTGGCCACCGACAGCCAGGAGGAAACCGACCGCTACTGGAACGCCATCGTCGGCAACGGTGGGCAGGAGAGCGTGTGCGGCTGGTGCAAGGACAAATGGGGGCTGTCATGGCAGATCAGCCCGCGCGTCCTCACCCAGGCCGTCGCCAGCCCCGACCGGGCGGCGGCCAAGCGCGCGTTCGACGCCATGATGAGCATGACCAAGATTGATATCGCCGCCATCGAGAAGGCCATCAAGGGGTAGACCCGCAGCCATAAAAAAGCCCCGCGGGCCAAGGCCAGCGGGGCAAAGTGGTTGGGGGAGGAACCAACCAAAGGAGTCTTCAATTCATCCTGCGATCACTGTGCGCTGGCCACCGCCTCGGGTTGCCAGCCACCGCCGAGGGCCTTGTAGATCGCCACGATCCCGCTGTACAGCTCGACCTCGCCCTGGGCCTGGGCATCCTCGGCGCTCAGGCGCTCGCGTTCGGCGTCCAGCAGCACCAGGTAATCCACCGTGCCTTCGCGATAGCGCACCGAGGCCAGCTCGGCGGCCTTGCGGCTGGCCTCGCTCTGGCGCATCAGCGCCAGCAGGCGCTGCTGGCGCTTGCCATAGTCGCTGAAGGCGTTGGCCGACTCTTCCAGGGCCAGCAGTACCTGCTGCTCGTAGCTGGCCAGGGCGCCATCGGCCTCGGCCTTGGCGCCGCGCAGGCGAGCCCGCACGCTGCCCAGGTCGAACGCCGCCCAGCTGATGGTCGGGCCCAGCGCCCAGGCGTTGGCGGCCGAAGAGCCGATCTGCGAGCCACGCGCGGCAGTGAAGCCTAGGAAGCCGCTGAGGCTCACCCGTGGGAACAGGTCGGCGGTGGCCACGCCGACATTGGCAGTGGCGGCGGCCAGCTGGCGCTCGGCGCTGCGGATGTCCGGGCGGCGGCGCAGCAGCTCGCCGGGGTCGCCTACCGGCAGGGCCTTGGCGATGGCCGGCAGGGCCTTGGGCGAGAGGTCGACCGTCAGTGCGTCCGGACGCTGGCCGAGCAGGGTGGCGATGCGGTTCTTCGCCCGCACTTGTTCGGCCTGCAGCTGTGGCACGGTCGCCTCGACCCCCGCCAGGCGTGCATCGGCGCGCACCACATCGAGCTCGTTGCCGACCCCGGTGTCGCGCAGGGTCACGGTGATATCCCGCGACTCCTGCTGGGTCTTGAGGTTGGCCACGGCGATCTTCTCGCGCAACTGGGCACCGCGCAGCTGGCCATAGGCATCGACCAGCTCGGCGATCAGGCTCACCTGCAGCTGTTGCAGGTCGGCCTCGGCGGCCGCTTCCTGGGCTTCGCTGGCTTCGATCTGGCGCTGGATGCGGCCGAACAGGTCAAGCTCCCAGGCCATGTCCAGGCCCAGGTCGTAGCGCTCGCTGTTGACCCGGCGCTCGGTCTGGCCGGGCACCTGGCCTTTGCCGAGGTCGCTGCTGGCGCGGCTGGTGACCACCGGCAGCTGGTCGTTGGAGGCATCCTCGCGAATCGCCCGCGCCGCCTTCAGCCGGGCGAAGGCCACACGCAGGTCACGGTTGCCGTTCAGCGACGCCTGTACCAGTTGGTTGAGCACCGGGTCGTCGAACTGCTTCCACCACACGCTCTCGAAGCGGCTGCGGTCGAAGGCCTTGGCTTGCAGGCTGCTGTCGAGCTGCGCAGGCTCAGTGGCCGGGGTCTTGTAGTCCGGGCCCACGGCGCAGGCCGCCAGGGCCAGGGCCAGCAGGCTCGGGGTCAGGGGTTTGAGCAGCTTCATGCATGGTTCTCCAGCGCTACGACGTGCTTGGCCTTGCGGGCCTGGCGACGCTCGACGAAACGGCGAATCAGGAAGAAGAACACCGGAGTCAGGAACAGGCCGAACACGGTCACCCCGATCATCCCCGAGAACACCGCCACACCCATGGCGTGACGCATCTCGGCACCGGCGCCGGAGGAGAACACCAGCGGCACCACACCCATGATGAAGGCGATCGACGTCATCAGGATCGGGCGCAGACGCAGGCGGCACGCTTCCAGCACCGCGGCCAGCGGGTCGAGGCCCTTGGCCTGCTCATCCTTGGCGAACTCGACGATCAGGATCGCGTTCTTGCACGCCAGGCCCACCAGCACGATCAAACCGATCTGGGTGAAGATGTTGTTGTCGCCACCGGAGACGATCACCCCGGTAATGGCCGACAGCAGGGTCATCGGCACGATCAGGATCACCGCCAGCGGCAGGCTCCAGCTTTCGTACTGGGCGGCCAGCACCAGGAAGGCCAGCAGCACGCAGAGCGGGAACACGAACAGCGCGGTGTTGCCCGAGAGGATCTGCTGGTAGGTCAGGTCGGTCCACTCGAAGGTCATGCCGTTGGGCAGTTCCTCTTTGAGCAGTTTCTCGATCGCCGCCTCGGCCTGGCCGGAGCTGTAGCCGGGGGCCGCGGCACCGTTGATCTCGGCGGTGATGAAACCGTTGTAGTGCATCACCCGATCGGGGCCCGAGGTATCGCTGACCTTGAGGAAGGTCGCCAGCGGGATCATCTCGCCCAGGTTGTTGCGCACCTTCAGCTGGCCGATCTGCTCGGCGTCGAGGCGGAACTGCTGCTCGGCCTGGACGTTGACCTGGTAGGTGCGACCAAAGCGGTTGAAGTCGTTGGTGTACAGCGAGCCCAGGTAGACCTGCAGGGTGTCGAAGATGTCATTGATCGCCACGCCGTGGGTCTTGGCCTTTTCCCGGTCGATGGCGGCATCGACCTGTGGCACGTTGACCTGGTAGCTGGTGAACAGGCCTGCCAGTTCCGGCACGTTGTGGCTCTTGGCGATGATGTTCTGGGTTTCCTTGTACAGCGCTTCGTAGCCCAGGTTGCCGCGGTCTTCGATTT
The DNA here is from genome assembly GCF_054788395.1 of Pseudomonas sp. microsymbiont 2. Lineage (NCBI taxonomy): Bacteria > Pseudomonadati > Pseudomonadota > Gammaproteobacteria > Pseudomonadales > Pseudomonadaceae > Pseudomonas > Pseudomonas sp. microsymbiont 2. Next base: position 2,556,659 of record NZ_CM139112.1, read on the forward strand.
GCAGGCGGAAGCCGCCGATGGTGCCCAGGCCTTGGACCGGCGGAGGCGGGAAGATCGCGATATAGGCGTCCTGGATATCGGCGAACTGCGCGTTCAGGGCCGCCGCGATGGCCGCCGCCGACTGGCTCGGGTCCTTGCGCTCGTCGAACGGCTTGAGCGGGGTGAACACGATGCCGCTGTTCGGGCTGTTGGTGAAACCATTGATCGACAGGCCCGGGAAGGCCACCGAATCGGCCACGCCCGGTTGCTTGAGGGCGATCTCGCTCATCTTCTTGATCACCGCCTCGGTACGGTCGAGGCTGGCGGCGTCAGGCAGCTGGGCGAAGGCCACCAGGTACTGCTTGTCCTGGGCCGGGACGAAGCCGGTCGGGGTCGACGAGAAGCCCAGGTAGGTCAGGCCCATGAGGCCGGCGTAGACGAACAGGGCGATGCCGCTGGAGCGGATGACCCGGCGCACGCCACCGACATAGCCGTGGCTGGCGCGGTCGAAGAAGCGGTTGAATGGGGCGAACAGCCAGCTACCCAGCAGTTTTTCCAGGAACAGCGAGAAGCGGTCCTTGGGCGCGTGGTGCTCTTTGAGCAGGACGGCAGCCAGGGCCGGCGACAGGGTCAGCGAGTTGAACGCCGAGATCACGGTCGAGATGGCGATGGTCAGGGCGAACTGCTTGTAGAACTGCCCGGTCAGGCCGGAGATGAATGCCGCCGGTACGAACACGGCGCACAGCACCAGGGCGGTGGCGATGATCGGGCCGGTCACCTCGCTCATGGCTTTTTGCGTGGCCTCGAGCGGTTTCAGGCCGAGCCCGATATTGCGCTCGACGTTTTCCACCACGACGATGGCGTCGTCCACCACGATACCGATGGCCAGCACCAGGCCGAACAATGACAACGCGTTGAGCGAGAAGCCGAACAGGTGCATCACCGCGAAGGTGCCGATCAGCGATACCGGCACGGCCAGCAGCGGGATGATCGAGGCGCGCCAGGTCTGCAGGAACAGGATCACCACCAGCACGACGAGCACCAGGGCTTCGAACAGGGTGTGCACCACCGCTTCGATGGAGCCACGGACGAACACGGTCGGGTCATAGACGATGCTGTAGTCCATGCCTTCCGGGAAGTCCTTCTTCAGCTCGGCCATCTTCGCCCGCACTTCGTCGGAGATCTCGATGGCGTTGGAGCCAGGGCGCTGGAAGATCGGCAGGGCCACGGCCGGCTGGTTGTTCAGCAGCGAGCGCAGGGCGTACTGGCTGGAGCCCAGCTCGACCCGGGCGATGTCCTTCAGGCGCGTGATCTCGCCATCGGCGCCTGCGCGGATGATGATGTTCTCGAACTCTTCCTCGTTGACCAGGCGGCCTTGGGTGTTGATCGACAGCTGGAAACTGGTCGAGCCGGGGGCGGGCGGGGCGCCCAGCTGGCCGGCGGCGACCTGGCGGTTCTGCTCGCGGATCGCCGCGACCACGTCGCTGGCGGTCAGGTTGCGCGAGGCGGTCTTGTTCGGGTCGAGCCACACGCGCAGCGAGTAGTCGCCCATGCCGAACAGCTGCACGTCGCCCACGCCGCCCAGGCGCGCCAGCTCATCCTTGATGTTGAGGATGGCGTAGTTGGACAGGTAGAGCATGTCGTAGCGGTTGTCCGGCGAGGTCAGGTGCACGACCATGGTCAGGTCGGGCGAGGCCTTGTCGACGGTGATACCGATGCGCGTCACTTCCTCCGGCAGCTTGGGCTGGGTGCGGGTCACGCGGTTCTGCACCTGCACCTGGGCGTTGTCCAGGTCGGTGCCCAGGGCGAAGGTGATGGTCAGGGTCAGCTTGCCGTCGGCGGTCGATTGCGAGGACATGTACAGCATGTTCTCGACGCCGGTGATGGCTTGCTCCAGCGGCGCGGCGACGGTCTCGCCGATCACCTTGGGGTTGGCGCCGGGGAAGTTGGCGCGCACCACCACGGTGGGCGGCACCACTTCGGGGTATTCGCTGATCGGCAGCTGGAACAGCGAGATCGAGCCCGCGATCAGCAGCACCAGCGACAGCACCGCGGCGAAGATCGGCCGGGTAATGAAGAATTTCGAAAAGTTCATCGGTGTTGTCCCTTAACCGCGTGGCGCTTGGGCGCTGGCGACTTTGACATTGGCGCCGGCAACCTTGGGCGCCGGATTGCTGGCCTCCAGGGCCTGGCGCTGCTGGGCGAGGGCGGCGAGGGTCTGTTCACTGGCCATCGGAGTTTCCTCGGGGGTTACCGGCGAGCCTGGACGCACGCGCTGCAGGCCCTTGACCACGATGCGGTCGTCCTTGCCCAGGCCGTTGCGCACGATGCGCAGGCCTTCGAGCTTGGGACCGAGTTCCACGGCGCGGTAGGTGGCCTTGTTGTCCTTGTCCATGACCAGCACGAACTTCTTGCCAAGGTCGGTGCCGACCGCTTCGTCGTTGATCAGCACGGCATCGTACTGGGCGCTGCCGACCAGCTTCAGGCGTGCGTACAGGCCGGGGGTGAACTGGCCGTCGCGGTTGTCGAACACGGCACGGCCACGGATGGTGCCGGTGCGCGGGTTGACCTGGTTGTCGACGAAGTTCATCTGGCCCAGGTGCGGGTTGCCGGCTTCGTTGGTCAGCCCCAGGTACACCGGGGTGCTCTGGCCGCGCTGGCCGTCGCGGGCCAGTTGGGTGTACTTGAGGTACACGCGCTCGTCGGCGTCGAAGTAGGCGTAGACCTTGTCGGTGGAGACCAGGCTGGTCAGCGGGGTGACGTCGGCGGTGACGATGTTGCCGGCGGTGAACTCGGCGCGGCTGACGCGGCCGCTGATTGGCGCGGTGACCCGGGTGAAGCTCAGGTTCAGGCGGGCCAGGTCGAGCTGCGCCTGGATCGCGTCGACCCCGGCGCGGGCTTCGGCGGCGGCGCTGCTGCGCGATTCGGCAAGTTCCGCGGAGATGGCGTTGCTGTCGCGCAGGCGCTCGCCACGACGGGCTTCGTTGGCACTGCGGATGGCGGTGGCCTTGGCCTGTTGCAGCTGGGCTTCGAGACGGCGGACTTCAGCCTGGAACGGGCGCGGGTCGATCTGGAACAGCAAATCGCCTTTTTTCACCTGGGCGCCTTCGGTGAACGCCACCAGGTCGACCTGGCCGGAGACGCGTGGGCGAACCTCTACGGTTTCCGGCGCTTCCAGGCGCCCGGTGAACTCGTCCCATTCGTTGATCGGCTGCTCGATGACCTTGGCCACGCTGACCTTGGGCGCGGCGGGAGCCTGCACAGCGTCGGGGGTGCGACCGCAAGCGCTGAGCACCACCACTGCCAGGGCAGCGAGGGGGAAGCGCAAGGGTTTGAGTGAGTGATCCATGGAGAACTCCGCCAAAGTATTAGTAGTGGGCGGAGTGTGAGTGCCTTGCGCGTGGCGCACGAATCGAATGCAGCGAAGGTTATTATCACGAGCAATGATATGTCGGATGCCGTCATCGATCCGGACGCATGATTTCAGGCTGGCATCATCCCCTGTAGGAGCGGCCTTGTGTCGCGAAAGGGCTGCGCAGCAGCCCCCGGGTTTCAGCGTTGACGCATATATCGCCGGGGCTGCTCTGCAGCCCTTTCGCGACACAAGGCCGCTCCTACACAGGGGGATGATGTAATTCGGCAGTCAGCGCGGTCCGCCGAATGTCTTTTCGCGCAACGCCTTGGCCACCTGCGCCTCGATCTCGTAGGCCGGCCCTTCCAGCGCCTGGTAATCCCGGGTATAGCGCCGGGCGAATTCCTCCACCCCCAGCTCCTGATACTGCTGCACATGCTTGAGCTCATGGGCCCACAGCGCCACGTTGTCCTCGGCATCGGCGGGGCGACGGAAGATGATGGTGTCGATCAGCGTCACCGCATTCACGTCCGGATTCTGCAACAGCGCATTGGCGGCGCTGATCTGTCGTTCATCCCCCACCCGGTAGCGGGCCGCGTCGAGCACGGCGAAGTCGTACCAGGGCTCGAGCTGGGCGCGGATGTGCAACGGGATCGGCGCGCTGCCGCTGGCCGCTGCCTCGTCACGGGCCTGGCGCAGGGCGAACACCAGGCTGGCGGTGGCCATGCGTTCGACATCCTGCAGCACCTGGCCGCCCTGGCTGGGGTCGATGGGGGCGCAGAAGCACACCACCAGGCAAACCTGGTACTGCCCGACCGGGCAACTGTCCTGGGCGAAGACGGGGAGGGTCAGCAACAGCCCGAGCAGCGCGCTAGCGAGCTTCATCGAAGACCCGGTCGATCAGCGTGCGACTCGCCTCCAGCACCTGTGCCTGCACCGCTTCGCTGGCCAGCATGCGACCTACCACCAGGGCGCCGACGCACTGGCTGAGCAAGGCCCAGGCCAGTTCCGGGTCGTCGAGCGTCTCGCTCCACGCCTGGTGCAGCGCCACCAGCCAGTGCTCGGCCTGCTCGCGCACGGGCCGCTCGGCGCGGGCGATCTCCACCCCGAGCGGCGGCAGCGGGCAGCCGCCTTCGGCATTGTGCAGGTGCGCCAGGCTCAGGTACTGGTCGAGCAGGCGCTTGAGCCGGGCGCGGTCGCTGCCGCGCTCCACCAGGCGCGCCAATGGGCTGTTGGCCAGTTCGCGGCGGACGATCTCGCTGAACAGGTCGTCCTTGGAGGGGAAGTGGTTGTAGAAGGCGCCGCCGGTCAGGCCGATGGCCTTCATCAGCCCGGCCACGCCGGTGGCGGCGAAGCCGCCGCGCTTGGCCAGGGCGCCGCTGCTGGCCAGCAGCTTCTCGCGGGTCTGTTGCTTGTGGTCGGTGGCGTAGCGCATCCGCGGAACCTCGTGCTGCGGGCTTGACGATGACGGCATCGTAGCATAGCGTTCGTTTACTAAACGATCATTCATCAATGGAGCGGTCCATGGCAGAACAACAAAAGGTCGTGCTGGTGATCGGTGCGGGCGACGCCACCGGTGGCGAGATCGCCAAGCGCTTCGCCCGCGAGGGCTATATCGCCTGTGTGACGCGGCGCGAGGCGCAGAAGCTGCAACCACTGCTCGACGAGATCCGCGCCGAGGGCGGTCAGGCCCATGGCTTCGGTTCCGATGCGCGCAAGGAAGAGCAGGTGGCCGAGCTGGTGGAAACCATCGAGCGCGATATCGGCCCGATCGAGGCTTTCGTCTTCAACATCGGCGCCAACGTCCCTTGCAGCATTCTCGAGGAGACGCCGCGCAAGTACTTCAAAATCTGGGAAATGGCCTGTTTCGCCGGGTTCCTCACGGCCCAGGCGGTCGCCCGGCGCATGGTGACCCGCGCGCGTGGCACCATCCTCTTCACCGGGGCCACCGCCGGTACCCGTGGCGCGGCCGGCTTCGCCGCCTTCGCCGGGGCCAAGCATGGCCTGCGCGCCCTGGCCCAGAGCATGGCGCGGGAACTGGGGCCGCGGAACATCCATGTCGGCCATGTGGTGGTCGATGGCGCCATCGACACCGCGTTCATCCGCGACAGCTTCCCCGAACGCTATGCGCTCAAGGATCAGGACGGCATCCTCGACCCCGCGCACATTGCCGACAGCTACTGGTTCCTGCATGCCCAGCCACGGGATGCCTGGACCTTCGAACTGGACCTGCGCCCGTGGATGGAGCGCTGGTAAGTCTCACCCTCATACAAGGAGCGAATCATGAACAAGACCGTCGAGTTCTTCCTGGACCTGGGCAGCCCCGCCACTTACCTGGCCTCGACCCAGCTACCCGCCCTATGCGCGCGTCACGGGGCGCGGTTGGTGTACAAACCGATCCTGCTGGGCGGGGTGTTCCAGGCCACCGGCAATGCTTCGCCGGTGATGGTGCCGGCCAAGGGGCGCTATATGCGCATCGACCTCAAGCGCTATGCCGATCGCTATCGCGTGCCCCTGACCCTGCCGCCAGGGTTTCCGGTCAACACCCTGAACCTGATGCGCGGGCTGATCGGCGTCCAGTTGTTTGCCGAAGAGCGGTTCGAGGCGTTGTTGAAGGTGCTGTTCGAAGGGTTGTTCGTGCACGGGCGCAATCTGGGAGACCCTGCGTTGCTGGGTGAAACCCTGGCTGCGGGTGGTTTCGAGGCCGAGGTGTTCCAGGCGCTGGCCGCCCGGCCCGAGGTCAAGGACGCCTTGCGCAAAGCTACCGAGGAGGCGGTCGAACGTGGTGTGTTCGGGGCGCCGACGTTCTTTGTCGACGGGCAGATGTTCTTCGGCCAGGACCGGCTGGATTTTGTCGAGCAAGCACTGGCTCGACAGGCATGACCGGGAGACGCCAGGGCGTGCCTCAGGCCAGCAGCCGCTCTATTTGTCCGCGTTCCCAGATGCTCAGATGATCGACCGGATTGGTGCCGTAACGGTGCCAGTCGTCCAGCGTGCCCCGGCGTCCATCTGGGCATTGGCAGTGGCTGCAGTGGGCCAGGCCTTCGCCGTCCAGCACCAGGGTCAAGCGCCAGCCGTCGACCAGCACCTCGACCTGCCCGCCGGCCAGGCGGGCGACCGTCACCAGCGGCCGCACGCCAAGGGCGGCGTCACGCAGGCACTGGTACGCCTCGCGACTGGAGACGTCGGGCATGGGATCAGAAATTCGCCGGGGTGTTGGCGCTGATGATCTCGGCCTCATCGGGGCCGATGTTCTTGAAAGTGTGGGGCAGCGTAGTGGGGATGTAGTAACCATCGCCCGCGTTGAGCACGCTGACCTGGCCATCGACCCACAGCTCCATGGTGCCCCGGGTGACCAGGCCGCATTCCTCGCCTTCGGCATGCACGATCGGCTCGCCGGAGTCGGCGCCCGGCGCGTACAGCTCGCGCAGCATGCGCATCTGCCGGCCTTCGACACTGGCGCCGATCAGCAGCATGCGCAGGCCGTTGCGCCCCAGGTCGGGCTGCTCGCCGCCGCGGAACACGTAGCGTTCCTCGCGCACGGGCTCGTCAAAGCTGAAGAATTCCGCCAGGGACATGGGAATCCCTTCGAGCAGTTTCTTGAGGGAACTGACCGAAGGGCTGACCCGGTTCTGCTCGATCTGCGAGATCGTCGAATTGGTCAGGCCGCTGCGGCGGGCCAGTTCCCGTTGGGAGAGGTTGTTGCGTTCACGCACCAGCTTGAGTCGTGTCCCCGTGTCCATAGCCGCCTTGTTTGCAGAGGTGTCAAAAATAATGGGCGACGCATTAAAGCACACTCTGCACAGGTTGCGCGCTGTAGCTCTCAGTGCCGCTGGTCAGCGGGCGCCGGCCACAGGCCGACCACCAGCAACAGGGCGCCCACGGCCAGGAACGGCAAGCGTGGGTCGAGGGCATAGACCAGGGTCCCGGCCAGCGGCCCGACCACCGCGCCCATGCCCTGGGCCGCGCCGATGGAGCCGGCCGTGGCGCCTTGCTCGGAGGCGTGCATGGCGTTGGCCGCCAAGGCGGAAAACGCCGGGAACACGAAGCCCATGCCGAACGCGGCGACGAAGAACGCGCCCCACAGCCAGGGCGCGCTGGTGGCCAGGGCGGCAGCGGCGAAGCCCAGCCCCGAGACACTGGCGCCGACGCGGATCATCTTCAGCGGCGGCCATTCGAGCCGGCGCAGGAACACCTGGGCCAGCATCAGCGCCACACCCACGGTGGTCAGGGCGATGCCGGCGGCCTGGGCGGCGGCGGTCGACTCCAGATGCAGGCGGTCGATGGCGAAGAAGCCGACGGCGATCTGCGACACGGTCACGCTGAGCATGGCGCTGAAGGCCACCAGCAGGGGCCGGCGCAGGCGCGGGTCGGACAGTCGCACCGGGTTCGGCGCGTGCGCCTGGGCCAAGGGCTGTGGCTTGAGCTTGAACAGCAGCACGACGAAGGCCGTGGCCGGCAGCAGCGACATCGCATAGAACGGCATGCTCAGGCTGTAGCGCGACAGCAGCGCGGCCACCGCTGGGCCGAGCACCAGGCCGACGGCGTTGGCGGCGCCCAGCGAGGCCATGGCCCGGGCCCGGCGCTGGGGTTCGATGTGGTCGGCGATCAGCGCGTTGCCGCCCACCGGCAGCGCGGCATAGAAGGCGCCGATCATGCCCCGCGCCAGCATCAGCCCGAAGAAGGCCAGGGTCGCGCCTGGCAGCCAGCGCAGCGCGCCATCGATGAACAGGCACAACAGCCAGTAGGCCAGGGTGAAACCACCGCTGCCCAGCAGCAGCACGCGGCGTCGGCCATAGCGGTCGGCCAGGCGCCCCCAGGGCCGCGCGAGCAGGACCCAGACCACGCCGGCCACGGTCACCGCCGCGCCGGCCTGCCAGGTGGCCATGCCCAGCAGGCGGGCGATCGGGCCGATCAGGGCGACGAAGGCCATCATCGACATGGTGCAGGCCATGTTGACCAGCATCAGTGGACGCAGGTCCAGGGTGCTGGCCGGGGTGAAGGTGGCAGGGTCCTTTGCGACGTTCATGGGGCAGTCCAGGGCAGTTCGACGAAATGAGCGACGATGTTAGTAATAATTATTTACATTTGTCGACCCCGGCAGTGCTCATTCACTGCGGCGCAACGGGCCTGGCCACATGCTACGCAAGACGCCGTCGCGGCGCACCAGTGCGTGCATCAGGGCCGCGCCCAGATGCGCCAGCACCGTGGCGAACAACAGGTAGCCCAGCCAGCCGTGGGCCTGGCGCAGCACGGCGTACAGCGCCAGGTCGTGGGGGGCGATGGCGGGCAGTTGCAAGGGGCGCGGGTAGCCACCGGCCGAGAGCATGGCCCAGCCGAGCAGCGGCATGGCCAGCATCAGGCCGTACAGCAGCAGGTGCGAGGCGCCGGCGGCCAGCCGCTGCAGGCGTGGCAGGTCGGCGGGCAGCGCTGGATGCGCCAGGCTCAGGCGCAGGGCGATGCGCACGAGCACCAGCGCCAGCAGGGCCAGGCCGGTGGCCTTGTGCAGCTCGACCAGCAGCGGATGGCGGGGTGACAGGTCGCCGACCATGGCCACGCCGATGAACAGCATGGCCAGGATCAGCACGGCCATCAGCCAGTGCAGCAGCCGGGCCAGGGGGTGGAAGGCGGTGGCGGTCATGGGCGGGCTCCTTCGGTCAGGGTTTCGTGGCTGCGGCGATTGAAGGACACCGAGTAGGCGGCCGAGCGGGCGGCGAGGATCGGGTCGGCGGAGGGTTCGATGCCATGGGGCAGGATCAATGGATCGAAGTTGAGGTCGCGGCAGGCGCCTTGCTCGGGGCCGTCGACCCGTTCCAGCACCAGGGTGCCGGCGTCGATGCTGGGTCGCCCGGCCGGCCAGGGGCGGGCCGGATCGTCCACCGGATCGCCCGCTTCGGCCAGGGTCAGGCGCAAGGTCCAGCGCAGCGGGCCCTGGGCCAGGCGCTGTTGCAGGTCGTGTTGAAGGAACTGCTTGTCATCGATCTGGGCGGGCAGGGCGGCGAACGGCGTTTGCGGCTCCAGGGTCCAGCGCACCGGCTGGGCCTTGCCGTCGGCATCGATAAGGCGAAAGGCGTTGATGCTGTTGTAGGCGGTGCTGGCGAAACTGTCGCTGGCCTTGTAGCTGGCCGCCCACTGGCGAAACGCCGCGCTCTCCGGGTGGCGGGCGAAGAACGCTTGCAGTTTCGCCGGGTCCGGCTTGCCGGTGGCCGGATCGGGCGCCCCCGCCAGCACCTGCTCGTAGAATGCCTCGGGCGTGCTCACCGCCAGCACTGGCGGGTTGTTCATGCCGGTGCGCCAGACCTGCCCGTCATCGCTGCTCAACTGGATGGCCAGGCTGCGCACTGGTATGGCGGTGTCCGGGGCGAACGGGTTGGCGCCGCCGATGGCGAAACGACCGATCACCGGCACGTGGGCCTGGCTGAAGACCCGGGCGCTGGACAGCGACGCGGCCTGCCCACTGCCCTGGAAGTAACCGCTGACGCACAGGCCCTTGGCATGGTTCTTCCGATAACCGGGGTGATGCCCGGCCTGGGCCTCGAAGGTGTCGATGATGCGCTGCGGGGTCAGCCGTGGCGCGCCGATCCAGCCGGCGGCATAGGCGAAGCCCGCGCCCAGGGCGGCGAGGGTGGCGCCGATGGCGGCCAAGCGCAGGGCCTTGGCGCAGCCGTGCAGGGGAGTGGTCATGGGGACGCTCCGGTCAGGTGGAATGAGCCGGTACGACGGGGTGGCAAACGATTTATTCCCACCGGGGAATAGATTTCGTGCCGGGCCGTCTGCCCATTACACTGACAGCCCGATGGGGCCCGGAATCCGACCATGCACGATCTGGACGACCAACAATGGCGCGAGCTGCTGCAACGCCTGCGCCGCTTCGCCCTGTGGCTCACCCGTGAGCCCGGCAGCGCCGACGACCTGGTCCAGGCCACCGCCGAGCGGGCGCTGAGCCGGCGTGGCCAGCAGCGCGACGCCGACAGCCTGCGGCCCTGGCTGTTCACCATCCTTTATCGCTTGTTTCTCGACGGCAAACGGCGTGAGCGCCTGCACGCGCGCTGGCTGGGTTGGTTCGGTCGGGCGCAGGCCGAGGAGCCGGTCGGTGGCGAGGTCGAGAGCATCGTCCAGGCCCAGGTCGACCTGCAGGCCTTCGCTCGCTTGTCGGCCGAGCAGCGCGCGCTGCTGTTGCTGGTCAGCGTCGAGGGCTTGAGCTACAAGGAAGCGGCGCAAACCCTGGGCATTCCCATCGGCACGGTGATGTCGCGCCTGTCGCGTGCCCGTGCCACCCTGCGAGACCTGACCGAAGGCCACCCGACGCCCCCGGCCCTGCGGAGACTGAAATGACGCGCCTGATTCCCACCGAGCACGAGCTGCATGCCTATGTCGACGAGCGGCTGGAGCCTGCGCGCCGCGCCGAAGTCGAGGCATGGCTGGCCGCCAATCCGCAGCAGGCGGCGCGGATCGAGGCATGGCGCAGCGATGCCCGGCGCCTGCGCGCGGCGCTGGCGGACTTTGGCGAACGGCCCAGCGACCCGCAGCTCGACCTTGCCCCGCTGCGGCGCCAGTTGCGTCAGCGTCGCCAGCGCCGCCTGGCTTCGGCGGCCGTGCTGCTGGTCGCCCTGGGCCTTGGCGGGCTGGGTGGCTGGCAGGCGCGGGAGGCGACCCTGGTGGCCGGCAACCTGCCGATGGCCGATGCGGTGCAGGCGCACCGTCTGTTCGCCGAGGCGACCTCGCTGGATATCCAGGCCAGCGACCCGGCGCGCCTGCAGGCCTGGCTCGGGCGTCACTTCAATCGCGTGGGACAGTTGCCGGACCTGGCCAGCTACGGTTTTCAGCCGGTGGGCGCCAGGCTGCTGAGCAACGAGGCGGGGCCGGCGGCGCTGCTGGTGTTCCAGGACCGCCAGGGACAGCGCATCAGCCTGTTCCTGCGCTCGCCCGGCGAGCATTTCGAGCGCATGCCCACTGGGCAGCGCACCGATGGCCAGTTGCAGGCCCGCTACTGGTCCCACGGCGACTACAACTTCGCGCTGGTCAGCGCGGCGGACGATAGTCGTGGCGAGCAGGTGCGCCGGGCGCTGGGCGTCAGCCTGTAAGCAGGTCGAGCAGATGCTGGTGACAGCGGCTGCTCAGGCCCCCGGGAAGATGCGCCGTGCTATGCCGTGAATTGCGACTCGCCGGCCTCGGGTTGCGCCTGGCTGTCCTGGCGGACATCGAGGTAGACGGCACCTGCGCACAAACCGACCAAGCCCAGGCTGGCCAGCACGATGTCACCCAGCACCATGCCGATGATCAGTAGCAGCAAACTGAGGCGAAACAGTGTGGTCATGACCTTCTCCCAGGCAGCGCCGGACAATCCCTGGGCCTTACCATAACGCTCTGGCTGCGGCGGTGCAGCACCCTGGCCGTTCATTCACCTGCTTTGGCAGAACGGGCGTCACTTGACGCCCCGCAGCATCCCTGATTTCATTGAAACCGTTTTCATCAACCCTGCACGAAGGCAAACAAGAAGGGCACAGGGGTGGACAAAGCAGCAGCTCCCGCACGCGCACGGGTCACCATCAGCGAGGTCGCCAAGGCGGCAGGCGTCTCCAAGGCAACGGTTTCGCGCTTCATGGGCGAGGACCGGCAACTGCTCGCCGAAGCGACCGCCCAGCGCATCGAGGCGGTGGTCGAACGCCTCGGCTATCGTCCCAACCGCATGGCCAGCGCGCTCAAGCGCGGCCGCACGGGGTTGATCGGGATGCTGTTGGCGGACATTCGCAACCCCTATTCCATCGCGGTGATGCACGGCGTCGAGATGGCCTGCCGCCAGCATGGCTACAGCCTGGTGGTGTGCAACACCGATCGCGACGACGACCAGGAGCGCAGCCATCTGCAGGCCCTGCAGTCGTACAACGTCGATGGGCTGATCGTGAACACCCTGGGCCATCGCGCCGATGAGCTGGCCAACCTGGCCCGCGAACTGCCGATGGTGCTGGTCGACCGGCAGTTGGCCGGGCTGGCGGTCGACCTGGTGGGCCTGGACAACGGCGACGCCGTCGAGCAGGCACTCGACCACCTGGTGCTTGGCGGCTATCGCGACATCCTGGCCGTGACCGAGCCGCTCGACGGCACCAGCTCCCGCCAGGAGCGCGTCGATGCCTTCCAGGCCTCCATCGCCCGCCGCAGGGGCGTGCGTGGGCAAGTGCTGGAGGTGGGCGCACGGCTGCACGAGCAGCTTTCCGGCTTCATCGCCGGGGCAGGGCACGGCCCGCAGGCGCTGTTCACCTGCAACGGCGTCGCCACCCTCGAAGTGGTGCGCGCGCTGCACGCGCGAGGCGGGGCGCTGTGCCAGGACGTCGGCCTGCTCGCGCTCGACGAGCTGGACTGGTACCCCTTGGTGGGCAGTGGCATCAGCGCGTTGGCCCAGCCCACCGAACGTATCGGTGCCGCGGCGTTCCAGTGCCTGCTGGAGCGCCTGCAAGGCAACCATTCGCCGGCTCGACGCCTGGATTTGCGCGCCGAGCTGATCGCGCGAGGTTCTACCCGATTGCAACGATGACCGCGTTCGGAACGCGGTTCGGCTTGGCTGAAAATGAAACCGGTTTCATCTACAACAACAAGGATCACCGCGATGCGTACGCACACTGTCTCAATCAGCTTGTCGAGTTTCGGCGCCGATGCCGTGAGGCGCCATGGCCAGGCCAGCTACCTGCCATTGCTGGCCGCTGCCGGTGCACAGCGGGTGGAATGGCGCGAGGAACTGTTCGACACCGTGCCCGATGCCGCCACCCTGGCCAGCCTGGCCGCTGAGCATGGCTTGCAGAGCCTGTATTCCTCGCCGCTGGAGCTATGGCGCGAGGATGGCAGCCTGGAACCGGCCATCGCCCAGCGTCTGCGCCTGGCGGACGCAATCGGCGCGGTGGCCCTGAAGGTATCGCTGGGGCACTACCAGGACGGCTGCGACCTGCAGGCCCTGGCGCCGTTGTTGCAGCACAAGGCGGCGCTGTATGTGGAAAACGACCAGACGAACCACGGCGGTCGCCTGCAGACCCTGGCGCGATTCTTCCGCGAGGCGCAGGAACAGGGCGTGGCGCCGAGCATGACCTTCGACATCGGCAACTGGTACTGGCACGACGAGTCGCCGCTGTTGGCCGCGCAATTGCTGGGCCGCTGGGTGCGCTACGTGCACTGCAAGGCGGTGGCGCGACGTGCCGACGGGCGACTGGTGGCGGTGCCGCCGCAGGACCTCGACCTGGCGCAGTGGCGCGAGCTGATGACGCATTTCGCCCCCGACCTGCCGCGCGCCATCGAGTACCCGCTGGTCGCTGAAGACCTGCTGGCATTCACGGCGCAACAGGTCGCGCAACTGGCGCAGCTGGAAGGGCAGGTGTGCCATGGCTGAGCGTGACGTGCTGTGCTTCGGTGAAACCATGGCCATGTTCGTGGCGGCGCAGCCGGGCGACCTGGCCACCGTCGAAGGCTTCGGCAAACGCATTGCCGGCGCCGACAGCAACGTGGCCATCGGCTTGGCGCGCCTGGGCTTGCGCGTGCAGTGGCTGAGCCGGGTCGGCAACGACTCGCTCGGTGCCTTCGTGCTCGACACCCTGCGCCAGGAAGGCCTGGACTGCTCGAGCGTCGAGATCGATGCCGAGCACCCCACGGGCTTTCAGCTCAAGGAGCGCTGCGATGATGGTCGCGACCCCAGGGTCGAGTACTTCCGCCGTGGCTCGGCAGCCAGCCGGCTGTCACCCGCGCAACTACGGCCCGCCTTGCTGCAGGCCCGGCACCTGCATGCCACCGGTATCCCGCCGGCGCTGTCGAGCGGTTGCCGCGACCTCTGCCATCAACTGCTCGACGGCATGCGCGCCAATGGCCGGAGCATTTCCTTCGATCCCAACCTGCGGCCTTCGCTGTGGCCGGATCGCCAGACCATGGTGCGCGAGATCAATGCCCTGGCGGCCAAGGCCGACTGGGTGCTGCCGGGACTGGAGGAAGGTCGCCTGCTGACCGGTCGCCAGTCGCCGCAGGCCATCGCCGAGTTCTATCTGGAGCAGGGTGTGCGCTGCGTGGCCATCAAGCTCGGCGCCGAAGGTGCCTACTGGCGCGATGCCCACGGCGAGCACGGCGTGGTCCCCGGCCAGCCGGTGGCGCAAGTGGTGGATACCGTGGGCGCGGGCGATGCCTTCGCCGTCGGCGTCATCAGCGCCTTGCTCGAAGGCCTGCCGCTGCGTGGCGCGGTGGCCCGTGGCAACTGGTGCGGCAGCCGCGCGGTGCAGAGCCGGGGCGACATGGAAGGCCTGCCGCAACGCCATGAGCTGGATCGTCACGAAAACGCTGCGCTCAACCTCCGTTGAACCGCCGGCCCGTCCGGCACCTGATGTGACAAAAACAACAAGACCAGGAGAACCCCATGCAGATCGACCGACTCGCCCCCAGACGCTGGTGGTACATCATGCCCATCGTCTTCATCACCTACAGCCTGGCCTACCTCGACCGGGCCAACTACGGCTTCGCCGCGGCCTCGGGCATGGCCGACGACCTGAAGATCACCCCGGCGCTGTCGTCGCTGCTCGGTGCGCTGTTCTTCCTTGGCTATTTCTTCTTCCAGGTGCCGGGCGCGATCTATGCGCAGAAGCGCAGCGTCAAGAAGCTCATCTTCGCCAGCCTGATCCTCTGGGGCGGGCTGGCCACGCTGACCGGAGTGGTGTACGACATCTATCTGCTGATCGTCATCCGCTTCCTGCTGGGCGTGGTCGAGGCGGCGGTGATGCCAGCCATGCTCATCTACCTCTGCCATTGGTTCACCCGCGCCGAGCGCTCGCGGGCCAACACCTTCCTGATCCTCGGCAACCCGGTGACCATCCTGTGGATGTCGGTGGTCTCGGGCTACCTGGTGCAGCAGTTCGACTGGCGCTGGATGTTCATCATCGAGGGCGCGCCGGCGATCCTCTGGGCGTTCATCTGGTGGCGCCTGGTGGATGATCGCCCGGAGCAGGCCAAGTGGCTGGAAGCCCGGGAAAAGCAAGCGCTGCGCGAGGCGCTGGATGCCGAGCAACAGGGCATCAAGCCGGTGAAGAACTACCGTGAGGCGTTTCGCTCGCCGACGGTGATCATCCTGTCGCTGCAGTACTTCTGCTGGAGCATCGGCGTGTACGGTTTCGTCCTCTGGCTGCCGTCGATCCTCAAGCAGGCGGCGGCGCTGGATATCGTCACGGCCGGCTGGCTGTCGGCGGTACCCTATCTCGGCGCGGTGGTGGCCATGCTCGGGGTGTCCTGGGCTTCGGACCGGCTGCAGAAGCGCAAGCGCTTCGTCTGGCCGCCGCTTTTGATCGCCGCGCTGGCGTTCTACGGCTCCTACAGCCTTGGCACCGAGCACTTCTGGTGGTCCTACGCCTTGCTGGTGATCGCCGGCGCTTGCATGTACGCGCCTTACGGACCGTTCTTCGCCATCGTGCCCGAACTGCTGCCGGCCAACGTCGCCGGTGGCGCCATGGCGCTGATCAACAGCATGGGCGCGCTGGGTTCGTTCTCCGGCTCCTGGCTGGTGGGCTACCTCAACGGCGTGACCGGCGGCCCCGGAGCGTCCTACCTGTTCATGTGCGGCGCGCTGCTGGCGGCCGTGGCCCTGACCGCTGTCCTCAACCCTTTGCAACAGGCGCGCCGGCAATGCCTGGCGCCCAGCCGATAGGTATCGCGCAATGAAAAAACGCATCGTGCTCTACAAACGCCTGTCCGATGAGCTCATGGCCCGCTTGCAGGCGCATGCCGAGGTGACCCTGGTCGAGGCGCCCAGCGCCGATGGCCTGGCTCGCCTGCGCGCGGCGCTGCCGGGTGCCCATGGGCTGCTCGGCGCCAGCCTGCGCCTGGATGCCTCTCTGCTCGACCTGGCGCCGCAGCTGGAGGTGGTCTCCAGCGTCTCGGTCGGCGTCGACAACTACGACATCGACGCCCTTGACCAGCGTGGCGTGCTGCTGACCAACACCCCCGACGTGCTCACCGAGACCACCGCCGACACCGGCTTCGCCCTGATCCTGGCCTGTGCCCGGCGCGTGGTGGAGCTCGATGGCTGGATCCGTGCCGGCCACTGGCGGGCGGGGATCGGGCCGGCGCAGTTCGGCTGCGATGTGCAGGGCAAGACCCTGGGCATCGTCGGCATGGGACGTATCGGCGAAGCCCTGGCCCGCCGTGCCCATGCTGGTTTCGGCATGCGCGTGCTGTACCACACCCGCCAGCCGCGGCCCGAGGTGGAGGCGCGCTTCGCGGCCAGCCACCGCAGCCTGGAGGCATTGCTGGCCGAGTCGGATTTCGTCTGCCTGTGCCTGCCATTGACCGCCGAGACCGAGAACCTGATCGGGCAGGCGCAACTGGCGCTGATGAAGCCCTCGGCGATCCTGGTGAACATCTCCCGTGGCCGGGTGCTGGACGAGTCGGCGCTGCTGCATGCCCTGGCCGAGCGGCGCATTCGCGGCGCCGGGTTGGATGTATTCGTGCAGGAGCCCTTGCCGGCCGATTCGCCGCTGCTGCAACTGGACAACCTGGTGGTGACGCCGCACATCGGTTCGGCCACGGTGGAAACCCGCGAGGCCATGGCCCGCTGCGCGGTGGACAACCTGCTGGCCGCGCTGGCCGGCGAGCGACCGCAGAACCTGGTCAATCCCGACGCCTGGTCGCGGCGAAAAAAATGAACCCGGCCAGCCGTTCGCTTGCCCCATGTTTGCCATAACAACAGCCTTTGCCTGATTGCAAATCCCAGGGTCGCGGCGCGACCCTTGCGCGGGATGAGTCCGCCGCTGCGAGACAGCGCTATCTCGACCCTGGGATCTCGATTGGTGAAAAGGGCGACGACTTCCGTATGACCTGATCAACAGAGAGACATCCTCATGTCCAAGGACCAACCCGCCTCCGTGCAACCGGCGCGCCGGGCGTTCCTGCGCCAATCCCTGACCCTGATCCCGGTGGCGACCCTCGCCAGCTCGGGGCTGGGCAGCGCAGTGCTCGCCGACAGCGCCACCCCGGCACCCGCCGAACCGGCCCGACCGGCCCCGGCGCGTGCCTACCAGCCAAGCTTCTTCACCCAGGAGGAGTGGGCCTTCATCGGCGCCGCCGTGGCCGTGCTGATCCCCACCGATGCCCTCGGCCCCGGTGCGGCCGATGCCGGCGTACCCGAGTTCATCGACCGTCAGCTCAACACCCGCTACGGCAGCGGTGGGCTGTGGTACATGCAGGGGCCATTCCGCCCCGACGCGCCCAGCGAGCTGGGCTACCAGCTCAAGCTCAGCCCCCAGGAGATCTACCGGTTGGGCATTGCCGAAACCGACGCCTGGTGCCAGGCGCAGTTCGGCAAGGTGTTCGCCCAGCTCGGCCTTGAACAACAGCAGCAGGTGCTCGAGGCCCTGGACGGCGGTAAGCCAGACTTTGCCTCGGTGCCGGCGGCCACCTTCCTCGGCATGCTCTGGCTCAACACCCGAGAAGGCTTCTTCAGCGATCCCCTGCACGGTGGCAACCAGGGGCTGGCCGGCTGGAAGCTGGTCGGCTTCCCCGGCGCCCGTGCCGACTTCATGGACTGGGTGGAGCGCGACGAGCGCTATCCCTTCCCACCAGTGTCGATCAGCGGCGAGCGAGGTTGAGCCATGAGCCAAGTGATGAAGAAAGTCGATGTGGTCATCGTCGGGTTCGGCTGGGCCGGGGCGATCATGGCCAAGGAGCTGACCGAGGCCGGGCTGCAGGTGCTGGCCCTGGAGCGCGGCCCGGCCCGCGACACCTACCCGGACGGTGTCTACCCGCAGACCATGGACGAGCTGACCTACAACTCGCGCAAGAAGCTGTTCATGGACATCTCCCGCGAGACCGTGACCTTGCGCCACAGCGTCAACGACGTGGCCGTGCCGTATCGCCAGTTCGGCGCCTTCCTGCCCGGCACCGGCACGGGCGGGGCGGGGCTGCATTGGTCGGGCGTGCATTTTCGCGTCGACCCGGTGGAGCTGCGCCTGCGCAGCCACTATGAGGAGCGCTACGGCAAGCGGTTCATTCCCGAGGGCATGACCATCCAGGACTTCGGCGTCAGCTATGAAGAGCTGGAGCCGTACTTCGACTTCGCCGAGAAGGTCTTCGGCACCTCCGGCACGGCCTGGTCGATCAATGGCCAGGTGGTGGGCCGTGGCAAGGGCGGCAACCCGTTCGCCGCCGACCGCTCCAGCGACTTCCCGCTGGTGGCGCAGAAGAACACGGTGTCGGCGCAGCTGTTCGAGAAGGCTGCCTGCGACGTCGGTTATCACCCCTACAACCTGCCATCGGCCAACACTTCCGGGCCGTACACCAACCCCTACGGCGCGCAGATGGGGCCGTGCAACTTCTGCGGCTACTGCAGTGGCTATGCCTGCTACATGTACTCCAAGGCCTCGCCCAACGTGAACATCCTCCCGGCCCTGCGCCAGGTGCCGAACTTCGAGCTGCGCAACAACGCCCATGTGCTACGGGTCAACCTGAGCGCGGACAAGCGCCTGGCCACCGGCGTGACCTATGTCGACAGCCAGGGCCGCGAGGTGCAGCAGCCCGCCGACCTGGTGATCCTCGGCGCCTTCCAGTACAACAACGTGCGCCTGATGCTGCTCTCGGGCATCGGCAAACCCTACGATCCGGTCAGCAACGAAGGGGTGGTCGGGCGCAACTTCGCCTACCAGAACATCTCCACCGTGACCGCGTTCTTCGACCGTGACAGCCACCACACCAACCCCTTCATCGGCGCCGGTGGCAATGGCGTGGCGGTGGACGACTTCAACGCCGACAACTTCGACCATGGCCCGCACGGCTTCGTCGGCGGCTCGCCGTTCTGGGTCAACCAGGCCGGGGCCAAGCCCATTTCCGGGACCAAGGTGCCGCCGGGCACGGCGAAGTGGGGCAGTGGCTGGAAGGCCGCGGTGGCCGACAGCTACCGACACATGCTGTCGATGGACGCCCATGGCGCGCACCAGTCCTACCGTGACAACTACCTGGACCTGGACCCGGTGTACAAGGACGCCTACGGCCTGCCTTTGCTGCGCATGACCTTCGACTGGAAGGACAACGACGTGAAGATGAACCGCTTCATGGTCGAGCGCATGGGCAAGATCGCCGAAGCCATGGGGCCCAAGGCGATCAGCGTGGGGCAAAAGGCGTTCGGCCAGCACTTCGACGCGTCCACCTACCAGACCACCCACCTCAATGGCGGCGCGATCATGGGGACCGACCCGAAAACCAGCGCGCTCAACCGCTACCTGCAATGCTGGGACGTGCACAACGTGTTCGTGCCCGGCGCCTCGGCCTTCCCGCAGGGCCTGGGCTACAACCCCACCGGGCTGGTGGCGGCGCTGACCTATTGGTCGGCGCGGGCGATCCGCGAGCGTTACCTGAAGAATCCTGGCCCACTGGTGCAGGCATGAGGAAGGCCAACATGAAGACATTGCTCATCGCCATGCTCGGCCTGGGTGCCAGCACGTTGCTGCAAGCCGCCGAAACGGTGGATCCGGCGCAGGTCAAACAGGGCGAATACCTGGCCCGGGCGGGCGACTGCGTGGCCTGCCACACTGCCAAGGGCGGCAAGCCGTTCGCCGGTGGGCTGCCCATGGAGACACCCATCGGCACCCTGTATTCGACCAATATCACCCCTCATGCGACCGGCATCGGCCAGTACAGCTACGAGGACTTCGAGCGCGCGGTGCGCCAAGGCATCGGCAAGGACGGTGGCACGCTGTACCCGGCCATGCCGTATCCGTCCTATGCGCGGGTCAGCGATCAGGACATGCGGGCGCTGTACGCCTACTTCATGCACGGTGTGCAACCGGTGGAGCAGCGCAACAAGGATAGTGACATTCCCTGGCCGTTGAGCATGCGCTGGCCGCTGGCGTTCTGGCGCGGGCTGTTCGCGCCGCCGGTGCGGCCGTTCGAGGCTGCCGGGCGCGACCCGGTGGTGGCGCGTGGCGCCTACCTGGTCGAGGGCCTGGGCCACTGCGGCGCCTGCCATACGCCACGGGCGTTGACCATGCAGGAAAAAGCCCTGGATGCCGGCGATGGCGAATCCTTCCTGGCCGGCAGCGCACCATTGGAAGGCTGGATCGCCAAGAGCCTGCGCGGCGACCACAAGGATGGCCTGGGCAGTTGGGACGAGGCGCAGATCGTCGCCTTCCTGAAAACCGGACGCAACGAGCGCACGGCGGTATTCGGCGGCATGAGCGACGTGGTCGAGCACAGCATGCAGTACATGAGCGACGCCGACCTGACGGCCATTGCCCGCTACCTCAAGAGCTTGCCGCCGGTGAACCCGGACGACCAGCCGTTCCAGGAGGATCGCACGGTCGCCGAAGCGCTGTGGCGGGGCAACGACGGCAAGACCGGCGCGGCGCTCTACGTCGACAACTGCGGGGCCTGCCACCGTACCGACGGCAAGGGCTATGCCCGGGTGTTCCCGGCGCTGGCCGGCAACCCGGTGGTGCAGGGGGCGGACGCCACTTCGCTGATTCATATCGTGCTGGAGGGGGCGACCCTGCCGGCCACGGCGACGGCGCCTTCGACGTTCAGCATGCCGGGATTCGGCTGGCGGTTGTCGGATCAGCAGGTGGCGGACGTGGTCAACTTCATTCGCGGCAGCTGGGGTAACCAGGCGGCAGCGGTGGATGCGCGGCAGGTGGCTGCGTTGCGCAAGGTGGCGCCGATGCCGCTCAAGGCCGAGTCGCTGATTGGCGATACCACGGGTATTGCAGAGCCCTGATCGAGTTGCAGGGGGCGTGGGAGCGTCGTTCGTTCGCTCCCACGCTACTGCCTGAGTGATAGTGCAATCTCGAAATCACGTTGAACTTTCTTTATAAAAAATTTAATTAACTTCTATAACTTATTGTTTTTAATGAAAATTATCTTTTTGATAGTGCGTGCTGAGCACATTGCTCGTAGTACGTCTGCTTGATCGCTGTCGGCTGCAATCGCGAGCGGCTGTTGTACGTCTGCTCGGTAATCCCGAACGCCGTCATGCGCATCCATGGCTTGGCGAACTTGCGCACCTGCAGCTTCTTGCGCGTGGCATACAACGTTACTCCGGAGAGCTTGGCCTGCTGCGCCTCGGCAGCGATCTGCGCGCCCCAGCCGCAGACCTGGCGATCGTTCTGGCTCAGGGGCCGGGCTTGGGCCGCGAAGGTGACGGCGGCCAGCAGGCAGCCGGCCACGGTTGCTAGAATTACCCGCATATTGCTGTCCTAAGCATCTGAAGGAAAACGAAGTTTGCCTTCGCTTTCCGTGCTTGGGGGCCAGCAATTTGCCGTCAGGCGATGGCCATTCGCAGGTCGCCGTGCTGGCGCGTGCGCAGCGATTGCGCGGCCAGGGTCGCTATCCACAGCACGCAGATGCCGTAGTTCAGGCGCTGGTACAGACCGAACAGTTCACCGCTCTGTGCCGCCTTCGCCATCAGTACCACGGTGACCACCGACAGCACGGCGCACAGCAGTGACCAGCCGGCCAGCCTCGCGGAGCGCGCCAGGCGTTTGCCCAGCCCGATCCACACCACGCAGGCCAACGTCAGCGAAAGAAACATCAGCAGGCCGCTGAGGTTGTGCATCTGTTGCGAGAAGGATGGCGCCACTGGCGCGCAGCCGCTGTCGCAGGGGAACCAGCCGGTTCCCAGGCTGCCCAGCCCGTGCAACAGCACCAGCAGTGCGCTGAACCGCGCCCACCCCGACTGCCGCCAGCGTCGCGCCAGGCCCCAGGCGAACAAGGCGAACAGCAGCGCCAGGGGGAAGTTGTTGATCCAGGGCGACAGCCCATGAGTGGGCGCATCGACCGCGCCGAGCTGGCTCATGGCCTGTTGCAGGTGGTCGTAGCCGGGGTAGGCCATGGCGGTCAGGGCAACCCCCAGTAGCAGCCAGAGCGGAATCAGCAGGCCGCTGGCGAGCAGCAGGCGATCGAACGTCTTCATGCAGTTGCCTTCCTTGGTGAGTGCAGGGCGCAGCCTACAGCGTTGCCATGGCTATTCGCCAGTCTCAGCCACCATTGACCAGCATCACCACCAGTACGCAGGCCAGCAGCGCCAGGTAGGCCCGGGCATGCACGCTGTCGGGAATGCGCCCCAGCAGTGGCGCGCCCAGGTGCATGCCGAGCCAGGCGCCCACAGCCATCACCAAGGCTGCGCGCAGGTCGATGAAGCCGAGTATGCCCGGGCCAAGGTCGAGCCGACTGGCTGGCACCACGGCATAGACCAGCGTGGCGGCCAGCGCCATGGGCAATGACAACGGGTTGGCCATGGCGGTGGCGGCACGCATGCTGGCGCCGCGGCGGCGCATCAGCGGCACGGTCATGACGCTGCCGCCCACGCCGAGCAGCGCCGCCAGTGCGCCGATGGGCAGGCCGATCAGGCGTGTGCCGGCATTGCCCGGTGCGTCCAGGCGCTGTTCGCCTGCGCGCAGGAAGCCCGGACGCAGCCAGGCGTCCAGCAGGCTCAGCAGCAGGTAGGCGATGAACAGCCAGCGCAGCCAGGCGCTGGCCACGTACGGCGCTGCCCAGGCGCCAAGCAGCGCGCCCATGGCAATGGCCGGCGCCAGTGGACGCACCAGGTCCCAGCGCAGGCTGCCGGCGCGGTGATGACGCCAGGTGGCCAGGGCGCTGCTGAAGATCATCAGCGTGGCGGAGGTGGCCACGGCGATCTGCATCGCATGCTGCGCCACCGCCGTACCCGCGCCATGGCTGGCCAGCAGCAGGGCATACAGCAGCGGCACGGCGAAGAAGCCGCCACCGAAGCCGAACAGCAGGGTGGTGATGCCGGCGCACAGGCCGAACAGGCCGAGCAGGGGATAGAACATGGTGGTTTGACCTCGGGCCAGGGGGAGGTCCTGCAGCGTAGGGGGATGCCCCTTGGCTGGCATTCGCGAGTTGGCCAATAATCATCGCATTTCGGCCAGAGCCCAGCCGCCATGCGCAATATGCCGTTGTCCCAGGTCGATGCCACGCCGCGCGCGGTATTGGCCATCGCCACCGATTACCCGCCCGATACCCTGCTGCCCAGGCACGTCCATCGCCGGGCGCAGTTCCTGTATGGGATGAGCGGCCTGATGGAGGTGCTGACGGACGATGGCGCCTGGGTCATTCCGCCCGGCAGCGGGGTGTGGATTCCGCCCGGCAAGCCGCATCAGGTGCGCATGCGCGGCGTCAGCACACGCAGCCTGTACATCGAGCCGAGCGCGGTGCCCAGGCCGGGCGACGCGTGCGAGGCATTGCGGGTCGGGCCATTGCTGCATCAGCTGCTGCTGGCCAGCGCCGAGGTGCCTGCCTTGCATGACGAGTCAGGGCGCGATGGCCTGTTGCTGGGGCTTGTCCTGCACGAGCTGGGCAATGCCGAGCGCCTGCCGTTGTTCGCGCCGATGCCGAGCGAGCCGCGGCTGGCCAGTCTATGCCAGGCCTTCCTGGCGCAACCGCTGGTGCATGCCAGGGCCGAGTCCTGGGCGCGGCGTTTGAACTGGAGCCCGCGCACGTTCAGCCGGCGCTTTCGCGAACAGACCGGGTTGTCGTTCGGCCAGTGGCGCCAGCAGGCCTGCCTGATGGCGGCGGTGACCCGGCTGGCGGCGGGCGAGGCGGTGACCCGCATCGCCCTGGACCTGGGCTATGAAAGCCCCAGCGCGTTTTCCAGCCTGTACCGGCGGGTCATGGGCCAGCCTCCGTCAGCTGCGCGCCAGACACATGAAAACCCCGGCGCACGTGTGTGATCGTACAACCGCTTGCGCTATCATCACGCCTGTCTTTCACAACCAGACATACAGGGCATGACAGAGCAGCAGGTACAGGCACGGACCCGGCGCAAGCCGCGCAGTCTGGCCCAGGAACTGGTCACGGTGCTGACCGAACGCATCCGCGCAGGCCAGCTCAAGCGCGGCGACAAGCTGCCCACCGAGTCGCAGATCATGGCCGAGGAGGGCGTCAGTCGCACCGTGGTGCGCGAGGCCATCTCGCGGCTGCAGGCCGCAGGCCAGGTCGAGACTCGCCACGGCATCGGCACCTTCGTGCTGGACGCGCCGAGCACCGGGGGCTTCAGGATCGACCCGGCGACCATCGTCACCCTGCGCGAGGTGCTGGCGGTGCTGGAGCTGCGCATCGCCCTGGAGATCGAAGCCGCCGGCCTGGCCGCCCAGCGCCGCAGCGATGAGGAGCTGGCCGGCATGCGCGCCGCGCTGGATGAGCTCAACGAAGGAGCGGCCCATGCCTCGGATGCCGTGTCGGCGGACTTCCAGTTTCACCTGCGCATCGCCCAGGCCAGTGGCAACCACTATTTCGCCGACATCATCAACCACCTGGGCACCAGCATCATCCCGCGCACCCGGCTCAATTCGGCGCGCCTGGCCCATGACGACCAGGCGCACTACATGAGCCGGCTGATGCATGAGCACGAGGCGATCTACGAGGCCATCGCCCGAGGTGACAGCGAAGGCGCGAAGATGGCCATGCGCATGCACCTGAGCAACAGCCGCGAGCGCTTGCGCCAGGCCCATCAAGAGGCCGAGGCGCAGGGCGTCTGATCGGTAATGGCCTCTTCGCGGGTAAACCCGCTCCCACAGGTTCTTCACCCTGTGGGAGCGGGTTTACCCGCGAAGAGGCCGAGATAGGCAGAAATAAAAGGCCCTGCATGCGCAGGGCTTTCGTATCGCAGGGCTTTCAGATCGCCTCGTCACTCCACTGCCCATTCACCAACCGCCGCAGCCCCAGCGGGTTGCCATCGCGCAACGCCTCCGGCAGCAGCGCCTGCGGGTAGTTCTGGTAGCACACCGGCCGCAGGAAGCGATCGATGGCCAGGGTGCCGACCGAGGTGCCACGGGCATCGGAGGTGGCCGGGTAAGGCCCGCCGTGGACCATGGCGTCGCATACCTCGACCCCGGTCGGGTAGCCATTGACCAGGATCCGCCCGACCTTCTCCTCCAGCAGCGGTACCAGCCAGGCAAAGGCTTCCAGATCCTCCGGCTCGCCGATCAGCGTGGCGGTCAGCTGGCCACGCAGGCCGAGCAAGGCGGCGCGCAGTTGCTCGTGGTCGCTGACCTCGACGGCCACCGTGGCCGGGCCGAACACTTCCTCCTGCAGCAGCGGGTCGGCCTCCACCAGCAGGCGGGCGTCTGCCTTGAACAGCTGGGCGCGCGCCTGCTTGCCCTGTTGCGGCTGGCCGGCCAGGTGCTGGATGCCTGCATGGGCCTGCAAGTGTTCCAGGCCACCGACGTAGCTGCGCAGGCCGCCGGCGTTGAGCAGGGTCTGGCCTGCCTGTTGATCCAGGTGCCGACCCAGGTCGCTCAGCAGCTGGCTGAAGCCTGGCGATCGCAGGCCGATCAGCATCCCCGGGTTGGTGCAGAACTGCCCGGCGCCCAGGCACACGGAGCCGGCCAGTTCGCGGGCGACGGCCTCGCCGCGCTTGGCCAGGGCACCCGGCAGGATGATCACCGGGTTGATGCTCGACATCTCGGCGAACACCGGGATCGGCTGTGGGCGTTCGGCGGCCATGCGGCACAGGGCGTCACCGCCCTTGAGCGAACCGGTGAAGCCGACCGCCTGGATGGCCGGGTGCTTGACCAGCCACTCACCGACACCTGCGCCGAAGACCATGTTGAAAACGCCCTTGGGCATGCCGGTGCGTTCGGCGGCACGCAGGATGGCGCAGGCGACCAGATCGGCGGTGGCCATGTGACCGCTATGGGCCTTGAACACCACCGGGCAGCCGGCGGCCAGTGCCGCGGCGGTGTCGCCGCCGGCGGTGGAGAAGGCCAACGGGAAGTTGCTGGCGCCGAACACGGCCACCGGGCCGACGCCGATGCGCATCTGGCGGATGTCCACCCGTGGCAGGGGCTGGCGTTCGGGTTGGGCCAGGTCGATGCGCGCGCCAAGGTAGTCGCCACGACGCAGCACCTGGGCGAACAGGCGCATCTGGCCACTGGTGCGACCGCGTTCACCCTGGATACGGGCGCTGGGCAAGGCTGTTTCGCGGCAGACGATGGCGATGAAGCTGTCATCGAGCTCGTCCAGCTCGGCGGCGATGGCTTCGAGGAACTCGGCGCGGCGTGCCGGGGGGAGCTGGCGGAATTCGCCGAAGGCGTCGGCGGCGGCGCGGGCGGCCCGGTCGACTTCGCCTTCGGTGGCCTGGGCGAAGCTGTGGGGCAGCGCCTGGCCGGTGCTGGCGTCCAGACTTTGCAGGCGTTGCGGGCCAACGGCGCTGCGTTGGCCGGCGATGAAGTTGTGGCCGAGGATTTCGGGCATGGGGTGCTCCTGTAGGTCAGAAAGAGGGGGCACTCACCGCCAGTGTGGGAGCGGGTTTACCCGCGAACACCAGCGAAGCTGGTGCCAGACCCTGTGGCGTCTGATTCGCGGGTAAACCCGCTCCCACAAAGGGCGGCGCGTGCCTTCAAGTGATCGGTGCCGGATTGAACAGGGTGATGTCGTTGTGCAGGCCATGCTGCTCGGCCCAGGTGCGCTTGCGACCGCTGGCGACATCGAGGTAGTAGTGGAACAGCTCCCAGCCCAGTTCCTCGATGCTCGCCCGGCCGCTGGCGATGCGCCCGGCGTCGATGTCGATCAGGTCCGGCCAGCGCTGGGCCAGTTCGCTGCGGGTGCAGACCTTGACCACCGGTGCCATGGCCAAGCCGTAGGGTGTGCCGCGGCCGGTGGTGAACACGTGCAGGTTCATCCCGGCGGCCAGCTGCAAGGTGCCGCAGACGAAGTCGCTGGCCGGGGTAGCGCAGAAGATCAGGCCCTTGCGCGTGACCCGCTCGCCCGGGCCGAGCACGCCCTGGATGGCGCCACTGCCGGACTTGACGATCGAGCCCAGGGATTTTTCGACGATGTTGGACAAGCCGCCTTTCTTGTTGCCCGGCGTGGTGTTGGCGCTGCGATCCGCGGCGCCCTGCTGCAGATAGCGGTCGTACCAGTCCATCTCGCGCACCAGCGCCTCGGCGACTTCCGGCGTTTCGGCGCGGGAGGTGAGCATGTAGATGGCGTCGCGCACCTCGGTGACTTCCGAGAACAGCACCGTGGCCCCGGCGCGGACCAGCAGGTCAGCGGCATGGCCCAGGGCGGGGTTGGCGGTGATGCCGGAAAAGGCGTCGCTGCCGCCGCACTGCATGCCCAGGATCAGCTCGCTGGCCGGCACGGTTTCGCGGCGGCGCTGGTCGAGCTTCTTCAGGCGGGTTTCGGCCAGGTCCATGATCTGTTCGATCATCTCGACGAAGCCCAGCGAGGCGTCCTGCAGGCGGTATAGCCAGGGCTCGCTGAGGTCCACCGACGGGTCGTCCTCGTGCATCACCTGGCCGGCCTGGAGTTTTTCGCAGCCCAGGCTGATGACCAGCGCCTCGCCGCCCAGGTTGGGGTTGCGCGCCAGGTTGCGCACGGTGCGGATCGGGATATAGGCATCGCGGGCGTTGATCGCCACGCCGCAGCCGTAGCTGTGGGTGAGGGCGACCACGTCATCCACGTTGGGGTATTTGGGCAGTAACTCGCTGCGGATGCGCTTGACCGCGTGGTCGAGCACGCCGGTCACGCATTGCACGGTGGTGGTGATGCCGAGGATGTTGCGGGTGCCGACAGTACCGTCGGCGTTGCGATAGCCCTCGAAGGTGAAGCCTGCGAGGGGCGCCTGGGCGGCGGGCACGGCGTCGCAGCGCGGCAGGCTGTCGAGCTCGGGAGCGGCCGGCATCGCCAGTTGATCTTCCTTGACCCAACTGCCCTGGCGCAGGTCTTCCAGGGCATGGCCGATCACCTGGCCATAGCGGCGCACTGCCTCGCCCCGGCGGATGTCCACGGTGGCGACCTTGTGGCTCTGCGGCACGCCCTCGACCAGGGTCAGGCCGTCGGCGAAGCGCGCGCCTTCGCCCAGGCCGCCGTCGTTGACCACCACCACGACATTGTCGTCGGGGTGCAGGCGCACGTAGCGGGGCGACTCGGAATGTTCGATCAACTGCATGGTCAGGCCCTTCTTGTCGTTTCTCTCAGGCTTCTTGTGCGGATGCCGGCGCCCGGGCAGGGCGCCGGCGTGTTTCACTCAGTGGCGCGAAGCGGCGAGTTCAGCGGTGGGGGCCGCTGCCTGCTGCGGGTCGTCCTTGAGCTCGATGCGCTTGATCGGGCCGACGATCACCAGATAGCTGAACACCGCCACCAGGGCATTGGCGCCCACATACACCAGGGCCCACTTGAACGAACCGGTGGCGCTGATGATGTAGCCAATGACGATCGGCGTGGTGATCGAGGCGATGTTGCCGAAGGTGTTGAACAGCCCGCCCGACAGCCCGGCGATCTGCTTGGGCGAGGTGTCGGCGACCACCGCCCAGCCCAGCGCGCCGATGCCCTTGCCGAAGAACGCCAGGGTCATGAAACCGACCACCATCCACTCGGCGTCGACGTAGTTGCAGAAGACCATGGTGGTCGACAACAGCAAGCCGCAGACGATCGGCAGCTTGCGCGAGAAGGTCAGCGAGTTGCCGCGGCGCAGCAGCCAGTCCGACAGCACGCCGCCGAGCACGCCGCCGATGAAGCCGCACACCGCCGGCAGCGAGGCGATGAAGCCGGCCTTGAGGATGGTCATGCCGCGTTCCTGTACCAGGTACACCGGGAACCAGGTGAGGAAGAAGTAGGTAATGGCGTTGATGCAGTACTGGCCCAGGTAGACGCCCAGCAGCATGCGGCTGGTCAGCAGCTGCTTGATGTAGCCCCATTTCGGGCCGTCGTTGCCGCGTTTCTGGTCCATGTCCACCAGGCCGCCGTTGCGCTCGATGTGCTCGAGCTCGGCCTGGCCGATGCGCGGGTGCTGGCGCGGGTTGTAGATGGTCTTGAGCCATACCGCCGAGAACACGATGCCCAGCGCGCCCATCACCACGAACACATGTTCCCAGCCGAAGGTGAAGACGATCCAGCCCATGATCGGCGCGAACAGCGCGGTGGCGAAGTACTGCGCCGAGTTGAAGATCGCCGAGGCGGTGCCGCGCTCTTGCGTCGGGAACCAGGCCGCGACGATGCGCGCGTTGCCGGGGAAGGATGGCGCTTCGGCGAAGCCGACCAGAAAGCGCAGGGTGAACAGCGTGACCACCGCCCAGGCCACCGGCAGGCCGCCGACGAAGCCCTGCAGCAAGGTGAACAGTGACCAGGTGAAGATGCTGAAGGCATAGACGTTCTTCGAACCGAAGCGGTCGAGCAGCCAGCCGCCGGGGATCTGCCCGGCCACGTAGGCCCAGCCGAAGGCGGAGAAGATATAGCCGAGGGTGACCGCGTCGATGCCCAGGTCCTTCTGCAGGCTGGAGCCGGCGATGGCGATGGTGGCGCGGTCGGCGTAGTTGATGGTGGTCACCAGGAACAGCATCAACAGGATCAGGTAGCGCACATGCGTCTTTTTCGTCGCTTGCATGCTGGTTACTCCCACTCGTTATTTTTATACGGGGATCGGTTGTGGGCCGGAGCAGGCTGTCCTGCTCCGGCGGCGGCATCGGCAGGCCGCGGGGGCTCGCTTACTGCGGGCCCATCTTGTCCATCAGCGCGGCGAGCATCTCGTATTCCTGCGCGGTGAGGTCGGTCAGCGGCGTGCGCACGGGGCCGGCGTCGTAGCCGGCGATCTTCGCCCCGGCCTTGACGATGCTCACGGCGTAGCCGGCCTTGCGGTTGCGGATGTCCAGGTACGGCAGGAAGAAGTCGTCGATCAGCTTGGCCACGCTGGCGTGATCGTCGCGGGCGATGGCGTGGTAGAAGTCCATCGCCGTCTTCGGCACGAAGTTGAACACCGCCGAGGAGTACACCGGCACGCCCAGGGCCTTGTACGCCGCAGCATACACCTCGGCGGTGGGCAGGCCACCCAGGTAGCTGAAGCGATCGCCCAGGCGGCGACGAATCGACACCATCAGCTCGATGTCGCCCAGGCCGTCCTTGTAGCCGATCAGGTTCGGGCAGCGCTCGGCCAGGCGTTCCAGCAGGTCGGCGTTCAGCCGGCAGACGTTGCGGTTGTACACCACCACGCCGATGTTCACTGCCTTGCACACCGCCTCGACATGGGCGGCGACGCCGTCCTGGCTGGCTTCGGTGAGGTAGTGGGGCAGCAGCAGCAGGCCTTTGGCGCCCAGGCGCTCGGCTTCCTTGGCGTATTCGATGGCCTGGCGGGTCGAGCCGCCAACGCCGGCGAGGATCGGTACCGATGTGGCGCAGGTGTCGACGGCGGTCTTGATCACCTGGCTGTACTCGCTGGCGGCCAGGGAGAAGAACTCACCGGTGCCGCCGGCGGCGAACAGGGCGCTGGCGCCGTAGGGGGCAAGCCATTCCAGGCGCTTGACGTAGCCGGCCGGGTTGAAGTCGCCATGGGCGTCGAAGTCGGTGACGGGGAACGACAGCAGGCCGTGGGAGAGGATGGATTGCAGTTCTTGTGGGGTCATTGTTGTAGGCATCCTGTGGCGCTTGGAGGAGGGGGGAACCAAGGTGAGAGGTAAGTTATCGTACAACTTGAGCGATGGCTAGTCCCCTCTGCACAGAATTTTGAATCCGTTTTAGCCATGACAACGCAACCCCTGTAGGAGCGGCCTTGTGTCGCGAAAGGGCCGCAGCGCGGCCCCGGCGATTGATGCGTCCACGCTTAGACCCTGGGGCCGCTGCGCGACCCTTTCGCGACACAAGGCCGCTCCTACAGGGGAACGCGTGAGCCTACCGATTATTTGGCAAGGCACTGTTATCGTATGACTTGTGGGAAAAAAAGATCGCGGAGACAGGCACAAGCCCGCCGCCCGCTTCCACGGGAAGTGTTCTGGGACCAGCAGAGGGTGACCGGGGAAGCGGGGGCGGTATTGCACCGCCCCGCGATCAAAGCTAACGAAGCTTCGCTGGGTCAGGCGGCCTGGTTGCGCTTGACCTGGGACTTGCGGACCTGGGCGCGGCAGGCGTCGCCGAAGGCCTGGAACATCTTGATCGAATCAGGGTTTTTCGCCGCCTGCCACTCCGGGTGCCACTGCACCGCGAACAGGAAGGGCGAGAGGCTCGGGGCGTGGATCGCCTCGACCAGGCCGTCTTCGGCGTGGGCGATTGGCTCGATGCCGGCACCCAGGTTGCGCAGGCCCTGGCCGTGCAGCGAGTTGACGCGGATCTGGTCGGTGCCGAGGGTATCGCGCAGCCAGCTGCCTGGCTTGATCTTCACGCTGTGTACCGGGGCGTACTGGACTTCGACCGGATCTTCAGGGTTTTCCCGGTGGTCGTTGAAGCCTGGCTCGGCGTAGACCTTCTGGTAGATGTCGCCGCCGAGGGCCACGTTGATTTCCTGCATGCCGCGGCAGATGCCGAAGATCGGCAGGCCGCGCTTGATCGCCGCCTTGACCAGGGGGATGTCGAACAGGTCGCGGTCTTTGTCCTGGCCTTTGCCGGGGGTCTGGTTGTCCTGGCCGTAGAGGGTCGGGTCGATGTTGCTGCCGGCACCGGTCAGGTAGACGCCGTCGGCCATGTCAAGGTAGGTCTCGAGGTCTTCGGCGCCGCAGCAGGTAGGCACCAGGACCGGGACGCAGCCGGAGAATTCGACCAGTGGGGTGATGTATTTGTGGGTCATGACCTGATAGTCATGGCCTTTGCGCTCTTGGCTGCCCATGGTCATGAGGACGATGGGTTTGCGCAGGGAGGGTTGCTTGCTGCCAATGTTGCTGTTGGACATATGTCACCTTGGGACAGGTCATGCCTGTCGTTGTTGTGCAGGCGCACGGCCGGGGCCTTGTGTGCTGCCTGGAGCCCCGAGCACTGCCGGCTCGCCTTGCGGGCGATGTCGGTCGGGGCCTGACTCATAGCTTGCCAGAGCCGTTCGATATGTCAAACGAGTGGCGTGGCGTGCAGGCGCCTGTTTTCGGGGGCTTTAGGGGTTGGAGGCCTTTGGTGACAAGGGTTTGGCGGGGGCTTAGGTCAATAATATTTAACGATGCAGTCGGGTCTTTGCGTTGGTGCAATGATCGTGCTTGGCAGGCTCGTCGAGGTCTTGGCCTCGTGACCGCTCATTGACCTTGGAGTCGACATATTTCCCGTGTGCTGTTTTATGCTGGGGCTATAGTTATTCTCAGGTGTCGGTTATTAAGATGAGTAGATCCCATCACGATATTTCCGATAACCACATTCAAAGATCTTGATCTTGATCTTGATCTGCTTCTAAGTGCGCGATAGTTCAGGCAACACCAATTGCGACTTCAGGAGGCCGAGTGGAGTTCTTGCGGAGGGAGGTGACGGGCATGGATGCCCGTCAAGCGCTGCGCCCCAGGATGGGGCGTTCAGCGCGGTCCTCCCGGGAGCAAGAACGGAGCGAGGGAACCCCGGAGCGAAGCGTAGGGGCCGGATGAATGGAGCGAGGATTTTTTGGTTACTTTTTGATCCTTCAAAAAGTAACCCGCCGTAAGGGCGGAAAGGTGACTATGCGTCGCCATCGCAAATGAATGCGCATATAACTTTCAAGACAGACTCTTTAAAAGTCAAAGTCAAAGTCAAAGTCAAAGTCAAAGTCAAAGTCAAAGTCGGTCGGCGTCGGTTTTTATAGTTGTAAGCTCATTCATTTGCGATGTCGACGCATAGTCACCTTTCCGCCCTTACGGCGGGTCACTTTTTGTCAAACGCGACAAAAAGTAACCAAAAAACGCTGCGCTCCATTCATCCGGCCCTCCGCTTCGCTCCGGGTCCCCTCACTCCGGCCTTGCTCCCGGGAGGACCGCGCTGAACGCCCCATCCTGGGGCGCAGCGCTTGACGGGCATCCATGCCCGTCACCTCCCTCCGCAAGTCCTGCGTTCGGCCTCCTGAAGTCGCGAAGTTACGGGCGGCGCCTGGGCTAGCGCAGCTGACGCTAGTTGACAGTGAGGTTGAACATGCGATTGCCAAGATCAAGATCAAGATCAAGATCAAGATCAAGATCAAGATCAAGAAGAGCGCGATCTACGGCCTAGCATGATGATTGCCCGCACCGGCCACGAACCGCTAATGCAGGATCTGCTTCAAGAACGCCTGTGCCCGCGCCGTCCTGGGCTGCTCGAAGAACACCTGCGGCGAGCTGTCCTCGATGATCCGCCCGCCCTCGAGGAACAGCACCCGTTCGGCGACCTGCCGGGCGAAGCCCATCTCGTGGGTGACGCAGAGCATGGTCATGCCGGTACCGGCCAGTTGCACCAGCACATCCAGGACCTCGGCGACCATCTCCGGGTCGAGCGCCGAGGTCGGTTCATCGAACAGCATGATCCTCGGCTTCATGCACAGCGCCCGGGCGATCGCCACCCGCTGCTGCTGACCGCCGGACAGCTGACCGGGGTATTTGTCGGCCTGGCTCTCGATGCCGACCTTGCTCAGGTACAGCCGCGCCCGCTCCTCGGCGTCGCGGCGCGACAGACCCCGCACGCTCATGGGTGCCAGCACACAGTTTTCCAGCACACTCATGTGCGGGAACAGATTGAAGTGCTGGAACACCATGCCGATTTCACTGCGTACCCGAGCCGCCTCGCGGCTGTTGCCGGCCAGGTCCGCGCCGGCCACGCGGATGCTGCCATGCTGGGCGATCTCCAGCCGGTTGATGCAGCGGATCAGCGTCGACTTGCCCGAGCCCGACGGACCGCAGAGCACGATGCGTTCGCCCTCGCGCACCGACAGATCGATATCGTGCAGCACATGGAAGGCGCCGTAGTGCTTGTTCAGGCCCTCGATGCGGATCAGCTCCGGGCGCGGGTCGGGGGCAGGGTGCAGGCTGGCAAGGCTCAGGGGTGCGGTCATCTTGTTGTTCTCCCGCTCAAGGTTCAGTCGAAACGTGCGGCGCTGTAGGGCGCAGGGTCGGTGAAGGGGCGCTCGCCGGTCATCAGCTCGGCCAGCAGGCGACCGCTGACCGGGCCCAGGGTCAGGCCGTGGTGGGCGTGACCGAAGTTGAACCACAGGTGCTTGTGCAGGGGCGCCGGGCCAATCACCGGGCGCATGTCCGGCAAGCAAGGACGGCGGCCCAGCCAGGGCTTGTCGTCCAGGCGCTCGCCCAGGGCCGGGAACAGCTGGCGTGCCAGGGCCTCGCAGCGGCGCAGCTGGATCTCGTTGGCGGCGGCGTCGCTGGCCGCGAACTCGATGCCGGTGGTCAGGCGCACACCGCGGGCCATCGGCGCCAGGACGTAGCCGCCCTGGGTGTCGCAGATCGAATGACGCAGCTCGGCGCCGCCGCGGGTCGCGTAGTGCATGTGGTAGCCGCGCTTTATCCCCAGCGGAAACTGGTAGCCCAGCCGCTCGTAGAGATCGGCTGACTGCGGGCCGAGGCAGGCCACCACTTCATCAGCGCTGACCACGCCACGGCGCGTGTCCACCTGCCAGCCGCCGCTGTCCTGGCGCAGGCTGCGCGCATCGCCGTGAATAAACGTCCCGCCGCGCTGGACGAACAGCGCGGCGTAGCCACGAGTAAGACCACCGGGGTCGTTCACGGTCTTCGGGTCGAGCCAGTGGATGCCACCGATCACGCCGCCATCGAGTTGCTGCTCGCGGGCCTGCAGCTGTTCGCGTTCGAGGATCTCGTACCGCAGGCCGTAGCGGGCCAGGCCAGGCAAGTCGCGCTTGGCCTGTTCGAACAGCGCGGCATCACGGTACACCTCGATCCAGCCCTTGGCCTGCACCAGTTCCTGCAGGCCGGCGGCTTCGATCAGCGCATCGTGCTCCTCGACGCTGCGCTGCACCAGCGGCAGCATGTCGGCGGCGGCCTTGGCCAGGCGCGCGGGGGCGGATTGGCGCCAGTAGCTCAGCAGCCACGGTGCGACCTTGGGCAGGTGCGACAGGCTGTAGCGCACGTCGGGCTGGCGGTTCAGGCCATAGCGCAGAAGGGTGCCGAGCTGGCGCGGAAAGGCATAGGGGATCACGCTGGAGCGCTCGATCAGCCCGGCGTTGCCATGGCTGGTGCCGTTGCCCGGTTCGTCGCGGTCGACGAGGATCACCTGGCGTCCACGGGCCTGCAAATGCAGGGCGGTGCTGACACCGACGATGCCGGCGCCCAGGACGAGAGTCTGGCAATGCATGGAATGGTTCCTTCAATCAGTTCAGGTGGCGGCCCAGGCGGGCCTCCAGGTGTTTCAGGGTGCGCCGCACCACCTCGACGATCAGCAGATAGAGCACTGCCGCCCACAGGTAGATCTGGAAGTCGAAGCTGCGCGAGAAGGCCAGCTTGGTCACGCCCATCAGGTCGTAGATGGTCACCAGCGAAGCGATGGCGCTGGCCTTGATCATCATGATCAGCTCGTTGCCCAGCGGGCCGATGGCCACCAGCAGCGACTGCGGCAGGACCACCTTGAAGAAGGTGGTCGAGCGCTTGAGGTTCAGCGCCCTGGCAGCCTCGTACTGACCGGGCGCGACGGCCATCAGGCTGGCGCGGAAGATCTCGGCCTGGTACGCGGCGGTGTTGAGGGTGAAGGCGAGCAGGGCGCAGTACCAGGCTTCGCGGAAGAACCACCATAGGCCCAGGTCCTGCCAGAAGCCCTTGAGCGAACCCAGCCCGTAGTACAGCAGGAACAGCTGGGCCAGCAGCGGCGAGCCGCGGAAGAAGTACACATAGCCGCCGGCCAGGCGTCGCAGCACCTGGCTGCGCGACAGGCGCGCCAAGGCCAGGAGCATGCCCAGCAGCGCGCCAAGGGTGAAGGAGATCGCCACCAGCTTGGCGGTGACCAGCAGGCCATCGACGAAGCGCGCGCCGTAGCGCTCCAGCAGGTCGGGGTCGAGCACGTAGGCCAGCAGTTGCTCCGGGCTCATGGGCGGGCTCCTTGCAGATGACGGTTGCTGCGCCGCTCCAGCAGGGCGAAGACCCTGCCCGACAGCGCCGAGAACAACAGGTAGACCAGGCAGGCGACGCCGTAGAACAGCATCGGCTCCTTGGTCACGCTGACCGCCAGGTTGGTCTGGCGCATCAGGTCGATCAGCGAGATGGTCGAGACCAGCGAGGTGTCCTTGAGCAGGCTCAGCCAGTTGTTCGACAGGCCCGGCAAGGCGATGCGGGTCAGTTGCGGCAGCACCACCTTGAAGAAGCCCGTGCGCTTGCCCAGGCCCAGGGCCGCGCAGGCTTCCAGCTGGCCCTTGGGCAGCGTCTTGAAGGCCATCAGCCAGATTTCGCTGGAGAAGGCGGCGAACACCAGGCTGAAGGCGGCCATCGCGGCGAGGAAGGTGTTGATCAGCACCTCGCCCTCATAGCCCAGGGCGGCGAGGATCTTCTGCGCGGCGATCTGGCAGCCGTAGTAGATGATCAGCAGGGTGAGCAGTTCGGGTAGGCCGCGGAACACCGTGGAAAAGGTGGTGGCCCAGGCCCGCGGCAGGCGTTTGCGCGAGCGCGCGGCCAGCGCCACCAGCAGGCCCAGCGGCAGACCGATGGGCAGGCAGGCCAGGGCCAGCGACACGGTCACCAGCGCGCCGGCCAGCAGCGCCTGGCCCCAGCCGCCGCTGGCGAAGGACAGCAGGGAGAGTTGATCGAGCATGGGTAACCCCCGGGATACAGGCGACCCCGTGGGAGCGGGCTTGCCCCGCGATAGCACCTGATTGACGAAGGACGCCATCGCGGGGCAAGCCCGCTCCCACGAGATTACTGGTAGATATCGAAGGCGAAATACTTGCTCGCGATCTTCTGGTAGGTGCCATTGGCCACGATCGCCGCTAGGGCCTCGTTCAGCCGCACGCGCAGGGCCTCGTCATCCTTGCGCACGGCGATCGCCGCGTCGGCCTTGGTGCCGTCGACGTCGCCGAGGATCTTGCAGCAGTCCTTGCCATTCTTGTTCAGCCATTCGTGCAACGGGAACTTGTCGGCGATCACCCCGTCCAGGCGCCCGGCGGCGAGGTCGGCGTTGGCTTCGTCCAGGGTCGGGTACAGCTTCACGTCCGCGCCGGCCTTGCCGTATACGTCCTCGGCGTAGATCGCCTGGGTCGAGGCGGACTGGGCGCCGACCGTGTAGCCCTTGAAGTCGGTCTGCGCGTCGCTGATCTTGCTGTCCTTGGCGACCGCCACGGTCAATGGGGTGCGGTAGTAGTGGTCGGTGAAGGCGATCTTGCGGCGGCGCTCCTCGGTGTCGATCATCGAGGCCACCACGGCGTCGTACTTGCGCGCCATCAGCGCGGGGATGATGCCCTCCCAGTCCTGGGCCACCAGGGTGCACTCGACTTTCATCTGTTCGCACAGGGCATGGGTGATGTCGATGTCGAAGCCGTGCAGCTGGTTGTTCGCATCGACGTAGTTGAATGGCGGGTAAGCGCCTTCAGTGGCAAAGCGCAGGGTCTCGGCACTGGCGCCAGCCGCCAGCAGCAGGGCGCACGCACCCACCACAGCCATGGTTCCTTTCATCTCGCACCTCGGTAGTCGCACTCTTGCTATTGTTGTTTGCCCGCCGGCCACGAGGTGTAGCCGACGAATTCGTTATGTAGAGCGGCAGTTGCTTCCAAGCGTCTTTCAACATCCGGTCCGAGCTTCTTGCAGACCTCGTTGACCATCAGGTGCACCCACGACAGCATGGTCGCGGTGGATTCCCAGAACAGGTTGAATTCGGTGGGGATGCGGAACACCTCGTCGGCGTTGGCATCGGCCCATTCACAGAAGGTGTCGGTGACCAGGGTCACCGGGATGCCCAGCTCGCGGGCCTTGTGGCACAGCTGCAGGGCATGGCGGGAATAGCGGCGCGCCTCGAACACCACCAGCGCGCAGTCCTGCGGGCGCCCCAGCAGGACTTCGGCGAAATGTCCGGCGCTGCCGTCGACCAGTTGCACGCCGTCGCGCAGGTACTGCAGCAAATGGCTCATGCACATGGCCACGCCACGTTCGGTCTGAAAGCCGGCGACGAACACGCGAGGTTTGTCCGCCAGGCGCCGGGCGACCTGCTGCCAGGCTTCGCCGCGGCTGTATTCGTGCACGCGCACCAGCGCGGCCATCTCCAGTTCCAGGCTGCCCGAGCGCTGGTCGTCCTCGGGTTGCTGGCGGAACTCCTGCAGGCGGTCGCCCACCAGCCAGGGGCCGTCGCCCAGGTCGTTCTGCAGGTCCTGCTTGAGCGCCTTGAGGTGCGCGTAGCCCAGCGAGCGGCAGAAACGGCCGACGCTCGACTCGCTCACGCCCAGCTTGGCGGCGATGCTGGCCGAGGTCTGGAATGGCAGTTCGTGGAGATTGGCGAGCATGTAGCTGGCGATCTGCCGGCCCGAGGCGGCAGCGCTGTGCAGGCTGCTTTCCAGGCGTTGCTTGATCGATTGGCTCATGGTCGGCATCCGGTTGATTTCTGGCGTGGAAGCCAAAATGGCTGTTTTCTGTCATCAAGTCAATATTTGACAGATAGCTGTCATTGGCGGGAAAGTCTGTGCAGTTGCGCTGTAGCGATTCCAATTCCAAGAAAGGAGCTCCAGATGTCTTCACCTTCCACCGGCCCTGTCGTGC
Source organism: Pseudomonas sp. microsymbiont 2 (assembly GCF_054788395.1). Classification (NCBI taxonomy): domain Bacteria; kingdom Pseudomonadati; phylum Pseudomonadota; class Gammaproteobacteria; order Pseudomonadales; family Pseudomonadaceae; genus Pseudomonas; species Pseudomonas sp. microsymbiont 2. The sequence continues at coordinate 2,595,326 of NZ_CM139112.1, forward strand.
GCGTGCCTTTTGCCGAACTACGAGGGCTGTTGCAGTCGATCTTCGAGCGCCATGGTTGCAGCACGGCGGTGGCCGCCGTGCTCGCCCACAACTGTGCCAGCGCACAGCGCGACGGTGCCCACAGCCATGGGGTGTTCCGTATTCCCGGTTATGTCTCGACCCTGGCCAGCGGCTGGGTCGATGGCCGCGCCGTGCCGCAGGTGACCGACCTGGCGCCGGCCTATGTGCGAGCCGATGCCAAGGGCGGCTTTGCCCAGCCGGCCCTGGCCGCGGCCCGTTCGCTGCTGGTGGAGAAGGCGCGCATGGCCGGCATCGCGGTGCTGGCGATCCACAACTCGCACCATTTCGCCGCGCTGTGGCCGGATGTCGAACCGTTCGCCGACGAAGGCCTGGTGGCCCTGAGCGTGGTCAACAGCATGACCTGCGTGGTGCCCCATGGCGCGCGCAAGCCGCTGTTCGGCACCAACCCCATCGCCTTCGCCGCGCCATGCGCGGGCCACGATCCGATCGTCTTCGACATGGCCACCAGCGCCATGGCCCATGGTGACGTGCAGATCGCGGCGCAGGCGGGCGAGCAGCTGCCGCCGGGCATGGGCGTGGACGCCGCCGGCCAGCCGAGCACCGAGCCCAAGGCGATTCTCGAAGGTGGCGCGTTGCTGCCGTTCGGTGGGCACAAGGGCTCGGCGCTGTCGATGATGGTCGAGCTGCTGGCGGCGGCGTTGACGGGGGGCAACTTCTCCTGGGAGTTCGACTGGTCCGCGCATCCGGGGGCCAAGACCCCCTGGACCGGGCAGTTGCTCATCGTCATCGACCCGTGCAAGGCCGAGGGCGAGCGCTTTGCGCTGCGCAGCCGTGAGCTGGTGGAGCAGATGCAGGCAGTCGGCTTGACGCGGATGCCGGGGGAGCGGCGTTATCGCGAGCGTGACGTGGCCGGGCGCGAAGGGGTGGCGTTGACCGAACAGCAATGGCAGGCGTTGCGCGAATTGGCTGGCTGATCCACGCACAGCCCCGGGGCGGCGCCGGATCTCAAGCGCCGTCCTGCACCATCTCCAGGAACGTGGCCACCACTCGCCGCGTTCGCTGCTCGCTCAGGCAGACCAGGGTCTCGGTCAGGTGCCGCTGGCAATCGACGATCGGCAACGCGCAAACCCGCGCATCGGCGCCGAACTCCGCCGCTGACACCACGCCCACGCCAATGCCCACCACGACCGCCTCGCGCGCGGCCTCGCGTCCTTCCACCTGAATCGCCGGGCGAATGCGCAAGCCGGCCCGTTGCATCTCTTCTTCCAGTGTCTGTCGCGTCACCGAGCCTGGCTCGCGCAGCACCAGCGGCGCATCGTCCAGGTCCGCCAGGCTGATTTCGCCGCGGCTGGCCCACGGGTGCTGATGGGAAACGAATGCCACCATCGGGTCGCGCCGCAACGGCACGCAGTACAGCCGCTCGTCATCGACATCCCGACCGAGCAAGGCCAGATCGGCCTGGTAGCTGAACAGCCGGGCCAGCGACTCATCGGTGTTGCCGGTCTCGATCTTCACCTGGATGCCCGGATAGCGCTGGCAGAAGCGCGCGATCTGCGGCAGCACATGCACCGGGGCGTCCACCGCCAGCACCAGGCTGCCGGTGTGCAATGCCCGGGAGTCCTGCAGCAGTTCCACGGCCTCGGCCTCGCAGGCGAACAGGCGCTGGGTGATCCCCAGCAGGCGTTCGCCCAGGTCGGTCAACTGCACCGAGCGCTTGTTGCGCTGGAACAACAGCACACCGAAACGCTCCTCGAGCTTGCGCACCTGGTCGGAGACCGCTGGCTGGGTGAGAAACAGCTTCTGCGCGGCGCGGGTGAAGCCACCTTGTTCGGCGACGGCGTGAAAGGCCTTGAGTTGAGCATGCGAGACCGACATGGGAAGTCCTGTTAAAAGTTTGGATTATGTGTGAAATACGATAAATCGATTTTATTTATCAGTCAGCAGCTGTTTCCATGTGTTTCAACCGATGGCACTGCCACAAGCAGCCGCCCGTCGGTCATGGCCTCGTCCGATCACGCCAGATTCGGGCAGCCATCTGACCAGTAGACGTCCCTCCGTCATGCAGTGCGCAACACAACAACAAGACAGGCGTTTCTTCACATTCTGCCGGCACACTCACGCAAGAGGTCAGAGTCACATGAATCAATCCCTGGGCGCCATCAAGCGGTGGCGCATGCAGATTTTCGCGATCACCTGGCTGGCCTACGCTGCCTTCTATTTCACCCGCAAGGCGTTCTCGGTGGCCAAGCTGGGCATCGGCGAAGACCCGACGTTCATGCTCGACAAGGCCGCCATGGCCAACCTCGATGCCATCTACCTGGCCGCCTACGCCGTGGGCCAGTTCACCTGGGGCATGCTCGCCGATCGCTTCGGGCCGCGCGTGGTGGTGCTGGGCGGACTGTTGATCTCGGCGGTGGCGGCGGTGGTGATGGGCAGCTATGCGACCTTTCCGATCTTTGCCACCTGCATGCTGATCCAGGGCTTGGCCCAGTCCACCGGCTGGGCAGGCTTGTGCAAGAACATCGGCAGTTTCTTCCCGGCGTCGCAGCGCGGGCGAGTGCTGGGGCTGTGGAGCTCGTGCTATGCCTTCGGCGGCCTGGTGGCCTCGCCGTTCGCCGGCTGGTGGGCCTATACCCTGGTCGGCAGCTGGCATGCGGCGTTCTTCTCCAGCGCCGCCGTGGTGGCCGTGGTGGCGCTGCTGTTCTTCGTCTTCCAGCGCAACAAGCCCGAGGATGTCGGCCTGCCAGCGGTGGAGCCTGAACCACAGAGCATGGCGCCGGGGGCGAACCTGTGCAGTGTCTGGGCGCCGCTGCGCGAGATCCTGCGCAACCGCACGGTGCTGACCCTGGGCCTGGCCTACTTCATGCTCAAGCCCGCGCGCTACGCCATCCTGCTCTGGGGCCCGGTGATCGTCTTCGAGCAGATGCCCTCGGTGGGCAAGGTCGGCGCGGCGATCATTCCCACCGCCTTCGAACTGGCCGGGCTGCTTGGGCCGATCATCATCGGCCTGGCCTCGGACAAGCTGTTCGGCGCCCGGCGCATGCCGGCCTGCGTGATCAGCCTGCTGCTGCTGACGGTGACCCTGGCGGGGTTCATGGCGGCGATGCACAGCGGCAGCGTGCTGCTGGTGGTGGCCCTGCTGTTCGTCATGGGCCTGACCCTCTATGGCCCGGACTCGATGATCAGCGGCGCGGCGGCGATCGACTTCGGCACCGCCAAGGCCGGCGCCACCGCGGCCGGCTTCGTCAATGGCTGCGGCTCGGTGGGCGCGGTGCTCGGCGGCCTGCTGCCGGGCTACTTCGACAGCGTCACGGTGTTCATCGTCTTCGCCGGTACCGCGCTGTTCTCCGCTCTCGTGCTGCTGCCGCACTGGAACAGCCGCCCGGCAAGCGACCCACAGGCGGTTGACGTGGCACCCAACACCGGCATGGCAATCAAGCCATTGCGTACTTGAAGGAAAGCGAGCAGATGAGACCGTTCTGGCTGCAACAGGCCCTCGAGCAGGAAGATGAAGCGCCGTGTCCACCGCTGGACGGCGACACCCGTTGCGATGTGTGTATCGTCGGCGGTGGCTACACCGGGCTCTGGACCGCCCTGATGCTCAAGGAGCAGACACCGCAGCTGGATGTGCTGCTGATTGAGGCGGACATCTGCGGCGCCGGCGCCAGCGGGCGCAACGGTGGCTGCGCGTTGTCCTGGTCGGCCAAGTATTTCACCCTGGAACGGCTGTTCGGCATGGCCGAGGCGGTGCGGCTGGTGCAGGAGTCCGAGCGCAGCATCGCGGCCATCGGCCAGTTCTGCGCCGCCAATGGCATCCATTGCGACTACCGCATGGACGGCACCCTGTACACCGCCACCAACCGCGCCCAACTGGGTGGCACCGATGCGGTGATCGCCGCGCTGGAGCAGCGGGGCATCAACTCGTTCCAGCGCCTGCCGCTGGAGCAGTTGCAGCGCCTGGCCGGTTCCGAGCGCCATCTGGAAGGTTGGTACTCGCCGGCCGCCGCCACGGTACAGCCGGGGCGGCTGGTGCGCGGCTTGCGCCGTGCCGCCTTGCAGCGCGGAGTACGCATCCACGAAGGCACGGCGATGACCGGGCTGGAGCATGGCAGCCCGGTGCAGGTCCGCTCCCGCGCCGGCAGCATACGCGCCGACCGCGTGGTGCTGGGCCTGAACGCCTGGATGGCCAGGGCTTTCCCGCAATTCGAACGCAGCGTGGCGATCGTCTCCAGCGACATGGTGATCACCGAGCCGTGCCCGGACCTGCTGCGCGAGATCGGCCTGGACAGCGGCGTCAGCGTGCTCGATTCGCGGATCTTCGTGCATTACTACCACAACACCTCCGATGGCCGGCTGATGCTCGGCAAAGGCGGCAACACCTTCGCTTACGGTGGGCGCATGCTGCCGGTGTTCGACCAGCCGTCGCCGTACCAGCCGTTGTTGCGCGATAGCCTGGCCGAGTTCTTCCCGGCGCTGGCCGAGGTGCCGCTGGCGGCGAGCTGGAACGGACCATCCGATCGCTCGGTGACCGGCCTGCCGTTCTTCGGTCGGCTGGATGGGCAGGGCAACGTGTTCTATGGCTTCGGCTATTCCGGCAGCGGGGTGGGACCGTGCCATATGGGTGGGCAGATCCTCTCGTCGCTGGCGCTGGGGCTCGACAACCCCTGGACCCGCTCGCCGCTGGTCAAGGGGCCGCTGGGGCAGTTCCCGCCGGAGCCGATCCGCTACCTGGGTTCGCTGATGGTGCGCAACGCCATCCGCCGCAAGGAGCAGGCCGAGGACCGCGGCGCGCGACCGCGACGGCTGGATGTGCGGCTGGCGAAGTTCGCGGCGGCGGCGGGCAAGGCGGACAAGGGCTGAGCGCGCCGCCGTCGATGGGTTCGATCACGACGATGCTGGGCTGCGCGCGCCGAGCGCCTGCAACTGCCCGTCGAGCGCCTGTTCGTCAGCGCACAGGTGTACGCCGGCCGCCTGCAACGCGGTACAGGCCGCCTGGGCGCCTGCGGCGCTCAGCGCGCGGCAGGCTGGCAGGTACAGCAGCACGTCGAAGCCGGCGCGGCGCAGTTGCAGGGCGGTGGTGCGCACGCAATAGTCCAGGGCCAGACCGCCAACGATGACCGCTTGGACCTGATGCACCTTGAGGTACTCGATGGCGCCGGTGGAACGGCGTTCGGCCAGGTCGTGATAGCAGGCGCCGTACGGGTGCAGGTCGGGCTCCACGCCTTTCCAGACGAAGTAGTCGTAATCGATCGGGGCGGGCAGTCCGGGCAGCAGTTCGAAGCCGGGGGTACCTGGCACGCAGTGGCTGACCCAGGTCAGGTCGGCATTGGCCAGCGGCAAGGGCTGGAGCATCTGCTCCGGCGCATCGACGCGCCAGGCCGCGTTGACCGGGTGGGCATCCTTGCTGCCCAGGCGCAGCGAGGCGCGCCGGGCCATGGTGTTCAGGGCGGGAACGATCTCGTGGCCACCCGGCACCGGTAGCTCGCCAGGGGCATTGCTGGTGAAACCGTTTTGCGCATCGACGTCGAAACTGGCGATGTTCATCGGCGAGAATCCTCGGTTGCAATGTCTGTCTGTTTGATGTGTCGAACGGCTATCCTTGCCCCATGACCAGCCAACCCCCTCTGCGCCATCCTTGCCCTCCGGGCGCCTGCGACTGCGGCCGCGAACGCCTCGTCGACGGCCCGCAGCGGCGCATCCTGCTGCTGACGCGGGAGGAAGAAAAGCGCCTGGTCGAACGCCTGGAGAACCTGCGCGACCTGGAAGATCTCCAGCGCCTGCAGCTTCGCCTCTACGAGCAGCTGGGCATTCGCGTGCATATCACCCCAGGCTTCAACGAAGTGCGCACCATGCGTGGCATCGTCATCGAGCTGGAGGCGCAACCCGGCTTGTGCCGCAAGACCCGCCAGGCGATCCCCGCCGCGATCCGGCGCGGTCTGGAGCGCAATCCGCAGGTGGCCTTCCGCCTGCTCGATGCCCACGACCTGCTGCGCGATGCCTGAGCCTCAGCGCATCGCCGCCAGCTTGATGCCGAACCCGACCAGGCAGACGCCGGCCAGGCGTTCGAGCAGGTTGGCGATGCGCGGGCTGGCGCGCATGCGCTCGGCCAGGCGGTGGGTGAGCAGCACGGCGATCAGCCCATAGAGCAAGGTCAGCCCGGCCACGGTCAGCGCCATGAAGGCGAACGTCACCACGCCCTGGTGGCGCACCGGGTCGATGAACAACGGGAAGAACGCCATGTAGAACATGATCGCCTTGGGGTTGAGCAGGGTGATCATCATGGTCTGGCGCAGGTAGTGCCCGCTGGCCATGCGGCTGTCTCGCGGCGCGCCCCCTGGCTTGCTGAGCAGCATGCGCAGGCCGAGCCAGGCCAGGTAGGCGGCGCCGGCCCACTGCACCACATGGAAGGCGGTCGGGTAGGTGGCCAGCAACGCGGCGACCCCGGCCACCGCCAGCCACATCAGCACCTGGTCACCGAGAATCACCCCGAAGGTCGCGGCCAGGCCGCCCTTGATCCCGCCTTTGCCGGTGGCGGTGATCAGGGCGAAGTTGCCGGGGCCGGGAATCGCCAGGAGGATGAGGAACGCGATCACGAATGCGCCGTAGTCGGTCACGCCGAGCATGGGAAATCTCCTGTAGAGGGCCGAACAGGATATATGCCACCATCGCGGTCGCTTGCAAAGCGTGGCAGACCACTAATTTTCCGTCGCCACCCTTCGTTCTCTTGAAAGCCGCCCTGCGCCTGGCGCGTTCGGCCTTCATCATTCAAGGAGACAGGCAATGACTTCCGTTTTCGACCGCGACGACATCCAGTTCCAGGTAGTGGTCAACCACGAAGAGCAATATTCCATCTGGCCTGATTACAAGGCGATCCCCAACGGCTGGCGCGCCGTGGGCAAGAGCGGCCTGAAGAAGGACTGCCTGGCCTACATCGACGAGGTGTGGACCGACATGCGCCCACTGAGCCTGCGCCAGAAGATGGCCGAAGCCGTGGCCCAGTGAGGCGGGACCTGTGTCGACACTGAACCTGTTGTGCCTGCCGTATTCCGGGGCCAGTGCGATGGTCTACAGCCGCTGGCGGCGCAAGCTGCCGGCCTGGCTGCAGGTGCGGCCAGTGGAGCTGCCCGGACGTGGCGCACGGTTGGGCGAGCCATTGCAGACCGACATGCAGGCGCTGGCCCGACAGCTGGCCGCCGAGCAGCGCCTGGCCGCCTCGACGCCTTATGCCGTGCTGGGCCATAGCCTCGGTGCGCTGCTGGCCTTCGAGCTGACCCATGAACTGCTGGCGCTGGGTTGTCCGCCTCCGGTCGCCCTGTTCGCCTGCGGCACCGCCGCGCCGACCCGGCGCGAGGACTACGATCGCGGCAACTGGCGGGAGCCCAAGAGCGACGTCGAACTGATCGACGAGCTGCGCACGCTGCAAGGTACTCCCGAGGAAGTGCTCGCCAACGAGGAGTTGATGAGCCTGACCTTGCCGGTGCTGCGTGCCGACTTCCTGCTGTGCGGGCGCTATGCCTATCGGCAGCGCGCGCCGTTGCGCTGTCCGCTGCATGTGCTCGGTGGCGAGGATGACCGTGCCAACGAGGAGCAGCTGCAGGCCTGGCGCAGGGAGACGCTGGGCGATTTTTCCCTGCAGATGTTCCCCGGCGGCCACTTCTTCATCCATGAGCATGAGGACCAGGTGCTCGGCGTGCTGGGTGCAGCCCTCGAGCCGCATCGGCTTTCCGCCTGATTGACGTCATCCCTTGCCTGGGGGAGGCTAGGCCTTTTTCCCAGGCAAGAGGCTGACAATGCTGATCGATCCCCGCCAGGCCACGTTGCTGGTCGTCGATATCCAGGAAAAACTCATCGGCGCCATGAGCGACCCGGAAGGCACCCGCGCCCGTGCGCGCTGGCTGCTGGCCGCCAGCGCCGAGCTAGACCTGCCCACGGTTATCTCCGAGCAGTACCCCAAGGGCCTGGGCCACACCCTGGCCGAGCTCAAGGCCGCCTCGCCGTCGGCTGAAATCGTCGAAAAACTGCACTTCTCCTGCGTGGCCGCTGAATGCCTGCCAGCCAGCCTGCTGGGCCGCGGGCAAGTGATCGTCTGCGGCATGGAGACTCACGTCTGCGTGTTGCAGACCGTGCTCGGGCTGCTGGCCCTGGGCAAGCAGGTATTCGTCGTCGAGGACGCCTGCGACAGCCGCACCCCGGCCAGCAAGGCGGCCGGCCTGGCGCGCATGCGTGATGCGGGGGCGCAGGTGGTGACCCGCGAAATGGTGCTGTTCGAGCTGCTGGGCAGCTCCAGCCACCCGCTGTTCCGCCAGATCAGCAAGACCTATCTGGTCGGTGAACAGCCCTGAACGGGCGGCTGCTGGCTGTCGGGCTGCTGTGCCTGGCCGTGCTGCAAGGGTGCGCCGGGCGCCGTGAGGAAGCGTCGCAGGCCGACCCGGCCAAGGTCCGCGCCCAGCTCATGCGGCTGCTGCCGGCCCAGGTCAAGGACCGTCAGGGCTGGGCCACGGATATCCAGGTGGCGTTCCAGGCGCAGGGCATCGCCCCGAGCAAGAGCAACCTGTGCGCGGTGCTGGCGGTGACCGAGCAGGAGTCGACCTTCACCGCCGACCCGCAGGTGCCCAACCTAGGAAGCATCGCCCGCGACGAGATCGACCGGCGCGCGGCGCGGCTGCATGTCCCCAGACTGTTGGTCGATGGCGCCTTGCGCACCCCGTCCGGCAACGGTCAGACCTACCAGCAACGGCTGCTGGCGGTACGCAGCGAGAAGCAGCTCAGTGCCCTGTACGACGATTTCATCGCCGGCCTGCCCATGGGGCGCACCTTGCTCGGCGGCCTGAACCCGGTGCATACCGGCGGGCCAATGCAGGTCAGTGTCGATTTCGCCGAGCGGCACGCCCGTGACTACCCCTACGCACATCAGGGCACGATTCGCCAGGAGGTTTTCAGTCGCCGTGGCGGAATGTACTTCGGCATCGCCCACCTGTTGGGCTATCCGACGCACTATCAGCAGCAGTTGTACCGCTTCGCCGATTTCAACGCCGGCTGGTACGCCAGTCGCAATGCCGCGTTCCAGGCTGCGCTCAGCCGTGTGACGGGCGCGTCGCTGGCGCTGGACGGCGACCTGATCGCCCCTGGGGCGATCCTGCCGGGGACCACCGAGCAGGCGGCGCGCAGGCTGGGCAGGCAGCTTGGCCTGCGCAACTCGCAGATCCGTGCGCAGCTGGAGCAGGAGAGCAGCCTGGCGCTGGAGGAGACCGAGCTGTACCGCGGCGTGTTCGCCCTGGCCGAGGCCAAGGCGGGCAGGGCGCTGCCGCGAGCGGTGTTGCCGGGCATCGAGCTGAAGAGCCCGAAGATCACCCGCAAGCTGACCACGGCGTGGTTCGCCGGACGAGTGGATGAGCGCTACCAGCGCTGCATGCGACGCTGAGCGGCGACGCTACCTGGCTTGGCTGCGCAGTCGCGCCCAGACGATGGCTGGCAGGGCCATCAGCAGCCACTTCAGGTAGCGGTTGACCTCGTACTGGTCGCAGGCGATGCCGATGAGCATGGCGGCCACGACCACCATGACGAACTGAATCACTTTGTGCATCAACAGGGTTCCATCGTTACGTTGTTTCGGGCAGGGGCGCACTCTACAGCGCCGCGATGTCGCTGGCAGCTGCCGGGCGCCAATGTGCCACACGGCGTAACACTTTTTTGCCTTCGCGCCGAGCCAGCCTGGCTATCGTTTCGTTCCTCACGGGCTCGAAGGATGGCATCCGATGAATACCTACCAGGGCGGCTGCCTGTGCGGTCGCATTCGCTTCGTCGCCACAGGCGAACCACGTTTTCCCCATACCTGCTCGTGTTCACAGTGCCAGCGCCATAGTGGCAGCCTGACGCTGTGCTGGGTCGAGTTCGACAAGGCCGCCGTGAGCTGGGTCGCGGAAGGTGGGATGCCGAGCCTGTATCGATCTGGCGAAGGCTCCTGTCGCGCATTCTGCCCATCGTGCGGCAGCTCGCTGGGGGCGATCGACGATGCGCCTACCGTTGGCCTGCTGCTGGGGTGTTTCGACAGCATCGACGAGCCTGCCTTGCGTCCCTCTGCGCATTCCTTTGCCGATGGCTGCCCTGGCTGGTGGCAGGTGCAGTGCTGACTGGACGGTCAGGACTGGACATGTCGCCGTCGATTTGCCAACGTTCCGTCCTCGCATCCGCTGATGCTTCAAGCCGTGATGCACTCGCCCAAGACGGGCACGTCAAACCACAACGATGATTGAAAGGGAATTTGGATAATGGACAAACATGTGTTGATGCAGCAGGTGGAAACCAATATCGAGTATCAGCTGGAAAAGCTGAAGCTGCTCTGGGGTTCCAAGGAACAAGCGCAGACTCAGGTGTTGGACGAGATCCTGAAGAAAGGTCAGGCCACTACGTACAGTGAAACGGTGAACCAGGCGCTGACGGACACGGTGCTGAACTCGATGGCCTCGCTGCTGGACTACTACTGCATCCACTGCTTCCTGCGGATGGGCGGCGATTCGAGCACTGTCACCAAAATTCAGTATCGACCGATCAACAACCACCTGTTGCGCCGCAAGAGCCAGTTCAAGCGCGGCAAGCATGAAGTGCTTACGCTGGCGGAGGTCAAGGCTCGATTCGATGCGAATGTCGAAGCGCTATCGGGTTTGAGGTTGGAGGAAATCGATCTCCATAATTACTGGCATTGCTTCTTCGCCGACGTCAACTCCAGCTTGCTGTTCGATGTCGGCCTCGTCGAGAAACCCGTATTTGAATTTTCTTACGACGAAGCGGAGAAAGCGTTCGAGATCGACAAGGTACTGTGCAAATACCACTGCCTGATGGAGCGATTCTATTGCAATGCCCATTTTTACGGTGGCGTGAAATATGGCATCTACATCGATCTGAACAACTGTCTCAAGCACAACATCGTCCCGTACACCAAGCCGCAACTGGAGTACTTTGCCGCTGACGGGGGCACGGAGGGGCGAGCGTACTTCTATTTCGAGTTGGCCAACCATGACAGCGTTTTCCTCAAACCCGGCTTGCTCAAGGATATCGTCGATGCCGAATACGACGACGTTCGCGCCAGCCTGATAGAGAAGGCCGAGGGACTAAACAATACGACGTGCGCACTCGAGCGCGACTGGGAGATGCCCCAGATCATCAGGGTCGATCTGCAGAATGGCTACATCCATGAGAAAGAGGAAAAACTCTTCTTCATGGTGGATGGCGTGTTGATGGCCAAAACCCGGGATAAGACCTATGTCGATGCTGCCATCAGCTTCAAGCAAGTCCTGGCAGCGTTGATCAGGGACGTGGAAACCGGCATGCAGATGGACACCAGCCCGTTCGACTGATTTAGCCATGCCGGTCTGAGCATGGTTGTGGGGTGGTATCCGGTTTCCGGGCCACCCCATGCCTGCGTCGAGAGAAGCACTTTTCTGTCGTGAATGTGATCTGTCAGACCCATCCAGCCCCGCTGGGCCTTTCTCAACAACACGTTCATTTTCAACCTCGCTGCATTCCCCTACCGTTCTCCCTCCCCCCAACGACAAAGGAGAACGCCCATGCCAGAGCTCGCGTTGTACAAGGTGAAACTGCTGGACGAATTCGAAGCCCGCGACGATGACTGGATCTTCACCCACTTCGAGCGCCGGCTGACCCAGGTCAAGCCTGCCGCCAACTACCAGGATGCCAAGGGCATCATCGCTGCCGCCCACCTGGCGAACAACTGGCCGAACACGGTGAAGCGCTATCTGCTGAGCAACTACAAGGTGCATGGCAATGTCAGTGGCGAGCTGAGCGAAACCTTCAGGCAGGTGCTGGCCAGCCTGACGCCACAGGAACTGCGCGATTGGCAGCTGCCACAGGCGCGGCACCCGGCCTGACAGCGGGGGCGCGATCCTCGCGCCCCGCCGTCTTACAGGTACTTGAGCCAGGCGATATCGCGGCGGCGCGCCTTCAGCCGAGCGAACCCATGCACTGGCGGATACAGGGCGACGACCAGCGACGCGGCGACCAGCCATATCGCGGCAACACCGTCGAAACCGAAATAGCTGCCTTGGTTGAGGCCGAACAGGGTGACGCCAGCCAGGTACAGCACTTTCAGCACGTAGAGATGCAGCAGGTAGAAGAACATCGGCGCCGCGCCGAATACCGCCAGCAGGCGAATCCAGCACGCGTCGCCGGCACGTTCGAAGCCGCGCAGCAACAGCAGGCCGAAGCCCAGGGTGAGCGCCAGGAACAGCAGTGACGGCGGATATTTGCTGATGTTGAAGAAGCTCATCAGGCTCTGGCTGACCGTCGGATAACTGCTCCAGGGGGCCTCGCCATAACCGTTGAGCAGACGCAGGACGACGAAGCCCAGCAGCAGTGCCGCACCGGCCAGCAGCAAGCGCTGCTGGCGCGCTTGCGCATTGCCGCCACGCCCGAACCAGGGGCCAAGTCCGTAGCCCAGGGCGATCACGCCGATCCAGGGCAGCACCGGGTAGGAGGTGCGCAGGCGCAGGTTATCTGACACCTCCAGCCAGCCACGGTCATGCAGGATCGCCCAGGGCACATGCAGCGCCGAGCCAGGTTCGAAGTGCAGACTGTCGAGCAGGTTGTGCCCGGCGACGATCAGCGCGCCCATGGCCAGCAGCAGCGGGCGCGGCAGCCAGACCAGTAGCGACAGAGCGATCATGCTCAGGCCGATGGCCCAGATCACCTGCAGGTAGATCACGCTCGGCGGCAGCTGGAAGGTCCAGGCGAAGTTGACCAGGGTGAATTCCAGCACCACCAGGAACAGGCCACGCTTGAATAGAAATGCCGATACGTCGCCACGGCCTTGGTGCTTCTCGCCGTAGAGCCAGGCCGACAGGCCGGTGAGCAGCACGAATACCGGCGCGCACAGGTGCGCCAGGGTGCGGCTGGCGAACAGGCTCGGTTCGGTGGTGTCGATGGTCATCGGGTCGCTGACCTGGCGGTGCAGGAAAAACGTTTCGCGGACATGATCGAGGAGCATGAACAGGATCACCAGGCCACGCAGTGCGTCGATGCTTTGCAGGCGCTGGGTCGAAAGAACAGGGGAGGCGGTGGTCATCGAAAGGGGGCGCGACAGGAGTGGATAGGCAATGAAACGTTATCCTATAACGTTTTGTTCGCGCCTGGATAGCTCGATGACCTCCACCGGCCGATTCGACTGCGTTGTCGCTTGCCACTGGGCTTGTCGACGAAAGGGGCGATTGGCGCCCCGATCGATTTCGAATCAGAGATCCAGCACCAGCCGCGCCGAGCGCGCCCGTGAGACGCACAGCATCATGGTCTGCTGCGCGGCTTTCTCCTCGTCGCTCAGGTACTGGTCGAAATGCTCCGCCTCGCCCTCGAGGATCGCCGTTTCGCAGGTACCGCACACGCCTTCGCGGCACAGGCATTCGACCTTGGCCGCCTTGGACTTCTCGATGGCCTGCAGGATGGTCATGCCTTCCTCGACCTCGAGCTCGGCACCGGAGCGGGCCAGGACCACGGTGAAGGCGGAACCGGCTGCCGGCGCGGCGGCAGCGAACTGCTCCCAGTGCACCCGCGATTCATCCATGCCCGTTGCCGCGGCGGTGGCGATCACGGCGTCGATCAGTGGCTTGGGGCCGCATACGTACAGGTGGGCGTCGGCGGACAGGTTCGCGCACAGGGCGGCGAGATCAAGCTTGCGCTCCAGGCTGTCGATGTAGAAACGGGTGCTGTCGGCATGCGGCCCGTTTTCCAGGTCGGCCTGGAAAGCCCCGTGCTCAGGGGCGCGGAAGGCATAGTGCAGCTCGTATGGCGTGGCGCCGTCCTCGAGTTCGTGCAGTTGTGCGAGGAACGGGGTAATGCCGATGCCACCGGCGATCAGCACATGGCGCCCGGCGCTGGGGTCGAGCGCGAACAGGTTGTTGGGCGTGGAGATGGTCAGCTCGCTACCCACATCGACCTGCTGGTGCATGAATGCCGAACCGCCTTTGGATTGTTCCTCGAGCCGCACGCCGATCTGGTAGCTGTGCAGCTGGCGCGGGTCGCTCATCAGCGAGTAGGCGTTGCTGAACTGCTTGCCGCAGGCCGACTGCATCTGCACGATCACGTGGCTGCCGCCGCTGAAGGCGGGCAGGGCGGCGCCGTCGGCGCGGGCCAGGGTGAAGCGCTTGATCTGCGGCGTGGCCTGTTCCACGTCGGTCACGCGCACCTTGAACATTTGGTATTGCTTGGCCATGGCGTACCTCGACAGCGAAGCCCCGCGCCAGGCCCTGGCACGGGGCGGGGAGCGTTTTCAGTCGTCCAGGTGGGCGACGGCGATCAGGTTGTGGAAGTGGGCGATGCCGTGCTCGCTTACGCCGCTGCGCTGCGAGTCGACCATGATCCTGCCCTGGCCACGGTAGCCACGGGACTTCAGGCCTTTCTGCACGCTCTCCACCAGGCGCAGGTCCTCGGGACGGAACACCTCGCGGTACCAGTCGATCAGCTTCTGTTGTTCCTCGGTGATGTCCTTGTTGAGGAAGTAGATGTCGTAGTGCTGCAGGGTGGTTTCGGCATCGACCGGGAACTCGTAGATCACGGTCATGAAATTGGCCCCTGGCGGCACGTTGAACATGGTGCATGGCCAGGCCCAGAAACCGGCGAAGGAGGGGTCCTTGACTGATTCGTCGAAGGTGAACGACTGCTCCGAAGGCTTGGCCAGGCCGTACTGCAGGGTCCAGTTGCCATGCAGGCTGTGGCTGTACTGGCCGACGTCCACCGAGTCGGAGAAGCCGGGGTGGGCCGGGGCGCAGTGGTAGCACTCCAGGTAGTTGTCGACGATCGATTTCCAGTTGGCTGGCGTGTCGCTGACGAAGCGCGCGGCCAGGTGCAGGTCGTCGATCACCGCGCAGGCTTCGCGCATGCGTTGTTGCATGCCGGGCAGTTGCTCTTCGACCGAGCCTGCGTCGTTGTCCATGTTGATGAAGATGAAGCCGGCGTACTCTTCGACGCGCAGTTGCACCAGGGTGGAGTTGTCCTTGTCGAAGTTGGCCACGTTTTCGCAGTTGCGGGCGTGGGCCAGTTCGCCATCGAGCTTGAAGGTCCAGGCGTGGTACGGGCAGGTGATCACGTTCTTGGCCTTGCCGCTGCCTTCGAGCAACTGGTGGCCGCGGTGCGGGCAGACGTTGTAGAAGGCACGCAGCACGTCGTCGCGGCCACGCACGACGATGATGCTTTCGCCGATCACCTGGCGGGTGATGTAGGCATTCTTCTCGGCGACTTCGCTGCGGTGGCCGACGCAGATCCAGCTACGGGCGAAGATCGCTTCCTTCTCGTGTTCGAAGACGGCGGCCTGGGTGTAGAACTTGGCCGGGAGGGTGAAGGCCTCTTCGGGGTTGGCGCAGAAGTCGGCGGGCAGGCGTTTGAAATCGTTCATGGCTCTATCTCGGTTCTTATTGGTTAACGCGTATCTGTTGGTTAACAGGCTGGGCAAAAAAATTTGTCGCAGGTTTGGCAACGTGGGATCGGCGCACCGCCGCTCCCACGACAAATCCAGGCTCAGTGCACTGCCGCTGCGCTGCGCGGTGCCTGCAACGGTGGCTCTTCTCCCGCCAGGCGGGTGGCCTCTTCCTCGATGCGGTACGCCGGTACCTGGCCGTAGTCGGCCGCCAGCCACTTGAAGAAGCCGTAGATCTTCACCAGCAGGATCACCATGAACGGGATCGCGGTGAGTACCACGGCGGTCTTCATGGTCGACAGCGAGGCCTTGGCGAACAGCATGGCCAGCGGCACCAGGGTCAGCACCACGCACCAGAACAGGCGCAGGGTCGGGCTCGGGTCTTCGCCCTCGCGCAGGTTGCGGGTGCTGGTGGCGGCCACGGCGTAGGCGGCGGCGTCCATGTGCGAGGCGCAGAACACCGCCATGATGAACAGGTACGCGGCGAGGAACAGCGTGCCCCACGGCAGGGCCAGCAAGAGGTCGGTCACCGCCGCTTCGCCACCGAGGGTGCCGAGCAGCTTGGGCACGTCGATCTGGCCGTTGATGAACTGGTGCATGCTGTAGCTTTCCAGCGCGCCGAAGAAGAACCAGCAACCGAAGCTGCCGCCCAGCAGCAGGGCGAACACCACCTCCTTGATCAGCCGGCCACGGGACACGCGGGCGACGAACATGGCCACGCCCGGCGCGTAGGACACCCACCACAACCAATAGAACACCGTCCAGTTGCGGGTGAAGGCGCCATCGCCGGCCGGGTCGGTGAACAGGCTCATCTGCACGTAGTGCTGCAGCATCAGGCCGATGGAGTTGGCGGTGTTGTTCAGGGTGAACTGGGTCGGACCGACCAGCAGGACGATGGCGGCGAACACCAGGGCGCCGACGCAGACCATCTTCGACAGGCGTTGCAGGCCGCCGTCGATGCCGATGTACGAACTCAGCGAGAACAGCAGCGCCACCGCGCCGATCACCAGCAGTTGCACGGTGAAGGTGTTGGGGGTGCCGGCCAGGTCGGCAAGGCCACGGGTCAGGGTCGAGGCGGTGAGCGCCAGCGACACGGTCAGCGCGCCCATCATGGTCAGCAGGAAGATCAGGTCGACGGCGCGCCCGACCGGGCCGGTGGCCTTGAAGCCGGTGACCGCTTCGATGATCGAGGCCAGGTTCAGGCCGCTCTTCTTGCGCACATGGAAGTGGTAGGCCATGGCCAGCGAGGCCAGGGCGTAGATCGACCAGGCGCTGATGCCCCAGTGGAAGAACGAGTAGCTGACGCTGTACTCCAGGGCCTTGGCCGACATCGGCGCGATGTTCAGGCCCGGGGTCTGGTAGTAGTAGGCCCATTCCATCACGCCCCAGTACAGGGTCGAGGAGCCCATGCCGGCGCAGATGAACATGAACACCCAGGTGGTGGTGGAGTACTCCGGCTTGCCGGCGCCCAGGCGGATGTTGCCGTATTTGCTGAAGGCCAGGTACAGCACGGCCAGGGAGCTGCCGAACACCAGTACCTGGACACTGGTGCCGAAGGTGCGGGTGGCCACTTCGAACAGCTGGTTGGCCAGGCTCTCGGCCTGGGCGGGGAAGGCAGCAAGGCCGATCACGGTAAGCAGCACGGCCAACAGGCTCACGGCGATCAGGAACACGTCGATCTTTTTGTTATTGGGGGACATCAATTGTCTCCTGGAGCATTTTTTTTGTAGTAGGCGTCAGGCGTTTGGGAAGTCCGTATCGAGGCTGGGTTTTCCTTTCTGTTAACTGATAGATAACAGGTATCTTTTGGTTTACAGATTTTGCATTGAATCGAAGTGAGTGGCAATAGGATCGTCGGACAATCCGGATGATTGGGTGTTGTCTGGGCTGGCGCTATCGCGGGGCAAGCCCGCTCCCACGTACAGAAAGACGCATTGCTTCTTTGTGGGAGCGGGCTTGCCCCGCGATGACCTGACGCCGACTCAGGCCCCGAGCAGCTCGGCGATGGCCTTGCCCACCTCCTGGGTCGAGCGGCTGCCGCCCATGTCGCGGGTGGTGTCGCCGTTGGCGATCACTGTCTCGATGGCCTTGAGGATGTCGTCGTGGGCCGCCTGGTAGCGCGCGTCGTTGCCGGCCTGGCCGAGGAACTCGAGCATCAGCGCGCCGGACCAGATCATCGCGATCGGGTTGGCAATGTTCTTGCCGTAAATATCCGGCGCCGAACCGTGCACCGGCTCGAACAGCGACGGGAACTTGCGCTCGGGGTTGAGGTTGGCCGACGGCGCGATGCCGATGGTGCCGGCGCAGGCTGGTCCCAGGTCCGACAGGATGTCGCCGAACAGGTTGGAGGCCACCACCACGTCGAAGCGCTCCGGCTGCAGCACGAAGCGGGCGCAGAGGATGTCGATGTGCTGCTTGTCCCAGCTGATCTCGGGGTAGTGCGCGGCCATGGCGGCGGTGCGCTCGTCCCAGTAGGGCATGCTCACGGCCATGCCGTTGGACTTGGTTGCCGAGGTAACGTGCTTGCGCTCGCGGGTCTGCGCCACGTCGAAGGCGTACTTGAGGATGCGGTCCACGCCACGGCGAGTGAATACCGACTCCTGCAGCACGAACTCGTTGTCGGTGCCTTCGAACATGCGCCCGCCCAGGGAGGAGTACTCGCCTTCGGTGTTCTCGCGGATCACCACGAAATCGATGTCGCCGGGCTGCTTGTTCGCCAGCGGGCAGGGCACGCCGGGGAACAGGCGCACCGGGCGGATGTTCACGTACTGGTCGAAGTCGCGGCGGAACTTGAGCAAGGAGCCCCACAGCGAGATATGGTCCGGGACCTTGTCCGGCCAGCCGACGGCGCCGAAGTACAGGGCGTCGAAGCCCTTGAGCTGGTCGAACCAGTCGTCGGGCATCATCTTGCCGTGGGCCAGGTAGTAGTCGCAGCTGGCCCACTCGAAGAACTCGAACTCAAGGTTCAGGCCGTGCTTGCGAGCGGCGGCCTCGACCACGCGCAGGCCTTCGGGGAGGACTTCGTTGCCGATGCCGTCACCGGGGATGGCGGCGATCTTGAAGGTCTTGGTCATGGGGCGCCTTTCGTGTTCAGGGAAGATACGGCCATGCTATAAGGCTGTGCTTCGGAGATAATCCGGCAATCCATCAATTCTTGGTGCACGAATCGTGAATAATCTGCCGAACCTGGACGACCTCGACATCTTCCTGCAGGTGGCCCGTCGCGCCAGCTTCGCCGCGGTGGCCGACGAGCGCGGCATGTCGGCGGCGTTCGTCAGCAAGCGCATCCGTCTGCTGGAAGACAGCCTCGGCGTGCGTCTGCTGCACCGCACCACCCGGCGGGTGACGGTGAGCGAGGAGGGCGAGCGGGTATACCAGTGGGCGCGGCAGATCTTCGAGACCCTGCAGCGCATGGACGACGACCTCAACGCCGGGCAGCGCGAGCCGGTCGGGCAGTTGCGCATCGCCAGCAGCCTGGGCCTGGGCCGGCGTTTCGTGGCGCCGGCGCTGTCGGAGCTGGCGGCGCGCTACCCGCGCCTGGACATCCGCCTGGATGTGCACGACCGCCTGGTGGACCTGATCGCCGAAGGCGTCGACCTGGATATCCGCGTGGGCAACGTGATCGCCCCGCACCTGATCGCCAAGCCCCTGGCGCGTAATCGCCGGGTGCTGTGCGCGGCGCCTTCGTACCTGGCCGAGCGTGGCACGCCACGGCTGCTGGCGGACCTGGCCAGCCATGACTGCCTGGTGATCAAGGAGCGCGACCACCCGTTCGGGCTATGGCACCTGGAGGGGCCGCAGGGCGAGGAGAGCGTGCGCGTGACCGGGCCGTTGTCGAGCAATCACGGCGAGGTGGCGCACCAGTGGTGCCTGGACGGGCGGGGGATCCTGCTGCGCTCGTGGTGGGATGTGCACGACAGCATCGCCGAGGGGCGGCTGGTGCAGGTGCTGCCGGACTACCAGCAGGTGGCGGATATCTGGGCGGTGTACACCGCGCCCCTGGCCGGATCGGCCAAGGTGCGGGTGGCGGTGGAATTCTTCCGGCAGTATTTCGCCGAGCGCTACAGATTGCCGTGTTAGTGGCCATCCCTTTCAAGATGGTGAGCGTTGGTGTTCGGCTTGGGCTTGCCGGGGCTGCTTTGCAGCCCTTTCGCGACACAAGGCCGCTCCTACAGGCGATTCGCGCCCCCTGTAGGAGCGGCCTTGTGTCGCGAAAGGGTCGCAAAGCGACCCCGGCAAACTTGAATTGGAGGGGCCATATTCCAAAAACGTAAGACCTTGAAAGGGACGGTCTTAATGGCCGAACGCTTTCAGGTTGCCTTTGCGAGTGGCTTCATACGCTTCACGCGCCATCGGCCTTGCCTGCGGGTTGCCCAGGTCTTCCATGGCCAGTCGATGGGTCTCCGGCGCCAGGTACGCGGCGAACGCGCACACGCAGGTGATCACGAAGGCCAGGCCGCCGACCACCAGCCAGATATGCTCCGACCCCGGTGGCGCCACGGCGGCGAACAGCGCCGGCAGCATGGCGGTGAGCATGGTGCCGACGTTCTGCGCGATGGCCATGGCCGATACACGGTAGCGGGTCTGGAACAGCTCCGGGTAGAAGCTTGGGAACACCGCGTTGTAGCCCTGGTAGACCATGCCCCACATGAGGATCGAGGCGGCGAAGGCCAGCGGCACGTTCTGGATGCTGATCGCATACAGGTAGACGAATGCCAGCAGGCCCGAGCCCAGGCAGCCGGCGATCATGGTCGGACGACGACCGATCCGGTCCGAGAGGTTACCGACGAAGGGGATCACCAGCACCGCGACGATATTGCCCACCACCGGGATCCACAGGTACACGCTCTTGTCGAAGCCGATGCCGTAGGCCGGCTGCACCGCGTAGGCCGCGCCGAAGATGGTGGCCACCACCGGGATCACGTTCATCAAGGCCATGAACATCACCAGCACCATGTGCTTCCAGCTGTGGCGGAAGGCCTCGCTGATCGGCGACTTGGCGACCTTGTCCTGTTTCTCTTCCTGGACGAATGCCGGGGTCTCGTGCACCTCCTTGCGGATGATGAAACCGGCGATCAGCACCATGGCACTCATCAGGAACGGAATGCGCCAGCCCCACTCGTTGAAGGCGTCGCTGGGCATGAAGTAGGCCAACGGCAGGAACACTGCCGCCGCCATCACCTGGCCGGCCTGCACGCCCTGCAAGGTGAAGCTGGCGTAGTAGCCGCGGCGGCCGAACGGCGCGTGTTCCATGATCATCGAACTGGCCCCGGAGATCTCGCCGGCCACGGCGAAACCCTGGACCAGGCGCAGCACGACCAGCAGCGCCGGGGCCAGCAGGCCGATGTCGTGGTAGGTGGGCAGCAGGCCCACGGCCATGGTCGACAGGCCCATCAGGAACATGCACAGCAGCAGCACGTTCTTGCGCCCGCGGGTGTCGCCCCAGTGGCCGAGCACGAAGGCGCCGACCGGGCGCGCCAGGTAGCCCACGCCGTAGGTGGCCAGCGAGGCGATGATGGCCATCTTCGGATCGGTGGATGGGAAGAAGATCTGCGGGAAGATCAGTGCCGCGGCCTGGGCGTAGATGAAGAAGTCGTAGTACTCGAGGGCAGAGCCGATCCATCCGCTGGCGGTGGCTTTCTTGGCTTGGGAGCTTGAGCGGGCCATGTTGTCTCCGTTGTTCTTGTCAGGGGCCGATGATCAGCGTGCGCCGGGCACGCGAAGGCGATGTGGAGAAGACGAACG
Source organism: Pseudomonas sp. microsymbiont 2 (assembly GCF_054788395.1). Lineage (NCBI taxonomy): Bacteria > Pseudomonadati > Pseudomonadota > Gammaproteobacteria > Pseudomonadales > Pseudomonadaceae > Pseudomonas > Pseudomonas sp. microsymbiont 2. Next base: position 2,616,510 of record NZ_CM139112.1, read on the forward strand.
AGGCGGTGCGGATCGCAGGGCGAGCAAGGTGTGCATAGGTCGGTACCCGTTTTCTTGAACTTATTATGTGGTGGCGTTGGGCATTGCAGCGCAGGGCCCGCCGAACGACCGGCGTGGCGGCGAGAAGGGCCGGTGGGCCTGCGACTGGCGTTCATGGTTGTTCACGGGGGTGGGTGAATCAATTCGCCGGAATCGGTTTTGTGCGGTAATCGAACGAAAACTAACTGTTTCGTACAAAGTGCATTGCCGGGGCGACTTTACCTGCGAATAATCGATCGTGCCAGGTGTTGTCCGTTCCGGCCTCATCGCGGGGCAAGCCCGCTCTCACGTGCGCCGCTCACACGAAAGCATTGCCTGCGTGGGAGCGGGCTTGCCCCGCGATAGGGCCGGACCTGCCCAGGCCTCCCTCAATAACAAGGAACACCCGCCATGCACCGTTCGATCGCCACCGTGTCCTTGAGCGGCACCCTGCCGGAAAAACTCGAAGCCATCGCCGCCGCGGGTTTCGACGGCGTCGAGATCTTCGAGAACGACCTGCTGTACTACGCCGGCAGCCCCCGCGAGGTCCGACAGCTGTGCGCCGACCTGGGACTGGCCATCACCTTGTTCCAGCCGTTTCGCGATTTCGAGGGCTGCCGCCGCGACCGCCTGCACAAGAACCTCGACCGGGCCGAGCGCAAGTTCGACCTGATGCAGGAACTGGGTACCGACCTGATATTGGTGTGCAGCAATGTCCAACCCGATGCGCTGGGCGACGAGCAGTTGCTGGTGGACGACCTGCGCCTGCTTGCCGAGCACGCCGGTGACCGCGGCCTGCGCATCGGTTACGAGGCGCTGGCCTGGGGGCGCCATGTCAACACCTGGCAGCAGGTCTGGAACCTGGTGCGCCAGGCCGACCACCCGGCGCTGGGGGTGATTCTCGACAGCTTCCATACCCTGTCGCTCAAGGGCGATCCCAGTGGTATTCGCGACATTCCCGCCGAGAAGATCTTCTTCGTGCAGATGGCCGATGCACCGATCCTGGCCATGGACGTGCTGGAATGGAGCCGGCACTTCCGTTGTTTTCCCGGCCAGGGCGAAATGGACCTGGCGGGCTTCCTCGCGCCGATCCTGGCCACCGGCTATCGCGGTCCTCTGTCGCTGGAGATCTTCAACGATGGTTTCCGTGCCGCGCCGCCCCGGCAGAACGCCGCCGACGGCCTGCGCGCGTTGCTGTACCTGGAGGAAAAGACCCGCCTGCGCCTGGAGCGCGAGGCCCGCGCCGTCGAGCCAGGCGTGCTGTTCGCGCCGCCAGCGGCGAGCCGGTATGACGGCGTGGAGTTCCTCGAGTTCGCCGTCGACGAGGCGGTCGGCGCGCGCCTGAACGCCTGGCTCAAGCGGCTGGGATTTGCCGAGGCCGGCGAGCATCGCAGCAAGGCGGTGCGCCTGCTGCGCCAGGGTGACATCAACATTGTGCTCAATGCCGAGCCATACTCGTTCGCCCACAACTTCTTCGAAGCCCACGGCCCATCGCTGTGCGCCACTGCGTTGCGGGTCGAGCACGGCCAGGCCGCGTTGCAACGGGCCACTGCCTACCGTGGCCAGCCGTTCCGGGGCCTGGTCGGCCCGAACGAGCGCGAGATCCCGGCGGTGCGCGCCCCCGATGGCAGCCTGCTGTACCTGGTGGAGCCGGACGCCGACGGCCCGACCCTCTACGACACCGATTTCCACCTGGACCAGAACGCCCGCGCCAGCGGCGGGCTCAAGCGCATCGACCACATGGCCCTGGCGCTGCCGGCCGAGGCGCTGGACAGCTGGGTGCTGTTCTACAAGAGCGTGTTCGACTTCACCGCCGACGACGAGGTGGTGCTGCCCGACCCCTATGGCTTGGTCAAGAGCCGTGCCCTGCGCAGCCACTGCGGGACGTTGCGGTTGCCGCTGAACATCTCGGAGAACCGCAACACCGCCATCGCCCATGCCCTGGACAGCTATCGCGGCTCGGGCGTGCACCATGTCGCCTTCGACTGCGACGATATCTTCCGCGAGGTGGCCCGGGCCAAGGAGGCCGGCGTGCCGTTGCTGGAGATCCCGCTGAACTACTACGACGACCTGGCGGCGCGGTTCGAGTTCGATGACGAGTTCCTCAGCGAGCTGGCGTACTACAACGTGCTGTACGACCGTGACGCCCAGGGCGGCGAGTTGTTCCACGTGTATACCGAGCCGTTCGAGGGGCGTTTCTTCTTCGAGATCATCCAGCGCAAGAGCGGTTACGCTGGCTATGGCGCGGCCAACGTGGCGGTGCGCCTGGCGGCGATGGCCAAGGCGCGCAAGTCGGTGCTGTAGCTGTAGGAGCGGCCTTGTGTCGCGAAAGGGCCGCAACGCGGCCCCGGGATTTTAGCGTTCAAGCAACGATCGCCGGGGCCGCGTTGCGGCCCTTTCGCGACACAAGGCCGCTCCTACAGGGATCGTGCATGGCCTCTGGAGCCTGACCTTTCGACCAACACCACGCTTCCCTGCACCGCCCGGCTCACGGATAATCCTGCGGATTCCTATAACGAGCCTGTGAGTCGGTATGAGTGATTCGGTAGCCAAGCCTGAAGTCGAAGGGCTGCGCAAGTCGCGCAAGAACAACCCGGAAAAGACCCGCGAGAACATCCTCCAGGCCGCCATCACCGAGTTCGTCCAGCAGGGGCTGGCCGGCGCCAGGGTCGATGCCATCGCCGAGCGCACCGCCACCTCCAAGCGCATGATCTACTACTACTTCGGCAGCAAGGAGCAGCTCTACGTCGAATGCCTGGTCAAGCTCTACGGCGACATCCGCAAGACCGAGCACAGCCTGGACCTCGACTCGCTGTCGCCTGAGCAGGCGATCCAGCGGCTGGTGGAGTTCACCTTCGACCATCACGCCAACAACGTCGACTTCGTGCGCATCGTCTGCACCGAGAACATTCACTACGGCGAATACGTCAAGCAGTCGCCGGTGATTCGCGAAATGAGCAGCATGGTGCTCGACGCGCTGGGCAAGATCCTCGCCCGCGGGGTGGAGCAGGGCGTGTTCCGCGCGGGGATCGAAGTGATCGACCTGCACATGCTGATGAGCTCGTTCTGCTTCTACCGAGTATCGAACCGCCATACCTTCGGCGACATCTTCCAGATCGACCTGTCCGACGAGCAGATCAAGCAGCGCCACAAGCAGGTGATCTGCGAGGCAGTGATGCGCTACATCAAGGCCTGAGGCCGCTCAGCCGGCGAACACCACCCCGGTGCGCGCCGCGGCGTTGCGGATATGTTCCTGCATCGCCCGTTGCGCGCCGGCCTGGGAGCGGCGGGCAAGGGCGCGCAGGATCTTGCGGTGCTCCTGCCAGGTTTCCATGGCCCGTTCCGGGCGGATGAAGGGCAGCTTCTGGCTTTCCAGGAAAATGTCCTGGCTGGCGGTGATCACCTGCAGCATCGCGCGGTTGCCGCTGGCCTGCAGCAGTCGCTGGTGGAAGGCGAAATCCAGGCGCGCGGCGGCCTCGAAGCGCCCGGCGCGCAGTTCCACGGCCATTGCCTCGACGTTGGCCTGTAGTTCGTCCAGGTCGTCGGCGGTCAGCGCCAGCGCCGCCTGGCCGGCGGCGAAGCCTTCCAGGGCGTAGCGCAGCTGGAAGGTGTCGGCGGCCGAGACCTGTTCGGCATAGGGCCAGGCGAAGCCACCCGGCAATGGCTGGCCGGTGGCCGGGGCCTGGACGAACACCCCCTTGCCCGGTTGCACGCTGACCAGCCCCAAGGCGCTGAGTGACGACAACGCCTCGCGCAACGAGGCCCGGCTCACCCCCAGGCGTTCGGCCAGGTCGCGCTGCGAGGGCAGGGCGTCGCCGGGCTGGTAGCCGTCTTGCTCGATCAGTTGGCGGATCGCCTGCAGGGCAATTTCCGGGACGGGGCGCGTGGCGGTGGCGAGCATGCTGTTCAGACCGGGTTGGGGGAGTGAGTCAATGCCTGTCAGTTGACGTTCATCACCTGATCTGGGGCTGCAAAGCGACCCCAGCGTGCCTGACGAACCGGCATTGGACGATGGGCTCTCTTTTACGGGCAATCGCCCCGCGCTGGCAAGTCTTGCCTCGTCCTGGCGCAGCCTCGTGACGCTTGCGCGAAAGCGGGGCGCGACAGCCTCGACTGTTCAGACCAGTAAGACCTCGTGCAAGTCTTGCGCGAAGCCGCTTTCAGAAGCTTTTTGCAAGTCTGGCATGCCCCGTGCACTGGCAGCGCAGCCCCTTTCCGGACTCCTGCGAGGCCTTTCGATGAACATGTTCCGCTCCCTGCTTCTGGCCAGCCTGTTCTGCGCCGCCCCCCTGGCTCATGCCGACGCGCTGGCCGATATCACCGCCCGAGGCGTGCTCAAGGTCGCGGTGCCCCAGGACTTCCCGCCGTTCGGTTCGGTCGGCCCGGATCTCAAGCCTCGCGGCCTGGATATCGACACCGCGCAGCTGCTGGCTGACAAGCTCGGGGTCAAGCTGGCCCTGACCCCGGTCAACAGCACCAACCGTATCCCGTTCCTCACCACCGGCAAGGTCGACCTGGTGATCTCCAGCCTGGGCAAGAACCCCGAGCGCGCCGCGGTGATCGATTTCTCGCGCCCCTATGCGCCGTTCTACCTGGCGGTGTTCGGCCCGGCCGAGGCACAAATCGACGGTGTCCAGGCCCTCGCCGGCAAGACCATCAGCGTCACCCGCGGCGCCATCGAGGACATGGAACTCAGCGCCGTGGCGCCCAAGGGCGCGATCATCAAGCGCTTCGAGGACAACAACTCGACCATCGCCGCCTACCTGTCCGGCCAGGTCGAGCTGATCGCCAGCGGCAGCGTGGTGATGGCCGCCATCGCCGCGAAGAACCCGGCCAAAGTGCCGGTGCTCAAGGTCAAGCTCAAGGATTCGCCGGTGTACGTGGGCCTGGCCAAGAACGAGCCGGCACTGTTGGAGAAGGTCAATGCCACGCTGGAGGCCGCCAAGACCGACGGCAGCTTGAACCAGAACGCCGAGAAGTGGCTCAAGCAGCCGCTGCCGGCCGACCTCTGAGCGTCTGAACGATGGCCTATCAATTCGACTTCGCCCCGGTGTTGGCGCAGGGTGACCTGTTGCTGCGGGGCATGCTGTTCACCCTGGAGCTGACCCTTGTCGGCACCGTGCTCGGGGTCGCCATCGGCGTGCTTGGCGCGGTGACCCGGGCCTGGCGCCTGCGGCCGTTCGATGCGCTGTTCGGGCTGTATGTGGAACTGATCCGCAATACCCCGTTCATCGTCCAGCTGTTCTTCATCTTCTTCGGCCTGCCGGCCCTGGGCGTGCGCCTGAGCGAATGGCAGGCGGCGGTGCTGGCGATGGTGATCAACCTGGGCGCCTATTCGACCGAGATCATTCGCGCCGGCATCCAGGCGATCCCCAGGGGCCAGCTGGAGGCTGCCGCCGCACTGGCCATGAACCGTTTCGAGGCGTTTCGTCATGTGGTCCTGCGACCGGCCCTGGCCAAGGTGTGGCCCGCGCTTTGCAGCCAGATCGTGATCGTCATGCTCGGCTCGGCAGTCTGTTCGCAGATCGCCACCGAAGAGTTGTCGTTCGCCGCCAACTTCATCCAGTCGCGCAACTTCCGCGCCTTCGAGACCTATCTACTGACCACGTTGCTGTACCTGCTGATGGCGATCGTGGTGCGCCAGTTGCTGGCCTGGATCGGCCAGCGCCTGCTGATGGGGAGGCGCTGAATGGACTTCACCCTGTGGGATATCGTGCGCAACCTGCTGGTCGGGTTGCAGTGGACATTGCTGTTGTCGCTGGTGGCGTTCGCCTGCGGCAGTATCGCCGGGTTGCTGCTGCTGGTGGCCAGGATCAGCGACAGGCCGCTGCTGCGCGGCGCCGCCCGCGCGTTCATCGAGCTGTTCCAGGGCACGCCACTGCTGATGCAGCTGTTCATGGTGTTCTTCGGCATCGCTTTGTTCGGCATCGACGTGTCGGCGTGGATGGCGGCGGCCATCGCCCTGACCCTGTTCACCAGTGCCTTTCTCGCCGAAATCTGGCGCGGCTGCGTGGAGGCGATTCCCCGTGGTCAGTGGGAGGCCGCTGACAGTCTGGCCATGGGCCGGCTGGAGCAGCTGCGTCATGTGATCCTGCCCCAGGCCCTGCGCATTGCCATCGCCCCGACCGTGGGCTTCTCGGTGCAGGTGGTCAAAGGCACGGCGGTCACCTCGATCATCGGCTTCACCGAGCTGACCAAGACCGGCGGCATGCTGGCCAACGCCACCTTCGAACCGTTCCTGATCTACGGCCTGGTGGCCGTGGGTTACTTCATCCTCTGCTATCCGCTCTCGCTGAGCGCCCGTTACCTGGAAAGGAGGCTGCATGCCCCTGCTTAGAGTGTCCGCGCTGCACAAGTACTACGGCGACAACCATGTGCTCAAGGGCGTCGACCTGAGCATCGAGCAAGGCGAGGTGGTGGCCATCATCGGCCGCAGCGGTTCGGGCAAGAGCACGTTCCTGCGCACGCTCAACGGCCTGGAGTCGATCAGCGACGGGGTGATCGAGGTCGATGGCGAGTACCTCGATGCCGGCCGCGCCGACCTGCGTGCGTTGCGCCAGAAGGTCGGCATGGTGTTCCAGCAGTTCAACCTGTTCCCGCACCTGACCGTGGGTGAAAACGTGATGCTCGCGCCACAGGTGGTGAAGCAGCTCGGCAAGGCCGAGGCGCGCCAGCTGGCGCAGCGCATGCTGGAGCGGGTGGGCCTGGGCGACAAGATCGACGCCTACCCCGACCGTCTTTCCGGTGGACAGCAGCAACGGGTGGCCATTGCCCGCGCCCTGGCCATGTCACCCAAGGTACTGCTGTGCGACGAAATCACCTCGGCGCTGGATCCGGAGCTGGTCAACGAGGTGCTCGCGGTGGTGCGCCAACTGGCCAAGGAGGGCATGACCCTGGTCATGGTCACCCACGAGATGCGCTTCGCCCGCGAGGTGGGCGACAAGCTGGTGTTCATGCACCAGGGCAAGGTGCACGAGAGCGGCCACCCGCGCGAGGTGTTCGCCGCGCCGCGCACGGCGGAGCTGGCGAACTTCATCGGTGCGCTGGAGCCCCAGTAGGCGATCGGCCAGGCCACGCGCTCAATGCGCGCCCGCCGCCTTGCTCAGGTCGCTCTCGGCCCATTCGCTATAGAGGCAGGCGTCGGCCACGGCCCAGCGTACCTTGACCTTGTCGCCTGGCTGCATGGGCATGCCGGCGACCGACAATGCCTTCACCGTCAGTTCGCTGCCACCTGGGGTGAGCACATGGCAGGTCTGGCTTTCACCGAGAAACAGCACTTCTCGCACCGTGGCGGTGACCTCGTTCCAGCCCGGCGGCAGGGCTTCGCGCACTGCCTGCTGCGCCGTCAGGGCCAGGGCTTTCTCCGGCCTGACCATGATCAGCGCGTCCTGCCCGATGGCCAGTCCCGAGGTCAGGCGCAGCGCCAGCGGCTGCCCTTCGAAGCTGGCCGCGCCATTGCCGCTGGCCTTGCAACGCAGGAAGTTGGAGTTGCCCAGGAACGAGGCGACGAAGGCGTTCGGTGGGTTCTGATAGAGGTCGTAGCCGCTGCCCAGGCCGACGATCCGGCCGTGACTGAAGATGGCGATGCGCTGTGACAGGCGCATGGCTTCTTCCTGGTCGTGGGTCACGTAGACGATGGTGATGCCCAGGCGCCGGTGCAGTTGACGCAGCTCGTCCTGCAGGTCCTCGCGCAGCTTCTTGTCCAGCGCGCCGAGGGGCTCGTCCATCAGCAGGATGCGCGGTTCGTACACCAGCGCACGGGCGATCGCCACGCGCTGCTGCTGGCCACCGGACAGTTGCGCCGGACGGCGCTCGGCGAACGCCTCCAGCTGCACCAGCCTGAGCATGGCGTCCACGCGCCTGGCCACCTCGGTCGCGCTCTGCTTGCGGATGGTCAGCGGGAAGGCGATGTTGTCGCGCACGCTCAGGTGCGGGAACAGCGAGTAGCGCTGGAACACCATGCCGATGTCGCGCTTGTGCGGCGGCACGTTCACCAGCGACTTGCCCTGGACCAGGATCTCGCCGCTGCTCGGGGTTTCGAAACCGGCCAGCATCGACAGGGTGGTGGACTTGCCCGAGCCGCTGGAGCCGAGGAAGGTGAGAAATTCGCCGTCCTGGATCTCCAGGTCGATGTTGTCCACCGCGGCGAAGCTGCCGTAGTGCTTGTTCAGGCTGCGCAGGCTGACCAGGGAATTGGCGCGCGTGTCGTCTTTCATCACTGCACTCATCGTTGTCGTCTCCGGGCGCTCAGGCGCTGATTTCGTTGCGCCGACGCAGGGCGGCGGCGATGACCATGATCAACAGCGACAGGCCGATCAGCAGCGTCGAGGCGACGGCGATGACGGGCGTGAGGTCCTGGCGCAGGGTGGTCCACATCTTCACGGGCAAGGTCTGCAGCTCGGGGCTGGCCATCATCACGCTGAGCACCACCTCGTCCCACGACACCAGGAAGGCGAACAGGCCGCCGGCGATCATGCCCGGACGGATGGCCGGGAAGGTCACCTTGAAGATCGCCTGCAGGCGCGAGGCGCCACAGATCACCGCGGCATCCTCGATCGACTGGTCGAACAGCTTGAGCGAGTTGATGATCGAGATGATGGTGAAGGGCAGGGCGACGATCACATGGCTGACCACGAAGGCCAGCAGGGTGCCGGTGTAGCCCAGCTTGAGAAACAGCGCATACACCGCCACGGCGATGATCACCAGCGGCACGATCATCGGCAGGGTGAACAGCCCATAGAGCAGATCGCGGCCCGGGAAGCGCCCGCGCACCAGGGCGAAGGCGCTGGGCAGGCCAAGGGCCACGGCGGCGCAGGTGGTCAGCAGCGCGACCTTGAGGCTGGCCAGGGCCGCCTGCATCCACTCGGGGTTGGAGAAGAACTGCGCGTACCACTTGACGGTCCAGCCGGGCGGCGGAAACACCAGCCACTGCGACGAGCCGAACGACAGCAGCACGATGAACAGGATCGGCAGCAGCAGGAACGCCGCGATCGCGCCAGTGGTCAGGTACAGGCCCGCGCGCAGCGGTCGGCCCATGGCGTTGGGAGTCAGGAGCATGCAGGCTTACCTCGCGGTGCCGACCGGGGATTCCGGTTGCAGCTTCAGGTAGAAGTAGAAGAGCACCAGGGTGATCGCCACCAGCAATGCGGCGGCGGCGCTGGCCAGGCCCCAGTTGAGGAACGACTGCACCTGCTGGACGATGAATTCCGGCAGCATCATGTTCTGCGCGCCACCGAGTAGAGCAGGGGTCACGTAGTAGCCGAGCGACATGACGAACACCATCAGCGCGCCGGAGAACAGCCCGGAACGGCACAGCGGGATGAACACTTTCCAGAAGTTGCGCCACGGGCTGGCGCCGCAGATGGCGCCGGCCTGCAGCACCATCGGGTCGATGGTCTGCATGGTCGCCTGCAGTGGCAGGACGATGAACGGGATCATGATGTAGCTCATGCCGATCACCACGCCGGTGAGGTTGTGCACCATCTCCAGTGGCGCATCGATGATGCCCAGGGCCATCAGCAGCTTGTTGATCACGCCCGAGCCCTGCAGCAGCACCAGCCACGAGTAGGTGCGCGCCAGCAGGCTGGTCCACATCGATAGCAGCACGATGTTCAGCAGCCAGCGACCCCAGCCCCTGGGCACCAGGGTGATCGCCCAGGCCAGCGGGAAGCCCAGCAGCACGCTGATCAGGGTGACCAGGCCGGCCACCGAGAAGGTGTTGAACAGCACCCGGGCGTAGGCCGAGTTGGCGAACAGCTGCTCGTAGTTGCCCAGGCCCGGCACCGGCTCGAGGAGGCCGCGCAGCAGCAGGCCGATCAGGGGCGCGAAGAAGAACACGCCGAGGAACAGCAGGGCCGGCAGCAGGTTGCGGCTGCCGCGCCAGCGCTGGCGCAGGGATGGGCGAGGCACTGCCACGCCGGGCGTGGTGCTGGCAGCGTGCGCGCCGTGCAGAGTGTCGATGGCGACTTTCATTTGACCAGCCACTCGTTCCAGCGCGCGGCGATGGCCTGGCCGTTCTTCGCCCAATAGGCGAAGTCCAGGGTCACCTGATCCTGGGCGTAGGCGGTCGGCAGGTTGCCGGCCAGTTCCGGCTTGAGCAGGCCGACGCTGTCGAGGTTGACCGGCGCATAGGCGGTGGCGTTGGCGAAGTCGGCCTGGCCCTGGGCGCCACTGGCGCTGGCCAGGAACTTCATGGCCGCGTCCTTGTTCTTCGCGCCCTTGGGAATGACCAGGAAATCGGCCATGACCAGGTTCTGCTTCCAGCTCACCCCCACCGGCGCGCCATCTTGTTGCAAGGCGTAGACGCGGCCGTTCCAGAACTGGCCGAGCGAGGCTTCGCCCGAGGCCAGCAGTTGCTGCGATTGCGCGCCGCCGCCCCACCAGACGATGTCTTTCTTGATGGTGTCGAGTTTCTTGAAGGCACGGTCCAGGTCCAGCGGGTAGAGCTGGCCTGCTGGCACGCCATCGGCCAGCAGGGCCAGTTCCAGTACGCCGGGGCTGGGCCATTTGTACAGGGCACGCTTGCCGGGGTAGGTCTTGGTGTCGAACAGGGCCGACCAGTCGCTGGGCTTGCCGGCGCCGAGCTTGCCCTCGTTGTAGCCGAGCACGAAGGAGAAGAAGAACGAGCCAACGCCGTGCGCGGAGACGAAGCGCGGGTCGATCCGCTCGCGCTGGATGACGGTGAAGTCGAGGGGCTCGAGCAAGCCTTCGCTGGCGGCGCGCAGGGCGAAGTCGGCTTCGACGTCGACCACGTCCCATTGCACGTTGCCGCTTTCGACCATGGCCTTGAGCTTGCCGTAGTCGGTGGGGCCGTCCTGTACCACCTTGATGCCGGTCTGCTTGGCGAATGGCTCGGCCCATGCGGCTTTCTGCGCATCCTGGGTGGTGCCACCCCAGCTGACGAAATTCAGGCTGCCGGCCGCCTGGGCGGCCTGGCAGGCCAGGGCCAGCAGGCTGGCGGACAGCACGGCGGTGACTCGTTTGCTCAACAGCATGGTTACGCCCTCGTTGCTTTTGTTATTCGAGGCGGGCTCTGGCGCCCGCCAATTGTATTCGGGGAGCAGTGTCAAACGGGTGGAGCATGGCTGGACGGTGGTCGCCGGTGCGGCCGGCGGATTCAAGGTCTATGGAATGTCATATTATGGTATTCCAAACTTTTCGCAAGAGGTCGGCACTGACCGACCATCACCTCGCTGTCGACGAAAGGGCGTGGATCAGTCCGTCACCTGCGGTTCGAAGGCAATGTTCTGCACCACCTCCAGTTCATACCCCGCCAGCCCGGCGTACTTCAGCGGTGGCCCCAGATGGCGCAGCTTGCCCACGCCCAGGTCCTGGAGAATCTGCGCGCCCGTGCCGACCTCCGAGTACACCTTGGTTTGCCCGCGCTGGTAGGGGCGTACGGGCTGGGTCAGCTGCGGCACGCGTTCGAGCAGGGCCTGGGAGGATTCGTGGTTGGCCAGGATCACCACCACGCCGGCGCCAGCCTCGGCAACCTTCTGCAATGCGGCCCACAAGGTCCAGTTGGCGGGGCCGGCGTACTCGGCCCCGACCAGGTCGCGCAGCGGGTCGATCACATGCACGCGCGCCAGTGTCGGCTGCTCGCGGTGGATGCTGCCCATGACCATGGCCATGTGCACGCCGCCTGCGAGGCGGTCCTCGTAGGTGACCAGGCGGAAGGTACCGTGCACGGTCGGCAACTCGCGTTCGCCGATGCGCTTGATGGTCTGCTCGGTACTCAGGCGATAGTGGATCAGCTCTGCGATGGTGCCGATCCTGATGCCGTGGCGGGCGGCGAAGACTTCCAGGTCCGGGCGCCGGGCCATGCTGCCGTCGTCATTGAGTACCTCGACGATGACCGACGCCGGCGTGAAACCCGCCAGGCGTGCCAGGTCGCAGCCGGCCTCGGTGTGGCCGGCGCGGGTCAGCACGCCACCTTCGCGGGCGCGCAGGGGAAAGACATGGCCGGGTTGCACCAGGTCGTCGGGGCGGGCATCGGCCGCCATGGCGGCGGCTATGGTATGGGCCCTGTCGGCGGCGGAAATACCGGTGCTGACACCGCTGGCCGCTTCGATCGACACCGTGAAGGCGGTGCCGAACGCGCTGGCGTTGCTCGGTACCATCTGCTCGAGGCCCAGACGCTGGCAATGCTCGTCGGTGAGCGTCAGGCAGATCAGGCCACGCGCCTCGCGGGCCATGAAGTTGATCGCCTGGGCGTCGCAGCGCTCGGCGGCGATCAGCAGGTCGCCCTCGTTTTCACGGTCCTCGTCGTCCACCAGCAGGACCATCTTGCCTTGCCGGTAATCCTCGAGGAGTTCTTCGATGCTGTTGAAGGCCATGTCGCATGCTCACGGTGGTCAGGAATGTTTTATGGTATACCATAATACGAACATGACCTTGCAACAGGAGCGCGACGAATGAAAGCCTACTGGATCGCCCATGTGGACGTGACCGACCCCGAGCAGTATCAGCAGTACACCCAGCGCGCCCCCGCGGCGTTCATCGCTTTCGGCGGGCGCTTGCTGGCCCGTGGCGGCCGCAGCCAGGCGCTGGAGGGGCGGGCGACGCCGCAGCGCAGCGTGGTGATCGAGTTCGATTCGTACGAGCAGGCCGTGGCGTGCTACCGCTCTGACCTTTACCAGGAGGCCTGTCGCCACCGCCAGGGCGTGGCGGTGGCGCAGGTGATCATCGTCGAGGGCCTTGCACCCTGACGGCCATCAAACCCTCAGGTGCGGGTCTTTCTTCTCCGGGTCGTCGTCGGCAGGGGGCGCGCAAGCGGGCTCGTCCTTGGCGGGCAGTGGTTCGGCTGGCGCTTGCTGTACGGTTGCCGGTGGCGGCTGGTTGCGGGTCCGCAACAGCGATAGCAGTACCCCGCCGAACAGCAGCCCGAAGGTCACGCCCAGCGACAGCGCCGCCGGCACCTTGCCCACCAGTCCGTGGTAGAAGATCTTGCAGCCAATGAAGATCAGCACCAGGGCCAGTGCGTACTTGAGGTAGACGAAGCGGTGCATCAGCGCCGCCAGCGCGAAGTACAGCGAGCGCAACCCGAGGATGGCGAAAATGTTCGAGGTGTAGACGATGAACGGGTCCTGGGTGATGGCGAAGATCGCCGGTACGCTGTCGACGGCGAACACCAGATCGGCCAGTTCGATCAGTACCAGGGCCAGGAACAGCGGCGTGGCATAGCGCACCGCCTTGCTCGCTCCGGGCGGGGTGAGGTGGACGAAGAAATGCCGGCCATGCAGCTGGTCGGTGACCCGCATGTGCCGGCGCACGAAGCGCAGGATCGGGTTATTGGCCAAGTCCGGATGGCCGTCGTCCTTCGTCAGCGCCATCTTCACCCCGGTGAACAGCAGGAAGGCGCCGAAGATGTACAGCACCCAGGCGAAGTGCTGGACCAGCGCGGCACCCACGCCAATCATGATCGCCCGTAGCACCACCACCCCGAGAATGCCCCAGAACAGCACGCGATGCTGGTAGCGGCGAGGGATGGCGAAGAAGCTGAAGATCATCGCCATGACGAACACGTTGTCCATCGACAGCGATTGCTCGACCAGGAAACCCGTGTAGAACTCCAGCGCCGACTGCGCGCCCAGTTCGTACCAGACCCATACGCCGAACAGCACGCCGACGCTGAAGTAGCCGGAATACAGCAACAGGCTTTCGCGCATTTCGATCTCGCGGTCCTGGCGGTGCAGCACACCGAGGTCGAGGACCAGCAAGCTGATGACGATGACGATGAAGACCAGCCACAACCAGGCGCTGGTGCCGAGGAACGGGGTGAAGAGGAATGTCTGCAGAGCCGTCATGAGCCCCTCCTTGAATGTCGACGTTGCATGGCAACAGTGATTCCGACATGGCGGCGCAAACCGTCAGAGGGGCCCGGCATCACATGGGCTTGAGCCTAGTCGTGATTGCCGGGGTTGCCGAATGGCAGGCTGTTACATTTCTTTGCCTGGCTCTGCGGGCGGCGCAGGGCTGGTCGATGGCATTGCGCTAGCGATGGTTGGCCGCGTACAGCAGGCGCAGATCGCTGGCCCAGCCGTCGAGCACGGCCTTGACGTTGTCCGCGGTCATCACCTGGCGGTCGTTTTCCAGCGGTGTTCCGGTACCCGTAAGCATGGCCTCGGCGATGACCCTGCCACTGGTGCCCGCCTCGAATGACAGCTCGGTGGCGATCTGGCTGTCGCGGTCACGCACGCCGACGGCGCTGCTCACGCCGGCCGCGACCAGGGTGATCGGCAGCCACTCGTAAAAGTGCAGCCCTTGGCTGTTGGCGCTGACCTGGGTGATGGCGGGCCGGACCACCAGGGTGTTCGGGCCCGGGGTATCGACCACGGTCATCACCTTGCCCAGCTCCTGCTTGAGTGCTGCATCGTAGTAGCGGGTGATCTGTTCGAGCGTGTCCTGTGGTATGCGCTTGCTTGGCGTCGGCGCCGGATAGAACCGGCTGGGCGCGACGTAGACCTGGATGTAGCGGCCACGGGGCAGCTTCGGATCGACCCAGCTCAGCATGGTCCCGCTGGAGGGGGCCTGGTGGGGCGACAGTACGCTGTAGTCGCTCAGGTAGCCTGTCGGCGGCAACTGGTCGTGGCTGCACGCCGAGAGCCCCAGAACGCAGGCCAGCGACCAGGCGATGCTGCGGCGTTGGCTCATGGTTGCGTCTGCGGGTAGCGCCCGCTGAGGGAAGACTCGATGTGCAGTTGGCCCTCGGCCATCAACCAGTAGACGAGCTCGGTGGTGGACACCGTGTGGACGTATTCGACCCACTCGCCACAGATGGGGTCGTAGTGTTCGAAGTAGCGATGCAGCATGATCTGTTTCTTGTCGTCGGAGAGCGTCAGGCTCATTTGCTGGACCACCAGCGACGCATCGTCGGCACGCTGTGTGGCACGTTGGCTGAGAATCATTGGCGAGCTGCGGTCGTGCTCCCCGGCGCGGGCGCTGCTGTTGACGATCTTCATGGGTTGACCCTGCGATGGTGGAAGGCCGGCAGGGTGCGGGAGTATGTTTGCCTGGTGATGTCTGGTTGATGTCGTCGCCGTAGCAATGTTGCACGGTTGAAATATATGACCCGGCGCCGCAATGGTTTTAGAGTCGCCCCTTTTTCGTGGACCCGTGTGAACGTGAGCAGACTGCTGATCGTCGATGACGACGTGGAAATCCTCGCCTTGCTGAAGAAATTCTTCGTCCAGCAAGGCTACGAGGTCGATCTGGCCGCCGATGGCCAGGCGATGTGGGCGGCAATCGCCCGGCAGCGTCCGGACGCCATCATCCTCGACCTGATGCTGCCGGGTGAAAGCGGTCTGAGCCTGTGCCAGAAGGTGCGCGCGCAGATCGGCGTGCCGCTCATCATGCTCACGGCCATGGCCGAGCTGAGCGACCGCATCGTTGGCCTGGAACTGGGCGCCGACGATTACCTGACCAAGCCATTCGACCCGCGCGAGCTGCTGGCGCGCCTGCGCGCGGTGCAACGCCGCGCCGGTGAGCCGCTGGGGCATGGCGAGCCGGCGCGACCGCTGATTGGCTTTGCCGGTTGGCGCCTGGACATCACCTGCCGAGAATTGCGCTCGCCGGAAAACGTGATGATCCCGCTGTCCGGCGCCGAGTTCGACCTGCTGGTGGTGTTTCTCGAACACCCCCAGCGCATCCTCACTCGCGAACAGCTGATCGACCTGACCCGTGGCCAGGGCCACGATGCCTACGATCGCAGCATCGACGTACAGGTCAGCCGGCTGCGGCGCAAGATCGAGCCGGACAGCAAGCGGCCGGAACTGATTCGTACCGTGCGCAATGGCGGATACCTGTTCAGCGCCAAGGTCACCCGATCATGATCCGCCGCCTGCTGCGCCGCGATACCTTGCGACGGCGAATCGCCCTGACCATCTTCGCCGCGCTGCTGGCGTCGCTGGCGCTCAATGCGTTGTTCGTCCAGGTGGCAGGCATCTGGGCGCGCCCGCCCATCGAGCGCACCGGTCTGCTCGAGCAGATCGCCGTGACCACTCGCGTGCTGGAGACCGCGCCGCCTGCGTTGCGCGGGCAACTGGCGCAGGCAGCCAGCACGCCGACACTGCAGGTGACATGGAGCACCCAACGTGACGAATTCGGCTTGCCGGGGCAGGGCGTGGCACTCAATTCGGGGCAGGTGCCAGCGATGGCGCAACTGCTGGGGCCGTCCCGGTATATCGAGGTGTACAACCCGGATGCCTGGCCAGCAGGCAGTACGGACGGGCACTACGTAGCCCTGGTGGCGTTGCCCGATCGCAGCTGGTTGCTGTTCGTGCCGCCCGAGCGCAGCTGGGGCCTGAGTGCGGCGGCGAGGCTGGCGGTGGTCATCGGCCTGGGGCTGGTGGCGACGTTGCTGGTGGCCTGGCTGGCCACGCGTCAGCTGGCCAATCCCCTGCAGCGTTTCGCCAGCGCGGCGCGACGTTTTGGTGGTGACCTGCAGGCTCCGCCCATCGCCATCGAGGGCCCGGAGGAGATCCGCCAGGCGATCACCGCGTTCAACATCATGCAGGCGCAGATCCAGCACTTCATCCGCGAGCGCACGCAGATGCTCGCGGCCATCTCCCATGACCTGCGCGCCCCGCTGACGCGCATGCGCCTGCGCAGCGAGTTCATGGAAGACCTGGACCACCAGCGCAAGCTGGTTCGTGATGTCGACGAGATGCAGTCGATGATCAACGCCGCCCTGGCGTTCTTCCGCGAAGGCACGCAGGTGGAGCAGCGCACCGCCTACGACCTGTCGGAGCTGTTGCAGACCGTCGTCGACGACTACCGCGACCAGCAGATCGCCGTCGGCTTCAGCGGCCCCGCGCACCTGGTGCACCACGGTCGTCCGCTGGCGACCAAGCGGGTGATCGTCAACCTGCTGGAGAACGCCGTGAAGTATGCTCGCCATCCCAGCATCGCGTTGCGTCACGACTCGCGTGAGATCGTCATCGAAATCAGCGACGACGGGCCCGGTATCCCCGAGGATGCGCTGGAGCGCGTGTTCGATCCGTTCTTCCGCCTGGAGGGCTCGCGCAACCGCGATACCGGTGGGGTCGGCTTGGGGCTTTCGGCGGCGCGGGCGAGCGTGCGCGAGCAGGGCGGCGAGCTGAGCCTGCGCAATCGCCGCGAGGGTGGGCTGGTGGCCCAGGTGGTGCTGCCGGAGCCGCGTTGAGCCGATCAGTACACCCAGACCTCGACCCGGCGGTTGCGCAAGCGCCCCTGTTGCTGGTCGTTGTCGGCTACCGGCAGCTCGTCGCCCATGCCGGTCACGTCCTTGAACTCAACGCCTTCGCGCGCCAGCTCACGGCGTACCGCCATGGCTCGCAGGCGTGAGAGCAGGGCGGCGCGGCCCGGAGTCTCCTTGGGGTCGCCGAAACCCACCAGCACCGCCTTGCCGTGCAGCTTGCCGGCCTGGCGCAGGTAGGCGCCGACCCGCTGCACATCGCGCAGGGCCTTGTTGTCGAGACTGGCGCTGCCTTCCTGGAAACGGAAGTTCACGCTCAGCCGATGGGCCTGGTTGGCCAGCGCGCGGTAGCGCGGCGGCATGTCGGCCTGCGGCGCGACCGGCAGGGCCTTGATCTGCTGTGAGACGAACCCCTGTTCGGCGACGATGGCCTGCCCGGCGGGGCTCTGGGCGAATTCGGCCAGGGCCCGGGCCTGGCGTGTCGCGGCGGCGGGCAGGTAGAAGAACAGGCGACGTGACAGCGGGTAGTCCTCGCTGGCGATCAGCGCGCGGCTTGGGGGCAGGGCCGGCGCGTCGCCTTCCGCCACCGCCAGGGCCTTGGCCCCGTGCAGGGTGGCCAGGCCGCTGAAACCGATGGCATGGCGGTCGGCCTTGACCTGCGCGGCCAGCGCATCGGCCGATTCGAAGCGGCGGGCCTGGCTGGACAACTGGCTGTGCCTTGGCTCCAGCACCAGTGCGCGGAATGTCTCGAAGGTGCCGGAGCGATCGTCGCGGGCGTACAGGTGGATCGCGCCGCCCGGCACGCCCAGTTGCTCCCAGCGCTGGATCTGTCCGGAAAACACCTGTGCCAATTGCGTGGTGCTCAGTTGCGGCAACGGGTTGTCCGGGTGGACGATCACCGCCACGCCGTCCAGGGCGATCACTTGTTCGGCGCCGGCCGCGCGCAGGTTGCCCAGGGCCTGCAGCTGCTGGACTTCACGGTCGTTGATTGGCCGCGAGGCGGCCGCCAGGTCCGCCTCGCCGCGAGCCAGGGCGGCGAAGCCGGTGCTTGATCCATGGGCGGCGATGTCGATACGCACGGGCTGGCCGTCGCGGTCGCGAGCGCGCAGCAGCGTTTCGTTGGCCGTCGCGCCCGGCAGGCTTTCGATGGCACCGGCGCCTTGCGCTTGCAGCAAGCCACGGACCAGCGCCGGGCCCAGGGCGACGCCGATGGTATTGGAGCCCTGGATACGCAGTTGCGCAGGCTCGGCGAAGGCCAGGCCTGGCAGCAGGCACAGCGCAAGGAGAAGCAGGCGGCGCATGCCGTTGCCCTTTGGCACGAAGTTGCGCCGCAGATTACGACAGTTGCTTGACCGAAAGATGACAGCGCCCCTGCGGGCGCGGTCGAGTTCAGCGCGCTCCCGGCACGATGATGCTGGCCGGCGCCTCGGCTGCCCGGTGGCGGGCGACCCAGTAGTACAGCACGCTTGGCACCACCAGCCCGATCAGCCACGACACATCCACGCCGCCCAGGTGCGCGACCATGGGGCCGGTATACAGCTTGGTATCGATGAACGGCATCTGCACCAGCACGCCGAAGGTGTACACGCCGATGCCCGGCCAGTTCCAGCGGCCATAGCGGCCCCGGGGATCGGCCAGCGCCGGGATGTCGTAGCGCTCCTTGGTGATGAAGTAGTAGTCCACCAGGTTCACCGCGCTCCACGGCACGAAGAAGGTGAGCAGGAACAGGATGAACGACTTGAAGGCGCTGAGGAACGAATGCTGGCCGAGCAGGGCGACCAGGGTCGCCGCGCCGACGATGCCGAGCACGAACACCAGGCGTTGCGCGCGGCTGATCCGCAGGTGGCCACGAAAACCGCTGATGATCGTGGCGATGCACATGAAACTGCCGTAGCTGTTGAGGGTGGAGATGGTCACCTTGCCGAAGGCAATGCTGAAATACAGCAGCGCCGCGGTGGTGCCGGCGCCACCCAGGCCGACGATGTAGGCGACCTCGCGCCCGGAGAACTGGCCACCGGCGATGGCCGCGGCGAACACGCCGAGGATCATCGAGGCCTGGGCACCGATCACCGAGCCCAGGCCCGCGGCGAGGAAGGTCTTGAGCGGCGAGGTGTTGCTGGGCAGGTAGCGCGAGTAGTCAGCCACGTATGGGCCGAAGGCGATCTGCCAGGAGGCGGCCAGCGACACTGCCAGCAGGAAGCTGGCCCAGCTGAAGTGGCGGTTGTCGAGCAACTGGCCGATATCGGCGAGCATCAGGATGCGGCTGAACAGGTAGACGAAGGCGATGATCCCCAGCACGCTGGCCACGCGGCCGATCCAGTGGATCACCCGATAGCCGGCCAGGGTCGCCAGCACGATCACCCCGGCGAAGATCAGAATGCCGGCGCTGTCGCTGATGCTCAGCAACTGGCCGATGGCCTGGCCGGAGAGCACCGTGCCGGTGGCGGTGAAACCCAGGTACATCAGGCACACCAGGACCATGGGGATGGCCGCGCCGTAGACCCCGAACTGCACGCGGCTGGAGATCATCTGCGGCAGCCCGAGGCGTGGCCCCTGGGCTGCGTGCAGGGCCATCACCGCGCCGCCGATCACCTGTCCGATGAACAGGCCGATCAACGACCAGAACACGTCGCCGCCGAGCACCACGGCCAGTGCGCCGGTGACGATCGCGGTGATCTGCAGGTTGGCTCCCAGCCACAGGGTGAATTGGCTGTACACCCGTCCATGGCGTTCGGACTCGGGGATGTAGTCGATCGAGCGGCGCTCGATCACAGGTTTGCTGGACATCGGGGAGGGCTCCGCTTCGTTGTTTTTGTGAAGGGCGGCGGCTATCGGCGGGACGCAGGGCGATGGCCGAAATTCGATATCAGCATGTATATACAAGTCAGGTCAAGTGAAGCTTGCGCGCGCTGACGAGTGTTCGTTGGCGGCCAAACAGCGGACTGTTGCGCAAGGGTGACGTCCAACTGTGCTGGTCCGCTGCGGCGCAAAGCCCTTATGCTGTAACCAAATATGTCTATAACAAGCCTGAAGAAGGAATGCGTGCCATGCCACTCAAGGACCTGCTGATCGCCCTGGTGGTGATCATCGCCTGGGGCGTCAATTTCGTGGTCATCAAGGTCGGCCTCGACGGGCTGCCGCCGATGCTGCTGGGGGCATTGCGCTTTCTGCTGGTGGCTTTCCCCGCGGTGTTCCTGATTCGCCGGCCGAACCTGCCCTGGCGCTGGTTGATCGCCTACGGCGCGACCATCTCCCTGGGTCAGTTCGCCTTTCTCTTCCAGGCCATGTACAGCGGCATGCCGCCCGGGCTGGCCTCGCTGGTGCTGCAGTCCCAGGCGTTCTTCACCCTGGGCTTCGCCGCGCTGTTCCTCGGTGAGCGGTTGCGCCTGGCCAGTGTGCTGGGGCTGCTGGTGGCGGCCAGCGGGCTGGCGGTGATCGGCAGCGAGGACAGCGGCCATGTGCCGCTGGTCGCCTTGCTGCTGACCCTGTGCGCGGGGGCCATGTGGGGCATGGGCAACATCATCACCCGACGTTTCGGCAAGGTGGACCTGGTGGCCCTGGTGATCTGGGGCGGGCTGATCCCGCCGCTGCCGTTCCTGGCGCTGTCCTGGTGGCTGGAAGGTCCCGAGCGGATCGGCCACGCCCTGGCCAACATCGGCTGGAGCTCGGTGCTGGCGCTGGCGTACCTGGCCTTCGTCGCCACCATGGTCGGCTACAGCCTTTGGAGCACGTTGCTGTCGCGTCACCCGGCGGGCAAGGTGGCGCCGTTCTCGCTGCTGGTGCCGGTGATCGGCCTGAGTTCCTCGGCGCTGCTGCTGGGCGAGCGTTTGACCGAGGTACAGGGTTGGGGCGCACTGCTGGTGATGCTCGGGCTGCTGATCAACGTGTTCGGCCCGCGCCTGGGCCAGCGCCTGCGCGCCGCCAGCGCGCACTGACCTCGCGCCATGCGCCATCCCTGTGGGCGCGAGCTTGCTCGCGAACACCGGCGCAGCCGGTGCCAGGCGCCGCGTGGCTCGCTTCGCGGGTAAACCCGCTGCCACAGGGATCGGCGCCAGGTTGAGGAATCCGAGCAAGACCCTTGCTCGCGCAGCGTCGACACTGATCCGCATCAACTCCCCATTCTCGCCGTGCTCCTGTAATGGCAGCACTTGTGCATCGGCAAGGCTGCCACTAATATCCAAGCGTTTTCTTGTGTAATTGCCTGAGGCCCTTCGACCCAGGTCATCAATACGGACGTTGATATGGATTTGCACACCTCCCTGTGGCTGTTCCAGGCCACCCAGGCTATCGGCCTGGCGCTCTGGTTGAGCATCGCGGTACTGAACAACCTGCAGGCCTTCGCCAGTTCCATGGGCGCCATTGGCGCCACCCTGGCCATGGCGCCGCTGCGCCAGCCACCTGCCATCGAATTCCCGCTGTTGCGCAGGGCCTGTCAATCGGCCGGGCTGGCCCGTGCCGCGCTGCTGGTGATCCTGCTGCTGCAGATCGTCGCCAGCCTGGCGGCCTGGACCGGCTGCTACGGGTTGATCGTCGCCCAGGATCCTCTGCTGGCCCGGGCCTGGCTGAACCTGGCGTTGAGCGCGTTCCTCGCCTGCACCTTCGCCATGCTGCTCGGCGGCCTGTGGTTCGGCTACTGGATTCGTCAGGAGGGCCTGCAACTCACCCATCTGATCCTGGTGCTGTGGGCAATCCTGGCGTTCTTCCTGTTCAACCTGACATGGGCTTGAGGCGAGGGCGTGCAATGAACGGTAAAGCGATATTCGCCAGCGCCCTGGTGCTGGGCCTGATCACTACCGCTGGCCTGGCCTGGCGCCACGGCGGTCGCGCCGAGGTTGTCGCGCCGCCGCCACGCCACCTGGTCAAGGTCGCCCTGGCCACGGTGCAGAAGGCGCCGGAAAAGCGCTCGTTCGACGGCGTCGGCGAACTGGAGGCGGTACACCAGGTGCTGGTGTCGACCGAGATCGGTGGCCGGGTGACCGCGATCAACTTCAGCTCTGGCCAGCAGGTGCGCAAAGGCGATGTGCTGGTCACCCTCAACGACGCGCCCGAGCAGGCCGAGCGCCTGCGGCTCAAGGCCCAGCTCGACAATGCGCGCACCAATCATCGACGGGTGACGGCCCTGCTGCGTGAGAACGCCGCCACCCAGGAACAGTTGGACAATGCCCTGGCGGCCCGCGACATGGCCCTGGGCGAACTGGCCCGTACCGAGGCGGTGATCGCCCAGAAGACCGTGCGCGCCCCCTTCGACGGCCGCCTGGGGATCCGCCGGGTCAGCCAGGGGCAATACCTGCGGGTAGGCGATCCGGTGGTCAGCCTGATCGACACCCGCAACCTCTATGTCAACTTCTCCCTCGAAGAGCAACTCAGCGTCCAGCTGCGCCCCGGCCAGGCGGTCGAGGTGCGTCTGGACGCCTTTCCCGAGACACCGTTCAGCGCCCGCATCAGCGCTATCGACCCACTGATCGGCCGTTCGCGCACGGTGCAGGTGCAGGCCACCCTGGCCAACCCCGATGCGCGTCTGGCCGCCGGCATGTACGCCAGTGTGCGGGTCGCCAGCCCGGACCTCGGCCAGGTGCTGACGGTGCCGGAAACCGCGGTGGCCTATACCGCCTACGGCGACACCGTGTTCGTCGCCCGTCACGACGCCGCCGCCGAGGCGCTGGTGGTTCAGCGGGTCTCGGTGCGCACCGGCGAGCGCCAAGCCGGTCGGGTGGTGATCGAGCAAGGCCTGCGCGCTGACGACCAAGTCGTGGTGTCCGGGCAACTGCGCCTGAGCGACGGCACCGCCGTGCAAGCCGTCGAAGACACCCTGCAAGCCCCGGCCAGCGGCGCCTGAACCCAGCGAGAACCCGTCATGACATTCACCGACCTGTTCGTTCGCCGGCCCGTGCTGGCGCTGGTGGTCAGCACCTTGATCCTGCTGCTGGGGCTGCTGTCGCTGCTGCAGTTGCCGATTCGTCAGTATCCGCTGTTGGAAAGCTCGACGATCACCATCACCACCGAGTACCCCGGCGCGCCCGCCGAGCTGATGCAGGGCTTCGTCACCCAGCCGATCGCCCAGGCAGTGTCGTCGGTGGAGGGCATCGACTACCTGTCGTCTTCCTCGGTGCAGGGCCGCAGCCTGGTCACCGTGCGCATGGAGCTCAACCGTGACTCGACCCAGGCCCTCACCGAGGTGATGGCCAAGGTCAACCAGGTGCGCTACCGCCTGCCGGAGCGTGCCTACGACCCGGTGATCGAGCGCTCGGCCGGCGAGTCCACGGCGGTGGCCTATATCGGCTTCGCCAGCCCGAGCCTGCCGATCCCGGCCATGACCGACTACCTCACGCGGGTGGTCGAGCCGTTGCTCAGCACCATCGAAGGCGTGGCCAAGGTCCAGGTGTTCGGTGGCCAGACTCTGTCCATGCGCCTGTGGATCGACCCGGCGCGCCTGGCCGCCCGCGGCCTCACCGCGGCCGACGTGGCCGAGGCGGTGCGGCGCAACAACTACCAGGCGGCGCCTGGCAAGGTGAAGGGCCAGTACGTGATCGCCAATATCCGCGTCGACACCGACCTGACCTCGGTCGGTGATTTTCGCGAGCTGGTGATCCGCAACGATGGCAATGGCCTGGTGCGCATCCGCGACATCGGCACCGTCGAACTGGGCGCGGCCTCGGCCGAGACCAGCGCCAGCATGGACGGTGTGCCGGCGGTGCACCTGGGCCTGTTCGCCACGCCGGGCGGCAACCCGCTGGTGATCGTCGAGGGCATACGCCAGTTGCTGCCGCAGATCCGCCAGACCCTGCCGCCGGACGTCAAGGCCGAACTTGCCTTCGAGACGGCGCGCTTCATCCAGGCCTCCATCGACGAGGTCAGCAAGACCCTGCTCGAGGCCCTGGCGATCGTGGTGGTGGTGATCTACCTGTGCCTGGGCTCGCTGCGCACGGTACTGATTCCGGTGGTGACCATTCCGCTGTCGATGCTCGGGGCGGCGGCGTTGATGCTGGCGTTCGGCTTCAGTGTCAACCTGTTGACCTTGTTGGCCATGGTGCTGGCGGTTGGCCTGGTGGTGGACGACGCCATCGTCGTGGTGGAGAACGTGCATCGGCATATCGAAGCAGGGCGCACGCCGGTGGCGGCGGCCTTGATCGGTGCGCGCGAAGTGGCCGGGCCGGTGATCGCGATGACCATCACCCTGGCTGCGGTGTACGCGCCGATCGGCATGATGGGCGGGCTGACCGGCGCGCTGTTCCGCGAATTCGCCCTGACCCTGGCCGGCGCGGTAGTGGTCTCCGGGATCGTGGCGCTGACCCTGTCGCCGGTGATGAGTTCGTTCCTGCTCGATGCGCGCCAGTCCGAAGGGCGCATGGCCCATGCCGCCAACCGCTTCTTCGACTGGCTGGCCGAGCGCTACGCCCATGTGCTGGGGTTCTCCCTGAAGCACCGCTGGATCAGCGTCGGCTTCGCCTTGCTGGTACTGGTCAGCCTGCCGCTGCTGTACAGCCTGGCACAGCGCGAGCTGGCGCCGACCGAGGACCAGGCCGGGCTGCTCACCGCGATCAAGGCGCCGCAGCATGCCAACCTGGCCTATGTCGAACGCTTTGCCGACAAGCTCGATGCGGTCTACCGCACCCTGCCGGAGACCGTCAGCACCTGGATCATCAATGGCAGTGACGGCATCGCCTCGGGCATTGGCGGCATCAACCTGCAGCCGTGGGACGAGCGTGCGCGCAACGCCTCGCAGATCCAGCTCGACCTGCAGGCGGCGGTGAACGATGTCGAGGGCACCAGCATCTTCGCCTTCCAGCTGCCGGCGTTGCCAGGTTCAACGGGCGGCCTACCGGTGCAGATGGTGCTGCGTAGCTCCCAGGACTACCGGGTGCTGTTCGACACCATGGAGCAGGTCAAGGCCAAGGCCCGGCAAAGCGGCCTGTTCGCCGTGGTCGACAGCGACCTGGACTACAACAACCCGGTGGTGCAGGTGCGGGTCGATCGGGCCAAGGCCAACAGCATGGGCATCCGCATGCAGGACATCGGCGAGTCGCTGGCGGTGCTGGTGGGGGAGAACTACCTCAACCGCTTCGGCCTCGATGGCCGCTCCTACGATGTCATCGCTCAGAGCCCGCGCGACCAGCGCCTGACCGCGCAGGCCCTGACCCGGCAGTACGTGCGCAGCGAGGAGGGCCGGCTGGTGCCGTTGTCCACCGTGGTACAGGTCAGCGAGCAGGTCGAACCCAACCGCCTGACCCAGTTCAACCAACAGAACGCGGCAACCTTCCAGGGCATCCCGGCCGCCGGCGTCACCCTGGGCGACACCGTGGCGTTCCTCGAGCAGGTCGCCGCTGAACTGCCCGCCGGCTTCAGCATCGACTGGCAGTCCGACGCCCGACAGTACCAGCAGGAGGGCAACGCCCTGATGCTGGCCTTTCTCGCCGCCGTGCTGGTGATCTACCTGGTGCTGGCGGCGCAGTACGAGAGCCTGGTGGATCCGTTGATCATCCTGATCACCGTGCCGTTGTCGATCAGCGGCGCGCTGCTGCCCCTGGCGCTGGGGGTGGCCACCGTGAACATCTATACGCAGATAGGCCTGGTGACGCTGATCGGGCTGATCAGCAAGCACGGCATCCTCATGGTCGAGTTCGCCAACACCTTGCAGGCCGAGCAGCACCTGGACCGGCGCACGGCCATCGGCAAGGCCGCGCAGATCCGCCTGCGGCCTATCCTGATGACCACGGCGGCCATGGTAGTGGGGCTGATCCCGCTGCTGTTCGCCTCGGGCGCAGGCGCTGCCAGCCGTTTCGGGCTGGGGGTGGTGATCGTCACCGGGATGCTGGTCGGGACATTGTTCACCCTGTTCGTGCTGCCGACCATCTACAGCCTGCTGGCCCGCGACCATGCCAGCACGGCACGTTCGCCGCGGGCCCGCTCGTTGGCGCAAACCCTGGAGGGCCAGCCGTGAAGCCGCTCTTGATCGCGTCGCTGATGGCCCTGTCTGCGTGCAGCGTCGGTCCCGACTACCGCAAGCCCGAGATCCCGGCCAGTGGCGTGCACAGCCCGCAGCACGCCGCCTTTGCCGCCCGTGGCGAGTTGCCCGCGCAGTGGTGGCGGTTCTTCGACGACCCGCAGTTGGTGCGCCTGGTCGACCAGGCCCTGGCCAACAACCACGACATTCGTCAGGCCCGTGCCAACCTGCTGGCGGCGCGGGCGCTGTTCGACGATCGCAGCCTCGATCGCTACCCCTGGGTCAGCGCCCGCGCCGGTTACACCCAGAACCTGGAGCAGCAGCAACCAGCCGATGGCGGTGATCCGCGGCGCATGCGCGGCGAGCAGTATCGGGCCGGTTTCGACGTGCAATGGGAGATCGACCTGTTCGGTCGCCTGCAGCGCCTGACCGACGCCGCCGAGGCTCGTGCCGACGCGGCGGCGGCGGACCTGCGTCAGGCCCGGCTGAGCATCGCCGCAGAGGTTGCCCGCAACTATTACCTCGCCCTGGGGCTCAAGCGCAGCCTCGCCGTGGCCCAGGACCAGGTCGAGGCCTGGCGCGAAACCCTGCAGCTGACCACGGCCCAGGTGCGTGCCGGCAGCGGGCAGTACGAAGACCAGCAGAACGCCCACGCCAACCTGCTGCTCAGCGAAGCGGCGGTGCCGCCGTTGCAGGCGGCGATCCAGCAGGCCAGCTACCGTCTCGATGTGCTGACCGGCCAGGTGCCGGGCAGCCGCGAGCAGGACGCCGCGCCGTTCCTGCCGCCGCTGGCGGGCCAGTTGCCGTTGGGCGATGTCGATGCGCTGATCGGCCAGCGGCCCGATGTGGTCAGCGCCGAGCGTGAACTGGCTGCCAGCACCGAGGATGTCGGCGCCGCCACCGCCGAACTGTACCCGCGCCTGGACCTGGGCGGCTTCATCGGCTTTTTCGCCCTGCGCGGCGGTGACCTGGGCAATGCCGCCCGGGCCTACGAGCTGGCGCCGATGGTCACCTGGCCCGCCTTGCGCCTGGGCAATGCCCGGGCACGCCTGCGCGCCCGCGAAGCGCTGGCCGACGGCCGGCAATCGCGTTACCAACAGACCGTGCTGCAGGCGCGCGAGGAAGTGGAGAATGCGGTGACGCAATTGGTGCGCAATCAATCGCGCCTGCAGCGCCTGGTGGCATCCGCCGGGCATGGCAGTGTGGCCATCGATATCGCCAACAAGCGTTACCGTCGCGGCGCCGGGACCTACCTTGCGGTGCTGGAGAACCAGCGTGCGCTGTTCTCGATCAAGCGTGAGGTGGCGGAGGCGGAAACGGCCTCGTACCTGGATGCGATTGCGTTGTACAAGGCGCTGGGGTGGGGGAGCGAGGGTCCGTAGGCGAGTCAGATGGCGTCGATCCCTGTGGGAGCGGCTTTAGCCGCGAACACCGGCGTAGCCGGTGCCAGGCGCCACGATTGCAGGACGAGGCGATGTCGCGGGGCAGGCCCGCTCGCGCATTTGTCGGAAAATTGCAGCCTACTTCGGCGAAACGCGGTAGACGCAGCGGCGGTCGCCGGAGATCAGGTGCTCGCAACGCTCGACCTGCGCCACGTCGCCGATCGCCGCCTGGAACACCTGCAGCTCGCTGCGGCAGAACCCCTGGCAGCGGGTGGCGGCGATGCAGATCGGGCAGTGGTTCTCGACGATCAGCCAGTCGCTGCCGTCGGCCTGCATCTCGGCCATGTAGCCGGCGCGCTCGCGCAACTGCACGAGGATGCGCACCTTGTCCTCCAGGCTTTGGCCATCGGCGCAGGCCTGCTGGTATTCACGGCTGTTGCTGTCTTCCATGCGGCTGATCAGGCGGTCGATGCCGTCGTTGCCGAAGACC
Source organism: Pseudomonas sp. microsymbiont 2 (assembly GCF_054788395.1). Taxonomy (NCBI): domain Bacteria; kingdom Pseudomonadati; phylum Pseudomonadota; class Gammaproteobacteria; order Pseudomonadales; family Pseudomonadaceae; genus Pseudomonas; species Pseudomonas sp. microsymbiont 2. The sequence goes on from NZ_CM139112.1 coordinate 2,644,514, forward strand.
GCCTCGACGCTCTCGATCAGTTGCAGGGTCAGCACGCTGTGCGCGTCGGGGAAGCGGCGCTGGGCGGTCGCGGTCAGCGCCCATTTCTGCGAAGGCCGTCCAGCGCCCTTGGCCGGCACCATCACACCGCTGACGAGGTCGGCGGCCTGCAGTTTCTGCACTTGCTGGCGCGTGGCTTCGAAGGTGATGGCGAGCAATTGCGCGAGGTCGGCGGTCTTCAGCGGCCCGCGCGTCTTGAGCAGGAACAGGATGCGGTCGGTGGTGCTGTTCGAATCAACGGTGGTCGAAGTCATGAAGCGCTGGAAACCGGGTGTGAATGAGCGGATCGGGCACTTTCCTGGGCCGTCCTTTGCGCAGGCAAGCGGCCGAAGGATAGCCTGTATCGGCGAGGTTCTGTACAAACGCAGCAGTATCAAGGCAAAAAACAGTCATTGGTTGCTCCATCCTGATTAGCGGAGGTAGACGCTCGATGGTTCATCCCACCTCGGACACATTGTCCATCAAAGATAGGCTGAGGCAGATTCCGTCGCTCAAGGGACCGCTGCCGGACCTTGACCTGACGGCCATGCCCGCCACGCCCCAGGAAGCCTTCGCGCAGTGGTTGGACTCGGCGTTGGCCGCGGGTGTGCGTGAGCCCCACGCCATGACGCTTTCGACCGTCGATGAGCATGGCTGGCCCGATGCGCGCGTGTTGATCCTGAAGAATGTCGATGCGCGAGGATGGCATTTCGCGGTCAAGCGCGAGAGTCCGAAGGCGCGGCAAATCGAGTGTCAGCCGAAGGTGTCGCTCACGTTCTACTGGCCCGTGCTGGGGCGGCAGGTTCGTCTGCGCGGCGAGGCGGTGGCGCTGTCGAGGCAGGAATGCGCCGAGGACTTTCTCGATCGCCCTGTCGGTTCTCGCGCCAGTGCCATAGCCTCTCGGCAAAGCGCGGTCATGGACGATCCAGGGGCGCTGGCGACGCGCCTTGCCGATGCGCAGGCATTGCTTGAAACCCACCCCGAGCATGTGGAGCCCGGCTGGCAGGTCTATGCCGTCGCACCGACGGTTGTGGAGTTCTGGCAGGGCGCCACTGATCGCAACCACAAGCGCTGGCGTTATACGGCCACCGCGCAGGCGTCGACCTGGCGTGCGGTCCGGCTATGGCCATGAAGGGCCGTCACGGGCGCTTTGCCGGGCGTGGATTTGCTAGGATCGTCCTATTTTCTTGACTCAGGAGCCGCCCATGATCATCAGTACCACCAGCCAGCTCGAAGGCCGTCCCGTTGCCGAATACCTTGGCGTGGTCAGCGCCGAATCGGTGCAGGGGATCAACTTCGTGCGCGATTTCTTCGCACGTTTTCGCGACTTCTTCGGTGGCCGTTCACAGACCCTGGAAAGCGCATTGAAGCTGGCGCGGGAGCAGGCCACCGAGGAACTGAAGGCACGGGCACGGCAGTTGCAAGCCGATGCCGTGCTAGGGGTGGACTTCGAGATCAGCATGCCTTCGGTACAGGGCGGCATGGTCGTGGTGTTCGCCACCGGCACGGCGGTGCGTCTGAAGTAAGGCCAGTTGCCACTGGTCGGGCTGGTAAAATTTGTCCGACTGGTCCGCAAATGACCGGCTAGTCTCACTTCAACGGGCCGTCGCTTCTCTGGGCAGGCGTATTGCTTGCCGGCACGGTCGCCATTGGAGGGACACAGGGCATGAGCGAATCCTATTTCGAAGACCTGAACGATGCGTTTCCGATCAACAGCCAGGTGCGTTGCGGCCAGTCGGCGTTGCGCCTGGGCTTTGCCAACATGACGCTGGACGACTCGGAGCAGTTGCAACCGGCGCATCTGCAGCGCGCCAAGAAGGGGCGGTTCACGCCACGTGTCCCGTCGAAGAAGTGAAACAACGCTGAACGCCATCGCGGGGCAAGCCCGCTCCTACAGGCACTGTGGGCGCGGAGCTGCCCAGGCGACAGCCTGCGCCAGCTGGCGCTGAACCGCCCAGCGGCGTGCTTTTCCCGCCATTTCTTGATCCTGCTCATGGTATCGGCGAGTCACCCTCGCCGCCGGCCTGCTGCTGTGCTTTTCTTGCGCGGCATTTCAGACACGGAGTATCGACTTCAATGCGAATCAGGGAAGAGACCTACTGGCGGTGGGCCGATGCGCAGTTGCACAGCCGCTGTCACGACGAGGAACTGAGCGACGGCACCGGCATCGATGTGCAGGTGCGGCTTTCCCGGCTTGGGGCCACGCAACTGTTTCTGGGGCTGTACGCTCGCGATGGCAAGGCCCTGCTGGAGGAGTACTACCCCACGTGCCCTGGTGAAACCATGACCCGCGCGCTGGTGTGGGGCGTGGATCGGGCGCGAGCCCTGGCCACGGGTGCCTTGCCGCTGCCGGCGCCGGAGCGGCTGCAGGCTTGAGCGTATTCGGCGTGGGCGCCGCAAGGCTTGCGGCAGGCACCTGGCGCCTCTGATGCCAGCATGAAAAAGCCCGGCCTTGCGGGGCCGGGCTGAAGATGAGGTGCGTTACTGGCTGGTTCAGTTCAGCGAGTCGATCACCTTGACTGCCTGCCGCTCGCGGGCGCCAGGCCATTCTTGTTGCAGGGTCTGGAGCACGCGACCGACAAAGCTGGTGTCGGCGGCGGCCTTCTTGCCGACGTAGCCCTGGCCACGGCGGTAGACCTTGAAACGGGCACGCATGCTGGGCATGTGCGATTCGAATTCATCCTCGACCGTGTTCGGTGGCAGGCGATCCAGGCGAACTTCGCCGGACTGGCTGACCCACAGCAGGTGGTCGTCGAGGCTGTCCTTGCGCGCGGCGAACAGCTGAGCCAATTGGTCGATGGTTGGATTGTTGTTCAAGTTCATCATAAAGCCCCCATTACTCTCATTCGTTGGTGAAGTTCGGCTGAAATTCACATTGGGCGCCACGACATGTAGCGCGCTAACCAAGGCTGCTACAGCAGCATCGCAACAGGGGCTTTCTCACGCTGCCTTCTGGGCAGTTTCCCTCTCCACGGACGGCCTGCGTTACCGCGCAGACCGTCTGGAACACCCTTGCCACCGCTCCCGATCAGGGAGACGGCCTCATCATGCACAAGGCTTGGGAAAGGCGTCAATACATTTGTAGTGAAAATTTTTAAGCACTACATCTTGTCCGACAATCCTGCTTCAACTGTCAGGCGGTTCCATTGTCGCCGTGCTCCAGGAAGCCTGGACGCAGGCGCAGACGCGCATGGTAGGCCGCCAGGGCCGGTAGCACCGGGTGCTCCAGCGGCGTGCGATACCAGCGGTTGAGCGACAGGCCGATGGCGACGTCGGCCAGGCTGAAGGTATCGCCGGCCACATAGGCACCGGTGGCCTGCAGGCGCTGTTCGAGCAGGCGCATCTTCGCCGCCCACTGGGCGCTGGTGCTGGCCAGCAGGGCCGAGTCCTGATGGGCTGGCGAGCGGCGCACCAGGGACATGAATGGGTAGCGCCAGGCGTCGTTCAGATCGGTCGCCTGCCAGTCCAGCCATTGGTCCACCGCCGCCCGGGCACGGGGCGCGCTGGGGTAGAGGTGCGCGCCGCCGTGCTGGTTGGCCAGGTAGCGCAGGATGGTATTGGACTCCCAGAGCACGAAATCTCCCTCGACGATCACCGGCACCATGGCGTTGGGGTTCAGCGCCAGGAACTGCGGCGAGTCGGTGGGCTGAAAGCCGCTGCCCCAGTCTTCACGCTGGAACGGCAGGTTCAATTCGACGCAGGTCCACAGCACCTTGCGCACGTTGATCGACGAGGCCTTGCCCAGGATCTTCAGCATGCCGTCACTCCAGGCTCGAGAGAATGCGTTGCGCGGCGCGCACGCGTTCTTCGTTGGGATAGTTGCGGTTGGCCAAAAGCACGATGCCCATGCCTTTGGACGGCACGAACGCGACGTAGGCGCCGAAACCACTGGTGGCGCCGGTCTTGTTGTACCAGGCGGCGGACTCGGCCGGCAGGGCTGGGGTCAGTGCTTGGGTGGCCTGGGCTTCGCGGATCATCTTCGCGCCGTTGTTGACCAGCAGGGTGTCGAGCGCGACCGGGTAGGGGTAGCGCTCCCAGCCCAGGCCCTGAATCATGGCGCCAACCTGGAAGAAGCCTGTGTGAGTGATGGCGATGGCCTGGCGCAAGGCCGGGTCGAGTTCGGCGGGCTGCAGTTGCAGTTGCACGTAGCGCAGCAGGTCGCTGGCGCTGGTCTTGATGCCGTAGGCCTGGTCGGCGTAAGGGCCGGGGCTGACGCGTATCGGTCGGTCCTGGGCGTCGTAGCCTTGGGCATAGAGGCCACGGGCGTTGGCCGGTACTTCCAGGTAGGTGTGCTTCAGGCCCAGGCGAGGCAACAGGTTCTGGGTCATCAGCTCGCTGAACGGACGCTGCTGCGCACGGGCGGCCAGGTCACCGAACAGCCCCAGGCTCGGGTTCGAGTAGCAGCGCTGGGTACCGTGTTCGGCGCGGCGCTGCCAGTGCTGGAACCAGGCCAGGGTCTGCTCGGGTGTCTGCACCTCGTCGGGGAACTGCAGCGGCAGGCAGTCGCCGCTGTAGGCCCCCAGTTCCAGCACGCTGGCGCTGCCGATCGGCGCCTTGGCCAGGGCGGGCTGGTAGCGGCTGGCGGGGGCCATGAGGTCGAGCTTGCCTTCGGCGCTGGCCAAGGCGGCGAGGGTGGCGGTGTAGGTCTTGCTCACCGAGCCGACCTCGAACAGCGTGTCGCGGCTCACGGCCTGCTTGCTGGCCTTGTCGGCCAAGCCATAGCTGAAGTAGTGCGACTGGCCGTTGGCATACACCGCCACGGCCATGCCGGCGATGCCCTGTTCGCGCATCAACGGCTGGATCACGCCATCGACGGTGCTTTGCAGCGTATCGGCCAGCAGTGGCGGTGCGGCCATTGCCAGCACGGTGGCCAGCAGCAGGTGGGGGCGTTTCATGATGGGCGTTCCTTGTCGTGAATCAATGGGAAGGGCGAGGCAGGGGGCGTCGGGCGATGACCCTGGTGTCCGTTGCGCGACACTGGCAGGGGTTCCGGCGTTAGCGGTTCGCAGGCCGAGACCTTATCGTCCTGGCTTGCACAAAGACAAGACGGGACCTGTCATGAAGTACCTGCGCATGCTGTTCGACAATTTCACCCTGGCCTTGCTCGGGGTGGTGTTCATCGCCACCGTGCTGCCCTGCTCCGGCGAGGGGGCGGTGCTGTTCGGCTGGTTGACCAACCTGGCCATCGGCCTGCTGTTCTTCCTGCATGGCGCCAAGCTGTCGCGCGAGGCGATCATCGCCGGCGCCGGCCACTGGCGCCTGCATCTGTTGGTGTTTTCCTGCACCTTCGTGCTGTTCCCGTTGCTGGGGCTGGCGTTCAAGCCGCTGTTCGTGCCCCTGGTCGGCAACGAATTGTACCTGGGCGTGCTTTACCTGTGCGCCTTGCCGGCCACGGTGCAATCGGCCATCGCTTTCACCTCGCTGGCCCGTGGCAACGTCCCGGCGGCCATCTGCAGCGCGGCGGCCTCGAGCCTGCTGGGGATCTTCCTCACGCCATTGCTGGTAGTGATGTTGCTCGGGGCGTCCGCAGACACCGGGTCCGGCCTGGATGCGGTGCTCAAGATTACCTTGCAGCTGCTGGTGCCGTTCGTTGCCGGGCAGATTGCCCGGCGCTGGATCGGCGCCTGGGTCAAGCGCAATGCGCGCTGGCTGAAGGTGGTGGACCAGGGCTCGATCCTGCTGGTGGTGTACACCGCGTTCAGCGAGGCGGTGGTCACCGGCTTGTGGCACACGGTCTCGCCGCAGCACCTGGCCGGGCTGTTCGCGGTGTGCGCGATCCTGCTGGCGGTGGTGTTGCTGGGCACCCGCCTGCTGGGTCGGGTGCTCGGTTTCAGTGTCGAGGACCGCATCACGATCCTGTTCGCCGGCTCCAAGAAAAGCCTGGCCACCGGTGTGCCAATGGCACAGGTGTTGTTCGTCGGTGGCGGCATCGGCGCGATGATCCTGCCATTGATGCTGTTCCACCAGATCCAGCTGATGGTGTGCGCGGTGCTGGCGCAGCGCTATGCCGCGCGGAGCGAGGAGGGCGAGCGGGCCTCGCTGGCATCCTGAATTCAGGGCGTTCGGCGCAAGCGTCTGGCGAGTCCATCGCAGGGCAAGCCCGCTCCCACAGAGACGTGCAGAGCGGGGTCATGGCGGATGCGCGCCGAGCAGCGTCTGCAACCGCGCCAACGCCGGCCCTGCGTGCTGGCGATCGAACACCAGCAGCGACACCTCCAGCATCCCTCCCGGCGAGCGGGTCACCCGCTGCTCGCAGCGCAGGCGCAAGTGCCCCTGGTCGCACTCGAACTGCCGCACGCCCGGCCTGGCGCCGCCCTCGAGTCGTAGCTCGCAGAGCCGTCCCTGGGCCGCCAGCAAGGCCAGCCCTTTGTCGCGCAACAGCCCGTTGCCCTGGGTCATCAAGCCGCTGGCCCGCACGGCGGCGGCCATGGCCACGGCGACGATGGTCAGCGCGACCAGCACTTCGATCAGGGTGAAGCCATCTTCGGTGGCGCGCACGGCGCTCCCTCCGCCCAGGGCAAAGCGGCACTGTAGAGCGGTGCGATGACGGTTTGACGACGGCCACTCCCGAGCTTTTTCAATATCCGTGACATACCGGCTTGCAACAATCGGCCCCCGATTCGAACTCAAGCAAGGAATGCCGAGATGCAGATCGCCCGTCGCAGCGCCACAGGTCGCCGTTGCCGCCAGCAAGGCTTCACCCTGATCGAGATCATGGTGGTGGTGGTGATCCTCGGGATCCTCGCGGCGATGGTCGTGCCCAAGGTGCTCGATCGTCCCGACCAGGCCCGCGCCACCGCGGCGCGCCAGGACATTGCCGGGTTGATGCAGGCGCTCAAGCTCTACCGGCTGGACAATGGTGGCTACCCGAGCCAGAACCAGGGCCTCAAGGTCCTGGTGGAAAAACCGGCCCAGGCCAAGGAAGGTCAATGGCGTGCCTATCTCGATCGCCTGCCCAACGACCCCTGGGGCCGCCCGTACCAGTATCTGAACCCGGGCGCCAACGGCGAGATCGACGTGTTCTCCCTGGGAGCCGACGGCCAGGCCGGTGGCGAAGGGGTAAACAGCGATATCGGCTCGTGGCAGTTGTGACCGGCCATGGCGCGCCAGGAGGGCATGGCGGTGATCAGCGCCTTGCTGATCGCGGCGGTGGTGGCGGTGATCGCCGCTGGCATGATCGAGCGTCAGGGGGTGCTTACCCGTGAGGTGGAGAACCGCCAGTTGGCGCTGCAAGGGCAATGGGCGTTGGAGGGCGGCGTGCAGCTCAGCCGTCAGCTGCTGCTTGACCAGCGCCGGCGCGACCCGCTGGTGCGCAATGGACAACCCTGGGCCCGGCCAATCCTGGACGTGCCCTTGGGTGGCGTGCGGTTCGACGGGCAGTTGGAGGATGAACAGGGCAAGTTCAACCTGCGCAATCTGGTGGTCGATGGCCAGGTCGATGCCGAGGCGCTGGCGACGTTTCAGCGCCTGTGCCGGCTGATCGACATCGAAGAGCGCCTGGTCACGGCCATTGTCGGGCGGGTGCTCGACAGCTATCCGCAACGCCCGCCCGTAACCGAGGCTGGCGCCGCCCGGGGGTTCGACAGCGGGCGGCTGACCTCGCCGGCCAGCGCTGCCGCGCCGCGACCGGCCAAGCGCCCAATGCTGCGCGACCTGGACGCCTTTGCCGCGCTCGAGGGCATGGACGCCAAGACCCTACGGCGCCTGCGGCGCTTCGTCACCGTGTTGCCAGCGCTCACCTGGATCAATGGCAACACCGCCAGTGCCGAGGTCCTCGCCGCTCAGGTACCGGGTTTGTCATTGCCGCAGGCCGTGGCATTGGTGGGCGAGCGCGATGGTGGGCGCTGGTTCATCAACCGGGGTGATTTCGTCAATCGCCTGCGCATGCCGCAACTGGCCATGAGCGATGTGCGGGTCGGGATCAACAGCGACTGGTTCCGCCTGCACGGCCAGGCCCGCCAGGGCGCGCGCCTGTTGTCCATGCAGGCGCTGCTGCGCCTGCGCGAGGGGCAGTTGGCGGATGTCATCTGGACAAGGGGGGGCGCATGAGCACGACGCTGGAGATCCAACTGCCACCGCTGGCCGCGTTGCAGGCGGCCTCGGTCCTCGACTACCGTCACGGCGCACGCCATGGCCAGGCCACGCGCGCGCAGCTGGCCGCCGAGGCCGGGGGGGCGACCTGGCGCCTGCACCTGCACGAAGACGACAGCCTGGTCGTGGCCATCGCGTTGCCGCCGTTGACCGGCAAACGCCTGGAGGCCGCCGTGCGCTGCGCGGTGCAGGGGCTGCTGCTGGGGGATCCGGGGCAGGTGCATGTCGCCCACGGTACCCGGCAGAGCGATGGTCGGGTCGCGGTGGCCTGGCTCGGCCAGGATGAACTGACACGGCTGCGAGCCTGGCTGCTGGCCGACAGGATCCGTCTGGGCGGGTTGTTCGCGCAACCGCTCGATACCCTGTCGCCGCCAGACCTCGGCGGTGGCCTGCAAGGGCCGGCGAAGCGCCTTGACGTGACGCGCACGGTGGCGATCTGGGGCGCGGCGGCGTTGGTCTGGTGCCTGGGCTTGAATCTCTATGCCGCGCACCTGGCCAGTGAAGGCGAAGGGCTGCGCATGCGCATGGTGGCCCAGGTACGCCAAGCCTTCCCGCAGCTGCCGGTGGTGCTCAACCCATTGCAGCAGGCCCGCCAGCAGTTGCAGGGCGCATCAGGCGCCGCGGTGACTGGGGTGGACGCGTTGCTCGAGGGGGCCGGCCGGGCGATGCCCTTTCTGGCCGGCAATGTCGCGGCGATCGCCTATGAGGATGGCGTGCTGAGCCTGACGCCAATGAGCGAACGTAGCAAGGCCTCCACCGACAGCGCCTGGCAGGCCGATCTTGCCGCACGCGGCATCGACGTCAAGGCCAGTGGGCAGGGCTGGCGCTTGCGTGCGTCCAGTGCGACGAACGAGGAACTGGCTCATGTCGATTAGGGCTCGCCTGGGCGCGGCCCGGCAACGTTGGCAAGCCCTGGCTGCGCGTGAGCGACGAGCGATAGGCGTGGCTGCGGCCCTGCTCGTGGTGCTGTTCGGCTGGCAGGTCCTGATTGCGCCGGCCCTGGCCAGGATCGAGCACTGGCAAGCCGAAACCCCCAGGTTGCGCAGCCAGGCGCAGGCTCTCGATACGCTGCTGGCTGCGCGCCTGGCGACGCGGCCCGGCGATCTCGACGAGGCGTTGCGGCGCAGCCTGGACGACGCCGGCCTGCAGGCTCAGTCGCGGCTTGCCGGCGATGGCCAGGGGTGGCGGTTGGACTGGCGCCAGGCCCCGGCTGAAGCCGCCATGGCGTGGCTGCAGCACGTGCCGTCCCGCCTGGGGTTGAGCATCGGCCAGTTCGACCTGCGCCGGGACCCGGACGCCGACGCCGGCCACCCCGTGACGTTTTCCGGAACCCTTCGCATGGATCAGGCGCCTGGCGCTAAGGACCCTTCATGACCTGCCTTCCTTCACGGCTGCTGCCGTTCGCGCCTTTGGCGCTGGCCCTGGCGCTTGGCGCCTGTGCCCATCCGCCAGCCTCGACCAGCCCCCTGGCCAGCAGCGAGCTGGGCCGCCCATTGGCGCCGGCCCCGGCCATGCTGGCCGCGCCGACGCATCCTGCCCAGGCGGGCGCTGATGCGCGCCCGGCACCCCGCCAGCTACCGCCGCGGGTCGGGCAGCGTCACAGCCGCGGCGTGCAGGTCCCGGCGCCGAGCAATCCGCTGGGCGAACAGCCGGTGCAACTGAACTTCGTCGATGCCGACATCCAGGCGGTGGTGCGTGGCCTGTCCCGCGCCACCGGGCGGCAGTTCCTGGTCGATCCCAGGGTCAAGGGCCAGCTGACCCTGGTCTCCGAAGGCGAAATCCCCGCGAGCAAGGCCTACGCCATGCTGCTGTCGGCGCTGCGCATGCAAGGCTTCAGCGTGGTCGATGTCGGCGGAGTGGCCCAGGTGGTGCCCCAGGCCGATGCCAAGCTGCTTGGCGGCGCGCTGGTGAGCGGCGACCGTGACGCCGGCAACGGCATGGTCACCCGCACCTTCCGCCTGCAGTACGAGAACGCGGTCAACCTGATCCCGGTGCTGCGCCCGATCGTCTCGCCGGACAACCCGATCAATGCCTATCCGGGCAACAACACGATCGTCGTCACCGACTACGCCGAGAACCTCGAGCGGGTAGCGCAGATTCTTGACCGGGTCGATATCCCCAGCGCCATCGACACCGATGTGGTGGCGGTCCAGAACGGCATCGCCAGCGATATCGCCAGCATGGTCAACGAGCTGCTCGACAGCCAGGGTAGCGACCCGACGCAGAAAATCAGCGTGCTTGGCGATCCGCGTTCGAACAGCGTGGTGATTCGCTCCGGCAGCCCCGAGCGCACCCAGCTCGCCCGCGACCTCATCTACAAGCTCGACAACGCCCAGAACAGTGGCGGCAACCTGCATGTGGTGTACCTGCGCAACGCCCAGGCCGACAAGCTGGCACAGAGCCTGCGCGGGCTGTTGACCGGCGAGAGCGACAGCGCCGGCAGCGACGACACCCGCTCGAAACTCAGCGGTGGTGGCATGCTCGCCAGCGGCAGTGGCACCGGCGCTAACACCGCCGGCCAAACGAACACCCAGGGCAACAACAGCACTGCCAATGCGAACCGAAGCAACGGCCTGGGAGCTGGCGGTACGCCCAATGGCTACGCCAGCAACCCGTCGCAGAACGACCAGGGCACGGCATTCTCCGCAGGCGGCGCGACCATCCAGGCCGACAAGACCACCAATACCTTGCTGATCTCCGCGCCCGAGCCGTTGTATCGCAGCCTGCGCGAGGTCATCGACCTGCTCGACCAGCGCCGTGCCCAGGTGGTGGTCGAGAGCCTGATCGTCGAAGTGGGGGAGGATGACGCCAACGAATTCGGTATCCAGTGGCAGGCCGGCAACCTGGGCAAGAACGGCGTGTTCGGTGGCGCCAACCTGGGAGGCAGCGGGCTGGTCAAGGGGCCGAGCAGCATCGACGTGCTACCGCCTGGGCTGTCGGTGGGGGTGGTCGATGGCACGGTGAAGATTCCGGGCATCGGCGAGGTGCTCGATCTCAAGGTGCTGGCCCGCGCGCTCAAGAGCAAGGGCGGCAGCAATGTGCTGTCGACGCCCAACCTGCTGACACTGGACAACGAGGCGGCGAGCATCTTCGTCGGCCAGACCATCCCCTTCGTCAGCGGCCAGTACGTCACCGATGGCGGTGGCAACAGCAACAACCCGTTCCAGACCATCCAGCGCGAAGAGGTGGGCCTGCGCCTGAACGTGCGCCCACAGATTTCCGAGGGCGGCACGGTCAAGCTCGATGTCTACCAGGAGGTCAGCAGCGTCGACCAGCGCGCTTCCAGCGCCGCCGGCACGGTGACCAACAAGCGCGCGATCGACACCAGCATCCTGCTCGACGACGGCCAGATCATGGTGCTGGGCGGCCTGCTGCAGGACGGCTACACCCAGAGCAACGAAGGCATCCCATGGCTGTCCGGTCTGCCAGGGGTCGGCGCGCTGTTTCGCAGCGAGCGGCGCTCCAGCACCAAGACCAACCTGATGGTGTTCCTGCGACCGTACATCGTGCGCGATGCGGCCGTCGGGCGCAGCATCACCCTCAACCGCTACGACTTCATTCGCCGTGCCCAGGGCAGCCTCAAGCCCGAGCACTCCTGGGCCTTGCCGGACATGGACATGCCGTTGCTGCCGCCGGTCGAGCAGGGCGTGCCCGGTCAGGGCCGCGTCCAGCCTGCGTTGCTGGGCACGCCTCGGGCGTCGATTCGCGCGGTGCCGATCGACGAGGCCGCCCGGTGAGTCGCCTGCCTTATGCCTGGGCCAAGGCCCAGCGCCTGGTGCTGCAGGAGGCAGGCGAGGACGGCACGGTCCTTTCGCGTTGCCCGTCGAGCCCGGCATGGGCGCTGGCCGAGGTGCGCCGGCGGCATGGCCAGGTGCGCATCGAGGCACTCGACGAGGCGCGAATGGACGCCTTGCTGGTCAGTGCCTACGCCGATACCGGTAGTGCCGCGGCGGTGGTGGGCGCGGCCGAGAACGAGGTCGATCTCGATCGCCTGCTGCAGGACATTCCGGAAGTCACCGACTTGCTCGAAGCCCAGGACGATGCCCCGGTGATCCGCATGATCAACGCCTTGCTCACCCAGGCCGCGCGTGATCAGGCCAGCGATATCCACATCGAGCCGTTCGAGGGCCATTGCCTGGTGCGCTACCGAGTGGACGGCACCCTGCGCGACGTGGTCTCGCCACGCAAGGCGCTGCATGGCGCGCTGGTGTCGCGGATCAAGATCATGGCGCAGCTGGATATCGCCGAGAAGCGCTTGCCCCAGGATGGCCGCATCGCCCTGCGCGTGGCCGGGCGGCCCATCGACATTCGCGTCTCGACGGTGCCCACCGGTCATGGCGAGCGGGTGGTGATGCGCTTGCTCGACAAGCAGGCCGGGCGCCTGCGCCTGGAGGCCCTGGGCATGGATGCGACGCTGCTGGCGCGGCTCGACCAGTTGATTCGCCAACCCCACGGCATCGTGCTGGTCACCGGGCCTACCGGCTCGGGCAAGACCACCAGCCTGTATGCTGCCCTGGCGCGGCTGGACGCCAGCGTGAGCAATATTCTCACCGTCGAGGACCCGGTGGAGTACGACCTGCCGGGGATCAGCCAGATCCAGGTCAACGCGCGCATCGACATGAGCTTCGCCGTCGCGCTGCGCGCGATCCTGCGCCAGGACCCGGACGTGATCATGATCGGCGAGATCCGCGACCTGGAGACCGCGCAGATTGCCGTGCAGGCTTCGCTGACCGGGCACCTGGTGCTGGCCACCCTGCACACAAACGACGCGGTGTCGGCAGTCAACCGCCTGGTCGACATGGGCGTCGAGCCGTTCCTGCTGGCCTCGGCGCTGCTCGGGGTGCTGGCCCAGCGCCTGGTGCGGCGCTTGTGCGCGCACTGTCGCGAACCCGACCCGGCCACGCCCGGGCAGTATCGGGCGGTGGGTTGCGCGCACTGCAACCACTGCGGCTACAGCGGCCGCACCGGCATCCACGAGCTGTTCTGCGTGGATGACGAGGTGCGCGGCCTGGTGCATCAGGGCGCCGACGAGCAAGCCCTGCGCGCCGCCGCCCGGCGCAACGGCATGCGCAGCATGCGCGAGGACGGCCAGCGCTGGGTCGACAACGGCAGTACCTGCCTCGAGGAAATCCTGCGCGTGACACGGGACGCCTGATGAACCGCTATCGCTATGAAGCCGCCGACGCCCAGGGGCGCATCGTCAATGGCCTGCTCGAAGCCGACAGCCCAGGCGCGGTGATGGCCCAGTTGCGCGCCCTGGGCCTGACCGCGCTGGAGGTCGAGGCGCAGGCGGCCGGGCAGGGCGCTGGCCTGTTCAGCCCGAAACTGTCCGATGGCGACCTGGCCTGGGCCACGCGCCAGCTGGCCAGCCTGCTGGCCGCCGGTTTGCCGCTGGAGGCGGCGCTGGGCGCGACCCTGGAGCAGGCCGAGCGCAAGCATGTCGCCCAGGTGCTGGGCGCGGTGCGTGCAGATGTGCGCAGCGGCATGCGCCTGGCCGATGCGCTGGCCGAGCGCCCGCGTGACTTTCCCGACATTTATCGGGCGCTGGTGGCGGCTGGCGAGGAGTCCGGCGACCTGGCCCAGGTGATGGAACGCCTGGCCGACTACATCGAGGACCGCAACACCCTGCGTGGCAAGATCCTCACGGCATTCATCTACCCAGGCGTGGTCGGCCTGGTGTCGGTGGGCATCGTCATCTTCCTGCTCAGCTACGTGGTGCCACAGGTGGTCAGCGCCTTTACCCAGGCACGTCAGGACCTGCCGGGGCTGACCTTGGCCATGCTCGCGGCCAGCGACTTCGTGCGCGAGTGGGGCGTGCTGTGCTTCGCGGCGCTGGCTGGAATGTTTTGGGGCTGGCGAGCCTACCTGCGCGCGCCGACGGCACGCCTGGCCTGGCATGCGCGGGTCCTGCGCTTGCCATTGTTCGGGCGCTTCGTGCTTGGCCTGAACACCGCGCGCTTCGCCTCGACCCTGGCGATCCTGGGCAGCGCCGGCGTGCCGCTGTTGCGCGCGCTGGAAGCGGCGCGCCAGACCCTGGGCAACGACCGCCTCGACCAGTGCGTCAGCGAGGCCACCGCGCGGGTGCGCGAGGGCGCCGGGCTGGCGTCGGCGCTGGCGGTGGAGAAGGTCTTTCCGCCGCTGCTCATCCACCTGATCGCCAGCGGCGAGAAGACCGGCAACCTGCCGCCGATGCTCGACCGCGCCGCCGACAGCCTGGCCAAGGACATCGAGCGCCGGGCCATGGGCATGACCGCGCTGCTCGAGCCGCTGATGATCGTGGTCATGGGCGGCGTGGTGCTGCTGATCGTCATGGCGGTGCTGATGCCGATCATCGAGATCAACCAGCTGGTGCAGTGACCTGCGCCGCCACTTCCCGGACCTGCTGGCGAAACCAGCGGCGCAGCGGGTCGGCATGGGTGCGTTCGTGCCAGATCTGCATCACCTCGACACGCGGCAGCTCCAGGGGTAAGGCATGGACGCGCAGGGCCGGGTCGCGTTCGACGGCGTCCTCGGCCAGTGAGCGCAGGCAGGTCAGCAGCAAGTCGGTGCCGTGTATCAGGCGCGTGGGGGCGATGAAGCTGGAGAGACCGGCGATTACCCGGCGTTGCTGGCCGAGGGCGCGCAAGGCGCGGTCGACCCGACCGTCGAGGTCGCCGGTGAGCGTGGTCAGCAGGTGTTCGCAGGCCAGGAAGGCTTCGAGCGTCAGGCCATCGCGCAGATGGGGATGGTCGGCGGCGGCCAGCACCACGAAGTCCTCGCCGAGCAGGCGCTGCTGATGGAAGGTGTCGGGCAGGCCGCTGTAGAAGCCGGCGATGGCCAGGTCGCAGGTGCCTTTCTCCAGCGCCTCGCGAGGCAGTTCGCCGCGGGTGTTGTGGGTGACCAGTGTCAGGTTCGGTGCCTGGCTGCGCAGGATCGGCAGTAGCCTGGGCAACAGGGTCTGCTCCAGGTAGTCGGTGCTGTACAGGTGCAACTGCGCCGGGCGGGCGAGAAAGTCCTCGCCATCGCAGCGGCTGTAGAAGTCCTGCAACTGTTCGACCAGCCTCTGCACCTGGGGCGCCAGTTCGTGGGCCCTGGGCGTTGGCGTGAGGCCGCGAGGGGCACGCACGAACAGCGGGTCGCCGAACTGGTGGCGCAGCTTGTTGAGCTTGTGGCTCAGCGCGGGCTGGCTGAGGGTCAGGCGCTCGGCGGCGCGTGAGGCATTGCGCTCTTCGTAGAGCACCTGGAACAGGTGCAGCAGGTTGAGGTCCTTGTTACTGATATTCATAAATTGAATCGTAGAAATAAGTGCTTTCGAATTATCGAATCTTAGCGTGATGGCTAGCATGGGCCAACCTGTTACGGAGACGCCCATGACCATTGCCATTTTCGCCACCATCCAACCGCGCCCCGAGCACCGTGAAGCCGTCGAGCGGGCGCTGCACCAGATGGTCGCACACACCCGCGCCGAGCCCGGCAACCTGCGCTACGACCTGTTCAGTCGCGAGGGAACAACCCTGGCCTTCGACCTGTTCGAGCTCTACGTCAACGAGGCCGCCGTCGAGGCCCACCGCAACAGCCCCCACTACCAGGCGTATCGCGCCGCCACGGGCGAATGGCTGGCCGCGCCGACTCAGGTGCGGCTCGCCCACCCGCTGGACATCGCCCCTTTCAATTGACCAGGAGATTGCCATGAACAAGATCGCTCCCGTCGCGCTGGCGCTGGCCAGCGCGCTGCTGACCGGCCATGCCGCGGCTGCCGCCAAGGGTGAAGTGCTGGTGCTGCTGTCCAGCGAGAATCAATTGCAGCTCAAGGATGGCAGGCCGTATCCCACGGGCTACTACCTCAATGAGTTCGGCGTGCCCGCCGACCAGTTGCTCAAGGCTGGCTACCAACTGGTGCTGGTGACGCCCAAGGGCAACGCGCCGAGTGTCGACGAGCGCTCGGTCGACCCGATGTATTTCGGCGGCGATGCCACTGAAATGCAGCGTATCCGCGAGCTCGTCGAAGGGCTGCCGGGCATTGGCGACACGCTGTCGGTGAAGGAGGTGCTGGCGGGCGACCTGGGTCGATTTGCCGGCATCTTCATCCCCGGTGGGCATGCGCCCCTGATCGATCTGGCCAACAACCCGGATGTCGGCACCTTGTTGCGGCACTTCCATCAGGCTGGCAAGCCCACTGCGGCTATCTGCCATGGGCCGATCACGCTGCTGTCCGCGCAGCGTGATCCTGTGGCCTATCGGGCCGCGCTGGCCCGCGGCGAAACCCCGGCGGCGAGCGACTGGAGCTACCAGGGTTACCGCATGACCATATTCTCCGACCCGGAGGAGCAGGTGTTCGAAGGCTCGCTCAAGGATCAACGGCTGCAGTTCTACCCGGCCAAGGCCATGGCGGGTGCGGGTGGGGACATGAGCTATGCCGAGGCCTGGCAGCCCCATGTGGTGGTCGATCGCGAGCTGATCACCGGGCAGAACCCGTTCTCCGATAAGGCGCTGGCCAAGGCGTTGCTGGAGCGGCTGGAGGCCCGGCGAGCGTTGCAGGGGCAGTGACGAGGGCCAGGGGCTTGCGCGATCAGGCGGCAGGCGGTTTGCGCGACGTGCGCGGGCGACCTGCGTAGGCAGAGCCCTCGACCTTGGCGAAGGCATCGATGGCGTCGTCGCTCAGGAAGCTGTCGTACTGCGCCGAGGCGCGAAAACGGGCCAGCTTCTGCTCGGCAACGGCTTTGAAATAGGCCACGTTTGCATCGAAAGTGCTGGAATCATTCATCATTTCGAGAACCCTCCTGAGTGAGCGAAGCATAGCCACGGGCCAGATCGTAAGCAAGGTCGATGCCCTTGACCTGCCGGAAGCCGTCCCGTTCGTAAGCGGCCCGAGCCTGGGGCAGGGGATTGCGGATCACCACCCACTGCAACCCCAGCATCCAGGCGTAATAGCGCACGCCACTCAGGCACAGTGGCGCGACATAGCCCTTGGTCTGCAGCTTGTCGTCGGGGTTGCGTTGCAGGTAGAGCACCATGATCTTCTCTTTGCTGGCCTGGGGCGAAGCCCAGCACATCCCGGCCAGCTGGTCACCCTGCCACAGGGCGATGTCGAGTGCGCGGGCATTGGCGGGGCGCGTCTTCCACTTCAGTACGCGCTCCCAGCCGAAGTCATAGTGATTCGGGTGCCAGGCCTCGTGTGCGGCGATGGCGCATTCATCGATCTCGGCGATGGCCAGCCGATGGGCCAGGGTGTCGTTCTGCTGCTTGATGTCCAGGGCGATCTGCCCGCGTGTGGCCTGCTTGAGTCCTGCGAGCTCGGCCAGGTTCCATTCGTCCATGTGCAGCCCTCGAATGCTGGAAAACTGAGGTGGCCTGAGGCTAACCCGGGCTGCTTTCGGATTGGGCTGTGTCGAGGGAGGGAAATTTCCTAGGCTGATCCGCAGAGGGCGCAGCCTGGCGCCCGATCTTGCTTGTCGAGGAGGCGTTCAGGCCTCATCCGGTTTCTTCAGGACGCCCAGCGCCAGTATCAGGGCCCCGGCCATGATCGCGATATCGGCGAGGTTGAACACCCCGGTATGCAGCGGCCCGAGGTTGAGAACGAGGTAGTCGACCACGTGGCCATCGCGCAACACGCGATCGATCAGGTTGGACAGGCCACCCATGGCAACGAAGTAAGCCGCGCCGGCTCTGACCGGCGTGCGCTGCCAGTGTCGCAGTGCCCAGGCCACCGCCCAGCAGCACACCACGCCCACCGCAACCACGAAGATCAGCTGCTTGAGGCCCGGTGCCAGCCCGGCACCAAGGCTGAGAAACGCGCCGGGGTTCAGGCTCAGGGCCAGATCGAGCCAGACGCTCTGGTTGCCGAAGACATAGCTGTGGCTGTTCAGGGCGACGAGGGCGATCAGTTTCACCCACTGGTCGAGGATGATGAAGGCGGCGCCCAGAATCAGGACGAGGGTACGGCTGGAGAGCATGCTGGCAATTTCCTTCGCTGCGCGCGTGCGGCCGTCCGGTATTGGCGGGGCTGTCGGCAGCGCGGCGAAGATAGCGCAGGCGGGTCTAGACTTAAAGCCTGGGCCGGTTCCACGCAACGACTCGATCATCCACCCGACCACCGCCTCCCGGGCCAGACGTCGTCGACGGTGGCCTTCTGGCAGAGGAGGGCAGGTCATGGACGAGGCACGGCTTCAGGCTTTCATGGGCAAGCTGGTCGGTGACATGGGGGCGGCGGCGACGCTGGCCAATGTCATCCTCGGGGATGAACTCGGGTTCTACCGGGCCATGGCCGACAGCCAGCCGGTCACCCCCGAGATGCTGGCCGAGCGCACTGGTTGCCAGCCCCGGCTGGTACGCGAATGGCTCAATGGCCAGGCGGCGGCGGGCTACCTGGCGCATCACGAGGGGCAGTTCACCTTGCCCCAGGAACAGGCCATGACATTGGCGCTGGAAGAGTCGCCGGCCTACATGGCCGGAGGCGCGGCGGTGGTGGCGGCGCTGTTCCATGACAAGGACAAGCTGCTGGCGGCCATGCGCGGCGATGGCGGCCTGGCATGGGGCGAGCATCATCCGTGCATGTTCAGTGGCACCGAGCGCTTCTTCAGGCCGGGCTATCGCACCTTCCTGGTGGCTGACTGGCTACCGGCGCTGGAGGGGGTGGTGGCCAAGCTGCAGGCCGGCGCCCAGGTGGCCGATGTCGGGTGCGGCCACGGCGCCTCGACGATTGTCATGGCCCAGGCGTTTCCCGCCTCGCGCTTCGTTGGCTACGACTACCACGCACCGTCCATCCTCACCGCCACCGAGCGTGCTCGCGAGGCCGGTGTGGCTGATCGGGTCAGCTTCGTGCAGGCCACGGCCAAGGACTACCCCGGCCGTGACCTTGACCTGGTGTGCTTCTTCGACTGTCTGCACGACATGGGTGACCCGGTGGGGGCGGCGCGCCATGCGTGCCAGGCGCTCAAGGACGATGGCACGGTGATGCTGGTGGAGCCGTTCGCCGAAGATACCCTCGATGCCAATATCAATCCGGTCGGGCGGCTGTTCTATGCGGCCTCGACCTTCATCTGCACGCCGAACTCACTGTCGCAGGAAGTGGGCCTGGGGTTGGGCGCCCAGGCGGGCGAGGCGCGCTTGCGGGCGGTGTTCGAAGAGGCTGGGTTCGGGCGGTTCCGGCGGGCGACCCAGACACCGTTCAACCTGATTCTGGAGGCGCGCAAGCTTTAGCCTGTGCTGGCCTCTTCGCGGGTAAACCCGCTCCCACAGCGACCGCGCTGACTTCAAACCAGGCGCTATTGCTGTGGGAACGGGTACTTTCAGGCCGAACGTATCCGTGGCTTCGCCGCCTGCTGCATTTCCACGCCGTCGAGCAAGGCCTCGACCACTGCCTTGGCGGCATCGAGCCCATGGTCGTTGCCCAGCAGCAGGTCCCGGCACGTGCCGTTTGCCAGTTCCATGGCCTTGAGGTTGGTGGCGAACGCGCCCTTGAGCAGCGTGGACAGGTGCACCAAGGCATCTTCGAGGTCGACGCCTTCGCGAACCGCGAACAATGAGGGATGACTGCATTCGCAGTTGCCGAAGCTGGATGGGGCCGTGGTGGCGCGGGTCGGGGGATCGGGTAAGGCTTTTGTCATTGTGTCGCTCCTTGATTCAATGGAGCCGCCACAAATCGCTACCAAACGAATGGTGACGGCTGTACGCAGGTTGGTAGACCGGGAATCAAGGAAACCGGCGCGCACGAAGGCGCCCTACGCACAGCCGCCATTGAACGAAACAGCGGGCACATAAAAAGCGCCAACCGAGTCGCGAAGCGGGCGCTTGTGCGCCTTGATTGATCGCGGGCTACCAAACCCGGCCGCTGGACTTACAGCAGCGCGTGAAGGTTAACGGTCCGGGGGAAGCGTTTCAAGTCGGGCACATGTGCGGATACACTTCGCCAACTACCACCACAAGGATGTGCATGATGCCCGAGACTTCCAACCTCCTGGCTTTCGCCCTGATCAGCCTGGGTATGGTCCTGACGCCCGGCCCGAACATGGTCTATCTGATCTCCCGCTCGATCTGCCAGGGCCGGGCGGCCGGGCTGATCTCCCTGGGCGGCGTGGCCCTGGGCTTCGTCTTCTATATGCTGTGCGCCGCGCTGGGCATCACCGCCCTGGTGATGGCGGTGCCGTACGCCTATGACGCCTTGCGCATCGGCGGCGCGCTGTACCTGCTGTACCTGGCCTGGCAGGCGCTCAAACCGGGTGGACGTTCGCCGTTCCAGGTCCGCGACCTGCCTGCCGACAGCCCGCGCCGGCTGTTCATGATGGGCTTTCTCACCAACTTGCTGAACCCCAAGATCGCGGTGATGTACCTGTCGCTGATGCCGCAGTTCATCGAGCCCGGCCACGGCAGCGTGCTGGCCCAGTCGCTGGTGCTGGGCAGCACGCAGATTGCCATCAGCGTCACGGTCAACGCGCTGATCGCGGTGATGGCCGGCTCCATCGCCGTTTTCCTCGCCGGGCGCCCGCTGTGGCAGCAGTTGCAGCGCTGGTTGATGGGCACGGTGCTGGCCGCGCTGGCGGTACGCATGCTCGCCGAAGGACGCCGCTGATCGTCGACGGTAATCCGATGGAACGTTTTGCCCGCGCGGGGCTTCTTACCCACATGGGAAAGACAACGTGCCCGGGATTACCGAGACATGAAAGCGCGCCAGGAGAGCAGCACCGTCAAGCTGAAACCACCGCTGGCCTTCCTGCAGGGCGGCGGCGATGTCAGCCGCCTGCTGCAGGGCATGGACTGGCGCGATTCGCCCCTGGGCCAGCCCGACGATTGGTCGCCGGCGCTGAAGGCGGTGATGACCACCTTGCTCGCGGCCCAGGCGCAGATCGTGCTGTTCTGGGGCGCGCAGTACATCGCGCTGTACAACGACGCCTACCGCCCGACCATCGGCAACAAGCATCCCAAGGCGCTGGGGCGACCCTGCCAGGAAAGCTGGAGCGAGCTGTGGGATGACCTGGAGCCGCTGTTGCGCGGGGTACGCGAGACCGGCGAGACCTTTTCGGCGAAGGATCGGCCGTTCTACATCGAGCGCCATGGCCTGGGCGAAACCTCCTATTTCGATGTGTCCTACTCCGCCGTGCGTGAAGCCGATGGTTCGATCGGCGGGGTGCTGTGCATCGTCAGCGACACCACCGAGCGGGTGCGCTTCCAGCGCCGCCAGGACTTCCTGCTGGAGTTGCGCCAGGCGCTGCCCGGCGTGGGCGAGGCCGAGCGCATAGAAGCGCATGCGATCCGCCGGCTGGGCGAGGAGCTGGGCGCGGCGCGAGTCTGCTTCGGCGAGGACCAGGGTGATGGCCGGCGTTATCGTGTCAGCCAGGAGTGGACCTGCGGCGTGCCGACGATGACCGGGCTCAACCGCTATGCGGCATTCGGCTCCGGGCTTCATCGGGAGTTACAGGCGGGGCAGGTGGTGCAGCACAACTATGTGGCGCGCGAGCACGTGCCGGCGAGTCTGGCGGGGCTGTGCGCCACCCTGCATGTGCCGGTGCGCCGGGCAGGGCGGCTGGAGGCGATGCTCGCCGTGCATTATCACGCTCCGCACCTGTTCAACGAGAGCGAGTGTCACCTGGTCGACGAGGCGGCCAAGCAGGTTTGGGCGGCGGTGACCCATGCGCGCGCGGAGCGCGCCCTGCATGCGCTCAACGAGCAGTTGGAGGAGCGTGTGGTCGGCATGCTCGCCCAGCGCGAGGCCTCGCTGCTGCAGCTGCACGAAGCGCGCAAGATGGAGATGATCGGCCAGCTCACCGGGGGCATCGCCCACGACCTCAACAACATGCTGACCCCGATCATTGCGTCCCTGGAGCTGTTGCGCCGCCACCCCCAGCCCGAGCGTGCCGAGCGGCTGATCGACGGCGGCTTGCAGGCCGCGGAGCGGGCGCGCAACCTGGTCGGTCGGCTGCTCAGCTTTGCCCGCCGGCAAACCCTCAAGCCTCAGCTGGTGAGGCTGGGCGTGCTGGTCGAGGAGATGCGCGAGCTGATCGCCCGCTCCCTGGGACCGACCATTGCGATACAGGTGCAGATCGACGCGGATTTGCCGGGTGTGCTGGTCGATCCGCACCAGCTGGAGCTGGCCTTGCTCAACCTGGTGGTCAATGCGCGTGATGCCATGAGCGACGGTGGACGGCTGACCATCGCCGCGGGCCTGGGGGACGAATCGTCGTCCAGGACGCTGGGGCCGCACGCCGTCCAGCAAGTCTGGCTACGGGTGGTCGATACCGGTTGTGGCATGAGCGACGAGGTGTTGGCGCACTGCGTCGAACCGTTCTACTCGACCAAGGGCGTGGGCCGTGGTACCGGGCTGGGCTTGCCGATGGTGCAGGGCCTGGCGTTGCAGTCGGGCGGTGGCTTTGCCATTCGTTCACGCAGCGGCCAAGGCACCGAAGCGACCTTGTGGTTGCCGGTCTGCGAGGACGAAGCACCCGACCCGGTGTGCGCGCCCGTCGATGTGCCGCGGGCGGGCAGGGCGACGCGGGTGCTGTTGGTGGATGACGAGCCGCTGGTGCGTCGCGCCACGCGACTGCAACTGAGCGAGCTGGGGTATGTGGTGAGCGAGGCAGGCGATCCCGTACAGGCGCTGGCGCTATTGGACCAGGGGCTGCGCCCGGATGTATTGATGACCGACCATGTGATGGCGGAAATGACCGGAGTGCGTTTCGCCCAGCAGGTGCGCGATCGGCTACCGGCGCTGCCGGTGCTGATCATCACGGGCTATGCCAACCTGGCCCCGCGTGAACTGCATGGTTTCGAAGTGCTGCGCAAGCCGTTTCGCCAGGATGAACTGGCGCGGAGCCTGGAGCGCCTGCTGGGCGGGCGGGCGTGATCCCGCCTGCAGCAAGCCCCTACGGCTCCACCTCCCGAGCCGGGCCCAGCACCTCGCCGAGCATCCGGCATACCTGCTCGGCCGAGTAGGGCTTGGCCAGGAACGCAAAGCCCTGGTGCCCTTGTTCGGCGATGGCTTCGCTGTAGCCCGAGGTGAGAATCACCGGCAACCGTGGCTGGCTCTGGCGCAGCTCGCGGGCCAGGGCCAAGCCCCCCATTCCCGGCATCATCACGTCGGAAAACACCGCATCGAACGGGGTCGCCGCCACGGCGATCTGGGCCAGGGCATCCTCGGCGCACACCGCCCAGCTGATCTGGTAGCCGTGGTCACGCAGGATCTGTGCGATGAAGCCGCCAACGTCCGGATTGTCCTCGACCACCAGGATGCGCCGGCATGCGCCCTGCGGTGCCGCCTGCGCATCGGTGGCCGGTGCTTGCGCCAGCGCTGTCGATACCTGCGGCAGATACAGGGTGAAGGTAGTGCCCTGGCCTTCGACGCTGCTCACCTGGACATCGCCCCCGGACTGCTGGGCGAAACCGAATACCTGCGATAGCCCAAGCCCAGTACCGTGGCCGACGGCCTTGGTGGTGAAGAACGGATCGAAGATGCGTTCCAGCAAATGGGGCGCGATGCCCATGCCGGTGTCGATCACCGAGATCGCCGCGAAAGGGCCGGCCCGTTCTGGCTGGCCCCGCAGTCCGGGCATGGCCTGGTGCGTCTGCAGGCGCAGGCACAGGGTGCCCTGGCCGGCCATGGCGTCGCGGCCGTTGAGCATCAGGTTGATCACCGCGGTTTCCAGCTGGCCAAGGTCGGCGTGCACATGGCAGGGCAGCGCTGGCAGTTCCAGGCTGACCTGCAGCCGTGCCCCGGTGGCGGTGTCGAGCATTTCGGCCATGGCCGCGAGCCGGGCGGTGGCGTCGAACACCTGTGGGCTCAGTGCCTGGCGGCGGGCGAAGGCGAGCAACTGGCCGGTCAGCTTGGCGCCACGCTCGACGGTGTCGACCACGGTCTTGAAGTAGCGGGTGCGACGCGCTTCGTCGAGGTCCGGGCGCTGCAGGAAGTAGAGCGAGGAGCGGATGATGGTCAGCAGGTTGTTGAAGTCGTGGGCCACGCCACCGGTCAGTTGGCCGATGGCTTCGAGCTTCTGGGTCTGGCGCAGCACCGCCTCGGTGTGCAGCAGCTGGCTGGTGCGCTGCTCCACCCGTTGTTCGAGGGTGGCGTTCAGGGCTTCCAGTGCCGCGAGGGCCTGACGCACCTCAGCGTCGGATTGCACTCGCTGGATGTGCGCCCAACAGCGTTCGGTGACTTCGCGGATCAGGGTCTTTTCGTAGTGGGTCCAGATCCGTGGCTGCTTGTCGTTGATGGCCATCAGGGCGGTCAGGCGCCCGGCCTTGATCAGCGGCATGCACAGGGCTGCGGTGATGCCGATGCGTTGGAATGTCGCGGATTCGTGCGCTGGCAGTTGCGTGAGGTTGTCGTCGATCACCAACGGCTGGCCGGCGCGCAACTGGGTGACGGCCAGGCTGCCGAAGTCGGCCAGGCGGTACTGGCCGACCAGCCGTGGCGAACCGGGGGCGACCCAGTCGCCGCAGATGGTGAAGCCGTCCTCGTCGGGGTCCATCACGGCGTAGGCGCAACTCGACAATTGCAGGTGTTCGCCGAGCAGGCGCGTGGTGGTGGCCATGATGGCTTCGGGAGCGGTGGCGTTGGCTGTCGCGCGGCCAAGGCTGTCGAGAAAACCCAGGCGCAGGTTGGCGACCACGCTGGCGGTGGTCTCGGTGACCGTGTCGACCATGCCCACCACCTTGCCGTCATGATCGCGGATGGGGCTGTAGCAGAAGGTGAAGTAGGCGCGTTCCGGGCTGCCGCTGCGCTCGATCAGCAGTGGGAAGTCCTCGATGAACACCGCTTCGCCATCCAGTGCGCGCTGGGCCAGAAGGGCGATGTCGCTCCACGCTTCTTCCCAGACGTCGCTGAACGGGCGTCCCAGGGCCAGAGGCTTGTCGCCAAGAATCGGCGAGAAGGCATCGTTGTGCAGGGTGATCAGCTGATCGCCCCAGAGCACGGCCTGGGGAAAGTGCGAGGCCAGGCACAGGGCGACCGTGGTCTTGAGCACGTCGGGCCAGTGCTCCAGCGGCCCGAGAGGCGTGGCGGTCCAATCGTGATTGCGGATCCGTTCTCCCATGAGCCCGCCGCCGTCTAGCCATTTCGCCATGTGTTGTGCCGGTCCGTTTGAGTGAGAGCGTCAGGGTGCACCGGGGCGCGGCGCTTGGCGAGCGATTTGTTGCATGACCGTGGGTGCGAATGCCTTGCCCAGATCCCTCAATCTGGCGCGGTCCCTGTGTGAGGCTGCAGCCGCGAACACCGGCGCAGCAGGTGCCAGGCACCGCGTCGCTTGCTTCGCGGGTAAACCCGCTCCCACAGGTAATGCGCAGTGCATGAGACAGCGGGAATCCTGTGGGGCTTCAGCCGCGACAAGCCAGCTCCCACAGGCTGTGCGCTGCTACTTCGCCAGCTCGCGAATCATCGCCACCGTCAGGTACAGGCGTGGCGCCACGCTGGCCAGCTCCATGTACTCGTCGTCGCCATGCAAGCCGGCGCCGACCACGCCCAACGTCTCCAGTACCGCTGGCTTGGCACTGTCCGGCACATAAGCGTAGCCGGCGTCGGTACCGAAGCGCATGGCGATCGGCTCCAGCTGCTGCTCGATCCTGGCGTACAGCTGCTGCGCCGTCTGGGCCAACTGTGTGGAGGCGTCGTTCTTCGCCAGTGGCGGTCGGCCTTTTTCCAATACCAGGCTGACCTGGGTATCGGCCACTTGCTGTTTTTTGATGATCCGCTGGGCATCGGCCTGCACACGCTCGGTTTCGCTCAGGTCGCTATAGCGCATGTCGGCTTCGGCAGTGGCCAGCGCCGGGATGATGTTGGCTTTTTCGCCGGCCTTGGCCAGGGTCCAGTTGACCGTGGTGCCTTTGCTCTTGTCACCCAGGTCGTTGAGCTGCAGCAGTTGATGGGACAGCTCGATGAGGGCGTTGCGGCCTTCCTCGGGCGCCGACCCTGCGTGCGAGGCGCGGCCCTTGACCTCTAGCTTGAGACGGTTGATGCCGTTGGTGGCGATGGTCACGGCGTCCTTGTCCGGTGGCTCGTAGGAGAAGACGAAGTCATGCTTGCGCGCCAGCTCCGCGATGATCTGCCTGGAGCCGGCCGAACCCATTTCCTCGTCCGGGTTGAACAGCACGGTCAGGGTGCGGTAGCCCTTGAACTGCTGATCCTGCAGCAGTTTCACCGCGTGCAGGATCATCGCCACGCCACCCTTGGCGTCGGCTACCCCGGGGCCGTAGGCGCGCTCACCTTCGATGCGAAACGGGCGTTTGGCCACGGTACCGGGGCCGAACACGGTGTCGTAGTGGACCATCAGCAGGAAGTCCTTGCTGCCGTCGCCTTTGAACGTGCCGACGATGTTGTTGCCCACCGAGGGCGTGGCCGGGTGGGTCGTGACATCGGCGCCAAGGGCCTTCAGGCGCTTGACCAGCTCGGCGCCGACCTCGGTCAGGCCGGCCTCGGTGCCGGTACCGGTATCCACCGAAACCAGGGCCTTGAGGGTGTCGAGGTAGTGGGGCTGTTCGGCCTGGGCCTGTTGCAGCAGGTCCTGGGGCGAGGGCTCGGCGGCCTGCGCGGTGGCGCAGGCCAGGGCAAGGGAGAGAGCGGCAAATGGCAAATGCATGGGCAGGGCCTCGATCCATGATGAGTGTCGTTGTCATGAACCTGTCAGAGTAGACCCTGGCGGCATCATGGGCGTCGGTCTCACAAGCATTGCAAGCCATCGCCGAGCCCCTGCCCAGGGGCTCGACTCAGGCGCTGCGCGGCGGGAAGTCCACCTCGGTGCGCGCCACGTTGTTCAGGTAGTTGGTCAGCGTCATCAGGCTCACCTGGGCGATCACATCGACGATGCGCTCGTCGTCAAGCCCTGCGTCCCGCGCTTGCTGCAACACCTGATCGCTCACCTGGCCACGCTCGACGGTCACCGCGCGCGCCAGGACGGCGACGGCATTCAGGGTGCCGGCGCGGGCCGCCAGCACGTCGCCACTGTCCAGGCCGGCCTTGCGGCCGAGAAAACTGTGGGCTGCCACACAATAGTCGCAGCCGTTGACCTGCGAGGCGGCCAGGGCGACGACCTCGCGCTCGGTGGCGGTCAGGCTGTTCCTGCCCAGGGCCTGGGCCAATGCCAGGTAACCATTGAGCGCGGCGGGCGAGTGGGCCAGGGTGGCGAAGGCGTTGGGCACGAAGCCCAGGCCTTTTTCGACACCTTGCAAGGCGGAGCGGGAAGCTGCGGGGGCCTGGTCGAGAGTGAGGGCGGCGATACGGGTCATGGTGCTACTCCTGTGGTAGGGCTTGGGTATCAAGCTTGGGCACAGGTTACCCAGTGGGATTTGCCTTTCGGGTTCGGATCGTCCAGTTTGTGCGACAGATCGTCCAGAATTGGAGCTCTCGATGGACCGCCTTGCCACCTTGCTCGATCATTTCGCGTTTACCGCCTCGACCTTTCACCATGGTCGCTTCTGTGGGGTTTCCCAGTACGATGCGGCGCAGCCGGTCGGTTACGTGCACCTGTTGCGCGCCGGTCAGCTGCATTTCAGCGATGACCAGGGGCGGTCGACGCGACTGGAAGCGCCGAGCCTGATGCTGGTGATCCGCCCACGCGTGCATCGGCTGGTCGCCAGTGACGATGACGCCGCCGAGCTGGTGTGCGCGAGCCTGGCGTTCAACGGTGGCCCTGACAACCCCCTGACCCGCGCCTTGCCGGACGTGATGGTCTGCCCCTTGAGTGCCTTGCCTGGTGTCCAGGCCAGCTGCCAGTGGCTGTTCGCCGAGGCCCAGGGGGATGAGTGCGGCAAGGCATTGGTGCTCAATCGTCTGTTCGAGCTGATGGTGATCCAGGTGCTGCGCCATTTGCTGGGTAGCCAGAGCGTGCCGTCGGGCATGCTCGCGGGGCTCGCCGACAAGCGTTTGGCGCGAGCACTGGTGGCCTTGCACGAGGCACCTGCGCAGGACTGGTCGGTCGAGGCGCTGGCGGCGCTGGCCGGCATGTCCCGGGCCAGTTTCGCGGCGTATTTCAAGACGCTGGTCGGCGAGACGCCAGGCGACTACCTGGCCAGCTGGCGGGTTGGCCTGGCGCAGAAACTCATCCGTCAGGGACGGCCTCTGGCGTGGGTGGCCGGCGCGGTGGGCTATCAGAGCCCTTCGGCACTGGCGCGAGTATTCCGGCGCAGGACCGGGATGAGCCCGAGCGAGTGGCGGGACTCGCTCGGGTAGCCGCTCGGTCAGTGATTCGCCAACTTGTCGTCCTGTGACAACAGGGCCTTGGCCAACTCTTCGTCGCTGGCTTGCAGCCCGGGATTGGCCTGCCGAGCCTCGGCCAGCGCCGACTCCAGATAGGCACCGCGAATGGCGCCGCCGCTGGCGACGAAGGCCGACAGCTCGTCACGGGCGGGAATGACGCGCTTGTCGTCCTTGAAGGTGGAGTACAGCGAAGCGGAAATCCCCGCCGAGGTGGCAACGTCGCCGGCATCGACACGGGCCAGGGCGGCACCGGCGGGCAGCAGGAGCAGCAGTGAAGGAACGAGCAGCAAGTGGCGCATGGCAAATCCTCCGCGAAGGTGTAGCCAGGGGAGAGGCTGCATGTTGTATAAGAGGGTCGCGCATGGGCGGGAGTTCCACTTCCGCGCAAAGCGATCGTTGATCGACGTGCGCGGCCATTGATCATTACAGGTTCCGAGCGTTTGGCAACCTAGTACATCTGCGAGTTATCGCGCGCCCCCCTCAGCCCTAGCATCCAGTGAAGACAGCGACAGTGTCCCGTGATCGGGACTGTTCGCCTCTCTCACACCAAGGATTTCCCGGGGGCAACATGATTGAAGGTAGCGGTGAAAACCAGCAGGCGTTGCTTGCAAAGATTCTTGAGACCGAGCCAGGCCTCAAGACCAAGTTGAATACCGGCGCGCGTTCGCGGGCGTTTACCCCAAGCCTCGAATGCAAGAGCGCCGAGGGCTTGATGGCGCAGTTCTCTGGCCTGCATGCCTGCGAAGCGCAGCGGCTCAAGGGGCGTGTAGAAGTGGCGTCGGCGGCGCTGATGCGTGGCTTTCGCGAGCAGCGCCTGAGCGCGAGCGTGCGCCGTGCATCGGATGAGTTGAAAGGGGGCCTGGCGTTGACCACCGGGCCCACCTATGAAAACCAGTTCCTGCCGTCATGGGCCAGCAATACCCATCCGCAGGCTGTGGATGCCACCACTTCGCCGGCGGCCTATCTGATCGATATGCTCGCCTTCGCCCGCGACCATGTCGAGGCCCAGGGCGACCCGGACAAGACCCTGACTTTGCAGACCCGTCGCCCGGACCTGTTCGATCTTTGCATCGACGAGCAGTCCATGCACCTTGAGCTGACCCAGGTCGAAGTCGCCAGCCGAGTGCTGGAGCGAGCGATCGACGAGCACCAGGGCGCAATGGCGGACGAGGGCATCACCACTCAGGACAAGCTGCTTGACACGCGCTATCCGTTGAAGCTGTTCCCTTATGAAGCGTATTGGCAGCAGATTCGCACGGTGTTGGCGCACAACCAGCTGTCGATGAGCGACGTGGTGCGCCTGGCGGATATCGACAGCCCGTATTTCATCCAGCCTGGCGCCCATTCGAAGTGGTCGGATGCGGCGCTGCAGCAGGAAAGTTCGCTGGGGCCTGCGTTGCGTGCCCTGCTGATCGAGGCGCCTTACTTCGGTGGCGGGATCGGGATGTCGATGGCGGCGCGCGGTCGTCGCGTGCCGAGGGCGTCAAGGATCAACTCGCTACGCAGCATCGAGCCCACAGCTGAGAGCAATGAGCGTTTCTTCCACGACAACTTTGGTGTCCCAGGCTTTTCGAACCTGCAGAAAGTGGTGAGCTTCTGCCAAGCGCTGCAGATGAATCAGGATGAAATGGAGTCCCTGTTCGGCCTGGCGGCGCACGCCCCGATCCGCTCCGAAAACGTGCCTGAGAAAGGGGATGCCGGCCCGGTCACGGCGGACCTGTTCGGTGCTCGTTTCATCAACAGTGGCGAGGGCGAGCCGGTGGCAGTCGCCACTGCCGACCAGGATCCACAGCATCATGCGTTCGAGCGCCTGACCGAGTCGCGCTGTGACCGCCTCAACCGACTGGTGCGTTTGGCCCATGCGTTGCAGTTGTCCTACACGGAAGTGGATCAGGTGGTCTGCGCGGCGATCGATGCCGAAAAGCGTGCTGTTGTCGAGAGCAACAGAATCCAGCCTGCAGGCACACCGCTGTGGATGTCCGCCAACACCGTTCGCGCACTGGGGCTGTTCCAGTTCCTGCGCGAGCGTTTTGCCTGCAGTGCCGAAGACTTCTCCGCGCTCTTGTCGGACATGGCTGTCTACGGCACCGCGGACACGCCCAGCCATTTCGATCGCGTTTTCAACAGCGATACGACCAGCGCACTGGTGCTCGACGGCGGCCTGATCGATCTGAGCGACGAGTTCACCCAGGGCAAGCTCACGGTCGACCAGCTGTGCAGCGGCCTTGGCATCAACATGGAGACCTTCCGCTATCTGTCCCGACTGGTGATGCAGGGCCAGGGCAGCGAGCGGCTGACGCGTTCGCTACCGACCATCAGCGCATTCTATCGGGTGACGATGCTGGCCAAGCTGCTGTCGATCACCACGATCGAACTGCTGTCGCTGCTGGAGACTTTGAGCCCGGAAGGCCTGTATGGCCTGCAACTGGCCGGTGTTCCGCAGAACGCGATGTACCAGAGCTTCTCGCAGACCGACACGGTGAGCGTCATCCATGCCATCTGCCATTGCGTGCTCTGGTGTCAGGAGCAGGAACTGCCCATCAGCTGGTTGGTCCAGCAGTTGCTGCCGGTCGAGACGGCGGACGTGGTACCCGAGGAAGTCAGCACTCTGTTCGGCGAGCTCAAGAGCCAGCTGCTGCCGTTCCAGGAGTTGGAGCGCAGCCTGGCCGAAGCGGGCGTGCCTGCGCTGAAGACGCTGGGCTGGCAGGCCCAGTTGAAGCAGATCGTCGATGAGCAGGGCCTGATCAACGATACCGGAAACTCCGAGGAGGACTTCGACCCGCTGCAGTACGAGAATTTCGCCTCCCGGGAAATCAGCGTGGTGATCGAGCATCTGGCCAGTACGGATGATCAGCCGGACAACGAACTGCCGGCCTTGACGGCGGACGAAGCCGAACACCTGCGAACGCTGATCCTCGGGGTCGTGCTGCGTGCCCGTTCGCAGCAATGGGGAGTGGTGCAGGAACGCCTTTCCCAGTTGCTGGGGCTCAACGCCGAGCGGGTGATCCCGGTGATCTACTGGGCCGAGGGCAAGGTCCATACGTTGCTGGCCAGCGCGGCGAGCTTCGATCCGACGCTGGTGCAGTCGCAGGTGCTGAAGTCAGTCATGCCACTGATCCAGCGCATGCAGCGTTACGCCAGGGTCGCCAGCCAGTTCGAACTGAGCCCGGCATTCTTCTCCAGCCTGCTGGTGCGCGCGCAACAGCCAAGGTTCAGCCTCAATAGCACCGATCTGTCATTGCACACCCTGTACTTCCTCGAGCGCTACACACGCTGCCTGCGTCTGGCCAGGCAGTCGGAAACGCAGTTGCTCGGCTATTTCTCGCTGGTCGAGGCGATGGGCTCGTTGACGCCGAACGAGCAGCGTCTGATCAAGGATGCCGCGGCGGAGAAGATCGCCGGCTGGCTGGGTTGGGGCATTCGCGAGGTGCTCGATGTGGCTGCGCGGGTGTCGCCCGACGGCATCATTCGCAACCTCGCGCAGTTGTGCGCGCTGGTGGACACGCGCCAGTTGTGCGAGAAGACTGGGTTGAGCGCGGCTTCGCTGATGAATCTCAGCCGCCTGAGCCCTCACTCTGATACCCCAACTTACCAGGCGGCCGCGCAGGAAGTGCTCAGCAGTCTGCGCCGTGACACCGAGCAACGGCGTGACGAAGCCGAGTTGCGCCAGAGCCTGTCGTCGCGTTGCATGGTCAGCGAGCAACGACTGATTGCCCGCAAACGAGACGAGTTCAGCACCGTGACCCTCAGGCTGCTGGACATGAACAACCAGCCGGTCTCGGACATCCGGGTGGCGTGGGCAACCGACCTTGGCACTTTGCTCGATCACTACAGCTATACCGATGCCGACGGCGTGGCGACGGTTCAGCTGCTGGCCGGGCGGGAGATGGGCGTTGCCCATGTGAAGGGCACCTACTTGCTGGACAGCAGCGCCTTCGCGCCACCTGTGATGATCGACTGCGACGAGGAGTCGCTCGGTTTGTGGCCGATCGAGGGCAAGCCCTGGGAGCCTTGGGAGCTGGCCGGCAATCGCGGTCAGTACCGCTTCAGTGCGCTGCTGGAGGACCGCTACGGCAACCCCGGGGTCGATCGCCTGGTCAACTGGGCCACCGAGATCGGCACCTTCGTCGATACCGGCGGCGAGACGCTGACCGACAGCCTCGGCTACAGCCATATCGGCCTGCGCAGCCTGCGGCAAGGGACCGGCAGCGTCTCTGCCTGGTACTCCGCTGGCAATGCGAGCCCCGAATTCTTCGAAGTCGGCTTCGACGACCGGCCATACATCGGCTCGCTGGTGCTGGCCTCCTGGGCGGTCGCTGGCGACGAGATCCAGGTCAAGGCCACGATACTGGGCCTTGACGGCGAACCGGCAGCTGGCCAGGCGATGACCTGGACATGCACCGGGGCCGAGGTGATCCGCGCCTCGACCCACAGCGATGAAAAAGGGCAGGCTCAAGCCATCCTGCGTGCCAGGAACGCGGGGGGCGTGCAGGTGACCCTTGGGCTGCTGACCGATGATTCGTGGCCGCTCGAGTACCACTATCGCGAACTGTCCTTCGACGTGCTGGCCGATGCCACGCTGCGCACGGTGTGGGAAAGCGGCAAATGGCCAATGGCCGACGGCATCGGCGCCAGCGAATACGAGGTGCACATCTTCAGCTCCGACGGCAAGCCGGTCGAGCGCTACCCAGTGACCTGGACCGTCGAGCAAGGCGGCATCGAGCCGGTGGTGCGCTTGACCGGGCCCGAAGGCATCGCCCGCTTCAACCTGAAGAGCGATGACACCGGGGAACTGACCGTCATCGCCAGCTGGGGCGATCAACAGTCCCACCGCTTCTCGCCGGTGACGTTCCTGCCGCCGCTGCAGATGGAAGTCCTGTTCGACGGCGAGACCGTCGATGGCCCGATCACCATCACCCAGCCTTCGACGGGCACCTCGACACACACCCTGACCTATCGCCTGGCCGCCGATCATCCGCTGCTGAACGTGCCGATGAACCTGCTCTATTCCGGTCGCGACTCGAATGCTGCCCTGGGCCTGGCATTCAGCCCAGCCCTGGGTGCCGACAACCGCTTCGTCGGGCGGGAAGTGACGTGGCAGATCGTCAGCTCGACGACTTCGCTGCAGCACATCGCCGCCCTCCGACTGGGGCTCACCTACGACCAGGCGATCGCTCCGCTATGGACGCAGACCGCAGTCCAACCGCCACGCGACTGACCCCAGGCCCAACCCTTTCCGTCCTTTTTCAAGCGAGGTTCCCATGAACAGTGAGTTAACCGATCGGCTGTCGGAGCAATGGCGCGATGCGCTAAGTGCTTACGTCATTCATCACGTACTGCCCGACAAGCTACAGGCCGGGTCGTTGAACATGATCACGGCCGAACACCTGGACCGTTATTTCATGATGGACACCCAGGTCACGGCCAAGGTGAAAACCACCCGCCTGGCCGAAGCGCTGGCCTGCACCCAGACCTACATCAATTCGATCTTCAATAACATCGAGCCGGGCTACAAGCAGGATTTCGCCCCTGGCCTGATCGCTTTCTGGCAACAGGCCATGGCGAACTATTCGTTGTGGGCGGCCAACCAGATGCTGGAGGACTACCCGGAGAACTTCATTCGCGCCGAACTGCGCCTGGACAAGACGCAGTTGTTCCAGACCCTGGAGAACGACCTGGGCCAGGGCCAGATCACCGACGCCGCCGTGCAGAGCGCGTTGCTGACCTACCTGAACGCCTACGAGTACCAGAACAGCATCCGGGTGCATTCTGGCTACATCGATTACCGCGACGAGCGACTCGAAGCCGAACGCTTTACCGGCCATGCCTTCGCCAACTCGGATTACTACCTGTTGGGCAAGGACACCGCTTCGCCGCCCAAGTACTACTGGCGCAAGGTCGATATCCGCCTGGACCAGGCGTCCACCTTCGTCCAACCGGACGCTTGGGCGGAATGGCTGCCGATCGCCATGCCGGCGGGGACCACGGTGCTCCAGGCGCGTCTGGTGCTGTTCTGTGGGCGCCTGCATCTGGTCTGGCTGCACCAGGGAGCGCCGGTTTCCGTCGATACCGCCGGCACCGACAAGCGCTATCCACTGAAGCTGGAAGTGATTCACCTGGGGCTCGACAACCAGTGGTCCTCGCCCGAAGAACTCTGGAGCCAGAATGTCGAGGCCGGCGCCGATGGCGAGTTCGATGCGCAGGCCTACCAACTGCTAGCCCTGGCGCTGGGACGGGTGCGTGGCAGTGACGATCAGTTGTACGTCGCCTTGCGGGCCGATGGGGAAGACTTGTACAGCCTTCAGCGGGATGTATTGAAGCGCGAGGTCGCTGACCAGGATTTCAGTGCCAACGGCAGGTCCCGCCTGTTCAAGCTGTTCGACCATGCTGAGGGCAAGCTGGCGCTGCAGCGCCGCCTGTCCGCCAGCGATTGGTGGGTGGACAGCGTCACGCCGGGCGAGCAGAACGACCGCCACACGCTGCTCGATGCCCTGCTGACCGAGCACGGCGAGGACAGTCACATGCTGCAGCTACGGGTGCACTCCAGCGAGGAGCGCAAGGCGTTGAGGCCGGTGTCCATGCAGCTGTCCAGCGGAAGGTTGCACTGGCTTGGCCGTGGCGTCGAGAGCGTCGCTATCCGCACCACCGCCCAGGGCGGCTTCGAGTTCCGCTGCGTGGCGAGGTACCAGCCCGATTTTCAGCGCATGACCCTGAGTCATCCGGACCTGGGCGACGTCCATGTGCTCGCCAGGGAGTTCCAGCGCACGAACTACGGCAGGTACGAAGCGGTGACCGCGCTCGACCTGACGCGCCTGATGATCCCGATGACAGCCTTCACCCGCCGCTACATTCGCGATGGCGCAGGCTTTAGCGTCAGCATCGACCAGAATACGCCGGCCCCGCTCAGCGACTACACGAACTTCATCACCGTGGAGCCCGATACCGTGCGCCTGGACGATATGGAGCTGACCATCGACGGGAAACGCTTGTGGAGCGGCTCCTGGACCCTGAATGGTGGTGCCAGCAGTGCGCGGGTGGCGCATGAGTGGAGCGCGGGCTCGAACACCCTCGTGTGCCGCTTCGGGCAGCGTGGCGGGGCCATGTCCACGTTCACGATCACCCGCTCGCAGATGACGTCGCTTGGCGCCAGTAGCGGGCCTTACATTCATCAGCAGAGCAGCGGCACCGAGTTTCTGGTGTTCGATTTCATCGGCGGCGCCCAGAAACCGCTCGCCGTTCGGCTCAACTCCCAGCACGTGCCGGACCTGATCAATCGTGCTCAGGCCTCGCCCCGGGCGGTCTTCGCCTGGGACGCGCAACATCTGCAGGAGCCGCCCTACGTCCCGGACGAGGCCGGCAATGCCTACCTGAGCTGGCAGCGTGCTCCCGATGATCCGCTGATGAGCCTGTACGACGCCAACGGCATGTACCTGCGCGAACTGTTCTTCCATGTGCCGCACCTGATCGCCTCGCGTCTGCAGGAGGAAGAGCGTTTCGAAGAGGCGCGCCGCTGGTTGACGCTGGTGTTCGATCCGCAGCACCGGCAGGCTCCGACGGAAACCCCTGGGGTCGACTACTGGAACTGCGCCTGGCTGCTGCGTGACGACACCCCGGCCGCGGGTCTGGAGCATGAACTGGTCGATCCGCACGCCATCGCGCTGCACGCGCCGTCGCACTATCGCAAGGCGGTGTTCATCCAGTACGTGCGCCTGCTGATCGGCGAGGCCGACGTGCAGTATCGACGTCAGAGTCGCGACAGCCTGGCCAACGCCTGGCTGCTGTACCGTATGGCGGCGGACCTGATGGGCGAAGCGCCGCAGGCACGGGCGATCAACACCTGGCAGCCGAAAACCGTGGCCGCGTTGCTGGCGTCCATGCAGGGCGGGGTCTGGTCGGTGGGCGATGCGCAAGCCGTGGTACCGGCGGATCTGCCCAAGCAGCTGTCCACGTTCTTCTGGTCTGGCGTGGCGGCGCATCCGGCCTTCCGGCTGCCGGTCAACCGGCAGCTGCTGGATATCTGGCAGCTGTTGTCGCAACGCTTCCACAATCTGCGTCACTTCCTGTCGATCGAGGGCTCGCCGATGGCGCTGCCGCTGTATGCGCCGGCGGCCAATCCATTCGATCTGCTGATGGCGCGCATGGGCGGCAATGCCAGCTTGTCGCACCTGATGGGCTATCGCACGGTGGTACCGCCTTACCGCTTCCGCACCCTGGTGGCCAAGGCCCAGGAGGTGGTGACGACGCTGATGCAGTTCGGCGAGCAACTGCGCGGCTACATGGAGCAGCAAGAGCGCACCGAGCTCGAGGCGCTACAGTTCCGCCAAGCTGCGGAAATCGCCGGCTATACCATCGCCATCCAGGAGCAGATGCTCAGCCAGCAACAACAGTCCGAGGGTGTGCTCAGGGCTCAACGCGCCGCCACCACGCTGCGCGAGGAACACTACACGCGCCTGTACCAGGAGAACATTTCCGCCGAGGAAAGCGAGGCGATGAGTCTGCATGGCGATGGGCGAATCATGTCCAGCGCGGGGCATGCGCTGGTCGGCGCCTCGTTCCTGGCCGAGCTGGCACCCAACGTCTTCGGCCTGGCCAGTGGCGGCATGAAGTTCAAGGGCCCGCTGATGATGGCAGGCTACGCGCTGGATATCGCAGGTAGCGCGAAAACCACCGCGGCCGAGCTGCTGCGTGAGTCCCAAGGCTATCGCCGCCGTCGTGAAGAGTGGGAATTGCAGGCCAGGCTAGCGGGCAAGGAACGCGAGGTCATCGACAGGCAGTTGGACGTGCAGCAGCACGCCACCCTGGCCGCCGAGCAGGCTCTGGCTCATAGCCGCACGGCACTGGCGCAGGCGCAGCAGCTGTATGCGTTCTACCAGAGCAAGTCGACCAGCGTGTCGCTGTACCGCTGGCTGCGCTCTCAGGCCACGACCTGGCACGCGACGCTGTTCGATGTCGCGGTCAGCCTGTGCCACAGCGCCGAGGCATGCTGGCAGTACGAAACCGGTAACTACGACAAGCGCATTATCCGCACTCCGGTCTGGCAGGCCGATCGCCATGGCCTGAACGCTGGCGGCGAACTGCGCCTGGACCTGCACCGCCTGGAGGCCGAGGCGTTGCTGCGCAACGAGCGGCACCTGGAGTTGCGCAAGACCGTGTCGCTGCAGGCGTTGCTCGAACAGGGCCTGGTCTTCGATCGGGCCGGCGAGCCTGTCGCCGACTGGTCAGCCTTGCGCGAGGTGCTGGCGAAGGATGGCGAGCTGACCTTCAGCCTGTCCGAGGCGCTGTTCGACAAGGATTACCCTGGCCATTACTTGCGCCGCCTGCACAGTGTGGCGCTGACCCTGCCGGCTCTGCTGGGGCCATACCAGAACATTCGCGCCAGCCTGACCCAGAGGCAGAGCCGGTTGCTGACCCGACCGGATATCGAAGGCGTGAAGTTCCTGTCGCCGGAACTGGCGCAGGAGCAAGGCGACGGCCGTCACGTGATGATGAGCCTGCGTGCCCGCCAGCAGGTCTGCCTGTCATCGGCCGACCAGGACATCGGCCTGTTCACCTCCGCCGAGACCGACGACCGCTACTTGCCGTTCGAAGGCACCGGCGCGGTATCCGACTGGCAC
The DNA here is from genome assembly GCF_054788395.1 of Pseudomonas sp. microsymbiont 2. Classification (NCBI taxonomy): domain Bacteria; kingdom Pseudomonadati; phylum Pseudomonadota; class Gammaproteobacteria; order Pseudomonadales; family Pseudomonadaceae; genus Pseudomonas; species Pseudomonas sp. microsymbiont 2. The sequence continues at coordinate 2,682,392 of NZ_CM139112.1, forward strand.
CTGAAATTCCCGCGTCATGCCGAGCAGGCCGAGTTGCTCGACGGACTCAGCGACATCGTCGTGGACGTCCAGTACTTCGCCCTGCATGGCGGGACGCAGTTCGAGGAGCAGGTCGACGCGCTGATGTCGCGGCCAGCACCCTGATCCCCCCATTCGACCCTGACAACAACGCCCCGTGCGCGAGCGCGCACGGGGCCAGCCCCACCCTGTGCAAAATTGGAGATCATCATGTCGCTACACATCATTGAACCCCTCATCCCTGGCCGCTCCTCGGCAGGGACGGCCGAGCAAAGCATCAGCCACTCGGTGCTGGACGCCCCTTCGTTCCCTCGGGGCAGCATCGGCCCACGCAGCGCCTGGCAGAGCCAGAACAACAACGGCTTCGCCTATTTCTCGGCGGATGACGGTGGCACTTACGTAGGCATCACCCGGAACAACCGGGTCTGGCAGGATTTCGAGCTGCCCATGGCGGCGAACCCGGCCAGCGAAGGCCGCCCGGACTACTGGCTGGGTTGCCAGTACAACGCCAGCTGGTTCGGCGAGTGCACGCTCAGCGTCTACCTGCTCGAAGGGCAGAACGAGACGGACCTGCTCTACCGGCAACCCATGCGCGGCGAGCCGCCGCAGGCTAGCCGTCGTGCGCTGCTCGACGACCCCACATGGCATGAGCTGTCAGTGGAGCGCATCGCCGTGCCAGCCGGCGCCCAACGTCTGCGTGTGGTATTCGAAACCCCGAACTCGGTGGGGCTGGCGTACCTGTACATCCGCGATGTCGTGTCGCAGTTGCGTCTGCCGCCGTTGGCGGGGGACATGCGCCTGACCGTGGACCCCGATGGCGGTGCGATCGAGCAGACCGGCAGCCCGCTGCTGCTGTGTCATGGCGCCGTGCATCGACTGGAAGTCAAGGCGCAGGACGGCAACCACTGGCAGGAGCAGAAACTCAGCCTGCTGTGGATGAACGAGGATGAGCGCCTGCCGGTGGAGTTTGGCGTGCACACGACCCCTGAGCTGAACCTCAACGACAACGACCATGAGGAAAGCTACCAGCCGCTGCCCGCGTTGACAGGCGCGCATTGGGACATTCATGCGCAGGCCCAGGAGGTGCTTTCCGGTGAAGTAACGCTGGGTCTGGGCAGCTACTGGCAGGCCCTCAAGCATGAGCTGCCAATGCAGGTCGGCGACTTCCGCTACGACGTCGTCGATCTGCAATGGGACGGCGTGGTGCCGATCGTCGAGCTGGGCAACAGCACTCGCCTGAGCGCCGTGGTGAAGAGCCCTTTCGCGCCCGAGCGTGTGCTGGCAGGCAAGGACGTGAGCTGGCTGCTGAACGACAAACCCTACTGCACGGTGCCGACGGACGAGCAGGGCCGGGCGGTGCTGAACTACAAGCCTGCGCCGGGCGACCTCGGCCCTGATGACCGCCTGGTGTTCAAGGCCTGCTGTGAAGATGCGCTGGGGCAAGCGAGCGAGCGGATCAGCGCGATCCCGGGCTTTCTCACCTCGCCCTGGACGGAGCAGCTCGATGTGCTGTTCAACGGCGAGCCCATCAGCGACTTCGATGCATTGAACCTGCGCCTGACAAGCATCGGCAGCCACACCCTGACCTTGCGACCGAAGCGCGCTGGCAGCTTTTTCGATGGCTTGCCGGTGACCTTGCAATGGCCTGACGGCCAACCGCAGCTGGGCATCACCTTGAGCCCGACCACGGCGCAAACCATGACCGCGCAAGGTGTCAGCTGGCAGATCGTCAGCGGCATGGAGCAGGGCACGTTCAACCTGGAGGCGGCGACGGCCAGCCTGGGCATGCCGCTGTCCCTGCGTGGCGTGCGGATATCGGCCAGCCTGGCGGACGAAGTCGAGTTGCGCCTGGCGGGGGCGCCCGTGACGCAGCCCGCGCTGTTCCGACGCGGTGAGGCGCAGACGCTGTCCATCGTGCCCAAGCCCGGCAGCCTGCTGGGAGAAATGAAACTCGACACCTGGTTGAGCTTCACCGACGGTAGCCTGGTACCGGGCAACGTTGGCGCAGTGCCCGCCTATGGCAGCAGGCAGGCGTTCCAGCCGGGTGGGCTGAGCTGGGCGTTGACCGGCGCGGACCTGAGCGGCACCTTCGGGCTGCAGATCCACATGAACGGTTTCCCTGAACCGCTGGTGGTCGATCGCTGCGTATTGATCTCCGCCGATCTGGCCGACGAGGTGGAGCTGACGTTCGAGGGTGACGAAGTACCTGAGGGTTCTTCTCCCGTTCTGCGGCGTGGCGTCGCCAGTAGGATGCGCGTTGCGCCCAAGGCTGGCAGCCCGCTGGAGTTGCTCGGGCGCGCCGCCAGGCTATCGTTTACCGGCGGTAGCCTGACGGAGGACAACGTGCCAGCTGCACCGGCTTATGGCGCGCCACGGGTACTGACCAGCGCCGGTCTGGACTGGTCGCTGACCGGAGAGCAGGTAAGCGGTGCGTTCACGTTGAATGTGCATGTGGAGGGTTTTGATAGCTCTCTGGCAATGTCCGATTGCCTGCTGCTGTCCTCGCACCTGAAGGATGAGGTCGAGCTACGGTTCGACAGCGCGTCCGTGCCCGGTGACCGCTCGCCAATTCTGCGGCGTGGCGTGGCCAGTCGGCTCAGTCTGGCGCCTCGACAGGGCAGTCCATTGGGACAGGCGAGGCTGGAGGCCTGGTTAAGCTTCGCCAATGGCAGTCTGAATCCTGGCCAAATAGTGGCGTTACCGGCATACGACGACTCGCGGACAGTCACCGATTCAGGCTTGGACTGGTCGCTGACCGGTGCGAACGTGAGTGGCACATTTGGCCTGGAAATTCGCATGACGGGCTTTGCGTCAGGATTGCAGCTGCCCAGTTGCATACTGCTGTCGCAAAACTTGAATGATGAAGCCGAGCTGAGGCTCGATGGCCCGCTCCCCGCGCCGGGCTCTCCCCGGATCTTCTGGCGTAGGAGATCCCGCCAACTTCGCATGGAAGCCAGGGCCAACAGTCCCTTGCGGCAGGCCGGCCTGCACGCCTGGCTGCAACTGGCCAGTTCCCTTGGGCCGAACCAGGTGACAGCCGCACCGGCTTACAGTGAACAGCGGGCCCTTACGGGGGCTGGGCTGAACTGGTCGGTGGCAGGGCAGAATGTTAGTGGTGAGTTTGCTCTGGAAGTTCATATGGATGGATTCTTGGCACCATTGACACTGCCCGACAATATACTGATGTCGCCGGATTTAAATGATGAGGCTGAGTTGAGAAGGATGACGGGGGATGAGGATCTCAAGGTATTTCGGCGGGAGGTGCCAAGAACGTTGCAGCTTTATCCCAAGGCCGGCAGCCCTTTGTTTCGATCGGGCTTGAATATCTGGATGAGCTTTGATCAGGGTACCCTGAGCCCGGCTGACGTCAGCGCGGCACCGAACTACAACAGTAGGCGGGTAATTTCCTATCCTGTGATCTGGGCACTAACGGGAAGGAATGTAAGTGGTGTCTTTGGTTTGAATGTCTTTGTGGACCAGTTCGAGGCCCCTCTGAACGTTTCGACATGCCTCCTCTTATCTACTCGTCTTGAAGATGAAGCGCTATTGAGGCTCGATGGCGTGGAAGTAGCGAACAATTCTTCACATAGTTTCTGGCGCGGGGTGCAACGTAATATCAGCCTCGTGCCAAGGCCCGGAAGCCCACTGCGGTTCTCGTCGCTTACGGTCAGCCCTGGCATGAGCGGAGACATGCAGACCTATCATGTAAAATCTTCGCCTAGTTTAATTAACCGAAGGACGATGAACACAAGTTTGACATGGACCTTTGAGGGGCTTGTTAGGACGGGGATTTTTAGTATTAGTTTTGCTGGGCGTGGATTTACATCAAATCTCCATCTTAGAGATAACATCATGCGCTAATTCTTGAGCGCGTGGCTTCCGCCTGATGTGTCATGGGGAAGGGCTTATGTGTAGTTGCGCGAGGCACGTATCCTGTGATGGCAAGGCAATGAGTGCTGGCCTCGATTGGTTATGTCGAGTCAGACGAATGATATAAATGGTTACTGTTGTAAGGTTCTGCGTCTTGAGTGTTGCTCAAGGCGTGGGCAGCGCTCCGCTTGAACGATTCTTGTAGTGCGCTGAATACTGAACACGTATTAAAGACTTGCCCCGTCCAGCGTACGGGGCAAGTTCGGAGATATCCATGTCTGAGCAAACTGTGCCTGCGACCTCGCAGGATCAACGCGCACCGTTTTATACCCCGCCGTCACTGCCCAAGGGCGGCGGCACCGTTTCCGTCGGCGGCGGCATGCTGTCCAGCGGCGGCCCCGATGGCGCCGCGGGCTGGCAACTGCCGCTGCCATCACCGGCTGGCCGCGCCTTGTCGGCCAGCCTGGCGCTGCAATATTCCTCTTCCGGCGGCAACAGCGCCTTTGGCGCTGGCTGGGAATGCAGCTTGCCGTCGATCTACCGCATGACCCGCTTCGGCTTCCCTCGATACGCGGGGAGCGACCGCATGGTCGGCCCTTCCGGCGAGGAGATCCTGCTGGCCGGCGCGGCCCGTCGGAGCACGCACCTGCCGTTTTCCAACGACACGGGCGCCTATCGGGTCACACCCTGGCAATCGCGCACGGGGGGCCTGATGGAGCGCCTGGAACACTGGGTGGACGAAGCTGTGGCCGGGGATCCCGGCTTCTGGCTGCACTACCTGGCCGACGGCAGCCTGTCGCTGTATGGCTGGTCGGCCGGCGCCCGCCTGCGCGACCCGGAAAATCCCGGGCATGTCGCCGGCTGGCATATCGAAGAGACCGTCTCCGCCCGTGGCGAACATCTGGTCTACCGTTACCGCGACGAGGACGACCAGGGCTGCGACGCCCTGGAACTCGCCGCGCACCCGCGGGTGGCCAACCTGTACCCGCAGGCGGTCTATGCCATGAACGCGACACCCTCGCAGGCGTTGCTGATCCCGCGCGATGGGTTCGACGCAACCGACTTCCTGACTTTCACCGTGTTCGACTACGGCGAGCGCGGCGCCGACCCTGACACGCCACCTGCGCCGCATCCAGTGCGCGATTGGCCGGTGCGCGAGGACCGTCATTCGTTCTGGCGCTACGGCTTCGATGTGCGTCTGCGTCGTCTTTGCCGGGACGTTTTGCTCTGGCACCGTACCGCGCGCATGGCCGGCCAGGCCGACGATACGCCCGAACTGGTGAGCCGCCTGCACCTGCAATACGACAGCAGCCCGGTGGCCAGCATCCTGGTGTCCGCGCAGCAGTTGACCCACGAGCCGACGAGCCGACTGCCTCCTCTGGAGTTCGAGCTGACCCAGCCAGGCAGGGCGCAGCCGGGCTGGGAGACGGTAGCGGAACTCGATGGCTTCTGGTCGCCCGCCTGGCAGATGGCCGACCTGTACGGCGACGGCATCCCTGGGTTGCTGTACCTGGAGGAGGGGGCCTGGCACTACCGGACTCCGCAGCGCAAGGTCGGTAGCCAAGACGCCGTCACCTGGGGCGCGTCCGCGCCACTGCCGCTGCGTCCGGGCAATGCGAGCGGCACCCTGGTCGACCTGGACAGCGACGGCAGGCCCGAGTGGTTGGTCACTGCCGGTGGCCTGCGCGGCAGTTTCACCCTGGCCCCGGATGGCACTTGGGGCGGCTTGGTGCCCCTGACGGCGCTGCCGGTCGAATACGCTCATCCGCTGGCGCAACTGACCGACCTGACCGGTGACGGCAGGCCGGACGTGGTGATGCTGCGCGCCCTGGGCCCCCGTAGCGTTCGCCTGTACCCATCGGCTGGCAGCGCGGGATGGATGGCCGCCATGACCTCGGCGTACAGCGGGCGAGAACCGTTGCCGTCGGTGGACGACGCGGAGCGTCAGCTGGTGGCTTTCGCCGATCCGGCCGGCAGTGGCCAGAACCACCTGATGCGCATCACCGGCGACAGCGTGACGCTGTGGCCGTCGCTGGGCTACGGCAGGTTCGGCGAGGCGCTGGCCATCCCCGGCTTCGCGGTGGACGACTTCACGGCCGCGCGGGTACTGCTGGCCGACACCGACGGTGCCGGCACGACGGACATTCTCTACCTGCAGGCCGACGGCATCCGTGTGTTCATCAGCCAGTGCGGCAATCGCTATGAGGAGCGTGAGTTTGTACCGGCACCTGAAGGCGTGACGCTGGATCCGACCTGCAAGCTGCAGGTGGTGGACCTGCAGGGCCAGGGCACGGCGCAGCTGTTGCTGACGGTCCCGCGCCACGGCCCGGACAACGCGCCGCGCAGCTGGTTGTATCGTTTCAATGACCAGCGGCCCTGGCTGCTGGAAACCGTCGTCGACAATGCCGGCAGCCGCACCCAGCTGACGTATCGCAGTTCGGCCCAGGCCTGGCTCGACGAGAAGGCCGCCGCGCAGGCCTGCGGCGATCCGGCTCCGGTCAGCCATCTGCCGTTTCCGGTGCACACGCTCAGCCGGGTGACGATGATCAATGAAATTACCGGCCTGTGCCTGGGCAGTGAAACCACTTACCTGGGGGGCGTCTGGGATGGCGATGAGCGCGAGTTCGCCGGTTTCACCCGGTTGATCCAGACCGACACCCACGCCATCGCCGAGGCGACGGCGGCGCAGCTGTCGCCTCCGGCGCGGGTCTGTACCTGGTTCCATTCGGGCGTCGAGGCGCGTGACGCGATCGCCCAGGACGCCTGTACCGACATGGACGCTGCCTTCCCCCAAGGCCCGCTGCGCTTCACTCGCTGGACCGACCAGGGCGAGCAGGTCTTCGACCCTGCTCCGGACCTGCGTGCCTGGCTGTACCGCGCTGTCCGTGGTCAGGTCATGCGCACGGAGGTGTATGGCGATGACGGTGACGCGCGGGCCGACCGGCCTTACCGCGTCGAGCGGTCGCGTCTGTGCATTCGTGCCCATGCCAGCGCCGACAGCCTGCGGCCGTCGGCGCTGGTGACAGCGCAGCAGAGCCTGACGTTCAACTGCGAGCGCATCACCGAGGACCCTGTAGTGACCCAGGCCATCGTGCTCGAGCAGGACGCGTACGGGAATGTGCGGCAGAACGTCGCCATTCACTATCCGCGTCAACTGAGCGCCGAAGATCTGCGCCGGGAGGAGGCCGCGCGGCGCATCTATCCCGCCAGCCTGCCCGAAGGCCTGATCGAGGCCAGTTGCGATTCACAGCAATACACCTGCTGGGTCGATCTCACCCGCGCCACCGTGCACAACCTGCTGCAGGGCGATGACTTCGTCATCGGCCTGCCGGGAAGCACGCGACGGGATGTGCTCAGGTTCGCTGGCGCCGATGTGCCGCCTGGCGGGTTCAGCGTGGAAATGCTGCAGGAGCAGGGCCTGCCGCTGGACGACCCCGACAGGACCACCCTGGCGGGCTACGAGAAGGTGCTCTGGCGCGGCGCCGATGGCTGTGGCGTGTCCTCCACGCCGTCACGTCAGGCACTGGTGGCCTACACCCGTACGGCCATGCTGGACAAAGCCTCGCTCGATGTCTTGCGCTCCACGTTCGAGCAGACCTTGTACGAGCTGGTAGAGGACGGGATGGGCGCGGCCGATCCGGCGGTGCTGGGGCGTGTGCGTCAGCGTATGCCGGCCATGGACCAGCCCGAGACGCTTTATGGACTGCTGCTGGCGTATCTGCGCACGGCGACGGTGGACGAGGAGGGTTGCCAGTTGTTGCGTCGCGCGCTGAAGACGGTGATATCCGTGGATGCGTTGCGTGAGCGGTTACTGGCGGCGCCGGCAGCCGAGCTGCCCGCAGGGCTGCAGGCGGCGCTGCCCGGCAAGAGCCGGGTCGCGGATGGCGATCTTGGCGCCGTGGTGGCCTGGTTCGGCCGTCAGGAGCCACAGGGCAGCCCGGTACTGACAGCGCTTCAGGGGGCCGTCGCCAGCGCCTTGAGCGCCACGTCGGCCGATGCGCTGTTCTGGCGCGCGCTGATGGCCGTGCTGAACTCGGCGGACCTGGCCAGGGAGATGGCCGCTGAGGCCCAATCGTGGCTTGACGAGGTGCGCGCATGGCTTGGCACGCCGGTGCAGGCGCAGTCGCTGGCCGAATTGCTCAGGCGCGGAGGCTATGTCGCGATGAGCCGGCCCGAGGACGCGCCGGAGCTGGCCGACCCGCAGGATCCAGAGGCGCTCGGCGCGCCCGCAATCCCTGGCCTGCCCCGGGTCGAAGAGGCGTTTGCCGGTCACCACGGCATCACCGCCTACCAGGGCGCGGCGCATTTCTGGCAGCCGGCCATGGTGCAGGAGAGCACGGTGACGGGGCCCAGCCGGTTGCTCTACAGCGCGCATGACATCACGGTACGCGAGGTGACCGACGCCGCCGGGCTGACCTCCACGGTCGAGGCCCATGACTGGCGCTTCCTGGTGCCGGTGCGCCTGAAGGACGCCAACGACAACATCACCCAGGCCACCCTGGACGGCTTGGGGCGGGTGGCGCATACCCGCTTCCATGGTACCGAGACGCCGCCCGGTAGCGACGCTGCGGTGGTGACCGGGTACAGCCCGGACCTGGCCTTCGAGCCGCCACTCACCGTCGAGCAGGCGGTGGCGCTGAACCAGACCAAGGGCGTGCCGGTGGCCATGGCCTTTACCGTCGTGGCCGACAGCTGGATGCCGCTGGCGCTGCGTCCGGACGGCAGCCTCGATGAGCGGCGCCGTTGTGGCGTCTTGCGCTGGCGCCGTGAAGCCGAGCGCCTGCGCCGTGACGGCATCGCACCGTCATCGGGCCTGACAGGCCGCGTGCCACCCCACGTCATCCGCATTCAGACCGATCGCTACGATAGCGATCCTGAGCAGCAGGTGCGGGTGCAGGTGACGCTGAGCGGTGGCGAACAGCTGCTGCAGACCGCCATCCTCAACCCGCCCGGCAAGGCGTTCGTGCGCACCGACGAAGGTGCCCTGCAAACCGATGACCGGGGGTGCGCGGTAGTCGCGCACGCGTCGATCCGCTGGGCGGTTACCGGCAAGACCCGGTTCGACAACAAGGGGCAGGCGGTGCAGGTGTGGCTGCCGTTCTATCTGGACGACTGGCGTTGGGTCAGCGACGACAGCGCGCGTGAAGGGATCCATGCCGACCGCCATGTGTACGATGCGCTGGGGCGTGAGTCCAGGGTGATACGGGCGTCCGGCGAGGATGTGCTAGGGCAATGGGCGAATTACGAGCGGCGCGAGCAGGTATACCCCTGGTTCACGGTGCGCGAGGACGAGAACGACACCTGGCAAGAGGTCGTCGAGCAGGCACGGTTGAAGGCTCGTAGCACCTTGCATTGAGCATGTGCTTGCGAGTTGCAGGGCGTGCAGCCGGGGCGCATGCATTGACCCCGGCTGCAGCGCGGTCTGCGCGCTTTTTCGCCAGGCGACAAGCACAGGGAACCTGATACCCATTGTGTTGCCTGGGTAGAAGCATCCCTATGACCTGATGCCTGGGAGCGCTGGCGGAGGAGGGCGGTAGCACTTCCCGCTGCTTGGGAAGGCTGCGTGGCGGTGCAATGCCACCACCTTGAACAGGAGATTTGTCATGCATCACACGCATTACCGTCGCCTTGCGACATGCTGTTTTCCGGGCCTGATCTGGGCCTTTCTGATATCACCCGGTGCGAGCGCAGGGGCGACCGAATCGTCCGACCAGGCGCTGCAACAGCGCATGACATTGTGCCAAAGCCGTCTTGATGGTCTGGAACGACTGATGATCGAGCGCATCGAAAGCGCCGAACACCGTCTGGGCGGGCAATTGCAGAGTCGCCCCGAACTGGAGCGGCAGGCGCGCATGGCCCAGCGCAAGCTGCAGGAGGCGCGAGCGTTGTACGGTGATCCACCGTCCAGGCCGGAGCATCGCCTTTACATCCAGGGTTTGCAGAGTGAGATCGTCAACCTGCGGCGTGTGCTGGGCATCATTGAAGATGACGAGCGCACGGTAACGGTTGTCAGGCCGTACCTGAGAGCGACGCTGGAGCGTCGGCAAGACAACGCGCAGCGGCTGGACGATTTCGATTATGCCGTTCAGGAATGCGGCAGTTGGCCCAGAGACATCGGCCAATGCCATGCGCAGAATGTGCAGCCGTTGCGCAAGCCCCTGAACGGTGCTCTGTCGGCCAGCCACAGGCTGCTTTACGACGCTTGGCCAGCGCTGCGCAATCAGCAGGTCCGTTACCCCAGTTCCTGGGAGAACGACTGCGTCTTGTCCTCGCGCTGAATGACGCGCGCCGTCAATCCGCTCCCAATTCCATGTTTTTCAAGGTGTTCGCCGTTAGAGGTGCAGCGCCTATCAGATCGAGCGCCGCCCGCGCGGCGCATCGCGACGCAAGGCCGCTCCTACATTTGTTGCAACGTGCCGAACCTGTGAGGCCATGGTTGCCCGCCTTGGTGCATGCCTCAAGTCAGGCGAGGCGCCAGCAGTGCCCACCTTGATACCGCGTCGTACCAACAAGGCGGACCAGGTAATGGCACAGGAGAGACTGGCCCGAAACAAATGTAGGAGCGGCCTTGCGTCGCGATGCGCCGCGCGGGCGGCGCTCGATCTGATAGGCGCTGCACCTCTAACGGCGAACACCTTGAGGCCCTCGCTCGGTCAACAGCCCCGCGCCAAAAAATCTTGAAAGGCATGGCCCTGAGGGCGGGCGACTGCCTACGTACAGCGGGATCGTTTCCTGCTTAAGCGCCCGGATGAATCCGCACATTGTCTGCGCAACAAGACAAGCAGGGCGTTTCCTGCCGACTTGTGGGCAATAGCGAACCCCTCTCGACAAAAAAGGATTCATCGCATGTCTGAAATCATTTCGTTCACCAATCGCAATGTTCTGCTGGAGGATCGGATCGCCGAGCAGACCTCGGCCCTGACCGAGGCAACCCCCCTGCAATTGCCAGGCGTGCATTCGCCCCTGGTGGCCAGTTTCAAGACGAAGATCGAAGGCAACTACGACATCAGCCGCGCCAAGACCGATACCGATCACGCCATCGAACTGCTGTACATCGCCTACAACACCACGCCCCAGGAGCAAGGCGCCATCCGGGTTCGCATCTCCAGCATCATGCACCGGTTGATCCGCGCGCAGCAGGACAGTGAGCGCAGCATCAACGGCGCCGTGCGGGTGGCTCGGACCATTGGTAATCGACTGCGTTCGGCGCTGCCGGACTGGCTGGATGTGAAGGAGGAAAACGACGGTGAGCAAATCAAGTGGTTCGTCAGCCGCGACTTGCTCGAGCTGGCGGTGGACATCGCCCAGGCCGCCGGCGGCGTGCGCGGCAGCCTGACCAGCATCGTCGAGGCATACGAGCAGATCCTGCGCGATATCGAAGAGGTCATGGCCAGCAGCGAGATCGCCCTGAGCGAAACGATCGAGGCCAATCGTCTGATCAAGGAGGAGATTCGCCAGGCCAGTGCCCGGCGTGCCGAACTGGACAGCCTGGTCACCTCCTTGCAGGAACAGGTCGACCTGTTCGACAGGCGCGCGCGCGACTACGGCCGGCAAGCCAAGAGCGCAGAACAGAAGTCGTTCTGGGCATCGCTGCTCAAGTCGGTCACCCAGGTGCTGTCCGCTGTCGTGCCACTCGCCGCGATGGGCGCCTCCGGCGGTGGTTCGGCATTGCTCGGCGCCGCCAGCGTCGGTACCGTGGCGGGCCAGAACAGTGCCGCCAATGACCCGGCCAAACTGGTGGAAAAGTCCAATCTGGAATCTCGCCGCACCACCCAGGCGAGTGCCGTGTCTGCCCTGCAACGCACCGTTGCCGAACTGGAAACGCAGCGTGCCGCCGCCACCAGCGACCTGGCACGGGAAGAACTGGACAGGCGCCTCGAGCAGGTGCGTGGCGATCTGCGCGAGGCGCAGGCGCAGCTCGCCGCGCTCGAGGAGCGGCTGGGCGGATTGTTGCGCGAGCTGTCCAGCGTGGCTGGCGATGCGAGCCAGCAGTTGCGCGAGCAGGCCATGTCGCTGCGCCAACTGGAGCGTCAGATGCTGGAAAACGTCGAACGCTACGAGGGCGTGAAGCGCGAGCAGGCCGCGGAGCTGGCACGTATCACGGTCTTGCTCGATGGCCAGCGTAGCGAGCAGCAGAGCATCGAACTGGCGGTCAAGTCGCTGAACCTGAGCGTGGCCGCGCTCAAGCGCAGCAAGGAAATCGTCGAGGAGATCGCGTTCTTCTTCAAATCCTTCGCCGACTTCCTGCAACTGGTCATCGACGAGGCGCTCGAGCGTGTGGAGGACTACGAGCGCGCAGGCAACAGCGAGTCGCTACGGCGCAACCGCCTGGCGCAACTGGTAAGCGCCACCGACCAGTTCTTCGTGACCCAGGCCGCCGAATGGCTGGCGGTGGGCGCCGTCTCGCAAGCCTTCGCGCAGGTCTTCAACGACGGCTGGAGCAAGCTGAACAAGCTGTCGGGCGACTACATCACCGGTGACAAGCTGGAGGCCTACCTGGCGCAGGCCTCGCATCAGCTCAAGGTGATCGTCGAGGACCGCGAAGCCGCCAGCGCCCAGCGCCTGGCGTCGTTGAGCAGTTACCGCGAGGAACTGGAGCGCCGGGCTGCCGAGGCCTGACCGGCGAGGTGGCCTATCTGCTCATTCGGGCAGGTAGGCCACCCAGCCTTTGAAGGTGAAACCGGCATAGAACAGCGCGATGCCTTCGAAGCCTGCCTGGCGCAGGATTGCCTCGTCCTGCTCGGCCGCAATCAACGGCAAGCGGCTGGCGATGGCGTTGATCGCGCTGCGTGCCTGCTCACGGGGGATCCCGCTGCTTTCGGCGAAAGCGGCATAGCGCTGCAGCCAGCGGGTCTTGTCCGGTTCGTCCTGTGGGAAGCTGTGGTGCGCGACCACCAGCGGGGCGCCGGGCTTGAGGCGCCGCGCCAGTTGTTCGAGGGTGTGCAGGCGCTGTTCGGCATCGAGAAAGTGCAGGGTCAGCAAGCAGGTGGCACCGTCATGACGCCGTTCGGGCGCACTGTCGATGTAGCCCTCGTGCAGCACGGCGCGGGGGGCCAGCTCGCCCAAGGTCTGACGGGCCAGGGCGAGCATCTCGGCGGACGGATCGACCCCAAGGAAGCGCCAGCCAGGGTGGGCCTGGGCGAAGGCCTTGAGCTCCAGCCCGCCACCGGCGCCGAGCACCAGCACCTGACCGTCGTCGGGGACCTTTTCGGCCAACAGCAGGGTGGCCATGCGTTGCAGGTCGAGAAAACCCGGGACCTGACGCACAGGGCCTTCGGCGTAGCGGGCAACGGCTTGCGGGTCGGAGAAAGTCGACATGAGGCGCTCCAGCGGGGGGATGGCGAAGCATACCTTGCATACGCCTTCCATGGCGTGGGGCAAACCGCGGTGAGGCAAGCGACGCGATGCCAAGCGCCTCCTACAGGTTGGCGTAGTACCTGTGGGAGCGGCTTCAGCCGCGAACACCGGCTTAGCCGGTGCCAAGCACCGCAGGGGCTGCTTGGGCGGGTGAACCCGCTCCAATGGCGGCGCTTTCAGGTATGCGGAACGGCCTTGGCCGGCGCGGCGCCTGCATACTGCGCCTTCAGATGCCCTTGATCGTCCAGCAGGTACGCATCCATCACTTCGCGCACCACCGGCCCGGCCACCCGGCCACCGGCCTCGCCGTTCTCGATCATCACCGCCACCACCACCGCTGGATGTTCGGCTGGGGCGAAGCCGACGAACAGGGCGTTGTCGCGGTGGCGCTCGAGGGTCTTGTCGCGGTTGTAGCGCTCGCCCTGCTTGATCGCCACCACCTGCGCCGTGCCGCTCTTGCCGGCGATGCGGTACTGGGCGCCGGCCGCCGAAGCGCGGGCGATGCCGCGCGGGTCGTGCATGACCATCTGCATGCCCTGGCTGACCTGGTCCCAGGCGTGGCGGTCGTGCAGCACGATGTCCGGCATCGGGTGCGGGTCGGCCGGCGCCTGGCCGCCGACGGTGAGCGCCAGGTGCGGGCGGTGCCACGCGCCCTTGCTGGCCAGCAGGCTGGTGGCCTGGGCCAGTTGCAGCGGGGTGACCTGCATGTAGCCCTGGCCGATGCCGAGGATCAGCGTCTCGCCGGGGAACCAGGCCTGGCGGCGGGTCGCGCGTTTCCACGCCTGGGATGGCATCAGCCCAGGCGCTTCCTCGAACATGTCCAGCGAGACTTTCTGGCCCAGGCCGAACGCGGCCATGTAGTCGTGCAGTCGATCGATGCCCAGCTTGTGCGCCAGGTCGTAGAAGTAGGTGTCGTTGGAGCGCATGATCGCGCTGTACATGTCCACCCAGCCATCGCCGCTGCGGTTCCAGTTGCGGTACTTGTGGTCGTAGTTGGGCAGCTCGTAGTAGCCGGGGTCGAAGACCCGGCTGCCCGGGGTGATCACGCCGCTGTCGAGGCCGGCGATCGCCACCTCGGGCTTGACCGTCGAACCTGGCGCGTACAGGCCGCGCAGCACGCGGTTGAACAGGGGCCGGTCGATGGAGTCGCGCAGTGCCGAGTATTGTTTGTAGCTGATGCCCTTGACGAACAGGTTGGGGTCGAATGCCGGGTTGCTGACCATCGCCAGTACATCGCCGTTGGCCGGGTCGAGCACCACCACCGCGCCGCGCCGGTCGCCCAGGGCCTTCTCGGCGGCTTGCTGCAGGTGGGCGTCCAGGCTCAGCACGATGTCCTTGCCCGGCACCGGGTCGTGGTGGTTGAGCACGCGCATCACCCGGCCCTGGGCGTTGGTTTCGACTTCCTCGTAGCCTACCTGCCCATGCAGTTCGTTTTCGTAGAAGCGCTCGATACCGGTCTTGCCGATCGACTGGGTGCCGCGGTACGCGGTGCTGTCGAGGGTCTTGGCTTCTTTCTCGTTGATGCGCCCGACGTAACCCACCGAGTGGGCGAAGTGCTCGGCCAGGGGGTACTCGCGAATGAACTGCGGCTCGACGTCCAGGCCGGGCAGGCGGAACTGGTTGACCGCGATCAGGGCGATCTGCTCTTCGCTCAGACCGACCAGCAGGGTCACCGGCTCGAACGGCTTGCGCCCACGGCGCAGGTCCTTGTCGAACTGGTGGCGGTCGTCCTCGGACAAGCCGAGAATCTGCGCCAGGCTGTCGAGCACCCTGGTCGAGTCGCCGGCGCGCTCGCGGGTCATGGTCAGGTTGAAACTGGGCTTGTTGTCGGCCAGCACCACGCCGTTGCGATCAAAGATCAGGCCGCGTTCGGGCGGGATCGGCAGCACGTGCACGCGGTTGTTTTCCGAGACCGCGCTCTGCTGGTCGTGTTGCAGCACCTGCAACACATAGAGCCGGCCCACCAGCACCGCCACCAGGCTCATGACCAGCGCGGCGCAGGCCAGCAACCGGCGGTTGACCAGGTGCTTTTCCTTTTCGTGGTCCTTGAGGGGGATGGGCTGGGGCATGGCTGATCGCAATGGTACGGGTGGGGGGGCGTGATGCTACGCGGGCGGGCAGGGGGGCTCAAGGCAGGCCCCGGCGCGCGCTGTCGGTGGCGCGCCGACGGCCCCGCTGCCAGGGGGCTGGCGGCGATCATGAAGTTTCCTTCATGTGGCGCGCCTTGGCACTGCGATTTGTGGCGCGGCGCCGGGTTTGTCAGAATGCGCGACAAGCAATCATTATCATTCGCAGAGTCAACCCATGCAGCCGGCGCCCGTCCCATCCTCTACCGTTCGCATTCTCGCCATCGAGGACGATCCTGTCCTGTCGGCCCATATCGGCAGCCATCTGGGCGAGCGCGGCTTCGCGGTGACCGTGCGCCATGGCGCCAGCGATGTCGCCGAGCTGCTGCGCGAGGGCGGTTTCGACCTGGTCCTGCTGGATATCCTGCTGCCCGACAGCAACGGCCTGGAGATTCTCGTGGAGCTGCGTCGCCGACAGCGTGTGCCGGTGATCCTGATGTCGGCGCTGGGCGCCGAGCAGGACCGCATCGTCGGCTTCAGTCAGGGCGCCGACGATTACCTGCCCAAGCCCTTCAGCATGGCGGAGATGGATGTGCGCATCGACGCGTTGCTGCGCCGGGTTGCCTACGAGCGCCAGGACCCGGTTGGCCACGAAGCGCTTGGCCGGGCCCTGGACCTGAGTTTCGACCCGCTGCGCGGCGATGTCTGCCATCGGCAGCGCTGGGCCGGATTGACCGGTTGCGAATACCGCATCCTCGAGACCCTGCTGCATGCGCCAGAAGAGGTGCTGAGCAAGACCTTCCTCTACCAGCAGGCGCTGAACCGGGCGTACTCGATCCATGACCGCAGCCTGGACATGCATGTCAGCCATATCCGCCGCAAGTTGCAGCTGATCGGCTACAGCACGGCTCGGGTGGAGACCGTGCGCGGCACCGGCTACGTGCTCAAGCGCGTGCAGCCATGAGGCTGCCCGACCGCCATTCGCTGTTCTGGACATTGCTGGGTGGCATCGCCTTGCTCAGCCTGCTGATCATCAGCCTGCACGTGGACGTCAGCCAGCGCCTGGACATGGCCACTTCCACCCTTGGCGAAGCCGCGCGAAAGGAGTTGTCCGAATACGGCCTGCAGGCCGAACAGGCCTGGGAGGAGGACGGGGAGGGCGGCGTCGACCGCTTTCTCGCCAACCTGACGACCGGCGAAGGTGTCTGGGCCGTGGTGGTCGGGCCTCATGACAGGTCGTTGTCGTCACGCCCCTTGCGCGGGCGTGAGCGCAAGAAGCTCCATTTCATCCGCTCGCTGGACTGGTCGGTGGGGCGGCCCGGTGGCACGCCGACCTTCTACGTGCCGTTCGCGCGCAGCGACGCGCAACTGGTGATGGACCTGCCGGCGCGGCTCAACCCGCGCCAGTACAACCATCTGTGGCGTGCCTTGCTGGAGCGGGTGCTGCCCGCCGGCCTGGCGCTGGGGCTGGGCGTGCTGTTGTTTCGCCGGGTCATCGCGCCGCTGGCGGTGCTGCGTCGCCAGGCCATCGCCCTGAGTGCCGGCGACCTGTCCGCCCGGGTCGGTGGCCAGCTGACCCGACGTCGCGACGAGCTGGGCGAACTGGCGGGGGCGTTCGACCATATGGCCGCTCGGCTGGAAAACACCGTGGCGTTCCAGCGCCAGTTGCTGCGCGACCTGTCCCATGAGCTGCGCACGCCGCTCAGCCGCCTGCGTGTCACCGGCGAGCGCGAGCAGGACAACGACGCGTTGCGCCAGCGCCTGGAGCGGGAGGTCCAGGGCATGGAGCGGCTGATCAACGACACCCTGGAACTGGTCTGGCTGGACACCGAGCGTCCGCTGCTGCCGTTGGCGCCGGTGGATGTGGGGCGGCTGTGGGAGGTGCTGTGCGAAGACGTCTGCTACGAGCGCGGCTGGCCCGTCGAGCAACTGCGCAACGCCTTGCCGGCCGGGTGCACGGTGCTCGGTCATCTCAACAGCCTGGCCCAGGCCCTGGAGAACCTGCTGCGCAATGCCGTGCGCCATTCGCCGCCGGGGGGCGTGGTCACCCTGGGCGGGCGGTGCGAGGGCCAGACCTGGCAGGTATGGATCGAGGACCAGGGGCCGGGCGTCGACCCCGAACAGCTGGAAAGCATCTTCCAGCCTTTCACCCGGCTCAATGCCGCGCGCCCCGGCGGCGATGGTTTCGGCCTGGGCCTGTCGATCGCGCGCAGCGTCACGCAACTGCAGGGCGGCGAGGTCTGGGCGCAGAACCGCGAGCCAGGTTTGCGGGTCACGCTGAGGCTGAGAAGTGTATAGATTGTAAAAAAGATTTACTCTCAAATGAGAATATATAGCATTCGTGCTCGTCCCGTGCTGACTTCGGGGCGCGCCGGATAGCGTCACCGCGTCATCCTCGCGCGCCTGATCCGCACAGCCCTCAACGCGCAAGGAGTGTTTCGATGCAGCCCCGATTCAAGCTCAACCATCTCTGCCTGGCCCTGCTGGCCGCGTCGCCCGCCACGCTGTGGGCCGCCACCGAGGCCCGTGACGGCGAGGTGCTGGAGTTGACTGACACCCATGTGGTGGCCAGCGCCGAGCAGGAGCTCAAGCAGGCATCGGGCGTTTCGATCATCAGCGCCGAGGACATCAAGAAGCGCCCACCGGTCAACGACCTGTCCGAAATCATCCGCAAGATGCCGGGCGTCAACCTGACCGGCAACGGCGCCAGCGGCTCGCGCGGCAACAACCGGCAGATCGACCTGCGCGGCATGGGGCCGGAGAACACCCTGATCCTGATCGACGGCAAGCCGGTGACCTCGCGCAACGCGGTGCGCTATACCCGTGCCGGCGAGCGCGACACCCGCGGTGACAGCAACTGGGTGCCGGCCGACCAGGTCGAGAGCATCGAGGTGCTGCGCGGTCCGGCGGCGGCCCGTTATGGCTCCGGTTCCATGGGCGGGGTGGTGAACATCATCACCAAGCGCCCGACCCAGGAAATGACCGGCAGCATTACCGCGTTCACCAACCTGCCCGAGGACGATGCCGAGGGCATGACCAAGCGCACCACCTTCAGCCTTGCCGGCCCGCTGACCGATGCGCTGACCTTCCGCGTCTACGGCAACCTGAACAAGACCGACGCCGACGACGCCGATATCAACCAGGGTCATACCAACACTGCCATCGGCTCGTCGCTGGCCGCTGGCCGTGAAGGCGTGCGCAACAAGGACATCAACGCGCTGGTGAGCTGGGCGCTGGACAACCAGCAGACGCTCGATTTCGAGACCGGCTTCAGCCGCCAGGGCAATATCTACACCGGCGATGTCGGCACCGGCGGCACCGATTCGCTGGTGCCCGGCACGGTCGTCAACGGCTGGCTGGGGCGCGAGACCAATACCATGTACCGCCAGGACTTCTCCGTCACCCACCGTGGCGACTGGGACTTCGGCACCTCGCGGGTGCTGGCGCAGTACGAGAAGACCCGCAACAACCGCCTGTTGGAGGGGTTGTCGGGTAGCGCCGACGGCGATATCAGCGGCAACGAGAAAGCCACCAGCACCTACGACAGCTACCTGGTCCAGGGCCAGGTGGACCTGCCGCTGGAGCTGTTGCGTCCGCAGACCCTGACCCTCGGCGCCGAGTGGAACTACCAGGAGCTCGACGACCCCAGCACCTTGAACCGCACCGTGGGCACCACGCTGCCAGCTTCCGCCGCTGGCGCGCGCCCCACCGACATGGACGCCACCATCATGGCGCTGTATGCCGAGGACAATATCGAGCTGACGCCGAACTGGTTCCTCACCCCGGGCCTGCGCCTGGATCACCACGATCAGTTCGGCGCCAACTGGAGCCCGAGCCTGAACACCTCGTACAAGCTCACCGAGGACGTCACCCTCAAGGCCGGTATCGCCCGCGCGTTCAAGGCGCCGAACCTGTACCAGTCCAACCCCAACTACCTGTACCGCAGCAACGGCAACGGCTGCGCGCCGAGCCTCAATTCCAATGGCTGCTACGTGCTCGGCAACGCCGACCTCGATCCGGAGATCAGCGTCAACAAGGAGCTGGGCGTGAGCTTCGCCCGCGATGGTTGGAGCGCCAGCCTGACCTACTTCCGCAACGACTACGACAACAAGATCGTCTCGGCCAACGACGTGACCGGGCGCACCGCCAACAACGAGGCGATCCTGCGCTGGGACAACGCCCAGGACGCGGTGGTCAAGGGTTGGGAAGGTAGTATCGGCGTGCCGCTGCTGGGCGAGGCCGGCGAGGTGCTGAGCTGGAACACCAACTTCACCTACATGGACGCCAACGAGGACAGCGACGGCAACCCGCTGTCGGTGGTGCCGGAGTACACGGTCAACACCATGCTCGACTGGCAGGTGACCCAGGCGCTGTCGCTGAGCTTGACCGGGACCTATTACGGCAAGCAGGAACCGCGACGCTTCAACCCGACGCGCGAGGTCAACGTCAGCGCGCAGAACGAGCTCAAGACCCTCGACCCGTACCACATCTGGGGTGTCGGCGGCACCTACCAGCTGAACAAGAACCTGTCGTTCGGCGCGGGTATCAGCAACCTGTTCGACAAGCGCGTGTACCGCGAAGGCTCGGGTACCAGCGCCGGCGCCGCCACCTACAACGAGCCGGGGCGCGCGTTCTATGCGTCGGTGACCACTTCGTTCTGATCACCAGCGGGGCTGCGGCGCAGCCTATTCGCGGGCAAGCCCGCTCCCACGAACCATGTGGGAGCGGGCTTGCCCGCGAATGGGCGCAAGGCGCCCCCGAGGATTGCAAACCGTGAAATCCACACACCGCTCCTGGCCCATGCTCTCGCGCATCGTCGCCGCCGTGTTCGGCGGCTATGCCTTCACCTACGCCTTCACCGCCGCGCTGGCCCGGCTGCTGCCGCTGGAGCAGGTGGACGCGCTGATCGTCGCCACCGTGCTGTCATTTGCCGTCTACACCGGCGCGATCCTCTGGGCCTTCGCCTGCCGAAGCGCCAGGCGCGCCTGGGCCGGCCTGGCCCTGGGCGTGCCGCTGGCGCTGATCGGCTTCTGGCCGCAACTGATGGAGCGCCTGGCATGAAAGCCCGAACCATCACCCAATCGCTGTCGTGGCTGCACACCTGGAGCGGGCTGCTGCTCGGCTGGGTGCTGTTCGCGATTTTCCTCACCGGCACCCTCGCGGTGTTCGACAAGGAAATCGACGGCTGGATGCGTCCGGAGATCCCGGCTCATGCCCAGAGTCCGGCACAGGCCGCGCAGACGGCCCTGGACTACCTGCAAGCCAGGCATCCCGAGGCGCGGACCTGGAACATCGGCCTGCCCACCGAGCGCTCGCCGACGCTCAGCGTGTCCACCGGCGAGCAGCGCCGCGGCGGCGGCCTGGCGCTGGACCCTGAAACCGGCGAGCCGCTGGCGGTGCGCGAGACGGCGGGGGGCAGCTTCTTCTTCCGTTTTCACTTCACCCTCGACCTGCCGCGCACCTTGGGTATCTGGGTGGTGGGCCTGGCCGCCATGGCGATGCTGGCAGCGCTGGTCAGCGGCATCGTCATCCACAAGAAGTTCTTCAAGGAGTTCTTCACCTTCCGCCCGGCCAAGGGCCAGCGCTCCTGGCTGGACGCGCACAACGCCACGGGCGTGCTGGTGCTGCCATTCCACCTGATGATCACCTACACCGGACTGGTGATCTTCTACCTGATCTACATGCCGGCGGCGTCCGATGCGCTGTTCGACGGCGATCGCGATGCGCTCACCCGCGCCTTGCGTGGCGTGCCGACGCAACAGCACGCCACGCAAGGCCGCCAGCCCCGGCAGGTGGCGGTCGAGGCGGCGCCGCTGACGGCCTTGGCGCCGCTGCTGGCCGAGGCCGAGCGCCAGCTGGGGCCGGTGGCCAGCCTGTCGATCCACAACCCTGGGCGCGGCGATGCACGGATCGAGGCACGCCCGCTGCTGGGCAATCGCATCGAGCTGACCAAAGGCCAGAGCATGCTGTTCGACGGCGTGAGCGGCCAGGTGCTGCGGGCGCCGCCCGAGAGCCGGCCGAGCCTGCTCACGCAGCGGGTCATGGCGGGCATGCATTTCGCCCAGTTCGGTGGCTATGCGATGCGTTGGCTGTACTTCGTCTGCGGCCTGGCCAGTTGCGCGATGATCGCCACCGGGCTGGTGCTGTTCACCGTCAAGCGCCGGCGTCGGCATGATGGCGAGGGGCGGCTGGGCGCGGTGCTGTATCACGTCGCCGAACGGGTCAATGTCAGCGCGATGGCCGGCCTGGCCGTGGCCTGCGCGGGCCTGCTGTGGGCCAACCGCCTGTTGCCGGTGGGGCTGGAGCAACGCGCTGGCTGGGAGGTGCGGGTGTTCTTCCTGGCCTGGCTGGCGACCCTGGCGCATGCCAGCCTGCGCCCCTGGCGGCGGGCCTGGCAGGAACAGCTCTGGCTGGGCGCGCTGCTGTGCCTGGGGCTGGCGTTGCTGAACCTGGTCACGCCGAGTCGCGGGGCTCATCCGTGGCTGGAAATCACGGCCCTGGTCATCGGCATGCTGTTGGCCGGGTGTGCCTGGAAGCTCGGGCGGCCGGCCATGGCGCGGCCAGTGCGTGTTCGTGCGGAGGTCAACTGAATGAACCTGGCGATATCCAGCGGGTTGCTGCTGGCCTACGGCGGCATGCTCGCCTTGTGCATGGGCCTGGAGCGGCATTACAAGCAGGCCTGGGGGCGTTTGCCGCCGCGCTGGCTGCGTCGCGGCTTGCGGGCACTGGGCTGGCTGGCGCTGGCAGCCAGCTTCGCCGCCAGTGTCATGGCCTGGGGTTGGGCGATGGGGCCTATCGGCGGGCTTGGGCTGGTCTCGCTGGCGGGGCTGGCCCTGGTGCTGCTGCTGCCTTACCAGCCGAGGCTGGCGGCGGGCGTCGCCGTGGCGGGCTGGCCGTTGCTGGGGCTGGCCGCGCTGCTGTCCTGAGGCGCTTTGCGCATTTGCCATCCGTGTGGCGGCTCTCCATACTCCGCTATGTCGCGCCGACCACACGACCCCGCGTCCTTGCACAAGGTTGGCCGATAAACCGTGCTGTTAGCCGTTTCCTCCGACTCGAAGTGGAAGTGACGGATGTTCGATAGACGCAGGTTCCAATCCCGCCCATTGCGCCTGGCAGGCGTGATGTTCGCCGCACTGCTGCTGGCGCTGCCGGTCGACGCGGCGGAAAAGTTCAAGGTGGTCACCACCTTCACCATCATTGCCGACATGGCCCGCAATGTGGCGGGAGACGCCGCGGTGGTCGAGTCGATCACCAAGCCCGGCGCCGAGATCCACAATTACTCGCCGACCCCTGGCGACCTGCGCCGCGCGCAGGGGGCGCAGCTGATCCTGTGGAACGGCCTGAACCTTGAGCTGTGGTTCGAGAAGTTCTTCCAGCGCCTGCACCAGGTGCCGGGGGTGGTGGTGTCCGACGGCATCGAGCCCATGGGCATCGTCGCCGGTCCCTACAGCGGCAAGCCCAATCCCCATGCGTGGATGTCGCCGCGCAACGCCCTTATCTACGTGGACAACATCCGTGACGCACTGGTGCGCCATGATCCGGCGCACGCTGCGACCTACCAGCGCAACGCCGACGCCTACAAGGCGCGCATCGAGGCGACCATCGCGCCGCTGCGCGAGCGCTTGGAGCAGATCCCGGCAGACAGACGCTGGCTGGTCAGCAGCGAAGGCGCGTTCTCCTACCTGGCGCGTGATTTTGCCCTGAAGGAGCTGTACCTGTGGCCGATCAACGCCGACCAGCAAGGCACGCCGAACCAGGTGCGCACGGTGATCGACGCGGTCAGGGCCCATGCCATCCCGGCGGTCTTCAGCGAAAGCACGGTGTCCGACAAACCCGCGCGCCAGGTGGCCCGCGAAACCGGCGCGCATTATGGTGGCGTGCTGTATGTCGACTCCCTGAGCACGCCGGACGGCCCGGTGCCGACCTACCTCGACCTGCTGCGGGTGACCACCGACACCATCGTCCGCGGCCTGAACGCGGTGGCCAGCCCATGAACTCGCACAACCAGGCGCTGGAAGCCGGGATCGTCGTGCAGGGCGCGACCGTGACCTATCGCAATGGCCATACCGCGCTGCAGGATGCCAGTTTCACGCTGCCGATGGGCACGATCACCGCGCTGGTGGGGGTCAATGGCTCGGGCAAGTCGACCTTGTTCAAGGCCATCATGGGCCTGGTGCGCCTGGCCGCAGGGCGGGTCAGCGTGCTGGGGCTGCCGGCCGAGCGCGCCTTGCGGCAAAAATGCACGGCCTATGTGCCCCAGGCCGAGGAGGTGGACTGGGACTTCCCGGTGCTGGTCGAGGATGTGGTGATGATGGGCCGCTACGGGCACATGGGCCCGCTGCGCATCGCCCGCCGCGCCGATCATGAGGCGGTGGACGCGGCGCTGAGCCGGGTCGACATGCAGGCCTTGCGCAAACGCCAGATCGGCGAACTGTCAGGCGGCCAGCGCAAGCGTGTGTTCCTGGCCCGGGCCCTGGCCCAGGACAGCCGGGTGATCCTGCTCGACGAGCCGTTCACCGGGGTCGACGTGAAGACCGAGGACCAGATCATCCAGTTGCTGCGCGAGCTGCGTGCCGAGGGGCGGATCATGCTGGTGTCGACCCACAACCTCGGCTCGGTGCCCGAGTTCTGCGATCGGGTGGTGCTGATCAAGCGCACCGTGCTGGCCCACGGCCCGACCGACGAGGTCTACACCCGGGACAATCTCGAACGTGCCTTCGGCGGGGTGCTGCGCCACTTCGCGCTGCTGCCGGGCGATCCGGCGCAGCAACCACCGGTCAGCGTGTTCAGCGACGACGAGCGGCCACTGATCCTGCGCAATGGCCTGCCGGCACGTCGCGAGCCGGGCAGCGACAGCGAGGCCGACGCATGATCGAACTGCTGCTCGAACCGTTTGCCTACGGTTACATGCGCAATGCCCTGTGGGTCTCGACCCTGGTCGGCGGGGTCTGCGCGTTCCTGTCCTGCTACCTGATGCTCAAGGGCTGGTCGCTGATCGGCGATGCGCTGTCCCACGCCATCGTGCCTGGCGTGGCCGGCGCCTACATGATCGGCCTGCCGTTCTCCCTCGGTGCGTTCTTCGCCGGCGCACTGGCCTCGGCCGCGTTGCTGTTCCTGCAGCGGCGCACGCGACTGAAGGAAGATGTGGTGATCGGCATGATCTTCACCTCGTTCTTCGGCCTGGGCCTGTTCATGGTCTCGCTGTCACCGACCTCGGTGAACATCCAGACCATCGTGCTCGGCAACATCCTGGCGATCACCCCGGGCGACACCTTGCAGCTGGCGATCATCGGCCTGGTCACCCTGGCGGTGCTGCTGGCCAAGTGGCGCGACCTGATGCTGACCTTCTTCGACGAGCAGCAGGCGCGCGCGGTCGGTATCCGCCCGACCGCGCTCAAGCTGCTGTTCTTCGCCTTGCTGTCGGCTTCGACCGTGGCCGCGCTGCAGACGGTGGGGGCGTTCCTGGTGATCTGCATGGTCATCACCCCGGGCGCGACGGCCTATCTGCTCAGCGACCGCTTTCCCCGGTTGCTGGCCATCGCCGTCGCCATCGGCGCCCTGACCAGCCTGGCCGGCACCTACCTGAGCTATTACCTGGACGGCGCCACCGGTGGCGTGATCGTGGTGCTGCAGACGCTGATCTTCCTGCTGGTGTTCGTCTTCGCCCGCAAGCACGGCCTGCTGGCCGCCCGTCGCCGTCGGCGCCAGGCGCTGCTGGAGGTTCGCCCATGAACCTGCTGGATCTGCTGCTGGAGCCGCTTCGCTTCGACTTCATGGTCTATGCCATGGCCATCGCCGTGCTGATCGCCATCCCCATGGCGCTGCTGTCGTGCTTCCTGGTGCTCAAGGGCTGGGCGTTGCTGGGCGATGCCATCGCCCATGCGGTGTTTCCTGGCGTGGTGATCGCCTACATCGTGCAGATTCCCTATGCCATAGGTGCCTTTGTCGCGGGTATGTTCTGCGCCGTGGCCACGGGGTTTCTCAAGCAGAACAGCCGCATCAAGCAGGACACGGTGATGGGCATCGTCTATTCGGGCATGTTCGGCCTGGGGCTGGTGCTGTACCTGAAGATCGAGTCCGATGTGCACCTGGATCACATTCTCTTCGGCGACATTCTCGGCGCCGGCCCCCAGGACCTGTGGTTGTGCGCGGCTATCGCCGTGCTCACGGCGCTGGTGGTCGGCGGCAAGTGGAAGGACCTGATGTTGCACACCTTCGACGCGGTGCAGGCCCATGCGGTCGGCCTGCGCACCGGCTGGTTGCACTATGGCCTGCTGTGCCTGATCTCGCTGGCGGTGGTCGGGGCGCTGAAGGCTTCGGGGGTGATCCTGGCGATCGCCTTGCTGATCGCCCCGGGGGCCATCGCCGCGCTGCTGACACGCCAGTTCCGGCACATGCTGTGGGTGGCGTTGCTGGTGGCCGTCGGCTGTTCGTTCCTTGGCGTGTACTGCTCGTTCTACCTCGACAGCGCGCCGGCGCCGACCATCGTCATGGCCTTTGCCGGGGTGTTCGTGCTGGTGCTGGGGTGGCAGGCGCTTGGGCGCAGGTCTGGGGTGTCCGAGGCGAGTTGAGTGGTGGGGTTTGCAGGTGTTCGGCGTTGGAGTTGCAGCGCCTATCAGATCGAGCGCCGCCCGCGCGGCGCATCGCGACGCAAGGCCGCTCCTACATCTGTTTCGGG
The DNA here is from genome assembly GCF_054788395.1 of Pseudomonas sp. microsymbiont 2. Taxonomy (NCBI): domain Bacteria; kingdom Pseudomonadati; phylum Pseudomonadota; class Gammaproteobacteria; order Pseudomonadales; family Pseudomonadaceae; genus Pseudomonas; species Pseudomonas sp. microsymbiont 2. The sequence goes on from NZ_CM139112.1 coordinate 2,708,381, forward strand.
CCAATTATTCCTGTGAAAGTAGCGCCGCCCGCCTTGGTGCATGCCTCAAGTCAGGCGAGGCGCCAGCAGTGCCCGCCTTGATACCGTGTCGTACCAACAAGGCGGACCAGGTAATGGCACAGGAGCGACTGGCCCGAAACAAATGTAGGAGCGGCCTTGCGTCGCGATGCGCCGCGCGGGCGGCGCTCGATCTGATAGGCGCTGCAAGGGTTACGGCGGACACTTGGTGACCTTCACCCGCTCAATAACCCGTCCCCCTCAAAGACTGAGCGTCAGGCTCAAACTGACATTGCGCGGCTCCCCCGGCAGCACCCACGAACTGTTGTACGAGCGTTCGTAGTACTTGCGATCAAACAGGTTGTTGAGATTCAGCCCCACGGTCACCTGTTCGCTGGCCTTGTAGTGCGCCAGCAGGTCGACCGTGCTGTAGGAGGGCAGGGTGAAGCGGCTGCCGGCCTGGCCTGAGCGCTCGCCCACGTAGTTGAAGGCCGCGCCCACATCCGAGCCGCGCAGGGCACCGTTCTGGAACTCGTACACGCCCATCAGGCTGCCGCTGTTGCGGGCAATGCCAAGCAGGTCGCTGCCCTTGGGCACGGCGGCGTCGCCCTTGGTGACTTCGGCATCGATATAGGCATAGGCGCCGATCACCCGCACCGCGTCGCTGAGCTGGCCGCTGAACTGCAGGTCCAGGCCCTGGCTGCGCGCCTTGCCGGCGGCCACGCTGTCGCCGAGGGCATCGGTGGTGACGACGTTCTCCTTGTCGATATGGAACAGCGCGATGGTCGCGCCCAGGCGACTGTCGAGCAGGTCGAGCTTCAGCCCGGTCTCGTAGCCCAGGCCTTTCTCGGGCTTGTACACCTGCCCTTGGGTGCCGATGGTATTGGGCTTGAAGGAGGTGGAGGCGTTGGCGAACACGCCGACCTGCGGCGTCAGTTGGTACAGCAGGCCGATGCGCGGGGTGGCGACATCCTTTTCCTGGGTGTTGCTGACCCTGGTGCTGCGGTTCTGCGAGGTCTGTTCGATGTGTTCGAGGCGTACGCCGAGCAAGCCGCGCAGACGCTCGGTGAAGGCGATCTGGTCCTGCAGGTTGAGGGCGTAGCTCTCGGTGCGCTCGAAGAAGTCGTTGGCCCGGGCGAGGGCCGGCTTGGGCTTGCCGTACACCGGGTTGCGGATGTCCTGGCCATAGCTGGCCAGCGTCGCGCTTTGCGGGTACTTCTGGCTGTTGCGGTAGTTCTCGTATTCGAAGCCGGCCAAGGTCTGGTGCTGCCAGCCGAACAGCTCGAAATGACCATGCAGCTCGGCCTGGGTGATGTTGTCGTTCCACTCGAAGTCGCGCTCGCGATAGAAACGGGTGAGGGTGCTGCCGACCAGGGCCTGGGGTTCGGAGCTGTTGCCCTTGAGCGTGCCCTGGGTGTAGTGGTTGGCCAGGCGCAGTTTCCAGTTGTCGTCGAGCACATGCTCCAGGGCCAGGTCGATGGTCTGGTTGTCGTTGCGGATCTTGCCGTCGTTGGGCTCGCCCATGAAGGCCGAGCGCGGCACCGAACCCAGCTCGCCGTTGACCGCTGGAATACCCCGATCAAATACCGACTCGGTACGGGAGAACTCGGTATCGAGCATCAGGCGGGTATCCGGCGAGAGCTGCCAGCTCAGCGATGGGCTGACGATCCGCCGTTCGCTGTCGACATGATCGCGGAAGCTGCCGTTGTCCTCGACGGCCAGGTTGACCCGGCCCAGCAGGTTGCCTTCGCTGTCCAGCGGGGCGTTGGCGTCGAGCGTGGTGCGGTAGCGGTCCCAACTGCCGGCGCTCAGGCTGAGGGTGCTGAAGGTCTCGGCCTGCGGGCGCTTGGTGACGATATTGACCAGGCCGCCGGGGTCGCCACGGCCATAGAGGCTGGCGGCCGGGCCCTTGAGCACCTCGATGCGCTCGATATTGGAGGTGTCGGGCGAGCTGTAGCTGCCGCGGTTGATGGCGAAGCCGTTCTTGTACAGCTCGCCCGTGGTAAAGCCGCGCACGCTGTAGTTGAGGAAGGTGAGGCCGCCGAAGTTGTTCTGGCGCGAGACGCCGCCGGCAAAGTCCAGGGCCCGGTCGATGCGGGTGGTGTTGAGGTCCTTGAGCACCTGGGCAGGGACTACGTTGATGCTCTGGGGCGTATCGCGGATATCGGTGTCGGTGCGGGTGGCCGTGGCCGAACGGGTGGCGCGGTAGCCACGCACCGGGCCGTCCGCGCGTTCCTCGACGTAGGCGTCGGTGATCGAGGTTTCATCCAGCAGCAAGGGTTGGGCCGCGGAAAGCGGTTGGCCGAACAGGCCAAGGGTGAGGCCGGCCAGAAGCGGTGCGCGAGGGTTCACGTGGGGTCTCCGTTATTGATGTAATAACATAACATTTTGATTTGGACAGATGCCACTGCCTGAGGCGAGAGTGATTGTGCGATGGGAATGATTCGCGTTAATGTTATGTTATTACGTTAACGGAGGTTGTCATGCAAGTACTGTCATCGCTCAAACAGGCCAAGCGCCGTCATCGTGACTGCCAGGTGGTCAAGCGCCGTGGAAGGATCTATGTGATCTGCAAGTCCAATCCACGCTTCAAGGCGCGGCAGGGAGGGGTGAAGAAGAAGCGGGGCTAGTAGGCTTTCGCGGGTAAACCCGCTCCCACCGGACCAGCGCAAGCCTTGCGGTCATTGCGATCCCTGTGGGAGGGGGTGTCGGGGCGCCGAACCGCCGCGAACACCGGCATGGCGGTGCCATGTCCCGACGAGCCCGCTTGCACAGGCTGCTCTCAATGCCGGTACTGGTGACAGGCACGGCGCAAGCGCCGCCAGCCCAGCACCACGCCACTGATCGAGATCACCAACCCACCGGCACTCAGGGCGATGATCAGCCCTTCACGCAACAACGGTCGCGCTAGCAGCGGTTGCCAGTCCCAGCTGTGCAACAGGTTGAACAGCCAGCGCCCGACACGCTGCGCCCGGTCGTGGCTGGCCACCAGCGTGCCGCTGGCCGGGTCCAGGTAGACCCAGGTGTCGGCGGCGTCGGCGAAACGCAGGCGCAGTACCGGCAGGGGACGTGTCTGGAAGCCGTACATGCTCTGTGGGTCGCGGGCGAAATAGTGGAAGTCGTAGGTGTCTTGCCACTCATCCACACTCGCCACCTCTGGCGCCATGGCGTGGGCCGCTGCCAGCAACCGCTGCCGTGAAAACGCCTTGACCGGCGGTGCGTCGCTTTCCAGGATGCGGCTGTCGCCATTGGCGCTGCGTGCCACCAGGTAAGTCGCATCGCCCAGACGCTGCCACTGCAACTCGACGGCCGTGAAGTTCGCCTCGCCCAGCCGCTGCAACGCGGCGCCGACCGACAGCCGCAGATCGGCGGCACGCAACGGGCCCTGTTGCAGGGCAGACAACGCGACCTGCGAGCGGCTGTCGGTCAGGCCCCAGGGGCGCATCGACATCAGCCCGCTGAACACCCACAGCAGCAGTACGCCGCCGAACAGCAGCCCGCCGATATGGTGCCAGCGCAACCAGCCACCGGGGTACGGGCTGCACGACCCACTGCGATAGCGCTTGCGCAGGCGCAGGCGCAGAACGCCCACCGCCATGCCCAGCACGGCCATCAGCGTGCCCAGCAGCGACAGCCCGATCACCAGCGTGCGCCAGCCATTGTCGAAGCCGAACCCGCCGCGCAACGGGTAGAGCCAGTGCAGCCAGGCGCCGACCCAGTTCCAGGCGCGCTCCTGCGCGGTGGCGTCGCGCACCACCTCGCCGGTGCGCCCGGACAGGTACAGCCAGGTGCCGGCCGCATCGGCGACCCGCACCTGATGCAACGGGCGCTCGCCGTCCAGGGCCCGGGAGTGGGTCCACATGTCTTCGTCCAGCGTGCCCTGGTAATCCAGGGCCACATCACCGGCAAACTGCCTGGCATTGGCCAGCGCCCAGGCCGCATCGGCGCCGGCCAGGGGCTTGCCACTGGCGGCATCGAGGGCGACGCGCCGGCCATCGGCCAGGTCCAGCAGGTAGTACGGTCGCCCGCCCAGGCTGGTCAGGCGTAGCGCCTTCAACGGCTGCTGCGCCCAGCTGCCTGGCATTTGCGCGCAGCACCCGGCCGGCAGCGCCGGCAGGTGGGCCAGGCGCTCGGCCGGGGTCAGCTTGGGGTAGCCGACATACAGCATGACCACCCCGGAGACGAACCACAGCGCCATGAACAGGCAGGCGACGATGCCAAGCCAGCGGTGCCACAGGTACAGCTGGCGCTTGAGGCCCATCAGTAGCGCCACTGCACGGCCACTTCCAGGCTGCGCGGCTCACCCAGGTAGTACTGGGTGTTGGTCTGGTGGATGAAGCGCGCGTAGACCTCGTCGGTGAGGTTGCGCAGGCGCGCGCTGACTTGCACGTGCTGGTCCAGGTCGTGAGTCATGGACAGCCCGTAGACGGTGTACGACGGCACCCAGGCGGTATTGGCGGTGTTGGCGTACACCGACGACACGTAGCGGGCATCGGCGCCGACCTGCCAGCCCGGCGCCAGGTCGTAGGTCAGCCACAGGTTGGCCACCCGGTCGGGGATGTTCACCGGGTTCTTGCCCTTGCGCGAGTACACCACGCCGCCGATGGTCTCGTTGAACTCGTCGTACTCGGCATTGACCCAGCTGAAGTTGCCCGCCGCCAGTAGCTTGGGCGTGACCTTGAACGAGGCCGCCAGCTCGATGCCGGTGGAGGTCTGCTGGCCGGCCTGCTCGGTGGTGTTGGGCACGGTCGAGGAGGGCACCGAGATGTTCTTGCGCACGATGCGATAGGCCGCGGCGGTAGCCGAGCCGCGCCCGTCGAGGAAGTCGAACTTGCTGCCCACTTCCACCTGGCGCCCGGTGCTCAGGTCGAAGTCGCCGACCTGGCTGATCGAGGCGCCGGTGAGCGAGCCCCCCGGTGGCTCGGCCGAGGTGCTGTACTGGGTGTACAGGCTGACATTGGCGGTCAGGTCGTAGACCAGGCCCAGGCGGCCGGTGAAGGCGTCCCAGCGTCGGTCGAGCTTGGCCCGGGTCACGTGGTCGACCACGTCGAAGTCGATATGGTCGTAGCGCAACGCGGTGATCAGCGACAGCTGGTCGGTCAGGCGGGTGCGGTTCTCGACAAAGCCCGCGGTAGTGTCGGTGTTGGTGCTGCGGCCTTTGGCGCGCGGCGCGTCCATGCCGGGGATGTCGAGGAAGTGGCCGGGCTGGAAGCCATTCGGGTCGATGGTATCGAAGGCACCTTTGGACAGCGGATAGGTGGTCTGCTGGTTGCGGCTGTAGTCCACGCCGAACGCCCAGTCGCTGGCCAGACCGAACAGCTGGCCTTGATGGGTCAGTTCGGTGCGGTTGCCGTTGACCTCCTGGTCGTGGCGCTGGCGGTAGCCGCCGGAGCGGGCAATGTTGGTGTTGCCGGCGTTGTAGCGGTACACCTCGAGGTTGCGGTAATCGCGCTGGCCGTTGTAGTGGTAGAAGGTGTTGCGCAGCTGGTTGCTGTCATCGATGCGGTAATCGGTGATCGAGCGCAGCCAGCGGGTGCGCTGCTCGTAGCGGCCGTCCTCGACGTTGTAGTTGTCGAAGCGATTGTGCTTGTCGATGTGCAGGGTGCCGACCGCCGGCTGCAGCACCGGCGTGCCCCAGTACGGGCTGTCTTCTTTTTCTTCCAGGTACTCGATGGCCAGGGTGTGCGACAGCTGGTCGTTGATGTCGCTGAGCAGCGAGAAGGCCAGGTTGCCGGCACCGTTTTCCTGGCGGTCGATATAGCCGTTGCTGCTGGTGCGGCTGTAGTCGAGCCGCGCATAGTGGCGCGGGCCATCGCCGCTGTTGAGCGCCTTGTTGAAACCGACCGAGGTTTCCATCGTGTCGTAGCGAGCGTAGCTGACACGGCCCTCGAAGCTGTCCTCGTCGCGGTTGGCCAGCTTGGTGATCATGTTCAGGCTGCCGCCGACGGCGCCGCTGCCGTTGAGGAATGACGAGGGGCCGCCGAGCAGTTCGACGCGGTCGTAGATCCACGCGCCAACCGGGCGCGCCGTGGCGCCGTATTGCAGGTTGATGCCGTTGAACAACTGGCTGACCTGGGCACCGTTGAAGCCCCGGTACGACACGTAGCCGCCCCAGCCGGGTGGTGCCGAGGCGTTGACGCCGGGCAGGGCGTTGGCGGCGTCCTGGAAGTTGCGCGCGCCGATGCGCTCCATGGTCTTGCGGTCGGCAACGCTGACCGAGGCGGGGTTCTCGCGTGCGCTGAGGTTCAGTCGCGAGCCGCTTTCGATAGGCCGGTCGAGATCCAGGGTGGTGGCTTCTTTGGGGTGGTCGGCCGTGGCCGTGACGTTGCTGGCGGGCAGGGTCAGGGTGTCATCCTGCGCCCAGGCGCAGGTTGCGCTGCCAACGAGCAGCGCCAAAGTGGTCATGCGGAACATGCAAGGCTTCCTGGCTGAAATCGGTGAGCGCGCGCCCGCTGCCGATCAGGCGGCACTCGGGCGTGGCGATGTCAGAACGCGAGAAGCGAAGCGGGGGAGGCGCGGGGATTGACCAGTGGCCAGCGCTGCTTGGGCAGGCGTGGCGCGGGTTGTCTGGGTAAGGGCTTGCTCGATTCGCCGGCGAGCACGGCCAGCAGCCCGAAGAACACTGCCAGCAGGCTGGCGCTGAACAGGCTGGCGATCACGCAGTCGCTGCCGGCGGGCACCACCGGGTCGGTGGCGTCCTGGTCGCCCTTGAACACGCCACTGGCGTCGGCCGCGCACCAGGCGGCGTCATCCAGGCCTGCCAGGCGCAGGCCGGCCATCTGCCCATGGCCGATGGCACACAGCAACGAGCCGAACAGGATGCTGAAGTACAGCAACCAGGCAACGTGCGATCGTGTGTGGCGGGCCAGCTTCATCGGCAAAGCTCGAAGGGAAAGGGAAAGTGTTTGGCGTGCGGATTCTACATCGTTTGAGGTATCTGAACAGAGTGATCTACCGATAATGCGCCCTCGAAAAGATGCATGCGCCTGGTCCACTCTGTAGGAGCAACTGTCTTGCTCGGATTTCTCAATCTGGCGCGGCTCCTGTGGGGGCGGCCTTAGCCGCGAACACCGGCAAGGCCGGTGCCATCCACCGCAGGAGCTGCTTCGCGGGTAAACCCGCTCCCACCCACTGGGAGGAAGCGCTTCGCGCCGAGGGCTACTCGCCGCTGACCAGCTGATAGGCCAGCTGATTGTGGCGTTCGAGCACCCGTGGCAGGTCGACGGTCTTCAACTGCCCAGCCTCGACCACCACCCGGCCGTTGATCACGCTGGTATCGACATGGGTCGGGGTGCAGAACACCAGCGCCGCCAACGGATCGTGCAGGGCGCCGGCATAGGCCACATGGCCCAGGTCGAAGGCCACGAAGTCGGCGACCATGCCCGGTGCCAGGGCGCCGATATCGTCGCGGTTGAGCACCTTGGCGCCGCCCAGGGTGGCGATCTCCAGCGCTTCGCGCGCGGTCATCGCATCGGGACCGAAGCCCACCCGCTGCAGCAGCAGCGCCTGGCGCACTTCGCCGATCATGCTGGCTCCGTCGTTGGAGGCCGAGCCGTCGACCCCCAGCCCCACCGGCACACCGTGGTCGCGCATCTTGCGGATCGGCGCGATGCCCGAGGCCAGGCGCATGTTCGAGCATGGGCAGTGGGCGACACCGGTGCCGGTGCGAGCGAACAGCTCGATGCCGTGCTGGTCGAGCTGCACGCAGTGCGCGTGCCATACGTCATGGCCGACCCAGCCCAGGTCCTCGGCATACTCGGCTGGAGTCATGCCGAACTTCTCGCGGCTGTAGGCGATGTCGTTGACGTTCTCGGCCAGGTGGGTGTGCATCGACACGCCATAGTGGCGGGCGAGCACCGCCGCCTCGCGCATCAGGTCGCGGCTCACCGAGAACGGCGAGCAGGGCGCTACCACCACGCGGCGCATCGCGCCATGGCTGGCGTCGTGGTAGTCCTCGATCAGGCGCTGCGACTCCTTGAGGATGTCGCTTTCCTTCTCCACCACCGAATCCGGCGGCAGGCCGCCCTGGCTGCGCCCCACGCTCATGCTGCCGCGCGCGGCGTGGAAGCGCATGCCGATCTCTTCGGCGGCGTGGATGCTGTCGTCGAGCTTGCAGCCGTTGGGGTAGATGTACAGGTGGTCGCTCGATGTGGTGCAGCCGGAAAGGATCAGCTCGGCCATCGCCGTCTGGGTCGACACCGCGATCATTTCCGGGGTCAGCCGCGCCCAGATCGGGTAGAGGTTGGTCAGCCAGTTGAACAGCTCGCCGTCCTGGGCCGCCGGCACCACGCGGGTGAGGCTCTGGTACATGTGGTGGTGGGTGTTGACCAGGCCGGGAATGACGACCTTGCCGGTCATGTCCAGCACCACGTCGGCGTGCTGCGGCAGGCTTTCGCTGGGGCCGACCTGGCGGATCAGGTTGTCCTCGATGTACAGGCCGCCGTGTCTGATCTCGCGGCGTTCGCCGTCCATGGTCACCAGCAGTGCGGCGTTCTTCACCAGTAGGGTCTTGGGCATGTGTGTTCCCTCCCGCATGGGGATGTTGTTCTGTCTTTTGAATGTAGGAGGTGGCCGGCGCTCGCGCCGGTCGCACCGTTGCCGTCAGGCGTGCTGGCGAAAAACGGCAGCGATCGGTGTTCCGCGCACGCGCAGGTGCCGCTTCAGGGAGGCGGTGGCAGGCGTGGAGGTGAACGGCAACAAGGTGAATGTGGCGTTGATCGCGTGGGCGTCGAACGGCATTCGAAGAAGGTGCTCGAGGGCGTCGAGCGGCAGTGGGTAGCGCATGGCTTGAGCCTGTCGCAATACGCAGCGGCGAATACCGCTGTCGTAGGCGCGGGACAATGTAAACAGAACTGATGTTTTTTGTATACGGAAAGTTGGTGCATATCCGCCGCTGGAGCCGATCGCTATCAATATGCCAGTATCCAGCTCGGTTCAACTCGGCCCGGCATGATCGCCCTGGCTGATTACACTGTGAAAACCACCACACGGGAGTGCCTGCGATGGGCTGCGCGTCGAGGGGTCATGCTGCTGGATCGGCACCTGCCTGGGGCGGGCGACCATGAACAACCGCGGGCGCAGTATCTCCCTGCAACTGCTGGTGGCGCTGGCGATCGTGCTGGGCATGTCGCTGCTCGGCGCCGCCCTGGCCTGGCAGGGCTACCTTGGGGTCCGGCAGACCCTGGTGGCCGCCGCCGGCGACGCCGCCCAGCAGGTCGGCCGGACCATCGACGAACGCGCCCGACGCCTGGTCGACCCGGTGCAGAGCAGTATCCGCCTGCTCGCCTTCAACCCGCTCGCCGACAACCTGGCGCAGCGCCTGGAGTGGTTACCGCAGCTGGCCGAGAGTTTGAATGCCAATCGCATGCTCAGCGCCGCCTACATCGGCTTTCCCAACGGCGAGTTCCTGCTGGTCCGGCGTCTGCGCGACCCCCAGCTGCTGCAGCGTTTCGCGGCACCGGCCAATACCGCGTTCCTGGCGCAGCGCGTCAGCCTGGACGCGAACGGCACCCTGCAGGGTGAATGGCGCTTCTACGACCAGGCGCTGACCCTGCTGCAGGCCCAGGCCCGGCCGGACTACCGCTACGATCCCCGCTCGCGTCCCTGGTTCATCGAAGCCTCCACGCAGGCCGATACCGTGCTCACCCGTCCTTATGTGTTCTTCACCACCCGCCAGATCGGCCTGACCATGGCCCAGCGCAGCGCCGATGGCGCGGCGGTGATCGGCATGGATGTCTCGGTCGACGACCTGGCCAGCGAGAGCCGCGACCTGCGCATGACCGCAGGCACCGAGATCGCCGTGATCGACGACCAGGGCGCGGTGGTGGCCTATCCGGACTTGCAGCGCATCATCGTGCGCGAGGGCGAGGCGGCGCGCCTGTCGAGCATCGGCGAGCTGGGTGTGGCCAGCCTCGAGCGCATCCATGCCGAGCCGCCGCGCGGCGATGGCCCCCAGGCCTATCAGGTGGACGGGCAGACCTGGTACGGCATGCGCGAGCCGCTGACCACCGTCGCCGGGCAGCACCTGCAGGTGTTGATCGCCGTGCCCGCCCAGGAGCTGCTGGCCGGCGCGCGCAAGGTGCTGTTCGAGCAGCTGCTCTGGGCCGGCGCGCTGACGGCGGTGTTGCTGCTGCTCGGCGCGCTGCTGGGGCGGCGCATCGGCCGCCCGCTGAGGCTGCTGACCGAACAGGTACGGGGCCTGGCCGACTTCGACTTCAGCCGCGAGGTCGGCGTGGTCTCGCGAGTGTCCGAGGTGCGCGAGCTGAGCCGCGTGCTTGGCCGCATGTCCGGCACGATCCGCAGCTTCCAGGCGATCACCCTCACGCTCAGCCGGGAAAGCCAGCTCGAGCGCATGCTCGACGGCGTGCTGCGCCACCTGGTGGAGGCCGCCGGGGTGAGTGCTGGCGCGGTGTACCTGCTGGATACCGAGCAGGGTCGCCTGCGCCTGGCCGCCGCCTGCCGGGGCGAGGATTATCCGGTGGAGTTGACGGTGAGCGAAGGTGAAGACCTGAGCGCGCTCGTGATCCGGGGGCTGGCACTGCAAGAGCGCTGCCTGGCCGTGGCGCTCAACGACCGCAGTCAGGCACGGCTGGGTGTCCTCGCGCTGCAACTGGAGCACGCCCAGGAACAGGCGAGCGAGCCGTTTCGCCGCTTCGTCGAGGAGCTGTCCGGCGCCGCCGCCGTGGCCATCGAGACGCGCCAGTTGGTCGAGGCCCAGCAACGCTTGCTGGACGCCATGATCAAGCTGCTGGCCGACGCGATCGACGCCAAGAGCCCCTATACCGGTGGCCACTGCGAGCGCGTGCCGCAGCTGGCGCAGATGCTGCTGGAGCAGGCCGTGCAGGCCGACAGTGGCCCCTATGCCGACTTCACCATGAGCGAGGCCGAGCGCTACGAGTTCCGCGTCGCCGCCTGGCTGCACGATTGCGGCAAGGTCACCAGCCCTGAATATGTGGTGGACAAGGCGACCAAGCTGGAGACCCTGTACAACCGCATCCACGAGATCCGCATGCGTTTCGAAGTGCTCTGGCGCGATGCCGAACTGGCCTATTGGCAAGGCCTGGCCAGCGGCGGCGATCAAGCGGTGCTGCAACGCACGCTCGACGACTGCCGTGCGCAACTGCGCGAAGAGTTCGCCTTCGTCGCCAAAGCCAACATCGGTGGCGAGTTCATGCAGGAGCAGGATATCGAGCGCCTGCGCCAGATCGGCGAGCGGCGCTGGCGGCGCCACTTCGACAATCGCTTGGGCATATCCCGTGACGAAGAGGCGCGCTTTGCCGGTGCGCCACCCTTGCCGTTGCCGGTGGACGAGCCATTGCTGGCCGACCGCCCTGAGCACCGAGTACCTTGGGGGGCGCGCAAGCCGCCGGTAAGCAAGGATGACCCACGCAACAGTTGGGGCTTCGACATGCGCCTGCCGGCCCATGCCAGCGACCACGGTGAGCTGTACAACCTGTCGATCCGCCGCGGCACGTTGAACGACGAAGAGCGCTTCAAGATCAACGAGCACATCGTGCAGACCATCATCATGCTCAGCGCGCTGCCATTCCCCCGCCAGCTACGGCGTGTGCCGGCGATCGCCGGCAACCACCACGAGAAGATGGACGGCAGCGGCTATCCGCGCCGGCTTGGCCAGAAAGATCTGAGCATTGCCGAACGGGTGATGGCGATTGCCGATATCTTCGAAGCGCTGACCGCGGCGGATCGGCCGTACAAGGTGGCGAAGACCTTGTCGGAGTCGGTGAAGATCCTGGTGGGCATGGCTCGCGACGGTCATATCGACGGCCAGCTGTTGCGCTTGTTCCTCGGCAGCGGGGTGCACCGGGCGTATGCCGAGCGGTTCTTGCGGCCCGAGCAGATCGATGAGGTGGATGTGGCGTATTGGCTGGGGCAGTTCTAGCGGCATCGATGATGGCAATAGTGCCATCATTGGAGTAGTTTGCTCTCTGGCCTGGCCCACCAGGCAAGTCAACCCATGGAGGAATGGATACGTGTCAATGCGGTTTTATCCGCTGCTTGTCGCAGCGCTTGCCACGGCAGGATGCGGTACCACCAAGACCAACGTCAGTAACTTGGCCGAGGCGCAAAAATACGATCCCGCCAGCACGGCGCGGATTCGCCTGATCACCGGCGGCGGTGAGTCGTTTGGCTATGTCGGCGGCCAGTCCTGTGAGACCTACTACAACGTCAGCAGGAAGAGTGGGATCGTTCCGCCTCCGGGTTGGCGCGTGGTGCGCAGTCACACAAGCGAGGAGATGATACCGTTCTCCAGCCATTACCCCTCGGACTATTACAACAACGTCATCGGCATGCCGGCCTCTGCGAAAACCCAGCGCATCGACGCGACCCACGGCTATTTCGACGAGAGGGTGGTGCCTGCCGGACAGAACTTCATTGCGGACCTGTGGCTGGGCACTCGCGGATCGTCCTGCAGCCCGGCGCCGGCGAGCTTCACACCTCAAGCCGGGAAGGATTACGAGGTACGGCTCGACTATACCGCGCACTCCTATTTCGGCCCGGTCACGTGCCGGGTGGGGGTCTATGAGCTGCAATCGGCAGGCAGTGTCGCGAGTGTGGCGAAGGATGTTCCGGTTGCCGCGAACTACTGCGTGTCCGATGCCACGGGGACGTATCGCACGCTCGATGCTCGCAGCGTTGCGCAGCCCCGGTAGCCGCCATCACCTATCGTGGTCGAGCCAAGGCAGGTAGGGGGTGGGTGCATGCGTTCGCCCCACCCATCTGTTTGTTTATCGAGGCAATACCATGGGAACGATGATCGGCGTAGGCGGCGCCGGTGGTGTCATCATTCCCTCGCTCTTCACCACCTGGATTCCGCGCTTCTGGAGGGTCTCGTACACGCGCTCGGTGGCGCCAGTGTCGTGATACCCGCCGTCATCGATCATCACGCTCAATGCGCTCTGGCGGCGCTCTTCGATGAGCTGCACCTGATTGGTCCGGAAATACGACTCCAGCGCGACCTTGTTCAGTGTCGCCAGGTCGATTCGCAGGAGTTCCGTGTACTTGAGGGTCGAAGCATCCCAGCCGAGGACGCGGAGTTCGTCCTGGGTCAGGGCGAAGGTGCAGAAATGGTAGGTGCCCGTGGTGGAGCCGGGGGTGGAAATCAGCAGCGAACAGCGGCCATGCTGCAGGATCGGGCCCTTGATATCCGGGAAGTCCTTGGTGACCTGTGTCGCGAACTGAGCTCGGTCGTAGTAGATGGTGGCCCGGTCATAGGGGGTGGTGTTGCAGCCGGACAGCAGAACGGCCATGCCCAGCGACAAGCTGGCGAGCATTTTGCGCACGGATCACTTCCTGTAAAAGCGTGTGGATACGAGGGTCAGGTGGAGGCCCAGCGAACGGAACTGGGGCCTTAACCGGCGCAAGAGTAATGTGCTTAAAGGCATAACGCCATCGTTGTGTCGCATCGCTGTAGGAGCGGGCTTGCCCCGCGAAAGCCGGCCAAGCCGGTGCCATGCCCCACGGCGCCTGCTTCGCCGACAAGCCTGCTCCCACAGCAACTGTGCCGCCTCAGGCCGGCATCGGCACGCAGGCGTACACCACCAGCTCCACCAGCATCTCCTCGCGCGCCAGCCCTGCCACCACGACCGCCGCGCGGTTGGGGTAGGGCGCCTGGAAATACTGCGCGTACAACGCATTGACCGGCGCCAGGTAGCGGCGATCGGTCACGTAGATCAACACCTGGGTCACCGCATCGAGCGAACTGCCAGCGGCCTCCAGGGTGTGGCGCAGGTTGTCCAGGGTCTGGCGGGCCTGGGCCTCGATGCCGCCTTCGACCACCTGGCCCTGGGCATCGATGGGGATCTGCGCGGTGTAGAGCGTGCCATTGCCGATCACGGCCCATTCCAGCGGGGCCTTGGAGGCGTACAGGTCGGTCTTGATCACATGCTTCATGGGGTAGGTTCCTGGGTGAAGGTCAGTCGGCATCGCTACCGCCTCCGGCGCCGTGCCGGCGCGAGGCTTCGCTGCTCTCGACCAGAATCCGTTCGGCCAACTGCCTGAGCCGTTGCCAGACGGCTTCATCGACGATGAAGCCCTGGGGGGAGAGGGGGACAGGGTTGGTCAGCGGCCGGGGGCAAGCGGCCGGGCGGCTGAACAGCACGGTGATGCTTTGTTCGAACCCGTCGCAGGTGTTGGCCTCGCTGTCCAGGCGCAGCTGTGCGGCACTGGCGGCAAACGTCGCCCGGTGCCGCTGACGTGCATCGCGCCAGTGGGCCTGCACATCCAGGCCCGTTTCAGCGGCCCGGCTGAGCAGACCCAGCAACAGGATGCGGTTATGGCAGTGATGAATGCGCAGCACCGCCTGCCCACCGCGCAGCGCCTTGGCTTGCGCCATGTCCACGGCGGTGGCGGCGCAGCGCAGCACGCTCTGGCCATTGGCGTCGAGCACCAGCAGGGTGCTGTCTTCGTAGTGCAGGACAAAGTCCCGGGCGGCTTCGCGCTGCAGGTAGTCCAGGGCCTTGGCCAGCGTGCCGATACCGTCCAGCCCTTGCAGCTGCAGCCAGCCGACCAGGTCCGCGGCATCCTCGCAATCGCCTGCGGCAAAGCCCATGCCTTCGAAGGCCTTGCGGCACATCACCTGGACCTCGTTGAGTGACACGCGCATATCAGTGGCCTCCCTCTGGCAGCACCGCGAAGTTCCAGTCATCGGCGAACGGCTGGCCGATGTCGCTGACCAGCGGCGCGCCCTGGAACAGCGTGATGCGCACCCAGCGACTGGACTTGGGGTCGAACTTGCCGGCACCGAAGAACGCCAGCTTGCAGCGCAGCAAGTGGATCGGCAGCAGGTCGTGGGCCAGCAGGTTGGCGCGGATCTCGCCATAGGCGGTGCCGGCCATGGCCTGCAAGCGGCGCACCGTGCCCTTGAACGCCGGATGGGCGATCAGAAAGTGCGCGGTCAACGCTTGTGGGTGACTGTCCAGATACTCGCGCAGCGCCCTGTGACAGCGCTGGATATTGCGCGCGATGCCCAGCTGCATTTCCTTCTCGGCCCCTGGTTCCTCCTGGCGCATGCCCAGCCTTGGCTCTTCTTTTTCGGCGGAGCGGTACCAGAAGAAGTGCTCGGCCTGCAGGTCGCTGAAGTCATAGGCCAGCGCCCAGTCGTACTGCTGCTCGATCAGCTCGTCCAGCTGCGCCAGGGGCATCTGCGCATCGAGGCGCCAGCCTTCGGTCACGCCCATCTGCTCGGCCAAGGGTGTGACGAGGGCGGGATACAGCTCCAACAGCACGCTCACCAGCAACTCTTGGCATCCGACGCCGCAGCAGGTTTCGCTCCAGGCCAGCAAACGCGGCCAGAGGTCATCGTGGTTGGGCTGGCGGGCGAGCCAGTCGGTCAGCGCGGCGAGTTCGGCCAGGGTCTGCCGGTTCTGCTGGTGCTGGCGCGGATCTTCGGTCTGGGTCTGAGCCAGGTGTTGGCCGGCACGTGCCAGCAAGGTCTGCAAGCGTGCCAACCGTTCTGGTTGCGCCGGTTGCGCCAGCACTTGGGCCAGAGCGGTTTCCCGGGTGGCTATCCAGCGCTCGACCAGCTGCGGGTGGTTGATCAGGAACGGTGCCATGCCCAGCCCGGTGGCGTTGCCGACCCCAAGGTAGCGTTGCAGTGCAGGATCCAGCCGCACCGCCCGTTGTGGGGCAAGTGCGTGGGCCATGTGTTCGATCTGCTCGATACTGAAGTGGCGCAGCAAGTATACGGTGAACATCTGCGCGCTGAACGGCTGGGCGAAGTCCTCGTTGCCCTGCAGGCAGGCGAAGTCGGCGATGCCGAACTTGCCGTTGCCGTACACGGCGGTGGTGCGATACAGGTAGCCCACCTCGGCTAGCTGGCTTGGGTCCGGTTGCTGCCCTTCGGCCAGGGCCGCGAGGAATCGGTCAAAGTTGCGCAGGCTGCGGTTGGCGCGGGACAGCACCAGCACCCGGGCATCGAAGCGCCCTGCCTCCTGCAGCGGCACATTGCGTTGCAGGTCGGTCAGTTGCGCGGCATCCACGTCACCGGCCAGCAGCACGAAACTGACATCCCACTGATCGGCGATCACCCGGTCGCTGCGTTTCTCCGGCGGCAGGTAGGCCGAGAAGATCACGCAGTGGTAGTGGGCGTTCGGCGTGTCGATGCGGTAGACGGCGGTGCCGAAGCCCTCGCCATCGAGGTCGAAGCGGGCGCGGCGGATCTGCCAGCGCTGGTTCATCATCCGCCGCATGCTGGCGCGTACGAAGCTCAGCGGGCTCTGGAAGTGGCTGCCCAGCCGGGCCAGGTCCATGACCTGGCAGGCGGGGCGCAGCGGGTAGCGGGCAAGCACGGTGTCGGTCATTGTTGTCGTACCAGGATGCATCATGTTCAGACGCCTTGTTCACGGGCCATGTGCCGGGCGATGCGCACGGCATCCCACAGCGCCGGCAGGATCACCAGCGATACCGGTACCGCGGTGATGACGATGAAGGACTGCAAGGCCGTGACGCCACCTGCGCCGATGGTGATCAGCACCACCGCCGCCAGGCCCATGCCGATGGCCCAGAAGCCGCGCAGCCACCGCTTCGGTTTGTCGCTGCTGGACATCGCCAGCGCCACGGTGAAGGCCATGGCGTCGCCATTGGTGGCCACCGAGATGAAGCTCAGGAACAGGAACAGCGCGCTGATCAGGCCGCCCAGCGGCAGGTTCTGGGTGACCCCCAGCAGCAGGTCCTCGGGCTGGGTGCCATGGGCGGTGACGGTGCCCGGCGACTGCAGCTCCATGCCGATACCGCTGCCGCCGACCACGGTGAACCAGAACATGGTCACCAGCGGCGCGACGATCGACAGGGTCACGATGATCTCGCGAATGGTCCGGCCCCGGGAGATCCGCGCCACGTACAGCGCGACCATGGGCGCATAGCCGATGAACCAGCCCCAGTAGAACACCGTCCACCAGTCCAGCCACTTCGCGTCGGCGCGGTACAGCGTCAGCGGGATGAAGTGCTCCAGGTGCAGGGCGAAGGCCGAAGGGAAGCCGCCGAGGATGAACAGCGTCGGCCCGAACACCACCATGAACAGCGCCAGGCCCAGCATCAGCCAGACGTTGATCTCGCTGACGAAGCGGATGCCCTTGAGTCCCACCAGGCAGGACACGGTGTACATCAAGGTGACCAGGACGATGGTCAGTGACTGGGTCAGCAGGTCGTTGGGCACGCCCCATACCGCATGCAGCGCGCTGCTGATCTGCAGCCCGAGAAAACCGATCGGGCCGATGGTGCCGGCGACCACGGCGATGATCGAGCTGGCGTCGGCCAGGGTGCCGATCGGCCCCTTCAGTGCGCGCTCGCCGAACAGCGGGTAGAGCAGGGTGCGCGGCGCCAGGGGCAGGCCCTTGTCGTAGTGCAGGTGCATCAGCACGATGGCCAGCAGGCTGCCGAGCACCGCCCAGGCGAGAAAGCCCCAGTGCACGAAGGACTGCGCCAGCGCCGCGGTGGCGGCCGCTTCGCTGTGCGGCGCCACGCCGGCGAAGAACGGCGGCGGGCTGGCGAAGTGCATCAAGGGTTCGGCGGCGGCCCAGAAGGCGCCGCCGCCTGCCAGCAGGGCGCACATGATCACCGCGATCCAGTTGAAGGTGCTGATGTCCGGACGCTGGGTGACGCCGCCCAGGCGCACGCGGCCGCATTTCGACAAGCCGATGACCAGGCTCACGGCGAAGGTGGCCAGCATCAGCACCTGCCAGTACAGGCCGAAGAAGCGCGTCGACCAGGCGAACAGCGTGTTGACCAGCGCCGACACCGCGTCGATGTCGACCAGCGCGGCGACCAGGAAGGCGCCGAGGAAACCGCCGCTGATCAGGAACAGCGGCCAGTCGATGTCCCGCGTCAGGGGCAGGCGCATGGCCTGGCCATCCGCTGGCAGGGTGGTTGGGTTTTTCATGAAGCCTCCGGAACCTGCGTTTGTTGTTATTGTTCAGCCGTCCGTGCGGGGTGGTTCAGGTCTGCGCCGTGGTGGCGGTCTCCAGCAGGCGCAACCAGTTCAGTCCCATGATCCTGCGTACATCGTCTTCGGCAAAGCCCCGGGCGCGCAGGCCCCGGGCGATATTGGGGAAATCGCGGCTGTCGCGGAACCACTGCAGCGGCGCCGGCCAGTTGGCGTTGTCCTTGGAGCCTTCGCCGTAGTCCTTGTCCTTGCTCCAGCGGCCGTTGCGCATCCACTCCAGCACCGACAGCGGTTGCGCCTGGCACAGGTCGGTGCCGATGCCGATATGCTCGACGCCCATCAGGTCGGCGGTGCGCGCGACCATGTCGCAGAAGCTCTCCAGGCTGCACGCCGAGGCACCCTTGAGGTGGAACGGGTAGGTGCTGAAGCCGAGCAGCCCACCGGACTCGGCGATACCGCGCAGCACCGCGTCGGACTTGTTGCGCTTGGCGGCGTGGAAGCTCGACGGGTTGGCGTGGGAGACGATCACCGGCCGGCTGGACAGCTCGATGGCCTGCAGCGTGCTGCGCTCGGCGCTGTGGGACATGTCGATGAGCATGCCGACCCGGTTCATCTCGGCGATCACCTGGCGGCCGAAGCGGCTGATGCCGTTGTCCTCCTGCTCGTAGCAACCGCTGGCCAACAGGCTCTGGTTGTTGTAGGTCAGCTGCATGACGAACACCCCGAGCTGGCGGAACACCTCCACCAGGGCGATGTCGTCCTCGATCGGCGAGCAGTTCTGGAAGCCGAAGAAGATCCCGACCCGGCCTTCTTGCTGCGCCGCGCGAATATCGCAGGCGCTGCGCACCGGGCGGATCAGTTCGGGCCAGGTCTCGAAGCGCCGGTTCCACTCGCCCAGGCGCGAAAGGGTTTCGCGGGCGTTCTCGTGGTAGGCGATGGTGGCGTGTACCGCGCTCAGGCCACCGTCGCGCATCTGCTGGAAGATTTCCGGGCTCCAGTTGGAGTACTGCAAGCCATCGATCATCAGTAAATCCTGCATGGCAAGCACTCCTTCAAGGCCGCACGTAGGTGGTCTTGACCACGGTGTAGAAGTCGCGGGCGTACTGCCCCTGCTCGCGCGGGCCGAAGCTGGAGGCTTTGCGCCCGCCGAACGGCACGTGGTAGTCAGTGCCGGCGGTGGGCAGGTTGACCATCACGCAGCCGGTCTGGGCGCGGCGCTTGAACGCGCTGGCGTGGCGCAGCGACTGGGTGACGATGCCGGCGGTGAGGCCGTACGGGGTGTCGTTGAGGATGGCCAGGGCTTCTTCGAAATCGGCCACGCGGATCACGCAGGCGATCGGCCCGAACACTTCCTCGCGGTTGATGCGCATGTCGTTGCGGCTGTCGATGAACAGCGCCGGGCGCATGTAGTAGCCGTCGCGGTCCAGTTGCAGGCGTTCGCCACCCTCGATCAGCCTCGCGCCCTCGGCCTGGGCCAGGCGCAGGTATTCCAGGTTCTGTTCCAGCTGGCGGGCTTCGGCCACCGGGCCGATCTGCACGCCTGGCTCCAGGGCGTGGCCGACCTTGAGGGCGCGCATACGCAGGCGCAGGGCCTCGACGAAGCGGTCGTGGATGGCATCGCAGACGATCAGCCGCGACGACGCCGTGCATTTCTGCCCGGTGCCGAAGAAGGCGCCGTTGAGCGCGCAGTCCACGGCCAGGTCGAGGTCGGCGTCGTCCATCACCACCAGCGCGTTCTTGCTGCCCATCTCCAGCTGGCAGCGCACCAGGTTGCCCGCGGTGGCGACCGCCACCTGACGGCCGGTGGCCAGCGAGCCAGTGAAGGTCAGGGCGTCGATCTCGGCTGAGTTGACCAGGGTTTCGCCAACGCTGGCGCCGCTGCCCATGACCAGGTTGTAGGCGCCGGCCGGCAGGCCCTGGCGGCTGATAATCTCGGTCAGCGCCCAGGCACTGGCCGGCACCAGGTTGGCCGGCTTGAACACCACGGCGTTGCCGAAGGCCAGGGCCGGGGCGATCTTCCAGGCGGCGGTGGCCATGGGGAAGTTCCATGGGGTGATGATGCCCACCACGCCGACCGGTTCGCGGTGCACCTCGATGTCGATGCCCGGGCGCACCGAAGCGGCGGTCTCGCCCATCTGGCGCAGCACTTCGGCGGCGTAGTAGTGGAAGAACTGGCCGCTGCGGGCGACCTCGCCGATGCCCTCGGCCAATGGCTTGCCTTCTTCGCGGGAGAGCAGCTGGCCGAGTTCGTCCTTGCGTGCGATCAGCTCGTCACCGATGGCCATCAGCACCCGCTGGCGCGCTTCGAGCCCGATGGCGGCCCACAGCGGCTGCGCGGCGCGGGCTGCCTGGATGGCCTGGCGGGTCTGCTCGGCGCTGGCCTGGTGGTATTCGCCGATCACATCCAGGGTGTCCGAGGGGCTGTGGTTGGCCAGGGTGGCGTGGCCGTCGCACCACTGGCCATCGATGTAGTTCTTGTAGGTATTGAGTGACATGGATGAAGCCTCCGATTGCCTGGCTGTCATCTTGCGAGCAATATCGAGCAAAATAAAATTAATAAAAAATATGCTTTGATAAGGATCACTAACCATGTTGCCCGAGCTGAAGATCACCCAGCTGCGCTACTTCGTGCTGGTCGCCGAACTTGGCAGTTTCCATGCCGCCGCCCGTCAGGCGTGCCGTACCCAGCCGGCGATTTCCCTGGCGGTGCGCGAGCTGGAGCAGAAGCTCGACCAGGCGCTGATCGAGAAGGGCGGTGGGCGTCTGGAACTGACGCCGTTCGGCCTGCATTGCCTGCCGCTGTTCCGTGGCCTGATCGAGCATCACGACCGTATCGCCCGCGAGGCCACCTTGCTGGCCCGCCACGAGATCGGCCAGGTGAGCATCGCCACCGTGCCGTCGGTGGCCAGCCGCCTGTTGCCTGGGCCGCTGGCGCGCTTCGTTGCCCGGCATCCGAACGTGCAGGTGAGCATTCAGGACGGCACCGCTGAAAGCGTGCAGCAACTGCTGGCCCAGGGACTGGTGGATTTCGGCATTGGCAGCCTGTGGCAAGACGATGGACAGGTAGCGATGACGCCCATCGTCAATGACCAGGTGGGGGTGGTGTGCCGGGCCGACCATGCACTGGTGCAGGCGGGCGGCGCGCTGCACTGGTCGCGGCTGCGCGGCCTGGCGATGATCCGCAACGGCACCTCGCGGCTGCTTGAAGGCACCGAGGCCGAGAGCTTGCTGGAAGACAGCCGGTTGTTCGTGTCCAACATGATTTCGCTGATCGCGATGCTGGAGCAGGGGGTGGGGATCAGCACCTTGCCGTATCTGGCGTTTCCGCTGGAGAACGACAAGCTGGCGTTCTTGCCGTTGGCGGCGCCGAAGGTGGAGCGGCGGATCGGCATGCTGACGCGCAAGGGGCGGAGCCTGTCGCCGGCGGCGCAGGGGTTGCTGGCGTTTCTGCAGACGGAAATGGCGTCGGCACATCGAGCTTAGTGCAGATAAATCTGGCAGTTTTTTGCGTGGTCCTACATAAGCGAATCGGATTTTCCCTATTCCGGGTAGGGCGTTTCCCAAGCATGCTTTGGCCGCTTTTGCGCCTTGGAAGGGGCGGCTAGTCTCGCCGGGTCGTTGCCAAATCAACGACCGGGTCTGCAAGCCCGCACGGTATACGATGGCGCTCACCATGAGTCCCGGCCTCGCCGTGGGTCTCGTTCAATGGTGGCTACGGGCGGGGGACCTTTGGTCTGCCGGGTTATCGCCTCGTAATGCCCCGGTCTTGCAGACCTGCACGTAGCCGCCACCCTTCACCTGCAAGTGAAGGCTTGACGGTCGGACTTCTGCATTGCGAGGTGTTTATGCTCAAGATCGTCCCCGATCCACCGTTTCCTCCCCTAGTTACCTCACTTTCTCGAAGACACAGCGACCTAGGTCACCTAGCACGTCATGTGTGGTTAGCCCTGTCCCTGTGGGAGCGGGCTTGCCCGCGAACACCGGCGAAGCCGGTGCCATGCTCCGCGTCGTCTGCTTCGCGGCGGTTCGGCGCCCCGACAAGCCCGCTCCCACAGGAGCTCACTTGATTCAATCGCCGAATGGATGACTTCGAAGACATAAGAGGAATTTGGCAATGGACAATGAAACACCCGCAGACCATGGCCAGCTCGGCTGGACCGTCGGCACCTCCACCTGCCTGGATGGCGCCGTCCCCGGCAAGCAATTGTTCCGCGTGGAGTCCGGCAACTGCGCCAACTACGCCCTGGAACAAGCCTCGGTGCTGCTCGACAGCGCCCGCCGTGCCTCGTTTATCGGCGTGATGGACAACGAACCGGTACTGGTCTGGGCGTCGCACTACCTCAGCGAGATGGCCAAGGCATTGATGGATGATGCGCACATGGGCATGTTGAAGCAGGTCTGAAAAGGGCGACCGGGCGCCGCGGGACGGGCCGCCCGGTCGATCAGCTCGATCGCTCAGGAAGGTTGCGCCGCCAGGCGATTGCTGACGCTACGCCCCAGCACCAGCACCGTGACGAAGCCGCAGCCCACCAGGGCCGTGGCCAGGCTGAACAGCACCGCGCTGCCCATCTGGTCGACGATCCGTCCGCCGAAGAACGAGCCCAGGGCAATGATCACCTGGAACATGGCGACGAACAGCGGCATGCCGCGTTCGACATCCTTGGGCGCGACGACGAACATCCAGATGCTCGCGCAGGCCGGGAACGCGCCGAAGGCGAAACCCCACAGCGCGATCAGCATCGCGGCGCCGGTCAGGCTGGTGGCGAACAGCGGGAACAGGGCGGTACCGATGCCGATCAGCAGCGCCACCAGCAACAGGGTGTGGCGCACGCTCTGGTTGGCGGCGAAACCGGCGAAGACGTTGCCCAGCACCCCGGCCACGCCGTAGAGCAACAGCAGCGAACCAATGGTCGGCCCATCGAAGCCGGCGCTGTGTTTGAAGAACGGCGCGACATAGGTGTACGCGGCGAAGTGCGCCAGGCCGATCAGCAGCACGGCGATCAGGCCAACCCGCGCTTGTGGGTTGATGAACAGCGCCGGCAGGTCGCTGACGCGAATGGCCTTTTCCGGGTTGAGGCGCGGCAGCAGCAGGACCTGTGCCAGCAGCACCGGCACGCCCAGCAGCGCGGTGACCAGGAAGGTCATGCGCCAGCCCATCAGGCCACTGAGCCAGGTGCCCACGGGCACGCCGAGCACGGTGGCCAACGTCACGCCGACCATGATGATCGAGGTGGCCTGGGCGACGCTCACGCCCTTGGGCGCCAGGCGACCGCTCAGGGCGATCGCCGTTGCCCAGAAGCCGCCGATGCTGATGCCCAGCAACACCCGGCCGAGCAGCAGCAGGCTGAAGTCGCTGGCGTAGGCCACCACCGAGTTGGCGACGATCATGATCAGCGTCAGGGCGATCAACAGGTAGCGTCGGTCCATGGCGCCGATGCCCACCGACAGCAAGGGCGCGGCGAGGGCGGCCATGATCCCGGGCAGGGTCACCATCAGGCCGGCTTGGCCGGCGCTGATGCCCAGGTCGCTGGCCACATCGTTGAGCACGCCCACCGGCAGGAACTCGCTGGTCACCAGGGCGAAGGCGCCCACGGCGACCGAGAGAATCGCCAGCCACTGCTGTCGGACGCTTTGCTGGCTATGTTCGGGGGGGCTGTGGTGGGTTGGGTTGGCACTGGGCATGGGTGTGGGTTCCAAAGAGGAATGACGCCTGGAGCAGGCGTGGGGGAGGGGAAATTGGCCGCGATTATAGAGGCCGCTTTTGCCGACTCGACAGGCGGCCGGCTCGATAGTAATCATCAGCGTTATCGATGAGACGCCCGGAGTAGAGCATCAGCTATCGATTTGTCTGCTCGGGACCGATCAGGTCACTCAGGGCTGTAGGGGGTAATCTTGCTGGCCAGCGCCATGTGCCGTCCCTGGGCAGGATAAAAACATGCTGCTGTTCCTTCACGGCAAGCGCCTGCCGTTGCCCAGGTGCAGGCTGAACGACTAATCGCCTGGCGAGGGTTCGATGGTCGCCAGCAAAGCGCAGGTCTCTCGGTTGGATCGCAGGCAGACCACGCGGCAACCCGCTGGCGCCGTGGCCACGAGCTGCTCGAGCTTTGCTCGGGCCGACTTGTTCGTCCGCCACATGAATCCAAAGAACTCAGGCAGGTTGGCCAGCAATTCCGGGCAATCATTTGGCAAGTCGGGCCGGGATCGGCGGCGGTACCACAGCGCTCTGATGAACACGCGCCAAAATCGAAGCGGCGCCGCCCGGTCAATCCATATCAGCAGGTCCGCGCGGGCAATCCGGTTGCTCCAGGTGGCCGAATGGCCGCCTTCGAATATCCAGCGATCACTGGCCTCGACCTCGTGGCAAAGGCGGGTCTTTTCGTCGCGGCTTCTCTCGATCCATCCCGGCTGCCAATGAATCGTGTCGATGTGAATGACCGGCAGGCCCGTGCATTCACCAAGCTTGCGTGCCAGGGTGCTCTTTCCGGCACCAGGCTGGCCAACGATCATCACTCGTTGCAATGAAGCATCCTCCGGCGACGCAGGCTGGGTTTGTCGCGGCGCGATTGTACGGCAATGGCTACCAGATTTGTGCATGAGGCGCTGGCCCAGGCAGCGCTGGAAACAGTGGCAGGACCTCTTCGGCCAGCTCCTGAATGATTTCCCTGGGCGGGCGCCGTGCCATTTGCATGCCCAGCGCCGCATGATTGACCCCGGCGTCGCGCCACTCATGCAGCAGGTCGATCAGGCCGTTACGACCTGTACGCAACACGTAGCCACCTTGTTGCGGCGTGCGCGGGAAGGTCGGATTCTCATCCAGGTCGATCCATTCATTGGTGACATGTGGGCGCAAACCTGCGTCGGGAATGAGCGCTCGCCAGGCGCTGATCTTTTCGGCCAGGCGCCGAGGGCCAAGACTATTGTGAGTGGCTTCGGGGTAAGTGATCCAACCGTCGGCCTGCTCGCCAAGCCATTGCAACGACTGGCGTGATGAGCCGGTCACCAGCAGCGGGATCCGACCAGTGACGGGGGCAGGGAGCAGTTGGGCGCCATCGAGCTGTCCCAGTGGCGAATGGATCGGCGCAGGATGGCCGGCCAGCAGTCGGCGGAAGTAATCCACGCTCTGCGCA
This sequence comes from Pseudomonas sp. microsymbiont 2, assembly GCF_054788395.1. Lineage (NCBI taxonomy): Bacteria > Pseudomonadati > Pseudomonadota > Gammaproteobacteria > Pseudomonadales > Pseudomonadaceae > Pseudomonas > Pseudomonas sp. microsymbiont 2. Next base: position 2,733,404 of record NZ_CM139112.1, read on the forward strand.
AATCGCTCCCCTCGTTCGTCATGGGCCAGGCCATAGGCCGGAAACTCAATCGGTCGGTCGCCCGAGGCGATGCCCAGCACCAGGCGCCCACCTGAAAGGCAATCCAGGCTGGAAGCGGCTTTCGCCAGGTCGATGGGGTGGCGCAGGGTGAAAATCGCGCTGCCGGTTGCCAGGGTGATCCTGCGGGTATGGGCTGCCAGATAGGCCAGGTAGGTGAACGGGTCGAATACCTGCCCGGCGTCACCGAATGCAGGGTCGTACAAGGGCACATCGCGTACCCACACGGCGGCAAAGCCCAAACGGTCGATCTCGCTGACCAGTTGCGCCTGGCCGTGAAGCACGCTCATGTCTGCGTCATAGAAACGAAGCGGCAAGAAGATGCCCAGGGTCAACTGACCGTCGGCGAACATGCGACGGTACCCGGGATGCAGGGCGAAGGCATCGGCGCTGGCGCCTTTGCTGCTGATAGAGGTCATGGACATTCCTTGTTCGAGGGAGTCAGGGGCCGGTCGCTGGCGCTGGGAGACGAATACCGCGTTGCACGGCGGGACGCTGCTCGACTTGTCGGAACCAGCGACTCAGATGGCGGTAGGGGCTGAAGTCGAAGCCAATGACCTTTGCGATATGCAGCCAGGCGAAACTGGCGATATCCGCAATCGAATAGGCGTCGCCGGCCAGCCACGCACGGGTGGCGAGTTGCTGATCGAGAAGTGCGAAAGCCTCCTCGGTGAGGGCGCGATAGCGCTGCTGCGCCGTAGGGTTGGGCGCGGGCGCGAAGCACTCGAAGTGAACGCGCTGCCCCAGCAAAGGGCCCATGCTGGCGCTGTGGTACATCAGCCAGGTGATGGCTGTCCAACGTGGTTGCGCTGCCTGCTCGAGCAATTGATCGCTCAATTGTGCCAGGTACAACAGGATCGCTGCTGATTCGAACAGCACGATTCCAGCCTTGCGGTCTACCAATACCGGGATGCGACCTGCCGGGTTGAGTGCGAGGAAATCCTCGTGGCGATGCTCGGCCAAGTCGATATTCACGTGGATCAGGCGATAAGGCAGTCCCAATTCCTCAAGGGCAATGGTGATCTTGAAACCATTGGGGGAGCTGTCGGTATAAAGCACAAGCGCGGGATCCGGCATGTTATTGGCCTCAATAAAACTAATCTGAATATGTTTGCAGTCACGCTATGCTAGGCATCATCCATAAGGTTTACGAACGATCATTTCATTCATTCAGATTAGTTTTTCTAAGGTTTAAATTTCATGGGTGCAGTCTTGCCGTTGCTCGCGTTGCGTGCTTTTTCCGAAACCACTCGACTGGGTAGCTTGAAGGCCGCCGCCGAGTCCATGGGCGTCACCCCAGGTGCCATCAGTCAACAGATCCGTTTGCTGGAAGACCGCCTCGGGGTCCGCCTGCTGACGCGCAGTCGCTACGGCGTGCAGCTTACGGAGGCGGGGGCGAGTCTCTATCCGGGGTTGTCACGCGGTTTTGGCCAGATCGAAAGCGCTCTGCTCGATCTGCAAGCCCTGACGCGCGTCAACACCCTCACGATCAGCACTCAGCCCTCGTTCGCGTCCAGCTGGCTGGTGCCACGCTTGGTTGACTTCAATGCGCGGCACCCAGAGATCGACGTGCATGTGCAGTCCACGGCCGAGCTTGTCGATCTGCATCGTGAACCTGTCGATATTGCCCTGCGCCATGGCCTGGGCGAGTACCCAGGGCTGGAGTCGATACCGTTACTGGCTCCTGTGCTGCTTGCGGTAGCCAGCCCCGACCTGCTTGCCGGTGGGCCGCCACTGGATGAACCGTGCGATTGCCTGCGCTACCCACTGTTGCAGGACGCCGACCGTGCCGACTGGACGCTGTGGTTGCAGGCTCACGGGGCCGAACCCGATCGCCGTAGCCGCCGAGGACCGAGCTTTGACGAAGATCTGCTTTTGTTACGCGCGGCCGTCAGTGGCCAAGGCATCGCGCTCGTGCAGGCACAGCACGCCGCAGATGACTTGCGCAGCGGCAGGCTGGTGGTAGCAGTGGACCGGGCCTGGCCTTCGCGCTTTGCCTATTACCTGGTGGCCCGCAAGGAGAACCTGGGTCGACCGCAGGTGCGTGCATTCATCGACTGGATTCAAGCGCAGCTTGAGTCCGAGTCGTCGCCATCGGCAGCGCGCGAACGATAGCGCCGAGCTAGCTGCGGGGGGGAGACGGGGAAGGTGCCATGGCCCGAGTGCCTGGTGGTGCCGTACTCAACGTTTCTTCTTGTTTCGCCGTGACCTGATGCTGCGTTGCTGCGCTTTTTTCTTGAATACGATGCTGTTCCATTGCTCGACGGCGATGCCCGCTTGCTTGTAGATGCCCTGGCTCATTTTCATGCTGTCGAAAAGCTCGACGAGCGCTGGCGATAATTCCATGCGCTGTTTCTTGAGGATGAACACCAGCTGGTGCGAGAAGATACTCAGACAAAACGCCGTGAGCAGCAGGGTGATTTGCAGCCAGAGCGACTCTGCCGGCGCGTAGGCCGTGGAGTTTATCTTGATCAGGAAATAGATGTAGATCAGCGCTGTAAGGCATTGAAAGGTCATGAGCAGGCGGGTGATTGACCTTGGCAAGCGTTCGCCGACGATTTTGCTCTTCGTCAAAATGTAGGTGTCGATGATGCTCATCAGCAGAAATGGAAAGCCGGCGAAGGCGATGTCGATGCTTGAAAGGCTATAGCTGGCGGAGGACATGTTGATGACGAATACCAGCACCAGGCCAGACACCAGGGCGATGAAAAAGTCTTTCTTCAGCTCGCTGTAGAACGCTCGATAGTATGCAGAGCTGCGCCCGGTCAATGCCCATGTCAGGTCATAGATATAGATGGCAGCGACCACCCAGGAAACAGACAGCAGTGAAAGCAGTGCGAAATGCCACCACGACTCGTAGCTGAACATCAACTGCCATAAGGTGGAAAACGTAATGATGAAGAACAGGATATATTTCATTGGCATGGTTCTATAAGGGTGAGCGCGTGATCACCAACATGCGCAGTTGGTGAGCCGTGGGGATTGAGCATTCTTTGCCTGAGCCAGGTTGGGTTTTCAACTGATGAAGATGATCTTGGAGACGAGTTCGGCACTGTTCTTCGCCTGCAACTTCTTCATCAACCGCGCCCGATGCACCTCCACCGTGCGATGCGAGATCCCCAGCTGGCGCGCCACTTCCTTGCACGTCAACCCGTTCACGATATGCAGCGAAATCTCCCGCTCCCGCGCCGTCAACTGCACCGCGGGCGCTGGCTGCCGGTCCAGCCGCTCGAAATGCCACACCATCAGCTTGAACGGGTCATCGAGCGTCAGGGTAAACCCGTGGGCCCGTGCCCTGAACACTTCGCCATTGCGATGCTGCATGAAGCGTTCATCGGTATAGAAAGCCCCAGGCCCGGTGCGCAGCCAGTGCTCGCTACGTTCGCCGATGCTCTGGTAATCCGCATGGGAGGGATAAAGCAGCAGTGTCAGGTTGCCTCGCAACTCTTCCCGCTCGTAGCCGAACAACCGTACGAACGCCTGGTTGCAATCGAGCATCCGGCGATGGGCCGTGATCATCTGGGGGGCAGGGGACACCTGGAACGCCACGCGCTCGAGGTCCTGGAAGGGCGGTGTATCGACGGTCATCAGGCATCCTGCCTCGGTTTCAGGGTCATGCCCGTATGACTCACTACGTACAGGCGTACGTAGTTGCCCCAACTAGCGTGGGATTCGGGCGCTGGCCCATTGTATGAAATACCCGCTTCAAGGACAGAAGAAAATCACCATGTTTCACGATTCCGTATCCATCGTCGCCGCTGCGCACAGTCCTTTCGGTCGCCTGGATGGCCAGAACCTCGAGGACCTGATCGTGCAGGTCACCCGCGACGCGCTCAAGGACGCCGAGATCGACGCCGCCGAGATCGACGCGCTGTTCCTCGGACACTTCAACTCGGGCCTGGTGGCCGATGGCTTTCCGGCCTCGCTGATGCTGCAGGCCGACCCGCAATTGCGCTTCAAGCCGGCTACCCGCTGCGAGAACGCCTGTGCCTCGGGTTCGGCGGCGATCCAGGCGGGCATCCACGCGATCCGCAGCGGCGCCGCCGAACTGGTGCTGGTGGTGGGCGCGGAGAAGATGACCGGCAACAGCACCGTCGAGGTTACCCGCGCGCTGGCCGGCGCCGGCTATCAGAATGCCATCGAGGAAGCGGGGTTGAGCTTCGCCCAGTTGTTCGGCCAGGTGGCGCAGCAGTACACCGAGCGCTACCACAGTCCACTGGCCTCGATGGCCGCGATCGCGGTGAAGAACCACGCCAACGCCATGGCCAACCCGCTGGCGCAGATGCACCGGGTGATGGACTTCGAGCACTGCAACACGGTATCCCAGGGCAATCCGCTGATCGCCGCGCCGCTGCGCCTGACCGATTGCTCGCTGATCAGCGACGGCGCGGCGGCGATCGTCCTGGCTTCGCCCAAGCGGGCCCGTTCGATGCGGCGCCAGGTGGCGATCCGTGCGATGACCCAGGTGAATGACTTCCTGCCGTTGTCGCGCCGTGACGTTCTGGCTTTCGAGGGGCCGCAGCGGGCCATCCATGGCGCACTGCGCGAGGCGGGGGTGACCCTGAACGACCTGAGCTTTGCCGAGGTCCACGACTGTTTCACCATCGCCGAGCTGCTGATCTACGAGGCCATGGGCCTGGCGCCGCGCGGCGAGGGGCATCGGGCGTTGGACGACGGCATCGTGCGCCAGGGCGGGCGACTGCCGGTGAACCTGTCTGGTGGGCTCAAGGCCAAGGGCCATCCGGTGGGCGCCACCGGTGTGTCGATGCACGCCCTGGGCTTTGCCCAGCTTACCGGCAACCCCATCGGCCTGGGGGTGCCCGGTGCCGAGTTCGGCCTGCTGTTCAACATGGGCGGCATGGCCGCGGCCAACTACGCCAGCGTGCTGCAAGCGGTCAGGGTCTGAGATGAACATCGCGCACTGGCTGCTCGACGCGGCCCAGCGCTGGCCGCAGCGCGCCGCGCTGTTCGACGGCCTGCGCCAGGTCGCCGATTATCAGCAACTTGCCGAGCTGGCTCGGGCTCGCGCGCTGCAACTGCGCGACGAATACGGCATCGCTCCGGGCGAGCGGGTGGCGTTGCTGATGAAGAACAGCTGCGCCTACCTCGAACTGCTCTACGCCATCTGGTGGAGCGGGGCGGTGGCGGTGCCGATCAACAACAAGTTGCACGCCCTGGAAGCAGCCTGGATCGCCGGCAACGCCGGGGCGCGGCTGATCTACACCGACGAGGGCCGATTGTTCGATGGCTTGGCGTTGCCCGCTGGCTGTCGCGAGCTGGCCGCGCCCGGCCAGGCCGTGGCCGTCGCGGGCGTCGATCTGCAGGCGCCGCATCCGCGCCAGGACAGCGACCTGGCCTGGCTGTTCTACACCTCCGGCACCACCGGGCGCTCCAAGGGCGTGATGCTGTCCCATGGCAACCTGATCGCCATGTCCTTGTGCTATCCGCTGGATGTGGATCCGGTGTCGGCTGGCGACGCCGTGGTCTACGCCGCGCCGATGTCCCACGGTGCAGGCTTGTACAACTTCATCCACGTGCGCTGTGGCGCCCGTCATGTGGTGCCGGCATCGCGCGGCTTCCAGGCGGCGGAGCTGTTCGAGCTGGCCCAGGGGTTGGGGCAGGTCAGCCTGTTCGCTGCGCCGACCATGGTCAAGCGCATGGTCGAGCAGGCCCGGCAGCAGGGCTATGCCGGGGAAGGCATCAAGACCATCGTCTACGGCGGTGGGCCGATGTACCTCGCGGACCTGGCCGACGCCCTGGACACCTTCGGCCCGCGCCTGGTGCAGATCTACGGCCAGGGCGAATGCCCGATGACCATCAGCGCGCTGGCGCGTGAAACCATCGCCGACCGTGACCACGCCGACTGGTCGGCGATGGCCTCCTCGGTAGGACGCGCCCAGGCGTGTGTCGAGGTGCGGGTGGTGGACGCTGCCGGCCAGCCGCTCGCGCCGGGCGAGCCCGGCGAGATCGCGGTGCGCGGCGCACCGGTGATGCTGGGCTACTGGGACAATCCGACCGCTACCCAGGCGACCCTGGTGGATGGCTGGCTGCGCACCGGCGACATCGGCTACTTCGATGCGCGCGGCTACCTGACCCTGACCGATCGCTGCAAGGATGTGATCATCTCCGGCGGCAGCAACATCTACCCGCGCGAAGTCGAGGAAGTGCTGATGCAGCACCCCGAGGTGTTCGAAGTGTGCGTGGTGGGCGAGGCCGATGCCGAGTGGGGCGAGTCGGTGGTGGCCTTCGTGGTGCCGCGCGCGAGTGGTCGTGTCGATGCCCAGGCGCTCAACCAGTGGTTCCTGGCGCGCATGGCCTCGTTCAAGAAACCGAAGAAATATCAGTTTTGCGCCGAGCTGCCGAAAAACAGCTATGGCAAGATTCTCAAGACCCGCTTGCGCCAGTGGCTGCAGGATCCCTCGGGGCCTTCGAGCATCCCCTGAAGCAACGACAATTCATGGACAGCAACACGACAGGAGTTCCCTTATGGGCATGTCACCCGGCAACACCCGGCGCCAGCGGCGCCGGGCTTTCATCGGCGCCACCACCGGTCACCTGATCGAGTGGTACGACTATGGCGTCTACGGCTTCCTGGCCTTGTACATCGGCAAGGCCTTTTTCGTTTCCGACGACCCCACCAGCAGCCTGCTGGCGAGCTTCGCGGCCTTTGCCCTGAGCTTCTTCATCCGCCCGCTGGGCGGGCTGTTCTTCGGCCCGTTGGCCGACAAGATCGGCCGTCGGCGCACGCTGATCACGGTGCTGGTGATGATGGCCGGCTCTACCTTCCTGCTCGGCCTGTTGCCGACCTATGCCAGCATCGGCATCGCCGCGCCGATCATCCTGGTGCTGATCCGCTGCGTGCAGGGTTTCTCCGCCGGCGGCGAGATCGGCACCATCACCAGTTTCATTTCCGAATACGCAGGCCCCGGGCGGCGGGGCTTCGCCACCTGCTGGCTGATGGTCACCGCAGTGCTTGGCCTGCTGTTGGGCGGCGCCGTGGCCAATGGCATGACCTGGGCCCTGGGCGCGGAGCTGATGCAGGACTGGGGCTGGCGCATTCCGTTCCTGATCGCCGGGCCGCTGGGCTTCATCTCGCTGTACATCCGCCTCAAGCTCGAGGACAGCCCCGAGTTCCTCGCCCTGGTCGAGGCCGGGCAGACCTCCAAGGCACCGCTGCGCGAAGTGTGGCAGTGGAAACGCTCGATTGCCCTGGTGTTCTTCATCATCACTTTGCACAGCTCGATCTTCTACCTGGTGCTGACCTTCGCCTCGACCTACATGTCCAACACCCTCAAGTTCGACAGTGGCACCACCTTGCTCTATGTGTTCGTCGCCAGCCTGTCGGCGGCGCTGGTGATGCCCTTCGGCGGCGCCTTCACCGACCGCTATGGGCGCAAGCCGTTCCTGATGGTGATCGGCACCCTGGCGACCTTGGCCATGTACTGGTTCTTCAAGAGCGCGCCGGGCGCCACGCCGGCCACGCTGTTCTGGCCGCTGATGGCGGTGGCGATCCTGTTCGGCCTGTACGCGTCCTCGACCTACGCGCTGATGAGCGAGCTGCTGCCGACCCGCATTCGCTCCACCGGCATCGCCATGGCCTACAACATCCCGGTGGCGGTGTTCGGCGGTAGCGCGCCGCTGATCTCCACCTGGCTGATCAAGGTCACCGGGGATATCACCGCGCCGTGGTACTTCTACGTGGGCACCGGCGTGGCGTCCCTGGTGGCGCTGGTGGTGCTGCGCAAGGAGGATTTCGTGGCCTGTGGCCACGATGCGCGGCAGCCGGTTGAATCGAACCCATTGAACCTGCGTTCGGTCTGAGGGCAGAAGACCTCTGTGGGAGCGGGTTTAGCGGGGCGCCGAACCGCCGCGAAACAGGCGCCGCGGTGCCTGGCACCGGCTTTGCCGGTGTTCGCGGGTGAACCCGCTCCCACAGGCTGAGATTTCGAAGCTCATTTCCGGAGCGGGGCAGCATTCTGTTACAGTCGCCGCCTCACGTTATCGGTCCGGGGATGTACAAGGATGTCGCTTCACGATTGGTTCGGTTTTGTCGTCGTCTCGATGCTGGTGACCCTGTCGCCAGGCCCTGGGGTCATCATGGCCCTGTCCAACTCGTTGTCCCATGGCCCGCGGCGGGCGATGCTCGGCTCGCTCGGCAACGCCTTCGGCCTGCTGGTGGTGTCCACCGCCACCAGTGCCGGTCTCGGGGTGCTGCTGCAGACCTCGGCCACGGCCTTCCTGCTGCTCAAGATACTGGGCGCGAGCTACCTGATCTACCTGGGCATCAAGCAGTGGAAGAGCCGCAGCAGTGCCTTCGACCAGCTGGAGCAGCCGGCCAGGTCCATCGCCAGCAATCGCCGGCTGCTGCTCAATGGCGTGACGGTGGCGCTGACCAATCCGAAGGCCATCCTGTTCTTCGCCGCCTTCCTGCCGCAATTCGTGCGCACCGGCCATGGCGCCGACGGCCAGCTCGGCCTGTTGGTGGTCACGTTCGCCCTGTGCTCGATGCTCTCCCATGCCTTCTATGTCTCCCTGGCCCAGGCCTTGAAACGCCAGCTGGCCGCGCCAAGCCGCGCGCGCCTGATGAACCGCCTGTTCGGCGTGTCGTTCATGACGCTGGGGGCCAGCCTGTTCACCGTTCAGGCCAAGACGGCCTGAGCCAAGCATCCCCAATAGGTGTACCGCATGGCACAAGCCACCGACCAGACTTTCTACGACCGCGCCGACGCGCATATCGAGCTGGCCAACCAGCAGATCGAAAAGCTCGAGGACCTGGGCAAGGTCAGCGCTTCGATGACCTTCGCCGCCAGTCGCTTCAATGCCTGGATGACGGCGCGCAGTTTCAAGTCGGCGCAGGAAATGGCCGCGGCGCGCGAGGAGTTGTTGAAGTACTTCTGCGAGCAGTACCGGATGATGCTCGAGGACAACCTCGACGAGCATATCCAGCACTTCGACCGCTATGTGCTGGGCCAGGACAGCTGAGGCCTGCCCAGAAAAAATCAGCCATCTTCACACGAGCTTGACAATCGCTGGAAGGAACGTTGACAGACCCTCGCTAGAGTGCGCCCCGTTGAAATGCGCCGGGCAATCCCGGTGCGTTTTCCATGGTGTTCAAACCTTATCCAGCGAGTCATGAGCATGTTCGAATCAACGTCCATCAGGAAGATACTGGGCACGTCGCTTGCCCTTAACGCGGCGCTTGCCTGCAGCCAGGCCAGCGCAGAGGAAAAGACCGCGCTGGACAGCCTCTGGGGCGACGAGACCCAGGTCACCGCCGGCTTCGCCCTGCACACCGCGCCCCGCTACATGGGCGCGAAGGGCAGCCGGGGCCACCTGCTGCCATCGGTGTCCATCCAGCGTGGGATCTTTTTCGCCGATAGCCTCCAGGGCGTAGGCGTCCAGCACCAGTTCGACAATGGCTTGAGCGCCAGCGTCTCGCTCGGCTACGACTTCGGCCGTGCCGACGGTGACAGCCAGTACCGCGATGGCTCGGACCGTTTGAAGGGCATGGGCGAGGTGGGCGGTGCGACGGTCGTCGAGATCAACCTGGCCCAGCAGATCCTGCCCTGGCTGGCGATCACCGCCGACGCCGAGCTGCGTACCGGTGGCTACAAGCGCGGCGATCGCTATCAGTTCGGCCTGCTGGGCACGCTTCACCACAGCGACGCCGACACCGTCACCCTGGGCGTCAACGCGCATGCGGGGCAGGCCAGGTACAACCAGACCTACTTCGGCGTCACCAGCCAGCAAAGTGACAACACAGGTTTCGATCGATTCGAGGCGGACAAGGGTATCTATGCCTACTCGGGCGAGCTGTCGTGGATGCACCGGTTCGATCCGCACTGGTCGACGATCGCCAGCGTGAATGTAATGCATTACACCGACCAGGTCCGCCACAGCCCGATCATCCGCCAGGATACGCCGGTCACCTCGACCGTCGGGGTGCAGTACGCGTTCTGACTCAGGGCAGTGGGAGGAACGCCTCCTCGATGAAGGCTTCGAGTGCCTGCGCCTCGATGATTTCGATCGAGAAATGCCCGAAACGCTTCGGCAGCCAGATGATGCGGGCACCGGCAGGCGACTGCAGGTGCTCGCGCGCCAGTGGCTTGCCGTTCTCGTCCTCGGGCTGGATGCCGTTGGCGGTCAGTTGGTCGTAGGCCTGCTCGATGTCCGGCGTGCAATAGCAATGGCGGTAGATCATCCCCTCGCCGTGCGTGTCGAGCAGGTCCTTGAGGTTACCCGCCAGTGGCTGCACCAGCATGAACCGTTCCTGGCCGACCCGGGCGATCGCGTAGTGTACGTGCAGGCCGCCACGCTCCCAGACGAGCGTCCTCGAGATAGCGGCGCCCAGCACCTGCGCGTAATAGCTGCAGGCGGCGCGCAGATCGGCGACCAGCACATCCACATGGCTGAATTTCAGGTCCATCGCATTGCTCGCTGTATCGGCAGGCATTGTCATCGTCAGGCTCAGGGCTGTGCGGGGGCGGCGTTGTCTGCCGTGGTCTGCTCGACGCTCAGGCTGGCCTCGGCCGCCAGCTTCAGTCGGTCGGCCTTGGATATGTAGGTGTTGCGGTTTTTCGGCGCCAGCTTGGCGCTGGCCTTCTTGGCGTGGGCTTTCAACAGCTGGTTGATCTTTTTACGACGGTTCATGGTTTATCGCTTCATTGGCGTCTGGTTGCACGGCAGGAGTGAACGATACAGCAATCCGCTGCAAAGCAGCCCCGGTAATGCAGCGGTCTGATTGACTGTTACTCCCACCACTTGCAGAAGAGCGCATTCGTCCACCGCCGTGGGCCGGTGCCCAGGCCCACGGCGGTGATCTGCGAACGGGCGAGGATTCGTTTGATCTCGGGATAGATGTCCAGTTGGCACAAGGGCGCGATTTCTATGCCGTACTCAGCGTCCGGTCCGATTTTCGCGCGCATCGACTCCCGGAACGCAGCAAGGATATCGAACCCTTGCGCGCCTGTGTCATCCACCGTGTCGAACGCTGTCGTGAAAAATGAATCGATGAACATCTCGGCATGACTGCCGGCTTTCATGAACTCGATGTAAGGCTCGGCATAGTTGCCACAGTCGATGCAGGCGCTGGAAATCTGCAGGGCAGGCCCATCGCATCCCGCGCAGTCGGCCGATGGCGATATGAGCCGAATGGCGTCGGCGACCGTCAGGTTGGCGTTGTCGACTTGCGCAGGTCGCTCATCTGGCGCAAGCAGTCGAACGATCGAGAACGCGCAGGGCTTTCTCTCCTGCAACGGATAGCCATACTGATCCTTGCGACCTGCGATCTCGACGTGCTTGAACAGGTTGGCGGAAATGTATGAGACCGCATCGTCCGTGTACTCGACGCTCACAAAACAGCCATCGAGCTCGTAGATGAACTGACCCTTGTCTTTCCTCATCGCTGGCGCGACCTTGGCGTCCACCAGGTCTTTGGGTTTGCCGATCGTGTCTCGACTGACCAGGTCCTCGAGCGTCCAGCAAGGCGCCCGGGCACAGGATGCGAAGGTTGCCGCCGAGATGGCTTTTACACCTTGATCCACCTTGTTGATCGCGCTGATGTTTCGCTCTGTCTGCTGGCTGTTTTCGACAGCGCTCTGGCGATCGGCTTCATAGGTGTAGATGGAAAACACAAAACCGAGGAGCCCGGTGATTGCCAGGATGCCGGTAACCAGTGGATGTCGGCCGACGAGTTCGACGGCCTGCTTCACGACGTTGATCCCGTTTCGTATCTTCACCGTGGGCCCTCCCGCGTTCGCCATCGTCGGGCGCGTTTCCTGCTGAAGGGTAGTCGAAGCGAACTGCCGGTGTAGTGCGTAATGGTGTTCACGTAAGAAAACCTGGTGCTTGTTGGGGCTGCTTTGCAGCCCTTCGCGGGTAAACCCGCTCCCACAGGCCTTGTGGGCGCGGGTTTACCCGCGAAGCGGACCCAACTACATGGCGTAGCGCAGAACAGTGATCACGGGTTGGCCGGTGGCGCGTTCAAGGCCACCGCCGCCTCGCTGGTCACCGCGTCGAGGAACGTGGTGGTGGGTACGAAGAACAGGGACCCAGTCACCGCCCGGCTGACGTCGAGCAGGCGGTCGTAATTGCCGGGCGGGTTGCCGACGAACATGTTTTCGAGCATGCGCTCGGTGCGGGCCGGCGATCGCGCATAGCCGATGAAGTAGGTACCGAACTCACCCTTGCCGACGTCGCCGAAGGGCATGTTGTCGCGCAGTATCTGCAGGTCCTCGCCATTTTCCTCGATGCTGGTCAGCACGTTGTGCGCGTAGCTGGGCTTCTCGGCATCGGTCAGCTCGATGTCCGACAGCTTCCTGCGCCCTATGATCCTTTCCTGATGTTCGACCGGGATCGCCTGCCATTTGTCCATGTCGTGCAGGTACTTCTGCACGATGACGTAGCTGCCGCCGATGAATGCGGGGTCCTCGTCGCCGATCAGGGTCGCCTGCACCGCGGCCTGGGCCACCGGATTCTCAGTGCCGTCGACGAAGCCCAGCAGGTCACGGTTGTCGAAGTACTTGAAGCCCTGCACCGTGTCGACCACGGTAACGGTGCTCGCCAGGCGCGCCATGATCTGGCTGGCCAGTTCGAAGCACAGGTCCATGCGCGTGGCGCGGATATGGAACAGCAGGTCGCCGGGAGTGGAGGGGGCGTGGTGAACGCCGCGAATCTCCCGGAACGGGTGCAGTGCCTTGGGCCGTGGAGCGCCGAACAGGCGATCCCAGGCGTGGGAACCAATGCCCGTGACACACGACAGCGCACCGTCGGGGGTTCTGAACCCCACGCCGCGCACCAGGGATGAAAGGTCTGCGCAAAGCGCTCGAACGGTGGCTTCGCTCTGGGGTTCGGGGTTGATCGACACCACCAGAAAAATGGCGGCAGAGGTCAGTTGGGCTTCGACGGCCTGGGATGTGATCGACGGCACTGCGCCTCCTTGATGGCACTGCGGAACTGGCGTTTGCTGCGCAAGAAGCCCCGGGCGCGATCGCGATGGTGGGCCTTCCGCGCGCTCCAGCGATAGAGAATAGGGACGAATGTTAATGCCCACAAGGTCCGGTCACTGCCGCTGGCCTGTGTCATTGCAACTGGTAGGAGCGGGCACCGGTACCGGCAAGCGCGCCACCGTGCACGATCAGGTATTCATCACGAATGGGCCGGTTGCCGAGGTAGTCCTGCAGGATTTCCAGCGTCCCAGCCGCATAGCGTGCCTGCGCCGACAGCGAGGTTCCGGAGATGTGCGGCGTCATGCCGTTGAACGGCATGCTTCGCCACGGGTGATCCGCCGGCGCGGGCTGCGGGAACCACACATCGCCGGCATAGCCGGCCAGCTGCCCTGACGCGAGGGCGCGCACCAGCGCATCGCGCTCCACCAGCTTGCCACGGGCACAGTTGAGCAGATAGGCGCCTCGTTTCATTTGCGCGAGCCGGGCATCGTCCAGCAGGTTTTCGGTGGCGGGGTAGAGCGGAATCTGCAGGTTGACGATGTCGGCGACGGGCAGCAGCGAGGCCATGTCCGCGTGGTAGGTGAGCCCCAGTTCGTCCTCGATGTGCGGCGCCAGGCGATGACGCTGGAAGTAGTGAAGGTGCACGCCGAAGGGCTGCAGTCGACGCAACACGGCCATGCCGATGCGGCCCGCGCCGATGGTGGCGAAATGCATGCCTTCGATATCGTAGCTGCGCTCCACGCAATCGGCGATGTTCCAGCCACCATCGCCGGCGATCGCGTGTGCCGGCAGGTAGTTGCGCACCAGCACGAGGATCAGCATCACCACCTGCTCGGCGACGCTGATGCAGTTGGAACCGGTGACTTCGGTGACGGTGATGCCGGCCGCGGCGGCAGCGGCCAGGTCGACATGATCGGAGCCGATCCCTGCGGTGATCACCAGTTTGAGCTTTCGTGCCTGGGCGATTCGCTCGGCGCTCAGGTAGGCGGGCCAGAAGGGTTGGGATATGACGATGTCGGCGTCGACCAGGTGACGCTCGAACGCGGAATCAGGCCCACGCTCGTCGCTGGTCACGATCAGCTCGTGACCGTGCTGTTCCAGGTAGGCGCGCAAACCAAGCCCACCGGAGACGCAGCCGACCAGCTCGCCAGGCTCGAAGCCCAGGGGTGGCGTCGGCGAGGGTGCCCGCTGGCCATCGGCGTAGGTATCGATGCGCGGGATCGTGCTGCGCGCATAGCGCGGAGGGTAGCCGGTGACGGGGTCCGGATAAAGCACACAGAGAACCTTGGCCATGACGAGTCCCTGACGTTGTCGGCTTGCGGGGAGCCAGAGATCAGGCCGTGGCGGTCCGCTCAAATGGCTCGGGTCATTGCGTGCGGCAGTGAAAATTCCAGCACATCGAGTGCGGATGTCCAGTTGCCCGGATGTGCGGTTTGCAAGGCATGGCGGTGTTTCGCACCATATGTCCGAAAATGGCGAGTCTCGCCCACGATGGGAGAATACGATGTCGTCTATGCCAAACATCATCGATCCTCCCGAAAGCGACGCCTGCTACCAGGCCCTGAAAGCGCACGATGCGCGCTTCGATGGCGCCTTTTTCGCCGCCGTGACCAGCACTGGCATCTACTGCCGACCGGTGTGTCGGGTGAAAACGCCACGGCGCGAGAACATCCGCTTCTATCGCCATGCCGCTCAGGCCGAGGCCGCGGGCTTCAGACCCTGCCTGCGCTGCCGCCCGGAATTGGCGCCACGCGCGGCATCATGGAGCACCGAAGACGCCTCGCGCATCCTGGCGTTGCAGGCGGCGCGCCTGATGGACGAGCCCGATGCCCTGGCCAGCATCGTCCCGCCACGCGCCGGACAGTCGCAGGCCACCGGGGGCGCGATGGCGCGGATCGCGGGGCACCTGGGTGTGAGCGACCGCCACCTGCGACGGATCTTCGAGGCGCACTTCGGCGTGTCGCCCCTGCAGTACTTGCAGACCCGGCGCCTGCTGGCGGCCAAGCAGCTGATCGCCGATACGCCGCTGCCGATGACCCAGGTGGCACTTTCCAGCGGCTTTGCCAGCGTCCGGCGTTTCAACGACGCGTTTTCCCGACACTACGGGTTGAACCCCAGCGCCCTGCGCCGCGCCAGGTCTGTCGTGGATGGACAGGGCGCAAGCGTGCGGTTGGGCTGGCGCCCGCCTTATGACGTCGGTGCCATGCTCCAGTTTCTGCATCTGCGCGCCTTGTCCGGCGTGGAGCGTGTGCAGGGGTGGGAGTACGCGCGCACCTTGCAGGTCGTTCAGCGCGGACAGGCTTGCAGCGGCTGGCTGCGGGTACGTTTCGACGAGGCGCGTGCCCAGGTGCTGCTGACCGTCAGCGATTCATTGGCCGTTGCCTTGCCGACGCTGATCAGCCGCGTGCGCGCGGCGTTCGATCTGGACGCCGACCCGCAGGCCATTCACGCCTTGCTGCAGGCCACGTTCCCGGCGAGCGATGGCGTACGCGTACCGGGCACGCTGGAAGGGTTCGAGCTGGCCGTGCGCGCCGTGCTCGGCCAGCAGATCACGGTGGCCGCCGCGTGCACACTGGGCAAGCGCCTGGTCGCCGCTTTCGGGATGCCCGTCGAAACCCCGATCACAGGGCTGGATCGCCTGTTTCCCACACCCGCCGCCCTGGCCACGGCCAGTGGCGACGCACTGGGTCGGCTGGGCATCACCCGTCAGCGTCAGGGCGCCTTGAAAGCGCTGGCCGAGGCCGTGCTGGACGGACGGCTGCTGCTGCGTCCAGGCGTGGACGTCGCGGCAACCTGCGCGGCATTGCGCGCCTTGCCTGGTATCGGTGACTGGACCGCACAGTACATCGCGCTCCGCGCGCTGCGCTGGCCCGATGCCTTTCCCGCGGGTGACGTGGCGCTGCACAAGGCCCTGGGCGTGAGCAGCGCGCGAGCCGCCACGCAGGCCGCCGAGGGCTGGCGGCCCTGGCGTGGCTATGCGGTGCTGCGCGCCTGGCAAGGGCTGGCGGCGCGCGATGCGACCCTCAACGCCTACAGCGGATCCGGACGCCATGCAGAGTGACCTGTTCGACATGATCGATGCACCGCTGGCCGTCGACACGGCGTTTCGAACCGCAAGGCGTGTCGCGCTCGATGCGTATTCCTGGGTCGAGGTCGTGCCCGATTGGCTGTCGGGTGCCGCGCAGCTCTACGAGCAGATGCGCCGCAGCGTGCCCTGGCGCGAACACGAACGGCGCATGTTCAACCGAACATTGCTCGAGCCGCGCATGACCGCGGTCTACCAGGATCTGCGCGAGGTGCGCGAAGAGGGCCTGCTGCAGGCTGTCAGTGCGCTATCGAACCACTACGGGGTGGTCTATGACGGTTTGTGGATGAATCTCTACCGCGACGGCAACGACAGTACCGGCTGGCACCGCGATCATCGCTCCTGCCGCAAGCTGGAGTGCATCGTGCCGGTGCTGACACTGGGCACTTCCCGACGCTTCCTGATCAAGCCGGCGAAGGGCGGACGCTCCATCACGTTCAGGCCATCTTGCGGTGACCTGGTGGTGATGGGCGGGCGCGCCCAGCAGGACTGGCTACATTGCGTGCCCAAGGAGCCGGGCATCGACGGTACACGGATCAGTGTCAACTTCATGAGCACGGCCCAGGGCGTGCGCGACGGCAGGTAGCGCGCCCTGGCGGTCAGAAGTCCACGCTCGCCGACAGCTCGTAGGTGCGCGGCGCGCCGAGCCCCAGGGTCTGGGTCAGCGGTACGCCCCAATAGTCCTTGTCGGTGAGATTGCTGATGTTCGCGCGCAAGGTCAGCGGGCGGCTGGCCACCTGGGTGGTGAATCGAGCGCCGGCGTCGAACAGCGTGTAACCCGGGATCGACAGGCTGTTGTCGTTGCTGATGTACTGCTTGGATTGCGAGGTGACGTTGCCCGTCAAGGTCAGCCCCTCCAGGCCGGGGACGTCCCATTCCAGGCCCAGTTTGCCCTGTAGCTTGGGATAGGCGGTGGCGGTCTTGCCGTCGTTCTTGCCGCCTTGGGTCTTGATCAGCTTGGGGTCGACATAGGCGACGCCGCCCATCAAGCGTACATCGGGCAGCGCTGCACCGAAGAAGCTCCACTCCACGCCTCGGTTACGCTGCTCGCCGCCAAACGAGAAGACATTGGTGGCCGGGTCGGTGTAACTGCTCGGACGCTTGATTTCATACAGCGCCAAGGTGTGGCTGAACGTGCCCAGGTCGAGCTTCAGGCCGATTTCCTTCTGTTTGGATTTGTAGGGGGCGAACACCTGGCCATGATTCGCCGCGGTGATCGGCGCGGCGGCGCCCTTGCTCAGGCCTTCGATGTAGTTGGCGTACAGCGACAGCTCGTCGGTCAGCTTGAACAGGATCGCCCCGGCGGGGGTGGTGGCGTGGGTATCGTAGCCGGGCTTGTTGCGCACGCCCTCGGCGACGTTGTAGCTGTCGGTGACCACCTCCTGGCGGCGTACGCCCAGGGTCAGCTGCGCGCGGCCATCGAGCACCGACAAGGTGTCGGCGATGCCGTAGCTTTTCAGGTCGTCCTCGGTGTGGGCGATCTGCGGCCAGGCTTCGGACACTTTCGGCCCCCAGCTTGGACGATAGATGTTGGTCGTCCAGCTGGAGCCCGCGGCGCGACGGCCAAAATCCTTTTTCGTCTCGCTGTACTGGGTCGCGTTGACCGACCACTGATGGTTGATGCCAAAGGTGTCGAAGTGGCCTCGCAGCCCGACCTCGGCGGAGGTCTTGTGAATCTCCATCTGCAGCTGGCCCATGGTGGTGGTGAGGTCGCCGGCGGCATTGTTCACCGTGGCCATCAGCGCGCCGCTGTACTTGTAGTCGGTCCTGCTGGTGCCGATCGCGCCATAGGCCAGCAGGTCGTCGCGCAGCTCGTACTCGCCGCGCAGGATGGCGCCTTTGTCCTTGGTTTCGACATAGGCCCAGTCGGGGTTGAGCAGCTTGTCGTTGCGCGGTGGCCTGGGCACCGGCACGCCATCGTCCAGGCCCATGCCACGGTTCTGGCCGCGGATATGATCATCGCTGTCGAACAGGTCGATGGACATGCGCGCACGCTCGCCGCGCCAGTCCAGGGCCAGCGAGGAAAGCACATTGCGTTGGCGCTGGTCGTCGATCGCCGCATCGCCGTCGCGGTACACGCCATTGAAGCGCACGCCGAACGCATTGTCCTCACCGAAGCGCCGGCCCACGTCGACATGCCCGCCCACCTGGGCGTCGGAGGCGTAGGTGGCGGTCAGTCGCGTCAGGGGCGTGTCGCCGGCGCGCTTGGGAATGAGATTGACGATCCCGCCCACCGAGCCACCGGGCGGCATGCCGTTGAGCAGGGCGGATGGGCCTTTGAGCACTTCGATGCGCTCGTACATCTCGGGCGATGCGCGGTAGTAGGGGGCCATGCCGAACAGCCCATCGACGGTCATGTCGCTGATGCTGGTCTGGAACCCACGGATCGAATAGTTCTCGCTGTAGGTCCCGGTGAGGCCGTTGCTGAACACCGAGGGGTCGGTGGCGGCGATCACGTCGGTGATGTCCTTGGCTTGCAGGTCCTGGATATAGGTGTCGGTGTAGCTGATCGTGCTGAACGGGGTCTCCATGAAGTCCTTGTTGCCCAGCAGCCCGACGCGGCCGCCAGTGGCCACTTGCCCGCCCGCGTAGACCGGTGGCAGCGGATCGGTGGCATCGGCAAGGGCATCGACCAGGGTGGCGGGCAGCTCTGGCACTGCCGGCTTTTCGTCGGTCGTGCGTGGCGTCTGTTCGCTATCGGCCGCCAGGGTGGGCACTGGCGAAAGTGCGCAGGCGCCCAGGGCAAGACCGACCAGCACGGCGTGTGCCAATGGCTTTCGTTGCAGCGCGGGAGGCATGAGGGCAAGACTCGAGCGGGTGGGGCTGGGCAGATGGGACACGCGATGGCTCCAATGGATGGCAGTGGTTGTATTTAAAAAGCGAAGTCGTAAGGCGAATGAGAATCAAAAGCTTGCGTGGTCGAACGCGCCTGCGGCGCGTGCGAATCAGTCCTGATAACCCTTGAGCACGTCGTCCACGATCAGCGCCAGCGACGTCGGGCTGGCGGCGGTGACGTACCAGGCCTCGGGGTCGACGAACA
This sequence comes from Pseudomonas sp. microsymbiont 2, assembly GCF_054788395.1. Taxonomy (NCBI): domain Bacteria; kingdom Pseudomonadati; phylum Pseudomonadota; class Gammaproteobacteria; order Pseudomonadales; family Pseudomonadaceae; genus Pseudomonas; species Pseudomonas sp. microsymbiont 2. The sequence continues at coordinate 2,752,533 of NZ_CM139112.1, forward strand.
CCACGCGCCCGTTTTTCCAGGCATTGGTCTGGCGCAGCAGCGGGTTGCCCAATGTCTGGGCCGTCATCAACGGGCGATGCTCCATCACCGCGGTACGGTCAACGACGTAGAGGATGTCGGGGTTGGTCTGCTGGATGAACTCGCTTGCAATCGGTTGGCCGTGCAGGCCGGTCTCGCGGGTCAAGGTGGCTGGCTTGACGCCCAGGTCGTTGTAGATGAACCCATAGCGCGACTGCACGCCAAAGGCACTGAACGCGGCGTTGTTGTGCAGCACCACCAGGGCCCGTTCCGGGCGATCGCGGATGACACGGCGTGCCTGGTCGAGCTTGGCCTCGAGCTCGGCGGTCTTCTGCCGGGCCAGCGCCTGCTTGCCGAACACCTGGCCAAGGCTGGCCAGGTGCTGCTTGATCAGGGCGATATGCCCGACCTCGCTGTCGCGGTAATCCACGTCGAAATGCAGGGTCGGCGCCATCTCGCTCAGCTCGGCATAGTGCTTGGCCTGCAAGGAGGTGATCAGGATCAGGTCGGGCCGCGCGGCGTGTACCCGCTCCAGGTTGGGCTGCACGATCGAACCGATATCCACGATCTGCGGGTCGTACTTGTAGCGCGCCAGGAAACGCGGCACGAAATCCTTCGGCATGCCGGCCACCGCCACCCCGAGCTGGTCGAGGAAGTCGACTTCGTTCATGTCCAGGGCCACGGCGCGCTGCGGGGAGCGACTGATCACGGTGGTGCCCAGCTTGTGCTGGACGCTGACGGGCGCGTAGTCGCCGTGATGAGCGCTCGCCGCCGTCGTGCTGGCCGCGTCCTGGGGGGCATCGCATGCGTTCAGGGTCAGGGCTGCGCCCAGCAGCAGCGCCCGAGGCCAGTGGTCGAAATTCATCGCAGTTCTCCTGGTGGGTTGAAGTAGTTGCACAGTCTGCCGCTCGCGCCATGGGTGATTTCGAAATCCAGCCCGTACAGCGCTTGCAACTGTTGTTCGGTCACCACGTCGTCGACGCTGCCCGCGCAATGGATCTGGCCGTCGCGCATGGCGACGATGTGATCGGAGTAGCTGGCGGCGAAGTTGATGTCGTGCACGACCAGGATCACCGTGCGCCCGAACTCGTCGCAGAGCCGGCGCAGCGCGCGCATGATGCGTACCGCATGGTGCATGTCGAGGTTGTTCAGCGGCTCGTCGAGCAACAGGTAATCGGTCTGCTGGGCGATGGTCATGGCCAGGAACGCCATTTGCCGCTGGCCGCCGCTGAGCTCGTCGAGGTAGGCCTCGCGCAGCGGCTCCAGGGAGAGGAAGGCGAGCGCTTCGTCGACGGCCCGATGGTCTTCGCGGGTGAGGGCGCCGCGGCTATGGGGGAATCGACCGAAGGCGACCAGCTCGGCGACGCTCAGGCGCAGGTTGAAATCCACCTGCTGGCGCAGGGTGGCGACGCGCCGGGCATAGTCGCCGATGGCGATGCCGCTGATCGAGCGCCCGTCCAGGCGTATGTCGCCCCGATCGGGTTCGAGCAACCGGGCGAGCATCATCAGCAAGGTCGTCTTGCCGGCGCCATTGGGGCCGATCAGCGAGGTCAGGCGCCGGCTTGGAAAACAGCTGTTCACGGCGCTCAGCACAGCCTTGCCGCCGTAGGTTTTATGCAGGTCGTGGACGCTGATCATGCGCCTCCTCGGTTACGCACCATCAGGGCGAGGAAGTAGGTGCCACACACCAGATTCACGAGAATGCCGACGGTGGTCCTGTAGTTGAAGACATGCTCGACCAGCAACTGGGCGGCAATGAAAACGGCGACGGCCACGACACTGCCGAGCACCAGGGTGGTCCGATGGCGGAACGTGCCGGCCACGGCGTAGGTGATGTTGGCGACGAACACGCCCATGAACGCGGTGGGGCCGAGCAGGCTGGTCGAAATCGCCACCAGCGCGGCGATCACGGCCAGATGCAGGCGCACGTTGCGCGGGTGGTCCACGCCCAGGGAGATGGCCTGGTCACGCCCTAGCGCCAGTACGTCGAGCACCCGCACCGACCGAGCCTGCACGGCGCACAGGGCAGCCACCAGCAAGGCCGAGCCGAGCAGCAGTGGCGTCGAGGTGTACTGGAAGGAGGCTTGGGTCTGGCCCTGCAGCATCGAGAATTCGCCGGGGCTGACCTTGAGCTGGACGAATTGCGTGAGGGTGGTCATGACCAGGCTCAGCACCAGCCCGACCAGCAGCAGGAAATACACGTCGCATTTGCCGTCGCGAAACAGCCAGCGATGCAGCGCCCATGAGTAGCCGAGCATCAGCAGCAGCGAAACCGCGAAGTTGCCTGCGCTGCCGAGCAACTGCGCCCCTTGCACGCCCATGCCCAGCACCAGCACGGACTGCAACAGCAGGTAGACGGCTTCGTAGCCCATCACCGCCGGGGTGAGAATCCGGTTGTTCGAGAGGGTCTGGAAGGCGATGGCCGAGCAGGCCACGCACACACCGCCGAGAACCATCGCACTCAGCCGCGCGAGGCGCTTGGGTATCACGTAGTCGAGGTCCAGCCCGGAATCGATGAACACGAACACCAAGGCCAGCACCAGCGCCGTCGCCCATGCCAGGCGCTGGCCGTTCATCGTCGCCTCCAGAGGATCAGCCCCAGGAAGACAAGACCGCCCAGGCCGCCCGCGGTCAGGCCGATAGGCACTTCGTAGGGGTGGATGAGCAGCCGCCCGAGCAGGTCGCAGGCCAGCAGCATCGCGGCGCCGCCCAGGGCAACGAGGGGCAGGGTATGGCGCAGGTTGTCACCATGGCGCAGGGCGACCAGGTTGGGAATCACCAGGCCGACGAAGGGGATCGAACCGACGGCGATCACGCTGGCGGACACCGTCACCGCCACCAGCATCAGGCCCAGCGCCACGTTGGCGGTGTAGTTCAGGCCCAGGCTGGTGGCCATGTCTTCGCCCATGCCGAGCACCGTGAAGCGCTGTGCGTACAGGTAGGTCAGCACGATGATCGGCAGGATGACGTAGATGATTTCGTAACGGCCTTGCACCACCCTGGAAAAGTCGCCCAGCAACCAGCCCTGCATGCTTTGCATCAGGTTGAAACGGTAGGCGTAGCATTCGGCCAGGGCGCTCAGCACGCCGCCGTACATCAAGCCGATGACCGGCACCAGTACCGCGTTGCGGGCACGGATGCGGCGGATGATGGCGATGAACAGCAGGCTGGCGGCAAAGCACAAGGCCAGGGCGAACAGCATGCGCGGCAGCGCCCCGGCCGCCGGTGCGAGGCCCAGCGACAGCAGGATACCGAGCCGGGCGGCGTCGAGCCCGCCGGTGGTGCCGGGCTCGACGAAGCGATTGCGCGCGATCTGTTGCAGGATCACGCCGCACACCGCCAGCCCGACGCCGACCAGGATCAGCGCGGCCAGGCGCGGCAAGCGACTGGCGGTCAGGGTCAGCCAGGTGTCGCCGTGCAGCGCCAGCAGCTGGGACCACGCCAGCTCGCGGGCACCCACCGCCAGCGAGGCGAGACACAGCAAGACGAACATGAGAAGCCACGGCAGCCGCATCAGTCGGGTTCCACCTGCGCCGCGGTGCTGCGCCAGCCGTTGGCGGCGCGGCTTTGTTCGAGCAGGTGGGCATAGCGCCCGCCGCTGGCGCGCAAGGCCTCGGGCGAACCTTGTTCGACCACCTGGCCGGCCTCCAGCACCACGACGTGATCCGCCATGCTGATGGTGCCGAGTTGGTGCGCACTGACCACCAGCGTGCAGCGGCCACGCAGGTTGCGCAGGGTTTCGCTGATCAGCGCCTGGTTCTGCGCGTCAAGGGCGGCGGTGGCTTCGTCCACCAGCAGGATGGGGGCTTGCCTGACCAGCGCCCGGGCAATGCTCACCCGCTGGCGTTCGCCACCGGACAGCCTCGCGCCGCCTTCGCCCACCGGCGTCGCGAGGCCCTGAGGCAGGCGTTGCAGGACCTCCGTCAGGCCCGCCAGGCGGGCGGCTTGCAGCACCTCGTGCGCACCAGCGTCAGGCTTGCCGATGCGAATGTTGGCGGCGATGTCGCCCTGGAACAGCCAGGTGTCCTGCAACACCTGGCTGAGCGTGTCGGTCAGGGTGGTGCGGGCGATCTGGCGCACATCCACATGGCCGATCCGCACGCTGCCTGCGCTGGCATCGAAGAACCGTGCGATCAGGCGCAACAGTGAGGTCTTGCCCGAGCCCGAGGCACCGATGATCGCAACCATGCTGCCTGCCGGAACATGCAGGTCCACCTTGCGCAGCACGTCGGGGCCGTCGGCGCTGTAGCGCAGGCTCACGCCTTGCAGGTCGATCGAGCCGTCCATTGGCCGTTGGGGCGAGGCAGGCTCTGGCAGGGGCTCTGTCGAGAGGATTCGCTCGATTTCCCTGAGCTGGCCCTGCGCGCCGCGCAGGATTTCCACATGGCTGGCAACATCCTGCAACGGGTCGATGAAACGGCAAACCAGCAACAATGCCGCGACCACCGCGAGCACCTCCTGTGGCTGGCCGCCGACTTGGCTCCCCAGCCACAGGCCGGCGGCCAGCAGCAAGGCGGCGAACGTCGCCTGCACGGCCCAGCTGTTGAGCAATGCCGCCAATGTGGCGCGGGCGATCAGGCCCTTGGCGCTGCCGTGCTGACGCTGGAGGCTTTGCTCCAGCAGGCGCGTGCCGCCGCCTGTGCCATTGAAGGCACGCAGCACCGACTGGGCCTGGGCGAACTCGAGCATGCGCTGGCTGGTTTCGGCGAAATGCTGGTGAAACGTCCGTTCGGCCCGGTGTCCCAGGCGCGCGCTGCACAGCATCACCGCGACCAGGAGCGGCAGCGCCAGCAGGGCGATCAGACCCAGCGGCCCATGCAGGGCGAACAGCGCCGGCACGAGTACCAATGGCGCGATCGCGCCGCTGACCAAGGGTGTGAGCACATGAGCCGGCAACTGCGCCACGGCCATCGTGCCTTGGCTGATGACGTGAGCCAGGCGGGCACTGTTGTCGGCGTTGAACCAACCCAGCGGCAAGCGCGCCATATGCGCGCCGATCTGCTGGCGGCCACTGCGCAGCACGGCGACGGCGACGGCCACGCCTGCCTGCTCGACACGGCGTCGCCAGGCCCAGCACAGGGCCATGCCGACCGCCAGGGCCGCGAGCCAGGCGCTGGCGCTTCGGATATCACCGCTCAGCAGGTGCGCCATGATCGGCGCCACGCTGCTGATGGTCAGGCCACTGAAGACGCCATACAGCACGGTCATCAGCAGGTAGCGACGCAGGATCGGGGTGTTGTCGCCGAGCAGGCGAGTCAAGGTGTTCAGCATGCCGACGGCGCCTTGTTCTGGGAGGTCTGGTAGTGGCCTTGGGTCCAGAGCCGGGCATACAAGCCCCGCTGTGCCAGCAATTCGTCGTGGCGGCCCTGTTCGCGCAGGGTGCCGCGGTCGACCACCAGGATCTGGTCGGCGTGCCTGATCGTGTCCAGCCGGTGGGCGATGACCAGCAGGGTTCGGCCCTGGCCGAACAGCGACAGGGCCTGTTGAATCGCCGCCTCGCTTTCGGCGTCGGCTGACGCGGTGGCTTCGTCGAGCACCAGCACCGGTGGATCGAGCAGCACGGCGCGGGCGATGCTCAGGCGCTGCTGTTCGCCACCGGAGAGCTGCGCATCCTCGCCGATGACCGAGTCATAGCCGCGCGGCAAGCGCAGGATGAGCTCATGGATGCTGGCCAGGCGGGCGGCGGCTTCGATTTCCCCACGGGTTGCCGTGGGCCGGCCGAGCGCGATGTTGTCGGCGAGGCTGGCGTGGATCAGCCGCACGTCCTGCAGCACGAAGCCAATCCGTTGGTACAGCTCGCGGCTCTCGATCTGCCGCAGGTCGACGCCACCCAGTGTGATGCGTCCGGCATCGGGGTCGAAAAAGCGCAGCAGCAGGCGTGCCAGGCTCGACTTGCCGGCGCCGGAGGGGCCGACGATGGCCGTGGTGGTTCCCGGTGTCAGGGTGAAACTGATGTCGTCGAGCACGTTGCTGCCCGGAACATAGGCGTGGCTGACCCGTTCCACACGTATCTCGCTACCGCTTGGCTGGTGGCCGGCGGCAGGGGGCGCCAGCACGGGGGTGTCCAGCAGGGCCAGCACTCGCCGGGCCGCACCGACGGCAGTGTTGAGGTCATGGGTGATGTAGTGCAGCAGCTGCAAAGGGGCGCACAACCCAGGCGTCACCAGGACGAAAGGCAGCAGGTCCAGCGGTTCGGCCCAGCCCAGGGTGATGAACAGCATGCCGGTCAACAGTGCCAGCCCCAGTACCGACACCGGCGCGATCAAGGCGTTGACCTTGGCCATCGAGGCGACCAGTGGGCGAGTGAAGTCGGTGAAGGTGTCGGCAAAGGCATCGACGGCGTCGCGATAGCGATCCTGGGCGTTGCCGCGGTCACCGAACGCCCTGACCAGCGGCATGCCGTTGACGAACTCCACCACGGCGTTGTCGATGCGCGCCATGCCCGCGATCACCTCGCCCATATGCGCGCCGCTGGCATCGATGGCCCGCCGCAGGAACAGGAAAAAGGCCGGGAAGGGCAGCAGCGCGACCAGCGCCAGGCGCCAGTCGGTGGCGAACAGATAGGCCACTGAAACCAGCACCGCGCCCGCCGCGCGGCCCAACGTCGTGTAGAAGTGCGCGGTCAGGCTGTGCAAGGTGCCGATGTCGTCCTGGAGCGTGCGTTTCACATCGCTCGAGGCTCGCTCGCTGAACCAGCCGAGCGGGACCTGCATCAGGCGTTGGCCGATGGCGCTACGCAGCTGCTGGGTCAGTTGGTTGTCGGCCAGGTGCGCGAGCCACTCGCCGGTGGTGATCATGGCCATGCCGGTGAACAGGCTGGCCACACTGGCCACGACGACCGGGACGATGGCGTCGGGCGCGCCGGCATCGGTCAAGGCCAGGCGCGCGAGATGGGCGATGCCCGCCAGTGGCACGAGTGTCAGCATCGACCCCACTGCCGCCAGCAGCGTGGCGACGAAAAGCCGGCCGCGAATGGGGGCCAGTACGCGGTTGATGGGGTTGCGAATCTCGGGCTCGGCAGGAGCGGCACTGTGCGGCGACGCTGAAGGATTGGACATGAAGCGGGCCTGGAAAGCTGGAAATTAATTAGTTGCATGACTATAAACTAATTTGCGAAAACCCGACAAGACGGCTACAAGACGGTCTTCACCAAGCCTGGAGAAATTGATGCAAGCCCCACCCCGATCCCCCGGACGCGGTCGCCCTCGTACCATCACCCGTGAACGGATTGCCGACGTGAGCATCGCCATCGGCCTGCCCGACCTGACCTTCGTGGGTGTCGCCGCCGCGTTGGGGGTGAGCCATATGGCGCTGTACAAGCACGTGCCGAATATCGAGGCGCTCAAGTGCCTGGTGGCCGAGGAAGTCTTCCAGCGCTGGCAGATCCCGCAGGCCTGCGCCGACTCAGCGCAAGACCTGCAGGCGTACCTGATGGGCTTCGCGGCGTCCGTGCAGGCATTCGTCAAGGCGCACCCAGGGCTTACGCCCTATGTGATTCGCCGGTTGGCGGCGACGCAGGCGATGATCGACAAGATCAACGATCATCAAGCGCACATCGCCCAGGCCTATGGCTTGAGCCTGGAGCAGTCGCGCTGGCTGTTGTCCACGGTGGCGTTCCATGGCTTCGCGGTGGCCGACTCCGTGTACAGCGTTTCGGCCCGTGAGCCGCTGCTGGATGTCGATCGCGCGGGGGAAGAGTCGGAGATGGAGCAGGAACTGAGCGAGGGAATGCGTGCCTTGATCGTGGGCGCGCTCGTATTGCTCGCGCAGCGCTGAGAGCCATCCCTTTCAAGGTGTTCGCCGTTGGCGTTGCAGCGCCTGTGAGATCGAGCGCCGCCCGCGCGGCGCATCGCGACGCAAGGCCGCTCCTACATTTGTTGCAACGTGCCGAACCTGTGAGGCCATGGTTGCCCGCCTTGGTGCATGCCTCAAGTCAGGCGAGGCGCCAGCAGTGCCCACCTTGATACCGCGTCGTACGAACAAGGCGGACCAGGTAATGACACAGGAGAGACTGGCCCGAAACAAATGTAGGAGCGGCCTTGCGTCGCGATGCGCCGCGCGGGCGGCGCTCGATCTGATAGGCGCTGCAAGGTTTGCGGCGGACACCTTGCGGCGCTCACTCGATTCCTCGCTGGCCCAGTCGACGACCACCACCTCGATATGTAGGACTTCAGCCTTGGTTGAAGTAGGAAAACCTTGGTGATGCTGTATATTTATCCAGTATTCATTGGGCGTTCCTCCACCAAGGTAGGAAAACGCGAAAAAAGCGCCCGTGGACGGAAAATCCTGCTCGGTTAGTTTGAAGGCCTCTCCTTTGGAAAGGGAGAGTTCTCAAATCAAATGGAGCAATACCAATGAACCAACCACAAACCCAGAACCCACTGCGTCACGGCCGTGTCACCTCCCCAGCATCGCGCGGCGCCGTCGCCATCGACCTTGGCGTGCTCAGCGGCTGGCAGGTCGATGAAATGGAAGGCGGCAAGAACTTCCCGGCCCTGGTGGCCGGCCCGTTCCCCGCGCCGTTCCAGACCGACAACCCCAGCGTCGCGCCGCCTGCCGATGGCCATATTCTCAGCGGCGGCAAGGCCGATGCCCGCGACTGCGTCAATTTCACCGACGAGGAAATGAGCAAGAAGCTCAACCGCGCCTTCACCTGGCCGGCGATCAACGTCGATCCTGGACAGGTGTTCAAGGTGACCTGGCGCTACACCGCGCCGCACACCACCCGTGGCTATCGTTGGCTGATCACCAAGGACGGCTGGGATCCGCAACAGCGCATCAGCCGCGCGCAGCTGGAGGCGCAACCGTTCGCCGAGGACTTCTACCCGCAGGTGCCGTACTACAGCCATGCCGGCGAGCTGAAGGCCAAGGTCGAGCACGAAGTGCAGCTGCCGGCCACCAAGAAAGGCCGCCACGTGATCGTGCTGATGTGGATCGTGGCCAACACCGGCAACGCCTTCTATCAGGCCTTCGACGTCGACTTCAAATAGCTCGGCGGCTGCTCAACACGTTCTGAGGGACCGGAACATGACAACGATCGACTTCACATCACTCAAGGCGCCACAGGAGGACGCGGCATCGTCGATGCCGAACCTGGCCGGCAGACAGATCCTCATGGGCTACTGGCACAACTGGCCGGCAGGCCCCGCCGACGGCTACCAGCGCGGCCAGTTCGCCAACATGAGCCTGGAGGATGTGCCACGGGACTATAACGTAGTGGCCGTGGCGTTCATGAAAGGCAGCGGCATTCCGACGTTCAAGCCGTACAACCTGTCCGACGCCGAGTTCCGCCGTCAGGTGGGCGTGCTCAACAGCCAGGGCAGGGCGGTACTGATGTCCCTGGGCGGCGCTGATGCGCATATCGCGTTGAACCCAGGCCATGAACAGCCCCTGGCCAATGAAATCATCCGCCTGGTGGAAACCTACGGGTTCGACGGGCTGGACATCGATCTTGAGCAAAGCGCGATTGATTTCGCCAGCAACAAGACCGTGCTGCCAGCCGCGTTGAAACGGGTGAAGGATCACTACGCCGCCGAGGGCAAGCATTTCATCATCAGCATGGCGCCGGAGTTTCCCTATCTGACCCGTGCGGGCAAGTACATTGACTACCTGAATGCACTGGAAGGGTATTACGACTTCATCGCCCCGCAGTTCTACAACCAGGGGGGCGACGGTGTCTGGGTCGAGGAAGCCAACAATGGCAAGGGGGCCTGGATCGCGCAGAACAACGATGCGTTGAAGGAGGACTTCCTCTACTACCTGAGCGAAAGCCTGGCGAACGGCACCCGTGGTTTCACGCGGATTGCGCCCGACAGGTTGGTCATTGGCCTGCCCGCCAACGTCGATGCGGCCGCCACCGGATATGTGATCGAGCCGACGGCGGTTGCCAACGCGTTCCGCCGCCTGGCGTCCAAGGGACTGGCGATCAGGGGGCTGATGACCTGGTCGGTGAACTGGGACAGCGGGGTCGACAGGAACCATGTGCCGTACAACCAGGCATTCAGCCGGCGTTATGGGCAGTTGATCCATGGTGCCACGCAGGCTGCCGACTAGCGCTCGGTCAACACGATATCCGGCAGACGTGCCTGATTGAAGTGTTCTCTCCGGGCTGGCAAACGAGGCAATGAAAAGCACCGGCGCCTACAGGCGCCGGTGCTTTTTTTGTCAACCTGAAGGGGCGGACGATGAAGTTCACCAAGCACCTTGGCACCACGATCATCCTGCCACCGTATCAGATCACTTTCACCGCGCGGCCAATGAACTGCACGGGACCGGTCGGTCGCCCACTCGCCGAGCCACCCAGGTTCTCCAGCGTCAGCTCGAACAGTTGGTTGGGTTCGAGCGCCGGCAAGTGCTCCAGCGGCACGGTGACCTGCTCTCCGGGCTTGACCAGCCCAAGGGAGATCGGTGCTTGCCACTGCTCACCCTTGGTCCAGAACTGCAGCACCTTGTCCGCCGGGACTTCGGCCTTGCCCAGCGGAATCAACTGGATCTGGCGCGCGTCGCGGGCCTGGACCACCCAGCCAGGCGCCTGTGTGGCGGGTGCCACCAGCACCACCAGGTAAGTGGTGGCCGGCGGCTGCGCCGTCAGTAGCGCCAGAGCCAGCACCAGGCTTGCCGCCAGGCCCGTGCCGGCCAACCCTTGCCACAGCCCCAGGCGTTGCCACCACGAGGGGCGAGCGGGGCGTTGGCCCAGGCTGCGGTTGATCCGCTGCCACAGCCGCGCACTGGGCGGTTGGGGTGGTGCCAGTGCATTGAGCCCCAGCAGACGGTTCTCCCAGGCATCCACCGCGTCTCGCAAGGCGCGGTCGCTGTCCAGGCGTCTGAGCACGGCATCCTGCTGTTCGGCCGACAACGTGCCCAGTACATACTCCCCGGCCAGATGGTCGAGGTCATCGGCGTTTTCGCCACCAGATTCGTTAGTCATCCCATGCACTCGCGCAAAGCCTTGAGGCTACGCTTGATCCACGCTTTGACCGTGCCCAGCGGTGTATCGAGCAGGCGTGCGATCTCGGCATGGCTACAGCCGTCGACGTAGGCATGCAGGATGCACCGGCGCGGCGCGGGTTCGAGTTGCTCGAGGCAGCGGTGAACCTTGCTCGAGTCGGCCAGCAGGGCCATGTCGTCGTGGTAGGGCGCCATGGCCGCGATATCCGCCAGGCCAGCATCGTCCAGCACGACTTCACGGCGGGTATCGCGTATGAAGTTCAGCGCCAGGTGGCGGGTCAGGCTGTAGACCCAGCCGCGCGCCGAACCACGCGCAGGGTCGAAGCTGGCCGCGCGGGTCCAGATGCGGATGAAGGCATCGTGGACAATGTCTTCGGCGGTGGCCTCGTCGCGGGCGATGCGCCGTGCCACGCCGAGCAGTCGGGCGCCTTCCTGGTCGTAGAGCGCCTGCAAGGCGCTGCGATCACCCATGGCGCAGGCCTGGAGGCAGCGCTGGAAGTCGAACGGTGTCGTGGGCAGGTTCAAGGTCGGGCCGATCCTTCTGCTGACGGATACCCCCGGCCCTTTGGCCGGGGGGTGTCGATGAGCGTAGCCGAAGGATGCCGGCGCGGTGATCAGTTGCTGACCCAGAAGATATAGTCGGCCTGGTACTTGACGATTTGCTTCTCACCTTTGTTCTGCGCCGTGCAGGCGGCTTGCGGGGCGACACCGCCACGGGTGGCCAGGCGCTGGACGTAGCTGATGCCGCTCATCGCACCCTTGCCTTCGGCGGGGTTGGCCTTGACCAACTGGTACGGCAGGTCGCCCTTGGCTGCCGGGGCGATGGCCAGTTGAGCGCCGGTGATCTTCGAGCCATCCTTCGCCTGCCAGGTCGCGGGCGGGCCGAAATAGTCGCCCACCGCCATGCCGGCGCGATCCTTGAGCACGGCCTTGGGGCCGACGAAGGCCCATTCGGTCTGTCCGGGAGCGTCGGCCTTGTCACGGCATTCGTAGGTGATCTCGCCAACGCCGACGGTTTCCAGTGCCACTTTGTGGCCGTCGGGCACCTTGACGGCATCGGGGACTCCGGTCTGGGCCTGGGCAGTCGGTAGCGCAATGGCCAGCGCAAGGCCGGAGGCGAGCAGGAACGAGAAACGAGAGATGTTCATCGAGCGAACTCCTGGTGGGGGTATCGGCAGGGCAATCGTGTATTACCCTGAGGTAATACCCGCCGAGGAGCCATCTGGATGCGGCCACACGAAAAAAAATCGGTCTCCCGCCGCCGGCGACGCCAGGCGTGCTTGGCCACGGTTTGCGCCATATGGCCCGGGTTTCAGCTGCGCCGCTCGATCTTGGTCGCCTGGCTCTTCATCGAAGGTTTTCCAGGTTTGGCGAGCCGGCGCTCGAACAGACTGATGAGGGTTCCTGTGATTGCCACCAGTGCCAGTATGAACAGTCCGATGTCTGAGTTTTCCATTGCAACCTGCCTGCGGGGAGTCTGTAGGGGCGTGATACGTCCGGGGGGCCAAGCATCACCCCGTGCGGCCCTGCCGGGCCTTGAATGACGTGGTGAAAGACTATGGTTTTTGCAGGTCAAGTTGCTGTCGGTTTCCTGCCGGTTGGCGTAAAGACTCGATAAATTCCGGCAAGCAGGTGTTTCGACGGTGCCACTGACCCCGCGGTCCCTGGCACCGGATTTGCTCGCTATGAAGCATTGGGCAATGAAGGGGCGCGAGCTCACGGGATTGCCGTGCTGAACGCGCCGGCACTCGGTTGCCGCCATCGGTCGCGCGGCCCCCGAATGTGGGGAAGGCTCACCCGCTGGTGAGCGATGATCCGGCACAGATCCTCGGAGGGGCGATGAGAGCATTTTCGCAAGGGTGGCCCGGGCGCAAGGTGAGCGCGCCGCTCGGCGACATGGTCGAACCGTTCAATCTGATGCGCAGGTTCTCGCTGACCAGCTTCGTCATCATCAGCTGCGTGGCGATAGGGCTGGCCTGGTATTCGACGCGCTTTCTGGTCAACGAAAGCCTGGAGCGCGATGCGCTGCTGTCCGCCCAGTTCATTCAGTCGATCGCCACTGGCGAAATCCGCCACCATGACCTGTCGGGGATGAAGATGGGCGATGTGCTGTCTTCGGCGCGTTACGGCATGCTCGATCCGCAGACCCTGCAGAACCGCCATCGGGCGCGGTCGGAGTTCCTCGACCACCTGGCCAACCTGCCGGACCTGCTGCTGGCGAGCATCTTCTCCCCGGAGCGCGAGGTCATCTGGTCGACCAACCCAGGGCTGATCGGGCGCAGGGTGCATGAGGATGGGCCGCTGGAGGTGGCGTTCAATTCCGGCGGACGGGTCAGCGCCCGCTACGATGAAGTCGACCCGGATCGCTCCGAACAGCAGTTTACCCGGCCGGCCAAGATGTTCTTCGTCGAAAACTACATTCCACTGCTGGACGATCAAGGCAAGGTCCTGGCCATGGTGGAAATCTACAAGGAACCGGTCGACCTGATAGAGCGTCTGGAGCGTGGGCGCAAGCAAATCTGGGGCGCCACGGCGGTCGGTGGCCTGATCATCTATTTCGGGCTGTTCTGGATCGTGCTGCGCGCCGCTCGGCTGCTGGCCCAGCAGCAGGACCAGCTGGTCGCCAACAAGACCTACGGCGGGCTGGTGGAGATGTCCACCGCGGTCGCTCACAGCCTGCGCAACCCACTGGCCAGCATCCGCAGCAGCGCCGAACTGGCGCAGGCGCTGCCAGGCCAGCCGGCGAGCAGGAACATCAACGACATCATCGCCCAGGTCGACCGAATGGCGAGCTGGGTGGGCGAACTGCTCCATTGCCTGCGGCCATTGCAAGGCGAAGCGGAATCGGTCGACCTGGCGCCGAGCATCCATCAGGCCCTGGGGGCGCTCGCACCTCGGATGCAGCAGTTGCGAATAACGCCGCAGGTGGATATCGAAGGCCCGGTTGTGGTCATCAGTCACCGGCTGCTGCTCGGCCAGGTGTTGAACAGTGTGCTCGCCAATGCCATCGAGGCGATGCCCGACGGCGGATCATTGCGCCTGACACTGCAGCGCACGGGCAGCGACGTGTTGCTGTGCATCGACGATTCAGGCCTGGGCATGACGCGACAGCAGGAGCTGTCGGCATTCAAGTCGTTCTATTCGACCAAGCAGGGGGGGCTGGGTATCGGGCTGGCGATGGTCAGGCAGGTCATGGAGCGCTTCGGTGGCGCCGCCACGCTGGAAAGCCTGGAGCCCAGGGGAACTCGGGCTTGTCTGCGTTTTCGCTGCTGACCTGCTGGGGCTGGGCACGTTGTGGATGGCACGGGCTTCGCCCGTATTCGCGGGCAAGCCCGCTCCCACAGGGATCGCGCCATTGAGCAAGACAGTTGCTCCCACAGGGTGGGCGCTGCGACTAGCTGCTGAGAAGCCCCCCCCCGAAAATGCCGGGAAAGCTTTGACTGGCCGGCATTGTGGGGCTGCTAATTTTACGCTTTCTTTATGTTCGGCATTGCTGCCAGAGCCGATACTGGCGGCCGTTTTTCGACCCTGCCGCCTATCTGCCTGCACTCAGTATTTACGCGATGTTGACGAGAAGTTACCAGTGAGCCAATCCGTGATCGTTGAGCAACAATCCCATCCAGACAAGAGCACGGGCGTCGGCCTGTTGGTCGCGGCCGTAGGGGTGGTCTATGGCGACATCGGCACCAGCCCGCTGTATACCCTCAAGGAGGTCTTCAACGGTCACTTCGGTGTGCAGGCCAATATCGAGGGGGTGCTGGGCATCCTGTCGCTGGTGTTCTGGTCGCTGGTCTGGGTCGTGACGGTCAAGTACGTGCTGTTCATTCTGCGTGCCAGCAACCAGGGCGAGGGCGGCATCATGGCCCTGACCGCTTTGGCCAGGCGGGCGGCACGTCCCTATCCACGGCTGAGCAAGGTCCTGGTGCTGCTGGGGCTGTTCGGCGCGGCGCTGTTCTACGGCGATAGCATGATCACCCCGGCCATTTCCGTGCTGTCGGCGGTGGAAGGGCTGCAGTTGGGCATCGATGGCATCGATCACTGGGTCGTGCCACTGTCGGTGGTGGTGCTGGTCGGGCTGTTCGTGATCCAGAAGCACGGTACGGCGCGCATCGGCATCCTGTTCGGGCCGGTGATGGTGGTGTGGTTCGTGGTGCTGGGCGCGCTCGGTATCTATGGCATCGTCCAGCGCCCCGAGGTGCTACAGGCGCTGAGCCCCGCCTGGGCCGTGCATTTCTTCGTCGCCCATCCGGGCGTGGGCGTGGCGATCCTGGGGGCGGTGGTACTGGCCCTGACGGGTGCCGAGGCCCTTTACGCCGACATGGGGCATTTTGGCCGCAAGCCGATTTCCCGGGCCTGGTTCATGCTGGTGCTGCCGGGCTTGGTGCTGAACTACTTCGGCCAGGGGGCATTGATCCTCAACAACCCGGCAGCGGTGCGCAACCCGTTCTACCTGCTGGCCCCCGAGTGGGCATTGTTGCCGATGGTCGCACTGGCCACGCTGGCCACCATCATCGCCTCGCAGGCGGTGATCTCCGGTGCGTTTTCGCTGACTCGCCAGGCCATCCAGCTCGGCTATGTGCCGCGCATGTTCATCCAGCACACTTCCAGCGAGGAACAGGGGCAGATCTACATCGGCATGGTCAACTGGGCGTTGATGGTGGGCGTGGTGCTGCTGGTGGTCGGCTTCGAGTCGTCCAGCGCACTGGCGGCGGCCTATGGCGTTGCCGTGACCGGCACCATGCTGATCACCACGTTGCTGGCCTCGGCGGTGGTCTTGCTGCTGTGGAAGACGCCCCGCTGGCTGGCCATTCCCCTGCTGTTGGGCTTCCTGCTAGTGGATAGCCTGTACTTCGCCGCCAACGCGCCGAAGATCCTGCAGGGCGGTGCCTTCCCGGTGATCGCCGGCCTGGCCTTGTTCGTGCTGATGACCACCTGGAAGCGTGGGCGCAGCATCATCGTCGAGCGGTTGGATGAAACCGCGCTGCCGCTGCCGTTGTTCATCGGCAGCGTCCAGGCGCAGCCGCCCCATCGTGTGCAGGGCACCGCGGTGTTCCTCACCGCCCGTACCGACGCGGTGCCCCATGCCTTGTTGCACAACCTGCTGCACAACCAGGTATTGCACGAGCAGGTGGTGTTGCTGACGGTGGTCTCGGAGGATTCGCCACGGATCAGCGCCGACAAGCGCTTCGAGGTCGAGGCTTTCGGTGAAGGCTTCTTCCGGGTCAGCCTGCACTTCGGCTTCATGGAAGAACCCGACGTGCCGCTCGCCCTGAGCCAGTCCAGCACGCCTGAGCTGGACTTCAGCCCCATGCGCACCACCTATTTCCTGAGCCGGGAAACCGTGGTGCCGACCAAGCGCATTGGCATGGCCAAGTGGCGCGAGCACCTGTTCGCCTTCCTGCTGAAGAACGCCAACAGCAACCTCAAGTACTTCAAGCTGCCACTGAACCGGGTGATCGAGCTGGGGACCCAGGTCGAGATGTAACGCCACACGGCGTTTCACTCACACACTCGATTGCAGGTACTCGCGCTCCCAGGTGCTGATGACCTGCCGGTAGTGGCGGTGCTCGGTGCGCTTGACCGCGACATAGCCTTGCACGAAGCGATCTCCCAGGTACGTCTTGAGCGTGTCGCATGCCTCCATCCGGGCCAGCGCCTCCTCGAGCGTGTGCGACAGGCTCAGGCCGTCGTGATCGTAGGCGCGCCCGGAGAGTGGAGGGGTCGGTTCGAGCTGTTCATGCAGGCCGAGATAGCCGCACAACAAGGTGGCGGCCAACGCCAGGTAGGGGTTGGCATCGGCGCCGGGCAGGCGGTTTTCCACGCGCATGGCCGCGACCGAGGCTGTTGGCACGCGCAGGCCGACGGTGCGGTTGTCGTGTCCCCAGGCGACGTTGACCGGTGCGCAGTTATCCGGCAGGAAGCGGCGGAACGCGTTCACGTTGGGCGCGAACAGGGGCAGCAGGTGCGGGATGTAGCGCTGCAGACCGCCAATGTAATGCAGGAATTGCTCGCTCATGGCGCCGTCGTCGGTGGCGAAGAGGTTCTTGCCGCTGTCCAGGCTCTGCACGCTCTGGTGAATATGCATCGCGCTACCCGGCTGGCAGGCGATGGGCTTGGCCATGAATGTCGCGCCGATACCATGCTTGAGCGCGGCTTCGTGCAGGGTACGCTTGAACACGATGAGCTGGTCGGCCAGGCGCAAGGCATCGCCGTGGCGGAAGTTGACCTCCATTTGCGCGGGGCCGCTTTCGTGGCTCAGGGTGTCCAGGTCCAACCCCTGGGCATCGCACCAGTGGTAAAGGTCCTCGAATAGCGGCGCGAATTCGTGGGTGGCATCGATGGAAAAGCTTTGCCGCCCGCGCTCCGGGCGGCCGGAGCGGCCGTCGGGCGCCTCCAGTGGCAAGCCCGGGTCGTGACTGCGCCGCGTCAGGTAGAACTCAAGCTCAGGTGCAACCACCGGCTTCCAGCCCTCGTTGGCATACAGGTCGAGCACCTGCTTGAGCACGTTGCGGGGCGCCAGGTCAATGGGCTTGCCGGTCCTGTCGAAGGGGTCGTGGATGACCATGGCGGTCGGTTCGGCCAGCCAGGGCAGGACGAAGCAGGCCTGCGGGTCGGGGCGGCAGAACATGTCGGCGCCGGCCTCGTTGAGCAGGGCATCGAACACCTGGTCGTCGACGAAGTCGCCGGTCACCGTCTGCAGCAGCACACTTTCCGGCAAGCGCATGCCGCCTTCTTCGAGGAACCTGGCGGTGGCGGTGATCTTGCCGCGGCCGATGCCGCAGAAATCGCTGACCGTGCATTCGATTTCGCTGATGCCACGCTGCCTGAGCTGCTGTTGCAGTCGTTCGAGGGGCGTATTCATGCAAACCTCGGGAATTTGATCGTCACATGCTCTTGGGCGTGCCCGCGAGATCCTGCGCGGCTGCAGGGGCTGTGGCTCAGCACCGTGGCAAGCCCGGTGTGGAAGGGCCGCAAGGCGAGTTTCCCGGCCTTGTCGACACGCGTGAACGAGACGGGTTTGACCGGGTGAATGAAGGTATTGACGTACAGGAACATGTCACTCTCTCGATACTGCGAAGACGTGGCGAAAGGGTATTGATTCGCGTATCAAGTTGCTGTCGGTTTACTTACCTGCCGCGTAAATTCTTGATAAAGCGCCCTGGCCAGGCGCTTCTGGATGAAACCGCGCATTGCCACGCAATGATTTTCGATGCGCGCACGACATCGCGCAGGCGATGAAGTCGGGTGGCCTTTTGGCCCTGGCGGACAATACTTCTCTGTACAGGCGGGTGGCGCGACCCGCGGGAGGTGCGAGGTGAACAAGCTATCAATCGTGGGTGCTGGCATGGTGGGCGAGGCGGCGGCCCAGGTCCTCGCCCGGGACGAGATCTGCCGTGAGCTGGCGTTGATCGATGTGCAGGGCGAGTTGGCGCGGGGCAAGGCACTGGACGTCTGGCAGGCGGCAGTCGAGTCGGGTTCCGATACCAGGGTTTACGGCGGGTCCGATGCCGAATTGCTGCAGGGTTCGGACCTGGTGGTGATCACGGCGGGCGTCCCGCGCAAACCAGGTCAGTCGCGCCAGGATGTATTGAGCATCAATTTGCCCATTCTCGACGGCATCATGCAGGACATCAATCGTCATGCTCCGGCGGCGACGGTGTTGGTGGTGTCGAACCCGGTCGATGTGCTGACCTATCGAGCCTGGAGCCTCAGTGGGTTGGGGCGCGACAAGGTGTTCGGCCAGGCGGGGGTACTGGATACCGCGCGCATGAAGTGTTTCATCGCCGAGCAGACAGGGTATTGCGCTCGGGATATCACCGCGCTGGTCCTGGGAGGGCATGGCGACAGCATGGTGCCGCTGATGCGCTACTGTGCGATTGGTTCGGTGCCGCTGTCGCACTTTCTGTCCAGCGAGCAGATCGAGAGCATCGTGCAGCGTACGCGTCAGGGCGGTGGCGAGATCCTGGGCTTGAAGAAGCTGGGCAGTGCCTGCGATGCACCGGGTGTGGCAATCGCGCAGATGGTCGATGCCATCGCCAATGGGCGAAACCGCATCTTGCCGACGGTGGCGATTCTCGAAGGCGAATACGGGCGAACCGATATTGCCATGGGTGTTCCCTGTGTGCTGGCGCAGGAGGGGCTCGCACGGGTTATCGAGTTGCCCCTGGACGCTGGGGAGCAGGCGATGTTCGACCGGTCCGCGGATCAGGTGGTGAGCGATATCGCTGAAATGAATGCCTTGTGCAAAGCCACCCCATGACCTTCAACGGGAGTATCGCGGTGATCAGCGAGCTGTCTGTGCACTTCGTTTTCCGAGCATTGTGCTATCCGCTGGGTTGGCCTGTGGTGAAGCTGGCCACGCTTGGCAGGTACCCGTCACAAGGCAGTTGGTTCGCCGAGCGCGTCGAGGCCGAGTGGACTGCCGCGACTGGCCTGATCCCGCTGGTGCTGGCGATGATGCTGTTTGCCGGACAGTTCGGGTCAGGTTAGCGCCTCATGTCGCCAGCCCCGACACGACATTGACACCCTCCAGGGTCGCAAACGAAATGTCCTTGGCGGTCAGCAGAAAATCACTGACATAGGGTACCTCCAGCATGTCGCTGCGGATCGCGGCGTACAGTCGGGCCTGCAAACCCGTTTCGCCCAGGCGCTTGGCGGTCACATAGCCACGCGAACTGTACTCATGCAGCGCCCAGTTGGGCAGGCAGCACACGCCGCGGCCCGAGGCGACCAGCTGCATCATCATCACCGTCAGCTCAGAAGTCCGTACCTGGGCGGGCTCGATGTCCGCGGGTTCGAGAAAGCGGCTGAAGATGTCCAGGCGGTGGCGCTCGATGGGGTAGGTGATCAGCGTCTGGCTGGCCAGGTCGGCGGGTTCGAGGTAGGGCTTGGCGCGCAGTGCGTGATGATTGTCGACGGCCAGCACCGCTTCATAGCCGAACAGCGGCACGTAGCTGATGCCGGGGAGGGTGACCGGGTCGGAGGTCACCACCAGGTCGAGGTCGCCGCGCTCCAGCGCGGGCAGCGGGGCGAAGGCAAAGCCTGAGGCCAGGTCCAGTTCCACCTCAGGCCAAGCACCGCGGAACTCGTCCACCGAGGGCATCAGCCACTGGTAGCAGCTGTGGCATTCGATGGCGATATGCAGGCGCCCGGCAGTGCCACTGGCGAGCTTGCCCAGATCGCGTTCCGTGCTGCGGATCAGTGGCAATACCTGTTCGGCCAGTTGCAACAGCTTGAGGCCGGCACTGGTGAAGCGCACCGGCTTGGACTTGCGCACGAACAGCGGCATGCCGATGCGCTCTTCCAGCTCGCGGAACTGGTGCGACAGGGCGGACTGGGTGAGGTGCAGGCGTTCAGCGGCGTCGTGCAGGCTGTCGGTGTCGCGCAGTGCGTGGATGGTGCGCAGGTGCCTTAGATCGATCATGAGCAAAATTACAGATCAGCGCAAAAAAAATGAGTTTGTCTCATGAAGGTCGTTTGTTGACAATCCCCCCATTGAATTTTTCCTTCGAAGCCGGGCAGGCAAGCAGGAAATATTTTCAGGATCTACTTCGGGAATCAGGGTGCCGGGTCACAATGAATAAAGCCTTCACGTTCGCCATCAAAAGCATTCGTTTCGACGAGGACTATCTGCCTGCGGACAACACGCGCATCACCACCAACTTTGCCAACCTGGCCAGGGGCGAGAGCCGCCAGCAGAACCTGCGCAACACGCTGGCGATGATCGACAATCGCTTCAATGCCCTGGCGCATTGGGACAACCCCAAGGGTGACCGTTATTCGGTAGAGCTCGATATCGTCTCTGTCGAAATGAAGATCGCGGATGAAAAGGCGGGGGATGCCTTGCCGTTGATCGAGATCCTGAAAACCAGCATTGTCGATCACCAGACCAACGAGCGCATCGAAGGCATTGTCGGGAATAATTTCTCCTCTTACGTGCGGGACTATGACTTCAGCGTGCTGTTGCTGGACCACAACAAAGGGCAATCCGGCTTCAGCACGCCGGAGGCGTTTGGCGAGCTGCACGGGAAACTGTTCAAGTGCTTCGTGAACTCGAGCGCCTTCAAGGAGCACTTCAACAAACTGCCGGTCATCTGCCTGAGTGTTTCGAGCAGCAAGACCTATCACCGCACTGAAAATCAGCACCCGGTCCTGGGTTATGAATACCAGCAGGATGAGTACTCCTTGACCGATGAGTACTTCGCCAAGATGGGCCTGAAGGTGCGCTATTTCATGCCACCGAACAGTGTTGCGCCGTTGGCGTTCTACTTTGCCGGCGACCTGCTGGGCGACTACACCAATCTCGAGCTGATCAGCACCATCAGCACGATGGACACCTTCCAGAAGATCTACCGCCCCGAGATCTACAACGCGAACTCGGCGGCTGGGAAATCCTATCAGCCCAGCCTGAAGCATCAGGACTACTCGTTGACTCGAATTGTCTACGATCGCGAAGAACGCAGTCGTCTGGCCATCGAGCAAGGCAAGTATGCAGAAGAACAATTCATCAAGCCGTACCACGCTGTGCTGCAGCAATGGTCCGCTCATTACGCTGTTTGATCGATCGAATACACAAGGCCTTGCGTCATGAAAAAACTACTCCCTACTTCGACTGCCGGCAGCCTGCCTAAACCTTCCTGGCTGGCGCAGCCGGAGACCCTCTGGTCTCCTTGGAAACTGCAAGACCAGGTGTTGGTCGAGGGCAAGCAGGATGCGCTGCGCCTGTCGCTGCATGAACAACAACTCGCCGGTATCGATATCGTCAGTGACGGTGAGCAGACCCGTCAGCATTTTGTGACGACCTTCATCGAACACTTGAGTGGCGTTGATTTCGAGAAGCGCGAGACCGTGCGGATTCGCGACCGCTACGATGCCAGCGTGCCGACGGTGGTCGGTGCGGTTTCTCGTCAGAAACCGGTGTTCGTCGAAGATGCCAGGTTCCTGCGTCAGCAGACCACGCAACCGATCAAATGGGCGTTGCCTGGTCCCATGACCATGATCGATACCCTGTACGACAGCCACTACAAGAGCCGTGAAAAACTGGCTTGGGAATTCGCCAAGATCCTCAATGAGGAAGCCCGGGAACTGGAGGCTGCCGGTGTCGATATCATCCAGTTCGATGAGCCGGCCTTCAACGTGTTCTTCGACGAGGTGAACGACTGGGGCGTTGCCACCCTGGAGCGGGCCATCGAAGGCCTCAAGTGCGAAACGGCCGTGCATATCTGCTATGGCTATGGCATCAAGGCCAACACCGACTGGAAGAAGACCCTGGGTTCGGAGTGGCGCCAGTATGAGGAGGCGTTCCCCAAACTGCAGAAGTCCAAGATCGATATCGTCTCGCTGGAGTGCCACAACTCCCACGTCCCCATGGAGTTGATCGAGCTGATCCGTGGCAAGAAAGTGATGGTCGGGGCCATCGACGTGGCCAACCATGCCATCGAAACCCCAGAGGAAGTGGCCAATACCCTGCGCAAGGCCCTTCAATTCGTCGATGCCGACAAGCTCTACCCGTGCACCAACTGCGGCATGGCACCGTTGCCGCGCGCCGTGGCACGCGGCAAGCTCAATGCATTGAGTGCAGGTGCAGAGATCGTGCGCCGGGAACTCTTGAAGTAAAACCGAGCGCGGTGTGAGAGGGCAGGGGCGTGCAGCTCCAGCCCTTTCCCATTGTTGGCGGGTTGTACCTAACATTCAGGATTTACTATGTCGCTTCCCTGTACTGCTATCGAGCCATTGCGCTTTCGCGAAGCGCTCGGGCATTACGCCTCCGGCATCACGGTGATCACCTCGCACAGTGATGGCGAGCCGCTTGGCTTTACCTGCCAGTCGTTCTACAGCGTGTCGATGAGCCCACCGCTGGTGTCATTCAGCGTCATGTCCAACTCGGCCAGCTACCCCGGGATTCGCCAGGCCGGTCGCTTCGCGGTCAATATCCTGTCGGGCGAGCAGGCCGGGATTTCCAACCAGTTCGCACGGCGCGGCACGGACAAGTGGCAAGGCATCGACTGGCAGGCCTCGCCGCTGGGCAACCCGATCATCGCCGGCAGCCTGCACTGGCTCGATTGCGAGATTCACGCCGAACACATCGCCGGGGATCACCTGATCGTGATTGGCGAAGTAAAGGCGTTGAACCTGCAAGAAGCCTATGCCGCTCAGCCTTTGCTGTACTTCAAGGGACAATACCGCAACCTTGCCGAACTCAGTGCGGTCTGAGCATTGCCAGGGCCTGCCAAGAAATCGTGCCAGCCGCGCCTGCGGCAGACCCTCACCCAGGCGCAGGACCGAGCGTGAGCGAGCGCCTGCCTCGGCTCGCACGTTCGAGGCAGGGCGTGCACGCTACTCGTGGTGCGGCTCACCCAGGAACGTCAGTGAGCTGAACAGGCTCTGTTGCGCCACCGATTCGCCTTCGGGCATTGGCAGGGTGGTTTGGGCGGCGATGATGTTCAGCCCCTCGTTGCGTACGGTGATCCGTGCCCGGCCTTGTTTGTCGGTGGTGGCATTGATCTGGTGGGGCGCGCCGCGGTAGTCACCTTGCAGCGGGATATCCGCAGCCGGTTTGCCATCAAGTAGCACCTGTACTTCCAGAGGCTTGCCTGGACCGGCCTTCAGCGGGTCGCTCAGGGGGATGATCGCCAGGCGCAGCATGTCCAGTTTCGGCAGGCGGGCACCGCTCTGATAAATGGCCAGGCTGTACTTCAGGCTGTGGGTAGAGGCGATCGCGTCCTTGACCTGGGTGCGGTCCTGGTTGACCCACTGCTTGTCCGGGCGTTGCGACCAAGGCCCGTTGTCCAGCAACACGGCAAGCGTCGCAGGCGGGGCGAGCGGTTGCAGGACGGCATGATCCGTCAGGCGCTCGACCGTGACCGGGACCATCTTGCCGGCGGCGTCGAACGCCCAGGCACGCTTGATCTTTTCCGGTTTGTAGGCGCTATCCTCGGCGCCGTGGCCGTACACCGCCTCGATATTGCCACGTCGCTCCTCGGTCCACAGACCGTGGGCGCCAGCGTCGACGCTGATCATCATGGTGAGCAGGGTGGCGGCTTTCAACGATGGATGCATGATGTTTCCTTGGTTCAAAGATTCAGGGTCAGTCCCGGCACTGGTTGTCTGCCTGCGGGAGTCTTCAGTACGATAATGCTAGAAATGTTATAATGTATCTTTTTTTGAAAGGCCAGCAATATTGCCTGGGTCTTCGCTGGCCCGCAGGCCAATTGGAGTTCGCATGGATCGACGCCGTGTCTTGAAATTGTTGCTGGCATGCCTGGCGCTGCCGCTGCCCTTTGCGGCGCAGGCGGCGCAAGCTGTCAGAAACGTTCGCGTGAGCCGGGTGGGCAATGTCACCAAGGTGATGCTGGACCTGACCGGGCCAGTGGCGGCCAGGCATTTCAACCTCGCCGCGCCACCGCGGCTGGTGCTCGATCTTCCCCAGACCACCCTTCGGGCGTCGCTGGCCGACCTTGCACTGCAAGGCAGCGCGGTCACGGCGATTCGCAGCGGGATCACTGCAGCCGGAGATCTGCGTATCGTCGTGGATCTGGCCGACGCGACCTTGCGTAGCGAGGTTCGCACGGTCCAGGCCGGGGGACACGGGTTCGAGCTGTCGCTCACCGGGCCTGTTCTGGCTGCCGCTCCGTTGGCGGCACAACCACCATCGGCGCGCCTGCGTGACCTGCTGATCGTGGTGGATGCCGGGCATGGCGGCAAGGACCCTGGCGCAGTGGGGGCCAAGGGTGAGCAGGAAAAGCGCGTCGCCTTGCAGATTGCCAAGTTGCTGGCCAGGCGTATCGACGCGCAGAAGGGCTACAAGGCACGCTTGGTGCGCAGCGATGATGTGTTCATCCCGCTGCGCAAGCGCGCCGAACTCGCCCAGCGCCTGAATGCCGACCTGTTCGTCTCGGTGCACGCGGACGCGGCGCCCCGGCTTACCGCCTCGGGCGCCTCTGTCTTTGCCTTGTCCCAGGGCGGCGCGACGTCATCGATGGCGCGCTGGATGGCGCAGCGGGAAAACGAGGCGGACAAGGTCGGTGGCGGTCTGCCGGTGAAACTGCGCCAGCCCGACCCCATGGTGGCGGGCGTGCTGCTGGACATGTCCGTGAGCTCGACCATCGCCGCCAGCCTGGACCTGGGGCATCAGGTGCTCGGCCAGTTGGGGCAGGTGTCGGGCCTGCACCAGGCGCGGGTGGAGCAGGCCGGGTTCGCGGTGCTCAAATCGGCGGCTGTGCCTTCGATCCTTGTCGAAACGGGGTTCATTTCCAATGCCGGCGATTGCAAGCGTCTGCATGATGTTCGGCATCAGCGCAAGGTGGCCGCAGCGATCTTTGCCGGGCTGGATGGCTATTTCCGCCAGCAGCCGCCCGCTGGCAGCCTGATTGCGGCCAAGGGGCAAGCCTAGGGGCAACGGTGGCCTGCGCCATAGGGCAGAAGAGCATCAAGCACGCGAAGCCGGTAGGTTGATCTATTTCATATAGGGCAACGACGGCAATGTCCCTGCGGGGGGCTGCACAGTGGTTGATTCGTGCAAAAACCTTCATTATTGCCCGGAGCATGACGGCAGTGCCGATGGAGAAACGCATGACCCGCCTCGAGCCCCCCCGCGACCCCGTCGAGTCAGGCCTGCCAGGCCTGAGCGCCTTGATCGCCCGACACGTCCCCAGCGCAGGGGACCTGGTCACCCGGCTACCGGCCCTGAGCCTGCACCGCCGCGCCTCGCCCACCGAGCCGATGCCCTGCATCTACGGCCTGGGCTTGGGCGTGGTCGCGCAGGGCAGCAAGCAGGTCATGCAACAGGAGGCCGTGCTGCATTACCAGGCGGGGCAGGGCATGCTGACCAGCATCGACCAGCCCGTGGTCTCCCATGTCGCCCTGGCCACACCCGCCAGGCCCTTCCTGGGGCTGATGCTGACCCTCGACCCCAGCCAGGTCATGCGCACGGTCGAAGACCTGCAGCTGCCACCGCCGCCGAAGGCCGGCACCCACCAAGCCATCGTCATCGCCGAACTCGACAGCGGCGTGGTGCGCGCGCTGGAGCGCCTGCTCGGGCTGCTGGACGAGCCGGCGTTGTTCGAACATCTCGCCCCGCTGATACAACAGGAAATCATCGTCAGGCTGCTGGTCGGCCAGCACGGTGTCGCCCTGCGTCACCTGGTTGCCGCCGGCTCGCCGATGCAGCAGATCGCCAAGGTGGTCGCCTGGCTGAAACAGCACCTGGCCGAACCGATGCGCGTCGACGACCTGGCCGAGCGGGTGCATATGAGCCCGTCGACCTTCCGCCAGCATTTTCGCGAGCTGACCGGCGTCAGCCCGTTGCAGTTCCACAAGCAATTGCGCTTGCAGGAGGCCCGGCAATTGATGCTCAACCAGCACATGGACGCAGGCCAGGCCGCTGGAAGGGTGGGCTACGAAAGCGCCTCGCAGTTCAGCCGCGAGTACAGCCGGGCCTTTGGCGCACCGCCGCAGCGGGATGTTCGGCGCATGCGCCAGCAAGGCTGAGCGCTATGTAATAGGCAATCCAACCATGGTGCATCTTGCGGCTCCATGGTGGTCTTCCTGCGCTCAAGCGCTAGATATTGCCGAGGTCCGGTCTGGCTCTGGCAATGCTCGATGACTGCGCACTTTCCTTGAAACGTGCAAGCAAGGCATCGAATCAGGCAAAACCGCAGTACCCCTGCTTCCTATACTTGTCTCCAACGAAGGGTGGTTGCATCAGCCACCCCGCGCAAGCACCTCGCGCTGCCCACCCGGAGGCAACACCATGCAAGACGTCCAGTTCAACAACCGCAACATCGTGATGGCCGGCCACCTTTACCTGCCGAGCGCATTCGATGAAAGCAAGCAGTACCCTGCGATCGTCACCGTCCACCCAGGCGGCGGCGTCAAGGAGCAGACCGCCGGCACCTACGCCCGGTTGCTGGCCGAGCAAGGCTTTGTCACCTTGGCCTTCGACGCCTCCTACCAGGGCGCCAGCGGCGGCGAACCGCACTTTCTCGATGAGCCGATGAACCGGGTGGACGATGTGTACAGCGCCGTCGACTACCTGACCACCCTCGGTTTCGTCGACGCCCAGCGCATCGGCGTGCTGGGCATCTGCGCCGGTGGCGGCTTCGCGGCCAAGGCAGCCTCGGTCGACCGCCGCATCAAGGCGCTGGCTACCGCCAGCGCGGTCAACGTCGGCACCGCCACCCGCAAAGGTTGGGAGGGCAAGGGCTCGATCAACGACCTGCTGCCGGTACTCGACGCCCTGGCCGGCCAGCGCACGGTCGAAGCGGCCGGTGCAGCGCCTGTCTACGCGCCTTATGTGCCGCAACTGGGCGACACCAGTGCGCCGCGCGACCTGCAGGAAGCCGCCGACTACTACCTGACGCCGCGCGCCCAGCACCCCAATGCGCAGAACAAGATGCTGATGAACGGCCTGGGCGCCTGGGTCGCCTTCGATGCCTTCGACCTGGTCGAGCAGTTGCTGACCCAGCCCACGCTGGTCATCGCCGGCAGCGAAGCCGGTTCGCTGTGGCACAGCCAGGAGCTGCACGCCAAGGCGCTGGGCAAGAAAGAGCTGGTGGTACTGAATGGCCTGGCGCACATGGACCTGTACGACGGTCCGGGGGTCAATACGGCCATGCAACACCTTGCGCCGTTTTTCCAGGCCAACCTCTGATCACTCGCTATTCCCTGTGCATACGACCTATCTGGAGAAACCCATGAGCGATATCACCATCAAGCACGTCTGTTACCAGAACCTGGGTTGGGAGACCGCCGCAGACCTGTACCTGCCGCCAGGCTTCGACCCTGCCAAACAGTATCCGGCCATCGTCAGCACCCACCCGATCGGCAGTTGCAAGGAGCAGACCTCAGGCAACGTCTATGGCGCGGGCCTGGCCAAGGAGGGCTTCGTGGTGATCGCCTTCGACGCCAGCTTCCAGGGTGCCAGCGGCGGTGAGCCGCGCTTCATGGAAGACCCGTCGATCCGCGTGTCCGATATCCGTTACGCCATCGACTATCTGGTGACGCTGCCCTACGTCGACCCGGCGCGCATCGGCGCCATCGGCATCTGCGGCGGTGGTGCCTACACCGTGCATGCGGCCATCACCGACCACCGCATCAAGGCATTGGTGTCGATCACCGGGGTCAACTTCGGCCGCCTGATCCGCGAAGGCTTCAGCAACTTCCAGCCGGTCGCGGCGCTGCAGGCCATGGCCGCCCAGCGCACCGCCGAAGCCCAGGGCGGCGCGCGCAACGTGATCAACTACTTGCCGAACTCGGTCGAGGAGGGGCGCCAGGCGGGCATCACCGATATCGACGTGCTCGAAGCGACCGACTACTACAAGACCCCGCGTGGCCAACAGCCCAACGGCGCCACCAGCGGCCTGTTCTCGTTCAACAGCGCGGCGTTCGGCTGGGATGCCTTCCTCCATGCCGAATCGCTGCTGACCCAGCCGCTGCTGGTGGTCATCGGCGACAAGCCGGGTGCTTTCGGCGCGTACCGTGATGGCTGGGAAATCTACGGCCGGGCGGCCTCCACCGACAAGCAGATCTACGTGGCCGAAGGCTGGTCGCACTACGACCTGTACGACAAGCCCGAACCTGTCGCGCTGGCCATGGCGCAGGCCGTGCCCTTCCTGCGCAAGCATCTGCAGTGATGCCATCGGCTGGCCAGCCTGATCGGGTTGCCTGCGCGGCCCCAGCAAAACGTCCACCGAGGTAGCCCATGAACGCGCCTTTCGAACCGTTGCGGCCGTCTTTTGTCGACAGTCGCGCCCTGGCCCAGGCCATCGCCCGCGTCGCGCCCTCGGACGGCGACTACGAGACGGCCATTCCCGGCCTGACCTTGCACCGCCGCCGGGCTGTCACTCAACCCATGCACTGCATCTACGGCCTGGGACTGGGGATCACCGCCCAGGGCGAGAAGCAGGTCGTGTCCGGCGAGCAAGTCCTGCGTTTCGGGCCGGGCCAGTCATTGCTGACCGCTGTCGATCTACCCGTGGTATCCGCGGTGGTCGAGGGCTGCCACACCGAGCCGTTTCTTGGCCTGATGCTGAACCTGGTGCCACAGGACATCCTGCAACTGGCCACTGAACTGCGCCTGCCTTCGCCCAGCCGCGACGGTGGCTTCTGCTCGATGGCCGTGGAGCCCTTGGCCGAGGGGTTGCTGGATGCCGTGCTGCGCCTGGTGCAGTTGCTCTCGGACCCGGTGCTGCTGCCGTACCTGGCCCCGCTGATCCAGCGCGAGATCACCTACCGCCTGCTGACCGGGCCCCATGGCGCGCAACTGCGCCACCTGATCAACCAGGAAGCGCCCAGCCAGCAGATCGCCGGCGCCATCAACTGGCTCAAGCGCCACTTCGCCGAACCACTGAAGATCGAACAACTGGCCGCCAGCTGCCATATGAGCCCTTCGACGTTGCGCCAGCACTTTCGCACGATCACCGGCTTGAGTCCGCTGCAGTACCAGAAGCAACTACGCCTGCAGGAAGCCCGTCAGTTGATGCTCACGCAGAACCTGGATGCCAGCGTGACCGCTGCGCGGGTCGGCTATGAAAGCGCCTCGCAGTTCAGTCGTGAATATGCCCGGCTTTTTGGCGAACCGCCCCAACGCGACATTCGCCGCTTGCGCCTTAACTGAGTCTCACGTCATTGGCTGGCATTGACGCTTGCGCGGCGCAGGTGCGGCAGATTGTCCAGGCAGTGTCGGGCGTGCACGGGCGCAGAATCGGGCATGGACCTCGTTGGATTGGGCAAGGTCGTCACGGCGAGGGTTCTTATACTGTCGGCTCCCCCCTTGCGCTCGTATGAGGTCAGCACCTTGAAACGCCATGCACCGGTCTTCCAGCACCGCGACTCTGCGCAGTCCCGCGAAGGGCGCTTTCACAACCTGTCACCGCGCCCGGCGGACATGCCCGAGCCCGATGCCAGGACGATCTGGAACGCGCTGTTCAACAAGCCGAAGTTCACGGTGCCGCGCGCGCCGGTGCCGGTGCTGCAGCTGACCCGCGCACAGCTCGACGCCGCGCCGGATGCCAGCCTGTTCCGCCTGGGCCACTCCACGGTGCTATTCAAGCTCGAAGGTGGCTGGTGGCTGACGGACCCGGTGTTTTCCAAGCGCGCCTCGCCGTTCTCGTTCGCCGGCCCCAAGCGCTTCCATGCGCCACCCCTGACCCTGGACGAGCTGCCGCCGATTCGCGGGGTCATCCTCTCCCATGACCATTACGACCACCTGGACCGGTCGACGATCAAGGCCCTGGCGCCGAAGGTGGAGCGCTTCCTCACTCCGCTGGGCGTGGGCGACCGCCTGCTGGCCTGGGGCGTGCCGGCGGCGAAGGTCCACCAGCTGGACTGGTGGCAAGGGCTCGAAGCGGGCGGCTTGCGCCTGACGGCGACCCCGGCCCAGCATTTCTCCGGCCGGGGGCTGCGCGACGGCAACCGGACGCTGTGGTGCTCATGGGTGATCGAGGCGCCGCAACTGCGGATGTTCTTCAGTGGCGATACCGGCTATTTCGCTGGTTTCGCCGAGATTGGCCGGCGCTTCGGGCCGTTCGACCTGACGCTGATGGAAACCGGCGCCTACGACGAGCACTGGCCCTATGTGCACATGCACCCTCGGCAGACGGTGCAGGCTCACCTGGACCTGGGCGGGGGCTGGTTGCTGCCGATCCATAACGGCACCTTCGACCTGGCGTTGCATGCCTGGTATGCGCCCTTCGAGCAGGTGCTGGAGTGGGCGGAGCATGAGGGTGTGCCGGTGGCCACTCCGAAGATGGGCGAGCGGGTCGACCTGCGCCTGCCGCGTACCGGCGAGCGCTGGTGGCGCGAGGTGGTGAGCCAGGAAGCGTCGAGCAAACCCCGCGGTTGCCGGCTGCGCTGGGCGAGCCAGTAACCCACGGGCTTGCACATCTCTCTTTAGGAGCGGCCTTGTGTCGCGAAAGGGCCGCGAAGCGGCCCCGGCGATTTTTGCATCAACGCTGAAATCCTGGGGCCGCTGAGCGGCCCTTTCGCGACACAAGGCCGCTCCTACAGGCTAGTGCGGCGACTGCGGCACCAGCGGATTGATCAGTACAGGTACCACATCCTCAAAGCGCTCCAGCGCCAGCACATTGCGAAAGAAGTGCTCCAGGCCTTTCAGCGCCCCTTGCGGTCCTCTTCCGTGACGACTCGGGTATCGATGCTCACCACCACCGACATCCCCGGGCGCAGGCGCTGTGCCTGGGGTTGGTCGGGGTCGACGCTGACGCGCACGGGGATGCGCTGGGCGATCTTGACGAAGTTGCCGGTGGCGTTGTCGGACTGCAACAGGGCGAATTCGGATCCGGTGGCGGGTGAAATGCGCTGCACGTGCCCGTGCAGTTTCAGGTGGTCGAGCGCATCGACGGTGAAGGTCACCGGTTGGCCGATACGCACCTTGTCCATCTGGGTTTCCTTCATGTTGGCGATCACCCACACGGTATCGGGCACCAGTGCCATCAACTGTGCGCCGGAGTTGACGTAAGCCCCCAGGCGCACGCCGATCTGCCCCAGCTGGCCATCACGCGGGGCGGTGACCCGGGTGTTGTCCAGATCGATGCGGGCCAGTTCCAGGGTCGCCCTGGCGTTTTCCACCGAAGCCTGCAGCGAGTCGCGGTTGACGATGACCGTTTGCAAGTCCTGACGGGCGATTTCCAGGGCCGCCTTGGCTTGGGCGAGGGCGGCCATGGCACGGGCATTGGCGGCACGGGTGATGTCCAGGTCGCTGCGCGACACCGAGCCGTCGCGAATCAACGCTTCGTTGCGTTGCAAGTCGGCGCGGCTCTTTTGCACCTGGGCCTCGTTGTCGACGATCGCCGCCTGCCGCTGGAGGATGGTGGCCTCGGCGCTGTTGCGTTGCTGCAGGTTGTTGGCCAGCGCCGCCTGCTGTTGCTCGAGTTGCGCCTGGGCCTGGTGCAGGCGTTGCTTGTAGATGCGATCGTCCAGGCGCACCAGCAGGTCACCGGCCTTGACGAACTGGAAGTCCTGTACCGGCACCTCGAACACATAGCCGCTGAGCTGCGGGCCGATGAGGGTCACCTGGCCGCGTACCAGCGCGTTCTCGGTGCTTTCGATGGCACTGCCGAAGGGAGGCAAGCGCCAGGCATAGAGCACCACCAGCACGCCGACGATGGCCACGCTGGCGAAGAGCATCGATGACAGTACGCGCTGGCGCCTTGAGCGTTGTTCACTGGCGGCGTTGGGCGGTGGGGCAACGCCTTCGGGGGTTTCGGCAATGGCGGTGGTGGTGGTGGTGGTGGTGGTGGTGGTGGTCGGTTGGTTCATTGTGCAGGGGTACCACGGCTAGGGTCCAAGGTGTCCAGGCTGCTGGCGGTGCGGCTGGCGTACCAAAGCCACAGGCTGCGGATGAATATCCAGAGCATGGTCAGTATCGCGATGCTGCCGATCAGCATGAAGACATCGTTGTAGGCGAGGATGTTCGCCTCGCGGGTGGCGGCGTTGGCCAGCAGGCGGTTGCCCACCGAGGTGCGCTGGGCCGGGTCAGCGATGACCCCGGCGTAGGACGCTGCGCCACCTTGTATGCGGCTGAGCACCTGGGGATTGAGCAGGGTCAGTTGCTCGACCAGGTAGCTGGAATGGAATTTCTCCCGGGCGATCTGGAAGGTCCCCAACAAGGCGGCGCCTATCAGGCCGCCAAGGTTGTTGCAGATACCGAACATCACCGAGAAGCTCACCAGGTTGCGCGGGTTGGTACGGATGTGACTGATGCCCAAGGCCATGGTCGGGCCGAGAAAGAACGTGCTGCCGAAGGCCAGGAGGAACTGGCTCAGGTACATTTGCGACGGCCGGGTCAGGTTGCTCGATGAGCAGTCCATGAACGAGCCGGTCGCCATCAGCGCCAGGGAAATGAACAGCGGTAGCACCAGGTGCTGCGGGTTGATGGTCAGGGCGCTGACCGCCAGCCCCGCAACCGCGCCAAGCAGCATCACCCAGTACAGGTCGCGCATCTGCTCGTTGCCCAGGTTCAACGCCTGCAGAAAACCCACCGCGCCGGTGGATTGCTCGGAGGTGACCATGCGGATCAGGATCACACAGAAGGCCAGACGCAGGGCCACGCCACTGCCCAGCCAGCGGGTCATCAGCAGCGGGTTGCGGCGATTGTGCTCGATGGCCAGGCCAGTGATGATCAGGGCGATCGAGGCGGCCAGGGCCATGCCGATCCACGGCGCTTCCAGCCACCAGTCGATGCGCCCCAGCGACAGCACCGCGCAGAGCAGGGCGACGCCGCTGGACATGATCAGGAAGGTCAGAAAGTCCAACGGCTCGAAGGTCTTGAAGCGGTCGCCCGGTGGCAGCTTGAGCATGAGCACGCAACCCAGGGCGGCCAGTGCCAGGCCCAGTTCGAACAGGTACAGGCCACGCCATTCGGCAATCTGCAGCAGGTCTTCGGAAAACACCCGCGCCAGCGGCAACGCCAGCTGCGAGGCGCCCAGACCCAGTACCAGGGCTTTGAGCCGCCACTTGGCCGGGAACGCCTGGATCATGTAGTACAGGCCGAGCGAGTTCAACGCCGCGCCAACCAGACCATGGGCAGCGCGCACCGCGATCGCGGAGTTGAGATCGTTGACGAACAAGTGGGCGAATGTCACCAAGGCGTACAGCACCAGGAAAATCTCGGTGAAGGCGCGCAGGCCGAACTCCTGGCGAAACTTCACCAGCAGCAGGTTCATCGACACATTGGTCATGACGTAGGCCGCCGGCAGCCAGGCCATTTCTGCCGTGGTCGCGCCCAGCGCGCCTTGCAGAAACTGCAGGTTGGCGGTTACCAGGGCATTGCCCAGGCCACCGGTGATCGCCACCAGCAGGCCGACCATGCCGAACGCCAGGCGTTTGGGGGGGCTGTGCAGGGGCGTTGACGGCGAACCCGGCATCGAGGGCTTCTCGTGAGGCAGCCATTGTCGGGGTGCGTATTTGTCCATCCAGGTGTCTTGTCTTGGTCGGTTGGTGCGTTTGAACAGTCGGATTATAGAGACAGTCAGTGGGCGCGAAGTTCTTGGGCGAACTCTGCGCGTGGATCAACGTGGCATCGGCAAGGGTGCCTTGGCGCAGCGACTGGCCACGATCCCCCAGGCAGATATTTATCACTCCGAGGATGCCAACGGCCAGCTTATGTTTCTCCAGCAGACGACGGAAGTTGAGGATGGTGGTTTCTTCGGGAATACGTTCCAGGTTCAGCCTGGCGAACTGACGCAAAATCGGAAAGTCTTTCTCAGATACAGCGTTTTAGATCAGCAACTGAGGAGACACGTTTCCCTCCTTCCAAGGCGCCAGTGCGAGACTGATACCTTTCATTGGCCGGGCCTCTGGTCGCCAACTTATATCCATCGTTCACCGGAGTTTGACCGGAGGAACCCTGTAACAGGCTCCTCTGGTCAAGACTGGAGAGTCACTCGCCAAATGCTTCCATCAGCACTTGAACCAACTGGCCGCCCTCTGGCGTAGCCCAGCTGCCTGCCAGTTCGGCAATCAGCTGGTTGGTGGTGGTGAGGGTCACACCGGCCTTGTCCATACGACGCAAGGCGATGTCGTCAGCCATTTTGGTAGGGGAAGCACCACCGTCGGCCACGACCTGAACCTCGAAACCATCGCGTACCAGCGACAGCGCTGGGTATACCGTGCAGACGTCGTTGGTCACGCCGGCGATGATGAGTTTCTTGCGACCTGTAGCTTGCACCGCCGCGGCGAAGTTCTCATCGTCCATTGCGTTGACAATGCCCAGGCGTTTGATGCGACCGGCAAATTCAGTCGGAAGGATCCCTTCCAGTTCGCTCAACAGAGGCCCCTGCGCGTACTCTTCCATGCTGGAAGTCAGCACCACGGGAAGCTTCAAGATGCGAGCAGCTTTCGCCAGCATCAGCGCGTTGCGCTTGAGTTCTGCAAAGGGCATGGATTTCGCCCAGCCCATGGTGCCAACCTGATGGTCGATCAGTAGCAGGGCCGCATTGTCGGCACTGAATTTTTCGTACGTCATGGTCATTCTCCTGGAGAGTGCGTGGGGTGCATCACCCCGGTTGGGGTTGCTCTACTTGAATCGGCGACTTGCAGGTTGCCAAACGCACCGCGCTGGTAACCTGCAGTCGCTTTGGCCAAGGCCTTCTCGCAAGCGAGTGCCAGTGCCCTTTCCAGAACACGGGCTGATGGAGGGCAATGCCTGAAAGCAGGGCGGCTTTGGCGTTACCCTTTCTTGCGGCCAGGGTTACTACCCGATCTGCTTCTGTGGAAGACCCACTGCGGCTTTGCAAAGCCTGCGCGAGGGTGGGGTAAGAACGTTGGTCCGCTGATCCGGGCGTGATCAATACCCAGGAATGGATCGATTGGCCTGGAATACTGGCCGCCACGCAGCGTGAAGGCCTTGAATCGGCTACCGTGGCTCATGCCCTGCAAACGTGCGTTGGATGACATGACGGCCTCCTTACGCCTCTTCGGACATGGCGGGGTAATCGATATAGCCTTCAGCGCCTGGGGCGTAGAAGAGACCTTTGTTCGGTACGTTCAACTCGGCGTCTTCCAGAAAGCGTTTTGGCAGGTCGGGGTTGGCCAGGAATGCGCCACCGAATACGACAGCATCGGCTTTACCCTCGGCGATCAGCGCTTGAGCGCTTTCTTTGGTTTGGCCACTGCCGATCAGGTAGCTGCCATCGAACAGAGGACGCAGGGCGGCGTGGTAGTCGAACTTGGCAGCGAACAGCGCGACATGCAGGTAGGCGAGTTTCAGCTCGCGCAGTTGAGCGACCAGATGGGTGTAGGTGTCTTGCGGGTTGGCGTCGACGATGTCGTTGAAGTTCATTTCTGGCGAGATCTTGATGCCCACACGATCTCCACCCACTTCGCTGACCATCGCGGCGAGCACTTCCAGTACGAAGCGAGCGCGGTTTGCGACTGAGCCACCGTATTGATCGTCGCGCTGATTGCTGCCGGTGGAAAGGAATTGCTCTGGCAGGTAGCCCGAAGCCGCATGCAGCTCGACACCGTCGAAACCGGCTTCGATTGCCAAGCGTGCCGCTTGACGATAGCCCGCGATTACTTCGGCAATCTCGACAACGGTCAGAGCATGTGGGGTGACGAAGTCTTGCAGACCCGTCGCAGTGTAAGTCTGACCTGCTGCTTTAATCGCCGAAGGCGCCTGAGGCTGTGCACCGTTTGGCAGCAGCGACGGGTGAGACACACGTCCGCAATGCATCAGTTGCATGAAGATGCGACCGCCGCGAGCGTGAACGGCGTTGGTGACTTTCTTCCAGGCAGCCACCTGCTCTGCGGTTTCGATACCCGGCGTGCGAACGTAGCCTTTGCCCATGGCAACTGGAAAAACACCTTCGCTGATAACCAAGCCAGCCGATGCGCGCTGGGCGTAGTAAGTGGTGACCAGATCAGATGGCACCCCAGCAGCATCAGAACGCGAACGGGTCATTGGTGCCATGACCATGCGGTTGGAGAGGGTGTAAGGGCCTACTTTGACTTCGGAAAAAAGAGCGTTCATTGCGCTGCGCCTCAGTGGTGAGGTGGCTATGATTGATCAATCCGAATTCGGGATAAATCCGGTAAAATTGAAATCACTGATCCACTGGTGGAGCAATGTGTTGGAGTATCTCAATGACATGGCGTTGTTTGTCGAGGTTGTGAAGGTACGTAGCTTCCGACGGGCAGCGCAGGCACTGGACATGCCGAACTCAACGCTCTCGCGCCGTATCAGCGGCCTGGAGAAAGCCATTGGTCTGCGTCTTCTTCACCGTACGACGCGCAAGATCGAGCTGACCGAGGCCGGGCAACTGTATTACGAACGCTGCAAACGGATCGTCGACGAGGCTAGGCTTGCTCATGAGCAGTTGGGGGAAATGTTGGCGCGCCCGAGCGGGTTGTTACGGGCATCACTTCCTGTGGATTTCGCCAATGTCTACCTGGCGCCACTGATCGCCGAGTTCGCTCAGCTTTACCCTGGCATCAGCTTTGAATTCGACCTCACCCCGCGCCAGGTCGATTTGATCAGCGAGCCCGTGGATGTCGTGATCCGCATGGGCGAGCCCCAAAACTCTAACTTGATCGCCCGAAAACTGGTGAGCCTTCAGCGTTTCCTGTATGCATCCCCCCAATACCTGAAAACCTCGGGCGAACCGCAATTGCCTTCGGACCTCCCCCACCATCAATGCTTGCGACTACGTGGCCCAGATTCGGATCGCTGGACGCTCACGGGCCAAGGTGGAAGCGAACAGGTCGATATTGGCGGACGTTTCGAACTCAACAGCGTCGGGATGCTGCGGCGTCTGGCGTCACTGGATCTGGGGATCACGTTGCTGCCGGAGTTGATTGCCGCACAGGATGTGGCTGAGGGGAAGTTGCGGCGTATCTTGCCGCAGTGGCAGGCGTCGTCGGTGTCCGTGTACGCACTCACTGAGACGCGGTTATTACCTGCCAAGACCCAGCGCTTTATCGAGTTCGTGCGCGATAGATTGAAAGCCAGTTAGTACCGTGGCTCGCAGATGTCTGCACGACTGTCCGCTTTTGATCGCTCGCTCCCCTGCAAGCGCTGACAGTGAGCCCAGGCTGAGAAGCAATTCGACATCCAGGGCGTGGTGCTGGGCAACACTGCACATCCTTGATCAAAAGCCTCAATGCAGAAAATGGCCTGGGAGGCCTATTTGGCACGGGCGGATCAGAACGTCTCGATCATTGTGATTGAGGTCAAACGTGTTTTGTTCTGTGGGAGAGCGACGAAGGCTGTGATAATGCAGGGTAATCACAAGGACCTTGTCATGCTGACCATCTCCAATAACGTGCATCTGCCGGATGCCGACATCGAACTGACCTACATTCGCGCGCAAGGCGCGGGTGGGCAGAATGTCAACAAGGTGTCCAGTGCCGTGCACCTGCGCTTCGACATCCGGGCCTCATCGTTGCCCGAGTTTTACAAGGAGCGATTGCTGGCGCTGCGTGACAGTCGCATCACCGGCGATGGCGTGTTGATCATCAAGGGCCAGCAGTACCGCACCCAGGAGCAGAACCGTGCCGACGCACTGGCGCGTCTTGCCGAGTTGATCATCGCTGCCGGCAAGACCGAGAAGAAACGCCGTCCGACCAAGCCTACCCTCGGTTCTAGGACCCGCCGCCTCGAAGGAAAAGCCAGGCGGAGCACGGTCAAGGCAGGTCGGGGCAAGGTGGAGTTTTAGTGCCGATGGTGGACGTTGCTGGCAAGTCTTGCTCCTGGTAGCGCCACTATCGCCTGAGCCAGCCATGTAGGGCTGGCATCTCCTACGCCATGCGCCAAGAACTGGTAGTCGATGGCCATGCTCAAGAAGCAGTCCGCGACCAACGTTCTGAAGGTGGCTCGACTTTACTCGTTGAGCCAAAGTCCCTCAGTGCTGCCGAAGAACATTCGTGAAGTCCTGCACTCGAGCGGCGTAGCAACGGCATTTCCACCCAAGAGAAGCAGGGGATGTCGTTTTGACATCCCTCTATAAGGTACTACCGTTGCTAAAAAGCGGTGCCTTGGCAACCCTAATAGGGTTGATGATAGCAAGGGGGGAGCCATGAAACGCCACTCATTCCTACTTTCTCGCCTGCTTGCAATCCTCCCTCTTCTCGTTGCTGTTATCACCCAGACAGGTTGCTCGCTTTTGCTTCGCCAAGCAGACGAGATGGTTGAAAGCAACTTCCCGCCTATAACCCATGCAGAGGCCAAGCGGGAAGCAGTGAGCCGGTCCGATGCTCAGTTGGCGACCATTCAATCTCCTGGCTTGCTATTCAATATTCCGCGAGCAGCCCTGAGCGAGGCTGTTGCCCATAGTCTGAGTACGTTTAACTCTGGTGAGCTGAGAGTTCTTTCCGCAGAGGTCGCCCCAGATGAACAAGGTCTAACGGTTACTGCTGAAGTTGAAGGGTCCATGGCCGAGCCTGGCGGGACCTTCAGGGCAAGACTCAAAGGGTGGAGCGTTTTAAGCATCAGCGGTCAAACTGCATCCATTCAGCCAATTCTCGAGAGCGCGGAGCTGACAAGCTTGAGCCTCGACCGATGGTGGACACCAGACAGGGTGATCGCCAATACCATCAATGCGCTACTGGCTCGGTATATATCCAACGTCAACGGTCAGATAAAGCCTCTTGAGTATCCGATAGACCAAGCGGCTACCGGGCTGCCCGCGTCTCCGGTTCCCATCACTCTACCCGACGGCCGGGTCGTCGTGGTGCCTTCGGTTCGCCTTGGCCCAATAGCAGTTTTGGTGGATGACAGCGGCGTTCATCTATTGGGGCAGGTTGACGTCCCAGGCACTGTGAAGAAGACAGAAATATTGCCGACTTCCAACTCATTTGAGGCGTACAGAAGTGCTTTCTGGAGCAAGTCCGCAGTCATTAGATCAGGAGAAAGGCGCAGTGATGCCGGTCTCTTCCT
The DNA here is from genome assembly GCF_054788395.1 of Pseudomonas sp. microsymbiont 2. NCBI lineage: Bacteria > Pseudomonadati > Pseudomonadota > Gammaproteobacteria > Pseudomonadales > Pseudomonadaceae > Pseudomonas > Pseudomonas sp. microsymbiont 2. The sequence continues at coordinate 2,791,891 of NZ_CM139112.1, forward strand.
TTCGGATGCGTTGCTCGAACGCTTGCTTAAACCTAGTTTCACGCCGATCAAGCTCGAGGATCTTCAGCAAACAGCATTGGCCCAAACGCTGTTCTCGCTTAGAAGCTTCGGGGACGTGGCCGCTGGCGCTTTGGTGAGCTCGAGAACGTTGCTCGATGGAATACATGCCGGGCTTGTCGAGGCACTCAAGGATACTGAGGATACGGATTTCGGCGAACCGGTGGTTCAGCTCGGCGAGCAAACTGTCTCAGTAACCCTTCCTGTGAAAGGCGTGATAAAAGGGGCAAATCTTAACTACGAAGGGACGGTACAGGGTGGTGGGGTACTGGCCTCTCAAGATGGCAAGCTGTACTACCGCCTGGTGGTTGGCAGCATCACGCTACAGCATCTGCAACATGTGGGTGGGCCAATCTCTATTCAACCCTTTGTGACCTCCGTGAACGACGTGGTCGCTCAGTTACTGCCGTACATTAACTCTGCCCTGGTTGAGAAACCGATCAGTTTACCGCTACCTGACCTCGCGCCGGTGGCGGTTTCGACCGGAAATATCAAGGTGCGGCCAGAGACGCTGGTACCTGCCAAGCCAGGTGCACTATTGCTGATTCCTCGGATCAGCCCCGAGGGTATAAAAGTACTCGTGCTTGAAGCGCCAGAGCTCCAAGACCAGGTGCTGGGCTACGATTATGCAGTCCCCAACATTGCTATTAGCCAGGCTGTTGAAGCCGTCTCCAAAGCGGCTCTGGCAGCTGAGAAACGCGATATCGGCGTCTTTGTAGGAATCACCCCATCAATGGTCGATCAGGCTTTCAAGGCTCGTTGGGAGACAACCCTGCCGCCTTATTCGCTTCCTGATGCTCAGGTACCTGAGCTGCTGGGTACGGTGTCACTGCGCTGGGTCACATCCTTGATCAATCGGACGCTGAAGCAAAACAATATCTCGATTGCAGGACACGTGGATAGCGGGAGTATTCCCTACGACAGCGGCAAACTCAGGTTGACTGGTGATCTACAGGCCAGTTGCGCCGCTGATAAAGAATGCCGGCGAACAAACGATTGCCGGCTACGGAGCTGCAGTCGGAATAGTTGCAACTATGACTGCAGAAGAGGCTTACCGTTTGGTGGATCTTGGGATGATCCCGTCTGTAAGGCATCCGAAGCGCTGTGCAATGTTCGTGAGGAAGCTCAGCGCGGAGCATGCAACATCCAGGCTACCGCCGAGAAGGCAGCCTGCGACGTAGCCGAAGAAACAAAATTAGCTGCCTGCAATACGCTGCGTGAATTGGAAAAATTGGGCTGCAACATCGTCAACGAAGCCATTCGGGCCATTCAGAAGCTTGATGGCATCGGTTCAATCAGTGGCTCTGCCCGAGTACTTGCGGACGCTTCAATTACAGAGCCCACGCTCGACTACGATCCCAACAAGGCCACCATGACGCTACAGATGCTTCCGAGCGTTGCTCTGGAAATGAGTGGTGATCTTCACTTTCAGCCCTACGAAATTGGTCTCGTCCTGGTTTGCCCGACCCCGGGCACTGTTCCATTTCACTTGAACGGAGCTCTACTTGGCGCTCGCACCACGATAGTCGGGCATGTAGCCCCGGCAGACGCTTCACAGGGAGATGACCTGGACTTGAATATAAGTTTCGACCCGATTCAAGTGACAGGACAGCTTTCACCTGGGCCGCTCGAGGCGCTTCTTGTACAGAATCCCCATGTTTTCGTAACATGCAACCCGGTGCTGACGGGGGCTTTAGGCAGCGCGACGATTCTTGGCAAAATTTCTGCTTTCACACCGCTTGATATTGTTGGCGCGATTGAGCGGGCGGTGCCCGGCAATCAAGAAGAAACGAGCAAAATGCTAAAAATGGTGACATCTGGCCGAGTCAACCAACAGATTGAAATTCCACCAATGTCTGTGAATGTGCCGAGCATCTCAGCTGATCTGCTGGGCAAATCGATTAAGCTTTCGCCGCGCTGGTCGAGAAACCAGTTAATAATGGAGCAGCGGTAGGCGATCAATGGACGGCGAATCTCTTCGCAGTCCAAAAAAATCGACCCTTATCACGGGGTGATCTGAACGGGTTCGCCAAGCCCGGCCCGCAGGGCAGCGATAACGATGATGTCATCACAGGCCTTGCAGCCGGCTCCGTTCATACGCTGGTTGGCCTGGGAGGCAACGACACATTTAGGCGTAGGCGAGGGCGCTTGCCATAGAGCGTTGTCCTTACGTCTGAACTCAAACAGGTCAATCGGTCTGAGGTGCCATCAGTGCGTTCAGCTCGCCGTAGGTATGGGCCTTGAAGTCGTGGGTCTCGAGTTGCCCACTCTCCAGGAAATGGCGGGCCAATCCATCCATGGCGCCATACAAGCACTCGGCGATGCTCGAGCCGGCACTCAGACGTCTGACACCAAGACGTTGCAGCTCGTCGGGAGCAGCCAGCCCTGTGCGCCAGAGCAGGTTGACCGGCAAACTCGACTCCCGGCACACCGCGGCGATCTCATTGGGTTCAACGACGCCTGCGGCGAACAATCCGTCCGCGCCCGCGTTGGCATACCGTGCGGCGCGCTTGAGGAGCTCTTCCAGGCGGTGCTCGGCGGGCACCAGGTTTTTCAGGTAGACGTCGCAGCGCACATTCACGAACAGGTTGATCCCATGCTGATTGGCAACCCTCCTGGCGGCGTCGATCTTGTGCACGAGCAGCTCGGGGGAGGCCACGCCGTCTTCGATATTGACGCCCACCGCGCCTGCGGCGATGACGGCCTCGACGACTTTGGCGACCTGTTCGGGATCGTCCGAATAACCCCCTTCGATATCTACCGTCAGTGGCACGCCGAGTACCCGAGTCATCGAACCGATGGTGGAGCTGAGTAACCGCAGCGGGAGCTTGTTGCCGTCCTGGTAGCCGTGGGACCAGGCCATCGCCGCGCTGCTGGTGGCTACTGCCTTGCTACCCAGACGTTCGACGAGGCGCGCGCCGCCAGCATCAGCCACGTTGGCCAGGATCAGCAGCCCTTGCTGGTGCAGGCCATGAAAAACGTTATCCAGTGCTGCCATGAAATCCTGCTCCTTTGAACATCATGTTGATGGATTACTGCTGACCACGGGGTTGATTCCCGTGGTGACGGAGGTTGGCGCCGATCAGGGTTTCATCATGACACCATTGCTGAACCTGGTATTGGGTTTTGTCGATGGAGCCCTGGCGCACATCATGAGGGTCGCGTCTTCGCGAATCGGCACACTGAGCGTCAGTCGAGCAAACTGGTGTATCGAAGTGATCGCGTACGATGTTTCTTCCATTGCCGGACCGCTCCGCGAAAACCAGTTCTACAGTAAGCGAATGCGCAGCATCGCTTCCAAGCACTGTGCACGCAGGTAGTGAAATTCACTAAAGGCATATGAAATTCACCAAACGCATAGGTGAAATTTTCTTTATCGGTTGGGTCGGTTGATTTTTCCTGGAACGACGGTTACACATGTTCGTCGGCTTTTTCCAGGCGTGCCTTTCGGCTCGAGATTGGAAGCGATTCTGGGAGAAACATCATGTGTGTCAGGGACTTGATATTAGTAGGTACGTGCCGTTGTAGCGAGCGGCCAGCCTCGGCATCGCTCTTCGCCGCGGGCCATACTTGGCCAGTCATTGCGTCTAACCCTTCGTCCAGGCCTTTGATAGGCAACCCTTCCAAGACGCAGTCAGTGGGGATGTGCCGCCAGTACGCGCAAGGCTTTAATTAAGCTCCGCTTGTTCAGTTGTGACTGTTCGTTCGAGCAGTTACATTTTTTAAAACCAGTAACTCATACAACTTGTATTGGGTGCTCGTGTGCGCTCGGAAAAGCATTTGCCGAAAAATGGCAAGTTGCGGGTCTGCGTTCAAGTGGGCGGTGGTTGTGTTTTTGTTGTCGCTGTTCCTTGATTAAGTTTCACTTCAAGTCGCGTTATTAATTGTCTCGGATAATCTCTATCTAGGTGCAGAATGTCTAAAGTTCCATTGTTGTGCTTTCCGTTTGCCGGAGCCGGTCCCTCTGTCTTCCAGCCATGGAAAGCCTTGGCGGGTGATCTCTTTGAAATTCTGCCGGTGACCTTGCCGGGCCGTGAGCGACGGTTTGTCGAGCCGGCCTACCGGTCGGTCAGGGACGCCATCGAGGGTAGCCTGGCGCAAGTTCTGGAACTCCTTGCGGGACGCGCTGAAGTGGCGATTTTCGGCCATAGCATGGGGGCCGTTCTGGCATTCGAGATGGCGCGCAAACTCTGTTCCGAGCCGTCAGTGAAGGTCGTCCATCTGGTCGTCAGCGGCTCGCCGGGCCCCATGTCTCCCCGTGAGGCGCGGGCGACAGGCCTGAGCGACGACATGTTCCTGGCGCAGGTTGCCTCGTTCGCCGGCTACAACCACCCGGCGCTGAACAACCCCGATATGCGCGCCATGCTGCTGCCTTCCCTGCGTGCCGACGTCGAACTGCATGAGGGCTACCTGCCGGAATCGGATCAGCCGTTGCCCGTGCCTGTGCTGTCACTTCGCGGCGCGCAGGATGACCTGGTCACCCGCGAGCAGGCCGCAGAGTGGTCCCGCGCCACCACGGCCGCCTTCACCGCCCTGGAAGTGGAGGGCGGGCATATGTACCTGAGTGAAAACCCAGGCGCCGTATTGCAGGCCATCCACACAGCCTTGTCGCGCGTCGCGCCGGAGGCTGCCCATGCGGCTGGCTGACAAGACGGCGGTGATTACTGGGGCGGCCCGTGGACTGGGACGCGCCTGTGCCGTTCATTTTGCCGCGCAGGGCGCTGACCTGGTGCTGTTGGATGTGGCCTCGGACATTGAGGGTGTCCCTTATGCGCTGGGTAACCGCAGCCAACTGGACTACACCGCGCAACTGTGCCGGGAGCACGGCGTCTCGGTGCTGACCGCCCCGGTCGATGTGCGCAACGATGCACAAATCGATGCGGCGATTGCCACGACCCTGGAGCGCTTTGGCCGGGTCGATGTGCTGGTCAACAACGCGGGCATTGCCGCGCCTTCGGGAAAAATGATCCACGAAATCACCGAAGAGCAGTGGCAACTGATGATTGACGTCGACCTGACGGGGGCCTGGCGAATGATCAAGGCTGTCGGGCACTGCATGTTGGCCCAGCGCAGCGGCAGCATCATCAATATCGCGTCGACCGCAGGGTTGGTGGGATACCGCAATTTCGCCGGCTACGTCAGCGCCAAGCACGGCATTGTCGGCTTGACCAAGGCGGCGGCACTGGACTTCGCCCCCTTCAAGGTTCGGGTCAATGCGCTCTGCCCAGGCTCGGTGCGGGACGATCCCAAGGTCGAAGGACGGATGCTGTCGGAGATCGCCCGCTCACTTGAAGTGCCTCCCGGCGAGCATGAGGAAATCTTCGTCCAGGCCCAGCCGATGAATGCCTTGATTGAGCCAGAGAGCATCGCGACCACGGCGGTTTGGCTGGCGTCCGATGACGCCCGCCAGGTGACTGGCAGCGTCATCACGGTCGACGGCGGTTTTACTGCCCGTTGAAGTCCGCCCGTTTTTCATCATTTTCCAGGGCTCTTGGTGGCGTATATCCAGGAGCATCGAGGGCAGGTTCAAAATGGACATTCTACCTAGCACTGCTGTATCGACTGAGCCTGGTGGTTTTCAGCGCTCCGCCGTCGTGGGCGCGAAGAGCCGCGATGGCGCCTATTGCCATGCCCTGCGCTACAGGATCAGTGGCGTTTCCTGCGTTACACAGCTTCAACAACATTATGCTCGTGTGGTCATGCGCTACTTGCCTGATGGCCATGCGGGCGCCGCGCCTGTGCCTGCCATCCTCTGGCATGAAGCCGTTGCAGGCCAATCCGGCGACGCCATCGCGGTAGCTCACTGCCGTGCGCAACTGCGCAAGCCACTTTCGTCCTCCAGCCCGGCTGCGTTGCGGGCAGTGTTGCTGGAGTACGAGGATGAGGTATGCGACTTGATCCTCGTCGGGCGTCGCAGCCAACTGGATTTGCGTTCGCTGATGCTGCTGGGGGATGCCTTGCTGGGCGGTAGCGAACTGGCGCTTCGCTTGGTCGGCGAGCCTGCTGCGGGCACCTGCCTGCTTGATGACGAAAGCCTTGAGGATGAGCGTTTTCCCGTGCCGGAATGGGCGCTTGGCGAGCCTGACCAGGCGCCGCTGCGCAAACGTTTCCGTCTGGCATTGGCGCAGGACGAAATCGGCAGCACGGCCAGTTGGCTGGCGGCATTGGCGGTGACCCTGAGTCGATACGGTGACATGGAGCCTTGCGAGGTCGCGACGCTGGTAATCGATAGCCAGCGTTCGCCTTATGCCCTGGGCGCCTGCGAGCGACTGGTGCACCTGCCGATAAGCCTTGAGCCTCAGGGCCCGTGCGCAGGGTTGCTGGAAGACATCGAAGCGCGGCTGCCACGTCTGGAGCAAGCGCCTGCGGGCCTGCTCAAGGCCTTTGTGCCTGCCATGATCGTGCACGATGCCCAGGCCGACCTGATCCCCTTCAGTGACTATCAGTCATCGTTGAGCCGCCTGTATTCGCTGCTGTTCCTGCGCGCTCGGGATGCTGAAGGCCAGGCCTATCTCGAATGCTCCTACCATTGCCGCGGGTTTGATGGCGAGGTCATTCGGCACTTTGCCCGGTCACTGGTCTTCGTTCATCAGCAACTGCTCGCCAACCCGCAGCACCGCGTGCAAAGCCTGCACTTGCTCAGCGACAAGCATGCCCTGGAGGTGGGGGCGCTGGGGCGCACGGTGAGGGGGGCGGATCCGCTCCAGCGCATTGAGCAGGTGTTTGCCGAGCAAGCCCGTGCCTATCCCGATGCCCTGGCGCTGTCGTTCGAAGGCCAGAAGCTGAGCTATCAAGCGCTGGACCAGCAGAGCTCCCAGTGGGCCCATGTGCTGCGCGCCGAAGGGGTTGTGCAGGGGGACTTGGTCGGCGTGTGCCTGGAGCGTTCCCTGGAACTGGTCGTGATGCTGCTGGCGGTGCTCAAGGCCGGTGCCACCTATGTGCCGCTCGACCCCGCGTACCCTGCCGAACGGTTGGGCTATGCCGTGGAAAATGCCCGTATAAGCCTGGTCGTCAGTACCCTGTCGGAGTTCCCGACCCCGGTGCGGTTGCTGTCTCCCCAGGCCATCATCGAGCGCAGCGTCGACTATCCGTCGGTTGCCCCGGCGATAACTGGCGACGCGCAAGCGCCGGCCTATGTCATCTACACCTCCGGTTCCACCGGCAAGCCTAAAGGTGTGGTGGTTCGCCATTGCAACCTGATGAGCCTGCTGGCCGGCACGCAAAAGGACTTCAAATTGTCCGCGTCCGATACCTGGACGCTGTTCCACTCCAGTGCGTTTGATTTTTCGGTCTGGGAAATGTGGGGCTGCCTGTTGACCGGTGGGCATCTGGTGGTGGTTCCTTATTGGGTGTCCAGGTCGGCCCGGGAGTTTCACGAACTGCTGGTGCGTGAGCGGGTCAGCGTGCTGAACCAGACGCCTTCGGCATTTTCCCAGTTGATCGAGGCCGACGAGCACAGTGGCGAGCCCTTGGCATTGCGCCTGGTCGTGTTTGGCGGTGAGCCTCTGGACGCCCGGATGCTGGTGCGTTGGTTCGATCGTCACCCCGAATCCGCGTGCCGGATGGTCAACATGTTTGGCATCACTGAAACCACGGTGCATGTCACGGCACAGACCATTACCCGTCGAGAGGCCCTCAAGGCCACGCGTTCGGTGGGGCGGCCGGTGGATGGCTGGCACGTCTACATCATGGATGAAGCGGGTCGATTGCTGCCGCCAGGGATCAGCGGTGAGATCTGTGTCGCCGGTGCCGGGGTTGCCCTGGAGTACCTCAATCAGCCGCAATTGACCGCCGAGCGTTTTATCACTAGGCCTTGTGATACGGGACGGCTCTATCGCAGCGGCGACAAAGGGCGCCTGCGCCCCGATGGCCGGTTGGAACACCTTGGCCGCCTGGACAGCCAGGTCAAACTGCGGGGCTTTCGCATCGAGCTGGATGAGATTCGCTCGGTGCTGTTGCAGGCCAGTGCGGTGGTCGCGGCCGCCGTGGTGCTCAATCAAGGCAAGGCCGGCGATGCCGCGTCGGCGCGACTGGATGCTTATCTGGTGCTCAATGGCGGCAGCGCCCAGGACGTGCGTCAGCATGCCGGCAAGTTCTTACCGGATTACATGCTGCCTTCCACCTTCACCGTGCTCGACGTCTTGCCACTGACGGCCAATGGCAAGCTGGACGTGCGGGCCTTGCCGGCACCGATGGTGCAAGTGCAGTCACTCCAGTCGCAGAAGAAGGCTGTGGCTGACGGCGATGCCGTGACCATGAGCCTGGTCGCAATCTGGGAAGCGGTACTCGGCGTGCCGGTGGGCCTGGATGACAACTTCTTCGCGCTGGGGGGCAACTCACTCTATGCCGTGCGCATCGATGCCATGTTGCGTGAGCAGCATCTGCCTTCGATTCCCATGCGCGAGATCTACATCCAGCAGACGATTCGCAATCTGCTGGGGTTCTTGCACGCCTCTGGCGCTGAACAGTCGAGCGTGGACCTGTGATGACGAATATCCACGCATCCCTCGACGACAGCGTCGTTCGCGAACAAACGCTGGACCTGACGGATTCCGGCGCAACCACCCTCAGCCCGGCGTTGCTTCTGGCGGGATGGGCCTGGTTGATCCAGGTTTATAGCCAACAGCCGCAGATCAAGCTTGAACGGCTGGTGACCCATGCGCCTTCGCAGGTCCTGGAGCTCGATGTCGAGCTGCCCGAGGCGTTCCTGGCCTTTGCGCAGCAGATTGAACGGCAACTGGGCCCGATGCCTGAGACCGCGCTTTACATCGCGTCCACCGGCGCCGAGGTGCCAGACGACGCGCCGCGTAACTGGCAGCAAATCACGATAGCCGGTGCGGCCGGACAACTGTGCCTGCGCAGCGATCTGGCCATGGATGCACGCGCTTTCGGGCGGTATGCCTGTCAGTTGGCGCATGTCTATCGACTGCTGGCACAAGCGCCTGACCGGCTCATGAGTGAGATGCAGGCTTTGCCGGCCGAGCAGGCGGCGCAGGTGCTCGAAGGATTCAACCAGACCGCGCGTGACTACCCGCGGAGCCTGACCATCGAACAGCGTTTTGCGCGGATTGCCGAGCAGTTTCCTGAGCGCTGCGCGGTCATGCACCGCACGCACGGCTTGACCTATCAGCAACTGGAGCAGCAGGCCAACAGTCTTGCGGCCCGCCTGCGCGCCGAGGGTGTTGTCCCAGGCCAGATCGTGGCGCTGCTGATGCCGCGCGCGCCCGCCATGGTGGTGGCGACTCTGGCGATTCTCAAGGCGGGCGGCGTATATCTGCCGATCGACCCGGACTATCCCGAAGAGCGGATCAACTTCCTGCTGCGTGACAGCGGCGCGGGGCATCTACTGGTGGATGGCGCGTGGCAGATGCAAGGGCGCGAGGCATTTGCCGGGCGCATCCTGACCGTCGCCGACCTTGCCTGCCAACCGCCAGCGGATCCCGCGCCCCTGGCCCCTGACCGCGCCGCCACCGCGGCGTACGTCATGTACACCTCCGGCACCACAGGCCGGCCCAAGGGGGCGATTGTGACCCACCGGGGCGTGATGCGCCTGGTTTGCAACCCTGACTATGTCGAGCTTGATCAGCACACCTGCATGCTGCAAGCGGGGGCCATCGGGTTCGATGCGGCGACCTTCGAAGTCTGGGGGGCGCTGCTCAACGGTGGATGCCTGCAGATTGTTGATCGCGACGTATTGCTCGATGCGACCGCGCTGGGCGGCTTCCTCGCCACCCATCGAACCACCTGCGCGCTGATCACGACATCGCTGTTCAACCAATTGGCCGAACAGGATCCGGCGCTGTTCAAACCGTTGCGCCAGTTGCTGGTCGGTGGGGACGCCATTTCCCCTTCGCACGTTCAACGGGTGCTGCACGCCTGTACCCAGTTGCGCCTGGTCAATGCCTACGGGCCGACCGAAAACGCGGTGATTTCCACGGCTTGCACCGTTACGCAGGCCGATGGGCTACCGATTACCATCGGGCGTCCTATCGCCAATTCGACGGCGTTCATCCTCAACCGCTTTGGTTACCCCGTACCGATCGGTGTCGAAGGTGAGCTGTGGGTCGGTGGCGACGGCCTGGGCCTGGGGTACCTGAATCAGCCGGAGCTGACGCAAGCAGCGTTTCAGTCCGCTGCCGGCATTGGTGGGCGCCAGGTCTATCGCACCGGTGATATGGCGCGCTGGCGGGAGGACGGTCGTATCGAGTTTCTCGGACGCCGTGACCATCAGGTGAAGATCCGTGGTTTTCGGGTGGAAACCAGTGAGATAGAACAGCAATTGCTGGCGCTGGAACATGTTCGTGAAGCCCTGGTGGCAGTGCTGAGACAACCGGTGACCCAGGAGCGTGTGCTGGTGGCCTACGTGACCCTGGATGACCTTGGGTCCATGGACCGTGTGCGGCATTCGCTGGCTCAGAAGCTGGCAGGGCACATGGTACCTGCAGCCTTTGTCAGGCTCGCGGGCTTGCCTCTGGCGACCAATGGCAAAGTCGACCGTTCGGCGCTGCCGCTGCCTGAGCTTGCTGATTTCACCCGCGGCACGCTTGATGCCACGCCGCCATCGACTGACACCGAGCAGGTATTGGCGCGGCTATGGGCCGAGGCGCTGGGCATGGCGCAGGTGGGGGTCCATGCCAGCCTGTACGAGCTGGGGGGCAGTTCGTTGACGGCGACGCTATTGGCGGGGCGTATCGAACACGCCTTGGGCTTGCGCTGCCCGGTGGCGCAGTTGCTGGCCACCCCGACCATTGCCCAGGTCGCGGCTTACCTGGATTCGGCGCAAAGGCGTTTGGCGCTGCCTGTCGAGGGAATGAGCGCTGCGGGTAAACAACCGCTCTATCCGGTTTCAGCGCAACAGCACCGTGTCTACATCGAGCAAATGAAGGACGATCGGTCCACCCATTATCATTTGCCGATGGTGGTAGCTCTCCCCGCAACAGTGGACGTGACGAAATTGCGGGGTGCCTTGCAGGCGCTCGTGCAACGCCACGAAATATTACGCACGGATTTCCAGCAACAAGACGCCTCGACCTGGCAGCGGATCCATGAACACGTGCCGGTCGAACTGAATGTCCATGACTATCTCGGCACGGTCGAGGCATTTGTGCGGGAGTTCGTTCGCCCGTTTCAGGTGAGTCATGCGCCGTTGTGGCGAGCGGCCTTGGTGCGGCACAGCGGCGGTACCGCGCTGGTGTTCGATATCCATCACCTCATCACTGACGGTTTTTCCCTGGCCATGCTGTTCCGGGAATGGGCCCTGGCCTATGGCGGCGTGCCGGTCGCCGAGCCGCCGTTGCATTACAAGGACTACGCCCAATGGATCTCCCAGGGGGCGGCAGCACCGCTGTTGACGCAAGCCAGGGCGTATTGGCACAAGGTGTATCGCTTGCCCTTCAGGCCGCTGGATATCCCTTGTGATCGTCCTCGCGCGGCAAAGCGATCCAATGCCGGCGGCCGGCTCGATTTCGAGCTCGGCACCCTGCGCACCACAGCGTTGCGGGCCTTGGCCCGGGAGCGAAACGTCACCCTGTTCCAGGTCTTGCTGGCCGGTTACGGCCTGTTTCTGGCGCGTGTCAGCATGGCCCGGGATGTGACCCTCGGGACGCCGGTCTCGGGCCGCAACCTGGCGCAAAGCCAAGGCATGCAGGGCATGTTCGTCAACACCGTGTGCCTGCGTCTGGCACTGCCGGGGCACCTGGGTTTTGACCAGTTCCTCCAGGAGGTTGCCGCACACGCCAATCAGGCTTTCGACCATCAGATCTACCCGTTCGACGCGCTGGTGAAAGAGTTGCCAGTGGTGCGTGAACCCAACCGCAACCCGTTGTTCGACAGCCTGTTCGCCCTGCAAAACACTGAGCTTGAGTCGATCGATTTTCTCGGTGGCCAGCCACGCTGGGTCCCCGAGGCAACGCAGAGCACGATTTTCGAGCTCAACCTGCAGATCAGCGAGCAGCCGCAGCAACTCACGGCGGCCTGGATGTACAGCACCGATCTGTTTCTTGCGCCCACGATAGGCAGCTTTCGCGATACCTATCTGGCATTGCTGGATGCGTTGTTGGCCGACCCTTCGCAAACCCTTGATGCGCTGATCACAGAGCCGGCCGGACAGGCCGTCGAGCTGCCCACTATCGATTTCTGTTTCTGAAATTCTGGAGCTTGTCATGCAATCCATTGAAACCCTTGGTCAACTCAAGGTCGCCGCGGCCCAGCGCCCGAAACAAGCCAGTTACTGGCGCGAATTGTTCAAGCTGGACTGGAGTAGAACCGGTTTTGCCGTGGACAAGGCGGCCAATGGCGAGCCGCGCCAGAGTGCCTCGCGCTTCACGTTACGTCCTGAGGTCGCGGCCAATGTCATCAAGGTGACCCGAGGCAATGAAGCCAGCCAGCAAGTGCTGCTGACGTCGGCGGTCATGGCGCTGCTGCACGTTTACACGCGCCGGGAGGTGCTAGTGGTCGGCCTGCCGGCCAGCTTCGAGGCCCGCCTGGCCGCTTCGCAAAACCTGGCCTTCCCGCTGCACGCCAGCCTGGAGGCGGGTACCAGCTTCAAGCAGTTGCTGGATCAGGTGCGCAGCCGGGTACTGGGTGCCATGGAGCACAGTGATTACCCGCTCGAGCTGTTTGCCGAAGAGTTCTCGCTGCCTGAGGCCGAAGGCCAGAGCCCGTTCTTCGACGTGGCGGTGGAGATCGCCCACCCAGAAAAACCAAGCCTTGCGCAGCGTCTGAATCTCGCAATGCTGTTCAGTTTCACCGTCACCGCTGAACAGGTCGAATTGGCTATCCACTTTGATGCGCGCTTGTATGAGGCGACCACGCTGCGCTGGCTGGCCATGCACCTGGAGGAGCTCCTTGCCCAGGCCCTGCAAGCGCCTGAAGCGCCGCTGGCGGATCTGGATCTGATGACGCCTCATGACGTGGATTTCCTGGCCACCGTCAATGCCACCGAGCAGGCCTACGACCAGAACGTGAGACTCGAAACGCTGTTCGCCCGTCAGGTGAGCCTGCGCCCCGATGCCGTCGCGGTGGTCTCGGACCACGGGGAGATGACGTTTGCCGAGCTGGACAAGCGCTCCAACCAACTGGCCCGTACCCTGGTCGGCAGGGGCGTCTGCCGTGACCAGGTGGTGGCGGTGGTCGCCCAGCGCTCCAACGAAATGCTGGTGGCGATTCTTGCGGTCATCAAGGCTGGCGGGGCGTACTTGCCGATTGATCCGAACTACCCCCAGTCACGCATCGACTATGTGCTCAATGACAGCGGCGCCCGTCTGATCCTGGCGCAGACGCATTTGTTGAGTGCCTCCCAGGAGCGCACCCAGCAGCTCATCGACCTGGATGATGCCAGCGCGTATGCCGCTGACGACCAGGCCCTGCCTGTGGTGGGCGACTCGCGCAATCTGGCCTATGTCATCTACACCTCCGGCTCCACCGGGCAACCCAAGGGCGTCATGGTTGAGCACCACTCGGTGGTCAATCGCCTGGCCTGGATGCAGCGCGCCTATCCCATCGGCCCTGGCGATGTGATTTTGCAGAAGACCCCCATTGCCTTCGATGTATCGGTGTGGGAATTGTTCTGGTGGATGATCGAGGGTGCGACGGTCTGTCTGCTGGCGCCGGGCGCCGAGCGTGATCCGCAAGCGATGGTCAACACCATCGAGGCCCATCGGGTCTCGACCCTGCACTTTGTGCCTTCTATGTTGAACGCGTTCCTTGGTTATGTGCAAAGCACTCAGGCCAGCACCCGATTGGCGAGCCTGCGCCAGGTGTTTGCCAGCGGTGAAGCGCTGAGCGTGCATCAGGTACGGCTGTTTGAAACGCTGCTGTTCGACGCTCACGCAACGGCCTTGATCAACTTGTACGGGCCGACTGAAGCCACGGTGGACGTGTCGTACTTCAATTGTTGCGGGCGCAACTTGAGCCACTTGGTACCGATCGGCAAGCCCATCGATAACACCCGCCTGCACATTCTGGACGCCAACCTCAAGGCGTTGCCGGTGGGCGTGCCGGGGGAGCTGTGCATTGCCGGTGCCGGCCTGGCGCGTGGTTATCATCAGCGTGAGGCGTTGACTGCCGAACGCTTTGTCGAGCGACCAACGGACGCGCAAGGGCGCATCTACCGTACCGGTGACCTGGCGCGCTGGTTGCCGAGCGGCGAAATCGAGTACCTGGGGCGTATCGATAACCAGGTCAAGCTGCGTGGCCTGCGTATCGAGCTGGGGGAAATCGAAACCCGCCTGCGGGACTTCCCCGAGGTGCGCGAGGCGGTGGTAGTGGTTCGCCAGATCGGTGAGACCCAATCGCTGTGCGGCTACATCGAGGCGCCGCAGACACTGGACTTGACGCACCTGCGCGGTTTCCTCGGGCAATTTTTGCCGGAGTACATGGTGCCGACGCACTTGACCATCGTTGACGCCTTTGCCTTGTCCCCGAGCGGCAAGCTTGATCGCAAGGCCTTGCCCGATCCGCTGCTGGCAAAAGCCGACGACACCGAATATGTGGCGCCGCGCAATGCCTGCGAGGCGTTGCTGGTAACGATCTGGGAAGACGTGCTGGGTGTGCGCCCGATTGGTGTGCATCACAACTTCTTTGCGCTGGGGGGAGATTCCATCCACTTCGTGACCATCCTCGGCCGGGCACGCAGCCAAGGGCTGGACTTCACGTTCCAGGACTTCTTTGCCCGGCCAACGATTGCCAAGCTGGTGGAAGGGCTGACGTCAGGCAGTGTCGGTGAGCAGGCCCGCCATACCTTCGAGCCTTATGAGTTGCTGACCCAGGCCGATCGCGACCGCCTGCCTTCAAGCGCCGAAGACGCCTACCCGCTGTCCATGCTGCAAGCGGGGCTGATCTTCCAGAACGAACTCAGCTTTGGCACCGCGCAGTATCACGACATCATCAGTTATACGATCAAGAGTGCGATCGATCTGGCGGTATTCGAGCAGGCCGTTCGGATTCTGGTGCAGCGCAATCCGATTTTCCGCACCAGCTATCACTTGTCCGGGTATGACCAGTTCATTCAGATGGTCAATCGGGACGTGGAGTTGCCGTTGACCATGGCAGACCTGCGTGGCATGGATGAGCATGCGCAGGAGCAGTGGTACCAGCAATGGCTCGAGGATGAAAAGGCCCACCGGTTTGTCTGGGAAAACGCCGGGCTGGTGCGGCTGCATGTGCATGTACTGAGCGACAATCTGTACCGCTATGTGCTCAGTCAGCACAACTCGGCCCTGGACGGCTGGAGCATTACGCTGGTTCACACGCAGCTTTTTGAAATCTACTACAGCTTGCTCAAGGGCAATGCCTACGACAAGCCGCTGGTGGATAACCACCTGCGTAATTACATGGGGCTGGAGCAGCAGTCCCTGGCCAGCGAAGCCGATCGCCAGTTCTGGCACAAGCTGATGGAGGGCGCGCGGTTTACTCAAGTGCCGCGTTTGCAACCCGAAGCGCCCACCTCGGGCCTGTCGGTGGTGTTCCATGAAGTCAAGATCGACAGCATGCTGTCGGAGCGCATCATTGCCCTGGCCGACGCCCTGCATGTGCCGGTCAAGACCGTGCTGATGACCGCACACTTGAAAGTCCTCAGCGAACTGGCCGCCGATGACGACGTGCTGGTGGGCTATGAGCACAGCGGCCGCCCGGAAGTGGAGGGGGCGACGCGGGCCATTGGCCTGTTCCTCAACACCCTGCCGTTGCGGGTGAAGATTGCCGAGGGCTCCTGGGCGCAATTGATCCAGCAGGTGTACAACGCGGAAACGGACCTGTTGCCGCATCGTCGTTACCCGATGGCCCAGATCAAGCAAGACATGGGCACTCAGCAAGCACTGTTCGAAACGGCGTTCAACTACACCCACTTCTACCTGCTCAAGGACCTGGAGAGCCTGCCTGAGTTCGACCTGCTGGACGTGCGCGCCAACTCCGAAACCGAGTTTGTCCTGCGGGCCGAATTCTCCCGGCATTTCTCCACCGATGATGTCCGGCTCAGCCTGCATTATCACGATCATGTCTTCAGTGCGCAGTACATCGAACAGATGGGCAGTTACTACCGCCAGGCGTTCGAGTTGATGACCCTTGACATGCACGCCCGGCATGACGCGATCGCGCTGCCGAGTCCTGAGCAGGCGCGGTTGTTGAACCAGGCCAGGGCCATCGAGGCCATGACGTTCTCGCGGGCGAGCAAGCCTGCAATCACCGGGCAGAGCGGGGCGCCACAGGCGCCAGAGTCAGCCACCGAGCGGCGTATTGCCCAGGTCTGGGCAGAAGTTCTGGGCGTGCCGGTGCAGAGCATCACGGTGGACGACAACTTCTTCGAGCTGGGAGGCACCTCGTTGGCCGCGATCCGCGTGGCCCTGGTGTCCGACGGCTTGATCTCCATCCCCAACCTGATGCGTCATTCCACGCTCAAGCCGTTGGCCGAGGCCATTGATGAGGGGGCCGGCAATGCCCAGGGCTTGCTGCAGCGCCTGACGCCGCCATGCAGCGATGCCAGCGTCGCCGTGGTGTGCTTCCCTTATGCGGGTGGCAACGCCATCAACTTCCGTGACCTCGGGCAGGCCCTGATGGCGGACGGGCGCGAGCGGGATATCTTCGCGGTCGAGCTTCCGGGGCACGATATCACCCGTGCCGATGAGCCGCTGCTGGATGTGCGCGAGGCCGCGCAACGCGTCGCCCGGGCCATCGAGCAAGCATCGCCGTCCGTGCCGTTGCTGTTCTGGGGCCATTGCGTAGGGGCGGCGCTGATGCTGGAAACCGCCAGGATCCTCGAAGGGCTCGGCCGGCCCATCAGCCGGGTGTTTGTCGCTGGCAAGCTGCTGGACAGCGCCGAGGTGACTCGTCAGCGCGTAGCCCAGACTCAGGCGCTGTCCCATGAGCAGGTGCTGGACTGGATGGTCGGCGAGACCGGCTACCAGGAACTGGCGCAGATGAGTGAGCAGCAGTCGACAACCTTGATCCGCGCCTTCCGTCACGATGCCACGGTGGCCAATCTCTACCTGGCGGATGCCGAGCAAGCGTGGAACGCCCACCGCCTGGCGGCACCGCTCACGGTGGTGGTGACTCACGATGACAGCATGACCCCGGACTATTCGCAGCGCTACCAACGCTGGAACCTGTTCAGCGACGACGTTTCCCTGAACGTCATCGAGGACGGTGGGCATTACTTCTGCCGGACTCGCCCAGAGGCGGTCGCTGCCGTGATCATCGGTGCGATCCAGGCAGACACCCCGCGTACTGCTTCATAAGGAATCGACATGACCAACAAAGAGTCTTTTGTACAGGACGCGGCGGTCGCAGTTGCAGCAGCCGATCTTGATGCCAACTCCGTGCCCGACCGGCGCGAGGAGTTGGTTGCCGGGGCGAGGGCCATGACGCCATTCCTGGTCTCGGCGTTTCCCATGGGCCTGCTGGGCGGTGCATTCGGCATGACCAGCGGCCTGGGGGAGGCCAAGACCCTGGCGCTGGCCATGGTGCTGAACTCCGGAACCGTGCAGTTCATCGCGATCAAGTTGCTGCAACAGGATGCGGCGGTGTCGGTGTTGTTGCTGACCGGCTTGGTGCTCAGCCTGCGGTTGCTGATCTACAGCACGGTGCTGCGTTCAAGCACTCGCTACCTGTCGCAGCGCTGGCGGGCGGTGGTGGCCTTCGGCATGATCGACGCGGTGTTTTTCGTGATGCTTGACCGCTTCAAGAAAAAGCAGGACGCCTATCCCGGCTGGCAATGGTTCTACTGTGGCGCTTCCCTGGCCATGTATCTGACCTGGATGGTGGCGACCGTGATCGGCATTGCCATTGGCGCCTCGTTGCCCGACCTGATTCAGCACGGGTTGGATTTCCCGATGATTGCAGTGTTTGTCGCCATGCTGGCCTCCACGCTGGTCAACTGGAAGGTCTGGGCCATCGTCAGCTGTTCCGGGGTGATCGCGCTGCTGTTTGTGGGGTTGCCGTACAACCTGGGGTTGCTGGTTGCAACCGCAGCGGGGGCGGTGATGGGCGTGCTGTGTGAAATGCTGGAAAAGCGTCGCGCCAAGGAGGTGTGAAATGAGTACCTGGATCCTGATTTTCGGCTTGGGCCTTTGCACCTTCCTGCCGCGTTATCTGCCCTTGGTGCTCTGGGGGCAGCGCGAGCTGCCAGCGCTGGCCAAGACCGTGCTGGGCGCGGTGCCACCGGCGGTACTGGCAGCGCTGGTGCTGCCGGCGATGCTGGTACCCACCGGGACAACCCTCAACACCAGCCTGGAAAACCCCTATTTGCTGGGGGGCGTGGCAGTCTTTGTGCTGTTTTTGCTGACTCGGCGCATGTTGCTGTCGAGTTTTATCGGTGTGCTGGCGTTTTTTGCAGCCCAATGGTTCTTTGGTGGCGTATGAATGGCCTTGAAGGAGAAGGAAGATGACAGTCAGGGTTTTGATCTTGCCGGGCCTGTTCAATTCGGGTGAAACACACTGGCAGTCACAGTGGGAGCGGCAGTTTTCGGGCTTGCATCGGGTCGAGCAGCAGGACTGGGAAACGCCGGTGGCGCAGGATTGGGTCGCGCGCTTGGATCAGGAAATTGCCGCTGCCGACGGAGAGGTCGTGCTGGTGGCCCATAGCCTGGCTTGTACCTTGATCACGCACTGGGCGCAGCAGTCTGCCCTGGTGAGCAAGGTACGTGGCGCATTGCTGGTGGCGCCGAGTGATACCGAGGCGCCCAGCTATCCCCCAGGCACGTCAGGGTTTGTGCCGATGTCGACGCAACGCCTGCCATTTCCAACGATCATGGTGGCGAGCACGGATGATCCGTACGTCACCCAGGATCGGGCCAAGACTTTCTGCCAGGACTGGGGGAGTGAACTGGTCTGGGTGGAAAAGGCTGGCCATATCAATGGCCAGACCGGGTACGGCCCCTGGCCCGAGGGCGTTGAATTGCTGTTTAAACTCACGGGAGATGCGCAATTCAAGCTCAAGTAGCTTGAGAGGGGGGCATGGATAAACTCGTTGATCAACGAGAAGGGCGATGCCCCCTGCGGACTTTTGCGAAACACTGTGTGCCAACAAATAAAGTGCATGGGTACTGATAGCCAGTATTTTTCGTTTGCAGTTTGTTGGCAGCAGTTGATCGACGGGGAGAGAACTTCTGAGTGCGTTCGGGTTCCGCCTGAATGCTGGCTCGATCCGATCAAGTCCTAGCTTCCCTAGTCTCATATATCTCAACACTTTTCAGCCGCGGCGACCCAATCGCCGCAGTGGCGGCGTTCGCGCAGCGTTCTTGTTGTGCGGGCGATCACGCTTAGAGCATTTGCCAATTTTTCACTGGAGGTTTCAGAGGTATGTCAGTATTCGAGCGCACTATTCACCCAGTCGGAAATTGGACTGATTGGCGCTGGCAGCAGCAGAATGCCATACGTGATGAGTTGGCACTTCGCCAGGCCTGCGGAGGCTGGGACGCGAACGTAACGGCGAACATCGAACGTAACCTGCAAGAACGCAAGATGCAGATTACCCCCTATTACGCGGACTTGATCAGGAAGTCGCTGAGGGATGAGCCTATCACCCAGAACCCCTTGTGGCGGCAAGTTGTGCCATTTTGGGATGAAAAGGGCGTGGCTGACTATGATGGCGTCTCCGAGAACTGGGAGCTGGATCATGAGATGAAGACGCCGATCTGTCAGCACAAGTACGACAATCGCGTCATCATTCGCCTGACCAATACCTGCAACGCGTATTGCCAATTTTGTTTCGAGGCACTGCGGACCTTGGAACTGAGCACGGAAAAGGCCAACGCCAACACCGACTCCTTCCGGGAAACGGTTCAATACATTCGCGACAACCCGAACGTC
Source organism: Pseudomonas sp. microsymbiont 2 (assembly GCF_054788395.1). Lineage (NCBI taxonomy): Bacteria > Pseudomonadati > Pseudomonadota > Gammaproteobacteria > Pseudomonadales > Pseudomonadaceae > Pseudomonas > Pseudomonas sp. microsymbiont 2. The sequence continues at coordinate 2,811,751 of NZ_CM139112.1, forward strand.
GAGGAGGTCATTCTCAGCGGTGGCGATCCGCTGATGCTGGCAGACCGCAGGTTGGAAGAGCGCCTGGATGCCTTGCGCTCCATTCGAGACGATCTGCTTATTCGCATCCACTCCCGCGCATTGAGCTTCAACCCCTACCGGGTAACGGATGAGCTGGTGTCGTTGTTCGCCAGGTATCAGGTCAACGCATTCGGTGTGCATGTCTGTCATCCCCTTGAATTGAGTTCTGAATTCAAGCAGGCGGTAAAACGTATTCAGCAAAGTGTCCCGATCGTGTTTTCCAATATGCCCCTTATTCGTGGTGTCAATGACAGTGAAGACGTCCTGCATCGCCTATTCATCGAGCTTTATCGCATGGGTGTGAAACCCTATTACCTGTATCACTTCATGCCGTTCTCGCCGGGGGCGTCGGCGTACAAGACCACGGTCGGCAACGCGGTCGAACTCATGAATCGGTTAAAGCGACGGATATCCAATATCGCCATGCCTGAATATGTCCTGCCCCATGCGCAAGGGAAATTCACGGTGCCGCTAGTGGACCTCGAGGCGCCTGAAAATTTTCCGCACTTTACGACGCGCGAAGGGCAACGTTACTACCGGTTCAAGAACTGGCAGGGTCAATGGTGCACCTGGCACGACGAAACGGCTGCCGTTTGAGATGGAGCGAAAAACAATCATGAAACAAGATGCCATTCTCTTCGTCGATGTCGACGATAGCCCTGATGGACGCTATCGCTACGCCGAACCGCACTTCGCGGCGGCGCGCGCGCGGGGCCTGACGTGTCTGACCGCGGCGTTATCGGAACACGGTCGATTGCAGCGCCTCTACGAAACCAGTGACGATGTTTATTTCCTCGATACGCTGAGCGAAACCGATCTTCTGGATTTGCTCGAGCGCCTCGGCGGTCAATACACGATTCGCGCTATTTTTTGCCACGCCGGGCATGCTTCGGCGCGTGGGCAAGTCGGGCTCATCGTCGCGCAAGTCGCCAGGCAACTCGGTCTGGTGCATAGCTGTGCCGACGCCATTGCCGCCTGCAATAACAAATTCCTAATGCGTCGGGCATTGCAAAAGCAGCAGTTGCGCTCGGTGCCCTTCGAACTTTGCAATGATCAACAGTCGCTGGCTCGAGCGGCGGCGCGCATTGGCTTTCCGCTGATCGCCAAACCGGTATTCGGCGCCGCGTCGGTATTTATCAAGAAGTGTTCGAACTGGGATGAACTGAGCGCCCATTACGCGCGCTACCTGCACCAGCATGGTGAGGCTGCGTGCGCCGATTTCTACGGGGCCGCGCATACACTGTCGGAGCAGGGTGAACCGCTGCGCGACTACATTCCGGGTCGCAGCATCTTGCTTGAGGGCTATATCGAGGGGATAGAAGGAACCGTCGAGTGCGCCATCGTCGACGAGCGTATTCACCCCATGCTGATCAATGAAAAGCTGATCCTGACCGAGCGTAGCGGCACCATCCTCGAGAACTTGCTGATCACGCCGCCGGTCTCGTTCACCGAGGCACAGTGCGAGGACATCCGCCAATATGCCAAGGATTGCTTGCGCGCCGTCGGGATGACGAACTCGATGGTGCACTTTGAATTCCGCATGAGTGCGGACGGGCCGGTCGCGATTGAAATCAACCCGAGGCTCGGCGGCTTGTACGTCAATGCCGCCTTGCGCGATCTTGCCGGCATGGATCCCTACGCCTTCTATATAGCGCTACTGCTGGGCGACCCTCCCGCGAGCCCGGACCTCGAGGCGCATACCCTCAAGGCAAGCCAGTCGCGACAGCGCTACGCGATGCTGGCTATCTACCCTGAAGAAAGTGGCGCTTTCGAAGGGTTCGAAGGCCTCGAGCATCTTGATGATTGCGATGGGGTCGAGGAGTACGCCGTACAGGAGAGCGGCGGTTATCTGAATGCCGACATCGAGGAGCACTACCTGCTCAAGTGCTGGGCGAGTGTCGATGATGCCGCGCATGCACACGCGCTGCATGAGCATTTCAGCAAGTGCCTGAAACCTGTCATTCATCCTTTGGCCGAGGCATGAATCGTGGATATCCAGCAGGCGTCAGAGGAATTGAGAGAAAAACATTACTGCCACCTCGCAGATTTCGGCGAGGGGATCCAAGTTGGGCCAGCAGAGGCGCAGTCCTTTCGCGGTTACTGGTCAAACCTGGTACGGGACGAGGCTTACAAGGCCTATACCCACCGCGAACGGCGAATCTTGCGCTACCACTTGCTGCCAGGAGGGCGACTGCGGTTGAACAAGGAGGTTGATTTCATCTCGCCGGTCATTTACCCCGTCGACTATCGCAAGGGGACCAATGTCCTGTCCTATGCCGAGGAGGGTTTTATTTCCCACGCCATCACCCGACAGATCCTGGCTGTCGATATTGGCATGGCGGTGGCTCAGTTTGGTGATCGCGCCTTCAGCATCGATATACATCAGTTTCGCGTGAAGGCGGATGGCAATGCGTGCAGTCCGACGACCTCCGGTATTCACCAGGATGGCTTGGATTGGGTGTCGATGCACTTTATCGGCACCTCCAATGCACAACCGGTGCTGTCTGAGGTCTATGCCAACGACGATGTGCAAAGTCGGGTATTGAGCGTGCCCCTGGAAAGGTTCCTGGATACCCTTGTTGTCCACGACCGCATGGTCTACCACCGAGCCGGGGAAGTGCGTCAGGTGGACGGTGCGGCGCCGGCGTGGCGCGATATGTTGGTGGTGGGCATGCGCTGCCTCCCTGATGATCTTGGGGGGGACGTGCCATGACGCTCGATGACGAGTTGAACGTGTCCAATCGAAACCGCGGCTTGATCATCGTTGCCAGAAGCATTTCGGACTTTGGCGCCTTCCTCAACATGGTGGCGCTGAGCACCTATGTTTATTGGCTCAGTCAAAGCGCAATCGCTGTCAGTGTATTTCTCGCTTGCCGGGTCTTCGGAGGCATCGTGGCCAGCCTGCTCGGCGTTGCGTTGTTCCAACGCTTCACTGGGCGCGTGCCGCTGGTTTTTCTGGACTTGTTCCGAGCGTCGCTGTTGACGCCATTGTTGTTCTTGCCGTCGGCTCAGCAACTGCTGCTATTGCCATTCATTGCCTTTGGCATAGGCCTTGGCAATTCGTTGTTCGCCATCGGTCTCAATAGCCAATTGCCCATCTGGGTGGCGGCCGACCAGCGAGTGGCGACCAATGCCTGGCTCACATCCGTGGGCGCGACTGGCGCGGTGCTGGGCAGCTTGTGCTCCGGACTGATCATGGCCGCTGGCGGCTTTCAGATGATCTTCACGGTGAACGTCATCACCTACGTGGTTGCTGCTGGCCTGATCCTACCGCTGACCGTGCTGTATCCGTCAACGCAGCAGGAGCGTGGCACGCTGTCGGACCAGTGGCGTGAGCTGGTTCGAGGACTTCGTGGCGCGCCAGTGCTGGCCGTGATGTTGCTGATCAGCTTGCTGGACACCTTGGGCAGTGCGGCCCATAACGTGGGATTTCCACTGCTGGCCGAGGATATCGACCCCGGCGAGTCGACGCGCGTGATGGGCTATCTGCTGGCGGTCTGGGCCCTTGGCAAGTTCATTGGGGCTCGCTTTGCCAGTAGCCGGCTGCAGGGGCGTGCCAGCGAACGCTTGGAGCGAGCGTTCTTGCTGGGGGTCGCATTGATGTCCAGCGCGTTCATTGTCACGTTTCAGCAAAGCGAATTGCATTGGGCACTGGCATTCATCGTGTGGGCCGGGATGGGTGACGGGGTGGCGGAGGTGGCATTGATATCGCGAGCGCAGAGCGAGCCGCAGAGCCTTCGCCTGCCGCTGTTCAGCTTGCTGACGTTGAGCCAGATGGTTGGGTTTGGCGTCGGCATGTTGTTGGTCGGCCCCTTCTACTCGTCATGGCCGCTGACGCTGGTCATTGTCTTGTTCCATGGCTTGCCTTTGTTCGCACTGTTACTTACGGCAGTGTGGTTGTACTTCAGGTCGAACACCGCCGAGCAGCGGGTTCGATGTCAGGGCAGGCAGTGAGCGTGGACAGCGTGGGGACAAGATGGGCCGCTCTGTGCCCATCACTCAAATATGCCTTCGTTGCTTTCAGCGCCGCGCAGAAAGTTGTTGCGGGGCCAGAAATGCGTCGTGGAAGTAATTGTGGAACGCGTGCATCGCCGGGCTGAATTCCCGCTCGCGATGCCAGGCCAGGCCGACGCTCATGGGGGTGACCTTGTCGGTGATGGTCACCGTTTCGATGCGTTTACCCTCCAGCGACCAGGGACGGTGTACCAGGTCGGAGAGGATCGCCACGCCGCTGCCGTTGGCCACCATGCTGCGCACAGCTTCCACAGAACTGGTGCGCACCCGCACGTTGGGCTGCTGCTGGGCATGTTCCCAGTAGCGCATGGCGCTTTGTTCGGCTTCGTCGACGGTAAGCAGGATGAAGGGCTCGCGGGTGACGTCGGCAAGGCTCACGGCCGAGCGCTCGCACAGGGGGTGATGGCTGGGCAGCCACAGCCGGCGCTCGGAATTGAACAGGGTTTTCGAGACGATGTCCGGGTGGGTCAGGTTCGAGGTCAGCACCACTGCCATGTCGAATTCGCCTTCCAGCAGGCCTTGCTCGATGGCCTGGCGCTCCCGTTCGTGCACTTCGATGGCCACGTCCGGGTGCCAGTGTTGCAGGCGTTGCAGGTGGTGCGGCAGGAAGTAGCCGATCACCGTGTAACTGGCCGCTACCCGCAGCAGGCCGGTGGCGCGAACGTCCGGCAGCGGGCTGTTAAGGGCGTCGTCGACGCTGCGCAAGATCACGTAGGCCCGATTGAGAAAGTGCCGTCCGGCATCGGTCAGGCTCATGCCCTGGGCCGAGCGCTGGAACAGTAGCGTGCCGAGCATGCCCTCCAGCTCCTTGATCGCCGTGGTCACCGCCGACTGGGAAATATTCAGATGAATCGCCGCTTGGGAGATCTGCCCGATCTCGGCGGTGGCGACGAAATAGCGAACCTGGCGCAGGGTCAGTGACATGGAACGCTCCGCTTGAGGAGGTATCTGATTTTCAGAAGATATCCCCTCCGATAATAGATCTTCCCAAGGGGGTGGCAGGAATCTAACGTGCTCTGCATGAAGTCACAAGCGTCAGGAGCGAGTGTCATGCAGGCAGTAGATTTCAATTCGGACATGGGCGAAGGCTTCGGTCCGTGGACTATCGGCGACGGCGTCGACAGCGAACTGATGGGCTTCATCAGCTCGGCCAACATCGCCACCGGTTTCCATGCCGGCGACCCCGGCACCATGCGGCGTACAGTCGAGCAGGCCAAGCGCCTGGGCGTGGCCGTCGGCGCCCATCCGGGCTTTCGCGACCTGGTCGGGTTCGGCCGCCGCCACATCAATGCATCGGCCCAGGAGCTGGTGGACGACATGCTGTATCAGCTGGGCGCCCTGCGTGAGCTCGCCCGAGTTCAAGGCGTGGCCCTGCAACACATCAAACCTCACGGCGCGCTGTACATGCACCTGGCCCGGGACGAAGAAGCGGCGCGCTTGCTGGTGGAAAACCTGCAGCGCCTGGAGCCTGGACTACTGCTGTATTGCATGCCCGACTCGACGATCTGGCGTATCGCCAGGGCGCTCGGCCAACCGGTGATCCGCGAGTTCTATGCCGACCGCGAATACGACATCAGCGGCTCCATCGTCTTCACCCGCAATGTGCGTGCCTACGACCCCGCGCAAGTAGCCGCGCGGGTACTGCGCGCCTGTCAGCAAGGCGTGGTGCGCACGGTGGAAGGTGAAGACCTGGCGATCGAGTTCGACTCCATCTGCCTGCACAGCGATACACCCGGTGCCCTGGCGCTGGTCGAGGCCACCCGCAACGCGCTCGATGGCGCGGGGATCAAGGTGCGCGCACCGCGATAAAGCCACCGAAGACACCTGGCACGCAGACGCCAGGGCTTATTCGCCACACAGATTACTTGCCTGCCTTTCTACAACTATTCCAAGAGGAACAGACATGGCGCAGCACACCGTCATCACCCCGTTGCCGGGGACTTTCTACCGCAAGGCCACCCCGGAGTCGCCGAACTACGTCGAGGCCGGTGCCAACGTCAGAGCCGACACGGTGATTGGCCTGATCGAGGTCATGAAGCAGTTTTCCGAACTGACCGCGGGTACGGCAGGGCGCCTGGACGCGTTTCTGGTCGAAGACGGTGATCCGGTGGAGCCGGGTCAGGTCATCGCGACACTCGAAGACGCGTGAGGGCACGACCATGACCCAAGGCATTGGTAAACTGCTGATCGCCAACCGTGGCGAGATCGCCGTGCGGATCATCCGCGCCGCGAAAGCGCTGGGGATTCCAACCGTGGCGGCGTGCAGCGAAGCAGACGTCGATTCCCAGGCCGCGCGCATGGCCGACGAAGTGCACATCCTCGGTCCGGCCCGCGCTGACAAGAGCTACCTCAATGTCGAGGCCTTGCTCGCTGCCCTGAAGGCCACCGGGGCCAACGCGGTCCACCCCGGTTACGGTTTTCTTTCGGAAAACGCCGAATTCGCCGAAGCGGTACTCGCCGCCGGAGCGATCTTCGTCGGCCCAAGCCCCGAGACCATCCGCCGCATGGGTGACAAGGCCGAGGCCCGACGCACCGCACAAGCGGCGGGCGTGCCGGTGGTGCCCGGTTCTGCCGATGAACTGTTCGATGTGGAGGCGGCGGTCGAGGCCGCCAGATCCGTCGGCTTCCCGCTGCTGATCAAGGCCTCGGCCGGAGGGGGCGGACGCGGCATTCGCCTGGCGGAAAACCCGCGACAGTTGCGCGAAGAATTCCCCCGTTCCCAGCGCGAAGCCCAGGCCGCCTTTGGCAATGGCGCGGTGTATCTGGAGCGCTTCATCGGCAAGGCCCGGCATATCGAAGTGCAGGTGCTGGGCGACGGCAAGCATGCGGTGCACCTGTTCGAGCGCGAATGTTCGCTGCAGCGCCGTCGACAGAAGATCTTCGAAGAAGCGCCGTCGCCGGTCCTCGCTGCGCCGCAGCGCGAGGCCCTGTGCGCGAGCGCCGTGCGCCTGACCGAGGCGCTGGGATACCAGGGCGCCGGCACCCTTGAATACCTGTACGACGACGCCACCGGTGAGTTTTTCTTCATCGAGATGAACACACGGATCCAGGTGGAACATCCGGTCAGCGAGCTGATCACCGGTGTCGATCTGGTCCAGGCCATGTTGCGCATTGCCGGTGGCGAGCCACTGGGACTCAAGCAAAGCGATATCGCGATCAACGGCGCAGCCCTGCAGATGCGCCTGAACGCCGAAGACCCCGCGCGGGATTTCTTCCCAAGCCCAGGGCTTGTGCAAGCGCTGAACTGGCCACAAGGCGAGGGCGTGCGTGTCGACAGCCATCTGTATGAAGGCTACCGGGTACCGCCATACTATGACTCGCTGCTGGCCAAGCTGATTGTTCATGGCCGTGATCGCAGCGAAGCCCTGGCCCGCGCGCGGCTGGCGGTCGAGCAGACCACGCTGACCGGCATGGCCAGCACCTTGTCTTTGCACGGCGAACTGCTGGAGCAACCCTGGTTGCACAGCGCCGACTTCCACACCGGTACTCTGGAAACCTGGCTGGCCGAGCGCCGCAGCGGAGGTGCAGCATGAGCAGTGCGATTCGCTACAGCTTTGGCGCCGACGAACATCTGTTCGCCGAAGTCAGCGACAGCATGTCCCTTGAAGCCTTCTTCAAGGGCATGGCGGTCACCCGCGCGGTGGAGCGTTTGGCCCTCGATGGCGTGCTCGACGTGTGCCTGGCCAACGCCTCGTTCCAGGTCCGCTTCGACCCGGATCGCATCGCGCCGGCCGATCTGCTCGAAGCGGTGAAGGGGGCCGAGGCCCAGGCCGTGGCCGAGCGCACCCTGCACACCCGGATCATCGAGATCCCGGTGCTCTACAACGATCCCTGGACCCACGAAACCCTGATGCGCTTTCGCGACCGCCACCAGGACCCGAACGCCACGGACCTGGAGTACGCCGCGCGCATCAACGGCTTGGCCGACGTCGAGGCGTTCATCGCCGCCCACAGTGGCGCGCCGTGGTTCGTTTCGATGGTGGGCTTCGTGGCGGGCCTGCCGTTCATGTTCCAGATGGTCGAGCGCGAACGCCAGTTGCAGGTGCCCAAGTACCTGCGACCGCGTACCGACACACCGAAATTGACCCTGGGCCATGGCGGCTGCTTCGGTTGCATTTACTCGGTACGCGGTGCCGGTGGCTACCAGATGTTTGGCGTCACCCCGGCACCGATCTATGACCCGCGGCAGAACCTGGCGTACCTGAAGGAACACATGGTGTTCTTCCGTCCCGGCGACATCGTGCAGTTCAAGCCGATGGACCGCGAAGCGTATGACCACGCCGTGGCCGAGGTCGAAGCCGGGCGCTTCGATCTGCGCATCCGTCCAGTGGAGTTCTCGCTCGATGCGTTCCTCGCCGACCCGATCGGCTATCCCAAGTCGCTGCAGGAGGCGCTGGCATGATCAAGGTACTCAAACCCGGTCTGGCCACCTCGGTGCAGGACCTCGGCCGCGAAGGCTACTACCATCTGGGTATCCCGCCTTCCGGGGCGCTGGACCAGTACGCCCTGAGCGCGGCCAACCAGCTGGTTGGCAATCCGGCCAATTCGGCGGCGCTGGAGTGCACGTTGCTGGGGCCGGAGCTGGAATTTCAGCGGGACGCCCTGGTGGCGGTATGTGGCGCGCAGATGACGCCGAAGGTCGATGGCGTGGACATGCACTTGGACACCGCCTTCGCCGTGAAGGCCGGACAGGTGCTGCGTTTCGATTTTCCCAAGGCTGGCGCGCGGGCCTATCTGGCGGTGGCCGGCGGCATCGATGTGCCGGTGGTGCTCGGCAGTCGTTCCACCTACGCGCTGGGGGCGCTGGGTGGTTTCCAGGGGCGCAGGCTGGCGATGGGTGATGAACTGCCGGTAGGCATAGACAGCGGCAAGGGTCGTGTCGGGGCGAGTCTGCCCATGGCGCTGCGTCAGTCGCTGGGAGGGGAGATCACCCTGCGGGTGGTGCCGGGGCTGTACTACGAGCGCTTGACCCTGGCGGCGGCGGACAGCTTTTTCGCCGAAGCCTGGACCGTCGGCTCGGAGGCAGATCGCATCGGCTATCGCTTCAAGGGTGGCAGTCCGCTGAGCTTCCAGCCTCGCGAGCAGCCGTTCGGCGCCGGCTCCGATCCTTCGAACATCGTCGACAGCTGCTACCCGATCGGCTCGATCCAGGTGCCGGCAGGGCTCGAGCCCATCGTTCTGCACCGCGATGCTGTGTCCGGTGGCGGCTACGCGATGATCGGCACGGTGATCAGCGCCGACCTCGATCTGGTCGGGCAGATGCAACCCAACCAGAAGGCCCGTTTCGTCGCGGTGACGCTGGAAGAGGCGCTGCAAGCCCGACGTTCCTACAAGAAAAAACTCAGCTGTCTGAGCAAGCTGTTCCCTACCTGATCCGCCCGCCGCACCGCGTGGGCAAAGCCAAAAAGGCAAGCCAACGCCGCACTTCGGTGCGGGGGCGGCTGCCCGCGCTGCAACCTCTGGCTGGCTCTGGGGTTCATGCATATGGCTGCTCTATCGGCGGTGCTTGCGGATGTGTTCGCATACTTGCTCAAGGCGTTGTCCTGCCAAGGCATCTTTGTAGTGGCTTGGGTCGATGTGGCATTTGCGCGGATTCTTTTTGCACGTTCTGATGTAGCTGCGTTCGGAGGGGAGCCCACATGGAATGCTGTCGGCTTGACGGCCTGGTTTGGCGCCACCGCATCGGGGCTGGCTTTGATGCTTGCCGGTGGTGTTAACGCATGCCTAGCGGCCACGGGGTCAAGCGTACCTTCTGCTGGCGCATATGCACCATGACTCTCCGGGACTGGACACCTGGTATCAGCCTTCCGTACAGGTCGAAGGTGGGTGATCGAAGCCATCGGTCGGGTTATTCCACCCGCCTTGATGCTGCACTAAAATTTCAATCTGAATCTCAGTTGAGGAGCTGTCTGGTTAGGGGAAAACCCTCATTGCTGTCGGGATGGGTGGCCCCCTAGGATGAACATCGTATTTTGCCAGCCACGACGGAGTAAGCCATGACTAATGCGCAAGCTGAAGACAAGCGCCCAACCGAAGATCCCGCAGAGGACAATGCGTTTTTCCCCTCGCCTTATTCGCTAAGCCAGTTCACCTCGCCAAAATCCGATCTCAGTGGTGCCGACTATCCTGCGCCCTATAAAGGTGGCCGGTGGAAGGTACTGGTCATCGGCGCTGACGAGCGTTATCTGTTGACCGATAATGGCACCATGTTCTCTACAGGCAATCACCCTGTTGAGACGCTGCTGCCGATGTATCATCTGGATAAAGCAGGGTTCAAATTCGACATTGCGACCTTGTCTGGCAATCCGGTCAAGTTCGAGTTCTGGGCGATGCCATCAGAAGACGTCGAAGTGAAGGGGCTGTACGCTAAATATCGCGATAAGTTTAAACAGCCCAAAAAACTGGCTGAAGTAATCGATCAGGCACTGGGTGACGATTCCGATTACATCGGCGTGTTTATTCCCGGTGGCCACGGCGCACTGATCGGGTTGCCCGAAAGTCCCGATGTTAAAAAGGTGCTTGAGTGGGCGTCCAAGAATGACAAGTTTGTGATTTCGTTGTGTCATGGCCCGGCTGCGCTTATTGCTGCAGGTTTGGGTGGGGGGCGAGAAAACTATATTTTCAACGGGTACAAGATTTGTGCGTTCCCTGACGACCTGGATGCGAAAACGCCGGACATTGGCTATATGCCGGGTCACTTGACCTGGAAGTTTGGTGAAAAACTAGAGGCGTTGGGCCTTGAGATAATTAACAAAGATATTTCTGGAGCGGTGCATAAGGACCGTAAATTGCTGACCGGCGACAGTCCGTTGGCGGGTAACGCTCTAGGCAAGCTGGCGGCGGCTGAACTGTTGAAAGAGGCCGCAGGGCAATGATTCCGGCCTGGGTGGCAATCAAGTAGATAGCAGCCCCGACGCTCGTCTGGTATTGGCCACCGATGCTTTCAATGCCGCTCGCCGATGGCTGGAAACGCCCCATGCTGGAGGTGTCCGACAGCTTTCCGTTCGCGAGCGCGAGGTGTTGACTTGTACGGCTGCGGGTTCACGGCATGCTGATATTGCGGTGACGCCGGGCTGGTCGGAGCGTACTGTGGAGAACCCTCTTCGTGCGGCGCGGCGCCGTCTTGGTGTCGCTACAACTGCTCAAGCGATCAAGATCGCTATTCGCAACGGCGACCTTGGTCATGGTCGAGACCAACATGATGGGTAAAAAAGTGCTGGTGACAGGCGCGGCAACCGGTTTTGGAAGAGGCGTGGCCTGGGCGCTGTCGGAGCGTGGGCACCAGGTGATCGCTGGATGCCAGATATGGCCGCAGGTGTGGGAGCTGCGCAACGCTGCGTTGTTGGCCGGGATTGAGATGCAGGTTATCAAACTTGATGTCCTCAACGAGATTGACCGCAAACATGCGCTGGCAATCGAAATCGATGTCTTGTTCAACAATGCGGGCATCATGGAGTCGGGTCCCATTATCGAAATACCAATGTCAGTGTTTCGTTCGGTTTTTGAGACCAACGTATTTGCCGCCCTTGAGTTGGCGCAAGGCTTTGCTCGGGGGATGGTCCAGCGCGGCCATGGGCGGATCGTCTGGACGTCGTCGGTGGCCGGGTTAGTCAAAGTGCCTTTCGATGGGGCGTATGCCGCCTCCAAGCATGCGGTCGAAGGCATCTGTTCGGCAATGCACGATGAACTGATGCCTTACGGCGTCGAAGTAGTGACGGTCAACCCAGGTGCGTACCGCACGGGCTTCAATGACACGGGCATGGAGAGCATGGACCAGTGGTGGGACCAGGGTGACAGGGTTGTCGCTCATTGGCCGGTGCGTGAGCTCAATCGTCAGCATGATCCTGCCGAGATGATCAATGCGATCACTGCGGTGATTGAACAGGACAAGCCCAGCTATCGTACTGTTCGACCAGTCAGTGCTGAAGAAATGGTAAAGAAAGAGCAGTCAGACGTATGGGAACGATAGCTTAATTGAACCAGCCAAGGATGCTGTAGAAAAATGGAGGCGCTTGAAATCGGTATTGACCAATAGGTCGGCTGATGAATCGAGGAGATTGAGATGCAAACATCCCTAGGCATCGCTAAACACTTTTTCTCGCGTTATAACGCTCATGACCTTCAAGGCATGCTGGCCTGTTTCTCTCCACAGGGTCGAATTGATTATGTTCCCATTGGCCTGGAGGGACCGGTACATGTCGCTGGTCTTGAAATATGGGGGGCACTGATTGATGCATTTCCCGATTTGAATAATCAGGTGACTGCGCGCTATGTTGATGAGCAGGCACAAACGATTGTAGTCGAAGTGACTATTCGCGGTACTCAGGCGAAGGATGCATTTGGCATTGAAAACCTGGGGCGCAGCTTCGAGCTGCCTCATGTCTTCATTCTTGGCCTTGCTGACGACGGCCTGATTCTGGCGATGAAGGCCTATTGGGATAACGCCACGTGGTTTCAATCCCTGGGTAAAAAACAATTTGGCTAGCTGGCCGCAATAAAAACACTCAACTCAGTTGAGGAAGCCATTCCTCTGGCGCTGTAACGACCCGCTGTTTCTAAACTATCGCTTGGAGGCAACAGTCATGAACTGTCCAGTTGATCTTTCACGTAGGCAGGTTTTACTGACGGCAGGCATCGGGCTTGTGGCCGCTTCGTCACCCTTGCTCGCCCAGTCGCTCAATGGCACGCAGCTCTCCACTCGCTCGTCGGGCGGGCTCTATCTTCCGAATTCTGCCGCCGACACGCCATGGACGCCTGAAAGCGTTCGTCAAAAGGCTTATGCGATGCCAGTCGTTTCGCCGGCTTACCCGCAACCACCAAGTTGGTTTCTGGACCGCCCGTCACTGACGATAACTTATCGCACCGATGTCGAGCTCGCGCGGGCAATGGTGCCTGAACCATTGATGGTCAAGGACCCGCTCGTCAGCCTTTCATTCCTTTGGATGGTTGCGCCTGGGATCGGCGACTACTACGAGTTCGCCCAGAGCATCGCTTGTTTTCTGGGGGACGAGGCTGTCAGTTTTCGCCCGCTCATGGTGGCCGAGAATGTCACCGCCATCATGCTGGGCCGCGAGGTCTGGGGATTGCCCAAGAAATACGGCCATCCTCGTGTTGGGCAAAACAATGAATCTTATGTCGGCACGCTCGAGTACGACGGCACGTTGGTGGCCAGGGCCAGCATGGCCTACAAGTACCAGGAGGTCGACCTGGCGCAAGCGGCGGCGGCCATGCGCACTCCCGGGGTTGTTCTCAAAGTCATTCCCGATGTGGACGGCAAGACAGCGCGTATTGCCGAACTGGTAAGGTTCGAATATTCGACGGTAGAGCTCAAGGAAGCCTGGGCGGGGGCCGCGAGCCTCGAGCTGTTCGATCACGAGGCGGTCCCGATCGCCGCGCTGCCCGTTCGCGAGATCGTGTCAGTGCGCCATACGCTAGGCAACTTCATGCTGGCGCCCGGCAAGGTCGTGCACAACTATCTCAAGTAGCAGCAGATGGCGGCCGTTGGCCGGGGCTTGGCTGCGTGTTGATCCCGGCTACGGCACACAATGTATTTCCACGCAGAGAACCCGCCGATGTCCACGTTGTATGTCACCGCCAGCTTCCTGGTCAAAGCCCAAGGGCTCGAATCTGTGCTCGAGGTGTTGACCACTTTGAGCGAAGCTACCCTGCAAGAGCCGGGTTGTCTGGACTATGGCTACTATCAGTCGCTGGAAAATCCCTTGCAGCTGACATCCTTCGAAGTCTGGCAAGACGAAGAGGCCGAAGCGCTGCATTGGCAATCCGAACACCTCGAGGCTGCGTTGGTCCAGGTTTCCGGATGGCTGCAGGGGCCGGCGCAAGTCACCCAGTATCGTCGAGTGTGCTGAGTTGGATGATGGCGTTGGATTTTCGCGGCCCTGGCCAGTCGGGGTCGGCCTTCCAGGCCAGACCCCGGCGGCGCTGCGCTGCAGCGCCGATCTCTCAGAACTGTTCGGCGTCCAGCACGTAAAGGCAGGCACTTCCCACGCGAGCAGCACTTATCAAGGACTCGATGCGCGGTAACAGGCGGTCGAAGTAGAAGTGGGCGGTGGCCAGTTTAGCTTGATGGAAACTGTCTTCCTTTCCGGTGGCGGCCCGTGCCATGCGTGCCCACATGTAGGCGTAGGCGGTGTAACCGAAGACATGCAGATAGTCGACGGCCGCGGCGCCTGGTTCGTAAGGGTTGGTCCTGGCGATGTCGATCAGATGATAGGACAGGGCCTCCAGTTGCCCCAGTGCCTCCAGCAGACGACGGCTGAAGGTTTCCTGCGGGGCTGCCGCCACGAAGGCGCGGACTTCTTCTGCGAACAACGACAACATCTCACCGCCGTTGGCCAGCACTTTGCGGCTGATCAGATCCAGCGCCTGGATACCGTTGGTGCCTTCATAGATCTGCGCGATGCGCACATCACGAACCAGCTGTTCCTGACCCCACTCGCGAATGTAGCCATGGCCGCCGAATACTTGCTGGCCATGCAGGCAGGATTCCAGCCCGGTATCGGTGAAGAATGCCTTGGCGACGGGCGTGAGCAGCGCCACCAAGGCTTCGGCACGGGCGCGCTGCTGTGCGTCGGCAGCGTACTTGGCGATGTCCAGGTACTGCCCGAGATAGGTCGCGAAGGCACGACCACCTTCGGTCAAGGCCTTCATGGTCAGCAACATGCGACGCACGTCAGGGTGGACAATGATGGCGTCGGCGGCGGCGCCCTTCGTTTGCGCGCCTTGCGGGGCTCGCCCTTGTTGACGCTCGCGCGCATAGTCGACGGCGGCCTGATAGGACTGCGCGGCGCAGCCGATGCCCTGCACTCCGATGGACAGGCGTTCGTAGTTCATCATGGTGAACATGGCGGCCAGGCCCTTGTCGGCTTCGCCTACCAGCCAGCCCGTGGCACCGTCGAAATTCATCACGCAAGTGGCCGAGGCCTTGATACCCATCTTGTGTTCGATGGAGCCGCAGGCCACGGCATTGCGCGCACCGAGTTGCCCCGCGTGGTCGACCAGCACCTTGGGCACCAGGAACAGTGAAATGCCGCGTGACCCGGCGGGGGCGCCGGGCAGCTTGGCCAACACCAGATGGATGATGTTCTCGGTGAGATCCTGTTCGCCGCCGGTGATGAATATCTTGGTGCCGGTAATGGCGTAGCTGCCGTCGGGGTTGGCCGTTGCCTTGGTGCGGATCTGCCCCAGGTCGCTACCTGCATGGGGCTCGGTCAGGCACATGGAGCCGGCCCAGCGCCCTTCGTACATTGCCGGGAGGTACTTGGCCTTGAGTGTTTCGCTGGCGTGAGCGTCGATGGCCAGGCAGGCGCCTGCGGACAGCGTCGAATATAGGGCAAAGCTGGCATTGGCCGCGTAGACCATTTCCTCGAATTGCACCGAGAGCATTTTGGGCATGCCCATGCCACCGTGTTCGGGGTTGCCGGCCAGCCCCACCCAGCCGCCTTCGGCGTACGTGGCATAGGCTTCACGAAAACCCTCAGGGGTCCTCACCACGCCGTTTTCCCACTGCGCACCCTGCTCGTCGCCGAGGCGATTGAGTGGGGCGAGCAGGCCCGCAGTGAGTTTTGCCGCCTCCTCGAGAATCGCGTCAGCGACCGTGCTGTCAATGCGTTCAGCCAGGGCTGGCAGCGCCTGCCAGAGGGTTGGCGCATCGAACACGTCGTTGAGCAGGAAGCGCATGTCGCGCAAGGGCGCCTTGTAGTCGGGCATGGACTTTACCTCTTGGAAACAGATGTTGTTGAAAGGCAGCGCGCGTGCGTACACGGCCGCATGTCAGTGATCGTGGGCGCCCGCGGTCCCCAGGCCGGTCTGCGCCTGGACCAGCTGATGGTGGAACCCGTCTCGGTCTTTCACAGCTCTGGCGCTGCGGTCGAGCTTGGAGACCACGACGATGACCAGGAACGTCAATGGCATCGAGAACAGCGCGGGGTGGTCATAGGGGAAGAGCGCCCGTTCGTGCTCCAGCACGGTGACCCAGACCGTAGGGGACAGGATCACCAGGCCCAGCGCCGAAACCAGCCCGGTCAGGCCGCCGCAGATGGCGCCTCGGGTGGTCAGGTCTTGCCAGTACATGGCCATGAACAGCACCGGGAAGTTGGCGGAGGCCGCGATGCCGAATGTGAGGCCGACCAGAAAGGCGATGTTGACCTGTTCGAACAACATGCCCAGGGCCATGGCCAGTACGCTCAGCACGGCCACGGCAGCCCGGGACACGCGCATTTCCTGGGCCTCGCTGGCAGCGCCGCGCTTGATGATCATGGCGTAGAGGTCATGGGAGATGGCGGAGGCGCCGGCCAGCGTGAGTCCTGCGACGACGGCCAGGATGGTGGCGAATGCCACGGCGGACAGGAAACCGAGGAACAGGTCGCCGCCAACGGCCTTGGCCAGGTGCATGGCAACCATGTTGTTGCCGCCGAGCAATGCTCCGCCCAGTTTGCCATCGACGAAATAGCTCGGGTCGGTGCCGACGACGACGATCGCGGCGAAACCCAGTACGGCCACCACCAGGAAGAAGTAGCCGATGAATCCCGAGGCATAGAACACCGACTTTCGTGCTTCGCGAGCGTTGGGCACGGTGAAGAAGCGCATCAGGATGTGTGGCAGGCCCGCCAGGCCGAACACCAGGCCCAGGGCCATGGACGCGACATTCACCGGGTTGGCCAGCATGCTGCCGGGGCCCATGATCGCCCAACCGGCCGCATGGGTTTCAATCGCGCGTTGCGCCAGGCGTTCAAGGCTGAAGTCGAAGGGTTCCAGGGCCAGCAGCATCAGTGCCGTGCCGCCCAATAGCAATAAGATTGCCTTGGTGATCTGCACCCAGGTGGTGGCGAGCATGCCACCGAAAATCACGTACACCAGCATCAGCAAGCCGACCACGACCACCGCGACGCTGTAGTTCAGGCCGAAGAGCAGTTTGATCAACTGGCCGGCACCCACCATCTGCAACAGCAGGTAGCAGCACACCACCGTCAGCGAACCGCAGGCGGCCAGTACCCGCACACGTCTTTGGTCGAGCCGGAAGGAGACGATGTCGGCAAAGGTGTAGCGCCCCAGGTTGCGCATGCGCTCGGCCATGAGGAAGGTGAGTATTGGCCAGCCGACGAAGAACCCGGTCACGTAGATGAGGCCGTCATAGCCTTTGGCGAAGACCATGCTGGACAGGCCGAGCAAGGTGGAAGCCGACATGTAGTCGCCGGCGATCGCCAGGCCATTCTGCAGCCCGCCGATGCCTCCACCGCCTGTATAGAAATCGCTGGCGGAGCGGGTTCGCCGGGCGGCCCACGCGGTGATCAGCAAGGTGATGCAGACGAACAGCAAGAACATGCCGATGGCCGGCAGGTTGAGGCTGCTCGGTGGTGCAGCGCCGGCCGGAGCTGCAACGGCAGGTTGCAGGCAGGCCAGGCAGAGCAGGGCGCTGAGACGTTTCATACCTGGCTCTCCTCGACGATGCTGGCACTGAGGCTGTCGAAATGCGTGTTCGCGCGGTGAACGTACCAGCCGGTCAGCAGCCATCCACTCAGGATGAGCAGCGTCGACACCGCGATGCCCACGCTGAGGTGGCTGCCTTGGTGCAGTCGAGCATGCAGTAGGGTAGGCCAACAGGCGGCGACGCCCATGAAGGCGAAGTAGGCGCAAAGCACCACCAGGCTCAGGCGCCATGTCAGTTTCGAGCGAGTCTGGACAAGCACCATGAACCTGGGGTCGGCCAGGATGCGTTGGGCGTGTTGGGTAGTGCTGGGGGGCGTGATGTTCATGCTGGCTCCGCTTGTTCTTGTTGTGGGATCGGCCCGCTGATGCGTTGGGCAATGCGTCAGCGGGACCATGTGCCAGAGGTGCTTCTGTCAGCGCTGCAGGGGGTTGGCGAAGCGCTCGCGCAGCATCTTCTTGCTGACCTTGCCGGTCGCGGTATGGGGGAGCTCGTCCAGGTACTCGCAGGCGTCCGGCATCCACCATTTCGGAATCTTGCCGTCCAGGAACGCCATGAGCTGCGCGTGAGTGGGGGCGGTTTCGGCGTGCCTGGGGACGATGACCAGCAACGGGCGCTCGCTCCAGCGCGCATGGGGGACCGCGATCACAGCCGCCTCGGCAACGTGCGGGTGCGCCATGACGGCGTTCTCGATTTCCACCGAGCTGATCCATTCACCGCCGGACTTGATGACGTCCTTGATCCGATCGGTGATCAGCATGTAGCCGTGCGGGTCGATGGTGGCCACGTCGCCGGTATCGAACCAGCCTTCGCAGGGCGCTTCTCCGAAGTAGCCGCTGCGCACCCAGGGGCCGCGGACCTGCAGCGAGCCGGAGGCCTGGCCGTCGTGGGGCAGGGGGTGCAGGGCTTCGTCGACGATGCGCATCTCGATGCCGAACAAGGCCCTGCCTGACTTGAGTAGTTGCCTGGCGCGGGCCTCGTCGGGCAACACGTCATACCAGGGTTGGTGTCGGTTGTAGCTGCCCATCGGGCTGAGCTCGGTCATCCCCCAGCCGTTTTCCAGTGCCACGCCATGGCGGTGCATGGCGTCGATCAGTGAAAGCGGGCAGGCGGCACCGCCACTGACGGCGCGCTGCAAGGAGGGGATGGCCCCGCCGTGGTTGTCCAGATGCTGGGTAATGTTGGCCCAGAGCGTGGGCACCGCCAGAGAGAAGCTGACGTGTTCGTCATTGATCAACTGCACCATGGTGCCCGCATCGCCGACCCAAGGGCCCGGCAGCACCAGCTTGGCCCCGACCATCGCCGCGTTGTAGGGCATGCCCCAGGCATTGACGTGGAACATCGGCACCATGGGCATGACCACATCGAGTGCCCGCAGCCCGACATTGTCGGCCATGTTCTGTGCCATGCCATGCAACACGGTACTGCGATGGCTGGTCAGCACGCCCTTGGGGTTGCCGGTGGTCCCGGAGGTGTAGCACAGCCCACTGCTGCGCTGCTCGTCGAGCTCGGGCCAGTCGTAGCTTGCCTTGCACGACTGCAGCAGCGCTTCGTAGCTGAGCAGGTTGGGCAACGAACTGGCGGGCAGTGCGTCCTGCGCGCACAGCACGATATAGCGACGCACGCTGCCGATTTCATGCTGGATGCTTTCGAGCAACGGCACGAACTGCGGGTCGACGAACAGCAGGTCGTCTTCGGCATGGCGAATGATGTAGCTGACCTGCTCGGCGAACAGCTTGGGGTTGATGGTGTGGCAGACCCGCCCTGAGCAGGGGATCGCATAATGCAGCTCGAAATGCCGGTGGTCGTTCCAGGCCAGAGTGCCGACCCGCGCATCCGGGGGGCAGTCCAGCGCATCCAGCACGTTGGCCAGGCGACCTGCGCGAGCGAACGCATCGGCGTAGGTGTAGCGATGCACCTGGCCACTGGGGAGCAGCGAGACGATTTCGCGATTGGCAGCAACCATGAGCGCCTGCCGCATGATCGCGGTGATACCCAGGTCGAAGTTCATCATCAGGCCTAGCACAGGCACCTCCTGCCTTGTTTTTGTAGTGAGCAGAGCTGCG
Organism: Pseudomonas sp. microsymbiont 2; assembly: GCF_054788395.1. Lineage (NCBI taxonomy): Bacteria > Pseudomonadati > Pseudomonadota > Gammaproteobacteria > Pseudomonadales > Pseudomonadaceae > Pseudomonas > Pseudomonas sp. microsymbiont 2. The sequence continues at coordinate 2,831,335 of NZ_CM139112.1, forward strand.
CACGTAGGGGCGTGGCGGCCCTGGAGCAGGAGGAGCAAGCGATGTGCCAACTGACGGCGCGCTGCTGGAGTAAGTGTTAAAGTCCTTTTTAATCAGATAGATGCAAATAAAACATGGCCGCGATCCAGTACTGGAGGTGGAGCGCGCAGGTCGCTTTGCATTTCATTGCTGAAATTGAATTCAGAGTTGAAACGAGGTTGCGGCTAGCCAGCGGTCGTCGAACGCAAGCGTCTCCACAGTGTGGTGCGGCTGATGCCCAGGCGCCTGGCTGCCTCGTCCATGTCACCCGCGCACAGGGCCACCATTTCGCTGACCCGGGCGCTTTCCTGCGCGCGACTGAGGCTGCGCAAGTCCTGGGCCGGGTGCGGCGCGAGCGCTTCGGGCGACGGGGCAGGGGATGCTTCGAACAGCTCGGCGAACAGCGTTTGCAGTGCCAGGGTGGCGTTGCTGCCCTGGAGTACATTGGCCGATAACACCGCTCGCTCGACGATGTTCTCCAGCTCGCGAATGTTGCCAGGCCAGCTGTGACGCTGAAGGTAAGGCATGAGCCGATCGAGCAGGGCATGGGAGGCCGCGTTGGTTGGCGTACGCGGCGATAGCCTGGCCAGCAGCGACTGGGCGAGCATCGGTATATCTTCTGGGCGTTCGCGCAGAGGCGGGATGGCCAGGCGCAAGATGTTCAGCCGGTAGTAGAGGTCCTCGCGGAACTCGCCTTCGCGCACCCGTGCACGCAGATCGCGATGGGTGGCGGCAATGACGCGAATGTCGACGGGGGTGGGTTCGGCTGCCCCCAGGCGCAATACTTCCCGCTCCTGCAAAACCCGCAATAGCCGAGTCTGCAGCGTCACCGGCATGTCGCCGATTTCATCGAGGAACAGCGTGCCGGTGTGGGCGTTTTCGATCAGGCCGGCCTTGCCGCCCTTGCGCGACCCGGTGAAGGCGCCTTCTTCATGGCCGAAGAGTTCGCTTTCCAGCAAGGACTCGGGAAAGGCGGCGCAGTTGATGGCGACGAAAGGCCCGGCCTGGCGGGGGCTGGCGTTGTGCATGCTTTGCGCCAGCAGTTCCTTGCCTGTGCCACTCTCACCATGCACGAGCACGGTGGCGTCGGCGTTGGCATAGCGTTGGGCGAGGTCCAGCATGACGCGAAAACCAGGGGCCTCGCCCAGCATCTGTTCGAAGCGATAGCGGGCGGTGAACTGCCGTGGCTTGACCTGGCTGCGAATGCGTCGTTCCGCTCGCTGAATCGCGTTCGTCTCCTGGCAGGTGATCACCAGGCCATCGGGACGTCCGTTTTCGATGATGGGTGTGACGTTAACTACTAGTGTTCGGCCACCTATCTTGAGGATACGGCTTTCCTCTGCGTCATCGCTGAAATGGACATTGCCGAAGTCGAGGCCGGGTACGACTTCATTGAGCGGCCGTCCACGCGCCCAATCGCCGGAGATATCCAGCAGGGTCGCCATGCGTGGGTTCAGCGATTGAACGGTGCCTTCGGCATCCACGGCGATCACGCCATCGGACAGATTGCGCAACACCGCATTGAGGCGTTGCTGCTGCACCAGGCTTTGCTGGCGGCTTCGGCAAATCGCCAGGGCGTCCTCCAGCGCGCGCCGCACGGTGTCGGCATTGAGTGCCAGAATCCCCTGGGCGCCAGCCGCCTCGGCGATTTCCACCGCGGTGGACGAGCCCACCACCACGCGATAACCGTCATCGACCAAGCGGTGGACCTGTTGGCGAGCGCCCTCGTAGCTGCTGTAGGTGACCTGGCGGATATCGACGGTGAACAACGACGACATGGCCTGAAGCTCGGGGTGCACCTGCTGGAAGCTGACGATGCCGACCTTGGTGGTCCGCGCCCGGGCAAGGTCGAGCGCACGGATGAGGTCGTATTCGCCCATGCGAATCGACAGGATCGCGGTCGAAATATGCCGCCTCAGGTATTCGGAGGTCGCGCCCGAGCAGATGATCACATCGACATCCTCCCTGGCCTCCAGGGCGTGACCGGCGTCGAGCAACTTGCTTACAGTGGTTTCGACGATCTCTATGCGGGCGCGGCCGTAGTAATCCGGAATCACCTGTTCGACGATCCGGGCCATCCGGCTGAGGCCGTCTGGCAGGCGCAGGTGAGTGATCAGCGCAACCACTCTGGGCAGGTAGTCTTCGTTATGCATGGCCGGCTTCCGTTTTTTTTCCATAGTGAAACCGTTGTTTCAGATCTGCAATGGCGGTTGGTGCCGATAGCCACGGTAGATCCTCAATTTCAGCATCAACTAATTGATAAATAACGACTAAATAGAGTTTTTAAAAAGCTGGCGCGGCTCTTGCTGAGGGGAATACGTACCCTTCCGAGCGAGTTTGAAGACGCGATGTACAGCACTCACCCCACAGGATCCAGCTTCGAGCGGATCAGTATTCCCGATGCGCTACCCGCCCTCGGCGAGTATCTGCGGCACCAGCTAGGCATGGACGAAGTAGCGCTGAACCATTGCCAAAGGCTTTCCGGCGGCGCGATTCAGGAGAATTGGCTACTGAGCGGCACGTTGCGCGATGGTGAACGGCTGTCCAGCGACAGCTGGGTCCTGCGCACCGATGCGGCATCTTCCGTGGCGGTGAGCATGAGCAGGCCCCAGGAGTTCGCCGTCCTGTCGGCCGTGCACGGTGCCGGGGTGGCGGTGCCAGAGCCACTCTGGCTGTGTCGCGATCCGTCGGTGATTGGCCGCGACTTTTTCATCATGCGCAAGCTCGAAGGTGTCGCCAACGGGCATCGCCTGACCACTGACCCCGCCTTGGACCCCTCGCGCGCCGAGCTGTGTCGCGCGCTGGGGAGGAATCTTGCGCAACTTCATCGCATCACGCCAGACCATGCCGGCCTGGCATTCCTGCCGCCACCAGCCAAAGACCCGGTACAGGCGAGCATCGATCAATATCGGGAGTATCTGGACGCACTGCCCGAGAAGCACCCGGTGATCGAATGGGGGCTGCGCTGGTGCGAGCTGCACAAACCTGCGTGCGAATCGCCACGACTGTTGCACCGCGACTATCGGACCGGCAATTACATGGTCGACGAAGGCCGGCTCAGCGGCATCCTCGACTGGGAGTTCGCGGGCTGGGGTGACCCCCGCGAAGACATCGGCTGGTTCACCGCCCGTTGTTGGCGTTTCGCCAGGCCCGAGCGGGAGGCCGGCGGCATCGGCGAGCTGAGCGCATTCCTGGATGGCTACGCGGCGGTAGGCGGGTACCGCATCGGCGCAGAGGACCTGCGTTTCTGGCAGCTGCTGGCGCATCTGCGCTGGGCGGTGGTCGCGCTGCAACAGGCGCAGCGCCATGCCAGTGGCCAGCAACCGTCCCTGGAGCTGGCCCTCACCGGCTATCTGGTCGCGGAACTCGAACATGAAATTCTTCGGCTTAGCGGAGCGCGTCCATGAACACCAATACCCTCGCCACCATCGACCTGCTGAGCACCGCCAGGTCCGTGCTGATCGACGAGGTGGTCCCCGAACTCAAGGGGGCGCGCCTTTACGAATGCAGGATGATCGCCCGGGCCATGGCCATCGTCGAACGAGAACTCGAGCAGGGGCCGGCGTTGGCCAGCATCGAGGCGAACGCGCTGGCGCAGATCATGGCCCGCCATGGCCTGGCCGAGATAACGCCTGCGCATGCGCGCAGCCTGTTGGCCAGCTTCATCCGCAAAGGTGTTTTCGATGAAGCGGACAATGCGCAGTTGCAGATGCTGGACGCCTTGCAGCGGATCACCCAGGCGCGGTTGGCCATCAGCAACCCGAAGGTACTGCGCGATGGCCATTGACCACGAAGCCCCGGCACGCCGGCGGCGTTGCTACCTGGTTCGGCATGGGCACGTCGAGTACTTCGACGCTCAGGGGCGGCCGCTGGATCCGCGTAGCGTGAGCCTCTCGCCCAAGGGCGTGGAGCAAGCCACCGCGCTCGGCGCAGTGCTGCAAGGGACGCACTTCGACCGGGTGCTGGTTTCCGACTACCCTCGGGCGCAAGAGACGTTGAGCCTGCTGCTAGGCGACCGCGCGGCGCCGATCGAAACGCGCACGGAGCTGCGGGAGATTCGCGCCGGGCGCCTGCGCGAAATTCCAGCGCCCGGCCTGCGTGAAGCGGTCATCGGCGCCTATTCCGGCGCGGCCGAGCCTGGGGCGAGCTTCCTGGGCGGCGAACGTTGGTCCGACTTCAGCCAGCGTGTGCTGGGTACCTTCCTCGAGTTGCTCGAGGATGATTCGTGGCAGTGCGCGCTGGTCGTCAGCCACGATGCCGTCAACCGCGTGCTTCTTGCCTGGGCCGCTGGCATAGGCCTGCCAGGCATCGCCGCGTTCGAGCAGGACTACGCCTGCCTGAACGTCCTCGATGTCGACAGCCACGGCAGGCAACGCTACGGCGCCAGCCTGCGCGCCCTCAACTTCACCCCCTACGACCCGCACAAGGCAGGCCTTCACGACACCGTTCTGGAGAGTCTGTACCGCGCCATTCAACCGAGCGGGCTGCGTGCCTGACTCGCCACTTGCCAAGGTATTCGACATGAACTTTGCACTCTCTGCTGATCTGCTTGCGCTCCAGGCGCGTGTCCGCGAATTCATCGCCAATGAGATCGTCCCGCTGGAGGGCGACCCTCGCCAGACGTCCCACGGCCCCACCGCCGAGCTGCGTGATGAACTGGTGGCCAAGGCGCGCGCTCACGGCCTGCTGACACCGCATGCGTCGACGCAAATGGGCGGACTGGGCCTGACCCATATCGCCAAGGCCATCATCTTCGAAGAAGCGGCCTACTCCCCGTTGGGGCCGACGGCAATGAACATCCACGCCCCGGACGAAGGCAACATCCACCTGATGGAAGTGGTCGCCACCGAGGCGCAGAAGGACCGCTGGTTGCGCCCGCTGGTGCAAGGGCTGATCCGTTCCTGCTTCGCCATGACCGAACCCTCTCCGGGCGCGGGTTCGGACCCCTCGATGCTGATGACCACTGCGGTACGCGATGGCGACGATTACCTGATCAACGGCCGCAAGTGGTTGATCACCGGCGCCGAAGGCGCGAGCTTCGCGATCATCATGGCGCGCACCGAAGACGGTAACGCCACCATGTTCCTGACTGATACCGACGCGCCGGGGTTCATCCTCGAGCGCATGATGGACTCGCTGGACACCTGCTTCACGGGCGGTCATTGCGTGCTGCGTTTCGAGAACCTTCGCGTTCCCGCGAGCCATGTGCTCGGCGAGGTCGGCAAGGGCTTCCGTTATGCCCAGGTGCGCCTGGCGCCGGCCCGCCTGACGCATTGCATGCGCTGGCTGGGGCAGGCGCGTCGCGCGCACGAGGTGGCCTGCAGCTATGCCGGCAAACGCGAATCCTTCGGCAAGCGCCTGGGTGAGCATCAAGGGGTCGGTTTCATGCTCGCCGACAACGAGATGGACCTGCACACCACGCGCCTGGCGATCTGGCATTGCGCCTGGGTGCTGGACCAGGGCGAACGTGGCAATTTCGAGTCGAGCATGGCCAAGGTCATCAGCTCGGAAGGGATCTGGCGCGTCATCGACCGCAGCGTGCAGGTGCTTGGCGGGCAAGGCGTCACCAGCGAGGCGATCGTCGACCGAATCTTCCGTGACGCCCGAGGTTTCAGGATCTACGACGGCCCTAACGAGGTTCATCGCATGAGCCTGGCACGCAAGATCCTGTCGCGGGTCGAAGGGGGTGCGCTGTGACTGATTTCATCACACGGCTTTTCGACCTGACCGGCAAGCGCGTGCTGGTGACGGGGGCTTCGAGCGGGCTGGGGCTGCACTTTGCCAAGACCCTTGCCGCGGCGGGCGCGCGCGTCGCGGTTGCGGCTCGGCGGGTGGAGCGCCTGGATGACCTGGTCAGCGACCTGGCGTTCGAAGGGCATGAGGCCAGGGCCTATGCGTTGGACGTGACTTCCCGCCAGTCCGTCATCGCCTGCCTCGACGCCGTGGAGGCGGACTTCGGCGGTTTGGATGTGCTCGTCAACAATGCCGGGGTCAGCGATACCAAGCGGGTGCTGGACTATGACGACCAGGATTGGGACGGCATCGTCGACACCAACCTCAAGGGCGCCTGGATCGTGGCGCAGGAGTGTGCCAGGCGCATGATCGCGGCGGGGCGCAGCGGCAGCCTGATCAATGTGACGTCGATCCTGGCCAGCCGTGTCGGCGGAGGGGTCGGGCCGTATTGCGCGGCCAAGGCCGGGCTCAGCCATCTGACCCGCTCCATGGCCTTGGAACTGTCCCGTCACGGTGTGCGCGTCAACGCCCTCGCGCCGGGTTACATCGCTACCGAGATCAATCAGCAGTTCCTGGCCAGCGACGCGGGTGAACGCTTGCGCGCACGTATTCCCAGTCGCAGGTTCTGTGTCAGCGGCGATCTGGATGGTGCGCTGCTGTTGCTGGCGTCCGATGCGGGGAAGGGCATGACGGGAGCGGAAGTCATCGTCGATGGCGGCCACGCCTGCGCAGGTCTGTGAGCCGCTAAGCTTCTGACCAGGCTGGGCTGATGCGCAGCCAGGCTGAGGGTGAAGCCCGAGCGGGCTTCGCCTGCCCCCTGGATGCTACATGAGGGAATATGCCGTGGAGATCTTCCATGCGATGCAGATTTTCGTTCGAGTTATAGAACATGGCAGTTTCACCGCTGCGGCTGAGTCCTTGGGTTTTTCGACTCCGCATGTCTCGCGAAGCATCTCCGATCTCGAAAGCCACCTACAGGCACGGCTGATAAACAGAACCACCAGGAAACTGGCCCTGACCGAGGCAGGGCAGCGTTACCTGGAGAGATGTCGCAGCATTATCGAAGAAATGAAAATTGCAGAGCTCGAGGCGGCTGGTGCTCATCTGCAAGCGTTCGGGAAGTTGCGTGTGCACTCGCCTAACGGCATCGGTCATTATCATGTTATCCCCTTGATCGCCCAATACTCGGGTTTACATCCGAATGTCGATTTTGAATTGAACCTCTCTCAGCTGGCACCGGACATGATTGCTGAAGGTTACGACCTGGTTATCTCTGCCGATAGCCGAGTGGCCGACTCAGGCTTTATCGCGCAGACGCTGGGCTCGACCTACAGTGTGCTGTGTGCCGGACGTGGTTATATTGAGGAGCATGGGGCGCCAACATCACTTAAAGATCTAATCGGACACAGGTGTTTAGGGTTGCGCGACCCTGCCTTTCCGATGGGATGGGAGATAGAGGGAGTTGATATTGGGGAGTTGCTGCCGGTCCGCCAGCAGTTTTCTGTAAATGTGGCAGACGCACTCGCTCAGGCCGCCAAGGAGAACATGGGTATTTGTTTGATTCCCAGCTACGTGGCAGCAGCGGCAATAACGAATGGTGATTTGGTTTGCCTGTTGCCTCATGTACGCGCTAATCAGCGAAGTATCACAGCAATCTACCCGTCTCGACATTTTCTGGATGCCAAGGTCAGAACCTGGATTGATTACTTGAAAAAATATCTGCCTGAACGGTTGACTGCCGATGAACTGATCCTACAAGGGCGAGGCGAGCATTAGGCTCGCCTCGGAGCACCCATCAACCATTTTCACCCTGGCACGAGTCGGAACTCTTGTGGTACTCGATGGTGTGCGCGTGACCGTTATGGTCCATAAAGGTCATGCGGGCCGGTACGACGCCACAGTTAGCGTTCTCGCTCGAGGTCGAAATCACGCTGTCGATATCCAGTTTCATAGCGTACGTGTATGCCTGTGCTTCGCCAGAGACAGTATTGTTAATTTCATTTGAGCTTTGTGCGGCAAACGTCTGGCTGGCGAATCCAAGAACGGCAAGTACAATTAAGGTTTTCATTTCGGGTCTCCTGTTAAAGGTCACCCTTGTAGGCATCACTCGTTGGAGGGGTGATGCTTTTAAAAGGTGTGATTGGATTTTCACCCAGTGGCGTCTTGGGTAAAATGCCTAGACAGTTAAGACATTGTTCGGCTTTGGTTAACAATCGCAATCCATAGCTTGGTTGGTGTCTGTCTTAATTGAAACCAGCCTTTGGAGGGAGGGCATTAGAATCCCCGGTTATGCTATTCGTCTGGAATAGATGTGATTCTCTAATGTCTACCTGTCCACTTGTGCGTTCTGCCCATCCTCGATGGCATCATGCAGGACATCAAACGCCACGCTCCGACGGCGACAGTGTTGGTGGTGGCGAATCCGGTTGACGTGCCGACCTGCCAGGATTGGTGTCGGAGTGAGCAGGAACGCAAGAAGGTGTTCGGGCAGGCAGGAGTGCTGGATACGGCGCGGATGAAGTGTTTTATCGCCGAACAGACAGGTTTTTCTGTCTGGGATATCTCGGCGCTGGTCCTGGGAGGACATGGCGACAGCATGGTGCCGCTCATGCGCTGGGTCGATACCTCTGTCTCACTTCCTGTCCAATGAGCTGATCGAGAAAGGTGTGGAGCGCACACGCCAGGGCGGTGGCGAGATTCTGGGCTTGAAGAAGCTGGGCAGCGCCTGTGATGCCGGGTGTCGCAATCGCGCAGATGGTGGAGGCTATCGGCAACGGACGAAACCACATCTTGCCGACGGTCGCGATGCTCAAGGGTGAGTACGGGCGAACAGGCATCGCCATGGGAGTGCCCTGTGTAGGGGGGACGCGGGTGATCGAGTTGCCGCTGGATACGAAGGAACAGGTGATGTTCGACCACTCTGCGGATCAGGTGGCACGCGATATTGCTGAGATGGATGCTTTGTGACGCAAGTCTGTCAAGCAGGCCGGTCCCGGAGTGGTGCCTGGGATAGGCCATGGCCCTAGCGGAACTACTGGAATATCAAAGACTCTCAGGGTCGCCAAAGAAGATTTGGACAGGGCTCTGGGGCGGTGTTTTTGGTTATCAGAATCAAAAATGTACCCCCAGAAATACCCTTGGATACCCCAGCGGAATGCGCGACCGAGAATGGCGATTCCTGACAAATTTCGAACAGGCGCTCGCCGGACTTCAGTGTACCTCCACGGTTGTGTGGTCGAAAACGGGACAGGGCGGTGTACGTATGGGAATGCTTTTTACGAAGGGCTGTTATCGACCCATAGCGGACGTGATTGCTTCGGCGCTTTTCAATGAGCATCATCGGGGTTCGACAAGGAGACGTCTCTATGCCCAAACCAGTGCTGCATCTCATTTCAGGAAAGATTGCATCCGGTAAGTCAACGCTAGCCAAAAGCTTGGCAGCTGAAGGATCGACGGTTCTGCTGAGTGAGGATCATTGGCTCTCACAGCTATACCCTGAACAGATCAAGTCATTAACCGACTATGTGCGTCTTGCGCACCAGATTCGGGAGGTGCTGAGCCCGCTCGTCATTGATGTGCTTCGGGCTGGAGTGACTGTCGTTTTGGATTTTCCCGCAAATACTCCTCAAGATCGACAATGGCTGCGAGGCCTGGCTGACGCAGCCGAGGTTTCACATTGCGTCCACTATATCGAGGTGAACGATGACACCTGTCGAGACAGGTTACATCTTCGCAACCACCGTGGGGAGCATGAGTTTGCGGCGACTGACGCGGAGTTCGATCTGATCACTAGCTACTTTCGAGCACCACATGAGGATGAAGGGCTCCAGATTGAAATTCACCGACATTGACGAGTAGCTCCCGTGGATTGAGTTATCTCTAATGCGGCTTTGGGCCGCTAGCGGCCCACATCGGATGGCCTCCATGGGTTGATAGGTGCCAGCGGTTACCAGTGCCTTTCGGCCCATTGCGCACGCCAATTCAACCAATTGAACCTACGGCCAGCGCGCCTGGTAGCTTTCGCCCTGAATAAGTCTGGACGCGGATTCAGCTCGTTCATCCTGAGCCAGTTGTTCAAGAGGTTGTTCAGGCCTTGGGTGCTGTAGAGCTTACCCGTACAAGCATCAACGCCTAGACAGGTCGACCGAATCAGCTAGCGGTCGATACCATCCTTGACCTTTTTCAGCGGTGGATAGCTGCCGCCGAATTTCCCTTCGTACCACAAATGCACGCGGGCCTGGTTGCGTATCTCGACGTTAACACCCAGGTGCGAGAACGCCTGCTGAGCTTGGGCTATGACCCGGTTTTCCGCTTCCCAAGACAAGTCATCGTCGAAGTAGGCGATGTCATAGTCCCTGATACCCCACCCAGGAGGTTTTCCCGAGAGAACGTTTGGAACAAAGCGCCAGTAAGGTCAGTCGGCCTGAGGGGCCATCAGCTCGCAGTAGGCATGGGCCTTTGTAGCCGAAATGCTGTCAGAAGGCCGAGGGGCAATGGTGGATGCGAGAGGAGGGCAAGGTGGCCTTCGATTCGCAGTCATGAGGCTGGATCGAATCATGCTTCTTGATAAATACTATACACCCCTATAGTATATTTCGTGTCGCGGCGACCGCTGCGCTCAACCTGTACTCGTTCCTCCGGCAAGCGGGGGACGCCTCGTCTTCTTATCAGGCACTGAAATCATGTCCTTGATCACCGTGATCCTTGTCACCTTGCTGGCAGGCATAGGCAGTGTCTGGGTGGCTGACCAGTTGGTCGTGCGCGCCCAGGCGATCCGTCGCAATGACCGCTACTTGCAGCAGGGCTTGTTGAGCCTGGCGGCGGGTGCCTTGTTGGCCACCGCGCTGTTGCACCTGCTGCCGGAGGCGTTCGAAAGCCGGACAGATGCCCACGGTTTGTTCGTGACGCTGCTGGTGGGCCTGGTGCTGTTCTTTTTGCTGAGCAAGGCACAGCTTTGGCATCACGGCCATGAGCACACCCATCAGGGGCACGGTCACCGTGATGCCGGGTGGGTACTGTTGGTGGGAGATGGCATTCATTGCTTCGGCGACGGGGTGTTGATCGCCTCGGCGTTCATTGCCGATACGCACCTGGGCTTTATCGCTGCCGTTTCCGTGCTGGTGCATGAAATTCCCCACCATATGGGCGATCTTGTTGTCCTGCGCCAGAACGCCCCACGCAACGCGGCAGTGCGCAAAGTCTCCATGGCGGGGGCCATGACCGCGCTGGGTGGCGCCGCCGGGTATGTCCTGCTGGATCAGTTGTCGAGCTGGCAGCCCATGCTGCTGACCTTGGCCGGTAGCAGCTTCATCTATGTGGCCCTGTCGGACCTGGTTCCGCAGTTGCACCAGCGCCGGACCACCCTGGACACCTCGTTCCAGGTTGCCTGCCTGCTGCTGGGCATCGGCGGCGTGGCACTGGCGAGCGCGTTCTCGCACGTGGGGCATGTACATTGATCGGCGCACAAGGCATGCCGGGCCCTGGGCGTTACCAGCAGCGCTTGCAACTGATCGAGGAAAACCTGGACCTGCTCAAGCAATGCCTGCGCGGCGTGGAGCGCGAGTGCTTGCGGGTAACGCCCCAAGGTCAGCTGGCCTTGAGCCCGCACCCGCAAGGCCTGGGGTCGGCGCTGAACAATGCGCAGATCACCACCGACTACGCTGAGTCGTTGTTGGAGTTCATCACTCCGGCGCTCGCCGATCCGGCCCAGATGCTCGGGCATCTCGACGAGATCCACCGCTTTGCCTACACCCAGCTTGGTGACGAGTTGCTGTGGAGTTCGTCCATGCCCTGCGTGTTGCCCGCCGAGGAGGACATCCCGATCGCCGTCTACGGCGACTCGAACATCGGCAGGTTCAAGCACGTTTACCGCAAGGGCCTGGCGCTGCGCTACGGTCGCACGATGCAGTGCATTGCCGGCATCCACTACAACTTCTCCTTGCCCAAGGCACTGTGGCCACTGCTGCGCGACCTAGAGGGCACCGAGGAAGACGGGCGCGCCTACCAATGCGCGGCCTATTTCGCGCTGATGCGCAATTTCCACCGCTACAGCTGGCTGCTGCTGTATTTGTTCGGCGCCTCGCCGGCCTTGGACAAAGGTTTTCTGCGTGGCCGCGCGAGGGGGCTCGAAACCTTCGATGTCGACACCCTGTATCTGCCTCATGCGACCAGCTTGCGCATGAGCGATCTGGGCTACCAGAGCAGCGAGCAAGCCAATCTGCGCCCTGATCTCAATCATTTCGACCGCTATCTCGATGGGCTGCGCAAGGCCCTCGAGACTCACAGTCCATCCTATGAGCGTCTGGGCTCGGGCCGCGACGGTGAGTGGCGGCAGCTCAATGCCAACGTGCTGCAGATCGAAAACGAGCATTACGCGAGCATCCGCCCCAAGCACAGTCCTCTTGCCGGCGAGCGGCCGCTGCGGGCGCTGATCGCCCGGGGCGTGCAGTACGTGGAGCTGCGTTGCCTGGACATCAACCCGTTGCTGCCACTGGGCATCGACCTGAGCGAGGCGCGCTTGCTCGACGCCTTCGTGCTGTTCTGTGCACTGGAGGACAGCCCGCGACTGGATGACGCCGAATATGGCCGGTGTGCCAGCAATTTCCTTGCCGTGGCCAAGGAGGGGCGTCGCCCAGGGCTCAAGCTGCTGCGCCATGGTCAGCCGGTCGCGTTGCAGGCCTGGGCCGGCGAGCTGCTCGAACGCATTGGCCCACTTGCCACGCTGCTCGATCGTGTCCATGGCGGCACGGAGCATGCCAAAGCGCTGAGCATGCAGCGAGCCAAGGTCGACGACCCTGGGCAGACGCCGTCGGCCCAGGTGCTGGCCAGCATGATCGAGCACGGTGAGAGCTTCGCGCAATTCTCCCTGCGCCAGAGCCATTTGCACGCTGCCAACTGGCGTGCACAGCGGTTGCCGGCCGAGCGTCAGCAGGCCTTCGAGCGCCTGGCCCGTGACTCATTGGCCGAGCAGGCGTGTCTGGAGCGACAGGACCTTGGCGACTTCGCGCAGTTCGTCGCTGCCTACCAGGCCCAGGTGGGCGGGTGACTCCCAGACCCTGAGTGCGTCAGCGGTTTTCCTGGCGCCAGCGTGCCGGCGGCACGCCCACTTCCTTGCGAAAGGCGCTGGTGAAGTGTGGCTGGCTGTTGAAACCCAGGTCGAGGGCGATTTCGAGGATTGGCTTGTCGGTCTGCGTGAGAGCCTCCCGGGCGCGCATGATCTTGCGATGCAGGATGTAGGCATGCGGCGTGTAGCCGGTGTGCTGCTTGAACTTCGCGGTGAATCGGCAGCGGCTTGCACCAAAGATGCTGCTCAACTCGTTCAAGGAGATGGTCGCCCATAGATGCTCGTGAATGTACTCAAGTGTCCGCTGCACACAGCGTTGCTCGCAGGACGCGTGTGCCTCGTCGGCATGCGGGCAAGGGGAGGGGAACACAGTGTGTGTGCGCAAGCTTGGAAATGGGGCATGGATGGGCTCGCTCCAGCAGGCAATGATCGTCAGCGCGGTACTGGCTGCGCTAGCTGGGGGCGCTGGGTCCATCGAATCTCTGGTAACAGTCGCCATGGCGTACTTCCCATACAGTCGACAGAGGGGTGAAGCAGTAGCGGTTGGAGACGGTGTGCGTACGTGAGTGAATCACTATAGGCGAGCCGCCCGAAATATGCAGTTGTCGCGACCAGGCGTGCCCGCGGTCAATCCGTGACGGATTTTGTAAAACCTCCCTGGGCGCCTGATCCACACTGAGCAACGCCATCGCGTCGGCAGCAGTCTCGCTTGCCGACGAGCGGATCACTTGCCGCGAGTGGGTACTCAGCCGAGCCAGATGCGTTACATCCTTGGGTCATGCCCGCGCACACTGTGGTTAGTGGATGCACGTGACATCCAGAAGGGTGAAAACGCAGGGCAAGAAAATTTTTTACTTCCCTCTTGATACTATGGGGGGGTATAGTATGATCATCTCAACGGCGATAGGAGGACAGTAATGCCTCGGTGCCCCGAAGAGAAGGAGACGGCTCTTGGCCACGCGAGAAGTATCAGCGGGCGGATCACTGCTCTGGAGCAGGATCTCGAGGCGGATCCAGCATGCGTCACGGTGTTGCAGCAGTTGGCAGCCGTGCGCGGTGCGATCAACGGCCTGATGGCGGCCGTTCTGGAAAGCCATCTACGGGAGGAGTTTCCTGACAGAGGGGCGAGAAGCGACTCGCAGCAACACTCCATTGACGAAACCATCTCCATCGTTCGGTCGTATCTCCGGTAGCCGAGGCCTGGTGGCCCAGGTGACGGGGACTCACTCAAAAAAGGAAGTGACATCATGAAATCACGCGCAGCTGTGGCTTTCGGGCCAGGAAAACCGCTGGAAATCGTCGAAATCGACGTCGAGCCGCCACGCAAGGGTGAAGTGCTGATCAGGGTCACCCACACCGGCGTTTGCCATACCGACGCGTTCACCCTGTCGGGTGACGATCCTGAAGGCCTCTTCCCAGTCGTGCTGGGCCACGAGGGTGCCGGTATCGTCGTCGAGGTTGGCGAAGGTGTCACCAGCGTGAAACCTGGCGATCACGTCATTCCGCTGTACACCGCCGAGTGTGGCGAGTGCCTGTTCTGCAAATCGGGCAAGACCAACCTGTGCGTGGCCGTGCGTGCCACCCAGGGCAAGGGCCTGATGCCAGATGGCACCACCCGCTTCTCGTACAACGGCCAGCCGCTGTTCCACTACATGGGCTGCTCGACCTTCAGCGAATACACCGTCGTCGCCGAGGTATCGCTGGCCAAGATCAACCCGGATGCCAATCCAGAGCACGTCTGCCTGCTGGGTTGCGGTGTGACCACCGGCATCGGTGCCGTGCACAACACGGCCAAGGTGCAACCCGGTGATTCGGTGGCGGTGTTCGGCCTCGGCGGTATCGGCCTCGCCGCGATCCAGGGCGCACGCCAAGCCAAGGCGGGCCGCATCATCGCCATCGACACCAACCCGGCCAAGTTCGAACTGGCACGCCGCTTTGGTGCCACCGAATGCGTCAATCCCAAGGACCACGCGAAGCCCATTCACGAGGTGCTGATCGAGATGACCGGCTGGGGTGTCGACCACACCTTCGAGTGCATCGGCAACGTCAATGTCATGCGTTCGGCGCTCGAGGCCGCTCACCGCGGCTGGGGCCAGTCGATCGTCATCGGCGTCGCCGGTGCCGGCAAGGAAATCTCGACCCGTCCGTTCCAGTTGGTCACTGGCCGGACCTGGAAAGGCTCCGCCTTCGGCGGCGTCAAGGGGCGTACCCAGCTTCCAGGCATGGTGGAAGACGCGATGAAAGGCGAGATCGACCTGGCGCCGTTCGTCACCCACACCATGGGGCTCGATGAAATCAACGAGGCGTTCGACCTGATGCACGAAGGCAAGTCGATTCGCACCGTTATCCACTACTGATCACGACCTGATCATTCAATACCCATACTCAAGGAAACACATTAATGGCTACTCCAGTAATTTCCGGTAACGACATCTTCTCCCACGTGTTCTTCGGCGCCGCCGACATCCAGAAATCGGCCGCGTTCTACGATGCCGCCCTGGGTGCCCTGGGCATCAAGAACCTGGGTCCATTCGGTAACGATTGGGTGCTGTACGGCCGTGACAAGCCAGCGTTCATCATCGCCCGTCCGGGCAATGGCGCGGCACCCACCAGCAATGGCGTGACCGTCGGCTTCGCCGCCGCCACCCCTGCCGAGGTGGATGCGTTCCACGCTGCCGGCCTTGCCGCTGGCGGTACCGATGAAGGCCAGCCAGGCCCACGTGGCCACCTGCCAGGTGCCTACGCGGCCTACCTGCGTGACCCGGCTGGCAACAAGGTGTGTGCCTACACCTTCGTCTGAAACCAAGGCGAGGTGAGGTCGTGGTGAGCGGAGCCTGCTCCGCTCGCCACGGCTGAACCCACCGCCCTGGCCGCGACCGTGCCAAGCGGTCGCGGCACTCGGAGCCCGCATCGGCTGACTCGCGCTCCGACAGCATTGCCGCCCGGCCTCGACGCTCGAAGCAGGGCAATGCCCACGCACACCGTGCGTGAGGCAGGCAACACCGAATTCAAAGCGGGCCAGTGGGCCGCCTCGGCTGCCGGGTTCAGCGCAGCAGTAGCGTACTGGGCCGCACATTTTATTGCTTGTACATCGAAGACGACATCTGGCCTTCGTGGTGTGGTGGCGCCTGGGTTTGTAGTAGCGATCCTCATGCCAGTGGCAACGCTGGACACCTGGTTGATGGTGGTCAAGGCAAGGTACGCCTGCCCGCGCCCGAAAGGCGCGACACCGCGTGTTGCCTGGCACCTGGCCATCACTTCGTTGAGTTAAGGAGATTATCCATGGAACGCATTGAACATCACGCCAGCTTCGAGGGTTGGCAGGACGTTTATCAGCATGAGTCGAGCGTGCTGGGCTGCACGATGAAGTTCGGCATCTATCTTCCGCCCCAGGCCGAGCATGAAGAACGCCCGGTGCTCTACTGGCTCTCTGGGCTGACCTGTAGCGAACAGAACTTCATCACCAAGGCGGCGGTACAGCGTTATGCCGCGCGGCACGGGATCATTGTCGTCGCCCCCGATACCAGCCCACGGGGCGAGAACGTCGCCGACGATGCGGCCTATGACCTGGGCCAAGGGGCGGGTTTCTACGTGAACGCCACGCAGCTGCCCTGGAGCGATCACTTCCAGATGTACAGCTATGTGGTCGACGAACTGCCGGCACTGATCGAGGCGAACTTCCCGGCGTCGTCCAAGCGCAGCATCAGCGGGCACTCCATGGGTGGGCACGGCGCCCTGGTCGCCGCGCTGCGCAATCCAGGCCGTTACGCCAGTGTCTCGGCGTTCTCGCCGATCGTCGCGCCCACGCAAGTGCCCTGGGGACAGAAAGCCCTGGCGGCCTACCTGGGCGAGCACAACCAGGAAGCCTGGAAACGCTATGACACGGTCGAACTGATCCGTACTGCGCAAGAGCGCTTGCCGCTGCTGGTCGATCAAGGGCTGGGCGATGAGTTTCTCGAGAACCAGCTGCGACCGGAACTGCTGCGCGCCGCCTGTGAAGAGGCGGGGCATCCGCTGACCCTCAACCTGCGGCCCGGTCATGACCATAGCTACTACTTTATTTCGACCTACCTGGGCGAGCACATGGCCCACCACGCGGCTGCGTTGAATCGCTGAACACTGGGAGACCCTGAAAATGAAAAAGACCTCTGACAAACGGCATCATGTCGTCGTCGTTGGCGCGGGTTTCGGCGGGCTGGACGTCGTCAACGGATTCTCCGGCGCCGACGTCGACATCACGATCATCGACCGCCGCAACTATCACCTGTTCCAGCCCCTGCTGTACCAGGTGGCCGGCGCGTCGCTGTCGACCTCTGAAATCGCCTGGCCGATTCGCTACCTGTTCCGCAACCGCCAGAACGTGCAGACACTCATGGCAGAGGTGCAGGGCGTGGATGTCGGCGCGCGGCAGGTCCTGCTCGACAACGGCTCGAGCGTGGGTTACGACACGCTGGTGCTGGCCACTGGTGCCACCCATGCTTACTTCGGTCACGATGAATGGGAGCCCCATGCGCCCGGACTGAAGACCCTGGAAGACGCCACCACGATTCGCGGGCGGATCCTGTCGGCGTTCGAGCAGGCCGAGCGCTCCAGCAACCCGGCAGAACGTGCCGCGTTGCAGACCTTCGTGATCATTGGCGGCGGGCCGACCGGTGTCGAACTGGCGGGCACCATCGCCGAGCTGGCCAAGGACACCCTGGCCCACGACTTCCGCGCCATCGACCCGCGCACCACCCGGGTGGTGCTGATCGAGGCGGGGCCGCGGCTGCTGCCGGTGTTCCCCGAAAAGCTCTCCGACTACACCCGCCGAGCCCTTGAAAAACTCGGCGTGGAAGTTGCCCTGGGCGCGCCGGTGACCGAATGCTCCGAAGAAGGCGTCATGGTTGCTGGCAAGCCGCTGGCGGCCAGGACCATCGTCTGGGCGGCCGGGGTCCAGGCTTCGCCTGCGGCGCGCTGGCTGAACGCCGAAGCGGATCGCGCCGGTCGGGTGCTGGTCAGGCCGGACATGAGCGTGCCGGGGCGTCCGGAGATTTTCGTGATCGGCGACACCGCGGCGTCGGCCATGGCCGATGGCAAGTATGTGCCCGGGATCGCGCCGGCGGCCAAGCAGCAAGGCCAGTACGTCGCCAAGCTGGTCAAGCGCCGGCTGAAGGGCAAAAGCATGGATGAGCCGTTCAAGTACAAGCACCAGGGCAACCTGGCCACCATCGGTCGCAGCCTGGCGGTCATCGACATGGGCCGTATCCGCTTGCGCGGGGCGATCGCCTGGTGGATCTGGAAGCTGGCGCATATCTACTTCCTGATTGGCGTGCGCAATCGCCTGAGCGTTGCGTTGAGCTGGGTCTGGAACCACAGCGTCGGCTATCGTGGCTCTCGCTTGATCATGCGTCCCGGCGAACAAACTGGGAGGGTTCCAGGCAAGCCATCTTCGGCGGATTGACGAGCAGGGCGGCGGTTGCCTATGGATGGATAAACTCGATGTTCGGCCATTTCCCTGCGAGATACTCGGCAACGAGCCTGCGGTGGCAGTGATGCGCGGTATGCTCGCTGCACAGTCTCAAGGTTGGGTCGTCGCTAGGGTTTGTACGAAAAGTCGCCGAGCGGCGATCAGGCAAGGCGAAAACAGGCGAGGAACGGTCGGAGTCGCGCTCGACTTTACTGGTTGTAAATGAGCATTCCGAGCCTGTTTTCAACGCAGCATGATCGTCGCGCAGGCACTTTTCGTACAAAGCCTAGTGCGATTGACCCATTCTCGGTGGCACATGGCCGGCACGGCAGTTGAAATGCAATGCGTGCGACAGGAGGAGCTCCCATGCCAAGCGGTACATTCATCCTGCACTCGAACTACACCCCCGCCGGCAGCCAGCCAGAGGCGGTGGCGCGCCTGATCAGCGGCATCGAGGAGGGCGCGACGCACCAGACGCTGAAAGGCATTACCGGCTCGGGCAAGACTTTCACCATGGCCAATGTGATCCATCGCCTGAAACGGCCGACATTGATACTGGCACCGAACAAGACGCTGACCGCGCAGCTTTACGCGGAAATGAGGCACTTCTTTCCTGAGAACGCGGTGGAGTACTTCGTCTCCTACTACGATTATTTCCAGCCTGAAGTGTACATGCCGGGCAGCGATCGCTTTATCCAGAAGGATTCCGCCATCAATGAGCACCTGGAGCGACTGCGCCTTAGCACCACGAAATCCTTGATCGAGCGCCGCGACGTCATTGTCGTCGCCTCTGTTTCTTCGATCTATGGCCTGGGCGATCCGGACGGATACCGCGCGCTGCAGGTTCCCCTGGCTCCGGGGGCAGAGCTGGAACAGGTCGAACTCATTCGCAGGTTGGCATTGCTGCAATATGACCGTGTCGACCACGCCCTCAAGCGCGGGTCTTTCCGGGTGCGCGGCGATGTCATCGACATCTTTGCGGCGGACTCGGAGCACCGCGCGGTTCGCGTGGCGCTTCTGGACGGGTACATAGAATCTCTCGACTGGATCGACCCCGTGACAGGCAAGCGCTCAGGGGCTCTGGAACACTACCTGGTCTCGCCCAAGACGTTGTTCGCCACGCCGAAGAACCAGATCGAATCTGCGACGGTCGACATACTGGCCGAGCTGGAATCGAGGGTCGAGGTGCTCAACCGGGAAAATCGCCTGGTCGAAGCCAATCGCCTGTATGAGCGTGTCACCCACGATGTGGAAATGATGCGCGAGCTTGGCTACTGCTCGGGGATCGAGAACTACGCCTGCTATCTGAATGGCCGGGATCCGGCGCTGGCGCCGACGACCCTGCTCGATTACCTGCCTGAGGACGGTTTGCTGTTCGTCGATGAATCACATGTGATGGTACCGCAGATATCGGCGATGTACCGGGGAGATCAAAGCCGTAAAGAGACGTTGATCGACTATGGGTTCCGCCTGCCATCCTCGAAGAACAACCGTCCGTTGAGCTTCAAGGAGTTCGAGGCGATCAAGCCGCAGACCATATTCGTATCCGCGACCCCGGGTGACTACGAGCTGAAGGTCTGCAAAGGCCGCGTCGTCGAACAGGTCATCAGGCCCACGGGGCTGCTCGATCCGGAGGTGGAGGTGAGGCCAGCGCAAGGGCGCATGGATGATCTGCTTGCCGAGATTGCAGCGCGCACCCGGGACAATGAGCGGGTCCTGGTGACAACGCTGACGAAGGCCGCGGCGCAAGCGCTTGGAGAATTCATGGCAGGGCAGGGGATCCGCGCCCGATACATGCACGCCGAGACCAAGGTGGATGAACGGGTCGAGATCATCAATGGCCTGCGGGCGGGCGATTTCGACGTGCTGATCGGCATCAGCCTCCTGCGTGAAGGGCTGGACATTCCGGAGGCGTCACTGGTGGCCATTCTCGATGCCGACCGTGCGGGCTTCCTGCGCTCGGCCCATGCGCTGATCCAGATGATCGGACGCGTCGCCCGCAATGAGCACGGCAAGGCCGTCCTGTATGCCGACAGCGTGACGCCGGCGATGCGCGAGGCCATTGATGAAACGAACAATCGCCGTGAGCGCCAGATAGCCTTCAACCAGGCCAACGGTATCTCGCCGGTGTCGTCGGTGCGCAGGTTGGCTGGCGAGCCAGTGGCGGCAGAGCAGGCATCCCCGCACACCGGCGCTTTCTGCGCGAACCTGGCGGTGCTTTGCGCGCAGATCACCCGTAAGGAGCAAGCGTTGCTGGAATATGCCGACGTGGGCGATGAACAGCGTGTGGACGCTGTTCGCCAACAACTGGATGCCTTGTATCGGCAGTTCATCTACATGTAGTGCGCTACCCGGTGGCGATATCGCTCAGGTGTGGGGTGGCCAGCCGCGACGGTGTTTGCGCTGCGGGTCCTGGCCTGGGCATGTCGTTTTCAATGATGGCGGCTTCGGAAGCGGATGATGCGTTTCGAGGGGAAATTCGACTAGCATGGACGGCGCTCGACCTGAGCGACGAATTTCAACCATTTGCCAGGTTTTATACTGCACGGGAGTATAGTATTATGCCTGCGCGCTACCCTTGAAGGTGTTCGATGCCCCACAACCCTCGCGAGAAAAAACAAGCACTGACCCGAGTAAGACGCATCAAAGGTCAGGTAGGTGCCCTCGAGCAAGCGCTTGATGACGGGGCCGAGTGCGCTGCGATTCTTCAGCAGCTCGCCGCCGTGCGCGGCGCGGTCAACGGCTTGATGGCGGCAATCCTGGAAAGTTACCTGCGAGAAGAGTTCCCGCACACCGAGGACCGGAGCGATTCGCAGAAGCAGACGATCGACGACACGATCTCCATCGTTCGCTCCTACCTTCGCTGAGCCATTGTCGTTTTCGGGGCTGCCGGGGGCGCTCGCTTTCTGGCTGGCGCCGGTCACCCATGGTCTTGCCAGGGGCACCGGGCGCCAAGCGCGTTATCCTTCAACCCACGAGAAACGAGGTCGTCATGACACAGTCGCCCCTCTCCGATACGACCCCTTACTCCACTGCTAGCGCCTTGGTTTATGGTATGCAGGCCCATGCCGGGCGTACGCTGGCCGTCGACGAAGTGCACGCACGTCCGCACCTGCTCATCCAGGCACCACGTGGTCTGTTGCAACTAGCCTTCATGACCGAGGGCGATCCTGCGAAGGATCAGGCGGCGATGACCGAACTGTCCCAGCGCTTGGGGGTTGCGCAACCCGACAATGCGTCGCCGCTTCACGGCCTGACCTGGGACGAAGGTGACCTGCACTGCGAAAAGCACACCGAGTTCTCGACCTACCTGTGGAGCGCTCTGCTAGATCCCGAGACGGGGGCGCCCAGTGGGGAGAACCCGTTCAAGCGCGGATTCGTCCCGCCAGGCCCGGTCATTTCCGGTGTCCGCCTGAATGTGTTGCCGTGGACCTCGGCGGCTGAACGGGAGGTCGAGCGTTTCGACCCTGTCAGCCTGTGCTATTCGGTCGTGGAAAACGGTACGGCTGCCATCGTGACCGACTTCCGACAGGACGCGGATGGCCTGACCAATATCCTCGTGCTCGACCGTGGCCTGACCCAGGCCCGGGCGGGGGCGCTCGTCCAGCGTCTGCTGGAGATCGAGACTTACCGAACACTGGCGTTGCTGGCGCTACCGCTGACACGCTCGATGACCGTGGATCTGCGGCGCATGGAATCGCAGCTCGCGGCCATCACCGACGAAATGCGCACCGGCAAGGGCGCGCGTCGTGAGAACGATGTGCTGCTGGCCGATCTGACCACCCTCGGGGCGGAGCTGGAGGCCGGTGCGGCAGCGAACCTCTATCGCTTCGGCGCCAGTCGTGCCTACTTCGAAATTGTCGAAGAGCGGCTCGATGCACTGGCCGAGGAGTCGGTTGCTGGCTACTGCACGTGGCGTGACTTCCTGCATCGACGCATTGCGCCGGCAATGCGCACCTGCCTGTCGGTCAAGGAGCGTCAGGCCAAGCTTTCCGACAAGCTGACACGCGCCATCGCGTTGTTGCGCTCGTGGATCGATGTCGAGCTCGAGCGCCAGAACCGGGACCTGCTGGAGTCGATGAACAACCGCGCCAAGTTGCAACTGCGCTTGCAGCAAACCGTCGAAGGTTTGTCGGTCGCGGCCATTTCCTATTACGTCGTCAGCCTGCTGGCTTATCTGCTCAAAGGTATTCCAGGGGTGCACGACAAGGTCGCGCCCGAGCTGGTGATCGCGGGCCTGGTACCGGTGGTCATTCTGGCGATCTGGTGGACGGTCCGGCGAATCAGGCATGCGCACGGCGACCCAGCGGGGGAAGAGAAGTCTTCCTGAGTTATCACTCGCAGGACCTCGCCTCGCGGGGCGCGGACCAGTCCAGCTGCGTGGATTGGTGCTTTCAACTATCCGACATGCCAGGGAGATGATCTTGGTCGATCTGTTCACGACAAAGCCTGAGCCACCCTTGGCTGAACGTTTGCGCCCAACGTCGCTGGACGCGTTCGTCGGGCAGCGGCATCTGCTGGGGCCTGGCAAGCCTCTGCGCCTGGCGTTCGAGGCGGGCAAGCTGCATTCGTTCATTCTCTGGGGCCCTCCGGGGGTGGGCAAGACCACCCTGGGGCGCCTGGCCGCCAGCGTCACCGATAGCCAGTTCATCGCTATTTCCGCTGTGCTGGCCGGAGTGAAGGACATTCGGCAGGCCATCGACGATGCCCAGGCCGAGCTGGATAGGCATGGCCGCTCGACGGTGCTGTTCGTCGATGAAATTCATCGATTCAACAAGGCGCAGCAGGACGCATTGCTGCCGCATGTCGAGTCCGGGCTGCTGACACTGGTCGGCGGCACCACCGAGCATCCGGGGTTGGCGGTCAACTCGGCGCTGCTTTCGCGGGCGCAGGTCTATACCCTCGAACCGCTGTCCGATGACGAACTGCAGCAGCTGTATGAGCGTGGATTGCCACATTTGGCCGGTGTCGCGCTGGATGCGGGGGCGCTGGATCTGCTCAAGGGTTTCGCCGATGGCGATGGCCGGCGCTTCCTGAACCTGCTCGAACAGGTCGCCACTGCGGCGTCCGGCGTCGGCAAGAAACTGGTGGACGGCGAATTCGCCCGATTATCGACCAGCCCATCGTTGCGCCGTTTTGACAAGGGCGGCGACGAGTTCTACTGGCAGCTCTCGGCCTTCCACAAATCACTGCGTGGCTCCGATCCGGATGCGGCGCTGTACTGGCTGGCGCGGATCCTCGATGGCAGCGGTGACGTCACCCAGGTGATTCGGCGCATGGTGGTGATGGCCAGCGAAGACATCGGCAATGCCGACCCGCAGGCATTGCAACTGGCGCTCAACGCGGCGCAAGCCTACGAACGGCTGGGGTCTCCCGAGGGCGAAATTCCCCTGGCCCAGGCGGTGACCTACCTCGCCCTGGCGCCCAAGTCGAATGCCGCCTATGCCGCCTGGGGCCAGGCCAAGGCCTTCGTCAAGAGCAGCGGCTCCAAGCCTGTGCCGCTGCACTTGCGCAATGCGCCAAGCAAACTCATGAGCCAGATGGGCTATCGCGAAGGTTACCGCTACGCGCACCACGAGCCCGATGCCTACGCCGCAGGGCAGACCTATTTCCCCGAAGGGGTGGCGCGACCGGGCTGGTACCAGCCTACGGACCGGGGGCGTGAGCGAAAACTGGGCGAAAAGCTTGCCTGGCTGCGCTCGCTCGATGATTCGGCATCGCCAGATTGAGCCGGGCATGACTCGGATTGTCCGCGCGCAGCCATCCACGAACAGCAGGACAGCAACCTATGCCAAACCCATCATATGGTGAATCCTCGTGCACTGTTGCAGCCAGCGGCCTGGTGCAAGTACGCGGCGCGCGGGAGAACAATCTCAAGGACGTGGATGTCGCCATTCCACGCAATGCCCTGGTGGTGTTCTCGGGCGTCTCCGGCTCCGGAAAATCCTCGCTTGCGTTTGGCACTATCTATGCCGAAGCGCAGCGGCGCTACTTCGAGTCGGTTGCACCCTATGCGCGGCGCCTGATCGACCAGGCGGGCGTGCCTGACGTCGATGCGATCGACGGCCTGCCGCCAGCGGTCGCCCTGCAACAGCAGCGCGGCGCCAGCAATGCACGTTCATCGGTGGGCAGCGTGACCACACTGTCCAGCCTGGTACGCATGATGTATTCGCGCGCCGGAGCCTACCCGGCCGGCCAGCCGATGCTCTATGCCGAGGATTTCTCGCCGAACACCCCGCAAGGGGCTTGTCCGGCCTGTCATGGCCTGGGCCATGTCTACGAGGTGACCGAGGCCACCATGGTGCCGGATCCGTCGCTGAGCATCCGGGAGCGTGCCATCGCCTCCTGGCCGCCAGCCTGGCATGGCCAGAACCTGCGCGACATCCTGGTGACCCTGGGTTATGACATCGACCGCCCCTGGCAGGATCTGCCAAAGAAGGACCGTGACTGGATCCTGTTCACCGAAGAGACGCCCACGGTGCCGGTCTATGCGGGCTTCACGCCTGCCGAGACCCGTGCGGCGCTCAAGCGCAAGCTCGAACCCAGCTACATGGGGACCTTCACGGGGGCTCGCCGCTATGTGTTGCACACCTTCGCCAACACGCAGAGCGCGCTGATGAGAAAGCGCGTGTCGCGCTACATGGAAGGCAAGCTGTGCCCGACCTGCCACGGTAAGCGACTCAAGGCCGAGGCGCTGTCAGTGACCTTTGCCGGGGTGGACATTGGCGAGTTCATGCAAATGCCCCTCGACCGCTTGGCAGCACTGCTCGAGCCTATCGCCCAGGGCGATTTCGCTGCGCATACGGCCGGGCAGGGTACCGACCGCGAGGCGACCCGTCGTGACCGGGCCGAGCGTGCCGCCAGTGGCCGCGCGGTGCATGCGGTATCGCCAGACGTGCGCCGTACCTCGGCGCTGTCGGAGGAGAAGCGTCTCGCCGCGCAGCGCCTGGCCGGCGGGGTGATGGCGCGTCTGCGCCAGTTGCGCGGATTGGGCCTGGGCTACCTCACGCTGGATCGGGCAACGCCGACCTTGTCGGCGGGCGAGTTGCAGCGTTTGCGGCTGGCCACCCAGCTGAGCTCCATGCTGTTCGGCGTGGTGTATGTGCTCGACGAGCCTTCGGCAGGCCTGCATCCTTCGGACAGCCAGGCGCTGTACGACTCGCTGGATACGCTGCGCGATGCCGGCAATTCGCTGTTCGTGGTCGAGCACGATCTGGACCTGATGCGCCGCGCGCAATGGCTGGTGGATGTAGGGCCGGATGCCGGGGAGCGCGGTGGACGCGTGCTCTACAGCGGGGTGCCGGAAGGACTGCGCGAAGTCGCCGAGTCACGCACCGCCCGGTATCTGTTCGATGAAACCGCCGCGCCGGCTAGCCGCGAGCGCGAACCGGCCGGGTGGCTGGAACTGCGCGGTATTCGGCGGCACAACCTGCATGACGTGGACGCGCGTATCCCGTTAGGCGTACTGACGGCGGTCACCGGCATTTCCGGTTCGGGTAAGTCCAGCCTGGTCGCGCAGGCCCTGCCAGAGCTGTTGTTGCTGCACCTGGGACACGAGCCTGAGGACGATGCGGCGGAAAATGCCAACAACGAAGGGCCCGCGGTAATCGAGACCACCGGAGGTCATCTCGCCGGTGATGTGGATGTCGTCCAGCGCCTGGTGCAGGTCGACCAGAAGCCGATTGGCCGCACGCCACGTTCCAACCTGGCCACCTATACCGGTCTGTTCGATCACGTACGCAAGTTGTTCGCCGCCACGCCGGACGCGCGCCGGCATCGCTATGACGCTGGCCGGTTTTCTTTCAACGTGGCCAAGGGGCGGTGCGAGACGTGCGAAGGGGAAGGGTTCGTCAGCGTCGAGTTGCTGTTCATGCCCAGTGTCTACGCACCGTGCCCGACCTGCCATGGCGCCCGCTACAACGAGGCCACCCTCGCGGTGCGCTGGAATGGGCGCAACATCGCCGAAGTGCTGCAGATGACGGTGGAGCAGGCCCAGGAGTTCTTCGCGGACGAAGACGCCATCGCACGGCCGCTGCAGCTGCTGCGCGATATCGGGCTGGGCTACCTGCGTCTGGGGCAGCCTGCCACCGAGCTGTCGGGTGGCGAAGCGCAGCGCATCAAGCTCGCCACGGAGCTGCAACGCAGCCAGCGGGGCCGCAGCCTGTACGTGCTCGACGAGCCGACCACCGGGCTGCACGCGTCCGACGCCGACCGTCTGCTGGTGCAGTTGCAGCGCTTGGTCGATGCCGGCAATACCGTGGTGATGATCGAGCACGACATGCGCGCGGTGACTCAGGCCGACTGGGTGCTGGACGTGGGGCCGGGCGCGGGTGAGGCGGGGGGACGTATCGTGGCCGCAGGCACGCCGCGGCAGGTGGCGGCGGTGCCAGGAAGCCGAACCGCTGCGTTTCTCGCAGAGGCGATCATGCGCGCGAAATAGGAAAGTGACGCTAGTGTGCCGGCCCGCGACCAACATAGTCATTATTCAGAACGGGATGCGGAGTGACACCCTCCACAGGTGTAGTTGAAGGCAGGCGGCCGTGCTTGCTTTCGGCCTGTCCTGCTGCAGAAATTGGTTAAATGCTGTCAGGGTCGCCGAAGAACATCTGTATCCGCGACCGCAACCATTTCTCCGCCGGGTCATTGTCCTGCGCCCCACGCCAGGCCATGTGCAGTTCGAAACTGCGCACCTCGATCGGCAGGTCCTCGGCCCGCAAGCCACCTGCCGCGGTGAGGGCGTCGGCGGTGTAGTCCGGCACCGTGGCAACGATATCGGTCCCCGCCAGCAAGCTCCCCAAACCGTTGAACTGCGGCACGGCCAGCACCACGTGGCGCTTGCGGCCGACCTCGTCCAGGGCTTCGTCGATGAACCCGGACAGATCGCCGGCGAACGACACCAGGGCGTGAGGCCGCGCGCAGAAGTCGTCGAGGCTGATGTTGCCGGGCATGCTGTCGGCCCGCAGCAGCTTGGGCATGCTGCGGCGCAGTATCTTGCGCTTGGCGTTGGCCGGCAGGTCGCTGGTATAGCTCACGCCCACCGAGATCTCGCCCGAGGCCAGCAGGGTGGGCATCAGCAGGTAGTTGACCCGGCGCACCACCAGCACGACACCTGGCGCCTCGGCACGGATGCGCTTGAGCAACTGCGGCAGCAGGGCGAACTCGGCGTCGTCGGACAGGCCGATACGAAACACCGCGTTGCTGGTGGCCGGGTCGAACTCGGCGGCACGGCTGACGGCGGTGGAGATCGAGTCCAGCGCGGGCGACAGCAGGGCGAAGATCTCGTGGGCCCGCGCCGAGGGCTCCATGCTGCGCCCGGTGCGCACGAACAGCGGGTCGTCGAACAGGCTGCGCAGGCGCGACAGCGCCGCGCTGATCGCCGGCTGGCCGAGGAACAGCTTCTCGGCGGCGCGGGTCACGCTGCGTTCGTGCATGAGCGTTTCGAACACGATCAACAGGTTGAGGTCTACGCGACGCAAGTCGTTACGATTCATTCGATGCGGCTCGCTTGAAGTGGGGCAGGGGTGAATCTTAAGGCCAAAGGCTGGTACCCTGCACCGATTTCCGGGTGCCAATGCACAGAATTGTCAGGGGCCCAATCAATGACAGACATGTCGACTATTAACAGCCACTGATGGCCCAACCGTGAAAGCCCGGATAAAGTCCGTGGTAATACGAGATTCACAAAGGCGAGGTATGCGATGTCCCGCATGATCCGTTTCCACAAGTTCGGCCCGGCTGATGTGCTGCGCTGCGAGGAGCAGGCCGAACCGTCCCCGGCCTCCGGCGAGGTGCAGATCCGCGTCCAGGCGATCGGCATAAGCTGGTATGACGTGCTCTGGCGGCAGAACCTGGCGCCGTCCCAGGCGCGCCTGCCAGCGGGTATCGGCCACGAGATGGCCGGGGTGGTCACCGCAGTGGGCGAGGGTGTGGACGATATCGCGGTGGGCGACCGGGTCGCCAGCTTCCCGGCCACCAGCGCCAACGACCATCCGGTGTACGGCGACGTGATCGTCCTGCCACGCAGTGCCATTACCCGTTACCCGGACGTGCTGACCCCGATCGAAGCCAGCGTGCATTACACGCCGCTCCTGATTGCCTATTTCGCCTTCGTCGACCTGGCGCGGGCCAAGGCCGGGCAAAGTGCGTTGATCACCGATGCCAGCCATTGCGCCGGGCCTGCCTTCGTGCAGCTGGGCAAGGCCCTGGGGCTGAAGGTGTTCGCGGCCACCAAGGAACCCGAGCAGCGCGAATACCTGCTGGGGCTGGGGGCCGACAAGGTGATCGTCACCGAAGAACAGGACCTTGTCCTGCAGGTTGGCAAGTACACCGATGGACGCGGCGTGGACATGGTCCTCGATGGCATGGGTGGGCCGCAGATGTCGTTGCTTGGCGATGTGCTGGCGCCCCGTGGCAGCCTGGTGCTGTATGGCCTGCAGGGTGGCAACCAGACGCCGTTCCCAGCCTGCGCGGCGTTCCAGAAGAACATCCAGTTCCATGTGCATTGCATCGGCAACTTCACCGGCAAGCCCGAGCTGGGCATCGCCCAGGACCAGGTGGCCCTGCAGCGCGCCCTGCGGGATATCAACCAGTTCACTGCCGATCAGTTGCTGACGCCGCAGATCATCAAGGTCTACCCGTTCGACCAGGTGGTCGAAGCGCATCGCTACATGGACGAATGCCCTTGTGGCGGACGAGTGGTGCTGGATGTGACTGCGACCTGACCGAGTGGGTCAGGCTTGATCAAAAACCCGGGTATTTCCCGGGTTTTTTCATTTTCGACCCCATGGCCGGTGCCGGATGGCGGACGGCTGCACCAATTGGCCTCACTCAATTAAATCTCTTACCTTGTTTTGGGAAGTTTCCTTCAAGATCGGTTCTGTATTCATCTGCGAGAATCTCGCCTTCTACTTTGAAGCCGTCAGGAAGATGGAGCGACCGCATGAGCACTACCCACGATCAAGCCATGCACTATATCTACCAGCAAGTCTTGCAACGCCTGCTCGAACACATGACCCAGGCGCAGCGTGCCTCGGTGCAACTGCTGGTGCAGCGGCTGCTGGTGATCGCCGGTGGTCAGGAATACATCGGTGGGTTCCGGGTGCTGGTGCTGCATGGCGGGGATCAACGCAGCAGCCACTTGCTGGCCTGTCTTCGAGCGGCGCAGCTGAGCATCGCTATTCGTTACGCCGCCACGTTCCGCCTGCGCGTGCTGGTGGCCAGGCTACCGACGCTCGACGATGCGACCCTGGCCATGCATGAGCGCTGCTTCGGCGCCTTGTTCCTGCACGACGACCCGCGGGTGGAGTTGCTGCGGGCCGATGGTGGGCAGGTCGGGCCGTTCGGCGCCCGGCAGGCCGCGACCCCCCGCCAGTTGTCCGATGCGGGCAACGCCTGGCTGCTGTATGGCCACCTGACCGGAGCACGGCCCGACGCCTTGCTGGGTGCCAGGGCCTATCTGGAACTGGCCGCAAGCCTGGCACAGGCGCTCGGTGCGCAAGCGGGCATGGATGCCCTGGTCAGCGCCGTGCCGCTCGTCGAGCGCCACCGCCTGCTTGCCTGGGGGCGCCGCTGTCTGCGTCATACGCTGGAGGTCGCGCACACCATGGCGCCCCACTGCGCCAATACCCTGGCCGAATCGCTGGAGCAACTGGGCCAGGTGCTGGCGGACCCGCTGGGCCCTCCGGTACCGCGTTCCCCCGACCCGACAACGGCCGCGTTGCGGATCGTGACGATGGAAGACCTGCTGCATCTGGAGGAAGGTGATCCTCTCGACCGCATGCTGGGGCGCCAGGACGTGGATCCGTGCCATGGGCTGGGCCCGGCCGGGCTGTTCGATCCGTTGCCGCTGGCGCACCTGCATGGCATGCGCGCACAGTTTCTGGAGCCGAGTAGCTACCGCGAGGGCGCGCAGGCATTTCTCACCCGGCTGGGGCAGCAGATCGCCTGGCCTCAAGGGCAGGCCTTGCGCGACGAGGCTCAGGCCCGCTTTGCCAGCGCCTATGGCGTGACTGAAAAACAGCTGACGTGCCTGCTGTTCACGCCTTTCGAAGCCGCTGGCAGCAATCTCGAGCACTTCGTGTTGCGTTGCCATCCCGGCATGCGCGTTGCGTTGCCGTATCTGCATCGGGCGTTGCGCGGGCAACCCTGTCCGGAGCCGGTCAGCCACTGGCTGGTGGACACCAGTGGCCTGGAGTTGGCGCAGCTGCGGGCGATCTATGCCGACACGCTCAGTGCGCAGACACGGCGCCTGTTTCGTCTTCTGGCTCGGCGCGACCTGTGGTTGCGACCATTGCGCAGCTGTGTCTCTATCGCTGACCGAGACGTACTTGCGCACGTTTGACGCGGCAGGTTGCGCAGACGTGATCAGGCGCGAGTGCCGAGCGTTTATCAATCATGAGCGAGCAAAGGATTTGTCATGAGGAAACAGATACGGGTTCTGAACAACGACTTGACCAACAAGTATGGCTACAGTTTCGAGGTGACAGCGCTGGAGCAGTCGCTAGCGCAGCAATGGCGATCGGGGGCACCGAGCTTCATCAGTCACGATTATCATCGGCCGATAGCCTGGACGACGCCTTTCGCACTCTGGCTGACTCCGGTCGAAACAGCGTTGCTGGGCAAGACCTGGCGCGCGGAATCAAACGAAGACGGGCAAGTGATCGCCACGATGGCCAGGCGGTTTATCGACGAGAAGGTTTTCGCCGAAAAGCACGAGGCGCTGCAGGCATTTCCTGAGGCGGTGCGTCGCCTGGTGTCCGACGCGGGCCGGGTGGTCAACCGTGAATGCCTTTCGGTGGTCGATTCGGGGATCGCGAAAAAGCTGTTGCCACACCTCTTCGTCTCCAGCGACCTGGACAAGCGTTCCCTGGTCGAACTCAAGCATCTCAAGGTCATTGCCCCGGGTGTCTACGAGGTGGATGGCTACGTCTTGTTCGCCCATCGGTTTTTCAGGCGATCGCTGTCGAGCATCAACAACCTGAATCAAAAACTGCTGGGCTCACTGGAGCGATTGGCCAGCAGGGCCGGGCTTGAGGTCAAGATCGCGCTGGACCCGGACAGCATCGGGTTGGCGGGTTCCTATCGCCAACCGATCGAGCTGGATTTCTGGTGGGGCCGCAGTTCAACGAGTCACTGAACGATATTCCCGAAGGGGTCACCCGATACCAGTCCAGTGAACGGGACCGGGCCTACAGCGGGGTGGAGTTCACCGAATTCTGGTGGCATGCGCAGAACGGCATTCAGTCGCTGGAATGCGAAGAGGTCAACGACTTCCCTTCTCTTGGCGTCGGGGAGGAGAAGTTCGGCCTGCGCTACGCCCATTCCATGGTTGGCGCGGATGGTGTGCCGTACCACCTCGATGGCGCTATCCGGCTCTACGACGAAGACGCCTACATCGAGCGATTGGGCGCCGATATCTCCAAGGCTGGAAAGAACAGCGCGTACTACAAACTGTGGCGGATCGATGGTCCGTTGAGCATCGCCGAGTGGAAAAGCCTGATCAGCGACTTTTACAAGGACAATCACCTGATTGGTGAGTATTTCGGCGAGCGTCTCGCGTCGCACCCGACGGAACAGACACCGGATGAAGATTGCTGGCAGCGCTTGGTGCACCCACTGTTGCCCGCGCCTCAAGGCGTGCAGGGCTGTGTCTCCTATCATGAGCTGGTTGGCGAGGCGTCAGGGTCCGCCATTCACATATGTCCCTCCGACTACCTCGGCGCGGGTGGCGAGCTATCGGTCAGGCACATCGAACGAATGGCGGTCGACTACCTGAAGCGTATTCGGCGATCAGCCGCTGAGCCGGTGTCGATCGCCGATGGGTTGGCGGTGCTGGGATTCGAAGATCATAACGTCAACCTGCCGCTGGTCGTGTGCCGGGGGGAGCATGCGGCGGCCCATGTAGCATGCGTCATGACCTGCCTTGCGCAGGCATGCGAGGAACTGGCGCGGTGGCGGATCCAGCTCGTGTCCGCCAGCGTTGGCGTGGAATATGACGACCTGATGATGACGTTTTCCATCATCGGTCATCCTGAAAGCATCGCCGGCTATCTGGCGCGGGAGGTTTTCGCGTTTCCGGCATCGAGCGCGCACTTTGCTGGCTGGATCACCCGGTTGCGCGAGACCATGGGCGACGCTTTCGGTTCGGCGCAAGGCGAGGCTCACTCGCTCGGCTTCATGACTGACCTGGGCGAGCTGAAGGTTGCGCGCAAGCACCTGCCTGCCGAGGAATGGCGCGGCAGCGGCGGCCAGTTCAGCCCGAGGTTCAAAGAGCAAGCGTTGGTGGAGCCGGTGAGCTCAGGGTTGCTCACGGTGGCTCCGGTGTTCGAACTGCACCCGGTCGCATGCGGCAATGGCTGTGGCAATCACTTGCTGTGCGCGTGCCCTCCAGAGCAGGGCATCACTGTCGACGTGACGCCCGTCTCAGCGTTCTGGGCCCGAAGCAGCACAGCAGAGCCTTAGGGCTGTCCGAAAAGTCGCGGGCGGCGACCAGGCAAGGTGAACACGGGGGAGCGTTGCGCGCCTGTTTCACTACAGCATGGTCGCCGTGCTGGTCGTGTTTGTACAACGCCTGGGAGGCTGCGCGACAGCGATCAGCCGATCGCCTGGGCACGCCCAACCTACGCGATAGGCCATTGGTCGAGATCGGTCGCGTTCTGGACGTGAGCGCTTGTTTCCCTTCTTTTCTGTATGTATAACCAGTACTGTCTTTCGCCCCTGACCCGCTACCGTGATCGCCCATTCCGTCGATGACCCTCTTTATTACCTGCACAACTTCCGCCAGGTCCTGAACTGGGTAGAGCAGCGCTACGCCGATCTGCTCGACAAGCAGGAACATGATTTCATCCGCGCCTTCGCCGTGCTGCCGACGCCTGCCCAGGCGCTGCTGGTGCGCATGGTCATGCGCAAGGGCGAGTGGTTTCGCAGCGACAAGCTGGCGTATGCCGAAATCGGCGATACCGAAGTGGCCTTGCGCCCTCTGCTGGCACTTGGCTGGGTGGATGCCGATGCGCCGCTGGCCGTGGAGCTGTTGTGCGAGCTGCTGCGCAAGGATGAGGTGGCGCGCTGTTTCGCCCGGCAGCTGACTCGCCCCAGGGCCGGCAAGGCCGAGCTGCTGGCGCAATTGCAGGCATTGCAGCTGCCCGCCAGGCCTTTGGCCGAATGGTTTGCGGACTTCCCCGCGCAGCTGCTGCACTGGCGCTTGCAGCCATTGTGTGACCGGCTGCGCCTGCTGTTCTTTGGCAATCTCTACCAGGACTGGTCGGATTTCGTCCTGGCCGACCTGGGGCTGCTGCGCTACGAGCAGGTGCCGTTCAGTGACGATTCCCGGGCCTTGCGCCAGCGTGTCGACATCGACCTGGCCATGGCCCTGCACCGGTGTGCCGAACGCCTGGAGCAGGGCGACGCCCCTGCCGAGTTGCTGGCCACGCTGGAGGGTTTCGATAGCGCCAATCCATGGCTAGGGCGGCGGCGCGCGCGGTTGCTATTCAGCCTTGGCCAGCAATGCGAGCGCCAGGGCGACTGGGCGCAGGCCCTGCACATCTATGCCGGTTGCGCGCATCCTGAGGCGCGTATTCGCCAAGTGCGAGTGCTCGAACGTAGCGAGCAGTGGCAGCTGGCCCATGCGTTGGCCAGCGACATGGCGGCAGCGCCGGCCAACGCCTTGGAGTGCCAGGCGCTCGAACGCATGCTGCCGCGCCTGGCGCGCAAGCTCGGGGGGCCGCCGCGCGCGCGTCGGCGGCCGGCGGCGGTGGAGCTGATCGAGCTTGAACTGCCTTGCGAAATGGCTGCCCTTGGCGTGGAGGAGGCAGTGCGCATGCATCTGGAGCAGTCGGGTGGGGTGGTGCGGTACGTCGAGAACACCTTGTTCAACAGTCTGTTCGGCCTGCTGTGCTGGGAAGCGATCTTCGCGCCGGTGCCGGGGGCGTTCTTCCACCCGTTCCAGGCCGGCCCACAGGACCTGCACGACAGCGACTTCCAACAACGCCGCGCCGCGCTGTTCGGCCGCTGCCTTGGGCGGCTCGACGATGGCAGCTACCGCCAGGCCATCCGTGAGTGCTACCTGGCCAAGCAGGGGCTGCAGTCGCCGTTCGTGTTCTGGTCGATGCTCGACGGGCCGTTGCTCGATCTGGCGCTGGAGCATGTGCCAGGCGAGCACCTCAAGGCCTGTTTCGCGCGGCTGCTGCAGGATATTCGCGCCAATCGCGCCGGCATGCCCGACCTGATCCAGTTCTGGCCGGGGCAGGGAGGCTATCGCATGGTCGAGGTCAAGGGGCCGGGCGATCGGCTGCAGGACAATCAGCTGCGCTGGCTGGAGTTCTGCCAGCAACACGGCCTGCCGGTCGTCGTCTGCCATGTGCGCTGGAAGGCGACCCAGGCATGAACTACAGCGTCGCCGTGCGCGCCTTGTGCGAGTTCAGTGCCAAGTCAGGCGACCTGGACCTGCGCTTTACCCCGTCGCCCACTGCCCAGGAAGGCATCGCCGGCCATCGGCGGATCGTGGCCCGGCGCGCCGCCGGCTACGAGGTCGAGGTGGCGCTGGAGGGCGAGTATCGAGGCTTGCGCGTGCGCGGCCGCGCCGATGGCTACGACCCGGTGGGCAATCGCCTGGAAGAGATCAAGACCCACCGCGGCGACCTGGCCCGCCAACCGGACAACCATCGGCAACTGCACTGGGCCCAGGCCAAGGTCTACGCCTGGTTGCTGTGCCAGGCGCGGCAACTGCAGGAAATCGACGTGGCGCTGGTCTACCTGGACGTGGACAGCGATGACCAGACGGTCCTTTGCGAGCGCCACCACGCCCACGACCTGCAGCTGTTCTTCGAAGCACAGTGCCAGCGTTTCCTGGCCTGGGCCCAGGCCCAGCAACAGCGCCTGGCCGAGCGTGACCAGGGCTTGCAGAGGCTGGCCTTCCCCTGGCCGGCCTGGCGCCAGGGCCAGCGCCAGCTGGCCGAGACCGTGTACAAGGCCGTAGGCACCGGTCGCTGCCTGATGGCCCAGGCCAGCACGGGCATCGGCAAGACGCTCGGCACCTTGTTTCCGTTGCTCAAGGCCGTGGTGCCGCAAGGCTTGGACAAGCTGTATTTCCTCACCGCCAAGACCCCTGGCCGGGCGCTGGCGCTCGATGCCCTGCGTCAGCTCACCCAGGACGGTTCGCAGTCGGCGCTGCGGGGCCTGGAGCTGATCGCCCGGGACAAGGCCTGCGAGTTTGCGCAAAACGCCTGTCATGGTGATTCCTGTGTGCTGGCAAAGGGTTTTTACGACCGCCTGCCTGCCGCCCGCGAGGCCGCCGCGAAGGTGCCGCTGCTCGATCGCGCAGCCGTGCGCGAGGTGGCCTTGGCGCACCAGGTTTGTCCGTATTACCTGGCGCAGGAGATGGCGCGCTGGGTCGACCTGGTGGTGGCCGACTACAACTACTATTTCGATGGACATGCCTTGCTGTTCGGCTTGGCCCAGGCCAACCAGTGGCGCACGGCGGTACTGGTGGACGAGGCCCACAACCTGCTGGAGCGCGGGCGGCAGATGTACAGCGCGAGCCTGGACCAGGGGCAACTGCTGGCACTGCGCCAGAGCAAGCCGGTCGGCCTTGGCAGCGCCCTGGACCGCCTGAACCGCCAGTGGAATGCGCTGTACAAGGCGCAAGTGGCGCCGTACCAGGCCAGCGAGCGGCTGCCGGATGCCTTTTTGCGGGCCTTGCAGCAGTGCGTCGGCCTGATCCAGGAGCGGATGAACCAGTCACCCGCCGAGGTCGAGCCCAAGGTGCAGGAGTTCTTCTACCAGGCGTTGCAGTTCAGCCGGATCGCCGAACTGTTCGATGAGCACTTCCTGTTCGACATCAGCCTGCGCAATGGCCCGCGAGGACGGCGCCTGGCCACCCTGAGCCTGCGCAATGTGATCCCTGCGCGGCTGCTGGGGCCGAGGATGAGCGCGGCGCGCAGCGTCACGCTGTTTTCCGCCACGCTCAACCCGCGACATTTCTATGTCGACCTGCTGGGGCTGCCCGTGGACGTCGCCTGGCTGGACGTCGCCGCGCCGTTCAAGGCCGAGCAACTGGAAGTGCGCATTGTCAGCGAGGTCTCGACGCGCTACCAACAGCGCCAGGCCTCGGTGGCGCCGATCGTCGCGCTGATCGCCGCGCAGTATGCCCGCCAGCCGGGCAACTACCTGGCCTTCTTCAGCAGTTTCGAATACCTCGAGCAGGTGGCGCGGCTGCTGGCCGAGCGCCATCCGTCGCTGCCCCAGTGGCGTCAGGCGCCGGGCATGGACGAGCAGGGCCGCGAGGCGTTCCTGGCGCGCTTCGAGGCCGATGGGCGCGGGATCGGCTTCGCCGTGCTGGGCGGTGCCTTCGCCGAAGGGGTGGACCTGCCGGGCACGCGGCTGATAGGTGCTTTCGTCGCCACCCTCGGCCTGCCGCAGGTCAACCCGGTCAACGAGCAGTTCAAGCAGCGCCTGGGGCGGCAGTTCGGTGCCGGCTTTGACTATGCCTACCTGTATCCCGGCGTGCGCAAGGTGATCCAGGCCGCCGGCCGGGTGATTCGAGGCGACGACGACCGTGGCGTGCTGGTGCTGATCGACGAGCGATTTGCCCAGGCACGGGTGCGGCAGATGTTTCCCGCCTGGTGGCGGTCGGCGTGAACGCTGCCATCGCCTGGCGTTGAAACTCCCAGTACACTGCGCGTTCCAACACCCACATTCGTTGATTTCGAGGTTCCGCATGACGCTCAGTCCTTTGGCAGGCAAGCCGGCTCCGGCCAGTGTGCTGGTCGATATCCCCCGCCTGCTGACCGCCTACTACACCGGCCGCCCCGACGCCGCCGTGGCGGCCCAGCGCGTGGCCTTCGGCACCTCGGGCCACCGCGGCACTTCGTTCGAGCTGAGCTTCAACGAACACCACGTGCTGGCGATCACCCAGGCCATCTGCCTGTACCGCCAGGAGAAGGGCATCGACGGGCCGCTGTTCATCGGCGCCGACACCCACGCGCTGTCGGCCCCGGCCGCGGCCAGCGCGCTGGAGGTGCTGGCGGCCAATGGCGTGCAGGTCATGCTGTCCAAGGATGACGAGTACACCCCGACCCCGGCGGTGTCCCATGCCATCCTCTGCTACAACCGTGGTCGCCAGCAGGGCCTGGCCGACGGCATCGTCATCACTCCGTCGCACAACCCGCCGCAGAGCGGCGGTTTCAAGTACAACCCGCCCAACGGTGGCCCGGCCGACAGCGACGTGACCAAGTGGATCGAGGCCAAGGCCAACGAGCTGCTGGCGGCGAACCTGGCCGGCGTCAAGCGCATGGACTACAAGCAGGCGCTGGCGGCACCGACCACCCAGCGTCACGACTACGTCAGCAGCTACGTCGCCGACCTGGAAAACGTCATCGACTTCGAGGTGATCCGCGGCGCCAACCTGCGCCTGGGCGTCGACCCGCTGGGCGGCGCCGGGGTGCGCTACTGGTCGGCCATCGCCGAGCGCTACCAGCTGAACCTGGAAGTAGTGAACACCGAGGTCGACCCGACTTTCCGCTTCATGACCGTCGACTGGGACGGCCAGATTCGTATGGACCCATCCTCGCCGCATGCCATGCAGGGCCTGATCGGCCTGCGCGAGCGCTTCGACGTGGCCTTCGCCTGTGACCCTGACCATGATCGCCACGGCATCGTCACCGCCGACGGCCTGCTGCAGCCGAACAACTACCTGGCTGTGGCCATCGACTACCTGTTCCGCAATCGCCCGCAGTGGCGCAAGGACGCGGCCGTGGGCAAGACCGTGGTCTCCAGCGGCCTGATCGATCGGGTCACCGCCGATCTGGGCCGCGAGCTGTACGAAGTGCCGGTGGGCTTCAAGTTCTTCGCCCAGGGCCTGTTCGACGGCTCGTTGGGCTTCGGTGGCGAAGAGAGTGCCGGCGCTTCGTTCCTGCGCAAGGACGGCTCGGTCTGGGCCACCGACAAGGACGGCCTGATCCCGGCGCTGCTGGCGGCGGAGATGACCGCTCGAACCGGGCGCAACCCGAGTCAGATCTATGCCGACCTGACCGCGAAACTGGGCAAGCCCTACGCCACCCGTGTCGAGGCCAAGGCCGACGCGCGGCAGAAGGCGCTGCTGAGCAAGCTGGCACCGGAGCAGGTCAAGTCCACCGAACTGGCCGGCGAGCCGATCCAGCAGATTCTCAGCCATGCTCCGGGCAACAACCAAGCCATCGGTGGCCTGAAGGTGATGACCGAGAATGGCTGGTTCGCCGCCCGTCCTTCGGGCACCGAGGATATCTACAAGATCTACGCCGAGAGCTTCATCGACGAGGCGCACCTGGCGCGCCTGGTGGCCGAAGCCCAGGTGCTGGTGGACGCGGCGATCGCCTGATCGTTCGAATTACCGCGTGTCATCAGGTCGATGCGGTCCCTGTGGGAGCGGCTTCAGCCGCGAACACCGGCAGAGCCGGTGCCAGGCACCGCGTCGCCTGATTCGCGGCTAAAGCCGCTCCCACAGGGTCGTATGGCTGTTCCATCAGTGGGACGATCCATGTCATTTCCTCCATCTACCGCTTAATTAGCCTCCTCGGTAAGGTTATACCTATCCAAGAGGAGGCTTCTCATGAAAAAGATCCAGGGTATCCACCGCAGCCCTCACGCCCACTGGGTGGGCGACGGCTTCCCGGTGCGCAGCCTGTTCACTTACGATCACCTGGCCCGGCACATCAGTCCGTTCCTGCTGCTGGACTACGCCGGCCCCCACGACTTCACCCCAACCACGGCCCGTCGCGGCGTCGGCCAGCATCCGCATCGCGGCTTCGAGACGGTGACCATCGTCTACCAGGGCGAACTGGAGCACCGCGACTCGACCGGTGCCGGTGGCCTGATCGGTCCGGGCGACGTGCAGTGGATGACTGCCGCAGGCGGCATCATCCATGAAGAGTTCCATTCGCCAGCCTTTGCCAGCAGTGGCGGCACGCTGGAAATGGTTCAGTTGTGGGTCAACCTGCCGGCCAGGGACAAGCGTGCCGCTGCCGGCTACCAGACGCTGCTGGCCAGCGACATTCCGCGGGTGACGCTGGAAGGCGAGGCGGGCAGCCTGCGAGTGATCGCCGGGCGCTACCTGGATCACCAGGGGCCGGCGCGCACCTTCACCGACATGGACGTATGGGACCTGCGCCTGAATGCTGGCGCCACCCTGCAACTGCCGGTGGCCGCCGGGCGCAATGCCGCGCTGGTGGTGTTGCGTGGTACCTTGCGCGTCAACGACGAGCGTGAGGCGGGGCCGGCCAGCCTAGTGCTGCTGGAGCGCGACGGTGCCGATGTGCGCATCGAGGCGCTGGAGGCGGTCAGTGTGCTGCTGCTCAGCGGCGAGCCGATCGACGAGCCTATCGTTGGCTACGGGCCGTTCGTGATGAACAGCCAGGCGGAGATCGCCGAGTCGTTCGATGATTTCCAGGCCGGACGGTTTGGCCAGATGGGCGGCGTCGAGCGCGGCGCTCGGCACTGACTGCCTGTTTCAAGGAGAGGGTATCTGTGGGAGCGGGTTTACCCGCGAATGCGTCGGTGAAGTCACCGCAGCATTCGCGGGTAAACCCGCTCCCACAGGCGTTCAGGGCCCTGGCGGTCAGACCTCTTCCGGGACTACCGCGATCACATCGATCTCCATCAGCCACTCGGCCTGGGCCAACCCTGCCACCACCAGCCCGGTGGAAATCGGGAACACCCCCTTGAGCCACTTGCCCACTTCCTTGTAGACCGGCTCGCGAAAGCGCGGGTCGGTGATGTAGG
This sequence comes from Pseudomonas sp. microsymbiont 2, assembly GCF_054788395.1. Taxonomy (NCBI): domain Bacteria; kingdom Pseudomonadati; phylum Pseudomonadota; class Gammaproteobacteria; order Pseudomonadales; family Pseudomonadaceae; genus Pseudomonas; species Pseudomonas sp. microsymbiont 2. The sequence continues at coordinate 2,871,345 of NZ_CM139112.1, forward strand.
TGGTGGTCTTGACGATGTGCGACAGGTCCGAGCCCGCTTCTTCGAGCAGCTGCTTGACGTTCTTCATCGCCTGCTCGGCCTGGGCCTGAGGATCGCCCAGGCCCACCAGCCGGCCCTCGAAGTCGGTGCCGACCTGGCCGCGCACGTAGATGGTGTTACCTGCCCGCACGGCCTGGCACAGGTCGTTGTCCAGGGTTTGGTTGGGATAGGTTTGCTTGGTGTTGAACATGCGGATGCGAGTGTGGGTAGGCATCAATGGGCTCCGAAGGTGCTGACGTTGCTGATCGAGGTGTCCTGCTCATCCGTGGCGCGTTGCTCGCGGTCGCGGTAGGCCAGGTAGGTGCGTTGGGTGGCGATGTGCCCGGCGACATGCTTGGCGTCGTGCCACACGCCCCAGATGAACGACGAGCCGCGGCGCGACAGCCAGGGCAGGCCGAGGAAGTACACACCGGGTTCTTTCGACACGCCGCGTTGGTGCTGGGGCTTGCCGTTGGCGTCGAAGGCGTCCACCTGCAGCCAGCTGAAATCCACGCCGTAGCCGGTGGCCCAGATGATGCTGCGCACGTTGGCCTTGGCCAGGTCCAGTTGCTGCAGCGGCTGGCTGACACAGTCCGGATCGGGCAGGCGCTTGCGGGCCTCGGGCTCCTCCGGCAGGTCCAGGCCGTTGCGCTCGACATAGGCATCGGCGGCATCCAGCAGTGCCAGGTAGTTCTCGTCGCCGCGGTTGATGTTCTCGGCCAGGTTGTCCTGGAAGCGCGCCACGCCGCCTTCGAACGATTGGGTCAGGCCGACCAGGGTCATGCCCTGATGGGCGAGGGCACGGAAGTCCACGGTGTGGCCGCCACGGGCGCCGGACACGGCGATGGTCACGTGCTCGCGGCCTGGCTTGGCGATTTCGGCGTCCCATTCGCCGAGCACGCCGAGCCACCAGCAGAAGTCGCGGTTGCGGTAGCTGCGCGGTGGGCGGTCATGGGCGCCCACCGACAGATAGACCTGGCGTCCGGCGCGTATCAGCTCCTCGGCGATCTGCACGCCGGACGAACCGGCGCCCACCACCAGCACCGCGCCTTCAGGCAACTGCTCGGGGTTGTAGTAGGCGGCGGAGTGGATCTGGTGCAGGCCCTCGTCCTTCGGCGCGATGGCCGGGATCACCGGACGCTGGAACGGGCCGGTGGCGGCTACCACGCGGTTGGCGCGGATCACGCCCTGGTTGGTGTCGATGGTGAAGCCTGGGCGGTCGGCGTTGCGCACCACCTTTCTCACTTCTACGCCGGTGCGCACCGGCAGGTTGTACTTGCGCACGTACTGCTCGAAGTAGTCGGCGACCTGGTCCTTGCCGGCGAAGGCGTCGGCGTCGAGGTCGAATTCCAGCCCCGGGAAGCGGTCATGCCAGACCGGGCCGTTGGCCACCAGCGAATCCCAGCGGCCCGTGCGCCAGGCCTCGGCGATGCGGTTGCGCTCCAGTACCAGGTGCGGCACCCCGAGCTTGCTCAGGTGTTCGCTCATGGCCACGCCGGCCTGGCCGGCGCCGACCACGAGGGTGTCGATTTCGATGTTGTTCAGTGTCATGTCCCAGCCCTTCTTCAGCGGCGTTCTTGTTCAGGTCGGTGGGGACCGCCTTTGCCTGGGGCCAGACTAGGTATGAGTGGGAAATCGCGAAAATAGTATTTAGCTGGGGGTTGCCGATAAATTGGCGAAGGCTTTGCTGGCAATGGGCTGCAGCGGTTTCTCAGGGTTGTCCAGGACCCTGTAGGAGCGGCCTTGCCGAGGCGTCGGACCGGTCGGCAAGGCCGCTCCTACACAGGATGCATTCGCAGGCGCCTTAGTTTTTTCCTGCCCAGTACCGAGGAAAATGTTGGTTTCGCAGCTTTCGGGGCCCACCGAGAATGCCGGTAACCTCAACACAGGAGCTGCACCATGACCTTCTCCATCATCGGCCGCTGCCAGGAAACCGGCCAGGTCGGCATCGCCATCAGTTCATCGAGCATCGCCGTCGGCGCCCGCTGCCCATGGGTGCGGGCCGGGGTCGGGGCGGTGTCGACCCAGAACATTACCCTGCCGGCCCTCGGGCCGCAGATCCTCGATGCCCTCGAGCAGGGCCAGCTGCCACCCGCCGCGGCATTGGACCGGGTGCTGAGCGCCAATGGCTGGAGCGAGTATCGTCAGGTCACGGTGATCGACAGCCATGGCCAGGTCGCGCTGTTCACCGGCAAGGAGGCCCTGGGCGTGCACAATGCCGTGGCGGGCGATCAATGCGCGGCGGCCGGCAACCTGCTGTCGTCGCGGGCGGTGATCGAGGCCATGGTGGTGGCGTTCGAACAGGCCGGCGGCCACCTGGCCGATCGTCTGCTGGCGGCGATGCACGCGGCCATGGCGGCCGGTGGCGAGGCGGGGCCGGTGCACTCGGCGGCGTTGAAGATCGCCGGCGAACTGACCTGGCCGCTGGTGGACCTGCGCGTGGACTGGGCCGAGCAGGATCCCATCGGCGAGCTGGACCGCCTCTGGCAAGCCTACCGCCCGCAGATGCAGGACTATGTCACCCGTGCCCTGAACCCGACCGCCGCCCCGAGCTATGGAGTGCCGGGTGATGAATGAGGTTTCCAGCCGTGCGCTGCTGGAGCGGTTGGTCGGGTTCGCCACGGTCAGCCGCGACTCCAACCTTGATCTGATCGCCTTCATCCGCGACTACCTGGCCGGTCTTGGTGTCGCCAGCGAGCTGTTCCACAACGAAGCAGGCACCAAGGCCAACCTGTTCGCCACCATAGGGCCAACCGATCGTGGTGGTGTGGTGCTCTCCGGGCACACCGACGTGGTGCCGGTGGACGGCCAGGCCTGGACCGTCGAGCCGTTTTGCCTGACCGAGCGCGATGGTCGGCTGTATGGCCGTGGCACTGCCGACATGAAGGGCTTCATCGCCTCGGTGCTGGCGGCGGTGCCGGCGTTCCTTGCCCAGCCGCTGAAGATGCCGGTGCACCTGGCATTCTCCTATGACGAGGAAGTCGGCTGCCTGGGCGTGCGCTCCATGCTAGCCGCCCTGGCACAGCGTGCGCACAAGCCGCGCCTGTGCCTGATCGGCGAGCCCACCGAGCTCAAGCCGGTGCTCGGCCACAAGGGCAAGCTGGCCATGCGCTGCCAGGTGCAGGGCGCCGCCTGCCATTCGGCCTATGCACCCTATGGGGTCAATGCCATCGAGTACGCGGCGCGGCTGATCGGCAAGCTGGGCGAGATCGGTGACGACCTGGCGCGCCCTGAACACCATGACGAACGCTTCGATCCGCCGTTCTCCACGGTGCAGACCGGTGTGATCAAGGGTGGCCGGGCGCTGAACATCGTCCCGGAGGAATGCGAGTTCGACTTCGAAGTGCGCGCCTTGCCCGGCTTCGCGGCCCAGGCCGTGGCCGACCGCTTGCAGACCTATGCCGAGGCCGAGCTGCTGCCGCGCATGCGTGCCGTCAGTGCCGCCAGCGACATTCGCCTGCGCGCCTTGAGCGCCTACCCGGGCCTGGCCACGCCAGCCGAGAGCGAGGCCGCACAGCTGGTGGCGTTGCTCAGCGGTTCGCGCGATTTCGGTACCGTGGCCTTCGGTACCGAGGGTGGCCTGTTCGACCAGGCGGGTATCCCCACGGTGGTCTGCGGGCCGGGGAGCATGGACCAGGGGCACAAGCCCGACGAGTTCGTCAGTATCGAGCAGTTGCAGGGATGCGATGCGATGTTGCGGCGGTTGGTGGATCACCTGAAGCAGGCATGACAATCGCGGTGCCAGCCCGCTCCCACAGGCTTTGCAGCTACCTGTGGGAGCGGGCTGGCCCCGCGATGGGGTTACAACGGCTCAGGCCTGAACAATGGTTTCTTCATCACCCCCTTGATCCACACGACGGCAATCAGCGACACCACCGCCAGCACCACCCCCGCCGTACCAAAGACCTTCAGGTTCATCTCCGGGCTGGGCGAGGCATGCCAGATCGCGTACAGCATCCCAGCGATGCCGAACAGCTGCGGCAGTGGGTAGAACGGCGTACGGAATGGCCGCTTCAGATGCGGATAGCGATGGCGCAAGGCGATCACGTCCAGGTGCACGATGATGTACGCCAGCAGCCAGGCCAGCGCGGCGGCCAGCAGCAGCAGGTTGATTGCCGCGCCATCCTGGCCCATCAGCAGGATCGGCAGGCCGGTGATCGCCGCGACGAACAGCACCGCCACCCACGGCGTGCGGGCGCGCGGGCTGAGCTGCTTGAACTGGGGGAACGCCTGGCCGTTGCAGGCCATGCCGTAGAGCATGCGCGGAATGGCCGCCAGCGAGGTGTTGAGGGTGCTGCAGGTGGCGGTGACCGCGGCGATCACCAGGAACACCTCGCCGGTCTTGCCGAACACCGTGGTGGCGAACAGGTAGTGGGGCAGGGCGTCGCTGCTCAGGGCTTCGCGGGGCACCAGGAACAGCGCGCCCAAGCCGTACAGGCCGATGGTGGCGAAGATCACCGTCAGGCCGATGATCATCGAGCGCGGGATGTTGCGTTCGGGCTTGCGGGTCTCCTCCACCAGCGAGCAGACGAACTCGGCGCCGACGAAGCCCCACACGGCCATGGCGGTCAGGGCCAGCACCCCGGTGCCCATGGGGTTCCAGTCGCCCTGCAGCAGGGTGGTGGTGACCCCTTCGGCATGCCCTTCGCTGATCGCGGCCACGCCGAGGATCAGCAGCACGATCACCATGACCACGGCCATGGCGCTCTGCAGCTTGGCGAAGATGTCGATGCCCATCAGGTTGAGCGCGGTGAACAGGGCGAGCACGCCAAAGGCTACCGAGTACTGCGGGAACACCCCGGGGTAGACCTTGGCGACGATCAGGTCGAGCAACAGCAGCTCGGCCGACAAGGCGAACATGGCTACCACCACGTAGCCGGAGAAGGTCGCCAGGATCGCCGGGAAATGCCCCAGCGCCACTTCGGTATAGCTCGACAGGCTGCCGGCGCGTGGTATCAGCAAGGCCAGCTCGGAAAACGAAAATGCGTAGCTCAGGGCCAGCAGGTAGGCCAATCCCAGGGGTACGATGAAGCCCAGGCCGGCGGCGCCGACCCCTTGCAGCATCATCACCATCACCCCTTGCGAAACCACCAGGCCCACGGCCACCGCCAGCAGCGATCCCAGCCCCAGGACCCGGCGAAAGCCGGCTTGATCGTGCTGCACGCTGGCAGGCACGGATGCACTTGCACTCATGACAGTTCCCCGCTCTTTGTTGTTTTAGTTGCGCCAGATACTGGGGCAGGGGGTAGGGCGGGGAAATTAGTAAATATGTGGTTGCTGGGCAGGAAAAAACTATGCGAGTCAACGCAGACTTGTAGGAGCGGCCTTGCGTCGCGAAAGGGCTGCGCAGCAGCCCCGGCGATTGATACGTCAACGCTGAAATCCTGGGGCCGCTGCGCGGCCCTTTCGCGACGCAAGGCCGCTCCTACAGGTCAAGCCAGGCTTGTATTCAGAACGTCGCCTTGACCTGCAAGCCGAACACCAGCGCGTTGTCGATGTCCTTCCCGGAAAACGCTCCCGGCTCGATGATGTACTGCACATCCGGCCGCAAGTTCAGCCACGCGGTGGCCTGGTAGCCATAGCTCAGCTCGACCAGCTGCTCGGCGCTGTCGAGGTTCGGGAAGGGCTGCCCGGCATCGACGGCCGCATCTTCCAGCACAGCGCGGCTACGCGGGTTCGGTACCGCGCGGCCATACCCCAGCGCAACGGTATCCCGTGGCCGGCTGGCGAACGGCTTGTACAGTACCACCCCCGCGCCATACCACCTGGTGAATGGTGAGGCGGCCTTGCTCGACGCCGAGTACTGGCCGAAGGCATGCAGGCTGCGCCCGGGCGATGCCGGGTCGTTCCACACGGCCTGGTCGACCAGCAGGTAATGCCCGCCGCGACCGGCAACTTCCTCGCTGCTGCCGATGCGCTTCACGTTCGAGCTGTCGTAGTAGTAACCGAGCTTGTACTCGCCCGGCAGCTCGCCGCGCCGCTTGTACACCAGCTCAACCGGGACCACGGTGCCGGTGGTGTGCTTGGGCCCCAGATGCCAGGCGCGGCTGGCGTTGCCGTTGCTCTCGGGATCGACGTTGAACGCCGCCACCCGCAGTTGCCAGTCGGGGGCCAGGTCGTACTTCACCCGCGCGCCGAGATGGGCGTTGGGGTAGTTGCTCCAGCCGCTGCCGCCGGACATGTTCAACGGATGGCCGCAGAAACCGGCGTTCATGAAGTTGCACAGGATGCCGCTGTCCAACCCGCCGAGGTCGTTGCCCATGGCCATGTAGCCGAGCTTGAGATTCAGCGCGGGCGACAGGTTGCGCTCGTAGCTGAGCTCGGTCAGGCGGGTGTAGAGACCGCCATAGTTTTCCTGGATCGGCAGGCGGTTGCCTACCAGGTCCTCCGAGGCGCTGTTGCCGCGCCGATCGTTGATGGTCAGCTGGACCTTGCCACCGTTGTCCAGGCCGTACAGCTTCGACAGGTCGAACTGCACGCCCAGCTTGAGATTCTGCGAGTAGCGGGCCGAGCGGTGCAGGCCGCCATGGGCGTTGTAGGCGGTCTCGCCGCTGTAGTCGCCGGTGAAGGTGATGCCGTCTGCCTCGAGCTGTTGGCGCAGGCCGCCCCAGTCGCCGGTCAGGGTGTTGTCGGCGAGGGTAACGGTGCTTGTGAGCGTCAGAAGGAGTGGAGTGAAGCGAAAAGCGCGGGGCATTGCGGTATCTCGGGTTGTCTGTAAGGGCCCTTTCGCGGGCAAGCCCGCTCCCACAGGATGTTCTCCTGTGGGAGCGGGTTTACCCGCGAAGAGGGCGACGCGGTTCAGGGCAGGGCGTACGCCATCACGTAGTCGCCACGGTCGGTCGACTGGCGCGCGCCGCCGGCGGTGATTACCACATACTGCTTGCCGGTCTTCGGCGACACATAGGTCATTGGGCCGCCCTGGCTGCCGACCGGCAGGCGGGCCTTCCAGATCTCGTTGCCGTTGCCGCTGTCGTAGGCGCGCAGGTAGAAGTCCTGGGTACCGGCGATGAACACCAGGCCGCCCTGGGTGGACAGCGTGCCGCCGAGGGTCGGCAGGCCGATCTTGATCGGCAGGTGCATGCGGATGCCCAGGGGACCTGTGTCCTCGACGGTGCCGACCGGCACCTGCCAGGCGACCTGCCGGGTCTTCATGTCGATGGCGGTGAGGGTGCCGAATGGCGGTGCCTGGCAGGGGATGCCGGCCACCGACAGGAAGCGGTTCTTGTTCACCGCGTACGGCGTGCCCTTGAGCGGTACCGCGCCCATGCCGGTGTTCAGCGCCTCGCCGCCGCCCGCCGCCGCGCCCTTGTTCTGCGACGGGATCATCTGGATCCACAGGCCCAGGCGCATGTCGTTGACGAAGATGAAGCCATGCACCGGGTCGGTGGAAATGCTGCCCCAGTTCATGCCGCCCAGCGAGCCCGGGAAGCTCAGCGACAGGTCGCTGCCGGGCGCGGTGTAGAGGCCGTCGTAGCGCATCTTCTTGAAGTCGATGCGGCACAGCAGCTGGTCGTACGGGGTGGCGCCCCACATGTCCGACTCGGTCAGGGTCTGCGCGCCGATCTGCGGCATGCCTACCGACTTTGGCTGGGTCGGCGAGTACGGCTCGTTGGGGATGTTGCCCGGTTTGACCGGTACTTCATCGACCTGGGTCAGCGGCTTGCCGGTGGCGCGGTCGAGCACGTAGAGCTGCCCGGCCTTGGTGCCGATCACCAGCGCGGGCACGCTGTTGCCGTCATCCTTGGTGAAGTCGATCAGGCTCGGCTGCATCGGCAGGTCGAAGTCCCAGAGGTCGTTGTGCACGGTCTGGTACACCCACTTTTCGTTGCCGGTGGTGGCGTCCAGGGCCAGCACCGAGGCGCCGTAGGTGTGATCCAGCTCGCTGCGTTCGACGCCGTAGATGTCGGTGGACGAGGAGCCCATTGGCAGGAACAGGGCGTTCATCGCCGGGTCGTACGACATCGGCGCCCAGCTGTTGGGCGTGCTGCGCACGTACGTCTGGTCGCCTTGCGGGGCGCCGCGCTCGTCCGGGTTGCCCGGGTCGAAGGCCCAGCGCTGGGCGCCGGTGATCACATCGAAGCCACGGATCACGCCGCCGGGCATGTCGGTCTGCACGTTGTCGGCGACGCGGCCGCCGACCACCACGGTGGTGCCGGCCATCAGCGGTGCGGAGGACAGCTGGTAGTACGAGTCCGGCACGTTGCCCAGGCCGGCCTTGAGGTCGACCTGGCCGTTGTCGCCGAAGCCTTCGCAGAACGCGCCGGTGTCGGCATCGACCGCGATCAGGCGGGCGTCGATGGTGTTGGTCAGCAGGCGGCGCTGGCAGTTGGCGCCGGCCGGCACGCTGGCCATGGTGATCGGCGAGCTGTTCGGCTGGGTCGGCTGGGCGATCGGCGCGCTGGCGTCGAAATAGGCCAGGCCACGGCAGCGCTGCCAGACCTTGGACTGCGCGTTGATGGCGTTCTTCCACAGTTCCTTGCCGGTGTCGGCGTCGAGGGCGATCAGGTTGTTGTGCGGGGTGCAGATGAACACCTTGTCACCCACCTGCAGCGGGGTGAGCTGGTCTTCGGCACCGTTGCCGTCACTGATGGCGACGTCGCCGGTGTGGTAGGTCCAGGCCACCTTGAGCTGGTCGACGTTGCCTCGGTTGATCTGGTCCAGCGCGGCGAAGCGGCTGCCGCCCTCGCTGTTGCCGTAGTGGGCCCAGTCCTTCTGTTGCTGGCCGGGCTCGACTGGCGTCAGCCCCGGGCCATTGCCGGTGGGCGCGACGCTGGGATGGGCGACGAACATGTTGCCGACGGCGATCGCCAGCGCCACGGCCAGCAGGCCGGCGACGCCATAGGCGCCATGCGCAGGGCGCCGGACCAGTTGCGGATAGACCAGCGCCACCACCAGGCCGATGGCGGCGAACATGAACAGTCGAGAGAACAGCGGCCAGAACACCAGCCCGGCGTCGGCCACGGCCCAGACGGCGGTGCCGGTGAGAAACATTGCGTACAGCCAGGCACCGGCCGGCTTGCGGCGGGCGATGAGCACACCGGCGATGGCCATGGCCAGGCCGCCGAGCAGGAAGTACCAGGAACCGCCCAGGCCGGCCAGCTTGACGCCGCCGGCGGCGAGGAGCAAGCCGAGCAGGGCGATGACGACGCCCAGGCCGACCAGGATGAAGGTTGAGGCGCCAGTGGCGCGGGGTGAGTCTTTCATGCCAGGGATCTCGCAGGTGGAATGCGAGAAGTTTAAGCCCTTAGCAAGCTAATTAACAAGTTAGTACATTTTGCATCGAGCAAAATTCTGTAGGCTGCACGCCCCCCGTGTAGGAGCGGCCTTGCGTCGCGAAAGGGCCGCGTAGCGGCCCCGGCGATATTTGCGTTAACGCTGAAACCCTGGGGCCGCTGCGCGGCCCTTTCGCGACGCAAGGCCGCTCCTACACGGAAGGCGCCACCCATGTAGTGATGAGTAAGCACTCAGGCCTGCAACCCCTCCATCAGGCAGCGCAACGCCCCCTTCACCCGCTCCGCCGCCGCCTGCGGATCGTCCTGGGCGATCACCCACATGCCGCTGTCGCCCATCGCGCCGTTGATCAGGTGCGCCATGGCCACGGGGTCGAAGGCGCGCAGCCTGCCGGCTTGCTGCAACTCCTCCAGCCCCTGGGCCATGGGGCCGATGTAGCTGGCTTCCTCCAGCTCGCGCAGCCGCGGGCCGAGCACCCCGGGAGCGTCCTGCAGCAGGATGCGCCGCAGGGCTGGCTCGTGCAGCAGGTCGTAGTAGTACAGGCAGGTGTCGATATAACCCTCCCACGGGTCGTCGTGGGTGGCGTAGCGGGCGTCGATCGCCTGGTTGATCTCGTCGAGCAGGTGCTCCACCACGGCGGTGAACAGCCCGGCCTTGCCGCCGAAGTGGTGGTGCAGGGCGCCACGGGTAAGGTCGGCTTCGGCGCACAGCTCGTCCATCACCACGGCGGCAAAGCCCTTTTCGGCGAACTGGCGACGGGCGACGGCGATCAGCCGTTCGGTGGTGTCCGCGCTCATGGCGGCGCGACTGCGGCGAGGGGTGGGCATGGAGGGCTCCGGGTAAAAAGCGATGGCTGCAAATTAGCATACGTTGCGTATGTCAATAAATAGCATTAGCATACGCGACGTATGTCAATTGGAGGTTACGACCGTGACTGCCCTCGTTTCACGCAAGAACGTTGCCTGGCTGGGTGAGCTGCCGGGCCTGTTGCGCCTGGCGCTACCGCTGGTGCTGGGCCTGTCGGCGGCCGAGCTGATCAGCCTGACCGACACCGTGCTGCTGGCTTCGCTGGGCACCGTGGTGCTGGCCTGTGTCGCGCTGACCAGCAGCGCCGGGCTGATCTTCCATGCCGGGCTGTACGGCATGCTCGCCACCCTCAGTGTGCGCGTCGGCCATGCCTACGGCGCCGACGACCCCGGCGCCGTGGCGCGCACGCTGCGCGCCGGGCTGGGCTACGGCCTGCTGGTCGGCGTCCTCGGTTGCCTGGCGATGCTCGCCAGCCTGCACGTGGTGCAATGGCTAGGCGTGCCGCTGCCGGACGTGGCGCTGCTGACACCTTACTGGCAGGCGATGGCGGTCTTCCTGATCCCGTACTGCCTGGCCGTGGTGTTCAAGGATGTGCTTGAGGCCATCGGTAGGCCGTGGACGGGCGTGCTGCTGGTGATGAGCGCGGTGCTGTTCAATATTCCGCTGAGCTATGGCCTGATCCATGGGCACTTCGGCCTGCCGGCGCTGGGCCTGGTGGGCGCCGGCATCGCCGGGGTGATCGCCGAGTCGCTGGCCGTGCTGCTGGCGCTGGTCTACTGGTGCCTGGCGCCGTCGCTGGCGCGCTATCGCCAGGCCCCGCGCGGGCCGCGGTTGGCCTGGCGCACGTTGCTGGGCGAGGGTTGGCCGCTGGGGCTGGGCTACTTGGCCGAGGCGGGCGCGGTAGTGATCGCCGCCTGGATGCTCGGCTGGCTGGGCAATGCGGCCTTGGCGGCCAACCAAGTGGTGCAGTCGATCGGCGCGCTGCTGTACATGCTGCCCTTGGGCATGGCCGCGGCGGTAAGCATCCGCATCAGCCAGGCCCAGGGCCGCGGCGAGGCGGCGCGCATTCGCGCCATCGGCAGCGCCACCTTTGCCAGCGTCACCGCCTGGATGCTGGTGGCCACCGTGCTGCTGGCGCTGTTCGGCCGCTCCATCGCCGAGGCCATGAGCGACGACCCGCAGGTGATCGCCATCGCCGTGCCGATGTTCGTGGTGGTCGCGGCCATGCAGGTGGCCGACGGCCTGCAGTCCACCGCGCTGGGGGCGCTACGCGGGTTGCAGGACTACCGCTGGCCGGTGGGGGTGACCCTGGTCAGCTACTGGCTGCTGGCACTGCCGCTGAGCTACTGGCTGGCTTTCCACTCCTCGCTGGGCGCGGTCGGCGTTTGGGTGGGCTTCGCCTGTGGCCTGGCCGTGGCGGCGGTGATGCTGCCGTGGCGGTTCTATCGGTTGCAGGCGATGCCCGCCACGGCGGCACTGGCTCAGGCCTGATAGAACACTGCCAGCCACACCGTGGCCACGCCGGCCTCGGTCCACTCGACCCGGTGGCGGCAACCGGGTGGGATGTCCAGGTGGTCGCCGGGGTGCAGCACGCGGGTTTGCGGCTCGTGCTCCAGGCGCAGCCCGGCACTGCCACTGAGCACCACCACCCATTCGCCTTCGGCCTGGTCGTACCAGAACCCCGGTGGGCTGGCCTGGCCGCTGGAGACGATGCGCTCGATGCGCAGGCCTGGGCGACGAAGCAGGTCGGTGAACTGCTCCTCGGCATCGGGCGCCAGTGGCGGCAGGGCCGCGAACAGATTGGCGGGCATGGGCGACTCTCATCGGCGAAGGCGGTATGAGTGTAGGACGTATTCGCCCTTTGGCTTGCTCAGCGTCCCAACGGCAACGCCACGCCGATCAAGGCGAACAGACTCCCGCAGCAGCGGTTGAAACCCCGGCCCCCCTTGGCCAGCCATGGGCGGATGCGAAACGCCAGACGCGCCAGCAGGTACTCGACGAGAAACTCGACGCTGACGAAGGTCACCGCCATCACCACGAACTGCACCGGCAAGCCGCGTTGCGGGTCGATGAACTGGGGCAGGAAGGCGCCGTAGAACAACAGCACCTTGGGGTTGGCCAGCGCCGACAGACAGCCCTGGCGGAACAGTCCGGCGTTGCTCAGCCGGGCGCTGCCCCGGGCCTGTTCCAGTTGCAGCGCCGGGGTACGCCAGAGCTGGATGCCCAGCCACAGCAGATAGGCGCCTCCCAGCCACTTGAGCACGGTCAGCAGCGAGGCCGAGGTCTGCAGCAGCGCGCTCAGGCCGAACATCGCCAGGGCGATCAAGGTGCCGAAGCCCAGTACGCCACCAAGGATGGTGAACAGTGTGCGCCGGGCGCCGTACAGCGCGCCGTGGGTCAGGGCCAGCAGGCTGTTCGGACCGGGGGTCAGCGACAGGCCGATGCTGGCGAGCAAGTAGAGAAGCCAGGTGTCGAGTGCCATGGTGATGCCTAGTGATGGTTCAGGGCGCCAGTGTAGGACAGGGCGGAGGATTTAAAGGGTAGTATTAGGACATTTAATGGTCATATCTGGACACCTTCATGACGCCCGACCTGCGCCTGCTGATTCTGCCGCTGCCAGAGTTCGCCTTGCTGCCCTTTGGCGCCTTCCTCGACAAGCTGCGTTTCTCCGCGGATGACGAGGACTACAGTCGCCAGCGCTACTGCCGCTGGACGGTAATGGGCCTGGATCTGCAGCCTGTGGCGTCGAGCAGTGGCGCCGTCGTGCAGGTCGAGGTTGCCCACGATCAGGTGGATTGGCGCGAACACGACTACCTGGTGCTGTTCGGCGGGCGCAATGCCAGTGCCACGGCGGCCCTGGCGCCACGCTACAAGGCAATGCTCAAGCAGGCGGCAAAGGCCGGGTTGAAGCTGGTATGCGTCGACAACGCGGCGTTCCTGCTGGCCGCCTGCGGTTTGCTGGATGGCCACAAGGTGGTGCTGCACTGGCGCCATGAGGCCGAGTTCCGGGTAGCCTTTCCCCGCGTGCGCCTGCTGACCGGGCAGCTCTATTGCTTCGACGGTGCCCGTGTCACCTGTGCTGGCGGCACCGCGGCCATCGACCTGGCGGTGGAACTGATCGCCCGCGCCAGTGGCCGTGCCCGGGCGCTCAAGGGCCTGGCCGACATGCTGGTGGACGAAAGCCGCGACAGTCGCCACGCCTTGCGCTCGCTGGAGATCGAGGCCACTGGGGGACGGCAGCTGCAACGGGCCATGGCGCTGATGCGTCATCACCTGGCGTCGAGGCTGCCTGTCGAAGCGCTGGCGGCGGAGCTGGGCATCAGCCGGCGGCAGCTGGACCGCCAGTTCCAGGCTTGCCATGGCATGAGCGCCAAGGCCTGGTGGTTGGAGCTGCGCTTGCAGCAGGCACGCTGGCGCTTGCTCAACTCCAGTCACAGCCTGGCGCAGATCGCCGATGAAGTGGGCATGGCGGACGCCAGCCAGCTGGGCAAATGGGTGCGACGGCGCTTTGGCTGCACGGCGATGGCTTTGCGCAGGTCCGAGTCGGTCTCATCGCGGGGCAAGCCCGCTGCCACCGGCTGACACGTGGTGTCTCTGGCGATGTGGGCTCACTGTGGTGTGCCGAACAGCCCCGTCCAGTAGATCCCGGCGTCGCTCTTCGGATCCACGGCATAGGCCGCGCCCAGCTCGCGAAAGTCCGGGTTCATCAGCGTGGCGCAGTGCCCGGGGCTTGCCAGCCAGCCATCGACCACCTTGCGCGCGGTGTCGCGTCCGGCGGCGATGTTCTCGCCGATCTGCCGGTACAGGTAGCCGGCCAGCTCCGCCCGATCGCCCGGGGTGCGGCCGTCGCGGTCGATATGGTCGAAGAAGTTCTGGTTGGCCATGGCCCGCGTGTGGTTGGCGGCTACGCCGGCCAGGGTCGCGTTCCAGCTCAGTGCCTGGGCGGCGGGGAAGGGCTGGCCGCCGCATTGGCGGGGGACCTTGCGCGCGGCGTTGACCTCCTGCAGCAGTTTCTGCCCCTCGGCCTGCCAGTCACCCAGGCGTCCGCTCAGCAATGGCCGGGCCAGGACGATGCGCCAGTCGCGGCCTTCCTGGCTGACGCCGATATCGACGAACTGCGGGTCGAGCACTACCTGGCAGAAACTCTCTGCGATGGCGTTCATCGCCGCCTTGGCATCCCGTGGCCCGGACAGGCTGATGGCCTGGACATTGACCATGGGGTAGGCGGCGCGAGTCATGGCCTGTTGCAGGTCGCGGGTGCCTTCGGGCGACAGGGCCAGGCGGGTATCGCTGTTGAGCGGTGGCAGCTCCAGCGAGGCTTCGCCACCGCAGCGCTGGGCCTGGCTGCGGTAAGCGTTGATCGTATCGATCAGTTGCGCCTCTTCACCGGTGATGGCCAGGGCGCTGGTCGAGGCGAGCAGGCCCAGCGACAGGCCGAAGAGGCAGGCAACGGATGGGACGCGCATGTGGATCTCCCTGTAACTGGCAGCGTCTGGATCTGCGCTGCTCATCCTACACAAGCGCACGGCTTTTGGCCCGGCGATGTGCTGTGCAATGGAAATGTCGGCAATCGGTTGCTGGCGGCATAAGAGGGGGTAGACCGCTGGTCGGCGGGAAAGTGCGATTGTTTGGTAATAATTCGCAATATCGGCTAGAAACACTACTCGATAACCCTATGTTTCTCATCTGCCAGGAAGGCTCCCCTCCATCAACCAGGAGCCTTTCATGGCGCGTACCTGTCCGTATCAATCGACCCTGCTGGCCTTGTGCTGTTCCGTCGCTGTCACCGCTCACGGTGCCGATGGCCCCATCGAGCTGGATGCCACCGCCATCAACGCCGAAGCGGCCAAGGCGCCGCGCGGCGAGTTGCCCGAGACCTATGCGGGCGGCCAGGTGGCCCGGGGTGGGCAGATGGGCGTGCTGGGCAACCAGGACATGATGGACGTGCCGTTCACCATGACCAGCTATACCGCGCAGCTGATCCAGGATCAGCAGGCAGAAGATGTCGGCGACGTGCTGCTCAACGACCCGTCGGTGCGTCAGTCGTTCGGCTTCGGCAACCAGTCCCAGGTCTTCGTCATCCGGGGCCTGCCGCTCAATGGCGACGATGTCGCGTTCAATGGCCTGTACGGCGTGCTGCCACGGCAGATGATCTCCACCGACGCGGTGGAGCGGGTCGAGGTATTCAAGGGGCCCAATGCCTTCCTCAACGGCGCCAGCCCCACCGGCACGGGCCTGGGCGGCAACGTCAACCTGCAGCCCAAGCGCGCCGGCGACACGCCGACCCGCCGCTATACCCAGGACATCAGCAGCGACGGGCGCATTGGCGAGCACCTGGACATCGGTCAGCGCTTCGGCGAGGACAACCGTTTCGGCGCGCGCCTGAACCTGTCCCAGCGCGAGGGCGAAACGGCGGTGGACGATCAGGACCAGCGCAGCAAGCTGTTCGTCGCCGGGCTCGACTATCGTGGCGACGACTTTCGCCTGTCCGGTGATTTCGGCTACCAGAAGCAGCGGGTCAACCACCTGCGCAACTCGGTGCGCCTGGGGGCCGGGCTGACCGACATCCCGCGCGCGCCGGACGCCGACCACAACTATGGCCAGGACTGGGCCTGGACCGAGACCGAGGACACCTTCGGCATGGTTCGTGGCGACTATGACTTCAACGACAACTGGAGCGGCTACCTGGCCGGCGGCATCAAGCACACCCACGAGAACGGCTTCTACGGCACGCCGATCCTCACCAATGCGGCCACCGGCGCGGCCACCATCGGTGGCTCGAAGATTCCCCACAACGAGGACAACACCACCTTCATGGCTGGCATCAACGGCCGCCTGCAGACCGGGCCTGTGAGTCACCAGTTGAACATCGGCGCGGCGAGCATCTGGACCCAGCAGGAAAATGCTTTCGTCTTCTACAACTCGCAAGCCACCAACATCTATCGCACCGACCCGTTGCCCAAGCCGACCACGCCCACCTTCGTCGGTGGCAAGCTGGATGATCCGGGGGTCACCGGCAAGACCCGCAACCGCAGTATCGCGCTGTCCGACACGGTGGGGCTGTTCGACGACACCTTGCTGCTCACGGTGGGCGTGCGGCGCCAGCAACTGCGGGTCGAAGGTTATGCCTATGATGGCCCGGGGGCGGACCTGGGGCGCAACGCGTTCTATGACGAGACCGTCACCACCCCGGTGTACGGCATCGTCTACAAGCTCAACCCGTCGGTCTCGCTGTACGCCAACCGCATCGAGGGCCTGGCCCAGGGCGCCACGGCCTCGGGCCAGGTGATCAACGTCGGGGAAGTGTTCCCGCCGGCCAAGACCAAGCAGATCGAGGCGGGGGTGAAGCTCGACTACCAGCGCTTCGGTGGCAACCTGGCGGTATTCCGTATCGAACGGCCCACCGACGGCTTCGTCGAGGGCAATGTGTTCGTCCAGGACGGCGAGCAGGTCAACAAGGGCATCGAGCTCAGCGTGTTCGGCGAGCCGCTGCGCGGCCTGCGCCTGATGGCCGGGGGGACGCGCATGGACACCGAGCTGAAGAACACCCAAGGCGGCACGGCCGATGGCAACCATGCCGTGGGCGTGCCGACCTTCCAGCTCAACGCCAGCGTTGACTGGGACGTGCCGGGGCTCGAGGGTGTCGCGCTCAACGCGCGCATGCTGCGCACCGGGGGGCAGTACGCCAACCCGGCCAACACCCTGAGCCTGCCGACCTGGAACCGCTTCGACGTGGGTGCGCGGTATCGGTTCAAGGTACAGGAGAAGGACGTGACACTGCGGGTGAACGTGGAGAACCTGACCGACAAGAACTACTGGGCGTCGGCCAACGGCGGCTACCTGACCCAGGGCGATCCACGGTTGGTGAAGTTCTCGGGATCGATCGATTTCTGAGCCGTAGTGCTTTGAAGGCGTGCTCTGCGGTGGCGCTACCGAGCCAGCGCCTGGTTCGGCTTGTAGAACAGGAAATGCGTGGTCTCGGCCGTCTTGCGATAGGCCTTGGCCCAGTCGGGATGCACGTTGCGGTCGTGGAAGTAGAGCGCGCCGCCGGTGGCATCCTTGAGTTGCTGGTTCAGCGCCTTGCGCGCGATCTCCTTGGCCACCGCATAGCGTTCGGCTTCCTCCACCTGGTCGGAGCGCCCGTCGCACCACCAGGAGAACTGGCAGCTCTTGTTCTCCACACCCTGCTTGACCACCCCGCAGATGCTGTCCGGGAAGCCCTCATGGCCGAGGCGATTGAGCACCACGCTGGCCACGGCGCTCATGTCCTGGGCATCGGCGCCCTTGGCTTCCCAGTAGAGGGTGCGCGCCAGACAGGTGATGCTGTCGTCCATGGGCGCCTGGCCTGCGGGGTCCACCGCCTGGGCTTCGCTGGGCGTCAGGGTTTCCGCCTTTTTCGGTGGTGGCGCATCTTCGACGACCTTTTCCTCGAGGGCCTGGGCCTTGTCTTCGGCAACCGCGGCCTTCTGGCTGTCGGCGGCGAGGAGCGGGCCTGCGAACAGGGTCAGGGACAGACCGAACATCATCCAGGCGAGGCGCATGTCGAGATTTCCGCGGGGGT
Source organism: Pseudomonas sp. microsymbiont 2 (assembly GCF_054788395.1). Lineage (NCBI taxonomy): Bacteria > Pseudomonadati > Pseudomonadota > Gammaproteobacteria > Pseudomonadales > Pseudomonadaceae > Pseudomonas > Pseudomonas sp. microsymbiont 2. Next base: position 2,888,962 of record NZ_CM139112.1, read on the forward strand.
GGCTTGCCCACAGTCTAGCCGTGTCGCGTCAACTCAGCGTCAAGGTCAGCATCAGCGGCAGGGTGGCGGCGGCAGCGACGGTCTGCAGGGCGATGATGGTCGCCATCAGCGGCGCGTTGCCGCCCATCTGCCGGGCCATGACATAGGATGACGACGCCGTGGGCAGGGCCTGGAACAGCACCGCCACCACCGCGGCCTGGCCCCCGAGCCCGAGCAGCCGGCACAGGCCCCAGGTGGTGAGGGGCATTACCAGGAACTTGAACAGCGATGCCGCCAGCAAGGGCTTTACCTGCTGGCCGAGGCGCGCGCCGCCGAGCGCCGCGCCCACGCAGAGCAAGCCCAGCGGCAGCGCGGCCTGGCCCAGCGCCTTGACCGTCGGCTCCAACCCGGCCGGCAGGCCAAGGCCGCTCACCCGCAGCAGCAGGCCGCCGGCACAGCCGACGATCAGTGGGTTGGCGAAGATCGCCTTGAGCACGCTGGCCAGGGAACTGTGGCGCGCGCTGAAGCGGGCGAATACCAGCACGCAGAGCAGGTTCACCAGCGGCACGATGGCCGCGTTGGCCACGGCGGCCAGGGCAATCCCGGCACTGCCGTAGATGCCGGCGGCGAGGGTGGCGCCGATGTAGTTGTTGAAGCGCACCCCGCCCTGGAACACCGAGGTGAAGTCGGCGCCGTCGTGGCTGGCGAGCCCCTGGTAGAAAACCAGCAGCAGGGCGCCGAGCAGGGTGGAGAGCATCAGCACGCCAACCATGCCCAGCACGGGCACGCCATCCAGGTTGGCGGTGGCCAGGCCATGGAGAAACAACGACGGCAGCAGCACGTAGTAGCTCAGGCGCTCGGCGCCGGGCCAGAAGCTTTCGGCGAGAAACCCTCGCACGCGCAGCCAGGCGCCCAGGGCAATGAGCAGGATGATCGGGACGAGGGTGGTCAGCAGCAGAGCGAGCATGGGCCGGTTCCGTGGTCGGGTACCGGCACAGGGTAAGGGGGGTGATCAACAGAAAAAAACGTTGTTTTCTGCAGTGAGTGTTGAGGAAAACTTCATGGTTGGGGAGCGGTCACTGCGTGGCGAGCATCTCGATCACCTTTTTGCGCAACTGCTCGATGCTGAACGGCTTGCCGATCAGATGCATGCCCTCAGGCACTTCGAAGTTCTCGGCGTAACCACTGGCGAACAGCACCGGCAATGTCGGCCGGACCTCGCGGGCCCTGGCGGCCAGCGCTTCGCCGCGCATGTCGGGCAAGCCGACATCGGTCATCAGCAAGGCCAGGGGCTGGTCGGGATCTTCGAGGATCTTCAGGGCTGCACTGGCACTGTCCGCCTCGAGGGCGGTGTAGCCCAGTTCGTCGAGCACTTCGACTATCAGCATGCGTACGATGTCGTCGTCTTCGACTACCAGAAGGTGCATGGCGCGGGTCCTGTTTCGGTGGAGTGTCTCTACTCTGTGCCCGAGGCGGTGGCAGAAGTTCCCAGCTTAACGGCCTGGGCAAATAGATGGAACGATTGGCGCACAGCGCCTTCAAATACTGGCTAAATGCCCTGCCAGATCGGCCAAAGCTGGTTAGACTCGCTGTATTTCCCGGTCGGCATGGCGCAGGGCAATTCACACACGATGTGGCAGCCATGCTGTTCAATGGACTTTTTCACTCGGGCATCTTCCAGATGATTCAAGCAGCCTCGATGGACCAACGCAGCTTTCGCAAGCTGCTCAGCCGCAACGTCGGCCTGCCCCTGGGCGTGGGGCTCCTGGGGGCCGTGGCGTTCGTCGCGGTGATCAACTACCTGCTCTCGGCCATGCAGTGGGTCGAACACACCGACCGGGTGATCGGCAACGCCAACGAGACGGTCAAGCTGTCGATCGACATGGAAACCGGCATGCGCGGCTTCCTGATCACCGGCGACGAGCGCTTCCTCGACCCCTACGAGGTGGCCAAGCCGCGAATTTTCAGCAGCCTCGACAGCCTGCGCGGCATGGTCGAGGACAACCCCCAGCAGGTCGATCGCATCGACCGCCTGGTGGCGTTGCAGCGGGCCTGGAACGATTTCGCCGGCGAGATGATCAACCTGCGCCGCGGCAAGGGCGACTACCAGATGCCGATCGGCAATGGCCGGGGCAAGCGCATCACCGACGAAATTCGCAGGGAGTTCGACGGCTTCGTCGCCACCGAGCAGCAACTGCGCATGGCGCGCAATGAAAAGGTCAGCAGCGTCACGGTGACGGCGATCAGCGCCTTCGTGCTGTTCATCATCGTCCTGAGTGGCTTGCTCGCGTACCTGGGACGCCGTGACCTGCTGGCGCTCTCCAGCAGCTACGTCGACAACCTGCAGGCCCAGCAGCGCAGTGCCGAGCGCCTGGAACACCAGGCCTGGCTGCGAGCCGGGCAGACCCAGCTGGCCGAGCAGGTGCTGGGCCAGCTCACCCTGCCGATGCTGGGCGACAATATCCTGCGTTTCTTCGCCGGTTATCTCGGCAGCGTCGTTGGCGCGCTGTACGTGCGTGACGAACATGGCAACCTGGTGCGCGTGGCGTGCTATGGCCTCGATGCCGAGCAACAAGGGCGCGATCCGCGCCTGGGCGACCATGGCAGCCTGCTCGGCCAGGCCGTGATGCAGGGCCGGCTGCTGAGCCTGGATGACCTGCCCGAGGACTACTATCGCCTCAGCTCGGGCCTGGGCAGCGGCTTGCCGCGTAGCGGCCTGCTGATGCCGGCCAGGGACGACGGGCGCATCAATGGCGTGCTCGAACTGGGCTTCCTGCGCCCATTGCAGGCGCGCGACAGCGAACTGCTGGAACGGGTCGCGGAAAACGTCGGCATCTCCATCGAAAGCGCTCGCTACCGTCAGCGACTCCAGGAGGTACTGGCCGAGACCCAGCAACTGAACGAGGAGCTGCAGGTCCAGCAAGAGGAACTCAAGACCGCCAACGAAGAGCTCGAAGAGCAGTCGCGCGTGCTCAAGGAGTCCCAGGCGCACCTGGAGACCCAGCAGGCCGAACTCGAGCAGACCAACGAGCAGCTGGCCGAGCGCACCGAGGCCCTGGACCGCAAGAACGGCGAACTCAACCAGGCGCAACTGGAGCTGCAGGCCCGCGCCGACGACCTGCAGCGCTCGAGCAAGTACAAGTCCGAATTCCTCGCCAACATGTCCCATGAGCTGCGCACGCCGCTCAACAGCTCGCTGATCCTGGCCAAGCTGCTGGCCGAGAACGGCGAGGGCAACCTCAGCCAGGAGCAGGTGAAGTTCGCCGAGTCGATCTATTCGGCCGGCAACGACCTGCTCAATCTGATCAACGATATCCTCGATATCGCCAAGGTCGAGGCCGGCAAGCTTGAAGTGCGCGCCGAGACCACGCCGCTGGAGCGCCTGGTCGACGGCCTGCAGGCCATGTTCCAGCCGCTGGCGCGGGACAAGGGCCTGAACTTCGAAGTGCAGCTCGAACAACCGTTGCCGGCGAGCTTGTTCACCGACCGCCAGCGGCTGGAGCAGATCCTCAAGAACCTGTTGTCCAACGCCATCAAGTTCACCGAACGTGGCCAGGTCAGTCTGCGCATCAGCTACCAGACCGGCATGGGCCTGGTCTTCGCGGTGCGTGACACCGGCATCGGCATCGCCGCCGACCAGCAGCAGGCGATCTTCGGCGCCTTCCACCAGGTCGACGGCACCAGCAACCGCCGCTACGGCGGCACTGGCCTTGGGCTGTCGATCTCCCGTGACCTGGCACACCTGCTCGGCGGCCAGATCAGCGTCGACAGCAGCCCGGGCCAAGGCAGCGTGTTCAGCCTGATCCTGCCTGAGCGCTTCGAGCCTTCGGCGCAGCAGCCGGAAGTCCACAGCCTGCGCCCGACGGTCGACGAGCTGCCCCCCGCGCCCCAGGTGCCCGCACCGACGCGGCCCGAGCGTCCGACCCCGGTCTTTGCCGACGATCGCGAGCGAGCACCGTTCGCCAATCGCTGCATTCTGGTGGTCGAGGACGAACCGAATTTCGCCCGCATCCTCTACGACCTGGCCCATGAACTGGGCTACAGCTGCCTGGTCGCCCACGCCGCCGACGAAGGCTTCGAACTGGCCGCCCGCTACTTGCCGGACGCCATCCTGCTGGACATGCGCCTGCCCGACCATTCCGGGTTGACCGTGCTGCAGCGTCTGAAGGAACAGGCCGGCACCCGTCATATCCCGGTGCATATCATCTCGGTGGAGGATCGCGTCGAGGCGGCCATGCACATGGGCGCGGTCGGCTACGCGGTCAAGCCCACCAGCCGCGAGGAGCTCAAGGCGGTGTTCGGTCGCCTTGAGGCCAAGCTCACGCAGAAACTCAAGAAGATCCTGCTGGTGGAGGACGACGACCTGCAGCGCGAGAGCATCGCCCGGCTGATCGGCGACGACGACATCGAGATCACCGCCGTGGCCATGGCCCAGGATGCCCTGGCGTTGCTGCGCGAGAACATCTACGACTGCATGATCATCGACCTCAAGCTGCCCGACATGCTCGGCAACGAGCTGCTCAAGCGCATGACCGCCGAGGACATCCGCAGCTTCCCGCCGGTGATCGTCTACACCGGACGCAACCTGACCCGCGAGGAAGAGGCCGACCTGCTCAAGTACTCGCGCTCGATCATCATCAAGGGCGCGCGCTCGCCCGAGCGCCTGCTCGACGAAGTGACGCTGTTCCTGCACAAGGTCGAGTCGCAGCTGTCCAACGAGCGCCAGCGCATGCTCAAGACCGCGCGCAGCCGCGACAAGGTGTTCGAGGGGCGCCGGATCCTGCTGGTGGACGACGATGTGCGCAACATCTTCGCCCTGACCAGCGCCCTGGAGCACAAGGGCGCGATCGTCGAGATCGGCCGCAACGGACGCGAGGCCATCGAGTGCCTGGAGGCCAACGACGACATCGACCTGGTGCTGATGGACGTGATGATGCCGGAGATGGATGGCTACGAGGCCACCCGGCTGATCCGCCAGCAGCCACGCTGGCGCAAGCTGCCGATCATCGCGGTGACCGCCAAGGCGATGAAGGACGACCAGCAGCGCTGCCTGCAGGCCGGCGCCAACGACTACCTGGCCAAGCCGATCGACCTGGACCGCTTGTTCTCGCTGATCCGCGTCTGGCTGCCGCAATTGGAGCGAATCTGAAATCTTGACCAGTGAACGCAACACCGATATCGAGATCCGACTGCTGATCGAGGCGATCTACCTCAAGTACAGCTACGATTTTCGCGACTACTCCGGCGCCTCGATGAAGCGCCGGATCCTTCATGCCCTGCGCCAGTTCGACTGCCGCACCGTGTCGGCGCTGCAGGAGCGGGTGCTGCACGACCCAGGCATGTTCCTCGAGCTGCTGCAGTACCTGACGATCCCGGTCAGCGAGATGTTCCGCGATCCGGGGCATTTCCTAGCGCTGCGCAACGAGGTGGTGCCGCTGCTGCGCACCTGGCCGTCGATCAAGATCTGGATCGCCGGCTGCAGCACGGGCGAGGAGGTGTATTCCATGGCCATCCTGCTCCGCGAGGAGGGCTTGCTGGAGCGCACCATCGTCTATGCCACCGACATCAACCCCCATTCGCTGGAGAAGGCCAAGCAGGGCATCTATTCGATGCAGAGCATGCGCGAGTACGAAGAAAACTACCGCAAGGCCGGCGGGCGCCGGGACTTCGCCGAGTACTACACCGCCGCCTATGGCAACGCCATCATGGACGGCAGCCTGCGCGAGAACGTGACGTTCGCCGACCATAGCCTGGCCACCGACAGCGTGTTTTCCGAGACGCAGCTGGTGTCGTGCCGCAACGTGCTGATCTATTTCAACAAGGACCTGCAGGACCGTGCCCTCGGGCTGTTCCACGAGTCCCTGTGCCATCGCGGCTTCCTGGTACTGGGCAGCAAGGAATCGGTGGACTTCTCGGCCTACGGCGAGCGCTTCGAGCCGCTGGTGCGGCCCGAGCGGATCTACCGCAAGGTATGAACGGCGTGCGCGCGATCGTCATCGGCGCCTCGGCGGGCGGCGTTGCGGCGCTGTTCGCCGTGCTGGGCGCGCTGCCGGCCAGCTTCGCGATCCCGGTGCTGTGCGTGCTGCACCTGCCGGACGATCGTCACAGCCAGCTGGCCGAGGTCCTGCAAAGGCGCCTGCATCGCCCGGTGCGCGAGGCGCTCGACAAGGCGCGGATCGAGCCGGGCCTGATCTATGTGGCGGGGCCCGGCTACCACCTGTCGGTGGAGCGCGACTTCACCCTGTCGCTCAGCCAGGAGGCGCCGGTGCACTTCTCGCGACCGGCGATCGATTTTCTCTTCGAGTCGGCGGCCGATGCCTATGGCCCCGGCCTGCTCGGCGTGCTGCTCACCGGCGCCAACGAAGATGGCGCCCTAGGGCTGTTACGGATCAGACAAAGCGGTGGCCGGACAGTGGTCCAGGATCCCCGCGAAGCACAGGTCGCGCTGATGCCGGAGGCCGCCCTGGCCCTGCAGGCGCCCGACCATATTCTCTCTCTGAGCGGTATCGGGCAGTTGCTCGCTACCCTGGAACCCCGCGAATGCTAAGTCACATCACCGCCAAACTGCTGATCGTCGACGACCTGCCGGAAAACCTGCTGGCGCTGGACGCCCTGATCCAGGGAGAGGACCGCGAGGTGCATCAGGCCCAGTCCGCCGAGCAGGCGCTGTCACTGTTGCTCGAGCATGAGTTCGCCCTGGCCATCCTCGATGTGCAGATGCCGGGCATGAACGGCTTCGAACTGGCCGAGCTGATGCGCGGCACGGAAAAGACCCGCAGCATTCCCATCGTCTTCGTCAGCGCCGCCGGGCGCGAGATGAACTACGCCTTCAAGGGCTATGAAAGCGGCGCCGTGGACTTTCTGCACAAGCCGCTCGACACCCTGGCGGTCAAGAGCAAGGTCTCGGTGTTCGTCGACCTGTTCCGCCAGCGCAAGGCGCTGGACCGGCAGCTGCAGGCGCTGGAGCGCGGTCGCGAGGAACAGGCGCAGTTGCTGGCGCAACTGGAGCTGGCGCGTGGCGAGCTGGAGCGGGCGGTACGCATGCGCGATGATTTCATGTCGATCGTCTCCCACGAGGTGCGCACGCCGCTCAACGGCCTGATTCTCGAAACCCAGCTGCGACGCATGCATCTGTCTCGGGGCAACCTGGCGGCCTTCAGCGAAGACAAGCTCAAGGCGATGGTCGAGCGTGACGAACGGCAGATCAACAGCCTGATCCGCCTGGTCGAGGACATGCTCGATGTGTCGCGGATCCGTACCGGCAAGTTGTCGATCCGGCCCAAGGCTTTCGATCTTGGGCAATTGGCGCGAGGCCTGGTGGAAAACTTCGCCGCCCAGGCCGCCGCCCTGGATACCCGTATCGACCTCGCGTGTTGCGAGGCGTTGCAGGGCGAGTGGGATGAGTTTCGCATCGAGCAGGTGCTGGCCAATCTGCTGTCCAACGCCTTGCGCTATGGTGAGCGCAAGCCGGTGCAGGTACGGGTGTTCGAGGATGCTGGCATGGCGTGCGTGCAGGTGCGCGACCACGGCATTGGCATCAGTGCGCAGAATCAGCGACGGATCTTCCAGCAGTTCGAGCGTGTGGCCGCGCACCAGGCCAGCGGCGGGCTGGGGCTGGGGCTGTACATCTCCGAGCAGATCGTGCTGGCCCATGGTGGGCGTATCCAGGTCGAAAGCGAAGAGGGCGCGGGTGCGACGTTCACCCTTCACCTGCCGTTGTCAGTGGTACGGCAATCCAGCGATCAGGCGCGGGCAACCTCTGCGTAACCTTGGGGTCTGATGGCCAACTGGTTGAATTCGAAGGCGTTGTCATGAGTGAAGATGCACAAGATGTGGTATTGATCGTCGAGGATGAACCGGCGATTCGCATGATCCTGCGCGACTACCTGGCGGGCGAGGGCTACCACGTGCTGGTGGCCGAAGATGGCGAGCAGGCGTTCGCCATTCTGGCCAGCAAGCCGCACCTGGACCTGATGGTCACCGATTTCCGCCTGCCGGGCGGGATTTCCGGGGTGGAGATCGCCGAGCCGGCGGTGAAACTGCGGCCTGACCTGAAAGTGATCTTCATCAGCGGCTATCCTGCGGAAATTCTCGAATCCGGGAGTCCGATCGCCCGGCGGGCGCCGATCCTGGCCAAGCCGTTCGACCTGGATACCTTGCACGAAGAGATCCAGGCGCTGTTGCGTTAGCCGCGGGTGCGGCGGTCGATGCGGCGCTGCATCGACTTCCTTGCATTTCGGTGATGTTCCTCGCGGCTCACTGCGGGTATCCTCGGCTGATCTTTCCGCGAACCGAGTTGATTTCCAAGGAGCTGCACGCTGTGTTCAAACATGTCGATGCCTACGCCGGCGACCCGATCCTTTCGTTGATGGAAACCTTCAAGGCCGATCCTCGTGCCGACAAGGTCAACCTGAGTATCGGCCTGTACTACGACGAAGCCGGGGTGGTGCCGCAACTGGCGGCGGTGGGCGAAGTGGAAAAACGCCTGGCCGACCAGCCTCACGAAGCCTCGCTGTACCTGCCGATGGAGGGCCTGGCCGCCTATCGTCAGGCCATTCAGGCGCTGCTGTTCGGCGCCGACCATTCGGCCGTGACCGAGGGCCGGGTGGCCACCGTGCAGACGGTGGGTGGCTCGGGCGCGCTGAAAGTCGGCGCCGACTTCCTCAAGCGTTACTTCGACGGCGCCGAAGTCTGGGTCAGCAACCCGACCTGGGATAACCACCGGGCGATCTTCGAAGGCGCGGGCTTCAAGGTGCACAATTACCCGTACTTCGACAATGCCACCCGTGGCGTGGACTTCGCCGGCATGCTGGCGACCCTGCAGACCCTGCCGGCGAACAGCATTGTCCTGTTGCACCCGTGCTGCCACAACCCCACCGGTGTCGACCTGGACCAGAACCAGTGGCAGCAGGTGATCGAGGTGGTCAAGGCGCGCCAGTTGATCCCGTTCCTCGACATCGCCTACCAGGGCTTTGGCGAAGGCCTGGTGGAGGACGCCTACGCCATCCGCGAGATGGCCCGTGCCGGCGTGCCGTGCCTGGTCAGCAACTCGTTCTCGAAGATCTTCTCGCTGTACGGCGAGCGGGTAGGGGGGCTGTCGGTGGTCTGCGACGATGCCGCGACCGCCTCCAGCGTGCTCGGCCAGCTCAAGGCCACCGTGCGCCGCAACTACTCCAGCCCACCTGCGTTCGGCGCCCAACTGGTCGCCGGCGTGCTGGGTGATGCCGCGCTCAATGCCCAGTGGGCGGCGGAAGTGGAAGTGATGCGCAAGCGTATCCTGGACATGCGCCAGGGGCTGGTCGACCTGCTCGGCGAGCTGCTGCCGGGCCAGGATTTCCAGTTCTTCCTGCGCCAGCGCGGCATGTTCAGCTACACCGGCTTCAGCGTCGAGCAGGTGCGTCGCCTGCGTGACGAGTTCGGCGTGTACCTGATCGACAGCGGCCGGGTGTGCATGTCCGGGCTGCGTCCGGCCAACCTGCGCCAGGTGGCCGAGGCGTTCGCCGCCGTTCAGAAGTAACCTGCCTGGGGCCGCTTTGCGGCCCTTTCCGGCCGGTCCGGCGCCCCGGCAAGGCCGCTCCTGCAGCAATCAGCGTTTTCTGCAGGAGCGGCCTTGCCGGGGCGCCGGACCGGCTGGAAAGGGCTGCAAAACAGACCCTCCAGCACAACCCGCTTGTAAAGACAAGTGCAACCGTCCCTCGGGCGGGGCTTCCCCAAGTGCAACCTTTGCATGCACAATCGCGGCCCCTTTCCCGGTTGAGTTGGGCGAAACGTCTATTTCGCCATTCTCAGCCTGTTGCAGTCTTGCGAGTGGAGCTTCACCCGGAATGAATGAGCAGGCCCCAAGCGTTGAACAACGCTTTGCAGAATCGACCCCCGCCACCCTCGGCAGCTGGTCGCGTCACGACACCACCTGGATGCTGGGCCTGTTCGGCACGGCCATCGGCGCCGGAACCCTGTTCCTGCCCATCAACGCCGGCCTTGGCGGTTTCTGGCCGTTGCTGGTCCTGGCCTTGCTGGCCTTCCCCATGACTTACTTCGCCCACCGCGGCCTGACCCGTTTCGTGCTCTCCGGCAGCAAGGGCGGCGACATCACCGAAGTGGTCGAGGAGCATTTCGGCATCACCGCCGGCGCACTGATCACCATCCTGTACTTCTTCGCCATCTTCCCGATCCTGCTGATCTACAGCGTGGCGCTGACCAACACCGTCAGCAGCTTCATGGAGCACCAACTGCACATGACGCCGCCGCCTCGGGCGATCCTGTCGTTCGTGTTGATCCTCGGCCTGCTGGCCATCGTGCGCTGCGGCGAACAGGCCACGGTCAAGGTCATGAGCCTGCTGGTCTACCCGTTCATCGTCGCCCTGGCGCTGCTGGCCCTGTACCTGGTGCCGCACTGGACCGGTGGGATCCTCGACACCGCGGCGCAAGTGCCGTCCGGCTCGGCCTTCCTGCACACGGTGTGGCTGGCGATCCCGGTGATGGTGTTCTCGTTCAACCATTCGCCGATCATCTCCGCCTTCGCCGTCGACCAGAAGCGTCGCTACGGTGAGCACGCCGACGAACGCAGCGGGCAGATCCTGGGTCGCGCCCACCTGCTGATGGTGCTGATGGTGCTGTTCTTCGTGTTCAGCTGCGTGCTGACCCTGAGCAGCGCTCAACTGGCCGAGGCCAAGGCGCAGAACCTGTCGATCCTGTCGTACCTGGCCAACCACTTCGAGCAGCCGGCCATCGCCTTCGCCGCGCCCTTGATCGCCTTCATCGCCATCGCCAAGTCGTTCCTGGGCCACTACATCGGCGCCAGCGAGGGCCTGAAAGGCATGATCGTCAAGGCCGGCATGCGCCCGGGCGCCAAGGCCCTGGATCGCATCGTCGCCGCGCTGATGCTGGTGGTGTGCTGGATCGTCGCCACCCTCAACCCAAGCATCCTGGGCATGATCGAATCCCTGGGCGGTCCGATCATCGCCGTGCTGCTGTTCCTGATGCCGATGTACGCCATCCGTCGCGTGCCGTCGATGCGCAAGTACAGTGGCGCGCTGTCCAACGTGTTCGTGGTGGTCATTGGCCTGGTAGCCCTGACCTCGGTGGTATACGGCCTGCTGGCCTGACGCCACGTTCAGTCCAGGTGCCCGGGTCGGTTGTCGCCACCCGGGCATTTTCTTGTCCGCGAAAATTGTCCGGCAATACAACAATTTCATGTTTGCTTATAGGCACTTGCGCGGCTTCATGCTTAACTCAGGGTCTTTTTCAAACCCGCATAAGGAATTCCGCCATGGCTCAAGTGACTCTCAAAGGCAACCCGGTTCAGGTCAAAGGCGAACTGCCGAAGGCTGGCGCCGCAGCGCCGGCCTTCTCCCTGGTCGCGGGCGACCTGTCCGACAAGTCGCTGAAAGACTTCGCCGGCAAGCGCAAGGTGCTGAACATCTTCCCGAGCGTCGATACCCCGACCTGCGCCACCTCCGTACGCAAGTTCAACGCCCAGGCCAATGACGTGGCCAACACCGTGGTGCTGTGCATCTCCGCCGACCTGCCGTTCGCCCAGGCGCGCTTCTGCGGTGCCGAAGGCCTGGAGAACGTGAAGAACCTTTCCACGCTGCGTGGCCGCGAGTTCCTGGAAACCTACGGCGTCGCCATCGCCGACGGCCCGCTGGCCGGCCTGGCGGCCCGCGCCGTGGTGGTGCTGGACGAGAACGACAAGGTGCTGCACAGCGAGCTGGTCGGCGAAATCGCCGATGAGCCGAACTACGATGCGGCGCTGGCTGTCCTGAAGTAACACCACGCGCCCGGTGGGGCCCGCTCCCACTGGTACGTCACACCCTGTAACGGCCTGGACCCTGTTCCAGGCCGTTTTCATTTAAAGTTCACCCCTTTGCCAACGTCAGCCGAAGGTAAAGCACTGGTAAAGCCCCTTTGCTAAAACGATGCCAGTGCTTATCGTTCACGCTCTTCTCGCCGTCTTTCTCTGAACAAGGTTCGTTCGACCCATGCAAGCCTCCAATTCCCGTTCCCTCCGTCGCTGGCTGTTCGGCCTGCTGATCCTGCTGCTGGTGGCCGCGCTGGCCTGGTGGCTGTGGCCCGCGCCGGTAGCCCACAAGGATGGCGCCAATGGGCGTCCGGGCCGTGGCATGGGCATGGGCGGGCGCCCGGGCTTCGGCGCATCCGTCGAAGCGGTGCCGGTGCGCGTCGAACCGGTGCGCGTGGGCGATTTCCCGCTGTACTACAAGGCCCTGGGCACCGTCACCGCGACCAATACGGTGAATGTGCGCAGCCGGGTGGCCGGCGAACTGGTCAAGATCCATTTCAAGGAGGGCCAGCAGGTCAAGGCCGGTGACCTGCTCGCCGAGATCGACCCGCGCACCTACCGCATCGCCCTGCAGCAGGCCGAAGGCACCCTGGCGCAGAACCAGGCGCAACTGAAGAATGCCCAGGTCGACCTGGCCCGCTATAAAGGCCTGTACGCCGAGGACAGCATCGCCAAGCAGACCCTGGACACCGCCGAGGCGCAGGTCGCCCAGTTCCAGGGCCTGGTCAAGACCAACCAGGCGCAGGTCAACGATGCCCGCCTGAATCTCGAATTCACCCAGATCCGTGCCCCGATCAGCGGTCGCGTCGGCCTGCGCCAGCTGGATCTTGGCAACCTGGTGGCCGCCAACGACACCACCGCGCTGGCGGTGATCACCCAGACCGAGCCGATCAGTGTCGCGTTCACGCTCCCGGAAACCCAGCTCGACACCGTGCTCGCCCGCTACCGCAGCGGCGCCAGCCTGCCGGTCGAGGCCTGGGACCGGGGTGACCAGAAACTCCAGTCCACCGGCGTGCTGGGGAGCTTCGACAACCAGATCGACACCACCACCGGCACCCTGAAGTTCAAGGGCACCTTCGAGAACCGCGACCACGCCCTGTTCCCCAACCAGTTCGTCAACGTGCGCCTGCTCGCCGATACCCTGAAGCAGGTGGTGCTGGCGCCTGCCGCTGCCATCCAGTTCGGTAACGACGGCACCTTCGTCTATGTCGTCAACGCCGAGAACACCATCAACATCCGCAAGCTCAAGGTCGGCGCCAGCGACGGCGACAACACGGTGATCGCCGAGGGCCTGGCCGCCGGCGAGCGCCTGGTGCTGGAAGGCACCGACCGCCTGCGCGAAGGCACCAAGGTCGAGGTGGTCGAAGACAGCTCCCAGGTGCCGACGACCCCCGGCCAGCACCTGCAAGGGCAGGGCGCCGGCGGCTCGGCGCAGACCGGTGAGTCGAGCGACAAGGCGGGCGCATGAACCTCTCGCGCCTGTTCATCCTGCGGCCGGTCGCCACCACGCTGAGCATGCTGGCCATCGTCCTGGCCGGCCTGATCGCCTACAAGCTGTTGCCGGTGGCGGCCTTGCCCCAGGTCGACTATCCGACCATCCGGGTCATGACCCTCTATCCGGGCGCCAGCCCGCAGGTGATGACCAGCGCGGTCACCGCCCCGCTGGAGCGCCAGTTCGGCCAGATGCCGGGCCTGGAGCAGATGGCCTCGACCAGCTCGGGTGGCGCTTCGGTGCTCACCCTGCGCTTCAACCTCGACATGAACATGGATGTCGCCGAACAGCAGGTCCAGGCCGCGATCAACGCCGCCAGCAACCTGCTGCCCAGCGACCTGCCGGCACCGCCGGTGTACAACAAGGTCAACCCGGCCGACACCCCGGTGCTGACCCTGGCCATTTCCTCGAAGACCATGCCGCTGCCCAAGCTCAACGACCTGGTCGACACCCGCGTGGCGCAGAAGATCGCCCAGATCAGCGGCGTGGGCATGGTCAGCATCGCCGGTGGCCAGCGCCAGGCGGTGCGGATCAAGGTCAACGTCGACGCCCTGGCCGCCAACGGCCTCAACCTGGACGACGTGCGCACCCTGATCGGCGCCTCCAACGTCAACCAGCCCAAGGGCAACTTCGACGGCCCGACGCGGGTGTCGATGCTCGACGCCAACGACCAGCTGCGCTCGCCCGCCGAGTACGCCAACCTCATTCTCAAGTACAACGCCGGCGCGCCGCTGCGCCTGAAGGACGTCGCCGAGATCGTCGATGGCGCCGAGAACGAACGCCTGGCCGCCTGGGCCAACCAGAACGAAGCGGTGCTGCTGAACATCCAGCGCCAGCCCGGGGCGAACGTCATCGAAGTGGTCGACCGGATCAAGGAACTGCTGCCGTCGATCACCGACAACCTGCCGGCAGGGCTGGAAGTCAGCGTGCTCACCGACCGCACCCAGACCATCCGTGCCGCCGTGCGCGATGTGCAGCACGAGCTGCTGTTCGCCATCGCCCTGGTGGTGATGGTGACTTTCGTGTTCCTGCGCAGGGTCAGCGCCACCATCATTCCGTCCATCGCCGTGCCGCTGTCGCTGATCGGCACTTTCGGGGTGATGTACCTGGCCGGCTTCTCGGTCAACAACCTCACGCTGATGGCCCTGACCATCGCCACCGGCTTCGTGGTGGACGACGCCATCGTCATGCTGGAGAACATCTCCCGCCATATCGAGGAGGGCGAGACGCCGCTGCAAGCCGCGCTCAAGGGCGCCAGGCAGATCGGTTTCACCCTGATCTCGCTGACTTTTTCGCTGATCGCGGTACTGATCCCGCTGCTGTTCATGGCCGATGTGGTCGGGCGGCTGTTCCGCGAGTTCGCCATCACCCTGGCGGTGGCGATCCTGATCTCGCTGGTGGTGTCGCTGACGCTGACGCCGATGATGTGCGCGCGCCTGCTCAAGCGTGAACCCAAGGAAGCGGAGCAAGGCCGCTTCTACCGTGCCAGTGGCGCCTGGATCGACTGGCTGATCAGGCACTACGGCAGTGCGTTGACCTGGGTGCTCGAACGTCAGCCGCTGACCCTGCTGGTGGCCGTGGCCACCCTGGCGCTGACCGTGGTGCTGTACCTGATGGTGCCCAAAGGCTTCTTCCCGGTGCAGGACACCGGGGTGATCCAGGGCATTTCCGAGGCGCCCCAGGCCACCTCGTTCGCCGCCATGAGCGAGCGCCAGCAGTCGCTGGCCAAGGTGATCCTCGAAGACCCGGCGGTGCAGAGCCTGTCGTCCTACATCGGCGTGGACGGCGACAACGCCACCCTCAACAGCGGTCGCCTGCTGATCAACCTCAAGCCCCACGGCGAGCGCGACGTCACCGCCGCCGAGGTCATCAACCGCCTGCAGCCAAGGCTCGACAAGCTGGTCGGCATCCGGCTGTTCATGCAGCCGGTGCAGGACCTGAGCATCGAGGACCGGGTCAGCCGCACCCAGTACCAGTTCAGCCTCAGCTCGCCCGACGCCGACCTGCTCGCCGAATGGAGCGGCAAGCTGGTGCGCGCGTTGAAGGACCGCCCCGAGCTGCGGGATGTGGCCAGCGACCTGCAGGACAAGGGCCTGCAGGTGTACCTGGTGATCGACCGCGACATGGCCAGCCGCCTTGGCATCAGCGTGGCGCAGATCACCAACGCCCTGTACGACGCCTTCGGCCAGCGGCAGATCTCGACCATCTACACCCAGGCCAGCCAGTACCGCGTGGTGCTCCAGTCGCAGACCGCCGCCAGCCTAGGCCCGCAGGCGCTGGAGTCGATCCACGTCAAGGCCACCGACGGCGGCCAGGTGCGCTTGTCGGCGCTGGCGCGCATCGAGCAGCGCCAGGCGCAGCTGGCCATCTCGCACATCGGCCAGTTCCCGGCGGTGATGATGTCGTTCAACCTGGCCCATGGCGCGTCCCTGGGCGAGGCGGTCAAGGTGATCGAGCAGGTGCAGCAGGACATCGGCATGCCCCTGGGCGTGCAGACCCGCTTCCAGGGCGCCGCCGAGGCATTCCAGGCCTCGCTGTCGAGCACCTTGCTGCTGATCCTGGCCGCAGTAGTGACCATGTACATCGTGCTGGGCGTGCTCTACGAGAGCTACATCCATCCGGTGACCATCCTCTCCACGCTGCCGTCGGCGGCGGTGGGGGCCTTGCTGGCGCTGCTGCTCAGCGGCAACGACCTGGGCATGATCGCCATCATCGGCATCATCCTGCTGATCGGTATCGTCAAGAAGAACGCGATCATGATGATCGACTTCGCCCTGGAGGCCGAGCGTCACCAGGGCATGAGCCCGCGCGACGCGATCTACCAGGCGGCGCTGCTGCGCTTCCGGCCGATCCTGATGACCACCCTGGCCGCGCTGTTCGGCGCCGTGCCGCTGATGCTCGCCACCGGCTCCGGCGCCGAGCTGCGCCAGCCGCTGGGCCTGGTGATGGTCGGCGGCCTGCTGGTGAGCCAGGTGCTGACCCTGTTCACCACCCCGGTGATCTACCTGTACTTCGACCGACTGGCGCGCCGCTGGCGCCCGGCTGACGATGCGCGGCAGGCCGAAGCATGAACCTGTCCGGACCGTTCATTCGCCGGCCGGTGGCCACCATGCTGCTGAGTCTGGCGATCATGCTGCTGGGCGGGGTGAGCTTCGGCCTGCTGCCGGTGGCGCCGCTGCCGCAGATGGACTTCCCGGTGATCGTGGTGCAGGCCAACCTGCCGGGCGCCAGCCCCGAGGTGATGGCTTCCACCGTGGCCACGCCGCTGGAGCGCAAGCTCGGCGCCATTGCCGGTGTCACCACCTTGACCAGCAGTTCCAACCAGGGCTCGACCCGGGTGATCAT
This sequence comes from Pseudomonas sp. microsymbiont 2, assembly GCF_054788395.1. NCBI lineage: Bacteria > Pseudomonadati > Pseudomonadota > Gammaproteobacteria > Pseudomonadales > Pseudomonadaceae > Pseudomonas > Pseudomonas sp. microsymbiont 2. Next base: position 2,905,578 of record NZ_CM139112.1, read on the forward strand.
CGGCTTCGAGCTGGGCCGCGACATCGACGGCGCGGCGCGCGAGGTGCAGGCGGCGATCAACGCCACCCGCAACCTGCTGCCCAGCGGCATGCGCAGCATGCCCACCTACAAGAAGATCAACCCGTCCCAGGCGCCGATCATGGTGCTGTCGCTGACCTCGGACGTGCTGTCCAAGGGCAAGCTCTACGACCTGGCCGACACCATCCTGTCGCAGAGCCTGGCCCAGGTCGGCGGCGTAGGCGAGGTGCAGATCGGCGGCAGCTCGCTGCCGGCGGTGCGCATCGAGCTCGAGCCGCAGTTGCTCAACCAGTACGGATTGTCCCTGGACGAAGTGCGTACCGCCGTGGCCAATGCCAACCAGCGCCGGCCCATGGGCTTCGTCGAGGATCGCGAGCGCAACTGGCAAGTGCGCGCCAACGACCAGCTGGAAAGCGCCGAGGACTACAGGCCGGTGGTGATCCGCCAGCAAAACGGCGCGATCCTGCGCCTGTCGGACGTGGCCAAGGTCAGCGACGGCGTGGAAAACCGCTACAACAGCGGTTTCTTCAACGACCAGAGCGCGGTGTTGCTGGTGGTCAACCGCCAGACCAACGCCAACATCATCCAGACCGTCGAGCAGATCAAGGCCGAGCTGCCGGCGCTGCAGTCATTGCTGCCGGCCAGCGTCAAGCTCAACGTGGCCATGGATCGCTCGCCGGTGATCAAGGCCACCCTGAAAGAGGCCGAGCACACGCTGCTGATCGCCGTGGTCCTGGTGATCCTGGTGGTCTACCTGTTCCTCGGCAACCTGCGAGCCTCGTTGATCCCCAGCCTGGCGGTGCCGGTGTCGCTGGTGGGCACCTTCGCGGTCATGTACCTGTGCGGCTTCTCGCTGAACAACCTGTCGCTGATGGCGCTGATCCTGGCCACCGGGCTGGTGGTGGACGACGCCATCGTGGTGCTGGAGAACATCTCGCGGCATATCGAGAATGGCGAGAATCCGATGCGCGCCGCCTACAAGGGCGCCAAGGAGGTCGGCTTCACCCTGCTGTCGATGAACGTCTCGCTGGTGGCGGTGTTCGTCTCCATCCTGTTCATGGGCGGTATCGTCCGGGGCTTGTTCAAGGAGTTCTCGATCACCCTGGCGGCGGCGATCATCGTCTCGCTGGTGGTGTCGCTGACGCTGACGCCGATGCTTTGTTCGCGCTGGCTCAAGGCGCATGGCCCGCAGCAGCAGACCCGCCTGCAGCGCTGGAGCGACCGCATCCACCAGCGCATGGTCGCCGGCTACGACAGGAGCCTGGGCTGGGCCCTGCGCCACAAGCGTCTGACGCTGTTCAGCCTGCTGGCTACCATCGTGCTCAACATCGCCCTGTACGTGGTGGTGCCCAAGACCCTGATGCCGCAACAGGACACCGGCCAGTTGCAAGGCTTCATCCGCGGCGATGATGGCCTGTCGTTCACCGTGATGCAGCCGAAGATGGAGATCTACCGTCGGGCGCTGCTCAAGGATCCGGCCGTGGAGAGTGTCGCGGGTTTCATCGGCGGCAACAGTGGCACCAACAATGCCTTCGTGCTGGTGCGCCTCAAGCCCATCAGTGAGCGCAAGGAAGATGCGCAGAAGGTCATCGACCGTTTGCGCAAGGACCTGCCGAAGATTCCGGGCGGGCGCCTCTACCTGATGGCCGACCAGGACCTGCAACTGGGGGGAGGAGGGCGCGACCAGAACACCTCGCAGTACCTCTATACCCTGCAGAGCGGGGATCTGGCCGCCCTGCGCGAGTGGTTCCCCAAGGTCGCCGCCGAGCTGCGCAAGCTGCCCGAGCTGACCGCCATCGATGCGCACGACGGCGCCGGTACCCAGCAGGTGACCCTGGTGGTCGATCGCGATCAGGCCAAGCGCCTCGGCATCGACATGGACATGGTCACCGCGGTGCTGAACAACGCCTACAGCCAGCGTCAGATATCGACCATCTATGACAGCCTCAACCAGTACCAGGTAGTACTGGAGATTAACCCGAAATACGCCTGGGACCCGAGCACCCTGGAACAGGTGCAGGTGATCACCGCCGACGGTGCCCGCGTGCCGCTGTCCACTTTCGCCCACTACCAGAACAGCCTGGCCAACGACCGCGTCAGCCACGAGGACCAGTTCGCTTCCGAAGACATCGCCTTCGACGTCGCCGAGGGCTACAGCCCGGACCAGGCCATGGCCGCGCTGGAGCGCGCGGTGGCCAAGCTTGGCTTGCCCGAGTCGGTGATCGCCAAGCTCGGCGGTACCGCCGACGCCTTCACCAAGACCACCGAAGGCCAGCCGTTGATGATTCTCGGCGCCCTGGTGCTGGTGTACCTGGTGCTGGGCATTCTCTACGAGAGCTACATCCATCCGTTGACCATCCTCTCCACGCTGCCCTCGGCCGGCGTCGGCGCCTTGCTGGCGCTGTACCTGACCGGCGGAGAATTCAGCCTGATTTCGCTGCTGGGGCTGTTCCTGCTGATCGGCGTGGTGAAGAAGAACGCCATCCTGATGATCGACCTGGCCCTGCAGCTGGAGCGCAACGATGGCCTGTCGCCGGAAGAGTCGATCCGTCGTGCCTGCCTGCTGCGTCTGCGACCGATCCTGATGACCACCCTGGCCGCCATCCTCGGCGCGCTGCCGCTGCTGCTCAGCCAGGCCGAAGGCGCCGAGATGCGCCAACCGCTGGGCCTGACCATCATCGGTGGCCTGGTGTTCAGCCAGGTCCTGACCCTGTACACGACGCCGGTGGTCTACCTGTACCTTGACCGCCTGCGCCACCGTTTCAACCGTTGGCGCGGTGTGCGCACCGACGCTGCCCTGGATACCCCGCTATGAACTTTGCCCACACCCGCCTGCATCGTGCCCTCCAGCTACTGACCCGAGGGCGTGGCTCGCGCCTGGTCGGCGCCGGCCTGTGCGTGGCAATGCTCAGTGCCTGTACGCTGAGCCCGGACTACCACCGGCCCGAGCTGAGCACCCCGGCGCAGTTCAAGCAGGCCGAAGGCTGGACCCAGGCCAATCCGTCGGATGCCATCGCCCGTGGCGCCTGGTGGGAAATCTACGGCGACCGGCAATTGAACGCCTTGGTCGAAGAGCTCAACCGCAGCAACCAGACGGTCGCGCAATACGAGGCCCAGTATCGCCAGGCCCAGGCCCTGGTGCGCAGCAGCCGGGCCTCGTTGTTCCCCTCGCTGGACCTGACCACCAGCAAGAATCGCTCGGCGCAGGGAACCGGCAGTTCCAGCTCCAGCCTGTCGAACAACAGCAGTGGCATTCGCAACACCTACAACGCGCAGCTCGGCGTGAGCTGGGAGATCGACCTGTGGGGCAAGCTGCGCGAGACCCTGAATGCCAACCAGGCGAGTGCCGAGGCCAGCCTGGCCGACATGGCGGCGATCCGCCTGAGCCAGCAGTCGGAGCTGGTGCAGAACTACCTGCAGTTGCGGGTGATCGATGAGCAGAAGCGCCTGCTCGAAGCCACGGTCGCGGCCTACGAGCGCTCGTTGAAGATGAACGAGAATCAGTACCGCGCCGGGGTTTCCGGGCCCGACGCCGTGGCCCAGGCGCGCACCCAGCTCAAGAGCACCCAGGCCGACCTGATCGACCTGGCCTGGCAGCGCGCGCAGTACGAGAACGCCATCGCCGTGCTGATGGGCAAGGCGCCGGCGGACTTCGCCCTGGCCGCGAGCAACGACATTCCGGCGCTGCCGCAGATTCCGCTGGCGCTACCGTCGCAATTGCTCGAGCGCAGGCCCGACATCGCCTCGGCCGAGCGCAAGGTGATGGCGGCCAACGCCAATATCGGGGTGTCCCGGGCCGCGTACTTCCCGGACCTGTCGCTGAGCATGAGCGGCGGCTACTCCAGCAGCAGCTTCAACAACTGGATCGAGTTGCCCAACCGCTACTGGTCGGTCGGGCCGCAACTGGCGCTGACCCTGTTCGACGCCGGCAAGCGCAGCGCCGAGGTGGACCGCACCGTCGCGGTGTACGACCAGACCGTGGCGCAGTATCGCCAGACCGTGCTGGACGGGTTCAAGGAGGTCGAGAACTACCTGGTGCAGCTCAAGGTCTATGGGGACGAAGCCGTGGTGCGCCAGGAAGCGCTGGAGGCGGCGCGCGAGTCGTTGCGCCTGACCGAGAACCAGTACAAGGCCGGGCTGATCGGTTATCTGGATGTGGTGAACGTGCAGACCACGGCGCTGAGCAACGAGCGCAGCGTGCTGACGCTGCTGCAGGGGCGGTTGGTGGCGAGTGTGCAGTTGATTGCGGCGCTGGGCGGTGGCTGGGATGCTCAGCAAGCGCTGGCCAAGGAATGAGGCGGCAGGCCGCCCAACCCCTTTGATCTAAAGCGAAGGATCCGCTGGCCTATGCTGTTGCGGCAACCCCGTATCCTGTTCTCTCAGCAAAGGTGTTCACTCATGAGCAAGCCGACTGTCGTACTGGTACATGGTTTCTGGGGCGGAGCCGCCCATTGGGGCAAGGTGATCGTCGAACTGGCGCGCAAGGGCATCACGAATGTCCGCGCCGTGGAGATGCCTCTCACCTCGCTGGCCGACGATGCCGAGCGCACGCGCAAGATGGTCGCGCAGGTCGACGGACCGGTGCTGTTGGTGGGGCATTCCTATGGCGGGGCGGTGATCACCCAGGCCGGCAACCAGCCAAACGTGATGGGTCTGGTCTTCATTGCGGCCTTTGCGCCCGACCAGGACGAAAGCCCTGGTGGCCTGACCCAGCAGCACCTCCCCAAGGCGGCGCCCAACCTGGCGCCGGACAGCGACGGTTACCTGTGGATCAAGGCGGACAAGTTCCATGAAAGCTTCTGCCAGGACCTGTCGGCCGATGAGGCACTGGTCATGGCGGTAACGCAGAAGGCGCCGCTGGCGAGTACCTTCGCTGACACCATCAGCAATCCGGCCTGGAAGAACAAGCCGACCTGGTATCAGATTTCCAGCGAAGACCACATGATCGCGCCCGAGAACCAGAAGCTGATGTCGGCGCGAATGAACCCACGCAAGACCATCACCCTGGATGCCAGCCATGCTTCGCTGGCTTCCCGGGCGAAGGAGGTCGCCGCGCTGATCGAAGAAGCGCTGGGCTGAGTCAGCCCTTGCACTTGGCCACGACCACCTGGCAGGTGCGTGGCGTGCCACCGGAGCGGCTGGCATAGCGCACGCAGCTGTCCAGCGACTTCCTGCTGGCCGTGGCGAGGGTCGGGCCGAATGCCAGACCACCCTCGCCACTGCTGGGCAGGGCCTTGGCATAGCAGTTGGAGCCCTGGGCGGCATAGCGCGTGGCGGCGTGCTTGCTCGAGCAGCCAGCCACCAGGACCAGAGACAGGGCGAGCAGGGGCAGGGCGAGCATTCGTCCGCGGAACGTGACCATCTTAGGCTCCTGGAAATAGTTGCTGATGTGTTGGCCTATTCAGATTAGCTGGAGGCGCTTCGTCTGGTGCGGCGTTTGTCAGCGGTCAAGAAGCTCGAGTGCCAACTGTTGCCATCGACAACCGCTCCGAACGACCAGTATCAATATGCCTTCATGCGTCGATCAAAGCGCTCTGCATCAAGGATCTGCGAGCCTTCCAGGGGTTATTGGATCCATTCTCATTCGCGAAAACCCCGTGCGTTTCCTCAGCGCTTGAGTACAATCATCGCTTTTCCGAGCCTTCCCTTGGTTCGTTCCTGGATGTGCAAATGCTGATCGGTAGTTACTCTTCCTCCCTGGTGTTGATCTCGTTGTGCGTGGCCATCCTCGCCTCCTACACGGCCCTGGACCTTACCGGGCGCATCGCCACCGCCAAGGGGCGAGCAGTGTACCTGTGGATGGGCGGCGGAGCGTTCGCCATGGGCATCGGCATCTGGTCGATGCACTTCATCGGCATGCTGGCGTTCAGCCTGCCGGTCGAGCTGGGTTACGACAGGGTGCTCACCGCCGTGTCGCTGTTGATCGCGGTGGCATCCTCAGGCTTCGCCCTGTGGCTGGTGAGCCAGCCGAAACTGCCCTGGCTGCAACTGGCCTTTGGCGCGTTGATCATGGGCACCGGCATCGCCTGCATGCACTACATGGGCATGGCGGCGCTGCGCATGCAGCCGGGCATCGACTATGACCCGGCGCTGTTCGGCGCTTCCCTGGCCATAGCGGTTGGCGCCTCGGCGGCGGCGCTGTGGATCGCCTTCCGCCTGCGCCGACACACACCCTACGTACGCCATATCCGAGGCGTGGCGGCGGTGGTGATGGGCTTTGCCATTGTCGGCATGCACTACACCGGCATGGCCGCGGCCAATTTCCCCGAGGGCAGTTTCTGCGGCGCGCTGGTCGGTGGCCTGGCGGGCGATGGCCTGGAGTACGTGGTGTTGATCACCACCCTGGCGGTGCTGGCGGTCGCGCTGTTGACCTCGGTGCTGGACGCGCGTCTGGAGGCCCGCACGGCGGAGCTGGCGCGTTCGCTGACGCTGGCCAACCAGGAACTGACGCAACTGGCCTTGCACGACACCCTCACCGGATTGCCCAATCGCACGCTGCTGGCCGACCGTATCGAGCAGGCCATTGGCCGGGTGGCGGAGCAGGGCGGCTGCTTCGCCCTCATGTTCATCGACCTCGATGGCTTCAAGCCGGTCAACGATGCCTTCGGTCACCATGTCGGCGACCTGCTGCTCAAGGCCGTGGCGACACGTCTGCGCGGTCATCTGCACAGCCAGGACACCCTGGCGCGCATTGGCGGCGACGAATTCGTGTTGTTGGTGAAGCTGGACGAGCCGGACGATGCGATGAACGTCGCGGTCAAGCAGGTCAACCTGGTATCCCGGCCATTTCGCGTCGCCGAGCATGACCTGCAGCTGTCGGCGAGCCTGGGTATCGTGCTGTACCCAGGCAACGGTCTGGACCAGCATGAGCTGCTGCGCAATGCCGACGCCGCCATGTACCACGCCAAGAGCGCCGGCAAGAACGGCTACAGCTTCTTCGACGCGTCGATGAACAGCAACGCGCGCCAGCAGTTGCAGTTGCTGCAGGACCTGCGCATGGCGCTGGAACTGGGCCAGTTCCGTCTGCACTACCAGCCCAAGTTCGATGCCGCGCTGCGCCAGCCCATCGGTGCCGAGGCTTTGCTGCGCTGGGAGCACCCACAGCACGGCCTGATGCTGCCGGACCGCTTCATTGGTCTGGCGGAGAAGACCGGCCTGATCATTCCCATTGGCGAGTGGGTGTTGGCCGAGGCGTGTCGGCAGATGCGCCAGTGGATGGACCTGGGGCATGAGGACTGGCGTATCGCGGTGAACCTGTCGGCGATCCAGTTCTGTCATGCCGGTCTGGTCGACAGCGTTGCCACGGCCCTGGAGCAAAACAGCCTGCCGGCCAACCGCCTGACCCTGGAAATCACCGAAACCACCGCCATGCGCGACGCCGATGCCAGCCTGCATGTACTGCAGCGCCTGGCAGACATGGGGGTCGACCTGTCCATCGACGATTTTGGCACCGGCTATTCCAGCCTGATGTACCTCAAGCGCCTGCCGGCCAACGAGCTGAAGATCGACCGTGGCTTCGTCCGCGACCTCGAACAGGACAGCGATGACGCCGCCATCGTCTCGGCCATCGTTGCCCTGGGGCAGGCCCTTGGGCTGCGTATCGTCGCCGAGGGCGTGGAGACGGATCGCCAGCAGGACTTCCTGACCCGGCTCGGCTGCGACTCGCTGCAGGGCTATCTGCTCGGCCAGCCGGTGCCGCCCGAACAGTTCATGAAAGGCCTGGAGGCGCTGCGCGAGCGCCAGGGGACGTCGAGCTAGACGACGTCGCGCAGAGGGCTGGCGAGCAGCCCGAAGGTTTCCAGCTCGGCCTCCACGGCCTCGATGATCCGTTCGACATCGGCGGCAGGCATGATCGCCGCGCAGGGGATGCCGGCGATAGCCAGCAAGGTTTCGCCGCTGGCCCGGTCGAACAGACGGGCGATCATGCTGCGTGGCGCATCCATGCTGGCCTCGAAGCCCAGTGGATGGAAATGCCAACGCATGACCTGACAGGCGTTGGGGAACGTCATCTTGGTCATGCCAGCCTCCTTGTTCATGTCCTGAGCGTGGAGAGTCCAAAGCACTGCGCAAATGGCCATCCTGGCCATCGGGACTTTAACCATAGCACCTGCCATGGCAGTGATCTGCGCGAAACAGGACAAATGTACCAAGGCATGACCGTGGTCACACTTCCGTCATGTCGGCTGCTATCAGGGCAAACGTTTTCCTTCGGACGCGGGCCAGAAGCCAGGCCTTGCTCTGCTATGTTTACCGGCAGCATCTTTCGGACCAACGGTGCCGATTGGCAGACAGGGAGACAGTCATGCGTTATTCCTCGCTCACTCAACGCATCGCCGGCGATGCGGCCTCGGCCTGGGACATTCATTATCAGGCCCTGGACCTGCGCAGCCAGGGGCGAGAGGTATTGCTGCTGTCGATGGGCGACCCAGACTTCGATACCCCGGTGCCGGTGGTGGATGCCGCGGTGGCCAGCTTGCGTCGAGGCGATACCCACTACGGTGATGTGCGTGGCAGCCGAGCCCTGCGCGAGGCGATCGTGCGGCGCAGCGGGTTGGCGCTGGATCCGGACCAGGTGGTGGTCACCGCCGGCGCGCAAGGGGCGTTGTTCGCCACCTGCCAATGCCTGTTCGAGGCCGGAGATGAAGTGATCGTCGCCGAGCCGATGTACGTCACCTATCACGCTGTGCTGGGGGCTTGCGGCGCACGGGCGGTACCCGTGGCGGTGCGCCCGGAGGAGGCGTTTCGCCTCGACCCCGACGCCGTGGCCCGCGCCATCACCCCCAGGACCAGGGGGCTGTTGCTCAACACCCCGCACAACCCTACGGGCGCGGTCATCGGCGCGGCGGACCTGGAGCGCCTGGCGGCACTGTGCCGCGCGCATGATGTCTGGCTGGTCTGTGACGAGGTCTATCGGCGGTTGGCGCATGACGGCGAGACGCCGCAGCCCTGGCGGCTGCCCGGCATGGCCGAACGCTGCGTGATCATCGACAGCCTGTCCAAGTCCCACGCCATGAGCGGCTGGCGTGTGGGGTGGGTGATCGCGCCGCCAGCGCTGGCCGCTCACCTGGGCAACCTGGCCATGGCCATGCTGTTCGGTTTGCCGGAGTTCGTCATGCATGCGGCCTGCGTCGCGCTGGAGCAGCCACTGCCAGAGGTGGAGCGAATGCGCGAGGCTTATCGGCAGCGGCGCGACCGGGTGTGCGCGCAACTCGACGGTTGCCCCGGCGTACAGGTCCATCGTCCGGCCGGAGGCATGTTCGTCATGCTCGATATTCGCGGCACCGGGCTCGGCGCCCAGGCCTTCGCCCAGCGCCTGCTGGACGAAGAGGGCGTGGCGCTGCTGCCCGCGGACGCCTTCGGGCCAAGCGCGGTGGGGCACGTGCGTCTGGGGCTGGTGCTGGAGGCCGAGGTGCTGGAGACGGCATGCCAGCGCATCGTTGCTTTCGCCTTGCGCCTGTCAGCCGAGCAGGCCTGCGGCAATGTTGATGGTGAAGCCCAGGATCGCCGTGTTGAACACGAAACATACCAGTGAGTGGGCCAGCACCACCTTGCGCATGGCCCGGCTGCCGACCCCGATGTCGGAGGTCTGTACGGCGACGCTGATGGTGAACGAGAAATAGTGGAAGTCCCAGTAGTCCGGATTGCGCTCGCCGTCGGGGAAATACAGGGGCGGCTTCTGTGCGCCGTCGGTATAGAACAGCCGGGCGTAGTGCAGGCTGAAGATGCAGGCGATCAGCAGCCAGGAGCCGGCTACCGTCAGCCCGGTGTACAGGTAGTGCAGGGCCAGGGCGGAGCCGTCCAGCCCTCGGCTCGAGACCAGCTGCAGGGTGACGGCGGCCAGGCTGGCGATGGCCGAGATACAGACGGTGATCAGCACCAGGCCAGCATTCTCGTCTTCGATGCGCGCGACGTTGCGCACCCGCTCGGCGTTGGCCCGCAGGCTCAGCCACAGGACCATGAGCAAGTACAGCCAGACGCCCAGGTTCCAGCCGCTGAGGATATGCTGCACCGTATCGTCGGCGGGAATCAGCCACGCGCCGAGCACGCCGGCCAGGGTGGCGATGCTCAGGCGGGGGTGGGTGCGGGTGAGGCGGAGAAAGTCCATGCGGTCTCTTGGCGGGGAGGGCCTGGCTTGAACTGTAGACCAGTCGTGCTCTTGTCGTGGATCAGCCCGGCATGCCATCGGCTCGGGCGCGCATCAGGATAGGCAGGTAATGCCAAAGGAACAGCAGCAACGCAGCGCTGCCGAACAGCACCGACAACCCCAGCCCCAATGGCGTGAATGGCGTCATCACCACCCGTGCCAACGCCGCCAGCTGGATCAGCGCGAAGGCGCAGCCGATGCTGCGCGGCACCTGCAGTGGCCGCCCGGTATGTCCCAGGCTCACCCGGGCCATCATCGCCACGATCAATCCGCTCATGGCGCCGACCGTCAACGCATGGGTCGCCAGGCTCGGAGCCAGCGTCATCCCCGCATGCCACAGGGCCAGGCCCAGGCAAGCCGGGATCAGCCAGGCATAGGCCAGGTGCAACGACCACAACAGCGGCAGCCGCCACAGCCCGCGCTCATGCCACGACAGCAGGCGTGCGCCGTGCAACAGGGCCAGGGCGGCGAACAGCACGGCCATCGAAGGTCGGGGGCTGTCACCGAGCCCGGCGACAAAGCTCAGCGGCACCGACACGCTGCCCAGCAGGCAGGCGCGGTCGAGCCATGGGCGCGCCCTGGCGGGCGTCATGTTGCCCAGGCCACGACGAGTGAAGAACGGGATTACCCGGCCACCGATCACGCTCATCATCGCGGCGACCAGCCAGAGCCCAGCCAATACACCACGTCGTTGCCACTCCTCGCTGTGCGCCAGCCACCCCACCAGGGTCAGCCACTGGCACGCCGCGATCAGCAGGATCAGGCCGACGATCGGGTAGTTGTTGCGCAGCCGCCGCAGGATGATCGGTCGGGCCAGGGCCACGGCGACCAGCGGCAGGAAGCTGCCCTGGATCGATACCAGCAGCCAGGCTGGCAGTGGCATGAACCAGGCCAGGCGGCCCAGCAACCAGAGCAGGAACAAAGCCTGCAGCGGCCGACCGGCCAGGCCAGGGATGCCACTCCAGTTCTGCACGGCGGTGAGCAGAAAGCCGGCGATGATGGCTACCGCGAAGCCGAACAGCATTTCGTGGCGATGCCAGGCGAGCATGCCGCCGGGCGGGGTGGGCGACAGGGCGCCCGCGAGCGTGCCGCCCCAGAGCAACAGGGCGATCAGCGCAAACAGGCTGCCGCCGAGGAAGAATGGACGGAATCCCAGAGCCCAGAGGGCCTGGCGAGGACGAGTGACGATCGGCTGAATCAGCATGGCGGGAACCTTGGTTCGATCGGAGCGGTTGAATGGGGTACCATCACGAACCGTGCCATTGCTCAAAGCCCTTGAATATCAAGGTAATGGCACCAGTTGTAGTCATTATGACTTTGTTGTTTTGAAGTCATTTTGACCTTCATCAAGGTTGAAATGACTCGTTTTTCCGTGTCACGCCGTTCGCGAGATGTGGCATCGCTACAGGATTCCCTTTGTGACCGACCTCCTGCGCAACCCGCTGTTGCAGTACTTCGCCCGTCTGGCGCCATCGAGCCAGCTGACCATGCGCTACATCCTGCAGGACGCCGCCGACCGCCTGGGCTTCGTCGACTGCGACATTGCCGATGTCCCTTGGCACCATCTCGAGCCCGGGCACGTGATCGCGCTGGTCGCCGCCTTGCGCGCCGACGGCTACGCCCCCAACACCTCGTCGCTTTACGTCAACGCCGTGCGTGGCGTGATGAACGAAGCCTGGCGCCAGGGCCTGATCGAACATGAGCGGTTGCTCAAGATCCGCGAGATCAAACCGGCCGGCGGAAGTCGCCTGCCGCCGGGGCGCAACCTGCGCCGCAGCCTGATCCGTGAGCTGATGGAGGTATGCGCCGCCGATCCGCGTCCTCAGGGCGTGCGCGATGCGGCGATCCTGGCGCTGTTGTACGGCACGGGCATGCGCAAGTCGGAGTCGGTGGATGTCGACCTGGCCCAGGTGGATTTCCAGGAACGCAGCGTGCAGGTGCTGGCCAAGGGCAATCGCCAGCTGATCAAGTACGCCCCGGCCTGGGCTTTCGAAAAGCTGCAGGCCTGGCTCGACCTGCGTCGCGAACACCTGCCGAGCGGCGAGCGCGACGACAGCTTCCTGTTCAACCGGATCCGTCGCGGCAGCCATATCACGCGGGCACGCATCACCAAGCATGCGATCTACTACATTGCCCGTCAGCGTGGGGCGCAAGTCGGGGCGAAGATCATGCCCCACGATTTTCGCCGGGCCTTCATCACCCGGGTGATCGAAGAACACGACCTGTCGATCGCGCAGAAACTGGCGCACCACGCCAATATCCAGACCACGGCAGGCTATGATCGGCGCGATGACAATGATCGGCGTCGGGCGGTGGAGCGCTTCGACTACTGAACGACGACGAGCCCAAGGCCATTGGCCGCCGTGTTCAATGAATGCTCGAGGCCAGGTCGAAGATCGGCATGTACATCAGGATCACGATCAGCCCGATCAGCAAGCCGATGAACGTCATCAGCAACGGCTCGAACAGCTTGACGAACCACTCCACCCAGCGGCCGATTTCCTGGTCATGAAAATCTGCGCAGCGCTCCAGCATCTCGCCGAGGTTGCCAGCGTGCTCGCCGGCGCGCAGCAGCCGCAACGACACCGGGGTCACCAGCTGGTTCGCTTCCAGCGCGGCGGACAACGCCAGGCCCTCGGCAACCTGCCGGCTGGCGTGCTCCAGGCCCGTGGCCGCGTCGCTGCCCAGCAGGCCCCGGGCCATGCCCAGCGCCGTGAGGATGGGAATGCCGCCTTGCAGGAGAATGCCCAGCGAGCGGTAGAAGCGCGCCAGCTCATACATGACCAGGCGCTGGTGCAGGGCCGGTACGCGGCGCAGTTGCCGGCTGCCCCAGCGACGTACCGCGGGGTGGCGGCGCAGGGCGATCAGTGTCGTGATGAGCGCCAGCGCGCCCAGCCCCAGCGGCAATTGCTGGGCGTGCAGGAACAAGCCTGTCTGCATCAGTACCTGTGACAGCCACGGCAGCTCGCTGCCCATCCCTTCGAACACCAGGCTGAAGCGGGGCACCACATAACCCAGCAGGAACAGCACCACGCCGCCGCCGACCAGCAACAGCAACAGCGGGTAGACCGAGGCGCCGACCAGCTTCTGCCTGACCAGGTCCAGGCGCTGTCGATAGCCGATGTAGCGGGTCAGGGCGTCGCCCAGCGCCCCAGTACGCTCGCTCGATTGCACCAGGGCCACGTACAGGGTGGGGAACACCCTGGGTTGCTGGGCCAGGGCCTGGGAAAACGAGCGCCCTTCATACAGCTGGCGCACCAGTTGTTCGAGGGTCTTGCGCGCGTCGCTGCCGGGGGCTTTCTCGGCCAGGCTTTCCAGGGCATCGATCAGGGGCAGGCCAGCAGCGAGCAGGGTTGTCAGTTCCTGGCTGAACAGGACCAGGTCGAACGCCGCCGCGCGGCGCTTCCAGAGTCGAACCTGGCCGCGCACGCTGAGCACGCGCAACCCCTGATCCTCGGCCTGGCGCCGAGCCTGCTCGATGTCCTCGGCATCGACCTGCAACTGCACCACGCCCTGGCGCCCCAAGGCCTTGAGCTGATAACGCATGAGCGAACTCCTCACTGCCAGCTGCTGATCTCGGCGTTTTCCCCGTCACCGCCAGGTTGGCCATCCTTGCCCATGGACAGCAGGTCGTACTCGCCGCCGTTCTCGCCAGGTTGTCGATAGATGTAGGCGCGCCCCCACGGATCCTGGGGCACGGCTTTCTGCAGATAGGGGCCGGCCCAGCGTCCCTCGCCGCTAGGCGCCACCACCAGGGCCTGCAGCCCTTGCTCGCTGCTGGGGTAGTGGCCGATTTCCAGGCGGTAGAGATCCAGGGCCTTGCCCAGGCCTTCGATCTGTGCCCGCGCCACCTTGGCTTCGGAGCGCCCCAACTGGCTGAAGTACTTGGGGGCGACGATGCCGGCCAACAGGCCCAGCACCACCAGTACCACCAGCAGTTCGAGCAAGGTGAAGCCACGTTGGACATGAATGTTGCGTTGCATGTTGAAACCCTCCGTCGCGTGGGCAGGCTTGCCTTCACTGCGCTCATGCAACTGCCGTGCTCGTCTGCGTCGGGGCCAGGCGCCATGGGCGATGGCCGGCGGCACGCTGCTTGCGTCATTGCCGAAAAGCCCGGCTTGGCGGGGCATTTCCCCCACTTCGGGGGCTCACGGCTCGGAGGCGACCGACATGCGTGGATTGATCCTGGGATTGTTGGTAGGGCTGCTGGCATTGGACGCCCAGGCCGACGTGTACATCTCCAGCGACGGCAAGGGTGGCTTCGTGCTGTCCAACGTGCACCGTCCGGGACGCCACTACGACCGGGTGATCCGCGAGAAGGACGCGCAGGGCGGGCCGGCCAATGCGCAGTTGGTCATCGGCCGGCCATATGCCGAACTGGTGGCCGCCGCCGCGTTGGCCAACGATGTGCCGCAGGCCTTGCTGCATGCCTTGATCAAGGCCGAGTCCGGCTACAACCCCAAGGCCCGTTCGGCCAAGGGCGCGGTGGGATTGATGCAGTTGATGCCGGGCACCGCGAAGGAAATGGGGGTCAGCGATGCGCTCGACCCCGAGGCCAACGTGCATGGCGGCGCGCGCTACCTCAAGCGCATGCTGACGTTGTTCGACAACGACATCACCCTGGCGGTGGCGGCCTACAATGCCGGGCCGGACGCGGTGCTCAGCCGGGGAAGGGTGGTGCCGCCCTTTGCCGAGACACGGCGCTATGTGCCGAACGTGCTGCGCGAATATCGCCTGCTGCGGGGCTTGGCCGAGGATGCGCCGCTCTAGAATGTCCGAGGGCCGTCGACGGCCGGACCGCCTCCTGTTCTGTGAGCGACAAGGCCACGCCGGCAGCCCATGGTTTCCCCAACTCTGGGCTATAACCTCTAGAGGTGCCCAGCCGCGGAGCCTGCCATGGACCTCGCCCCCCGTTTCGAACCGTTCGTGCCCGCCGATGGCGGCGGCGGGCGCAAGCCGTTCAACCTGCTGCGCTGGTATGCCTGGGTCAGCCTGGCCATCATTCTCTCGGTGGGCATCGGCCTGGGGCTGATCTCCAGTCGTTTCATCATCGACGAGAGCGTCGAGCGCGATGCGTTGCTCACTGCCCAGTTCATCACCTCGATCGCCGATGCCGAGGTCCGGCATGTGTCGATCCCCAATGTGCGCACCATGGGCGAGCTGCTCGACCCGCGTACCGACCATGCCGTGCCCCAGGTCTCGCCAGAAGCGCGGCGCAAGGCGCGCGGCGAGTTCCTCGACCATGTCGCCCATCTGCCGGACCTGCTCCTGGCCAATATCTACGCGCCTGACCGGACGGTGATCTGGTCGAGCAACCCGGCCCTGATCGGCAAGCTGATCGACTCCGACGATGACCTGGACAAGGCGTTCGAATACAAGATGCGGGTCTCGGCCAGCTACCACGACTTCGAACAGGCGCGCAGCGAGCAGAAGTTCATCACGCCGCCTGAGCAGTTGTTCATCGAAAACTATATCCCGCTGTTCGACGCCGACGGTGACAAGGTCACGGCAATGGTCGAGATCTACAAGGAACCCCATGACCTGATCACCCGCATCGAGCATGGCCTGCTGCTGATCTGGCTGGCCATTGCCGTGGGCGTGGGGCTGGTCTACTTCGGGCTCTACGGCATCATGCGCCGAGCCGCGCGGCTGATGGCGGCGCAGCAGAAGCGCCTGATCGGCAACGAAACCTTCGTGGCCCTGGGCGAGGTGTCGTCGGCGGTGGCCCACAGCCTGCGCAATCCGCTGGCCAGCATTCGTTCCAGCGCGGAGCTGGCCGAGGCCTTCGATGAGGGGCCGGCGCAGAAGAATATCAGCGACATCATCAGCCAGGTCGATCGCATGTCGAAGTGGGTACGCGAGCTGCTGCAGTCGTTGCGCCCGCTCAACGACGACACGGTGCCGGTGGATATTGCCCAGACCCTGCGCGAAAGCCTGCAGGCGTTCACCCCGGCACTGGAGCGCGGCGGCATCCGCCTGGCGCTGGCGGAGCTGCCGACAGTGCAGGTGCTGGGGCAGCCGGAGCTGATCGGGCAGATCTTCGACAGCCTGATCGCCAACGCCCTGGAGTCAATGGAGCCAGGTGGCGAGTTGCGCGTGGAGCTGGTCAGACATGACCGGCGCAGCCTGACCTTACGGTTGTCGGATACCGGCAAGGGCATGAACGAGCAACAGCAGCGCATGGCGTTCCGACCGTTCTTCACCACCAAGCAGGGCGGGCTGGGGGTGGGGCTGATGCTGGTCAAGCGGATCATGGAGCGTTGCGGTGGCTCGGTGCGCCTGAGCAGCCAGGAAGGCTTGGGTACCCGTGTGCTGTTGAGTTTTCGCGTGGTAATAACCTGATGTTATTTATCAGATAAGATTTTTAACTTAATGATTTTTATTGTTTTTATTGAATCGGGTGGTTTTTACCCACATCTGGGGAATTCTTCTTCTTTCGAGTTTAGGTTTAAGCTCTAAACAAATGATTTATATATAAAAATGATTTTTATTTTTCGCTGGCCAAGTTTTTGCTTAGACCCTTCTCGACCCCAGGGTGGCGATGACAGGCATGACGCCGCCAGGGATTTTGCTACCGCGAGTAGCGACGGCGCGCGGGTGACGATCACCGGCCTCCAGGCGGATATGAAGCGATGCAGACGCTCGAGAACGAGTCCCCCGACAAAGCCGTCCCCCCTATCCCGGGGCTGCTTTCGCCGCCGCGCGAGTTCAACCTGTTGCGCTGGTTCTCGCTGGTCAGCCTGCTGATCATCGCTTCGGTCGCCGGCGGGCTGGGGTATGTGTCGACCCGTTTCGTGGTGCGCGACAGTGTCGAGCGCGACGCCATGCTCACCGCCCAGTTCATCCAGGCCATGGCCCAGGCCGAGGTACGGCACTCACAGTTGCCGCCGGGCGTCACCATGGGCGAGCTGCTCGACCCACGGCTGGATGAACAGCACCTGCAGTTCACGCCGCAACTGGCCCAGTCCACCCGGGTCGAGTTCCTCGATCATGTCGAACACCTGCCCGACATCCTCCTGGCCAATGTCTATGCCCGGGATCGCACGGTGGTCTGGTCGACCAATCCGCAACTGATCGGCAAGCGTATCGAGGGCGATGACGATCTCGAGCATGCCTTCCAGTCGCGCCAGTCGGTGTCGGCCAGCTACCACAAGGCCGACGAGGACCGTGAGGAGCAGAAGTTCCAGCGCGAGCCCAGGCTGCTGTTCATCGAAAACTACATTCCGCTGTTCGACAGCCAGGGCGAACAGGTGCTGAGCATGGTCGAGATCTACAAGGAACCCCAGGACCTGGTGCGGCGGATCCAGCGTGGCTATGTGCTGATCTGGGTCTCCACGCTGGCCGGTGGCGCGCTGATCTACTTCGGGCTGTTCTGGATCGTGCGCCGCGCCGCGAGCCTGCTGCAGCATCAGCAGGACCGGCTGGTGGCCAGCGAGACCTACGTGGCCCTGGGCGAGATGTCCTCGGCGGTGGCCCACAGCCTGCGCAACCCGCTGGCCAACATCCGCTCCAGCGCCGAGCTGGCCCAGGAGATCGCCAGCCCGGCGGCGCGCAAGAACATTGGCGACATCATCACCCAGGTCGATCGCATGTCGCGCTGGGTGCGCGATCTGCTGGTGTCGCTGCGCCCCGCCAGCGATGAAGCGGAAGCGGTCGACCTGGTGGCCGCCATCGAGGATGCACGGCAGACCTTCGCGCCGCAGATCGAGCGCAACGGCGTGTGTTTCAGCCTCGAAGGGCCGCAGGCGCAGTGGGTGGCGAGCCAGCCGCTGCAACTTACCCAGATTCTCAACAGCCTGTTCGCCAATGCGCTGGAGGCCATGCCCCGAGGCGGCGTGCTGCGGGCCGAGGTACGCCAGCTCGACGGCCAGCAGGCCCAGTTGCAGCTCAGCGACACCGGCAAAGGCATGAGCGAGCAGCAACGACAGATGGTGTTCAAGCCATTCTTCACGACCAAGCAGGGCGGACTGGGCGTCGGCCTGGCCCTGGTCAAACGGATCATGGAACGCTTTGGCGGCGCGGTCGAACTGAGCAGCCGCGAAGAGGAAGGAACCCGCGTCAGCCTGACTTTCAATATCGCAGCGGGAGGGGACCATGGAGCGCAGCATCCTGGTGGTCGAGGACGATGAGATCCTCGCCGACAATATTCGCACCTACCTGAATCTGAAGGGCTTCGAGGTCTCGGTGTGCCATAGCGCCGAGCTGGCCCTCGAGCAGGTCAAGCGCGTTCAGCCCGATGCCGTGCTGACCGACAACTCGCTGCCTGGCATGAGCGGGCATGAGCTGTTGCGGACCCTGGTGGCACAGGCGCCGGAGCTCAAGGTGATCATGATGACCGGCTACGGCAACGTCGAGGACGCGGTGCTGGCCATGAAAGAGGGCGCTTTTCACTATCTGACCAAGCCGGTGGTGCTGGCCGAGCTCAAGTTGATGCTGGACAAGGCCCTGGCTGCCGAGCGCATGGAGCGCACGCTGACCTTCTACCAGGAGCGCGAGGCGCAGAAGTCGGGGATGCAGGCGCTGATCGGCGAGTCGCCGGTGATGCTCGAGCTCAAGCACACGCTCAGGCAGTTGCTCGACGCCGAGCGGCGCATGGCCAGCGACGACCTGCCGCCGGTGTTGATCGAGGGCGAGACCGGCACGGGCAAGGAACTGGTGGCCCGTGCCCTGCATTTCGATGGCAGCCGGGCCAAGGGGCCGTTCATCGAGTTCAACTGTGCGTCGATTCCGGCCAACCTGCTGGAGGCCGAGCTGTTCGGGCACGAGAAGGGCGCGTTCACCGATGCCAAGGAGCGGCGTGTCGGCCTGGTCGAGGCGGCCGATGGCGGCACATTGTTCCTCGATGAAATCGGTGAAATGGACCTGGTACTGCAGGCCAAGCTGCTCAAGCTCCTGGAGGACCGCTGCATCCGCCGCATCGGCGCGGTCAAGGAACGCAAGGTGGACTTGCGGGTGATCAGTGCCACCAACTGCAACCTGGAACAGATGGTCCAGCAGGGCAAGTTCCGCCGAGACCTGTTCTTCCGCCTGCGCATCATCGCGCTGAAGGTCCCGCGGCTGTATGCTCGCGGCCAGGACATCCTGCGTCTTGCCCGGCATTTCCTGGCGCACCATGGGCGCCGCTATGGCAAGCCGAACCTGCGCTTCTCGACCGAGGCCGAGGCCTTGATGCTTGGGTATGGCTGGCCAGGCAATGTGCGCGAATTGCGCAACATGCTGGAGCAGACCGTGCTGCTGGCCCCCAGCGAGGTGATTGGCGCGCATCAGTTGAACCTGTGCATGACCCTGGTCGACGAGCCCATGGCGCAGCCGTCGACCATTGCCGTTCTCGATGCGCATCGCCACGAATCGGAGCTTTCCGGCAGCCTGCCGGACATGGAGCGCGACATGGTCTGCCGCACGCTCGATCGCACCGACTGGAATGTCACCAAGTCGGCGCGCCTGCTGGGTCTGTCACGGGACATGCTGCGCTACAAGATCGAGAAGCTGGGGCTGAGCAGGCCGGACAAACGGCAGTGGTGAGTAGCGGCGCGATCCCTGTAGGAGCGGCCTTGTGTCGCGAAAGGGCTGCGCAGCAGCCCCGGGATTTCAGCATTGATGCAAAGATTGTAAGGGCCGCTTCGCGACCCTTTCGCGACACAAGGCCGCTCCTACAAGGGGTGTGCGCTCAAGGTTTCCCGGTGTTTCCTGACCCGTCACCCTCACGCCCCATGCCCTCCGAGCCACTGTCGCCCATCCCCGGCAGATCGCGAGCATCGTTCTGCTCGGCAGGCGCGCGTTGCGGGTCATTGCCCTTGATCCTCGGGTCCGTATCCCGTGGCATGGGCTTCTCGATCGGATTGAGGGTGCTGTCGACGCCCGGCTGTGGCGCCGGATTGTGCGGATCGTCGGGATAGGTGGTGCCGGTGCCCACGGCCAAGGCCAGGGGCGAGGCGAGCAGGGCGGCCAGGAGGAAGGCGTGTTTCATCGGGCAGGCTCCTTTGCGACGGAGAAAGCGGCCCTGCCAGCGCAGGGCCTCTGTCTCACTTGGGCCTGGAACCCGTCAGCAAGGTGCCATTGCGGCGATCAACGGTCACACCACCAGCGACAGCAGCATGATGAAGATGATGCCGACCACCGAAAGGATGGTTTCCATCATGCTCCAGGTCTTGAAGGTTTCCGCCACGGTCATGTTGAAGTACTGCTTGACCAGCCAGAACCCGGCGTCGTTGACGTGGGACAGGATCAGCGAGCCGGCGCCGGTGGCCAGCACCAGCAGCTCGCGGTTCACCCCGGGCACCAGGTCGATCACCGGTGCGACGATGCCGGCGCCGGTGATGGTGGCCACGGTCGCCGAACCGGTGGCGATGCGGATCACCGCCGCCACCAGCCAGGCCAGCAGGATCGGCGAGATCTCGGCCTGTACCGCCATCTGCCCGATCACGTTGCCGACGCCGGTGTCCACCAGCATCTGCTTGAAGCCACCGCCGGCACCGACGATCAGCACGATGGCGGCGGTGGGCGCCAGGCTCTGGTCGAGCATCTTCATGATCTGCTGGCGGCTGAAGCCGCGCGCCGAACCGAAGGTGTAGAAGGCCAGCAGCAGGGCGGCGAGCAGGGCGGTGATCGGGTGGCCGATCAGGTCCATCCACTGACGCACGATATGCTCGGCGGGCAGCACCACGTCGGCGAAGGTCTTGAGCAGCATCAGCGCCACCGGCAGCAGCACGGTGACCAGGGTCACGGTGAAGCTCGGCAGGTTTTGCTGGTTGGTTTCACGGGCGATCTGGTCCATCAGCTCCTGGGACGGATTGCCCGGGATGTAGCGCGAGATGAAATTGCCGAACAGCGGCCCGGCGATTACCGCCGTCGGCAGCGCCACCAGCAGGCCGTAGAAAATGGTCTTGCCGATGTCGGCGTGGAAGATGCCGATCGCCAGCAGCGGCCCCGGGTGTGGCGGTACCAGGCCGTGCACCACCGACAGGCCGGCCAGCAACGGGATGCCGATCTTCACCAGCGACACGCCCGAGCGACGAGCGACGATGAACACCAGCGGGATCAGCAGCACGAAGCCGATCTCGAAGAACAGCGGGATCCCCACCAGGAAGGCGGCGAACATCATCGCCCAGTGCACCTTCTGCTTGCCGAAGGCGCGGATCAGGGTCTGGGCAATCTGGTCGGCGCCGCCGGAGTCGGCCATCAGCTTGCCGAGCATGGTGCCCAGGGCCAGGACGATGCCGACGAAGCCCAGCACGCCGCCGAAGCCGTCCTGGAACGATTTCATCACCTTGGCCACCGGCATGCCGGAGGTCAGGCCGAGAAAGCCCGCGGCCAGGGTAAGGGCGACGAAGGGGTGAACCTTGAAGTGAGTGATCAGCAGGATGAGCCCGACGATGGTGACCAGTGCGTCGAGTAGCAGAAAGGTATCGGTAGCCAGTCCGAACATGGTTCGTGAACCTCGGTCTTTTCGTTTCGTTGTTGTTTTGGTGTCGCGTGTCTTGCGTCATTGGCCATCAGAGGCTTGGGAGACAGCGCTGTCTTTGGTGAGCTGGAAAAACCGCCGGGTCAGGCAGTCCGCGCCAGCGCCTGCTCACCGTTGGGCTTTAGCCATTGATGCACGTCCTCGGCCAGCATCGCCAGCGGGCGGGTGGCGTCCAGGGCCAGGGTCAGGGGCTCTCCGTGCGGCGCTTCCAGCGCGGCGAACTGGCTGTCGATCAGGCTGGCCGGCATGAAGTGGCCGGGGCGGGCGAGCACGCGCTTCTCGGCTTCCTGCGGGGTCAGTTCGAGGAACACGAAGCACAGCTCGGACACGGCCTGGCGCAGGGTGTCGCGATAGCGGCGCTTGAGGGCCGAGCAGGTGAGGATGGGGCGTTCGCCTGCGGCGAGGGTGGCCTGCAGTTCCTGGCCAAGCAGTACCAGCCAGCCGGCACGGTCGTCGTCGTCCAGGGGAATGCCGGCACTCATCTTGGCGATGTTCGCGGCAGGGTGAAAGGCATCGCCTTCGATCAGGCGGCCGCCGCTGCGGGTGGCGATGGCGGCGCCGACGCTGCTCTTACCGCAGCCGGCCACGCCCATGACCACGATCGCGGACAGGGAAGGGTTCATCTGTACCTCCTGCTGGGTGAGATAGCGCTGTCTTGGTCAAGGCGGACCAAACGCGACAACGCGACCCTCCCGGGTTTTATTGATCTTGTCTTTGGCAGTATGGACGCTGAACGCATGCCTGCTACCAAGATTGCATTGCCTGCATTCAGAGACAGCGCTACCTTAGTGACCGTTCCCCATTCCTGCAAGCAGTAAAATTACAACACTCATGTCTCGTACTGGCTCGCGTACCACTGGTCGTCCCACTCTGGCGGAAGTCGCCAGGCTTTCCGGGGTTTCCCCCATCACCGCCTCCCGCGCCCTGCGCGGGGTCAGCACGGTCGCGCCCGAGCTGGTGGAAAAGGTCCTGGCCGCGGCGTCCAGCCTCGGCTATGTCGCCAACCCGGCGGCCCGCGCCCTGGCTTCGGCGCGCAGCCAGTCGGTGGTGGTGCTGATTCCGTCGCTGTCCAACCAGCTGTTCATCGACACCCTCGAAGCGATCCATGAGGTGATGCGGCCGCGTGGGCTGGAAGTGCTGATCGGCAACTATCACTACGATATCGCCGAGGAGGAGAACCTGATCCGCAATTACCTGGCCTATCAGCCGTGCGGGATGTTGCTCACCGGCTTTGAGCGCAGCGAAGGCGCGCGCAAGATGCTCGCGGCCAGCCAGGTGCCGTGCGTGCACATGATGGAGCTGGGCGGGGCGACAGGCGCGTTGTCGGTGGGCTTCTCCCAGCACGAGGCCGGGCGCGCCGCGGCGCGGCACCTGATCGAGCGCGGGCGGCGGCGCCTGGGGTTCATCGCGGCGCAGCTCGACCCGAGGGTGATGCAGCGTGCCGAAGGCTTCCGCCAGGCGCTGGCCGAAGCCGGGCTGCAGGCGCCCGAGCTGGAGGTGCTGGATCCGCAGCCGTCTTCCATTGGCCTGGGCGGCGTGCTGTTCAGTCGGTTGCTGGCGCGGGCGCCGGATGTCGATGGCATCTTCTTCTGCAACGATGACCTGGCGCAGGGGGCGGTGCTGCAGGCGCTGCGCGAGGGGGTCGAAGTACCACGCCAGGTGGCCATGGTCGGGTTCAATGATCTGCCGGGGTCGGCGCACATGGTGCCGCGGTTGACGTCCATTCGCACGCCGCGGGCGGCGGTTGGGCGAGGGGCGGCGCAGGCTTTGCTGGCGATGCTCGACGGCAAGCGGGTGGCCGAGGAGCAGCAGGACCTGGGGTTCGAGCTGATGGTGCGCGAGAGTTCCTGAGGCTTCACGCTCCCGCCCTGCGCGCGAAAGGGCCAGAACAATCAACATCGCCTGCGAATGCGCATGAAAAATCAAAACCGGCATTCTCGAACCTGAAGCAAAAAGGAACCGCAGTGCCAGGGAGAGCCAACACCGCGGTCCAAGGGGGGAGGGAGAACCTCACTGCTGGGTAACGGTCGCCATGTTGGCATTGCCGTACTGGGTGATGGTGGCCGTCTGGCTGGCCCCGCTCTGGTCGACAAACGCCTGGTTGGCGTTGCCGGCCTGGGTCACGTAGGCGAGGTTGACGCCGTCGGTCTGCTTGATGCTGGCTTCGTTGCCGTAGCCGTGCAGCTGGTAGGTGTAGCTCTGGTTGCCACTGCCGGACTGTTCGACGGTGATGCTGCCACCACTGCCGGCGGCCAGGCCTTCGGCGTAGTTGGCGGTGCCGCGCTGATCGGCGATGAGCAGGTTGTCGTTGCCATTCTGTTCGAAGTACAGCTCGTTGTTGCTGTCTACCTGACGCGTCTCCATCTTGTTGAAGAGGCCTTTCTGGTTCAGCCGGGCAACCTGGCTGTTGCCTTCCTGGGTGATGTTGACGCTGTTGCCGTGGCCGTTCTGGTTGATCTCGGCACGCTGGTTGGCGCCGAACTGCCCACCGGATTTCTCGCCCTTCCAGTTGCTGGCCATGATCTTGTTGGCATTGCCCACGGTGCTGATGGTCAGGCTATGGTTGTCGCCGGTCTGGTAGGTGAAGTGCAGGTTCTTGTTGCCGTCCTGCGAGATGCTGGTCACCGACTGGTTGCTCTCGAACTGGTCCGACCAACTGGCGTTGCCGTTGCCTCTCTGGTTCAGGTTGGCGCTGTTGTTCTGGCCGAAGCTCTGGTCGATGTAACCCTCGTTGAGCTGACCATTCTGCTGGACGCTGGCCTGGCTGGCGGTCTGGTTGTCCTGCCAGACTTCCACCGAATGGCCGGTGCCGTACTGGTTGATGCCGATGGTGCCGCCCAACCCGTCGCGCTGGTCGCCATAGGCCCAGTTCTGCTTGCCCTCCTGATAGATGGCGATATCGCCATCGCGGTGGGTCATGTGCTCGGCGGCGGCCTGGTTGTCGGTGCCCAGCTGCATGATCACGCTCTTGTTGTTGCTGCCGCCGAACAGCTGCTCGACGGTGGCGCTGTTGCCGAAGCCCGACTGTAGCGTGGTGGCCTTGCTGCCGGTCTGGGTGTCCTGCCAGATGATCGAGCGGTTGCCGGCGCCGGCCTGGGTCTGCAATGCCTCGTTGTTCTCGCCCACCGACTGGCTGGCGAACGCGTCGTTCAGTTCGCCACCCGCGTGCTGGGTGATCTGGCTGCCGTTTTCATACAGTTGCTCGGCGTAGCCGGCGTTGAACGAGCCGGTGGCGCTCTGCTGGATGTGGCTGGTGCTGTTGTCCTGCACGGCCATGTGGTTGTGGTCATGGCCGGCCTGGTTCTGCGTGGCCGAGGCGAACGGCGCCAGGGTCTGCTTGACCTCGGCGATGTTCTGGGCGCCCTGTTGGGTCTGGGTCGAGGTGCTGTCGTCGGCCATGGCCTGGCCGGCAAGGGCCAGGACAATGGCGGCGCTCAGGGGGGCGAGCTTGTGCATGGTGGTGCCTCCAGGTTTGTCGGTACGGGTCTAGCGATACTGGGTGATATGGACTTGCTGGCCATTGCCGGCCTGGGTCACGGAGCTGTTGAGCCCCGTGCCGCGCTGGTCGATGGTGGCGTTGTTGAGGTTGCCGAGCTGCTCGATGGTGGCGCTGTTGCCGCTGCCGGTCTGCCGGATCGTCGCGTTGTTGCCATAGCCCTGCTGGCTGATCGCGGCCATCAGGTCGCTGCCTTCCTGCAGGATGTAAGCTTCCTGCGCGCCCCCGGCCTGGACGATCCGACCCAGCAGGGCCTGGCCGTTCTGGTCGAGGGCGGCGCGGTTGCCCGTGCCTTGCTGCTCGATCACCGCCACCTGGCCATTGCCCGCCGGCAGCAGGCGCACCACCAGGGGCTCGCCCAGGTCGCTGCCGGCGGCGAGGTCGGCGTTGTCCATCAGGTCGTCGGCGCTGGCCTGGCCGATGACGGCCAGGCACAGCAGCAGTGGATACAGGCGTTTCATGGCGTCCTCCCGAGGCGCTACTGCACGGTCACGTTGCTGGTGCGCGTGGTGCCTTGGCTGCTGGTCACGGTCACCGTCGGGCTGGCGGTCGGGATCGCCGTGGTGCTGTTGCTCACCGCCAGGCGCCAGCGGCCGGTCACCGGTACCGTGGTGGTGCCCAGGGTCTGCACGCCGCTGGTGGTGGTGACCCGCACGGTGATGGTGTTGCCGGTGGTCACCGAGGACGTGCCGCTGATGTCCCAGTTGTACCGGTTGTTCGAGCGGGCGGTGACCGTCGCCGCGGTGATGGCGAAGGTTTCCTGGGCCGGCCGTGGCGACACCTGCACGGTGACCGTGCCCGGCGTCGACAGCCCACCGACCGAATCACGCGCGATATAGGTGAAGCTGGTGCTGAACGCCGAGCTGACCGTGGCCGGTGGCGTGTAGGTGATCACGTTGCCGTCGGTGCTGACCGTGCCACGCCCGGCCGGGGTCGGCTGGGTGACGCTGGCGATGGTCAGCGGCAGGTTGCCCTCCGGATCGGTGTCGTTGGCCAGGGCGCCGATGGTCACCGGCACGCCGAGGGTGGCGACGCTGTCGGCCACGGCGGTCGGTGGCTGGTTCGGCGCGACGTTGACGGTCACCGTGGCAATCGCCGACTTCAGGCCCTTGGCGTCCTGCGCGCGGTAGCTGAACGTGGCCACCAGCGGCGAGGTGGCGCCGGCCGGCGGGGTGTAGGTCACCGCGGTGCTGCCGTTGAGGACCACGCCACCCAGGCCGGTGCCGGGCTGGGTGAGGTCGGTTATCGCCAACGGCACGTTGCCGTCGGGGTCGCTGTCGTTGGCCAGCAGGTTCAGGGTCACGGGTACGCCGACGCTGGTGCTGCCGGTGTCGGCCTGGGCCAGCGGTGGCTGGTTCTCGGCTTGCACCGGCGCGCTGCCGACCACCACCACCGGCTCCACGTCGCTGCCGCCGTGGGCGGACTTGACGGTGATGCTGGCTGGCGGCTGAGTCAGGTCGTTGACCGTCAGGCTCTGCAGCACGCCAGCCTTGGACATGCGCCCGAAGCCCTGCACCAGCAGATCGGGCACCAGCACTTCGTCGCTGGAGCGGGCCTCGATCACCAGTCGCTTCGCGGCCCAGTCGTAACGCGCGGTGCTGACCTTCACCACATCGCTGAGCTTGCTCGACAGCGCGGTCGGCCGGGTGCTGCCGGCGGGGCTGCTGGCCGTGACCACCACCACCGACGGTGGCACGGCCTGGCTCAGCTGCTGGCTGAAGAACAGCCCGTTGTTGTCGGCGAGCATGCCGAACTGGCAGGGCGACGGCGGCGTGCCGATCAGCGCCAGGCCGTTGCGCAGACACAGGCTGGCGCTGTTCGGCGCCTTGGCGAAGACCTCGACGCGGGTGCCGGCGGCATTGCGCTGGTAGGTGGCGCGCTCGAGGGTTACCGGGGTCTGCTGGCGCTGGTCGAGCAGCTTGCCGGACACGGTGAATGCGTTGGTCTGGATAGTGCCTGCCGGGCCCTGGATGCGTACGAAGTTGGTGTTGTTCGGGCTGCCGGTCACCGCCTCGGTGATATTCGGGTCACCGATGAAGGTCTCGGTGGCGCCGGTGTCCGGGTTGACCGCGGTGTATGGGCCACCGACACCGCGCAGGAACGGGCCGAGGTTGCCGTTCAGCGCGCCGCTGAAGTTGCCAGGGGCGCCGATGCCGATGTCGCGGGTGATGTTGATCGCCCGCCGACCGACCTGGTTGGCCGCCACGGTGACGGTTTCCACACCGTAGGGATGGGTGACGGTGTAGGTGCCGGCACGCGGCACCGAAGCGCGGATGCGGATGCGGGCGAAGCTCTGCTGATCGCCGTCGACCGGATTTTCGGCGGCGAAGGCCGCTTCCAGGGCAGCCACATAGACTTCCAGCTCGTAGCCGCTGTTGCCCGTTTCGGGAATCTCGGTTTCGGCGAGGAACCAGAACATCTCTGGCGGCCAGTTGTCCGGGAACACCAGTGGCAGGGCGTCGTCATAGACGCCGGGCTCGGGCAGCAGGGTGCACAGGTAGGCCGGCGCCCCCGGCGCGCCTGGTGCCCGGCTGCTGGTGGCGCGCGACTGGCACAGCTCCAGGGCAAGGTCGTTGGCGTCCTTGTACCACATGGGGTAGCCCCCGGTGGCGAAGGTATAGGGGCCTGGGTCGACCTCCGACAGCGCGGCCCAGGCCGCGCTGGTCACGGTGAGGGTGAAACCGGCGGCGCACAGCGCCCGGCGTGACCATGTGTTCATGCTGCCTCCTTGAAGGCGGGGCCTTTGTCTGTTCATGGCACCAGCACCACGTCTTCGCTGTCGCTGCCGCCATTGGCGCTGGTGACCTGCACCCTGGCCGGCGGAATCGGCGACAGCCCGGTGCTGAGGGTCTTCACCGCGCCGTTGCCGCTCAGGCCGCCGATCAGCGCACCGTTGCCGGTATGGGCGGTGAGGGCCGGCGGGCTGGTCTCGTCGCTGGTGCTGGCGACCAGGGTCAACTGGCCGCTGGCCAGGCTGTATTCGGCGCGGCTGATGGTCACCAGGTCGACCAGGGGCATCGGCGCGCTGGTCGGGGTGCTGGTGGCGATGGCCAGGCTGTTGTCGGCGGTCACCTGCAGCGTCAGCGGCAAGGTGGGATTGAGCGCCGACTGGGCATACCAGGCGCCGGTGCCGTTGGCTTCGGTCAAAGGCAGGGTGGGGGTCTGGCTGGACAACGTGACCGTGGCCGGCGCCGGTGGCGCCATGGCGAACACATCCTGCTGGGCGCGCAGGTCGCCGTTCACGCTGTGCCGCGAATAGGTACTGCGCAGCGGGATCAGCGGGGTGGGGCGGTTGACCGTGGACAGCTTGCCGGAGATGGCGAACAGCTCAGTGCGCAGGTCGATACCGTTGGGGCCTTCGATGCGCACGAAGTTGGTGTTGAACGGGCTGCCGGTGACCGGCTCTTCCAGGTTCGGGTCGCCGACGAAACGCTCGCTGGCGCCGGACACCGGGTTGGTCTCGGTATACGGGCCGTTGACGCTGCGCAGGAACGGCCCGACGTCGCCCTTGAGCGCGCCGCTGTGGTCGCCCGGCGAGCCGATGCCGATGTCGCGGGTCATGTTGATCGCGCGCCGGCCGGCGGCGGGCACATCGAACACTTCGACGCCGTAGGGGTGGGTGATCACGTAGGTGCCGGCCACCGGCACATCGACGCGAATGCGCACCCGGGCGAAGCTGACCTGGTCGCCGTCGATCGGCTCCTCGGCGCTGAACGCCGCCTCGATGGCCGAGCCGAAGCTCAGGTCGATGCCACGGGCGGCGTCGACGATGGTGGCGTCGGCGGTGAACCAGAACGCCTCATCGGGGAAATTGCTGGGGAAGACGATCGGCTGGGTGTCGTCGAACACGCCTGGGGTCGGCAGCAGGGTGCACATGTACGACGGCGCGCCTGGGGCACCGGCGACCCGCGAGCTGACGGCCTTGGACAGGCACAGGTCGAGGACCCGGCCATGGCTGTCCTGGTACCAGGCCGGGAACTTGCCAGTGGGCAACGTGTAGGGGCCGGTGTC
This sequence comes from Pseudomonas sp. microsymbiont 2, assembly GCF_054788395.1. Taxonomy (NCBI): domain Bacteria; kingdom Pseudomonadati; phylum Pseudomonadota; class Gammaproteobacteria; order Pseudomonadales; family Pseudomonadaceae; genus Pseudomonas; species Pseudomonas sp. microsymbiont 2. The sequence continues at coordinate 2,934,708 of NZ_CM139112.1, forward strand.
GACCGCGTATAGCGCAGCCTGGGCGGGTAGATGGAGCAGGCCGGCGAAGATGGCGACGGCCAGCGGGTGGGGTGTCGGTCGGTGCATGAGTCGATTCCTCCTGCAAACGGGCCCATGGGTTGGGGCGTCTGGGGAGGGACCGGCAACTGTTGTGCCAGGTTTGCTTGGGAGGTGTGCGGGGGCTCTGGGGCAGGGGGTTGGCGGGGGCTGGCGATGTTCGGCGGGGTGTTGCGGGTGGGCGGGGGGACCCAGCATTGGGGAATGGGGTGAGGCTGCCAGAGGTTTGTCGAGGGGAATGGGGTGAGGCTGCTAGGTGTTTGTCGAGAGAGTTGCAGCGCCTATCAGATCGAGCGCCGCCCGCGCGGCGCATCGCGACGCAAGGCCGCTCCTACATTTGTTGCAACGTGCCGAACCTGTCAGGCCATGGTTGCCCGCCTTGGTGCATGTCTTGAGACAGGCGAGGCGGCAGTGGTGCTCACGCTGAAACCGCGTCGTGCAAACAAGGCGGACCAGGTAATGGCACAGGATTGACTGGCCCGAAACAAATGTAGGAGCGGCCTTGCGTCGCGATGCGCCGCGCGGGCGGCGCTCGATCTGATAGGCGCTGCAAATATCCCGTCATACCCCTGGCAGCCCCCCGATCCCCCATACCTGATGACTAGCAACGAATTCTGACGCACACTGCCGAAAAATCCGACGCCCATCACCCCGGCAAACCGGGGCACCGCTGGAGCACGCCATGGCGCGACAACACCCCACAACGCTCGCCAACGACCCGCTGCACCAATCCCGCCTGGTCCGCCTCAAGCTGGCCAACGAGGGCGAGCTGCCCTCGGGCATGCTGCGCGACGAGATCGACGCTTCCTGGCGCCGCAGCCTCGGCCACGGCCTGGACTGCCTGCAGGGCGAACAGGTGGGATTGGGCATTCGCCATGGCCTGGACCTGGGCGCCTTGCTGGAACACAACCGCCTGCTGATCGACGCGGTCACCCCCGAGCTGGACTACCTGGTCCGGCGCCAGGGCAACAACGGCATCGTCATCCTCGGCGATGCCCAGGCCAACGTGCTGGCCATCGAAGGCCAGAAGCACGTGCTCCAGCGCGAAGGCCTGCGCGACCTGCACCCCGGCAGCTGCTGGAGCGAAGCCCTGCGTGGCACCAACGCCATCGGCACGGCGGTGGTCGAGGGCCAGCCCACGCTGATCAACTGCGGCGAGCACTACCTCGACCGCCTCAGCCCGTTTTCCTGCACCTCGGTACCGTTGCGCGATCCGCACGGGGAGGTGATCGGCGTGCTCGACGTGACGCGCGAGGGCATCATGGCCCAGCCCCAGGACAGCCTCTCCACGCTGATGCTCGCCGCTGGCAACATCGAAAGCCGCCTGTTCGGGCTCTATCATCCCGAGCACCTGGTACTCGCCTTCCACAGCCGCCCGCAGTACCTGGCGAGCGCCTGGCAGGGCCTGCTGGCGCTGAGCCTGGAGGGCGAGGTGGTGGCGGCCAACGACAATGCCTGCCAGCTGCTGCGCATGTCCCGCGCGGCGTTGCTTGGGCGGCGCGGCAGCGACCTGCTGGGCGAGCGCTCATCGGCGTTCATCGCGCGCCTGTGGCAGGGCGGCGTCAGCAGTGTGCAGACCGCCAAGGGCGAATTGTTCTTCCGCGCGCTGCAGTTGCCGCGCCAGGCGCGTGCCATGACACAGGCCCCGTCTGCCCGAGGTGCCGAACCCGCCAGGCCTCAGGCACTGGAAACGCTGGCAGGTCGCGATGCGCGCCTGGCACGTGCCCTGCGCATGGCCCGCCAGGGGCTGGCCAACGGGCTGCCGGTGCTGCTGCTGGGTGAAACCGGCACCGGCAAGGAGGTCGTCGCCCGTGCCCTGCACCAGGCCAGTACGCGCGCCGGCAAACCTTTCGTGGCGGTCAACTGCGCGGCGATTCCCGAGGGCCTGATCGAGTCCGAGCTGTTCGGCTACCGCGACGGCGCCTTCACCGGCTCGCGCCGCGGCGGCATGGTCGGGCGGCTGATGCAGGCCCATGGCGGCACGCTGTTCCTCGACGAGATCGGCGACATGCCGCTGGCCTTGCAGGCGCGCCTGCTGCGTGTGCTGCAAGAGCGCCGGGTGGCGCCGCTGGGGGCGAGCGAGGAGCAGGATATCGACGTCGCACTGATCTGCGCGACCCACCGCGACCTCAAGCGCCTGGTCGGCGACCAGGCATTTCGCGAAGACCTGTACTACCGGGTCAACGGGGTGTCCCTGCGCCTGCCGGCGCTGCGCGAGCGCGACGACCTGGCGACGATCATCGAGGGCCTGCTGGACAAGGCCGGGGCCAGAGACGTTAGCCTCGACGCGCCGCTGGCGGCGCTGCTGGAAAACTTCGACTGGCCCGGCAACATCCGCCAGCTGGAAATGGTGGTGCGCACGGCCCTGGCCATGCGCGAGGAGGGCGAGCAGGTGCTGACCCTCGATCACCTCACCGACTGCCTGCTCGACGAGCTGGCCAGTGGCAGGGCGTCGTCCGGCAGCCTGCGAGACAACGAACTGGAACTGATCCGCGTCGCGCTGGACCGCCACCAGGGCAATGTCTCGGCGGCGGCCGAGGCCCTGGGCATCAGTCGGGCGACGTTGTACCGCAAGCTCAAGCAACTGCGCGGCTGAGCCATGGGCGGACCGTTCGCCAGGCTGATCGAGTCCAGCGACCCGCAGCTGATGCGCCAGGCCCTGGCCTGGCTGTATGGCTTCGTGCGCCCGCAGCGTGGCGCCATCGGCGTGCTGCTGGGGTTGTCCCTGGGCGCTTCGCTGCTGGCCCTGGCGCAACCCTGGCTGGTCAAGACGCTGATCGACGAGGGCCTGCTGGCCAAGGATTACCAGACGCTCTGGCACATGGCCGCGATCATGATCATCGCCGGGTTGCTCGGCACCGTGCTGGCCGGCGTCAACCGCTATCTGCACACGCGGCTGTCCGGGCGCATCCTGTTCGCCTTGCGCGACGACCTGTACCGTCACCTGCAGCGGCTGTCGCCAACCTTCTACGGGCGCCGGCGCACCGGTGACATTCTGTCCCGGCTCGATGGCGACGTGGCCGAGATCCAGCGCTTTGCCGTGGACTCGTTGTTCGCTGCGGTATCGGCGCTGATCGGCCTGGTCGGCGCGGTGGCCTTGATGCTGATGCTGTCCTGGCAGCTGTCGCTGCTGCTGGCGTTGCTGGTCCCCATCGAGGTGCTGTGGTTGCGCTGGATGCGGCGCAAGGTCGAGCGAGAGGTGCGCGCACTGCGCGAGCGCTCGGCGGACGTGTCGTCGTTCCTGGTCGAGACCCTGCCGGCGATGAAGTTCATCCAGGCCAGCGGCCAGCAGCAGCGCGAGGCCGAGCGTCTGGATCGGCTGGGCCAGGGTTACATGGGGCAGTTGCTCAGGGTACAGGTCAGCGAATTCTTCACCCAGGCGGTGCCCGGCACGCTGACCTCCTGGTGCCGCGCCTGCGCCTTCCTGGTCGGCGGCTGGTGGGTGATCCAGGGCACCTGGCAACTGGGCGCGCTGATCGCCTTTTCCACCTACATGGGCATGGCCGTAGGCCCGGTGCAGAGCTTGCTGGGGTTGTACGTGGCGGTACAGCGCATGGCCGTGAGCCTCCAACGGGTGATGGAACTCAAGCGCGAGGCTGTCGCGGTGCGCGAGGCCGACAACCCGCGGCCCATGCCGCAAGGGCCTGGCGAACTGCGCCTGGAAGGCGTGGGTTTTGCCCACGAAGGACGCCAGGGCGTGGTGCTGGACCGGGTCGACGCCTGCCTGGCGCCTGGCCTCAAGGTCGCCATCAGCGGCGCTTCCGGGGTCGGCAAGTCGACGCTGATCGACCTGCTGCAGCGCTTCTACGACCCGGATGCCGGGCGCATCCTGCTCGACGGCGTGGATGTGCGCGAACTCGACCTGCAGGCTTTGCGCCGACGCATCGCCGTGGTCAGCCAGGACATCGTGCTGTTTCGCGGCACCCTGGCGCAGAACCTGGCCTACGGCACTCCGCAGGCAGGCCGTGAAGATCTTGAGCGAGTGGTGCGGCTCACGCGGCTGGACAGCCTGGTGCAAACCCTGCCGCTGGGCCTCGACGGCATGCTCGGCGAACGAGGCCAGCAATTGTCTGGCGGCCAGAAGCAACGCATCGCCATCGCCCGCGCATTGTTGCAGCAGCCGGCGATCCTGGTGCTGGACGAAGCCACCTCGGCGGTGGACGAGGCCACCGAGCGCGAGGTGATCGGCGCCATCGACCAACTGTTTGGCGGGCGCACGCGCATTCTGATCAGCCACCGCGCCTCGACCCTGGCCGACGCCGACCTGCACCTGGAGCTGCGCGAGGGCCGGCTGCAGGTCAAGGAGCCCAGCGACCATGGCCGTTGAGCCGCGTATCGGCGTGGTCGACAGCGGTTGCCCGGCGGAGCAGGCCGGCACGCTGCTGGATGCGCGGCGTTTCTGGCTGGAGGACGGGAGGTTGCGCGAGGGCGATGCCCTGGCGGATGCGTTGGGCCATGGCAGCGCCGTGCTGGCCAGTCTGCGTGCCGAGGCTGGCGGCCTGCCGGTGTTGCTGGCCCAGGTGTTCGCGGGACAGGGCACGACCAGTGCCTTGCAGGTGGCGGCGGCCGTGTTGTGGCTGGTGGAGGCCGGCGCGACGGTGATCAACCTGAGCCTGGGCTTGCGCCAGGATCGTCCGGTGCTGCGTCAGGCCTGTAGCGAGGCCGTCAGCGCTGGCGTGCTGCTGTGCGCGTCCAGCCCGGCGCGGGGGGAACCTGTGTACCCGGCCAGCTATCCGGGGGTCATCCGTGTCACCGGCGATGCCCGTTGTGGCCCCGGGCAATGGTCGTGGCTGGACAGCGCCCAGGCCGACTTCGGCGCGCCGGTTGGCAAAGATGGCCGGGCGGGGGCCAGTCTGGCCTGCGCGGCGTTCAGCGGCCAGCTGGCGGCCTTGCTGCGTGATGAGCCAGGCATGAGCCGCGCTGCACTGTTGCAGCGGTTGCGCAGCGACGCGGCGTTCACCGGCCCTGAGCGCAAGGGGGCGGTCGATGCCTGAGGCGCGCATCCTGGTGCTCGGTGCCGGCCCTGCCGGTGCCGCCACGGCGTTAGGCCTGCGGCGGATGGGGTACCCGGTCAGCGTGGTGTCCGATTGGCGCCGCTTCGCCGCGCTGGAAGGTGTTTCGCAGCGCGTGCTGGAGGGCCTGCGCCATGCCGGCCTGGGGGCTGCCCTGGCACAGGCCACCACGCCGGCCACGCGCCAGGTGCGGTGGAATGGCCAGCAGCTCAAGCTGAACCAGGAGTGTCTGCTCGATCGCCAGCGTTTCGACCAGGCCCTGCGCGAGGACTTGCGCCGCGCGGGTGTCGAGTTGATCGAGGGGCGGGTGCGTGAAGCGTGGCACGGCCCCGGTCACCAGGTGCGCCTGGAGGATGGCCGCACCGTGCACGGCGATTTCCTCGTCGAGGCCCGTGGCCGCCAGGCACCGCTGGCCGAAGGGCGCCTGCGCGGGCCGGAGACGGTCAGCCTGCTCAACCTCTGGCAGTCCGCGCCCGGCGCGCCGGCTTCGGCGGTGGAGAGCCTGGACGATGGCTGGGCCTGGATGGCACGGTTGAGCGATGGCCGTTGCTACTGGCAAGTGACGCTGGACGCGGCGGCAGTGGACCTGCCGGGCAAGCCCGGGTTGCCGGCATACTGCGCCGAACGCCGGCGTGGTTCGGCATTGGTGGCGCAGTTGTTCGATGAGCAGGCGCTCGCGCCCGCCCAGGTGCATGCGCGCAGCAGCACGGCGATTCTCGCCGGGGCCTGCGCGGGCGCCGACTGGTTGCGGGTCGGCGATGCCGCGATGGCGGTCGACCCGCTGTCGGGCAACGGAATCTTCCAGTCCTTGTCTTCGGCATTGCAGGCGCCGGTGGTGATCAACACCTTGCTGCAAAGGCCGGAACGGGCGGACCTGGCGCAGCGCTTCCATCAGGCGCGAGTCGAGCAGCTGTTCCTGCGCTTCGCCCGCATCGGCCGGGATTTCTACGCGCAGGAAGCGCAGCGCGGCGCACAGCCGTTCTGGGCGCGGCGCCAGGGCTGGCCGGATACGCAGGCACTGCACGCCGTAGCCGACTGGCAGGCTGTGCGAGTGGAGCATCGCCCGGTGTTGCGCGAGGGCTGGGTGGAGGAGGCCGAGGTGGTGGTCACTGCGGACCAGCCGCTGGGGGTATGGCACCTGCAAGGCGTCGAGCTGGCGCCGGTGGTGCGAGGGCTGCGGGCGGGCATTGGCCTGGAGCAGTTGGTAACGCTGGAGCACCGGGCGCGGGTTGCGCGCTGGTTGCACGAGCAGGGTTATCGCTGATGGCCCTTCGCGGGTAAACCCGCTCCCACAGGGGCTTGTGGGAGCGGGTTTACCCGCGAAGGGCAAGACTCAGAGCTTCATCATCACGGCCTTGAGTTCGGTGTAGTGCTCGATCGCCGCCGCGCCCATCTCACGGCCAACGCCCGACATCTTGTAGCCGCCGAACGGCAGCGCCGGGTCCAGCGCGCTGTGGCAGTTCACCCAGACCGACCCGGACTTGATCCGTGGGATCATGCGATGCACCGCCGCCAGGTCGTTGGACCAGATGCTCGCCCCAAGCCCGTAGGGGTTGTCGTTGGCCAGGCGCACCACTTCGTCGATATCGTCGAACGGCATGGCCACCAGCACTGGGCCGAAGATCTCTTCCTGCACCAGGCGATGACGCTGATCGACATCGACGATCACCGTCGGCTTGACGAAGTAGCCCGGTCCGAAGCCTTCGCCACCGCAGGCGATGGTCGCGCCCAGCTCACGCCCCAGGTCGATGTAGCCGGTGACCCGATCCTGCTGCTTGGCCGAAATCAGCGGGCCCATCTGCACCGAGGCGTCCAGGCCGTTGCCCAGCTTCATGGCGTTGGCGATGCCCGCGATATCGGCCACCACGTTGTCGAAGTGCTTGCGGTGCACGTACAGGCGCGAGCCGGCGCAGCACACCTGGCCCTGGTTGAAGAAGATCGCCGTGGCGGCGCCGGCGGCGGCCTCCTGCAGGTTGGCGTCGGGCATGACGATGGTCGGCGACTTGCCGCCCAGCTCGAGGGTGACGCGGGTCATGTTGTCCATGGCCGCCTTGCCGATCAGCTTGCCGACCTCGGTGGAGCCGGTGAAGGTCAGCTTGTCCACGCCTGGGTGGCGGCTCAGCGCGGCGCCGGCGTTCAGGCCTGTGCCGGTGACCACATTGAGCACCCCGGCCGGGTAGCCGGCCTCGTCCACCAGCTCGGCGAGCTTGAGCACGCTCAGTGGGGTTTCGTCGGCGGGCTTGAGGACCATGGTGCAACCGGTGGCCAGGGCCGGACCGAGCTTCCAACAGGCCAGCAGCAGCGGGAAGTTCCAGGCGACGATGGCGCCGACCACGCCCACCGCCTCGCGACGGACGAAGGCGTGGAAGTCGCCGTTGGGCATCAGCGGCATCGACGGCTCGACCGTGCTGCCTTCGATCTTGGTGGCCCAGCCGGCCATGTAGCGCAGGAAGTCGATGGCCAGCTGCACGTCCATCACCTTGGCCACCACGGCGCTCTTGCCGTTGTTCAGGCACTCCAGTTCGGCGAGCTGCTGGGCGTCGCGCTCCATCAGGTCGGCCAGGCGCCACAGCAGGTTCTGCCGTTCGCGTGGGCGCATGCGGCTCCACGCCGAGTCGTCGAAGGCCTGGCGCGCGGCCTGTACCGCACGGTCCACATCCTGGGCCTGGGCCGAGGGCACTTCACCAAGCACTTCCCCGGTGGCCGGGTTACGGAAGGTCATGGTCTGGCCACTTGCGGCATCCTGCCACTCAGCGCCGATACGCATCTTCAGCTTGCGCGCCAGGAAGGCGCGGGTAGCGGGGAGGATCGGCAGTTCGGTATTCATGAGACGGAGCCTCTTTCTTTTGGGGGTGGCCTGTGCCTTGGCAAGGGCCGTGCCAAGGCTTGCGCGGTTGGCTGAAGGCCCGTGGGCAAAGGGGATTGTCTGGGGTTGCGAGGGGGGGGCATGGGGGCGAGGTGTCGCAGATTGAGACGCAGTGAGACAGGGGCGCGGGGTCATGGTTTGCGGTGTGGCTGCCAGGGGTTTGGCGAAAGGGTTGCAGCGCCTATCAGATCGAGCGCCGCCCGCGCGGCGCATCGCGACGCAAGGCCGCTCCTACATTTGTTTCGGGCCAGTCTCTCCAGTGCCATTACCTGGTCCGCCTTGTTGGCACGACGCGGTATCAAGGCGGGCACTGCTGGCGCCTCGCCTGACTTGAGGCATGCACCAAGGCGGGCAACCATGGCCTGACAGGTTCGGCACGTTGCAACAAATGTAGGAGCGGCCTTGCGTCGCGATGCGCCGCGCGGGCGGCGCTCGATCTGATAGGCGCTGCAACTCTTTCGGCGAACACCCGCCGCCACTCCAGAAAACACTGTCTCAAGGTGAAACACCTGGTCGCGAAATGGCACGCCCCTTAACCGCCAACCTGCCTCGCCTTGGCCCCTGGTCTAAGCTCAACCCTTTGACGCACAAAGGGTTAAGCTCATCTGGCACAGTTCCTGTATCGCCACTGTCACATGCACCGCGCAGTTCCCAGGCGTGCGAATAACGATAAGAACAATAACCGTGGAGGTCTGACCTTGAAGACGACTCGACTCCGGCGGCAGGCGGGCACACTGGCGCTGGTCGCCACCGCCCTGTTGTCCGCCCAGGCCATGGCGGCCGAACAGGGCCCGAGCCTGTTGCAGAGCAAGTGCATGGGGTGCCATATCCCCGAGGGCAACGACAGCTACAGCCGCATCAGCCACCAGCGCAAGACCCCCGAAGGCTGGCTGATGAGCATCGCCCGCATGCAGGTGATGCATGGTCTGTCGATAAGCGACGACGACCGCCGCACCCTGGTCAAGTACCTGGCCGACAAGCAGGGCCTGGCGCCCAGTGAGACCGAAGGTGTGCGCTACGCCATGGAGCGCCGGCTGAACACCGTCGAACACTTCGACGATCAGCTCAGCCAGATGTGTGGCCGCTGTCACTCCGGCGCCCGGGTCGCCCTGCAACGGCGCCCGGCCCAGGAGTGGGAACACCTGGTCAACTTCCACCTCGGCCAGTGGCCGTCCCTCGAGTACCAGGCCCAGGCCCGCGACCGCGACTGGCTGGATATCGCCCTCAAGCAGATGGTGCCGGACCTGGCCAAGCGCTTCCCCCTCGACGACCCGGCCTGGGCCGAATGGCTCAAGGCGCGGCCCGAGTCCAAGGTCCTGGCCGGGCAGTGGGCGTTCAGCGGCCATATGCTGGCCAAGGGCGACGTGCGCGGGGTGATGACGGTCAGCGCCGAGCAGGGCGATACCTTCAAGGTCGAGGTCAAGGGGGCCTATGCCGACGGCACGCCGTTCAATGGCAGCGGCTCGGCGATCCTCTACAACGGCTATGAATGGCGCGGCAACGTCAAGGTCGGCGAGGCCAACCTGCGTCAGGTGTTCGCCGCCATCGACGGCCAGATGAAGGGCCGCATGTTCGAGGCAGAGCACGACGAGCGCGGTCTGGATTTCAGCGCCGCCAAGACTGGCCAGGGCCGCCTGCTGGCGGTGCAGCCGGCGTTCATCAAGGCTGGCGGCGACAGTGAGATCACCCTGGTGGGCAGCGACCTGGCCGGCAAGCCTGACCTGGGTGCGGGCGTCGAGGTGACCGAGGTTCTGCAATCGACGCCGACGCTGATCCGGGTCAAGGCACGTGCCGCCAGGGATGCCGCCGCCGGCCAGCGCGAGGTGTCGGTCGGCGCACTCAAAGGTGTGACGCTGGCGGTGTACGACAAGGTCGATGAAGTCAAGGTGGTGCCGGCGTTCTCCATTGCCCGCATCGGCGAAAACGGCGCCTCGGTGCCCAAGGTCCAGGGCCGCTTCGAGGCCGAGGCCTGGGGCAGGGACGCCAGTGGCCAGCCGCTGCGCATCGGCTACCTGCCGGCCAGCTGGAAGGTCGAGCCATTCAACGAGCGCGCGGTCGAGGACGAGGACGTCAGGTTCGCCGGGCAAATGCAGGCCGACGGCGTGTTCGTGCCGGGCGGGGCGGGGCCCAACCCCGCGCGCAAGATGATGACCAACAACGCCGGCAACCTGAAGGTGATCGCCACCCTCGCCGACGGCGGCCAGCAGGGCGAGGGTCACATGATCGTCACCGTGCAACGCTGGAACAATCCGCCACTGCCATAGGCATCAACCTGACGCATCGAATCCCGGGAGGTCGCCATGGGCGCACTACTGAACCTGGTCGAACGCAACCTGCACGAAGTGCAGGTGGATGCCGACCGCATGCTGTTCCATATCCCCAGCAGTTCGCTGTTCGCCGCCGACGCGGTGACCGGCGGCATCATCGACGCGCTGCGCCAGCAGGGCTGTTCGGCCGAAGAGCTGACACAGCGCCTGGGCCAGCGCTTTTCCGGGCAGGACATCGAGGAAACCTTGCGCGAGCTGATCGCCCTGGAAGTGGTCAGCGACGGCTCGCCGCTGACCCCGGAGATCGCGCTGAAGCAGGTCGAGCGCACGGCGCTGAACACCGTGGTGCTCAACGTCAACACCGGCTGCAACCTGAGCTGCACCTACTGCTACAAGGAAGACCTCGACAAGCCGTCGGCAGGTCGCAAGATGAACACGGCCACCGCCGAGGCCTCGGTGGAGATGCTGCTCAAGGAGTCGCCCGACGAGCAGCGCTACAGCGTGGTGTTCTTCGGTGGCGAGCCGCTGTCCAACCGGGCGCTGATCGAGCACATGGTGGCTTACTGCGAGCGGCGCTTCGCCGAGGCGGGCAAGCAGGTCGAGTTCATCATGACCACCAACGCCACGCTGCTTACTGAAGAGATCGTCGACTGGCTCGACGCTCACCGCTTCGGCTTGTCCGTCAGCATCGACGGGCCCAAGACCGTGCACGACCGCAACCGCATCACCGTGGGCGGGCAGGGCACCTACGACGTGGTGCGGCGCAAGGCCGACCTGCTGCTGTCGCGCTACCGCAGCCGGCCGGTGGGCGCGCGGGTCACCCTGACCCGCGGCATCACCGACATCGAGACCATCTGGAACCACCTGTTCAACGAGCTGGGTTTCGCCGAGGTCGGTTTCGCCCCGGTGACCTCCGGCGACATGGCCGACTACAACCTCACAGGCGATGAGCTGGTGCAGGTGTTCGCCAACATGAAGGCCCTGGGCCGACGCTACCTGGAGGCGGCACTGGAGCATCGCAACATCGGTTTCTCCAACTTGCACCAGCTGATCACCGATATCCACGAAGGCCACAAGAAGGCCCTGCCATGCGGTGCCGGGCTGAAGATGCTGGCGGTGGACCATGAGGGCGAGCTGAACCTGTGCCACCGTTTCACCGGCTCCAGCCTGCCGACCTTCGGCAACGTGCACCAGGGCGTGAAGCAGGCGCAGCTCAATGATTTTCTCTCGCAGCGTCTGGACCGCAGCGGCACCGGCTGCGACAGCTGCCGCATTCGCAACCTGTGTTCCGGCGGCTGCTACCACGAGAGCTACGCCCGCTATGGCGATCCGCAGCACCCGACCTACCACTACTGCGAGCTGATGCGCGACTGGGTCGACTTCGGCATCGAGGTCTACAGCCGCATCATGGCCGTCAACCCGGCCTTCATCGATCGCTACATCACTCCCAGGAAGGCGCACTGACATGAAGCACCTCAAACCGCTGAACAACAAGGCGCGCATCCTCGAACAGGCCGCCGCCGAAGACCGCGTCGACGAAGTGCTGGCCATGAGCGCCGTGGCCGGCTGCACCGCCACCACCGACCCGGGCTGGGAAGTGGACGCCTTCGGCGGTGTCAGCTCGCTGTGCCAGCCGATGGAAGCCGACCTGTACGGCTGCTCCGACCCTTGCTGGTGGCCGGCCCAGGTGCCGGACATGATGAGCACCTACCAGGACTGGAACGCCCAGGCGAGCAACTCCGCCGAAGACTGGCGCAACCTCGGCACCGTATTCCCGAAAGACAAATAGAACGACAAGGGGAAACCGCATGAAAGCTGGATTCTGCGCGCAGCTCGCGCTCACCGTCGCCGCCACGGCCTGCGCCTGGGCGGCCCAGGCCGATGATGCAGGCCCGGCCTTGAAGGCCGGCCATGAATACCTGATCGCCACCAACTACCCGAACAACCTGCACGTGGTCGAGGTGGCCAGCGACACGCTGTACAAGACCTGTCGCCTGCCCGATGCATTCGGCCCGGGCACGGCCATGATGGCGCCGGACAATCGCACCGCCTATGTGCTGAACAACCACTACGCGGACATCTACGGCATCGACCTGGACAGCTGCAGGGCCACCTTCCACGCCAGCCTCTCCAGCGTGCCGGGCGAGGTCGGCAAGGCGATGTACTCGTTCGCCATCAGCCCCGACGGCAAAGAGGTGTACGCCACGGTCAACCCGACCCAGCGCCTGAACGATCACTACGTGGTCAAGCCGCCGCGCCTGGAGGTCTTCAGTACCGCCGATGGCCTTAACGCCAAGCCCGTGCGCAGCTTCCCGATGCCGCGCCAGGTGTACCTGATGCGCGCCGGCGACGACGGCAGCCTGTACGTGGCCGGGCCGGACATCTACAAAATGGACGTGAACACCGGCAAGTACAGCGTCGCGCTGCCGCTGCGCAGCTGGAACCGCCCAGGCTACAGCGCCCCCGACGTGCTGTACTTCTGGCCGCACCAGAGTTCGTTGCATGAGTTCTCGATGCTCTACACCATTGCGAAGTTCAAGGATGCCAAGCAGGACCCGGCCAGCGCCGAGCCGCTGTACGGCTACCTGAGCATCGACCTGAAGACCGGCAAGGCCCACACCCAGGAGTTCGCCGAGCTGACCGAGCTGTACTTCACCGGCTTGCGCTCGCCCAAGGACCCGAACCAGATGTACGGCGTGCTCAACCGCCTGGCCCGCTACGACATCCGGCAGAAGAAACTGGTCAAGGCCGCCAACCTCGACCATACCTACTACTGCGTGACCTTCGACAAGGCCGGCGACAAGCTCTACCTGGGCGGCACCTTCAATGACCTGGCGGTGTTCGACCCGAATACGCTGGAGAAGGTGGGGAATATCAAGCTGCCCGGTGGCGACATGTCGACCACCACGCCGCAGGTGTTCATCCGCTAGCCGACCAGGATTAAGCATCCCCTGTAGGAGCGGCCTTGTGTCGCGAAAGGGGCGCGCAGCGGCCCCGGCGATTTCAGCGTCACAGCGAGATTGGGGCTGCTTTGCAGCCCTTTCGCGGCACAAGGCCGCTCCTACAGGGACCGCACAACAAGAGAGCCCCCATGCCCCAGCCCAGCCACACTCAAGGCTCAAAAGCCATTCCATTGCTCACCCACTGCATCGGCGACGCCTTCGACGCCACCGTCGCCCGCTTCCCCGACCGCGAAGCCCTGGTGGTCCGCCACCAGCACCTGCGCTACACCTGGCGGCAGCTGGCAGACGCTGTCGACCAGCACGCCCGCGCCCTGATGGCCCTGGGCCTGCAGACTGGCGATCGCCTGGGCATCTGGGCACCCAACTGCGCCGAGTGGTGCATCACCCAGTTCGCCAGCGCCAAGATCGGCGCGATCCTGGTCAACATCAACCCGGCATATCGCAGCAGCGAACTGGAGTACGCCCTGGGCCAATCGGCCTGCCAGTGGGTGGTCTGCGCCGATGCCTTCAAGACCTCCGATTACCACGCCATGCTGCTGGACCTGGCGCCCGAGCTTGGCGCCTGCCGGCCGGGCGAGCTGCAAAGCGCGCGCCTGCCCGAGCTGCGCGGGGTCATCAGCCTGGCCGCCACGCCAGCCAAAGGCTTCCTGGGCTGGTCGGCGTTGCAGGCCCGCGCCGGCGAAACCGACACCGGGCAACTGGCCGCGCGCCAGGCCAGCCTGCACCGGCACGAGCCGATCAACATCCAGTACACCTCCGGCACCACCGGCTTCCCCAAGGGCGCGACCCTCAGCCACCACAACATCCTCAACAACGGCTACATGGTCGGTGAAAGCCTTGGGTTGACCGAGCACGACCGGCTGGTGGTGCCGGTGCCGCTGTACCACTGTTTCGGCATGGTCATGGCCAACCTCGGCTGCATGACCCACGGCAGTACCCTGATCTACCCCAACGACGCCTTCGATCCGCTGCTCACCCTGCAGGCCGTGGCCGAGGAGCGCGCCACCGCGCTGTACGGCGTGCCGACCATGTTCATCGCCGAGCTGGATCACCCACGCCGCCCCGAATTCGACCTGTCCAGCTTGCGCACCGGCATCATGGCCGGCGCCACCTGCCCGATCGAGGTGATGCGTAGGGTGATCGACGAGCTGCACATGGCCGAGGTACAGATTGCCTACGGCATGACCGAGACCAGCCCGGTGTCGCTGCAGACCGGCGCCGCCGACGACCTGGAGCGTCGGGTGACCAGCGTTGGTCGTACCCAGCCGTGGCTGGAAAACAAGGTGATCGACCATGCAGGACGCACGCTGCCTCGCGGTGAGATCGGCGAGCTGTGTACCCGCGGCTACAGTGTGATGCTCGGCTACTGGAACAACTCCAAGGCCACCGCCGAAAGCATCGACAGCGAGGGCTGGATGCACACCGGCGACCTGGCGGTGATGGACGACGAAGGTTATGTGCGCATCGTCGGGCGCAGCAAGGACATGATCATCCGTGGCGGCGAGAACATCTATCCGCGAGAGCTGGAGGAGTTCTTCTTCACCCACCCGGCGGTGGCGGACGTGCAGGTGATCGGCATCCCGTGCAGCAAGTACGGTGAAGAAATCGTCGCCTGGATCCGCCTGCACCCCGGGCATGTGCTGGGCGAGGAGGAGCTGCGCGAATGGGCGCGGGCACGCATCGCGCATTTCAAGGTGCCGCGTCATTGGCGGTTCGTCGACGCGTTCCCGATGACGGTCACCGGCAAGGTGCAAAAATTCAGGATGCGCGAGATCAGCATCGAGGAGCTGCGGACCGAGCCAGGCGTCGGCGCTCACCCCGAAGGGTGATGGCCGACGCGCCGCCCCCATGAAACAATCCGTTCCGTACTTTCCCTGGCGCGGACGACAACAATGAACAGAGCCCGGCTGAACTCTCCCGACTGGTACGCGCAGATAGCCCGCGTGGTCGATGCCATTGGCACGCCCGGCTTCGTCGACCAGCTGTTCGCCGCGCTCAACAGCCTGGCGCCATGCCAGGCCATCACGGTATTTCTCTACCCGCGCACGGGCCTGCCGTCGGCCCTGTTCGCCAAGGACGACGAGGGGCCGTGGCTGCCCGAGGGCAATGTGCAGAAGTACCTCGAAGGCTACTACCTGCTGTGCCCGTTCTACCGCGCCTGCATGGATGGCGTGGCGGCAGGCTGCTATCGCCTGAGCGACGTCGCTCCCGACCATTTCAAGCGCAGCGAGTACTACACCGCGTTCTACCAGCACGCCCACCTGGAAGATGAGCTCAACTACCTGGTGCCGCTGGACGACCAGGTGGCCATCGCCGTGGCCCTGGGCAGCACCCGGCGCCTGGGCAGCCGCCAGGTGGCCGAGCTCAAGTGCATCGCCGCCTGGGTGGTTGCGGTGGTGCGTCGGCACTGGGGACACCTGGGCGGCGGGGCGCTGGGCGGGCGCTTCGAGAGCGCGCTGGGGCGGCAGATCAACGCGGCGCTGAACAACTTCGGCGCCTCGCTGCTCACCGAGCGCGAGTGCCACATCGCCCAGTACCTGCTGCGTGGCCACTCCACGCGCTCGCTGGCCGAGCGCCTGGGGATCAGCGAAGACACCGTCAAGACCCACCGCAAGAACCTCTACGCCAAGCTGGACATCGCCACCCAGGCCGAACTGTTCTCGCTGTTCATCGCCTCGCTGGCCCAGGCCCAGGAAGGGCTGGGCAAGGACCCGCTGGAAAGCTACCTGCGAAGGCGCTGAGCCACCGCTTCACCTCATCCTGACAACGACAATGACCGGCCCTGCGTGTGGCCGGCGAGGAGACCTGCGTGCATACGAAAGGCGATTGGCAGCAGCGCGCTGCACGGCAAAGCTTCATCACCACCGCGTTGATCGATGGGCGCCCGGTCGCGGCCTTCGACGGCGCGACCTTCGACGCCATCAACCCGGCGACCGGGCAACGCCTGGCCCAGGTGGCCGCCTGTGCCGATCGCGAGGTCGACCTGGCGGTACGGGCGGCGCGGCAGGCGTTCGAACACGGTCCCTGGGCGCGCATGGCGCCGGCCGAGCGCAAGCGCGTGCTGCTGCGCCTGGCCGAGCTGATGCTGGCCCACCGCGAAGAGCTGGCCTTGCTCGACTCGCTGAACATGGGCAAGCCGGTGATGGATGCCTACACCATCGATGTGCCCGGCGCGGCGCAGGTATTCGCCTGGTATGGCGAGGCGCTGGACAAGCTCTACGACCAGGTGGCGCCTACCGCTGGCAGCGCCGTGGCCATGATCACCCGCGAGGCGCTGGGCGTGGTCGGCGCCGTGGTGCCGTGGAACTTCCCGCTGGACATGGCCGCCTGGAAAGTGGCACCGGCCCTGGCCGCGGGCAACAGCGTGGTGCTCAAGCCCGCCGAGCAGTCGCCGTTCTCGGCCCTGCGCCTGGCCGAACTGGCCCTCGAAGCCGGACTGCCGGAAGGCGTGTTCAATGTCGTGCCGGGCCTGGGTGAAAGCGCTGGCCGCGCCCTGGGGCTGCATCCGGACGTGGACTGCCTGGTGTTCACCGGCTCGACCCAGGTGGGCAAGTACTTCATGCAGTACTCGGCGCAGTCGAACCTCAAGCAGGTGTGGCTGGAATGCGGTGGCAAGAGCCCGAACCTGGTGTTCGACGACTGCCGCGACCTGGACCTGGCGGCGCAGAAAGCGGCCTTCGGCATCTTCTTCAACCAGGGCGAGGTGTGTTCGGCCAATTCACGGCTGTACGTGCAACGCTCGATTCACGACGCGTTCGTCGAGCGCTTGATCGACAAGGCCCGCCAATGGCTGCCGGGCGATCCGCTGGATCCGGCCAGCCGCGCCGGCGCCATCGTCGATGCCAGCCAGACCGCGCGCATCGAGGCGGCCATCGCCCAGGGCCGGGCGCAGGGCGCGCGCCTGCTGTGCGGCGGCGAACGCCTGAGCGTGAACGGCTCGCAGAACTTCATCACGCCGACGATCTTCAGCGAGGTGCGCCCGGACATGGCCCTGGCCCGCGAAGAGATCTTCGGCCCCGTGCTGGCGGTGAGCGCCTTCGATGACGAGGAACAGGCCATCGCGCTGGCCAACGACAGCGTCTACGGCCTGGCCGCGTCGGTCTGGAGCGACGACCTCAACCGCGCCCACCGCGTGGCCCGACGCCTGAAGGCCGGCACCGTCTCGGTCAATACCGTCGACGCGCTCGATGTGAGCGTGCCCTTCGGCGGTGGCCGCCAGTCCGGCTTTGGCCGCGACCTGTCGCTGCACTCGTTCGACAAGTACACCCAGCTCAAGACCACCTGGATCCAGCTGCGCTGACCTTCATCCGAGGAGAACAACCATGAACGCACCTTTCACCGCCAAGCGCGACACCCGCGACTACCAGGCCAGCGACGCGGCCCACCACATCCACGCCTTCCTCGACCAGAAAGCGCTCAACGCCGAGGGGCCACGGGTGATCACCCGTGGCGAGGGCCTGTACCTGTGGGACAACGACGGGCGTCGCTACCTGGACGGCATGTCCGGCCTGTGGTGCACCCAGCTCGGCTATGGCCGCAAGGACCTGACCGCCGCCGCCGCCGCGCAGATGGACCAGCTGGCCTACTACAACATGTTTTTCCACACCACCCACCCGGCGGTGATCGAGCTGTCCGAGCTGCTGTTCAGCCTGCTGCCGGGGCACTACAGCCACGCCATCTACACCAACTCCGGCTCCGAGGCCAACGAAGTGCTGATCCGCACCGTGCGCCGCTATTGGCAGGTGGTCGGCAAGCCGCAGAAGAAGGTCATGATCGGCCGCTGGAATGGCTACCACGGCTCGACCCTGGCGGCCACGGCGCTGGGCGGCATGAAGTTCATGCACGAGATGGGCGGGCTGATCCCGGATGTGGCGCATATCGACGAGCCTTACTGGTTCGCCGAGGGCGGCGACCTCACTCCGGCCGAATTCGGTCGTCGCTGCGCCTTGCAGCTCGAAGAGAAGATCCTCGAGCTTGGGGCCGAGAACGTTGCCGGCTTCATCGCCGAGCCATTCCAGGGCGCGGGTGGCATGATCTTCCCGCCGCAAAGCTACTGGCCCGAGATCCAGCGCATCTGCCGCCAGTACGACGTGCTGCTGTGCGCCGACGAGGTGATCGGCGGCTTCGGCCGCACCGGTGAGTGGTTCGCCCACCAGCATTTCGGCTTCGAGCCCGACACCCTGTCCATCGCCAAGGGCCTGACCAGTGGCTATGTGCCCATGGGTGGCCTGGTGCTGAGCAAGCGCATTGCCGAGGCGCTGGTGGAGCGGGGCGGGGTGTTCGCCCATGGCCTGACCTACTCCGGGCACCCGGTAGCCGCGGCGGTGGCCGTGGCCAACCTCAAGGCGCTGCGTGACGAGGGTATCGTGCGCCAGGTCAAGGACGATACCGGGCCGTACCTGCAGCGCATCCTGCGCGAGGTGTTCGCCGACCATCCGCTGATCGGCGAGGTCCAGGGCACCGGCCTGGTGGCGGCGCTGCAGTTCGCCGAGGACAAGGCCACGCGCAAGCGTTTCGCCAACGAGAACGACCTGGCCTGGCAGTGCCGCACGTTCGGGTTCGAGGAGGGGGTGATCATTCGCTCGACGCTGGGGCGGATGATCATGGCGCCGGCGCTGGTGGCCAGCCGCTCGGAGCTCGATGAACTGGTGGAGAAGACGCGGATCGCGGTGGATCGCGTGGCGGGAATGGTCGGCAAGCGCTGAAGGCCCCATCGCGGGGCAAGCCCGCTCCCACCGAATCCCGTGGGAGCGGGCTTGCCCCGCGATAATGCTCAAGGATCCTGCGGATCGTGCCCCAGCGATTGCAGGAACAGCGAGAACAGCTCCGGCTGCGACGAGATGTCCAGCTTGGCGTACAGATGCCGGCGATGCACCTTGATGGTCTCCGGCGAAATGGCCAGCCGCTCGGCCATGGCTTTCGATGAATACCCCCGCAGGATCAGCCGGGCAATCTCCAGCTCGCGCTCGGACAACACCTTCGCCCCGAACAGGCTCATGGCATCGCGCACCATTGCCGGAGCCGGGCGCTGGCCATGGCGCTGCCAGTGCTGGCCCATCAGCGCCAGGACCCAAGGGCTGACCACCGTCAACAGACCATGGCGCGCCGTGTCGAAGCGCTCGCGCGTGCCCAGCGACAGTGACAGCGCGCCAGCATCGCCCAGCTGCAGGATGAACTGCACCTCGTCCTCCAGCACATGGTCGTGGAAATACTTGAGGTAGTACTCGCTCTGGCGGAACTGGTCCGGAGCCACTTCTTCCAGGCGGTGCAGGCCATCGCCGATGCGCTCCTGGCAAGCCTGGTAGAACGGGTCGAGCTGGTACAGGCCGCTCAGATACAGGGCCATGGCCTCGGGATTGCCCTCGCCACGGGCGTCGAAGATCTCCAGCGCGCGAGGCAGGCCGTCGCGCGGGTAGTGCATAGCCAGGGCGTTGTCGAAGGGCAGCCAGTGCTGCAGCAGCAGGATCAACTGCCGCCAGAAGCGCGGCTGGCCGATCTGCTCGATGGTGCGGGCCAGGCCCGCGTGGGCGCTGGTTTCACTGAACAGGTTGTGCATGCAAGGGCTCGTGTGGGAGCGGGTTCACCCGCGAAGAGGCCCAGGCAGTCTTGGAGGGTTTTCCACGCCTCGTCAAGGGGCGTACCCCCATAGGGTAATTGGCCGCCGCGCCTTCCCGGCCTACAGTCCAGCCCAGGTCCAGCGGCCGCGTGACCGGTTTTCCCCTCACAACCAATAACAACCAGAGGAAAAACGCCATGAGCTCCAGCGAAGAGCCCGCGAGCGCACTCAAGCAGCGCCTGGGCGTGTTCGATGTGGTCGCCATCACCGTGTCGGCGGTTACCCCGGCCAGCTCCGTGTTCGTCATCGCCCCGTTCGCCATCCAGCAGGCCGGCAGCGGCGCCTTCCTATCCTTTCTCATGGCCGCGGTGCTGGCGCTGATGTTCGCCTGGTGCTACGCCGAGCTCGGGCGGGCCCACAGCTCGGCAGGCGGCGAGTACGTGTATGCCAAGCGGGTGTTCGGTGGGTTGGCCGGCTACGCCACCTTTCTCACCGTGCTGGCCTCGATGCTGTTCATCCCGCCAGTGCTCGCCGCAGGCGCCGCCACCTACCTCAACAACGCCCTGGGCACGCGCTTCGACACCCAGGCGGTGGCGTTGGTGATCGTGGTCTCTAGCTATGCGCTAGGCATCCTCAATATCCGCCTGAACGCCTGGATCACCGGCCTGTTCCTGTTCTGCGAGGTCGCCGCGTTGCTGGTGATCGTGCTGCTCGGCTTCGGCAACGCCAGCCAGCCGGTGGCCAGCCTGCTGCAACCGCAGATGCTCGAACAGGGCACGCTGGTGGTCGCGCCCTGGGCGCTGGTGCTGGGCGCGGTGGGCATGGCGCTGTTCGCCTTCAATGGCTACGGTGGCGCGGTGCTGCTGGCCGAGGACATGAAAGACCGGGGGCGCACCGTGCACCGGGCGGTACTGTGGTCGCTGCTGGTGGTGGTCGCCATCGAGGTGATCCCGCTGGCGGCGCTGCTGATCGGCGCGCCGTCGCTGCAGGCGATGCTGGCCAGTGGCGACCCGATCGGTTACCTGCTGACCGCCCATGGCAACGAGACCCTGGCACGGCTGGTCAGCGCGGGGATCTTCCTGTCGGTGTTCAACGCCATCGTGGCGATCGTCATCCAGGTCGGCCGGGTGGTGTACAGCAGCGGTCGCGACGCGATCTGGACCCCTGCGCTCAACCGTGCGTTCACGGTGATCCATCCGCGCTGGGAGTCGCCGTGGCTGGCGACCCTGTTCCTGGCCATACCGTCGGCGCTGCTGAGTTTGTCCGGCAGCCTGGAGGACCTGACCTCGTTCACCGTGCTGCTGTTGCTGCTGATCTACCTGGTGGTGGCGTCCTGCGCCCTGTGCAGCCGGGTGCTGCGCCGCGACCGCGAACACCCGTACCGCATGCCGCTGTGGCCGTTGCCGGCACTGCTGGCGGTCAGCGGCGCCGGCTGGCTGCTGGTGACCCTGCTGCGCGAGGCGTCGTTGCGCGACCTGTTGATCATGCTCGGGCTGCTGGCGGTTTCGGTGACCTTGTACAGCACCCACGGCCGGCTCAGCCCGACCTTCCAGAAATTGTGAAATCCAAGGAGTACACATGCGTGCGCGTCAACTGGGCATTACCCTCGGCCACGGCAATCCAGGCCCGCTCAATGCCATTACCGATGTACCGGGGGTGCGGGTCGGCCACAGCACCCTGATCGACGAACAGCGACCGGCACCGATCCGCACCGGGGTCACCGTCATCGAGCCGCGCCCGGGGCCGGCCCGCCTGTCGCCGTGCTTCGCCGGTTGCCATGTGCTCAACGGCAATGGCGATGCCACCGGGCTTGAGTGGATTCGCGAGGCGGGCCTGCTGAGCACGCCGATCGCCATCACCAACACCCATAGTGTCGGTGTGGTGCGCGATACGCTGATCGCCGCCGAGCGCGAGCGCCTGGCCGATGACGCGGTGTACTGGTGCATGCCGGTGGTGATGGAAACCTACGACGGGCTGCTCAACGACATCTGGGGCCAGCACGTGACGCCGGGGCTGGTGCGCCAGGCACTGGATGGCGCGGCTGCGGGCATGGTCGAGGAAGGTGCGGTGGGCGGTGGCACGGGGATGATCTGCCACGAGTTCAAGGGCGGGATCGGCACGGCCTCGCGGCGCTTGAGCGATGAGCAGGGGGGCTGGACGGTCGGCGCCCTGGTCCAGGCCAACCACGGTCAGCGTCGCGAGCTGCGGGTGGATGGTTATCCGGTCGGGCGCCAGTTGAGGCACTTGCCATCGCCGTTCGCCGAACCTGCGAGCGGCACGCCAGGCATGGGCTCGATCGTGGTGGTGATCGCCACCGACGCGCCGCTGTTGCCGCACCAGTGCCAGCGCCTGGCCCAGCGGGCGTCGATCGGCATCGCCCGAACCGGTGGCGGTACCGAGGACTCCAGTGGCGATATCTTCCTGGCGTTCTCCACCGGGAACCAGGGGCTGCCCGCGGCGGACTACGCACGCAAGGGGCTGGAGCAGTGCGCCCAGGTGAGCATGCTCAACAACGACCATGTTTCGGGGCTGTTCCTGGCGGCGGCGGAGGCGGTGGAAGAGGCGATCGTCAATGCCTTGCTGGCGGGACGCGAGATGCAGGGCAGGAAGGGTGTGGTGGTACCGGCGCTGGACGGGGATACGCTGCTGACGGCGCTGCATGAGGCCGGGTGGAAGCCTCGCAACTAGCGCCAGGGTCGTGTGCCCCTGTGGGAGCCGTCCCTTTCAAGGTGTTCGCCGTTAGAGGTGCAGCGCCTATCAGACCGAGCGCCGCCCGCGCGGCGCATCGCGACGCAAGGCCGCTCCTACATTTGTTGCAACGTGCCGAACCTGTCAGGCCATGGTTGCCCGCCTTGGCGCATGCCTCAAGTCAGGCGAGGCGCCAGCAGTGCCCACCTTGATACCGCGTCGTACCAACAAGGCGGACCAGGTAATGGCACAGGATTGACTGGCCCGAAACAGATGTAGGAGCGGCCTTGCGTCGCGATGCGCCGCGCGGGCGGCGCTCGATCTCACAGGCGCTGCACCTCTAACGGCGAACACCTTGAGGCCCTCACTCGGTCAACAACGACCTGGAACGGGCTGCCTGTAGGAGCGGCCTTGCCGAGGCGTCGGACCGGCCGGAAAGGGCTGCAAAGCAGCCCCAGGATCTCATCCACGACGCATGAATTGCCGGGGCCGCCATGCGGCCCTTTCGCGGCACAGAGCGTCAACCTAGCGGGCACGTGCCAACGCAGCGCTGCCGCTGCGCGAAACCCGCAGCGCCACCAGGCTGCCGAACACGATCAACCCCGCCAGCGCATACAGCGCCGCGTCGGTCGAACCGGTCTGGTCCTTGATGAACCCCACCAGGTACGGGCTGAGGAAGCCCGCCATCTGCCCCACCGAGTTGATGATCGCCAGGCCCGCCACGGCGGCGCCGGCACCGAGCAGCGCGGTCGGCATCGGCCAGAACATCGGCAGGCCGGTCAGCGCGCCCATGGTGGCGATGGACAGGCCAAGGATGGCAACGGTCGGGTTGCCGGCGAAATTCACCGCGATCAGCAGGCCCAGCGCGCCCATCAGCATCGGTACCACAAGGTGCCAGCGCCGCTCGTTGCGCAGGTCCGCCGAACGGCCGACGACGATCATGAACACCCCGGCCAGCAGGTACGGAATGGCGCTCAGCCAGCCGATCAGCAACGGATTGTCGAAGCCCATGTTCTTGATGATCGACGGCAGCCAGAAGTTGATGGCGTAGACCCCGCTCTGGATGCAGAAGTAGACGAAACCGAAGGTCCAGATCAGCGGGTTGGTCAGCACCGCGAGCAGGCTGTCGCCGCTGGTGGCTGGTTTGCCAGCGGCATCGGCCTTGAGGTCGGCCTCGATCAGGCGGCGTTCGGCCGGGCTCAGCCAGGCGGCCTTGTGGTAGCCGTCGCTGAGCAGCACGATGGCCAGCGCGCCCAGGACCACGGTGGGCAGGCCCTGGATCAGGAACATCCACTGCCAGCCGGCCAGGCCGTGCTGGCCCGCGGCGAAGTGGTCGAGGATCCAGCCGGAGAACGGCCCGCCGAGCAGGCCGGACACCGGTATCGCCGACATGAACAGCGCCATGATGCGCCCTCGGCGGTCCGCCGGGAACCAGCGCGAGAGGTACAGCACCACGCCGGGGAAGAAACCCGCCTCGGCAGCGCCGGTCAGCAGGCGCAGGGTATAGAACTCGGTGGGCGTGGTAACGAACAGCAGGCAGGTGGACAGACTGCCCCAGGCAATCATCATCAACGCGATCCAGCGTCGCGGGCCGAAGCGATTGAGCGCCAGGTTGCTGGGCAGGCCGCAGAGCACGTAGCCGATGAAGAAGATGCCGGCGCCGAGGCCGTACACGGTTTCGCTGAACTTCAGGGCGTCGAGCATCTGCAGCTTGGCGAAGCCGACGTTGACGCGGTCGAGGTAGTTGAACAGGTAGCAGATGAAAATGAACGGGATCAGCCGCAGGGTGATGCGCCGGTACAGCGCGTCGCGGGTGATCTCGGTGCCTTGGTCAGGGGCGGGGCTGTGTGCCATGATCGGGTTCTCTGTTGTTATGGTTGTCACCGCGTCGCCTGTGCCGGCGCTCGCCTGGAAAAGTCTCGGGCAGTGTAGCGCGGCTGTCTTTGTGCTTTTGCACAGCCTCAGGGGCAGGTCGCTGTGCCGCCGAACAAAGCCTAAGGATCCTTTCATGTTCGAGCTCGACCACGACCTCGCCCAGGACATCGTCGACCGGGCGATGGCCATCCTGCCATGCAACGTCAACGTGATGGACAGCCAGGGGTTGATCCTCGGCAGTGGCGAGCCCGAACGCATCAACACCCGCCACGAAGGCGCCCAGCTGGTGTTGGCCAACGGCCGCATCGTCGAGCTGGATGGCGAGGCGGCCAAATGCCTCAAGGGCGTGCAGCCCGGCGTGAACCTGCCACTGCTGCTCGATGGCCGCCTGATCGGCGTGCTTGGCCTGACCGGCGATCCGCAGCAACTGCGCACCTACGGCGAGCTGGTGCGCATGACCGCCGAAATGCTGCTGGCCCAGCGCCATCTGCAGGTGGAGCAGCAATGGCGCCGCCAGCGCTGCGACGATCTGCTGGCGTTGCTGCTCGGTGGCAGCGGTGAATCGCCGCGGCTGGTCGATGAGGCCCGGCAGTTGGGCCTCAAGCCCAACCTGCCGCGTGTTCCCTGCTTGTTCGAGCTGCACAGCGGGCCGCCCGCCGAGGCCCTTTCGGCCTGGTTGATGAGCCGTTACCCGGACAGCTGGTGCGTGAGCCCGGCGCGCCAGTCGCTGCTATGGTGCCGTCCGCTTGCCGGCGTGCTGGATGAAGCCCGTCTGCTCGAACGCCTGCGGCGCCATGGCTGGGAGGTCGAGCGCCTGGCGCTGGGCAGCCCGGCGCAAAGTCTCGAACAGCTGCGCCGCGGTTACCGGCGGGTGCGCGACCTGTTGGCCTACGGCCGTGAAGTGCTGCCTGCAGAGCGCTTGCTGAGCCTGGCCCGTTACCGTTTGCCGGCGCTGCTCTGGCGGCATCGCAACGACGATGCGCTGGACGAGTTGCTCGAGCCGCTGCAGCGCATCCGCGCCAAGGATGCCAGCGGCCAGTTGCTCGCCACCTTGCGCGCCTGGTGCGCCCACGACGGGCAAAGCCAGGCCTGTGCCGACGCCCTGGGGATTCACCGCAACAGCCTGCGCTACCGGCTGGAACGCATCGCCGAAGTCGGCGAGGTGGACCCACTGCGGATGGAAGGCATGCTCAGCCTGTACCTGGGCCTGCAGTTGCTGCCGGCGGATTGACCGCGTGGGCTGCCGAGCCGCGTTGCAGGCATCCGCCCAAACAACCCGCCCTGACTTTTGTGCATCCGACCGAGGCCGCTGTGCCACGCACCTGTCAGCATGCGCGGTATCAGGACAGGAGAATCCCATGAAGATCGTCATCGCCCCCGACTCGTTCAAGGACAGCCTCGACGCTGCCGGTGTCGCCCGGGCCATCGCCAGCGGGCTGGCCAAGGTGTGGCCGCAGGCCGAGCTGGTCGAGTGCCCCATGGCCGATGGTGGCGAAGGCACCTTGCAGGCGATCGTTGCCGCCAGCCATGGCGAGCTGCGCCGCCAGGTCGTCCGAGGCCCGTTGGGCGAACCGGTCGAGGCCAGCTGGGGCTGGCTGCCGGACAGCCGTACGGCGGTGATCGAAATGGCCCAGGCCAGTGGCATCCAGCTGCTGCCCAGTGGCCAGCGTGATGCCTGCCGCAGTTGCACCTGGGGCACCGGCGAGCTGATCGCCGCGGCGCTGGCGGCCGGCGCCTCGCGCATTGTCCTGGCCATCGGCGGCAGCGCCACCAACGACGCCGGCAGCGGTATGCTGCGGGCGCTGGGGCTGCGCCTGTTCGACGCTGCCGGCCAACCCCTGGCGCCAGGCGGCCTGGCCCTGGCGCAACTGGCCCGTCTGGATGCCAGCGACCTGGATCCGCGTCTGGCCGAGGTACGGGTGGAGGTCGCCGCCGATGTCGACAATCCGCTCTGCGGCGACAACGGCGCTTCGGCGATCTTCGGCCCGCAGAAGGGCGCCAGCCCGGCGCAGGTACAGGCGCTGGACCAGGCCCTGGGGCACTTCGCCGAGCATTGTGCCGGCCTGCTCGGCAAGGACCTGCGCCACCAACCGGGCAGTGGCGCGGCCGGTGGCATGGGCTTCGCGGCCAAGGCGTTCATGGGCGCGCGATTCTGCCCCGGCGTCGAGGTGGTGGCCGAGCTGGCTGGGCTGGATGCGCTGGTGCGGAGCGCGGACCTGGTGATCACCGGCGAAGGGCGTTTCGATGCGCAGACCCTGCGCGGCAAGACGCCACTGGGCGTCGCCCGGATCGCCAAGCGCCATGGCGTGCCCGTGGTGGTGCTGGCCGGCACCCTCGGTGCCGGGTACACGCAGTTGTACGAACATGGGATCGATGCCGCCTTCGCCCTGGCCAGCGGGCCGATGACCCTGGAGCAGGCCTGCGCCGAGGCGGGGGCTCTGCTCGAAGCGCGGGCGGCGGATATCGCCCGGTTGTGGCAAATCGCCCAGCCTGGCTGAGCTTCAGCGAGACTCCATCAGGCGTTCCAGCCCCGCATAGTCCTCATGGCTCACCGGCACCAGCCCGGTGGCGTGTTGCGAGGCCACGAACGCGGCCATGCCTTGTGGGTCTTCGAGCATTGCCTTGCGCAAGCGCTGCTTGAGCGCCGGACACAGGCCGGCGCTGAACACGTAGGGATCGTAGCGGATCGGCGCCGAGCGCCAGAGCAGTCGCAGCCGCGCGGGGTCGATGGCGTGGCGGGCCAGGTAGGCGTCGGCCCGTTCGCTGGCAACGAAGGCTGCATCGACCCGGCCTTCGAGCAACGCCGCCAGGGCCTTGTCATGGTTGCCGGCATACACCAGCGCGCCAAAGAAACGCGGCAGTGGCGTGCCGACCTGGGCGGCGAACTCGACGCTGGGCACCAGGCTGCCGGAGGTGCTGGCCGGGTCGCTCAAGGCTACCCGGGCACCGCGCAGGGCATCGAGACGGGCGGGCCCGTCGGCGCGGGTCAGCAGCAGCGCCTGATAGTGGTTGCCTGCGGGCGTGTAGATGCCGGCGTTCAAGGAGAAGGTGGCAAAGGCTTCGATGCCCCGGTCGCGACGATGGGCGAGCAGGTACGACGCAGGCCCCAGCCGGGCGATATCGGTGCCACCGGAAACGATGGCGTCCACCACGCTCTCGTAGGAGCTGCTGAGCACCAGTTCCACCGGCACTCCGGCGGCTTTGCCCAGACGGTCGAGCAACGGCTGGTGCTCGCGGGTCATGGCCTGTGCATCCTCGATCGGGATCACCGCCAGGCGCAGGCTGTGGGGGGCGCAACGGGCCTGCGCCTGGCCTGCGAGCACCTGGGCCAACAGCAGCAGGGCGACGCTTTTCAGTAGACCCATGCCTTTTCCTCGGAACCGTTGAACGGGGGGTAGTCATGCAGTTGGCTGGGCGACAGTGGCCGGCTGAAGTGATAGCCCTGGGCGATGTCGCAGCCGGCGAGCTTCAGGCACACCACTTGCTCGCGGGTCTCGACGCCTTCGGCGACCACCTCCAGGCCCAGGCGCTTGGCCAGGATGATGGTCGAGGAGACGATCGGGCTGTCGTCGTAGGCGTTGGACAGGGGAGCGATCAGCGCTCGGTCGATCTTGAGCTTGGACAGCGGCAGCGCGTGCAGGTGGGCGAAGCCTGCATAGCCACGACCGAAATCGTCCAGGCTGATGCCCAGCCCGGCGCTGCGCAGGCGACGTAGATGGGCCATCGCGGTGCCTTCGGGGTCGAGCACGGTGGTCTCGGTGATTTCCAGTTCCAGACGCTGGGGCGCGATGCCGTAGTAGTCGAGTTCGGCCAGCAGGCGTGTGCTGAAGTCGGCCTGACGCAGCTGCAGGGCCGAGACGTTGATCGCCAGGCGTGCGTCATGCTCGCGTGCATGCCAGCGTGCCAGCTCCTCGCAGGCCAGGCGCAGCACCTCCCACCCCAGGTCGACGATGAAGCCGCTGCGCTCGGCGAGATCGATGAACCGGTCGGGGTAGAGCAGGCCGAATTGCGGATGATCCCAGCGCACCAGGGCCTCGTAGCCCAGCACCTGAAGGGTGTCGAGGCGGATCTGCGGTTGGTAGTGGAGAACGAACTGGCGTTCGGCCAGGGCGCCGCCAAAGGCCTGTTCCAGGGTGAAGGCCTGGATGTCGGTGAGGTTGAGCGACGGGTCGAAGAAGCGATATTGGGCGCGGCCTGCCTGCTTGGCCGAATACATGGCGGCATCGGCGAAGCGGATCAGCGCGTCGATGTCCTGGCCATCGCGTGGGCAGATGCTCACGCCGACGCTTGGGCTGGTGTTGACCTCCTGGTCGGCCAGGGCATAGGTGGCGGACAGTTTCTCCACCAGGGCGCGCACCCAGTTGTCGATCTGTTCCTCGCTGCGCTCGCCGGCCAGCAGCACCACGAACTCGTCACCGCCAAAGCGCGAAGCCTCGTCGCCTGGTTCGAGCAGGCGCTGGATGCGCCCTGCCACCGCTTGCAGCAGCAAGTCGCCGATCTTGTGGCCGAGCGAGTCGTTGATCGACTTGAAGCGATCCATGTCGATGAACAGGATCGCCAGCAGGCGGCGTTTGCCACGCTGCTGGGCAAGGGTGCGGGTCGCGACCTCGACGAACTGGCGGCGGTTGTGCAGGCCGCTGAGGTGGTCGGTGGCGGCGGCGTGGCTGCTGCGGCGGTGCTCGTCCTCGAGGCGCTCGATCAACTGCTGGTTGACCTGCTGGGCGTGTTCCAGCTCGCGAAATGCCTCTTGGCGCTTGTGCAGCAGACGCAAGCCCCAGGCCAGGCTGGCGAGGATCATCAGGGTCATGCTCAGGTTCAGCCACAGCTGGCGGCTGGCGGTGAGCATGGCGGGGGCGAGGATCTCGTCATGGGCCTGGCTGACCACCACGCTGAAGCCGCGCTCGGTCACGCGCCGGTACAGGCTCTGGTAGGGGCCCTCGAGTGTGTACTGGGTCAGTTGGCCTGAGTCCTCGCCGCTGCGCGGCAGGCCGGGCACCAGCGCCGGGCCGGCCACCAGCACGCCGCTGGTGTCGATGCGCAGGCGCTCCTGGCCGTCGTCCTGGAGCAGGCGCATCACGCCGGTGCGGCCCAGGTCGATGTGCTGGAACAGGACCGCGAGATAGCCGATGTCCAGTTGTACCACCAGGATGTTGTCGATCTCGCGGCCAGGCAGATCGGTCAGTGGCAGCAGGAACGGCAGGCGCCAGCTGGGTAGCGTCGCGTCGTTGGTGCTGGTCGGGGCGTGGGGCATGAAGGCCTTGAAACCGTAGTGCGAGACGTGGGACTTGAGTTGGTCGAGCCAGGCCTGTGGCAGTTGCGTGGGCTCGTCGCCATGGCTGGAGGAGAGCAGGCGACCGTGGTGGTCATACAGGCTCATGCGCTTGAACACGGGGTCTTCGGCCAGCAGCCGGGCCAGGTTCAGGTTGCCCTGGCGCAGGCTCTTCATGTCGTCCTGGGTGACCCGGCCCACGGCCTGGGCGCGGTCCACCAGCTGACGCAGGTTTTCGGCGACGATGCTGGCCAGGTTCAGGTGCTCGGTGGCCTTGGCGGCCAGGGCATCCTGGTGGGAAGCGGTCTTCTGGCTGATGTGCGAGGCCCAGAGGAAGGTCAGGGTGACGGCACATAGGGTCAGCAGGAGCAGGGGTAACAGGCCTGCGGAGGAGAGTGAACGGCGGATCACGGCTGGTTTTCCACGGCCCTTGGGATTTGGGAAATATGCGACAGATATATGACAGGATGATGAATGGTGGCGCTTTGCCTTTATTTTTCTGGGGGCTGTTTGTGAGGTTGTTGTTGTTGTTGTTGTTGTTGTTGTTGTTGTTGTTGTTGTTGTTGTTTTTATATTTTTATGCGCATTCATTTACGATGTTGACGCATAGTCACCTTTCCGCCCTTACGGCGGGTTACTTTGGTCGTGGCCAAAGTAACCAAAGCCGTGGCGCTCCATTCATCCGGCCCTACGCTTCGCTCCGGGTTCCCTCACTCCGGCCTTGCTCCCGGGAGGACCGCGCTGTAGGGCCCATCCTGGGCCCCAGCGCTTGACGGGCATCCATGCCCGTCACCTCCCTCCGCAAGTCCTGCGTTCGGCCTCCTGAAGTCGCGAAGTTACGGGCGGCGACTGGGCTGGCGCAGCTAACGCTAGTTGCACTTCTGTGATCTCCAGGGCCCTTTCGCGGGTAAACCCGCTCCCACAGGGTTATGCACATTCTCAACTTACACCACTCTCCTGTGGGAGCGGGTTTACCCGCGAAAGGGCCAGAACAACCAATATATAAATAACTGCCAAGAGCTAATTTAAAATCTCTGCTCTTGCTCTTGCTTCTAAGCGCGCGATAGTCCAGGCGCCGCCAATTGCGACTTCAGGAGGCCGAGTGGAGTTCTTGCGGAGGGAGGTGACGGGCATGGATGCCCGTCAAGCGCTGCGCCCCAGGATGGGGCGTTCAGCGCGGTCCTCCCGGGAGCAAGAACGGAGCGAGGGAACCCCGGAGCGAAGCGTAGGGGCCGGATGAATGGAGCGAGGATTTTTTGGTTACTTTTTGATCCTTCAAAAAGTAACCCGCCGTAAGGGCGGAAAGGTGACTGTGCGTCACCATCGCCAATGAATGCGCATACAGCAATCAAAACCAACACGCCAAGTCCCAACCCCAACCCCCGCGACAAGTTGTCTGCTTGACTTACCAAGCCAAACCACAATCGCCAACTTGACTTAAAGGTCAGATTTTGTGATCGTGCGCGCCCTCCGTGTATCTCAGCACCAGAACAAAGCATGGGCAGCGCCTGACTGCCCAGAGGATCAACCATGTCCAACCGTGATATTTCCCGGCGTTCGTTCCTGCAAGGCGGGCTGATCGCCGGTGTCGGCGTGACCCTGGCGCCCCTCGGCAGCCAGGCCTTCGCCGCCCTGATGGAAAGCAAGGTCACCACCTCGCCGCAAAAGTGGATGAACCACGACGGCAAGGCGCGTTTCCGTAACGACGC
Organism: Pseudomonas sp. microsymbiont 2; assembly: GCF_054788395.1. Classification (NCBI taxonomy): domain Bacteria; kingdom Pseudomonadati; phylum Pseudomonadota; class Gammaproteobacteria; order Pseudomonadales; family Pseudomonadaceae; genus Pseudomonas; species Pseudomonas sp. microsymbiont 2. The sequence continues at coordinate 2,965,970 of NZ_CM139112.1, forward strand.
GCTGTCCAAGGTCTGCGGCAGCAAAGTCTTCGCCCGCGACATCCGCGCCAAGGACATGCCCGGCTGGCCGCAGCAGCAAGGCCACGCCATGCTGCTCAAGGCCACCAAGGCCGACCGCATCTACGCGGGCTACGACCTGTCGCTGCTAGGCAGCGAACTGCAGCCGGACCGCATCGTCACCGCCGAGGACCTCAAGAAAGACGGCATCGCCTGGCCAGAGGCCCATTCGCCCGATCCGCTGCTGCCGCCAGGCCAGGTGCCGATGTTCATCGGCCATCCCGTGGCGATCCTGATCTGGAACGACTTCGAACGGTTCCGCAAAGCCAAGCTCAAGCTGCAGTTCAACGACAAGGCGATCCGCTACGGCGCCCAGGCGCCGCTGTACCAGCGCGATCCCTACGGCAGCTTCCGTTTCGTGCGCGTGGGCGGCAAGACGCCGTTCGACGAGGACGAATACTCCAGCCTCAAGAACACCATGCTGTTCCCCACCATCCTTGCCCGCAAACCGGTATGGACCGCCGAGCCCAAGCAGCACGGCAACCTCACCGAGCAGGGGATGTTCTACGCCCAGCGCATCGACCAGCAGCTCAAGCAGCCGCCCGAGGACTGGCTGCTGTTCGACGAGCGCTACAAGACCCCCTCGATCGAACCCGCGGCCCTGGAACCGGACAACGGCAACGGCTGGTTCGACCCGGCCACCGGCACCCTGCATTTCGTCGTGGCCACCCAGTGCCCGTTCGAAGTGGCGCAGGAATGCGTGCACATGATCAAGCCGTCGCGCTTCGGCCTGAAGCACCTGAACATGCACCCAGGCTATACCGTCGGCTACGGCTCCAAGGACAACAACATCTTCGTGTTCTACGCCGCCGTCGCCGCCCTGTACGGCGCGGGCGTGCCGATCCGCCTGGCCAACGACCGCTACGAGCAGTTCCAGAGCGGCATCAAGCGCCACCCGTTCGACATCCGCTACCAGCTGGCAGTGGACAAGAAGGACATGAGCTTCCAGATCTTCCGCGCCGACATGACCGTCGACGGCGGCGGACGCATCAACTACAGCCCGTCGGTGGCCGCCGTGGGTGCCACCGCGGCGCAGTCGATCTACTACATGCCGCAGAATGACCTAGCGGTGACCGCCTACCATTCCCGGGGCGTGGAGGCCGGCTCCATGCGCGGCTACGGCACCCTGCAGAGCATGGCCGCGACCGAGATGATGGTCGACGAGATCGCCGATCGCCTGGGCGTGGACGCCATCGAACTGCGTCGCAAGAACGCGCTCAAGTCGGGCATGAAGAACACCCAGGGCGCCGTGCCCGCCGGCGCCCTGCGCCTGCACGAGATCCTCGACAAGGCCGCCGAACATGACTGGTGGAAGCAGCGCCATGCGCGCAAGCAGGCCGAGGATGCCAAGGACCACGACAACTGGTACGGCGTAGGCTTCGCCATCACCCAGAAAGACTTCGGCACCGGTTCCGAGGCGCCGATGGCGGCGGTCGAGTTCAGCGCTGACGGCCACATCATCCTGCGTCATATCGGCACCGAACTGGGCACCGGCATGTCCACCTCCCAGGCGCTGGTGGTCAGCGATTTCCTCGGCCGCGTCGCCGACGAAGTGAAGACCGCCCAGACCGAATGGCCGGAACTTGCGCTGACCACCAGCGGCAACCCCTACCTGATCAGCCAGGCCGAGCAGGACGCGGCGCTGCGCGACCCACGCTGGGTCGGCAAGCTGGCCTCGCCTTCGTCGGCGACCAACTCGGCGTTCTACTTCAGCCACGCCACCCGCGAAGCGGCGCGCGTGCTGTTCAACCACGGCCTGTGGCCGGCGGCCATGGCCCTGTGGAGCCAAGGCCCATTCGGCGGCCAGGCCAACCCACTGGTGGTGCGCCGCGAAAACGCGGTGTGGGTCAACGGTGAGCTGACCGGCAACGGCCTGGCGCCGATCCCGTTCGCCACGCTGGCGAAAAAGGCCCACGAAATGGGCCTGGTCACCGGTGTCAGCGTGCACGGCTTCAACCGCTGGAGCTGGGCCGAGGCCGACTTCGTCATCGATGGCGTGCGCGAGCGCCTGCCGCTCGATGCCGTGGCGGTGAAGTACGGTGACGGCGCGGTGAACGCCAAGAAGGCGCAGATGAACAGCGCCGGCTTCCACCTGCTGGATCGGCAGAACGCCGAGTATCCGGCCACCCAGCTGAACAACGCCATGGTCACCTACTACAGCCCGGTGGCGACCATCGTCGAGGTCAAGGTCAACAAGGGCAGCGGCGAAGTGACCGTGCTCAACCACCACAGTTGGGTCGAGTGCGGCCGGGTGCTGGTGCCGGAGCTGGTCAAGGGCCAGCTCGAAGGTGGCATCGCCATGGGCATTGGCCATGCGCTGCTGGAAGAAATGCCGCTGTACGAGGGCGGCCCGGGCGAGGGCAACTGGAACTTCAACCGCTACCGCCTGCCGATGGCCAAACACGTGGCGGTGTGGAAGCAGACCTCGGAGATCCTGCCGCCGCTGTCGCCGACCGATCCGTCCAAAGGCATCGCCGAAGTGGTGATGATCCCGGTGGTCGGTGCCATCGGCAACGCCGTGGCCCACGCCATCGGCAAGCGCGTGCGCGACTTGCCCATCACCCCCGCCCGCGTCAAGGAGGCCCTCAATGGCTGACCGCAAGCTGCAACTGACCCTCAACGGTCAACCCGTCGTCACCGAAGTGGTCCCCGATGACCTGGCGATGATCGACTACCTGCACGAATACCAGAACCTCACCGGCTCGCGCCTGGGCTGCGGCCAGGGCATCTGCCATGCCTGCGTGGTGATCGTCGACAACCCCGACGGCACCAGCGAGGAAGTGCGTACCTGCATCACCGGCGCGCACTACTTCGAGGGCAAGAAGGTCCGCACCATCGAAGGCCACGCGAAACTGGACGAAGCCGGCAACCCTGGCGAGCTGAACCCGATCCAGCAGAAGTTCGTCGACCGCTTCGCCTTCCAGTGCAGCTACTGCGCCCCGGGCTTCGTCAATGCCGCCACCGTGCTGGTGGAAAAGGCCCAGCGCAAACCGCTGAAAAAGAGCGAGCTGGAAGACGCCATCGAGGCCAGCCTCGGTCACCACGTGTGCCGTTGCACCGGCTACGTGCGCTACTACGAGGCCACCCGCGAAGTGCTGGGCGACCTCGGCCTGGTCAAGGAGGGTTGAGCATGACGCGAATTCTCAGCAGCCTGGCCCTGGCCATTGGCGCGATGGTCGCCTGCAATGCCCAGGCGGCCGACGAGGCCCTGGTCAAGCGCGGTGAATACCTGGCCCGCGCCGCCGACTGCATGGCCTGCCATACCGCCGAAGGCGGCGCGCCCTATGCGGGTGGCCTGCCGATCCATTCGCCGTTCGGCACCATCTACGGCACCAATATCACCCCGGACAAGCAGCATGGCATCGGCAACTACAGCAGCGACGAGTTCTTCGCCGCCCTCACCGAAGGCAAGCGCAAGGACGGCGCCAACCTGTACCCGGCCATGCCTTACACCTCGTACCACCTGATCAAGCGCGAGGACTCCGATGCGATCCACGCCTACCTGATGACCGTCGCCCCGATCAACCGCCCGGCGCCGCAAACCAGCCTGAGCTTCCCGTTCAACGTGCGCACGGGGCTGATGGGCTGGAACATGCTGTACGGCAAGAGCGTGCAGCTGGAGGAGGGCAAGGGCAACAGCGAGGCGTGGAAGCGCGGGCAGTACATGGTCGAAGTGCTTGGCCACTGCGGCGAGTGCCACACCCCGCGCAACCCGATCGGCGCGCTGCAGCAGGACAAGCGCCTGACTGGTGGCCTGCTGCTGGGCTACCTGGCGCCGAGCCTGCTGGCCCAGGACCTGGCCGACCGTGGCTGGACCCAGGCGGACCTGGCGACCTTCCTCAAGCATGGCATCAGCGCCCAGGGCAGCATGTTCAACGAGATGTACCCGGTGGTGCACCACAGCACCCAGCATCTGCAGGACAGCGACCTGGCGGCGATGGCCACCTACCTGCTCGGCGACCAGCCGCCGGCGGCGAAGATCGTCCAGACCTTGGCCCACGAGACCCTGGGCGAAAGCGCCAAGCGCGGTCGCCAGCAGTACCTCAACGTCTGCGCCGGCTGTCATGGCGTCGAGGGCGAGGGCAAGCCGCACATCGCCGTGGCCATGGCGGGCAACACCGTGCTGCGCCAGGCCGACTCGCGCAACCTGGTCAAGGCCATCGTCGACGGGATCCGCGAACAGCAGTTCACCGGCTTCGAGCGCATGCAGCCGATGCCGGGCTTCGCCGACAAGCTCGACGACCAGCAGCTGACCGACATGGTCAACTACCTGCGCGAGACCTGGGGCGGCCTGCCGGGCGATCTGAGCACCGAGCAGCTGGCGCAGCTGAAGGCGGACTGAGCCGTGCAGCATCTGGACCTGCAAGTGGTGCAGCAGGCGGCGCACTGGTCGCGTGACGGCCTGCGTGTCTGGCTGTGCACCGTGCTGTGCACCTATGGCTCGGCGCCCCGCGCGCCGGGCTCGTTGCTGGCGGTCAACGCGCAGGGGCAGTGGGTCGGATCGCTGTCCGGCGGCTGCGTCGAGGAAGACTTCCTTGAGCGCGTCGCCGCGGGCGAGTTCAGCGATGCGGTGGCCGTGGTGCGCTACGGCGACGGCAGCGACAGCCGCGCGAACATCCGCCTGCCCTGTGGCGGCATCCTCGATGTGCTGGTGGAGAACCTGCCGGGCGACTGCGCGACCCAGGCGCACCTGGGAGAGCTAGAGGCGGCCTTGCAGGGCCGTCGCCGGCTCCTGCGCGAGGTCGACCTGCGCACCGGCCAGCGCCGGCTGTGGGACGACCAGAGCCAGGGGGCGCGGGTGGAGCAGGGCGGCCAGAGCGTGCGCTTGCGTGTCGGCGCCGCCCAGCGCCTGCTGCTGGCTGGCTATTCCAGCGTCGCGCATTTCTGCGCCGAGTTCGGCAAGGGCCTGGGCTTTGAAGTGGTGCTGTGCGATCCCCGTGACGAGGTGATGGACAATGTGCGGCTCGACGGGATAGAAATCCGTCGTGAACTGCCTTCGCTGTTCATCGCCAACGGCGGTTGCCACCGCGACACCGCGGTGGTGGCGCTTACCCACGACCCGAAGATCGACGACCTGGCCATGCTCGAAGCAGTCAATACCGAAGCGTTCTACATCGGCGTGATGGGCTCGCGGGCCACCTCGGAAAAACGCCGTGAACGCCTGCGCCGCATCGGCGGGCTCGGCGAGGCCGAGATGGCCCGTATCCATGCGCCGATCGGCCTGAACCTGGGCAGCAAGACCCCTGCCGAGATCGCTCTGGCGGTGCTCGCCGATATCCTGCGCACCCGTAGCGGCATCGCCCGCGAGGCGCTGTGAGCGTCGTCGCGCTGGTGTTGGCGGCTGGCCAGGGCTCGCGCTTCGGCGCGGACAAGCGCCGAGCCTTGCTGGGCGACGGTCGCAACCTGTTGCAGCATAGCGTCGAGCGCGCCCTGGCGGCGTTCGACGAGGTGCGCGTGGTGCTGCGCGAGGGTGAGCGGGGCGCGGATCTGGGGTTGCCGGCGGCCTGCCGCGTCATCCATGGCCTCGATGCCGGGCTGGGCATGGGCCATAGCCTGGCGGCAGGCGCCGCCTCGCTGGAAGACAGCGAGGCGATGGCGGTCGCCATCTTGCTGGGTGACATGCCATGGATCCTGCCTGAGACCTTCCGGCGTCTGCTGGCGATCGCTGCCCCCTCGCTCATCGTGGTGCCGCGTCATCAGGGGCAGAACGGGCATCCTGTGGTGTTTGGCCGAGCGTTCTGGGCCGAGCTCGGCGGCTTGTCCGGTGATGAAGGGGCGCGCTCCGTCCTGCGCCGGCATGCTGATCGCGTTGTCGTGCTGGACCTGGAAGACGGCGGGATAGTGCGCGACGTCGATACGCCCGCTGCGCTCGACTAGACTGCTCTGGGCCCATTCGTAACCCTTGTATGAGCGCGTGGTCCGTTGTACCGATGCCACAGGCAGCCATTGAGGGAAAACCCTCATTGCCGCTCATCCGGTGGCCTCCTAGCATGGATCCGGTCAACCCCCCAGGCACAGGAGCACAGCCATGACCAACAGCAACGACGACAAACGCCCAACCCCCGACCCGGCCGAGGACAACGCCTTCTTCCCTTCGCCGTACTCCCTGAGCCGATTCACCTCGCGCAAGTCCGACCTCAGCGGAGCCGACTATCCCGATGCCTACCAGGGCGGGCGCTGGAAAGTCCTGATGATCGGCGCCGACGAGCGCTACCTGCTCACCGACAACGGCACGATGTTCTCCACCGGCAACCACCCGGTGGAAACCCTGCTGCCCATGTACCACCTGGACAAGGCCGGCTTCGGCTTCGACGTGGCGACCTTGTCGGGCAATCCGGTCAAGTTCGAATACTGGGCCATGCCCGGCGAGGATACCGAGGTGCTCGGCCTGTTCGAGCGCTACCGCCAGGCGTTCAAGCAGCCACGCAAGCTCGCGGATGTGCTTGAGCAGGCCCTGGGCAAGGACTCCGACTACATCGGCGTGTTCATCCCCGGCGGCCACGGCGCCTTGATCGGCCTGCCGGAGAGCGAAGAGGTCGGACAGGCCCTGAAATGGGCGGCCGACAACGACAAGTTCGTCATCACCCTGTGCCATGGCCCGGCAGCGTTGCTGGCCGGTGGCAGGCTCTACGATGGCTACAAGATCTGCGCTTTCCCCGACGATCTGGACGCCACGACCCCGGACATCGGCTACATGCCCGGCCACCTGACCTGGAAGTTCGGCGAGCGCCTGCAGGCCCAGGGCGTCGAGATCATCAACAAAGGGATTTCCGGTGCCGTCCATCAGGACCGCAAGCTGCTCACCGGTGACAGCCCGCTGGCGGGCAACGCGCTGGGCAAGCTGGCCGCGGCGGCGCTGCTCAAGGCGACCAACGCAGGGTGAGCATGCTGACGTTCGACAAGGTGGTGCAGGCGATCCAGCAGATCGACCAAGCCACCACCCTGGCGCCGATCCAGGCGGCGGTGCGCAATTTCGCACGACCGTTGGGCTACGACCGCTTCGTCTTGTTCAGCGCCAGCGCCGCGCGGGACGAAGTGGTCGAGCGCATCCACTGGGTGGAAGGCGACTGGTTCGGCGATGGCCAGTTGGTCGATGCGCAGACCTATGTGCGCCATTGTCCGGTGACCCGCCACCTGCTGGCGGCGCGCGAGCCGTTCTTCTGGAGCAAGCAGATGGTCGACGGCGGCGAGCGTTACCGGGTGGTGCGCCAGCCGAGCGGGCCAGGCATCCATGGTCTGCAGGTGCCGGTATTCGGCCCGGCAGGCCTGGAGGGCGCCATGAGCCTGGGCGGCGTGCGTATCGATGGCATGCCTGCCACTCGCCTGTCTCTGACGTTGCTGGCCAACGCCGCCTTCATCAACGCCCGGCGCTTGCTGGAGGCGCCTGTCGAGCAGGGTGGCGGGACACTGTCCGAGCGCGAGCGCCAAGTACTGGCCTGGACCGCCGCCGGGCAACGCCAGGCCGATATCGCCGCGACCCTGGGGCTGTCGGTGCGCACGGTGGAGAACCACCTGCGCGCTGCCCGGCGCCGCCTCGGCGTGACCACCACTGCCCAGGCGATTCGCATCGCCCTGGGCAGTGGTGCGCTGGACTGAGCGCCTCAGGCCGGGTGCGCCACGCTCAGCACCACCTTGCCGATATGCCGGCCAGATTCCATCAACGCATGGGCCTGACCGGCCGCCGCCAATGGGAAGGTGGCGTGGATCAACGGCTTGACCCCACCGCTGCGCACATGCGGCCAGACCTTGGCCTGCAGATCAGCGAGGATCGCCGCCTTGTCGTCGGCGCTGCGCGCGCGCAGGGTCGAGCCGATATGGGTCAGGCGCTTGGTCAACAGGGGAAACAGGTCGACTTCGCGGGCCGGGCCCTTGACCACGCCGATCTGCACGATGCGCCCGTCCATGGCGGCGGCCTTGAAGTTCCGCGCCACGTAGTCACCGGCGATGATGTCGACGATCACATCGACGCCCTTGCCTTCGGTGTGCAGCAGCACCTGCTCGACGAAATCCTCGCGGGTATAGTCGATGGCGACGTCCGCGCCCAGCTCCAGGCTGGCGGCCTGCTGTCCGGCGCCGTTGACCGTGGTGAAGATACGCGCCGCGCCAAAGGCCCTGGCCAGTTGCGTGGCGGTGGTGCCGATGCCCGATGCGCCGCCGTGGATCAGCACGCTGTCGCCGGCCTTGAAGCCGCCGCGCTGGAACAGGTTGACCCAGACGGTCATGAAGGTCTCCGGCAAGGCCGCGCCCTCGATCATCGACAGGTTTTCCGGCAGGTGCGCGGTGGTACGTTCATCGGCCACGGCGTATTCGGCGTAGCCGCCGCCTGGAACCAGGGCGATGACCGCGTCGCCGACGGCAAAGCCTTGGACCTGCTCGCCGATGGCCACGACCTTGCCGGCGATTTCCAGGCCAGGAATGTCCGGCGCGCCGGCGGGCGGGTCGTACAGGCCTTTGCGCTGCAGCAGGTCCGGGCCGTTGACGCCGGCCGCGTGGACCTGGATCAGCAGCTCCCGTGGGCCGGGCCGTGGCGTGGCGTGGATGGCCGGTTGCAGCACCTCGGGTTCACCCGGCTGGGTGATGTCGATGGCAGTCATGTGCGTGGGGATGTGACGCATGCGAACCTCTGTCATTCTGAAGAAAGGCCGTTTCGGGCCGTTGCGTCACAGGGTATGAAACAAGCGAAGCCAGGTCGCGCGGCGATTTTGCGATGCCGCGCCGCAGATTTTCTTCAGCCACGGCGCTTATGGAAACGACCTTGTGCCGATTGGCGCGATCCCTGTGGGAGCGGCTTTAGCCGCGAACACCGGCGAAGCCGGTGCCAGGCACCGCGTCGCTCCCGCCTCGAGCAATACGGCTGCCCACAGATACTTGATGAATGCGTTTGTTGCCAATGGAGTACACCGATTGAACTGGGATGACGCACGCATGCTGCTGGCCTTGAGCCGCGAACAGACCCTGCGCCGCGCAGCCAGGGTGCTGCGGGTCGACCAGGCCACCGTGGGCCGGCGCGTGGCGGCGCTGGAGGCGGACCTGGGCTCGACCCTGTTCCTGCGCACACCGGCCGGCTATCAGCTGACCGCCATCGGCGAAGTAGCGGTGGAATTGGCGCAGAAGATGGAGCAGGCGGCGCTGGAGCTGGCCCGTCGTACCCGTGGCACTGACAACGAGCAGGCCGGCGAAGTGCGTATCGCCACCACCGACTCCCTGGCCCTGGAGTTCGTCATCCCGGCGCTGCGCCAACTGCACGCCGAGCACCCCGAGGTGCGCGTGGTGCTCAGTGGCAGCTCGGAGATCGTCAACCTGTCGCAGCGCGAGACCGACATCGCCATCCGCAACCAGCGCCCGGACAGCCCCGACCTGGTGCTGCGCAAACTGGCCAGCTGGCAGATGGGCCTGTTCGCCTCGGCGGACTATCTGGCGCGGCGGGGCGTGCCGGAGGCGGGCAGTTTCGCCGGGCACGACCTGGTGGTGTACGAGCCGTACTGGCGCGATCGCGCCGAGCCGACCCTGGTGGATGTGCCCATGGGCGAGGGCAGGGTGGTGCTGGCGGCCAATGCCAGCATGATGCTGCGCCGGGGCATCGCCGCCGGCCTGGGCCTGGGGGAAATCCCCGTGGAACTGGGGCTACGCGACGGATTGCAGCGGGTCTGGCCGCAGCGTGTGCGCAGCCAGCCCTACGAAGTGTGGATGGTCACCCACCAGGACCTGCGCCACACGGCACGGGTGCGAGCGGTGATCGAGCATCTGGTGCGGGCGTTTGCCGCAGGCAGTGCTCAGTGATAGCCGTCGCCCACCTTCACCTTGCCGCGGAACACGTAGTAGCTCCACGCGGTGTACACCAGGATGAACGGCAGGATGAACAGCGCGCCGATCAGGGCGAACAGCTGGCTGGCCACCGGGGAGGCGGCCTGCCAGATGGAAATCGATGGTGGAATGATATTCGGCCAGATGCTGATGCCCAGGCCGCTGTAGCCGAGGAAGATGACCAGCAGGGTCAGCAGGAACGGTGAAGCGGTGGCCCGGTGCGCCAGGGTGGTCAGGGTGCTGATGAAGCAGAACAGCAGCAACAGTGGCACCGGCAGGAAGTAGAACAGGTTGGGCAAGCTGAACCAGCGCTGGGCGATCTCCGGGTGGGCCAGCGGCGTCCACACGCTGATCACCGCGATGGCGCCCAGCAGGCCCCAGATGAAGTAGGACGAGTAGCGATACATCTCCTCCTGCAGGCGGCCTTCGGTCTTCATGATCAGCCAGGTGCTGCCCAGCTGCGCATAGGCCAGCAGCAGGGCGAAGCCGCAGAACAGCGGGAACGGCCGCAGCCAGTCGAGCGGGCCACCGGCGTACATGTTGTTGGCCACCGGTATGCCATCGAGGAACGCGCCCAGGGCGACCCCCTGGGTGAAGGTGGCGACGATCGAGCCGCCGATGAAGGCCTTGTCCCACCAGTGACGGTTGCGCTCGCTGGCCTTGAAGCGGAACTCGAAGGCCACGCCGCGGAAGATCAGCCCCAGCAGCATGAGGATCAGCGGCAGGTAGAGCGCGCTGAGAATCACCGAGTAGGCCAGCGGGAAGGCGCCGAACAGGCCCGCGCCGCCTAGCACCAGCCAGGTCTCGTTGCCGTCCCAGACCGGCGCGACGGTGTTCATCATCACATCGCGTTCTTCCTTGTCCTTGATGGCCAGGAAGAGGATGCCGATCCCCAGGTCGAAGCCGTCCATGATGACGTACATCATGACGCCAAAGATGATGATCAATGCCCAGATCAGCGTGATATCGACGCCCATGGCAATCGCTCCTCAGGTTGCAAACGCCTTCGATACGGTCAGTGATCGTCCGCCGCGGACATCGGCCGCGCGGGGGTCTTGGACTGGCCCGCGCCACCATCGACCGGGTGTTCGCCCTCGTGGGGGTAGGGCCCCTTGTGCACCAGCTTGAGCATGTAGGCGATGCCGGTGCCGAACAGCACGAAGTACACCAGCACGAACGCCACCAGGCTGATGCTCATCTGCGCGGTGGTCAGCGGCGACACCGCGTGCTCGGTGCGCATCAGGCCGTACACCACCCAGGGCTGTCGCCCCATCTCGGTGGTCACCCAGCCGGCCAGCAGGGCGATCAGCCCCGAGGGCCCCATGCACAGCATGAACTTGAGAAACAGCGGCGTGGTGTGCAACCGGTCGCCCCGGCGCAGCCACAGGCTCCACAGCCCGGCGAGGATCATCAGCAGGCCCATGCTCACCATCAGACGGAAGGTCCAGAAGATCACCGTGGAATTGGGGCGATCCTCCGGCGGGAACGACTTGAGCGCCGGGATCTGGCGATCGAGACTGTGGGTCAGGATCAGGCTGCCCAGGTACGGCACTTCGATGGCGAAGTGGGTCTTCTCGGCTTCCATGTCTGGCCAGCCGGCCAGGATCAGCGGCGATGGCTCGCCGGGAATGTTCTCCCAGTGGCCCTCGATGGCAGCGATCTTCGCCGGCTGGTGCTCCAGGGTATTCAGGCCATGGGCGTCGCCGACCACGGCCTGGATCGGCGCCACCACCAGGGCCATCCAGCAGGCCATCGACAGCATCGTGCGCGCCGCTTCGGTGTGCTTGCCGCGCAGCAGGTGCCAGGCGCCGGAGGCGCCGACGAAGAACGCGGTGGCGAGGAAGGCGGCGATCGCCATGTGCGCGAGGCGGAAGGGGAACGAGGGGTTGAAGATGATCGCCAGCCAGTCCACCGGCACCGCGCGGCCGTCGATGATCTCGTGACCCTGAGGGGTGTGCATCCAGCTGTTGGAGGAGAGGATCCAGAAGGTCGAGATCAGCGTGCCGATGGCCACCATGGCGGTGGCGAACAGGTGCAGGCCGCGTCCTACGCGATCCCAGCCAAACAACATGACCCCGAGGAAACCCGCCTCGAGAAAGAACGCGGTAAGTACTTCATAAGTCAGTAATGGCCCGGTAATGCCGCCCGCGAAGTAAGAGAACTGCGACCAGTTGGTGCCGAACTGATAAGCCATGACCAAACCGGAAACCACGCCCATGCCGAAGTTCAAGGCGAAGATCTTTACCCAGAACGCGTAAAGATCGCGGTATACACCCCGGCCAGTCTTCAGCCAGAGCGCTTCGAGGACGGTGAGGTAACTGGCAAGACCAATGGTAATTGCCGGGAAGATGATATGTACGGCTACGGTGAAGGCGAACTGAAAGCGAGCAAGATCAAGGGCTGTAGTATCTATCGTGTCCATGCTTTCTCTGCCTCGCGCGTTGGGCAAGTTCGCCAGTTGTTGCGAACGAGAAGCAACAAGAAGATGTCGAGCATCCACTCATTGCCTTGACATGTAACAGCGTGTCGCTAGATTCTAGATCACGATTGGCCAAGGCAATCGAATATTATCTGTGGAACATCCTTGGGCCGTGGATCCAACTTCCACGGTAGTAAAAGTTGGGCAGGCAATAGGCTATTGAATAGCCAAGATTAACAATTTTCCGACCAGCGGCCCGCTAGTACAGCGGCTTATTACGCCACCAGCGATTTATATCCAATCCATATATTTCGTGTGAGGAGCGACCATGGCGACTCGACGCAAGGTACCCGGTGTACGCAACTACGATGGCCCCGCAGGTGGCTGGGGCGCGCTCAAGGCGACCGCCACGGCGGTACGCGAGCAGATGGACACGCTGCAGGCACCGATCACCCTGATGCGCACCAACCAGCCGGATGGCTTCGACTGCCCAGGCTGCGCCTGGCCGGACAAGGAGCACCGTTCGACCTTCCAGTTCTGCGAGAACGGCGCCAAGGCGGTGACCTGGGAGGCGACCAACAAGCGCGTGCCCCCGGAGTTCTTCGCCAACCACCCGGTGGCCACGCTGTTGCACCGCACCGACTACGAACTGGAAGACCTCGGGCGGCTGACCCACCCGATGGTCTATGACCACGCCAGCGATACCTACAAGCCGGTGGAGTGGGAGCAGGCCTTCGCCCGCATCGGTGAGATCCTCCGCGGCCTGGAGCCGAACCAGGTCGAGTTCTATACCTCCGGCCGCGCCTCCAACGAGGCGGCCTACCTGTACCAGCTGTTCGCCCGGGCGCTGGGCACCAACAACTTCCCCGACTGTTCGAACATGTGCCACGAGCCCACCAGCGTGGGCCTGCCGCGCTCGATCGGCATGGGCAAGGGGTCGGTGTCGCTGGACGACTTCGACTCGTGCGAGCTGGTGATCTCCATCGGCCACAACCCAGGCACCAACCACCCGCGGATGATGGGCACGCTGCACGAGATCTCGCGGCGCAAGGTGCCGATCATGGTGCTCAACCCGCTGCGCGAGCGGGCGCTGGAACGCTTCGCCGATCCGCAGGACATGATCGAAATGGCCACCTACGGCTCGACCCGGATCGCCTCGACCTACCTGCAGGTCAAGGCCGGTGGTGACGCGGCGGCGATCAAGGGGATCATGAAGTCGTTGCTGGAGATGGAGGATTCGCTCGGGCAGGTGCTCGACTTCGAATTCATCGCCCAGCACACCAATGGCTTCGAGGCGCTCAAGGCCGACCTGCTGGCCACTGCCTGGCCCGACATCGAACACGCCAGCGGCCTGGCCAAGGCCGACATGGAAAAGGTCGCGGCAGCCTACGCCAAGTCCAATGCCACCATCGTCACCTATGGCATGGGCATCACCCAGCACAACGAGGGCACCGCCAATGTCCGGCTGATCTGCGACCTGCTGATGCTGCGCGGCAACATCGGCAAGCCCGGCGCCGGCGTCTGCCCGCTGCGCGGTCACTCCAACGTGCAAGGCAACCGCACGGTGGGAATCACCGAGAAACCCTCCGCCGACTTCCTCGACAAGATCGAAAAGGTGCTGGGCTTCAAGCCTCCGACCGAACATGGCCATGATTCGGTGCAGGCCATGCAGGCGATGATCGCCGGCACCTCGAAAGCGCTCATCTGCCTGGGTGGCAACTTCGCCGTGGCGCTGCCCGACCCCGGGCTGTGCTTCCCCGCCATGGGCAAGCTGGAGCTGAGCGTGCATATCGGCACCAAGCTCAACCGTACCCACCTGCTGGTGGGCAAGGAGACCTATCTGTTCCCGTGCCTGGGGCGCACCGAGCTGGATGTGCAGGAAGGCGCGCGGCAGTCGATCACCGTCGAGGACTCGATGTCGATGGTGCATGCCTCGGCGGGCAAGCTGACGCCGGCATCGGAGTTCCTGCGCTCGGAGCCGGCTATCGTCGCTGGCATGGCCAACGCGACCTTGCCGGACAGCCCGGTGCCCTGGCTGGAGCTGGCCGCCGACTACGACAAGATTCGCGACCTGATCGAGAAGACCCTGCCGGGCTTTGACGACTACAACGCACGCATCCGCGTGCCGGGTGGTTTCCGCATGCCGTTGCCGGCCACCGAACGCATCTGGATGACCCCCTCGGGCAAGGCCGAGTTCTTTGTCTTCCCGGGTCTGCACGAAGACAAGGAGGTCGAGGGCGACGATGTCCTGCGCCTGATTACCCTGCGCAGCCATGACCAGTACAACACCACGATCTACGCGCTGGACGACCGCTACCGTGGCGTGTTCGGCCGCCGCGACGTGCTGTTCATGAACCCGGCCGACTTGCAGGCACGCGGCCTGGCCCATGGCGACCTGGTGGATATCGAGACCGTCACCCATGGCCGCAAGATGCGCTACGAGCGGATCACCGCCATCGAGTACAAGATCTCCCCCGGCTCGGTCGGCGCCTACTACCCAGAGGCCAACCAACTGGTGCCGCTGGACTACATCGATGTGGACAGCGGGACGCCGTCGTACAAGTCGGTGCCGGTGCGGGTCATGCGCTCGGAACTCAACTGAGTCCTCGCGCAAACCCGGCACCACTCCTGTGGGAGCGGGTTTACCCGCGAAGGCGGCAGTGCAGCCACCGACGCCTTCGCGGGTAAACCCGCTCCCACACTGACCTTGAGTCCGAGCAAGACAGCTGCTCTCACATGACCGCCAAGGGCCGTAAGCGCCTGCGGTCATTCGTCGGCTGAAAGCTGTGATGGCAGAACGGGATCCAGGCTTCGCGACTAAGGTGAACTGTTGCCACGGCAATGCAGCCTGATGCAGGCATTGCCTTCCTGCGCATCGATGACCTGAGCGCCTGGGGTGCAAGTCGGTCAAGGCAAGGAGCCACCGTCCATCGTTGTCCGTTGTTCACCGGCTTGCCCCACCTAATCCGGAGACTCCCGACCATGGCTACGCTCTGTGAAATCTGCAACGCAAGACCCGCCACCGCGAGGGTGACGGTGTCGCAAAACGGCCAGCGCAAGACCATGTCCATCTGCGACCACGACTATCGTCAGCTGCTGCGCCACCAGAACATGCTCAACCCCTTCGATTCGCTGCTTGGCGGCGGGCTGTCGAGCCTCTTCGGCGGCATGGGTGGCTTGCCGGATCACTTCGCCGACGGCGCGGGCCTGTCCGCGGAAGTCCAGCGCGACTCGGTCGACCCAAGCGACGCGTTCAGCGAGCAGACCCTGGAGATCCTCCAGCATGCCGCCGAGAAGGCCCATGAACTGAACCGCAGCGAGGTCGACTCCGAACACCTGCTGTACGTGCTGGCCGACACCGATGTCGGCATGGCCCTGCTCAAGGAACTGAAGTTGTCCGCGGACGACATCAAGGGCTACATCGACCAGCATGCCCAGAAGGGCAGCGAAGAGGTCGAGCCCGACAAGATGACCATTTCCCCGCGCTTGAAGAAAGCCTTCAACTTCGCCTTCCAGGCCTCGCGTGACCTGGGCCACTCCTATGTCGGCCCCGAGCACCTGCTGATCGGCCTGGCCTCGGTGCCGGACAGCATTGCCGGGACCCTGCTCAAGAAATACGGGGTCACGCCCGAGGCCCTGCGCCAGAAAGTGCTCAAGGTGGTCGGCAAGGGTGCCGAGGACGGTCGCGTGGATACCCCGACCGGCACGCCGACCCTGGACAAGTTCGGCCGCGACCTGACCGCCATGGCCCGCGAAGGCAAGCTCGACCCGGTGCTCGGCCGCGCCCAGGAGATCGAGAGCACCATCGAGGTGCTGGCGCGGCGCAAGAAGAACAACCCGGTGCTGATCGGTGAGCCCGGCGTGGGCAAGACCGCCATCGTCGAGGGGCTCGCCCAGCGCATCGTCAAGGGCGAGGTGCCCGAGGTACTGCGCGGTCGACGCCTGGTCGAGGTCAACCTCAATTCGATGGTCGCCGGCGCCAAGTACCGTGGTGAGTTCGAGGAGCGCGCCAAGCAGCTCATCGACGAAGTCACCGCCAAGCACGACGAGCTGATCCTGTTCATCGACGAGCTGCACACCATCGTCGGTGCCGGGCAGGGTGGCGGGGAGGGCGGGCTGGACATCGCCAACGTGCTCAAGCCGGCGCTGGCGCGCGGCGAGCTGAGCCTGATCGGCGCCACCACGCTCAACGAATACCAGAAGTACATCGAAAAGGACGCCGCCCTGGAGCGGCGCTTCCAGCCGGTGCTGGTGCCCGAGCCGACGGTCGAGCAGACGATCGTGATCCTGCGTGGCCTGCGCGACAGCCTGGAGGCTCACCACCAGGTGACCTTCGCCGACGAGGCGTTCGTTGCCGCCGCGGAGCTGTCGGACCGCTACATCACCACGCGCTTTCTGCCCGACAAGGCCATCGACCTGATCGACCAGGCCGCCGCCCGTGTACGCATCGGCGCCACCTCGCGCCCGGCCGCGATCCAGGAGCTGGAGGCGGAGATCGCCCAGCTCAAGCGCGAGCAGGACTATGCCTCTTCGCGCAAGCGCTTCGATGAAGCCAAGGACTTCGAGGAGCGCATCAAGGCCAAGAACACCGACCTGGAGGAGCAGACCGAAGCCTGGCAGCGCAAGACCGGCTCCGAGACCCTGGAGGTCACCCTGGCCTCGATTGCCGAGGTGGTGTCACGGCTGACCGGTGTGCCGGTGGCCGAGCTGACCCAGGAAGAGCGGCAGAAGCTGCTCAAGCTCGAAGACACCCTGCGCGAGCGCCTGATCGGCCAGGGCGACGCGGTGCAGGCGGTGAGCGATGCCGTGCGCCTGTCCCGGGCCGGCCTTGGGCAAGCCCACCGACCGATCGCCACCTTCCTGTTCCTCGGCCCGACCGGGGTCGGCAAGACCGAGCTGGCCAAGGCCCTGGCCGAGGCGGTGTTCGGCGATGAGCAGGCGATCATCCGCATCGACATGTCCGAGTACATGGAGCGCCATGCGGTGGCCCGCCTGATCGGCGCGCCACCCGGATACGTGGGCTACGACGAAGGTGGCCAGCTGACCGAACGGGTGCGGCGTCGGCCTTACAGCGTGATCCTGCTGGACGAGATCGAGAAGGCTCACCCGGACGTCAACAATGTCCTGCTGCAGGTGTTCGACGACGGTCGCCTGACCGATGGCAAAGGCCGAGTGGTGGACTTCAGCAACACCATCATCATCGCCACCAGCAACCTGGGCGCGCCGTTGATCATGGCCAACCTGGAGCGTCCGGAGGATGAGCGCACCGACGAGAAGACCCTCAAGGACGAACTGATGGGCGTGCTCAAAGGGCACTTCCGCCCCGAGTTCCTCAACCGCATCGACGACATCATCGTGTTCCATGCGCTGTCGCGCGACGATATCCGCGCGATCGTCAAGATCCAGCTGGAGCGGGTGGTGCGCACCGCCTCGGCGCAGGATATCCACCTGGCGGTGGACGACTCGCTGGTCGAGCATCTGGTCGAGGTCGGCTACCAGCCGGAGTTCGGCGCGCGGGAGCTCAAGCGGCAGATTCGCCAGGCGGTGGAGACGCGCCTGGCCAAGGAGATCCTGGGCGACCAGATCAAGTCCGGCGACCATGTGACCCTGGGCTACGATCACGACAACGGCAAGGTCACGCTCACCCCGGCGGCCACCTAGCCGCCGGTCACGGGAGGGAAGAAGGCGATGTCGTCGCCGTCGGACAGCGGCTCGTCCAGTGAGCACAGTTCCTGATTGCGTGCGCACATCAGGTTGGCCTGGCCCAGGGTTTGCGCCCATGGGCCGCCGCGCTCGAGCAACAGTCCGCGCAGGTCGCGCAGGCTGGCCAGGGCCGGTGTCCACGGCAGCGACTCGCCGTCGCTGCCGAGCAGTTCGCGGTAGCGGGCGAAATAGTTGACCCGGATCATCGCGCGTCCTCGGCCTGGTACAGCCCGGAGCGGCCACCGGACTTGTGCAGCAGGCGCATCCAGTCGATCTGCAGGCTGCGGTCGACGGCCTTGCACATGTCGTACAGGGTCAGGGCGGCGACGCTGGCGGCGGTCAGGGCTTCCATTTCCACACCGGTGACGCCCTTGAGCGTGCAGCTTGCGATGATCCTTACCGAATCCGGCGGCACCGCCTTGAGCTCCACGCTCACCGCAGTCAGCAACAGTGGATGACACAGCGGGATGAGCTCATGGGTGCGCTTGGCGGCCATGATCCCGGCAATGCGCGACACGGCGAAGACATCGCCCTTGGGGTGACCGCCGGCATTGATCAGGGCCAGGGTTTCCGGCTTCATGCGCACCCAGGCTTCGGCGACCGCCTCGCGGCGGCTGTCGGCCTTGTCGGTGACGTCGACCATGTGCGCATGGCCGCGGCTGTCCAGGTGAGTCAGTGGGGTGTCGTTCATGGCGTCTCCAAGGGCAGGCGGTTGACGGCGGCTTGCGGGTCGAGCAAGGCACGAGCCTCGGCGAAGCACTGTTCGGCCAGGGCCGAGCGCGGTTCGCTGCGGCGCAGCAGCAGGCCGACCGGGGCGAAGATGCTGGCCCCGTCGATCGGCAGGATACGGATGTGCTCGCTCAGCTCCTCCAGCCCGTGGTCCAGTGGCATGATCGCGCAGCACAGGCCGGCGCAGACGCCCTGGATCAACTGGTAGGTCGAATCGCTCTCGAGGATCGACTGGGGGTGCAGGCCGCGACTGCGAAAGCTCAGGTCGATCGACTGGCGGTAATGCATGCCCTGGGACAACAAGCCCAGCGGCAGTCGTTCCAGGGCCTCCCAGCTCAGGCTCGGCATGGCGAACTGGAAATGCCGGGTGTCGTACAGCAGGCCCATGCGCGTGGCACCGAGTTCGATGACGTCGAAGTAGCTGCGGTTGATCCGGTCCAGGTAGCAGATACCCAGGTCCAGCTGGTTGCGGCTCAGGCCATCGGTGACCTGTTCCGAGCTCAGCGAACTCAGTTGCACCTGTAGCTGTGGGTAGGCCTGGATCAGCGGCTTGAGCAGGTCCATCACCTGGAAGCTCGACAGCGGCACCATGCCGATGCGCAGGCTGCCCACCAGGCGCCCGCGGCAGTTGGCCGCCTCGGCCTGCAGGCCGTCGTAGGCGGCCAGCAAGGTGCGGGTCCAGGCCAGGATGCGCTCGCCGGCCTCGGTGAAGCCCTCGAAGCGCTGGCCACGGGTCACCAGCACCAGGCCCAGCTCTTCCTCCAGGTTGCGCAGGCGCATGGACAGGGTCGGCTGGGTGATATGGCACAAGGCAGCGGCCTGACCGAAGTGTCGGGTCTGGTCCAGCGCGATCAGGAACTTGAGTTGTTTGATATCCATGGTGCGCCTTGCCGGTAAGTGACTATCGGGAACAGGGCACGAATGCCATGTTTCAAGGCAGCGAAAAGTAAAGTGAAGAACAAAGGGCGTCCAATGGGAAATAACGAAGAAGTGATAGAGCGTGCTGATGATGAAGTTTGATAGAGCAGGCTTATGAGCCGGTTCGTATTATCGATTGGACGTGCGTTATTGCCGGCCCTAGTTTCATAAGAAGTTTGTTGAATATCAGAGTACCGAAAAATGAGTGTCAAAGCCGATGCCGTATTTGTCCCGCTGAATGTCGCCGTGCTGACGGTGAGCGATACCCGCACCTACGAAACCGACACTTCCGGCGAGCTGCTGGCGACGCGGGCGGTGGACATGGGCCATCGCCTGGTGAGCCGGGCGCTGCTCAAGGACGACCTGTACAAGATCCGCGCCCAGGTGGCGACCTGGATCGCCGATGAGGGCGTGCAGGTGGTGCTGATCACCGGCGGCACCGGTTTCACCGGACGTGACAGCACGCCGGAGGCGGTCAGCTGCCTGCTGGACAAGCATATCGATGGTTTTGGCGAGCTGTTCCGCGCCTTGTCGATCCTCGATATCGGCACTTCGACCGTGCAGAGCCGTGCGCTGGCTGGCCTGGCCAACGGTACCCTGGTGTGCTGCCTGCCAGGCTCGACCGGAGCGTGCCGTACCGCCTGGGAAGGCATCCTGGTGGAACAGCTCGATGCACGCCACCGGCCTTGCAACTTCGTGCCGCACCTGAAGGCCGCGCCGCTCTGCGGACCACGCCCATGAGCGGGCTGATGGCGGTCGATGACGCCCTGGCGCAGCTGCTGACGCTGGCCAGGGCGACGCCGTTCGCGGGCGTGGAACAGGTGCCCCTGCACCTGGCCGATGGGCGTGTGCTGGGCGCAGGACTACAGGCCAGGATCGACCTGCCGCCCTGGTCCAACAGCGCCATGGACGGCTATGCCATGCGCCTCGACGACCTGGCGGCAGGCCCGTTGCCGGTGTCGCAGAGCGTGTTCGCCGGGCAGGCGCCGGAGCCGCTGCAAGCAGGCACCTGCGCGCGGTTGTTTACCGGCGCGCCACTGCCCGCGGGCGCCGATTGCGTGCAGTTGCAGGAAAACTGCGAGCTGGACGAGCAAGGGCGAGTCAGCTCGCTGACGCCGCTGCGCCGGGGCGACAACGTGCGTGCGCAGGGCAACGAGGTCCGCGCCGGCGCCGCCTTGCTGGCGGCCGGGACGGTGCTCGACCCCATCGCCCTCGGCGTGCTGGCGTCCCAGGGCATCACCCAGGTGCCGGTGCTGCGTCGGCCACGCGTGGCCTTGCTGTCCAGCGGCGACGAACTGGCCGGCGAGGGCGCGAGCCTGGCGCCTGGGCAGATCCACGACAGCAACCGAGTGGTGCTCAGCGCGCTGCTCACGCGTCTGGGGTGCCAGGTGATCGACCTGGGCTGCCTGCCGGACGACCCCGCGCGCATTCGTGCGGCGCTGGCCCAGGCCACGGACAGCGATCTGATCATCAGCAGCGCCGGAGTGTCGGTGGGCGATGCCGACTGCATCGGCGCGCTGCTGCGCGAGTCCGGCGAGGTGCTGCTGTGGAAGCTCGCCATCAAGCCTGGCAAGCCTTTCACGTTTGGCAGCATCGACCGCGTGCCGTTTCTCGGCCTGCCCGGCAACCCGGGGTCGGCGCTGGTCACCTTCCTGCTGCTGGCGCGTCCCTACCTGCTGGCGCGCATGGGCGTCGCGCAGCTCGAACCGATGCGCATGCCGGTGGTGGCGGGGTTCGCCTGGCCGAAACCGGGCAAGCGCCAGGAGTACCTGCGGGTCAGGCTCGATGGCGGGCGGGCGCGCTTGCTGGAGAACCAGAGTTCGGCGACCTTGCTCAGTGCCGTGGTGGCCGACGGGCTGCTGGAGGTGCCGGCAGGGGAAACGTTCGAAGCCGGGGACGTGCTGGATTTCATCGCCTTTGCCGGTCTGTTCGGCGCGCGTTGACGCCGTTTCGCCCGCTGCGCCCTGGCGCGGCGGGCGAACGCCGTGGCGCTACAGCAGTGGCACGGTGTAACTGACGATCAGGCGGTTCTCGTCCTGGTCACGCTGGCTGGCATACCCCGGCGTGGCGCTGCTCGGCAGACCGCTGCGAATGCTGGCGTTCTTCCAGGCCAGCCCCAGGCCCTTGAACGGGCCGGAGGGCGTGACGTAGCTCAAGGCGATGTCGCGCTCCCACTCGCCGCGATCGGCGTGGGCGGTGGCGATTGCGTCGGCATTGAGGTAGAGCACGCTGAAGTTCAGCCCGGGCACGCCGGCCGCGGCGAAGTCATAGCTGTAGCGTGCCAGCCAGGTGCGCTCCCCGGCGCGGTTGAACTTGAGCAGTTGCGCGTCGCTGATCAGGTAGGTGCTGGTGCCTTCGCCATCACCTCGATTGAGGTAAGGGAAGTCGCTGGCGCCGGTCAGCACCTGGTAGCCCGCGCCCAGGCTGTGGCCGCCAAGGCTGTAGGTGAACATGCCGCTGTACACCTGGTTGTCCACTTCACCCTTGGTCACCCCACCCCCGTAGTAGCCACTGCTCAGGTAATTGTCCTGGCGACCGGCGCGGCTGGCGTTCTTGCCATCGCTGTCACTGAGAAACACCCGCAGGTCGGTTTTAAGGGTGCCGGGGCCCAGCGGCAGGGTGTGCACCAGGCCGAGGAAGTGCTGCTGATAGAAGTCGTCCAGCTCGCCGTAGTAGTACTGCAGCAGCAGTTGCTTGCTCGCCTTGTAGTCGGCCCCGGCGAAATAGAAGTGATTGCTGTCGCGGCTCTTGGCGCCGCTGCCGTTGGCGCCGGCGATGCTCAGGGCGCGCAGGTCGGTGGAGTTGCGCCCGCGCGTGTGCTCGAGCTGGCCGGCGGTCAGGGTCAGATCGCTGAAGTCGTGAGAGGTCAGCTGGGTGCCCTGGTAAGTCAGCGGCAACAGGCGGGCATCGTTGGACACCACCACCGGCAGCTTGGGCTGCAAGGTGCCGTAGCGCAGCTCGCTGCGGGCGATGCGCATCTTCGCGGTCAGGCCGAGGCTGCTGAATTCGTCTACCGCCGAACCATCGTGCTCCAGCGGGAAGATCGTGCCGGGCTGGCGTTCGGCGCCTGCTTTGCCGGCCTTGCCGCCGCCATCCAGGCGTACCCCCAGCAGGCCCAGGGCATCGACGCCGAACCCGACTGTGCCCTGGGTGTAGCCCGAGGCGTAGTTGAGCATGAAGCCCTGGCCCCATTCGCTCTGCTTGCTGGGCGCCGCGCTGCCACTGCGGTTGTCGGTGTCGATGTAGAAGTTGCGCAGGGTCAGGCTGGCCTTGCTGTCTTCGATGAAGCCGCCGGCATGGGCGCAGAGGGGCGCAAGGCCCGCCAGTGTGGCCAGTGACATGGCCACGGACAGTGTGCTGCGTTGCATGGTTGCTGCTCCGTTGTTGTGATCAGGTGACGCGCAGGCGCAGGCCGCCGGCCAGTGTCTCTGGCCGGGGCGGGCAGGGTGTTCGGGGGAGGTCAGTTGAGGATGTGATCGACCGGTTGCAGCACCGGTGGCAGCTCGGTGCTGCCCAGCGCCGCCAGCACGTCGCGCTCGACGGTGCGCACGATGGCATCCAGGGGCAGGTCGTTCTCGTCGCGGCCGAAGGGGTCTTCCAGCTCGTTGCTGATGGCGTCCAGGCCGAAGAAGGTGTAGCTGACGATGGCGGTGAACAGTGGTGCCAGCCAGCCCAGCGGCTCGGCCATGGCGAACGGCAGCAGCACGCAGAACAGGAAGATGGTGCGGTGCAGCAGCAGGGTATAGGGGAAGGGCAGCGGCGTGGTCTTGATGCGCTCGCAGGCGGCCTGGGCCTGGGAAAGCCCGGTGAGTCGCTGCTCCAGGGTCACGTAGCGCCACTCGCTGATCTGCTGGTACTGCGCCAGGCGCGAGACACGGGCGCCCAGCGCCTGCAGGATGCCGTCGCTGAGATTGTGCTGCGGCAGGCTCGCGGCGTCGCTGACCCAGGCTGCCGCGGCCTTGTACTCGTCCTCGCCACGCAGCCGGGCGTTGAGCGCATGGGCATAGCCGCACAGGCCCTGTAGCAGCAGCCGGCGCTGGTGCGGGTCGGCGATCACGCTGCTGGCGCGGATGAACGAGCGAATCTCGATCACCACCTGGCCCCAGGCCTTGCGGCCTTCCCACCAGCGGTCGTAGCAGGCGTTGTTGCGAAAGCTCATGAAGATCGACAGCGACAGGCCCAGCAGGGTGAACGGCGTCGCGTTGACCCGCGAATAGAACGCCGGGTGCAGGGTCTCGGCCAGCACGATCAGTGACGCCAGCACGCTGACCATCAGGGTTCGGCGAACGACGCGGCGGGCAATCGAACCCTTGAGCGTGATCAGCACATTGAGCAGGTTGGGTTGGGGATGAACGATCATGGCGATTCCAGGACTTGCATATCGGTCGGCCTGCCGGAAGTTCAGAGCGCCACAAGCCTAGGGGCCGGGAAAGAGCCCGTCCAATTGCAATAAATGACCAGTTGATCGGCGCTTTCTATCATGGCCGAGTGATAGAGCGGACCGATCAACCTGTCATTACTTTTGATTTGACGATAGTGCTCGGCAAAAATAGCCTGCAGCGGTCAACAGTGTCGAAGTTGCTCTTTGCAGGGCGTGAAACTTCGAACTTGTTATTCCGCCTGTCGCGATCAAGGGTGACCCTGATGAACGAAGAAGAACATATTAAAAGTTACAACGGCCCGGCTGCCGGCTGGGGTGCGCTCAAGAGCGTGACCAAAGCCTGGCTGGGCAGCGAGAACGCGGTCAAGAACATCCGCGCCATGCTCAAGACCAACCAGAACAGCGGTTTCGACTGCCCTGGCTGCGCCTGGGGCGAGTCACCCGAGAACGGCATGGTCAAGTTCTGCGAGAACGGCGCCAAGGCGGTCAACTGGGAAGCCACCGGCCGCTCGGTGGACCCCGACTTCTTCGCCCGCTACAGCGTCAGCGCCTTGCTCGAGCAAAGCGACTACTGGCTCGAATACCAGGGGCGCCTGACCCACCCGATGCGCTATGACGCATCCACCGACCACTATGTCGAGATCAGCTGGGACGAAGCCTTCGCCCTGATCGCCAGGCACCTGAACAGCCTCGAATCGCCGGACCAGGCCGACTTCTATACCTCGGGCCGGGCCAGCAACGAAGCCGCCTATTTGTACCAGCTGTTCGTGCGCAGTTTCGGCACCAACAACTTCCCCGACTGCTCGAACATGTGCCACGAGGCCAGCGGCCTGGGCATGGGCGATACCCTCGGCGTGGGCAAGGGCACCGTGGTGTTCCATGACCTGGAGGAGGCCGATGCCATCTTCGTCATCGGCCAGAACCCCGGCACCAACCACCCGCGCATGCTCGAGCCGCTGCGCGAGGCGGTGGAGCGGGGCGCCCAGGTGGTGTGCTTCAACCCGCTCAAGGAGCGCGGCCTGGAGCGCTTCCAGCACCCGCAGCACCCGTTCGAGATGCTCAGCAACGGCTCCGAGCCGACCAATACCGCCTACTTCCGCCCGGCCCTGGGCGGCGACATGGCGGCGCTGCGCGGCATGGCCAAGTTCCTCCTGCAGTGGGAGCGCGAGGCCCAGGCCAACGGCATGCCACCGGTGTTCGACCATGCCTTCATCAAGGCCCACACCAGCGGCATGGATGACTACCTGGCCCAGGTCGACGCCACCTCGTGGGAGCACATCGTCGAACAGTCCGGCCTGAGCCTGGCCGAGATCGAGCTGGCCGCGCGCATGTACCGCAAGGCCGAGCGCGTGATCATGTGCTGGGCCATGGGCGTGACCCAGCATCGCCATTCGGTGCCGACCGTGCAGGAGATCGTCAACCTGCAGCTGCTGCGCGGCAACGTCGGCCGCCCGGGCGCCGGCCTGTCGCCGGTACGCGGCCACAGCAACGTGCAGGGCGACCGCACCATGGGCATCGACGAGAAGCCGCCGGCCTGGCTGCTGGACAACCTCGAACGCCGCTTCGGCATCGAGGTGCCGCGTGGCCACGGACACAACGCGGTGCTGGCGATCCAGGCCATGGAGGAGCAGCGCACCAAGGTGTTCATCGCCCTGGGCGGCAACTTCGCCCAGGCCACCCCGGACACGCCACGGACCCACGCGGCGTTGCGCAACTGCGACCTCACCGTGCACATCTCCACCAAGCTCAATCGTTCGCACCTGGTCACCGGTCGCGATGCGTTGATCCTGCCGTGCCTGGGCCGCACCGAAATCGACATCCAGGCCGAAGGGCCGCAGGGCGTCACCGTGGAAGACACCTTCAGCATGGTGCACATCTCCCACGGCCAGCTGAAGCCGCGTTCGCCGCTGCTGCGCTCGGAGCCGGCGATCGTTGCCGGCATGGCCAAGGCCACGCTGGGCGAACGGCCAATCGACTGGGAATGGGTGGTGGGCGACTATGCGCGCATCCGCGACCTGATCGCCGACACCATTCCCGGCTTCACCGACTTCAACGCGCGTCTGCAGCACCCCGGTGGCTTCCACCTGGGCAACGCCGCCGCCGAGCGCGAGTGGAACACCGCCAGCGGCAAGGCTCAGTTCACCGCCACCGAATTGCCGGCGCAACTGGTCAACGAGGCGGTGCTGGCCCGTGGCGACAAGCCAGACCTGATCCTGCAGACCCTGCGTTCCCACGATCAGTACAACACCACGCTGTACGGCCTGGACGATCGCTATCGCGGCGTGTTCGGCCTGCGCGACGTGGTCTTCGCCAACGAGGCGGACATCCGGCGCCTGGGCTTCGAGCCCGGCGAGAAGGTGGACATGGTGTCGCTGTGGGAGGACGGCCGCGAGCGCCGGGTCAACGGTTTCACCCTGGTGGCCTATGACATTCCGCAAGGCCAGGCTGCCGCCTACTACCCGGAAACCAACCCACTGGTACCACTGGAAAGCTATGGCGACCGGACCTACACGCCGACCTCCAAGTTCGTTGCGATCAAGTTCGAGAAGTCGCAACCGGATGCGCTGATCCACGCCGTCGCCGGCTGATCCCCACTGCTTCATTCATCGACTGCAGGCCCTCGGGCGTGCGGCGCCCTGGCGGCGACCGCCCGCGGGTCCGGTCAACAAGGATATTGTCATGTCGACTCTGGGTGCTCTGGACCTGGCGAGGCTTCAATTCGCCTTCACGGTCTCGTTCCACATCATTTTCCCGGCCATCACCATCGGCCTGGCCAGCTTTTTGGCCGTGCTCGAAGGCTGCTGGCTGAAAACCGACAACCCGGTCTACAAGGACCTGTACAAGTTCTGGTCGAAGATCTTCGCCGTCAACTTCGGCATGGGCGTGGTCTCCGGCCTGGTGATGGCCTACGAGTTCGGTACCAACTGGGCACGCTTCTCCGACTTCGCCGGCAGCGTGACCGGGCCGCTGCTCACCTACGAGGTGCTGACGGCGTTCTTCCTCGAGGCGGGCTTCCTCGGCGTCATGCTGTTCGGCTGGGGCCGGGTAGGGCGCCGGCTGCACTTCTTCGCCACGATCATGGTGGCGATCGGCACGCTGATCTCGATGTTCTGGATCCTCTCCTCCAACAGCTGGATGCAGACCCCGCAAGGCATCGAGATCGTCGATGGCCGCGTGGTGCCGCTGGACTGGTTCAAGATCGTCTTCAACCCGTCGTTCCCGTACCGTCTGGCGCACATGGCGCTGGCCGCGTTCCTCTCCACGGCGTTCTTCGTGTCCGCGTCCGCGGCCTGGCACCTGCTGCGTGGCCAGAACACCCCGCAGATTCGCAAGATGCTGTCGATGGGCATGTGGATGATCCTGGTCGCGACACCGGTCCAGGTAGTGGTCGGCGACGCCCACGGCCTGAACACGCTCGAACACCAGCCGGCGAAGATCGCCGCCATCGAAGGGCACTGGGAAAACATTCCCGGCGAACCGTCGCCACTGGTGCTGTTCGGCCTGCCGGACATGGCCGGCGAGACCACCCGCTACAGCCTCGAAGTGCCATACCTGGGCAGCCTGATCCTGACCCACAGCCTGGACAAGCAGATCCCGGCGCTCAAGAGTTTCGCCAAGGAAGACCGTCCGAACTCGACGATCATCTTCTGGAGTTTCCGGGTCATGGCCGGGCTGGGCATGCTGATGCTGGCCTGCGCCTTGCTGGCCCTGGTGCTGCGCCGCAACGGCGCGCTGTATCGCAATCGCGCGTTCCTCTGGTTTGCCTTGCTGATGGGGCCTTCGGGCTTGATCGCGCTGCTGGCCGGCTGGTTCACCACCGAAGTGGGCCGCCAACCCTGGGTGGTCTACGGCATGTTGCGCACCACCGACGCGGCGTCCAACCACAGTGCCGCGCAGATGAGCCTGACCCTGGCGCTGTTCGTGCTCATCTACTTCTCGGTGTTCACCGTGGGGATCGGCTACATGATGCGCCTGGTGCGCAAGGGCCCGGTCGCGCACGAGGAGCTGCCGAGCCCCCACCAACCGGAATCGCTGGCCACCGCGCGTCGCCCGCTGTCCGTCGCCGATTGAGAAGGAGCTGAACAATGACGATTCAAGGTATCGACCTGTCGGTCATCTGGGGCGTGATCATCGCCTTCGGCCTGATGATGTACGTGATCATGGATGGCTTCGACCTGGGGCTGGGCATTCTCTTCCCGCTGATCGGCGATTCGAGCGACCGTGACGTGATGATGAACACCGTGGCACCGGTGTGGGATGGCAACGAGACCTGGGCGGTGCTCGGCGCGGCGGCGCTGTATGGCGCCTTCCCGCTGGCCTACTCGGTGATCCTCGAGGCCCTGTACCTGCCGCTGGTACTGGTGCTGGCCGGGCTGATCTTCCGCGGCGTGGCCTTCGAGTTCCGCTTCAAGGCCCATCCACACAAGCGTCACCTGTGGGACAAAGCGTTCATCGGCGGCTCGGTGCTCGCCACCTTCTTCCAGGGCGTGGCCATCGGCACCTACATCAATGGCATCCCGGTGGTGGATCGCCAGTTCGCCGGCTCAGGCTGGGACTGGCTGTCGCCATTCCCGCTGTTCTGCGGCGTCGGCCTGCTGCTGACCTACGCGCTGCTGGGCAGCACCTGGTTGCTGATCAAGACCGACGGCATGCTCGAATCGCGCATGCGTCACTACAGCCGGCCGCTGACCTACCTGCTGGCACTGGTGATCGTGGTGATCTGCGCCTGGACCGCCTGGCTGCATGACGACATCGCCCAGCGCTGGTTCGGCGCCAGCCACTGGCTGCGCTCGCTGCTGATCGCCGTGCTGGCGGTGGTGGCGGTGGTGGTGATCCAGAAAACCCTGCGCATGCGTCACTCGCACATGCCGTTCATTGCCGTGGTCGGGCTGGTGTTCCTGGGCTACCTGGGCCTGGCGATCAGCATCTGGCCGAACATCGTGCCGCCAGGCATCACCTTGTGGCAGGCGGCGGCGCCCTTGACCAGCCAGTTGTTCGCGTTGATCGGGGCGTTGTTCATCATTCCGATCATCCTGGTGTACACCTTCTGGAGCTACCACGTGTTCCGCGGCAAGGTGCAGGCGGGGGATGCCTATCACTAGAGGTTGATCACCTCATCAGGGCTGCTGGGCAGCCCTTTCGCGGGCAAGCCCGCTCCCACAGGGCCGCACAGCGGCCCTGTCTTTTTCTATTGCAATGCGCCCTGCTCCTGCGCCGGGGCGCCGAACGACACGTAGTACGCCAGGCCGACGAAGATCGCGCCGCCCACGGCGTTGCCCAGGAACACCGCCGCCAGGTTTTCCGCCAGCTGCGCCCAGCTCAGGTAGCCGGCAAAGATCGCCGCCGGGATCAGGAACATGTTGGCCACCACGTGCTGGAAGCCGATGGCGACGAAAGCCATGATCGGGAACCAGATCCCGAGGATCTTGCCGCTCATCTCGCGGCTGGCATACGACAGCCACACTGCCAGACATACCAGCCAGTTGCAGCCGATGCCGGAGACGAACGCGTGCAGGAAGTCGGCGTTGACCTTGCTGGTGGCACCGGCCAAGGTCTTGCTCAAGTACGGCCCTTCGGTCAGGCCGAGCAGGTGGCCGAAGCAGTAGGCGACGAACAGCGCGCCGAGCAGGTTGGCCAAGGTCACCAGCGTCCAGTTGCGCAGCACAGCCCAGAGGCGGATACGCCCGGCGAACATGGCCAGGGGCAGGCTCATCATATTGCCGGTCAGTAGCTCGCCGCCGGCCAGGATCACCAGGATCAGGCCGATGGGGAACACCGCGGCGCCCAGCAGGTTGCCGAACGAGGCCCATTGCGCGGGGATCATGGTGCTCACGTGGATCGCCAGCAGGAAGCCCAGCGAAATGAACGCGCCGGCCAGAAAACCGAGGATCAGGGTGGCCCGGGTCGGCAGGTGCGCTTTCTTGGTACCGGCTTCTATGGCCAGTTCGGTGATCCGGGAGGGAGTATTCACAGACATTTGAGCAACTCGCACGCAAGGACGACGGCAACGCCGAAAGCGAGCCGTGGGTCTGGGTTTGACGGGAACAGGACAGATACGATCAACCCGTGGGGCGGGTGACTTCGACGTGGGCGAAACGTTATCTGAGGCAATTTGACGCAGTCAAATCAATAGGCTGGATGAGTTGATAGATCTCATCTATGAGAGGAAAAGAATCAAGTGGATCGCGCTATGTGGGGTTCGCCATCTTATTCGCGCAGCGAAGGCACTGACAACGCTTGGCGCTGCGTGAGGCTGCGATCCAACGCTTGAAATCGCTTCTGGGCAGGTTCACTATTCGCCATGTATTACGTGGTACGTAATACAGTACGAAAATGTCGGAGCGAGCAATGGCCAGAGGTGGAATCGACAAGAGGTTGGTGCAGCAGGCGCGCGATGCGCTGGTTGCCCGCGGCGAGCATCCCAGTATCGATGCGGTACGTATCGAATTGGGAAATACAGGCTCGAAGACCACCATCCACCGTTACCTGAAGGAGCTTGGTCAGCGGCAACCGGTGGCGCTCGAGGGCACCGCATGCCTGAGCGAGCCATTGGGGCGGCTGGTGGAGCAACTGGCGGCGCAGTTGCAGGAAGAGGCCCAGGCACGCATCGACATCGCCGAAACGGCGCTCGACCAGCAACGCGAGCAATTGCAGGCGCAACTGCAGCTGGCCCAGCTCGCATTGGCCGCTGCCCACCAACAGATCCAGGACCAGGCCGACGCGCTGGTGGCCCGCTCGCAAGAGCTCGAGGCCCTTCAGTCGACGTTGCGAGCCGAGCAGCTGCGCAGCGCCAGCCTCGAGCAGGCGCGTGGCGAACTGCAGGTGCGCCTGGCCGACAAGGACGAACAGATCCGCTCGCTCGAGCACAAGCACCACGCGGCCCATGAGGCACTGGCGCACTACCGCGAACAGCGCGAGCAAGAGCAACGCCGTATCGATACCCAGGTGCGGCAGCTGCAGGGTCAGCTGCAGACACTGCAGCAAGGCGCGATCGTCCATCAGCAGGAGTCGACCCGCCTGCACCGCGACAACGAGCGCCTGCTGGCCGGGCAGCGGCAGACGGCGCAGCGGTGCGCCGAGCTTGAGCTGCAGCTGGAACAGCGCGACGCCCAGGTGCAGGGATTGCGCGCCATCCTGGCCCAGGCCCAGGGCGCCAGCGAGGAAATGCGCCGGCAACTGACGGCCTGCGAGGCGCGCCTGGCCGGCAAAGCCTGAGCGGCGCCGCGCTGTACTATATTCATTGACGGCAAATCCTTGACGGTGGGACCTCGATGCATGCAGCCGGAAAACAAGGCGAAGATCGCGCACTCGCGGCAAGCGGCGAGGGCCGAGCCGCGTCGCTGTTCCGTCTGGTGCTGAGTTTCATGGCCGTGGTGATGCTGGCCTTCGTGATGCTCGAAGGCTGGCGCATCTGGCGCGAGTATCGCGAAGCATTCATCAAGGCCGAGGAGACGGTGACCAACCTGGCCTGGGCTACCGCCCAGCACGCCGAGGACACCATTCGCCAGGTCGACGCCATTACCGCGGCCCTGTCCGAACGCCTCGAAGGCGATGGTCTGCAGACCATCGACCGGCCCCGGTTGCATGCCATGTTCAAGCAGCAGATGGCGATCATGCCGCAGTTGCATGGCCTGTTCGTGTATGGGCCGGACGGTAGCTGGGTGGTCAGCGACAAAGATGCCGTGCCACCCCGGGTCAACAACGCCGACCGTGCGTATTTCGCCTATCACCGCGACCATCGTGACCACGAGGTGCGTATCGGCAACGTGGTACGCAGTCGCTCCACCGGCGACCTGATCCTGCCCATCTCGCGGCGCCTGGAGCACCCGGACGGCAGCTTCGCCGGCGTGCTGCTGGGCACCATCAAGATCGACTGGCTCGTGCGCTATTACGGCGATTTCAAGATCGACGAACATGGCGTGCTGGTGCTGGCCAAGCGCAACGGCACCATCATCGCCCGGTATCCATTCGTGGAGAAGGAGATCGGCCTCAGCCTTGCCGACAGCGAGGTCTTTCGCAACTACCTGCCCTATGCCAGCAAAGGTGTCGTCGATGCCGTGGCGGTGATCGACGGGACGCGTCGCCTGTACGCCTTTCGCGCCTTGCCGAGCTACCCCTTGGTGATGGAAGCAGGGCTGTCGCGCGAGTCGATCCTGATGCAATGGCGCCAGGACATGATCAAGGCCGTGATATTGCTCGTGCTGCTGCTGATCGGCCTGGCGGGCTTCGGCTGGGTCGTGTTGCGCCAGCTGCGCGAGCGTATCGTCATCGAGCGTGCATTGCACCAGGCACACCAGACCCTCAAGGTCATGGCCTTGACCGACAGCCTGACCGGGCTTGGCAATCGTCGGCGCCTGGACTCGGTGCTCGAGGCGGAAGTTCGCCGGGCTCGGCGCCAAGGCTATCCGCTGGCCCTGGTCATGCTCGACCTCGACCACTTCAAGGCCTACAACGATCACTATGGCCATCCGGCGGGCGACGAGTGCCTGCGCCGCTTCGGTACGCTGCTGCGCCAGTCGCTCAAGCGCCCGGGCGATCTGGCGGTGCGCTATGGCGGCGAGGAGTTCACCCTGTTGTTGCCCAATACCGATGCCCAGGGCGCCAGTGCGATCGTCCAGGAAATCCTTCAGCTGCTGCGCAACATGGCGCTGGAGCATGTCGGCAGCCCTCTGGGGCGGGTCTCGAGCAGTGCCGGAATAGCCGCGGGCACACCCACGCTGGAAGCGATCACCCCGCAAAGCCTGACGGCGGCGGCCGATCGGGCGCTGTACGAGGCCAAGCGCCAGGGCCGGGACCGTTACTGCGTGGCGGATGGCATCGAGGCGGACACGGACTCTTGAGCACTGTCATCCGACTGTCATCCGCTCGACACTACCATCGGATTTCGTATGCGAGAGTTCATCGCCATGCTATCCGGTAACGCCAACCCTCATCATGAAGCCGATCTGCACGGCCTGCTGTATGGCTTCGTCTTTCGTCCTGGCGAGCCAGGCCGCGAAATCGACTCGGTCCAGGCCGTGGCGCAGTTGCAGGCAGCGCCCGGC
This sequence comes from Pseudomonas sp. microsymbiont 2, assembly GCF_054788395.1. Classification (NCBI taxonomy): domain Bacteria; kingdom Pseudomonadati; phylum Pseudomonadota; class Gammaproteobacteria; order Pseudomonadales; family Pseudomonadaceae; genus Pseudomonas; species Pseudomonas sp. microsymbiont 2. The sequence goes on from NZ_CM139112.1 coordinate 2,999,025, forward strand.
GAAGCGTTCATCTGGCTGCACCTGAACCTTGCCCATGCCGCCTGCGAGCGCTGGATGAAGGCCAATCTGGATCTGCCGGAGACCTTTTTCGAGACCCTGCGCGAAGGCTCGCGCTCGACGCGCATCGAGCATATCGACTCGGCCTTGCTCGCGGTGGTCAACGATATGGTGTTCAGCTTCGGCCTGGTGTCCTCCGATGTATCCACGCTCTGGGCCTGCGCGCGCAGCCGCCTGTTGGTGAGCGCGCGCCTGCAGCCCTTGCATTCGGTGGACGAACTGCGCTCGTCGGTCAAGCGCGGGGAACGTTTCGGCTCGACCGTGGAGCTGCTGGTACACCTGGTGCGCGATCAGAGCGACCTGCTGACCAAGGTGGTGCGAGAGACCACCCTGAAGGTCGACCGTATCGAGGACCAACTGCTGTCCTTGCGCTTGAGCGACAACCGCGCCGAACTCAGCGGCCAGCGCCGTGTGCTGGTACGCCTGCAGCGCTTGCTGGCACTGGAGCCGGGCTCGCTGCTGCGCCTGCTCAACCGTCCGCCGCAGTGGCTGCGCGAGCAGGATATTCGCCAACTGCGCGCGTCCACCGAGGAGTTCTCGGTGATCATCAACGACCTCACCAGCCTGGTCGAGCGGATCAAGCTGTTGCAGGAAGAGATCGCCGCCAAGCTCACCGAGCAGAACAACCGCACGCTGTTCACGCTCACCGTGGTGACGGTGCTGGCGTTGCCGATCAACATCATCGCCGGCTTCTTCGGCATGAACGTCGGCGGCGTGCCGCTGGCGGACGACCCCCATGGGTTCTGGGTGCTGGTGGCACTGGTGGTGACCTTCACCGTCATCGCCGGACGCTTGGCGTTGCGCAAGCGCGGGGATTACTGACGCTGCGCTATTTGAAGTCCCACTGCATCTGGGTCGCGATGCTCACTGCGCTGGACGACCTGACGCAGACATCCAGGTAATCGGTGAAACGTGGCGGCAGCGCGATGCCTTCCTCGATCAGACGGCTGTTGTCGAACAGGTAGTTCAGGTCGGCGAAGCCGCTGTACAGGCGCAGGGCGCGCAGCACCAGGCGTGGGTTGGCTGGGCCGATACGGGCTTCGAAACTGCTTGCCAGGGTTTTCAGGTCATCTACATCGACCTTGCGGTAGCGTTCTGCGACAGGCTCGGCGCCATTGGCCTGGGCAAAGGCCGCGTCGATCTCGGCGAAGGTGCAGGCCGACTGATGACCGGCGGAAATATGGTACAGGTCATGGCCGAGCAGCGGCTTGAGCGCCAGACCGATCAGCGCTTCGGCGCAGTAGTCCACCGGGATCACGTCGATCTGCTCGTCCAGGCCGCAGGTGAAGCTTTCCAGGGCGAAGCCCATGCGGAACACCCAGAAGATGCTGCCTGAGGCCTGGCAACCGAGGCTGCGGTGGCCCACCACGATCGATGGGCGCGCCACGACCAGGGGCAGGCCGGGCAGGTCCTGGCGCAGGCGCCGCTCGATCTCGGCCTTGGACGCGGTGTAGTCCACCAGTTGCTGCGCGGCGTCCGGAAACTCCCATGACTCGCTGATCGGCGACTGGCGCTGCGGCCCGCAGCACATCGCGGTGCCCACATGCAGGAAGCGCTTGAGGCGGGTGGAGCGGCTCAGCACCTGGGCGAAGGCGAAGGTGCCCTCGACGTTGACCGGCCAGATGTTCGGATTCTTCGAGAACGACGCGACGGCGGCGCAGTTGATCACTCGGTCCATTTGCATCAGGCGCGGGGCTTCATGCGCGAGCCAGGCCGTATCGAGGAAATCGCCGCAGATGATCTGCGCCTCGCTCAGCGCCTGTTCATCAGGGCCGCTGACACCATGCTGGCGCAGGTTGTCGCGCAGGCGCTGCAAGCCTTGTTCGGCGCTTTTGGCGCGGACCAGGAAGCTGAGGTCAGCGCCATGGCCGCCGGCGATCAACTGGGCGGCCACCGAGCCACCCAGAAAGCCGGTGGCGCCGGTCAGCAGGATGTGTTCGCGCATCGGGGGTTGGGTGATGGGCGCACCAGTACTTGGGGTGTTCATGGTTATCCTCGGGAATGAAATGGCTCAGGCCGCCATCACAACAAGATTGCGGGCGCGAGCGGGCGCACTGCCAGGAACAAACGTGGCAAGTACAAATATCTTGAAAATACGTGCAGCCCGCGAACTACCGCAGCTGACAGGTGAGGGCGGGTGACTGATTCTGGCCACGCCAGTGCGTTAATTCAATTAACAGTTGTGGCGTTTATTGATGTTTTCGGTGAAAGAATTTTAATAAGTGCAAGGGCGTGTAAGGCGATGTTTGAAACTTGTAAGTTTTATTAAATTTATCTCATGTTCGGCATTGCCCGGGGCGGCGAAAACCGCGCCCCGGGCCCGGCGTCAGCTGCGAATGAACGCCAGCAGGTCCTTGTTGATGGTGTCGGCCTCGGTGGTCGGCATGCCGTGCGGGAAGCCCTTGTAGGTCTTCAGGATACCGTTGGGCAACAACTTGGCCGACAGCGGCCCGGAGTTGTCATAAGGCACTATCTGGTCGTCATCGCCATGCATGACCAGCACGGGGATCGCCACCTTCTTCAGTGACTCGGTGAAGTCGGTCTGGGAGAAGGCCACGATGCCGTCGTAGTGGGCCTGGGCGCAGCCCATCATGCCCTGGCGCCACCAGTTGAGAACGACCGCTTCGTCTTTCTTCGTCCCCGGTCGGTTGTAGCCATAGAACGGACCTGCCGGCACGTCGTAATAGAATTGCGCGCGGTTGGCCTTGAGCTGGGCCTGGAGCCCGTCGAACACCGACTTGTCCAGCCCGCCGGGATTGCTGGCGGTCTTGACCATCAGCGGTGGTACCGCCGCGATGATGGCGGCCTTGGGTGCCTTGTCGTCGGGGTAGCGGGCCAGGTAGTGGATCACTTCGCCGCCACCGGTCGAATGCCCCACATGTATCGCGCCTTGCACGCCCAGATGCTTGACCACGGCAGCCACGTCGTCGGCGTAGTGATCCATGTCGTGGCCGTCCCAGACCTGGCTGGAGCGCCCATGGCCGCGCCGATCGTGGGCGACCACGCGATAGCCCTCGGCCACGAAGAACAACATCTGCGCGTCCCAGTCGTCGGCGCTCAATGGCCAGCCGTGGTGGAAGAAGATCACCTGCGCGTCGCGTGGGCCCCAGTCTTTGTAGAAAATCTCGACACCGTCTTTGGTCGTGACGTATCCCATTTCGCTTCTCCTGTTCGAGGTGTGCAGCGTAGGAGGGCAGGTGCCTGCGCACCTGGCCACCGGACAACTCTAGGATTAAAGTGCGCTTCAAGGTCAATCGGATTTCAAAGGTGCCGCATGAGAATAGGCGAGTTGGCAAGCATCACAGGGCTGGCCCCTTCACGTATCCGTTTCTACGAAGCCAGCGGGCTGATTCGCTCGGTCGAGCGCAAGGCCAACGGTTATCGCGACTACGATGACGATGCGGTGTGGGTGCTGGAAATGATCACCAGTGCCCAGGCCGCCGGATTTTCGCTGGAGGAGATTCGCCAGTTGCTGCCGAGCAATGCCGAGGGCTGGCAGCACGACGAACTGCTGGCCGGTCTCAAGCGCAAGGTCGAGGAAATCGAGCGCCTGCAGCAGCGCCTGGCACGCAACAAGGCACAACTGCTGCTGGTGATCGACGGTATCGAGGGCAAGCCCGAGGGCATGCCCTGCGCGGACAATTCGCAACGCGTGCTGGAGCGTCTGCGCGAAGAGATCGCCCAGGACAGGATCCAGCGCAAGGCAGAGCAGGGCGGGCGGTGAACCCGCCAAGTTTTAGCAGCCCCCTGTGGGAGCGGGTTCATCGGGGCGCCGAACCGCCGCGAAGCAGCCACCGCAGCGCTTGGCACCGGCTACGCCGGTGTTCGCGGCTGAAGCCGCTCCCACAGGATACCCGCTGCTTTGACATCAAGAGCTATCGCGTCAACGCGACAGCTGCGCCAACGGTCGGGGCGCGTACAGCGCGCTCTGGAACTGCGGTACGTACTCGTACTTCACCAACCTGCCCAGCTGCAGCGAGCGGATGTAGTTCGACAGGCTGCCGCTGCCAAGCACCAGCTGCGCCGAGTCTCCACTCATGCTGGAGGCATGGCTGGTCTGCCGTGATACGGCATAGCCATACGCCAGGCGCCCCTGGTGATCGAGGTTGGTGAAGCTGTTCGTCACCAGCCCGGCTTCATGGGACAGCGCCTCGAGCTTGTTGGCTCGGAAGATGACATCCACGCTGCCGGTCTGCGCGTCGGCGATGTCGTAGGTCACCGCCGACGCGTCTTCGCGGCGCTCGATCGGCGTCAGCCACTTGGGCAGGTTGTAGCCCACCACGCCACGCACCCGCGCCAGTTCGGTATTGACCGGCAGCTTGAGCACGTAGCCCCAGAAATCCTTCGACAGCGCTTGGCCGATCAGCGTGACGGGGCCCAGGTTCGACTTGCCGGGCCTGTTGGTGATGATGGACACGGCGATCTCGTTGTAGCTGTCGTTATCGCAGTAGTCGTAGGTGTAGGCGGTGAACGCCACCAGGCCGCGCCCTGGCCAGACCTGCAGGGGCTGCACCTGTTCCAGTACCTGGGCAGGCATGAGCTCGCGCAGGCGGTCGATATCCGCCGTGTAGACCGCCGTCACCCGGCTGTTCTGGTAGTAGAAATTCGGCGAGTAGGACTCGAACCCCATGTCGACCTTGGTCTTCTCCAGGCTTCTGAACCAGCTCAGGTCCATGTCCGGCATCTGCGCCTGGATCACCGACAGCGGCGGATTGGAGCGGTAGCGGTCATACAGCCCGCCCTTGGGCACTGGTACCGAATGCCCGGCGATGTCGATCACCGTGGTCTCGACGGGATTGGCCAGGCCACTGGCATCGGCCTGGGCGCTGGCGGCAAGGGGCGTAAGCAATGCGCCGGCCAGGGCGGCGGCAGTTTTGAGTTTCACGTTCGAGGTTCTCCAGAAGGTGGCGTCACGCCCGACGCGTGCTTGAGAGGGCGTTGATGGCCACCTTAACTTTCAACTTAACTTTAATGTCAAGAGCTGCGAGCAATGGACGCTTCAGCCCCGCATTGGGGGCGGATCAGCGGGCTTGACATTAAAGTTGGCTTTAAAGATAGCCTGGCACCACGACCTGTATCGAGGTAACCCCGATGAACGTGTTTTCCCCGCTGACCCTGCCCAATGGCTCGACCCTGGCCAACCGTATCGCCAAGGCCGCGATGGAAGAGAACATGGCCGACGCCGAGCACGCGCCGTCCGACCAGCTATTGCGCCTGTACCAGGCCTGGGCACAGGGTGGCGTCGGGCTGATCATCAGCGGCAATGTGATGGTCGACAACCGCGCCATGACGGGCCCCGGCGGCGTGGTGCTGGAGGACGCGCGACACCTGGAACGGTTCCGTCAGTGGGCGAGCGTCGGACGTTCGCGGGGTGCGCAGTTCTGGCTGCAGATCAATCATCCTGGTCGGCAGATGCGCGCCAATCTTGGCCAGCAGACCTGGGCACCTTCGGCGGTGGCGCTGGACCTGGGCAAGATGTCGCGCCACTTCGCCACACCGCAGGCCATGACCGCGCAAGTGATCGCCGATGTGATCCAGCGCTTCGCCAATACCGCGCGGCTGGCCGAGCTGGCCGGCTTCACCGGGGTCGAGATCCACGCCGCCCATGGTTATCTGCTGAGCCAGTTCCTCTCGCCGCTGAGCAACCGCCGTACCGATCAGTGGGGCGGGGCGCTGGAGAACCGCGCCCGCCTGCTGCTGGAGATCGTCAAGGCCGTGCGCGCGGTGGTCGCGCCCAGTTTCGCGGTGGCGGTCAAGCTCAATTCGGCCGATTTCCAGCGCGGTGGTTTCAGCGCCGATGACGCCAAGCAGGTGGTGCGCCTGCTCGACGGGCTGGGCGTGGACCTGGTGGAGCTGTCGGGTGGCAGCTACGAGGCACCCGCGATGCAGGGCCAGGCGCGGGACGGCCGGACCTTGGCGCGGGAAGCCTATTTTCTCGAGTTCGCCCGCGACATTCGCACGGTCGCGACGATGCCGGTCATGGTGACCGGTGGCATTCGTCGGCAGTCGGTGGCCGACCAGGTGATCCAGAGCGGGGTGGAAATGGTTGGGATCGGCACGGCGCTGGCCATCGATCCGGCGCTGCCGCGCGCCTGGCAGGCCGGCCGTCAGGCGGCCCCCGAACTGCCGGCGATTACCTGGAAGAACAAGGCGCTGGCCTCCCTGGCGAACATGGCGCTGGTCAAGTTCCAGCTGCGCAAGCTCAGCCGTGGCCGGACCCCTGACCCGCAGGTCGCGCCCTGGCGGGCGCTGCTGGTGCAACAGCTGGCCGATGCGGCGCGCACGCGCTGCTACCGTCGGCGCATGGCCAAGCGTTAGCCGGTCGAACATCGCGGCAATCGCGTAATAGCATCAATGCATAAGCAACGGCATTGAAATTACCAATTACATTGATGAGCAGGATCAATTTAGGGATCGGTGATGGCCTCCTTACCCTTTCAAGGCGCACTAAGACGCCTGATAGAGCCTTTAGGAGTTCCCATGATCCCTTCGCTGAAACTGTTCCAGCCCGGTCGCCTGCTGGTGGCGGCGAGCCTCGCCAGCAGCCTGCTGTCGATGTCGGTGCAGGCCGCCACCCTGACCCGCGACAATGGCGCGCCAGTGGGCGACAACCAGAATTCGCAGACCGCCGGCCCCAATGGCTCGGTGCTGTTGCAGGACGTGCAACTGCTGCAGAAGCTGCAGCGCTTCGATCGCGAACGCATTCCCGAGCGTGTGGTGCATGCTCGCGGTACCGGTGCCCATGGCCAGTTCACCGCCAGCGCCGACATCAGCGAGCTGAGCATGGCCAAGGTGTTCCGCCCCGGCGAGAAGACCCCGGTGTTCGTGCGTTTCTCGGCCGTGGTGCACGGCACCCACTCGCCGGAAACCCTGCGTGACCCGCGCGGTTTCGCCACCAAGTTCTACACCGCCGACGGCAACTGGGACCTGGTGGGCAACAACTTCCCGACCTTCTTCATCCGCGACGCGATCAAGTTCCCGGACATGGTCCACGCCTTCAAGCCCGACCCGCGCAGCAACCTCGACGACGATGCGCGGCGCTTCGACTTCTTCTCCCATGTGCCGGAGGCCACCCGCACCCTGACCCTGCTGTATTCCAACGAGGGCACCCCGGCCAGCTACCGCGAGATGGACGGCAACAGCGTGCACGCCTACAAGCTGGTCAACGCCAAGGGCGAGGTGCACTACGTGAAGTTCCACTGGAAGAGCCTGCAAGGGCAGAAGAACCTCGACCCGAAACAGGTCGAGCAGGTCCAGGGCCGCGACTACAGCCACATGACCCACGACCTGGTCAGCGCCATCAACAAGGGCAACTTCCCGAAATGGGACCTGTATATCCAGGTGCTCAAGCCTGAAGAACTGGCCAAGTTCGACTTCGACCCGCTGGACGCCACCAAGATCTGGCCCGATGTGCCGGAGCGCAAGATCGGCCAGATGGTCCTGGACCGCAACGTCGACAACTTCTTCCAGGAAACCGAGCAGGTGGCCATGGCGCCGTCGAACCTGGTGCCAGGCATCGAGCCTTCCGAGGACCGCCTGCTGCAAGGCCGGCTGTTCGCCTATGCCGACACCCAGATGTACCGGGTTGGCGCCAACGGCCTGAGCCTGCCGGTCAACCGCCCGCGCAACGAGGTGAACAGCGTCAACCAGGATGGCGCGGCGAACAACGGCCACACCAGCAGCGGCGTCAACTACCAGCCGAGCCGCCTGCAACCGCGCGACGAGCAGGCCAGCGCGCGCTATTCGCAGACGCCGTTGAGCGGCTCCACCCAACAGGCAAAGATCCAGCGCGAGCAGAACTTCAAGCAGACCGGCGAGCTGTTCCGCTCGTACAGCAAGAAGGAGCAGACCGACCTGATCGACAGCCTCGGCCAGGCGCTGGCGATCACTGACGAGCAGAGCCGCTACATCATGCTGTCGTTCTTCTACAAGGCCGACAAGGACTACGGCACCGGGCTGGCGAAAGTGGCCAAGGCGGACCTTGCGCGGGTCCAGCAACTGGCGGCCAAGCTGCAGGACTGACGGCGTCACAGGACGGGCCTTCGGGCCCGTCTTCCTGATCCATGACTACAAACACCCCGGCCTTTGTGGGAGCGGGTTCACCCGCGAAGCAGACCATGAGAGGTACCCACCATGCACGCATGGATTCTTGCGGCCCTGATCGGGCTGACGACGATGGCTGCCCAGGCGCACGCGCTGCCAGCGGCTGAAGGGCAGGGCGCGGCTGTCGAGCAGCGCTTGCGGGATTATTTCTTCGATGCCGCGCGACGCGGTGATGAAACCATGCTGGCGACCTTCATCCAGGCCGGCTACGACCTGAACGTACATGACGACAAGGGCTACACCGGCCTGATCCTGGCCGCCTACCATGGCCAGCGCGGCGCCGTGGAGCAACTGCTGGGGGCCGGCGCCGATCCCTGCGCCCAGGATCTGCGCGGCAACACCGCGTTGATGGGGGCGATCTTCAAGGGCGAAGTGCGCATTGCCCAACGCCTGATTGGCGCGCGCTGCAACCTGGATCAGCGCAATGCCAATGGCCAGACGGCGGCGATGTATGCCGCGCTGTTCCAGCGCGAGGCGCTGCTCGACAGACTCTTGCTCCAGGGCGCCGATCCGCAGGCACAGGATGCTCTGGGCAACACCGTGCGAAGCCTGCAGCGTGGCCAGCTCAATGGTGTTTCGGATCGCTAATCCCGTAAGCGCGCCCCTCAGCCGTGGGCTCCTCAGGGTAACGCATCCTCCTGTCGCGTCTCGGCAGGACCTGCGCTTATAGCTCCCAAACCACGGGAGAGCACCATGAGTACGGCGTTATTTAGCAATACCCCTACGGTCACGGTGAAAGACAGCCATGGCCGGATCGTTCGCGAGATTGTCTACCACCGTCACCCCGACACCCCTCAAGCATGCGATGAACGCATAACCCTGCATTGCTACAGCGCCCGAGGCGCGCTCATGCAGAGCGTTGATCCGCGATTGCACGAATCGGGCCTGGCCAATTTCAGGTACATGACGGCGCTTGCCGGAGCCAGATTGCAGACCCAGAGCGTCGACGCCGGCACAACGCTGGCCTTGAGTGACACTGAAGGTCGCGCGCTGGCAACGGTCACTCGCATCGAGCTTGACCCGATGGGGCGGGCCAGCCATGCCGAGGCCGTGATCCGCGCCGTCGAATACGAGCACGTCGACCTTCCCGGGCGACCACTGGCTATCACCGAGCAAGTGTTCGGGGCAGGACAGAGGGTCGTGGAGCGCCTGGTTTACGCCGGCAACGATGAATCGAGCAAGTCGCTGAACCTGGCGGGGCAGTGCGTGAGCCATTACGACGCGGCTGGTCTCATGCAAACGGACAGCATCGCTCTGACCGCCGCCACCCTGTCCACCACTCGGCGGCTGCTCAAGGATGTGGACGACCGGGACAGTGCGGCTGACTGGCAAGGCGAGGAAGTCGGCCAATGGCAGCAGTGCCTGGCCGAGGACCTTTACACCAGCGTTACCCGAACGGACGCGATGGGAGTCACCCTGACCACCACCGATGCGGCTGGCCATCGACAGCGCTTTGCCCACGACGTTGCAGGCATGCGCTTGGCCAGCTGGTTGACGCTCAAGGGCAGGGCAGAGCAGGTAATCACCAGCGCCGTCGACTACTGCGCCGCCGGCAACAGACTGCGCGAAGTGCATGCTAACGGAGTGACGACCCTGTACACGTACGACCAGCGCACGCAAAGACTCGATGGGATCAGGGTCGAGCGAACCGGGGCGAGGCTGCTGCGACATCAGCACTATGCATACGATCCGGTGGGCAATGTGCTCAAGGTGCGCAACGATGCGCCCGAGACACGTTTCTGGCGTAACCAGAAAATCGTCGCGGAAAATGCCTATACCTACGACAGCTTGTACCAGCTGACATGCGCCAAAGGCCGTGAAATGGCGAGCGCTGGCCAACCTCTCTGGGCTGGCGCGGCCATCGACGCGAGTACGTACAGGAACTACGCGCGCAGCTATCGCTATGATCGCGGTGGCAACCTGACGCACATCGTCCATACGCCGTCCACGGGTAGCAGCCAGACCATCGCGCTGACAGTCAGTGGGCGGAGCAACCGTGCGGTACTGGCGACATTGACCGACGCCCCCACTGAGGTGGATGGGCTGTTCACCGCAGGTGGCGAGCAGAAAGTCCTGTATCCGGGCCAGACGCTGGACTGGACTGCACGCAACGAGTTGCGGCAGGTGACCCTGGTGGCACGTGGCGACAACGCCCATGACTCGGAACATTATCGCTATGACAGCGCCAATCAGCGCATCGTGAAAATCTCCAGACGGCAAGCCAGCGGCAGCCTGCAGACAAGGCGCACGATCTACGTTCCGGGGTTGGAGCTGCAAACCACGCTTGTCGGAGAAACGCAGACCCGCAACCTGCAGGTCGTCGCCATTGGCGAAGCGGGAAGCACGCAGGTACGGGTAATGCATTGGCAGCACGGCAAGCCGGACGAACTGGAAAACGACCAGTTGCGTTTCAGCCATGACGACCTCATTGGCAGCAGCGGCCTCGAGCTGGACGCTCGGGGGCAGGTCATCAGCCAGGAAGAGTATTATCCGTATGGCGGTACGGCCATCCTTTCTGCCAGAAGCGAAGTCGAGGCAAGCTACAAGGCTTTGCGCTACTCGGGCAAGGAGCGTGACGCGACGGGGCTTTACTATTACGGCTACCGATACTATCAACCGTGGGCCGGACGCTGGTTGAGTCCGGACCCTGCCGGGACCGTCGACGGGCAGAATCTGTACCGGATGGTCAGGAACAACCCGGTGACCTACCGAGACACTGACGGGCGGGTGGCTGTAGAGGGGCCGCCGACATCGGCCCATGCAGGTCATCTTGCTTCGTCGGCTAACGCCAGAGGGCCCGCCACGCAGTCCAGTCACTTGACCGACATCTTCAAGACGGGCGACATCGTGTATGGCTTGGATGCACCTCGAAAGAAAGCACTATTGGCGCTGGACGCCGCCGGGCACAGGAAAGTTGCACCGGTGGCGGGAGTGAAAAAACTGACGAAACTGTTCGGGAAAGCGACCGGAAAAGCCAATATCCGCATTCAGAATGACATCACCAATGCGGTTTGGAACCCGAGCGCGCCTACCGCTTATGCCAGTGATGGGGAGATAAAGAAGTCACTGCTGGACTCCAAGCGCGCCATCGCGTTCAAGAACTTCCTCGAAAACCACTCCAAATACAATGTCAAAGATCAGCAGGAGGCGCTTGGCATCAAGGAAAACCCTGCAAGAGCCCTGGAGCTCGCGACAGTGCTATGGGCGCGCACCAGCAAGGCAGGGCTCGAATTCCAGCTGGTGGAGCGGAACATGCCTTTGCATTTCCTGGCCGATACCATTGCCGACAACGTTGACGTCGTGGTGTCCAAGACTGGCTTTGGCGCCAGTATCACATCCAGCGAACTTCGCTGGCTCTATCGGCATCGGGACATGGAACAGGTAAAGCAGAACTTGCATTTCTACCGGGATGGCAAAGCCATCTCCCAGGATGAGGTCTTTGCCAAGCCCGAATGGCGACGGTACGAGCCCAAGAGTCAGCATGGCTTGGCCAGGCAGAGTCGACGCTAGGCAGTGTGGGGTGAGCACGGAGCGGGGGAGAGCGCCTGATGGACAGAACAGGGGCTCGTGTCCGGACAGTGTGATCTTCGACGCTCTGGCCAGCGCCTGTCTGCGCCTGGCCGAAGCGAACCACTGATCAGTGGCGCTCGAGCTCGGCGAAGCGACCGGACAACCAGGCGTGCAGGCGCCGCACCGCAGGCGACAGCTGCTTGCGGTGCGGACACACCAGGCTCAACGGCATGACCGGCCCGGGATGATCCCGCAGCAGCACGACGAGCCGTCCCGCCAGCACATCGTCGCTGACATCCAGCCAGGACTTGTAGGTGATCCCTTCGCCGGCCACGGCCCAGCGCCGGGCGATGTCGGCATCGTCGCTGAGCAGGGCTCCACGAACCTGGACGGTCTGCGCCCCCAGTTGCCACTTGTCGTAGACCCGGCCCTGCTGCATGTACAGCAGGCACTGATGATCGCGCAGGTCATCGGGGGCTTGCACCACGCCATGGCGCGCCAGGTATTCGGGAGAGGCCACCAGCACCTTGCGGTTCCAGGGAGCCAGCGGCAGGGCGATGTAGTTGGCGTCGGCGTTCAGGCCGTAGCGAATGGCGATATCCACCGGATCGCGGAACAGATCAGCGATCTGGTCGGAAAGAAAGAACCGCAGGTTCAACTGCGGGTGCTCGCGGCGAAACGCCGTGAGCCAGGGCAGCAACACGTTGCGCCCCAGATCGGACGGCGCGGCCACCTGCAGCGTTCCACTTAGCTGGGCGCTCTCCTGACGTAGGTTGTCCCGCCCGTGCCTGAGGGCTTCCAGGGCGGCCAGGGCCGAGGGCAGGTACTGCTCGCCCTCGGCGGTCAGGCGCAGGCTGCGCGTGGTGCGGGCGAACAGCCGCACATCCAGCTCACGCTCCAGGCGCTTGACCGCTTCGGCCGCCTGGCCGGGCAGCAGGCCGGCCTCGTGGGCGGCCGCGGTGAAGCTGCCCAGCGCGGCGCTGCGCACGAAGATGCCCAGATCGTCGAGACGGATCATTATCACTCCTGCAATGAAAGTGTTCACGGACAGCACCCGTTTTTCCCAAGGGCCGGACACGCCAGACTGGGTTCACGAATCAAACCATATCCAGCAGCGAGTGCCTATGAAAGCGATCAGTTCCACTCACAACGGCTTGCCGATCGAAGACCCTGCATCTCTCCAGGACATCTTCATGCCCAGACCGAGCCCAGGGCCAAGGGACCTTCTGGTGGAGGTCAAGGCCGTGTCGGTCAACCCCGTCGACACCAAAGTGCGCGCTGGCACTTTCACGCGTGAGCCGAAAATACTGGGCTGGGATGCGGCCGGTATCGTCCGCGAAGTCGGGCCCCAGGTGACGCTGTTCAAGCCAGGTGACCAGGTGTACTACGCCGGCTCCATCGCCAGGCCCGGCAGCAACAGCGAGTATCACCTGGTCGACGAACGCATCGTCGGGCACCAGCCGCTCAGCCTGGATGCGGCGCAGGCCGCGGCGCTGCCGCTGACGGCCATCACCGCCTGGGAATTGCTGTTCGACCGCCTGGGCGTCGCTGAAGGCGGCGGGGAGGGTGACGCCTTGCTGATCGTCGGCGCCGCCGGCGGCGTTGGCTCGATGCTGGTGCAACTGGCCCGGCAACTGACCCGCCTGACGGTCATCGGCACGGCATCGCGCGCCGAAACCGCTGACTGGGTGCGCGAACTGGGTGCCCATCACGTCATCGATCACAGCGCGCCGCTGCAAGGGCAACTGCAGGCCTTGGGGATCGAATCGGTGAGCCATGTCGCCAGCCTCACGCACACCGAACAGCATTTCTCGCAACTGGTCGAGGTGCTGCGGCCACAGGGTCGCCTGGGGGTGATCGACGACCCACGGACGCTGGATGTCATGCCGCTCAAGCGCAAGTCGCTGTCACTGCACTGGGAGTTGATGTTCACCCGTTCGCTGTACGAGACCGACGACATGGTGCGCCAGCATGAGTTGCTCGAGCGAGTGGCCGAGCTGATCGACCAGGGCACCCTGCGCACCACCCTGGGCGAGCATTTCGGTGCCATCACTGCCGCCAACATGCGCCGCGCCCATGCGCTGGTCGAGAGTGGCAAGGCGCGCGGCAAGATTGTCCTGGAAGGGTTCTGAAGCCAGTCTTTTCAAGGTGTCCGCCGAAAGCCTTGCAGCGCCTATGAGATCGAGCGCCGCCCGCGCGGCGCATCGCGACGCAAGGCCGCTCCTACATTTGTTGCAACGTGCCGAACCTGTCAGGCCATGGTTGCCTGCCTTGGCGCATGTCTTGAGACAGGTGAGGCGGCAGTGGTGCCCACGCTGAAACCGCGTCGTACCAACAAGGCGGACCAGGTAATGGCACAGGATTGACTGGCCCGAAACAGATGTAGGAGCGGCCTTGCGTCGCGATGCGCCGCGCGGGCGGCGCTCGATCTGATAGGCGCTGCAAGAGTCGCGGCGGACACAAGTGGCCCACACACGGTCAATAGCCCATGCACAAACAACCGCAGGCCAGTCGATCCGCAACTGACCAGGAACCGTATATGAACCAACAAGTCCATCCCCTCGTTTCCCTTGCCATCCTCAAGGCCAAGCCAGGCCAGGCAGCGTCGCTGAAAGCGGCCTTGCTGACCTTGATCGAGCCGACCCGGGCGGAGCCCGGCAACCGCGACTACATGCTGTTCGAGCGCAGCGATGAGCCCGGGACGTTCTACATGCGCGAGGCCTTCGATAACCAGCAGGCCCTGGACACGCACCTGGCCACCGCGCACTTCCAGCGCTTTGCCGAGCAGGCCGACCAGTTGTTGGCGCAGCCGCTGCAACTGATCTTCCTTGATGCGGTGTCCACTGCTGTCGCGCCTCATCCCTGACGAGCATGCGCGCACGGAATACTGGGAAGATATGCAACACCCAGCGCCGATTGCCCGTTTGTCGAAACCTCGGCCTTTTCGCAATCCCCTGGGCCATGACAGCGGCGCGCTCGACTAGTCTGGGGCTACCGACACCCAACGCGACATCAGGCCATGGAGCCCGGCCTCTGGAATGAATGGCTTTGCTTGCCCTTTGCAGTTTCCAGGTTTGCTCATGACGTCGCCCCATGAAAGGGAGACGTTGCCCCTTGTGGCGTGAGCGCGTCCAGGCACGTGTCGGACACAACGGAGGAACATTGCAATGGATTATGCAAACGCAGGTACCGTCGTCGAGCTGTTCGAACACCAGGCAGAACTACAGGCGCAGAAGACCGCCATTTACCATGGGGCGCAGAGTGTCAGCTACCAGGCGCTCAACGAGCGCGCCAATCGCCTCGCAAGGCACCTGATCGACATCGGCGTCACCCCCGGGGCGCTGGTGGCGATCTGTGCCGTGCAGTCGTTCGACCGACCCTTGTTCATGCTCGCTGTCATGAAGGCCGGTGCGGCCTATGTCCCGCTTGACCCGGATTATCCCGAAGCACGCCTGGAACTGATCCTGGAAGACACCGGCGCGCGGTTCCTGATCGCTTGCGAACAGGTGCTGGAAAAGTTCTCCAGTTACCAGGGCCAGTGGGTAGTGCCGGCCGAGGAAGAACAGGCGCGTGTGATTGCCGATCACCCCGCTGGCAATCTGCGGGTCAACGTCGCCCCGCACGACCTCATTTATGTCATCTACACCTCCGGCAGTACCGGAAAGCCCAAGGGCGTCGCGGTACAGCACGGCGCCGTCCACAGCTTTGCCGTCAACTACCCCCGCGTCACGGGTGTGTGCGCGAAGAACAAGGTCATCCAGCTGCTTTCCTACACCTTCGACGCCTCCTTCATGGACCTGTGGATTCCGTTGCTGGTGGGGGCCAGCTTGTACCTGTACCCCGACAACAAGGTGCTGGGCGCGCCGTTGCTCGATTTCATCAGGGCGAACCACATCGACGTCATCACCATGATCACCCCGACGATTCTGGCGTCGCTGCCTACCGAGGAGCCGATCGGCGAGCTGCGCAGTATCGGCGTGGGCGGGGAGGCCTGTGCCGAGCACGTGTTCCTGTACTGGGCGGACAAGGTCAAGCTGTACAACGCCTACGGGCCTACCGAAAGCACCATCGCGGTAACCTGCCATCCGTACCAGCCGGGGCAGAGTGTCAGAACCATCGGCAAGCCACTGACCGGCGTGGGATTCCATGTGCTCGACGCCACGCTACAGCCATTGCCGGTGGGTGAGCCCGGGGAGCTGTTCATCAGCGGCGACCAGCTGGCCAAGGAATACCTCGGCAAACCGGAGCAGACCCGCGAAAGGTTCGTGCTCATCGACGCGGACGTCGGCTCGCCGAGACTGCGCGCCTATCGGACCGGGGACATCGTGCGGCGGCTGGCGGACGACAACCTCGAGTTCATCGGCAGGAACGATACGCAACTGAAGGTGCGCGGGTTCCGCATCGAGGCGGCGGAAATCGAGGGGGCGATCAACGTCCTCGAGGATGTCAAGGAAGCCGCGGTGGTGGCGGTCAACGCCGAGCACGGGCAACCCATCCTGGCGGCCTTCGTGACCCTGGGCGGCGCCACGCGGGAAACTGCGTTGCAGGTCAAAGCCCGTATCCGCAAGGCACTGCACAAGACCCTGCCCACCTACATGGTGCCGGACAAGATCGTGATCCTCGACAGCCTGCCGCTGGCGTTCAGCGGCAAGGTGGACAGAAAGGCGCTGCAGGCGATGCCCACCGACGAAGCGCTGTCGCTGGACGGCTATGACGAGCAGGATATCGAAGGGATTCTGGCCGCCATCTGGCGCCATGTGCTGCAAGTGCAGGACATAGATCCTAGGGACAACTTCTTCGAGCTGGGCGGCCATTCACTGGGCGTGGTTCGGGTGCTCACCGCCTTGCCTGCGCAGATCAGGAAGCACCTGACGCTGATAGACCTCTACCTGTACCCGACACTGGAGGGCCTCGCCGCGCAGGTCAGGGCACGACACGACCAGGTGCCGCTGACCTTCGAGGAAAAACAGCGGATTTCGACCCAGGTCCTGCTGGGCGACATTTCGCTGCAGGCGGATCATGACTATCCGACGCAGATCGACCCCGACGTATTGGCCAACCCGCGCAAGGTGCTGCTCACCGGTGCCACCGGATTCGTCGGCGCGCACCTGCTGCTGGAGCTGCTGAACACGACCACAGCCGAGGTCTATTGCCTGGTGCGGGCCGAAAGCGTGATCCATGCCGTCAGCCGGATCAAGTTCACCCTCGAGAAATACAAGCAGGCCTGGCCAGAGGAGCAGGCCGCCCGCATCAAACCCGTGGTCGGCGACTTCACGCTGGCGCGCATGGGCTTGCCGGAGGCGGCCTACCGCGACCTTGCGAGCGAGGTCGAGGTGGTCTATCACACCGGGGGCAACGTCAACTACATCAAGCCGTACCCCATCATGAAGGCCGTCAACGTCGACGGCATCCAGCAGATCATCGAGTTCGCCACCCGCTTCAAGCTCAAGTACCTGGTGGCATGCTCCACCGTGGCGGTGTTCAGCTGGGGTTATCTGCTCACCGGCAAGACCTGGATGTACGAGGACGAAGACATCCACCAGAACCTGCCGGTCGTCTGCCGTGACACCAACTACGTCAGAAGCAAATGGGTCATGGAGCGTGTGCTGGAGCAGGCCAGCCAGAAGGGGCTGCCGATGATCGGCATCCGCCTGGGCTTCGTGATGTGCAACGGTGAGACCGGCGCCACCGAAATGAACCAGTGGTGGGGCAGTTTCGTGAGGTGCTGCCTGTCGCTGGGTACCTACCCGATGATCATGGGACTCAAGGACCAGCTGGTCACCGTGGACTTCGTGGCCAAGGCCATCGTCCATATCGCCAGGAACAAGGACGCCGTCGGCCAGTATTTCCACATGGTGCCCGATCCGGTGAACGACCTTTCCGTTTCGGACTTCTTCGTGCGCCTGAACGAGATCTTCGACCTGGACCTGAAGCCGGCGCATTTCCACGACTGGCTCGCGCTCTGGCGAAACAATGAGAACAGCCCACTCTACAGCCTGCTGAGCCTGTTCACGGAGGAGGTGGTCCCGGGCAAGTCCTTGGTCGAAGTCTATGAGATGACCTACTACTTCGAGCGGCGCAACACCGACCGCTTCCTGGCCGGCAGCGGCATCAGGACACCGCCGCTGGACAAGGCGCTGCTGTCCAGGTACCTGGACTTCATGGGCGTCACGCAGCACAGGAACAAGTGAAGGCCGGGCCAGGCTGCTGCCGGCCTGGCCCTTTCACCTGCCCGATGAGTCGGTATCGCGGCAGGGCGATCAGTAGATGGCCACCGGGTTGATATTGACCTGGGTCGAGCCCTTGTACAGCGGTTGGCCCAGCACGAACAGGAACTCGAAGGCCTTGTCACGCACCAAGGCGCGGGTGTCGATCAGCTCCAGGTTGTAGATCCCGCGCTTGGCCAGCATGAACTGGTTGACCGGGAACTCTTCGCCGGTGGGGTTCGGATAGACCTCCGAGGCCCAGGTGTCGCCGCCGAAGGCGACGATGCCCTGGTCGGCCAGCCACTCGGCCGCCGACAGGTCGATGCCTGGCTCGGTGGCGAGGAACTGCGCGTTGTCCTTGCCGATCAGCTCCAGCCAGCCGGTATTGAATAGCACCACGTCGCCTTTGCGCAGAGTGATGCCTTGCTGTTTCAACACCGCCTTGATGTCGTTGACGGTGAACGACGTACCGCCCGGCACGATGGCCTTGCCGTAGTACGCGGTCATGTCCAGCACCACGCCACGGGTGACCATCGGCGGCACGTTCTCCACGCCGAGCTTGGTCACGCCTTCGACGGTCACGAAATCAGCGGCCTTGTTGCCGTTGTAGTAGACGTTGTCGATGCCAATATGGCCGATGCCGTTGAGCTGGGTGCCGACGCCGGTCCAGCCGTTGACCAGCTCGTCGTTGAAGCTGAACTTGTTCTTGCCCAGGGTCTGGCCGGCCTGTTCGCCGGGCTGGATGTTGTAGAGGTGGAAGCTGCGGTGGCGGAAGGCGGGCAGGTCCTTGCTCACGGGGACGGCGAGGGGGTAGGTCTTGCCGGTCTTGACCAGGGTGATGGCTTGCTTGACGACTTCGGGGGTGAGGAGGTTGGCGGCGCCGATTTCGTCGTTTGGGCCGTAGGGGGAGGATTGCCAGTCGGCGGCCAGGGTGGATTGGGCGGTGGTGGCCAGGGCTAGGGTGAGTAGTAGCGGTTTGAAATAGCGCAATTCTTGGGCTCCTGAACGGGAAGTGATATCAGGGGCGGATTTTGGGTGGAGGCGGGGATGGGAAAAAGTGGTGGGCGGGACAAGGAGTTTTGCGTGTAGGGCAAGGAAGTGGACATCTCTAATGTTCATGCAGGGGAAGCTGTTGGGACTTCAACCAGTGGGCGTTTCCCTGATGTAAGTCAGGCAGGGGGGCCAGGCTGACGATGCGGTGTGCCTGATGCATCTTGTCATTTGCAATAGCTTAGGGCAGGGTCGATGCCATGGACCTCTCTGCCAAAGGAACCGCACCATGTCGAAGATCTATCCCGGTATCGATCCCGAAGGACTGGTCGAGTACTCGGTGGTCTACACCGACCGCTCGCTCAACCACATGTCCCAGTCGTTTCAAGGGGTGATGAAGAACATTTCAACCACCCTGAAGCAGGTCTACAACGCCCAGGCTGTTGCGGTGGTTCCGGGCAGTGGCACTTTCGGCATGGAAGCGGTGGCACGGCAGTTTGCCACCGGCCAGCAATGCCTGGTGATACGCAACGGCTGGTTCAGTTATCGCTGGAGCCAGATCCTTGAGATGGGCAACATTCCGGCGGCGACGACGGTGCTGAAAGCCCGGCCGGTTGAAACGGGGCACCAGGCTGCCTACGCCCCGGCGCCTTTGGACGAAGTGTTGGCAGCCATCGAGTCGCAGAAGCCGCAGATTGTCTTCGCCCCCCACGTTGAAACGTCATCAGGGATCATCCTGCCCGATGAATACTTGCGGGCCGTGGGCGACGCCGTGCATGCGGTGGGTGGCCTGTTCGTGCTGGACTGCATCGCCTCCGGCGCGATCTGGGTTGATATGCACAAATGCGCGGTAGACCTGCTGATCAGCGCACCGCAGAAAGGCTGGAGCGCCTCACCTTGCTGCGCCCTGGTGATGCTCAGCGCTTTGGCCCTCGAGCGCATCGAATCGACGCAAAGCACCAGCTTCGCCTGCGACTTGAAGAAGTGGCTTCAGATCATGCAGGCCTATGAGCAGGGCGGCCACGCCTACCATGCGACCATGCCCAGCGATGCCCTCGCGCGGTTCAACGAAGTGATGAAAGAGACGCAAGCCTACGGTTTCGACAAGGTCTGCGACGAACAACAGGCCCTGGGTGATCGTGTGCGCGCAATGATGACCCGCAAAGGCATCAAGAGCGTGGCTGCGGCAGGCTTTCAGGCCCCTGGCGTGGTGGTGAGCTACACCGATGACGCCGACATCAAGAGTGGTAGGAAGTTTGCCAGCCACGGCCTGCAGATAGCCGCCGGGGTGCCATTGCAATGCGACGAGCCGGCCGACTTCCAGACCTTCCGTATCGGCCTGTTCGGGCTGGAAAAGCTGCACAATATCGAGCGCACGGTCAGCACCCTCGAGCAGGCACTGGACGAGGTGATGGTTAACTAGGCGCTCGGAGGGAGAACTTGCAATGACAACAGACGATGCGAGGTCCCGATTCGAAGCCAAGCTTCTTCGTCCGGCAAAGCCTGGTGATCATAGGCCGTGGGCGTTCGTAGTACTTCCAAGGGACGCGAGTGAACGGCTTCCGAGGCGGGGAAGGACGACCGTTGAAGGCACGATCAATGGTCATCCTTTCCGTGCAACCCTGGAACCCGATGGTCAGCTGAGTCATTGGCTGAAGGTCAGTAGCGATTTACTCGATGCGGCAGGTGTGGCCGTTGGCGATATCGTTACCCTCGAACTAGTCCCTGTGAAGAAGGAACCCGAGCCTGATATCCCAGCCGATTTCGAGAAAGCCCTGGCAACCACGCCTGAGGCTCAAAAGGTTTGGAACAGTACGACGACCCTCGCGCGGGTGGACTGGATTCACTGGATTACTTCTGCGAAGCAACTCAAGACGCGTGAAAAGCGAATAGGTGATGCCTGCGATATGCTTGCGACCGGCAAGAAGCAGGTTTGCTGTTTCGATCAGTCCGGCTACTACAGCAAAGCATTTCGGGCGCCCGAGGCGGAAAATTGACCTTGGGCGGCAATCTGTAGCGATTGGCCGTCGTCTCACAATGCTCTTTCCTGAAAATTCCTTGCTTTTGTGCAAGCCCCGTCGTAGACATTGCCCTCCCATTGTCCCGTGTAAGAACGTAATGTCAGAGGTTATCCTGAAGCTATTCCGCTGCGCGTCGACGCTTTTTGTCAGGCCGATTTCGAGCAAGCCACATCCGGAACTGAACCAACTTACTCAGCCCTCTCCGGAGCGATGACAGGACTGGCAAAGGCCGCCTCGGAGGCCCAGGAGTTTGAGGCAGCGAGGGTATGGTGGCTGTTGGCGGATCTATGCATGATGATGCTGGACACTACCAACAGAAATGAGCCCTTCAGGCCCTACCTACTCATCGGCGACCGGCATTCAATGTCACCGGCAAGCATGGTCGACGAAGAGTATGTGTTCTTTAACGACTTGGTTGACAGTCTCCCGAACGGCCTATTGAAGGCGAGGGTCTCCGATCTCCTCTGGATTACTCCTGGCCTCAAGCACATTCGGCACGCCCGAGCCGCCATTGATGGCTATGCGACGGTGCCACTGAATGATGAGGTTTGGTACCAAGAAGGTAGTGAATGTTTCCAGAGGGCGTTGTCTCTGGCCAAGATGATTGGCGCAGGAGCTGAAGGACGGCTGACGATCCTTACTCAGGTAATCATGGACGCAATTGCGCAAGCAATTCACCAAGAGCTGCCATTTGCCGTGGGGTTGGTCGAGACGGTCATTGAGTACCGGCTTGAACATCCGGAAGTGCGGGAGTTACCTGAGGCGCTGGCTGAGCTCGGCCGTTGCTTCGTGAGTAAGAACGATGTGTCTAGGGCTCGGAAGTGTTTCGAGACAGCGAGTAAAGGCTTTGCCTTGTCTAACCGCCACTTGCAGGCTGCCAAAATGACGGTGGCTGTTGCTGAGACATGGGTATCAGAGGCCGAGCTAAGAGGGGAGCAGACGCACCCGATTGTGGCGCAAAATGCCTTGGAAAATGCTCTTCAGACCTACCGATCTGTTCCGGGGGCATTTCGCGCTGAGCTGGATGTCGACAAGGTTCTACCAGTACTGCGTAAGAGAATTGCTGAGGCGGGTGCCTGGGTGGTTGAGCAGATGAGTCTGATCTCAACTCGGACAGACATCACGAAACTGGTAAAGCGTACTAAGCGCTTAATCGAAGGTCAGTCCTTTGGTACTGCCCTCTATCATCTCGCCAATATGTACCCGTTTTGCTCGCCCGCTGAATCCCGACAGGGAGCGCTGAAGTCACTACGTACAGGGATAGTCAGCTCCCTGACAGAGGCAGTCTTCTTTGATGAGACTGGCAGAGTGATTGCGAAGCGACCTCCACTGTCCTTCGGTGCCGAACTGACTGAAGAAGACGAGTACACAGTCCAGGCCAAGATGGTCAGCGAACACTTGCACACCATCAAGCTTACGGTAAGGGGTGGGGTTTTGCCGGCGCTTGCGATCATCTCGGAAGCACACTGCGTCAAAGAGGCCGACATGGTTGAGCTGGCCAAAGCGTCGTCACTTGTGCCTCCAAATCGAGTGCACATGGTCGGGAAGGGGTTGTACTGGGGGTTCGTAGGGGACTTTGGCATGGCCGCACATTTCCTCATTCCTCAGATGGAAGCACTGATCCGACACCGAATGAAGGAGGCAGGTCTCAACACTTCGACGTCCAGCGCTGACGGTATCGTTACCGAAAATGGATTGAGCACCCTCATGGATGTCGAAGGGGTATCAGAGCTGCTTGGCGATGACGTAGCTTTCGAAATCAAAGCGGTGTTCTGCAGCCCATATGGCCCAAATCTCAGAAACACCTTTGCTCATGGGCTGCTTGATGACGACCAAATCTATGCGGAGTCGATCGTCTACGCCTGGTGGTTCATGCTCAAGTATGTCTCGGGGCCATTCTGGGAGACGGTACCGAGGACGTAGCCCTGATCGTCTCACCAAGCTTAAATCTGGCGGAGCGTTGAGGCAGAGGTCACGGCGTAGGCGTGGTGGGGAACTGCTGCTCGTACAGCTTCGGGTTGATGTAAACGTCTCTAAGCAAGTGCTCAAGAATGTTCATGGCCAAGCAAAGCTGTGAAGCCTTCTGTGCCGTTAACTCATGTGCAGCCTCGTTTCCCAGCGCTCTAACCTTGTGCAGGATCTTCGCGTTCTGAGGATTCAGAATTCCTCGGAATGCCAGGTTTTCAATCTGATGGTAAAGATCTTTCCCTTTGGCCTGTTTCTCCTTGCACACGCCTTCCAGGAGCGCGCGCATCCCGATAGCGGCTAGAACGGGCAGACCACCAGAGAGAGCCTTTAGTGATTCGTCATAAATGGCTTTGAGGGGTGGGGCAGCCACCAGAGGTCAAGCCCTAACTTGCCTACCCCTTCCATGCGAGGTGGGTAAAGAGTTTCAGTGACGAAAAGGTGCAGCTGACCTTCGTCATCATAATCCTGGTCTTCTGAATTGCCAGATGCCATGCGAAACGAAAAGGTCTTGCATCCTTGGCACTGGACTATTTGATAGTCGGCCCACCACTCATGGTAATTGTGCCGGTCTTCACGAGAGGATTCAAAACCGGCTGAGCAGACCACACGATGGAAGGTCTTCGCGCAACATTTACCGCAAGGCAGCTCGAGTTCATGGCCGTCAGCAGCGTGCAAGGTGAATTTGGTCGAAGTCATCATCGTGACGAGTTCCTAAGGGATCGCGCAAAACATACCCCGACTCCCGCCGGAGGGCTAGGTTCGTAGGCGTAGACAGAACCTAACGACACCACCTGACTGAACTTTGCTCTTGGGTTCTCCACGCCACCAGCCGTCATTTACCGTGTTGCTGGCGAAATGGTATTGTCGGGAGCGTTGTCGCCCTAAGCGACTTGCCGGCATAGGAGGCGCCAGCGTGGGAGCTCTGCAAAAATCGTCGCCCTTTCTATCTAGGTTTGCGACGCCTAGGACAGGAGAGGACAGTATCCCTGGCTTCTATTCTCGTGAGCTCCAGATGTGGGCCGTTGAGGCTCCGGATGGTGAAGTCCCAATTATCGCCGATGGGGCACTGAACGAGCTGATGACCAAGACCAAGGTTAACGCCGAGCAAGATGACGAGGCGTCCTGGCAGATAGAGCTGTTGACCAAAACCTACCAGAGAGTCGAAAGCGATGACGATGATCCCAGTCCTTATCGAGGTCAATCGGCTGACTCAGGCCACCTGCATCGATTCGACTCCTGCAACCACATGCTGCAGCTCGTGACCAAAACCGATGCGACCACTGAGCGCGATGATCGATGCAATACCAACGAAATCCTTGAGCTGATCACCAAGACCAATGTCGAGCTGGAGCGGGACGACAATGGTGATCCTACCTTCGGGCTAGACGCTCGTTACTATTCGGACTGATCTGGAAGCACGTCATGTTGCTGTTGGTGACAAATCGTCGTGACATCACGATGGATTACGTGGTTGCTGAGCTCCGTCGACGAGGCCAGCCTTTTGTCCGACTGAATACCGAGCAATTGCCCCAAGCGTTGTGTTCGATGGCCGGGTTTCCCCAGGACGCCTGGTCTATTTCGCTGGACGGGGAAGTTGTCCGTGGGCCGCAGATAACAGGAGCTTATTTCCGCAGGCCGGGAGCTCCAGTCGTACCGGACACGGTAACGGACCCTGGAGAGCGGGCCTACATCGAAGCGGAGTGGAGTAGCTTCCTCAAAAGCCTTTACTCCCGCTTGGAAGGCCGGTGGCTGAACTCACCTACCAAGATCTTCATGGCTGAGGACAAGCCGATGCAGCTCGTTCTCGCCCAGGAGCTTGGCTTCCACGTACCTCAGGCTTTTATAACGAACGACATCTCATGTGCCAGGGCTATCTCTGCCCTCGGCCAGGTGATTGGTAAGCCTCTTCGCCAAGCGGTGTTAGCAGGCGAGACGGAGCGCGTCATCTTCACCTCTCGACTCGCTGAGATTGAGGATGATCAAGCGGAAGCGATCAGGCTGACACCATTCATTGTGCAATCAGAGATCTTGAAACAATACGATGTCCGAGTGACTGTCGTAGGCGAGCAGGTTTTTGCGACGGCGATCTGGTCGCAAGATAACGAGGAAACGAGCACAGACTGGCGCAAGGGTAGTCGTCCAGATCTTCGCCACGAGAAGATTGTTCTTGAGCGACGTGTTCAACGTCAGTGCGTGAAGCTCGTACAGCGCCTAGGCCTTCGTTACGGCGCAATCGATCTGGTTTGCGATCGGTCAGGCAAATTGTGGTTCTTGGAGATCAACCCGAACGGGCAGTGGGCCTGGATTGAGAATCTAACGGGTTACCCTATTGCAGCAGCGATCGTAGATGAGTTGACGGGGAACGCAATTGCTCCAGTTTAAGGGCTGGCTCCATTGGGTGTGGCCGACCCTCAACACATTATCACCTGCTCAGCAGGCCGAGGATGCGGAATGGAAGGAGGGGATTGCTGCATCTGTTCGAGAGGGTGATTGGACGACAGACAGCGACGTGGTGCTGGACGAGTCACGGCGTCTTTTCGATGCAGAGGTTGACCGCCGCAAGGGTGCTGACGCTAAGGCGGGTATTTACCTGGCGGCAATCACGGCACTCATACCCGTCTTAGCCTCGCTATTGCCCACGCTGTGGAGTGACAAGTCGAGCAAGTGGCTAGGCTGCATTGGCCTCGTCCTTTTCGGATTCGCAGTGGCCTTCCTGCTACGTGCAGGAGCTTGGGCGTTTAGCACGCTGAAAGTCGCCGGGTTCGCTCAGTTAGGCCCAGGTGAGCTAGCTAATACCTGGAAAGAAGGGGCGCCTAAAGCGAGCTTAGCCAAACAGCTTGCCCGCGCCGTTCTCCATAACTACTCGCTGGTCAACGAGAAGGTGACCGGCATCAAAATGACCCATGAGTACCTGCTTCGGGCCTTCTTGACCTTCACGATTCTCCTAGTGCTCCAAGTGGTGTGGCCGGTCGGTACCTGGGGCGTCGAGGAAATCACAAAGCTGATGGGTACTCCTGCCCCGGCTCCCTTGATCATGTGCTATTCGTGACGGCATGACCCTAATGGTTGGTCGCTAAAGGTGCTATGTCACCCCAGTGTCCCGAAAATTTTTGATCCTGCATTTTGTTGAGTATGGGGAGGCCTTGGTATGGGCGGAGTCAAGAGAATGATGGAAGAGGACATGGAGCGGGGTTTCTCGCGAGTCGAGGACACGTTCGTATGCTTACGCTGCATCGAAGATGACGGTCTCAAAGACTTCATCAGGAAAAGATCGGTGCGAGGAACTTGCAGCTATTGCGATGAAAACCGACGCGTCGCAGACATGAATGATGTGATCGAGCACGTTGTCACTAGCCTCTCATTAGAGTGGGGCGACGCTGCAAGCGAGGGGCTTGCCTACGAAACCCGGGAAGGAGGATGGCAGGGGCGGGTTTACGGCACCAGGGAGCTTCTCTACAACTTTGGCCCCGAATGCTCGGAAGAGGTGTTCAATACTCTCGCTGGATCCATATACGATGTGGCATGGTGCGAGAGAGACCCCTATTCATTACCTATAGATCGAACTCTGGTTTACGGTTGGCAGAGCTTTAGTAATTTCATCATTCACACGGCACGATTTGTGTTTTACAAAGCTGTGAACACCTCGTATGCGGCTGACCAGCACGATGAGATGAACCCGGTCGACATTCTTGAAACGCTGGGGAGCGTGGCCAAAAAGCTCGACCTGATTGGAACAGTGCCGGCGGGCCAGCCGATTTTTCGCGTTCGCATCGTCGATCCTGAAACTCAACTCATCCGATCTAGTGAACTTGGGCCGCCACCAGCGGCGCACGCGAATATGCCGAACCGGATGAGCCCCGTCGGCATCCCCATGTTCTACGGTGCGTTCGATCAAGACACAGCTATTCGTGAAACCTACGATCCTGCTGGTGGAGCCCTAAAGAAGGCAGCGACCGGCGAATTTTCGCCTATCAGGGATCTCCGGATCGTTGACCTGTCCCGAACTTTTTTTGTGCCTAGCCTTTTCGATCCTGAGCTGCAAACACTCAGGCCATACTTCAGCTTCATGCGAGACTTCGTCGAGGATTTCACCAAGCCGATCGAGCGAAGCGATCGTGCCCACGCGGATTATGTTCCGACCCAAGTCGTGACTGAGTATTTCCGGCACGTTTACCGCACCGACGATGATCATCAAATTGACGGCATCATCTACCCGAGCTCAAAGACTGGGGACAAGGCGATCGTTATTTTTACTGATGCGACAGGGTGTATCGACGCTGGGGATGCACCTAATGATCGAACGCTTTTGCGGCTCGACAGAGCATTCGACGTTGATCTGTCTGGCTTCGACGCGGCCCATGATGACGATGAGATTTTCTGACTATCTGTACACGCCCTGGTTTTTTCAGGGCGTGTGTTCAGCTGACTCCTACAAATCTCGTTAGCATGATGCGCCCCTTGATGACTGCCTTTGGCGGGTCATAGGGCGATGCGCGCTTAGAACAGAAGCATTGACCAGAAGCCCCGCCAGAAATGGATGGGGCTTTTTCATTCCCCTTCCAATTCATTGATGACAAGGAGAGTGAAAATGCTGTTGATTCGCCCAGCCCAACGTACTGACGCCGAGGCCGCGTTTGATATACGCCTTCAGGCGATCCGGCATCAATGCATTACCGTCTATACCGCTGAGCAAGTAATGGCCTGGACTGATGTGCCGCTCACAGACCGATATCGGGCTTGGGTGGAAAAGGAGTACCACATTGCCTGGTTGGGCGAGATACCGGTCGCAACAGGTCTGATTGATTTCCAGTCAGGAGAGATAGGCGCTATTTTCGTATTGCCTGCATTCATGGGACAGGGAGTTGGTAAGGCAATGCTCCTATACCTTGAGCGACTAGCCTTTAAAGCTGGGATCGTCGACATCCATCTGGATGCTACCCCCAACGCAACTGCGTTCTACCGTCGGTGTGGCTATCACGGAGATATTGAAGCTATCTATACCTCACCCTCCGGTCTTGAGCTGGCTTGTACACCGATGCGTAAACAATTGGCCAGCGAAGAGCTACTGGAAGTAGCGCGGGCGACAAGCAACTGCCGAACTCAAATTGAGTAAGTCAGTCTGGCATCCAGTAGTGCGGCAGCAGTTGGCCTATTTCACTGGATTTTTGCGTCGGCAGCCGCGTCAGCACATCCTTCAGATAAGCATATGGATCATGCCCGTTCATGCGTGCCGACTGGATCAAACTCATGATCGCTGCCGCTCGCTTGCCACTGCGCAGCGATCCGGCGAACAACCAGTTGGAACGCCCAAGAGCCCAAGGCCTGATCGTGTTTTCAACAGGGTTGTTGTCGATGGGCACAGCACCGTCATCCAGGTAGCGCGTCAGCGCTACCCAGCGTTTCAAGCTGTAGTCCAAAGCCTTGGCCGTTGCCGATCCTTCGGGCACAAGGTCGCGTTGGGCCAGCATCCACTCATGCAATTTTACGGCTTGGACTGAAGTCATACACCACTGCTTTGAACGCTGAAAACGGGGTCGTGCTGTAGGCCCAGACGTAGGCCCGGTGGGTCTTCTTTTCGCCTGGCGCGAGCATTTGTACCGGTGTTTCATCGGCGTGAATCACGCCTTGGTTCAGCACTGTTTCATGCAGGGCATCGCCCAGTGGCTGGAGTCGCACACCGGTCTGTCCGACCCACTGGGCCAGGGTCGAGCGAGCAATTGCCAGCCCGGCGCGGCCAAAGATTTTCTCCTGCCGGTACAGTGGCAAGTGATCGGCAAACTTGGCCACCATCACGTGGGCCAGCAGGCCTGCGGTCGGGATACCTTTGTCGATAACCTGCGCCGGCACCGGCGCCTGGATCAGTGTTTCGCACTGACGGCAGGCCCATTTTCCACGTACATGTTGCTCGACGGTAAATACACCCGGTGTGTAATCCAGCTTCTCACTGACGTCTTCGCCGATGCGTTGGAGTTGGCAGCCACAGGCGCACGGGGTGTTTTCGGGTTCGTGACGAATCACCGTGCGTGGAAACTGCGGCGGCAATGGCGCACGTTTAGGGGATTGCCGTGGTTCGGCCTGTGGCGCAGCTGGAAGGAGCTGTTTTAGCTCGGCCTCGATAGCACAAAGGCCGGTAGCGAAGTTGTCGCGGATTGATCTCGATAGAGCGGCAGCCATTTGCGGATAACATTGGCATTGATGCCGTGGTTGATGGCGACACTGGACACGGTAGCGCCAGGTTGCAGGCATTCCTGAACGACCTGGGCTTTGAAAGGCTTCGGATAAGAGCTTCGTTGGCGCATTGGAATCCTGGCGATAAGGGTGATCGTGTCCGCTTAAAAATACGCGGACACCATCGCCCTTAAAGCCGGAGTTCGGAAGGTGAGTTCGCTGGACGCTTACGATCCTGTGCGTGTAGTGCCGGGAGGAGTGGGAGTGACGGTGTCGACAACGTTAGCGCTTCGCTTATAGCATCAGGCCACGAGGCCATCAAAAGCCAGATCAGGGCATTGGGTACACTAAAGCGCCCGGAATACAAGGGCTTGAGGGCGTTTTGGGGGACTTTCCACTCAAAACGCGATTGGCGCAAACGGGGTTTGTGAAAATTTCAACGGGGGTTAGTGGAAACAGACAACTCAGGAGGTCGCCTCTGATAATACGGTATTTAACATAATATACATTATGCGTACCTTCGTGTGGAGCTGCCGGGGCATGGGTTGGTCAGATTGGAAGCCAGATCGCAGTGCGATTTTCGCGGACGCGAAAAAATCGACCAGCTCGGCCGGCACCAGGTGTTGCTACTAGCAACACCCTGCAGATCTGAAAGCAGTCGCTGCACACTGCTCGGCACGACAGTTTTCACGGTGAAAATTTCACGGTGAAATTCCTGCAGCCAGATCGCACTGCGATTTTCGCGGGCGCGAAAAATGGCCTGCTTGGCCAGCACCAAGTGTTGCTAGTAGCAACACCAACGGTTGCCCAGGTGCACAGCCGCGGCGCTGGTCGTTGGTCATCTAAATACACCTTTTGACGACTAACGACCGGCTGCTAAGGGTGACTGCTAGCCGAATTTCGCTCAAGAACAGATGGAAGATGAAGCCCCACGAACACAAGGAATGAAAACGCTTTCAGGCTATTCACCTCGGAACCATAGTCAGAGGTTTCTCCATGCATCACCTGGTGACGGTTGAGAGCGTCAAAAGTACCGGAGCCTCGCTGCTTGCTTCCCTTGAGAAAGTCAGAGTTATGCAGCTCGAAAAGTGGATGCAAGAGCTCTGCCGAGTGAGAATTCCCCTGAATTACTTGCTGCGCATGAGTAGCTGCGCGTATAGAGGCGCCTGGTCCTTTCGATTTAGATAACGGTTGCTCTATGCCGAGCCATTCAGCGCAGATCCCGTCAGCCTGAGCAATGAAAACAGGTATGGAAAGTAAGTAGCCATCATCTCCTAGCTCCTGATGAGCATGTACAGCTGCAGAAATGGGCTTTTCTCGATCAGGATATTTTTCGATCAGAGCGCAGGCAAAAGCATTCAAGCTTTCACGAAAATAGTCCGCCATGTAGGCATCTAGGTCACCTGGTTCTAGATCCTCAATGGCCTTTACGAGCGTGAGGACCTCCCTCAATGAGACGTGCCATCCGAAAAACCACCCCCTGTCCAATGCGAGCTGCATCGCCTGCTTAGACCTCGTGGAAAGAGTGGCCAACTGATTAAACCGAGCTGGCCAATCCTCGGGCAAACGTGAAAGAGCCTCCAATGTCTTAGGTATGACAGTGGAAACGACAACCTCCACTACAGGCAAAAACGCGTTGAAGAATTGCTTTGCATACGGCGACAGGACTTCAGCAAGCTCTTTCGAATAATCGGTATCACCGTTCTCTCTCACGAAAAGCTCCGTTGATTTAGGATGGACTCGCATGAAAGTAGCCTGGAGCTGTTGCTAGTAGCAACAGGCTATGACTCGCATAGCAACGAAGGGGCTGATACCCTGCCCTTATAATATTCCTTCGAGGAATAACTACACTAAATATCCATTTAGTTGAGTTAATGCTTGATCAGTTCGATTCGTTCCTGGCGCCAGGGGCAGGCAGTGATACTTGCGGCAACGTTTCGCTCGGGGCCGTCAGCAGTTCCCTGCTGCTGTTTTCGATTGCCATAGAAGTCATTCTCTCGGCGTACTTTAACTGGCGCCGCGCTGTGAGCATGGCCCGCATAAGTCAATCCGAAGGCGCCAATCACGATAACAAGTAAAGAACGCCCATGATTCTTCATTTGCGAGCACCTTGAGTGGTGATAGGTCGTATCGGCGAGCGTGTCCTTGTTCATGATTTATAGTTGAAGATTGCAACAGGCGCCGAACGCCACTTCAACCCGCTGTGCGTTACCTCGTCCCATCGGACAATGCCCACCCTCCCCTCGATGGCCGCCATGGCGGTTAGGCGGCCTGGCCGCGCCATTGTTGAGCTGACTCTTCCTGCTCAACAAAGCAAACGAGGTTGGCATCCCCAAAATGAGTCCTGTGCGTAACGCGGCTACAACTTTGGGCAGTTTTCCCCCGCTCCTTGCAACGCAGCGCCTGCGTAGCCTGGACAGGCCGCGGCTGACACCCGGTCAGCCGCCGAAGGAGAACGTCGCATGAGCAGCAGAGATCTTTCACTTCATCAGGGCACCCCGGCGGTGACCGTGCGGAGCAACCGAGGCTTGGGCGTACGCGAGATCGCCTTTCATCGGCACCCGGACACTCCCCAGCTGGTCGACCAGCGCATCACGCACCACCAGTACGATGCCCGGGGGCATCACGCCAGCAGTATCGATCCACGCCTGCATGAGCACTTGCAACGGACCGGCTCTGGCGCGGCCAACTTCACCTTTCATGCCTCGATGGGCGGCGATGTGCTGCGTACCGACAGCGTCGACGCGGGCCGAACCTTCGGCCTCAAGGATATCGAAGGCCGCGAGCTGCTGGAGGTCGGCGCCAATGGCGTCAGCCGGAGCAGCTGGTACGAGGCAGCTCCGCTGGCCGGGCGCCTGCTGCGGATCTCCGAGCAGGTCAATGGGCAACCGCCGATTGTCAGCGAACGGTTCATATGGCCAGGCAATGACCAGGCGTCCAGGGACCGCAACCAGGCCAGCATGCCGGTACGCCACTACGACACAGCCGGACGCGTGCAGCAGGACAGCATGGGATTGAGCGGAGCACTGCTGTCGTCGACCCGCTGGCTGCTCGCCGATGGCAACGACGCCGATTGGTCGGGCGAGGACGAGTCGGCCTGGGAAGCCTTGCTGGCGCCCTGCCCCTTCGCCACCCTGAGCACCGCGGATGCCACTGGGGCGGCGCTGGAGCGCACCGATGCCAAAGGCCACAAGCGGCGCAACCGGCACGATGTCGCCGGCCGCCTGCAGCAGAGCTGGATGACGTTGGGCGCCAGCATGGAACGGCTTGTCCTCAGGTCTGTGACCTACTCCGCCGAGGGCCAGAAACAGTGCGAAGAGCAGGGTAACGGGGTGGTGATCAGCTATACCTATGAACCGCGTACACAACGGCTCCTGGACATCAGCACAGAGCGCCCTCGCGGACACCGCAGCGGCGCGAAACTGCTGCAGGACCTGCGCTATGACTATGACCCGGTCGGCAACGTGCTGAGTGTGCGCAACGACGCGCAGGCGACACGTTTCTGGCACAACCGCAAGGTGGTGCCAGAGAGTCACTACCTGTACGACAGCCTCTACCAGCTGGTTGCTGCCAGTGGTCGCGAGATGGCCGGTATCGCACGCCAGGGCCAGCACCCTCCGTCCCCCACCATCCCCTTGCCCATCAATGATGGCGCTTACACCAACTACACCCGCGGCTACCACTATGACCGGGGCGGCAACCTGACCCGCATCACCCATCGCTCACCCGCGCCCGACACCGGCTACACCATCGACATGACGCTCTCCGAACGCAGCAACCGTGCCGTGTCGCGCGCGCTCAGCGAGGACCCCGCCACGGTCGACAGCTTCTTTTTCGCTTCGGGCGGCCAACGTTACCTGCAGCCAGGGCAACCCCTGCTCTGGACCCGTCGCGATGAGCTTGGTGAAGTTGTTCAGGTCGCTCGTGGCACCGCCGCCGCCGATCGCGAAACGTACCGCTACGACGCTGCCAGTCAACGGATAGAGAAGTTCAGCCAGAGATGCTCGAGCACCGCGGCCCAGTACCAGCGGACCCTTTATCTGCCGCTGCTGGAACTTCAGAGCTGGCGCAGCGCGGACGCTCTGACCCAAGCGCTGCATGTCGTGCTTCATGATGATGCTGGAGGCGCTCAGGTACGCGGCTTGCACTGGGAGCATGGCATGCCGGACGGCCTGAGCAACGATGCAGTGCGCTACAGCCATGGCGACCTGATCGCCAGTGCCGGGCTGGAGTTGGACGACGACGGCCAGGTGATCACCCAGGAGGAATACTACCCATTTGGCGGAACATCGGTCTGGGCCGCGCGCAGCCAGGTGGAGGCTCGCTACAAGATGGTTCGTTATGCGGGCAAGGAGCGGGATGCGACAGGGTTGTACTACTACGGTTATCGCTATTACCAGCCGACGCTAGGTCGCTGGCTGAGCGCTGATCCGGCAGGCGCCGCCGATGGGCTCAATCTTTACCGAATGGTCCACAACAACCCGACGACACTGACCGACGTTGCCGGGCTGTGCTCGACCGAGCAGGGCAAAGGCAACGAGCGTGCGGCAACGCTCTCGCGCGAAGAGCTCTACCATACGTACGTTGCCCTGAAGGCGGCCCCCAAGATCATCGACGATGCGCGCAGGCACGTGAATCAGTTCGTTGACTCCAAAAGTCAGACGATAGCCTACAGCGCGTTTTCGATGATCATCATGGAACCGGTGTCCGCGAGCTATAGCGCCCTGGGCGCTGCGGCCGGCTCTGCACTGGGCCCGGCAGGCTCCCTTGTGGGCGGGATTGTCGCAAAAGAGCTGGCGAAAAGTATCGCGCCCCCTTTCAAGCCGGTGCCCAGCACTTCGCTGGATAAACAGATCGAGAAGAAACGCCTGGGCTTTGTCGCTTCCGCTCTGGAGAGCGCCAAGCACTATGCCGAGCCCCAAGTCATTCTGGAAAAAGCCATAGACAAGGGTGTCAACCACGGTTTGAACAAGGCACTGGATGCCGCAGCGAACGTCACGCTTCCCATCTCGCTGCCTGTCACTGCGATACCCAAGGGAATCAAAGAATTCCAAGCGGCCAAGAATCTGACGAAAGCAGAGCTTGTCCAGCAGTTTCTGGCCGGAGTGGAAAAAGCCGAAGTCGTCGTAGAGGGCTACATAAGCCTTATCGAGGATGCCTTCGAGCGGGATGGGGTGGCAATGAGCGAGAACAACTTCTGGGTAGACCCGCTGAACATCAAGCCAGTCGACCACAGAGGGCTTGCGATCGACACGCACTTGGGCAGGGAGCCGGTCATCAGAGAGCCCAACTTCGAGCGCCATCGCGACAATGCCCGGCGCGCAGTGGCTGATGCCAAAGCCGTGGGGCCGCGGTTCGAGCAGCGTAAAAAGTAATCCTTTCGTTTAACCAGCCCAGCCCTGCCGGCTGGGCTGGCCCGTTCAGCCAAGCCCGCCAAAGCGTCGATGGTAGCTCTCGTTGGCGTCGGGCAATGGCCCGTCGGCGGTTTCCAGCGCGCTGGCCAGATACGCCTCTGCCCTGCCCTGCACCAGCCGGTACAGGTTGCGGCACAGCTGCCGCGCCGCGCGCCCTTCCCAATCCCCCGGCAACAGCTCGTCCGGCAATTGCGGATCGCGCAGCAGCAGGCGGCGGTATTCATGGATCAGCAGTGTCCGGGCCAGGAAGCACTCCTGTGGGCTGGCTGAATCCAGGTCCTTCATCGCCTGCCACAACGGGCGGAACAGGCGAATGAATTCGCTGTAGTGCTGGCCCAGCTCTTCGATGTTCCAGCTTTCCCGCACTTGGGCCCGCAATGCCTTGGAGGCCAGTACTTCCTGGGCGTGGGTCTCGAAGACGATGCAGTCGTCTTCGGCCTCCTGCTCACGCAGGGTGGCGGCGAGATCGGCGCGGTCGATGCGCGGACAACCCAGCAGGTTGACGCCCAGGGCGCCAAAGCCCTGCCACTCCAGTTCCTCGCGCACGGCCTTGCGCCTGCCGGCGTCGAGCTGCGACAGCAGCACCAGCGTCCAGGCACCGTCCCAGCTCGGCAGGCTGGCACTGTATACACGCTTGAAGGCCTTCTCGAAACGCCGTCGGCCAGTGCCGGTAAGGCTGTAGTAGCTACGCCGCCCCACCTTCTCGGCGGTCAGCCAGCCCTCCTTGGTCAGGCGGAAGATCGAGGTGCGAATCAGCCGCTCGTTGATGCCCATCGGCTCCAGCAGGTTGATCAGGCTGCCTAGCCAGACCGTGCCGCCATGGGGTTCGATGGCATCGCCATACAGGGTGATGATCAGTGAGCTGGCGCGAATCGGCGTCTGCTCCTGGAAGCGAGTGATCAGGTGATTCAGGGGGGCAAGGCTGCTCATGAGGGAACGAGGCGCGGCTAAAGCCTCGACTATACCTGCCTGCCGTGACCGCGCAAGGCTCATGCACCGCCCTCGGCCTTGGGCCGAACGCCGGAATCGCCCATGCGCGGGCGCTCGGATTCAGGCGCGCTCAGCGGCGGGCACTCGACCAGCGCGCTCATGCAACGCCGGGTCAGGCTGTGATACTCGGCGGTACCGCGCTGTTTCCAGGCCAGCTCCTCGTCACTGAGCGAACGCTTCACGGCGGCCGGCGAGCCGACCACCAGGCTTCGCTCCGGGCACTGAAAGCCGGCCTTGACGAACGCGGTGGCGGCAACGATGGAGCGCGCAGCGACATGGGCGCCATCCATCACCACCGCATTCATGCCCACCAGCGCATCCTCGCCCACGCGACAGCCGTGCAGGATCGCACCGTGGCCCACGTGACCATGGCGCTCCACCACCGTATCCCCGCCGGGAAAACCGTGCATCACGCAGGTGTCCTGCAGATTGGCGCCCTCTTCGAGAACGATGCGTCCAAGGTCGCCGCGCAGCGACGCCAGCGGGCCTACATAGCAGTCGGGGCCGATGAGCACATCGCCGATAAGCACGGCGCTGGGGTGCACGTAGGCGGAAGGATGGACCACTGGGGTCAGGCCGTCGAGGCGATAGCAAGGCATGGCGTTGGCTCCATATGATTCATGTTCGTCGCTGATCTTGTATCAAAACAAATCGTATCGTCAATTTTTCAATCGCGTATCACTTTCCTCAAAACCATGAGCGATTCGCTAGAAATGCCGGCGCATAGTTAGAAGTATCGGCAAGCTCTACCGCGCTCGCTAGCCATCTCACGGCCCACGTCGGCGCCGCAATAGATACCTTAAATGCAATTACATGTTGATTTTACGTATCGCTTAAAGCATATACTTGCCCCATCCCTGCAAGCGACTCCAAGAAAAGCCGGCCCGACCGGCGCCGAACGTGCAGCCTGAGGCCTCACCATGACAAGCAACCTCGTTGTGCAGTCCCCGGCGGAAGGTGTCCGCCTGATCACCCTGCAGCGCACACAAGCCCTGAACGCCTTGAACACCGCGTTGCTGGTCGAACTGGCCGGCGAGCTGGACGCTGCCGAGCAGGACGCGCAGACACGTGTCGTGGTCATCACTGGGAGTCGCAAGGCCTTCGCCGCCGGCGCCGATATCAGCGAAATGGCCGAGCGTGACCTGGTCGGCATGCTCAACGACCCTCGCGTGGCCTGCTGGCAGCGCATTGCCGCCTTCCCCAAGCCCCTGATCGCCGCCGTCAACGGCTTCGCCCTCGGTGGCGGCTGTGAACTGGCGATGTGCGCCGACATCATCATCGCCGGCAGCGATGCGCGTTTCGGTCAGCCGGAAATCAACCTCGGCATCATCCCCGGCGCAGGCGGCACCCAGCGCCTGCTGCGCGCCGTGGGCAAGCCCCTGGCCATGCAGATGGTGCTCAGCGGCGAGACCATAGACGCCCGCCACGCCCTGCAGGCCGGCCTGGTCAGCGAAGTCACCCAACCGGAGCTGACCGTCGAACGCGCCCTGCAGTTGGCCAGCACCATCGCCGCCAAGGCGCCTCTGGCAGTTCGCCTGGCCAAGGACGCCTTGCTCAAGGCCCAGGACATGGACCTGGCCAGCGGCCTGCGCTTGGAGCGCCACGCTTTCACCCTGCTGGCCGGCACCGCCGACCGCAACGAAGGCATCCGTGCCTTCCAGGAAAAACGTCCAGCCCTGTTCCAGGGGCTGTAAGCCTTCCACCGACTGACGGAGCGAGCCAGTCATGCCGTACGAGCACATCCTGTTTTCCATCGCCGAGGACGGCGTCGCCCTCCTCTCGCTGAACCGCCCCGAACAGCTCAACAGCTTCAATACCGCCATGCACCTTGAGGTACGCGAGGCGTTGAAGCAGGTACGCCAGAGCGGACAGGCCCGGGTCCTGCTGCTGACCGGCGAAGGTCGCGGGTTCTGCGCCGGCCAGGACCTGGCCGACCGTGACGTCGCGCCAGGCACCGACACGCCTGACCTGGGCCTGTCCATCGAACAGTTCTACAACCCTCTGGTGCGCGCCCTGCGCGACCTGCCGCTGCCGGTTGTCTGCGCGGTCAACGGCGTGGCCGCCGGGGCAGGCGCCAATCTGCCCCTGGCCTGCGACCTGGTACTGGCCGCGCGCTCGGCCAGCTTCATCCAGGCGTTCTGCAAGATCGGCCTGGTTCCGGACTCCGGCGGCACCTGGCTGCTGCCACGGCTGGTCGGCATGGCCCGGGCCAAGGCGCTGGCCATGCTCGGCGAGCGCTTGAGCGCCGAGCAGGCCGAGCAGTGGGGGCTGATTCACCGGGTGGTGGACGATGCCGCGCTGCGTGACGAAGCGCTCAAGCTCGCCCGCCACCTCGCGTCCCAGCCCACCTATGGCCTCGCGCTGATCAAGCGCGCCCTCAACCAGAGCCATGACAACCGCTTCGACGAGCAGCTGGAGCTGGAGCGCGACCTGCAGCGCCTGGCCGGGCGCAGCGAGGACTACCGCGAGGGCGTCAGCGCCTTCATGAACAAGCGCACGCCCGTGTTCAAGGGACGCTGACCATGGCCGCACTCGACAGCGGTGCCTTGGTGGCGGTGATCGGCGCGGGCGCCATGGGCGCCGGTATCGCCCAGGTGGCGGCCCAGGCCGGTCACCCGGTGCATCTGTATGACAACCGTCCCGGCGCTGCCGCCCAGGCCGTCGAGGGGATCGACCGCCAGCTTGGCCGGCTGGTGGAAAAAGGCAAGCTCGCGCCCTGCGCCCGTGAAGCCATCCGTGCGCGACTGCAACCGGTCGACCAGCTCGACGCGCTGGTCGATGCCCGGCTGGTGATCGAGGCCATCGTCGAGAACCTGTCGATCAAGCAGGACCTGCTGCGCCAGCTGGAAACCCTTTGCGATAAGGACTGCATCCTGGCCAGCAATACCTCGTCGCTGTCGATCACCCGTCTCGCCGCCGGGCTGCAACGCCCGGAACGGGTCGTCGGCATGCACTTCTTCAACCCTGCGCCACTGATGGCGCTGGTGGAAATCGTCTCTGGGCTGGCCACCGCGCCGGCCCAGGCGGCCACGCTGTACGACACCGCCAGGGCCTGGGGCAAGCAGCCGGTGCATGCCCGCTCGACCCCGGGTTTCATCGTCAATCGCGTGGCCCGCCCCTTCTACGCCGAAAGCCTGCGCCTGCTGCAGGAGGGCGCCGCCGACTGCGCCACGCTCGACGCCCTGCTGCGCGACGCTGGCGGCTTTCGCATGGGTGCCTTCGAACTCACCGACCTGATCGGCCATGACGTCAACTACGCCGTCACCTGTTCGGTGTTCGAGGCCTTCTATGGCGACTTGCGCTTCCAGCCCTCACAGCTGCAGAAGGAGTTGGTCGATGCCGGCCGTCTGGGGCGCAAGACCGGCCAGGGCTTCTATCGACACGGCGAAGGCGCCGAGCAGCCACGCCCAACGCAAGTGAGCAGTCCGGCAATCGTCGAGCACTGCGTGGCCGAAGGTGACCTCGGCGCCCTGCAGCCGTTGCTCGAGCGCCTGCGTGATGCCGGCCTCGGCGTCACCGAGCAGGCCGGTGCCGGCCTGTTGCGCGTCGGCGACGCAACCCTGGCGCTGTCCGACGGGCGCCTGGCCAGCCAGCGCGCACGGGAGGATGGCCTGTGCAACCTGGTACTGCTGGACCTGGCCCTGGATTATGCCAGCGCCACGCGCCTGGCCATCAGCCACAGCGCCGATTGCAGCGCCACCGCCCTTGACCAGGCCGTCGCCCTGCTCGGCCAGGCAGACCTCAAGGTCAGCCTGGTGGCCGACTTGCCCGGCCTGGTGGTGCTGCGCACCGTGGCCATGCTCGCCAACGAAGCCGCCGACGCGGTGCTGCAAGGCGTCGCCTCGCCCGGCGACATCGACCTGGCCATGTGCGCCGGAGTGAACTACCCGCGCGGGCCGCTGGCCTGGGCCGACAGCCTGGGCGTCGGCCACACCCTGCGCGTGCTCGACAACCTGCAGCACAGCTACGGCGAAGAACGCTACCGCCCTTCCCTGCTGCTGCGCCGCATCCACGCCGAAGGAGGCCGCCTGCATGCCTGACCACTCTCCCGCCGCCCTGGCCCGCGCCTGCGCCGAGGCCATGTTCGCCCGCGATGCCGCCAGCCAGGGTCTGGGCATCGAACTGCTCGAGGCTAGCCCCGGCAGCGCCCGCCTGGCCATGACGGTACGCGCCGACATGATCCAGGGCCACGGCACCTGCCACGGCGGCTACCTGTTCGCCTTGGCCGACTCGGCCTTCGCCTTTGCCTGCAACAGCTACGACGAAGCCGCCGTGGCACTGGGCTGCAGCATCGACTACGTGGCGCCGGCACGCCTCGGCGACCGCTTGCTGGCGGTGGCCTGCGAGCAGAGCCGCAAGGGCCGCACCGGCAACTACGACGTGCGCATCGAGACTCCGCAGGGCGAGCTGATCGCCCTGTTCCACGGCAAGTCCTACAAAGTGCGCGGCTCCGTGCTGGCACCGGAGAACCGCCATGACTGATGCCACCCTGCCCCATGCGCTGATCATCGATGCCGTGCGCACGCCTGTCGGCCGCTATGGCGGCGCCCTGTCCGGCGTTCGCCCCGACGACCTCGCCGCGGTGCCGATCAAGGCCCTGATGGCGCGCCATCCCGATCTGGACTGGGCGACCCTGGACGATGTGATCCTTGGTTGCGCCAACCAGGCCGGCGAAGACAACCGCAACGTGGCGCGCATGGCCAGCCTGCTGGCCGGGCTGCCGATCAGCGTGCCTGGCACCACCATCAACCGCCTGTGTGGTTCGGGCCTGGACGCCATCGGCAGCGCCGCCCGCGCCCTGCGCTGCGGCGAAGCGGGGCTGATGCTGGCCGGCGGCGTCGAATCGATGTCGCGCGCGCCGTTCGTGATGGGCAAGGCGGAGCAGGCCTTCGCTCGCAGCAGCGAACTGTTCGACACCACGATCGGCTGGCGCTTCGTCAACCGGCTGATGCAGGCGCGGCATGGCATCGACTCCATGCCCGAAACCGCCGAAAACATCGCCGAGCAGTTCGGCATTTCCCGTGAAGACCAGGATGCCTTCGCCCTGCGCAGCCAGCTCAAGGCCGCCGCGGCCCAGGCCAGCGGTCGCCTGGCGCAGGAGATCGTGGCGGTCGAGATCCCCCAGCGCAAAGGCCCGCCCAGGCGCATCGAGCAGGATGAACACCCGCGCGGCGACACCACCCTGGAACAGCTCGCCCGCCTGGGCACGCCGTTCCGCGAGGGCGGCAGCGTCACCGCCGGCAATGCCTCGGGGGTCAACGACGGCGCCTGCGCCGTGCTGCTGGCCAGCCCGCAAGCCGCCTCGCGCCATGGCCTGAAGGCGCGCGGCCGGGTGCTCGGCATGGCCGTGGCGGGCGTCGAGCCGCGCATCATGGGCATCGGCCCGCTGCCGGCGACCCACAAGGTGCTGGAACTGACCGGCCTGGCGCTGGCCGACATGGACGTGATCGAGCTCAACGAAGCCTTCGCCGCCCAGGGCCTGGCCGTGCTGCGCCAGCTGGGCCTGGCCGACGACGATCCACGGGTCAATCCCAATGGCGGCGCCATCGCCCTGGGTCACCCGCTGGGCATGAGCGGCGCGCGGCTGGTGACCACCGCCCTGCACCAACTCGAAACAACAGGAGGCCGCTACGCCCTGTGCACCATGTGCATAGGCGTCGGCCAGGGCATCGCCCTGGTGATCGAACGCCTCTGATCCACCACCAGAGACGCCACGCGCCAAGGGCAGTATGCTGCCCCATGACACTCATCAGGGCCTCGGCCCACGACAAGAATAAATCGAGTGAAACCATGAACCTCTACCACGATGCCGAACGCGCCCTGCTCGACCCGATGGAGACCGCCAGCCTCGACGCACTGCGCCAGCACCAGCTGCAGCGCCTGCGCTGGAGCCTGAACCACGCCTATGCCAATGTGCCGCTGTACCGCCAGCGCTTCGATGCCTGCGGTGCCCACCCCGACGACCTGAAAACCCTCGATGACCTGGCCAGGTTCCCGTTCACCGGCAAGGGCGACCTGCGCGACAACTACCCCTACGGCATGTTCGCCGTGCCCCAGGACCAG
Organism: Pseudomonas sp. microsymbiont 2; assembly: GCF_054788395.1. Lineage (NCBI taxonomy): Bacteria > Pseudomonadati > Pseudomonadota > Gammaproteobacteria > Pseudomonadales > Pseudomonadaceae > Pseudomonas > Pseudomonas sp. microsymbiont 2. The sequence goes on from NZ_CM139112.1 coordinate 3,040,515, forward strand.
GTGGTGCGCCTGCACGCCTCCAGCGGTACCACCGGCAAGCCGACCGTGGTCGGCTACACCCAGAACGACATCGATACCTGGGCCAGCGTGGTGGCGCGCTCGATCCGCGCCGCCGGCGGGCGCAAAGGCGACAAGGTGCATGTTTCCTATGGCTATGGCCTGTTCACCGGCGGGCTTGGCGCGCACTACGGCGCCGAGCGCCTGGGCTGCACGGTGATCCCCATGTCCGGTGGCCAGACCGAGAAGCAAGTGCAGCTGATCCGCGACTTCCAGCCGGACATCATCATGGTCACGCCCTCGTACATGCTGAACCTGGCTGACGAGATCGAGCGCCAGGGCATCGACCCGCACGCGCTCAAGCTGCGCCTGGGCATCTTCGGCGCCGAGCCCTGGACCGACGAGCTGCGCCGCGCCATCGAGCAGCGCCTGGGCATCGACGCGCTCGATATCTACGGCCTGTCGGAGATCATGGGGCCGGGCGTGGCGATGGAATGCATCGAGACCAAGGATGGCCCGACCATCTGGGAGGATCACTTCTACCCCGAGGTCATCGACCCGATCAGCGGCCAGGTACTGCCGGACGGCCAGCTTGGCGAGCTGGTGTTCACCTCGCTGAGCAAGGAGGCGTTGCCCATGGTGCGCTATCGCACCCGCGACCTCACCCGCCTGTTGCCCGGCACCGCGCGCCCGATGCGGCGCATCGGCAAGATCACCGGGCGCAGCGACGACATGCTGATCATCCGCGGGGTCAATGTGTTTCCGACGCAGGTCGAGGAACAGGTGCTAAAGATAAAACAGCTTTCAGAGCTTTATGAGATTCACTTGTATCGCAATGGCAACCTGGACAGCGTGGAAGTGCATGTGGAACTGCGCAGCGACAGCCAATACCTGGACGAAGGCCAGCGCAAGCAGGTGGTGGGTGAATTGGCGCGGCAGATCAAGACCTACATCGGTATAAGCACGCAGGTTCAGCTGCAGCCGTGCGGCACGCTGAAACGCTCGGAAGGCAAGGCCTGCCATGTGTATGACAAGCGCTTGGCTGGCTGATCGATAGCGCTCTGTGAAAAGCCCCGGACCTGATCCGGGGCTTTTTTTGGCCCTGAGAAAGCTGGGGGCGCTTAGCGCCCCTTTCGCGGCACAAGGCCGCCCCCCCCTGTAGGAGCGGCCTTGTGCCGCGAAAGGGCTGCGCAGCAGCCCCGGAAACCTCAAAGCGATACACAAATCATATTCGATACATCAAATACTGTTTGATGTTGTGTTTTGTATCGCTTATAAATGACCCATGCCGTAAGCAGCCCACAACCGGGAGCCCGAACATGTACGCACAGCTAGTGGAAACCGGCGTCAAGCGCCTCAAGACCTTGGAAGAGATGTCGCCCGAAGAGCGCGCCTTCCAGGAAAAGATCGACGCCGAGATCAAGATCGAGGCCAAGAACTGGATGCCCGACGCCTACCGTCAAACCCTCATCCGCCAGATTTCCCAGCACGCCCACTCCGAGATCGTCGGCATGCTCCCGGAGGGCAACTGGGTCACCCGCGCCCCGTCGCTCAAGCGCAAGCTGCAACTGATGGCCAAGATCCAGGACGAGGCCGGCCATGGCCTGTACCTGTACAGCGCCATGGAAACCCTGGGCGCCGACCGCGACGAAGAGATCGCCAAACTGCACAGCGGCAAGGCCAAGTACTCGAGCATCTTCAACTACCCGACCCTGACCTGGGCCGACATGGGCGCGGTGGGCTGGCTGGTCGACGGCGCGGCGATCGTCAACCAGGTGGTGCTGCAGCGCACCTCCTACGGCCCCTATTCCCGCGCCATGATCCGCATCTGCAAGGAAGAGAGCTTCCACCAGCGCCAGGGCTACGAGCTGCTGCTGACCATGATGCGCCACGGTACCCAGGCGCAGAAGGACATGGTCCAGGACGCCATCGACCGCCTGTGGTGGCCAGCGCTGATGATGTTCGGCCCCAGCGACGAACACTCGCCCAACAGCGCCCAGTCCATGGCCTGGAAGATCAAGCGCCAGACCAACGACGAGCTGCGCCAGCGCTTCATCGACCAGACCGTGCCCCAGCTCGAGCTGCTCGGCTGCACCGCGCCGGATCCGGCGCTCAAATGGAACGAAGCCCGTGGTCACTATGACTTCGGCGAGATCCAGTGGGACGAGTTCTACGACGTGATCAAGGGCAACGGCCCGTGCAATCAGGAACGCCTGGCCAAGCGCCGCGATGCCATCGAAAGCGGCGCCTGGGTCCGCGAGGCCGCCGTGGCCTATGCCCGCAAGCAACAGAACAAGAACGCCGCCTGAGGCGGCCCGCGATACCGAGGAACCACCATGTCCACCTGGACCCTTTACGAAGTCTTCGTGCGCAGCAAGCACGGCCTGAACCACAAGCACGTCGGCAGCGTGCATGCCGCCGACGCCGCCATGGCCATCGAGAATGCCCGTGAGCTCTATACCCGCCGCAGCGAAGGCGTCAGCCTGTGGGTAGTGCCTTCGGCACTGATCATCGCCTCCTCGCCCGACGAGAAAGACCCGCTGTTCGCCCCGGCCGACGACAAGGTCTACCGGCACGCCAGCTTCTACGAGCTGCCCGCCGAAGTCGGCCATATGTGAGGCGCGCCATGCACAAGCAAGCACTGATTCAATACCTGCTGCTGCTCGGCGACAGTGCCCTGATCCAGGGCCAGCGCCTGTGCGAGTGGTGCGGCAAGGCGCCGGCGCTGGAGGAAGAACTGGCGTTGATGAACGTCGGCCTCGACCTGGTTGGCCAGGCCCGCAACTGGCTGGAATACGCCGCCGAGCTGCTCGACGATGGCCGCGATGCCGATGCCCTGGCGTTTCGTCGCGACGAGCGCGCCTTGCGCAACCTGCTGCTGGTCGAGCAGCCCAACGGCGACTATGCCGTGACCATGCTCAAGCAGTTTCTCTACGACGCCTGGCACCACGCCGTGCTCGAAGACCTGTGCGCCTCGCGCGACGAGCGCATCGCCGGCATCGCCGCCAAGGCCTGCAAGGAGGTGACCTACCACCTGCGCCGCTCGGGCGAGTGGGTGCAGCGCCTGGGCGGCGGCACCGAGCAAAGCCGTCGACGCATGCTCGATGCCATCCCGGCGCTGTGGCGCTTCACCGTCGAGCTGACCGCCGCCAGCGACGGCGAGGCGCAACTGGCCCAGGCCGGCATCGCCGCCGAGCCGACGCAGGTCGCCCGCCGTTGGCTGGCCACGGTCGGCGCGATCTTCGCCTCGGTCGAGCTGCCGCTGCCCCAGCCCGCGGGCCACTTCTATCTCGATGGACGCAAGGGGTTGCACACCGAGCACTTGGGCCTGCTGCTGGCCGAGATGCAGTTCCTGCCGCGAGCCTATCCCGATGCGACCTGGTGAGCTGATTGCCGGCGATCGGGGCGCCCGCGCCATGCGCGACGGCGACCTGGCCCACGCCTGGACGGTGCTGACCGAGGTGATGGATCCGGAAGTGCCGGTGGTCAGCGTCGTCGACCTTGGCATCGTCCGTGACCTGGCCTGGCGTGCAGGCCACCTGCACCTGGTGGTCACCCCGACCTATTCCGGCTGCCCGGCCACCGAGGTGATCGAGCAGGACATTCGCCAGGCACTGGAGCAGGCCGGCTTCGCCGAACCGGCCCTGGAGCGTCGGCTCACTCCAGCCTGGAGCACCGACTGGATCAGCGACCAAGGTCGCGAACGCCTGCGCGCCTATGGCATCGCCCCGCCTGCCGGCAGCGCCAGTTTGCACGGGCAACCCAGTGTGTGCTGCCCGCAATGCGCCAGCAGCGACACCGAACTGCTCAGCCAGTTCGGCTCCACCGCCTGCAAGGCCCTGTATCGCTGCCGCGCCTGCCTGGAACCGTTCGACTATTTCAAATGCCTGTGAGCCGTGGAGAACGCCATGAGCCAGTTTCACCGCCTGACCGTCAAGCAAGTGCGTCAGGAGACCCGCGACGCGGTGTCCATCGCCTTCGATGTGCCCGCGCACCTGCAAGGCGATTTCCGTTTTACCCAGGGCCAATACCTGGTGATGCGCACCCACCTGGACGATGAAGAGGTGCGCCGCTCCTACTCGATCTGCAGCGCTGTACAGGATGGCGAACTGCGGGTCGCGGTCAAGCGCGTGCCGGGCGGGCGCTTCTCGGCCTTTGCCAACGAAGTGCTCAAGGCCGGCCAGCAGCTCGAGGTGATGCCGCCGTCAGGCAGCTTCTTCGTGCCGCTGGACCCAGCGCGGCGCGGTCATTACCTCGGCGTGGCCGCCGGCAGCGGCATCACGCCGATCCTGTCGCTGATCGCCACGACGCTGGCCAGCGAACCGCACAGCCGCTTCACCTTGCTGTATGGCAACCGAGCCAGCAACAGCGCGCTGTTCCGCGATCGCCTGGAAGACCTGAAGAACCAGTATCTGGAGCGCCTCAACCTGATCTTCGTGTTCAGCCGCGAACAGCAGGATGTCGACTTGTACAACGGTCGCATCGATAGCGACAAGTGCGCGCAGTTGTTCTCCCGCTGGCTCGACGTGAAAGCGCTGGACGCCGCGTTCATCTGTGGTCCCCAGGCGATGACCGAGACCGTGCGTGACAGCCTGCGGGCCAATGGCCTGGCCAACGAGCGCATCCATTTCGAGCTGTTCGCCGCCGCCGGTGGCCAAGCCCGTCGCGAGGCCCGCGAGGCGGCGCGCCAGGTGGACTCGGCAGTCAGTCATGTCACCGTGATCAGCGATGGTCGCGCGCTGGCCTTCGATCTGCCGCGCAACACCCAGAGCGTGCTCGACGCCGGCAACGCCATCGGCGCCGAACTGCCCTACTCGTGCAAGGCCGGCGTGTGCTCGACCTGCAAGTGCAAGGTGATCGAAGGCGAGGTGGAGATGGACAGCAACCATGCCCTGGAGGACTACGAAGTGGCGGCCGGGTACGTGCTGTCGTGCCAGACCTTCCCGTTGAGCGACAAGGTGGTGCTCGATTTCGATCAGCTCTAGCACCGCGGCGCCTGCTTCGCGGGTAAACCCGCTCCCACAGGTACATCGGCGCCCTCAAGATCAGCGCCGTCCCTGTGGGAGCGGGTTTACCCGCGAAGAAGCCAACACCGACACCAGCAACACCCGCGTGACCTGAAAAAACAATTACAACAACCAGAGAGAACGCTCCCATGACACCCGAACACCTCGAGTCCATCAGCAATCACCCCGCCTTCGTGCAACTGATCAAGCGCAAACGCCGTCTCAACGGCTCACTGACCCTGACCATGCTTGTCGCCTACTACGGCTTCGTCCTGCTGGTGGCCTTCGCCCCCGGGGTACTCGGCCAGTCCCTGAGCGGCGGCGTGACCAGCGTCGGCATGCTGGTCGGGGTGTTGATGGTGCTGCTGTCCTTCGCCCTCACCGGCATCTACATGCATCGTGCCAACCGCGTCATCGACCCGCTCAACGACCAGGTCCGGCAGGAGTGCGCACGATGAACTGGACCGCCATCTCGATGTTCCTGGTGTTCGTCTGTTTCACCCTGCTGGTGACCCGCTGGGCAGCCCTGCGCACCCGTTCGGCCAGCGACTTCTACACCGCCGGTGGCGGCCTGACCGGCATGCAGAACGGCCTGGCGATCGCCGGCGACATGATCAGTGCCGCGTCCTTCCTGGGCATCTCGGCGATGATGTTCATGAACGGCTACGACGGCCTGCTCTACGCCCTGGGCGTGCTGGCCGGCTGGCCGATCATCCTGTTCCTGATCGCCGAGCGCCTGCGCAACCTGGGCAAGTACACCTTCGCCGACGTGGTCTCCTATCGCCTGGCCCAGACCCCGGTACGCCTGACCTCGGCCTTCGGCACCCTGGCCGTGGCGCTGATGTACCTGGTGGCGCAGATGGTCGGCGCCGGCAAGCTGATCGAGCTGCTGTTCGGCATCAGCTACCTGTACGCGGTGATGCTGGTGGGCGTGCTGATGGTGCTGTACGTCACCTTCGGCGGCATGCTCGCCACCACCTGGGTGCAGATCATCAAGGCGGTGATGCTGCTGTCGGGCACCACCTTCATGGCGTTCATGGTGCTCCGGCACTTCGGCTTCAGCACCGAGGCGATGTTCGCCAGCGCCGTGGCCGTGCACGCCAAGGGCCAGGCGATCATGGCGCCAGGGGCGCTGCTGTCCAATCCGGTGGACGCCATTTCCCTGGGCCTGGGCATGATGTTCGGCACCGCCGGCCTGCCGCACATCCTCATGCGCTTCTTCACCGTCAGCGACGCCAAGGAAGCGCGCAAGAGCGTGTTCTACGCCACCGGCTTCATCGGCTACTTCTACCTGCTGCTGATCGTCATCGGCTTTGGCGCCATCGTCATGGTCGGCACCGAGCCGTCCTACCGCGACGCCACGGGCGCGATCATCGGCGGCGGCAACATGGTCGCGGTGCACCTGGCCCAGGCGGTGGGCGGCAACCTGTTCCTCGGTTTCATTTCGGCGGTGGCTTTTGCCACCATCCTCGCCGTGGTCGCGGGTCTGGCACTGTCCGGCGCCTCGGCGGTATCCCACGACCTGTACGCCTGCGTGGTGCGCAAGGGCCAGGCCAGCGAACGGGAAGAAATGCGCATGTCGCGCATCGCCACCCTGGTGATCGGCCTGTTCGCGGTGGTGCTGGGGCTGCTGTTCGAGTCGCAGAACATCGCCTTCCTCTCCGGCCTGGTGCTGGCGGTGGCCGCCTCGGTCAATTTCCCGGTGCTGCTGCTGTCGATGTTCTGGAAAGGCCTGACCACCCGCGGCGCGGTGTGCGGCAGCCTGGCCGGCCTGTTCTCGGCCATCTTGCTGGTGGTGCTGGGCCCGGCGGTATGGGTCAACGTGCTGCACCACGAACGGGCGCTGTTCCCCTACAGCAACCCAGCGCTGTTCTCCATGTCGCTGGCCTTCCTCGGCGCCTGGGCGTTCTCGGTGACCGACGGCTCGCAGCGCGCTCGCGAAGAGCGCGGACGCTACCTGGCCCAGTTCATTCGCTCCATGACCGGCATCGGTGCCGCCGGCGCCAGCAAGCACTGATCTCAAAACAATAACAATATCGGGAACAACAACAATGAACCGCATGCGTCTCACGTCAGCCGCCTGGCTGGCGACCCTCGCCCTGCCCCTGCCGGTCATGGCGGATTTCATCGACGACAGTCACGCGCGCATCGAACTGCGCAACCACTACATCAACCGCGACTTCCGCCAGGACAACGCGCCACAGAACAAGGCCGAGGAATGGGGCCAGGGCTTCACCGCGCGCTTCGAGTCGGGCTTCACCGACGGACCAGTCGCTGTCGGCGTGGATGCCATGGGCCAGCTGGGCATCAAGCTCGACTCCAGTCGCGACCGGCGCAATACCGGCCTGCTGCCCTATGGGCCGAACAGCCTGGAACCGGTGGACGACTACAGCGAACTGGGCCTGACCGCCAAGCTGCGGGTGTCGAAAAGCACGCTGCGCCTGGGCACCTTGCAGCCGATCCTGCCGGTGGTGGTGTACAACGATACCCGCCTGCTGTCCTCGACCTTCCAGGGCGGCCTGCTGACCAGCCAGGAGCTCGACGGGCTGACCTTCAACGGCGGGCGCCTGACCAAGAGCAACCTGCGCGATTCCTCCGGGCGTGACGATATCGGCTATGGCGCCGCGAACAGCGATCACTTCGATTTCGCCGGCGGCAGCTATGCCATCACCCCGCAGACCAGCGTCAGCTACTACTACGCCAAGCTCGAGGAGATCTATCGCCAGCAGTATGTCGGGCTGCTGCACACCCAGCCCCTGGCCGAAGGCGTGAGCCTGCGCGGCGACCTGCGCTACTTCGACAGCCGCGGCGATGGCGCCGAACGCGCAGGGCGCATCGACAACCGCAACTTCAACGCCATGTTCACCCTGGGTGTCAAGGCGCACAAGTTCACCGCCACCTGGCAGCAGATGTCCGGCGACAGTGCCTTCCCGTTCCTCAACGGCGGCGATCCGTACACCGTCAACCTGGTGACCTACAACACCTTCACCCGTGCCGGCATCGACTCCTGGCAACTGCGCTACGACTACGACTTCGTCGCGCTGGGCATCCCCGGCCTGAGCTTCATGACCCGCTACACCGACGGTCGCCACGCCGAGACCGCCACCGTCGGCAACGGCCGCGAGCGCGAACGCGACACCGACATCACCTACGTCATCCAGAGCGGCCCGTTCAAGGACGTCAGCCTGCGTTGGCGCAACGTCACCTTCCGCTCTGGCAACGGCCTGACCAACGCCCTGGACGAGAACCGCCTGATCATCGGCTACACCCTGGCGCTGTGGTAACTGCGCCCTGTCCTTTAGAACTGCTTGGAGAACAGCATGTCCGCCGCCCCTACCCTGCAAAGCTTCATCGCCGGTCGCTGGATCGGCCAGCACGGCGCCCAGGCTCTGCGCAGCGCCCTCGACGGCCACATCCTGGCCCACAGCCCAGAAGAACGCCCGGACTTCGCCGAAGCCGTGGACTTCGCCCGCGCCCAGGGCCTGCGACAGTTGCTGGCCATGGACTTCCAGCAGCGCGCCGCGCGCCTGAAAGCGCTGGCACTGTACCTGGCCGAACGCAAGGAACAGCTGTACGCCCTTTCCCACCACTCTGGCGCCACCCGCGCCGACAGCTGGATCGACATCGAGGGCGGCAACGCCACGCTGTTCGCCTATTCCAGCATGGGCCGACGCGACCTGCCGTCGGGCAACCTGATGCATGAAGGCCCGGCGATTCCGCTGGGCAAGCAAGGTCATTTCGCCGGCAGCCACATCCTGGTGCCACGCGCCGGCGTGGCCGTGCATATCAATGCCTTCAACTTCCCGATCTGGGGCATGCTGGAGAAGTTCGCCCCGACCTTCCTCGCCGGCATGCCGTGCATCGTCAAGCCGGCCACGTCGACCAGCTACCTGAGCGAAGCCGTGGTGCGCCTGATGCACGCCTCCGGCTTGCTGCCGGCCGGCAGCCTGCAACTGGTGATCGGCGGCGCCGGCGATCTGCTCGACCGCCTGCAAGGCCAGGACGTGGTGACCTTCACCGGTTCCGCCGACACCGCCGCCAAGCTGCGCGTCACGCCGAACCTGATACGCCACTCGGTGCCGTTCACTGCCGAGGCCGACTCGCTCAACTGCGCGATCCTGGGGCCGGACGTCAGCCCCGACAGCGAGGAATTCGAGCTGTATATCAAGGAAGTGGCGCGGGAGATGACCACCAAGGCCGGGCAGAAATGCACGGCAATCCGTCGCGCGATCGTTCCGGCCAGGCATCTCGATGCCGTGGCCAGCCACCTGCGCGAACGTCTGCGCAAGGTGGTGGTGGGCGATCCTTCGGTGGAGGGCGTGCGCATGGGCGCATTGGCCTCCCACGATCAGCAACGCGACGTCGCCGAGCGCGTGCGCCTGTTGCTGGACAGCTGCGACCAGCTGCTGGGCGCCAGTGACGGCTTCGCGCCGGTAGGCCAAGGCGTGGCCGAAGGCGCGTTCTTCGCCCCGACCCTGTTGCTGGCCCGTGATCCCCACGGCGATGGCGGCGCCCACGATATCGAGGCGTTCGGCCCGGTCAGCACGCTGATGGCCTATGACGACCTCGATGAAGCCCTGGCCCTGGCCGCCCGTGGCAAAGGCAGCCTGGTGGCGACCCTGGTGACCGCCGACCGCGCCGTGGCGGCCCGCGCCATTCCGGTTGCGGCCGCCTGGCACGGGCGTCTGCTGGTGCTCGACAGCGAAGCGGCCAAGGAATCCACCGGCCACGGCTCGCCTTTGCCGCAACTCAAGCACGGCGGCCCAGGGCGTGCGGGGGGCGGCGAAGAGCTGGGTGGCTTGCGCGCGGTGAAGCACTACCTGCAGCGCGCCGCGGTCCAGGGCTCACCGAGCATGCTGATGGCCGTGACCGGCGAATACGTGCGTGGCGCCGAGGTGATCGAGACCGAGGTCCATCCCTTCCGCCGTCATTTCGACGACCTGCGCATCGGCGAGTCGCTGCTCACTCACCGTCGTACCGTCACCGAAGCCGATCTGGTCAGCTTCGGCTGCCTGTCGGGCGATCACTTCTACATGCACTTCGATGACATCGCCGCCAAGCAGTCGCAGTTCGGCAAGCGCATCGCCCATGGCTACTTCGTGCTGTCGGCGGCGGCCGGGTTGTTCGTCAGCCCCGGTGAAGGGCCGGTGCTGGCCAACTACGGCCTGGACACCCTGCGCTTCATCACGCCGGTGGGCATCGGCGATACCATCCAGGCGCGGCTGACCTGCAAGCGCAAGATCGACCAGGACAAGGCCAGCCCGCTGGGGCAGCCCCAGGGCGTGGTGGCCTGGGATGTGGAAGTGACCAACCAGCTGGGTGAGCTGGTGGCCAGCTATGACATCCTGACGCTGGTGTCGAAGCGCGAGTAGCACATAACCCATTGACTCAGCGGGGCGCTGTGGGAGCGGCTTTAGCCGCGAACACCGGCGCAGCCGGTGCCATTCACCGTGGCGCCTGCTTCGCGACGGTTCGGCGTCCCGACAAACCCGCTCCCACAGGGTGCGCGCATTGACTCATCCGCGCATAAATGCTCAGATGCGCCCCTTGTTTTCAGGTGTCCCTGGCCGCCGCGCCAGGGGTTAAACGGGAAGCCGGTACCGCGCCTTGCGCGGGTAGTCCGGCGCTGCCCCCGCAACGGTAAGCGAGCAAGGCATTCGACAGACCACTGTGCCGCCGGCATGGGAAGGTGAATGCCCCATGACCCTCGCAAGCCCGGAGACCGGCCTGGAACCCCTGTTGGCTACTCCCGCGGTGGGCGGGTGCGCGCCGGTCTTGCGGCCTCCTGCTGTCTGCAATGCCTTCACGCACGCTCACCGTCGGACTCATTCACTTCGCGACGGTGGCTTTTCCATGGCTTCGCCCCTCCTGCGCATCGAGCGCCTGCGCTGGTCGCCATTCTCCGGCGGGCCGCCCCTGCTCGAGGGCATCGACCTCGACGTGCACCCCGGCGAGTGCGTCGGCCTGATCGGCCCCAACGGCAGCGGCAAGACCAGCCTGCTGCGCTGCGCCTACCGCTTCAGCCGGCCGCAGGCCGGACAGGTACTGTTCGAGGGCCAGGACATCTGGCACCAGCCACCGCGCTGGTTGGCGCAGCGCATCGCGGTCATGCAGCAAGAATTTCCCGAGGACTTTGGCCTGAGCGTGCGCGACGTGGTCGCCATGGGCCGTACCCCGCACCTGGGTTGGCTGGACGGTGACGGCGACCCGGCGCCGATCGACCAGGCCCTGCATCAATTGGGCCTGGACGCGCTTGCCGGGCAGGGCTTCAGCGGCCTGTCCGGTGGCGAGAAGCAACGCGTGCTGCTGGCCCGCGCCCTGGCCCAGCAGCCGCGCCTGCTGGTGCTGGACGAGCCGACCAATCACCTGGACCCACGCCACCAGCTCGCGCTGCTGCACCACCTGCGCGGTACCGGCCTAAGCCTGCTGGCCAGTTTCCATGACCTGAACCTGGCGGCGACCTACTGCGATCGGCTGTACGTGATCGAGCAAGGGCGCATCGTCGCCCAGGGCACGCCCGCCCAGGTCCTGACCGAGCAGTGCCTGGCCGAGGTATTCGGTGTCCACGCCCTGGTCGACCGCCATCCCGTGGGGCAGCACCCACGCATCACCTGGATCAGCCACGCATGAAGCGCCTGCTCTGCACCCTGCTCGTTGCCCTGCCCCTGCACGCCCTGGCCGGCGACTACCCCGTCAGCGTGCGCAGTTGCGACCGCGACGTGACCTTCGCGCATGCCCCGCAGCGGGCCGTCAGCCACGATGTCAACCTGACCGGCATGCTGCTGGCCCTGGGCCTGCGCGAGCGCATGGTCGGCTACAGCGGCATCAGCGGCTGGAAAAGCCTCGATCCGTCGATGCGCCAGTCCTTGCGCGGCCTGCCGGAACTCGCCCCGCGCTACCCGTCGGTGGAGAACCTGCTGGATGCCGACGCCGACTTCCTGTTCGCCGGCTGGAGCTACGGCATGCAGGTCGGCGGGCCGGTCACCCCGCAGCGCCTGGCGGCCTTCGGGATCCCGGTGTACGAGCTCAGCGAGTCCTGCTCGCGCATCATGCCCAGGCCGCCCGCGAGCCTCGACGACCTGTACACCGACCTGGCCAACCTGGGGCGGATCTTCGCTGTGGCCCCTCGGGCCGAAACCCTGATCGAGCAGCTGCGCCAGCGCGTGGCGCGGGTGACCACTGCACTGGCCGGCGCGCACGCCCGGCCCCGGGTCTTTCTCTACGACAGCGGCGAAGACCGCCCGACCACCTCTGGCCGCCTGGGCATGCCCCAGGCGCTGATCACCACGGCAGGTGGCGACAACGTCATGGCCGACGTGCGGGCCAGCTGGACCGAAGTCAGCTGGGAAAGCGTGGTCGAGCGCGACCCCGAAGTCATCGTGATCGTCGACTACGGACCGACATCCTGGCAGCACAAGCGCGACTTCCTGCTCCAGCATCCAGCCCTGGGCGACGTCACCGCCATCCGTGAGCGGCGCTTCGTGGTGCTGTCGTACCTGCAGGTGACGCCCTCGGTGGACAACGCCGCGGCGATCGAGCACCTGGCGACCGCCCTGCATCCACGGCTGTTCGCCGGAGCCCGGCAGTGATGCCGGTGCGCAGCCCGGCAGCCTATCGCCTGCTGCTGGGCGGGCTGCTCGTCGCCTTGCTGCTGTCCTGCCTGCTGTCATTGGGCTTTGGCGCGGCGCAGGTGCCGTTGGCCAAGGTGCTGGATATCGTCCTGCAGGCGCTGGGAGTCGCCCAGGGTGGCGATGTCAGCCGCGGCCAGGCGCAGATCGTCTGGCAACTGCGCGCGCCACGGGTGCTGCTCGGCGCGCTGGTGGGCGCTGGGTTGGCCCTGGTTGGCGGCGCGCTGCAGGCGGTGACACGCAATCCGCTGGCCGACCCGCACCTGCTGGGCGTGAGTTCCGGCGCTGTGCTGGGCGCCGTTGTCGTGGTGCTGTTCCTCGGCCCGTTCGCCGGGGTCTTCAGCCTGCCGCTGGCGGCCTTCCTCGGGGCGCTGGGTTGCATGGTGCTGGTGATGGGCGTGGCCAGCCGGCGCGGTCGGCTGGACAGCGACCGGCTGCTGCTGGCCGGGGTGGCGGTGTCGTTCGTGGTGATGGCACTGGCCAACCTGCTGCTCTACACCGGCGACCCACACGCGGCCAGTTCGGTGATGTTCTGGATGCTCGGTGGCCTGGGGCTGGCGCAATGGTCGCTGCTGTGGCTGCCGGCGCTGGCCGTGCTGGGCGGGTTGCTCCTGCTGATGGGCCTGGCGCGTGCCCTCAATGCGCTGATGAGCGGTGAGCAGACCGCCGTGAGCCTGGGTTTCGACACTCGCCGGGTACGCGCCCAGGTGTTCGTGGGCTGCGCGCTGCTGACCGGGGTGCTGGTGTCGCTGTCCGGCGCCATCGGCTTCGTCGGCCTGATGCTGCCGCACATGGCGCGGCGCCTGGTCGGTGCCGAACATCGCCGGCTGCTGCCGGCCTGCGCGCTGCTCGGCGCGCTGTTCGTGGTGTGGGTGGACATGGCGGCGCGCACCCTGATCGCGCCCCAGGACCTGCCGATCGGCATCGCCACGGCGGCGATCGGTGGGTTGTTCTTCATCATGCTGCTGCGCAGGAAACCCTGAAATGAGCCATGACCAGGTGCTGTTCGTCGGGCCCGACCTGTCCACCGGCAGTGCCAGCGAAGCCTTTCGCCAGCAATTGCTGGCGTTGCGCGGCCCCACGGTAGTCGATGCCCTGATCGATACCGCGACAGGCTTCGACGCGCTGTGGCTGGCGGTACGGCGCTTTATCGACCAAGGCTGCGGCACGCTGTTGCTGATCGACCTGGACCCCAGCGCCGACAGCGCCTACCTCGACTGGCTGCGCAGTGAGCTGGCTCAGCTGGCGGGCTCGGCCGAGGTCGCCGGGCGGCTGTTCGTCAGCACACCGCTGCTGGGCCGCCAGCCGCTGTCGGCGAGCCGCGCCTGCGCGCTGATCGAGCAGGGTGACGAGCAGGCGAGCTGCGCGGGCGTGGCCGATGTCGCGGCCAAGCCCGACTGGTCACGCATTCCGCCGCACCGCCATCAACTGTTCCTGTGCATCGGCGCGCGCTGTATACGGCGTGGCGCCCTGCCCCTGTGGAAGCACGTGCGTCAGCGCCTGGCCGCCGCGTCGGCGATCGAAACGGCGGACGGCGTGCTGATCACCCGCACGCACTGCCAGTACCCCTGCAACCGTGGCCCGATCGCCACCGTGCACCCCGCCGGCCATTGGTACCAGGTCGCCAACCTGGCCGACGCCGACCGCCTGGTGGACGAACAACTGCTCGCCCATCGCCCTGCCGAAGCCATCCTGATCGCTCGCCAGCCCTGAGGCAGGCAAATGGCCATCTAGTACACCTGAGCTACAGCGCTCGCCAAGGCCCCGGGGCTATAGTCGTCCCAATCGCCCTCGCCGCCAATCCATCCCCTTCCTGGCGGCCAGGGCGGTGCATTCAAACAATGCCAAGGAAGCGTCACGATGAAAGCCATGTTCCGTACCCTCAAGCCACTGGCCGTGCTCGCCATGGCCGCCGGCCTGGTCGCCTGCCAGACCGCCAACCCCAGCGCAGACACCCTCAAGCAACGTTCGCAGGTCACCCTCGGCGTGCCGGTGAGCAAAGTCAGCAATGTGCGCAGTGATTCCAGCACCACCTACTTCACCGCCACCACCGCCAAGGGCACCTATGACTGCCAGGTGGCCAGCGGTGGCATGATCGCCGTGGCCGGTATGGGGCTTACCACCCCGTCGCCGACTTGCTGGAAAGAAGGCCAGGCCCCGGTATTCCAGTGACCCCCGGCAGCGCCGGACTAGCTGACCGGCGCCGCTTCCCTGAGGCCACGCAAGGCCACACGCAGCTCAGCCGGTCGCACCGGCTTGCTCAGCACCTCGATGCCACGCGCCTGCAACGCCGCCCGCAAGCGGTCGGTGTCGTGCCCGGTCATGATCAATGCCGGCACGGCCCGTCCACGTTGGGCGCGCAGGTTGTCGATGCAGTCGATGCCCGTCGCCTGCGGCCCGAGGTCGTAGTCCGCGACGATCACATCACAGTCGCTGGTCAGGCCATCGGGCGACGCCACGGCCTGGACTTCGCAGCCCCAGCGGCGCAACAGGGCCGAGGTGGCCTGCAGCACGTTGCGATCATCTTCGACCAGGCACACCCGCAGGCCGGTCAGCAGCCCCACCTCTTGCACCCATTCGTTGCTCGCCCGAGGCGCATGCGCGGGCACCTTGGGCAGCCCCTGCAGGGTCACGGTCGTGCCATGCCCGGGACGCGAGGACAGACTCACCTCCAGCCCCAGCAAGTGGCCCAGACGCTTGACGATGGCCAGCCCCAGGCCCACGCCTTCGACATCCTTGTCACGTGTCTCGCGCACCCGATAGAACTCCTCGAACACCTTGCTCTGGTGCTCCTTGGCGATGCCTCGCCCCTGATCGCACACGACAATGGCCAACCCAGGGCCACGGGGTCGCACGCCGATCAGCAACGGCCGGCCGGCTGCGTACTTGAAGCTGTTGGACAGCACGTTCTGCACCATGGTCGTCAGCATGCCAGGATCGCTGCGGGTCCAGTGGCGGCTTGGCACGAGGCGCATTTCCACCCCAGCCCAGCGTGCGGCCTCGCTGTTCTGGCGCAGCAATTCGCGCAGCAGGCCATCCACGGCGAAGCTCTCGCACTTGGGTTGCACCCGGCCATTGTCCAGGGTGTAGAGGTCGAGGATCGAACGGAACAGCTGCGAGACGTTGTGCAGCGAACGGTCGATGCTGTCCACCAGACGCCGCTCCTCCTCGCCAAGGCGCGCTTCGCGCAGGCAGGCGGTGAACAGGCCGATGGAGTGGATGGGCTGGCGCAGGTCGTGACTGGCCTGGGCCAGGAAACGCGATTTCTCGCGGGTCGCCGCCTCGGCCAGCGCCGTGGCCTTGCGCGTGCGCTCCAGGAGCAGGTGGGCGTAGAACGGGATCAGCGTGCTGGTGGTCAACAGCATCGGCAGCAGAAACGGCTGTTCCTGCCAGTACGGCGTCAATCGCCACACCACCAGCAACGAGGCCAAGGCCAGCACGGTGGCGATGGCCAGGTAGCGCGAGCCGAAGCGCATGCCGTTGCCCAGGTTGATCCACACCATCACCGCGTACAGCGGCAAGGCCGTCTCGCCGCCGACCACCAGTCCGAAACTGGTACCGGTATAGTCCCCGAGCATGCCGAAGATCCGCCGCGCCGGGTAGTGCCCAGGCCAGCGCTTGATGGCCTGGCGCATGGCGATCGAAACAACCACGAAGGCGGCGTAGTAGAGCACCACCGGCAGATAGGTGATGGGCGAACGACCCGGCAGGAAACCCAGCAGCGCGACATAGGTGATCGCACACGAGGCGACGATGATGCGCAGGTTGGCTTGATCCAGTTCGTTGTTCTTCTCGAACTTCATGGGGTAACGTCCTTGTGCGCCAGTAGGCATTTTCCACATCCGGCCAGAGAAACGGCCGCAGCTGGCTGCTAAATTAGCATGTGTCGCAGGACAGGGAGTTACAGGACGTGAGTTGTCGCATCATCGTGGCGGATGACCATCCGCTGTTCAGGGAGGCCATGGTCAGCACCGTGCGGCGCATCCTGCCCGAGGCCCGCCTGGAGCAGGCCGGCACCCTGGACGACGTGCGCAGGCTGGCCGGCGACGGCGATCCGCTCGACACGCTGATCCTCGACTTGCGCTTTCCTGGCCTCACCTGCATCGAGTGCCTGGTCGAACTGCGCCAGCAGTTTCTGAGCACCACCCTGATCATCGTGTCGATGGTCGACGAACCAGAAGTGATCGGCCAGGTCATGGACGCCGGCGCGGACGGCTTCATCGGCAAGAGCATCAGCCCCGAAGAGTTCGGCGCGACGATCCTCGCCATTCGCGAAGGGGAAGTGCTGGTCAGGTACCTGCCCAGCGGGCTTTTGCCACCGTCCGCCACCAGCGAACTGGAGCAGCTCACCCACCGTCAGCAGGACGTGTTGCGCCTGATCGCCCAAGGCAAGACCAACAAGGAGATCGCCCGGGCCCTGGACATCTCGCCGTTCACCGTGCGCATCCACGTCTCGTCGCTGCTCAAGACACTCAACGTCCCGACCCGCACGGCGGCGGCGGTGAAGTACTCCGGCAACTGAGCCGCGACCGTTCGCTCATACGCGCCAGCGCACCTCGGTGATCCCGTAGCGTTCGGCCATTGGTCGGCTGACCTTCCTGATCTTCTCGCGCCCGAATTTCGGGATGATGCCCAACCCCGCGTCGCAACTGGCCCAGTGCCAGGCGTCGGCATTGTCCAAGCTTTCCAGGCGGATGATGAACCGCCGTGGCTGGCCATGCAGGTGGTATTCGATGGTGTACAGCTGCGGACTTGGCATCGCGAGAGGCCCTCCTTTTTCCATGGATGACACCCTGACTGATCGGTCCTGCGCGGGAAAATTCAAAAGAAAATCGCCGCGAGTGGATGAAAGGTGCGCGCGGCAGCCGTTGACCCTCCCTGGCATTCTGACTATGCTTCGCCAGCCTACCTATCGGTAGGTTTCTTTTCGTTCAACGGATGTACACGTCATGTCCAGCACTTCCAACCTGCGCTTCGCCGCCTCCCTCGCCCTGATCGGCGCCCTTGGCCCTTCGGCCATCGACATGTACCTGGCCAGCCTGCCGGAGATGGCCCGCGAGTTCGCCACCGGTTATAGCCAGGTGCAGCTGACCTTGACCGTGTTCCTGCTGGCCATGGGGGCTGGTCAGTTGCTGTTCGGGCCGCTGGTGGACGCCCTGGGGCGTCGACGTCCACTGCTGGTCGGGCTGATGGTGTTCAGCGCGGCGTCGCTGGCCGCGGCGGCCGCGCCGTCGCTGGAGCTATTGCTGCTGGCGCGCCTGGCGCAGGGGCTGGCCAGCGCCCTCACCCTGGTGGTGATCATGAGCATGGTGCGCGACACCGCCGAGGGCGCGCGGGCGGCGCAGATCTTCGCGCTGTTGATGACCATCGAAGGCCTCGCCCCGATCCTTGCCCCGGCGCTCGGTGGCCTGGTCGACGCGGCCTATGGCTGGCGGGCGATCATGCTGGTGTTGGCCGGCCTGGGCCTGCTGACCCTGCTCAACTCGACGCTGGCGCTCGATGAAACGCTGCCCCGCGCGCAGCGGGTGCGCCCGGCGCCGGCCACGGTGTGGCGCACCTATGCGCGCATCGCCGCCGATGGCGCCTTCCTGCGCCCTGCCCTGGCGCTGTCGGCGGTGTTCTTCTTCCTGTTTGCCTACATCGCCGGCTCGGCCTATGTGTACCAGCAGCATTTCGGCCTCACCAGCGCGCACTTCGGCCTGTTGTTCGGTGGCTGCGGCGTCGCCATCTTGCTTGGCGCCGCGTTGTCCGGCCACTGGGTGACCCGGCACGGCGTCGCTCGCGTGGCCTGGTGGGGAGCCCTGTGCATGGGTGCCGGCGCGCTGCTGATGGTCGGCGCGGGCGTGGCCGATGCCGGGCTGGCACCTATGCTGGCTGGCGTGGTGCTGGCGCTGTTCGGCCTGGGGATCTGCGAAGCCACCTTGATGGCCCTGGCAATGTCCTCGCAGCAGCGTGACGTCGGCTCGACGGCCGCCCTGCTCGGCGCCCTGCAACTGGTGATCTCGTCCAGCGCCACGCCGCTGGCCGGGCATCTGGCCACCGTCGGGCCCTCGGCCTGGGCCTGGTTGCTGGCCGCCGCCGCCCTGGTCATCGTTGGTTTGACCCGCGCGACCTTGGCAAAGACAATCAGCGCCTCGCACTACAGCGTCAATCCGGAGTGATGCCTTGAAAGCCCTGACCCCTTCCGCCGCGCGCATCTGTGAGCATGCCGTCGACCATTTCGCCGAACACGGCTACGACGGCTCGTCACTGAACGAGATCGCCGCCCTGGCGGGCATGCGCAAGGCTTCGCTGTACGCGCATTTCGCCAACAAGGACGCGCTGTTCGTGTGTGCCTTCGAGCGGGCGCTGGCCGACGAGACCACCTACGTCGAGGCGGGCTTCGCCCATGAAGCGGCAGGCCGCGAGGCGCCGGGGCACTGGCACCCGCTGCATCTGGCCGAGCGCTACGCTGCCTCGGCCAACCTGCGCTTCGTGCTGCGCACCGCGTTTTTGCCACCGGCGCCGATCCGCCCCGTGGTTACCAGCGGCTTCGAGCATTACCTGGAACAGATCCGCCAGGGCTTCTGCCAGGCCCTGCGCGAACGGCATGCCTGGGCTCGCGGCGACGGCAACAAGCTGGAGCTGTATGGCGATGCGTATCTTGGCATCATCGACAGCCTGCACGTGGAGTTGTTGTACGCGAACCCGGCGGTGTACGCGCGGCGGGCGGCTTCATTGCTGAAGATTCTCGATGATTCGCTGCATCTGGCCAGCCAGTGAAGGACAGCCAGAATTTTCGCGCAGGCCAGCACCCAGCCGCGAAACAAGTGACGCGGTGTGTGGCAGCGGCTGAAGCCGCTCCCACGGGTCCCTGCTAGATCAACAAGTCATATGCAATTCCATGAGAGCGGCCTTGGCGTCAGGGCCGGACTTTCTTCAGCTCGTTCAACAGCCCCATCAACTGTTCCAGCTTGTCGGCGCCGAACTGGCGCTGGATCTCCTGGTAGTTGCGCTCCATCTCCTCGCTCATCGCCAGGAATGCCTGTTGCCCACGCACGGTCAGGCTGATGAAGATCCGCCGCTGATCCTCCGGCGACTTGCGCCGGCCTACCAGGCCGTCGCGCTCCAGGCGCTTGAGCACACCGCTCATGCTCGGTTTGAGAATGCAGGCCAGGTCCGCCAACTGGTGGCTCTCCAGCTCGCCCTGCTGACGCAGGATGCGGATCACCCGCCATTGCTGCTCGGTCAGGTCATGGGCGTTGAGCGCCGGACGGAAGAACGCCATGGTTGCTTCGCGGGCTTGCAGCAGGGTCAATGTCAGGGAAGGTCTTGGATTGGTCATCAGGATAAGGCACTGGTTTCATTAAGATATTAATAAAGTGAAATACATTTTCACCCGCGCTGTCCAGCCCCTGTGAAAAGTACCAGCGCTTCTGCCAAACGCCCATTTTCTCTCGCCTGGCGTCCCCGCACGATCGAGGTGAAGCGTATGGCTCGCAGGTTTCCCATCATGCCCCTGTCAACGCAAGGCCGTCTGGCGCTGGCGATATTCCCCCGGCGTCATCTGCGCATGACGCTGGAAGAACCGGCTGAAATAGGCCGGGTCCTTGAACCCCAGGCGGTAGCAGATTTCGTTGGCCGATCCGCCGGAGTACAGCAGCAGTCGCCGCGCCTCCTGCATCAACCGCTCGAACACCAGGCGCTTGGACGGCAGGTCGGCGATGCGCCGGCACACGTCGTTCAGACGCGCCTCGGTCACTCCCAGGGCGGCGGCGTAGGCCG
Organism: Pseudomonas sp. microsymbiont 2; assembly: GCF_054788395.1. Classification (NCBI taxonomy): domain Bacteria; kingdom Pseudomonadati; phylum Pseudomonadota; class Gammaproteobacteria; order Pseudomonadales; family Pseudomonadaceae; genus Pseudomonas; species Pseudomonas sp. microsymbiont 2. The sequence goes on from NZ_CM139112.1 coordinate 3,060,910, forward strand.
GCAATGTCCAGTGGTCGAGGTAATGGTGCTCGATCAGCTCGTTGAAGCGGTGGAACAGCTGCAGGTCCTCATGCCTGGCCGGCGTGGCCGTCAGCGAGTTGGCGCTAAGACGCAACAGACTGATCATCACCAGGCGCGCCAGGTCCTGTACCGCGGTGCCCTGTCCCGCCTGGCCATGGCCGAGCTCGTCGCCAAGCAGCGCGAACAATTGCTCCAGGCGCCGCACTTCCTCGGCCGCCGGCCCTTGCAGGCGGCCGAGCGCGACACAGGCCGGCTGCAGGCGCGGGCCTGGCGCAAGCCCAGGCTCGGCCTGCAGCAGTTGCCAGACCAGTTGCTGGCGCACGGTCAGCACATAACCGTCGGCATCGGCCTCGGTGACGAAGGCATGGGGAATGGTCGGCGGGGTAAGGAAGAACATCGGTCCGGATTCGTGATAGCGCTGATCGTCCAGGTAGACCCGCACACTGCCGGTCTTCACGTAGTGCACCTGGAAAAAGCGATCGTGACGATGCACCGGCATGTTGCGGCCGAAGAACCCGGCCAGGTTGCCGAGCCGGTCGCAGTGCACCTCGCTGTCGCTGTAGCGCTGGTCGTAGACCTGCCCGATGTTGATGTTGGGGATCGGCTGTCGTTCTTTCATTGTTGTTGTTCTCGCAGCAGTGAAACGCGCCGGGGAAATCATCGTAGCACCACCGGACAGCGGCGAATGCCTTGACGATCGTTAACATATTAAATATAACGTTAATACATTAACAAAAACACCATGAAGCGTCCTCGACCGCTTCACTCACCGCAGGAGAAAAGCATGAGCCGTGCCTTGCACGAGGTCGCCAGCGGCAGCCTGTTCGGCGTCGCCCTGAACTACCAGGGCTTGCTGCAGCAGCACCTGGCGTCCTTCCACGAAGCGCCCTACCAGCAACCGCCAGTCAAGCCGGTGCTGTTCATCAAGACCCCGAACACACGCAATGGCCACGCCCTACCGGTCACCTACCCATCGGGAGTCGAACGCTTGCAGCCGGGGCCTGCGCTGGGTGTGGTGATCGGCAAGCACGCCAGCCGCGTCAGTGTCGACAACGCCCTCGACCATGTGGCGGGCTACACCGTGGTCAACGAGTTCAGCCTGCCCGAGGACAGCTACTACCGCCCTGCGGTCAAGGCCAAGTGCCGCGACGGCTTCTGCCCCCTCGGCCCGCAACTGGTGCCTGCCGCGCAGGTCGGCAATCCCGATGCGCTGGGCATCCGCCTGTGGGTCAACGGCGAGTTGCGCCAGCAGAACAACACCGCCAACTGCGTGCGCGGCGTGGCGCAACTGATTGCCGAGATCAGCGAGTTCATGACCTTGCATGCCGGCGACGTGCTGATCACCGGCACCCCGGAAGGCCGCGTCGATGTGCTGCCCGGCGACCGGGTGACGGTCGAGATCGACGGCCTCGGCCAACTGACCAATTCCATCGTCGCCGAACAAGGATTCGCCCCATGAAGCACGCCCGCATCCAGTTCGACGGCCAGGTCCATCAGGTCACCGTCGAGCACGACCAGCAACTGCGCCTGGCCGATGGCCGCCTGGTCCACGCCAGTCAAGTCACCTGGCTGCCACCGGCCACCGGCAGCATGTTCGCCCTGGGCCTGAATTACGCCGACCACGCCGCCGAGCTGGCCTTCACCCCGCCCACCGAGCCCCTGGCATTCATCAAGTCGCCGGGCACCTACACCGGGCACGAGCAAGTCACCTGGCGCCCGGACAACGTCAAGTACATGCACTACGAGTGCGAGCTGGTGGCGGTGATCGGCAAGCCGGCGCGCAACGTCAGGCGCGAGGATGCCCTCGAGTACCTGGCCGGCTACACGGTGTGCAACGACTACGCCATCCGCGATTACCTGGAAAACTACTACCGGCCCAACCTGCGGGTGAAGAACCGTGACGCCACCACCCCGGTCGGCCCGTGGATCGTCGATGTCGCCGATGTGCCGGACCCGTCGAACCTGACCCTGCGCACCTGGATCAACGGCGAGCTGAAACAGCAAGGCAGCACCGCCGACATGATCTTCGACATCCCCTACCTGATCGAATACTTCTCCAGCTTCATGACCCTGCAGCCCGGCGACATGATCGCCACCGGCACCCCGGAGGGCCTGGCCGACGTGGTGCCGGGCGACGAAGTGGTGGTGGAGGTGCAAGGCGTTGGCCGGCTGGTCAACCGGATCGTCAGCGAAGCCGAGTTCTTCGCCCGCAAACAAGAGGCAACAGCATGATCAAGCACTGGATCAACGGCCGCGAAGTCGAGAGCCGCGATGTCTTCATCAACTACAACCCGGCCACCGGCGAAGCGATCGGCGAGGTGGCCAGCGGCGGTGCCGAGGAAGTCGCCCAGGCCGTGGCCGCGGCCAAGCAGGCCTTTCCGAAGTGGGCCAACACCCCGGCCAAGGAGCGTGCCCGGCTGATGCGCCGCCTGGGCGAGCTGATCGACCAGAACGTCCCGCAGCTGGCCGAGCTGGAGACCCTGGACACCGGCCTGCCGATCCACCAGACACGCAACGTGCTGATCCCCCGGGCCTCGCACAACTTCGACTTCTTCGCCGAAGTGTGCACGCGCATGGACGGCCACAGCTATCCGGTCGACGACCAGATGCTCAACTACACCCTGTACCAGCCGGTGGGCGTGTGCGGGCTGGTGTCGCCGTGGAACGTGCCGTTCATGACCGCCACCTGGAAGACCGCGCCGTGCCTGGCCCTGGGCAACACCGCGGTGCTGAAGATGAGCGAGCTGTCGCCGTTGACGGCCAACGAGCTGGGCCGCCTGGCGGTCGAGGCCGGGATTCCCGACGGCGTGCTGAACGTGATCCAGGGCTACGGCGCCACGGCCGGTGATGCCCTGGTGCGTCATCCGGACGTGCGCGCCATCTCCTTCACCGGTGGCACCGCCACCGGCCGCAAGATCATGCAGAGCGCAGGCCTGAAGAAGTACTCCATGGAACTGGGCGGCAAGTCGCCGGTGCTGATCTTCGAGGACGCCGACCTCGAGCGCGCGCTGGACGCCGCGCTGTTCACCATCTTCTCGCTCAACGGCGAGCGCTGCACCGCCGGCAGCCGGATCTTCATCCAGGAAAGCGTGTATCCACAGTTCGTCAGCGAGTTCGCCGCCCGTGCCAAGCGCCTGATCGTCGGCGATCCGACCGACCCGAAGACCCAGGTCGGCTCGATGATCACCCAGCAGCACTACGACAAGGTCACCGGCTACATCCGCATCGGTCTCGAGGAAGGCGCACGCCTGGTGGCTGGAGGCCTGGAGCGTCCGGCCGGGCTGCCGGCGCACCTGGCCAAGGGGCAGTTCATCCAGCCGACGGTGTTCGCCGACGTGAACAACAAGATGCGCATCGCCCAGGAAGAGATCTTCGGCCCGGTGGTCTGCCTGATCCCGTTCAAGGACGAGGCCGAGGCACTGCAGCTGGCCAACGACACCGAGTACGGCCTGGCCTCGTACATCTGGACCCAGGACATCGGCAAGGCCCACCGCCTGGCCCGCGGTATCGAGGCGGGCATGGTATTCATCAACAGCCAGAACGTGCGCGACCTGCGTCAGCCGTTCGGTGGCGTAAAGGGTTCGGGTACCGGCCGCGAAGGCGGGCAATACAGCTTCGAGGTCTTCGCCGAAATCAAGAACGTGTGTATATCCATGGGTAGCCATCACATTCCACGCTGGGGCGTGTAACGCTTCATACCGCTGGGGCTGCCGTGCAGCCCTTCGCGGGTAAACCCGCTCCCACAGGTTCATGGACACCAAGAACAACAACCTTCAGCAGGAGATACCCATGGGCAAGCTCGCTCTCGCCGCCAAGATCACCCATGTGCCCTCGATGTACCTGTCCGAACTGCCCGGCCCGCGCCAGGGCTTTCGCCAGGCGGCCATCGACGGCCATCACGAGATCGGCCGGCGCTGCCGCGAACTGGGCGTGGACACCATCGTCGTGTTCGACACCCACTGGCTGGTCAATGCCAACTACCACATCAACTGCGCCGCGCACTTCGAAGGCCTGTACACCAGCAACGAACTGCCGCACTTCATCGCCAACATGACCTATGGCTTCCCCGGCAACCCCGAACTGGGACGGATCCTGGCCGACGAATGCAACCGCCAGGGCGTGGAAACCATGGCCCACGACGCCACCACCCTGGCCCCGGAATACGGCACCCTGGTGCCGATGCGCTACATGAACGCCGACCGGCATTTCAAGGTGGTCTCGGTCTCGGCGCTGTGCACCTCGCACTATCTCAACGACAGCGCGCGCCTGGGCTGGGCCATGCGCAAGGCGGTCGAGGAGCACTACGACGGCACCGTGGCCTTCCTCGCCAGCGGCTCGCTGTCGCACCGTTTCGCCCAGAACGGCCAGGCGCCGGACTTCGCCACCAAGGTCTGGAGCCCGTTCCTGGAGACCCTCGACCACCGGGTCGTGCGCATGTGGCAGGACGGCGACTGGGCCGACTTCTGCGCGATGCTGCCCGAGTACGCGGTCAAGGGCCACGGCGAAGGCTTCATGCACGACACCGCCATGCTGCTCGGAGCCCTGGGCTGGTCGAAGTACGACGGCAAGGCCGAGGTGGTGACGCCGTATTTCGGTTCCTCCGGCACCGGCCAGATCAACGCGATCTTCCCGGTCACCGCGCAGGACGGTACGAGCATTCCTGCCGCCCAAGCCTCGAACCCGGCCGGCGTGGCCTCCACCAGCCGCCTGTAAGGAGCACCGCGATGCCCCATCTGGTCCTGCTCTACAGCCCGGATATCGAAGCCGACGCCGATATGCCCGGCCTGTGCCGGGCGCTGGCCGACTGCATGCTCGCCCAGCGCGACGAACATGATCGGCAGGTGTTCCCCACAGGCGGCACCCGCGTGCTGGCCTACCCCGCCGCCCACGCCGCGATCGCCGATGGCCACGGCGACTACGGCTTCGTCTACGCCAACCTGCGCATGGGCAGCGGCCGCAGCGCCGCGGTGCACCAGCAGGTCGGCGATGCGCTGCTGGCTGTCTTGCGCCGGCACCTGGACGCGCTGCTGGAACGTCGCCCGGTCGGCGTGACCCTGCAAATCGATGAAAGCCAGGCGCAGGTATACGACGCCAAGCACAGCAGCCTGCATCCCCTGTTCACCCGTCAGCCCTGAGGTTTCCATGCTCGACGCCTACATCATCCAGCAAGCCGCTGCCCGTCTCGACCAAGCCGAGCGCTCCCGCGAACAGGTCGGCCAGTTCTCCCTGGAACACCCCTCGATCAGCATCGAGGACGCCTACGCCATCCAGCGCGCCTGGGTGGCGCAGAAGATCAAGGACGGGCGCAGGCTGGTCGGCCACAAGATCGGCCTGACCTCTCGCGCCATGCAAGTCTCGTCGAACATCACCGAGCCCGACTATGGCGCGCTGCTCGACGACATGTTCTTCGACGAAGGCAGCGATATTCCCTTCACGCGCTTCATCGTGCCCAGGGTCGAGGTGGAGCTGGCCTTTCTGCTCGGCAAGCCGCTCAAGGGGCCGAACGTGACCCTGTTCGACGTGCTCGACGCCACCGAGTGGGTGATTCCGGCCCTGGAGATCATCGATGCACGCATACAGCAGGTCGACCCGGTCAGCGGCGCCACCCGCAAGGTCTTCGATACCATCTCCGACAACGCCGCCAACGCCGGGGTGGTCATGGGCGGGCGCGCCGTGCGACCGGGCGACATAGACCTGCGCAAGGTGCCGGCGGTGCTGTATCGCAACGGTGTGATCGAGGAGTCCGGGGTTTCGGCGGCGGTGCTCAACCACCCGGCCAAGGGCGTGGCCTGGCTGGCCAACAAACTGGCCCCCTACGACGTGGGCCTGGAAGCCGGGCAGATCATTCTCGGTGGCTCGTTCACCCGCCCCGTGGCCGCGCGCCCGGGCGATACCTTCCATGTCGACTATGACCAGCTGGGCTCGATCGCCTGCCGGTTCGTCTGAGGTCTGCCTGTGGGAGCGGGTTTACCCGCGAAAGCGTCGTCAGCATCGCCATCGCATTCGCGGGTAAACCCGCTCCCACAGTGTCCCCCCGAGTACCCTGATTCAACGAGGAGCGCCCATGGACATGCCCATCAACACCTTCAAGCAACGCCTGCGCGGCGGCCAGGCGCAGATCGGCCTGTGGCTCGGCCTGGCCGACCCGTATTGCGCGGAACTGGCGGCCAACGCCGGTTTCGATTGGCTGCTGCTCGACGGCGAGCACGCGCCCAACGACTTGCGCAGCCTGCTCGGCCAGCTGCAGGCCGTGGCGCCCTACCCGGCCCAGCCCATCGTGCGGCCGGTGATCGGCGATACCGCGCTGATCAAGCAGTTGCTCGACATCGGTGCCCAGACTTTGCTGGTGCCCATGGTCGAAAGCGCCGAGCAGGCTCGCCAGCTGGTGCGTGCGGTGCGCTACCCGCCGTACGGTGTGCGTGGTGTGGGAAGTGCGCTGGCCCGGGCTTCACGCTGGAACAGCATCCCCGGTTACCTGGACCTGGCCGACGAGCAGGTGTGCCTGCTGGTGCAGATCGAGAACCGCGAGGGGTTGGCAAACCTGGACGAAATCTGCGCCGTCGAAGGCGTGGACGGGGTGTTCATCGGGCCGGCGGACCTGAGCGCGGCCATGGGCCAGCGGGGCAATCCGGGGCATCCCGAAGTGCAGGCGGCTATCGAAGACGCCATCGCGCGGATTGGCCGGGCCGGCAAGGCGGCGGGCATTCTCAGTGCCGACGAGACACTTGCGCGGCGCTATATCGAGCTGGGGGCGGCGTTTGTCGCCGTTGGGGTGGATACCACCGTGCTGATGCGCGGCTTGCAGCGGTTGGCGGGGGTATTCAAGGAAGGAGTGGCGAGCCCGATTGCCCAGGGTGGGGTTTACTGACGTTTGCAAGGGGTAGGCCAAAAGCGTTCGTCGATGGATGTTCTGCGCCTATCAGATCGAGCGCCGCCCGCGCGGCGCTCGATCTGATAGGCGCTGCAACCCTGTCGGCGTACACATCGCGGGCGACGTACGGTCCCAGCGTCAACACATCCCCCGTCACACAGAATCAAATCCCTGGCACACTCAGGCAAGACACCTACCGCGCGTTAGGTGCCCAATGGCTGCCACAGCCAGCGCTTGTGCAAGCCCTGCTTCCTAACAATTCCAACTGTCCAGGCTGCGCCATGATCAACATCGAAACGCCCACCTACTACACCGCTACCAAGAAATACAACCTCAGCTTCCCGACCCTGGAAAGCGATATCGAAGCCGATGTCGTGGTGATCGGCGGCGGCTTCTCGGGGATCAACACTGCCCTGGAACTGGCCGAGAAAGGCATCACCAATGTCGTCGTGCTCGAAGCCCGCTACCTGGGCTTCGGCGGCACCGGTCGCAATGGCGGGCAGATCATGGCCGGCATCGGCCACGACCTGGAAAAGATCAAGGGCAGTGTCGGCGAACAAGGCTTGCGCGAGATCTTCGAGATCAGCGAGCTGGGCGCCGGCATCATCAAGGAGCGTATCGCCCGCTACGCCATCGACGCCGACTTCTGCCACGGCTACGGCTACATGGGCTTCAACGCCCGCCAGGAAAAGACCCTGCGCGCCTGGGAGAAAGATTTCAAGGCGATCAACGGCAAGGACGAAATTCGCTTTCTCGGCGGCTCCGAAGTCAAGCAGATCATCGGCTCCGACGCCTACAGCAGCGCCCTGCTGCACATGGGCGGCGGCCACGTGCACTCGCTGAACCTGCTGCTCGGCGAAGCCCAGGCCCTGGTCAGCCACGGCGCGCGGATCTTCGAGCACAGCCCGGCGCTGGAGGTGCATTACGGCGAGCGGATCACCGTGCGTACCGGGCGCGGCTCGGTCAAGGCCAGCAAGCTGCTGTGGGCCTGCGACAGCTTCCTCAACAAGCTCGAACCCGAACTGCACGCCCGCACCGTCAACACCTATGCCTTCCAGCTGATGACCGAACCGCTGTCGGATGAGCAGATCCTGCGCATCAGCCCGATCCGCGGCGCCTACAGCGATATCCGCCCGGTGATCGACTACTACCGCGTCACCCGCGAGAACCGCCTGCTGTTCGGTGCGGCCACGCCGTTCGTGGAACACATTCCCAAGGACCTGAAAGCCTGGAACCGCAACCTGATGCTGAAGATCTTCCCGTACCTGAAGGACGTGCGCATCGACCTGGCCTGGGGCGGACCGATGGCCACCAGCGCCAACCTGTTCCCGCAGATCGGCACCCTGAGCAACCGCCCCAATGCCTTCTACGTGCAGGGCTACTCCGGCTTCGGCGTTACCCCCAGCCACATCATTTGCAAGATCCTCGCCGAGGGCATGAGCGAGGGCTCCAGCCGCTACGACCTGATCAGCTCGGTCAAGCATGCGCGCATCCTCGGCAAGGACCATATCCGCCCGCTGCTGCTGACCGCCGGCAAGACCGTGCATCAGCTGTCGGGCTTCTTCAACGGTCGCCGTTGATCGCTTTGCGAACCCTTTGAACACAACCAGGAGAACCACCATGACCCTCACCGCCGTCCGCCAGGGTGTGCAACTGTCCGAACTCGATGCCTGGGGCACCGTTGCCGACTTGGGCTCGACCATCCTCGAAGGCGAGGTCAAGTGCTACGGCAAGATGACCCACGGCGCCCCGACCGACCCGGTCAGCAGCGCCTATTTCGGCACCACCCAGGGCAAGTTCCGCATGGTCTACCCATTCAGCGAGCAGGCGGTGATCGTCACCGGCGAGATCCAGCTGACCGATGAGTCCACCGGCCAGGTGAGCCGCTACAAGGCCGGCGATGCCTGGTTCGTGACCAAGGGCACGCCGGTGCTGTGGGAGGTGCTGAGCGAGACCTTCGTCAAGCACTACCTCGCGGTCATCTGATACACCCCCGTGGGAGCGGGCTTGACCCGCGATAGCGCACGCCGGTACATCCTCGTCAGGCGGGCTAATGCTATCGCGGGGCAAGCCCGCTCCCACGCCGATGACGCTTCAGGAACAGCATCCTGCATCTGCAGGATGGTCTTCCCCCTTCCCTCTTGGCGATACTTCCCCCAGGCCCTGACAACAACAAGAACGTCGCAGCCAGGTACCGCCCATGTCCGATTTCCTTGCGTCCTCCGGCTTCACGCTGTTCAACGCCCTGGTCCTGGAACTGCAACGTCTGGCCCAGGAGCAGCCGCTGCAGAGCTTCCATGACCGCATGCTCGAACGCGCCGGCGAGCTGATCCCGTTCGACAAGGCCTGGTGGGGTCGCGCGGCGCTGGTCGACGGCCTGCCCCACGAACACAGCAGCCATGTCTACCGGCTGCCGCCCGGCTACGTGCAGGACTGGCAGTCGATTCGCCATCAGGACATCACCGTGCAGCAGGTGCACGCCCATCCGGGCCGCTCGGTGATCGTCGACAGCCAGGCCAACGACGCCCCCGAGGGCCTGCGCTGGCTCGGCGCCCGCCACGGCTTCGGCGAATTCCTGTGCATCATCCATATCGACCCGCAGACCCGCCTCAGCGTGCACCTGACCCTCTATCGGGCCCAAGGCGCGGCCACCTTCACCGCTCACGAGCGCTTCCTGCTCGATCACCTGATGCCACACCTGGTGGCCGCCGAAGGCGCCAACCAGATCCGCGCCCTGGTCGCCCTGCGCGAGGCACTGGACGGCGCCAACACCTTGTCGCTGGCCGTCTGCGACCGCCAGGGCACGCTGCACCACGCCGAGCGCGGCTTCGTCGAGCGCCTGCTGCTGGAGTGGCCGCACTGGAGCGGCCCGCACCTGCCGCCCGAGATCAGCCCCACCGCCTACCAGGGCCAGCACCTGCAACTGGAGGCCACCGCGGTGGGCGACCTGTTCCTTCTGGCGGCCCGGCCCCGTTCGGCCCTGGCCCAGCTCAGCGCCCGCGAGGCGGACGTGGCCGAGCGCTTCGGCGGTGGCGGCACCTACAAGCAGATCGCCCGTGAGCTGGGCGTGGCGCCCAATACCGTGCGCCACCATATCCGCAGCATCTACAGCAAGCTGGGCGTGAACAGCAAGGCCGGGATCACCCAGCTGCTGCATCACCCGCCGCTCTGACACCTTCAGCCGCAACCCGCCCCGCCGCCTTCGTGGCGGGTTTGGGGAGCCTTTGCCCGCTGTTCACCAATCACAACAACAAAAAAGGAACACGCCCATGCTCCACCCTCGGACCCGCTGGCTGCCCATGGCCCTTACCTTGGCCTGGGCCCATGGCCAGGCCGCCGACCTGAACGCCCGCGACTTCGTCAGTGCCCCGGTAGGCACCAGCCTGGGGGTCGCGTACCTGCCGCTGACCCGCGCCAATGACTACCACGGTGCCGCCGACAGCACTGGCAAGGCCGACCTCTCGGTCAACGCCTTCGCCTACCGCCAGCTGTGGTTCAGCGACATCTGCGGCACGTTGTGCACGCCGCAGTTCATCGTGCCCTACGTCGACACCCAAGCGCGCCTGCCGGGAGCCGACGGCCACACCCGCGAGCACGGCATCGGCGATCCGCAGGTCGGCGGTACGCTGTTCTTTATCAACGACCCGCTAAACCGTACCTACAGCGGACTGCTGGCATTGCTCAGCGTGCCGGTCGGCGAGTATCACGGCGCCAATCCCGGGGTTTCGCCCGGCGCCAACCGCTGGGCGCTGCACCTGAACTACAACTACACCCAGGGCGTGGGTGAGCGCTGGCTGCTCGAAGCCAACCTCGAAGCCCAGCTGTACGGCCGCAACGACGATTACTTCGACAGCGAGCTCAAGCAGAAGCCGCTGTACCGCTTGCAGGCGTTCGCCTCCTACGACTTCACCCCTGTCACCTACGGCGCGTTGCGCCTGATCCATGCCGACGGCGGCGAGCTGGAGCTCGATGGCCGGCGCCTGGACGACAGCCATCAACGCACCACCCAGCTCGGCTTCGAACTCGGCCACTGGCTCGATCGACGCAACCAGGTACTGCTCGGCCTGACCCGCCATGTCGCGACCGACAACGCCTATGCCCAGGACAACCTGCTGTTGCGCTTCGTCCACGTCTTCTGAGGAATCGCCATGCCTGTCTTCACTGCTATCGGTCTGCCGCCACTACGGCTGCTGGCCATCGTGCTGTTCGCCGCCGTGGTCCCGTGCGTGCTGATGACCGCGCCGGTGGTCGCCGGCCAGTATGCGTCGCAACTGGGCCTGGGGCCGGCACGCATCGGCCAGTTGTTTTCCGCCGAACTGGCGGCCATGAGCCTGGCCACTCTCCCGGCCTACTACTGGCAATCGCGTTGGGACTGGCGTCAGGTTGCGCGCGGCGCGGCGATGCTGTTCATCCTCGCCAACCTGGCGTCGGCCGCCTGCGACGTCTACCTGCCGCTGATGGCCTTGCGCGTGCTCAGCGCGCTGGCCGGCGGCACGCTGATGGTGCTGTGCATTGCCAGCGCGGCCGGCAGCCAGCAGCCAGACCGGGTGTACGGACTGTGGGTCAGCGGTCAGCTGATCCTCGGCGCCGTGGGCCTGTGGCTGCTGCCTCCCCTGTTCTCGTCCTTCGGGCTCAAGGCCCTGTACCTGGGGCTGGCGCTGCTGATGCTGCTGTGCCTGCCACTGGCCGGCGCCTTTCCTGCCTCATCCAGCCCAGGCCTCAGGCGGCCGGCACCGGGCTCGCGCGAGCAGCGCTGGCTGCCCGGCCTCTGTGGCCTGCTGGCGGTGCTGTTGTTCTACACCGGGCTCAGCGCCGTCTGGACCTTCATCGGCAGCATCGCCGCCAACGCGGCCATCGACCCGGCCAGCAGTGGCCGGATCCTTTCCATCGCCACCTTGATGGGCATCGCCGGCTCGCTGTGCGCAACGCTCATCGGCCCGCGCTGGCCGCGCAGCCTGCTGCTGGTGCTGGGTATCGGACTGATGGCGCTGGCGGTCGGTCTGCTGCTCGGCAATCCCGAGCTGGGTCGCTTCGCCCTGGCCGCGCTGCTGTTCAAGTACTGCTGGACCTTCGCCCTGCCGTTCATGCTCGCCTGCCTGGCCGATCACGACCGTGACGGGCGCCTGATGAACAGCGCCAACCTGGTCATCGGCGGTGGCCTGGCCCTGGGCCCGGCCATCGCCGGCCCGCTGCTCGAATCGAGCTACGGCATGCCCGCCGTGCTGCTTGGCAGCATCGGCTGCCTGCTGCTGGCGTTCAGCAGCCTGATGCTTGCCCGCGTTCCCCGTTCCCTGCTCACCACTGGAGTTCACCCATGAGCCGCCGTACCGCGTTTTTCTCCGATGAGCTGTGCTTCTGGCACAGCGCCGGGCTGCACGCCCTCACCCTGCCGGTCGGCGGCTGGGTGCAACCGCCTGCCGCCGCGGGTTTTGCCGAATCGCCGGAAACCAAGCGGCGCCTGAAGAACCTGCTCGAGGTCTCGGGTTTGTCGCGCCAGTTGCTGCAGCGTGGCGCCGAAGCCGCCGCCGACGAAGACCTGCTGCGGGTGCATCCGGCACACTACCTGGCGCGCTTCAAGGCGCTGAGCGACGCCGGTGGTGGCGAACTCGGGCTGCAAGCCCCGATTGGCCCCGGCACCTATGAGATCGCCCGGCTCTCTGCGGGTCTGGCGATCGCTGCCGTCGACACGGTGCTGCGCGGCGAGGCCGACAATGCCTACGCGCTGTCGCGTCCGCCAGGGCACCACTGCCTGGCCGACCAGGCCATGGGCTTCTGCTTCCTGGCCAACATCGCCATCGCCATCGAGGCGGCCAAGGCGCGCCACGGCCTGGGGCGGGTCGCCGTGATCGACTGGGACGTGCACCACGGCAACGGCACCCAGTCGATCTACGAGCGACGCGGCGACGTACTGACGGTCTCGCTGCATCAGGAACACTGCTACCCGCCCGGCTACAGTGGCGCAGAGGAACGTGGCCTGGGTGACGGCGAGGGCTGCAACCTGAACATTCCATTGCCGGCCGGCACCGGGCATGCCGGCTATCTGCAGGCGATGGAACACATCGTGCTGCCGGCGCTGCGGCGCTTCGAGCCTGAGCTGATCGTGGTGGCCTGCGGCTACGACGCAGGCGCGGTGGACCCGCTGGCACGCATGCTGCTGCACAGCGATTCGTTCCGGGGCATGACGCGGATGCTGCGCGAGGCTGCCGAGCAGCTGTGCGCAGGCCGCTTGGTGATGGTGCATGAAGGCGGGTATGCCGAAGCCTACGTGCCGTTCTGCGGATTGGCGGTGATGGAGGAACTGGTGGGGGTGAGAACAGCGGTGGAGGACCCGATGCTGGCGTTCATCGAGTTGCAGCAGCCGGGGGTGGAGCATGGGCGGTTTGTCGCGCAGTACATAGAAGGGCTGCGAGCGCGTCTGCTCTGAATACGTCATCGCGGGGCAAGTCGCAGCGGCGACTCGCCCCGCGATGAGTCCTAACGCCCCGGCATCAGGGCCATGGCCCGATAGTCCTTCGGCGACTGCTCGAAGTGCTTCTTGAATGCCCGGCTGAAATGCGCCGAGTCGGTGAACCCCCACTTGTAGGCGATCGAGGTGATCGATTCGCGCTGAAGGAACGGATTGCCCAGGTCGTCCGCGCTGCGCTTGAGCCGCGCACGCTGGATGTACCGGCAGACACTGTCGCCTTCCTCCTCGAACAGGCGATACAGGTGCCGCACCGAAATGCTCAGGCGTTCGGCCAGGTTCGCCGGGGTCAGCCCCGGCTGGCCCAACGACTCGTCGATCACCTTCTGCACGTGACCGCGCAGGCTTGCGCCGCTGAGGCCGGACAGCAAGCCCGGATTGTCCTCGCCACGCTCGAAGCCAGGCTCGAGCAAGGCGATGAACGCCGCCTGCAGCGCATCGCCCTGGGTTTGCCCGGCTTCGTCGCCCTCGCGGCACAGCTGGTCCATCAGCAGGTGCAGCATGCGCCCGCAGGCGTTGGTCGAGGAGATCTTGCCGAACGCCGCCCCCTGCCCTGCCAGGTGCTTGCACACTTGCTCGCGGGACAACGACAAGGACACATGCTCGATCAGGCCGAACGGGGTTATCTCGCAAGGCCCCACCGAATCCATCAGCAGCAACTCCCCCGGCGAAAGCTGGACACTCACGCCGCCCTGGGTGACCTGCGAATAGCCCATGCGTTGGCTGACCAGGAAACAGTGCTGGTCGTCGTCGCGGTCGGGGTTGTCGCCCAGGCGTCGGATATTGCCGGCGTTGGTGCGCAGGTTGGCCAGGGCAAGTCCTGCGCGATTGAAGGTCGAAATCTCGCCGATGAACAGCGAGCGGTTGAAGGCAAGCTCGGTCTGGAACCGGCCACAGACCTTCTGCATGGCCGTGGTCCAGTGCTCCAGGCCGTCGTGGGCCGGGTTTGCGCGCAGCGAAGAAGCGGATTGGGGCATGGGCATGGCGACCTCCATACGCAACGATTGTTGTTATGGAGCAATTGTTAACATGTTATCAATGATGGCACAACTGTCATCTTGTTCCCGAGCGCCCCGCTCGGGCTCCTCAACCTGGCGCGATGCCTGTGGGAGCGGGTTTATCGGGGCGCTACAGGATACGCAAGGATGGGTTGACTTCAGAGATCGCGCAGGGTGCCTGCCAGCGCGTCGAACGCCTGCCAGAGATGCTGGCGCTGCTCAGTGGCGAGGGGGATGTAGCGACGGAACGCAGGCACCCGGTTGACCACCTCGCTGGCGCCCATGTGCTCCAGCGTCACCTGCCACTGGCCGTCGCGGCAGTCGATGGCCAGGCGCTTGAAGTCCAGGGGCATGAGCATGGCGTGGACCGCTGCCAGGCGTGCCTGCAGCATCTCGAACAGGGCCTGGTCGCCACTGCGCAGTCGGCAGGCAACACCGGTACGCCGCAGCGCACCGGTGTGATGCAGTTCGGCACGCAACGTGCCCTGGCCGCGAGCAGGCACGCGCAGGATGAACTCGCACATCACCAGATGCATCAGCAGGTGACTCTCGGTACGTTCACGTACTTCGATCTGCGGGCCATCCTTGCGGTAGGCAAAGCGTGCTCCGGATTGCAAATCCGTCAACCCAAGATTGCGCCGCAGCCGCGCCAGGGTCGCACCCGGCCGGTATCCGGCCGGGGCGCGTGGGCGGGTCAGACGCTCAAGCCAACTTGCCGACATGCTGCACCTGCGTGTTGTGAGACTGACCCGGTTCGGCGGCGAATTCCTTCTCCAGCACGTCCTCGACCCGAGCTGGCCGGAACGGATTGACCTTCTGCACGCACAGCGTCCAGAACAGCGCATAGGCGGCGGTAGCGCCGAGCATCACGGCGAACGGCACATAGACATCGGCAGGATCCATGCCCGGTGGGGTGATGAACCACATGCCCAGCAGGATGCCCACGCTGGAGACGATCTGCGGCAACGGGAACAGCGGCGAACGATAGGCGCGCGGCAGGTCCGGACGACGGATGCGCAAGATCACCACCGACAGGGTCACCAGCAGGTAGGCCGTGCTCCAAGCACATACCGCCGCCAGCACCAGGTGCAGGATGTTGTCGGTGTTGCCGCCCAGGTACCAGGCGTGCAGGCACGGGATCAGCGCCACCACCAGGATGCACAGCAGCGGCGTCTTGAAGCGTGGGTGCAGGTAGGTGAAGACCTTGGGCAAGGCCCCGTCCACCGCCATGCCGTAGAGGATGCGCGGCACCCCGGCCATCAGCGTGTTGATGGTGGCGGCCCCGGCGAACAGGAAGCCGATGCCCAGCCACACCGGGCCGATATCGCCCATCACCTGCTCGGCGAAACGCGGGATCGCCATGGGCGTGTCCAGCAGGTGCACGCCGTTGGCGGCGTCGAGCACGACGTTTTCCACCTGGCGCTTCATCGCCGCGCCGTAGATGAACATGCAGCTGGCCACGCCGAACAGGCCCAGGGCCATGGCCTTGGGCATCACCCAGGCCGAACGGCGCAGCTCCGGTGCCAACGGGGTGACGAATTCGCAGCCGACGAACATGAACATGGCCATGCCCACCAGCGACAGGATGGTCATCAGGTCGGTGCCGACCAGCGACACACCGAACGGCCCTTCCAGCGCCACCGCGGGCGCGGCGATCAGCCCCAGCACGCCGAACACCATCAGCGTGGTCCACATGCCGAAGGTCAGCACCACTTCAGCGCGGCCGAAGGCGCTGACACCGAACGCATTGAGCACGCCGAACACCAGCACGAAACCCACCCCCAGCAGCCAGGAGCCGCCGGCCGATTCGGCCAGGGTATTGAGGTGTTCGAAGTTCACCAAGGCCATGACCCCGGAGAGGATGGTCTCGGCGGTGCCGGCGAACACGTGCACGATCAGGTAGGCCGAGAGGGTGCCGGTGATGGCGAAGAAGCGGCCCAGGCCGCAGTTGATGTAGTCGTAGACCGAGCCGGTGGTCGGCAGGATCGCCGCCGCCTCGGCGAAGGTGGTCGACTGCGCCAGCATCATTACCGCCGCGATGACCATGGCCACGGCGAAAGCGCTGCCGCCAATGCCGAAGCCCATGGTCGCGGTGAGGATCACGGGGCTTGCCATGATCAGGCCGACGGTGCTGGCCAGCGCGGTGGGAAAGCCAACGCTGCCACGGTTGAGGTGCTCGGTGAGCTTATTGTTGATTGTCATGGGTGGGCCCTGGGTGGACGAGGGAAAGATGACCGCTTGCCGGGCGCGCCGCAAGTGCTGGCGATCGCCGCGAGTTCGGTAAGGGTGTTTGCCCCGCGATGGGCTCAACACCACTACCCGATCACTTTGACGTTCCCCGCCACAGCGGTCTTGCCACTGCCTGCCGCCCTGCTTGTTGCTGGCTGCCAGTTCAGCCCTGCAGCATCGCCTGGATCTGCTGGGTGGCCTGGCGCGTGCTGGCCGCCAGCTTCTTCACTTCATCGGCCACCACCGAGAAGCCGCGCCCCACCTCCCCGGCCCTGGCGGCCTCGATGGCAGCGTTCAACGCCAGCAGGTTGGTCTGCTCAGCAATGCCGCGAATCACCCCCACCGCCGTGGCGATACGGGCATAGGTGGCCTGGTTGTGGGCCTGCAATTGCTGGTGGCTGGCCTGGGCGTCGCGCTCGTCGCTGATGTCGCGGACCGCGCCGAGCACCCGCACCAGCACGCCCTGTTCGTCGCGTACCGCGCGGCCCCGTTCGCGGCACCAGATGTAGCCACGGCGCTTGTGCCGCATGCGGTACTCGAACACATACTCGCCGCTGGCCTGGGCGCCGAGAATCTCGCGGTCGAACACCGCCATGATCGCGGCCAGGTCGTCGGGGTGAGTGATGCTCACCTGGGCGTCCCAGCCATCGGCCAGCTCCTGGGGGCCATAGCCCATCACGGCGCGAAAGGCATCGGACAGGCGCATGCGACTGTGCGTGTGATGCACCTCGCCATGGGCCACCTCGATGTCCCAGGTACCCTCGGTGAGCGTGGTTTGCAGCAGCGCCCAGAAATGGCTTTGCCGCCGATGCGCCTCACTGGCCTGAACATGCTCGTCGAGCTGTTCGCGCAGCGCCGCGCACTCGGCCTGCAGCCGCTGCTGTTCGGCCACCTGCTGCGCCCTGGCCTGCTGCTGGCGCTCCAGCGCCTGGGCCAATGCCTGCAACTCGTCGCTCGCCTGTTGCAACTGCCGGGCCTGGGCCTGGCGCTGCCGTTCCAGGTCCTGGAAAGCCTGCAGCAGCGTCGGGTGCTGGCGCACCTCGACCAGACTCTCGGCAATCTCGCCCTGGCCAAACCGCGCCAGCGCCTCGCTCAGCGCGCCTACCCACCGATCACTGCGAAACAGCATCCGCGCCCCCTTCATGGCCATGGACAAAAGCGTCAGTTCAGCCGATTCGCAGGATGCGGTCTTGCGTGCGCCTGCCGCCGCCTTGATCCATGCTGCCAGGGATCAGCTGGCAATGATGGCCTTGAGCACCGTCCTGAAGGTCTCCAGCTGCGCCTCGCTGAACTGGCCGAAAACCTGCTCCTGTTGCACCTGGGCGATCTGCCAGAGGTCCTCGGTCTGCTCGCGCCCGGCCTCGGTCAGGCACACCCGGCCGTTGTCGTCGGTCACCAGCCCTTTGTCGGTGAGGTTGACAATCGCCTCGCTGACTTCACGCTCCGGCATCGCCACTTCGCGCAGCAGGTCCGCCGGGGCCAGGCCAGCGTCGTGCTCGAGCACCATCAGCATGCGCGCCTCGCTGGTGCGCAGGCCCGTGGCCAGTTGCCGCGGCTGGTAGCTGTGCTGGTAGCTGCGCAGCGCCTGGGTCATCAAGTAATACAGGTTGTGCCGCAGACGCCCCTGGAAGTGGCTGATGGGCGCTGCGCCTTCCGTGCGGCGGGTCATGCGTGTATGCGGCAGGACCATCGAGTAGGCCCCTTGGTGATAGAGCAGTGGCGAACGCCCCAGGTCGTCGAAGGCCAGCACCCGGCCAATCAGGATCCAGTGATCGCCGCCATCGAGCTGCTGGAACTTCTCGCAGATAAAGCGCGCCGCGCAGCCCAGCAGCAGTGGCGCGCCGCCTTCGCCGGTTTCACAGACGATACCGGCGAAACGGTCTTCGCTGGGGCGGGCGAAGGTGTTGGACAGCTCGATCTGGTCGGCGGCCAGCACGTTCACGGCGAAATGGCCGGCGGCCTCGAACACCGCATGGCTGCTGGAGCGCTTGTCGATGCTCCAGAGCACCAGCGGCGGGTCGAGGGACACCGAGTTGAAGCTGTTGGCGGTGACGCCGACCCGGCGCCCCGAGGCATCGGCGGCAGTGATCACGGTGACGCCGGTGGCGAAATTGCCGAGGGCGCGGCGAAAGGCACGGCTATCGAAGGGAGTGGACATGCAAGGCTCCATCATTGTTGTTGGACTGGGCTGGATCGGTTTGTGAGAGCGGGCTTGCCCCGCGATCACATCAGGCGCGTCGACCGGGGTGCCTGGTCGAGCGCAATCGCGGGGCAAGCCCGCTCCCACGTTGTGCCAACCCTGTTCATCGGTTGCAGCTCAGGTCATCGCCGGATCCGGCTCCAGCCCCATCAGCTCGCGGCCAAGAATCTGCGCGCAGACGTCATAGTCGGTGTAGGCATGCGCCCCGGTCATGTGCGCGTCGCGGAACAGTCGCTGCATCTCGTTGCTGTCGAACCACGCGCCACCGCCAGCGGCCTCCATCAGCCGGTCCACGGCCTGGATGCACAGCTTCACCGCATACCCCTGGTTGGTGCGCCAGTAGGTCAGCTCGGTGCGGGTCGGGTATTGGTGGCGGGCGCTGTGCTCGGCGATCTGCTCCCAGCTCTTTTCCAGCAACGCCCTCGCCGCGGCCACCTGGTGGGTGGACTCGGCCAGGCGCATCAGCGCCGGGGTGGCAGCGCCCACGGCGGCCCCGGTGTAGGCGCGCACGCGGTTGCGGGTCTTCTCCTTGAACGCCTCGAGCATGCGTTCGGCGATACCCAGGCTGACCGTGGAGAACCCGCTGGCGAAGTACGGTCGGTACGGATTGAAGTAGATGGCGCTGTCCGGGTACAGCCCAAAGCCCGCCGACTTGCCTTCCATCATGTCCTTGGCCTTCTGGATGCGATGCTCGGGCACGAAGGCACGCTCGACGACCAGCGTGCGGCTGCCGCTGGCGCGCATCCCGGCGGCGAACCAGTCGTCGCGGATCTGGTAGTCGCTGCGCGGCAGCACGGCGAAGCAGTAGTCCTGGCCACCCTCGGGATTGGTCCTGCGAAAGCCCATGATCGCCCATTCGGCATGGTCGCAGCCGCTGCTCCAGCCCATCTCGCCACTGAACAGCACGCCGCCTTCGACCTCTTCGGTCTGCCCGAACGGCGCGATGCTGCTGCTGGCGGTGGCATCCGGGTCAGCGCCCCAGATCTCGTCCTGCAACCGCGCCGGAAACATCGCCAACTGGTGGCTGTGGGTGCACAGCAGGCTCATGGCCCAGGCGGTGCTGGCACAGGCGCCGGCCAGCGTGGCGATGCATTCGGCGAACTGCGGCAGGCTGATTTCCAGGCCGCCGTAGTGCCTGGGCAGGAACGCCCGGTGCAGGCCGATGGCCTTGAGCGCGGCGATGTTCTCGGCGGGCATGGTACGCTCACGCTCGGCCTGCTCGGCGCGGGCGGCGATGGCCGGCAGCAAGGGCTTGAGGTCTTCGAGCAGGAAGTTTGGCTTTTTCATGGTCTGGCTCATTGTTATTGGACCCTGGCGAGCCTTGCCTTCGATGCTCGGCTCACTGATGAATGCCGGGTCAGTATGGGAGCCGTGGTCGAGACGGAAAATGCAACTTCCGCACCTCGCATTGCACTTTTCGTGGCGCCTGGCAGGCAGGGTCATGGGGGCGGCATGGGCAGACAAGATCGCCATCGTGTCGCGCTTTAAGCTGGGGGAAATCGGGCCGCGACGCGGCCCATCGCGGGGCAAGCCCGCTCCCACGAAGCCCTCGGCAAACCACCCGGAGCCCTGCCATGAGCGACATCGCCCTCCTCCCCAGCGTCAGCGCCTTCCTGGCCCGCGACCACGGTCTGTACATCCATGGCGCAGCGATCGCCAGCCAATCCACCGCCCGCATCACCGTGCACAACCCGGCCAACGGCGAAGCCATCGCCCAGGTCGCCGATGCCAACCTGGCCGACGTCGAGCGCGCCGTCGAGTCGTCCCGCCAGGGTTTTGCCAACTGGTCACGCACCAGCCCCGCCGCCCGCGCCGCGGTGTTGTTGCGCCTGGCCGACCTGCTGGAGGCCAACCGCGAGGAACTGGCCCAGCTGGAAACCCTGCAATCGGGCAAGCTGATCGGCATCGCCCGCGCCTTCGAAGTGGAACAGGCCGCGCACTTCCTGCGTTACTACGCCGGCTGGGCGACCAAGATCACCGGCCAGACCATCACCCCGTCGCTGCCCTCCTTCGCCGGCGAGCGCTACAGTGCCTTCACCCTGCGCGAGCCGGTGGGCGTGGTGGTGGGCATCGTGCCGTGGAACTTCGCCACCATGATCGCCCTTTGGAAACTGGCCTCGGCCCTGACCACCGGTTGCAGCATCGTGCTCAAGCCCAGCGAGTTCACCCCACTGACCCTGCTGCGCATCGCCGAGCTGGCCAGCGAGGCCGGCCTGCCGCCGGGCGCGCTGAATGTGCTGACCGGCGGCGGCCTGGTGGGCAAGGCGCTGGTCGAGCACCCCGGCACCGACAAGGTATCGTTCACCGGCTCCGTGCCCACCGGCATCGCCGTCGGCCAGGCCGCCATGGGCGCCAAGCTGACTCGCGCGACCCTCGAGCTGGGCGGCAAGAACGCGGTGGCGTTCCTGCCCGACGTCGCCCTCGACAAGGCCGTGGACGGCATCATCGAAGCCGGCTTCCTGCACAGCGGGCAGATCTGCGCCGCGGGCGAGCGCTTCTACGTCCATCGCTCGCGCATCGAACCGCTGCTCGAAGCGCTGTCCCAACGCTTGGGCCAGCTTAAGATCGGCTCGCCGCTGGACGAAACCACCCAGTTCGGCCCGGTGGCCAACAAGCCGCACCAGCAAAAGCTCGGCGAGCTGTTCGCCATTGCCCGCGCCGAGGGCAACCGTATCGTCCATGGCGGACGTCTGGGCGACGGCCCCGGCTGTTTCGTCGAGCCCACCGTCATTCTCGCCAATAGCGCGGGCGACACCTTGCTCAACCAGGAAACCTTCGGCCCGGTGGCGACCTTCCTGCCCTATGACGACGAGGACGAGTTGCTGCAATTGATGAACGCCTCGCCCTATGGCTTGAGCGCGAGCCTGTGGACCAACGACCTGGGCAAGGCCATGCGCCTGATCCCGGAAATACAGGCCGGCACCCTGTGGGTCAACATGCATACCCTGCTCGACCCGGCGGTGCCGTTCGGCGGCATCAAGGCCTCCGGCATCGGCCGCGAGTTCGGCTCGGCCTTCATCGACGACTTCACCGAGCTGAAGTCGGTGATGATGCGCTACTGACCATGGGCACCGCCACCCATGACCTGGGGCGCTACTGCCTGCAGGCCTTCAGCCAACAGGTGCCGGCCTCGCTGGCGGCGTTCTACCGTGTCGATGCCGAGCAGCAGGCCTGCGACTTCCTGTTGCAGGACCTGCAGGCGCCGATGCATGCCCGCTACCTCGAGCACTATCGGGCTTTCGACCCACTGCAGCCCGCGCGCTGCCAGGCCATCGGTCACCCGGTGGTGTCGCTGCGCCAGGGCCTGGCCTGTCTGCCAGCGGCCCAGGGCCACACCTACCGGCGCTTTCTGGCGCAGCACCAGGTGGTGGACGTGGTGGAGATCATCGCCCAGGTCGATGGGCGCCCCGTGGCCGGCGTCTCCTTGCTGCGGTGCGCCAGCCTCGGCGAATTTCGCGGCGATGAACTCGCGCGTCTGCTGCCGCTGCACGGCCTGATGCAACTGGCGCTGGCCAGCGAGCCGGCAATCAGCCGGCCCGCCTCGGTCGAGCTGACCCCACGCGAACGACAGATCGCCGAACTGCTGCGCCAGGGCAGCAGCAACAAGCTGATCGCCCGCGCCTTGGGCGTCGGCCTGCCGACGGTCAAGACCCACCTGATCAACCTGTTTCGCAAGGTCGGCGTGGGCAACCGCACCGAACTGGTGGCCAGCCTCTACTTGTGACTCAACCTTCCGGTTGATACCGCCCCAAGACTGTCTCTTGCACCCTGTGGCCATCCCAACCACAGGAGTCACCACCATGCCGAACCAAGCCGACTGGATCACCGTGGGCGCCCTCGCCGAAGGTTTCGCCCCGAACGCCTTCATCCTGCCGCAACTGGCCGATCTGTCCGGGCGCACGCTTACCCTGCACTTCGCCAACGGCTGGATCATCGAACACCGCTTCGACAGCGAGCGCCTGCATTGGCAGGCGGCTGACGGCCACAGCACTGGCAGCGCCGAGTACCGAGCGAGCTCCGTGCGGCCTGGCATCTATCTGGTCGATTTCCTCAAGCACGAGGCGGGCCAGGCCTGGTCGGTATCGCTGGTGCTGGACACCTCGAGCCAAGCCTTCACCGCCGTGCTCGGCCGTCTGCCCGACCAGGCACGCACCCAGCGTGGCCTCTACGAGCTGGCCCTGGCCGGCGAGGCGCTGACCGGCGTCGAAGCCCGCTTCCTGCACGGCAGCCTCGACCGCCCGTGGCAGAACGGCGCCTGCCCGCACACGCCGACCACCGAGCTGGTTGGCCTGCGCAACCACTACCGCTACAGCCCCACCGAGGAATACGAGCACATCTACCTCAACGCCGACCACTACAGCTGGCAATGCCTCAAAGGCGTCGAGCAGGGCCTGTGCGACACCGACCGGGCGTACTACTACAAGATCGCCGAGCAGCTGTACCTGTTCGTCTGGTGCGAAAAGATCGTCCCGACCCTGGGCCTGGTGATGATCGACCTGGCACGGCACCGCAGCGACGGCAAGATCTTCGGCTACCAGGGCGGCGGCTTCGATGCCCTGGCCAACTTCCCGGTATCGTCCCACTGCCGGGTGCTCAACCGCACGGAGCACCTGCCGTGAGCCGCAGCGTGCTGATCACCGGGGCCGGCAGCGGCATCGGCGAAGCCTGCGCCCTGCGCCTGGCCAGCCAGGGCTGGCAGGTGGCGCTGGTAGGCCGCCGCGCCGAGGCACTGGAACGCGTCGCGCAGGTATGCGGCGGCCTGGTGCTGGCTGGTGATGCCGCGGACAGCGCCACCTGGGCGGGTTTCATCGAGCAGGTGCGGGCCCGCTTCGGTGGCCTCGACGCGGTGATCGCCTGCGCTGGCGGCCATGGACTGGGACGGGCCGACCAGACCAGCGACGATGCCTGGCGCGAGGCCCTGCGCAGCAATCTCGACAGCGCCTTCCATACCGCTCGCGCCTGCCTGCCGCTGCTGCAAGCGCGGCGTGGCAGCCTGGTGCTACTGGGCTCCATCGCCTCGCTGGCCGCCGGCCCCGAGGTCTGCGGCTACACCACCGCCAAGCATGCTCTGGTCGGCCTGACCCGCTCGCTGGCCCGCGACTACGGGCCACTCGGGGTGCGGGTCAACTGTGTGTGCCCAGGCTGGGTACGCACGCCCATGGCGGACCAGGAAATGCAGCCATTGATGGCGCATTACCAGGAGGATCTCGACGCTGCCTACCGCCGAGTCACCGCTGACGTGCCGTTGCGCCGCCCGGCCAGCAGCGTGGAGATTGCCGCCGTGTGCCAGTTCCTGATCAGCGCCGAGGCCAGCATCGTCACCGGCGCGGTCATCGCCGCCGACGGTGGCTCGACCGTGGTCGACGTGCCGACCCTGGCGTACGCCCGCCTGGAGCAGCCCGTATGAGCGCGCGCTACGACTTCGAAGGCGCCACGGTGCTGGTCACCGGCGCGGCAGGCGGGATCGGCCAGGCCATTGTCGAGGGGTTTGCCCTTGGCGGGGCTCGAGTGCTGGCGGTGGACCTCGACCCGGTGGCCTTGCGACGTCTTGTCCAGGCACAGGCCGGGCGAGGTCATCCGGTCCAGGCCCATGCCCTGGACCTGGCCGACCACGCGGCGATCACCCAACTGCTGACCGGGCTCGAACGCCTGGATGTGCTGGTGCACAACGCCGCCTACTTCCCGCTCACGCCGTTCGCCGAGATCGACCCTGTGCTGTTGCGGCGCACCCTGGCGGTCAATCTGGAGGCATTGTTCTGGCTGACCCAGGGCGCCTTGCCGCTGTTTCGCCGCCAGGGTGGCGGTTGCGTGCTGGCCACCTCCTCGGTGACCGGTCCGCGGGTTGCCTACCCGGGGCTCAGCCACTACGCCGCGTCCAAGGCCGGGGTCAACGGTTTCATCCGCAACGCCGCGCTGGAACTGGCGCCGCTGAACGTCAGGGTCAATGGCGTGGAGCCGGGGATGGTACGCACACCGGCCATGGGCAATCTCGGGGATGCGGCCGTGAATGCGCGTATCGCGGCCGCCGTGCCCCTGGGGCGGTTGGGGGAGCCTGCGGATATCGCCGCGGCGATGCTGTTCCTGGCGTCCGACGCCGCCCGCTACATCACCGGCCAGACCCTGGTGGTGGACGGCGGCGCGACCTTGCCTGAAAGCGCCGCGAACCTTTGATGGCAAGCCTCGTGGGTGCGGACCAGCCACCTGCACTGGCGGCTACGTGCAAGCCGTCTGGCAGCCACGGGCAAGACCGCCCCCACCGTTCCACGCGCTAATAACCCGTCACCTTCGACACCTGCCTCCACAACGACGCGGCACTCAAGACCGCACACAACAAACGAGGATCGATCCATGCGTCTCACCCCACGTCGCACCGCCCTGGCCACCGCCCTGGCCGTGCTGGTCCATGGCCAGGCCAGCCCAGCCTACGAGCTGTACGCCGATGATGACAGCCACCTGAACGCCGATCTGCTGGCGGTCTGGGGCATGTTCAACAGCCGTCACAACTACGACGGCACCCAGGGTGGCTCGACCTGGCGCGAAGCCTTCATCAAGTACGGTCTCAGCGGCGACCAGGGCCTGGCCGGCAACGGCACGCTTTATGGCGCTTTCAACTGGGTCAGTTCCGGTGCCTGGGGCGACGGCGACGCGGGCGGCAACCAGGACGGCTCCGAACGCACCACCAAGATCGAGGATGCTTACCTGGGCTGGCGCTCGGGCGACCTGTTCCCGCTACTGGGCAAGGATGGCGTGGACATCTCCGGCGGTCGCCAGGTGATCCAGCTGGGCACGGGTTTTCTGATCAACGACGACGGCCCCAACCTCGGCAAGGGGCCGGCCGATGGCCACCTGAACCGGGGTGGCGGCTTCTACCTGGGCGCGCGCCATGCCTTCGACCGCACGGCGGTGCTGCGCCTGGGCGGCAAGGAGGGGTTGCACGGCAGCGTGCTGTGGCTCAAGTCCGACAACCGCGCCCAGGCCGAGACCGAGCTGGCCGCTGGCACCCTGGACTACAGCCACGAGCTGGGCACCCTGGGCCTGACCTACATCCACGGCATCGACGTGGCCGATCAATGGGCCAGCGAGTTCCAGAAGGCCAGGGAAGGCATGGATGTCTACAGCCTGCGCGGCGAGGGCAATGCCGGCCTGGAAAACACCCGGCTGGCCTTCGAGTACGCCTGGCAGGACACGCGTGGCGGCAACGAGAGCGCCTGGTACGCCGAGACCGGCTACACCTTCGCCGACGCCCCCTGGGCCCCCCAGCTGACCTACCGCTACACCCGCTACTCGGCAGGCTGGGACCTTTTGTTCACCGGGCTGTCCAGCGGCTACGGCACGTGGATCCAGGGCGAGGTCGCCGGCAACTATGCCGGGCCGTTCAACACCAACAGCGGCATCCACCATGTCGGCCTGAAGGCCACGCCACGGGACGACCTGACCGTCGGCGCGCTGTTCTTCGATTTCAATACCGTGCGCACCCGCGACACCCTGAACCTCGACGCTCAGGAGCTGGATCTGTATGTGGAATGGGCGGTCAATGAGCACCTGATCGTCACCCCGCTGCTGGGGCTGTTCAAACCGCGCAAGGATCAGAGCAATGGCGGCAACCAGGTGGGCAGTGGCACCAACGTTTACAGCCAACTGACGGTGGCGGTGCCGTTCTGAAGTCTCGCGGGGCAAGCCCGCTCCCACGCGCTGAGGTTGGCGTGGGAGCGGGCTTGCCCCGCGATGAGGGCCTGTCAGCCCAGCAACAGCCGCAGGTCGGCGCCGCCTTCAGCCAACGGCGGGCACCAGTAGTAACCGCCACTCAACGGCCGGCTGAAGCGGTACAGGCCATCGACCACGCCATCCTCGAGCCCGCTCATGCGCCGCAGTTGCACCTCGAAGGCATCCAGCGAGAAGCCCAGGGCGACGAACGCCAGGCCCGCGCCACGCTCGTCGGTCCAGGCCACCGAGCGACGCACCACGAACGCCTCCGGCTCGAAGCTTTCCTGGGCGGTGCGCTTGACGTGGGCCGACTCCGGCGCGTCGTCGAGCTCTTCGTTGTCGCTCAGACGGCGGCCGATGATGTTGTCCTGGTCGGCCTGGGGCAGCGATTTGAAGTAGTCCAGATCGTGCTTCCACAGCTGGAACGCGGCGAAGCTGGAACCGGCCAGGCCCGGCACATCGCCCGGCACGATCGCCGCGGCCACGGCGTCTTCGTCCACCGGGTTCTCGGTGCCATCCTCGTAGCCGGTCAGGTCATGGCCGCCACGGTGCAGGAAGCCGTCGACGCTGTCGATCAGGCGCAGGGCCGGTGCCAGCATCTGTTGCAACGCCTGGGCGCGCAGGAACAGCTCGCCACGCTCGGCGCCACGCAACCACAGCCACAGGGCGTGCTGGGTCGCCGGGTTCTCCACCACCGCGTCCAGCTGCGGGAAGCTGCGCAGGCCAGGCACTTCACGACCCAGGACTTTGGCCAGCGGCGCGCCGATGCCCAGGATCAGGCTCTGCCCATCGACCTGCGGCAGCAGTTGATCCAGGACAGCGGGCAGCGCCTCGCGCGAATCGAGGGCGAAGAACAGGTGGCGGGCATGGGCCGGCACCGGGGTGGCAAGCAGACCTGGCTGGAACGGCATGACAGGCGAATCCTCGGCAAAAGCGCGAATGCTACTGCGCCAGGCGGCGTATCGCAACGCGACACGGCGCCGCTTGCCAGGTAACAAACGGTTACCAAGATAGTCCGGATGCGATTAGCTATCGTTGCGCCGCCACCTACACTCCTCGGGATCCTTCGCCCGAGAGACCGCCCATGACCGCCTCGCCCCTGCTCACCGCCCTCCTGCCGCTTGCCCTGGGCATCATCATGCTCGGTCTGGGCCTGTCGCTGACCCTGGCCGACTTCGCCCGGGTAGTGAAGTATCCCAAGCCGGTGGTGGTCGGCCTGGTCTGCCAGATCCTGCTGCTGCCGCTGGTGTGCTTCCTGATCGCCAACGGCTTCGGCCTGGAGTCGGCCCTGGCGGTGGGCCTGATGCTGCTGGCCGCCTCCCCGGGCGGCACCACCGCCAACCTGTTCAGCCACCTGGCCCACGGTGACGTGGCGCTGAACATCACCCTCACGGCGGTCAACTCGCTGATCGCGATCCTGACCATGCCGCTGCTGGTGAACCTGTCGCTGATCTGGTTCATGGAATCGGACCAGGCCATCCCGCTGCAGTTCGCCAAGGTCATGCAGGTGTTCGCCATCGTCCTGCTGCCGGTGGCCCTGGGCATGCTGATCCGCCACTGGGCGCCGCGCTTCGCCGCGCGCATGGAAAAACCGATGAAGATCGTGGCGGCGCTGTTCCTGGCCTTCACCATCGTCCTGGCCCTGGCCAAGGACTGGCAGACCGTGGTCGAGTACGCGCCGATCGTGGGCGGCGCCGCATTGCTGTTCAACCTGCTCAGCCTGGGCGTTGGCTATTGGGTGCCGCGCCTGCTGAGCATCCCCAAACGCCAGGCGATCGCCATCGGCATGGAGATCGGCATTCACAATGGCACGCTGGCCATTGCCCTGGCCTTGAGCCCATCGCTGCTGAACAACGCCACCATGGCGGTGCCTGCCGCGATCTACAGCCTGATCATGTTCTTCACGGCGGCGGGGTTTGGCTGGTGGGTGAGCCGTGGGCGCAAGGCCGCCAGCACCGCCAGCGATTGCGCCTAGAACACCGTCCCTTGTAGGAGCGGCCTTGCGTCGCGAAAGGGCCGCATAGCGGCCCCAGGATCTGTGCGCCGAAGCCGAAATCGCCGGGGCTGCTTTGCAGCCCTTTCGCGACGCAAGGCCGCTCCTACAGGGTGCGCGTGAAGCTTAGCCCCGCCGCCGCTTCAGCACCCGCAACGGCGGTGCGGGGGCTTGGCTGGTGGGTGAGCCGTGGGCGCAAGGCCGCCAGCGCCGTCAACGATTGCGCCTAGAACACCGTCCCTTGTAGGAGCGGCCTTGCGTCGCGAAAGGGCCGCATAGCGGCCCCAGGATCTGTGCGCCAAAGCCGAAATCGCCGGGGCTGCTTTGCAGCCCTTTCGCGACGCAAGGCCGCTCCTACAGGGTGCGCGTGAAGCTTAGCCCCGCCGCCGCTTCAGCTGTCGCTTCAGCACCCGCAACGGCGGTGCGTAAAAGAACCCGAACGACACGCTGCCCTGGCGCCCCTTCACCGCATGGTGCAGGCGGTGCGCCCGGTACAGGCGCTTGAGATAGCGGTTGACCGGCTTCGGCGCTCGCGGCCAGTGGCGGTGGAAGAAACCGTCATGGGCCAGCACATAGGCCAGGCCATAACCCGCCACCCCGCCGCCGACCCATTGCAGCGGCGCATGCCCGGCCTTGCCCAGCGCCACCAGCCCCGCGGCGATCAGGCCCAAGGCCAGCAGGTACAGGTCGTTGGTCTCCAGCACGCCCAGTTGCGGCTCATGGTGCGAGCGGTGCAGCCACCAGCCCCAGCCGTGCATGACGTACTTGTGGGCCAGCGTGCCAACGCCCTCCATGGCCACCAAGGTGCCGAACAGCACGGCGAGATTGAACAGCATGAGTCGATCCGGGGTTTAGCAACGAAAGGCGCAAGGGTAACATTGCCGGCAGGTCACTCGGAGGGATTTTCCATGAAGGATGTGCACGTCTCGGCCAGCGCCGGCTATACCCGTCAGTCGAGCAACTACGAGCAGGGACGGCCCGACTACCCCGTCGCCCTGCAGGGCTGGCTGCGCGACACCTTGGGCATCGAAGCCGGCACCCCAGTACTCGACCTGGGCGCCGGCACCGGCAAGTTCACCCGCCTGCTCACCGCGCTGGCGCCACGCCTGACGGCGGTGGAGCCAGTGGCCGCCATGCGCGAGCGCTTCAGCGAGCGGCTGCCCGATGTCCCGGTCCTCGAAGGCACCGCCCAGCACATCCCGCTGGCCGACGCCAGCCAGCAGGTGCTGGTCTGCGCCCAGGCTTTCCACTGGTTCGCCAACGCCGAAGCCCTGGCCGAGATGCACCGGGTGCTCGCCCCCGGCGGCCGTCTCGGGCTGATCTGGAACGTGCGCGACGAGACGGTGGACTGGGTGGCGCGGATCACCGAGATCATCACCCCCTACGAAGGCGACACCCCGCGCTTTCACACCGGCCGCTGGCGGGACGCCTTCGCTGGCGGCAGGTTCAGCGCACCGCAACTGACCACCCTGCCCCACGTGCATGAAGGCAGCCCGCAGACCGTGATCCTCGAACGCCTGCGCTCGGTCAGCTTCATCGCCGCCCTGCCCCAGGCCGAACAGGACAAGGTCATGGGCCGGCTGCAAGCCCTTATCGACCACCACCCAGACCTGAAAGGCCGC
The DNA here is from genome assembly GCF_054788395.1 of Pseudomonas sp. microsymbiont 2. NCBI lineage: Bacteria > Pseudomonadati > Pseudomonadota > Gammaproteobacteria > Pseudomonadales > Pseudomonadaceae > Pseudomonas > Pseudomonas sp. microsymbiont 2. Next base: position 3,091,011 of record NZ_CM139112.1, read on the forward strand.
GACCGTATCGCCTTCCCGTACCGCACCCAGGCTTATGTCTGTCAGCGCCTGGCGTAACGCAATTGTCATGATTAACGCCTTGACCCTGTGCGGGTCGAGGCGTATGGTCCGCCGCGCACTCAAGCGTTCCCTCACACAGGAGTTCCCTGCATTGGACAGTAGCCCCAGTCGATTGCGACAGGCCCACACGGCGAGCTAGTCCGGCAGCATTCCTGCCACTGTCTCGCCGCACACGGTAGACGGTGGTTTCCTTCAGCCCTTCGCGGCCGAGCACCCCTCCTTTTCCCGCCTTGCCCTGGCATGGCGCGTGGTCCTGCGCATTCCTCGTTTTCAATCGCACCCTCTTCGCACGGTGCTCACGCGGGCATTGCCCGCGCAACGGAGTTCGCTATGGATTGGAAAATCTTTCTGCTGCGCGTCAGCGTGGCCCTGCTGCTCGGTGCCCTGATCGGTGCTGAACGTCAACTGCGCCAGCGCCTGACCGGCCTGCGCACCAACGCCCTGGTCAGCACCGGCGCCTGCCTGTTCGTGCTGATGACCCAGGCGGTACCGGGCATGGCGCCCACCGACGCCTCGCGCATCGCTGCCTACGTGGTATCGGGCATCGGTTTTCTCGGCGGTGGCGTGATCATGCGCGATGGCTTCAACGTGCGCGGCCTGAACACTGCGGCGACCCTCTGGTGCACCGCCGCCGTCGGCGTGCTGTGCAGCCTCGGGCTGCTGCTGGAAGCGTCACTGGGCAGCCTGGTGGTGCTGTGCGCCAACATCCTGCTGCGCGACCTCGCCCAGCGCCTGGATCGCCAGGACGTGCTGCCGGCCAGCGAGGTGGAGCAGCGCTACGAGGTACGCATCGTCTGCCGCGCCGAGGACGAGATCCAGGTGCGCAGCCTGATGCTGCACAGCCTCAGCGACCCGGGCCTGCGCCTGCAGTCGCTGCACAGCGAGGACCTGGCCGACCCGGCGCGTCTGGAAGTACGCGCCGAGCTGCTCGGCACGCCGCAGGCGCCGACCCAGCTGGAGCGCCTGGTCGGCCGGGTGAGCCTGGAGAAAGGTGTCAGCGCGGTGCGCTGGCAGTTGCAGGCCCAAGGCCTGAGCGCCGACTAGACATCGTCACGCACATGCCGCTCGCGCAGTTCCTGGCGCTCCTTGGCCTCGACGCACAAGGTGGCGGTGGGCCGCAGCAGCAGGCGGCGCAGGCCGATCGGCTCGCCGGTTTCCTCGCACCAGCCGTAATCGCCCCGGGCCAGGCGCTCCAGCGCCTGGTCGATCTTGTCCAGAAGCTTCTTTTCCCGCTCCAGCGAGCGCAGTTGCCAGTGGCGCTCTTCCTCGGCGCTGCCGATGTCGGCGGGGTCGCTGTGCACTTCCTGCTCACGCAGGGCACGGAACTCCTGCTCGATGCGGGTCTGCAACTCGCCGCGCTGGTTCAGCAGCAGGTTGCGGAAGAATTGCCGCTGGGGTTCGTTCATGTAGGCAGCGACGGGTTGTTGCAACAGTTGTTCTTCGGTCATGGGTAAAACTCCGGAAGGTCTGGCGGCGTCTTGCGCCGCTTGCGCAGGCAAACCAGCGTCTGCGTGGGTTCGATCAACGGTCGAACATCAAGGGCAACCCCTGGCATTGTTCGCGCAGCCTGCCGCGGTGCCAGGCCAGCTGACCGGACACCACGGTGCTGCGGACCACATGGTGGAAGCCACGGTGCATGAACGGCGTCCAGCCACAGCGTGCCAGGACCGGGTCGTCGGCCACCGCCCGAGGCCTGTCCAGACGTTCGACGATGGCGAAGTCGGCCCAGTACCCCTCGCGCAAAAAGCCGCGCTCGCGAATGGCGAACAGTTCGGCCACCGCATGGCTGGTCTTGTTCACCACCTGGGCCATGCTCAGCACGCCCTCGCTGACCAGCTCCAGGGCCGCCGGCAAGGCGTGTTGCACCAGCGGCATCCCCGACGGCGCGCGGGTATAGACCCGGCGTTTTTCCTCCAGGGTGTGCGGCGCATGGTCGGTGCCGATCACATCGATACGATCGCAGGCCAGGGCCTGGCGCAGCGCGTCGCGATCGGTACCGGTCTTGATCGCCGGGTTGCACTTGAGCAAATGGCCGAGGCTGGCGTAGTCGCTGTCATCGAACAGCAAGTGGTGCAGGCAGACTTCGGCGGTGATGTGCTTGCCGGCCACCGGCCCGGGCTCGAACAGGGCCAACTCCCGCGCGGTGGTCAGGTGCAGCACATGCAGGCGCGTGCCGAAGCGCCGGGCCAGCTCCACGGCCAGGCTCGAGGAGCGGTAGCAGGCCTCGGCATCGCGGATCAACGGGTGCGCCGCCGGAGGGATGAACTCGCCATGGCGCGCCCGCCACCCACGCTCGTTCTCGAGGATGCTCGGGGTGTGCTCGCAATGGGCCAGGACGATGGTCGGCGCGTAGATGAAGAGTTTTTCCAGGACCTGGGGATCGTCCACCAGCATGTCGCCGGTCGAGGCCCCCATGAACACCTTGATCCCGGCCACCTCGCGCGGATCGAGGGCCGCGATGATGTCGAGGTTGTCGCGGCTGACCCCGAAGTGGAAGCCGTAGTTGGCGCGCGAACCCTGCGCCGCCCGCCGCTTCTTGTCTGCCAGTGCCTCCAGGTCGAGGGTGGGCGGATTGGTGTTGGGCATGTCCATGAAACTGGTGATGCCGCCGACCACCGCCGCCCGCGACTCGCTGGCGATACTGCCCTTGTGCGGCGCCCCCGGCTCGCGGAAATGCACCTGGTCATCGATCATGCCCGGCAACAGCCAGGCCCCGTCGGCATCGATCTCCAGCGCGGCCCTGGCATTGTCGATGCCGCCGATCCGCTCGATGCGCCCATGGCGCACCAGCAGATCGGCCTCGAACTCACGCCCTTCATTGACCAGCCGCGCGTTGCGCACCAGTAGCGTGTCCATGCTCAGAACTCGTTCTGCAGGGCCTTGTAGCCCTGGACCAGATCGATATTGGTGCGTGCCACGTCCTCGGAGAACTCCGACGCCGACACGCTGACCGGCGGATAGCGATCCAGGTCGGTATGCGGGCCGATGTGCTCGGTGGGCGGCACGTAGAAGCGCGGCGGCAGGTCGCGACCATCGACCACCGAGTTGTGCCGCACCACGCTGCCATCGCCGACCTTGCAGTTGAACAGCACGCTGTTGAAACCGATGAACACCCGATCGCCGACCTCGCACGGGCCATGCACGATGGAGCGGTGGGCGATGGAGCTGTACTGGCCGATGCGCACCGCCGCGCCGGACTTGGAGTGGATCACCACGCCATCCTGGATATTGGAGTTGGCGCCGATGACGATCGGCTGCATGTCGCCGCTGGCATCCACTTCGTCGGCGCGGATGACCGCGTAGGGGCCAACGAACACATTGTCCTGAATGATCACCTTGCCGCAGATGATGGCGGTGTGGTCGATATAGGCCGACTCGGCGATTTGCGGGAGGTGGCCGGAAGGGTTTCTGCGGATCACGGTGGCGCCCTGAGCTGGAGGAGATCCACAAATGTTACGTTATAACACTAACATTGCAACACCTCTGCGCGCCGTTCTGGCACACTCCTTCCTCCGGCGAAGCAAGCCCGCTCTCACAGGTGCCCTGCCAATCATGTGTATCCGCCCCACCCTCAGCGGCGATGTCGTGCTGCTCCCCGCCATCGAGCGCTCCGCCGCCCAGGCTTTCAGGTCACTGCCGCGCCTTGCCTGGTTGGCCGACAGCGAGGTGATGGACCCGGCAACGCACCAGGCCTTCGTCAGCGAAGGTTGCAGCTGGGTGGCCGTGGACGCTCAGGACCGGCCAGTGGGCTTCCTGTGCGCCACTGTCACCGACACCGCCCTGCATATCCAGGAACTGTCCGTCGCGCAGGACGCCCAGGGCCAGGGCCTGGGCAGGCGCCTGCTCGACCAGGCAAGGCAGGCCGCCCAACAGCATGGCCTGCGCTGGCTGACCCTGACCACCTTCGCCGATGTGCCATGGAATGCCCCGTTCTATGAGCGCTATGGCTTCGAACGCCTCGCGGCCGGACAGTTGGATGACCGCCTGCTGGCCATCATCGCCAGCGAGCAGGCCCATGGCCTGACCGAGCGTTGTGCCATGCGCCTGCCCATCGCCCCTTTCAGAAGCGCTCCGGCACCTGCTTGAACGGATAAGGCTGGGCCTTGTACTTGCCGATCTTGCCGCGCTTGGGCAGCGCGACCTTGTGCGCGTCGCTGAGGTCCTTGTAGGGAATCTGCTGCAACAGGTGACTGATGATGTTCAGTCGCGCCTTGCGCTTGTCGTCCGAATGGGCCATGAACCAAGGCGCCCAGGACGAATCGGAGGCCGCGAACATATCGTCGCGGGCACGGGTGTAATCGTCCCAGCGGTTGTAGGACTTGACGTCCATGGGCGACAGCTTCCATAGCTTGCGCCCATCGTTGATGCGGTCCTGCAGGCGGCGGGCCTGCTCCTCGGGGCTGACCTCGAGCCAGTACTTGACGAGGATGATCCCCGACTCGACCATCATCCGCTCGAACATCGGCACCACGGTCAGGAACTTGTGGGCCTGCTCGTCGGTACAAAAGCCCATCACCCGCTCGACCCCGGCGCGGTTGTACCAGCTGCGGTCGAAGATCACCACTTCGCCCGCCGCCGGCAGGTGGGTGAGATAGCGCTGGGCGTACATCTGGGTCTTCTCGCGTTCGGTGGGTGCTGGCAACGCGACCACGCGAAACACCCGCGGGCTCACGCGCTCGGTGATGGCCTTGATGGTGCCGCCCTTGCCGGCGCCGTCGCGCCCCTCGAAGACGATGCACACCTTCAGGCCCTTCTCCACCACCCATTGCTGAAGCTTGACCAGCTCCACATGCAGGCGCCTGAGCTGCGCCTCGTAGGTCTTGCGCCCGAGTTTCTCCAATGCCTTGCCCGCAGGTTTCTTGCCAGCCGCCTTGGCCATCGCCAATTCCTCTCCGTGCATGCCCCGGCCACGCCAGGGCGGATCAGAGCAGTATGGATGAGCCCCGCCAACTTGCCGGGCCGCCATCCGCCGACATGTCGTCTTGCCACGATTGCAGCCGCTCTGGCCCGCAGGTTCTAATCCCGTTGCACCGCGCTCGGCCCGGTGCGCGAACCAGTACTTGGCCACACAAGGAAGCTTTACGATGAACAGGACGCTCGTTGCGCCAGCCGTGCTGCTGGCGACCCTGCTCGGCTGCTCCGACAATCGCCAGCCCAGCGACGCCGAATTGCGCCAGGCCGCCCAGGCCTACCTCGACACCCAGTACCCGCACTGTTTCGTGATCAGCCCCTTCCCCACCCGCACCCGCGATTTCGACCTGCAGGGCACCAACCAGGCCTTGCACGCGCTGGCCCAGGTCGGGGTGGTCAGCGAGCGCGAGGTCGGCCGCACCGAAGTACCGCAACGCCTGTGGCAACCGGCACGTACCGATATCTACTACGCCTACGACCTGACCGACGAGGGTCGCCGCTACTTCAAGGCCGACGCCCACCGGACCAAGAACGGCGGCACCGTCGGCGGACTCTGTCTGGGCAAGGCCCAAGTCACCAGCGTGACGGGCTTCAACGAGCCGACGGAGCACGGCGGTCGCCGCCAGGCGCAGGTGACCTACCGCTATCGGGTCGCCGAGCTGCCGGGCTGGACCGGCGAGGCCGCGGTGCAGGCCAGCATCCCGGGGCTGGGGCTGGCCGTCGCCAGCGCCACCCAGCCGATCGAGGAAACCCGTGCCATGGTCCTCACCGAGCACGGCTGGACACACGAGCAGATGCTCACCCGCTGAGTGGTCACGCAGTTAATCCTGGGGAAATCCGCACCGCGCATGCTGACCTCGACCCGGCCGCCCCGCGGCCGCCTTTCCAGGTTAGATGAGAGAGACCTCAGTGATGAAGACCATCGCCTACGCCGCGGCCCTGCTGGCCGCGATCTCGGCCACCTCGGCCTTCGCCGAAGGTGGCGCCGACCGCCTCAGGGAGCGCAGCGAGCAATGGGCGCTGCAGCGTCAACAGATGGCCGAGCGCCTCGCTGCAAGCGACCAGCAGCGCCCCGCCACGGCCCAGCAGACGGACGCCGTCCACGCCAAGCCCTCCTGCTGACCGGCCCAGCGCCCCCGTGGCTTGCCCTGCGGCCTCTCGTCGCAGGCTGCCACCCCTTGGCAAATCCTGCACAGTCCGTAAAATTCCGCCTCCTTTTCGCCCGTCGCCCTACCCGGTGGCAACCGCCCGCAAGGAACGCGTCCGCGCCTCACCACATCGCGCATGTGCCACAGGCTCAACCGCCCCCGCCCGGCCTTCGCACAAAAGGCCCCGCGGTTGAATCTTGCCAAGGTCGCACATCCCGCGGCGCACGCCCGAGAAGGCGCATATCGGCGTTTTCCAACCTTGAGGTACGTATGTCTCCGCGTTTGCTGGCGATGGCGCTGGCACCCCTGCTCAGCCTGTTCATCATTGCCCTGGGCAATGGCTTCCTGTCTTCCCTGACCACCCTGCGCCTGGGCGCGGCCGGAGAATCGGCCACCACCATCGGCATCGTCTCGTCGGCCTATTTCATCGGCCTGACCCTCGGCGCGGTGTTCAACGATAGGCTGATCCTGCGCATCGGCCATATCCGCGCCTACAGCAGCTTCGCCGCGCTGATCGGCGCGACCATCCTTTTGCAGGGGCTGTTCTACGACACCACCTGGTGGGCGGTGCTGCGCCTGATCAACGGCTGGGCCGCGGTGGGCGTGTTCCTGGTCATCGAAAGCTGGCTGTTGCTGGCCGGCGACGCCAAGATACGCGGCCGCCTGCTGGCGCTGTACATGATCGCCTTCTATGGCGCCGGGGTCATCGCCCAGGCCGCGCTGGGCGAGATCACGGGCCTGGGCGAAAGCGCGCCGTTCATGCTGGCGGGCATGCTCGCCACGCTGTCGGTGCTGCCGATCGTGATCCTGCCACGGGTGTCGCCGCTACTGGATCAGGTCGAACCCCTCAAGCCCCGCCAGCTGCTGGGCGTGGCGCCCACCGGCCTGGTCGGCTGTTTCGGCTCGGGCGTGGCCATCGCCGGGATCTACGCCCTGTTGCCGCTGTACCTGCAGCGCATCGGCCTGGACGTGGGCGAAGTCGGCACCATGATGGCCTGGGTGATCCTCGGCGCCATGCTGCTGCAATACCCGGTGGGGCGCTGGTCGGACCGCAAGGACCGCCAGGACGTGCTGATCACCCTGGCCACGCTGTGCACCGTGCTGTCGCTGCTGATCGTGCTGTTGCCGGCCGACACGGCCCTGCTGCCAGCCCTGCTGTTCCTGCTCGGGGGCGGCGTGTTCGCGCTGTACCCGGTGGCGGTCAGCAGCGCCGCCGATCGTGCCCCGGCCGATGCCCTGGTACCGATGATCCAGGGGCTGTTGCTGATCAACTCGCTGGGCTCGGCCATGGCGCCGCTGGCCATTTCGCCCATGATGACGTCGTACGGCGAGGTCGGGCTGTTCTGGGCGTTCGCCGCGATCAACCTGGCCATGGTCGGCTTCTTCCTGTGGCGCCGTGGCAAGCGGCCAGCGCCGGAGCACCCGGCGCCGTTCGCGCCCACCGCGACGTTCTCGCCCACCGGCGCGGAGCTGCGCGTGACCGAGGACCTGATGCACGCGGCGCAGGAGCATCCGACGCTGGACGCGATGGATGGCGCGTCGGTGCAACAGGCGCCCCGCACGGACGCCAACTGACCGCCACGGGGCCGCAAGGCCCCTGTGCATACCGCCCGTCACCCGGCGGGCACCCTTGCCTCTGTGCAAAGGCCAAAGCCATGACAGTCCAGCCGACAGGAGACTCACCATGGCCCGCAACCGCCCTCTCGTCCTGCTGCTTGCCCTGATCCTTGGCAGCGCCTCCACCGCCAGCCTGGCCGCCACCGACATGAATGATGGCCGCGCGCGCAGCGAACACGCGTCGGGCGATCACCCCGAGGGCAAGACCGCCGATGACGGCAGCAAGGACAACGACAGCAGCGACTCCGATGCCGCCGACGGCGCCGCCGGTGGCTCCAACAGCACGGGTGAAGCTACCGGCAGCGGGGCTGGCGCGTCAGGTGGAACAGCCGAAGACCAGGACAGCCACTGAGGCGCCGCGCAGCTTGAGTCTGTGGGATCGCGCCAGATTCTAAAAATTGCGCAAGACAGTTGCTCCCACAGGGAATCTGGCTAGACGGCTGCTCCCACGGGTGTCACCGCCAGTAGCGGGGCTCATCCGCCACTCGCTGATGCTCGGCGAACAGCAACGGCAGCTGCTCCTTGAGGAAATCCAGCCAGGTACGCACCTTGGCATCCAGGTAATGCCGCGACGGGTAGATCGCATAGATCTCCCGCTGACGCAGCCGGTGCGGCGCCAACAGCCGGCACAGCCGCCCATCCTCCATCGCCTGGCTCGCCGAGTAGTAAGGCAGCAGGCCCACGCCCATGCCCAGCTCGGTGGCCCTGAGCATGGCGTCGGCGACATTGGTGAGGAAGGTGTCCTGAGGCACGATCACGCAACTGTCGGGACTGCCCTCGAACGACCAGTCTTCCTCGAACAGCGGATCGACCGTGCGCAGGCAGACGTGCTGGTGCAGGTCCTGCGGCTGCCTTGGCACACCGTGGCGGGCGAGGTAATCGGGAGACGCGCAGAGAATGCTGTGGATGCTGCCCAATGGTATGGCGATCAGTTGCGAGTCCGGCAAGCCCTGGCCGATGGCAATCACCACATCATGCCCTTCGGCCAGCGGATCGGGGTTGCGCTGCGACAGCGTCAGCTCCATCACCACCTCGGGGCACGTGGCGTTGTAGCGCGCCACCAGCGGCATCATCAGCAGGCCCAGGCCATGGGTGCAGTGAATACGCAAGTGGCCACGCGGCGTGAGGTGCGCGCCACGGGCCTCATCCATGGCCTCCTCGGTGAGCAGCATGATCTGCCGCGTGCGCTCGAGAAAGCGCTCGCCCGCCTCGCTCATGCGCAGACGTCGGGTGGTGCGGTGCAGCAGGCGCGTCTGCAGCTGGTTTTCCAGTTCGGCGACGATCCGCGACACCTGCGCCGCGGAAATATCCAGGGCCTGGGCGGCGGCGGCGAAGCTGCCGCACTCCACTACCCGGGCGAAGGTACGCATCGCATGCAGCATATCCATAGGGCTGGCGCTCTCATTCATTCATGCATTAGAAGCAGGAATCTATCACGGAATAGCCCATTTATTGTGAAACACAAATGAATGGATCATTAGGCATTCCCGCAAAACAAGGAGCCTGTCATGAAACGTTCGCTTGCCCTCATCGCCCTCTGCGGCGCTCTTGCCCCCTTCACCGCCTTCGCCGACACCAGCGCCGGCAGCTCGGCAGCCACGCACTACGAGTACGGCATGCCGCTGGACATCGCCAAAGTCATCTCCATCACCCCAGCCAGCAATGACGCCGACTGCCAGGTGGGTACCGCGCACATGGTCTATGTCGACCGCCAGGGTCAGACTCGCGAGGTCGACTACCGCCAGATGGGCAACTGCTCGCAACTGTAACGGCCGGGAAAAATACCAGCCAACTTGCTGAAAGTGCATTTGCCAGCCCCACGCACCGTCGCATGATCTTCCGGGACAACAACAAGAACGGCCCGGACCATGAACACGATCGACACCCGCGTCGCCACGCCCTCCGATGTCTCGCACAGCACCCATTCACGCGTCACCTGGCGGCTGATGCCGCTGCTGCTGGTGTGCTACCTGTTCGCCCACCTCGACCGCATCAACATCGGCTTCGCCAAGATGCAGATGAGCGCCGACCTGGGTTTTTCCGACACCATCTACGGCCTCGGCGCCGGGCTGTTCTTCGTCGCCTATGCGCTGTTCGGCGTGCCCAGCAACCTGGCCCTGGAGCGGGTCGGCCCGCGGCGCTGGATCGCCACCCTGATGGTGGTCTGGGGCCTGCTGTCCACCGGCATGATGTGGGTGCAGGACGCGGCGGGGTTCTATGCCCTGCGCTTTCTGCTGGGGGTGGCCGAAGCCGGTTTCTTCCCCGGCATCCTCGTGGTGCTCAACCGCTGGTACCCGGCCCGGCGTCGGGCGCAGATCACCGCGCTGTTCGCCATCGCCGTGCCATTGGCCGGGGTCGTTGGCGGGCCGCTGTCCGGCGGGATCCTGCAGGCGTTCCACGACTTTGGTGGGCTGCGGGGCTGGCAATGGATGTTCCTGATCGAAGGGCTGCCGGTGGTCCTGCTCGGGCTGGTGGTGCTCAAGGCTCTGCCGGACAGCTTCGAACAGGTTGCCTGGCTCGATGCCGAACAGAAGCGCGCGTTGCGTGAGGAAATAGCCGGCGAGGAACGGCGCAAACCCATCAGTTCGATACGCGGCCTGCTCGGCGATCGGCAGGTATGGCTGCTGGTGGCGGTGTACTTCGCGGTGATGCTGGCGGTCAACACCCTGGCGTTCTGGATGCCGACCCTGATCCATGCCGCCGGGATCGGCAGCGACGGCCAGGTCGGCCTGCTCAGCGCCATTCCGTACCTGGCCGGGTGCCTGTTCATGCTCGGTTGCGGACGCTCTTCCGACCGTCACCGCGAACGCCGCTGGCACCTGTGCGTCCCGCTATTGATGGCGGCCGCTGGCATCGCCCTGGCGGGCGTGGCGCCTGGCGATGCACTGCTGGTGATGGCTGGCCTGGTGCTCGCCGGCATGGGCGCCAGCGCCGCCCTGCCGATGTTCTGGCAGCTGCCACCGGCATTCCTGGCCGGCAGCGCCCAGGCGGCCGGTATCGCCATGATCAGCTCGTTCGGCAGCATCGCCTCGTTCCTGGCGCCCTACCTGATCGGCTGGATGCGCGACACCGCCGCCAGCCCGGGGCTGGCCCTGCAAGTGCTGGCGCTGGCCATCGTGCTGGGTGGCCTGCTGGTGCTCAAGGTACCGGCCGCGGTGGCCAATCCCCGCTAGTGTGGTGTTTTGCAAATACGACCAATAACTCGCGAGCGATTTTTGCGCTCAGGCAAGGCTATGGTCGTTATTTGTGAAACACCACACTAGCCCCTCAAGCCAGCAACGCGCTGATCCAGTCCGCCTGGCGGGTGATGTCGCGCACCTTGTCCTCGGGCACGGCGTGCCGCGCCCGGGCGAAGTTGGCCAGGGTCTGCTGTTTCTGGCGCAGCATGCGCTGCCACTTGAACAGGAAGGCCGGGCTGCGCTCGCGCATCAGCAGCGGGCCGAAGTACAGCTGTTCGGGGGTATAGTCCACGGCGTCGCCGCGCTCGGCGACGATGATCTCGTAGTCGAAACGGTTTTCCCGCAGCACTTCCTCGCACAGGATGCGGTAACCGTTGTCCATCAGCCACTGGCGCAGCGGCTGCTCGCCACCGTTGGGCTGCAGCACCAGGCGCTCCTGGCCGCCAAGATTGGCCTTGCCGGCTTCGAGGATGTCACGGATGGTCTCGCCGCCCATGCCGCAGATGCTGATGGCGGTGATGCCGTCACCCGCTTCGATCGCCGCCAGGCCGCTGGCATGGCGCACGCTGATATGTGCATCGAGGCCGTTCTCGCGCACGGTGCGCTGGGCCGAAAGGAAGGGCGTCAGCGCCACCTCGCCGGCCACCGCCGCGACGATCGCGCCGCGGCGCAGCAACGCCACCGGCAGGTAGCCATGGTCCGAGCCGATGTCGGCCAGGCGCGCGCCTGCGGGCACATGGGCCGCCACGCGCTCCAGGCGCATGGACAATGTATGTTCGTTCAACTGCAGCCTCTTGTCGCAACCAGGGCCCGGCGCCTGTGGCCGGGTCGGGGCGCGATTCTGCCGGGCCAGGCGGCGTATTTCAATTGCAGGCGACCGGCGCTGTGCCTCGACCAGCCCGGCCGGCTCGCGTAGGCTTGCCGCTTTCCTTCCGTTGCAAGGCGAACCCTCGATGGCACACACAGACATCATCTACACCCCGGACCCGGACGCGGACTCCATCTCCTCGGACGTGGCCGAGTACAACGGCATCCTGGTCAGCACCCAGATTCCGGTACACGCCGACGGCAGCCTGGAGCTGGGCGATATCACCACCCAGAGCGAATGCACCCTGCAGGCGCTGAAAGTGGCCCTGGAGCGCGCCGGCAGCTCCATGGACCGAGTCCTGCACCTGACCATCTACCTCACCGACATGGCCGACCGCGCCGCGTTCAACGAGGTGTACCAGCGTTTCTTCAAACAGCCCTGGCCGGTCCGCGCCGCGGTGGGCGTGGCCTCGCTGGCCTTCGATGGCATGCGCGTGGAAGTGACGGCGATGGCGGCCAAGGGCTGACAAATCGGTCCGGGTGCCCCTGTCCAGGGGCATTCCTCAAGGCGACTGGAGTACCGCCCGGAGCGCCCGCCCCGTCATGTCATTAACTGCGGCAACCTTGAATGCCTGCGCTTGGACCTCGCTAGAGGGCCTGTTCAGATCGACAAGTTGCTGCAGCATGGCCTCGATGACCTTAGGCTGCCTTTCTAATCGCGCCTCCTTGAGAACATCCAACGTTGCGCGAGCATCGTGGAACCAGGCACGCAGCCCGCGGTTGTCGTTGTAGATGACTGCCAGCTTGAAGCGCTCCACGTTGTTGGCCTTGTGCGAATCCGCCAAGGGTAAGACTTGAACGCTGAGCGACTGTTCGACATTCCCATCCGGGACATAACCGAATCTGAACATATCATCGTGCTCGAGCCCCTTCAGCATAGGGTGTGCATGGCCGAGCATTGGATGATTTCTCTTGAGTTTCTGGTTGCAGGTCCCACAAGAGGGGATCAGATTGAACAATGAGACGCCAAGGAACGGAAAGCGCGTTCTGGGGTAGAAATGATCAAGGTCAGGTCGCACATTGATGCGTGCATAGCCTTCGATACGCTCGATCGCGCAGTACGGGCATATGGTCAACCCCCACAGGGCATACAGCAGCTCTCCATACCTCCTGGCTACCGTGTCGAAGTCGAAACAATCCGCAAAGTCCTTCATCCAATCCGGGAAGCGCGCACGATCTTCCTTCGAGAATTTGTGCGTACCACCGCTGGCCGCCTTCAGCTTGTTGAGCACGCGACGCTTTTCGGAGCGGGCGCCATCAGCCATGAGCTGATCGACCAGATACTGCGTATAGGGAAGTGCGGGATGAGTCAGAAGAAGCCCCTGCAATGCAGCCACGGTCCGCTGGAGCGCCTTATCGAATGCTTGACGTTGTTTGGGGCTGCTCAGGTGCTCGGGCAACGCTTCAAGGGCAATCTTCACGTCTGTCAGCAGCATCGAATAGCAATAGCGCTCCGCCAGCTGCGGAAAAGCTGCGTAGACGTCCGTTATCGTTGACTCAAGATCTTTTGGCCTGGTAGCCACCAGCTGTACCAAGCGGGCTCGGGTGAAGAACGCTGACAGTTCGGACGGAGCGTTCTTCAAGGCAATGGTGAGCCGCGGCAAAATAATGCCGTCTACGACGTCATGCGCATACCGTCTGACGAAGTCAATGCTGGGTTTCTTGTTGATCTTGATCATGTGCGAGCAATAGATTCTTCAGGTTCTGGTTGGAGATCTTGCTGATCAACAGACGGTCCGCTTCGCCCAGCTCGCTGGCCTCGGCGTTGTCGAGCAAGTCTGCCAGCTTGCGTCGCGCATGCTCGCCGAACGTCGACTCCAGGTGCATGTCGGCCATATAGATATCCGCGATGCTGCTGCCGAATCCGCAGGAGCGGCTGCACGTCGGGTGGCCGTATTCGTCCTGCGTCAAGGAAGTGATGTCATCGGCGAGGAAGTCGCTGACCATGATCGGTGAATGGGTGCAGAGGATCAGTTGTGGGGGGCTGCCCGATCGCACCCGCCGGAACAGTGCCAGCAGGTCGCTGAGAAACTTTCGCTGCCACTCGGGATGAAGATACAGGTCCGCTTCGTCGATCAGGATGATCGGGGTCTGGTCCTGTGGCAGTTCACTCAAGTAGTTGAACAGCTCCGAGAAGATATGCGCACGCGCCAGTTCACCGGTGCTCGCACCGCGCCAGCCCCAGTGGATGTTGCGGGCCACACTATCGGGCAGGCGTTTGACCAGCGACCTCAGGTGCTCAACGGCTTCGAACTTCTCGATGACGACGCTCGCCGCTTCGAACCAGTCTTCATTCTGATACTCCAGGTAAAGCTGATCGCCTATGCTCTCCAGCGTGGCGGCTATGGCCGCCAAATTTTTCAGCGCGTCATTATGAAGGGTTATCCGTGATGCTTTTGACAACGATCGCTCATGAGCCCAACCAGCAACGCTTTCAGCCAATTTTTCACGGGTGGTCAGGTCCGGGGCCGCGCTCACATAGTGGTGCATGAGCGCCAGGAACGACGACGGTTCGCCAGGGACCAACCTGGAGATGCCATGAAGAATGGAGGGCGCATTCATTTCGAGCAACTTGTTGCCGACATCGCTGCTGAGCGGGTCGAACAGTTCGGTGGGCAAGACGGCGAATGTACCCAGCCATTTGCGCAACAGAGAAATCTCCGTGCTGTCCTCGGCAACAGCCATGGCTTTTTCCAGAATCCCGACGGATGAGCGGGAGAACGAGAACTCGAACCTGATGTTCTCTTGGTAGGGTTCCCGGGGATAGTGCTGAAAGTAGTTGAGGTAGCGCTTGAAGTAGCGTTTGCGAGCTACCCGCGAATGCGTGGCCTGGGCGATCGTAAGACGCTTGACCGCCACGGCCGCTTTCGGTCTGGCACGCTGCGCAAAGTCCATTCTGTTTTCAGAAATCGAGTTCACATGCACGAGCTCCAACCCTTGCTCGAACAGAAACCACTCACTATCGGTCACGTATGTGTAGCGCATCTCGCAATGACGCACTTCGAACCCGTGTGCGGACAGATTGGTAAAACAAATGAAGCATTCGTCGCGCTCGTCATCATGAAAAATGGCAACGATCTGGGACTCGCTTTCTCCGCCCAGCGCACTGAGCGCCTCGAGGATCGTGCTTTTACCCGTGCCGTTTTGGCCAATGATCGCGTGGCACTGGTAGCCGTCGTAGAAATCCACCCAGTCGTGCCGTCGGTGAATGCTGATGACGCCTTGCCGTTGCACTTTGCAGGTGAACTGGCTGCTGAACGGGACATTCAGGTCATACAGCGCTTTATGGTCGAGAACATAGAGGTGGATGAGGTTCACGCGTGACGCCGCCTGGCAATTGCAAAATGCCATCGAGCTTATCGCCGGCCATCCGCCAGCACAACCGCCCACCAGGCGGGCGGAGGTGCCGAAAGGTCATTTCACCGCTACAATGCCCGCCTTACCGTGACCGCCCGAACCATAACGACATGTCCCTTCCAAAGAATCACCTGGAACTGCTCAGCCCTGCCCGTGATGTCAGCATCGCCCGCGAGGCGATCCTGCACGGCGCTGATGCCATCTATATCGGCGGCCCGAGCTTCGGCGCGCGCCACAACGCCTGCAACGACGTCAGCGATATCGCCGGCCTGGTGGAGTTCGCCCGTCGCTACCACGCCCGCGTGTTCACCACCATCAACACCATCCTCCACGACAACGAACTGGAGCCCGCGCGCCAGCTGATCCATCAGCTGTACGACGCCGGCGTCGACGCGCTGATCGTCCAGGACCTGGGGGTGATGGAGCTGGACATCCCGCCGATCGAGCTGCACGCCAGCACCCAGACCGACATCCGCACCCTGGAGCGGGCCAAGTTTCTCGACCAGGCCGGATTCTCCCAGCTGGTGCTGGCCCGCGAACTGAACCTGCAGCAGATCCGCGCCATCGCCGCCGAAACCGACGCGGCCATCGAGTTCTTCATCCACGGCGCGCTGTGCGTGGCCTTCTCCGGCCAGTGCAACATCTCCCACGCCCAGACCGGTCGCAGCGCCAACCGCGGCGACTGCTCCCAGGCCTGCCGCCTGCCGTACACGCTCAAGGACGACCAGGGCCGCGTGGTCGCCTTCGAGAAGCACCTGCTGTCGATGAAGGACAACAACCAGACCGCCAACCTGCGCGACCTGGTCGACGCCGGCGTGCGTTCGTTCAAGATCGAAGGCCGCTACAAGGACGTGGGCTACGTGAAGAACATCACCGCCCACTACCGCAAGGAGCTCGATGCGATCCTCGAGGACCGCCCGGAACTGGCGCGCGCCTCGAGCGGTCGCACCGAGCACTTCTTCGTGCCCGATCCGGACAAGACCTTCCACCGTGGCAGCACCGACTATTTCGTCAGCGAGCGCAAGATCGACATCGGTGCCTTCGACTCGCCGACCTTCACCGGCCTGCCGGTGGGCGTGGTGGAGAAAGTCGGCAAGCGTGACCTGCAGGTGCTCACCGAGGTGCCGCTGACCAACGGCGATGGCCTGAACGTGCTGGTCAAGCGCGAGGTGGTGGGTTTCCGTGCCAACATCGCCGAGCTCAAGAGCGAGTCCGAGGAAGACGGCCTGAAGCGCTACCGCTACCGCGTCGAGCCCAACGAGATGCCCGAGGGTCTGCACAAGCTGCGCCCCAACCATCCGCTGTCGCGCAACCTCGATCACAACTGGCAGCAGGCCTTGCAGCGCACCTCCGCCGAGCGTCGCATCGGCGTGCGTTGGCAGGCCGTGCTGCGCGAGCAACGCCTGGCGCTGACCGCCACCAGCGAGGAAGGCGTGAGCGTGCAGGTGGCCCTGGACGGCCCGTTCGGCGCCGCCAACAAGCCGCAGCAGGCCCTGGACCAGCTGCATGACCTGCTCGGCCAGTTGGGGACCACGATGTACCATGCCAACGCCATCGAACTCGATGCGCCGCAGGCGTACTTCATCCCCAACTCACAGCTCAAGGCCCTGCGCCGCGAAGCCATCGAGGCGCTGACCGAAGCCCGCGTGCAGGCGCACCCGCGGGGCGGACGCAAGGCCGAGACCACGCCGCCACCGGTATACCCGGAGTCGCACCTGTCGTTTTTGGCCAACGTCTACAACCAGAAGGCCCGCGATTTCTACCACCGTCACGGCGTGCAGCTGATCGACGCGGCCTACGAGGCCCACGAGGAACACGGCGAAGTGCCGGTGATGATCACCAAGCACTGCCTGCGCTTCTCCTTCAACCTGTGCCCGAAACAGGCCAAGGGCGTCACCGGCGTGCGCACCAAGGTCGCGCCGATGCAGTTGATCCAGGGCGACGAGGTGCTGACCCTGAAGTTCGACTGCAAGCCTTGCGAAATGCACGTGATCGGCAAGATGAAGGGCCACATCATCGACCTGCCGACCCCTGGCAGCGCGGTGGCCCAGGTGGTCGGGCACATCAGCCCGGAAGACCTGCTCAAGACCATCCCGCGCGCGCCGCACTGAGGCGTCTGCCGCTCCCACGGGCTGGCCCGTGGGAGCGGATCGCTTCACCTTTGAGATTTTTTAGTCTCATATGATACAGTTCGGCATCTCTCGTTTTGTCGAACCGTGATCCGAGGCCCTCATGCGAATTTCTCTCCAAGAAGAACGCCTGCTCAAGGCGCTGGCCCACGCCATCGTCGTGCAACCCCGCGCCACCCTGAAGGAACTGGCGGAAACCGCCGGCGTCAGCAAGGCCACCCTGCACCGCTTCTGCGGCACCCGCGAGAATCTGGTGAGCATGCTCGAAGACCATGGTGAGCAGGTGCTCAACCAGGTCATCCACGAAGCGGACCTGAAACAGGCCGAACCCCTGAGCGGCATTCGTCACCTGATCGCCGAACACCTCAAGCATCGGGAGATGCTGGTGTTTCTAATGTTCCAGTATCGCCCCGACACCCTGCTCAATGACGCCGAAGACCGGCGCTGGCTGGCCTACACCCAGGCCATGGATGCGTTCTTCCTGCGTGCCCAGCAGATGGGCGTGCTGCGCATCGATATCAGCGCGGCGGTATTCACCGAGATGTTCATGACCATGATCTACGGCATGGTCGACGCCGAGCGCCGTGGGCGCGCCGCCAGCGCCAATACCGCGCAGGCACTTGAACAGTTGTTCCTGCAGGGGGCACGCGCGCCCGCCTGAGCCCAGGCCAGACACATTGCGGGATGATCGGCAGTCTGAAAAGTGGGTCGCCTGCCGCGACAAAGCCACTATCATGACATCATGCGTTTCATTCAACGGTCACTCGATCGTTGTACTAGCATTCGAAACGCTCCCCGTTGCCAACGGACCCAGGCAACGCCCGCAATCACTGACTCACGGACGACACCATGCCCACCCAACTGCCCTTCCCGCAGATCGGCAAAGCCATCGCCAGTACCGGCAGCGCGCATTTTCCGCGCCGGCTGCATGACCTGATCCGCACCCAGCTGACCGTCGATGCCACTCACATCCGTCAGTGGCGTATCGACTGCGCTGACAGCGATGCGCCACTGCTCTGCGAAACAGTGCTGTCCGACCCGGCCATCGCCCTGTGCGATCCGGCCTGCCTGCACCTGGCCCGGCGCAAGAACGGCTACCACTACCAGATCACCGTGCTGCGTGCCGCCTGCACTGAAGGTTTCTCGCCGGACGAACGCAATCTGCTCGAGGACATATCGCCGCTGCTGCTGCCGATGCTGGAGCGGCATGGCGATGCCCTGCGCCCGGCCGCCGAAGCACCGCCCAGAACGGCCCAGGAATCGTTGCAGGCGCGCTTTCTGGAACGCCTGGCGCAGGCCGGCCTGAGCCTGTCCGAACGCGAGCGCCAGGTCTGCCTTGGCCTGCTCGCCGGCCACACCGCGCCGCAGCAGGCCGAACACCTGGCGCTCAAGATCAACACCGTGGAAAGCTACCTGCGCCGCGCGGCGATCAAGCTGGGCATCAGCGGACGGCATTCGCTGATGCGCTGGATGTATGGCGGCGAGACGCCGCCACGCAGCCACTGACTTGCTCGGATTCCTCGATCTGGCGCGGTCCCTGTGGGAGCGGCTTTAGCCGCGAACACCGGCGTAGCCGGTGCCAAGCACCGCATCGCTTGCTTTGCGGGTAAACCCGCTCCCACAGGAGTTGTGCAAGGCTTGAGGTCAGTGCGGTCGCCGTGGGAGCGGCTTTAGCCGCGAACACCGGCGTAGCCGGTGCCAAGCACCGCATCGCTTGCTTCGCGGGTGAACCCGCTCCCACAGGAGTTAAGCAAGGGCGGTCCCTGCGGGCGCGGGCTTTTCGGCGCGCCGAACCGCCGCGACAGCGGCAAGCCTCAATCCCGCGCGAGCGCCTCGATCGGGTCCAGCCGCGCGGCGTTGCGCGCCGGCACGAAGCCGAACAGGATGCCGATCAGCGTCGAGCAGACGAACGCCGTCACGACCGACCCCAGCGAAAACACCATCTGCCACTGCTTGACGAACAACGCGAACAGGTAGCCGATCCCGTAGGAAAGCCCGATCCCGATCACGCCACCGATCAGGCACACCATCACCGCCTCCACCAGGAACTGCTGGCGAATGTCCGACTGACGTGCGCCCACCGCCATGCGGATGCCGATCTCGCGGGTGCGCTCGGTCACCGAAACCAGCATGATGTTCATCACCCCGATGCCCCCCACCACCAGCGAGATCACCGCGATCAGCGACAGCAGCAGCGTCAGCGAGCGGCTGGTCTTCTGCACCGTCTGCATGATGCTGTCCAGGTTGTTGGTGAAGAAGTCCTTGGTGCCGTGGCGTTGCAGCATCAGTTTGTTGACCTCCTCCTCGACCCGCTTGCTCGGCATGCCGTCCTTGATCCGCACGCTGATGCTGTCCAGGTGGCGCTGGCCGAGCACCCGCCCGGCGGCGGTCTCGTAGGGCATCCACACGTTCAGCGTGCCGCCGGCAACGAACAGGTTGCGGTTCTCGGCGGCCACCCCGATCACCGTGCAGGGCAGGTTGCCGACCAGGATCACCTGCCCCAGCGGATCGACCCCATCGGCGAACAGGCGCTTGCGCGTGTTGTGATCGATCACCACCACCTGCGCCTGGCGGCGGGCATCCTCGGCGCTGAACACGATGCCCTCGGCCAGCGGAATGTTGCGCACCTGGAAGTACTGCTCGCTGACGCCGTTGAGCTGCACATCGGCGTCGATGTTGCGGTAGCGCACCAATGAGCTCTGGCCGATCACTGGCGTGGCGCTGTCGACGTAGTACAGCGCGTTGAGCGCGCCGACGTCGGCCGGCACCAGGGTCTCGATGGCCTTGGCCCGGCTGTCGCCGAAGCTGGTGCCGGAGTAGATGTCGATGGTGTTGCTGCCGATGGCGGAGATGTCCTTGAGCACATAGCCCTTGGCCCCCTCGCCGATCGCCGAGATCGACACCACCGAGGTAATGCCGATGATGATCCCGAGCATGGTCAGCAAGGTGCGCATGCGGTGCGAAATCAGGGCGATCCAGGCCATCTTGAACGCCTCGCGGAACAGGCCGAGGCTGGCCACCAGTCGCCGAGGCGCGGCCTGGCGCAGCGATCGCCGCTCGCTCGTGGGCGACACCGCTTCGCTTGCGACGCGCCGGTCGCTGACGATCTGCCCGTCGCTGACTTCGATGATGCGCGCGGCATGGGCGGCGACCTTGGGGTCGTGGGTTACCAGGATCACCGTGTGGCCGGCGCGGTGCAGCTCCAGCAGGATGTTCATCACCTCCTTGCCGCTGGCGGTGTCCAGCGCCCCGGTGGGCTCGTCGGCCAGGATCACCTCGCCCCCGTTCATCAGTGCCCGGCAGATGCTCACCCGTTGCTGCTGGCCACCGGACAGCTGGCTGGGCCGATGTGCCAGGTGCCCGGCCAAGCCCAGTCGCGTCAGCAACTCGCGGGCCCGCCCGTGACGCTCGGCCTGGGCGGCGCCCGCGTAGACGGCCGGAATCTCCACATTGCGCAGGGCGTCCAGATGCGGCAGCAAGTGGTAGCGCTGGAAAATGAAACCGAAATGATCCCGGCGCAGCGCCGCCAGGGCATCGTCGTCGAGGTCGGCGGTCTCCCGGCCACCGACCTGGTAGCTGCCGGCGCTGGCATGGTCCAGGCAGCCAAGGATGTTCATCAGCGTCGACTTGCCCGAGCCCGAGGCGCCTATGATCGCCACCAGTTCACCCGCATGGATCTGCAGGTCGATGTTCTTGAGCGCGAGGAATTCCCGGTCACCCGCCATGAAGCTGCGTGCGACCCCTTCCAGACGCAACAACGGTTGCTCCTGCGCGGCCGCCAGCGGACGATGCGGCGACAGCTCGACATTCATGTTCATGCTCACGCCCCCGCCTCGCCCGACACCGGCTCGCCGATCACCACCCGATCCCCTTCGGCCAGGCCGTCCTTGACCTGGACCCTGACGTTGTTGTTGATCCCGGCCTGTACCTTGCGCACCTGGGCGAAGCCCTTGGCGTCGAGCACCCGCACCGCGAAGCTGCCGTCGGCATCGCGCGGGCCCAGCGCCGCCACCGGCACGGTCAGCACGCCCTGGGCGGTGTCGAGGACGATGCGCACCTGGGCGGTCATCGCGATACGCAGGCGATGCTCGGGGTTGGGCACCTCGAACAGCGCGTTGTAGAACACCGCGCTGACCTGCCTGGCCGCGCCACTGCTCTTGTCGCTGCTCTCCAGGTAGTTCTGCGGCGCAGGTTCCGTGCCGCGCAGCTTGGCGTAGTAGCGCTTGTCGTCGCCGAGGATGGTGAAGTACACCTGTTGGCCCGGGCCGATATGGATCACGTCGGCCTCGGACACCTGGGCCTTGATGGTCATGGTATCGAGGTCGGCCAGCTTGAGGATCACCGGCGCCAGCTGGTTGGCGATCACCGTCTGGCCTTCCTGGGTGACGATGCCGACCACATGGCCGTCGATCGGCGCGACGATGCGGGTATAGCCAAGGTTGACCCGGGCCGTGTCGACCTGTACCTGGGCGCTCTTGATCTGCGCGTCCAGCGAGCGCAGGTTGGCCTGCTGCACCTCGAACTCGGACTCGGCGTTCTCGAAGTCCTGGCGCGAGATCGACTCGTCGGCCTGCAACACCTCGTAGCGCTCGTAGACCCGCTTGGCCTGCTTGAGCTTGGCCTGGGTGGAGCGCCGTTCGGCCTGCAGCTTCTCGGCGTCGACCTCGGCCTGGCGCAGGGTGTTGCGCAACACCAGCGGATCGATCTCGGCCAGCCACTGGCCTTCGCTCACCTTGTCGCCAAGCTTGACCTTGAGCGAGCGCAACTGGCCGGAGACCTGGGCGCCGACATCCACCTGGCGGATCCCTTCCAAGGTGCCGGTGGCCAGCACCGCATTTTCGATGTCGCCCCGCTCGACGGAGGCGGTAATGTACTGCGGCGGCTTGGCCGGTGCCTGCACCGCATACAGCACGATAGCGGCGACCAGGGCTGCCGCCACGCCCAGGGTGATCTTGCGAAACTTGCTCTTTTCCATGAGTGCCTACTGCTGATCAAAGAGGGGCCGCGCCGCGGCCCGTTCACGGCACAAGGCCGCGCCTACAGACATTCATCCTTGCGACACTGCGCATGGCCCCGCAGAAGCGGCCTCACGACGACCTTGCCTTGGCGGCCAAGGCCTGTCCGTCATGCCACCAGGCCGCCAGGCTGAACACATCCGGCACCTTGAGGATGCTGAAGTGGTTGCCCGGCCCTCGCCACACCTCCAACTGCGGCAGCAACTGACGCCACCCCTGCTCCATCGCCCCTTGCTCACGCTGATTGCCAGCGGCGTCCAGGCTCGGGTCCGCCACCAGCACCAGCCGCGCCAGGCCCTTGAACTGGCCCTCTGGTCGATAGACCGTGCGCAGCGCCGTGGAAAATGTACGGGTGACCCCGGCCAGCGCCGATGGAGAGGAACGCGCGGGCATCAGGCCGACCCGCACCATGGCGCCATGCAACTGCGCCAGCTGTACCTGGTCATCGGCCTCGGCGAAGGCCAGGGCATCGATACCCAAGGACTTGCCGGTAGACAGCTGCAACGATGCCACCAGCCGTTGCAGGGCGGCGGTGAAGGTGTGCGGCGTGCCACAGCTACCCTCCCCACCCGGCGCTTCGCTGTCGATCAGGGTCAGCGAGCGCACCTCGCGGCCTTTGGCCTGCAGGCGCAGGGCCAGGGCATGCGCCACCCACCCGCCGAATGAATGCCCGACCAGGTTCAGCGGCCCTTCGGGGTAGAACGCCTCGATGGCCTGCAGCTGACAATCGGCGGCGGCTTCCACGCTGCTGTGCGGCACCTCGCCCACCGTCAGTCCACGGGCCTGCAGCCCATGCACCGGCCAGTCCGGCCCCAGCGCCTCGGCCAGGCCGATGAAGCTGGTAACGCTATCGCCGGCGCCCGGCACGCAGAACACCGGCACATGCCCGGGAACACCGCTCTGGATCGCCAGCAACGGCTGGTGCCTCGGCAAGTCGCGGGCCTGAGCGGCGCCCATGGCCTCGGCGATGGCCTGCCCGAGCACGGCCACATGGGGTTCCTGCACCATGCTCTGGTGATCCCCCGGCACGTCCACGCAGTGCAACGCCTGATCCGGCAGCGCTTCGGCCCAACCCAGCGTCGGGCTGTCGCAGACGATACCCGCGCTGCGCTGTTCGGCGCGCAACAGATGCAACGGCACAGGTAGCGGCGCCAGGTGGTAATGGGCCAAGGCATGGCCGTGGGCGACTTGACGCTCGAAGAAATGACGCAATTGCGCGTCACTGGCCTGGATCAGCCCCGGCAGCAGCAAATGCCGCTCACGGCAATGGGCCAGCAACGCGTCGAACGCCAACCCCGCGCACTGCAGCGCCTCGACCTCGGCCAGTTGTGCGGTGCCGGCCTCGCCCTGGGCCTGCCAGTGGCTGCGACAGTGCAACAGCAGCTGCGCCTCGGCCAGCTGCGGCCCTTGCCAACGCGCTTTGCCCTGATCCGTCAGGCGCGGCACGTAGCTGTCGATCAGGCCGACGAACGCCACCGCCTGGTCCGCCCCCAGCAACTGGGCCGCCACCTCGTGGGCCAGCACCCCGCCAAACGACCAACCAGCCAGGCGATACGGTCCTTGCGGCTGCACACTGCGAATCCGCCGCACCAGGCGCGTCGCCAGGCACTCCAGGGTGAACAGCTGCGGCTGGCCGAGCGGCACGCCCGGCAAGCCATAGATCGGGAAGTCGCCCGGGATATGCCGGCCCAGGACCGGGAAGTACAGGTCCAGGCCGCTGAACTCATGGATCAGGAACAATGGCGGCTGGCTGCCGCTGGCGCGCACGGTGACCAGGCCATCGTCCCGTTCCGGCGCCTCGCGTTGCCCCAGGCGTTCGGCCAGCGCCGCCACGCTGGGGTACTGGAACAGCTCCGCCAGGGTAGTGTTCAAGCCCGCACGATCCAGCTCGCTGACCAGGCGAATCGCCAGCAGCGAGTGCCCGCCCAGTTCGAAGAAGCTGTCGTGGCGCCCGATCCGCTCGACTTCCAGTACCTGCGCCCACCGCTGGGCCAGCGCCAGCTCCAGGGTGCCGACCGGCGCTTCGAAGACGGCCACCGCCATGTCCTGCGCAGCAGGCAGCGGCAAGGCCTTGCGGTCGACCTTGCCATTGTTGGTCAACGGCAAGGTCGGCAGCGCCACATAGGCCGCCGGCAGCATGTATTCCGGCAGGCGCTCGCGCAGGAAGGCGCGTAGCGCCGGCCCATCGAGCGCCTCGTCGTGGCGGGTATACCAGGCCACCAGGCGTAGCGGTCCCTGCTCCAGCCGCTGGGCCATGACCACCACCTCGTCCAGCCCAGGGCAGTGGGCCAGCTGCTGCTCGATCTCGCCCAGCTCGATGCGGAACCCGCGGATCTTGACCTGGTCGTCGCTGCGCCCCAGGCATTCCAGCAGGCCGTCGGCGCGCCAGCGGGCCAGGTCGCCGGTGCGATAGAGATGGCCACCGGCCTGGGCCGCGAACGGGTCATCGAGGAAGCGCTCGGCGGTCAGTTGCGGGCGATTGAGGTAGCCCAGTGCCACGCCGTCGCCACCGATGTACAGCTCGCCGGCCACGCCCTCCGGCGCCACCCGCCCCTGATGGTCGAGCACATAGACCGTGGTATTGCCGATAGGCCGGCCGATCGGCACGTGCTCCGTGCCCTGCTCCAGCGCCGTGATCTCGTAAGTGGTGGCATAGGTCGTGGTTTCCGTGGGTCCGTAGCAATGCACCAGGCGTAATTTTGGCGCCTGGGCCAGCAGCGCGCGGAAGGCCCCAGGGTCGCCACGCTCACCACCGCACAGCAGTATGCGCAAGCCGGCCAAGGCCTCGGGGATCAGTTGCACGTACTGGTTGAACAGCGCCGTGGTGACGAACAGCACGCTGGCGCCGCCATCGCGCAGGGCCATGCCGAACTGCGCGGGCTCCACCAGGGTCTGGTGGTCGATCACCAGCACCTGTCCGCCATTGAGCAGCGCACCCCAGACATCCATGGTGGCGGCGTCGAAGGCCGGGTTGGAGACAAAGGCGATACGGTCACGGGCGTTGAAGTCGGCATAGCCATTGTTCAGCACCAGCCTGGCAATGCCCCGGTGCGCCACGCGCACACCCTTCGGCGTACCGGTGGAGCCGGATGTGTACATCACATAGGCTGGCGCTGCGCCGCCGACCGACAAGCCCGGGTTGTGTCCCGGCTGGTCGTCGAGCGCCAGGCAGTCGAGGTCGATGCGCCGCACGCCGCAGTCACCGGCCATTCCCCCCAGGGTCAGCAGCGCCACGGCCTGGCAGTCGCGGGCCATGAACGCCTGGCGTTCGGCCGGGGCGTTGATATCCAGCGGCACGTAGACCGCGGCGCACTTGAGCACCGCCAGCTGCGCCAGCAGCAGCGACAGCGAGCGCGGCAGCAGGATCGCCACGTGCTCGCCCGGTTTCACCCCTTCGCCAATCAGCCAGTGGGCCAGGCGATTGGCTTGCTCGTTGAGGTCGCCGTAGGTCAGCTGACGCTCGTCGTGCAGCGCGGCCAAGGCCAGCGGATGACGCGCCACCTGCTGTTCGAACAGGCCATGCACGGGCAGCTCGCGTGGGTAGTCGCGGGCACTGGCATTGTATTCGCCGACCAGGCGCTGACGCTCCTGCGCCGAGAGCACGCTCAGGCGCTCCAAGCCTTGCTCGGGGTCGGTTTCCAGCGCCGTCGCCAGGCCATCGAGCGCCTGCTCCAGGTAAGCGCACAGGCGCCGCGCATCGATTCCGGGGGCGCACTGGGCGCTGAGGACGAAGGCCTCGCCCAGGTCATCGATGCTCAGGGCCAGGGGGTAGTTGCTGCGCTCCTCGGCGTGCAACAGCTCGATGCCGGCCCAAGCCTGCCCGGCCACCGCGTCGCGGTCCAGCGCGGCGGCGCTGTGCCGGTAGTTGAGCAAGGCGCTGAACAGCGGCGCGCCCGGCGGCAGTGCGCTGCAACGCTGAGCCAAGGCCAGCTGGGCGTGCTCGTGCAGCAGCAGGCCCGTGAGCCGGCGGTGGGTGTCGAGCAGTGCCTCGCGCACCGGCAGACGGCCCAGGTCCAGGCGCAGTGGCAAGGTGTTGATGAATACCCCGAGCGCCCGCTCGCCACCCTCGCCACCCTGCAGGCGCCCCAGCAGCACGGTACCGAACACGACACTGTCACGCCCCGACAGCTGCCCCAGCACCAGGCCCCAGGCCAGGTGCATCAGGCTGGCGGCGCCGACACCCAGCTGCCGGGCCTGCTGGCGTACACGTCGCGCCAGCTCGGCGTCCAGCCAGCAGCGGGCCTCGGCCACGGCATCTGCGTGGGGTTGCGCGTGGGCGCCATACGGCAAGGTTGGCTCATCGATATCGCCCAGTTGCTCGCGGAAGAATGCCTCGTGCTCCGCCTCGCCCGCCCCCTTGAGCACCTGGGCGATGTAATTGCGGTACGGCACCGGCGCCGGCAAGTGCCGCTGTTGTTCCAGCAGGCAGGCCTGCAGCTCGGCGCGCAGCACGTCCTGGGCGACGTGATCCATGACCAGATGGTGAAACAGCAGGGTCGCGGTGATGGTGCCGGTGTCTGGATCGCGGCTATGCAAAAGGCGCAACAGCGGCGCGCGGGTCAGGTCCAGGCGCAAGGCCAGGGGCTCGTCGGCGGCGATCTCGATCACCGGCAGCGGCGCTCGGCGCCAGACCACCTGCACAGGCTGCGCCAAGCCCTCCCAGGCCAGCGAGGTGCGCAGGATGTCGTGGCGCTCGATCACCTGGTCCAACGCCTGGTGCAGGGCCGCCAGCCGCGCACGGTCGGCCACGGCGAAGCGCGCCTGCAACAGGTAGGGGTCGTCGCCCTCGCTGGCCAGGTGGTGGTAGAGAATACCGGCCTGCAGCGGCCCCAGTGGATAGATGTCCTGCACGTTGCCGACGCCGCCGGCTACCTGGCCGACGATCCGCTCGATCTCGGCCTGTTGCAGCGCCACCAGTGGCAGCAGGTCGGGGGTGATGCGCTGGCAGTCGGCGCCGATCCGGTTGGCCGGCACCTGTTGCCCGCCTTCGTGTCCCAGGGTCGCGGCCAGCGCGGCCAGGGTCGGTTCGGCGAACAGCACGCGAATATCGGCCTCCAGGCCCTCGGCGCGCAGGCGCGAGACCAGGGTCACCGCCAACAGCGAATGGCCGCCCAGCTCGAAGAAGTGATCATGGCGCCCTACCCTCGGGACGTTGAGCAGCTCGGCCCACAGTGCCGCCAGGCGAGTCTCGGCCACGCCCACCGGTGCTTCGTAGCTGCGCCTGAGCACCGCCTCGGCGCCCGGTTCGGGCAGGGCCTGGCGGTCGAGCTTGCCGTTGGCGGTCAATGGCATCGCCTGCAGCGTCACGTAGGCCGACGGCACCATATAGTCCGGCAATCGCGCCCGCACATGCTTGCGCAGCGCGTCGATGCTCGGTACATCGGCGCCCTCGCGCACGCTGAACCAGGCCACCAGGCGCTCGCCCCGCAGCAGCACCGCGACCTCGCGCACGGCGTCGTGGCTCGCCAGGCAGGCTTCGATCTCGCCCAGTTCGATACGCAAGCCGTGCAGCTTGACCTGGAAGTCGCGGCGACCGAGGAACTCCAGTTCGCCGTCGGCGCGGCGGCGCACCAGATCGCCACTGCGGTACAGGCGTTCGCCCACCACGAACGGGCTGTCGGCAAAGCGCTCGGCGTCCAGCTCCGGTAAGCCGAGGTAGCCCCGTGCGACGCCAACGCCAGCGATGTGCAGTTCGCCGACCACGCCGCGAGGTACCGGCAACCCCTGGTCGTCGAGCACATAGAGTCGGGTGTTGGCGATCGGACGACCGATCGGTGGCGCGCCCTCCGGCAGCGGCTGGCCCGGCTCCAGGGTCCAGACGCTGCAGTCGACGGTAGTCTCGGTCGGCCCATAGACATTGTGCAGGCGAACCTTTGGCAGGCGCGTGCGCAGTTGCCCCACCAAGGCAGAGGTCAGCTCGCCGCCACCGCAGACGATGTCGGTCAGGCTGTCGCAGGCCGCGCTGCTCTCCAGCGCCAGGAACTGCTGCAGCAATGCCGGGACGAACTGCACGACAGCGACCCGCCGGCGCTGGATCACGGCGGCCAGGTAGGCCGGGTCCCGCTGCCCATCGGCGCGAGCGAGCACCAGCCGCAGCCCGGCGCACAGCGGCCAGAACAGCTCCCACACCGAGGCATCGAAGCTGACCGGGGTCTTGTGCAGCAGCGCGCCGTCGGCGCTCGGGGCGATCAGACGCGAACTCCAATGCACCAGGTTGCACAGGCTGCGGTGCTCGACCATCACCCCCTTCGGCGTGCCGGTGGAGCCGGAGGTGTAGATCACATAGGCCAAGTGGCGCGCGCCGAGCCCCTTGACCTGCGGGTTGTGTACAGGCTCGGCGGCCCAGCTCGGCTGGTCCAGGTCAAGACACGGCACCTGGCTGGCGGCGAAACGCGAACGGCTGGTCGCGTCCACCAGCAGCGCCAGTGGCGCGCTGTCCGCGAGCATGAAGTCCAGGCGCTCATCCGGGTAGCTCGGATCCAGCGGCACGTAGGCGCCACCGGCCTTGAGCACCGCCAGCAGGCCGACCAGCAACTGCGGCCCGCGGGCCAGGCAGACGGCCACCCGGCTGTCGGGACGCACGCCACGGGTGATCAGCGCATGGGCCAGACGGTTGGCTGCCTGGTTGAGCTGCTGGTAGCTCAGCTGAGCGTCCTCGGCTTGCACCGCGATAGCCTGAGGCGACCGCGCCACCTGGGCCTCGAACAACGCCTGCACCGGCTGTTGCAGGCCACCGACCAGCTCGCTGGCGTTGCAGGTGACCAGCTCCTGGCGGCGTTCGGCGGCGCCGAGCAGCTCGACCCTGGCCGGCACCGTCAGGTCACTGCCGGCGAAGGCCCAGAGCAATTGCTCCAGGTAGCCGACATGACGCTCGATGGTTGCGCGGTCGAACAGCGCGGTGGCGAACTCCAGGGTGCCGGCGAAGCCTTCGGCGGTCTCGCCCAGGCTCAGGGTCAGGTCGAACTTGGCGATGGCTTGCGGCGTGCCCAGCGGCGCCAGCTGCAGACCGTCCAGCTGCACGGCCTCCACCGCCGCACCGTTCCACGCCAGCGACACCTGGAACAGCGGTGTATGGGCCAGGCTGCGGGACGGTTGCAGCAACTCGACGACCTGCTCGAAGGGAATGTCCTGATGGTCCTGGGCCAGGCTGACGCAGGCCTTGACCCGGGCCAGCAGCGCGGCCACATCCGGCGCGCCGGCGGTGTCGATACGCAGGGCCAGGCTGTTGACGAACAGGCCGATCAGCCCCTCGACCTCGGCATGCCGACGATTCGCCACCGGGGTGCCGATGACCACCTCGGCCTGGCCGGACAGCCGCGCCAGCAGCACCGCCCAGGCCGCGCCGAACAGCATGAACGGGGTGATCGCGTGGCGATGGCAGAGGTCCTTGAGATCAGCGCTCAAGCGCCGGTCCAGGCGAACCTCGACCCGCTCGCCGTGGTAATCCTGACGCGCCGGGCGGGCTCGGTCGGTGGGCAGGGTCAGCAGTGCCGGCGCTGCGGCCAGGGCCTGACGCCAGTAGTCGCCCTGACGTTGCAGTTCGTCCCCGGCCAGCCAGCGCCGTTGCCAGATGGCATAGTCGCCGTACTGGATCGCCAGCGCTGGCAGCGGGTCGGGCTCGCCAGCGGCGAACGCCTGGTACAGGGCCGCCAGTTCCTGGGTGAACACACCCATCGACCAGCCGTCGGCCACGATATGGTGCAGGGTCAGCAGCAACGCATGGCGGTCCTGCTCCAGGCACAGCAGGCGCCCACGGATCGGCAGCTGATGGCCCAGGTCGAACGGCTGCAGCGCTTCCTCGCGCAGCAGCCCGGCCAATGCCTGGCCCTGGCCACGCAGGTCGTGCCAGCCCAGGTTGAAGCCGCCGTCACCGGGCGTCACTCGCACGCGCGCTTCGGCGCCCTCCTGGGCGAAGTGGCTGCGCAGGCTCTCGTGACGCTCGACGATGCGCGCCAGGGCACGCTGCAGTGCCGGGCGGTCCAGTGGTCCCCGCAGTTCCAGGGCCAGGGGAATGTGGTAGGCGGCACTGGCGTCGTCCATCTGCGCCAGGAACCAGAGGCGCTGCTGGGCGAACGACAACGGCTGCGACTGACCGCGCGGCGCCGCCTCGATCGGTGCCAGCCCGGATGGCGCGGCGCCTTGCAGCGCGGAGGCCACCGCCAGCAGGCGGTCGTCGGCGAACAGCTGGCCAAGCGACAGCTCCAGCCCCAGGCGCTGGCGCACCTGGCCAACCATGCGCATGCCCAGCAGAGAATGGCCACCCAGTTCGAAGAACCGGTCGTGGCGGCCGACCTTGTCGACATGCAGCAGTTCACGCCACAGCTCGGCCAAGGCCATCTCCAGTGCACCTTCAGCGGCCTCGTGGGCCTGCCCGGCCAAGGCTTCGCGCTCAGGCGCCGGCAACGCGCGACGGTCGATCTTGCCATTGCTGGTCAATGGCCAGCTGTCCAGCCGTACCAACGCTGCTGGCAGCATGTAGGCCGGCAACCGCAGGGCCAGGCTGGCCCGCAGTTGCGCCGACGCGGGAGCGTCGTCCTGGGCGATGAACCAGGCCAGCAACCGAGGCTCGCCAGGGATGTCCTCCCGGGCCAGCACCAGTGCCTCGTCGATGCCCGGCAGACGCAGCAGCTGGGCCTCGATCTCGCCCAGTTCGATACGCAGCCCGCGAATCTTCACCTGGTCATCGTTACGTCCCTGGTAATCCAGGGTGCCGTCGGCATTCCAGCGCGCCAGGTCACCAGTACGGTACATGCGCGCGCCGGGCAGTTCGTCGAAGGGGTCGTCGACGAAGCGTTCGGCGCTCAGTTCAGGGCGGTTCAGATAGCCCCGCGCCACGCCGGCACCGCCCACGTACAACTCACCGGTGCTGCCCAGGGGCACCAGCTGACGCGCTTCGTCCAACAGGTACAGGCGGGTGTTGGCGATCGGCCGGCCGATATCCAGCGTGCCACCGGGCAGCACCAGGCCGGAGCTGGCGACCACGGTGGCTTCGGTGGGGCCATAGTTGTTGACCACCACGAACCCGGGGTCGGCGTGGAACTGGCGCAAGCGGTCGCCGCCGATCAGCAGGGTGCGCAGGGTCGGATGGCGCAGCCCCTGGGCGAAGGCGTATTCGGCGATCGGCGTGGGCAGGAAGGCGACCTTGAGCGGCTGCTCCAGCCACCAGGCCAGCAGCGCATCGAGCTGCTCGTTGCCCAATGTCGCGGGCGGCAAGTGCAGCACGGCCCCGGCACACAGCGCCGGCCAGACTTCCCAGGCCATGGCGTCGAAACCGAACCCGGCAACGCTGGCGGTGTGATCCCCGGCGCCCAGTTCGAAGGCCTTGCAGTGCCAATGCACGAGGTTGGCCAGGGCCTGGTGCTCGACCATCACCCCCTTGGGCTCGCCGGTGGAGCCGGAGGTGTAGATCACATAGGCCAGATGCTTCTCGCCCAGCCCAGGCACCTGCGGATTGTCGTCCCGCGCCGGCCAGTCCGGGCGATCGAGCGCCAGCAGCGGCACCGTCAGCCCCTGCAAGCGCTCGAACAGCGCCTGCTGGGCCAGCACCGCCACGGGGGCGCCGTCGTCGAGCAGATAGCGCAGGCGCTCGTCAGGATGGGCCGGGTCCACCGGCACATAGCCAGCGCCGGCCTTGAGCGTCGCGAGCATCGCCACCAAGGTGTCCAGGCCACGGCGGGCGACCACCGCCACGCGGTCATCGGGGCGCACGCCAAGCTCGACCAGATGATGGGCCAGGGCGTTGGCCTGGCGGTTCAGTTCGCCGTAGCTCAGGTGCGCCCCATCCGCCACCGCTGCCGCGCGCTCCGGAGTCAGCGCGGCATGGGCCTCGATCATGCCATGCACGGTCTGCCCGAGCGGGAACAGCCGCCGCGTGTTGTTGAAAACATGCAGCAGGCGCCGACGCTCCGCGCCAAGCACCAGTGGCACATCGGCCAGTGGCTGCTGATCGTTGGCCACCATGGCCCGCAACATCGCTTCGAAGTAGCCGCCGATGCGTTGCACACGGGCCTCGTCGAACAACGCCGTCGCGTACTCCAGGCTGCCGGTCAGGGCCTCGCCCTGCTCGCCCAAGGTCAGCGACAGGTCGAACTTGGCCACCTGGTTGGTCTGCGCCACGGCTTCCAGGCGCAATCCTTCCAGGCTCAGGACCGGGCCCTCGCCGGCCTGCCAGTTCAGCGTGGTCTGGAACAACGGCGTATGCGCCAGGCTGCGCGTCGGGCGAACGGCCTCGACCACCTGCTCGAATGGCAGGTCCTGGTGCGCCTGAGCCTGCAGCAGACGCGCCTTGACCTGGCCCAGCAGCGTTTCGACACTAATCGCCCCGGCGGCTTCGATGCGCACCGCCAGGGTGTTGACGAACAGCCCCACCAGCGGTTCCAGTTCGGCACTGCCGCGCCCGGCTACCGGGCAACCGACCACGACCTCGGCCTGCCCGGCCAGGCGTGCCAAGGTCGCGGCCCAGGCGCCGAGCAGGACCATGTACAAGGTTGCCTGATGCCGCCGGGCCAGGCTGCGCAGGCCAGCGCCCAGGCGTTCGTCCAGGCGCAGTGCCAGGCTGGCACCGCTGAAGTCCTGGCGTGCCGGGCGTGGCCGGTCGCAGGGCAGGTTCAGCAGGCTCGGCGCGCCGTCGAGGGCTTCGCGCCAGTAGTCGACCTGGCGTTGTACCTGCTCGCCGGCCAGCCAGCGACGCTGCCACACGGCATAGTCGCCATATTGAATGGCCAACGCCGGCAGTGGATCGTCCTGGCCTGCGCGCAGGGCCGCATACAGCGCGCCGAGCTCGCGGGTCAGCACGCCGAGGGACCAGCCATCGGCAACGATATGGTGCAGGGTGAGGATCAGCACATGGTGCTGCCCGTCCAGTTGCAGCACGCTGGCGCGCGCTGGCGGCCCGGCGAGCAGGTCGAAGGGCGCGAGCGCCTCTCGTTGCAGGCGTTCGGCCAGGGCTTCGGGCGCGATCGTCTCGCGGCGCAGCCAGCCTGCCTGGGGCGTGTCCAGCAGCTGCACTTGGGCACTGTCGCCGCTGGGCACGAAGCGGCTGCGCAAGCTTTCATGACGCGCGACGATGCACAGCAGCGCACGCTCCAGGGCCTCGACATCGAGTTCGCCGCGCAAGCCCAGGGCCAGCGGCACGTTGTAGGCCTGGTTGCCGCCTTCGAGCTGGGCAAGGAACCACAGCCGCTGCTGGGCGAACGACAATGGCAGCGGCTGCCCGCGTGGCACCGGCACGATCGCGGGCAGCGCGCTGCGCCCGGCGCCGGCCAGCACCTGGGCCAGCACCGCCAGCTCGGCATTGGCGAACAGCTCGGCCAGGGTCAGTTCCACCCCCAGCCTCAGTCGCACCTGCGAGACCATGCGCATGGCCAGCAGCGAATGGCCGCCCAGGGCGAAG
The DNA here is from genome assembly GCF_054788395.1 of Pseudomonas sp. microsymbiont 2. Taxonomy (NCBI): domain Bacteria; kingdom Pseudomonadati; phylum Pseudomonadota; class Gammaproteobacteria; order Pseudomonadales; family Pseudomonadaceae; genus Pseudomonas; species Pseudomonas sp. microsymbiont 2. The sequence continues at coordinate 3,124,686 of NZ_CM139112.1, forward strand.
AAATCATCGTGACGCCCTACCCGCTCCACCTGCAGCAGCTGCGCCCACAGCTCGGCGAGGGCGGTTTCCAGCTCGCCCTCGGGGGCCACGTACGCCTGCTCGAACAGCGCCGAACGCTCCGGCGCCGGCAGAGCCCGACGGTCGAGCTTGCCGTTGGCGGTCAGCGGCAACGCTGCCAGGGTGACGAAGGCCACCGGCACCATGTACGCCGGCAGGTGCGCCAGCAGCTGGCTACGCAGCAGTTCCGGCTGCGGCGCCTCGATGTCCGGCTGCGGCGTGAAGTAGGCCACCAGGCGCGACTGGCCCGGTTGATCCTCACGGGCAAGCACCACCGCCTCGTTGATCCCCGGCAGGCTGGCGAGGCGGCTTTCGATCTCGCCCAACTCGATCCGCACACCGCGGATCTTCACCTGGTCGTCGTTGCGCCCCAGGTACTCCAGGCTGCCGTCGTCCAACCAGCGCACCAGGTCGCCCGTACGGTACATGCGCGCGTCCGGGCGCCCGGCGAACGGGTCCTCGAGGAACCGTTCGGCGGTCAATTCAGGACGGTTCAGGTAGCCACGGGCGACCCCGGCGCCACCGACATACAGTTCGCCCGGCACGCCCAGGGGCACCGGTTGCAGACCAGGGTCGAGCACGTACAGCCGGGCGTTGTCCACCGGCCTGCCGATGTGCAGCGCGCCACCGGCCTCGACCCTTCCGGAACTGGCCACCACCGTGGTCTCGGTAGGGCCGTAGTTGTTGACCACGGCGAAGGTCTGGGTGCGATTGAACTGGCGCAGGCGGTCTCCACCGATCAGCAGCGTGCGCAAGGTCGGATGTTCCAGTTGATGGCTGAAGGCGTACTCGGCCACAGGTGTGGGGAGGAAGCTCACGTCCAGGGGTTGCCCACGCCACCAGGCGAGCAGGGTGTCGAGGTCCTCATGGCCCTCGCCTGGCGGCGCCAGGTGCAGGACCGCCCCGCTGGCGAGCGCCGGCCAGATCTCCCAGGCCATGGCGTCGAAGCCGAAGCCGGCCAGGCTCGAGGTATGCCGGCCCAGGCACAGGTCGAACGCCCGGCAGTGCCAGTCCACCAGGTTGTTCAGGGTCTGGTGCTCGACCATCACGCCCTTGGGCTGGCCAGTGGAGCCGGAGGTGTAGATCACATAGGCCAGGTGCGTCGCGTTCAGCCCCGCGACCACGGGGTCGTCCTCGCGGGCCGGCCAGTCGGGCCGGTCGAGGTCCAGCACCGGTACCCCGAGCGGCCCCAGTCGCCCGCGCAGGGCTTGCACGGTCAGCACCGCCACCGGGGCGCTGTCGTCGAGCAGGTAGCGCACGCGCTCGTCGGGGTGGGCCGGGTCCACCGGGACATAGCCGGCACCGGCCTTGAGCACGGCCAACAGCCCGATCAGCGTGTCCAGGCCACGGCGGGCCAGCACCGCGACCCGGTCATCGGGGCGCACGCCCAAGGCGATCAGGTGATGGGCCAGGGCATTGGCGCGACGGTTCAGCTCGGCATAGCTCAGCACCTGCCCCTGGCAAGTGGCGGCGGTGGCGTCCGGGTACGCCTGGGCGATGGCCTCGATGCGCGGGTGCAGGGTGCCGCTGGTGGCCGGGCGGCCCGGCGTCTGGTTGAAACCCTCCAGCAACTGCTCGCGCTCCTCGGGCGGCAGCATGGGCAACGCGCGAACCTCGCCGAGCGTGCCCTCGAGCAGGCTGCGCAGCGCCTGTTGCAGATAACCGCAGACGCGCTGCGCCGGCACCTCGGGACTGGCCAGCAGGGTCAGGCGGAAGGCCTCGCCGAAGTCGTCGACGCTCAGGGTCAGCGGGTAGTTGGTGGCCTCGGCGGCATGCACGATCTCGATGCCGGCCCAGCCGGCCCGGCGTACCGCCTCGGCGCCCGAAGGCGCACTGTGGCGATAGTTGAGCAAGGCGTTGAACAACGGCGTTGGCGCTGCCACGCCGCTGCAGCGCTGGGCCAGGGCCAGCGGCGCATGCTCGTGGCGCATCAGGCTGCTCAGGCGCTGGTGGGTCGCCTTGATCGCCACGGCCAGGTCGGCGCCGTCCAGGTCCACGCGCAGCGGCAAGGTATTGATGAAGATGCCCAGTGCCCGTTCGGTAGCCTCCGCCCCCAGCAGGCGGCCCATCAGCACCGTGCCGAACACCACCCGATCGCGCCCGGTCAGACCGCCCAGCACCCGTGCCCAGGCCAGGTGGAACAGGCTGGCGACGCTCACCCCACGGGTGCGCGCCAGGCCGCGCAAGGCGCGGCACAGCGGCAGGTCGAGATCCACGGCATATTCGTTCAGTGCCGCGCCGTCGCCCTTCACATCGCTCAGGCCATAAGCCAGGGTTGGCGCGTCGACACTGCCCAGCATGTCGCCGAAGAACGCTTCGTGCTCGGCCTCCCCCACACCCAGCAAGGCCTGGGCCACATGGTTGCGAAACGGTACCGGTCGCCCCAGCCGGGCACCGTCGCCCAGCAGGAAGGCAAGCATTTCGTGACGCACCACCTCCAGCGCACTGTGGTCCATGGCCACATGGTGGAACTGCAAAGTCGCATGGACCCGGCCATCTGCCTCGGCGGCCTGGCATTGCAGGCGGATCAGCGGCGCCTTGCCCAGGTCGAAAGCGGTCTCGGGCGCCTGCCCGGCCGGCAGGTGCGTGACGCACAGCGTGGCATGGCGCCAGACCACCTGCACCGGGGTCTCGATGTCCCTCCAGTACACCGAGGTGCGCAGGATGTCGTGGCGGTCGATAACCCCCTGCAACGCCTGGGCGAAGGCCTGCACCCGGTCAGTGCTGGCGAACACGAAGCGCGCCTGCATCACATAGGGATCGTGCTCGCCCGCGCTGGCATGGTGGAACAGCATGCCCTGCTGCAGCGGCACCAGCGGGTAGATGTCCTGCACATTGGCGGCGCCGCCGGGCACGCTGGCGACCACCCGATCGATGCTCGCCTGGTCGAGCTCGACCAGGCTGAGCAAGTCCGGGGTGATCCGCGCACAGCCTTGCGCAATGCGGTTTTCCGGGACCTCGACAGTGCCTTGGCGGCTGGCCACGTATTCACCGCTGGCCAGCAACGCCAGCAGCGCCGGCTTGTGTTCGCGCAGCTGCGCCACCAGGTTCGCGTCGGTCAAGGCCTGGCGGTTGCCCTGGACCGCCAGCTGGCCGTCCTTGAGTGCCAGCTGGACATTGTTGGCGGTCAGTGTCGCCAGTAGTTCGTTGATGCTCACAGGACGATCTCCATTCTGTCTGTGATGGCGGCATAACCTGCCAGCGTCGGGTGTTCGAACAGGCTGCGCACGTCGGCTTCCAGGCCGGCTTCGCGCAGACGCGAGGTGAGGGTCACCGCCAGCAGCGAGTGGCCGCCCAGTTCGAAGAAGTTGTCATGGCGCCCTACCCGCTCCACGCCCAGCAGTTCGGCCCAGATCCCGGCCAGCAGCTGTTCGGTGTCACCTTGCGGCGCTTCGTAAACGCGCGCCGGCAGCTCCGGCGTCGGCAGCGCCTTGCGGTCGAGCTTGCCGTTGGGCGTCAGCGGCAGAGCCTCGAGGTGGAGGAACAGCGCCGGCACCATGTACTCCGGCAGCCGCGCCAGCAGCGCTTGGCGCAGGACCTCGGCCAACTGCGGCTCGCCCGTGTGGTAGGCCACCAGGCGAGGCCCCGCGGGCGCGGCGTCATGCACCAGCACCACGGCTTCGCGCACGCCAGGCAGGCGTGCCAGGCAGGCTTCGATCTCGCCCGGCTCGATGCGCAGACCGCGCAGCTTGATCTGGTGGTCGCTGCGTCCGAGGAACTCGAGCACGCCATCGGCGCGCTGGCGCACCAGGTCGCCGCTGCGGTACAGGCGCTCACCCTCGTTGAACGGGCTGGCGATGAAGCGCTCGGCCTGTTGCTCCGCCAGCCCAAGGTAACCGCGAGCCACCCCGGCACCGCCGATGTGCAGCTGGCCGGCCACGCCGATCGGCACCGGCTGGTCATGGCCATCGAGCACGTACAGCCGGGTGTTGTCGATCGGCCGGCCAATCGGCAGCGCGCCCTGTGGCAGCGGATCCTGCGGCTGCAAGGTCCAGACGCTGCAGTCCACCGTGGTCTCGGTCGGACCGTAGACGTTGTGCAGGCGCACCTGCGGCAAACACTCGCGCACCTGACGGGCCAATGCCTCGGTCAGCTCGCCACCGCCGCAGACGATGTCGGTCAGGCTCGCGCAGCGGGCGCTGTCCACCTGCTCGAGGAACTGCTGCAGCAGCGCCGGCACGAACTGCGCCACGCCGACCTGGCGGCGTTCGATCAGCTCGACCAGGTACTGCGGATCGCGCTGCCCATCCGGGCGTGCCAGCACCAGGCGCAGCCCGCTGCACAGCGGCCAGAACAGCTCCCACACCGAGGCGTCGAAGCTGACCGGGGTCTTGTGCAGCACCGCGCCCTCGGTCGCGAACAGTCCGGCGCTCCAACGCACCAGGTTGACCACGTTGCGCTGCTCGACCATCACCCCCTTGGGCACCCCGGTGGAACCGGAGGTGTAGATCACATAAGCCAGGTGATGGGCGCTCAGGCCCGCTACCTGTGGGTTGTCGCCTGGCAAGTCCGTCCAGCTCGGCTGGTCGAGGTCGATGATGTGTCCAGACTCGGCTACATGGCGGGTGGCGCCATGCACCAGCACCGCCACCGGCGCGCTGTCCGCGAGCATGTGGCGGATGCGCTCGGTCGGATAGTCCGGATCGACCGGCACATAGGCGCCACCGGCCTTGAGAATGGCCAGCAGGCCGACCACCAGCGACACCCCGCGTTCGACGCAGACCGCCACGCGATCGTCCGGTTTGACCCCCAGTTCGATCAAATGACGGGCCAGGCGGTTGGCCTGCTCGTTGAGCTGGCGATAGCTCACTTGCACCTCATCAGCCTCGATGGCCAGCGCATCAGGGCTACGCAGCACCTGCGCCTCGAACAGGCCGTGCAAGGTCTGCGTCAGGTCGTGGGGCACCTCGCTGCGATTGAAGCCCTCCAGCACCTGATGACGCTCGTCGGCTGCCAGGACCGGCAGATCGAGCAGCGGCAGCTGCGGCGACCGCTCCAGCGCCTCGGCCAGGCCCTGCAAGACCTCGCGCAGCATCCCGCAGACACGCGCCGCGCCGATCTGTGCCGGGGCAAGCGCCACCAGGCGGAAACGCTCACCGATATCGTCCACGCTCAGGCTCAGCGGGTAGTTGCTGCGCTCCTCGCTGTGCAAGGTCTCGATCCCTTGCAGAGCCAGGCGTTGCGCCTCGTCGACCTGGCTACCGTGGCGGTAGTTGAACATGGCGCTGAACAGCGGCGCCGGCGCCGCCACGCCACTGCAACGCTGGGCCAGGGCCAGCGAGGCATGCTCATGGCCGAGCAAGGCGCTGAGCCGCTGCTGGGTCGCCCGCACCGCCTCGTGCAGGCTCACGCCGGCCAGGTCCAGGCGCAGCGGCAAGGTGTTGATGAACATGCCCAGGGCCTGCTCGGCACCCTCGCCGCCCTCCAGCCGCCCCAGCAGCACGGTGCCGAACACCACGCTGTCACGGCCACTGGCGGCAGCCAGCAGGCGAGCGTAGGCCAGGTGGAACAGGCTGGCGACGCTGATGCCCTGCTGCCGAGCCTGCCGACGCAGGCGTACGGCAAGGGCGTCGTCGAGCCATAGCTTGGCTTCCTCGGTCGCCTGGCCATCGAGCTGGACATCGCCCAGACCGAACGGCAGGGTCGGCTCGTCGATATCGCCCAGTTGTTCGCGGAAGAACGCTTCATGCTCGGCCTGGCTGACGCCCAGGCGCGCCTGCGCCACGTAGTTGCGGTACGCCGCGCCCGGCTCGGCCGGTACCGGCAGGCCCTGCAGATACCCCGCAAGCTCCTGACCAACCACGTCCAACGCCGTGTGGTCGAGGACGATATGGTGGAACTGCAAGGCCGCCAGCCGTCCCGGCCCGTGCGGATCCGGCCAGTGATACAGGCGCACCAGCGGCGCCTGCTCCAGGGCCAGGGCACGAGGCACCTGGGTTTCATCGGCAACCTCGAGCACCGTCAGCGGCGCTTCGCGCCACACCACCTGCACCGCCTGCGGCAGCCCCTGCCACAACACCGAGGTGCGCAGCACGTCATGACGGGCGATCACCTTGCCCAGGGCGTCGACGAACGCCTGCAGACGCTCGCGACCGGCGAAGGCCATGCGCGAGGCGAGCACATAGGGGTCATGCTCCGGCGAGCTCAGGTGGTGATAGAGGATGCCCTCCTGCAGCGGCGCCAGCGGGTAGATGTCCTGCACGTTGAGCGCGCCGCCCGGCACCGTGGCGACGATGCGCTCGATGGCGGCCTGATCCAGTGCCACCAGTGGCAGCAGATCCGGCGTGATCTGCGCGCAGCCGAACGCAATACGGTTGAGCGGCACCTCGACCCGACGACCATGGCCCAAGGTGGCCGCCAGCGCCGCAACGGTCGGCTGGCTGAACAAGGTGCGCACATCTGCCGCAAGGCCAGCTTGGCGCAGGCGTGCGGTGAGGCTGACCGCCAACAGCGAATGGCCGCCGAGTTCGAAGAAGTTGTCGTCGCGACCGACCTGTTCGATCCCCAGCACTTCGCCCCAGATCGCCGCCATTGCCGTCTCGGTCGGGCCGACTGGCGCGACATAGGCCTGTCGGGCCAGTGCCGACGCGTGCGGTTGCGGCAGGGCATGGCGATCGAGCTTGCCGTGACGAGTCAGCGGTAGCTTGTCCAGCCGCACCAGCGCTTGCGGCACCAGGTGCGCCGGCAGGCTGGCTTGCAGTTGCAGGCGAAGGGCATCGGTATCGACCGCGGCGGCCTCGGTGAACCATGCCAGCAGGCGCTCGTCGCGCACCAGCGCCACCGCATCGACAATACCCCGTTGGGCCTTGAGCACCGCCTCGATTTCCCCCAGCTCGACCCGCACACCGCGGATCTTCACCTGGTCGTCGTTGCGGCCTTGGTAGTCCAGGGTGCCGTCGGCGTTCCAGCGCACCAGGTCGCCACTGCGATACATCGTGCCACCGCCGAAAGGATCGGCCAGGAAGCGCTCGGCCGTCAGGTCCGGGCGATTCAGGTAGCCACGCGCCACCTGGGCGCCACCGATGTACAGCTCCCCGGTCACGCCAACCGGCACCGGCTGGCGCTGCTCATCCAGCACATAGACACGGGTGTTGGCGGTCGGCTTGCCGATATGCAGCGCCCCCCCGGGCTGCAGTTGCCCGGACGTCGCCACCACGGTGGTTTCGGTCGGACCGTAGTTGTTGACCAGGGCAAAGCCCGGATCGCGTTCGAAGCGGCGCAACCGATCACCGCCCACCAGCAGTGTGCGCAAGGTCGGGTGCTGGCGTTCGCGGCGCAGCGCCTGTTCGGCGACCGGCGTGGGCAGGAAGCTGACTTGCAGCGGTTGCGCCAGCCACCAGTCCAGCAACTCGTCCACATGCTCTGCGCCGATGTCGCTCGGTGGCAGGTGCAGCACCGCCCCTGCGCACAGGGCCGGCCAGGCTTCCCAGGCCATGGCGTCGAAGCCGAAGCCGGCGACGCTGGAGGTCTGGCTGCCGGCCTCGAGCGCGAAGGCCTGGCAGTGCCAATGCACCAGGTTGGCCAGTGCCTGGTGCTCGACCATCACGCCCTTGGGCTGGCCAGTGGAGCCGGAGGTGTAGATCACATAGGCCAGCTGCCGCTCGTCCAGCCCCTCGACGACGGGGTTGCTGTCCGGCTCGCCATGCCAGGCATCGCCGTCGAGCGAGACGCTCTCGAGGCTCCCGGCCAGCGTCGAGGTCGAAGCCTCGACCAGCACCAGGGCCGGAGCGCTGTCACCGAGCAGGTAGGCGATCCGCTGCGCCGGATAGGCCGGATCGACCGGTACATAGGCCGCGCCGGCCTTCAATACGGCCAGCATCGCCACCAGCCGCTGCGGGCCGCGCTCGAGGCACAGGGCAACCCGCTCGCCGAGCCCTACGCCACGGGCGAGCAGATGATGGGCCAAGCGGTTGGCGCGCTGGTTGAGTTCGCCATAGGTCAAGCGCTGCTCGCCCTGCACCACGGCCAGCGCTTCGGGCGCCTGGGCCTCGACCCAGGCGTGGAGGGTCTGCGCTCGAGGGTACGCCACGGCGGTGGCATTGAAGCCTTCGAGCAACCGCAGGCGCTCGGCGTCATCGATGATCGGCAGGGTATCGACGCGAACCGACGCATCCTGCTCCAGCGCCCGGACCAGTTGCGTCACGGCAGCCGTCATCCACTGCCCGACCCGCTCGGCGCCGATCCCTTGCTGGGCCAGCACGCTCAAACCGAAGCCATCGCCGAGGTCGTCGACGCTCAGGGTCAGCGGGTAGTTGCTGCGCTCCTCGCCGCCTAGCTGGTGCATGCCCTGGAAGCCGTCGGTCGCCTCGCCAGCGGCACTCACCGGGCTATGCCGGTAGTTGAGCAAGGCACTGAACAGCGGCGCCGCGGCCGCCACGCCGCTGCAGCGTTGGGCCAACGCCAGCGAGGCGTGCTCATGGCCCAGCAGTGCCGACAGCCGTTGGTGAGTGGCCTGCACCGCCTCCCGCGCAGCCGCCCGGGTATCGATGCGCAGCGGCAAGGTATTGATGAACACCCCCAGGGCGCGGTCAGCCCCCTCGCCGCCCTGCAGGCGGCCCATCAGCACGGTGCCGAACACCACGTCCTGACGCCCGGCCAGCACGCCGACCACCCGCGCCCAGGCCAGGTGCATCAGGCTCGCGGCGCTGACCCCAAGGCGCCGCGCCTGCTCGCGGACCCGGCGCGCCAGGGCCAGGTCGAGCGACTGGCGGGTTTCCTCGATATCGCGGCCATCGCCCTGCACATCGGCCAGGCCCATGGGCAGGGTCGGCTCCTCGACATCGCCGAGCATCTCGCGGAAGAACGCCTCGTGCCCCGCCTGGGCGCCGCCCAGACGCACCTGGGCCACGTAGTTGCGGTACGGCACCGGCGCGGCTAGTCGCGCCCCACGGCCAGACAGCAACGCCTGCATTTCGTGAACGATCACCTCCATGGCCGTGTGGTCCAGGGCCAGGTGGTGGAAATGCAGGATGGCCACCACGCGTTCGTGCGCCGGATCCATGGCATAGGTCAAGCGCAGCAACGGTGCCTGGCTCAGGTCGAGACGCTGATGACGCGCATCGAAATGTGCTTGCAAGCGCTCGATGACGGCATCCTCGCCAAGCCCGCCGACCTCGCTGACGTCCAGGCGTGCCTGGCGCCAGACCACCTGCACAGGTTCCGCCACCCCTTGCCACACCACCGAGGTGCGCAGGATATCGTGACGATCGATGACCTGTTGCAGCGCCCCGGCGCACGCTTGCAAGCGCTCGACGCTGTCGAAGGCCAGGCGGGTCTGCAGCAGGTACGGGTCGCCCTGCTCGGCGCTGAGGTGATGGTAGAGAATGCCCTCCTGCAACGGCGCCAGCGGGTAGATTTCCTGCACGTTGGCCGCGCCGCCGGGCACCGTGGCGACAACACGATCGATGCTGGCCTGATCCAGCTCGATCAGGCTAAGCATGGCCGGTGTGATCCGCGTGGCCAGGGTCGGCAGGCGATTGGCCGGTACCTCGATCTCTCGGCCACTGCCTACCGCTGCCGCCAATGCCGCCAGGGTCGGCTGGGCGAACAGCACGCGGATATCGGCATCGAGGCCGGCCTTGCGCATCCGTTCGATCAGGCTCACCGCCAGCAGCGAATGGCCGCCCAGCTCGAAGAAGTGATCGTGGCGACCCACCCGCTCCACCTTGAGCACATCGCCCCAGATCGCGGCCAGCTCGGTTTCGACCGCCCCTTGCGGCGCCTCGAAAACGCGACTGATCACGGCATCACGGTCCGGTTGCGGCAGCGCCCGGCGGTCCAGCTTGCCGTTGGCGGTCAACGGCAGCGCTTCCAGCCGGACATAGGCAGCGGGCAGCATGTAGTCCGGCAGCCGGCCTTGCAGAGACCCGTGCAGCTCGGCGATCGCCGACACTTCACCGGTGAAATAGGCGACCAGGCGCTTGTCGCCCGGCGTGTCTTCGCGCAGCACGACCAGCGCATCGCGAACGCCTGCGCATTGACCCAGGCTCGCTTCGATCTCGCCGAGTTCGATGCGTAACCCGCGCAACTTGATCTGTTGGTCGGCACGGCCCAGATAGCGCAGGGTACCGTCGGCCTGCCAACAGACCAGGTCGCCACTGCGGTACATGGTGCCGCCGTTGAACGGATCGGCCACGAAGCGCTCGGCCGTGAGCTCCGGCTGGCCCAGGTAACCCAGGGCCACACCGTCACCGGCGATGTACAGCTCGCCGACCGCGCCGACCGGCAACAATTGCCGGCGCGCGTCGAGCACATAGCAGCGAGCGTTGCCGATCGGTTTGCCGATCGGGATGCTGCCCTCGCCCACGCTGACGATCTCGTGGGTGGTGCTGAAGGTCGTGGCCTCGGTCGGCCCGTAGCCATTGAGCAGATGCTGCGGCGCGCCATCGCGCAGTACCCGGGCGATCACCGCCGGGTCCAGCACATCGCCGCCGACCATCAGGTAGCGCAGATTGCGCAGGGCCGGCAGCAGATCGTCGGCGTACTGGTGGAACAGCCCGGCGGTCAGCCACAGCACCGTCACGCCCTGGGCCAGCAGTGCATCGCACAAGGTCTGGCGCGACAGCACCTGGTCCTGGTCGATCACCACCACCGCACCGCCGTTGATCAGCGGCGCCCAGACCTCCAGGGTGCTGGCATCGAATGCCGGGTTCGAGGCGAACGCCACCCGGTCCTGGCAGTTGAAGTCGGCGAAGCCATTGTTGATCACCAGACGCACGATGGCGTGGTGCGGCACCTGCACCCCTTTCGGCGTCCCGGTGGAGCCGGAGGTGTACATGATGTAGGCCGCAGCGCCGGCATCCACCGCCAAGCCCAGGTCTTCGCAGGCATAGCGGTCCAGCTCGAGTCGGTCCAGCTCGATGCGGCGCGCACCCTCCACCACGGGCTGGTCGCTGTGGGTCAGCAGCAGCCGCGCCTGGCTGTCGGCGACCATGAACGCCTGGCGCTTCAGCGGGGCATTGCCATCCAGCGGCACGAACACCGCGCCGCACTTGCTCGTGGCCAGTTGCGCCACCAGCAGCTCGAACGAGCGCGGCAGCAGCAGCGCCACCCGGTCGCCGGCCTGGACGCCCTGCTCCAACAGGTGTCCGGCCAGGCGGTTGGCCTGCCGGTTCAGCGCCTGGTAGCTCCAGCGCCGCGTGCCATGGGCCACGGCCAGGGCTTCGGGATTGAGCTTGGCGTTGGCTTCGAACAGCCCATGCACCGGCACTTCGCGCGGGTATTCGCGCCGCGTGTCGTTGAACTGTCGCAGCACCCGCTGGCGCTCGGCGTCCGGCAATCCGACGATACTGTGCAACGCCGTCTGCGGTGCTTTATCCAGGCTATCGGCCAAGCCCTCGAGGGCCGCCTCGAGCAACTGACAGAGCAACACCCCGTCCACTTCCGGCACGGCCTGCACCGTCAGGAGGAAGTCACGGCCCAGGTCATCGACGCTCACCACCAGCGGGTAGTTGCTGCGCTCATGGGCAGCGAGCAGCTCGATGCCTTCCCAGGCGCGAGCCTGTCCACGGGTATTCGCCGCGCTGTGGCGGTAGTTCAGCAAGCTGGTGAACAGCGCCTGCGAGGCCGGAACGCCGCTGCAGCGCTGGGCCAGGGCCAGGGAGGCCTGCTCATGGGCCAGCAGCCGCGCCAGGCGCTGGTGAGTCAGGCGCACGCCATCGGCGACGCCCGCCGAACCGACGCTGACCCGCAGCGGCAGGGTGTTGATGAACATGCCCAGCGCCCGCTCGGCGCCTTCACCACCCTGCAGGCGCCCCAGCAGCACAGTGCCGAACACCACCTCCTCGCGCCCGGACAATTGCGCCAGCACCTGACCCCAGGCCTGGTGAACCAGGCTGGCGGCGCTGACGCCCAACGCTCGCGCCTGCTCACGCAAACGCTGGGCCAGATGACTGTCCAGCGGCTGGCGATGGTCGAGTACATGGCGGCCGTCGCCGAGCACGTCACGCAGGCCGAATACTTCGGTCGGCTCGTCGATATCGCCCAGCAGTTCGCGGAACATGGCTTCCTGGGCCTGACCGTCGTCACGCAAACGAGCCTGCGCCACATAGTTGCGGTACGGCACGCTGTCGCCCTGGGGCGCACGGCCCAGCAGCACGTCGGCGACCTCGGCCACCAGCAGTTCCAGGGCAGCATGGTCGAGCAGGATATGGTGCAGCAGCAGGGTTGCCTGCAGCCGGCCATGTTCCACACGGCTGCTCAGGTGCATCAGCGGCGCGCGGCCCATGTCCAGGCGCACGCCGTCCAGCGCGGGCTCGATCTGCAACCGGGCGTCGCGCCAGACCACCTGCACGGCCTCGTCCAGCCCTTGCCAGTGCACGCTGCTGCGCAGCACGTCGTGGCGGGCGATCACCTGGTTCAGCGCCGCGACGAAGGCGTCCAGCTCGTCCTGGCCGGCGAAGGCAAAGCCCATCTGCAGGACATAGGGATCCACCTCGGCGCTGGCCAGGTGGTGGTAGAGGATGCCCTGCTGCAGCGGGGCCAGCGCATAGATGTCCTGCACGTTGGCCGCGCCACCGGGAATGCTTTGCACCAGGGCGTCGAGGGTAGGCTGCTCCAGTGTCGCCAGTGGCAACATGTCCGCGGTGATGCGTGCGCAACCGGTCGGAATGCGGTTGGCCGGCACCACAGGCTCGACTTCGCGCCCCACCGCCGTGGCCAGGGCGGCCAGCGTCGGCTGCCCGAACAGCACCCGCACGTCCGCCGCCAGTCCGGCCTGGCGCATGCGCGCGGTAAGGGTCACGGCCAGCAGCGAATGGCCGCCCAGTTCGAAGAAGTTGTCGTGACGGCCGACCTGGGCTACATCCAGCAGCTCGCTCCAGAGCCGCGCCAGCAATGTTTCGACGTCGCCTTGCGGCGCTTCATAGGCCTGTTGCAGCAGTTGCGGCACAGGCAGCGCCTTGCGGTCCAGCTTGCCATTGGGGCTCAGCGGCAATGCTTCCAGGTAAGTGAACGAGGCCGGCAGCATGAACGCCGGCAGCCGTTCGAGCAGCGCCGCGCGCAGCGCGTCCGTGGCATGCCGGGTGCCGGTGTAGTACGCCACCAGGTGTTGATCGCGAGCCAGCACCACCGCTTCCTTGATGCCTTCGATCGCCGTCAGGCACGCCTGGATCTCGCCCAGTTCGATGCGCAGGCCACGGATCTTCACCTGGTCGTCGTTGCGCCCCAGGTATTCGATGTTGCCGTCCGGCAGATGCCGCGCCAGGTCGCCGGTCCGGTACAGGCGGCCACCGACCTGCTCGCCGAACGGATCGTCGATGAAGCGTTCGGCGGTCAGTTCGGCGCGATTCAGATAGCCGCGGGCCACCTGCACGCCACCGATGTACAGCTCGCCGGGCACGCCACGCGGCACCGGCTGGCCATGGGCGTCCAGCACGTACAGCGTGGTGTTGGCGATCGGCTTGCCGATCGGCGTGTTGTCCGGCGCGCTCACGCAGTGCCAGGCACTGACATCCACCGCCGCCTCGGTAGGGCCGTAGAGGTTGTGCAGCTCGACCGTCGGCAACTGCGCCTGGAAACGCCGCACCAGGCTGCCGGGCAAGGCCTCGCCGCTGCACAACACACGCTTGAGCGCCTCGGGCCGAACCTCGCCATGGGCCAGGAACACATCCAGCATCGAGGGCACGAAGTGCAGCGTGCTCACCTGCTCGTCGCCAATGATCGCGCGCAGGTATTCAGGGTCGCGATGACCGCCCGGGCGGGCCATGACCAGGCAGGCACCGGTCTGCAGCGGCCAGAGGAACTCCCAGACCGACACGTCGAAGCTGAACGGGGTCTTCTGCAGCACCACGTCCTGCGCGCCGAGGCGGTAGGCGTCCTGCATCCAGCGCAGGCGGTTGACCACCGCGGCGTGCTCGTTCATCACACCCTTGGGCAAGCCGGTGGAGCCCGAGGTATAGATCACGTAGGCCAGGTGCCGCGAGGTCAAGCCCGGCACCTGTGGCGCCCAGGACGGCTGCGCCTGCCAGCTGGGGCGGTCGAGGTCGATGACGCGTCCACCCTCGGGCAGGTGGGCGGTGGCGCCATGCACCAGCACCGCCACCGGCGCGCTGTCCGCGAGCATGTGGCCAATACGTTCGGCGGGATAGTCCGGATCGACCGGCACATAGGCGCCACCGGCCTTGAGGATCGCCAGCAGGCCGACCACCATCGACAAGCCGCGCTCGACGCAGATCGCCACGCGATCATCCGGTCTGACGCCCAGTTCGATCAGGTGATGGGCCAGGCGGTTGGCCTGCTCATCGAGCTGGCGATAGCTCAGCCCCTGCCCTTCGGCCTTGACCGCCAGCGCGTCGGGCGTGCGCCGTACCTGCGCCTCGATCAGGCCATGCAAGGTCACTGTCAGGTCGTAGTCCACCGCGGTGTCGTTGAACTCGCCCAGTACCTGGCGCGCTTCATCGGCTCGCAGCACGGGTACTTGCCACAGCGCCAGTCCCGGTTGCCGCTCGAGCGCCTCCAGCACGCCCTCGATGACCTGCAGCATCTGCGCGGCGACACGTCGGGCACCCGCCTGGGGCGCCGCCCGCACGGTCAGGCGCAGGCCATCGCCGAGGTCATCGATATCCACAGCCAGGGGATAGTTGCCGTGCCCTTCGACACCGTGCTGCTCTATGCCTTGCCAGGCGGGGTCCAGCGTCGCGGTGGGCGCGACCTGCCGGTAGTTGAGGATCGCGCTGAACAGCGGCAGCGGTGCCGCCACGCCACTGCAGCGCTGGGCCAGGGCCAGCGAGGCATGCTCATGGCGCAGCAGCGCCGACAGGCGAGCGTGCGCCGCGCGCACACCTTCGGCCACGCCGGTGTCGCCCAGGTCGATGCGCAGCGGCAGGGTATTGATGAACATGCCCAGCGCCCGTTCGCTGCCCTCGCCGCCCTGCAGGCGGCCCAGCAGCACGGTGCCGAATACCACGCTGTCGCGGCCACTGAGCGCCCCCAGCAGGCGCGCCCAGGCCAGATGCAACAGGCTGGCGCTGCTCACGCCCAATTGCCGTGCCTGCTCTCGCAGCCGGGCGTACAGTCGGCCCGTGAAAGCGACATCGGCCACTTCGATGGCCTGTCCGCCCTGCACGTCGCGCAGGCCGAACGGCAAGGTCGGCTCGTCGATGTCCCCCAGCAGGTTGCGGAAGAACGCTTCGTGCTCGGCCTCGCTGACGGCGTTTCGCGCCTGCACCACATAGTTGCGATAAGGCACCGAGGCCAAGGCCGGCGCCCCTTGGCCCGCGAGATAACCCTGCAGCTCGCCCTGCACCGTCTGCATGGCGACATGATCGAGCACGATATGGTGATAGAGCAGCACCGCCTCGACCTGACCGGTGGCCGGGTCTTGGCGCCAGTGCAAGCGAATCAGGGGCGCCTGGTCCAGGGCCAGGCTCACAGGAGCTTCATCGAGGAGCGGCAAGACCTGCAGGGGCGCCTGGCGCAAGACTACCTGCACCGGCTGGGGCAAACCGTCCCAGAGCACGGCGGTGCGCAGGATGTCATGGCGGTCGATGACGCGCTGCAAGGCGTCACTGAACGCCTCCAGCCGCCCCAGGTCGCTGAAGCGCATGCGCGCGCGCAGCACGTAGGGGTCGGCCTGCGGGGTGCTCAGGTGCAGGTAGAGAATGCCCTCCTGCAGAGGCGCCAGTGGGTAGATGTCCTGCACATTGGCCGCGCCTCCCGGCACGGCGGCCACGATTCGGTCGATGGCGGGCTGATCCAGCGTCAGCAGCGTCAGCATGTCCGGGGTGATATGGCTGCAGTTGGGCGCAATCCGGTTGGCCGGCACTTCGATGCGCTGCGCCTGGCCCAGCGTCGCCGCCAGCGCCGCGACACTTGGCTGGCCGAACAGCACGCGGATATCCGCCGCCAGGCCAGCCTCGCGCAGCCGGGCGACAAGGGCCACCGCCAGCAGCGAGTGGCCACCCAGTTCGAAGAAGTTGTCATGGCGCCCTACCCGTTCCACGCCCAGCAGCTCGGCCCAGATCCCGGCCAATAGCTGCTCGGTGTCGCCTTGCGGGGCTTCGTAAACGCGCGCTGGCAGCTCCGGCGTCGGCAGCGCCTTGCGGTCGAGCTTGCCGTTGGGGGTCAGCGGCAGCGCCTCGAGGTGGATGAACAGCGCCGGCACCATGTACTCCGGCAGCCGCGCCAGCAGCGCCTGGCGCAGGACCTCGGCCAACTGCGGCTCGCCCGTGTGGTAGGCCACCAGGCGTGGCCCTGCCGGCGCGGTGTCATGCACCAGCACCACGGCTTCGCGCACGCCAGGCTGGCGTGCCAGGCAGGCCTCGATCTCGCCCGGTTCGATGCGTAGCCCGCGCAGCTTGATCTGATGGTCGCTGCGCCCGAGGAACTCGAGCACGCCATCGGCGCGCTGGCGCACCAGGTCGCCGCTGCGGTACAGGCGCTCGCCCTCGTTGAACGGGCTGGCGATGAAGCGCTCGGCCTGTTGCTCCGGCAAGCCAAGGTAACCACGCGCCACCCCGGCACCGCCGATGTGCAACTGGCCGGCCACGCCGATCGGCACCGGCTGGTCATGGCCATCGAGCACGTACAGCCGGGTGTTGTCGATGGGGCGACCAATCGGCAGCGCGCCCTGTGGCAGTGGATCCTGCGGCTGCAAGGTCCAGACGCTGCAGTCCACCGTGGTCTCGGTCGGACCGTAGACGTTGTGCAGGCGCACCTGCGGCAAGCACTCGCGCACCTGGCGGGCCAATGCCTCGGTCAGCTCGCCACCGCCGCAGACGATGTCGGTCAGGCTCGCGCAGCGGGCGCTGCCCATCTGTTCAAGGAACTGCTGCAGCAGCGCCGGCACGAACTGAACCACACTGACCCGTTGGCGCTCGATCAGCTCGACCAGGTACTGCGGATCGCGCTGCCCATCCGGGCGCGCCAGCACTAGGCGCAGCCCGCTGCACAGCGGCCAGAACAGCTCCCACACCGAGGCATCGAAGCTGACCGGGGTCTTGTGCAGCACCGCGCCCTCGGTCGCGAACAGCCCGGCGCTCCAGCGCACCAGGTTGACCACGTTGCGCTGCTCGACCATCACCCCCTTGGGCACCCCGGTGGAGCCGGAGGTGTAGATCACATAGGCCAGGTGATGGGCGCTCAGGCCCGGCACCTGCGGGTTGTCGTCCGGCAAGTCCGTCCAGTTCGGCTGGTCGAGGTCGATGATGTGCCCGGACTCGGCTACGTGGCGGGTGGCGCCATGTACCAGCACCGCCACCGGCGCGCTGTCCGCGAGCATGTGGCGGATGCGCTCGACCGGATAGTCCGGATCGACCGGCACATAGGCGCCACCGGCCTTGAGAATGGCCAGCAGGCCGACCACCAGCGACACCCCGCGCTCGACGCAGATCGCCACACGATCGTCCGGTTTGACCCCCAGTTCGATCAAACGATGGGCCAAGCGGTTGGCCTGCTCGTTGAGCTGGCGATAGCTCACTTGCACCTCATCAGCCTCGATGGCCAGCGCATCAGGGCTACGCAGCACCTGCGCCTCGAACAGGCCATGCAAGGTCTGCGTCAGGTCGTGCTCGCACGCCGTGTCATTGAAGCCGAGCACTACCTGGTGCCGCTCTTCGGCGTTCATCACCGGCAGATCCAGCAACGATTGCGCCGGCTGCTCATCCAGAGCCAGGGCCAGCGCCCGCAGCACCTGTTCGAGCTGCCCGCACAGCCGCTGTGCGCCGACCGCTGCCGGCACCATGGCGACCAGACGCAGGCGCTGGCCCATATCGTCCACGTTCACGCTCAGCGGGTAGTTGCTGCGCTCCCTGCTGTCGAAGAACTCGATGCCCTGCCATTGCCGCCGGCTCGTCTCATCCACTTCCTGGCTATGGCGATAGTTGAGCATGGCACTGAACAGTGGCGCCGGCGCTGGCACCGCGCTGCAACGCTGGGCCAGTGCCAGCGAGGCATGCTCGTGGACCAGCAGCGCGCCCAGGTTTCGCTGGGTCGCCTGCGCGGCGTCGCGCACGCTCAGCCCGGCCAGGTCCAGGCGCAACGGCAGGGTGTTGATGAACATGCCCAGGGCCTGCTCGGCACCCTCGCCGCCCTCCAGCCGCCCCAGCAGCACGGTGCCGAACACCACGCTGTCGCGACCACTGACAGCCGCCAGCAAGCGGGCGAAGGCCACATGGAACAAGCTGGCCAGACTGCCGCCCAGTTGCCGTGCCTGGCGTCGCAAGCGCTCGGCCAGCGCATCGTCCAGCCACAGCTCGGCTTGCTCGATGGCCTGGCCATCACCCTGCACATCGGCAAGGCCATAAGGCAGGGTCGGCTCGTCGATATCGCCCAGCTGTTCGCGGAAGTAAGTCTCGTGCTCAGCCTGGCTGACGCCCAGGCGCGCCTGGGCCACATAGTTGCGGTAAGGCGTCGGCGGCTGCTTCGGCAGCGGGCTGCCTTGCAGGTATCCGAGCAGTTCGGCGGCGATCAGGTCCAGAGCCGTATGATCGAGCAGAATATGGTGGAACTGCAGCAGCACGTCGATACACCCATCGTCGCGGGTGCCATGCAACAGACGTATCAATGGCGCCTGCCCAAGGTCCAGGCGCTGAGTGTCCACCTCCTCGATGGGCGCGACCTGCAACATAGCTTCGCGCCAGACGACCTGCACCGGCTGCGGCAGCCCTTCCCAGCGTATCGCGGTACGCAATACGTCATGGCGATCGATGACCTGCTGCAAGGCGTCGCGGAACGCCTGTAGACGCGTCGGGCCATCGAAGAGCATGCGCGAGGCGAGCACATAGGGGTCGTGCTCCGGCGAGCTGAGGTGGTGGTAGAGAATGCCCTCCTGCAACGGCGCCAACGGGTAGATGTCCTGCACGTTGGCCGCGCCGCCCGGCACGCTGGCGACGATACGCTCGATATGGCGCGGTTCCAGGCGTACCAGGGTGAGCATGTCCGGCGTGATCCGGGTACAGCCGGCCGGGATGCCGTTGGCCGGTATCGCGACCTGCCGCCCGGCACCTTGCGTGGCGGCCAGGGCGGCCACGCTGGGTTGGCTGAACAACAGCCGCACATCGCACTCCAGCCCCTGCTGGCGCAAGCGATCGATCAGGTTGACGGCCAGCAGCGAATGGCCACCCAGCGCGAAGAAGTTGTCGTGGCGTCCGACGCGCTCGATGCCCAGGACCTCGGCCCACACCTGGGCCATGACGGTTTCCCGCTCGCCCTGTGGCGCTTCGTAGGCCTGCCCCGCCAGGCTCGCCGGGTCAGGGTCCGGCAAGGCGCGGCGGTCGAGCTTGCCGTGGGCGGTCAATGGCAAGGCGTCCAGGCGGATGAACGCCTGGGGCAGCATGTGCGCCGGCAACAGGGTGCTCAGTGCCTGGCGCAACACATCGGCGGTCACTTCGGCATCGGCGCAGTACCAGGCCAGCAGACGTTCGGCGCGTACCAGCACCGCGACGTCGCCCACGCCCGCCACCCTCGCCAGCGCGGCTTCGATCTCGCCCAGTTCGACCCGCACGCCGCGAATCTTCACCTGATCGTCGTTGCGTGCAACGTAGTCCAGGGTGCCGTCGGCATTCCAGCGCACCAGGTCGCCACTGCGATACATGCGCGCGCCGCTGCGCCCGGCGAACGGGTCGGCAACGAAGCGTTCGTCAGTGAGCTCCGGGCGACGCAGGTAGCCCCGGGCGACCCCGGCGCCGCCAATGTACAGCTCGCCCACCGCGCCCACCGGCACCGGCTGACGCTGACCATCGAGCACATATAGCCGGGTGTTGGCGATCGGCCGACCGATGTGCGGCGCGGCCCCCGGCGACACCTCGCCAGAGGTGGCCACCACGGTGGCCTCGGTAGGGCCGTAGTTGTTGACCACGGCAAAGCCTGGCGCGCTCGGGAACGGACGCAGGCGATCACCGCCGGTCAGCAGCGTGCGCAAGGTCGGATGCCCCGCGCCCTGGCGCAGCACCTGCTCGGCCAGCGGCGTCGGCAGGAAGCTGACCTGCAACGGTGTGCTTCGCCACCAGTCGAGCAGCGCCTCGACATGCTCTGCGGCCACCTCGGTTGGTGGCAGGTGCAGCGCGGCCCCGGCGCACAATGCCGGCCAGGTCTCCCAGGCCATGGCGTCGAAGCCAAAGCCGGCGACGCTGGAGGTCTGGCTGCCGGGCACCAAGGCGAAGTTTTCGCAGTGCCAGTGGACCAGATTGGTCAGGGTACGGTGCTCGACCATGACCCCTTTGGGCTGGCCGGTGGAACCGGAGGTATAGACCACATAGGCCAGATCGCCATCGTCCACGCCCGACACCCGGGGGTCGTGATCGGCGCAGGCGTGCCAATCGTCACGGTCCAGGTCCAGACGGGCGACATCCGCGGGCAGGCTCGGGTTGTTCGACTCGGCCAGCACCAGGGTCGGCGCGCTGTCATGCAGCAGGTAGGCGATGCGCTCGAGCGGATATGCCGGATCCACCGGCACATAGGCGGCACCGGCCTTGAGCACAGCCAGCAGAGCCACCAGGCGCTGCGGGGTGCGTGGCAGGCACAGTGCCACCCGGGCGCCGCGCCGCACGCCACGGGCGATCAGGCGATGGGCCAGGCGGTTGGCGGCACGATTGAGTGCGTCGTAGCTGACCACCACCTCGCCCTGCACCACGGCTCGAGCCTGGGGAGCGCGGGCGGCTTGGGCCTCGACCAGGGCATGCACGGTGTGACCTTCGGGGTAGCGCCGGGCCGTGTCGTTGAACCCGTCCAGCAGGCGTTCGCGCTCATCGCGGGCCAGCACCGGCAACGCTTCGACCGCTGTGCCAGGGGCCTGTTCCAGGGCCCGCGCCAGCTGCGCCAGGGTATTGGCCATCCAGGCGGCAATCCGCTCGGCGCCGATACCGGCTTGTGCCAGCACACTGAGAACGAAACCTGCACCGAGGTCGTCGACGCTCAGGGTCAGCGGATAGTTGCTGCGCTCCTCGCCGCCGAGCAGACGCACGCCCTGCCAGATACCCTGGCCATCGCGCGGCTCATCGGCGGCGCTGTGGCGATAGTTGAGCAAGGCACTGAACAGCGGCAGGCCGGCAGGCACACCGCTGCAGCGCTGGGCCAGGGCCAGTGACGCATGCTCGTGACCGAGCAGCGCCGACAACCCGGCATGGGTCGCAGCCACCGCCTCGGCCACCGCCACCGTGGTGTCGACCCGCAGCGGCAGGGTATTGATGAACATTCCCAGCGCCCGGTCGGCGCCCTCGCCGCCCTGCAGGCGGCCCAGCAGCACGGTGCCGAACACCACATCGGTGCGATTGGCCAGCACGCCCAGCAGGCGCGCCCAGGCCAGGTGCATCATGCTCGCGGGGCTGACGCCCAGGCGTCGGGCCTGCTCGCGCAGGCGCTGGGCCAGGGCCGCGTCCAGCGTCAGCCGTGCCTGCTCGACGCCCAGCCCCTCGCCTTGCACATCGCGCAGGCCGAACGGCAGGGTCGGCTCCTCGACATCGCCGAGCATGGCGCGGAAGAAGCTTTCATGCTGCCGTGGGTCATTGGCCAGGCGGGCCTGCGCCAGGTAGTTGCGATAGGGTACCGGCGCCGGGAGCCCCGCGCCTTCGTCGAACAGCAGGGCCTGCATTTCGGCTCCCACCACCGCCATGGCGGTGTGGTCGAGCACCAGGTGATGGAACAGCACGATCGCCACGACCTGCTCATTGGCCGGATCGCGGGCATAGACCAGGCGCAGCAACGGGGCCTGGCCGAGGTCGATGCGATACCCGCGGGCGTCGAAGCGGGCCTGCAACTGGTCGATGACCGCCGTATCGGTCGGCTCGAGGGTGATCTCGCTGAGCGCCAGCTCGGCATGGCGCCACACCACCTGCACAGGTTCGTCCAGACCGTCCCAGAGCACCGCGGTACGCAGGATGTCGTGGCGGTCGATGACCTGTTGCAAGGCGCCGGCCCACGCCTGCAGGCGCGCGAGGCTGTCGAAGGCCAGGCGCGACTGCAGCAGGTACGGGTCGCCCTCGGCGGCGCTGCGGTGGTGATAGAGAATGCCCGTCTGCAGGGGTGCCAGCGGGTAGATTTCCTGCACGTTGGCCGCGCCGCCTGGCACCGTCGCGACGATGCGCTCGATCGCCGGCTGATCGAGGTCGATCAGGCTGAGCATGTCAGGGGTAATGTGCGTGGTACCACGGGGGACCCGGTTGCCTGGCACCTGTACCTCACGTCCGCCGCCCACCGCCGCGGCCAGCGCGGCCAGGGTCGGCTGGGCGAACAGCACGCGCACGTCGGCGGCAAGGCCGGCCTTGCGCATGCGCTCGATCAAGGTCACCGCCAGCAGCGAGTGACCGCCGAGTTCGAAGAAATGGTCGTGGCGGCCGACCTGATCGACTTTCAGCACATCGGCCCAGATGGCCGCCAGGGCGGTTTCCACCTCGCCTTCGGGCGCCGCGAACACACGGCTGACCACCGCGCCCTGGTCCGGCGCTGGCAGCGCGCGGCGATCTAGCTTGCCGTTGGCGGTCAGCGGCCATTGCGCAACCAGTACATAGGCCGCTGGCAGCATGTAGTCCGGCAACTGGCCTTGCAATCGATCGTGCAAGGCGTCGATCGCAGGTGTCTGGCCCTCGCTGCTGTAGTACGCCACCAGGCGCTTGTCGCCCGGCGTGTCCTCGCGCACCAGCACCACGGCATCGCGCACCCCGGCGCAGGCGGCCAGACGGGATTCGATTTCGCCCAGTTCGATGCGAAAACCGCGCAGCTTGACCTGACGATCGCCGCGCCCAAGGTAGCGCAGGGTGCCGTCGGCCTGCCAACTCGCCAGGTCGCCACTGCGATACATGCGCGCCCCTGGCGCGTCGCTGAACGGGTCGGCAAGGAAACGCTCGGCGTTGAGCCGTGGCTGCCCCAGATAGCCCAGGGCGACGCCATCGCCACCGATGTACAGTTCGCCCACCGCCCCCACCGGCAGCGGCTGCTGCCGGGCATCGAGCACGTAGCAGCGGCTGTTGCCAATCGGTCGACCGATCGCAATGGCGCCCTCGCCCACCTCGAGGATCTCGTGGGTGGTGCTGAAGGTGGTGGCCTCGGTCGGGCCGTAGCCATTGAGCAAATGACCCGGCGCGCCCTCGCGCAGCACGCGGGCGACCACCGCCGGATCGAGCACGTCGCCACCCACCATCAGGTAGCGCAAGGTACGGAACACCGGCAGCAGATCGCCCGCGTACTGGTGGAACAGGCCGGCAGTCAACCACAGCGCCGTCACTCCGCCGGCCAGCAATGCCTCGCCCAGGCCCTGTGGCGACAGCACCTGGTGCTGGTCGATCACCACGACCGTGCCACCATTGAGCAGCGCCGCCCAGACCTCGAGGGTGCTGGCGTCGAAGGCGGGGTTCGAGGCGAAGGCCAACCGGTCGTTGCCATCGAAGTCGGCGAAACCATTGTTGATCACCAGGCGCGCGATCGCCCGGTGCGGCACCTGGACACCCTTCGGCCCCCCGGTGGACCCGGAGGTGTACATGATGTAGGCGCCGTCATGGGCGGCCACCGGGATGTCCGGGGCATGCTCGGGATAGCTATCCAGCGTCAGGCCGTCGAGCTCGACGCGGCGAGCCGAGGCCAAGCGTGGCTGCTGCGCGTGGGTCAGCAGCAGCGCGGCGCCGCAGTCCTCGATCATCAGGCTTTGGCGCTCGGCTGGTGCATTGGCATCCAGCGGCACATAGACCGCGCCACAGCTGCTCACGGCCAGCTGGGCGGCGATCAGGTCGAACGAGCGCGGCAGCAGCAGCGCCACCCGCTCGCCCTGGCGCAGGCCAAGCGCCAGCAGATGATGGGCCAGGCGGTTGGCATGGCGTTCGAGTTCACCATAGCGCCATTGTCGCGCGCCATGGACGACCGCCAGCGCATCGGCCGTGGCGGCGGCATGGGCGCGGAACAGCACGTGCAGCGGTTGTTCGCGCGGATAGTCGCGAGTGGTGGCGTTGAAATCGCGCAGCACCTGGCGGCGCGCCTCGGGCGTCAGGCAGGAGATGGCGTGCAGCGCGGTGTCCGGCGCCACTTCCAGGGCCTGGGCGAGGTGCTCCAGGGCACAGGCCAGCAGGGCACAGACCTGCGCGCCGTCGACCTGGGGCACGGCCTGCACGGTCACGGACATTCCTTCGCCCAGGTCATCGACGTTGACCACCAGTGGATAGTTGCTGCGCTCGTGCGCGTCCAGCAGCTCGATGCCGGCCCAACCCAGATCCTTGCCCATGCTCTGGGGCGTGCTATGACGTACGTTCAACAGGCTGCTGAACAAGGCTTGCGAAGCAGGTACGCCACTGCAGCGCAGGGCCTGGGCCAGCGACGCCTGCTCATGGCCCAGCAGCCGCGCCAGGCGCTGATGGGTAAGGCGCACGCCATCGGCCACGCCCACCCCATCGACGCTCACCCGCAGCGGCAGGGTGTTGATGAACATGCCCAGCGCCCGGTCGGCCCCCGCCCCGCCCTGCAGGCGCCCGAGCAGCACGGTGCCGAACACCACGTCCTCGCGCCCGCTGAGCTGGGCCAGCACCTGGCCCCAGGCCTGATGCACCAGGCTGGCGAGGCTCACCCCCAAGTGCCGGGCCTGCGCACGCAAGCGCCGGGTCAATCCATCGTCCAGCGCCTGACGGGTGTCGAACACCTCGACACCATTGCCCTGCACATCGCGCAGGCCGAACACCTCGGTCGGCTCATCGATATCGCCCAGCAATTCACGGAACATCGCCTCGTCGGCCTGCGGGTCGGCCTGCAAGCGGGCACGGGCCACATAGTTGCGATAGGGCACGCTGTCGATTTCGAGCGCGTGCCCTTGCAACATGGCGCTCAACTGCGACACCAGCAGCTCTGTGGCAGTGTGGTCGAGCAGTATGTGGTGCATCAGCAGGCTCGCCTCCAGGCGCTCGCCCGCGGCGTGACGCACCAGCTTCATCAGCGGGGCGCAGGTGAGATCCAGGCGCTGCAGGTCGGCCTGCTCGACCAGCGGCAGGCGTGCCTGGTGTTGGACCACCTGAACCGGCTCGTCGAGCCCGGCCCAGTGGATGCTGGTGCGCAGGATATCGTGCGCGGCGATCAGTGCGTCCAGGGCGGCGACGAAGTTGTTCAGCTCGGCCTCGCCGGCGAAGGCGAAACGCGCGCGGCCAACGTAGGGGTCGGCCCCGGCGCTGGCCAGGTGGTGATAGAGGATGCCCTGCTGCAGCGGTGCCAGCCCGTAGATGTCCTGGACATTGGCGCTACCGCCCGGGATGCGCGCCACCAGGTCGTCGATGGATGCCTGATCGAGTTCGGCCAAGGGCAGCATCTGCGGCGTGATCCGCGTGCAACCTCGCGGGATCAGGTTGGCCGGCACCTGCGCCGACGCCTCGCTGGTCACCGTCGCGGCCAACGCGACAAGGGTCGGCTGGCCGAAAAGTACCCGCACATCGGCTTGCAGTCCCTGCTGACGCATGCGCTCGACCAGTCGCACCGCCAGCAACGAGTGGCCGCCCAGTTCGAAGAAGTTGTCATGGCGCCCTACCCGCTCCACGCCCAGCAGTTCGGCCCAGATCCCGGCCAGCAGCTGTTCGGTGTCACCTTGCGGCGCTTCGTAAACGCGCGCCGGCAGCTCCGGCGTCGGCAGCGCCTTGCGGTCGAGCTTGCCGTTGGGCGTCAGCGGCAGCGCCTCGAGGTGGAGGAACAGCGCCGGCACCATGTACTCCGGCAGCCGCGCCAGCAGCGCTTGGCGCAGGACCTCGGCCAACTGCGGCTCGCCCGTGTGGTAGGCCACCAGGCGAGGCCCCGCGGGCGCGGCGTCATGCACCAGCACCACGGCTTCGCGCACGCCAGGCAGGCGTGCCAGGCAGGCTTCGATCTCGCCCGGCTCGATGCGCAGACCGCGCAGCTTGATCTGGTGGTCGCTGCGTCCGAGGAACTCGAGCACGCCATCGGCGCGCTGGCGCACCAGGTCGCCGCTGCGGTACAGGCGCTCGCCCTCGTTGAACGGGCTGGCGATGAAGCGCTCGGCCTGTTGCTCCGCCAGTCCCAGGTAACCACGCGCCACCCCGGCACCGCCGATGTGCAGCTGGCCGGCCACGCCGATCGGCACGGGCTGGTCATGGCCATCGAGCACGTACAGCCGGGTGTTGTCGATGGGGCGGCCAATCGGCAGCGCGCCCTGGGGCAGTGGATCCTCCGGCTGCAAGGTCCAGACGCTGCAATCCACCGTGGTTTCGGTCGGACCGTAGACGTTGTGCAGGCGCACCTGCGGCAAGCACTCGCGCACCTGGCGGGCCAATGCCTCGGTCAGCTCGCCACCGCCGCAGACGATGTCGGTCAGGCTCGCGCAGCGGGCGCTGTCCACCTGCTCGAGGAACTGTTGCAGTAGTGCCGGCACGAACTGAACCACACTGACCCGTTGGCGCTCGATCAGCTCGACCAGGTACTGCGGATCACGCTGCCCATCCGGGCGCGCCAGCACCAGGCGCAGCCCGCTGCACAGCGGCCAGAACAGCTCCCACACCGAGGCGTCGAAGCTGACCGGGGTCTTGTGCAGCACCGCGCCCTCGGCCGGGAACAGCCCGGCGCTCCAACGCACCAGGTTGACCACGTTGCGCTGCTCGACCATCACCCCCTTGGGCACCCCGGTGGAACCGGAGGTGTAGATCACATAAGCCAGGTGATGGGCGCTCAGGCCCGCTACCTGTGGGTTGTCGCCTGGCAAGGCCGTCCAGCTCGGCTGGTCGAGGTCGATGATGCGCCCGGACTCGGCTACGTGGCGGGTGGCGTCATGCACCAGCACCGCCACCGGCGCGCTGTCCGCGAGCATGTGGCGGATGCGCTCGACCGGATAGTCCGGATCGACCGGCACATAGGCGCCACCGGCCTTGAGAATGGCCAGCAGTCCGACCACCAGCGACACCCCGCGCTCGACGCAGATCGCCACGCGATCGTCCGGTTTGACCCCCAGTTCGATCAGGTGATGGGCCAGGCGGTTGGCCTGTTCATTGAGCAGGCTATAGCTGAGCT
The DNA here is from genome assembly GCF_054788395.1 of Pseudomonas sp. microsymbiont 2. Lineage (NCBI taxonomy): Bacteria > Pseudomonadati > Pseudomonadota > Gammaproteobacteria > Pseudomonadales > Pseudomonadaceae > Pseudomonas > Pseudomonas sp. microsymbiont 2. The sequence goes on from NZ_CM139112.1 coordinate 3,151,656, forward strand.
CACCCTGTTCGGCGCTGACGGCCAGCGCCTCGGGGCTACGCAGCACCTGCGCCTCGAACAGGCCATGCAAGGTCTGCGTCAGGTCGTGGGGCACCTCGCTGCGGTTGAAGTCCTCCAGCACCTGACGACGCTCGTCGGCTGCCAGGACCGGCAGAGCGAGCAGCGGCAGCTGCGGCGACCGCTCCAGCGCATCGACCAGTTCGCCGATGATCCGCCGCAGCTGCCCGCACAGGCGCTGCGCGCCCCAGACTGCCAGGGCCTGCACGGTCAGGCGCAGGTCTTCGCCCAGGTCGTCGACCGCCAGGCTCAGCGGATAGTTGGTACGCTCCTCGGCCCCGACCACTTCGATGCCCGGTGCCATCTCGATCACCGCCTCGGCATCGCCCGCGGCGCTGTGACGGTAGTTGAGCATGCTGTTGAACAATGGTGTCGGCGCGGTCACGCCACTGCAGCGCTGGGCCAGGGCCAGCGGTGCCTGCTCGTGGTCGAGCAGCGCGGTGAGGCGTTGATGGGTGGCCAGCAGGCCATCGCGCACCCCCTGCCCGCCCAGGTCGACGCGCAGCGGCAAGGTGTTGATGAACATGCCCAAGGCCTGCTCGGCATCGGCCCCGGCGCTCATGCGCCCGAGCAACACGCTGCCGAACACCACGCTGTCACGCCCGGACAGTGCGCCCAGCAAGCGGGCCATCGCCAGGTGCATGACGCTCGCCGGGTTCACACCGAGCTGACGCGCGCAGCTGCGCAGGCGTTGGCTGAGTGACAACGGCAAGGTCAGGCGCGCTTCTTCGACTGGCTGCCCGGCCAGGGCCTCGACAGCGAACGCCAGCGTCGGCTCGTCGATGTCGGCGAGCATGTCGTTGAAGAACGCTTCGTGCGCCTGTTCATCCACGGCCAACCTGGCCCTGGCCAGCAGGTCGCGAAACGGCACCGCCGCCGGCAGGCTGTCGCTCGCCCCCGTCAGGCAGGCATGGATCTCGCGGCGCACGATATCCAGCCCCGTGTGATCCAGAACGGTGTGATGGAACAGCAGCAACGCCACCACCTGGCCGTCGCTGCCTTGGCCGTGGGCCAGGCGCAAGAGCGGCGCGCGCTGCAGGTCCATGCGGTAATGGCCACTGTCGAAACGCGCCCGCAGCAGACCCAACGGTTCTTCGCCCGGCGGCACCGCGACCGCCTCGCGCGTCAGTGGCGCATTGCGCCAGACCACCTGCAACGGCGCATCCAGTGCCTCCCAGGCCAGCGCCGTGCGCAGGATGTCGTGGCGCTGGATCACCTGGTCCAGGGCCTGGGCAAAGGCGTCCAGGTGCGCGCTGCTGGCGAAGCGCAGCTGGACCTGCAGCACGTAGGGATCACCCGCGTCCGTTGCCAGATGGTGATAGAGCATGCCTTCCTGCAGCGGCGCCAGGGGATAGATGTCCTGCACGTTGGCCGCGCCACCCGGCACCGTGGCGACGATGCGCTCGATCGCGGCCTGATCCAGTTGCACCAACGGCAACATGTCCGGGGTGATGCGCAGCGCCGGGCTCACCCAGTCGTCGCCCTGCCCGGCCAGCAGCGCCAGCAGCGCCGCTTTATGGTCGGCCAGGGCCTGCCACAGGGCGTCGTCCAGCGCATCGTCGGCGCCGAGCACGATCAGGTCGTCGGCCTCGCGCTGCAGTCGGATCGCACGGGTGGAGAGCACAGCCATCAATTCGCTCAGGGGCATGGGTAAGCATCCTGCTTTGCCAGTAGGGGAATGGTCGTGAAACTAATGGATCAGCCGTGGTGGGGCTGACAGGGGAAGTGGGGACATTCCCGGCGCGCCGTCTGCGCCGGCCTCTTCGCGGGCAAACCCGCGCCCACGACGACCGTGCTCGGCGCACGCCGTGCGGTCCAGTCCTGTGGGAGCGGGTTCACCTGTGGGCATCAGAGCCGGCGGCGCGCCTGCAACCCGGGTATGGTGGTGCGCGGCACCTCGACCTGGGCCTGCTGCAAGCGTGTGCTGGCCGCCAGGGCGGCCAGGGTCGGCTGGCTGAACAGACTCCGCGCGTCGGCATGCAGGCCGGCCTGGCGCATGCGCGCTACCAGGCTCACGGCCAGCAGCGAATGCCCGCCCAGTTCGAAGAAGTTGTCGTCGCGGCCGATCTGCTCGATGCGCAGCACCTCGCCCCAGATCTGCGCCAGGGCGGTCTCCAGCTCGCCCTCGGGGGCAACGTACTGCCGGCTGATGATCGATTCTGGGCCAGGCTCGGGCAGCGCCTGGCGATCGACCTTGCCACTGGGACTCAACGGCCACTGCGCCAGGGCGACGAAGGCCGACGGCACCAGGTAGTCCGGCAGGCGGGCCAGCATATGGCTGCGCAGCACCTGCGGCCCAGGCGTGGCCTGGCCGGCGCGACAGGTGAAGTAGGCCACCAGACGCTCGTCGCGCATCAGCACCACCGCCTGCTCGATGCCTGGATGGTTCGCCAGCTGTGCCTCGATCTCGCCGGGCTCGACCCGCAACCCGCGCAGTTTGAGCTGGAAGTCGTTGCGACCCAGGAACTCCAGTTCGCCGTCCTCGCGGTAGCGCGCCAGGTCGCCGCTGCGGTACAGCCGATCGCCGGCCACGAACGGGCTGGCGATGAAGCGCTCGGCCTGCAAGGCCGGCAGGCCGAGGTAGCCGCGCGCCACGCCGACACCGCCGATATGCAACTGCCCCACCGCGCCGAACGGCACCGGGCGATCATGGGCATCGAGCAGGTACAGCCGCGTATTGCAGATCGCCCGACCGATCGGCGGAGCGCTGGCCGGTAGCGGTTGATCGGGCTCCAGGGTCCAGGCAGTACTGTCGACGGTGGCTTCGGTGGGACCGTAGACGTTGTGCAGACGCACCCGCGGCAGGCGCTGGCGCACTGCGTTGGCCAGGGCCAGGGTCAGTTCGCCGCCGCCACAGAAAATATCGGTAAGGCTGGTGCAGCGCTCCACCCCCTCGACCTCAAGGAACTGATGCAGCAGGGCTGGTACGAACTTGACGGTGGTCACCGCACGTTGCCGGATAAGCTCGGCGAGGTAGAGCGGGTCGCGGTGGCCATCCGGCCGCGCCAGCACCAGACGCAGCCCTGCCGCCAGTGGCCAGAACAACTCCCACACCGAGCCGTCGAAGCTGAACGGCGCGCGCTGCAGCAACGCATCGCCCGGCCTTGGCGGGCACAGGCCCGATCCCCAGTGCATCAGGTTGCACAAGCCTCGATGCTCCACCATCACCCCCTTGGGCGTGCCGGTGGAGCCTGAGGTGTAGAGCACATAGGCCAGGTGCCGGGCGTTCAGCCCAGGGACCTGCGGCGCCTGTTCCGAGAAGCGCCGCCAGTCTTCACGATCCAGATTGACCTGGGCAACGTCGCTCCCGGCCAGCAGGCCTGCGGTAGCGTCATGTACCAGCGCTGCCAGCGGCGCGCTGTCGGCGAGCATGTAGCGCAGGCGTTCGTCCGGGTATCCGGGATCCAGCGGCACATAGGCGCCACCCGCCTTGAGAATGCCGAGCAAGCCCACCAGCAGTGCCAGGCTGCGTTCGATGCAGATCGCCACCCGAGTATCGGGGCGCACGCCCAGTTCGATCAGGTGGTGGGCCAGGCGATTGGCCCGAGCGTCGAGCTGGCGGTAGCTGAGGCTGTCTTCGCCGGCCTGCAGCGCAATGGCATCGGGGGTACGTTGCACCTGTCGGGCGAACAACGCGGGCCAGGTCTGTCCCAGAGGGCTGCGCGGGTCCTCGGTGGTGTTGAGTTCGACCAGCAGTGCGTGCAGTTCGCTGGCAGGCACGCTGCACAGTTGCGTCAGCGGCGTGTCCAGATCTGATTCGAGCAGGCCCTCCAGGGTGGTGGACAGGTAGCCCAGCAATCGCTCGACGCCCAGGCTGCGCGGTGCCCGCAGGCTCAGCTGGAGAACCTGGCCAAGATCGTCGACCGCGAGCATCAGCGGCTGGCTGACCACCTCGCTGGCGTCCAGCAGCTCCACCCCGGGCAACCGCGCCATCCGCTGTCGCGTGCCATGGCGGAAGTTCAGCAGACTGTCGAACAACGGAGCGCCCGCAGGCAACGCGCTGCAGCGCTGGGCCAGCACCTGGGGCGCATCCTCGTGCGCCAGCAGCGCGGCCAGGCGTTCGTGGGTGTCCGCCAGGGCCTGGCCGAGCGTGCGCCCCACCAGACTGACGCGCAGGGGCAAGGTGTTGATGAACATGCCCAGCGCCCGCTCGGCGCCCTCGCCCGCCGCCAGCCGCCCCAGCAGCACCGTGCCGAACACCACCTCGTCGCTGCCCGAGAGGCTGCCAAGTACTTGGGCCCAGGCCAGGTGGAACAGGCTGGCGAGGCTGACATCGGCGCTGCGTGCCAGTCGCCGCAGCCCTTGGGTCAAACGCGGCGGCAACGGCTGCTCCAAGGTCTGCAGCGTTTCGGGCGCAACGGGCAGCCCGGCCACGCCGAGCACCCGGGTAGGCGCCTCGAGGTCGCCGAGCATCTGCCGGAAGAACGCTTCGTGCCGCTGCTCACGGCCAGGCGCGGCATGCGCCGCGGCGAAATTGCGATAAGGCACCGGCTCCGGCAGATCGCCCCCCTGCCCGCCAAGCACGGCGCGCAACTCGCTCATCAGCAGTTCGAGGGACAGCGCATCGTTGACCAGGTGATGAAAGCGCAGCAGGCCCAGCCAGCGCCCCTGTTCCGGCGCCTCGGCGACGCTCAGGGCCATCATCGGCGCGCGACGCAGGTCCAGCGCCTGGCCCCGCGCCTTGAGCCGGGCCTCGGCATCTTCGCCGGCGGGGAGCACCTCGACCGGCAACTCGGCGTGGCGCCAGACCACTTGCTGCGGTTGCGCCTGCGCCTCCCAGGCCAGGCTGGTGCGCAGGATATCGTGGCGCTCGATCACCTGCTGCAGGGCCTGGGCGAAAGCCTGCCAGGCCTCGCGGTTGGCGAAGGCGAACAGCGCCTGTTGCTGGTAGGGATCGCGGGCGTCGCTGATGTGGTGGTACAGCAGACCTTGCTGCAGGGGCGCCAGCGGGTAGATCTCCTGCACGTTGGCGGCGCCGCCGGGCACGCCAGCGACGATGCGCTCGATGGCCGACTGCTCGAGTGTCGTCAGCGCCAGCATGTCGGGGGTGATGCGCTGGCAACCGGCAGGTACTCGGTTATCTGGCAGCGTCGGAGCGCCATTGGCGCTGGCCGACGCCGCGAGGCTGGCCAGGGTCGGCTGGCCGAACAGGACCTGCACATCGGCATGCAGGCCTTCGCGGCGCATGCGCTCGATCAGTTGCACGGCCAACAGCGAGTGCCCGCCCAGCTCGAAGAAGTGATCGTGCCGACCGACCCGCGCGACGCCGAGCAACTCGGCCCACAGCGCCGCCAGGCGCTGCTCGGTCACACCGATGGGCGCGCTGTAGGCGCGGCGGACGCTGGCCTGCTCGGTGGGCGCCGGCAGGGCCTGGCGGTCGAGCTTGCCGTTGGCGGTCAGCGGCCAGCGCGACAGCGCCACGTAGGCGCTTGGCAGCAACGCCGCCGGCAGGCGCCCGGCCAGGTGCTCGTGCAACTCGCGTGGTTCCACCTCTGCCACGCCGATGAACCAGGCGGTCAATTGGCCATCCTGCAACAGCACCACGCACTCCTGCACGGCGCCATGACGGGCCAGGGCGGTCTCGATCTCGGCCAGCTCCACCCGCACGCCACGGATCTTCACCTGCTCGTCATTACGCCCCAGGTACTCCAAGGTGCCGTCGGCCTGCCAGCGCACCAGGTCGCCACTGCGGTACATGCGCGCGCCGGGGGCGTCGTCGAACGGGTCGTCGAGAAAACGCTCGGCGCTCATTTGCGGGCGGCCGAGATAACCCCGGGCAACGCCCCTGCCACCGATGTACAGCTCACCGGCGACCCCGGGCGGCGACAAGCGCTGGTGCTCATCGAGCACATACAGGCAAGCATTGTCGACCGGTCCGCCGATGTGCAGCGCTTGCCCGGCATGCACGGCACCGAAGCTGGCCACCACGGTGGCTTCGGTGGGGCCGTAGTTGTTGACCACGGCGTGGCGCGGATTGCGGGCCAGGCCGCGCAGGCGATCGCCGCCGATCAGCAAGGTGCGCAAGGTCGGGTGGTCCGGGCCATTGACGAAGGCGTGCTCGGCCACCGGGGTGGGCAGGAAGCTGATATCCAGCGGCTGGGCGCGCCACCAGCGCAGCAAGGCATCGATATCCTCGGGCCCCTCGCGCACCGGCGCCAGGTGCAGGGTGGCGCCGCTGCACAGCGCCGGCCAGACCTCCCAGGCCATGGCATCGAAGCCAAAGCCCGCCAGGCAGGACACCTGGTCACCCGCGCGCAGGTCGAACGCGCGGCGGTGCCAGTCGACCAGGTTGCCGAGCATGCCGTGCTCCACCATGACGCCCTTGGGTTGGCCGGTGGAGCCCGAGGTGTAGATCACATAGGCCAGGTTGGCGCTGCCGAGGCCCCGCACTTTGGGACAGACCGCGCGCGCCTGGATGCCTTGATCGAGCGTCAATCGCGGCGGCCCGTCGGCCGGTAGCCGGGACATCAGCGCGGACCGCGTCAACAGCACCTTCGGCGCGCTGTCCTGCAGCAGGTAGGCCAGGCGCGCCTCGGGATGGGCCGGGTCCAGCGGTACGTAGCCCGCGCCGGCCTTGAGAATCGCCAGCAGCCCGACCAGGGTTTCCAGGCCGCGTTCGGCACAGATCGCGACGCGGTCCTCGGGCAGCACGCCCAGGTCGATCAGGCGCTCGGCCAAGTGGTTGGCGCGCGCGTTCAGCTCCCCGTAGCTCAGGCTACGGCCTTCATGCCAGGCGGCGATGGCGTCGGGCGCGCTCGCTGCCTGCTGCGCGATGCGCCAATGAATGCAACGTTCGTCGGCCGCCGTGCGACGACCGTGAGCGAAGTCCCGCAGCTGTGCGTGTTCGGCGGCGGTCGGCAGGTCGAACTGCGCGACGCGCAGATCGGGCGATGCCAACCCCTGGTCCAGCACATGCAGCAGCCGCGCCGCCAGCGCCTTGATCTCGCCGGCGTCGAACCAGCCGAGATTGAACACCAGATGCAGCCAGGCCTCGCCAGTCTGGCGGTTGCTGCGCAGGTGCAGGGCCAAGGGGGTCGGCTCGTGGCTGTTGCACACCTTGACGCTGCGGCCCGGTACGTCGCCATAACGCAGCGCGCTGGCATCTTCTTCATAGGACAGGCTCAGTTCGAACAGCTGGCCGCGCGCTTCGCGCAGCAAGCCCAAGCCACGGTTGAGCTCGCTCAAGGCCAGGCGCTGGTGGCGAAAATCCTGTTTCAGGGCATCGCGGATCGCGCGTACCAATTCGGCGAACGGCAGCGCGTCGGCAAAGTCCATGCGCAAGGCGCTGACCTGGGCGAACAACCCCAGGGTCGCCTTGAACTGTGCGTTGGCGCGATTGCGCACCGGTATCCCGACCACCCATTCGTCCCGCTGCCAGGTACGCACGCAGCACACATGCAGGGCCGCCAGCAGCACATGGAAGGCTGACGCTTGCAGCTCGCCGGCCAGCTGTCGCATGCGCGCCAGCAACCTGGGTTCGAACGGCAGGTCCAGTGCCTGGCTCGGTGCCCGCGCATCGGTATCGGCACGCGCCTTCGCCAGCACCAGGGGCGCCGGCACGGTCTGGTACCTGGCCAACCAATAGGCGCGATCGCGGGCCTGGCGAGGTGAAGCCTGGTAGGCGCTGTCGTCGCCGATGAACGCCCGGTAGGACGGTGCCGACGCGGGCAGAGGCAATCCGCTGGCGAGCAGCCCGTAGTAGCGACCCAAGGTGTCGAACAGCTGGTCGAAGCCCCAGCCATCGATGATCAGGTGGTGCGCCTGGCCGGCGAGCCAGTGGCACCCGGGCCGCAGACGAACCAGGAAAAAGCGTGCCAGCGGCCCACCCTGCAACACAAAGCACTGCTGCATGCGCTCTCGCATCAACCTTGTCGCGCTCGCTTCGGGCTCGATCCGATCACTCAGGTCAATGACCGGCAGGGCCAGGGTCAAGCCGGCGTCGAAGCGCTGCAACGGCAAGCCGTCGTCACCGATCTGCAGCACTGTGCGCAAACTGTCGTGCAACGCCACCAGATGGTTCAACGCCTGCTCCAGCACGCCGACGTCGATGGCGCCGTCAAGCTCGATATAGCCGCCGATGTTGTACAGCGGCGACTGGCCATGGCTGATCTGGTCCAGCCAGATGTCTCGCTGGGCGGAAGTCAGGGGGAAAGTGTCGGTGACAGCCATGGGCGTGGACATCCTTGCGATTGATCGTCCGCGGATTCAAGCACTGCCCCTTGCCGACTGTATGGCCCCCGAAACCCGGACACGCCCGGGCACCGCGGATCAGCGGTCCAGGTCGCTGATTCTTGTGTAGGAGATTAGCCATGGCGCAAGCCGCCCAGCGACTTACGTCGGGCGCCTGGCACGGAAAAAATCCGACATCTCACGGCTTGATGGCGCCAATTTGTCGACTTCCTGCTGGTTGCAGGCTTTCCTGCCGCGCGCCAGGCCCCTGGCGCGCCCCGCCAGCCGTGGCATTTTCTGTCCCGGAATTCCATTACAGACGCCGCCCTTCCCCGGCGGCTTGAATACCGCCATCCCCGACCTCGAAGGAGAGGACTCGACCACGAGACCATCCACCGCAAGCCGCGAATCAAGGAAGAAGACCTCTATGAAGCTGACCGACAGCCTGGCGCAACACCACGCCCCGCACCTGTACCTGCAACTGGGCGAACTGATAGCCAGCAGTGGCGACGATGATTTTGCCGGACAGATGTTCAAACTGGTCGATGCCCTGGTGCCGATCCATCAGCTGACCCTCAGCGAGTGGACGCTCGACAGCCGCCAGGCCCGTGTCGAGCGCATCGTGCCACTGGGCTTTGCCGGGACCGGCGAGCCATCCGCACCACGTGACGATCCGCCCGACACATTGCTGCAGAGCATCCTGCAGATGGACGATCCGGTGCTGGTCCAGACACGTCGGCCACTGGGCCGGCGCTATCAGGCGCAGAGCGCCTACCAGTGCAGCCTGGTGTCATGCAGCGGCGAGCGCCGCTGGCTGATCGGCTGCCATCGCCTGCTCCAGCAGCGCGCCTTCACCCTGGCCGAGCTGTCCCTGCTCAAGAGCCTGTCCGACACCCTGCTGCCGCTGGTCGAGCACCACGCCCTGCGGCAGCCGGTCCGACAGCGCGCGTTCTGCGCACAGCTCATGCCGGTGCTGTCGCCGGGGTCGCTGCGCGCGGCCTTCGGTGAGCGCCTGGCCCAGGGCGCCATCAGCCTGTCGGCGCGCGAACAGGAGGTGTGCCTGGGCTTGCTGACCGGCGGCACCGTGCCGCAGATGGCGCAACGGCTCAACGTCAAGAACAGCTCGGTGGAGACCTACCTCAAGCGCGCCACGGCCAAGCTCGGCGTAAGTGGCCGCCATGGGTTGGCGCGCTGGATGGCCGGTGCCTGAATTTTCAAGGAAGAGCCCATGCGTGGATTGCCCCTTGCCCTGCTGGCCGCGGCCATCGCTGGCTGCAGCCTGATCCCCGACTACCAGCGCCCGCACGCCCCTGTCGCCGGCCAGTACCCCAGTGGCCCGGCCTATTCCGACGCCAGCTCCGGCACAATCGCGGGGCAATCGCAGGCGGTGTTCCAGGACCCGGCGCTGCGCCAGCTGATCGACATGGCGCTGGCCAACAACCGCGACCTGCGCGTGGCCTTGCTGAATGTCGAGGCCAGTCGCGCCCAGTACCGTATCCAACGCGCCGAGCTGCTGCCCGCCGTCACCGCCAACGCCAATGGCCAGCGCCAGTACCTGCCGCGCAGCATGACGGGCGGTCGCGACGGCATGATCAGGTCCAGCTACGCGGCGAACCTTGGCATCAGTGCCTACGAGCTGGACCTGTTCGGCCGGGTACGCAGCGCCAGCGCGCAGGCCCTGGAAAGCTACCTGGCCAGTGAGGAGGCGCGCCGTGGCGCGCAGCTCAGCCTGGTGGCCAGCGTCGCCAGCGTGTACCTGACCTGGCGGGCCGACCAGGAGCTGCTGGAGCTGTCCCGGCGTACCCTGGCCGCCGACGAGCAGAGCCTGCGCCTGACCACCCGCCAACGCCGCACCGGTACCTTGTCGGCGCTCGACCAGATCCAGGCCCAGACCCGGGTCGACAGCACCCGCGCCGCCGTGGCGCGCTATCGCCGGCTGGCGGCCCAGGACCTGAACCAGTTGACGCTGCTGGTCGGCGGCCCGGTGGCCGACACCCTGCCCGCCCTGCCGCTGGCCAGCGAGCTGATCGCCCAGATGCCGGCTGGATTGCCGTCGCAACTGCTGCAGCGCCGCCCGGACATCCGCGAGGCCGAACATCGACTGCTGGCCGCCAACGCCAACATAGGCGCGGCCCGCGCCGCGTTCTTCCCCAGCATCAGCCTGACCGCCAATGCCGGCAGCTCCAGCCTGGAGCTGTCGAACCTGTTCAAGGGTGGCTCGGGAAGCTGGCTGTTCCAGCCGCAGATCAGCCTGCCACTGTTCAATGCCGGCAATCTCAGGGCCAGCCTGGACTATGCCCGCCTGCAGAAGGACATTCAGGTGGCCCAATACGAAAAGGCCATCCAGACAGCCTTCCAGGAGGTGTCCGACGGCCTCGCGGCGCGCGCCACCTACCAGCGTCAACTGCAGGCCCAGCGTGACCTGGTGGCGGCCAGCCAGCGCTACTACGACCTGGCGCAGAATCGCTACCGCACAGGCGTCGACAGCAGCCTGACCTTCCTCGATGCCCAGCGCGAGCTGTTCAGTGCCCAGCAAGGCCTGATCGGCGACCGCCTGGCGCAACTGGTTGCCGAGGTGAACCTCTATACCGCGTTGGGCGGCGGCTGGTCATCAGCCGCCGAAGCATCCCGCCAATCCGTCAGCAGCCTGTTGCCGACAGCTGTCTCGGCGGTAAAGTGAGCGGACCGTCCGGGCTGCGCCAGCCACGCAAAAATGCAGCATCGCCCTGCAGATTTGCCAATTGTGCAAGGCAAATTCGCATGACAGGATCCAGCGATCCGCCCGCGCATCCCAGACTTCATCTGGAAAATCAATAACAAGGCAGGGAGACCGCGATGACCGCGCACGCTCAACCCTCGGCAACGGATCAGGTACTGGCCGAGGTCCGCAACCACATTGGCCACCTCACCCTCAATCGCCCCGCCGGGCTCAACGCCCTTACCCTCGACATGGTGCGCAGCCTGCAGAAACACCTGCACCGCTGGGCCCAGGACCCGCAGGTACATGCCGTGATGCTGCGTGGCGAGGGGCCCAAGGGCTTCTGCGCCGGTGGCGACATCCGCTCGCTGCACGACAGTTTCAAGGCCGGCGACACGCTGCACCACAGCTTCTTCGAAGAGGAATACGCCCTGGACCTGTGCATCCACCGCTACCGCAAACCGGTGCTGGTGCTGATGGACGGCTTCACCCTCGGCGGCGGCATGGGCCTGGCCCAGGGCTGTGACCTGCGCATCGTCACCGAGCGCAGCCGCCTGGGCATGCCCGAGGTGGGCATCGGTTACTTCCCGGATGTCGGCGGCAGCTACTTCCTGCCCCGCGTGCCCGGCGAGCTGGGCATCTATCTGGGCGTGAGCGGCAGCCAGATCAAGGCCGCCGACGCACTGTACTGCGGGCTGGCCGACTGGTACCTGGACAGCGAAAAGCTCACCGCCCTGGATGACGGGCTCGATCGCCTGACGTTCGGCGCCAACCCGCTCAAGGACCTGCAAGGCTTGCTCGCCAGGCTGGGCACCCAGACCATGGCGGACGCACCGCTGGCGAAACTGCGCCCGGTGATCGACCACTTCTTCGCCCTGCCCGACCTGCCGAGCATCATCGAGCAGCTGCGCGCCGTGAGCATCGGCGATACCCGGCAATGGGCGCTGGACACCGCCGACCTGCTGGAGACTCGCTCGCCCCTGGCCATGGCCGTCACCCTCGAACTGCTGCGCCGGGGCCGCCACCTGGCCCTGGAGGACTGCTTCGCCATGGAGCTGCACATCGATCGCCAGTGGTTCGAACATGGCGACATCATCGAAGGCGTGCGCGCGCTGATCGTCGACAAGGACAAGCAACCCCGCTGGAACCCGCCGACCCTCGCGGGCCTGACTCGCCAGCGGGTCGACCAATTCTTCGAAGGCCTGTGAGCCCGGGAGTACACAGATGCAAGACCTGGAATTGAGCGAAGAGCAGATCATGATCCGCGACATGGCCCGGGACTTCGCCCGCGGCGAGATCGCGCCCCATGCCCAGGCCTGGGAAAAGGCCGGCTGGATCGACAACGAGGTGGTGCGCAAGATGGGCGAGCTGGGCCTGCTCGGCATGGTCGCCCCGGAACAGTTCGGCGGCAGCTACACCGATTACGTCGCCTATGCCCTGGCGGTCGAGGAGATCTCCGCGGCCGATGGCGCCACCGGCGCGATGATGAGCATTCACAACTCGGTCGGCTGCGGCCCGCTGCTGGCCTACGGCACGCCGGAGCAGCAGCAGGCCTGGCTGCCGAAGCTGGCCAGTGGCGAAGTGATCGGTTGCTTTTGCCTGACCGAACCCCAGGCAGGGTCCGAAGCCCACAACCTGCGAACCCGCGCCGAGCTGGTCGACGGCCACTGGGTGATCAACGGCGCCAAGCAGTTCGTCAGCAACGCCCGACGGGCCAAGCTGGCGATCGTCTTCGCCGTGACCGACCCACAGCTGGGCAAGAAAGGCCTGTCGGCGTTCCTGGTGCCCACCGACAACCCCGGCTTCAAGGTCGACCGCAGCGAGCACAAGATGGGCATCCGTGCCTCCGACACCTGCGCCGTGACCCTCGATGACTGCCGTATCCCCGCCGCCAACCTGCTTGGCGAACAAGGCAAGGGGCTGGCCATTGCCCTGTCCAACCTCGAAGGCGGGCGCATCGGCATCGCCGCCCAGGCCCTGGGCATCGCCCGGGCGGCGTTCGAGGCCGCGCTGCTGTATTCGCGCGAGCGCATCCAGTTCGGCAAGCCGATCAACGAACACCAGAGCATCGCCAACCTGCTGGCTGACATGCAGGTACGGATCAACGCCGCGCGCCTGCTGATCCTGCACGCCGCGCGTCTGCGCACGGCCGGCAAGCCGTGCCTGTCCGAAGCTTCGCAGGCCAAGCTGTTCGCCTCGGAGATGGCCGAGCGGGTGTGCTCGATGGCCATTCAGGTGCATGGCGGCTACGGGTACCTGGAGGACTATCCGGTGGAGAAGTACTACCGCGACGCGCGGATCACCCAGATCTACGAGGGCTCCAGCGAGATCCAGCGCATGCTGATCGCCCGCGAGCTCAAGCACTACCCGCTCTGAGGCACATGCATTTCAAGGTCTTTGCGGCGCGGGATGTTGATCGAGCAAGGGCCTTGAGGTGTTCGCCGATAGAGTTGCAGCGCCTATGAGATCGAGCGCCGCCCGCGCGGCGCATCGCGACGCAAGGCCGCTCCTACATTTGTTGCAACGTGCCGAACCTGTGAGGCCATGGTTGCCCGCCTTGGTGCATGCCTCAAGTCAGGCGAGGCGCCAGCAGTGCCCACCTTGATACCGCGTCGTACCAACAAGGCGGACCAGGTAATGGCACAGGAGAGACTGGCCCGAAACAGATGTAGGAGCGGCCTTGCGTCGCGATGCGCCGCGCGGGCGGCGCTCGATCTCATAGGCGCTGCAACTCTAACGGCGAACACCTTGACGGGATTACTCCAAGGCGGGCTCGATCCCTGTGGCGGCGGGCAAACCCGCTGCCACAAACAGCTAGACTCTAAGGACCGCGCCACGCCGCAATGCACGACGGGGCCGCACAGACCAGGCATGAACGGGGGGCTGCCACACGTGGAGGTGTGAGATGAGCCAGTTCAAGCGTTTGTTCGTCATGCTCGGCCCGCAGATGCGCCACACGCCAGCCCTGCAAAGGGCCGCCGCGCTCGCCGAGTCCAGCGGCGCCCTGCTGGATATCAACGTCTTCGTCGACGATGTCGACACCTTCGGCCTGATGAGCGACGGGCGCGAACGCGAGCGCCTGCTCGAACACAACCGCCAGTGGCTGGCCGACGAGGCCGAGCAATTGCGCGGCGCAGGCCTGGATGTGTCCACCGAGCTGCTGCTGACCCGTGATCCGCTGGGCAGTGCGCTCGAACAGATCGAACGCCTGGGCTGCGACCTGCTGGTCAAGGACGTCCAGCACGAGCCGATCCTCAAGCGCCTGCTGGTCACCCCGCTGGACTGGCAACTGCTCAAGGACAGCCCGGTGGCCGTGCATCTGGTCAGCGAGATCCGCCTGCCCCTGCCACGGCAGATTGCCGCCGCGGTGGACCTCAACAGCCATGGCGAAGGTGAGCATCTGGACCAGCAGGTGATCCGCAGTGCCCATGCCCTGGCCTTGCAGTGCAATGCCGAGCTGCACCTGCTGCACGTGTGCGATGCGGTCAAGACCCATATCGCCGATTTCGGCGCCGGCACGGTGACCATGCCAGGCTTCGATGCCAGCGTGCGCACGGCGCAGCGCACGGCGTTCAACCGCCTGGGCGACCATCACCAGATCGACCTGGAGCGCCGGCACTTCCTCGAAGGCCCGGCGATCAAGGCGATCACCCAGTACATCGCCGCCAGCCGGGTCGATGTGATCGTCATGGGCAATCACCGCCATGACGCCCTGCAGACCTTCCTCGGCGGCACCACCGCGCATGTGCTGGAGCATCCGCTGTGCAATGTGCTGGCGATCAAGGCCGTGCGTTGAAATACCCCAGTGAGCGGGTTCACCCGCGAAGCAGACCCAAGCACCGCGTCGCCTGCTTCGCGGGTGAACCCGCTCCCACAGGAGTTGCGCAAGGCTTGGGGTCAGTGCGCTCCCTGTGGGACATGCGCTCGGTGATAGGGATCAGAAGCCCTTGCTGTAGAACAGCGAGTACGATTCGATACCGTCGTTCGGCTGCTTGAGGCCGGCGTTGGAGTAGTGAATCGCGCGGATACCGACCTTCTGCTCGGCCGGCAGCTTCAGGCCGAAGCCGATGCGGTCTTCGAAGTTGACCGACGACCCCAGGCGCTGGTCGCCCACGTCGGTCTTGGAGAATGCCGCCAGGCCGATGCCGGCCTCGATGAACGGGGTATAGGTGAAACCGCTGAACTCATAGACGAACACCGGGCTGAAGGACAGCGAGTGGGCGCCGCTGGCCTCGCCACCTTCCCAATAGGTATAGGCCGCGTCCCAGTAGCCGGTCAGGTGGCCGGTGCTGCTTTCCAGCCATTTCTTGTCCCAATCGAACGACAGTCCGACGCGGTAGGTCATGTCGCCCTGGCCAGTGGCGCCGACGGCACCGGAGACCTGCGCGGCCTGGGCCAGGTTGGCGCCGGCGAAAGCCAGCAGAGCGGCGGCCAGCGAGGTGGCGAGACGGGTTTTCATCAATGACTTCTCCTGATGGTCTTCACGGACAGGCCCGCTTCGCGACCGTGCGGGCCTGTGGCAAGCGGGGGCTTGGCCCCTCGTTGTGCACCTGTCGACGGCACATCCCGACCGCGCAACAAGTGGTAATACTTCTTGGATTATCGTCCGAATAATCTGAAAGTTGAAAGGCCTTTGCCACCATTGGCTAAGGACACAGCGTTCCATGCATGCGTTCAGTCGTATTCCGACTCTTCGTGCTCCCCCAGCAACCTACGCTGGCGCGGCGTGGCTGTGGCCAGCACGTCGGGATTGAAGCGCCAGGTCAGATAAGGGGAGAACTTCTGCGCCACCATCCGCCGCCCATAATGCACCTGGAGCATGTCGCGGACTTGCCCGACGCTTCGGTTCGCGCCCCCGCCATGCCAGGCATCGCTGCGAAACAGCAGCGCGTCACCGGCCCGGCACAGGATCGGGCAAGCCCCCTGCCCTAGCCAGGCCGCTTCGTCTTGGTGCGGCGCACGCCCGGCACGCTGGCTGCCGGGCACGATCAGGGTCGGCCCCAGCGCTTGATCGATATCGCACAGATAGAGCTGCGCGGTGATGATCTGCGCCGGTGGCGTGAAACGCTCATGCGCGCACAGCCAGGCGGGCAATGCCATGGGCAGGTAATCGAGGTGCAGGGGCATGCCCGCGTACCCAGGATGGCTGCGCCAGGCGGTCTGGCCGATGATGTGGCAGTCACGGCCAAGGGCCGCCTCGGCGACGTCGATCAGCGGCGCCAGGTCGAGAAACGGCAGCCACAGCGGGTCGCGGTTGAACACGCACTTGTAGTGTTCCAGCAGCCCCTGGTAGTCCCAGTGCATGGGGCGCAGGTCATCGATGGCGCAGCGCAGCAAGGCGATGCACGACGGATCCAGCACACCGGGGATCAAGGTGTAGCCGTCATCGTCGAGCTCTTGAAGACAGCGTTGCAGATCATCCATTGCTGGCAAGCCTCGCATGCCACCGCGCATGTTTCAGCGCCAGTTCAGATCCACCCGCGCCGGCGCCTTGCCGTCCACCACCACCTGCTGGCGCACGGTCTGGCCATCGGCGCTGCCCGTCACCCGATAGTGCCCAGGGGGGAGTTGCACGTAGATCAGCGGGCCGACGTCCTGCAGCGCCAGCACCTGATTGCCCTGGGCCGACTCGATGGCCAGGGTCGCACCGCTCTGGAACTTGCCTTCAGCGCCGGTGGACAAGGTGATGTGCAGGTTGTAGCCGGGGGTGCGCCGCAGGGCATTGGCTTCATCCTGGCCGATACCGCCTTGCAGGTAGCGGACACCGTTCTGCTCCTGCGCCTGCAGCTGCACGCCCTGCGGGTCGACCGGGGCACCCGGGTCGGCGGCGGCCAGGGTCCAGGGCATGCTCAGCGCCAGCAGCAGCGCTGCGCAGAGCCCGTAGTGATGAGTGCGCATGGCGTGTTCCTCCCTCCAGGGGTGGTCTACACACTTTGGATACTCGCGTGGCGCCACCGTTCGAGGCGATCGGCACCGTTAGTCGGTGCCGACCGATCCGCCACGTTCCTCCAGCAGCCGGATGAACATGCTCAGGCTGCGCGACACAGTGCCTCGCCGCCACACCAGCCAGGTCTTCAGGTAGCGGAAATCCTCGGCCATCGGCCAGGCGCTCACGGTGCTGCACCCCGGCATGTTGTCGAGCATGCTGCGCGGCATCATGGCCAGCCCGGCACCGGCACTGACGCAGGCGAGCATGCCGTGGTACGACTCCATCTCGTGGATCTTGCCCGGCACCGCCTGGTCGTGGACGAACCAGCTCTCGAAATGATGGCGATACGAGCAATTGGCGCGGAAGGCGTAGATGCTCGCACCGTTGACATCCCTCGCCCGTGTGACTGGCGGGTGGTTGAGCGGCGCGATGACCATCATCTCCTCCTCGAACACCGGCACGCCTTCGAGCGTGGGATGCAGCACCGGGCCATCGACGAACGCCGCGACCAGGCGCCCGGACAGCACGCCTTCGAGCATGGTCCCGGACGGGCCGGTGGACAGGTCCAGGTCGACCTTGGGATAGCGCTGGTTGTAGGCCGCCAGCAGGGCCGGAATGCGCACCGCCGCCGTGCTCTCCAGCGAGCCCAGGGCGAAGGTGCCCTGGGGGTCCTCGCCTGCCACGGTCAGGCGCGCTTCATGCACCAGGTCGAGAATGCGCCGGGTGTATTCGAGGAAATTCCAGC
Source organism: Pseudomonas sp. microsymbiont 2 (assembly GCF_054788395.1). Lineage (NCBI taxonomy): Bacteria > Pseudomonadati > Pseudomonadota > Gammaproteobacteria > Pseudomonadales > Pseudomonadaceae > Pseudomonas > Pseudomonas sp. microsymbiont 2. The sequence goes on from NZ_CM139112.1 coordinate 3,169,254, forward strand.
CCGCCGGCGACAGGCGCAAACGGCTTTTCTCGCGGATGAACAATTCGACGCCCAGGTCTTCTTCCAACTGCTTGATACGGGTGGTCAGGTTCGACGGCACGCGATGGATCTGCTGGGCCGCCGCGCTGATGCTGCCGTGCTCGGCCACGGCCTTGAAGATCTCCAGTTGCACCAGGTCCACGGTCATTCTCCAAACGTGAATGTTTCGCTCATTATTATTCAGTTTTCATTAAAGCGCGCCACCACTAGTCTGGGCTCACCCCATCAAAACAATGAGAGTCCTGCCATGAGCGAGATCAGCAGCCTGACCCACGCCATCTCCGTCGACCCCTATACCGGCGAGCGGATCGGCCACTACGCCTTCGACACCGACGCCGCACAAGACGCGGCGCTGCAACGCGCCAAGGCGGGCTACGACCAGTGGCGCAAGGTGTCGCTGGGGCAGCGCAGCGAATACCTGGTCGCGCTGGGGCAGGCCCTGCAGGCAAACGCCGAAGCCTTCGCCCAGATGATCGCCCGCGAAATCGGCAAACCGATCGCCCAGGCACGTGGCGAGGTCAGCAAGTGCGTCGGGCTGTGCCAGTGGTACGCCGAACACGGTCCGGCGATGCTCGCCCCTGAACCCACGCAAATCGAAAAGGCCCGCATCGAATACCGCCCGCTGGGCCCGATCCTCGCCGTGATGCCGTGGAACTTCCCGATCTGGCAGGTGCTGCGCGGCGCCGTGCCGGCGCTGCTGGCCGGCAACACCTACGTGCTCAAGCACGCGCCGAACGTGATGGGCAGTGCCTACCTGCTGGCCGACCTGTTCAAGCGCGCCGCCCTGCCCGAGGGCGTGTTCGAAGTGCTCAACGTCGCTCCCGAGGGTGTCACCCGCGCGATCAACGATCCACGCATCGCCGCCGTGACCCTGACCGGCAGCGTGCGCGCCGGCATGGCCATCGGCGCCCAGGCTGGCGCCGCGCTGAAGAAGTGCGTGCTGGAGCTGGGTGGCTCCGACCCGTTCATCGTGCTGGCCGACGCCGACCTGGATGCCGCGGTGAAGGCCGCGGTGATCGGCCGCTACCAGAACACCGGCCAGGTCTGCGCCGCGGCCAAGCGCCTGATCGTCGAGCAAAGCATCGTCGAGGCCTTCACCGCCAAGTTCGTCGAGGCGACGCGCGCGCTCAAGCTCGGCAACCCGCTGGAGGAAGACACCTACATCGGCCCGATGGCCCGCTTCGACCTGCGCGACGAGCTTGACGGCCAAGTTCAGGCGACCCTCGCCGAAGGCGCCACCCTGCTGCTGGGCGGGCACAAGATCGAGGGCGCGGCCAACTTCTACGCACCGACCGTGTTCGCCGACGTCACCCCCGAGATGACGGCGTTCAAGCAGGAGCTGTTCGGCCCGGTGGCGGCGATCATCAGCGCCCGCGACGCCGACCATGCCGTCGAACTGGCCAACGACAGCGAGTTCGGCCTGGCTTCGACCATCTACACCGCCGACTACGCCCTGGCCGAACGCATGACCACGGCGCTGGACACCGGTGGCGTGTTCATCAATGGCTACTGCGCCTCCGACCCCCGCGTGGCGTTCGGTGGCGTGAAGAAAAGCGGCTTCGGTCGTGAGCTTTCGCACTTCGGCGTGCGCGAGTTCACCAATGCCCAGACCGTGTGGCTGGATCGCAACTGAACAGCTTGGGGGCGGGCTTGCCCTGCCCCTTTGCTAGCGCCCCCGCACCCGCTTCAGGGTGTCGCTGGGCAACTCCTGGAACAGCTGCCGATAGCTCTCGGAAAACCGCCCCAGGTGCCAGAATGACCAGCGCATGGCCACCTCGGCCACGGTCGCGTCCCCCGCCAGCAGATCCCGCCGCGCGCCATTCAGGCGGCGCAGCCGCAGCCAATGCGCCGGCGGCAGGTTGGTGAAGCCCTTGAAGGCCTGCTGCAACTGACGCACCGAGACCCCGGCGACCTTGGCCAGTTCCACCAGGTTGAGCGTCTCGTCGGGACAGTCGGCGGCCCATTCGCTGACCCGCCGCATGATCGTCCGCTCCTCGTCGCGCCGCCCCAGGGCGTCGCCCTGCAAGCGCTGCCCGGCGTTGTCGAGAATGAACAGGCAGTCCTCCAGCAACTGCTCGGCCAGCGCCCTGCCCTCCAGCGGGCAGTCGGCCTGGCCCAGACGGCTGAGCGTGGCGCTCAGCCAATTACCGAACAGCGCGGTCTGCTGGCAGGTCAGCGGCACCATGAACAGGCCGCGCAGACGCTCCGGATCAAGCCCATGGCTGGCGAGGAACGGCTGCTCGAACACCACCGCCACTTCCTGGTAGTTCTCCGGGGTGATCCAGATGTTGCGGCTGTCTTCGTTGAGCAGGTAGAGGCTGTTCTCGCTGCGGTCGAAGCAGAACGCCAGAGCGCCACTGGGGGCGCGGAAGAACTGCTCGACCCGGGTGTTCAAGCGCTCTTCGTATACCTCGACGCCCTCGAGCGCCAGCCAGCGCAGCTGACCGTTGAAATGCCCGGGGGACATCTGCCGGTACTGCTGCTGCCAGCCAGGGGTGGCGCGGGTCTGTTCGGTCACGTCGGTGGTACGGAAATCCTGGACCTGCAAGGCGGTTGGCGTGTTCACGCACTGTCCTATTGCACTCTTTTGGTGCATTCAACGGCGAAAAAAGTGGATAGATCGCCCCGAGGGGCAGCGCCCAAGATAGCCCTCAGCGTCACCTGTGGGAAGTGCCCTACGGCACGAGCGCCTTGCGTCCCACCACAACAACCCAACCAAGAGGTCTGTATGAACGCCCCCTTCGATCAGCTGTCCACCTGGCTGAAAGAACACCGGATCACCGAAGTCGAATGCGTGATCAGCGACCTGACCGGCATCGCCCGCGGCAAGATCGCCCCGACCGCCAAGTTCCTCCACGAACGCGGCATGCGCCTGCCCGAGAGCGTGCTGCTGCAGACCGTCACCGGCGACTACGTCGATGACGACATCTACTACAGCCTGCTCGACGCCGCCGATATCGACATGATCTGCCGTCCCGACCCGACGGCGGTGTACCAGATCCCCTGGGCCATCGAACCGACCGCGATCGTCATCCACGACACCTTCGACAAGCAGGGCAACCCCATCGAGCTGTCGCCGCGCAACGTGCTGAAGAAGGTGCTCAAGCTGTATGCCGACAAAGGCTGGCAGCCGATCGTCGCGCCGGAGATGGAGTTCTACCTGACCCAGCGCTGCGAAGACCCGGACCTGCCGCTGCAGGTGCCGCTGGGCCGCTCGGGCCGCGCCGAAAGCGGTCGCCAGTCGTTCTCCATCGATGCCGCCAACGAATTCGACCCGCTGTTCGAGGACGTCTACGACTGGTGCGAGCTCCAGGGCCTGGACCTGGACACGCTGATCCACGAAGACGGTCCGGCGCAGATGGAGATCAACTTCCGCCACGGCGACGCACTCGACCTGGCCGACCAGATCACCGTGTTCAAGCGCACGATGCGCGAGGCGGCGCTCAAGCACAACGTCACCGCCACCTTCATGGCCAAGCCGATCACCGACGAACCGGGCAGCGCCATGCACCTGCACCAGAGCGTGATCGACATCGCCAGCGGCAAGCCGATCTTCGCCAATGAAGACGGCAGCATGAGCGAGTTGTTCCTGCACCATATCGGTGGCCTGCAGAAGTACATTCCCAAGCTGCTGCCGATGTTCGCGCCGAACGTCAATTCGTTCCGCCGCTTCCTGCCGGACACTTCCGCGCCGGTGAACGTCGAGTGGGGCGAGGAAAACCGCACCGCCGGCCTGCGCGTGCCGACCTCGAGCCCCGAGGCGATGCGCGTGGAGAACCGCCTGCCGGGCGCCGACGCCAACCCCTACCTGGCCATTGCCGCGAGCCTGCTGTGCGGCTACATCGGCATGGTCGAGAAGATCGAACCGAGCGCGCCGGTACAGGGTCGCGCCTATGAGCGGCGCAATTTGCGCCTGCCGATCACCATCGAGGATGCGCTGCAGCACATGGAAGATTGCGAGGTGGTCCGCGAATACCTGGGGCAGCAGTTCGTCCAGGGCTACGTCGCGGTCAAGCGCGCCGAGCACGAGAACTTCAAGCGCGTGATCAGCTCGTGGGAGCGGGAGTTCCTGTTGCTGAGCGTCTGACCATCTTGTGGGAGCGGGCCTGCCCCGCGACAAGGCCAGCAGCCCAATCGCGGGACAAGCCCGCTCCCACGTTGTCCCGACAGAGCCTGCCCGCATTACCGATCCACCGTTAATACCACGACCAAGAAAAAGACCAACGAGGTGTCGACATGCGTCATTTGCCCATCCTGATCCCCGCAACCTTCGCCCTGCTGTTCGGCGCCACCGTCCAGGCCAAGCCGACGGTGAGCGTGTACAACTGGACCGACTACATCGGCGACACCACCCTGGCCGACTTCCAGGCCAGCAGCGGGATCAAGGTGGTCTATGACGTCTTCGATTCCAACGAGACCCTGGAGGGCAAGCTGCTGGCCGGACGTACCGGCTACGACGTGGTCGTGCCCTCCAACCATTTCCTCGCCCGCCAGGCCCAGGCCGGCGCGTTCCTGCCGCTGGATCGCGACAAGCTGCCGAACTGGCGGCATCTGGACCCGAAACTGCTCAAGCAGCTGGAACAGAACGACCCCGGCAACGAGTACGCCGTGCCTTACCTGTGGGGCACCAATGGCATCGGCTACAACGTCGACAAGGTCAAGGCGGTGCTGGGCATCGACAAGGTCGACTCCTGGGCGGTGTTGTTCGAAGCCGAGAACCTGAAGAAGCTCAAGCAGTGCGGGGTGGCGTTCATGGACTCGCCCGACGAACTGTTCCCGGCCATGCTCAACTACCTGGGCCTGGACCCACGCAGCGAAAAGGCCGATGACTACCGCAAGGCCGAAGCCCGCCTGCTGGAGCTGCGCCCGTACATCACCTACTTCCACTCCTCCAAGTACGTCTCGGACCTGGCCAACGGTGATGTCTGCGTGGCCTTCGGCTACTCCGGCGATGTGCTGCAGGCCGCGCACCGCGCCGAGGAAGCTGGCAACGGCGTCAAGGTTGCCTACAGCATTCCCAAGGAAGGCAGCAACATCTGGTTCGACCTGCTGGCCATCCCCAAGGACGCCAAGAACCCCGAGCAGGCGCTGGCGTTCATCAACTACCTGATGGACCCCAAGGTGATCGCCAAGGTCAGCGCCTCGGTCGGCTACGCCAACGCCAATCCGGATGCCAAGGCGTTCATGGACGACAGCCTGGTGGAAAACCCCGAGATCTACCCGCCCCAGGAAGTGCTGGATCGGCTGTATGTGTCGACGATGCAGAGCCCAGGGATCCTGCGGCAGATGACCCGTTCCTGGAGCAAGATCAAATCCAACCGCTGAGCCGAGCACAGCCATGCCGAACATGAATGAACATACTGCGTCCTACTACGCCGCCACGGCGCGTCAAGGCACGCCCTACCCGATGCTCGACCAGGACCTGCACGCCGATGTCTGCGTCGTCGGTGGCGGCCTGACCGGGGTCAACGCCGCCCTGGAGCTGGCCGAGCGCGGCTTGTCGGTGATCCTGCTGGAGGCGCGTCGCGTCGGCTGGGGCGCCAGCGGACGCAACGGTGGCCAGTTGATCCGTGGTATCGGCCATGACGTGTCGGGCTTTGCCCGCCACGTTGGCCAGGATGGCGTGCGCTACCTCAAGCAGGCCGGCATCGACTCGGTGGCCCTGGTGGCCGATCGCATCAAGCAGTACGACATTGCCTGCGACCTGCGCTGGGGCTTCTGCGAGCTGGCCAACACGCCCGCCCAGTTCGCCGCGTTCGAAGACGAACAGCGCGACCTCGCCGAGCTGGGGTATCGCCACGAAACACGCCTGGTCGGCCCCGAGCGCATGCGCGAGATCGTCGCCAGTGACCTGTACGCCGGCGGCCTGGTGGACATGGGTTCGGGCCATCTGCACCCGCTCGACCTGGTCCAGGGCGAAGCCCGCGCCGCCCACGGCCTGGGCGTGCGCATCTTCGAGCAGAGCCCGGTGCTGCGCATCGAGCATGGCCGCACCGTGACCCTGCACACCGCGCGCGGCAAGGTGCGGGCGCAAAGCCTGATCCTGGGCTGCAATGCCCACCTCGACGAACTGGAGCCGCGCCTGAGCGGCAAGGTGCTGCCGGCCGGCAGCTACGTGGTGGCCAGCGAGCCATTGCCAGAAGCCCTGGCGCGCACGCTGATCCCGCAGAACATGGCGCTGTGCGACCAGAAGGTCGGCCTGGACTACTACCGACTGACCGCCGACAACCGCCTGCTGTTCGGCGGCGCCTGTCACTACTCCGGGCGCGACCCCAGGGACATCGGCGCCTACATGCGGCCCAAGGTGCTCAAGGTGTTCCCGCAGCTGGCCGAGGTGCGCCTGGACTACCAGTGGGGCGGCATGATCGGCATCACCGCCAACCGCTTCCCCCAGGTCGGCCGGTTGAGCCAGCACCCCAACGTGTTCTATGCCCAAGGCTACTCGGGGCACGGGCTGAACGTCACCCACTGGACCGCCAGGCTGCTGGCCGAGGCGATTGCAACCGAGCACAGCTACGGCTTCGATGTGTTCAGCGCCGTACCGCACCTGACCTTCCCCGGTGGCAAGGCCTTGCGCTCGCCGCTGCTGGCACTGGGCATGCTCTGGTACCGGCTGCGCGAGACGCTGGGCTGAGCGCGGCGGTGCTCAGAGAATGGCTTGCAGACCCTTGTCGGCGATGATGTTGAGCAGCTTCAGGGCCGGTCCCGCGGGCCGTGTCTCGCCCTGCTCCCACTTGCGCACCGTGGAGGCACTGGTGTGCAGGTGCAGGGCGAACACCGGCTGGCTGAAATTCAACGCCTCGCGCAGGCGCCTGATGTCCTGGGCACTGAATGCGCGGACCGGCGCCGGGCAGATCGCCTCGAAATCGCGCAGCGTGACTTTACCGATCGCGCCCGCCTGCTCGAGGGCCGTCAGGTCGGCGCGTAACGATTCAATGAGTTCGCTGGTCACAGTGGACCTCCATCAATACGCCGCAATCCAGGGCCTTGGCCACGTCATGCGGTGACAATTCCAGAAATACCTTGCCGGTGAACTGCAAGGCCTTTTGCTCGCCTGGCGTGACATTGGCCAGGTCGCTTTTGGCAAAACCGTGGAGAAATACGTATCGGCTGCCGATGCGTGCCGATAGCAACGTGCGATATCCACCGCGCTTGCCGCCGCCATGGCCCGCTACGCGCTTCTTGAACAACAGCCCGCCAAGGCTGGCGTCCACCAGTCCGCTCTGCATCTCCACGACCGCCTGGCACAGCATCCAGTCCGGCAGACATTCCCTGAGCTGCCAACGGGCGAATTCCCTGCGCTTGTACACTTCCATGTCGGACGCCCCAAACCATACCCGTAAAGGGCATACTTTTCCAGCCTCGAACATAAATGAACAGTCGTCCCGCTCGGGCAGTGCGGTGGGAAACCGCAACCGCAGCTCGCCAGAATGCTGGCCTTCGGCCCAGCACCTGCTAGCGTTGTCCTGGCCATCTCCCTCATGGACCCCGTCATCATGAAGCGACTGCCTCGCACCACCCTGCTGTGTGCCGCCCTGCTGGCCCTGGTTGCCTGTTCCAGCAATCGGGTCGACCCCAAGGACTATTCCGGCTTTCTCCAGGACTACAGCCGCCTGAAGCCAGCCGAGAGCATCTCCGGCGCACCGGTGATGCGCTGGATCGACCCGGACGTCAAGGCCAGTCAGTACACCAAGGTGTTCATCGAGCCGAGCCAGTTCTATCCCAAGCCGCAGCCGACCGCCGTGATCTCGGCGCAGACCCTCCAGGCAATCACCCGCTACTTCAACGAGGCCATGCGCCGCGAGCTGGGCAGCGTGCTCACCCTGGTCAAGGAACCAGGGCCGAACACCATCGTGGTACGTCCGGCGATCACCGCCGTCTCCACCAGTACCGAGGGCCTCAAGCCCTATGAAGTGATTCCCATCGCCCTGGTCGCCGCGGCGGTCAACACCGCCGCAGGTGGTCGCGACCAGGCCGTGGACGTGGCGGTGGAAGCGGCCTTCCTCGATGGCGCCAGCCAGAAGGTACTGGCGCAGGTGGTGCGCAAGGGCAGCGGCAAGGAGCTGGAGAACGACAGCACCCAGCTGACCTTGAACGACGTCAAGCCGGTGCTCGATGGCTGGGCCAGCGACATGCGCCGCAGCTTCGTGGCGTTGCAGCAAAAGGCCAAGTGATCGGAGCCTGATCCGTCCTGCCGGCGACCATCCATGAATGTATGCCGGCAGGCAGGGTCTTTCGTCAGGCAACGAAGCTGTAGACGATCGCCGACAGCGTGATCAGACCGATCAGCACCACGAACACGTTCGACAAGCGCCCCGAGTATTGCCGCAGCGCGGGCACCTTGTGCACGGCGTACATCGGCATCAGGAACAGCAGGCAGGCGATCACCGGACCACCCAGGCTCTCGATCAGCCCGAGGATGCTCGGGTTCACGGTCGCCACCGCCCAGCAGGTCACCAGCATGAACAGCGCCGTGGCGCGCTCCAGGCGCTTGGCCGGCCAGGTCTTGCCACGGCCGCGCAGGCTCTTGACGATCATGCCCTGGAAACCTTCGCTGGCACCGATGTAATGGCCGAGGAAGGACTTGGTGATCGCCACCAACGCGATCAGCGGCGCGACGAAGGCGATCACCGGCGTCTGGAAGTGGTTCGCCAGGTACGACAGGATCGAGATGTTCTGCGCCTTGGCCGCGGCCAGATCAGCAGGGCTGAGGGCCAGCACGCAGCTGAAGCAGAAGAACATCACCGTCAGCACCATCATCACGTGAGCCGTGGCCAGGGTGCGACCACTCTTGCGGTCGGCGTCGGCGCCGTAGCGGTGCTTCTGGTCGACGGCGAAGGCCGAGATGATCGGCGAGTGGTTGAACGAGAACACCATCACCGGGATCGCCAGCCACAGGGTCAGCAGCAGCTTCGAGGCGCTGATGCCTTCGTTGGCCTGGGCGAAGAAAGCGCCGTTCCAGTTGGGGATGAGGCTCAGGGCCAGCAACAGCAGCGATGCGACGAAGGGGTACACCAGCAGGCTCATGGCCTTGACGATCAGCTGCTGACCGCAACGCACCACGATCATCAGCCCGCAGATCAGCAGCAACGCCAGCAGTGCCCGGGGCGGCGCGCCGATATGCAGCTGGTGTTCGAAGAAACTGGTCAGGGTGTTGGTCAGCGCCACGCTGTAGACCAGCAGGATCGGGAAGATGGCGAAGAAGTACAGCAAGGTGATCAGCTTGCCGGCGCCCACGCCGAAGTGCTCTTCGACGACTTCGGTGATGTCCTCGTTGCCGCCTTTGCGACCAGACAGCACGAAACGGGTCAGGGCCCGGTGGGCGAAGAAGGTCATGGGGAAAGCCAGCAAGGCCAGGATCAGCAGCGGCCAGAAGCCCCCTACCCCGGCATTGATCGGCAGGAACAGGGTACCGGCGCCGATCGCCGTACCGTACAGGCCCAGTGCCCAGGTGGTGTCGTGACGGTTCCAGGTGGTCGTGCCGGTGGCCGCAGCCTGGGCAGCCGAATCCGCACGAATGCTCGTGGTGCTTTGTACATCAGTCATGGGTATCGCCTTTGTAGTTGTTTTTGTCGCAGGTACAGCGGGTGTCGCAGATTGATACCGCCCCCTGTAGGAGCGGCCTTGTGCCGCGAAAGGGCTGCAGGGCAGCCCCAGATTTCAGAGTGATATGAGGATCGCCGGGGCCACTTTGCGGCCTTTCGCGGCATGAGGCCGCTCCTACAGCGCAGCCATCAGCACTCGACGAAAGCGACGGCCAGGCCGCCGCGCGAGGTTTCCTTGTAGTTGGCGTGCATGTCCGCGCCGGTGTCGCGCATGGTACGGATCACCCGGTCGAGGGAGATGAAGTGCTCGCCGTCGCCGCGCAGGGCCATCTGCACGGCGTTGATCGCCTTCACCGCGGCGATCGCGTTGCGCTCGATGCATGGCACCTGGACCAGGCCACCGACCGGATCGCAGGTCAGCCCCAGGTTGTGTTCCAGGGCGATCTCGGCGGCGTTCTCCAGTTGCGGCGGCGTCGCGCCAAGCACTTCGGCGAGGCCAGCGGCAGCCATGGAGCAGGCCGAACCCACCTCGCCCTGGCAGCCGACCTCGGCGCCGGAGATCGAGGCGTTCTTCTTGCACAGGATGCCCACCGCCGCCGCCGCCAGGAGGAACGCCACCACGTCATCGTCACAGGCGCCGGGATTGAACTTCATGTAGTAGTGCAGCACCGCCGGGATGATTCCCGCCGCACCATTGGTGGGCGCGGTGACCATGCGCCCGCCTGCGGCGTTCTCCTCGTTGACCGCCAGGGCGAACAGGTTCACCCACTCCATGGCGCTCAGGGTCGAGCCGATCACGTTGGGCTTGCCGATCTCCTGCAGGCTGCGATGCAGACGCGCCGCCCGGCGCTTGACCTTGAGCCCACCAGGCAGGATGCCTTCATTGCGCAGGCCATTGTCGACGCATTCGCCCATGGCCGCCCAGATCTTCAGCAACCCCGCGCGCACCTCGCTTTCCGGACGCCAGGCGCACTCGTTGGCCAGCATCAGCTGGCTGACGCTGAGGTCGTGGGCCTTGCACAGCGCGAGCAGTTCGTCGCCGCTGGAAAACTCATAGGGCAATTGGACCTGGCTCGCGTCGCGCTGCGGCGCGTCGATCTCGCTTTGCTCGACGATGAAACCGCCGCCCACGGAATAATAGGTCTGGCTGAACAGGCTGCCCTGCTCGTCGAAACTCTCGAGGGTCATCGCATTGGGGTGATAGGCCAGGTTTTCGTCGAGCAGGCGCATGTCACGGCCATACTGGAACTCGATGGGCTGGCTGCCGTCGAGCATCAGGCATTGCTCCTGCATCAGCTGATCGATGCGCGGTTCGATGCTGTGCGGATCGATCCGGTCTGGCCACTGCCCCATCAACCCGAGCAGGCAGGCACGGTCCGTGGCATGCCCGACGCCGGTGGCCGACAGCGACCCATAGAGACGCACCTCGACACGCCTCACCTGGGCCAGCAGACCGCGCTCGCGCAGTGCCTGGGCAAAGGTCGCCGCGGCGCGCATGGGGCCGACGGTATGGGAGCTGGACGGGCCGATGCCAATCTTGAAAAGGTCGAAAACACTGATAGCCATGCTAATGCCTGACCGTGACAGCGAACTGACGTGCGCCACGGCTCTCTGGAAAAATTGAACGTTAATGCAAAGTTGCGCGATACTGCCGCGCCAAGCTCGGCTTGACCAACGAAACTTTCTACACAAGCCTTTAGCAGGACTAAACGATGAGAGGGCCACTCAATGGCCAGGTGTTCGTCTGGCTGCACGTGTTCTCCTGTGCGGCGCGGCACCTGTCGTTCACCCGCTGCGCCGAAGAGCTGCACATTACCCCCGGCGCGGTGAGCCAACAGATGCGGCAGCTGGAAGAGCGCCTGGGCTTTCGCCTGTTCCTGCGCCGAGCCCGAGGCGTGGAGCTGTCCGCCGAAGGGCAGCGCCTGGCGCAGACCGTGACCGAGGCCTATGGCAGCATCGAGGCCGAGCTGCTGCGCCTGGACGCCGGCGAAATCCGCGGCACCCTGCGCCTGCGCTCGATCCCCTCGTTCCTGGCCAAATGGTTGACGCCACGCCTGCCGCGCTTCCAGCAGCGCTACCCGGACATCGAACTGCGCCTGGTGGCCGAGGACAGCAACCAGGCCCTGCACCCGGACGACTTCGACCTGGCCATCGACCTCAACGACGGCAGCTACCCGGGCATGCTCTCCACCCCGCTGCTGGACGAGCAGATCTTTCCGGTCTGCTCCCCCGCGCTGCTGCGCGGCCGGCCACCGCTGCACGGCCCCGGCGACCTGGCGCACTATCCGTTGCTGCACGACATCACCGCCTGGCGCGGCAGCTCGGAGTACGCCGAATGGGAGTTCTATCTGGACGGAATCGGCGCCAGCGGGCTGGATGTGCGCCGTGGACATACCTTCAACCGCAATCACCTGACCATCGAGGCGGCCATCGCCGGCGTCGGCGTGGCCATCGCCCGACGCACCCTGCTCAATGACGAACTGGAGCGGGGTGCGTTGATCGTGCCGTTCGGCGTGCCGATCGCCAACCACAAGCGCTATGTGCTGCTTTATCCACCGGGCGGGCTGAGCCAGCCAGGCGCACGCGCGGTGCATGACTGGCTCGTGGAAGAGGCGCAAGGCTTTCGGGCACTGTGGGACCGTGCCGCGGCACATTGACCGACCAGAGACGATTCACCCACGCAAGGCCATCGTGCCCACCGCAAAAGCCCCCGCGAAGGGGCGCAGAGCGGCCCAGATAAACGCCAGATATTCTTATGTAATCAATCCGCCTTGCCCACCGGCATCGGCTGCGCCGCCAGAACACTGGCGGGAGTGACGATCTGTCCCAGGTCGATATGACGGAAATCCGGCTTGGCTCCCAAGCGTGCATTGAAGCGCACGTTGAAGGTGAACGGATCCTCGGTCGGCATATCCAGTGAGCGACCGTACAGCGCGCTCACCTGAGCACCGTCATACCCCATCAGTTTGAGCAGCGTGGGGAACAGGTTGTAGTGACTGGAGGCGTTGCGGTTGACCTCCAGGTGCCCCTGCCAGTCGAGCGTTCTCAGCCCCTGCCCCTGAATCACCACCAAGGGCACCAAGCCTTCCTCCGGCACCGGATCGCTGTCGCAGTGGGTATTGAGCCCCGGGTTGCCACGCTCATGCAGGTCCTGGCCATGGTCGGAGGTATAGAGCACCACGGCCTGGCTCAGATCGGCCTCGGCGAACAGGCGCCGGAAGAACTCGCCGACGTTCCACAGCACGGTGTTCTGGTAGGCGTTGCGGTACAACACCCAGTCCTGGGAAGTGCCGTCGAAGCCATCACGCGTGCCGGTGTCGGCGATGTCGACGAAGCGACCGCGAGGCAGGGCCGGCTGGTACTTGAGAAAATCGTCGGGATACTTGTCGTGCACCGGGAAGTGCGCACCGACCTTGTTCACCACGATCAGTTGCGCCTTGCCATCCTTGAGCAACTCGACCAGTTTCGCCTGCGCCGCCATGTCACGCTGCACGACGGGCGTCTCGTCGAACTGGATGAATTGGTCGATGTCGCGTTTTTCGGCGGCGTCCATCAGATTCTGCAGGTTGCCGTTGGTGCGCTGGCCATCGATGTAGATCGTGCCCAGGCCCGCGCGCTTGGCGTACTGCCAGATCGACGGCTGGGTCGAGTTGATGCGCAGGTAGTCGCCTCGCGTCCCGCCATAGCGCAGGGTGACGTTGGTATCGGCGCTGCAGTTGGCGATGGACGCGGCATAGCCAAAATTGACGATACTCACCCCAGGCTGGGCTTGCGCCAGGTGACTGGTGACCCCAAGGGGGGTGTTCAGGTCCAGGTAGTTGCCGGAAATGCTCTCGTCGATCAGCAGCACGATGTCCCGCGCCATGGGCGGGCCGGATTGCGCCAGGGTCACCGGCTGGCGCGGTCCGACATGATCGTGCAGGGACTCATAGCTGAACAGGCTCAGGTAGGCCAGCGGGGTATACATCACTGGCAATCCGCGAGCCCCCTCGCCCGCCCGCACGAACAGGATCGCGATCAGCACCAGCAGGGCCAACACCGGCGCCAACGGCGGCAACATGCTCGGCAGACGGGGCCTGGCGCCGGGGCGCAGGCCGAGGCCCAGCAGCAGCAACAGCGCCCGCGCCGCGGCCAGGGTGATGGCGTAGTGGTACTGCTGCAGCGCCTCCTGCACGAAGCCGCCGGCATAGACCATGGAAACGAACGCGCTATAGGTCAGGTAGGAATCGGTGATGCGGGCATAAGCATCGAGAAACACCGCACTGACCGCGAAGACCACGGCCAAGGACCAGCGCAGCCAGCCAGGGCGCGTGAAGGCCGCCAGCAGCAGGGCCCCGGCCAACACCGCGAAGACGCCCAGGTACAGCACCAGTGCCAGGCCAATACCCAAGGCTTCTATGCGCTCCAGGTAATAGGCATGAAAGCTGCCCAGATAGGCGAGCAACAGCAGAATCTTGATCCATCCGCGCATGTTTTCGGCCACTCCGGTCATGGAATTCTCCTCAAACCGTAGCAGCTGTGAAACAAACCACAACGTGAAAAAGTCAATTTTCCGACGATATCCCAGCTCTGGAATCTGGCACCTGTCGCAAGCTGCTGTTGATTATCCCTATCGTCTGCAACCCGCTTATTTAGCCGCATTGAACCGTTCATCGGTTCGTCGAACGGCCAATTGCCACTAGCTATGTTCGCTAAGACCCGGATTGGAAACGGGTTGGTGGCAGATGGCCCGTTTTGCTGGGGTCTGTAAATTCGACGAAACATGCCATTGCTTTGACGCAAATCCTCCCAGCTGAGCTATACCGAATTCACACCACTGTTTCATCTCCCTTACTCATCCATTCGAGGCACTGCGCATGGACGTGAGCGTTTTTGGCACCGGTTATGTAGGACTGGTACAGGCAGCAGCCCTGGCGGACGTTGGCCACAGGGTGCTGTGCGTGGATGTCGATACCCACAAGATCAATCAGTTGCGCCAAGGCGTCCCGCCCATCAGCGAGCCCGGCCTGTCGGACCTGCTCGAGGACAACATCAAGGAAGGCCGCCTGCTGTTCAGCACCCAGGCCAGCGATGCGGTCAGCCATGCCGAGCTGATCTTCATCGCCGTCGGCACGCCACCCGACGAAGACGGCTCGGCGGACCTGACCCATGTGCTCAACGTCACCCGGCAGATCGCCGCGCTGATGGAGACCGACCATACCCTGATCATCAAGTCCACCGTGCCGGTAGGCACCGCCGACCAGGTCATGGCCCTGGCCCGCGACGAGCTGCAGCGCCTGGGCAAGAACCAGTTGCAGGTGCGCGTGGTGTCCAACCCCGAGTTTCTCAAGGAAGGCAGCGCCCTGGCCGACTGCATGCGCCCGGACCGGATCATCGTCGGCACCCTCGACGAAGTCGCCCATGACCAGCTGGCCGAACTGTATGCGCCGTTCTGCCGCAATCACGAAAAGCTGATGTTCATGGACAACCGCAGCGCCGAGCTGACCAAGTACGCCGCCAATGCCATGCTCGCCACCCGCATCAGCTTCATGAACGAGCTGGCCAACCTCAGCGAGCACCTGGGCGCCGATATCGAGGCGGTCCGTCGCGGCATCGGCTCCGACCCGCGCATCGGCTACCACTTCATCTATCCCGGCTGCGGTTTCGGCGGTTCCTGCTTCCCCAAGGACATCAAGGCCCTGCTGCACACCGCCGCCCACAGCGGCATGCCACTGCGCCTGCTGCAGAGCGTCAGCGAAGTCAACGACCAGCAGCGGCGCATTCTGTTCGCCAAGCTCAAGCAGCGCCTGGGCGGCCTGGCAGGCAAGGCCATCGCCCTCTGGGGGCTGGCCTTCAAGCCCAACACCGACGACATGCGTGAGGCCCCCAGCCGTTACCTGATGGAAGCACTGTGGGCCGAAGGCGCCACCGTGCGCGCCTACGACCCCGAGGCCATGGACGAGTGTCGGCGCCTGTACGGCTACCGTGACGATCTGCATCTGTGCGCCACCCGCGACGACACCGTGCAGGACGCCGATGCCCTGGTGATCTGCACCGAATGGAAGAACTTTCGCGTGGTCGACTTCTCGATGCTCGCCGACAAGCTGCGCGCGCGGGTGATCGTCGATGGCCGCAACCTGTACAACCCCGAGCAGGTCGCCGCCCACGGCCTGCACTACAGCGGCATCGGCCTGCGCCAGGTCGCCCCGCAGGCGGACGCGCCATGAGGGTGCTGGTCACCGGCGCGGCCGGTTTCATCGGTGCCCACACCTGCCGTCAACTGCTGCTCGACGGCCACCAGGTGGTGGGGCTGGACAGCTTCAACGACTACTACGATCCGTCGCTCAAGCACGCCCGCGTGCATTGGGTACGGCAGACGGCCAGCGACTTCACGCTGCATCGCCTGGACCTGAGCGACCGCGATGGCATGGCCTGGCTGTTCGCCAACGAGCGCCCCGAGGTGGTGGTGCACCTGGCGGCCCAGGCCGGCGTGCGCTACTCGCTGCAGAACCCGCAGGCCTACCTGGACAGCAACCTGGCGGGCTTTCTCAACATCCTCGAGGGCTGCCGCCGTCACCCGGTGCGCCATCTGCTGTACGCCTCGTCCAGTTCGGTCTATGGCGCCAACCAGTGCACGCCCTATCGGGTGGAGGACGCGGTGGACCATCCACTGTCGCTGTACGCCGCCACCAAGAAAGCCAACGAGGCCATGGCCCATAGCTACAGCCACCTGTTCGGCATCCCTTGCAGCGGCCTGCGTTTCTTCACCGTGTATGGCCCCTGGGGCCGCCCGGACATGTCGCCCATGCAGTTCGCCCGGGCCATCAGCGAAGGCCGGCCGATCCAGCTGTTCAACCATGGTCGCCACCAGCGCGACTTCACCTACATCGACGACATCGTCGAAAGCCTGGTGCGGCTGATCCCCCTGCCGCCGGTCGCCGACCCGCAGTGGGACGCCTTCGCCGCGGATGCCGCGAGCAGCCACGCGCCCTGGCGCCTGTACAACATCGGTGGGCAGCGCCCGGTGGAGCTGCTCGACTACCTGGCCCTGCTGGAAAAGCACCTGCGCCGCAAAGCGGTGATCGAGCTGATGCCGCTGCAGCCGGGCGATGTGCTGGCCACCTGCGCCGATGCCAGCGCCCTGGCCAGGGTCACCGGTTTCACCCCACAGATAGGCCTTGATGAAGGGCTCGGGCGCTTCGTCGCCTGGTTCAAGAGTTACTACTCGCCCGCCGCCAGCGAAGCGGCGCCCACGGGCGAGCAGCCAGATCAGCGGAGGGCGGTATGACAGGACAACCCAAGAGCGCGCAACTGCAGGCGCTGTACCAGGACAAACGCATGGACCCGGCGCATCGGCAGCGCATCGATGCGGCCATTCACATGCAGGGCCGCGGCTGGATCACCGGGCGCGCCGGTGGTCGACCGTGGACCCTGTCGCGGACCAACCGCGTGCTGTCGTGCCTGGCCGCGCTGACCCTGCTGCTGTTGCTGTCGCCGCTGTTCCTGGTGCTGGCGGTGCTGATCAAACGTTCGAGCCCAGGCCCGGTGTTCTTCGTGCAGAAACGCACCGGTTACCGTGGCCGCGCCTTTGGCATGTTCAAGTTCCGCACCATGGTCGCCAACGCCGAGGCGCTGAAAGACTCGCTGCGCCATCTGAACAAGCACGGTGCCGACTCGATCGACTTCAAGATCGACAAGGACCCGCGCATCACCTCGATCGGCGGCTGGCTGCGGCGCAGCAGCCTGGACGAGCTGCCCAACCTGATCAACGTGGTCACCGGCGACATGCGCCTGGTCGGTCCGCGCCCCACTTCGTTCAACGCCTACCGCTACCACGACAGCCACCTCGCGCGGCTGTCGATCTACCCGGGCATGACCGGCCTGTGGCAGATCTCCGGGCGCAGCAACATCGACTTCGACCAACGCGTAGAGCTGGACCTTAGCTACATCAACGAACAGAGCCTGATGCTGGACCTGAAGATCCTGCTCAAGACCCCGTTCAAAGTCTTCACTGGCCACGGAGCAAGCTGAGATGGACGGTTCAACTTCAAGAAGCCTGACGATCGCTACCCCAAGCGAAACCAACCTGACCGCCACCGTGCTCGACCTCGACCAGCGCACCCTGCTGCTGACCGCGGCCAACACCGGCAGTGGCACCAGCACCAGCGCCCTGGCCTTCGCCAGCCAGCTGGCACTGATGAGCGCGGGCAACGTGCTGCTGATCGATGCCAGCCTGACCCCCGGCGGCCTCAGCCAGCAACTGGGCCTGACCAAGCTGCGCGGCTACAGCGACCTGCTGTTCGACCAGGACACCCCGCCCCTGGCCCAGGACTGCATCGTGCGCCTGTCCGATCAGCCATTCGATGTGCTGCCCACCGGCACCTGGAAGCGCGGCCGCGACCGCCTGGACCCCGAGCAACTGCGCGTGCTGCTGCGCCAGCTCAGCGCCCAGTACCGCTTCGTGGTGATCGACGGCGAGGCCATCTACGCCAGTGCCGACAGCCTGGTGATCGGCACCCTGGTCGACGGCGTGATCCTGGTGGTCACCGCCGAGGAAACCCGCTGGGAAGTTGCCCAGGCCGCCGCCCAACGCCTGACCCAGGCCGGCGCGCGCCTGATCGGCAGCGTGTTCAACAAGCGCAAGTACTACATGCCCAAGTGGCTGTACGACAACCTCTGAGAGGCCGCACAGGATGAACGCCATGAGATACCCATCGATTGCCCTGTGCGTGCTGGCCCTGACCGGCTGCGCCAGCCAGGAAAGCCGCGAGATGCCGGTGCAGATCCTCACCGCGCCGGCGGCGGAGAGCCAGGCCACGGAGGTTGCCCGGCGCGAGCAGGTGCTGCGCCCGCAAGACGTGCTGGAAGTGATCTTCCATGTCAGCAACCGTTCGGCCGGGGTGTACCGCATCCAGTCCGGCGACACCCTGGACCTGAACTTCATGGCCGCCAGCGGCCTGAACGGCAACCAGCTGGTGCAGCCCGACGGCACCATCACCCTGCCCAGCACCAACTCGGCGGTACGCGTCGAGGGCATGACCCCGGGCCAGGCTGAAAGCGCGATCCGCCAGGCCTATCAGGACAAGCGGGTGTTCAAGCCCAACCGCGACCAGGTCACCGTGCGGGTGCTGAGCCCGATGACCGACGAAATCAACCTGAAGAACGCCCTGACCCACCCCGGCACCGGCATGAGCCGCGACATCACCGTGGGCAACGACGGTCGCGCCACCTTCCCGGAAATCGGTTCGGTGCCGCTGCAGGGCATGACCGTCAACCAACTGCGCGACTACCTCAACGAGCGCTATGCCAGCCTGCCCGGACGCATGAGCGTGGACGTGCTGCTCAAGTCCACCGCCGCCAACGAGATCTATGTGCTCGGCGAAGTCGGCCAGCCCGGCGCCTTCCAGATCCGCCGCCCGGTCTCGGTGCTCGAGGCACTGACCCTGGCGCGAGGCCCGACCCTCAAGGCCAAGCTCGGCTCGGTGGTGATCATGCGCCGCGAAGGCAACACCGTTCACGCCGTCAACTATGACGTCGACCAGGCGCTCTCCGGCGGCAGCCAGAAACTCGCCTACCTGCAGCCCGAAGACATGCTCTATGTGCCCAAGACCAAGCTGGCCAGCGCCGCCGAGCTGTCCCGGCAACTGGCCGACGTGGTGCTGTTCCAGGGCTTCGGCTTCAGCTTCAGCTACCGCGTAGACAACAAAGAAAGCGACGACTGACCGGGGGACGGACCATGACCACGCAACCGAAAGAAAACTATGTGCATGAGTTCTTCCGCATCTTCTTCGCCAACCGCCAGTTGGTGAAGCGGGTGTTCCTGGTGTTCGCGGTGATCGCCGTGCTGTTGCCGCTGGTGCTCAAGCAAAGCTACGACATCACCGCCGAAGTCATCGTGCAGTCGAAGAAGCTCTCGCAGAGCGACACCACCTCGGCGCTGGGCCAGCAGGCCGACCAGTTCATCCCACCGTCGCTGGCCGACATGGAGACCGAGAGCAACATCCTGCGCTCGCCCACCCTGATCCGCCAGACCCTCGGCGAGCTGCGCAAGGAGGGGCACTACCCCGACGAACCCGGCCTGCTGCGCCGCGCCCTGATCGATCCGCTGCGCCATGGCGTGATCGAGCCGCTGCACCGGGTGTTCGGCAACAACGTGGCCGATGACCGCGATACCCAGCTCGACGCCCTCACCGACCAGGCGGTCAAGGACCTCAAGGTGGAAACCCTGCCTGGCTCCAACGTGATCTCGATCACCTACAGCGCCGACGATGCGAAACTGGGCACGCTGTTCGTCAGCCGCCTGCTCGATAACTTCCTGACCAACCGCCAGGACCTGCAATCCAACGAGTTGCCCGAAGCCTTCTATGAACAGAAGAAGCTGCACTACCAGGCTCGCCTGGGTGACCTGGAAAGCCAGCGCCTGGGCCTGCTGACCGCCATCGGCTCGTCGGACCCCAAGGAGGAGATCACTTTCCGCCTCAATGCCATCAACACCGAGGAACAGGCGCTCAACCTGCAACGTGATCGCCAGCTGCAGAACCAGAAGTGGCTCGATTACCTGCAGACCAGCCTGGCCGCGGCCAGCAAGGCGAAGATGGCCGACTACGCGTTCCCCTACACCTTCACCACCACGGTCGACAACGTGGCCTTCGAGGACCGCGAGATCAAGCAGCTCGGCGAGCAGCTGACCACCCTGCTGGCCCGCTACAACGGCGATGCCACGGTATTCCAGCCAGGTTCCGACCAGATGGTGCTGGCCCGCCAGCAGATCGCCCAGTTGCGCGCGCAGTTCCTCAAGATCGTCGAGAACCGCATCCGTGAGCGGCAACAGGATCTGGCCGTGACCCAGCAGGTGATCAACCAGAAGACCCAACGCATCGCCGACTACACCGATCGCATCCACCAACTGCGCGAAACCCAGAGCAAGACCCGCCAGCTGGACACCGAGATCGACGCGCTGCACAAGGCCTTCTCCACCTATGCCCAGCGCTATGAGGAAAGCCGTGGCCAGGGCCTGCTCGATGGCAGCCAATCCAACGCGCGGATCCTCAGCGCACCTTACGAACCGGCCTCGGCGAGCTTCCCGAAACCTGGCCTGATCATTCCGTTCGGCCTGGTCACCGGCCTGTTGCTGGCCATCGCCGTGGTCTACGTCAAGGAGTTCTTCGACCACCGCTTCAAGCATCCGGCGCAGATCAGCCACGAACTGGGCCTGCCGGTGCTGCTGGTGATCAACGACCAGACCCCGGCCCTGCCCAACCCGCACAAGAGCTGGTCGCTGCCACGCCTGTGGCACTGGGTGCGCAATTGAACGCCGCGCTGCATGCCGGCAGCCGGCCGATCCTGCACCTGCTCGGCAGTGGCGGGTTCTACGGCGCCGAGCGCATGCTCCTGGACCATTGCCAGGCCACGCCCGGTCGGCATCGGGTGTTGTTCCTCGATGCCCCGGCCGATCTGGTGGCGCGTTTTCGCGAGGCCGGGGTCGAGTGCGACACCTGCCACGGGCTGGGGGCGGTGCTCAAGGAACTTGGCGCGCGCCGGGCCGAGCGCCCACTGGTCAACAGTCACAACTTCAAGGGCCAACTGTTCGGTTGGCTCGGCGCCACGCTGTGGCGCCTGCCGATGGTCAGCACCCAGCATGGTTTCACCCCGCGCAGCCGCAAGCAGCGTTTCTACACCTGGCTGAGCCTGCAACTGTGCCGCACGCCCACGGTGGACACGGTGGTGTGCGTGGCCGAGAGCATCGCCCGCATCCACCGCGATGCTGGCGTGCCCGAGGCCAAGTTGCAGGTGATTCCCAACGGTCTGCCTGAAGCCCGCACGGCTGATGAAGATCATGTAGGAGCGGCCTTGCGTCGCGATGGGCCGCAAAGCGGCCCCAAGGCCACCCACGCCGATAAGTCAGGCACATCGGATTACCTAGCGGCGGCGGCCGCTTCGCGCCCGATCGCGACACAAGGCCGCTCCTACAGGGATTGCGATCACGACCCAAAACCCTGGCTCGCCGCCTACGTCGGCCGCCTGTCCAGCGAAAAAGGCCCCGACCTGTTCCTCGATACCCTGATCCCGGTGTGCCAGCGTCACCCGCAGGTCCACGCCGTGATGCTCGGCGAAGGCCCCGAACGCGAAACCCTGCAGGCCCGCATCGACGCCGCCGGTCTTGCCGGGCGCATTACCCTGCCGGGCTTCCAGCGCGACATGCGCGCCTGGATGAAACGCCTGGACGCCCTGGTCATCAGCTCGCGCACCGAAGGCACGCCGATGATCCTGCTCGAGGCCATGCAGGACGGCGTGCCCGTGGTGGCCTTCGGAGTCGGCGGCATCCCAGATGTCATCGAGCATGGCCGCAACGGTCTGCTGGCCGCACCGCTGGCCAGCGACGAGTTGGGCACGCACCTCGAGGCCCTGCTGCAGGACCCCGAGCAAGCCGCCGAACTGGTCGCCGGCGCACGCCAGACGCAACGCGAACGCTACCACCTGCCGACCCTGGCGCAACGCTGGGCCCTGGTCTATCGGGGCACGGCCGAGGAGGTTGTCGCATGATCATTCCCCTGTCGCTGGTGGCCTTGGTGGCCCTGCTGAGCCTGGGACTGCTGGCCAGCCCCTACCCGTTCCTGGCCCCCGGCGGCGTGATCGGCCTGGCCGGCGTGCTGGTGCTGTACCGCAAGCCGGCCTGGGGCCTGTTGGCCATCGCCACCCTGGTGCCGCTGGAAGGGCTGCTCAAGGATGGCCTGGTGTCCGGCGCCAAGCTGGTGGGCATCGGCCTGGTGCTGATCCTCAGCCTGCAACTGGCGGTACGCCAGTTGCCTGGCGAGCGCCTGCGCAGCAACCAGTGGCGCCTGCTGCTACCGTTCATGGCCCTGTACCTGCTGAGCCTGTGGGCCAGTGACGACCTGGCCCTGTCGGGCGGACACCTGCGCGAACTGCTGGTGGGCCTGGTGGTGTTCGTCATCACCCTGCTGGTCGGTCGCGACCTCAACCTGCCGATGCTGGCCCGACTGATCACCGTCAGCGTCTGCGTCACCTGCCTGTTCGCGATCTTCTCCACCAAGTACCAGGAGCAAGGCCGTGCCTCGGCCATGCTCGACCCCAACGCCTTCGCCCTGCTGATCACCATCGCCATGCCGCTGGGGCTGTGGCTGGCGATCAAGGCCCGGCAGATCCCGGTCAAGCTGTTCTGGGCCGGCTGCTGCCTGCTGCTGCTGGTGGGCATGACCAAGACCGAATCGCGCTCTGGGCTGGTGGTGCTGCTGATCAGCCTGGGCATCGTGCTGTACAACTACCGCGAACAGCTGACACGCATTCGCCCGCGCCACCTGGGCTTCGCCATGCTCGGCCTGGCCATCGTCCTGCCCCTGGGCGTGGCCCTGATGCCGGCAGGCTATGCCGAGCGCATCCAGTCGCTGATGCTGCTCAAGTCCGGGGTCAACGCCCACCAGGACGAGTCCCTGGGCCGGCGCGCCTCCTACCTGGTGGTGGGCAAGGAGATGATCAGCCACAGCCCGCTGCTTGGCACCGGCCCTGGCACGTTCCCGCTGCACTACGCCGACACGGGGTTCTCCAAGGCCTTCGCCCCGGTCAACAGCAAGACCACCGACCTCTACCGCCGCGCCCACAACACCTACCTGGAGCTGTTCAGCGAGGTCGGCCTGCCGGCGGGCCTGCTGTTCGTCGGCATGATCGCCCTGGCCCTGCGCAACTTCTGGCGCGCGCGCGCCGCCTTCCGCGCCGCCGGCGACCCTGACCAGGCCGACCTGATGACCCACCTGACCATGAGCATGCTGGCCATCGGCCTGTTCCTGATGTTCCTCAGCGCACCGAGCCACAAGTACCTGTGGCTGATGCTCGCGCTCTCCAGCGTGCTGCTCGGCCAGGCACGCGAACGGCAGTCCACGGAGGTGACCCGATGAGCCGGGTGAGCATCGTCATCCCGATGTTCAACGAGGCCCGCCATATCGGCCGCACGCTGGACGCCGCGCGCCGCTCGGCCAGCGCGGCGGGGCTGGCCTGCGAGCTGATCGTGGTGGACAACGGCTCCAGCGACGACGGCCCGCGGATCGCCCGCGAGCATGGCGCCCAGGTGCTGAGCCTGCCCGGCGTGGCCATCGGCGCCCTGCGCAATGCCGGCGTGCGCGCCAGCCAGGGGGAGTGGCTGGCGTTCCTCGATGCGGATATCGAAGTGCCCGAGCACTGGCTGGACCTGCTGCTGGACCTGCAACGCCGGGGCGATGGCGATGTCTTCGCCCTGGATTGCGACACCCCGCGCCATGCCCCGTGGTTCGCCCAGGCCTGGCAGCGCCGAACCCTGCGCACCGGCCAGACCGTGCAGGATTGCACCTGGCTGCCCACCCCCAACCTGCTGATGCGCCGTAGCTGGTTCGAGCAGGTCGGCGGTTTCGCCGAACACCTGCGCACCGGCGAGGACAAGGACTTCACCCTGCGCCTGCACGAGTCCGGCGCGCGCCTGCGCGTGCTGCGCCAACCGGCGGTGCTGCACTGGGGCTTCGAGGCCAGCTGGCGCGAATGGCTGGGCAAGGAGATGTGGCGCCAGGGCAGCCACCTGCAATTGCTCCGCAGCCATGGCGTGAGCCTGCGCCTGCTGCGCTTTCCGATGCTTTCGGTGGGGGCCTGGGTACTGGATGCCATGGCGTTGTCGGCGCTGCTCGATGGTTTCCCCCATGTGGCGCTGTTCCTGCTGCTGATCAGCGCCCTGCCCGCCCTGTTCCTGAGCCTGCGCCAGAGCCGCAGGCATCGCGACCTGCTACTGACGCTGCAGCTCTGGGGCCTGCACTGGCTGCGCCTGCACCTGGCGGGCGCGGCGTTCATCCTCAGCCTGTTCAACCGCACCGCAAGGAGGCCCGCCCGTGGCTGAGTTCATCTTCTGGCTTTGCCTGCTGCTGCCACTGTACGCCTGGGTTGGCTACCCGCTGCTGCTGACCCTGGCCGCGCCATTGTGCCCTCGGCGCACGCCAGGGCCGCTTGCCGCGCAACGGGTCAGCGTGGTGATCGCCGCGCACAACGAAGAGCGCCATATCGAAGCCAAGCTTGCCAGCGTGCTCGGTCAGGACTACCAGGCCGCCGAGCTGCAGGTGGTGGTGGCCAGCGACGGCTCCAGCGACCGCACCGTGGCCCTGGCTCGCGCGCAGGGCGATCCGCGGGTACTGGTGCTCGACTTGCCGCGCCAGGGCAAGGCCGATGCGCTGAACAGCGCCGTGCAGCACTGCACGGGCGAGTTGCTGGTGTTCACCGATGCCGACAACCAATGGTCGGCCAATACCCTTGGCCTGCTGCTGGCGCCTTTCGCCGACGAGCAGGTCGGTGGCACCGCCGGGCACATGATCATTCCCGACCCAGGCAAGGGCCTGAGCATCGGCGACAGCCTGTACCGCCACTACGAGGCCTGGGTACGCAAGGTGGAGAACCGCACCGGCTGCATGGTCTCGGCCGACGGCGCGCTGCTGGCCCTGCGCCGGGCGCTGTACCAGCCGATACCCAGGCAGGTCAACGACGATTTCTTCATCAGCACCTGCGCCCCGGCCGCCGGCATGCGCATCGTCTATGTGCCCGAGGCCGTGGTGCTTGACCAGGGCGTGGACCAAGCCGACAAGCAGTTCCGCCGCCGCCAGCGTGTCACCGTCGGCGGCCTGCTGAGCCTGGCCGCGCGCCGCGAGCTGCTCAACCCGGCGCGTCACGGCCTGTATGCCATCGCCCTGATCAGCCACAAACTGATCCGCCGCCTGGCTCCGGTGCTGCTCCTGCCGCTGCTGCTGGCCAACCTGTGGCTGGCCGCCGAACCAGGTTTCTATCGCCTGACCCTGGCCCTGCAACTGCTCGGCTATGCCGCCGCCATCGCCGGCCTGCTCGACGCCCAGCGGCGTCTGCCGCGCCCGTTTCGCCTGGCCGCCTTCGTGCTGGTCACCTTCGCCGGCATGAGCGTGGGCCTGTGGCAGTTCCTGCGCGGGCACAGCTACAGCCAATGGAACCCCGACCAGAATCGATGAGCGACGGACATGCCGATCAAGACCCACATCAAGCAGGCCAGTGGCTGGTTCTATTTCAAATCCCCGCGCGGACGTGCCGCACTGCGGGGCTCCGGGGTGATTCTCATGCTGCACCGGGTGCTGGCCGATGACGCCAGCGCCGCCCTGCCCCATCGCAACGAGCTGTGCGTCGGCCCCCGGGCCTTCGAAGGGCTGCTGCGCTGGCTGCCCCGGCATTTCGACTGCGTCAGTCTCATGGACCTGCTCAAGAGCCACGAGGAACCACGCGGCGACCACCGCCCCAAGGTCGCCCTGACCTTCGACGACGGCTGGCGCGACAACGCCGTCAACGCCTTCCCACTGCTGCAGCGTCACCAGGTGCCGGCGAGCATCTTCCTGTCCACCGACTACATCGGCAGCCGCCAGCGCTTCTGGTGGGAAAGCGTCGGCGAGACCCTGTGGGGCGCCCATGGCGAAGATGCCCGCCGCCAACTGATCGAGCGCCTGCGCAAGCTCGGCCGGCCATTGCCCGCGGCCTACTTCATGCACGACCACAGCAAGGCCCGCAGCCTGGTCCTGGCGCGCTACCTGCAGACCTTGAAGAGCCTCAGCCCCCAGGCCCTGCATGTGCTGACCGACGCCTGCCCACCGGAGTCGCTGCCCCAGGCCATGGACTGGCAGCAGGTGCGCGCCCTCGAGGACTCCGGCCTGGTGCGCTTCGGTCCGCACGGTGCCAGCCATGCCCTGCTGCCCTACCTGGACGACCACCGCCTGGACGAGGAGCTGCAACGCAGCCACGCGGCCCTCAACCAAGGTTGCCGCGAACCGTTGCCGGTCTACTGCTACCCCAACGGCGATCACGACGAGCGCGTGCGCGCCCGGGTCGCCGCGCACCGCTACCCCTACGCCCTGAGCACCCGTCCGGGGATCTGCCAGGGCCACGACGACCCGCTGGCCCTGCCGCGCATCGGCGTCAGCCAGCGCAACGCCAGCCGACCTTCACTGCTGGCCTGGCGCATCAGCCGTGGAGAGCGCGGATGAACCGCAACAGCTACCTGCGCCACCTGGCGCTGAGCATGGGCACCAAGCTTGCGATGATCGCCTTGCGCCTGCTGCGCAACGTGCTGCTGGCGCGCATTCTCGGGCCCAGCGAGCGCGGCCTGTTCGCCCTGCTCAGCACCCTGCCCGACCTGATCAGCGCCGCCACCAGCGGTGGCCTGAACAGCGCGGTCGGCTACCAGGCGGCCAAGCAGCGCGACATGGGCCTGCTGCTGACCCAGGTGCTGGTCTACGGCTGCCTGCTGGCCGGGCTGCTGACCCTGGCTTGCGTATTGCTGGTACGCGAGTTCGGCGCCGATCTGCAAGTCACCGTGCAGCTGGGCTTGCTGGCCTGGCTGTTGCTGCTGGCGGTGCCGATGACCGTGCTCAAGAGCGGCCTGCTGACCCTGCACAACGCCAGCGGCGGCGTCGGCGCCTTCAACGCCCTGCGCCTGTGCGAATCATTGGCGCCGCTGCTGCTGTTCCTCGGGTTGTTCTGGATGTGGCGCGACGATGCGCTGGAGGCCGCGCTGATCAGCTGGCTGTGCGGCATCGCCCTGGTCCTGGTGCTCGGCCTGTGGTGGCTGCGTCGCCAGCATCCATTGGCCTTGCGCTGGGACCGCGGCGGCCAGCGCGAGCTGCTGAGCTACAGTGCCAAGAGCCATCCCGACCTGCTGTTCCAGCAATTGATCCTGCGCTCGGACTACCTGTTCATCGGCGCCATGCTTGGCAGCACCGCCCTGGGCCACTATGCCATGGCCAGCGCCGCCGCCGAGCTGCTGCTGATCGTGCCCGAGGCGGTGACCACGCCGTTGATGAAGCGCCTGCTGCAACAGGATGCCGGCATGGAGAAAATCACCCCACTGGCGCTGCGCCTGACCGCCACGGTGATGCTCGGCGCCTGCCTGGGCATGGCGCTGATCGGCCACTGGCTGATCGTCACCCTGTTCGGCGCCGAGTACGCACCGGCCTACCCGGCGCTGCTGGCCTTGCTGCCGGGCCTGCTGGGACTGTGCTACGCGAGCATCCTGCGCCTGGACCTGCTGGGCAAGAACCGGCCCGGCACGGTCTCGCTGATGATGGGGATCGGCGCTGCCCTGAACCTGTTGCTGAACATCCTGCTTATCCCCACCTGGGGCATCGTCGGCGCGGCGGCGGCCTCGTCCATCGCCTACCTGGCAGTGACCGTGGCCATGCTGGTGCTGTACTGCCGCCTCAGCGGCGTGCCGCTGGGGCAGACCCTGATCATCCTGCCCTCGGACCTGGCCCCGCTGCGGCAGATGCTGCTACGGAGGGCGGCATGAGGATCCTGTTGCTGGCCGGCGCGCTGCTGGCGCAACCCGCGCTGGCCACCCCCGTGCAATGGGGCGACATTCGCGATGGCAGCCTGTACCTGCTGCCGACCCAGAGCGATGAGCTGCGCATCCAGTGGCGGCCCGCCTGGCAGGCCGATGCCAACCAGGAGCGCCTGTTCCTGCTGGACGGCCACGGGCGCCTGGCCGGCGAGCGCCTGATCCAGGCCGCGCAGGTACGCGGCGAACAACGCTGGCCCTTGCCGAGCGGCAACGGGGTCTATCGCCTGGAAGTGCCCGGCTACAGTTTCCGTGACTACCGTATCGAGCATCAGGAGAGCACCCGCGCGCTGTTCGCCCCGGCCAAGGTGCACTTCGCCGCCGAAGTGGGGCCGGGGGTCGCCCTGTACTTCCGGGTCAAGGCCGGCGAACAGGCCGTGCTGGCCGGCAAGTACCACGGCGGCGTCCACGGCCTGTTCGCCGAACGCCTCGGCGACGGGCGCCGGGTGCAGCTGGCGCTCAAGCCCTACCGCGCCTACTGGCGCTTCGACCAGCAGGCACTGCCCGCCAGCAAGCACGACGAAACCTGGCGTCTGGGCCTGCTGGGCAGCGGCAAGGCGGCGTTCTGGCTCGATGGCAGTGCCAACCTGTTCGCCCAGCGCGCCGAGGACCTTGGCGACCTGCCCCAGGCAGACGGCCAGGTACGCCTGACCCTGGGCGGCAAGGTCCTGGGGCCCACGCCACGGCTCGGCGTGGCCCTGCCCTATGTGCTGCCGCCCGCCAGCAGCTTCGCGGCGCTGGACGCCCTGCGCCCCCAGGCGGCCGGGTTCTACAGCTTCGTCGACGTGCTGCAACGCCAGCCCGATTTCGAGAACGCCTGGCGCAAGCTCTACCAGGAACGTTTCGGCATTCGCCAGGACATCACCCTGCTGGCCGGCAGCGCCCGGATCGCCGACTTGAGGAGCGACCGCACCAGCAACGACGCGCTGGGCGCCTGGCTGGAGGCGACCAAGGCCCTGGGCGGCAAGGGCACGCACTACCTGGCCTTCGCCGACGAACCCAACCTCAACTACCGCGATTACCCGAGCTATCGCGACTTCTTCCAGGCCATGGCCAAGCGCGTGCGTGACTACCCCGGTGCCCGCGAGGCCGGCGTGCGCATCGCCATGCCGGCGTCGTCGCGCTTGGTCGATGGCCCGTTCGCCGAGAACGCCAAGCAGCGTCGCGGCATCGACTGGGCCCGGCGCCTGCTCGCCGAACACGGCGAGCAGATCGACGCCCTGGCCTGGCACGAGTGGATGGTGCGCGACCTGCTGGCTACCCGCAGCTACCGCGACAGCGTGCGCCAAGCCGCGAGCCTGGTGGGGCTCGACGCCGCTGGCCGACCGCGCAAGGCGCTGTTGCTGGACCAGACCAACCTCTCCAGCGGCTCGAGCCTCAGCCCCTACGACCAGAACACCCACTACGCGGGCCTGTGGTGGACCTCGGTGGTGATCAACGCGGCCAGCGACGGCCTGCTCGACATGCTCAACTGGTTCCACGTCGCCGACGAGCCCGAGTGGCCCAAGGGCATGCTGCGCGACGCCGGCAACCAGCGCTACGAGCTCAAGCCCGTGGGCCTGGCGCAGCAGTTCATCCAGCGCCACTGGCTCGACCAGGTGCTGGCCCTGGACAACGATGCCTTCGAGGTCGATGCCTTGGCCATGGCCCGGCAGCGCCAGCGCAGCCTGCTGGGGGTGAACAAGGCCGAACGCCTGCAACACGTGGCGTTGACCCTGGACGACTGTCCCGCCGGCCAGCTGGAGCTGTTCGGCCCCGACAACCAGAGCCGCCGCGCCAGCTTCAGCTGCCGCGACGGCCAGATCCGCTTTCAACTGCCGGGGCAGACCGTGTTCGCCCTGACCTGGAGCGCGTCATGAGACGCACCTCGACCTGCCATTCCCAGGAGGCACCATGACTGCATTGACCAAGATCCAGGATCGCATCAAGCGCAAGGGACTGCGCGAAACCCTCGGTAGCGCCTTCAGGCACTATGTCTTCTACCACTGGGAGCTGCTGTGGATGGAGCGCGACCTGGTGAGCCCGGTCCCACCCCACCGCTTGAAGCCCTACGGTCCGTTGCGCATCGAGACCATCACCGCGCATAACGTAAAGGCCTTCGCCCGCCACTTCGGCGACCGGGTGGAAACCATGCGCGAACTGGCCGCCGAGGGCCACACCGGGCTGATGTTCCTCGACGACGACAACGATGCCGTGGCGTTCATCTGGGGCAGCAACCGCCACTATCACGACCGTCACTACTATGGCTGCTGGTTCCCGGTGGGGCCTGGCGAATTCTTCGAGTTCGGCGGCGAGCTGATCCGCCGCTACTGGGGCACGGAACTGTCGGTGGACCTGCAACTGGCGCTGTGGAAAGCCATGGCCGCCAAGGGCTGCACCAAGGTGGTGGACGTGTGCGAGCAGCACAACATCCCCGCGCTCAAGCTGCACCTGCGCATGGGCTACCAGGAGCAACGCCGGATCATGAACGTGTATTGCCTGTTCGGTCGCTGGAAGTTCTTCCGCGAAAGCCGCTACACCGAATCGCGCCTGGAGCCGCTGCGCAAGCCCGAGGCCGCCACCTCCACGACCACGGCGACCTGAACCCATGGCCTTGCAGCTGAAATGGTGCGCCTCGCTGCGCACCCACGACTTCCCCGCCGCCGAGTACGAGGCGCTGCGCAAGCGCCTGCCCGGCAGCACGCCATTCAACCACCTCGGCTGGCTGCGCGCCGCCGAGGCCGTCCTGCAGCCGGGGCAGCAACTGCAGGTGCTGCTGGGCTACCAGGACGAGCGCCTGTGCCTGTGCCTGCCTCTGGTACGCGCCCGCGAACCGTTCGGGCCGCTGTTCGCCCCGGTGGTGCGTCACCTGGGCTACCCGCTGAGCGACCGTATCGCCCTGCTCATCGACCTGCCGGCGCTGTACGCCGAGCAGGTACTGCAGGCCATCCGCAAGCGGCTGCCCCACGCGCTGCTGCAGCTGAGCGAAGTGCCGGACAGCGTCGAGACCCAAGGCTGGCTGCGCCAGTGGGCCAGCGCCAGTTCCACCTGGCAGCAGCGCCTGACCTGCCGCGTGCCGGTGCATCGCGTCAACGAGGGCGATCGCCAGGAAGTCAGCGGCGATCCACGCTACAAGCTACGCCGCGCACGCAAGCGCATCGACGCCTGCGGCGCTCGGGTACGCCGGGTGATGGCCGACGCCAGCAACATGCCGGCACTGCTCGACGCCATCAGTGCCGTGGAAGCCGTCAGCTGGAAAGGCGATGACGAGGTCGGCATCTTTTCCGGCACGCAACGGCGCCAGTGGATGTACCAGGCCTTCACCGCGCTGGCCGCCGAAGGCCTGGTGTGCCTGGTGCTGCTCGAACTGGACGGACGCTGCATCAGCTACCGCCTGGGCCTGCTCGAACGGGGCCGGGTATACGACTACAACCTCGCCTTCGTGCCCGAGCATCGTGACCTGGGTAGCGGCCGCGTGCTGCTCGAAGAATGGATTCACTGGGGTCTGGACGAGGACTGGAAGTGGATCGACGCGTCACGGGTCAGCCTGGAAAACTCCAGCCATCAGCTTCTCGAACGCATGACCGGCCAGATCGAGCAGTGGCGCCTGAGCAGCTACAGCTGGCGCCTCGACGGCGTCCTGCTGGGTCTGGCGTTGCGTGCCTGGCAATGGCTCAAGCCGCGCCTGCGCAGGACCACCCACACGCCTGGCACTGTCGCCCCCACCCCGCCACAGGAGCATCCCGATGCCGTCCCAGGTCATAGTCAACGCTGACGATTTCGGCCTCAGCGCCCATACCAACGCGGTCATCCTGCATGCCTTCCAGGCCGGCCTGATCAGTTCGGCCACTGCCATGGCCAACATGCCGGCCTTCCCCGCCGCCTGCGTGCTGGCCCGGCAACCGGCGCTCAAGGGGCGGATCGGGCTGCACTTCAACCTGACCTACGGACGCCCGCTGAGCCGGGCGATCCTTGCCGAGCCACGCTTCTGTGCGCCCCATGGCGAATTCGACCTACGCCTGAAGCAGCGCACCCTGCGCCTGTCCCGTCGCGAGCAGGCGGCCGTGGAAGAAGAACTCGAAGCACAGTGGAAGCACTGCCTGGACCATGGCCTGATGCCCAGCCATCTGGATTCGCACCAGCACGTGCACAACATCTGGCCAGTCGGCACGATCGTCGCCCGCTTCGCCCGCAGCCAGGGCGTGCCGGTGCGCCTGGCGCGCAATGTGGGGCACAACATCGGGCCACTCAAGCGGGCGTTCAAGACCCTGCTCAACCGCCGTCTGCGCCAGCTCGCCGGGAGCACCGCCGACTTCGTCTGCACGCCGGCCGACCTCAAGGCCGGCCTGGCGCCCGCGCATGGCGTGCTGGAGGTGGTCGCCCATCCCAGCGCGCTGGGCGGGCACGATTTCGGCGATGCCTACCTGGCCACCGGGGAGTCGTTGCTGGCCTTGGTCGAGCAGCGCCTGGGCCAGGTGCCGCGGGTCGGCTATGCGAGCCTTGGGCAGAGCGAGAGGCCAATGGCCGCGCTGCGTCCCTGACCCACGCCGGCCCTTGTGAGAGCAGCGGTGCCTGGCACCGGCCACGCCGGTGTTCGCGGGTAAACCCGCTCCCACGGCTTGAGGTCAGCTCGGTCGCTGTGGGAGCGGGCTTGCCGGCGAAGCGAGCAATGCGCTGCCTAGCGCCGTGCGTGGTTTTCGACCAGCCAGCGGTGCAGCGCCTCGGCCGGCATCGGTCGTCCGAGCAGGAAACCCTGGCCCTGGTCGCAACCGGCGTGACGCAGGAAATCGTACTGTTCCTGGGTCTCGATGCCTTCGGCGGTGATGCGAAAGCCCAGGGCGTGCCCCAGGTCGATGATCGCCCGGGCGATGGCCACCGCGTCATCGTCACCCGGCAGGTCCTTGATGAAGGCGCGGTCGATCTTCAGGTGGTCGATCGGCAACGCACGCAGATAGGCCAGCGACGAATAGCCGGTGCCGAAGTCGTCGACCGCCGTGGCCACGCCCATGCCCTGCAGCTGCGCCAGCACCGCGCAGGCCTGCTGCTGGCTTTCCATCAGCAGGCTCTCGGTGATCTCCACCTCCAGCAGGTTGGCCGGCAGGTCATGGCGTTCCAGGGCGCAGGCAAGGCTGGTCACGTAGTCGCTGCGTTCGATCTGCAAGGCGGCAACGTTGATCGCCAAGGGACCACACCCATCACCGCTGGCGCGCCATTCGGCCAGCTGCGCACAGGCCAGCTCCAGCACCCGTTCACCCAGCGGAATGATCAACCCGGTGCGTTCGGCCAGGGGGATGAACTCGCCAGGCGATACCAGGCCATGCTGGGGATCACGCCAGCGCAACAGGGCTTCCACCCCCTGCAACTGACCACTGAACAGATCGACCTTGGGCTGGTACCACAGCTCGAACTCATTGTGCTCCAGCGCCCGACGCAGGTTGCGCTCCAGCTCCAGGCGCTGCTGCAGGCGCTCGGTCATGTCCGGATGATAGGCTCGCCAGGCATCGCGCCCGGCTTCCTTCGCCGCGTACATGGCCGTGTCGGCGTGGCGCAGCAGACTATCGGCATCCTCGCCATGGCGCGGGCACCACGCCACGCCGATGCTGCCGGTGACCAGGGCGGCGTTGCCGTTGAGGTCGAAGGGCCGCTGCAGGCAGCGCAGCAGGGTGCGGACCTGCTGGTTCACCTGCCCTTGCGTGCCCTGCAGCATGAACACGAACTCGTCGCCGCCCAGGCGGCAGACACGATCCTGGCTGTCCAGCGCCTGCAGGAAGCGCGCGGTGGCCTGTTGCAGCAGCAGGTCGCCCAGCGGATGGCCGAGGCTGTCGTTGACTTGCTTGAAACCATCGATATCCAGCAACAGCACCGCCAGGCCGTGGCCCTGGGCGATGGCCTGGCCCAGTTGCTGCTGGAACAGCACCCGATTGGGCAGCCCGGTGATGGTGTCGTAGTGCGCCAGGCGCTCGAGCTGTGCCTGGTAGCGGCGCAGCTCACGGTTGCGCAGCTCGAGCAGGTGCTGCTTGCGGTTGAGCTGGGCGACGAACAGGCTGAACAACCCCGTGCAGCTCAGGGCGAACAGGAACAGCGGCGAGGCGAACAGGTCCAGGCCCGACCAGCCGCCCCGAGGCGCGGCCACCAGTTGCCACAGGCCACCGGGCACTTCCACGGTCATGCTGACCTGCGGGTCGTCGAACAGCTGCGGGTCGCCCCAGATCATGCTGCCCTCGGCGCCCTTGCCATCACCGCCACGCACCGCCAGTTCAAAGGCGGTGTCCGGGCGCAGGCCTGCGCTGAGCAGCAGCCGGTCGATGTCGGTCACGATCGACACGTTGCCCCAGTAGAACTGCACACCGCGCTTGCCGGCGACGAACACCGGTCGCCTATAGACGAGGGCCCGGCCGCCCTGCAGGATCGGCAAGGGTCCGGCCAGGACCGCCTGGAACTGATCGCGGGCCGACTGCAGCATGGGAAACTGATCGGGCAGCTGCCGATAGTCCAGCCCGATCAGCTGTTCGTTACCGGCAAGTGGATAGATGTCACTGATCACATCCGCCGGTGCCAGCGCGATGTGGCGCATGTACGGCACCGACTGCAAGGCGTCCCGGGCCATGCTGTGAAAGTGTGCCGGGCTGATGGCGCCATCGCTGGCAATCAGCTGGGCGATGCCCTCGGCCTCACCGAACGCCGCCCCCAATTGCGCCTCGAGCGCGCCGCGTATCCCAGCCAGGCGGGCAGCCAGGTTGCCCAGTTGCTCGCTGCGCTCGCGCTGGGCGTCAAGGTGCCCGAGCGCGACCGAAAGACCGATGCCGATCAGGGCGAAGCCGACTGGCAGCAGGCGACTCAGGGTTTGGTGCAACGCTCCCCGGCTGGGCGGCTGCTCATCATCAGGGAATCGGAAGGAGGTCATAGGTCGGCGTTGGCGATCGATGCTGAGGTTATCGGCGCTCGACGCACAATGTTGAGGGTATTTCGTACCGTCCATCGCTCGATGGGTC
This sequence comes from Pseudomonas sp. microsymbiont 2, assembly GCF_054788395.1. NCBI lineage: Bacteria > Pseudomonadati > Pseudomonadota > Gammaproteobacteria > Pseudomonadales > Pseudomonadaceae > Pseudomonas > Pseudomonas sp. microsymbiont 2. The sequence continues at coordinate 3,204,158 of NZ_CM139112.1, forward strand.
CGAGGCAGGTGCCGTGTCGCCGCCCCTGCGCCAGACTGGCGTTTTTCAGCCGACGGGCGCATGCTCGCAAGCTGAAACGCTTCATCATCGGATTAGAGAGGTGCGGTACCCATGGATCGTCTGCTCGACTCACTGTTTCCCAAGCCCGAAGATATTCCCCAGGCCTGGCGTCTGGGGCCACCGCTGGAACAGCGCGACTACCTGGTCGGCGGCGAGCTGCGGCAATGGCACGGGCCGCTGGCCACCGTCCGCAGCCCGATCTGGCTGAAGGACGGCAGCGACGAACAGCAGGTGATCCTCGGCAGTGCCCCGTTGCTCGATGCCGACACCGCGCTGACCGCCCTCGACGCCGCCGTCGCCGCCTACGACAAGGGTCGCGGCGCCTGGCCGACCATGCGCGTGGCCGAACGCATCCAGCATGTCGAAGTCTTCCTGGCGCGCATGCGCGAGCAACGCAGCGCCGTGGTCAAGCTGCTGATGTGGGAAATCGGCAAGAACCTCAAGGACTCGGAAAAGGAGTTCGACCGCACCTGCGACTATATCGTCGATACCATCAACGCCCTCAAGGACCTCGACCGCCGCTCCAGCCGCTTCGAGCTCGAACAGGGCACCCTCGGCCAGATTCGTCGCGCGCCGCTGGGCGTGGCCTTGTGCATGGGGCCTTACAACTACCCGCTGAACGAAACCTTCACCACGCTGATCCCGGCGCTGATCATGGGCAATACCGTGGTGTTCAAGCCGGCCAAGTTCGGCGTGCTGCTGATCCGTCCTCTGCTCGAGGCGTTCCGCGACAGCTTCCCGGCCGGGGTCATCAATGTCATCTACGGTCGCGGCCGCGAGACCGTCAGCGCGCTGATGGCCAGTGGCAAGGTCGATGTGTTCGCCTTCATCGGCACCCACAAGGCCGCCAGCGACCTGAAGAAACTCCACCCGCGCCCCCACCGCCTGCGTGCCGCGCTGGGTCTGGACGCCAAGAATCCCGGCATCGTGCTGCCCCAGGTCGACCTCGACAACGCCGTCGAGGAAGCCGTCACCGGCTCGCTGTCGTTCAATGGCCAGCGCTGCACCGCGCTGAAGATCCTGTTCGTGCACGAGGACGTGGTCGAGGCCTTCCTCGACAAATTCCAACGCAAGCTGGCCGCGCTCAAGCCCGGCATGCCCTGGGAGCCGGGCGTGGCGCTGACGCCACTGCCGGAACCGGGCAAGATCGACTACCTCGACGGCCTGGTGGCGGATGCCACGGCCAAGGGCGCGCGGGTGCTCAACGAAGGTGGCGGAGAAAGCCGCGGATCGTTCTTCTACCCTGCCCTGCTGTATCCGGTGAGCCAGGACATGCGGGTCTATCATGAGGAGCAGTTCGGCCCGGTGGTACCCGTGGTGCCGTACCGCGACCTGCAGACGGTGGTCGACTACGTGCTCGACTCCGACTACGGCCAGCAACTGAGCCTGTTCGGCAACGATCCCGCGACCATCGGCGCGCTGGTCGACACCTTCGCCAACCAGGTCGGGCGCATCAACCTCAACGCCCAGTGCCAGCGCGGGCCGGACACCTATCCGTTCAATGGCCGCAAGAACAGCGCCGAAGGCACGCTGTCGGTGCATGACGCGTTGCGGGTGTTCTCCATCCGTACCCTGGTGGCGACCAAGTTCCAGGAAGCGAACAAGGAGCTGATCAGTGAAATCATCCGTAACCGGCAATCGAGCTTCCTGACCACCGACTACATCTTCTGATGTCTCCATGCACGCCCCCTGTAGGAGCGGCCTTGTGTCGCGAAAGGGGCGCGGAGCGGCCCCAGGATTTCAGCGTTAAAGCAAAGATCGCCGGGGCCGCGTTGCGGCCCTTTCGCGACACAAGGCCGCTCCTACCCTGAACGCATCAGCGCCTGAACGCGGTTTTCTATAGACAATCGATATAACGCGACTGTCGATTTTCCACCCGCGTGAACGACTCTAATCATCTGGATGTTGCAAACCACAACCCACGTGAAAGGAGTTTACGAAAATGGCAGTCAAACCCATTCCCGAAGGCCAGCACAGCCTCACGCCCTACCTGGGCATCAAGGACGCCGCCAAGGCCATCGAGTTCTACAAGAAAGCGTTCGGCGCGGTGGAGATGTTCCGCCTCGAAGGCCCCGACGGGCGCGTCGGTCATGCCGAACTGAAAATCGGCGACTCGTCGCTGATGCTCGGCGATCCGTGCGACATGGAAGGCGGCCTCAAGCCGAGCCAGACCATCGAACATCCCGCCGTCGGCCTGCACCTGTATGTCGAGGATTGCGACAAGGTCTACGCCCAGGCCATCGCCGCCGGTGCCAGCCAGGTCAGCGAGGTGAAGGACCAGTTCTACGGCGATCGCAGCGGTACGCTGAAAGATCCGTTCAACAACCTGTGGTTCGTCTCCACCCACAAGGAAGACCTGACCCCCGAGGAAATCCGCGCCCGCGCCGCCAAGCTGTTCGGCGGCGATTGAGCGGCAAGCTCCAAGCTCCAAGCTACAAGTTGAAAGCCGGGCGGCTTTGCTTGAAGCTTGAGGCTTGTAGCTTGGAGCTGCCCCTCAATGCGAATCATCGAAAAAACCGGCGCCCTGGTGCGCAGCCTGACCCCGGCGGAAGAACAACTGCTGGAGGGTTTCGCCAGCGCTACCCTGACTGGCCCGCGCCTGCTGCAGGCCAACCAGTGGCTGATGAAGGTGCGCAGCGCCAACCAGTGGCTGGCCTGCGATTGCCGCAAGGATGCACTGCCGGTGCTCAACGTGTCGTTGAACGGCAGCACCGGCACGTTGTTCCTGCGCAACAACCCCGATACGCCCGAACACACCCAGGGCTGTCCGTTCAGCAAGGATGAGCGAGAGCCCGGCGAACGGGCCGAGGAAACGGCCCCGCCCGCGTCCTGGCTCGCGCCGGACACGCCGTTGCGCCTGCTTGGCGACTACTCCCGCGCCAGCGCCGGCGAAACGGCGGGCGCCCCGCGCAATCCCGCCGAGCGGCGCGAACAACAGCGCCTGCTCTCGCTACTGCTGACATGGATCGAGGTCAGCGGCCTGAACGTCTACGCCACCCACCTGAAGAAAGACCTTACCGCCCAGTTCGCCGAGCTGCGCGGAGTCGCCAGCCGCTATCCGTTGCTCGAGCGGGTACCGGCCAGCAACTACCTGGAAACCCGCCTGGACATGAAGCACATGATGATGCTCAAGGCCCGCCTGCGCGAGGCCACGGTGTTCGGCAACCACCGCCGACATGGCCTGCTGCTGGACTGCGTCGACCAGATCAAGGGGCGCAAGCTGTTCAACAACCGCAGCGAGGACGGCTTCGACTTCCAGGGCCACCACCAGTACTGGGGCGGCAGCCGCGCTTGCGGCCCCCTGCTGGCCCTGGCGTTGTACTCGCCGGCTACCGCCGGCAGCCATTTCTACGAGTTGATCCATGTGGCCAGCGTGCCGGTACTGTCACGTGGGCATCTGTTCCCGGTGTACCGCGACGAGGAGCGCGAACCGCTGAAGGCACTGGTGTCGCTGATCGACTGGATGGCGAGCAAGGGCGTGAAGGTCTTGATGCGCCGCCCGGTGATCGGTGGCCAGGTGATGGACGAACTGGTGCTGACCTCGGATCAGGACCGGGTGCTCTCGGTGTCCTTGCTGGCGCAGCCGATCGGCCCGGAACCGGATGCCGAGAACTTCAAGCGCTATGCCGACTTCAAGAGCCTGGAGACCTTCCGCAAGTACGTGGCCGGGTTCTTCATGCGTGAGCGCTGAAAGCATCTTGCCCGATATCGCATCGCCTGCTTCGCGGGTAAACCCGCTCCCATAGCAAACTTCGGGGATGCGCAATCCTGTGGGAGCGGGTTTACCCGCGAAGCAGGCGACACGGTACCGGCTCAAGCCGCTAGAACGCCGCCTTGAAGATCGCCTCGATCTCCACCTGGCTGGCTACCCGAGGGTTGGTCAACCCGCAGGCATCCTTCAGCGCATTGGCCGCCAGCACCGGCACGTCCTCGACCTTGACCCCCAGCTCCGCCAGCCCCGCGGGAATGCCGATGGCCGCGGCCAGATGCTCGATGGCCGAGATCGCCGCGCCAGCGCCCTGCTCCGCGTCCAGAGCGCAGACCTTCACGCCCATGGCCTTGGCCACATCGCGCAACCGCGCGGCGCTGACCTTGGCATTGAAGCGCTGCACATGGGGCAGCAGCACCGCGTTGCACACACCATGGGGCAGGTCGTAGAAGCCGCCGAGCTGGTGCGCCATGGCGTGCACATGACCCAGCGAGGCATTGTTGAACGCCATGCCTGCCAGGAACTGCGCGTAGGCCATGTTTTCCCGGGCGACCAGGTCGCTGCCATCGGCCACCGCCTGGCGCAGGTTGTCGCTGATCAGGCTGATGGCCTTGAGCGCGCAGGCGTCGGTGATCGGCGTGGCGGCGGTCGACACATAGGCTTCGATGGCGTGGGTCAGCGCATCCATGCCGGTGGCGGCGGTCAGGCCCTTGGGCATGCCGACCATCAGCGCCGGGTCGTTGACCGAGAGGATCGGCGTGACGTTGCGATCGACGATGGCCATTTTCACATGGCGCTGCTCGTCAGTGATGATGCAGAAGCGGGTCATCTCGCTGGCCGTGCCCGCCGTGGTATTGATCGCGATCAACGGCAATTGCGGCTTGGCCGAGCGATCCACGCCTTCGTAGTCGCGGATATGCCCACCGTTGGTGGCGCACAGGGCGATGCCCTTGGCGCAGTCATGGGGCGAACCACCGCCGAGGGAGACCACACAGTCGCAGCCTTCGCGTCGCAGCATCGCCAGGCCGGCCTCGACATTGGCGATGCTCGGGTTGGGCTTGGCGCCATCGAACACACGCGAATCGATGTCGCGCATGGCCAGCAGGCCGGCGATGCGCTCGGCGACACCCGCCTTGGCCAACCCAGCGTCGGTGACGATCAACGCCTTGCGCAGGCCGTAGCCGGCGATCGCGGCCATCGCCTCGTCCAGGCAGTCGATGCCCATGATGTTCACGGCGGGAATGAAGAATGTGCTGCTCATGGCCGGGTCCTCTCAAGCTGACGGTAGAGTTCGAGCATCCGCCCGAATCGACCGTCCCGCGTTGACCCAGCGCAACCCTAGCCCATGAACAGGCGATACGCCGGGTTCTGCGTCTCGTCCCAGTACTGGTACCCCATCTCGTCCAGCGCCCGGGGCAACCCGGCCAGCTCGTCGTCGGGCACTTCCAGCCCGGCGAACACCCGCGCCTGCGCGGCGCCATGGTTGCGGTAATGGAACAGGCTGATGTTCCAGCGCTTGCCCAGTCGCTCGAGAAAGCCCAGCAAGGCCCCCGGTCGCTCGGGAAACTCGAAGCGCAGCACCCGCTCATCCGCTCCTGGCGCCGCATGGCCACCCACGGTATGGCGCACATGCAGCTTGGCCAGTTCGTTGTCGGTCAGGTCGAGCACCTGATAGCCCTGCTCGCGCAGGCTGGCCAGCAGCTGCTCGCGAGGATCGTGCAGGGGATGGGTCTGCACGCCGACGAACAGCCGTGCCTCCTTGCCGGGGTAGTAGCGGTAGTTGAATTCGGTGATCTGACGCTTGCCCAACGCCAGGCAGAAGGCACGGAAGCTGCCGGGGCGCTCGGGGATGGTCACGGCGATGATCGCCTCGCGCTGCTCGCCGAGCTCGGCCCGCTCGGCGACATGGCGCAGACGGTCGAAATTGACGTTGGCGCCGGAGTCGATCGCCACCAGGGCCTGACCTTGCACGCCCTCGCGGGCCACGTACTTCTTGATCCCCGCTACCGCCAGGGCGCCGGAGGGCTCGGTGATCGAACGGGTGTCGTCATAGATGTCCTTGATCGCCGCGCACAGCTCGTCACTGCTCACGGTGATCACCTCGTCGACGAAATGGCGGCACAGCTCGAAGCAGTGGGCGCCGATCTGCGCCACGGCCACGCCATCGGCGAACGTGCCGACCTGGGGCAGGATCACCCGCTCGCCGGCGGCCATGGCCGCCTGCAGGCAGTTGGAGTCCTCGGGCTCGACCCCGATCACCTTCACCTCGGGGCGCAGGTACTTGACGTAGGCGGCGATTCCCGCGATCAACCCGCCGCCGCCCACCGGCACGAAGATGGCGTGCAGGGCGCCGGGGTGCTGACGCAGGATCTCCATGGCCACGGTGCCTTGCCCGGCGATCACGTCAGGGTCGTCGAATGGTGGCACGAACGTCGCGCCCTCGCGCTCGGCCAAGGCCAGGGCGTGGGCCAGCGCATGGGGGAAGCTTTCACCGTGCAGCACCACCTGCCCGCCGCGTGAGCGCACGCCCTCGACCTTGAGCGAGGGCGTGGTGGTCGGCATGACGATGGTGGCTTTAAGGCCCAGGTGCGAGGCCGCCAGGGCCACGCCCTGGGCATGGTTGCCCGCCGAGGCGGTGATCACACCGCGCTCGCGCTGGGCCGGCGTCAGGCGCGACAGGCGGGTGTAGGCGCCGCGGATCTTGAAGGAGAACGTCGGCTGCAGGTCCTCGCGCTTGAGCAGCACCTGATTGTCAAGGGCGGCGGACAAGGCCGGCGCGCGCTGCAAGGGTGTTTCAATGGCCAGGTCGTACACGGGCGCCGAAAGAATCCGGCGCACCTGCTCGGACAGCAGTTGCTGGGGCGTTGCGGGGGTACGAAGGCTGGTCATCGATGACTCCTGGTTGTTTTGCCTTGCCCAGGAGTCAGAGAGAAGAAACCCGCCTCCAGGGCGGGTTCAGTGCATGTGTGCGCTAGCCCGCCAAACTGATAATGGCGGTAATAATGCTGAGGGCGCGACACTGCGGGAATGTGTTCATGGGCTGGGAAGCTAGCGCGGCTCATGGGTGCAAGTCAACACCCTGGTTTGTCGGTACCTGGGCATCACGCGCTACAATCGCCCATCGCCCCCTGGTAGCACGCAGCATGATCCAGTCCGACCTCGACCTGTTCGACCAGCAGCCGCAGCGCCTGGCCAGCCACACAGTGCTGCTGCCAGGCTTTGTCCTGGCCGATATCGAACCATTGCTCGATGCCCTGCGCCCCGTGCTGCGCGCCGCGCCGTGGCGGCACATGCATACGCCCGGCGGGTTGCGCATGGCCGTGGCGCTGACCAATTGCGGCGCGCTGGGTTGGGTCAGCGATGCCCACGGCTACCGCTATAGCCCTGTCGATCCGCTCAGTGGGGCGCCCTGGCCAGCCCTGCCACCGATTCTTCTCGAACTGGCCTGCCGGGCAGCAGCCCTGGCTGGCTTCGAAGGCTTCGTGCCAGATGCCTGCCTGATCAACCACTATGCGCCAGGGACGCGGCTGAGCCTGCACCAGGACCGCGACGAAGCGGATTTCGGGCAACCGATCGTGTCGATCTCGCTGGGCTTGCCGGCCGTGTTTCTGTTCGGGGGCATGCAGCGCTCGGACCGTGCCGAGCGCATACCCTTGAGCCATGGCGACGTTCTGGTATGGGGCGGCGAGGACCGCCTGCGTTTTCACGGGGTGCTGCCGATCAAGCCAGGCGTGCACCCACGCATGGGCGAGCGACGGATCAACCTGACCCTGCGCAAGGCAGGCTGAGTGCCCGGGCGATGATCCAATCCACGGAGCCTGGCACCGGCTTCGCCGGTGTTCGCGGCTAAAGCCGCTCCCACAGCGACCGCATCTACTCCAAGTCATGTGCTGTGCCCGCGAAGCAAGCGGCGCGATACCAGGAACCGGCAGAGCCAGCACCGCTCAATCCCCGGCGAGCCACTCGCGTCGCTCGTCGAACGCGGCCCGGATCGCACCCACCATCACCTGCACCAGTGGATCACCTTCGGTCTCGGCATTCACCGCAAGCCATACCCGCCGACGCATCGGCTCTCGGAACAACCCAGGCAATGCCAGCAGGCCACGGTCCAGATGGCTCGCGTAGTGCGGCAGCAACCCCACGCTGGCACTGCACTTGATCAGTTGGCAATACATCTCGTAGTCCTGGATCTGCGTCACCCCGGCGCTGCGCGTGCGCAACAGCGCCTGCCAGGGCGTCAGTGCCTGTACGCCCGACTCGCCCTGCCACTGCACCAGCATGTAGTCCTGCAGGTCCGCCAGCCGCGTCGGGCGGTTGGCTTCGCGGGCGTAGCGCTTGGCGATATGCGGCAGATACTCGAGCGCGGCCAGCGCCTCGGGCACGGTTCCGGCAAAAGCGGCGGGACGCTGCAGGTCGCCCAGCCACAGCGCCACATCGGCCATGCGCTCCGGGGCCTGGCGTGCGTCCAGGGTGGCGACGTCCAGGCGCATGCCGGCGTGCTGGCGAACGAAATTGATCAGGTTGCGGCCCAGCAGGTCCTGCAACAGGGGTTCGGCCACCGCCAGGCGCACGGTCGCCGTGTCCACCCGGGGCACAGGTGCCGGCATGGCCGGTTCACGCGCCTGCAGAATCTGCAGCAGACGCTCGCCTTGCAGGCTGAGCACCGGGTTGTTGTTGCGGTTGACGAACAGGCTGTAGCCCAGGCGCGCCTCCAGCGCCGCCAGGCGTTTGCGCAGCGCCACCGGCTTCAGGTTGAGTCGCCGCGCCGCCTGCATGAAACAGCCACAACGGGCGGTGATGATGAAACAGTCCTGGGTCTGTTCATCCAGGGCCAGCGGCACCTGTGGGCGAACGACAGCTACGACGGTTTCCGGGGGCTGCCCCCGGGACAGATCGATCGGCATCCCTCGCCTCCCCCGGACCCGCCTGGACGGGTCCGGTTCTTCCATGGTTGTTGAGGATCAGCGACTGCTTTCCAGTACCTGATTGAGCGCCGCGCCATCGATGCTCAAGGTCGCGGTGTCGAACATGCCCTCGACATACGCCTTGGCCACCTGCTCCTGGCGCTGGGCGCGCAGCAGCTCGCGCAGGCGCGGCGCGACCTCTTCGAGCGTCGCGGCGCGGGCCGGTTGCTGCTCGACCAGCTTGATGATGTGGTAGCCCGCCGCGCTCTGCACCGGCTCGCTGACCGCTCCGACCTTGAGCTTGGGCACCACCCCACGCACCTCCGGCAACAGCTGCACCAGCGCTTGCAGACCGGTATCGCCGCCCTTGGCCGCCGTACCGGCATCCTGCGAGTGCTCGCGGGCCAGGGTGGCGAAGTCCGCATCGGCGGCCTGCGCCTGCTTGGCCAGCGCCTGTGCCTGCTTGCGCACGGCCTCGTCGTCCCTGGGGTTTTCAACCCGCAGGAAGATCTGGCTCAGGCGGTAGCGCGCCGGCAGTTGCAAGCCGGCCTTGCCTGCCTCGTATGCCTGCTTGAGTTCTGCGTCGCTGGGGTAGTCGTCGGGGACCTTGCTCACGGAATTGAGATAATCGCGCAGGACGATCTGCTCGGTGGCCGCCCGGGTCTGTGCCTGGACGTCCGGGCGCTGCAACCAGCCCTGGGCCTCGGCCTGCTGGTACAGGGCCTTCTCCGCCAGGCGCGCGCGAATCCAGGCTTCCAGCGCCGGGCGGTCGCCGCGCAGGTTGGCGCGAGCGTCCTCCGGCAGCTGGGCGAACAGGGCCTTGAGTTCGCCACTGCCAACCTGCTGCTCGCCCAGGCGAGCCAGGGTCTGGCCGCTGTCGCCCGGCGCCTGCGCGGTGGCTGCCGAACGCGCCGCCGCCACCGGCTCGGCGCCCGGGCGCAAGGCCAGGGCGACCGCCACCGCGACGATGGCCAGCGCGCCAGCGCTGGCCCAGAAGGTGCGCGCCGTCACGAGGCGCTGGCCTGTTCAGCATCTTGGATCGACACCTGCTCGGCCACATTGCGGCTGTAGTCACGCAGATAGACGATGAACTCCTGCAGCAGGCGATCCCACAGCAGCAGGCTGCCCAGCAGATGCTTCTCGCTGACGCCATCGGCGACCACCACGTCCTTCTCCATCACCAGGAACTCGCCCTGCACCGACAGGCGGGCGAAACGGCGACTGGCGTTCCAGCGTTCGGCCAGGCCGTTCGGCAGCTCGCCCTGGATGCGCAGGGCGCAGCTGAAGGTGAAATCGAGGAACTCGCCCTCTTTATCGGCGGCACGGTTGCCGAAACGCACGGCGTAGCCCACGCCCTGGCTGGCACTGAGCAACTGCACCACGGCATTCTGCTCGGTGCGATTGACCCGGCAGCCGGCGTCCTGCAGCAGCTTGGTCAGGGAATCGGCGCTAACGGTTTCGATCAGGGTGACTTCGGTCATGTGCTTACTTCCTTGCGTTGAGAAAAACGTCACTGGGCCACGCCCTGCGGGGCGTCGAACTGGCTCTGGTAGAGTTTGTCGCCATAGGCCTGGGCCAGCTCCTCGAACTTGACCCGGGCCGCGCCGGCAAAGGGCTGGCGCATGTTCACGACATCGGCGATATCGACCTTTTCATAGGCGGCCAGCAGCTCCTTGGCTACCCCGTACATCTGCTGGTTGCGCGCCTGGCACTGCTGCACCTGGCCATCGCGCTCGCCGAGCCGCGCCTGCAGGCTGGCCCGCTCGCTTTCCTTGGCGCGCGCCATGCCCAGCAGGTCTTCATAGGCTTGCTTGTACTTGTGCAGTTGCTCGTTGCTGCTGGCTACCTGGGCCTGGGCCTGCTGCTGCACGGCCTGCTGCTGACCGCTCAGTTGCTCGTTCTGGCCACGGGCCCTGGCCAGTTGCGCGGTGAGTTCACGCACCTGGCCCAGCGCGGCGTCACGCTGCTGTTCGGCGCTCTGGCGCGCGGCGCTGGCCTGGGCCTGCTCGCTCTGCAGCGCCTGCAACTGTTGAGTGGTGCTGCGCAACTGGGCGCGCAGGCGTTCCTCGAGGGTTTCGGCCGATGCCGAGGCCGCCAGGCTCGCGCCCAGGGCCAGCATCAGCCAGGTGCAACGACGGCGATAAGCTCCCTTGTTCATGCAGGTGCTCCTTCCCTAGAACCGCGTGTTGACTTCAAGTTGTAGCACATCGATATCAAACGGCGCGCCGTAGACCGTCTCACTGCTCAACCAACGCGCTGTAGCGTAGACGTTGTTGGCCAGGCCGTAGTTGCCACCGAGGAAATAACCCTTGGCGTTGGTGCCGCCGAGATGGAAGCTGGAGTCGTTGAAACCGTCCGGCAAGGCGTCGGGCTCGATGCGCTTGTAGCCGGCGAACAGGTTCCAGTCGCCCACCTTGCGCATTTCCAGGGCGTTGCCCAGGGTGAACTGGAACATCCAGGCGTCGCCGCCGCTCTTGATGTTGCCGTTCTCGTCGACGTTGTTGGCCAATTGGCCGGCCGAGCGCTTGCGCATGTCGCCTTCGTCGTAGGCCAGGTTGTGCACGTAGTCGACCTGGCTGCGCAGCTTGAAGTCATGGGGTAGGTCGGCGTCCCAGACCAGGTTCAGGTCCAGCAGTTCGAACTCCGAGGCAATGCCGACGAACTGCGGTTGCGCGGTCGCGGTCGGGTTGGCCGGATTGGGCGTGATGTCACGCAGCAGGAACACCGTGTTGCCCTTCTGCATGAACGTCGGCCGGGTCTCGTCGGTGTCACAGGCTGGCTGGCCGTCCCAGGGCGCGCAGGGGCTGGAGCGCGAACCGGCGATATCGTCGAAGCGGTAGTAGGCCGCCGCGCCCTTGAGCCGGTGGTGGTCGTTGAGTGCCCACTTGGCGCCAAGCTGGGCGCCATACAGCCACTTGTTCTCGCTGTCTTCCTTGTCGAAGCCGTTGCTGCTGGCGCTGTCGTCGCTGTACTGCACCGGGAACGCACCCACCGTGCCGAACAGGCTGAGGTCGCGGTTGACCGGCTGGTCGAACAGCGCCGCCACGCCGTCGAAGTTGAGGTCGTGGGAATACAGGATGTCGGTGGACATGAACGGGTTGGCGATACGGCCACCGGTCAGGGTCAGGCGCTCGCTCGGGGTCCAGCTGATGTAGCCCTGGTCGAGCCACAGGTCCTTCTTGCCGAAGCCGCCGCCCAGGTTCTGGGTGGTCGACACCGGATTGTTGTTGGAGCCGGTGGCGACACGGATGCCGGCCACCCAGTCCTCGGCCAGTTGCGCCTTGAGGCCGAAACGCGCGCGCAGGCGCAGGATACTGTCGCGGTCCTCGCGGGTGTTGAGCAGCGGTGGCAGGCTCGAACTGCTGTTGGGGTTGACGTCGTACGGGCCCTTGTCGTTGAGCTTGGCGAAGTCGACGATCTCATTGCTGTTGCCGTCGGCGTAATAGCGCGACTCGCCGCGCAGGCGCACGTCGCCGTCGAAACTGATGCGCGAGGCCCAGTCGGGGAAGGCATTGGGCGCGGCCCAATTCTCCTGCTTGGCAGTGTTCATCACCTCGGCCTTGATCTCGTCGCGAATCTGCTGGCGGACGATGGCCGGCACATACTGCACGCGCACCTCGCCATTGGCCGCCGGGGCCTGGGCGACGATCGACGCGGCGCTGCCGGCGGCCCGGGCTTCGCGGGCCTCGCGCTCGGCCTGGGCGATCAGCGCGTCGGCCTTGTCCTGCTTGAGCACGCCCTGCTCCACCAGCAGGCGGATCAGGTTGACGGTCGCGTTCTCTGACGGCGAAGCCTGGGCGACGGCCGGACCGACCGCGGTGGCGGCGGCCAGCAGGCCGAGCGCCAGGGTCAATCGGTTCACTGGGCACTTCATGGGTTTGCAACTCCTGTAGGTCGGTCGTGCTTCGTTGTTCATGGCCGGCGCCCTTGCAAGGCAATCTTCACCGGCAGGGTGAGGCTGGCGGGCGGACGCTGATCGAGGGCGGGCGCCGCGCGCAGGGCGGCGACCACCTGGGCGTCGACCTCGGGCTCGCCACTGCCGCGCAGCAGCTCGACCCGGGTGATCTCCCCCGCCGCGCTGAGCCAGATCTCGGCTTGCAGGTTGAACACCAGGTTGCGCAGCTCGGGGTTGTCGCGCAGCAGGCGCTGGAAGGCGTAGGCCAGGTACTGGCTGTAGGTGCCACTGCCCAAGCCGCCACCACCGCCACCGGCCATGCCACCGCCCTTGCCGGCACCGACGTTGAAGCTGTCGCTGCCGGACTGCGCATCGCCGTCCATCTGCATCGGTTCGGCCAGGTCCTGGGCGGGGTCCGGGGCATCCTCGGCGGGCTTGACCTCTTCGGCCTCGGGCACCGGTTCAGGCTCGGCGATTTTTTCCTGCACCGGCGGCTCCGGCTCCTTGGGCGGCTCCGGTGGCGGCGGTGGAGGTGGCGGCAGCGGAATGATCGCCGGCACCTTGGGCGCCTCGCGGCGCACCCCGGCCATGTCGTTGGCCCACTGCCACAGCAGCCAGGCCAGGCCAGCGCCGGCCACGGCGAGCACGGCCCAGGTCAGCCACTGGCGGGGGTTGGCTTTACGTTCCATGCCTGCCCTCACCCCTGGTTCGGTTTGCCGGTGACCAGCCCGACCTGGGCCAGTTCGAGACGACGCAGCAGGTCGAGCACCTCGACCACCTTCTGGTACTGCACACCGGCATCGCCGCGCACGATCAGCGGGAAGTCGGGGTTGCGCGCTTTCTCGCTGCGCAGGCGGTCCTCCAGCTCTGGCAACGTCACCGGGTAGGCGTCGAGAAACACCTGGCCTGCGTCGTTGATCGAGATTGCCTTGGTCTTGGGCTGGGCCAGCGACACCGAGGCGCTGGCCTTGGGCAACTGCACCTGGATCCCGGAAACCTGCGCGGTGGCGGTGAGGATGAACATCACCAGCACCACCATCAGCACATCCACCAAAGGGGTGATGTTGATGCTGTCCACCGCGGCGTCGGTGTCGTCGTCATGGGCGTTGTTCACGGATGCCATGGTCGCGCCCTCACGCCGGAACCGAGGGGTTGACGCTGCGCCCGGCCAGGCGCTGCGCCACTTCGCCGGCCTGGCCCTCGCCATGCAGCTCGGCCAGACGGGTGATGAACTCGTCGACGAATACCCGCATGTCGGCGCCGACCTCGCGGTTGCGGGTGGTCAGGCGGTTGTAGCCGAACAGCGCGGGAATGGCGACGAACAGGCCCATGGCGGTGGCCAGCAGCGCGGCGGCCATGCCCGGGGCGATGGCGTTGATGTTCACGTCGCCGGCCATGGCGGTACCGAGGAACACCACCATGATTCCCAGCACGGTGCCCAGCAGGCCGATATACGGCCCGCCGGCGATGGCATTGGACAGGGTCGAGAGCTTCGACGACAGCGCCTGGTTCTCGCGGGTGCGCACGCCATCCATGGAGCAACGGATCGCCTCGATGGTGGCGGCCGATACCGCGCTGGTATCGGCGCCCTGCGCCCGGCGGGTGCGGATCTCCTGCACCGCCACCAGGTACAGACGCCACAGTGGCGAATCGTTCAGGCGCTCGTGCAGTGCCGGGTCGTCGGCAAACTGCTCCAGGCGCGTGCCCACCGTGGCGAACTGTTCGCGAAAACGGGTGTTGGCGGCAGTCACCCGGTTCAGGGTGCGCTGCTTGCGCAACATGATCACCCACGACTGCAGCATCATCAGCACCAGGACGGCGATGATCACCCAGGCGTCCACCGGCACGGCCTTGAGCAGGAAGCCCAGCCCGCCGAAGCCAAAGCCCGACTGTTCTTCATCGACGCCATACACCACCAGGCGCGACTCGGCGCCCTGGGCCAGCACATCGGCCTGCAGGCTGGCCTGGCTGCGGGCGACACGGGAGATGCGCAACTCGTCCAGGGCCCCGACGAACGGGGCGAAGCCGCTGACCGGCTCGCCCTCGGCCGGTGGCAGATCACCACCGATACCGAGCGCACCGTCGAAGGCCGCCAGGTTGGCCGCCAGACGGGCCACCGGCTGACCTTCGAGCAGCAGGCTCAGGTTGCCGCCCTCGCCCACCAGCGCCAGGTGCTGCCACTGGCTGGGAGCCACGGCCTGATTGGCACTGGCGCGCTGGCCATCGACCTCGACGAACGGCACGCCCTGGGCCAACCCCAGCAGCAGGCTGTGGCCGGACTCGCGCCGGGCCAGCAACAGCTGATCGCCAACGGCCTGGTCCTGGCGCAACCAGACACCGAAGGTGAAGGCCGCGCCCGCCGGCAACTGCAGCGAAGCGCTGGCCGGCAGCTGCAGAGGCTGGCCGCCGAGCTGGATGGCCCGGCCAATCACGCCATCGACGCTGACCGTCGGCCCCTGAAGTTGATTGCCGTAGGGGCTGTCGTCGCGCACGGTGGCACCGTCGAAGTGGTACAGCGCGGTGTAGTCGGCGTCGAAAGCAGGCTGCCCGCCAGGCGCCTGGGCCTTCGGGTTGCCGTAGTACATCCACAGGTCCTGGCGCTGCCCGGCCTCGATGCGTGGCACGTCGACCCAGATCAGCGCCATGCCCATCAGCGGATCGAACTGCTCGACATGGTGATTGAGCACGGTCTTGTCGTCGGCGCTGACGAAACGGATGTCCGCGCCGCTCTCGCTGACGCCATCAAAGCTGAAGTTGCCGGTGTGCAGGCGCACCAGCAGCGCGGTGCGGCCCAGCGGCTGGGTCAGGCCGGCGCCCTGGGGCGTGGTGTCCACGGCGATCTGCTTGCGGTACATCCAGTCGTCCTGCCACCAGGCGCTGGCGCTGCCTGGCAGGGCGAAGCCCAGGCACAGCAGCAGGGTCATTATCAGGCGTTGCATGAGAGGTCTCCAGGTCGATGCCGGTCAGTGAGTCAGAAGGTCGCCTGCACGCTGAAGTGCACACGGGAATCGTTCTTGTCGGTGTTGGGGCCGTCCTTGAGCGGCACGGCCCAGTCGAGGCTGCCGGACAGCCAGTCGCTGAGGCTGGCGCGCGTGCCGATGCCGACACTGGCCAGGCTGTAGCTGTCGTCCTGCTCCGGCAGGGCGTCCTGCAGGCGCAGTTGCGCGCCTTCGGCGAACAGGTAGAAGCGCCAGTCGCTGATGTAGCTGCCGACATAGCGGCCAATGGAGGGCGTGCGCAGCTCCTGGGAGAACAGCACGCCGTCGTCGCCGGTACGTTCTGCGGCGAGATAGCCGCGCACCGAGGTGGCACCGCCGGCGGCGAACTGCTCGTTCGAGACCAGCGGGCCGGACGCCAGCTGGAACGCCAGCTTCGAGGCGCTTTGCCAGGTGCCGGCGAAATCGAAGGTGTAGCCGCCGTCCCCTTTGAGCGCGGCGAAGCTCGAATCGGCGCGATAGCGCTTGTAGTCGAAGGCCTGGTCGTCGCTGCCGTGACCGAACAGGCCGCGGGTGCCGACCACCAGGTTCAGGCCCAAGGTCAGCTGGTCCTGTTCGGTGAAGCGGTAACCGTTGTAGCCCAGGCTGATCGGCGCGTACTTGAGCGGCACCTTGTCGCGGCTGCCGCCCAGGCCGACCTGCTCGTCGAAGTCCTTGAAGTCAACGCCCATCGACAGGGCATGGGCCCAGGCGCCGACGCCCGGCAGGTTGTAGATGGCCGACACCCCGTACGAATGGCCTTTGCCCAGCACGTTGGTGCCGCCGACCGTGGCCACGTCGCTGTCGGACTGGTAGCCGGAGAACTGCACGGTCCAGCGTTCGCTCAACGGCATGGCGTACGAGCCGGACCAGACCTCGGCGTTGTCACGATCCTCAGGCGCGGTGAACCAGGTCAGCGACACGCTGTGACCGGCCTGCCAGAGGTTGTTGTAGCCGAGGCTGACGACGCTGCGCAGCTTCTCGGTATCGGCGCTGTGATCGTTGTTCAGGCCCAGGCTCAGGGTCCAGGGGCGCTTGTCCTCGACCTGCAGGTCGACATCCATGGTGCCCGCACGCTGGCCTTCGCGCACCAGGGGCATGACCTGGCGGCCCGGGCTGCGGTTGAGCGCGGCCAGTTCATCCTGCACCTGGGCGAAGTCGGGCACCTTGCCCTCTTCCAGCGCTGGCACCTGCTCGCGGATCTCCACCGGCGAGTAGTGCTTGGCGCCGACCACCCGCACCCGGCCGACCTTGGTCTCGGTCACCTGCAGATAGACGATCCCGCCTTCGACCTTCTGTTCCGGCAGCTCGACGAACACCGACTGGTAGCCACGGGCCTGGTAGCTTTTCTGCAAGGCCTCACGGGCACCTTCGAGGTCGGCCAGGGTCTTGTCCGGCCCTAGGTACGGGTACACCGCCTGCTCGATGGCCTGGGCGTCGAGCACGGTATTGCCGCGCACCACATACTCGTTGATTTCGACCCGGCGCTCGGGCTCGTCGGCGGCCACCGTGGCCGACAACAGGCACAGCAGTACCCCTGCGCCCACGCCGCATCGTTTGAAGAACAATTGCTCCACACCGCCCCCTTACAGAGCCCGTTATGCGATTGGTTTCTAGTGGTTGTGATCAGGCGAGCCCTGACCCTGATGGCGTGCCAGCCAGCTGTGCAGCAGCGCCAGGTTGAGGCTGAATTCGGGCATCGCCTGCAAGCTCGCGCCCAGCACCTCGTCGACCATGCGCTGCAGCAGCGACACCGCCATGGCGCTGCCGAGCAGCACCCCGAGGTCATGGCTGAACAGGCTGAAGTTCCACACCCGCGACTTCAGTTCCAGGCCGGCGAACCAGCGGAACAGCAGGTTGTAGGTGAGCTGCTCGTAGAGCTGCTTCTCGCTGGGCACCGAGTAGAGAAGCTGCAACAGCAGGACGTGCATCAGCGTGTGCGGGGCGATGCTCATGCCTTGCTGCTCGGCCAGGCGCGCCAGGGCGCCGTGGTGCTCGTCCAGCAGCGCCTCGATACGCGGCTTGAGCTGCGCCAGCGAATGACCGGGCGGCACGCAGCTGGCCACCTCGCGCAAGGCGCCCTGCCAGTCCTCCTGGGACACGATCCAGACCCAGGGCGCGCCGTAGCGGTACACCGAGACCGGCTGCTTGCGCGCCGCCTCGACGATCTTCGCCAGGCGCTGGTCGAGCTCCTGCATTCCCACTTTCGTGTAGCGTTCCATAGTCCCCATCGCCCCGCTCCCCGCGTGCTCCGACGGTGCGCCTGGCCTGGTGGCCGGGTGCCTTGTCGGTGTTCATGGCTTTGACAGGGATGGCGCTTTGCTACCGAACTTTTGTCATGAAAGATTCATGGCCGGCGCGAAGACCGGGCACCAGGCATCGAATGCCAGGCACCCGTGGAGGTTGGGTGCAGCTGCGACCGACGCAAGTGAGCCGGTCACGCAGGGTCGAGACTACTTCTCCGGCAGCGCCTGCACCTTCAGGTTGTCCAGCACCAGTCGGCCGGCGTCATCGGTGGTATCGACAGCCAGGGTAACGGCTTCGGGTCCATCGATGATGAGTTCCTGCCTGCCATAGCGCATCTCACCCAGTTCGTCATCGTCCAGTTCGAGCTGCACCTGGCCGATGGCTGTCTGCATGCCACAGTAGGTGTTGCAGCCCCAGGAGAAACTCACCAGCCGACGCCCAGCCCCTTCCAGCACGAAGCTGATCGTGGAGTCCGCCTCCAGGTGCTTGCCAGTGATCAGGCCTGCGCTCTTTTCGTGGGGTTCGTCACTGACGGCGCTGTGGTCAAGCCTGTGCAGCACGAACTCGACACCTTGGCTGGTCACCGGGCTGCGCGCCCCTACGGGCTGGTCCTCGAAGGTGATGGACGGCGTGGGGGTCGGACGGCCCGCCGCCTGGTCTTCAGGGAGATAGCCGAAGGTCATGCCGTCGGTCTGCCGCACAGGAAACGTCACCCGCACCACCGGCAGCCACTGCTGGTAGTGCTGCGCATAGCGGATCTGGTCGTATTGCGCCTTGGCCAACGCTACGCGGTCACCCTCGATGTAGAAGAACGAATGCACAGGCAGCTCGCCCCCCTTGCCTCTGGGCCAGACCGGCAACAACACTTCGTTGTTGTACGCCCAGTTCGCCGCAGACATGCCCGCGCGTGCCTGGATCGCGGTCTGGAACCACCTGGCCGCATCGTTACGCTGCTGGCGCAGATCCCAGCCGCACACCCGGAAGTTTCTCGCCTGCGGATAGGCGCCCAGCCATTGCTGCGCCGAGCCGATGCCCAGGGTCATGCAGGTGTCGGTGGTGGTTTCGAAACCGCTGATCGCGCCGCACCCCTGCAACGTCCGGCGCAGGTTGGTATTGGCATTGATCGGGAACGTGCACAACACGTTCAGGTCGGCGATCTTGCCGGCCGGTACCGCCTGGGGCGGATACAGCAGCAGGCCGTTGCGGTTGTTGGCGGGGCTGGTGAAGTTGTTGTCCCGGCGCACCCAGGAAAAGGCAACGCTGCCCTTTTCAAGCTGGTTGTCGGTGGGGTCCCAAGGCAGGAAGTCCGGACTGCTGGCGGTGGTGCGCAAGGCCAGCCCGCTGCACAGGTAGGCAGGCTTGTCCGGCCCGCCGCAGTCGTCGG
This sequence comes from Pseudomonas sp. microsymbiont 2, assembly GCF_054788395.1. Classification (NCBI taxonomy): domain Bacteria; kingdom Pseudomonadati; phylum Pseudomonadota; class Gammaproteobacteria; order Pseudomonadales; family Pseudomonadaceae; genus Pseudomonas; species Pseudomonas sp. microsymbiont 2. Next base: position 3,223,332 of record NZ_CM139112.1, read on the forward strand.
TGGTGCTGTTGTACCAGCGCCTGAGTTCGCTGACGGCCTGCCGGCCGCGCTCGTCGAGCTGCGTCGCCGAAGAGCTGGCCGTCAGGCCAGGCGGTGCTGTCGAGCTGCAGGCGGCCAGCGTCAGAAGCAGCGCAAGACCAGTGAGGTACCTGATGGACGGACTGAGAGTTTCTTTCATGAAGCACCAGGGTCGCTTGTTGTGGGAGAGCGTTCTGGCGGCCATTTACCCATGCGAAAGAAACCGGTTCTACTGACAGAATTACCAGGTTACCCAGGCCATCAGGCCGTGTTCACTGCTGCTGGTATTGGCCCAGGTACCTGTCCAGCACGGCCTTGTCCCCTGCCCCGTCCCCCGCCACCTGCCACAGCCGCCGCTCGATGCCCTGGGCCAGCAGGTGCCCCACCGCCGCCTCGATGGCCGACAGCACACACAGCTGCGCCGGCTCGTTGGTGGTGTAACCCACCTCCGCCTCCAGCAGCTTCTTGAACTCGATGAACTTGAACACCCCGGCATTCTGCCCTACCGAATAGATGGTCTTGCTGGTCATCACGTTGGCCAGCACCTGCCCGGTGCGTACATCCACCGCGCGCAGGTTGACCGTGACCTGGTCGACCCGGTACTCGCGGGACAGCCCGATGCCCAGGTAACGGGCACCCTCGCCGCCGCTGCGCACGTTGGTGTCGTAGGCGATGATGCCGCCCTCGAGCATCAGGTTGGCAGCCTGCAGCGGCGGCAGCTCGGCCTGGATGTTCTCCGGCACCTCGGCCTTTTTCTGCGAGGCGCGGATGATCTTGCGCTCGGTCAGCAGGTTCTGCAGGCCCTCGCGCTCCAGCACCACGAACCAGCCGCTGGCGTTGAGCGCGTCCATCAGCATGCTCGCCGCCCCCTGGGTGACACTGGTGGAGAACGAGCTGGCCGGGGTCGGCTTGTATTGACCGGTCTGGTCGCGGAAGCCATAGACCACCGCCATCAGCCGGCCGCGGGGCCGGGGCATGTTGATCAGGTCGTAGTAGGTGGATGCGCGCGGCGTCAGCGTGGGCGTCTCGACATCCTGTTCGGCGGGCATCGGCTCGCGCAGGCCGCAGCCTTGCAGGGCGGCGAGGATCAGCAGTGTGCTCAGCAGGCGTTTCATGGTGTTCTCTCCCCGGTAAAGACCCGTCCCTCTCAGGGGTTCAGTCCGCTGACCTCGATGATCGACACTTCCCCCGTGGCCCGGTCGGTGACCTTGATGCTCAGCGCTCCTGAGTCGTCGATGACATCGATCAGGAAGGCGTCGGTGGCCATGCTGCCGGTCTTGCCGTTGCCGATGTTGTCCAGCAGCTGGCCCAGCAGGCGCGATTCGAGCTGGTTGCTGAAGCGCTCCAGGGCCGAGGTGCCGGTGAACGCCGAGGCCCGATCCTTGAGGTCGGGGTCGTCGTAGTCGTTCTGCGCCTGGGCGTTGTTGAGCAGGTAGGCACCATTGAGCGGGTTGCCGCCGAAGGCCGGGTTGACCGGGGTGTGTACCAGTTCCGTGGCCAGGGCCTGGCCACCGAGGCTCGCGGCCAGCAGGCAGGCGGCGAAACGTTGCAGCATGGGGTTGCTCATAGCTCGTCCCTCTCCAGATCGGTTGTGTCCTGCAGCAGCCGTTGCAACTTGCGCTGGATGATCTGCTGGCGGACCAGGTCGGCGGCCGCGATGGCCTCGTCCTTGAGTTGCGTGGTACTGGGCGGCAGGAAGCGCCGGTACAGCACCTCGCGTTCGTACTCCACGGTCACCAGGCTGCCCCAGCGGGCATCCGGGCGTTCGCGCACCACCAGGTTGAAATCCAGCCGGCTGGTGGCGTGCAGCCGGTCGCTGAAGGCGGAGTAGAAGTCGTGGCCAATGTGCGAGATGGTGTTGTCGACGATGAAGCCCATCATCTCGTCCTCCTGCCCGGCGCGCGCCTGCCCTTGCAGCAGGGTCAGGCACAGGCAGATCAGCATGGCCAGGCGTTTCATGGCGCGCCTCCTGGGCCTGCGTGGCGACGGGCGCCGCTGGCGCTCTCGGCGAAGGCCTGCTCGGCGACGAACTGCCAGTCGCTGTAGCGTTCCAACCCCTCGAAGCCGCTCCACTGGGCATCGAAACCGCTGCGTTTGAGCGGCACGCCGCTCGAGCGGCTGTACACCCCGGTGATGCGCCCGTCGACCGAACGCAGCAGGCCCCAGCCGTCGGCACCCGCCAGCGGGTCCGGATACAGGCGGCGCAGATGGCGTTGTGGCGACGGGAAGCGGTTGTCCTCCACCAGCTCGCCCAGCTCACGCGGGTACTGGGCCAAGCCGGGTGATGCGCGGTAGTAGCTGCGCAGGGCCTGGGCGTACTGGCCACCGACCCAGAGCAGCTGGCGCTCGCGCTCGCGCTGCGCACTGGTGGCCCACAAGGTACCGGTGGCGGCCAGGGCCACACTGCTGACGGCGATCAGCAGCAACACGCCCAGGTAGGTGAAACCCGCTTCACCATTCGGCATAGAGGCTGCCATCGCGCGCCCTCCCAGTGGCTCCGCTCTTGATGTCGGCGACCCCGCCCGCCACGCCCTCGGGGGGTGGCAGCAGTTGCCAGGCATCGCGGCGTTCGGTGATCGGGTCGAGCGGTGTGTTGCGCAGGTAGCGCTGCTCCACCAGTTGCTCCAGGGATTCGGGATAGCGCCCGGTGTCGCCGTAGTAGTGGTCCAGCGCCTCGCGCAGCACCGCCAGGCTCTGGCGCAGGGTGGCCTCGCGGGATGCCTCCAGGCTGTTGAAGTACTTCGGCATGGCGATGGTCATCAGGGTGGCGATGATCGCCATGACCACCAGCAGCTCGATGAGGGTGAAGCCTTTGCTCGCTTTCATCGCCGTCACCATTGCCCGTAAGGCACATTGTTCAGGCCCTTGCCGCTGGCCTTGGAGTACACGTCGAACACGTCCTGGCCTTCCCGTGGGTTGTCCGCGCTGCTGTCGTAGGCGCGCAGGCCCCAGCCACCCTCGTCGTCGGGCTTGGCACTGCGCAGCGGGTCGTGGGGAATGCGTCGCAGGAAATAGAACTTGGCGCCCTTGGCGCTGCGCACATCGCGCACGCCGTCCACCAGCACCTGCAGGTTCGGCGGGTAGCCGCTGGCGTTCAGGCGCTTCTCGATGTAGCCGGCGTCGAAGGCGCGCTTGTAGGCATCGATGGCATCGCGGATCTGGTACAGCGCCTCGCGCAGCTGCTGTTCCTTGCCGCGGCGCACCACGGTTTCGGTCAGCGGCGCGGCCATGCTGGCGAGCAAGCCGAGCAGCGCCAGGGTCAGCACCACCTCGATCAGGCTGAAGCCCCGTTGCCGGCGTTTCATGGCCGTGCCCCCGCGCCCGCAGGCACCACGGCCACCTGGCCTTGCACCAGCGGCGCCTCGCCCGGAGCCTCGATGGGCGCGGCGCTGGCGGGCACCGGCTGGGCCAGCTGGCGCACCTGCAGGCTCGACTCGGTGCCGGTGGCGAACTCCATGTCCGACGGGCTCTGGTAGGGCAGGTTGCGCACAATGCGCGGGGTGATGGCCAGGACCAGTTCGGACTTGCTGGTCTCGTCATGGTTGCTGCCGAACAGCCGGCCCAGGCCCGGAATGTCGCCCAACCCCGGGATCTTGTTGCCATTGCCGGTCTTGTCGTTGCGCACCAGGCCCGCCAGCACCTGGGTCTCGCCATCGTGCAGGCGCAGGCTGGTCTGGGCGTTGCGGGTATCGACCTGGACCGGGATGGTGCCCTGGCGGGTCGCCTCCAGCGGCGTGGCGTTGCTCACCTCCAGCGCCACCTTGATCGCCACTTCGTTGTTCAGGTGCACCGTGGGCTGGACTTCGAGCTTGAGGCCGACATCCAGGTAGGTGACGCTTTCGGTGATCACCGGCCCCTGGGTCGAGGGCACCGAGGTCGCGCTGATGATCGGCACGCGCTGGCCGATGTGGATGCGCGCCTGCTCACGGTTGCTGACGCGAATCACCGGGCTGGCCAGGGTGTTGATGTCCTTGTCCGCGGCATTGATCTTGGCCTGTGGGGCCGGCGCGATGCTGATGCGGCTGGAGTTGATGCCGCGCAGCTGGTCGAGCACGCTGACGGGCTTGCCGTCGTTGCTCAACAGGCCGAAGGTATTGGGCCATTGCAGGCCGAGGTCGAGGATGCGCGAGCGGGCCACCTCCATCACCTCCACTTCCAGCACCACCTCGGGGTTGGACTGGTCCTGGGACTGCAGCAGCTTCTCGGCCATGCGCACGGCGTCGGGGGTGTCGCGCATGGTCAGGGTGTTGAGGCGCTCGTCGACGAACACGTCGCGGGTCTTGAGCATGGTCTTGACCATGTTCAGCGCAGTGTTGGCGTCGATGCTGGTCAGGTAGAAGGTGCGCATGACCAGCTCCTGGTAATCCTTGGTCTTCTGCGGCGAGTCCGGATAGATCAGCAGGGTGTTGTCGTTGACGATCTTCTGGTGCAGCTGGTTCTGCTCCAGCAACAGGGCCACCGCGTCCTCGATGCGCACTTCGCGCACGAAGATGGTCGCCTTCATGTCCGGGCGCAGATCCTTGTCGAAGATGAAGTTGATGCCGGCGACCTGGGCCAGCACCTCGAAGATGGTCTTGAGGTTGGCATCGCGAAACTCCAGGGTGACCGGACGTTCCAGCTTGCTGCGCAGTTGCGGGTACGGCGTGGCGGTGCGTGCCTGGACATTCTCGATGTCGCTGCGCAGCATCTGGCCCTTCTGGTTCTGCGGGTCCAGGCGCAGCACTTCACGCATGTAGCGTTCGGCGCCGAACAGGTCGCCCTGGCGCAGCGCCGCCTGGCCGAGGGCGACGCGCTCATCCAGGGTGCGCATCAGCTCCAGCTGGCGGATGCCCTCCTGGGCGCGGCGGTTGTTCGCCTCGAGGGTCAGCACCCGGCCATAGCCCATGCGCGCGCCGGCGAAGTCGTGGCGGATGCGGTCGCTGTCGGCCTGGGCAAGCAGGGCTTCGACGGCCGCCTGGCGGCCATGGGCCAGGGCCAGGTTCAGCTCGGTGTCACGCGGATCCTCGCGCAGGGCTTCTTCGAGGCGAGCGATGCCGGCTTCGTACTGGCCTTCCTTGATCAGGTCCTGGCTGTCCTTGCGCGCGGCGCTGGAGCCACATCCGGCAATGGCCACGCACAGGGCCAGAAGCACGAACGGCGCAGGCTTGCACAACTTCGACGGTTTCATGGCGCGCTCCCGACAGACAGGGTCTGTGGCTGATGCAGTGGCAGGTAGACCAGGTTCAACTCGGTGGCCGAAACGCGGTCCAGACGGTAGGTGTCGTCGATCACGTCGCCTTGACGCACGACGTAGAGCTTGTCGCCGCTTTGCAGGAAGACCTGCAGATCGTCGCGATCGCCCAGGCGGCCGATGAACTGGAAAGGCAAGGCCGGGGCCGTGGGCGCGGCCACCACCGGGGCGACCACCACAGGTTGTTCGATGACGGTGGCCAGGGTTTGCGTCGGGGTCCATTGCTGGCTGGGGAACAGATCTGCGGAAGCCTGTGCTGGCTCTTTCGCGGGTAAACCCGCTCCCACAGGTTCGGGGGGCGCCGTGGGAACAGGTTTACCCGCGAATGGGGCCACCGCGTCTTCTTGACCGAACCAATGCCCCGGTGCCCAGGCGAGCGCTGCGCTCACCCCCAGGAACCCGGCCCATGTCACCGCGCGCTTTGCGTTCATCACGACCTCGACAGGTAAAGGGTCATGCGCACACGACCGGTCAGCTCCCGGTCACCGATCCGCTTGCGCTGCAGCTCAAGGTCCTCCAGCACCAGCGCCGGCAGCTGACCGGGCAGCGCCCTGAGAAAGCCGCGGATCTGCGGGTAGCTGCCTCGCACCGGCAGGACGATCTGGTAGCGCGCCAGCTGGGTCTTCGGGTCCACGCCCAGGGCATACTCGCCACGCGCCAGGCTGATGCGCTCGGCGCTGGCCAGCTGGTACAGGCGCTCGATCAGCTCGCTGGCCTGGGGCTGGCCCGGCAACTGCTGGCGCAGGTCATCCAGGGCCTGTTGCTCGGGCTTGGCCTGGACCTTCAACTCGCCGCGTTCGAGGCGCCGCACCTGGGCGCTGGCGTCGGCTTCGCTGGCGCGCAGCTCGCGCACGGTCTGCCACTGCGGCAGCACGAGCGCCACCGCCACGCTCAGAGCCAGGCTGGCGACCAGCACGGCGGCCAGCCCTGCCCGGCCCAGGCGCCGGGCCGCTTCATGAACGATCAGGCTAGGGACGCGCATGGCCGGTCTCCCAGGTGGCGGTGAGGTTGAAGCGCACCGGATGCTCGGGTTGCCCGGTCATCACCTCATGGTTGAGCAGCGACACGTCGGACAGCTCGGCGCTGCGTTCCAGGCGCTGGTGGTACTGCAGCATGGCTTCGAGGTTGCGCGCTTCGGCGCTGATGCGGACCTGGCCCTTGCGCGCATCGGGGGTGAGGCTGAGCAGTGCGACATGCTCTTGCGGCATCGCCTCGAGCATGGCGAACAGTTGCTGCCAGGGCCGCTGCAGCTGCAACGAGACACTGCGCATCTGCGCCAGGCGCTCGGCCTGCTCGCGAACCATCGCGCTGCTTGGCGCGACGGCGCTCGCCGGGCGGCGGCCGAGCTTGAGCTCCAGCTGCTGGACCCGCCCTTGCAGGTCCGCCTGCTCGCCGAGCAGGCGCTGTTGGGCAAGCAGCAGCAGTGCCAGCACGGCCAACGACAATGCCAACAGTGCCCAGGCCAGCGGGCCGCTCTGGCGAGGCTGGAATTCCAGGTCGAGGCGGCGCATGTCAGGCCACCGCCCGCCACATGGCGCACAGCGGGTCGGCCTCGGCGACCGGCGCGCACAGTTGCACGGCGGCAAGGCTCGATGGCGCGGCGCGCCCTGGCGCGTGCAGGTAAACCCGTGGCACCTGCTCGCCGTAAAGCTCGCAGGTGCGTTCGATCAGCGCCTGCAGGGCCTGGTCGTTATCCGCGCAGCCCTGGGCCAGCACCTGCTGCCACAGGCCTCCGGCAGCCAGCAGCAAGACGCTGCGGCGCGGCTCGGCCAGCACGAAGAGAAAGTCGCCCTGGGTCAGTTGCGCCGAGCAACTGTTGTACGCGGCCATCAGGTAAGGCTGTACCGAGCGCAGGCTCAGCCGACTGGCCTGGCCCAGGCTGTGCAGCCCCTGCAGCAGCGCCTCGGGCAACGCGGTGGCGATGCGCGCGGCACCGGCCGGTTCCGGCGACAGGACGATGCGCCAGTCGTGCAGCGTCTGGCCGTAGAGGGTCTCGAAGCAGGCTCGGGCATAGGCGTCCAGCTCGCGAGGATGAGCGATGGCGTCGCTCCAGGGCACCAGGCAGAAGCGGCTGTAGCGGGCCGATAACAGCACGCGCAGTTGCGCGCCGCGCAGCGCATGCTCATCGAGCAACCCGGCCAGGGTTTCCAGGGCCGCGGCCCAGGCCGGCTGCGCCGCCTCGCAGCTGAACCCGCGACTACCCAGCCATTGATGACGCTGGCCCTGCCAGCGACCCAGGCCGACACCTTCGGCGCCGAGCACCGCGCAATACCGATCAGGCGATAAATGTGACACGGTTGATCTCCTCGAGCGTGGTGCGACCCGCGCGGACCAGGTCCAGGGCCGAGGCGCGCAACAGGCGCAGGCCACGTTGGCAGGCCAGCTGCTTGATCTGTGAAAGGGGGCGGCGTTCGACGATCATCTGCCGCAGGTCGTCGTCCAGGTGCAGCAGCTCGGCAATCGCGCTGCGCCCGCGATAACCGCTGCCCCGGCACTGCCCGCAGCCCTGGGCGCGCACGAAGTGCCAGCCGACGATCGCCTCGCGGGTCAGGCCCGAGGCGGCCAGCAGTTCGTCGTCGGGCTCGCAGGCCACCGCGCAGTGCGGGCAAGCCAGACGCACCAGGCGCTGGGCCAGCACGGCGTTGAGCGCCGAGACGAAGCTGTAGGGGTCGACCTGCATCTGGCTGAAGCGGCCGATCACGTCGAACACGTTGTTGGCGTGGATGGTGGTGAACACCAGGTGACCGGTGAGCGCGGACTGCACGGCGATCTGCGCGGTATCCGGGTCACGGATCTCGCCGACCAGGATCTTGTCCGGGTCATGGCGCAGGATCGAACGCAGGCCACGGGCGAAGGTCAGGCCCTTCTTCTCATTGACCGGGATCTGCAGCACGCCGGGCAGCTGGTACTCGACCGGGTCCTCGATGGTGATGATCTTGTCGGTGCCATGGTTGATCTCGCTGAGCATGGCGTACAAGGTGGTGGTCTTGCCGCTGCCGGTGGGGCCGGTGACCAGGATCATGCCGTAGGGTTCGCCGGCCAACCGGCGCAGGGCGCGCAGGGTGTGCGCCTCGAAGCCCAGGGCCTGCAGCTGCACGCCGCTGACCTGGTCGGCCAGGTCCTGCTTGTCCAGCACCCGCAGCACCGCGTCCTCGCCGAAGATGCTCGGCATGATCGACACACGAAAGTCTATCTGCCGCTCGCCGATGGCCACCTTGAAGCGGCCGTCCTGGGGTACGCGCTTCTCGCCGATGTCCAGCTCGGCCATCACCTTGATGCGCGAGATCACCTGCTCGGCGAACCCGCTGCCAGCGGCCTTGCCAGCGCCGTTGAGCACGCCGTCGATGCGGTACTTGATGCTCAGGCCCTGGCCGGTCATGCCCAGGTGGATATCGCTGGCATGTAGCTTGAGGGCGTCGTAGAGCGTGGAGTTGACCAGCTTGACCACACGGCTCTGGTCTTCGCTGATGCTGGTCAGGGACAGGCGTTGCAGCGGGTCGACCTCGCTGCTGGCCTCGGCGTCGTGGCCCAACGCGTCGACCGCGTGAAAGCTCTCTTCGTGGCGAGCGAGAAACGCGGCCAGGTCGGCGGCGTGGGCCAGGTACAGCGGCGCGCCTTGCAGGCAGTCGTCGATCCAGGCCAGGCGAGCGCTGTCGAAGGGGTCGGCGAACACGCCGACCCGCTCGCCGCCCAGCTCGACCAGGGCGAATTCGCGCTTCAGGCATTGGGCCAGGCTGACCTGGTTGAAGGCAGGGGCGCAGGCAAACAGGGTCTGGGTGGCGAGCACCGGGTAATGCAGGGTGGCGGCCAGACGCTGGGTGAAGGTGCTGGGCGTGTCGCTGCAGAGGCGCTCCAGGCAGGTCAGCAGGCGCTCTTCGCCGGCTTGCTGGCGGGCCTGGGCCAGGAGGTCGCGGGGGTAGCCGGCAATCGCGGGGCAAGCCCGCTCCCACGCAGCCGATTCCGTGGGAGCGGGCTTGCCCCGCGATTGGTCCAGTGGATCTGCATCGAATGCCTGGGACATGGCCTGCGACTCCGCTCAGGGGCGCGTCGCAGGCTGCTTCAGGGAAGGCCGCGGGCGCCGCTATTCCCCGGTGAGCAGTTGATCGTCGTCAGGTCCGGGAGGCTTGGCGCCATTGCGTCGGCGGTCGGCCAGGACCCAGCTGCCATCGTACAACTGCAAGGGGAACGACTCGTTCCTGTTCTGGCGTCGTTCGACGAACCCTTCGGCTGGCGTGTCCGTGGCCCTGCGCTGGCGCTCGATGCCCATCAGGTCGAAGACGGCGCGGGCCAGTTCCATCAGCGGGAACGGCTTGAACAGGACATGGGTCACGCCCAGCTCGGCGGCCCGCTCACGGACCTCGGCGGTCGGGTGGGCGGTGATCAGCACGAAATGGCACGGCCTGTTCCTGCGCACGGTCTCCAGGACCTGAAACCCCTCCATGTCGGGCAAGCGGTAATCCAGCACGATCACGTCCGGTGCCAGGCTCTCGGCCTGATCGATGCCACTGGCACCGTCATGGGCGAGATGGACCTCCAGGCCTTGCGCCTGCAGATACGCTTGCAGGTTCTGCGCAAGGGTCTGTTCGTCATCGACTACCAATACTCTGTTCACCAAGGTCCACTCCCATGAACTGCCCGGTTTCCCGGTCTGCGAAGTGCGGCCTTGTAGAGGCTTGAGCAGGCTTCGTGCCAGGCATGAAAAGTCATTGCGCACCGCTTTCAAGTCATTGATAACTTTGAATCTTTAAAACAGTCCCAGACAGCTTCGGCGTCGAGTTCCCCACAAGCGGGGAAGCTGATGGCATTGTGCCCTGCCGCGATTCCCCAACAGTGGGGAACGCCCCTGCCCGTCAGTCGGCGCGCTCCACTGTAGCGGATTCGCGCAAACGTTGGCGCACCGACTGACGCGCCTGGGCCTGCAATTGCGCGACGAGCGCAGCCCGGGCCAGTTGCAGGTCAGTCTCAGGTAAGACAGAAGTGTTATCACTTTGGTTCTGCATTGCCCGCAGTCTTTCTCGGTTGGCCTGATGAAAGGCCAGCACTTCGGCCTCGCTGGGCGCCTGGACCTCGGTCAGCCGGGCATAGACCTGTTGCGCCGCCATCTCATGTCGAGTGTAGTCAGCGAAGCTCGCCCGATCGAAACCCGCCTCGCCCAGCCGGCGCTCGAATACGGCAGGGCTGCCAAACGCCGCTTCCAGCTCGCCGACCCGCGCCACCACCTGCGCGTCGCTGATATCGATGCCCTGGCGTCGGGCTTCCTGCCAGAGCAGTTCCTTGTCGATAAGCTCATCGAGGGCTTGCTCGCGCAGGCTGCGGTACAGGTTGGGATTGCGGATGCTGGCCACGGCCCTGCCCTGGGCCTGGAGGTATTCGGTGAAGTAACGCTCCAGGCGCAGCACGCCGATCTCCACGCCATTGACCCGGGCTACCGGGGTGTCGGCGTGGCTTGCCTGGGCAAGCAGTGACAACAGGCAAACAATCAGGATTCGCATGACAGGCTTCTCCCCTCATCGAAGCATCGCTGGCACTCACGCGGCTCATGGGCTTTGCGGTACCGGGCGGTACGGCGCCACCTCGGTATAGCCCGGCCCCGGCAGGCTCACCGCCACCACATGGGCGCCCGCCATGCCTTGGCGGCGCCCGGGGCCGAAGCCCAGCAACGGCGTCAGCCCAGTGTCGACATCGTGCAGCCGCTCGAGGGCACCGATCAGCTGCTCCCTGCTGGCGTCGCGGCCGACCTGCTTCAAGGCCTCGACCAGCAAACGCCAGGCGCTCAGGGTGCTGACCTGCAACGATGCCTGGCGCGCCTGGAGCCCTTGCCGCTGCTGCACGCCGGCCAGGGTCGCCCGCCCTTGCACCGTCCAGTCGCCGGGCACGAAGGGATAGGCCAGCAACACCCGATTCGACCACGCCGGCGCCAACCCCGGCACGGCGCTGGCCACCTGCCCCGACACGGCAAGCAGGTAGGGATGACGCCCGGCCGCCTGCAGGTTGGAGGCCAGCTCGGCGAATGCCTGGGCGCGCCCGACGTAGACGATGCCCTCACCCTCCGGGGCCTGCCCGGTGAAGGCTTGAGCAGGTGCGACGACAAAGCCCAGTTGGCGCAAGCGCCGAGTCACCCCCTGCGCCACCTCGGCCTGGTCTTCGCCGGCATGCACCACCCGCAGGGCACCAGGTGCCAGGCCGAGGGCGTCACGGGCGTGCAGCGCCACGCTGAGCAATTGCTCGGGCACACCCGGCAAGGGATCGAACACCTGCGCATTGCCACCATCGCGCGGCGTGGCGCCGATCAGTGGCAGCCCCGCCTGTTCCAGCAACCGGCTGTCGAGCAGCGGAGCCAGCGGTGCGATCAGCGCAAAGATCCGCTCCCGCCGTATCAGGTTGTCCAGCGCCTGCGCGGTGCTTGTCGGATCGACGCCCGGATCCTGCGTGATCAGTTGCAGGCGTCGCCCATGGATCCCGCCCTGCCGATTCAGTTGCTCGATGCCATCTTCGAGCACCGCCCGCACCGTGCGCCCAGCCTCGGCCAGCGGGCCTTGTTCCGGCAACAGGGTGCCCAGGCGCAGCGTGCCCTCCTCCACACCCGGATCGCGGTCCTCGCCCAGGCGCTTGAGATAGGCGACCAGGTTGCGCTGGTCGGCCAGACTAAGGTCGAAGCGTGGCATGGCCGGGTCCAGGCGATTGCCGGCAGGGTCGATGCCACTGCGGATGACCCGCGCCAGGCTGGCATCGGTGTAGGCCGGGTAACGTCGGCTGTTGCTCTCACGCTCAGCCGATCCGAGGGCCAGGCGCTGCCAGTCCAGGTTCGGTGGGCGCACCCCGCCTTCGCTGCGACCACGGCCATCGTTGCCGTGGCAGCTGGCGCACGGCAGCACGCTGGCCGGGACGCTCATGTCGCCAGGCCCCACCCGTGCCAGCAACTGGGCGTCGCTGCTGGAGAGGCCTTCGCGGTAGAGGCGTTTGCCGGCAAGCTCCTGTTCGTTCAGTTCAAGGGCCGACGTCGAGGTGCTGATCAGCAGTGCCAGGCATCCAGCCAGCCAGCACCCGCTCCCACGCAAGCCAGGGCAACGGTCCATGGCGCTCACCGCCCGGCCAGCGGCTGGGTTAGCAACTGCATGCGCTGGGCGATCGCCGCAGGCGGCGCGTCCGGACGGATCTTGCTCCAGCGCTTGCCCGCCACGTCACCGGCAATCAGCTGCGTGGAATGTTGCTCGGGGCTGGGCAGGAACTGCCCCAGACGCCCGAGCACCAGGTCGACGCTGGCCTTGTCGCCGGTCAGGAACAGCCAGTTCGGGCCATCCACGCCCTGCTTGCGCGCAAACGCCTTGAGCACTTCGGGCGTGTCGTTCAACGGGTCGCTGCTCACCGAGACGAACGTCACCTGCGCCGCCAGCTCCGGCCCCATGGCCTCACGCACTTCGCGCAGCTTGCGGGTGATCAGCGGACAGGCGTCGTTGCAGTGGGTGAAGATGACGTTGAGCATCACCACCCGGTCCTTGAGCACATCGCTGTAGAAACGCAGCTCGCGACCGTCCTGGTCCTTGAGCACGGTGTCGGTGAACCAGGTCTGCGCATCGCGGGTACCGCCACCGCTGAGCATCGGTTGCGGCGCCGGCCGCGGCGCTGGCGCGTGCCCTTCGTGGGCGAGCGCCACCGACGCCAGGATCCACAGACAGCCACCCAGCACCAGCCAGTCAAGGCCGCGCATGCCGCCGTGGCGAGAAGTGCGCGCGCTCATGGCCGCACCTCCTGGCCGGCGATGGCCGTGCTCTTGGCATGCACCCGGCGTGCGCTCAGGCGGTTGATCTCGCTGACCAGCACGTTGGGGTCGGTGAAGCCGTAGTAGCGGGTCCAGTGCCCAGTGCGCCCGTCACCGACCAGGATCAGCGGCGGGTGTTCGGCGAGATTGGCACTGAAACTGCCCAGCCCCTTGAGCGTCTCGCTGATGGCGTACGGGGAACCGGTCAGCCAGCTCCAGCCCGGCCCATGCTGGAACGCACGGGCGTAGCCGGCCAGGCGTCTGGAGTCGTCGCGCTGCGGGTCGACGCTGATCGACACCAGGCGCACCTCCTCGCCAACCCTCCCGCCCAGCTGCTGCTGGACCTTGCTCATGATCGACGAGACCACCGGGCACACTGTGGTGCAACTGGTGTAGATGAAGCCCATCACCACCAGATGGTCACCCACCAGGTCTTGTTCCAGGCGCACCGGCATGCCGTCCTGATCGAGCAGCGACACATCGACGAAACGCACGCTGGCCTTTTCCTGTCGCGCGGCGGGCGGCTGCTCGGGCTTGGCGCCATGATCGTGGCCGGCGTGGGCGAGGACGAGCTGGCTGGCCAGCATCAGGCTCAGGCCAAGCAGTGTTGGGCCATGAAGAGGGTTCATCGCACACTCCTGGGTTCCCCTTGGGAAGCGGTGGGCGTCGCGGCGGCCGGCAGGACGCGCAGACTGGTGTAGTTTTCTTCGCTGAAACCGCGCCCAAGGCTGGGCGACTGCAGGTGCAGGTACCAGGCGCCGGCCTCTGCCAGCTCCAGCGGTGCCTGGTACAGCCCTGGCGCCACTTCCACCAACGGCACGCTGCGCGGCAGCGAGGAAGGTGCCAGGAAGTAGCGCAGACTCAGGTCGCCCAGCCCTGCTCGCGGCCTGCCGTCCTCGCCGAGAATGCGCACGCGAACCCTGTAGGGGCCGAGCTGCGGCAACGGCTGGTCGGTGCCGAGGAACTCGGCGTGCACGCGCTTGCGCAGGTTCGCTTGGGGCAACGCCGCCACCTGGGTGCTGAAACAGTGGATGATCTGCGGCTGGTTGAGCAGGAACGCCACATCGAAGGTGCCGGCCGCCGGCAGTTTCACCGTCGAGCCGTACACCCCTGGCGCCACTTCGCGCAGGCTGCGGTCGATGACCCGGGCCGCCCGGGCCTGGTGGCCGCGGTTGTTGTAGCCGGACATCGGCGCGTTCATGCCCTCGGCGTAGAAGTACGTGGTGTTGTCCACCGGGTTGACCACGAACACCGAGTTGTCGTCGCGTGCCACGCTCAAACCCTGGGCCAGTGGCAGGTCGCCCGCCTGGCGCGGCGCCGCAGGGCCGGCCTCGAAGCCCTGGACGATGGGCCCCTGCCCCTGCCCCAGGCTTGCCAGGTTGATCATGCTGACCTTCGGCGAGGCCAAGCCACGTACATAGGCATAGGCCTTGGTGAAGGTCAGCTGATAAGGCTCGGCGGCCACCGGGATGCGATGGATCAGCTGGTCGTTGCTGGCATCGATCACCAGCGCCTGGTTCTCCAGGGTGTTGAGCACCACGCCATAGCGGCCATCGCCGCTGAAACCCATCGGCCCCAGGCCCGGCTCGGCCTGGACCGTGTGCCGTGGCAGGTGGCTACGGGCATCGATCACCCGTACCGTGCCCTCCTGGCCATCGACCACGTACACCGCCTGGGAAAGCGCCGAGTAGGCCACCGACAATGGGTGCGGGCCGACCTCGAGGGTCTTCACCAGGCGCATCTGGGCGATGTCGATCACGCTCAGGGTGCCGGCATCGCGGTTGCTGACGAAGGCGTGGCGCGAATCGGCGCTGAAGGCGATCTCGTGATGGCCTGAGCCGGTGACGAACGACTTGAGCAGCGTGCGGCTGGGCACGTCGATCACGCTCACCCCGCCCTTGGCCGGGTCGCTGCTGTTGTTGCCCACCCACAGCTGACGCTGGTCGGGCTGCAGGGCGACCCGCAACGGTTGCTCGCCGGCATCCAGCGTGGCCACGCGGGTGAAGGTCTCGGTGTCGATGAGTGCCACCTGGTTGCGTTCGGGCATGGACACGAACACCTGCTTGTCATCGCCCGTGGCCACCCAGTCCATGGGCCGCCCCGGCAGCTCGATGCGCGCCAGGGTGCTGGTGATGCCGCCCACCGACACCGTCGGGTCGATCACCGTCAGGCTGGCGTCCTTGTTCAGCACCAGCAGGAAGTAGCTGTTGAGGTCCAACAGTGGCCGGGCGCCGATGCTGCTCTTGAGAAACAGCGCCACCCGTGCCTTGCAGCTGCTGTCGCGATCGCCATCCGGCGCTGCTTGCGCCGGGTCCAGCCAGGCGCCGGGGGCCATGCCCGACAGCGGCTGGCCGCTGGCCTGGTCGCGGACCTTGAAGCGGATCGTGGCGAAGTCGCCCTCGCGCAGTTCGCCGCCGTTCATGGGGAGGGCCTCGAACTCGATGGTGACGCCGTCGCGGCTGAGGGTGTGCAGGGCTTGCGGATCGGTCGGCTGTTCGAGCAGCTCGCGCGGGTCGCACCAGAGCTTTTCGTAGGCGACGCCCAGGCCGATCAACGCCGCGCCCAGCAGCAGCCCGAGGTAGGCCGGGCGCAGTGCGCGGTTCATGCCCGCGCTCCGCTGGCCAGGGTCTGTGCGCACGGGGCGGCGCCTTCGGGGGGGATGATCATGCTGCACCTCCACTGGGTTCAAGGGTCTTTGGAGGGTGAAAGCAAGCGCTATGCCATGAAAAGTATCGTTTTAAATCATAGGGTTGGATGAACAACCCGAGAAAATTGGGGAGGCTGCCCCAAAGCCGGGGGCGCTTTGCGCCCCACAATCCTGATGCGCCGCCCAGACCAGCGTGGTATGGGTGACCGCGTCAGGGCGGCCAGGCGCTGGGTGATGGTTGTGCTGCGCCTGTGAGATCGAGCGCCGCCCGCGCGGCGCATCGCGACGCAAGGCCGCTCCTACATTTGTTTCGGGCCAGTCTCTCCTGTGCCATTACCTGGTCCGCCTTGTTGGTACGACGCGGTATCAAGGTGGGCACTGCTGGCGCCTCGCCTGACTTGAGGCATGCACCAAGGCGGGCAACCATGGCCTCACAGGTTCGGCACGTTGCAACAAATGTAGGAGCGGCCTTGCGTCGCGATGCGCCGCGCGGGCGGCGCTCGATCTGATAGGCGCTGCATCCCTGTCGCCAAACACCTGGTGGCCTCCCCCACTCCCAAGCCAGGCCACCAGGCGCCCTCACTGCGCCGGTGCCGTGGCCGGCGGCGCCTCATTGGTCACCCGCAGAATCCCCCACAACCCCGAAGCATTGCCGTACGCCGCATAGTCGCGGAACAGATAATCCCCCGGCACCGCATTGGCCCCACCGGCACTGGGCAGCATGAAGCTGAAGTGCGCCGCCGGCAGCACGCTCTCCTGTGCCCCCACGTACATCGCCATCGGGTTATAGCCAAAGCGCACCGAACCGATGCCCGGCAGCCCCATGGGGTAACCGTCCACATCGTTCTTCTCGGCCTGGTAGTTGTGCAGCGGCCACAGGTGTCCGTCCAGCTGGTAGGTGATACCGCGACTCCCCCCACTGGGCATCAGCACGTGGCTGCGCGCTGGCTGCCCTGGCTTGGCCCAAAGCACCGGGGTCTGCGGATCGCCACCGACCAGGGCGTTGCTGTAGGCCATGTGCGCGTTGGGCACATCGGCGAAGCCGAAGCCGTCGGCATGACCGAACGGCGCATCCGGCGCCAGGCCGAAGCGCAGCCACAGCGGCTCGGTCTTGTAGTTCATGGCCATGTTGCCGTTGTCCTTCGGATCACCGGGCACGCCGTTGCCTTCGGTGGCGATGCCTTCCACCGGACGGCCATCGGCCCAGCGCATGTTCAGCGAGCGCTGCCACACGGTCACGAAGTCGCGGTAGTCGGGCTGGCCGCTGACCTTCACCGTGGCCTGGGCACGACTGGCGACGTCCTCGGTCCAGGTGGCACTTTGCGGTAGCACGCTCATGGCGCCGACCAGGCCTTTCTGCGGCTGCTTGATGACATCCGCCGGGGTCAGGTTCAGGCCACCGAACTCGATGGCGGTGGTGTTGATGTTGTCCACCGTGCGCCCCAGTTGCAGCACCGGCTTGCCTTCGCGCTCCAGGTGCCCGGCGTAGTACTGGTACACCTTGTTCGGGTAGGCGCCGCTGCCACCGGCGCGCGGTGGCACGGTCTGCACCGGGTTGAGGCCGACGTTGACGCCGTCCGACTTGGTGATGTCGTAGGCCAGCAGTTGCGCATGCAGGCCGACATGGCTGGACGGACGCATCAGGTTGTTGTTGAACGCCGTGGAACCTTCGCTGCCCGCGCGGTCGCGCTTGACCACGTTCTGCATCACCGCCGTGCTGGGCAGGTCCGGCATCACCAGCGGCAAGCGGTTCTCCAGGGTGATGCTGATGCAGTCGCCGGCGTTGGCCCGCAGCACCAGGGGCTCGACCGGCACCCCGGCCTTGAGCTTGCCGGTGCTGGCATCGAGGTCGGCCTTGCGCACATAAAGCACCGCGGTCGGGTCGTGCAACGGCGAACTGTGGCCGCCGACGGTGAAGGTCGCGCCATCTTCCTCGTCGGTGACCGTGGCCATGGGGATATCGACCTTACGGCTGTTGAACACCAGGGTGCCGCCATTGGCCTTGAGCGCGCCGCCTACGTGCTGGCCGATGCCGGCCGGGTCGTTGATGCTGACGCCATGGCGGTTCTCGAGGATGTCGTTGGCCAGGGCCGCGACGATCTCGTAGCTGCGCTTGACCGTTGGCCGAGTGCCGATGCCATTGGCATTGGCCGTGGTTTTCGGGCAGATGCCATCGAAGTTGACGGTGTTGCGCATGGCCACCGGCTGCGGATTGTTCGGCAGGGCGAACAGGTCGGCGCGCTGGGCGGTGTAGTTGCGCATGATGCCCCAGATGCCGTTCCAGTAGCCTTCCAGCGCGGCGTCCAGCGAGTACAGGTAGTCACCATTGGTGGCGGCGGAGCTGGAGATCATCGACACCGGCGCCATGAAGCCGAGCTGCTCGGAGATGCCGACCATCTGCGACGACTTCCATCCCGAGTTGGAGCTGTTGCCGAAGCCCGAGCCGTTCTGCAGCCACTTGACGCCGTGCAAGGTGACGTTGTGCTCCTCTTCGTGGCCGCCGGCATGCATGCGCAGGCGCACGTTGTCGCCGGAATAGGTGCGCAGCATCGGCGTGAACGGATCGCCCGGCTCCGTGCCTTTGTTGACGTGCGGCGGGAACAGCGTGGTGCCGCCAGTGGGACCGGTGGCCTGGGTGATCGCCGAGGGCGCCAGGTTCATTGCCGGGATGGCGCGGTCGGTACGGCTCTGCATGGCATAGGCCAGGTCGCCGCCGAGGCCGTCGGCCTGCATGCCGCGCTTGCCGTCCGGGCCGACCTTGTTCGGGTCGAACACGCGCAGGGCCAGCGGTTCGTTGCGGTAGTTGACGACGAACATGCCAGGGTCATCCACCGAGATCGCCTGCGGGCACGGCCGGCTCGGGCAACCCGGATTAAGCCCACCACGGGACTCGACCACCGCCTCGAGCAGCGTCGAGGCTTTCTGCCGTACCGGTGGGTTGATGGCATAGCGGAAGCTGTCGGCGCTGGCCGGATAGGCCTGGCCATCCGGCACACCGTTGGGCCCGGCGCCCACGTACACGCCGGCTTCATAGGCGTGCTGGAAGTCGCTGTACTCGAGGAAGAACTCGCGGTAGCTGTCGTTCCTGCCGTCGCCATCGTGGTCGCCGGTCTGGATCACCGCCTGCCACGAGGTCGGGCCGCCATCCTGGCGAGTGGCGGGGTTGTACAGCTGCTCGCCGGTTTCGGCGTGGTACCAGCTGGAACCGGCAGGCTCGGCCAGCACGGTGGCATACAGCCCCAGTTGCTGGTGAGTCGACGGGCCAAGGTGATCATGGGTGAAGATGGTGCCCAGGCCACGGTCGACGTTATGCACGTTCACCAGCGGGTCGGCGAACCAGCGCTGCATGGCCGTGCGCGCGCCCAGCCAGTCGGCCCGACCGAAACGCCCGAAGTACGGATGCTGCCTGGCTTTCGGGCAGGCGGCGGTGCCGTCGCGGGCGTCGCCCTCGGTGCAGCCGTTGAAGCTACGGATCGCATGCACGCGCTCGACCACGCTGCCGGGCGAGAGCACGCCGTCCTCGTAGTTCCAGCCGTTGGCCGAGCCGTCGGCGGCGGTCAGGTCCCACTTGGGCAGGTGGATATGCTGGCCGATCACGTCGGTCGGGGTACGCACCTGGTAGTCGTCCATCTCGTAGAACGAGGGGATCAGGTTGGTCTGTGCGTACTGGGTGCAGTCGAAGGTGTTCATGCGCATCACCAGCGGCTCTGGCGGGCGCTGCTTGGTGATCACCGGCCAGGCGTCCTCCCACAGGGCCAGGATGCGGGCCTGCGGGAAGTGGTAGCCAACCTTGTTGTACACCGCGTCGAACTGGATGTTGGCGGCCTTGTAGATGCGCGGGCGATCGGCGGTGAAGGTGGACGCGCCACGGAAGCTCATGCCGGTCAGGCTTTCGCCGCTGGCGAACTCGCCCACCCCGGAACTCTGGGTCAGGCGCTTGCCCCGGTCATCCATGCACGGCTCATAGTACGGCGCGCCCGCCGTCGGCAACGCGCCATTGGTGCGAAACGCCTTGGCCACCGGCTGGCCGCCCGGGATCAGGGCGAAGCTTTGGTGCTCGGCCTTGGCGTGAAACTGCATGGCGGCCTGTTCGACCTCGGTACCCTCTTCAGGCAGGTAGATCGGCTTGGCCTTGTGCACCACCTTGGAGAAATCGAGCCGGGTGGTGGTGGTCACCGCCTCGCCGCCCGCGGACACACCATCGAGCGCGTGGCGACCCAGGCCACCGTCCCAGCCATCGACCTGGTTGGGGTCGAGGTTGGCCCACAGCGCCTTGCCACTGTCCTTGAGCTGGCGGGCCAGCGCCGGGTCGAGCATGTCCAGTGGTGGCGTCGGCGGACGCTGGCCGACACTGCTTTCCATACCGCCGATCCAGAATGGATAGCCAGGGTTCTTCAAGGTGCCGTCGGCGTTGCGGTTGGCCTCGCTGCGATCGACCAGGGCAAGCGAACCGACGGCGCGCGGGGTGCCGGGTTCATCGGCGTGATCATCGCCCTGCTGCTCTTCGTCGTCATCGTCATGCCCGGCGATCAGTGTCTCGCCCAACTTGGGCACCACGGTGACCTTGCCCGGCATCGGCGCCATGGCCTTGCCGGGCAGCGGCACGATGGCCGGGATCGGCGTCCCGGCGACGATCTCGCCGTCAGGCAGGGCGCGCGCACCCTGGGCGGGCTTGCCGCTGCGCAGGGCGAACGGCGTGCTGTGGAAGCCGTTCTCGCCCTCGCCGCTGACGGCCAGGCGCGTCCCCGGCTCGAATACGTCGTGTACCCGCCACATGGCCCACATGCCTTGGGCGAAGTGTGGATAGAAATGGCAGTGGTAGATGGCGTCGCCCGCCACGCGGTTGCGGTTGCCCGAACCGCCGTTGGCGATTTCGTAGGTGTAGCCGACCCCCGGACCGATGCCCTGGGCGTCGATATAGTCGGAGTTGTCGTCGTTGGGGTTGAACAGCCACTGATGACCGTGCAGGTGGAAGATGTGCTGCTCATGGCCATTATGGGTATTGCGGAACTTGGTGAAGTCGCCGATGTAGCTGTGGTGCACGTTGGCCGGCTCGGCCGGATACAGCGCCATGGTCGCCTTGACGCCGGTGGCGCTGGCCGGTGGCGTCTCGCCCGGGCGGATGTTCTCCAGCCCGACGTTGGCCGGAATGTCCACCAGGGTGCCGATATCGCCTACCGTGTGCGCGCTGAGGAAGAACTCTTCATAGGCGCACGACAGGCAGTCATGCATCGGCCCGACGCCCAGCCGGTTGGCCACCACCTCGGCGCCCATGCCACCGGAGCCGTAGTTGATCATGAACGAATCACGGGTCGGCTCCAGCACGTGGCCCATCACCGGGTCCGCCCAATAGCCGGGGAATGCCTGGGTGGCGGCCACTTCATCGGCGAACTGCGAGGCGAAGTCGCGAAACGCCTCCAGCCGGTTGGGCAACGCCGGGTTGCGCTTGCCGACGCTTTCCAGCGGGTAGGTGGACTTGGGGAAACTGCCGTCGGGGTTGGGGCCCATGACGATGGCATCGGTCTCGCTGTTGAGGATCTCGTTGCCATCGACCATGGCGATGATCGGCTTGCCGGCCTTGCCCTCGGCGATCCATGGTTGCACGTTGGGGTAGCGCGCCTCGTAGTCGATCACCGGCTGGCCGGTGGCGGTGCGTCCGGTGGTCGCCAGGCGCATTTCTTCCTCGGTCAAGGTGTTGCGGTAGGTGCGCCCGGCCTTGGGCACCACCACCACCTGGCCGAACAAGCCGTTGGCGACGTTGCCGGCCCCGCCCTGCCCGCCGAAGGTGGCGCCCTGGCTGGTGACGGCGAAGGCGCCTTCGCGCTCGGCGTACAAGGTGTAGCTGCGAGTCCCACCCGGGGCGACCAGGAAATTGCCGTTGCGCCCGGTATTGGCGGCGATGTCGGCGATGCTGTTCACCGCCTGCAGGCCATTGACCTGGAAGCCGACGTGGCGATCGCTGACCTGTTCGTCGGCGACGAAATCGTCGTTGCCTTCGTTCTCGACCTCGGGGCCTTCCTGCTCCTCGCCTTCGACCTCGTTTTCCTCGTGGTCGATGCCGTGCTTGTTGGGATTGGCCTGGTAGGCCAGCAGGTTGTTGAGGTTGACGGTCAGGCAGTCACCGGCCGCCACCCGCAGCACGATCGGCCGCGGACGCTTGTCCGGGCGCAGGGTGACCTTGCCCGGCACGGCCGCGCCGCCCTTGCCCAGGGGCACCAGGTGCTCGTCCACCACGTCGTTGCGCAAGGCGAACATCATGCCGTTGGCGTTCTGCGCGCCAAGGCGGTTGAACATCAGCGGCTGGTCCAGCGCCACCACATTGGCCACCAGCGTGCGCTGGCACTGCACGGCCGCCTCGCTGGTGACCTGCCAGCCGAGCAAGGCCAGCAAAAGCATGGACAGGACCGGACCTTTGCGCGGGTTCGACATGGGGCACCTCCGATGGGCGCAGGGACTCTGCGAGGAGATGAGCAAGCCTTATGCCAAAAATAATTCAATTACTTTCAATGCCTTACGATTCAACTCCACACGAACTGGGGCGCATGCCCCACTCCGGTTCCCCGAATCGGGGGACTGCGTGCGGCACTTGCATTTGGCCAGTACTACCCTATACCGAAGTGGCATCACCTCACGCTTTGCAGCAACCCATCGACAACCCTGCGCAACAAGGACGGAAGCACCATGGGCACACTCGTAGCGAAAAAATATCCCACCAAGCTTTTCCTCAAGGCGGCCGACCACACTTACGTGGAATGTGGTACGGGCGGCAAGGCCTGGGGGTGTTGGGGCGGCAAGACAGGTGGTACCGCATTCAACCAAGGCAGCGGCAGTACTCGCCGGGCGGACATGATCGCCGGACCCGATGGCCGCGCGGGCATCAGGCGCTACCTCATCGACGGTGTCTGCCACCAGGCCGCCAACCGCATTCTCACCGCAGCTAACATTCTGGTCTCCGGAGCGCGAGGCTATGCGCTGTCGGTCTCGATCTATGGCACCTATGGCCGAGGCACTTTCGACCGACACGACGATGTGACGGGTGATATCCCGGAGTGCGTGGAGAAACCTCGCCTAATGAGCAGCACGCTGGTCCCCGAGCCCGCAGCCCTGCCAAGCGAGAAAGCACTGGTACGATCGAACAAGGCGTTCTACCGCCGCATGCAAGACAAAATCACTACCCCGCAGGATGCCTTGGATTTCAACATGCGAGCGTTCGATCGGCTGCTGGATCACCTGCCGCCGCTCAAGCTGTCTGAGACGTCTCGGCAGGGGCTGATCGATGCGAAGTTCCATGTCGAAACCATGCTCTTCTCGCTCGATCACGAACAACGCTTGCAGAACGTCGAGCCTGCACAGTTGGTGGAGCAGATCAATCGCATGACCCTGACGTTCCAGGACGAGGCGGCCAATGCATTGACCCCCAGGCAATATGAGCAGGTCTACGGCGTTTCGGTGGACGAACGCCTGATACTTGCCGATCCGGATATCGTCAGCCAGGCGTTCGGCGCGGGTGTCTCCAGAGCGGTCTTTGGCAACCTTCCCGATCGCTGACAGACCATGACAAGCCCACCGCGCCATGGCCGCAAACTTAGCCAGCGAGAGTATGAAATCGCAGTCGTGGCGCTGTACCAACGGCAAGCCGATGTGGCCGGTGATGGGGACGACACCTTGGTACGTCGTCGGGAGCTGGACTTGACCATCGACCACAAGCTAGGGGTCGATTTCCCCGGGCCGCGTCGTGAACGGCTATGGCAGATTCAGCAGCGCGTGGAGCGCAAGCGGCTGCGCCTGCTCGCGCATAGCCTGTTGGCCAACCTGCTTCCCGTCATTGCCCGGCGACGCGCGAATGCGATCGCCGGGTTTGTCGAGCAGGCCTACGCCCAGGAACTGGACGCCCAGGAAATGGCCGACTACTTCGGTGACGATTAATCTGCGGGGGGGCAAGTACCGAAGGGCTACGACGCCTCCCTGGTCAAACCCTGCGAAACGTCTTTACTTGCTGTTACACCACTCCAATCAGGTGTGCGCCCATGAAGATCGTGGTCACCAGCATCCTCGTCGACGACCAGGCCAAGGCTCAGGCTTTCTACCATCATGTCCTGGGTTTCGAGCCCAAGCATGACATCCCCATGGGCCAGCACCGCTGGCTCACCTTCACCTCGCCCAACGACCCCAACGGCGTCGAGCTGCTGCTCGAACCCGATGTCCACCCCGCCGCGAAGACCTACAAGGCAGCCCTCAAGCAGGATGGCATTCCCGCCACTTCCTTCGGAGTACGCGACATACAGGCCGAATACACCCGCCTGTGCGCCGCCGGCGTGCGCTTCACCCAGCCCCCCACCGCCATGGGCCCGGTCACCGTGGCGGTGTTCGACGACACCTGCGGCAACCTGATCCAGATCGCCCAGCGGCACTGAAGACAGCCCGACAGCCATCCGCTACATTGCTGACTTCCTCAAGCGCAGCCAGAACAAGGACAACCCATGCGCTACGAATTCAGCGAAGTCCTCAATGACCTGATCGACTACTTCCTGCTCGGCGACATTCAACTGCTGGAAAGCTTCAAGGAACAGCACGACCTGCCCGACGACCTGGCCCGGGCGTTCACCAGCGGCGACAGTGGCGACCAGGCCGTGCGCGAAGGCGTGATCCTGCCCCTGGCCGGCATCGACAACCTGCCCTATCGCATCCTGTTCACCCTTGACCAAAGCACCCCGGCCCTGCTCGAGCCTGGCAGCCGCCTGAAGCATCGCCGTCCGGGGTATGTGCTGCGGGTCGAGAACCGTGCGCTGATGCTGTTCACCTGGCGCGTCCTGCAGCACTTCACCAACAAGACCCTGGGCGACCTGCTGGCGCGCTACCAGGAGCCGGGGCGGCCCATCATCGAACTGGACAACGGCTGGTATGACGTCGAAGTGCTGGCCGGGGCGCTGGTGCGCGACGGGCTGTACGAGCCGGCATTCGAGTTCGTGCTCAACAAGACCCACCGCCGCGGGGCCGGGGTGCAGGTCGATACGGGTTATCGCTATAGCCTGCGAGGCTATTTCGACTGAACGCGACTGTTCGAGGCAGGCGCGGTCGCTCAGATTCCTCACGCTGGCGCCGATCGGTGCATGGCTCGAAGTCGGCGCGTGTCCTGTGGGAGCAACTGTCTTACGCAATTTTTAGAATCTGGCGCGATCCCTGTGGGAGCGGGCTTGCCCGCGAACACGGGCGAAGCCCGTGCCATCCACCACGGTGTTGGCTTCGCGGGCAAACCCGCTTCCACGCTGATCGCGCAGCGTTCTGGATTTACGTTGTACTTTCAGGTTGCGGCAGCACCAGGTCGCGCCATGATGTGCCCGTTCTGAGCATGGCATTTAGCCGTACGATGAAAGTCCTCATGCAGGCCACGATAGCAACCTTGGGAAGCTTCCCCCGCTCGCGCAGTGACTCATAACGCGCCTTGAGTGCTGGGTTGTACTTCATCGCCACAATGCATGCCATGTACAGCGATCGCCTGACCGCAAATCGCCCACCAGAGATAGAACGCTTGCCCACGGACTTCCCGCTGTCGTGGTTGAAGGGCGCGACCCCGACCAGGGAGGCAATTTCTCTGGATTCAACCCGACCTAGCTCCGGCAGCAGCGCTATTAATTTGCCCGCTGTCACCATCCCAATGCCTTTCACTGTGATCAGCTGGGCAACCCGTTCGTCGTTCAGCATCGCGGTTTGCTGTTCGATCTCGCACTCAACCAGTTTGATCTGCGTCTTGAAGTGCTTCAGGTTGGCATTCAGGTAGTTAGCGACTGCAGTCGATTGCACCTGCTTCAGGCGTCGCAGGTCGTCATCTCGTTGTTGAACCAACCGATCACGTTGCTGAAGCAGCTCTCGCAGAAGCGCTCGTTCTGGGCTGACTCGCAGAGAGGGTTGATCTGGAATGACTTCGGCATAGTGCGCCAGAACTTCGGCGTCGATGGCGTCGGTCTTGGCCTTGATGCCCAAAGAGTCAGCGAATGACCTGGCCCGCCTGGGATTGACGCGTATGACCTTGTAGCCAGCGTCCTGTAGAAAACGCATGACATCTCGCTCGTAGCCACCCGTTGCCTCTAGCAGGACGCGCTTGATACTGAGCTTGCGAAGGCTCTTCAGTAGCACCTCAAAGCCTCTCGGATCATTGCTGATATGCAGTTTGATGCCCTGGGGCCGCACCGCAGCATCGAGCGAGATACTGGATACATCGATACCCAAGAAGGAAGCCATCACCAAAACCTCCTAAACTCAACACAGTGAGAGGACTTTGGCTTGGCCCACGCTTGTGATTCGAGATCAGAGCCGCATCCAACTGTTCGGGCTCTCGCCAAAGTGGAACGGTGAATGGCAGCTTGTGCTCCCACGCGTGCTCAAGGCACCTGCGGCATTCAGCTCTTGCCATTCACCGCTCTCACTCCAGATTCTAATCCCACCTCAAGACACAAGCGGCTTCAGCCGCGAACACCGGCGCAGCCGGTGCCAGGCTCCGCGCAGGCTGCTTCGCGGCGGTTCGGCGCCCCGAAAAACCCGCTCCCACATTCGGGCAGATGCGCCCGCGCTCAGGCGTGGTTGATATCCCGGTCCTTGGTCTCCGGCAGGAAGAAGATACCCAGCACCGCCGTCATCACCGCGATCACGATCGGGTACCACAGCCCGTAGTAGATATCGCCGGTCGCCGCCACCATGGCGAATGCCACCGTCGGCAGGAAGCCACCGAACCAGCCGTTGCCGATGTGGTACGGCAGCGACATCGAGGTGTAGCGGATGCGCGCCGGGAACAGCTCCACCAGCCAGGCGGCGATCGGCCCGTAGACCATGGTCACGTAGATCACCAGGATGGTCAGCAACAGCAACACCATGGGGTAGTGGATCTTCGCCGGGTCGGCCTTCTCCGGATACCCCGCCTCTTTCAGCGCGCCGCCCAGGGTGGCGGTGAAGGCGTCGTTCTGCGCCTTGAAGTCCGCGGCCGCCAGGCTGCTGCCGTCAAAGCTCGGCAACAGCCGTTCGCCGATCCGCACCTGGGCCACCGTGCCGGGCTCGGCGGCCTGGTTCTCGTAGGGAATCGCGCGCTTGGCCAGCAGGCTCTTGGCAATGTCGCACGAGCTGGTGAAGCGCGCCTTGCCCACCGGGTCGAACTGGAACGCGCACTGCGCCGGATCGGCGATCACCACCACCGGGTTCTGCTCCTGGGCGACGAACACGTCCGGGTTGCCGTACTCGGTCAAGCCCTTGAAGATCGGGAAGTAGGTCAGCGCGGCGATGATGCAGCCGGCCATGATGATCGGTTTGCGGCCGATGCGGTCGGACAGGCTGCCGAACAGGATGAAGAACGGCGTGCCGATCAACAGCGAACCGGCGATCAGCAGGTTGGCGGTCTGCGGGTCGATCTTGAGCGTCTGCAGCAGGAAGAACAGCGCGTAGAACTGCCCGGTGTACCACACCACCGCCTGGCCGGCGGTGCCACCGAGCAGCGACATGATCACCACCTTGAGGTTGTCCCAGCGGGCGAACGACTCGGTCAGCGGCGCCTTCGACGCCTTGCCTTCGGCCTTCATCTTCATGAACACCGGCGACTCGTTCAATTGCAGACGGATATACACCGAGATCGCCAGCAGCAGGATCGACAGCAGGAACGGCAGGCGCCAGCCCCAGTCCTCGAACGCCTCGGTGCCCATGGCGGTGCGGCAGGCGAGGATCACCAGCAGCGACAGGAACAGGCCAAGGGTAGCGGTGGTCTGGATCCAGGCGGTGAAGAAGCCACGCCGTCCCTTCGGCGCATGCTCGGCGACATAGGTGGCCGCGCCACCGTACTCGCCGCCCAGCGCCAGGCCCTGCAACAAGCGCAAGGTGATGAGGATGATCGGCGCCGCCACGCCGATGGCCGCGTAACCAGGCAGGATGCCCACCACCGCGGTGGACAGGCCCATGATCACGATGGTGATGAGAAAGGTGTACTTGCGCCCGATCATGTCGCCCAGGCGGCCGAACACGATGGCGCCGAACGGCCGCACGGCAAAGCCTGCGGCGAAGGCCAGCAGGGCGAAGATGAAGGCTGTGGTTTCATTGACCCCGGCGAAGAAGTGCTTGGCGATGATCGCCGCCAGCGAGCCGTAGAGATAGAAGTCGTACCATTCGAACACCGTGCCCAGGGACGAGGCGAAGATGACCTTGCGCTCCTCCCGGGTGATACCGCGTTGGGGCGCGCTACTGCCCGAGGATGCGCTGTCGAGGACCGCCATGGGTCGCCTCCGTCTGGTTGTCAGAGGGCCGGAGTATCCCTATCAGTCGCGAACGCACGCACCCAGGCCCCTGGGCTTTACGGTTGCGCGAAGCACGGCGAGGCACCGCCTCGGATCGCTGCAAGGTCATTTGAAGCATAATCGGCTTTGCACGGTTATCCACTCACGCCCGAGACGAGCCTATCCATGACCGAACGACCCGACACCACCTGGCTGGGCGAGCTCTGGCTGGCCGAGGATCACGGCCTGCTGCTCGGCACGCCGGGGCGTACCCGCGAACACGCCCATTACGCCCACCAGGTGCTGATCGCCCGGGAGGGTGAACTGTGCGTGGAGATCGAAGGCTGCCGCCAGCAAGGCCCGTTGCTGGCGATCGCATCGCTGCAGGCGCATGCGGTAATCAGCCATGAAACGCCCTGCATCACGCTGTTCGCCGAACCGCTGGCGTTCTCCCTGGAGACCCTGGCCTCGCTGTGTCGCTTGGCCGCAGGAAACGCCGAGCACCTGGCCGGGCTGCTGCGCGACTGCCCTCGGCGCGTGCTCGATCCAAGGCTGGCCAAGGCGCTGGCGCGCATCCGGGCGATGGACGAACAGACCTTGCCCGCCGCAGCCCTGGCCCGTGAAGCCAGCCTCTCGCTCAGCCAGCTGGAGCGCC
Organism: Pseudomonas sp. microsymbiont 2; assembly: GCF_054788395.1. Lineage (NCBI taxonomy): Bacteria > Pseudomonadati > Pseudomonadota > Gammaproteobacteria > Pseudomonadales > Pseudomonadaceae > Pseudomonas > Pseudomonas sp. microsymbiont 2. The sequence continues at coordinate 3,251,889 of NZ_CM139112.1, forward strand.
TGTTCAGTGGCAGCCTGGGGTTGTCGGTACGCCGGCTGGTGCTGTGGCAACGCCTGCGCCTGGCCCTGCAACGGGCATTGACCGGCGACTCGCTGACCGAGGCGGCGATGGCCGCCGGCTTCGCCGACTCGGCGCACCTGTCGCGTAGCCTGCGCCAGCAGTTCGGCATCCGCGCCAGCGACGCCCTGCGCCACCTACGTTCACGCCCCGTCGCCTAGCGCTTCGCGCAGCGCGGGCGGCAACACGGCCGGCGCCTGCGCGGCCCCGTTGTCGCGAAACGGTTCGCGCAACTGGGCGAGGTAGCCTTGCGGATAGTCCGGACGATCGCCGATGCCCATGTCGTCGTCGGCCAACGCATAGCCGGGCAGGTACAGCGCGGTGCCGAGCAGACGGTCCCACAGGGGGAAGAACAAGGCGAAATTGACATCGCCCGTGGTGCCGTACTTCAGGTGATGCAGGCGATGGACCGGCGCCCAGGCGAAGACATGGCGCAGCCAGCCGATGCGCATGTCGACATTGCTGTGCTGCAGCAGCAGCTGGATCGAGATGCTGAAAGCCAGCAGCGCGGCGACATCCTGCGGCAAACCCAGCAGCACCAGCGGCACGACCCCGCCCAGGGCCTCGGCGAGCTGGTGCAGCGGGTGTTTCATCAAACCGTTGAATCCATACAGCCGGGTCACGCTGTGATGCACCGCGTGCAGCCGCCAGAGCAGCGCGCTGCGGTGACTGGCATAGTGCACCAGGGTCACGCCCAGGTCGGCCAGCGGCAAGGCCAGCAACAGTTGCCACAGTATCGGCCAGTGACTGGGCCAAAGCCCGACGCTGGGCAATCCGCCAACGAGCAGAGGGATGGCGGCGATACTGACGATGTTCAGGGTTTCATTGACCAGGGCGTGCCAGCAGTCGCGCCCACCCTCCCCGCCTGCTTCGCCCCAGGCGCCCTTGTAGGGGTACAAGGCCTCGCAGCAGAACGACAGCAGGATGGCCACCCCGAGCAGCGGCAGCAGCCAGATGACGCTGGCGCCAAGGTGTACCAGCCACAAGGCCGTGGCGATGAAACCGAAGAAGAAACAGGGGGCGTAGAGGATGCGCATGACCGGCTCCGTTGCTGAGGGAGCGCTCAGTTTCGCGGCCCTTGCGGCAAGCCGGCTTGAACAAACGGCGCAAGTTGCTGGCGCGGCCCATCGATGGCGAGCTCATGCACCGGGGCTGGGCTCGAGCAGCGTCAGGCTGGCCAGATCGAGCAGGCTGAAGACACCACGGCTCCAGCCCCCGGTATCCAGATGCCAGACATTGCCCAGCACCTTCACCTCGAGCACCGGGGTATGGCCGACCAGCAGGGCGCGCAGGCCGTCCACGGGTTGCTTGTCTCCCTCCTTCAGTCGCCGTCGCGACCATTGGCACACCTCGCGCACGGCTGGATCGTCGTGCCTCTCCAGGCTGTGGCGCAACTGCCGCCAATCGTCGAACGGGCTGTCGGCATGCAACACCCCCACCAAACCTGCGGGCGTCTCGACCTGCAAGGCAATCGGCATTTGCAGGAATGCCTCGACGAAGACCACCTGCTCATGTGCAGGCCGATCGAGGAACCAGCCACCGCCCGCCGCGCGATACATCTCCAGGTCGACGCGTCCGCCACGCAGGTGGCTGATCGCCAGGGCTTCGTGGTTCCCCTGCACGGCATGGAACCAGGGCTGTGCCAGCCACTCCAGGGCCTGCTCGCTATCTGGCCCGCGGTCGACCAGGTCGCCGACGCTGAACAGCCGGTCCACCTCCGGGTCGAAGGCCACCCGGTCCAGGCAATCACGCAAACGCCGGAAGTGTCCGTGAATATCGCCCACGGCCAGGTCGCGCCCATGCGCGTTGGCAGTCACGCAGCGAAACGCACTCATTGCATCGCTCCTGCTTCTATTGCTACAGCGGCGTAAAATGGGCAGGCAAGCCGTCCGCATCCGGAGGTGCATCATGCGTACCACCCTGGCCTGTACCCTGCTGATGGCGCTGGCATTCGACAGCATGGCACAGGGCGCCCCGACCTCACAGGTCGAGGTGCGCTTCGACCACCCGGAACGATTCCGCGATGCCAGCCTCGACAACCGTGGCTATGAGCAAGGCGCCGATGCGCAAGTACTGAAGGCCCTCACCGAGCACCTGCAGCGTCTCGGCCAACGCTACTTGCGGCCCGACCAGCAACTGGTGATCGACATCCGCGACATCGACCTGGCCGGACGCTTCGAGCCGTGGCACAGCCGTGCCTACGATGTTCGCTATCTGCGTGACATCACCTGGCCCAGCATCGACCTCAGCTACACCCTGAGCCAGCCCGATCAGCCGGTACGCCAGGCTCAGGAGCGCGTCAGCGACAAGATGTACCTCAGCCGCCCCGGCCGCCAAGGCAGCAGCGACCGGCTGTATGCGGAAAAAGCCATGCTCGGCGACTGGTTCCGCCAGCGCTTCGCCCCTGGGGGAACGGGTTCACCCACGAAGCAGGCATCTCGATAGCGGGCCCAGCCCGATACCTGGCCGCGTCCATGAAACACGCGCCGCGCGGCTGGTGCGGACGAGCAAGCCGATAGTATCCTCGGCGCTCGCACTCACGCCAAGGAACGGGCGGCATGAAATACCTGTTGCTGACACTGGCCAGCTATGCAAGCAGCTACTACCTGCTGGGTCTGTTGATTCGCGGCCGCCTGGCCGATATCGCCGAAGGCCTGCGCCATCGCCCGGATGCCCCGCCGCCGGGCCAGTACCTGCGGGAGGTGGAGGAACATGCCCGGCGTGCGCGCCGACATTACAGCTTCTTCGTCGGCAGCCTGCTGGCGCTGGCGCTGGTCGGTCTGCTCGCCTGGCTTGGCTGAGGCGTTGCTCAGAACGCCAGCGCCAGGCTCTGGCGCCCTTCCAGGGCAAGCAGGAACTGCTTGGCCGGCAGCCCTCCGGCAAAACCGGTGAGGCTGCCCGAGGCGCCGATTACCCGGTGGCAAGGCGCAATGATCGAGATCGGGTTGCGCCCATTGGCGGCGCCTACCGCCCGCACCGCGTCGGGGTTGCCGATCTGCCGGGCGATATCGCTGTAGCTGCGGGTTTCGCCGAAAGGGATGGTCAGCAGCGCCGCCCAGACCTGACGCTGGAACGCGGTGCCGGCGAAGTCCAGATCCAGCCCGAAGCGCCGCCGCTGCCCGGCGAAGTACTCGCCCAGCTGGCGCGCGGTGTCACGCAGCACGCCGTGGTGGTCGTCGCGATACAGCTCGCCGAGGCGCACCCGGTTTTCCCGCTCGTGCTCCCACAGCACGGCGGCCAGCCGCTCGCCACGCGCCACCAGGGTCAGCGTGCCGACAGGCGATTGCATCAAGGTGAAGGCGCAGGACATGGCAGGCTCCGGTAGATCGAGAGGGTCAGCGCACTGTACCCATCGCGCCGACCGGGCGCATCCGCTTTCTTGCGCGGTATCGAAGCAAAGGCCTCAGTCGAAGAACACCATGCCCGCGTAAGGCTGCGCCCTGCACGCGGCAAGCCTGGAGCGCAGATCGCCGACATGCGCTTCGAGCTGATGGCCGTCCGGGTCGAGGAAGTACAGCGACTCGCCTTCGCTACTGTCCTGTTTCCACAACCGGACCCCTTGCTCTCGCAAGGATCGGGCGAATGGGGCGAAGTTCGCTGGCGCGATGGAGAACGCATAGTGCGTGTAGTCACGCTCGGCCGTGCAAACCTGGTCGAGCGACAGGCACAGCCAGAGGTCACCCAGGCTCAGGTAGGCGCCCCGGGCCCAGCTCGCGGCAAGCTTGAAGCCAAGCGTGCGCTGATAGAATTCGATGCTGCGGGGCAGCTCGGATACAGCCAGGGTCAGATGATTGAAGCCCGTCAGCATGCGTCACATCCCTTTGCGCGCAAACGCTTACTGTAACGACGGATGAGGCGCTTGCCCACTGCGGGGCGAACGAATCCGCCCCACAGCGATGCCGAGAAGCTCGATCAGGCCCGTGCACACACCTGCGCCGCATCGAGCAGGCGGCCTTTGTCGTACCAGGCGTCGCGCTGATAGGCCGAGAAACGCTGCTGGCCATCGGCCCCATGGACCTTGACCAGTCCGTCCGCCTTGTTCGGGTCGGTGCTGGCGACGAACAGTTCCAAGGCGCCCTGATTCTGCACCACGTAGGTGATGGTGGACGCGGGAAGCTCGGCTTTCACGCAGTCAAGGTAGTCGGGAGGACTCTTGGCGGTCATGCCGAACGTGTTGTCATGACCCGCGCGGATATCAGGGTCATGCGCGCAACCGGCCAGCAGCAGGCTGGCGGCCAATGCCATCGTCAAGCGCTTCATACAGGCTCCAATCGCCCCAACCAGGAAACCCTGGACAGTGCCGGATACATACTGCCCTTTTTAATAGTCAGCTTACGGTTGCAAGGTTAGCTCCATGCGGCCAGTCCGTCATGATCGTTCGGCATTGACCAGGCTCAGGAAGGTCGTGCGATGCGATAAAGCACATGAGGTCGCAACGGATTACCCAGTGGGACCGTTGCATCGGCAAAGTCCTCGGCAGGATCCGAGCGCATGCCGAGCTTCTCCATCAGTGCCCGTGAAGGTTGGTTGATGGCGGAGGTATAGCCGATGACTTCGGGCAGCATGAGCGTCGACCAGGCGTACTGCAGGCAAGCACTCGCCGCTTCGAATGCATAGCCCTGCCGCCAGTGCTCACGCGCCAGGATCCAGCCGATCTCGACATGCGGGCCGCCGGGTATCTCGTCCCCCGCCAGGGACAGCCCGACGCCGCCAACGAGCTGGCCGTCGGCCTTGCGTTCGACGGCCACGAAGCCGAAACCATGCGCCTGCAAATGCTCCTCGCATTCGGCGATCATCGCCGCGGTCTCATCCGCCGCGAGGATTGCAGGGTAGTAGTAGCGCCGGACTTCAGGGTCGGCGTTGGCGATGGCGAAGGGAGCTACATCCTGTGCTTGCCAGGGGCGCAGCCTCAGGCGTGGTGTCTCGATCAGCATGATTATCCTGTACGAGCGGATCGGTATCGGGAGCGAGAATCTACCACAGGCGGGTGAACGAACATGGCCCTGGCTCGCCGCCATGGCGCAATGCTGTTCACCTAAGTAGTTGGGGCCGCTTTGCGCCCCTTCGCGGGTAACCCGGCTCCCGCAGCGCGGAGTTCACGCTGTACCTGTGGGAGCGGGTTTACCCGCGAAGGGCTGCAAGGCAGCCCCAATAGACGCCAGATCATCTCAAGTGAACATCATCACGCCGCCGCGCCAGGCATTCTGCCGCCAAGGCCGCGTCAGAAGTCGCCGCGCAACGAGAACATGTAGCTGCGCGGCATGCCATAGGTGGTGCCCCGCGTCCAGTAGCCGGTGGAGTCGAAGTACTTGCGGTCGAGCAGGTTCTCGATGTCCACGCCCACCGTCCAGTGCTCGTCGAGCTTGTAGGCGGCGCGTGCGTCGAAGATCGCTCGACCACTGTTGCTCACGCCGTTGTAGGTGTCGACATAGGCGCTCTGCGCCGAGACGCCACCGCCGATGCTCAGGCGGCGCCACTCACCGGGCAAGGTGTAGTTGGTGTTCAGGCGCAGCATGTGCTTCGGCGTTTGTGCGGAGATTGGCCCGCCGGCGGCCGATCGGGTGGTGTTGAAGGTATAGCCGGCCGCCACTTGCAGGCCCGGCAGCAGCTCGCCACTGGCCTCGGCCTCGAAGCCCTTGCTGCGGCTGATGCCGTCGCCATTGAGCCAGCAGCGGCCGGCCGGGTCCGACGGGCACTCGCCGGTATTGGCGACATCGCGCACGGCAACATCCTCCTGCTCGATGTAGAACACCGCGAAGGACAGGTTCAGACGCTTGTCGAACAGCTCACCCTTGATGCCAGTCTCGTAGTTCGACCCCACCGACGGGTCCAGCATGCGGCCGCCGACGGTACGGTAATTGGCCTGGGGCATGAAGATGTCGGCGTAGCTGGCGTACCACGTCCACTGATCGTTCAGGTCGTAGAGGGTGCCGACGAAAGGCGTGAACTCATGCTTCTGCTCGTTGACCGACAGCCGCGTGCCATCCCACACCTCGGTCTTGAACCAGCTCAGGCGTCCGCCGAGCACCAGGCTCAGGTCCGGGGTCAGGTGCAGACGGCTGCTGAGGTAAGTGCCGTAGCGAGTGTCGGTGGTGTCTTCCTTGGCATCCCAGCCATGGCGGTCAGGCTCTGGAAACAGATGATGATTGGGATCGAACACATCCAGCGGGATCGGATCGGCCAGCTTGGCCGTGGCGTCCTTGTCGTTCATCTTGCGCCGCGACCAGTTGGCGCCCAGCGTCACCTGGTGGCTCAGGCCGAAGACCTCGAACTCGCCGTCCAGGTGACCGTCGACGGCATTGGAGGTGACATCGAACTTGTGAAAGTTGGTGCCGCTGATCATCGGCCCCGTCGGGCTGCCATATTCCAGCGTATCCTCCGCGCCCCATTCGATGACCGTGCGGTTGAACGCGCTCTCGCTGTGGGACAGCGCCAGCTTGGCGCTCCAGTCGTCGTTGAAGCGGTGGCTGAGGTCGGCGAACACCTCGTCGGTGCGGGTCTGCAGCTTGGCCCAGTCCTGGCCGAGGAACGTCGAGCGTTTCAGGTGTGGGTTGCTGCCGTCGGGGTTGTTCGGCAGGCCCAGCACGCTGTAGCCGTCGATACGCGAGGTCTGACGGCGCAGGCCCAGGCCAACGGTGGTGGCATCGCTCAGGTCGGCTTCGACGATCCCGTACAGCAAAGGCCGCTTGGACTTGGTGACATCGATGAACGAACCACGGTCCTCATAGGAAGCCACCATGCGACCACGCAGCGTGCCCTCGGGGTTGAGCCGGCCACTGGCGTCCACGTCGAGTCGGTAGTAGTCCCAGGAACCGGCTCGCGTGGTGATCGAAAGACGCGGATCCACGGTCGGGCGCTTGCGCACCAGGTTCACCGCGCCGCCAGGGTTGCCCGCCCCCACCAGCAATCCGGAGGCGCCGCGCAACACTTCGACGCGGTCGAACATCCCCATGTCCGGGACCATCCAGCCGGTGTAGGCGTACGCCTGCCCGGGCACGCCATCGACCATGTAGCTTTCATCGGTCAGGTCGAATCCCCGCGAGCTGAAATGGTGGTTGCCATAGCCACGGTTGGCGCGGGTGATGCCTGGGGTCTGGGCCATCACCTGGTCCAGGGACACAAGGTTCTTGTCGTCCATCAGCTTGCGGGTGACCACGGTCACCGACTGAGGGGTGCGACGCAGCGACTGAGGGGTCTTGCCGATGGTCACGGCCCCGGTGGTGTAGGAACCACTACCCTCCGTGGTTTCCCCCAGCCCGGTGCTGTTGATGCTGGTCGCCCCCAGCTCCAGCGCGCCCTTGGCATCGACGGCCGGCGCCACGGTGACCGTCCGGCCCCCGGTCACGATCAGTTGCAGGCCGCTACCGGCCAGCGCCTGCTGCAAGGCTTGCAGGGCGCTCATCTGGCCTTGGATCGCCGGCGCTTGCTTGCCGGCGACCAGGGATGGGCTCAGCGACAGCACCAGCCCGCCCTGACGGGCGATGACGTTGAGTGTTTGCGCCAGGCTGGCAGCCGGCAGATCGAAGCGCTGCAGCTGTTGCTGGGCAGCGCCTTCGGCCCGAACGAAGGCCGTGGGCGCGGTGGCCAGGGCGATGGCGAGGGCGAGTGGCCAGGGTTTCAGCACGTGGATTCTCCTGAAGTTTTTGCTGTTGTCAGGAGAAAGGTGTGACGAGCAAGAAAAACCTGACACGAATGAGAAAAATTTCCACTCGCAAGTAGTACGCGCTCGCACTTATCGCGCGTCGATCAGTGTCAACCACGCCCCATAGCGTTCGACGCGAATGGGCATGGTCTCCGCCAACGCGGCCAGGGTGCGCTCGCTGTCATCCAGGGGGAACACGCCCTGCACACGCAGGTCACGCACCTTCGGGCTGACGCGGATGAAGCCATCACGATAGGGGCGCAAGGCCTCGATCACTGCCGCCAAGGGCTCGTCCAGCACGCTGAGCCGGCCATCGACCCAGTCGACCCGATAGCCCTGCCCTGCAGACAGCGGCTCGATGCGCCGGGCATGGAGCATGGCAGCCTGGCCCTCGGTCAGGTCCAGCTGCGTGCCACCGGGCAGCGAGGCGCGCACGGCGTGCTCAAGTACCACCACCCGGGTGGTGCTCTGCAACTGCTCGACCGAAAACCGCGTACCCAGGGCGCGCGCGTCGCCCTGGGCACTGCGTACGATGAACGGGCGCGCCGGGTCCGCGGCCACTTGCACCACGAGGGCGCCCCGATAGAGCCTCAGCAGCCGCCGCTCGCGATTGAAGTCGAGGTCGACCGCGCTGCCGGCGTTGAGCATCAACCGGCTGCCGTCGGCCAATGACACACTGCGCCGCTCACCCGTGCCCGTACGCAGATCGGCCATCATCGTCCGCCCGGTATCGCTGCGCGCGGCGAGCCAGAAACCGCCGCCGAACAGACCGAGCCCGGCCAGCCCACGGACCAGCTCACGGCGTCCGAGCTCCGGCTGCAACAGGGTATTGCGCAGCGCATCCGGTGCCCCGCGCACCACGTCGTAATGACGGCCCAGGCCGCGCTGCAGCTGCTCCCAGGCCGCGGCGTTGGCGGCATCGCGCACCAACCATTGCTGGAACAGAGCCTGTTGTCGGGCATCGTCGTGCCCCGAGCGCAGGCGCACCATCCAGGCGATGGCCTGCTCGGCGACCGGGTCCAGTGTTCCCCGGCTCATGGCGCCCCCGCGCTCAGGTAGCACTGGCGCAGGGCCTGGGTCATGTAGCGGGCGATCGTGCGTTCGGACAGATCCAGGCGCCGGCCGATCTCCACGTAGGTCAGGCCGTCGAGCTGACACATCAGAAAGGCCTTCTTCACCACCAGCGGCAGGCCGGACAGGCTGGCGTCGATGGCATGCAGGGCCTCCAGAAGCAGGTGCGTCTGCTCCGGCGAAGGCGCCAGTTCCTCGGGCAGCAGCATCAGCCGCTCGAGGTAAGCCTGCTCGAGGCGTCGACGGCGGTGACGGTCGAAGATCAAGCGACGGGCGATGGTGGAGAGATAAGCACGAGGCTGCTCGATGGTCGCCGGGTCGACCCGTGCGGCGAGCAGCTGGCAGAAGGTCTCGGCCGCAGTGTCTTCAGCGTCCGGACGGTTGCGCAGTTGCCGCTGCACATGCTGCAGCAGCCAGCGATGGTGGTCGCTGAAAAAGAAACCGAGCTTGCTGGTGTCGGATGCGGGCACGGAGAAACCTGACTCAAATGAGAATGGGTCGCATGTTATAGACAGAAAAGGACCTTTCGCAATGCTCGCTGTTCGATCTGGCGCAAGAGAACGACGCTGCGGTGCCCGCGCTCGTTTTGACTAGCCTGGGCAAATCCAACATGATGCGGTCGCATGATGGCACTTCAACCACCGCATAGGATACTGCTCGATGATTTTCGAAAGCCCAGTGAAGGGTAGAACGCCCTGGTTCATGGCGAATGTTGATCACGGACGGCGCCTCGAGACTTTGGAGCCGGACGTCAGGACTCATGTAAAAAATCTTCTGGAAGACGGCTTCACCGTTATCAGGAACTCATTCAGCCGCGAAGAATGCGCTGAGCTGATCGAGAAGTTCAAGGATTTCGCGCGCAAGAACAGCGATAAGTTCTCGAAGTATCTGGATGCTGACGGCCACTACCCACGTATTGCGAATCTGCATGCTGCCTTCACTGACCTGTTGAAACTCTTCGAGCAGAACACGATTGCCTACAAGGTGCAGCAGGCAATGTTCGATGCCACGCCCAGCCTCTACACCTCGTTGTTCTACGAGCGTGGCTCGGCACAGGATATTCATCGCGACACGCCATACTTTTCCACTAAACCGGAGATGTATTACCTGGGCGTCTGGGTTGCCCTGGAGGATGCCAACGAGCAAAACGGTGCACTCAATGTCATGCGCGGCGGACACAAGATCCCCGAGCCAGACCGCACAGCCATTGCCCTGGCCAACTACCCCAGCCTGGCCGAGGTTCCAAGCAGCTCGGCGGAGCTATGGAGCGACTTCCAGGCCGAAGTCCAACGCCTCTGCGCGCAGGCCGGCATCGAGAAGGAACAGGTCTGTGTCAACGCCGGGGACACCGTGATCTGGCACCCGCAATTGCCCCATGGCGGTGGCGCCATCCAGGACTTTAGCAAGACACGGTTCAGCTTCGTGATGCATACCACCCCGCTGGGAGTACCGGTCTACCATCACGACAAGTTCTTTAACCCGCAGGCCCCCGCAGAGCTGGACTCCGGTCGCCCCTACAAGCAGTTCGGCAACAGCCGTTATCTCCAGCACAACGATGTGGATTTCGCGCATGTCGAACTGTTCCCGATAGAGTCGTTCGCACGCTGAGCAACGCCGGGTAATAACAGCAGTCGGCACCGACGGTGTCGGCTGCGATGGGCGCGCGCAAGCGAGCCCAACTCACCGTCAACTGAGTGAAACCACCTTCCAGCGGTAATTAGGAATAGAGGCGAATCCGACAGGCGTCGGTCTTCTTGTTCTTTTACTTGACGTACAGGCGAAACGTGGGCCCGGCAGGGGCATGCCGGGTATTCACCTGACTTCGGTTGGAGGGGTCGAATTCATGTAATCCGTTCTGCAGGTGAGCCTGGCCAATGCCAGAAACTGGCGAAGCGCCTCATGCTTTTCTTCCTGAGTGGCACCGACCGGGTAAGCCTTGGCTTTTTCGGTGAACAGTACCTTGTAATCTTCCCTGAGCTGGCTCGGCTGTACCCCGACATCCTCGGCCAGCGGCTCATCGAACTGCCTCGACGCCATGATATCGATCGCATCCATTGCGACCAGCTCGCAGTGACGGATCTCCTCGGGTTTGAACATGGGCACGCCATTGACCTTGTACCAGGCTGAAGCAGTCTGACTCGCGAAAAGACAAAACAAGACCAGTGATGCCGACACAACTCTCAACATAATAGCCTTCCGCCATCATCAAGCGGCGAGCGTACCACCTGGCTGAGCGGCCATCCAGTGTGGACGCCAGAGGTCTTCGCTATCCCTGTGCTGCGCGCCTACTGGATTCTCGTCAGCCTGAGACTTCCATCCGATGGCAACAGGATGCGATAAGCCTCATGGGCGCCAGGCTTGAGTTCCGAGTTCTGGGACGTGGCAATGTTGGGGCACATCCCTGCCCCTGTCTCCAGACGGAAGAAATAAGACCCAGGTACCAGATGGATGCGAATACCTTCGCCAGACCTGATTGCAAACGCCTTGCGGTTGTTCACGTAAACCACATGACTGCATCCGGATCCGTAGAAACCCTCGTCGCGCAGGAACGTGACCATGGCCTCGTCTTTTGCAACGGGCTTCATCAGTGCCTGATCGTAGATGCGATCAGGCGGAATCTGCTTCGCATGATCTTCTGAAACAGGCGTTGTCGAACAACCCGCGAGCATCATCAATACCGCCGGCCCAATCAGTTTACGCATGCCACCCTCCTTGTTGAGGCGGGCAATCTAGCATAGCCAGGTGCTGGGCGGTGCTGGATGCAAAAACCCAGCACGCGGCTGGGCTTGGCGCAACGCCAGATCATGAGGCAGGCATGACGAAACTATACAGCCAAAGAAAAATTTCAGGCGACAGCCGCCTTCCTGATAACAAAAACCTCGAGATATTCACCATCCAACCCTAGCGAGCGATCTCGAGTCATGTAGGTTGTCGCAGAAAACCCAGACCAATTACTAATTAGCTCCTCAAAATCATCACCATAATCCCAAGTAACTAATGCACGCCCATCACCTACAGGATTGCCATGGTATTCGGGCTCCAGCATATGCTCGACACTCCCGGCAACCATCCTGGCTCTAGGACGGCTCAAGGTTATATGCTTATGCTTAGGCGCAGTAAAAACATGTGCCCCTCCGGGTCGCAAAACTCTCATGACCTCCTGCAATGCCAAGTCAGGATTAAATACATGCTCAAATACATCCTGCGTTATAAACAGATCAAATGAGCCATCCTCAAAAGTCAACGATTCGAGATTCTCGCAGCGAACCCCAGCCGCCAAACCACCCAAGCTGATGCCTTCTAAATACTGAGAAGATGAGTACCCCTGGCAATTCCTTGAGATAAATGAATTTGATGGCGAGGACTCATGAATGTTCATCCCATCCCATCCTGAAAAATAAGTATCCAATACGTATTGGATATGGCGCTGCCTTGGAATAGAAAAACAATTAGCGCAAAAATATTGGTCGCGCAACCAATCACCCTGAATTTCAAAACGGGTCTCCTGCCTGCAACAGTGGCAGTACCCCCGATTCTTCCCCGACTCTACAGCAGCGTGCAGCAAGCTAAGTTCTTGACTGGCCGAATGTAGCTCACTACGTAGGCGATCCCGCTCTGCCAATACGCCAGACAGGACGGGCATATGCATTGCGATCTTCTTTAAGACCTGTGAATACACCACGAAAACTCCTTTTTCATAGCCAGACCCGGTTCACTCGAACGAATGTCACAAATCAGCGCCCAACCCCACCAGGATTTTTCTCCCCTAGTAGGCATGCACAGGCACCCTCTTCCCGTACATCTACTTGCAAGGAGAGCAAAAAACTTAATCCAAGAGTGCCGGGAAACCTAAAGCCGAGCGCAATCCAACCTTAGCTTGTCTATAGCTCCTAGCCAGTATTTTTCACCACATCCTGCTGGCTTACACCGTAGAGACCGACGACCCCAAGGAATCTACGATCCAGTTCGCCCCATCGAACGCCGCAGCCAGGCGCCAGGGCGCGGACGAGATCGACGCTGACTTCGGCGCCGTTTCCTGCCGCCGCGCGCAGTGGGCCGACCAGCGCTGCATCCCGGCAGAAGCCTACAACGACGCCAGAGGGTGGTTCGACTGCAACCACTGCGCCACCAAGTGCGACAGCGATGCCACACGACAGGATGAAGAGACTGGGGACTATATCCCGCTGGATCTAGTATTCGATGGGCGCGTCGTCTACTACTCAGCGGAGTGCAAGGCAGGCCACGAGCGTCAGGTGGCGGCGCGGAACGCCAGGTTCGAAGAATTCAAGAAGCGGGTGGTCGCTGCTCAACCGGGCGTCACTTTCACCAAATTCACCGGCAGCTACCCGTACTGTGGCTACAGCGCGAGACTCACCTTCCCCGACGCCCAGTGCGGCGGCTCGGTCAGCGAAGCCGAAGATGGCCAGGGGCGGAAATGGTACGTGGCTCAGGGCGACAAAGCCGCATGGGACTACTTCCTCGCCGGAAACCTACCGCCTGACCAGCCGGCGCTACTCACCAGTGCCACATCTGTAGCGCTACTTGGCAGAAAGATCTTCCGCAGTAGCTTCTGCAGTGATCGTTGGGTCCGCCATCGCTTTCAGGCGCAGCCGAGAATCCCGGAATCGGCAGTAGAGCATGCTAACTATCAACACTATTCCCCAGAAAAGTGGCGTCCATGACAGCCACTCATCGATGTACCAGCGTCCATAGGTGGTACCAAAAAGGCTTGTCCCGATGATCACGAACTTGTACCAACGCGGGAGAGCGTCCCAAAACTGCTGTCCCTTTTCACGCTGCGTCACTTCCACTCTCCTTGTTTGGCAGGCAGCGGAGCATGCCGCCCGCCCAACGAATCACACACTGCGCTGGCCGCCAGCGCCTCATCGCTTGTCGTGAAGCTCAGCCGGCCAAGCGCTGAAGAACATGTACACACCTGGCCCACCTATCCAAGCCCAGTTGCTGCTTGGCCACACCATCGTCACAGATACCCAGGCGACGATCAGCGTGATCCCAGTGCGCCGGCGGCGACTCGGCGTAAGCCACTCCTGCAAAGCCTTATGCCTCTCCCGCAACCCCATTACCACTCTCCTTGTTGGGTAAGCGGCGAAGCATATCACCACGAATCACTTCACGGCGCTGTCCGCCAGCGCCTTCCCCTATTCAACGATAACGCCGACCCGGCGAGGTGCTCATGACAACAGCAATCTACCTGTTCGCCGGCCTCGGTGGATGGAGCAGCGGCGCGCGCGCCGCTGGCTTGAAGCGGTGAAGTGGCACGCAGCCAACCACAAAGACACCGCACACGTGTGCCAGGACCTGCGCCAGGCCAACTGGGCCAAGGTTCCGCGCACCGACATCGGCATCGTCTCCCCCTGCTGCCCAGGACACGCCGACGCTCGCGGCAAGAGCGGCAACCCTGAGCATGACGCGTCGCGCTCGACAGCCTGGGCCGTGCCATCTGCCGCTGGGGTGCTGAAACAGGATGTCTGGGTGGCCGAGAACGTACCCGAGTTCGATAGATGGGTGCTCTACCCCAGCTGGCTAACGGAAGGTGTGGCCTATCCATGGTTCACCTTGAGCTTGAAATGATGGCTTGATGCCGGTATTAAGTGCGTCCTTTCAAATGTAGGGATACTCATTCCATGTTCCGCGTTCAAAGCGTTTCTATCTTGGCGTTCGCGCTTGCCACAGTAACTCTGGCCGGATGTGTGGCGGCGCCTACATGGATCAACAGAGGGCCAACAGATCTGGTCACCGGCTCAGGCCTGATCTCTTGCTATACGGACGCAAACATCATTGATGGCGAAAGGATGGAAGGCACTATCTGCGCTACACCCGAGTCCGGCTTCTTCGGCGGCGGTGAGCCAGAGATCTACTTTGGCCCATGGAATAGAAAATTCATGAAAGAGCCTGCAAGCACAACGACTGCTGGTATTACTCGCGACTACCGAGGCAAGAAGGTGTTTCTGCAGTGCAACCCTGTACTTGCCACAGATGAAAAAACCGAGGTTGGGCGCGACTGCAAGGTAACGATCAATGGCCAGTTAATCGTCAGCGCGAACGTGATTTTCAAAAAGTAGGCTACCTACCTGCCGCACTCACCTGCGGCACACCTACCCTGCTACGCGAAACGTCACGACCTTGCCGCCGGTGTAGATGTCCCGCTTCATTGCGGCACGCACAGCTTCTTCGGCGTTTGCGCCCATATCCATTGCTGCCAGGGCATAGGCCGAGCCGCTGCCGATCGCGTCCGGGTTGGCCGGGTCGAGGTCCTGCCGCCATACGCCGGTCTTGTCGTCATGACCTACCATCTGCAGCCTGCCACCATCCACTACATAACCCGAGCACTCGACCGGGACAAGCGAAGGCGTGCCGAAGTAGGCCGCTATCAGGGCCTTCTCATCGCACACGGCGCCGGACAGGAAGAAGCTCACCCCATCCACTACCTGGCACTTCACCACGTTATCCGAAACGATGGCACCGCCGCGGGTCTGGCGGGAGTCGCAGGCGATCACGCCGTCCTTGTATGCGATGGTGGTCATGCGTTTCTCCGCGCCACGAAACGGCGCATCTCGAATTTGTGACGCGCTACGATTTGCGCCGCTCGATGCCAGCCGGCCCGTATCGGCAATCCTTCAGGCAGTGCTCGCAGTGCAGGGCGTGGCAGAGCCATACCTTCACTCGCTGCCACCAGATAACCATGAAGATGTGACGGGCTCCGGCCAGCGCGAGGAAGGCCAACAGGGTCGTCCCGGCTATCGAGGGCGCGAAGAAGATCCGATCGCTGCGAGCCAGCACCGCATACCCGCTCAGCGCGATAACGGCGTAGATGATCTTGCCGATAACCCCATCTCGCACTTTCCCGCTCAGCACGCACCAGGTCGCCCAGATGCCGATCATCCCAGACGATTCTGTATTGAGATACTCGAGGATCATCCCGCACCTCCCCCAAACCTGGACTTGATCAGAGACCAAAGGTCGGCGGCTTTGATTGCACGGTGAATGGCGGCAATGAGAGAGCCGCCGAAGGTGCCCAGGAGGAAGCCGACGCCGGCAACGCTCCGAGGTTCTACGATTCCGAAGTAGGCGCTGACCATACCGGTCAGGTAGTGCGCGCAGGCGGCGCCCGTGGACAGGAACAACAACCAGGCCTTTCGGTCGGTCAGGTCGTCACGGTGCCACCAACTGGCGACCACGGCCCCAATGAGGCCCGCGATAGCCCAGTCGAGTTTTTCGAGCAGGCGCTGAAATAGCTCCATGCTCGCAACTCCTTGGTTAAGCATGCACTGATTATTGGCTGATGAGACTCCGAAGCTCGCTCGCACGGGCCAGCACTCTAAGCTTGCGCTAATCTCATAAATCATGACCCCGCCGCACTGGATAGCTATATGCCCTTAGAAAACATCGCGCGCTTCAATGAAATGACGGGAAAAATCTTTGCTTGCCTTTACCTATCCTTCCCCGTGCCAACCAGTCTCTGGCCAAACGCAACTGGAGTCGAGGCCAAGTACGTTGACGGCATAACAGCTGACTGCCCACCGTCGCTAGACAATAGGAATGATTTCGATTTTTTTCACTCCACCGTCGGCTGGCTCATCACAACCGGATATTTGACAGCGGATCGCGATGATCAAAAAAATGTCTTGAGGGGTTATAACAACGCGGTGTTAACAGCTAAGGGGCTGGAGGTTCTGCAGGCCACCCCTGACTCGCTCAAACCTAGCGAATCACTGGGAGATAAATTGGCTAATGCATCTAAATCAGGAGCAAAAGAAATATTGCGTTCTACCACAGAAATCGCACTAGGGATTGGCGTCAAATTACTTACGCAGAGGCTGGGGCTTCCTTAGTTCGGAAGTAGAGGAGCAATCCTAATGATAGAGACTGTTTAGGACAACGAATTGATCTGTTGGCAATCAGCAGGGCAAGGCTGGTGGCCTCGTAGAAGTGGCCAGCCTTCTTCTTGATGAGCAATAGACAGCAAGACTGGTCGACCGCTACGTCGCTGGCCAGGGCCATGGCGAACACCAAGAAGCCCAATGCAGTCGATGGCTAAGCGTCTGCCCAACACATCTTGCTCAATGTTCAGCGTTTTTCTGGGAGTAGGAAATCTACCTCGTAGATACCCCGTGCTGCCCGGATGGTCACAGGTGTGTGACTGGCCTTACGTCACTCAACTCCCATGCGAGCCAGACATCCTCAAAATAGCTTGCTCTCCCTGTTTAACCTCGCCATGGCAGATTTGATTGTTAAAAAAGCTGATCGTCCTGCGCTTCGAGCGTCTCTTGGCAGCAGAAAAGCAGCTGGACGCAATGACCCATTACCCATGAAGCTCTAGGCTCAGGTTGCGATTATGCAGATTGCGCCTTTATCGGGCGGTAAGCGTACGGCCAATGCATCTTGTGGGACAGTTCGACGTAGGAATTTAGGGGGGCATGCTTTCCACGCTGTCGCTTCGCTGCTCCTGCCGTTTTTTGACGAAAGGTGGTCGGACAAAAAACAGAGATTGCAGAGCTGAGTGGGCAAAGGAGATGTGTGTTTCCTAGCCCAAAATCTTCCCAAATAACTGGTTCTCGTGAGTCTCGTTTTGAAAAGTATACGAGGGCGATCCTAGGTGTTTATAACCTTGCCGTGGATAGAACGTGAGCGCACGACAGTTTCCAATCCAGACGGTGGCCCAGAGTAGAGATGCGCCGCCAAGGTAGGCATATTTCTCAGCCTCTTCGAGCAATCTGTATCCAACTCCTCTTCCTGTGAATTTTTCTTGTACATAAAGACGTTGCAACTCGGACGGATTCGGATGAGAAATCAGATCATGACCAGTATTCATCGCCACCTGCGCGAACCCGACTAGGTGGTCGTCAACCTCCGCGACAATAATAAAAGTGTCCGGCTTAGCAATTATCTTTGACATGTTATCTGGTGAGAACGAGTCCAAGACTTCTTGTGCGATAGAACCCCGAATCCCCTCTGTAGCATAGGTGTCGAGAAACACCTGCATACCAAGTACCGCGATACACAGAGCGTCTTGATCCGTCGCATTGCGAATAGCTATCTTTTGTTCAGGCAATCAGGTGCCCTCCGTATTGGAGCGTCCGGTACTCGCGAGTGAATGAGCGTCTCGGTTTGGACAAATCGACTGCCAGTTATGAGGCAATAGTTCAGTAACTTGACTCGCCCGCTGCGTCGGCAACCGCGTTAGCACATCTTTGAGATAAGCATACGGATCATGCCCATTCATGCGCGCCGACTGGATCAAACTCATGATCGCAGCGGCGCGTTTGCCGCTGCGTAGCGACCCTGCAAAGAGCCAGTTCTTGCGCCCCAGCGCCCAGGGTCGTATCTGGTTCTCGCACCAACTATTATCAATGGGTACAGCCCCGTCATCGAGGTAGCGCGACAGCGCCGTCCAGCGTTTCAGGCTGTAATTCAGCGCTTTGCCGATGGCCGAACCGGTGTGCACGATATCGCGCTGGGCGACCATCCAAGCGTGCAACGCGTCCATCACCGGTACCGCCTTTTCTTGCCGTATTCGGCGGCGCGTGTCCGGCTCCAGATCCTTGACTTCACCCTCGATTTCGTACAACACCTGCATGTAACGCAAGGCCTGCTCAGCCAGCGTGCTTTTGTGGGTCGCATGCAGTTCAAAGAACTTGCGCCGGGCATGGGCCATGCAGCCGATTTCAGTCACGTCCAGTTCAAAGCTGGCCTTGTAACCACCGAAATCATCGCAGACCAGCTTGCCCTTCCAATCTTGCAGGAAGTTACACGCATGCTCGCCGGCACGGCTGAGGCTGAAGTCATAAACCACCGCCGAGGTTTCGCAAAACGGGCTGGTGGCGTAAGCCCAGACGTAAGAGCGATGGGTTTTCTTGGTGCCCGGCATGAGCATCTGCACCGGCGTTTCATCCACATGAACGACCGGTTGCTCAAGCATTACCTCACGCAGCGCATCGACCAGCGGCTTTAACTGCACACCACAAGCGCCCACCCATTGAGCGAGCGTCGAGCGTGGGATAGCCAGGCCGACGCGGCCAAACATGGCTTCCTGACGGTACAGCGGTAGATGGTCGGCGAACTTCGCAATCATGATATGGGCCAACAAACCAGCAGTCGGGATGCCCTTGTCGATCACCTGCGCCGGCACCGGGGCCTGGGTCAGCGTTTCGCAATTGTCGCAGACCCATTTGCCACGGATGTGGCGCTCCACGGTGAATACGCCTGGTGTGTAATCAAGCTTCTCGCTGACATCTTCACCGATACGTTTGAGTGCACAGCCACAAGTGCAATCGGTGTTGTCCGGTTCATGATGAATCAGCGTGCGGGGAAACTCGGGCGGTAAGGCACGACGTTTAGACTTCTGCTTTTCTTGGCCGGGTGCCGGCGTGACCCGCAGCGACTCCAGTTCCGCTTCGATGGCGGCGATATCGGTATCGATAAGGTCATCGAGCAAGCTGGCCTGCTCAGGGCTCATTTGCTCGCTACGCTTGGCGAACTTGAAGCGCTTGAGCTGGGCGATCTCGTGGCTGAGTTTTTCGATCAGCGTTTTGTCGTGATGGATCTTCTTGTCCATGACCTGAACGGTCTTGCCCATCGTCTCGACTTGCTCGTCGAGCGCCGAGACACGTTGTAACAACTGCGCCGCCAGAACGCGCAGTTGTTCGGGGTTCAGTTGGTCGAGGTCGGGGATCGAAGTCATGCCGCCGATCTTGCCAGATCAGCGTAAACAGGACGACAGACTGATCGGACAATTGCACTGCCGGATGGGGCATGACTTGGCTTAGAGGATGGAAATGGCGTTTCCAGGGCCAACTCTTTGCCAAGGCAGCCCCAGTATCAAGGCATGCAGTTGTTCGGCGCTCAGCTCCATCTGCGAACCGTGCCGAACACTTGGCCAGGCGAACTTACCTTGATGGAGCCGGCGTGCCGCCAGCCAAATACCGAGCCCGTCATGTACCAGGACTTTCATGCGAGTGGCGCGGCGGTTGGCAAACAGGTAAGCGCAGTGCGGCTGCGCCGCACCGAACACCAAAATCACGCGGGCCATGGCGGTGTCAGTGCCAGCGCGCATGTCCATCGGCTCGGTAGCGAGCCAGATGGTGTCGATGCGAATCACCGCAACAGTTCTCGAAGAAAACTCGCGCAGACGGCGGCGCTGTCCACTGGCCAAGTCATCTTGACGGGTGTGCGCGGGTGTTGGATTTCAAGGCAAATACTGGAGGGCTGGGTATGCGATCCGACGCCGAGCATCTGAGGGTGCAGCGGGATGAACGCAGGCTGAAGCGCCACGGTTTTCTGATTGTGCAACCGAATCCATTTGTGGACGAGGTTGGCATTGAGGCTGTAGCCCAAGGCTATGTTGGCGATGGAGGCGCCAGGCTGAGAACACTCCTGAATGACTTGGGCTTTAAAAGATTTGCTGTAGGTACGGCGCTGAGGGTGCATGGGAAATCCGCTTGATGGGCCAGAAATGGTGTCCACTTAAATTAGGTGGACACCATCGGCTTCCGCGGTTGCGGCAGGAAGATGTGTTGGCCGGACGGATACGTCGATGGTTTCATACAGGTATAAGAAACCCTGCCTAAGCAGGGTTCTACTCAGCCTTCTTGGCGCAACAGTTCGGATCGTCTTTTAAACTCAGATTTCGTTGAGTGCCAGTACGAACAGAGGTCATCAAAGTTGTCATCTGCGTTCATGGCTCGCGGCATGCTGGCTAGGCCGTATCGCGCCCTCATATTCTTTGAAAGCAGAAAGGCCTCATATCCGAAGTATCCCACCATTTTCGCTTGGTGCCCTTCAACCTTGGTTGGATCTAGCTCGTCTTCATGGATGGCTGCAAGGTACTGATGAGCAACCTCTTTCTCTGTGGAGAGCCAGGATATGCGGCACGCATCCTCTGCAGCGAGACGCTTAAGACACTCCTGCGGAAATGGAAACTCTGGATAACTACAGGCCGGCCACATCTGGTAGTCAGCTTCAGGAGTAAGACCTGCTGACTCCTCGTAGTAACGCCTTACATTCTTCCGAGACTCCAGCACGTATAGATCAAGCAATGCGAGAGCCTCAATCGCGGCGTACTTGGCCTCGCGACGGCGATCAGAGCGCTTGTTCCAGGAATCCTTTAGCCAAGCCACAATTCCTGCCACGACACCACTTCCGAGGACAATTTTCCCAATATCAAGCCAGGAAATAGCGACCGAAGCGGTTTGTACTGGTTCCATAGAATTCCTATGTAAAAAGCCCAGCTATTTGCCGGGCTTTGTGGGTCACTCCTCAACACGCGCAGGAATGACAGGATGGGAGTAATGCTGATCATTTGATCATTAAATTGCAAGCCTCTTCTGCGATGTATCCATGAACCCCATGATTTGCAAACTCACCATGCGCTTCGCTCCTGGCTAAGCGCACGGCTTTCTCTGCTTCCTCCTTGGTCTTGAACCGCTTCATGAAAACAGGCTTGCGATTTACCGCCACCTGCGCAGTCCAGCTCCCTCCTGAGAAACTCACCCCTTTGACTCCCGACTTGTTGCTAGTAGGCGTCTTGCCGCCACCAGCACGGAGGGCGGCGCACGCTTGGAGAAAACCATGAACGACGAACAACGCCACCAAGAGTGGATCGCTCAGCGCAAGGCAGAAGAAGCCAAGCGCCGCGAGCGGGCCGCAAATCTGTACTGGATGCCATACCTGGGCCTACGCCGGATCGACATGATCACACCGACGATGCTGCGGGGTGTCATCTCGCAAATCCAGTGGACTTCTGCCGGCGTGAAGCGTAATGCGATCATCAAGCTGGCCAGCATTTTCAAGACCGCCGTGCTTGACGGCCTGATCACCAAGAACCCAACGGCCTCGCTCGACAAACCAACAGCAGTGAAGAAGGTCGTTGACCCTTACACCCGCGCTGAGGCAGAGACGATCATCGAGCATCTCTACGCTACGAGCCGGAAGTACGCGCAGATCTATGCTGCCTTTTTCGAGTTCAGCTTCTTCACCGGCCTGCGCCCTGGTGAGGCTATGGGCCTGCAATGGCAGGACATCAACCCAGAGGAACGCACCGCAACGATCCAGCGGATCATCGTTGACCGCCAGCCTGCAGACCGGACGAAGACAAAGTATCACCGGGTAGTGCTGCTGAATGATCGAGCGCTCAACGCCATAAGGCAGGCGCAGCGCCTGGCCGACTTGAGGCGGATGGCTTCAAAGTCGGCCTACCCCACAAGTCCATTTGTGTTCCAACCGAGCAAAGGTGGGCTGTGGATCAACGAACCAAGTGTTACAATCCGCCACTTCAAATCAGCGCTCAAGGCGCTGAACATCCGTGAACGCCGGCAGTACGACACCCGCCACACCTACGCAACCATGTGCCTGATGGCTGGGATGAACCGAAGCGTTCATCGCGAACCAGCTCGGCCACAGCGTCGAGATGTTGCTCTCTACCTACGCGAAATGGATCAGCTCCTCCTCGGACTGGAGGGAGCTGGAGAAGCTGCCGCCCCGAGTCGAATTGGCCCAAAATTGGCCCAAAACTGACGAGAGGGCCTAAATACACCTCTGGAACCCCCGCAGGACAAGCACTTGATTTCTACCGCTAACATCACCATGCAGTTCGGCTCCAAGCCACTGTTCGAGAACGTCTCGGTCAAATTCAACAACGGCAATCGCTACGGCCTGATCGGCGCCAACGGTTGCGGCAAGTCGACCTTCATGAAGATCCTCGGCAGCGACCTGGAACCGTCCGGCGGCCAGGTGATGCTCGAACCGAACACCCGCCTGGGCAAGCTGCGCCAGGATCAGTTCGCCTATGAAGAGTTCACCGTGATCGACACGGTGATCATGGGCCACGAACAGCTGTGGAAGGTCAAGGCCGAACGCGACCGCATCTACTCGCTGGCGGAGATGACCGAGGAAGACGGCATGGCCGTCGCCGAACTGGAAACCGAGTTCGCCGAAATGGACGGCTATACCGCCGAATCCCGTGCCGGTGAGCTGCTGCTCGGCCTGGGCATCCCCCTTGAACAGCACTTCGGACCGATGAGCGAAGTCGCCCCAGGCTGGAAACTGCGGGTGCTGCTGGCCCAGGCGCTGTTCTCCGATCCGGATGTGCTGCTGCTCGACGAACCGACCAACCACCTGGACATCAACACCATCCGCTGGCTGGAAAGCATCCTCACCGCGCGCAACAGCACCATGGTGATCATTTCCCACGACCGCCACTTCCTCAACAGCGTCTGCACCCACATGGCCGACCTGGACTACGGCGAGCTGCGCGTGTTCCCGGGCAACTACGACGAGTACATGACCGCGGCCACTCAGGCCCGCGAGCAGCTGCTGTCGGACAACGCCAAGAAGAAAGCGCAGATCGCCGAACTGCAGACCTTCGTCAGCCGCTTCTCGGCCAACGCCTCGAAAGCCAAGCAGGCCACCTCGCGGGCCAAGCAGATCGACAAGATCCAGCTGGCCGAGGTCAAGCCGTCGAGCCGGGTCAGCCCGTTCATCCGCTTCGAGCAGACCAAGAAGCTGCACCGCCAGGCCGTCACCGTCGAGAAGATGGCCAAGGCCTTCGACGACAAGGTGCTGTTCAAGGACTTCAGCTTCACCATCGAAGCCGGCGAGCGCGTGGCCATCATCGGCCCCAACGGCATCGGCAAGACCACCCTGCTGCGCACCCTGGTCGGCGAAATGACCCCGGACAAGGGCGAAGTGAAGTGGACCGACAGCGCCGAGGTGGGCTACTACGCCCAGGACCACGCCCACGACTTCGAAGACGACATGACCCTGTTCGACTGGATGGGCCAGTGGACCAGCGGCGAGCAGGTGATCCGCGGCACCCTGGGGCGCATGCTGTTCTCCAACGACGAGATCCTCAAGTCGGTGAAGGTGATTTCCGGTGGCGAGCAGGGCCGCATGCTGTTCGGCAAGCTGATCCTGCAAAAGCCCAACGTGCTGGTGATGGACGAACCGACCAACCACCTGGACATGGAATCGATCGAGGCGTTGAACCTGGCGCTGGAGAACTACCCGGGCACCCTGCTGTTCGTCAGCCACGACCGTGAGTTCGTGTCCTCGCTGGCCACTCGCATCATCGAGCTGACGGCCGATGGCGTGGTGGACTTCAGCGGCACTTACGACGACTACCTGCGCAGCCAGGGCGTGCTGGTCTGATGTAACCAAGCTTGCCTGGTGGCCTTGTGGCGACCGGGCGGCCCTTTCGCGGGTAAACCCGCTCCCACAGCTGCCGAGCACGGCGCAGCCCCTGTGGGAGCGGGTTGACCCGCGAATGCCTCCGGTAAATCTTCGACCAAGCCGACCAATTAGTTAGCCTGCTTTCTTTTCCCCCGCACAACGGCCATGATGCTGTCTCGCCCAACCGCCTGCCCGCGAACGAGCCCATGACCGCGCCCCACGCCTCCAGCATCACCCTGCAGATTCTCGCGATCGTCCTGTACACCTTCATCGCCTTCCTCTGCATCGGCCTGCCGATCGCGGTGCTGCCTGGCCATGTGCATGACCAGCTGGGCTTCGGCGCGGTGATCGCCGGCCTGACCATCGGCCTGCAATACCTCGCCACGCTGCTCAGCCGCCCCTTCGCCGGGCGGGTGGCGGATACCCTGGGCGGCAAGCGGGCGATCCGCTACGGGTTGTATGGCATCGCCGGCTGCGGCGTGCTGACCCTGCTTTCGGCCTGGACCCTCGCCCTGCCCTGGCTGAGCCTGGCGCTGCTGCTGGGCGGGCGCCTGCTGCTGGGCATCGCCCAGGGGCTGATCGGGGTCG
This sequence comes from Pseudomonas sp. microsymbiont 2, assembly GCF_054788395.1. Classification (NCBI taxonomy): domain Bacteria; kingdom Pseudomonadati; phylum Pseudomonadota; class Gammaproteobacteria; order Pseudomonadales; family Pseudomonadaceae; genus Pseudomonas; species Pseudomonas sp. microsymbiont 2. The sequence goes on from NZ_CM139112.1 coordinate 3,276,433, forward strand.
CCACCTTGAGCTGGGGGATTGGCCAAGTGGGCCCGGAACATACCGCGCGGGTGATCTCGTGGAACGGTATCGCCTCGTACGGGGCCATCGCCATCGGCGCGCCTGCGGGGGTGCTGTTGGCAGGTGGCTTGGGCTTCTGGGTGCTGGGGGCGACGCTGCTGGTCCTGGCGGCGCTGGCCCTGTGGGTGCTGCGCACCCGACCGGATGCGCAACCGCTGCGCGGTGAGCGCCTGCCGTTCTGGTCGGCCTTTGGCCGGGTGGCGCCGTGCGGTGTCGGGCTGACCCTGGCGTCGATCGGCTACGGCACGCTGACCACCTTCGTCACGCTCTATTACCTGGAACGTGGATGGGCCGGCGCGGCCTGGTGCCTGAGCGCCTTCGGCGTGTGCTTCATCCTGTCCCGGTTGCTGTTCGTCAATGCGGTCAATCGATTTGGTGGCTACAACGTCGCCATCGCCTGCATGGCCACCGAGATGCTCGGTTTGACCCTGTTGTGGCTGGCACCTTCCCCACTCTGGGCGATGGTCGGGGCCGGGCTGACCGGTTTCGGCCTGTCGCTGGTGTATCCGGCGCTGGGGGTGGAGGCGATCCGCCAGGTCCCCAGCAGCAGCCGAGGTGCCGGGCTGGGTGCGTATGCGGTGTTCTTCGACCTGGCACTGGCCATCGCCGGTCCGTTGATGGGGGCCGTGGCCGTGCATCTGGGCTATGCCGCGATTTTCTGCGTGGCCGCGCTACTTGCGTTGTCAGGGGTTGGCCTGACGCTGTTGCTGGCCCGTCGCGGCTGAACGCTCGGCCGGCGCCGGCGCGCCGAGCGCCTGGCTGAAGAATGCGCCGGTTTCGCTGCGCAGCGAACGGTGGATATGGCGGCGATCGACACCGTCGGCATCCTTGCACAGCACGGGCATGCGCTGGTGCTGCTCAGCATCGCACGGCGCCATGAACACGAAGTGCCCGGCGCCCGCCAGCAGGCGATAGTCCGGGGTCACCGGCAGTTTGCGCGCCAGCGCATCGGCGTTGTGCTCCAGCGCCAGCAAGCGATCGTCGTCACCACTGTAGATCAGTGCCGGCACCTGCACGCCCGCCAGGGCATGGCGCCCGAACATCAGGCTCAGGGGAGCCATCAGCATCACCGCCCCGACGCGCGAATCGGCCTTTGCCGTCAGTTCGCTGTGGTCGGCGATCAGCACGCCGTGGGTCTTGCAGGCGTCGGCATCCATGGGGCGCTCCTGGCAGTAGCGGCGCAGGCGCTCCAGGTCAGGCTGGGCACCGGACAGGATCAGCGCGGTCTCGCCCCCGGCGGAATAGCCGATCACGCCGACCTTGCCATCGTTCAGGTACGGCGCCAGGAACCCATCGTCGCGCGCGGCGGAGATGGCGGCACTGACCTGCAACGGGCGGCCATAGAGGTTGCTGAGCGTGCCCAGGCGGCTATGGTCACGGTTGTTGTCGCCGGGGTGGATCACCGCCACCACGACGAAACCCTGGCGCGCCAGGCCATTGGCCAGGTCGTGCAGCGCCATGGGGCTGCCGGTGTTGCCGTGGGAAATCACCAGCAGCGGGAACTGTCCCATGGCCACCGGGGCCTCCTCGGCCACTCGGGTCTGATAGCCCTCGATGCGCACGGTGCGCGCCTCGCCGCTGGAGGGGTAGAACACCAGCGCCTGCATCGGACGGGCATCCACCGGGTCGGACAGGTTCATGCGGTGCAACCCGGCCACCCAAGGCGCCGCGGCAACGTGGGTAATGACGCTGGCAAGCAGCATGAGCATCAGCAAGCGACAGGTTCGGGACATGCACAGGCGCTCCCGCCGGGGCGGACGTATGGCACCAGCATAGAACCCGCTGTACTCGGCCTGCATGAAAAAACGATGAAAAAAGCCGACTGGCGCCAAGGCGTCAGTCGGCTTTTTCAGCTATCGCGGGCTTCAGGCTGCGGCGAACAGCGGGCCTGCGATCTGCGCCTGGGCAGCGTCGATGGCCTTGGCACGGTGCTCCGGGCCGTAGGCCAGGCCGTGGGCGCGAACGATTTCCAGGTCGGTGATGCCGACGAAGCCAAGGAACACCTTGAGGAAATCTTCGTGACCCACGCCGGTCGGCTGGCCCTGGTGCAGGCCACCGGCCGTGGAGACCAGGATGACCTTCTTGTCGCCGCACAGCCCTTCAGGGCCGGCTTCGGTGTAGCGGAAGGTCTTGCCGGCGACCGCCACGCGGTCGATCCAGGCCTTGAGCTGGGTCGGCACGGTAAAGTTGTACATCGGCGCACCGATCACCACCGCGTCGGCGGCCAGGAACTCTTCCAGGGTTTCGTTGCTCAGCCGGGCCTCGAAGGCTTGGGCTGCGTCACGCATTTCTTCCGGGGTGCCGGCAGCCACCAGGGTGGCGGCGGAGAAATGGCTGATGGCGTCGGCGGCCAGATCGCGATAGACCACTTCGATGCTCGGGTCGGCGACCTTCCAGGCCTCGACCACTTCGCGGCTCAGTTGGCGGGAGGCGGAATTGTCGCCCAGGATGCTCGAATCGATATGCAACAGTTTCATGGGACTCTCCTGTGAATGAAGACCGCGGCGGTAAGCGATCACGATGGGGAGAATCCTACCGACACAGCGAATGGCTGATAAGTCGGCAAATTTGCGTTAGTTTGTTCCACTGATAGGACAATGGACCCTTCGCATGCAAGACCTCAACGACCTGTTCTACTTCGCCCGGGTGGTCGAAGCCGGTGGTTTCGCCGCCGCCGGGCGCCAGCTGGGGATTCCCAAGTCGCGCCTGTCGCGGCGCATCGCCGAGCTGGAGGAACGCCTGGGCACGCGCCTGCTGCAACGCACCACCCGCCAGCTCAAGCTCACCGCCGTGGGCGAACGTTACCTGACGCACTGCCAGGCCATGCTGCTGGAAGCGGAGATGGCCGACGAAGTGGTGGCCAGCATGTCCAGCGAACCGCGGGGCAGGCTGCGGGTGTCCTGCCCTGTGGCGTTGGCCCATGCCTTCCTGCCGGGGGTGATCAGTCGCTTCCTGGCCCAGTACCCCCAGGTCCAGCTCGACATGGTGCTGCTCAACCGCCGAGTCGACCTGATCTCCGAGGGCATCGATGTTGCGCTGCGGGTACGCGACCTGGGCGATGAAGACCCAGCCCTGGTCACCCGGCGCCTGCGCCAGGCGCAGATGCAGCTAGTGGCCGCACCGGGCTTCGCCGACCATGTCCGTGAGCCTGCGCAGTTGGCGAGCCTGCCGGTACTGGGTGCGGCCGAGGCGGACCGCCTGGTGCATTTCCGTCTGTTCGGCCCCCAGGGTCGCCAGGAAGAACTGGCGCTGGAACCACGCCTGGCGATCGACGATTTCGTGGTGCGCAACGCCGCCGTGCGCGCTGGCCTGGGCTTTACCGCCCTGCCCAGCATGTTCTGTGAAGAAGAGCTCGAGCGTGGCGAGTTGGTGCGCCTGCTGCCGGAGTGGTCGCTGCCCGGCGGCTTCCTGCAGGCGGTCTATCCGCATCGGCGGGGCCTGCTGCCAGCGGTGCGGGTATGGATCGATCACCTGGCGGCGTCATTCGAAGCCTGTGGAGAGCGTTATGTCTGAGAACAGGATGACGCAGGAGCAGGTCGCGGCGTTCTGCCTGAGCCTGCCCGGGGCGCGCGAAGACTACAAATGGGGCGGTATCCGGGTATTTTCCGTGGCCGGCAACAAGATGTTCGCGGTGCTGGACCTGGCGGGGGCCGGACTTTCGTTCAAGGTCGCCGATGAACTGTTCCTGGGCTACTGCGATCGCCCGGGGATTCGCCCGGCGCCCTACCTGGCGCGGGCGAGGTGGATCAGCATGGTGCCGCCCTACCCCATGGGATATGCAGAGCTGAGCGATCTGCTGCGCCGCTCGCATCAACTGGTGGTACGCCGCTTGCCCAAACGGGCACAGGCAGGATTGCTGCTCGATTGAGCCGTCAGATCACCTGACCCAGCCAGCGTCCACCGAGCAGCAATTGATCGACCCAGAAAAACTGGTGCATCGCGACGATGCTCCAGAACACCATCTGGTAGGACAGCTTGCGGGTCTTGTGCCGGAACAGCTGCTGCGCCAGCAGGGCGCCCGGCCAGCCGCCCAGCAGTTCGCTGGCGTGCAGGACCTTTTCCGGCGTACGCCAGGCTTGCGTGCGCGCCTGCTGCTTGTCCTGCCAATACAGCAACAGGCTGATCAGGCTCATGCTCGGGTAGAGCGCCAGCGGGATCCAGGACTGGCCGCCCAGGCCCATGCGCAATGCCCCGAGCAGCGGCAACAGACACAACAGTGCCAACGCCAGCAGCTTCAGGCGCGCATTGCGCACGCCCTGATCGGCCCGCCCGGACGCCCCCTGCATGCGCGCCATCTCAGCCGTGCGCCGTCGACCAGTCGACCCAGCCGAACTCCCAGGTCGCCAGGATCAGCAGGCCGAAAGCGATACGGTACCAGGCGAACACGGCGTAGCTGTGGTTGGCGATGAACTTGAGCAGCCCGCGCACGGCGATCATGGCGAAGATGAACGACACCACGAAGCCCAGCGCGAATACCGGCAGATCGCCCGGCTGGAACAGATCACGGTACTTGTAGCCCGAGTACACCGCGGCACCGACCATGGTCGGCATCGCCAGGAAGAACGAAAACTCGGTCGCCGCCTTGCGCGACAGGCCGAACAGCAGGCCGCCAATGATGGTCGAGCCGGAGCGCGAAGTACCGGGGATCATGGCCAGGCACTGGACAAAGCCGATCTTCAAGGCGTGGTGCCAGCGCATGTCGTCGACCTGATCGACCTCCACCCGGTGCTGCCGCCGCTCGGCCCAGAGCATGATCACGCCGCCCACCACCAACGCCGCGGCAACGGTTATGGGGTTGAACAGGTATTCATGGATCAGGTCGGCGAACAGCACGCCGAGCACCACCGCTGGCATGAACGCGATCAACAGGTTGGCGGTGAAACGCCGTGCCGGCGCCTGCGTCGGCAGGCCCAGCACCACCTCGAAGATCTTGCGTCGGAATTCCCAGACCACCGCCAGGATGGCGCCGAGCTGGATGATGATATTGAACGCCATCGCGCGTTCGCCGCCAAAACCGATCAGGTCAGCGACGATGATCTGGTGCCCGGTACTCGAGATCGGCAGGAACTCCGTCAGACCCTCGACCACGCCCAAGATGATTGCCTGCACGGCACTCCAAAAATCCATCATTCCCCCAAGTGCGACGCTGCGCGTGGCAGGCCGCTTGTTTTGATCTACATGGTCATGCCGCACGCGGCGCGTGCTTTTTACAGCGCCAGCCGGCCAGAACGCCAGCTGAAAAGCTCAGCAGGCTAAAGGTTTCATCTGCGGCGGCCGAAATCCTAACAGAGCGCAGGTTTCAAGACTCGTCTTACCTGCAACACGCAATTGCCTGAAGCACACATTAGCCATTGGTCGAGTGGGGACTGGCCACAAAGCATGCTTGGATGCCTTCGATAAAAAGAACAACACTGGAGTAATGCATCATGAACACCCTGAGGTCGATGTCGATCAGCCGTCGTCTGTGGCTGATCCTGCTGGTGGCCGTGGCCATGTTGCTGGTGTTGGGCCTGCTGATGCTGCGTCAGCTGCATGGCGACCTGTACCAGGCCAAGGCCGAGAAGACCCGCCACGTGGTGCAGACCGCCGCCGGTGTGCTGGCCTACTACCAAGGCCTGGAGGCCGCCGGCACCCTGACCCGCGAAGCCGCCCAGCAACAAGCCCTGCAAGTGGTACGGGGACTGCGCTACGACCAGAATGACTATTTCTGGATCAACGACCTGCAACCGAAGATGATCATGCACCCGGCCAATCCCAAGCTCGATGGCCAGGACCTTTCCGCCATTCGCGACCCTGATGGTTTCGCCGTGTTCAACGAGATGGTCGCCCTCGCCCGCAGCCAGGGCGCAGGTCCGGTCGACTATCGCTGGCCGAAGCCCGGCGCCAGCGAACCGGTGGCCAAGACCTCCTATATCCAACTGTTCAAGCCGTGGGGCTGGATCATCGGCTCGGGCGTGTACGTCGACGATGTGCAGGCCGAGTTCGCCCGCCAGCTGCGCGATGCCTCGCTGGTGGGCCTGGGCATCGCCCTGCTGATGGCGCTGCTGGTCATGCTGATCGCCCGCAGCATCGCCCTCCCGCTACGGGAGGCGGTGCAAGCCATGGGCAACATCGCCAGCGGCGAAAGCGACCTGACCCGGCGCCTGGACACCCACGGTCGCGACGAGATCACCCACCTGGGCGAGCACTTCAACCGCTTCAACGGCAAGTTGCAGGGTGTGGTCGGTCAGTTGCAGGGCGCCGCCCACGCCCTGGCCGAGTCGGCCGGCCACGTCGGTGACAACGCGGGCTCCGCCCAGGCACGCAGTGCCCAGCAGTCCCAACAGATGGACCAGGTGGCCACCGCCGTCAATGAAGTCACCTATGCCGTGCATGATGTGGCCCGGCATGCCGAACAGGCCGCCAGCGAAATGCGCAGCGCCCAGGCCCAGGTAGGCCATGGCCAGCAGGCCATCCATGGCAGCCTGCAGCAGATCGACCGCCTTTCGGCGACCATCGACCAGGCCGTGCAGGTGATCCGCGAGCTGGCCAGCCACAGCACCCGAATCGGCGGAGTGCTCGAAGTGATCCGCTCGATCGCCGAACAGACCAACCTGCTGGCCCTCAACGCCGCCATCGAAGCGGCGCGGGCCGGCGAACAGGGGCGCGGCTTCGCCGTGGTCGCCGACGAGGTGCGCCTGCTGGCTCAGCGCACCGCTCAATCGACCGCCGAGATCCAGACCATGATCGAACATCTGCAAGGCCAGTCGGAAGCGGCGGTACGCGCCATCGACACCAGCAGCGAAGCCTCGCGCCAGACCGTCGAGCAGGCCCGCGAGGCCGGCAGCAGCCTCGATGCGATCAGCCAGGCGCTGGGCAATCTTGGCGCGCTGAATGCCTCGATCGCCAGCGCCACGCTACAGCAGTCCCACGTGGTCGAGGAGATCAACCGCAACGTCACCGAGACCGCCAGTCTTTCGCAGCAGACCGCCGAGGCGGCGCGCCAGTCCAGCGATGCCGGCGCCGCGCTGACGCGCTTGAGCGAGGAACTGGAGCAGTTGCTGCGCCAGTTCCGGGTCTAGCAGCCCACTGGGTGCACGGCTTCGAGCGAACGGCTTGAAGCCTGCGCCTCGAAACTTGTAGCATCGCGCCCTTTCCCCGCCCAAGGATCGCCGATGTCCGGCCTCGAACTCTTCGCCGCCGCGCTCGGCGTCATCGCCGTCTGGCTCACCGTCAAGCAGAACCCTTGGTGCTGGCCGATCGGGCTGGTGATGGTGGTGCTCTACAGCTGGATCTTCTACGAGGTCAAGCTGTACTCGGACATGCTCCTGCAACTGGTCTACGCGGTGTTGCAGCTGTATGGCTGGTGGCAGTGGACCCGGCCCGACCGGGTCGAGGATGCCCGCCAGGTCTCCCGCCTGGCCCCGGCGCCCATGCTCAAGGGCCTGGCCGCCGGCCTGCTGGCCAGCCTGCTGCTGGGCGCTGGCATGGCGCACTGGACCGACGCCGCGCAACCCTGGCTGGATGCCGCGCTCACAGGCTTCAGCCTGGTCGCGCAACTGTGGATGGCGCAAAAGCGGCTGCAATGCTGGGCCCTGTGGGTCGTGGTGGACGTGATCTTCGTCGGCCTGTTCCTGTACAAGGGCCTGTACCTCACCGCCGCGCTCTATGCCCTGTTCACCCTGATCGCCGTGCGTGGCTGGCTGGAGTGGCGCCGCGACCCGGCGCTGGCCAGCGCATGAAGGTCCTGGTGCTGTGTGGCCCGGAGTCCAGCGGCAAGAGCTGGTTGAGCGGCGAAATCCAGGCGCATTTCGGTGGCGTGCTGGTGGGTGAGTACGTGCGCCACTTCATGGAGCGCGAACAGCGCGACACCTGCTATGCCGACATCCCCGCCATCGCCCGCGGCCAGCTGGCCTGGGAAGACCAGGCCCGGGCCCAGGCGCCGGAGCTGCTGATTCTCGACACCCACCTGCTCAGCAACATCCTGTGGAGCCGGGCGTTGTTCGGCGACTGCCCTGACTGGATCGAGCAGGCGCTCGACGCCCGGCATTACGACCTGCATCTGCTGCTGCGACCCGAAGGCGTGCCGTGGGTGGGCGACGGCCTGCGCTGCCAACCCTGTCTGGAGGAACGCCAGGCGTTCTTCGACGACAGTCTTGCCTGGTTGCAACGCCACCGGCAGACGATGCGGATCATCGATGGCGACTGGCCACAGCGCAGCGCGGCGGCCCTGAACGCGGTCCAGTGTCTGCTGGATGGCAAATCTCCCATTTGCCCCACCGAGTGTTAAGGCGCTGATACACCCCAATGGGCCAAGTCCCCGTATTTGTGGGCATCCCACCAGTTCTGGGGGCGGTGTCACGCGGATGAAACACCTTCGAGAAAACCGCCGCCGCGCCGCGCCGTTGCCGAGCCTGGCGCCTGCTCGACCCGCGATCTGTCTCAGCGCTGTTACAACAAAATCCCGACGCTCCTGATGTTGACTCGCAACCTCATGATTCATAAGCGATAAAAAAAACCGGCACAGCTTCTGCTCTCCTTCTCGCAACGCCCGGCCACACGGCCGCCACGCCGAAGAAGGAATTGCCATCGTGGGGAAAAAAGACAACGGCATCTACCGCCTCCTGCTGCTCGGATGCGTATTGGGGTCGAGCCTGGGCCTCCCGGCCCACGCCGAAAACGGCATTGTCGTCATCACACGCGAAGTCCAGACACGCAACGCGATCCGTGCCCCACTGATCCCCGACCCCAGCCCGGTCACCGTCAACACCAATCCTTCCGCGCACATCCTCAGACAGACCCATGAGCTGAGCGATGGCGACTTCGCCAGCATCAGCAGCGGCGCGGGCATCAACTCGCTGATCACTCAGCAGACCAACAACATCGGCGCCAACATCAGCAACCAGACCCAGCTGCCTAACATCGCCGGCGGGCGTGGGTCGGGCGGCGGCGGCAACGGCATCGCCAACATGGTCAACTCCAACGTCCAGCAAGGCCTGGGCGCGCTGAAGATCCTCAACGGAGGGCAGTGACATGCGGCATACCCTGCTGTTCCTGGCCACCCTGTGCAGTGCATCGGCCTTCGCCCAGTCTCCGGTCGTCAACGACGCCACCATCGACAGCTCCGGCGCCCGCTACGAAGGCAACCTAGGGGTCAACCAGGCAGCCGGCGACCAGCAGCAACAGGTCAACGCCCGGGCCATCGCCATTGGCCACGATGCCGCGGCGAGCACCCAGATCCACCAGCGCCTGCGCACCCACGTCGACCCTGCGATCGACGCACAGGCCAGCATCCAGGGCGACGCCTTCAGCCGCGGCAACGGCATCCTGGGGGTCAACCAGAGCGCCGGCGCCAGCAACCAGCAAGCCAACGCACTGCGCATCAGCGTCAGTGCCCAACCGCAAAGCATCGACGACAGCGTCCTTCTGCAACAGAACGTGGCGCTGCTCAACAGCTCGGATTCAACCGCGCCGACACCCGGCCATCGCCAGGTCAGCACCAGCGACCAGGCATTCACCGGTAGCCGTGGCGTAGTGCAGTTGAATCAGAGTGCCGGGGTGGGAAACCGAACGGCCAACACCCTGAGCATCCGGGTCGCGGATTGACCCAAACCGGCAGCAACAACACTTAACCTAAAAAAAAGTACGGAGAATCACCATGAAACCCTCGATGGCACTCAAGCCTCTGGTTTTCGCAATCGCTGCGATCATGGCTGTAGCTGTACAAGCTGGGCAGAATGATCCGCGTGGCCATGGCCACAACAATGGCCACGGCCATAACAACGGTCATCACACCCCTCCTCCTACCAAGATCCCTGTGTATGCCACCGCCAATGCCTGGGACAAGCAAAGCAGCACCAACAACCGTATCCGCAACGAAGGGACGGTGAACGAAGCTGAAATGAGCAGCTCGGCCTCCGGCACCAGCGGCAACGTGGGTGTCAACGTGGCGGCCGGCGCCGGCAACCAGCAGGACAACGCCGCCGCCATCGCCAACGCCGGCGCCGACTCCAGCCTGGACAACAGCTTCGTGTTCGGCTCCGCCTCGGCCACCGCGGATGTACGCCAGTACAGCAACAACAACCGGGTCGACAACTACGGCACCACCAACTCCGGCATCATGAGCGGATCGGGCAACAACGGCAGCGGCAACATGGGCATCAACATTGCTGGTGGCGACCTCAACCAGCAGAAAAACACCATGGCCATTGCCAACTCCAATGCGCCACTGGGCAACGCCACCGCCACCGCCTCCGCCGACCAGAACGGCCCAGGCCTGGTCGTGAACAACAACGCCGACCGCACCTATCGGGTCGATACGCTGTCGTTCACCACGACCCAAAGCGGCAGCGCCTCGTTCAACAAGGATTCCAGCTACAGCAAGGACAGCAGCGCCTCGTCGAGCTGGGAAGCCGCCGGTGCAAAAAGCTGGAACGCCAGTGGTTCGAAGAGCTTCGACGCCAGCGGTTCGCGCAGTCACGAGTCGAGCTCCTCGGCTAGCGGCTCTCTGAACGCTTCGCTGGAGGCTTCGGCGGACGGCAGCGTGACCCATACCCAGGACTATGGCCGCCACGAGCGCAGCCGCACCGACTCGTTCGATGCTTCGCTGAACGCCTCGATCGACGCTTCGTATGAAAAATCGCACGAGAAGTCTTCCAGCTCCTCGTTCGAGAAAGCCTACGACTCTTCGTTCGAAAAAGCCTACGACTCCTCCTATGAGAAGTCGGGCAGCGCCTCCAACGAGTCGTCGAAGTCCGGTTCGAAGAGCTTCAGCGAATCCAGCTCCTACGACCTGAGCAACACCGTGTCGTTCCAGGTGCTGACCCCTACTGGCTGGGCTAACCCTGTAACCAACACCGCCACCCTGAGTGGCTCGGTGAATGGCGGCAGCGGCAACCTCGGCGTCAACGTGGCAGCCGGTGTGGGCAACCAGCAAAGCAACTCGCTGGCCATCTCCAACACCTCGTTCTGAGTGGCATGACCAGGAGGCCCCCTTTGGGGGCCTCTCTTCGACAAGACCAGGAGGCTACCGACCATGCGTATGATCGCCTTGGCGTTTCTGCTTTGCATGGCCAGCTACAGCGAGGCGGCGCAGATGCCGCTTTCCGTTTTGCCGGGGGGGGCGGTGATCTACAAGCCCATCCAGAGCATACGCGAGCGCAAGTTCGCCGACCTGGTGCAACAGAAGACCGATTTCAGTTGCGGCGCCGCGTCGCTGGCAACCATCCTGCGCCAGGCCTACTGGCTGGATGTCGACGAACAACAGGTCATCGAGGGCATGCTGGCCCACGCCGACCAGGACCTGGTCCGGGTCCAGGGCTTCTCGATGCTCGACATGAAGCGCTACGTGGAAAGCCTGGGCATGCGCGCCCGCGGCTACCGGGTAGCCGCCGACACCCTTAACAGCGTGCGTATCCCGGTCGTGGTGCTGATGGACATCCGTGGTTACAAGCACTTCGTGGTCCTACAGAAGGTCGACAAGGGCTGGGTGTACATCGGCGACCCGGTGCTGGGACACAAGCGCTACAAAGTCGACGATTTCCTCAAGGGCTGGAACGGCATCATCTTCGCCGTCATCGGCCAAGGTTACGACAAGACCAACGCCTTGCTCGACCCGCCACTGCCGCTGAGCGCCAAGGGCCGCGTCAATACCTTCACCCCGGTGAAAGACGCCGAACTGATGGACTTTGGCTTCATCCGCAGCGACTTCTTCTAATGACAATCGAGCACGAAGCTCCGGGAGCATCCGATGAAGACCCCAGCGTGGCTCACCCTGATATGCCTGGCCGCCGCCCTGCCAATCCAGGCGGAGACGTTCAAGCCCATTGAACTGAAGGATCAGGAACTGGCCAACTTGCGGGGCCGCTACGTGATGCCCGGACGCATCGTCAGTTTCGGCATCGTCATGACCAGCACCTGGCAGAACGCCAACGGCGACATCATCGGGGCCACCTCCTCGATGCAGATCCAGCAGACGACCATCAAACCTCAGTTCTACGTATCGATGATCGACAAGAAAGGCACCGGCACGTCGAGCTCGCAAGGCGTCGGCAGCGTCACCGGCGGCGGCGGCCTGAACGCGACCGAAGGCGTCACCCAGGTGGTACGCGCGGCCGGCGACAACAACACCGCCTACAACAACGTCGACATCAACGTCAGCAAAGGCAACCAGGCGCCGGATGTGCAGCAGCAGGGTCAGGTGCTGGCGACGGGATCGACGCTGGTCAGAGCCAATGACGCAGGCTCGCTGAGCGTGTCCGCGACCGGCTCCGGCGTGCAGCTCAATGTGCTGGCCAACAACAACCAGGGCAGCACCCTGCAGCGGATCGCCGAAGGTGGCCTGATGCAGAACGCCACGCTGCTGGGCAACGGCAACCAGGTCAGCAACCTCACCTCGCTCAACGTCGTGCTGCGCGACAACGTGGCCACCAACTCGCTGAACGGCAACCTTGACCAGCTCAAAGGACTTCGCGCGCTCGGATACTGATCTACGCTGTGTCTCATCGTATGTAGTCAGAAGGGACGGCTTACCCATGCAACGATCGCTGACGTTCAGAGCTGTAGTCTGTTTGAGCACACTGGCCCCCGCAACAGCGCTGTATGCAGCTCCGGACCCACAGGTCGAGGCATTGAAGCAAGAGCTGCGCGAGTTGAAACAGCGCTACGAAGCCCAGCAGAACGCCCTGATGGTGCTCGAACAACGTGTACGGCAGGTTGAGGAAACCCCTGCGGCGCCCCCGCCAAAACGTCTGACCAAGTCTCCATCCTCGCCGGCCAAGGGAGCACAGACCGTGGCCTCGGGCTCATCGACCGGCGCTGGCAGCTCATATGGCCAGTCGCTCAGGGACGATTCGGAGCCGGCGCAGAGCGTTTCCAACCTGTATGACGAAGCCAGCGGCTTCTTCGGCGGCGGCAAGTTCAGTTTCGAAACCGGCCTGACCTATACCCACTACGATACCCGGGCGCTGACGCTCAACGGCTTCCTGGCGCTGGACTCGATCTTCCTGGGCAACATCAACCTCGACCGCATCAAGGCGAACAACTGGACCCTGGACCTGACCGCGCGCTACAACCTGGACCAACGCTGGCAGTTCGACATAAACGTGCCAGTGGTCTATCGCGAATCCACCTATTCCTCCGGTGGAGCCGGCGGCTCCGGCCCGGCCACGTCGGACGCCTCGGTCACTCGGGACCCCACCATCGGCGATATCAACGTCGGCATTGCCTACAAGTTCCTCGACGAGTCGGAAAACCTGCCCGACGCTGTCGTCACCCTGCGCGTCAAGGCGCCCACCGGCAAGGACCCGTATGGCATCAAGCTGGTCGAGGACCCGACCAACAACAACCTGTCAGTGCCCGAGAGCCTGCCGACCGGCAACGGCGTCTGGGCGATCACCCCAGGCATCTCGCTGGTCAAGACATTCGACCCGGCCGTGCTGTTCGCCAGCCTGTCCTACACCTACAACATGCAGGACTCGTTCAGCGACATCAGCCCGCAGGTCAACAGCAAGGTGCCCGGCGACGTGAAACTGGGGGATTCCTGGCAGATCGGCGGCGGTATCGCCTTTGCCCTGAACGAGCGGATGAGCATGTCGTTCTCGGTCACCGACCAGTTCGCCCGCAAGAGCAAGATCAAGCCCGATGGTGGCGACTGGCAGTCGATCACCAACAGCGACTACAACGCCGCGAACTTCAACGTCGGCCTGACCTTCGCCGCCACCGACAACCTGACCATCGTCCCCAACCTTTCGATCGGCCTGACCGAGGATGCGCCCGACTTCTCGTTCAGCCTGAAATTCCCGTACTACTTCTGACCCCGTCGGGCCCGGCAACGGGCCCGACATTTGGTTACCGGTTTTGTAGCGCCCGGCTTTCCTGCCCCCAGCCTGTTATCATCCTGCACAATTTTGTGACGGTTTAATGGCATTTAAGGAAAGTTTTGTGAACAAGCTGCTCGGTCACCCTCGCGCCCGCCTTGCCACCCTGGCAGCCCTGGTGCTGGTGTTGCCAATGGCCGCACGTGCCCTGCTGGGCTGGTCCGATCCCTTCGGCTACCTGTCGGACTTCGCGATCGGCAGCCTGCTGGTAATGACCCTGCACCGACGTCCCTGGTGGCTGGCGCTGCCTGTGCTGCTGGCGTGGGGCGGCCTGTGGGTCGCCTCGGCGGAGCTGGTCAGCGCGGTCGGCAGGCTGCCCACCGTCGACGACCTGACGTACCTGTTCGACCCACAGTTCATGGAAAACTCCACCGGCGGCGGGCTGACCCATGCCTGGCTGCCCGTGCTTCTGATCCTGGGGCTTGGCGCCTGGCTCGCGAGCCAACGCCAGGAGTCGACCAGCGCAGCGCTGCCACGGCGCGCCTGGGCCATTCCCCTGGCATTGTTCGGCCTGCACTGGGGCGGCCAGCACCTGGCGCCATCGGACGCCGATCAATGGCGGCAATTCAACCTCGGCCACCAGGCGCTCTCCGCCGCCGTGGGCAACGCCCAGCGCCTGGCATTGAACACGATGGGCCATCCAGCCGCCGTCACCGCACTGCCCAGCACGGGCCTGACCCAAGCCGATCTTGACGGGGGCCGGCTGCTGGACGGCGCGGGCCGTGCGCGCAACCTGCTGATCATCACCGTGGAAGGCATCCCCGGGGCCTACGTGCGCGCCAACCGCGAGGCCCTGGGCAGCCGTTTCCAGCAGGACCTCATGCCCAGGCTCAGCCACTGGGCCGAACGCGGCATGAACACGCCCGATTACGTGCTGCACACCCACCAGACCATTCGCGGCCTCTACGCGATGCTCTGCGGCGACTACGACAAGCTGGCCAACGGCACGCCCAAAGGCGTGGAACTGCTCACCCAGCACCAGCGCAACCAGGCCTGCCTGCCGGCGCAGTTGCGCCAGGCCGGCTTTACCACCCACTACCTGCAAGGCGCCGGCCTGCGTTTCATGGCCAAGGACCGGATCATGCCGCACATTGGCTTTGACTCGGTGCACGGCCTGGAGTGGTTCGGCAACGACAACTATCTGGAATTCCCCTGGGGCAAGGACGATCGTGCCTTCTTCGAAGGTGCGCTGGACTATGTCGGCGAACTGCGCAAGCAGACGCAACCCTGGATGCTCACCCTGCTCACCGTTGGCACCCACCAGCCGTACTCGGCGCCCGAGGCGTACCTGCAGCGCCATGCCAGCGCCAAACAGGCTGCGGTGGCGTATCTGGACGATGCGCTGGGCGACTTCCTCGACAGCCTCGAACGCCAGGGCGTGCTCAAGGACACGCTGGTGGTGGTCACTTCGGACGAGTCCCATGGCATCGACGGCGTACGCCTGGCTTCGACCTGGGGCTTCAATCTCACCCTCGCCCCGGAACAGGCGCAACTGCCCCGGCTCAAGTCCGGCACCTACGGCCATGTCGACCTGACCACGTCACTGCTCGACTACTTCGCCCTGCCGATTCCACTGGCGCTGGGCGGGCGCTCGCTGTACCGCGACTATGACAGTGGTCGTGAAATGATTTCCTACACCAACGGTGTCCTGCGCTATCACGATGGCCAGGGCACCCTGAGCGAATGCGACTTCCAGCAACGTTGCCGGCGCTATGCCAGCCAGGGGTTCATCGCCGACCAGGCCAGGTTCCTCGGTCGCGGCGACGACACGCTCGGGCCGCAGCTCAACCTGCTGGCCGCCACCCTGGACCAATCGCTGCTGCAGACGCCACTCAATCTGCGCTATCAGTTCGGTGGCCCTTCGCCCATCGCCCTGCAGGAACGCATCCGTGACGACTGGGCGGACAACCTGATCGGCGCGCAATACCTGGAAATGCCCGAAGGCACACGCACCCGGGTACGCCTCAAGGTCCGCGCCCTCGATCCGCAGCACCAGGCATTCATCCGCCTGAAAGCCAAGGAGCTGGAGCAGGATGTACCGCTGGGGTTGCCCGAGGAAATGCTGGTGACGGCCGATCAGCCGCTGGAAATGCAGTTCGATTTCGACAACCCGAAAGTGCGCAAGGCATTTTCCTTCCACCTGCTGGGTTATGGCGGCGGCGAGGTGGAGGTCAGCGACTTCAGCGTGATCACTGCCATGCCGGGTGAGGAGGACGCGGAGGAAGAGCTGGCGGACGGGCATATTGCCCAGTCGAGCTGAGTCGCGGCTGGCTTTGGCGCCGCCACTGTAGGGAGCGGCGGTGCGCCGATGCGACTTGCCCGCGAAGCAGCCGCTACGGGGTGCTCAACGAATCTGGTGCTTGTGCAGCAATCGATAGAAAGTCGGTCGCGAAACGCCGAGCACCTTCGCCGCGATGCTCAGGTTGTCACTGTGGCGACTCAGTACATCGCAGAGCGCCTGGCGCTCCGCGCGGTGCTTGTAGTCCTCCAGCGTGCCCAGCGGCTGATCCTGCTCATGCAGTTCCTGCAAGCCCAGGTCCTGCGCCTCGATCTGCCGGCCTTCGGCCAGCACCAGGCCACGCCTTACCCGATTGGCCAGCTCGCGCACATTGCCCGGCCAGTCGTGCCGCCCCATGGCGGCCAGCGCGTTTTCGCTGAACGAACGTGGCCGCCTGCCTGTTTCCAGGCTGTAAAACTGCGAGAAGTGGCTGGCGAGCATCGACAAGTCGCCATGCCGATCGCGCAGCGGGGCAGTGATCACCTGCAGCACATTGAGGCGGTAATACAGGTCTTCACGAAAGCGCCCCTGCCCTATCGCCTTTTCCAGGTCCACATGGGTTGCCGCCAGAACCCTGACATCCACGGCGATGGGCTGGTTGCCGCCGACCCGCTCGATGTGTTTCTCCTGCAGGAAACGCAGCAGGTTCGCTTGCAGCTCCAGCGGAAGATCGCCGATTTCATCGAGAAACAGCGTGCCGCCATTGGCGGCCTCGATGCGCCCCACCTTGCGCTGGTGCGCCCCGGTGAACGCGCCTTTTTCATGGCCGAACAGCTCTGACTGGATCAGATGCTCAGGGATCGCGCCGCAGTTGATGGCGATGAACGGTTTTTCGCGACGCTGCGACTGGCGATGCAGCGTGCGCGCCACGAGCTCCTTGCCGGTCCCGCTCTCGCCCCGGATCAACACGGGTGACTCGGTGGGCGCGAGCTTGCCGAGCAGTTTGCGCAGCTCACGGATCAGCCGGCTCTCACCCAACAGTTCGTGCTCGGGCTCATCCACACGCACCGCGCCCTTGCCGCGCAGACGCGCCATGCCGAAGGCCCGCCCCAGGGTCACCTGGACCCGCGAGACGTCGAACGGCAGGGTATGGAAGTCGAAGAACCACTCGCAGACGAAATCGCCGACGTTCTGCAAGCGCAGCTCTTCGGCACTCAATACGGCGATCCATTCGGTGTTGCTGCGCTTGATCAGGTCCTTGACCGCGTCGGGGTGACGCAGGTGCGATACCTGCAAGCGAACCAGACCGACATCGCAAGGCTGCTCCAGGGCGGCCTCCAGGGTACAGCTGCGCACGTCCCAGCCAACGCTGCGCAGGCCTGGCAACAGGCGGTGGCAGTCATCGCAAGGGTCGACGATCAACAGGCGGCGGTGGGCAGCAGTCTCGAGCATGACCGTTCCTTGGCGTCAGATTTTAGTTTTTCACGAATAAACAGTTAGTTGCGACGCCAAAATTAACAGTAGCAATGAACTTGACGCACTCCATGACCGTTGGTCAGTCCATTTTCGCCACATAAAGCACATCCGCGAATTTGCGCAGAAATCTGGCGTCATGAACCCTGCGTGAGCGTATTGGCAAAGAGGCCGTTGAAAAAAAATTCGCGCATATGTGACTCAACCACTGACCTGGAGCATCAGTACGTTTAACCCCGCGCTGTAGAGTTTGCAACGACTGCACCGCGGAACTTTATTTCGCTGTTTGGGACCATGAGAGAGACCGAACCATGAATGCCCCGCTCCGTGTCAACGAAGCACTGCTGATCGCCGACCACGCCTTCGAACCCTTCCAGTGCGTTGCCTGGGATGCACCCAACGGTACTGGTGAGCTGAGCCTGGCAGTGATCGACCGGACCAGCACCCGAATCGGCAGCAAGCAAGTGTCCTCGCGCATCTACTCCGACCCTGCGCAATGGGCCAGCCTGATCGAGGAAGTCCGCGCGGAACTGTCGCGCAAAGGTTATGACCTGCAACCCTGGTCGATGCCGAAGTGATCAACGTCGACTATCACAAGTGCGCGCGACTCACGCACTTGTGATAGTCACTTCTCTTTAATGAAGAGCAATTTTTAGTTGCGACATTCTGTCGCAAGCCTGCTCTTCATTCGACCTGTTCGAACTGCTCGACATGCCGATATTCGGCATTTAGTTGTTCCGCAAGTTGTCGTGCGCGGCCGACCCTCACCGCCGCCATTTCCATATCGACGAGCAAGGTATCGCATGGCATGGGCTGTGGCGCACGCCACGCGTGCAGGCGGCCGTCGGTCAGCACCAGGCAGCGCCGGGTCTCATGGGGCAGGCGCTTGCCGCGTGCCAGCAACCATGTCCGTGCTTGTTCCAGAGCCGCGAACAGCGGCGTCCCGCCTCCGGCGCCCAATGCTCGCAGCCACGGTTGCAATGCCGCCGACGCCTTGAGGCCATGGCGTTGCCAGTGTGGCTCGCTGCCGCTGGCCGTCAGCAACGCCAGACGCGCCCGCTGCCTGTAGGCCTGGTCGAAAACCCCGGCCAGCAGCCCTTTGGCCTGGGCCAGCGCCTGATGTCGTCGGGTGGAGGCCGAGGCATCGACGATCACCAGCCACAACTCGGGGGCCTGGGCCTGGCGCTGCCGCCAGCACAGGTCGGCGCGCTGACGCGGTCGCCCCTTGAGCAGGGTCGGCAGCCAGGCGATACGGCCCTGGTCAGCGGCACGCGAGCGGCCACGGGCCGGCCCCGTCAAATGACCGGCGCGAGGTCTGGCATCCGCCGCGCGGGCGTTGCGCGCGCGGATGCTCAGGGCTTTTTTGCCCAGTTCGGCACCTCGCGGCGAGGACCATTGGTTACCGGTTGAGGTGGCAAGGCGCCCCAGTCGCCCTGCCCGTCCTGTCGCTCCGCTGGCCGAGGCTGTGGCTGCTGCGGGGCAGCATGGGCCTGCGGGGCGTCCGTGCGGCGGCGATGACGCAAGGCGAACTCGGCAACCGCCTCGATGTCCGCTTCCTCGATAACGGTATTGCCACGCCAGGCGGCATGGGCGCGGGCCGCGCGCAGCCAGACCAGGTCGGCGCGCAAGCCATCGACCCCGGCAGCGAAACAACGCTCGGTGATCCAGGCCAGGGCTCGATCATCCAGGGCAATCGATGCCAGGCGCTCGGCCGCCGCGCGGCAGCGCTCGCGCAACGCCGCCTGCTCTGCGGCCCACTGGGCACGAAATGCCTGCGGATCGCTATCGAACGCCAGCCTGCGACGAATGATCTGCTGGCGCGCATCAGGTGCCGGCAGCCCCTCGAGGGCGACATTCAAGCCGAAGCGGTCGAGCAGTTGCGCACGCAACTCACCCTCCTCCGGGTTCATGGTGCCGATCAGCACGAACCGCGCGGCATGCTGGTGGGAAATGCCGTCGCGCTCGATACGGTTGGTACCGCTGGCGGCGACGTCCAGCAGCAGGTCCACCAGCGGGTCGGGCAACAGGTTGACCTCATCCACATAGAGCACGCCACCGTCGGCATGGGCCAGCACGCCAGGCGAAAACCGTGCCTGGCCTTGCCCCAGCGCCGCATCCAGGTCCAGCGTGCCGACCAGACGCTCCTCGGTGGCGCCCAAAGGCAAGGTGACGAACGGGACATCGCCGAGCAGGTCGGCCAACCCACGCGCCAGGGTGCTCTTGGCCATGCCACGCGGGCCCTCGATCAGCACGCCACCGATCTTGGGATCGATGGCGGTCAGGCACAGGGCCAGCTTGAGGTCGTCGGCGCCAACCACCGCGGCCAGCGGGAATTGCATGGGTTCGCTCATGTTAATTGTCTTCCTCGCCTTCGAGCAGCTGCTGCTCGAGGCTGTCGCGGTAGCTGCCCGGTTCCTGCCACAGGCCACGCTGCTGGGCTTCCAGCAGGCGCTCGGTGAGGTCGCGCAGGGCCTCGGGATTGTGCTCACGGAGAAAATCACGGGTGGCCGGGTCGAGCACATAGGCGTCGGCCAGGCCCTGATAATGATGATCGTCGATCAGGTGCGTGGTGGCATCGAAGGCGAACAGATTGTCCACCGTCGCCGCCAGCTCGAAGGCACCTTTGTAGCCATGGCGCTTGGCGCCGTCGATCCACTTGGGATTGAGCGCACGGGCGCGGATCACCCGGTTCAGCTCTTCTTTCAAGGTGCGCACGCGTGGGCGGTCGGCCTGGCTATGGTCGCCGTGATAGCTCGCCCGCGACACGCCGGCCAGGGTCTCGGCGGCGGCCAGCATGCCGCCCTGGAACTGGTAGTAGTCGTTGGAATCGAGCAGGTCGTGCTCGTGGTTGTCCTGGTTCTGCAGCACCGCCTGCATCTGGCCAAGGCGCTGGGCGAAACGGGCGCGGGCCGGAGTGCCTTCGTCCTGGGCGCCATAGGCATAGCCGCCATGGTTGAGGTAGACCTCGGCCAGATCGTCGCGGCTGTGCCAGAGGCGCCCGTCGATGGCGTTCTGCACGCCGGCGCCATAAGCGCCGGGCTTGGCGCCAAACACCCGCCAGCCCGCCTGGCGAGCGGCCAGCTCGGCGTCCAGGCCTTGCTCGAGCAACGCCTGTCGCTCGGCCCGAACCCGCGCGGCCAGTGGGTTGAGATCATCTGGCTCGTCCAGCGCCGCCACCGCCTGCACGGCGGCGTCGAACAAGCGAATGAGGTTGCCGAAGGCATCGCGGAAGAAGCCCGAAACACGCAAGGTCACGTCGACCCGGGGGCGGTCGAGCAGGCTCAGCGGCAGGATCTCGAAATCGTCGACCCGCTGGCTGCCGCTGGCCCACACCGGGCGCACGCCCATCAACGCCATGGCCTGGGCGATGTCGTCACCGCCCGTGCGCATGGTCGCCGTGCCCCACACCGAAAGGCCCAGCTGGCGCAGGTGGTCACCGTGATCCTGCAGGTGACGCTCGAGGATCAGGTTGGCCGAGGCGAAGCCCAGGCGCCAAGCCGTGGCGGTCGGCAGGTTGCGCACATCGACGGTGTAGAAATTGCGGCCAGTGGGCAGCACATCCAGGCGCCCGCGGCTGGGCGCCCCGCTGGGGCCGGCCGGCACGAAGCGCCCGGCCAGGGCCGCCAACAGGCCTTCGATTTCAGCGCCGCCACAGGCATCCAGACGTGGTGCAATCTGCTCGACCAGTGTTTGCAGCACTTCACGCACGGGCTGCCAAGCGGGTTCATCAGGCACTGCGGCGCGACCTTCCAGGGCTCGCTCGACCAACGCCAGCGCCAGCAGCTCCAAGCGCTCGCGGGTATCGCCCGTGGTGCGCCACAGCGCCGCGACGGTATCCTCGAGCAGTGCAGGCCGTGGTCCGTTCCACGCCTGCCCGAGGTCGCAATCGAGCGGATCGAAGCCCAGCGCCAGCGCCTTGGCCAGGGCGCGGATCAGACTGGCGTTGCCACCCTTGCCGTCGCCGCGCTCGACACGCATCAAGGCCAACAGCGTATCGCTGCGCAAACGCCCCACCGGCGACTGCCCGAACACATGCAGGCCGTCACGGATCTGCGACTCCTTGAGGTCGCACAGGTAGGTATCCAGGCGTGGCAGCCAGACGGCGGCGTCGTCCAGTTGTCCCTCGAGCTGCAATTCACGGTCGATATGGTTGGCCTTGACCAGCTCGAGGATGTCGCGCTGCAACTCGCGCGCGCGACGCGGGTCCAGCAGTTGCGCTTCGTAGTACTCGTCCGCCAGCTGCTCGAGGTGGCGCAACGGTCCATAAGTCTCGGCGCGCGTCAGCGGCGGCATCAAGTGGTCGATGATCACCGCCTGGGTCCGGCGCTTGGCCTGGGCGCCCTCGCCCGGGTCGTTGACGATGAACGGGTAGATGTTCGGCAACGGCCCGAGCAATGCGTCCGGCCAGCACTCGCGGGACAGCCCGACGCCCTTGCCGGGCAGCCACTCCAGGTTGCCGTGCTTGCCGACATGGACCAGCGCGTCGGCGCCATAGCCGTTGCGCAGCCAGAAATGGAACGCCAGGTAGCCATGCGGAGGCACCAGGTCCGGGTCGTGATACACCGCGCTGTGATCGACCTGATACCCCCGCGCCGGCTGAATGCCGACGAAGGTCAGGCCATAGCGCAGGCCCGCCACCATCATCCGCCCGCCGCGATGCAGCGGATCCTGCTCCGGCGCCCCCCAGCGCTCCAGCACCGCGCGCTGGTTGGCCTCGGGAAGCTCGGCGAACGCCGCTTGATAATCGGCCAGGCTCAGGCTCTGGGCACAGGGGCGCTGGTCGAGGTGGTCGAGGTCGTTGGTGACCCCGCCTAGCAGTTGGCGAATCAGCTCGGTCCCGCTGTCGGGCAGGCCCGCCACCGGATAGCCCTGCGCCTGCAGCGCCTTGAGGATGTTGAGCGCCGCACCGGGGGTGTCCAGGCCGACGCCATTGCCGATGCGGCCATCGCGGGTCGGGTAGTTCGCCAGCACCAGGGCTACGCGCTTTTCCTGGTTGTCCAGGCGCGCCAGTGCCACCCAGCGCCGGGCCAGTTCGGCGACGAAATCCATGCGCTCGGGATGGGCGCGGTAGCAGACCACGTCGGACTGACTGCGCTCGCTGCGCCAGGCCAGGTCCTTGAAGCTCACCGGTCGGGTGATGATACGCCCGTCCAGCTCCGGCAGGGCGATGTGCATGGCCAGGTCGCGGGCGCCGAGGCCCTGTTCGCTCTGTTCCCAGGCGGGCTGGTTGTCCTGGGCGCAGATGGCCTGCAGCACCGGCACGTCGCGGCGCAGGGGACGCAGGTTGGGCTGCTCCGGGCTGGACAGGGCGAATCCGGTGGTGTTGATCACCACCTCGGCCTGCACCTCGTCGAGCCAGGCCTCGACCTGATCGAGACAGGCGCGCTCCTTGAGGCTGGCCACCGCGATCGGCAACGGGTTCAAGCCACAGGCCTGCAGACGCTGGCAGAACACGTCGACGAACGCGGTGTTGGCCGCCTGCAGATGCGAGCGATAGAACAGCAACGGGGCCACCGGCCACTCGGGATGCCACTCGGCGTACCAGTCCTCGAGCGCCGCGCTGGCCCTGGCCGGGTGGTACACGGCGGTACGCGGCAAAGGCTGGGGCTCGCTCCAGGCGTAATCACGCCCCAGCCATTGACTGGCCAGGCAATTGAGCAGGTTCAGCGCGTTGCCCTTGCCGCCCTGGCGCAGATAGTGCCAAAGCCGCTCGGCATGCTCGCCGCGCTCCGTGCCCAGGCCGGTCAATTCAGGGTCGGGACGATCATCGCCCGGCACCAGGATCAACTGCACGCCATGGCTGGCCAGTTCGACCAACTGTTCGACACCATAGCGCCAGTAACCCACGCCGCCATGCAGCGACACCAGGATTACCTTGGCGTGACGCAGTACCTCGTCGACATAAAGGTCGACCGAGGCGTGGTTCTGCACCTGCATGGGATTGGCCAGGCGCAGGCTGGGGAAGTCCTCGGGCAACTGCTCGGCGGTTTCGGCGAGCAGCGCCAGGTGCGAATCGCCGCTGCAGAGGATCACCAGCTCGGCAGGGGTCTGGCCGAGATCGGCAATGCTGTCGTCCGGCACGAAACCGCCGGGCTGGGTCCGCAGCAGATGCATGGCTCAGGCGCCCAGGGCCTGGCGCAGGCGCGCCTCCAGTTGCACCGCATCGAGGTCCTGGCCAATCAGCACCAGGCGGGTGATGCGCGGCTCGTCCTGGCGCCAGGCACGGTCGAAGTGCTTGTCGAAACGCGTGCCCACGCCCTGGATCAGCAGCCGCATCGGCTTGCCCGGGATGGCAGCGAAGCCCTTGGCGCGCAGGATGCCAAATTCGGTGACCAACTGCGTCAGCGCGTCGAGCAGCAGGCTGTCGTCGGCCTCGGGCAGGTCGATGGAGATCGAGTCGAAGGCATCATGGTCGTGATCATCATGGTCGTCGCCGTCATGGTGCGAATCGTGGTGGGTGCGACGGCCGTCGATATGCGCCTCGGATTCGGCGCCCACGCCCAGCAATACCTCCAGCGGCAGACGACCGCTGCTCGCCTCGATCACCTTGACCGCCGACGGCAGCTCCTCGGCGACTTCGGCGCGGACCTTGGCCAGGCCCTGGGCATCGATCAGGTCGGCCTTGTTCAGGACCACCAGGTCGGCGCTGGCCAGTTGGTCGGCGAACAGCTCGTGCAGCGGCGACTCGTGGTCGAGGTTGGGGTCGAGCTTGCGCTGGGCATCGACCTGCTCCGGGTAGGCGGCGAAGGTGCCGGCGGCCACCGCCGGGCTGTCGACCACGGTGATCACCGCGTCGACGGTGCAGGCGTTGCGGATCTCCGGCCATTGGAACGCTTGCACCAGCGGCTTGGGCAGCGCCAGCCCGCTGGTTTCGATGAGGATATGGTCGAGATCGCCGCGACGGGCCACCAGCTCGCGCATGACCGGGAAGAACTCTTCCTGCACGGTGCAGCACAGGCAGCCGTTGGCCAGCTCGTAGACGCGGCCGTTGGCTTCTTCCTCGGTGCAACCGATGCTGCACTGTTTGAGGATCTCGCCGTCGATGCCCAGCTCGCCGAACTCGTTGACGATCACCGCGATGCGGCGGCCCTGGGCGTTGTCGAGCATGTGGCGGAGCAAGGTGGTCTTGCCCGAGCCGAGGAAGCCGGTGACGATGGTGACGGGAAGCTTGGCCAGTGTTTTCATGTCGCGATGCCCTTGGCAGCAATGGCGCGGGCAGGCCGGACGACAGCCTCGGCCAGGCCGGCCGGGCGCGTTCGCCACCGGATCACCCCGCCCGGTTGAAAGTCGAAAACGTCACGAGGCAGGTCTCCTGGCTTGCACCGTTCCGGTTTCGATGCCGGTGGGCCGGCGCCTTCCCGCGCGTTACGCAGTGGCTGTGCCGAACCCTTCAGTGCCTACAGTTGCGGGGGCAGCCGCGGCTTGTACCGCGTTCCCGTCTTAGCTCCGGCCTGGGCCGGAGAACCTCGAAGCGGCAAGGCTACGCAGTGCCTGCTTCGCGGTCAACCGCCGCCGCGATTGACGCAAGCCGTGCCCCATGATTTGCTAGCGCATTGCGTTCAGGTGCCCCCATCGGGGGTGAAACGGGAAACCGGTGCGTCACGCCGCCTCGACAGTGTGCGGACAAAGCCGGTGCTGCCCCCGCAACGGTAAGCGAGAGAGACGTCCAGACCACTGTGCCAGCGCGTCGGCATGGGAAGGTGGCCGCCCTCGATGGAGCCCCGCTCCAGCCTCGCCAGCCCGGAGACCGGCCTGACGTGCGGATGAACACCCCGCGGTGGGCGGGCGCTGTCGTATTCCCAGGGCGAGTCGTGCCTTGGAGCGTCGCGCTTGCCCGTTGCCATAATAAAGCAGCAGAGGAACGCGTCATGCCTTACACCAGTGCCAAGCACAGCGTCGCCACCCCCATCACCCTCAGCCAGCGCTTGATCGTCGCGGCAGGCGCCAGCCTGCTGGGTCTGTGCCTGGTGTATTTCGCCGGATTCTCGCACATCGAGGCGGTGCACAACGCCGCCCACGATACCCGCCACAGCGCCGCCTTCCCCTGCCACTGAGTAGACCCGCATGATCACGCGTATTGCCCGTACCGCGGGCTTCAGCGGGCTGCTTGCGGCCCTTTTGCTGACCTTGCTGCAGAGTTTCTGGGTGGCCCCGCTCATTCTCCAGGCAGAGACCTATGAAAGCGCGGCCCCCGTCACCGAACATCACGAGCATGGCGAAACCGCCGCCGCCCATGAGCACGAACACGGTGCCGAGGCCTGGGCCCCGGAAGACGGTTGGCAACGCGTGCTGTCCACCACAGGCGGCAACCTGGTGGTCGCGGTGGGCTTCGCCCTGATCCTCGCCGCGCTCTACAGCCTGCGCGAACCTGGCCGCGTGACCACCGGCGCGCTCTGGGGCCTGGCTGGCTTCGCCGTGTTCTGCCTGGCGCCGACCCTTGGCCTGCCGCCGGAACTGCCCGGCACCGCAGCCGCCGACCTCGGCCAACGCCAGACCTGGTGGATCGGCACCGCCGCCGCCACGGCAGGCGGCCTGGCCCTGCTGGTGTTCGCTCGACACTGGCTGCTCAAGGCGCTTGGCGTTGCCCTGCTGGTGCTTCCACACCTGATCGGCGCACCGCAGCCCGCCGTGCATGAGAGCCTCGCCCCGCAAGCCCTCGCGACGCAGTTCAAGATCGCCTCCTGGCTGACCAATGCCGCGTTCTGGCTGGCCCTGGGCCTGCTCAGCGCCTGGCTGTACCGCCGCTCCAGCCAGGCTTGATGTCCGTGTATCCGCCGGTGCTGTATGCCGGCTTCGGCTGCCGCCGGGGCTGCCCGGTGGAAACCCTGGCGGTGCTGCTGCGTCAGACCCTCGCCAGCAATGCCCTGCCGCTTTCTGCCTTGGGGGCGATCGCCAGTATCGCCCCCAAGGCCCGCGAGCCCGGCCTGCTGGCGCTGGCCGAGCGCCTCGGGTTGCCTTTCGTATGCTTCGAGGCCGAGCACCTGCTCGTCTTCGAGCCCCTGCTCAGCCAGCGCTCGGCCAATGCCTACGCCCAGACCGGCTGCTGGGGCGTTGCCGAAAGCACCGCGCTGGCGCTGGCCGGTCGTGCAACCGACCGGCCACGCCTGCATGTACCGCGCCAGGTCCTCGGTGGCGCTACCCTGGCGCTGGCCATCGGCGGATAATCCGCCCTTTTTCTGCAAGGAACCCCCATGACGGTCTACTTCATCGGCGCCGGCCCCGGCGACCCGGAACTGATCACGGTCAAGGGCCAGCGCCTGATCCGGCAATGCCCTGTGATCATCTATGCCGGCTCCCTGGTCCCGCCCGCGGTACTGGAGGGGCACCACGCGCATACCGTGATCAACAGCGCCGAGCTGCATCTGGAGCAGATCGTCACAGCCATGCGCCAGGCCCACGCCAAAGGTGAGGATGTCGCCAGGGTCCACAGTGGCGACCCCAGCCTCTACGGTGCCATCGGCGAGCAGATCCGCCATTTGCGCGAGCTGGGTATCGACTACCAGATCATCCCCGGAGTGACCGCCACCGCGGCCAGCGCCGCGCTGCTGGGCTGCGAGCTGACCCTGCCCGATGTCGCCCAGACGGTCATCCTGACCCGCTATGGCGACAGCTCGCCCATGCCACCCGGCGAGCAACTGGCCGACCTGGCCCGGCACGGCAGCACCCTGGCCATTCACCTGGGCGTCAAGCACCTGGCCCGCATCGTCGCGCAGCTGCTGCCGCACTACGGGCCCGACTGCCCTGTCGCCGTGGTCCACCGCGCCACCTGGCCGGACCAGGACTGGGTCAAGGGTACCCTCGCGGACATCGTCGATGGCGTGGCGAGCAAGGGGTTCCGGCGTACCGCGCTGATCCTCGTCGGCCATGTGCTGGGCGATGCGCCGTTCGCCGAATCCGCCCTCTATCGGGCCGGGCACGCCCATCTCTATCGCCCGGGCTGAGGCGGCGATTGTCGGCTGGCGACGCACCGTTGCACACTAGGGCTTCATCCTCCCGACGGCGGCCAAGCCATGCTCGAACTACGCCCCAACTGCGAATGCTGCGACACCGACCTGCCAGGCGAAAGCCCGGACGCACTGATCTGCTCGTTCGAATGCACGTTCTGCCGGGCCTGCAATGATCGACACTTCCAAGGCCGATGCCCCAACTGCGGGGGGCAACTGGTCACGCGCCCAACCCGAGTGGGCCGTTCGCTGATAAACAACCCGGCCTCGCGCCAACGCGTGAACAAGGCCCACCCCGCCTGCACCTGATCAGTGGCTTGTAGTCCTTTTCAACAAATGGAGGTAGGATTTTCAACATGATAGTACTCGGCTATTACCAAGGCCCCTGAATCGCCGTAATGTTCGCGCTGCCCAGTGGGTCCGTATAAAAGCACCAACTTGCAAGGCAGGAAGCGGACCTTATCTCGACAGGAGTTATCCATGACAACCGTACTGTTGGTCGATGACCACCACATTGTTCGACTCGCCGTGCGCATGCTGCTCGAGCGTGAACGCTTCACCGTCGTGGGTGAAACCGGCAAAGGCAAGGAAGCTGCCCGCCTGGCGGCCGAAACCAAGGCAGATGTGGTCATCCTTGATATTGGCCTGCCGGACCTCGACGGCATGGAAGTCATCAAACGCCTCAAGCTTCTGGACCCAGCGCCCAGGATCATGGCGCTGACAGGCCAACCCGCCGACCTTTATGTGCGCCGCTGCATGGATGCCGGTATCTCGGCCTTCGTCAACAAAGACGAGGATCTCGATGCGCTGGTCTTTGCCCTCAAAGCCTTGGTCAAGGGCTATTCGACCTTCCCGCAGATGCACGTCAACAGCAATACGCTCGAAAGCGAGGGCGAACGACTTGGCAGCCTGTCAAACCGCGAAGTGGAAGTCTTGAGGCGCCTTGGCAGCGGCCAGAGCAACAAACTGATCGGCGAGCAGATGAACCTCAGCGCCAAGACCATCAGCACCTACCGTGGTCGAATCAAGGACAAGCTCAAGGCCGAATCGCTGGTGGAGATGGTCGACCTGGCCAAACGCAACAAAGTGGTCTGAGCCATGAGCAAGGGCACCTTGCTGTGCCTGCTGCTTGCCGCATGGCTGCCCGCCTGCACCCTGGGCGCCTCCGCCAGCGAAAGCCGCCATTTGCTGGCGCGCGCCCTGAGCGCCGCCCCTGCGCTGCCACTGAGCGACTCCGATCGCCAGTGGTTGCGTGAGCGCAAACGCCTGGTACTGGGCAGTTCGCGTCCGGACTACCCACCGTTCGACATCAACAACAGCCTGACCGACTATGAAGGCCTCAGCGCCGACTATGCGGGGCTGATTGCCGAACAGCTGGGCATCCCCATCGAAGTTCGACGCTACGCCAGTCGTGTGCAGGCCCTGGCAGCGCTGCATGCCGGGGAAATCGACCTGCTGGGCACATCCAACGCCTTCGAAGCCAACGACGCCGAACTGGCCCTGAGCCTGCCGTATGCCGATGACCTGCCGGTCATCGTGACCCGCCATTCCCGCTCCGTGCACGGCGACCTTGCCGGACTGCGCCTTGCCATGGTCGACCACTACCTGCCGATGCAGACAGTGCGCCAACTGTTCCCCAAGGCGCAACTGAGCCTCTATCGCTCGACCCTGGCGGGCGTGGCAGCCGTCGCCCTCGGCGAGGCCGACGCCTACCTGGGCGATGCCATCAGCTCCGACTACGTCATCGCCAAAGGCTACCAGGGCATGGTCAAGGTCGATCACTTCGTCAAGGCCCCTGCCAGTACCTTCGCGTTCGCCCTGCCTCGGGACAATGCCCGGCTGCTGTCCCTGGTGGACCAGGCCCTGGGACGCATCGCCGATAGCGAGCGGCTGAATATCCTGCGACGCTGGACCAGCGGCAGCACCAGCATTCTGCTCGATCGCCGCCTGGATGCGCTGACCGCCGAGGAGCGCGCCTGGATCGAACAGCACAGGCAGGTGAAGGTGATGATCAACACCACCCTCGCCCCCCTGACCTTCACCGATGCTCAGCAGCACCCTCGCGGCATCGCCCTGGACCTGCTGGAGCGCATCAGCCTGCGCACCGGCCTGCAATTCCAGATCGTCGAGTCGGAGTCGTTTCAGGACATGGTCGAGCAAGCCAGCCAAGGCCGAGTGGACATGATCGGCGCCATCGGTTACGGCACATACCGCGCCCAGCGTCTGCGCTATACCCGCCCCTACATGGTCAGCCCGCGGGTGCTGGTCACCCGCCAGGAGGCACCCGCGCTGTCCAGCACCCATCCGCTGCACGGTTTGCGCGTGGCCGTGCTGCGCGGCTCGCCGCTGCTCGAAGGCAGCGTCGGCGTACGCCCCGTGGAGGTGGAGAACCCACTGCAATTGATGGAGGCGGTTACCAACGGCAGCGCCGATGTGGCGATCAGTTCACACATCAACGCCGCGTACTTCATCAACCAGGTGTTCAAGGGGCGCCTGCGGATCGCCGGCCTGCAGGGTGACGAGCCTGCCCTGGCGGCCTTCGCTGTGAGTCCCGCCTTACCACAACTGCAAGCCATCCTGGACAAGGCGTTGCTGAGCATTCCTCCCGACGAACTGGAGCAGTTGGTCAACCGCTGGCGTACCAGCACCGTGGTGAGCGACAGTCCCTGGCGCAATTACCGCTCCCTGGCCTTGCAGGTGCTGGTACTGGCCGCGGTATTGCTGGCCGGCGTGGCATTCTGGAACACTTACCTGCGCAAACTGATCCACCAGCGCACCGAAGCCCAGCGCGCTCTGCAGGCGCAACTGACGCTCAGCCGCGGCCTGCTCGAACAGCTACGGCAGGCCAAGGAGGACGCCGAGCACGCCAGTCAGGCGAAAAGCCGCTTTCTGGCGGTCATGAGCCATGAAATCCGCACGCCGATGAACGCTGTCATCGGCCTGCTCGAGCTGGCCATGGAAGACAGCCGCCACGGTCGCAGCGACCACCAGGCCCTGGAGACCGCCCATGATAGCGCTATCGGCCTGCTCGAGCTGATCGGCGACGTACTCGACATTTCACGCATCGAATCGGGCCATATGAGCCTGCAACCCCACGTAATCGACCTGGTCGAGTTGGTGCATGCCACCCTGCGGGTGTTCGAGGCCAATGCGCGCCTCAAGGGCCTTTCGCTGCGCACGATGCTGCCCGCCCCACCCTGCTGGGTGATCGCCGATCCGCTGCGGATCAAGCAGGTGCTGTCGAACCTGCTGAGCAACGCGATCAAGTTCACCGATCAAGGCCATATCGATGTGTCGCTGACGGTAGCGGCGCTTGACGAACACTCGCTACGGGCGGCGCTCCAGATCAGGGACACGGGCATAGGCATCAACGCGACCGATCAGGCGCGGCTATTCAGCGCCTTCGCGCAGGTCGATGGCCGCCAGGCGCGCCAGGGTGCGGGCCTGGGGCTGGTGATCAGCCGCGAGTTGTGCGAGCTGATGGGCGGGCAACTGAACCTGCAGAGCCTCGAAGGGCTAGGTACCCAGGTCGATGTCCTGCTGCCTCTTCCTATCGCCAAGCCCCATGCCCCCGTGTCCGCCGACAGGCCTGCGAACGAACTCGGCGCAGGACCTCTGCGGATCCTGGTGGTCGATGACTACCCCGCCAACTTGCTACTGCTGGACAAACAGTTGCGCACCCTCGGCCATCAGGTCGTGCTGGCCGACCAGGGCAAAAGCGCGCTGGCGGCATGGCAGGAGGGGCGCTTCGACGTAGTGATCACCGACTGCAGCATGCCGGTCATGGACGGCCATGAATTGACCCGGCGTATCCGCGCGCAAGAGCTGGCGAGGAAGCTGCCAGCCTGTCGCATCATTGGCGTCACGGCCAATGCCCAGAGCGAAGAACGCCAACGTTGCCTGGCCAGTGGCATGAACGAATGCCTGTTCAAGCCGATCGGCCTGCGCACGCTCAGGGCCGCCCTGCCACAGGGTGGCGCGCCTTCGCATGAGCAACCGTTCAAACTACAGAACACCAGTGGTTTTCATCTTGGACAATTGCGCCATCTCACCCAGGACGACGATCAATTGACCCGCCACCTGCTGGAGCAACTGGCCCACAGCAACGCCCAGGACCTGCAGGCATTGCACGACCTCGGGCCACAACCAGCGGACGATGCGCTGAGCGCGGTGGTGCATCGGGTCAAGGGCGGAGCCAAGATGCTCAAGGTCAGGAACGTGGTGCAGGACTGCGAAGCGCTCGAGCAGGTGCTCGCCAGTGGCCAGCCGGTCGGGCTGGCCCTCGACCGGCTGAAGGCGAGCCTGCTCAATCTGGAAAAGGAACTGCGCGACAACCTCAATGCAGTTGCAAGGTCGAGCTGATCTGGCTGATCGCATCCACCACATGCCGTGATCCCTGCTGTATCTCCATGATCACGGTGCCGGCCTCGTTCGCCAGCTCCACTCCCAGCCCGGTACGGGTCAGGCT
Organism: Pseudomonas sp. microsymbiont 2; assembly: GCF_054788395.1. NCBI lineage: Bacteria > Pseudomonadati > Pseudomonadota > Gammaproteobacteria > Pseudomonadales > Pseudomonadaceae > Pseudomonas > Pseudomonas sp. microsymbiont 2. The sequence continues at coordinate 3,308,452 of NZ_CM139112.1, forward strand.
CGACTGCATGCTGGCCACTGCCGTCAACGACAGGTCATGGTTCTGCCGCACCACGTCGACGATCTCGAGCGTGGCCTTGCTCGTGCGTGCCGCCAGGTTGCGCACTTCATCGGCGACCACGGCGAAGCCTCGACCATATTCTCCGGCCCGAGCGGCCTCGATTGCCGCATTGAGCGCCAGCAGGTTGGTCTGGTCGGCAATGCCGCGAATGGTCAGGACGATCTGGCCGATCGCTTCGGACTGCTTGCTCACGGCATCGATGCTGCGCGCGGCCTGGTTCAGCTCCGCGGAAATCTGCTCGATCACCTCGACCGCCTGCTGCACCACCTGGGTGCCTTTGCGCGCACAGGCGTCGGTCTGCACGGAGCTGGCGTGCGCCGCATCGGCGGCGGTCTGCTGGGTGCTGACCTGCCGAGTGATGTCGCTGGCGAACTTCACGACTTTGTAGAGGCGCCCTTTATTGTCGAAGATCGGGTTGTAGGAAGCCTCCAGGTAGACGGTCTGCCCTTGCTTGTTGATGCGCTCGAAGCGATGGGAGTGATACTCGCCACGGTTGAGCGACGCCCAGAACTCGCGATACTGGGCCGATTCACGCTCGTGGGGCAGGCAGAACAGCCCATGGTGGCGCCCCACCACTTCATCCAGGCGGTAGCCCATGGTGTCGAGAAAGTTCTGGTTGGCCTTGATCACCCGCCCGGCCGGGGTGAACTCGATGACCGCCATCGACCGCCCGATCGCCTTGAGCAGGCTGTCGCTCTCATGTTCCTCGATCACATGCCGGGTAATGTCGGCAGCCACCTTGATCACACTGGTCACTTGCTGCCGGTCGTCGACGACCGGCATGTAGCTGGCTTCGAGCCAGACTTCACGACCGGATTTATCCAGCCGCTCGAAGGTGCCGCTGATGGCCTTGCCTTGCCCCAGCTCACGCCATAGTTGCTGGTATTCGGCGCTCTTGGCGTAGCCTGGGTCACAGAATATGCGGTGGTGCTTGCCACGGATTTCGTCGGGGCTGTAGCCCATGGTATTGCAGAAGTTCTCGTTGGCATCGAGGATGATGCCGTCGGGCGCAAACTCGATCATCGCCATGGAGCGGCTGATTGCCGCCAGCTTCGCTTCCATGCCCGCCAAGGCCTGTCGGCTGCGTTGGATCTCGACCAGGTCGGACTTGCGATGGTACTCGAACATGTGCCGGATCTCCTTGTTTCCACGGGATGATCCTGAGCATAGATCGGGGTTTTGGCCGTGCAAGCGATTTGATATCACTTTGGGATTAAGCACTTGAACCGTTTGTCCGACGCTGGCGTTCGACAGGCGATCAAGCCGACCTGATCAACACCCCTTGGGTACTTCCTGCGCAGAAACCGGTACATCGAACACCTTGTCGAAGCCCCACTGAAACACAAACGCATAAACGAAGAAGAACACGAACAAGGCCAGATTGGTCACCAGCGCGGCCCATAGACCGATATCCAGCCAGTAAGCCACCAACGGCAAGAGAATCAGCACCAGCCCACCCTCGAACCCCAGCGCATGCAACAGACGCCGCAGGAACGTACGGTTGCGCTTGTGCTGCCGTGCCTCCCACCGCTCGAACGCCCAGTTGTAGGCCATGTTCCAGCTCATGGCGATGGCCGACATGAGTATCGACAACACGGTCGACTGCGCCATGCCCGCGCCAAACGCGAACTCCAGGGCCGGCGCCACGCACGCCACCGCGATGGCTTCATAGAGGATGGCCTGAACGACCTTGCGCGCCTTGCCTTGCATGTGCAGCTCCCTGGAAAAAAGACCTACAAAATTACAAGAAGAAAGCCACGAGAAAAAGTCAGAAATACTTTATTGACTGACCGTTCAATCAAGAAAAGCTAGCATGAACGTTTCAGCAGCACCCCATCCCTGGCATCCGGCACCACCCCCGTCGACCCGATCCGGCCTTCGCGCCACTGCCGCCAAGCGCTGCGCAGGGCCGGCCGCGCATTGGACAACCCCGCATTCCGCTGCTTGTATCTATGACTTGCAAGCGCCGACAAGTCGTACAACTTCGTCCAGGGAATCGAACGAGGAACTACACGATGGCCTACACCGTGATGATGGTTTTCGGTACCCGCCCGGAAGCGATCAAGATGGCCCCGCTGGCCCGCGTCCTGCGCGAATGGCCCGAGGTCGACCTGCATATCTGCTCCACCGGCCAGCATCGCGAGATGCTCGAACAAGTCCTCACCGCCTTCGGCCTGAAGGTCGACCAGGATTTGCAGGTGATGACCCAGAACCAGACGCTCAACGGCCTGTCCCGCGACCTGCTCGACAAGCTCGACCAAGCCTATGAACAGGTCAAGCCCGACATCGTCCTGGTCCACGGCGACACCACCACCAGCTTCATCGCCTCGCTGGCCGCCTTCCATCGGCACATCCCCATCGGCCATGTCGAGGCCGGCCTGCGCACCGGCAACCTGCAGCAGCCTTGGCCGGAGGAAGCCAACCGGCGCCTGACCGGCGTGCTCGCCGACCTGCATTTCACCCCCACCCGCGACTCCGACGCCAACCTGATCCGTGAGGGCGTGCCGCCAGAACACATCGAAGTCACCGGTAACACCGTGATCGATGCCTTGCTGTGGATGCGCGACAAACTCAAGAGCGACAACTGGCGCCCGGCCGCGGACTCGCCGCTCAACGTGCTGCGTGACGACCAGCGCATGGTGCTGATCACCGGCCACAGGCGGGAGAACTTCGGCAGCGGTTTCGAACGCATCTGCCTGGCCCTGGCCGAGCTCGCCCTGCGCTACCCGGACGTGCAGTTCCTCTACCCCGTGCACCTCAACCCACAGGTGCAGCATGCGGTGTACAGCGTGCTCTCCGGTCGCGACAACATCCACCTCGTCGCGCCCCAGGACTATCCGCACTTCGTCTGGCTGATGAACCGCGCCCATATCATCCTCACCGACTCCGGCGGCGTGCAGGAAGAAGCCCCTGCGCTGGGCAAGCCAGTGCTGGTGCTGCGCAAGGTCACCGAACGCCCGGCGGTGCTCAAGGGCGGCACGGTCAAGCTGGTCGGCACCCTCACCGAACGCATCGTCCACGAAACCAGCCAACTGCTGGACGACCCGGTCGCCTATGCGCGCATGGCACAGGTCTACACACCCTTCGGTGACGGCCACGCCAGCGAACGTATCGCCGAACGCCTGACTCGCTGGTTCGCCGAGCAATCCGCCGCGCGAGACAACGCATGAGCCTGGTTTTCATCGATTTCCTGACCTATGTGCTGTTCGGCCTGAAAATCCTGGCCATCGTCCTGGCGACATTGATGTTCCTGCTCGGTCTGGACGACCTGTTCATCGACCTGTGCTACTGGGGCCGCAAGCTGATCCGCCGTTTCCGGATCTACGACAGGTTCGAAAAAGCCGACGAGAAGCGCCTGTTCGAAGTGCCGGAAAAGCCTCTGGCGATCATGGTCCCGGCCTGGAACGAAGTCGGTGTGGTCGGCGAGATGGCCCGCCTGGCCGCCTCGACCATCGACTACGAGAACTACCAGATCTTCGTCGGCACCTACCCCAACGACCCGCAGACCCAAGCCGACGTAGACGCCGTGTGCCTGCACTATCCCAACGTGCACAAAGTGGTCTGCGCCCGCCCCGGCCCGACCAGCAAGGCCGACTGCCTGAACAACATCATCGACGCCATCCTGCGCTTCCAGCAGGACGCGCGCATCGAGTTCGCCGGTTTCATCCTGCATGACGCCGAGGACGTCATCTCGCCGATGGAGCTGCGCCTGTTCAACTACCTGCTGCCGAACAAGGACATGATCCAGATTCCGGTGTACCCCTACGCCCCGGAATGGAAGGGCTTCACCGCCGGCCACTACGTCGACGAGTTCGCCGAGAACCACGGCAAGGACGTGATCGTGCGCGAGGCGCTCACCGGCCAGGTGCCCAGCGCCGGGGTCGGCACCTGCTTCAGCCGTCGGGCGATCAGCGCGCTGCTGGAGGAAGGTGACGGCATCGCCTTCGACGTGCAGAGCCTGACCGAGGACTACGACATCGGCTTTCGTCTCAAGCAGAAGGGCATGAAGTGCATCTTCGCCCGCTACTCCATCACCGACCCGGCCCTGGCCTTGAAGCAGCAATGGCGCCCCGGCATGAGCCGCGAGTTCGCCCAGGTGATCTGCGTGCGCGAGCACTTCCCCCGCGACTGGCAGCACGCCATCCGCCAGAAGTCGCGGTGGATCGTCGGCATCGTGTTCCAGGGCACCAGCAACCTCGGCTGGAGCCGCAAGGGCGCGCTCAACTACTTCCTCTGGCGTGACCGCCGCGGGCTGTTCGCCTACCTCCTGAGCTTTTTGGTCAACCTGTTGCTGCTGGTGCTGCTGGCGATGTGGCTGGTCACGGTGATCGCACCGGACTCCTGGCGCTTCATGTCCATTCTCAGCGACAGCAAGCTGCTCAGCGTGCTGCTCTGGCTCAACGGCCTGCTGCTGTTCAACCGCCTGTTCCAGCGCTTCTGGTTCGTCACGCGCTATTACGGCATTTTCGAGGGGCTGCTGTCGGCGCCGCGGATGATGTGGAGCAACTTCGTCAACTTCTTCGCCAACCTGCGGGCGCTGCGCCAAGTCATGGAAATGGGCGACTCGCGCCGTGTGGCCTGGGACAAGACCACCCACGAGTTCCCCGCCATCGCCTCGCCCGCCCGCACGCCCCTGGGCCAGCGCCTGGTGGACAAAGGCCTGATCAACGCCGAGCAACTGCAGCAGGCCGTCACCAACCCGGTCCGCCGCCGCCTGGGCCGCGAGTTGCTGCTGCGCGGCTGGCTCGACAGCGAGCAACTGGTCGAGGCCCTGGCCGAGCAGCTGGACCTGCCCTGGGCACCGCTCAACCCGTTCAAGATCGCGCCCGAACTGATCGCCAAGCTGCCGCGCAAGCTCGCCACCCACTACGGTGTGCTGCCCGTGGGCGAAGACGGCGACACCCTGGTGCTGGCCAGCGAGAGCCCGGTCAGCCAGGTGTCGCTAGGGGTGATCAGCCGCCAGCTCAAGCGCCCGGTGCGGGCACGGCTGGCGCCACAGGGCCGGGTCACGCTTGGCCTGCGCTACCACTATCCGAGCCCCTGGCAAAAACCCGAGACGCGGGAAATGCTCAAGGTCCTGGAGCGCCATCAGGACGACGCCGACCTGCTGGAAAAGGTCAGCACCCACCAGGTGATGCTCGGCGCGCTGCTCCAGGTACGTGGCATGGTGCCGGTGACGCTGTTCAACCAGGCGCTGATCGACTTCGACCCCGAGCACCAGAGCCTGGGCGAACACCTGATCGCCCGCGGCATCATCACCGAGGCTGTGCTGCAGCAAGCCCTCGTCGAGCAGGCCAGCGAACAGCAGGCCGCCTATGACCTGACCCGGGAGGTGGCATGACGCCCCGTCTTTCCCTGACATTGGCCAGCCTGTTGCTGTGTTCCTCCACCCTGGCCGCGCCCACTGCGCCGATGACCGACTTTCAGCGTTTCACCAGCTATCCGTTCATGGAGCGCGGCTATCGCGAGGCACAGAAGGACAACTGGCCCGAGGTCGAGCGCCTGACCCGACACGTGCTCAAGCGCGTGCCCAACAACAACGAAGCCCGCGCCCTGCTGGCCGAGTCCCTGGCCCATCAACGCCGCTACAAGGAAGCCGAGGCGATCGCCGAGGACCTCGACGACAACCCCGAGCACGCCGACGCCCTGCTCGAATTGCGCCTGACCTGGATCGAGCAGGATCCACCGTCACCTGGCCAGGTCGAGACCTGGCTGGCCGGCAGCCAGGGCCAGCAGCGCGTGCGCCTGTGGCAGGCCTACAGCGTCAGCCTGGCCAAGTTCGGCGGCGCCGCCAAGGCGCTGGACTGGCTCAACCAGTTGCCGGTGCGCGACGACGGCATGGTGCTGCGCCTGACCCGGGCCAACTTCGCCGAACAGCTGCGCAACTGGGGCGAAACCATCGACCAACTGCAGCCATTGGCCGACAAGGGCCAGTTGCCCGCCGAAGACTGGCAGCGCCTGGCCAACGCCTATGTGCAGCAAGTCGATGAAGACCACCTCAACAAGCTACTGGCCAGCGCGCCATCGCCAGAGGCCGCGAACCGTACGCGCCTGGCCATGGCCAACCGCGCCATCGCCATGGGCCACAACCAGCAGGCAGAGCGCTGGCTGCAAAGCCTGCCGCAGGATCAGTTGCAACAGCCCGAACAACGCCAGCAGCTGTGGGAACTGGCCCGCGAAGGCGACGACGCGCCCCTGGTGCGGCGTCTGAGCAATGAACTGCAGCGCCCCTGCCTGGAAACCGTCGACTGGCTGTCGCGCAAGGACCTGCAACTGGCTCGCGAACAGCTCGCCCAGTGCCAGGCCAGCGACAACCAGCGCTCATACGCGATCCTCAGGCAGCGCTTGTATGGCGACCCACCGCAACCGGCGCAACCACGCACACCCGCACAGTGGGAGCAGCGCTATCGACAGACAGGCGATCTCGCGGCGCTGGAGCAAGCCAGCTTCATGCTGCTCGAACGCGGGCGGTCCGAGCATGCGCGACAGCTGCTGGAACAGGCCTACGATCGCCGTCAAGGTCACCTGACGCCTTCGTTGCTACAGCGCCTGGGCAATCTCTACGCACGCAACGACGGTCCGCTGAACAGCCCGCGCATGCTGGCCCTGATACCCCGGGTCGACCCGGCGACCCGCAGCCAGTTGCTCGGCCGCCTGGCCGAGGCTGGCCAGTGCGATGCCGTGCGCCAGGCGATCCCGGCCAAGCCCAGCGAAGCCGGCCAGTTCCGTGCCCTGGGCCGCTGCGCGATGCCCGACCAGCCCGGCGAGGCGGTGGTCTACTACCAGGCCGCCGAGCGCCTCGGCGACACGGCCAGCCGGCTGCCATTGGCCTATGCCCTGGAGGCCTCCGGCGACTCCGAGAGCGCTCTGCCGATCTGGAACAGCCTGCCGGCCAGTGCCTGGTCCGACAATGCCCGTCTGACCGCCGCCCGAGGCGCCCTCAACGCAGGCGATGCCAACGCCGCCCGCCGCCACTGGGACGCCGCCGCCCACCACAGCGCCGACGACTGGGCGCTGGGGGCCGCCATTGCCCAGCGCCAGGGCGACACCCAGCAGGCCCTGGCGTTCCAGCGCGAAGCCCTGCGCCACAACCCGCGTGCCGATCACTACTACGCCGCCGCCGGCACCGCCCAGCAGGCTGGTGACAGCGCCCAGAGCACGGCATGGCTGGCCGAGGCCGTGCGCCTGGCGCCCGAGCAACCACGCTACCGCGCCGACTACGGCATGCGCCTGGCCGGCGCGGCGGACAAGCAGCAACGGCGTCAGTCCATTCCCTACCTGGAGCGCGCCACCCGCGACTTCCCCGAGGACTACCGCCTGGGCGAGACCCTGGCGCTGCGCTACGACGAAGCCGAGGACAGCGCCTCGGCCCGCCGCGAGCTGCGCCGGGTATTGGACGTAGAGCAGAACCTGGTGGACGGCGATGACGAGTACGGCAGCCTCGAGGCTCGCAAGTACCGCCAGCGCCGCGCCCACGAGGCCCTGTCGCGCCGCGACACCATCACCCTGGCCAGCACCTGGTCACCGGCCGGCACCTCGACCAACGACAAGTTCCTCGAAACCGGCGAGCGCGACGGCGCCTCGCGCCGGGCGCGCTCGCAGAATGTGCAGTTGGCCATGTGGGACCACGCCTTGGGTGAAGAACCCAGCCGCAACGGCAGTACCCTGTCGGTGTACGGCCGGGTGCTGTTCGGTGGCCAGAGCCGCACCGACTACGCCCAGAGCATGGGCACCGGCGTGGGCCTGCGCTACAAGCCGTTCGGCCAGGCCAACCTCAACCTCTACGCCGAGCTCTACCACCAGCGCCAGGTCGACAGCGAGCACTACAGCGGCCTGAGCCTGGGCGAGCTGCTCAGCCCGGCCAAGGTTGGCGGCAACTGGGGCGACCTGCGCCACAACGCCGAGTCGAGCAACGACCTGCTGCTGCGCGCCACCGCTTCGTTCCTGGACCAAGGCCGGTATCGCAACGACTGGCGTGTCGACGAGGACGACTGGGACGAGCGCTTCCTCTACCTCGACGCCGCCTGGTGGACCCGCGCCGGCGATCATGCGTGGCTATCGCGCTTCCAGCAGGGCCATGCCTGGAAACTGCCCGGCCAGTCGCCGCAGACGATCATGCCCTACGGTTTCCTCGAGTTCGCCAGCCAGGATCCGAGCAACGACTGGCGCCAGGACGCCCGCGCCGGGGTCGGCGTACGCTGGCAGTGGTGGTTCGACGATGACCGCTACAACGCCTACCGCGGCTCGCTGAAAGTGCGCGCCGAGTATCAGCAATCGCTGGGTGGCAACCTTTATGAGGGCGCCAACGGCGTGCTGCTGGGCGTGGAGATGACATTCTGATGCGCAAGTTCCTGGCAGTCTGCCTGCTCGCCCTGTGCCTGCCCACGCAGGCCGACCAGCGCCTGTTCTACCAACCGCTCAACCGCGACGCCAGCGTGACCCCGGCCCAGTGGCAGCAACTGTGGCGCGCCACCATGGCCCAGGGTGGCAAGACGCTGATCGTGCAGTGGAGCGCCTACGGTGATAGCGACTTCGGCGGCGCCCACGGCTGGCTCGCGAACAGCCTGCGCGAGGCGCGGGCACAGGGCCTGGAACTGGTGCTGGGCCTGTACATGGACCCAGCCTATTACCAACGCCTGGAACAGCTGGACGGCGAGGGACTGAACAGCTACTTCAAAGCCCAGCTGGGCCGCTCCCTTACCCAGTACCAGCAGCTGAAGGCCGACTGGGCGCTGCCGGTGTCCGGCTGGTACCTGCCGCTGGAGCTGGACGACCTGCACTTTCGCGATGCGGCCAGGCGCGACGCGCTCTATACACAGTTGCAGGCGTTCAACCGGCAACTGGACAAGCCCCTGCATATCAGTGCCTTCAGCGCCGGCCAGCTGTCACCTCGGGTCAATGGCGCGTGGCTGGACCAGCTGGCGAGCCTTGGCCTGCACGTGTGGTGGCAGGACGGCGCCGGCACCGGTCGCCTGGCGCCGCTGGTGCGAAAGGGTTACGAACAGGCCCTGCCCTGCCGGGTGGGTATCGTGCGCGAGGCGTTTCGCCAGGTCAGCCAGCCTGGACAACCCTTCCGTGCGCAACCGGCGCAGCCGGCGCTGAGTGAAGGTTGCCACACCGAAGCGGTGTTCGCCCTGCGCTATCGGCCCTGGGCCAAGGGGACGCTTTCCAGGGATTGAAACCAACCGCCTGATCGAATGTCATCGCGGGGCAAGCCCGCTCCCACGCATACCACCATCCAGCCTTTGTGGGAGCGGGCTTGCCCCGCGATAGGGCCGGCATGAACAACACAATAGCCGAGGGTATCCTCCAGCATGTACAAAACCCTCGAAGCCCACATCCGCCAACAGGTCGCCCCCGCCGCCCTGCGCGCCGAGTTCCGCCAGCACGAATTCGAGGCCATGCGCCGCTTCTGCCTGCTGATCTTCTGCATCGGCATCGCCATCTGGCTGATCTTCGACCTGATCGTCAGCTACCTCGGCGGCCAGGGTTTCACCTGGCTGTCGGGGGTATTCATCGCCCTGCTGTGCAGCCTCTGCGTGGTCCTGGGCTTCACCCGCAAGAGCCAGCATTTCGACGTGCTCAACCTGTTGTTCGTGGCAGTGATCACCCTGGCCATGCGCCTGGTGATCGAGGGCATTCCGATCGTCCTGCGTCCGCTGTGGCTGGTGCTCGGCGCCTCGACGGTGCTCTATGCCGTCTCGGTACTGCCGGTCCGACGCTGGTCGTTCTTCTGTGCCCTTGGCATCAGTTGGATCATGCTCAACCCGTTCCTGCACACCCACATCGATGCCCTGGAGTTCGAGGGCGCGATGCTGATCAGCTACGCGCTGTTCCTCAGTGGCCTGGTGATCTACAGCTACCTGCGCATCCGCCAGGCCAAGCTGCACAACTTCTACCTGACCAAGGTGCTGCTGGAGCAGGCCTACATCGACGCCCTGACCGAAATCCCCAACCGCCGCTCGTTCATGGCCAAGGCCGAGAAGCAACTGCGTCAGGCGGACGCCGGGCAGTTCCTGGCGATGATCGATATCGACAACTTCAAGCAGGTCAACGACCGCTTCGGCCACGACGTGGGTGATGAAGTGCTCAAGCGTGTGGCGGCGCATATCAAGGCGGCGATGATCGGGCATGAGATCGCCCGGCTGGGCGGCGAGGAGTTCGCGATCTTCTTCCAGGGGCTGGACGAGTCCAGCGCCGAGCGACAGGTCGCGGCGCTGTGCCAGAGAGTGCGTGAGGACTTGTCTGCGCACCCGGTGACCATCAGCATCGGCCTGGCCCGGATCGGCAGCGGCGATACCCTGAGCATGGCACTGATCAGGGCGGACCAGGCGTTGTACGAGGCCAAGCACACGGGCAAGGACCGCTTCGTGACTTGGTCGGCAAGCCTGTCTGGACAATGAGCATCGCGGGGCAAGCCCGCTCCCACACCAGTCTCCATCATCAGCGTGGGAGCGGGCTTGCCCCGCGATGAGGCCGGCCCAGGCGCTGCATCAACCCGCGGGCAGGCGAATCCTGAACTGCGCCCCACCCAACGCCGACTGCGCCACCGTCAGCGTCCCGCCCTGCCCTTCGATGGCACGCCGGCTGATCGCCAATCCCAGTCCGAATCCACCGGTATTGCGATCACGGCTACGATCCAGGCGGTAGAACGGCTGGAAGATCCGCTCACGCTCCTCGACCGGAATGCCAATGCCATCATCCTCCACGGTCACCAGGCAGGCGCCATCCCCTTCCAGGCGCAGGCGCAACAGCAGGCTCTCGTCGCAGTAGCGCATGGCATTGCGCACCAGGTTCTGCACCGCGCGGGCGGTCAGCCGTGGATCGAGGACAAAACGTGGCAGGTCGGTTTCACAGCGCACCTCCCAGCGGATGCCACGGTTGTCGAGCTCTTCGGCAAAGCCGCCAAGCACGCTGTCCACCAGTTCCAACAACGACACCTCGACCCGCTCGCGAGCCTGGTCGGCGCTTTCCAGACGGCTGTAGGACAGCAGCTCGAGCACCAGTTCATCCAGTTCGCGCACATGGCCGACCAGCCCCAGCAGGCGCTTGCGGCTGGCCGGGGGCACCTCGTCGAACAGCAGCACCAGGCCGAAATCCAGGCGTGTCAGTGGCGTGCGCAATTCGTGGGAGACCGCGTTGAGCAACTCGCGCTGCTGGTTGACGTGACGCTCCAGGTCGCTGGCCATGGTGTCGAACACCCCCGCCAATTCGCCGATGTTCGAACGTGGCGAAATATGCGTGCGTTCCGACATCTCGCCGCGCCCCAGGCGCCGGGCGGTCTCCTTCAAGCGTTCCAGGTCGCGCCAGTGCGGCCAGACCCACAGCAGCAGGCAGCCGAGCATGGCCGCGCCGATCAGCACCGTCACGCCCCAGGACAGCACGTTGATGTCCAGGGGATCGTCCGGCGAATGCAGGCGCACCAGCCAGTCCTTGTCCAGTGGTGCCAGCACAGTTTCGTAGTAACCCCAGTCGGCCATGCGCACGGCATACAGGCCCTTGGCGAAACGCGCCTGCTCGTCAGCGTCCAGGCCCGCTTCGTCGGTGCGCAGCAAGCGCACTTCGAGTGGCGCGAACGCAGCGGCCAGGTCCTTTTCCACCGCTGGCCACTGCGCTCGCGGGGCCTGCTGGAACTGGCGCACGATCAGGGTCTGCACACCCTTGGCCTGCTCGAGGTTGTAGGCCATGAAGCGCTCATGGAACAGCCCGACGATGGTGTCGGGGATCAGCGCGATCGCCCCGGCATAGGCGACGATGATCACCAGGTACAGCCGCACCAGGATCTTGAGCATGGCCTGTCAGTACTCCCACTCGACTCGGCTGAACAGATACCCCTTGCCCCACACGGTCTTGATCTTGCGCGCCTCGCCGGCGCTGTCGTCGAAGCGCCGGCGCAGCTTGGAGATGGCCACGTCCACCGAACGGTCGGTGCCGTTGAACTCGATGCCGCGCAACTGCTGGAGAATCCGGTCGCGGCTCATCACCTCGCCGGCGTTGCGCGCCAGCACCACCAGCAGGTTGTACTCACCGCTGGACAGCTCGACTTCTTCGCCCCGCCAGCTGACCGTGCGCTCGGCCAGGTCGATGCGCAGGCCGCCGATCTGGATCAAGTCGCTGTCCAGGCGCGGTTCGTTGACGCTGCTGCGGCGCAGCAGGGTGCGCACCCGCGCCAGCAGCACGCGGGGCTCGCAGGGCTTGGTGACGTAGTCGTCGGCGCCCATTTCCAGCCCCAGCACCTGATCGTGGCTGTCATCGCGCGCCGTCAGCATCAGGATCGGCAGGCCCTGCGACTCCTGGCGCAGCAGGCGGCACACCTGCAGGCCGTCCAGCCCCGGAAGCATCAGGTCGAGAATCACCAGGTCCGGTTTCTGTCGTCGAAACTCGTCGAGCACATGGTCGCCCCGGGCAATCACCCGGACATGGAAATCGTTGCGTTGCAGGTAGCTGGCAATCAGCTCGGACAGCGCGCTGTCGTCTTCGACCAGGAGAATGTTCGGCATAAGGGTGTTTGAACAGAAAGTGAAGTGAGGCAGGATATAGAATCCTGCGCCGGGCACCGTCGCTCGTTCACACTTTTTCACATACGCCCTACACAGCTTCACAGCGAGTGCGCGAACGGCTGCCTTAGCATACGCTCGATCAATTCCGGAAGATCCGTATGTCCACTTTCCGCACTCCGCGCCTGCGCCCCGTGGCGCTGCTGGCGCTGTCCCTTGTCCTGGCCGGCTGCAATGACGCCACCGAACAGGAAGAACAGGCCCCTGCCCCCCAGGTACGGGTCGAAACCCTGGCCGAGCAGCCACTGGCGATCAGCACCGAGCTCAGCGGCCGCATCCTCGCCCCGCGCACCGCCGAGGTCCGCGCCCGGGTCGCCGGCGTGGTGCTCAAGCGCGTGTACCGCGAAGGCAGCGACGTGAAGCAGGGCGATGTCTTGTTCCTCATCGACCCGGCGCCGTTCAAGGCTGACTTCGACAGCGCCCGCGCCACCCTGGCCAAGGCCGAGGCGACCCTGTACCAGGCGCGCCTGCAGGAGCAGCGCTACCGCGAGCTGGTCGACGACAAGGCGGTCAGCCGCCAGGAGTACGACAATGCCCGCGCCGCCTTCCTCCAGGCCGATGCCGCCGTCGCCGAGGCGAAGGCCGCGCTGGAGCGCGCACGCCTGAACCTGGGCTATGCCACCGTCACCGCGCCGATTTCCGGGCGCATCGGCCGCGCGCTGGTGACCGAAGGGGCCTTGGTCGGCCAGAGCGAGACCACGCCACTGGCGACTATCCAGCAACTGAATCCGATCCATGCCGATGTCACCCAGTCGACCCGCGAGCTCAACGCCCTGCGCCGTTCGATGCGCGCCGGCGAGCTGCAGCGCGTGGGCCAGGACCAGGTCAAGGCCACGCTGATCCAGGACGACGGCAGCGCCTATCCGTTGGCCGGCAAGCTGCTGTTCTCCGACATCAGCGTCGACCCGAGCACCAACCAGATCACCCTGCGCAGCGAGTTCCCCAACCCCGACCTCGATTTGCTGCCTGGCAGCTATGTGCGCGTGCGCCTGGAACAGGCCGTGCAGCCCAAGGGCATCAGCGTGCCGCAGCGCGCCATCCTGCGCGACAGCGCCGGCGTGCCCAAGGTGCTGGTGGTCGACCAGCAAGACCGCGTCAGCGAACGCCCGGTGACCCTGGGCAGCGCCCAGGCCGATCGCTGGATCGTCAGCGAGGGCCTGGCGCCCGGCGAACGCGTGGTGGTCGAGGGCCTGCAACACGTCAAGGCCGGCGACCAGGTGCAGGTAGACGAGCAACCGGGGGCCGCCGCGGTCGCCCAACACAACGGCCAGTGAGGGCCTGATCCATGCCGCAGTTCTTCATCGACCGCCCGGTGTTCGCCTGGGTGGTCGCCCTGTTCATCCTCCTGGTCGGCGCCCTGGCCATCCCGCAGCTGCCGGTGGCCCAGTACCCCGACGTGGCGCCGCCGCAGGTGGAAATCTACGCCGTCTACCCAGGCGCCTCGGCGGCGACCATGGACGAAAGCGTGGTCAGCATCATCGAGCAGGAGCTCAATGGCGCCGACAACCTGCTGTATTTCGAATCGCAGAGCAGCCTGGGCAGCGCCACCATCACCGCCAGCTTCCAGCCCGGCACCAACCCGGACCTGGCCCAGGTCGACGTGCAGAACCGCCTCAAGGTGATCGAGTCACGCCTGCCGCGCCCAGTCACGCAGCAAGGCTTGCAGGTAGAAAAGGTATCCACCGGTTTCCTGCTGCTGGCCACCCTCACCTCCGAGGACGGCAGCCTCGACGAGATCGCCCTGTCGGATATCCTCGCGCGCAACGTGATGAACGAGATCCGCCGCATCAAGGGCGTCGGCAAGGCCCAGCTGTATGGCTCGGAGCGCGCCATGCGCATCTGGATCGATCCGGCCAAGCTGGTCGGTTTCAACCTCACGCCCAACGACGTGGCCGAGGCCATCGCCGCGCAGAACGCCCAGGTGGCGCCGGGCAGCATCGGCGACCTGCCGAGCCGGCCGACCCAGGAAATCACCGCCAACGTGGTGGTCAAGGGGCAACTGAGCACGCCCGAGGAGTTCGCCGCCATCGTCCTGCGCGCCAACGCCGATGGCTCGACGGTCACCGTCGGCGACGTCGCCCGGGTGGAGATCGGTGCCCAGGAATACCAGTACGGCACCCGCCTGAACGGCAAGGCCACCAGCGCCTTCAGCGTCAAGCTGTCGCCGGGCGCCAACGCCATGGAGACCGCCAGCCTGGTCAAGGCCAAGCTCGACGAGCTGTCGCGCTACTTCCCGGCCGGGGTGAAGTACGACATCCCCTACGACACCTCGCCATTCGTCAAGGTCTCGATCAAGCAGGTGATCAACACCCTGTTCGAAGCCATGGTGCTGGTGTTCGCGGTGATGTTCCTGTTCCTGCAGAACCTGCGCTACACCCTGATCCCGACCCTGGTGGTGCCGGTCGCGCTGATGGGCACCTTCGCGGTGATGAACGCGCTGGGCTTCTCGGTCAACGTGCTGACGCTGTTCGGCATGGTGCTGGCCATCGGCATCCTGGTGGACGACGCCATCGTGGTGGTGGAGAACGTCGAGCGGATCATGGCCGAGGAAGGCCTGCCCCCCAAGGCGGCCACGCGCAAGGCCATGGGCCAGATCAGCGGCGCCATCGTCGGCATCACCCTGGTACTGGTGGCGGTATTCCTGCCGATGGCTTTCATGAAGGGCTCGGTGGGCGTCATCTACCAGCAGTTCTCGGTGTCGATGGCGGTGTCGATCCTGTTCTCGGCGTTCCTCGCCCTGAGCCTGACCCCCGCCCTGTGCGCCACCCTGCTCAAACCGCTGGAAAAGGGCGAGCACCACGAGCGCAAGGGCTTCTTCGGCTGGTTCAACCGCCGCTTCGAGGGCATGAGCAACGGCTACCAGCGCTGGGTCGGCCACGCCCTGGCGCGCAGCGGCCGCTACCTGCTGGTGTACGCCGCGCTGGTCGGCGCGCTGGTCTATGGCTTCAGCCAGCTGCCCACCGCGTTCCTGCCCACCGAGGACCAGGGCTACACCATCACCGACATCCAGCTGCCGCCCGGCGCCAGCCAGGCCCGTACCATCGAGGTGGCCAAGCAGATCGAGGCGCACAACGGCCAGGAGCCGGGCGTGGCCAACACCACGTTGATCCTCGGTTTCAGCTTCTCGGGCAGCGGGCAGAACGCGGCGCTGGCCTTCACCACGCTCAAGGACTGGTCCGAACGTGGCCATGACGACAGCGCGCAGTCCATCGCCGACCGCGCCACGCTGGCCTTCACCCAGCTCAAGGACGCCATCGCCTACGCGGTGCTGCCGCCGCCGGTGGACGGCCTGGGCGAATCGACCGGCTTCGAGTTCCGCCTGCAGGACCGTGGCGGCATGGGCTACAACGAGTTGATGCAGGCCCGCGACCAGCTCCTGGATGAGGCACGCAAGAGCAAGGTGCTGGTCAACGTGCGCGAGGCCTCGCTGGCCGAAAGTCCGCAGGTGGAGCTGGAGGTGGATCGTCGCCAGGCCAACGCCCTGGGCGTGTCGTTCGCCGACATCGGCGCGGTGCTCGACACGGCGGTGGGCTCGAACTACGTCAACGACTTCCCCAACCAGGGCCGCATGCAGCGGGTGGTGGTGCAGGCCGAAGGCGACCAGCGCAGCCAGATCGAGGACCTGCTGAAGATCCACGTGCGCAACGCCAGCGGCAAGATGGTGCCGCTGGGCGCCTTCGTCAGCGCCCACTGGCAGAGCGGTCCGGTGCAGTTGACCCGCTACAACGGCTACCCGGCGGTGTCGATCTCCGGCGAGCCGGCGCCCGGCTTCAGCTCCGGCGAGGCCATGGCCGAGATCGAGCGCATCGTGGCCCAGCTGCCGGCTGGCAGCGGCCTCGAATGGACTGGCCTGTCGCTGCAGGAGCGGCTATCCGGCAGCCAGGCGCCGCTGCTGATGGCGCTGTCGCTGCTGGTGGTGTTCCTGTGCCTGGCGGCGCTGTACGAGAGCTGGTCGATCCCCACCGCGGTGCTGCTGGTGGTGCCGCTGGGCGTGCTTGGCGCGGTGCTGGCCGTGACGCTGCGCGGGCTGCCCAACGACGTGTTCTTCAAGGTCGGCCTGATCACCTTGATCGGCCTGTCGGCGAAGAACGCCATCCTGATCATCGAGTTCGCCAAGGACCTGGTGGACCAGGGCGTCGATGCGGCGGACGCCGCGATCCAGGCCGCACGCCTGCGCCTGCGCCCGATCGTGATGACCTCGCTGGCCTTCATCCTCGGCGTGGTGCCCCTGGCCATCGCCAGCGGCGCCAGTTCGGCCAGCCAGCAGGCGATCGGTACCGGGGTGATCGGCGGCATGCTCAGCGCCACCTTCGCCGTGGTGTTCGTGCCGGTGTTCTTCGTCGTGGTGATGCGCCTGGCCGGGCGCGGCAAGGCCAGGGCCGCTGACGTAGCGCTGAGCGATACCTGACTGGACAAGCCCCGCGGTACATGGGAGGGTTCCCGGCATCGACTGCCCGGAACCCTTTTTCATGCCCTCCACCCTCCCCTCCTGCTCCATCCTCATCCTCGCCGGTGGCCGTGGCCAGCGCATGGGCGGCCGCGACAAGGGCCTGGTGGCCTGGCGCGGCGAGCCGCTGGTGGCCCATGTGCAGCGCGCCGTGCGGGCGCTCAGCGATGACTTGGTGATTTCCTGCAACCGCAATCAGGCGGCCTATGCGGCGTATGCCGATCAGATCGTCGGCGATGCCGAAGCGGATTTCCCCGGCCCGCTGGCCGGGGTGATCAGCGGGCTCAAGGTGGCGCGGCATGAATGGGTGGTGCTGCTGGCCTGCGATGCGCCGAGGATCGACCGGGTACTGATCGAGGATCTGCTGGCGTTGGCGGTGCGTCATGACAGCGCGGCCATGGTCCGCCAGGGCGGCTACTGGCAGCCGATGTTCAGCGTGCTGCCGCGGCGGCTGTTGCCGCTGCTGGAACAAGCCTGGCAGGCAGGGGAACGGAGTTTGCAGAAGGCCTTGCTGCAGGCCAGTGTCCAGGGGCTGGAGTGTGCCGAGGACGATGGGCGCTTGAGTAACTTCAACAGCCCGGATCTGCTGCAGGATTAACCTGTCAGGCGTAGTACACCACGATCTCTGTAGGAGCGGCCTTGTGTCGCGAAAGGGCCGCGTAGCGGCCCCGGCAATATTCGCCTTGCCACGAGATCCTGGGGCTGCTTTGCAGCCCTTTCGCGACACAAGGCCGCTCCTACAGAGATCGTGTAAAACCCCCAATAAAAAAGCCCCGGGGCAAAAATCCCCCGGGGCCAAGCGGTTGGATTCCCCAACCAAAGGAGTCTTTCAGCCCTTGTCCGGCCAGCCGCCGCCCAGGGCGCGGAACAGATCGACCAGGGCCAGTTGGCGCTGGGTGCTGGCCTCGATGAAGGCCGCTTCGTTGACATAACTGCTGCGCTGCGCGTCCAGGTAGCGCAGGTGGTTGTCCACCCCGCCCTCATAGCGCGCCTTGGCCAGGGCCACGGTCGCCCGGCTGGTATCGGCCAGGGCCCGCCGCGCGGCCTCCTCGCGGCGCAGCGTGTCGGTAGCGGCCAAGGCATCGGCGACTTCGCGGAAGGCCGTCTGGATCATCCCTTCATAAGCCGCTACCGCCGAGTCCTTGCGCGCCTCGGCCAGGCTCAGCCCAGCCTTGTTCCGCCCGGCGTCGAACAGCGGCAACGACAGCTGCGGCATGAAGCTCCAGCTGCGCGAACCACCGTCGAAAAGCCCGGACATCTGCGCACTGGAGGTGCCGAAGCTGCCGGTCAGGCTGATCCGCGGGAAGAACGCCGCCCGCGCCGCGCCGATATCGGCGTTGCGCGCCCGCAGCCGGTGTTCGGCGGCAAGAATGTCTGGCCGACGTTCGATCAGCGCCGATGGCGCGCCCGGGGTAATGTCCTGCAGCACCATCGGCTCGGCCAGACGCTCGCCCGGAATCGCCTTGGCCGCATCGGCAGTGCCCAGCAGCAAGACCAAGGCGTTGTAAGCCTGGCGCTGCTGGCGCACGGTGGCTTCGAGCTCGGCGCGCGACTGTTCGACCAGCCCCAGCGCTTCCTGGTGATCCAGCGCCGTGGCCGTGCCGGCTGCGCGGCGCTGCCCGACCAGGGACAGGGAGTCCTCGCGGCTGGACAGGGTCTGGCGGGTCAACGCCAGGCGCCGCTCGGCGCCATCCAGCGTCAGGTAGGCCTGGCTGACTTCGGCGATCAAGGCGATACGCGCCGCTCGCCCGGCCTCTTCACTGGCCAGGTACTGCTGCAGGGCCGCATCGCTCAGGTTCTTGACCCGACCGAACAGGTCCACCTCGTATTCCGGCAGCGACAGACCCTCCTGATAGGTGCTGGCCACGCCTTCGCGACCGTTGCTCGACAGGCCCGCCGGCAGGTGCTGGCGGTTGCCCGAGGCAGCGGCATTCAGGCCTGGCACCCGGTCGGCACGCTGGATGCGATACTGCGCACGGGCCTGTTCGATATCCAGCAGGGTCTGGCGCAGCGAGCGGTTGTTGTCCAGCGCGGTGTCGACCAGCTGACGCAGCGTCGGGTCGACGATGAACGCCTGCCAGTCCAGCTGCTCCAGCGCCTTGCCGTGATGGCCGGCGGCGTCGCCCCACGCATTCGCCACCGGCGCCTCGGGGCGCTGATAGGTCGGCGCCAGGGAGCAGCCGGCCAACGTGACAGCCAGCGCGAACGGGATTGCAAGAGTACGCATGAGCATCACTTCGTCACCTCGACAGCATGCTGCACGGGGGCCGGTTTGCGCTTGAGCAGCGACAGCACCCAGACGAAACAGATCGGCACGAACACCACGCCCAGCAGGGTCGCGCTGAGCATGCCGCCGATCACCCCGGTACCGATGGCGCGCTGGCTGGCGGCGCCGGCGCCGCTGGCGATGGCCAGGGGCACCACGCCGAGGATGAAGGCCATGGAGGTCATCACGATCGGACGAAAACGCAGGCGCGCGGCTTCGATGGCGGCGTCACGCAGGCTATGGCCCTTCTCCCACAGTTCCTTGGCGAACTCGACGATGAGGATGGCGTTCTTCGCCGCCAGGCCGATGATGGTGATCAGGCCGACCTTGAAGTACACATCGTTGGGCATGCCGGTGAGCATCACCGCCCACACCGCGCCCAGGGCGCCGATCGGCACGATCAGCATCACCGTCAGCGGGATCGCCCAGCTTTCGTACAGAGCCACCAGCAACAGGAACACCACCAGGATGGCCAGGCCGAACAGCCCCGCGGCCTGGCCGCTGGAAACCTTTTCCTGGTAGGAAAGACCGGTCCAGGCATAGCCGATGCCCGGCGGCAGCTCGCTGACCAGGCGCTCCATCTCGGCCATCGCCTGGCCGGTGCTGTGCCCGGGCGCGGCGTCACCGGCGATGCGGATCGACGGATAACCGTTGTAGCGCACCAGCTGCACCGGGCCTTCCTCCCAGCGGGTGGTGACGAAGGCGCTGAACGGCACCTGCTCGCCATTGGCGTTGGGCGCGTACAGGCGCAGCACGCTTTCCGGGGTCATGCGCTCGCCCTGCTCGGCCTGCACCACCACGCGCTGCTGGCGCCCGGCGTTGGTGAAATCGTTGATCACCGCCGAACCGAAGGCGGTGGCCAGGGTGCTGTTGATGGCCTCGAAATTCACCCCCAGGGCGCGAGCTTTCTCGCGGTCGATCTGCACACGCAGCTGCGGCGCCTCGGCCAGGCCTTCCATCATCGCGTAGAGGATCACCGGGTTGCCGTTGGCACGGGCCAGCAACTGGTCGCGTGCCGCCAGCAGCGCCTCTCGGCCCAAGCCGCCACGGTCCATCAGGCGCAGGGCGAAACCACCTGAGTTGCCCAAGCCATCGATCGGTGGCGGCATCACGGCGGTGATGGTGCCATCGCCGTTGGCGGCGAACTGCGCATTGATCGCGGCGGTTTCCGCCTCCGCCGACTGCGCCTTGTCGCGCTGGGACCAGTCCTTGAAGGTGGGGAACGCCAGCGCGGCGTTGTCGCCCTGGCCCGAGAAGCTGAAGCCGCTGACGATGAACGAGCTGGCCACCGCCTCGCGGGACATCAGGAACTGCTCCAGGGCTTCGGCGGTGTGGTCGGTGCGCACCCGGCTGGCGCCTGGCGGCAGTTGCACATCGACGATGCTGTAGCCCAGGTCCTCGGACGGCACGAACGCCTCCGGCAGGCGCAGGTAGGAATAGCCGAGCACCACCAGGATGCCGACATAGGCCAGCATCCAGCGCCCGGCACGGGCCACCAGCGCGCTGTTCATCAGCGAGTAGCGCTCGGTCACACGGGCGAAGATCCGGTTGAACACGCCGAAGAAACCACGTTTTTCATGGTGCCCATGGGGCACCGGCTTGAGCAGCGTGGCGCACAGCGCCGGGGTGAAGGTCAGGGCCAGGAACCCGGAGAACAGGATCGACACCGCCAGCGACACCGAGAACTGCTGGTAGATCACCCCCACGGAACCGGACATGAACGCCAACGGCAGGAACACCGCCGCCAGCACCAGGGTGATGCCGATGATCGCCCCGGACACCTGCCCCATCGCCTTGATGGTCGCATCCACCGGCGACAGGCCTTCCTCGGCCATCAGCCGCTCGACGTTCTCCACCACCACGATGGCGTCGTCCACCAGGATGCCGATGGCCAGCACCATGCCGAACATGGTCATCATGTTCACCGAGAAGCCGAGCAGCTTCATCACCATCAGCGTGCCCAGCAGGCACACCGGCACCACGATCGACGGGATCAGGGTGTAGCGGATGTTCTGCAGGAACAGGAACATCACCAGGAACACCAGCACCATGGCCTCGAGCAGGGTGTGGATGACCTTCTCGATGGCCACGTCGACGAAGCGCGAGGTGTCGTACGGTACCGAGTACTCGACACCTTCCGGGAAGAACTGCGCCAGCTCGGCGAGGCGTTCCTTGACCTGCGTCGCGGTCTGGATGGCGTTGGCGCCCGGTGCCAGTTGCACCGCGCCAGCCACCGCCGGGTGGCCGTCCAGGCGCGACGACAGGTTGTAGTTCTCGCTGCCGATGGCCATGCGCGCGACATCGCCCAGGCGCACGCTGGAGCCGTCCGGATTGGCGCGCAGCACGATGCCGGCGAAGGCTTCGGGGGTCTCCAGGGTGCCCTGCACCGCCAGGGTCGCGGTCAGCTCCTGTTCGCTGGCGCCCGGCGTGCTGCCGAAGCTGCCGGCCGGCACCTGGACGTTCTGGCCACGGATCGCCGCGTTGATATCGTCGATAGACAGGCCATAGCCCACCAGTTTCTGCGGATCGACCCAGACCCGCATGGCCGCTTCCGAGGCGAAGAACTGCAGCTTGCCCACCCCGGGCACGCGCAGCAGTTCGTTGTTGATGTTGCGCGCGGCGTAGTCAGCCAGCGCCGTGGTGTCGCCACGGTCGCCCTGCTTGCTGGTCAGGGCGTAGATCAGCAGGAAGCCCGAGCTGGCCTGCTCGACCTTCAAGCCCTGGGTCAGCACCGCCTGGGGCATGCGCGCCTCGGCCTTCTTCAGGCGGTTCTGCACATCGACCTGGGCCATGTCCGGGTCGGTGCCCGGCTCGAAGGTCACCATCACCTCGGCCACGCCGTTGGAGTTGTTGGTGGACTCGTAGTACAGCAAGCCCTTGGCGCCGTTGAGCGACTCCTCGATGATGCTGGTCACCGATTCCACCATCACCTTGGCCGAAGCCCCCGGGTAGGTGGCGTTGATGGAAATCTGTGGCGGCGCCACGCTGGGATACTGGGCCACCGGCAGCGCCGGGATCACCAGCAGGCCGGCCAGGGAAATGAACAGCGCCACGACCCAGGCGAAGTTCGGCCGATTGATGAAGAACTTGGACATCTCGCTACCCTCGCCTTATCGCGCCGCGGCTTGTTGAGCCTGGGCCAGCACCACGGGCATGCCCGCGGCCAGGCCGGCCGGACTGCCGACGATGACCTGGTCGCCAGCGCGCAAGCCCTCGACGATCTGCCAGCGCGAACCGTGCATCACGCCGGTGCGCACGCTGCGCGTCTCGGCGAGATTGCCGGTGCCGACCACCATCACCTGTGCTTCGCCATCGCTGCCGCGCCGCACCGCGCGCTGTGGCACCAGAATGGCCTGCTGGTCGGTGCCCTGCGGAGTGCGCACCCGCACATACATGCCTGGCAGCAGAATGCCGTCGGCGTTGTCGAAGCGACC
The DNA here is from genome assembly GCF_054788395.1 of Pseudomonas sp. microsymbiont 2. Lineage (NCBI taxonomy): Bacteria > Pseudomonadati > Pseudomonadota > Gammaproteobacteria > Pseudomonadales > Pseudomonadaceae > Pseudomonas > Pseudomonas sp. microsymbiont 2. Next base: position 3,331,216 of record NZ_CM139112.1, read on the forward strand.
GCGCAGGGTGACCTGGCCGGTACTGCTGTCCACCGTGACATCGGTGAACATCAGCGCGCCCTGGCGCTGGTAGTCGGTGCCCTCCACCTGAGCAGTCAGGGCCTTGTCGTCGCCACCGGCCAGGGCGCCGTCCTTGAGCGCCTGGCGCAGGCGTAGGGCATCGGCGGCGGACTGGGTGAAGTCGACGTAGATCGGGTCGAGTTGCTGGATACGCGCCATCAGCGTGGCGTCGCCCTGCCCGACCAGCGCGCCTTCGGTGACCAGGGCACGGCCAATACGGCCGGAGATCGGCGCGGTGACCGTGGCGTAGCCAAGGTTCAGGCGCGCGGTCTGCACGTCGGCCTGAGCCGAACGCACGGCGGCTTGGGCGCTGCGCTGCTCGGCGGTGGCACTGTCGAAGTCCTGCTGGCTGACCGCCTCGATCTTCACCAGCGGCGCATAGCGCTTGACCCGCGCCTGGGCTTCCTGTTGCACGGCCTGGGCCCGGGCCAGGTCTGCCTCGGCGCGGGCCAGGGCGGCCTTGAACGGTGCCGGGTCGATCTGGAACAGCACATCGCCGGCCTTGACGTCGGCGCCTTCCTCGAAACGCTTGTGCAGGACGATGCCCGCCACCCGGGCGCGCACCTGCGCCACCCGCATCGGCTCGACCCGGCCCGGCAGCGTCGACGCCAGCGCCAGGGGTTCGCTGGCCACAGTCACGGCCTCGACCGGAAACGCCGTTTCAGCCGCGGCCTGCTGGTCCTGCGCCGTGTCACAACCCGCCAGTACCACGGCCGCCGCCAGCCAACTGGCCATCCCTATTGCACGCAAATTGCCCATGTACTCACCCGAGCCTTTGGTTAAAAACGACGCGGATAGTACTTTTACATTTAATTTGAGTCAATTTAGTCTCATATGAGCTTTGTGTTAAAGATTGTAAGCGGTGAGTCCGGTCGTCGGTTGGGCGCACCTTCGGTATCCCCCAGGGGTCAAATGACCACACAGCCTTCAGGAGAATGCCCATGACCCTGCATGCCGTGGCGTCCCTCGCCCAGCTCGATGAACATCGTCCGCTACGCGTCCAGGCCGGCGCCGAAGAGCTCATCCTGGTACGCCATGGCGACCAGGTGCGTGCCTACCAGGGCAACTGCCCCCATGAAGGCGCGCCACTGGACGAAGGGGTGGTGTGTGGCGGATTGCTGGTCTGCCCTTGGCACAAGGCCGCTTTCGCGCTGGACGAGGGGGCGGTGTGCGAACCACCCGCCTTGAAAGGATTGCGACGCCATACGGTGCAGTTGAAGGGTGACCAGGTCTGGGTCGATGACCAACCGTTGCCCGAGCCCAGCCCGCCCCGGCACGACGACGCCCGTACCTTCGTGGTGATCGGCGCAGGAGCCGCAGGCGCGGCCGCCGTGACCACCTTGCTCGATCACGGCTTCGGCGGGCAACTGCTATGGATCGACCAGGAACAGCCGAGCGCCTACGATCGCACCGCCCTGAGCAAGTTCGTCATCGCCGGGCAGATGCCAGCGGACGAAGTGCCGCCCCTGCTCGCCCCCGGCACGCTACGCCACGGACAGGTTCAACGCCTGCACGGCAAGGTCCGCGCACTGGACACCGATAAGCGCGAACTGGTCCTGGCCGACGGCCAGCGCCTGGTCTACGACGCTGCCCTGCTCGCCACCGGTGGCAAGCCGAATCGCCCCGAACTGCCGGGCGTGCAGCTGCCGGGCATCTGTGTGCTGCGCTCGCTGGGTGACGCCGAGCGCCTGCTCGACCTGGCCGAGCCCGGCCAGCCGGTGGTGATCGTCGGCGATGGTTTCATCGGCCTGGAAGCGGCCAGCGCCTTGCACAAGTACGGCCTGCAAGTGCATGTGGTGACCCGGCATGAGATCCCGCTGGCCCGGCCGTTCGGCGAGCGCATCGGCCGCAGCCTGCGCGCGCTGCATGAACGCAAGGGGGTGGTGTTCCATGGCCCGACCGAGGTGACCGCCTTCGAAGGCCAGGAACGGGTCGAGGCCGTGCGCCTGGCCAACGGCGAACGGCTGGTCACGCCCCTGGTGCTGCTGGGTATCGGCGTCACGCCGGTGACAGGCTTCGTGCAGGGCCTGGCACTGGCCGAGGACCGTTCGCTCAGCGTCGATGCGCACCTGCAGGCCGCCGACGGCCTGTGGGCAGCCGGCGATGTCGCCACCTTCCCGCTCGCCGGACGGCCGGTACGCATCGAACACTGGCGCCTGGCCGAGCAGCATGGGGTGATCGCCGCGGCCAACATGCTGGGCGAGCGACGTCGCTATGACGACGTGCCGTTCTTCTGGACCTACCAGCATGGACGCACCTACGAGGTGCTCGGGCATGGCCAGCACTGGAACCGCATCGAATACGTGGGGGAGCCGGAGCACGGTGATTTCATTGCCCTGCAATGCATCGACGACCAGGTCGAGGCGGTGATCGCCAAGGGTTACGCACGGGCCATGGCGGTGCTGTCGCAGCGCCTGAAACGGCCACTGTCGAGCCGCGAGGCGCGGGAGCTGATCGACGCCTGGCCGGACCCATGACCGCTTGGGAGTGCGCTTTCAATGCACGGCGGATCTGTGTAAAACAGAGGGCTATTTCCCTTCAGGTGTCAGAAAAGGATTATCTGCAATGATCTACCGCCCCCTCGGTCAATCCGGCCTGCAGGTCTCGGCCCTCACCCTCGGCAGCATGATGTTCGGCGAGCAGACCAGCAGCGAAGACGCGCTGCGCATCATCGACAAGGCCTGGGACCAGGGCATCAACTTCATCGACACCGCCGATGTGTATAACGGCGGGCGCTCCGAGGAAATCGTCGGCCAGGCGGTGGCGCGCAATCGCCAGGACTGGATCGTCGCCTCCAAGGCCGGCTATGGCCCGGTGGATGGCGTCCCCAACCGCAGCGGCCTGTCGCGCAAGCACCTGTTCAATGCCCTCGAGGCCAGCCTCGCGCGCCTGGGCAGCGACTACCTGGACATCTACTACCTGCACCGTGAGGACCACACGGTGCCGCTGGAAGAGACCGTGCGCGCCATCGGCGACCTGCTGGCCCAGGGCAAGATCCGCTACTGGGGCGTGTCCAACTTCCGTGGCTGGCGCATCGCCGAGATCTGCAACCTGGCCGAGCGGCTCGGCGTGGCCAAGCCGGTGGTCAGCCAGCCGCTGTACAACATCGTCAACCGTCAGGCCGAACCCGAGCAACTGACCGCCGCCGCCTACCACGGCCTGGGCGTGGTGCCGTTCAGCCCGCTGGCCCGTGGCGTGCTCAGCGGCAAGTACGCGCCCGGCTCGACGCCGGACGAAGGCAGCCGCGCCGGACGCCAGGACAAGCGCATCATGGAAGTGGAGTGGCGCCAGGAGTCGCTGGCCATCGCCCAGAAGATCCACGCCTACACCGAGGCCAAGGGGGTGGGCATCGTCGAGTTCGCCATCGCCTGGGTGCTGAACAACCGCCTGGTCAGCTCGGCCATCGTCGGGCCACGCACCGAGGCGCAGTGGGACACCTATGCCGGGGCGCTGGAGGTCAAGATCACGGCCGAGGACGAAGCGTTCATCGACTCGCTGGTGACGCCGGGGCATGCCTCGACGCCGGGGTTCAATGACGTGGCGCACTTCGTCAGCGGGCGCGTGTCGCGCGGATAACCCGGCAGCCCACAACGAGCGCGCTTGCTTCACGCCCTGCCCCATCCTGTGGGAGCGGGTTTACCCGCGAAGCAAGCGCCGCAGCGTATGGCACCGGCTAAACCATATCTCTCAGTTCCCCATTGGGGAGCCAGAGGCCGGTATTCCGGTCCCCCCTTTCCCCAATCATCTCGGTATCGTGGCCACCATCGAACCAACCTTCCGATGGAGCTCCGATGAAACTCTTCGAACCTCTCGCGCTTGGCCCCCTGACCCTGCCCAACCGGGTCTTCATGGCCCCACTCACCCGCCTGCGCAGCCGCGAACCGGGCGATGTTCCGACGCCGCTGATGGCCGAGTACTACACCCAGCGCGCCAGTGCCGGGCTGATCATCACCGAGGCCACGCAGATTTCCTTCCAGGCCAAGGGCTACTCCGGCTCGCCCGGCATCCACACCGCCGAGCAGATCGCCGGCTGGCGCCGGGTCAACGAGGGCATCCATGCCGCCGGCGGTCACAGCGCCGTGCAGGTGTGGCACACCGGCAGGGTCTCGCACACCTCGCTGCAACCTGACGGCGCGGCGCCCGTGGCGCCTTCGGCGCTGCCTGCCAATACCCGCACCTCGCTGCGTGACGAAGCGCGCCAGGTGATCCGCGTCGAAACCTCGGCCCCGCGGGCTTTAGACCAAGCGGAGATCGCCGGTATCGTCGGCGACTTCGGCCAGGCCGCCGCCAATGCCCGGGAAGCCGGCTTCGACTTCATCGAGCTGCACGCCGCCCACGGCTACCTGCTGCACCAGTTCCTCTCCCCCAGCGCCAACGTGCGCGAGGATCGCTACGGTGGCAGCGTCGAGAACCGCGCGCGTATCGTGCTGGAAGCGGTGGACGCCGCCATCGCCCAATGGAGCGCCGAGCGCGTGGGCATCCGCATTTTCCCGCTGGGCGGCTTCAATGGCGTGGACAACGGTGAAGACCAGGAAGCGGCCAGCCTGTACCTGATCGGCGAGCTGGCCAAGCGCAACCTGGCCTACCTGCACCTGTCGGAGCCGGACTGGTCGGGCGGCAAGCCGCTGCGCGACGAATTCCGCGAAGCCATCCGTGCAGCGTTCCCCGGCGTGATCGTGGCGGCCGGGGCCTATACCGTCGAGAAAGCCGAGGATTTGCTGGCACGCGGGCTGATCGATGCCGTGGCCTTTGGCCGGGCCTTCATCGCCAACCCGGACCTGACGCAGCGGCTGAAGCAGAAAGCGCCGCTGAACGAACACCGGGCACAGTTCGATTACGCCAATGGGCCCGAGGGATACACCGACTATCCGGTTCTGCAACAGGCCTAGCCTGCGCCAAGGGGCAATATCCCCTTGACAACTCGACTTGCCCTGGCGACAGGAACACCTGAACCGAAGGTTCCTGCGCCAGGCAAGCACTGCTCAGTCGGGCTCACTGAGCAGACACATTGACGGCTAGCGCACCGTTTGGTCCATTTTCGACGTCAAAGCTGACATGCTGGCCTTCTGCCAATGTTTTCAAGCCACTGCTTCTAAACGCGTTGAAGTGTACGAACAGATCCTGCCCACCGTCATCCGGTGTTATGTATCCAAAACCCTTGTTTTCGTCGTACCGCTTCACAACCCCACTTTGTTGTCCGCTCATGATCCGAGCCCTCGATGATTGATGCCATACTTCGTCCAAGTTGTTTGCGCCGGAACTGCCAATGAGTAGCCCCGACATGCAGCATCATGCGCACGTCTCAGCAAACGGCACCACTGGCATTTCTGCCAGGTCGTCGAGCAGTCGCTTTTATTGGTTGCCCGTCAACTCAGCGTGACCAGAGCCGCGCGATATAGGAATGTCCCTGTCAGTTTTCCCAAGGCACCCTATCGGCCCAGCGCGCCACCAGCAGGTCGATGAACCCACGCACCCGTGGCGACAGGTGCCGCTTGCTCGGGTATACGATGCGGATCGGATCTGCCGGTGGCCGGTAGTCGTGCAACACTTCTACCAGTTGGCCCCTGCGCAGGTCGTCACCAGTAATGTAGGTGGGCAGGTGAATCAGCCCGAACCCGGCCCGTGCGCCTTCGAGCAGGGCCTCGGCGCTATCGATGTTCAGTCGCCCCGGCTCCTCGCACAGATGCAGCCCCGCATCCGTGCGAAAGCGCCAGGGGTTGGGCTTCTCACCGACCAGAAAGGCGATCTTGTCGTGACCGTAGAGATCGGCCGGCGTCTGCGGCGTGCCATGGCGCGCCAGGTAGTCGGGCGAGGCGCAGGTTACGAACTGCTGCCAGGCCACGGTGCGGGTCAGCAGTTGCGAGTCTTCTTTCGGCGCCCCGATGCGCACGGCGACGTCGATACCCTCCTCGACCAGATCGACGAAACGGTCGGTGAAACGGATATCGGCGCGCAGTTGGGGCCACTGCTTGAGGTAGGCATCGAGCAGCGGCAGCACATGACGCTGGCCAAACGACAGCGGCGCGGTCAGGCGCAAGGTACCGGTAGGCTGTGCACGGCGCTGGGCCATGGTGGTCTCGACCTCGTCCAGGTCGTCGAGGATCTGCCGCCAACGCTCGAACGCCACCAGACCTTCGTCGGTCAGGCTCAGCTTGCGCGTGGTGCGGTTGAGCAGGCGTACCGCCATGCGCGCCTCCAGGCGGGCGATGCTCTTGCCCACCGCCGAGCGGGTCAGGCCCAGGCTGGCGGCAGCGGCGGTGAAACTGCCGGCCTTCACGGCGCTGACGAAGGCGGCGATATCGCCGAAGCGGTTGGTTTCCATGGGCGGTTTCCAGTTTGGCAAGGGCTGTTAGATGGGTGCGGATCCAGGGATTGCAAGGCAAGTCAGCCCAGCCCCTGGAGCAACCGGATCAGCAGCAGGTGCAAGGGATAGAACGCATACCCCCAACGGCCCACGGGCGGCACGCGCCAGCCATCCTGGCGCAGCAGCCAGATGCCGGCCGGCACCGCCAGCGCAGCGACCGCCAGCGCCATCAGGGTGATCGGCGCCAGCAGGTGTTCGCGCAACCAGCCGTTGCTGAGATTGCCAGCCACCGCCAGCAGGACCGGCAGGCACCAGCACAACCCACCTCGGGTTCTGGCCAGCAGCAACGCGCCCGGCAACAGGACGCCCGCCAGCCCATACATCAGCGCTGAACTGAACACCGTCGCCACCAGCGCGGCAGCGATGCCGCAGACGCGAGCCAGCGGCTGCGGGTGTCGTACGCCCCAGGCGACCAACAGGCCCAGGCCCAGGGTCGGGATCACGTTGAAAGTGAGCGAGCCGGTATCCAGCCAGCGGTACGGTGCCTCCGACAGCACTGCGAACACCAGCATCCAGCCGAGATAGCGGGCATTGGCCGGGGTGAAAAGCTCACCCACGCGGCTGCGCCCGACGTTGACCGCGATCGCCAGGCAGAACAGTGGAAAGGCCAGCCGCCCCAGCACGAACAGGCCATCGGCGGCGGGCCACAGGTAACGCAGGTGGTCGGCGACCATGGTCACGATCGCCGTCCACTTGAGCAGGTCCAGCCCGGCCGAGCGCACCGGCTAGTGCCTGGCCTCGGCGGCGACGCCGCTGGCCTGCGCGGCCCAGGCCGCCAGTGGCAGGGGCGGTTGCTGGGCGAGGATCCGCTGCCAGATCAGTGACAGTTTCCCGCCATCGAACAGCGACGCGGCGCCACCACCGATCCAGCCACGCGGCGCAATGGCCGTCCACTGACCATCGCCATCGCGCTGGGCCATCTGGAAGCGGAAGGTGTAGTTGCCGGGGATGCCCATGCGCAGGTCGGTGACCACCAATGCATCGCCGACCACGTCATAGCGCAACCAGTCACCGGTGAACCAGCGCAGGCGCTCGTGCAACGGTTCACCGGCCAGCAACTGGCCAGCCTGCAGGTTGCGCGACTGACGCAGCATCTCGGGGGGCGCCTTGTCGAACCAGCTGCTTATGCCTTCGTAGTAGTCGCCGTCCGGGGTCTTGGCCAGCACCCGCCAGACCAGGCTGTTGAACGCGATGGGCACCGCGCGCACCTCGCTGGTGGCAATGCCCTGTGCCTGCAGGGCCAGATGGAAGCGCTGCTCGGCGGCCATGCGCCCGGCCAGGCCGAAGCCCAGGTAGGCGGTGCTGAACACCAGCGCCAGCGACAGCAGCGCGCTCGCCCTGCCCTGCAGGCCCTTGAGGGCTGCATACACGACCGCCAGCAGCAGCGGCACCGTATACACAGGATCAATGATGAACACCGCCGCCCAGCTCTGCGGCGTCAGCTGCAGCGGCCAGAACAGCTGGGTGCCGTAGACGGTGAATGCGTCGAGGATTGGATGAGTGACCAGCACCAGCCAGAACGCCATAAATAGCCTGGGCCTGCTGTAGCCTTTGTTCGGCCAGCGCCAGGCGACCAGCCAGGCCAGCAACAGGGCCAAGCCGGTCAGGACGAAGATCGAGTGGGAAAAGCCCCGGTGATAGGTCATCTGCGACACCGGATCGGCGTAGCGGATCACCACGTCCAGGTCAGGCAAGGTGCCCAGGGCGGCGCCGTACAGCAGCGAACGGCGGCCCTGGATCCGCCCCAGCACGCTGCCTTGCAGGGCGGCGCCGAGTACGGCTTGGGTCAAAGAGTCCATGACGAGCTTCCGGGAGGAGATACAGGAAAGCTACCTGCATCCTGCCGGGCAGTGCAAACCCGCGCGGGCGATCACAACAGCTGCCAGGTGTACACCAGGATCAGGCGATTCTCGTCGATGTCGCTGCGGTAGTTCGAGCGCGCCATGGCATTGCGCAGGCGAATCCCCAGTCCTTTGAGCGGTCCGCTCTGCACCGCGTAGCCCAGGTCGATGTCACGCTCGCGGTCCTTGCCCTCGAAGCCTTGCCCGGTATCGACATTGTTACCGGTTATGTAGCGCACCGACGCGGTCAGCCCGGGAATGCCCATGGCCACGAAGTTGTAGTCGTAGCGCAGCTGGTACGAACGCTCGTCGGTGTAGGCGAACTCGTAGGTTGGCACTTCGTTGCCCAGCGGCGTGATGTTGGCGAACACCCGGGGAAACGGGCTGTCGCCGTACATGGCCTGGTAGCCGGCATGCAAGGCGTGGCCGCCGAGCCTGGCAGTGAACAGCGAGAAGAACGCCTGGTTGTCGATATTGCCCAGCCGCGCATCACCGGCCTCACGGGCACTGTAGTAACCCAGATTGGCGCCGAGCACCCAGTCGCCCAGCGGCTGACTGTGCTTGAACCCGACGAAGCCTTGCCGGTAGATGTCCCGCAGCTGCCCATACCACAGGCTGGCGCTGCTCTGCCCGGCGTTGAAGGCATAGTCGCCACCGGCATAGTCGAACCCGTCGCTCTCGGCCTGGCGCATCGGTACATGGCCAAGCATGGCGTTCATCTTGCCGTCGCCCGCCTCGTTGCGCAGGTGGGTGGCGCTCAGGTGACCGGCCTGCACGCTCAGGCCGGCCAGTTCGCTGGAACTGAGGCTCACGCCCTGGTAGCTGGGCGGCAGCAGGCGGATATCGCTGAACGCCAGTACCGGCAAGTTGGGTTGCAACTCACCGACACGCAGCTCGGTGTTCGACAGCCGTGCCTTGAAGGTCGGCGCCAGGCGGCTGTAGTCACTGGCGGCGCGGCCATCGCCATGCACCGGCAGCAGCCCGGTGTTGACCCGGTCGGGGCTGCTGTCCAGACGGATGCCGAGCAGGCCCTGGACATCCAGGCCGAAGCCGACGGCGCCCGGGGTGTAGCCGGACTTGAAATCGAGGATGAAGCCTTGGGCCCACTCCTCGGCCTTGGACTGCCGGTTGGCGCCGACAATGTCGGAAAAGTCGCGGCTGAAGTAGTAGTTACGGGCGCTGAGGCTGGCCTTGGCCTCTTCGAAAAAGCCGCCGTCGGCGGCCCACAGGGATTGGCTGAGCAGGCTCAGGCCGATGGCGACGCAAGGGGTGTGATTCATTCCGAAGCTCTCTGATCTTGTTGTTATGTGATGAAGCGCTGGAACGTTGCGGATGCGGTGTCATGCCCTCCTTCGGTCAAGTGCAGGCGCTCGGCGCAGGTGGGCCAGGCCATGGGCGAGCAGGCCGAACAGCAGCCCCCAGAACGCCGCCGACAGCCCGAGAAAGGTCACCCCCGAGGCGGTGACCAGAAAGGTGAACAGGCCGGCATCGCGCTCGCCCGGCTCGGCGAGGCTACGCACCAGGGCCTCGCTGATCGCGCCATACAAGGCCAGGCCCGCCAGGGCCGCGATCAGCGCGACGGGAAAGGCGGCGAACACAGACATCAAGGTGGCGCCGGCAATGCCCAGCAGCAGGTACAGGCCACTGCCGGCAACGGCGGCCACATAGCGCCGGCGCGGGTCTTCGTGGGCCTCGCGCCCGGTGCACAGGCTGGCGGTGACCGCCGCCAGGTTCAGGCCGTGGCAGCCGAACGGCGCAAGCAGCAGGCCGCCCACGGCGCTGGCGCCGATCAGGGGACTGGCCGGGGTGCCATAGCCGGCGTTGCGCAGCACCGCCATGCCAGGCATGAACTGCCCGGTCAGCGCCACCAGCACCAGCGGTAGCGCCAGGCTGAAGGTCGCGCCCAAGCTGAACTGTGGCGTGATCCACTGCGGCGAGGCCAGCGCCAGCACCAGCTCGTCGCCGCGAAACTCGCCACCGAGCAGGGTCACCAACGTCCCAACCGCCAGCACGCTCGCCACCGCATAGCGCGGTTGCAGCCTGCGCATCAGCACGTAGCTGACGAACATCGCCAGCACCAGCACGGGCTGCACCGGCAGCGCGCGAAACACCTCGATGCCGAAGCCGAACAGGATCCCGGCCTGCATGCCGGCGGCGATGGAGCCAGGCAACCGGGCGATCAGGCGGTCGAAGGCGCCGCTGACGCCGATCAGCAGCAGCATGGTGTTGGCCACCAGATAGGCGCCAACCGCCTGTGCCAGGCCAATCTGCGGCAAGGCGCTCACCAGCAGTGCCGAGCCCGGGATCGACCAGGCGATCACCACGGGCACCCGATAGCGCAGGCTCAGCACCGCGCCCAGCATGGCGCTGCCGATGGACACCGCCCAGACCCACGACGACAGCTGGCCGTGGGACAGGCCGGCGGCTTCGGCGGCGTGGAAGATGATCACCAAGGGGCCGGCGTAGGAGATCAGGGTGGCAATGCAGCCGGCAACGACGGCCGACAGGGAACAGTCCGCGAGTAGGGTTTTCATGGCGTTTCTCGCAAGGCATTGGCCGGCCTTCGTGGCAGGCTCTTGTTCTGGTGTGGCCTGCTTCGCGGGCAAGCCCGCTCCCACAGGAAATCAACAAGGCTTGAAACCTGTGGGAGCGGGTTTACCCGCGAAATACCTGACGCGCTGTATCAGGCCTCCTGCAACGCCCGCGGCCGCCCGCTGCGCTGCTCGGCCTCGCTGTCCAACGCCTGCTGCAACTGGAAATCGAACCTCAGCTCGGCAACCCGCCCCTGCGCGCCGTCACGAAACACCACCTCTCCGACCAGCCCGTCGCGGGTGGCATAGGCGAAGTCGTCCCACAGGTACTTGTCGCCGGACAGATTGATCTGGGTGGTCAGGTGACGATGCCCGGGTGCCGAAATGAAGAAATGGATATGCGCCGGGCGCTGGCCGTGGCGACCGAGCAGGTCCAGGCACTCCTGGGTCGGCCCCTGCGGGTCGCAGCCGTAGCCGGAGGGCACGATCGAGCGCGCGCGGTAACGGCCGTCGGCATCGGTGACGATGCGCCGACGCAGGTTGTACGCCGACTGACTCTGGTCGAAGAACGAATAGGTACCCCGGGTGTTGGCATGCCACAGGTCCACCGTCGCCCCGGCCAATGGCTGGCCATCGGGGCCGCGCACCTGACCTTCGAGCAGCATCACCGTGGCCACGCCCTCCTCGCTGCCGTCGTCCATGCGTGCCTGGCCCTGGGCGATCGGCGCCCCAGCCACGTACAGCGGGCCTTCGATGGTGCGCGGGGTGCCGCCCGTCAGGCCGGCCTCGGCATCCTTGGCATCCTGCAGCAGGTCGAGGAAGTGCTCGATGCCCAGGCCCGCCACCAGCAGCCCGGCCTCGCCACGCCCGCCCAGGCGATTGAGGTAGTCGACGGCGTGCCAGAACTCGTCTTCGCTGATCTCCAGCTCCTCGATCAGCCGCGCGCTGTCCGCCAGCACACGCTGGATGATGCGTTTGAGGCGCGGGCTGCCGCTGTCGTTGCCAAAGCCTGCGGCTTGTTCGAAGAACTGCTGCACTTCAGGGGTATGGGAAATCTTCACGGTCATGATCAGGTACCTCGTGTCGTTCTTGTAGTGAGTTCAGCGGTCGTCGCCGTGGATCGACGAGGGATGGCGGCACAGGCCGGCGACCTCGATGTCCATGTAGGGGAACAGCGGCAGCTGCATCAGGGTGTCGTGCAAGGCTTCGACGCTGGGCACGTCGAACACGCTGTAGTTGGCGTAATGGCCGGCGATGCGCCACAGGTGGCGCCAGCTGCCCTCTCGCTGCAGGCGCTGGGCCAGTTCCTTCTCATCGGCCTTCAGTTGCGCGGCCTTGGTTGGGTCCATGTCGACCGGCAATTTCACGGTCATCTTTACGTGGAACAGCATGCTGATTCTCCTTTCTCTAATCTGGCTCGGCCCTTGTAGGAGCGGCCTTGTGTCGCGAAAGGGCTGCGCAGCGGCCCCGGCGATCCATGTGGTAACACTGGGGCCGCTTTGCGGTCCTTTCGCGACACAAGGCCGCTCCTACAGGGGGCTGTGTTTGCCTTCAACGGCGGGCGAAGCGCGCCAGGCGTTGTTCGTCCAGGGTCAGGCCCAGGCCGGGGGTGGTGGGGACGTGCAACTGGAAGTCGCGGTACACCGGCGGCTGGTTGACGATCTCCTCGGTCAGCAGCAGTGGGCCGAACAGCTCGGTGCCCCAGGTCAGCTGGCGCAAGGTGAGGAAAGCGTGGGCCGAGGCCAGGGTGCCGACCGAGCCTTCGAGCATGGTCCCGCCATACAGGGCGATGCCGGCGGCCTCGGCGATCTGCGCGGTACGCAGCACGGCACGGGGGCCGCCGTTCTTGGCGATCTTCAGGGCGAAGATGCTCGCGGCCCCGTGGGTGGCCAGGCTGAAAGCGTCCTCGACGCTCTCGATGGACTCGTCGGCCATGATCGGCGCCGGACTGCGCTGGTTGAGGCGCACCTGGCCGCCACGGTTGCTGCGCGAGATGGGCTGCTCGATCAGATCGATGCCGTTATCGCCGAGCACCTGGCAGGCACGGATAGCCTGGGACTCGTCCCAATACTGGTTGACGTCCACCCGCACACTGGCGCGCTCGCCCAGTTCGCGCTTGATCGCCAGCACATGCTTGAGGTCGTGCTCCAGCGGATTGGCGCCAATCTTCAGCTTGAATACGCGGTGACGACGAAGCTCGAGCATGTGCTCGGCCTCGGCGATATCCCGGGCGGTGTCGCCGCTGGCCAGGGTCCAGGCCACCTCGAGGCTGTCGCGCACACGCCCGCCGAGCAGTTCGCTGACCGCCAGCCCCAGGCGCTTGCCCTGGGCATCGAGCAGCGCGCTCTCGATGCCAGACTTGGCGAAGGTGTTGCCCTTGGCGATCGTGTCCAGCTTGAGCATGGCGGCGTTGATGTTATCCGCTGGCAGGCCGATCAGCGCCGGGGCCAGGTGCGCGTCGATGTTGGCCTTGATGCCTTCCGGGCTTTCGTAGCCATAGGCCAGGCCGCCGATGGTGGTGGACTCGCCGATGCCTTCGCTGCCGTCGCTGCAACGTAGGCGCAGGATCACCAGGGTCTGCTGCTGCATCGTGTGCATGGCCAGCTTGTGCGGGCGAATGGTCGGCAGGTCGACGATGATCGCCTCCAGCCGGTCGATGGTCGGGCTTGTCATGCCAGGCTCCAGTTCAGTCAGTGTTCGATTCAGGCCGCCGTGGCCAGGCCATGGCGCCGGCCGCTGGCCAGGTGCAAGGCCATGGCCAGCGCGGCGACGGCGCCGGGAATGGCGAAAGCGATGAAGTTCAGTTGCAGCGGCAGGTTGATGCCCATCAGCGCGCCGCCGAGCAGCGGGCCGACGATGGCGCCGTTGCGGCCGATGCCAGAGGCCCAGCCAAGACCGGTGGAGCGCACCGACAGGCCGTAAAGCTGGGCGGCGCCGGCATACAACAGGATCTGCGTGCCGATGGTGGTCGCGCCGGCGACGAAGATCAGCAGGTACAGCACCGGCATCGGGCTGTTGACGCCCAACAGGCTGATCGACAGCGCGGCGGCGATGAAGAACGCCACCTTGACCTTGACCAGGTTGTAGCGATCGCCCAGCCAGCCACCGAGGATCGCTCCGGCCATGCCACCGAAGTTGAGCGCCAGCAGGAACGACAAGCTCGAACCGAGGCTGTAGCCGGCATTGGCCATCAGCTTGGGCAACCACGAGCTCAGCGCGTAGACCATCAGCAGGCAGCAGAAGAACGCCAGCCACAGGGCCAGGGTGCGCACCGCCAGACCGTCGCGAAACAGCTCCAGCACCGAGGCGCCCTTGCCCTGCTTGTCCAGCGCCTGCAACTGATCGTCAGCCCGCACATCACAGTGCGGGTCCAGGCGTTTGAGCAGACGGCGGGCCTCGTCCACCCGGCCTTGGCGCACCAGGAAACCGATGGATTCGGGCAAGTAGTACAGGATCACCGGCAGCAGTAGCAGCGGCACGGCGGCGGCGAAGAACATCGACTCCCAGCCCCAACGCGGCAGCAGGAAGATGCCGATGCCCGCCGAGAGCATCCCGCCCAGGGAATAGCCGCTGAACATGATCGCCACCAGGGTGCTGCGCAGGCGCTTGGGCGCGTACTCGTTCATCAGCGCCACGGCGTTGGGCATCAGCCCGCCGCAGCCCAACCCGGCGAAGAAGCGATAGACACCGAATTCGCTGGGGCTGGTGGCGAAACCGTTGAGGATGGTGGCCCCGGAAAACAGCGCGAAACACAGGGCGATGCCCTTCTTGCGCCCGATGCGATCGGCCAGGCTGCCGAAGGCCAGGGCGCCGAACATCATGCCGAACAGCGCGTAGCTGCCCAGGGCGCCGGCCTGCAGCGGGGTCAGCGCCCACTGCTGCATGATCACCGGCAGCACCACGCCGTAGATGAACAGGTCGTAGCCGTCGAAGATCAGCAGCAGGCCGCACCAGGCCATGACCATCCAGTGGAAAGGGCTGAAGCGGGCATTGTCGATGATCGGGTGGATGTCGAGTGTGCGCATGGCATGTGTCTCTTTTGTTTTTGTTGTGTGAAGAGAAAACCTTGCCGGGGCGGCCTTCAGCCGAGGTCGCCGCCGCCCACCGGCAGGGTCACGCCGGTGATGTAGGAGGCCTCGTCGCTGGCCAGGAACAGGATCGCGCCGACCTGCTCGTCGAGAGTGCCGTAGCGCTTCATCAGGCTGCTGGAGACGGTCTGGTCGACGATCTGCTGGTACCAGTGCTTTTCCTGCGCGCCCTGTTCGGCCTCGTTGCGCGGGATGCGCCGTGGTGGCGCCTCGGTGCCGCCTGGGGCGGTGGCGTTGACCCGGATGCCACGCCCGGCGGTCTCGAAGGCCAGGCACGCGGTGAGCGCGTTGACGCCGCCCTTGGCCGCGCCGTAGGGCACGCGGTTGACGCCACGGGTGGCGATCGACGAAACGTTGACGATGGCGCCGCTGCCGCGTTCGAGCATGTAGGGGAGCGCGGCGTGGCAGCACCACAGGGTGGGGAACAGCGAACGGCGCACTTCGGCCTCGATCTGCTCGACTTCGTAGTATTCGAAGGGTTTGGCCCAGATGGTCCCGCCGACATTGTTGATGAGGATGTCGAGGTGGCCGAAAGTCTCGACCGCCTTGGCCATGACCCGCGCGCAGTCGGCGTGCCGCTCGAGATCGGCGGTGAGCGTCAGCACGCCCTCGCCCGCCAGTTCGTGGACCAGCTCGGAGCGGTCCACCGCCACCAGCTGCGCGCCTTCGGCCTTGAGCCGCCAGCACACGGCGCGGCCGATGCCCTGGGCGGCGCCGGTGACCAGGGCGACTTTGCCTTGGAATCGGTTGTTCATGTCGATCTCCTGCTCGATCCGAAATTGCCGGGAGGGCTACGCCCTCCGTCGCGACACAAGGCCGCTCCCACAGGTACCGCGCTCGGTTCAGGGCACAGGAGAACCTGTGGGAGCGGCCTTGTGTCGCGAAAGGGCCGCATCGCGGCCCCGGCACTCTCGAAGCTCATGGATAAAAAGAGGCCACCCTCACCCGCACGATGCGGGCAGCCCCGTGAAACTTCAGGCCGCCGCGGCGAACTTCTCGTAGTAGAAGTTGGCCGGGGTGATGCCCTGTTCGCGGATGTACTGGCTGACCGCCTCGACCATCGGTGGCGGACCGCACAGGTACACGTCGACGTCGCCCTGGTTGAGGTGGCGCGGCTCGATGTGCTGGGTCACGTAGCCCTTCTGCGGATACTCGCTCTCGGGGTTGGCCACGCACGCGCTGAACGTGAAGTTGGCAATGCGCGCGGCCAGGGCTTGCAGGCGATCGAGCTCGACCAGGTCGAAATCGTTGGTCACCCCGTAGATCAGGTGCAGCGGATACGCGCTGCCCTGCTCGGCGATCTTCTCCAGCATCGCCGTGAACGGCGCCAGGCCCGTGCCGCCGGCCAGCAGCAACAGCGGACGCTGGATCGGGCGCAGGTAGAAGCTGCCCAAGGGCCCTGCCAGGCTCAGGCTGTCGCCGGCCTTGGCCAACCCGGTGAGGAAGCTGCTCATCAGGCCGCCCGGCACGTTGCGGATCAGGAAGCTGACTTCGCCGTCCTTCTGCAGCGAACTGAACGAGTAGGCGCGGCTCTGTTCGCTGCCCGGCACCTTCAGGTTGACGTATTGCCCCGGCAGGAACGCCAGGCGACTCAGCGCCTCGCCCTTGATCGACAGGGCGATGGTACTGGTCGACAACTGGCGCACATCGCTGATCGCCGCCTCGAAGCTGGCCTGCTCGGTCTTGCACAGCTGCGAGGAGGCCGGGATGCGCACCACGCAGTCGGACTCGGCGCGCATCTGGCAGGTCAGCACGTAGCCCTGGGCAATTTCCTCGTCGCTCAGGGCGTCCTCGATGAAGTTGTCGCCCAGCTCGTAGCGCCCGGACTCGGCCTTGCATTTGCAGGTGCCGCAGGCGCCGTCACGGCAGTCCAGCGGGATGTTGATGCCCTGGCGGTAGGCGGCGTCGGCCACGGTTTCGTGGCCATCGGTCTCGATGAAGCGGGTAACCCCGTCCTCGAAATTCAATGCGATCTGGTAGCTCATGGTGCACCTCGCGGGCGAGCCTGGCCGCGGCGCGCCCGAGGGCACACCGACAGGCTCGGCGGTGAATCAGATGTGATAGATGTCGATGACCTGGCGAACGTAGTCGTTCTTCAGCACCACCTTCTTGGCCGTGATCAGCGGCTGCTCGCCACGCAGGTCGAGGGTGTAGAAGCTGGTGCCGAAGTAGCTGTCGGTGGTCTTGTAGCGAAAGCTCAGGGTGTGCCAGTTGAAACGCACCTGGCAGCTGCCCTCGCCCACCTCGACGATCTCGATGTTGCTGAGGTTGTGCGAGGTGCGGGTGTCCGGCACCGTGGCGCTGGAGCGCTCGGTCTTGATGCGGAACACGCGGTCTTCCAGACCACCACGGTTGCCGTACCAGATCAGCGAGATCTCGCTCTGCGGATCCTCGGTGAGGCGGTCATCGTCATCCCACGCCGGCATCCAGAAGGTCGCGTCGCTGGCATACAGCTCCAGCCACTGGTCCCACTGGGCATCGTCCAGGTAGCGCGCCTCGCGGTAGAGGAAGTCGCGCACGGTGTCATGCAGGCTCATTGCACGGCCTCCACGGGGATCAGCCGCTGCTCGTCCTTCAGCGCCTGGATCATGGTGTCCTGCCAGTACTTGTGCTGCAGTACGAACAGGCCTTCGTCTTCGGTGCGCAGGCCCGACAACAGTGGCGTGAGCTCGATCTCGCGGGCCGCCTCGTCGGCGCCCTCGACCCAGTGGGTCGCGCCACGGGACATGTCGTTCCAGCCCTGGCCCGCGCCATAGCCGGTCTGGCAGGAGCGGAACTCTTCGAGGTCGTCCGGCGTGGCCATGCCACTGACGTTGAAGAAATCCTCGTACTGGCGGATCCGGCTGGCCCGGGCCTCGGCGCTCTCGCCCTTGGGGGCGATGCAGTAGATGGTGATCTCGGTCTTGTTCACCGAGATCGGCCGGGCGATGCGGATCTGCGAGCTGAACTGGTCCATCAGGTAGACGTTGGGGTACAGGCACAGGTTGCGCGAGTTCTCGATCATCCAGTCGGCCCGGGCCTGGCCGAAGTCGGCGGCCAGCTGCTCGCGACGCTCGTAGGCCGGACGGTCCTCGGGGTTGGCCCAGCGGGTCCAGAGCAGCAGGTGGCCATGATCGAAGGAATAGAAACCACCGCCTTGCTTGGCCCAGGCGCCGGCGCTCATGGTCTTGATCTCGTCGCCCGCCTCGCGCTGCTTGCGCTGGTTCTGGGTGGCGGCGTAGTTCCAGTGCACGGAGCTGACGTGGTAGCCGTCGGCGCCGTTCTCGGCGGTCAGCTTCCAGTTGCCTTCGTAGATGTACGAGCTGGCGCCACGCAGCACCTCCAGGCCCTCGGGCGACTGGTCGACGATCATGTCGATGATCTTCGCCGACTCGCCCAGGTGCTCGACCAGCGGCTTGACGTCGGCGTTGAGGCTGCCGAACAGGAAACCTCGGTAAGACTCGAAACGGGCGACCTTGGTCAGGTCATGGGAGCCTTCGCAGTTGAAACTGTCGGGATAGCCGGCGTTACCTGGGTCCTTGACCTTGAGCAGCTTGCCGCTGTTGTTGAAGGTCCAGCCGTGGAACGGGCAGGTGTAGCTGGCACGGTTGCCGCGCTTGTGCCGGCAGAGCATGGCGCCGCGGTGGCTGCAGGCATTGAGGAAGGCATTGAGCTCGCCCTCCTTGTTGCGCGCGATGAAGACCGGCTGGCGGCCCATGGTCAGGGTAAGGAAATCGTTGTTCTGCGGGATCTGGCTTTCATGGGCCAGGTAGATCCAGTTGCCCTCGAAGATGTGCTTCATCTCCAGGTCGAACAGGCGCGGGTCGGTGAACATTTCCCGCTTGCAGCGGTAGACGCCGTTTTCCCGGTCATCCTCGAGCAAGGCGTTGAGATAGTCGAATCCCAGGGACATGGCCAGGGCCTCCGTTGTTATTGTTCAGGCCAGGTCAGGTTATGCCCGTGGATGAGGCACCGATATCCGGATCGTGCAGAGTGCTATCCGTTTTGTGCAGGCATGGGCCGCAACCTTCTGTGTCGCCTTGCCCCTGTGGGAGGGTTTGCCCGCGAATCAGGCGACACGGTAAAAGGGGCTATCACCGCAATAGCAATTACCCATTGAACGCCAAGGCCAAGGTGCAGTAAGCTCGGGCTCATTCACTGGAGAGCAACATGTCGAAACAATCCTGCAACCACGCCAATCACACCGGTCGCACCGCGCGCCCTGTGCTGGCCGTTGCCGGTCGCGACGCCGTTGCCAGCTTTTATTTTGGGTATTGGTTTAGCCACTAGGCGCCGATCACCCATCCGGCGCCCACCTTCGAGGGGCCGCCGAACATGAGAATACTCAAACCCCCGGCCGGCTCCCCGACCGGGGGTTTTGCTTTTCCGGGCTTTCGAAAACACCGATTCACATTGAGGACAGATTCATGAACTACGCCACCTACTACTACCCAAGCACCTTTGCATGGCGATTTAGCCAGTGCCGTTCGGGCCAGCCTGCCGCCTCCGTTCGGTCGATTTCCGGTGGCGAAGCCGCACAAACACAGCTTTTGACAATCTGTCGAACACCTCGATAGGGCCGACCGCGCGGGCCAGAACCCGCCGTCCGCCCAAGGAAGAACACGCCATGCAAGCCTCGAACCTCGCCCTGCCCCTGAGCCAGCCGCAAGCGGCCAACACCCACGTCAGCCAGCGCCTGCCCAGCCCGCACCTGCTCAAGCAGCAAATGCCGCTGTCCGCCGAACTCACCCAGCAAGTCCATGCCCACCGCCAGGCGATCCGCGCCATCCTCGAAGGCCGCGACGAGCGTCTGCTGGTGGTGGTCGGCCCCTGCTCGATCCATGACCCGCGCTCGGCCCTCGAATACGCCGACCGACTCGCCGCGCTCAGCCGCGAGGTCGACGACCAGCTATTGCTGGTGATGCGCGCCTACGTGGAAAAACCCCGCACCACGGTCGGCTGGAAAGGCCTGGCCTACGACCCGCACCTGGACGGCAGCGACGATATGCACGCCGGCATCGCCCTGTCCCGTGGCCTGATGCTGGGCATGCTCGAGCGCGGCCTGCCGATCGCCACCGAACTGCTGCAGCCGATGGCCGCGGGCTACTTCGACGACCTGCTGGGCTGGGCCGCCATCGGCGCGCGCACCACCGAATCGCAGATCCACCGCGAGATGGTCAGCGGCCTGGAACTGCCGGTGGGCTTCAAGAACGGCACCGACGGCGGCATCGGCATCGCCTGCGACGCCATGCGCAGCGCCGCGCATCCGCACCGTCACTTCGGCATGGATGCGCAAGGCTACCCGGCGATCATCGAGACCTTGGGCAACCCGGACACCCACCTGGTGCTGCGCGGCGGGCACAAAGGCCCCAACTACGACGCCACGAGCGTTGCCCTGGCGCGCCAGGGCCTGGCCAAGGCCGGCCTGGCGCCACGGATCATGGTCGATTGCAGCCATGCCAACAGCGGTAAGGACCCGATGCGCCAACCGGCGGTGTTCGAGGAAGTCCTGCAGCAGCGCCTGGCTGGCGACCGTTCGCTGGTCGGGGTGATGATCGAGGGGCATCTGTTCGACGGCTGCCAGGCGTTGGGCAAGGGCACGCTGAAATACGGCGTGTCGATCACCGACGGCTGCCTGGGCTGGGAAAGCACCGCCCATCTGCTGCGCCAGGCTGCCGTTGCGTTACACGGATAGCTCAGTACTCAGGCGTCTCTCCCTGGGGCAGGATCGCCGACATCGGCAGGATCGGTGGCCTCTCCTGCAGGTACTGGTCGGCGGGCAGGTAGCTGAAGACCTGTCCGCCTGCGGCAAGATTGACCCGCACCAGGGGCATGCGCCTGCCGGTTTCCCTGAAGTAGTCCCACTGGATGTACTGGGCGCCGGCCAGGCTGGCGCTGCCGCTGGGGAAGTAGATCGCCTGGATGGGCAACTGAGCGGGTATGTTCTGCGGCCAGGCGCCGATGATGATCTCGTTGTGCGCTCCCCCGCTGGCCCTCACATCGATGTTCAACTGGTACTGCGCCGCATGGGGCGTGGGTTCCATGCTGAAGGCGCAGCTGGAACCAGGGCTGCTGCCGTACCTCGACCGCCAGGCTGCCACCGTGGTGATGTTCTGAGACAGGCAACTGGCACGGCAGCTATTGGCAATGCCACTGGTCCCGGCATTGGCCGGATAGGCGCAGCGCAACCTCACGGCATGGGCGAACGGCTGATCGAGGCGATCGAAGATCAACCCCGAGGCGTTGCTCGCCAGTCGAAGGATTCCAGTGTCGGCCCGCAGGTAAGTCCACGACACCCCGTCACGTCCGATGGAGTTGGCCGTCGGGTTCCAGGAGTGGTAACTGGTCGCGGCGCTGGTGGCGCGAATCAACACACCATTGCAGTTGTAGCCAGGACGGCCCTCCACACAGCTGGAGGCGGTGTCGGTGTAACGCTGGTTGAGCCCGTCGGCCACCTGATAGCCGCTGTGCAGTTGTTCGCGCTGGTCGAACCCGAATACCTGCCCGGCCGGCAAGGCGGGGTCTACCCGTAGCAGCGGCAACCAGGCCCCCGTAGCGTCAAAGTAGTCACGCTGGTCCTTTTGCGCGGCCAGCAAGCCATTGATGTCGCCTCGGTTGTAGTAGACCGCGACCACGGCCAGACGCTCGGGCTGCGACGTGTCCCAATTTGCCACCAGCAACTCGCTGGGCCGACCGCTGCCATCGTCACCTTGCAAGCTGTAGTCCTTGCCCTGGGCCATGGCCTCGAAGCGGCTGCTGAAGACATAACCGTTGGCAGCGCTCACGCCCTGGCCTTGCACATCATGGCGCAACCAGCTGAAACGCTCGGCCCCCTGAGCTATCGCTTCGGGACCATGCAGCCAGAACAGCGAAGGCGCGTCCGCCGGCCGTTGGCGAAGCATCACGCCACTGCAAAAATATGCAGGTCTATTGCCCACGCAGCGGGGCGCGCCGCTCTGGTAAGCCTGATTGAGGGTAACGGCAAGCTCCGGCCCGCTGACAGCCCAAACCAGGGAGGGCAATGCAAACACAACCAGCACCAGACTCGCCGCAAAACGTTGTAAGCAACCCATGGTGTAAATGCCCTATTTGCTCATCTGATCTTCCGGGAGAAAGGTCACCAAGGTACCGCCTGGCGCCTCGGGATTCAGGCGTAGAACTGGCAAGTACTTGCCGGCTTCTTCCAAGTACTCGCCCTGAAAGCGCCTGGCATTGGCAGGACCTACCTCGACAGGCAGGCGACGGGCAGCCAGGCTGTAGAAGAACGCTTCAAGGGGCAGCTCGGCGCCTTTGCCCTGTGGCCAGGTTTTCACCACCGGCTCGTTCCAGTCGTAGCCATCAGGTACGCTCTTTAAACCTTCAAGGCTCCACTTGTGCGCTTTCACCCCGACGACGAAATCAGCCGGATCAGGGCGAAACGCACAGGAGTTTCGGGTCGGGTTCGGGTAACGCTTCAACCAGGTCGCCTTATCGACGATGCCGGAGCAAACACCCCGATCCTCGCAAGGTTTACCGACTTGTTCAGTGCCGCCATCGAACGGATAGATGCAGCTCAGCGTAAGGGGCTGGTTGACCGGTATCCCCAGTGGCAGCACGATGAATCCCTGCGGCCAGACCGTCATCGACAGCCCCGCGTCAGCCGCGAAATACGTGAACGAGACGCCAAGGCTCTTCTCCGACAAGGGGCTGGGATTCCAGGCTTTGAAGTTGCCAACCCCCGTGCCGCGAACTAGCACGCCTTGGCACTGGTACCGGGCACTGCCATCCGGGCAGGCGTCTGCTGTGTTGGCATAACGCGCATTGATGTCGCGAGCGATACGGTAGCCGTTGTATAACTGCTCACCCTGGTCGAAACCAAAACGACCTCCAGCGTGGCGCAGCAAGGGCAGCCAATCACCAGTAGCCTTGTGCCATTCGAGCTGGGCACGCTGCCCACGCAGCAACGCCCCGGCCTGGGCATGGTCGTAATACAGCGCCTCCACGGCGAGCCTGCCCGGCGTCCCTTGGTCCCAGTTGCGCACCTGTACTTCGCCCGGCGTCGGCCTGGCGCTGACCTCATAGGGCTTGCCCACGGCCAGCGCATCGAAGCGACTCATCAGCACATAGCCAGTGCGTTGCGTCAGCGGGCCGCCGTCGTGGTCGCTACGCAGGTAGACGAAGGCCTCGCTGCCGCGAACGATGCTCGCGGGATCGTGCTCCCAGAATTTCACGGGGTGCTGTTCGCTCATGGGGCGCACAAGCACGCCGCTGCAGGCATACTCCGGTTGGTTGCCGACGCAACGCGCGGGGGCCGCTTGCAGACGCTGGTTGAGCATCATTGCCGTTTCCGGACCACTGAGCGCCAACGCAACCAAGGATTGACCGCCCAAAAGCAAGAGCATGAACACACGCAGTACGAGGTATGCATTGCGTTCCATCGTGACATTTCCCTACTCGGTCTTCTGGTCTTCGGGCATGTAGGTGAACATCTGCTCCACCGCCGCCCCTGGTTGCACCCGCAAAATCGGCAGGTGTCGACCGGTGCTTTCATAGAAATCCATCTGGAACGCCTGGGCCCCCTGCAAGCCCGGACCCGATTCATGAGCGACGGTGCTGTAGATGAACGCCTCCAGCGGTAATCCGGCTCCGGACCCTTTGGTCCAGGCGGCCATCATCGGCTCGTTCCAGCCGTAGTCCGACTTGGCGTCAGCCACCGTGCCACGGACCTGGTTGCTCAGCTGGAAGTCGGCAGGGTTGGTCTCGAAGTAGCAGGTTCTTTTGGCATCGTTCTTATAGAGGGCCGTCCAGGCTTCCACCGTGGCCACCTTCGACGAGGCGCAAGAACGGCTAGAATCACACATGTCCCTTGAATTCACGGTATGGGCGTCGAAGGGGTATGCGCAACGCAGTGCCAAACGCTGGGTGACCGGGTAGGACAAGGGTCGAACGATGAACCCTTGAGGCTTGGAGATGGAGGTCACCCGGGTGTCCGCCCGCAAATAGCTGAACGAGACACCATTGCCTGTGATGGAACTGGGGCTGGGGTCCCAGGCGTGGAAGTTGCCGACATCCGTTGTACGTAGCAGTACGCCGTTGCAATTGAATGCTGCGCTACCATCCGGGCACCTGGCGGCGGTATCGGCGTAGCGTTGCCTGATACGCGAAGCGACGGTGTAGCCGGTATACAGCTGGTCGGCATCGTCGTAACCAAAGGCAGCAGCCTGTCCCGGAGTAAACCGCAACACCGGCAGCCACTGCCCTGTGGCCTTGAACCAGGCCAGTTGGCTACGCTGGGCACGCAACAGGGCCTGGGACTTGCCGACCGTGTAGTAAAGCGCTTCGAGGGCTATGGTTGCTGGCCGGGCGTGATCCCAGTTGAGAACCGGTATCTCGGCGGGGTTGGGACGGGTCAACACCCGATACGGCTTGCCGGCTGTCATGGCATCGAACGCGCTCATCAGCACGTAGCCTGTGCGCTGTTCCGGTGGATTCAGGGCGAGCCCCTTGCGCAGGAAGTAGAACCACTCGCTGCCTCGCTTCGTCGCTTCGTCGTCATGCAACCAGAAATTTTCAAGGTGATGATCCTTCATGGGGCGAACCAGGACACCGCTACACGCCTCGATCGGTTGGTTGCCCACGCAGCGCACCGGCACGGCTTGCAAGCGTTGGTTGAGCGCCTGCGCCGTCTCTGGACCATCCAGCGCCCAGACCCCCACGCAAGGCAGGCAATACATCAGTGTCGCGCAAAGCCATCCTATCGATCTCATTACAACGCTCCCAAATGTGCAGGTTGGACGCAGCTATGCTGTACGCCACACGGTTCACTGCGTGACGCAGGCCACTTGACGCAACGTGTTGGCGTCCCGCGATTCACTGGTCACCTCATCGGTGCGTGCGTAGTAGGTCCAAGCCGTACCTGCGCTCTGCGCGCCCCCCCATATCGGGTAGTCCGGCAGATCGAGCTTGCGCAGTTGACCGGGATAGTCGCCTTTGAGATCGTCGAGCTCGACCTTGCTCGGTAGCCTCAACTGCAGCTCCCGGCAGATTCCATCGGCGTTCGCCCAGGCCTTGGCGCCTTGTTTGGATATCACCTCGAGCCCTTTCAGGCCGGTGACCGTCAGCACATAGGACTGGGAGCCAGACGGCACCTTGGCGGTAATGGTGGTCTGACCATTGCGCAGTGCCGTGACGGCTCCCCTGTCATCGACCGTGGCGATGCTGCTATCACTGCTCTGGTAACTCGTGGCACCGGGCGCTTCGCGCGTGAACCTGAGTGGCGCGCGCGCCTCGCCATCTTCCGGGAGCTGCATTTCCCCATCCCGGTAGAATGCCAAGCGCAGCTTGCCGCTCAAGTCCAGCGTGAAATCGTCAGCGAAGCCGTGCCCCACCTTGAAGGCGACGCTCGGGCTAGGTACTCCCGCCACGGTGTAATAAACCTTCACGTCCTTCCCTATCACCCGCAGGAAGGCGTCCTTAGACAGGTTGAGTTCTATGAACATTGGGGCCAAGCCCACTCTGGTCGCGACCCGGCTCACCTGGGCGCCCTTATCATCGGTCATCAGCAGGACCAGCTCCTTACCGTAGTGCTCCTGGCCCCCCTCGAGCGTTCGAACCCGTACACTGCGGCCTGGAATGTCACCTGGGTCAAGCACGCCATTTACCGGCGCGGGCGTCATTTGCGGCGCGGGCAGCGCCGCCCAGGTCTTGCCCGGCATGCCGAGGACAAGCAACAAAGCGAACATGCCGCACGCTAGATGTGCCCAGAAGCGTGACTCCAGGCGTCGGTAATATGTTTCGCGCATCAAAGTGCTCCCATGCCTGGAGCGCACAGGGCGCTCCAGGCCGCATTGGTTTGAAATGGGTATCAGGCGTAACCGTTGAGTGCGTCACGCAACCTGAGGTCAGGCCTACGACGCCTGGCGCAGATCGTTGTCCGACGCCACGACCGTGTTCGGCGAGTTGTCGGGACGCCCGGTCAGCAAGCGACCTCGCAGATGCGGCTGCACCGCG
Source organism: Pseudomonas sp. microsymbiont 2 (assembly GCF_054788395.1). Lineage (NCBI taxonomy): Bacteria > Pseudomonadati > Pseudomonadota > Gammaproteobacteria > Pseudomonadales > Pseudomonadaceae > Pseudomonas > Pseudomonas sp. microsymbiont 2. The sequence continues at coordinate 3,357,068 of NZ_CM139112.1, forward strand.
GAACTGTTGCCGCCACCATTGGCGTGCCCCCACGTCACCACGCGACCGTCATTGGTCAGTGCGGTAAACCCGTTGCCATTGGCATAGATGGCCCGCACATCCCGTAGCTCGTTCACCACACCACTGATGTCCAGGCCCGAGGCTGCGGTTCCCCCCCAGACCACCACATTGCCCGTGCTGCGCAGCGCGGCGAAGGTCCAGGCACTGCCGGTGACCTGGACGATGTCGGTCAGCTGGGCGATTTGAGGCGGCACGGTGCCGCCATTTGTCGCATTGCCCCAGGCCACCACGCGTCCACCGCCGTTGGGCATCCGCACGCGAGCACAGAATGCATGCCAGGTACTGGTCACCTCGAGCACATCGGTAAGTTGCGCAGCCTCCGCCGACAAGGTGCCGCCATGGGTGGCCGCGCCCCATGCCAACACTTGACCTGCCGTGGTGAGTACCGAGAAGGCCCGTGCGGAAGCGCCCTCCAGCGAGGCGATGTCCCTTCTCACGGCAATCGCGTCGGGCAGGGTTGCGCCATAGCCCGAATGCCCCCACGCCGCCACGGAGTTATCCGTGCGCCGCACGACAAACGCCGCGGAATTGCCCTTGACATAGATGTTGTCGGTACGGCGCGCGATCTCCGCCGGCACGTTGCCACCATTGGCTACCTGCCCCCAGGCGACAAGTGTGTTGTCGCTGCGCTTGGCGGCAAAAGCCGTACCTGCGCCATAGACCTCGACGATGTCCGTCAAACTGCCGATGGCAGGCGGGATACTCGCACCGTTGGCAGCCGTGCCCCAGCCAACCACACGTCCAAGATTGCTGCCAGCGACCACCTCGCGACGACCGACGAACGCCGTCGCGTTGCTGCGCACCTCGAGGAACGGCTGGCCAAAGTGCTCCGATGGGAGAGTCCCTCCTTCGGACACATTGCCCCAGCACACCAGTGTCTTGTTGACCAGCCGTGCCGCATAGGCACTTCGAGTACCCGTGATTTCCACGACATCGCTCATGCTGAAAGGCAGCGTCCCTCCCCAAGCCGCGTTGCCCCAGCAAACCGCGACATGCACCCCTGGATTGGGTCTGGCGTTATCGGTCATGGCCGCGAAAGCCGCTGTACCATCGACCTGTGCATCGTTACCGGTTCCCACCACGTTGGCTGGGTTGAGCAATACGGCATCCGTGCTACTACGCACCCGCAGCAAGCGTGACGGTTCGCGGTCCAACCAGGTGGTGCCCGCCCGCCATTGCACATCGCCGACATACTGCCACTCGGCGAGCAACGGACGCCCGGTGGTGGCGTTGTAGGCACTGAGCAGGCGCGACGATGCCGAGGCACGATAGGTGCTGGCGTTGTAGCGTGCGCCGAAGACGCGCAACGTGCCCTGGCCGATGACACGATTGACCGTGTAGCTCCCCACGCCCGATTCTTCGCGCGGCCCATTGGGGGAACGGAAGATGTCGTACGACAGCCTGACGGTCTGGCCCTGCCAGGACTGCACATCGACAGCAGGAATCACATGACGCAGAGCCTGGCCGGCATCGCCTGGCAGAACGGTGACAGGGTAAGTCCTGCTTCCCGCATCGCGACCGACCTTGATGGTGACCAGGTCATTGGTCCGCAGTCGCGCACTGGCGTCGATCAGCACGGTAACTCCGTCGGGCACGTCGTCCGGGTTGAGATTGCCGTCGACCGCCTGGACGAAGCTCGGCAATGGCAGCACGGCGCCCTGAACACGCAGCGTCAACGCCAGCGAGTTGTCCGGCAGGCCTGTCGACTGGCGCCATACCACGTACCGTACCTGGACATTGCCATTGTTGCTGGCACGGACCGCCGAATCCGTGAAGTCGATGTTCAGAGCTTTCCCTGCCTCGCCTTCAACGACGGTGTGTTGCTGCTCATCCTTGCTGGCATCGCCGTGCTCCCCGGCCCAGTAGGCGATCACAATATCGCCGACCGCCAGCTTGGCTTCTTGCGAAATCTGCGCGGTCGCGCCCTTGCTCGGGTCCAGCACTCCGCCCTCGGCCTGCAAAACGGTTGGCGCTGGCAGTTCCTTGCTTGGACGATCACCCACGAAGAGCACCAGTTCGTCCGATTGACGGTCAGGCTTGCCCGGCTCGGTGATCCTGTAGAACACCCGCACCTCTGCACCCTCGCTTGCTTTGAGCAGTGCCTGCTCTATCCAGAAGCTGAACGGCTCTGGATACCTGGGATCTGCTTCCAGGTAATCGGAGAACTCACCCGACTGATGAGCCCAGTGCAAGTGAACTTGCTGGTTCGGATTCATGTTCGGGTAGACCGGCACGAGCGCATCGATGCCATTGGGATGCTCGCCCGGCTTGATCGTCCCATCGGCAAAATGAGGAACCGTGTACGGAGCTGGCAATTCGGGCAACTGTGCGCCGACGTTGTACATCGACTGCTCGGAATCCAGCGGCAACTCCAAGCCTCGTCGCTCGATCTTGTAACTGAGGATCAGCCGACTGCCAACCAGCGGAGCCAGATGCACAACCGGGTCGACTCTGAACAGGAACTCCCTGCCCGCCTGCGACCCCGAAATGCGCCGACGCTCTGCATGCGGCACAGTCCCCCGGCTGCCTCGCCACTCCAAAATCAACCAATCGTTTGCCCGAAGGCCTGCGGCCGCCGGGACACGGACGGTGGCGGTGTTCACGTCCGGCTCGACGACGCCGCCAATTGCTTCGAGCAATTCCGGCTCGGGCAGCAACCTGATCCTGCCGATCACCGAGACGAACGAGCGCTTGGACCTCAATTGCTGGGCGCCGCGGACAACTACGTAGGACGCAACGCCACTGCCCATGCCGAGACCAAGCATATGCGCGTTCGGAATCGTGAAAATCAACGGAATACCGGGCTGGTTGACCACCTGCTCAGCCTTGACCTCGAGACGCACACCAGCTGCGGTGATACCCGTCCAGGTCAGCTCGACCTTGTCACCCTTCTCCAGTTTGGGATCGCTGCAGCAAAGCGTGTTGACGAAAATCCGCAGGTCAGCCTCCCCCAGTTTGTCCAGTTCGATCACATCGCTCTGCGACGAATCCGGGTCGGGGTTTTCGATCAGCGGCGCGGGGAGCAGGCCAGGCTCGAGCGCGACCGCGATCGTGCTGCGCAAAGACCAGTCGCTGGACTGGTTATGCACTTCGTCCACGATGCGGTAGTACAGCACCAGGCTGTCGCTATCACCCGCCGCCTGAATGATCTGGTAGCCGACCGTGAGGGTTACATCTTTGTCAACGTCGACGGGTTGAACGGTGTAATCCACGAACAGCCCGCCCCAGCTCAGGCGGATGGCATCATAGGCGCGCATGTTCGGATAGGCAGGGATGGTGACGCTTACCCCCTTGCGCGCGGCATCCTCGTCGATGACCCCTGATGGGGGCACGGCCGCGACCGGTGGTCTGAGGTTGTAGTGACCAACGTCGCCAGGCTGCGGGTCAGTGCCACCGGGAAACACCAGACGGCTGAGCACGCTCAGCTTCACAGACTCTTCCTTGTTGCCGGCGCCTGCGCGAGTCACTCGGAACCACAGGTCGGACACCACGCCTCGGATCTGCTCAGGTGTAGGCACGGTCGCGGGCCGAGCGTAGCCGGGAATGGCCTCCGCCGGCACATGCATGGGGAACAGCTGTCCAACGTTTTCGGGCCTCACGCCATTCGATGCGACCGGTATCTGACCGTCGCGCCAGAACACCTCGATCCAATCCCCATCACGCATGTTGTTATAGGGCTGGACGATGACCATCAGGCCGGCAGTGCTGCTGGTGGCCATGCCGTAGTTGACACCGACCAAGGCACCTGGCGTCTTCAAATCAAGTTCCGGGCCCGGAATGTAAATAGGATCAAGTGAAGTCGTGGCGGCCAGGAGCCCCATGCTGCGCCCTTTCACCCGCGCGTTGTGCGCGGCGATCTGTTCACTGAGAAAAGACCCGGTCGTCTCTTCTTCTACCTGATTCACTTGTGCATCGTCAGCCATGGTGCGCCCCTTGTTCGATGGGTTGAGTGGACGTGGACAGGCCTGATTGAACGACCGTTGCAAGCACAGGCACAACTGACAGAATTGATAGGTTCAATGCCCGAGAAACCAGGCATGCGCGGCTGCCAAGGTAGTTTTCGACAGACAAGCCCGCAGGCTTTGCGCTAGGCTTGCGCCTTTACCTCCAAGGAGCATTACCCATGGCCCGCGCCACTGCCCGTCACATCCTTGTCAGCAGCGAAGACAAGTGCAACGAACTCAAGGCACAGATCGAAGCCGGCGCCGACTTCGCCGAAGTCGCCAAGGCCAACTCCACCTGTCCGTCCAGCCGCCAGGGCGGCGACCTGGGTTCGTTCGGCCCGGGCCAGATGGTCAAGGAGTTCGACACCGTGGTGTTCAGCGCGCCGCTGAACGTGGTGCAAGGCCCGGTCAAGACCCAGTTCGGCTACCACCTGCTCGAAGTGACCAGCCGTCAGGATTGAGGCGTTCTTGATCGCCCGCCCTGTGGGAGCGGGCTTGCCCGCGAATGACTCCGAACATGCAACGGCGTTGCGTGAGCAGACGCATTCGCGGGCAAGCCCGCTCCTACAGGTGCTGTATTGTCTCGTGCTGGCGTGCATGGGTCCGCTGGCCAATGCCACCCCCAGCCACGCCCTCACCGTCTACGGTGAAGCACCCCGCTATCCCGAACACTTTCGCCACTTCGACTACGTCAACCCCGACGCCCCCAAGGGCGGCAGCCTGCGCCGCTCGGCCATCGAGATCGGCCAGTTCGACCATATCCTGCCGTACATCGACAAAGGCATCGGCGTCAGCCAGGTCGACGGCTGGCTGTACGCGCCACTGGCCATGCGCTCGCTCGATGAGCCTTACACCGTCTATGGCCTGATCGCCCGCCGCATGGAGCGAGGCCCGGACGATGCCTGGCTGCGTTTTCATCTCGACCCACGCGCCACCTTCGCCGACGGCAAGCCGGTGCGCGCCGAGGATGTGCGCTTCACCTTCGAGCTGCTGATGAGCAAGGGCAGCCTCAAGTACCGCACCCAGTTCGCCGACGTCGCCGGGGTGACGGTCGAAGGTCCACGCCAGGTACGCTTCGACCTCAGGCAGCCACACGCGCGAACCCTGGCGCTGGACCTGGCCACCCTGCCGGTGCTGCCTGAGCACGACTGGCAGAAACGCGATTTCGCCAATGGCGCGGGCTTCGAACAGCCGGTAGGCAGCGGTCCGTATCGCATCGGCAGGATCGATAACGGCCGTAGCATCACCTTCGAACGCAATGCCGACTGGTGGGCCAGGGACCTGCCGGTGACGCGCGGCCTGTATAACTTCCAGCGCCTGCGCATCGAGTACTTCGGCGACACCGAAGTAGCGCGCCAGGTGCTCAAGGGCGGCGGCTACGATTACAACCGCGAGTTTTCCGCCACCGCCTTCACCCTGGGCTACAACGGCGCCCAGCTGGACGACGGCCGCCTGCGGCGCGCCCACCTGGGGCCGGCCAAGCCGCAAGTGGCCCAGGGCTTCGTGTTCAATCTGGACAAACCGCAGTTTCAGGATCGCCGCGTGCGCCAGGCGCTGGGCATGCTCTGGGATTTCGAGTGGAGCAACCGGCAGATGATGCGCAACCTGTACATCCGCCAGCAGAGCCTGTTCTCCAATACCCCGCTGGCGGCCCGTGAGCTGCCCGACGCCGAGGAGCTGAAGCTCCTGGAGCCGCTGCGCGGCCAGGTGCCGGACGCGGTGTTCGAGCAGGTCTTCACGGCCCCCGTCACCGATGGATCGGGCATCATCCGCCCCCAGCAGCTGCAGGCACTGGCTCTGCTCCAGGAAGCCGGATGGCGACCTCAGGGCGATCGTCTGGTGAACGCTCGGGGCACACCGCTGAGCTTCACCTTCCTCAACGGTCAGTCGGGCCTGGAACGCCTGCTGCTACCCTGGAAGCGCAACCTGGCACAGATCGGCATCGAGCTGAACATCCGCAACGTCGATTCGGCGCAGTACGTCAACCGCTTGATGGCCCGCGACTACGACATGATCGTCACCGGCTACCCAGTGACGCTGTCGCCTGGCAGCGAGCTGTACAACTACTTCGGCTCCGCCGCCGCCAACGATCCTGGCTCGAACAACCTGATGGTGCTCAAGGACCCGGCCGTAGACCGCCTGATCGACGGCCTGGTCCGCGCCAGCACGCAGGCCAACATGCTGCGCCATGCCCATGCCCTGGACCGGGTGCTGCAGTGGAACTACTACTGGATCCCCAACTACTACCCGCCCGGCAGCTCGACCGTGTGGTGGAACCGTTTCGGCCTGCCCAAGGTGCAGGCCACCTATGACGAAGGCCTGGACACCTGGTGGGAGGTCAGCCCCAAGGCGCTGACCAACCAGCAGATGCGCGAATTGCTCGGGACAACGCCATGACCGCCTATATCCTGCGCCGCCTGCTGCTGATCATCCCCACCCTGCTGGCGATCCTGCTGGTCAACTTCGCCATCGTCCAGGCCGCGCCGGGCGGCCCGGTGGAACAGGCGGTGGCGCGCCTGCAGGGCATCGGCGGCGGCGCGCCGGGCGCCAGGGTCGAGACGGTGCAGGGCGAATCCCGCGCCACACGTGGGCTGGACCCGAAGCTGATCGAGGAAATCAAGCGCCAGTACGGCTTCGACAAGTCCGCTCCCGAACGCCTGTGGCTGATGCTTGGCCAGTACGCCCGGCTGGACTTCGGTCAGAGTTTCTTCCGCGGCGCCAAGGTCACCGAGCTGATCCTGGAAAAGCTACCGGTCACCCTGTCCCTGGGTTTCTGGGCCACATTGATCACCTACCTGGTGTCCATCCCCCTGGGCATCCGCAAGGCCGTGCGCCATGGCAGTCGCTTCGACGCCTGGAGCAGCGCGCTGATCGTGATCGGCTACGCCCTGCCCTCGTTCCTGTTCGCCCTGCTGCTGATCGTGCTGTTCGCCGGCGGCACCTCGCTCAACTGGTTCCCGGTGCGCGGCCTGGTGTCGGACGACTTCGACCAACTCAGCCTGCTGGGCAAGCTGGCCGACTACTTCTGGCACCTGGTGCTGCCGGTCGGCGCCCTGGTGATCGGCGGCTTCGCCACGCTCACCTTGCTGACCAAGAACGCCTTCCTCGACGAGATCTCCCGCCAGTACGTGGTCACCGCCCGCGCCAAGGGCCTGAGCGAGCGTCGGGTGCTGTATGGCCATGTGCTGCGCAATGCCATGCTGCTGGTGGTGGCCGGGGTGCCCCAGGCGCTGATCACCGTGTTCTTCGCCGGCTCGCTGCTGATCGAAGTGATCTTCTCCCTCGATGGCCTCGGGCGCATGAGCTACGAGGCGGCGGTGTCGCGGGACTATCCGGTGGTGTTCGGCACACTGTTCATCTTCACCCTGGCCGGGCTGCTGATCCGCCTGGTCGGCGACTTGTGCTACACCGTGCTCGATCCACGCATCGACTTCGACGCGAAGGCCCGCTGATGCTCTCACCGATCGCCCGACGCCGCCTGCGGCGCTTTCGTGACAACCGCCGCGGCTGGATTTCGTTGTGGCTGTTCGCCGGGCTACTGGTGCTCAGCCTGGGCGCCGAGCTGGTGGCCAACGACAAACCCCTGCTGCTTGGCTACCAGGGCGAGCTCTACACCCCTGCGCTCAAGCGCTACACCGAACAGCAGTTCGGCGGGCAGCTTCCGTTCCAGCCCGACTACCGCAGCCAGTACGTGCGCCAGCTGATCGAAAGCCAGGGCGGCTGGATGCTGTTCGCGCCGATCCCGTTCAGCGCCGACACCCCCAACTACGACCTGCAGGTACCCACCCCCAGCCCACCGAGCACGAGCAACTGGCTGGGCACCGACGACCAGGGTCGCGACGTGCTGGCGCGGGTGCTATATGGCACCCGGGTGTCGTTGCTGTTCGCCTTCGCCCTGACCCTGGCCAGCGTGCTGATCGGCGTAACGGCCGGCGCCTTGCAGGGCTACCACGGCGGCTGGGTCGACCTGCTTGGCCAGCGCCTGCTGGAGGTGTGGTCGGGGCTGCCGGTCTTGTACCTGCTGATCATCCTCTCGGGCTTCGTCGAGCCGGACTTCTGGTGGCTGCTGGGGATCATGGCGCTGTTCTCGTGGCTGACCCTGGTCGATGTGGTGCGCGCCGAGTTCCTGCGCGGGCGCAACCTCGAATACGTCAAGGCCGCCCGCGCCCTGGGCCTGCCGGACACCCAGGTGATGCTGCGCCACATCCTGCCCAATGCCATGAACGCGACCCTCACCTACGTGCCGTTCATGCTCACCGGGGCGATCACCACCCTGACCGCGCTGGATTTCCTCGGCTTCGGCATGCCGGCGGGCAGCGCCTCGCTTGGCGAGTTGGTGACCCAGGGCAAGCAGCACCTAGAAGCGCCCTGGCTGGGCTTCACCGCGTTCTTTGCCCTGGCGTTGATCCTGTCGTTGCTGGTGTTCATCGGCGATGCACTGCGCGAGGCGTTCGACCCTCGTCGCTGAGCGCGGATCTGCGTTGTACACCGCGAATAGCCATGATGCGCCCTACCAACTCATCGTTGGAGACAGCGTAATTTGCATAATCCTCAGCGATTGCGGCCACTTGATGGGCCTCATACGCACTTTGCGCAAGGGAAGATCCCTGAACGAACCAGGAAGTCAGCACTTTCTCCACATAACTGGAAGCATCAGCTATCGACTCACGCCAGACAATGTCGTGCCATCTACTGTCCGCAATGCGCGACATGTCGACATGGAACTGGCGCAAGTCAGCGCTCTGCTTGCGCACTTCCTGCTGAGATCCGGCCAACCCAGCCATGTCCCTCACCAGATGAGCTACAGCGCCTCCTACCTTGCTCGGTGAAGGGAGGGGATCGGTGCGCCTGAACTTGTTCCGCAACCAACTGATCGGTCCCTCTCCCGAGGGGTCCAGGTAATTGGTCGGATCGCCCTGGCAGTATGCATAGCCATTGATACCACCGTGCTGGAATGGGCTTTTGTCGTCAAATGACAGGAAACACATGAGGCTCGGCTTGAATACGCGGTAGCCATTGCCCAGGACATACGCCTGGCTGAAAGGGTCATGCCACTCGCCGTTGAACCCTAGGCCGACGACGCCCCGAGCGAAGCCATAGGGTGTATAGGCAATTCGCCGCAGCAAACCACCATGCAGACGCACCAGCACACTGCCCTTCACGTCACAGCCCAGCAACTGCAAACCGTCACCCGCTTGGGACGCGAACAATTTCTCCAGTGCCCCGAAAAGCTCCCTGGCGCCAGGTACCCGTTCCATAATGCCTACTCCACTCTCCCTGAAGCGGAAATTTAACGTTCCCCTGATGCCTGCGCCACTGTCAGAATTGCTAGCTCGCCGAAGGTCCTTGGCGTGCAGCCGTCGCCGCCCGACTTGTTGTGGCATACCCCGGATATCCGACTCGAAGGCTCGAGCCATGCATGAAAGCGACAACCTCAAGAACTACCCCCAGGTCCGCCAACTGGCCATCCACTCGCTATTCGAGATCATCGAGCAGTCCAGCGAAGGCACGGTCATCGTCGACCGCCAGGCGCGCATCGTCTGGATGAACGAGCGCTATGCCCGACGTTTCGGCCTGCAGGATGCCGCCAACGCGATCGGCCAGCCCTGCGAGGCGGTGATCCCCGGCAGCCTGATGCGCGAGGTGGTGAGCAACGGCAAGCCAATCCTGCTGGACATGCTAGATACGCCCAACGAGCCACTGGTGGTGATGCGCCTGCCGATCCATGACGACCAGGGTGCTCTGATCGGTGCCATTGGCTTCGCCCTGTTCGACGAGCTGCGCAGTCTGTCGCCACTGCTCCAGCGCTACGCCAGCATGCAGCAGGAACTGGCCTCGACCCGCTCGCAACTGCGCGCCCGCCAGGCCCGCTACAGTTTCGCCCAGTTCGTCGGCACCAGCCCCGCCTGCCTGGAGGCCAAGCGACGCGCCCGCCGGGGCGCGGGCAGCGACTCGCCGATACTGCTGCTGGGCGAGACCGGCACCGGCAAGGAGTTGCTCGCCCACGCCATTCACGCCGCCTCGCCACGGGCGCACAAGGCGTTCGTCGGCATCAACAGCGCGGCGATTCCCGAGGCACTGCTCGAGGCCGAGTTCTTCGGTACCGCCCCTGGCGCCTTCACCGGTGCCGATCGCAAGGGACGCAGCGGCAAGCTGCAACTGGCCGAAGGCGGCACGCTGTTCCTCGACGAAATCGGCGACATGCCGCTGGCGCTGCAAAGCAAGCTGCTGCGGGTGCTGCAAGAGAAGGAGTACGAGCCGGTGGGCAGCAACCAGATGCTGCGCAGCGATGTGCGCATCATCGCCGCCACCTCCATCGACCTGCAGGCGGCCATGGCCCGGGGGGCGTTTCGTAGCGACCTGTACTACCGGCTGAATGTGCTGCCGGTGCAGGTGCCGCCGCTGCGCGAACGCCTGGAGGACCTGCCGGCGCTGTGCGAGGCGATCCTTGCCGAGCTGGGCAGCCAGTATGAGCTGGAGGCCGAGGCCCAGGCACTGTTGGGGCGACATGCCTGGCCTGGGAATATCCGGGAACTGCGCAACGTGCTGGAACGGGCAACTTTGCTGGCGGACCAGCCGCGCTTGAATGTGTCGGACTTGACCAGTGCGTTGGGGACGTTGAGCCCGGTGGCCTCGGCCACGCCGACGCTGGATTATCGCCAGGCGTGCGCGCAGTTCGAGCGCGGGTTGATTGTCGATGCCTTGGCGCGCAGCACCTGGAATGTGCCGGAGGCAGCGCGGGCTCTAGGGCTGGGGCGGTCGACGTTGTACAAGAAGATGGTGGCGCTGGGGATAGAGTCTCAATAAAGAGATTCCAATCTCAAAACAGGGATCATAGGAGCAACTGTCTTTGAGCGGCCTTGCAAGCCCGCTCCCACGCAACCGTGTCTCAAGATAGAGACTTTTAATTTAGCGAATTAAATTTTCTACTTATAAATCAATTAGTTATAAACCTGGCACGATTCCCGCTATTCGCATTTCCAACCATAAAAACAACAGTTGGAGACCCCCGATGACCGTGCTCATCGCCCTCGCCGCCCTGGCCCTGCTGATGCTCGCCGCCTACCGCGGCTACAGCGTGATCCTGTTCGCCCCCATCGCCGCGCTCGGTGCCGTGCTGCTCACCGATCCGGCCGCCGTGGCCCCGGCGTTCACCGGGGTGTTCATGGAGAAAATGGTCGGTTTCATCAAGCTCTACTTCCCGGTGTTCCTGCTCGGCGCGGTGTTTGGCAAGCTGATCGAACTCTCGGGCTTCTCGCGCTCGATCGTCGCCGCCGCCATCGGCCTGCTTGGCACGCGCCAGGCAATGCTGGTGATCGTGCTGGTCTGCGCCCTGCTCACCTATGGCGGCGTCTCGCTGTTCGTGGTGGTGTTCGCGGTGTACCCGTTCGCCGCCGAGATGTTCCGCCAGAGCGACATCCCCAAGCGACTGATCCCGGCCACCATCGCGCTGGGCGCCTTCTCGTTCACCATGGACGCCCTGCCCGGCACGCCGCAGATCCAGAACATCATCCCCAGCACCTTCTTCAATACCACCGCCTGGGCCGCGCCCTGGCTGGGGCTGATCGGCACGCTGTTCGTGTTCTGCGCCGGCATGCTCTACCTGCAACGCCAGCGCAACAAGGCTCAGCGTGCTGGCGAGGGCTACGGCAACAACCTGCGCAACGAGCCGGAAACCGCCGACGACATCGACTTGCCCAACCCATGGCTGGCGCTGGCGCCGCTGATTCTGGTGGGGGTGATGAACCTGTTGTTCACCCACTGGATACCCCACTGGTACGGCGCCAGCCACACCCTGCAGTTGCCGGGCATGGCCACGCCGGTGCAGAGCGACGTGGCCAAGCTCACGGCGATCTGGGCGGTACAGGCGGCCTTGCTGGTGGGCATCCTGATGGTGCTGGCGTGCGCTTTCGCAACGATCCGCCAGCGCCTGGCCGAGGGCACCAGAAGCGCAGTCAGCGGCGCCCTGCTGGCGGCGATGAACACCGCGTCGGAATATGGCTTCGGCGCGGTGATCGCCTCGCTGCCGGGCTTTCTGGTATTGGCCGACGCCCTGCGCGGCATCCCCAATCCACTGGTCAACGAAGCCATCACCGTTACCCTGCTGGCCGGCATCACCGGTTCCGCCTCGGGTGGCATGAGCATCGCCCTGGCAGCCATGAGCGACAGTTTCATCGCCGCCGCCCATGCCGCCGACATTCCCCTCGAAGTGCTGCACCGGGTGGCGGCGATGGCCAGCGGCGGCATGGACACCCTGCCGCACAACGGCGCGGTGATCACCTTGCTGGCGGTGACCGGGCTGACCCACCGCGAAGCCTACAAGGACATTTTCGGTATTACCCTGATCAAGACCCTGGCCGTGTTCGTGGTCATCGCCACGTTCTACGCCACCGGCATCGTATGAAGGAGAATGGCATGACGCTCAAAGGCAAGACCGCGCTGGTCACCGGTTCCACCAGCGGCATCGGCTTGGGGATAGCCCAGGTACTGGCCGAGGCCGGCGCCAATATCCTGCTCAACGGCTTCGGCGACCCGGCCGCGGCCATCGCCGAGATCCAGCGCCACGGCGTCAAGGTGCGCCATCACCCCGCCGATCTTGGCGATGTGGCGCAGATCGAGCAGATGTTCGCCACGGCCGAACGCGAATTCGGCGCGATCGACATTCTGGTGAACAATGCCGGCATCCAGCATGTGGCGCCGATCGAGCAGTTCCCGGTCGAAGCCTGGGACAAGATCATCGCGCTGAATCTGTCGGCGGTGTTCCATGGCTGCCGCCTGGCCCTGCCCGGCATGCGCGCACGGGGCTGGGGGCGGATCGTCAACATCGCCTCGGTGCATGGGCTGGTGGGTTCCACCGGTAAGGCCGCCTACGTGGCCGCCAAGCATGGCGTGGTCGGCCTGACCAAGGTCATCGGCCTGGAGACCGCCACCAGCAATGTCACCTGCAACGCCGTCTGCCCGGGTTGGGTGCTGACGCCGCTGGTGCAGAAGCAGATCGACGACCGTGCCGCCAACGGCGGCGATCCGCTGCAGGCGCAGCATGACCTGCTGGCGGAAAAGCAGCCGTCCCTGGCCTTCGTCACGCCCCGCCATCTCGGCGAGCTGGTGCTGTTCCTGTGCAGCGAGGCCGGCAGCCAGGTGCGTGGCGCGGCCTGGAACGTCGATGGCGGCTGGCTCGCCCAGTAAGCGACTAAAGTGGTGTAAGGACACCCTGACGCCGGATGATCAGGGTTACGCGCTCCTACAGGAATTGCGCTGGACTGAAGAAACGCATAGTACCCACCATCGACTATCACCGAGGGTCCCGGCATGAACGACGTACTCTGGCGCCCCTCCACCACCCGCATCGAAGCCAGCCGGATGGACGCCTTCCGCCGCCGGGTCAACCGGCGTTTCAACCTCCAGCTCGATGGCTACGCCGCCCTGCACCGCTGGAGCATCGAGCAGCGCTCGCAGTTCTGGCAGGCGCTGGCCGAGTACTTCCATGTGCGCTGGCACACGCCCCCTGCGAGCGTGCTCGAGCAAGGCGAGCACATGACCGACGCCCGCTGGTTCAAAGGCGCCACCTTGAATGTCGCCGAGCACCTGCTGCAACGCCGCGACGACCGCCCGGCCGTGGTCGCCGTGCGCGAGGATGGCACTCGCCACAGCCTCACCCACAACCAGCTGGCCGCTCAGGTCGCGGGGCTGCAACAAGCATTCAGGCAGGCCGGTATCCAGCCCGGCGACCGTATCGCCGCGGTGATGCCCAACACCTGGCAAACCCTGGTGGCGATGCTTGCCGCCACCAGCCTTGGCGCGGTCTGGTCCAGCTGCTCGCCGGAGTTCGGCACCCAGGGCATCATCGACCGTTTCGGCCAGATCGCGCCCAGGCTGCTGGTGGCCTGCGCCGGTTACCAGTACGCCGGCAAGACCATCGACCAGGTGGAGAAGATCAACCAGGTCGCCGCTCAGCTCCCCAGTGTCGAGCTGTTGCTGGTGGTGCCACATACCCGGTCGCAGACCCGCGCCGATGAGTTCAGCGCCAAGCAGACCGCCCTGTGGGCTGACTACTTCACGCCAGGCGGCGCTCCGGAGTTCGCTGCCCTGCCCTTCGATCATCCGCTCTACATTCTCTACTCCAGCGGCACGACCGGCGTGCCCAAGTGCATCGTCCATCGTGCCGGCGGCGTGCTGCTGCAACACCTGAAGGAACACGGCCTGCACAACGACCTCAAGGCCGACGACGTGCTGTTCTACTACACCACCTGTGGCTGGATGATGTGGAACTGGCTGGTCAGCGGCCTGGCGGTCGGCGCCACCCTGGTGCTGTACGACGGCTCGCCGTTCCACCCAGGCCCCGAGCGCCTGCTGGACCTGATCGACGCCGAGGGTATCCACGCCTTCGGCACCAGCGCCAAGTACCTCGCCGCCCTGGAGCAGGCCGGTGTCGAACCGGCGAAGTCCCATCGTCTCGACAATCTGCGCCTAATCCTTTCCACCGGTTCGCCGCTGTCACCGCACAGTTACGACTATGTCTACGCCAAGGTAAAAGCCGATGTCTGCCTGGCTTCCATGTCCGGTGGCACCGATATCGTCGCCTGCTTCGTGCTCGGCAATCCGCTGTTGCCGGTGCGCCGTGGCGAAATCGCTGGCAAGGGCCTGGGCATGGCTGTGGAGGTATGGAACGACCAGGGCGAGGCGGTCAGCGGCGAGAAAGGCGAACTGGTCTGCGTTCAACCGTTTCCATCGATGCCCCTTGGGTTCTGGGGCGACAGCGACGGCAGCCGCTACCATGACGCCTACTTCAGCCAGTTCGAGGGGGTCTGGTGCCAGGGCGATTACGCCGAGCAGATCCCAGGGGGAGGCCTGATCATCCATGGCCGCTCCGACGCTGTGCTCAATCCTGGCGGCGTGCGCATCGGCACCGCGGAAATCTACCGCCAGGTGGAAAAGGTCGAAGAGGTGCTGGAAAGCGTGGCCATCGGCCAGGACTGGCACGGCGATGTGCGCGTGGTGCTGTTCGTGCGTCTGCGCGATGGCCTGCTACTGGACGACGCCCTGCGCCTGCGCATCCGCCAGGTGATCCGCCAGTACGCCACGCCGCGCCATGTGCCGGCGGTGATCGCCCAGGTCGGTGATATCCCGCGCACCCTCAGCGGCAAGCTGGTGGAGCTGGCGATTCGCAATGTGGTGCATGGCCTGCCGGTAAAGAATACCGACGCCCTGGCCAACCCCGAGGCGCTGGAGCAGTTCCGCGACCGCGCGGAGTTGCGCGATCAGGCATAATGGCGTCCTTTTTGCCGCGAAACACAGGTATCTCCCCATGAAAGCCCAAGCCCGCCACATCCTGGTCAAGACCGCTGACGAAGCCGAAAAGCTCAAGCAGCGTATCGCCAACGGCGAGGCCTTCGACGTCCTGGCGAAGAAGTTCTCCACCTGCCCGTCGGGCAAGCGCGGTGGTGATCTGGGCGAGGTGCGCCCGGGCCAATTGGTGGGCGCGATCGACCAGGTGATTTTCAAGAAACCTCTGCGCGTGGTGCATGGACCGATCAAGAGCAAGTTCGGCTATCACCTGGTGCAGACGTTCTATCGCGACTGACGCCACGGCACCTGGCATTTTTGCCAGTTGCCCCTGGTGTGGTGTTCACCTACAACCTCGGCCAAGGCCGACGCACAACAGAGCTGCACGCAATCACGCGCTGGTCCCTATCCAATGGAATGGAGACCTGCCGATGCGCCGTGCCCGCCTGCTCTTCCCCGCCTCACTGGTAGTATTCGCCCTGCCTGCGCCAAGTTTCGCCGAATCGTTGACGGTGTCCGCCGGTGACACGCTCGGCGCTGTCGTACAGTCCCAGGACATCGACACATTCACCATGACCGGTGGCACCATTCAGTCACTGAACCAAGGCCAAGGGTACGATTCTTTCACCATGTCCGACGGCCATATCATCGGTGCCTTCGAGGACGGTGACGGCGCGATCTTCAGCGGTGGTCGGATCGGCCGGGTCGATCTGAAACTCGCCGACAACTATTTCGAGATGTCCCAGGACAGCGCGGTGCAGACGCGCATCGACGGCAACCTGGTGAGCGGCTTCGGCAACGACACCATCATCCTGCGTGGCGGCACCATTGGCGGCAACATCAGCACCAGCGGCGGCGTGGATAGCATCAGCATCAGCGGTGGCCGAGTGGCCGGCAGTGTCCTGGCCAGCGCAGGAAACGATGTCTTCGACTGGTCCGGCGGCAGCATCGGCGCAAGGGTCGACATGGGCGAGGGAAACGACCGTGCCAGCGTGCGCAACCTGAGTGCCCAGACCCTGTCCATCACGCTCGACGGCGGCCAGGGCAACGACAGCCTGCTGTTCGAGAGCAGCCGGCTGGTCGGTGCGGCGCAATATGTCAACTGGGAGGCCATCACCCTGAGCGGGAACAGCCAGCTGACCCTGGACGACACCCTGGTCCTGGGTGACGCTGGCAGCCTCAACGGCGTGCTGAGCATAGGTGCCGGCAGCACGCTGCGCTCGAGCCAGGGCACGGTATCGGCATTTGCCAGCGGTCAGAGAGCAGGCCTGCGCAACGCAGGGACAATCGACCTGGGCACTGGCGACGATGGACAGGGACGCCTGACGATCGTGGGTGACTATGCCGGTGATGGTGGCACGCTCAGGCTCAACAGCGAACTCGGCGCTGACGGAGCGCCCTCCGATCGCCTGGTGGTCAGCCAAGGCAGCATCACCGGCACCACGCTGCTGCAGGTCAACAACCTTGGCGGCACGGGTGCCGCCACAAGCCAGAACGGCATCCAGGTAGTCGAGGCCCGCGACGGCGCCAGCAGCACCTCCACCGCCTTCGTGCAGACCCAGACTCTCTCGGTCGGCGCTTACGACTACCGCCTATTCAAAGGCGGCGTGGCAGCAGGCAGCGAGAACAGCTGGTACCTGCGTTCGACCCTGGTGGCGCCGTCCACGCCCGAGCTTCCCTCTCCCGTGGCAGCCCTCGCGCCAGGCCAGCCCGATCTGCCCGACCCGGTGCCCGGCCAGTCCCTGCCGCTGTACCGGCCCGAGGTACCTGTCTATGCCGCCGCGCCAAGGGCGGCGGCGCTCATCGCCCGACAGGCGTTGGGCACATTCCACCAGCGCCAGGGCGACCAGCACTTGCTGGCTGGTCAAGGCGCGCTGCCGGCCAGCTGGGGCCAGGCCTATGGCGGCGCGTTGCGCCAACAGTGGAGCGGCACTGTCAGCCCGAGCCTGGATGGCAACCTCTACGGGTTCAAGGTAGGCCAGGATGTGTTCGCCAAGGTCGGCGACGACGGCTACCGCCAGCAGATCGGAGTGTATTTGAGTCACGCCCGTCTGGATGCCGACGTCAAGGGCTTCGCCCTGGCCATGAAGGACCGCAGTGTCGGCGACTTGAAGCTCGACGGCGACAGCGTCGGTGCCTATTGGACCCTGGTGGGCGCGCAGCGCGCCTACCTCGATATCGTCCTGCAGTACACCAAGTTCGATGGTCGCGCGCGCTCGCAACGCGGCGACAGGATAAACATCGACGGCCACGCCTGGACCGCATCGGCGGAATCTGGCTACCCGATCGCCCTGTCCGAGCATTGGACCCTGGAGCCCCAGGCGCAGCTCATCGCCCAGAAGGTCTCACTCGACAGCGCCAACGACAGCGTCTCGCGCATCAGCCATGACGCCCAGGTGGAGCTGACCGGGCGCCTGGGCCTGCGCCTGGAAGGGACATTCAACCAGAGCCGCGTGCGCCTGCTGCAACCTTACGTTCAGCTCGACCTGTGGCACGCTGACGGTGGCCGCGACACCCTGACCTTCGATGGGGTGGACAGGATCAAGACCGACTACCGCTATACCTCGATGCAAGTGGAAGGCGGCATGGTCGCCCAGGTGACCCAAGCGCTGAGCCTGCACGGTGGCGTGCAGTACACCAGCAACCTCGATAGCCGCCAGCAGGAGGCCAGCGGTGTGAACCTGGGAGTGCGCTGGCAGTTCTAGCGGCGCGCCACCAGCAGCCCAAGGCCCGCACAGCCCAGCAGCGCGGCACTGACCCGGTTGAACAGCCGGCGTGGCCCGGGGCGCTCGAACCAACGCTGCAGGTACGCGCCGAGCCCTGCATAGATGGCGATGGCCGCCCACTCCAGCAGCAGGAACAGCACGCCCAGTTGCAGGAACTGCTCACCGACCGGCGTGGCGCTGCCGACAGACACGAACTGCGGCAGGAAGGCGGTGAATATGAGAATCGCCTTCGGATTGCCTATTGATTGGCAATATAGATTATTCGTTCGGCTTCATCAGGCCAAAAAGGCGTGCCACTGGAACGCCACTACCATTATTCTGGCGTCAACAATATGATGACCACTCAAGACCACCGAGGAGCAAGCATGACTGACGCAATACCACTGCACCAGCTTGGTGCTAACGTAGCTAGTACGTTTTCCAAGCTCTACCCCGCTTCGTGTGTCAGCGCCGGCAGCAACAGCCGGAAGGTCCGAGCGGAAGGCCACGCCGCTGAATCGTTCGTCTTTGACTGTCAAATCACTAACAAGCGTATCGGTGTGATGGTGCTAGATGGCGCGACCCAGTTTGCAATCGTCGTCGCCAGCAAAGAGGATATCGACAACACTCAGGAGGTGTACCTGCCGCTCGCCGAACTGAACATGTCGACCCTTCTGAAGCACATGGAACATCACTTCGCCAAATAAGCTTCCTAGCCCCTCCAAGCCCTAGGGCATCACACCCCGATTGTGCTGGAGTATTGACGAAAAAATGCGCCCAAGCCCCATATACAAAAGGCTTGGGCGCTTTTTTTGCGTCGACCGCCTAGAAGTCGAAAGGGCATAGAGGGGCATAGAATGGCCCTCGGGTTGCCCCATTTTTGCCCCATGCCGCCTGGGTCAGAACAGCTGGCCAAGCCCCGCTGGCTGCCAGTTCATGATCACCAGCTCGCCGGTCACCTCGGCCTTGCCCTGCCTCTGGTTGGCGTTGCTGTAGCGGATGTCCAGGTACTCGAAGTGGAAACCGTCGAAGGCTCGCCGGATGTCCGGGTGATCGTTGATGCTGACCATCACCCTGCCCTTGCAACGCCGCATGAAGCCGGCCATGCGCTCGTACTCCTCGAACGGGAAGTCGACGCCGTAGCCCGCGGTCTGCCAGTAAGGCGGGTCCATGTAAAAGAACGTGTGCGCTCGATCGTAGCGCTCGGCGCAGTCGAGCCAGGAGAGGTTCTCGACGTAGGTGCCGGCCAGGCGCTGCCATGCGGCCGAGAGATTCTCCTCGATGCGCAGCAGGTTGATGGCCGGCCCCGTGGTAGCGGTACCGAACGTCTGCCCGGTGACCTTGCCGCCGAAGGCATGCTGCTGCAGGTAGAAGAACCGGGCGGCGCGCTGGATATCGGTCAACGTCTCGGGGCGGGTCATCTTCTGCCACTCGAAGATCTGGCGAGAACTGAGCGCCCACTTGAACTGACGGACGAACTCCTCGAGGTGGTTCTGCACCACCCGGTAAAGCGTCACCAGGTCGCCGTTGAGGTCGTTTAGCACCTCGACCGGAGCGGCCTGGGGACGCATGAAGTATAACGCGGCACCGCCGGCGAAGACTTCGACATAGCATTCATGAGGGGGAAATAGAGGGATCAAGCGGTCGGCCAGGCGGCGCTTGCCGCCCATCCAGGGAATGATTGGAGAGGTCATTGATTGCAAGTCTTTACTGTATGAATAAACAGGTGTTAGGCTCGCCGCGCTTTGTGCACAAGGCAGGGGCCACGGCTGGACTTGCAGGAAGGGTCTGCGGGTTCGGCGGGCCGGGCTGGATGTTGACGCATCCACCCGGCTCGCCTCTTTACTACTTCGTGACTTCGCGCACGTAGGCCTGACAGGCCTTGAGCGCGATCAATCCTCGATCGCCTTCGTCGGTGATGGCGATAATTCGTCGAGCATGCGCTGGGTCAAGTTGGGCGCGTAGGGCTCCATCCACCACGCTTCCGGTGCCGGCGGGCGCTCGCCCCCTACCGTCACAACCCTGGGCGGCAATGGACCCGGCGTCGACCAGGACTGACAACCGTAGATCAGCAGTAGCAAGCCGGTCGCGCAGGCGAGCCTGAGCTTGTTGAGCATCGTTCATCTCCTTCCAGTGGGTTTTATCTTGGGCCTGCAGGCGATCCTCCAGGGCACGCCTTGCTTCCTGTAGCTGCTCGAGCTGGTCAAGCGCCGCCACCGCAGCCCCCTCCCGCTCTCGGCTATGCTCCAGGTCCTTTGCAGCAAGCTGCTGCTCGTAGCCCGCCGCCTGCGTGGCCAGCTCGTTGGCCTGCCACCACCAGGCAAGCCGTGCGCCGACCACGGCCCCGAACACCAGGGCCAGCAGCGCAAGCCGCGATTCCAGGCCCATCAGATCAGCACCTGCTCGGCACGCCTGTAGATCGCCAAGCGATCCTCCAAACCATTCAGGCCGCCGTTGATGCGCCGCGTGATGGCTTCGAACGCCGACGGCCCCTTGTCGGCCAGCGAGTTAAGCCCCGCCTGATGCCAGAACCACCCGGCCGAGTCTGCGGCATGCTCAGGGCGCTCGAGGAGTTCGGGGTGGGCCAGCAGGTCCAGGCCCAGCGCCTCGCCACAGCGTTTGTAGTTGTCGTGCCCGGTGACCTGAATCAGGCCACGGCCACAGTATTTCTGGCCGTCGCCATCTGCCTCAGGGGTGTTGCCCAGGCGCGCGGCGAGCTTGCCGGTATCGTACTTGCTCAGGTACTGATAGCCGCCCAGCTCGCGGACGTAGCGCAGCTGGCCAGATTCGTGGCCAACCTGGGCAAGCCACGCACGCTTGCGGAAGGGAGTGACGATCCCCCACTTCACCATCGACGCGTTCAAGACAGGAAGAAAAACGCCGGCTTGGGTGCCGGCGTTGGGGAGGATCTGCTGCAGCTGCTTGAGTGTGACGGTCATCTTGAATCTCCTGTTGTGGCCGCTCAGGCCGGGTTCACCGCGACCACCTTCAGTGGCTTGCCGGATTTCGATTTCTTGCCCTTGCCTTTGGCCTTGGCCTTACCCTTCTTCCCGCCGTTGCACTCCACCGCAGTCGACCAGCCAGAGGCATCGAACGTCTGCTCGACACTGTCGACCAGGTACTGCCCGTCCAGCCCATCCTTGAAGCCCTTGGCGGTGATCACCCGCTCAGCGAAGAGATCAGTTCGCCCGGGCATCTGCAGGCGCACGCTCGCCGTGCTGCGGTTGAATGCCGCAAGCTTGGCTTTGGCCGCCTGCTGGGCTGCCGACTTGTTCGGGTAGATGTGGCGATCGGTGTGCACGCCCGGCAGGCCGGAGGGGGCGTCGTCGTTGCTCAGCTCGATGACGGCCAGTTCTCCAGTCTTCTTGTCCTGGTGTGTGGTCTTCACGGCCGCCTGCGCGCTGCGATCGCCGAGTCGGAACTGCCACCGGCTCACATCCGCCGGGGTGACCGTGATCGCACCAAAGGACTTGCCGCTGGCACTCAGACTGGCTTCGCGAGGCATGACCAGCAGCTTGCCGTCGGCCACCTTCGCCGTGCAGTCGTACTGTTTGGCCAGGCGGGTGATGAAGTTGAAGTCGGATTCGTTGCGCTGGTCGACGCGATCAACCTTCGTCTGCACCGGACAAACCGGCGTCCAGCCGTTCCGGGCGGCGATGTCGCGGACGATCTGCGACAGGGGCACGCCTTCCCAGCTGCCACTGCGCGTGGTCTTGCCGGTGCCGCGCATATCGCTGGCCTTGCCACGGATCACCATGGTGCGGGGCGGCGCCGAGACCTCGATCTCGTCGACGGTGTACCGCCCCAGACGAGCCAGGGGCTGGCCAACGTAGCCCAGGTGGACTTCGATCCGGGCTCCCCGGGCAGGCAATGCCACTGCGGCATCGCGGTCATCGATCCGCAGCTCGAACTCGTCGGAGTCCATGCCGGGCTTGTCGGTGGTTCTCAGCAGGATCAGCCGGTCGTTGATCAGCATCGTGATGTCCCTGCCATCAGCGACGATGCGGAAAGTGGGTTGCATAGGCCCTCCAGAATGAAAGAGCCCCGCACTGGGCGGGGCTCGGTGTGTGGCGGTGGGTCACCCCCACAGCTCGATTGTCTCGATCGACGGCGCTGCCAGCTCGGGCAGCACGATGATCACCCCGGCGCGGTAGGGCTGCGGCTCATCCGCCAACCCAGGGTTCTCCTGCAGCACCAGTTCGACGGTGCCGTTGAGGTGCCCGTAATGCTGGTAGCACAGCGTGTCCAGCAGATCCCCGTCAGACGTTCTGCATGTCGTTGCCATACTTCACAAACTCCAGTGAGAAACCCTGCTTGCGAGGGATGCCGCCGGCCAGCAGCGCGCCCTGCTCCTCGTCCAAGTTGGTCAAGCACCAGGTGCCCAACACGTCGCCGTAACCGGTCACCAAGCTGACCGGCTGCAAACGGCGAATGATGGTGCGCAAGGCATCCAGTTGCTTGATGCCGCTTCGACTGGTGAAGATCACCCCCTTGAGAGTCAACTTGTCCTCGCCCTGCCCTACCGCCTGTTGCGCGATGTCACGCGTCAGGCGCTCCTGGCCAGCCCAGCGCGCGGACGTCTGCCGCCGCAACTCATCGAACGCTGCCGTATCGAGGTTGAAGTAGTACGGCTGCAACTTCGCATCGAGCGGCTGCAGGATCAGCAAGTGCGGAAACGGCTTGACTGCCGAGGCAGCAGGCGTTGCCAACGGCCCCAGTGCGCCTGTCGGCAAGATGTTCGCCAGTGCTGGGCTGGCCTGTCCGGCGATGCGGTTGATCGCCGCCGAGGCCTTGCTGGCTTGCTCCTTCAGCGAACCGATGCGGTCTTGCACCGCCGCTGCGCCGCTGACTACGCGGCTGTAAGTGGACGCGACCTGACCCACCGCCGACTGCGCGGCGTTGATGCCTCGCATCATGCGCTGCAGCCGCTGGCCGAGGGCCGGGCCGAGGACTGGCAGATCCTCGAGCTCGCTCGCGGCGCCGGTCATGTCGCTGACGGCGCCGGTCAGCGGCCCCAGCATTCCATCCAGACTGGTACGGCCAGCCTCCCCCGCCGCGATCAACGACGACAGCGTTGACTGCATGGACTCCATATAATCCATGGCACCTCCTTACACATGAGGTTGATCAAAGAGCTGACCAGCAGCCTGTCGCGCGAGGCTTTCCCGTGACCAGGTTTCCCAGCTGTTGCGGATCATCCCCTCAAGCGAGCGGAACACCTGCTGCGGATCCTTGACGTCACCCTGAACCGTGATCGGCATGTTGGGCATGTAGGAGAACTGCTGGTCGACCTTGGGCGGGTCCGCCTTGGGCTTGGCCTGCTCGAGCGCCTGGGCCACGACGGGCGCCGTGGGAGCGGGCGACGCAGCGGCGATCGATCGCGCGACATCCCCAGGTGCGGCTTTGTCCTTGTCGACCTTTGCCACCTGCTCGTCCTCACCGAACAGTTTCTTGCCCAGCCAACCACCCAGGCCCTCACCACCGAGGCCGCCGATCGCCGCCCCGATGGCACCGCCAATCGCCGTACCCAAGACCGGTACAACCGAGCCGAGCGCCGCACCTGCGGCACCGCCCGCCAGCGCACCGGCCAACCCGCCCGCCGCGCTGCCGTAGCCCTCGGCTTTCTCGTCCTGGGTTTTCGCGTTCATGGCAGTCTCGACCACGGTCATGCCCGCATCGAGGACCTTCCCGCCTGGGAGCCTGCCGACCACCTTCGACACCTTGCCGACTGCGCCCATCATTCGGCCTATCCGCCCGACCTCCGCTGCAGCCGTCGCAGCACCTGCAGCCGCCACACCTGTCGCTGCCCCGGCTCGAGCGACTCGGCCGACAGCCCCCGTAGGAGCGGATCGACGCGGCGCAGGTCCACCCCGGCCCCTGCGCTGCCGGCGGCGCCGTCGACCAGCCGGCTCACCCACGTCGGCCGATGAGCCAAACCCACCCAGGTCCTTGGCGTTGACGACAAATACTCGCTGTGGCTCGCTCCCGAGGCCACCACGGTCATCGTTCGCAGCACCCGCACCAAACACCTTGCCTAACGCACCGAGGCCTGCATCGACTACAGGATTGCCCGTCTCCGGCAGCTCTCCCTCGCCACCGGCGCCGCGCCCCATCCTACGGCCACGTGCGAGGTTGAACACCCCACGCCCAACCCTGGCCGCGCTGCGAGCAGTGAGGAACGCCATGACCGCCGCAGCAACACCCGCGATGCCCATGACCAGTCCAGGCAACTTGTCCGACAGGTCAGTGATGCCGTGGACGATCTTGGTCAACCCCGTCGCCAGCAGGTCAGTGGCCGGGCGGATCGCATCGCCGATGCTCCGCATTGAGTCGTCCACGGCCTGGCCCAGCTCGCCCCACCGCTGCTTGGACGTCTCGCGACGCTCGGCCAGGTTCTTGTCGAGGATGCCCGCGACCTTCTTGGCGTCTGCTGAGTCGGCTTTCAACGTGCTGTAAAGGCCACGGTTCTGCGCGTAGGCCGTGAGCGCCGCCTTGACCTGCTGATCAGCGAACACATCGCCGGTGCGCAGGCTTTTTTCCAACGCCGCCAGCGCCGCCGTGGCCTTTTCCGGATCGACTTCCTTGTCGATCTTGGCCTGGGCTTCCTTCATCGCCAGCGCTTTCTTTGGGTCGGTCTTCTCAACGTACTGCAGGGCCAGGCCCATGGACGCCTCGAAGACGTTCATGCCCTTTTGCAAGCCGGTGTTCAGCGACTTCTGGTAGTCGATCCCGACCTTCTCATAGTTCTTCTGGATGTCACCGGCGCCGATCTTCTCCATCCAGTTCTTGAAGTTGTTCGCCGCCTCGTCGGAACTGCCGGCAGTCTTCATCTGCACCTGCAGCATTGCACCCAGCGAGGTGACCGCATCCAGCCCCGTGACACCGCCCTTCTCCATGCCCGCCAACAGCTGCGGAAACCAGCGCGCCATGTCGCTGGCTTCAAAGCTACCGGCCTGGCCCTGGTAAGCAATGGCCTCCAGGGCCTGCTGCATGACCTTCGGATCGGTGATCTTGGCGTTCTGCTGCAGCGCCTGGATCATCGCCGCCGTGTCGACGCCCGACGCCCCCTGGCCGATGGCGAACTTCGCCGCCGTCGGCGCATAGGCCATGGCCTTGTCCACCTCCATACCGGCACCGACCAGCTGATTGATCAGGTCCGCCACGTCGTTGCGCGACATTCCGGTATCACGCGCGGTATCGATTACCGCCCTGCTGAGCTGGGCCTCTTGCGGCTTGTTGACGATGTCCGACTTGATCGCGATGTCACGGATGATCGCTTGATAGTCCGCACTGATCTTCGTCGGGATCGCCGCCAGACCGGCGCCAACTACAGTGGCACCGATGTTGGACTTGAGCGACGACTTGCCCGCATCGATCTGTTGCCGGCCTTTATGCTGCAGATCTGCAGCTTTCGCTTCACGCCCGAGTCGCTGGTACTCCTTGGACAGCCGGCCGACCTCGACGCCCTGTTTCTTCAGCGCATCGAGATTGCCCTCCAGGCGCCGCAGCAACCCGGAGGCCGCCGCCGCGCCGCTGTCGTGCGCCTTCTTCCATTCCTCCCGGAGCTTGATCGTTTCGCCGATGGTGTTCTTCAACACCTTCGCGCGGCTGCCGCTCTCCTCGAGCTTCTTGATATGCCCCTTGGCGGTACCGAATGCCGAACCAAGCGATGCGGCAACGGCCCCGCCAATTTCCAGCGCGATCGCCAGCTTTGCCATGCGCTACCCTCCTGCAGGCTCAATCCGTGAGCCACCAGACGATGTCCATCCACGACATCGCCGAGATCTCGACCGCCGAAAAGCCCAGTTCCTTCGCCAGCCGCTTGGCCAGCCGCTTCTGGGATCGCGGGTCAAAGTTCGTCGTCTTGCACCAAGCGAAAATAGCCGGCCTGCAGGCGGGTGTAGTCCTTCAGGGTCAGGCCTTCCAGGTCCTTCAAACCGACCTCGGCCAGGGAGGCGAACAGGTTCAGTTCGCGTTGCTCGTCATCACCGTTCGTGAGCTGCTGTGCAGCGCGGATGTCGCGCACCGTCGGCGCCCGCAGGCTCAGCTTGTCCACCTGCACGCCATTGCACTCGGCTGGCTTGCTCAATGTGACGGTGACGCGGTCGACTTCAACCTGCAGATAAGCGGGGATCTTCTTGCTCATGGGGTGTTGTCCTTGTCAGTGAGGGGTTACAGGCCCAGGGCCTGGCGTTGGGCGGCGAGCTGGTCGACGCCGTTGATCACGCGCTTCATGCCCAGGGCATCGATCTCGTAGACCAGGCGACCGTCGACCTCGAGCTTGTAGTAGGTCACCGCGACGTTGTGCTTGATCTCGGCCTTGTCGCCGGACTTCCAGTCGCCCATGTCTACCTCTTTCAGCGCACCACGGAGGGTCACAACCACCGGAGTGATACGGCCCTTGAGCCCTTTGAAGGCACCGCGGAAGGTGCCGTTGAAGGCGGTGCCGTCGGCCAGGCCGAAGAACTTCAGCGATTCGCGGCGAATGCCGGTGGTGGTGAAGCCGGCCTCCTGCTTTTCCATGCCCTGGTCCATCTCGACCGGCAAGTCCATGCCACCGGCACGGTGTTCTTCCATCTTCAGGGTGAGCTTCGGCAGGGTCAGGCTGGGCACGTCGCCCTGGAAGCTGACGCCGTCGACGAACAGGTTCAGGTTGGCCAGTGTTTCGGGGATCATCGCCATGCAGGTTGCTCCTTATGCGTTGCCGTCGAGGACTTCGGTCAGCCACTGGTTCGTGACCTCGACGCGGAAGTTGGGGTTTTCAGCCGGCGGGACATCGGTGAAGCGGATGTTCCAGTACACCTTGCCCTGTTCCAGCTGGCTGGCAGTGTTCAGCTCAGGGTCGGCGAACACCTCGAAGTTGATGATCGCGCCCTGGTTCTTCAGGTCGCGCATGAAGGCCTGCAGGCCTTCGGTGACGTCCTTGACGTAGGTCGCGGTGATCGAACGGTCAACGGCCCACTTGTGGCCGTAGAGGATCGCGTCCATGACGATGTCCATGGTCCGCACGCGGGTAACGAAGGCCCACTTCGGATCGCTCGACAGGGTGCGGTTACCCCACAGGCGGTAACCGTCGTCGCGGATGATGGTGGCGATGTTGGCGTTGTTCAGCAGGTTGGCCCGGCAGGTCTCGTCGCCGTCGAGGAACTCGATCGGCCGTGAGGTGCCGGTGATGCCGACGAACTCCTTGTTCGACGGCGAGGCCCAGAAGCCGTACTCGCTGTCCGTCCACGCGAACAGACCGGCGACCCAGGCCGAGCCGGGGGCATCCACCGTTGTGCTCGCATCGGTATCCCAGAACCGCACACCGGGGTCGACCAGGAACGCGCGCTTGGCACCGAACTCACCGGCATAAGCAGTGGCCGCTTCGTCGGTGGTGTTCGGCCCGTCGATGATGGCGATCCCACGCAGCTTGTCGGCCAGGGCCACCAGCGCCGTGCCGACGGCCTGGGTAGCGCTGTGCTTGGGGGTGACCAGCAACCGCGGTTGCGCGTTGAACCGGCTCTTGCCGTCGAGCAGCGCCTGCAGGCCGGTGCGCTGGCCGCCTGCCTTGGTCCCCCCGATGATCGCCGAGGTCTGTTCAGCAGCGTCCTCGAGTTTAGCCACGCCGCATGCGACGATGACGGCCTTGGCGCGGGTATAGATGGCGCGGCAGGCCTTGGTGATTGCCGCACCTTCGCCGAACGCGGCGACCGCCTCGCGCTCGCTGGTGATCAGCACCAGGTCATTCGCCTTGGCCGTGGCGCCAGGGCCTTCGGTGAAGGTGTCGACCAAGCCGATGATCGAGGACGACGGCAGCGCGATGCTGCGGGCGCCGGTGTCGACGTTGGTCACGGTGACGCCGTGAAAGAATCCACTCATGCAAGTCTCCAGATGCGAAAAGGCCCCGCAGAGCGAGGCCGTTGGTTCAGCAGGAAAGAAAACGCCCCGTCAGTGCGGGGCGTCAGGGGTTGAGGTCAGGCAACCAGGTCGGAACCGGCGGCCGATGCTCGATCAGTGGGAAATCTCCGCCCTCGGGCCATGTGCGGAGCGCACGGCGGTACGCTTGCAGCTCGGCATACTGCTCTTCGGCCAACGTGGTGGTCCCGCCATCCTCCAGCTCATCGCGGTGCCTCGAGACCAGGGAATCAGTTGCCGCAAGCTGAGCATCACGCCAGGATCGCTCGAAGGCCTTCAGTTGTTCCATGGCTAGCGGCGGCGGATCGATCAGCACCGGATACCCAGCCTCATCCGAACTAACGACCTTGGCACCGGAGGAAAGGCCCGACAGCACAGCCTGCCATTCAGTCTCACTGATCTTCACCACATCCGACGGCATATCTACACCGTGCACGCTGAGGTAATAAGCACCGCATGTGGACGGGCTGAAATACACTGCTTCGTTCATAGTTCCGACCTCAATTGCCAATGGCTCGCCACATAGCGGTCCAGCCCGCCTGTGCGGCGTTTGCCGAGTTCTGAATTCGAACCTGACAACTTGTCTTGGTGAGCGAGGCCCCCATGACGTTGTGCATAAGCGACAGTGAACCCAAGTGCATCGGTGTGATGTTGAACACCGCGTTCGGGAACGCTATTGGGAACGTGATGTAAATCAGACCGTTTGCATCCGTCTGACCCTGCCCCCACTGTTCAATGAGCCCATCCGGGCGCTTCGCCCAGCCGGATTGACCCAGGCTCGAGTGGAACAACGGAGAATACATATCCTCGGCAGAGCCTCCAGCCAGCACCCATGAGTTGATGTTTTCGGAAATCACTCGTGCACTGCAGCCAGGCTTAATGGTGATGTTTGCTCTTATGCCACCACCTGCATTGATGGACGACCCTGAGTTTGCAACCAACGTGACGTCATAAATTCCCCAATTCACGATATGGAATGCAACCCCCGGTACGGCTCCCGCTGGCAGCGTGATAAAACCATTCGCCGCCATGTTTGCCATGACCAGCGCTCCAGCATTGGCCAAGATCAAGTTTGCCGAGGCTGTGAAACTCACTACCCCAGCTTGATTCCCGAGCGAGCGCTGCACAAACTCCGTCGTCGCAAGGTACTGGGCATTGTCGAACTGCGGCCGCGTTGACCAGCTTGGACTGGACATGACAGCTGCATACTTGAGAAACGCGGACCCGCCACGCAAGCGCCAAGTAGTCGATACTTTCACGAACTCAGCACTATCCCCCATCCCCAGGACGACCGGTATTACAGCTGCGACTTGAGATGCCAACACATCCGTCCCGGCAGCCAGGACCGTTAATGCACCACTCCCGGAGTTCACCAGTTCCACCACGGCGCCTTCAGGCACTGCAGAGGTGGGTGGCAACGTAATGTTGATCGGTGCAGCGGACGCTGCGGCCACAATCCCGCCCACGCTTGAAACCCCAAGCGCGGTGCTGGCAGTGAGCGGGGAAAAGCCCGAATACTCCACGCCCATACGCTTTGCAAAAGCAGTCGTTTGAATTCGACCGCTGTTATCGAACTGAGCTGGGTTTGTCGTGGAAGGCGTGCCCGCGAAGGCTGGCGACAGCAGACGGGCAAAGCCATCGGTAATATCGCGGAACGTCAGCGCGGTTGAGCCCAGAATGATTGGGGCGTCGGTGATCAACTGCCAGATCGTGTCGGCAAAAGTCGCTCCCTGTTCGACCGCGACTACCAGGCCGGGGGTGACCTCAGAACTGGCATCGGCATCAGTTGCGCGGGACCATGCCCCCGCCGCCGCAACCCACAGCCCGTTGTCTTTTGCCGCCGCCTGCTTTGGCAGAAGCAACCGATCACCCGCAACCAGCTGCACGCCGTCAACTACTTGAAGTCCAGCCAAAGCGACGTTGCCTGTAGCTGCGACGCGCACTGACTGCTTGTTGTCCAGCTTGCTGATCTCCTCACTAATCCGGCTGTCGACGTACTCACGCGTGGCCAGAACCACCGCCGGATCGATCTTCAGTTGCACGTTGCTGGCACTGCTCACGATCAGGTTCATACGCACCACCTGCGTGCGCCCGGAGCCCTGATTCAACAGTGGTTTGTAGGTTGGTGGGCAGTTGGCCACCGCGATCATGTCGCCGTCAGCGTCATACAGCGCGATTTCCCGAATCCAGCGACCACCGACATCGGCCGGGATGATCTGCTCGGCCACGATGATTGCCGCGTTGTTGTCGTCCACCTTCAACTGGTTCAGCGGCGCGCGACGCCACTCATTGATCAGGCGAGTCTGGGAGGCATTGGGCGTAGGGTCGGTGTTGTTCGCATCCCCCACGCCCATCTGCGTGATCTTCCACGGGATCCCGAGGGCATCCGCGTTGGCCTGCTTGGCCGCCCCCACGTTAGTGAGGATGGCGTAAAACTGTGAGTTCTGATCAACCATAAGAAATGTCCAGGGAGTCAATAGTGTGGTCGCGGCCTCCGCGCCCGACCGCGCCGGTAACATCGATATCCAGTAGCGCTGGCGGGTACACGTCGAGCTGGTCCCCTTCGTTCAGGCCATAACCGATGTAGATGGCCCCCCGCGTCTCCATGCTGATCTCAAGCCCGATCATGTGGCGGCTAACCGGCCTGGCATCATCGAGCAACGCAGACAATTCGCGGTACGTCTCATCGCTGATGCCTCCGTTCGAGACCCCAACCTTTAGCGAGAACGTCCCGCGCACGCCCGGCGGCGCCATGCGAAACCACTCTACGATCTCGATGAGATAGCCAAACGGCTCAACTACCCGCCGCAATGCCCCCAGCGTGCCCTTGTGGGCATGCACGAAGAACGATGAGCGGATAACCGAGCGCTTGACCGCCTCGGACCAGCTGTCGTCCCAGCGATCCACAGACCAGGCCCAGGCCAGTTGGTACAGCAAGTGGGCCGGACAAGTGTCGGGGTTGTAGAGCGTGCGCAGTGGTACCTCGATCACCTCGTCCGTGGCCATCTCGACGGCACGCTCCAGCTGGGTGCTGTTCAACGGAAGCAGGCTTTTCATGGCGACTCTCCACGGGTAACGCTGAAGTCTTCACACCAAGCTGCCTGGGCTTTGGTGGGCCGAACATCAGACCAGCCCACCAGCTCCACCCGGCTGACGCCGGCAATGTGCAACTGGGCGTCTACCCCTGAACGCGCCACCTCCAGGCCCAGCCGACGCCGGGGGTTCACCCAGGCAGCCAAGCGAGCCCTGCACTCGGCCAAGACGGCTTCGTTCTCAGGCCCTGTGCCTGACATGTAGACGATCGCGGTGACCTGGTACCGGAGGATCTCCGCGCCTTGGACTGTGAGCCGATCCGCGACCGGCCGCACATCATCGTCGTTCAGGTGTAGCCGCACCGTTTCCAGCAGCTCGGCAGTTGGCTGCCCATTCCCTTCCAGGTCCAGCACCGTGACAACGACCTCGGCCGGGGCCGGGCTTTCCGCCGTGGCGTCAGCGACGCGCCCGGAGGCGTTGCGGGCATGCAGGATGTAGCTGTTTCGCGGCCCTGCCGTGGTCAGCCCTTCATAGACCAGCTGCACCCGTTCACGTAACGCATCGTCTGCCTCCATGACCTGTTCCACCGGCGGGACCGCATTCAGGTCTTGGGGCTGCACAACCAGACGCTTCAAGTTCACGTTCGCCGCCAGCTGATCCAGATCGGCACCAGTGGCATAGGCCAGCAGCAACGCCTTCGCCGCATCATTGACCCGCGCTCTGTTCTGCATACGCCGGTAAGCGCCCAGCTCAAGCAGCTTGGTAATCGGGTCACTCTCGAGCAGCGCATCCCACTTGTCGCCCATATACGCACGGAAGCGCTGTAGCTCCTCGTCGTAGACGCCCTCAAAATCCAGGCTTTCCAGCACCTGGGGCGTCGGCAACTGCGACAAATCCACTGCGCTCATACACTCACCTCCAACACCGCGCTGTCGCCCAGGTACTCACCGGTCAACTGCAGATCAATCTTGCCGCCAACCACTGCCAGCACCCGCACACGCTCAAGCCGTAGCCGCGGCTCCCAACGGCCCAGAGCGCGTGCCACCTCGGCCTGCACGGCGCTCTTCCAGCCATCGTTGACCGGCAGATCGACGTAGCGCCGCAGCTGGCAGCCATACTCGGGCCGCATGCGGCGGCTGCCGACCGTGGTGCCGAGGATGTCTTCGATGGACTGCCGCAGGTGCGCAACGCCGGCAATCGGCTGGCCCGTTCGACGATCCATGCCGATCATGGTCAGGCCTCTTTGAAGTCGGGCCGGTTGCGCATGTAAGCCAGGCCCACCGCGTCATCGCCGCTGATCGTGACCTGGCCCTGCACCACCTCAAGCTCCACCCAGTCGGGCAGGATCAACTTGCGGCGGGTGTACTCCTGATCGATGAAGGTCACCGGCCCACTCGGCACCGGCGCTGCTTCGTTGCCCTCATCAGGCGCTTGCTGTGTTCTGGCCATGGTTTCCTCCAGGCATGAAAAAACCCGCGCTTGGCGGGCTCTGATCAATGTTTGTGGTTTGCCGTGTTGCCGGCGGTGTCGATGATCCGGCCACCGCCGTTGATGTCTCCGGTGACCGTCAGCGTCCCGTTGATCTTGACTACGCCGGTCAGCGTGATCGTGCTGGCCTCGGCTGTAATGCTGTCAGCCGTGGCGGTGATGTTGCCGGACTGGGCCGTGATGGCATCAACTGTCAGCACCGCCTGGGTCGCCCCGACCTGCACTGTCACCGTGCCGCTCGGCAGTTGGATGGTGTAGCTCTTGGCTTGCCAGTCGTAGACCAGGGAACCACCGTCGTCGAAACGCCAGACCTCGACGTGGTCGCGGTTGTCCGGCTGAGCGCCGGCATTGCCGTAGAGGCCAGGCACGAACGTACCCTGCGCGGGCTCGCCGCTGGGACTGATAAGCGCGCCCTGTTCGTCCAAGCTCGGCGCGCGCCAGTGCCGCGCCTTGCCCGCAGCCTGGCTGTGCCAGCGCACCCAGGCGCTGGTCCAACCGTTGCCATCCGACACCCGGACCATGGCGGCCGCGAGATCGACGGCGACCACCCGGCACGGGATCACCAGGCTGGCCAGCATGCGATCGTGCATTGCAGCGGCGTAGCTCATTCCATGGCCTCCGGCGATTGGTAGTTGTCTTCACTGCCTGGCCCGGTGTTGGGAGCGAAGCCCCAGACAAGTGAGCCGGGCGGCTGATTCGGCCATGGCCACTCTTCCTCGCCGAGGTAGATGATCTGCGTCCACTCGACGACCCAGACCGCCATGCTGTCCAGCTCGGGGCGACTCCAATCTCGCTCCGCCCGAACGAACTGTGCGGGCTCGACTTCGATGCCCCAGGTCTGCAGCCGCAGAAGCACGGCCAGCTGCGCAGCAATGAACGCCACAACGTGCAGGTGATCTTCGTCCTCGACGCCAACAATGGGCCGTGCCTCGAAGCGAGCCTCAACCGCCACTTCCCCTGTGCCAGGGTCACGCTCTGCAGCGTCGAACCCCGCCAGCTCGATCACCACTGCCGGCACATCAACGACGGTGAGCATTCCGGGCATCGTGCCCACATAACACAGACCCGGTATCGCCTGGGTGATGGCTTCCTCCATCGCCGCATAGACCCTGGCCAGGGGGATTGCATCGTCAGCCATTTCCGGCCCTCCGTGTAAGCTTGACCATCTCGAAGTTCAACTCCTGCTCCATCACCACCAGCAGGCGCTGGTGGGCCTTGTTCGTCCATGACTCGAAGTGAGGCCTGACCTCCTCCAGCGAGATCTTGGCCTTGGCCAGGGGAAAGCGACTGTCGTTCTCGGCGATCCAACCTGAACTAGCTCCGCCACCCTTGGAGACTTCGCTGTCGGGGTACTCGCTGGGGTCAAAGTGCTTGCTGGCCGTGCGGATCCAGATATCGGCCTTGCTGCCGTACACCTGGCGGTAGAACGCGCCTTGATAGCGACGCCCTGCCACAGACACGCCCGCGCGGGTCTGCCGAGGACGCCCGGCCCGGCTGGCCTCGATCGGATTGAGACCGAACCACAGCTTGCCCTGGCCGTTACTGCCGGCCTTGTAAGCCCGCAGGCGCTGCCGCACCGCCTTGATAGCGATGCGCTCCTGCTGCCCCACCGACCGAGCAACTCGTCCCTGTAACCAGCGCAACGTCTTGTTTATCGCTCGACGCTCAGCAGCGGCAACCGCCTTGGGCACCAACCCAGCGAACTGCTCAAACCCCTTGACCTGCCGGGGATTGGCTTGCAGCGTGATCAACCCGGTGCTGCCGGACTGCTTGTAATAGCTGCCGACGCTCATTTCACCTCCCGAAGGGCAAAGTTGATCCAACCGCTCCCATCCGGCTCCCGCTTGGCGATGACGTACCGTCCACCGCCATCTGCCGGGGCGAGATCGCACACCAGGTGCAGGCCCTCCCTGATGCCATTGGCCTGGGCGACCCGCACCGAGAAGATGGGTTGCCGCAGGCCGGTGTTGATCGAGCCGACCCGTGGCTGCTGCCACGGCACCGACATGAAACCTTGCACCGGCTCCGCGAAGCCCTCGATCTCGACTTCGTCGCCCAACTCCTCTAGCAGGGACTCATCCATGTCCGACACGCCCTCGCGAAAGGACATGATCAGCCCTCCCCGCCTTCGTCTTCGTCTTCCTCCTCTTCCTCTTCCTCCTCGTCTGGGTTACCACCGCCATCCGGGCCAGAGGCTGGAGCAGGGGCCGGAGCGGGCGGCCCCGCTGAAGGCGAGCGACCAGCGGAACGACTACTGGTACTCAGCTTGCCGCGAGCAACGATGGCTCCTTCTTCAAGCAGCAGCTCGCGGATGGCAGCCGAAGACGGAACGAAGACCTCACCCGCCTTCACGACCTTGCCGCCGTCCTGAATGCAGCCATCCACCACCACGTATTCGACTTTGGCCATGTCACACCACCTTGGCGAAGAGGAAGGCATTCGGCTCCAGCAGGCCAGCCAACGGGGCGGCCTGCACCTTCAGCCAACGCTGGCTCGGCTCTTGGGTGACCCAGCTTTTGGGGAAGCGAGACGCCTCGACCAGACCGCTCTCGATGGCTTCCATGTCCTGAATCGCCGCGTACAGCATCGCGTTGCGCGTCCCAGTAGAACCCAGGATCAAGCCACCGGCTGGTACCAGGGGCTTCTCGCCGTCCTCGTCATCCAGGTACCACTCGTCATAGGCGTAGAGGTCAATGCCCGGATCGTTGAGGTAGCCCAGGTAGGTCACCCCATCTGGCAGTAACTCGGGCTTGATCAAGCCGAGGTCGACGCGACGGTTGTTCAGTTGCTTGAGCACTGAATCGTTGTTGTGGAAGGAGTCCTGGGCTTCAGCGCTCAACACCGCCACATTGGCGGAGCGCCCCGAGTCCTTGGCAATCAGGCGACGCCACTGACGCAGGTTACCGATCGGGTCAGAATCGCTGGTGTTCCAGCGCCCGGCGGCCAGCGTGACCTTGTGAGTGTCTTCCATGCGGAAGTCGATGGTGTCATCTACACCATCGCCGACAACGCGCAGACGGCCAGTCGTCAGCACTTGAGCGCACATCCACTCTTCCCGCCGGGTGATCTCGTTGTCGAGTTCGACCAGGTCCCGGCCGAGCCGCTCGCCTGCACGCTCCAGCGCAGTGCGGGTCGAGAACGGGTTCTCACCCGCGCCACGCTTCAGGATCAGCTCGGCACGGGTGACGCGCTTCGGTTGGATGTAAGGCGGCTTGTAAGTCGACGAGCTGATGCCGGTGCGCTGCGACACACTGCCTGGCAGGGTCGGGTGAACGAACGGCGCCATTTTGCGCTGGCCCTTCACGATGTCGATGGTGACCGCCTCGGTACCGAAGGTCTCAGGCATGCTCGCATTGAAGAAGGTGTCCATGAGGAAGCGACGTGGCGTCGGCATCTGCTCGATGGCTTCCAGCATGGTGAGGGTGTCAAAGATATCCATTGGAACTCCGTTATCGAATGAAGATGCTGAGCGGCCGCAGGGCGGCCTTCGCGGCGGCAAGGGTCAAGCCTTCGCCGAAAGTGAGCTGACCGCCGAGTACTTGGCCGGTCAGACGGATCGGTGCGCTCTTGGCGCCCTCGGTGGTGTCGACGTCCTGGTCGAGGATCGCGCAGGGCGCCTGCGAGCCGTCCTCGGCCGCAGCCTTGCACAGTACGTACTCATGGTTAGCCGTGATCTGGCCCAGCACTGCGCCACGGGTCAGCTTCTGGCCGGCGGCGATAAGGCCGGTATCCATCACGATGGGGAAGTCGCCCGCCGAGAGCTGGCTCGGCAGGTAGGAACTGCGGGTAGGGTTTGGCATTGGAACCTCCTAGTTAGCGGCGCGTGGCGCCTGCAACGATTGCGTTGACGGCGACCTTGCGCTCGCCCTCCTTGCCGCCGGCAGGTGGAGCGGTGCCGGTAACGCCTTGGGCGTCGCTTTTGATGCCGGCCAGCGAGATACCGCGATCCTGCGAAGCCTTGAGCAACGTCAGGGCCGTGGCCTCTACGGACGAGCCATCGTCGATCGCCGCGCCGATCTCCTTCTCGAAGCCCTTGGCGCCCAGGGCGTTGATGCCCTTGATGCGGTCACGCTCAGCGGTAGTGGCCTCGGCGCGGATCGCAGTGGTGTCGACCTGCTCGGCCTGGGCGATCTCGATGGTGTTGGGGTCAGTGCCCGCCGCAATCGCGGTGCGCAGTTCTGCCGTGGTCTTGACGGTGGTCATGGTGTGTATCCTTGGGGAGTTGATGGCCGGCTTGGCCAGTTCGGTGATCAGGGATTCCAGCGAGCCCGTGCGGTGGGCCAGGCCGTGCTTGACGGCGTCCGCACCGACGCGGATGCCGCCGTGATCGCCCATCTCGGGCACCTTCTCGGCAGCGACGCCGAGGTTGCGGGCAACCTTGCCCACGAAGACTTCGGCCATCGCGTCGATGGTCTCGCCCACCTTGGCGCGCCCTTCTTCGGTACCGAGGTCGGGGCGCTTGTTCGGCGCGTTACGGCTGACAATCTGGTAGCGGGCTCGCCCGGCCTTCTTGTCGTCCTCGACCACAGCCTCGACGACAACACCAATGCTGCCGGCCAGGCTGGCCTCATCAATGACGATCTCGCCCGCCGCCGAGGCGATCCAGTAGGCCGCGCTCGCGCCCATCCCGCCGATGTACGCCACGATCCGCTTGCGGGCGCGGCCCGCGTAGATCATCTCGGCCAGCTCGTTGATGCCCGAGGCGACGCCACCAGGGCTGTCGATGTTCAGCACGATTGACTTGACCTTGGGATCGTCCAGGGCACGCTGTATGTCGGTGGCAAGGACCTGGGTGCTTGTGGCACCACTGATCTCGGTGAACAGGTTGGCGTAGCGGAAGATCGGCCCGGTGACCGGTACCACCGCCACGTTGCCGCGCATGGTGACGCGCCGGGTTTCTTCCAGCCGCTCGCCGCGCTTGGTCGCCAGCGCCACCGGATCGCCCATGCGGTCGGAGATGGTCAGCAGGTTGTCCAAGGCGTCGGGCATCATCAGCCAGGGCTGCGAGGCAGCCAGCTCAAGTGCTCGAGGCATTTCTAGTCCTCTTTGGGTTCGGGATCTGGCGGGTTTTCAAGGCCACCCTTGGGCAAGGCCTGCATGTTGTGCTGCCGCCGGTACGCGACTTCGCGGGTTCGCTGCCGGATCACTTGTTGCCAGGGCTCTCCGGTCATGGCCGCCGTCTCCAGCGTTTCGTTGCTGACGCCGATTTCGATGCGCTTGCCGGCAGCGTTGGCCTCCTTCAGCTCGTCGATCGCGCCCCGCGCCGGACCAATCCAGAGCGCCTGGCAATACGCCTTGCGCTTGGCGGGCTCGCTGTACCCAGGCAGCTCGATCAGCCCCCTGGCCACGGCTTCATCGATGATCAGTTCGCGACTCGGCTGGCAGAAGTCGCAGGCCAGCCACCAGCGCCGCAGGCTGTAGAACCGCCAGGCCTGTAGCATGGCGGCGCGGGCGGCGCTGTAGCTGCTGCTGTAGTGCAATAGCAGCTCCTCCAGCGGCAGCTCCAGCGCGGCACCGATCTCTTTCACCACCGCGGTGAAGAACGGGTCGAACTGAGCGTTGGGTCGGCTGGGGTTGGCCACCATCGGCTCTTCACCCACACCGAGGTCGACAATGGCGCCCTCGCCCAGCGCGAGCGCACCGTCGGAGGTGTCATCGCCGCCGGGCTGCTCTTCGCTGAGTGCCGACATCGGCAGGTTGCCGGGGTTGAAGCCGTCGCTCTTCTTGATGAACACGGTGAACATCGCCGATATCACCGCCGCCATCAGCTCGGCGCTGCTGTAGCGCTCCAGCTTCTGCAGCGGCTCCAGCACCGGTGACAGGTACGGCGCCCCGCGCTTCTGTCCAGGCCGTTCCTTGTCGGCCATGACATGCAGCACACGGCGCCGTCCGGTCTCGGCGCCGAACACCGGCAACCGCTCCCATTGCAGCGGCTTGCCCTGCAGGTGCTCGCCGGGGTATCCGGTACACACGTGATACGCCACCGGCGCGCCCAGGCCGTCAAACTCGACACCCTCCACCAGGTCAACACGGTCAAGGCCGCTGTTGGGGTTGCCGACACGGTCGGACTCGATCAGCTGCAACCGCGTACTGAAGAGGCATCCGGGTCGCTCCTGATCTGGGCTAGCGACGAATACGTCGCCCGCCACCATCGACGACACCAGCACCAGGGCCTGCAGCTGGTAATGGTTCAGCGTCGCCTCTGCATCGCATTCACGGGGGTCATCGGCATACAACGACCACAACCGGTCCAACTGACCATTGAGCTGCTCGGCTTCCTCCTCGGTGATGCCCAGCGCCTCATGGTCAACCTGCGCCCGGCAGACCAGCCCCGTTCCCACCACGTTGGTGCGCAACCGCGTGATGGCCGCGCGGGCTACCAGGTGGTTGCGCATGGCGTCGCGGGAACGCGCCACAAGGGTACGGCGCTCGCTCTGGTTGAAGTCGCGCCGTGGGCTGCCGAGACCAGGCAGCCAGCTGGCCATGCTTCGCAGCACCCGCGACGCACCACGCCAGCGGGTTTCAACCCCACCGCCGCCGCCCTGCGCAGAGATCTGCTGATCCTCGACCGACGCCCTGGCCACACGAATGGCCTCGGTCATCAGCTGCTCGGCAGCCGACTCCCGTTTGCTGAACGGCCACATATTCAAATCCCCACGTACGAAACGCGGTTGCGGCCACGCCCCAAGAGAGCGGCCTGCTCTCGGGCGACCTCGTCGGCGTACTGCTTTTCCAGCATCCGTAGACTGCTGAGCTCGGCAAGCTGGACCTCGCGATCCTGCCGACGCAGGCGCTGGCCATTCTTCAGGACGCGCGAGATCGCCGCCCGGACCTCTGCGAGGCGTTGTTGTGCATCAGTCATGGTGACCTCGGTTAGTGGACGCGGCTCCGCGTGCCCCGACCGCGCGTGACCGCACGGCGAGGAACCGGCGCCACCGCCTGTTCAGTAGTGAAGAGCGTGGGCTGAAGCAGTTGCTGCTCCAGCTGGTCCCATTCGTGATCACGCAGCAGGTGCGTCTTGAGGCTGCGAGCCGCATGCAAGGCATACACCTCGCAGTCCAGCGCTTCGTTGCGCCGGCCGGCCTTCTTCTGCCAGACCATCTTGCTGGGGTTACGTGGGTGCGGGGCCAAGACCTCGTTGGTCACCTGCTCGTAGTAGTCCGAGCGGATCTCGCTGTACCAGTGCATGCGCCCTGGTCCTGAGCCTTTGAGCTTCATCCGGCCATCGATCAACGTCTTGGCCTTGTGGGTGCCGACGATGAACACCCGCAGGCCATACTTCGAGGCCTTGGTGTTGTCCTGGCTGGTGTCCGCCGACTGGGCCGGCTTGGTGAAGATCTCCCGATCCCGGCTGTCGATAGAGGCGCCCTTGATCGCCATGATGTTGAAGCGCTGACGATCCCGCACGTAGGTGTACACCGCGTCGCTGGTGTTGCCGTCCGAGCTGTCGATGCTGACCGCCGACACGGCGATCTGGGCACCGCTCTCGGTGGGGATCGGTGTGGCGATCATCTTGTCCAGCTCGGTCCACACCGGGTCATGGGGATCGATGGGGTTGCCGGGTAACTCGCCCCAGTACAACCGCCAGGACTCCTCCCCCCGCCCCCAGCCCGTGAACAGCACGGCAAGGCGATCGCCTTGGACGTCGACACCGACCGTCACCAGCAGCACACCCTTCGGCGCCGTGAGTTCGGCGTAAGGCTCGGCGCGCTTCTCCAGCTCGTCGGTCTTGGGCGCGTCGCTCTTGTACTCGTAGCTCTCGCCCATCGAGCTGTTGGTGAAGGCGATCATCGGGCCGATGTTGCCCTGCCGCGCAGCGTGCTCGGCCTGCAACTTCTTCTCCATCAGCACTTCGAAACGAGAGCCGTGGAACGTGGCGTACAGCTCATTGATGATGTAGCCGGCAATACCCCGAAACTCGGCCGTAGACTCCCACCGACAGCGAGGGTCGGCCAGGTTGGTATTCTTCTGGTGATCGTCCCAAATCTCGCCACAGTGCGGGCAAGCGTAATAGGCTGTCTCCGGACGGCGCTTGCCGTACACCTCGTGGAAGTAGTGCCCGTCTTCGTCGCAATGGAGATGATCGAAGCTGAGCGCATGCGCCTGGCCGCAGCCATGGCAGGGCACCAAGCCCACGCGCTTGTCGGACAGCTCCAGCTCAGCGTCGATCGCCGACAGCCCCTTGATGGTTGGGGTGCCACCAATGATGATCTTCGACCGCCGAAACGTTTTGAGACGCTCCTTGGCGAGCTTGATACTGTCCCCCTGCCCCCGCAGGTTCAGGTTGCAGTCGTCGGGCTCTTCGATGGCAACCCGTGGAACCGGCGTCGACTTCACGCTGGCCGGGCTATTGGAGCCGACCATCTTGAGGAACCCACCGGGAAACCGCTTGAAGTCTTGACGTTGCTGCTTCTTGCGACTGCGTAGATCGATCTTCTTGCGTAGCCGCTTCGTGGCAGAGATCATCGGCTCGAGCTTTTCAGCCACATACTGCTTAGCAGCTTCAGCCTTGGGGAACAGGATCAGGATAGGTGAGGGATCCAAGTCGATCCATTTGCCAATTGCGTTGCCCATCACGCCGGATGTCCACGCCACCTGAGCGGACTTTCGACCGACGATCTCGAATACGTTCGGATCGTCCAGCGCCTCCAACGGGCCACCCGGCCATACCAGGTGAGGTGTCACATCGAACCGGTACTTGCCCGGTTTACCTGCCTCCTCGGTCGACAGATAACGATACCGATCAGCCCACTCGATGATGCTCATGCGAGGTGCAGGTGCCCATTTACGACAGACTCGGCGGATCCCCTTAATCGCCGTCGCTTTCAGAGCCCTCTTCGTCGTCCGACTCGTCAGGACCCCATTCGGGATCATCGTCGTCCTCGTCATACGCGGACAGTCTCCTCAGTATCGCTTCGATGGGCTCGCGGATCAGCTGGTCATCTACCTCCACGCCGTAACGCGCCGACAAGGTCGCCGCAAGTTCATCGGGGAAGGTGTTCAGCAGCTCGATCTTGGCGGCGGTGATCACCGCCTCGAATCGCTCAACCATCTCTGCTTCAAGCACTACCTG
Organism: Pseudomonas sp. microsymbiont 2; assembly: GCF_054788395.1. Lineage (NCBI taxonomy): Bacteria > Pseudomonadati > Pseudomonadota > Gammaproteobacteria > Pseudomonadales > Pseudomonadaceae > Pseudomonas > Pseudomonas sp. microsymbiont 2. Next base: position 3,398,551 of record NZ_CM139112.1, read on the forward strand.
CCCTAGCTTCTTGGCCAACTCCACCTCGAGATCGTCACCACGAAGCCTGTCAAATCTATCTCGGGCAGATTCCTTTTTGCCGTTCAGCGCGGCTTGGCGCATGAGCCACTCGATCACCGCCTGGGTGTCGTACTGGTTTTCGTTGCCGCGCCCCACGCCGAACTCGTTTACCGGCATGCCCTCGTTCTGCCACCGGCTCAGCGTGCGTTCATCTCGCCCGACGATCTCGCTCAGTTCAACCTTGCTGACTGTCTTGCCCATCACTAAGTCCTTGAAAAGACGGACATCCCTGCACTTTTTTCAGCTGCAGAGAAATCGCGAGTCTGCGCACCCGTGTAGGGGGCGGCCCGGGGGGAGGACCCAGAAAACCGGCCCCCACCCCCTGCCCCCGGCCGGGTCACTGACCTGCCTCGGTACCAGCTGGCGGCACCTGAGCCAGCCCCAGCCGCTTAGCGGCCCAGCGCTCGTAGAGGTTGATCGCCACATCGGCGCCGGCCATCGCGGTCAAGCAACCCACCGCCGCCGCCGCCCAGACCGAAGCCCCCAATGCGTACAGGAGCATGTTGGCCGAGAGTCCGCAGGTAACGCAGGCCCCAGACCGAAGGGCCAAGCGGCGAACCAACCCCCAGCCTCGGGCGCCCGCCTTGTCCGCCCGCCACATCTCCCCTGACACACCGCCCACCAGCGACAGCACTATCACCATCCAGACTGGCAGCTCGGCTAAGGCTTGTTGCTCGCTGTTCATCCCTTCCCCCAAATGCAAAAACCCCGGCGCCAAGGCCGGGGTTTCTGGTGTGTGGCGGGCTGCTTTGTGCGCCCGCACGTCTCGAAGATGGGTACTTTTTACAGGTCGATTCAGGTGGCAGCAAGCCAGTTTTAATGCCACCCCGCAATAAGGGGTAAACGCAGGGGGAATGTCTGGAAAATGTCGGGGGAATACACCACCCCGGCTTCGCTTCACTTTGGTGTTGCCCCATAGGTCCCAAGGCGAACGGCGATGGTGGGACTGTGGAGCCCTTGAATTTAAAGGGTTGTCCCACCGTCTAACTGTTTTTAACCCTTTCCCGTGTAAAGAGAGAGATTAAAAGCACGCTGCGCGCAATGCGCGCGTAACGCGCTGCATGCGCCCTACGTGTGCGCCTGCGGGTGGATGGCGGGACAGTGGGACAGCCCGCGACCTGCGCGGGCTTGAGCATGGATGACCTGCGAAAAGCAAGGTAGTCCAGCGGCTGGACGGTGGGACCACGGGAGGCGAATCATGCCGCACGCCCCATCAGCAAGCCTGCGATGCAGACGTGCGCCTCATGCAAGCGCTTGTAGTACGTATCGCGACTACACCCACAGTACTGGTACTTCTGGTACAGCTCGCTGTCAGCGTTGCAGTAATGTTCACGAACCACCAGGTAAAGCTCCGGTGTCAGATGCTTGTTCACAATGATCTCAATGTCCGCAGACTCATCGAGCAGCACCTTGCTGCCCCGGGTTCCGCGCACCAGATCACCCTTACACTCCATCAACAGGCCGAGCATGCTACCAACACCTCCCGCCGAATGACAGGGCTCCGGCGCATGCAGCTCTTGCGCCCACAGTTTAAGCATCTCATCGATGTGCTTGATCAAAAGCAAGGCTCCTTCTGCACCGGGGGTTGCTGCTCGAGGGCACTGGTGCGGCCCCAGCCGTCGGGCTTCTGGTACGCCCAGGGCCGCTTGCCGCTCTTGGGCAGCGCGGCGAGCCGGCGACGCCGCCAACCCAGGCGGTGCATGATCGACCCAACACGCATCTGCTCAGGCTTGCCCCAGTGACCGGGGTCCAGCTTGAGAGCTTGCCCCAGCACCTCGCTACCAGTCACGGTCTCCCCGACCTGCGATGCCTCCAGCCACTCAAGGATCGGACCTTCCCATTCATCCACCACGAAGCGCTCTTCCTGCTCCGAGGTGAAGAGCTCTTCCTCCTCGCGAGTGACCCACCAGATATCACCGGCCTGGTAGCAGAACATGGCCTCGGCCCACAACTGATCGCGGACGCGGCGCAACGCCTCCAGATCGACCTTGACGCAGGCGACCGGCCAATAGCGCCGGTTACCAGTGGCGTCCTTTAGGTACTCATCTTGGTTCGTGGTACCCGCGAAAACACACTGGCGTGGCACGTCGCTCGTTCTTCGCCCATAGCTTTCGCGGTAGGTGTCGATGGAGGCCGAGAAGAACTGCTTGGCCTTGGTGCTCTCAGCCTTGTTGAAGCTGTCCAGCTCTCCCAGCTCGACGATCCATTTGCCCCGGATCGCCTGGAACGCGTCCTTGTCACCCAGAGTGAACGGCGTGTCCATGAACCATTCTCCCCCAAGAATGCCCAAGGCCGAAGACTTACCCGCGCCCTGCGCCCCCTCAAGGATCATCACCGCGTCCGCCTTGCAGCCGGGCTTCATGACACGCGCCACCGCCGAGATCATCCAGCGCTTCCCGACCTTGGCGCTGTATTCGTTCCGTGGGACGCCGAAGATCTCATGCAGCCAGCGCTCCAGGCGTGGTACGCGATCCCATTCAAGCTTGGCCAGGTAAGTGCACACCGGGTGGAAGGCGTTGTCATGAGCGACGACGCTGACAGCCTCGACCACATGAGAGGCTTTCACGCGCAGGCCCTGCTGGGCCAGCCACTTCATCACACGCATGTCATCGATGTCGCTCCACTCTCCCGGCACACCGCCATAAGGTGCAGCACGAAGTCGCATGATCTTCGAGCTGAAGGCGTTGTAGCCGATCACCCCACCCCACCGCTCATCATTGGCCAGGATCAGTTCGACGTTCTGCATGTGGGCGATCAGAGCACCGCTCTCGGTCCTGGCCAGCATGTCTTTCCACCCACCAGTAGCAGGTGGTTTGATCACCGCAGTGACCTGCCGACGCACTGCCTCGAGGCCCTCGGCGCAGTGCAGATCATTGAAGTCGGTCCACTTCACCTCCCGCTCGACCGAGAAGATGGGGCCGACCACCTGGCCACCGACCACCACCGCCGCGTTGTTGGCCTTTTCCTCACCAGGGTTCCAGGGCTCACCCGTAGGCCGCTTGGTCTTCCAGTCGTCATCGCGGCAGATGATGATGGACCGACCCGGGAAGCGCTCGCGCATGTGCTTGGCGACCGCCATCAGGTTGCCCGCATCGAAGGCGATCGCCACCGCCTGGGAGGTCGCCATGTGCAGGCTAGCGCCGGTGGCGTATCCCTCGCACACCAGCACCGGTTCGCCTGGTTCGGGGTGACCGCCAATCATGTGGAAAGCCCCGTCCTTGGCCATGCCATACGGCCAGTAGGACTTGTCGCGGCCGGTGTCCTCCTGGACCGTCGGATAAATCACCTGCAGGCCGACAATGGCATCCTGAGCATTCTGCATGGGGACGAGCACCGCGCCCGACTTCGGGGCATAGCGAACCCCGAAACCGACCACCTGCTTGCGATCAAGGTAAGCGCTCCGCCCTTTCTCGGGCATGCGCTTGAACAAGCCAGCCGCCCGAGTGGCCGCACGGCGAGCTGCGTTCGCTGCGATATCAGCAGCACGGCGCTTGGCGTCGGCCTGCCGCGCGCGCATCACCTCACGCTCTTCCGCGGTCAACCCGCGCCCGTCAGTTTTCACCTTCTGGGTTTCGCCGTGTCGCCAGTCACCGAAGCTGCCGAAGATGAGGGTTTGCCCTTTCTCGGCCAAGTGCTCATGCAGGACATACCAGCCGTTCTTTTCCTTGCCCTTGTCATCCTGGGTACGGCAGCGGGTCAGCTTACCGAAGATCAGGGGCTGCTCAGGCTGCAGGCCGTAGTCGTGCAGTTGGTCGAGAACCTTATCGAGCATAGCGCGCCCCCCGACCTTCATGGATCTGCTGGCACTCAATGCAGCGTTCACATCCTTTCTCCGCCAACCTCCTGGCTTCAGGGATTGGCTCGTCACAATCAACACATTCCAACAGGGACACGGGAAGCACCCGCGCCCGACGTTTCGCAGCAGCCGCGATTGCGGTGTCGTTGTGCCATTGGGCCTGATCATTCGCCCGGTCGATTACATCACCCACGGCGTGCCCCCCGAGTGGTCTGGTTGACGTACTCGGCTCGGCGATACATGCCGAGCAAACCTTGGATGCCTCGGAACACCTGATGCTGGATCTCTGCCAGTTCCTGATCGTCGACCTTTCCGTCTCCAATGCTGCGCGCCCAGGTCTCAGACAAGTTGGCGACCTGTCGGAAGAACTCGGCAAGGCCCATGGTGAGCGTCTCGGGGATGTCATGGGTGTAGGCGTCCGACAGCTCCTGCCAGATGGTGTCGCCAACCAGGGCATGCACCGAGTCGAGAATGCGCGGATCCTTGGTCAGCTCAAGGATCTCGCTGAACTCTTGAACGTTGACGATATGGGTGGGGTGTGTGGGAGACAGCTTGTGCTGCAGAGTGGTGGCGTTGCGGCCGGTGGTAGCAGCAATGGCGGCAGCACCGCCTGTGTAGTCCCGTACAGCGTGGTACAGCGCGAGTTCGAGCGGCAACACCTCGCGCTTGGCGCGGTCGGTGCAGCTCAATGCGATTCGGCTCATGGCATATGTCCTTGTCGGTAGCCAGTGCCTGCGGCGTGCAGTGGTGTTGCGTACGTCGCATAGCGTTGAGAGAGTAAGTAGCCGGGCAGCGAGGGGCTGATACGGCCTCCTGCCGGGGCGTCGTTCCATCGACAGCCCCTGGCGAAACTGTCGCCTCCCGTGGTGAAGGAGACGCTACCCAAGCTCTCTGCCTGGGCGGAGCGATCAAGGTAGAAGGACCTATGTGGTGTGCCCGCCTACCTATCACGCATCCCGGCAGCATCGTGGTGCTACTGCCGAGTGATGGAGGCGATCAAACGCCTCCCCTTTCGACACATGGCATTACGCCACAAAGGCTGCCAGTGTCGGCGGCGAGCGGTGGTGTTACACTCGCCGCGTGGCTTGAGAGAGTCACTGCCGGAACAGCCCAATGGACTGGCCCGGCCCCGCCGCCCAATCTGTGGTGGAGAAGGCGGCACCCCAGGCACTAGTGCCTGGACCCCGTGTACAAGGTGAGCGGTTACGTGGTGTGCCCGCCCATCCTAAACACGGCCCGGTAGCACTGTGGTGGTGCTATCGGGGGAAACTGGGCGGCCCTTGGGTCGCCTTTTTTCTTAATGCCCCGAGCGCGCTCCTGCCCCACTCCTGTGTGGCGCCGCCTCTTTTAGAAGCCACTCAGTATCGAAGGGGTTTCCTTTTTTAGCTGCCTCACGTGCCAGGAGAGCCGCATAAGTGGTTTCGCCCGTGTAATCAGTCCGCGGCAAAGAGCCAGCTTGTCGCCACTTGTTGAGCGCTTGATAGCTTCTCGAGCAAACCTTGGCGGCAGCACCGATCCCTCCCACCGCCTCAAAAGCAAACGCGATTGCGTTCGCATACTCCTCAGGGCGCAGCATTCACAACCTCCATTTATCAACCATGAATTGATATTAAACATCAAATGACTATTGCGCAAGCTTTGTGTAACTCTCAATTCATGGTTGATAAAAATGAAATCCGGGCGGCATTCAGTGCTCGCCTACACGAAGCACTCGACGATGCCGGGGTACGCACCCGAGGCCGTGGCGTGGACATTCACAAGCACCTCAAGAGCCTGGGTGTGAACAAGACCACCCAGGCAATCAGCAGATGGCTGATCGGCGAAGCCATGGCCGAAGCCGATAGCATCTCAGCATTAAGCCAATGGCTAGGCGTGAGAAGGGAGTGGCTCGAATATGGGGTTCCTCCCAAAAATAGCGAACCTGCGGCGGCCGCTGCGGTTCACCCCCTCATGCCCAGCAGCAACGTGAGCTCAATCCATCACCACTTTGGCAAGGTCCCTCTTATTTCCTGGGTACAAGCGGGCGATTGGTGCGAGGCAGTGTCCAACCTCGAAGCACTCCACTCGGAAAGCTGGCTGTCATGCCCTGTGCCTATTAGTCCAAATGGATACGCTCTCAAGGTGAGAGGTGACTCCATGACCAACTCCGGACCAGGGCGAAGCTATCCAGCAGGCTGCATAATATTTGTGGACCCGGAAATAGAAGTGAACACCGGAGACCGCGTAATCGCGCGACTACCTAGGACCAATGAAGCTACATTTAAGGTTCTTGTGGAAGACGCCGGAAAAAAATACTTGCGGCCGATTAACCCACAGTACCCAATTATTGAGATAACCGAAGAAACATACATCTGCGGTAAGGTGGTCGGCTCATTTGTCCCGGAGTGAGCCGTCCAGAGCTCCCACCAAGCGCGCAGGCTAGCCAACAGTGGCTGCCCTCCCCTGAGGTGTAGCCCGGAAGCCACCACCAGTCACAGGCTCTAGCAGGCCGCGCTTAACCAGCGATTCAATGGTACGTTTCGGATATGCCTCCGGCTCATAATCGGCCGCTGCATGATTACTCTCACTTTCAATATAAATAGTTTCAAAAGCCGCAGAAAGAAGTGCTGCAAACTGAAGCTCTGTTAGCCTCGGCCTGCTGGCTGTAACTGGTGTTACAGCCAAAGGTGAGTTGCTACTTTCCGGATAATCGATATCGATATCTTCACATGTACCCGCCTCTTCGCCAACCTTCCTTCGCCCTAGCAAATAAACAGCCAAGACCACACAGAGCACTATTGCGCCCCCTACCCCCAATAGCCCTTCCATCGACATCCTTCCATGATCAAAGCTGAACATTCCTTGCCCGCATAAGCGCGAGAAAGGTGACGGCACACTGCCCTTCACGCACGGCGCGCAGCTGGCACAGGAGCATCACATCACTACCACAGCCTGATCATCCTGAAAAATTATCAACTCATGGTTGTTGACACAAAATCAATTGATGGTTGATTATCTGCTCACTCTCACACCACAGAGCGAGTCAGTACCATGCACACCACCGCCTCACTCCACGTCCACCCGGCCGCTTCGACGACCGACCTGATCTTTAAAGTCCGTCGCTTGGCCCGGCAATACGGCTGTGCGTTTGGCACCACCAAGCGCCCGGTAACCGCAATCACTTTCCGCCCGACTCCTCCTACTGACGGAGGGCACGCGGCGTGAACCATCCAATTCACCACACCTTCGAACACAACAGCATTCGCGCGCTACTGATCGGAGGCGCCCCCTGGTTCGTAGCGAATAACGTATCAGCGGCACTGCTGTACAGCGAAGCCTCCGCTATGACCCGCCACCTGGATGAGGAAGAAAAGGGTCTGTCGAATGTGCAGACCCTTGGCGGCGAGCAGGAAATGCTGATCATCAATGAGTCCGGCCTGTTCTCCGCAATTCTTCGGAGCCGCAAGCCAGAAGCCAAGCGCTTCAAGAAGTGGGTGACCAGCGAAGTGTTGCCAAACCTGCGCAAACACGGCTCCTACTCCATCACCGACACCGCCGAAGTGCAGCAGCCGGTATCCATGGCCGAGCACATCGAGGCCGACCGCATCGTCAGCGCAGGTCGTGTGTTCAACACCATGTTCCGCACTGGTCGAGTTATCGGCATGAACCGCCGCATGGCCGCGTCCCGAGCCAACCAGGCCGCCCAGCGCTCCACTGGAGTCGACTTGGTTGCCGAGCTTGGGGCGAGCGATTGGATAGACAGTGCCGACACCCCTACCCCGAATCGCCGTCAGTACCAGCTTCAGCAACAGCTCCGCTCGCACCTTACCGAAAACGAGTGGCCGCTGACGGTGACCGGGCCAAGCCTGATCGAGGCGCTTGGCCTTACTGAAGACCGCGCCACCCAGATGGCGATTGGTCAATGCCTGCCATTGCTCGGTTATCGCCGCGTTCGCCTGACTGCCAGCAATGGCTCCCGCCCGTGGGGCTATGCCCTGCAGCAAACCGTCGCTATCGAGGAGTTGTCCGCATGAGCTACGCACTGAGCCATAGCGCTTTTACCTGCCTTAAAGCGCAGACCAACCTGTCGGGGCAGTTCTCCCACATCCTCCGCGACGAGGCGAACGGCGCATGCGCCAAGGCCACGCTGCAGACCGAGGTCTATCTCGACCAGCTCAATGTGGTGATCCGCATGGGCTCGACGGTGAACACGCTGACGTTGCCAGCAAACAGCCTCGCCAGCGCAAGAAAGATCGCGGGCCACCTCGAGGCGATCGCCAACGGCCAGCTGGACACCGCCGACATGCCCCCATCCGAGCAGCTGCTCGCTGACGCAGCATAGGAGGCGACCATGGAACGTACCCTGGCACAAGCCGCCAAGCTGTTCGGCATCAGCCGCAACGAGCTGATCAGCCGAATGCGCGAGAACGAACTGCTGAACGATCGCAACCTGCCCCGCTACCCCACCCGGGACCGCGAGTACCTGCGGACGAAGGAGGGGCAGTGGTTCCATCCCAAAGCAGGAATGCAGTACAGCGAGTCGACCCGCGTGAAGCAGGCCGGGATTCCCTGGTTAGCCGAGCGTCTCCAGCTGCAGCTTCCGACACCACCGGAAGACAAGCGCTATGCGGCCTAGGCAATACGCAGCCCAGATCCTCCAGCTGAGGACCCGCGAGGAGCGCAACGCCGCGCTCCTGCAGGTCCCAAAAGAGTGGCAGGCCCTGGTACGCAAGCACTGCGAAGTTACCTGGAATCATCCGTCACGCCACAAGCTCAGGGAGAGCCCGACGCCTGATGAGCAATCTCGACCAACTCGCGCTGCGCCTTCCGCACGCACCTGACGCAACAACCGTAGAGCTGCTGTACCGCACCTTCGGCGATGTGCTCATCCCACTCGACAAGGTGCGCGTTCAGTACTTCCGCAACCTCAACGAAGACACCTTTGCCGAGCAACTGAAGGTCGGCCGGATCTGCTTGCCAGTCACCACTTTAGACAACAGCCAGAAGGCCCTGAAGTTCGCCCACATCCGCCACGTTGCCGCTCTGATCGACAGTAGGGCCTACCTGGCAGACGAAAAGCAGTCCCGCCCCAACGAGCAAGACAAGCAGTAGCAACACCACCAAGGGCCGCCACCACCGGCCCGCACACCACAAGGAGTTAGACCCATGACCACCCAGCAGGTAATCGCCCTTATCGTCATCAGCTCATTTGTCATTGGGCTGTTCGCTTACGCTTATTGGTTTGGCCGCCAAGAGGGGCGTATTCGAGGCGAGGCAGCAAGCGATCGCGAACACAAAGCAACCATCCAGAAGCTTGAGGCGTCCCTGGAGTTCCTGCGCAATGACCACCGCCACCTGGCAGTGCACGCCAAGCAGCTCAAGGAAACCAACGCACTGCAGGAGACACATCATCGCTCTCTGCTGGAGATCGCTGAGGCACTGCGCATTGCCGCCGAGACCTGGAGCGCCTTCAAGACAGGCAAGAAGCTCGAGCGCGATGCACGCCGCCTGCGCGACGAGACCCTTGCCATCGCTCACTTGCTGAAGCCCGCCGAACAGGAGGCCGCAGCATGATCAACTCGACCCACTACGTGCTTGATCTGGAAACCATGGGCAAAGGTCCGCGCGCCGCTATCGTGGCAATCGCATGCGTGCGCATCGAGCAAGGCAACATTACCGGCAGCCTCTATAAGCGGATATGCCTGGAGTCGTCGCTGCAGGCCGGCCTGCTCATGGATGCCAGAACAGTGAATTGGTGGCTGAAGCAGGATGCCGGCGCCCGCGCCGAGGTGGACGGCAGCCAGAATTCGGTGCTGCTTGCTGTTGGCATGACTGCGCTGAAGAGCTTCATCGCAGAAGACAAATCTCTGGTCTGGGGAAACGGCAGCAGCTTCGACAACGTCATCGTGCGTAGCGCCCTTGAAGCCTGCGGCATAGGCAACTTGTGGCACTTCTGGAACGACCGCGACCTCCGCACCTTGCTGGCTCTCTACCCCGAAGCCAAGGCGATTCCGTTCGAAGGCACCAAGCACCACGCTCTCGACGATGCCACCCACGAAGCCAAGCAACTACTTATGGCGCTGAACCTTCATCAAACAATGCAGGTGGGAGCAATCGTATGAATCAGCCCCGCCACCACACCGGCTTGCTCTTCGATTCTGCGCCGTGCGCCGGACATGCCCGCGCCATCGCACCGGGACAGACACCGATCCAGACTTCGGAGGAAAGCGGGCACGCGCGCGATCAGGTGAATGCTACCCACACTCCCGCTTTGCTCTGTGAAGCAGCTGGCGTCGACGCGCAAAAAACAAAGAGCCTCTGCTGCGCAGCAGCAGGCATTATTTCCACCCTCAACGCCCCCGCCGATTTGCAGATACCCCACGACAGGCTGCGCCAGGCAGCGCCCGCTGATGCAACGCTAATCGCTTCAGATCGCCCGCACGCGCAGCTTGCCAAGGGGTATACGCACCTCCCCTACTTCGCACTCACCGCAGATGAACAGGCCGTATGCAACTGCATCGCCGACGCGATCAACGCGACGCTTGCGGGGAATGCTGCAGGCGTGTTCGCCTCCGTCGATGAGATGGCCCTGGCGATCCACGACGCCCTGCTGCAGGCCAGCGTCCTACGCCCTGAGCACGCGCACCAGGGAGGGCAACAGGCATGACCTCGATCTCTGCAGCAAAACTACCCACGCCCCAACACTTCAAGACCCAATTCACCCTGGCGCTGGAGCCACAGGACGACGAGCTGGTGGTCGATTTCTTCTGTGGCGGCGGCGGTGCCGGTACCGGCTTGGAGATGGGCCTAGGCCGCAAGGTCGACGTAGCGAAGAACCACAGCCCAGCCGCAATCAGCATGCATACTGCGAACCACCCCGCAGCACGCCACTTCACTACCGACGTCTTCGACGGTGACCCGGACGAGGAATGCCAGGGCCGCGCCGTGGGCTGGTTCCACATGAGCCCAGATTGTACCCATCACAGCCAGGCCGCAGGCGGCCAGCCTCGCAAGCGCGAGATCCGAAACCTGTCGTGGATCGGCCTGAAGTGGGCCGGCAAGAAAAAGCCTCGGGTCATCAGCCTCGAGAACGTGAAGCAGATCCTGCAGTGGGGTCCACTGATCGCCAAGCGCGACAAGGCCACCGGCCGGGTGATGAAGCTGGACGGCACTGTGGCCGCCGTCGGCGAGCGCGTACCAGTGCAACAGCAGTTCCTGGTGCCCGACCCGAAACGACGCGGCATCACTTGGCGGCGCTTCGTGCAGCTGCTTGAGGGCATGGGCTACCAGGTAGAATGGCGAGTGATCAAGGCCTGCGACTTTGGCGCACCGACCAGCCGCGAGCGCCTGTTCATGATCGCCCGCTGCGATGGCCAGCCAATCGTGTGGCCGGAGCCTACCCACGCCAAGAACCCAGCCAAGGGCCAGCAGAAATGGCGCACCGCCGCCGACTGCATTGACTGGAGCGTGCCGAGCAAGAGCATCTTCGGCCGCAAGAAGGAGCTGGCCGCCGCAACGCTGCGCCGGGTGGCCAAGGGCATGAAGAAATTCGTGCTAGATAACCCTCAGCCCTTCATCGTGCCGATCGCGAACTGGTCGGGCGAACTGGCCCAGTCTGCTGACGAGCCGCTGCGCACCGTCACATCCTGGCCACGGGGCGGCTCGTTCGCTATGGCGAGCCCTACCCTGGTTCAAACCGGCTACGGCGAACGCGCCGGGCAGCAACCCAGAGTTCCAGGCCTGGACAAGCCGCTCGGGACGATCGTCGCCGCCGGCGCGAAGCACGCGTTGTCGAGCGCGGTGATCCTGCCGGCCACGCATCAGGGTGCTGATCGTGTGAACGCTCCCAGCGACCCGCTACCCACGGTAACGGCCGCCAACCGCGGCGAGTTGATGATGGCGAGCCCGATCATGGTCGGCGCGGGCGGTCCGGTGTATGCCGGCCACCCAGTAACAGCCGATCACCCAATGGGCACCTTGATGACGCGCAGCCACCGTGCACTGGCGTCGGCGCACCTGGTCAAGTTCCGCTTCAACAGCGAGGGCGCGGCAATCACCGGCCCGATGCCAACCATCACCAGTGGCGGAAACTACCAGCGTCCGGCCGGCGCCGCCCACGCCATGGGCATCTGCACTGCGTTTATCGAGCAGGCCAATGGCGGGTTCAACACCACCCCGGCCAAGGGCGCGGACGAGCCAATGACCACGGTTACCAACACCGGCAGCCAGCAGCGCCTGGTGACGGCTCACCTGGCAACCCTGCGCAACGGCAGTACAGGGCAACAGGGCGATGATCCACTGAGCACAGTTACGGCCGGCGAGCATCACGCACTGGTGGGAGCGAACCTCCTTCACCTTCGCGGCGACTGCGATGCCCGTGCTGTCGACGAGCCGCTGCATACCGTCAGCGCTGGCGGCACCCACCACGGCCTGGTCGAGTACAAGCTCTCGCCAGAGCATGAGGCCGGCGCCCTGCGCGTCGCCGCGTTCCTGATCAGCTACTACGGCACGGAGAACATCAGCAGCTGCGACTCACCGGCACCCACGGTAACCACCAAGGATCGCCTGGGCCTGGTCACCGTATACGTCAAAGGCACCCCGTACGTGATCGTCGACATCTGCCTGCGCATGCTGCAGCCGCACGAGCTCTACCGCGCCCAGGGCTTCCCGGCCAGCTACATCATCGACAAGGGTGCCGACGGTAAGCCGTTCACCAAGACCGAGCAAGTGCACATGTGCGGCAACAGCGTCAGTCCACCGCCAATGGCTGCCCTGGCCAGGGCCAATGATCCCTGGAAGCACCGTATCCAGCACAACAACCAGCACGTGAGGAAGGCAGCATGAGCCGCACTCAACACATCATCTTCACCGTGACCTCGCTTGAGCATGCACTTTCATCCGTTCGCCACCTACACGACATGAGCACAGAACTGATCGCCCAAGAAGTGTTCCAGCAGATGTCGGAGCTAGCCGCCCATCGACTGACACCGACCACCATCTGGTGTGGCTCAGGCGGGCTGTACCAGTCAAAGCTCGATGCAACCCGTAACGGCGAGCAACAGATCGACTCAGCCATTCTTGTCGACACCCCAGATCTCGCAGATCTGGCCGTCGACATGAACGACGCGCGTGACGCCATGAAGGCAGCGGACTTTGCTAACCGCCGATATTCCGCAGCAGTCCAGCACACATACCCCAAGGGGACCAAAGTGCAGGCCGACGTAGGTGGTCATTTCATTACTGTCGAAATCACTGGTTACGGCTCTTATTGGAGCAACCCAGGCGAGCTTTACGGCACCAACGTAAAGACTGGGAAAGCCCGTCACTTCAGCCACAGATATGTTCTGGAGGTGCTGCCATGAACCACACCAACCAAATGGTCAGCGTACCGCGTGAGCGAGCCCTCCAGCTCATCAACCTTCTGGCCGGGGTAACCAGTGCCGCGCACTGGCTTGCCGACAACAGCGAGGACTGCGGGGACGAAGGCATTGACTGCCAGCGAGTCGACTTCGAGGCATTGAGCGAGGCCCTGGACAAATGTGAGGAGTTACCGGAGCGGCCTGATAGCGTGTACGTGCGCGACGGCTGGCTGCGTGCTGCTGACGAGCTGCGCGCCCTTCTGGCCCAGCCAGCCGGGCAGCACCAGGGCGAACCGGCGGCCATAGTGACCACTGACGCAAACGACAAGCCAGTAATCGAGTTTCTGTCGTATGACCTGAAGTACGGCACCGAGCTCTACACCCACGCAGATTCTGGCGAGGTGGAGCAGCTGCGAGCGGATCTGGCGAGTGTGAAGGCAGCCCGTGACTCCTTCGCTCAGAACGCCGTCGACCTGCGCGCCCAGCTGGCCGATCGGGAAGCGCTGTTCGGCAGGTACGGCGACACCTTGCGTCCTTTCGTAGAGTTGATGCACAAGGAATTGGAGGCCAACAGCCACAAAGGGGATCGCGAGGGGTGGCTGCGTATGTCTGAGGAGGGTGCGTGGAGCGAGCTGGATCACCACATCATCAAGCTTACCGGCGCAGAGACCGGCAAGCTTCGCAAAGAGCACGCCGCCGACGTGGCCAACTGCTGCATGATGCTACTGGATGTTCTGGGCCTGCTGCCTACCAACGCAAAGGCGATCGCCATCGCCTGCGAGGTTGACGAGAGCTGCGGGCTGGAGGCCAAGCCATGAGCCAGGCAGCATCCAGACCACGCTTGGCGACACATGGCCTAGATCTTCCCGCGATATGCGATATCTGCGGCAAGGCTCGCTCGAATCGAAATCATGCCAACTGCAGCAGGATCCGCCAAGAGCGCGAGACCGAGAAGTGGGCAGCTTACATGGCCAACGTGGCCGCCAAACAAGCACTGGGGAGACGGGTCTGAACCCGCAGGGAGATATCGAATGAAAACAGCAGTACCCAACCCAGTACTTTCAGGAGCAAAACTCTCCGCAACAGTGAGCACTGGCTTCACAGCCCACAGCGAGTCGGGCTCTAGAGCCCGCATGGCGATCATTGATGATCAGGGCAACATCCTCGCAGCTGGAGAAGATGTTGCCTGGGCTGCCTGGCGGGTGTGCGTAGAAGTGCAAGAGAACTTCTGGGAAGGCCAAGGCCACCTGGTGGTTCACACAAGCCCCCCGGGCCAGCATGTGGGCACCAAGAAATCTGCTTAACACTTACATTGGGCGGTCGACAGCGGCCGCCCAACTCCCTGTCTTCCTCTCCACCCGCAACCATCGACGCTGCCCCGCCCTGGAGATCAGAAGTACGTCAATGTACTTCGCGCTCCGCCCCTGCGGCACAACCCCACGCATGTAAATGACGATCCGCTCGAATGTATCGAGCATGAGCTGTCGCACTTTGTCTCGAGGCTCAACCTGCTGGGCCTCCACCCCCAAAGCAAGGTCTGCCCAGAGTTTCGCATCGGCCGGCTGCTGCCTCGCCGACACGCTGGTGAGCTCTCGCTCAACGCGGCGCTCTTCTGCTCGTGCGGCATCGAGCTGCTGTTCCAGATCACAAGCCTTTCTCAAGAACGTGATGGGAAGGACGCCGTCACCCTCACCTAATGCCAAGACTTCTGTGATCCGAATGAGCTGTTGCTCAAGATCCGCGACCTTTTTCCGCGACTCGATCAAACTCAGTTGAAGATCGCCTTGAGGCCCCGCTGGCTCCTGCAGGCGGACCAGATTCATCTGATCCGAGCAAAATGACATGACGGCGCGCTCCACTGGCGCAACACTGCAACTCCCCCCAACGGTACACCCTCCTTTGTCCATGTAGGATACGCACATGATGCGCCGATGGCCGTCCGATAATGTTCCATCTAACCGCACCTTTTGCATTACATTCTGTGCCGTCATCGCGGTACCACAGTACCCGCAGTAGGTAATACCGATTCCGGTCACCACCCCAGGGATAGCGCCTTTCCCACGCCTTCGGCTTCGGTCGCCCCGCAACAACTGCAACTCATCAAACTGTTGATCACTGATTATGCGTGGGTAATAACCTTCAAGTAAATATTCACCACCATCAACAGATATCTGCTTGGCACCTTTGAGGCTCACCAGTTTTATTAAACGGTAGATCTGCTGGGGAGAGCTTCCAATATGAGACGCATCAAACCCATTCGCCTGCATCAAACTATAGGTCCGATCAGCACCATATCCCTCACGGTACTTATCGAGTGCGAACTGCACCACTTGCACACGCTCAGGTATCAGCTCCCATTGACCCTCAACAAGACGCAGCCAACCAGGATCAGCGCCGTTGCGTATCAGACCACGGTATGTCCCGTTAATCCAGCCTTCGCACTGACGCTTAATTGATGCCTTGACCCGTTTGCTTTTGGTGTCGCTTTCCTCATGCGCACGAATCATCACCAGTAGGCTGTAGACCAGATCCATTGGCTGCGCTTTGAGCTTTTCCCGGTTGTACTCACGACCATCACTGGCTGTAACAACCGTGATCCCGGCATTGATGATCTGAGCCAGCTGGGCTTGCGCCTGGATGGGTTCGGCTCTACTCAGACGATCCAGCCCCTCAACAACCAGGACCGACCCGGCAGGAATCCGTCCATCATCCACAGCCCGAAGAAAGACACCCAAAGCCCCCTGCTTTACGTGCCGCTGATGAAAGGCCGAGAGCCCTTCATCACGAAGAGAGAGGGAGTCGTCTAGGGTAAGACCACGATCCGCAGCCCAGGACTTTGCATATTGCGCCTGCCTGTCAGCGCTGTGGCCAGCCGCCTGACGCGGATCTGAGAAGCGCAGATAGCTATAGACCATCCCGACTGATGCTGACATTTCCACCCCGGCAAACGCTATGACAAATCATAGTATATATCAGTCATCAGACGGCAGTCTCACCACCACCCATTCCAGCCTCCGACAATTTTACCGACAGCATTGAAACCCGAACCGCCTTGAGGAATGATGGGCAATCGGCCATGGGATGATGAAGACGAACTGATGACTATCTCGACACTTCTGCTGTTTATACCGGCTTGTTTCGCCCTCAACATGGCACCCGGCCCAAACAATCTGCTTTCTATCAGTAATGCCACACGCTATGGCTTCGCAGCATCCTGCTTTGCCGGTGTCGGCCGACTAATTGCATTTGCCGCAATGATCGCGCTTTCCGCAGTAGGCCTTGCAGCCATACTCGAAACCTCCGCCCTAGTCTTTCATGCAATAAAGATTTTAGGCGGAGCGTACTTACTGTTCATCGCGTACAAATTGTGGACGGCCAGCACTACTGAAGAAGAACCCACAGCCACAACATCAAAGAACCAAATAGAACTTATCAAACAGGAATTTTATATTGCAGCTGGAAATCCGAAAGCGATTTTAATATTTACTGCTTTTCTACCCCAATTTATAGATCCAAACCAGAATGTCGCATCCCAGTTTGCGGTACTGGGCGCGTTATTCCTTTTGCTGGAGGTAATTGCTCTGGCTGGTTATGCACTGATCGGACTGCATCTCCGCCGCTGGTTCAATCAGCCAAAGGGCAAGCGGCTGTTCAACCGGACCTGCGCCATCTTGCTCTCGGGCGCCGCCACGCTTCTGCTGACCGCTCGGCGCACCTGACTCTGGGCCTCAACAAAATTTATATTAACCATCGCTAGGCTTGCCAGCCGCCACCCAGAACTCCTGGCGCGCCAGCCGCCAGGTTCCTCGCGGCTGCTCACCCGTCTCCAGCGCTGCGCCAACCGGCGCCCGCCACAGCTGCCAGGCGATGTAGAACAGATAGCCGGCGCCCAGCACCTTGATCGCCAGGAACAGGTATTCGCTGGTATGCAGCACCACCGCCAGGCCCATGGCGGCCAGGGCGATCATGCCGCTGAAGGCCAGCAGGCGCCCACCACCGGCCACGCAGGCGGTGCGCAGGCCATAGCGGCTGGCGTTGTGCAGGGACAGCAGGTTGTTGGGGCCGGGCGCCATGTTCAGAGCGAAACAGGCAGGGATGAATAGCAGCAGGCTCGACAGGTCCATTGTTCTTCTCCTTCACGGACGCCGGCAGAGTCGCGCCCGGCAGGCCGCGCCGTCAAGCACAGTGGCACGGCAAATGATCGGAACAGTGGCCAGTCGGCATGCCTGGAGGCGGCCCGGCTGATCAACGCAGAAAATCCATGACCTGTTCCACGACCTGCCGCTCCTGCTCGCGGTGTGGCACATGCCCGCAAGCGGCCAGCACCTGCATGCGACTCGGCCCCCCGGCCAGACGCATGAAACGCTCGGGGTGGGCCAGGCTGCCGAATTCGTCGTTATCCCCATGCAGGCAGAGCAACGGGCAACGCAGTCGCGCGAGTGGTTCGTCGAGGCTCCACCCGGCAAATGCTGTCGACAGCCAGTTGTCGACCCAGGCGCGCAAGACCCACTGAGCCTTGTCGCCGTGGTAACGCCGTAACCGGGCCATTTGCTCCGGCTCGGCGAACTGGCGATCGGCGGCAGAAATGCCCTGTAGCGTAAGGGGCTCGACGAAGGCCTGGGCCGACTCGGTGATCACCCCCTGGCACTGCTCGACGAACGCGGCGCCGCAAGCGATGGCCATGCCGCCGCCGACACTGTGCCCGAAGACCAGGAAGTCCTCGATTGCCAGCTGCTCCAGTAACACGGCGAAGCCGGTCCTGGACTCGGCCTCGACAAAGCCGGGGAGCAACTGGCCGGGGTGAGCGTCGGAACGGCCGAAGCCCAAGCGGTCGTAGGCAATCACCGTGCGACCGGTAGCCTGTGCCAGGTGCGCGGGAAAATCGCGCCAGAGCGCCACACAGCCCAGCGAGTCGTGCAACAGCACGACAGGCGCCCCTTGCGTCCCCGCGGGCTCCCACGCCTGGGCGTACAGCCGCCCCTCAGGACATTCGATCCAATGCTGGCGCAAGTTGACAGCGGTCATGCCGACTCCCGCGCCACTGCCCCGGCCTGGGCGACGACTCCCTTGAGTTCGACGCGATTACCGTCGGGATCGTAGCAGTACAGCGACCGGCCCTCACCCTGCGCGCCATAGCGCACTTCGACCGGGTCCACCTTCACCCCGGCGCTGGCCAGGTACTGGGTCAAGGACGCTTCGTCGAAGGGCTCGATGCTCAGGCAGAAATGATCGAGGTTGCGCCCCACAGGGCCGGGGCCGACACCGCCCTGGCGCCCAAGCGGGCCATCGACCGCGACCAGGTCGATCAAGCTCGCGCCAACCCCCAGGTGAATCATGCCCAGGTCGTCACGCCGCCTGCGCACCGGGCAGCCCAGTACCTGCTCGTAGAACGCCAGGCTGCGCCGCAGGTCGGCGACGCGCAGGACGATATGGTCGATTTGCCGAATGGTGAAGGCAGGCATGGCGAAGCTCCCGGTTCAGGCTGTGCCTGCGACCTTAGCAGCCCCACCGCCAACTATGTACCGCTCATTGCGCCAGCCACTGCCGTTGAATGGCCGCCTCTCAACACGGATGACGACCATGCTCGACGACACGCCCCCCTACCATCAACAACAGATCCTGCGCAGCCTGCCTGGCTGGACCAAGCACCTGCATCCCACGCAGGCCGGCCGCGTGCTGCGCCCCGCGCAGCACGAGCACATCAACGCGCACGGACAACCTGCAGACTGGTTCGCCCAGGCGCCGGCCACGCGCCAGGCCGAGCTGCGCGCCGCCATCGCCCGCCGCTCCGCCAGCCGCAAGGCGCTGGCCAAGGGACTCGAGGATCTACGAGGCATCAGTGAGTTCTGCGAGCCGTTGCTACAGGCGCGCCTCGGCACTGCGCTGTCGTTGACCCAGGCGCAATTTCGCCTGCAACCCTTCACCTCGAGCCTTGTTCATCATTTCCCCGACCCCGACGCCTCGCATGGTGTGCCCAACCCGCCGGTCTGGACCTACCAACCGGCAGGCCCGGCCACGCTGACCAGCCTGCTGGAGGCCGCGCTGCACAACTTCGAGGATATGACGGCGGTCGGCCCGCTGAGCACCCTGCAAACCAGCGCCACGGATATCAGCGAACTGCCCGGGCTGAGCACGGCTCAATTCGTCACGCATTGTCGGGCCCTGGACCTCGGCCAGCGTTATCAAAAGCACCTGCAAGGGATCTACGATGGCTCACGCAGGGCGCAAATCCAGGCCTTGTGGACACGGGCTCGACGTGACGAGCTCAAGGTGCAGACTGAAGTCGCCCAATTGCGCGGCAAGCTGTCGGCCCATGGCCACCAGACGCTGCTGCAGTTCTGTGGCAACGACGCGGCGCCAAATTATGACACCCACCCGGTCCTCGCACGCACCCTGCGGATGTTCGACATCCAGCTGCACGACCTGTTGCTGCTGACGCCCAAAGGCTCGTCGATCCCCCCTTACCTGGCCTACCTGCCATTCGATCACGAGCATCCGGTACAGGAGTTCACCAGCCTGCTAGCCCTGGGCAAATACTTGCGCAAACGGCTGCTGGAACCGAGCTATCGCCACCGGTTCCTGGAGCATGTGGCGCTCGAGGACCGGGTGCGGATGGCCAAAAAGCTGCAAGCCCACCTGTTCGAAAGCACGCATTCCGGCCCGACGCCACTGGAGACACCGACACCGGCATTCGGTGAAACCCAACCTGGCACTCACCCCTGGCAAGGACAGCTGCCGCCCAGTGCCCCCGAGCCGAGCGAGGCACCGCATGCGGCTCGTTTTCCGGCACTGGCCGTGCATGAAGTGAACATCGCCTTTCCGGTCTGGCCCAAGCTGTTCAATGCGCATGTCCAACGTCTCAAGGAAGATGCCCGCCGCATCGCCGTGCCGACCGCCGACCTCGACGCCAAGGCTCAAAAGGAACGGCTGATGCATTGGGGTGAGCAAGGCCTGACACTGCTCAATGTCGCGGCGATGTTCGTGCCCGGCCTCGATGTCGTCATGCTGGCCGTGGGCGCCGTGCAGATCATGTCCAGCATCTTCCATGGCTTTGAAGCCTGGTCCGAGGGCAACAACGCCGAGGCGGTGGACCAGGTCGAGTCGCTGCTGGTCAACTTGGGCAGCATGCTCGTCATCGGCGGCGCCGCCAAACTGATCAAGGCGTCCGGGTTCGTCGACTGGATGGAAAGCATCTGGGCCGACAGCGAGCCACGCCTGTGGCATGCCGAGTTGGAGAACTACCGCAGCACTGTCAAGGTGACCAGCGACGTACGGCCCGACGAACAGGGCCTGCTGCACGTCAACGATCGACACTTCGTCGAACTCGACGGCAACCTCCACGAGATCCGCCAGGACCCACAAAATGCCTGGCGCCTGGTTCACCCTGACGATGCCAAGGCCTACCAGCCGCGGCTCGAGGGCAATGGCAAAGGGGCATGGCGCCTGGAGCACGAGCGTCCACAGGGCTGGAGCCGAGTCAAGTTGTTGCGTCGGCTCGGTGGGATCTGCAAAGGTCTTGACGACGCACAGATACTCGCCGCGTTCGACTGCACAGGCCTGGATCGCGGAGTACTGGAGCAACTGCACGCCAACGGCGAGCCACCGCCTGCGCTGCTGGAGGATGCGCTGCTGCGCTTGAAGCTTGACGACACCGCCACCGATATCATCGCCAGAACCCGCGACGGCCGCCCCTTGGCGGCCTACAAGCAATTTGCCGCGACCGTCCTCGGCGAGCTGCCCGGCTGGCCAGAGGATGTGGTGCTCGAGGTGTTCGAAGCCGGCGAGGTCACCGGCAGCGCGAAACGCTATGGCCGCAACCGTCCGGGCGATCGAGTGATCCAGCTTACCCGGTCCGACCTGGACAGTGGCAACCTGGCGCGCATCGTCCTGGACCACCTGAACGAAGACGATATCGCCGAACTGCTGCCAGGCAAAGTGGAGCCCGCGCAGCGACAACAGGCCCTGCAAGACTTGATGGCCAAGCAGCTGGAGTCCAAACGCGCCTCGCTGTTGGACAGCCTGTATGACAACCAGCCCAAACCGACCTCGGCCAACGCCCAGACGATCAGCCGGCAGTTCCCCAGCCTGCCGGCGCAAGTCGTGGCAGAACTGGCCAACGGCGCAGGCAACACCGAGCGTACGGCCCTGCAGGCCGGCAGGGTGCCTCTGCGCATCGCCGAAGAGGCCCGCCGTCTGCAGGCCCGCATGCGCCTGGACCGTGCTCTGCTTGGCCTGTACAGAAACAGCCTGGCCAATGCCGACAGTCGACTGATCGGCGACCAGTTGCTGGCCCGCCACCCGCAATGGACTGCCCAACAGTGCTACGACGCGGCGCTGGCCGATCGCCCGGGCACCGCGCGGATGATCGGCCAGCAACCCGCACGCACAGGTTTTCGCTCCCCGCTGCGCCTGAGCGACGGACGCCGTGGCTATCCGTTGAGCCCTGGCATATTCGCCTCCAGAGCTGAGCACGAGCTGCATGCCCTGTATCCAGGCATGACCGATCGCGAGCTTCGACAACTGCTCGCGACCCTGCGTGCCCGGGGCGACGCCACCGGCCAGATCGAGGCGTTGCGAGCCCAACACCACCGCTTGCGCGAACAACTGACGGAATGGGCCGACGCAGGGAGGCGCGAATGGGGCGCGGCCGCAGCCAACGATTACAACCGCACAGCCGTTGCACTGAACCGTGCCTGGCAGCGCCTGGACGGGCCTCGCCTGAGTCTCACCAACGTCGCTCTGGATACGCTACCGTCTCTGACCAGCCGCTTCGACCACATCACTGAGCTGGAGTTGGACACGGTCAACCTGCCGCAGCTTCCGAACGGCTTCCTGCAGTCTTTCCCCAACCTGCGCGGCCTGGTCGTGCGCGCCAGCCCACAGCTGGACACAACCGTCCTGCTCAACGCCCTGCGCGACGCCCCGAACCTTGAGGAGCTGGGGCTGATCGGCTGCAACCTGGAACGACTCCCGGACGCGCTCGCCTCGGTACGGCCTCGACTGCGCAACCTGCGCCGCCTGTCACTGCGCCGCAACAACCTCACGCTCGATGCGGCGGACTTACACAGGCTCGCCGATCTGCATCTGGAAACACTCGACCTGCATGCCAACCAGATAGCCCTGAGCACGGAAACGGCCGGGCTGTTCCGACCAATGCGTGAGCTGCGCCGCTTGCACCTGGGCGACAACCCTCTGGGCAATGCCCCAGACCTGACAGGGCTGGACAACCTGGCGACGCTGCGCCTGAACAATACCCAGCTCCACGACTGGCCGACCGGTCTGGATTCGTTGATGCAGCGCAATCCCTGCGCCCTGCGCTCGATCGACCTCAGCGACAACCAGATCGAACAGATACCCACACTCGAGCAAGTCATCGGCTCGCATTATGCCCAGCGCCTGCGCTGGCAGCCCTTGCACCGCTGGCGCTTCGACCGCAACCCGTTGAACGAACTCACGCAGCGACGCCTGGAACGCGTGGGGGTGTCGGTAGAGCCGCTGCCCGAACCGGCACCAGAAGCAGAGGTACAACAGGTGAGCTGGCTCGATGGGGCCAACGAAACCCAGCGCGATACCTGGAACGCCTTGTTCGATCAGGACGAACATGCCGACCTGCGTCAGGTCGTCGAGCTGGTCGGCATGTCCCGTGCCGCCCGTCAGAACCCCACGAGCTTCGCTCGCCAGATCTGGGAACTGCTCGATCGCGCCGCCGCCGACAGCCAGCTGCGCGAACGCCTCGACCAGGTGGCCGGCGAATTCCCGGTCACCTGCGGCGACGCCGGCGCCGATGGCTTCAGCACCCTGCAGATCGAAGTCATGGCCTATGACGAGTCTGCCAGCTCAGCCGAGACGACGGCCCCGCTGTTCAATTTCTTCCGCCGACTGTTTCGCCGTGACCAGGTCAACGAGCGGGCCCAGGCGCTCTACAACGCTCGGAACGCACGACGCACCACCTTGCAGGAACGTGATCTCTGGTGGTCGCTACCGTTGGCCGAGCGCGGCGCGGAACCGACGTTGGCGCCGCTGTACGAAGGTGATGATATTTCCGACGATGTGCTGCGCAACGGTCTGGGCCAGGGCTTGGACCTGATCGAAGTGCGCCTGGCCTTGCGCACCAACCTGGCCGACATGCTCGACTACCCGGAACCACAACTGGACATGTTGTACCGAGACACCGCGGACATATCCTTTCGCACCGAGGAAGCCATCGGTGAGCAGGTCGAGGTGGAAGACGACAAGCCCTTGCCGAGGCGGCAATGGATATCACGACATCCGACCTGGCGGCGTCTGCTGCGTGCCGAGTTCCCCAGCCGGTTCAGCGCCCTCAGACCGCGCTGGGACGCGGGCGTGGACTACCTGGAGTACTGCCACATGGACGCGCAAGCGCCAGACTCGCTCGAGCCGGAGGTGGCCCAGGCCCTGGAGCGCACATTGGGCAAAAGCCCCTTCGACGCGCAAGGCCACTTGCGTCGCTTGGCGATCACCGAACAGCTGTACGTCGACGGCATGAACCGCATGGCCATCGGTCTGGAAAATGACGAGGACGCCCTCTACCTGAGCCTCACCACCCGTCGCGACCCCAACAACTGATCATCACTGCCCGCGCAGGTCTTCGAAGAAGGCCTGCCGCCCCTCCACCCGGCCCGATGCGCGCGACTGGCCCGTCGTTTCGCCATTGGGCCTTTCCACATGCCAGTAGCAGTGCCTGACTGCCCGCGTGACCGCCACGTAGGCCAGGCGCTGCACCTCTTCGCGCTGCGCCGTGTCGAACGCCTGGGCATCGCCCGGCTCGCCCAGGCCAACCAGGCGATAAAGCTGGTTCTTGTACGGCGAGCTGGTCAGATACTGGCAGTCACCAAGCATGAACACCGCGTCGGCCTGCAACCCCTTGGCACTGTGATAGGTCAGCTGACGCAGGCGACGCTGGCCTGCCGGCAACCTAGAATCAGTCTCAACAATTTCATTTAAATAATTACTAATCAATAACTTATCGCTAGATCTTCGAAACAACATCAATACCGATTCACCGCGCTCGTAGTGCTCTATCACGGTCTGCGCCAATGCCGCTTCATCGCGATCGAACACCTTCACCGCCGACAGTGGCAGCTCGGCAGCGGCACCACTGGCCTTGGCCTTTTTGCCGGCGATGGCCGGCGCGCCTTTGACCAGGTGCTCGGCGGCATCGATGATGTGCTGCTGGCTGCGGTAGTTCTCCACCAGCATCACCCGGGTATTGGCAGGCGATGGAAACGCCTTGGTGAACGCCATGAAGTACTTCGGCGAACTGCCGCGCCAACCGTAGATGGACTGCCAATCGTCACCCACGCACATCAGCGA
Source organism: Pseudomonas sp. microsymbiont 2 (assembly GCF_054788395.1). NCBI lineage: Bacteria > Pseudomonadati > Pseudomonadota > Gammaproteobacteria > Pseudomonadales > Pseudomonadaceae > Pseudomonas > Pseudomonas sp. microsymbiont 2. The sequence continues at coordinate 3,423,079 of NZ_CM139112.1, forward strand.
CGAATGCCGGGCCGCTCGTCCGGTATGCAGGGTCGGCCCACGGCGGCGAATTTCACCCAGACAGGCACGCAGCCAGCTGACGATCTGCGGCGATACGTCCTGGAACTCATCGATCATCAGGTGCGCCAGCGGACGCAGCAACGGGTCCGGCAACAGCGCCAGGTTCTCGGGGTTGTTCTCGCCGAACAGGGCGAACATGCGGTTGTAGGTCATCACAGGTGGCGACTGGGCCAGCAGATGGCCCTCGAAGGCCTTCCAGAACAGCGCCAAGGCCTCGAAGAAAGGCCCGTCGCTGTCACCCGCCGCGAAGCTCATGGCCGCCACTGCCGCGTTGACGTCCAGCCCCAGGTTCTCGATGAAACTGGCGGCACTGACGAAGGCATCGAGCAAGGGCGCTGGCGCCAGTTCACCCTTGACCTTGAATTCGAAACCGGGGCCGGCCACGGCATCACCGGCCAAGGCGGCAGCAAGGCGTTTTGCCGAAGAGTAACTATCCAACCATATCAATGGCTTATCGCAGAAAGCTTGAAACAAGGTGCGCTTCACGGCCCATTCCGCACGGACCGTCAGCTTGGCGCCCGGGCGCTGGTACTGGGCACTCTCGGACGGATCGAAGCCCAGCACCACCCAGGCATCCAGTCCTTCCAGACGCCCCTGCACATGGAAACGGCTGCCGCGAATCTGCACCGTCTCGCGGCAAGGCTCGATGCCCTTGATCGGCCAGGCACCAGCGGCGAACCACAGGTCCTCGATCACATCGCACAGCTCTTCGTCGCGCTGAGCCGCCAGCTGTGTCACCTGCGCGCGCTTCTGCACATCAGGGTGATCCGGGTCCATGGGCTTGAGCAACAACGCCTCCTGGCGCATGGCGGCGACCAGTTCGGCGAAGCGTGGATTCTCGCCCAGCAGATCGCGGTAGCAGAGGTTGAGCTGCTGGCGCTGGGCATCGTTCAAGCGCAGGTCGAAAGGGTTGCTGTCGGCAGTGGCTTCGGCACCGGCAGGCAGATCGTTGCCCAGGGTCTCGAACGCACGCACCTGGCTGAAGCCCGGCAGGCTGCGCACCAGCGGCAGGATGCGCGAGTGAAAGGTACGCACCAGCTCACGCCCCTGGGCCGCCGACAGCTCGATCTGCCAAAGGGCGAACACCTGCAGCAGACGCTGGATGAAATCCTTGCGCGACTCGCGGGTGAAGGTCACCACGGTCATGGCGTCGAGTTCAAAGCCCAGGTAATGGCGCAACAGCAGGATGCGCAGCACCAGCGAGGTCGACTTGCCGGCCCCCGCCCCGGCCACCACGCAGGTGGACGGCGTCTCGCTGAAGATCAGCTTCCACTGGGCCGCACTGGGCTGGGCTTCGGCGGGCAGGCGCTGGGCCACGTCGGCCTTGAAGCGCTTCTTGAGCTCGGTGCCGAGCGGCAGGCGCCAGTCGTCGAACAGCTTGTCATCCTGGCCCGGCACACTGGCGGCCTCGGGTCGAGTGTCACGGATCACCAGCACTTGGCGCCCCGCTTCGTAACCATCCACCCGCCCCTGTTCGTAGCCTTCGCGCAAGCCGTCAGCATGGCCGTTGCGCTGGCCGGTGGCGTGGCCCAGGAACCAGGAATCGCGGTGCTGCGCTCGCAGGCGACTCAAGCCTCGGCCCAGCAGGCGCGCGGCAAGGCGGCGCAACCAGGGCAACTGGGCGGGCGGGGTCAGGTTGGCCGGGGCCTGGGGATGCTCGTTGGGCACGGTCACTCCATTGAAGATCGAAACAGCGAGCATGTTCGCCTCATCCGCCTCAAAGCGCCAGCTAATGCTTATGGATCAGACAATTAGGCGATGAATCGCATGCCAGGGTGCAAGTTTTAAATCAAAAAAATAGATATTAACAAGTCGAAATTTACGCTTTTTTTAGATATTTTCAAGGCGCAACATGGCCTCATTCCAGCACTTCTAGAGGAGCATCGACATGCTGCAACTGCGACCCTTCGAAAGCCTTGGCCATGCCAACCACGGCTGGCTCGACGCCCATCACCACTTCTCGTTCTCCGAGTATTACGACCCGGCGCGCATGCACTGGGGCAACCTGCGGGTCTGGAACGACGACCTGATCGCCGCCGGCAGCGGTTTCCCGCCGCACCCACACCGCGACATGGAAATCATCACCTATGTCCGCGAAGGCGCCATCACCCACCAGGACAGCCTGGGCAACAAGGGCCGGACCGAAGCGGGCGATGTGCAGGTGATGAGCGCCGGCAGCGGCATCGTGCATAGCGAGTACAACCTGGAGCAGGTCGACACCCGGATCTTCCAGATCTGGATCGTGCCCGAGAAGGTCGGCGATGCGCCGTCCTGGGGCTCCCGGCCATTCCCCAAGGGCGAGCGCGGCGAAGGCTTCGTAACCCTGGCCAGCGGCCGGGACGGCGATGAGCAGAACCTGCGTATCCGCACCGATGCGCGCCTGGTGGCCGCCACCTTGCGCGCCGGCGACAGCGCCGAGTACCGTTTCGATGAAGGTCGCCGCGGTTACCTGGTGCCGGCCAAGGGACGGGTCGAGGTGAACGGGCTGCCGGTCAAGGCACGCGATGGCCTGGCGATCGAACAGGAAAGCCTGCTGAAGGTGACCGCACTGGAAGACAGCGAGATCGTGCTGGTGGATGTGGCCTGACACGGCCGTGGCCATTCAACCCATTCGCAGGCTTGCCCGCGAATGGGTCTGGATGGATCATCCCCGCCGCCTGAAGGTCTGCGAAGGTAGCTCGCCAAATCTCTGCCGGTAAATTTCCGAGAACCGCCCCAGGTGCAGGAAGCCATGATCGAGCGCCAGCTCGGTCACGCTGCGCACCTGGCAGCTTGGATCGACGAGGCACTGCCGTACCCGTTCCAGCTTGCGCTCGCGGATGTACTGCTTCGGCGTGGTACCCAGGTGCCGATCGAACAGCGCATACAGCGAGCGCAGGCTCATGCAGGCTTTTTCCGCCAGCCCTTCGGCCGTCAGCTCCAGTTTCAGGTTGCGCTCGATATGCTCGAGAATGCGCTCCAGGCTCGCCCCCCCCAGCGCCTCCATGTTCACATTGGTGCTCATCAGCGTCAGCAGCTTGCTGGCCACGATCTGGCTGTAGTGTCCCTGCACCCGAGGCAGCGAATCGCCCACCTCGGCCTCCATGCAGACCATGCCCAGCAGGTTGATGAAACCGCCTAGCTCTTCCAGCCGGTAGTGGTTGCGCAGGAAGCGTACACCACCGCTGGGCCGCTGCCAGCGCTGCTCGTCGCAGATCGCCTCGAGCAGGCGCACCGGCACCTTGAGGATGAATTTCTCGCAGTCTTCGGAATAGGTCAGGTCGACGGGATCGTCCGGGTTGATCAGCAGCAGCTCGCCAGGCACCAGGTGGTGCTCGCGTTGGTGACCACGCCACAGGCAGTTGCCCTTGAGCAGCACCTGCAGGTGATAGATGGTTTCCAGCGCCGGCGAGGTGACGCGCACGCTGCCGCCATAGCTGATGCGGCACAGGTCCAGTTCGGCGAACTTGCGGTGGCTGAGGCTCGCCTGGGGATGAGTGGTACGCGAAAGGCCAATGTGGTGCTGGCCCACATGCCGGTTCACGTAGTCGGACACCGCGTACGGGTCGGCGCGATGGAACACGCAGCTTTGCTCGCTCAACAGGCGGCTTTCCATGGGCAAGGCACTCGCCATCGTTATTGTTATGGACGCCGCACAACCTATTTCGGCCTGTGCATGCGAGGGTTCACGGTCATTCTATCTGGCCGACCAGGGCATGTCGGGGCAGTCGACGGTCGGTGGACAGAACCACACTAAGCAAAAGCGCGGGCAGCAGGCAATGCAAGCGCTACAAACGTCGGGCGGATAGCGAACATCGTGCGCGCCAGGACGGTGCGATTACCGCACACGTCTCACTGAACCGGCAGGAAGTTCATCAGCAACAGACTCTGCGCATAGTTCAGGCCAATGCGCCGGTAGCGTTCGTCGAGCATCTGCGCCAACAGGTCCAGACGGGCCACGACCTTGCCGAACTCCACGGCGAAACTGAGGTTGCTGCCCTGCTCGGAAATCTCGTTGGAGAACAGCAGCAGCACGCCGTTGGCGTCCTGGCGCTGGCTCAGCATCCAGGTGGCCTTCTCGATGTTGCGCGCGGCGTTGTTGATGAACAGCGGGTCCAGGGTATCGGTCATGTAGAACTCGGTGCGCCCGCCGTGGGCGGTGACCAGCATGCTGCCGATGGCATAGATGAACGCGCCCACCCGATCGCCGCGAAACTCCGGACTCAGCGCGTAGCTCAGTGCCGCCAGATCGCGGCGCTCGCCCAACTGCGGCAGGGGCTGGCGCTGCTCGATGGCGATGCGAATCTGCCGCGCGGCGGTGGTGGCATCAAGGTAACCGGACTGCTTCCACTGGCTGGGATTGCGCAGGTACAGCTTGTTCATCAACAGGTAGAGGCTTTGCAGGTTGTCGCGCATGGACAGCGTGGCCATGCGGTCGACGCTGGTCTGGAACAGCTCGTCGGGCTTGCCGTTGCCGAACTGGGTAAGCATGTCGCGGCCCTGTTGCTGGGTACAGGCGGCAAGGCACGTCAGCGTACCGGCCAGCAGCAGGCCGTGGGAGAAAAAAGCGAGTCGTCGTACAGCCATCGGCACCGAGGGAAATCATCGGTCGCGCCGGGAATCGGCGCGACCTGGCCATGCATAGAGCGCGCAAATGCGAAAAAGTGCGACGCTGCATGGCCATCGTGACTACATGGCGTGGCGCAGCAGCTCCACCATTTGCGCATGCAGTGCCGGATCGCCACAGGCCACCACGCAGCCCCCATCCTGCGCCGAGCTGCCGTCCCACGCGGTGATCACCCCGCCCGCGCCTTCGATGATCGGCATCAGTGCCTGCACGTCATAAGGCTGCAGACTCGCCTCGACGATCACGTCGACGAAGCCCGAGGCCAGCATGCAGTAGGCATAGCAGTCACCACCGTAGCGCATCAGTCGGGCCTTGCCGGCGACGTTCTCGAATGCCGCCTTGCGCGCTGGGGTATCGAACATGTCGGGGGTGGTGCACATCAGCGTGGCCGAAGCCAGGTCGGCGCAGGCCCGGGTCTTCAGCGGCGTGCCGCTGCGCCAGGCGCCTGCGGGCGTGCCGACGAAGCGCTCGCCGGTGAACGGCTGGTTCATCACGCCGACCAGCGGACGCTGACCGTCGTTGAGCGCAATCAGCGTGCCCCACAGCGGCAGGCCGGTGATGAAGGCGCGGGTGCCATCGATCGGATCGAGCACCCAGGTCAGCGGGCTGCTGCCCTGGGCCGCGCCATGCTCCTCGCCGAGGATGCCGTGCTCGGGATAACGGGCCTGGATCAGCTCGCGCATGGCATCTTCGGCGGCCTTGTCGGCGACCGTCACCGGGTCGTACAGGCGCCCGCCTTTGTCCTCGACATCGAGGCTTGCGCGAAAATACGGCTGGATCGCCGCGGCAGCGGCATCGGCCAACTGTTCGGCGAAGGCGCGGAATTCGCCGATCTGCTCTGCGCTCAGGGACATGGTGCGGGCCTCGTTGCTAGGGTGGGGCCCGCATCATACCTGACTCCTCGACGAATCGAAGGGCTCAGCAGCCACTCAGGGCCGGCGTCGGTCGCTCACCGGCGAAGAACAGCGGACGCAGGCGCACGCCGATCAGGTTGCCGGCATACGCGGCGATCAACCACAACCAGCCGTGCACGCTGCCCGAGGCGATGCCGCTGAAGTAGGCGCCGATGTTGCAGCCATAGGCCAGGCGCGACCCGTAGCCCAGCAGCAGGCCACCGAGCACCGCGGCCAGCAGTGACGGCAAAGGGATCTTCAGGCTCGGGGCGAAACGACCAGCCAGGCCAGCGGCAAGCAGTGCTCCCAGGACGATACCAATGTCCATGACGGTGGTGATGTCCTGCCACAGCGGCGCAGCCAGCGCCTTGGCATTGGCCGGGGCCTGCCAGAATACCCAGCTGCCCACATCCACGCCCAGGCCGCTCAGGGTCTTGGCGCCCCACAGGGCGAACGCCGAGGTGATACCCCAGGGGCGACCGGCCAGCGCCAGGGTCGCATAATTCAGCAGCGCCAGCGCGATCGCGCCCCACAGCAACGGCCATGGGCCACGCAGGAAACGCCGCCAGCCCTGGTGGACGCTGACTGCCGGCGCTTCCAGCGCGCCATGGCGTCGCTTCTCCAGTACCACGGAGCCCCAGGCAACCAGCCCGAACACCGCCAGGCTCGCCAGCAACGCCGGCCCCACGCCCCAGGCCTGGACGATCGAGGTCGCCGGCAACGACGGCAGCGCGAACCACCAGTCGGCATGGTGCGTGGCCGTGACCGAGCCGATGATGAAGAACAGCAAGGTCACCAGCATCCGCGCGTTGCCGCCGCCGACGGTGAACAGCGTGCCCGAAGCGCAACCGCCACCCAGTTGCATGCCGATGCCGAAGATAAAGGCACCGAACACCACCGAAACACCCGCTGGCGCCACCAGCCCGGTGACCGGATTGCCGAACAGATTGCCCGCGGCCAGCGCAGGGAAGAACAACAGCACGGCGAGCGCCAGCATGACCATCTGCGCCCGCAGGCCAGCGCCACGACGCTCGTTGATGAATACCCGCCAGGCCGAGGTGAAACCGAATGCCGCGTGATAGAGCGTAAGGCCCAGGGCCGCGCCGGTCAGGAGCAACAGCACCTGCTTGAAGCCGGCGTTGAGGTTGAGGAACCAGGCGCCAGCCAGCAGCAAGGCCAGGGCAATCAGTGGCGCGCCCAAGCGACGCGGTTGGGGTGTGGCGGTAGCGGAAAGACCCATCGGGATACTCGGATAACAGTCGAACGGACGCGCAGTATAACGCCGTATGGGCACGCAGGCCCGCGCCGCCCAGGTCAGCCTGTCAGCGCGGGACAGCCGCCACTCGTGCTATTTCTCCTGGCTGCTAGCCTTCTCGAGCAACCTCTTCCAGGCGGCCTTGGCGACCGGGCCAAGCGCGTCGGTCATGGCCTTGATCTCGGCTTTGCTCTGGCTGTCCAGCCCTGCCAGCATGCCTGTCTCCACAACCGAGAAGTTGATGTACATCGAACTGCCTGCCGGGTATTTCACCGGCTTGGTGTAGTTGAAGTACTCTTTCGCCACGGGCTTGTAGTGCAGCGGCGCATCGCTCACGGGAGCGGAAACGGCAACACCGCCGATGCTGACCGCATCCGAAGTGTCTTTCTGCTCCACGCCCGCCTTGTAACCGGTGACCGCAGCTGCGACGCTCAGGCCGATACGGCCCTTCCCCTGCCCTTCGTTCTCGGTCAAGGCCCGGCTGGTCCTGGAGGACACCAGTACAGGCGCGAACTGGAATGCGGACACATCCTTGTCGCCGGTCTCGAACTTCATCGTGGTCAGGAGGATGGCCATCTGCGTTTGCGGTTCGGCGCCGCCACTCACCCTGGCCAGCACCACGCACCGCAGATTGTCCCAGGCGGCCGGAGGGCCGGACCACGAGGCGCTCCACGACTTGAAGGAGCGCTGCTGGAACTCATCGATCTTGCTGTTGACTGCCGACACGCCCAAATCCCATGCCGCATTGCCTGCGGCAATCAGGGCGGAAGCGGCGACCGCCGCCATACCCTCTTTGGTTATCGGCAAACACAGCCCTTTCCATAGCTCTTCGTCCTGACTGCCGAACAGTTGCCGCCACTCGGGTGTGGGGCGCCCCTCGCGGACGTCGAAAAGGCTCTGCTCCACAGGAAACAGCACCACGCGTTCCTGGTCGCCGCTTGCTGGCTCCAGTTTGGAGCTCGTCATGATCGTCCATGTCTGGCAACCACTCAACACCACACATGACATAGCCATTGCCATAGAGTTGCGCATCGAGATACTCCCCTGAGGCTCATTGCAGAAAGTTGCAATTTGCCACTACCGGGTATAGCCCATTTGAATCGCGCCGGCGCCGCAGGTGCGTGCACCTGAAGATCAAGGCGCCCATATCCGACTAATGGCATTGCGCCGCCAAAAAGCCATATCTATACCCAGGTATACGAACCCACAGCTTTCGTCGGTAGTACGCGTTCGGCGACCAATCAAGAAGGGAACCGCCATGCTTGGCCGACGCTCGGGTCACCTGCTCTTCCTGCTACTGGCAAGCCTGTGGATCACCGCCCAGGCGCAGGCCGAATCCTCACTTACCCGGGACGACATCCAAGCGGCTATCGCGGCGCCATCGTTCAACCAGGGCTTCAAGCAGTTCCTCGGCAAACTGCCGCAGGTGGAGGTCCCGGAGGCGGGAAATGCCATCTACTACATCGTCGAAGGCGACCTGCTGCTCGACGAGGAAGGTGTCCAGTCCTACCTCATGGGCCTGCGCAACGGTCCGGCGCCCGCCCGAGGTGGGGAGCTGAGGGTCATGACCGAACAAGGCCGCAAGGTGATCTGGTCAAAAGACCAACGCAAGCTGACCTACGCCGTGGACCGCGCCAGCTTCCCTACCCAGCAGCAGTACCAGACCGTGGTGCAGAACATGCGCACAGCGGCGAAGGACTGGATGTTCTGTAGCGAATGCGGCGTCAGCTTTGTCCACCAGAGCGCACAGGATTCCAACCCGAAATCCGGACAGGTCACCTTCATCGTGCGCTACTCGACAAGTATCGACGGCTACTTCGCCGTTGCTTTCTTCCCCAGCTATCCTGTGGCGTTGCGCTACATCTACATCACCCCCCGCTACTTCACCACCGACTACAACCCTGTCGGCATTCTGCGTCATGAGCTCGGCCACGTACTGGGTTATCAGCACGAACAGGTCGTCGGTGTCCCAGGGTGTGCCCGCGAAGGCAACAACTGGACCGAAGTGTCCCCTTACGATCCGAAGTCGGTCATGCACTACCTGTGCGGCGGCGGTGGAACCAAGCAGATGGCACTGCAAGATTCCGACAAGGCCGGACACCGCGCCACCTACGGGGAGTAACGGACCATGCGCCCACTCTGGCTGCTCGGCCTTACCCTCACCGCGGCGGTCGCCGGCGAGCCTGGGCGTGCGCTGTTGCCGACACCTGATGCATCCGCCTTCAGGCAACTGCGCGAAGAGATCGACCTGGCGGACCGTGAAATCCCTCGCCCACCCGACCAGCTGAACAGCGGCGTGCTGGTGTCCTTCGAAGGAGGCAACGTCGGTCAGACCTTGGCACGGGTGATGCTCGGTCTGAACGAGGATGGCAAGCTGCCGAGCGCACGCCATACCGTGCAGGCCGGGGAGACCCTGTGCGGCCTGCTTGACCAGCGCGGCTATCCGCCACCGTGCCCGCCGTTGCTCGAGGTCGTTCATCGACTCAACCCCGAACGCTCGACGAGCCAACCCCTGCAGGTTGGCGAAGTCCTCAGCCTGCCGACGCTGACACTCTGGCCCGCGATCGCGCGCAAACCGGTGGTGGGGGTGGCTTCGCGCAAGGCAGGCGATTGCCAGCCCGGCTCGGATGGCATGTTCACGTACTGGTCACGCCTGGAGCCGGAGGTGGTGAGTTGTCTGCCATCCTCCACGGTCAACCCACAACCTGTCTCGATCGTGCAGTATCGTGCCTACCAGTTCGTGGTGCCGACGGAAACCGACGAGGCAACCCGGCAACTGCGCGCCGCACTTGAGCGATCGAAAACCACCAACGTGCGCTTCGACGTGATACCCCACCCCTCTGGCGCAGAGCTGCGCCAGTACGCCGAAAGCGGCCCCGGGGCGCCCAATACTTGCGCCGAGGGGCTGAGCGACGAGACGCCATTCAATTACATAGACCTGTTCGACTATGACAGCGATGCCATGCCCGCCGTGCACGAGAGCCTGTCACCCGACGGCGTGGACATCATCCCGCGGGTCGTGCCGGTGGTCCTGATCGACACCCCGGTGGAAAAGTCCCCCAACCTGTACCCTGCCTACAGTGATACGAAGCCGACGCAACCTCTTACCTGCAATTGGAAATCCCCGTTTACCAACAAGTTTCACGGTACCCACCTGGCTGGACTGATCGCCAGCCAGGGTTATGGCTTTCGCAGCATCTCGACCAATGCGGCGATTGTCTCCCATGTCTGGAATGTGGTGAGAGCAGACGGCGAGCTGGCGGAGGCTTCCAACAACCGAAACTACACCCTGAGGCAGCGACTGCTGCGCAACGCCTATCCGAAGAAAGGCTTTCGGCGCGCCATCTACGTCGCGGCCAGCTCATTCTCGTTCTACAACCTGACCCCGACCAGCGACCAGCTGGACAATGAAAGCCTGCGCTGGCAAGAGCCACTGCTCGACACGATCAGGTCCTACTCATCGTTGTTCGTCGTGGCGGCAGGTCAATCGGCCAAGGACGGCGAGCCGCCGGTCAAGCTCACCAACGTTTCCACTCACCTACTGCAAAGCCTGGGCGATCAACGCAATGTCATCGTGGTCACCGCATGCAGCGATTGCCGGCGTGACAAGACAACACTTTTGCCTTCCGCCAATTTTGGCACCGGCCCGATGCCCATCGTTCAAGTCGCGGCGCCCGGCGGGCAGGCGATCCCTGGATGGGTAAGCACGGACAATGTCAGTTCCGCGCGTGGCACCTCCCAGGCAACCGCGCTCGTGGCCAGTGTGGCGGCAGCCATGCTTGGCACGAGGCCAGAGGTCTACGACGATCCGCAATGGATCAAGACCCGCCTGCAGGTGACCTCTCGCCCGATCGCCCCGAATGCGGACGGCACGATCAACCCGGACGCGGCAAAGATCGCCACGGGCGTGGTGGACCCGGTACTGGCGCTGCTCGACCCCGACAAGCACTGGCTCAAGGAGGGCGGCGAATGGAAGGCGGTGAAGATCAGGCGGATAGAGCCCGAATACATTCTTTTCACCGACAAGACCGGCGCACCCGCGCAGATCCGCCGCGACGCCTTGAGCCGTATCCTGACACTGCCAGGTAAACGGCAAGTGGCTTACGTCGATAGCACATTCGAAGGTGCCAGCCCTCCCGGAACCATCCGCCGTGTGGGGCCAAGTCAGGTAACCGAGGGATTCGTGACGCTGTGCGACAGCGCGACTGCACTGCCCCTGACCAATGTCCAGGACCTCATCATTTCCCTGCAAGGTGTCCAGGACAATGAGTGCATTTAAACTGCTTGCCTTGCTGGGCCCCCTGCTGCTGGCTCCTCTGGTTATTGCCGAGCAATGCAAAACCGAGGAATCGGTCACCACTTTCGGTAGCTGGTTTGCCAGTGGCGCCCGCCTGACCGCCGCCAAGCCGTTCCAGTCGATCCAGGCGCAAGCGGCGCAAGGGCCCGCCGACAGCATGAAACTGCGCCTGGAGGTTGCCTCTGGCAGGGACCGCCAGTGGCACGTACTGATCTACGACCCCGACTATCGAGTGCTCGCCAGCCTCGGGCCGGACGACTTCAGCGACGAGCGCGGGGAGCTCACGCAGTCGCGCTGGACCGGGCGCATGTTTCATGACCTTGTTCAGGTCGAGTTGGTTACCGCCCGCCCCGACTCGGACATCGTCATCAAGATCCCCGCAGGCATTGCCCTGCCAAAGGAAAGCAGCGACCAGCGCGTGTACTCCGCACAGGACGCGAGCAACCCGCGCTGGCGCAAGCTGTTCCCGGATAACCACGGCACCAGCGCCACGCTGCCACGCAAGGCCGGCGCCAAGGTCGGCATGCTGATGACCGGTTTGCAAGTCCCCGGTGGCGGCAAGAGCGCCTGGTGTTGTTCGGTGGTGATGATCGGACGCGGCCTGGCACTGACCAACTGGCATTGTGGCGGCGACAACGGCTGGATGCAGGCCGCGGACTACTGGGAGGGTAATGTCTGCGCCAACGCAACGCTTGATCTCGCCTGGGATGGCGGTGATGTGAGGCGTCAGTACAACTGCACCGGTGTCGTGGTCAAAAACGAGACACTGGATTTTGCGGTGCTGCGCGTGAAGCCGGTGGTGGGCACTGGCGGCCTGGCAGGAGAACCGGTGTACGAGCGGCTGTCCAGCACGCCCAGCGCGGCGCTCGGCGATGCGTTCGTCGTGCATCACGCCCTGTGCCAGACCAAGCAGGTGAGCGACAAGTGCAGGATCGGCTCGCTCAACTACGCGAACTGGCTCAAGGACAGCTCGCAGACCGAGCTCACCCATAACTGCGATACCGAGCATGGGTCATCCGGGGCCGGTGTCTTCGATGCCCAAGGAAAGATGGTCGCACTGCACCACCTGGGTTTCAGGCGCAATCCCCAGACCTGTGAAGAGCAAGACAAGCTCAACAAGGCAGTACCGCTGACCCGCATCATCGACCATATCAAGGCCAACACTCCCGAGCTGGCCAAAGAGCTGGGGTTGTGATGACCCGAGTTATCCTCGATGACGCCTGATCGGAATAATCTCACACGCTTGAGAGAAATCTCGGAAGGATAGCCATGCTTTGCTACGCCCCTGGCATTTTTCCATGACAGGAGGCCCCTGTGCTCAAACCCGCCCAGCTCGAAAAGCTCCGTGAAGTCATCTCCGAAAACCTGCGCGTGCAGCGCGACAACGACCCCATCGAATACATCAGCGTGGGCACCGCCCTGCAGGATGCGATATCCAAGCAGAACCACGCCATCTTCGCCCGGCGCGGCTGCGGCAAGACGTTGCTGCTGCATCACTCGTCGAGGAACCTCAAGCCCGAACTCAAGAGCATCTACCTCAATTGCGAGGACTTCAAACGCCACTCCTTCCCCAATGTGCTGGTGGAAATCCTGGCGTCGATCTTCCGCGAACTCGACAAGAACATCTCCGGCTGGTTCGGCAAGAAGAAGAAACTCAAGCTCATCATCAAAGACATCCTCGACAAGCTGAAAACCCTGCACGTGGACGCCGACGCCCATGAGGAAGAGGTGAAAAGCAAGGCTGCCACCGAACACAACAGTGGCTTCGACGCCGGCATCGCGATCGAGCAGATCACCTTCAATGGCAAGAGCATGGCCAGGGAAACCCAGGAGGTGGAGAGGTCGTTCAAGATCCATCGCCAGAAGCTGCAAGAGCTCGACCTCTGGCTGCCCCAGCTGAAGGAGAACCTTCGCGAGCTGTTCGGCGCCTCGAGCACGGTGAAGGGCATCATCCTGCAGATCGACGACCTCTATCACCTCAAGCGCACCGACCAGGCCTTCGTCATCGACTACGTCCATCGCCTCTGCAAGGACATCCCCATCTACTTCAAGATCGCCACCCTGCGCCACTCCTCCACCTTGTACGTCGATCGCGACGGACAGCCCATCGGTGCCCAGGAGCGCCACGACTATCAACCGATCGACATCGACTACACCTTCAGCAACTTCCCCAGGACCCTGAGGCAGAACCACGCCATCCTGGTCCAGTTCGGCGCCCAGGCGGGCATCAGCGAATCGCAGATCATGGGGCTGTTCAAGGGCGAAGGTTTCGACCGCCTGGTCATGGCCGGCGGTGGCGTGCCGCGCGACGTGCTGTCGCTGTTCCTGCACCTGCTCAATGAAACCGTGCAGGACGACGCCGGCAAGATCGGCAAGGACGAGGTGCGGACGCTTTCGAGGAACAACTTCGAACGCAAGATCGAGGAGCTCAAGCAGGACTCCAAGGACGATGAACAGGACGACCTGGTCAAGGGCATCTACATCATCAAGAGTTTCTGCCTGGACAAGAAGAACAACATCTTCGTCATCGAGGAAAAGCTGCTGCAGCAGAACGACGCCCTGCGCGCCCTGATCTATCGGTTGCTCGACTATCGCATCATCCACAGTTGCGCCACGGCCCTTACCCACAAGTCAGCGGAAGGCACATTCCAGGCATTCGCCGTGGACATCGGCTGCTATGCCCACTACCGCAAACTCGACGGGCGCTTCAACGAAATCGATGTCACCGATACCGCCGCCAAGGAACGCATGCGTTCCGCGCCGATTCTCGACCAGACCAAGATCGATAACATCGTCGCCTCGCTGCCCCGCCATGGCCCGGTGGAGCTGCTGACCGAGGCCATGGAGGCCTAGGGCTTCCTGGCCCGGCAGGCGAATGCCAGGTCACCGATGTAGATGCCCTGCGACTGCTTGCGCTCAGCCTCGAGCCGCGCCTGCAGGGTATCGATCCCCACCTGCCTGGCCGTGGCGACACCGAGGGCCACGATGCGCGGCAGGCAGGCACGAATGATCGAGGCGAGACCTGTATCGTTGTCGGGCGTCTGCACCAGGCATTCGGCACGCACGTCTTCCACCAGCAGGCCGGCCTGGCTCATGATCCGGTACAGGTTGAACCCCATGTGCAGGTCGGCGCCCTCCGCGGCCAGCATGCGCTGCAGCCAGCGGGTCGCCTTGCGATGCACGGGAAACGGCTCCAGGCTGGCCGGTACCAGCGTGGTGTCATGTTCCTGGAACACCATCACACCGCCTGGCAGCAAGTGCCGGGCCAGCACGCGTACCGCCTTCACTGCATCGGCCTGATACATCAGCACCCGGCGCCCGACGACGGCGTCGAACAAGCCGAGCGATTGTGGCAATGCGTGAAGGTCGGCAAGCACGAACTCAGGCCGCGCCGCGCCTTTGGGCAGCCCGCGCTGTCGCGCCACCGTCAATGCCACGTCCGATTGGTCGATACCCACCACCGCGCCATCGCCATCAACCAGGCTGGCCAGCACCAGGCTCACATCGCCATGACCGCAACCGACATCGAGCACGCGCATGCCCGGGCCGATCCCGGCATCGAGCAACAACCGCGTGGTGAAATCCGCTTTCGCAAGTGACATGCCATGCTCCTTCGCCAGGCGCCAGTGTGCCGAGCCACGCAACCAGAAGACAAGAAGGCAAGCGTCGAGATGATCGCATGGTTGCTGGCTGACGCCCGCGGCAGAGCCATGCCAGGCCTCTGTTGTCTGTTAGAGTGACGGGGCTGGGGCGAAACAATCCTTGGGCCATGTCCCTGGTAATAGTGACGCATCGCCTGGATGATCGCTCCCATGCCCTGCCCGTCCCGGTTTGCCAAGCCAGCTGAATACGCGTCGATAGAATGACTGATCACTTCAGGACCAGAGAAATGAAAGGAAGCAGTGGTGGTGCCGCCACCAACAGCGGCATCGATTACCAACAGCGCGTCGCTGCTTTTTTTACCTTGGCCATGGCCCTCAAGCTCGACTGCTCCAATGTACTGGAACGCAACGAGGCAACAGAGATTCACGGTATCGCCTATGAAACGGCGGACGCGATCGATGATGTCGTGCTGACCCATGCGGCTTGCAAGACTTTTCTGCAGGTCAAGCGAAAGTTGTCGCTCTCGGAGCAACCCCAATCCGACTTCTGCAAGACGATCGATCAGTTTGTTCGTCAGTCACTGGGGTCAAGAAGTCCTGCCGACTGCTATGCAATCGTCACCACCCCGGACACTTCGAGAAAAATCACCTCGGACCTTCGCAAGATCACCACCTCCGCCCGGCTGAACACGGCAGCGGCGATGGAAAACCCGTTGACCCTGAGCGAACAAGCGGCTTACGACCTGCTGGTCAGGTGTATCGAAAGGGCGTTCCTGATCTACGCCGGCACTCCAGCCAGCCCACAGGACATACAGCGTCTTCTCAGGCAAACCTACATCATCACCCTGGACATCGAGCATGGATCGTCCTACGAGAAGGCCTTTCTGCTGTCCATCTCCCATCAACTGAACACCGCGCCCGAGTTGTTATGGGGCTATGTGAGGTCGAAAACCCTGGACTGGTCCAAGCAGCGCCAGTCCGTCAATCTGCAGGGCGTGCGGGCAATACTGGACACGTTCCATGACCAGGTGAACCACGACCAGCCGTCACCTGTTGACTCGCTTCGCGTCCAGCTGGCATTCGACCCTGAAAAGTACGACATCTGCGCCGGCCGTGAGGTGGTACTCATCCGCTCGTTCGTAGAGGAGTTCGACCTGCAATTGCTGGAGTTCTACAGGTTTGACGATCAGGGGAATTTCAGGCTGCGCTTTCACGAGAACACCCTGGAGTTGAGCGACGGTAGCCACCATCCGCTTGTGGCAAGATTCTCGACGTTCTCTGGCGCCAAAAGGTTTCTCCTCGAACAGCCGCTGCCGGAGAAGACACGGCTGATGCTGGGCCCGATGAATAGCGAGCGTGACGAAGACGCCACCCCGTTAGCGGTCGCCTATGGCGAAAAGATCAGAAGAAAACTGCTGGAGAACACGACGTACTCCAAATGCATCCACTGCGACGCAGGGCTTTCGGAACACGCGTTGGCCATCGAGATCCAGGAGTGCGAGCTGCCCTTTGACGCGGGCTTCATTCACGAGGATTGTCTGCGACCTTCCGACAGGGTGCTGGGTGTCGCTGGCAATCCTGGGATGACCAGGCACCCGGAGCTGAAAAACTTCGACTACCAACGCTGGTTCTTCAGCCTGGATCACGGTCAGGCGGTCTGGAACGGCTCCGAGCTGCTCAACCAAGCCATCAAGCACATGTGGTGGAACAACCCGTCGCCCTCGGACACTCAGGGCAAACACTGCATCAAGGTACGCCTGGAGGATGGATCGTTGCGCTACGTGCAACAGCGTGGCAAGGTCCAGCGCTTCGACAGCGAGCAGGTCGCCACGGTCACGGCGGGGCTGAACGAATGGCGGGAAAGCAAGAAAGCCCAAGGCAATCCGCTTTGCTATTCGGCTGACGGCTCGCTTCAGGCAGGCCAGGCGGACATCGAGCAGTTTGCCCACCACCCCCTGGACCTGATCGAATGCCTCGAGTTTCAAAGCGCCGCCTATACCAGGGGGATTTCCCAGCTGCACGACCGTGTCAAGAATTTCTATACCCCACTGGCCATGCTGACGCATCGGCAAGACGGCAGCCCGATCACCTTCGACAATGCATTGTTCCTCAGCACATCGCCGTTCGAGCTGAAGCAGTATCTGAAGAACTGGTTGCGGATCGGCTTCTCGCCCAGCGCCTACACCCTCGACATCATCGAGCGCGACGAAGACTTCGACAGGCTAATGCAACGCTGTGGTCATCAAGGCATTCAGGTGGTCGTCGACCCACTGTTCGATTCCGCAGGGAAACTGATGAAGGGCTGCATCGTGGTGGACCAGCTCGATAGCCTCGGTCCAATGCATGAGCGTGCTGCGCGGATATACATTTTCACGCATCCGGACGGAACGTTCCGCCATCTATATCACGTGCCCACAAGTGGCCTTGCATTGTTGCTCAGCGCAAACTGTCAGGGGCAAGGATGCGATTGCCTGGGATGCCAGGTTCAGGAACAGCTGCTGCGCGTGCATGGCGAGGAAAATCTCGAGATAACTGCGACCAACAGCCGAACGCTGGTCGTGACCGTGGACGACAGGGAGTTCGATTGGGGCGAAGCGTTCATCGCCGATAACGCGGTCGACTGGCAGGACTGGAAAGATAGGCTGGAATGACCGCGAACGGAGCCTGCGCCAATGACTGAAGACCCGCTTTTACACAGCTGGCATCTCAATGCCCAGCGTTGGATCGAAGCCGTGCGTGGCGGCGCAATCGAATCTCGCCGCCAGGTCACTGACAACGCCATGCTTTTCGCCGTGCTCAGCCGCCAGCCCACGCATGTGCTCGACCTCGGCTGCGGCGAAGGCTGGCTGCTGCGCGCGCTGGCCGAGCGAGGCATCGAGGCGACCGGGGTGGATGGCGATGCCACGCTGGTCGATGCCGCGCGAACAGCGGGATCGATGGCGGTACATCTGGCCAGTTATGAGCAACTGGTCAGCGGCGAGCGGGTGATCGCGGGAACCTTCGATGTGATCTGTGCCAACTTCGCCCTCTTGCAGCAGGACATCATTCCCTTGTTGGCAGCCATGCGCGAGCGCTTGGCACCAGGTGGCGCGCTGGTGATCCAGACGCTGCATCCGTGGACCGCGGCGGCCGGCGATTATCAGGATGGCTGGCGGGAAGAATCTTTCGTCGGCTTCGCCGGGGACTGGAAGCCGATGCCCTGGTATTTCAGGACCTTGGGCAGCTGGTTGAATGCCCTGCAGATGGCCGGACTCCAGTTGCTCGAACTGAGCGAACCGCAACACCCGCAAAGCAAGGTACCGCAGGCACTGCTGCTGGTAGCCGCCCGGCCTGCGTCATGACCCAGGTCATGCCCCGGGAACTGGCGGCGCCTCGACCTGGGCTGTCTCCACGGTCACGGGCGGCGTCAGGCGCAATACCCGGTCGCGACCACCTTCGGCCAGCAGGTATCCACCCTTGCCATCGGCGACGATGGCCTGCGGGGCCTTCAGGAAGCTGAGCACCGTGTGCCGCGTGCCGCTGCCATCGATGCGCAGCAGGCGCGCACGGTGGGTCGAATCCTCGCTGATCCACAACCCGCGCGCATCGCAGAACAGGAAGGTAGGATTGCGCAGGCCATCGACCACCACCGGGTCTTCGCCCTCGGGGTTGTAGGCGCGAACCCTGCCGTTGGCCTTCTCGGTATACAGCAGGCGCCCATCGGTGCAGCGGGTCAGTCCTTCGGTTTCGGTGAGGCCGGCCCGCAGCACATCGAGATGGCCACTGCGCCAGTCGTAGCGCATCAGGCGGCCATCGCCTTTGCGGTCCTCGATGGCGTACAGGTGGTCGCCATCGTTGAACAGGCCTTGCACATTGTTGCCCTCGAACAACGTGGTGGTCTGGCCATTGCGCGCCAGGCTGACCGGCGCCCCGCCCACCTCCTGGCTGAACGCCCAGCCGCCCTCGACGGCCACCATGCCGTCAGGCTTGGACAAACCGTCGAGCACGATCACCCGGTCGCCCTCGGCCGTGATGCGCATGATGCTGCCCTTGCCGCCATTGAGCTCTCGGCTCACCAGCAGGCTGCCATCGGCCTGTGGCAGCAGCGAGGCCGCGCGAGTCACCGAATTGTGCAGCACCTGCACGCCCCAGCCCTCGGCGGCCTGCACCGGGTAGAAGGTCTGCCAGGCGAAAAAGCCCAGGGCACCGGCCAGCAGGCCCGCCGAGGCGGTCAGGGTAAGGCGGACACCACGCTTGCGCAGGACATGCATCATTGGATCGACTCCCAGGAAGTGCCGGCGATGCTAGCAAGGTGATGTGAAAAAAATGTCGTTGCCATGAACGATCGGATGCGCCCTACAAGATGGAAGGTGGAACCCAGACGATCGACGATCCCAAACTCACGCCAATAACCCTGTACGCATTCAGCAAGCAAATACCGGGTATTCCAACATTTAATTTGTGGATGCCATCGACTGGCCCATATGCTGTCCGTGCATCCCCTGCACGCACCGGCCGGTGTGGTCCAAGGCACGGGGAGAGAACAACAAGTCGAGACCGTTCATGTCGAAATCCTCCTACTTCGCCCCCCACGGTGGGCACCCGGCTCAGACCGAGCTGCTGACTGACCGTGCCATGTTCACCGAGGCCTATGCGGTCATTCCCAAGGGCGTGATGCGTGACATCGTCACCAGCCATCTGCCGTTCTGGGACAAGATGCGCATGTGGGTCATCGCCCGTCCGCTGACCGGCTTCGCCGAGACCTTCTCGCAGTACATCGTCGAAGTCGCCCCCGAAGGTGGCAGCGAACGCCCCGAGCTGGACCCGAACGCCGAAGCGGTGCTGTTCGTGGTCGAAGGCCAGATCGACATCACCGTCGAAGGCAAGCACCACACCCTGGTGCCGGGCGGCTACGCCTTCCTGGCGCCAGGCGCCGAGTGGAGCCTGCGCAACAACAGCAAGGCCAACGTCACCTTCCACTGGCTGCGCAAGCACTACCAGAAGGTCGAAGGCCTGCCGGTTCCCGAGTCCTTCGTCACCCACCGCGACAACGCCACGGTCATCGAGATGCCGGGCACCGAAGGCCGCTGGGTCACCACCCGTTTCGTCGACATGGCCGACATGCGCCACGACATGCACGTGAACATCGTCACCTTCCAGCCGGGCGGCGTGATCCCGTTCGCCGAGACCCACGTCATGGAGCACGGCCTGTATGTGCTCGAAGGCAAGGCGGTGTATCGCCTGAACCAGGACTGGGTCGAGGTCGAGGCCGGCGACTTCATGTGGCTGCGCGCCTTCTGCCCGCAGGCTTGCTACTCCGGCGGCCCAGGCCCCTTCAGCTACCTGCTGTACAAGGACGTCAACCGCCACGTGCACCTGACCCTCAACCCGCAGCGCTGATGCTTTCAGCTTGACCCTGCAGATGCCGCCAGGCCCTGCATGTTGCCTGTGAGAGCAA
This sequence comes from Pseudomonas sp. microsymbiont 2, assembly GCF_054788395.1. Lineage (NCBI taxonomy): Bacteria > Pseudomonadati > Pseudomonadota > Gammaproteobacteria > Pseudomonadales > Pseudomonadaceae > Pseudomonas > Pseudomonas sp. microsymbiont 2. The sequence goes on from NZ_CM139112.1 coordinate 3,443,229, forward strand.
GTTCCCCCGCGAATGCGGCGACGCATTCGCGGGTAAACCCGCTCCCACAGGATCCTCGCTGCCTCGTGGGCGATGGCTGCACCGCCGTGCATTCCCGGCCATACTGAGCGGATGTCCTCTCCCGGCCTGATGCCATGCGCCCGCCCCGATTGCTCATCGCCCTGCCGCTCCTGCTGTCGGCCACCGTGCTGTTGGCCGATGACTGGCAACTTGCCCAGCAGCAAGACGGCATCGACGTCTACCTGAGCCGCGTCGACGGCTCCAGCTACCAGCAATTTCGAGGCGTCGCCCGAATCAAGGCCAGCCTGCGCACCCTTACCGACCTGCAGGAGAACCTACGGGTGGCCTGCAAGTGGCTATATGCCTGCGCCGACATGCGCCTGCTGGAGGTCGACGGCGACCGCACCTGGGTCTATCTCACCACCACTCTGCCCTGGCCCGCCAAGCCACGGGACATGGTGCTGAAAGTCCAGACCGAGCGCCTGGACGACGGCACCCTGGTCCGCCACCTGAGCGCCGAGCCCGGCAGGGTCCCGGTCGACCCCGGGCTGATTCGCGTACGTCGGCTCAGCGGCGAGTGGATCATGCGCCCGCTGGGCGAGCGCGAGACCGAGGTCACCTACCAGCTGCGCGCCGACCCGGCCGGCGATGTGCCGGGCTGGCTAGCCAACCAGTTCGTGGTGGACGCGCCGATGGTCACCCTGCGCACCCTGCGTGCCGTGGCGGAGCGCCAGCCGTGAGCACTAGTGTCCTGTCTCGGAAATACGTTCTCTTTTGGCAAGTGGCTTGGGTGCTCGGCCAAGGCGCCGCGACGAGTCATAGCAGGGCTATGGCGAGGAGTGGCAACGCCGGTCGGGCGCCCAAGACGCCGCCAAAAGTGAACAGCTTGTTTCCGAGACAGGACACTAGCGGCTGCGCAGCAGCAGTGACGCCACCGCGCACCCCAGCAAAGCCAGGCACGACAGGTAGAACGCATCCGAGTACGCCATCAGGTATGCCTGCTCGCGCACGCTCTGGTCGATCAGTGCCAGGGTCTGCATCACCTCGGGCGACTGCGGGTCGACCAGACCGCCCGGCAGGCGCTGCTGCAGCGCGCCGTCGAACAGCGTCAGCCCTTCGCCGATGCGTACCGAATGAAAGCGCTCGCGCTGCGACACCAGTTGCGTGAGCAACGCCGTGCCCAGCGCTCCGCCCAGGTTGCGCAACATGGAGATCAGCGCCGAGGCGGAGCCGGCCTGGGCCTTGTCCAGCCCCTTCACCGCCAGCACCGACAGCGCCACCATGATCAGCGGCTGGCCGATGCCGCGCACCACCGTCGAGGGGATGATCACATTGCTGCCCGCGTCTACCGTCAACTGCGATCCCAGCCAGCAGCCCAGGGCCATGATGGCGAAGCCGCTGGCCACCAGCAGCTTGGCATTGAGCCAGCGCATCAGTCGCGGCAACAGCGGCGCCAGCAGCAACTGCACCAGGCCGTAGGCGATCAGGCTCTTGCCGATCTCGCTGGCGCTGTAGCCCTGCACCAGCGACAGATAGTTGGGCACCAGGAATACCAGGCCAAAGGTGGCCGCGCCGAACACCGCCATGGCCAGGCTGGACACGCCGAAATTGTAGCTGGCCAGAAGACGCAGGTTGATGAACGGCCGCGCGCCCCACAGCTGACGCTGGATGAACAGCCCCAGGGCGATCACGGCGACGATGCTGAAACCGACGATGAAGCGCGAATCGAACCAGTCCTTGCGCCCGCCCTCTTCCAGCACGATCTGCAAGGCGCCCAGGCCCAGGGCCATGGCCACGATTCCCAGCCAGTCGGCCCGGCGCAAGGCGCTGCGATCACCCGCCTGGCCCTTGATCGACCAGGCTACCGCGGCGAGCAAGGCGATACCGGGCGGCAGCTGGAGCAGGAAGATCCAGCGCCAGGAATACATGTCGGTCAGCCAGCCACCGATCGACGGCCCGGCGGCCTGGGCGACACTGTTGGCCAAGCTGAACAGCGCCATGCCCAAGGGAATGCGGCTGGCCGGCAGCTCGGTGATGATCAGTTGCATCGACAACGGGATCAGCACCGCGCCGGAGGCGCCCTGGATCACCCGCAAGGTGATCATCGCCTCCAGGCTCGGCGCCAGCGCGCAACTCACCGAGCTGACCAGGAACACCGCCGAGCCCACCAGCATCACCCGGCGCAGGGAGAACACCTGCACCAGCCAGGCCGTGAGCGGAATCATGCTGATCTCGGCCACCAGGTAGGCGGTGGAAATCCACGACCCCTCCTCGAAGCTCGCCCCCAGCGCGCCTTCGATCTCCGGCAGCGCGGCGCTGGTGACATGCACGTTCATGCCCGCCATGAAACAGCCGAACAAGCCACCGATCACCGCCACCCAGGCCCGGGCGGAGACGCTCTCTTCAGCGCTCATGCCGGGTGTCCACCGTGGCGATCACCGACATGCCCGGCAGCAGCCGCTGCGTGTCATCGGAGGCGGGGTCGAGGTGAATGCGCACCGGGAAGCGCTGGACGATCTTGGTGAAATTGCCGGTGGCGTTGTCCGGCGGCAGCAGCGCGAACACCGCGCCCGAACCTGGCGAGACGCTGTCCACGGTACCGCGCCAGTGCTGGCCGAAGGTATCCACCTCCAGCGTCACCGCTTGCCCGGGGCGCATATGCGCGAGCTGGGTTTCCTTGAAGTTGGCCACCACGTACGCCTCGGCCACCGGCACCACCGCCAACAGCGGCAGGCCGGGCGTCACGAATTGCTGCTGGCGTACCTTGCGCTGGCCGACCATGCCGTCGAATGGCGCGCGGATCTCGGTGTCGGCCAGGGCGCTACGGGCCAGGTCCGCCTCCGCGCGCGCCTGTTCGAGGTCGGCCAGGCGTTGCTGCAACTCGGCCTCCAACTGGCGCCCCTGCTGGGCCAGCACCGCCTTGCGCGCGTGCTGGCGGGCCAGCTCGGCATCGGCGGCGCGCTGTACGGCATTGGCCTGGATCCGGGTAGCCCGTGCCTGCTCCATGCGCTGCACGCTCGCTGCCTGCCATTGCGCCAGGTGCTGATAGCGTTGCCAGTCGGCCTCGGCCCGCTGCGCCTCGCCACGGCTGCCGCCGCGCTCGGCTTCGGCCCGGGCGATGGCCTGCTCCTGTTCGTCCTGCTCGGCGGCGAACATGCGCAGGCGCATCCGTTGCACCTGCACCGCCGCCTCGCTGACCGCCAGGCGCGCCTCGGCCTGGCGCAGGCGGTCACGAAAGTCGCGGGCATCCAGGCGTACCAGCAGATCCCCGGCCTTGACCGTGGCGTTGTCCGCCACCGTCACCTCGGCGACGTAACCGCTGACCCGGGCGCTGATCGGTGCCCAGTCGGCACGCACATAGGCGTCGTCGGTCTGCTGCAGAAAGCGCCCGTCGAGCCACCAATAGGCACCATAGGCGGCCGCCAGCAAGCCCAGTCCCCCGGCCAGGCCGAAGCGCAACAGGCGCTGCCGGCGCCGGGCGCGGGTTTGTTCGAAGGTGTGCTGGGGATCTGGGCTGACCGCCTGGTTCATGCTGGGCTCCATCCGATGAAGGGGAGCGCCAGCGTACGGAATCCAACGCTGTCGTTCGCTCGCGAATCAGCAGGTGATCGTCGCGAAATGGACAGCAGATCGACGCGAACTCGTCTGCTGCTTCAGCGCTGCAGGAATGCCAGCACCTGCTGCGCCGCGCCAGCCGGATCCTCCTGCATGAAACAGTGGCCGCCAGCCACCTGCCGCACGCTCACATGGCTGTTCAAACCGGCCAGGCGCCGCACCGAGCGGGGCACAAACGGGTATGTGCGTTCGCCATGCAGAATCTGCGTCGGTGTGCGGATCTGTGCCAGCTGTTGCCACATCCGCTCAGGGAACGAGCTGAAGATTTCCACCTCGCGGCTGGGCCTGCACTTGAGCACCACGCCTTCACCGCAGTCGCCGATGGCATGCTCCACGTAAGCCCGCAGCGCCTCGTCGCTCCAGCCCTTGAAGATGCCCCGGCCCTGCAGCGAGGCCAGCGCCGCCTCGCGATCGGGCCAGTGGCTGCGCCGGGTCGCGGCCTTGCGCGCCAGTGCGTGGCGGCGGTGCAGGCCGACCATAGCGGCGGCGCCCATCATCCCGATCATGGGCCGGCTGAACAACACCGGGTCCAGCAGTACGGCGCGCTCGAACAACTCAGGTTCAGCCGCCAGGATCAGGCCGCTCAGTACACCGCCGAAGCTGTGTCCCAGCGCCAGGCGCGGCACCTCGCCATATTCGCCACGCCCCGCCTGGAAGGCCTCCACGGCCAGCGCCGCGGTGCGGTTCCAGCCACGGAAGTCACCACCGTGATCACTGTCGCCATGGCCCTGGACATCGCTCAGCCACAGGTCGAAATGCTCGCCCAGGCGCATGAGCATCGGTTGATAGACCAGGCCGCAAAAACCATTGCCATGCAGGAAGTGCAACAACGGCCGGCCACTGGCTGGGGTCCGCCAACCGCGCAGGGTAAAGCCTTCGGCGCATTCATGGGACCAGGGAATCAACTCCATCGACTGCACTCATCGGCTCTAGGAAAATGCCGATTCTACAAACAGCAGCGGATACAGCGAAATCACCAGCAACACGGCCATCAGGACATTGAACAGCACCACCGCGCGCGGATTGCGCAACAGGTTGCGCAGCGCACTGCCGAACATCACCCAGACCCCGACGCTGGGCAGGTTGACCAAGGCGAACACCAGGGCGATGACCAAGACGTTGAAAGCGTAGCCCTGGGCCGGGGTATAGGTGGTGATCGCGCCCACCGCCATCACCCAGGCCTTTGGGTTGACCCATTGGAACGCCGCCGCGCCCCAGAAGCCCAAAGGCTTGCGACTGCCAACGGCATCGCCCGACATCGGCCCGGAGGTGGCGATCTTCCACGCCAGGTACAACAGATACGCCGCGCCCACGTAGCGCAGGATGCTGTACAGCGCAGGCCAGGCCTTGAACACCTCGCCCAGCCCCAAGCCCACCGCCAGCACCATCACCATGAAGCCGACGCTGATGCCCAAGGCGTGGGGAATGCTGCGTCGCACGCCGAAATTCACCCCGGATGCCAGCAGCATGGTGTTGTTAGGACCGGGCGTGATGGACGAAACGAAGGCAAACAGCACGAAGGCACTGAGCAGATCGAGCGAGGCAAGCATGGCGGCGGATCCATTTTCGGGTTGTCGTGTCGCCACACTAGCGGAGCCTGGTTGCCAGCGACCGGTACAGTTGATCTAAATTGCACAGATACACTCTACTGAACCGGTTCGTCTGGATCGAAGATCGCCTCGATCGCGCGCTCGAACACCCGGGCGATGGTGAATGCCAGCGGCAGGCTGGGGTCGTAGCGCCCCGTCTCGATGGCATTGACCGTCTGCCGCGACACCCCCAGGCGCTCGGCCAGCTCGGCCTGCGACCAGCCCATCTCGGCGCGCAGGGCGCGCATATGGTTGTTCATCGATAACGCCTTACGCCCACCCAGGTTCCCATCATCCACAGCAGGCCCATCAGCGGCCAGACCATAAACATCGACAGGCGCGGGAAGCCCGCCGTCTCCAGGAAACCATAGCTGAAGGTCAGCAATGCGGTGATGACGAACGCCAGGCCCAGGGCTTCGAGCTGGATCCGGCGCATCATCTCGTCCAGTTGGCGCAGCTGACCGATGCAAGCCCAGGCCATGACCAGCAAGGCCGGCACCGGCAGCAGCGCCAGAGCCACCTTGAGCACGCCCGTGGACATCGCCTGCAGGAAGTGGCTGCTGAGCAGCACGCAGGCGCAATAGGCGAGCATCGACGCGATGAACAGGTTGCGATAACGCTTGTGCAGCATGGTAACGACCTCCATGTAAAGGGTGCTTGACACTAGAGGCACTACCCTGCAATGTCAAGCATGCTTTACATATCGGCAAGCCAGGGGATTGCCGCTACCATCGCCTCCAGCCCAATCACAAGGAAGCCCCCATGAGTGTGACCATCCGCCCCGCAGTACGCAGCGACGCCGCACAGATCCTCGCCTTCGTCACCGAGCTGGCCGACTACGAACGCGCCCGTCATGAAGTGGTGGCGACCCTCGCCGATATCGAGCACAGCCTGTTCGATGAAGGCAGCACCGTGCATAGCCTGATCTGCGAGCGTGAGGGCCAGGCCATCGGCTTTGCCGTGTATTTCTACAGCTATTCCACCTGGCTCGGGCGCAACGGCATCTACCTCGAAGACCTGTACGTGAGCCCGCAACAACGCGGCGACGGCGCTGGGCGCAAGCTGCTGCGACATATCGCCCGGGAGGCACTGGAAAACGACTGCGGGCGCCTGGAGTGGAGCGTGCTGGACTGGAACGAGCCGGCCATCGGCTTCTACCGTTCGCTGGGCGCCGAGCCGCAGGACGAGTGGGTTCGCTATCGCCTCGATGGCGAGCGTCTGCGTCAGTTCGCCGAAGGCTGAGGCGCTTCACCCGGAAACGGCGTGCGTGCCAGCACCGGCACTTCCACGCGGCTACGCTGGCCGCCGCGCTCGATCAACAACCCGCTGGCCTCGATGGCGACCAGACGCACGCCCCGGGCCAGTTCCTCGCCATCACGCACCGCCCGGGCCGGGCCACCGTCGAGGCTGACGATGGCCACCGCGCCCTGGCTGCCGGCCATCACCCCGCTGACCTTGATGTCCACCTGCAGCGGGATGTTCGCGAACCAGCGACCCGCCGGGGTTTCTTCCGGCGCCTGGGCCACGCTCGGCTGCGCCACGGCCATCACCTGCGCCGGTTGCAGCAGCACGATGGCCCAGGTCGCCAGCCCGGCGAGCGCAAGCAGCGCGCCCGACGCCTGCAGCAGCGGGCCCAGGGCAAGATCGAAACGGGCGATGGGCATGTTCAGGGGCTCCTTGTGTACCTGCCAGCCAACATACCGGGTAATTCTCACGGTTTTGTTTCACATCGCGATCATCTTCGTCGGGCAAGCTGCCAGTCAGGACAAGGAGCAGCCCCGTGAACGGACAACGCGGTTTCACCCTGATCGAACTGATGGTGGTGCTGGTGATCGTGGGTATCGCCAGCGCCGCCATCAGCCTGAGCATCCGCCCCGACCCTGGCAAGCACCTGCGGGCCGATGGCGAGCGCCTGGCACTCATGCTGGAGTTGGCGCGCAGCGAGGCCCAGGCCGATGGCCAGCCCCTGCGCTGGCAAGTCGACCACGACGGCTACGGTTTCGTGCGCGCCGATGGCCGGCTGGTCGACGAAGGTCCGCTCAAGCACCGCCGCTGGCAGGCCGACACCGTCAAGGTCCAGGTCGAGCCCCGCGGGGCGGTATGGCTGGACGGCGAATGGATCGGCACCCCGCTGGCCGTGCGCCTGCGCAGCGGCCCGGTGCTGGTGCGCCTGGCCAGCGACGGCGCCGGGAAATTCCGGGTTAGCCAGCCATGAACCGGCAACGCGGCTTCACCCTGATCGAAGTGATGATCGCGATCCTGCTGATGGCGGTGGTCAGCCTGATCGCCTGGCGCGGGCTCGACAGCGTCAGCCGCGCCGACCGCCATGTACGCCAGGCCAGCGAAGCGCACCAGGCGGTGCTGCGGGTATTCCAGCAGTTGGAGCGCGACCTGGCCCTGCGCGCCACCGTGGAACTGCTGGAACCACCCCTGCCCGGTCGCGAGCCACCGGGCAAGCCGGCACTGCCAGCGATTCGTGCCCGCGCCGACCGCCTGGAACTGGTTCGTGCGGGAGCCATCCCCGGTAGCGGCCTGCAGCGGGTCCGCTGGTACGTGCGCGCAGGCACCCTGTATCGTGCCGCCGCGCCGCTGCGCGAGCGCTATCCACTACCGGCCCCCGAGATGGCCGTGGCCGTACTGGACAACGTGACGACTTTCAGCCTGCGCCGCTGGCAGCCCGACAAGGGCTGGCAAGGACCGGACAGCCAGGCGCACGACGCTCCCGCAGGTCTGGAGATACGTCTGGGCTGGCGTGGCAGTCAAGGTGAAGAGCGCTATCGTCAGGTGCTGGGGCCGTTCAACTGACCAGCACCACACCGCCTGGCAGCTCAAGGCAACGAGCGCCATAAGCGCTGCGGATCAGTTCGGCGGCCTGGGCCAGTTGCTCGAAACTGAACCGGGCCTGCACCCGGCGGCGCCCCAGTGACGGGTTGAGCAGAATCAGGCGTCCAGGGCGATAGCGATTGATCTCATCGATCACCTGGGCCAGTGGCGCATCGCGAAACACCAGCATGCGCTCTCGCCAGGACATCACCTGTCCAATATCGAATGCCGCCGGCGCGCTGACTCGCTGCGCGCCGTAACGCAGCTGAAGCCCGGCCGGCAGGTTCTCGACCTGCCCCAGAGCGGCGATGCGCAGTTCGCCGCTCAGGCAGGTGACGCACACCCCCTCGTCGTCTTCACGCACGTTGAACCGCGCCAGGTCGGCACTGATCAGCCCTTGCCCGGCACGTACCTGTACAGGCTGACGGGCCTGGACCTCGATCTCGCCCCCCAACAGCGCGATGCCGTGCCGCTCCCGGCTGACCTGGGTACGTACGTTCAGCTCCAGTTCGATGCCCGCCGCCAGCTCGACGCGGCGCTGTTCGCCCGCCTCGGTGGCGAATGCCACGGGGGGCGCGGCAAGATCCTCCAGCAGGCCGCCACGCCAGACCAGCAGCGCCGCCGAAGCCGCCACCGCGCCGCCCAGCAGGGCACGCCTGCCCAGCACAGGCATGGGCGCCACCTCACGGGCCTGACGCGCCGCTGGCCCCAACAGGTGCCAGAGCTGTCGAGCCTGGGCGAACGCCTCGGCATGGGCCGGGCTGCGCGCGCACCACTGTCGCAGGGCCTGAGCGTCGGCATGGGTGGCCTGACCGGAAGTCAGCCGCACGAGCCAGTCCTGGGCCTGGCGCTGCAAGTCGGGATCGGGCGAAATCTGAGGCATGGCATTCACATGAGAAAGTCGACTATTGATCAAGACGGTTTTCCCGCGCCCGGACCGAACCGCTGAAATACTTTTCTATCCAGGCGCTGCGCGCAATGCCCCAGCGCCGCCTTGAGCTCCTTCTCCACCGTGCGCGTGGAAATGCCGAAACGCTGGGAAATCTCCTGGTGCGAGGCCTCTTCCAGGCGTGCCGCAATGAAAATCCGTCGCCGCCGTGCCGGCAGCTCGTAAAGCGCGCCCAGCAGATTCTGGATTTCGCGCTGGCCACCGACGATACGTGCCGGATCCTGGTCTTCGGCGACCTGCAACAACGCCTCAATTTCGCCGCCGGTCAGCAACCGGGCGTCGGCCTCGCGGCGATCGGCGGCGACATTCAGGGCCATGCGGTACAGGTAGGCATCGGGCTTGCGCAGATCGTGCACCGCCTCCATGCGATCGACCCGCAGGTAGGTTTCCTGCAGCACATCGTTGGCCAGGTCATCCGAGCCGAGTCTGCGCCTCAGGCGCACCCGCAACGCGTCGTAGGACGTCAGAAACAGCCTGACCAGCGCACTGTCCCGAGGTTTGTTCATGCCGCCGCAGCTCCTTGCGAAAGTGGGCAATCCATAGGTACCGGGCGCAGCAGCAAAGTGATCGGCTGCGCCAAGGATGTCGGTGGCGCGCCCTCGAGGCGTACCGCATGCAAGCGTTCGATGACCGCGGCATCACGGGCGAAATCGCCGGTCGATGCCAGCAAGCGGCTCTGCGCGACCTGGCCACGGGCATCGATCCAGATCTGCAAGGCCGCCCGATAGCTGCCGGGGCGGGTCAATGCCGAGGTGCACAACGCGCGCTCGACCGCCATTTGCAACGCCTGCCCGTAACCTCCGGCAGACACGCCCGTCGCCGGGCTACGCCGCGTTGCGAGCGGAAAACGCAACGGCAACAGGGTGAAGCCACCGCTACCGCTGTAGCGGGCCAGTAGCCCGGTGCCCCGCAACAATCGCTGCAGGCCTTCGCGCGCGGTGTAGCGTCCTTGCACCAGGCTGGAACGCTGCCCGGTGAGCAAGGCCTGGTCCACCAGCACCGCCAGGCCACTCTGCCGGCCGAAGCTGTCCAGCGCCTGATCCAGCGGCTGTGCCGGGATTTCCAGGGTCAGCAGCGGTTGCGCGCGCAAGGACAGCGGCGCGACCAGCCACCCCAGCATCAGCATGCCGACCACAAGCAATGCACGCACGGATTGACTGGCCTCCTTGCTGGCCGCCGTCGCCGGGGAAACGTCATCCTGGGGCCAATGTATGACGCTGTGGTGACAGCCAGCGGCAACCAAAGCTTCACCCAGGGTCAAACCAGCCAGGGCTAGACTTGCCTCTGGATCCATCGCAAGGAGTACTCACCATGGGCCGACTGCCACTGGCGTTCCTGCCCCTGCTGCTGGGCTACGCCCTGCCGGTGCTTGCCGAGCGCAGCGAAGCCGGCCAGGGCTGCATTGACGTGCAGGTCGGTCAGTCGCGGGCACTGGCCTACGACTGTCTGACACAACAGCTGCAAGGCAGCGATCCGAAAGCAGCCAAAGGCCTGCGCGAGCAGCTCGATCCAGCGCGACAACTGCAACGCAAGGCCCCGAACCAGATGGGCCTGGCGACACCTGCGGCGACGTCGACGCGCATGGGCAACAGCTTCGGCAGTTCGGTTGTGCCACAAAGGCCGTGACAAGATGATCTGCGCGTCATCGGACTGAAATAATTTGAACGCTTACGCGCTTTAGGCTTCCAACGAGAGATACTCCGTCCTTTCGTCAGGAGCCCGCCATGAAGATGTCCTGCCGCGCGCCCTGCGCCCGCCTCGAGCTGGACTTCATTCGTGACACCCTGTTCGGTTCGGTGGCGCAGCGCGCCGAGTGCCAGGTTCAGCTGGCTGCCCTTAGCCTGCAAGGTCGCCCTGCCCTGCGCCTGCACATCGAACCGCCGCTGCCCGCCAAGGTGGAGCGTGCCCATAGTGTTGCCTTCGTCTGGGAGGGACGCAGCTATCGAGGCGTGGTCCGCGAACACGTCAGATGCGGTGATGGCGGAATCAATCTGTTGCTGGAGCTGCAGTGAGCAGCGCCGACCAAACCTGCGGCATTCAGGCGATGGCCTTGAACTCAAGTGTCTGGCTGTGCCGCTGCGCCTTGATGCGCGTCACCAGCTCCAGCAGGTCATGACAGTTCTTGAGACTGGCGACGGGCACCCCGGTAACGGTGAGGCAGTCGTCCAGGCTCTCGCCCCGGCCCAGGCGAATGGTAAGGTTTTCGCCATCCGGGCAACTGACCTCGCAACGGTCAGGCAAGCAGGCTTGCTCGATCATCTGGCGCATTTCAAGCATCGAAACACCGATCAACGACATGGTACGACCCTCGCACTACTGGGTGGCCTGCTGTGTGATTACGCCGTGCAAGGGCGCAATGCCAATTGATATTGCCCATGCCCTGGCAACAGGCCATTCGCCAAAGCAATGACAGCACCCCCGATCCCCTGGCGCCTTGATGGAAGAGCCCGGCGCGACCTGAATCGTTCGACAGTCCCTGGCCTCGGGGCGACGAATGGACGGCCACCGGCAAGCCAAGGTCAAAAGCTCACCAGTTGCTCTCGGCAGAATTCGACGAACAGCTGCGCCGGCTTGGTCAGTTGCACCCGCTTCAGGTGGGCTGCCGCCAACCCCGACAGTGCCACCGGTTCGCTGATGTCGACGGTCACCAGGCGCTGCCCATCATAGGTGAATTCCGAAAATGGCCGGGTGACCAGCAGCGAGAAACCGAATCCCTGGCCCACCATGCCCCGGACCATCTCGATGGACGGCGAGCTGAACACGATGTTCGGAGTCAGCCCCAGTTCGTTGAACAGGCTGACGAAGTACGTGCGGCTGGGCGCCACGTCGAGCAGGATCATCGGCTCTGGGCACAGGTCGCGCAGCGACACCTGGGCCTGGCTGGCGAAACGGTGCTTCTCTGGAAGCAGCACATAGGGTTTCTGCGCGGGCATCAACGGTTCGGTCTCGATGGTGCCATCGAGGTCATGATCGTAGAGGAACACCAGGTCGAAGGTGCCGGCGGTCAGGCCCTGGATCAGGTCCTGCTGTTCGCCGTCGCGCAGGCGGATGTCCACGCCCGGGTAGCGCTCGCGAAAACCGGCGATCAGTCGCGGCAGGTACAGTGGCGCCACGGTCTCGAAGCAGCCGATGTCGATCTGCCCGGCCACGGTGTCGTTGTCGGCCAGGGCATTCTGCTCGAACTCGTGGGCCATCTGCAGCAACGCGCGGGTCTTGGCGTAGAAGCGCTTGCCGCTGGGCGTCAGTGATACGCCCTGAGCGTGGTGGCGGATGAACAACTGCACTCCGAAGCTTTCTTCCAGGCTCTTGATCGCCGTGGAGATCGATGGCTGGGCGATGTACAGCTGGCGTGAAGCCTCGGCGACACTGCCGGCTTCCACGGTGGTGACGAAGTACTTGAGTTGACGCAAGGTATAGGAAGCCACAGGCACCTCTCTGGCGCATATCGCAACGCCCTGGGATCGTGCTGTCACTTTACCTTGATGCCGAGGCGTTCGGGCCTTCGCGAGACTGATGATTTACCTATGGCTTGAGCATATTTTCACAAGGGTACCGCCCAGCTCGCACGCCTGCGTTGATCGACGGTCGCGGACTGACGCGCAGAACGGTGTTTCGAAGACATTTGGGTGATCGCCACTCACGTCACCTGGGGCTTCATGACCATGCCTCTTGGCGCCTCTGCAAGAAAACCGTGCATGGAAGCTGCTCCATGCACGGCGATAGGCACAAGGTCAGTCGCTCTGACCTGCATTAACAACTATCAATCGAAATCCCAGGCTGGCTGGCAAAGACCAGTCGAAGTCATATAGGTGCCAGGCGCGCAGGACAGTGAAGGTGGAGTCGAGGCATGGACGATCTGGAAAGTGCCTGCGGTGGTCAGCAGTACGATCAAGGCAATTTTCTTCATTATGGTTTCCTTGCGTGGTTCATTCGGTTTCAACTGCAGCTGGCGAAAAGTCCTACTGTTCGATCCGTCAGCCAGAACGACTTTACCTGCAACCCAAACCGATGATCCTTAGGCAAACCCTTGTGCCAAACCCTGAAAATTGAACCTGTCGTGTAAGAGACTGTTTGCAATCTCAGTCGATGCGCCATTTCTCCCAATGCCAGTTTCGCTGACTTCCATGCCGCCGTTACCCACTCACTGACAGCAGCGCCGCCAGTGCTCGTGCCTCGCACGGTTGGATTTCAGTCAAGCGCATGCCCTGCGCACAGTGCTCAATCGAAGTCGAAAGAGGGCTGGCAGTGCCCAACCGACGTGGCGAACGTACCGGGCGGGCAGTCGAACGGAGCCACCCCGCCATAGTGGCCAACCCCGGCCAATCGCGTGCTTTGCCCGACCCCGGCGTCGACCTGGGCGAACGGCGAAACGGTATCGACGGCAGGCTCGAATGTGTGCTCATTGCCAAGCACGAACTGGGCTGGAGCTGCAGCAGCCAGCACCGAAAAGAATGCAATCCATTTCATGTAAGTTTCCTTGAGTGATGTTGTGGACTCGCTGCCGCAGGCAAGCCGCGGCGGCCAGCCAGACTTTAGCCGTCGAGGGAATCATTCACCTCGACAAAAAGCCCCATGCATCACCTGGAAACACTCTCCCGTGTCGCCAGCACCTTGCGCAAAGCAGGCTGACGCGGGCAATCATGCAGACTCTGCTGATTCCAGACGAACAGAAGCCCGTTCATGACGGCAATGGTGTTCGCCATGAACGGGCTTGGACTGCGGATTGGATTACTCGAAGTCGATGTTGGCGGGCACGCAATCGTCACCGATTTTTTTCGTGCCCTCGGGGCAGGTCAACCATGGGGACTTGAGGGAAAGACTGGACAGTTTGGCGGCCTCCATGTTCGCAGCCTGGACCATGCCGGTGGTTGCCAAAAGAGCGACGAGTGCGATCAATTTCATACGGATTCCCTTGAGTGAGGTTTGGGTCTACATGTACGCCAGGCGAGTGGTCTGGACACCAGGCCCGCGGCAACCCGACGGACTTTATCGTCGAGCCTGGCCATAAGCTGTAGCCCGCAACCACCGCAACGGTAAGAAGTCGCGCTGTGACTTGTAAGAACGCCGTCAAGACGATGGCATGTCACACCAACGCCCGTTCAGCTGCGCGCCCCCAACATGCCCCTCTCGACGATGAAGTCAATGACCGCCTGCAGCCCGTCGCCCTTCTTCAGGTTGCTGAAGGTCCACGGTCGCTCCGGGCGCATTCTGCGAGTGTCCCGCTCCATCACTTCCAGCGAAGCCCCGACGTAGGGGGCCAGGTCTGTCTTGTTGATCACCAGGAAATCCGACTTGGTGATGCCGGGCCCACCTTTGCGCGGGATCTTTTCGCCCTCCGCCACATCGATCACGTAGATGGTCAGATCCGCCAGTTCCGGACTGAAGGTCGCGCTGAGATTATCACCACCGCTTTCGACGAAGATCACCTCGAGATTACCGAACTTACGTGCCAGCTCCTCCACGGCGGCCAGATTCATCGAAGCGTCTTCGCGAATGGCCGTGTGCGGGCAGCCGCCGGTCTCGACGCCAACGATGCGCTCCGGCGCCAGGGCACCGGCCTCGGTGAGAATACGCTGGTCTTCCTTGGTGTAGATGTCGTTGGTCACCACTGCGATCTGGTAGTGATCGCGCATGGCCTTGCACAGGGCTTCGAGCAGCGCGGTCTTGCCAGAACCGACCGGGCCTCCGACGCCGACACGCAGGGGTTGCTGATAATTTTGCATCGAGGCAGTCCTCAGGAACGGAACAAACGGGTGTATTGGGTTTCGTGGCGCGACGAGGCAATGGCCAGCAGCGGCAGGCCGCCACCGAGCTGGTCGTCGTCGAGCGTCAGGGCATGGTCAAGCACGGAGGGCAGCTCCTCGCCCAGGTCGCGCAGCAAGGTCTGGGCGGCCTGCTGGCCGAACGGCACCAGCTTCACCCCCGCCATTACCGCCCCTTCCAACCAGGCAAAACCGTGGCCCAGGGCGAGCTGGCGCAGTGGGATCGACCAGTGCGCCGCGAGCCAGGCCATGCCACCCAGTTGGCTGAGTTCGAGGCTGGCACGCCAGGCCGGGGCCTGCCCCACCTGCCAACCATCGAGCAAACGGGCCAGGGCGCTGCCGCGCTGGCGCTCCTCCAGACGCAGCTCGGCGGTCTCGCGATTGGCCAGCAAGAACCTGCTCCAATGCGCGAAGGCATCGGCATCGCCCACCTGGCACGCCCGGTAGAGGCGCGCCAGCAACGGCCAGTCGAGATGACCGAGGGTGTCGTGCAACTGCTCGCGCTGCCAGGCTGCGAAACCCTTGGCGTCCCTCACCCAGCCGGCTTCCACGGCCCACTCCAGGCCTTGCGAGTAGGTAAATCCGCCCACGGGCAGGCCGGGGCTGACCAGTTGCAGCAGGCGCAGCAGCGCCAGGTCGCTGCTCATCAGCCGGCCAGCACCAGCGCGGCACCGGCCAGCAGGCCACCGCCGAAGGCTTTCTGCAGGCCGGCATGGCGGCGCAGCAGGCACCCGACGCCGAAACCCACGGCCAGCAGCAACCCGCTGACCGTGACGAAGCCTGCGCTGAACAGCCAGAACGCGCTGGGCGTGGCCTCCACGCCGTGGGCCCAGCCATGGAACAGGGCGAACACCGGCATGACCAGCGACAGCAGCAGCTGGCGACCCGGCAGCAACATGGCGGCGGCAGCCACCAGCAGGCTGCCGAGAATCATCTGTTCCATGCCGACCACACCGCCGAACAGGTGGCCGCACACAGCCCCAGCGAACATCGCCGCCAAAGTCGCCAGCGGCAAGGCCAGATTGCGTCCGGTCAGGGCGGCGAGCACGCCGGTGCCGAGCAGCATCAGTAGATGGTCGAGCCCTGTCAGCGGGTGCAGCAGGCCATCCTGCAACGGGTTGGCATCATGGCCGGGGTGGGCGAAGGCCGGCAAGGCCACCATCAGCAGTACCAGAGCGAAAGTCTTTTTCATCGAAGGCTCCAAAGGGGTGAGGTCAGGAATGGGCGGGCAGGCGCACGAACGGATGGCCGTGACCGTGGGAATGGGATGCGCTCTGGTAGGCGCCAGCTTCGGGCTCGAACGGTGCCTGTTCGGTGATCGCCTCCAGCCCCAGGCCGCGCAGCATGTCGTCGAGCACGTGGTCGTGCTGGTAGCGCAGCAAGCCCGGCTCGATCTGCAACGGCACATGGCGATTGCCCAGGTGATAGGCGGCACGGGCCAACAGATGTGGATCGGCGCAACGCACCGTCGACACGGCCTCGGGGGCGGCCAGCACGCGGATCACCTGCTCGCCTTCGGCATCGGCGAGCAGCTCACCACCGCGCAGCAGGTGGCCACGCTCGAGCATCAATCCGGCCTCGCGACCATCGTCCAGGGTGACGCGCAGCCGGCTCTTGATTCGGCTGTCGACGTCGAGGGTGACGTTGCCGGTCACCTTGCTGGCATCGGTGACCCTGCGGTTAAGTACGATCATGTTTACTCCTTTCAAACGAACCAGGTCTCGTTGACTCGACGGGCATCGCGGGACAAGCCCGCTCCCACGAGGTACTCCTCGTACCTGTTCATTCAGAACAGGAAATAGCGCTGCGCCAGCGGCAGCTCGTGGGCCGGCTCACACACCAGCAGCTCGCCGTCGGCGCGCACCTGGTAGGTCTGCGCATCGACCTCGATCAGCGGTTGCAGGGTGTTGTGGACCATATCGGCCTTGCGCACCCGCCGGCAGCCATGGGCCACGCCGATCAGGCTCTGCAGCTTCAGCTCATCGGGCAGGCCACGGTCCAGGGCGGCCTGGGGCAGGAAGGTCATGCGCGTGGCATGCCGCGCCGCGCCCAGGGCGCCGAACATGGGCCGGTAATGCACCGGCTGCGGCGTGGGAATCGAGCCGTTGATGTCCCCCATCGGCGCGGTGGCAATCATCCCCCCCTTGAGCACCAGCGCGGGCTTTACCGCGAAGAACGCCGGCGCCCAGAGCACCAGGTCGGCCAACTTGCCCACTTCCACCGAGCCGACCTCGTGGGCGATGCCATGGGTCAGCGCCGGGTTGATCGTGTACTTGGCGATGTAGCGCTTGACCCGGAAGTTGTCGCAGTAGTCGCCATCCGGGGCCAGCGGACCTCGACGCAGCTTCATCTGATGCGCCACCTGCCAGGTGCGCAGCACCACTTCGCCAACCCGGCCCATGGCCTGGGAGTCGGACGAGGTCATGGAAAAAGCGCCCATGTCGTGGAGGATGTCCTCGGCGGCGATGGTCTCGCGGCGGATGCGTGACTCGGCGAAAGCCACGTCCTCGGCGATGCTCGGGTCCAGGTGATGGCAGACCATGAGCATGTCCAGGTGCTCGTCGACGGTGTTGACCGTGTAGGGCAGCGTCGGGTTGGTCGAGGACGGCAGCACGTTGGCCTGGCCCGCGGCGCGGATGATGTCCGGCGCATGGCCGCCACCGGCGCCTTCGGTATGGAAGGTATGAATGGTGCGCTCGCCGATGGCGGCCAGGGTGTCCTCGATGCAGCCCGACTCGTTGAGGGTGTCGGTGTGGATCGCCACCTGGATGTCCATCTCCTCGGCCACCCCCAGGCAGCAGTCGATGGCGGCGGGCGTCGAGCCCCAGTCTTCGTGCAGCTTGAGGCCCACGGCGCCAGCGGCGATCTGCTCGCGCAGGGCCTCGGGCCGCGAGGCATTGCCCTTGCCCAGCAGGCCGATGTTGATCGGCAGGCAGTCGGCGGCCTGGAGCATGCGCGCCAGGTACCAGGGGCCGGGGGTGCAGGTGGTGGCGTTGGTGCCGGTGGCCGGCCCGGTGCCGCCGCCGATGAAGGTGGTCACGCCGCTGGTCAGCGCCTCTTCCACCTGCTGCGGGCAGATGAAGTGGATATGCGAATCGATGCCGCCGGCGGTGACGATCTTGCCTTCGGCGGCGATGACCTCGGTGCCCGGCCCTACCGGCACCGTGACACCGGGCTGCACATCGGGGTTGCCGGCTTTGCCGATGGCGGCGATACGCCCGTGCTTGATACCGATATCGGCCTTGACGATGCCCCAATGGTCGATGATCAGCGCATTGGTCAGCACCAGGTCCATGGCCTCGGCTGCGAGCATCTGGCCCTGGCCCATGCCGTCGCGGATCACCTTGCCGCCGCCGAACTTGACCTCCTCGCCGTAGATCGTGAAGTCCTTTTCCACTGCCACCCACAGCGCGGTATCGGCCAGGCGCACGCGATCGCCGACGGTGGGACCGAACATGTCGGCGTAGGCCTGCCGGGAAATGCGGCTCATGCCCTGCCCTCCAGCATGCCCATCACCTTGCCCTGGAAACCGTACACCTCGCGCTTGCCGGCGTAGGCCACCAACTGCACGGTACGCGCCTGCCCCGGCTCGAAGCGCACCGCCGTGCCTGCCGGAATGTCCAGGCGAAAACCACGAGTCGGCTCGCGCTCGAACACCAGGGCGTCGTTGACTTCGTAGAAGTGGTAGTGCGAGCCCACCTGTACCGGGCGGTCGCCGTGGTTGGCCACGCTGACGCTGAGCGTCGCGCGACCGACATTGAGCTCGATGTCGCCGCTGGCGACCTGGACTTCTCCGGGAATCATGCCGGCTTCCTCAAACAATGGGTTCATGCACGGTCACCAGCTTGGTGCCGTCGGGGAAGGTCGCCTCGACCTGGACGTCGTGCAGCATCTCCGGCACCCCCGTCATCACCTGCTCGCGCACCAGCACCTCGCGGCCCAGGCTCATCAGCTCGGCCACCGTGCGACCATCGCGGGCGCCTTCGAGCACCGCGGCACTGATCAGCGCCACCGCTTCCGGGTAGTTGAGTTTCAAGCCACGGGCCAGGCGCCGCTCGGCCAGCAAGGCGGCGGTGAACAGCAGCAGTTTGTCTTTCTCTCGCGGGGTCAGCTCCATGGCGGCTCTCTCAGGTGGCCCAGATGCGCGGCGGGCACGGCGCCAGGCCGAGCACGGCCGGGCGCAGCAGGTGCCAGAGGCGCTGCAGGTTGCGTTGCAGGTGTTGGTTGTCGTGGTCGAGCAGACGGATCACCAGCAGTGATCCGAGCAAGGTGGCGCCGGCCGGGGTCTTCAGTTGGTCGAGCAGTTCGCGCACCTGCTCAAGCACCGTGGTGTTAGCGGGGGCAGCGCAGAAGGTCGCCAGTAGCGGGTGGTCGCCGACCTTGGCCAGTTGCCCACCGTCGATACGCAGGCGCTCGTGCAGGCCGGGGTCGTCGGGCAGTTCGATGCGCAGGCGGCTGTCCAGCGCGCCCTGCTCGAAACGCTCGCCCATCACCGGGCGGCCCAGGCACAGGGTTTCCCAGGCCAGCAGGCGAGCGCCGGGCTCAAGGGTGAAACGGCTGTCGAGGCTGGCGCGGGCACCATTGAAGAAGATGCTGTCCTGAGGCAACCACTCCAGCACGCTGTCGGCGGCCAGGTGAAAGTGCTGGGCCAGGTACGCGGTGGGGCCAATGCTGCGATAGAACTTGCTCGCTCCCGGCATGGTCAGCAAGGCGTGGCTGCCGGGGTCGAGGTGGATGTCCAGTTCCAGACGGTCGCCGGCGACGATCCCGCCCGGCGGGTGCAGGACATAGACGTGGCACGGCGCGCCCTCTGGATAGAACGGTCGTTGCACCAAAAGAGGTCCGGCGTGACGACGCGCACCAAGGCGGGTCACGCCCTCGCGCTGGACGAAGCGCAACTGCAGATGCGCGCTCCAACCCGCGTCTGCCTGTGGTGAGTCGATCTGCTGCGCCGTTGACATCCTGTAGCCTCTGAAATTCGTGGCCTGAAGGCCACTGTCCAGTGGTCGAGGTCGACTGCCCGCGGGCACTCCGATCTGACCACCCGATCAATGTTCGCTGGCTGGATATAGCAGGTAGCGGGCCAACTACGCAGATGAACGCAGATGAAACTTGCAACCCTGTGGTCATGGTCTTTGCCTTGATCCAGAGCGGTTGCGCCTTGACGCGCAATTTAAGTGCCTGGCGCGATGGACAACTGCGCTACAGTGACCGCCCTGCACTTTTTCGAGCCAAGGACACCACCATGCAATTCGCCTGCGCCATTGCGCTTCTGAAAACGCTGTCGGTTGAAAGGGCCAAGGGCTGATGGCCAGTGGCAAGCGTGTCCTGGCACGTCTGGAGCGGGAGATGGTCGCCTGCCTGACCGAGGCCTGCGCCACCGCCCAGGGCGAGATCGTCGGTTTCGCCTGGCTCACCCACCAGGTGGACCTCGACGACTTTCCCGCCAGCCTGCGCATCACCTGGGTGTTCACCGACGACACCGACAAGGCCCGGGCACTGGCCGGCGCGGACAAGGCGCGGATGATCGCGCTGACGGCCCTGGCGCTGAGTGACGCGGGGGTCGAGCTGGACCATGTCGCCTGGCATGTGCGCTTCGACAGCGAGGAGGCATGCTGGCGTGATCATGGCGGGGATTGGAACCGACGGTTGCGCTGAGCCTTTCAAGGCCTGCGCGGTCCTGTAGGAGCGGCCTTGTGTCGCGAAAGGGCTGCGCAGCAGCCCCTAGGTCTCAGCGCCAAAGCAGATATTGCCGGGGGCCGCTTTGCGGCCCTTTCGCGACACAAGGCCGCTCCTACAGGGGATTGCGCATGTGCTGACGACGCGCATAGGCGAAAACGTTGCCTTCCAACGCGTTGCTGGACTAGTCTTGCACCCACTCCACACCATGAGGTATTCGTCCAATGCGCCATTGATGCCGCCGTCAGCCTGACGGCCAGTCTTCAGACTCCGGCTCACGCCGGGGATGTAGCGGCATGAGTGGAGTTGTGCATGACGAACTCGTCGATCCTGACGCTGGACAGCGTTACCCTGGTCCTCCCCGATGGCAGGCCGCTTTTCACCGACCTCAACGAATCCTTCGACCTGCGCCACACCGGCCTGGTCGGACGCAACGGCGTGGGCAAGAGCTTGCTCGGGCAACTGCTGGCCGGCCTGCGCGAGCCCAGCCAGGGCTGCTGCCTGCGCCATGGTCGAGTGCATCATCTCGACCAGCAGGTGCTCGCCAACAGCGCCACTCTCGCTGACCTGGCCCAGATCGGTGGCACCCTGCGCGCCCTCGAACGGATCGAGCGTGGCAGCATCGACCCGGCAGACTTCGATGCGGTTGGTGAACGCTGGGACATCCGTTCGCGATTGCAGGCCCAGTTGCAACGCCATGGCCTGGGTCATCTCGACCCGCACTGCCCGGCCGATCGCCTGAGCGGCGGCCAGGCCATGCGCGTCGCCCTGCTCGGCGCCTGGCTGAGCGAGGCCGACTACCTGATCCTCGACGAGCCAAGCAACCACCTGGACAGCAGTGCCAGGGCCATGCTGCTGGACATGCTCCAGGGCTGGGACAAGGGCTTGCTGGTGATCAGTCACGACCGGGCACTGCTCGGGCACATGGCACGCATCGTCGAACTATCGCCCCTTGGCTTGCGCGCCTATGGCGGCGATTTCGCCTTCTACCGGCAGCAGAGCACCGCGCAGGCCGAACTGGCCGCGCAGGAACTGTTGCGCCTCAAGCAGCAGCGTCAACGCCAGGCCCAGGCATTGCAACGTCAGCGCGAGAACCTCGAGCGTCACCAGGCCAGCGCCCGGCGCCAGGCCAGGCAGGCGAACCAGGCGCAGATTCTGCTCGACCGCCAGCAACAGCGCAGCCAGGCCACCGCCGGGCGCCAGCGCCGCGAGCAGCAAGACGCCAAGGTGGCGCTGGACGAACAGGTGCGGCAGGCGGCGCGCCAGGTCGGGCGCGAGGTACCGATCATGCTGCACGCCCCCATGCCGCAACGATATGCAGGGCGCGAGGTGCTCGCCCTGGAGGGCTTGTGCCTGCCACGGGGCACGACGGATGCGCTGGACCTGCGCCTGTGCCTGGGCCAGCGGCTGGGGGTGGTGGGCGACAACGGCAGCGGCAAGTCCACCCTGCTGCGGGTGCTAGCCGGTGAACTGGCGCCGCGCGCGGGCAGCCTGCGGCTGACCGGCGAAGTGGCTCTGCTCGACCAGCACGGCAGCCGCCTGCAACCGCGACAGAGCGCCCTGGAACACCTGCGCGCCGCCAACCCTCGCCTGCAGCGCGACGAACTGCATCGTCGGCTGGCGCAGTTGGGCATCGATGCGGCACGCATCGCACTACCCGGTGCCCTGCTCAGTGGTGGCGAGCGGCTCAAGGTCGCGTTGGCTGCCGTGCTGTACCGGGAACAGCCATTGGACCTGCTGCTGCTCGACGAGCCGAACAACCACCTCGATCTGCCGTCGCTCGAAGCGCTGGAGCAGTTGTTGCACCAGTTCACGGGGGCGCTGCTGGTGGTCTCGCATGACCACGTTTTTCTGGAAAGCCTGATCCTGAAGGACTATCTGCGTTTAGGCTGAGTACAGCAAAGGCATGTCTGACTAACATCCGACAACCTTCAGAATCCTCCTACTCATCATTCAGAGGTCGGGATCTTTAGCAACATCCCCCTGCACGGCAATGTTCCTAGCCAAGGTAAATTCCAAGGAAGGTGGATGTGCAGTTCGATAACGTCAGCCAGATCATTACCACACATGGACTAGTATTCGACCTCTATGCACTGACAGTGCACCCCGCAGACCGACCACACCTGTGCAAGCTGTACTTTCCATCGGCTCGTCAGGCCAGCTACCAGATCAGCGATGCCGCGATCCGGATCTACGATCGAATGCAAGCAGGCGACCGACCATGTGCGCTGCGAATCATGGTGTCCCGACCTCTCTCCAGAGCACAAGGCGATGCACTGAATGAGCAACGAGAAAACGTCGGAACACTGATCGCTACAGCGGTAGCCCTCCCTGTGGGCTTTGCCGCAACAATCACAGGTGCTGTTCTAGGTATGGGCATCGCGCCCCTGGTAACAAGCCGAATACCCACCTATCACGCGGGTGACCGAGTGGTGGCCCTGGAGGCCACGGTAAAAGGCGGTATTGGCCCCCAACGCTCATCACAGGCGTTCATTATCAAGGGACAGCCATGAATGAGCTGGCTGCGATCTGCGCCCTCACCCTCCTTGCCTTCGTCGTCGATCGCCTCCTGCGTCACCCGAGCCTGCGCATGTGGACTGGCATTGCCCTGCTCTGCGCCGGACTGTTGAGTTTCTGGCAGTTGCCTCACGGTGACTTTCTGGGCGTTCAATCCTCGATGTGGATCGTTTTCATGAACTGCCTGGGTACTGGCTTGTTCGCCCAGCGCAACCGTTATCGAACTTGAGGGGCCACTGAGCCCGACCGCTCGCCCGGCGGATTGTGTGACTGGCCGTTTCCGATCCGCCCTGGATGTATTAAGGTGGCGGGGTGCGCATACAAAAGCAGCCCGCCGTGTTCGGGCCAGAGCAATGAGGGTGTCATGAGTAACGAAAGCATTAACTGGGACAAGCTGGGTTTCGACTACATCAAGACCGACAAACGTTACCTGTCCGTATGGCGTAACGGCGAGTGGGACAAGGGCACCCTGACCGAAGACAACGTGCTGCACATCAGTGAAGGCTCCACCGCCCTGCACTATGGCCAGCAGTGCTTCGAAGGCCTGAAGGCCTATCGCTGCAAGGACGGTTCGATCAACCTGTTCCGCCCCGACCAGAACGCCGCCCGCATGCAACGCAGCTGCGACCGCCTGCTGATGCCACGGGTCTCGACCGAACAGTTCATCGAAGCCTGCAAGCAGGTGGTCAAGGCCAACGAGAAGTTCGTTCCACCGCACGGCAAGGGCGCGCTGTACCTGCGTCCGTTCGTGATCGGCACCGGTGACAACATCGGCGTGCGCACCGCCCCCGAGTTCATCTTCTCGGTCTTCGCCATCCCGGTCGGCTCCTACTTCAAAGGCGGCATGACCCCGCACAAGTTCCTGATCTCCGACTACGACCGCGCAGCCCCCCAAGGCACCGGCGCAGCCAAGGTCGGCGGCAACTACGCGGCCAGCCTGCAACCTGGCTACGAGGCCAAGAAAGCCGGCTTCGCCGACTGCATCTACCTCGATCCGCTGACCCACAAGAAGATCGAGGAAGTCGGCTCGGCCAACTTCTTCGGCATCACCGCCAACAACGAATTCGTCACGCCGAAGTCGATCTCGGTATTGCCGGGCATCACCCGCCTGTCGCTGATGGAACTGGCCGCATCGCGCCTGGGCCTGAAAGTGATCGAAGGCGACGTGGAAATCGACAAGCTCGACCGTTTCGTCGAAGCCGGCGCCTGCGGCACCGCCGCTGTGATCACGCCGATCGGCGGTATCCAGTACAACGGCAAGCTGCACGTGTTCCACAGCGAAACCGAAGTCGGCCCGGTCACCCAGAAGCTCTACGCCGAATTGACCGGCATCCAGAGCGGTGACGTCGAAGCCCCGGCGGGTTGGATCGTCAAGGTCGCCTGAGGCCTCAACAGAGCATGCCAGCGATGGCATTGTGGGAGCGGGCTTGCCCCGCGATGGCGCCCAGCCGCTATGGCTGGGTTGCCTGAGAGAATGCCATCGCGGGGCAAGCCCGCTCCCACGACACCTTATCCCGCCAAGCCCCCTCGCTAGCCCCTATCAAGCCCGCGCGTGCAGACCATGCCGGGTTCCCCTGCCGCCAGATGAATTTTTCTTAAATCGCCGGTTGTCTATTCTTTGGCACAATCAGGTCTCCACTCGCCGCCCAGGAACCAGCATGCCTCGCGTACTGACCATCGAAGACGACGCCGTCACCGCCCAGGAAATCGTCGCCGAACTGTCCAGCCACGGCCTGGAAGTCGACTGGGCCGACAATGGCCGTGAAGGCCTGGCCAAGGCCATCGCCGGCGGCTATGACCTGATCACCCTCGACCGCATGCTACCCGAGGTCGATGGCCTGACCATCGTCACCACCCTGCGCAACCTGAAGATCACCACGCCAATCCTGATGATCAGCGCCCTGTCGGACGTCGACGAGCGCGTGCGCGGCCTGCGCGCCGGCGGCGACGACTACCTGACCAAGCCGTTCGCCTCCGACGAGATGGCCGCCCGGGTCGAGGTGCTGCTGCGCCGCAACAGCGTGCCGATGACCCAGACCCGCCTGCAGGTCGCCGACCTCGAGCTGGACCTGATCAGCCACGAGGCGCGCCGCGGCGAACAGGCGCTGAACCTGCTGCCCACCGAGTACAAGCTGCTTGAGTACCTGATGCGTCACTCTGGCCAGGTGATCACCCGGATGATGATCTTCGAGGAAGTCTGGGGCTACCACTTCGACCCGGGCACCAACCTGATCGACGTGCACATCGGCCGTCTGCGCAAGAAGATCGACTCGCCCGGGCAGAACCCGCTGATCCGTACCGTGCGGGGCTCCGGCTATGCCATTGCCGAACCCGTCTAAGGGCTGGAGCTCCTCCACCAGCCGCCTGCTGGCGCTGTACAGCTTCCTGTTCGTGGCCTGGAGCAGCATCCTCATGGGGGTGCTGTACTTCGAGGTCACCAGCTACCTGAACAAGCTCACCCGTCATTCCATGCTGCAACGCCAGCACCTGTTCGCCCATATGAGCGGCAAGCAGCTGGACGACGCACTGATCGCAAGCCAGGCCTTCGAGGAGCGCAGCTTCGACGCCTACGGCCTGTTCGACCCCCAGCTCAACCCCCTCGGCGGGCGAATCCGCGCGATCCCGCCAGAGCTGGGCCTGGACGGCAAAGTGCATGAACTCAAGCGCTGCCTGGACGCCGACGATCCACACCTGCCCCGCGACAGCTGCGATGCCGTGGCGATCAAGGTCCAGGACGGTCGCTGGCTGGTGCTGGTGCGCGACAACGGCTCACTGTTCGTGGTTACCCGGATCATTCTCGACGCGCTGCTCTGGGGCATCTCCCTGACCCTGATTCCGGGCTTCGCTGGCTGGTACCTGCTGCGTCGCCGGCCACTCAAGCGCATCCGGGCGATCCAGGCCCAGGCTGAGCTGATCGTCGCCGGGGACCTCACCCACCGCCTGCCAGTGTCGGTGCGTCGCGATGAGCTGGACATGCTGGCGGCCATCGTCAACGCGATGCTCGACCGCATCGAACGGCTGATGCATGAGGTCAAGGGTGTCTGCGACAACATCGCTCATGACCTGCGCACCCCATTGACCCGCCTGCGCGCCCAGCTCTACCGCATTCGCCAGCAGAGCGGCGCCGACTCAGCTGAAGGCGAGGCACTGGATCAGGCGATCGGCGAAACCGACACGCTGATGGCGCGCTTCCGTGGCCTGCTGCGCATCAGCGAGCTGGAAGACCGCCAACGCCGGGCCGGCTTCGTCCAGCTCGACCCACAAGGCTTGCTGGTGGAGCTGCACGACTTCTACCTGCCACTGGCCGAGGATGGCGGCATCCGTCTGCAGCTGGAGCAGCCCGCGCAACTGGCGGCCCTGCATGGCGATCGGGAATTGCTGTTCGAAGCCCTGGCCAACCTGGTAGGCAATGCGATCAAGTTCACCCCGCAAGGCGGCCAGGTGCGCATGGTCGCCAGCGAAGACGATCAAGGCGTGCATATCGCAGTCGAGGACAGCGGGCCGGGGATTCCGGCGGATGAGCGCGAGACGGTGTTGAAACGCTTCTACCGCAGCGAGGAAGGCCATCGCCACCCGGGGTTCGGGCTGGGGCTGTCGATCGTCGCGGCGATCGTCGACCTGCATGGCTTTGGGCTTGAGGTGGGGGCCAGCGAGTTGGGTGGGGCGAGGTTGGTGCTGCATTGCCCATTGACTGGGGTTCAATAAAGAGCGGGGCCGCTTTGCGACCCTTTCGCGACACAAGGCCGCTCCTACAGGGGACCACGCAACCCTGTAGGAGCGGCCTTGTCTCGCGAAAGGGCTGCGCAGCAGCCCCAGTGGCGCCGATCAGTCAGCCAGGCGCCAGGTAGTGGTGCCCTTGCTGTCTTCCAGTACCACGCCCATGGCGGTCAGCTGGTCGCGGATGCGGTCGGACTCGGCCCAGTTCTTGTCGGTGCGCGCCTGCAGACGCGCCTGGATCAGCGCCTCCACTTCGGCGGCATCGACCTTGCCCTCGGCACCGGCGCGCAGGAAGTCATCGGCTTCGAGCTGCAGCACACCCAGCACATCCCCCAGCTCGCGCAGGCGACCCGCCAGGCCGGCGGCGGCCTCGGGGTCGCTGTCGCGCAGGCGGTTGATCTCGCGCACCAGGTCGAACAGCACGGCGCAGGCTTCGGGGGTGCCGAAGTCGTCGTTCATCGCCACGGTGAAACGCTCGACGAACGCCTCGCCACCCTTGGCCGCGACCCGCGGCAGGCCGCGCAACGCGTGGTAGAACCGCTCCAGGGCGCCCTTGGCATCGCGCAGGCTGTCTTCGGAGTAGTTGATGGCGCTGCGGTAGTGGCTGGCCACCAACAGGTAGCGCACCACTTCCGGGTGGTACTTGTCGAGCACGTCGCGGATGGTGAAGAAGTTGTTCAACGACTTGGACATCTTCTCGCCATTGATGCGAATCATGCCGCAGTGCATCCAGGCATTGGCGTACGGCTTGCCAGTGGCCGCCTCGCTCTGGGCGATCTCGTTCTCGTGGTGCGGGAACTCCAGGTCACTGCCACCGCCGTGGATGTCGAAGCTTTCGCCCAGGCAGCAGGTGGACATCACCGAGCATTCGATGTGCCAGCCCGGACGACCCGGCCCCCACGGCGATTCCCAGCTCGGCTCGCCGGGCTTGACGCCCTTCCACAGGACGAAGTCCAGCGGGTCCTGCTTGGCCTCGTCGACCTCGATGCGGGCGCCGATACGCAGGTCTTCGATCTTCTTGCGCGACAGCTTGCCGTAGCCGACGAACTTGCCGACCCGGTAGTACACGTCGCCGTTGCCCGGCGCGTAAGCATAGCCCTTGTCGATCAGGGTCTGGATCATCGCGTGCATGCCGGGGATGTGGTCGGTGGCTCGCGGCTCCAGGTCCGGCGGCAGGATGCTCAGGCGGCGCTCGTCCTCGTGCATCGCGTCGATCATGCGCGCGGTCAGCGCGTCGAACGACTCGCCGTTCTCATTGGCCCGGTTGATGATCTTGTCGTCGATGTCGGTGATGTTGCGCACGTAGGTCAGCTCATAGCCGCTCTTGCGCAGCCAGCGGGTGACCAGGTCGAAGGCCACCATGCTGCGGCCGTGGCCCAGGTGGCAGTAGTCGTACACGGTCATGCCGCACACGTACATGCGCACCTTGTTGCCGTCCAGCGGTTTGAAAACTTCCTTGGTCTTGCTCAGCGTGTTGTAAATGGTAAGCACGAAGGTTCCTCAGCTGCCCCACGAATCGCGCAGGGTCACGGTCCGGTTGAATACCGGGCGACCCGGCTGGGAGTCTTTCAGGTCGGCGCAGAAGTAGCCTTCACGCTCGAACTGGAAGCGGTCTTCTGGCTGGGCCTGGCCCAGGGAAGGTTCCGCGCGACAACCGCTGAGCACCTGCAGCGAATCGGGGTTGATGTTGTCGAGGAAGCTGCCGCCGTCTTCGGTCTTTTCCGGGTTGGCGGAGCGGAACAGACGATCATACAGGCGCACGTCGCACTCGATGCTGCCCTCGGCCGGCACCCAGTGGATCACGCCCTTGACCTTGCGACCTTCGGGGTTCTTGCCCAGGGTGTCCGGGTCGTACGAGCAGCGCAGTTCGACGATGTTGCCGCCTTCGTCCTTGATCGCCTCGTCGGCACGGATCACGTAGCTGCCGCGCAGGCGCACTTCACCGGCCGGCTCCAGGCGTTTGTAGCCCTTGGGCGGCTCCTCCATGAAGTCGTCGCGATCGATGTACAGCTCGCGAGCGAACGGCAGCACGCGCACGCCCATGTCTTCCTTCGGGTGGCGCGGCAGTTCGAGCTGCTCGACCTGGCCCTCGGGATAGTTGGTGATGACCACCTTCAGCGGGCGCAGCACGCACATGGCGCGTGGCGCGGTGCGGTCGAGGTCGTCACGGATGCTGAACTCGAGCATCGACATGTCGACCACGCCGTCGGAACGGTTGGTACCGATCATCTCGCAGAAGTTGCGGATCGACGCGGGCGTGTAACCACGACGGCGGTAGCCGGACAGGGTCGACATGCGCGGATCGTCCCAGGCCTCGACGTGGCCTTCGTCCACCAGTTGCTTGAGCTTGCGCTTGGAAGTGATGGTGTAGTTCAGGTTCAGACGGCTGAACTCGTACTGGCGCGGGTGCGCCGGCACCGGCAGCTTGTCGAGGAACCATTCGTACAGCGGGCGGTGGCTCTCGAACTCCAGGGTGCAGATCGAGTGGGTGATGCCCTCGATGGCGTCCGACTGGCCGTGGGTGAAGTCATAGTTGGGGTAGATGCACCACTTGTCGCCGGTCTGGTGATGATGGGCATGGCGAATGCGGTACATGATCGGATCGCGCAGGTTCATGTTCGGCGAAGCCATGTCGATCTTGGCCCGCAGCACACGCTCGCCGTCCTTGAACTCGCCGGCCTTCATGCGCGCGAACAGGTCGAGGTTCTCTTCGACGCTGCGCTCGCGGAACGGGCTGTTCTTGCCAGCCTCGGTCAGGCTGCCGCGGTATTCCTTGGCCTGCTCGGGAGTCAGGTCGCATACATAGGCATTGCCCGACTTGATCAGGTCCACGGCCCAATCGTGCAGCTGTTCGAAGTAGTCCGAGGCATAGCGCACCTCCCCTGCCCACTCGAAGCCCAGCCACTTGACGTCACGCTGGATGGAGTCGATGTACTCCTGGTCTTCCTTGGCCGGATTGGTGTCGTCGAAGCGCAGATGGCAGACACCGCCGAACTCCTTGGCCAGGCCGAAGTTGACGCAGATCGACTTGGCGTGGCCGATGTGCAGGTAGCCGTTTGGCTCCGGCGGGAAGCGGGTGACGATGCTCTGGTGCTTGCCCGAGTCCAGGTCGGCCTGGACGATCGGCCGCAGGAAGTTCGCAGGGACGGCGGGGGCGCCTTTGGCAGCGGCGTTGGGCGCGTTGTCGGCAGTGGGCTTGCTCATAGTGTCCTTGAATGCAGGTAGCCGGCCCGGGTAGGCCGATTGAATCAAAGCGCCTATCATAGCCGAAGCAGTCAAGCTGCTGACAGCCGAAGTGCCCACAAAAGTGCCGTCAAAGTGGCACGTTTTGTCGGCGCGAGGCGGCGCGATCCGGCACAATGGCAAGCAAGTGGCTTGTGTCGCGGTTGTCCGATCCTGCGTCAGGTAAGCCGAGCGCCCTGCGCACCCTATTCCCGAATGCCTTGAAAGAGCGAATTTCAGCATGTCCAAAGTCAAACTGAGCACCAACCACGGCGACATCGTCCTGCAGCTGGACGCCGAAAAAGCCCCGCTGACCACCGAGAACTTCGTTCAGTACGTCAAAGATGGCCACTACGACGGCACCGTGTTCCACCGCGTGATCAAGGGTTTCATGATCCAGGGCGGCGGCTTCGAGCCGGGCATGAGCCAGAAGAAAACCCGCGCCAGCATCCAGAACGAAGCCGACAACGGCCTGAAGAACACCAAGTACACCATCGCCATGGCTCGCACCATGGAGCCGCACTCGGCCTCCGCGCAGTTCTTCATCAACGCTACCGACAACGATTTCCTCAACCACAGCGGCAAGAACGTGCAGGGCTGGGGCTACGCGGTATTCGGTGAAGTGACCGAAGGCAAGGAAATCGTCGACGCCATCGAGAAAGTCGCCACCGGTTCCAAGGCCGGCCATCAGGACGTGCCGAAAGACGACGTGATCATCGAGAAAGCCGAGATCATTGAGTGATCCTGCTGATCTCAGATCTGCACCTGCAAGAAGAACGCCCGGACATTACCCGGGCGTTTCTTGATCTGCTCGACGGCCGCGCTCGGCACGCCAAGGCCCTGTACATCCTCGGCGACTTCTTCGAGGCTTGGATCGGCGACGACGCCATGACCGCATTTCAGCAGTCGATCTGCCAGGCCTTGCGCCGGCTGGCCGACAGCGGTACGGCGATCTATCTGATGCACGGCAACCGCGACTTCCTCATCGGCCAGGCATTCTGCCAGGCCGCTGGCTGCACCCTGCTCGACGACCCCTGCGTGGTCGAGCTGGGCGGCGAGCCGGTATTGCTGATGCACGGTGACACCCTGTGCACCCGCGATATCGGCTATATGAAACTGCGCCGCTACCTGCGCAACCCGCTGAGCCTGTGGATCCTGCGGCACTTGCCGCTGTCGACACGGCAGAAGCTGGCGCGCAAGCTGCGCAGCGAGAGCAAATCGCAGACGCGCATGAAGAACACCGAGATCGTCGACGTCACCCCGGACGAAGTGCCGAAGGTGATGGCCGCGCACGGCGTGCGTACCCTGGTGCATGGCCATACCCATCGCCCGGCGATCCACAAGCTGGTGGTCGACGGCCAGCCGGCACGACGTATCGTGCTGGGCGACTGGGATCGACGTGGCTGGGCGCTGCAGGTGGATGAACAGGGCTTCCAGCTGGCCCCGTTCGATTTCGCCTGAACGATCCCGCCCCTACGGTTGCCGTGGGAGCGGGGTTGCCCTGCCCTATTTCCGGGCGCTTGCCACCTGTGCCTTGTCCCGCTCGCTGATCACATACTGCCGATACTGCGGATCAGCCTTGATCTGCGCCTCGGTAAACGGAATCGGCGCCAGTCGCTTGGCCGCGAACGCGCGCGTCTGATCCCCGGCATGGACCGATGCGGCCTCGCTCGACAGCGAAAATGCCAGCAGCCCCTGGGCCTCGGGCCCGTGCTCGGTGAAGCTGACCACCTGCAGATAGCTCGAGCCGCTGACCACCAGGCGCTTGCCCGGTCCGACGGGTATGCTCAGCATCGCATTGTAGACCCCCAGCGCCTGCGGGCCACCCGGCACGGGCGTGCCGTCGGCGGCCTGCTGAATCTGCCCCCAGCGCTGCTCAGCGCTCACCCCGGATTGCTGGACCGCCTCCGCCGACGCCAACGCGGCGTCGCGCAACAGCTTGCCGACCGCGGCCTGCTCCACCGCCAGGCCACGGGGCGTATGCAGCGGATCGGCGGCATCGAATGGCACACGCCAGCTTTCGGGGTGCTGCAGCAGGACTTCAGCGATGTTTTCGAAGTGCACCAGGCCGATACCACTGTCCAGGTCGGCCTTGCCGTTCCACGCCGACAGGCTGTCGCACACGCCCTTCACATCCGCCGCCGCGGTCTTGCACCACTGCAGCAGGTCGGGCAGCACCAGCGTCGCCAGGTACACTTCATCGCCGAACACCATCTGCTGCAACTCGGCGACGCCAAGCTTGCCGTTACCCTGCAGCCGCTGCAGGGCGAAGCGGCTGCGCATGCCCAGTGGCTGGTCGGCACGGCTGACCAGCGGCGAGAAACCGGTCAATGGCTGCGCCGGGTTGGCCATCCACGCCGAATCGTTGGCGTGCTGGACGTAATCGCGACGCTCGAGATGCGGCAGCAGGTGCGCCGGGAAAATCCCAGGCTGCGCCGCCTGAGCATCGACCTTCCATTGGCAGGCACTGCGTGAGCCATCGAGCACGACCAGCGGACCTGCCCCCTGCGGATTGCTGCACTGGTCGAGCAAGGCCTGGTCGACATAGGGCACCACCGACTGGTTCAAGTACAGCGCCTGGCCGGCGCTGTCCACGGCCAGGGTATTGACCCACGGGATACCCTGAAGCTGTTCTACCGAGCCCTTCAGCGCATCGAGGCTGTCGGCGCGGTTGATTCGGTACCACTGCTGCAGCACCCGCGTGTTCTCGAGGTTGGCGTCACGCAGGCTGTAGGCTGCGTGCCTGTCCCAGTCCAGTTGCCCGGGCAGCTGCACCACGGGCCCGAACTTGGAAACATAGATCGTTCGCTCCACTTGGCTCAGCGTGCCGTTATCGCCCTTGACCGCCACGCTGAGAGTCTGCCGATCAAGTGGCAGTGACTGACCATCGAGCAGATAGCGGGTCGAGTCCTTGGGGTCGAGTTGCAACCGGTACAGCGTGAAATGCTTCGAAGTATCGACGGT
Organism: Pseudomonas sp. microsymbiont 2; assembly: GCF_054788395.1. Taxonomy (NCBI): domain Bacteria; kingdom Pseudomonadati; phylum Pseudomonadota; class Gammaproteobacteria; order Pseudomonadales; family Pseudomonadaceae; genus Pseudomonas; species Pseudomonas sp. microsymbiont 2. Next base: position 3,476,066 of record NZ_CM139112.1, read on the forward strand.
GTGGGTCCAGGCCAGGTGCTGGTTGAAACCGATGTTGATCACTGGCAGCCCCGGCAATGCAGCCCCCATCACATCCAGCTGGCCAGGAATGGTCAGTTGCATCTGGTAGAACCGCAGCCCGCCGACCCAGGGAAAGTGAGGGTTGGCCAGCAACAGACCACGGCCATTGGCCGAACGCTCCGCGCCCACGGCGACCGCGTTGCTGCCACGCTCGGCGGAAAAGCGCGCCTGACGCGCCAACGCCACGCTGTAGTCGACCACTGGCCGTCTCGCCGCCAGCTCGGGCGGCGTCGCCGCCACCACCGCCTCGGCGAACTGGCCGGCGCCACCCTCGGCCAGCAAGCGGCGGGTCAGCTTGACCAGGTCGCGACTGGTGATCGGGCGCACCCAGTCGCCCTTCCCGCACTCTGCCGGCAACCCCTGAGCCCTGCGCTCGCCCAACGCACGGTTATAGCCACTGGCATAACCCTCCAGCAGATCACGCACCGCCACCGGCTGGGCCTGCAGGAAATCGTCGACGGGTGCCGGGCGGTTGAGCCAGGCAAAGAACAGATCGCTGGACAGGTTGTCACGCTGCTCTACGGTCTTGCCCTCGCCGCCGAAGTAACGGGAGCGCTCGCCATTGACCGTCAGCACCTCCCCGGCCAGCAGGCAGAGGTTGTCCTGGGCATAGGCGTAGCCGATACCGTAGCCCAGGCCGCGCTCATCCTTGGCCAGGATATGCGGCACACCGAAGCTGGTGCGACGAATCTGCGCGGCGGCATCGCCCGCCACCTCCCGCGCCTGGGCGGCCAGGCTCGAGACAACCAGGGCAGCGGCAAGGCCAACGCGAAACAGGGGACGCGAAAGATGGGTCACAGGCACTCCTCGTGCAAATCGGGTCATCCCGAAAGGACGAGTGGCCGGATGAAAATTTTACGCCTCGGAGCCGGCTGTAACGTTTTCAACAGAACGTGTCAGATTTTTTTCAGCGCGGACTGCAGTTTTACCGATCTCATTCGTCTTATGTAGTGAGGCACCCATGATTTCGGGACAGTCCACGAAAAGGAGCATTCACATGTACAACCCGCAACATGCCCTGCCGGCCGGGCCAAGTGCCGGCCAGAACCAAGGCGGACCGGTGGAACGCCTGGGCAACGAACAGATCCGCGAGCTGTTGCGCACTTACGGGCTACGCACCAGCCTGATCCGCCTGAAGGTCATCGACGCGTTGCATACCGCCGACCGCAATGGCCGCAGCATCGGCGTGCGCGGCGTGCACGCGCAACTCGAACAGCTGGACATCCCGCTGTCGTTCCTGAGCGTGCGCGAAGTACTCAAGCGCTTGTGCAGCGAAGGCGTCATCAGCCTCGGCCAGGACAAGTGCTACAGCCTCAACCCTCAAGCCCGCGCCGTGCTCGAACAACCTGCCGCACGCTGAGCGTATGGCCGGCATGGATACGCCGGCCCGCCGCAGTCAAGGCTTGACCTTGCGCCGCAGGATCCCGTTGATCACCACCACGACCACCGCGATGGCAATCGCGATGTACTGGAACGTCTGCTCGCTGATCGTCCCCTGCTTCTGCAGATAACTTAAGCCGAGCATGACCCCCAGCACTACCAGGATGATCAGGATCGAGTATTTCAGGCGCTGCACATGTGTCATCGGAGATTCCTTGCGACATCGGGGACATGAGGCTCCGACGGAGCCAGCGACATGATACCTCGCTCCCTTTTCCTACGCTGAAATTCTCAACAGAGTACGGCGCTTAACGCCACCTTCGCTACCTGCTCCACACCCTTGCTGCTAACCGGAGAGTTCCGGGCGGTACTTCGCCGTTCCTGCACAGGGTTACCACCCCAAAATGCCATCATGGAAAACCTTCTCTAGATGGTTTGGGGCTTGCAGCTCAAGGGTGAAGGAATTTCCTACGCAGAATTGGGTGGCTGCCCGCGACCGACAAGGTGCAAAGGCTACAAACCCCGGTCCGATTCGCGCCTAGCGACCTGCTTTGATGCTGTTCGAGAATCCAGCCAAGCCACCTCGCTGGTGGCACGCGACGCCCGGCTTCACGGGCCAGGCGTCAGGCACCCGACATAGTCAAAGGAAGTTCCGTATGGACATGCCAGACCTGAGCAACATCGAAACCACCCAACTGCCCCACTCGCTGCAATCGCTGATCGAATGCATCGGCCTTGAAAACGCCTATCGACTGACCTGCGCCTTCGGCGGCCGCCCAAAATACATTCCCAAGCACCGTGATCGCACCAAACTCGCCGATGTGCTGCCACCAGAGGCGCTCGACGCGTTGATCCAGCGCTACGCTGGCCTGGCCCTCGAGATCCCCAAGCCCGACCACTTTCAGCGCCAGTTGCGCAATCAGCAAATTCAGAAAGAGAGCGCCAACGGCCTGTCCCGCAGCCTGCTTGCGGACAAGTACGGGCTGAGCCTGCGACAGATCGGCAATATCCGTCGCCAGGACTGCCACGCGCGCTGAAAGGACTCGCCACACGCCGGCGCGACAGGTCAGGCAAAAGGTAGTTGGATCGGGAGCATCCGCAACCGGCCTGCACAGGCCGGTGCGGATCAAGGCAAACGCTTAGAAGTCGCGTTTGTAGAAGATGTCCAGTGAACTGGCGAGGCCGCTGGCGGCCTCGAGATAGACCTTCTTGCTCAGTTTGTAGCGCAAGGCGATGGTGTTGGCCGGCTCGAATACCCCAACGCCATAGCGCAGGCTCAAGCGCTCGGTCAGGTTGCCGCTGGCCACCACGCTGGTGGTGTTCCCCGAGCCTTGGGTATCGAGCTGGAAGTCATCGATGCCCAGGTTCGACGCCAGACTTCCGGTCAGGCCTGAACTGCCCATCAGTCCGAGCCCCAGGGCAGCTTCTGCCAACATGTTGCTGTCTTCTCCCGAACCACCCAGCGGCCTGCCCAGCACCAGATACGAGAGCGCTTGTTCCTGGCTCATCGCCGGCTCGGAGAACACCTTGGTGGTCGGCTGCTCTGCGCTACCGCTCAGACGAATGCCTGCGATCACATCATCAACCTGACGAATCGCCTCGATATCCAGGTACGGCTGATCGATCGGCCCGGCGAACAGCAGCCGCGCGCGACGAATGGTCAGGCGCTGGCCATAGGCCCGGTAACGTCCGTCGGCCAGGCTCAGTTCGCCTCGGGTATCGAGGTTGTCGCCGATATGGACATGCCCCAGCAGGTTGGCGGTCAGGCCGAAGCCGCTGAACGACAGCTTGTCGCTGCCGACATCGACATCGATGTCCATGGCCACTGCCATGGGCGTCTTGCCCTCCTCGGTCTGGTGGCCGACGATCACCGTGTCGTCCGAGACCTTCACCGTAGAGGGCGGCAGCTCGCGAACCGTGATCTTGCCTTTGGGGACGCGCACCTTGCCGGTGACCGCCAGCTTGTCGTCGACCAGGCGAATGGTCAGGTCAGGCGCCACCTCCAGAGCCGCATAGGGTTCCACGCTCACCGGCAACCGCTGGCCTTGCAGGCGTACGTCCAGCCCCAAGGCCTGCCCCCAGGTCAACTGACCCGAGAGCTGCCCTCGTCCGGCGTCACCGCTGCGCCAATCACCGTTGAGCTGGACATGCTCGCCGGCGATCAGGGCCTGCAGCGACAGGTCTTCCAGGCTGACCGGCAGCTCGGCACCGCTGACTTGCCCGCCGCTCAAGGCCACACTGCCATTGACCTGCGGAGCCAGCAGGCTGCCGGACAGGCGACCACTGCCGTTGAGCTGCCCCGCCAGGCGCTCGACCATCGGCAGGAATGGCCTGATGATCGAAAGGTCCAGACCCGCCAGGCGGAAATCGCCGGACAATGGCTTGTTTTGGCCCAGGGGATCGAGACGGGTGCTCAGATCGAGCTCGCCCAAGCGCTCGCCACGGAAGTTCAGGCGCGTATCGACCCGTCGCGGAGCCAGGGTGCTGTCCAGGCGCAGCACCTGATAGGGAAAGTCGATCCAGCGCTCCTTGTCACGCACGCGCAAGGTCCCGCCGCTGGCGTCGACAAGGATGTTGCCCTTGGGCCCGGAAGCTGGAATGTCGAGGTTGATGTCGGCATTGAGCCGCCCCTGCCAGGCAAAGTCCTTGGGCAGCCACTGCGCCAGGCTGTCCAGCGGAAATTGCTTGAGGTGGTAGCGCAGGCGAGGCTCTGGCGCCAGGCGCTGGTCGTCGCCACACAGGCTCGCCTGGCCGGAACGCCAGCAGTGCGCGGCAAAGTCCAGTTGACCACTGGCCAGGCGTTGCAGCCGCGCGGGCGCTTGCAACTGCCAGTCCTGGCCGCCGGCCTGGATACGCCCGCTGGCCAGGCGCCCGCGCCAGTCACCTTTGCTCAAGGCGCCGTCCAGGGCCAGGTCCAGTTTGAGCTGAGGGCCATCGAGGGCCAGTGTCGCCGCCTGCTGGCGGATATCGCCCTTGCCCTGCAGTTCGAGGTTGCCCAGCGCCGTGTCGCCCAGGCGAATGCCGCCCGCCTTGAGCAGCAGTTGCCCACGCTGGGCACTGTCCAGCCGCGCCTCCAGATCCAGGCGCTGTATCCGGTTCTCAGCCTGGGCGAGTTGCTGGCCCTGCAGGGTCAGGGTGCCTTGTGGCGCCGCCAGGGTGCCTGCGAGGTCAAGCCGGCCCTTGACCAGGCCCTGCAGCCGCGGCCACAGCTGACCCAGGCGCGGCAGGTCGAGGTCGATCCGCCCGGCCAGGCGCTGCTGCAGGCTGGCACTGCCATTGATACGGTTGGCCCCCAGTTGCACCGCGAGGCTGCCCAAGGTCCAGTTTTCACCTGCACCATCAGCGTCGACCTGGAGCATCGCCGGCTGCCCGCGCAGGCGCCCTTTCAGATCGAGCTTGGCCTTGAGCTTGAGCATCTCGTTCTTCAGCTCGCCCTGGCTGCGCAGCGATCCAGCGAGTGTGCCCGGCAGCTCCGCCAGCCAATAGGCCGGGTCGAGCGCCGACAGTTGCAGGTCGACATCCCAGGCCAGGGTGTCGGCAAAGCGCAGCGCGACACTGCCAGCCGCCTTGCCTTGCCCCGCAGTCAAGGCAAGCTGTGGCAAGCGTGCCTGGCTCAGGTCGCCCTCGAACGGGCTGGCCAGGGTGAAGGCCCCCGCCGGGCCGTCCAGATCGCCCTTGAAATCGCCTTTATAGCTGCCGTCGCGGTACTGCACCTGAGCATTGAAACGCTTGAGCGTCACCTGGGGCGCCTGCTCCAGGGGGTAGAGGCGCAGCCAGGGGAAATCCAGCCAATCGACACTGGCGTCGGCGCTCAAGCCCTGCTGCCAGTTCGCACTGGCTTGCAGCTTCACCCGCTGACTGTCACTGGCATTGAGGTCCAGCGCCGCTAGCTGAGCGCCTTTGGCGTCGACCTTGCCGACCAGCGCCAGGCCGATCGGCCCCTGCTCGGCGGGCAGCGTGGCGCCACCGGTGAGCTGGTAGCCCTTGAGCAGATCACCCTGGGCATCGAGACGCAGCTGATTGAGTTGCAATGTGTCAGGCAGGCTGGCGGCCGGCTTGAACGCGTCGGCGCGAATGCTCAACCGGGCTGGCAGGTGCTCGGCCAATGCCTGCAGCTCGCCATCGAGCCGCGCCTCCAGATAACCACTGCTTGTGGCATCGAGCACAAGGGTCTTCTGCAGTTCGCCCTTGGCGTTCAGAGCCAGTTGCCAGGCCTTGCCTTCGACCTCTGGCAATTGCAACGTGCCTTGCAGCGTCACGGGCCAGTCGCCCTCAGGCTGCAGATCGCCGGCCAGGTCAAGGCGCAGGTCATCGCGCTGCAGTTTCAGGGAGTCCACGCGCAGGCCTTTCGACGTCCAGTGTGCCGCGAGCTGAAGATCGCCCAGCAGGTCGCTGCCATCCAGGCGCAGCTGCCCGACCTTGAGCTCACCCAGCTCGATGGCCAGAGGCAGGCGCAAGCCCGGCAGCCGCAGCGGACCGCTGTCGGGCTGGGGCTCGCCGGGCGCGAATGCCATGTCGATGCGTTCGGCCTGCAGCCGCTCGATGCACAAGGTGGCACGCAACAGGCAGGCTGGCGACCAGGCCAGCTGTGGCGACTGCAGCTCGACCCGGTTGCCACCGTCGACCCAACGCAGCTGATCGGCTTGCCAGCGGCCGCCCAACCGCCCCTTGAAATCGCTGATCTCCAGCCCCGGCACGCGCTCCAGCAACCATCGGCTGCCGGCCTGGGTGCCCAGCACCAGTCCCAGCGCCAGGACCAACAACGCCAGCAGGCCAAGCACCGCGAGCAGGACAATTCTGAACCTACGCATCACAGCTCGGGCCCCATGGAAAAGTGCAGACGAAAACCACCGTCGTCATCGAGTGCGCGGGCCAGGTCCAGGCGCAGCGGCCCGACCGGAGAAACCCAGCGCACGCCGATACCGACGCCAGTCTTGAGGCTGGGCAACTCCAGCGAGTTGAACGAGTTGCCCTGGTCGATGAAGGTGGCCAGGCGCCACTTCTCGGCGATCGAGTACTGATACTCGGCGCTGCCAGCCACCAGATAGCGACCACCGATACGGTCGCCCTGGCTGTTCTTCGGCGACAGCGACTGGTAGTCGTAGCCTCGCACGCTCTGGTCGCCACCGGCGAAGAAGCGCAACGACGGCGGGACGTTCTGCTGGTAACCGTTGGTGGCGCTGCCGCCGAACTGCACACGCCCGAGCAGGCGATGGTTCTGCCCCAGCGTGGTCAGCCCCTTGAGCAGCACGTTGCCATGCACCAGGTTGGTGTCCGAGCCCAGGCCCTCCTTGGCCGCCTGCAGGTCGAACTGCAGGCGATAGCCGTTGTGTGGGTCGATGCGGTTGTCACTGCGCAGGTAGGAGAAGCTGACACCCGGCATCAGCAGGTTGCTCAGGCCTGAATCGTCGCCCAGGCGATACTCTTCACGCTGGTACTTGAGCGAAATCACCCGCTGCCAACCGCTGGGCAGCTTGCTGTGCCACTCGGGCCCGACGGTGAGCAGCTTGCTCACGGTATCCGTGCCGGAGATGTCTTCGTTCTGGTAGCCGCCGGCGAAGCGCAGCTTGTCGGTCAGCGGCGGGTCCAGCGGAATGTCGTACCACAGGCCAACGTTCTGGCGTGGCGCCGACAGCTCGGTTTCCCAACCGTAGCTGTGGCCTTGCGGGTTGACCCAGTGGCGAGTCCAGTTGGCTTTGCCGCGCGGCCCGACGTCGGTCGAGAAGCCCAGCCCCAGGCCCATGGTGCGCGGCTTGCGGGTATCGAGGTGGACGTCCACCGGAATGTCCTGGCCTACCGCGGTGGTAGGCGCCGCGTCCACGCGCACGCCTTCGAAATAGCCGCTGGACTGCAGGTCGTTGTTGAGTTCGGCGATCAGTTCCGAATCGTAGGGGGTGCCAGGCTTGAACGAGACCATGCGCTGCAGCAGATCGTCATCCAGCGGAGTATCGCCGCCGAAGGTGACCGCGCCCAGCCGGTAGCGCGGCCCACTCTGATAGATGAGTTCGATATCGGCCACACCGGCCTGGGGGTCGACCGCCAGGCGCTGGCGCTCGAAGCGCCCGCTGAAAAAACCATAGCGTGAAGCCTGGTTCTGGATCAGCCGCTTGGCGTCCTCGTAGCTGCCATGATTGAGCTGCTCGCCGGGGCGCAGTGTCTTGCTGTCGGGAATGCGGAACGTCTTGAGCTCACTGGCCGGCCCGTCGATACGCACGGTGACGTTGCGCAAGTGCACCGGCTCGCCAGGCTCGACCCGGATGATCAGTTGCGGGGGCTTGTCTTTCTCGCTCGGCGGTTTGACTTCGGTGTCGATCCGCGCCTGATAGTAGCCCAGAGCCTGGGCCGCCTTGCGTGCCTGCTCCTCGGCGCCGCGACTGAAGCGCAGCAGCGCCTCTTCGTCACGGTCCCCCAGACTGCCGATATAGCCTTCTATATTGGACTTGAGCGCCTTGTTGGCGGGTTTGACCCGCACCAGCAATTCGCTCTGCGCCCATGCCATGGAGCTGGCGGCCAATAGAAACAGGCCCCAGCCAAGTCTTCCTGAATACGTCATGCCGCGCATGCTACCAGAGCGCAAGGGTCAACGGAGCCGCTGGTAAATGCCTGTCACAGGATTGACGCCCTGGACGATACAGGGGCGGGATGAAAGAACACTCGCTCCCGGATCGGTCCTACTGCAATTTCGCCGATCTCCTGATACCCCTGTCGCTCATAGAATGCCAGGTAGTGCGCATTGCCCGTATCGAGCACCACGCCCTCGGTGGCCGGATCATCGGCGCACCAGTCATGCACCGCTTGTAGCAGTTGCTCGCCATGATGACGCCCCTGGAACTGCGGGTGCACCCCCAGCAACGGCAGGACATGCACCGGCTCGGGCGGCAGGCAACCGGCCAACGCAGCCTGGTAGTCCAGATAGCGGCGAGTACAGCGCAGGCCGGTCCCCAGCATCATGCGCAGGCGCCAGGCCCAGCTGTCGGTCACGCCCAGGCGCCGCTGCGGTGGCACGATCAAGGCGAGCCCGACCAGGCGATCCTCCAGCAGCAGGCCGATAGCCGGCAGTTGCAGGTAGAAATGCTGACGCACCCATTCGCGCACCATCACCCGCAGGCGCCGCTCATAGCCTGGGCGCTGGGCCTCGAACAACCAGGCGAAGGTGGGTTCGTGACGGTAGGCGTGATAAAGCAGCGATCGCGCTTCACGGGCGTAGCCTTCATCAAGCACGCAGATTCTGGCTTGGGTGGCAGTGGCATCGGGCATCGCGGGCGAACCTCCTGGAAAATGCTGACAGTGCCTTGGAGGCGCCCCACTGCGCTTCGTTCACCTCCTCCAGCACGTTAGCAGCGCCCGCTGCATGGCGCCACGCTGGCCGTGAGTGACGATGTCGGCTAGCATCCGCAGTTTTACCAGGATCGTCTTTCCATGAAGATCGTCTCGTTCAACATCAACGGCCTGCGCGCCCGCCCCCATCAACTGGCGGCCTTGATCGACAAGCACCAGCCGGACGTGATCGGCCTGCAGGAAACCAAGGTCAGCGACGACCAGTTTCCGCTGGCCGACGTCGAGGCGCTCGGCTACCACGTGCATTATCACGGCCAGAAAGGCCACTACGGCGTCGCCCTGCTGTCGCGCCAGAAACCCCTGTCGCTGGTCAAAGGTTTCGCCAGCGATGAGGAAGACGCCCAGCGCCGCTTCATCTGGGGCACCTTCGCCGACCACGACGGCACGCCGATCACCGTGATGAACGGTTACTTCCCCCAGGGCGAAAGCCGCGACCACCCCACCAAGTTCCCGGCCAAGCAGCGCTTCTACGGCGATCTGCAGGCACTGCTCGAAGGTCAGTTCCAGAATGCCCAGCCAGTCCTGGTGATGGGCGACATGAACATCTCGCCCCAGGACTGCGATATCGGCATCGGCGCGGACAACGCCAAGCGCTGGCTCAAGACCGGCAAGTGCAGCTTCCTGCCCGAGGAGCGTGAGTGGATGGAGCGACTCAAGGGCTGGGGTCTGGTCGACAGCTTCCGTCACCTGCACCCGGACGTGGCAGACCGCTTCAGCTGGTTCGACTACCGCAGCCGCGGCTTCGAGGACGAACCCAAGCGTGGTCTGCGTATCGACCTGATCATGGCTTCGCAGGGATTGCTGCCGCGATTGAAGGCGGCGGGGGTTGATTATGAACTGCGCGGCATGGAAAAACCGTCGGATCACGCACCGATCTGGCTCGAACTGAGCTGAGCCGGAACGCGCCTTTGCACACGCCGACACGGGTGGCGCCTGCCCAGCGAACGAGCAGCCGCCACCCGAGAACGGCAATCCTGGTCCGCAACGGGCGCAAGGCTCGCGAACCCGCAGGCGTTGCATTTACCCCCCTGCTGCCCCAAGCTCTGGCGTTCCCGCCGCCACGGACCGTGCGATGTCCAGACGCCCCCTGATCCTGCTTGCCCTGCTGCTCCTGGTCCTGCTGCCAGTCGCGCTCGGCTACCTGTGGCGCACCCCGCAACCGGCAGCGCCCAACCTGCCGCCGAACAGCTATGCCAAGGCGCTACGCCAGGCGCATGATGGCTTGCCAGGCGCCGCGCGCGTGTTGTATCAACAGTTGCAGCGCGATGACCTTACCCCGATCCGCCGCGCCGCGTTGTACGCCGAACTGCCCAACTACCCGTCCCCCCAGGCGTTGAAACTGGCCAGCCAGGACCTTGAACACGCCGATCCCATGGTCCGCCGCGCGGCCATCGCCAGCGTTCGTCGCCTGCTGTCGACCGCCCAGCGCAGCCTGGTGTTGGGGCCGCTGCTGGAAGACGACGAACAGAGCGTGCGTTTCGCTGCCGTGGATGCGCTGCTGGGACTCGACCCCGAAGCCATCGGCCTGTACTTCGGGCCACTGCAGGATGCCCTGGAGCAGTACGAGCAAACCCTGGAGCAGCAACCAGACGATCCTGCGGCACAGGTACACCTGGCCAGGCTGTACATGCATGAGCAGGCATTCGAGCCTGCGACCAGGGCGCTGCAGCGCAGCCTGGCGCTGGCGCCCGACAACCTGGAGGCCCTGGCCATCCAGGTGCGCCTGCTCGAACGCCAGGGTCAGCACGATGCCTCCCGAGAAGTCCTCGCCAAAGCGCTGGCCCTGCGCCCCGACTCAGCGTTCCTGCAACATGAGCTGGGCGTGTGGCTGATTCGCCACGAACAGCAGGAATATGCCTTGCTCGCCCTCTCGCGAGCCGTAGAGCTGGAGCCAGACAACAGTGACTACCGCTATACCCTCGCGACCACCCTGCACCAGCTGGAACAGGTCGATGCCGCGCAGAAACAGCTGGAAGCCGTGCTCAGCCGCGAGCCGGCCAATCGTCGGGCGCGAGTGCTGCTCATCCAGTACTGGAAGGAAAGCGGCCAATTGCAGAACGTGCAAGTGCTGCTGGCCGAACTGGAGCGACAGAACCCTGACGACCCTTTTCTCCAGCACGAGCTTTGAGCCGGGCCGCGATCATCAGGGCGGCAACATCCGCAGCACCTGCGCGACCAAGGCCTCCAGCGAGAAGGGCTTCAACAGCAGCGCGGTGTCAGGCTCGTCCAGCAGCATCTGTTCCACCGGGTCATCGGTAAAGCCGGTGATGAACAGGATTTTCTGCTCGGGCTTGATCAGACGCAACGCCCTGGCGACCTGACTGCCACTGAAACCACCCGGCAAGCCGATATCGGTGATCACCAGGTCGAAGGGCCCGCCATGACGGAACTGGCCCAGTGCACTGTTGGCATCGGGTACGTCGCACACCTCGAAGCCATGTTCAAGCAGCGCCTCCTTCATCACACTCCGCAGGTTGACCTCGTCGTCGACCAGCAACAATCTTTCACCCTTTGCCTGCCGCAGGTGCGAGCCTGAAAACTCAGGTTCCGGCAGACTGCCGGCAAAACGCGGGAACATCAGCACCACCCGGGTGCCTATATCCTGCTTCGAGTCGATCCAGATCTGTCCGCCCGACTGCCGAACGAAGCCATGCACCATCGGCAGCCCGAGCCCCGCTCCCAGCCCCGCCAGCTTGGTGGTGAAGAACGGCTCGAAGGCCCGTGCGACATCCTGCTGCGACATGCCATGCCCCCTGTCTTCAATCTGAATCACGACATAGTCGCCCGCCGGCAAGGCGGCCAGCGTATCGGTCGCCTCGACCAGCCGCTCGTTGGCAGTGCGGATCGATACCTCCCCCTGGCCAAGGGAAGCATCGCGGGCATTGCTGCACAGATGCAGCAGCGCATTGCGCAACTGGTCGGGATCAAGCAGCACCGGCCAGGTTGCCGCGTCGAGCTGCCAGCACAAACGCATCTCGCTGCCCAGGGACTGCTGCAACAACGGCGCGACCTGCCGCATCAGTCGATTGATGTCCAACGGACGTGGCGACAACGGCTGGCTGCGGGCGAAGGCCAGCAGGTTCTGGGTCAGGGCGATGGCGCGATGGGCGCATTCGCGCGCCATCTGCACGTAACTGTCCACCCGCTCCATGCGTCCTTGGCCGAGACGTCGTTCCAGGAGCTCCAGGCTACTGCCGACGCCCGACAGCACGTTGTTCATCTCATGTGCCAGGCCGCCCGCGACCTTGACCACCGTTTCCATGCGCTGGCTCTCGCGCATGGCCGCCTCGGCCCTGACCTGGACGGCCCGGCGATCCTCGGTGATGTCCCGGGCAACCAGCATCGGCATCGACTGATCCGCCACGCCATGACAGCGAAACCAGCGGTAATGGCCGTCGCGATGACGAATGCGCGCCTCGACGGGTGCCGCGGCTCGCCCTTGCAACAGTTCCATCAGCGCCAGCCGTGCCTCGGTGCGCTCGGCGGGGTGAAACAAGTCCGGCAGCGCCACCTCCGACTGCTGCTCGACGCGCCAGCCCAGCAAGCGCTGCCATGCAGGATTGGCCATGCGCAGGCGCAGTTCGGCATCAAGCATCAACATCACATCGGGCGACAACTGCCAAGTATGCTCGGGGTCGGCCAGGTAGCTCTGCAGACGCGCTTCGAACGTTTGGGCCAGCTCGCGCCATTCGCGGCTGGTCTCGACACTGGCGGTGGTCTCGATCAGCGTGTGCAAAAAACCGGCAACGATGTCTTGATCATCGCGAATGGGTGAATAGCAAGCCGTGACCCACACGGTTTTCGCATTGCCCGCCTGCTCGACTTGCAGCGGCGCATCCTCCTGCACGCAGCCCTGCCCTCTGAGCACATTGAACACCGTGGTCCCGATGCTGTCCCAGACGCTTTCCCCCCAGAGATCGTAGAAACGCCCGCCCTGATGTTCGCCGGTATCATCGGCCAACGCCTGATAGGCGTCATTGTAGATGACCGTCATGTCCGGTCCCCAGACCAGGGCACACGGAAACGGCGACAGCAGCAGCATGTCCACGGCGATACGCAGGGCCGGTGGCCACTGCGTCAACGCCCCCAGCGATGTACGACTCCAGTCGAAGACCGCGATCGCTTCGTGGCGCCTGACGGCAATGGTCGTCGGAGGGGCCAGGTGAACGACTTGGATGCCTTCGGCCGCAGAGCCCCGCTCAGCGGCCAATGTCTTCATTCCACAGCTGCGGCTTGTCCTTGATGAACTGCTTCATCAGGGCCTTGCAGGTTTCGTCGTGGCGCACATCCAACGTCACCCCTCGGCTGCGCAACAACTGCTCTTCACCCATGAATGTCTGGTTCTCACCCACCACCACATGCCTGATGCCATAGAGCAGGATCGCACCGCTGCACATGGCGCAGGGTGACAAGGTGGTATAGAGGGTCGCCTCCTTGTAAACGCTGGCGGGCTGGCGCCCGGCGTTTTCCAGTGCATCCATTTCACCATGGAGGATCGCGCTGCCGCGCTGCACCCGACGGTTGTGCCCGCGACCGATGATCTTGCCTTTGTGCACCAGTACCGAGCCGATCGGGATGCCACCCTCCTCCAGCCCTTTACACGCCTCGTCGATAGCCGCCTGCATGAAATCGGAGGTTGCCTGTTCCATGGTGTCCCCTGCTGATGCGTTTCGTGAGCAGCAGACTAGCACATCCCTTTGAAGCACATGGCGCCACGGCCACGCCCGGCTATGCTGATAAGGCTTCAAAGATCGCTGGCCAAACGTTTTCCCATGGATTCGACGGGCATGCGCAGATGAACAAGAAGATCCTGGTCGTGCTGACCAATACCGCCAAGTATCCTGATTTGAAACGAGCCACAGGGTTGTGGCTGGGTGAGGCCGTGCACTTCGTCGACAAGGTGCAGCAGGCCGGTTTCGCGGTCGACTACGTCAGCCCTGCGGGCGGCTACGTGCCGATCGACCCGCACAGCCTGCAGATGGCGCCGGAGCTGGACTGGCAGTGGTACAACGACAAGACGTTCATGAACCGTCTTGGCGCCACCTCGAGCCCCGGCCAGGTCAAGGCCGAGCAGTACAGCGCCATCTACTACACCGGCGGCCACGGTGTGATGTGGGACTTCCCCGACAACCAGCCACTGCAGGAACTGGCGCGGCGCATCCACGAACGCGGCGGCGCGGTCGCGGCGGTATGCCATGGCGTGGTGGGGCTGCTCAACATCAAGCTCAGTGACAACAGCCTGCTGCTCAAGGGACGCCAGGTGACCGGCTTCTCAAACACCGAAGAAAAACTGGCCGAACTGGACAAAGTGGTGCCATTTTTGACCGAAAACGAGCTCGGCGCCCGGGGTGGCGAGTACAGCCTGGCCGAAAATCCCTGGGCATCCTTCGTCGTGCAGGACGGCAGCCTGATCACTGGCCAGAACCCAGCATCCACCGCCGGGGTGGCCGAGGCGGTCATTCGCTACTTGCGCAATCGCTAGCCACCACAAAAGCATCGCGGGGCCAGCCCGCTCCCACGTTCACGTGGGAGCGGGCTGGCCCCGCGATGGGGTTCGAGCCTGAAGCGGGTTATTCGGCGTTCAGCACGCCACGACGCACCTGGTCGCGCTCGATGGACTCGAACAGGGCCTTGAAGTTGCCCTCGCCGAAGCCATCGTCACCCTTGCGCTGAATGAACTCGAAGAACACCGGGCCCAGCAAGGTTTCCGAGAAGATCTGCAGCAACAGACGCTTGTCGCCAGCCTCTGAAGCGCCGTCCAGCAGAATGCCACGGGCTTGCAGCTGGTCGACCGGCTCGCCGTGCCCTGGCAGACGTTCCTCGAGCATTTCGTAGTAGGTCTGCGGTGGCGCGGTCATGAAGCGCATGCCGAAGCCTTTGAGCGCATCCCAGGTCTTGAGCAGGTCGTCGGTGAGGAAGGCCACATGCTGGATGCCTTCGCCGTTGAACTGCATCAGGAACTCTTCGATCTGACCCGCCCCTTTGGAGGACTCTTCGTTCAGCGGGATGCGGATCATGCCGTCCGGCGCGGTCATCGCCTTGGAGGTCAGGCCGGTGTACTCGCCCTTGATGTCGAAGTAGCGGATTTCGCGGAAGTTGAACAGTTTCTCGTAGAAACCGGCCCAGTAGGCCATGCGTCCGCGGTACACGTTATGGGTAAGGTGATCGATGATCTTCAGACCCGCGCCGACCGGATTGCGCTCGACGCCTTCGATGAACTTGAAGTCGATGTCATAGATCGAACTGCCTTCCTCGTAGCGATCGATCAGGTACAACGGCGCGCCGCCAATGCCCTTGATCGCTGGCAGGCGCAGCTCCATCGGGCCAGTCTCGATCTCCACCGGCTGGGCGCCGAGCTCCAGTGCCCGGGCATAGGCTTCGTGGGCATTGCGCACGCGGAAGGCCATGCCGCAAACGGACGGGCCATGCTCGGCGGCAAAGTACGAGGCGATGCTCTTGGGTTCGTTGTTCAGGATCAGGTTGATGCCGCCCTGGCGATACAGGTGCACATCCTTGGAGCGGTGGGTCGCGACCTTGGTGAAGCCGAGCATCTGGAACACAGGTTCCAGCACGCCGGGCGCCGGCGAGGCGAGCTCGATGAATTCGAAGCCTTCCAGGCCCATCGGGTTGTCGAAGATATCTGCCATGTTCGTGTCCTCATCTGCAGCAAAAAAACGGTTGATTACCTGCTTTGGATGTCGAACAGCGGTGGTGGTGAGCAAGGGATACCGCGCACGCTGCGGGCAAGGAAGTCACCAATGATCAGCTTGAACCCATGGTATGTCATATGGACCCATTCTCGGCGGGCTGGATTCCCCGGGAGGCGGAGAACCTTATTGTTGTATTCGTAAATCGATTCTACAGTGCGTAAATTAGTTTGTCGCGCTTTAAGTTGGCGAGCGTCGCCGACAAGCGGCTATCCTCAGCAGGATACCGCCACCGACAAGGTTCACCCGCGCATGCCCCTGACCGCCAAGCACCGTGCCCGCTGGAGTTGGCGCACTCTGTTGCCCTGGGTGGTGGGCCTGCTGCCGCTGCTGTGCGGCATGGGCGTGATGCGCTGGCAGACCGAGCATGAACTGCAAGCCAGCAGCGAGGCGACCGCCCGCGATGTCGTGGGGCATATCGAAGAAATCCTCGACAGCCTCTCGGTCGTCACCCGCCACCTGCTGCCCAAGGCCGGACAACCCTGCCAGGATGTCCAGCTGGCCTTGCGCACCGAGGTGACCCGCAATGCGTTCGTGCGCTCGACCAACCTCTTCGCCAACGACAATCTCTATTGCACATCGCTGTTCGGTGATTTCGCAGAACCCGTGGATGCTCGCGACTACACCGATGGGCAGCTATGGCTGATGGATGGCAATTCGGTGACGCCGGGCAATGCCTTGCTGGCATACCGCATCAGCCAGGGCGACCGTGGCGCCATCAGCACGGTGGATGGCCGGCATCTGCTCACCGCCCTGCGCTTTATCGCCGACGACGATCAGCTACAGGTGCAGGTGGGCGAGCACTGGATGGGCCAGGACGGGCTGGTGCGCAACGGCACGCCCCCGGTCGCGGCCAGCGCGGCGGTCACCGTATCCTCCACGCGCTACCCGTTCAGCGTGCATGGTGGCTACGGCCCGTCGAAGCCGGCACAGCTGATGCGCTCCCGCTACCCGGCGCTGCTGGGGCTGCTGCTGATCCTCGGCGCGATCGCCGCCATCGCCTGCCATTGGCAGATCCGCCGCGCCACCTCATCGCGCGCAGAGCTCAATCGCGCCCTGGAGGCCGGCGAGTTCCTGCCCTATTTCCAGCCAGTGGTGCGTAAAGGCGACTACCGCTGGGCTGGCGTCGAGGTGCTGATGCGCTGGCAACACCCCCGCGAGGGCCTGGTTCGCCCCGACCTGTTCATTCCCTACGCCGAGCACAGCGGGCAGATCGTCGCCATGACCCGCGCCCTGATGCTGAACACCGCGCAGGCGCTGTCGCCGCACGCCACGCTGCTCGAGGATGGCTTCCACATCGGCATCAACATCACCGCCGACCATTGCCGCGACCTCGGCCTGCTCGACGATTGCCAGACTTTCCTCCAGCATTTCCCGCCCGGACGCGTGGTGCTCACCCTGGAGCTGACCGAGCGCAAGCTGATCGAACCCACGCCGGTCACCCTGGAGCTGTTCGAGAAACTGCACGAGATGGGCGTGATGATCGCCCTCGATGACTTCGGCACGGGCCAGTCCAGCCTCAACTACCTGCGCCAGTTCAACGTCGACTACCTGAAGATCGACCAGAGCTTCGTCGCCATGATTGGCGGCGACGCCTTGTCCCAGCACATCCTCGACACCATCATCGAACTCTCGGCCAAGCTGGACCTGGGCATCGTCGCCGAAGGCGTGGAAACCGAGGTCCAGCGCGACTACCTAGAGCGCCATGGCGTGGACTTCCAGCAAGGCTACCTGTTCGCCCGACCGATGCCGGCCAGCGATCTGCTCCTGGCCTTGGCCGCGCGCCCCGGCAGTCTGCGGTTGCCGCAAGACAGCGCCCCTGAGATCATGCGCGGCTGATCCACCCGCTCACCTTTCCCGTTTCCGAGGCACTCGTGTCAAAAGGCATTCTCTCGTCGGTCATGGCGTCCTGTCTGTTCGCCGTGATGTATTTCTATTCCTCCCTGCTCACCCCCTTGGACGGCGAGGAAATCTTCGGCTGGCGAACCCTGCTGACCCTGCCCTGCCTGACGCTGTTCATGTGGCTGTCGGGTGACTGGAAACGGGTCGGTGAACTGCTCGCACGGGTGCGCCGCACACCCCTGCTGCTGCTGGGCATGCTAGGCACTTCCTGGCTGATGGGCGTGCAGCTGTGGCTGTTTCTCTGGGCGCCGCTGCACGGGCGCAGCCTGGAGGTGTCGATGGGCTATTTCCTGCTGCCGCTGGCCATGGTCCTGACCGGACGGCTGGTCTACGGCGAACGCCTGTCGCGCCTGCAGAAGGTGGCGGTGGGTTGCGCGGCCCTGGGCGTGGGCCACGAGCTGTACCAGCACGGCAGCTTCGCCTGGGAGACGCTGCTGGTGATGATCGGTTACCCGATCTATTTCGTGCTGCGTCGACGTTGCCGCACCGACCACCTGGGCGGCCTGTGGTGCGACATGTGCCTGTTGCTGCCGTGGGCCCTGTATTTCGTGATCCAGGGCCCACTGTCGACGGCGGATCTGGCCGAGCACCCGGGCTTGTACGGGTTGATCCCGCTGCTCGGGGCGATCAGTGCCAGCGCCCTGATCGCCTACGTGCTGGCCAGCCGACTGTTGCCGTTCAGCCTGTTCGGCCTGCTCAGCTACGTCGAACCCGTGCTGCTGGTGGCGGTGGCCCTGCTGCTGGGCGAAACCATCGGCCCGGATCAGTGGCTGACCTACCTGCCGATCTGGGCCGCGGTGCTGGTGCTGGTGCTTGAAGGCTTCAAGCACCTGCTACGTCAGCGGCGACGCTCTGTGTAAGGCGCACCTGCCGCACCCGACGCTCCTCCACCGCCACCACGGTCAAGGTCCAGCCGTTCCAGGCCAGGCGGTCACCGACCATCGGCAGGCGATCCAGCAAGCTCATCACCAGGCCCGCGAGGGTCTGGTAGTCCTCGGTGGCACGCGCGGCGAAACCGGTACGCGCCTGCACCTGGGCCAGGTTCAAGGCACCGCTGACCACGAAGCTGCCCTCCTCCTCGATCACGCCAGGCCCTTCGACCTCACTGGCATCGGGCAATTCGCCGGCAATCGACTCGAGGATATCGGTCATGGTCAGCACGCCGGTGAAGTCACCGAACTCGTTGACCACGAAGGCGATATGCGTGGACTGGCTGCGCATCTGCTCCAGGGCGTTGAGAATGCTGAAGCTCTCCAGCAGGTTCAATGGCGCCCGGGCCAGGTGCTCCAGTGCCGGTTGGTTGCCGGCCAGCAGTTCCTTGAGCAGCTCCTTCTTGTGCACGTAGCCCAGCGGCTCCTCGATACGCCCGTCACGGATCAGCGGCAGGCGCGAGTACGACGAGTTGACCAGGGCCTGGCTGATCGCCTCGGCCGGTTGCGACAAGTCGATGGCGTCGACCTTGGCACGCACGGTCATCACCGTGCGGATCGGTCGCTCCGCCAGGTTGAGCACACCACTGATCATCACCCGCTCGCGACGGTCGAACACCACCTGCGCCTCGCCACCTTCCACCAGGTCGGCGATTTCCTCGCCCACCTCGTCGGCTTCCACCCGGCGCCCGCCCATCAGCCGCAATACGGCATGCGCGGTGCGCTCGCGCAGTGGCCGGTGCTGCTGCACGCTGCGCTTGCGGCGGGCACGCGCCAGCTGGTTGAACAGCTCGATCAACAGCGAGAAGCCGATGGCCGCGTAAAGGTAGCCTTTCGGAATGTGGAAGCCCAGGCCCTCGGCGGTCAGGCTGAAACCGATCATCATCAGGAAGCCCAGGCACAGCATGATCACCGTCGGGTGGGCGTTGACGAAGCGGGTCAGCGGCTTGCTGGCGACGATCATGATGCCGATCGAGAAGATCACCGCGATCATCATCACCGACAGTTGCTCGACCATGCCCACGGCAGTAATCACCGCGTCCAGGGAGAACACCGCGTCCAGTACCACGATCTGCGCCACGATAGGCCAGAACGCGGCATGACGCACCGCACCGGCGCTCTGCACGATATGCCCTTCCAGACGTTCGTGCAGCTCCATGGTGGCCTTGAACAGCAGGAAAACACCACCGAACAGCATGATCAGGTCACGACCGGAGAAACTCTTGCCGAAGATCTCGAACAGCGGCGCGGTCAGGGTGACCATCCACGAGATGCTGGCCAGCAGGCCCAGGCGCATGATCAATGCCAGCGACAGGCCGATCAAGCGCGCGCGATCGCGCTGATGGGGCGGCAGTTTGTCGGCAAGGATGGCGATGAACACCAGGTTGTCGATACCCAGCACCAGCTCGAGGACGATAAGCGTCAGCAGGCCCAGCCAGGCCGTGGGGTCGGCTAGCCATTCCATTAGCGGGTACTCACAGGGGAAGCGTCACGGGGACGGCGGGGGGAAGGCCGGGTCGGCCAGGGACTGGGGGGCTCCGCGAAGGTGCTCATATAGACCTTGATAGCAATTTGGGAAGGTGATCCTACAATCGAAGCAGGTTTTTTCGACAGCGCGAAAATATTACAAAAGCTGTAACAACCATGTCCGGGGCATTTTTGTTCAATACCGCGCCCAGGCTCGCCACTCAGGATGTGCCGACCCTGACTGTCACAAGGAATCATCCGCATGAGCCTTTCCCTGTCCATGGCCGCCTTCGCCCTGGCGGCCTCCATCTCTCCCGGTCCGGTCAATATCGTCGCCCTTGGCAGTGGCGCCCGCCATGGCCTCGGTGCCAGCCTCGGACACGCGGCCGGTGCCACCCTGGGCTTCTGCCTGCTGCTGGTGCTGGTCGGGCTGGGGGTACACGAACTGTTGCTGCGCTGGCCCCTCGCGGGGCAGCTGTTGCACGGCGGCGGCGTACTGTTCTTGCTGTACATGGCCTGGAAGCTGGCCAGCGACGATGGTCGGCTCGACACCACGGGGAGGCACAAGGCGCCGAGCGCCTGGCATGGCGCCGCCATGCAGTGGTTGAGCCCCAAGGCCTGGCTGGCCGCCGTGGCCGGCGTCGGCGCGTACACCGGGGGTGAACAGCAACTGCTGTGGCTGTTCACCTGGATCTACATGCCGATCTGCTTCGCCTCGGTGGCCTGCTGGGCCTGGGCGGGCAGTGTCATACGCCAGTACCTCACGGAACCGAAATGGATGCGCCTGCTCAACCGTGGCCTGGCCGCGATGCTGGTCGCCAGCGCAGGCTACCTGCTGCTGGCGTGACCCGCTGCGCCCCGCGATGGCTACAACAACAGATTGCCTCGCTCCTCCTCGGTCAACTGCGCCTTGGCACGCTCGTCCAGCGCGCCCGCGCCCAGCACCTGCACAGGGCTCTGGTGGTTGTACCGAGGGTTCAGGCTCGCGCCATCGCGTCCGGGCACCAGTCGCTCGCCACCAAACCCCAATACCTGCACGGTAATCACCGACGGTTGGCGCTGGCGTGCCGCGGCCTGCTGCGCACGCCCGGCCTCCTCCGCCGCCTGGGTCGCCGAAGAGGCCGCCGCGCTGGCCGAAGCGATCGCCCCGGTGTTCACCGACGCCACCACCGGCATGCCCTTGGCGTCGCCCTGGACCTGGATGTTGGCGGCATTGACCACCTGCAACGCGGCGATATTGACGTTCCCCGAGACGCGGATCCCCGCCTCGCCGGCATCGATGGTACCGAGCGGCGCGAT
Source organism: Pseudomonas sp. microsymbiont 2 (assembly GCF_054788395.1). Classification (NCBI taxonomy): domain Bacteria; kingdom Pseudomonadati; phylum Pseudomonadota; class Gammaproteobacteria; order Pseudomonadales; family Pseudomonadaceae; genus Pseudomonas; species Pseudomonas sp. microsymbiont 2. The sequence goes on from NZ_CM139112.1 coordinate 3,497,148, forward strand.
CAGGTCGATATCGCCCGGTGGCACCTCGGCGATCGGATTGAGCGTGGCGATGCCGGCACCGGTGCTCGGCACGCTCGGCGCCAGGCCGACGTTGCCCCACAGGTCGTAGGTACGCTTGGGCGGGGTGTAGACCACCGTGGTCTTGGAGCCACGCCCGGCGTTGATATCGCCTTGGGCCGACCACCCGAGGATCGAGCCACCGAACGTGGTCATGATCCGGCTCTGGCCGAGCAGGATGCTGCCCTGGGAATACAGCTGGATGTCGCCACTGCCCTGGGTGATCACCCCGGCGGAGGACGGCGGCGCCTCGCCCTCGATGCCGAATACCTGCTGGCCACCCGGCGTCAGTACCTGGATACCGCCGCCGAAATCGGTGTGAATGCCGGCCCCGCCATAGAATGTCGCGCTGCCGCTGTAGCTGATCGGATTGCCGGCCACGTCCCTGTCCGGGAACAGCGCGGCGATCGCCTGACGACCGCGCAGATAGCTACCGGTGCGCGGGCCATCGGCATCGTTGTACTCGCGACCGCCTGCGCGCAACTCGGCGAAATAGAGCTGCCTGGCGAAGATCCGCTGTTGCTCGGCGGGCAGCGTGGCGAAGTAGGCCCGTGCCGCCTCGCCATCGCCATCGAAGGCAAAGCGCTCGCGCAGCCAGGCGAGCAGCTCCTGATCGTACACCCTGGCGACCTTGCCCGATTGAGCACTCAGTGGCTGGGCAGGATCGGCCAGGGACTCCGGGTCCAGATAGCGTGTCAGCAGGCCAGCGTAGTCCGGCCCCTGCTTGCCAGCGCCGACGATGATGGCGATGGACGCGCCGTCATTGCCGCCACCGCTGCCACCGACCCGGCCGATGCTGGTGATAGCCGCCTCCTGGTAGGCCGAGTCGACCCCCGGGCCCGACTGGAACAGGTTGCGTCCGGCGACCACCTCGAGCTGGCCGGGGCCGGCGACATTGAAGCTGCTCAGGCGGATGTCACGGCCCGCGCTGACCAGCGAGACATCATGGCTGTCGCCATGGATGACCAGGTTGCCACGCGACAGGTTGCCACCCCCGCCACCGGCCACCAGATTGTTGGCGGCCTCGCGCTGGCTACCCAGCACCGTACCGGCGTTGACGATGTCGCGACCGGCCATGATCCGTAGCGGCCCGGCGCCCTGGTAGAGCTTGAGTCCCAGCAAGGGGTACTCGATGATCTCGCCCGTGTTGAGGCCGACGATATCGCCGTCCAGGGCGTAGAAACGCACTGGCTCCGACGGCCGCACGCTGCCTTGGACATAGGTGTTGAGACCGAAGCTGAAGAGCGGGTTTTCCCAGACATTGCGCGGTAGCTCGCCGTGCAGGTTGGTCGACAGAACGAGGTTGCCGGTACTGGTGCCCAGGAAAGCGGGGCGCAACGGCGTTGCCAATGCCGAGGCGTCGGTGCCCGCCTGGCTGACCGCGTAGCCCCCGGCATAGATCGAATCCCCCGCGAGCAACTGCAGACGGGTGTTGGCCGAAGGCGCGGTCATCAGGCTTTCCGGCGATGCCAGGCCCGCCGAGCTGCGTACCGAGTCGCCATAGTACAGGCTGCCACTGATCGCGCTGGCACTGAGCGACGTCGGGTAGAACACGCGACCGCCATGGATCGTCAGGTTGCGGGTCACGGCAATGGAACGACTCTGCACGACCGGCGCCAGGTCTCCGCCCAGGCTGACCAGCTCGACCGAGGTCCGTGGTGTCCACAGCGAGAACCAGCTGCTACCGCGCCCCGGCATCCACGTGCCATCGTCAGCGGTGAACGGTGTGCTGTTGAACGTCGGCACCCGTCCCGGATCGCCAACCCCCTGCACCACCAGGTCGCCACGGCTGCGCAGGCGCACGCCGCTGTCGCCGGGCATCAGCGTCACGCCACCCCAGGCCTTGGCCCGGGTGGCGGTGTAGGGATCGTAGGCCCGGGACTCGCTGTTGTCCTGCTCGACCCCGTAGCTGCCATAGATGGACTGCAACAGCCCGATGCTGGCCGCCTCCACCTGCAACGCGCCACGCAGGTTGACCAGCGTGCCCTGCAGGTCCATCAAGGTGTCCGCGGCAGTCAGCGCGGCCAGCCCCGGATTCAATCCGCCCCCTACGCGCAGGTCGAGGTCACCGCCACCGGTTTGCACCAGGCGGCCGTCGGCGGTCACTCGACCGGTGCTGGCCACCACCAGATTCAGGCCCCTGCTGCGCTCGACTTCGACGATGTCGACGCCACTGGACTGCACCAGGCCGGCCGCGCCAGCCACGCGAACGTCCAGGTTGCCGCCACCCAACGTGCCGAAGCCGGTGAAGCCGACCAGGTAGGGCAAGGTCGGGTTGCTGGCCGGGTCCTGGGCAAAGCTGCCGAAGTTGAGCCACCAGGCGGCGGGCGTGCCAGCGTCGGTCTGCCCTTGGCGCCACAGCCAGTTGCCGACAGCGGCGGACGGCGTCTGGCGACGCGTCACCAGATCGGTGCTCTTGGGGCCGACGAGGTTGCCGGTCAGCTCGCCACCTGCGGCAATCAACAGATTGCCGCCCTGGTGCGGATACCAGGCACGGTACTGCGCGGCGGTCGACTCATAGCCCGCGCCCAAGGCGCCAAGCACGCTACCGTCGGCCTGGAGGCCACGGGGCAGCTGGTGCGGGTCCACGCCCTGCGTCAACAGGGCCGGGGCCTGGGTGCCAGCGGTGTAGACGCCGTACAACGAATCCATGCGCCAGTCGCCGGCACTGAGCAGTTCGAGATCGCCGGTACCCGTGCGCAGCACGCTGAACAGCTGGGTCTGCGCGGTGATCTGGGCCTTGGTCACGCCCCCTGGGGTCTCGATCTTCTGGCACCAGGTCGGCCGTGCGGTGCACAACGGCAGGAGGTTGGCCGGCACCGGCTGGCCGGGCACTCGCCCCACGGCCAGCTTGGTCCAGACATAGCTGATGGTCGGCGGGGTGGTTTCCACCACGCGTGTGGCGATGTAGTGCTGGTCGGCCAGGCGCAACGTACCGGCCTCGGGCTCCGCTCGGGTGATGCGGCTGTCCGCGGCGTCCAGGTCGGCACCGGCCACCAGGCGCATCGACCAGGATTGCGAGCCCTCCGGCAACATCTGCCCAAGCGCCCAGTTGCGCCCCTGCTGGCCCGCGACTTCCTGGCGCAGATCCACCCAGAACACCCCCGTGGGTAGCTTGACATCGGTGCCCGCCGGCAGCAGCGCGCCCACTGCCAGGGCCAGCGCGCCACGCTGGGTCAGGCCTCCCGTGGGCAGGGCGACCCCTTTACGCCATACCCCGCCGCGCACGGCCACGCCGACCGGCAGGCGACTGCCGGCATCCAGCTGGGTATCGGCGGCCAGGGTCACCGCCTGCTCGAGCAGGCTGCCGGCGGCATACAGCACATTGCCGGCGGCATCGCGCACGGCGGCGTCGAGCACGGTGCCGGCCGGCAGGGTCAGGGCCGTGGCCAAGATCAGCGTGCTCGGTAGACGCGTATTGGCCGGCAGCGAGGTGTCGGCGAACGGCAGGTCGAAATTCAGCGTGCTGCCAGCCGGGTAGCGCGTGCCGGCCGCCAGCTCGACGCCACTGCGCGGGATCACCAGATCGCTCTTGAACGGCTGCGTGCCCGGGACCAGGATCCAGCCACGGCCGTCCAGGCGATCGCTGCCAGTGGCCAGTTCCGGCGGCAGGAAGCCGTCGCTGATGCTGCCATGGACTTCGAGGTTGCCGCCGGCGCGCAAGGTCAGGTGGCCAACCTCGCCGGAGCCGCGGGACATGGTCTGCGCCGTGGACGGGTTGAGGCTGGCGTAGCGGTGGCCGGACAGGTCGAGGTCGCCGCGCACCACCAGATCGGTCTGGTCGTCGCGGGTGGCGATTTCCAGGCCTGGGCGCACATGCAGGGCCTGGGCGTAAGCGGCATCGGTCAGCGCGGCCAGGCGATTGTCGAGCAGGTCGCGGTTGGCCAGCACGGCATCGACGAACAGCGCATTGCGCGCATGCTTGGCGTCGAGGTAGGCCTGGTCGATGTATTGGTACGGACGGCCACTGGCTGCGGTGCCTCCGTCAGGCGCGTCGACGTAGCGCTGGTTGCCGACCACCGCGATGGACTGGGCGCCCAGGATGTCCAGGCGGCCACGGGCATCGATGGCGATATCGCCGGCAATGTCGCCGCCTACCCTTGGCGCCGTGAGCAGCAGCGTGCCACGGGCGCGCCCGTCGTGCTGGCCGGCGCTGGCCGCGGTGCCGTGGCGCAGGTCCAGACGGGCGCCGGAGCTCAGCGTCAGCAGCCCGTCACCGCTGTCGAGTTCAATCACTGCTCGGTTCGGCGCATCGATGATCGCGCCCTGGCTGTCGACCCGCAGCAGGCTGCCATGGGCATCCAGCACGGCACCTGTGGCCAGGGTCAGGCCATGGTTGGCCGCCAGACGGATGCTGCCGACCTGGGCACCGCTGGCATCGACGGTGCCTGTCACGGTCAACTGGCCGTTGTCCAGCGAGACGTTGATCGCGCGCGCCTTGAGCTCGCTGCCGATGACCAAGTCACCCTGGGTGATCTGGAAGCTGCGAGCCCCCAGTACCTGATCGCGATTCAGGCGCTGGTTGAGCCCGGCGAAGTCGTCCACCTGGCGCGCGCGGATCTCCAGCGAACCCTGGGCATACGGCACCCGCGTACCGCCCGCGTCATAGTCGCCACTGGCGGCGCCGAGGATTTGTCCCAACAGACTGACCTGGCCGCCTAGGGCAGTGGCGCTCAGGCGACCGGCGCGGTTGTTGGCGGCGCTGAAGTCGATCAGGCTGCCGCCCGCCTGGCGGATGTCTCCCGTGGCGCTGGTCAGCAGCAGGTCACCACCCCAGCTGTACTGCGTCACGTCGTTGAAGCTCAGGCGGCGCCCGGCCAGGTCGATGCGTGCGCGCTCGCCCAGGATCAGCTCCTGCTGCGCCGTGACGCTCAGCTTGCCGCTGGGCAGGCTGAAGGTGCCGTCGAGGGTCACCTGCCGGCCACTGAGTGCCAGCTCGGCCCCCACGCCATCGCGGCCGCTGGCCAGCGCACCGCCGCCGCCGGTCACGCGCAACTGGCCGCCGGCGGTGATGCGATTGATCGAACCGGCGGCACCCGTCCACAGCGGGGTGTCCACCAGCAGGTTGCCTCCGCTGTATTGGAAGCCGCCCTCGGGCTGCCAGGCGCCACGCTGGTGATAGACCTGCAACGCGCCGGCATGGTTGGCGCTGACCTGGCGGCTGGCATGGATGTCGACCTGGCTGAAACCCAAGGTCTGGCGGCTCATGCTGGCGGTGCCATCAGGCTGGCTGGCCGGGCCGTAGCCAAAGGTCAGGTCTTCCACGCGCAGTTCGAGCACGCCGTCACCGCTGCCCGCGCCACCGGCGACGGGGGCGCCGGGCAATGTGCGGGCACCGTTCCACACCAGGCTGCCGGTACGGATGGTCGCGCGCGTGCTGGCCGTGCCATGGCCATAGATGGCCGGCGTGCCGAGGATCAGTTGCTGCACTCGGTTGCGCCCGGTCAGTGGGTCATAAGTGTCGAGCCGGCTGTCGCCAAAGAAGTTCAGCGAATCCGCCGCGCTCAGCGACAGGGTCTCCAGGCCGGGGATGCCGTCGGCAGCGCGGCCCTGGAACAGGCGGTCGAGAACCTGCTGGTTGAGCGTCAAGCCCTGGCCCAGCACCCCGGCGCTGGCCGCGTCGGCCAGCGCGGCGGCGGAACCGACGTTGATCCGCCCCACCGCCAGGCCGAGGTGGCGGGTGCCGAAACTGACCTGATCATCGAGGCTGAAGGTGCGGTCGGTCGCGGCGAACAGCGAACCCTCCGAATACAGCCGGGTCTCCCCTGCGCAGTTGCCCGACGAACAGCCGCCGATGAGGATGCTGCCTGGGGCGAAGAAGTCGCCGGCCACCGATGGCAGCACGTCCAGGCGGCCATTGGACAGCGCCAGCAGGCTATGGGCATTGGGGTCGATCAGGTAGCCATCATTGGCATCGAACGGCACCGCGCCTTGGCCCAGGGTAATGATCGCGGCCCCTTGCTCGACGACGATCGCGCCACGCGCCGTATCGGTGGCGAGGAACACCTCGCCGGCGCGCAGCTCGGCGCCACTGCGCACCAGGATGTTCGCGGTCGATTCCTTGAAGCGCAGCATGTTGCCGCCCTGGCCATACAACACCTCCGGGCGTGCGCCGATGCTCAGACGCGACGCCTTGAGCGCGCTGAGGTCGCTGGCACGCAGCGCAACCCGATTGGGCTGGTTCCAGTCGCTGGCCTGGCCATCGGCGAGGATCTCGATGGCATCCAGGCCCAGCACGCTCACGCTGCCGCCGCGTCCGTCGCGGGCGGCGTCGAAACGGGCCTGACCGGCAAAACGGAACGCGGTCTCGGGGTCGGCATTGGGCTTCAGGCGCAGGGTCAGCCACTTGCCATCGGCCTCGAGCGCCGCCCGCGGAACGCCCTTGGCCAGGGCGTCGGCCTTGACGAATCTGGCGTAGGACATCTCGTTGTACTGGCTGTAGCGCCGCAGGGTGTCGGCGGCGGTGAGGATGACCTGCCCCGGCAATGGCTGCTGGATGCCGGTGTTGACCACCGAGAGGCTGCCCGAGGTGGTCCAGGAACCGTTGCGCATCGCCTGGCTGACGCCGCGCGGGCCCGCCATGGCCAAGCCGTTGAGCTCGACGCGGTAGGCGCCCGGCAATAACGCATAATTGGCCGGCAGCAAGGTGTAGGTGCCCGCCGCCAGACCCGGAACACCTTGGTCGAGGGTGATGCGCTGACCAATGGCAGGGTCGGCCACGCCTGCCTCGCCGGCCAGCGGCGCATAGTCGACGGCCAGCCCAGGCACGATGGCATAGACCGGGTTGCTCGCCACTGACGGCAGCACCAGGCGACCGTCGGCATCGAGCTGCAGCAGCGGATGGTAGCGGGCGTCGGTGGAGCCACCGCGCCCGGAAACGAAACCGGCGCCGGTCAGTTCGCCGCCGCCGGCCAGGTCGATCAGCGCCCCGGCCTGCACATCGATACGCTTGCCAGCCAGTACCACCCCCTGGTCGATGTCGCCGCTGCCGCCGAGCAGGCCTATCGGCTTGCCGTCATACAGGTAGCTAAGGCCATCGACCGTACCGCCATAAGGCATGCGCAGGCCCGCGGCACTGACCGAGGTGATGCTGCCGGACAGCAGACGCACGTCCTGCCCGGTCGCACCGGCATCGCCCAGCAGCACCTGGCCGAGCGGCGCCCGGACCACCCCGCCCTGCTCCACCTGGCCGGCGCTGAGGTGAAGCCGGCCGAACACCGACAAGGGCACATCCGGGGTGGCGGTGCCGACCCGGCCGACACGCAGCGTGGCATCCTGGGTGGTCCGCACCCGGGCGTAGGCGCCGCTCACCGGGTATAGCTGGGCGGCCAGCAGCTCCAGGTCGGCGTTGCTGCTCAACTCGGTCGGCAGCGAGCCAATTTCCCTGCCAAGGAAGCGTATGTCGCCTTCGCTGCGCAGGCGGGCCAGGGCAAAGCCACGGCGATCGAACTGCAGCTGTTGTCCAGCACTGAGGGAAAGGTTGCCATGCGCACCCAGGCTGAGTTCGTCGCGCACCTCGAGCAGGTTGGCCTCGACTTGCAGCAGGGCGTTGGATGCCTGCTGCGACAGCCCACCCTTGACGGTCGGACGCAAGGTCTGGTCGCCCCCCAGGTGATTGCTGCCGGCCAGCCGGACATAGGGGGCGCGCAGTCGGATACGGCTGTCGTCGGCGCTGCCCTCGGCCAGTACCAGGGAACCGGCATACAGCTGCAGGCCCTGGGCCAGCGTCAGGTCCAGCGCGCCGTCGAAAGCCAGCACCCCGTCGCTGAGCAGCGCCAGGCTGGCGAAGCCGCCACGCTCGACCGCGCCCACATCCAGGCGAGCATGGCCATAGCGCAATCCGTCATCAGCGCCGCGCCCTTGGCCGAGCACCAGTTCGCGTGGCACCTTCAGCTCATCCTGCAAGCCATCCCTGCGGTACAGTCCCGTATCGAGCGCCACGCCGAGGCTGCCGCCCGCCGCGCTGGCACCGCCGGCCATGGCACTGAGCGAGCCGTCCAGGCGCAGGCCATAGCTGGAGGCCAGGCTGATGCTGCCGCCAGCACTGGCCATCGGCAATGGTCCCTGGCCGCGAATATCCAGCACCGCGCTGGCCCCATCGGCGCGAAGACGAGCGCCACGGGCCACGTCGACGAACAGATAGGCACCATCGCTGACGCCCTTGGCGTGATCGATCTGCCCGCCGATGACGATGCTGCCGCCGGCGCTCACCCGACCGTAGCGCCGCCCCTGGCTGTCCAACGCCGTGAGCGCCTGGCCGGAGACATCGATCAAGGCGTCGCCGCCCAGACGGATCGAGCGATTGTGCAGGCTTTCCTCGATCCCGCTGGCGACGGTCTCGGGTTGCGCCTGCAACAGGCTTACCTTGCCACCGGCGGCCAGCAGCGAGCCGTCCATGTTCAACTGCGCGGTGCTGCTCAGGGCGATCGACTGCAGCGCATCGACACGGATGCTGGCGCCAGGCCGCACGTCCAGCAACGCCGCCTCGCGATCGACCTGGGCAAGGCGGGTATCCCCGGCGGCCAGGCTCAAGCTGGCCCCGCCACGCAAGCCCAGCTCGCCCTTGAGCGCATTCTCTTGCACCTGCGGCGGCAACCACACAGTGGCCTGGTCGTTGACCGGCAGGCTGGCGTCGAGCAGCTCCACCGGCCGCGTGGCTTGCAGCTGAACGCCTTCGGCCACGGTCAACTGACGAATACCGCGCACGGTGTATTGAGCGAAGCCACGGGTGAACAAGTCCTCGCCGAGGTGGACGGCGTGGCCATCGGCCTGGCCGCCGATACGCACGCGGTCGCCCTGCAGATCGAGGGTGCCAGCGGCGCCGCTGCCATAGCCACGCAGCTCGCCATCCAATTGCAGGCGCCCGTTGCCGCCAGTGTCGAACACGCCGGCATGCAAGGTCAGGTTACCGCCGTTGCCGCCGCTCAGCTGGTTGCGCACACCGCGCACCACGCCACCGGAGACCTCCAGCACGCTGTTCTGTCCCAGCAGCACGTCGCCCGAGCTGCGCAGCGACAAACTGCCAGCGTTGCGCCAGGCCATGGCCTCGGCGAGGTTGCGGTCGCTGCGCGCGCCGCCGACATCCAGGCGCACGCCATCGCCGATCAGGACCTGCGCGCGCAGGCCGCTCGGCGTGGTCAGCGCGATATCTCGCAGGTCGGCGCCGTCGCGCTGGCGCAGCACATCGCCCAGCGCCATCTGCCCGCCCTTGGCCGTCAGGTCGGCCGCGACCCGCACCTGTGGTGCGTAAAGGTTCAGCTGGCCGCCATTGGCCAGGCGCAGCGCGTCATCGACCTGGATCGATTCACTGGCGGCGACGGTCAGCCCCCCCAACGCGAAAGCGTTGAGCAGGTCGCTGTCCAGTACCAATCGCCCGAGTCGTTCGTCCGCCAGCGGCGCGAGCAACTGCGCCTCGGCACTGGTGCCACGGCTGCCGGCGGTCACAGCCACCTGGCGCAACGCCGGGCTCAGGCTGAACGCGAGGTCCTTGCTGGCGCTGAGATAGCCCGGCAGCTGCTGGCCGATGACCAGTTGCGCGCCACGGGCACGGGCACTGTGAACCTGCTTGTAACCATCCAGACCAACTACCGGGGCCTGCGCCTGGCGCTCGTCCTGCCACGTTTCGCCGACCAGCCGGCCATCGAGCAACGCGCCCTGGGTGGCCACCACCAGGCTGCCGGCGTCGCGACCGACGGTGTAGCCCTGTTCGAAGCGCTGTTGCGGCGCGATCAGCGGGTTGTAGAACAGGCGGGTCTGGTTCCAGCGCGTCGAGCTATCCTCGAAACCCTGGTAGATCCCGCTATAGAGCAGATCGCCCGGCGCGCGGGACAGCTCGTAAAGGCGCCCGTCCTCGCCACGCAGCCAGGTTTGCCGGACCTGGCCGTCCTGCACCGCCAGGGTGCCACCGGACAGGTTGATCTCGGCGCCGGCGCGGGTGACCAGGTCCTGGCCAGTGAAGGTCACGGTGCCGCCCTGGGCCATCCACTCGCCCACGCTGTGGTTGCGCGTACCCAGGTAGCCCCCCACTTCCAGCAGGCCGCCGGCGGTGTACCAACGATCGCTGGCATGACCATTGACGCCGGCCGCCACATGCACCAGTTCGCGCACGTCGACCCACACATCGCTGTTGATCAGCCCGCCCTTGTCGCGGTTGCCGGCGGCGTCGCGCTGCTCGTTGCCCTGGACATTGACCTTGATGACGTTGCTTTCCATCGCCACCTTGACCCCGAGCGCGCCGGACACGTCGAGGCGCGCGCCGTCGTCGACCAGGCTGCGCCGACCGGCGCTGACCGCCACCTGACCACCGGTAGCCAGGGTCAGCGAGCCATCCTGGAAATGCACGGTGCCGCCACTGACCACCTCCACCCGCGACTGCTCCGGACGGTCGATCACGGTGCTGAGGTTGTCGAAGCGCCCACTGGCCAGATTGCCGTTGATGCCATTGACCAGCGCCCGTGAGGCTTCGCGCTGGCTGTCGAGCGCCGCGCTGTCGTCGAGCAGTACGGCGGTGACACTGCCCGGCCCGAGGCTGACGCTGCCGGTGGCATCACTGGCGGCGTTGAGCAGGTGGATGCTGCCACGCCGGTCCACCGAGGTGCTGGCCAGTGCCACACCTCGCTGATCGACCTGATGCCCCGTCAGCGTGATGTCGCCGCCTGGGGCCTGGAGCAGGCCGCTGTTGACCACCGTGCCGGCGCTGCTGCCGGCCTTGAGACTGCCCGCCACTTCGTTGCCGCGCGTGGTCGAATAGCGATTCGCCTCGGTGCCCTGGCCACGGCGGATATAGAAATCGTCAGCCGCCGCCAGGGTCGCCTGGCCCTTGCTGGCGATGATCTGCCCGTCGTTGCCCACCTCGCTGCCCAGCAGCAGCACATAGCCGCCGCCGCTGGTGGAGCCGGCGGGCTCGCGGGTGCTGATCCGCGCACCACGCTCGACCACCACCTTGCCAGCGGCATTGGTGAAGGTGGCCTGGCTGCCGTTGTTGTCGACGTAAAGGCCGCGCTGGGTGAACTGCTCGTCGCTGATCTGCGCGGCGGCGGCCACCAGGTTGCGCACGTTGACCTGGCTGGCACCGTTGAACACCACACCGTTGCGGTTGATCAGCATCACCGTGCCGGGCGCCTCGATCTGGCCATGGATCTGGCTCGGCCGGGCGTTCGGGTCATTGACCCGGTTGAGCACGGCCCAGTCCGCCTGCTGCTCGAAGCGCACGGTGGTGTCGCGACCGACGTTGAAGGTCTCCCAGTTGAGAATGGCCTTGTCGGCGGTCTGCTCGATGCTCACCTGGGTCTTGTCGCCAGACTGGCTCTGCCGCGGCGCCTTGGCATTGAGCCAGCCTTGGGTGAGCGGGTTCTCGTCGACCTTCAGCCCGCCTTCGCCCAGGCCATTGGGCACCACCTGCGGTTGCACCTGGGCCAGGGTGCGGCCGTTGGCCTGGGCCGCCTGCTGGGCGGCGATGGCGGCCACCGTATTGTTGAGGTTGCCCACCGAACGCTGGAACTGCTGACTCAGCCGCTGCTGCTGGGCCAGTGGCGGTGGCGACCCTGGCAGCACCTGCCCTGCCCCGCCCGCAGCGACGCCAGCGCCTGGCGCGCTGGAGGCCCCCTTGGCGTTGAACCACGCCGAGCTGAACGGCTGGGCGGCCTGGGCGCCGCTCGCCAGCATCAGCAAGGCGATAGCCTGGGCCAGGGGCTTGAGCAGCATCGGCTCGCTGCCGGCAGGTTTGCCGCGACGCTGCACGGCGGTGGCTGAAAGGGCTGGCTGGGGCATGCCGCGCGACATTGCAGGGTTCCTTGTGCGGGTTCTCGAAATCAGTCAGTGGCGGCCGTGATGCCGCTTTGCCATAAGGCGTCTCGGTCGCTGCGGGACCGAAGCTTTGTCATGCAAAGTTCATGGGGCTGGGGTATGGCGGCGGTTCGCGAACAGGCACCTTGTCCGCGCCCAATGAAAAGACCCCGGTGATACCCGCGGGCACCACCAGGGTCCATGCCCGCATCCCAGGGATACGGGCCACCGGGGACTTGCGTGTTACGAGCGACCGATACCGTTGCACACGTTGGTGTTGGCGATATCCAGGCCTTCGTTGCCTGCGTTGGTCAGGAAGGCTTTCTTGATTTCGGCGGCGAAGGCGGCTGGCACCGGTACGAAGGAGTGGATACCGATGGCCAGGTCGTGGTTGCCGCTGTACAGGTCGTTGAGGAAGCCACGAATGGCGGCGGCGTCGGCGGCGTCCTTGTAGCACTGGCCAACCAGCAGGTTGGTGTAACCAACGATCGGGTAGCCCGTGACCGGAACCGGCTTGTCGGTGGCGCCACGGCCGAAGGTCACGGCCCAGTTGGCCGGTTTTTCACGGCCAGTGCTCGGAGCGACGGCGCTGGCCAGGGCGGCCTGGGCGTTGTCGACGGTCGGCAGCACGGCAGTGCCGGTGGCCAGCTTGCTGACGCGAGCAACCTGGGCGTTGTTGGAGGTGTCGACGAAGTCAGGGCTGACGTAGCCGATGGCGCCATCGGTGGCGTTGACGGCGGTGATCACGTCGGCGCTGCCCGCCACGCCCTGCCAGGTGCTCGGCTCGGTACCGACATTGGCGCTGGTGAAGGTGCTGCTGACCGAGAAGACGGTCGGGCAGGTGTCGTTCAGGAAGCGCGCCAGCAGCTCGGTGGTGCCGCTGCTGCCGTTACGGTAGATCACCTTGATCGGGGTGGAGTCGGCGCTGCCGAGCAGTTGGCCCCAGGTGGAGATGCTGCCGGAGAACACGCCGCACAGCTGCGAAGCGTTGACCTGCAGGTTGCCGACGCCGTTGCGATGGTAAGGGATGGTGACGGTGGTGCCGACGGCCGGGATCTGGATCAGGTTGCCCCACGCGGCGATTTTGGCCTGGTAGGCCGACAGTTCGCTGGCGCTGAGCACCGAGTCGGAACCGGCGAAGTCGACGTTGGTGCCGGCAGGCTGGTTGATCGACGCAGGCGCATTGGTCAGGAAAGCGGTCTTGCCACCGCCGCTGCCCACGCCGGTATAGCTGAAGCCGCTGGGCAGGATGCCTTCCCAGGTGGCGTTGCCGTTGTACAGCGGCTCAGGCAAGGTGGCGCCGCCACCGACAACAGCAGCCATGGATTGGGCCGAAGCCAGGGTAGCAGCCACCAGGGAGGCGGCGATCACAGTACGCTTAAACATGAAGCAATCTCCTATCGTCGTGTTCATACGTTGAGTGGGTCGCGCATTGCCGTGATTACAGGCCGAACCCCTGTTCCAGAGGGGTTGGCGACCTGTCCACGGAGGCAACATTCGCAGCTTGTGGTGACAGCCAGAGGAAAAAACATCGGGAGTTCGGCGGGGAAAAGATCGGGTGTCACGGGGTGGTTTTCGCGTTTGCCGCAGGGCTGCCAAGCGCCAGGACAGGCAGTGCGGGAGCGATCGCTCCGGAGGATCGCGGACGAAGCACTCGGGAGCTTGGCCGGCGAAGAAAAAAGAATCCGTCGGTGTCGAACGGTTCAAAGTCCCTGGTGGGTCATATCGACGATGCGCTTTACCCGCGAAGCAGGGTACGCGCTGAGACGGCGGGACCGTCCGTCGGTCAGGCGAAACATGCTGTCGAAGCGCCAGGGCGTCATTCGACCAGTTGGTGAATCCCCCCTGGAGTCGCCGCCATGAGCAATGCCGCACACAAGCACGCCGTGGTTTCTCGCAGCCAGTGGCTCGCCGCCCGCCAGCAATTGTGGCTGCACGAAAAAGCCTTCACCCACCAGCGCGACGAACTGGCCGCCGCTCGCCGCGCCCTGCCCTGGGTGCGCATCGAACAGGACTATCGCTTCCACGGCCCCGACGGCGAGCTGACCCTGGCCGAGCTGTTCGCTGGGCGCAGCCAGCTGCTGGTCTATCACTTCATGTTCGCCGAGGGCTGGAACGAGGGCTGCCCGGGCTGCTCGTTCCTTGCCGATCACTTCGACGGCGCCAACCTGCACCTGGCCCACCATGACGTGACCCTGGTCGCGGTCTCGCGGGCCCCCTACGCCGAATTCCAGGCGTTTCGCCAGCGCATGGGCTGGCGCTTCCCCTGGTTTTCGTCGCACGGCAGCCCCTTCAACCAGGACTTCGCTGTCAGCGTCGCTACCGATGGCAGCGCCCAGTACAACTACGAACCCTATGCCGGAAACGAGAGCGAACTGCCCGGCTTGAGCGCCTTCTACCGCGATGCCGACGGCACGGTCTACCACACCTACTCCACTTATGCCCGGGGCCTGGACATCCTGGTCAACACCTACAACTTCCTCGACCTCGCACCACTGGGGCGCAATGAGGCAGGCACGATGGACTGGGTGCGTCACCACGATCGATATGAAGGCAGCGGCGGCAAGCCGCACTGCTGCGCAGAGTAAGGTCGCGCTTCAAATCGCCTGCTGCGCCAGCAGTTCGGTCAACACCTCGGCCAGGGTCTTGACCATCGCATCCGCCGTGGGGCGATGCACGATGACGATCTCGTAGCTGTCCACCTCCGGCAGCCCCTGTCCGGCGCCTAGCACCCGATGTTCATCGGTCGCCGCCCGGGGGGGCAGCAGGCTGATACCCATGCCATCGGCAACCGCCGCCTGGATGCCGCTCAGGCTCGAACTGGTGAAGCTGATGCGCCAGCGCCGGCCCATGCCTTCGAGCGCACCGATCATGTCGTCGCGGTACAGCCCCCGGGGCGGAAAAGTCACCAGCGGCACGGGGTCGAGGTCGAAGGCCGGCATCCGCGCACTGTCGATCCACTGTAGCCGCTCCGGCCAGCAGGCCACCCCTTCACGGCTGTTGCGTCGCTGCTTGAGCAGCACCAGGTCGAGCTCACCATTGTCGTAGGCCTGGCTGAGGTCGCGACACAAGCCACTGGTGACCTCCAGCTTGACCTGTGGATGACGCCGGCTGAATGCGGACAAGGCATTGGTGGTACGGCCTCCGACGAAGTCCTCCGGCACGCCCAGGCGCACGGTGACACCGACCATGGCGCCCGCCAGGGCCTCGAGCATCTGGTCGTTGAGCGCCAGCATGTGCCGGGCATAGCCCAGCAACGTCTGCCCGGCATCGGTAGGCAGCACATCGCGATTGCCCCTTGCCAGCAGGCGATGGCCGACCATCTCTTCGAGGCGCCGGACCTTCTGGCTGATGGTCGACTGGGTGGAGTGCAGGCGCGCGGCGGCGGTGGTGAAGCTGCCGCAATCGGCCACCACGACGATGGCCCGCAACAGGTCGAGGTCGAACAGAGCCCTATTCGATTTCACGCTGGTAGACATCTTGGTATTCAACTTGTGAATGACAGCCCTGATTTCTACCACGGGCCGGAACACCCAGCAACATTCGCAAACGCACTGGGTTTCATCCAGATAATTCACTTCTGCTACAAGCACAGCTTGCCTAGCATCGAACCACGCCCTTCCAGGAATCCATGCCCATGCGCCTGTCCTTCGCCGCCTTGCTGCTGACCCTGTTCACCTGCCTTGCCGCCAACGCCGAGACTCCCGCCATGAACGTTCATTTGCTCGATGCAGCCCGCCGCGGCGACGCAGCCGCCATCCGTCAACTGCTCGGCCAGGGCGCCCAGGTGGATACGCGCAACGACCAGGGCCAAAGCGCATTGCTGGTGGCGACCCATGGCAATCAACTGGAGGCGGCCAGGGTGCTGATCGATGCCGGCGCCGACGTCAACGCCCGC
This sequence comes from Pseudomonas sp. microsymbiont 2, assembly GCF_054788395.1. Taxonomy (NCBI): domain Bacteria; kingdom Pseudomonadati; phylum Pseudomonadota; class Gammaproteobacteria; order Pseudomonadales; family Pseudomonadaceae; genus Pseudomonas; species Pseudomonas sp. microsymbiont 2. The sequence continues at coordinate 3,512,887 of NZ_CM139112.1, forward strand.
GACAACATCCACGACAGTCCCTACCTGTATGCCGGGGCCCGGGGCCTGAACGATATCCTGCGCCTGACCCTGGCCCATGGCGCCGACCTCGAGAGCACCAATCGCTACGGTGGCACCGCACTGATCCCCGCCGCCGAGCGTGGGCATGTGCAGACCGTGCAGCTGCTCATCGACGCCGGCGTGGATGTCGACCACCTCAATCGTCTGCACTGGACCGCGCTGCTCGAGGCGGTGATCCTCGGCGACGGCGGCCCCCGGCATGTGGAAATCGTGCGCCGGCTGCTGGCTGCGGGGGCGGATCGGTCGATTGCCGACAAGGACGGTGTGACCGCACTGGAGCATGCGCGCCAGCGCGGGTACCGGGAGATGGAACGCCTGCTGTCACAGAATCCGTAGGTGTCTCAGGATGGCGCAAGCCCGCTCCCACAGGGACTATTGCATTGCGCTGGAGCGCTAAACAGCCTCGAACGGCAGCCCGACATAGTTTTCGGCGATACTGGCCAGCCCCACGGGCGACCCGAGGTAGTACTCGCGGTCGGCCTCCTGCATCTTGCGGTCCCAACCGTCCTGGTGCTCGCCGAAGTCATGCAGCAAGCGGGTCATGAACCAGCTGAAGCGCTCGCCCTTCCAGACCCGGCGCAGGGCCAGCGGCGAGTAGCGGGCCAGCAGATCGGTGCGCCCTTCGCGGTACACCTTGACCAGTATCCGGTACAGGTAGTTGACGTCCGAGGCCGCCAGGTTCAACCCCTTGGCCCCGGTGGGCGGGACGATATGCGCGGCGTCTCCGACCAGGAACAGCCGGCCGTGCTGCATCGGTTCGACCACCTGGCTGCGCAGCGGCGCAATGCTCTTCTCCAGCGCGGGGCCAGTCACCAGCCGCGCGGCCACTTCCTCGGGCAAGCGGGCCTTGAGCTCGCTCCAGAAGCGCGCATCGGGCCAGTCCTCCACCCGCTCGTCCAGGGGCACTTGCAGGTAGTAGCGGCTGCGCGTCGGCGAGCGCTGGCTGCACAGAACGAAGCCGCGTTCGTGCTGGGCATAGATCAGCTCGTGATTGACCGGCGGGGTGTCGGCCAGCAGGCCCAGCCAGCCGAACGGATAGGTTCGCTCGTAGACGTTCAGCACCCCGGCCGGGATGCTCTGGCGGGCCACCCCGTGGAAGCCGTCGCAACCGGCGATGTAGTCGCAGTCGACGCGCTGCTGGCGGCCATCCTTGTCGAAGGTCAGGTAGGGCCGCTCGCCATCGATGTCGTGGGGCTGCACATTGTCCGCCGAATAGATGATCGGCGCCCCGCTGCGCTCGCGCGCCTGCATCAGGTCGCGGGTGACTTCGGTCTGGCCGTAGACCATCACCGTCTTGCCGCCGGTCAGCGCCTTGAGGTCCAGGCGCTGCAAGCGGCCGTCGACCAGCAACTCGACCCCCTCGTGCACCAGCCCTTCGCGGTCCATGCGCTCGGCCACGCCAGCTTCGCGCAGCAAATCCACCGTGCCCTGTTCGAGCACCCCGGCGCGAATCCGCCCGAGTACGTATTCGGCACTCTGGCGCTCGACGATCAGCGTGTCGATGCCTGCCTGGTGCAGCAGCTGGCCCAGCAGCAGCCCGGAAGGGCCGGCGCCGATGATTGCAACCTGAGTTTTCATTGTTGTTGTCTCGCGATGAGGATGCCTGCCCCGACTGGCACTGGCAGGTATCTGCTGTTAGGGTTTGCACCTGCATTTTTAATCGCACCATTGCGCCAAAAAGTGCGATATCCGATAGAAAAGCTGCACTTTTTGAAAAAATGTTCGATTAGCGGACAGGTCATACTCCATGCACAGCACCCTACCCGGCATCCCGCTTTTCCAGCTTTACGGCGAGAGCCACGCCTGGCCGGACACCGACCTGCTGCACTGCGAATCGATACCTGCGCGTAGCCGCCTGCATCATTGGGAAATCAAACCGCATCAGCACGCCGAACTGTTCCAGCTGCTCTGCGTGCAGCGTGGCGAAGCACGGGTGGAGATCGAGGGCCGACACAGCATCATCCGCGAGGCGGCGATTCTGGTGGTGCCACCGCTGACCGTGCATGGCTTTCGTTTCAGCGCCGATATCCAGGGGCATGTGCTGACGTTCGGCACCGCCCTGCTGGCCGAGCAGGAACTGCGCCTGGGTGGGCCGTTGCACATGCTGGCGGCGCCACGCTGCTATCCGCTGGGCAAGGACCGATCGCGCCTGCACGGGCTGATCAATACCCTCCAGCAGGAATACCAGGGCAATGCCCCGGCCCGCGGTGCCATGCTGCAGGCGCTGTTCACCGCGCTGATGGTCTGGCTCAGCCGCCAGCAGCAAGCCCTGCCGCCACGCAGCCGGGACGAGCGCGACCAGCAATCACTCGGACGCTTCCTGCGCCTGGTCGAAGCGCACTATCGAGAGCACCTGGGCGTGGACGTTTTCGCCAGCCGCCTGGCCACCACCAGCCTGCAGCTCAACCAACTGTGCCGCGCGCTCACCGGGCAGACGGCGCTGCAGATCATCCATCAACGGCTGCTGCTGGAGGCGCGGCGCAACCTGGCGTACACGCGCATGAGCATCGGGCAATTGTCCGACAACCTGGGGTTCAGTGATCCGACCTACTTTGCGCGGTTCTTCAAGAGGCTCACCGGACAGACACCGAACGAGTACCGCAAATCGCTGCAGGCCGGTTGAACAAGCCCCCATGCGCAGTCGTGCGCACGCCTTGCTTGACGTATACGTCAACCCGGCATTAGGTTAGCAGCATCACGTCCCCCGAGCCCGAGCATGAGCAGCCAGACCTACAGCATCTCCGACCTGTCCCGCGAGCTGGACATCACCACCCGGGCCATCCGCTTCTATGAGGAGCAGGGCCTGCTCAGCCCCGAACGCCGAGGCCTTGAGCGTATCTATTCGGCGCGCGACAAGGTCACCCTCAAGCTGATCCTGCGAGGCAAGCGCATCGGTTTTTCGCTGGCCGAGTGCCGCGAGCTGATCGAACTCTACGACCCTGCCGGCGGCAATCAGAAACAGCTCACCAGCATGCTGGACAAGATCGCCGAACGCCGCGCCCAGCTAGAACAGCAGATGCTCGACATCCAGCAGATGCACCTGGAGCTGGACACCGCCCAGGAGCGCTGCGAACAGGCGCTGGCCGCCACCCTGAACCCGTCGCACCCCCACCGCTGATTCGCCACAGGAAACCCGCCATGTCATTGCCCAAGAATGTCCGCCTGGTCGAAGTCGGCCCGCGCGACGGCCTGCAGAACGAAGCTCAGCCCATCAGCGTCGCCGACAAGATACGGCTGGTGGACGACCTCACCGACGCGGGGCTCGACTACATAGAAGTCGGTAGTTTCGTCTCGCCCAAGTGGGTGCCGCAAATGGCCGGCTCCGGCGAGGTGTTTGCCGGTATCCACCAGAGCGAGGGTGTCACCTACGCGGCACTGGCGCCCAACCTGCGTGGTTTCGAGGATGCCCTGGCCGCCGGAGTGAAAGAGGTGGCGGTGTTCGCGGCGGCCTCGGAGGCCTTCTCCCAGCGCAACATCAACTGTTCGATCAGCGACAGCCTCAAGCGCTTCGAACCGATCATGGAGGCCGCTCGCAACCATGGCGTACGGGTGCGCGGTTATGTGTCCTGTGTGCTCGGCTGCCCCTATGAGGGACGGATCAGCGCCGAGCAGGTCGCCCCGGTGGCCCGCGCCCTGCACGAAATGGGCTGCTACGAGGTATCGCTGGGGGACACCATCGGCACCGGCACAGCCGGTGATACCCGCCGCCTGTTCGAGGTGGTCTCGACCCAGGTACCACGCGAACAGCTGGCCGGACATTTCCACGACACCTATGGCCAGGCCCTGGCCAACGTCTATGCCAGCCTGCTGGAGGGCATCGCGGTGTTCGACAGCTCGGTGGCAGGCCTCGGTGGCTGCCCCTATGCCAAGGGTGCCACCGGCAATGTCGCCACCGAGGATGTGGTGTACCTGATGCAAGGCCTCGGGATCGAGACCGGCATCGACCTGGACCGGCTGATCGGCGCCGGTCTGCGCATCAGCGAGGTGCTGGGGCGCGTCACGGGTTCACGGGTGGCGCGGGCACGCAGTGCGCGCTGAGTCATACGGTTGTCACACAGGTGTGGGCGGAGTGTTACCGCCTACACGCTTTCCAGCAAAAAATCGGGTAACAGGGAAACAATTCGACAGAATTTCACGTGCCAGCCTTCCCTCCAAAACAATCAAGTAGTTGATTTTAAAGTAATTTAAAAAGTTGGCACGCCACCTGCTTTATCTCTGGCATAACAAGAACAAAAAAATGCGACACCCAATAAAAACAATAGAGAACGGCTCTGACACAACAAGAACAACACGGCAGAGGCGTAGCAAGCAGATTTTTTTGGAGTCGACGTGCTTTTCAGGGGTAACCCGCAGCCTGACACAGAACAATAAAACTACCTGCAAGGTAGCGACGGTCACGGTTGGATCACGTTGGATGAACGCAGGTCAGCGCTCAAAAAAATACGTTTGCTCTTGGCCCCGGTTGGGGGCCCTGCAAGGCAGAGACACCGGTCGACAAAAACAACAACAGACCCGTCTCCAATAATAAGAAAAGAGCAGGCAACAACGCTTATGAGGGGAGCTTCGGCTCCCCTCAGTGCTTCCTCCCCTCCTCGTCCTCGCATCCCTTCTTCTCCCGTACCTCGCCCTTGTCCGCCAGCAGCGGCATGCTCGCCAGCACCAGCAGCGCCAGTACGGTGCTCACCAGTGCCGTCGCCTCGCGCCCCATGCCTGCGGCGGTGCCGATCGCGGCAGTCATCCACAGGCCTGCGGCGGTGGTCAGGCCCTTGACGTGGCTGGTGTCCTGGCCGTTACCCTTGAGAATCGTGCCTGCGCCAAGAAAGCCGATGCCGGCGACGATGCCCTGGATCACCCGGCTCAGCGCCTGTTCGTCGGCACCGGCCATGCTCGGCGCCAGCACGAACAACGCGGCGCCCATCGACACCAGCATGTGCGTGCGCACCCCAGCCGCCTTGCCCTTGCTCTCGCGCTCGAAGCCCAGCACAGCCCCCAGCAGGGCCGCCATCAGCAGGCGAATCAAGATACGGGCGACCTCGCGCTCGTCGGTGACATCGGCGAACTCGCTGTGCAAGGCCTCGAGCATCGATTGCCAGAATGCTTCCATCGGTTGCCTCCTGGTGTCCTCCAACGGTTCTCTTGGAACAAAACGTAACTTGCTGATTCAACTGGAACAGCGTGGGAGCGGGCTTGCCCCGCGATACGGTGTATGGCACCGGCATAACCCGTGATCCGGGCGGTGCGGCGTTCCGACAAGCCCGCTCCCTGCGCGACAGCGCAGCCCGAAGGGCTGGGCGATCTCCTACAGATGACCGCGGCACGCGCACCTCGTGCCTTGCGCCCCGCCAAACGGAACTGCGCACACCGTGACAAAGGTGCGGTGGATAGCCGCAGGAATCTGCAACCAACTTCTCAAGGCAGCGAAATATAGGGCCTGAGCAATAAACCCAAGCATCTGATATGGTTTTTATCTACGTAACTGGGCCTGTGCTGAAAACAGATCCAGGGCCATAGTGCCCTGGCCTGATAGAGGCCTGATGAGCGATGAACCATGAGCGATAGAATCCCCTTCCGAGTCATCGAGATTGCCCCCGCCGCCACGCAAAAGAGCAAAAGCCATGCGGATAACGGCATCCACACCCGCAGCTTCACCGGTTTCTACCGCAACCTGCGGATCCTCTTCGCCGGCCTGCTGTTCGTGCTGTTCTTCGGCACCGCCTGGCTGCAGTGGAACGGTCGCCAGGCGGTACTCTGGGATCTGGCCGACAGCAAGTTCCACATCTTCGGCGCGACCTTCTGGCCCCAGGACTTCATCCTGCTGTCGGCGCTGCTGATCATCTGCGCCTTCGGCCTGTTCGCCATCACCGTGTTCGCCGGGCGCGTCTGGTGCGGCTATAGCTGCCCGCAAAGCACCTGGACCTGGCTGTTCATGTGGTGCGAGAAGGTCGCCGAAGGCGATCGCAACCAGCGCATCAAGCTGGCCGGCGCCCCCTGGAGCGTGGAGAAAATCGCTCGGCGCGGCCTCAAGCATGGCCTGTGGCTGGCCATCGGCCTGCTCACCGGGCTGACCTTCGTCGGCTACTTCACCCCGATCCGTCCGCTGGCCGCCGAGCTGTTCACCTTCGAACTGGGTGGCGTGGCCTTGTTCTGGATCCTCTTCTTTACCGCCGCCACCTACCTCAACGCCGGCTGGCTGCGCGAGGCGGTGTGCATGCACATGTGCCCCTACGCGCGGTTCCAGAGCGTGATGTTCGACAAGGACACCCTGGCGGTGGCCTACGACCCCAGTCGCGGCGAAGCGCGCGGCCCGCGCAAGAAAGGCAGCGATCCGCGCAGTCAGGGCCTGGGCGACTGCATCGACTGCACCCTGTGCGTGCAGGTCTGCCCCACCGGCATCGATATTCGCGACGGCCTGCAGATGGCCTGCATCGGCTGCGCCGCCTGCATCGACGCCTGCGACGGGGTGATGGACAAGATGAACTACGCCCGCGGCCTGATCGGTTACAAGTCCGAACACAACCTGCAAGGCGGCAGGACCCACTGGTTGCGTCCGCGCCTGCTGGGCTACGCCGCCGCGCTGACGGTGATGATCGGCGCCCTGGTGGTCGCCCTGCAGATGCGCCCGATGGTATCGATGGACGTGATCAAGGACCGTGGCCTGTTCCGCGAGAACGCCCTGGGCCAGATCGAGAACATCTACCTGCTCAAGATCATCAACAAGACCCAGGAGCCACAGCACTATCGCCTGCGCCTGGTGGACGCCGACGGCTTCGAGCTGCACGGGCGCAGCGAGTTCACCATCGCCGCCGGCGAGATGAGCGAGCTGCCGGTGTCGGTGGCGATGCTCGCCGACCGCCCGAGCAGCAGCTCCCAGGAGCTGACGTTCGAGATCCAGGACAGCGACCAGCCCGGCATCCGCAGCACCGCGCACAGCCGTTTCGTCGCGCCGATGAATCGCTGATCCCCTACACTGACCACCACCTTGCCTGCCCAGACCAAAATGAAACGCTACGAACGATTTGCCGACGACATTGCCGAACTGATCCGCTCCGGGGTGCTCGGCCCCGGCCAGCGGGTACCTTCGGTACGCTACGCCAGCCAGACCCACGGGGTCAGCCCGTCCACCGTGTTCCAGGCCTACTACCTGCTGGAGCGTCGCGGCCTGATCCGCGCCCGGCCGCGCTCGGGCTACTTCGTCAACGCCCATGCGCCGCGCCCGTTCAGCGAGCCGCAAACCCAGGCGCCGGCCAGCGAGTCCACCGATGTCGATGTCAGCGGCCTGGTGTTCTCGATCCTCGACTCGATCAAGGATCCGCACACCGTGCCGTTCGGCTCGGCCTTCCCCAGCCCGACCCTGTTCCCCCTGCAGCGCCTGTCGCGCTCGCTGGCCAGCGCCAGCCGGGCCATGGACCCGCGCATGGTGGTCACCGACCTGTCGCCGGGCAACCCGCAGTTGCGCCGGCAGATCGCCCTGCGCTACATGGTCGCCGGGCTGATGCTGCCGATGGAGGAACTGCTGATCACCAACGGCGCCCTGGAGGCACTCAACCTGTGCCTGCAGGCCGTTACCCAGCCCGGCGACCTGGTGGCCATCGAGGCACCCGCCTTTTACGCCTGCCTGCAGGTGCTCGAGCGCCTCAAGCTCAAGGCAGTGGAGATCCCTGTGCACCCGCGCGAGGGCATGGACCTCGGCGTACTGGCCCAGACCCTGGAGAAACACCCGGTCAAGGCCGTGTGGTGCATGACCAACTTCCAGAACCCGGTGGGCGCCAGCATGCCAGAGGCCAAGAAGCAGGAACTGGTCGAACTGCTGCGTCGCCACCAGGTGCCACTGATCGAGGATGACGTCTACGCCGAGCTGTACTACTCGCAGCAGGCGCCGAAGCCGGCCAAGGCGTTCGACACCGAAGGCCTGGTGATGCACTGCGGCTCGTTCGCCAAGAGCCTGGCCCCAGGCTACCGGATTGGCTGGGTGGCGGCTGGACGCTTCGCGCAGAAGATCGAGCGGCTCAAGTTGATGACCTCGCTGTGCGCCTCGATGCCAGCCCAGGCGGCAATCGCCGACTACCTGCAGCACGGCGGCTATGATCGCCACCTGCGCAAGCTGCGCTACGCCCTGGAAGGCCAGCAGGCCAACATGCTGGCCGCTATCGCCCGCCACTTTCCGGCGCAGACCCGGGTCAGCCAGCCGTCCGGAGGCTACTTCCTGTGGCTGGAGCTGCCCGAGCAGATGGACGCCCTGAAGTTGTTCCACATGGCCCTGGCCCAGGGCATCAGCATCGCGCCAGGGCCGATCTTTTCGCCGACCCGGCGCTTTGGCAACTGCATCCGCCTGAACTACGGCAGCCCTTGGGGCGATGGCGCGGAACAGGCCATGGAAACGTTGGGGCGCATCGTGCGCTCGTTCTAAAAGAGCGGCGTGGCGGCCAATGCATGGCGCGGTTATAGTTGCGCGACCAGCCCGATTGGATCCAGCCGATGCCCAGCACACCTTCGCCCGAGCAGTTGCAGGCCCGCATTGCCGAACTCGAAGCCCGGCTGGCCAAGCGCGAGCTGGAACTGAGCTGCTTCCAACTGTTGCGCACGCACATGGTGGAAGGCTTCTGTGTGGTGGAACTGTTCGATGGGCCCCACGGCCCCTTGAGTGATTATCGCTACCTCCTGAGCAACGACGCCTGCCTGCGCCACACCGCGCACGACAAACAGATGGGCCAGACCGTTCGGGAGCTCATCCCCAACGAAGCCGACGCGTGGGTGAGCCGCTTTGCCGAAGTCCTGCGCACAGGGCAACCGGCCCATTTCGAACAGCGGCTGAATGTCACCGACCGCCAGCTCACCTTGTCGGCCCACCGCCTCGGCCCCGCTGGCGACAACCGCGTGGCCGTGCTGTTCACCGGCGTGCCGGCCAGCGAGCAGGCACGCAACCTGCTGCTCGAGCGCGCGCAAAAACGCATGGGCGAAGCCGAGCTGAACAACAAGCTGCTCGGCGAGCTGGTCGATCACAGCCTGGCCAATGTGTTCGCCGCCGACCGCAACATGCGCCTGATCGCCATCAACCGCACGGCCCGCGAAACCTTCGAGCGCCTGCACAATTTCACCCCCCAGATCGGCGACTACGTCCCGCATATCCTTGCCCGCAAGCCGGATATCATGGACAAGCTGCAACCGGTGTGGCCACGGCTGCTGGCAGGCGAGGCGTTCATCGAAACGGTCAGCGTGGGCCCGGACCACGCGCCACGCCATTACGACATGCGCTACAACCCGCTGCGCGATGGCGATGGCAAGCTCCAGGGCGGTTACCTGTTCGCCTACGACATCACCGAGCGGGTCAAGGAGCAGGAGCGCCTGCGCCAGACCGAAGAGGCCCTGCGCCAGTCACAGAAGATGGAAGCCATCGGGCAACTGACCGGCGGCATCGCCCACGACTTCAACAACCTGCTGGGCGGCATTCTGGGGGCGCTGGAGCTGGCGGAGAAGCGGCTGATCCAGGGGCGTCAGCAAGACAGCCGGCACATGCTCGGCATCGTCCGGCAAAATGCATCGCGCGCGGCGGCGCTGATCCAGCGCCTGTTGGCCTTCGCCCGTCAGCAGACATTGCTGCCCCAGCCTGTGGACGTGCATCACCTGGTTGCCGGCATGCATGAGCTGATCCTGAGCTCGATCGATTCGCACATCGCCTTCGTCGATGCGACCCTCGCGGGCAGATGGCTCGTTCGGGTGGACCCGCCGCAACTGGAAAGCACCCTGCTCAACCTGTGCATCAATGCCCGAGACGCCATGAGACGTGGCGGCACCTTGCGCATCGGCTGCGACAATTGCACCCTCGACGACGCTCAAGCCGACGAGCTTCAGCTTGCGCCCGGACAATACCTGCACATCCAGGTCGACGACACCGGCTGCGGCATGACCACAGAGGTCAGCGCACGCGCCATCGAGCCGTTCTTCACCACCAAGCCCCTGGGGCAAGGCACCGGCCTGGGCCTGTCCATGGCCTATGGTTTCGTACGCCAGTCGGCGGGGCAGTTGCTCATCGACAGTACGCCTGAGCTGGGCACCCGGATCCATCTCTACCTGCCCCGAGACCAGCAAAGCGCTGCATTGCCGCCCATTGCCGCAGCCCAGCCTGCCAATCCGGCCCGCCATCGCACCAGGCGGCCTCTGCTGCTCGTGGAAGACCAACCGACGCTGCGCCTGGTGATCCGCGATGTGCTCGAGGAGCAAGGCTACGAGGTGCAAACATTCGAGAACGGCCATGCCGCATTGCGCGCACTTGGCGAGGGCCTGCAGCCTGCACTGCTGATCGTCGACATCGGTCTGCCGGGCAACGTGAACGGCTATCGGGTAGCGCAAGCCTACCGGGCCTATGATGAATACCTGCCGATCCTGTTCATCACCGGTTACGACGGTGCCATCGACAGCAGCACTTTGCGCTCTTCACGACATACCGCCTTGCTTCACAAACCCTTCGAGCTGGCACTGTTGTCTGCCCAGGTCGAGCAGTTGTTGACCCTCGCCAACTCGGTCGACTAGCCCATGCCAATTCAAGTCTGTCCCGGCGCCGCTGGTGGCCTCCCCAATCCCGTGACACAGCACCACTCAGGACCGGTTCACCTTCCCTGCCCTAGCGCCCACCACCCAAGTCGATGAAACTGCCGGTCGAATAGGACGCCTTGTCCGAAAGCAGCCACAGGATTGCCTCGGCCACTTCCTCCGGCCGACCACCGCGCCCCATCGGCAGACCCGGTTCGAGCTTGCTGACGCGGTCAGGGTCGCCGCTCAGGGCGTGGAAGCCGGTGTGGATGTAGCCAGGACGCACGCCGTTGACCCGTACCCCTTCACCCGCCACTTCCTTGGCCAGGCCAACAGTGAACGTATCCAGCGCGCCCTTGGAAGCGGCGTAGTCGACATATTCGTTGGGCGAGCCCAACCGCGCGGCAATCGACGAGACGTTGACGATCGCCCCGCCCTGCCCGCCGTGGCTGCGCGCCATGCGCAACAGCGCGTGCTTGGCGCACAGCATCGGACCGACCACATTGGTCTTCATCACCTTCAGCAGACGGAATTCGGACATCGCCTCGACCCGGCTCTGCTGGCCGATGGTGCCGGCGTTGTTGACCAGTGCGGTAAGCGGCCCAAGCTCCTGGTCGACGCGCTGGAACAGCTGCACCACCTCGTCCTCGACGCTGGCATCGGCGCGCACGGCGATGGCCTCGGCACCCAATGCGCGCACCTGGGCCAGCACCGCCTCGGCGGCCTGGTCGTCGGCGTGGTAGTTGATGCAGATGCGATAACCCTGTTGTGCCGCCAGCAAGGCGGTGGCGGCGCCAATGCCACGACTGGCGCCGGTGATGAGGATGACCTTGTCCATATGTCTGCCAAGTAGCCAGGAAAAGACCTACAAGGTTAGGGGAAAAGCATCAGCCTGATCAATGCCCCGCCGAAGCCGGCCCGGCCTTGGCCGTGAACGGCGGTTTGGCCAGCCAGACCAGCAGGATCAGCCCGGCGAACACCCAGGTCAGCAGGGTGAAATAGTCCACCGTCGACATCATGTAGGCCTGGCTGTTGAGGACCTGCTCCAGCTTGGCGTAGTTCTGCTGGCTGGCCCCGCCGAGCTGCTCGAGGGTCTGCTGGGTCGCCGGGTCGAAAGCACTGATGTGTTCGCTCAGGTAGGCATGATGCTGGTCGGCGCGCCGAATCCAGATCCAGGTGGTCAGCGAAGCGGCGAAACTGCCCCCCAAGGTGCGCAGGAAAGTCGCCAGCCCCGAGCCGTCGGCGATCTGGCTGGGCGGCAGGTCCGACAGCAGGATGCTCAGGGTCGGCATGAAGAACAACGCCACGCCGATACCCATGAACAGCTGCACCAGGGCGATGTGCAGGAAATCCACCTCGTTGGTGAAGCCGGCGCGCATGTAGCAACTGGCGCCGATCGCCAGGAAGGCGATACCGGCCAGCAGACGCAGGTCGAAGCGGTGCGCGTACTTGCCGACGAAGGGCGACATCAGCACCGGCAACAGGCCGATCGGCGCCACCGCCAGCCCGGCCCAGGTCGCGGTATAGCCCATCTGGGTCTGCAGCCATTGCGGCAGGATCAGGTTGATGCCGAAGAACCCTGCGTACCCGCCCACCAGCACCAGGGTGCCGATGCGGAAGTTGCGGTGCACGAACAGGCGCAGGTTGACCACCGGATGACGATCGGTCAGCTCCCAGATGACGAAGATCGCCAGGAACACCACCGAGATCAACGTGCCAACCACGATGAACGACGACTCGAACCAGTCCAGGTCGTTGCCCTTGTCCAGCACCACCTGCAAGGCGCCGACGCCGACGATCAGGGTCAGCAGGCCGATGTAGTCCATCGGCTGGCGGCTGGTGACCACCGGCCGCGTACGCATCTGCTGACGCACCACGGCGGCGGCGAACAAGCCGATCGGCACGTTGATGAAGAAGATCCACGGCCAGCTGTAGCTGTCGGTGATCCAGCCACCGAGGATCGGCCCTGCGATCGGCGCCACCACCGTGACCATCGCCAGCAGCGCCAGGGCCATCCCTCGCTTGGCCGGTGGATACACGGCGATCAGCAGGGTCTGGGTCATCGGGTACAACGGACCGGCCACCACGCCCTGGAGCACGCGGAACAGCACCAGCTCCGGCATCGACTGGGCGACACCGCACAGGAACGAGGCCAGCACGAACAGCAGCGTGGCCCAGATGAACAGTTTCACCTCGCCGAAGCGCCGGCTCAGCCAACCGGTCAACGGCAGCGCGATGGCATTGCTCACCGCGAACGAGGTGATCACCCAGGTGCCCTGCTCCGAACTCACGCCCAGGTTGCCGGAAATGGTCGGCAACGCCACGTTGGCGATGGTGGTGTCGAGCACCTGCATGAAGGTCGCCAGCGACAGGCCGATGGTGGTCAGCAGCAGGCTCGGCGGGGTGAACTGCGCGGGGGCCTGCTGGCTCATCGCTGGGCCGTCTTGCCGCTGGCGCTGTTCTCGTGGATCAGCCGGGCGATCAAGTCGTCGGCCTCGACCAGCTGGCGGTCATACACCTGGGTGGTGTAGCTGGCCTGCTGCGGCGGTTGCTGGGCCAGGGCGGGGCCACTCTGGTCGTGCAGGTCGACCTCGGCGACGGTGGACAGGCCGATGCGCAGCGGGTGGTCCTTCAACTGCTCGGGATCGAGGTGGATGCGCACCGGGACGCGCTGGACGATCTTGATCCAGTTGCCAGTGGCGTTCTGTGCCGGCAACAGGGCGAAGGCGCTGCCGGTACCGGCGCCAAGGCTGTCGACGGTGCCGTTGTACTTCACTTCGCCGCCGTACAGATCGGCAGTGATTTCCACCGGCTGGCCGATGCGCATGTCGCGCAGCTGGGTTTCCTTGAAGTTGGCGTCGATCCACACCTCGTCCAGCGGGATCACTGCCATGGTCGAAGAGCCCGGTTGCAGGCGCTGGCCCAGTTGCACGGTGCGCTTGGCCACATAGCCGGTGACGGGCGCCACCAGTGTGGTGCGGGCATGATCCAGATACGCCTGGCGCAGTTCGGCTGCGGCGGCCATCACCTCGGGGTGGGACGAGACCACGGTGTCGTCGACCAGCGCGGTGCTGGTGTTGAGCTGCTGGCGCGCGCTGTTGACAGCGGCCTGGGCCACGCTCAGGTCATCGCGGGAGTGGGAGACTTCCTCGGCGGCGATGGCGCCGCTGTCGGCCAGTACCTTGCGTCGGTTGTAGTCCTGCTGGGCCTTCTGCAACTCGGCCTGGCGGGTCTGCAGTTGCGCCTTGAGCGAGTCGACATTGCTGTACAAGCCGCGTACCTGGCGCACGGTGCGCGCCAGCTTGGCCTCGGCCGCCTGCAGGGCTACCTCGCTGTCGGCCGGATCGAAGCGCAGCAGAACCTGGCCGGCATGCACCAGGTCACCGTCGTCGGCACCGATGCTGGTGACGGTGCCGGTCACCAGTGGGGTGATCGCCACCACGTTGCCGTTGACGTAGGCGTCGTCGGTGCTTTCGTGCCAGCGCCCGACCAGGCTGTACCAGGCCCAGGCGCCGGCCCCCGCGAGCAGCAGGATCAGCAACAGGGCGAGCAGCCAGACCTTGCGCTTACGCGCGTTGTCCGGTGCGGGCGCCGGGGTGGAGGTGTCAGCGGAAGTGGCCATGACAATACCTTGGAGAATACGTGACAGGGATCAACGATCGCCGAAGCGGCGGATCGTCAGAGGGTCGCCAGCGCTGAGCAGGACCTTGGCGAGCAGGCTTTCGAGCACCTTGAGCTCTTCCGGCTGCAGCACCCCGACCAGCTCGTTCATCGCCGCGGCCCCGACCTCGGGCAACCGGTCGGCCAGGCGCTGGCCGTCGACGGTAAGCGCCAGACGCACCTGGCGGCGGTCCTCGGGGCAACGGGTGCGCAGAAGCAGGCCCTTCTGCTCGAGGCGATCGAGCATGCGCGTCATCGAACCGCTGTCCAGGCCGAGGTAACGGCACAGCTCGGCCGGCGTGTCGACCTGGTACTGGGTGACGATGATCAGCACCTTGAACTGGGCGGCGGTGACACCGTCGGCCTCCAGGTGCCAATCGAGGATGCGGTCCTTCAGCAGCGCGGCGCGACCGAGCAGCATGCCGATGGTGCAGGTCTGGAAGTTTTCCGGCGTGAAATGGGACATCGGCGACCTGCTCGAGTAATTGTGTGCAAATATTACTGCCTAGGCAGTGAATATCAAAGCGCTGATTAGCTGGCTAACCAAAATTTCATGATTCTGAAGGAACATCTGGCCTGCGGCGGCCCGAGGCAGCAGAATCGATCTGTCACAGACGACATTCCCTACCAAGGCCTCGACCATGCTCTACCGCCTGGCTGCCGACTCCCTGGTGCTCTTGCATCTGTCCTTCATTCTGCTGGTGCTGTTCGGCGGTCTGCTGGTGCTCAGATGGCCCCGCGCGCTGTTCATTCACCTGCCTGCACTGGCCTGGGGCCTGGCCGTGGAAGGATTGCACCTGGAGTGTCCGCTGACCGCCTGGGAAAACCGGATGCGCAGCGCCGCTGGCGATGCCGGCTACCAGGGCGGCTTCGTCGAGCACTACATCTGGCCGCTGATCTACCCTGCCGGGCTGACACCGCAGATTCAGCTGTGGCTCGCCACGTTCGTGCTGCTGCTCAACCTCGGTGTCTATGGCTATGTGATCCGGCGCCTAGCGCGTCGCCACCACGAATAGCCTTGGAAACGGCAGCAGTACCTTGCCGTCGCTGGCCGGTGGATAGTCACGTTGCATGGCCTGCAGGTACAGCTGCAGGAAATCCGCCTGTTCCTGCGCTTCCAGCCGTGCCAAGTAGGGACGCAGCGCCGAGCCCTTGAACCACTCCACCACCGCCTCGGCCCCACCTGGCAACGGGTGGTGATAGGTGGTGCGCCACACGTCCACCCGAGCACACAACGGGCTGAGCAGGTCGTAGTAGAAAGCCGCGTTGTGCCGGGGCGGCAGGCTGAAGTCGGCGAACTTGGTCGCCCACGGGCCGCGACTGGCGATCTCGCGCAGCTGGCGGTGAGCCGGCTCATCGAGGTTGTCCGGGGTCTGCACGGCCAGGCTCGCCCCCTCGCTCAGTTGCCGCACCAGGTGTGGGTAGAGGGTGCCATGGTCCGGCACCCACTGCAGCGAGGCGTTGGCGAGGATCAGGTCCTGGGGCTCCTGGGCGGCCCAGCTGGCGATATCGCCGGTCTCGC
This sequence comes from Pseudomonas sp. microsymbiont 2, assembly GCF_054788395.1. Lineage (NCBI taxonomy): Bacteria > Pseudomonadati > Pseudomonadota > Gammaproteobacteria > Pseudomonadales > Pseudomonadaceae > Pseudomonas > Pseudomonas sp. microsymbiont 2. The sequence goes on from NZ_CM139112.1 coordinate 3,528,656, forward strand.
AGCGCACCCTGGGAATGCTCAGGCGTGGACGCTGACGGGCCTTGTCGACCATGTCCGGGTCGCTGTCCAGCGCCGTGACCTGGGCATCGGGATGGCGCTGCAGCAACACCTCGGTGGAGTTACCCGGGCCGCATCCAAGATCGGTGGCATGCCGCACGGGCCGTGGCGGCACGGCGGCGAGCAGATCGCGCACGGCGCGGGTGCGTTCGTCTTCGAAGAGTGAATACTGGGTGGCGGACCAGGCCATGGCGCGGGCTCCTTGTGGGACAGGTGCGCCCAGCATAAGCCAAGTGAACATCTATGCTGAAGATCGACCCGAATACCGACGACCGCCATGAAGACAACGCTCGCCCTGATATTGCTCGCTTTGATCGCCGCTTCTGCCCTGCTCGGCTTCCCATGGATGAACCAACGCTTCGAACTGGCAGACCTGCGCACCAGTGCCCAGCAGGAACTGTCACGTCAGCTGAACGATGGCAGCCTGCTGGTGTTGCAGGCCAGCACGGCGGTGGACGTGGAATACGATGCGCAACAACGCAGGGTGACCCTGCTCGAAGGCGGCCTTTCGGTCGACGTGGCGCAGGACGATCCGCGCCCGTTCCTGCTGGTTACCGAGCACGGTACCCTGGCCACCCATGATGCACGCCTGTCACTGCTGCGGCTCGCCGGGCAGACCCAGGCCCGGCTGCTGTCGGGCAATGCTGAACTCGACAGCGCCGGGCAACGCATGCACTTGCAGGGCGGGCAATCGATTCGCTTCGGCGTCGCAGGGCCGCTGACACCATGAGCCGGTGTCCCACAGGACCGCGCAACGCTTGGCGTTTGCCTCGTACCTGTGGGAGCGGGTTTACCCGCGAAGGGCTGCAAGGCAGCCCAGCCGCTTCAGACCGCGCCAGCGCCCTCAGTGACGCTTGGCGCTACGCAGTTGATGCACCACGCCCATCGCCACCACGATGGCCGCGGCGATGCCTGTGGAGATCACCAGGATCTGGTAGTCAGGCATGAACGCCATGGTCACCAGCGCCGCCACGATGAACACGATCACCAGGTAGGTCAGCCAGGGGAACAACCACATCTTCAGGCGCACTTCCCTGCCCTCGGCGATCAGCTTGCGGCGCATGCGCAGCTGCGAGAAGGCGATCACCAGGTACACCAGCAAGGCGATCATGCCGGTGGTGTTCATCAGGGTTTCCAGCACGTCCTTGGGTCGCAGGGTCTCGCTGAAGTTGATCAGCGCGCAGAACACCGCCACCAGGCAGGAACCGACGATGGCGTTCACAGGCACGCCAGTACCGGTACGGGTGAACTTGAACAGGCGCGGCGCGTCGCCACGCTGGGCCAGGGAGAACAGCATGCGCGAGGCGGTGTAGTGGCCCGAGATCAGGCAACTGCTCACCGAGGTCAACACCACGAAGTTCATCAGCAGCTCGGCATACGGCACGCCCAGCAGCTCCAGGGTACGGCGATAGGCGCCATAGCCGGAAACGCCCAGTTGCGGGTCGTTCCACGGCACCAGGCAGACGATCAGGAAGATCGAGCCGACGTAGAACAGGCACACCCGCCAGACCACCGAGTTGGTCGCCTTGACGATCTGGGTCGCTGGATCCTTCGCCTCGGAGGCGGCGATGGTGACGATCTCCGCGCCAAGGAAGGCGAACATCACCCCCAGCAACGCGCCAATCACCGTGGTGATGCCATTGGGCATGAAGCCTTCGGCGGTGAGGTGGGTGATGCCGCGCACTTCACCGAACTGCCAGATATTCATCACCGCGGCGGTGCACACCACCAGGAAGCAGACGATCGCCACCACCTTGATCAGCGCGAACCAGAACTCGAATTCGCCGTAGTGCTTGACGTTGAAGAAGTTGACGGTGATCAGCACCAAGGTCGTGGCCAGCACGAACACGTTGACGCTCACGTCCGGGAAGAAGCCGTGCAGGATCTTGCCCGCCACGTAGGCCTCCCAGGCCATCAGGATCACCCAGTACCACCAGTACAGCCAGCCGATGGTGAAACCGGCCCAGCGCCCGATGGCGCGGTCGGCGTAGGTGGAGAACGAGCCGGTGTCCGGCGAGGAGGTCGCCATCTCGCCAAGCATGCGCATGATCAGCACCACCAGGATGCCGCCGGCCAGATAGGCCAGCACGGCGGCGGGACCGGCGCTGTGGATGACGCTACCGGAGCCGACGAACAGTGCGCCGCCGATGACCCCGGCGATGGACATCATCGTCAGGTGGCGCGACTTGAGCGAGGCACTCAGCTTGCTCTCGTGCCCGTCCTTCGCGGTGGTGGATGTGGATGTTGCGTCCATCAGTTATTTACCCCGTGCTTCTTTTTATCCAAGGAAAAACTGTGAAACCCCGATGGTTATCGGTCTCACCTGTACATCAGTGCTACTGCGGGCAGGGAGGTGTGCGCGAGCACACGCAGGCCATCCGTGGCGGCCTGCTTACGCGGCCAGAGGCAATCCTCTGGACGAACTGAACCATGCTGGGGACGGACGAGAAGCGCCCGGCCAGGCGGAAGGAAGGTACGGGGCGAACCCCGACGGCAAAGCAGCGATGTTGTGATTATTCATGGCGCTGGTACGTGCTGTGTTGGCTATATCTGACACGTAATGTAAAAATGTCGAACACTTTGAGCCATGCACAGTGGCATGAAATCCGCACTGCACTGTACAGGCCGCCGATGCAGTACACCCGTGATCCCTCGCAGGCGCCTGGCTTCCCGCACACCTGAAGGTCCCCGAATGCTCCAGCTACATCCGGACTCCTCCACCCCGCTGGTCAACCAGATCATCGACGGGCTGCGCGCATTGATCGACAACCAGACACTCAAGCCCGGCGCGAAGGTTCCGTCGATCCGGGCCTTCGCCGCCACCTATTCGGTGAGCACCTTCACCGTGGTCGAGGCTTATGACCGGCTGGTGGCCCAGGGGCTGCTGGTGAGCAAGGGCAATGCGGGGTTCTTCGTCAATCGTGCGGCCAACGAGTTGCTGGAAACGCACAGCGTCGAAACAGAAAGCCACCGCCCGACGTTCAACTCCGAGTGGTACCTGCAGCAGATCTTCGAGATCCGCCAACTGCCGTTCAAGCCCGGCTGCGGCTGGCTGCCCAACGACTGGATGTATGAGGAAGGCCTGCGCCGCGGGCTGCGCCAGGTGGCCGGCAGCCCGCTGGAGCTGTCCGGCTACGGCGACCCCCTGGGCCTGCCGGAGCTGCGCGCGCTGACCGCGCAGAACCTGCAGCAGGAGTTGTCGATCGTCGCCAACCCGGCGCAACTGATGCTCACCCACGGCGCCAGCCAGGCCCTCGACCTGGCCGTGCGCACCCTGGTGCGCCCCGGTGACGTGGTACTGGTGGACGACCCCGGCTATCCCAACCTGATGAGCATTCTGCGCACCCAGGGCGCCACCCTGGTGGGCGTGCCGCGTACGCCTGCGGGCTACGACCTCGACCAGCTCGAACGCCTGCTGGCACACCATCGACCCACGGCATTTTTCACCCAGCCGCACCTGCACAGCCCGACCTGCTCGCGCACGCCGCTGGCTCAGCTGCACCGTCTGCTGCAACTGGCCAGCCAGCATGGTTTCCGCCTGGTGGAGAACAATCTCTACGCCGACATGATCGCCGACCCACTACCCTGCCTGGCCAGCCTCGACCACCTGCAGCAGGTGGTGTACGTGGGCAGCTACTCGAAGAGCATCTCGCCCAACGTGCGGGTCGGCTACCTGCTGGCCAACCCGGAACTCACCCAACAGCTGCTGCACCTGAAGATGCGCTCGGGCCTGACCACCTCGCAGGTGATGGAGCGGGTGGTGTATGCCGCGATCATCGACGGTCGCTGGCGCAAGCATTTGAAGCGCCTGCGCCAACGCCTGGCCGAGGCGCACCAGGAAGTCGGCCGACACCTGCATCGGCTGGGGTTCGAGCTGTTCATCGAGTCGGACGAAGGCATGTACATCTGGACCCGGCACCCGGCGATTCCCGACAGCGCGGCGCTGCTGGACGATGCATTGGAGAAAGGCATCATGCTTGGCCCCGGACAGTTGTTCATGGTCGACGCCAAGGCCACCGGGTGGATGCGCTTCAATGTGGCGTTCAGCACCGATCCGGCGATGTGGGAGTTGCTGGAGAAGGTGCTGGTCAAGCATGTGCGACGCGGCGGCGTGTAGGACCTGCGCAGAACCAGAAACGGCCCTCTATTGCAAGATGGAGGTACCTCGGTCCAATAGTTCAGGCGCCTGCCTTGCCAGCGTGCCCACTTCGATGAGCCCAGCGCAAGGTGCCGACGCCTGTGTCCTGCAGAGCTTCAGTCATCCTCATCGTCAGACTTGACTTTATGTAGCACCTCTACATGTTTCTGGACGACCTCAGCTACAGTGCCGCCCTCAGCAGGTTTGTTGAACACTTCGCGCGGATGTTTCTCCTGCCACGCCCCAGTATTCTCATTGCTCAGCTCTTCATCTTCCGTGCTCATTTGCGTTCCTCCGGCGATAGGCGCCCCGGGTTTCGGGGCGTAAGCACATCCTTGTACGGAGCCAGCAAGTCCGCAACTGACATAATTGCCAGGTCGTGGCTTCACGCCGCTGCTCCAGTCGACCGGCGAGGTGTACGGGCGGACAAGGCCCCGCATGCCTGCCAGGATCGCTGGAGTGCATTAGCTCCGCAGGTCAGTCGTTCGCACCCAGCATGCGCCCTCCCTTGACCGTCTGGCCGCGAGTCGCCAGGCAGTAGTAAAGCGGCACGGTCACCAGCAAGCCGAACAGCCACGACAAGTCCGCGCCCTCGATCAGGTTCGAGTACGGCCCGACATACAGCGAGGTGTTGGCGAACGGCAGCTGCACCAGGATGCCGCAGGCATAGGCAATGATCGCGTGCGGGTTGAAGCGCCCATAGATGCCGCCATCGGCGCGGAAGATCGAGGCGATGTCGTACTCGCCCTTCTTGATCAGGTAGAAGTCCACCAGGTTGATCGATGCCCACGGCACCAGCACCAGCAACAGCGCCAGGATCAGGCCGATGAACTCGGCGATGAAGTCCGCCGAGGCATTCAGCGCCACCAGCACGCACGCTGCCAGGATCACCGAGGCCAGCACCACACGTACCTTGACGCTCGGTGTCCACTGGGCGGCGAAGGTCTGGATCGCGGTGACGATCGACAGCACCGCGCCGTACAGGTTGAGGGCGTTGTGGCTGATGATGTTGAGCAGGAACAGCAGCATCAGGATCGGTCCCAGCCAACCGGTGGCCTGCTTGACCGCGACCATCGCGTCGGTGCCTTCGGGTACGCACAGTACCGCCACGGCACCGAAGCTGAAGCACAGGACAGTGCCCAGGGTGGCGCCGAGATAGGTGGCCCAGAACGGCCTGGCGATACCGATTTCACGGGGCAGGTAGCGCGAGTAGTCAGAGGTGTACGGCGAGAAGCTGATCTGCCAGATGACCCCGAGCGATACCGTGGCGACAAAGCCCGACAGGTTGAACGCACCCCGGCTGAGGAAGTCGTCCGGTAGCGCCTGGGCGAACATCATGCAGAAGCCAGCCAGCAGCGCCGAGCCCATCACCCAGGTACCGATGCGGTTGAGCATGTGGATGAAGCGGTAGCCAATCACACCGATGGCCGTCGCGCTCAACGCACCGATCACGATCGCACCCGGCATCGGTAAGCTCGGGGTGATGCCATGGATGGTCTTGCCCGCCAGGACGATGTTGGAAATGAAGAAGCCGACGTAGATCAGTGCGGTGAAAAACACGATCAGCAATGCGCCGTAACGGCCGAACTGGCCACGGCTCTGCACCATCTGCGCAATGCCCAGCCGCGGCCCCTGTGCCGAGGCCAGGGCGAGTACCACGCCACCCAGCAGATGCCCGAGCACGATCGCGACCAGGCCCCACAACAGGTCCAGGTGGAACACCTGCACGACCATGGCGCCGGTGACGATAGGCAGTGGCGCAATGTTGGTGCTGAACCAGAGGGTGAACAGGTCACGCGCCTTGCCGTGGCGCTCTGCGCAAGGAACATGATCGACCGTGCGATTCTCGACAAACGTGTGTTGCGACGACTGTTGGGACATAGGTTTTCAGCTCGAAAGGTCGTTTTTTTATCGTTGTACGGAAACCGCTCTCGGCGGCCTCTCAGCTGCGCACCATATTATGGTATTCCAAACTTTTAACAACACTGATCCGGGTATTTTCGCTGCACCTGATCTGCCTCATGCCCTCCCTTTGCGCCCTACTTTCAGCATCCACACCAATGAATCCGGGGGCTGTGCCGTTCATCGCGTTCTGCGCGCTCTGGGAAATTTCGCTTGCAAGTAAAGTATTACGGTATACCATCAGACACACAAAGGATAAAAACCGCGGACCACCGCTGCCCCTCCGAGGATCACACCATGATCGACGCAACCGTCTACAAGCACGCCCTGGGCTCTTTCCCGTCCGGCGTCACGGTCATCACCACCCTGGACGACGACGGTTCGATCGTCGGCCTCACCGCCAGCGCCTTTTCATCCTTGTCGATGGACCCACCACTGGTGCTGTTCTGCCCCAACTACAGCTCCGATTCCTACCCTGTACTGATGAAGAGCAAGCGCTTCGCCATTCACCTGCTCTCCGGCGGGCAGCAGGCCGAGGCCTACGCCTTCGCCAAGAAAGGCAAGGACAAGGCCGCCGGCATCGACTGGACCTTGAGCGCGCTGGGCAATCCACTCCTGGCCGGCGCCACCGCCGTTATCGAATGCGAGCTGTGGCGCGAATACGAAGGCGGCGACCACGCCATCATGGTGGGCAAGGTACACAACCTGATCGTGCCCGAGGAGGCGCCCCGCCCGATGGTCTACTGCCGCGGCAAGATGGCCAGCCTGCCCGCCTTCGCCTGAGAGAAGGCCTGTCGATCAATTGGCCACTGCCACACTGAAACCTGCCCCGGCAGGCGGCAACAAGACAACAACAAGCTCCGAGGAAAGCCCCATGAAATTTTCGCTGTTCGTGCACATGGAACGTTGGGATGAGCAGGTCAGCCACCGACAGCTGTTCGAAGACCTGACCGAACTGACCCTGATGGCAGAAAACGGCGGTTTCAGCACCGTGTGGATCGGCGAACACCACGCCATGGAATACACCATCTCGCCAAGCCCCATGCCGCTGCTGGCCTACCTGGCCGCCCGCACCGAGAAGATCCGCCTGGGCGCCGGCACCCTCATCGCGCCGTTCTGGAACCCGATCCGCGTGGCCGGCGAATGCGCCCTGCTCGACGTGATCAGCAACGGTCGCATGGAGGTGGGCCTGGCCCGCGGCGCCTACCAGTTCGAGTTCGATCGCATGGCCAATGGTATGCCGGCCACCGACGGCGGCAAGGCCCTGCGCGAGATGGTCCCGGTGGTGCGCAAGTTATGGGAGGGCGACTACGCCCACGACGGCGAGGTCTACAAGTTCCCCACCTCCACCAGTGTGCCGAAGCCGTTCAACGCCGCACCGCCGATGTGGATCGCCGCCCGCGACCCGGACTCGCACAACTTCGCCGTGGCCAACGGCTGCAACGTCATGGTCACCCCGCTGATGAAGGGCGACGAAGAGGTGCTGGACCTGAGAAACAAGTTCCAGGCCGCCCTGGACAACAACCCGGACATACCCCGCCCACAACTGATGGTGCTGCGCCACACCCATGTACACAGCCCGGCCGAGCCGGACGGCTGGAAGGTCGGCGCCCAGGCCATCTCGCGCTTCTACCGCACCTTCGATGCCTGGTTCGGCAACAAGACCACGCCGGTCAATGGTTTCCTCGAACCCAGTCCGGAATCGAAGTTCGCCGAGGTACCGGCGTTCGAGCTGGAGAACATTCGCCGGAACACCATGATCGGCACGCCCGAGGAGATCATCGCGCGCATCAGGTACTACCAGGAGCTGGGCGTCGACGAGTTCAGTTTCTGGTGCGACAACAGCCTGCCCCACAGCGAAAAGAAGAAGTCGCTGGAGCTGTTCATCAAGCAAGTGGTGCCGGCGTTCGCCTGAATTCCCTTTGCCTGATTGATTGCGGGAACCCGCCCGCTCTCGGCGTCTTCGCGGCCACTGAGAGTGGGCATTTTTTTGAGCGGGGCTCGAGCAGGTCTGGCCTCTCCGCGGGCAAGCCCGCTCTCACAAGGGACGCGGTACCTGTGGGAGCGGGCTTGCCCGCGAAGAGGCCAGTACAGAGATCAGAAAGTTCAAGGCATCAGGCCACCTTTCGTCCCCTCGCAAGAGAAATTTCAAACCACCTCTTGCGCACAAGGTATTATGGTATACCATCAGACAATAAAAACTGATAACCCTCACCAGGAGTCCCCATGAGTTTCGAAATCCGCAAGATCGTCACCTACTCCGAAGAGACCCGCATAGAAGGCGGCAAGGCCACCGACCAGCCGGTGACCATGGTCGGCCTGGCCGTGGTGATCAAGAACCCGTGGGCCGGTCGTGGCTTTGTCGAGGACCTCAAGCCCGAGATCCGCGCCAACTGCTCCGACCTCGGCGCGCTGATGGTCGAGCGCCTGACTGCTGCCATCGGCGGCGCTGACAAGATCGAAGCCTATGGCAAGGCCGCCGTGGTCGGCGCCGACGGCGAGATCGAGCACGCCTCTGCGGTGATCCACACCCTGCGCTTCGGCAACCACTACCGCGAAGCCGTACAGGCCAAGAGCTACCTGAGCTTCACCAACAAGCGCGGTGGCCCAGGCACCTCGATTCAGATCCCGATGATGCACAAGGACGACGAAGGCCTGCGCTCGCACTACATCACCCTGGAAATGCAGATCGAGGACGCCCCGCGCGCCGACGAGATCGTCGTGGTGCTGGGCGCCGCCGACGGCGGTCGCCTGCACCCGCGCATCGGCAACCGCTACATCGACCTGGAAGAACTGGCTGCCGAAAAGGCCGACGCTCGATAACGACAACCCAGACGGGCCGGGGCGTGGCGAGCATACCCGCCGTGCCCGACCTTCAAGGAGCGCCCTCCATGATTCAGCCTGTCGCTGAACGTACACCGGCCGGGACCAGCTACCTGGCCCTGGGCCAGGGCCAAGCCGTGGTGCTGATCCACGGCGTGGGCCTGAACAAGGAAATGTGGGGCGGACAGTTCGTCGGCCTGGCCAACGACTACCGCGTCATCGCCTACGACATGCTCGGCCACGGCCAGAGCACCCTGCCCGCCGCCGACATCGGCCTGGAAGGCTACGCCGCGCAGCTGGCCGAACTGCTCGACCACCTGCAGCTCCAGCAAGCCACTGTCATCGGCTTCTCCATGGGCGGCCTGGTGGCGCGGGCCTTCGCCCTGCACTATCCGCAGCGCCTGACCGCGCTGGTGGTGCTCAACAGTGTATTCAACCGCACGCCCGAACAGAGCGCAGGGGTCATCGCCCGCGCCGCGCAAGCCTACGAGCAAGGCCCCGACGCCAACGTCGACGCCGCGCTGGAGCGCTGGTTCAGCCGCGAATACAAGGCCGCCAACCCGGCCCAGGTCGCCGCCATCCGGCAGATCCTGGCGAGCAACGACCCGCAGGGCTACCACACCACCTATTCGCTGTTCGCCACCCAGGACATGTACCGTGCCGATGAGCTGGGCAGCATCCAGGTACCGACGCTGATCGCCACCGGCGAACTCGACAGCGGCTCCACCCCGACCATGGCCCGCCAGCTCGCCGCGCGCATTCCCGGCGCCCACAGCGTGGTGCTCGCCGAGCAGCGACACATGATGCCGGTGGAAGCGCCGCGCGAAGTCAACAAGATGCTGCTGGACTTCCTCAGGCAAGCCCACACCTTCACCGAATCCGCCAAGGGGATAGTTGCATGACCCTCGTTCGTTTCCAGATGTGCATCGACGGCCAGTGGCGCGATGCCCAGCGCGGCAAGACCTTCGACAGCCTCGACCCGGCCACCGCCACGGCCTGGGCGCAACTGCCCGACGCAGACGAAAGCGACGTGGAACTGGCCGTGCAGGCCGCCCAGCGCGCCTTCGAAAACCCAGCCTGGCGCGGCCTCAGCGCCACCGCCCGGGGCAAGCTGCTGCGTCGTCTCGGCGACCTGATCGCCGAGCACAAGGAGCACCTGGCCCAGTTGGAAAGCCGCGACAACGGCAAGCTGATCCGCGAGACCCGCGGCCAGGTCGGCTACCTGCCGGAGTTCTTCCACTACACCGCGGGCCTGGCCGACAAGCTCGAAGGCGGCACCCTGCCGCTGGAAAAGCCCGACCTGTTCGCCTACACCGTGCACGAGCCGATCGGCGTGGTGGCCGGGATCATCCCGTGGAACAGCCCGCTGTATCTGACCGCGATCAAGCTCGCTCCGGCCCTGGCGGCCGGCAACACCATCGTGCTCAAGCCCTCCGAGCACGCCTCGGCGACCATCCTCGAGCTGGCCCGCCTGGCCCTGGAGGCCGGCTTCCCGGCCGGCGTGGTCAACGTGGTGACCGGGTACGGCCCAAGTACCGGCGCGGCGCTGACCCGCCACCCGCTGGTGCGCAAGATCGCCTTCACCGGCGGTGCCGCCACCGCCCGCCATGTGGTGCGCAGCAGCGCCGAGAACTTCGCCAGGTTGTCGCTGGAGCTGGGCGGCAAGTCGCCGAACATCATCTTCGCCGACGCCGACCTGGACAGTGCCGTCAACGGCGCGGTCGCCGGCATCTACGCGGCCTCCGGGCAAAGCTGCGTGGCCGGCTCGCGCCTGCTGGTGCAGGACGAGATCTTCGATGACTTCGTCGAGCGCCTGATCGCCCGCGCCAAACGCATCCGTATCGGCAACCCGCAGCAAGAGAGCAGCGAGATGGGTCCGATCGCCACCGCCCAGCAACTGGCCGTGGTCGAGAGCATGGTGGCCGCCGCCGTGGCCGAAGGCGCCAGGCTGCGCCTGGGCGGCAAACGTGCCGAGGTCGAGGGCGGCGGCTGGTTCTACGAGCCGACCCTGTTCGAATGCGACAGCAATGCAATGAGCATCATGCAGGAAGAGGTGTTCGGCCCGGTCGCGGCGGTGATCCGCTTCAAGACCGAGGAGCAGGCGCTGGCGATGGCCAACGACTCGCAGTTCGGCCTGGCCGCCGGTATCTGGACCCGCGACCTGGGCCGCGCCCATCGCCTGGCCCGCGATGTGCGTTCGGGAATCATCTGGGTCAACACCTACCGCGCCGTGTCGGCCATGGCCCCGATCGGCGGCTTCAAGAACAGCGGCTACGGCCGCGAGAGCGGCATCGACTCGGTGCTGGCCTATACCGAGCTGAAGACGGTGTGGATCAACCTGTCCACCGCGCCCATGCCCGACCCCTTTGTGATGCGCTAGGAGACCCGAGCCATGATCGAACCCGGCATCTACAAAGACGTGATGGGCTCCTTCCCATCCGGCGTCACCGTGGTCACCACCCTGGACGCCGACGGCGCCATCGTCGGCATCACCGCCAGCGCGTTCAGCGCGCTGTCGATCGAGCCGGCGCTGGTGCTGTTCTGCCCCAATTACGCCTCCGACACCTACCCGGTGCTGCGCGACAGCAAGCAGTTCGCCATCCACCTGCTGTCCGCCGACCAGACCGCCGAAGCCTATGCCTTCGCTGGCAAGGGCAAGGACAAGGCCAACGGCATCGACTGGCACCTGAGCGAGCTGGGCAACCCGTTGCTGGCCAAGGCCACGGCGATCATCGAGTGCGAGCTGTGGCGCGAGTATGACGGCGGCGACCACGCGATCATCGTCGGCCAGGTGAAGAACCTGGTGCTGCCCGCGCAGCCGGTAACGCCGATGCTGTACCACAAGGGCAAGCTCGGCGGGCTGCCGCCACTGGGCTGATGCCCAGCCGGAAATCGGCGCTGGCCTGTTCGCGGGTAAACCCGCTCCCACAGGGACTGCACATGGCTCAAGGACAGTGAAGATCCTGTGGGAGCGGGTTTACCCGCGAAGAACACGACACCGACCCCCCTTTTTCTTGACCATGCAGGAACCCGCACCATGAGTAACGACAAATACGAAAAAGGCCTGCAGATCCGCACCCAGGTACTCGGCGAGGACTACGTCACCCGCGCGATCCGGAACGCCGACGACTTCACCCAGCCGCTCCAGGAGCTGGTCACCGAATACTGCTGGGGCCACGTCTGGGGCCGCGACGGCTTGTCGCTCAAAGAGCGCAGCATGATAAACTTGGCAATGATTTCCGCGCTCAACCGGCCCCACGAGCTCAAGCTGCACATCCGCGGCGCCCTGCGTAATGGCCTGAGCCGCGAACAGATTCGCGAGATCCTGCTACAAGTCGGCATTTACTGCGGCGTGCCCGCGGCGGTGGACAGCTTCCGCCTGGCCCGCGAGGCGTTCGCCGAAGCCGATGCCGAATCACCCCGTTAACAGCGGGCTGTGTGAACCACTGCAAGGAGTGCCTGGGTTCGTGGCGCTCCGCGATGTTGGCGCAACAGCCTCATAGAAGAGCGCCCCTGATGAAACGCCAGCCCCTCGACGACAGCTTCAAGGTCAACCGCAACCCCGTCACGCTCCGTGAAATCGTGCTCGACAAGCTGCGCGGCGCGATCATGAACTTCCACCTGCTGCCCGGCGATCGCCTGGTCGAGCGCGACCTGTGCGACCGCCTGGGCGTGAGCCGCACCTCGGTGCGCGAGGCCCTGCGCCATCTTGAATCCGAAGGCCTGGTGGAGTTTGCCGACGCCAAGGGCCCGCGCGTGGCCATCATCACCCTGGAAGACGCCCGCGACATCTACGAGCTGCGTTGCGTGCTCGAAGGCCTGATCGTGCAGCTGTTCACCCTCAACGCCAAGGCCAAGGACATCCGCGCCCTGGAGCGCGCCCTGGAGGTCAACCGCGAGGCGCTGGAGGAAGGCGAACTGGCCCAGGTGCTCGACTCGGTGCAAGGCTTCTACGACGTGCTGCTCGAGGGCTCGGGCAACCAGGTCGCGGCCCAGCAGCTGCGCCAGTTGCAGGCGCGCATCAGCTACCTGCGCGCCACCTCGGTGTCCCAGGAGAACCGCCGCGGCGCCAGCAATCGCGAGATGGAAAAGATCGTCGAGGCGATCAGGAGTGGTGATCCCCAGGCCGCCCACCAGGCCTCGGTCGACCATGTGCGCGCCGCCGCCAAGGTCGCCCTGGACTACCTGCGCCAGAAACAGGACGACAACGCCAAGGTCCGCGAAATCGTCGCCCCCCTGCCCCTCAAGGACCCTCGCGTAGGCCGCTGACCATGCCCACCGCCCCGCGCTACTGCCCATACTGCACCACGCAACTGGCCCGGGGCGTGCCCGATGGCGATACCCACGAGCGTCTGCACTGCACCGCCTGTGGCTATGTGCATTACGTCAATCCCAAGATCATCGCCGGCTGCATCATCGAGCGCGACGGCAAGTACCTCTTGTGCCAGCGCGCCATCCCGCCGCGCCCCGGCACCTGGACCCTGCCCGCCGGGTTCATGGAGGCCGGCGAGACCACCGAGCAGGCGGCGTTGCGCGAAGTATGGGAAGAGAGCGGCGTGCGCGCGCAGATCGTCTCGCCCTATTCGATCTTCAGCGTGCCGACGATCAGCGAGGTGTACATCGTCTTTCGCGCCATCGCCACCGAGGAGACCGGGCAGCATGGCCCGGAAACCCTGGCCTACCGATTCTTCGCGGCGGATGAGATTCCCTGGGAGCAGATCTACTACCCGGCGATCAGGCAGATTCTCGAGCGCTATATCCTCGAGCGCCAGGCCGGCGTCTATGGCCTCTACATGGGCAACGACGACACCGGCACGGTGCACTTCATCCGCTGACCCGCATCGCGCTATTGCCAGCCGTCCATGCGCATGGTCGCCCGCACCAGGCGCTGTTGTTCCTGTTCGATCTCGCGCAGGCTGTCGCGCACACCATGGATGTGATCGCGCGCCGCCCGCTGGGCCTGCTCGGGTAGCTGCTCCATGACCGCCTGATACAAGCGCGCGTGCTGGCGGTCGATCTGGCGCTTCTGCACAGGTCGGCAGTAAAGGTTGTTGACCGAGGCGAACACACTGCTCAGGGTCAGGTCGCTGAGCGATTGCAGGGTATGCACCAGTACCGGATTGTGCGACGCCTCGCTGATCGCCCGGTGGAAGGCGTGATCCCGCCGGGCATGCTCGCGCGCATCCACCGGCACGCGACCATCATGGGCGGCCAGCATGTCCTCGTAGCGCCGCCGGATCAGCAGACGGTCCACTTCGGTGGCGCGCACCGCGGCCAGGCGCGCGGACTCGCCCTCGAGCATCGCCCGCACTTCCAGCAGGTCGAACAAGGTGCGTGGCTGCGAGCGGAACAGGTGCATCAGCGGGCTGGCATCGGCCTGGCCGCTGAGGTCGGCGACGAACGAGCCACGGCCCTGCTCGGTATCGATGATGCCGCGCCCGCGCAGGATGCGCAGGCCCTCACGCAAAGCCGAGCGCGAGCAACCGAGCTTGTCCACCAGGCGTCGCTCCGAAGGCAGTGCCTGCCCGACCTTGAGCACGCCATCGACGATCAGCCTCTCGACCCGCCCGGCCACCTGATCGGCCACCTTGACCCTTGCGCTCATCCACTGCCTCCAACTGGTAGGACCACTGCGCGTGGCTCCGCTCGCGCCACACGCCAAGACCACAGCTAGCGTAGTACGTCGCGAGCAAACTGGTAGGACCAGCCGCCAAAGCGCTCGACGAACAGCCCATTGCCGCCCAGCCTGCCGGGAACAACAAGAATCCACCGAGTGAGCCCGATGAACATCCTCCACGACGAACGCATCGATGGCCCGTTGCCTGCCGTCGACAAGACCGAACTGCTGAAGACCCTGCGCGCCACCCTCCCCGACCTCGACATCCTGCACCGCGACGAAGACCTCAAGCCCTATGAATGCGACGGCCTCTCGGCCTACCGCACGGTGCCTCTGCTGGTGGTGCTGCCCGAGCGCCTGGAGCAGGTGCAGGCGCTGCTCAGGCTCTGCCACCAGCGTGGCGTGCCCGTGGTGGCGCGAGGGGCCGGCACCGGCCTGTCCGGTGGTGCCCTGCCGCTGAGCCAGGGCATCCTGCTGGTGATGGCACGCTTCAAGCGCATCCTCGAAATCAACCCACAAGGTCGCTACGCCCGTGTACAGCCCGGCGTGCGCAACCTGGCGATCTCCCAGGCAGCGGCGCCCCACGGTTTGTACTACGCGCCGGACCCGTCCTCGCAGATCGCCTGCTCGATCGGCGGCAATGTCGCCGAGAACGCCGGCGGCGTGCATTGCCTCAAGTACGGCTTGACCGTGCACAACCTGCTCAAGGTGGACATCCTCACCATCGAGGGCGAGCACCTGGTGCTTGGCAGTGACGCCCTGGACACCCCGGGCTTCGACCTGCTGGCACTGTTCACCGGCTCCGAAGGCATGCTCGGAATCGTCACCGAGGTGACCGTCAAGCTGCTGCCCAGGCCGCAGGTGGCGCGGGTGCTGCTGGCCAGCTTCGACAGCGTCGAGCACGCTGGACGAGCGGTGGCCGAGATCATCGCCGCCGGCATCATCCCCGCTGGGCTGGAGATGATGGACAACCTGGCGATCCGCGCCGCCGAGGACTTCGTCCACGCCGGCTACCCGGTGGATGCAGCGGCGATCCTGTTGTGCGAACTCGATGGCGTCGAGGCCGACGTCGAGGACGACTGCCAGCGCGTCGACACCCTGCTGCGCCAGGCCGGCGCGCGCGACGTGCGCCTGGCCTGCGACGAGGCCGAGCGGGCGCGCTTCTGGGCCGGGCGCAAGAATGCCTTTCCGGCGGTGGGGCGCCTCTCGCCGGACTACTACTGCATGGACGGCACCATCCCGCGTCGCGAACTGTCACGGGTGCTCAAGCGCATCGGCGCGCTTTCCGAGCAGTACGGCCTGCGCGTGGCCAACGTGTTTCACGCCGGCGACGGCAACATGCATCCGCTGATCCTGTTCGACGCCAACCTGCCCGGCGAACTGGAGCGGGCCGAGGCCATCGGCGGCAAGATCCTCGAGCTGTGCGTGGCGGTGGGCGGCAGCATCACCGGCGAACATGGCGTGGGCCGGGAGAAGATCAATCAGATGTGCGCCCAGTTCAACAGCGACGAGATCACCCTGTTCCACGCCATCAAGGCCGCCTTCGACCCACTGGGCCTGCTCAACCCCGGCAAGAACATTCCCACCCTGCAGCGCTGCGCCGAATTCGGCGCGATGCACGTGCATCACGGGCAACTACCGTTCCCCGACCTGGAGCGCTTCTGATGAACGCCGACCTCAGTCAGGACCTGCTCGAGCAGGTCAACCAGGCGCTGAACCTGGGCACGCCGCTGCGCATCCAGGGCGGCAACAGCAAGGCCATGCTCGGGCGCCCGGTGGCCGGCGAAATCGTCGACACCCGAGGCCATCGCGGCATCGTCAGCTACGAACCGAGTGAACTGGTGCTGACGGCGCGCGCCGGCACACCGCTGGCAGACATCGAGGCGACCCTGCACCAGGCCGGCCAGATGCTGCCCTGCGAGCCTCCGCACCTGGGGACCGGGGCGACGCTCGGCGGCATGGTCGCCGCCGGCCTGTCCGGGCCGCGCCGGCCCTGGGCCGGCGCGGTGCGCGACTATGTGCTCGGTACCCGGCTGATCACCGGCCACGGCAAGCTGCTGCGCTTTGGCGGCGAGGTGATGAAGAACGTCGCCGGCTACGATGTGTCACGGTTGATGGCCGGCAGCTTCGGCTGCCTGGGCCTGCTGACCGAGGTATCGCTGAAAGTGCTGCCACGGCCACGTCAATGTCAGAGCCTGCGCCTGGAGATGAACCACCACCGAGCCTTGGCCACACTGGCCGAATGGGGCCAGCAACCCCTGCCGATCAGCGCCGCCTGCCACGACGGCGAAGCCCTGTACCTGCGCCTCGAAGGCGGCGAAGGGTCGGTGCGCTCGGCCGCCGATCGGCTGGGAGGCGACGTGCTGGACAGTCGGTTCTGGAGCGATCTGCGCGAGCAGCGCCTGGTGTTCTTCAGCGACCCTGCGACGTTGTGGCGTCTGTCGCTACCCAATGCCACAGACGTGTTGGACCTGCCGGGCCGGCAGTTGCTCGACTGGGGCGGCGCCCAACGCTGGCTGAAATCCGACGTGCCAGCGCAGGCCCTTCGCGAGCAGATCGCCCGCTACGGCGGCCATGCCACCGCCTACGCGCCCGGCGACGACAGTTGGGCGCCACTGGCCCCGGCCATGCTGCGCTATCACCTGGCGCTGAAACACCAACTCGATCCCCAGGGCATCTTCAACCCTGGCCGCCTGTACGCCGACCTGTGAGGCTCGTCCATGCAAACCCACCTCAGCGAATCCGCCCGCCGGCTTGCCCGCGGTGAAGAAGCCGAGCGCATCCTGCGCAGCTGCGTGCATTGCGGCTTCTGTACCGCCACCTGCCCCACCTACCAGTTGCTCGGCGACGAGCTGGACGGGCCACGCGGGCGCATCTACCTGATCAAGCAGGTACTCGAAGGCGAGCCGGTCACGGCCAGCACGCAACAGCATCTGGATCGCTGCCTGAGCTGCCGCAACTGCGAAACCACCTGTCCGTCGGGGGTCAAGTACCACGACCTGCTCGACATTGGCCGCGCCGTGGTCGACCAGCAAGTGCGACGTCCGCTGAACCAGCGGTTGCTACGTAATGGCTTGCGCGCCTTGGTACCACGCCCTGCCGTACTCAAGGCCCTGGTCCACGCCGGGCTGGCGTTGCGCCCACTGCTGCCGGCCGGCCTCAAGGACAAGCTGCCTGCCCAGGTGCCAGCGCCGGGCCACCACCCCATCCCGCGCCATGCCCGCCGTGTGCTGCTGCTCGAAGGCTGCGTGCAGCAAGCACTGTCGCCAAACACCAATGCCGCCGCCACGCGCCTGCTCGACCGCCTGGGCATCAGCGTCGAGCCAATCCGCGAAGCCGGTTGCTGTGGCGCCGTCGACTATCACCTGGACGCCCAGCAGCAAGGCCTGCAACGTGCCCGGCGCAACATCGATGCCTGGTGGCCAGCGATCGAGGCCGGCGCCGAGGCCATCGTGCAGACGGCCAGCGGCTGCGGCGCGTTCGTGCGCGACTATGGCCACCTGCTGGAAAACGACCCGCGCTATGCCGCCAAGGCCGCGCGCGTCAGTGCGCTGTCCCGCGACCTGGTCCAGGTGCTGCAGGCCGAACCCCTCGAGCGGCTCGGGGTGTGCGCCGAACAACGCCTGGCCTTCCACTGCCCTTGCACGCTGCAGCACGCGCTCGGGCTCGGCGGCGCGGTCGAAGCGCTGCTGACCCGGCTGGGCTTTCACCTGACCGCCGTGCCCGATGGCCACTTGTGCTGCGGCTCGGCAGGCACCTACTCGCTGACCCAACCGGTGCTGTCGCGCCAGTTGCGCGACAACCGCCTGGCGGCGCTGGAGAGCGATCAGCCGCACGTCATCGCCACCGCCAACATCGGCTGCCAACTGCACCTCGGCGGCGCCGGACGCACCCCCGTGCGGCACTGGGTCGAAATCATCGAAACGGCACTCGAAACGGAGGCCTCGCATGCATAGCAAATCCGTGCTGGATCAGCAGGACATCACGCGGCTGCTCGACGCCGCCCGCCAGCGAGCCCTGGCCGAACAGTGGGCGGTGACCATCGCGGTGGTCGACGATGGCGGCCATCCGCTGGCCCTGGAGCGCATGGACGGCTGTGCGCCGGCCAGCGCCTACATCGCCCTGGAGAAAGCCCGCAGCGCCGCCCTGGGCCGGCGCGAAACGCGGGACTACGAGCAGATGGTCAACGGTGGGCGCACGGCGTTCGTCACCGCGCCGCTGCTGACCAGCCTCGAAGGGGGGGTGCCATTGCGGGTCGACGGCCAGGTGATCGGGGCGATCGGCGTGTCCGGGGTCAGGCCTGAGCAGGATGCCCAGGTGGCCAAGGCCGGGGCCACGGGCCTGTGATCAGCCGTTCTGCTCGATCACCAACGGCTCGCCGATCGCATAGAAATGCCCACCGGCCACGTAGTGCAGGCTGCGCCAGGCCGGATCGGCGTGCTCGTACGCCCAGTGCCCGTCACGGAACACCCGGTCGTCGGCCCAGGCCGCGACCACTTCGCCGATGAACAGGTCGTAGGTCTGCTGATTGTGTGGCTCGTCGATCACCCGACACATCAGCCAGGCCGAGCAGCCGTTGACCAACGGCGCCGGATAGCCCTCGACCCTGGCCAGGGCGACACCGATGCTGGCCAGCTTGTCGGGCTGGTCGAACAGACTTTGGCTACCGACCTGGTAGGTCAACCTGGCCTGCGCCGCATTGGGCACCTGCAGCACGAACCAGCCACTGCCCTCCACCAGTTGGCGGGTGCGGGCCGTCTTGTCGAGCACCACCGTCACCTTGGGCGGGTCGAAATCCAGCGCGCAGGCCCAGGCAGCGGCCATCACGTTGTCGACCCCGTCGTGACTGGCCGAGACCAGCACGGTCGGTCCGTGATTGAGCAGACGATAGGCTTTGGCCAGGGCGACGGGCTGGAAGTGGCTGTGCATGGCTGACCTCGGCAATGCGAGTGGATAGATGCCAGATTGTGCAACAGCCTCGTGAATCGCACCATCGGCAGCAAGGCTGATACGGATCAAGGCGATGATCAGGCCCTGGCTGTAACTTCGGAACCCTCCTACCAAAAGCACGGACGCTTCCTGATTGCTGCCTACTCAAGGCAAAAACATCATCCGACCTGGAAACCTCAAGGCCGCCCTGCGCGGTCAACGCCTTCCAGACGAGGCCAAGCCATGCCCACCCGAGAATTGCGCCACACCCTACGCCAACTGCTGGCCCATGAGGTCAGCAACCCCGACGACAACCCGCACCTGTCCGGCGTACGCTTCTTCTGCGCCACCGATGAGCACACCCGCCAACTGATCGAACGTGTCGAACTGCTCGCCAGCGAGGCGCTCTTCGACGCCAAGGGGCATGCCATTCCCGCCCGCATGCGCGATGCCGCCATCGATGGCGTGCGCATCAAGCAGAAGCGCAAGGACTGCGACGACGAAACGGTGATCCGCATCGCCCTGCCGGAAAAGGGCTACATCACCATCAGCACCGCCCGCCTCTGAAACCCACTCGCCCGTGCGAGAGACCCTGTTGCGCGAGTGTGGGCTTGTGACGCCGTCCCTTGCAGGTTTGCCGGCAAACCCCGAAGCTTTGACATCCCCTGCGCTTCGGACTGTCCTCCCGATGGAACTGCACATCCGCCTCGAAGGCCGCAAAGGCCTCGCCGACCAGCTCTACCAGCAACTACGCGCCGGCATCGACAGCGGTCACCTGGCCGCCGGCACCCAACTGCCCCCCACCCGCCTGCTGGCCGAACAGCTCGGTGTGTCGCGCAAGACGGTGGCCGAGGCCTATTCACGCCTGACCTACGACAACCTGCTCAATGGCGTGGTCGGCCGCGGGACCTTCATCGCCCCGCGCCAACCCATCCGTTGCGACGCCAGCGAGGCCGTCCCGCTGGCCGCCGCCGATACCCTCGAACGCTGGCGCCAGCGCACCACGGTGCTGGGCCGGGGCGCGCTGGACGCGCCCTCGCGCTACGACTTCATCGGCGGCGCCTCGAGCAAGGCGCAGTTCCCCTATGACCAGTGGCGCAGTTGCATGAATTACGCCCTGCGCCGCAGCCAGCGGCACAGCGAACGGCAGTTCGCGGCCCAGGGCCTGCCGGAGCTGCGCGAAGCCATCGCCCACCACATCGCCTACACCCGAGGCGTGCAGTGTGGGGCTGGCGATGTGCTGGTGTGCAACGGCGCCCAGCAGGCCCTGGACCTGATCGCCCGGGTGCTGGTCGAGCCCGGTTGCAAGGTGGCCATGGAGGACCCCGGCTACCCACCCGCGCGCCAACTGTTCCTGGCCTTGGGCGCACGACTGCAGTCGGTACCGGTGGACGACCAGGGCATGTGCGTGGAGCCCATCGAGGACGGCACGCGATTGATCTACGTGACGCCGTCGCATCAATTTCCACTGGGCATGCCCATGGCCGAGCCGCGACGCCAGGCGCTGCTCGCGCGGGCAGCCGAGCTCGGCGCGCTGATCATCGAGGACGACTACGACTGCGAGTTCCGCTACCAGGGCCCGGCCGCCGAGGCCCTGCAGCGCCTGGACCGACACGGGCTGGTGGCCTATGTCGGGACCTTCTCCAAGACCCTGCTGTCGGAGCTGCGCCTGGGCTATGCGGTACTCCCCCCGGCAGTGCTGCAAGCCGCCTGCGTGGCCAAGCACCTGAGCGACTGGCATAGTCCGAGCCTGCATCAGTGGGCCTTGGCGCGGTTCATCAGCGAGGGTTACCTGAACAAGCACATCCGTCGCTGCCACGAGGTGTACAGCGCACGCCGCGAGCGGATCCTGAACCGGCTCGGCGGCGATCTCGCGCCCTGGTTCAACGCCGTGCCCGCCAGCGCCGGCTTTCACCTGAGCGCGCTGGCCACGCCCGGCGTCGATGTCGAACTGCTGATCCGCCTGGCGCGCAAGGTCGAGGTGGGCCTTTACTCACTGGCACCGTTCTTCAGCGAGGCCCCGGTACGCCCGGGGTTGGCGCTGGGCTTCGGCGCCATCGAGCTGCTGGACATCGACCCGGCCCTGGATCGCGTGCGCGACACCCTGCAGCAGCTCAGCTGAGTGACGTCACCGATGGGGGCTCGGCACGGGCGATCGCCTGGGCGTAACCGCGCGGGGCGAAACGCGCGGTCACCAGCAGCATCGCCAGCACCGTGCAGGCCAGCAAGGTCCAGGAGGCCTGGAAGTCGCCGCTGACATCACGCAGCCAACCGGTGATGTACGGCACGATCCCGGTGACGATGAAGCCCACGCCCTGAACGAATGCGGCCAGGCTTCCGGCCTCACCCGGTGCGCGCAGGTGCTCGAGGGTCAAGGTGAGACTCAGGCTGAAGCAGGCCCCCAGGCCCAGGCCGATCATCGCCACCCACAGGCCCATCGCGCTGGCCGGCGCCAGCAACAGGCCGAGGAAACCGGCCAGTTGTATCAGCAGGGCCAGCCACAGGCCGGGACGGCGGTCGACCAGGCGGCGCAGCAGCAAGGGCAGGCCCAGGGCACCGGTAACCTGGAAGATCGTCATCAGGCCGACCAACTCACCGCCACCCTGGGCCGTGCCGCCATGCTCCAGGTGGTACGCCGGAAGCCAGGCCACCATGCTGGTGTAGCCGCCATTGATCAGTCCGAAATACAGGGCCAGCAGCCAGGCGCGACGGTTGCCGAACCAGTGCCCGCCGCCGCCTCCCGCCAGGCTGGGGACGTCCTGCCGTGGGCGCAGGACAAGCCAGGCCAGCAGCGCCAGCAGCGCAGGCACCGCCCACAGGCCGAGGCCGGCCTGCCAGTGGCCGAAGTGCGCGGTAAGCGACGGACCGAGCACAGCCGCCAAGCCGCCACCGCTCATCAGCGCCGCCGAATACAGCCCCATGGTCGCCGCCAGACGGCTGGGGAACCAACGGTTGACCAGCCCCGGCATCATGCCTTGCACCACTGCCACGCCCAGGCCGGCGACCACCGCACTGGCGATCAGCGCCCAGGCGCTGTCCAGTTGCAGACGCCACACGCAAGCCAGGGCGATGGCCGCAAGACCGGCGAGCATGCCACCGTGCTCGCTCAACCAGCGCCGCAGCCAAGGCTGCAGCAGCGGCACAAGGCCCATGCAAAGCACCGGCAACGCAGTCAGCAACGCGGCCTGCTGGTAGCCCAGCCCGGTGCTCTGGCGCATGGGTTCGAGCAACGGGCCGATGCTGGTGAGGATCGGCCGCAGGTTCAGTGCCAGCAACACCACCAGCAACAGGTTCAGTGTCGCCCTCATGCCTGGCCGGCCTGCTGCCACTCGCGGTACAGGCCATCCTCGCCAGCCGGCTTGAGCGGACGCAGCGGCAAGCTCTGCTGCTGCGGCGCACGCGCCATCTGCGCATAGACCGCGGCGGTGGACAGCCCGTAGGGCTCGCCCTCGTCATTGTCATAGGCGAACCAGGCCCGCTCGATGCCACACAGGTGCATGGCTGCCAGGCACATCGGGCAGGGATGGCCGCTGGCGTAGATTTCCGCCCCTTCCAGACGCGCCCGCCCCAAGGTCCGGGCCGCTTGGCGAATCGCCTGCATCTCGGCATGGCTGGTTGGATCCTGGGTGCTGTGGATCTCGTTGACGGCACGGGCCACGACCTGTCCCTGGTACACCAGCACGGCACCGAACGGGCGACCGCCGGCGTGGATGTTGGCACGGGCCAGGTCGAGGGCTTCGCGCATGTAGCGTTCGTCGGACATGAATCGGTTCTCCGCTAAAGACCGGCCCATTATCCCGGCTCGGCGGCCACGGCTGAAATGAAGAGATTGCATGCCCATCAGTGGCCAGCTGAATGAGCGATTGGCCTCCTGGCAAAGCGCGCGATTGGCTATTCGACCTGAGCTTGGCTGGCGCTAAGGTGACGTCACTTCCCTATCCATCTGGAGCCACACCATGCATGACCGTATCGAATGGGCCAAACACTCGCCGCAAGCCTACAAAGCCATGGTCGGTCTCGAACAGGCCCTGATCGCCTCGGGCCTGGAGCACTCGCTGCTGGAGCTGATCCGCCTGCGCGCCTCGCAGATCAATGGCTGCGCCTATTGCGTCAACATGCACGCCAACGATGCGCGCAAGGCCGGGGAAACCGAAGCCCGCCTGCAGACTTTGAGTGTGTGGCGCGAAACGCGTTATTTCAGCCCACGCGAGCGCGCCGCCCTGGCCTGGGTCGAAAGCCTGACGCGCCTGCCCGAGCGTGGCGCGCCGCAGGATGAATATCAGGCGCTGCTTGAGCACTTCTCCAGCTCAGAGGTCGCCAACCTGACCCTGGCCATCGCCACCATCAATGCCTGGAACCGCTTCGGCGTCGGCTTTGCGATGGTGCCCGCTTAAAGCCCATCCCTTTCAAGGTGTTCGCCGTTGGCCTTGCAGCGCCTATCAGATCGAGCGCCGCCCGCGCGGCGCATCGCGACGCAAGGCCGCTCCTACATCTGTTTCGGGCCAGTCTCTCCTGTGCCATTACCTGGTCCGCCTTGTTGGTACGACACGGTATCAAGGCGGGCACTGCTGGCGCCTCGCCTGACTTGAGGCATGCACCAAGGCGGGCAACCATGGCCTCACAGGTTCGGCACGTTGCAACAAATGTAGGAGCGGCCTTGCGTCGCGATGCGCCGCGCGGGCGGCGCTCGATCTGATAGGCGCTGCAATGCTAACGGCGAACACCTCGCGGCCCTCACTCGGTCAATCGCCCCCAAGACCTTGAAAGGTCCGCGCCCAAAGCCCGTCAGCGGCACCTGCCAGCCCCCATGCGGCCTGTTGCCAGCCTTAGCTTTTTTAAGGTTCATGAGCACATATTTACTAATTTCTCGATCCCGGCCCGCCCCGCATCATCGCTCCAACAAGAACGCGTCGCCCCTTGCCGGCACGCACCCGGGCAACACCCGATGCCCCACCTTGCCTTGGAGTCAGTCATGACCAGCGCAGCCAATTCGGCCCCCCTCATCGAGAAACACACGATCGGCTACGTGCCGCCGCAAGACCGCCATGGAAAGGTAAGGGATCTGTTCACACTGTGGTTCGGCGGCAACATCGCGCCCTTGCCCATCGTCACCGGCGCGCTGGGCGTGCAGCTATTCCATCTCAACCTGGTGTGGGGCATCGTCGCCATCCTGGTCGGCCACCTGGTCGGCGGCGTGCTCATGGCGCTGCATTCGGCCCAGGGCCCGCAGATGGGCATCCCGCAGATGATCCAGAGCCGCGCCCAGTTCGGCTCGCTCGGCGCATTGCTGGTGGTGGTGATCGCCGGGGTGATGTACATCGGCTTCTTCGCCTCCAACATCGTCCTGGCGGGCAAGTCGCTGCATGGCGTGGTCGAGGCCGTGCCGGTACCGGTGGGCATCGTCATCGGCGCGCTGGGCTCGGGCATCATCGGCATCATCGGCTACCGCTTCATCCATGTGCTCAACCGCATCGGCACCTGGGTGCTGGGCATCGGTATCGTGGTCGGCTTCGGCTACATCTTCAGCCACGTGCAGAGCGACGACTTCCTCACCCGCGGCGGCTTCAACCTGGCCGGCTGGCTGGCCACCGTGTCGCTGGCGGCGCTGTGGCAGATCGCCTTCGCCCCTTATGTGTCGGACTACTCGCGCTACCTGCCGGCCGACGTCAAGGTAAGCTCGACCTTCTGGACCACCTACCTGGGCTCGGCCCTGGGCTCGAGCCTGTCGTTCATCTTCGGCGCGGTCGCGGTGCTGGCGATCCCGGCCGGCATGGACACCATGGACGCGGTCAAGCTCGCCACCGGCACCCTCGGCCCATTGATGCTGGTGCTGTTCCTGCTCAGCGTGATCAGCCACAACGCGCTCAACCTGTACGGCGCGGTGCTGTCGATCATCACCCTGGTGCAGACCTTCGCCTACCGCTGGATCCCCACCGCCAAGAGCCGCGCCGTGCTGTCGCTGATCGTGCTGGCCGCCTGCTGCGTGGTGGCGGTGTTCGCCTCGGCCGACTTCATCGGCCACTTCGTCGACATGGTCCTGGTGCTGCTGGTGGTGCTGGTGCCGTGGACGGCGATCAACCTGATCGACTTCTACGTGATCCACAAGGGCGACTACGACATCGAGTCGATCTTCAAGGTCGACGGCGGCATCTACGGGCGCTACAACCCGCAGGCGCTGATCGCCTACGCGGTGGGCATCGCGGTGCAGATTCCGTTCATGAACACGCCGTTGTATGTCGGGCCGGTGTCGGCGCACATCAACGGCGCCGACCTGTCGTGGCTGGTGGGGCTGGCGATCACCTCGCCGCTGTACTGGTGGCTGGCCAGCCGGGACAGCGCCTATCGTCGTCGGCAGACAGGTGCGAAGCTGGCGGCCGGGATCTGACGCCAAGCAAGTGACTCGAACCCGGAAGACCCGCTACGGCGGGTTTTCTGCTGTCAGGCTATCGAGATTCATCCTACGACCACACCCACCCGATCTGATTGGAATGTGCCCTCTGCATCGCCAGCATGCCTGCTCTCGCACAAGGAGTGCTTCCATGCAAAAACTGCCAATCCCTGGCTTCACCCTCCCCCACATCAGTCGCAGGCTCATCGCCAGCATCGCTATCCCGGTCGTCGTCCTGGGCGGCGTCGCAACGCTGTTCAATCATGTGTTCTTCTACAACGAAGCGGGCCAGATGACCCACGTGCGCACGATCT
Organism: Pseudomonas sp. microsymbiont 2; assembly: GCF_054788395.1. Lineage (NCBI taxonomy): Bacteria > Pseudomonadati > Pseudomonadota > Gammaproteobacteria > Pseudomonadales > Pseudomonadaceae > Pseudomonas > Pseudomonas sp. microsymbiont 2. The sequence continues at coordinate 3,554,824 of NZ_CM139112.1, forward strand.
TCGGCGAGGAGAAGGTGGTCGAGGACGTCGGCTACGCGACCCAATGGTTCGGCCGCAGCACGGTCTGGCGACGCACCATTGGCGTCCAGTCGGCCCTGCGGGTGGACAATCAGGAAGACAACCGCAGCGGACATCCCTCGGTAGTCCTGGAAAACCTGCCGATCGTGTTCCTCGGCAACGTAGACGCCAAGGCGGAATTCAGCACCCAGTTCCGCCTGCCCTCGGGCGATGCTTTCCTGAAGATTGCCCAGGAATACCGCACCCCCGACAACTTCCTGCAACGCGCCCTGCTGCCCGCGGTCAAGGAAACCCTGCAGGCCACGGCTTCCTTGATGAGCGCCGATGACTACTACGCCGGCAACCGCAGTCATTTCGGCGCCGAGTTCGAGAACCAGCTGCGCAACGGCCTGTACCTGACCAGTCGCAAGGAGATCCGCGTGCAGCGCGACAACCTGCCGGCACAGACCGCCATACTCCAGTCGGGCACCGACCAGGGCAGCTTCGGCGACAACTCCGCGACCCGCTTCGTCATCGAGAAGAAGCTCGACAAGGACGGCCAGGAACTGCGCAAGCAACAGCAGTTCCGCCTGTTCGGCGTCGAGGTCGTCGATGCCCGGGTGACGCACATCGACCCCAACCCCCAGTATCAGGAGCGCATGGTAAGGGTGCAGCAGGCCCTGGCCGAACTGGCCGTGGCCCGGCAGAACCGGCTCAAGGAAGAGGAAGAGAAAGAGCTGGTCTCGGCCCGCGGCGCCAAGGACGTCGAGGCCAAGCGCCAGGAAAGTCTGCGCCAGCAGATCGAACGCACCACGCAAGCCGAGACCGAGAAGCAGCTCACGCTGATCAATGCCGAACGGGAAAAACGCCAGGCCGAGATCGACAAGCAAACCGCCGAGCTGCTCCGTGACAAAGCCAAGGTCAATGCCGAGGCCACCAAGATCACCGCCGACGCGGAGGCCTATGCGCGAGAGGCCTCGCTCAAGGCCGACGGTGCCCTGCAGACCAAGCTCGATGCCCTGGTGCAGATCAACCGTGCCTGGGCCGACGCGGCGGCCCAGGCACCGGTGCCCAGCGTGATGATGGGAGGTACCGACGCGGGGCTTGGTCGTCAGGACGAAATGGCCAAACTGATGAGCGTGCTCGCGACCAAGGCGGCGAAGGATCTGGTGCTGGACCTCAAGACGCCCTGAGTAAACACCTGCCACCGCGCCCCGCATTGGTACCTGAAGCTCTACCAATGCAAGGCGCGCTGGTCGGACCGACATGAGCAGCTGCGATAGGCAATCGTTCGCACAACCCGGCCATGCAAATGGAAACATCAGACACGCTTGAACTGCACCAGGAGAGCAACGAAAGCCATCCAGACAACAGCGATCAGAATGCAGTGCATACCTAGCTTCATGCGCCTTTTCAGGTAGACCGGAAAATCGCGACTATCCTCCGGACTCAGCCACCCCTGACGAATACCTAACTTAGGCCGGAACATGCTGGCCGTCATGGCATTCACTGTCATCAGTCGAAACTTTAGCGTCAGCGCGCCACCGTTTTTCAGTTCTTCGCGAAGACTTTCGCTTCATAGGCGTGCACACGGCGTTTCAAGGCCGAGTAAAATCAACGAAAAAAACAATAAACGCCGATCCACTCAAGCCAGTAAAAATACAACAAGCTGCAACCCTCATACGCCTTTTGAGATAGACCGGAAACTCACGATAGTCTTCAGCATTCAGACTACCTCTCCGAATTGACAAAGCCGGCCACAATAGTTCACCCGCCATGGCACTAACCGTCATAGATCGCAATTTCAAAGTGTAACCTCCCCCCTTCTTCAGCTCCTCACGCAGGCACTGACTCCGATGAAGTGCCGCACAAATAACATCGAATTGCCTTGAGGAGGCCATATGCGTAATTAGTACAATACCGGCAAATACACTCACGAATGGCACTAATAATATCGCAATCCTCAGCCCAGCTGGCCAATGGCTCAAGTCAATCATATGCAGCCTCGTAAATTACTTCTCCAACCCTCTCTCCGACTTCCCCCAAAACAGTACTACCCACAAAAGAGCCGGCCCCGACCATCGCGACTCCACAGGCTGCTCTCCCCAACGGGCCGAAAAAACAAACGTATTTACTTGCCATTTGTCCGCCCCAGGCTCCAGCGGCTCCTCCACCAAGGGCTCCAGTAAAGCTACCAGTTTCAGTAAGTCTGACCTTTTTACACTCTTCGGTCTCCCCTGCACGGCAAGCCTCGTAAATCTTCATGTAAGAAGACGTCGCCCCCAAGCCCACCGCCACATGCCCCCCATACTTCAAATACTTCGACATCTTCGCCACTTCATCCAAATGCGTCGCATACCCCGGTATCGCCCCCGGTACACCTGCCTTTGACCAGTGATGCACGAGGCTTTTAGTAGAGATATTCAAGCTCTTGCGCAGGCTGTCATGCCCACCAAGGTTCAGGTACTTACCCAGAAACGCACTACGCAGCTGTGCATCCAGCTGCTGATAGAGCGCTCGACGTGATTCGAAGAATTGCGGGCTATTGAGATGACCATGCAAGGTGAACTCGCGCTGATGCAGGTTTTCTAGCCCCTTGAGCGTATCTCCCACTTGCCCCAGCCCGCGCGACAGCATGTCCTTGCCCACGCCCATGGATTGACTCGCGCCGTTGAGCACTCCGGCGACCTCGCCAATGTGCTGCATCATGAAGTTGGCCTCCTGCTCGTCGAGCACAGCCAGTGCCTCCCGAGCCCGCTGCGCCGCAGCCATCAGGTCGGCCTCCTCGCGGGTGCAGGCGTGGTGGTTGTCGGGGTCACCGAGGACAAAGATTTCACCGGCCTTGAAACCTTGGTCGAAGGTAGGGTTCAGGCGCTGGATGCGTGCAATAGGCAGTGTGCTGTCCTGCGCCAACAACTGCGCCAGTACCTGGGGGCCGGACATGCTGCGGGGAACGATATGAAACCCGGGCTCCAACCCGGCTTGCGCAGAGGCGATGGCACCAGGCATCTGTGCGTTGGCTGGGGCATGGAGGGCGCGGGCGCTGGGGGCCGTTGCTGCGTTGGTCAGCCGGCCATGCATGGGATGACTGGACGGCGCCATTCCACCCAAAGGAGCAACCACCCTGTTACTGCCGTTCGGGCAGCCACAGGCAACCAGGGAACCATCCATCGCCAGTGGCTGACCGTCGGAAATCCACCCGAGGTAGCCCTCTACAACGACGCCAGGTTGGCAGCAGAGCGGACATTCGGTAGTCGAGTCCCCGACCCGCAGGACCTTTCGCCCATCACAGATGTAACCCTCACCGCTGGCAATGCAGATTGCACCCGTGGTGGTCACATCACCATCTACTGCCTGGCCTTTCCCTTCAAGACTGACGCGATACATGTGCAGGTTCCTTTTGCGCTGAAAGCTCAAGAACCTAACAAGTGAAGGTCGCCCTGTTACCCGAGAAAAAGCGAAAGAGACCTTTCCTACTCTGCCTAGAGAAAAGTCTTAAAACCAACCCTGTAACCAGCCTGTTCAGGCGTGCAGCCGAACCTGAGCGGGCTGGTCACGATGCTCTTCAGTGCCCGCTACGCAACATCTCCTTCGGCACATACTTGCCAATCTCATACTTGCCGATCGCTGCCCGGTGCACTTCATCCGGCCCGTCGGCCAGGCGCAGGGTACGCTGCATCGCATACATGTACGCCAGCGGGAAATCACCGCTCACCCCCGCCCCGCCATGGATCTGGATGGCCCGGTCGATCACCTTCAGCGCGACATTCGGCGCCACCACCTTGATCTGGGCGATCTCGCTGCGCGCCACCTTGTTGCCGACGGTGTCCATCATGTAGGCGGCCTTCAGGGTCAGCAGGCGGGCCATGTCGATCTCCATCCGCGAGTCGGCGATCTTGTCGACGTTGCCCCCCAGCCGCGCCAAGGGCCGGCCGAAAGCGGTGCGCTCGACCGAGCGCTTGCACATCAGCTCCAGGGCGCGCTCGGCCATGCCGATCGAGCGCATGCAGTGGTGGATCCGGCCCGGGCCGAGGCGCCCCTGGGCGATCTCGAAGCCGCGGCCCTCGCCAAGAAGCACGTTTTCATAAGGCACGCGCACGTTCTCGAACAGCACTTCGGCGTGGCCGTGGGGCGCGTCGTCGTAGCCGAACACCGGCAGCGGGCGAACGATCTTCACCCCGGGTGCGTCGGTCGGCACCAGGATCATCGAGTGCTGCTGGTGGCGCGGGCCGTCCGGATTGGACAAACCCATGAAGATCATCACCTTGCAGCGTGGGTCGCAGGCGCCGGAGGTCCACCACTTGCGACCGTTGATCACCCACTCGTCACCGTCGCGCACGGCGCTGGCCGCCATGTTGGTGGCGTCCGAAGAGGCCACGTCCGGCTCGGTCATGGCGAAAGCCGAACGGATCTCGCCACGCAGCAGCGGCTCCAGCCACTGCTGTTTCTGCGCCTCGCTGCCGTAGCGCACCAGCACTTCCATGTTGCCGGTGTCCGGCGCCGAGCAGTTGAACGGCTCGGGCCCCAGCAGCGAGCGACCCATGATTTCGGCCAATGGCGCGTACTCGAGGTTGCTCAGCCCCGCGCCATACTCAGACTCAGGCAGGAACAGGTTCCACAGCCCTTCGGCACGGGCCTTGGCCTTGAGCTCTTCCATGATCGCGGTGGGCTGCCAGCGATCGCCCTCGGCGACCTGGCGCTCGAACACCGGCTCGGCCGGATAGACGTATGCATCCATGAATGCGGCGACGCGCTCGCGCAGTGCCTGGACCTTGGGCGAATAGGCGAAATCCATCGGGGCTACCTTCAGTCAATGAAGAACATGGACCTGAGCCTAGAACAGCCACCCTTCATCCACCTAGTCTATTTTCTACGTGTATAAACATTCATAACCGATATATGATCGACCGATAACTCCAACGAAGAGCGGCGCCCATGAACCTCAGCAAGGTCGACCTCAACCTGTTCATCGTCTTCGACGCCATCTACACCGAAGCCAACCTGACCCGCGCCGGGCAGATCGTCGGCATCACCCAGCCGGCGGTGTCCAACGCCCTGTCGCGCCTGCGCGAGACCTTCAACGACCCGCTGTTCGTGCGCACCGCCCAGGGCATGGTGCCCACGCCCATGGCGCAGAACATCATCGGCCCGGTGCGCAACGCTTTGACGCTGCTGCGCACCTCGGTGCAGGAAAGCCGCATCTTCAACCCGCTGCAGGCCAGCAAGACCTTCCGCATCAGCATGACCGACCTGACCGAGGCGGTGATCCTGCCGCCCTTGTTCCAGCGCCTGCGCCGCCTGGCTCCGGCGCTGGTGATCGAGAGTTTCCTGTGCAAGCGCCGCGAAACCACCAAGGAACTGGCGGCCGGGCGACTGGATTTCGCCGTCGATGCCCCACTCAATACCGATCCGCAGGTGCGGCACGTCAAGCTGATGCAGGATCACTATGTCTGCGCCATGCGCCCCGGCCATCCGCTGGCCGACAGCAAGCTCACGCTCGACACCTACCTGGGCATGACCCATATCCATATCTCCAGCCGCCGCAACGGCCTGGGCTATGTCGATCTGGCCCTGGGCAAGATGGGCGTGCAACGGCGTGTCGCGCTGCGCTCGCAGCACTACCTGATGGCCTCGCAGGTGCTGCAGCAGACCGACATGGTCATGACCGTGCCCGAGCGTTTCGCCCGCCGCCACCAGTTGCGCTATCAGTCGCTGCCGGTGGAGGTGCCGGCGCTGGAAACCCACCTCTACTGGCACGAAAGCACCGACCAGGATCCGGCGAACCGCTGGATGCGTGAGCAGATCATCGAGTTGTGCGAGCGAGTGGTGGCGCAGGATCAGCAAGCACTGGAAAGCGCCTGAGCCCTCGGAAATTAATTTTCCATATGCATGTCATTTCGTAGAAAAAAATATTTTCAAAGTCTTTAAATCACAAGATCAAGGAAAAATTTTCATCTCCATTCTTGCTTAACATGCAGGTCATGGACGCCGGCAGGCGGCGTCCCCGCACGGACCCGCACACGATCATGTCCAGTACCCCGCTCTACTTCGACTATGCCGCCACCACCCCGGTCGATGACCGGGTCATCGAAGCCATGCTTGGCTGCCTTGGCCGTTCGGCCAACTTCGGCAACCCGGCCTCCACTGGGCACCTCCACGGCCAGATGGCCCGCGAGGCGGTCGAACAGGCGCGTCGCCAGGTGGCAGGGCGGATCGGCGCGCAAGTCGACGACCTGGTCTGGACCTCCGGCGCCACCGAATCCAACAACCTCGCCCTCAAGGGCATCGCCCAGGGCTATGACCAACCGGGGCACCTGATCACCAGCCAGCTCGAGCACAAGGCCGTGCTCGACACCGCCGCGGAACTGGAACGCCAGGGCTGGGCAGTGACCCGCCTGGCGCCGGATGCCCACGGCCTGATCCAGCCCGACGCCGTACAGGCGGCGCTGCGCCCGGACACGCGCCTGGTGTCGCTGATGGCGGTGAACAACGAACTGGGCACGCTCACCGACTTCGCCAGCATTGGCGCGCGGGTTCGCCAGCAGGGGGCCCTGCTGCATGTCGATGCGGCCCAGGCGGTAGGCAAGGTGGTGATCGACCTGGCATGCCAGGCAGTCGATCTGATGTCGTTCTCGGCCCACAAGGTCTACGGCCCGAAAGGCATCGGCGCCCTCTATGTCGGCCCTCGCGCCCGCCCGCTGATGCGCGCGCAGATGCATGGCGGCGGCCACGAACGCGGACTGCGCTCCGGCACGCTGGCCACCCACCAGATCGTCGGCATGGGCAGCGCCTTCGCCCTCGCCGGCCAGCCGGGCGAGGCAGAGTACCAGCACCTCGAGCGACTCGCCCAGCGCCTGCGCGATGGCTTGCTGGCGTTGCCGGGGGTCACGCTCAATGGCTGTGCGCAACAGCGCATTCCCCATACCCTCAACCTGTGCATCGATGCCAAAGGGTTCAACAGCCTGGCCCTGGCGGGCGAGCTGGCGCTGTCCAGCACGTCGGCGTGCAACTCGGCGAGCAATGCCGCCTCCCACGTGCTGCTGGCGCTGGGGCTCGATGAGCGCCAGGCGCGCAACAGCGTGCGCCTGAGCATCGGGCGCTACACCAGCGAGGCCGAAGTGGACAGCGCGATCGCCACTTTCACGCGAGTGGTCGGGGCCGCTGCGGTGGCGCTCTGGTAAACATGCGTCGCCCGGGCTGACGACTGCCGCCATGGCCAGCGTCAGCCGGCAAATTCCCATGGCGGTCCGACGGCATTGCTGGCATCGTGCAGTTTCCCCCCTGCGCACAGGACGCGCTCCATGGCCCTGCACCTTTGGCTGACCTTCTCCCTCGCCTACCTGCTCACCTCGCTCATTCCCGGCCCCAATGTCCTGCTGACCGTGCGCAACGCATTGCGCCATGGTCCCTCGGGCATGGGCATGAGCATGCTGGGCAATCTCACCGCGCAACTGCTGGCGATTACTGCCGTGGCGATGGGCGTAGGCGCGCTGCTGATCTCGCTGCCCACGGCATTCCTGGCGCTAAAACTGGCAGGTGCCGGCTACCTCATCTACCTGGGGGTACGCCAATTGCTCTCGCGCAACCCTGCCAGCCCACCGGCCACGGCTGCGCTGCCGGTCAGCGCGCTGTCGCGATGGCGCATTGCCGGGGAGGCGTTCCTGGTCTCGGCGAGCAATCCCAAGAGCCTGATGTTCTTCGTCGCGTTCCTGCCCCAATTCCTCGAGCCCGGTCGACCGATCCTCGCTCAGTTCACGGTGATGTACGTGAGCATGGCGGTGATCGTCTGCGCGGTGCATTCGTTCTACAGCTTCACCGCCTACCGCTTCGGCCAGCGCATGAAGGCTTCGCCCATCGCCGCCTGGTTCAAGCGTGCCTGCGGGGCGCTATTCATCGGCCTTGGCTTGCGCCTGCTGAACAGCAAGGCGGTGTGAGGCTACAGTTGGGAGTCCCTTGATCGGGCTTTTAGCCTACTCGCTGTTGCGAAACGGCCTACAGTGAAATACTGTATGCGCATACAGCAAAACAAGGACTCCCCCTGTGGCCAGTACCGCCGTCGCAACACCGAGCAGCTACGAACAACTGGGTCAGCGCATCCAGAAGATCATCAACAGCCCCACCGCCCAGCGCAGCCGCGCCGCGCTGATCTTCCGCCTGGAACACGAATCGCCCGACGACTGGCACAACCTGCTCGAGGAAATTGCCGAGAACGACAATGTCACCCTCGCCCACCGCGACGACGGCGGCGTGCAGATCTTCTGGACCGTGCCCAAGGAAGACTGACCGCACATGAGAGTTTCGCTTTTCGCTGCCGCCTGCCTGCTGTTGACCACCACCCTCGCCCATGCCGACGCCCCACGCACCTTCCAGGAAGCCAAGAAGGTCGCGTGGCGTCTGTATGCGCCGCAGTCCACCGAGTTCTACTGTGGCTGCAAGTACAAGGGCAACAAGGTCGACCTGGCCTCCTGTGGCTATGAACCCCGCAAGAACCTGCAACGGGCCTCGCGCATCGAGTGGGAACACATCGTGCCGGCCTGGCAGATCGGCCACCAACGCCAGTGCTGGCAGAGCGGCGGGCGCAAGAACTGCTCGCGCCACGACACGGTCTACCAGCGCGCCGAGGCCGACCTGCACAATCTGGTGCCGAGCATCGGCGAGGTCAACGGCGACCGCAGCAACTACAGCTTCGGCTGGCTGCCCGCGCAGCAGGGCCAGTACGGTGCCTGCCTGACCCAGGTCGATTTCAAGGCCAAGAAGGTGATGCCGCGCCCCTCGATCCGCGGCATGATCGCGCGCACGTATTTCTACATGAGCAAGCAGTACGACCTGCGCCTGTCGAAACAGGACCGCCAGCTGTTCGAAGCCTGGAACAAGACCTACCCACCGCAAGCCTGGGAGCTGCAGCGCAACCAGCAGGTGGCGTGCGTGATGGGACGTGGCAACGACTTCGTCGGGCCGGTCAACCTGAAGGCCTGCGGCTGAGCCGGGTCAGGTCAGCGCGCGCAGGTAGGCGCTGGCCTGCTGGTACCGAGAAAGCCGGGCGAGATCCGCGGGACCAGGGCTGGGGATGCGCGAGAGATCGCTGTTGTCGGCCAGGTCCGCCAGCTTGACCTGGCGGGCCAGCGGGTCGACACCCAGACGCACGACGAAGGTTTCATAGCTCTCCCCGTCGCGCCGGCTGAGCGCCAGCAACGCAGCGAGGATCTTGAGCGGGAAGCCTTCGCGAGCCAGGTCGGACAGTGTCAGGGGGGTATCTTCGAGCACATCGTGAAGCACCGCGACAATCCGCTGCTCGGGCGTGACCATGCGTGCCATCACCCGCAACGGGTGGAGTATGTAGGCAGCCCCACCCTTGTCGAACTGTCCGTCATGTGCCCTGGTGGCCACGACGATGGCCTTTTCCAGCGTTGCCATGAGGCGCTCCCCCGTTGAAACCCTGCCACTTGCAGCATAGCTGCGACCTTGCGGCTGTGACAGTTTCGCCGGGGTATCCGTTGCTCCCAGGCTCAGCGCTTGGCGCCGTGCTGGATGACGATCGAGTCGGTCCCCAGCTTGGCCATCACTTCGGCCTTGCGTGCATCGGCCTCGTCCCTGGTCGGGAACGGCCCCATCAAGACCACTGGCTTGCTGTCACGGTATTCGACCCAGGAAGGAATGCCCTTTTCGATCAGACGCGCGGTCATGTCGGTCAGCGCCCCCATGTTCGGGCCCTGGATCACTTCCACATCCCAGCCCTCGGGTGCCGGCTGGTCGGCGATCGCGTCGGCGCGGCGCTGCAGGTCGGCGCCGCCGCAGAGTTCGCGGATACGCAGGTTGTTGCCCGTCTGATCGATGAGGATCTCGTACTGACCGTCATGCTTGATGGCCACGTAGCTGCGGTAGGGCTCGTACTGCCCGGCATCGTCCTTGCCACGTACCTGGCCACAGATGGAGCCCTGGGTGTCGAACCGCACGTTGGCGAACTTGGCCGTCTTGGGGTTGTTCAGGTGTTCGGCCACCTGTTTGTGCACGCCTTCGACCTCGTTGTCACAGCCCGCCAGGGCCAGCACCGCCATTACCACCGCCAGTTTGCGCACGCGTCTACCTCCAGATTCGAAGGCGCGTATTCTAGCACGGGAGGGAGGGATAACCGGCGGGATGAAGCGATAGCGGACAGTTGCAACGTATGTCGCGGGAAGTTGCAGATTCAAGCGTACGAAAACGCCGCCATGCCTGCGGCATGACGGCGTTTTCGTGACGGCGGCGACTCAGGCCGGCGCCGAGGTGCGGATCAGGTGATCGAACGCGGCCAGCGATGCCTTGGCGCCTTCGCCCACGGCGATGACGATCTGCTTGTACGGCACCGTGGTCACGTCACCGGCGGCGAACACGCCTGGGATGCTGGTCTGGCCCTTGGCGTCGACGATGATCTCGCCACGCGGCGACAGCTCGACCGTGCCCTTGAGCCAGTCGGTGTTGGGCAGCAGGCCGATCTGCACGAAGATGCCTTCCAGCGCCAGGTCATGCAGCGTATCGCTGGTACGGTCCTTGTAACGCAGGCCGGTGACCTTCTCGCCATCGCCGACCACTTCGGTGGTCAACGCGCTGGTGATCACCTTGACGTTCGCCAGGCTGTGCAGCTTGCGCTGCAGCACGGCATCGGCGCGCAGCTGGCTGTCGAACTCGATCAGGGTCACCTGGGCGACGATACCGGCCAGGTCGATGGCCGCTTCCACGCCGGAGTTGCCACCGCCGATCACCGCCACGCGCTTGCCCTTGAACAGCGGGCCGTCGCAGTGCGGGCAGTAGGCCACGCCACGGGCACGGTATTGCTGCTCGCCCGGCACGTTCATTTCACGCCAGCGGGCGCCGGTGGCGAGGATCACGGTCTTGGCCTTGAGCGAGGCGCCACCGGCCAGGCGTACTTCGTGCAGGCCGCCATCGGTGGCCGGGACCAGCGCTTCGCCGCGCTGCAGGTTCATGATGTCGACGTCGTACTGCTTGACGTGCTCTTCCAGGGCCGTGGCCAGCTTCGGCCCTTCGGTCTCCTGCACCGAGATGAAGTTCTCGATCGCCAGGGTATCGAGCACCTGGCCGCCGAAGCGCTCGGCGGCGACACCGGTACGGATGCCCTTGCGCGCGGCGTAGATCGCGGCGGCGGCGCCCGCCGGGCCACCCCCGACCACCAGCACGTCGAAGGCGTCCTTGGCGTTGATCTTCTCGGCCTGGCGGGCGCCGGCATTGGTGTCGATCTTGCCGAGGATCTCTTCCAGGCCCATGCGGCCCTGGCCGAAGACTTCACCGTTCAGGTAGACGCTCGGCACCGCCATGATCTTGCGCGACTCGACTTCTTCCTGGAACAGCGCGCCGTCGATGGCGACGTGGCGCACATTGGGGTTGAGCACCGCCATCAGGTTCAGTGCCTGGACCACGTCCGGGCAGTTCTGGCACGACAGCGAGAAGTAGGTCTCGAAGGTGAACTCGCCTTCCAGCGCCTGGATCTGCTCGATCACTTCGGCACTGGCCTTGGAGGGGTGACCGCCGACCTGCAGCAGCGCCAGCACCAGGGAGGTGAATTCGTGGCCCATGGGGATGCCGGCGAAGCGCAGGCTGATATCGGCCCCTGGGCGGTTCAGCGAGAACGAGGGACGACGGGCGTCGTTGCCGTCCGCGCTGAAGGTAATGAGGTTCGACAGGCCGGCGATTTCCACCAGCAGGTCGTGCAGTTCGCGGGACTTCGCGCCGTCGTCGAGGGAGGCAACGATCTCGATCGGCTGGGTGACCCGCTCCAGGTAGGTTTTCAGTTGCGATTTAAGCGTGGCGTCCAACATACGGGCGATTCCTTTTTTTCAAAACTCGGATACAAAAACGCCCAGGCGAGATCGCCCGGGCGTTCTTACGGGGCGGTAACTTCTTCAGCTTTGGCGGCTGTCTACCGCCCGCGATTGGCGCATAACCGGATTTTCGTTCGAGAAGTGACTGCGCGGCGATCAGGCAAGGCGAAAACAGGCGAGGAACGGTCGGAGTCGCGCTCGACTTTGCTGGGTGCAAATGAGCATTCCGAGCCTGTTTTCAACGCAGCATGGTCGTCGCGCAGGCGCTTATCGGACGAAAATTAGATCTTGCCGACCAGGTCAAGGGATGGCGCCAGGGTGGCTTCGCCTTCTTTCCACTTGGCCGGGCAGACTTCGCCTGGGTGGGCGGCAACGTACTGGGCAGCCTTGACCTTGCGCAGCAGTTCGCTGGCGTCACGGCCTACACCGCCGTCGTTGATTTCGACGATCTTGATCTGACCTTCCGGGTTGATCACGAAGGTACCGCGATCGGCCAGGCCGGCTTCTTCGATCAGCACGTCGAAGTTGCGGGCGATGACGTGGGTCGGGTCACCGATCAGCGGGTACTTGATCTTGCCGATGGTGTCCGAGGTGTCATGCCAGGCTTTGTGGGTGAAGTGGGTGTCGGTGGACACACCGTAGATTTCCACGCCCAGCTTCTGGAACTCGGCGTAGTTGTCAGCGAGGTCGCCCAGCTCGGTCGGGCAGACGAAGGTGAAGTCGGCTGGGTAGAAGAACACCACGGACCACTTACCTTTCAGGTCGGCTTCGCTTACCTGGACGAATTCGCCGTTGTGGTAGGCGGTGGCGTTGAACGGTTTGACCTGGCTGTTGATGATTGGCATGAGAGACGCTCCTTCATGGGTTGAAATCGGTTGACGGAGAGAATCCTAACCGCTGGTCCCGATGAAGGCTCATTGGCAAAGCTCATGCTGGTGATTGGTTTTGGCTATAAGGCGGGATTATTAATAGAAGGGATTGGGCTGAGCAAACGTGTGGGAGCGGGCTTGCCCGCGAACACGGGCGTAGCCCGTGCCATACACCGCAGTGTCATTTTCGCGGGCAAGCCCGCTCCCACAGAGACCGCGACGAGTCCAGATCAACGGGTCACGGTGCGCATGGTCACGAACTCTTCGGCGGCCGTCGGATGCACGCCTATGGTCTCGTCGAACTGCTGCTTGGTCGCACCCGCCTTCAGGGCAATCCCAAGCCCCTGGATGATCTCGCCAGCATCCGGTCCGACCATGTGGCAGCCCAGCACCTTGTCGGTGTCGGCATCGACCACCAGCTTCATCAGGGTCTTTTCCTGAATATCGGTCAGGGTCAGCTTCATCGCCCGGAAGCGGCTCTCGAAGATCTGCACCTTGTGCCCGGCGGCCAGCGCCTGCTCCTCGGTCAGGCCCACGGTGCCGATAGGCGGCTGACTGAACACCGCGGTCGGGATGTTCTGGTAGTCGACCGGGCGATACTGCTCGGGCTTGAACAGGCGCCGGGCCACGGCCATGCCTTCGGCCAGCGCCACGGGGGTAAGTTGCACACGGCCAATCACGTCACCAATGGCCAGCACCGACGGCTCGGTGGTCTGGTACTGCTCGTCGACGCGGATGAAGCCGCGCGGGTCCAGTTCGACCCCGGTGTTCTCCAGGCCCAGGTTGTCCAGCATCGGCCGGCGCCCGGTGGCGTAGAAGATGCAGTCGGCAACGAGCTCGCGACCGTCCTTGAGGGTGGCCTTCAGGCTGCCGTCGTCGAGCTTGTCGATGCGCTGGATATCGGCGTTGAACTGAAGGTTCATGCCGCGCTTCTCCAGCTCTTCCTTCAGGTGCGTGCGCACCGAACCGTCGAAGCCGCGCAGGAACAGGTCGCCACGGTAGAGCAACGAGGTATCGGCGCCCAGGCCCTGGAAGATCCCGGCGAACTCGACGGCGATGTAACCTCCCCCCACCACCAGCACCCGGCGCGGCAGGTCCTTGAGGTAGAACGCCTCGTTGGAGGTAATGGCCAGCTCCTTGCCTGGGATGTCCGGCACCTGCGGCCAGCCGCCAGTGGCGATCAGGATGTGTTCGGCGCTGTAGCGCTGGCCTTCGACTTCCACTTCGTGAGCGCCGGTCATGCGCGCATGCCCCTGCAGCAAAGTGACGCCGCTGTTGACCAGCAGGTTGCGGTAGATGCCGTTGAGACGCTCGATCTCGCGGTTCTTGTTGGCGATCAGGGTGCCCCAGTCGAAGTGGCCCTCCTCGAGGGTCCAGCCAAAGCCGGCGGCCTGCTCCAGCTCGTCGGCCACGTGGGCGCCGTACACCAGCAGTTTTTTCGGCACACATCCGACATTGACGCAGGTGCCCCCCAGGTAACGGCTTTCGGCCACCGCCACCTTGGCACCGAAACCGGCAGCGAAACGTGCCGCACGCACACCACCGGAACCCGCGCCAATCACGAACAGATCAAAATCGTAGGCCATGCAGTCAGTCTCCTAAGCAGGCGCCCAGCATAGCGCCGTTGGCGGCCCACCAAAAGCATTGGGGCCGCCCTGCGGCCCATCGCGGGCAAGCCCGTTCCCACAGGGACCGTATGATCCTGTGGGAACGGGCTTGCCCGCGATGGGCCGCAAGGCGGCCCCGGTTCAGCTCGGCAGCGGCTTGTCAGTAGGCCTTGCCGGTCTTGTAGAAGTTCTCGAAGCAGAAGTTGGTCGCCTCGATGTAGCCTTCGGCACCGCCGCAGTCGAAGCGCTTGCCCTTGAACTTGTAGGCGATGACGTTGCCTTCGGCGGCCTGCTTCATCAGCGCGTCGGTGATCTGGATCTCACCGCCCTTGCCCGGCTCGGTCTGCTCGATCTTCTCGAAGATGTCCGGGGTCAGGATGTAGCGGCCGATGATCGCCAGGTTGGACGGCGCGTCTTCCGGCTTGGGCTTCTCGACCATGGCGTCCACGCGGAAGATACCGTCGCGGATTTCTTCACCGGCGATCACGCCGTACTTGTTGGTTTCCTGCGGATCGACCTCCTGGATGGCGACGATCGAGCAACGGTAGCGCTTGTACAGCTCGACCATCTGCGCGAGCACGCCTTCACCATCGAGGTTGACGCACAGGTCATCCGCCAGCACCACAGCGAAAGGCTCGTCACCGATCAGTGGACGACCGGTCAGGATCGCGTGGCCCAGGCCTTTCATTTCGGTCTGACGGGTGTAGGAGAACGAGCACTCGTCCAGCAAACGACGGATGCCGACCAGGTATTTCTCCTTGTCGGTGCCCTTGATCTGGTTTTCCAGCTCATAGCTGATGTCGAAGTGGTCTTCCAGGGCGCGCTTGCCGCGGCCGGTGACGATGGAGATCTCGTTCAGGCCGGCGTCCAGTGCCTCTTCGACGCCATACTGGATCAGTGGCTTGTTGACCACCGGCAGCATTTCCTTGGGCATGGCTTTGGTAGCGGGCAGGAAGCGGGTGCCGTAACCGGCTGCCGGGAACAAGCATTTCTTGATCATATACGTCCTTAACAAGGGCTTTGCGTACGAAATTCGGCGCAGTCTAATCAGGCGGCGATCACCTTACAATGCCCCCCGCGCTGGCCGATGCCATCATAGAGATATTCCAGTGTAGATAGTTCCGCCAAGGCGTGAACTTCAGGCGAACGGCAGCATCATCGCGGGGCAAGTCGCATTGGCGGTGCGCCGATGCGACTTGCCCCGCGATGATGTCGAATCAGCCGCCGACCCCCTGCCCGATCAGCACGCCATCGACCTTCTGCCCGTACAGGTTGACCCCGTCGTTGGCATGGAACTTCAGCCGGGTCTTCTCGATCGAGCCTTCGACCAGTCGCGGATCCTGGGGCCGCTCATGCCGATTGATCCAGGCCGCCACGTCCCAGGCCTGCTGGTCGCTCAGGCTGCCAGGCTTGCCCAGGGGCATGTTGTACTTGATGAACGAGGCCGCGGTGTTGATGCGGTGCATGCCGGCCCCCCAATTGTAGGAGTCCTTGCCCCACAGCGGCGGCATCACGTACTCCCCTGCCACTTTCTGCCCTTCGCCATCGTTGCCGTGGCAAAGCGCGCACTGCTGTTCATACACCTGCCGGCCACGCTTGAAGTCGTAGCCGTCCTTGGGCTTGGGCACTTCCGGATAACCACGCCCGGCAATCTCGACACCCGTGGGCGCCTGGGTCGACAACCAATAGGCGTACACGCTCAACGCCGTCATCTGCGGGCTGTCGGCGGCCGGTGGCTTGCCGTTCATGCTGAACGTGAAGCAGCCCTGGATGCGTTCGGCAAAGGTGTTGACCTTGTCGTTCTTCTTGCGATAGGCCGGATACATCGGATATGCGCCCCACAACGGCGCGGAATGGGCCATGCGCCCCTGGTCCAGGTGGCAGTTGCTGCAGTTCATGCCGTTGCCGACGGCCTCGGGCATCAGTCGGCGGGTATCGACGAACAGCGCGTGCCCTTCACGGACCATCTTGCCGAAGGCGTTGTCCGGAATCGCGCTTTCCGCCGGGGGGACGAACCGCGCCGCGGCGTCTGCGCTCGGAACCTTGAGCTGCGACTGATCTTCCATGGCGATGGGGGCGGCCTGGACCGTGCCCACGGCCAGCAACAGCAGGGCGGGAATCATCGGTTTCATGGCTTGACCTCCTGGCTGGCCGGGTGAGCGAAGTATTCGGCGACCGCCTTGACCTCGGCATCGGTCATCGCCTTGGCCACGTCGAGCATCAACTGGTTCGGGTCATTGCTGCGGCTGCCGTCGCGCCAGGCATTGAGCTGCGCCACCAGATAGCCGGCGGGCTGCCCGGCCAGGGGCGGGAAGTGCTCGCCGACGCCGCTGCCGCCCGGGCCGTGGCACTGCACGCAGCCGGGAATATTCCGGCTCCAGTCGCCATACAGCGCCAGGCGCGTCGCGGGATCGCCGGCAATCTGCTGGCGACGCAGGTCAGGCGCGGTATCGGCGGGCAAGTTGGCCAGGTAGGCGCTCACCGCTTCGATTTCCGCGTCGTCCAGCGCCTTGGCCAGCGGCTCCATCACCGCTTGCTTGCGGCTGCCGGCGCGAAAGTCATGCAGCTGCTTGGCGAGATAGCCGGCGGGCAAGCCGGCAAGGCGAGGAAAGCCGGCAGCGGCGATGCCTTTGCCATCCGGCCCATGGCAGCCCAGACAGGCCATGGCGGCGGGGTTCTGCCCGCCCTGGTTGAAGACCTTCTGGCCGTCGGCAGCGTGCGCCGAGGGCCAGGCCAGGATCAGCAGGCTGCCGATCACGACACGACTCAAGGGATTCATCACGGAGACTCCATTTCCTTGTTATAAGCTTAGGCTCAAACGATATAAGCCCAGAAATACTAGGCTTATTCCCCGGCGTGCGACAACGTGCCGCCGGGAAGGAAAATGGCATTTCGCCAGCTAATCGCCGATTAACTGCGCTGGATCAAGAACCGGAGATGCACTGGGTCGCCGAGGTGCGCACATCGCCCAGGCGCAGAGGGAAGTTGTTCAGCCGCTCGTACACCTTGATCGCGCTGCCGCTGCCACGCTTGTCGATATCCAGCAATGCCGCCGGGCCGACACCGGCAGTCAGCTTCTGCGGCACGATCAGGCGCAGCCCGTCACCACGTGCCTCTTCTTGCAGCGGATCACGGGTACCGGCCAGTTTGAGCTTCACGCAATCGGCATACTCGCGGGGCGTCTTGCCGGATATCACATCCATGGTTTCGTGAGACTGTTCCAATTCAGTCACGCTGACGCATCCGCCCAACGCCAGCACCACCGCCGTTACCACCCATTTCATGCACGCCATCTCCAGCTTCTTCAAAGTCATCCTCTGACCACATCCAGGCGGTTTTGCTCCCGCGCCTGGCAGAAATCTCCCTGACCGGGCCAGTCCGGGCGCAAGTGTAACCTCACATCGTGGTATCTTTCAGCGTTTGCAGAACCAATCCTTGCGGAGCCCCCCATGAAATTCGTACACCAGCGCGAGCATCTGAACGAGGACGATATCGTCGTCATCGAATGCTCCCAGCGCTGCAACATCCGCCTGATGAACGACGCCAACTTCCGCAGTTTCAAGAATGGCGGACGGCACACCTACCACGGCGGCCACTTCGAGCGGTTCCCCGCGAAGATCACCGTGCCCAGCAGCGGCTTCTGGAACATCACCATCGACACCGTGAGCGCGCGCCCGATCTCGGTGACACGCAAGCCCACCTTCACCCACAAGATCAAGATCATTCGCCGCTCGTCGTCGAAACTCGGATAAGCGCATGACCCAGACCCTCAAATACGTGATCAAGTACAAACTCGATGGCCAGCGCCGCTGGGACTTCGCCCTGATGCCCGATGCCTCCCTGGAGCAGGCCCGGCAGGCCCTGCGCCAGATCCATGGCGACGACGCCGACAAGATCAGCGACATCCAGGTCAGCAAGGCCCTGTAACGACGCCCGATCCGCCGCACTCAAGGAGTCGCCCATGAGCACCTGGCAAGACCGCCGCATCCTCGATCTGCTGGGCATCGAGCTGCCCATCCTCCAGGCGCCCATGGCCGGGGCCAGCGCGTCGGCCATGGCCATCGCCGTCGGTAATGCCGGTGGCCTGGGCGCCCTGCCCTGCGCCATGCTCAGCGTCGAGCAGGCGCGCGACGAGATCGAAACATTCCGCGGCGCCTGCCGGGGCCCGCTCAACCTGAACTTCTTCTGCCACCAGACGCCGGCCCCCGACCCCGAGCGCGATGCGCGCTGGAAAGCGCTCCTCAAACCTTACTACGAGGAAGTGGGGGCCGATTACCACGCGCCGTCGCCGATCTCCAATCGCGCGCCTTTCGACGAACAGAGCTGCCGACTGGTCGAGGAGCTGCGCCCAGAGGTGGTCAGCTTCCACTTCGGCCTGCCAGCGGCCGAACTGCTGGCACGGGTCAAGGCGACAGGCGCCAAGGTGCTGTCCAGCGCCACCACGGTGGAGGAAGCGCTCTGGCTGGAACGACACGGTTGCGACGCGATCATCGCCATGGGCTATGAGGCCGGCGGCCACCGCGGCATGTTCCTCAGCAACGACATCACCAGCCAGATTGGCACCTTCGCGCTGGTGCCGCAGATCGTCGACGCCGTGAACGTCCCGGTGATCGCGGCCGGTGGCATCGCCGATCATCGTGGCCTGGTGGCCGCGCTGGCCTTGGGGGCCTCGGCGGTGCAGATCGGCACCGCCTACCTGTTCTGTCCCGAGGCCAAGGTTTCTCCGGCCCATCGCCGTGCCCTCGACAATGCGTCCGCCAGCGATACCGCACTGACCAACCTGTTCACCGGACGCCCGGCGCGCGGCATCAACAACCGCATCATGCGCGAGCTGGGGCCCATGAGCGACCTGGCGCCACGCTTCCCCCTGGCCGGGGGTGCGCTGATGCCCCTGCGGGCAATCACCGATACACAGGGCAACAGCGACTTCAGCAACCTGTGGGCCGGCCAGGCACTGCGCCTGGGACGACAAATGCCCGCCGGCGAGCTGACCCAGGCCATTGCGGGCCTGGGAGCACAAAAACTGACTCACTGATCAGGAAATAGTTTCGACAGACCTTCCCGACGGATGGCGTATCGCTATATATTCAGCGACATAACGAAAACCCCGCCGTCCCTTAGGAGCCGTTCGCATGCGTACTCGCCTCTCCCACCTGGCCTTCAGCGCCCTGGCCACCCTGATTTGCGTCAACAGCGCCCTGGCCGATGAGGTCCAGGTTGCCGTGGCCGCCAACTTCACTGCCCCGATCCAGGCCATCGCCAAGGACTTCGAGAAAGACACCGGCCACAAGCTGGTCGCCGCCTACGGCGCCACCGGCCAGTTCTACGCGCAGATCAAGAACGGCGCGCCGTTCGAAGTGTTCCTCGCCGCCGACGACACCACCCCGGCCAAGCTCGAACAGGAAAAAGAGACCGTTGCCGGCTCGCGCTTCACCTACGCCATCGGCACCCTCGCCCTGTGGTCGGCCAAGCCGGGCTACGTCGACGCCAAGGGTGAGGTCCTGAAGAACAACGACTTCAAGCACCTGTCCATCGCCAACCCCAAGGCCGCGCCCTACGGCCTGGCCGCTACCCAGGTGCTGGACAAGCTGAAGCTGACCGAAGCCACCAAGGCCAAGATCGTCGAAGGCCAGAACATCACCCAGGCCTTCCAGTTCGTCTCCACCGGCAATGCCGAGCTGGGCTTCGTCGCCTTGTCGCAGATCTACAAGGACGGCAAGGTCAGCGAAGGCTCGGCCTGGATCGTGCCCGCCGAGCTGCATGACCCGATCCGCCAGGATGCGGTCATTCTCAACAAGGGCAAGGACAACCCGGCCGCCAAGGCCCTGGTCGACTATCTCAAAGGCCCGAAGGCCGCTGCGGTGATCAAGTCCTACGGCTATGAAATCTGATGCCGCTCGACGCCAGTGACCTGGGTGCCATCTGGCTGACCATCAAGCTGGCCAGCCTGACCACCGCGATCCTCCTGGTGCTGGGCACGCCCATCGCCTGGTGGCTCGCGCGCACCCGCTCCTGGCTGCGCGGGCCGATCGGCGCGGTGGTGGCGCTGCCTCTGGTGCTGCCACCAACGGTGATCGGCTTCTACCTGCTACTGGCCCTCGGCCCCCACGGCTGGATCGGCCAGGCCACCCAGGCCCTGGGCCTGGGCAGCGTGGTGTTCAGCTTCACCGGGCTGGTGATCGGCTCGGTGGTGTACTCCATGCCGTTCGTGGTGCAGCCACTGCAGAACGCCTTCGGCGCCATCGGCCAGCGCCCGCTGGAGGTGGCCGCGACGCTGCGCGCCAGCCCCTGGGACACCTTCGTCCATGTGGTGCTGCCGCTGGCCCGCCCGGGTTTCATTACCGCCAGCATCCTCGGCTTCGCCCACACCGTGGGCGAATTCGGCGTGGTGCTGATGATCGGCGGCAACATTCCCGACAAGACCCGCGTGGTCTCGGTGCAGATCTTCGATCACGTCGAAGCCATGGAATACGCCCAGGCCCACTGGCTGGCCGGGGCCATGCTGGTGTTCTCCTTCCTGGTGCTGCTGATGCTCTACGCCGGCCGCCGTGGCAAGGCTGGCTGGAGCTGAGATGAGTGCATCGATACAAGCGCGCCTGATGCTGGCGCGCGACGACTTCACCCTGGATGTCGACCTGGACCTGCCTGGCCGCGGCATCAGCGCGCTGTTCGGCCATTCCGGCTCGGGCAAGACTTCCTGCCTGCGCTGCCTGGCCGGGCTGGAGCGCGCCGCCAGCGCCTACATCGAGGTCAACGGCGAAGTCTGGGAAGACAGCCAGCGCGGACATTTCCTCCCCCCGCACAAGCGCCCGGTGGGCTATGTGTTCCAGGAGGCCAGCCTCTTCCCGCATCTGTCCGTGCGCGGCAACCTCGAGTTCGGCTGGCGCCGTATCGCCCCTGCCGAACGCAAGATCAGCCAAGACCAGGCCTGCCAGTTGCTGGGCATCGGCCACCTGCTGGCGCGCAAGCCAGGCACGCTGTCCGGTGGCGAAGCCCAGCGGGTCGGCATCGCCCGGGCGCTGCTCAGCAGCCCGCGCCTGTTGCTGATGGACGAACCCCTGGCAGCGCTGGACAGCGCACGCAAACGAGAAATCCTGCCCTACCTGGAACGCCTGCACGATGAGCTGGATATCCCGCTCATCTATGTCAGCCATGCCCAGGACGAAGTGGCGCGCCTGGCCGACCACCTGGTGCTGCTGGAGCACGGCAAGGCCGTGGCCAGCGGGCCGATCGGCCAGACCCTGGCCCGCCTCGACCTGTCCCTGGCCCAGGGCGAGGATGCCGGGGTGGTGCTCGAAGGCGTGGTGGTCGGCCACGACCCGCACTATGAACTGTTCGACTTGCGCCTGCCCGGCAGCGAAGGCCAGTTGCTGCGCATCGCCCACCCGGCGTTGCATGTCGGCAGCACCCTGCGGCTCAAGGTCCACGCCCGTGATGTCAGCCTCGCGCTGGATGCCCATGCGCCCTCGAGCATCCTCAACCGCTTGCCGGTACGCGTGCGCGAGTGCCGCCCGGCGGACAACCCCGCCCATGTACTGGTCAGCCTGGACGCGTCCGGCAGCGGACTGCTGGCACGCATCACCCGCTACTCGGCGGACCAGCTCGGTGTGCAACCCGGCCTGCGGCTGTGGGCGCAGATCAAGTCGGTGGCCCTGCTCGGCTGAGCCGCCGAGCCAGCGCCACGGCAATCGGGGGCCGGGACTGCGGCAATTCCTGCTGGCAGCGTGGCAACCAGACGATCATTGAGCACGACTATTTACTTCATCGCACACAGAAATTTCCCATATGACGCCAAGCCCCCTATCCTTGCCACCGAGCACCTCCGCCGACGGGCATCGCCGCATGCCCATCGGCTCCTGCGACTGAAGACCGGCAACAGAATTTGTCCGCCGGGGAATTACTATCCGCCGAAAGCGTCTTTAATGAGAAGGAAGAGGGACAGGCTCCCACCACTGGGCGAATCGCCCCGTGGTTTTCTATATCACCAAGGAGAACTACATGCTGATACTCACCCGCAAGGTTGGCGAAAGCATCGTCATCGACGATGACATCAAAGTCACCATTCTGGGCGTCAAGGGGATGCAAGTGAGGATCGGCATCGATGCACCGAAGGATGTCCAGGTGCACCGTGAAGAGATCTACAAGCGCATCCAGGCCGGCAGCCCGGCCCCGGAGAAAGACAACGAACAACATTGAAGCGATCCGCATCATGCCGCACGGATGCGCCTGATCGATTGCCCGCCCGTGCGGGGTGCCCCTCCCGACGCTTCAGGTGCCCAGCAGCTCGCGCACCGTGGCGATCATCCGCTCCATCTCGAAGGGTTTGTCGAACACCGCCGCGAACCTCTCGGGGCTGGCGCGAGCTTGGCTGGCCTGGGCGGCGCTCATGAGAATCACCGGCAGGTCCGCCAGTTGCAGTTCGTCACGAATGGCCTTGAGCAGCTCCTCGCCATTGAGCAGCGGCATCATGTAGTCGGTAATCACCAGGTCCACCCGCTTCTCTTTGAGCGCCTCGAGGGCCTTGCGCCCGTTGCTGGCCTTTTCCACCAGGAACCCCGCATCCTCCAGGGCGAAACCGAGGATATCGGCGATCAGGTACTCGTCATCGACGATCAGGATGCTGTTCATCGCGTTATCCCATCAGCGATCTCCCGCCGAGGTCGCTGAGCCACTGAGCACGCCACTGGCCCCCTCGAACACCCGCTCCAGGCTGATACCGTCAGCCCCCAGGATCAGCGACTGCAAGGATGGGTCGTGATCGCTGTCGCGGACCTTGACGATCGACAACGCACGGTGCAGCTGCGCCTCCAGTTCGGCGAAACGCATCAGGATCAGATTGTCCACGATGCTCGACAGATCCGGCGCGGGCGCGGTGATTTCCGCGCCGAAGATGTCACGCATCTCCCACGTCAGCAGGACCGTGACACCGCGTGCGCGCAACTCGCCGGTCAAGGCGCGGAAAAAGGCGTTCAGCCGGGCCGGGTCCAACGCCAGGCGACCGAAGGCGCCCAGGCTGTCGATCACCACACGCGTGGCGCCCATCGCCTCGACCTGCGCCAGCAAGCGAGCGCCGACCTGGTCCAGCAGGCCTTCGGTGGTCGGCTGCCAGCTCAGTTGCACCGCGCCGCTGCGCTCCAGTTCCGCCAGGTCGTAACCCAGCGCCGCGGCCTTCAACCGCAAGCGCGCCGGCGTTTCATAGAAACCGCAATGCAGGCCGCGTTCGGTCGCGCTCGAAGCGGCCAGGAAAGCGATGCCCAGTGCGGTCTTGCCCACCCCGGAGGGCCCCATCAACAGGCTCACCGATGCCTCGGCCAGGCCACCACCGAGCATCCTGTCCAGATCGGCCACCCCGGTCGTCACGCGATCGAGCGTTTGCGAGCCAGGCCCGCTGGGGCGACTGTAAAGCGACTCCAGCCGTGGAAACACCTGCAACCCGGTCTCGTTGATCAGGCACTCGTGGCAGCCGGAAAGCGCGCCGCTGCCGCGCGTCTTGCGCAGTTGGACATGGCGCACGGCGACACTGCCGACCATGTGCTCGCTCAGTTCGATGACACCATCGACCATGGTGTGTTCGGGGCTGCCCTCTTCCAGGCGCGCACTGGTCAGCAGCAGCACGGTGCAGCCGGCGAAAGCGGCATGCCCTTGCAGCTCGGAGACGAACTTCTTGGTGTCAAGGGTGGTTTCCGCCCGCGAGCGGGCATTGAGCAAGCCGTCGACGATGAGCAGGGTGGCCTGCTGCCGGGCGATCTCCTGGCGCAACAGCCTCACCACCGCGTCCAGCCCATCCTGTTCCAGGGTGTCGAAGGCGCTGACGAACTGGATCGCATCGCCCATCAGCGCCGGGTCGAAGAACGTCAGCGTCGACAGGTACTGAAACAACCGCTCATGGGACTCGCTGAGCAATGTGGCCACCAGCACTCGTCCACCATCGCGCACATGATTGCAGGCCAGTTGGTTGGCCAGGATGGTCTTGCCCGATCCGGGATGGCCCTGGACGATATAGGACGCGCCAACGACCAGTCCGCCCTTGAGCAGCGCGTCGAGCCCTTCGATACCCGTGGGCAGCCGCTTGAGTTGTTCTACCATCGCCTTCTACCCATCGCTCGAAAGTTGATCAGGGCCAAGACTCACGGGCAAGTACAGGCTCATGCAGGTGCCCTCCCCAGGCTGGCTGTCGACATGGATCGCGCCCCTGCTCTGCCTGGCGAAGCCGTAGGCCTGGCTCAGGCCCAGGCCAGTGCCCTTGCCGAATGCCTTGGTGGTGAAAAACGGCTCGAAGATGCGTGGCAACACCTGTGGGTCGATGCCCTGACCATCGTCCCGCACTTCGAAGCGCACGAAGTGCCCATGCAGTCCTTCCACCTCCCCGGCCAGCTGAACACAGTCGACCAGCAGGCGAATATGGCCGGTATTCTCGATCGCGTCCCGGGCGTTGAACATCAGATTGAGCAGGACCATCTGCAGTTGCCCGGCGTCCACTTCGATCATCGGCAGGTTGGCCTGCACCTGCTGATCCAGTTCGATGTCGCGCGGCAAGGCGTGCTCCATCAGGGCACGCGTGGACTCGACCACCTGGGCCGGAGCGATACAGGCAACGCTCAGCTGCCGATGGCGGGCGAAGCTGAGCAGCTGCTGGGTGAGCTGCGTGCCCCGCTGACCCGCATCGAGGATATGCTCGAGCAGGCGCTGGGTGCGTGCCGGGTCCGCGCTGCCAATCGCCAGGCGCGCCGAACTGAGGATGATGGTCAGCAGATTGTTGAAGTCATGGGCCAGGCCACCGGTCAGTTGCCCCAGAGCCTCGAGCTTCTGCGCCTGGAACAGTTGCGCGCGCATGGCATCCATCTGCAGCGCGGACTCGCGGCGATCGGTGATATCACGGGTGACCTTGGCCAGACCGATGATCTGCCCCTGCTCGTCACGGATCACATCCAACGCCGCCAACGCCCAGAACTGCGTGCCATCCTTGCGCACCCGCCACCCCTCGTCCTGAGCGACACCCCGCGTGAGTGCCTGCTGCAGCAGGCGTTCGGGGCGACCTTCGGCGCGGTCGTGGTCGGTGAAGAACAGCGAGAAATGCCGACCGATCACTTCATCGGCGCGATAGCCCTTGATTCGTTCGGCGCCGGCGTTCCACGACACCACATGTCCCGCAGGGTCGAGCATGTAGATGGCATAGTCCACCACCGCCTGGACCAACTGTTCATAGCGGGCCTCGGGCATCAGCGAGTGGGCCGGTCGGGTCACTGAAGCCATGCGCACTCCACAGGCACCGAGAAAGGACACAACTGAGCGTAGCCAAAGTACCACCCGCGCGCGGCGTCATGCGACGATCGTCAGCGGTGGCGCTCCACGACCGACGGCGTGAGCCGCCGCGGCATCGCCACCTTCAGCAGCCACAGCCCTACCAGCAGGACCAGCACGCCGCCCCCCAGCGCCAGGTATCGCCGCGGATGCTGCGGGTCGAGCCCCAGCATCAGCAGGTAGCCGCCCAGGCTCATGAAACCGACATAGAGAAATGCCGCCAGCAGGCAGACCTGCAAGAACAGCAGCCGCCAGAACAGCTTGGGGCGCACGGTTCGCTCTGTAGGGGTGGAACCTGGAGAACGCGAAGACATGGTGACGTGCCGAGTTGGATCCAAAACACGCACAGTGGCGCAATGGCGGCAACCTGTCAATTGACCTATAGTGGCGCGCCTCGATCACTCCAAGGACGCGACATGACATCGAACTTCCGCATGCAAGGGCTGCAGGACGACCTGATGCGCACCGCCACGGAACTCGATGCGTTGTGCCAGACACTGGAGGGACACGCCATGTACCTGCGCCACTCGATCCACCACGCCGACGCTCGAGCCATGGATGGGCATACCGGAGAGTTGCGCCACAGCGCCAGCGAAATGCGCGGTATCGCCCGCGGCATCGCGCCCTGAACCCTTCGCCCGGTTGACGCTTCTATAACAATGGGTTATAAAGCGCGCCTGATCGCCTACCCCTTCTGTCCATGAAGCGCGGTAGCCGAACGTGCGAGTGTGGTGGAATTGGTATACACAGCAGACTTAAAATCTGTCGGCGTGAGCCTTGCGGGTTCGAGTCCCGCCACTCGCACCACTCCCTGTCAATGAGAAGGCGCCCGCGAGGCGCCTTTTTCATGCCCTCCGGCAATCCTCCAGGCAACTGCTAGAGTGGACGTTGTCCATTTCCACCGGAGCGTAGCCATGCGCTATACCCTGCTCGAAGGTCAACGCGACATCATCCTCCTGCTCGCCCGTATCCTGCTGATGATCCTGTTCGTGCTGTCTGGCTGGAGCAAACTGACCGGCTTCGAAGGCACGGTCGGCTACATGACGTCACTGGGCGCCCCGGTACCGATGCTTGCCGCAGCGGTCGCGGTGTTCATGGAGTTCGTGGTCGCCATCTTGCTGATCCTGGGCTTCTACACCCGCCCACTGGCCCTGCTGTTCGCCTTGTTCGTGCTCGGGACCGCCCTGCTGGGCCACCCGTTCTGGACCATGGTCGAGCCGGAGCGCAGCGCCAACATGACCCAGTTCCTGAAGAACCTGAGCATCATCGGCGGGCTGCTCCTGCTGGCCCTGACAGGTGCCGGGCGCTTCTCCCTCGATCGCCGCTGACCTCGCAAGGCACGGCGGCCACGGGTCAGTCGTCGAGGTCGTCGTGCCAGGCTGGATGATCGTCATCGTCGCAATCATCCATCGATGCTTCATCTTCCTCGACATCGTCCAGCGCGCCGTAGGCGTCCGCTTCCGGGTCGAAACCCTCATGGAATTCAGGGTCCAGCAGGTGGTCGTGTTCAGGTTCGGGCAGATCGTCTTCGTCGTGCATGGCAGCCTCCGGTCGCTACGAGCCCGCCTGTATAGGCCGATCGGTGCGCAGGGTCAATCTCCAGGATGGTTAACCTTGGCTTAACCGACACGGCGCACGCTACGCACTCTCCCTTCAAAAACGCACTTGCCCGCCACCCTGGCGGGCTTTTTTTGCGTGCCTGATGGCGCCGGGCCGCGACATTCGCCCTATGCCATGGCAGGCCCCAGACCAATGAAAAATTCAGTTACGGATATTCACGTCCTCTAAAGGCGCGCTTCACGAAATTCTGACATTCGCGCAGGCAGACTGAACAGGCTTCGATACGTTCTGTTCAACCCGCCCACGTGGCGGGTTTTCTTTTTCCGCCTGACTGGCGCTCGGGCGACAGGCCCGACAACGATCAGATCGCACGCAGCGGAACATCCCCGCCCCCACCCTTGCCATCGCGGCGCTCGTTCATCCAGTCATT
Organism: Pseudomonas sp. microsymbiont 2; assembly: GCF_054788395.1. Classification (NCBI taxonomy): domain Bacteria; kingdom Pseudomonadati; phylum Pseudomonadota; class Gammaproteobacteria; order Pseudomonadales; family Pseudomonadaceae; genus Pseudomonas; species Pseudomonas sp. microsymbiont 2. The sequence continues at coordinate 3,582,401 of NZ_CM139112.1, forward strand.
GACCTTCTGCCCGAACTCCGCCGGCGCCTTGCGCCCGAACCGTCGTGCCAGATCGAGAATGGTCTGCTGCGCCAGCGCCTCCTCCATGCGCTTCTGCGCGCCCAGCATCACCGCATGGATGGCACAGGTGCCCTCGGTCGCCCAGCCCGGCGCCGAGCCCTCGAATACCACGCAACGTTCGCGAATCTCCCGGCAGTCGAAGATCTTCTTCGGCCCGTCGATAGCCGTGACGATATCCAGCACCGAGATCTCGTCGGAAGGCCGTGCCAGGCGAAAACCACCGCGCACCCCTTCGGTGGCCACCACCAGCCCGGCACGCGCCAGCTTGGTGAAGACCTTGGCCAGGTACTCCTGGGGCACGCCCTGCAACTCGGCCAGGTCGCGCACGCTGGACTCCCGGCTGTCACCACGCTCATCGACCAGGAACAACAGGCAGTGGATGCCGTACTCGACGCCGGCACTGTAAAGCGACATGTCAATCTCCGACTAGTTTTGTCGCAAATAGTACGCCCTTCATGAACGACAGGCAAAGCCCATCGGCACCGTTCGTCATCTCCCCCTCACCCTTAAACCTCAGGAATCACGGCGTTTCACGGCACAAGGAAGCGCTGCCCGGGGCGCCCCCCAGAAAAAAAACACTTGCCGACTTAAACTACGATCAATACAGTCGTAGTTATCCGACAGGCACTCAGTACCTCGTCGAAGACCCATCCCCTACCTCACGGAGCATCTGCATGACCTCTCACATCCTCATCATCGGTGCCGGCTTCTCTGGTGTCTGGAGCGCCCTGAGCGCCGCCCGTCTGCTCGACCAGGCGCAGCGTGACGACGTGCGCATCAGCGTGCTGGCCCCGCAGGCGCAACTGCGCATCCGCCCGCGCTTCTATGAAGCGGACGTGCAGCGCATGCAGGCCTCGGTGGGCGACTTGTTCAAGGCCACGGGCGTGAACTTCATCCAGGGCAACGCCAAGACCATCGACAGCGCGACCCGTCAGGTCGGCTACGCCGATGCCGACGGCCAGCCTCGGCTGATCGGCTACGACCGCCTGGTTCTCGCCGCCGGCAGCCAGGTGGCACGCCCTGCGGTGCCGGGCCTGGCCGAGCACACCTTCGATGTCGACCAGATGGAGTCAGCGGTGCGCCTGGAGCAGCACCTGGTCGGTCTCGCCGCCCTGCCCGCTTCACCTGCGCGAAATACCGTGGTGGTTTGCGGCGGCGGGTTCACCGGCATCGAGACCGCCACCGAGCTGCCTGCTCGCCTGAACGCCATCCTCGGCCAAGGGCAGGCCCGTGTGATCCTGGTCGACCGTGGCCAGCACATCGGCGCCGCACTGGGCGCCGGCATCACCCCGTCGATCATCGCCGCCTCGGAGAAAGCGGGTGTGCAGTGGCTCACTGGCACCTCGGTCGTCGCGGTCGACGCAGGCGGCGTAACCCTCGACAACGGCGAATACATCGCCAGCAAGACGGTGATCTGGACCGTGGGCGTGAAGGCCAGTCCACTGACCGCGCAGGTGGACGGCGAACGTGACGGTCTGGGCCGCCTGCGGGTCGACGACCATCTCAAGGTGATCGGCCAGGACCATATTTACGCCACGGGCGACGTGGCCTGGGCCGCCGTCGACGAACTGGGCAACCACGCCCTGATGACCTGCCAGCACGCCATTCCCATGGGGCGCCACTCGGGCAACAACGCCATGGCCGACCTGCTGGGCATCGCGCCGGTGGTGTACCGCCAGCCCAAGTACGTCACCTGCCTCGACCTGGGTGAATGGGGCGCGGCGTACAGCGAAGGCTGGGAGCGTGAACTGAAACTGCAGGGCCAGGAGGGCAAGGCGCTCAAGCAACAGATCAACTCGGTGTGGATCTACCCACCGGCCGCCGACCGCGCCCAGGCCCTGGCAGCCGCCGACCCGGCCATCGCCATCGTCTGAGTACCTGAACGACAGGCCCGACACTCAAGTGAAGGGCCTTTTCAGCCTGAGCACGACCTTTGACGGATTGTCAATAATGATATCATTATGGCATCATTCGAGATAAACAACATGAATCGTAAGGAAATAACCTCCCTCCCGGCGCCTTGAGAGCAAGACCAGCCGAGCCCGGCCAAACCGTGCTCTTGACGCCTTCCAGCCACTGTCAAGGAGCGTCCCATGCAGTTACGGAACATGAAGATCGGCATTCGCGCAGCGGGCATGTTCGCCTTGCTCGGCGTACTGGTCCTGGCCATGGGCCTGATCGCCCTCTACGAAACCCGCAGGATGGACAGCGCCACCAACGAAATTCGAGTCAACTGGATGCCTGCGGTGATCGCCCTTGGCGAGGTCAGCAGCAACCTCGGCCGGGCACGCGCCCTCACCCTGCGCAGCGCGCTCGAGGACAGCAGCGGCGCACGCCACGCCACCCTGGAGCGGATCGAGCAGGTCAACCAACAGCTGCAAGGCGACCTCAAAGCCTACGAAGGCACCATTGCCGCCGCCGAGGATCGCGCCCTGTTCGACGCGTTCGTCAGGCTGAGCGACCGCTACCACACCCTGCAAAAGTCCATCCGCGAGGCCGCCGGCAATGAACGGCTGGACGAAGCCAAGCGCTTGATCAATGGCCCGCTGGCCGAATATGCCGACAGCATGATGAGCGCCCTCGCCGCACTGATCGACTACAACAAGCACGAAGCCGAGAAAGCCTCGCTGCGCAGCAGTGCCGCGTCGCAGAGTGCGCTGACCCTGATCATCGGCGCCCTGGCCGTGATCCTGCTTGCCCTGGCGGCCATCGCCACCCTGCTGACCCGCAGCATCGTCGTACCGTTGGCCGAAGCCGTGGCAGTCGCCGAGCGAGTGGCCAGTGGCGACCTCACCCACGACATCGTGATCGTCGGGCGCGACGAGCCGGCCCAGCTGCTGCGGGCCTTGAGCCGCATGCAACAGAGCCTGCGCGACACCATCCGCAAGATCGCCGCCTCGTCCGACCAACTGGCCTCGGCTTCGGAAGAGCTGCATACCGTCACCGAGGACACCAGCCGCGGCCTGCACCAGCAGAGCGCCGAGATCGACCAGGCCGCCACCGCCGTCAACCAGATGACCGTCGCGGTGGAAGAAGTCGCCAACAACGCCGTGAGCACCGCCGACGCCTCCAGGGGCGCCGACCAGACGACCCGCGACGGCCGCGACCAGGTCAACCAGGCCTTGACCTCGATCCAGTATCTGGTCGAGGACGTCACCGGCACCGCCCACGAAATCGAACAGCTGGCCAGCAGCGCCAACGAGATCAGCCGGGTACTCGATGTGATCGGCTCGATCGCCGGGCAGACCAATCTGCTGGCATTGAACGCCGCCATCGAGGCGGCCCGCGCCGGCGAAGCCGGGCGTGGCTTTGCCGTGGTCGCCGACGAGGTCCGAGCGCTGGCCCACCGGACCCAGCAATCCACGGCGGAAATCGAACAGATGATTGGCGGGATCCAGACCGGCACCGAGCGTGCGGTCAATGCGATGCACAGCAGCCAGGGCCGGGCCGGCGGCACGCTGGAAGTGGCGCAGTCCGCCGGCCAGGCCCTGGAACTGATCGCCGAAGCCATCGCCTCGATCAACCAGCGCAACCTGGTGATCGCCAGCGCCTCGGAACAGCAGGCCCAGGTGGCCCGGGAGGTGGACCGCAACCTGGTGAACATCCGCGACCTGGCGACACAGACCTCGGCCGGCGCCAACCAGACCAGCGCGGCGGCGCAGGACCTTTCTCGCCTGGCGGTGGAGTTGAACACGATGGTGGCGCAGTTCAAGGTGTAACGCGCCGACAGCGCAAGGGCGGCCCCGTCACACTACCGGGGTCAGGAGCGGGCCATGCCCACCATGCCCTTGCGCCGCCGTGCCAGGCAGGCATGGCCCAGCCACAGCATGCCCGCCAGCAACGCGGCGAACAACGCGACGACCATCTGGCTGTAACGCGCCAGCAGTGCCGGGAACCCCGTCACCTCGCGGTACACCTGGATGTCGGCACCGCCATCCTCGGAGCGAATGCTGATTCCGCCCTGGCGAATCTGCGAATAGTCGTTGTCGAAATACACCCAGACCTTGCTCTCGCTCATCCCGTCGATGCCGGGGATGTCGACGAGATTGGTGGGCGCCTGGATCAGCGTGTCATTGCCGGCCGCGTCGCGCACCTGCACCAGCCCCCTCGCCGGCAAGCGGATCTGCACCGCCTTGACCGGTTCCGACGCCGGGTTAGCGAGCTCGATCAACAGGCCGGTGCGATGATCCACCAATCCGGCCTCGAACGGCCTGGCGAACAGTTGCAGGTACGGCGCCTGGGCCAGCTCCACCAGTTTGTCGATCTGCGCATGATCGAGCGCGCCAGCGCCGATGTCGCTGATACGGGCATGCAAACGCTCGTATTTGAGCAGGTCGTTGCTCTGGCTGACCCGCTCGTTGAATTGGCCGGGGTAAGTGAGGTGGGCGTAGGTCAGGCGCGCCTGCAGACGCCGGTCATCGCCCAGCACGGCATGGAGCATGGCCGCGACGGCAGCGATGAGCAGCAGGCCCACGAGCAATTTACCGACTTTTTCCCAGCTCACCTTGAGGGTTCCTTGTTGTGCGGTGTTGACGATGCGACATGGCTGGCAAAGGGTGCCAAGAAGCCGACGTCAAGGCAAGGTGCGAAACACCCGCGACAGCAATCGAGCGGCGCGGACTCGCCCTGGATGCTGGGGCGCAGCTTGCTCAGCGGCAGGATCAGCCGCGTGCCAGCAGTCCCGGCACCGCCACCGTCAGCATCGCCACGCCCGAGAGCGTCAACAGGCTCAGCACGATGCGACGAAAAGCCAGCTCGCTGATCCCCAGGTACAATCGCGTCCCCAGCACAGTCGGCAGCAGCATCGCCAGTGCCACCACGGCAAACGAAGGCAGCAGCGCCCGGGTGACCAGACCACTGCCCAGGTAGGTGAGCATGGTCACCGCCAGCATCGACAGGTTGAAGTTCTGGATCACCGCCCGCTGCGTGTCGCGCTCGAAACCGCGCAAGGTACACCAAAGCGTAGGCACCGTACCGGTGAAGCCGCCGATGCCACCCAGCACGCCGCCGACCATGCCCACCGCGCCGTCCGCCAGGCGCCCACCCTGCAGGCGCGGCAAACGCGGCGCCAGCAGCATCAGCGGGCACCACACCACCAGCAAGGTGCCGAACACCGCCTTGAACCACAACATGTCGAGGTACGGCAGGACCCAGACACCCAGTGGAATCCCCGCCAGGCCGCCCAGCACGAAGGGCCACAGCAAGGTCCAACTGAAGCCCCTGCGCACGCTGAATACAGCGATCAACTGACCAGTGAGGCTGCCGAACACCGTCAGCACCGCCGCCACGCGAGGCTCCAGCCCCCACGCCCAGAACGACATCGCCACCATGCCGAAGGCAAAGCCGGACAAGCCCTGGACGAAACCGGCGACAACAGCGCCGAGGGCGATGAGATAGAGCGGGTCCATAGGGGCTCCCTGCAAAGGACGGTGGATGATTGCACGGCATGCTCGCAACAATGGCCGATCGTGCGCGGATTTGCATCTGCCGCCTGCAACTTGTCCGGTTCGGACCATGACCCCGGTAGCAGCGCACGCCCCCGCGGGCTTGACCAGCCGTATCGGCGCCCCCATGCTCGGACGCTCGAGGCCGGCCGTGACCGACGGCGCCCTCCATCCAATGCCAACGGCAGGCCCCCGCCCTTGCAATAGCGGATACCCACGCAATGACGCTCCTCTACCTCAAGCTCATCGTCACCCCGCTGCTGATGTGGGCCATCTCCCTCGCTTCGCGCCGCTGGGGCGGCCTGCTGGGTGGACTGCTGTCCGGGCTACCAATCACCTCGGCACTGGTGATGACCTTCCTGAGCCTGGAACAGGGCCCCGGCTTCGCCCTCGGCGCGGTACCCGGCGCGCTCGGCGGCCTGGCGGCGGTGCAGGCGACCTACACCTTCTACCTGTTCGCCACGCGCAGGATCGGCATCGGCCCGGCGGTACCGCTGGCGGTGCTGTTCTACGGTGCGGCGGCCTATGCCTTCACCCATTGGGGCGGGCTGTACCTGTCGATCGCCGTGGCACTGCTGCTGATCGCTGTGCTGATCCACGCCAGCGGCCGCGAACCCAGGCCCGACACGCTCGCCCGCCCCCGGCATCGCTATTGGGAGATCCCGCTGCGCATGGTTTCGGCCACCACCTTGCTGATGGTCACGACCAGCCTGGCCAGCTGGTTGGGGCCAGCCACCAGCGGGATGCTGGCGCCGATCCCGGTGATCGCCTGGCCGCTGGTGGTGTTTGCCCATGTGCAGGGTGGCCGCGCCGGGATGGCGGCGATGGTGCGCGGCAATGCCATTGGCGCGGTAGGGGTGATTGCGTTCTACCTGACGATGGCGGGTCTGCTCGAGCGTCTGGGGATTGCCGTGGCCATCGGCCTGGCGATGGCGGTGGCCGTGCTGCTGACCGTTGCCCTGGCCGCTGCCCTGCGTCGCGCACCGGCAAACTGATCAGCGCACCCTTGTGAAGCCGCCCCTCGATGAAAACAGCAGCGCTACACGCAACAGCCGCTTTCGATCGTTCGAAAGCGGCTGTTGTCGTTCAAACGATGCTCAACCGTCACCCTGCTCTTTGCCGGCCGGCAGCTGCCCATCGATCATGGCCTTGGCCATACCGCTGAGGTAGTACGTCGCCCGTAGCAGCGTCTGCGCCTCCACCGGCCTGCTCAACGCCTGCTGCGTCAGCCCGGTGATGACACCGAGGATCACCGATGTTTCCTGCAACACCTGTCCTGGTGGCAAGCCTGGTACCACCTGCACCCAGTCGCGTATCGGGCTGCGCCTGGTACGCCCGACCAGGCTGATGATCTTCAACTCCCCACAGCCCTTGCCTTGCTCGTCCCTGTCCATGATCCGCCCCCTTGAAAAAGAAAGAGCTCGCCGCGCATCACCTCCAGAACCCCCGAACCAAACCGCGCGATCCCTGCACGGCGCTCTGCCCAGAAGCTCGGTCGACCCCGGATGGCGAAACACGACGAGCAGGGCGAGACTAAAGCGCCCACTACACCACCACAACGGTCGATCAGGAGGAAAAAGCCCCTTTAGGAAATGGACTACACGAACAGAGGAAGAAAAGGAGTAGGACCTACGAAATCGATCTGCACTAACGACGGCAAACAGGCTAATGTCTGTCAGTCGTAGAAAAAGGCGCTGCTCGGCAGCCCATCGCGGCCAACCCCGCTTTCACACGTACAGCCATCGTCATGCCCAGAACGAGCAAAGTCACCGATCCGTCCTACGAACTGATGGACGACCACGAAGGCCACTCGCTGATCTACCGTCAGCACGGCTTCCCCAGCCCGCTGGTGCGCTGGCACTTTCACAAGGAATACGAGCTGCACCTGATCGTCGCCAGCGCCGGCAAGGTGTTCATCGGCGACTACATCGGCAACTTCGCCCCCGACACGCTGTTTCTCACCGGCCCCAACCTGCCGCACAACTGGATCAGCCAGGTCGGCCCCGACGAAGTGGTAGGCAAGCGCGACATGCTGGTCAACTTCACCGACGAGGTGCTTGAAGACGGCAGCCAGGTGTTCTCCGAGCTCACCCAGCTTGCCCCGCTGCTGGCCCGGGCGCGCTACGGCATCGAGTTCCGCGACCCGGCGCTGATCCGCGAGAGCCGCCACCTGCTGCAACGCATCGCGGACAGTCGCGGCATGACCCGCCTGGGATACTTTTTTATCCTCATGGAGCAGCTGGCCGCCTGTGACGACTACCAGCTGCTGTCCACCGTCACCTCCTCGCAGCTGGCCGACGAGCACAACGTCGAGCGCATCAACCGGGCGGTGGACTACATCTTCCAGCACTACGCCCAGGACCTGAGCCAGAACGAAGTGGCCGAGCACCTGGGGATGACCCCCACCTACTTCTCGCGCTTCTTCAAGCAGGCCGCCGGGCGCGGCTTCGTCGAGTTCGTCAACCGGCTGCGGGTGAGCAAGTCGTGCGAGCTGCTGGCCAAGGGCGAGCTGCCGGTGACCGAGGTGTGCTTCGAGTCGGGGTTCAGCAACCTGTCGAACTTCAACCGGCGCTTTTTGCAGCTCAAGGGCATGACCCCCTCCGACTACCGCAGCCTGGTGACCCAGCGGCTGACCGAGCAGAACCGCGCCTGAACATCATACGCAATCTCCTGTAGGAGCGGCCTTGTGTCGCGAAAGGGCCGCGCAGCGGCCCCGGCGATTTATGCGTTAACGCCGAAACCCTGGGGCCGCTGCGTGGCCCTTTCGCGACACAAGGCCGCTCCTACAGGGGAATGTAAATCCCGCAAGTCACTGCAAAAAAGTATCAGTCAAGGTGCAGGCGAGGCTTTGTCGGCGTCGTCGCACAACGGTGTAATCGGCAGCGAGCGACACAAAAACAATAACGTCTTCCCCGAGGGAGTTCACCGATGAACGACTCGATCAAGGCCTGCCTGGCCGCCGCCTGCCTCAGCCTGCCGCTGCACGTCCAGGCCGCCGAGACCCTGACCATCGCCACGGTCAACAACAACGACATGATCCGCATGCAGCGCCTGGCCAAGGTGTTCGAACAGCAGCACCCGGACATCCGGCTCAAATGGGTGGTGCTCGAAGAGAACGTGCTGCGCCAGCGCCTGACCACCGACATCGCCACCCAGGGCGGCCAGTTCGACGTGCTGACCATCGGCATGTACGAAGCCGCGCTGTGGGGCGCCAAGGGCTGGCTGGCACCGATGACCGACCTGCCGGCCGACTATAACCTCGACGACGTGTTCCCCTCGGTGCGCAACGGCCTGTCGGCCAATGGCACGCTGTACGCCCTGCCCTTCTACGCCGAAGCCTCGATCACCTACTACCGCAAGGACCTGTTCGAAAAAGCCGGGCTGAGCATGCCCGAGCAACCCACCTGGACCCAGCTTGGCGAGTTCGCCGCCAAGCTCAACCACCCCGACCAGGGCCAGTACGGCATCTGCCTGCGCGGCAAGGCCGGCTGGGGCGAGAACATGGCGCTGATCGGCACGGTGGCCAACGCCTTCGGCGCGCGCTGGTTCGATGAACAATGGAAACCCGAGTTCAGCGGCAGCGAGTGGAAGAACGCGCTGAATTTCTATGTGAACACCCTCAAGCAATACGGCCCGCCCGGCGCCTCCAGCAACGGCTTCAACGAAAACCTCGCGCTGTTCAACAGCGGCAAGTGCGCGATGTGGGTCGATGCCAGCGTCGCCGGCTCGTTCGTCACCGACAAGAGCCAGAGCAAGGTCGCCGACCAAGTCGGCTTCACCTTTGCGCCCAAGGAAGTCACCGATAAAGGCGCTACCTGGCTGTATTCCTGGGCCCTGGCGATCCCCACCAGCTCCAAGGCCAAGGACGCCGCCAGGACCTTCAGCACCTGGGCCACCTCCGAGGCCTACGGCAAGCTGGTGGCCGAGCAGGAAGGCGTGGCCAACGTGCCACCGGGCACCCGCGCCTCGACCTACAGCGATGCGTACCTGGCCGCCGCGCCGTTCGCCCAGGTGACCCTGGAATCGCTCAAACGTGTCGACCCCAACCACCCTACTCTCAAGCCCGTGCCCTACGTCGGCATCCAACTGGTGACCATCCCCGAGTTCCAGGCCATCGGTACCCAGGTCGGCAAGCTGTTTTCCGCCGCACTCACCGGGCAGATGAAAGTGGACCAGGTGCTAGCCTCGGCCCAGCAGTCCACCGAACGCGAGATGAAGCGCGCCGGCTACCCCAAGTAGCTCGCACCGCCGTAGACCGCGCCATCCTGCGGCGCGGTGACCGCCCCTTTCCGATGCACACGGAGTCGCCATGAACACATCGGCCCTCGACACCCCGAGCCTCACCACCGCGCGCCCCGGCAAACGCCGCGTCGGCCCCGGCTGGTTCCTGGTCAGCCCTTCGGTGGCGCTGCTGCTGTTGTGGATGATCGTGCCCCTGGGCATGACCCTGTATTTCTCGCTGATCCGCTACAACCTGCTGTACCCCGGCGAAAACCAGTTCGTGGGCCTTGAGAACTTCGCCTTCTTCGTCACCGACGCCGGCTTCATGCCCGGCGCCCTCAACACCCTGACCCTGGTCGGCAGCGTGCTGGCGATCAGCGTGGTGCTCGGCGTGCTGATCGCCGCGCTGCTGGAGGCCGGCGAGTTCTGGGGCCGCGGCGTGGTGCGGGTACTGCTGATCTCGCCATTCTTCATCATGCCCACGGTCAGCGCGCTGCTGTGGAAGAACCTGATCTTCCACCCGGTGTCGGGCATTCTCGCCGCCGTGTGGCGCCTGTTCGGCGCACAACCCGTGGACTGGCTGGCGCACTACCCGCTGCTGTCGATCATCCTGATCGTGTCATGGCAGTGGCTGCCGTTCGCCATCCTGATCCTGATGACCGCCATGCAGTCGCTGGACCAGGAGCAGAAGGAAGCCGCCCGCCTGGATGGCGCAGGCCCCTTGGCGATCTTCTGGCACCTGACCCTGCCGCACCTGGCCCGCCCCATCGCCGTGGTGGTGATGATCGAGACGATCTTTCTGCTCTCGGTGTTCGCCGAGATCTTCACCACCACCAGCGGCGGCCCGGGATACGAGTCCACCAACCTCGCCTACCTGATCTACAACCAGGCGCTGCTGCAGTTCGACGTCGGCATGGCCTCGGCCGGTGGCCTGATCGCCGTGCTGATCGCCAATATCGCTGCCATCGTGCTGGTTCGCATGATCGGCAAGAACCTCACCGCGCGCAGCTGAGGAGCCCGCCATGCTGACACTCAAGCAAACCCGCACCCTGAAGAACGCGCTGCTCGGCCTGCTGTGCTGGGCCATCGCCCTGGTGATCTTCTTCCCGATTTTCTGGATGCTGCTGACCAGCTTCAAGACCGAGCTGGACGCCTTCGCCACGCCGCCGCAGTTCATCTTCGCGCCGACGCTGGAGAACTACCTGCACATCAACGAGCGCAGCGACTATTTCGCCTACGCCTGGAACTCGGTGCTGATCTCGTTCTCGGCGACCCTGCTGTGCATGCTGATCGCGGTGCCTGCGGCGTATTCGATGGCCTTCTTCGAAACCCGCCACACCAAGCGCACGCTGCTGTGGATGCTGTCGACCAAGATGCTGCCGCCGGTGGGCGTCTTGATGCCGATCTACCTGCTGGCCAAGCAGTTCGGCCTGCTGGATTCGCGCCTGGCGCTGATCATCGTCTACACCCTGATCAACCTGCCGATCGTGGTGTGGATGGTGTACACCTACTTCAAGGACATCCCCGTGGACATCCTCGAAGCCGCGCGGCTGGACGGCGCCGGCACCTGGCAGGAGATCGTCCGCGTGCTGCTGCCGATCGCCCGTGGCGGGCTGGCCTCGACCCTGCTGCTGTCGTTGATTTTGTGCTGGAACGAGGCGTTCTGGTCGCTGAACCTGACCTCGTCCGCTGCCGCGCCGCTGACCGCGCTGGTGGCGTCCTATTCGAGCCCTGAAGGGCTGTTCTGGGCCAAGCTCTCGGCCGTCTCGACCCTGGCCTGCGCGCCGATCCTGATCTTTGGCTGGATCAGCCAGAAGCAACTGGTGCGTGGGCTTTCGTTTGGGGCTGTGAAATGACCCCGAGGCCCCTGATTTCGCGTTTGGCGTGGGAGCGGGCTTGCCCCGCGATCACCGGCTACGCCGGTGCCATCCACCGCGCCGCCTGCATCGCGGGGCAAGCCCGCTCCCACGCCACCCGGTCCCACGCCAGCCCCTTTCCACGCCCCCTTTCCACGCCTTGACGAGGACACCCCCCATGGCTGACCTGAAAATCCGCAACCTGCACAAAGGCTTCGATGGCCACGCCATCATCAAGGGCATCGACCTGGATGTGCGCGACCGCGAGTTCGTGGTGTTCGTCGGCCCCTCCGGCTGCGGCAAGTCCACCCTGCTGCGCCTGATCGCCGGCCTCGAGGAAGTCAGCAGCGGCAGCATCACCCTCGACGGCGCCGACATCACCGACACCGCCCCGGCCAAGCGCGACCTGGCCATGGTGTTCCAGACCTACGCGCTGTACCCGCACATGACCGTGCGCAAGAACCTGTCGTTCGCCCTGGACCTGGCCGGCGTCGGCAAGCAGGAAGTCAGCGCCAAGGTCGACAACGCCGCGCGCATCCTCGAGCTGCAACCGCTGCTCGAACGCAAGCCCCGCCAGCTCTCCGGCGGCCAGCGCCAGCGGGTGGCGATCGGCCGGGCGATCGTGCGCAACCCGAAGATCTTCCTGTTCGACGAGCCGCTGTCCAACCTCGACGCCGCCCTGCGCGTGCAGATGCGCCTGGAACTGGCGCGCCTGCACCAGGAGCTGGCCGCGACCATGATCTACGTGACCCATGACCAAGTTGAGGCGATGACCTTGGCCGACAAGGTGGTGGTACTCAATGGCGGGCGCATCGAGCAGGTCGGCTCGCCGCTGGAGCTGTATCACCATCCGGCCAACCTGTTTGTCGCGGGGTTTCTGGGGATGCCGAAGATGGGCTTCTTGCGTGGGCACCTGAGCCGTAATCAGGGCAACCAGTGCGAGGTGGCGCTTGAGTGCGGCGCGCGCATCGCCCTGCCGTTGTGCGCGGGGGAATTGCATACCGGTAGCCAGGTGACGCTGGGGATTCGTCCCGAGCACCTGAACATTGATCGCGCCGGGCAAGGTACCCAAGGCTCGCTGCAGGTGACTGCCGATGTCAGCGAGCGACTGGGCAGCGATAGCTACTGCCATGTGCGTGCGGCCTCCGGGGAAATGCTGACCGTGCGGGTGCGCGGGGACTTTGCGCCGGGGTTTGGCGAGGGGTTGGAGTTGGGCTTTGATCCAGGCCATTGCCATTTGTTTGATAGCAATGGGCAGGCGATCGACAAGCGATTGCAGAAGGTGGCCTGAGGTGTTCGTCGAGCGGGTTGTGGCGCCTATGAGATCGAGCGCCGCCCGCGCGGCGCATCGCGACGCAAGGCCGCTCCTACATCTGTTTCGGGCCAGTCAATCCTGTGCCATTGCCTGGTCCGCCTTGTTGGTACGACGCGGTTTCAGCGTGGGCACCACTGCCGCTGCACCTGTCTCAAGACATGTGCCAAGGCGGGCAACCATGGCCTGACAGGTTCGGTACGTTGCAACAAATGTAGGAGCGGCCTTGCGTCGCGATGCGCCGCGCGGGCGGCGCTCGATCTCGAGAACGCCACAAGGCTCCCGCCAAGCACCTCGCCGCCATCACGCGATCCAACATGACCCCGATAAGGAATGCCCCCAGCATGAAACTCAACCACCCCAACCTCAACCACCTCCCCCCCACCGTAGCCCGCCCCAGCTACGACCCAACCCAATTGCGCCAGGGCATCGTCCACATCGGCGTCGGCGGCTTCCACCGCGCCCACCAGGCCGCCTACACCGACGCCTTGATGAACTGCGGCGAAGGCCTCGACTGGGCCATCTGCGGCGTCGGCCTACGCAGCGAAGACCGCGCCATGCGCGACGCCCTGGCCGGCCAGGACCATCTCTACACCCTGTTCGAACTGGGCGACCAGCCCGACACCAAGGTACGCGTGATCGCCGCCATCAACGGCATGCTGCTGGCCGAGGACGGCGCCGAACCGCTGCTGGCCAAGCTGACCGAACCCGGCATCCGTATCGTCTCGCTGACCATCACCGAAGGCGGCTACTGCATCGACGACAGCACCGGCGAGTTCCGCGCCGACCTGCCACAAATCCAGCACGACCTGGCCAACCCGCAATCCCCGCAAAGCGTGTTCGGCTACCTCTGCGAAGCCCTGCGCCGCCGCCGCGCCGCCGGCACCGGCCCGTTCACCGTGATGTCCTGCGATAACCTCCCGCACAATGGCGACGTCGCCCGCAAGGCCCTGTTGGCCTTCGCCCAGCGCCTCGACCCCGACCTGGCCGACTGGATCGCCAGCCAGGTCAGCTTCCCCAACGCCATGGTCGACCGCATCACCCCGATGACCAGCCCCGCCCACCGCCAGCAACTGCGCGAGCGCCACGGCGTCGACGATGCCTGGCCGGTGGTGTGCGAACCGTTTTTGCAATGGGTGGTGGAAGACACCTTCGTCGCCGGGCGCCCGGCCTGGGAAAAGGTCGGCGTGCAGTTCACCCGCGACGTCACCCCCTATGAAGAGATGAAGATCAAACTGCTCAACGGCAGCCACCTGGCCCTCACCTACCTGGGCTTTCTGCAAGGCTACCGTTTCGTCCACGAAACCCTCGCCGACCCGCTGCTGCGCCGCTACATGCACACCTTCATGGACCAGGACGTAACCCCACAACTGGCCCCGGTGCCCGGCATCGATCTTGAGCGCTACAAGCAAAGCCTCAGCGAACGCTTCGCCAACCGCGCCATCGCCGACCAGCTGGAGCGCGTGTGCTCCGACGGCTCGTCGAAGTTCCCCAAGTTCATCGTGCCCACCGCCAACCGCCTGATCGCCGACGGCAAGCCGCTGGAGCGCGTGGCCCTGGTGGTGGCCGCCTGGGCCCTGTACCTGCGCGGCGAAGACGAACACGGCAACCGCTACAGCATCCCCGACCCCCGCGCCGCCGATTGCCAGGCCCGAGTGGTACAGCGCGACGGCCTGGCCGCCCGTGTGCTGGGCGACGAGGCGATCTTCGGCAGCGCGATCCCCGCGTCCAAGGCTTTCGTCAGCGCCTTCGAGCGCCTGTACGACAGCTTGCGCGAAATTGGCGTAAGTGAAACCCTGCGCCAGGTCCTCGGCGACTGACACGGAGTGTTTCGAAATGGATGGATTATTCCTCGGCATCGACTGCGGCACCCAGGGCACCAAGGCCCTGGTGCTGGACGCTCGCAGCGGCCAGGTGCTCGGCCTGGGCAGCGTTGCCCACGCGCCGCCCCAAGGCCGTGACGGCCGGCGCGAGCAGGATCCCGCCGACTGGTTGGACGCCCTGCGTGCGGCGGTGTCCGCTGCCTTGCGAGAAGCCGGTGTGGATGGCCACGCGATCCGCGCATTGGCCGTGTCCGGCCAGCAGCACGGCCTGGTGATGCTCGACGCCCAGGGCCAGGTGCTGCGCCCGGTCAAGCTCTGGTGCGACACCGAGAGCGCGCCCGAGAACCAGGCACTGCTCGATGCCCTCGGCGGCGCCCAAGGCTCGCTTGAACGCCTCGGGCTGGTGATCGCGCCGGGCTATACCGTATCCAAGTTACTGTGGACCAAGCGCCATCATCCCGAGCTGTTCGCCCGCCTCGCCCATATCCTGCTGCCCCACGACTACCTGAACTACTGGCTGACCGGTCGCGCCTGCACGGAGCCCGGCGACGCCTCCGGCACCGGCTACTACGACGTGCGCCGACGCACCTGGGCACCCGATGTCCTTCAGCACATCGAGCCGGGCGAGCGTCTTTTGGCTGCGCTACCTGAGTTGATCGAATCTGGCGATTGCATCGGCACCCTTCGCGAACAGGCCGCCACTGCCCTCGGCCTGAGCCCACGGACCTGGGTGGCCACGGGCGGCGGCGACAACATGCTCGGTGCCATCGGCACCGGCAATATCACCCCCGGCATAATCACCCTGAGCCTCGGCACCTCCGGCACCCTGGCTGCCTACGCCGACCAACCACACGTCAGCGCCCAGGGCGAAGTGGCGACCTTCTGCGCTTCCAGCGGCGGCTGGCTGCCGTTGATCTGCACCATGAACCTCACCAGCGCCTGCGCCCTGGTGCGCGAACTGCTGGAGCTCGACCTCGACCGTTTCACTGCCCTCGCTGCCCAAGCCCCGATCGGCGCCGATGGCCTGCTGATGCTGCCCTTCTTCGACGGCGAGCGCGTGCCCGCGCTGCCCGAAGCCACGGCCAGCTTGCACGGCATGACCAGCGCCAACCTGACCCGCGCCAACCTCTGCCGCGCCGTGCTTGAAGGCACCTGCTTCAGCCTGCGCTACGGCCTCGACCTGCTGCGCGCCAGCGGCCTGCCAGGCAGCGAAATCCGCCTGGTCGGCGGCGCGGCGAAAAGCCCGCTGTGGCGCCAGACACTGGCCGACCTCCTCGGCCTGCCAATGGTATGCCCCCAACAGACCGAAGCCGCCGCCCTGGGCGCCGCGATCCAGGCCGCCTGGAGCCTCGGCCGCCAGCTGGACCAAGGCGATAGCCTCGAAACCCTGTGCAAACGCTGCGTCGCCCTCGACGAAAGCACCCGAACCCTGCCCCGTCCGGCGCAACAGGCCGAGTACGAGGTCGTCTATCAACGCTACCGGGAGCAACTGCCTGCGCGCTGAGTGCGGGTATCCTTCCCTTGTCTTTCGATCTGGAGAACTGCATGTACCTGGTGTGTGGCGAGGCCCTGTTCGATGTCTTCAGCCTGGAAAACAGCAGCCGCAGCAGCGAGCTGGGGTTTACCGCGATTGCCGGCGGGTCGCCGTTCAACGTGGCCGTCGGCCTGCGCCGGCTGGGCGTGGATTCGGCGTTGTACGGCGGGTTGTCCAGCGACTACCTCGGTGCCCGGCTGCGGCGGGTGCTGGAAGAGGAACGGGTGGACTGCCGCTATGTGGTGACCAGCGATGCGCCGACCACCCTGGCCATGGTTGGGCTAGATGCCAATGGCTCGGCGCAGTATCAGTTTCGCGGTGAAGGGTGTGCGGATCGGCAGGTGACGCTGGCACATCTGCCGGAGCTGGATGAGCATGTGCGGGGAATCCATGTGGGCTCGTACACACTGGTGGTGCAGCCCGTGGCCGATACGCTTATGGCACTGGTGGAGCGCGAGCGGGACCGGCGGCTGATCAGCCTTGATCCGAATGTGCGGCTGAATCCGCAGCCGGATGTGGCGCTGTGGCGGCGGCAGGTGGAAGCGTTTGCCGGGCATGCGCATGTGATCAAGGCCAGTGAGGAAGATATCGCCCTGCTCTACCCAGGCCGGAAGACGCGTGACGTGGCTCAAGGCTGGCTAAACGAGCGCTGCCGACTGGTTTTCATTACTCATGGGGCAGACGGAGCCAGCGTGCATTGCGCACATGGTTCATGGCAGCGCCCAGCAGATACCTCGTTGCCAGTAAGCGACACCGTAGGCGCCGGTGACACCTTCCAAGCCGCCGTGCTCTCCTACCTCGCACGCCTCGGAGTAGACAGCCCGGCCGGTGTGGCGAAGCTCCCCCACAAAACCATCGATGCAATCCTCGCCTACGCAATCCATGCCGCAGCAATCACCTGCTCCCGAACAGGCCCAAACCTGCCCTTCGACCATGAGCTGCCAGCCAACCCATACGCCGCCCCCCTGTAGGAGCGGCCTTGCGTCGCGAAAGGACCGCAAAGCGGTCCCAGCGATTTCCGCTCAATCCACAATCCCGAATCCAACTGCCCACCATCCAAGACTCTGCCCACTGCCTCACCGCGCTACAAGCCCTTGGCCATTAGCACAACCGCCCTAATCGACCCTCCTCACCCAGCGCTCGTATAGTCCCTTCTTGATTACAAAAACCAGGAAAGGACTCCATGGGTCACAAACTTCCACCCCTCTGCCGATGGCTGGCCATCCTGGCCCTCACCTGCAGCACCCCTGCCCTGGCCGCACCCGCTTCAGGCGACTACTGGATCATCTACGGCAAAGGCGAACGCCTGCACAACGAGGTCTACGTCGCCGATGCCGCCGGCATCCTGCAAAAGCCCGGTGGCGTGCAATCGGCCCAGGTCATGCAGCTGTTCGAAGACCCGGCCTTCCCGACCCTCGCCGCCTACGAGGTGCAGGTCAAATGCAAACAGCGCCAGATCCGCCTGGACAGCGCCCGGGCGATACGTCGCTTCGACGGCGCCGTGCGCGATGTGAAAACCAACGCCAAAGACTGGGTCGCACCAAAGGACTACTGGCTGCAGCGCACCTTCGCCTTCGTCTGCGCCCCCGACAACCGCGCGCGCAACCAGATGCTGTCGATCGGCAAGATGCCGGCGGCGAAGATGGTCGCCACTATCCAGGCCATGTTCATCGAGTTGATCGGCATCCAGGCCAACAGCCAGGCGGTGCAGGAGCTGGACGACATGCTGGGCAACACCCCACGATGAGCACGCGCCCTCTGCTGATCCTTGGCCTGTTATTGCCTGCGCTGGCCGGCTGCATCCCGACCCTGCCGGAGCTGATGGCGGGCAACCAATGGCAAGGGCGCGACGCCAAGCAGGCCATCGACTTCTTCGGCCCGCCCATGCGCATGGAGCCGTTGCCCGGTGGCGCTGGGGTGCAGTTGGGCTGGTGAGGTTGAACTTGCAGATTCGTTAGCGGCTGCTCGGATAGCTGCGCTGGCTGCCTGTAGGCCGGTAACGGATGCAATGGACCAATCGGCGCATCGCAAAATTTACCAGCGCAGCCGGAAGGTCGCTCACTACGTCCTCATGCGTGCCAAAGGCATGTGTGAAAGCTGTGAAAAGCCAGCCCCCTTCATTAAGAAGGATGGAACCCCGTACCTCGAACCGCATCATGTAAATCGGCTCTCCGACGGAGGCCTCGACCACCCTCGGTACGTAGGTGCTGTCTGCCCATCTTGCCATCGCGAAATTCACTCAGGTGTGCACGGCATGTCGCTCAACGAGCAGTTGAAGCAGCGACTCAAAGCAATTGAAGGCTGAGTTTAATTTGTCAAACTGAAATGTCCTTAGATTCGTAGGCACCCTCGGATGGGAGCTTCTAGCCGATTACCACCCCTCCCAAGCAGCGGCTTTGGGTTGATAGCCGCCGGCCGCGATTGACCGCTATCGACCCATTGCGGACGTTCATTCAACCAATTGAAGCCATGGCCAGCGCGCCTGATAGCTGGCAGCTTTCGCCCTGAATAAGTCTGGACGCGGATTCAACTCGTTCATCCTGAGCCAGTTGTTCAAGAGGTCGTTCAGGCCATGGGTGCTGTAGAGCTTACCCTTACAAGCATCAACGCCTAGGCAGGTCGACCGAATCAGATAGCGGTCGATACCATCCGTTACCTTTTTCAGCGGTGGATAGGTGCCGCCGAATTTCCCTTCGTACCACAAATGCACGCGGGCCTGGTTGCGTATCTCGACGTTAACACCCAGGTGCGAGAACGCCTGATGAGCTTGGGCTATGACCCGGTTTTCCGCTTCCCAAGACAAGTCATCGTCGAAGTAGGCGATGTCATAGTCCTTGATACCCCACTCAGGAGGTTGTCCCGAGCGGTGATTCCAGAACGTTTGGAACAAAGCGCCTGCGACCACCATGGAATCAGGGATACCGAGCGTTGGGAGAATCTCCAATAGCTCTCGGTTTATTGGGTTATGACGGATGATCTCAAGTAGCTGCTCATCGGTGAGTGAATGCATGGGTACCGTCCTTGGTGGCGGTGCAGAGGGCTGAGCTTACCTGAACGACATCGAGATCAGTGAATAGCCAGCAAATCTCGATCACCGCTCTTCACCAGCGGCAACTATGGGTCGAATCGCGACGGTCATACCTCGACCGTCGCTGGACGCTGTCAGACCTCCGTCTGCTCTGCCATCTCCAATGCGTCATCGACTTCAATGCCTAGGTATCGCACCGTGCTTTCAAGCTTTGTATGGCCGAGCAGGAGCTGAACTGCTCTCAGGTTCTTTGTCCTGCGATAGATCAGCGATGCCTTCGTACGTCTCATCGAGTGGGTGCCGTACATAGCTGGATCTAGCCCAATAGACTTTATCCACGCTTTGACGATCCGGGCGTACTGCCGGGTGGAGAGATGCACTGATGCGTGTAACCGGATTGGAAAAAGACAATCCTCGCTGTGGAGCTGGGCTTGATGTATCCAGGCCTGTAGGGCCAGCCGCGTTTGGTCTGTAACTTCAAACTGCACGGGCCGTTGGGTTTTCTGCTGCATTACTATTGCTCGCGATGACACGTGCTCCCCATGAGCAACGTCGCGTACGCGAAGCTTGGTCAGATCGCAGGCTCGTAGCTTGCTGTCGATGGCCAGATCGAAAAGAGCTAAATCACGGGTTTCCTCCGCGATTTGAAGCCTTACCCGAATGGCCCAGATGTCTTTCAGTCGGAGCGGAGCTTTTTGCCCGACCAATTTTCCTTTGTTCCAAGGCTGATGGCTGCTGGTCGAAGTGGTATTCATGGCTTGTCCTCCATGTAAGGGAGGACAAGGATGGTCAGCTCGACACAGAGGCGCTAACCGCCCCCTAGCGGACGTAGTCAACCCTGATAATTTGCCGTTCGGCGAGCGACACCTTCACTTATGGAAGAGCAAGCTCTTTTACCCTAGCGCGGCGGCGAATGCTTCTGGCGTGGGGCTCTCCTGCCACTGTGCGATAGTCCCCGGCAGCACCAGCCATGGCTGCTTGCGCCGTGTCCAGATGTGCGCAACCGGCTCGAAACGCTCAGAGCCTTCCAGGATACCTGCCCGTACCACTCGCATGCCGGGCGCTGCCGTGGTCTCGTTGAACAGCCGGGTATGACATATACCGCAGGCATGTTGGGTAGACGTTTGACCTTGGTGTTCATGCTCAAAGATCGCCGTTTCGCCAGACACCTGAACAGCCGAAGCTACGCTCAGCAAGTGCAGACCAAAGGCACTGCCGCTCCAGCGCTGGCAGTTCAAACAGTGGCAGGCATACAGCGGCGGCAATTGCTGCGCCACGATCTCAAGGGTGACTTGCCCACATCGGCACTGACCGGTGATTCTCATGCGTTGGTTCCTTACAATGACACCCGGAAAAATGTGGGCGAATGATCGCTTTTAACGGGCTCGGGCAGAAGATCAAATTAGGAGCAACTGTTGGCCAAGAATGTATGAGCGGTATTGAATGGGAAAGCCAGCGTGTATTTCTCGCCGTGTTGCGCTCTGGCAGCCTGAGTGGCGCGGCGAAGCTGCTGGGTATAGCTCAGGCCACTGCGCGCCGGCGCCTCGACCATCTTGAACACGCTCTCGGTGTGAGCCTGTTCACCCGCACACCTCAAGGACTGACGCCTACTACCGGAGCGCAGCGTCTGATCGAACATGTGGAGGCCATGGATCTGGCCGCGCAAACCTTCAACCGCATGGCCAGCTCTGAAGCGTCGATGGATCACGGTACAGTCCGGCTGACCTGTGGTGAGTTGCTTGGCGTCGAGGTATTGCCCGACCTGCTGCGCCCTTTTCATTACGAACACGTCGGACTCAACTTTGAGCTGAGCATAAGCGATGCCCTTGAAGACATCGCCAGGCTGCAATCGGATATTGCGGTGCGGCTGATGCGTCCCAATGAAGCGGATATCACGGTGCGGCTTGTCGGCAGTTTGCGGATTGGCATCCATGCCACTGCCGGGTGCCTGGAGCGCTACGGTAAACCAGCCTCCCTGCTGTCGCTGCGCCATGGGCCACTGATCGGGCCGGACAGACGCTCAGCGGATTTGCGTCGGTTGGTCGACGCAGGTCTGTGCGATGCCGACCAGCATTTCGCCATCGCCTCTGATCATCACCTTGCACAGTTGGCCGCACTGAAAGCGGGCTTGGGCTTCGGACTCTGCCCGACGCAAATCGCAAAATCGCACGGCTTGGTACATGTCCTACCACACGATTTTGGCTTTGAGGTAGACGTGTGGATCGCAATGCACAATGACCTGCGCAAAATTAACAGGATCGCTCAGGCGTTCGAGGTTCTTGGAGAGCAGTTGCATCAGTATCTATGCTTGGCCGATCAGTGAGCAGCGTAGGCCGTCGCATCCACTGCTTGGTCTTAACGGCTGCAATGGGTCGCAAGCGGTCATTCGAGCATGACTTATTGCAACCCAAAGCTGCCGTACGCGCCTGTTTAACGGCCGAAATGAGGTCATCCAGTATGATGCTTTCATCCCTGGTGAAGATCACAACTTCAGCTCGTGGCTACCCCAAGCGTTACTGTAGCGCTTCTCGCAGTTAGATTCCTGTAATGTGCTTTGCTCAACGCATACCGACTTTGAGGCGTCGGAACCTAAGCTTGCGCTGCAAGCTGATGCTCAAGACAGTTTTCTATGTTCCATCCATACAGCCACTGAACAGCATCATAGAATTGGTCCTGGCTTCGACCAGCCCAGAGCTGGTTACGCACCAAACGCTCGACCCCTTTTGCATGGTACAGACGCCCCATTTCTCGCGCAGACCACAAAACCCGCGCCGTACGTGGAATACGGATCGACTCGTACAGCCGGAATGCAGCCTGCAGGTCATGCTCGCAAGCCTTGACCGCCTGACCCAGCACTACTGCATCTTCCAGCGCCATGCACGCCCCTTGGGCTAGGTACTGGGTCATCGGATGAGCAGCATCGCCAAGGAGGGTCGCACACCCTTCACCCCACTGCTCCACAGGATCACGGTCGGCAGTGGCCCAGCGGCGCCATGAGGTTGGTCGGTCAAGCATTTGATGCGGGCGCTCGTGTATACCCTCGAAGTATGAGAGCACTTCTTCCTTGCTACCGTCAGTGACGCCCCACTGTTCTTCATTGCGGCTGTGGAAAGTCACCACCAAGTTGTACTGTTTGCCACCGCGCAGCGGGTAGTGAACCAGGTGGCAACGTGGCCCCGCCCACAGCATTGGGGCGTTGACCCGAAGATCTTTGGGCATGTTTTCGACATCCACCACTGCGCGATAAACCACATGACCGGTGACCCGAGCCTGGTCGCCCACCGTACGCTCGCGGATTACTGATTTCACGCCATCACATCCTACTACAGCATCGGCTTGGTACCGGTTGCCCTTGCAGTCAGTCAGAATCACGCCATGATCGTCCATCTCCATGCTGACGATGCGAGTCGAGGTCTGGAAGCGGATCAGTGAGTTCTGCTGGACTGCTTCCAAAATCGACAAGTGAATATCGGCGCGATGGATCACACCGTAGGGGTTACCGAAGCGTTGGCGGAAACGCGCACCTACTTCGATGCGTCCTACCTCTTTGGCATCGATGGCGTCCATCATGATCAGCTGGTCGGTAAAGACCGAGCGGTTTCGCGCTGCGTGTCCGACGCCCAAGGCATCCAACGCAGCATAGGCATTGGGGCCAAGCTGGATTCCGGCGCCAATCTCACCAATATGGTCGGCCTGCTCAAGTAAGAGAACCTCTATACCCTGGGCGGTGAGGGCTTGGGCTGCAGCCAGTCCACCAATGCCACCGCCGACGATAATGATTTTTTGTTGTTTTTTTTCAGTCATGATTCGGATCTCCGTTCAGGCCTAAGCCTTTACTGCTTAATGAATGAAATCAGGTTGCTGGCCAGGGGCTGCGCGCTGGAAGGCAGGCTGGGTTTGGCAATGGCTGTAGACGGCCATCACCCGGGGATAGGCTCTCAAGTCGCACCCCATCCGCTCGGCGTTGGCCACCTGGGGCACCAGGCAGCAGTCAGCCAGGGTCGGCTCCTCACCGAAGCAATACGGGCCGCTACCGTGGCGCTGCAACAGGGCGTCGAGTGCGGACAGGCCTTCAGCAACCCAGTGTGCGTACCAGCGGTCCTTTTCCTCAGCGCCGGCTTTCAGCACGCTTTGCAGATAACCCAAAACACGCACGTTGTTCAGTGGGTGGATATCGCAGGCGATGAGTTGTGCGACTTCCAGTACCCGCGCGCGAACCAGCCATTCTTTAGGCACCAGCGGTACCTGCGGGTAAAGCGCATCGAGGTAGTCGATAATCGCCAGCGACTGAGTCAGGCTGATGCCATCGTCACCAACCAATACCGGCACACCGCCTATTGGGCTGAGTTCACGGTACTGCGCCTGCCGCTGTGCGCCAGCGCGCAAGTTGACGCCGTGGTAATCCACCTCGAGCCCCTTGAGCGCCAAGGCAATGCGCACGCGGTAAGAGGTGGAACTGTTGAAAAAGCTGTAAAGCTGCATGGCAGTCATCCTGGTTCTTCAGAGTGGAGTCGGTACTTTTACGCGCAGCTGAGCTCCCGCCCGCACG
This sequence comes from Pseudomonas sp. microsymbiont 2, assembly GCF_054788395.1. Taxonomy (NCBI): domain Bacteria; kingdom Pseudomonadati; phylum Pseudomonadota; class Gammaproteobacteria; order Pseudomonadales; family Pseudomonadaceae; genus Pseudomonas; species Pseudomonas sp. microsymbiont 2. Next base: position 3,606,228 of record NZ_CM139112.1, read on the forward strand.
CTATTGAATTGAAAAGGATCGCCACCGCCGCTACGGCGGCGGGCAGCATCAACACGGCGAACACATCTCGAAGGGCAGTCCGGCCCCCATCAGGAATGTGCCAGCGAAGGTGCCGCGGATCGAACCGATTCGACCTAATCCGTGTGCACAGCTGACGCCTGTGGCACGGCTGCTGGCGGGGTAATGGGCGGCAGCCAGGGCGTTGCCTCAAACTGCGAAGCCACTGAAGCTACAGCCCATCCCCCATGACCGCGCCCAGGGTAAAGGAGGAAAGGGTCGACCATGCCGACCCCGAGGCAATCAGACGACAAGGACGTGCAGCTCGCCCAGTCCATTGATGCCGCCCACCATCAGCTCGCCGGCCACAACCGGACCGACGCCTTCCGGAGTGCCGGTCATGATCAGGTCACCCGGCTGCAGCTCAAAGAAGCGTGACAGATAGGCAATGATTTCTGGCACCGACCAGATCAGTTGGTCGATGTCACTGCGCTGGTGGTCCTGGCCTTCGACTTTTAGCCAGATGGCCGCCTGGGCCGGGTGGCCGACCTGGCTGGCCGGGTACAACGCAGCGATCGGCGCGGAGGCGTCGAAGGCCTTGCCGATTTCCCACGGCCGGCCCATTTCACGCATTTTCATCTGCAGGTCGCGGCGGGTCATGTCCAGACCCACGGCGTAGCCGAACACGTGATCGTTAGCCTGCTCCAACGGGATGTCGCGGCCGCCCTTGCCGATGGCCGCGACAAGCTCGATTTCGTAGTGGAAGTTGCTGGTTTCTTCCGGGTAGGGCAGCTCCAGAGTTTGGCCATCTGCCACCGGCACCACGGCATCAGCTGGCTTGCAGAAGAAGAAGGGCGGCTCGCGGTCGGGGTCGAAGCCCATTTCACGGGCGTGAGCCGCGTAGTTGCGGCCCACGCAGTACACACGGCGTACCGGAAAGCGCTTGGCGCTGCCGACAATCGACAGGCTAGTGACGGCGGCAGGTTCGAACAGGTAGGTCATGGCAGGGGTTCCTTGGATCAATGGTCTTCGCGGGTCTCACGCAGCAGGCCGAGAGCCTCCTGAACCGGCCGATCGGAATAACTGAACAGCACACACTCGTCGTCGGCCAGCAGACTCAACGGCGCCCAGCTCGGCACCACGAAAGTATCCTTGGGTTCGAAGTGGAAGGTCTGCGAGCCAATAATGGCGCGGCCACGGCCCTCGACCACCGAGTACACGGTGGCGTCGGTGCAACGAGCCGTCTTGCCGACGAAGCCGCGCGGCAGCAACTGCATGCAGGTGCCGATGGTGGGCATGGCCCAGCCGCCAGTGGCTGGGTTGACATAGCGCAGTTTCACGCCGTCCCAGGCATCCACTTCGCCTTGCTGCTTGAGGGTGGCCAGCGCTTCGCGGGTACTTGCATAGGGGTAGCTGAAAATCGGTGACGTGGTGCCCTGCACTTCGTGACGCAGCGGTAGCATGTTGGCGCCATAGCGGGCCAGACTATTACCCTCTGGCCGGCTGACGGGCTGCACCACTTCGGGGTAGTTTTCGGCAAAACCGGCGCCATAGAAACGTACGGTGGGAATGTCTAGACCATCGAGCCAGATCACCGGCTCACCACCCTCTGCTTCACTGGGGTTTCCGTGGTCGTGCCAGGTCATGGACGGGGTAATGATGAAGTCGCCGGGGTGCATCGTAGTGCGCTCACCATCCACCGCCGTGTAGGCGCCCTTGCCTTCGATCACGAAACGCATGGCCGACTGGCTGTGACGATGGCTTGGAGCGATCTCGCCTGGCAGGATCAACTGCAGGCCGGCGTATAGGCTCGGGGTAATCGACGCCTGGCCACGGATGCCCGGGTTCTCCAACACCAGCACCCGGCGCACAGCTTCTTCGGCGCTGATCAACTGGCCGGCTTCCATGAGGTACGGGCGCACTTCACTAAAGCGCCAGAGTGCGGGCACGCACGAAGTGGTGGGCTGCGCCGGCACCAGGTTATGCAATTGTTCCCATAGGGGGAACAAGGCCTGAGTGCCGATGCGTTGATAAAAGTCGGCGCGGGCCGAGCCGATGTTGTCTTTGTTATTCATCGCTTCACCTATGGTGGGCTGTGATTTGGGGCTAACGGCATCAATTAATCCCCTATGACGATGCGATTAAACGCTCACTCCATATACAAAAAAAATGATATTTTCATATGCATCCATACAAAAATATTGATGGGAATCCAGCATGCATTGGACTCGACGCTTACGCCCACGCCACCTCCAGCTGTTAGTCACCCTTGCAGAAACAGGAAACCTCAGCGACACGGCGCGTCGGGCGTTCACCACCCAGCCGGGACTCTCAAAGTTCTTGAAGGATCTTGAGGAGGATGCGGGAACACTCTTGTTCGAACGGCTCGCTCGTGGGCTACGCCCAACCACCGAAGGCGCCATGCTGGTGAACCATGCGCGACGCATCCTTAGCGAAATGGAGCGGGCGCAATCGAATCTGGATGCGCTGCGTGAAGGCAACACTCACAGCGTCGCAATCGGCACATCTCCAGCGGCGGCCCCCAGTCTTGTGCCTGATGCCATCCTGTACTTCCTCAAGCGACATCCCAAGGCACAGATTTCGCTTCAGGAAAGCACCATGGACGTGCTGCTCGAGCGTTTGAGACTTGGCCATCTGGATGTGGTGGTAGGACGGATCGACAACTACCACCCCAGTCATGACCTCAACAGTGAGATGCTCTTCCGTGAACCTATGCAAGTGGTAGGAAGACAAGGACATCCGCTGTTGCAGCGCCATGATTTGGCTTGGCACGATCTCTACGAATATGAGTGGCTGCTATGGCCACCGGGGTCGCCGATACGCAACCGCCTGGATGCAGCTCTAACTAATGCTGGTCTCAAGCCGCTGCCTTGCAGAGTGGAATCATCTTCGCTGATGGCCAACCTTTGGCTGATGCAAAACAGCGACATGCTATCCGCTGTGTCCGGGCGAGTTGCTGAGCATTTCCATACTCGAGGCTTGGTGCGACGCCTGGACTTCGAGCTGGATGTAAAGGGCGCAATAGGTATGTGCTGGCGTGACGAAGCTCATCCTGATAGCGCCGTCCTGGATCTTCTCGATAGCCTGCGCGAGGCAGCGCAGTATCCGATCCGTCGGGCAGCACCAGCCGCGAGCGAAATCGGCCATGATCCAAGTTGAAGGGCTCGTGTCGATCTGGCCGATGACTATCGCTGCATGGCAATGGCCGGCCTGATTATCCCTTGATCCAACAGTCATTTCCGATTTACCCGGTGTATTTAATTACAGTCTCTTGGTTTATGCATACTCAATCATGGCGACCTCGTTGGTATGGCGCCGTCAATACTACAGGTGGCCGACTCAATCAATTGTCCAGTCGAAGCTATTCCCAGTTACCGACAGGATCACTGGTGCCTTCGGCCAAGTGGGGCGCTGTCAAGGGCGCCATTAGAGGGTGTTGTGGTCCGCTTGCAGCTTAACACTGCGCCTCCAACAGCCTAAAAGCAACATGGACCTCGTTCACCCACTCATAAGGAAATCATGTCCATGGCTGACACTTGTCAGCAACTTATAAGCTCACGCTCAGGCAGGTCGACAGATCGCAGTCAACCGCCAAAACCGCCTCTCTGAAGAAATCGCTCTTCTTCTTGGGTCGAGATCCTGCCTAGAATCGCGTTCCTATGAGGAAATCGCCCGAAACGGCGAATGATGTCGCGATGTCCTTCGGCATGCGCCAGCCAGGGTTGACCGAGTTGCTTGTTTAACTGTATCGACAGCGCTTGGTCGGCTAGATCCTCGGAATGGGCGAATGGTAGGCAGAAGAACACGCGCAACGGCGCGTCAACGTGAGGCATGTGTCCGGCCTCCAGGGCCTGGAGAGCAAAATGTCGAGCCAGTGGATCAGTGGCATACATCCGTGCGGAACCGCGAAAAGCATTGCGGGGGAACTGGTCAGTCAGCAATAGCAATCCCAGCGCGCCCAGTGGCGTTTCGATCCAGTCATCGTAATGCCGGTCCACAACGGCCAGGTGCAGATTGAGGAAACGTCGTCGGAAGGCTCGATCAAACGAGGCCTGTTTAGCGAACCATAGACCTTGGTCTCCAGCCCGTCGCCAGAAGTCTATCAACTCGGTACCTGGGGAATTCATGGTGCACTCCGGTTGCCATGGATCAGGCTGCGCCCAGCGTAGATTCCCTGCGCCGTTTCCAGGGCGAAGCGCTCGGCGTCACGACGCCGCACGTCGTCCATGATCTGACGGCGCATTTGCTCCGGCGTTTCCATCAGCTCCAGGGCGTGCTCGCTCAGTGTTAGCGCCGACTCGAAAGTTTCCCGGACTTGCCAGGTAGCGCCTGCATTAAGCAGTTCGATGGCATGCTCCCGGTCGAACGAACGTGCCAGCACCGGGACCTGCGAGAAGCTGGTATGAACCAGTTCGGCAATCTTCAGGCTGGCCTCGCGATCATCAACGGCGACGATGATCAGCCGTGCATTCGCCGCTCCCGCAACCTGGAGAATATCCAGGCGAGCTCCATCACCGTAGTGCACCTTGAAGCCAAAATCGCCGGCATCGCGGATGGCATCTGGGTCAGTCTCAATAATCGAGATCGAACAGCCATGACTAAGCAGTGGCTGGCTGACAATTTGCCCAAACCGCCCAAAACCGATCAGCAGCACGCTGGCAGTGAGGTTGTCCGGAGGCTCGACGCCTTCCAGCGACGGAGAAACCTTGGGCATCAAGCGGTCATGGGCCATCACTAGGATCGGAGTAAGCGCCATGGACAGGATGATGGTCGCCGTCAGGATGGCATTGCCGTGCCGATCGATCAGCCCCACCGCCATGGCGGCGGCGTACAGCACGAAAGCGAATTCTCCGCCCTGGGCCATCAATACCGCCCGCTCCAGAGCCTCGCGGTTGCCGGCCCCCATCAGTCGGGCAACCAAGAAGATGCCAAGCATCTTCAACACCATGTAGGCCAGCACGGACAGCGCAATCAGCCGCCAGTTGCCCGCCACGATGCCGGCATCAAGCGACATGCCCACGCCGAGGAAGAACAACCCCAACAGAATGCCGCGAAATGGCTCGACATCGGCCTCCAACTGGTGGCGAAAAGACGATTCAGACAGCAATACCCCGGCCAAGAACGCGCCCATGGCCATGGATAACCCGCCCCACTGCATGAGCAATGCCGCCCCTAGCACGACGAACAGGGCTGCCGCTGTCATTACTTCACGAGCCTTCGCCTTACCCAGCACGCGGAACAGCGGATCGAGTAGGTAGCGCCCCGCCACCAACAGGCCGACAATGGCACCTACCCCAGTGGCGACTTCGATCCAGCGTCCGCCCTGGCTGATCTGCCCGCCCCCCGGCGCGAGAAAGGCGACCAGCGCCAGGAGCGGGACGATGGCTAGGTCTTCGAGCAGAAGTATGGCAACGATCCTCCGCCCCTTGGGCTGCCCCAACAGTCGACGCTCCTGCAGCATCTGCATGACGATCGCGGTGGAGGTAAGCACGAAGCCTGTGCCGGCGACGAAGCTTTGCTCAGTCGGGTAGCCGAGCAGCAGCCCGACGCAGGTGAGCAGCCCGATACAGACCAGAACCTGCGCCAAGCCAAGCCCAAAGATATCCCCGCGAATCGACAGTAGGCGCGACGGTTGCATCTCCAGGCCGATGATGAAGAGGAACATCACCACCCCCAGTTCCGCGACCTGTAGGATCGAGTGGGTGTCGTCGAAAAAGCCCAGACCGAATGGCCCGATAACTACCCCGGCCGCCAGATAGCCCAGTACTGAACCCAGCCCCAGACGTTTGAACAGCGGTACGGCGATCACCGCAGCTCCCAACAGCACGACCACGGGTAGCAGGCCGAACCCCTGATGGACCGCCGTTTCGGCAGCCTGTGAAACGGATTCGCCGGTCATAATGCTCCACCCCAACAGTAGCGTACCGCACTGGTGGGCACGCTGATCGCAGGACATGACCGCTTCCCCCATGGGGAAGCGGCCTCCTTTGGCTCACTTAGTGGTGTAACCGCCGTTTACAAGAATTGTCTGCCCGGTCATCCACCACCCTTCGGACACCATGAAGCGAATGTATGGAACGATGTCCTCGATGTCGGTCAAGCCCGTGCGCGAATAATTCGACAGCGCGGCGGCCGTCTTGTGGTACGCCACTGCATCGGCACCCTCCTCTGGATAGAAGAACGGTGTGTCCATCGGACCTGGGCCGATCGCGGTGACCGAAATACCCCGCTCGCCCAACTCCTTGGACGCTGCCCGCACGAAATGCTCCACTGGAGCCTTGGTGCCCGCATACGCGGCGTAGTATGGGGTATAAGCCCCCAGCAAGGCGGTAACCAGCATGCAGATCTTGCCGTTATCATTGAGGTGCTTGCCGGCCTCCTTGAGGAAGAAGAATGCCGACTTGGCGTTGACATCGCTCATCTGGTCGTACTCAGCTTCGCTAATGTCAACGATTGGTTTCTTGAGTACCTTGCCCACCGTGTTAATGGCAATGTCGGGACGGCCGACGGCGTCAACCACATCGGCGAACAGCTTTTCCATGGCCCCGGCACGGGTTAGGTCGGCCTGGAACGCCACCGCCTGGGCACCCGCAGCCTTGATCGCGGCGATCGTAGCATCGGCCTCAGCCTTTGTTGAATCACTGTTGTAGTGGATGGCGACGGCCTTCGCGCCGTGCGCAGCAAGATCGCGTGCGATGAGGCCACCGAGATTCTTGGCGCCGCCGGCGATGATGACGATCTTGCCATTGATGCTGTGGTCGGTCATGGTATCTCTCCTGTTGCGAAGCTTAACTTAGGGGGCAGGGTGATCGAAGGTCATACGTTGATGCGAGGCTTGAGCAGATCCTGAAGACCAATCGTGCGGAACATCTCGCGACGGATCCGATCACCAACCCGAAATACTTCCTCTGCACCGTCCTGCGCTGGGTCGACGTACACCCGGTACGGCCGTTTTCCGAAGGGCGCATCGACGATCTCGTTGATGGCCACCGCGACGGACGAAGCGTCGGCGTCTTCCGGCTCCTGTGCTGCCAGACCCTCCAGGGACTTGACCGCCACGTCGGCATAGGGCCCCGTGTCGTAGGCCGCCTTAACCGCCGCGTCGGCAGGACTGCCGGCATGGGCAAAATGATTGGTGCCTTTGGTAAACGCGCCGGGCACCACGATCGAGGTCTCGATGCCCCAGCGTGAAACCTCGCAAGCATAGGAAACGGCGAGGGAATCCATCGCTGCCTTAGCGGCGAAGTATGGCGCCAGGAACGGCGGCGTACCGCCACGAGCCGAGGACGACGACACCCATACCAGCAGCCCGCGCCCCTGCTTACGCATATAAGGCAATGCCGCGCGATTCACGCGCTGGGTCGACAGCACATTGATGTCGTAAAGTTGCGCGTACTGTTCGGGGGTAAAGGCTTCGGCGGGGCCGAACACCATATGCCCCGCGTTGTGGACGATTACATCGAGCCGGCCATTGTCCGACACGACCTTGTCTATGCCGGCCTGCACAGACGCTTGCGATTGCACGTCGAGCTCGACGGTGCGCAAATCTACGCCATGCGTTTGTGCATAGGCCGCGATTTCGGTCACCCGCGGCGCATTGCGCCCCTGGGTTTCCCGCATCGAAGCGTAAACGGTATGGCCCGCTTGAGCCAGTCGCTGGGCGCTGAGCAGACCGAAGCCGCTCGATGCGCCGGTTACCAGAACGATCTGTTTCATGAAAGGCTCCTTCTATTCAGTGTTGCCGCTCAGCATAGGCCGCCATTGGTTCGCACGACCTGTCCGTTAACCCAGCCCCCTTGTGTACTTGCGAGGAATGCGACCACTTCAGCGATATCCCCGGGTTCACCGAGGCGCTCCAGCGGCGCGACTCGGGACATGCGTTCGATCAGTTCCGGGCTCTTACCGTCAAGAAACAGCGCAGTGGCCACAGGCCCTGGCGCCACCGCATTGACAGTGATGCCGCGCCCGCGCATTTCCTGGGCGAGCACCTGAGTCAACCCCTCCACGGCCGCCTTGGTGGCGATATAGACGCCGTAGGTAGGGCTACGCATCCCGATCACGCTGGATGAGAAGTTGATAATCCGGCCACCGTCGCGCAGACGTCGCGCGGCTTCACGGCAGACATTGAAAGTGCCCTTGAAGTTGATGGCCACCGTGCGATCGAACAGTTGGTCGTCGCTGTCGGCAACGCTGGCCAGCTGCATTACGCCGGCACAGTTGACGACTACGTCGATGCCCTGGAACGCTCTCTCAACTTCTTCAAACATCACTCCAACCGCCACTGGATCTGCCACATCAGCCTGAATGGCCAGAGCCTGACCACCGGCAGCCTCAATGGAGGCGACCACTGCCGCGGCCGGGCCGGCGCTGCCGGCGTAGTTCACAACTACCCGGAAACCTTCGCCAGCCAGGCGCTGGGCCAGGGCCGCACCGATCCCGCGCGATGATCCAGTGATCAACGCGACTTTGTTTGTTTCGCTCATGAAAGAAACCTCTTGCTGGGTCAGTGTCGTGCAGGCACCAGAGGGCGAACCGCGCCCTCATGGGCCAGCGCCATTTCCGTTACAGTTGGTCCCTCGACAACCGTGACGCCCGCGCCTCGCTGCGCCGGGCCTGTCAGTACATCAAACGTTTACAGCATGACGTTGATGACCTTCTTCTCCACGTAGCTGTACAGCTCCTCAATGCCTTCTTCCCTGTCCACGCCGCTGTTCTTGAAACCGCCCCAGGGCACGCCGAGAAAATGGGTGTTGCTGCCGTTGATGAAGACGCTACCAGCCCGCACCCGGCGGGCAGTATCGAATGCCTGTTGGATATCCCGGGTCCAGATGGCGGCGGATAGTCCATACTCGGTGTCGTTGGCCATGTCGATAACTTGCTCAAAGCCGCGCCATTTGCTGACCGATAGCACCGGCCCAAAGACTTCCTCGCGCCATAGCCGCATACCGGGGAGAACGTCGGCATAAACAGTCGGTTCGACCCAGAAGCCCTTGGCGAAGGCCGCGCCTGTCGGGCGGCGGCCGCCGGTCATCAGGCGAGCCCCCTTCGTCTGCGCCGGGTCAAGGAAGCTCATCACATGGGCATAGCTCTTGGCTGAGTTGATCGGCCCCATGCCAGTATCCAAGGCCATGGGGTCGCCCACTTTTATCGCCGCCACCTTCTCGACGACGCGCTGCAGCAGGGCTTCGTAAATCGATTCGTGGACCAGCAGCCGCGAATTGGAGCCGCAAGATTGCCCCTGCCAGGAGAAGTTCATTCCGCGTACCGCACTGTCGGCTGCGGCATCGAGATCAGCGTCGGGGAACACTATCATTGGGTTCTTGCCGCCCAGCTCCAGGGTCACGTGCTTGATCCCGACCTGCGCGGCGCTGCGCTGGATCGCCATGCCAGTCGGTACCGAGCCGATAAGCGCAATGCGCTTGACCTCGGGGTGACGCACCAATGCATCGCCAACCTCTTGGCCAGTGCCGTTGACGATGTTGAATACGCCGGGCGGCAACACTTCCCGCGCGATTTCTCCCAGCAGCAGCACTGACAACGGCGAGGTTTCCGGGGGCTTAACCACAACCGTGTTCCCGGTCACCAGTGCCGAGGCGGTGCGCGCAGCAGAGAACATTGCCGGGTGGTTGAACGCGGCGATACGGCCAACCACGCCATATGGCTCATGCACCGTCATGTGCAGATGTCTGCCAGTGGCGGGAATCGTTTCGCCGTGCAGCCCGTGTATCAGACCCGCATAGTAACGCAGGCTACGCACGGTCTCGTGCATACTGGCCAGGGTAGGAGAGTAGGTATTGCCCGAATCCAGCACCTCGATCCGAGACAGCTCCTCGGCACGCGCCTGGATACGCTCGCCGAAGGTGCGCAGCAGCTCGCCGCGCTCCTCACCGGTACGCTCGGCCCAGGCCGGCCACGCACGGCGGGCAGCATCCACCGCCCGCTCAACATCCCGTCGAGTACCGGCGGGCGCGCGGCCAATGACCTGTTCGTTGGCGGGATTTATCGATTCCACCCAGCCTGCTCCTTCGCTCTCGACCAGCTCGCCGTCGATCAGCAGGCGCCCAGTGATCAATGAGTCTTGCATGCTCCCATCCTCTCCAGTCGCTCAATGGACATCGGAAGCGTGCAGGCGTTGCACACGCTTTTTCCACAATTCCCATGGCCGGTCGACCTGGGTCTCGATGTTGGCGCAGGCGGTGGCCGCCTCCTCTTCACTTAGGTAGACCACATCACCCAGGTTCAGCGCCTCCATCTGCATGCGTGCGTTGACCTCGGCATATACGGCCCGGTACACGGCCTGCTTAAGGGTCGGTGCCACCACCGTAGAGCCATGCCCACGCATCAGCACGAATGACGCGTCGCCCAGGCTGCGGGCCAGCGCCGCGCCAAGGGCGTTGTTACGCACCAGCAGATCGGTTGCATCGCCGCCGCTCTCGCGGATCTCGAAAACCGGTGCACCCGCCCCCAGGAAGCCGCTCATGTGGCATACCGGTCGCAGCGCAACAGCACGCGAGACACTAAACGGCAGGACGGTAGGTGAATGGCTATGGACAATCGCCTGCACGTCAGGGCGCAGCCGATAAATCTCTGCATGGATAAAACGCTCGAGATAGACCGCTCGTCCGCCGGCATCAACCGGCGCTCCGTCCATGGTGAACTGGACGATATCTTCGGGGCGCACGGTACCTGGGGCCATGTTGCGCGCCAGCAGGAATCGTTCGGGATCTTTGTCGTGACGGACGCTGACATGACCGAAGGCATCGACAATGCCCTGATCGAACAGAATATGGTTGGCACGAACCAGGTCTTCGATCAGCGCGGGATCCGGTGTGATGCCGATATGCCCAGAATCGTTAGCAAACGCTGCGCTGCCATGGGTCTGGCAAGAATGGTTAAGCATGGTAGGCATGTTCCCTGAGTGGTTAGGCTTCAGTGCGAGCCTTCATGACCTGGCTGGCTCGCCATACACACTCGTAGATTAGGAGCGGCTTTACCATATATCCATTAGCTATTGCCACAACTAACCATAGTCAGATGACTATGAGATCAGGACGTGGAGCCCGGCACCGCACGGCTGAGAATGAACTGGACCAATTGAGTCTGGAAAGCTGAGAAGCGCTTGTCCTCGCGGTGCACCAGATAGATCGGTACCTTCATGGATAGATCGGGGCGTGCCAGCACCTGCAGCTCGCCACGGGCAATTTCGGCGCGCACCGCCGAGGCGAACATGAAGCTCACGCCGACTTCCTGTCGCACCGCATGCTTCATGGCCTCCGGATGGCCTAGCTCGATGACTACTCGCCGCTGCTCAAACCCCTGTCGACGCAGCAATGACTCCTCCAATTCTCTACGCGGCATATTGCGCGGCGTGCTGACGAAAGGAATCTGGTGCACGTCGAGATCGGCCAGCGGCAAGTTTGCCCATGGGCTGCTGGGCGAGCACACCAGCACTAGGTCGTCTTCCCACAAGGGCAAAGTCGTCAAGCCATCAAGATCCTGTCCAACAGCTAAGAGAATTACCGCGAAATCGCATGCCCCCATACGCGTGGCATCGACAGCACCCTGCGGATTAGAGATATCTACCGTCACCAGCCCGTCGGGATGCAGCCGGTGGAAGTCCAGTAGCAGCGGCGGCAACGCATAGGACCCCACCGACATTGACGTAGCCACCACAGCATTGCCCATTTCGCCACTTTCCAGTCCCGCCAACTCGCGCTCCACCTCGCGGGTACGCGTAATAACCTCCGCCGCCCACCGATAAATGCGCTCGCCCGCCTCGGTCAACGCGATGTTGCGGCCCGAACGCCTAACCAGGGCATAGCCCAGCCGAGCCTCCATGCTGCGTACATGGGCAGTGACCACCGGCTGGGCTATGCATAACCGGTCCGCGGCTCGGGTTACGCTGCCCAACTCCACAACGGTGCAAAACACCTCAAGCTTCTGGAATGTGAGATACGAATCAAAACCACGCACGGCTGCACTCCTATATTCGAATGGCTATTTGAACAAAGTGTAATACGTATTTGAAGGTATCATTTGCATTACTCATGATCTCCGTAACCAACAACAAGCCTGCCTAACAGGAGACAAAAATGGTTCCTCTGACTCCCACCCCCTCCCGGCCATGGGAACGTACAGTCACCTATCGCGAGGTGCTGAAATGAAATTCTCCAGTTACGACTACGTGATCGTCGGCGCCGGCTCCGCCGGATGCGCCCTCGCTTATCGCCTAGGCGAAGATTCGCAGGTGAGTGTCCTGGTGCTCGAGGCAGGTGGCCAGGACCGCTCCCCCTACATCAAGGTACCGCTGACCTGGGGCGTGATACTCAAGAACCGGCTGTTCGACTGGGGGTACTTCACCGAGCCAGAAGCCGGCATGCAAGGCCGCCGGATCGAATGTGCCCGGGGCAAGGTAGTCGGTGGATCCTCATCGATCAATGGCATGGCTTATGCTCGGGGAGCGCGGGAGGACTATGACGGCTGGGCTAATGAGCTGGGCCTAGAGGGCTGGACTTATGATGATGTGCTGCCTTATTTCAAGCGCAGCGAAAGCTGGGAAGGGGGCGAAAGCGCCTTGCGCGGGGGCTGCGGTCCGCTGACGGTTGGCCGGCTCGACTATCAGGACCCCTTGATCGATGGATTCCTAGCAGCGACACGGGCATGCGGCTATCCCGAAAACCCCGACTACAATGGAGCCTCAAATGAAGGTTTCGGACCGATGCAGGCCACCATTCGCAATGGACTCCGCTGCAGCGCGGCAGTCGCTTACCTGCGCCCGGCCTTGGCCCGTGGCAATGTCACCCTAGTGACCGGCGCACTAGCCAGACGCATCCTATTCGACAACGACCAAGCCACGCCGCGTGCCGTCGCGGTCGAATACGCCCGCAACGGCGAGCTACATCGTGCAGAGGCCCGCAGAGAGGTCATCCTCTGCGGCGGGGTAATCAACTCGCCACAATTGCTGATGCTGTCGGGCATCGGCCCTGCTGAACAAATGCAGGCGCATGGTATCGAAAGCTTGGTGGACCTGCCGGGTGTGGGCAGCAACCTGCACGACCATATTGTCTTCGATCTCCGCTGGCGGCGGCGCACTCCCGGCCCGTTACACCGCATGATGCGCGCCGACAGAATTGTCCTAGATGTCCTGCGTACACTGCTTGGCGGCAACGGCTTCTCCAGTCGAATACCCGCTGCGGCGGTGGGGCTTATTCGCAGCCAAGCAGACCTCGCGCATCCCGACGTACAACTGATCCTGGCAGCCGGACCGATGAACGCAGCGCCCTATCTTGAGCCGTTCAAGCAGGCTTATTGCGATGCCTTCGCCATCAAAGGGGTTTACCTGACTCCTGAAAGCCGCGGCCAGGTCACACTGCAGTCGGCCGACCCCGAGCAACCAGCTTGCATTCAGCAGCATTTCCTAACCAGCGAGAACGACCGCATCGCTGTACGCCAGATGTTCAGGCGCATGCGCGAGATCGGCGCACAACCAGGTCTTGAAGCCTTCATCGCCGAAGAGCTCGCGCCCGGTCTCGGGCTCCAAAGCGACACCGAGGTCGACTCCTTCATCCGCAGCCAAGCCATCACCCTGCATCACCCGGTCGGTACCTGCCGGATGGGGCCTGATGAAGATCCGCAAGCGGTGCTCGACAATCAGATGCGTGTGCGAGGCGTGAGGGCATTGCGAGTGGTCGATGGCTCTGCCATTCCGCGTATCATCCGGGGCCCTACCAACGCGCTGATCATGATGATGGCCGAGCGCGCTGCCGATTTTATTGCGGGCAAGGCCTCACTACGCGAACAGCAGCCGGCCAGTTCCCCACTTACCTCGCGTCAATCTGCCAGGAGCTTGCAATGACCCACAACTGTAAGCGTCCCCATGGCGCACACATCATCCAGCATGACCGCAACGTCTTCCGTATCGGCTTGGGCGAGGTCGAGGTGATTCGCTTGTACGACACTTCGCTGCTGGGCGAAACCGCGCAAAGCTGGCTGCCGGACTTCGACCGCCAGCGCGTGGCAGCCCATGAGCACTGGTTAGCTCCAACCCATTACGATCCGGAAAGCGGTCGCATTCCGATGCCGGTGCACAGCTGGATCGTACGCACCGGCCGCCATACTGTGCTTATAGACAGTTGCATCGGCAACCACAAAGAGCGCCCCGGCCTGCCGGAAATGCATCGTCTTTGCACACGTTACCTGGACAGGATGCGAACACTGGGCATCCAGCCTCAGGACATCGATTACGTTATGTGCAGCCACCTACATGCCGATCATGTCGGTTGGAACACCCAACTGGTCAACGGCGTCTGGGTACCGACCTTTCCAAATGCCCGCTATGTGATCTCACAGGTCGAGCACGACCACTTGCTGCGCGCCATTCGCGGCGAAGGTGCCGCCGGCCCCGCCTGGTTTGCGCCCATGTACAACGACAGTGTTCTGCCGGTGATCGAGGCAGGTCAGAGTGTGATGTTCGCCGACACCTATGAACTGGATGATACCTTTCTCATCCGCCATGCACCGGGTCATTCGCCCGGGCATGTGCGGATCGAACTTTCCTCCCGGGGCGCACGTGGTGTGTTTAGCGGCGACATGCTGCACTCGCCGATCCAAATTCCATTCTGGCAGTGGAGCAGCAAAGTTTGCGAAGACCCTGCGCTGGCCGCGCGTAGCCGTCACGACCTGCTCTCGTTCTGCGAACAGCATGGCGCACTTCTCTTGCCCGGCCATTTCGAGGCCCCTCATGCCGGTCATATCGTCGATGACGCCGGCACTTTCGGCATCAGGTTCTTGACCCACTAACCGGCACATCCGTGCTCAACCGAGAGACGGAGCTGCATATCTGCTGCGTCTCTCGCGGCACCTGGTCGACCACTTACCGTTGAGCGACTTCTGGAAGCGCTTCGTGCCTTCAGTTGGTCGAATTCATAAGTACGCGGCAGGTGCTTGGGGAAGAACCACAGCAGCATTCACAGGGTGGCGGCGATGCTGGCCAGACTCACCGGCACCATGACCGAGGCGTACTCGCTGAATCCAATGCCAAAGTAGTCGGCGGAAACCATGTTCACCAGGTTGGACACCACTAGCGGCAAGCTCGCGGTATCGGCGATGAAGCCCGCCGCCATGACGAATGCCAGCGTCGCTGCCGGGGAGAAGCGCAGGGCCAGCAGTATGGCGATGACGATCGGGGTCAGGATTAGTGCCGCACCGTCGTTAGCAAACACCACCGAGACGCCGGCGCCCAGCAGGATGATAAAGGCAAACAGATAGCGGCTGCTGCCATCGCCCCAGCGGGCCACGTGCAATGCCGACCACTCGAAGAACCCCGCCTCATCCAGCAGCAGGCTGATGATGATGACGCCGATGAAAATGGCGGTAGCGTTCCAGACGATCTGCCAGACCACGGGGATATCGGAAAGGCTCACAAAAACCCGCCAGCAGCGCCACGACGCCCCCCCAGTGCGGCGCTCCAGCCCACGCCCAGGCCTTTGGGCTGCCAGATGGCGAGAACGATCGTCACCAGGAAAATCAAAAATGCGATTAGCATGACTACAACTCAATCAGCGAAGGGAAGTCTCAAGCACAAGCAACAGGGTTCTGCGGCCGCCCGCCCATTTCGGCAAGGCGCAACGCATCGGGGCTCAACCATTCCTGGTTGGCATCGACTACTCCCTTGAGCATCGCGTCCACTCATTGCGGCAGTTCGGGATGCAGTCGGTAGTACACCCATTGACCCTTGCGGCGATCTATCAGGAATCCAGCCTCGCTCAACAGGGCCAGATGCCGGGAGATCTTCGGCTGGCTCAGCTCCGGCCGTGGGTAAGTTCGCAGACACAGAGTTCGCCTTCATGGGCGGTCAGCAGGGTCATCCGGGAGACAGATCCCAAGCCCCAAAGGCAATTTCCAGTTCGGAGGAGTTCAACAGCCTCTGCCCGACGTCTGCGGTCTACATGGTGAAGGGGCTTGGCGACATGAACTCGGAGTCACTACAGGTAACTCGCTTCCACGGACGTCAGTGAGTTCGTTTTCAGGTGTCCTATGAATGAGTCCTGCGGCCTCGAAAGATGTCGAACTGAATCGACATCGGTTTCGTAGACACCTCGAACGGCTGCAAAGGGTCGAAAGCAGCCATCCAATATTTACCATTTGCAAATCAGTTGGGTGCGAGAATCTGACCATCAATTCATAGACGTAAACGGCTCTGAACAACCCTCAGTCACGGATTTCGATGTACTAAGCAGCCCACGAAATCTAATCAACATCTCGGTGGCGCAAAAAGTGGGGGGAAATTTCTATCAGCGGCAAAAATCGAAGACATAAAAAAATCCAGTCACCGCTAAGTGACTGGATTCTTTGGAGTATTTTGGTCGGGACGGAGTGATTCGAACACTCGCCCCCTTGCACCCCATGCAAGTGCGCTACCGGGCTGCGCTACGCCCCGACATCATTCTCGATCCCGCTGAGAACGTTGAAGAATTTAACCTAACCTTTTGAATAATGGAAGCTTTTTTTCAAAAATTTCCACTCGTCGCCAACCAGGTCACTTCTTCAACACCACCAACACATCCTCCAACTCCGCAATCATCTGCCGAATCAGCTGCTTGTACTGGCTGGACTCATCCTTGACCTCATCACTGGAGAGCCGTAACCGCGCCCCGCCAATGGTAAAGCCCTGGTCATACAGCAAAGCGCGGATCTGGCGGATCATCAGCACGTCCTGGCGCTGATAATACCGCCGGTTGCCACGGCGCTTCACCGGGTTGAGCTGCGGAAATTCCTGCTCCCAGTAGCGCAGCACGTGCGGTTTTACCGCACAGAGCTCGCTGACTTCACCGATGGTGAAGTAGCGTTTGCCCGGGATGGGGGGCAGCTCGTCGTTATGGCTTGGTTCCAGCATAGGCCTCTACCCGGGCTTTCAGCTTCTGCCCTGGACGAAAGGTGACGACGCGGCGCGCGGTGATCGGGATCTCTTCCCCTGTTTTAGGGTTGCGGCCCGGCCGCTGGCGTTTGTCGCGAAGGTCGAAGTTGCCGAAACCGGACAACTTGACCTGCTCGTTGTCTTCAAGCGCGTGCCGAATTTCTTCGAAAAACAGCTCGACCAGCTCCTTGGCCTCACGCTTGTTAAGCCCCAGCTCCTCGTACAGCCTTTCGGCCATCTCAGCTTTCGTCAGAGCACCCATGCCGTTATTTCCTTAACGTGGTGTTCAACCTTTGTTCAAGCGAGGTGAGGATGGTTTGCAGGGTTTCATTCACCTCATCGTCGTTAAGAGTGCGCGATGGATGTTGCCAGGTCAAGCCGACGGCCAGGCTTTTTCTATCAGGATCAATGCCTTTACCCTGGTAGACGTCAAACAGCCTGAGGTCTGTGAGCCATTCGCCTGCATTGTCACGAATTACTTCAAGCACCGAGCTAGAAGCTACATCACGACCTGCGATCAAGGCCAGGTCACGGCGGGTTTCCGGGAACTTGGACAGCTCGCTGAACTTCGGCAGGCGGCCTTCCACTACATCACCGAGCACCAGCTCGAAGACGAACACCGGACGGTCGAGGCCGAGGGTCTTGGCCAGCTCCGGGTGGATGGCGCCGAGGTAGCCGACTTCCTTGCCGTCGCGCTCGATGCGGGCGGTCTGGCCTGGGTGCAGAGCTGGGTGCTTGCCGGCGACGAAGCTGAAGTCGCTCAGGGCGCCCGAGTAGCCCAGCAGGGCTTCCACGTCGGCTTTGACGTCGAAGAAGTCGATGCCGTCGCGACCGTTCGCCCAGCCTTCGGGCTGGCGGCTGCCGGTGACGACGCCGGCGATCATCGGCTGCTGCTTGAGGTCACCGAGCTGGCCGACGAAGCGCAGACCGCTTTCGAACAGGCGCACGCGGTCTTGCTGGCGGTTGAGGTTGTGCTGCATCGCCTTGACCAGGCCCGGCCACAGCGAGGCGCGCATGGCGGCCATGTCGCTGGAGATGGGGTTGGCCAGCAGCAGCGGCTCGACGCCTGGGGTGAACAGCTCGAACAGTTTCGGGTCGATGAAGCTGTAGGTGATGGCTTCCTGGTAGCCACGGGCGACCAGCAGGCGACGCAGGTTCGGCAGCTCGCCGCGGGTTTCCGGGCGGGCTTGCGGGGCCAGGCGGGCCTGCGGGTAGCGCACCGGCAGGTTGTTGTAGCCGTACAGGCGGGCCAGCTCTTCGATCAGGTCGACTTCCAGGCTGACGTCGAAGCGGTGGCTTGGGACGGTGACAGTCCACTGCCCTGCCCCATTGGCGCTGGTGTTCAGCTCCAAGGCGTTGAGCAACTGCTCGACCTGGGCGGCGTCCATTTCCATGCCGAGCATCTGGGTGATGCGTTCGGCGCGCAGGGTGATCGGCGCGATGTTCGGCAGGTGCTGCTCGCTCACGGTCTCGACGATCGGACCGGCTTCGCCGCCGACGATCTCCAGCACCAGGGCGGTGGCGCGCTCCATGGCTTCACGGGCCAGTTGCGAGTCCACACCGCGCTCGTAGCGGTGCGAGGCGTCGGTGTGCAGGCCGTAGGAACGGGCCTTGCCAGCGACGGAGATCGGCTCGAAGAAGGCGCTCTCGAGGAACAGGTCGCGGGTCTTCTCGGTGTTGACGCCGCTGTGCTCGCCACCCATCACGCCGGCAATGGCCAGGGCGCGGGTGTGGTCGGCGATCACCAGGGTGTCGGCGCGCAGGGCGACTTCCTGGCCGTCCAGCAGGACCAGCTTCTCGCCCTCCTCGGCCATGCGTACGCGGATGCCGCCGTTGATTTCGGCGAGGTCGAAGGCGTGCATCGGCTGGCCGAGTTCGAGCATCACGTAGTTGGTGATGTCGACGGCGGCGTCGATGCTGCGCACGTCGCTGCGGCGCAGGCGTTCGACCATCCACAGCGGGGTCGGCTTGCTCAGGTCGACGTTGCGGATCACGCGGCCCAGGTAGCGTGGGCAGGCGGCCGGGGCGCTGACTTCGACCGGGCGCACTTCGTCGTGGGCAGCCGGTACGGCTGGCACCACCGGGCGGGTGACCGGCACGTCGTACAGGGCGCTGACGTCACGGGCAAGGCCGGCCAGGGACAGGCAGTCGCCGCGGTTCGGGGTCAGGCCGATCTCGATGCTGGCGTCGTCCAGGTTCAGGTACTTGCGAATGTCTTCGCCAACCGGGGCGTCAGCCGCCAGTTCCAGCAGGCCGTCGTTCTCTTCGCTGATCTGCAGCTCGGAAGCCGAGCAGAGCATGCCGAACGACTCGACGCCGCGCAGCTTGGCCTTCTTGATCTTGAAGTCGCCCGGCAGTTCGGCGCCGATCATGGCGAACGGGATCTTGATGCCTGGGCGGGCATTCGGGGCGCCGCAGACCACCTGGAAGGTTTCCGCGCCGTTGCTCACCTGGCACACGCGCAGCTTGTCGGCGTCCGGGTGTTGTTCGGTGGTGAGGATCTCGCCCACCACGATGCCGCTGAACTGGCCGGCAGCGGGGGTCACGCTGTCGACTTCGAGGCCGGCCATGGACAGGCGGGCGACCAGTTCGTCACGGGAGACTTGCGGGTTTACCCAACCGCGCAGCCACTGTTCACTGAATTTCATGCTGTTCTCCTAGAAAGTGCGTCGGGCATTGACCTAGCGGAATTGCGCGAGGAAGCGCAGGTCGTTGTCGAAGAACAGACGCAAATCGTTGACGCCATAGCGCAGCATGGCCAGGCGCTCGGCGCCCATGCCGAAGGCGAAGCCCTGGAACTCTTCCGGGTCGATGCCGGACATGCGCAGCACGTTCGGGTGGACCATGCCGCAACCCATCACTTCCAGCCAGCCGGTTTGCTTGCAGACGCGGCAGCCCTTGCCGGAACACATCACGCACTGGATGTCGACTTCGGCGGAAGGCTCGGTGAAGGGGAAGAACGACGGGCGGAAGCGCACGGCCAGTTCTTTCTCGAAGAACACCCGCAGGAACTCTTCGATGGTGCCCTTGAGGTCGGCGAAGTTGATGCCACGGTCGATCAGCAGGCCTTCGACCTGGTGGAACATCGGCGAGTGGGTGATATCCGAGTCGCAACGGTACACACGGCCTGGGCAGACGATGCGGATCGGCGGCAGGGTGCTTTCCATGGTGCGGACCTGTACCGGCGAGGTGTGGGTGCGCAGCAGCATGTTGGCGTTGAAATAGAAGGTGTCGTGCATCGCCCGGGCCGGGTGGTGGCCGGGGATGTTGAGCGCTTCGAAGTTGTGGTAGTCGTCTTCGACCTCGGGGCCTTCGGCAATGCCGTAGCCGATGTGGGTGAAGAACTGCTCGATGCGCTCGAGAGTACGGGTGATCGGGTGCAGCCCGCCGGTGGTCTGGCCACGGCCTGGCAGGGTGACGTCGATGCATTCGGCGGCCAGGCGAGCGTTGAGCTCAGCCTCTTCAAAGCCGGCCTTGCGTGCGTTGAGCACGTCGGTGACGCGTTCCTTGGCGTCGTTGATCAGCGCGCCAACCTTGGGGCGCTCTTCGGCTGGCAGGTTGCCCAGGGTCTTCATCACCTGGGTCAGCTCGCCTTTCTTGCCGAGGAATTGAACCCGGATCTGTTCCAGGGCAGTGATGTCTTCAGCGCGTTCCACGGCCTCGAGGGCTTGGGCGACCAGCGCGTCCAGGTTTTCCATGTACAGACTCCAGATACGAAAATAGGGGAAGAGCTTTTGAAGGCTCTTCCCCTATCCGATGACGTTTTACACCCGACGGCGCAGGCGCCGCCGGATGATTGTCGTGGGTACTTAAGCCAGTACGGCTTTAGCCTTCTCGACAATCGCAGCAAACGCCGCTTTTTCGTTCACTGCCAGATCGGCCAGAACCTTACGGTCGATTTCGATCGACGCCTTTTTCAGGCCAGCAATCAGACGGCTGTACGACAGACCGTTGGTGCGGGCACCGGCGTTGATACGAGCGATCCACAGTGCGCGGAACTGACGCTTCTTCTGGCGACGGTCGCGGTAGGCGTATTGGCCTGCCTTGATGACCGCCTGCTTGGCAACGCGGAATACGCGCGAGCGTGCACCGTAGTAGCCTTTAGCCAGTTTCAGAATTTTCTTGTGACGCTTACGAGCGATGACGCCACGCTTTACACGAGCCATGAGTAACTTCCTCTATCTTTGACCGAAATTAACGTACGCGCAGCATGCGCTCGACTTTTGCAACGTCAGACGGGTGCAGCAGGCTGGCACCGCGCAGTTGACGCTTACGCTTGGTCGACATTTTGGTCAGGATGTGGCTTTTGAAAGCGTGCTTGTGCTTGAAGCCGGAAGCAGTTTTCAGGAAACGCTTCGCAGCACCGCTCTTGGTTTTCATCTTTGGCATGTTGGAACTCCGCATTCGATAAAATTACACAATAATCATCAGGCCTGCCGTGCCCGGGAGATTACTTCTTCTTTTTGGGGGCGATGACCATCATAAGCTGGCGTCCTTCCATCTTCGGATGCTGCTCAACGGTGCCGTATTCGGCGAGGTCGGTTTCGACCCGCTTCAACAGCTCCATGCCCAGCTCCTGGTGGGCCATCTCACGGCCGCGGAATCTCAGAGAGATCTTGGCCTTGTCCCCATCACTAAGGAAACGTACCAGGTTGCGTAGTTTTACCTGGTAATCCCCTTCTTCCGTCCCTGGACGAAACTTGATTTCTTTGATCTGGATCTGCTTCTGGTTCTTCTTGGCTTCGTTGGCCTGCTTCTTCTTCTCGAAGAGGTGCTTGCCGTAGTCCATCACCTTGCAGACGGGCGGTTGCGCGTCTGCAGAGATTTCCACCAGATCCAGCTTCGCTTCATCAGCGATACGCAGCGCTTCATCAATCGAGACGATGCCAATCTGCTCGCCGTCAGCACCAATTAACCGAACCTCGCGTGCCGAGATATTCTCGTTGATCGGGGCTTTCGGTGCAGTTCGTTTATCGTTTCTCATTTCACGCTTAATAGTCATTACTCCGATTCTTGGCGACCACGCCGGGAAACCGCTTGCGACAGCAGCTCAGCGAACTGCGCGACGGGCATCGAGCCCAGGTCAGCGCCTTCGCGGGTGCGCACAGCGACGGTTTGCGTTTCGACTTCGCGATCCCCTATAACCAAAAGGTAAGGGACCCGCAGCAACGTATGCTCGCGGATTTTAAAGCCGATCTTCTCATTTCTCAAGTCCGACTTGGCACGGAATCCGCTTCCATTCAGGGCTTTTTCCACCTCGAGGGCGAAATCGGCCTGCTTGTCGGTGATGTTCATGATCACGGCTTGGGTCGGCGCGAGCCAGGCTGGGAACACGCCGGCGTAGTGCTCGATGAGCATGCCGATGAAGCGTTCGAACGAGCCGAGGATGGCGCGGTGCAGCATCACCGGGCGCACGCGGCTGTTGTCTTCGGCGATGTAGCTGGCGTCCAGGCGCTCCGGCAGGTTCGGGTCGTACTGCAGGGTGCCGCACTGCCAGTTACGGCCGAGGCAGTCGCGCAGGGTGAACTCGATCTTCGGACCGTAGAACGCGCCCTCGCCCGGCTGGTATTCCCACTCCAGGCCCGATTCGTTCAGGGCGTCGGCCAGCGCGCCTTCGGCGCGGTCCCACAGCTCTTCGGAGCCCACGCGCTTGGCTGGGCGGGTCGAGAGCTTCATGGCGACGTCGGTGAAGCCAAAGTCCTTGTACACGTCCAGGGTCAGCTTGATGAAGTCGGCGGCTTCTTTCTTCACCTGGTCTTCGGTGCAGAAGATGTGCGCGTCGTCTTGTACAAAGCCACGCACGCGCATGATGCCGTGCAGGGCGCCGGACGGCTCGTTACGGTGGCAGGCACCGAACTCGGCCAGGCGCAGCGGCAGGTCGCGGTACGATTTGAGGCCCTGGTTGAACACCTGCACGTGGCACGGGCAGTTCATCGGTTTTACCGCGTAGTCGCGGTTTTCCGACGAAGTGGTGAACATGTTCTCGGCGTAGTTGGACCAGTGGCCGGAACGCTCCCAGAGGATGCGGTCGACGACCTGCGGGGTCTTGATTTCCTGGTAGCCGTTTTCACGCTGGACCTGGCGCATGTACTGCTCGAGCACCTGGTACACGGTCCAGCCGTTGGCGTGCCAGAACACCATGCCCGGCGCTTCTTCCTGCAGGTGGAACAGGTCGAGCTGCTTGCCGATCTTGCGGTGATCGCGTTTTTCGGCTTCTTCGATGCGCTGGATGTAGGCGGCCAGCTGCTTCTTGTCGGCCCAGGCGGTGCCGTATACGCGCTGCAGCTGCTCGTTCTTGGCATCGCCGCGCCAGTAGGCGCCGCTCAGCTTGGTCAGCTTGAATGCCTTGAGGAAACGAGTATTCGGCACGTGCGGGCCACGGCACATGTCGACGTATTCTTCGTGGTAGTACAGGCCCATGGCCTGTTCATCCGGCATGTCCTCGACCAGGCGCAGCTTGTAGTCTTCGCCACGCTGGGTGAACACGTCGATGACTTCGGCGCGCGGGGTCATCTTCTTGACGACGTCGTAGTCCGTGTCGATCAGCTGCTGCATGCGCTTTTCGATGGCGGCGAGGTCGTCCGGGGTGAAGGGACGCTCGTAGGCGATGTCGTAGTAGAAGCCTTCATCGATCACCGGGCCGATCACCATCTTGGCGGTCGGGTACAGCTGCTTCACCGCGTGGCCGATCAGGTGGGCGCACGAGTGACGGATGATCTCCAGTCCCTCTTCATCTTTGGGGGTGATGATCTGCAGGGTGGCGTCGTGGTCGATCTTGTCGCAGGCATCGACGAGCTTGCCGTCGACCTTGCCGGCCAGGGTGGCCTTGGCCAGGCCAGCACCAATGGATGCGGCGACTTCGGCTACGGATACCGGCTGGTCGAACGTGCGTTGACTGCCATCGGGAAGAGTAATAACGGGCATGGCGCCTCCTCTCCTAGTGGTGACCCCTACCAAAGGTCACGTGGGTTGGGATGAGCCAGTACAAGATCCGCCCTGCCTTTCCCGCGGGAAAGCCTGCCTCACAGTGGCAGAGACCTTTCGGCCTGCCAGGGTCGAACCAGAGTGACTGGAAGGTAATAAAGAAGCTGCAAGCCACAAGTGGCGAGCTGCAAGCCGAGCATGCTAGCACGCAGGTTACGCTGAAACGCAGAATTATTTGGAAATTACGACACCAGGCTGAACTTGTACGGAAAATTTCCTATCAGACTTTCTGAAGCAACCTACTCTTGATGAGACCTTTACCCAAGGAGTGTTCGGTTATGCGACTTCAGTCCCTTCTGGCTGCCTGCGCCGCAAGCGCCCTGCTGCTGCCGCTGGCTGCCAATGCAGGCAATTTCCCCGCCGGTAAGGAAGCGCACTACATGACCCAGTGCCAACAGGTGGCGAGCGGCCAGGGCGTGGACGCGGCAACGGCGAAGAAGCACTGCGAGTGTGGCGCCCAAGCCATCAAGAAGAATTTCAGCGACAAGGAGATCGAAGACCTCGACAGCCAGGACGGCGTTGACGCCAAGCTGATGCAGAAGGCCCAGCAGGTGGTACAGGCCACCTGCAAGCCGAAATAAACAGGGTTATCTGGCCATTGCACGCATCTTTTGCGCTGGATCAACATCCTGCGAAGGTAAAAGGCGCTAGATGTGCAGAAATGGACTATGATGTTGCCGGTGCTACTGCAGCCTCGGCGCATCGCACCTCGAAAAAAAATCATGTTTCTGGAGATTCACCTCATGTCCAATCGCCAAAACGGCACCGTCAAATGGTTCAATGATGAAAAAGGCTACGGCTTCATCACCCCAGCAGGCGGCGGCGACGACCTGTTCGTACACTTCAAGGCCATCGAATCCGACGGCTTCAAGAGCCTGAAAGAAGGCCAGGCTGTTTCCTTCGTTGCCGAGAAAGGCCAGAAGGGCATGCAGGCTGCACAGGTTCGTCCGGAGTAATTTTCGGATAGCTGTAAAAAAACCCGCCACTTGTGGCGGGTTTTTTATTGGCTTTCAGGACAACGCTGCACCTCTGTAGGAGCGGCCTTGCGTCGCGATAGGGCCGCAAAGCGGCCCCGGCGATCTGTGTTGTGGCGACGAACTTGGGGCCGCTGCGCGCCCCTATCGCGACACAAGGCCGCTCCTACAGGGGGCCAATTCCGAGCTTGGATCAGCCGCAGTTGACGCGGGTGACTACACCCTTGTCGTCGACATTCAGGTTCAACCGCTCGGAGCGGTATTCCAGGGTGATCACATCGTGGGGCGTGAGGATGCGCGCCATCTGTGAACCACTGGCCTTGCGCGCCTGCTCCAGCAGCGCAGGCGAAGCCGGCTTGCCGATGGTGAAGTCGGCGCCACTGGCTTCGCAGCGACCGTCATTGCCGGCCGGGGCCACCGGGGCACTGCTGCCGCCCGAGGAGCCACCTGTGCTGCAACCTGCCAGAACGGAAGCCACCAGCAAGGTCGCCAGGGAAGCGCGGGTACGGAACATGAATCCTCCTAAATAAATCCGGGAACTGCCTGATGCGACAATTCCTCCAGGCATTTGTTGCAAAACCGCACGATTCTGCCTGACTCGACCACGTGACGCGAAAGGCAATCGTGACCGGATTTTGCACCGAACCGTCGGTTCGGCCAACCGCGCCCCTTATGCTTAAGTCGCAGGTCCCGTCATGCAAAGGCATGATTTACTGCAAGAAGCGGAGCGCGGAACGCCTCCCCTTCGAACGCCAGGACGCGGTATTCGACCTATCACCCAGGCCCAGCGAGAACCGCCCCATGAGCAGCCACAGCATCGACGCCGATATCAAGGTCAAGTGGGACGAGGGCCAGAGCGCCTACAGTCCGAGCACGCCCGAGGAACTGATGCTGATCGCCGTCGACCTGCTGGTGCGCGACCGCGGCGGTGAAGCGGCGCGCAGCTTCATCGAGCAGGTGCTCGAGCGCCACGCGCCGCACGAGGCTATTTCAATCGAGCCAGGCGGGCGCTGAGCAGGTCGAAGAAGCCCTGGGCGTCGCCCTCCTCGATCCACATCACGTTGGCCGGCTGCTTGAGCACGCCGTACCAGTCGGCGATGGTCTGCCCAAAGGTCGGGCCTTCACGACTGTCGACCACCATGTGCACCTGACGGCCCTTGAACAGCTCGGGCTTGAGCAGGTAGGCGATCACGCTGGCGTCGTGCACCGGGCCGCCGGGCATGCCGTAGTTGTCCATGTCGAACTTGATGTAGGCGTTGAGGATGTCCACCACCAGCTTGCTGGCGTGGTTGTTCACTGCGGCCAGTTGCTTGAGGCGGGCGTCGCTGGTGAGCACCTTGTGGGTCACGTCCAGGGGCAGGTAGGTCAGCTTGACGCCGCTGGCCAGCACCACTTCGGCGGCATGGGGGTCGGCGAACAGGTTGAACTCGGCGGCCGGGGTGATGTTGCCGCCGTTGAAGTGGGCGCCGCCCATCACCACCACTTCCTTGATGCCGTTGACGATCTCGGGCTTCTGGATCAGCGCCAGGGCCAGGTTGGTCTGCGGGCCGAGCATGGCCACGGTGATGCTGTGGGGTTCGGCGGCGCTCAGGGTGTCGATCAGGTACTGCACGGCGTTGCCCTTGGCCAGGGGCTTTTTCGGCTCATGGACCTTAACGCCGGTCAGGCCTTCCTCGCCGTGGACGTTGGCGGCGTAGATCGGCGTGCGCACCATTGGCCGCCCTGCCCCAGCGTACACCGGGATCTCTTCGCGGCCCGCCCATTCACGGGCCAGGCGGGCGTTGCGCGAGGTCTTTTCCAGGCGCACGTTGCCGGCCACGGTGGTGATGGCGCGGATCTTCAGCTCTTCGGGCGAAGCCATGGCCAGCAGCAGGGCCACCACGTCGTCGGCGCCGGGGTCGGTGTCGATGATCAGGTCGCGGGGCGCAGCCATGACGGAAGTGGCGGCTAGCGCGGACATGAGGACGGCTCCTTGGAGCAGGGATTTGAGGGACATTCAGCACTCCTTGTTGCTAGGGTAGTGGATTAAGGTAGGGCACCCTGTGGGAGCAGGTTTACCCGCGAATACGATGGTGGAGCTACCGACGCATTCGCGGGAAAACCCGCTCCCACAGGGCATTGGCCAGACATCACGTCAGAAGGTAACGCCAGCCACCAGGGCAATATTGCTATAGGGTTTGCACTCCCCCGTACGCACCACGGCCCGGGCCTGGCGACACAGGGTCTTGAACTCGGCATGGCTCAGCACCTGGCGCTGGCCCAGCTCGCCGCCGGCATGCAGCCGCTCGACCTCGACCAACCCCGGCGGCAAAGCCTGGAACACTTCCTCGGCCAGCACATGCCGCTCCACCTGCATCTCGCTCAACACCACGCGCAGCACGCTGGCGAAATCCGGGATGCCCGGCGTCAGCGCCAGGTCGATCAGCTCCACGCCCGACGGCACCGGTAAACCGGCATCGCCGATCACCAGGATGTCGCCATGCCCCAGCCCGGCGATGGTCCGCGACAGGGCAATATTCAACAGCGGCGTCTTCTTCATGGCGCCAATTCCTTCAGGTACGGGATCGACGGCTGCGCGCCGACACGGGTCACCGACAACGCGGCGGCACGCTGCCCGAAACCGATTGACTCGGCTTCCGACAAACCGCGCGCCAGGCCTGCGGCAAAACCACCGACAAAGGTGTCGCCCGCCGCCGTAGTGTCCACCGGCTGCACCCGTGGCGCCGGAAAATGCCGAGCCCCGGCCGCATCGACCAGCAATGCGCCCTCAGCGCCCAGGGTGACGATTACCTTGCCCGCACCCAACTGACGCAGACGCTCGGCAGCCCGGCGCGCACTGTCCTGGTCGTCGACCTGCACGCCGGCCAGGGCCTCGGCCTCGCTCTCGTTGGGGATCAGGTAGTCGATATAGGCGTACCACTCCGCCGGCAGTGGCCCGCTGGCCGGCGCCGGGTTGAGGATCACGGTCTTGCCCAGCTCGCGGCCTCGGGCCAGGGTCCAGGCCACGGTGGCGGTGGGCACCTCGAGCTGGCAGATGATCACCTCGGCCCCCTGCAACAGGTGGTCGAAACGGCTCACCGACTCGGGCCCGAGCAGGCCGTTGCCGCCAGGAATGACGACGATGGCGTTCTGGCTGGCGGCGTCCACCACGATCAGCGCCACGCCGCTGGACACACCCTCGCACACACTTACGCTCTGGCAATCGACGCCTTCGGTTTGCAGGGCCTGGCGCAACTGCTGGCCATAGGCGTCGTCACCGACATTGCCGACCATCGCCACGCTGGCGCCCAGCCGGGCCACGGCCACGGCCTGGTTCGCGCCCTTGCCGCCGGGCGCAGTGAAGAAACTGTCGCCGGCCAGGGTCTCGCCGCCCCGGGGCAGGCGCTGAGCGCGAGCGACCAGGTCCATGTTGAGGCTGCCGACCACTACCACCTTGGCATCCATGGGCATTCCTTAACGGTAATCGTTGAACAGGTCCGGGCGTGGCCCGGTGGATTCACGCAAAACGATGCGCGGGGCGACGATGCGCTGCTCGGCGGCGCCGTCGCGCCGGGGCGTGACGATGCGCGACAGCAACAGGCCGGCGGCGCTCTCGCCCAGCTCGCGGATCGACTGGCCGACGGTGGTCAGCGCCGGGTACACGTAGCGACTCAGCTCGATGTCGTCGAAGCCGATCACCGACAGCTCACCGGGCACGTCGATATTGCGTTCGGCGGCGGCGCGCAACACGCCGAAGCCGATCATGTCGTTGCCGGCGAAGATCGCTGTGGGCCGCTCACCGTCGAGCAGGCGCGCCGCGGCGGCATGCCCGCCGGGGCTGGTGAAGTCGCTGTGCAGCACATGACCAGGGGCGACGCGCACGCCGGCCTCGGCCATCGCCCGACGGAAACCGGCCAGGCGCAGTTGGCTGACACCGGTGTCCACCGGGCCGCCGATGGTGGCGATCTCGCGGTGCCCCAGTTCCAGCAGGTGGCGAGTGGCCAGGTAGGCGCCCTGCTCATGGTCGATGCGCACCAGATCGGCCTCGACGCCGTCCAGGGCACGGTCGACGATGACCATCGGCGTGCGCACGCCGCTGAGGCTGTCGAGCAGGTCCTGGTCCTCGCCCACCGAGGCGACGATCAGCCCGTCGATGCGTTTCTCCAGCAGCACCCGCAGGTAGCTGCGCTGCTTCTGCGGGTTGTCGTCGGAGTTGCACAGGATCACGCAGTAGCCGTTGCGCTCGCAGGCGTCCTCGATGCCCCGGGCCAGCTCGGCGAAGTACGGGTTGACGCTGTTGGGCACCAGCAGGCCGATGGTGGCGGTGCTGCGCGCCTTGAGCGAGCGCGCCACGGCGCTGGGCACGTAGTCGAGCTCGGCGATCGCCGCCTCGACCTTAAGGCGCACGTGCTCGCTGACCGGGCGGGTCTTGTTCAGTACATGGGACACGGTGGTGTAGGAAATCCCCGCCAGTGCCGCGACGTCTTTGATGGTTGCCATGGTTTCAGTTCCGCCGGTTCGCGCGCCGGCTGCGGTAAGTGTCGAGGACCACGGCGATGACGATGACCGCCCCGGTGATGATGCGTTTGGTCGGCTCCGAGGCGCCGATCTGGGCCAGGCCCGCGGCCAGTACCGAAATGATCAGCACGCCGAAGAAGGTGCTGATGACCGAGCCGCGTCCACCCATCAGGCTGGTGCCGCCGATTACCACGGCGGCGATCACCTGCAGCTCGAGGCCGGAGCCGGCGTTGGGGTCGGCGGCTTCCAGACGGGAGATCTGGAACAGCGCGGCGAGGCCGGCGAGCACGCCCATCAGGGCGAACACCAGGATCTTGTACGGGCGCGGGTCGATGCCGGCCAGGCGCACGGCCTCTTCGTTGGTGCCGATGCCGATCAGGTAACGGCCAAACACGGTGCGGGTCAGCACCAGCTGGGCGGCGACGATCACCAGCAAGGCGATGATGAAGGCCGGCGAGATGCCGAAGGCGATGGGGTTGGAGAACCAGGCGAAGGCGTCGCCGATGTAGGCGGTACGCGAGTCGGTGAACTGATAGGCCAGGCCCCGGGCCATCTCCAGCACACCCAGCGAGACGATGAACGAGGGGATGCGCCAGGCCACGGTGATGCTGCCGGTGACAGTGCCGGCCAGCGCCGCCACGGCCATGCCCAGCAGCGCGGCGGGCAGCACACTCCAGCCCCAGCCGAGGATCGCCACGCTGACCGTCGAGGCGGCCAGGGCCAGCACCGAGCCCACCGACAGGTCGATGCCGCCGATGATCAGGATGAAGGTCATGCCCACCGCCAGCACCATGAGGTCGGGGATCTGGTTGGCCAGGGTGCTGAAGGTGGCATAGGACAGGAAGTGGCTGCTCAGCATCGAGAACAGCACGATCATCGCCAGCAAGGCGCCGGCCAGGCCCAGGTAGGTGCCCAGGCCGAAATAGGTGCCGCTGCGGCGCACGGGCGCGGCGCCCGAGGTGTTTGTTGTGGTTTTCATGCGTCCATCCTGGGGGCTGCGTCGTGCAGCAGGGCATCACGTTTCTGGTAGCCGGCAAAGGCGGCGGCAAGCAGCTGGTCCTGGGTCCAATGACCACGGTCGAAGGTGTCGATCAGGCGGCCGGCGCTGAGCACGGCGATGCGGTCGCAGATCAGCATCAGCTCGCGCAGGTCGCTGGACACCACGACAATGGCCTTGCCCTGGCGGGCAAGCTCGGCGAGCAGGCCATAGATGTCGAACTTGGCGCCGACGTCGATGCCACGGGTCGGCTCGTCGAACAGCAGCACCTGGCAGTCGCGCTCCAGCCAGCGGCCGATCACCACCTTCTGCTGGTTGCCGCCGGACAGCTCGCCCACGGCCTGGGCGGGGCTGGCGCTGCGGATGCGCATGGCGCCGATCTGGCGTTCGGCCAGCGCGCGCTCGGCGTCGCGATCGAGCACCCCGGCGCGGGACACGGCGCCGAGGTTGCCCAGGGCGATATTGGCGCTGATCGACTGGCTCAGCAGCAGGCCTTCGCCCTTGCGGTCCTCGGTGATCAGGGCGATGCCGGCCTTGACCGCGGCCTTGGGCGAATCGATGGTCACCGGCACCGGCGGCTGGCCGAGGGCGACCTGGCCGCTGTCGGCGCGGTCGGCGCCGTAGATCAGGCGCAGCAGCTCGGTGCGCCCGGCGCCGATCAGGCCGGAGATACCGAAGATCTCCCCTGCCCTGACCTCGAACGACACTTCGCGCACCTTGTCGCCACGGCAGAGCCTGTCGACCTTGAGCAGCGGCGCGCCAATGCTGCGCTGGCCGAGGTCGATATGCTCGCCCAGCTCGCGGCCGACCATCAGGTTGACCAGTTGCTCGCTGTTGTAGCGTTGGATCGGCTCGGCGCACACCAGCTTGCCGTCGCGCAGCACGGCGATGCGCTGGGCCACGCGCTGCAGTTCTTCGAGGCGGTGGGAGATATAGACGATGGCCACGCCGCGCTGGCGCAGGCGCTCGATCTGGGTGAACAGCAGTTCCACCTCGCGGGCGGTGAGCATGGCCGTGGGTTCGTCGAAGATCAGCACATGGCAGTCGCCGATCAGGTTGCGGGCGATCTCGACCATCTGCTGGTGGCCAATGCCCAGCTCGCCCACCAGGGTATCCGGGTCGATGGCGTCCAGGCCGACCTGAGCCATGGCCGCGCTGGCCAATTGGCGCAGGCGCTTCTGACTGACCCAGCCGAAGCGGCTGGGCAGGTTGTCGAGGAACAGGTTCTCGGCCACGGTCAGAGTGGGCAGCAGGTTGAGCTCCTGCATCACCATGCGCACGCCGAGGCGCTCGGCCTCGGCACGGTTGCCGGGGCTGTAGGGCTGGCCGCGATAGAGCATCTGCCCAGTGGTGGGGATCTCCAGGCCGCTGATCAGCTTGGACAGGGTCGACTTGCCCGCGCCGTTCTCGCCGGTCAGGGCCAGCACCTCGCCGCCGCGCAGCTCGAGGGTGACGTCGCCGAGCACGGGCTGGGCGTAGGTCTTGCCCAGGCCGCTGACGGCTAGCACGGTTTCAGTGGCCGGTACTGACATGGCCATCGTTCTCCTAGAAAAACCACGACTTCTTGATTCAACGACCGTCCCTGTGGGAGCGGGCTTGCCCGCGAAGCAGGCACCGCGATGGATGGCACCGGCTTCGCCGGTGTTCGCGGGCAAGCCCGCTCCCACAGTCAGTCGGACCGGACAATCACTGAGTAATCAGCTCGACCGGGGTCTGGATGACATTGTCGGCATCCACGCCCGGCTGCTCGCCCTTGAGCATCTTCAGAGCCGCCTGGATGCCGAACACCGCCTGCTGGCTGGCCGCCTGGTCGAGGGTGGCGAGCACGCGGCCGTCCTTGAGCATCGGCTTGATGGCGTTGATGTTGTCGTAGCCGACCACCTGCACCTGGCCGGTCTTGCCGGCGGCGCGCACGGCCGAGACGGCGCCCAGGGCCATGCTGTCGTTGCCGGCCAGCAGCGCCTTCAAATCGGGGTACTCGTTGAGCATCGAAGCGGCCACGGCGTTGCCTTTGTCGATCTCCCAGTTGCCCGACTGCACCGAGACGATCTTCATCTGCGCGGCTTCCATGGCGTCCTTGAAGCCGGCGGTGCGCTGCTGGGCATTGGTGGTGGTCGGCACGCCTTCGATGATGCCGACCTGGTCACCGGCCTTGAGCTTCTGCTGGACCAGGTAGTCGCCGACCAGGCGCGCGCCCTTGCGATTGTCCGGCCCCACGAATGGCACGCTGATGCCCTTGCTCTTGAGCACATCCGGGTCGAGGCGGTTGTCGATATTGACCACGGTGATGCCGGCGTCCATGGCCTTCTTGATCACCGGCACCAGCGCCTTGGAGTCGGCCGGGGCGATGACCAGGGCCTTGGCGCCGGTGGCGATCATCTGTTCGACGATGCGGATCTGGTTGCCGGTGTCGGTCTCGTCCTTGATGCCGTTGGCGACCAGGCTGAAGTCGTTCGGGTGGTCTTTCTGGTACGCCTTGGCGCCGTCTTCCATGGTGCGGAAGAACTCGTTGGCGAGGGATTTCATCACCAGGGCGACCTTGGGCGCCTCCTCGGCGTGAGCGGTGGACAGGGAGAAGATCAGCGACGAGAAAACGGCGAGGGCCAGCGGACGGCCAGGAAATGGCAGTTTCATGGAAAAGACTCCGAATCTTGTGGTTTTTATCGGATCGCAAACGTTTGCGGTGACTAACTATGGAAACGCGGCCCGTTTTTGTCAAATCCATTGCGCAAGGTGCCAATGATGCGCCGGCCGGATTATCCGCAATTTATCCGAAAAACCGAACACCTTTCCTGCGCCTTGTTCGGTAATCCGAACCAACCCTGCACGATGACCAGATGGTCATCTCATGGCGCAAGCGGTCAACCCGGGCGTTTCAAGATGAAATACGACGAACGGTAGTTGCTGGTACGAAATCTGCCTATGCCCCTGTGCGACACAGCAAACATCTCACCCAGGAAGAGAGAAGCAGAAATGATGAAATCCGCTCTTAAGACCTTCACGCCGGGCGCCCTGGCCCTGCTGCTGGTCCTGCCAACCATGGTCAGCGCCAAGGAAGCCGCGCAACAACAGAAGCTCGCCAACGTGGTGATCCTCGCCACCGGCGGTACCATCGCCGGCGCCGGCGCCAGCGCTGCCAACAGCGCCACCTACCAGGCCGCCAAGCTGGGCGTCGACAAGTTGATCGCCGGCGTGCCGGAACTGCAGGACCTGGCCAACGTGCGCGGCGAGCAGGTGATGCAGATCGCCTCGGAAAGCATCGGCAACGACGACCTGCTCAAGCTGGGCAAGCGTGTCGCCGAACTGGCCGACAGCAAGGATGTCGATGGCATCGTCATCACCCACGGCACCGACACCCTGGAAGAGACCGCCTACTTCCTGAACCTGGTGGAGAAGACCGACAAGCCGATCATCGTGGTCGGCTCGATGCGCCCGGGCACCGCCATGTCCGCCGACGGCATGCTCAACTTGTACAACGCCGTCGCCGTGGCCAGCAGCAAGGAAGCGCGCGGCAAGGGCGTGCTGGTGACCATGAACGACGAGATCCAGTCGGGTCGCGACGTGAGCAAGGCGGTCAACATCAAGACCGAAGCCTTCAAGAGCCAGTGGGGCCCGCTGGGCATGGTGGTCGAAGGCAAGTCGTACTTCTTCCGCCTGCCGGCCAAGCGCCACACCGTCAACTCGGAGTTCGACATCAAGAACATCAGCAGCCTGCCCGCCGTGGACATCGCCTACGGCTACGGCAACGTGACCGATACCGCCTACAAGGCGCTGGCCGCGGGTGGCGCCAAGGCAATCATCCACGCCGGCACCGGCAACGGTTCGGTGTCGTCGCGGGTAGTCCCTGCCCTGCAGGAACTGCGCAAGGACGGCGTACAGATCATTCGTTCGTCCCACGTCAACCAGGGCGGTTTCGTACTGCGCAACGCCGAACAGCCTGACGACAAGAACGACTGGGTCGTGGCCCACGACCTGAACCCGCAGAAAGCACGGATCCTGGCCATGGTCGCAATGACCAAGACCCAGGACAGCAAGGAGCTGCAGCGGATCTTCTGGGAATATTGATCGACGCGTGATGCGGGCCGGTGAGCGCACCGGCCCGTCCGTGATCCCGATGCGCGGTTACAGGAAGGTGAACACTTCGCTGGCCGGCAGGCGCGACTTGCTCAGCCCGGCATTGAAGTCCTCTTCGCTGCGATAGCCCAGGCTCATCAGCACCACGCTGGTGTAGCCCCGCTCACGCAGCCCCAGTTCGATGTCCAGCGCCTTGGCGTCGAACCCTTCGATCGGCGTGGCGTCCAGACCATGGGCGGCAGCGCCCAGCAGTGCGGTACCCAAAGCCAGGTACACCTGCTTCTCCATCCAGTGCTGCAGATCCTTGAAGTCATGACGGTGCAGGTCGACGTAGCCACGGCGACTCTGGTCCTGCGCGCCGCGCGCCTGCTCGCTGCGAAAACGCCCGTCGGCGGCTTCCTGCTCCAGCACCGCCTGCAGGTGCTGCTCGGTGGCATTGGTGCGTGCGGCGAACACGATCACATGAGAGGCATCACGGATCTTCGGGCTGTTGTAGGCGAACCGGGCATCGGTGGCCTTGGCCAGGCGATCCTTGCCTTCGGCGGTATCGGCGACCACGAAGTGCCAGGGCTGCGAGTTGACCGAGGACGGACTGTGACGCAGCTGCTCGAGCAAGGCATCGATGGTGGCCTGGGGGATCTTGCGAGCGGCATCGTAGGCTTTGGTGGTGTAGCGGCGCTTGGCGAGGGCAACGGTATCCATGTGCGGTAGTTCCTCAAGGGTCGTGGATGCCGGGCATCTTATCTTCCCGGCCCGAAAGAAAAACCAGCACAATGCAGCAACACTTTCATCCCCGGAGTGAAAATGCTGCGCCTCAACGACCTCGAACTGTTCACCCGTGCCAGCGCCCTGGGCAGCTTCACCGCCGCCGCCCATGAAGCCGACCTGTTGCCCGGCCAGGTAGCCGCGGCAATCAAGCGCCTGGAGCGCGAGCTCGATGTGCGCCTGTTCGCTCGCACCACCCGCAGCCTGCGCCTGACCGCCGAGGGCGAACTGTACCTGCCCACCGCCCAGCGGGTGCTCGACGCCCTGCGCCAGGGTCGCGAGGATCTGCATGGCAGCCACAGCTGCCTGCGTGGCGTGCTGCAGGTGGCAGCGCCCTCGGACATGGGGCGCAACCTGCTGCGTCCGTGGTTGAGCGCGTTTCGCCGCGAGCATCCGGGGCTAGGCCTGCGCTTCTTTCTCTCCGACCAGCTGGCCGACCTGTATCGCGACCCGGTGGATGTCGCCATCCGCTACGGCCTGAACGAAGACGCCAACTACATCGCCCTGCCCCTGGCACCCTGGAACCGCCGGGTGCTGGTGGCCTCGCCCGCCTACCTGGCCCGCCATGGCCGGCCCTGCACGCCGGACGACCTGCAGCAGCACGATTGCCTGTTGTACCTGCAGCAAAGCCGGGTATACGACAAATGGCGCCTGGGCAACCGTACCGTACAGGTGCGCGGGCCGCTGTTCAGCGACGACGCCGACGTGGTCCGGCGCTGGGCCCTGGAGGGCGAAGGGATCGTCTACAAGTCGTGGCTGGATGTCAGCGCCAACGTCGCCGCCGGCGAGCTGGAAGTGCTGCTGCCCGAGCACCCTGGCGAGCCGACCCCGGTGACCCTGGTCTGCCCGCACCGCAAGCAACTGACACCGGCAGTGACGCAGCTGCACCTGTGGCTGCGCGAACGCTTCGCCACGTTGCGCCCGGAGGACATGTTGCAGCGGCTGTCGCCGGGCGTATAGTGCAGCCACCCCCGACTGCAAGGAGCTGTCATTCATGCCAAGCCTGGAGTTTCTCGTCACCGCGCTGATCATCGTGCTGATCCCCGGCAGTGGGGTCATCCTCACCGTCTCCAGCGCCCTGGTGGCTGGGCGGCGCGCCTGCCTGTGGACCGCCTCGGGCTGCACCCTGGGGATCGTCCCGCACCTGCTGGCCTCGGTGCTGGGCCTGTCGGCGCTGCTGCA
Organism: Pseudomonas sp. microsymbiont 2; assembly: GCF_054788395.1. NCBI lineage: Bacteria > Pseudomonadati > Pseudomonadota > Gammaproteobacteria > Pseudomonadales > Pseudomonadaceae > Pseudomonas > Pseudomonas sp. microsymbiont 2. The sequence goes on from NZ_CM139112.1 coordinate 3,642,634, forward strand.
CGCCAGCGCCCTGGCATTCCAGGGGCTGAAATTCGCCGGCGTCGCCTACCTGCTGTACCTGGCCTACGCCACCTGGCGCGATCGCGCCGCCTTCGCCGTGGACGAACACGCTGCCCCTGCCCCGGCCAGCCAGCTGGTGCTCAAGGCCTGCCTGTTGAACATCCTCAACCCTAAGCTGACGCTGTTCTTCCTCGCTTTCCTGCCGCAGTTCATCGACCCGCATGCAGGCTCCGCGACCCTGCAGATGCTTGGCCTGAGCGCCGTGTTCATGGCCATGACGTTCGTCGTGTTCGTGCTCTATGGCCTGCTCGCCCACCTGTTCCGTCGCGCGGTGATCGACTCGCCCAAGGTCCAGGCCTGGCTGCGCCGCAGTTTCGCCGCCTCGTTCGCCGCGCTGGGCATCAACCTGGCGTTCGCCCAGCGCTGAGTCCTGCGTGATCGCTCTAAACCTGGGGCCGCTTCTGCTCTAAGGTCCAGGCCTATCAAGGGTTGCGGCGAACACTTGGCGGCGCTACTCGGTCAGTGGCCTCGCGCCCAAGCGACTAGATCGACCTGATGGAGCCGCCGCCAGCCTGTACCGCCCTCAGGCCGGCGGGTGGCTCAACGCCTCGCGGAAACGCCGGGTGCTGGCCACCGCCAGCAGCAGCCCGACGAGCGCCACGCTGCCACCCATCCAGCCGATATTGGCCACCCCCATCTGGCTGCTGACGATACTGCCCAGCAACGCGCCGCCACCGATACCGATGTTGTAGATGCCGGAGAACAGCGCCATGGCCACATCGGTGGCGTCCGAGGCGAGCTTGAGGGTCTTGGACTGCAGCGCCAGGCTGAAGCTGAGAATCGCCACGCCCCAGACCATGCTCAGGCCGGCGAACACGTAGAAATTGCCCGACAGCGGCAGCAACAGCAGCAAGCAGATCGCGACCCCGCCGATGGCGCCCACCAGGAAGCCGTGGGGGAAACGGTCGCTGTAGCGACTGAACAGCAACGACCCGAACACCCCGGCGCCGCCGAACAGCAGCAGCAATAGCGTGGTGCGCTCGCCGCCAATCTGCGCCACGTGCAGGGCGAACGGCTCGATATAGCTGTAGGCGGTGAACTGCGCGGTGATCACCAGCGTCACCAGCACATAGGTGATCACCAGCGCCGGGCGCCTGAACAGGATCGGCAGGCTGCGCAGCGACCCCGAGTTCTGGCTCGGCAGCAGCGGCAGCGACTTCATCAGGCAGAGCATGGTCGCCAGCGCCACCCCGGCGATGCACAGGAAGGTGATGCGCCAGCCCAGCGCCTCGCCCACCACCCGGCCCAGGGGAATGCCCATGACCATCGCCAGTGTCGTGCCGGTGGCCAGCAGACCCAGCGCCTTGGCCTGCTGGCCTGGCGGTGCCACGCGCACCGCAAGCGAAGCGGTGATGGCCCAGAACACGGCATGGGCCAGGGCGATGCCGATGCGACTGACCAGCAGCATGGCGAAGCTCTGCGACAGCCACGACAACAAGTGACTGACGATGAACACCAGGAACACGAACAGCAGCAGGCGCCGCCGTTCGACGTTGCGGGTCATCAGCATCATCGGCAGCGACGCCAGTGCCACCACCCAGGCGTAGATGGTCAGCATCAAGCCGACCTGCGCGGTGCTCATGTCGAAACTGCGGCCGATGTCGCTGAGCAGCGCCACCGGCACGAACTCGGTGGTATTGAAGATGAACGCCGCCAGCGCCAGGGCGATGACGCTCAGCCAGCTGCCGTTGCCGACGGTCGGCGGCAGCGAAGTGGGTACGGGACCATTCATGGGAAAACGCTTTTCTCCACGCGCAAGACGATATGACGCGCATCACCTGCCTGCTTCCAGGGTCGCTGACGCACGTTTTTTATTGAAAGGATGCCGGGCATGGTACGCATCCGGTCAGGGCCTCACAACCATGGGCGCGGACGGAGTACCATGCGCGCCTTCGTGCACTCTTTTGTTGCACGACCACTTGCGGCATCGCGGAACAAGGAGCTCGATCGGCCATGGACAAGCAGCATCCCCAGCGGCAGTGGCGCGAGGCAGTGGTCGCCTACGCCCAGGCCGTCAACCGATATGTCGCGCAAGGCCACGCGCACGGCTGTAGCACTCTCGAGGAGCCCCAGGCCCCGGCCACCGGCCACCTGCTCGACGCCTGGCAGGCCGCCCTGCTGGCCATCAACCAGCCCGGTATCGACGCGCAGCAGCGCCAACTGTTCCGCGAAGCCTGGCCACCGGCGCACCAGCCCCTGCTCGCGCTGCTGGACGAACATGCCCAGGCCATCGGCCACCTGCTGCTGCTCGACGACGGTAGCCTGCTGGCGCGTATCGGCATGCCCTTCGACAAGGGCCATGTGCTGCGCATCGATGATCGCGGCGCCACGCCGGTGATCGGCGTGGAGCATTTCGGTCGCTGCCCGCAACGCCGTTACTACGCCCTGGCCAATGCCGACGGCGTGCGCGTCACCGATGGCTGGGGCGGCCCATTGGTGGCGCGCCTGGCCTGGCCCCATGGCCTGGAAGGGTTGCCGCCCGGTTACCCGTTCGATCCGCTGGACCTGCCGCCAACGCCCAGCGCATTGATCCCGTTCCCCGATGGTCAGCGCGTGTTGCTGGTCAGCAGCGACGGCATCTTCGTGCTGGCCGGCAGCGGCGCCACTCGCCTGCTGCCGCGTGAGCAGGCCATTCTCGACGCTCTGCAGCGCGGCACCGACCCGGACGACATCGCCCTGGAACTGGCCATGGAGCATGCCGCGCTGTCGCCCGATGGGCGGCTGATCGCCCTGGGCGAACAGTGCGGTCGCCACCTGGTGCTCGACGCGTGCTTGCGGCCCCTGGCCGACATCGAGCCAGCCAGCAAATACCCGCACTTCGCCCTGTTCAACCGACGCGGCGACCACCTGCTGCTCAACGCCTGCCACGCTCACCACGGCGCCACCCTGGGCGTCCCCGTAGCCGATCTGGGCTGCCAACATCACCATCACCGAGCGGCCCCGCGCGCACGGTTGCTGCAAGAGGGTGCACGCCTGCATGCCGGTGTCGCCCGCGACGGTGAGTACATCGTCGGCGACGCCCATGGCTACCTGCGCGCCCTGGGCGAGGATGGCCGCGAGCGCTGGCGGCACTACCTCGGCTCGACCATCAGCGCCATGGACATCAGTGCCGACGGCAAGACCCTGGCGGTGGCCAGCCATGCCGGGTTCATCTCTGTGGTCGCCCTCGACAGCGGGCGACCGGATTGGCAGATCGGCACCGGTCCCCATGGCGAGGTGCGCCGCTGGGTGTGCTGGAAAGGCTTCGACGGACCACTGGCCTGGTGAGCCCGCGCCGGGTGGGCTGCCACAGTCTGCCGATGCAGTCGCCGACTACTGGCGCTGCACCATCGCCACAATGGTCGCCTGCAACTCCTGCTTGGCCTGCTCGGCACTCAACTCGCCCGCTGCCGCGGCTTGCGACAACGCATCCGCCGCGCCGACCAATACCCACAGCCCGGCGTCGCCAATGCCCCGCCCCGGCGCAAACGGCGCCAACGCCTGGCGGCACTTGTCCATGAATGGGCCGTCGTAGCCTCGTTTCAACGCCTCCATCTCCGGCGACCCGGCCAGGGCCGCGCTCACGCCGGGAATCTCCCGGCCTTGGGTCGCCACACAGTCCACATAAGCCTCGGCGATCACCCATGCGCGCCCCGACAGATCGGCCGGGCAATGGGCCAGCGCCGTATCGAGCATCGCGGTCTGGCGTGCGTCGTACTCCTGATACAGCGCCAGCAGCAAGCCGTTGCGGGTTTCGAAATGGTCGTACACCACCGGCTTGGTCACCCCGGCCTGCTCGGCCAGTCGGCCCAGGGTCAGGGCGTCGGTGCCCTCGTCGCGCACCAGCTGCCATGCCACATCAAGCAGTTGGCGGCGGCGCTCCTCACGGGACAGGCGTTTGCGCGGGGCGTTCTTTTCATCGCTTGACATCGACTACCTACCAAAAGTAACTTACCAATCGTAACTTACCGTGAGTATATAACCCTCGCCGCGTCCTTGCATCCTTTTCTGGAGACTGCGCCATGCATGCCTTGATCGTCATCGCTCATCACGACCCCGAGTCCCTTACCCACGCCCTCGCCCGACAGATCGCCGACGGCCTGCGCGCAGCCGGCCATACCAGCGAATTCGCCGACCTGGCCCAGGAAGGTTTCGATCCGCGCTTCGGCCTGGCCGACCACGCCGTGCATCGGCGCCTGGGGGCGCCACCTGCCGACGTGCTGGCCGAGCAGGCACGCATCGAGCGCGCCGACACCCTGGTACTGGTCTACCCCATCTACTGGTGGTCGTTGCCGGCGCTGCTCAAGGGTTGGGTCGAGCGGGTGTTCAGCAACGGCTGGGCCTTCGACTATGCCGCCGATGGCAGCACCACCAAGCTGCTGCACGGCCTGACCGCGCACCTGGTCGGCGTGGCCGGCGCCGACACCGGCACCTTCGAGCGGCACGGCTATGGCGAGGCGATGCGGGTGCAGATAGAGCACGGGATCTTCGACTACTGCGGCGCCCGGGTGTCGAGCTCGACCTTGCTCGATGACAGCGAAGGCGCCGATCCAGTGCGGCACCTGCAGACGGCACGGCAATTGGGGGCGACGCTGTTCGCTGAAACCGCGCATAGCGAATTGACGCCTGCCGGCTCAATCGCCTGACAGTATGGGCCCCCTCCACCGCGGCGCCTGCTTCGCGGGCAAGCCCGCTTCCACAGGGACTGCGTGGGGCCATGCGGTCCCTGTGGGAGCGGGTTCACCCGCGAACACCGGCGACGCCGGTGCCATCCAGCGCCCAGTGTGCCAAGGGCCAGTAACGGCCCTTGCGCGACTCGTAGAGCACAAAACTGCGAGCCGTCAGGTAGAAGTCCGGTGCTTGCCCCGCCTCGGGCACCGGCGCCCGGAAATCCCGGGACAGTGTCAGGTGCGGTCGGTACTCCTTCGCTTGGCCATCCAGGCCCAACGGCTGCAACGCTTGCTGCAAGGCATACACCAGCTGGCGCAAGGCCATGGGCACCTGGCCAGGCTCCAGTACCAGCGCACTGGCACGCGGCCAGACCTGAAGCCGGTCGAGCGGCAAGCGCAACGGCGCCTGCGGCCGCTTGAGCCGATCGACAACCGCGCATATCGCCGGAACCTGACTCGCGTCCACATCCCCGAGAAACAGCAACGTGACATGGAAGTTGTCCGCCGGCACCGGCTTGCCGCTGCGCAGGCCCAGCCCACGCCGCCATTGCGCCAGGGCACGGCACTGGGCCTCGCCGACCGGCAAGGCGAAGAACAGGCGCTTGAAGGGGGCGCCGTCGGGGCGCGCGTCCTGGATCATGTGAAGTTCTCCCTGGCAGCGATTGAAACACTCATCACAAGGTAAAAAGGCGACAGCAGGCTGTTGAAACGTTTACGCACGCTATCAGCCATTGCACCTAAGTCGGTCAGACAAGACGTAACAATAAGTACAAACCCGGCCCACGATTGTTTATGCTGGCGAGCTTACGCCATGGCGCATGGCCATTTTTCGACAAGTAAACGTCCATGAAAATTGCACTCGTACTGATCTTCGTCTTCTCGATCGCCTACGTTCACCTGCGCGGGCGCGTCCGCCACAAGCTGACCCGCCAGCTGGGCGATCACTCCAGCTTCCTGGCCCCGGTCAACGCCTTCCTCTACCTGTTCTCCAAGCACCCGGCCAAGCCGTACCTGCCGGTGGAGGCCTTCCCCGAACTGCAGCCCCTGCAGGACCACTGGCAGGAAATCCGCGAGGAAGGCCAGCGCCTGCTGCACGCCGGCGAGATCAAGAAATCCGACAACTACGACGATGTCGGCTTCAACTCGTTCTTCAAGACCGGCTGGAAGCGCTTCTACCTGAAATGGTACGGCGAGAGCCACCCTTCGGCGATGACCCTGTGCCCGCGCACCACCGAACTGCTCCAGAACATCGGCACGGTCAAGGCGGCGATGTTCGCCACCCTGCCACCGGGCGCCAAGCTGGTGCGCCACCGTGACCCGTACGCCGGTTCCTATCGCTACCACCTGGGCCTGGACACGCCCAACGACGATGGCTGCTACATCGACGTGGACGGCGAGAAGTACTCCTGGCGCGACGGCCAGGGCGTGGTGTTCGACGAGACCTACATTCACTACGCCGCCAACACCACCGAGCACAACCGCATCATCCTGTTCTGCGACGTCGAACGCCCGCTCAAGTACCGCTGGGCGACCGCCTTCAACCGCTGGTTCAGCCGCAACGTCATGGCCGCCGCCGCCGCGCCCAACGACGCCAGCGACAAGACCGGTGGCATCAACCGCCTGTTCACCCGCATCTACAAGATCCGTGAGCGCGGCAAGGCGATGAAAAAACGCAACCGCACCCGCTACTACCTGGAGAAGTGGGCCGTGGTCGCAGCGCTGGTGCTGGTGTTCATCTACATCTGATCGTGCCTCAGGCTCGCTCCCGGCATGGGAGCGGGCTGCCTCCCACCGCCCGAACATCGTCTAGCCTCAAAGCTCCTGTTACCAACCTGACAAGGTGAAGACGATGAGCATGATGGACTGGGACGCCTACCGTAAGCAGTTGATGGCCGGCATCGGCGATCTCAAGCACCTCTCTCCCGATACCGTGGCCGGCTACATGACCGCCAGCGGCGCCGGGGCCAAGACCAACCACCTGGACGCCAAGACCCGCGAGCTGATCTCCCTGGCCGTGGCCGTCACCACCCGCTGCGACGGCTGCATCGCCGTGCATTCGCAGCAGGCGGTCAAGCATGGAGCCAGCCGTGAAGAGATCGCCGAGGCGCTGGGCGTGGCGGTGGCGATGAATGCCGGCGCCGCCCTGGTGTATTCGGCCCGGGCCCTGGACGCGGTGGGCAAGGCCGACGGTTGAGGGCAATTGCGCCGCCGCCCTTGCGCGGCGGCGCGGTCCCCACCAGACTTGGCGCCCCAGCCCGCGCAGGAGTCGCCATGATCCACATTCGCCCCATGACACCGGAAGACTTCGAGCGCTTCTGGCCGACCTTCCAGGCCATCGTCCAGGCGCGCCAGACCTACGCCTTCGACCCACAACTGAGCTTCGAGCAGGCCCGCGCGCTCTGGCTGCAAACGCCCCTGCGCACGTTGGTGGCCGAGCAGGACGGCGAACTGCTCGGCTCGTATTTCCTCAAGGCCAATGCCGCCGGCCCCGGCGGCCACGTGGGCAACTGCGGCTACATGGTCTGCGAGAACGCCCGTGGCCGTGGCGTGGCCAGGCTGATGTGCGAACACTCGCAGAAGCTCGCTCGCCAGGAGGGCTTCCTGGCCCTGCAGTTCAACTCGGTGGTGGCCACCAACGAAGTGGCCGTGGCGCTGTGGCACAAGCTCGGCTTCGAGACCGTGGGGCGCCTGCCCAAGGCCTACCGCCATGCCGAACTGGGCCTGGTGGACAGCTTGGTGATGTACAAGTGGCTGGCCGATGAGCCGGTGGTGGAAAAGCCCGCCCTGCTGATCGGTCGCAAGAATATCGAGGCGCGGGTGTCCCGACGGCGCGGACGCTGACTCGCCGACAGCTCTGCGACAGCGACTGCACGGCGCCGCCCGCCCACTCGAACGATTGACTCCCCCACCATTCGATGGTCAGATGCGCGCCAGTTTCAGGTGTCCTGCGCCGTCGCGCGCAGGGTGAAACGGGAAGCCGGTGCGTCGTAGTCACGACAAGTCCGGCGCTGCCCCCGCAACGGTAAGCGAGCGAGCCCTTCGACAGACCACTGTGCGCCAGCATGGGAAGGTGAAGGCCTCATGACCCTCGCAAGCCCGGAGACCGGCCTGAAGCTCCACTTGGCAACCCGCGGTGGGCGGGCGCAGGCCGGTATCCGCGTGCGCGCCTGCGTGCGTGGGTCGCGCGTCTATGCATTGTTTCCACCGGGATCCATTCATTCCTGCAGCAGTGGAACGACATGTCCCGATACCCCAAGCTTCATACCCTGGCGGCCTGCCTGGCCGTCTCCTTGCCGGCACTGGCCGACGAGCACGAGGTCGGCGCCCTCACCCTGCCCTCCACGGCGATCACCGATACCCGCGACCAGGCAACCGTCGACCTGACGACCCCGACCCAGGCCGGTTCGCGGCTGAACCTCAGCGCCCTGGAAACCCCGGCCAGCACCAGTAGCATCAGCGCCGAACAGATCCAGCAGCGCAACAACCTGACCGTGCAGGACGCCGTCACCCGCTCGCCGGGCATCACCTTCATCGGCACCCCGGGCAATGGCGGCACCGCCCTCTCCGCCCGTGGTTTCACCGGGCACAGCTCGGTCATGACCCTGTTCGATGGCGCGCGGCTGTACACCGGCGCCGGCACCCAGAGTTTCCCGGTCGATCCGTGGATGGTCGAGCGCATCGACGTGATCCGCGGCCCGGCCTCGGTGCTGTATGGCGAGGGCGCCACCGGCGCGGTGGTCAATGTGATCCCGAAAAAGCCGTTCGCCGGCGAAATCCGCAATCATGTACGCCTCGGCTATGGCTCCTGGGATCGCCAGCAACTGGGCCTGGACAGCGGCGGCAGCCTGAGCGAACGCCTCAGCTACCGTGTCACCCTGAACAAGCAGGAAGGCAACGGCTATGTCGACCGCACCGACTCACGTAGCCTGGCGCTCAGCGCCGCGCTGCGCTTCGATGCCAGCGACGATTTGAGCTTCACCCTCGCCCACGAGCGTGGCGACGCGCAGCCGACCAACTACTTTGGCACCCCGCTGATCGATGGTCACCTGCGCGGCAGCCTGAGCAAGAAGAACTACAACGTGCGCAACGACGTGCAGCGCTACCACGACGAATGGACGCGCTTCAACACCGACTGGGTCATCAGCGACAACGTCAGCGCCAGCAACCAGCTCTACTACATCAAGAGCCGTCGTCACTGGCGCAACGCCGAGGACTATACCTGGCAGGCCGATACCGGTTTGCTGCAACGTGGCAGCTACCTGGAGATCAAGCACAACCAGGAACAGATCGGCGATCGCCAGAGCTTCACCTTCGACCACACCCTGTTCGGCTTGCGCAGCAAGACCGTGGCCGGCGCTGAATACAACCGGATCCGCTTCAACGTCGACAGCAACTCGCCCTATATCGATGCCGAGCCAAGCGACTACATCGACCCCTGGCACCCGGCTCCGGGTGGCTTCCACAGCGACTCGCCGCTCAAGCCGCAGACCCTGTCCACCACCCGCACCTTCGCCCTGTTCGCCGAAAACCGCACCGAGCTGACAGAACGCCTGTCGCTGGTCACCGGCGTGCGCCGCGACCAGAACCACATCGAGCGCGACAACCTGGTCAACGGCACCCGCAACGATCGCAGCCTGCAAGGTGGCAACTGGCGGGTTGGCCTGGTGTATGCGCTGACCGAAGACCTGTCGTTCTACGGCCAGTACTCCACCAGCGAAGACGGCGTCAGCAACCTGGTCAGCCTCAGCCCGACGCAGATGAACTACGACCTGACCGAGGCGAAGCAGACCGAGTTCGGCGTCAAGCAGCGCTTCTGGGAAGGCCGTGGGGAATGGACCCTGGCCGCCTACCACATCGTCAAGAAAAAGCTGCTGGTCTATGACCCGGTCTCCAAGCTCCAGCAGCAAGCCGGCCAGCAGACCTCCGATGGCCTCGAGGCCACGCTGGAGCTGGCGCTGGGCAACCAGTGGCAGCTGTCCGCCAACGCCGCGCTGGTGCGCGCGCAGTACGACGAGTATCTGCAAAGCACCTCCCAGGGCGTGATGGACCGCGCCGGCAATCGTCCGGCCAACGTCCCGCGCCGCACCGCCAACCTATGGCTGAGCAAAGGCTTCGGCCAGACCGTCGACGCCGGTATCGGCCTGCGCTATGTGGACCAGCGCTACGCCGACGTCGCCAACAGCCAGCAAGTGCCCGGCTACACCGTGGTCGATGCCAATCTCGGCTGGCAGGTGCTGCCGGATGTGCGCCTGGGCCTGCAGGTGAACAACCTGCTCGATCGCCAGTACGTGGCTTCGGCGCACAGCGGCGAGCAGTGGCTGCTGGGCACGCCACGTTCGTACTTCGCAACGCTCGACTACAGCTTCTGAACCACTGCTCGCGCGGCGCTTGATCAACGCCGCGCGAGCTGCTCGACTATGGCCATGCCTTCGTTCGCAAGCCGCGCGCCATGACCGACATCCCGCACCTGCCCGCCTCGCCCGTGCCGGCCCTCGACCAGCCGCGCACCCTGCTGTTTCTCGCCTACGGGCAAATGGGCCTGCTTGACCTGACCGGCGCGCAGACCGTGTTCTGGGCCGCGACCAAGGCCCGGGCCACGCGCGGCCTGCCGGGCTACCGCATCATCACCGCCAGCCTCGAGGGCGGCCTGGTCAGCACCGCCGAAGGGTTGGCGATCGCCACCGAGCCCCTGGCACCCTGGCTGCGCGAGCCGTTCGACACCCTGGTGGTGCCGGGCGCCCCGGAGATCGTGCGCACCCTGCCCGAGCACGGCGAGCTGGTCAGCTGGCTGCGCCTGGCCGCCGCGCAAGCCCGGCGCACCGCCTCGGTGTGCAGCGGCACCTTCCTGCTGGCCGCCGCCGGCCTGCTCGACGGGCGCCGCGCGGCGACCCACTGGGCCATGTGCGACGCCCTGCACCAACGCTTCCCGGCCATCGACGTGGACGGCGAAGCGATCTTCGTGCAACAGGACAATGTCTGGACCTCGGCAGGCGTCAGCGCTGGCATCGACCTGGCACTGGCGCTGGTCGAAAGCGACTGCGGCCGTGGCGTCGCCATGGAGGTCGCCCGCGAGTTGGTGGTGTTCCTCAAGCGCCCGGGCGGGCAGGCGCAGTTCAGCGAACTGCTCAAGGCCCAGGGCGAGGACAGCGCCGCGTTCGACGCGCTGCACGTGTGGCTCAACGACCACCTGGACGACCCGCGCCTGAACGTCGAGCGCCTGGCCGCGCAGGCACGCATGAGCCTGCGCAACTTCACCCGCGTCTACAAGCAGAAGACTGGCCGTACGCCGGCCAAGGCCATCGAACTGTTTCGCCTCGAAGCGGCGCGGCGGCTGCTGGAGAACACCGAGCTGCACATCGAGCAGATCGCCCGGCGCTGTGGCTTTGGTGGCGAGGAACGCATGCGCCTGGCATTCCAGCGCCACCTGGCCGTGACCCCGCGCGACTACCGCGCGCGCTTCGCCCACTGCGTGCCACTGGCCGAAATCCAGGGTTCTTTGGCCTAGGGCCAATAACGCCGGGCGCTTAGCATCCTGGCGGCAGAAGTGATCCCCCGCGGCTCACGTCTGTCGGCACGCGGCCCATCCCAGCCAGCAAGGCGTACGCTTTTCCCACCGCCGTGCCCGAACCGACAACACCAACAACCCCGGTCTTCGGAACCGCCAGGAGCACCCCATGAAACAGATCCTGATCATTGGCGCAGGCTTCGCCGGGCTGTGGAGCGCCCTGGGCGCCGCCCGCCTGCTCGACCAGCACCAGCGCGACGACGTGCGCATCACTCTCCTCGCACCTCAGGCCGAACTGCATATCCGCCCACGCTTCTACGAGCCCGAGGTCCACACCATGGCCGCGCCGCTGCAGGCGCTGTTCGACACGGTCGGTGTGCAGTTCGTCAGAGGCAGCGCCCTGCACATCGACGAAGACGCGCGCCAGGTCACCTACCGTGACCCCGCGGGCAAGGAGGCGAAGCTCGGCTACGATCGCCTGATCATGGCCTGCGGCAGCCTGCTCAACCGACCAACGCTGGAAGGTTTCGACCAGCATGCCTTCGATGTCGACAAGATCGACTCGGCCAGCCGCCTGGAACAACACCTCAAGTCCCTGGCCAGCCGCCCCGACAGCCCGGCACGCAATACCGTGGTGGTGGCTGGCGGCGGCTTCACCGGCATCGAGACCGCCACTGAACTGCCGGCGCGCCTGCGCAAGATCCTGGGCGAGCACACCAGGCTGCGCATCGTGGTGGTCGACCGTGGCACGAAGATCGGCGCCGCGCTGGGTGACGGTATTCGCCCGGCCATCGAACAAGCATCGGCGGCACTGGGCATCGAATGGATCTGCGGCGCCACGGTGGCGGCGGTGGACGCCGGTGGCGTGCTGCTCGACAACGGCGAGCGCATCGCCGCAAGCACGGTGATCTGGACCGTCGGCTTCAAGGCCAATCCGTTGACCGAGCAGGTCAGCGGCGAGCGCGACCGCCAAGGACGCCTGCACGTCGACGGCCACCTCAAGGTCAAGGGCAACGCGGCAGTGTATGCCGCCGGGGATGTGGCGTACGCGGCATGCGACGATACCGGCAACCACGCCGTGATGTCCTGCCAGCACGCCATTCCACTGGGCCGCTATGCCGGCAACAATGCCGCCGCCGAACTGATCGGCGTGGCGCCGATGACCTACAGCCAACCCAAGTACGTTACCTGCCTGGACCTCGGCGCCTGGGGCGCGGTGTATACCGAAGGCTGGGAGCGCACGGTCTCGCCGCCTACCGACAAGGTCGAGGCCAAGGCGCTCAAGCAGCAGATCAATTCGGTGTGGATCTACCCTCCGGCCGCCGACGATCGAGCGGCTGCGCTGGCAGCTGCCGATCCATTGATTCCGGTGGCCTGACGGCCTGTCGTGGGTTTCAGTCACGGCCCGGGGCTTCGCGGCTGAAACCCACAATGTTGCGCAAGTAAAGCCTTCGCCTTCGATACCCGTTATGCATCGAATGCATTTGTCCTGCGCGCCGAACCCATGGCATGAATGCAGGTCCACGTCTTTACCTGACGACATCCCTGCTTCCAGGAGACTTCGCGCATGAGCAAGCCCAGCTACGTCCCGCCCAAGGTCTGGACCTTCGAGGCACCCTCGGGCGGTCAATTCGCCAGCATCAACCGCCCGGTCGCTGGCCCCACCCACGACAAGCCGCTGCCGCTGGGCAAGCATCCGCTGCAGCTCTATTCCCTGGCCACGCCCAACGGGGTCAAGGTGACCATCCTGCTCGAGGAGCTGCTGGCCCTGGGGCACGCTGGCGCCGAGTACGACGCCTGGCTGATCCGCATTGGCGAGGGCGACCAGTTCGGCAGTGGTTTCGTCGACGTCAACCCGAACTCGAAGATCCCGGCGTTGCTCGATCGCAGTGTCGAACCACCGGTGCGGGTCTTCGAATCAGGCTCGATCCTGCTGTACCTCGCGGAGAAGTTCGGCGCCTTCCTGCCCAAGGCACCGGCCGCGCGCACCGAGAGCCTGAACTGGCTGTTCTGGCAGATGGGCTCGGCACCCTACCTGGGCGGCGGGTTCGGTCATTTCTACGTCTACGCGCCGGAGAAGTTCGAATACGCCATCAACCGCTTCACCATGGAGGCCAAGCGCCAACTCGACGTGCTCGATCAGCGCCTGGCCCAAAGCACCTACCTGGGCGGCGACGAATACAGCATCGCCGACATCGCCGTGTGGCCATGGTACGGCCAGCTGGTACGCGGCAATCTGTACGGCGCGGCAGAGTTCCTCGCGGTGCATGAATACCCGCATGTGCAGCGCTGGGCAGAAATCATCGCCCAGCGCCCGGCGGTGCAGCGCGGCACCCGGGTCAACCGTACCTGGGGCGACGAGGCGAGCCAGGTGCCGGAACGGCATGCCGCGGCCGATCTAATTTGATACGCGCGCGGGAGCGATGGCGCATCGCTCCCACAACGTTTTGCCCCGCTGCAACGAAGCATTTCCCCGCTGCATGCCTGCGCCCCTCGGGACCTTCTTGCTACACTCGCCGCCATGATTTTTCCACCTGCACAACTGTGGTGACAGCATGATCGAGGTAACCGAGGTTTCCATTGCCGAGCTGCGCGACGCGCTCGAGTCCGGCCGCACGACCGCCGTCGAACTGGTCAAGGCCTACCTGGCGCGTATCGACGCCTACGATGGCAAGGACACCGCCACCGCACTCAACGCCGTGGTCGTCCGCAATCCTGACGCGCTCAAGGAGGCCGAAGCCTCCGATGCGCGCCGGGCACGCGGCGAGACCCTCGGCCCGCTGGACGGCATTCCCTACACCGCCAAGGACAGCTACCTGGTCAAGGGCCTGACCGCCGCGTCCGGCAGCCCGGCATTCAAGGATCTGGTCGCCCAGCGCGATGCCTTCACCGTCGAGCGCCTGCGCGCCGGCGGCGCCATCTGCCTGGGCAAGACCAACATGCCGCCCATGGCCAACGGCGGCATGCAGCGTGGCGTGTACGGCCGCGCCGAGAGCCCGTACAACGCCGCCTACCTGACCGCACCGTTCGCCTCGGGCTCGTCCAACGGCGCCGGGACCGCCACCGCCGCCAGCTACAGCGCCTTCGGCCTGGCCGAGGAAACCTGGTCCAGTGGCCGTGGCCCGGCCTCGAACAACGGCCTGTGCGCCTACACCCCGTCGCGCGGGGTGATCTCGGTGCGCGGCAACTGGCCGCTGACGCCGACCATGGACGTGGTGGTGCCCTATGCCCGAACCATGGCCGACCTGCTGGAAATTCTCGATGTGGTGGTGGCCGACGACGCCGACAGCCGTGGCGACCTGTGGCGCCTGCAACCCTGGGTGCCGATCCCGACCGCCTCGAGCGTGCGTCCGCAATCGTACCTGGACCTGGCCGTGGGCGCCGAGTCGCTCAAAGGCAAGCGTTTTGCCGTGCCACGCATGTACATCAACGCCGACGCCGCAGCCGGCACCTCGGAGAAGCCCGGCATCGGCGGCCCGACCGGCCAGCGCATCAACACCCGCGCCAGTGTCATCGACCTGTGGCAGCAGGCGCGCCAGGCCCTGGAAGCGGCCGGCGCCGAAGTGGTCGAGACCGACTTCCCGCTGGTCTCCAACTGCGAAGGCGACCGCCCGGGCGCGCCCACCGTGTTCAACCGCGGCATCGTCAGCAAGGCGTTCCTGCACGACGAGCTGTGGGAGTTGTCCGGCTGGGCCTTCGACGACTTCCTGCGCGCCAACGGCGACCCCAGGCTCAACCGCCTGGCCGATGTCGATGGCCCGCAGATCTTCCCCCACGACCCGGGAACCCTGCCCAACCGTGAGGACGACCTGGCCGCAGGCATGGACGAATACGTCAACATGGCCAAGCGCGGCCTGAAGACCTGGGACCAGATCGCCACCGTGCCCGATGGCCTGCGCGGCCTGGAACAGACCCGCAAGCTCGACCTCGAAGACTGGATGGATGCTCAAGGCCTGGACGCGGTGCTGTTCCCCACCGTGGCCGACGTCGGCCCGGCGGATGCCGATGTGAACCCCGAGTCGGCGGACATCGCCTGGAGCAACGGCATCTGGGTGGCCAACGGCAACCTGGCGATCCGTCACCTGGGCGTGCCGACCGTGACCGTGCCGATGGGCGTGATGGCCGACATCGGCATGCCGGTGGGCCTGACCTTCGCTGGCAAGGCCTACAGCGACAACAATCTGTTGAAATTCGCCGCCGCCTTCGAGTCGACCGGCTCGCGCCGCATGATCCCGCCGCGCACGCCGAAGCTGGGTTGAGGTAGCCGCTTCGCGGGCAAACCCGCTGCCACAGGCACTTCATCTCTGCCTGTGGGGCGGGCTTGCCTGCGATCACCGGCAGAGCCGGTGCCCTCCATCAGGTTGCACGCTGCCTCTGTGCCCGAAGCTGAATCGCCCCCCTGCAACAGCCCGCTAGCCAATTTCAACAATGCATGCAAAAATCAACAAAAAATTGATTTTGAGTGCATGCCATGATGACATCCGCCGAAGAGCGCCAGCTCACCTTCACCGTGCTCAAGGCCACTCTCCAGGCCCTGGCCAGCGTCGTCCCGCGCAATGTCGAAATCCTCTTGCACGACCTCGACCACCCCGAGCGCTCGGTGGTGGCCATCGCCAATGGCCAGCTGTCGGGACGCCAGGTCGGCAGCCCGATCCTTGCCGCGCCCGAACAGGACCAGGGCTTCAAGGCACTGATGCAGGCCTGCGGCTCGCAGCACGGCTGCGAGCCGGTGGTGCTGCCCGATTACCCCACCACGCTCAAGGGCCGCTCCCTGCGCAACGCCACGGCGATCTTTCGCGACAGCGCCGGCCAGCCCTTCGCCAGCCTGTGCGTGAACACCGATGTCAGCGGTCTCGACGCGGCCATGGCGTTTCTCCAGCACTTCCAGCCCCTGGGCGCCATGCCGGCAGCCAGCGACGAGCCGGCCGACATGGCCGTGCTGATGGCCGAGATCATCCAGGCTGCGCTGCAACGCAGCGGCCAGGGTCGGATGAACAAACAGGCCAAGGTCGACGCCGTGCGGGTGATGCAGGAGCGGGGCCTGTTCATCGTCAAGGGCGGCGTCGAGAAGGCCGCCGATGCCCTGGGTGTGACCCGCTACACCATCTACAACTACCTGGAGCAGCTGCGGGGCGAAAGCTCCCCGGCCCCACATCCATGACCACGGAGCCCGCCATGCCGTTGCACATTCGCACCCCACTGATCGAATCCCGCCCACTGTCGCTGAGCGCCGGCCGCCCGGTCTGGCTCAAGCTCGAAGCCCTGCAGCCCTGCGGCTCGTTCAAGCTGCGTGGTGTCGGCCACGCCTGCGAAATCCACCATGGCCGCGGCGCTCGCCACTTCATTTCATCGTCCGGCGGCAACGCGGGCCTGGCGGTGGCCTATGCCGGACGCAAGCTGGGCGTGCCGGTGACCGTGGTGGTGCCGCAGACCACCACCGAGCGGGCCAAGGAGCTGCTGCGCCTGGAAAACGCCCGCGTGGTCGTGCATGGCGGCTCCTGGCAGGAAGCCAACGCGCACGCACAGACGCTCATCACGCCGGGCGATGCGTTCATCCATCCGTTCGACGATCCTCTGTTGTGGACCGGGCACGCGAGCATGATCGACGAGGTCGCCCAGGCAGGCTACAAGCCCGACGCAGTGGTGCTGTCGGTTGGCGGCGGCGGCCTGCTCAGTGGCGTGGTCGAAGGCCTGCAGCGCAATGGCTGGCGGGATGTCCCAGTGCTGGCGGTGGAAACCGAGGGCGCGGCATCGCTGCACGCGGCCATGGCGGCCGGTCACACCGTGGAGCTGCCAGGCATCACATCGGTGGCTACGTCGCTGGGGGCCAAGCGCGTGGCTGAACAGGCCCTGGCCCGCACACGCCAGCACCCGGTGCTCAGCCACCTGGTCAGCGATCGCGAAGCGCTCGATGCCTGCGAGCGCTTGCTGCTGGATCACCGCCTGCTGGTCGAGCCGGCCTGCGGCGCCGCGCTGGCCCTGATCGAACGACCTGACGCATTGGCGGCCCATGGCAATGTGCTGGTGATCGTCTGCGGCGGCGCGACCGCCACGCTGGAGCAGATTCGCGCCTGGCGCGAAACCTGCTGATCAGACGGCTTTACCCGCGAATACCGACCTGGCACCGGCTATGCCGGTGTTCGCGGGTAAACCCGCTTGTGTCTTGAGGTGGGATTAGAATCTGGAGTGAGAGCGGTGAATGGCAAGAGCTGAATGCCGCAGGTGCCTTGAGCACGCGTGGGAGCACAAGCTGCCATTCACCGTTCCACTTTGGCGAGAGCCCGAACAGTTGGATGCGGCTCTGATCTCGAATCACAAGCGTGGGCCAAGCCAAAGTCCTCTCACTGTGTTGAGTTTAGGAGGTTTTGGTGATGGCTTCCTTCTTGGGTATCGATGTATCCAGTATCTCGCTCGATGCTGCGGTGCGGCCCCAGGGCATCAAACTGCATATCAGCAATGATCCGAGAGGCTTTGAGGTGCTACTGAAGAGCCTTCGCAAGCTCAGTATCAAGCGCGTCCTGCTAGAGGCAACGGGTGGCTACGAGCGAGATGTCATGCGTTTTCTACAGGACGCTGGCTACAAGGTCATACGCGTCAATCCCAGGCGGGCCAGGTCATTCGCTGACTCTTTGGGCATCAAGGCCAAGACCGACGCCATCGACGCCGAAGTTCTGGCGCACTATGCCGAAGTCATTCCAGATCAACCCTCTCTGCGAGTCAGCCCAGAACGAGCGCTTCTGCGAGAGCTGCTTCAGCAACGTGATCGGTTGGTTCAACAACGAGATGACGACCTGCGACGCCTGAAGCAGGTGCAATCGACTGCAGTCGCTAACTACCTGAATGCCAACCTGAAGCACTTCAAGACGCAGATCAAACTGGTTGAGTGCGAGATCGAACAGCAAACCGCGATGCTGAACGACGAACGGGTTGCCCAGCTGATCACAGTGAAAGGCATTGGGATGGTGACAGCGGGCAAATTAATAGCGCTGCTGCCGGAGCTAGGTCGGGTTGAATCCAGAGAAATTGCCTCCCTGGTCGGGGTCGCGCCCTTCAACCACGACAGCGGGAAGTCCGTGGGCAAGCGTTCTATCTCTGGTGGGCGATTTGCGGTCAGGCGATCGCTGTACATGGCATGCATTGTGGCGATGAAGTACAACCCAGCACTCAAGGCGCGTTATGAGTCACTGCGCGAGCGGGGGAAGCTTCCCAAGGTTGCTATCGTGGCCTGCATGAGGACTTTCATCGTACGGCTAAATGCCATGCTCAGAACGGGCACATCATGGCGCGACCTGGTGCTGCCGCAACCTGAAAGTACAACGTAAATCCAGAACGCTGCGCGATCAGCGTGGAAGCGGGTTTGCCCGCGAAGCCAACACCGTGGTGGATGGCACGGGCTTCGCCCGTGTTCGCGGGCAAGCCCGCTCCCACAGGGATCGCGCCAGATTCTAAAAATTGCGTAAGACAGTTGCTCCCACACGACCCAAAAGGCTGGGCGATTGCACAGCTGTTGGAAAACAGCTAATCGCTATATACTTTTGAACATATCGCTTCAGAAGTACGCTTTTGCCATGCCCAGTATCCGTGACCGCAACCTGCAACTGATCCTCGCAGCCGCCAGCGAAGAGTTCGCCCTCCACGGTTTCTCCGCCGCCCGGGTCGATGACATTGCCGCCCGCGCCGGCCTGCCCAGGGCCAACGTGTTCTACTACTTTCGCAACAAGCGCCTGCTCTACGCGGCCGTGCTCGACCTGGTGATGGAACCCTTGCTGCGCGCCTCGCGCAGCCTGGTGCCGGATGCCCACCCCGAGCAGGCCTTGCCGCGCTACTTCAAGGCCAAGGCCGAAGTAGCCCGTCAGCACCCCGGTGCCGTTCGCGTCTGGCTCAAGGAGATGCTGCACGGTGCCCGGCAACTGCCAGGCGAGCGCGCCGAGCGCCTGCGCGACAGCGCCCGGCAGACCCTGACCTGCCTGGCGCAGTGGATGGACCGCGGGCTGATCACGCCGACCGCGCCGGAGCATCTGCTACTGTTCCTCTGGTCCACCTCGCTGGCAACCTTCCGCTTTGGCATGGCGCCGGGCAGTTCGGGGCAGATCAAGCCCACCCGCGCCGCCACTCAGGCCCAGGCCGACATGCTGCTGCGCAGCCTGCGCCCGGAAGGCTACCCCTTGGACAGGACAGCTTGAGCGCTATATCACAAAAAATACAACGATAAGCCTGACAACAAGGAGTACGTCATGACCACGGCCAACGCCGCCAAGGAAGCCGTAGGCGCCCCCTACCAACTGGACCTGATGAAGCACGCCCAGCGCATGACCTGGGAGGCCGTCGAACGCATCGCCCAGGGCATCCATCCCGGCATGCGCGAATCCCAGGCGCGGGAGATGAGTCAACAGGTGCTGGCCGAACTGGGCATGCAGCGCATCTGGCACCCCACCCATATCCGCTTCGCCAGCAATACGCTGAAGACCTTCAAGGAGCGTTCCGAGGGTGATCCGGTGCTGGGCGAGCAGGATATCTACTTCATCGACATGGGCGTGGTATGGGAAGGCCACGAAGGTGACGCCGGTACGACGTTCGTCACGGGCAACGACCCGCAGATGAAGGCCTGCGCGGATGCCGCCAAGGCGTTGTTCGCCGACGTCGAGAGCCACTGGCGGTCACAAGGCGTGAACGGCGTGGAGCTCTATCGCTTCGCTGCCGAACGCGCGCAAGCCATGGGCTGGAAACTCAACATGGGTATCAAGGGCCACCGAGTCAGCGATTTTCCCCACGCCATCTACCGTGCTGGTGATCTTGGCGACTTCGACGAACGGCCCGGCGCAGGGCTGTGGATACTGGAAATCCAGATCGCCCATCCCGAACTGCCCTATGGCGCGTTCCACGAGGACCTGCTGGTCTGAAGACCTGAAGCATCGGAGCCTGGCTGCCATTTCGACCACCCACACCACGAATCAGCCCTTTCGAGGTCTTTGGGTGCAAGGGCTATTGGTCGAGTGAAGGCCGCCAGGTGTTCGTCGTTAGAGTTGCAGCGCCTATCAGATCGAGCGCCGCCCGCGCGGCGCATCGCGACGCAAGGCCGCTCCTACATTTGTTTCGGGCCAGTTTCTCCTGTGCCATTACCTGGTCCGCCTTGTTGTACGACGCGGTATCAAGGCGGGCACTGCTGGCGCCTCGCCTGACTTGAGGCATGCACCAAGGCGGGCAGCGGTACTTTCACAGGAATAATTGGCCCGAAACAGATGTAGGAGCGGCCTTGCGTCGCGATGCGCCGCGCGGGCGGCGCTCGATCTGATAGGCGCTGCAACCCTAACGGCGAACACCTGGCCGACTCGCCGATTGGAACCGTCATATTCTTCTGCTCAACTGGCCTCAAAGGAAACAGCCCCGGCCAACGGCCCGGGGCCCCGCGCCAGGGTGGGTGCGCCCCGATCTTCCCACGCCCGCGCGACAGCTGCCTGCGCGACTCGGACGAAATGCGCCTCGCGCCCTTTCGTAGCGCGGCAAGTGAAGGCACAATGCGTGTCCTTTTTTTGGCCGGCCTGGCCGGGGGCCTTTAAATGATCAAGACGCCGTACTACCTCATCGATAAAACCAAGCTGCTGGGCAACATGGAGAAGATCGCCTACGTGCGCGAGCACTCCGGGGCCAAGGCCCTGCTCGCCCTCAAGTGCTTCGCCACCTGGTCGGTGTTCGACCTGATGCAGCAGTACATGGATGGCACCACGTCCTCCTCGCTGTACGAACTCAAGCTCGGTCGCCAGAAATTCGCCGGCGAAACCCACGCCTACAGCGTCGCCTGGGCCGACGATGAAGTCGAGGAAATGCTCGAGAACTGCGACAAGATCATCTTCAACTCCATCGGCCAGCTCGAGCGCTTCGCCGAACAGTCCGAGGGCAAGGTACGCGGCCTGCGCGTCAACCCGCAGGTGAGCAGCTCCGACTACCTGCTGGCCGACCCGGCGCGTCCGTTCAGCCGCCTGGGCGAATGGGACCCGGAAAAGGTCGAGAAGGTGATCGAGAAGATTTCCGGCTTCATGTTCCACAACAACTGCGAGAACGGCGACTTCGGCCTGTTCGACAAGATGCTGTCGCACATCGAAGAGCGCTTCGGCCATCTGCTGCACAAGGTCGAGTGGGTCAGCCTCGGCGGCGGCATCCACTTCACCGGTGAAGACTATGCGCTGGACGCGTTCTGCGCGCGCCTGAAGGGCTTCTCCGAGAAGTATGGCGTGCAGGTCTACCTGGAGCCGGGCGAAGCCGCGATCACCCAGAGTGCCTCGCTGGAAGTCACCGTGCTCGACACCCTGTACAACGGCAAGCACCTGGCCGTGGTCGACAGCTCGATCGAAGCGCACATGCTCGACCTGCTGATCTACCGCCTGAACGCCAAGATGGCGCCCAACGACGGCGCGCACACCTACATGGTCTGCGGCAAGTCGTGCCTGGCCGGCGATATCTTCGGCGAGTATCAGTTCGACAAGCCGCTGCAGATCGGTGACCGCCTGTCGTTCGTCGACGCCGCCGGCTACACCATGGTCAAGAAAAACTGGTTCAACGGTCTGAAGATGCCGTCGATCGTGGTCAAGCAGCTCGACGGCAGCGTCGAGGTGGTCCGCGAGTTCGGGTTCGAAGACTACGTTTCGAGCCTGTCGTAAGACAGGCTTTCATGAAGGAGAAAAGCGCAATTGAAGAAGAACGTTCTTATCATTGGTGCAGGAGGTGTCGCCAAGGTGGTGGCCCACAAGTGCGCGCAGCATAACGACGAACTGGGTCGTATTGCGATTGCGTCACGGAACATCTCCAAATGCCAGGCCATCATCGACAGCGTCAAGGCCAAGGGTAGCCTCAAGGTACCCGCCGACATCCAGGCCTTCTCGCTCAACGCCCTCGATGTCGAGGCGACCAAGGCACTGATCCGCGAGACCGAATCGCAGATCGTGATCAACGTTGGTTCCGCCTTCCTCAATATGTCGGTGCTGCGCGCCTGCATCGATACCGGTGTCGCTTATCTTGACACCGCGATTCACGAAGAACCGGGCAAGATCTGCGAAACCCCGCCCTGGTATGGCAACTACGAGTGGAAGCACCTCGAGGAATGCCAGCAGAAGAACATTACCGCCATTCTCGGTGTCGGCTTCGACCCGGGTGTGGTGAACAGCTACGCGAAGCTCGCGCAGCAGCAGTATTTCGACCACATCGAATCGATCGACATCCTCGACGTCAATGCTGGGTCCCACGGCAAGTACTTCGCCACCAACTTCGACCCGGAAATCAACTTCCGCGAGTTCACCGGGCAAGTGTGGAGCTGGCAGAACAGCCAGTGGACCAGCAACACCATGTTCGAGGTCAAGCGTACCGACGACCTGCCGGTGGTGGGTTCGCAGAACCTGTACCTGACCGGTCACGACGAGGTGCACTCGATCTCGAAGAACCTGAACGTGCCGAACGTGCGCTTCTGGATGAGCTTCGGCGAGCACTACATCAATGTGTTCACCGTGCTGAAGAACCTCGGCCTGCTTTCCGAGCAACCGGTGAAGACCGCCGAGGGCCTGGAAGTGGTGCCGCTGAAAGTGGTCAAGGCCGTGCTGCCGGATCCGGCCTCGCTGGCCCCGGGCTACACCGGCAAGACCTGCATCGGTGACCTGGTCAAGGGCACCAAGGACGGCCAGCCACGCGAAGTGTTCATCTACAACGTGGCCGATCACGAAGAAGCCTACGCCGAGACCGACAGCCAGGGCATTTCCTACACCGCCGGCGTGCCACCGGTGGCTGCCGCGCTGCTGGTCGCCCGCGGCGAGTGGGACGCCGGCCGCATGGTCAACGTCGAGGAGCTGCCGGCCGAGCCGTTCCTCAAGGCGCTGGACGTGATGGGCCTGCCGACCCGCGTCAAGGATGAAAAAGGCGATCGTCCGTGGGACGCTGAAGCCTGAGCTGCATGATGAAGGGGCGCCGATTGGCGCCCCTTCTGTTTTCAATAGCGCCATCGAAGCGGGCACCGCGTCCGCCGCTCACTTGCGCCGCTGCATCCAGGCGGCAACCAGGCCGCTCAGGCAGATGATGGCGATCCCCACCAGGCTGGTGACATCCGGCACCTGGCCGAAGATCACCAACCCCAGCAACCCGGCGAACACGATCTGACAGTAGCTGAACGGCGCCAGCAGCGCCGGTGCGGCATGACGGAAAGCCTGGGTCAGCAGCAAGTGCGCGGTCATCCCGCAGCCACCCAGGGCCAGCATCGGCAGCACATGTGGCCACTGCGGCGCCTGCCAGAAGAACGGCACCAACGCCGTCATGATCAGGGTGTTGCACAACCCCGCGTAGAAGTTGCTGGTGGTCGGGCTGTCATGGGCTGCCAGCTTGCGCGTCAGCAACTGGTAGAAGCAGAAGCCCAGCGCCGAACCGAACGGGAACAGGATCGCCGGGGTGAACATCGAACCGCCCGGATGCACCACCACCAGCACGCCGACGAACCCCATCACCACCGCCAGCCACTGGCCGAGGCTGACCCGCTCCTTGAGCAGCGGCACCGACAGCGCCGTGACCAGCACCGGGGCGAGGAAGTTGACCGAAGTGGCCTCGGCCAGCGGCAGGTACTGCAGGCCGGCGGTGAACAGCAGGCTGGTGCTGAGCAGGCTCAGCGCGCGCAAGGTCTGCAGCAGCGGGCGCTGGGTGCGCAGCACGGCCAGGCCGGCCTTGGGCAGGAAGATCCCGGCCATCAGCAGGGTATGCACCAGGTAACGGACCCAGACCACCATGATGATCGGATAGATACCGCCAAGGAATTTCGACAGCGCGTCATGGCTGGCGAACAGGAAGGTGGCCATCACCACCAGGGCGATGCCGCGCAGCGGCTGGTTGACTCCGGAAAGCGGCGTACTGGAACTCATGAGGCACTCGGGCAATGGCCCCGGCATGGCGCCCAGGCATGGGCCGATTCTAGAAGGGAACCCATGGGCGCGACAAAGGCTTATGGTCCAATCGGTACATTTTGTTCGCTGATCGACCACTTTCCTGGCGTTCAGGGCGCCCCGGCGGCTGCGACGGCCTTTGACCTAGGGTTTGTACGAAAAGTCGCCGAGCGGCGATCAGGCAAGGCAAAAACAGGCGAGGAAGCGGAGTTTACTGGTTGTAAATGAGCATTCCGAGCCTGTTTTCAACGCAGCATGATCGTCGCGCAGGCACTTTTCGTACAAAGTCTAGCGCCGGATTCGACGGCCCCCGCAGGTTCGCGGCCCGCTCAGGAACACGGCATCAGCTGCGTCAAACGCTCGCTTGCCGGGGCCGGCCTGCCGTAGAAGTAGCCCTGGAAGTGCGAGCAGCCCTCGGCCATCAGCCGCTCCATCTGCTCCGCCGACTCCACCCCCTCGGCGGTGGTCTTGATCATCAGACTGTTGGACAGTTCGGTGATCGCGCGAATGATCGACATCGCCTCGCGGCTCTCGCACATGTCGTGAACGAACGACTTGTCGATCTTGATCCGGTCGAACGGAAACGAACGCAGGTAACCCAGCGAGGAGTAACCGGTGCCGAAATCGTCGAGCGAGATCGACACCCCCAGGTCTTTCAGCGCCCGCAGCACGCGCACGTTTTCCTCACTGTTGCCCAGCAGCACCGATTCGGTGATTTCCAGCTCCAGGCGCGTGGCCGGCAGGCCCGAATCGGCCAGGGCCAGGGCCACGGTGTGCACCAGGTTGGCGTTCTTGAACTGCACCGGCGAGAGGTTCACCGACACGGTCTGCCCTGTGCCCCAGGTGGCCGCCTCCTGGCACGCCAGGTTGAGCGCGCGGGCACCGATCTCGTGGATCAGACCGGTTTCCTCGGCAATCGGGATGAAGTCCATGGGCATGATCATGCCGCGCGTCGGGTGCTCCCAGCGCAGCAAGGCCTCGTAGCCGGTGACGCTGTTGCTCTGCTGGTCCACCACCGGCTGGTAGTGCAGCTGCAGCTGCCCCAGGTGCAGGGCGGTACGCAGGTCGGTTTCCACCAGGCGGCGCTGGCGGGCCGCCACATCCAGCTCGACATGGAAGCACTCGAAGCGATTGCGGCCGTTGCGCTTGGCCTCGTACAGGGCCATGTCGGCATAGCCCAGCAACTGCTCGGCCTGCTCGTGGTCGTCCGGCGCCACGGCCACGCCGATGCTCACCCCCACGCTGAACTGGTGCCCCTCGATATGAAACGGCGGACAGATCGCCTCGATCAGGCGTTGGGCGGTGATGCGCGCTGCCTCGGGCGTTTCCAGCCCGGCAAGGACCACGGCGAACTCGTCACCGCCCAGGCGCGCCAGGGTATCGTGCTCGCGCAACTCGCGACGCAGGCGCTTGCCCAAGGCGCGCAGCAGCTTGTCGCCGAACGCGTGGCCGAGGGTGTCGTTGATGTTCTTGAAGTTGTCCAGGTCCAGGCACAGCGCAGCGGTCAGCTTGCCGTTGTCCTCGCCGCGCAGCAGTGCCTGCTTCAGGCGCTCGTGGAACAACGTGCGGTTGGGCAAACCGGTCAGCGCGTCATGGTGCGCCATGTGGTGGATCTGCGCATGAGCGGCCAGCTCCTCGGTGGCGTCCTCGGCGACGAACAGCACATAGTCGCCCTGCCCTTCGCGGTTTTCGCAGAGCATGGCGCGGCTGCGCAGGGTGCGTGGGCCGCTGGCGGTGTCGACCCGGGTCTCGGCGGCGTAGCCCTTGCCGCTGCGTGCGCCGCGGGCCAGTTGCTGCTCCAGGTATTCGGCCGCCGCCGGCGCCAGGCATTGCTCGGGGAGCTTGCCGATCATGCTCGCGCCCTGGTCGCCGAACAGCCGCTCGGCCTGCTGGTTGGCCAGCAGGATCTGCTGGCTCTGCAGGTCCTGGACGATGACGCTGGCGGGAATGTTGGCGATCACCGAGTCGAGGAACTGCGACAGGGTGGTCATTTCCTGGCTGTACTGCTCGGCAAGTTCCTTGGCCTGCAGCAGCTCCAGCTCGCTCTGGCGGCGCTGGGAAATATCACGGGTGATCTTGGCGAAGCCGATCAGCTGGCCGCTGGCCTCATCCTTGATCGGCTCGATCACCACGCTGGTCCAGAAGTGCGAGCCGTCCTTGCGCTGGCGCACGCCTTCGGCCTGGAAGCGGCCCTCCAGGCGCGCCGTGGCCAGGCTCTGGGCCGGCAGGCCGGCGTCACGGTCCTCGTCGGTGTAGAACACCGAAAAGTGCTGGCCGACGATCTCCTCCGCCAGGTAGCCCTTGGCCCGCTGCGCGCCGGGATTCCAGTTGGCGACGATCCCTTCGGGGGTGAGCAGATAGATGGCGTAGTCCGCCACGCTCTGGATCAACAACCGGTACATCATGTCGGAACTGGGGGCGAGCGGCATGGAATCCACCTGAACCTGCAAAGGCAAGAAAAGGAAACTTCCGGACCGATTATCGGAACAGTCCGAAATTGCAAAGTACTGGCATTATGCCGCCCGATGAAAGATTTTTGTGAAGTCCATCACAAAAAAATCCGACCCCATCAATGCCGCCGCTGCATTACCAGGAAATTGCGCAGCTGTGGTTCATCGTCCAGGTCGATCTCCCGTACCTGGCGCGGCAGGCTGGCCAGCAGTGCCAGGCAGAACGCCAGGGCCGGCGCATCCGCGGGGTAGCAACGCAGCAACCAGTCGCCCTGCCCCTCGCTCAGCACTTGCCGGGCCACGGCAGAGCCGATGCCGAGGCGACGGTACTTCCTGAGAATGAACAGGTCGGCCAGCTCCAGCGCGTCGATGCCGGGCAGCTCGCTACGCTCGACCAGGACGAAGCCGGCAATGAAGCCATCGACCAGCACCAGGCTGGCGTACCAGCCCGGCGACTGCCAGTAGCGCTCGAAATGCGCTTCATGAATGTAGAAACGCCCGTCCACTTCGACATCCTCCTGCTCCCAGTCGGAAGACTCGTAGGCGTAGAACTGGTAAAGGTTGCGGACCAGATCGACGTGCTCAGGGCCGGCCTGGAGCAGCTCGATAGTGACGGACATGCAGGGTGCTCGGAAAAGTCGGAGGCGCGAGTCTACACCGTTTCATGCCACCGCATCCTGTGGCAGCGCCGCCACCGCATCGATCTCCACCAGCATCCCGTCCAGCGCCAGACGCGGCACCGGGATCAGCGTGCAGGTCGGCGTCATCCTGCCGTCCCAGGCCCGTTGCGCCTCGGCCACCCACTCGCGCAAGCGCGCCTCGGAGTGGTCGACCACCAGCAGGGTGAGCTTGCACACCTGCGCCAGGGTGGCGCCCCGGGAGGCCAGGGCAATCTCCAGGTTCACCAGGGCCTGGCGCGCCTGCTCGTCGAAACGCATCGACAGCCTGCCCTGCAGGTCTTCCCCACCCTGCCCGGCGACATACACCAGGCGGCTGCCGGCGCGCACCTCGGCAACATGGGAATAGGCATTGGCGCTGGGGTCGTAGAGGCCTTCGGGATTGCAGAGTTCGAACGCGGCGGGCACAGGCATGGTGTCGCTCCATCATTGATTGGCAGGAGCGAGCGAGTATCGGACCTCAGGTTAAGTCGAGGTCAAGCCCGGGTCAGTCGATCACCACTTGCGCCAACGCCTCTTCCAGCGCCTGGGCATCGACATACTCCCTGCGCTCCACCAGCACGCCCTTGTCCAGCGCCAGCCACAGCACCTTGCCTTCGGCGCCGTCATAGCGACTGGCAACCCGGCCTTCGCGATCCAACAACACCCGGTAGCCATAGTCGCGCATGGCCGGAATGGCGAACAGCTTGCTGATCAGTACCGGCATGCGCTGGATATCGGCGACGAAGGCCGCGTGGCGAGCTTCCAGGTAACCCTCGGGGCACTTGGCCATGGCCGCTTTCATCAGCTTGGCAGCGTCCATGTCCCGGGCCACCAGCAGGATGCGCGTATCGGGGCCAAGGCTGTAGGGCTGGTCATGCTGGTCGAGCAGGGTCCAGGAGGCGAGCGCCTCACCCGGCTGCACGGCCTGGGCCAGTAACGGGAGCAGGCTGAGCAGCAATGCGGCAGCGTATTTCATGGTGATCGGGATCCTGATGGCTTGGCGAGGTCGCCAGCATAGCCCAAAGGATGGGGCGATCCCGCGGTTGTCTTTCCCCCCTCTGCGACGCACACTCATCCCCGCCAGCCAGGAAGCGGAGTCCGCAGTGCCCACGCCACGTCAGTTCAGCAAGAAGACCAGCACCAGCAACATGCTGCGGCTCAAGTCCACCGACGCCAGCCTCCAGCGCGCCTACCGGGTCGACTTCATCCTGCTCGAACACTTTTCCATGGCCAGCTTCACCGTGGCCATGGACGTGCTGGTCACGGCCAACCTGCTGCGCGCGCGGAGCTTCGCCTTCACCCCGTTGTCGCTGGCGGGCGACCGCGTGCTCAGTGACCTGGGCCTGGAGCTGGTCGCCACGGCGTTCGATCCACGGAGCTTGCCGGACGTCGACCTGCTGGTGATCTGCGGCGGCCTGCGCACGCCGCTGAAGTACCCCGATCTGGACCGCCTGCTGGGCGATTGCGCCAGTCACGGCATGACGCTTGGCGGTCTGTGGAACGGCGCCTGGTTTCTCGGTCGCGCCGGGGTGCTCGACGACTATGGCTGCAGCGTGCATCCCGAGCAGCGCGCCAGCCTGGCCGAGATCAGCCCGCAGACCCGCATCACCCCGGCCAGTTTCACCCTCGACCGCGACCGCCTGAGCGCTGCCAGCCCCAACGGCGCCATGGAACTGATGCTCGGCCTGGTGCGCCGCCAGCATGGCGACGCCCTGGCCGAGGGGGTCGAGGAGATCCTGTCGTTCTCCGGCGCGCGCTACCGCCAGGTCGGGCCGGGGGCGAAAAAGTCCATGAGCCTGCACCTGCGCACCATCGTCGAGCTGATGGAGAACAACCTCGAGGAGACCTTGAGCCTCGACCAGCTGGCGGCCTATTCAGGGCGCTCGCGGCGGCAGATCGACCGTTTGTTCCAGGCCCAGCTGGGCACCTCGCCCCGGCGTTACTACATGGAGCTGCGCATCACCAAGAGTCGACGCCTGCTGCAGTATTCGGACCTGTCGGTGATGGAGGTCGCGGTGGCCTGCGGATTCGTTTCGGTGTCGCACTTCAGCAAGTGCTACGCGGCCTATTTCGGCTATCCGCCGTCGCGCGAGCAACGGCTGGGGGAGTGAATCCGCCTCGCGGGACAAGCCCGCTCCCACGCCGTCTGCCAACCTGCGTGGGAGCGGGCTTGCCCCGCGATAGGGCCGACACGAACAACAGATCACCCTTGCTCATTCAACAACGCCTGAATCACCCGTTCCTGTCCTGCATAATCGCCCTCGCCAAAATGCACATGGCGCACCTGGCCCTTGCGATCGACAAAGTAATGCGCTGGCCAGAACTGATTGCCCCAGGCGTTCCAGATCCGGTAGTCGTTGTCCACCGCCACCGGGTAGGCGATGCCCAGCTGCCGCACCTGGGCCCGGACATTGCCCAGGTCGTGCTCGTAGTCGTACTCCGGCGTATGCACCCCGACCACCACCAGCCCCTGCCCGGCGTAACGTCGCGCCCAGTCGTTGACATGGGGCAGGCTGCGCCGGCAGTTGCCGCAGTCGTAGGTCCAGAAATCCACCAGCACCACCTTGCCCCTGAGCGCCGGGGTGTCCAGCGGCGGCGAGTTGAGCCACTGCTCGGCCCCCGCCAGGGACGGCATGGGACCGTAGCTGTCCCGGGCCAGCAGGTGACCGGCCAAGCCAAGCCCGATCAGGGCCAGGGCGACGCCGCCGGCCTTGAGCAGACGGCGCCGGACGCGCACCTCAATTGTCATGGCAGGCACTGGTGGCGTAGGAGCGGTACTCGACACTCTGTGGCTTGCCCTGGGAATCGAGGTAGTCCATGCGCGTGTTGACCACGCCGCAGGCATGCTGCGGGTCATTCTTCACCGCCACCACCTTCTGTATGTCCAGGTGATCACCGTAGCGGTACTGCATCACGCTGGCATCGTTCAGCGAACTGTTGCTGGCCTGGGCAGTGATGGCGCCAAGGCCGAGTACGGCGAACAAGGTGGCGCTGGCGAAAGTCTTGAAGTTCATGGCGTGTCTCCTGATGCGAGGTCTTGGCATGGGGAACGTCACTCCCCGGTCGAGAGCCATTTCACGCCTGCCAGGTATCGGGCTTGTGTCCGTCGCCGGGGGGATGTGCCTGCGCCTGTATCTGCACCGCCAGCAGATACACTGCAATACAAAGCACGGCAGGCAAGCCCGGATTCGCTCGGTACACTGCGCCCACCACCCCGAACAAGGACACCCCGATGGAACACGTCGATCACATCCTGGTCGTCGATGACGACCGCGAGATCCGCGAGCTGGTCGGCAACTACCTGAAGAAGAACGGCCTGCGCACCAGCATCGTCGCCGATGGCCGGCAGATGCGCGCCTTCCTCGAAAACAACGCCGTCGACCTGATCGTGCTGGACATCATGATGCCCGGCGACGACGGTTTGCTGCTGTGCCGCGAACTGCGCGCCGGCAAGCACCGCAACACGCCGGTATTGATGCTCACCGCGCGCAACGACGAGACCGATCGCATCATCGGCCTGGAGATGGGCGCCGACGACTACCTGACCAAGCCCTTCTCCGCCCGCGAACTGCTCGCGCGGATCAACGCCGTGCTGCGCCGCACACGCATGCTGCCACCGAACCTGACCATCAGCGAAAGCAGCCGGCTGATCGCCTTCGGCCCCTGGCGCCTGGACACCACTGCTCGCCACCTGCTCGACAGCGAAGGCACCCTGGTGGCGTTGTCCGGTGCCGAGTACCGCCTGCTGCGGGTGTTTCTCGACCACCCGCAACGCGTGCTCAGCCGCGAGCAGTTGCTCAACCTCACCCAGGGTCGCGAGGCGGACATCTTCGACCGCTCGATCGACCTGCTGGTCAGTCGCCTGCGCCAGCGTCTGGGTGACGATGCCCGTGAACCCACCTGCATCAAGACCGTGCGCAGCGAAGGCTATGTATTCTCGCTGCCCGTGCAGTTGCTGGAGTCGCCGGCATGAAGTGGCCCGGCACCCTGGCCTCGCGCCTGGCCCTGATCTTCTTCACAGGGCTGGTGCTGGCCTACGGCCTGTCGTTCAGCCTGCAGGCCTACGAACGCTATGTGAGCAGCCGCTCGATGATGCTCAGCAATCTGGAGCTGGATGTCGCGACCTCGGTGGCCATTCTCGATCGCCTGCCCGCCACCGAGCGCCCTGCCTGGCTGTCACGCCTGGAGCGGCGCACCTACCGCTACCGCCTCGACGGCGGCCTGCCCGGCGAGGCCATGCCCAGCGCCGACCCGCCGATGGCCGCCGAATCCATCGTCAAGGCCATCGGCGACCGCTACGCGCTGACCTTCCAGGAGATCCCCGGCCCCAACGCCCATTTCCAGGCCCACCTGCGCCTGGCCGACGGCGCGCCGCTGACCATCGACGTCACCCCCGCCGCCGTGCCGGTGGCCACCTGGCTGCCGGTGGTGCTGCTGATCCAGCTGGCGGTGCTGCTGGCCTGTACCTGGCTGGCCGTTCGCCTGGCGATCGGCCCGCTGACTCGCCTGGTCCGGGCCGTGGACACCCTCGACCCGAACAGCCCCGGCCCGCTGCTGGACGAAAGCGGCCCGCGCGAGGTGCGCTACGCCGCCGTGGCCTTCAATGCCTTGCAGGCGCGTATCGCCGCCTACCTCAAGGAGCGCATGCAACTGCTCGCGGCGATCTCCCATGACCTGCAAACCCCGATCACCCGCATGAAGCTGCGGGTCGAGCAGATGGACGACGGCATGGAGCGCGACAAGCTGTGGCACGACCTCGATGCCATGGAACACCTGGTGCGCGAAGGCGTGGCCTATGCCCGCAGCATGGACAGCAGCACCGAGGCGCCGTGCCGGGTCAATCTCGATGCCTTCCTCGACAGCCTGGTGTTCGACTATCAGGACAGTGGCGCGCAGGTCGACCGGCGCGGCAGCGCCCAGGCAACCCTGGAGACCCGCCCGCACGCCCTGCGCCGCGTGCTGGTCAACCTGGTGGACAACGCCCTGAAGTTCTCCGGCGCCGCGCAGCTGGAAGTCGGGTGCGAGGACGGCAGGACGTTGATTCGCGTGCTCGACAACGGGCCAGGGATACCTGAAGCGGAGCTGGACGATGTGCTCAAGCCGTTCTACCGGGTCGAGGGCTCGCGCAACCGCAGTACCGGCGGCACTGGGTTGGGGCTGGCGATCGCCCAACAGCTGACCCAGGCCATGGGGGGCAGCCTGACCTTGAGCAACCGCGCCGAAGGCGGGCTGTGCGCGCAGATCGAGCTGCGCTGAATCGACAATCGCGGCCTGCGATCAGGCGCTCCCCTGTAGGAGCGGCCTTGTGTCGCGAAAGGGCCGCAGAGCGGCCCCGGCAATCTCCGCTGCGAAGCTGGAATCCTGGGGCTGCTTTGCAGCCCTTTCGCGACACAAGGCCGCTCCTACAGGAATTGCGCAAGGCCTGGGGAGAGGCGACAACAAAGCAAGATCGTTCAAGCCACCCTCTGACCTGTCTGGCATGCTGGCCTGCCCCGTCGATTCGTTGCCATGCCCATGTCCAGCCCGCCTATCGCCCGCCAAGCCTTCCTCCACGGCGCCATCGCCATCCTGCCGCTGTCGCTGGCCGTCGCCCCCTGGGGGTTGCTCGCCGGCTCCATGGCCATCGAGGCCAATCTCAGCGCCTGGCAAGGCCAGGGCCTGTCGGCCATCGTCTTCGCCGGCGCCGCGCAGCTGGTAGCCATCGGCATGCTCAAGGGCGGCGCCAACCTGTTCTCGATCCTGCTCACCACCTTGCTGCTGACCTCGCAGCACCTGCTCTACGGACTGTCCATGCGCCCTGTGCTGTCCGGCCTGCCAACCCGCTGGCGACTGGGCCTGGGCTTCCTGCTCACCGACGAATTCTTCGCCCTGACCAGTCACCACGACCAGCAGCAGTTCAACCGCTGGTACGCCCTGGGGGTCGGTCTGACCTTCTATGTCGCGTGGAACCTGTTCACCCTGGCGGGCATCGTCCTCGGCCAGAACATCCCCCATCTGGACCAGCTGGGCCTGGACTTCTCCATCGTCGCCACCTTCGTCGCCCTGATCGCGCCACTGGTGCGCAACCTGCCGACCGTGGTGTGCGTGGCGGTGTCGCTGTTCTGTTCGGTGCTGTTCAGCTACTGGCACTGGGAAACCGCGCTGGTGGTGGCCGGGTTGCTGGGCATGGCCGCCGGATTCGTCTGCCAGAAATTCTCCGGGGGTCGCTCATGATCTGGCTGCTGATCGTCGCCATGGGCGTGGTGGTGTTCCTCAACCGCTACGCCTTCCTCGAACCACGCCTGCCGCTGCGCCTGAGCTCCAATGCGCGGCAGTTCCTCGGCTTCGCCGTGCCCGGCATGCTCACGGCCATCTGCGGGCCGATCATCTTCCTGCCCGGCCACCAGCTCGACCTGAACCCGCTGAACCCCTACCTGCTGGGGGCACTGGTCGCCATCGCCCTGGTGCTGTTGACCCGCAGCGTGTTGCTGAGCATGCTGGCAAGCATGCTGATCTTCTTCCTCCTGCGCAGCTGGCTGGCATGACCACGCCCCTGCGCGAACAGGCCCACCTGTGGCAGGCGCCCGCCCTCGGCGACGTCGAGATGCTGCACGCCCGCTACATCCAGCAGCGCTTCGCCCCGCACGTGCATGAAGGCTATGTGTTCACCGTGATCGAATCCGGCGCCCAACGCTTCTGGCACCGTGGCAGCGAGCACCTGGCGCCGGTGGGCAGCATGGTGCTGATCAATCCCGACGAGCTGCACACCGGCGCCACCGCCCATGAGGCCGGTTGGCGCTACCGTGGTTTCTACCCCGAGCATGAACGGGTCACCGGCGTGCTCGACGAGCTGGAGCTGGGTCGCCATGGCATGCCCCGGTTCAAGGACAGCGTGATCCAGGACCCGGCCCTGGCCGCCGCCTTCAGCCAGCTGCACCAGCTCTCCGAGGCCAATGCCAGCGCACTGGAGCAACAGACCGCCTGGCGCCACGCGGTCCTGGCGCTGGTGCAGCGCCACGGCCACTGCGCCGAGCCTTCCGCCCCCGGCAACGAACCGCTGGCCGTGGCCCGGGCCCGCGAATTGCTGGAAAGCCAACTGGCCGACCCGCCCTCGCTGGAGACGCTGGCGGCGGCGGTGAACCTGTCCCCTTTCCATTTCGCCCGGGTGTTCCGCCAGGCCACCGGCCTGCCGCCGCATGCCTGGCTCAAGCAGCGCCGCCTGGCCCGGGCCAGGGAGTT
This sequence comes from Pseudomonas sp. microsymbiont 2, assembly GCF_054788395.1. NCBI lineage: Bacteria > Pseudomonadati > Pseudomonadota > Gammaproteobacteria > Pseudomonadales > Pseudomonadaceae > Pseudomonas > Pseudomonas sp. microsymbiont 2. Next base: position 3,677,083 of record NZ_CM139112.1, read on the forward strand.
CCTGAGAAGTGGCCTGCCTGCGCTGGAGGTCGCCTTCGCCCTGGGCTTCGCCGATCAAAGCCATCTCACCCGGCAGTTCAAGCAAGCCTATGGCGTCACGCCGGGGGCCTACCGCCAGGCCTGCCTGAGCCTGGCGTGACCCGCATGCAGGCCGGCGCGCCGCTGCTACACTCAAGGGGCTGAATGGAGGATCGGGTCATGTCCGAACGAGAAATCACCACGCTCCTGTCGCTGATGAGCCAGCGCCAGGCCTGCCTGAGCAGCGCCTGCAAGGAGATCGCCGACTGGATCGACCGGCAGGGCGACGTGCCCGCCGCCGGCAAGATCCGCGCCAGCCTCAAGGCGCTGGAGGCGGAGGACGCCCAGGTGCGCAAGACCCTGACGTCGCTGAACATCGAACGGCCGCTGCCACGCTTTCGTAGCTGACAGGGGCTGCTTTACAGCGCTTTCACGGCGCAAGGCCGCTCCTGCAGGGGGCTACGACCTCCTGTAGGAGCGGCCTTGCGCCGCGATCCGCTATCAGTGGTTCATGTGCATGTGGTCGTGCCCTGCGCCGGCCTCGGCGTTGAGCGCGCGCACCTCTGCCTGTACCTGCACGGTTTCCTTCGCGCCCTTGGCATCCACGATGGTCAGGGTCAGCGGCACCTTCTCCCCTTCCTTCACCTGCTGGTTCAGGCCCATCAGCATCACGTGGTAACCATTGGGATCCAGGACGACAGGCTTGCCTGCCGGAAGCGCGATGGCATCGACCGGCCCCATCTTCATCACATCACCGTTCATGACCATCTCATGAACCTGGACGTCCTTGGCCACGGGCGAAGCGACGCTCACCAGCTTGCTGTCGCCGCTGGCGGTCAGGGTCATGAAGGCGCCGGTGGACTGCTGGTGCGCCACGCTGGCGCGCACCCAGGCATCGCTCACGGTGGTCTGGGCGAAGGCAGGCAGGCTCAGGCCCAGCAGCGCCAGGGCGGCCAGGCCGCGTTTGATCGGTTGCATCGACATTCAGCAGATCTCCATCAGGGTGGCCAGGTCTTCGGCGCATTCCTTGGCGTTCAGGGAATGGCCCAGGCTCAGGCGCAGGGTGCCACGTGTGTCATAGACGTAGCTGGTGGACGAGTGAGAGATGGTGTAGGTGTCGCCGGCCGGGACCTTTTCGTAGAACACCTTGAACTCCCTGGCCACCTCGGCGATTTCCTCGGGGGTGCCGGTCAGGGCGATGATCGACGAGTCGAAGGCCTTGACGTAGGCATCGAGCACTTCAGGGGTATCACGCTCCGGGTCCAGGGTGATGAACACCGGCTGGAAGATCTCCTGGTCGCGCCCCCGGAGCATCTTCTTGATCTGCACCACGCGCGCCAGCGCGGTCGGGCAGACCGCCGGGCACTGGGTGAAACCGAAGAAGATCATCGGCATCGAACCGTAGAAGCTCGACAACGTGCAGTCGTTGCCGCGAGTGTCCTTGAGCTTGAACTTGCGCCCGAGGATTTCGTTGCTCATGTTCTTGCCGTACTTGAACTCCAGGCCCCGGGCCGGGTTGCAACCCGCCAGCAGGCCAAGCCCCAGTACGCCCATCCCGGCGACTACCGCGCGCCGGGTCAACAGATCAGTCATGGAACCATCCTTTACAGGGAAGGTGCCGACCCCTGGGATGGGCCGGCCAGAAAACCGGGGCATTCTGTCACGCCCCCCCCGCACCATCCACCCGACAAAGGCCCGATCGGGCTGCAGCCCTTTGTTTACGGGGCGCGACCTGTTGTCGCAGGGCTTGAATCCGTAACACTTTGTTGCTAGGGATCAGTGCTCGATGACCTGGGCAGCGTTCAGCCGCCCGGCCACACGTGGGCAACCGTTGAGTTCCACGGCATGCTCCCAGTACTCACGCCGCTGCGGCGAGTCACCACGGCCTGCCTTGTAGCCCAGCAATCGATAGAGCTCGGCCTGGTAAGCGGTGGCATCGCCCCATTGCAAGCGGTTGTCCTTGAGATTCGGCTTGAAGCATTCGAAACCGACAGCCGGCTGCGGGTAATAGCGGGCAAACTGTGGCAATTCGGCCAGCGCCTTGCGCAGGGCAGGCAGGTAGGACGGGCCATCCACGTAGCCAATGCAGTCAGTGTTCACCCGTAGCGCCGCAGGCGCGAAGCCTTGCTCCAGGCTATCGGTCAGCAGCTTGCAGGTCATGGCCGTGTCCGCCGACGGCTCATAGGCGAAGTAGTAGAGCGCCAAGCGATACTGGGCCACGGCATGGCCCCGGGCCGCCGCCTGTTGCAACCGCGCCAGCGCCGGATCGCGCTCCCTGCGAAACGCCGCGACATCCGCTTCGAGGGCCGACGCTGGCGTACCCGCCAGCGAACGCTCGGCCAACGCGAGCAACCGCGGCTCGAGGGCATCCAGTGTCGCCACTGCCGCACGATACTGCTCGTCACTGCCGGCCGGCGGCTGGTAACTGGCCCAGGCCTGCGCGCAGGCCAGGGACAACGGAACTACAAACGCGTGCAGGGCTTTCATACCGAGCGTCCTTGTTCAGAAAATCAGCGAGAGGCTCAACGCATCGCGGGGCAAGCCCGCTCCCACGCTCTGGTTCAAGCGTGAAGCAGGCTTGCCCCGCGATGGGGAAACCGCCTTAGTAGTAGGCGTTTTCCTTGTTGCTGTGGTCGGTCACGTCGCGCACGCCCTTGAGCTCGGGAATGCGCTCGAGCAGGGTGCGCTCGATGCCTTCCTTGAGGGTCACATCGGCCTGGCCGCAACCCTGGCAACCACCCCCGAACTGCAACACGGCGATGCCGTCGTCGACCACGTCCACCAGGCTCACGGCGCCGCCGTGGCTGGCCAGGCCGGGATTGATCTCGGTCTGCAGGTAATAGTTGATGCGCTCGTTGATCGGGCTGTCTTCATTGACCATCGGCACCTTGGCGTTCGGCGCCTTGATGGTCAGCTGGCCGCCCATGCGGTCGGTGGCGTAGTCCACCAGCGCGTCCTCGAGAAACGGCACGCTGACCGCGTCGAGGTAGGCGGTGAAACTCTTCAGGCCCACCGGCTCGTCGTCGGGCTTCTCTTCGCCCGGTTTGCAGTAGGCGATGCAGGTCTCGGCGTACTGGGTGCCCGGCTGGGTGATGAAAATACGGATGCCGATGCCAGGCGTGTTCTGCTTGGAGAGCAGATCGGCCAGGTAATCATGGGCGGCGTCGGTAATGGTTATAGCGCTCATGGAAGTTCCTCACAGACTTGCCGGCAGTGTACGCCAACCCGGCCCCCGAACAAAGTCCTAGCATTTGACTCGGGAAAGCGCCGGCGCTGGCGTCGGCGCCGCGAACCAAGCCTTGAGCCGCCAGTACAGGCCACGTTCCAGCCATTGGTAGCTGAGCCACGACATTAGTCCGATTGACGGCACGCACAAGGCGAACACCAGGTACGGGTTCAGGCTCAGCCACTCACGCACGAACAGTCCGGCATACAACACCAGGACGTGAATCAGGTACACCGAATAGGAGCAGTCACCCAGCGCCTTGAGCACTCGGTTGCCCTTGAAGCACGGTTCCAGGGCAATGAACGCCAGTACCACCAACGCACTGGGCAGTCCCCAGTGCAACAGGCGCTGGGAGGCATCCAGGTGGTAGAGGGCGAAACCGGCCACGCCCAGCAGCAACAGCGGCAACCATGACCCTTCGCGGATCAGTCCGCGGCGATAGAGCACGCCCAGGCCGATGCCCAGCAGGAACTCGTAGACGATGTCGTTGTTGTAGAAGCGACTGAGCACGCCCAGGCGCCCCAGCACTTCGCTGACCAGCAGCAGCGCCGCGGTCACCAGCAGCAGGTGATGACGTTGGCGCACCAGGAAGGCCAGGCCGAACAGCAGGTAGAAGAACATCTCGAAGTTCAGCGTCCAGCCGACATTGAGCGTTGGATACAAGCCATAGCCACCTGGGTTCTCTGCGGGAATGAACAGCAGCGACAGCAACAGGTGCTGCCACTCGAACACCTGGTGCGGCATCCAGCGACTGGCGATCAGCGTCAGCACGGCCATCAGCAGGGTGTAGAACCAGTAGGCGGGCACGATGCGCAGGGCGCGGTTGAGCAAAAACTGTGCGGGCGCGATGTCCTTGTCGCGGGTCGAGAGGTAGATCACCAGGCCGCTGATGACGAAGAAGATGTCCACCCCCACCGCGCCGCGGTCGGCGAGCAGTTGGCCGAGGGGGCCGGTGGCGTTGAAGTCGAAGAAGATCTGCATGAAGTGGTGGCAGACCACCACCCAGGCGGCGAATGCCCGGAGAGCCTGAAGCGAGTACAGCATGAAAAACCCTGCGTTGACCGGTGCGTTGAGGCTTCGGTCATCGCTTCGTTCCATCGCGGGGCAAGCCCGCTCCCACGCTGGCGTCTGGACTCCAGAAGCGTGGGAGCGGGCTTGCCCCGCGATGGCCACAAAGCCGTCTCGACCGGAACCACTCAGCAGTTCCGACCGCAGCAGGCCGGGAAAGTCCCGGCCAACCGATCAGAGGTTCTCGTAGCGGTTCATGTCCAGCACCCCCGCCTCCACCGGCTCGGTCTCCTTGATGTAGCTGTTCAGGTCGTGGAAGTAGCGCCAGAACTGCGGATGGCTACGGCGCACGCCCCAGCGCATGACGATACGCTCGAACTTCGCCGTGTCGTCGCGCGCCGCCTCCATGTCCTCGACGAACTCCGGCACATCCGCCGCCGGGATGTTGAAGATGAAATTGGGATAGCTGCTCAGCACACCCGGAACCAGGGTCAGGGTGTCCAGCCCCGGCTGGTAGCGGTAGGCCTCGCCGAGCAGGAACGCCACGTTGCTGTGGGCACGGTTGCGCAACAGGCTGTAGACCTGGCGCTGGCCACCCTGCCCCTCGACGCGCAGCAGGGTCGCCTCGGGCAACTGGCCGATCACCTTGAGGCCCGCGGCCGGGCGCGACACCAGACGACTGAGCGACTGTTCGACATCGCGAAACTCCGGCGACATCTGCGGGCGGGAGCAATAGGCGCCCTGACAGCGGTTGATCGGATCGGGCGCGGCGTTCAGGCTGCCGGTACGCTGCAGAAGCTTCAGGCCGAAGTCACGCTTGGGGTCGTGCTTGTCCAGCTTCAGCGCGCTCGGGGTGCTGGTGTCGATGTCCTCGTAGTCCATCCACATCTTCACTTTGCCGCTGTTCTGGTACCAATCGCCGAGGATCTCGCCACGCTTGCTGGCCGGCATCAGGCGCAGGAAGTTGACCTCGGCGCCGTTGCGGATCAGGTCGAAGTACAGGCGCGTCTGCAACTGGTGCGAGACGTTGCCGAACACGTCGAAGTTCACCGCCAGCTGGTAGTAGGTGCGCTCGAACAGTGGGTAGTCGAACAGCCACATCGTCAGCGGCACATCACCGATCAGGCCCTTGGTCACCGAGGCACTGTCGAAGTGGCGGAAGATGCTCAGCAGCGCGTTGTCGTTGCCGGCCCACAGGGTCGACCAGCTCGGCGCCGGCTGCTCGGCATACGCCTCGCGGCGCAATGCCTCGTACTCGTTGCGCTTGTCGCGGTAGGCGTGCCACAGGCTCAGCACGCTGCCGACATCGTCGATCTGCCCGGGCATGGCCAGCAGCGGCGTGGCCTCGCCCCGGTACTGGGCATCGGTGATGTACAGGTCGTGGGCCGGCTCCTGGAACAGCGCCCAGAAGTTGTCGCGGATCACGTCGGTGGCGATCTGCCCTCGGCATACCGGACCGCGAATGAAGGTGCGGACGAAGTACTCGGCGTTGTCCAGCATGAACTGGTAGCGGGCCACCGCCGGAATTGCCTCGAAGGTCTCGAACGGGTTGGCGCGGTGACGCGGGCCGTAGCCGGGCAGCGACGAGGCATGCCAGTCGCCACTGTAGAACAGCTGCTTGACCCGCTTGAGTTTCTGCGGCCCCATCGGGTAGGTGATGTGGGTCTTGTGGACGATCACGCCCTGCACCGGGGTCAGCCGGTAGTAGAAATCGGTGCCCGGCGGATCGTTGGGACGGCGGGTGGCGATCAGGTCCACCGGCTGGCCGCTGGGCGTGCGCGAGCGCACCCACTGGAAGAAGTGGCCCGGCTCGCCGCCGACGAAGTGGATGTGCGCCAGGAACAGGTGCTCGTACAACCAGCGGCCGACCAGCGCCTCGGTCGAGCCTGGGCGGTTGAGCAGCTCTTCCCACTCGGCGATCTGCCTTGCCTCTGCCGCGCTGGGCTGGATCGGCGTTTTCTCGACCGGCGCGCCAGCGGCCAGCCAGCGTTGCAGGGTCTGGTACTCCTGGTCGGTCAGGCCGGTGACCGCCAGTGGCATGCCCTCTTTCGGATGCGCGCCGGCATAGGCGTCGAACTCGTGAGGTAGCGGGCACATGTTGTTGCGGTTGAGCCCCAGGACAATTTCTTCGGGCAGCTTGGCATTGGGCGTGAGCGGGGTCTTGTGGCCCAGCTCGAGCATGCGCGCCATCAGCGCCGCCTGGCTGCCCTGCTTGTCCAGCACCGAGTAGAAGCCCTGCTTGCGCCAGCCGGCTTCATCACGGGCATCGTAGAACAGCCGTGTGGTGGGCACTGCCTGGCTGCGTTCGCCCTGGTAGACCGGTACCTTGGAAGCACCACGCTCGGCGCCCTCGGCGCTGCCCAGGTTGAGCTGGCAGGCGGCGTCGTTGCAGGCGTGGCAAGCCACGCACTTCTCGGTGAAGATCGGTTGGATGTCCCGCGTGTATGAAATCGTCGGGCTCGATTGGGGGGCCTGCCCGAACGCCGCGCCACTGATGAGCAAGGCGAAGGCGCTGGCAAGTATGCGATGCAGCATGTGCCGAATGTCCTGGTTACTTGAAGCCATCACGATGTGCCTGGCGGGTCCTGAGGTGTTGGGAGGGCGCCCACCTACATGAGGGAAATTCATGCAAATGGTCGATACGCCTAAAATCCATGCAGCTTTGTTATTATTCGGCACCTTCTGATATTTGCCCGACCAGGTAGTTCCTATGTCCGACCGCAGCGCTCGTTACCAAGCACTCCAGAAAGCACTCAAAGAGCGCATCCTGATCCTCGACGGCGGCATGGGTACTATGATCCAGAGTTACCGCCTCGAGGAACACGACTATCGTGGCACGCGCTTCGCCGATTGGCCAAGCGATGTCAAAGGCAACAACGATCTGCTGCTGCTCAGCCGTCCCGATGTCATCGCCGCGATCGAGAAGGCCTACCTCGACGCCGGCGCCGATATCCTCGAAACCAACACCTTCAACGCCACGCAGATTTCCCAGGCCGACTACGGCATGGAGTCGCTGGTGTACGAGCTGAACGTCGAAGGCGCGCGCATCGCCCGCCAGGTGGCCGACGCCAAGACCCTCGAGACCCCGGACAAGCCGCGCTTCGTCGCCGGCGTGCTCGGCCCGACCAGCCGCACCTGCTCGATCTCCCCCGACGTCAACGACCCAGGCTATCGCAACGTCACCTTCGACGAACTGGTGGAAAACTACACCGAGGCCACCCGCGGCCTGATCGAGGGCGGCGCCGACCTGATCCTGATCGAGACCATCTTCGATACCCTCAACGCCAAGGCAGCGATCTTCGCCGTGCAGCAGGTGTTCGAGGAGGACGACGTCGAGCTGCCGATCATGATCTCCGGCACCATCACCGACGCCTCCGGCCGCACCCTGTCGGGCCAGACCACCGAAGCCTTCTGGAACTCGGTGCGCCACGCCAAGCCGATCTCCGTGGGCCTGAACTGCGCCCTCGGCGCCAAGGACCTGCGTCCATACCTGGAAGAGCTGGCGACCAAGGCCGACACCCATGTGTCCGCCCACCCCAACGCCGGCCTGCCCAACGCCTTCGGCGAGTACGACGAGACCCCGGCGGAAATGGCCGCGGTGGTCGAGGAGTTCGCCGCCAGCGGCTTCCTCAACATCATCGGCGGCTGCTGCGGCACCACCCCGCCGCACATCCAGGCCATCGCCGAGGCCGTGGCCAAGTACAAGCCACGGGAAATCCCGGAGATCCCCAAGGCCTGCCGCCTGTCGGGCCTGGAGCCGTTCACCATCGATCGCCAGTCGCTGTTCGTCAACGTCGGCGAGCGCACCAACATCACCGGCTCCGCCAAGTTCGCCCGGCTGATCCGCGAGGAGAACTACACCGAGGCCCTGGAAGTCGCCCTGCAGCAGGTCGAGGCCGGCGCCCAGGTGATCGATATCAACATGGACGAAGGGATGCTCGACTCCCAGGCCGCCATGGTCCGCTTCCTCAACCTGATCGCCGGCGAGCCGGACATCTCCCGCGTGCCGATCATGATCGACTCCTCCAAGTGGGAGGTGATCGAGGCGGGCCTGAAGTGCATCCAGGGCAAGGGCATCGTCAACTCCATCTCCATGAAGGAAGGTGTCGAGCAGTTCAAGCACCACGCCCGCCTGTGCAAGCGCTACGGCGCCGCCGTGGTGGTGATGGCCTTCGACGAGGTCGGCCAGGCCGATACCGCCGCGCGCAAGAAAGAAATCTGCCAGCGTAGCTACGACATCCTGGTCAACGAAGTGGGCTTCCCAGCAGAAGACATCATCTTCGACCCGAACATCTTCGCCGTGGCCACCGGCATCGAGGAACACAACAACTACGCCGTCGACTTCATCGAGGCCTGCGCCTATATCCGCGACCACCTGCCACACGCCCTGAGTTCCGGCGGGGTGTCCAACGTGTCGTTCTCGTTCCGCGGCAACAACCCGGTGCGCGAGGCGATCCACTCGGTATTCCTCTACCACGCGATCCAGAACGGCCTGACCATGGGCATCGTCAACGCCGGCCAGCTGGAGATCTATGACGAGATCCCCGCCGCGCTGCGCGAAAAGGTCGAGGACGTGGTGCTCAACCGCACCCCGGAAGGCACCGACGCCCTGCTGGCGATCGCCGACGACTACAAGGGCGGCGGCGCGACCAAGGAAGTAGAGAACGAAGAGTGGCGTTCGCTGCCGGTGGAAAAGCGCCTGGAGCACGCACTGGTCAAGGGCATCACCGCGTTCATCGTCGAGGACACCGAGCAGTGCCGCCAGCAGTGCGCGCGCCCCATCGAGGTCATCGAAGGCCCGCTGATGAGCGGCATGAACGTGGTCGGCGACCTGTTCGGCGCCGGCAAGATGTTCCTGCCCCAGGTGGTCAAGTCGGCTCGGGTGATGAAGCAGGCGGTGGCCCACCTGATCCCGTTCATCGAGGCCGAGAAAGGCGACAAGCCCGAGGCCAAGGGCAAGATCCTCATGGCCACGGTCAAGGGCGACGTGCACGACATCGGCAAGAACATCGTCGGCGTGGTGCTCGGTTGCAACGGCTACGACATCGTCGACCTCGGCGTGATGGTGCCGGCCGAGAAGATCCTGCAGACCGCCCGCGAGCAGAAGTGCGACATCATCGGCCTGTCCGGGCTGATCACCCCGTCGCTGGACGAGATGGTCCACGTCGCCCGCGAGATGCAGCGCCAGGACTTCCGCCTGCCACTGATGATCGGTGGCGCCACCACCTCCAAGGCGCACACCGCGGTCAAGATCGAGCCCAAGTACTCCAACGACGCCGTGGTCTATGTCACCGACGCCTCGCGCGCGGTGGGCGTGGCCACCCAACTGCTGTCCAAGGAGCTCAAGGCCGGCTTCGTCGAGAAGACTCGCGAGGAATACGTCGAGGTGCGCGAACGCACCGCCAACCGCAGTGCCCGCACCGAGCGCCTGAGCCATGCCCAGGCCATCGCCGCCAAACCGCAGTACGACTGGGCCGGCTACCAGGCCGCGGTGCCCTCCTTCACCGGCGTCAAGGTGCTGGAGGACATCGACCTGCGCACCCTGGCCGAGTACATCGACTGGACCCCGTTCTTCATTTCCTGGGACCTGGCCGGCAAGTTCCCGCGCATCCTCACCGACGAAGTGGTCGGCGAAGCGGCCACGGCGCTGTACAAGGATGCCCGTGAGATGCTCGACAAGCTGATCGACGAAAAACTGATCAGTGCCCGCGCGGTGTTCGGTTTCTGGCCGGCCAACCAGGTGGCTGACGACGACATCGAGGTGTATGGCGAGAACGGCCAGACGCTGGCCACGCTGCACCACCTGCGCCAGCAGACCATCAAGCCCGACGGCAAGCCAAACTTCTCCCTGGCCGACTTCGTCGCGCCGAAGGACAGTGGCGTGACCGACTATGTCGGCGGCTTCATCACCACCGCCGGCATCGGCGCCGAGGAAGTGGCCAAGGCCTATCAGGACAAGGGCGACGATTACAGCTCTATCATGGTCAAGGCCCTGGCCGACCGCCTGGCCGAGGCCTGCGCCGAGTGGCTGCACGAGCAGGTGCGCAAAGAGCACTGGGGTTACGCCAAGGACGAGCACCTGGACAACGAGGCGCTGATCAAGGAGCAGTACAGCGGCATCCGCCCCGCGCCTGGCTATCCGGCCTGCCCGGACCACACGGAGAAGGAAACGCTGTTCCGCCTGCTCGACGGCACTGCAATTGGCGAGACCGGCCCGAGCGGCGTATTCCTCACCGAACACTTCGCCATGTTCCCCGCGGCGGCGGTCAGCGGCTGGTACTTTGCCCACCCACAGGCGCAGTACTTCGCCGTGGGCAAGGTGGACAAGGACCAGATCGAGCGCTACAGCGCGCGCAAGGGCCAGGACATCAGCGTGAGCGAACGCTGGCTGGCGCCGAACCTGGGCTACGACAGCTGATCCCGTGGGAGCGGGCTTGCCCCGGATGGCCGGTCCACCGCCATCGCGGGGCAAGTCGCATCGGCGCACCGCCGCTCCCACCACGGCGGCATTCCTCTCGAGATTACCTACACTGTCCCTGATTGCCTCTGACCAAGGAGCCACTCATGGACGACCGCAACTCGGGCAAACCGCCCACCTTCTGGCAGATGCTGCAAAGCATCCTCGCCGCCGCCTTCGGCGTGCAGAGCGGCAAGAACCGCGCGCGCGACTTCACCTACGGCAAGGCCAGCCACTTCATCGTGATGGGCACGCTGTTCACCCTGGTGTTCATCCTGGTGCTGATCGGGCTGGTGCAACTGGCGATGCACCTGACGGCGCGCTAGCACGCGCAGATAAAGGCAAGCCGCCCGCGGATATCCCTTCCGCGGGCGGTTCAGGTGTGTTTCACGGTCTGAAGCAGTATCCGCTACTGATGGCTGACCCAATACACGGCAGTGACCACCACCAGCACGATCAGGCACAGGATCGCCCAGGCATCGACGCTGCTGTCAGCTTTGCGGACCTTGGTAGAGTTTCCCATTGCATTGCCTCTTGTAGTGTTTATGGGAATGCACTTCAAGCAGCAGTTAAGTCCAGCAATGCCCTTCGCTCAAGCAGGGTCTTTCAATAAGTCGACGGGTGACGTGAGAAACGGGTAGCGAAAGTCAGCCTTGCGCCCCTCGGCGCTGTAGCGCCGAAAATCGATGCCGTAGTCATCCTGCTCCAGCAATCGCAACCAACGGCGCGCCTTGACCGGGTCGATCAACTGCAACGCCGGCACGCGATGCTGGCGCAGGCCGCCACGATCCAACGCCAGCCCCTGGGCATCGTCATGCAGCATCACCATGGCCCAGCCACCCAGGCGGAAGTGGCCGCCCATCAGCACGCTCAAGCGGCCATCGATGCGTGCGCGCAAGGCCTCGGGCGAGCTGTTGACCGCGCTGAACAGCGCATCGCGCCCTGGCACCTTGCCAGCGGCCTCGAACGCCCGCATGGCGCCGAACGCCATCTCATCGTTAGCCGACCACACCAGCTTGGTGTCCGGATAACGCTGCAGCAGCATCTGCGCCTGCTCGAAAGCCCGCTGACGGCTCCAGCCGCCATACACCACCTGCCGCAGATGCACTCGCGGATGCTCCGCCAGCGCCCGGCGCATGCCCTGCTCGCGCAAGCGCGAGGCCGGCGTGGTGCTGACCCCGGCAAAGGCCAGCAGCTCCACGCGCTCGGTCGTCGCCGGCAATTGCGCGATCATCGCGCCGAGCATCTGGTAGCCGGCCTCCTCGTCGTTGCCGGTGAGCGTGCCAAGCACCTGGGCGTACTTCTGCGGCTGCGCCTGGATGCTGCTGGCCTGGCTGTCGGTCAGGCCGTTGTTGACCAGGAACAGCTTGACCCCGCTGCCATGGGAAAGACGGATGATCTCCGGCGCCACGTACTGTTCATTGACCAGCACCAGATAGTCCGGGCGCCGCGCGCCCTGCAGCACCGCCCGGGCCTGGGACAGGGCGAGATCGGCGCGGCGCTCGCTGTACTGCACGCTCAGGTCCATGCCCAGGTCCGTCGCGGCGGCCTGCATGAAACGCGAATAGTCAACCCAGAAGGTTTCGTTGGAATAGCCCGGATTGAGAAACACCACCGAAGCGGCCTGTGCGCTCGCCGCCAGCGGCAGACTCAAGCACAGGCTCTGGCACAAGGCCTTGAGCATGCCGTTACATCCCTGCGGTACAAACGCCGGATTATAGCCATGCAACCCCCTGAAGCGGACAAATGCCAGTCAGTCTCACTTAGTCCAAATGGTTCTTTTCATATGCAAAAACATCACTTTAGCGCATAAACCCACTCTGCTATCGTTCCCCCGCTCCGACCCGGAGTGCGCGGCCGTGCGCGCGATTAGCTGCATGCAGCCTGAGACAGGACTTATATGTACGTATACGACGAGTACGATCAGCGGATCATCGAGGACCGCGTCAAGCAGTTCCGTGATCAGACCCGCCGCTACCTGGCCGGTGAGCTGAGCGAAGAAGAATTCCGCCCTCTGCGCCTGCAGAACGGCCTGTATATCCAACGTTTCGCGCCGATGCTGCGTGTCGCCGTGCCCTATGGCCAGTTGAACGCGCGCCAGGTCCGCATGCTGGCGAAGATCGCCCGTGACTACGACAAGGGCTACGCGCACATCAGTACCCGCCAGAACGTGCAGTACAACTGGCCGGCACTGGAGGACATCCCGGAGATCCTCGCGGAGCTGGCCACCGTGCAGATGCACGCCATCCAGACCAGCGGCAACTGCCTGCGCAACGTCACCACCGACCAGTTCGCCGGCGTCGCCGCAGACGAACTGGTGGACCCGCGCCCATGGTGCGAGATCGTGCGCCAGTGGACCACCTTCCACCCGGAATTCGCCTACCTGCCGCGCAAGTTCAAGATCGCGGTCAACGGCTCGAAGGACGACCGCGCCGCCATCGAAGTGCATGACATCGGCCTGGAGCCGGTGCGCAACGAAGCTGGCGAGCTGGGCTTCCGCGTGCTGGTCGGCGGCGGCCTGGGCCGCACCCCGGTGGTCGGCTCGTTCATCAACGAGTTCCTGCCCTGGCAGGACCTGCTCAGCTACCTGGACGCCATCCTGCGGGTGTACAACCGTTACGGTCGCCGTGACAACAAGTACAAGGCGCGGATCAAGATCCTGGTCAAGGCCCTCACGCCGGAAGTGTTCGCCGAAAAGGTCGAGGCCGAGATGGCTCACCTGCGCGGCGGCAGCACCACCCTGACCGAGGCCGAGGTGCAGCGCGTCGCCCGCCACTTCGTCGACCCCGAGTACCTGGCCCTGGACAACGTCGACTACGCCGCCCTGGATGCCGAGCACCCCGGCTTCGCCCGCTGGCGTTCGCGCAATACCCGCGCGCACAAGCAGCCAGGCTATGTCGCCGTCACCCTGTCGCTCAAGCCCACCGGCGTCGCCCCGGGCGACCTGACCGACAAGCAGCTGGACGCCGTCGCCGACCTGGCCGAGCGCTTCAGCTTCGGCTACCTGCGCACGTCCCACGAGCAGAACATCATTCTCGCCGACGTCGAGCAGCGCCAGCTGCACGCGCTCTGGCTGGAACTGCGCGAGCAAGGCTTCGCCACCCCGAACATCGGTCTGCTGACCGACATCATCTGCTGCCCGGGCGGTGACTTCTGCTCGCTGGCCAACGCCAAGTCGATCCCGATCGCCGAATCCATCCAGCGTCGCTTCGACGACCTGGACTACCTGTTCGACATCGGCGAGCTCGACCTGAACATTTCCGGCTGCATGAACGCCTGCGGCCACCACCACGTCGGCCACATCGGCATTCTTGGCGTGGACAAGAAGGGCGAGGAGTTCTACCAGGTCTCGCTGGGCGGCAATGCCGCGCGCGATGCCAGCCTGGGCAAGATCCTTGGGCCCTCCTTCGCCCAGGACGACATGGCCGACGTGATCGAGAAACTGATCAGCGTGTACGTCGAGCAGCGCACCGAAGACGAGCGCTTCATCGACACCTACCAGCGGATCGGCATCGACCCTTTCAAGGAACGCGTCTATGCAGCGAATCATTAAGAACAACCAGATCGTCGACGAAACCTGGCACCTGCTGCCCAAGGACGTGTCGATCGACGAGCTGACCAACTGCGACGACTACATCGTGCCGCTGCAGCTGTGGCGCGATCATCCGAGCCTGCTCAAGGCCCGCGACGGCGGCCTGGGCATCTGGCTGGACAGCGACGAGGAAGCCGAGGAAATCGGCGAGGACGTCGCGCACTTCCAGGTCATCGCCCTGAACTTCCCGGCCTTCACCGACGGGCGCAACTACTCCAACGCGCGCCTGCTGCGTGACCGCTACAAGTTCAAAGGCGAACTTCGCGCCATTGGTGACGTGTTGCGCGACCAGCTGTTCTACATGGCGCGATGCGGCTTCGATGCATTCGCCATCCGCGCCGACAAGGACCCGGAAGACGCGCTGCAAAGCCTGAAGGACTTCTCGGTGACCTACCAGGGCGCCACCGACGAACCGCTGCCGCTGTTCCGCCGCCGCTGATCGTCATGCGCGACAATGAAACGACCCGCCAACTGGCGGGTCGTTTCATTTGGCGGCCAGTACCCCTGCGGGAGCAGGCGGCTGCACGCCCCTCGCACATTCATGAACAGCTCAGCGCAACGGCACGTAGATATCCGTCTGCCACTGCTCCAGCGGAGTCTGCGGGTGAATGCTCAGGTAATGGAAGAACAGCGGATGATCGCGCAACTCCTCACCACTGGCAGGCAGCCAGTCGCGATAGAGCGGGTAGATCGTCTCGCCAATATGGTCCGGCGAGCCCACATGCCGCACCACCGCGCAGCGACCGCCCGGCAGGCTCAGTTCCCGCACGCCCGAGGTGTTCGGCGCCACGGCCTCGTGAATCTCCCCGCAAATGGCGAAACGGAAATCTTCCGGCGCGGTGGTGTCGGGGTTGTTGTAAGGGATGCCGAAGCTGCGGCTGCTGGCCACGGGCGATTGCCCGCTGCTCATGCGCCAGTCGATGAAACGCCGCACGGTCTCGCTGACCTGACTGGGCGGCCCACGATGCTCGAGCGCGGCGAGACGGACGGAGGCGAAATCGACGATTCGTACCTGCATGGTGATGCTCCTGGAAAAATGAGGGATGGCAAACACCGTATTCCATACTTGCCAGTCGGGCTGGCGCCTGAATCCACCGGGCGCTTGCCCAAAGGCCCGCTTGAACGCCCTGCTGAACGCCTCGGGGCTTTCGAAACCAGCTTCCAGCGTGGCGTCCAGCACCGAGTAGCCAGGTCGACCGACCAGCCGGTGCGCGGCACGGCGCAGACGCATCAGTTGCACATAACGGGCAACCGGCACGCCCACATAGGCACTGAACTGCCGATGAAAATGAAACGCCGAGAAGTGCGCCACGGCGCTCAGGGCCTCCACCGACAGGTCCCCTTCGAGGTTGTTTTCGATATAGGCGAGCACGGCAGCGAAGCGCTGCTGGTAGAGGGCATTGACTGGCAAGTTCGCTTGCTCCTGGAAATACGATCAGCCGCAGGTTCGTCGATTCTCACCGGACCGCGCCTAGCCGTCCTTGCTCATTGGTCGATTGCTTCGATTTCGCTCACAAGCCATGCATGAACTATTGACTTAAAGTCAAAGGACCTTGGCCCATCGGCCTCTTAATCAAAACACGCCAACCCCTCAAACTGCACCCACTCGATCGAACCCGCGCCATCCTGTCGAAGGTCCGATCTCAAACCATCCACCAGGAGCAGATTCATGAGCATTCCATCCTTTGGCCTTGGCACCTTCCGTCTCACCGGCCAGGTCGTCATCGATTCGGTCAAGTCGGCCCTGGAGCTGGGCTATCGCGCCATCGACACCGCGCAGATCTACAAGAACGAAGCCGAAGTCGGGCAAGCCATCGCCGAAAGCGGCGTGCCACGCGGCGAACTGTTCATCACCACCAAGATCTGGGTCGACAACTACGCCGCCGACAAACTGATCCCGAGCCTGCGCGACAGCCTGGCCAAGCTGCGCACCGACTACGTCGACCTGCTGCTGATCCACTGGCCAGCGCCTGGCAACGGCGTCGAATTGAACGAGTTCATGCTAGCCCTTGCCGAAGCCAAGAAACTGGGGCTGACTCGCCAGATCGGCATCTCCAACTTCAATATCGAGCTGACCCGCCAGGCGATTGCAGCGGTAGGCCAGGGCGAGATCGCCACCAACCAGATCGAACTCAGCCCGTACCTGCAAAACAGCAAGCTGACCGCTTTCCTGAAGGAGCAAGGCATCACCACCACCTCCTACATGACCCTGGCCTACGGCAAGGTCCTGAAGGACCCGCTGCTGGCCGAGATCGCCGCCAAGCACCAGGCCACCGTCGCCCAGGTTGCCCTCGCCTGGGCCCTGCAACTGGGCCATGCGGTGATCCCGTCGTCCACCAAGCGCGAAAACCTGGCCAGCAACCTGTTGGCCCGTGACCTGCACCTGGACGCCGACGACATGGCACGCATCGCCACGCTGGAGCGCAACGGCCGCGAAGTCAGCCCTGATGGCCTGGCGCCGAACTGGGACTGATTGCTACCGCCGGTGCCGTGCGGATCCGCACGGCACCTGAAACCCAGCCACCGATCACAACACGGAGCTCCCGATGAGCACGCTTTCCCCCAAACGGGTCCTGTTCGCCCTGGCCATCGGCGCCTTCGGCATCGGCACCACGGAATTCACCCCCATGGGCTTGCTGCCCGTCATCGCCGAAGGCGTCGACGCCAGCATCCCCAGCGCTGGCATGCTGATCACCGCCTATGCGATCGGCGTGATGGTCGGCGCACCGATCATGACCCTGCTGTTCAGCCGCTTCGGCAAGCGCGCCGCACTGATGATGCTGATGGGCATCTTCACCGTCGGCAACCTGCTCTCGGCCCTCGCGCCGGACTACTACACCCTGCTGGCCTCGCGCCTGATCACCAGCCTCAACCATGGCGCCTTCTTCGGTCTCGGCGCGGTGGTTGCCGCCAGTGTCGTGCCGAAGGACAAGCAGGCCAGCGCCATCGCCACCATGTTCATGGGCCTGACCATTGCCAACATCGGCGGCGTGCCGGCCGCCACCTGGCTGGGCCAGCAGATCGGCTGGCGCATGGCCTTCGCCGGTACTGCCGTGCTCGGTGTGCTGGCCATCGCCGCATTGTGGTATGCCCTGCCCAAGGGTGAACGCGGCAGCGTGCCTCACGTGCGCAAGGAGCTCGCGGTGATCGCCCGCCCCAACGTGTTGCTGGCCATGGCCACGACCGTACTCGGCGCAGGCGCCATGTTCACCCTGTACACCTATGTCGCCCCGGTACTTGCCGAACTGACGGGCGCTTCCGACGCGTTCGTCACCCTTGGCCTGGTGTTGATCGGGGTCGGCTTCACCCTCGGCAACAGCCTGGGCGGCAAGTTGGCGGACTGGTCGCTGGATGGCGCGGCACGGATTTTCCTCGCGACCCTGGCAGCGATCATGCTGCTGATGCCGCTGGTGCTGGGCAGCCACATCGGCGCGGCGATTGCCCTGCTGGTCTGGGGCGTGTTCACCTTCGCCGTGGTGCCGCCACTGCAGATGCGGGTGATGATCGCCGCCGTCGAAGCGCCGGGGCTGGCCTCGTCGATCAACGTCGGCGCGTTCAATTTGGGCAATGCGGTGGGCGCCGCGCTGGGCGGGGCCGTGATCAGCATGAACCTGGGCTACGCCGCGGTGCCGATGGCCGGTGGGCTGCTGGCGGCGGGAGGATTGCTGCTGGTGTGGCTCGGCGGACGCGGCAAGGCCACGGCGAGAGCCTTGGACGGCGCGGTATAGAGACTCATTCGGGGGCGCATCGCGCCCCTTCTTCGTTTTCGTCCGAGAAACCCATAGCAAAAAGGGCGATCCTTGCGGATCGCCCTTTTCGATGTTTGGTAGGCACAATTGGACTCGAACCAACGACCCCCACCATGTCAAGGTGGTGCTCTAACCAACTGAGCTATGTGCCTGTCGTGTGGTGCGCATATTAGAGATCAATCGCATACCTGTAAAGCGTTTTTTTCAAAAAAATCAAAAACTTTGCGCAACAGCTTAATGCGAGCTCTGTTCAGATGGTCCGTGGAACATCGATCCCACGGGAATTGCGCATGACCTGAAGCTTTGCACAGGGCCGGAATGCAAAAAGGGCGATCCTTGCGGATCGCCCTTCTCGATGTTTGGTAGGCACAATTGGACTCGAACCAACGACCCCCACCATGTCAAGGTGGTGCTCTAACCAACTGAGCTATGTGCCTGTCGTGTGGGGCGCATTCTACGCGCTCCAAGAGCAGTGTCAACTGTTTTTTTCACGCTAACCTACTGAATATTAAAAATATTTGCAGCGCGACCGGGAACTGGGCGTCTGTCAGGGATTTTCACCGGACGACTAGCGGGTGTTTATTATTATTGATAGCATCGGTACATTCGTTAAAAATATAAAACACGAGGTTCCTCGAGCATGGCTAACACCCCCTACCCCCAGTCCTACTACGCCGCCTCGGCCAACCCGGTGCCGCCACGTCCGGCGCTGCAGGGTGAGGTGGAAACCGATGTATGCATCATCGGTGCCGGCTACACCGGCCTGTCCAGCGCCCTGTTCCTGCTGGAGAACGGCTTCAAGGTGAGCGTCGTCGAGGCCGCCAAGGTCGGCTTCGGTGCCTCGGGTCGCAACGGCGGCCAGATCGTCAACAGCTACAGCCGCGACATCGACGTCATCGAGCGCACCGTCGGCCCCAAGCAGGCGCAACTGCTGGGCCAGATGGCCTTCGAGGGCGGACGCATCATCCGTGAGCGCGTGGCCAAGTACAACATCCAGTGCGACCTGAAGGACGGTGGCGTGTTCGCCGCGCTGACCAGCAAGCAGATGGGTCACCTGGAATCGCAAAAACGTCTGTGGGAGCGCTTCGGCCACACCCAGCTGGAGCTGATGGACCAGAAGCGGATCCGCGAAGTGGTGGCCTGCGACAACTATCTGGGCGGCATGCTCGACATGAGCGGCGGCCACATCCACCCACTGAACCTGGCCTTGGGCGAAGCCGCCGCAGTCGAGTCGCTGGGCGGCATCATCTATGAACAGACCCCGGCCGTGCGCATCGAGCGTGGCGCCAACCCTGTCGTGCACACCCCGCAAGGCAAGGTCCGCGCCAAGTTCATCATCGTCGCCGGCAACGCCTACCTGGGCAACCTGGTGCCGGAACTGGCCGCCAAGTCCATGCCATGCGGCACCCAGGTGATCACCACCGAGCCGTTGGGCGACGAACTGGCCCGTACCCTGCTGCCGCAGGACTACTGCGTCGAGGACTGCAACTACCTGCTCGACTACTACCGCCTGACCAGCGACAAGCGCCTGATCTTCGGCGGCGGCGTGGTCTATGGCGCGCGTGACCCGGCGAACATCGAGGCGATCATCCGTCCGAAGATGCTCAAGGCCTTCCCGCAGCTGAAGAACGTCAAGATCGACTACGCCTGGACCGGCAACTTCCTGCTGACCCTGTCGCGCCTGCCGCAGGTCGGCCGGATCGGCGACAACATCTACTACTCGCAGGGCTGCTCGGGCCACGGCGTCACCTACACCCACCTGGCGGGCAAGGTGCTGGCCGAGGCGCTGCGCGGCCAGGCCGAGCGCTTCGATGCGTTCGCCGGCCTGCCGCACTACCCGTTCCCGGGTGGGCAGATGCTGCGCGTGCCGTTCAGTGCCATCGGTGCCTGGTACTACAGCCTGCGCGATCGTCTGGGCTTCTGATGTGAATCCATCGCGGGGCAAGCCCGCTCCCACGACGAATCGTGGGAGCGGGCTTGCCCCGCGATCATTTCGGCCTCAGTGCCCGAGGCTGGTGACCGCCTGCTTCGCCGCAATCTCCTGCCCCGCACGGGCCAGTTCATCCGCCGCCTGCAACCAGCGCTGGCGATCGACCTGGGCCGGCAGTTGCCGTGGCGACTGCAGCAGCACCGCCCAGTTGCCCTCCTTGGCCCAGGCCGACTCGAAATCATCGAACGCCATCAACTGGCGCCGATGCATGCCCGAACGCAGCAGCACCCGCTGCTTGTAGCGGTCGTAGCCGATCAGCACGGCATAGCGCGGCTCGCTCCACCACGCCGAACCTTCCTGATAACGCAACAGCACCGGATACCCGGCGGCCACCTGCGCGAGCAGCGCGTCCAGGTGCTTGTCCAGCGGGTAGACCACCCGACCGTACTCGCGGGCTACCCGGGGAATGCCGGTGTCCAGCGACTCGACAGCCTTGGGCAGGCCCAGCGCCTTGTCGAGCAGGCCTGGGGTGATCGGCGCGCCTCGCTGCGACAGCACCGCGGCCAAGGCCATCGAGCCACTGTGGTTGGCGTTGCCGCGATAGAACGGCACGCTGCTGAGCTCGACGCGCTGCGGTAGCCCCTTGAGCGTGGCAGGTGGGGCGCTGGCGCAGCCGGACAGGGTCGCGGCCAGCAGGCAGGCGGCCAGCAGGCGGCGTGGGCCGAAGGCCCGAAACATGGGGAACTTTTGCAACTTGGGCACTCGCTTGTTCCGCGGCCAGGCAGGCAGCGCCCGGCCAAGAGCCCCGATCATAGGACGCCGGCGCCTGCGGGTATAGCCCGGCGCGGGCTTGGAACGAAACGGCCCAAGGACTAGACCTTCGGTCAATGGAACGTCACAGCCGACAGGCTAGACTGAAGCTGTGTCTGGATGGCGAGCCCGGCTCGCCAGAGAGAAGGAGGCACACATGAGCCTGACAATGGCAATACTCCTGCTGGTCGGCATGTGGCTCAGCGTCGCGGCGGCCATGCTCTGGGGCGTGCTGCGCATCGTGCGCCGGCATTCACACCCTCACCATCTGCCACCCCAGGCCCTGGCCAAGCCGATGCGCCGTGTCCGTCGGCATGCCGGGGCGCATTGACGACAGCGACACGCGCCAAGCCATAAGCGAAAAGAGGAAGCCTAGGCTTCCTCTTGCTTTTCACTTGCAGCGTGCAGCTCAGTGCCCCTCGGCCGCCTCACGCTTCAAGCGCGCCCGGCGCGCCATGATGTTGAGGATCTCGATCGCGGTCGAGAACGCCATCGCGGCATACACATAACCCTTCGGTACATGGGCGCCGAAGCCTTCGGCGATCAGGGTCATGCCGATCATGATCAGGAAGCCCAGGGCCAGCATCACCACGGTCGGGTTGTCGTTGATGAACTTGGCCAGCGGGTCGGCGGCCACCAGCATCACGATCACGGCGCTGATCACGGCGATGATCATGATCGGCAGGTGCTCGGTCATGCCCACGGCGGTGATGATGCTGTCGATCGAGAAGACGATATCCAGCAGCAGGATCTGGAAGATTGCCGCGGTGAAACCGATGGTCACGGTGCTGCCGACCTTGGACTCTTCCTTGGCGCCATGGGGGTCGACGCTTTCATGGATCTCCTTGGTCGCCTTCCACAGCAGGAACAGGCCACCGGCGATGAGAATCATGTCCTTCCACGAGAACGTGTGGCCGAACACCTCGATCACCGGCTCGGTCAGCTGGACGATCCAGGCCACGGTGCTGAGCAGCGCCAGGCGCATGACCAGGGCCATGCTGATACCGATACGGCGGGCCTTGGAGCGGTATTGCTCGGGCAGCTTGTTGGTGAGGATGGAGATGAAGATCAGGTTGTCGATGCCCAGCACGACCTCCATGGCCACCAGGGTGGCGAGGGCAACCCAGGCGGTGGGGCTTGCGGCGAGTTCCAGCAAATATTCCATTGGTCAGTCCTGCTCTCAGATGTCCTGGGTGTCTTTCTTGTCTTCTTCGGCCTTGGCCTTCTCGGCATCGCTGCCGATGGCGTCGCTCAGGGCCTGCTGAGCCGCATCGTTGGTCTTGTCGATGGCCTGCTTGGCCGTTTCCGCAGCCTGGTCGAGCATCTGCTGGGCGGATTTCTCGGCCTGGTCGCAACCAGACATGGCGAACAGCGCCAGTGCCAGCACCAACGGTGTGCCAATGGATTTGAGTTGTAGCATGGGGTCCTCGCTTGTCGAATTCCGGCGGCGCTCGATGCGCCTGATGGGGTCGCATTCTAGAGCGCCTGAAACATCCGGAAAATTCGTATTTTCAGCGTGTATACTTCGGTTTTTACGAATATGGAAGCAACATGCTCAACTACCGTCAGCTCCATTACTTCTGGGCTGTGGCCAAGACCGGCAGCATCGCCCGCGCCAGTGAGCAGTTGAACCTTACCCCACAGACCATCAGCGGCCAGATCAGCCTGTTCGAGCAGACCTGGAATCTTGAACTGTTCCAACGTGTCGGGCGCCAGCTGGAACTGACCGAGACCGGCCGCCAGGCGCTGGTCTACGCCGAGCAGATGTTCCAGATCGGCGGGGAGCTGGAAGCCATGCTCAGGGCCGGTCCGCAGGAGCAGATCCTGTTTCGCGTCGGGGTGGCCGACGTGGTGCCCAAGTCCATCGTCTATCGCCTGCTGGCCCCGACCATGGAGCTGGACGAGGTGCTGCGCATCAACTGCCGCGAAGACAAGCTCGAGCGCCTGCTGGCGGACCTGGCGATCCAGCGCCTGGACCTGGTGATCTCCGACAGTCCGATGCCCAGCCACCTGGATATCAAGGGCTACAGCCAGAAGCTGGGCGAATGTGGCCTGAGCTTCTTCGCCACGCCCATGCTCGCCGCACGGCTGAACAAGCCCTTCCCCGCCTGCCTGGACGACGCGCCATTGCTGGTTCCCGGCCCGGAAACCGTGGTGCGCAGCCGCCTGCTACGCTGGCTGGCCGAGCAGCAGGTGCAACCGCGGATCGTCGGCGAATTCGATGACAGCGCATTGATGCAGGCCTTCGGCCAGTCAGGCAGCGGCATCTTCGTCGCCCCCAGCGTGATCGCCGAGGAGGTCTGCAAGCAGTGCGGCGTGCGGCTGATCGGCCAGACCGAGGCGGTGAACGAGTCGTTCTACGCCATTTCGGTGGAGCGCAAGGTCAAGCACCCGGGGATCCTGGCGATCACCGAAGGCGCGCGGCGGGAGTTGTTCCACTGGTAGGCCCGCCGCCGCGATATGCCCCATGGGTCTGTGGTAAAGTCGCGCCCTTTCACGTAACTGGATTGCGCTGCACATGACCCCCATTCTCCGCCTCATCAACCGCACCGGCCTGGTGACGCAGATCTGCATCGGCCTGGTGGCCGGCATCGCCCTGGCCCTGCTCGCCCCCGCCGTGGCCCGCGACCTGGGGTTCCTCGGCAAGGTCTTCGTCAGTGCCCTGAAGGCCGTGGCACCCGTGCTGGTGTTCATCCTGGTGATGGCCTCGATCGCCAACCACCGTCACGGCCAGGAAACCCATATCCGCCCGATCCTCTGGCTGTACCTGCTCGGCACCTTCGCTGCCGCGGCAGTCGCCGTGGCGGCGAGCATGCTGTTCCCTTCGAATCTGGCGCTGACCAGCGGCGAAGCCACGCTCAGCGCCCCCGGTGGCATCAGTGAAGTGCTGCAGAATCTGCTGCTCAGCGCCGTGGACAACCCCATCAACGCACTGCTCAACGCCAACTTCATCGGCGTGCTGACCTGGGCCGTCGGCCTGGGCGTCGCCCTGCGCCACGCCGGCGAAACCACCCGTACCGTGGTCGCGGACCTGTCCAACGGCGTGACCCTGATCGTGCGCGTGGTGATCCGCTTCGCCCCGCTGGGCATCTTCGGCCTGGTCAGCGCCACCCTCGCGCAATCGGGCCTGGACGCGCTGCTCGGCTACCTGCACCTGCTCGCGGTGCTGATCGGCTGCATGCTGTTCGTGGCGCTGGTGATGAACCCGTTGATCGTGTTCTGGAAAATCCGCCGCAACCCCTATCCGCTGACCCTGCTGTGCCTGCGTGAAAGCGGTATCACCGCGTTCTTCACCCGCAGCTCGGCAGCCAACATCCCGGTCAACCTGGCGCTGTCGGAAAAGCTCGGCCTGCACGAGGACACCTACTCGGTGTCGATTCCGCTGGGCGCGACCATCAACATGGCCGGCGCGGCGATCACCATCACCGTGCTGACCCTGGCCGCCGTGCACACCCTGGGCATCCCGGTGGACCTGCCGACCGCGGTGCTGCTCAGCGTGGTGGCGGCCGTGTGCGCCTGTGGCGCCTCGGGCGTGGCCGGCGGCTCGCTGCTGCTGATCCCGCTGGCCTGCAGCCTGTTCGGCATCCCCAGCGAGATCGCCATGCAGGTGGTCGCGGTCGGCTTCATCATCGGCGTGCTGCAGGATTCGGCGGAAACCGCGCTGAACTCCTCCACCGACGTGCTGTTCACCGCGGCGGCGTGCCAGGCCATGGAGCGGCGCGGCGCCTGAGATTGCCGGGGCCGCCCTGCGGCCCCGTTCTGACCAGCGATTGCTTAAGCCCGGCGCTTTACCTAGGCTAGTGGCCTTTTCCTCGCAATGAGACAGGGCCATGTCAGAACACGAAACCATCGGCGAAGGCCGTTTCAGCAGCATCGAGATCCGCGTGCTCGGTTCGCTGATCGAGAAGCAGGCCACCAGCCCGGAAACCTACCCCCTGACCCTCAATGCCCTGGTCCTGGCCTGCAACCAGAAGACCAGCCGCGAACCCGTCATGAACCTCTCCCCCGGCCAAGTCGGCCAGGCCCTGCGCAGCCTTGAGAACCAGGAGATGGCACGCCTGCAGATGGGCAGCCGCGCCGACCGCTGGGAGCAACGGGTGGACAAGGCGCTGGAGCTGGTGCCGGCACAGTTGGTGCTGATGGGGCTGATGTTCCTGCGCGGCCCACAGACCCTCAGCGAGCTGCTGACCCGCAGCAACCGCCTGTACGCCTTCGAGGACGTCGATCAGGTCCAGCACCAGCTCGAGCGTCTGATTTCACGCCAACTGGCCATACACCTGCCACGCCAGGCCGGCCAACGCGAAGACCGCTACACCCACGCCCTGGGCGACCCGGCCGAGATCGAGGCGATTCTCGCCGCCCGCCAGCAGGACGGCGGCAGCCGCTCCACCAGCGCGGCGGACGAGCGCATCGAAGCATTGGAGGCGCGGGTGACGGCTCTGGAGGCACGCCTGGCCCAGCTCGAAGGTTGACTCAGCGTTTGTCGGCGTCGGGGAAATTGCGGCAACTCTTGCGCTCGGCCAGCTCCCGGTCACTGGGGCGCTGGTCGACGAACACCGTACGGCCATCAGCGTAGATTTCCAGGTAGCCCCAGTGCAGGTCCTGCTCGGTCTGCCCGGGCTTGGGCGGGACGAGCCACCAGGGTTCGCGGCTGATCAGGGTCATGGCTGGGCTCCAGCAAGGGTCTGGGGGTAACTATAGACAGCCCGGCCTGGCACTCCCGCCCGGATTGTTCCTCCGAGGACAATTATGAAGTGCCCGGCGCACCGATTCTCCCAGTCCGGCGACGGGTCTAATCTCGCTTCTGCAAACCCACTCCCCGCAAGGAACGACCACGATGCCCCGTCCCCCCCTGCCCCCCTTCACCCGTGAAACCGCCATCGAAAAGGTGCGCCTGGCCGAAGACGGCTGGAACAGTCGCGACGCCGCCAAGGTGGCCCTGGCCTACACCCTCGACACCCGCTGGCGCAACCGCGTCGAGTTCTGCAGCAGCCGAGAACAGGCCCAGGCCTTCCTTGCTCGCAAGTGGAACCGCGAGTTGGAGTACCGCCTGATCAAGGAACTCTGGGCCTTCACCGACAACCGCATCGCCGTGCGCTACGCCTACGAGTACCGCGACGACAGCGGCCAGTGGTACCGCGCCTACGGCAACGAGAATTGGGAGTTCGCCGAGGACGGCCTGATGCGCAACCGCCACGCCAGCATCAACGAACAGCCCATCAGCGAAGCCGAGCGCAAGTTCCGCTGGCCGCTGGGGCGCCGCCCGGACGATCACCCAGGGCTGAGCGACTTCGGCTTCTGAGGGGCGACGCCGGATCTGCGGGGCCGCTCGACGGCCCCGTTTCAGGTTTAGGAGACAGACTACGCGGACCTGGGAAACAGTGAGGGCAGCATCGTGCCAGACTGCATGGCAACTCCACTCCAGGACAGCCCGATGACCCTCCTTGATGCCTTTTTACAGTGTCGGCGCTATGATGCCTCCCACGTGCGCAAGCGGTTTCGCCTTGCGCGGAGGTGTCCAGCGATGGCAGCAAAAGCGAAGAAAGTCTCCGAACGAGACCTCGATGCCCTTGAGCAACAGATCCCCCTGCACGCCAGCGAGGCCACGCATTCGGCCTATCTGCGTGCCCTGCAGGCCAATCAGGGCGGCGTCCTGTGTGTCGATGAAGGCGAACTGGTGCGCGTCGGGGCCGATGGTGCCCGAACCGTGCTGGGCAAGGCCGGCCCCCGGCGCAAGGTCCGGGTCGGCGAGGTGATCAGCGTGCGCAGGGTCGATGACGAAACGGCCGGCGGGCGTGCCTAGGCTGCGTGTCTTCGCGGGGCCCAACGGCTCGGGCAAGAGCACCATCAAGGCCAGCCTGCCTGCGGCGCTGACACGTCTTTTCGTCAATGCCGACGAGCTCGAGCACGAAGCGAAAGACACCGGCTTCATCGACCTCACCCCGTTCGGCATTCAGGCCACCCTGGCCGAACTACTGACGT
Source organism: Pseudomonas sp. microsymbiont 2 (assembly GCF_054788395.1). Lineage (NCBI taxonomy): Bacteria > Pseudomonadati > Pseudomonadota > Gammaproteobacteria > Pseudomonadales > Pseudomonadaceae > Pseudomonas > Pseudomonas sp. microsymbiont 2. The sequence goes on from NZ_CM139112.1 coordinate 3,703,855, forward strand.
TCCATCTCGAGCATCATCTGATCGCATCCCGGCAGCTGGTTGCACAGGCCCGGCACCTGCGACTGCTCGACAACCGGATCGACTATCGGGCAGTGCCGGTGGACTCGTACTTCGCCTCGGTGATCGCCGATTTCATTCGCCAGCGCCTGCTGGAGGCGAAGCAGAGCTTCACCTTCGAAAGCGTCATGTCGCACCCGAGCAAGATCGAATTCATGCGCCAAGCCCAGGCCCAGGGCTATCGCACCTACCTCTACTTCGTCTCGACCGAAAACCCGCGGATCAATATCGAGCGGGTCGCCATTCGTGTGCGCGCTGGCGGGCATCCGGTCAGGGACGATCTGGTGCGCAAACGCTACGAGCGCTCCCTGGACCTGCTGCCCGAGGCCATCGCCGCCAGCCATCGAGCCTACGTGTTCGACAACTCCGGCCAGAGCGCGGTGTGGCTGGCGGAAATCACCGATGGCGTGCAGCTGGAATACCGTAACGAGGAGATTCCCGACTGGTTCTTCGAATCCTATGTGGATGAAGTCGAGCAGCCGGCAGACGTGTAACGATACCCCAAGCCATCCACGAATCTTGTAGGAGCGGCCTTGTGTCGCGAAAGGGCTGCGAAGCAGTCCCGACGATATCAGCTTGAGGCATAAATCCTGGGGGCGCTTCGCACCCCTTTCGCGACACAAGGCCGCTCCTACAGGAATCGTGTATGGCTGTTGTCATTTGCCACCCCACTCAGCGCCCTCCGAGTTCCCCGATCTTCTCCAACCGCGCCCGCACGATATTGCGGCTGATGTTCAGCAACCGTCCGGTCTGCAACTGATTGCCATGGCAATACCGGTAGGCCGCCCGGAACACGGTCTCTTCGATATGCTCGTACAGGTCGGGGATGTTCTGCTCGAACAACGCCAGCAAGGCGCTTTCCAGGCTCACCGGCGCCACCGCGCCCGGCGCCGGCAACCCGGCCACTTCCGGCTGCCCCAGCGCCTGCGGGCGCATGTCCACCAGGTGCAGGTCGCCCGGCGCCACCTGCTGCTGGCGGCACACCAGCAGCGCATGGTGAATGGCGTTCTCCAGCTCGCGGATGTTGCCCGGCCAGCTGTGCGCCAGCAGCTTGCGCTCGGCCTCCATGCTCAGGCTGGCGCGCTCGTAGCCCAGGCGCCGGCAATGCTCCTCGATGAAGAACTCGGCCAACGGCAGGATATCTCCCGGCCGTTCGCGCAGCGGCGGCAGGCGGATGGTCGCCACGTGCAGGCGGTAGAACAGGTCTTCGCGAAAGTGCCCGGCCACCACGGCGTCGGCCAGGTTGACGTTGGTCGCCGCCACCAGGCGCACGTTGATCGGCACCGGGGTACGCGAGCCGAGCCTGACCACTTCACGCTCCTGCAGCACCCGCAGCAGCTTCACCTGCATGTTCAGCGGCAGGTCGCCGATCTCGTCGAGAAACAGCGTCCCGCCATTGGCGGCCTCGAACCAGCCGGCCTTGTTCGAGGTGGCACCAGTGAAGGCGCCCTTCTCGTGGCCGAACAGCTCACTCTCCACCAGGGTCTCGGCGAAGGCGCCGCAGTTCACCGCGACGAAAGGCTCGCGATGGCGGCGGCTGAGGTTGTGGATATGGCGGGCCACCAGCTCCTTGCCGGTGCCGGTCTCGCCGATGATGAGGGTGTTGGCTTCGCTGGGAGCCAGGCGCTCGATGCGGCTGAGCAGCTCCTGGGAGCGCGGGTCCTTGAACACGAGCACGGTGGCGCGCACGGATTTGGTCAGCTCGCGGGCATTGGGATGGGTAATCAGCGACATGGGGGCATTCCTGGCAGTGTGTGCGCGCCCTCATAGTGCATGAAACAATTTAGACCGAAAAATTATTAATAAATATTTATATATTCGATAAGTGAATATAAAAGAAACCAACCGTTGCATTGCTGCTGGAGCAGCAACCCGCCAGCAACGGCCTGCCTGCCGATCAGCACCTCGAACCGCGCGACAATACCTTCGCTGTAGCGCGTAACCCTTGCCGCACAAGGCCTGCAGCCCTGCCAGCAGCACCCTGGCATGCATTTCGCTCCGCCCTGACAAACGCCTGGGCCGCTCAAGCACGCGGCCCGCACACTGTCGGGAGCGCAACATCATGAAAATCCTCTGCCGCCATGGCCTCGCTCTGCTCGGCCTGCTGTTGAGCCTCACCACCTGGGCCAGCGAGCCGCCCAAATCCGTGCGCATTGCCATCGTCGCCTTCACCCAGGGGGGCGTGCCGGTGTTCGGCGGCATCCCCGGGCGGGTGATCGAGGATGGCTGGCTCGCCCAGCAACTGGCCCAGCGCGGCATCAGCCTGGACTGGGTCGCCCTGCCCCACGCCGGCGCCGGGCCGCAGATCAACGAAGGCTTCAGCAACGACAGCCTGGACTTCGCCGTGCGCGGCGACCTGCCCTCGGTGATCGCCGGCGCCGGCAACGTGCCGGGCAAGCTGGTGGTGCCCGGTGGCAGCGGCAACAACGTGTACCTGGTGGTGCCGGCCAACTCCAGCGCCCGCAGCATCCAGGACCTCAAGGGCAAGCGCCTGGCCCTGCACCGTGGCCGGCCATGGGAGTTCGCCTTCAGCAACTTCCTGGTAAGCCAGGGGCTGCAACTGAGCGACTTCAAGATCGCCAACCTCAACCCGCAGGTCGGCGCGGCGGCGGTATCGGCGGGCAAGGTGGATGCGGCGGTGCTGCTCAACGAGGCCTATGCCCTGGAAGACAAGGGCGTGGCGCGCATCCTCTGGTCGACCAAGCAAGGCGCCGACGACTGGCGGCTGGTCTCGGACCTGTGGGCCACCGACCGTTTCGTCGAGCAACACGCCGACCTCACCCAACTGGTGGCCACCGCCTGGGTCAAGGCCGCCTGGTGGATCTCCCAGGAGCAGAACCGCGACGCCTACTACAAGCTGTCGTCCCGCGCGGGCGTGGCCGAGAGCGTGCTGCGCCGCGACGACCAGGACGACCCGGTGGCCTGGCAGGCGCGCTGGGCGCCGAAGAGCGATGCCCAGCTCAAGGCCCATTACCAGGCACTGGCCCGCTACGCCCTGGACAACCGCCTGATCCGCACGCCCTACGACATCGGCCCGGACCTGGCCACCGGCTTCACCCGCCAGGCCCTGAGCGACCTGCAGCTCACCCATTACTGGCCGTCCCTCGACGCCCAGCTCAGCCAACACTGATCAAGAGATCCGCCCATGAAACTGCCCGTCTCATTCGCCCTGGGCCTGTCGGCCCTGGCCTTGTCCATCGCCGCCGTGGCCGCCGACACCTTCACCCCCAAGCCCGACCCGCAACAGGGCGACGGCCGGGTCTCGGCCTTCTACACCTGGAGCAAGGCCATCCCGACCACCCCCGGCAAGCTGCTGCGCAGCGAGCCGCTGGACAGCGCCCTGAGCCTGCCCAACGCCGCCAGCGCGCAACGCATCCTCTACACCTCGCTGGACGGCATCGACGGCAAGACGCCAATCGTGGTCTCCGGCGCGCTGTTCATCCCCAAGGGCAAGGCGCCCGCCAGCGGCTGGCCGGTGGCCAGCTGGGGCCATGGCACCGTGGGCGTCGCCGATATCTGCGCGCCGTCCTGGGCCGGTCGCTCGTACCGTGACGTGCAGTACCTCGACCGCTGGCTCGCCGAGGGTTATGCCATCGTCGCCACCGACTACCAGGGCCTGGGCGTGCCCGGCGGCCACCCGCTGCTGAACAACCGCATGGCCGCCTACGGCATCCTCGACGCGGCAAAGGCCGTGGTCGCCGGCGTGCCGGGCCTGGCCAACAAGGTGCTGATCGTCGGTCAGTCACAAGGCGGCGCCGGGGCCTTCGCCGCGGGCGCCTATGCGGCCACCTACGCGCCGGACCTGGGGGTGAAGGGCAGCATCGGCACCGGGGTGATCTACACCATCGGCGCGAAGAACGTCGGCGAGCAGGATGTGAACAAGGTCGATCCGGCACTGGCCTACGGTTTCTACACCCTGCTGGCGGCGCAGCAGTACGACCCGAGCATCGACCCGCGTGACTTCTACACCGACAAGGCCCTGCCGCTGTTCGAGCAGGCGCGCAGCAGTTGCCTGTCCGCCCTGGTCAGCGATGTGGTCGGCAGCGGGCTGACCCCGGCCAATGCCAAGAAGGACTACCAGGGCGACCAGCTCAAGGCCTGGCTGGCCCAGGTGTCGTACCCCACCCTCAAGCTGGCGCAACCGATCTTCATCGGCACCGGCGCCGAGGACAAGACCCCCGCCGCCAGCACCCAGGTGGCCCTGATGCAGGATGCCTGCAAGGCCGGCTCCGTGGTCCAGGGCCACCTGTACAAGGGCCTGGGCCACAGCGAGACAGTCAACGCCTCGCTCCGGGACTCGATCCCGTTCGCCCGCCAGGTCATCAGCGGCCAGCCTGTCACCCCGATCTGCAACCCCAGTGTCCAGTAAGCCAGGAGCGCGACCATGAGCCTCGAATTCTTCACCCGCCTGCCGCTGCACGGCGAGACCCAGTTCCTCCCGGGCGACCCGCGCAACCGCGGCGACTGGCATGCCGGCGGCCCCAGCACCGGGGCCGTCTCGGGCTTCGCCGTGGGCGATCACTTCAGCTACATCGACTACCTCGGCCAGGTGGCCCGCGCCGCCGAGATCAACGGCTTCGGCGGTGCGCTGATGGTCAACGCGCCGACCGGCGAGGAGCCGTGGACGGTATGCTCGCTGCTGGCCCGCGAGACCCGCACGCTGAAGTTCGTCACCGCCTTCCAGCCCTACCACTACACGCCCTGGGTAGCGGTGCAGCAGGCCGCCACCTACCAGCGAGCCACCGGCAACCGGCTGGTGTGGAACATCATCAACGGCGGCTCGGACGCGATCCAGCGCCAGGTCGGCGACTTCGAAGGGCATGATGAGCGCTACGCCCGCGCCACCGAGTTCATGGACGTGGTGCGCGGTTACTGGCACAACCCTGACTTCCATTACCAGGGCCGCTACTACAACGCCGAAGGCGGTGGCCTGCGCGGGCCGCTGAAGAAGGCCGAGCTGCCGCTGATCTGCACCGCGGGTTCGTCCGAGGCGGCGCGGGAGTTCGCCGCCCGGCACGCCGACTTCTACCTGATGCGTGCCGAGCACCCCGACGAAATCGCCGCGCTGATCGCCGACATCCGCGCACGCGCCTTGAAGCATGGGCGCAGCGATATCCGTTTCGGCCTGTCGATCGATGTCATCACCCGCGACACCGAGGAGGCCGCGCTGGCAGAGGCCAAGCGCTTCTTCGACGAAGGCGTGGCCAAGGGCACGGCCAAGGCTCGCGCCGCCCATGCCGGGCTGCGCACCGCGCGCAAGCTGAGCTACGAGCACGAATACGCCGACCAGGGCGAAGCGCGGGCCTTCGACGACTTCTTCATCCACCCCAACGTGTGGACCGGTTTCGGCTACATCGGCATCCCGCCGGGCTGCGCCCTGGTCGGCAGCCACGAAAACGTGGTGGCGCGGATCCGCGAATACCATGCCATCGGCATCGACCTGTTCTTCCTCGCCGGCTACCCGCACCTGGAAGAGGCCTACCGCCTCGGCGAACACATCCTGCCGCATTTTCGCGACCAACGCGCCCCGCTCGCCCGCCCAGCCACCCCGCCCGTGCAGCTGCACGCCGCCAACGGAGCCTGACGCCATGGCCACGGACGGTTACCCGATCAGCCGCCGGCGCCTGCTCGGCAGCGCCGGCATTCTCGCCGGCGGCCTGCTGGCCGGTTGCGGCCCAGATGCCGCCCCGGCTGGTGCGGCATCTGAGCAACCGCGCCATGGCGGGCGCCTGCGCCTGGGCATCATCGACGGCAACCAGGCCGGCAACCTCGATGCCCACAAGCCCATCGGCGGCGGCATCGTGCGCGGCTTCGCGCTGTACAGCAAGCTGTGGGAATGGGACGAGCAGATGCAGCCGCGCCTGGCCCTGGCCGAGTTCGCCGAGCCCAACGCCGATGCCAGCAGCTGGACCCTGCGCCTCAAGCCCGGGCTGGAATTTCACCACGGCAAGACGATCGACGCCGATGACCTGATCTTCTCCATCCGCCGCCTCACCGACCCGCAACTGGCCTCGCCCTACGCGGCGCTGCTGCACTGGGTCGACCGCGACAACCTGGTCAAGCTCGACGCGCGCACCGTGCGCCTGGGGTTCCGCGAGGGACGCAGCTACCTGCCGTTGCCGGAAACCTGGGTGAATTTCGGCGGCATCGTGCCGGTGGACTATCACCCGGTGAGCAATCCGGTGGGTGCCGGGCCCTACAAGCTCAAGAGTTTCACCCCCGGCCAGCGCTCGCTGTTCACCCGCTTCGACAACTATTTCAAGCCCGGCAAGCCCTACGCCGACGAGCTGGAGATCATCGACTTCAAGGACCAGACCGGGCGCCTGGCCGCCCTGCGCGCCGGGCAGATCGACCTGGCCAACGTGCTGTCCACCGAGCACCTGCAGGTGCTGCAGGCCGACCCGCGCCTGCGCCTGCTGACCTCGGTCAGCGGCAACTGGCTGTCGTTCGACATGAACACCTCCCGCCCACCGTTCGACGACCCACGGGTGCGCGAGGCGTTCCGCCTGCTGGCCGACCGCGAGGAACTGGTGCGTCGCGCCCTCAACGGCCAGGGCCGGGTGGCCAACGACCTGTACGCACCGTTCGACCCAACCTTCGACCACAGCCTGGGGCCACGCCCCCACGACCCGCAACGGGCCGCGCAACTGCTGAAGGAGGCCGGGCAGGCAAACCTGGAGGTGGAACTGGTGACCACGCCCGGGCCGGGCCTGGCTTCGGCGCTGGTGCTGGCCGAACAGGCACGGCGGGTCGGGGTGACGCTCAAGGTCCGGCAGGTGGACCTGGCGACCTTCCAGGGCCCGCAGCGCGACGACTGGACCTTGAGCACCGGCGGCAGCATCGGCGCGCCGTTCCTGGCCAGCGCGATCCACACCGACGCGCCGTTCGCGGTGGCCAACAAGACCCACTTCCAGGATGCCGAGTTCAGCGCGGCGTTTCTCGCGGCCATGGCCCAGCCGGACCTCGAGCGACGCAAGGCGCTGGTGCACCAGGCGCAGCGGGTGCAGTACGAGCGCGGCGGGATGCTGATCTGGGGCTATGCCGACCTGCTCGATGGTGTCAGCACTCGCGTCGGCGGCGCGCAACCCGAGCGCTCGCTGTTCAGTACCTGGCGTTTCGAGAGTCTCTGGCTCAAGGCCTGAAGGAGATCCCCCAGACACTTGGTTACCCGCGCTAACTATGGCGTGAGATCGGATGGCGTGGGAGCGGGCTACCCCCTTGTCACCTTCACTCGAACATCAACCGCAGGCGCGGCTGCGCCCTCTCCTTTTCTATTCACACGATCAGAACGAGGCCCAGCCCCGATGCCGCGCATTGCCCTGCACCCCGCTTTCCCCCTGACCCTGCTCGCTTTGGCCAGCACCCCGCTGCACGCCGAGGACACCGTGCTGCAGACCGTCACCGTCCAGGCCGGCCAGGCCGATGACGACGCCCTGCCGACCCGGCCGCCCTCGTCGATCTACGGCGGCCTGGAAGCCAAGGTGCTCGACACCCCGCGCTCGGTCACCCAGATCAACGCCGAGCAGTTGGCCCGCGACCCGATCCGCAGCGCCGACGATCTGGTCAAGTACGCCCCCGGCATCACCCGGGGCGGTGGCCAGAACGCCGGCATCGCCCCGCAGATCCGCGGCCAGGCCTCGGAGGTGTTCCAGGACGGCCAGCGTGCCTACGGCGTGCGCCACCCGGCCAACTTCAACGCCGTCGAGGGCGCCGACATCGTCGCCGGGCCCTCGTCGGTGACCTACGGCTCGGTCAGCGGCAGCGGCGGCTACATCAACTACCTGAGCAAGAAGCCCGACTTCAATCGGTTCCGCACCCGACTGTCGGGCGAGATCGGCAGCTGGATCCCCGACGGCGAATCCCGCGACGCGAGCAAGTTCAGCATCGACAACACCGGACCGCTCAGCGACAGCCTGGCCTACCGGGTAAGCATCACCCGCCAGCGCCAGGAGGATTTCTACGACAATGTCGAGAACAACTTCGACGCCTTCTACGGTGCCCTCGCCTGGCGCAACGACAACCTGCGGGTAGATTGGAACGCCGCCTACGACGACTACTTCGACTACAACATCACCCACGGCTGGAACCGCGCCAGCCAGGAACTGGTGGACCACGGCAAGTACCACGCCGGGCGCGCCACGCCGATCATCCAGAACGGCAACACGTTGTGGTCGCCGGTGCTGGCCTCCGGCGCCAGCGATGCCCAGGTGCTCGGCTGGGTGCGGCGCCAGCGCAATGCACAAGGGCAGTACGCGGTGGTCGACGGCAGCTTGCAGGGCGTCAACCCCAACACCCAGGCCAACCCGGGCAGCCTGCGCGGCTGGGTCTACGACCCGTCGCTGGCGGGCAACGGCCTGACCTCGTTGTCGTCGCAGACCGGCCAGCGCGCTGAGGACGAGAACCGCTCGCGGCGCTTCACCACCCAACTGCGCGTCGAAGGCGAGCTGACCTCGGCCATCACCCTGGCCAACAGCACCTTCTACCAGCGCTCCACCGACAGCACCGACGCGGTCGGTGCGTTCCAGGTACAGGGCAAGGACGACATCTTCGACAACCGCTTCGAGTTCCGCGCACGAGGCCAATGGCAGCTGGGCGACCTGACAGTGATCGACGACAGCAACACTGGCCTGATCTACCGCCGCGAGCACAACCGCTCGATCGCCGCCAACAACAGCTTCGGCTCGACCATCAACGCCTACGATCTGACATTGGACCCGTCACTGAAGAACCCCGGCGACTTGCTCGGCCTGGCCGGCCGCAACCCGGCGGGCGGCAATGGCGCCTGGATCGGCCAACCCGGCGCGGCGCAGTTCTCAAGCGTCTACGGCTGGCTCAACCTGCCGGCCATGTACCCAGCCGGGCATGGCCTGTACGCCGAGTCCGTCGCGCCCTACACCGCCGAGAGCACCTGGACCACCAAGACCCTGTTCAGCCAGCACAACCTGCGCTTCGGCGAACACGCCGGGTTGAACATCGGCGCCAGCCGCAGTTGGATCGACGCGCGCATCGACAACCCCTTCCCCCTGGCCGGCGGCAACCCGCGCAAGGACGCGGACAACTACCGGCTGTTCGCGGTGCAGGTCAGCCCCTACGTCAAGCCCAGCGACAACAGCACCCTGTACTACACCTTCGACCGCTCCCTGGCGGTGAACACCGGCTTCTTCACCAACGGCCTGGGCTGGGGCAGCGGCGCCGGAGCCAACCAGCTCAACCCGCTGGCGTTCCAGAGCCTGAGCGTGCTGCATGAGGTGGGGCTGAAGGTCGAGGCGCTGCCCGACCAGCTGTTCCTGACCCTGGCCGGCTACCGCCAGGCCCGCGACCAGGCGCCGGACAGCAACAACAACATCGCCCGGCTGATCGTCAAAGGCGTCGAAGCCACCCTGCGCTACCAGGACCAGCACCTGCGCGGGGGCCTGAACCTCAGCCGGATCAGCGCCTACAACGAGTTCACCAGCCAGGCGGGGTTCGCCTCGGCCGGGTTCATCCCCGACAACGGCACGGTGTTCGGCGACAACAACAGCCTCAACCAGCGCCCTGCGGGCCGCTTCGACGCGGTGCAGATTCCCGAGTACAACGCTGGCGGCTACGTGGACTACCGCTTCGACTCAGGCTTTGGCGTGGAGCTGTCGGGGTGGTGGACCAGCAGCTGGTACCTGAACCTGAGCAAGACCGTGAAGGTGCCCGACGAGTACAACCTTGACCTGGCGGTGTACTACCGCCAGCCGCAATGGGGGGCGACGGTGCGGGTGCTGAACCTCACCGACGAGCTGAACTTCGTCAGTGGGCTGGCGGGATCGACCAATACGTTCCTGCAGCCGATGCCGGGGCGTACGCTGCTGGCGCAGGTGGATTATCAGTTCTGAGGGGGATCGTGTGTGGGCGGCCAGGTGCCTGGCGATAGCCTTGCAGCGCCTATGAGATCGAGCGCCGCCCGCGCGGCGCATCGCGACGCAAGGCCGCTCCTACATTTGTTTCGGGCCAGTCTCTCCTGTGCCATTACCTGGTCCGCCTTGTTGGCACGACGCGGTTTCAGCGTGGGCACCACTGCCGCCCCACCAGTCTTGAGAGATGCGCCAAGGCGGACAGCGGTACTTTCACAGGAATAATTGGCCCGAAACAAATGTAGGAGCGGCCTTGCGTCGCGATGCGCCGCGCGGGCGGCGCTCGATCTCATAGGCGCTGCAAAGCTATCGCCGAACACCCCGACGACCTCAGCCCCGCAACCTGGACAATCACCTGCCCCGATGCACACTCGGCGAGTGCGCCAGCAGCGCTTGGGTATAGGCCTCCCGTGGCCGATCCAGCACCCCATCCACCGTCCCCTGCTCCACCACCCGCCCCTGGCGCAGCACCAGCACCCGATCGGCAATCGCCCGCACCACGCCCAGGTCATGGGTAACGAACAGCACCGCCAGGCCTTCGATACGCAGCTGGCGCAGCAGATCGAGGATCGAAGCCTGCACCGACACATCCAGCGCCGAGGTGATCTCGTCGCACACCAGCAAGCGGGGCTCGCACACCAGCGCCCGGGCGATCGCCACGCGCTGGCGCTCACCGCCGGACAGGCTGTGCGGATACAGCTCGGCAACGCTGCCCGGCAACGCCACCCGCGCCAGCGCCGCCTCGACCCGCTGCCGCGCCTCGGCCCCGCGCACGCCGAAGAAATGCGCAAGCGGCGTGGCCAGGGTCTGCAACACGGTCTGCCGTGGGTTCAGCGCCTGGTAGGGATTCTGGAACACGTACTGGATCTGCCGACGCACCTCGCCATCGCGCTGCCGGGCCGCCACGGCCAGCACCTGGCCGGCATAGCGCAGCTGCCCGTGAACGTTCTCGCCCAGGCCGGCAATGGCCCGGGCCAGGCTGGTCTTGCCCGAGCCGGACTCGCCCACCAGCGCCAGGCACTCACCCGCGCCGACGCGCAGCGACACGTCGAACAGCACCTGGCGGTCGTAGGCCACATCGAGCCCCTGCACGTCCAGCAAGGCCGGCCCAGAAGGCTCGGTTGCGGCCACCTCGGCCAGTTCGCCCGGCACCTCCAACGGCGCCCGGTGCGGCAACAGACAGGCCACCTGCTGGCCGCCTTCGAGCCGCAGCAAGCCCGGCTCGATCACCACGCACTCCGCTCGCCGTCGCGGGCAACGCGGCGCGAAGGCGCAACCATCGGGACGCTGCCCAGGGGCCGGCGCATGGCCGGCGATCGCCTGCAACGGCTGGCGCCGGGCGACATCGGGAATGGCGGCGAGCAAGGCGCGGGTATAGGGATGCGCTGGGCGGGTGAACAGCGCCTCGCGCCCGGCCACTTCCACCAGGCGCCCGGCGTACATCACCAGCACCCGGTCGACCAGGTCGCGGACCACCGCCAGGTCGTGGGTCACGTACAACGCCGCCACGCCCTGGCTGCGACACAGGCGCTTGAGGGTCGCCAGCACATGGGCCTGGGTGCTCACGTCCAGGGCGGTGGTCGGCTCGTCCAGCACGATCAGCCTGGGCCGTAGCACGAACGCCAGGGCCAGCATCACCCGCTGCTGCTGGCCACCGGACAGCTGGTGCGGGAAACGCCCGAGGAAGGCATCGTCATCGGGCAGGCCGACATCGAGCAGGGTCTCGGCGATGCGTCGGCGCAGGTCCTCGGCCGAGGTCCGTGGCTGGTGGGCCAGCAAGGTCTCGCGCAACAACCGGCCGATGCGCAAGGCCGGGTTGAGCGCGGTCGCCGGGTCCTGGGCGACATAGCCGACCAGGCCACCGCGGGCCTGGCGCAGGGCCTCGCCGTCGAGTTCGAGCAACGACTGCCCCGCCACTTCGACACGCCCGCCGACGATCCTGGCGCCGCGCCGGGCATGTCGCAGCAACGCGGTGGCCAGGGTAGTCTTGCCCGAGCCGGACTCGCCCACCAGGCCGACGATCTCCCCGGCCGCCAGGTTGAAAGACACGCCAGTGAGCACATCCACCTGTCCCGCCAGTTCCACCCGCAGGTCATCGACCCGCAGCACGCTTTCGATCTCGACGGCGGCGTTCATGGCTGTTTCTCCCCGATCCGTGCGCTGGCCCGGCCGATGCCTTCGGCGAGGATGTTGGTGCCATAGGCGAACACCGCGATCAGCAGCGCCGGCGCCAGCACGGCCCAGGGCTGCAGCAGCAGGCCGGCCTGGTTCTCGTTGATCATCAGGCCCCAGTCGGCCGCTGGCGGCGCCACGCCATAGCCGAGAAAACCCAACCCCGAGAGCATGCCCACGGCCCAGGTCAGCATGTTGCCGAAGTGCACCAAAAGCGGCGTGAGGATGTTCGGCAGGATCTCGCCGAACAGGATGCGCCAGCGCGGGTAACCCATCATCTGCGCCGCCTCGACGAACGCCTGGCCAGCCACCGTGACCGCGCTGCCACGGGCCAGGCGAATCACCCCCGGGGTGAAGGCGATGGCCACGGTGAGCACGATCAGCCACGGGGCGCGGCCAAGCATGGAGACGATCAGCAGCACCAGGATCAGGTCGGGGAACGCCAGCGACACGTCCGCCGCCCAGCTGATCGCCTGATCCAGGCGCCGCCGCGAAAAGCCGGCCAGCAGGCCCAGGCTGCCGCCCAGCAGCAGGGCGATGAACGAGGCCGCCAGCGACATCCACAACACCGAAAGGCCTCCACTGAGCAATCGCGACAACAGGTCGTGACCGAGAAAATCGTGGCCCAGCGGCGCCCCCGCCCCGGGTGGGCCGTACACCGGGCCGACCATCGCGGTGGGCTCGAACGGCGCCAGCCACGGCCCGCACAGGGCCAGCAGCGCCACCAGCGCGGTGATCAGGGCGCCACGGCGTACCTGGGGGTCGGCAAGCAGTCGGACATCAGTCATGGGGCGCCTCCTGGGCGGGCATGCCGCGCGGGCGCCGCCACCAGGGCAGCAGGCCGCGACGGTTGCGACGGATCAGGCGCACGCGGCGGGCGGTGCGCAGTTTGGGCGTGAGCAGCACGGTCAGCAGGTCGGCCAGCAGGTTGATCAGCACCACCGCCAGGGTGATCACCAGGACGATGCCCTGGATCATCGGCAGGTCGCGCATCTGGATCGCCGCGTTGAGGGCGGTACCGATGCCGGGGTAGCTGAAGATCACCTCGGCCAGCAGCGCGCCGCCGACCAGCACGCGCAAGGTCAGGGCCACGCCCTGGATCGCCGGCACCAGGGCATTGGGCAGAGTGTGGCGCCAGACGATGCGCCGCTCGGCAATGCCGCGCAGGCGCGCGGCGATCACGTAGTCCGACTCCAGCGCCTCGATCATCGAGGCGCGCACCAATCGCGCGAGGTACGGCAGGCTGGACAGCGCCAGGGCGATCACCGGCAGCACCAGGTAGTGCAGTTGCGTCCACAACGGTCGCTGCGGATCGAGGATCGACACCGCCGGCAGCCAGCCCATGCCGGGCATGGAGAACAGCAGTACCAGGCCGATGGCCAGCAGGAAGCCCGGGGTCGCCTTGAGCAGGATCAGCAGCGACAGCGCCCAGCGATCCAGGCGACTGTCGCGGCGCAGCGCCAGGCTCACCCCCAGCAGCACGGCCAGCGGCACCACCAGCGCCAGCACCCCGGCCAGCAGCGCCAGGGTGTGGCCCAGGCGGCCGAACAACAGCGTGGCCACCGCCACCTGGGAGTCCAGCGACACACCCAGGTCGCCGCGCAGCGCGGCGCCGAGCCAGCGGGCGTACTGTTCGAGCAGCGGCCGGTCGAGGCCCAGTTGCCGCTGCAAGGTGAGGATGCTGTCCAGCGGCGCGTCGGGGCCGAGGATCACCCGCGCCGGGTCCGAGGGCAGCGCCTGGGTGGCGATGAACACCACCAGGCTGATGACCCAGGCGGTGAGCAGGCCCTGGCCCAGGCGGCCAAGGAACCAGGCCAGCCAGGCCGGCGTGCGGGGTGGGCGGTGCAGGTGGTCAGGCATGGTTCAACCAGAGCTCGTCGAAGCGCCAGGAGGCGAAGGTGGTCTGTTCGGGAGTGAGGCCGCCGACCCGGGCGGATGCGGCGTCGAGCACATCGCTGAAACCCCAGATCAGCAGGCCGCCGCGTTCGTGCTGAATGACCTGGGCCTCGTGCACCAGCGCCCGGCGCCGGGCCAGATCGGGCTGGGCCAGGGCCTCGCGGAACAGCGCGGCGAAACGCGGATCATGGAAGTTGCTGCGGTTGTAGATGGCCTGGGGCGCGTCGTTGTGCAGGCCGGAGGCAAGAAAGCCACGGGCCGGCGTCGAGCCCGGCGACAGCTGCCACTGTTCACGCTGCGGGCCGTTGAACAGCGAGCCGTCGACCTGGCTGACCTTGACCTGCACGCCGGCCTTCTGTGCCTGCTGGGCGAACACCAGCGCGGCGTTGACGCCTGAACCTGCAGGCGTGGTCAGCTCCAGGCGCAGGTCGGCCTGGCCGGCCTGGCGCAGCAAGGCGCGGGCCTGGTCCAGATCGTGGGGACGCTGGGCGATGGCGTGGTTGTAGGTGGGATCGTGGGGCGAGTACAGGTCGTTGGCCACCCGGCCAAAACCACTGAGCCCCCGGGCCACCAGCTCCTGGCGATCGACCAGCAGGCGCAGGGCCTGGCGCACCCGCACATCCTGCAGCGGCGCCTTGGCCAGGTTGAGGTTGAAGCCGGTGAACGAGGTGGTCGGCGAGGCGTACAGGCGCAGGCGCGGGTCGGCGTTGAGCAAGGCGCTGTGCTCGGCCTGCACGCCGCTGGCCACGTCGATCTGCCCGGCGCGCAAGGCCGCGGCGCGCGACACCTGGTCCTTGAACTCGATGATCTCCAGCTCGTCGGCGTAGGGCTGGTTGGGCTTGTAGTAGTTTTCGAAGCGGCTGTAGAGCGAGCGCTGGCCGGGGATGAAGCTTTTCAGCCGGTAAGGGCCAGCGCCCACCGGGTTGCTCACCGGGTGGTAGTCGGTAGGCACCACGCCGCCGAAGCTGATCAGCGTTTCGTCCAGCGGGAAGAAGCCCTGCCCTTGCTTGAAACGGATCTGCACGGTGCGCGCGTCCAGTTTGCGCAGGGCCTGGCGGTCGATGGCGCCGACCAGGCCGGCGAACGGCGAGGCCAGTTGCGGGTCGGTCAGGCGCAGGATCGAGAACAGCAGGTCGTCGGCGCCCACGGTCTTGCCGTGGTGGAATTCCAGCCCAGGCTTGAGGCGAATGGTCCAGGCACTGGCGTCGGCGTTGGGCTCGGCGAACTCGGCCAGGGCCAGGCGCGTGCTGACGTCGGCGTTCCATTCCCAGGGCTTGGCGTACAGCGCCCAGCCACGGATGATGCCGCCGCCCACTGGCTTGTGGGCATCCAGGTTGCCCGACTGGTCGCCGTCGATGATGCCGACGCGCAGACGCCCGCCACGGACCGGTGTGCTCGACGGCGCAATCGGCCCTGCGGCCGGCGTCGCACCGTCGCAGCCGCCGAGCAGCAGGCCGCCGCCGACGGCCAGGCTGGTGCCAAGAAAGCCCCTGCGGGTGAACAGCTCGCTCATCGCGCCGCCCTCATGCCGGTTCGACCACGGTCGCTTTCGCCACCACGCCCAGGCGCGGCACCTCGAAACCGTGGTCCAGGTCGAGCAGCGGGAACAGCAGGTCGGCGACCCGCTGCGCCTCGTCGATCAGCGGGAAACCCGAGAGGATGAACGCCGAGGTGCCCTGCGCCTCGTACTCGCGGATGCGCTCGGCGACCTGCGCGGCGCTGCCGACCAGGTAGGTGCCGGCGGCAGGGCCGAGGATGTTGAAGCCGAACAGGCTCGGGCCGAGCCAGACGTTAGGGTGGATCTCCAGGTCGCGCGCGGCGGGCAGGCGGCCGGCGCGAATGCTGTCGAGGTTGCGCTGGGTGCGCGGGTCGTCGCTGACGAAGGTCTCCAGGGTTTCGCCCGCTGGCAACTGGCGCTCGATGGACGCACGGGCGGTGGCCAGCGAGGTGCGCTGCAGCAGTTTCTCGGCGTGGGTCCAGGCTTCTTCCTCGGTTTCACGGACGATGACCTGCAGGCGCGTGCCGTAGGTCAGCTCGCGGCCGATCTTCGCCGCCTCGGCGGCCACCCGGCGGAACTTGTCGCCAAGCTTCTGCGGGGTGTCGGCAAAGCTCAGGTAGACATCGAGCAGTTGCACCGAGTGGGCCACGCCTGCGGTCGAGGTCCCGGCGCCCCATAACGGGATGCCGGGCTTCTGCTTCGGTGGATGCCAGCCGCCCAAGGGGTGACTGGCCGCCGCCGGCGCCCGTGGCGCGAGCTTGACGTAGCGCCCGGCGTAGCCGTCGGTGTCGCCGGCGTAGAAGCCCTGGAACGCCCGCCAGTACTCGAGGCTGAAATCGTAGCGCTCATCGTGCGGGTAATGCACGCCGAGGGTGGCCAGGCCCGCGTCGTTGCCATTGACCACGTTGAACAGCAACCGGCCGTTGGAAAACTGGTCGAAGGTCAGCGCCCACTTGGCCAGCACCGCCGGCGACAGCTCGCCGGGATGCTGGGCGACGAGGAACTTCAGGCGCTCGGTGGCATCGATCAGCGCCGCCGACACCGCCAGGCTCTCGTTGGGGCTGGAGCCGAGCAGCGAGCCGTAGTAGCCCAGCCGGTCGGCCGCCACGGCCAGTTGCTTGAGATGCTGGAAGTCGGTACGCCAGCGGCCCTCGGGCTCCCAGGGATAGGGGCCGTCGGGGGTGGTGAGGTACCAGAGGATCTTGACCGCCATGGGCGTGCTCCTTGCGCGAAAGGTGGGGGATCAGTTGCGGCGGTCGATGCCGGGCACCAGGCCCAGCTCGCTGGCGCGCTCGTACAGGCCGCTCATCTTCCACTGCTGGGTGAGCACGCCCGGGCCATAGGGACGCGAGCCGCCGAGGGCGTCGGCGAGCAGCTGGATCTGCGCGCCCTCCTCCAGCAGCAGGATGAATTCGGCGGTGGCGCGCAGGCCCTGCTTGCCCCACACGGTGGCGCCGCCGTTGGCTTCGAGAATGGCCAGGTTGAACGGGTTGGCGGCGATCTGCTCGAGGATGAAATCCACCTCGGCCTGGCGGCGGTCGATGTACACCGGCAACTCGCGGGCCAGCTGGTAGCGCTGCACCGGCACGTAGTGGAACGGCAGGCTGCGGTGGGTCTGGGCCCAGGCGCCGAGGTAGGGGCTGTGCACGTGGGACACGGTGGTGATGTCGGCGTGGCTCTGGAACAGCTTGGTGTAGCGGCCCAGTCCTCCCTTGCCCTTGCCAAGGATGACATTGCCGGCGAAGTCGCTGACCGTCGCCTCCAGCGGCTTGCGGTGGTTCCAAGGGCCGCCGTAGTTCACCGACACCAGCAGTTCCTCGCCAGGCACCCGTTCGATGAAGCCGACGGTGCCGTTGGCGGTGATGGTGCGGGTTTCGCGAAACACGCTGAAGGCCGCTTCGGCCTCGGCCAGCACCTGGTCGGTGAAGGCTTGCAGCTCGGCGGTGAGGGGGCGTTCGTTGATCAGTACGGTCATGCTCGGTCTCCGGTATCAGGCGCGGCGCTGGGCCAGCAGGTCGTGGGCGGCTTGCAGGGGGCGGTGGTCGACCCAGTCGGCGAGGTCGAAGTCGCGTTCCAGGAAGCCATGCAGGTTGAGGAAGGTTTTCTGGGTGTCGAGGAAGGCCAGGCGCTGGGGCGACAGGTCCGGTGCCAGGGTGGTGTGGAAGTCGCCGCGATAGGCCTCGGCCACGCCCTGGCTGCCGGCGCGGGTCTCGTCCTCGAGGATGGCGTTGAGCGCGTCGCGGTTGCCGGCGGCCCAGGCGGCGGCGCGCAGGGTCTGGGCGAGGAAGCGGGTCACCAGGTCGAAGTGCTCGTCGAGCAGGCGCTGGTGCACGGTGATCGGCCGCGGCGTGCCGTTGTTGATGCGGTGGCGCGGGTCAGGCAGGGCATCGAGGTCGATGCCCACCACCAGGCCCAGGCGGCGGGCGGCATCGGCGGCGGCGGCGCCCTTGACGTACACCGCGTCCACCTCGCCGCGCACCAGCGGATCCAGGCCCGACCACAGCCGTTGCAGGCCCAGTTGCGGGGTGCCCGCGTCGTGCGTGTCGTGCAGCGCCACCTCCACCAGTTGCACGTCATCGAAGCCCAGACCGGCCGAGGCCAGCGCGCCTTTGTAGCCGTGCAGGCTCATGGCCCGGGCGATGCTGCCGGGGCGGTTGTCACCCCAGGCTGGCAGGGCCAGGCGCTTGCCGCGCAGGTCTTCGGGGCGGCGGATGTTGCTGTCTGGGCGGACCAGGATGGTCTGCCATTCCTCGATCCAGGTCAGGCCGATCAGCCGCGTTGGCGCACCGGCGGCGCGGGCGGCCAGGGCCGGCAGGTTGCCGCCCTCGCGGAACAGGCCGGGAAGCTGGTGATCGTAGTGGTGATGGCCGAGCTGGCGGGCCTCCTGCAGGGTATCGATGGGCAGGCCGTCGGCGGCGAATTCGTCTTGCAGCCAGCCGAGCTTGTAGGCGATGCCCGAGGCGGTGGGCACCGGGCAGCGGGTGAACCAGAGGCGCTCCAGGGTTTCAGGTTTGGCAGTGGCTTGAGGGAGGGTCATGGGTGGCTCCTTGGACGTCGTGCAAGGACCATTGCAGCGCCCGTGCCAAGGGCTGGGATGCCCGGAATACGGGGCTTTGCGCTGATGACCAGGGTGGCGATTGCTGGCCAGGATGCAGGATTGCGGCGCGGGTGTTGCCTGATCAGCAGAAACCGCGACCAGGGGTGTTGCTGGAGCAGCAAGGGTGCGCTGAACGCCCGGTACTGCGGGGACTTCAGGGCTGTGGCAAAGAAGTTGCTCTGGCGTTTGCAGCTATCGCGGGGCAGGCCCGCGATGGGCCATACACTGCCATCGAGGTAACCCATGACCACCATCGAACACCCGCCAGCCCGGCGCATCACCCATGAAGCTGAAGCCATCGACATCGCCCGCCAGGTCGCCGGCGAAATCGCCGCCCTCGCCGCCGACCCAGGCAACAACCGGCAACTGCCCCGCCGCCAGGCCGAGCTGCTGTCGAGCAGCGGCCTGACCGCCATCGGTGTGCCGACGCAGTTCGGCGGCCTCGGCGCCTCGGTCGCGACCATCGTCGAGACCGTGCGCCTGATCTCCAGCGCCGACGGCGGCGTCGGCCAGCTGCTGCAGATCCACAACGTGATGCTGCGCGGCGTGCTCGGCGGCTACCCCGACGAGGTCCGCGACCGCGTGCTGGCCGATGTGCTGGCCGGCAAGCGCCTGGGCAATGCCCTGGCCGAGGTCGGCGGCAAGAACAAGTTCGCCCTCAAGACCCGCGTCGAACGCCGCGCCGACGGCAAGCTGGTGCTCAACGGCAGCAAGTTCTATTCGACCGGCGCCTACCTGGCCGACTGGATCTCGCTGACCGCCGCCAGCGAGGACGGTGGCGCCGGCGTGCTGTTGCACCGCGACACCCCCGGCCTGACCCTGGTCGATGACTGGGACGCGTTCGGCCAGCAGCACTCGGTGAGCGGCACGGTGAAGTTCGACGAGATCGTCCTCGACGAGCGCTTCGTCACCTTCCGTAGTGGGCCGATGAAGCGCACCGGCCTGACCTTCCCGCAGATCCTTCACGCCGCCATCGACAGCGGCATCGCCGCCGGCGCCCTGCAGGCGGCGCTGGACTACCTGCGCGAGCACGCCCGGGCCTGGGTCGAGAGCGGCGTCGAACGGGCCAGCGACGAACCGCACATCATCCGCCAGGTCGGCGAATACGCCGTGGCCCTGCGCGGCGCCGAGTCGGTGCTGCGCGAGGCGGCGCGGGTGTTCGACGCCCATGAGCGCGACCCGGCGGACAAGGCGCTGGAGGATGAGCTGATCCTCTCGGTGGCCACCGCCCGGGCCCATGCCGACGGCGCGGCGCTGAAGATCGCCAGCGACCTGTTCTCGCTGCTGGGGGCCAGTGCCTCGCTGAGCAAGTGGAACCTGGACCGTTTCTGGCGCGATGCCCGCGTGCACACCACCCACGACCCGATCCGCTGGCGCCTGCACAACGTCGGCAACTACTACCTCAACGGGGTGGATCCGGGGGAGTACACGGCGGTGCTCAATGCCAAGGAAGCGCAAGGCGCTACACGTCGCTGACGCCATCGCGGGGCAAGCCCGCTCCCACGCCAGACCTGCAACGACACAATCGGCGTGGGAGCGGGCTTGCCCCGCGATGAGGCCCGCCCCACCACCAGACCCGAGCCCTGCATGACCTCCAGACACCCCCTCCTGCGTGCCTTGGCCATCTACCGCGAGATGCCCTGGCGCTTCACCCTGGTCACCACCCTGTACATCGCCGGCAACCTCGGCCTGGCCTGGCAGCAATGGCTGATCGGCCACGCGGTCGACGATGTCGGCGCCGGCCGCGCCGTCACCCGCCTGGTCGACGGCAGCCTCGACGCCAGCCTGGGCTGGCACTGGCTGTGGACCCTGCTGGCCATCGCCCTGGCCCGTGGCCTGCTGCAGTACGCCGCCGCGGTGCTGTCGCTGGTGCTCAGCCAGGCCCTGCTGACGCGCCTGCGCGAACGCATTCTCGAACAGGTCCAGGCCCTGCACCTGGGCTACCACTGGCGCCATGGCATGGGCGAATTGGTGACTCGCACCACCCGCGACGCCGACAAGGTGCGCGATGCGCTGATCACCTTCTGGCGGCAGATCGTCGAGACCCCGCTGGTGCTGCTGGCGGCGGTCGGCCTGCTGGCCTGGTACGACCCGCTGCTGGGCCTGGTGCCGTTGCTGCTGACCGGTGCCGGGCTGTGGCTGTTCGTGCGCCAGACCGAACGCCTGGTCGGCCTCGACCGGGCCGTGGCCACGGCCTACGACCAGGTCAGCCAGGACCTGGCCGAAGGCATCGGCGGCGTGCGGGTGATCAAGGCGTTCGGCCTCGAGGAGCGGCGCATCGCCCGTTTCGCCGAGCAGGTGACGCTGTTCAGCGGCCATGCCCGCGCGGCGCTGGCCTACGCCAGCTCGCGCATTCCCCTGCCGCAGGCGGTGGTCGCCCTCGGCCATGTGTGGATCCTGGTCTACGGCGCCCACCAGGTGGCCGCCGGGCGCCTGGGCATCGGCGAGCTGGTGACCTCGCTGCTGGTGGGCACCACCCTGGTGTTCCGCATCGAAGGCATCGGTCGGGTCATGCAGACCTTCGCCGACGCCCGCGCCAGCGCCGAACGCATCTGGCAACTGCTCGACGAGCGCCCCGCCATCCGCAGCGGCCAGGGCGCGCTGCCAGCGGGGCCGCTGGGCCTGAAGCTGGAGCAGGTGCGCGTGGCCGCGCCGCAGGCCGACCGCGACCTGCTGCACGGCTGCTCGCTGCAGCTGCGCCCCGGCGAGGTGGTGGCGCTGGTCGGCGCCACCGGCAGCGGCAAGAGCCTGCTGGCCAGCCTGCTGCCGCGCCTGGCCGAGGTGGATGGCGGCAGCGTGCGGGTCGGCAACGACGCCCATGGCTGGCACGATGTGCGCGATCTCGAGCTGGCGGCCTTGCGCCGCCGGGTGCAGGTGCTGCCCCAGGAAAGCTTCCTGTTTTCCGACTCACTCGCCGCCAACCTGCGCCTGGCCGCGCCCGAGGCCAGCGACAGCGAGCTGCGCGAGGCCCTGCGCCAGGCCGCCGCCGAGGATGTGCTGGAGCGCCTGCCCCACGGCCTGGACACACCGCTGGGCGACCGTGGCGTGACCCTGTCCGGCGGCCAGCGCCAGCGCCTGTGCCTGGCCCGCGCCCTGCTCGGCGCGCCCGACATCCTGTGCCTGGACGACGCCACCAGCGCCCTGGACGCCCAGAGCGAGCGCCGTGTGCTCGACAACCTGCGCCGTCAACGCAGCCATGCGGGCCGTGCGCCGACGCTGCTGCTGATCACCAGCCGCCTGTCCACCCTGCTGCTGGCCGATCGCGTGCTGCTGCTCGACGGCGGGCGCATCAGCGCCAGCGGCAGCCACGCCGAGCTGACCGCGAACAACGCCCACTATCGCGACCTGCTGGGGATCGAACATGGCTGAAAGCGATATCGACATCGAACAGCGCCTGGCCCGCCAAGCCCTCGACCGCGGCATGCTGGGCCGCCTGCTGCCGCTGCTGCGACCGATCCGCGGGGCGATCCTGAGCGTGATCGGCCTGGAGCTGCTGCTGGTGGTCACCGTGTTCCTGCGGCCATGGTTCGTCCGCGAGCTGCTCGATCGCGGGCTGATCCAGGACGCCGGCCACTGGCTGCTGGACGAACGCCTGGTGCTGTGGCTCGGCCTGGGCCTGGCGGCCAGCTGGCTGGGTCGCTTCCTGCTGGCGGGCGTCTCGCAGTTCATTGCCGGCGGCGCCGCCATCGGCGTGCTCAACGCCCTGCGCGTGCAGGTGTTCGCCCATGTCCAGGCGCTGTCGGTGAGCTACTTCGACCAGACCCGCGCCGGGCGCATCATCGCCCGCGCCGACCGCGACGTCGACGCGCTGGAGCCATTGCTGGTGCAAGGCCCGCCGGAGCTGCTGGGCGCCCTGCTGCGCTGCGGCCTGGCCGGGGTGATGCTGTGGCGCATCGAGCCGAGCTTCTTCTACAGCCTGGCGGCCACCGTGCCGCTGCTGGCACTGGCCACCTGGCGCTTCAAGCGGGTGTCGCAGCGCAACTGGGCCAAGGTCGCCGAGCAGCGCAGCCGCTTCACCGCGCACCTGGTCGAGAGCGTCAGCGGTGTACGCCTGATCCAGCAGTGCGGACGCGAGGCCAGCAACCAGCGGCGCTACCGGCAGCTGCTGGAGGCCTTCAACCAGGCGCTGA
Source organism: Pseudomonas sp. microsymbiont 2 (assembly GCF_054788395.1). Lineage (NCBI taxonomy): Bacteria > Pseudomonadati > Pseudomonadota > Gammaproteobacteria > Pseudomonadales > Pseudomonadaceae > Pseudomonas > Pseudomonas sp. microsymbiont 2. The sequence continues at coordinate 3,726,586 of NZ_CM139112.1, forward strand.
TCCACGGCAGCCTGCGCACCGGCTGGTTCGCGCCGTTCACCGCGCTGCTGGGCACGGCGGGCATGGCCGTGCTGTTGCTGGTGGGCGCCTTCGGCCTCGCCGAAGGCCGGGTGAGCGTCGGCCAGGTGGCCGAAAGCCTGTTCTACGTGTTCCTGTTCCTCGGCCCGCTGCAGGAGCTGTCGGACCTGTTCGAGCGCTACGCCACCGGCAGCGCCTCGGCGCAGCGCATCTTCCTGCTGCTCGACACCGGCGCCCAGGTGCTCGACCCCGCGCAACCTCGGGCACTGGGCCGGGCCCGTGGCCAGGTGGACTTCGAGCAGGTCGGCTTCGCCTACAACGCCAACGCCCGCCCGGTGATCGACGGGCTCGACCTGCATATCCCGGCGGGCGAAGTGCTGGCCATCGTCGGCCCCTCGGGGCATGGCAAGAGCACCCTGGTGCAGTTGCTCACGCGCTTCTACGACGTGCGCCACGGCGCGGTGAAGCTCGATGGCATCGACCTGCGCGAACTGGCCCAGCACGACCTGCGGCGCAACGTCGGCGTGGTGCTGCAGGACAACGTGCTGTTCAGCGGCACCCTTCTCGACAACCTGCGCCTGGCCCGACCCGGCGCCGACGATGGCCAACTGATCGCCGCCGCCCGCGAACTGGGTGCCGACGAGGTGCTGGAGCGCCTGCCGCTGGGCTATCACACCGAAGTCGGCCCGCTGGGCAGCCACCTGAGCCACGGCCAGCGCCAGCTGGTGTGCCTGGTGCGCGCCTACCTCGCCGACCCTGCGGTGCTGGTGCTCGACGAAGCGACCTCGGCGGTCGACGTGCACACCGAGCGGCGCATCCAGCAGGCACTGCGCCGGCTGTGCCAGGGGCGCACGGCGATCATCATCGCCCACCGCCTGGCGACCATCCGCGACGCCGAGCGGATCGCCGTGGTGCGCCATGGGCAGGTGGTCGAGCTGGGCCGGCATACCGCGCTGGTGGAGGCCGGAGGAGTGTATGCCGGGTTGTACGCAGCGTATCTGCGCAGTGCCGGGGAGCAGGTTGGCGGAGCCACGCAACCCGTGTAGGAGCGGCCTTGTGTCGCGAAAGGGCTGCGCAGCAGCCCCAGGATTTCAGGGTAACGCACATATCGCCGGGGCTGCTGCGCAGCCCTTTCGCGACACAAGGCCGCTCCTACAGAGGGATTGCGTCCCTGCTGCTCACCGGGCAATGGCTGCTGCCCGACTGCTGCCACAGCAGCACCCCAGCCTCGCCACCCCACGCCGTTGTGGCCTTGCAGGGCCATGGCACAGCCGTTGCACCACCCTGCCCATCGACAACCTCCCCTTCAGGAGCTCCCATGACCACCGAATTTTTCTGGCGCCTGCCCCTGGGCACCGACGGGCCGCAGCTGTCCACCGACCGCCACACCCGGGGCAACCCGCAGCACCGCCCGGGCCACATCGCCCCCGGCCGGCTGCCCGGCGGCGAGGCCGACGGCTTCACCTACATCGACTACATCGCCCAGGTGGCCAAGGCCGCCGAGCTGGCCGGTTTCGAAGGTGCCCTGCTGCCCACCGGCCCCGAGCCGTGGATCGCCGCCGCGGCGCTGGCCCGCGAGACCCGGCGCATCCGCTTCCTGATCGCCTTCCAGGCCACCTGGACCCTGCCCGCCTACGCCGCGCAGCAAGCGGCGATCCTGCAGAACCTCAGCGGCGGGCGGCTGGACTGGAACATCATCACCGGCGGCAACCCGGCCAGCCAGCGCGCCAACGGCGACTTCCTCGAACACGACCTGCGCTACAAGCGCACCGGCGAATTCCTCGACGTGATCCAGGGCCTGTGGGCCAACGACAGCTTCTCCTACGACGGCGACATCTACCGCCTGGAGCACGGCAGCCTGCCGCCGGGCCTGGCCCACGAGCGCAAGCCCGGGGTGTACTTCTCTGGCTTCTCCGACGCTGCGCTGGAGGTCGCCGCCCGCCACGCCGACGTCTACCTGAACTGGGCCGAGCCGATCGACAAGCTCAAGCCGCATCTCGAGCGGGTGCGCGAGCTGGCCGACAAGCAGGGGCGCACGGTGCGCTTCGGCCTGCGCGTCGACCTGTTCGCCCGCGAAACCGAAGAGCAGGCCTGGCGCGAGCTGCGCCAACAGTTCGAACGCCTCGAAGGCAAGAGCAGCGCCATCGCCAAGGGCTTCGTCACAGGCTCGGACTCGGTCGGCGGTGCGCGCCAGGCGGCCTATCACCAGCACCTGCAGGACTTCGACGAACTGAAGCTGGCGCGCAACCTGTGGGCCGGCTTCGCCAAGGCCAAGCCCGGCCCGACCGTGGGCCTGGTGGGCAGCCACCAGAACATCGCCGAGCGCCTGGCCGAATACCGCGACGCCGGCTTCTCGACCTTCATCCTGGCGGCCAACCCGCACCTGGAAGAAGCCCTGCGCATCGGCCAGGAAGTCCTGCCACTGGTGCAGCAGGCCGCCGCCAAGCCGCTCAAGGCCAGCGCCTGAGGAGAACGACCATGAGCCAACCCCTCGACACCCTCTGGTACACCCGCTGTCCGGTGCCCACCGGCCTGGGCATCGCCGTGCAGCAAGGCTGGCTGCAGCAGGACCTGGACGCCCTGGGCACCCGCGTGCAGTCGCTGCGCGAAGCCGATGAGCAGGCCGTGCGCGAATCGCACTTCGACCACACGCTGCGCAATTCGGTGCGCCATGGCGGCAGCATCCCGGCGATCTGGGCCCGCGCCCAGGGCCGCGAGACCCGCGTGATCGGCCTGTCCTGGGCCGACGAGGCGCAGCTGATCCTGACCCGGCCGGACAGCGCCATCCACAGCGTGCAGGACCTCAAGGGCCGGCGCTTCGGCCTGCCCGACTGGAGCGCGGCGCAGATCGACTTCACCCGCGCCCAGGCCCTGCGCGGCCTGGAAAACGCCCTGAAGCTGCACGGCCTGCAGGTGGGTGACCTGCAACTGGTCAACTACCGCTACCACGGCACCTTCAGCGACCGCCCGGTGCGCAATGTCGCCGGCACGCCGGTGTCCACCGGCCAGGACGAGGGCCGCAATCTGGAGCTGGCCGGCCTGCTGCGTGGCGAGGTGGACGCGATCTTCCTCAAGGGCGCCAGCGCCGTGCAGCTGGCCCACGCCTTCGGCCTGCGCACCGTGATCGACACCGGCAGCCACCCCGACCCGCTGATCCGCAGCAACAACGGCACGCCGCGCACGCTGGCCGTCGACAGCCATCTGCTCGAACGGCACCCCGACGTGGCCCGCACGCTGCTGGCCAGCGTGCTGCGCGCCGAGCACTGGGCGCAGCAGCACCCGGACGAGACCCGCCGCTACCTGGCCCGCGAAACCAACAGCAGCGAATACTGGGTCGGCGTGGCCTATGGCAACGACGCTCACCTGCGCCTGCGCACCGCCCTGGACGAGCAGGCCATCGACGCGCTGCAGGACTTCGTGCACTTCCTCGCGCGCTGGCGCTTCATCCCGGCCAGCTTCGCGGTGCGCGACTGGATCGACCGGCAGCCGCTGGACGCGCTGCTCGTCGCCCCCTCTGCCATGGACAGGAAACCCGCCACCCTATGAGCAAGCCCCTGGAAACCCTCTGGTACACCCACAGCCCGGTACCCACCGGCCTTGGCATCGCCGTGCAGTCCGGGCGCCTGGCCCAGGCCTTCGCGCCGTTCGGCACGCGCATCCAGTCGCTGCGCGAGTCCAGCGAGCGCGAGGTACGCGAGGCCCACTACGACCACCACCTGCAGAACTCGGTGCGCCACGGCGGCAGCATTCCGGCGATCTGGGCCTACGCCAGCGGCGTCGAGACCCGGGTGCTGGGGCTGAGCTGGATCGACGAGGTACAGCTGATCCTCACCACCGAAGAGAGCGGCGTGCGCGGTATCCGCGACCTGAAGAACCGCCGCTTCGGCCTGCCCAAGTGGGCCAATGTGCAGATCGACTTCACCCGCGCCCAGGCACTGCGCGGCCTGGAGAACGCGCTCAAGCTCGAAGGCCTGAGCGTGGCCGACGTCGAGCTGGTCGACTACCCCTACGGCGGCACCTACAGCGATGAACCCAAGCAGCACCTGCATGGTTCGGAGGTGGCGCTGGACACCCGCCGCGTAAGCCGGCGCAACAACGAGCTGATCGGCCTGCTGCGCGGCGACATCGACGCGATCTTCCTCAAGGGCGCCCACGCGGTGCAGCTGGCCCACGAGTTCGGCCTGCGGGTGGTGGTCGACACCGGCAGCCACCCCGACCCGCTGATCCGCAGCAACAACGGCACGCCGCGCACGCTGACGGTGGACGCTCATCTGCTGCACGAGCATTTCGAGGCCAGCCGCACCCTGGTCGACACCGTGCTGCGCACCGAGCAATGGGCCTGGGCCAACCCCGAGGACACCCGGCGCTTTCTCGCCCGCGAGCTGAACACCAGCGAGTACTGGGTGGCGGCGGCCTATGGCGAGGATGCCCACCGACGCCTGCGCACGGCACTGGATGGCCGCTCCATCGCGGCGTTGCAGGACTTCAGCGAATTCCTTCATCGCTGGGGGTTCATCCCACGGCGCATCGATGTGCGCGAGTGGATCGATTCGAGCGTGCTGGAGCAGGTGATCGGCTCGACATCGCGATTGGCTGTCTGAACCTGTGGGAGCGGGCTTGCCCGCGAAGAAGATCATGCGGTGCATGGCACCGGCTTCGCCGGTGTTCGCGAGCAAGCTCGCTCCCACAGAGACCGGCCCTGCTGCCCCAGCAACACCCGCCAAACACTCCGCTGCTGCGCCATCCACATCGATCGCCTAAACAACCAATAAATACCAATAAAAACAGTGCTTTATGAGCCTGGCACAGTCCCTGCTCTGTCCTCCCCAACAACGCTTTCACTCGGGGAGATTCCACATGCACCAGCGCCATCCACTAGCCCGCCAGATCAGCCTCGCGCTGCTGCTGGGCAGCACCGCCAGCCACACCTTCGCCGCCGCCGACAACAAGACCGAAGCGGCCCTGGAGACCGTCACCGTCACCGCCCAGCACCGCGAACAGACCCTGCAGGAAGTACCGGTGGCCGTGTCGGCGATCAAGGGCACGCAACTGGTCGCCGACGGCGTGCGCTCGATGGGCGACATCACCACCTTCGTGCCCAATGCCTCGGCCAAGAACCCCGATGGCGACGGCCGCCCGCGCTGGTACATCCGTGGCCTGGGCACCGGCGACACCGGCGCGGCGACGGTCTACCCGGTGGGCATCTACGCCGACGACGTCTACCTCAACGCGCCCATCGCCGGTGGCGGGCCGCTGTTCGACCTGGAGCGCATCGAAATCCTGCGCGGCCCGCAAGGCACCCTGTACGGCAAGAACACCACCGCCGGCGCGGTCAACGTGATCTCGAAGAAACCGACCTTCGACACCGACGGCTATGGCACGGTCGGCTTCGGCAGCAAGAACGAGCGCATCCTCAACGGCGCCCTCGGCGGCACGCTGGTGGACGACAAACTGGCCGGCCGGGTATCGCTGTATTCCGAGGAACGCGACGGCTTCCAGCACAACGACTTCGACGGCAACACCTACGGCGACGTCAACAAGAAGGCCGTGCGTCTGCAGTTCCTCGCCCAGCTCAACCCGGACCTGGACGCCCTGCTGAAAATCCACAGCCGCCAGTTCAAGGGCGACGGCAGCAACGGCTCGCTGCCGCTGGGCCGCTACTACAACGTCGGCTACCAGCGCCCCAATGGCCGCGACATCTCGCTCAACGTCAACGAGGACTACCGCCTTGACCACGACGGTGCCTCGCTGACGTTCAACTGGTACCTGGGCGACTACACCCTGACCTCGATCAGCGCCTACGACTACATCCGCAACCGCTCCACCACCGACGCCGACTACACCCCCTACGAGGTCAACGGCGCCTCGATCACCGACAACAGCTACCGCCAGTGGTCCCAGGAACTGCGCCTGGCCTCGCCGGAGGACCGTCCGCTGCACTGGCTGCTCGGCGCCCACTACTTCCACGAGAACCTCGACAGCGCCTCGCAGCGCATCGTCACCCCGGGTCCGACACCCAATGGCAGCGGCTCCAATCAGGTCGGCACCACGGCGTTTCGCGACCTGGGCTTCGACCACCGCACCGACAGCTACGCGCTGTTCGGCAACGTCACCTATGACTTCACCGACGACTTCAGCGTGACCGGCGGCCTGCGCTGGACCCAGGAGAAAAAGGACATCGACCTGGACCTGGTGCAGCTGACCCGCGCCAGCGCCAACGGCCCGCTGATCCCCATTGCCGGCGTCGGCAGCAATGGCAACCGCCAACAGGACAAGACCTGGGAAGCCTGGACCTACGACCTGACCCCGGAGTACCGCATCAACGACAACCTGCGGGTGTTCTTCCGCTATGCCCATGGCTTCCGTTCCGGCGGCTTCAACACGGGGCTTTCCACCAGCCTGGCGCAGTTGACCACGGTCGATCCGGAAGAACTGGACGCCTACGAGCTGGGGCTCAAGTCCGAGTGGTTCGACCGGCGCCTGACGGTCAACGCCAACGTCTTCTACTACGACTACTCGGACATCCAGGTGAACCTGCTGACGGTCAACAACGGCGTGCTCACCACTGCCTTGACCAACGGCGCCAAGGGCAAGGTCAAGGGCGCCGAGCTTGAGATCGAGGGTCAGCCCACCGAACGCCTGCACCTGCGCGCGGCCGTGTCGTTCCTCGACACCGAGTACACCGACTTCAAGAACACCAACCCCACCACCGGCGCGGTGACCGGTGACTACAGCGGCAACAGCTTCGTGCGCTCGCCGCGCAACGTGGTGTCGCTGGGTGCCGACTACACCTTGCCACTGGACGTGCCTGGGCGCGTGGTGGCCGGGGGCGACGTGAGCTTCCGCGACAAGGAGTACTTCCTCGCCGACCGCCAGAGCAGCGCCGACCAAACCCTCAGCCAGCCGCACTACACCCTGGCCAATGCGCGCCTGAGCTGGTTCAGCGCCGACGACAAGCTCAGCGTCACCGGCTTCGTCAACAACCTCACCGACCGCCGCTACCAGGTGCATGGCCGGCCCAACGGCGGTGCCGGGCAGTATGTGATCACCTACGGCGATCCGCGCACCGTAGGGATGAGCGTTACCAGCCGATTCTAGGTCGCCCTTTGCGGCCCTATCGCGGGGCAAGCCCGCTCCCACGCCAACGCTGCCGTTGCAGGTCTGGCGTGGGAGCGGGCTTGCCCCGCGATAGGGCCGACACAGCCCACACTTCTTTTCAGCAGGAATCCCCATGCCCCACCACACCCCCTTGGCCCTGAGCCTGGCCATCGGCAGCCTCGCCGTGCCCGCGCTGGCCGCCGAATCCACCGACCGCCTCGACACCGTAGTCGTGGTCGGCACTCACCGCAGCGACCTCACCGCCCTGCAAAGCGCCGCCCCGGTGGACGTGCTCAGCGGCGAAAAGCTCCAGCAAACCGGCGCCCGCGACCTGTCCGGCGCCCTCACCGCCCTGTCGCCCTCGTTCAACTACCCGCAGTCGCCCCAGGGCGCCTTCGCCGGCTCCATCGCCCAGGGCGCCTCGCTGCGCGGCCTGGCCTCCGACCAGGTGCTGGTGCTGGTCAACGGCAAGCGCCGCCACACCAGCGCCAACATCACCCGCCAGGGCCTGGCCAACGGCCGTGGCGCGGCGGCGGTGGACCTGAGCCTGATCCCGCTGGCAGCGGTCGAGCGGGTGGAGATCCTGCGCGACGGCGCCGCTGCCCAATACGGCTCGGACGCCATCGCCGGGGTGATCAACATCGTGCTCAAGGAGCGCGACGAAGGCGGCAACCTGGGTTACCGCTTCGGTGGCTACGACAAGGGCGACGGCCTGCAGCGCAAGCTCAGCGGTTGGAAAGGCTTCGCCCTGCCCAACGACGGCTTCCTCACCCTGGCCTTCGACGCCGGCAGCCAGGACCCGGCCAGCGACACCCGCGACGACAACCGGATCTTCTACCCCGGCTCCACCAGCACCACGACCCCGCGCGAGCAGAACAACCGCTACCGCAACTGGCGCTGGGGCTCGGGCAATGTCTCGGACCAATACAACTTCACCGCCAACGGCGAAATGGGCCTGGGCGATGGCCTGAGCGCCTACGGCCTGGCCACCTATGCGCACAAGAACACCGACGCCGAGAACTTCTTCGACCCGCCCACCACCCTGCGCAGCAACTACGGCAGCGTGGCCCTGGCGCGCTATCCGGACGGGCGCCTGCCGATCACCCGCTACGGCCTGGAGGACTATGCCGTCACCGGTGGCCTGCGCTACGAGGACGAGACCCTCGGCCACTTCGACCTCGCCCTGAACCATGGCAACAACCGCGTCGATTCCACCGACCGCGATGCCATCAACCCCAGCTGGGGCACGGCCAGCGCCTCGACCATCTACACCGGCCGGCGCGAGGCCGACCAGACCAACCTGACCCTGGACTGGACCCGCGACTTCGCCACCGACCTGCTGTTCAAGCCACTGACGGTGTCCGCCGGCCTGGCCTGGCGCGAGGAAAACTACGAGCTCAGCGCCGGCGACGCCCAGGGCTGGCAGAACGGGCCGCTGTTCAACAGCGTCGACCCGCTGACCGGGCGGCGCATCCCCGGCTACTACTCGGGCATCACCCAGGTCGACGCCGCCTCCCTCGACCGCCGGGTGATCGGCGCCTACTTCGACCTCGAAGGACAGATCACCGAGCAACTCCAGGCCGGCTTCGCCCTGCGCAGCGAGCACTACTCCGACTTCGGCGACACCACCAACGGCAAGCTGTCGCTGCGCTACGACTTCACCCCACAGATCGCCGCCCGGGCCAGCGCCAGCACCGGCTACCGCGCGCCGTCGCTGGTGCAGTCGGGGCTGTCGTCGTTCAGCGTGCAGGTGGTCGAGCAGCCGCCGGGCAGCGGCAACTGGGTCGAGGTGCAACAGCGCACCCTGCGCGCCGACAGCCCCGAGGCGCAGCTGCTGGGCGGCAAGGCGCTCAAGCCCGAAGAGTCGACCAACTTCTCGGTAGGCCTGGTGTGGCGTCCGTTGGCCAACGCGTCGCTGACCGTCGATGCCTATCGCATCGACATCGACAACCGCATCACCCTGTCGGACCAACTGCCGGCGTCGGTGGTCGGGCCGATCTTCGCCGGCACGCCGTACGCCAATATCCAGAGCGCGGCGTTCTACAGCAATATCGCCGACACCCGCACCGACGGCATCGAACTGGCCGGGCACTACCAGCTCGACCTCGGCGCCTGGGGCCGACTGGACCTCAACGGCGGCTATGCGCGCACCAACACCCGCATCACCGGGCTGGACGATGTCGGTGGCATTGCCGGCAACCAGATCATCGGCCGCAACACCCAGGGGCTGATCGAGGACGGCACGCCCAAGGACAAGCTGACCCTGAGCGCCAACTGGCAGTACCAGGGCTGGAACGTGACCGTGGCCCAGCGCCGCTACGGCCAGTGGCAGAACCGCAACGCCGCCAACCCGGCGCTGGACCAGACCTTCGGCGCGCAGTGGGTGACCGACCTGGACGTGGCCTACCGTTTCGGGCTGGGGCTGACCTTGGCGGTGGGTGCGATCAACCTGTTCGACAGCCACCCCGACAAGCTCGAGGGCGCGCAGCTGTACGGCGTGCCGAAATACTCGATCACCAGCCCCGAAGGGGCGCAGGGGGCGTTCTACTACACCAGCCTGAGCTACGACTTCTGAGCACCCGCCAACACGCCGCCAGGTGCTGGTGGACTGCTGCCCTTGCAGCAGCCCACTGCTGCTCAGCCAGCAGTCATGCCCGGCCCTGCCATGAATCAGGGCCTGCGGTCATGGCACAGCTCTTGCGATATCCCCGTCAACACTCATCACCAAGGCTCGCCATGCGCCGACTCAACGCCCTTACCTGGCTGATTTCCCCGCTGACCGTGCTTGCCTTGTGGGCAGCCGTCGCCGCCGCCGGACTGTTCCCGAGCAACCTGCTGGTTTCGCCAATGGACGTGTGGCGCAGCTTCACGGCGCTGCTCGACACGGGTGAGCTGCAGGAGCACCTCATCGGCAGCCTGTCGCGCCTGGGCCTGGGCTTTGCCGCTGGCACCCTGGCAGGCCTGGCGTTCGGCACCGCCATGGCCCTGTCGCGCACGGTCGAGGCCTACTGCTCACCGCTGTTCCACACCTTGCGCCAAGTCCCCAGCATCGCCCTGATCCCGATGCTCGTCCTGCTACTGGGCATCGACGAGACATTCAAGGTCGTCATTGTTGCCAAGACCGCGTTCTTCCCCGTGGCCCTGGCCACTGTCGAAGGCATCCGCGCCATCGCGCGCAGCCATTTCGAGGTGGCCGCCGTGTACCGTCTGCCCTGGCCGACCTTGGTCGGGCGCATCGCCCTGCCCGCGGCCGTACCGGCCATCGTCACCGGCATCCGGGTCGCCCTGACGAGAGCCTGGGTGGTGCTGGTGGCCTGCGAGCTGTTGGCCGCAGACAGCGGCCTGGGGCAGATGATCGAAATGGGCCGACAGATGCTGCGCATCGATGTGGTGATGGTCGGCGTGGTACTCACCGGCGTGATCGGCTTTGCCCTGGACTTCACCTTGCGTTGCCTGGAGCGGCGCCTGTCTGGCTGGCAAACGGTCGGGAGGTCATGATGAAGCTGCGCGGTCTGTTGCTGCCGCTGCTGTTGATCGCAGCCTGGGAATACGCCTCGCGCCAGGATGCCGCGGGCGCCTACGCCTTCGTCCCGCTGGCGCTGATCGGTGGCGCCTTCGTCGAACTGCTGGGCAACGGCGAGTTGCTGGTGAACCTGCTGGCGAGCCTGGCACGCACCAGCATCGGTTTGCTGCTGGGGATCCTCGGCGGCGTCAGCCTGGGTGCGCTGATGGCGCTTTCACCGCTGGCCAACCGCCTGATCGCCCCATTGTTCCACGCCCTGCGCCAGGTGCCGATGCTCGGCTGGATTCCGCTGATCGCGCTGTGGCTGGGCAATGGTGAAGCATCCAAACTGCTCATTGTCAGCCTGGCGGCGTTCTATCCGATGGTGCTCAACACCTTCGAAGGCCTGCGCCAGGTCGACCCCCGTCACCGCGAGGTCGGCCAGGTGCTGGTGCTCGACCGTTGGCAACAACTGCACCGGGTGCTGCTGCCCGCCGCCCTGCCGAGCATCGTCACCGGCGTGCTGCAGGCCCTGGCCTTCGCCTGGGTCACGGCGGTGGGCAGCGAGCTGTTCCTCGCCTCCGGCGCCGGCCTGGGCAACCTGATGATGAACGCCGAGGCCGGCGCGCGCATGGAGATCATCGTGATCTGCGTGCTGTGCATCGGCCTGTGCGGCTACCTGATGACCTGGCTGTCCACCCTGCTCGCCCGCCGCCTGCTGCGCTGGCGCCCAACCCGTTGAAAGGCCCGACCATGAACGCCATCGCCCATACCCTCCCCACCCCTGTGCAGACAGGTGCATTGAGCATCCGCAACCTGAGCAAGGCCTACCCCTTGGAGGGGCGGCCCGCCCCCGTGCTGCAAGGCATCGACCTGGACATCCAGCCGGGCGAGTTCGTCAGCATCCTTGGCGCCAGTGGCTGCGGCAAATCCACCCTGTTGCGCCTGATCGTCGGGCTCGACCGGGACTATCAAGGCCAGGTCCTGCTCGATGGCCAGCCCGTGCGCGGTCCGGGCCTGGAACGCGGCATCGTGTTCCAGGACCACCGTCTGTTCCCGTGGATGACCCTGCGCCAGAACATCGCCCTGGCGCTGGAGAACCACGACCTGCCGAGCGCGCAGAAGGCAGTGCGGGTGCAGGAGCACATCGAGCTGGTGGGCCTGCAAGGCTATGAACAGGCGTATCCACACCAGCTCTCCGGCGGCATGGCGCAACGCGCGGCGATCGCCCGGGCGCTGGTGAACAAGCCGCGGGTGCTGCTGCTCGACGAGCCGTTCGGCGCCCTCGATGCCCTGACTCGCATACGCCTGCAGCAAGAGTTGCAGCGCATCTGGATGCACGAGCGCTGCACCGTGGTGATGGTCACCCACGACATCGAGGAGGCGCTCTTTCTCGGGGACCGGGTGATTGTGATGGCGGCCAATCCTGGACGCATCGACGACGCGTTGCGGCTGGACCTGCCCCATCCGCGCGTGCGCGACGATGGCTCATTGCATGAATACAAGCGGTGCCTGCTGGCGAAACTCCTAGACCGATGAAGGATGCCCAGGCGGTGCGGCCTGGGCACACCTGCGCTACACGTTCGACTGCACGCAGACGAAGGTCCGCGGTACTTTCTTCATGTGCGTCACACCGCACTGACTGACGAACTTGTCGAAGTACGTGAGGATGTCCTGGTGGTTGGCGCCGAACAGCACCAGGAAGCTGGTCCTGCCAGACTGAGGACCAGCACCCGCGCACGCCGCCATGTAACCCGCGATGACCATGGAGCGCTGCGCATCGCTGAGGCTCAGGCAGAACTGCGACACATCGCATGGGCGCGTATTGCGTGGAGGCCCGCCAGGCGCGCTCGGAGGCGGAACGAACGCCGTGACAGGCACATTGTCCGGCTTGCAGATCACCTCTTCTCTCACGCTGGTGATGACATCCGCCGAGGGTGTCGGATAACCCATGGCGCGCTCGAACACTACCATGCTCGCGGACAAGGTCGCAGGGTGCGCCGATAACGCCGCCAGCACGTTGTTGCCTCGGGCGATATCGGTGGCGCTGCCATGATCCTCCTTGAGCAGAACCACGCTGTAGGACGGTGTGCCGGGCTTGGCCATGCCCCCCCGCAAATCCGTCACCGATGTGCCGGCCGCCAATGCAGTCACTGGCGTGGTTGCCCGCTGGTCATCACCCAGGACAGGAATGGCCGTGGGTGGATACTTGCGCAAGACATCGGCAACAGCCTGAATCACCACCGCGTCGAAGTTGCCGTCGCTGCCTGCGACGTACTTGTATTTCTGCCGGTATGCCTCGTACAGCGCATTGGCATAGTCTTTTTCCAGGATGCGTAGCATGGTGCGGTCCTCTTGACGTTCATCTCGGCGCCCGCTCATCGGTCGCCACCACCCCCCGGCAGCGCAACCGATGTCGGGGAGCTGCCACTAGCGTGAAGCCCCGTCGAACCCATCAGTAGGTGAACGATGTTCCCTGCGCCATCTCGGTGCTCATCTCCCCCGACATCACGGTTCGGGGAGGGGGCTTTGTTCCCCTACTTTGCAAGATGGCCAATCGCTAGCGTGAACTCGTCGGATCACAAGGACTCATCCGCGAGGCGAACCGCATGGACCACTACACACACGAACATTTGCTGGATGCACCGGCGCCGACTACGGAGTGCTTTCTCTATCTGCTCGGCGGCGGAGCATTGCTCAGCGGTGACTCGCGGCAGATGTGCCTGGAATTCTGCAAACAGAATCGAGAGCTGGTGATCTCCTGCCTGCCCGGCTCGTTGAGCGGAATCGCCGGCGACACCGATTTCGTCGTGATCCTCGATCTGATCTGCCGATACGGCGGACGGCGTCTCTATCTTCCTACCCGGATACAACGTTTTTGCGAACAGACCGGGCTGCAGGTGTCCGCACACACCTACGCCCAGTGGCGGGACCTGGCCGACGTCAACGGCCAGATCGACATTCCCAGTGTCTGGGGGCTGTTCCTCGCACTGCGTCGCGCGGCCATTCGCCTGGCACTGACCCATGACTGGACGCCCGAGGCCTTGCACACCACGTTCGGCGTCTCGCGCCGACAGCTGAGAGCTTTCCGCCCTCCGGCGGACCCTGCTGGCCCATCGGCCAGCCGCTTGTAGTCGTAACCGCTTCAACTCGGACCTCAACCTCTCACGCAGGAGCACAACCCCATGCCTTCCACCATCCCCTACGATCCAGCCCTGGCGCTGGGAAATCTGGTCAGCCTGGAACGGCTCGACGTCCTAGAACAGATCGCCGCCGCCCAAGCCCCGGCCGATGCGGCCGAAGACACCCTCAACTCATTGATCGCCGCCAAGCGCTCGCTGGACATGACCTCTCAGGAACTTGCCGGTATGGGTATCGACACCAGCGAAGTCGACTCCGAGTCGACAGCCGTTGGCAAGGATGTCGCCACTGCCGCCGAGGCGTTCGCCAAGGCCAAGGTCGCCTCGATCAAGGCCGCGCAACCGCTGAAAGCGAAGATCGCCGGTATCAGTGACTCGGTGGAAAGTCCGGTCGACTACAACCGTACGCAGATCAAGCAGATGCCGCTGTCGGCGGATGGCTTGCGGATGAACGTGCAGTACTTCAGCCTGGACCAGAACAGCCAGCAATCCGGCACCCATGCATCGAAGATCGCCTCGTTCATCAGTGGTCAGGTCGGTATCTTCGGCGACGAGTTCGCCTCCCAGGCCGCTGGCTCATCGGCCAGCCAGGTCAACAGCCAGGTCCAGAACCACAGTATCTCTGGCACGCTGGTGATCAGCGTCACCTGTACCCACAAGGATGCCGTGCTGCTGGCGCCGTTCATCCTCGACGTCGACAAGGGCATCCGCGCGTTCAACGCCTACTTCCCTGACAGCATGATCAAGACCGACTCCATTGCTTCGATGCAGAAGGTCGCACAGCAGGCCAACACCAAGGACGAAAAGGCCCTCACGCTGTTATCGGGTGCGACCATGGGATCGTGCTTCATCGGCATGGTGCATATCCTCAACACCACCGACACCCGCAGCAGCGAAACCATGGAGAGCGTCGCCTCCTCGCTGCAGACTCAGTTCAAGGTGGCCGGGTGGTTCGAAAGCGTCTCCGGCGGGTTCGGCGTCAACAGCTCGTTCAGCAATGACGCCAAGGCATTGCTGTCGTCACAGAACGTCACCTCTCATTGCACCTTGACCACGGTGGGTTCGATTCCATCGATCAAATCCAACCAAGTGAAGATGGGCGTCAAGCAGTTCACCGACTTCGACGGTGCTTCGTCGATGACCGCATTGCTCAAGCTGCAGGGCGTCACCCAGACCGACCAGGAGTCGGTGTCGTCGGCCGCCGACCGGGCACGTACTGGCCAGGAGTTCATGGCCATGAAGTCGAACCAGATGGAAAGCGCTCTGTCGGCGCTATCGGACATCGACGACGGGGCCAACAAGATCATCGACACCAACTCGATGATGGACGCCCTCGACGACTACATCCAGAAGTGCCTGGCCGGCAACATCGGCGCCCCCATCACCTACTACCTCAAGCGCATCACGGCCTCGCAGCTGGCACAGGCGTGGATGGCCAAGTACTACCCCAACAAGTACATCAGCATTTCCGCAGATGACTCCGGATCAGGTGGCTCGGGCGGTGCCAGTGGCGGTACCGGCACGGCTTCGGGCAACAGCGACAGTGGCGGGGACGGCAGCGGCAACTGATGCCCGCGGCCGTGGCGGCACCCCGGCGCCTAGCACCCGCACTGGCCCTTATGGGCGGCGCCGGACTCATCCATCAAACAGGGAGTTACGACATGATCACCACCAGCAAAGATGATCTCATCCTCGTTGGCCATGGCACCTATCTGGGAGGGGCGGATACCTTCGTCCTGCCCGCGGGTGTCGAATTGCACATCACCCAGCCAGTCGGCTCGGCACTGACAGTCGGCGCGGCCGGCGTACTGCTGGCCAACAAGGCCGTCGACCGAGCGGTGCTTGTGCAGCCGTCCAAGCAGTTCGACGACTTCGCCACCCTGGGCCTTGGCAGCGGCACGGTGTACAAGCCCGGCGAGCGAGCACCGAACCTGCTCCTGCACGACCTCGGTACCCTCAAGCCTGCCCTCCAGAAACTGGCAACTCAAGGCGCCAGCCATGTGGTCTACGTCGGTGCGGATACGCTGCTGGCCGATGTGCTCGCCAAGGATCCAACTGTCAAGCCGTTGATCGCCGCCGCCGTACAGGCCAAGAAAGTGCTGAAGGTCTACTGGGCGGCCTGTACTGCGCTGGAACAGAACCCTGACGCTGCGCCCGTGGTCTGGTTCAACGGTCTGGCAGTGGCCAATGCGGCGTTGAGCCACGCTGCTGCAACCCCCACCGACAAGACCGCGGAGCAGGCCGCCCAGGCCGCGAATACCTATGCCCAGGCGCACTACCTGGATTCGCAAGGGACCATCGCGGCAGCGGCGAAATTCAACACGACCGTCGCCAACCTGCTCAAGGCGCTGTAACCCTCCACCGATGGCGGGTGGGCGCCCACCCGCCATCGGTTCCGTCCGCCCTATGGGATAGGCCCGCACCATGAAACCCGACCGTAACCAAGAATTTCCCGGGCCCCTGAGCCATCAGGAACGGGCCTGGCTCGCAACGTTGCTCATGCTGACCGGCGACGGTCCGACGCCCCTGCGCGATCTCTGGCGCGACAGCTGGTTCGACGAGGCTTCACAACGCGCGCTCATTCTGCAGCCATCCCATGGCTGCGCGTTCCTCTACGTCCCTGACAAGGTATTTGCCGAGGCGACCAAGGCCCTGGCGCGTACGCTGGAAATCGCCATGTTCCTGGAGCACCTCATCACGTCAGGCCTGGCCCAGGTTCATCGACCCCGGCCCGCTACCCGCCCCGACCCCGAACTGCATTGCATCGGCGCCGCGTTCGGCACGCCCAAGGTCGAGATGGTGGCCGACAAACCTCGCATCGTCATCAACGACAGCGGCGACTACACCGATGACCCTGCCACGATCCACAATCGCGAAGGCCAGGTGCTGTACCGCAGCGTTGCCCTGCCTGCGGAAGCTTATGAACTCATGCAGGGCGTCACCCAAGGCCTGCTGATGATCCGCCCTGCGGCCCGCGCAGCGCTGTTGGCCAGGCTGGCGTTGCCCAGGCCTGCCAACCGCCCCGCTCCTCCCGAATCACGACGCCCCGCAGACCGTGCGAAGCCCGTAGCGCCCGGCGGCACACCAGCCATCGACTCGCGGCAGCCACACTGGGCACGCGAACGTACCCTGATACTCGCCACCAGCGGCCTGTTGATCGCCTGCCTCGCCGCGGCGCTGGGCATCTACGCCAACGACCGCCTACGCCAGGCGGCAACATCGGGCAGCACGACGCCACCTGCCGTCGACACGTCGCCAGCACCCGTGGGCGCAACACTCGCATCCCCGCTACGTGACCTGCCCCGCGGCCTGGATGTATCGCAATGGTCCGGTGCAGGCAGGAGTGGCGCCGAGGCCGTACTTGAGATCGCTCCGAATATCGACTTCGCATTTGCCCGCGTGGCGTTCGGCATCCGCCAAGACCCTGAGTTCGCCATCAATTGGCGGCTCATGGGCCAGCATGGCCTGTACCGCGGCGCGTACCTGTTCCTGCGCATCGACCAGGACCCAGTGGCACAGGTCGATGCCGCAGTGCGGGCGATCGGCGAAGCACGGCCCCGCGACCTTTGCCTGACCCTGGACTTCGAAGAACAGAGTCTGCCTTCACGCGCGCCATCTCCCGATCCGGTACAGGTGCAGCAGATACTTTCCAGGGCCCTGGTCCGGGTCGAAGAACAGATGCGATGCACGCCGTTGCTCTACACCAATTGGAACATGGGCAACCGCTATCTGAATGACCCGCGTTTCACCCGCTACCCATTGTGGATCGCCGACTGGACAGGCGCGCAGACGCCCCGTCTGCCGCCCGGCTGGTCGCAATTCACCTTCTGGCAACGGGCCAGCCAGTTCCGCGGGAGCCCACAGCCTGCGGACTTCGATCTGTTCAATGGCAGCCTCACCGCGCTCGATGGTCTGGCCAGGCAGGAACGCAATGCGCATGCGCCAACGTCAAGCGAGCCCGCGCACCAGGGCGAAACCCGCGAAGGTCATCAGCAGTGAGCCGAGCACATGGGCGAGCACCGTGGCCATCGCCCAGCCGGCGCGGCCGTGCATGAGCATCGACAGGACCTCGGCCGAAAATGTCGAGAACGTCGTCAGCCCACCGCAGAAACCTGTGGTGATCAGCAGGCGCCAGGTGGGGTCGAGGTTGGGGAAACGCAGGAAAAACGCCATCGAGCCGCCGATGACGAAGCCCCCCAGCAGATTCACCAGCAAGGTGCCGAGCGGCATGCCGGGGAACAGCGAATTCAGGCGCAGGCCCACTAGCCAGCGCAGCACGCAACCCGCACTGCCACCGACAACGACGCAAATAAAGGACAGGTACATCGACAAGCTCCATTGAAGGTCCGAAAGACCCCCATGGAGAGGCAGGCACACGCCTACGCACCCTCCAACGGGGGTTGCGTAGGCATCATCAGCACTGAGGCGATTCGAGGAGGAATGCCATCTCCTGTTGGCGGATGTTACGGCGCCGACCACAGCCCCGCAACATTTCGAAGCAAATATAGGAAGCCGACCTGCGATCAGGCCGCTAGAATGCGCGACTGGCGTGTGCTGCGTGCGCCCGGGAGCCTTCCCGAATACGGAGAACATTCATTTGTTTTCCGTGAGATCCGTCCATGTTGCACGCATGCCTCCATTCTTCCTGGCGCTTTCCATCCCGTGTGCTCACGGTTTGGCTTGCCGCGCCGCTTTACCTATCCTTCTTCTCGCCTTTCGTCGCAGTGGCCCGTCGTCTTCGCCGCCACCGTCTCGCCGTGCCCGCCGTACGCCGCGTCACTGCCACCACGAGGGCGACGTCATGAACGAGGACCGCTCCATGAATGCACCCCTTACCCACAAGCAGCCCTCGATGCTGCGCCAGCTACTGGCCACCGAAGCGGCTGGTGGCGTGCTGCTGATGCTCACCGCCGCCCTGGCCATCGTCATCGCCAACAGCCCCGCGGCCAGCGCCTACCAGCACCTGCTGCACCTGCCCGTCGGCCCGACGCTGACCGACAAGCTCGGCCCGATGACCGTGCACATGTGGATCAACGACGGCCTGATGGCGATCTTCTTCCTGCTGGTGGGCCTTGAGATCAAGCGCGAGCTGGTCGACGGTCGCCTGGCCAGCTGGGAGCAACGGCGCCTGCCGGCCCTGCCGGCGCTGATGGGCATGGCCGTTCCGGCGCTGATCTACCTGGCAGTGTCCCGCGGCGAGCCCGGGCTGGCCGCTGGCTGGGCGATCCCGGCCGCCACCGACATCGCCTTCGCCGTCGGCGCCCTGGCGCTGCTGGGGCGGCATGCGCCGCTGTCGCTGAAAGTGATGCTGGTGTCGGTGGCGATCATCGACGACATGGGCGCGGTGGCGATCATCGCGGTGTTCTACACCTCGTCGATCAACCTGCTCGCCCTGGCCGGCGCCGCCGGCATCGCCGCACTCATGTTCGCCTTCAACCGCCTGCGCGTGGTCGCGCTGTGGCCCTACCTGCTCGGTGCCGCGGCCTTGTGGTACTTCACCCTGCTGTCCGGGGTGCACGCGACCATTGCAGGCGTGGTCGCCGCGCTGCTGATCCCCTACAGCACCGGCAACAGCCAGGAGCGCGAAGCCAGCCCGCTGCTACGCCTGGAGCACGGCCTGGCGCCTTGGGTCGGTTTCCTCATCGTCCCGGCCTTCGGCTTCGCCAACGCCGGTGTGTCGTTCGGCAACCTGGGCTGGAGCGATGTCTTCGCGCCTCTGCCGCTGGCCATCGGCCTGGGCCTGTTGCTGGGCAAGCAGATCGGCGTGTTCGGCGGCGTGCTGCTGGCGGTCAAGACCGGCCTGGCCAGCAAGCCGCAAGGTGCCAGCTGGCTGCAGATCTATGGCGTGGCGATGCTGTGCGGCATCGGCTTCACCATGAGCCTGTTCATCGGCGGGCTGGCCTTCCCGGACCAGCCCGAGAAGATCGAAGCGGCGAAGATCGGCATCTTGCTGGGCTCGCTGTTGTCGGCGGTGATCGCTTGCGTGATTCTGCGCTTCGCGCCAAAACCGGCGGACTGAAACGAATGATAGAGGGGCCGCCATGCGGCCCCTTTCTTTTATCTAGATGGCCTGCTCGCCGCTCGCAACGAGCGGGCGCAACAACCCACGCGGCAGGCTGAAGCCCTTGAAGGGCTGCTGGGTGATGGGATTGAAGGCCTTTTCCGAGTTCAACCGGTAACGCATCACCCCTTCCCCGGTCCTGAAGCTCAGGTCGACGCTGGTCGCCGTCCGGCCATTGAGCGCACCGCGGCTGAGCAGACGGAACATCGACCAGGGCCCGCGGTACTCCAGGCTACTGCTGTTGCCATTGAGCTTGAGCAAGGTCAGGTTGCTGCGTACCTGCTGCCCCAGGGTATTGGGCCAGACAATGCCGATGATCTGACGTGGGCCATGGGTATATGAAATCAACTGGCCATCCAGGTCCAGCAGGCTGGTGCGCTGATTCGCGCTCAGGCCAAGCGGCTCGATGCTCAATTGCACGCTCAGGTTGCCGCGTTGGTCGAAGAAGGTCTCGCGGATACGTTCTGCCGCTGCCAATTGCTCGATCACCTCGGGCCGAATCAGCGAGCCACCGTGTTGCTCGGAGCGCAAAGCATCCAGGTTGTCCTTGAGGAAGATTTTCAGGTACTGGTCCTGGAACTGCTGCAGCCGTCCCTTGGGTCCGAAGAACGCCTCGAAATCATCCAAAGACGCATCCGCCCCCCGCGCGACGAAGGGATAGCGCCCGGCCAGGCGCTGCTGGAAGAAGCTGTAGACCTCTGTGTCCCAACGCCGTTCCAGCTCGCGCAAGGCCTCGACATTGAGCACCTGCGCGGTCTGGTCGGCGACCTTCCTGACCTGCTGTCGAACGGGTTCGGGCAGCCCGCCGGCGACACGCTGCAAGGTACCTATCGGATCGGCGCCAGTCATCGCGAAACGCTGCAGCACCGTGTGCAATGCGGCTTTGCCGCGCTCAGGGCTGTCCTGTACGCCCTTGGCGTAATCGTGAACGGCGCTGATGGCGCCCAGCGTTTCATCGTAGTAGCTCGGCTTGTCGCCCTTGGCATCGAGCATTCCATTCAACCCGGCAAAGGCCCGGTGGATGCCTGCCGCCTGCTGCTGCTCCGGCGTGCCAACAGCCGACTGCGCCTGGGCGCTGACGTCGAGCGCCAGATCGGCGCTCGGCGCGGGATGGATCGCGGTGTTTTCCCGAACGGTCTCCAGCAGCCTGTGCAGGGGCGCAGCAGGTCCGGTCAGTTGCTCCAGGATCGAGACTGCATGGTTCAGGTCCTGGAAATCGGCGACCGTGAATGCATTCAGGGCACGCCGCCAACTGGCGATATAGTCTGCGCCGTACAGTGTACGGACTCGCTCCGTCAGCACTTGGCGGTCGGCGTCCGAGTAATCCAGCTGGGCACGCTCGCCCAACGCCCACTGGTCGATCATCGCCATTTCGGCGAGGTGCTGGCTGCGGGGCTCGAAAAACTCCTTGAAGCCCCTGGCCGTGAGCAAGGGCGCCAGCCAAGTCGCGTCGTCGTCCTGGGTCGCTCCGGCGACGGGCTGGTAGACCATGTCGAACGCAGGACCCACTTGGCTGCGGATGTCCAGACCGGCGTGCAGTTGCTCATGAGCCTGCTGCTTGAGGCTGGCATAAACCCGCTGCGGCATCGGCATCGCCCGCAGCGCCTGCTGGACCTCGCTGGCTTGCCGACGGTACGGCGAAAGGTCGGCATCGGCATAGGCCAGCGCATACTCCAGGTGCCGCATGAGGTCGCGCTGCAGTTGGCCCTGCCCGGGATAGGCCATTTGCCATTGCCGAGCCATCCAGTCCTCGACCCATGCCGGGCGGCGGCTCTTGCGGTCCTCGATCATGCGATACACCCTGAGCGCGGCCATCTGTTGCTCGCTGCCTACCGGAGCGGTGCGCATCGCGTCGACGACGCCGCTGGCCAGTGCCGGCAGGAAACGCCGGGACAGCAAGCGCAAATACGCCTCATCGACCATCGGCCCGATGACCCGCCCCTGATAGAGGCCGAGATCCGCCACCAACGGCCAGACGTTACGGTAGTCGCCAAACACGGAAACGGCGTCACGAATCTGGTCCAGCGGCTGCAACAGGTTGCGCGCGGTAGGGTCCAGCCTCGAGTCCACCTCCTGATGCCTGAACTCCCGACTCTTGGCCAACACATTCACCGCCTTGGCTTGGTTGATATCGAAGTAGCGCTGCCAAGTAGCGGCGCAGACCGCGATCGTCAGCACACCCAGCCCTGCGCCCGCCCATGCCATCTGGCGCTTCTGCCGCGCCACCCTGGCGTTGTCACCGGCCAGTCCGGCTTCTCGATAGAGAACCCGCTGGAAAACCTGCTGGGCGAAGTAGACCGAATGCTTGCCTGGCGCCCTGCCCTCCCTCACCGGGAATTCCTCGACATAGGGCTGTGCCGCCTCGCGAACGAAGGCATTGTCGATTTCCCCCTGCTGGAGAACCGAGCACCAGTACACCCCGCGTACCAAAGCAGGTGTCGTGTAACGATCGCTCGCCAGGGTTTCACGCAGAAAGCCCGTCAGTACCGGGCGCAACCCAACCAGTTGCCCATGCAAGGCGATCAGGCGCTCACGCTGGCGCGCCTGGCTCGGAGAGCCCAGGCTCGCCAGTGTTTGCTCGTACAGGGCATGCGTCAGTCGATCATGGTGCTCAGCGAACTCGTCCAGCCAGGCATCGAATGTGTCGACGGCCTCCTGCTTGAAGGTAAACCCCAGCATCCGTTCGCGCTGCTCATGGCTCAGGCGCGCAAAACATTGATCGAATCCCTGCAGCAGGTCGAACTTGCTCAGCACGACGTACAGCGGCAAGCGACAACCCAGCTGGCTGCTTACTTCGTGCACGCGGGTCCGCAGGCCATGGGCAAGTACCATACGCTGCTCAGGGGTGGCGTTGATCAGCGCGGGCAGATCGACAACCAGCAGCACCCCATCCAGCGCCCGACGACTGCGATTGCGCTCCAGCCAGTCAAGCAGATGGTTCCATAACCGTGACTGCAGGCCGTCCGGTACGCGGGCATCATCGTGAGGTACCTCCGCCGTGGCCTCCTGCTGGGTGAACGCACCAGGCGGATCGATGATGACGGCATCGTTGCCCACCCACCAGCCAATGGGGTAGGCGCCCAGGTCACTCTGGCGCAACCGGGCCTGGCTGCTGGCAATGCGGGTCAGGGAAAAGCACTGGTTCGAATGGTCGATGAAACTGCTCTTGCCAGCGCCCTGCTCCCCCAGCACCAGATACCAGGGCAAGCGATAACGCGCACGGCGCCCTCCGGCATTGTCCAGGTAGCTGGCAAACGCGCTGTCGAGTGCCTTCTCCTGGGCCAGGACAAACGACAAGCAAGGGTCCGCCTCGACAGCGGCCTGCTGGCGACGCTCGGCCTGCAGCCGGTGAAAGCGCTTGCGCAGTACGAGCAACCAGCACGACAGCGGCAGCAGAATCAGCAGCAGCGTGGCGACGCTTCGATGAGCCACGCCCGCCAAGGGCTGCTGATCGCGCCAGTGCCAGTGCGGTCCCAGCCACCAGATGGCAACCAACAACAGCAACGTCACCAGGCCAAGCAACAAGGGCAAGGCAGCGCCGGCGCCCCGGGCCAGGGGTAGGCCCCAGCGCTTCAGTAATTTCAGAAATTGGCTCATGAAGGCTCCTAGTCCTTGTTCTGGTCCGCCAGTGCCGAGGTGGCCCCGTACTGCCGCAGCCGTTGAAATGTGTCGGGCTCCCAGGTATCCGCCGTCGTTTGCCGCATGCTCCGAGCGACACCGGCGCACAGGTCCTGCGCCAGCCAGGACACACCCCGCCTGGCGAGCAGGTCGGCGGCAAGCAGTGTGGTGTGACAGTGCTCGCGGGGGGAGCGGTGGTCCGCCTGCAACCGCTGCAGGGTCAGCAGCACCGGCTCGATGCCCTCTGCCTCCAGTTGATTGGCCAGCTCCTCGCCCAGGTTGCGAAACTCCTGGGCTTGCGCCTGCTGAACGGGTCGCGCCTCGTCCCCTTTGAGCCAGGCCAGGCATTGCTCGTCGACGAACGCCGTGCCATCGCTGAAACACAGCTGTTGCAATGCCGGCAGACGCAACACGAAGCGGGCGCTCGCGCTACGGATCGCCTCGGCGACCTCCGCCATCGCCAGGCGCGTGGCAATGCTCGCGGCGAGGAAGCTGCCACGAATCCAGTAAGGGGACGCCGTCACGCTCTTCTCCACCCGCAGCAACAAGGCCGGGTCGATGACCGTACCGGCTACCGCTTCTTCGTACCCTGCCGCGATATCGACCGGAACCGCCATCAGTTCCGTGCGCAGGTCCTGCCTGGCAACAGGTGCCGTCTGGATATGTGCCCACAGGCCGAAACGCCGCAACTGATAACCGGTGGGATCGTAAAGGTCTTGCTGGTTGATGAGCTCGGCCATGCCCAGGACCGCGCGGCGCGTTTCTCGCTCGTTGCCAAGGGACACACCAGGCCTGCTGAGAAATACCTCGGCCAACGGCGCCGCGGTCACCTTGGGCGCCACGGCTCCAGCCGCGGGCGCCGGCGCGCCACCCATGGCGTCTTCCGAATGCTTGCGCAGCAAGCGCTCCAGCTCCGCCATCGACGCCGGCTCCAGTTTTGCCGCGCCGGCCTGTTGCTGCAGGCACCCGAGCGCTTGCCGCGCATTCGCGACGATGGCAGGACTGACACTGAAGCGATCGAGCCTGGGTAGCGCGTCACAGAGGCGTTTGAGCACCAGGTCGATGAGCTTGCGCTTGCCCAGATAACCCTTCGGACCGGGCTTGGGGTGTGCGGTTTCCCAATAACGCTCGACCATGCCGACCAGCAGTTGCAGGGTGAAGCACCAGTACTCCCAGCTACCACCGCGTAGCCAGGCGACGCTCAGGTGCCCGACGATCCGCAACTGCTTGCACTGCTGGCTCAGATAGTGACGAGAAGCCTCCTCGATGTAGAGCCAATCGATCGACGCCTCCTGCAGGCCACCGAGCTTGACCATTTCCTGGTCGATCGCCTGGTAGGTTTCGTCTTCGACATCGAACAACCCCGCCGGAGCCTCCGGGGCAATGGGCGCGAGCAGGTGAGCGATTTCCTCCGCCGAGACGCGCGCTACCAGCGACATGCTTCGCGCGCCTGAGCGATCAGCGGATCCAGCCCCTCGGCATCGAAGCTCAGCCCATCGAGCTCGGAATCGTCACTGACCACATGGATACGGTGAGCGCCGATCAATGCCCTGATCTTCTCGATGGCCGGCAGGCCCCGACCGGCATCGAGCACCTGGCCGTTTTCCATTACCTGCCACGGTACTGCCGGCGTCGCCAGGCGCTCCGTACGCAGCTGGACGGTCACCCGCCGCGCCTCGACCGGTCGACCGGTGATCAACTGCAGTCTGGAGATGTTCTCGATACAACTGATGGCCAGGTACGAACCTGGCTGCGCCGCGGCGATCGCCGGGGCGGAAATCACCAGGCGCGTGCGCCCAGCGGAACCATCACTCTGGTCGCTGATACGAAAGGCCAGGTCATCGGGAGCGCGCCGGGCTTCGTTGATCATGACGCCGCGCAGAGTGGGTGCGTCCTGCTCGGCAGCGGACCATTGCTGCCTTCGTACGGGAGCTGGCGTGCCTGCCGCTTCGTCGAAACACGCCAGGCGCTCGAGGTTGGACACGATCCGTGGGCAATCCCGTGGTGGGTTGGCCAAAGCCATGCCCGAATACAACAGCAACGACAAACCAGCGCCATATGCACAGCGGGTAATCACTGTAACTTCACCTTTTTCGAAGTTTCCCTGACCGTACGGTGCACTTCAATAAAACAACGCAGCGAGGCCGGAAAGCGGACAAACAAAACAAGAAACCGAACGAGAGACTAGTACAGCCAAATTACCTCGCACAAATAAATATTTGTTTACACTTTCAGGCTCGACCGACAAACATTTCCCTGCGCATTTTTTAAATAGACGCCGACCAACAAACAACTAAGCGATTAAACAACACACATGCAAGCTAGGAAACTTCCTACAACATTAATCCGCAAATCCACTTGCTATTAAAGTCACATCCATCAATGCGAAAGGGAGTTACGCACCAGTGTCGAAAAGTACGAGTTCCGTTGCGCCCAAAGAGCGCATCAACATCAAATATGTGCCTGCAACCGGTGACGAGCAGGCAGAAATCGAGCTGCCACACAAGATGCTGGTGATGGGGGATTTCGGTCTGGATGACACTCGCGCCCTGGAGGATCGCCAGGTCATGCGCATCGACAAGCACAGCTTCAACAACGTGTTGAGGGATGCCGATGTCTCCCTGGCTCTTGCCGTTCCCTCCAGGCTCGGTAACGCCCCGGACGCAGAGCTGGCGCTGAACCTGCGGTTCAGCACGATCAACGACTTCGGACCGGACCAGGTGGCGCGGCAAGTCCCGGAGCTCCGCAAGCTGCTGGAACTGCGCGAGGCACTGGTGGCCCTGAAAGGGCCGCTGGGCAATGTCCCCGCCTTCCGCAAGCAGTTGCAACAGCTGCTCAGTGACGGGCAGGCGCGCAAGCAACTCGCGCAAGAACTGGAGCAGGTGCTCGACGCGCCTGAACATGACTAAGACATCGGAGCGTCCCCATGCCGACCCGCAACCGCACGACCCCCACCGCCGAAGTTTCAGCCGAAATAGCGAGCAACACCGTTCTGCTCGATCAGATAATGGCCGAGACCATGCTGGTACCCACCCAGGAAGGCTATCAAGTCGCCAAACAGGGCGTGGCGGCTTTCATTTCCGAGATCCTGAAAAGCAATGACCCAGATCAACTAATCAACAAACATCGTGTCGACCAGATGATCGCCGAAGTTGATCGCGTGCTCGGCAAGCAAATGGATGAGATCCTTCACCACCCCGATTTCCAGCAGCTGGAATCGGCCTGGCGTGGTCTGAAGCTTCTGGTGGACCGCACGGACTTTCGCGAGAACATAAAGCTCGAAGTCCTACATGCCAGCAAGGATGATCTGCTCGATGACTTCGAGAATGCCGCCGACATCACCTGCAGTGGACTCTACAAGCATGTCTACACCGCAGGCTATGGCCAGTTCGGCGGTGAACCGGTGGCGGCCATGGTCGGCAACTACAGTTTCGGCCCCGCCTCGCCCGATATCAAACTCCTCAGCTACATGGCCTCGGTGGGAGCGATGTCCCATGCGCCGTTCATTACCGCCCCCGCTCCGGAATTCTTCAATCTGAGCAGCTTCGAAGAACTGCCGAACCTGAAGGAGATCAAGGACATCTTCGCCGGCCCACGCCACGCCAAGTGGCGCTCCTTCCGTGACAGCGAGGATGCTCGCCATACCGCGCTGGTCGGGCCACGCTTCATGCTGCGCTCGGCCTACCACCATCAGGAGCAGCCCGTCGAGAGTTTCCACTACGACGAGAACATCGACGGGCAGCACCAGAACTACCTGTGGGGCAACTCGGCGTTCCTGTTGGCCAGCTGCATCAACGACAGTTTCGCCCGCTATCGCTGGTGCCCGAACATCATCGGCCCACAATCCGGCGGGGCCGTCGAGGACCTGCCCGTGCACCTGTACGAGTCCCTTGGGCAGTTGCAGGCCAAGATCCCGACCGAGGTGCTGATTTCCGACCGCAAGGAGTTCGAGCTGGCCGAGGAAGGCTTCATCGCCCTGACCATGCGCAAGGACAGCGACAACGCGGCGTTCTTCTCCGCCAACTCGGTGCAAAGGCCCAAGACCTTCCCCAAGACCCCCGAGGGCCAGCAGGCGCAGACCAACTACAAGCTCGGCACCCAGCTGCCGTACCTGTTCATCGTCAATCGCCTGGCCCACTACATCAAGGTGCTGCAACGCGAGCAGATCGGCAGCTGGAAGGAACGCCGCGACCTGGAGTCCGAGCTCAACAAATGGATCAAGCAATACGTCGCCGACCAGGAGAACCCCTCGGCCGATGTGCGCAGCCGTCGGCCACTGCGCGCCGCCCGGGTCGAAGTCGCGGATGTGCCGGGTGATCCAGGCTGGTACCAGGTCTCGCTCGCGGTACGCCCACACTTCAAATACATGGGCGCGAACTTCGAAATTTCCCTGGTCGGCCGGCTCGACACGCAATGAGCGGTCTGTTCGAACGCCTGATCGCGGCGACGCCGATACGCCGCGCGCCCTCGCGGCAGGTCATGGCCGGGCAGGGCTTCGAGGTGATCAAGCGTCACCTCGAAACCCTGCTCAACACCCGTCAGGGTTGCTCGCAGAGCAGCCCCGACCTTGGCTTGCGCGACTTCAACGGGCATGACCTGAGCAACGGCGACCTGCTCCAGCAAGTGAGCGCCGACATCCGGCACACCATCGAACGCTTCGAACCACGGATCCGGGTGTACGCCTTGAAGGCCGTGCCAGACAGCAATGCACCGCTGGAACTGCACTTTCACCTGGACTGCCAGGTGCAGGTGGACAACCACACCGAACAGCTTGAAATCGAGTTGCTGGTCAACGGCCACAACCGCTACACCCAAGTGAGATGACCCATGTCGTTGAAGGACCGTTTCAGCGAAGAGCTTCGCTACCTGCGCGAGCTGGGCAGGGACTTTGCCCAGGACAATCCGCAGCTTGCCCATTACCTTGGCAAGGACAGTTGCGACCCCGATGTCGAGCGGCTGCTGGAGGGTTTCGCCTTCCTGACCGCCAAGCTACGCCTCAAGCTCGAAGATGACCTGCCGGAGCTGACGCACGCCATGCTGCAGATGCTCTGGCCCAATTACCTGCGACCACTGCCAAGCGCCACGATCATTCAGTTCGCACCATTGAAGCAGTCGCTCAGTCAGTCGCACACCGTGCCCAAGGGCTCACGCCTGTTTTCCCTGCCGGTGGACGGCATCGCCTGCGAGTACCGCACCTGTACCGACGTGCAGCTGCACCCGTTCGCCATCGCCGAGGTGAATGCCACCCAGACCCTCGACAGCTCGATTCTGTGCATCGACCTCAGCCCGCTGGTCCAGCGCCCATTGAATGCACTGGATTGCGACAGCCTGACGTTCCATCTGAGTGGCGAAGACCGTTGCGCGCGAACGCTTTACCTGTGGCTCTCGCAGTATCTGCAACACATCAGCGTGACCATCGACGGCGAGGTACGCCGATTACCGGCCAGCAGTGTCACGTTTCCCGGTTTCAGCCCTGACGAAGCCCTGCTGCCCTATCCAAGAAACGTCTTCGACGGCTACCGGATCCTGCAGGAGTACTTCGTATTCCCGCAACGCTTCCACTTTTTCCGCCTGACCGGGCTGGACAAGCTCTGGCCCGGGCACGACACCGAGAATGTGCGCATCGAGTTCCACTTCAACCGGCAGTTGCCCGACACCGTGCGCGTGGGCACCAGCGACTTCAGCCTGTTCTGCACGCCTGCGGTCAACCTGTTCCGGCACAGCGCCGAGCCCATCGACCTGTCCGGTCATGCCGGCCCGGTGGCCTTGACCCCAAGCGGCCGAACGCCAAATGCCTATGAGATCTTCAGCATCGATCGGGTCATCAGCACCCGCACCACCGCGCAAGGTGGCACCGGGGAAACCCTGCGGACCTTTCGCCCCTTCGAGTCGTTCGCCCACGAGATCGAGCATGTCCAGGGTCGCACCGCGCTGTACTACCGCTGCAAGATCGAAGAGTCGCTGCGCGGTGACGGCGTCATTCACCGCATCGGCTTCGTCCGCGGCGATGAAAGCGCCTACATCGGCGAACTGGAAACTGCGTCCATCGATCTGACCTGCAGCAATCGGGACCTGCCACTGGCCCTGGGGATCGGCGACATCTGCGTGAACACCGAAGCCACGCCGCCGCTGGCCAGCTACCGCAACATCCGCCGCCCTACCCGCGCCTATCGGCCGGTGCTCGACGGCCAGTTGCAGTGGTCGCTGATTTCCAACCTGTCGCTCAACTACCTGTCGCTGTTGTCGGCGCAACCGCTCAAGGCGGTGATCGGCGCCTACGATTTCGCCGCCTTGCACGACATTCAGCAAGCACGCGCCACGGGCAAGCGCCTTGACGGCATCGGCGAGGCACACACCGAACCCCTGGACTGGCTGATCAAGGGCCTGCCCATTCGCGGCCTGCGCACCCGCCTGAAACTCGATCAGAAGGCCTTTCTCTGCGAAGGCGATCTGTACCTGTTCAGCTGCGTGCTTTCGCACTTCTTCGCCCTGTACGCCAGCATCAACTCCTTCCATCGCCTGGAAGTGATCAACACCACCAACAACGAGCACTACACATGGCCATTGCTGACCGGCAGACAACCGCTGATCTAGCCGACAGGCTGCTTGCCGAGGCGCGCCGCCACAACTACTTCCAACTGCTGGAGCGGTTGCACGCCCTGCACGGCGATGACCTGGAGCCTCGCTGGCCGGATGCCGCCACGCGCCAACGGGTGCGATTGGCCAACGACCCACGGTTGAACTTCCCCGCTTCAGACGTGCTGAACGCGGCGCGCCTGACGGCTGCGGCCGACACCGGCGCGCAGGCCCGCTACCAGGTCCGCTGCACGTTCCTGGGCCTGCATGGCACTGACTCGCCGCTGCCGACCTACTACCTGGAACAGTTGGCCTATGAACACGTCCAGGGACTGGGCGTGCGCCCGGCATTCCTGGACTTTTTCAATCACTACCTGCTCAGCCTGCTGCACCGCATCTGGCGCAAGTACCGCTACTACATCCGCTTCCAGGCCGGCGCGGGTGATCAGTTCTCGCAGTACGTATTCGCCCTGATCGGCCTGAACAACCAGCAACTGCGAGGCAACACGGCACTGCCCTGGAGCCGCCTGCTCAGCTTTGCCGGTGTGATCGCCAGTCGCAGCCGCGCGCCGGGCACGGTAGCCGGCATCATCGCTCACTGCTTCGACCTGCGGCATGTACGGATCCGTGAGTTCGAGACTCGCTCGGTTCCCACGGCCATCGAACAGACCCTGAGCCTTGGCAAGGTCAACGGCAGCCTCGGTCACAACTTCGTGGTCGGCAACCGCACGCGAACCCGCAGCAGCAAGTTCACCATCCTGATCGCAGAGCTGGACCAGGCGCAGCTGCGTGCCCTGTTGCCCAGCGGCGCCAACTTCGGCCGACTGCGTGCCCTGATCGATTTTCTGCTGCGCGATGGCATGGCCTACGACCTGGAACTGCGCCTCAAGCAGAACGCCCTTTCCCCCTTCCGCCTGCACCGAAGCCAGGGTGCCCACCTGGGCTGGACCAGCTTCGTCGACGACCGGCACGGCTCGGGAAGCCCGGTCGTACGTATCCGGGGGCGCGCATGAAGGGCCTGACCTTGACCATCGTCAACCTCGAAAACCTGGCGCAGGGCGTAGCCACTCGACATCGGTTCGGGCGCAATGGCGGCACCATCGGTCGCCAAGGCGCTGACTGGCTGATCGTCGACCGTGAGCGGCGCATCGAGCCGATTCACTGCGAAATTCGCTGGAAGGAAGGCAGCTTCTGCGTCATCGATCGCAGCCATCGGACCTATCTCAACCAGAGTACGCAAAGCCTGGGTGCGCATGCGCCGGTAAGGCTGCGCGATGGCGATCGGCTGCGGGTCGGGGCCTACCAGCTGCAGGTCAGCTACCAGGCCGGCCAGCAAGATGAACGCTCGCTGGAATCACTGCTCACGCCAGGGCAGCGGGCGCTCGATGCGTTGCTGGCCAATACCTCGACCACCACCCTCGACGAACCCCGTTCGCCAGCCATCACCGATATCTGCGAAGCGTTTCCCCCAGTCATCGGCCACGACCCGCTGGCCGCGCTGGACACACACCTTGCTGCGGCCCCCGGCCAGGACAACGCCCTGCGGCTTCTTATCAAGGGGGAACGGCCATGAAGCGTCGCGCATTGCTGGCCCTACCCTTGCTGTCGGCACTCCTGGGCGGCTCCGGGTGCACGCTGCTGGGCAAGGTGGGCCAGGTAGTCATGGACCCCTCCGTGCCCGTCGGGGCCCTCAAGGACCAACCAACGGAGGTGGCTTTCAGCCTCAACGCCGGCATCACCCTCAATGGCAACCCCAACAGCCTCGATGTGCCAGCCGGGCAGCAAGATGCCCTGGCGCCGAGCCCCTACGCGGTGAGCCTCAGCGCCGAAGACCCGCTGGCACTGACCGAAAAGGTCGAGCACCTGCTGACGTACCTGCAGTCACAATTCCCGGCCTTGGCGATAGCGATCGACGAGGACGACGACGGCACACCTGGCAGCTACGAAGACCCGAGCGTGGTACTGGAGCTGCCTCCCCCGGCGCCGGTAGCCGCCGAGCAGATCGCCACGCCCGTCGCCATCAAGATCCTGCAGCTGCGCGACGACTCGCTGCTGCGCAACAGCGCCTATCAGTTGCTGGACCAGGACCCGGCGAAGGCACTGCGCAGCACCTACATCCGCGACGATGACTACCTGTTGTCCCCTGGTCAGTTCAAGTTCGTGCCGTTCGAGCCCATCCACGCGGACACCCGCTTCATCGCGGTGATCGCCGACTACCGCAACCAGGACGACGCCATCTGGCAGCAAGTGCTGCGCATCGCGCCACGTGGTCGTCAGCTCGTGCTTTCCGTGCTGGTCGAGGATCGCCAGGTTCTGCTCAGGGAGGAGAACTGATGCTCTGCGCCCGCCACCCCCACGCCTTCTCTCTTCAGTTTCGGAGCAACCATGAGCTCACGTAATCCCGTTCTTTGGCCCGAGGGCCTGTTCGTCAAGCCTCAGCACTTCCAGCAGGCGGCCCGGGCCAGCGACGCCGCCTTGCACCAGCGCCTGGGCAGCCTGAACGCCGCATTCTTCGGTTTCAGCGAACTGCAGTTGAACGACGAGTACCTGAGTCTGGGCAAGGTCGCCATCACCCGCGCGCGCGGCATCATGCCCGACGGCACGGTCTTCGACATCCCGGCGGACCTGGCGCCGCCTCCACCGCTGGAAATCAACGACGATGTGTCGCGCAACAGCGAGGTCTACCTATGCCTGCCGCTGCGCACCGACGGCGGACGCGAGGTGAGCTGGCCGGATAGTCCCGCGAACTTTCGCTACCTGGCCCAGCCACAGGAGATCAAGGACACCCATACCGCCGACGGCGACCTGGTGCAGATCGACCTGGCGGTGCCCAACCTGCAACTGCGGCGCGAAGCGCAGGACAGCAGTGCCTATACCCGCCTCGCCCTGGCCCGGATCCTCGAACGACGCCCCGACGGCAGCCTGCAACTGGACGAAGGGTTCTACCCCACCAGTGTCAGCGTGCGTGCCGTGCCGGCACTCCAGCGCTTTCTCGACGAGATCAGCAATGCCCTGCGCGAGCGCGCGCGCAACCTGGCGGCACGCATCGGCTCGGCGGGCCAGTCCGGTATCGCCGACATCCGCGATTTCAACCTGCTGCAGGCCATGAACCGCTGGTGGCCCTGTTTCCAGCACCTGTCGCGCCAGTCGCAGGTTCACCCTGAACAGCTCTATCTGGTCATGAGCCAGGCTTGCGGCGAGCTGGTGACCTTCACCGATGCCAGCCGGCTGCCGCAAGAGTATCCCGCGTATCGCCACACGGCCTTGCGCAACTCCTTCAAGCCGTTGGAGGACACCCTGCGCCGCGCCTTGAGCACGGTGCTGCAACCGCGCGCCATCTCCCTGCCGCTGGAGCCTCAGCCGTACGGCGTGATGACCGTGACCCTGGAGGATCGACGCTTGATCGACACCGCGGAGTTCATCCTCGCCGTGCGCGCCAGCCTGCCGCCGGAGACCCTGCGCCAACAGTTCCTGCAAAAAGCCAAGGTCACCTCGCTGGCGGCGCTGGATGACCTCATCCCCCTGCAGCTGCCCGGCATTCCGCTGCTGCCCCAGCCGGTGGCACCGCGAGAACTGCCCTTCCACGCAGGCTTCAGCTATTTCGAACTGGATCGCCGCAGCCCGGCCTGGGCGGCCATGGCCGACAGCAACGGGTTCGGCTTCCATATCGCGGGCGATTTTCCAGGGCTCGAGTTGCAGTTCTGGGCGATCAGGAGTGAGCAGCAGTGACCATCAACCAAAAGACGGCGCCCGGCGCAGACCGTGTCAGCATCCTGTCGACGCTGGCCGTGCCGAGCACGAACGCGCCCCACGATGCCGCCACTACCGGCCCCTCGCGCACCAAACAAGCGACCGGCGGCTATGCCGCCGACCCCGACTTCCGGCTGCGCGGCAACTACGCCAACCCGATGGTCGATGCCGCCATGCCGCTGTTCGGCCTGGTGATGCGCCTGCGCACCCTCGACGAGTTGCCCAACATCGACAAGGTGCACGCCAAGGTGCGCGAGCAGATCAGCGCCATCCAGGAAGAAATGCGCCAGCACGACTACGAGTCCGCGCAACTGCTGGCCTACTCCTACGCCCTGTGCCTGCATCTGGACGAGGCCGTCATGTCCCGGCCCTGGGGCCGCAACTCCTGCTGGAGCCAGGAACCGCTGCTGAGCATCTTTCACCACGAGACCTGGGGCGGCGAGAAGGTCTTCACCGTGCTCACGCGCATGATGCAGGAACCGCAGCGCTACAAGGACGTGCTGGAGTTCATGTACCTGTGCCTGTGCCTCGGCCTGAAAGGCAAGTACGCCTTGGCGCCCAGGGGCGACGAAGCCCACCAGGCCCTGATCGAGCAGCTGCAGCGCGTGGTCCTCGAGCAGCGCGACCCGGTACCCACCGAGCTGTGCGACCCCTACAGCAATGTGCTGGAGCGCAAGTACCGGGTACGCCGCCAGTTGCCGTGGTGGAGCCCGCTGGCGCTCAGCGCGGTGATCATCGCCATCATCTATGGCGTGTACAGCTACCGCCTGCACCTGCTCACCACCGAGGTGCTGGAGTCGCTCAACGCCATCTTGCAGCAGTGACCGCCCCAGCGCAGCCACCACCGAACTCGACGAATTGGCGAGGCCCACGCCTTGCTAGCAAGCCCATCGTCTCCGATGGCCACGCCAGCCCACAGTCGGCGTGCTTAATCCACATGGACGCAGGAGAAACTGCCATGCCAACACCCGCTTACATCAAGATCGAAGGCCAGACCCAGGGCAACATCACCGCAGGTGCCTTCACCTCCGACTCCGTCGGCAACGTGTTCGTCGAAGGACATGAAGACGAGATCCTGGTGCAGGAAATCAAGCACCAGGTCACCGTGCCCACCGACCCGCAGAGCGGCCAGCCGGCCGGCCAACGGGTGCACAAGCCGTTCATTTTCACCAGTTCGCTGAACAAGGCCACGCCCCTGATGTACCAGGCCCTGGCCAGCGGCGAGATGCTGCCGAGCGTGGAAGTGAACTGGTACCGCACCTCGGTGGAGGGCAAGCAGGAGCACTTCTTCACCACCAAGCTGGAGGACGCCACCATCGTCGACATCAACACCGTGCTGCCCCATGCCCAGAACAAGCAGAACGCCGACTTCACCCAACTGATCGAAGTGTCGATGTCGTACCGCAAGATCACCTGGACCCACACCACCGCAGGCACCGAGGGTTCGGACGACTGGCGCAAGCCGATCGTCTGACCTAGCCGAAATGCACCAGGCAGGCGTGTCCTGCCTGGACTTCGCGCTCCCTCAGACGGCTGACAAGGATCCCTCATGCCTAGCCAATCCGACCTGCGCTACACCTTCCAGCCCCTGGTGGGCCGCGCCGCATTCGAAGTGGTGTCGTTCAAGCTCGAAGAAGCGCTGAGCACGCCCTTCCAGTTGCACCTGGAACTCGTCAGCCACCAGGACGACATCGATTTCGGCCAACTGCTCGACCAGCCCGTGCTCTTCACCCTCTGGCGCGGCCAGCACCCGCTGCGCCATGTCCACGGCCTGGTCAGCCGCTTCAGCCAGGGCGACAGCGGCTTTCACCGCACCCGCTACCACGCCCTGGTCGAACCGCAGCTGGCCCGCGCCGCCCTGCGCTCGAACTGGCGCATCTTCCAGCACAAGAGCGTGCCGCAGATCCTCGAACTCATGCTCGCCCGCCAGGGCATCGTGCAGTTCGAACTGGGCACCAGCTTCGACCACCAGGTCCGCGAGTTCTGCGTCCAGGCCGGCGAGACCGACCTCGCCTTCATCGCCCGCCTCGCCGCCGAGGAAGGCTTCGTCTACCGCTTCGAGCACAGCGAAAAGCACCACAAGCTGCTGATCACCGACCGCCTGCTGGCGTTCGGCCTGATCGCGCGGGGCGACGACGATCAAGACCCCGCCCGCCTCATCGGCGAGCCGGCCCTCGCCCCGCACAGCGTGCTGTACCACGCCAACGGCGGCGGCGACCAACCGCGCCCGTGCCTGCGCCGCCTGCGCTACAGCGAGCAGGTGCGCAGCACCCGCCAGGTGCAGCGCGACTACACCTTCACCAACCCCGCCTACCGCCAGGAGCACACCGCCGTCAGCCACGAGGTGCCGCCCGGGGCCAACGAGTACGAGCGCTTCGACTACCCCGGCCGCTACAAGCGCGACGTGGTCGGCAAGCCGTTCACCGCGACCCGCCTCGCCACCCTGCGCCATGACGCGCGCATCGCCGACGTCGAGGGCGACGACCCGCGTCTGCAGCCCGGCCTGAGTTTCACCCTGGTCGGCCACCCGCGGGCCGACCTCAATGTGCATTGGCGGGTGGCCACGATCCGCCACGAGGGCAGCCAGTTCACCAGCCTGCAGGAAGACGCCGCCGACGCCAGCCGTGGCAGCCACTACGTGCAGCACGCGCAGCTGGTGCCCGGCATGGCCGAGTGGCGCCCCGAGCCGCTGCCCAAGCCACGCATCGACGGCCCGCACATGGCCACCGTGGTCGGCCCGCCCGGCGAGGAGATCTATTGCGACCAGTGGGGCCGGGTCAAGGTCAGCTTCCCCTGGGACCGGGAAAGCCGCGACAACGAGTTCAGCTCCTGCTGGGTGCGCGTTTCCCAAGGCTGGGCCGGCGGCAGCTGGGGCGCGATGGCCATTCCACGGATAGGCCAGGACGTGGTCATCCAGTACGTCAACGCCGACCCCGACCAGCCGATGATCACCGGGCGCACCTACTGCGGCAACCAACTGCCGCCGTACGACCTGCCCGAGCACAAGACCCGCATGACCATCAAGAGCCAGACCCACAAGGGCGATGGCTTCAACGAGCTGAGGTTCGAGGATGAGCTGGGCAAGGAGGAAGTGTTCATTCATGCCCAGCGGGACCAGAACAATGTGGTAGGCAACGATGAGACGACCCTTATCGGGCACAACCGCATCGAACAGGTCGCCAATGATGAGCAACTCAGTGTTGGCAATGATCTACGCCAGGAAACGGGACGGGATCACACTCACAAGATAGGTCGAACCTGTCGCCTGGAGATCGGCCACGATTTGATAGCGCACGTCGACAATGACCGAACGGAGTCCACTCGAGCCAACCACAGCACAACGGTAGGCGGCGATAGCGCACTGCTGATCAAAGGACAACAGCGCATCAGTGCTGGCGCGGGCGTAGACCAGCAGACCACCCACTTTCGACTGGAGGTGAGCGAGCGCATCGAGCTCAAGAGCCCTGGTGGAAGCATCATTCTGGATCAACAGGGAATCACGTTGAACGGCCTGGCACTGACCTTCATGGGGCCGACGCAAGCCAGTGCTACCGGGAGTGGCGATTCAATGACGCTGACACTCAGCCCGGACAACGGCGATACGTGCGAGGAGCAGTGCCGATGAACACGGACACCCTGCTCGAACGCCTCACGGACCAATTGCGTCCCGAACGCTATTGCCATGTATTGCTCGACCCCTTGGCAATCCGGGAAAACTGCGATCAATCTCTGCTGCCTCACCTACGCCAGACATTGGGCGAACACGCGTTGACGCAAGTGATCCGCGCCGACCTCCCGCAGGCTCCCAAGGCCCACCCACTGCTGGTGCGTCTGTCCTCCCCCGGTGAAGCGCCCTGTCGGACGCTGCTGGAGCTGACCGTGCAAGCTGCCATGACAGATGCTCAGCGACGCAAACGGCAGATGTGCGGTTGGTTATTCAGCGAAGTACCCGCGTCGGTGCTTGGCCCGCACCTGACATCGCTCTGCCAGTTACCCTCACTCACAGAGCAATCCTGTCCGGTCTACGAGCCAGTCCGCCTGGAACTGCTGGTCAGCGCACTGTCGCGCGAAGACCAGTGGCCACTGTGGCCAATTCAATGCTGGATATTCGCAACCAGTGGCGGCGGCCATGTTCGTCTGACCGGCGAACGGGCCGTTGCGGACGCGACACCGCCACTCGCCCGGGCCATGCAGGATGATGTGGTGTTGATCGAAGGTGTGCTCGCTGCCCTGAGAGCAGTCGGTAGGCTTTCACCCTCCCAACAGCTGCTGCCGACTTCCATCATCGTCGCAGCACAGGCAGCCGAACACCTGCGGGCTGCCCGTACCTTGGGCCTGCATGCACAGGACGACTTGATCAGTTTTGTGCTCCATCACCTGTGCCTGCACCCGCGATTGCATGCCCATGGCGCAGTAAAAAACATGATCGGCACCGCGATTC
Source organism: Pseudomonas sp. microsymbiont 2 (assembly GCF_054788395.1). Lineage (NCBI taxonomy): Bacteria > Pseudomonadati > Pseudomonadota > Gammaproteobacteria > Pseudomonadales > Pseudomonadaceae > Pseudomonas > Pseudomonas sp. microsymbiont 2. Next base: position 3,764,790 of record NZ_CM139112.1, read on the forward strand.
AGGAGCAGCGACCGCTCTCCCAACTGTTCGCCCGCTACACCGACAGTCACTGGCATCAGATCACTTCCAGCCTTTCTCGACCCGAGGGCCACCCATGAGCATCAGCCAGCACATCGCCCACGCCATGGCCGAATCCATCCTGCCGATCGGCCAGTGCCAGGCCTGCGAGCGCAAAGGCCTGCCCATCCTGCCCCTGCGCAAGGCCCTGGTACCCGACACACGCCCCGCCTACGTCGCCCCGCTGGTCGGCGGCAACCGGGTGGAAACCCTGATGGGGCTACGTACCCTGCGCATGGGCTACCTGTACGTGTTGCTCGATCACCGTCTCTGGCACGCCTATGAAGTCACCGAGCACGGTCATCTACGCCGCTTCAATCCTCTCGAGCCACCACCGGGGCCGCCGGCCCCACTGGCGGAAAAATGCCTCGGCGAAAACCATGACATCCCTTCGAGCTTCCTGACCCTCGATACCGATGCGCACAGCACCGCCTGGATCGCCTTCTCCAGTGACGCCTGGCCACTCAGCGTGCTGGAGACCTACCGCCAGGCCGAAACCCTGCCCGAGCGCTTTCAATGGCTGGACCTCGCCGCGGCCCGCGCCAACCCCGCCGAAACCGGCCTGGCCATGACCCTCGGCGCGCTGCAGGTAGACCAGCAGGTCTTCGAATACGCCCAGCTCCAGCCAGGCGCCTTCGACAGTGCCCATGGCTTCCACAGCCGCTACCTGCGCCAGACCGCCCTGCGTGGCTACATCACCAACGCCATCGCCCGCCATCGCCTGGAGCACGGTGTGCTCGCCCTGGTGCTCGACGACACCCTGGGCCTGGTGCAGGAATACAACCATCAGCGCCTGAACTGGATCGCCGCACGGCAACGCTGGCGCGAGGACCCGATGCGCGCCTACCAGTTGCAGACCTCGCAGATCCTCCTGGCCATTCGCGCCACGCATCGGCAATGGGCCGAGCAGCAGACCCCCTCCTTCGAGCCGCTCACCGGCGATGGCCCACCGGTGTTCGTCGACCCGGCCATCGAGCGCCAGCGGGTGGTGGAGCACAGGACACGCAACAGCGACGAACGCCTGGAACAGCGCTATCACGAACCCATGCGCGCCGCGTTCCAGGCCGAGTACGAGCGTCAGGAAGCCGAGTTCCAGCACTACATAGACCTCAATGCCCAGGCCTATGCGGCCTTGTGCGACACCCCAGGGTTCATCTTCATCGAGCGTCACGACTACGACGGCGACGACCGGGAGTCGGGCATCGCCTACAGCAAGACCATGGCCCGCTGCCTGGCCGGTGGCGTGAGCGAAGCGCCACCCAAGGATCCCGACACCCATGTGCCCGCCCCCGGCAGCAGCGAGGCGCTCTGGCTGAAATGGCTACAGGATCCGCACAGTCCTCCCTATCGCGCGCTATTGCTGCGCGACCGCGCTCTGCTGGCGGCGTGGCTGCCCAGTTTTTCCGCAACCGACCCGACCGACTGGAACGACAGCGAGAAACTCTATGCGGCCCTGAACAAGGTGATCGGCAGCGACGATGCCGGGCTGCGCCTGCGCGAAACCCTCAAGCAAGCGATCGCCGACACCCAAGGCGCGCTGAACGCCGCCAGCCTGCGCCTGCGGCCACTGTTGCCCGCCAGCGTGGCGCGCGCCGTCATGCGCCTGAACTGCTCCAGCCAATGGCTCTACAACGGCGTGCAACTGATCGAGCTGCAGGTACGCATGAAGCTCAGCGAGTACTACGCCCTGCAGAGTGCTCATCTGCGTGAGCTGCAGCACAAGGCCAATGCCGCCATCGCCCAGGCCCGCGACCGGATGCACCGTGATATCGCAGACCTGCAGAGCCGCACACAGGCCGGCATCGGCAAGGTGCGGCCGATCATCCAGAACGGGTTGCTGAGCCTGGCGGTGCTCGATCCCAAGGTGGCCAACCTGATGGTTCCGGTGAGCATCTGGGTCGAAGGCACGGCCGATGCCTTGCAGGAGCGGCTGTTCAGCGAGGCACGGGCGGGTGTCGATGGATTGGGCCACGCCGCGCAGGCGGGACTGGTCGATATCTCGGTCGCCGTCGGCACGCTGGATGCCAATGCCCGCAAGCTGCTGCAGGGCGTCAGGGTCAGCTCGGCCCAGGCCGCCCAGCTGGTGCGGACCAGCTTCACCGGCCTGCGCGGCGTGGCGGGCAGCTGGGAGCTGCTGCTGGCCCTGGGCGGCTTGTACCTGATGAACGACAGCCTGGAGAAAAACCTGCAGCGCGCCGAAGCGGAGATTGGCGCGAAGTCCACGGAAGCCCTGCTGGCCTTGCACGGGGCGCGGATGGCGCTGTTGGGCGGGGGCATCGAGGCGCTGGGGCTGATCATTCGCGCCAGTTCAAGTCAGATCGCGGCTCATGTGCCGATGGGGGGCGCAGGTGCGGCGAGGGTACAGAACTCGATAGGTGTAGGTCGGGCTTTGATCAAGATCGGTGCGGTCGTTGGGGCTGTGGCCGGAATATTCGATACAGCTAATGCGGGTATGGCTGCAAAACGCACCTTTAGGAATTCGGACAGGGATTCATATCGCGCATACTCGACTGCACTATTTACCTCTGCAGCTGGAACCTACTTCTCCTTCTTAGCGATATCGACACCTACGTTACTTGGGCCGCTAGGTGTCGCCATTGTTTTTAGCATGACAGCGTACGGTATTATAAAACTAGCTAAAAATAGTGAATCCACCCCTTTGGAGCGCTGGGCGAAGCGATGCTATTTTGGAAGGGCCAATGAAAACCCTCGAGTACACTGGAACACTCCGAAACATTCAGACATTGCGTTTGCCGAGCTCAATGCCGCCACCTTAGAGCTAACAGCCACGCTCGACTTCAAAACAACCAGAGCGGACCCAGCAACAAGCGCAAAAATTGGTGGCCTAGCCAATCTCGAAACCAGACAACATCTACGATACAGGATATCTTTTCCTCAATTCGAGGAAAAAAGCCTGGCATACCATTGGGTACTGGCAGTGCATCGTAATGGCGACGGCCGTGCCTACAATTACACAAAAGGAGAAATAGTTGCTAGCGGTCGTTTGAATACCGACGGATCGGAGTGGACGTCACTAAAATCGTCCACACCCCCAAGATTTCCTGATTACAAAAAAGATTCACTAAACGAGAGAACAACCTATCAGACAGTCAACAATAAGCCAGAAAAACTCATAAAATTCCAAGTGCTTACTGGAAGTGTAGAGCTTATCCCTTGCATAGGTAAGCACAGCATTCTGGCGGCCAGCTTATCAGTAACTCTATGGCCAGACGTTGGGATCCCTGAAGCATACGCCAGAATCAGCATCGAACAGGAAAGCGAATGAATATCGAGTCGACAATACTTTCCCGACGTGCCACAGGGTGGAAATACGACCTCCCCCCTCCGAACAGTTCACCGCAGCCGCTACAGCCATCTCATGGACCTTGCCCATCATTTTATGCAGATAAAAACTTTCTGGAGTTCTCAAGATCCTCGATGAAAGTCAGGGGTCTCGGGATATATGGAGGGAGCTTGATCTGCATTACAAACGCACTCCACCTAGCGTCACTAATATATTTTTTATTGTTCCCAAGCGAGCCTTACGACACAACAATAATCGCCATAAGCCTGGCTAGTGCAATCATAATATTTTGGCTGATAATCCCAACTATTCGCTTAGACTTTGAATTACCCCGCAACGAGCCCATCCGTTTCAACCGACTACGGCGCAAGGTCTACTTCTACCAATATAGATATGACCGCATTCGAATCTTCAGCCGCAGCCGCTGGGGCGTCAAACCGGTTGCCTATGACTGGGACAACCTGATCGCAGAAGCCTCCAGCGTCTATGCCCCAATGGGTAACGGAGGCCTGATCGAAAATGTCACGATAGCGGTACGCAAACCAGGTACCGATGAAATCATCGATCGTCTTTTCTTCACCCACGACATTGAACTGGGCAAGCAGTATTGGGCAATTGCCCAACTGTTCATGCAGCAAGGGCCTGAAGCGCTCCCAAAATTCGTTCACCCTCCCCGCGATTGGAACAACGACGCCGAAATCAGCTTCATCCGTCGCCTGGCACCCAAGGTGAAATGGCCCGAGGCGATCGATCTGGAGTCCCGTACGGCTCCCGCGGCCGGAGAAACGCCATGAGGCCAGTGGTTCTAGTGGGGCACCAGCATGATTGCCCTGTCCATGGCAAAGGAACTGTCGAGACTGGCAGCCCTACCTATCAATTCAACGGTAGGGCGGTTGCCAGAGTTGGCGACCGCATCAGTTGCGGAGCACTGATCGTGAGCGGCAGCGCTAGTTTTCGAATCGATGGCCGACATGTCGCCGGGCAAGGCGATCAGACAGATCATGGAGGAGTATTGGTCGAAGGTGATTCCGGTTGGCTGGTCGAGTGAATACGGGATGGTGCGACCAGAAACAGGCCGTGCGGGAGAATCCATTCAGCCAGGAAGTGGAGTGCTATCTGAAAAACGGCATGGCGCAGATAGAGGAAATGAAACAGTTGCGCGTCACCGGAAATCGCACGGTGGCGGTGGAGTTGACCACCACCGTGCGCGTGAAACCGAACTTCGCCGGGGTACTGACTGCTGGAGGCGGCGTTTCACCTCACCGCCACCTCAATAACACAACAGCAGAAACTAGGGCAGAACAAATAAATCCACCCTTTTCCCCTCCAATGACGGCCTAGGAAGATCAATAGATATTCAAGAGTTATCCGGAAGCCTCGAACTCATCCCCAGTATAGGTAAGCACAGCATACTGGCCGCAAGCCTGTCGGTGACTCTGTGGCCCAACGCTGAAGCCCTCGACCTTTACGCCAACATCAATCTCGAACTGGAAAACGAATGAGTATTGAACAGCGCGCACCAGGATGGAAATACAATCTATCTTCCCCTAATAGTGCGCCACAGCCCCTGAATGCATTACACGACACCCCCTCACCCAATCACATCAGCACAGAGACTTTAGAGTTTCCTAGATCTTCATTTAGGATCAGAGGGTTCGGCCTGTTAGGAGGACTCCTAATATTCACAATGAACATTCTACTACTCGCATTCATCGTATATGACGCCCTCATCTTAGGGGAGCGCTACGACACAACAGTCATGACAGCAAGTTTGTCCGGGATAATCATAATACTCTGGCTAATAATTCCAGTCATGCGCTTAGATTTTAAACTACCACGCGACGAGCCCATTCGTTTCAACCGACTACGGCGCAAGGTCTACTTCTACCAATATAGATATGACCGTATTCGAATCTTCAGCCGCAGTCGCTGGGGCGTCAAACCGGTTGCTTATGACTGGGACGACCTGATCGCCGAAGCCTGCAGCGTCTATGCCCCAATGGGTAACGGAGGCCTGATCGAAAACGTCACGATAGCGGTACGCAAACCAGGTACCGATGAAATCATCGATCGTCTTTTCTTCACCCACGACATTGAACTGGGCAAGCAGTATTGGGCAATTGCCCAACTGTTCATGCAGCAAGGGCCTGAAGCGCTCCCAAAATTCGTTCACCCTCCCCGCGATTGGAACAACGACGCCGAAATCAGCTTCATCCGTCGCCTGGCACCCAAGGTGAAATGGCCCGAGGCGATCGATCTGGAGTCCCGTACGGCTCCCGCGGCCGGAGAAACGCCATGAGGCCAGTGGTTCTAGTGGGGCACCAGCATGATTGCCCTGTCCATGGCAAAGGAACTGTCGAGAGTGGCAGCCCTACCTATCAATTCAACGGTAGAGCGGTTGCCAGAGTTGGCGACCGCATCAGTTGCGGAGCACTGATCGTGAGCGGCAGCGCTAGTTTTCGAATCGATGGCCGACATGTCGCCGGGCAAGGCGATCAGACAGATCATGGAGGAGTATTGGTCGAAGGTGATTCCGGTTGGCTGGTCGAGTGAATACGGGATGGTGCGACCAGAAACAGGCCGTGCGGGAGAATCCATTCAACCAGGAAGTGGAGTGCTATCTGAAAAACAGCATGGCGCAGATGGAGGAAATGAAACAGTTGCGCGTCACCGGAAATCGCACGGTAGCGGTGGAGTTGACCACAACCGTGCGCGTGAAACCGAACTTCGCCGGGGTACTGACAGCTGGAGGCGGCACCTCACCTCACCGCGACCTCAATAACACAACAGCAGGGACTCGAGCAGAACAAATAAATCCACCTCTTCCCCAGTTCATCTTGAGAAAACAATATGTCAATACAATGGATGTTCAACCAAAAAAATACAAACCATATAGCCCCAAGAATTTTCGACCAAACATATGAAATATCCAAAAATTTTATTAGCTTACACAACCCATGGGTAACAGACTCGGTATTCACGGGAAAAATGTATACCGCAATGACGGTATGCATCGCCATGTTCGCTTACCCGATATCATTCACAACAGAGGAAAATATCACACCTAAAATATCCTACTACCTGCTTGCACTTGAGATACTCGTGCCTTTCACCTTCACCCCATTTCTCGCTTACAGGATTTTACTTATAAAAAAAATAACCAAAATTTACTTAAACAGAAGCACCAAAAAAATATACCACCAACGTTTTGGAAGGCTTATTTCCTTTGACTGGAACAACACCGGCGGCGGCATTTTCACACGTACCGAATTTGGCGGTGTCTCCTTCACAACCAGCTACGCACTCGCCTTCGCCCCCCGCAGGGAAGACGGCAGTCTGCATAAAATGGACTGCCTCTGGATCGACAGCAACAAGCCAACCGAGTCGGATATCCAGTCTGTCGCCGAAGTCTGGGAATACCTGCGCCACTTCATGGACCACGGTCCAGACAAACTCCCTCCCCCAGAGGAACCCAACTGGTGGCACAGGCCACTCCACGCCATCTGCCTGGCCCCAGCAGAAGCCTGGCGCCATTACGCCCCCTGGCGCACTGGCGAACCCGGCGAAATGCAAGGCAAAAAGAACTGGCAACTACCGTTCTGGGCCGTGCTGTTCCCCTACAACTTCACCCTCGCCGTTTGCTGGTACGTCATCTGCCGCCTGTTCAACGTCCGCGCCGCCCCTGCGCCAGCCGAAGCCTTCGAAGAGGCACCTGCCAAGCCCGTCAGGAGAAAGCGCAAATGAAACCCATCGTCCTGGTCGGCCATCGCCACAGCTGCCCGCTCCACGGCGAAGGCACGGTGGAAACCGGCGCCAGCGCCACCTTCGTCGACGGCAAGGCAGTCGCGCGCGTGGGTGACCAGATCAGTTGCGGCGCGGTCATCGAGACCGGTGCGCACTGTACGATCATCGAAGGTCAACCGGCGGCGAGAGAGGGAGATACGACCAGCCATGGCGGCACCCTGGCCGAAGGCGACCCTGGCTGGCTGATAGCGTGAAACAGGCGGGGGCGTTTGGGACACAGGTCGCCCCGCCCAGGCGCTCGAGGACGAAAAGCTCAAATCCCAGGCATAAAAAAAGAGGCCTTTCGGCCTCTTCTTCGTGATCCCAGCGACGCACTGTGGATCGAATTTGGAGCGGGAAACGAGACTCGAACTCGCGACCCCGACCTTGGCAAGGTCGTGCTCTACCAACTGAGCTATTCCCGCGTCGTGATGGGCGCCATTCTAACCTGTTACAGAACGGCGTCAACCCCTTGATTCAAAAAAACTTTTACTTCTGCTCCGAACCTTCGCGCAGGTGCGGCCAGGCGGCCAGCAGGTAATGCACCATCGACACCAGGGTCAGGCCCGCCGCCACCAGCAGCAAGCCATAGCCGAGCACCACCCAGAAGGTCAGTAGCGGCGGATTGGCCAGCAGGATCACCAGCGCCAGCATCTGCGCGGCGGTCTTCCACTTGCCGAGGTTCGATACCGCCACGTGCGCCCTCGCCCCCAGCTCGGCCATCCACTCACGCAGGGCCGAGACAACGATCTCGCGTCCGATGATCACCGCCGCCGGCAGCGTCAGCCAGAAGTTGGCATGCACCTGCACCAGCAACACCAAGGCCACGGCCACCATCAGCTTGTCGGCCACCGGGTCGAGGAAAGCGCCGAACGGCGTGCTCTGCTGCAAGCGACGCGCCAGGTAGCCGTCCAGCCAGTCGGTGGCGGCGGCGATGGCGAACACCGTGCTGGCGGCCATGTAGCTCCAGTGATAGGGCACATAGAACAGCAGGATGAAGATCGGGATGAGCAGGACGCGTAGAACGGTGAGCAGGTTTGGAATATTCATCGGTACGACTGGCTGCGAGTTGAACCCGGCATTCTACTCGCTATGCAGGCTGGCATAAATCGACTCGGCAAGCTTTTTACTGATGCCGGGGGCTTTGGCGATCTCGTCGACACTGGCGCGGTTGAGCTCCTGCAGGCCGCCGAAATGTTTCAGCAGGTCGCGCCGGCGCTTGGGTCCGACACCGGCCACATCCTCCAGGCTCGAGGTGCGGCGGGCCTTGCCGCGTCGGGCGCGGTGGCCGGTGATGGCGAAGCGGTGGGCTTCGTCGCGGATCTGCTGGATCAGGTGCAGCGCCGGCGAGTCGCCCTTGAGGGTGAACTCGTGGGCCACATCGTTCAGGTACAGGGTCTCGAAGCCGGCCTTGCGGGTCACGCCCTTGGCCACGCCGAGCAGGGTCAGGTCGCTCAGGCCGAGCTCCTGCATCACCTCGCGGGCCATGTTCAGCTGGCCCTTGCCGCCATCCACCAGCAGCACATCGGGCAGCTTGCCTTCGCCGTCCTTGATCCGCCCATAGCGACGCATCAGCGCCTGGTGCATGGCGGCATAGTCGTCGCCGGCGGTGACGCCTTCGATATTGAAGCGGCGGTAGTCGGACTTGAGCGGGCCCTCGGGGCCGAACACCACGCAGCTGGCCACGGTGGCCTCGCCACTGGAGTGGCTGATGTCGTAGCACTCCAGGCGCTGCGGCACCTCGTCCAGGCCCAGCACCTGGGCCAGCGCCTCGAAACGCGCGGCCATATGCTGGCGGTTGGCCAGGCGGGCGTTGAGGGCCTGCTCGGCGTTGGTCACCGCCAGCTGCTGCCAGCGCGCCCGGGTGCCGCGCACCCGATGGCTGATGGTCAGCTCACGGCCGCGCAGGACCTGCACCGCCTGGGTGATCGCGTCGAAGTCCTCGTGCACCACGTTGACGATCAGCTCGCCCGGCAGCTCGCGTTCGGCGTTACCCAGGTAGTACTGGGAAAGGAACGCGGCCATCACCTCGGCCACCTCCTCCTCGATCCCGACCTGGGGGAAGAAATGCTTGCTGCCCAGGACCCGTCCGCCGCGCACGCTGATCAGGTGCACACAGGCGCCACCGGGGTTGACGAAGGCCGCCACCACGTCGACGTCGCCGGAGCCGCCCTCCATGTATTGCTGGTCCTGCACCCGACGCAGCAAGGCGATCTGGTCACGCAACTCGGCGGCCTTCTCGAAGTTCAGGGCCATGGCGGCCTTTTCCATCTCGACGTTGAGCTCATTGCCCAACTGCTGGCTGCGGCCTTCGAGGAACATCACCGAGTGGCGCACGTCCTCGGCGTATTCCTCGGCTGCCACCAGCCCGACACAGGGCCCCTTGCAGCGCTTGATCTGGTACTGCAGGCAAGGACGGGTGCGATTGGCGTAGTAACTGTCTTCGCACTGGCGCACCGAGAACGCCTTCTGCAACAGGCTCAGACTCTCGCGAATGGCACCGGCGCTGGGGTACGGGCCAAAGTAGCGGCCCTTGGCTTTCTTGGCGCCACGGTGAATGCCCAGACGCGGAAAATCCCCGTCAGACAAAAATACGTAAGGGTAGGACTTATCGTCGCGCAGCAGGATGTTGTAGGGCGGCCGCCACTCCTTGATCAGCGTCTGCTCCAGCAGCAGCGCTTCGGTCTCGTTGGCGGTGATGGTGGTTTCGACCTGGGCGATGCGCCCTACCAGGGCAGCCGTCTTCGGCGCCAGGCCGGTCTTGCGAAAATAGCTGGCCAGGCGTTTCTTGAGGTTCTTGGCCTTGCCCACATAGAGCAGGCGAGCCTCGGCGTCGAACATCCGGTATACGCCCGGGCGACCGCTGCAGGTCGCCAGGAACGCACTTGCATCAAAGGTTTGTGACATGAGGTGTGTTTACAGACTTGCGTCGACCATACCGTGGCGGACGGCCAGCAAGGTCAGTTCGACGTCGCTGGTGACCGAGAGTTTTTCGAAGATTCGATAACGGTAAGTATTGACGGTCTTGGGGGACAGACACAACTTGTCGGAGATGATCTGCACCTTCTGACAGCCGACGATCATCAGCGCGATCTGGATTTCCCGCTCCGACAGCGCATCGAACGGCGAGCCTTGCGGCTGGAACGACTTGAGCGCCAGTTGCTGGGCGATCTGTGGGCTGATGTAGCGCTGCCCGGCAAACGCCAGGCGAATCGCCTGGACCATTTCGTCGAGCCCGGCGCCCTTGGTCAGGTAGCCGGCGGCCCCGGCCTGCAGCAGCCGGGTCGGGAACGGATCCTCTTCGCACACAGTCACCGCGACCACTTTCGTGTCCGGGTGGCTGCGCAGCAATTTGCGTGTCGCTTCCAGACCACCGATCCCTGGCATCTTCACGTCCATCAGGACCACGTCGGGCTTGAGCTCACGGGCAAGCTTGAGGGCGGATTCTCCCGAATCCGCCTCCCCCACCACTTGCAGGCCATCGATATCGGCCAGCATGCGCGTGATACCCGTACGCACCAGATCGTGATCATCGACCACCAGGACCCTAATCAAGCAGACACCTCGTCAGTGGGGCGATTGGATCCCGCCACCTTAACAAAATTTTTCACAAGCAACCTAGCGCAAAGCGTCATGGAAATATGCCTGCCGGTCAGGGCGACGCATGCGCAGGGTTGGCGCGTCTCCCACCTCGCCCGCCAAGCGGTTGAGCAGGTGCCAGACGGCGGCCTGGTCGGCGGTGGGCAGACGCCGGAATGCGCCCAGCAGGCGGTCCTCGTCGGCACTCAGGCTGTCCAGCGGCGCGGGCGTATGCACCCCGCTCAACACATACAGCGCATCGACCCCTCGAGCCGCCACGGCGGCGAGGTAGTCCATGCGCGGCGTACGTTCGCCGCTTTCATATTTGCCCTGGGCGTTGGGTTCCACCCCCCCGATGTCACCAAAAATGCGCTGGGTGAGCCCCAGGCGCTCGCGCTCCTCTCTGAGTCGCGGGCCGAATCCGTGCATCTGCCTTGCCTCCTTTGCATGAGTGGAAACGGGTGCGTCCGGCACCCGAGTGAATGCGTGCGCATTCGCACGGCACTATGCCAATTGGATCCAATCCTTGCAAGCCATCATTGCGCCATGGCCGCGCCAGCGCACCGGACCGATGGTCAATATTGCGAAGTCGACAGGGACATCGCACCCCGCATAAACAGCACTCAAGAGTACGACCATCAATAACGTCCGCTGAACTCTGCCCGCCGCCCAGCCAAATAAAACTTAACACCAAGGCAAATAGCAAAAAAGAGATGCCGAAAGGCCAGCAAACGGAAAATCGCGCTCGAAAACGCCGTTTTGACGTCATTTTGTCGACAGGTAAAGGTAAATCATTTTTTTGACGCCTAACTTACAACAAACTTTATCCATTTGATTTTCAAAGATTTTTTAACTTGCAGTATCGAATTTAAAATATTTTCACAAACACCAAACAACAAGGGTTGCCGAACAAATAAAAAACTCCTTAGGATGTAAAAAGACCACCAAGAAACAGCCAGCGGCGCCACCTTCCAAGCGCGGCCTTATTCTGCGCGTCTGTCACGTAAACAACTTATTGAACGGTGTATCTCGGCGGGCCTTGCGCTCAGCCTGGGGAGAGGGATCTATGAACATCAGTATCTTTGGACTTGGCTATGTGGGCGCGGTGTGCGCCGGGTGCCTGTCGGCGCGTGGGCATCTGGTGGTGGGGGTGGACGTCGACCAGGCGAAGGTCGACATGATCAACCAGGGCCGCTCGCCGATCGTCGAGCCGGGCCTTGAGCAACTGCTGCTCGACGGCGTGCGCCAGGGCCGTCTGCGCGGCACCACCGACGTCCAGGCCGCGATTCTGGCCAGCGACCTGTCACTGCTGTGCGTGGGCACGCCGAGCAAGAAGAACGGCGACCTGGACCTGGTCTACATGGAGGCGGTGTGCCGCGAGATCGGCGCGGCCCTGCATGACAAGGCCAGCCGCCACACCGTGGTGGTGCGCAGCACGGTACTGCCCGGCACGCTGAACAACGTGGTCATTCCCATTCTGGAAAAAGCCTCGGGCAAGAAGGCCGGTGTCGACTTCGGCGTGGCGGTCAATCCTGAGTTCCTGCGCGAAAGCACGGCGATCCAGGATTACGACTTCCCGGCCATGACCGTGATCGGCGAACTCGACCAACGGTCGGGCGACCTGCTCGAGTCGCTGTATCAGGACCTCGACGCACCGGTGATCCGCAAGTCGGTCGAAGTGGCCGAGCTGATCAAGTACACCTGCAACGTCTGGCATGCCACCAAGGTCAGCTTCGCCAACGAGATCGGCAACATCGCCAAGGCCTCGGGCGTCGATGGTCGCGAGGTGATGGATGTGGTCTGCCAGGATCACAAGCTCAACCTCTCGCGCTACTACCTGCGCCCAGGCTTCGCCTTCGGTGGCTCCTGCCTGCCCAAGGACGTGCGCGCCCTCACCTACCGCGCCGGCCAGCTGGACGTCGCGCATCCGCTGCTGGCGTCGATCATGGCCAGCAACCGCAACCAGGTGCAGAACGCCCTCGACCTGGTCACCCAGTCCGGCAAGCGCAAGATTGCCCTGCTCGGCCTGGCGTTCAAGGCCGGCAGTGACGATTTGCGCGAAAGCCCGCTGGTGACCCTGGCCGAGCAGTTGACCGGCAAGGGCTACGACCTGCGCATCTACGACGCCAACGTCGACCACGCCCGCCAGTTCGGCGCCAACCGCCACTACATCGAGCAGCAGATTCCGCACGTCAGCGCCCTGCTGCGCAGTGATCTGCAACAAGTGATCGACGAGGCCGAAGTGATCGTGCTGGGCAACAACGACGAACGCTTCGTCCAGGCCCTGAAGGTCGGCGCCGACAAGCAGGTGATCGATCTGGTCGGGTTCATGGCCGGCGCCAGCGACACCCATCGCCAGGGTATCTGCTGGTAATCCACGCCACCCACGTGGCAGCGGCGGCCCCCCCGAACACAGGAGCTACAGTGACATGGAACGACGACAACAGCGCCCTTGCGTGGCCCCGGGCTACCTGCGCGCGGCCGCCAGCTTCTGCGCCTGGGCGATGCTCGCAGGGCTGATCGCGCTGGCCGCGCAGATGGTCGCACCGCAATACCTGGACCCGAACCACCACCTGTTCATCTTCATCATCGGCACCCTGGGCATGTGGCGCTACGGCAACGCCATCGTCCATTACCTGCGCGGCATGTACTTCCTGCACTGGCGCTTCCCGCGCCTGCGCCGCCAGGTCGAGCGGCTGGGCGACGCGGCGCTGCCATCGCACATGTTCATGGTGGTGACCAGCTTTCGCATCCCCACCCACACCACCTTCAAGGTGTACCAGTCGGTATTCCAGGAGGTGCAACGGCTCAAGGTGCCATGCACGGTGATCGCCTCGATCGTCGAGAAAGGCGACGAGCAGTTCATCAAGGACATCATGCGCAACGAGGTCCAGGAGCGTGACGACATCGGCCTGGTGATCGTTCGCGCCCGCGGCACCGGCAAGCGCGATGGCCTGGCCCACGCCTTCCGTGCCCTGTCGCGGCAGATGCCACTGGACGACGCGGTGGTCGGCGTGGTCGATGGCGACACCATGATGCTGCCGGGTTGCGTCGAGCGCGCGGTCAAACTGTTCGCCCTGCTGCCGAACGTGGGCGGCCTGACCACCAATGAATTCTGCGAGGTCGAAGGCAGCCGCTGGATGCGTCAGTGGCACTCGATGCGCTTCGTCCAGCGGCACATCAACATGTGCTCGATGGCCCTGTCGCACCGGGTGCTGACCCTCACCGGACGGCTGTCGTTCTTCCGCGCCGGGGTGATGACCGACCCGGACTTCATCCGCGACGTCGAAGCCGACTTCCTCCAGCACTGGCGCCTGGGCCGTTTCCAGTTCCTCACCGGTGACGACAAGTCGAGCTGGCTGAGCCTGATGCGCGCCGGCTGGGACACCTTCTACGTGCCCGACAGCCACACCCTGACCGTGGAACACCCGCCCAGCGACAGTTTCTGGGTCGCCACCCGCCAGCTGATGTTCCGCTGGTACGGCAACTCGCTGCGGCAGAACTTCCGCGCCACCGCCCTGCTCGGCCGCGCCCGCCTGGGGTTGTTCACCCTCTACGTGCTGCTCGACCAGCGCGTGTCGATGTGGACCTGCCTGATGGGCCTGAGCGCCTCGGTGGTGGCCGGCCTGGTGTTCGGCATCCAGTACCTGCTGGTGTACCTGTTCTGGGTGCTGATTTCACGCAGCCTGGTGACGGTGCTGTTCGTCTTCGCCGGGCACCCGGTCAGCCCGATGTACCCGTTCGTTCTCTATTACAACCAGATCGTCGGTTCGCTGATGAAGGTCTACGCCCTGTTCCACATGGACCAGCAACGCTGGACACGGCAGCAGACCACCCTGGCCAACGGCAGCGTCGACTTCGACGCCAGCCTCAACCGCTGGTCCTCGAAGGCGATGCTGTGCTCCTCGATCGCCATTTTCTTCGGGGTCATCACCGTTCTTCTGGAACTCACGCAACGTTAAGGAAAGGCGCCTGCACATGAGTACTTCGAATACCCCCGCCGCCCCGGGCAAGACGGCGGCCAACATCGTCCACGAAGCTATCGACGAGCGGCAGTACGTGCGCACCCGGATGAATGCGCGGGTGCGCATGGCCGGCGCCGGCCGCGAGCCCTTCGAGGCGGACCTTGCGGATATCTCGCTGGGGGGCATCGGCCTGCTGCATGAGACGCCGCTGACCGTCGGCGCGCTGTATGACGCCTCGATCCAGCTGCGCCTGAACCAGGTCGACCTGTCGATCGACGGCAAGGTGCGCATCGTCTCCCAGCGCGGCAAGGAAGTCGGCGCCCAGTTCGTCGACCTCGACACGCAGAAGCGCGACATCCTGCGCTACCTGATCAGCGCCTACCTGTCGGGCGAGATCGCCGACATCAATGGCCTGTTCAACGTGATGCAGCGCGAGAACTACATCAAGGAGCGCAAGCACAAGCAGGCCGTCGCCCGCAGCCCGGGCGAGCGCCTGCGGGCCGTGGCCGGCACCGCGCTGTACAGCGCCGCCGGCCTGGCGGCGCTGGCCTTCGTCGGCTACAAGGGCTACCTGCTGTTCTTCCGCGTCCCAGCCGTGCAGGCCACGGTGGCGACCAATGCCCAGGTGATCAGCATGCCGGACAACGGCTACGTGAAATACCTGCTGCCGGCGGGGGCCACCGAGGTCCAGGCCGGCCAGCCTCTGGCGAGCATCTCGACCCAGCTGGCCACCAGTTTCACCAGCCCGGCCGACATGAAGGCCCTGGCCGACCTGGCACCGGGCGATCTGCAGGCGCTGCTCGGCCGCGCCACCATCGAGACGGTGATCAACAGCCCATGCGACTGCCAGGTGTACTACCCCGCGCCGCCGCTGGATGGCTACGGCTACAAGGCCGCGCCGATGATGCACTTGCTGCCGAAGAACGAAGGCCTGTTCGTGCGCGCCAACGTGCCGTTCGACAAGCTCGCCGATGTCAGCCGCGTGCGTGCGGTGGACATGCAGGTGTTCGGCCTCGACGAGCACTTCAGCGGCAAGGTGGTCGATGCCCGCTCCGACGAGGCGAACCGCAACCTGGCCCTGACCATCCAGCCCGACAGCCCGCTGCCGGCGACCGCCTACCAGAAGGCGGTGGCGGTCGACCTGTACCTGGGCCTGCCGTTCGGCAACGCCAACTGAGGACGGGCCATGAACGCCAAGAACGCCCCTCGGCTGGTGCTGGCCGGCCTGGGCCTGGCCTGGGCGGGAGCAACCTGCGCCGGGCAGAGCCTGGAGCAGATCCGCTATGCGCTGTACAAGGATCCGAGCGCCAACGTCACCGCTGACCTGCGTGAGCTCGCCGCGCGCGGCGACCTGGCCTCCAAGCAGCTGCTCGGTGATGTGCTGGCCACCCAGGAAGGGGCCAGCCGCCAGGAGATCATCCGCCTGTACCGGGACGCCTTCGCCGACGGCAAGGGCCAGATCCCCGCGCTGGCTTCGCTGGCGCGCCTGCTCGACCGCACCCCGCGCCTGCAACGCAGCCAGGAGGGCTGGGTACGCGAGGCACTGACCCGCTACCCCAACGACCGCGATCCGCGCAGCACCAGCACCAGCCTGGAAGTGTTCCTGGTCTACCCGCAATTGTTTCCCGGTCAGCGCGCCGCCGAACTGCTGGCCCTGTACGAACAAAGCTGCCTGCTCAACTGCCGCCCCGAGCTGTATCGCGCCGTGGTGGCCGAGCGCCAGGGCCGGCGTGACGAGGCCGAGCACTGGTACCGGCAGGCCGCGCGCATCGACCCGCGCGGCATCGAACGCTACTACCGCTTCCTCGGCGAGCGCCAGGACCCGGCGTTCCTCGCCTTCGCCCGCAGCCTGGAGCCGGAGATGGCCAGCCTGCCGGTGGAGGTGGTGCAGCGCATCGGCGCGCTGATCGACAGCATCCATGGCATCACCCGCGCCGAGCTGGACGCCGAGCGCGAGCAGAGCCAGGGCATCGCCATGGGGCCCAAGGTCGAGCCCACGCCCGAACAGCAGGCCCGCGACCAGGCCAACGCCAAGCTGCGCGCCGACGGCATCGCCGAATACCAGCGCTGGCTGGACCACGCCGTCGCCCGCGGCTACCTGCCGGCGCTGGTGTCCAAGGCCAACTTCATGATCTCCAACCCCACCGAGCACAACGCCGAGCAGGCCCAGGTACTGATCGAGCAGGTACGAACCAAGGATCCGACTCGGGCCAAGGCCCTGGATGCCGCGTTCTACATGGTCAACAACTGGCTGACCCTGGATCCGGAAAAGTCCCAGGCGCTGATCGACGAGCTGATTGCCGCCCGCTACCCGGACGCCCAGCTGCTGCTCGGTGACCTGTACAGCAAGGGTGGCCTCGACCAACCCGACCAGGAGCGCGCCCTCGCCGTATGGCAAGCGCAGGCCGAGCAGGGCTCGATCGCCGCCTGGTACCGCATGGCCACGGTTTACCTGCGCGGCCGCGCCATCTGCCATGACCCGGTCAAGGCCTACACCTATGCGCGCATCGCCCTGGACCTGGGCGACACCCGGGCCCGCGGCCTGCTCAAACGGCTGGACAAGACCCTGCCCAAGGATGACATCGAGCGCGCCCTGGCCGCGCGCGGCGATCTGTTGAAGGAGGCCACCCTGTGAAAGCGCATCAATCCCTGTTCGGCGCCCTGCTCGCCCTGGCACCACTGTCAGCGGCCTTGGCGGCGGAGGAAGTCACCGGCCCGGAAGCGGACAACAGCGCCCCGGTGCGCGTGGCCAGCCTCGATGGCAGCGAGCCGGTGATCACCTCGGAGCTCTTCAACAAGCTCACCGTGCAGACCGGCTACGGGCCGGAAGACTCCCAGGTCGGCCGAGACCGCGAAGCCTTCTACAGCCTGCGCTACGAGCCTTCGTTCGCCTGGTATTCGCCGGAAAAGCGCTGGGCCAAGTGGATGGTCTATGGCCGCCTTTGGCTGAACTACGACTCCAGCCAGTCGAGCAACCTGGCCAACGAATCGACCAACAACAATGAGCGCGAGCAGCCCGAAGGCTGGTACGCCGAGCTGCGCGAGCTGTACGTCAAGCGCAACCTGATCGGCGACGACCCGCGCTTCTCGCTGTCGTTCGGCCGCCAGCGCTTCTACGACGACTACGGCATCTGGTGGGACGACAGCCTGGAGTCGGTGCGCTTCAACTACCAGGACACCTTCTCCGACGCCTTCGTCGCGGTCGGGCAGAAGTTCCACAACTACAACACCGACGTCAACTCACTGGCCGCCAGCGAGGAGCGCACGCTGTATCTGATGGGCCAGTACGCCTACCGCTGGAACCCGAACAACCAGGTCGGCGTGCGCCTGATGCACGAGAACGACCGCAGCGACCACGACATCGACGACCGCTACGACTTCAAAGGCCTGCGCTACGGCGTGTTCTTCAAGGGCGACAACCTGCCACTCGACAGTGACTACCACCTGGAGCTGGCGGCGCTGGACGGCAAGATGGACAACACCGCCGCCAACGGTGTCACCAGCACTGGCCATGCCAGCCGGGGCTGGGCGGCACTGGGCGAGGTCGGCAAGCGTTTCGACAACCTGCCCTGGACCCCGCGCCTGGCCCTGCGCGGCGGTCTGACCGACAAGCCAGACGACGACAACGACGGCTTTCGCCTGAACCCGATCCAGTCCGACCGCATCACCCGCCAGGGCTCCTACAGCACGCGCCTGACCAGCTCGTTCGTCGCCCTCGACCTGCGCAACCTGAGCTACTACGGCCTGGCCGTGGAGACCCGCCCCACCGCGCGCAGCGCCCTGGACCTGCGCGTGACCCAGCTCAACCTGCGCGACGAGGACGGCGCGCTGCCGATCCGCATGGCCGCCGATGCTCGCTCGCGACGCCAGAGCGAGATCAACGCGGGCCGCAACGGCAAGGGCGACAACGTCGGCCAGATGATCGACCTCAACTACTACTGGAAGATGTTCCCGGTAGCCCTCGACGGCAAGCACCTGGACATCAACACCCTGGTCAGCGCCAGCTACCTCGCCGCCGGCAGCGCGCTGGACACCGGTGACGACTACCAGCTGAGTGTCGGCGTGGTGATCAGCTACTAAGGACGGACCCGCATGATCTTCGCCTCCAACGTGTTCCTGTTCCTCTACCTGCCGCTGTTCCTGGCCGTCTACTACCTGGCCAGGCCACAGTGGCGCTCGCTGGTGATCGTCGCCGCCAGCTACATCTTCTACGCCTGGTGGCGCCCGGACTTCCTGTTGCTGTTCGTCGCCATCACCTGGTGGAACTACGCGTTCGGCCTGCGCATCAAGGCGCGCCTGGATGCCGGGGACAAGCGCTGGGCCCTGCGCCTGCTGTGGATCGGCGTGGCCGGCAACCTGGCCACGCTGGGCTACTTCAAGTACGCCAACTTCGGCGCCGAGGTCCTGGCCCTGTTGCTGGCACCGCTGGGCATCAATACCTGGACGCTGGAGAACATCTTCCTGCCGCTGGGCATCTCGTTCTACGTGTTCCACGCCCTGAGCTACATCGTCGACATCTATCGCAAGGACGCCACGCCCACCCGCAGCTTCATCGACTTCGCCGCCTTCGTCGCGCTGTTCCCGCACCTGGTGGCGGGGCCGATCCTGCGCTACAGCCAGCTGGCGCCACAGCTGCGCCAGCGCAGCCACTCGCTGGAGCTGTTCTCGCTGGGCGTGTGCCGCTTCATGCTCGGTTTCATCATGAAGGTGCTGATCGCCGACCGCCTGGCGCCGATCAACGTGCTGTTCATCGGCGAGGGCACCCTGCAGTTCAGCGATGCCTGGTTCGGCCTGGTGGTGTCGACACTGCAGCTGTACTTCGACTTCGCCGGTTACAGCCACATGGCCCTGGGCCTGGCGCTGATGATGGGGTTCCGCTTCCCGGAAAACTTCAACCAGCCTTATGTGTCGCAAAGCATCACCGAGTTCTGGTCGCGCTGGCACATGACCCTGGCGCACTTCCTGCGCGACTACGTGTACATGCCGTTGGTGCGCAAGCGCGTGGCCGGCGCGCTGCCGGCGCTGGTGTGGACCATGCTGCTGTCGGGCCTGTGGCATGGGGCGAGCTTCGCCTTCATCTGCTGGGGGCTGTTCTTCGGCATCGGCATGGTGCTGGAGCGCAAGTTCAACCTCGCGACCAAGGTCACCACGCCCTACCACCTGGGCCGCAACCTGCGCACCGGCCTGCTGATCGTGCTGAGCATGCCGCTGTTCTTCACCATGGACCTGCGCCACAGCCTGCAGATCTACCAGGCGCTGCTGGGTTTCAACGGTTTCGGTTCGCTGGAGCTGTACGTGCTCGGCGCCTCGAAGATGGCCATGGCCTTCGCCCTGGTGGCGTTCGCCTGGCTGCTCCTGGCCGGGATCAACAACGTGCGTTTCTACGCCGGCAACAAGGAAGGCTACTTCATGCGCCACGTCGGCGTGCTGCACAGCGTGTTGCTGTGGGGGGGCTTCCTGCTGGCGCTGAGCAGCCTGGCGGCCAACTCGTTCTCGCCGTTCCTGTATTTCCAGTTCTAGGGCAAGGCTTGAGATGCCCCCTCCAACTTACCGTTCCGTGGAAATGCCATGTACCCAGTGATGAATTCGGCCAGCAAGGCCAACGGTGTGATCTTCGCCCTGGTGCTGGCGGCGATGTTCGTCTATTCGCTGCCACCGGTGCTGAGCTTTGCCCGCACCCAGACCGACAGCTGGAACCTGTTCGTCGACGGCAAGTTGCTGCGCAAGTTCGAGCAGGCTTACGACAAGCGCTTCTTCCTGCGCGACCCTTCGGTCGAGCTGTGGGCTGACGCCCAGTTCCAGCTGTTCGGCGAGGGCACCAAGGGCGTGGTGCTGGGCAAGGACGGCTGGCTCTACACCAACCAGGAATACCGCGTGCCCAATGACCTGGAGGCCAACCTGGCGAGCCAACTGGAGCAGATCGCCAAGGTCGAGCGGCAGTTGGCCGAGCACGGCAAGCAGCTGGTGCTACTGCCGCTGCCGATGAAGCTGGATATCTATGCCGAGCATGCCGAGCATACCTTCGACCCGCGCGTGATCAGCCTCTACGACCGCTTCGTCGCCGACCTGCAAGCACGCCAGCTGGACGTGGTGCCGCTGCGCGAAGCCTACCTGCGCAACCTGGCCGGGCCGCGGCTGTTCCTCAAGTCCGACACCCACTGGAGCCCCGACGGCGCGCGCCTGTCGGCCTACGAGCTGGCGCGCCAGCGTCCGCGACTGCTGGGTGATCAGGTGTACGTCTCGCGCAAGACCGGCGACAAAGAGGTCAAGGGCGACCTGATGAACTACCTGCAGTTCGACCATACGCGCCTCGCGCCGCAGTTCGGCCCCAGCCCGATCGCACTGTACGAGACCCTGCGCGCCGAACAGAGCAGCGACGACCTGTTCGCCGAGCAGGCGCAGAGCCTGCTGCTGGTCGGCACCAGCTACAGCAAGATCGACGACTGGAATTTCGTCGGCTTTCTCAAGGAGGCGCTCAACCGCGACCTGCTGTCCATCGCCGTGGAGGCCCGCGGGCCGTTCGAGGCGATGGGCCAGTTCCTCGCCAGCGACCAGCTGCACAACCCGCAGATCACCACGGTGGTCTGGGAGTTCCCCCTGCGCACCCTGCTTGCCCACCGTCCCGGCGCGCTGGCGCGCAGCACCCAGCCTGCTCATTTCTGACGTTTCAAGGAGATCCCGATGAAGCTTTCGTCCCTGTTCACCGCCCTCGCCCTGGCCGCCGCCAGCCATGCCGCGCTCGCCGCCGAGGGCAACGCCGACCTGTACGACGCCGTGGCGCCGGCGGACTCCGCGTTCGTGCGCGTGCTCAACCTGTCAGGTAGCAACATCGACGTGACCCTCAGCGGCAAGGTCAACCCGCAGAAGGTCGCTCCCGGCCAGCTCAGCGGCTATCGCTTCGTACCGGCCGGCAAGCACAAGATCGGCATCGGCGCCAAGGCCATCGAGCCGAGCCTGGTGGCCAACGCCGCCAGCACCGTGGTGTACGACGGCCAACAGCTGAAGCTGATCGCCGACCAGTACGTCAACGAGCCCAAGAAGGCGCAGGTGGCCTTCTACAACCTCACCCCCGCCCAAGCGATGCTGCGCACCGCCGACGGCAAGCACGAAGTGGTCAAGCCTCTGGCCAACGGCCAGACCGGCACGCGCATGGTCAACGAAATCAAGATCGATTTCGCCGCCTATGTCGGGGATCGTGAAGTGGCCAGCTTCGACGAGCTGTTCCTCAAGAAGGGCCGCTCCTACAGCTACGTGCTGCTGCCAGGCAACCGCAGCCTGAGCCTGGCCAACAGCATCGACCCCACCGAGTGACGCAGCGCCACCAGCAAGGATGACCGGCCCGATGAACACCCTCCTCCCCTTCGGCCTGGCGGCCACCCTGGCCCTGCTGAGCCTGCCCGGCCAGGCGGCGCAGGCCGGCACCCAGCCCGGCTGCGACAGCCTGCAGTGCATGGTCTGCCCGGCCCTGGCCGAACCGCAGCACTATGCCGAAGGGCGCATGAAGCTGATGCGCCAGATCGTTCCCGGCAAGGAGCGCTGGCTGTTCCGTTCGATGGTCGACCTGACCAACGATTTCGGCATCCCCGCGCCCATGCGCCCGGAGTTCGCCCGGCTGATGGACGCCTTTCACCGGCAGGGCATCCAGGTGGCCATGGCGATCCAGC
Source organism: Pseudomonas sp. microsymbiont 2 (assembly GCF_054788395.1). Lineage (NCBI taxonomy): Bacteria > Pseudomonadati > Pseudomonadota > Gammaproteobacteria > Pseudomonadales > Pseudomonadaceae > Pseudomonas > Pseudomonas sp. microsymbiont 2. Next base: position 3,787,142 of record NZ_CM139112.1, read on the forward strand.
CGACCCGTGGCCTGATGCATCGCGACAAGCTCTACCCCGACCAGTTGCACGGTTTCGACTACGCGCGCGCCAGCCGCAACCTCGAGGCCTACCTGGGGCAGCTGCGCCAGGGCGGCGCGGTGGTGGCGCCGATGATGCAACTGGTGCGCCAGCCTCCCAAGGGCGAATACTTCTTCCGCCGCGACCACCACTGGACCCCGGCCGGCGCCGAGGCGACGGCCAAGCTGCTGGCCGAGGAGATCCGCCGCCAGCCCTTCTATGGCGAGCTGACCAAGAAGCAGTACCGCACCGAGCCCGGCGTGATGGTGCCCAAGGATGGCACCCTGAACCTGGCGCTGAGCTACATCTGCGGCAACAACTATGGTTTCCAGTACGTGCGCGGCTACCAGACCATCCCGGTGGCCGACAGCAGCGACGCGCTGTTCGACGAAGCGCCCGATCCGCAGGTGATCCTGGTTGGCGACAGCAACGCCGCGGCCCGCGAGGACGAAAGCAAGCAGTTCAACTTCGACGGCTACCTGAAGCAGTACCTGGACGTGGACATCCTCAACTACGCTCTGCCCGGGGTTGGCGAGGACGGCTCGCTGCTGGAGTACCTGCTGTCAGCCGACTACAAGCCCGAGGCGCCGCCCAAGCTGATCGTCTGGGAACTGCCGGCCAACTACCGGCTGGACTCGCCGCTGATGTACCGCCAGCTGGTACCGGCGGTGCAAGGGGGTTGCAAGGCGTCCACAGAGGTACTGTCCTCCAGGCTGCGGCGTCCGGCGCTGAAGGTCGGCGAGCGCATCGAGCTGCTCAGCAATGCCGGCAGCGCGCGCCAGTCGCTGAGCGGGTCGAAGGGTTTTCTCGACATCCGCCTGAGCGACAAGAACGCCAAGGACTTCTACATCATCGTCTACTACGACAACGGCGCCCGCGACAAGGTGTGGTTCCGTCGCGAGGCCGTGGTCGGCGGCGGTCAGTACTACCTGGAGCTGAGCAAGGCCCCCGAGTTCGCCGGCGCCAACCTGCTCTCGGTGTTCCTCGAGCCGACCAAGCCCGGCAGCGCCGCCACCGAAGTGGAGACCCGCCTGTGCCTGTAATGTTCCGTGGGAGCGGGTTCACCCGCGAAGGACGCAACGCATCCTCTGGCCTGCTCGCGGGCAAGCCTGCCCCCAGACGCATCCTTGCGCTGCTCGCGCTCGCCCTGGCACTGCCCCAGGCCCACGCCGCCCAGTCGATCTGGCCACCTCGCGCGACGCCGCAGGCCGCCATGATCGCCGACTATCGCACCCTGGCCTGCAGCAAGGAACCGCCGCCGCCCTACACCGGCAGCCTGCGACTGCAAAGCAAATACGACCAACGCGACGCCAGCAAATCGACCTTGCGCGCCACGCCCGATGCCGACAGCGAACGTATCGCCAGGCAGGTCAAGCAGTTCATCGGTGGCCTGATCTACGCCGGCAAGCGCTTCCAGAACGCGAAGAAGCCCCAGGACGCCAACATGGCCCTGGCCTGTCAGGACCAGTGGCTGGAGCACTGGGCCAAGGCCGGCGCCCTGCTCGACCCGGACGCCAGCAACACCGGGATTGCCGCGCGCAAGTGGGCGCTGGCGGCGATGTCCGGCGCGGTGCTGCTGACCCAGGCGGCGGCCGATGGCAAGCTGCGCCTCACGCCTGCGCAGCGACGCTGGTTCACCCAGCTCGGCGAGCAGGTGATCCGCGAGTACGACCCGCGCCGCCAGTCCACCACCGTCTACTTCAACAACCATGACTACTGGGCCGCCTGGGCAGTGGCCGCCGCCGGCATGCTGGTGGAGCGCGACGACTTCATCCGCTGGGCCGACGGCAACCTGCGCCGAGGCCTGGCCCAGGCCGTGCGCCACGGTGACTATGCCTACCTGCCGCTGGAAGTGGCCCGCAGCAAGCTGGCCGCCAACTACAGCCAGTACGCCCTGGTGCCGCTGGTGCTGCTCGGCGAGTCGGCCCGCGCCAACGGCCTACCCTGGAGCGACGACGACCAAGGCACCCTCGACCGCCTGGCCAGCTTCGCCGCCCGCAGCGTGCTCGACCCGGACACCCTGCCCGAGCTCAAGGGCCAGCGTCAGTCTGATGTCGCGCCCTACAAGCTGGCCTGGCTGATCCCGTTCCTCGCCCGCCAGCCCAGCCATACCCTGGCTCGCCAGCTTTACGACAGCGAGGACGGCGAGGTGGACAACTACAGCCAGATCGGTGGCCCGCTCAAGCCGGCCTACCCCCACCTGCCTTGACCAAGGACGCTACCATGGCACCGTTCAGCCGCTTCTCCTCCTGCCTGGCCGCACTGTTGCTGGCGGGCACCGCCCAGGCCACCCCCGCAGTGGATACCCTGCCCCTGGCACAACACCAGCAGCAGCTGACCCAGTTGCGCCAGCAAGCACGCCAGGCCGTGTCCTTCGAGCAGGCCCGCCGCCCGCCACCGCCAGGTCGCGCCAGCGTCAGCCTGCAAACGATGTTCTCGTCCCAGGCCGGCAGCTGGCCGTTCGAACCCTTCGTCAACAACGGTCTGTTCCGCGCCATCGCCGGTTACCAGGCGCATCACCCCCAGGCCGTGGTGCTGCGCGGTGGCAGCATCACCCTGGCGCAACTGCATGACACCCTGCGCGATCCACGTATCCTCAAGCGCTACAAGGACGGCTACCTGCTCAGCTATCCGCTGATGATCGGCCCGGATGCCGGTCTCGTGCTCGAAGGCACCAGCCTCTATCTGTACAGCTTCTCCGGCACGGCGCTGATCAACCAGGGCTGGCTGGGGCTGAACCAGTCATCGCTGCAGAGCATGGCCGGCGACAAGGCCGGCAATACCGACCGTGCCTGGCGTCCATTCGTGGTGGCCTGGGCCGGCAGCCATACCCAGGTGATCGGTTCGACGCTCATGCGCCTGGGCTACAACGCCAATCTGTCCCGCGGCCTGAGCACCGCGCTCAGCACCCAGCAAGCCGCCGCCACACGCCCGGCCAGCGTCGTGATCGAAGCCAGTCGATTCAGCGAGCTGTCCAGCGCGGTGGAGCTGCAGCACAGCCAGGCGACCATCATTGGCAGTCAATTCGAGCGCTCGCAGCAGTACGCCATCGACGTGCGCGACAGTCAGTTACACGTGCAAGGCAATCAGCTGCGTGGCATCGACAACAACAGCGGTGTGCGCCTGCGTGGCCAGACCCGCGCCCTGATCGAAGACAATCTGATCCTTGGCGCGGCCAAGGCCGCCATCGAGATCAGCGACCAGCGCGGTGCCGTGCTGCTGGCCGGCAACCGAATCGGCGACAGCCGTGGCAATGGCATCCAGTTGCGCAACCTGATGCCCACCTTAGCGGCGCCGCTGCTGATCGACGACAACCTGCTGGCCAGCAGCCAGGGCAGCGCGGTGGATGCCAGCGAGGTCACGGCGCTGACCCTGGTGGGTAACCGTATCGGCAATACCCCGGAATACGCCGTCAGCCTGCGCAACGCCACGCCGCAGCCGGGGCCGCTGGTGATCAGCGGCAATCGCCTGGGTCAGGTGGGCAAGGCGGTGGTGCGGGTCGAGGGCATGCGGGAAGTCGCGCTGGGCGGCAATACCTTCGATGGCAAGGCGCTGCTGCAGAACCTGCTGATCGGCGACCTGCTGACGTTGCAGGGGCCGCTGCTGGAGGCGATGCTGGTTCAGGGGCAGATGGTCAGGGTACGCCAGGACTGAAATACACGGCTCCTGTAGGAGCGGCCTTGCCGAGGCGTCGGACCGGTCGGAAAGGGGCGCGGAGCGGCCCCAGAATTTCAGCGTTAAAGCAAAGATCGCCGGGGCCGCGTTGCGGCCCTTTCGCGACACAAGGCCGCTCAGGGGCTCGCGTCAGGGCACCAGACGCTGCATGCGCACGAAGCACTCGTCCATGCCGACCTCGGCGAATCCTCGGCGTTGGTAGAGGCGCCGCGCCGGATTGCTGCTGAACACCATCAGCCGCAGCAACGGCAATCCGCGCTGCGCCGTCCACTCGGCCAACTGCTCCAGCACCCAGCCCCCGACGCCCCGTCCGCGGTGCTCGGGTAGCAGGTGCAGCTCGCGGATGTACAGCGCCTGGCGATCCTGGCTGAGGCTGCAGAAGCCCAGCACCTGGCCATCCTCGACCACCAGCCACTGCTCGCGCCAACCCCAGGCTTCGTCGAAGGCCTCTTCGATCCACAGCAGGTCGAATTCACGGTAGTACGCCAGCATGGCGCGACGGGTGAGGTCGCGGGCGAAGGTCAGGTGCTGCTCGGTGGCGGGGATCAGCTCAAGGGGCATAGCAGACCGGCGAGCTTCCCGGACCACGCCGGTCCAGCTCGTCCTCCAGCCAGCGGGCCAGTACCTGGGCATTGTTGTGCTCAGTGTCCTTGCCGGCATACAGCAAGGTCAGATCGCCCTTGCTGGCCAGGTCCAGCAAGGGATACCAGTGCTCGGGATGCGCCGCCAGCTCCCGCTGGTAACGCTGGGTGAAACCGGCGAAATCCACTTCACCGGCATGAAACGCCTTGCGCAGCGCGTCGGAGGGCGCGACCTCGCGCAGCCACTGGCCGTGCAGGTCCTCCTTGCGCTTGTTGCGCGGCCACAGGCGATCGACCAGCACACGCTGGCCATCCCCGGCGCCAGCGGCTTCGTAGACACGTTTGCAGCGAATCATCAGGCACTCCTGCGACATCGTTCCCCAACAAGCCTAGGGCCTTCATTGACCGAGGTCACGCCCTGGTAACGAATTGTTTCTATGCTGAAGGCCCTCGGCACCAACGCCCAACGCCAACCGGAGCCCTCATGGCAACCCCGTCCCTGGCCAGACAGACCGACCTGCCCCTGCGCAACCCGCGCCCTCACCTTGCGCACAAACCCGGACGCGCCACGCTCACCCTGTTCTTCGGCCTGTTGCTGGCCGGCCTTGCCTACACCTTCTGGAGCCTCAAGCAGGACGTCAGCGCCAGTGGCACCGTGGTCACCACCCTCACGCCGTTCCTGCTGCTGGGCCTGGCGCTGCTGATCGCCCTGGGCTTCGAGTTCGTCAACGGCTTCCACGACACGGCCAATGCCGTGGCCACGGTGATCTACACCCATTCGCTGCCGGCATCGGTAGCGGTGGTGTGGTCGGGGCTGTGCAACTTTCTCGGCGTGCTGCTCTCCAGCGGCGCGGTGGCCTTCGGCATCATCGCCCTGCTGCCGGTGGAGCTGATCCTGCAGGTCGGCTCGTCGGCCGGCTTCGCCATGGTCTTCGCCCTGCTGCTGGCGGCGATCATCTGGAACCTCGGCACCTGGTGGCTGGGGTTGCCGGCGTCGTCCTCGCACACCTTGATCGGCTCGATCATCGGCGTGGGCGTGGCCAATGCGCTGATGCACGGACGCGACGGCACCAGCGGAGTGGACTGGGCCCAGGCGAGCAAGGTTGGCTACGCTCTGCTGTTCTCGCCGCTGATCGGCTTCGCCTGCGCCGCCCTGCTGCTGCTGGCCCTGCGCACGCTGGTCAAGCACCGCGAGCTGTACCAGGCACCGGCGGGGCAAACACCGCCGCCCTGGTGGATTCGCGCAGTGCTGATCCTCACCTGCACCGGGGTGTCGTTCGCCCACGGCTCCAACGATGGCCAGAAAGGCATGGGCCTGATCATGCTGATCCTGGTCGGTACCCTGCCGATGGCCTATGCGCTGAACAAGACCATGCCCAGCGAGCAGGCCCTGCAGTTTTCCGCGGTCGCCGAGGTGACCCGCCAGGCGCTGGAGCGCTCGGCGCCGGCCACACCGCCCACCGACCCACGCCAGGTGCTGACCCGGTTCATCACCGAGCCCAAGGCCATGCCTGAACTCGTCCCGGCACTGGCCGCGCTGAGCGGCATGATCGGCGAGGAGGTCAAGGGCTACGGCTCGCTCAACCGCGTGCCGGCAGAGGCCATGGCCAACGTGCGCAACGACATGTACCTGACCAGCGAAGCCATCCGCCTGATCGACAAGCATCGGCTGGCCGACTTCGACGCCGACACCGCGAGCCATGTGCAGTTGTTCAAGCGCCAGCTGGACGACGCTACCCGCTACATCCCACTCTGGGTCAAGGTGGCGGTGGCCATCGCCCTCGGCCTGGGCACCATGGTCGGCTGGCGGCGTATCGTGGTGACGGTGGGCGAGAAGATCGGCAAGACCCACCTGAGCTATGCCCAGGGCGCGTCGGCGGAGGTGGTGGCGATGTGCACCATCGGCGCGGCGGACCTGTTCGGCTTGCCGGTCTCGACCACCCATGTGCTGAGCTCGGGCGTGGCCGGGACCATGGTGGCCAATGGCTCGGGGATTCAACGCAAGACGCTGGTCAACCTGCTGATGGCCTGGGTGCTGACCTTGCCAGCGGCGATGTTGCTGGCCGGATGCCTGTACTGGCTGCTGAACCAGGCTCTCTGATTGTCGCTGAACCTGCAGGAGATCACCCAGCCCCATGGGCTGTCGCGCAGGAAACAAAGCAGCAAGCATTACCAGCGTGGGAGCGGGCTTGCCCCGCGATAGCGATACTGAGCTTTCCGACGCTATCGCGGGGCCAGCCCGCTCCCACGGGTTCTCTGTCAGGCCGGGATCTTCAAGCCGCGCTGGACCGCCGGGCGCTCGAGGAACTGCGCAAGGACTCGCTGCACTTCCTTGAACTCATCGAACCCCACCAACTCGCGCGCGTTATAGCGCTCCACCAGGTTGCGCACCCAGGGGAAGATGGCGATATCGGCGATGCTGTAGTCGTCGACCATCCACTGCCGCCCCTGCAGATGGCGGTCGAGCACGCCCAGCAGGCGCTTGGACTCATTGACATAGCGATCCCGCGGACGCTTGTCCTCGTAGTCCTTGCCGGCGAAGAAATGGAAGAACCCCACCTGGCCGAACATCGGCCCGATGCCGCCCATCTGGAACATCAGCCACTGCAGCGTCTGATAGCGCTGGGCCGGATCCTGGCTCAGCAGTTGGCCACTCTTCTCGGCCAGGTACTGCAGGATCGCTCCCGACTCGAACAGCCCCAGCGCTCGGCCACCCGGGCCATTGGGGTCGAGGATCGCCGGGATCTTGTTGTTGGCGCTGAGCGAAATGAACGCGGGACTCAGCTGGTCCTCGGTATCGAAACTGACCTTGTGCACCTCGTACGGCAAGCCGATCTCTTCGAGCATGATCGAGACCTTGACGCCGTTGGGCGTGGCCAGCGAATAGAGTTGCAGGCGCTCGGGATGCTGCGCCGGCCATTTGCGGGTGATGGGGAACGCGGAAAGATCGCTCATGGGCATGCCCTGAAAGGTTGGGTTGTTCAATTTAAAGGCCTGAAGGCGACCTGACCATCACCCAGTCCCGGTGGCGTTCGTCACCGCAGGGAAAGATCGCCTCCCCCACCTTGGCAAAGCCATTGCGCGTATAGAAGCGAATGGCCCTGGCATTGAGTTCGTTGACGGTCAGCCGGACCAGGCCATGGGCGTGGGCCAGGGTCGCATCGAGCAGCTGCTGCGCCGCGCCCTGGCCGTGGGCGCAGGGCAGTACATAGCAACGGGAGATTTCCACCATGTGATCGGCAGCGGCGATGCCCAGTACGCCAGGCGCCAGGTCGAGCATGCTGTAGCCCAGCACCTGGCCGGATTGCTCGACGATCAGCAGGCGCTTGTGCGGATGACGCAGGTGCGCCCGGAAGTGCTCGGGCTGGAGATGGCAGGCGATATAGTGCCGCTGGGCGCTGGCAGCGCTGTCGGGTGGGCTGGCCAGCGCGAAGGTAGCCTGGCCGACGAGGCTCAGGGCCGCGCAGTCTTCATCGCAGGCCGGACGGATCTGGTAGGGCATGGCAACATCCTGTCGGGTAGCCGGATCACGCCCGACAATGCCAGCCCTGGCGCAGTGCTGCAAATGAAAAGGCGACCCGCCTTGCAGCGGATCGCCTGCCAGGCTCAGTGGCGCGCCGTTACCGGTCGCGCGTCATGGGAGACGACCACCTCCACCCGGCGATTGAGCTGGCGCGAATAGGCATCGGCATTGCTCGCCACCGGGTACGCCTTGCCATAGCCTGCGCTGACGATACGTGCCGGCGCGACCCCTTGCCGGTACAAGGCATTGGCCACTGCCGCGGCGCGCTGTTCGGACAGGCGCTGGTTCAACGCCTCGCCACCGGTGGCGTCGGTGAAGCCTTCGATGCGCACCTTGCGCTCCGGGTTGTCCAGCAGGAACTGGGCAAGCCGCTGGATATCGCCATGACTGCCAGCCCGCAGTTCGGCCCGCCCGGTGTCGAACAGCACATCACCGAAGGTCACCACGGTGCCCCGCTCCGATTGCTGCCCCTTGAGCGCTTTCAACGCATTGAGCTGAGCCGTGCGCACATCGAGCTGGGCCTGCGTGCGGCGCGCCTCGATGCCACGCATGCCGACCTCGGCCTGACGCAGCACGATGGTCTGCTCGGCAACCTCGATGCTACGGTTGGCCAGGTAGGCCAGTTGCCCCACCTCGGGCGCCTTGCGGTTGCCCAGCGAGGCCTGCTCGGCCTTCTCCAGCGCGGCCTGCGCCTGGCGGGTTTCCAGGGCCGCCAGGCGATGGGACTGCGGTTTGCCCTGCAAGGCCGCGTAAGCCCCCCTGGCTTCCAGCAACTGTGGGTTTTCCGGCGTGGCGGCGCATCCGACAAGCGTCAGGGCAAGGCCGGACAGAGCAGGCAGCAGATAGCGTTTGGACATGTTCGGTTCCTTACTGGGCAGGTTGGGTCGCAATGGCATCAGGCGCGCCAAGCATTTCGTGCCTGAGCACTTCGATGCCTTTTTCCGCGCTGTCGAGCTGATCCAGGGTCCGGTTGGCGCGCGCTTTGATCTCGGCGAGACGGGCATCGGCCTCGGCCTCCCGCGCCAGCAGACGAGCCTGCTCGTACTGTTTCTCGCCCAGCGCACGGTCCATGGCGCTCAGCTTGTCCTGGGCGTCGCGCATCTCTACGGGCGCGTACTGGGTGGCATCGGCCGTGACCGCGCGGTTGACGGCATTACGGGTGAGTTCGATCTGTTCGGTCGGTACCACCACACTGGCGCAACCGCCCAGCATCACGAACAGGCCTGCAAGCGGCAACGTCTTGCGGTTGAAAAGAACGGGCATGGAAAAGCTCCTTCGGTGCGCGCGGCAAACGGCGGCCGCCACAGGCATCGGCACCATCGTGCGGGAAATGTCTGAAATGCTCGTCGCAAACCGGAAGCACCGGCAGCGCAGAGTCCTGCCAGGGCTTCGGAGATTGAGCCTCTGGCAGACAGACTGTTGGAAAAGCGGCCTCAGGCTATTCCCAGCGACGAAGCGGACATATAGGACTTTTCACAACCGGCCCGTCAGTTTTTTCAACAGAGGACCGGGCTCGAGGGTGGCGCTAGCCCTGCTGATGGGCCTGACGCTTGAGCTTCTCGGTATCGACCCGCACGAACACCGAGTCGCCGGTGACGGTCAACACATCCCCGGCCCAGACCTCGCAGACCACTCGGCACTTGCGCCCGACTTCGCCCTCGACACGTGCCTTGAGCAGCAACTCGACGCCCATCGGCGTGGGCTTGAGGTAAGTCAGGCCAAGCTGGCCGGTCACGCAGTCGATACGCGGCAGGCTACCTGGCTCGCGGCCTTCTGCGCGGTAGTGGTAGGCCATGGCCGTCCAGTTGCAATGACAGTCGACCAGCATCGCCAGCAGGCCGCCATAGACCAGGCCGGGCCAGCCGATGAAGGTCTCGTCGGGGGAATGACGGCACAGCAGATGGATACCGTCGGCGTCCCAATGGCTTTGCAGATGCAGGCCGCTGGGGTGGGAGCAACCGCAGCCATAGCAGGTGCCTTCGGGTGCGGCGAGTTGTTGCAGGGAGGCGGTCATGGGCGTCCTTGGCTTGTTGGAGTTAGTTAGGCAACGCAGACCAGATGGTAACGCCCCGCCCCACCTCTGTGGGAGCGGGTTTATCGGGGCGCCGAACCGCCGCGAACACCGGCAAAGCCGGTGCCAAGCTCCGCGTCGCCTGCTTCGCGGGCAAGCCCGCTCCCACAGGAGTTGCGCAAGGCTTGGGATCAATGCGGTCCCTGTGGGAGCGGCGCCCCGACAAGCCAGCTCCCACGTCAGGCCGCCTGCAGCGTCGAAGCCCGCTTGCGGCGCTGGGTCAGCGAGACCAGCAGGATGAACAGGGTCACGCCCGCGGTCATCAACGTTTCGTAACGGTAGGCATCGCTGAACAGCATGTAGCCCAAGACCATGACGATGGTGCCGATCACCAGCCAGGTCAGCCAGGGGAACAGCCACATCTTCAGTTCCGGCGTGCGCCCTTCACGCTCGACGCGGGCGCGCATGCGCAGTTGCGACACGGCGATCACCAGGTACACCAGCAAGGCGATGGCACCGGTGGTGGACAGCAGGAAACCGAACACCTTGCCGGGGAACACATAATTGACGAAGCAACCGGCAAAGCCAGCCAGGGTCGAGAGAATCACCGCCACGGTCGGCACGCCCGCCCCGGAGATGCGCTTGGTCATGCGCAGCGCCTGGCCCCGGGCACCCAGCGAGTAGAGCATGCGCGAGGCGGTGTACAGCCCGGAGTTCATGCAACTGGTGACCGCCACCAGCACCACCAGGTCGACCAGCAGCTTGGCGCCAGGCACGTTGAGCACTTCCAGCACGCGCTGGAATGAGCCGACCGCCTTGAGCCCGGGGTCGTTCCAGGCCACCAGCGACACCACCAGGAAGATCGACGCCAGGTAGAAGATGGCGATGCGGTAGACCACCAGGTTGGTGGCCCGGCGGATCTTGTCTTTCGGGTTGGCGGTCTCGTCGGCGGCAATGGTGACGATCTCGGCGCCGAAGAACGAGAAGATGGTGATCAGCACGCCACCGAGCACGGTGCCGAAGCCGTTGGGCATGAAGCCGCCGTTGTCCCACAGCCGACTGACGCCAGAAACCTGCGCCAGCGGCCAGAAGCCGAACACCGCCAGGCTGCAGACCACGATGAAGGCGATGATGGCCAGTACCTTGACCAGGGCGAACCAGTATTCGAACGCCCCGAAGTTCTTCACGCTGACCAGGTTGGTGCCCGACAGCACGATCATGATCAGGAAGGCGAACAGCCACGACGGCACGTCCGGGAAGTAGGCGTGGAGGATATCCGCGCCGGCAATGGCCTCGACCGGAATGATCAGCACCCAGAACCACCAATACAGCCAGCCGATGGTGAAGCCCGCCCAGGGGCCGATGGCCTCGCTGGCGTAGGTGGAGAACGAGCCGCTGTTGGGGTTGGCGATGGCCATTTCGCCGAGCATGCGCATCACCAGCAGCACCAGCAGGCCGGTCATGGCGTAGGAGATGAGAATGGCCGGGCCGGCGGTGGCAATGGCGTTGGACGAGCCGATGAACAGGCCGGCGCCGATGATGCCGGCGATGGAGATCATCGATACCTGGCGTGAAGTCAGGCCGTGCTGCAAGGACCGCTGTTTGTTGTTGTCTGGCGATGCCATGGAGAACCCTCGAGTGGGTCGGCCGCGACGAAGACGGCTGAAAGTTGGAGCAGCATTCGCGAATTCGGAGTTGCTCGTTGTTGTTGTAAACACCGGCGATCGAACTTTTCCTCTCTTTCGAACAGCGCGTTGTCAGCGTTGATCAGGGCCAGTATCGATCTATGAGGCGGGGTCGACAAACGACCTTTTCGAAACATGTCATTCCTCATTGGAATCAACTACTTCCATTTTTTGCCGGATGGCACCTCGTCCTGTCGAAACGACTGATGCCCTCTGCCACCTGCATCGGGGTGGGTGTTCTGCATGGAAATTGACCGAGTGAGGGCCTCGAGGTGTCCGCCGTCAGAGGTGTTTCGCCTATCAGATCGAGCGCCGCCCGCGCGGCGCATCGCGACGCAAGGCCGCTCCTACATCTGTTTCGGGCCAGTCTCTCCTGTGCCATTACCTGGTCCGCCTTGTTGGTACGACGCGGTATCAAGGTGGGCACTGCTGGCGCCTCGCCTGACTTGAGGCATGCACCAAGGCGGGCAACCATGGCCTGACAGGTTCGGCACGTTGCAACAAATGTAGGAGCGGCCTTGCGTCGCGATGCGCCGCGCGGGCGGCGCTCGATCTGATAGGCGCAACACCTCTGTCGGCGGACACCTTGAAAGGAATGCCCCTCACTTGCCTACGAAAAACCAACTTCAAGAATTAAAGGAATAATTGCAATCCAATAATTCGTTTGCGGACGCTATCGACGGCACGCTTGGATATGGCTCGAACCGAACAACAGGCCGCGTGCAGATGAATCAGGAAAGTATCAGCCAGTCCATCGCCATCGTTCACCCGATCACACTTTCCCATGGCCGTAACGCCGAAGTCTGGGACACCACTGGCAAGCGTTACATCGACTTCGTCGGCGGTATCGGCGTGCTCAACCTGGGCCATTGCAACCCGGCGGTGGTCGAGGCCATCCAGCAGCAGGCCGAGCGCCTGACCCACTATGCCTTCAACGCCGCGCCCCACGGTCCGTACCTGGAATTGATGGAGCGCCTGCGCCAGTTCGTCCCGCTCAGCTACCCCTTGACGGGCATGCTCACCAACAGTGGCGCGGAGGCCGCGGAAAACGCCCTCAAGGTCGCCCGCGCCGCCACCGGCAAGCGCGCCATCGTCGCCTTCGACGGCGGCTTCCACGGCCGCACCCTGGCCACCCTCAACCTCAATGGCAAGGTCGCCCCGTACAAGCAGCGCGTGGGCGAGCTGCCCGGCCCGGTCTACCACCTGCCCTACCCCAGCGCGGACACTGGGGTGAGCTGCGAACAGGCGCTGCAGGCCATGGACCGCTTGTTCAGCGTCGAACTGGCTGTGGAGGACGTGGCGGCGTTCATCTTCGAGCCGGTGCAAGGTGAAGGCGGCTTTCTCGCCCTCGACCCAACCTTTGCCCAGGCATTGCGGCGATTCTGCGACGAACGCGGAATCCTGATCATCATCGACGAAATCCAGTCCGGCTTCGGGCGCACCGGGCAGCGCTTCGCGTTCCCACGGCTGGCGATCGAGCCGGACCTGCTGTTGCTGGCCAAGAGCATTGCCGGGGGCATGCCATTGGGGGCGGTGGTTGGTCGCCGGGAAATCATGGACGCGCTGCCCAAGGGCGGCCTGGGCGGCACCTACTCCGGCAATCCGATCGCCTGCGCAGCGGCCCTGGCCAGCCTGGCGCAGATGACGGACGAAAACATCGCCAACTGGGGGGAGCGTCAAGAGCAGGCCATCGTCCGTCGCGCGCAGCGCTGGACAGCCTTGTACCCGTTCATCGGTCGCCTGACCGGTGTGGGTGCCATGCGCGGTATCGAGTTCGTCAGCGCCGACGGCAGCCCAGCACCAGCGCTGCTGACCAGGGTGCTGGAAGCGGCGCGGGCCAAAGGCCTGTTGCTCATGCCTAGCGGCAAGGCACGGCACATCATCCGCCTGCTGGCACCGCTGACCATCGAGACCGAGGTGCTCGAAGAAGGGCTGGATATCCTCGAGCAGTGCCTGGCGGAACTGGGCTGAGGCTTACAGGCCCAGCTCTTCGGGGGTGGGCATGTCACATTCGAAGGCAATCCAGCCGCCTTCGAGTTCGGCGTGACCGTTGACGATCGGGCCGTAGTAGCTGAGGCCGTTCTCCAAGGTGACGCAGATGTGCGTGGCGCCTTTCTCCGGCGCCCCGAGCGTACCGACGAAATGCACTTTCTTCAGCACCTCAGTCACCGCCTCAAGGCCCACGCGCATGTTGGTGTTCTCCGAGGCCTCGGTATCGCCCCCACGGTCTTCGGCGCTGATGGTCACGGTGGCGGTGTAGGGGTACTTGGTGCTCAAGCGGGGTTACCTCGGTTTTGAAGGGTTGGATTGCTGGCGCGTAAGAGTACGGCAGGCGGCCCGTGTTGTCTCTATTGGCCTCTTCGCGGGTAAACCCGCTCCCACAGGGATTTTCACATTGCCTGTGGGAGCGGGTTTACCCGCGAAGAGGCCAGGCCTGCAAAAGGTGATCTGAAGGGCCCGATCTGTTAGGGTGCCCGCCGATGCACGCCACACCACGCGAGGATACCGAGTGAGCGCCGAACAACCCCTGATCGCCGACCTGTTCGAGGTCGACAAACGCCTGACCCTCAAGCCCGTCGTGGACTTCAACAGCTACCTGCGCAACGCCTTCGGCGAGGGCCCCTGCCGCTGCCACCGCTGCGCCGAGGGCAATGGCGCAGAGGACGGTTACGAGCACCGCCACAGTTTCGAACTGGAAGGCCGTACCCTGCACCGGTGCTTCGCCAATACCGCAGGCAGCGACGTGCTGCTGGTGCTGAAGAAAGCCTGGCTGTCCTATACCAAGGCCGAGCTGGTCACCGTCGGCGCACTGGACATGACCACCCTCAAGTCGTTCACCGAGTCCGCCCTGCATGAACGCCTGCTGGCCTTGCTGCCGGCCAGCGGCCTGGCCCGTGAAAGCGACGGCCAATGGCAGTTGCAGGTGCTCGCCGACTGACGGTCGCCCCGGCAGGATTCTCCCGCTCTGCTACCTTGGGAGAATCCTCGCCCACAGGTGACCCGACCATGGCCCGCACGACCCCCATCGAGCTGTACCGCAACATCGGTATCGTTGCCCACGTGGATGCCGGCAAGACCACCACCACCGAGCGGATCCTGTTCTATACCGGGGTCAACCACAAGATGGGCGAGGTCCACGACGGCGCCGCGACCATGGACTGGATGGCCCAGGAACAGGAACGCGGCATCACCATCACCTCGGCGGCCACCACGGCCTTCTGGCAGGGCTCGACCCAGCAGTTCCCCCACAAGTACCGCTTCAACATCATCGACACCCCCGGCCACGTCGACTTCACCATCGAGGTGGAGCGCTCGCTGCGCGTGCTCGATGGCGCGGTGGTGGTGTTCAGCGGCGCCGACGGCGTCGAGCCGCAGTCCGAGACCGTGTGGCGCCAGGCCAACAAGTACCATGTGCCGCGCCTGGCCTATATCAACAAGATGGACCGCCAGGGCGCCGACTTCCTGCGGGTGGTGAAGCAGATCGACCAACGCCTGGGGCACCATCCGGTGCCGATCCAGCTGGCCATCGGCAGCGAGGAGAACTTCATCGGCCAGATCGACCTGGTGAAGATGAAGGCCATCTACTGGAACGAGGCCGACCAGGGCACCAGCTACCGCGAGGAAGAGATCCCGACCGAACTGCAGGATCTGGCCGACGAATGGCGGGCCCATATGATCGAGGCGGCGGCGGATGCCAGCGAAGAGCTGACCCTGAAATTCCTCGAGGGCGAGGAGTTCACCACCGAGGAAATCAAGGCCGCCCTGCGCCAGCGCACCATCGCCAACGAGATCGTGCCGACCATCCTCGGCTCGTCGTTCAAGAACAAGGGCGTGCCGCTGATGCTCGACGCGGTGATCGACTACCTGCCCGCCCCCAGCGAGATCCCGGCGATCAAGGGCACCGACCCTGACGACGAGGAAAAACACCTGGAACGCCACGCCGACGACAAGGAACCGTTCTCGGCCCTGGCCTTCAAGATCGCCACCGACCCGTTCGTCGGCACCCTGACCTTCGCCCGGGTGTACTCCGGCGTGCTCAGCTCCGGCAATGCCGTGCTCAATTCGGTCAAGGGCAAGAAGGAGCGCATCGGCCGCATGGTGCAGATGCACGCCAACCAGCGCGCCGAGATCAAGGATGTGTGCGCCGGCGACATCGCCGCGCTGATCGGCATGAAAGACGTGACCACCGGTGACACCCTGTGCGACATGGACAAGCCGATCATCCTCGAGCGCATGGATTTCCCCGACCCGGTGATCTCGGTGGCGGTGGAGCCCAGGACCAAGGGCGACCAGGAGAAGATGGGCATCGCCCTGGGCAAGCTGGCGCAGGAAGACCCGTCGTTCCGGGTCAAGACCGACGAGGAGACCGGCCAGACCATCATCTCCGGCATGGGCGAGCTGCACCTGGACATCATCGTCGACCGCATGCGCCGCGAGTTCAACGTCGAGGCCAATATCGGCAAGCCGCAGGTGGCTTACCGCGAGAAGATCCGCAACACCTGCGAAATCGAAGGGCGCTTCGTGCGCCAGTCCGGCGGTCGTGGCCAGTACGGGCATTGCTGGATCCGCTTCGCCCCGGGCGATGAAGGCAAGGAAGGCCTGGAGTTCGTCAACGAAATCGTCGGCGGCGTGGTGCCACGGGAGTACATCCCGGCCATCCAGAAAGGCATCGAAGAGCAGATGAAGAACGGCGTGCTCGCCGGCTATCCGCTGATCAACCTGAAGGCGGCGGTGTACGACGGCTCGTACCACGATGTCGACTCCAACGAGATGGCCTACAAGATCGCCGCGTCGATGGCCACCAAGCAGTTGTCGCAAAAAGGTGGCGCGGTGCTGCTGGAGCCAGTGATGAAGGTCGAGGTGGTCACGCCCGAGGAGTACCAGGGCGATATCCTCGGCGACCTGAGCCGACGCCGGGGAATGATCCAGGATGGCGACGAGACCCCGGCCGGCAAGGTGATCCGCGCCGAGGTACCACTGGGCGAGATGTTCGGCTACGCCACCTCGATGCGTTCGATGACCCAGGGCCGGGCCAGCTTCTCGATGGAGTTCACTCGCTATGCAGAGGCACCGGCGAGCATCGCCGATGCCATCGTGAAGAAGAATCGCGGGGAGTAAGCCTTTTGCCTGTACCGGCCTCTTCGCGGGCAAGCCCGCTCCCACAGGGGTATGCGATCCCTGTGGGAGCGGGCTTGCCCGCGAAGAGGCCGGTACGGGCCACAACGATACTCAATGTTGCTCGCCAGCCCGCTTGAGCAGCTTCTTGCAGCGCTCCGACAGGTGCACCACCCGCAACTGCTTGCCCGCCTTGGCATAGCGCTCGCGCAAGGTCTTCAGCGCCGCCACCGCCGAATAATCGACAAAACTCAGGTGCTGGCAATCCAGGGTGACCCTGGCCGGATCATTGGCCGGATCGAACTGGTTCAGGAACGGCGTGGTCGAGGCGAAGAACAGCGTGCCATGCACCTGGTAATGCTTGCCCCCGTCCCCATCCTCATGATTGTCGGCATACAGCTCCCGCGCATGCTGCCAGGCGAAGTTGACCGCAGCGATGACGATGCCGAACAGCACCGCCGTGGCCAGGTCGGTGAACACCGTGACCACGGTCACCGCGATAATCGCCAGCACGTCACTCACCGGCACCTTGTGCAGCACCCGCAGGGAGGCCCAGGCGAAGGTCTGCTGGGCCACCACGAACATCACCCCCACCAGCGCGGCCAGCGGAATGCGCTCGATCAGCGGCGACAGGAACAGCACGAACAGCAGGATCATCACCCCGGCCACCACGCCCGACAGGCGCCCACGGCCATTGGAGCTGAGGTTGATCACGGTCTGGCCGATCATCGCGCAGCCGCCCATGCCGCCGCACAGGCCCGAGACCATGTTGGCCGCGCCCAGGGCCACGCACTCGCGGTCCGGGTAGCCACGGCTCTCGGTGATCTCGTCGGTGAGGTTGAGGGTCAGCAGGGTTTCCAGCAAACCGACCATGGCCATCAGCAGCGCATAGGGGGCGATGATCTTCAGGGTTTCGAGGTTCCACGGCACGTCGGGCAACGCCAGGCCAGGCAGGCCACCCGCGATATGGGCCATGTCGCCCAAGGTGCGGGTCGGCAGGCCGAGCAAGTAGACCAGCAGGCCAACGCCGAGGATCGCCACCAATGCCGGCGGCACTGCGCGGGTGAGTTTGGGCAATACGTAGACCACCAGCATGGTCAGCGCGACCAGGCCGATCATCAGGTACAGCGGCGTGCCAGTGAGCCAGTGCTCACCCTCCTTGAAGTGCTCCAGCTGCGCCAGGGCGATGACGATCGCCAGGCCGTTGACGAAGCCGAGCATCACCGGGTAAGGCACCAACCGCACCAGCTTGCCCAGGCGCAGCGCGCCGAACAGGATCATCACCACCCCGCCCAGCAGCACCGTGGCCAGCAGGTATTGCGCGCCGTGCTGCACCACCAGGGCGACGATCACCACCGCCATGGAGCCGGCGGCGCCGGAGATCATCCCCGGACGGCCGCCAAATAGCGCGGTCAGGGTGCAGATGATGAAGGCACCGTACAGGCCCATCAGCGGATTGAGGTGCGCCACCAGGGCGAAAGCGATGCACTCGGGCACCAGGGCGAAGGAAGTGGTAAGACCGGCGAGCAGGTCGGCGCGTAGGCGAGCGGGTTTCATGAAGGTCCTGTAAACAGCCCTGGCAATGGCGTGGGAGCGGGCTTGCCCCGCGATGGGGTCAAAGGGCAGAAGGTGCTGCCTGATCTGACGCTATCGCGGGGCAAGCCCGCTCCCACGTCGAGCCACGGGAATCGAGTCTGAAATCAAGGGCGCGATGTTACGGAATTTGTCTGACAGCAGCCATCACGCTGTGATCCATACCCGGCAAGATGCTGACAAATTTGCCATCATGAACACTCCACCTGCGGAGATCATGGACATGCCGCTACGCCCCCTGCTCGCCTCCCTGCTGCTGGCCGCCAGCTTCGCCGCCCAGGCCGCCACCGAGGTCATCCCCCTGCAACACCGCGCCAGCGCCGAACTGCTGCCCGCCGCCCAGTCGTTCCTCGGCAAGGACGGCAGCGTCAGCACCTTCGAGGACAAGCTGATCGTCAACGCCAGCCAGGAACGCATCGACGACCTGCGCGCCCTGCTGCAACAGCTCGACACCGCGCCCAAGCGACTGATGATCAGCGTGGACAACAACGACAGCAACTTCCAGGACAACCGCGGCAACGCCCGCGTCATTCGCTACGGCACCGCCAACCGCGAAGGCGGCCTGCAACAGGTGCAGGCCAGCGAAGGCCAGCCGGCGCTGATCCAGGTCGGTCAGAGCATCCCGGTCACCAGCACCGCCACCGACGGTTACGGACGCATCCAGAGCAACACCGAGTACCGCAATGTCACCCAAGGTTTCTATGTCACGCCACGCCTGAGCGGCGATACGGTTCGCCTGCAAATAAGCACGAACAACGACCGAATGAGCCAGGAACGTGCCGATGTAGTGAAAGTCCAGAGCACCGACACGACCGTCACCGGCAAGCTCGGCGAGTGGATCACCCTGGCCGGCTTCAACCAGCAGAGTCAGTCCGAGCGCAGCGCGTCAAGCCTCAGCTACAGCACCCAGCGCGGGGAAAACATGACATTGCGTGTCAAAGTCGACCTTCTGGACTGAAACCAGGCAAATCAAGGCCTCGACCGAAGGCCTTGAAACTGACTGCCAAGTCGCATTAGACCAAAGATGTAGTAAGCATAAAAAAGCACTACAAAACATTTGACAGGCTCTTTTCGCCAAGGGCATGATGGCCTCGCTCCCGCTAATCAGAGGCCCTGGCAAGGGTCTTCGAGGTGCGCTCCTCCCACCGTGGAGGCACCTCGTGTCCATACGGCCCACAAGGCGGTTCGACGGGATTGCGACTGCAACGAAGAAGTTGTCCCGAGGGACGGAAGCGCATCACCGCAGTTCTGGCAATCGCGTCGCACCGCAGCAAGGCAACCACGAGCCGACCTGCAGGGCACACCTTCGCCTGGCCTGCACAACCCTTCCCCTTCGAGCCTCCTGCGTTCGCCGCCGCACTCCCCCGGACAGCACAGCCGCCTGGCTTCTGATCTGCGTATCCGAGCATCAGCACAATTACACTCAAGATCGATGCGACGAGGTTTATTTCCATGGCACTGACACGCGAACAGCAAATTGCAGCCCTCGAGAAAGACTGGGCCGAAAACCCGCGCTGGAAAGGCGTGACCCGTACCTACACCGCCGCTGATGTCGTTCGCCTGCGTGGCTCGCTGCAGCCAGAGCACACCTTTGCTCGCCAAGGCGCAGAAAAACTGTGGAAGCTGGTCACCGAAGGTGCCCACCCGTCCTTCCGCCCAGAAAAAGATTTCGTCAACTGCATGGGCGCCCTGACCGGCGGCCAGGCAGTGCAGCAGGTAAAGGCTGGCATCCAGGCCATCTACCTGTCCGGCTGGCAGGTTGCCGCCGACAACAACTCGGCCGAGTCGATGTACCCCGACCAGTCGCTGTACCCGGTCGACTCGGTACCGACCGTGGTCAAGCGCATCAACAACGCCTTCCGCCGCGCCGACCAGATCCAGTGGAAAGCCGGCAAGAACCCGGGCGACGACGGCTACATCGACTACTTCGCGCCGATCGTGGCTGACGCCGAAGCCGGTTTCGGCGGCGTGCTGAACGCCTACGAGCTGATGAAGAACATGATTGAAGCGGGCGCCGCCGGCGTGCACTTCGAAGACCAGCTGGCCTCGGTGAAGAAATGCGGCCACATGGGCGGCAAGGTCCTGGTACCGACCCAGGAAGCCGTGCAGAAGCTGGTTGCAGCGCGCCTGGCCGCTGACGTCTCGGGCGTGCCAACCATCATCCTGGCCCGTACCGACGCCAACGCCGCCGACCTGCTGACCAGCGACTGCGACCCGTACGACCAGCCGTTCGTGATCGGCGAGCGTACCCGTGAAGGCTTCTACAAGGTGCGCGCCGGCCTCGACCAGGCCATTGCCCGTGGCCTGGCCTACGCCCCGTACGCCGACCTGATCTGGTGCGAAACCGCCAAGCCGGACCTGGAAGAAGCCCGCCGCTTCGCCGAGGCGATCAAGAAGGAATACCCGGACCAGATCCTGTCGTACAACTGCTCGCCTTCGTTCAACTGGAAGAAGAACCTGGACGACGCCACCATCGCCAAGTTCCAGCGCGAGCTGTCGGCCATGGGCTACAAGCACCAGTTCATCACCCTGGCCGGCATCCACAACATGTGGCACGGCATGTTCAACCTGGCGCACGACTACGCCCGCAACGACATGACCGCCTACGTCAAGCTGCAGGAGCAGGAATTCGCCGACGCCAGCAAAGGCTACACCTTCGTCGCGCACCAGCAGGAAGTCGGTACCGGCTACTTCGACGACATGACCACCGTGATCCAGGGTGGCGCCTCGTCGGTGACCGCACTGACCGGCTCGACCGAGGAAGAGCAGTTCCACTGAGTGCAGTGAGCTGTTGAGCAAGGCCCGGGATTCGCGAGGATCCCGGGCCTTGTTCATTATTTTCAGGCCAAGCGCCATCCCCTGTAGGAGCGGCCTTGTGTCGCGAAAGGGCCGCGCAGCGGCCCCGGCGATATTTGCTTTAACGCTGAAATCCTGGGGCCGCTGCGCGCCCCTTTCGCGACACAAGGCCGCTCCTACAGGGACCGCATTACCAGCAAAAACCAGGATCAGGTCTAAGCTTGTGGCTACCCCATAGCAAGGACTGCCCATGCCCCGCCCTGGCCACCTGCTCATCGTCGCCGTCGCAGCCGCCGCCTTCTATCTATATGCGCTGGCCAGCGACAACGCCCTGCTTGGCCTACTGGTCAAACCCATTCCGGTGCTCGCCCTGATTGCCTGGCTGAGCACCACCCCCGCCACACCCTATCGCCGCTGGATCATCCTCGGCCTGGCCTTCTCGGTGCTCGGCGACATTCTCCTGGCGATCCCCCGCGACCTGTTCGTGTTCGGCCTTGGGGCGTTTCTCTGCGCGCACCTGGCCTACCTGCGCGGCTATTGCCGCCTCACGCGGCGCCCGGCCTACCCGGCGCTGGCCTGGGCCGTGCTGATTGGCGGCTCACTGTTCGGCGTGCTCGCCAGTCATGGCCTGGGCCCACTGCTGATTCCGGTAGCTCTGTACGCCCTGACCATCGGCGCCATGCTCTGGCGCGCCCTGGCCTGCGGTGGCCTGGCCGCGCTGGGCGCCTGCGCCTTCGTGTTCTCCGACAGCCTGATCGGTATCGACCGCTTCGTCAGCCCATTCGCCGCCGCCGAGTACCTGATCATCCTCTTCTACTGGCTCGGCCAGTGGCTGATCGCCGCGTCGGTCAGCCGCAGCGCAAACGACAAAGTATTGATCCAGAGCGGCACGCGCAGCGCTGAAAGCTGCTAGAACGAGAGTTTTTCGCATTTGCAAGAGGGGCCGCTTGGCAGATGAACTTTGCAAGGCCCAGAACAGCTAAAACAATGCAGCCCAGGTTAAATGATATTAATTATCATTACGCAACTAGCCAGCCGTTACGCGGGGTAAGAAACATAATTAACAAATCCGCACGCAATGCCCGAAACTCAAGGCTTTCAGCCAGTTACGAAAGATCTTTGTACTTAATCCTACGAATAAATTTGCAACGGAAATTTTACTTGCACTGGGTTTACCCATAAAATCAGCGCGATTGATTCAGCTGCGACATTTGGTCACTGCGTCTGCGACACCACGTCGCCGCTCTACTTATTTCAGACTGCAGAGCTGGGTCTCTGTATAAGGATTTCAAGCATGTCCGATTCGGCAGGACTCATCGCCCACAACTGGGGCTTTGCCATCTTCCTCCTGGGTGTCGTCGGCCTGTGTGCCTTCATGCTCGGCCTGTCCAGCCTGCTCGGTAGCAAGGCCTGGGGTCGCGCCAAGAACGAACCCTTCGAATCCGGCATGCTGCCCGTCGGCAGCGCCCGCCTGCGCCTGTCCGCCAAATTCTATCTGGTCGCGATGCTGTTCGTGATCTTCGATATCGAAGCCCTCTTCCTGTTTGCATGGTCTGTGTCCGTCCGCGAAAGCGGCTGGACCGGATTCGTCGAAGCTCTCATTTTCATAGCAATTCTGTTGGCAGGTCTTGTCTACCTATGGCGCGTCGGGGCGCTCGATTGGGCTCCCGAAGGTCGCCGCAAGCGGCAAGCGAAGCTGAAACAATGAGGCTTTGGCATGCAATACAATCTCACCAGAATCGATCCGGACGCACCCAACGAGCAGTATCCGGTCGGTGAGCGGGAAACCGTCACCGATCAACTGCTGGAGGACCAGGTCCACAAGAACATCTACATGGGGAAACTCGAAGATGTGCTGCGTGGCGCGGTCAACTGGGGTCGCAAGAACTCCCTCTGGCCGTACAACTTCGGCCTGTCCTGCTGCTACGTGGAAATGACCACGGCCTTCACGGCACCCCACGACATCGCCCGCTTCGGCGCCGAAGTCATCCGGGCCTCGCCGCGCCAGGCCGACTTCATGGTCATCGCCGGTACCTGCTTCGTCAAAATGGCGCCGATCATCCAGCGCCTGTACGAGCAGATGCTCGAGCCCAAGTGGGTCATCTCCATGGGTTCGTGCGCCAACTCCGGCGGCATGTACGACATCTACTCGGTCGTTCAGGGGGTCGACAAGTTCCTCCCCGTGGACGTCTATGTGCCTGGCTGCCCGCCGCGCCCCGAGGCATTCCTGCAAGGCTTGATGCTGCTGCAGGAGTCGATCGGCCAAGAACGACGCCCGCTTTCCTGGGTGGTTGGTGATCAAGGCATCTACCGTGCCGAGATGCCCGCCCAGAAGGACCTGCGTCGTGAACAGCGCATTGCGGTAACCAACCTGCGCAGCCCCGACGAAGTCTGATCCAGCGACCTGCCGCCCGCTCCCGAAGGAGCCGGCGGCCTGGCTTCATTCTTAACGCTGACCCAAAGCGACCGAGACCATGACAGCGGACAACGCTATTTATATTCCGCCCTACAAGGCTGACGACCAGGATGTGGTCGTCGAACTGCACAACCGTTTTGGCGCCGACGCATTCGTCGCCCAGGAAACCCGCACCGGCATGCCGGTACTGTGGGTAAAACGCGCCCAGCTCAAGGAAGTGCTCAGCTTCCTGCGCGGCGTCGCCAAACCGTACAGCATGCTGTACGACCTGCACGGCGTCGACGAGCGCCTGCGCACCCAGCGCCGTGGCCTGCCGGCCGCCGATTTCAGCGTGTTCTACCACCTGCTGTCGGTCGAGCGTAACAGTGACGTGATGATCAAGGTGTCGCTCAGCGAAGGCGACCTGAACCTGCCGACCGTGACCGGTATCTGGCCGAACGCCAACTGGTACGAGCGTGAAGTCTGGGACATGTTCGGCATCGACTTTGCCGGCCACCCGCACCTGAGCCGCATCATGATGCCGCCCACTTGGGAAGGTCACCCGCTGCGCAAGGACTACCCGGCCCGCGCCACCGAGTTCGACCCCTACAGCCTGACCCTGGCCAAGCAGCAGCTTGAGGAGGAGTCGGCGCGCTTCAACCCGGAAGCCTGGGGCATGAAGCGTCAGGGCGCCAACGAGGACTACATGTTCCTCAACCTCGGCCCCAACCACCCTTCGGCCCACGGTGCGTTCCGTATCGTGCTGCAGCTGGACGGTGAAGAGATCGTCGACTGCGTCCCGGACATCGGCTACCACCACCGTGGCGCCGAGAAGATGGCCGAGCGCCAGTCCTGGCACAGCTTCATCCCCTACACCGACCGCATCGACTACCTCGGCGGGGTGATGAACAACCTGCCGTACGTGCTCGCCGTCGAGAAGCTGGCCGGCATCCAGGTGCCGCAGAAGGTCGACGTGATTCGCATCATGCTCGCCGAGTTCTTCCGCATCACCAGCCACCTGCTGTTCCTGGGTACCTACATCCAGGACGTCGGCGCCATGACCCCGGTGTTCTTCACCTTCACCGACCGCCAGCGCGCCTACACCGTGATCGAGGCGATCACCGGTTTCCGCCTGCACCCGGCCTGGTACCGCATCGGTGGCGTCGCCCACGACCTGCCGCGCGGCTGGGACAAGCTGGTCAAGGACTTCGTCGAATGGCTGCCCAAGCGCCTCGACGAGTACACCAAGGCCGCCCTGCAGAACAGCATCCTCAAGGGCCGTACCATCGGCGTCGCCGCCTACAACACCAAGGAAGCCCTGGAGTGGGGCACCACCGGTGCCGGCCTGCGCGCCACCGGTTGCGACTTCGACCTGCGTAAAGCGCGCCCCTACTCCGGCTACGAGAACTTCGAATTCGAAGTACCGCTGGCCCACAACGGCGATGCCTACGATCGCTGCATGGTCCGCGTCGAGGAGATGCGCCAGAGTATCCGCATCATCGACCAGTGCCTGCGCAACATGCCGGAAGGCCCGTACAAGGCGGATCACCCGCTGACCACGCCGCCGCCGAAAGAGCGCACCCTGCAGCACATCGAGACCCTGATCACCCACTTCCTGCAAGTCTCGTGGGGCCCGGTCATGCCGGCCAACGAGTCGTTCCAGATGATCGAGGCGACCAAGGGCATCAACAGTTACTACCTGACGAGCGATGGCGGCACCATGAGCTACCGCACCCGGATCCGTACCCCGAGCTACCCGCACCTGCAGCAGATCCCTTCGGTGATCAAAGGCAGCATGGTCGCGGACCTCATCGCGTACCTGGGCAGTATCGACTTCGTTATGGCTGACGTGGACCGCTAAGCATGAACAGCACGCTTATCCAAACCGACCGTTTCGCCCTGAGCGAAACCGAGCGCTCGGCCATCGAGCACGAGATGCACCACTACGAGGACCCGCGCGCGGCGTCCATCGAAGCCCTGAAGATCGTCCAGAAGGAACGCGGCTGGGTGCCGGACGGCGCCATCTACGCCATCGGCGAAGTGCTGGGCATCCCCGCCAGCGATGTCGAGGGCGTGGCCACCTTCTACAGCCAGATCTTCCGCCAGCCGGTCGGCCGCCACATCATCCGCGTGTGCGACAGCATGGTCTGCTACATCGGCGGTCATGAGTCGGTGGTCAGCCAGATCCAGAGCGAGCTGGGCATCGGCCTCGGCCAGACCACCGCCGACGGGCGCTTCACCCTGCTGCCGGTGTGCTGCCTGGGCAACTGCGACAAGGCCCCGGCGCTGATGATCGACGACGACACCTTTGGCGACGTGCAACCTGCCGGCGTCTCCAAGCTGCTGGAGGGTTACGTATGACCATCACTTCCTTCGGCCCGGCCAACCGCATTGCGCGTTCGGCCGAAACCCACCCGCTGACCTGGCGCCTGCGTGACGACGGCGAGCCGGTCTGGCTGGCCGAGTACGAGTCGAAGAACGGCTACGCCGCTGCCCGCAAGGCACTGGCCGAGATGTCCGCCGACGACATCGTGCAGAGCGTCAAGGACTCCGGCCTCAAGGGCCGCGGCGGCGCGGGCTTCCCCACTGGCGTGAAGTGGGGCCTGATGCCCAAAGACGAATCCATGAACATCCGCTACCTGCTGTGCAACGCGGATGAAATGGAGCCGAACACCTGGAAGGACCGCATGCTGATGGAGCAACAGCCCCATCTGCTGGTCGAGGGCATGCTGATCAGCGCCCGCGCCCTGAAGGCCTACCGTGGCTACATCTTCCTGCGCGGCGAATACACCACCGCGGCGAAGAACCTCAACCGCGCCATCGATGAAGCCAAGGCCGCTGGCCTGTTGGGCAAGAACATCCTCGGCTCCGGTTTCGACTTCGAGCTGTTCGTGCACACCGGTGCCGGGCGCTACATCTGCGGTGAAGAAACCGCGCTGATCAACTCGCTCGAGGGCCGCCGCGCCAACCCGCGCTCCAAGCCGCCCTTCCCTGCCGCCGTCGGCGTGTGGGGCAAGCCGACCTGCGTGAACAACGTCGAGACCCTGTGCAACGTGCCGGCCATCGTCGCCAACGGCAACGACTGGTACAAGTCGCTGGCCCGCGAAGGCAGCGAGGACCACGGCACCAAGCTGATGGGCTTCTCCGGCAAGGTGAAGAACCCTGGCCTGTGGGAGCTGCCGTTCGGCGTCACCGCCCGCGAGCTGTTCGAAGACTACGCCGGTGGCATGCGCGACGGCTTCAAGCTCAAGTGCTGGCAGCCTGGCGGCGCCGGTACCGGCTTCCTGCTGCCCGAGCACCTCGATGCGCAGATGTACGCCGGCGGCATCGCCAAGGTCGGCACCCGCATGGGTACGGGCCTGGCCATGGCGGTGGACGACAGCATCAACATGGTGTCGCTGCTGCGCAACATGGAAGAGTTCTTCGCCCGCGAATCCTGCGGCTGGTGCACCCCATGCCGCGACGGCCTGCCGTGG
Source organism: Pseudomonas sp. microsymbiont 2 (assembly GCF_054788395.1). Taxonomy (NCBI): domain Bacteria; kingdom Pseudomonadati; phylum Pseudomonadota; class Gammaproteobacteria; order Pseudomonadales; family Pseudomonadaceae; genus Pseudomonas; species Pseudomonas sp. microsymbiont 2. The sequence goes on from NZ_CM139112.1 coordinate 3,814,031, forward strand.
AGCGTGAAGATGCTGCGCGCCCTGGAAAAAGGCCAGGGCCGCGCCGAAGACATCGAGACCCTGCTGGGTCTGGTCAACTTCCTCGGCCCAGGCCGCACCTTCTGTGCTCACGCACCGGGTGCCGTGGAGCCCTTGGGCAGTGCCATCAAATACTTCCGGTCCGAGTTCGAGGCCGGTGTCGCGCCCGCTAGCGCTGCCGACACCCTGCGCCCGAACTTGGCCAAGCCGATTGTGGTCGGCGCATAACAAGATGAAACGCGGGTGGTCCGTGCCATCCGCCAGCCTGCAGGCCGGCCCGAACGATTCGCGGCCGGCCACAGGCTCACCGATTTCCATTAGCCACGCCTGCTCACGCGGGCCAACGAAGAACTTTGAACCATGGCCACTATCCACGTAGACGGCAAAGCGCTCGAAGTCAACGGTGCGGACAACCTGTTACAGGCCTGTCTGTCACTCGGCCTCGACATCCCCTATTTCTGCTGGCACCCGGCGCTCGGTAGCGTCGGCGCCTGCCGGCAGTGCGCGGTCAAGCAGTACACCGACGAGAACGACACCCGTGGTCGTATCGTCATGTCCTGCATGACCCCTGCCTCCGACGGCACCTGGATTTCCATCGACGATGACGAATCCAAGGCGTTCCGCGCCAGCGTCGTCGAATGGCTGATGACCAACCACCCGCACGACTGCCCGGTGTGCGAGGAAGGCGGTCACTGCCACCTGCAGGACATGACGGTAATGACCGGCCACAACGAGCGCCGCTACCGTTTCACCAAGCGTACCCACCAGAACCAGGACCTCGGCCCGTTCATCGCCCACGAGATGAACCGCTGCATCGCCTGCTACCGCTGCGTGCGCTACTACAAGGACTACGCTGGCGGCACCGACCTGGGTGTCTATGGCGCCCACGACAACGTGTACTTCGGTCGCGTCGAAGACGGCGTGCTGGAAAGCGAGTTCTCCGGCAACCTCACCGAGGTCTGCCCGACCGGTGTGTTCACCGACAAGACCCACTCCGAGCGCTACAACCGCAAGTGGGACATGCAGTTCGCCCCGAGCATCTGCCATGGCTGCTCCAGCGGCTGCAACATCAGCCCCGGCGAGCGCTACGGCGAACTGCGCCGCATCGAGAACCGCTTCAACGGCTCGGTGAACCAGTACTTCCTGTGCGACCGTGGCCGCTTCGGCTATGGCTACGTCAACCGCAAGGACCGTCCGCGCCAGCCGTTCCTCGCCGATGGCAGCAAGCTGAGCCTGGACGCCGCCCTGGACAAGGCCGCCGACCTGCTGCGCGGCCGCACCATCGTCGGCATCGGCTCGCCACGCGCCAGCCTGGAAAGCAACTACGGCCTGCGTGAGCTGGTCGGCGCCGAGTACTTCTACTCGGGCATGGAAGCCGGTGAACTGGCCCGCGTGCGCCTGGCGCTGAACGTGCTGAACGACAGCCCGCTGCCGGTGCCGACCCTGCGCGACATCGAAGACCACGACGCCGTGTTCGTGCTCGGCGAAGACCTGACCCAGACCGCCGCCCGCGTCGCCCTGGCCGTGCGCCAGGCCACCAAGGGCAAGGCCGAGGCCATGGCCGACGCCATGCGCGTGCAGCCTTGGCTGGACGCCGCGGTGAAGAACATCGGCCAGCACGCGCTGTACCCGCTGTTCATCGCATCCTTGGCTGAAACCAAGCTGGACGACGTCGCCGAAGAATGCGTGCACGCCGCTCCCGCCGACCTCGCCCGTATCGGTTTCGCCGTGGCCCACGCCATCGACCCGAGCGCGCCTGCCGTCGCCGGCCTGGACGACGAAGCCAAGGCCCTGGCCCAGCGCATCGCCGATGCCCTGCTCACCGCCCAGCGCCCGCTGGTGGTCGCCGGCACTTCCCTGGCGGACCCTGCGCTGATCGAAGCCGCCGCCAACATCGCCAAGGCCCTCAAGCTGCGCGAGAAGAACGGTTCGCTGAGCCTGGTCGTGCCTGAAGCCAACAGCCTCGGCATGGCAATGATGGGTGGCGAGTCCGTCGATGCCGCGCTGGACGCGGTCATCAGCGGCAAGGCCGACGCCATCGTCGTGCTGGAAAACGACCTGTACGCCCGCGTGCCGGCCGCCAAGGTCGACGCCGCCCTGGCCGCCGCCAAGGTGGTGATCGTCGCCGACCACTCGAAGACCCCGACCCTCGAACGCGCCCACCTGGTGCTGCCGGCTGCCTCCTTCGCCGAAGGCGACGGCACCCTGGTCAGCCAGGAAGGCCGTGCCCAGCGCTTCTTCCAGGTGTTCGACCCGCAGTACCTGGACAGCAGCATCCAGATCCACGAAGGCTGGCGCTGGATGCACGCCCTGCGTGCCACCCTGCTCAACAAGCCGGTGGACTGGACCCAGCTGGACCACGTCACCAGCGCCTGCGCCGAAGCCGCCCCGCAACTGGCCGGCATCGTCAATGCCGCGCCAAGCGCCGCGTTCCGCATCAAGGGCATGAAGCTGGCCCGCGAACCGCTGCGCTACTCCGGCCGTACCGCCATGCGCGCCAACATCAGCGTGCACGAGCCGCGTACCCCCCAGGACAAGGACACCGCGTTCGCCTTCTCCATGGAAGGCTACTCGGGCTCGGCCGAACCGCGCCAGCAGGTGCCGTTCGCCTGGTCGCCGGGCTGGAACTCGCCGCAGGCCTGGAACAAGTTCCAGGACGAAGTGGGCGGCCACCTGCGTGCCGGTGACCCGGGCGTGCGCCTGATCGAGTCGCAAGGCGACAAGCTCAACTGGTTCACCGCCATTCCGGGCGCGTTCAACCCGGCCCGCGGCACCTGGACCGCCGTACCGTTCTTCCACCTGTTCGGCAGCGAAGAGAACTCCTCGCGCGCCGCCCCGGTGCAGGAGCGCATCCCGGCCGCCTACGTCGGCCTGGCCAAGTCCGAGGCCGACCGCCTGGGCGTCAACGACGGCGCGCTGCTGAGCCTGAACGTGGCCGGCGTGTCGCTGCGCCTGCCGCTGCGTATCAATGAAGAACTGGGCGCTGGCCTGGTTGCGTTGCCCAAAGGCCTGGCCGGCATTCCGCCCGCCATCTTCGGTGCAGCCGTCGAAGGCCTGCAGGAGGCAGCACAATGAGCTGGTTCACCCCCGAAGTGATCGATGTGATCATTCAGGTCGTCAAGGCCATCGTGGTGCTGCTGGCCGTGGTGGTCTGCGGCGCCCTGCTCAGCTTCGTCGAACGTCGCTTGCTGGGCTGGTGGCAGGACCGCTACGGTCCGAACCGCGTCGGCCCGTTCGGCATGTTCCAGATCGCCGCCGACATGCTGAAGATGTTCTTCAAGGAAGACTGGAACCCGCCCTTCGTCGACAAGATGATCTTCACCCTGGCGCCGGTCGTGGCCATGAGCGCCCTGCTGATCGGCTTCTCGATCATCCCGATCACCCCGGGCTGGGGCGTGGCCGACCTGAACATCGGCCTGCTGTTCTTCTTCGCCATGGCCGGCCTGTCGGTCTACGCCGTGCTGTTCGCCGGCTGGTCGTCGAACAACAAGTACGCCCTGCTCGGCAGCCTGCGGGCCTCGGCCCAGACCGTGTCGTACGAAGTGTTCCTGGGCTTGGCGCTGATGGGCGTGGTGGTGCAGGTGGGCTCGTTCAACATGCGCGACATCGTTGAATACCAGGCCAACAACCTGTGGTTCATCATTCCGCAGTTCTTCGGCTTCTGCACCTTCTTCATCGCTGGCGTCGCCGTGACTCACCGTCACCCGTTCGACCAGCCAGAAGCGGAACAGGAACTGGCCGACGGCTACCACATCGAATATGCCGGCATGAAATGGGGCATGTTCTTCGTCGGTGAGTACATCGGCATCATCCTGATCTCGGCGCTGCTGGTAACCCTGTTCTTCGGTGGCTGGCACGGTCCGTTCGGCATCCTGCCGCAAGTACCGTTCCTGTGGTTCGCCCTGAAGACCGCGTTCTTCATCATGCTGTTCATCCTGCTGCGCGCCTCGATCCCGCGCCCACGCTATGACCAGGTGATGGACTTCAGCTGGAAGTTCTGCCTGCCGCTGACCCTGATCAATTTGCTGGTGACCGCTGCGATCGTGCTCTACAACACGCCAGCCGTCGCGGCCCAGTGAGGATTTGACCCATGTTCAAGTATATCGGCGACATCGTTAAGGGCACCGGCACACAGCTGCGCAGCCTGGCCATGGTGTTCTCCCACGGGTTCCGCAAGCGCGACACCCTGCAGTACCCCGAAGAACCCGTGTACCTGCCGCCGCGCTACCGCGGCCGCATCGTCCTCACCCGCGACCCCGACGGCGAGGAGCGCTGCGTGGCGTGCAACCTCTGCGCGGTGGCCTGCCCGGTCGGCTGCATCTCGCTGCAGAAGGCCGAGACCGAGGACGGCCGTTGGTACCCCGAGTTCTTCCGCATCAACTTCTCGCGCTGCATCTTCTGCGGCCTGTGCGAAGAGGCGTGCCCGACCACCGCGATCCAGCTCACTCCGGATTTCGAAATGGCCGAGTTCAAGCGTCAGGACCTGGTGTACGAGAAAGAAGATCTGCTGATCTCCGGCCCCGGCAAGAACCCTGACTACAACTTCTACCGTGTTGCGGGCATGGCGATCGCTGGCAAGCCGAAAGGCTCCGCGCAGAACGAAGCCGAGCCGATCAACGTGAAGAGCTTGCTCCCATAAGGACAGAAAGATGGAATTCGCTTTCTACTTCGCATCCGGTATCGCCGTTGTCTCCACGCTTCGCGTGGTGACCGGCACCAACCCGGTGCACGCCCTGCTCTACCTGATCATCTCGCTGATTTCCGTGGCGATGATCTTCTTCTCCCTCGGTGCGCCGTTCGCCGGCGCCCTGGAAGTGATCGCCTACGCCGGCGCCATCATGGTGCTGTTCGTCTTCGTGGTGATGATGCTCAACCTCGGGCCGGCCTCGGTCGCCCAGGAGCGTGGCTGGCTCAAACCGGGCATCTGGGCGGGGCCGGTGATCCTCGCCGCCCTGCTGCTGCTGGAGCTGCTGTACGTGCTGTTCGTCACCCCGTCGGGCGCTGCCATCAGCGGTACCACCGTCAGCGCCAAGGAAGTCGGCATCAGCCTGTTCGGGCCGTACCTGCTGGTGGTCGAACTGGCCTCGATGCTGCTGCTCGCGGCAGCCGTCACCGCCTTCCACCTGGGCCGCAACGAGGCGAAGGAGTAAATCATGGGTGCTATCCCTCTCGAGCATGGTCTGGCGGTCGCCGGCATCCTGTTCTGCTTAGGTCTGGTTGGCCTGATGGTCCGCCGCAACATCCTCTTCGTGCTCATGAGCCTGGAAGTCATGATGAACGCCTCCGCCCTGGCGTTCATCGTCGCCGGTGCCCGCTGGGTCCAGCCCGACGGCCAGGTGATGTTCATTCTGGTGATCAGCCTGGCAGCCGCCGAGGCCAGCATTGGCCTGGCGATCCTGCTGCAGCTGTATCGCCGCTTCCACACTCTCGACATCGATGCTGCCAGTGAGATGCGCGGATGAACCTTATCTTCCTGACGTTCGTATTCCCCCTGATCGGCTTCCTGCTGCTGTCGTTCTCGCGCGGCCGCTGGTCCGAGAACCTGTCCGCGCTGATCGGCGTCGGTTCGGTGGGCCTCTCGGCCGCCGTGGCCGCCTACGTGATCTGGCAGTTCAACGTCGCCCCGCCTGAAGGCGGCGCGTACAGCCAGCTGCTGTGGCAGTGGATGTCGGTGGACGGCTTCGCGCCGAACTTCACCCTGTACGTGGATGGCCTGTCGGTCACCATGCTGGGCGTGGTCACCGGCGTCGGCTTTTTGATCCACCTGTTCGCTTCCTGGTACATGCGTGGCGAAGCCGGCTACTCGCGCTTCTTCTCGTACACCAACCTGTTCATCGCCAGCATGCTGTTCCTGGTGCTGGGCGACAACCTGCTGTTCATCTACTTCGGCTGGGAAGGCGTGGGCCTGTGCTCGTACCTGTTGATCGGTTTCTACTACAGCAACCGCAACAACGGTAACGCGGCACTCAAGGCCTTCATCGTCACCCGCATCGGCGACGTGTTCATGGCCATCGGCCTGTTCATCCTGTTCGTCCAGCTGGGTACCCTGAACGTGCAGGAACTGCTGGTGCTGGCACCGCAGAAGTTCCAGGCCGGCGACACCTGGATGGTCCTGGCGACCCTGATGCTGCTGGGTGGCGCGGTCGGTAAATCGGCCCAGCTGCCGCTGCAGACCTGGCTGGCCGACGCGATGGCCGGTCCGACCCCGGTTTCGGCGCTGATCCACGCGGCAACCATGGTGACCGCGGGCGTGTACCTGATCGCCCGTACCAACGGCCTGTTCCTGCTGGCGCCGGACGTCCTGCACCTGGTCGGCGTCGTGGGTGGCGTGACCCTGGTCCTGGCCGGCTTCGCCGCCCTGGTGCAGACCGACATCAAGCGTATCCTCGCCTACTCGACCATGAGCCAGATCGGCTACATGTTCCTGGCCCTGGGCGTCGGCGCCTGGGACGCGGCGATCTTCCACCTGATGACCCACGCCTTCTTCAAGGCCCTGCTGTTCCTTGCCTCCGGTGCGGTGATCGTCGCCTGCCACCACGAGCAGAACATCTTCAAGATGGGCGGCCTGTGGAAGAAACTGCCGCTGGCCTACGCCAGCTTCGTGGTCGGTGGCGCCGCCCTGGCCGCCCTGCCGATCCTGACCGTGGGCTTCTACTCCAAGGACGAGATCCTCTGGGAAGCCTTCGCCAGCGGCAACACCGGCCTGCTGTACGCAGGCCTGGTGGGCGCGTTCATGACCTCGCTGTACACCTTCCGCCTGATCTTCATCGCCTTCCACGGCGAAGCCAAGACCGAAGCCCACGCCGGCCACGGCATCAGCCACTGGCTGCCGCTGGGCGTGCTGATCGTGCTGTCGACCTTCATCGGCGCCTGGATCCACCCGCCGCTGGCAGGCGTGCTGCCTGAGAGCGCCGGCCACGCCGGTGGCGAAGCCAAGCACTCGCTGGAAATCGCCTCGGGCGCCATCGCCATCGCCGGTATCCTGCTGTCGGCCCTGCTGTTCCTGGGCAAACGCCGCTTCGTCACAGCAGTTGCCAACAGCGGTATCGGTCGCGTCCTGTCGGCCTGGTGGTTCGCCGCCTGGGGCTTCGACTGGATCTACGACAAGCTCTTCGTCAAACCTTACCTGCTGATCAGCCACATCCTGCGCAAGGACCCGGTTGACCGCAGCATCGGCCTCATCCCTCGGATGGCCCGTGGCGGCCACGTCGCCATGAGCAAGACCGAGACCGGCCAGCTGCGCTGGTACACCGCCTCGATCGCCGTGGGCGCCGTGCTGGTGCTCGGCGCCGTGGTAGTGGCCGCGGTATGACTATGAATCTTGCGACTTTGCCAAAGGAAACCAACCCGTCATGATTTTGCCTTGGCTGATCCTGATCCCCTTCATCGGCGGCTTCCTGTGCTGGCTGGGTGAGCGCTTCGGCGCCACCCTGCCGCGCTGGATCGCGCTGCTGACCATGTCCCTGCTGCTTGGCATCGGCCTGTGGCTGTGGGCGAATGGCAACTACACCCTGGCTCCCGCGCCGGGTGCCGAACCCGCCTGGGCCCTCGAATACAAGGTCGAGTGGATCAAGCGCTTCGGCATCAGCATCCACCTGGCCCTCGACGGCCTGTCGCTGCTGATGATCCTGCTCACCGGCCTGCTCGGCGTGCTGTCGGTGCTGTGCTCGTGGAAAGAGATCCAGCGCCACGTCGGCTTCTTCCACCTCAACCTGATGTGGATCCTCGGCGGCGTGGTCGGCGTGTTCCTGGCCCTGGACCTGTTCCTGTTCTTCTTCTTCTGGGAAATGATGCTGGTGCCGATGTACTTCCTCATCGCGCTCTGGGGTCACAGCTCCTCCGACGGCAAGAAGACTCGGATCTACGCGGCGACCAAGTTCTTCATCTTCACCCAGGCCAGCGGCCTGATCATGCTGGTGGCGATCCTCGGTCTGGTGCTGGTCAACTACAACAACACCGGGGTGATCACCTTCAACTACAGCGACCTGCTCAAGGCCGAGTTGCCGGCCGGTGTCGAGTACATCCTGATGCTGGGCTTCTTCATCGCCTTCGCGGTGAAGCTGCCGGTGGTGCCGTTCCACTCCTGGCTGCCTGACGCTCACGCCCAGGCGCCGACCGCAGGTTCCGTGGACCTGGCGGGCATCCTGCTGAAGACCGCGGCCTACGGCCTGCTGCGCTTCGCCCTGCCGCTGTTCCCGAACGCCTCGGCCGAGTTCGCGCCGATCGCCATGACCCTGGGCCTGATCGGCATCTTCTACGGTGCCTTCCTGGCCTTCGCCCAGACCGACATCAAGCGCCTGGTGGCGTTCTCCAGCGTCTCGCACATGGGCTTCGTGCTGATCGGCATCTACTCCGGCAGCCAGCAGGCCCTGCAGGGCGCGGTGATCCAGATGCTGGCCCACGGCCTGTCGGCCGCCGCGCTGTTCATCCTGGCCGGCCAGCTGTACGAGCGCCTGCACACCCGTGACATGCGCGAGATGGGTGGCCTGTGGCACCGCATCGCATACCTGCCGGCCATCAGCCTGTTCTTCGCCGCCGCATCGCTGGGCCTGCCGGGCACCGGCAACTTCGTCGGCGAGTTCCTGATCCTGATCGGCAGCTTCGCCCATGTTCCGTGGATCACCGTGATCGCCACCACCGGCCTGGTCTTCGGTTCGGTGTACTCGCTGATCATGATCCACCGCGCCTACTTCGGTCCGGCCAAGTCCGACACCGTGCTGGCCGGCATGGACGGTCGCGAGCTGATCATGGTGCTGGGCCTGGCGGGCCTGCTGATCCTGCTGGGCGTGTATCCGCAGCCGTTCCTCGACACCTCTGCCGCCACCATGAGCGGTGTGCAGCAGTGGCTCGGATCCGCTTTCACTCAACTCGCTTCGGCCCGGTAAGAGCGCTATGGAATTCACCACTCAACACTTCATCGCATTGGCGCCGATGCTGATCACCACCATCACCACGGTGGTGGTGATGCTGGCGATCGCCTGGAAGCGCAACCACTCGCAGACCTTCCTGCTGTCCACCGTGGGCCTGAACCTGGCTCTGCTGTCGATCCTGCCGGCGCTCAAGGTCGCGCCGCTGGCGGTCACCTCGCTGGTGACCATCGACAAGTTCGCCTGCCTGTACATGGCGATCATCCTGGTGGCGACGCTGGCCTGCGTCACCCTCGCCCACGCGTATCTGGGCGAAGGCTCCAAGGGCTTCCCGGGCAACCGTGAAGAGCTGTACCTGCTGCTGCTGATGTCGGCACTGGGTGGCCTGGTGCTGGTCAGCGCCAACCACCTGGCCGGCCTGTTCATCGGCCTGGAGCTGCTGTCGGTGCCGGTCTACGGCCTGGTGGCGTACGCCTTCTTCAACAAGCGCTCGCTGGAAGCCGGCATCAAGTACATGGTGCTGTCGGCCGCCGGTTCCGCCTTCCTGCTGTTCGGCATGGCGCTGCTGTACGCTGACGCAGGCAGCTTGACCTTCGACCAGCTGGGCAAGGCCCTGGCGGCCACCAGCATGCCGAGCCTGCTGGCGCAGCTGGGCCTGGGCATGATGCTGGTGGGCCTGGCCTTCAAGCTGTCGCTGGTGCCGTTCCACCTGTGGACCCCGGACGTCTACGAAGGCGCCCCGGCGCCGGTCGCCGCGTTCCTGGCCACCGCCAGCAAGGTCGCGGTGTTCGCCGTGGTCGTGCGCCTGTTCATGCTCTCCCCCGCCGCCAGCAGCGGCGTGCTGAGCACCGTGCTGGCGGTGATCGCGGTCGCCTCGATCCTCATCGGCAACCTGTTGGCGCTGACCCAGAGCAACCTCAAGCGTCTGCTGGGTTACTCGTCCATCGCCCACTTCGGCTACCTGGTCATCGCCCTGGTCGCCAGCAAGGGCCTGGCCCTGGAGGCCATGGGCGTGTACCTGGTCACCTACGTGATCACCAGCCTCGGCGCCTTCGGCGTGATCACTCTGATGTCCTCGCCGTATGCCGGCCGCGACGCCGACGCCCTGTACGAGTACCGCGGCCTGTTCTGGCGCCGTCCGTACCTGACCGCGGTACTGACCGTGATGATGCTGTCGCTGGCCGGTATCCCGCTGACCGCGGGCTTCATCGGCAAGTTCTACATCATCGCCACCGGCGTCGAGTCGCACCTGTGGTGGCTGGTCGGCGCCCTGGTGATCGGCAGCGCCATCGGCGTGTACTACTACCTGCGCGTCATGGTCACCCTGTACCTGGTCGAGCCGAACCTGCGTCGCCACGACGCCCCGCTGAAGTGGGAACAGCGCACCGGCGGCGTGATGCTGCTGGCCATCGCCATCCTCGCCTTCGTGCTCGGCGTGTACCCGCAGCCGCTGCTGGAGATGGTGCAACAGGCGGGCCTGCAACTGATCGGTTGATCGAACCGGTAAAACAAGACACCCCGCTTCGAGCGGGGTGTTTTTTTTTCAGCTATCAATGCCCGAACATCGGCGTCCGTCATCGAGCGTAGCAGTCGCGGCATCTTCGCGCTGCAACGCACGCCTGCGCAGTTCGCTGCCGGCAGGCGGCAGATGGACATCAGGTCGAGGCATCCCGCTGGGTGAAAGCTCATGGGTCATTTCGAACTCGGCCCTGACCGACCAGCCACAGGCTTCGTTGGTACATTGCAGGTACGCCACCCTCAGGAAGATATGGCGACCTTCGCTGGTGCGGGTTCGCATGCGGCTGCTGCAATGCGGGCAAACCAGTTTGTAAGTACTCACGGCGACACCCTGCTGGTCAGGCAGCGCGGTAGTGACGCCAGGAAAGATCGCCTTCCAGGGGGCGCCTTGAACGTCGCACTCACCGATCTCGCCGAAAAGAGATTGTTCATGTCAGATTTCTCCCTTAATGCAGTAGCCGTATAGTTCGTATGGCTTAATTTAAGCCGAAGCGATCACCGTCAACCAATCCGGGAGATTTTTCCCTTGCCGACCAGGCGCTCGGCAAGCATGCCCTCAATCTGCCGCCAGCATGCCGTAGCGAATGGCCTTGCTGACGGCGGCCACGCGGGTGACGACATCGAACTTGCGCAGGATATTGCCCACGTGAAAGTTCACCGTGGACTCCTTGCATTGCAGAATCCTGCCGATTTCCCAGGAGCTCTTGCCATATGCGCACCACAGCAATACCTGCTGCTCACGGGGGGTCAGGTATACCGCTGAAGTATTGCTTGTCGGTCGCTCAATCTCGCAGATCATCAGGCGTCTTCCTTCGTGGTCGGTAGTAGCGGGAATTCCCACAACCGTCTTCACCACACCTTACGAATCCATCCGGCGACCCTCTACTCGCCCGCTCTGTAAAGAGCTCTCCGACAAAGACGTTCTCACTGAATGACAGCGAAATGCAGCTTGCTCCGTGCTCTGGACTGAAATTCGCTCGTCTCAACGCGGTTCCCGTCAGCATTTCGCCTGGAGTTGTACGATGCGTCCTGTTCTGCCTCTTTCGTCTTGCCTTGGCCTGGTTGCCCTGTTAGGCGCCAACCAACTGGGCTTGGCCGCGCCGGTTGAACTGGATCAGGTGCTGATCAGTGACCAGGAACAGGACGAGTTGGAGGCGGCGCGAGCACGCCTGCACAGCGTGCCTGGCGCCAGCAATCTGGTGGACATGGCCACGGTGGGCAACGGTCGGGTGGCCAGCAACCAGGACGTGCTGGCCTACCAGCCTGGTGTGTTCGCCCAGTCGGCGGGCAACGACGGCATCAAGCTGTCGATCCGCGGATCGGGCATCAACCGCGCGCCGGGCGCGCACGGCTCGGGCGTGTACACGATGTTCGACGGCCTGCCACTGACCGGTCCGGGCGGCACCCCCTACGAACTGTTCGAACCTTTATGGTTGAGCCGCGCCGAGGTGCTGCGCGGCGCCAACGGTTTCGACCAGGGCTCGCTGGCCCTGGGCGGCGCGATCAACTACGTGACCCACACCGGCTACGATGCAGCGCCCTTGCAGGTGCGCTATGAAGTCGGCAGCCGTGGCTACCAGCGCCGGCACATCAGCTCCGGGCAGGTGCTGGGCAACCTCGACTACTACGTGGCCTTGACCGATGCCGAGTACGACGGCTACCAGCAGCACAGCAGCGGCAGCGCCAAGGGCATCGCCGCCAATGTCGGCTACCGCTTCAACCCGAACCTGGAGACGCGCTTCTACCTGCGCTACCGGGAAACCGAGAACGACCTGGCCGGACGCCTGACCAAGGACCAGATCAAGCACCATCCCCGCGCGGCCAACCCGGCCTACCTGGCCCGCGACGACAGCCGTCCGCAACCGGGCAGCACCTGGGTGGGCAACAAGACCATCTTCTTCCTCGACGACGATTCGCGCCTGGAGGCCGGGCTGGTCTATCACGACTACCCGATGGACCTGCGCGAAGGCCCGATGCGCCTGAAGGTCGCCTACACCGATGTCAGCGGCACGCTGAACTACGTGCGCCGCGACACCCTGTTCGGCCACGAGAGCAAGACCACCCTCGGCTGGCGCACCACCAAGCACCTGCCCAACAGCGGCGCCTCGCAGTTCGCCCGCAGCGGCGGCGACAACTTCGGTGCCCGCAGCCGCGACTTCAGCTACCAGGGCTCGGACACCGTGCTGCATGCGGGCAACGACCTGGAGCTGATTCCGAACCTGTGGCTGACCACGGGCCTGGCGATGATCTACACCCGCCGCGAAAGCGACGTCACCTACCCAGCCAGTGGCGGCAAGGTCAGCCAGCATGACTGGGACTACGCCCCACGCCTGGGCCTGCGCTACGACATCCGCCCGGACCTGCAGGTCTACGGCAACCTCAGCCGCTCGGTGGAGCCGCCACACCCGTGGTCGCTGGTCTGGAGTGCGCCAGTCGCCAACCAGCCCATGAAGATGCAGAACCAGACCGCCACCACCCTGGAACTGGGCGCCCGCGGCGATTCGGCACTGGGGCGTTGGGACCTGGCCTGGTACTACGCCCAGGTGCGCCACGAGCTGTTGAACGTGGAAGTCGTGCAGGGTCTGCCGTTCAAGGAGTTCAACGCCAGCCCCACCGTGCACCAGGGCATCGAGGCAGGCCTGGACAGCCTGCTCTGGGAGCAACCGGGCACCGGCAAGCTCAGCCTGCGCCAGGCCTACACCTTCAGCGACTTCCACTACCGCGACGACGACAAGTTCGGCGACAACCGCCTGCCCGGCATCCCCATGCACTACTACCAGGCCGAACTGCGCTATGACTGGCCGAGCGGCTTCCACGCCGGGGTGAACACGCAGATGGCCTCCAAGGTCCAGGTGGACTACGCCAACAGCTACCACGCCGACGCCTATGCGCTGCTCGGCGCGCGCCTGGGCTGGGATTCGCCGAAACGGGACTGGCAGACCTGGCTCGACCTGCGCAACCTGACCAACAAGCGTTACGCGGCGACGGTGACACCGGGGTACAACGACGCCGGGCAGGACATCGCCCGCTCGACGCCGGGGGAAGGGTTCGGGGTGTATACCGGGGTTTCCTACAGTTTCCGATAAACAGCTTGGGGCTGCGATGCAGCTCATTCGCGGGTAAACCCGCTCCCACAGGTCTCGTGCAGTTCCCTGTGGGAGCAACTGTCTTACGCAATTTTTAGAATCTGGCGCGATCCCTGTGGGAGCGGGCTTGCCCGCGAACACGGGCGAAGCCCGTGCCATCCACCACGGTGTTGGCTTCGCGGGCAAACCCGCTTCCACGCTGATCGCGCAGCGTTCTGGATTTACGTTGTACTTTCAGGTTGCGGCAGCACCAGGTCGCGCCATGATGTGCCCGTTCTGAGCATGGCATTTAGCCGTACGATGAAAGTCCTCATGCAGGCCACGATAGCAACCTTGGGAAGCTTCCCCCGCTCGCGCAGTGACTCATAACGCGCCTTGAGTGCTGGGTTGTACTTCATCGCCACAATGCATGCCATGTACAGCGATCGCCTGACCGCAAATCGCCCACCAGAGATAGAACGCTTGCCCACGGACTTCCCGCTGTCGTGGTTGAAGGGCGCGACCCCGACCAGGGAGGCAATTTCTCTGGATTCAACCCGACCTAGCTCCGGCAGCAGCGCTATTAATTTGCCCGCTGTCACCATCCCAATGCCTTTCACTGTGATCAGCTGGGCAACCCGTTCGTCGTTCAGCATCGCGGTTTGCTGTTCGATCTCGCACTCAACCAGTTTGATCTGCGTCTTGAAGTGCTTCAGGTTGGCATTCAGGTAGTTAGCGACTGCAGTCGATTGCACCTGCTTCAGGCGTCGCAGGTCGTCATCTCGTTGTTGAACCAACCGATCACGTTGCTGAAGCAGCTCTCGCAGAAGCGCTCGTTCTGGGCTGACTCGCAGAGAGGGTTGATCTGGAATGACTTCGGCATAGTGCGCCAGAACTTCGGCGTCGATGGCGTCGGTCTTGGCCTTGATGCCCAAAGAGTCAGCGAATGACCTGGCCCGCCTGGGATTGACGCGTATGACCTTGTAGCCAGCGTCCTGTAGAAAACGCATGACATCTCGCTCGTAGCCACCCGTTGCCTCTAGCAGGACGCGCTTGATACTGAGCTTGCGAAGGCTCTTCAGTAGCACCTCAAAGCCTCTCGGATCATTGCTGATATGCAGTTTGATGCCCTGGGGCCGCACCGCAGCATCGAGCGAGATACTGGATACATCGATACCCAAGAAGGAAGCCATCACCAAAACCTCCTAAACTCAACACAGTGAGAGGACTTTGGCTTGGCCCACGCTTGTGATTCGAGATCAGAGCCGCATCCAACTGTTCGGGCTCTCGCCAAAGTGGAACGGTGAATGGCAGCTTGTGCTCCCACGCGTGCTCAAGGCACCTGCGGCATTCAGCTCTTGCCATTCACCGCTCTCACTCCAGATTCTAATCCCACCTCAAGACACAAGCGGGTTTACCCGCGAATGGCCCTTTCAGGACGGCAACTGCACCTGCGGCTTGGTCGAGGCAAAGATCGCCCAGCTGGAGATGAACAACGCCGCGATCAACGGCCCGATCACGAACCCGTTGAGCCCGAACACCGCCAGCCCACCGAGTGTCGACACCAGCACCAGGTAATCCGGCATCCGCGTATCCTTGCCCACCAGGATCGGCCGCAGCAGGTTGTCCACCAGGCCAATCACCAGCACGCCGAACGCGGTCAGCACGATCCCCTGCCAGATCGCCCCGGTCAGCAGGAAATACAGCGCCACCGGCCCCCAGACGATCCCCGCCCCCACCGCAGGCAACAGCGACAGAAACGCCATCAGCACCGCCCACACCAGCACGCTGGGAATGCCCAGCATCCAGAAGATCAGCCCGCCCAGCGCCCCCTGGGTGATCGCCACCAGCAGGTTGCCCTTGACCGTGGCCCGCACCACGCGCTTGAACTTCAACTGCAGGCGGCGCTTCTGCTGCTCGGGCAGCGGCACCGCCTGGCGCACCTTGCGCGCCACCTCCGCGCCCTCGCGCAGGAAGAAGAACAGCAGGTAGAGCATGATGCCGAAGCTCACCAGGAACTCGAAGGTGCCCTGGCCGAAGCTGAACGCCTGCCCGGCGAGGAACTGGCTGCCCTGGGTCGCCCACTTGCTGATCTTGTCGCGCAGGCCGTCGAGGTTGCCCATGCCCATGCGGTCGAGGAAATGCTGGGCATAGGCCGGCAGCATGTCCTTGCCGCGCTCGATATAGCCGGCGATATCCAGCTGGCCGCTCTCGATGCGCTGGTACAGCGCCGCGCCCTCCTGTACCAGCAGGGCGCCGATGACGATCACCGGCAGCACGGCGATCAGCAGGCAGGTGAGCAGCGCCGTCGCCGTGGCCAGGTTGCGCCGCCCGCCGAAGCGCAGCAACAGGTGGCGCTGCAAGGGCGCGAAGAGTATGCCGAGGATCACCGCCCAGAAGATCGCGCCGGAGTACGGCAGCAAGATCCAGATGAAGGCGATGGTCACCAGTGCCAGCAGCACGGTCAGGGCTTTGTTCTGCAAGACAGCTTCGTTCATGGGCATTCCTCGAGGGCTCAACAATTTAGTGCCCCGCACATCGGCAAAAGTGCCGTTGATCCAGATCAATACCTGCGCGGTGCCGCCGTCTTAGCATCCGCGCCTTTTGCCCCCGGTGCGCACCATGACCATTCTCGCCAAGCCCGAACTGCTCGCCCCCGCCGGCACCCTGAAGACCATGCGCTATGCCTTCGCCTACGGCGCCGACGCGGTCTACGCCGGGCAGCCGCGCTACAGCCTGCGGGTGCGCAACAACGAATTCGACCACGCCAACCTGGCCCTCGGCATCCAGGAGGCCCAGGCCCAGGGCAAGCGCTTCTACGTGGTGGTCAACATCGCCCCGCACAACGCCAAGCTCAAGACCTTCCTCAAGGACCTGGCCCCGGTGATCGAGATGGGCCCGGATGCGCTGATCATGTCCGACCCGGGGCTGATCATGCTGGTGCGCCAGCACTTCCCGCAGATGCCCATCCACTTGTCGGTGCAGGCCAACACGGTGAACTGGGCCAGCGTGCAGTTCTGGCAGGGCCTGGGGCTGACCCGGGTGATCCTGTCGCGGGAGCTGTCGCTGGAAGAGATCGAGGAGATCCGCCAGCAGGTCCCGGACATGGAGCTGGAGGTCTTCGTGCATGGCGCGTTGTGCATGGCCTACTCCGGGCGCTGCCTGCTGTCGGGCTACATGAACAAGCGCGATGCCAACCAGGGCACCTGCACCAACGCCTGCCGCTGGAAGTACCGGGCCACCCCGGCCAGCGAGAACACCACCGGCGATATCGTCCGTGAATGCGAGCCGACCCTGGGCCTTGGCGCGCCGACCGAGCAGGTGTTCCTGCTCCAGGAGGCCAACCGCCCCGATGAACAGATGCCGGCGTTCGAGGACGAGCACGGCACCTACATCATGAACGCCAAGGACCTGCGCGCCATCCAGCACGTCGAGCGCCTGGCCCGGATGGGCGTGCACTCGCTGAAGATCGAGGGCCGCACCAAGTCGCACTTCTACTGTGCCCGCGCCGTGCAGTCGTACCGCCAGGCCATCGACGACGCGGTGGCTGGTCGCCCCTTCGACCGCAGCCTGATGGACAACCTCGAATCCCTCGCCCAGCGTGGCTACACCGAAGGTTTCCTGCGCCGCCACGTCCATGACGAGTACCAGAACTACCAGCGTGGCAACTCGGTGTCCGAGCGCCAGCAGTTCGTCGGCGAGCTGACCGGGGTGCGGGTGGACGGCTTGGCCGAGGTGAAGGTGAAGAACCGCTTCGCCATAGGTGACCACCTGGAGCTGATGACCCCGCGCGGCAACTACCACTTCGACCTGCACCGCCTGTGCGACCGCCAGCAGCAAGCCATCGAAGTGGCGCCGGGCGACGGCCATGTGGTGTACCTGCCGATTCCCGAGCAGGTCTCGCTGGAATTCGGCCTGCTGATGCGCGACCTGGAGAGTGGCGAGGCCGCTGCCTGACAATTCTGTAATCCGCGCCTCAGGTGGCTGACAGGCGCTGGCGGCGACCATCGGTGTCATTCCCGATCGCGGGGCAAGCCCGCTCCCACCCTGGGAGCGGGCTTGCCCCGCGATCGGATGAACCTTGCCAGCACCGAGAACACGCCATGCCACCGACTCCAACCCGCCGCACCTTCGTCAAGGGCCTGGGTGCCGCCACCGCTCTGGCCGGCCTGGGCCTCTGGCGCCCGCTGGCCCAGGCCGCCGAGGGCCGTCTGCCGCTGCACGACCTGAGCGGCCAGCAGTTCGACCTGTTCATCGGCCAGACCCCGGTCAACATCACCGGGCGCCCACGCACCGCGCAGACCATCAACGCCAGCCTGCCCGGCCCGCAGCTACGCTGGCGCGAGGGCGACACCGTGACCCTGCGGGTGCGCAACCGCCTGGATCAGCCCACCTCGATCCACTGGCACGGCATCATCCTGCCGGCCAACATGGACGGCGTGCCGGGGCTGAGCTTCACCGGCATCGAGCCTGGTGGCGACTACCTCTACCAGTTCACCCTGCGCCAAAGCGGCACCTATTGGTACCACAGTCATTCCGGCTTGCAGGAGCAGGCCGGTGTGTACGGCGCCATCGTCATCGAGCCTCGCGAGCCTGAGCCGCACGCATACCAGCGCGACCATGTGCTGCTGTTCAGCGATTGGTCGGACCAGGCGCCCGAAGCGCTGATGGCCACCCTGAAGAAACAGTCCGACGCCTTCAACTACCACAAGCGCACGGTCGGCGACTTCGTCGACGATGTCGCCGAAAACGGCTGGGGCAAGGCAGCCGGTGAGCGCTGGGCCTGGGCGAAGATGCGCATGAGCCCCACCGACCTCGCCGACATCAGCGCTGCCGCCTACACCTACCTGCTCAACGGCCAGCCACCGGACGGCAACTTCACCTGCCTGTTCCAGCCCGGCGAGACCGTGCGCCTGCGCCTGATCAACGCCTCGGCGATGACCTACTTCGACTTCCGCATCCCAGGCCTGAAGCTCACGGTGATCGCCGCCGACGGCCTGCCGGTGACCCCGGTGAGCGTGGATGAGCTGCGCATCGCCGTGGCCGAGACCTATGACGTACTGGTCACCGTGGGCGACCTGCCCGCCTACACGCTGTACGCCCAGAGCATGGACCGCACCGGTTTCGCCCGTGGCACCCTGGCCCGCGCAGCGGGTTTGCAGGCCCCTGTACCCGAGCCGGACCCGCGTCCGGTGCTGACCATGGACGACATGGGGCACGGCGGCATGGGTGAGATGGACCATTCGAACATGCCAGCGATGGGCCACGGCAACATGGCGGGCATGGACCACTCCAAAATGGCCGGCATGGCCATGATGCAAGGCCACCCCGCCAGCGAGACCGACAACCCGCTGGTGGACATGCAGACCATGGCCCCCCGCGCCAACCTGGCCGATCCCGGCATCGGCCTGCGCGACAACGGCCGCCGGGTGCTGACCTACGCCGACCTGCGCAGCCCCTATCCCGACCCGGACGGACGCGAACCGTCGCGGGACATCGAGCTGCACCTGACTGGGCACATGGAGCGCTTCGCCTGGTCGTTCGACGGCATCAAGTTCAGCGATGCCGAACCGCTGCGCCTGAAGTACGGCGAGCGGGTGCGCATCACCCTGGTCAACGACACCATGATGACCCACCCCATCCACCTGCATGGCATGTGGAGCGACCTGGAGGATGAACATGGGCGCTTCCTGGTGCGCAAGCACACCATCGACATGCCCCCCGGGAGCCGGCGCAGCTACCGCGTGAGCGCCGACGCCCTGGGCCGCTGGGCCTATCACTGCCACCTGCTCTACCACATGGAGACCGGCATGTTCCGCGAGGTACGGGTCGATGAATGAGAACCGCAACCGCCACATCGTCACCGGTGTCGCACTGATGGCCTTGCTGGCCAGCGAACGGGCCCTGGCCGCGGGCATGGACCACATGAACCATGGCGCCATGCCGATGGACCACGGCCAGATGAACCCTGGCAGCATGCCCATGGATCACAGCCAGATGAACCACGCGCCGGCAACTCCCAGCCAACCGCGCACACCGCTGCCAGTGATCACCGATGCCGACCGCCGCGCCGCCTTCCCGCCGCTGCCGGGGCATCAGGTGCACGACCGGGCGACCAACTGGGCAGTGATCGTCGACCAGTTGGAGTACCAGAATTTCGAAAGCAGCGGTGCCCTGAACTGGAACGCCACCGCCTGGGTCGGCGGCGACATCGACCGCCTGTGGCTGCGCACCGAGGGTGAACGCGAACAGGGCAAGACCCACAAGGCCGAGCTGCAGGCGCTCTGGGGCCATGCCATCAGCCCCTGGTGGGAGCTGGTCGGCGGTGTGCGCCAGGACTTCAAGCCCGCCAGCGGCCAGACCTGGGCCGCCTTCGGCATCCAGGGCACGCCGCTCTACGGCCTGGAGCTGGAGGCCACCGCCTACGCCGGCGAGCGACAGCAGACCGCGCTGCGCCTGGAGGCTGGTTACGCTATGCTGCTGACCAATCGCTGGATCCTCGAACCGACCGTCGAAGCCAACTTCTTCGGGCGCAACGATGCCGGGCGCGAACAGGGTTCGGGTCTGGCCGAAAGCGAAGTGGGCCTGCGCCTGCGCTACGAGATCAGCCGCGCGTTCGCGCCCTATGTCGGGGTCAGCTTCAACCGCCTGCACGGCCAGCGTGCCGACCAGGCCCGGGAGGATGGCGAGGACATCGGCCAGACCCGGCTGGTGGCCGGGGTTCGCCTGCGCTTTTAAGGCCTGACGCCGTCCCTGTGGGAGCGGGTTCACCCGCGAATGCGATGGTGGGCTCGCTGACGCATTCGCGGGTAAACCCGCTCCCACAAAGCCAACCAGATGTGTTCTGTTTCACAGGAGCTTCACCATGCTGCGCAAACACCTGCTCACCCTTGGCCTGCTGGCCTTCACCGGCCTGGCCCAGGCCGCCGAGACCATCGATGTGTACCGCGACCCCAACTGCGGTTGCTGCAAGGAATGGATCAAGCACCTGAGCGACAACGGTTTCACCGTCAACGACCACGTCGAACCGGACATGAGCGCGGTCAAGCAACGCCTGGGCGTGGCACCACGCCTGGCCTCGTGCCACACCGGGGTGATCGATGGCAAGTTCGTCGAAGGCCACGTGCCAGCCGAGCAGGTGCGCCTGCTGACCCAGCGTGCCGACCTCAAGGGCCTCGCCGTGCCAGGCATGCCCATGGGCTCCCCAGGCATGGAGATGGGTGACCGCAAGGACGCCTACCAGGTGATCGGCGTGACCCAGGACGGTCGGGACACCGTGGTCGCCAGCTACTGATGCTCAGCCTCGGGGCGCTGTTCATCAGCGCCTTTGGCGCCGCCACTCTGCTGCCGCTGCAGTCCGAGGCGGTACTGGTCGGCCTGCTGCTGCGCGAGCCTGCGGCGTGGGCGACGCTGTTGCTGGTCGCGACCCTCGGCAATGTGCTCGGTTCGGTGGTCAACTGGCTGCTTGGCCGGGCCATCGAGCACCTGCGCGAACGACGCTGGTTCCCGTTCAGCGCCAGTCAGCTGGCGCGCGCCCAGCAGCGCTACCAGCGCTGGGGCCAGTGGTCACTGTTGTTGAGCTGGATGCCGGTGATCGGCGATCCGCTCACGCTGATCGCGGGCATCATGCGCGAACCGTTCTGGCGCTTCGTGCTGCTGGTCACCCTGGCCAAGGGCGGACGCTATATCGTCGTGGCGATGATCACCCTGGGCTGGTTTCACACCGGGTAACACCTTTCACGAGGCCCAGGGCCAACTGGCTGCTACAGTCGCCGTTTCCCGTCTGGTCCCACATGGAGTGCCCCGATGCCGCGCGCAACCGTCCTGGCCTTGGCCTGCCTGAGCGCAGGTACGGCCATCGCCGCCGAACCGCCCACCTACGGCCAGCAGCTCGAAGGCTTCGCCTATCCGCATCCTTTGCGGCACTTCGACTTCCAGTCCCAAGGCCAGGCCCTGCAGATGGGCTACATGGACGTACCCGCCAAGGGCAAGGCCAACGGTCACAGCGTGGTGCTGATGCATGGCAAGAACTTCTGCGCCGCGACCTGGGAGACCACCCTCGACGCTCTGAGCCAGGCGGGTTACCGGGTGATCGCCGCTGACCAGATCGGCTTCTGCACATCGAGCAAGCCGGCGCATTACCAGTACAGTTTCCAGCAGCTGGCCGACAACACCCATGCCTTGCTGGCGAAGCTGGGCATCGACAAGGCCATCGTCCTCGGCCACTCCACCGGCGGCATGCTCGCCACCCGCTACGCCCTGATGTACCCGCAAAAGGTGGAGCGCCTGGCCATGGTCAACCCCATTGGCCTGGAGGACTGGAAAGCCCTGGGCGTGCCCTATCGCACGGTGGATCAGTGGTACGCCCGCGAGCTCAAGCTCGATGCCGAAGGCGTGCGCAACTACGAGCGCAACACCTACTACGCTGGCCGCTGGAAGCCCGAGTACGAGCGCTGGGTGCAGATGCTGGTGGGGTTGAACAAGGGCCCGGGGCACGAGGCCGTGGCGTGGAACTCGGCGCTGATCTACGACATGATCTTCACCCAGCCGGTGGTCCATGAGTTCAAGGACCTGAAAATGCCGACCTTGTTGCTGATCGGTGACCAGGACAGCACGGCGATCGGCAGCGATATCGCATCGCCCGAGGTCAAGGCGACGCTGGGCAGATACAAGGAGCTGGGGCCGCGGGTGGCGAAGATGATCCCCCAGGGCGAACTGGTGACCTTCGAAGGGCTGGGGCATGCGCCGCAGATCGAGGAACCGGGCAAGTTCCACCAGGCGTTGATCGGCTGGCTGACAAAATGACCGGGGCTGCTATGCAGCCCTTCGCGGGCAAGCCCGCGCCCACAGGTACGACGCTGCATGGACCACTCAGCGGCTCCAGACCTGCTCCTCGCGCCAGCCCAGCTCGGCAAAATCTGCCTCCCGTAACCCCGCCTCCTCTTCACAGAAAAACTCATCCAGCTGCGGCGGCTTCACTGCCGTGTCACTGAGCATCGCATGCACCTGCCCACGATGGTGGATCTGGTGCTCGAACAGGTGCGACAGCAGCCGCAGGCGCTGCTCGCGCTGCACCCGGTCGGGCCGGACGATGCTCACGTAGCGCGCCAGCTGATCGTCACGCAATGCCCGACAATAGTTGATCAGCCGCTGATCGGCCTGGGCCTGCTGGGCCTGCAGGTCGGTACAGGTGGCGAACGGCTGCTCCGGCTGGAAGAAGCGCTCACCGTCCGGATCGGGGGCTTCGCCGCGCTGCTCGCACTCCAGGGCATCCAGGTAGAACCAGTCCACCGTCAACAGATGGTTGAGGGTGGCCTTGATCGAGGGGAAGAAGCTGCAACGGGGGGCAACGAACTCATCGTGGCTCAGTTGCAGGCATGCCTTGTACAGACGGTGGTTGGCCCAGGCATTGTTGTAGGCCTGGGTCAGCAGGTGATGCGACAGCGGCTCCATGGGCGGCTCCTTCAGGCGAAGCGTTGCAGTTGCATCTCCCGTAGCCGGCTCAAGGTCCGTTGATACGGGAACGCCAGATACCCTTGAGTGTAGAGCGCATCCAGCGGGACCTCGGCCTCCAGGTACAACGCCACCCGACGGTCGTAGCATTCGTCGACCAGCGCGATGAAGCGCCGCACGCTGTCATCCTTGGGCGCCAGCATGGGCAGCTCGCGGTCGCCGGCCTCGACGCGGGCGGCGCCATCCTCGGTGCCGCGAGCAATGCGTCCGGCTTGCTGCTCGCCGCCCAGGGCTGGCACTTCACTCAAAAGAATCGCCGGAAAGCGATCGCACAAGGCCATGAAGTCCATGGCGGCCAAGGGTTGCTCGCACACATCAGCGAACCGGCACCAGACGGCCCGGGCGCTGTGACGTACCACCCGCACTCGCCGGGAGCCAAGCTGCACGGGCTGCTCGCTACCCGGATCATCCGGACTCAACTGCTCGAACACTGCCGCCAAGGCGCCGCCACCTTGCCGCGCCACCCAGTAGCGCTGCTGTCGCTCTCCAGGATGCAGCCGGTGATCCTGCTCGCCGGCCACCGACAGCACATGCATATGCCGCTCGATGGCGGCGATGGCCGGCAGGAAGCGTTCGCGGTTGAAACCATCGCGGTACAGCTGGTCCGGGGGCTGGTTGGACGTGGCGACAATCACCACGCCCTCGTCGAACAACACCTGGAACAGCCGACCGAGGATGATCGCGTCGCCGATATCGCTGACGAACAGCTCGTCGAAGCACAGCACGCGGATCTCGCCCGCCAGCTCCCGGGCCAGGGCCTTGAGCGGGTCTGTGGTGCCGTTGAGCTGGAACAGGCGCTGGTGGACCCAGGCCATGAAGTGGTGGAAGTGCTGACGCCGGGACGGGACCGTGAGACAGCGGTGGAACAGGTCCATCAGCCAGGTCTTGCCGCGCCCGACCGGGCCCCAGAGGTACAGGCCCTGGGTGGGCTGCCCCTGGCGCAACGCATCGAAACAGGCTTGCAGTGCGGTGAGCGCAGCGGCCTGGGCTGGATCGGGGAAGAAGCCTTGCTCGTCCAGGGCCTGCCGGTAGAGAGAGTCGGGGGTCATGCCGGGTAGCCGGGTAGGAAAAGGCCATGTTACGCCAGTTAGGGCCTCTTCGCGGGTAAACCCGCTCCCACAGCATGGCTCGAAGTCGGCGCGGTCGCTGTGGGAGCGGGCTTGCCCGCGAAAAGGCCGGCCCGGGCGCCCCGGATCAGCCTTCTTTCAAGCCGACCTTGAGCAGCGCCCCGTCCTTAGCATCGGTCAGCACATACACATAGCCGTCCGGCCCCACCCGCACGTCACGGATCCGCGCCTTCAAGTCGCCCAGAAGACGCTCTTCATGCACGATCTTGTCACCATCTAGCTGCAGTCGGATCAATTCCTGAGTCGCCAACGCACCGATGAACAGATTGTGGTCCCAAGCCTTGAACGTCGGGCTGTCGTAGAACGCCATGCCGCTGATGCCCGGCGACTTCTCCCACACATGATGCGGATCGACCATGCCATCGACATGCTTGCCCTTGGCCTCGGGGATCGGCAACAGCGAGTAGTTGATGCCGTGGGTAGCGATCGGCCAGCCGTAGTTCTTGCCAGGCTGCGGGATGTTGATCTCGTCGCCGCCACGGGGACCATGCTCGTGGGTCCACAGCTTGCCGGTCCAGGGGTTGAGCGCAGCGCCCTGCTGATTGCGGTGGCCGAACGACCAGATTTCCGGACGCACATTGTCACGACCAACGAAAGGGTTGTCCTTGGGTACTTCGCCATCGGGCAGGATACGCACGATCTTGCCCTGCAGCTTGTCCAGGTCCTGGGAGGTAGGACGCTGGTTGTTCTCGCCCAGGGCGATGAACAGATAGCCGTCGCGGTCGAACACCAAGCGCGAGCCGAAATGGTTGCCTTCGGACAGCTTGGGCTGCTGGCGGAAGATCACCGTGAAATTCTCCAGCCGCGCCTGGTCCTGGGACAACTGGCCGCGGCCGACCGCCGTACCGGCCTTGCCATCCGCGCCTGCCTCGGCGAACGACAGATAGACCGTGCGATCCTTGGCAAATTCCGGCGACAGCACCACGTCGAGCAAGCCCCCCTGCCCTTCGGCCCATACCCTGGGCACACCGGACAGCGGTGGGCCGACCTTGCCTTCGGCGCTGACGATGCGCAGGTTGCCGGGGCGCTCGCTCACCAGCATGTCCTTGCCACCAGGCAGGAAGGCCAGGGCCCAGGGATTGCGCAGACCATCGGCGACCGTGCTGACGGTCAGTTGCCCTTCCTCACTGGAGAACTGTTGCTCGGCGGCCGCCTGGGCCAGCAAGGGGAAAAGGCTGGCGGCGGCCAGGGTGGTCAACCAGGTGCGTGGTGTCATGTTCGGTTCCTTCGAAGGGGTCACGGCACGCGCTGGGAGTCGCGCGGTGGCCGGACGGGATCCAGATTGGGGATCTGCTGCTCGCGACGCAGGTTCTCGCCGTTGCCGATGCCTCGGTTGTCGAGGGTCGGTTGACGTGGAATCGGCTGGGTAGACGGACCACGTACCGGTGGCGTGGCGAGCACACTGCCCTGCCGGCTGTTGGGGTTGGCCCGCATGATCGGGCTGTTGTAGGGATTGTTGACGTCGTTGGCGGCCAGCAACGGCGCTGGCAACGGCGCAGCCTGGAGCGGCAAGGCCAGCAGCAGGCCGAGGGCCAGGAATGGCCATGTAGGATTCATGCTTCACCTCCGGTTCGAAAAGGCGCGCTCCAGGGTTGGATAGCCTACGGCGCCCAGGGTTCGACGCAAAAGTGGGAATCTGGCTTGAGATGATTCCTGATGTTTCAGTATGGTCCCAGGCAACAACGCCTGTGGACGCAGGTTTACCCGCGAATGCTACGGTGACCGCACCGGTAAACCTGCTTCCACAGAAAGGACTGCAGCCTCTATGCAGGGCTGTCCACCTTGTGCCGCGCCGCATACAGACACAGCATCTCCATCGCCAAGGTCGCCCCGGCCAGTGCGGTGATATCCGCGTGGTCGTAGGCCGGCGCCACCTCCACCAGGTCCATTCCCACCAGGTTGATGCCACGCAGGCCACCGAGAATCTCCAGCGCCTGCACCGTGCTCAGGCCCCCGCATACCGGCGTACCGGTCCCGGGCGCGAAGGCCGGGTCCAGGCAATCGATATCGAAAGTCAGGTACACCGGCCCGTCGCCTACTCGCTGGCGAATCGCCGTGATGATCGCCTCGGTCCCCTGCCGATGCACCTGGCGGGCATCGAGCACGGCGAACCCCTGGCTGTCGTCATTGGTGGTACGCAGGCCGATCTGCACCGAACGCGCCGGATCCACCAGGCCTTCCCGCGCCGCATGCCAGAACATGGTGCCATGGTCGATACGCTTGCCCTCCTCGTCCGGCCAGGTGTCGCTATGGGCGTCGAAATGAATCAGCGCCAGCGGGCCATGGCGGCGGGCATGGGCCTTGAGCAGCGGGTAGCTGATGAAGTGGTCGCCGCCGAGGGTGAGCATGGCGCAGCCAGCCTCGAGGATGCGCTCGGCATGGGCCTGGATGCTGTCCGGCACGGTTTGCGGCGTGCCACTGTCGAACGCACAGTCACCATAGTCGATCACCGCCAAGTGATCGAACGGGTCGAATGCCCAGGGCCAGTGACGGGCCCAGGCTTGCTGTACCGAGGCCGCGCGGATCGCCCGCGGCCCGAAGCGCGCACCGGGGCGGTTGCTGGTGGCGGTGTCGAACGGCACGCCGCTGACCACCACATCGACGCCGCGCAGGTCGCGGCTGTAGCGACGCCTGGAAAAGCTTGTGATGCCGGCATAGGTGCTCTCGGCGGCAGTGCCGTAGAGGCTGTCACGGGTCATGGCCTGGTCGTTGTCCTGGGCGAGATCCACGGTTTGTCTCCTGTTGTGATTATCTACTGACGGCTGCGGAAGGCGGTCCACAGGCGATTGCGCTGGCGCAGGTCGGACAGCGCCATGCTACGGTCGGCGAACAGACGCTGGCGCACCTCGGCCGTTGGATAGATGTCCGGATCGTTGCGGATCGCCGCATCCACCAACGGCGTGGCGGCCTGGTTGGCATTGGCGAAGAACAGCGTGTTGGTCAGCGCCGCCACCGACTCGGGGCGCAGCATGAAGGCGATGAAGGCGCGCGCGGCCTCAGGATGCGGTGCGTCCTTCGGGATCACCAGGTTGTCCTGCCAGACCAACGTGCCCTCGCGGGGGATGCGGTAGATCAGCTCGAATGGCTTGCCGGCGCGACGGGCCTGATCGGCGGCCATGGCCGCATCGCCGTTGTAGGTCAGCGCCAGGCACACACTGCCGTTGGCCAGGTCATTGAT
The DNA here is from genome assembly GCF_054788395.1 of Pseudomonas sp. microsymbiont 2. Lineage (NCBI taxonomy): Bacteria > Pseudomonadati > Pseudomonadota > Gammaproteobacteria > Pseudomonadales > Pseudomonadaceae > Pseudomonas > Pseudomonas sp. microsymbiont 2. The sequence continues at coordinate 3,841,317 of NZ_CM139112.1, forward strand.
CTGGCGACCATTGGCCACGTAGCTGATCGATGGCTGCAACTGCTGCAACAACGCCTGCGCGGCATCCAGGTCGGCCTTGTTCTGGCTGTACGGGTCCTTGCCCAGATAGTGGAGCGTGAGGCCGATCACCTCCTGGGGCGAATCGGGCATGGCTATGCCGCAATCCTTCAACCGGCTGGCGTACTCCGGCTTGAACAGCAGGTCGAGGCTGTCCAGCGGCACATCGCCCAGGCGCTGGCGCACCGCCTCGACGTTCACCCCTAGCCCCAGTGTGCCCCAGGTGTACGGCAGCGCATGGCGATTGCCCGGATCGCTCTCGGCCAGCTTGGCCAGCAGATCGGGGTCGAGGTTGGCATAGCCGGGCATCGCTTGCGCGTCGAGCGGCTGCAAGGCGCCGGCCTTGAGGGCACGGGCCAGTACCGTGGCCGACGGCACCACCACGTCATAGCCACTGCCGCCGGTCAGCAGCTTGGTCTCCAGCACCTCGGTGGTATCGAAGGTGTCGTAACGGACCTTGTAGCCGGTCTCCTTCTCGAAACGCTCCAGGGTTTGCGGGGCGACATAGTCGGCCCAGCTATACAGGTTGACGATCTTTTCCTCGGCCTGCAGCGGCAGGGCGATCAGCAAGGCAAGCAGGCACAACGTTCGACGCATGGCGGGCACCTCGGCAGGGGGTGGATGCCGTCAGCATGCCTGTCGGGTTACATTGCAAAAATGGCAACCTTGCAAAGCTGACATTCACCAGAGGCAATGTGATGCTTGGACAACTGCACGACCCCGACCTGCACCTGCTGCGGCTGTTCGTCACTGTAGTCGAGGCCGGCGGCTTCAGCGCCGCCCAGGGCGTGCTGGGGCTGAGCCAGCCCAGTATCAGCCAGCAGATGGCCAAGCTGGAGACGCGTCTGGGCTATCGCCTGTGCAGCCGTGGCAAGGGCGGCTTTCGCCTGACCGAGAAAGGCGAACTGTTGCTCCAGGCCACCCGTGACCTGCTGCTGCAGATCGAGCAGTTTCGCCAGCAGGCCAACGGTGTGTCTGGACGCCTGCTGGGCACGGTGCGAATCGGCTTGGCCGAGAACCAGGACGCGAGCGTGACACTGCGCCTGGCCAGGACCATTGCGCGCTTTCGTCAACGCGAAGAATCGGTACGGCTGGAACTGACCTGCGCGCCTCCGGCCGAGCTCGAACGGTTGCTGCTGGAACAGCGTCTGGACTGCGCCATCAGCTACTTCTCCGGCAACCAGGCAGCGTTCGACTACGTGCCGTTGTTCGAGGAGTGCCAGCGGCTTTACTGCGGCCTGGGACATGCGTTGTTCAGCCTGCCCCGGGTGAGTCGCGAACAACTGCTGGAGGCCGACCAGGTACGCCACCCCTATCGCTTTCTCAAACAGGACGAGCCCTTCGAGAGCCGGCACAGCCTTGCGGTGGCGGAACAGATCGACAGCGCGCTGACGCTGATCCTGTCAGGCCGACATATCGGCTATCTGCCCTGCCATTGCGCTGCGCCCTGGGAAGCCCAGGGTCTCCTGCGAGCCCTGGATCCAACGCGGGACTTCATGGTGCCGTTCACCCTCGCCTGGCACCGCCGGCAGCAGCCTGGCGAAGCGCAGCAGGCGTTCGTCCAGGACCTGCGGGAGGTATTCAAGGACGCCAAGGCTGTGTAGCACTTCCGTTCATGGCGCCTCGCACTTTCAACCCTGCCGCGCATTTGCCACACTGCGGACTCGCCCGTCCCCCGAGACCCGAATCATCATGCATGTCCGCGTCTGCCTGATCCTGCTGCTGACCCTTGGCCTGAACGCTTGCGCGCTGTTCCAGGGCCGTGACCCGCTGAACATCAGTGTGATCGGTATCGACCCGCTGCCCGGTCAGGACCTGGAACTGCGCATGGCCGTGAAGATCCGTGTGCAGAACCCCAACGAAACCCCGGTGGAGTTCAACGGCATCGCCCTCAATCTGGAGGTCAACGATCAGCCCCTGGCGGCCGGGGTAAGCGATCAACGCGGTCATATTGGCCGCTACGACGAGACAGTGCTCGTGGTGCCGGTGAGCATCACCGCCTTCGCCTTCCTGCGCCAGGCCTATGGGCTGAGTCGGGTGGAATCCCTGCAGGGGCTGCCCTATGTACTGCGAGGCAAACTGGCGGGAGGCCCATTGGGTACCGTACGCTTCACCGACAAAGGCAAGCTCGACCTGCCCGCCAGCACGGGCGCCGGTTGGTAAACAGGCTGCACAGGTAAAGGATTTACCGATGTCCCAAACACCCGAACTGAAAACCGCACGACTCCTGCTGCGTCCCCTGCAACTGAGCGACGCCGAAGCCATCCAGCAGCTGTTCCCGCACTGGGAAGTGGTGCGCTATCTCAATGCTCGCGTGCCGTGGCCTTACCCGGCGGATGGCGCGCTGAGCTATCTGCGCGACGCCTGCTTGCCGGCGATGGCTGCCGGTCGCGAGTGGCATTGGTCGATACGTCTGCAGGCGCGGCCGCAGCAGATGATCGGCAGCATCAGCCTGATGGATCTGCCGGACAACCATCGCGGCTTCTGGCTCGCGCCCGCCTGGCAGGGCCAGGGCTACATCACCGAGGCCTGCGAGGTCATCGACGCGTTCTGGTTCCTGACCCTCGAGCGCGAGGTGATGCGCGTGCCCAAGGCTGTACCCAATGAAGCGTCCAGGCGTGTATCACAGCGCGGCGGCATGCACCTGCTGCGCACCGGGCAAGGCGACTTCGTCAGCGGTCGCCTGCCTCAGGAGGTCTGGGAGATCACTCGCCAGCAATGGCTGGACCGAGAAAACACACGCCTGGACCAGGATGCTCATTCACGCTGAGCCAGGCGGCGGTGCTGGAGGTGTTCGCCTGGCTCAGCGGTTGGCGCTGGCGGCGGCCATCATCTTGTTCACTTCGCTGCGCACCAGCTGAGTGAACTCCGGCGGTGACATGCCATCGAGTTCGGCCCGCACCCACTCGGCCCACTTGCCCTTGCGTCGCGGCTTCTCGGCAATCAACCGCCCCGCCTCGCCCTTGGCCTTGCCCAGGTTGTTTTGCCAGTACTCGAACAACCGAGCCTTCTCAGCCTCGATCTGCGCCCGTTCCTGGAAGCTCATGTTGGCCAGATTGAAACTCATCGGGTAGTACCTGCCACTGAAAAATGGTGGCTATCTTACACCGTAGCGACAAGCCACCGAAACGCCGCTGCAACTTTCCCGGCGCCGTGGCATCCACAGTTCAACGCCCAACCCTTCACGAGGATGTGCACATGGCCAGGAAAACCGCTGCCCAAGCCGACAACGACCAGATCAAGGATCAGGTGTTCAGCGAGCTGCAGGCTTTGATCGAGGAATCGGAAAAACTGCTCAGCGACAGTGCGTCGCTGGTCGGTGAAGAGGCCGACAGCCTACGCGCGCAACTGGGGCTGAAGCTGCGCCAGGCGCGTGATGCCACCAGTCGGCTGGGCCAGAAGGCGCAGCCGGTGGTCGAGGCCACCCAGGAGTATATCGGTGGCCACCCGTGGCAGACCGTGGCGATCTCCGCTGGCTTTGGCCTGGTGGTGGGGTTGCTGCTCGGGCGCCGGCAATAGATCAGGCGGCCTGCGCCATCGGTATACCGCTGTGGAAGCGCAGTTCCTGGTCCGGTGACCGGATCAGCTCGGCCTCCGCTTCTCGCACCAGCTCGACACGGCGGGCGATGTCCGCCGCGTCGCCGTACTGGTGGGCCAGCTTCAAATAGCCCTGGTAGTGGCGCGCTTCACTTTTCAGCAAGCCGTGATAGAAGGTACCGAGCTCTTCGTCCAAGTGCGGCACCAGTGCCGCAAAACGCTCGCAGCTACGCGCCTCGATGAAGGCCCCCACCACCAGCGTGTCCACCAGTTTGACCGGCTCATGGGCACGCACCAGGCGGCGCAGGCCAGAGGCATAGCGGCCCGCCGAAACCGGGCGCAATGGCACGCCACGCCGTTTCATCAACCTCAGTACCTGCTCGTGATGCACCAACTCTTCACGCGCCAGACGCGACATCATGTTGATCAGGTCGAGGTGAGTGTTGTATTTGGCGATCAGGCTCAACGCGGTGCTGGCGGCCTTGAACTCGCAATTCTTGTGATCGATCAGCAGGGTCTCCTGATCGGCCAGCGCCGCCTCGATCCAGGCGTCAGGGGTGCGGCAGCCCAGGAAGGCGTCGATTTCAGGAATCAGGGACATGGTACTCACAATCACACAAGGCATCGGCGGGACCGGCGATTATACCGGCGACGGTCCAGAGTACCAGTGGCTATGCTTGATACATATCAAGCTGCGGCGGGAGCGGCGCCGTCTATAGTCAGGCATTGGCCGCCAATCTGAAGGGAGTTCACGCTCATGCAAGCCGTCCGCAGCATCCTTGTCGTTCTCGATCCCGAGCACGCCCACAGCCGTGCCCTGACCCGGGCCAAGCTGATCGCCGGGGTGACCGGGGCACGCCTGCACCTGTTGATGTGCGACAAGAAGCAGGATCATGACGCGCTGCTCAGCTTGCTCAGCAGCCAATTGCACGACGATGGTTACGAAAGTGTCACCCACGAGCAGCATTGGAAGGACAATCTGCACAAGTCGATCATCCATGTGCAGCAGGCAGAAGGCTGCGAACTGGTGATCAAGGAGCACCGACCGGACAATCCGCTGCGCAAGGCATTGCTCACCCCCAGCGACTGGAAGCTGCTGCGTGAATGCCCCTGTGCGGTGCTGATGGTCAAGAGCGAGCGGCCATGGACAGGTGGCAAGATCCTCGCGGCCGTGGATGTGGGCAACCAGGACGAAGCCCATCGCCTGCTGCACGCCAGCATCATCGACCATGGCTATGACATTGCCAGCCTGGCCAAAGGCGAGCTGCACGTGATCAGTGCCCACCCTTCTCCCATGCTGTCGGCGTCCGACCCGGTGTACCAGCTCACCGAGACCATCGAGCAGCGCTATCGCGAGGCCTGCAAGGCGTTCCAGGCGGAGTTCGATGTCAGTGACGATCGCCTGCATATCGCCGAAGGGCCTGCGGATGTCTTGATCCCCTATACCGAGAAGAAGCTCGATGCCGTGGTGACCGTTATTGGGACCGTGGCACGGACAGGCATTTCCGGAGCGCTGATCGGCAATACTGCGGAGGTTGTGCTGGACTCGCTGGAAAGCGATGTGCTGGTGCTCAAGAGCGAAGAGGCCAAGGCGCATCTGGCTGAGCTGGCGCGGGGCTGAGAGACACCACGCGATCCCCTGTAGGAGCGGCCTTGTGTCGCGAAAGGGGCGCGTAGCGGCCCCAGGATTTGTGCATCACGCCGATATCGCCGGGGCCGCTTTGCGGCCCTTTCGCGACACGAGGCCGCTCCTACAGGGGCGGCGGTGTGGCGTTGATTTTGGAACGCGGAAAAGGCAAAACCCCTACCTGCTCGCGCAGATAGGGGTTTTGCGAAATTAATCTTGACGATGACCTACTCTCACATGGGGAAACCCCACACTACCATCGGCGATGCATCGTTTCACTGCTGAGTTCGGGATGGGATCAGGTGGTTCCAATGCTCTATGGTCGTCAAGAAATTCTGTTGCCAGAAGATCCAGATGGATACTCTAGCGAATTCGGATATGTGAATTTGTGGCTCTTTACTTCAAGAGCAGCGAACTTTCGGTTCTTTCGTCTTCAACACCACAATTTGGCTTTCATGCACAAATTGCTTGGGTGTTATATGGTCAAGCCTCACGGGCAATTAGTATTGGTTAGCTCAACGCCTCACAGCGCTTACACACCCAACCTATCAACGTCGTAGTCTTCGACGGCCCTTCAGGGAGCTCAAGGCTCCAGTGAGATCTCATCTTGAGGCAAGTTTCCCGCTTAGATGCTTTCAGCGGTTATCTCTTCCGAACATAGCTACCCGGCAATGCCACTGGCGTGACAACCGGAACACCAGAGGTTCGTCCACTCCGGTCCTCTCGTACTAGGAGCAGCCCCTCTCAAATCTCAAACGTCCACGGCAGATAGGGACCGAACTGTCTCACGACGTTCTAAACCCAGCTCGCGTACCACTTTAAATGGCGAACAGCCATACCCTTGGGACCGGCTTCAGCCCCAGGATGTGATGAGCCGACATCGAGGTGCCAAACACCGCCGTCGATATGAACTCTTGGGCGGTATCAGCCTGTTATCCCCGGAGTACCTTTTATCCGTTGAGC
>NZ_CM139112.1:3852500-5080000 GCF_054788395.1 Pseudomonas sp. microsymbiont 2
GGCGCATCGCGACGCAAGGCCGCTCCTACATTTGTTGCAACGTGCCGAACCTGTCAGGCCATGGTTGCCCGCCTTGGTGCATGCCTTGAGACAGGTGAGGCGCCAGTGGTGCCCACACTGAAACCGCGTCGTACCAACAAGGCGGACCAGGCAATGGCGCAGGATGGACTGGCCCGAAACAAATGTAGGAGCGGCCTTGCGTCGCGATGCGCCGCGCGGGCGGCGCTCGATCTTGTAGGCGCCAGAGAACCCTCGGCGAACACCTCTGAGACTCACCACTATCCCTCGGCGAACACCTAACAAACACAACCCACCCCCAAGACAGGCACCTGGCAGCCGTCACACCACCTATAACCCCATCCCAACCTTGCCAACCCGTCCACCACTGCGCACTATATTGCGCACCCTTGCGCGCATAATTAAAACGGAACCCCCCATGAACACCCCAAACCGCAGCCTGGCCGCCACCCTCTTCCCCATCGGCTTGCTGCTGATCGCCATGGCCTCCATCCAATCTGGAGCTTCACTGGCCAAGAGCATGTTTCCCGTAGTCGGCGCTCAGGGCACCACCGCGCTGCGGCTGATTTTCGCCAGCATCATCATGCTCTTGCTGCTGCGGCCATGGCGCGCACGCCTGGATGCCAGCACCCTGCGCAGCGTGATCATCTACGGCATGGCCCTTGGCGGCATGAACTTCCTCTTCTATATGTCTCTGCGCAGCGTACCGCTGGGTATCGCCGTGGCCCTGGAGTTCACCGGCCCGCTCGCGGTGGCACTCTGGGCTTCGCGTCGAGCACTGGATTTCGTATGGATCGCACTGGCGGTGATCGGCCTGCTGCTGCTGATCCCCGTCGGCCAGACGGGGAGCGAACTTGACCCGGTCGGCGCCGCCTATGCCCTGGGCGCCGGGGTGTGCTGGGCGCTGTACATCCTCTATGGACAAAAGGCCGGTGCCGAGAACGGCATCCAGACCGCCGCCCTGGGCGTGGTCATCGCAGCGATCTTCGTTGCCCCAATCGGCATCGCCCATGCGGGCAGCGCCCTGCTGACACCCGCCCTGCTGCCCGTAGCGCTGGGTGTCGCCATCCTCTCGACTGCCCTGCCCTACAGCCTTGAGATGGTTGCCCTGACCCGCATGCCCGCCCGCACCTTCGGCACATTGATGAGCATCGAGCCCGCCTTCGGTGCACTGTCCGGGCTACTGTTCCTGGGCGAGCGGCTCACTGCCTGGCAATGGCTGGCGATCCTCGCGATCATCACCGCGTCAGTGGGCGCAACCCTTTCGATGAAACGGGAGACACCCCCACCCGTAGCCGTCGACTGATTTGAGAAATATTTGCATTTAACCCCTACACAACCTTGTACCGCCCTGCATCGCTGATTAAGCTGTCACCAAATCATAATCTTGACGCTATCTACTGAGCCGCATATGGAAATCGGGGACCTTCAAGGAAGACACGAAGCGTAAACGACTGGCCCGTTGACAATGTAGTCGGGCCCGCATAAGGACAGGAATGAAACGTATTTTGCTCATCCTGGCCATCCTGGCCATCGCTGGATGCGCCGCGACAGCCAATACCGAAGTGAAGCGGGGAAAGAAGGGCCTGCATATCAACTGCTCGGGGTTGTCCTCGTCGTGGGAGAAGTGCTACAGCAAGGCCGCCAGCTCCTGCAGCAGCAAGGGTTACAAGGTCATCGCCCGGTCCGGCGACACCGACGAAGAACCTGGCGACTATGTATTCGGCATCAATCCGGCCGGCTATACCAGCCGAAGCATGATCGTGATCTGCAAGTAACAGATGCAAGAAGGGCAGCCAGTGGCTGCCCTTTCATTTTCAGTGCTCCATCATTCTCAGAGCGGTGCGGTGCGCCGCTCCAGCCAAGCCAGCGCATCGCCTTCCAACAGCGGCGCCAACCGCTCCCGCACCGTCTGGTGGTAGCGGTTCAGCCAGGCGATATCCTCGCTACCCAGCGCCTCGACCAACAGGCAACGCGTGTCGATCGGACACAGGGTCAAGGTCTCGAACGCCAGGAACTCACCGAACTCGCTGGTACCGGCCTTTCGGCTGACCACCAGGTTCTCGATCCGCACTCCCCACTGCCCCGGGCGGTAGGTCCCAGGCTCGATCGAGCTGATCATTCCAGGCTGCATCGCGGTCTGTGGCGTGGCCGCAGCCTGATAGGCGATGACCTGCGGCCCCTCATGCACGTTCATGAAGTAACCGACGCCATGGCCAGTCCCGTGGCCATAATCGACCTGGTCCGCCCAGATCGGCGCCCGGGCGATGGCATCGAGCAACGGCGAGAGGATCCCTCGCGGGAACTTGGCCCGCGACAGCGCGATCATGCCCTTGAGAACGCGGGAGCAATCGGCTTTCTGTTGCTGGCTCGGCTCGCCGATCGGCACCATCCGCGTGATATCGGTCGTCCCACCCAGGTACTGTCCACCTGAGTCGATCAGCAGCAGGCCATCGCCCTCGATCACTGCATGGGACTCTTCGGTGGCATGGTAATGCGGCATCGCACCATTGGCGTTATAGGCCGCAATCGTGGAGAAGCTCAGTGACACGAAGCCAGGACGACGGGCACGAGCGGCGCTCAGTTCTACGTCAATGGTCAGCTCGGTGATGCGCTGCTTGCCCTGGCTGGCCTCGAACCAGGCAAAGAACTCGCACAACGCGGCACCATCCTGCTCCATGGCGTGGCGGATATGTACAAGATCCCCCTCCTCCTTGCGCGACTTGCTCAGGGTGGTCGGGTTGATGCTCTCGACCAGACGCACCTGCTCATGCAGGTTGTCCAGCAGGCCGCGGGTTACCCGTGCCGGATCCACCAGCAGGCTCGCCGTGGCTGGAAGCCTGGCCAGCACGTCGTCGACCTCGGCGTAGTCGCGAACCTCGATACCATCGGCGGCCAGCACCAGGCGCAGATGATCATCGACTTTGTCCCGCCCGACGAACAGGTAGGCCTTGTCCTGGCTCAGCAGGGCAAAGGAGACGAATACGGGGTTATAGGAAACATCACTACCACGCAGGTTGAACAGCCAGGCGATATCGTCGAGGGTGGCGATGAAATGCCAGTCGGCGCTTTTTTCCCGCAGCGTGCCCCGCAGCTCGGCGAGCTTTTGCGCTCGACTGACCGTGGCATGTGGCGCCAGGTGCTGGTAAACCGGATTGCCCGGCAGTTGCGGCCTATCGAGCCACACCTGCGCAAGCAGGTCCAGGTCCGTACGCAACTTGGCTCCCCGGGCCTGTAGACGTTCACTCAACTGGCGCGCCGGCGCCACAGCCATGACCGCGCCATCCACCGCGACGGTGCCATTGACCTGCTCCCCCAGCCACTCAAGCGCGCCCGGCTGTCCAGGACGCAGCTTCATCAGCTCGATGCCGCTGCCAGCAAGCTCCTTGTCCGCCTGCTCCCAGTAACGGCTGTCCGCCCACAGCCCGGCGAAATCTGCCGTGACCACCAGCGTGCCCACCGAGCCCTGGAATCCGGACAACCATTGCCGCCCCTGCCAGTAACCTGGCAGGTATTCGGACAGGTGGGGGTCGGCCGAGGGTACCAGCAGGGCGTCCACGCCCTCGCGGGCCATGGCCTCGCGCACGCGCGCCAACCGCGCCGGTACGGATTCGTGAAGGGGGGACTGACTGTTCATGCGTTCTCCTGCGCAAAGGTCTCGACAGATCCAGGCCGTCGATAATGAAACAGCCGCGCGGCGCCCGCAATCGCCACGACCATAACAAGACACGTCTTGCCGCAAGTGCCATGCCGAGCGCGCATCAAGGCCCCCCCCCCTGACGCTCGTGAACACTCGACGGACCTGGAACACGCAGCCCACCTTATTTATGCCTGGGCCTCGCCCAGCTGGCAGTGCAAACCACCATCGGCGCCGCGCACCAGGCTGCGCAGCGCCTGGTAGGCAGCAAAGTTCACCCCGCGCGCCTGATGCAGGCTGAGCAGGTCAAGGAAGGGCTCCTCGACGAAGCACCCCGCAGCGGCGGCCCAGGCCTGCCGCGACTGCCACTGCAAATGCTGCAGCACCCGGCGTCCATCATCGCTGGCCTGAATGCTCACACTCAGCAACCCCGCGCAACGCTGCGCCAACTGCTCGCTGCGTGCGACCAATGCCTCGGCCAGCGCCTCCTGGCGCACCGGGGGCACGTCGTACTCGATCATCTGGGTGAACCACAGGGAATGGCTGTTGGCCGTCATGACACATCTCCTCGTTTCGAGCGCTTGCGGCAGATGGTCGTGGAGGGTAAAACCTCCAGTTAACTCAAGGTCAAGGAGTTTATCGTCGATGAAGCCCCCATCGCCCCAGGAACGCCTGCTCAGTGTCGGCCAACTTGCCGCACGCAGCGGCGTGGCCGTAACCGCGCTGCACTTCTACGAGACCAAGGGCCTGATCCACAGCACCCGCAATGCCGGCAACCAGCGACGCTACCCGCGGGCCGTGCTGCGCCGGGTGGCGGTGATCAAGATGGCCCAGCGCCTGGGCATTCCCCTGGCCGACATCGCCAACGCCCTGCAAGCCCTGCCCTGTGACCACACCCCCGGCGCCGACGACTGGCAGCGCCTTTCGGCGCGCTGGCGCGACGATCTGAGCCGGCGCATCGAGGAGCTGCTGATGCTGCGTGATCAGCTCGATGGCTGCATCGGCTGTGGCTGCATGTCGCTGAAGGAATGTCCGCTGCGCAACCACCACGACCGCCTGGGTGATGAAGGTCCCGGCCCACATCCACTCAGCCACGACTGACGGGCGGGCACGCTCGCTCAGATCACCACATTGCGCACGAAACGCACCGGCTCCTCGCCGTCGTTGCGATAGGCGTAGCGGCAATCACTGGGAAAGATGAAGAACTCGCCCTTGTCCAACTGCCGCTGGGCGTGCTCGATGATCAGCGTCAGGCGCCCTTCGGTCACATAGATCTGCTCGCTCCAGCCCGAGGCATCGGCCTCGCTGGCATAGCACTCGCCCGGGGCCAGGGTCCACTCCCACAGCTCGACCTCGCGCCGTGCCGGGCTGCTGCCCAGCAGCACGGCACGGCTGCCAGGGTGCTCGCCGGCCCAGGCCAGCTCTTCGATACGGCTGGGATCACGCCGGTCGGGGGCCTGTATCAGCGTGCTGAAGGCCACGCCAAGCGCTTCGGCAATGAGATCCAGGGTGGTCAGGCTGACATTCTTCTCGCCCGCCTCGATGGCCACCAGCATCCGCCGGCTGACCCCGGAACGCTCGGCCAGGGCGGCCTGGCTCAGGCCGGCATCGCCACGCAGGCGGCGAACGTTCTGGCTGACATGCTGCAGCACCGATGCGCGGTGCTCGGAATCTTTGTGCACTATATTGCTCACTGGTAGGGGATGCGCAGTATACTGCCCACTTTGTGGCGAATTGTGCGCCGCCCCTTACGAGTGTGCAAGGCCATGATCCAGCCCCCCGCCAGCAAACCCACCGTCGCCTTTCGCCTGAGCAAGGCCGAACTGGTGCTGGTGTTCATCACCATGCTCTGGGGCGGCACCTTTCTGATCGTGCACAACGTCATGACCGTCAGCGGGCCGATGTTCTTCGTCGGCCTGCGTTTCGCCGCCGCCGCCTTGTTCGTGGGGTTGGTGTCGGCGCGTTCGCTGGCGGGGCTGACCCTCACCGAGCTCAAGGCAGGCATGCTCATCGGTGTCTCGATCATGCTCGGCTACGGCCTGCAGACCATGGGGCTGCAGACCATCAGCAGCAGCCAGTCGGCATTCATCACCGCCCTCTACGTTCCCTTCGTGCCCCTCCTGCAGTGGCTGATCCTGGGCCGCCGCCCGGGCCTGATGCCCAGCCTGGGTATCTGCCTGGCCTTCGTCGGCCTGATGCTGCTGGCCGGCCCCGAGAGCGGCACCCTGCGTTTCAGCGAGGGCGAGCTGGTGACCCTGATAAGCGCCGTGGCCATCGCCGGCGAGATCATTCTCATCAGCCGCTATGCCGGCAAGGTGGACGTGCGCCGGGTCACCGTCGTGCAACTGGCCACCGCGTCGGCACTGGCGTTCCTGATGATCGTGCCGACCCAGGAGCGCATTCCCGACTTCTCCTGGCTGCTGCTGGTCAGCGCGGTGGGCCTGGGCGCAATGAGCGCGGTGATCCAGGTGGCGATGAACTGGGCGCAAAAGTCGGTCTCGCCCACCCGCGCAACCCTGATCTACGCTGGCGAACCGGTGTGGGCTGGCATCGTTGGGCGTATCGCTGGCGAACGCTTGCCGGGCGTGGCGCTGATCGGCGGGCTGCTGATCGTCGTGGCGGTGGTGGTGAGCGAACTGAAGATCCGTCGTCGGGACGAAGCCGTCCCGGCGCAGGACGAGCAGGCACGTCAACGCGAAGTCGGCCTGTAAAGTACCCACGACCCGCTATGCTTTGTAAGAAACTGTTATAAAAAAACAGCTTGTCACAGCACATTTGTAGGATCCTGCAACCGCTTGCGTGTTGGTGATCAACCGCCCGGCACGTATGATCCTTGGCAAACTTCTCAGAACAGAACGCTATGTCATTGATTGTGCTATTGCTTCTGCCCTTCGTGGGCAGTTGCCTGGCGGCTGTCCTGCCGCACAACGCACGCAACGCCGAGTCCATTCTCGCCGGGCTCGTGGCCTTGGTCGGCACCGTCCAGGTGGCGTTGCTGTACCCTCAGGTTGCCGATGGCGGCGTCATTCGCGAAGAGCTGCTGTGGCTGCCGAGCCTGGGCCTGAACCTGGTCCTGCGCATGGACGGCTTCGCCTGGCTGTTCAGCCTGCTGGTGCTGGGCATCGGTACCCTGGTATCGCTGTATGCGCGCTACTACATGTCGCCCCAGGACCCGGTGCCGCGCTTCTTCGCCTTCTTCCTGGCCTTCATGGGCGCCATGCTCGGCCTGGTCATCTCCGGCAACCTGATCCAGCTGGTGTTCTTCTGGGAGCTGACCAGCCTGTTCTCCTTCCTGCTGATCGGCTACTGGCATCATCGTGCCGACGCCCGTCGTGGTGCCTACATGGCGCTGATGGTGACCGGAGCAGGCGGCCTGTGCCTGCTGGTCGGGGCCCTGCTTCTCGGCCATGTGGTCGGCAGCTATGACCTGGACAAGGTCCTGGCTGCCGGCGACACCATCCGCCAGCATGCGCTGTACCCGGTGCTGCTGCCCCTTATCCTGATCGGCGCCCTGAGCAAGAGCGCGCAGTTTCCCTTCCAATTCTGGCTGCCCCACGCCATGGCAGCGCCAACCCCCGTATCCGCCTACTTGCACTCGGCGACCATGGTCAAGGCCGGGGTGTTTCTGTTGGCCCGTCTGTGGCCGGTGCTGTCAGGCAGCGAGGAGTGGTTCTGGATCGTCGGCGGCGCCGGCGCCGCCACGTTGTTGCTCGGCGCCTTCGCCGCGATGTTCCAGAACGACCTCAAAGGCCTGCTGGCCTACTCGACCATCAGCCACCTGGGCCTGATCACCCTGCTGCTGGGCCTGAACAGCCCGCTGGCCGCCGTCGCCGCGGTGTTCCATATCCTCAACCACGCCACCTTCAAGGCCTCGCTGTTCATGGCTGCCGGCATCATCGACCACGAGAGCGGCACCCGCGACATCCGCCGCCTCAGTGGCCTGTTCCGCCTGGTGCCCTTCACCGCGACCCTGGCCATGGTCGCCAGCGCGTCGATGGCCGGCGTACCTTTGATGAACGGTTTCCTGTCGAAGGAAATGTTTTTCGCCGAGACGGTATTCATCACCTCGACCGCCTGGGTCGAGGCGGCCCTGCCGGTGATCGCCACCCTCGCCGGGACGTTCAGCGTGGCCTATGCGCTGCGCTTTACCGTCGACGTGTTCTTCGGCCCGAGCGCCCAGGACCTGCCCCACACCCCGCACGAGCCGCCACGCTGGATGCGCGCGCCGGTCGAGTTGCTGGTGCTCACCTGCCTGGTGGTCGGCATCTTCCCGGCGCAGTCGGTGGGCCCGCTGCTGGCCGCTGCCGCGACGCCGGTGGTAGGCGGTACCCTGCCCGAGTACAGCCTGGCCATCTGGCATGGCTGGAATGCGCCGTTGATCATGAGCCTGATCGCCATGACCGGCGGCATCGTCCTTTACCTGCTGCTGCGCAAGCAGCTGCAGCGCGGACGGTTCCCCTATCCACCGCTGATCGAGCGCTTCAATGGCAAGCGCCTGTTCGAACACGGCCTGGTGCGCCTGATGCTGCTGGCCCGCCGCATCGAACGCCTGCTGACCACCCGCCGCCTGCAGAAGCAGCTGTTCATGCTGGTGCTGGCGGCGTTCCTCGCGGGCCTCATACCCTTGCTGTTCAGCGGCCTGAGCTGGGGTGATCGACCAAAGATCCCTGGGTCCGGCGTGTTCGTCGCGCTGTGGCTGATCGCCATCGCCTGTGCCCTCGGCGCCGCCTACCAGGCCAAGTACCACCGTCTTGCCGCGCTGATCATGGTCGGTGTCTGCGGGCTGATGACCTGTATCACCTTCGTCTGGTTCTCCGCCCCGGACCTGGCACTGACCCAGCTGGCCGTCGAGGTGGTGACCACCGTGCTGATCCTGCTTGGCCTGCGCTGGCTGCCACGACGCATCGAGGGCGTCTCACCGCTGCCTGGCAGTCAGGATCACGCCCGCCTGCGCCGCCTGCGCGACCTGGTCCTGGCCGTGCTGGTGGGCGCCGGCATGGCCATGCTGTCGTACGCCATGCTGACCCGCCCGACACCGAACGACATCTCCTCGTTCTACCTCAGCCGCGCCCTGCCGCAGGGCGGCGGGACCAATACGGTCAACGTGATGCTGGTGGACTTCCGCGGCTTCGACACGCTTGGCGAGATCACCGTGCTGGTGGCCGTCGCGCTCAGCGTTTTCGCACTGCTGCGCCGCTTCCGCCCGCCCAAGGAGAGCATGCAGTTACCCGCGCAACAGCGCCTGCTGGCCCCGGATGTGGTCACCGACCTGGTCAACCCTCGCCATGCCACCGACACCGCCCTGGGCTTCATGATGGTGCCCGCGGCCTTGGTGCGCCTGTTGTTGCCGATCGCCCTGGTGGTGTCGATGTATCTGTTCATGCGTGGCCACAACCAGCCCGGCGGCGGCTTCGTCGCCGGCCTGGTGATGTCGGTGGCGTTCATCCTGCAGTACATGGTTGCCGGCACCCAGTGGGTAGAGGCCCAGATGAGCCTGCGTCCACTACGCTGGATGGGCACCGGCCTGCTCTGCGCCACGCTTACCGGCGTCGGCGCGATGCTGCTGGGCTATCCGTTCCTGACCACCCATACCGCCCACCTGCACTTGCCGCTGCTGGGTGACGTGCACGTGGCCAGCGCGCTGTTCTTCGACATCGGCGTGTACACCGTGGTGGTCGGCTCGACCCTGCTCATCCTCACCGCGCTGGCACACCAGTCGGTCCGCGCCTACCGCCCCGGCAATCCCGCCAAGTCCAGCCGAGCAGGAGCCGTCTGATGGAAGAAGTCATTGCAGTCGCCATCGGCGTCCTGGCCGCATCGGGGGTCTGGCTGATCCTGCGTCCGCGTACCTATCAGGTGATCATGGGCCTGTGCCTGCTGTCGTACGGCGTCAACCTGTTCATCTTCAGCATGGGTAGCCTGTTCATCGGCAAGGAGCCGATCATCAAGGACGGCGTGCCCCAGGACCTGCTGCACTACACCGACCCACTGCCCCAGGCACTGGTACTGACCGCCATCGTCATCAGCTTCGCCATGACCGCGCTGTTCCTGGTGGTGCTGCTGGCATCGCGCGGCCTGACCGGTACCGACCACGTGGATGGCCGGGAGCGTGACGAATGAGCGGCATGAGTCAACTGATCATCGCCCCGATCCTGCTGCCGCTGCTGACCGCGGCGCTGATGCTGCTGATCGGCGAAAAGCACCGCTGGCTGAAAGCCCGCCTCAACCTGCTCTCCACCTTTGCCGGCCTGGCCATCGCCGTCACGCTGCTGATGTGGGTGCGCACCCAGGGCCAGGCCGAATCCATCGGCGTCTACCTGCCCGGCAACTGGCCGGCGCCGTTCGGCATCGTACTGGTGGTGGATCACCTCTCGGCGCTGCTGCTCACCCTCACCGGCATCGTCGGCAGCTGCGCCCTGCTGTTCGCCCGGGCACGCTGGGATGGCGCCGGGGCGAGCTTCCATGCGCTGTACCAGATCCAGCTGATGGGCTTGTACGGCGCATTCCTCACGGCCGACCTGTTCAACCTCTTCGTGTTCTTCGAAGTGCTGCTGGCGGCATCCTACGGCCTGTTGCTGCACGGTTCGGGCAAGGCACGGGTCAAGGCCGGGCTGCACTACATCGCCATCAACCTGTTCGCCTCGTCACTGTTCCTGGTAGGCGCAGCCATGCTCTACGGCGTGACCGGCACCCTGAACATGGCTGACCTGGCCTTGAAGGTGCCACTGGTGCCGGAGGCCGATCGCGGCCTGCTGCATGCCGGCGCGGCGATCCTGGCGATTGCCTTCCTGGCCAAGGCCGGCATCTGGCCGCTGAACTTCTGGCTGGTACCGGCCTATGCATCGGCCAGCGCGCCAGTGGCCGCGCTGTTCGCGATCATGACCAAGGTCGGCCTGTATGCCGTGCTGCGCCTATGGAGCCTGTTGTTTTCCGGCCAGGCCGGTGCCTCGGCGCACTTCGGTGGCGAGTGGCTGGTGTATGGCGGACTGACGACGCTCGCCGTGGCCGCGGTTTCCATCCTCGCCGCGCAACGCCTGGAACGCCTGGCGGCCCTGAGCATCCTGGTCTCGGCCGGCACGCTGATGGCCTCCATCGGTTTCGGTCAGCCCGTGCTCACCGGCGCCGCACTGTTCTACCTGGCGAGCTCGACCCTGGCCTTGTGCGCCTTGTTCCTGCTAGCCGAACTGATCGAGCGCTCACGCTCGGCCAACGAAGCGCCGCTGGAGGACGAAGAAGATGCGATGCCGCCGCCCCTGGAATCGCTCCACCCCCCCAAAGGCATCAACCTGGACGACGAGCAACAGATAGTGATCGGCCAGATCATTCCCTGGACCATGGCCTTTCTGGGCCTGAGCTTCATCGCCTGCGCCCTGCTGATCATCGGCATGCCGCCGCTGTCGGGCTTCATCGGCAAGCTCAACCTGATCAGCGCGCTGTTCAATCCGCAAGGCATGGGCGTTGCGCCCGAGCAACCACTGGGGACGGCGGGCTGGACCCTGATCGCATTGCTGGTGCTCTCCGGCATGGCCTCGCTGATCGCCTTCGGCCGGGTCGGCATCCAGCGCTTCTGGAAACCCGAAGAGCGCCCCTCGCCGGTGCTGCGTCGCTACGAGGGGGTGCCCATCGTCATCCTGCTGGGCCTGTGCGTTTTCCTCAGCCTCAAGGCGGAGCCGCTGCTGCGCTATACCCAGGATACCGCGGCCAGCCTGCAGGCCCCTGACAACTATATCCGCGCGGTGATGGCCGCTCAGGCCCTGCCCGGCCCGACTACCGCAGGCATGGAGGCGCAGCCATGAAGCGACTGTTCCCCGCCCCACTGCTATCTGTTTCACTGTTCGCGCTCTGGCTGCTGCTCAATCTGTCGGTCAGCCCGGGAAACCTGCTGTTCGGCGCCGCGCTGGGCATCCTGGCGCCCTTGCTGATGGCACCGCTGCGGCCACAGCACGCCCATGTGCGCCGCCCTCTGGCGATCGCCCGGCTGATCGTCCGCGTCGGCGTCGACGTGATCCACTCCAACCTGCTGGTCGCGCGTTCCGTGCTGCGCGCCGGCAGCAGGCCGCCACGCTCGGCCTTCGTGCACATCCCGTTGGCCCTGCGTGATGCCCATGGCCTTGCGGCCTTGTCGATGATCACCACGGTGGTGCCAGGCACGGTCTGGTCGGAGCTGGCGCTGGACCGCAGCGTCCTGCTGCTGCACGTCTTCGACCTGGACGACGAAGCCGCGTTCATCGATCACTTCAAGCACACCTATGAACGTCCGCTGATGGAGATCTTCGAATGAGCGGCCTGCTTGCCTACGCCGTCCTCGCCAGCCTGTTCATCTTCGCCATCGCCATGGGCCTGGCACTGATCCGGCTGTTCCGCGGACCCTCCGCCCAGGACCGTGTACTGGCCCTGGACTACCTGTACATTCTGGGCATGCTGATGATGCTGGTGCTGGGAATCCGCTATGCCAGCGACACCTATTTCGAGGGCGCGCTGCTGATCGCCCTGTTTGGCTTCGTCGGCTCCTTTGCCCTGGCCAAGTTCCTTCTGCGTGGCGAGGTGATCGAATGAGCGAAACCATCGAACTGCCCTTCTGGCTGGAGCTGGCGGTATCCACCCTGCTGTTGCTCGGTAGCCTGTTTGCCCTGATTGGCGCCATTGGCCTGGTACGCCTGAAGGACTACTTCCAGCGCATGCACCCTCCCGCGCTGGCCTCGACCATTGGCGCCTGGTGCGTCGCGCTGGCCTCGATCCTGTATTTTTCCGCGCTCAAGCAAAGCCCGGTGCTGCACGCCTGGCTGATCCCGATCCTGCTGTCGATCACCGTGCCGGTGACCACCCTGCTGCTGGCCAGGGCCGCGCTGTTTCGCAAGCGCACCTCGGGCGAGGACGTACCGGAAGAAGTCAGCAGCGGGCGTGATCGCGGTAACTGAAAAACAGCTGCAAGCTGCAAGCGACAAGAATATAGCGTCCGCGGATGTCTGACATTTCTTGCAGCTTGCAGCTTGCAGCTTGCAGCTGAAGGCTTAGAGCTGCCCTTTCTGGCTCAGGCGCTGCAGTTCGCGTCGCACCATGGCGACGAAGGGCGGTGGGCTCATCTGGTAGAGCTCGCCGGCCACCCAGGCCAGCCAGGCGCCTTGCAATTCACTTCGGCGCGCCAAGAGGCGCTCGGCCTGCTCAAGCGCGCGGGCCTGATGCTCACGGTGGAAATCGGCCCGCGAGGCGGGCACCCGCTCGTCACTCACTCGCTGGCCTTGAAAGTGGTCAGCTCACCCTTGCGCCATTTGGCAGCCTTGCCGGTGACGGCCTTGAGCAACTTGCCCAGGCCTTCTTGCACTTGTTGCTGGGCTGCAAACACCAGCATCACGCCGTGCCCTTCGCGGAACACGATGGCTTCCCCCTCCGCCACCGAAACGAAAGCGTAGTCGCCCTGGCCGTAGACATTGAGCTTGATCTCGCGAAAGCGCAGCTCAAGCTTGCCACCTTCCCGGCTGGGCAGCACCGCGGCACGAAAATGGTCGCCGACCTTCAACTCCAGGCGCTGCTTGTCATCGACCACCATCGCACTGTCGGTATCGATCTCGGCCATGTACAAGCCTTCGGCATTCTGTTCGGTCACGTAGATGAAACGCCCCTGGAAAAGCTTGACCAACTTGGCCCGCAGGTCGCCCAGGGTAAACAACGCATGGGGGTCGAGTGTACTGACTGCCAATGAAGAGTTCCTCACATCAATTGCCACTGGCCACATCCCGAACGCCTGTGCGGGTCAGGTAGCAGCCACTTCAAGTAAACGTCCCAAGGACTGTGAAAACAGGTTACGGAGCATCTGCGCGCCAGGCGCGGGCAACAACCGGGAAACGATTCACTCGGCCACGGCCAATGGCTGCGAAGTATGCTTCGACCAATTTCCATAAAAGGAATCCGTAATGCCTGACAGCAAAGATGTCAGGAAGGATGCGATCGATAAGGCCGGCCCCTTCACTAAAAAGGGCAGCGCCCTTCATGCGCACATTACAAGGAAGCGAATATGCACGAAAACCATGAAATCCGTCGAGTGCCACGAAGCATTTGCCACCCCGATGACTGCATCGGCATGCCCCGTTTCATCGTCATCCCCGCCGGCATCGCCTTCTATCATGTGGTCGAACGCGCCACCGGCAGGACCAGGGGGTTCCGCCAGCGCCACGCGGACGCCTGCGCACTGGCTCGCGCCTTCGAACGCTGAAGCCCCCTCAGGCCGCCTTGCTCGCGGCCACCTGCGCTTGCCACGCGGCCTGGCACTCGAGCGCCTCGTCACGGCTGGCAAAGGCTGTGCCGCGGCGCTCGCCGTCGACCAGCACCACCCAGCACAAGCGCTTGCCCAACGCCTGCAGCGATGCAGGCACACCGCTACCGATCATCACCGCCACATCGATTCGGCTATTCATCATCCCCTCCGGAATTTAATTAGCAACCTAACGAAATTGGCATGATACGCCTTGCCAAGGCAGGAAAACAGCACCTGTCGGCATTGCTGTGTTGCAGCAACGGCAACAAACGCCCTCAATCCAGCCCTGGTTCAGGTCGGTAGCCCAGGCGCAGGCCACCCCAGTGTCGTCCCTGGACGAAGATCGGCACGGACAGATCGTGCATCAACTCGCCAGTATCACGGGTGTAGGTCTGCAGCAGCAGTCGCTGCTGGTGGCTGCCACAGCGGCTGCCGGTACGATCGTCGAACATGCGCTTGCTGCGATTGTGCGCGGTGTCGTGCACGAGGTCGCCCGTCAACGGCTGGTTGAAAGCAGCGTTGTGGGTGGGCACATAGCCCTGCTCGGTGCAGGCGATGGCGTACACTAGGCCATCGTGCAGCAGCAACGGCTCCTGGATCTGCGGCAATACGCCATCAGTGTAGTGATCGAAGCGCGTGGTAAAACGGGGTGGCTGCTGGTTGGCAACGGGTTGGTAACGACGATCGAACAAATCCTCCAGGCCTATGCGCCCCTGATCGATATCCGTTTCGAAGCGTTCGCCGATCTGCCGCGCGGCCGCCTCGGCCAGCTCGAACACACGCTGGTGATAGGCGTCCAGCCCAACCTCGGCCAGGCGCTCGCTGAGCCCCTCGACCTGTCCCTCCATCTGCACCGCGGTCCTGGCCAGGCGCCGGGTCTGCTGGTCGCTGACCGCCAGGTCGCTGCGTACCTGGGCCACGGCCTGGAACAAGGTGTCGAGCTGGGCCTGGTTGGTTTGCGTGCCCACGGCGATCTCGCGCACCTGATCCTCGACGCCTGCGGCGAGCCTGGCGATCTGGGTCAGCTGCTCGCCGGTCTGCTCGACCTGCTCGACGCCATGGCCCAGGTCCTCGGCCAACTCGCGGATCTGCGCCACCACCTGGGCGGTGCGCACCTGAATATCGGTCACCAGTTGCCCCACTTCCTCGGTGGCGCTGGCGGTGCGTCCGGCCAGTCCACGCACCTCGTCCGCGACCACCGCGAAACCACGACCGTGCTCCCCTGCCCGCGCCGCCTCGATGGCGGCGTTGAGCGCCAGGAGATTGGTCTGGCTGGCAATGGCCTGGATCACCAGCGTAACCCGCGCGATGGCCTCGCTGCGCTGGTGCAGTGCCTCGATCAGTTCACGGCTGCTCATGGCCCGTTCGCTCAGGCCACGCATGCGGCGGATCGATTCGGCAAGCACCTCGCTCCCCGAGACGCTGCTGCCATGGGCCGAACGTGCCGCCTCCAGCGCCTGCTGGCTCAAGCGTGCCGCAGTCTGTTCGGTGGCGATCATGACCTCGGCGCTGCCGACGATCTCCTGCGCGGCCCCCAGCTGTGACTGCACGCGCGCCGCAAGCTGTTGTACCGAATGCGCCACCGAGGCGGCCGACAGTGCATTGTGGCTGGTGCCACGTGCCAGCTCCTGAAACAGCTCGCGGTCCTGGGCCGGCGCCGACGCCTGAACGGGCGGTCGCGATCGCCGACCAGAGGGCAGCCATAGCACCAGCAATGCCAGAGGCAAAGCGAAGTACAGTGCCAGCCCGGCAAACGCCACGGCCGTGAGCACCGCGCACAGCGCGACGCCCCGCAGCAAGGCAACTGCCTGGGCAGGTATGGAGAGCGGCTTTTCGTCAGCCGAGAGAGATCCTTCTCGCATCATCGTCGTGGTCCATCCGCATGTCGTTCTTGTGCCGCCATTAAACGCCACTATAACGCCATTATCCACGCTCACCTGAAAGCAAGGCGGTCACGCTTGATGCAAGGCAATAAAACACGAAGGCCCCAGGGATCGCTCCGTGGGGCCTTGCGCAAGGCGTCGAATCAGATCTGCCGCTGGTGGCGGTCGAGCTGCTCGTGACGCTCCTGGGCTTCGATGCAGTACTTGGTGGTCGGGCTGATCAGCAGGCGCTTCAGGCCGATCGGCTCACCGCTGTCGTCGCACCAGCCGAAACTTTCGTCGGCGATACGGTCCAGGGCCATCTCCAGCTGCGGCAGCAGGCGCTGGTCACGATCGATGGCGTTGACCAGCCAGGTGCGCTCTTCCTCGACCGACGCCACGTCAGCGGGATCCGATGGGGTATCCAGGCTTTCGATGGAATTGCGGCTGAGTTCGATGCGCTCGTGGGTTTCGACTTTCATCGCCTGCAGCAACGCGGTGAAGTACGCGAGCTGCTCGGCGTTCATGTAGTCATCGGCCGACATGGCCAGCAACTGTTCCTTGGTCATCGACTTCTCTATGAAAAATGTGCATTTGGGCGATTCAGGTGCTGCCGACGTCATATCGTCGATAGCGAAATTCTTCAAGCGCCAACCGGCACTCTTTTACAGGGGGCGGCAGTCTAAGGTGCCAGGCGACGGCGGGCAACAGAAATGACGGAGGAATTGACCGAAATGGGCAGGAATCCGCCCATTGGTGGCGTATCGCACGCTACAGGCACGCGGATCTGGCGCTGCCAGGCAATATGCCGCAACAAATACCTTGCCACGAGCGTCAGGGCGACGCTTCACCCGTTCGGCAGAACACGGTGCGGGCGCAGCCTGGCTGCGCCCTTGTCCATCAACGGTCCTTGAATTGCGCTTCGCGCTTGGCAATGAAGGCTGCCATGCCTTCTTTCTGGTCTTCGGTAGCGAACGCTGCGTGGAACACCCGGCGCTCGAAGCGCACACCCTCGCTCAAAGTGACCTCGAAGGCGCGGTTGACGCTTTCCTTGACCATCATGCTCACCGGGATCGACTTGCTGGCGATGGCCGCAGCCACTTTCAGCGCCTCTTCAACCAGTTCGGCCTGCGGCACGATGCGCGCGACCAGACCAGCGCGCTCGGCTTCCTCGGCGCCCATCAGGCGACCGGTCAGGCACAACTCCATGGCCTTGGCCTTGCCGACGGCACGAGTCAGGCGCTGGGTGCCGCCCATGCCAGGCAGCACGCCAAGATTGATCTCCGGCTGGCCGAACTTGGCGTTGTCGGCGGCCAGGATGAAGTCGCACATCATCGCCAGCTCGCAGCCACCGCCCAGGGCGAAGCCGGACACCGCGGCGATGATCGGCTTGCGCCGGTTGGCGATGCGATCGGCGTCGCTGAACAGGTCATCGACATAGATCTGCGGATATTGCAGCTCGGCCATTTCCTTGATGTCGGCGCCGGCGGCGAAGGCCTTGGCGGAACCTG
Source organism: Pseudomonas sp. microsymbiont 2 (assembly GCF_054788395.1). Classification (NCBI taxonomy): domain Bacteria; kingdom Pseudomonadati; phylum Pseudomonadota; class Gammaproteobacteria; order Pseudomonadales; family Pseudomonadaceae; genus Pseudomonas; species Pseudomonas sp. microsymbiont 2. Next base: position 3,869,781 of record NZ_CM139112.1, read on the forward strand.
TCAGCACCACGCAGCCGATGTTCGGGTCACGCTCCAACTGGTCCAGGGCCTGGTTGATCTCGCCGACGATCTGCGCGTTCAGGGCGTTGAGCGCCTGCGGGCGGTTGAGCGTGATCAGGCCGACCTTGCCGTGGATGTCCAACAGGATGGTTTCGAATGCCATGCAGACTGCTCCTTCAAAGATTGCGCGCAATGACCATGCGCTGAATGTCGCTGGTGCCTTCGTAGATCTGGCAGACCCGTACATCGCGGTAGATCCGCTCCAGCGGGAAGTCGCTCAGATAGCCATAACCGCCCAGGGTCTGCAAGGCATGCGAACAGACCTTTTCGGCCATTTCCGAGGCGAAAAGCTTGGCCATCGAGGCTTCCACCAGCGCCGGGCGCCCGGCGTCGCGCAGAGCGGCGGCGTGCAGCACCATCTGCCGAGCCACGGCGATCTGCGTCGCCATGTCGGCCAGGCGAAAAGCCACGGCCTGGTGCTCGACCAAGGGCTTGCCGAAGGTCTGTCGCTCATTGGCGTAGTCGCGGGCCACCTCGAAGGCGGCGCGGGCCATGCCCACCGACTGCGAGGCGATGCCGATACGCCCGCCTTCGAGGTTGGCCAGGGCAATCTTGTAGCCCTGCCCTTCTTCACCCAGGCGATTGGCCACTGGCACGCGCAGGTTGTCGAAGACGATCTGGCAGGTGTCGGAGGCATGCTGGCCGAGCTTGTCCTCGACCCGCGCCACCTGGTAGCCCGGCGAATCGGTGGGCACGATGAAGGCCGTGATGCCGCGCTTGCCGGCGTCCGGATCGGTGACAGCGAAAACGATCACCACCCCGGCGTTCTGCCCGGAGGTGATGAACTGCTTGCTGCCGTTGAGCACGTAGTGATCGCCATCCAGGCGAGCGCGGGTCTTCAGGCTGCTGGCGTCGGAGCCGGCCTGGGGCTCGGTCAGGGCGAAGGCACCGAGCATCGCGCCGCTGGCCAGTGGCGCCAGGAACTGCTGCTTCTGCGCCTCGCTGCCGAACTTGAGGATCGGCACGCAGCCCACCGAGTTGTGCACGCTCATGATGGTCGAGCAGGCGCCGTCACCGGCGGCGATCTCCTCCAGGGCCATGGCATAGGCCACATAGCCGGTGTCGCTGCCGCCGTACTGCTCCGGCACCAGCATGCCGAACAGGCCCAGGCCGGCCATCTCCTCGATGGCCTCCTTGGGGAAACGATGCTCCTTGTCCCATTGCTCGGCAAACGGCTTCAGGCGCTCCTGGGCGAAGTCGCGCACGGCGTCGGCGATCTGTTGTTGCTCTTCAGTTACCAGCATGTTCCACCTCAGTACAGGCACTCGACCGCCATGGCCGTCGCTTCGCCACCGCCGATGCAGATGGCCGCCACGCCGCGACGCAGGTTGTTCTGGCGCAGCGCCGACAGCAAGGTCACCAGAATGCGCGCGCCCGAGGCGCCGATCGGGTGGCCCAGGGCGCAGGCACCGCCGTGGATGTTGACCTTTTCATGGGGCAGGTCGAGGTGCTTCATGGCCGCCAGGGTAACCACGGCGAAGGCCTCGTTGATCTCGAACAGATCCACCTCGGCCAGGTTCCAGCCGGTGCGCTTGAGCAGCTTGTCGATGGCGCCGATGGGCGCGGTGGGGAACAGCGCCGGGGTGTCGGCGAAAGCCGCGTGGCCATGGATCAGCGCCAATGGCTTGAGGCCACGTTTCTCGGCCTCGGAGCGGCGCATCAGCACCAGCGCCGCGGCACCGTCGGAGATCGAACTGGAGTTGGCCGCGGTGACGGTACCGCCTTCGCGGAAGGCTGGCTTGAGCTGCGGGATCTTGTCCAGGCGTGCCTTGGGCGGCTGCTCGTCATCCTTGATGACGCGTTTCTCCTTGCCCTCGGTGACTTCGACCGGAACGATCTCGGCGGCGAAGCGACCACTCTTGATCGCCTCCTGCGCACGGGTCAGCGAAGCGATGGCGAAGGCGTCCTGGGCCTCGCGGCTGAAGTCGCCCTTCTGCGCGCAGTCCTCGGCGAAGGTGCCCATCAGGCGGCCCTTGTCGTAGGCGTCTTCCAGACCGTCCATGAACATGTGGTCGATGATCTTGCCGTGACCCATGCGGTAGCCGCCACGGGCCTTGTCCAGCAAGTACGGGGCGTTGGTCATGCTTTCCATGCCACCGGCGACGATCACCTCGGCGCTGCCGGCCAGCAGTTGATCGTGGGCCATGATCGCCGCCTGCATGCCCGAGCCACACATCTTGTTCAGGGTGGTGCAGGTGGTGTGCTTGTCCAGGCCGGCACCGAGCGCAGCCTGGCGTGCCGGTGCCTGGCCTTGCCCGGCCGGCAGCACGCAGCCGAACAGCACCTGCTCGACACTGGCGGCGTCGATACCGGCGCGCTCGACGGCGGCACGAATCGCCGCGCTGCCCAGCTGCGGCGCGGTCAGGCTCTTGAGGTCGCCCTGCAGGCCGCCCATGGGCGTGCGCACGGCGCTGACGATGACAATCGGATCGTGGTTCAGGCTCATGTTCGGTTCTCCTTACTTGGCAGCCATGCGCAGCGCACCGTCGAGGCGGATCACCTCGCCGTTGAGCATGCTGTTTTCAATGATGTGGCGGGCAAGCGCGGCATATTCCTGCGGGCGCCCCAGGCGTGGCGGAAACGGCACGCCGGCGGACAGCGAGGCGCGTACTTCGTCGGTCATGCCGGCCATCATCGGGGTCTCGAAGATGCCAGGGGCGATGGTCATCACGCGAATGCCGAAGCGCGCCAGCTCGCGGGCAGCCGGCAGGGTGAGGCTGGCGATGGCGCCCTTCGAGGCGGCATAGGCCGCCTGGCCGATCTGGCCATCGTAGGCCGCGATGGAGGCGGTATTGATGATCACGCCTCGCTCGCCACCCTCGTCGGCCTGGCCTTCGGCCATCGCCGCGGCAGCCAGGCGCAACAGGTTGAAGCTGCCGATCAGGTTGACGTTGATGACCTTGGCGAAGCTGCCCAGGGCGTGCGGGCCATTCCTGCCCAGGACCTTCTCGGCGCCGACGATGCCGGCGCAGTTGACCAGCCCGTGCAGGCGGCCGAAGGCGCCGACGGCGGCATCGACCGCCGCCTGGGCGGCCTGTTCGTCGCTGATGTCGGCTACCGCGAAGCGAGCATTGGCACCCAGTTCGGTGGCCTTGGCCTCGACGGCGGCGGCGTTCAGGTCGACCAGCATGACCTTGGCGCCGGCTTCGATGAGCATTTGCGCGGTGGCGGCGCCCAGGCCCGAGGCCGCGCCGCTGACGATGAAGTGCTTGTTGCTGATGTGCATGTCGGTCTTCCTTCAGGCGCCCGCAGCGATCGGCTGCGCGGCTTGTTGTCGGGCGATTTCCTGGTTGCGCAGGATGAAGCGTTGCAGCTTGCCGCTCGGGGTCTTGGGCAGCTCGCCGACGAATTCGATTTCACGTGGGTAGGCGTGGGCATAGAGACGCTGACGCACGTGCTGGCGCAGCGTCTCCTCCAGCTCGGGACCGCCATCGAAGCCCTGGGCCAGGACCACGAAGGCTTTGATCAGCTCGGTGCGCTCGGGGTCGGGCTTACCGATCACAGCAGCCTCGATCACCGCCGGATGCTCGATGAGCGCGCTTTCCACATCGAACGGTCCGACTCGGTAGCCAGAGGTGGTGATCACATCGTCGCTGCGACCGACGAAACTGATGCTGCCGTCCTGGTTGAGCTCGACGGTGTCGCCGGAGAGGTAGTACTTGCCGACGAAGGCCTTGGTCGGCAGCTCGTGATAACCAGCGAACCAGCACAGCGGCGACTGCTCGCGATCCACCGCGAGGATGCCGGGCTGGCCGGCAGGCAGTTCGTTGCCCTGCTCGTCCACCACGACGATGCGATGGCCGGGGATGGCAAAGCCCGCCGAGCCCAGGTGCACCGGGTGCGCCAGCGCATGGTGATTGCACAGCACCATGCCCAGCTCGGTCTGGCCGTAGTGGTCATGGATGGTCACCCCAAGCTCGTCGGCGAACCAACGGATCACCTCGGGATTGAGCGGTTCGCCGGCACTGCTGACCACCCGCAGGCGCCCCTTGATCGGTGCCGAGAATGCGCTGCCTGCCGCGATCAGCAGACGATAGGCCGTCGGCGAGCCCGCCAGGTTGGTGATACCCAGCTTGTCGATGACCCGCGCGCAGCTTTCGACGCTGAACGAGCCGTCGTAGAAGGTGGTGGCGTGCCCCAGGGACAGTGGCCCGGTCACCGCGTAGTAGAGGCCATAGGCCCAGCCGGGATCGGCCAGGTTCCAGAAGCGGTCATCCGGACGCAGGCCAATGGCATCACGCATGTAGCCCTGAAACGCGACGATCGCGCGCAGCGGTACTTCCAACGGTTTGGCGGGGCCTGTGGTGCCCGAGGTGAACATCAACAGGAAGGGATCATCGCCGGTTCGCATCACCGGCTCGCAAGTACGGGCGGCTGCTTCGAGGCGGCGATGAAAGTCCGCTTCGCCTTCGGCGGCGCCGACCGTGATGATGAAGGGACAACCCGCCACCTCATCGAGCTTGGGTCGGTTGTTGCGGTCGGTGACCACCACCTTGGCATGGGACTGCTCGAGGCGGTGCTCGATGGCCTTGGGCCCGAAGGCGGTGAACAGCGGCTGGTACACCGCGCCCAGGCGCCAGGTAGCGAGAATGGTCACCAGCAGTTCGGGCGTGCGCGGCATGAGTCCGGCGACCCGGTCACCGGCCTCGACGCCCTGGGCCTTGAGCACATTGGCAAAGCGTGCGGCCAAGTCCTGCAGTTGATCGAAGGTGTAGCGTCCACCGTTGCCATCCCGGCCTTCCCAGATCAGGGCGGGCTTGTCGGTGCCAGCGTGGCGGTCGCAGCACTCGACACAGGCATTGAGGGCCTCGAGGTTGCCATGCAGCGCCGCGGCAGCGGCCCGGGCATGGTCGAACGAGCGAGCGGCCTCGGCGTAATCGCGCATCGTCAGACTCCTGCTTTCTTATTGTTGGAGTACACATCGGTCTGACGATGTTCGCGCCGGTCAGCTCATCCGGCAATGGCCAAAGCTGTCAATCGGGCTGAGCGGATTCGACCGTCGCGACCGGCTCGACCGGCTCGACCGGCTCGAGCGGCTGCCTGGCGGCTTGCATATTCTGGGCTTCGTGGGCGAACTGGATCGTCACGGCATGTTCCTCCTGCTCGCGCCTGACCTTGAGCACACGCCAGCGACGATCGTACTCGGCGCTGCTCAGGCTTTTGTCTTCGTCGAGCTTCGTGCCTTCTGCGCCGAAGCGCTCGAGTATCTCGGTGAACACCGCCGGGTGCCGTGCTTCCACATACTTGCGCCAGAACTCACGCCCCGCAAGGCTCTTCGCCAGCACCTCGTCCGTCTCGCCTGCCTTTACCGCCGCCAATGCCGCCTGCTTGAGAGTGCCGGTGACGCCCGCCAACGACACGAACTGCATGTTCCTTGGCTGCCCTGGCAAATCCAGTTCCTTGGTCAGCGCGATGCGATAGCCGATCACCACTTCGAGCACATCGACGTATGCGCCCCCCACCGCTCTTCGCGCGGCCTCATCCCTGGCCAGCAAGTCCACTTGCTCCAGCCGGAACAGCTGCCGGCCCAACTTGAGCAGTTCTTCCCCGCCCTTGCCGGTTGCAGCCTTCGTCGTGGCTTGGTGCACCATCCTCTGGATCAATAATCCGCTGAATCGATCAGCGATCCTGTCGACGCACTCGCCTGGCTCGCTGGAGTTGGCGAAGATCAGCTCACGCAAGGTCGCGTCGCCGTCGATGGCCTGCAACAACTCCCACAACTGGCCGGCGAGGTATTCGCCGGCAGAGCCGAAGTCCGCCGTTTCGGTGAGTGCGCTCAGCAAACGGAACAACTCACGACTGTCCTCCATGCCTTCCAGGCGCTCCCACAGGGCCCTGCTGCTTCCTCGCTCGGCCTCGGGCGCAAGCGCAATCCAGCGCTCCTTGGCAGACGCCGGGTTGAGTTCGTGGACAATTTCCGCTCCATGGTTGTGAACGGGGTCCATCCAATAGAGTTCTCGGCGCATCTGCGATGACATCGGGTTGAAGTCCGTGCGCAGCCGGTACCTGAAGTCCGCGGGCATCCTCAGCACCTCGTTGGGAACCGTCTGGATCTGGTTGCCACTGAGGTCGGCAAACGACAGGAAAGCGCAGTTTTGCAATCCGGCAGGCATCGCCTGCAACCGGCAGCGGCTCACGTACAGGCGCCGCAATTGCGTCGCCTCATTGAAACGCAGGTTCAGTACGCGAATCGGGTTATGGCTGAGGTCGATTGTCCGTAGACGGGACATTTCCGAAAGCAGCTGCTCATCCGCCGCGTCCATTTCGATGCGATTGCCCGAAACCCGCAGTTCAATCAGGTTCTCGCACTGTGCGATGCTTGGCGGCAGAGCGATCAGCTGGTTGTTGCTCACATTCAGGAAACGCAAGCCATCGAAACACCGCAGGAATCTGCCGGGGACTTCCCGCAGCTCCATTCGGCACATCACCAGGTTAGTGATGTGCGTGAGGTCGACCTGTTCCGGCAGTGTTGGCAGCGCCTGAATTCGGCAGTTGCTCAGGTCGAGCACCCTGCCTTGCACCCCTCCCTCCCTGTTGTAGATCACCTCACTTTCATAGCGCCACGCCTCACGCAAGCGCCTGGCCACGATGCCACGCAATGCCGGTGATGCCGACGGCGAATGCGCTTGCGCCCATCCACGCAGTGCGTTGTCGAGCAAGTTGTAATTGTTCTCCTCGAACAACAACGCTTGCAGGGGGCCCCTGCCCAGTGGATCACGTTGCAATTGCGCGACCTTGCTCTCGACCTGCGCATCGTCGAAGACCGGATAAAGTGCGCGAATGCGCTCTCTGAGGATGCGGACGCCATTGCGCGTGGCGTTTCTCGAGGATCGCCCGCCGAGCGGGTAACCGACCCGGCCGTCGGGCAACCTTTTTCCGGGGTTGAACCATGGCGTGGACGCCTGCATGTCAAGCAACGGGTACCAATCGCTGCGTTTTGCCGGCAATGCCTTGATCAACGCCAGGCGCAACGATTGCGCAGGGTCGCTCGGGTCGAGCTTGAGCGCGCTGCGCTGGTCCGCGTCGAGCGCGGCGACGATCGCCTGGAAGAGCCCCCCCGGCGCGGCCACCTCGAGGTCACGCTCGCTGCCTTGCGCGTCATACAAGCGGAACTCACCATTACGTCGGGTGAGCACGATTCTCGCGTCGCTCGCCACCGCCGGATTGGTGATCGCCAGCATCCGACCATCCTGCGCGCGCAGCTCGAGGCCGACACGGGTCGGCCACATCGGCAGATTTCTGAGCAGTTGCATGACAAGGAGGCCAGCATCCTCGCAATAAACACTGTTCAGGTACAGAACCTCCACTGCCCGGTTCAGCCGCGCCAGCTGTAACAGCGAACGTGCCCGAGTGGCGACCGTGTACGGCACGCGTGCCTCGACCCTGGCCACCTGCTCGACCACCGCGTCGCCATCTCTCACCGCTTCCTCGGCATACGCATCGGGCAAGCCGGGGAAATCCCGTTTTACCAGTGCGAACAACGAATTGGTCGGGTGAGCGATGCGCGTCAGATGCTCAAGAAGCATCCCCTGCAATTCACCTTGCCGATCGGCGAGCCACGCCGCTGCGTCAGTCGCATCCACGGTCTGCATACCTGGCCGGGTACGGCACCACGCCAGCACCTCGGCATCCTCCAGCGTCGCGTTCGGGGCCTTCGCGGCCTCGAACACAGCAGTAATTCTCGCATCGGCCTCGAATCGACGCAGCGTGTCACGCAGATTGACCGGCGCGGGCCGGTTCTGTACCAGCACACCGCGCAGCTCGTCCTGGTCGACGCCCGCCACCGTCAGGATCTGCTCGGTACGCTCCACGTCCAGCGGCGACTGATGAGGCCACAGGCGATTGAGCATGGCGCAGCTATCATCCCATTCCTGCGGACGCTCCAGGCAGATGCGCCAACAACGTTCGCCGTTATGCTCGACCCTCGGCGCGAACGCCGCCTGGTCTTCGGGGTGGCACAGGCGCCATGGCTGCTCAGGGGCCGCCTGCCGTACTTCGTAGTAACGCTGGTCCACGCGCAACCAGTGTCGGCTACGGGACGCATAGAGGCCGTTTTCCTGCAGCACCGGCTGCTCGGGCGTCGACTCGTAGACGCTCAAATCGTGGTTCCACAGCCGTTGCTTGCCACCGTCGAGCTCGACGGGTTCCAGCGCATCGACGAAAGCGCTGCCGGCGAAACCGCGCGCGACCAACGCCGCACCGGTTGCCGTCACCGCCGTCACCGCGACCGTCTTGGCCACTTCGATCATATGATCCAGGGCCTCGTGCTGATGGCCCTGCCGCCAGTCCCGCACCCCGGCATAGACCTCACCAAGGGTGTCCATCAGCAGCTTGCCGAGCAGCACCACGCCAATGGCAGGTACCGCCATGCCCGCGACACCCAGCAAACCCAGGCCGATTTCCTCCCAACGCTTGATGCGGCGCTCGGCGGCCTGGTGATCGGCATCGGCGGCGGAGACCAACATCAGCCTGCCATCAGCCCTGAGTCGCGCCACCTGGCTGCGCGCCAGCAAGGCGAACACATTGTCCGGCGCGGCAATGCTGTCCAGATCGAGGTCGGTCACATCGTCGGACAACCGCTTGCTCAAGGTTGCGAGAAAGCCTGGCTGATCGTTCAGACGCACCAAACCACGTACATTGCCCTTGTAGTCTTGGGCGTGCAACGCCACTGCCAGGTACTGGGTCAGCAGGCCGAATGATTCGAAGCGGCGTAGCGGCCGCTCATGATCGAACGGCAGATACAGCAGCACACCAGCCTCATTGTCGTTGTGATCGTACAGTTGGATCAGCAGGGCGTTGACCAGCGTGCAATCGAGCATGCGCAACTGCCCGGCGCTGGCGCGCAGCGGCGCCCCCGATGGGCTGGGCAAGTCGTTGCTCAGGCACTGTAGTGCGGTGTGCTGCTGCTCGGTCAGATGACCTTGCATGAGCGCCTGTTGGCAGGCCAGGGCAAATCCGCTGCGCTGGTGAGTGGCCAGCAGCGCCAGCGTCGTCGCGCTGAGCTGCCGGTCCAGCAGGTCCTGGTATTGCCTGCCGGCATCCAATGCCCGACAACGCGCGGCAAAGTCATCGGCGTCGCCGGACAGCACCGTGGTGCTGCCAGGCTGTACCACGCCACTGCCATCGAAGAACCGCGCCCCTTGGGCGAACCCCTGCATCAGGCGTAAAAGCGCGGGAAAACGCACTTCCCGCTGCTCGTAGTAAGGCGTGCTGATCACCGTCGAGATACTTCGCCGGATATCCAGCCACTGCAGGGCCTTGACGTCATGCCCCCCTTTGTCGAGACCATCCAGAAGCGGTTTGAACACCTGTTCGGCGAATTGCTGTGGCGACAACAGTCCAATGGTGGCCTGGGACAATTGCCGAGCGCTGATATCGTGAGCCTTGAGACAATCGCGCAAGGCATCGAGTTGCTCCGCCTTGGCCTCCTTAAGCCAATCAGGCAGTTGCGCCTTGATGAAGTCGTCCGTGAGCGCGTGTGGCGTGATAGCCGCTGGTGATTGGGGCGTTGTAGTCGCTGACATGAAAATAGCATCCTGCTGTTTTGAGGGCGCTCGACACTAGTCAGCTCGACGCCCCCATCCCAGAGGGAAGCGACCCCGGCCGATGCAGCGTCTCGCCCTGGACAATCAGGTTGCGGTAATGACCCGGGTTGCAGCCGAACCACTTGCGAAACGCCTTGTAGAACGAGCTGGCATCGGCGAAGCCCAGGCGTTGCGCGACATCGCCAAGGCCAAGCCCTGCCTCTGCCAACCAGGCGATCGCCAACTCCCGACGCAGGCTGTCCTTGATGCCTTGGTAACTGTGCCCTTCCTCGGACAAGCGCCGCCGCAAAGTTGCCACCGACATGCACAGGTTCTGCGCCACCGTCTGTGCATCTGGCCACGCGCCTGGCTCGATCTCCAGCAATGTCCTACGGATGCGCAGAGCCAAACTGCCGGGATCACGGTACTTGACCAGGATGTTGCCCGGCGCTTCGGCCAGGAACCGCTGCAACTCCTGCGGCGTACGCCGGATCGGCAGGGCCAGGCAATCGGCGGCGATGATCATGCGCGTGCGTGGGCGCTCGAACGTCAGGTTCTGCGAGAACATGACCCGGTAATCGTCACAGAACGGCGGCTCTGCGCAACGCAGTTCGATGGCCAGGATCGGAATCCGCCGGCCGGCCAGCCAGCACGCGACGCCATGCACGATCATCCAGAAGGTGAAGTAGGTGAACGCGCGTCGCGGCTGCTCGCGCGGCTCGTTGATGACGATCTCTGCCAGGCTCTGCTGGCGGACCAGGCTCGGTTGCAGGTCTTCGAGCATCAGCGCCAGAAACCCCAGCACGACCTCCAGACCCGCGCCAAGGGTGGGCTGCGCCATGCTCGCCCGACACATGAAGGCCAGGCTGCCGCTGCGCAGGCCGCGCGGATCCATGGCGAAGAACTCGTCGTTGCAACGACGCGCCAACAGGCGCCAGAGCCGGGCATAGGCCTCGGCGCTGACCCGCGCCTCGGGCAGGTCGAGCTGACCGATCTCGATGCCCGCCCGGGCCAGCAAGCCGACATCGGGCTGGCCTGCCGGGCAACTCTGCAACAGCGCTTCACGCACCAGTTGCATGGAAATGGTGTCTTTCTCGCTCATCGACGGTCCAGTCGGCTGTGTGCCGGCCATCTTAGGCCGCCGCGCTCGAAACAGCCATCACGCGGCAGCCGCCAGGCCGAGAAATGCCTGGATCAGGCGCAAGTCACGGCGCCGTTCCAGGCAGCCGACCATGTGCTGATTGACCAGACCCGAACCACTCAGCGGACGCGCCACCACTCTCGGGTCATGGGCCACCTCGGTGGACGACACCACGCCGATGCCCAGCTCCGCCGCCACCGCCTCGGTAACCGCCTCGCGACTGTCCAGCTCCAGCAACACCCTTGGCTGCACCCCTTGCTCGACACAGGCCTTGTCGAAAGTCCGGCGGGTGGTCGAGCTGGGCTCGCGCAGCACCATGATCTGCTTGTCCAGCTCGGCCAGCGGCAAGTCCGCCTCGCCAGCCGCCCAGGCGTGCCCCGCCGGCAGCAAAGCGCATAGACGCGACTGGCACAGGCTCTGCAGGTGCAGTCCCTTGCGCGGTTCGATCTCGGTCAGCACTGCTACGTCGGCATGTTCCGACAGCAATGCGGCCAAGGTTTCCTGGGCGTTGCCCAGCCGCAGGTTGACAGTGATGCCGGGGTAGCGTTCGCGTAACTGCGCCAGCATCGGCATGACCCGGTGCGGTCCATCGGCGGCCACCTCCAGGCGCCCGGTCAGCAACTGACGGTTGGCCTCGAGCATCGCCTGGGCCTCCTCGGCCAGGCCGAACATGGCCCGGGTGATGGCCGCCAGGCGCGTACCCTCTTCGGTCAACTCCACCCGCCTGGCGGTTCTGCGCAGCAAGGTGATCTGGTAGTGCTCCTCCAGCGCCTTCACATGCCCGGTCACCGCGGGCTGGCTGATGAACAGACGCTCGGCGGCACGAGTGAAGCTGCCCTCACGGGCCACGGCATCGAAAGCACGGAGCTGGAACAGATTCATATCTATCGGCCTTACTTATGGCTGGCATATCTACAAACAATTTGATTGATGAGTCAGCGAATTGCAACCTAGCCCCCATAGTTTTCCAGCCCACCACAAGTGAGGAACCACGGAATGAGCAACGCCCCGATCCTGCTGACCCCCGGTCCCCTGACCACCTCGATCCGCACCCGCCAGGCCATGCTCGTGGACTGGGGTTCCTGGGACCGCGACTTCAACCAGCTGACCGCCAGCGTCTGCGAGCAACTGCTGGCCATCATCGATGGCGGCACCAGCCACCACTGCGTGCCCCTGCAAGGCAGCGGCACCTTCGCCGTCGAAGCAGCGATCGGCACCCTGGTGCCCCGTGACGGCAAGGTGCTGGTACTGATCAACGGCGCCTACGGCCAGCGCCTGGCCAAGATCTGCAAGGTGCTGGGCCGCAGCTACAGCACCTTCGAAACCGCCGAGGACCAGCCGACCACCGCCGCCGACGTCGACCGCCTGCTGGCCGCCGACCCTGCCGTGACCCACGTGGCGCTGATCCACTGCGAGACCAGCACCGGCATTCTCAACCCGCTGGCCGAGATCGCCCAGGTGATCAAGCGCCACGACAAGCGCCTGATCATCGACGCCATGAGCTCGTTCGGCGCGCTGCCGATCGACGCCCGCGAGATTCCCTTCGAGGCGCTGATCGCCGCCTCCGGCAAATGCCTGGAAGGCGTGCCGGGCATGGGCTTCGTGTTTGCCGAGAAGCACGCGCTGACCGCCGCCGAAGGCAACGCCCACTCCCTGGCCATGGACCTGCACGACCAGCACGCGTACATGGCCAAGACCGGCCAGTGGCGCTTCACCCCGCCGACCCACGTGGTCGCCGCCCTGCACGCAGCGCTGCAGCAGTACAACGAAGAGGGTGGGCTGCCCGCCCGCCACCAGCGCTACGCCGACAACTGCAAGACCCTGCTCGACGGCATGGCGAAAATCGGCCTGCAGAGCTTCCTGCCCGCCGCAATCCAGGCACCGATCATCGTCACCTTCCACGCGCCGAAAGATCCGCGCTACCAGTTCAAGGACTTCTACGAGCGGGTCAAGGCCAAGGGCTTCATCCTCTATCCGGGCAAGCTGACCCAGGTCGAGACCTTCCGCGTCGGCTGCATCGGCGTGGTCGGCGCGGCCGGCATGCAAGCCGCCGTGGACGCCGTGGCCGAGGTGCTGCGGGAAATGGAAGTGCTGGACATCTGACCCTCTGCCCACCCAATTCAAGGAAAACGCGCACATGAACTACAGCAACCCCACCCAGCTGCAAGCCGCCATCCTCGACTGGGCCGGCACCGTGGTCGACTTTGGCTCCTTCGCCCCGACCCAGATCTTCGTAGAGGCCTTCGCCGAGTTCGATGTGCAGGTATCCATCGAGGAGGCTCGTGGCCCGATGGGCATGGGCAAGTGGGACCATATTCGCACCCTGTGCGATGTGCCGGAAATCGCCGAGCGTTATCGCAAGGTGTTCGGCCGCACGCCGACCGACGACGACGTCACCGCCATCTACGAACGCTTCATGCCGCTGCAGATCGAGAAGATCGCCGTGCACTCGGCGCTGATTCCCGGCGCGCTGGAGACCCTGACCGGGCTGCGCAAGGGCGGCCTGAAGATCGGTTCCTGCTCGGGCTACCCGAAAGTGGTGATGGACAAGGTGGTCGAGCTGGCCGCGCAGAACGGCTACGTCGCCGACCACGTGGTGGCCACCGACGAGACGCCGAACGGTCGTCCGTGGCCGGCCCAGGCCCTGGCCAACGTGATCGCCCTGGGCATCGACGATGTGGCAGCCTGCGTGAAGGTCGACGACACCGTGCCGGGGATCCTCGAAGGCCGCCGTGCCGGGATGTGGACCGTGGCACTGGTGTGTTCGGGCAATGCCCTGGGCCTGACCTGGGAAGGCTACCGGGCACTGAGCGCGCAGAAGCTGGAAAGCGAACGCACGCGCATTCACGCGATGTTCGCAGGCTCACGCCCTCACTACCTGATCGACACCATCAACGAGCTGCCCGAGGTGATTGCCGATATCAACCGGCGGTTGGCCAAGGGAGAGATGCCGCAGAGCGCCTGATGTCGAGAATCATCGCGGGGCAAGCCCGCTCCCACAGGGATATCACTGCCTTTGAAGTCGGTGATTTTCCTGTGGGAGCGGGTTTACCCGCGAAGGCGTCAGTGCAGACAACCGAGAACCATCAGACTGCCCGGTTCAGCTTCACCCACGACGCGAACCTGTCGATAAAGCCCTGCAGGAACGGCCGGGTCTTGTCGTTCAGCTTGCCGCTGTCATCGAACAGCGTCGCCGCCCCACCGATATAGGCCTCGGGCATCTGCATGCAAGGCATGTCGAGAAACACCAGCGACTGGCGCAGCGCATGGTTGGCGCCAAAGCCACCGATCGCCCCGGGCGAGACACTGACCACCGCCGCCGGCTTGCCGCTCCAGGCGCTCTTTCCATAAGGCCGAGAGCCCACATCGATCGCGTTCTTCAACCCGCCAGGCACCGAACGGTTGTACTCCGGCGTCACGAACAGCACCGCGTCGCTGCGACGGATCTCGTCACGAAAACGCGTCCACGCCTCTGGCGGCCCATCGGCCTCGACATCTTCGTTGTACAACGGCAGGTCGCCGATCTCGACGATCCGCAGGGCAAGGCTGGACGGCGCCAGCTCAGACAGCGCGTGGGCCACCTTGCGGTTGTAGGAGTCCTTGCGCAAGCTGCCGACGACGACCGCTACCGAATAGACCTGGCTCATGGCGTTTTGCAACCTCTACTCAGGGAATGGGACCTGTTAGTTATAGATGACCGTTCCTCGTATCCCTGGATTTTTTCCACCTGACGGAAAACTTCCGAAGCATTTCGCTTGTCTATGCCTACAGACATTTCCTACACGATTCAGAGGTTTCCAGCTAAATGGCAGCAGTAATGGTCGGCCAGTTCCACGCCCGAGACGCCGAAGGCCGCATCTACCCCGTCCACGAATTCCAGGAGTCCACCCTCCAGGCGGACGGCAGCACCCTCGGCGCGCCGATTACCAGCTATCGACTGGCCATCGGCGATCGCGTCAATCACCTGGGCGACGACCGTTTCGAACTGGCCCAGACCGGCGTCGAGATCATCCGCATTCCTTGACGCAGTCGACGGTGTACAGCGGCCCCTCGCGCTGCAGGCCATGCACGTCGGCGACGAACCCCGGGAAACCTTGGTCGAACGCCCGAGCACAATCCAGGTAGACCAGGATCGAACGGGTCGCCTCGGTGAACCGCTCGCCCGGCATGATCAAGGGAATCCCAGGGGGATAGGGCACCAGCATCACCGCCGCGACCCGGCCAAGCAGCTGCTCGATCGGCACCGCCTCCACGTCCCCGCGCACCATCCGGTCATAGGCTTCGGCTGGCGTCATCGCCACGTCGGGCAGACGGGTGAACAACAGCTTGAGTTGCCTGGAGGTGGCGTTGCTGCGGTAGAACCCATGCAACTGCTGGCACAGGTCGCGCAGCCCCAATCCCTGATAGCGTGACGGCTGGCCCGTCACCACGCTGGGCAGGCAGTCGGCCAGCGCGGTATTGGCATCGTAGTGGCGCTTGAACTCCAGCAACTCGGTGAGCAGCGTACTCCATTTGCCCTTGGTGATGCCCATCGAGAACAGCACCAGGAAGCTGTACAGGCCGGTCTTCTCCACCACCAGTCCGCGCTCCCAGAGAAACTTGCCGACCACCGCAGCCGGTATCCCCTGCTCGCCGCCTCCACCGCCGGCCCCCGGCATCACCAGG
This sequence comes from Pseudomonas sp. microsymbiont 2, assembly GCF_054788395.1. NCBI lineage: Bacteria > Pseudomonadati > Pseudomonadota > Gammaproteobacteria > Pseudomonadales > Pseudomonadaceae > Pseudomonas > Pseudomonas sp. microsymbiont 2. The sequence continues at coordinate 3,885,171 of NZ_CM139112.1, forward strand.
GTGACCTTGAGCGGGTCGAGCAACACATAGTCGTCGCTCAGTTCGGCGAAGCCATGCCAGTCGTCCCCTGGCCGCAGCAGCCAGTCCGCCGCCTCCAGCCGCTCGCCGCCCTGCGCCAGCGGTGGCTGCCAGATGCTGAACCACCAGTCGTCGGCGGCGATGTGCTCGCGCAGGTTGGCCAGGGCACGGCGAAAGCTCAGCGCCTCGTCGAACATTTCCTGCAACAGCGAATGCCCGGCCGGCCCTTCCATCATCGCCGAGGCCACGTCCAGCGAGGCGAGGATGCTGTACTGCGGCGAGGTGGAGATATGCATCATGAACGCTTCGTTGAAGCGGTCGCGGTCCAGCGCACGGGTGGCCCCATCCTGTACATGGATCATCGAGGCCTGGCTGAACGCCGCCAGCAACTTGTGGGTGGAATGGGTGCTGAACAGCAGCGGGCCATCGTCGCCACGCGGCGTGCCCATGGCGTAGCGGTCGGCGAAGAAGCCATGGAAGGCGGCGTAGGCGAACCAGGCTTCGTCGAAATGCAGCACCTCGGCACTGCCCGCAAGGGCCTGCTTGATCAGGCCGGCGTGATAGCACAGCCCGTCATAGGTGGAGTTGGTGACGACCGCCAGCTTGATCCTGGGGGGGCGCCCCTGGGCCAGCGGATGGGCCTGGATCTTCGCCTGGATCGCCTCGGGGCTGAATTCGCTGAGCGGAATCGGCCCGATGATGCCCAGCTCGTTGCGTTCCGGGCACAGGTAAAGAGGGATGGCGCCGGTCATGATGATGGCATGCACCACCGACTTGTGGCAGTTGCGGTCCACCAGCACCAGGTCATCGCGACCGACCATGGCATGCCAGACGATCTTGTTGGCGGTGGAGGTGCCGTTGATGACGAAGAAGGTGTGATCGGCACCGAAGTTGCGCGCCGCCCGCGCCTCAGCCTCTGCCAGCGGCCCGGTGTGATCGAGCAGCGAACCCAGCTCGGGTACCGAGACGGACAGGTCCGAACGCAGCGTGTTCTCGCCGAAGAACTGGTGGAAGGCCTGCCCCACCGGGCTCTTGTGGTAGGCCACGCCACCGCCGTGCCCCGGCGTGTGCCAGGAGTAGTTCGATTGCGCGGTGTGTTGCACCAGGGCCTTGAAGAACGGTGGCAACAGGCCGTCAAGGTAGTTGTGCGCGGCACGCGCGACCTGGCGGGCGAGAAACGGCACGGTGTCTTCGAACAGGTAGAGGATGCCGCGCAACTGGTTGAGCTCGCTCATGGCCTCGGCCGGGGCGTTCTCCAGGGTCACCTGCTCGCCCAGGGCGAAGATCGGCAGATTGGGCGCGCGCAAACGGGCCAGACGGATCAGCTCGGCCATGTTCTGCAACAGGTGCGAACTGTCGCCGGCGCCTTCGGCGGCGATCAGCATGCAGGCCAAGCCATGATGAGTGGCGGCCACCAACCGCGCTTCGGCCTGGTCGGCGGCGGCAAGGATGGCGAAACCGTCCTGGGCCAGTTCGTCGGCAATGCCGCGCACACGCTCACCGGCGACACTGTCGGCCTTGATCGCCCGATGGACGATGAGAATGGGGAACTTGAGGTCCTTGTACATCGGGCGGCTACCTCTGCGGGGCTTTTCCCCTCAGGGTAGTTGAGGCTGGTGTTGTCAGTGCCGGCCTCTTCGCGGGCAAACCCGCTCCCACAGGTTCGGGGATAGCCTGTGGGAGCGGGTTTACCCGCGAAAGGGCCAGTACTGCTGGCAAATCAGCTGGCGGGGGCCTCGGTCAGCGCCTGCCACATCGCCGGCCCACCGGCTGACTTGGCAACGGCCGCCAAGCGCTCTGCATGGGCCTCGAGCTCTTCCTCGCTGGCCATGATCACCTTACCCGCCGCACGGCCGGTAATCCGACGGATCTCGCTGCCGGTACTGCCCTGCCCGTCCTCGCCCTGCGCGTCATCTCCCGCCAGTGACAGGCTGGTCTGGCCACCGGTCATCGCCAGGTAGACGTCGGCCAGCAGTTCCGAGTCGAGCAGCGCGCCGTGCAGCTCACGGCCAGAGTTGTCGATGCCGTAGCGTTTGCACAGCGCGTCGAGGCTGTTGCGCTGCCCAGGATGGCGCGAGCGCGCCATCATCAGGGTATCGAGGATGGTGCAGTGCTGCGTGATGTCGGCCCGCTCGGGGTGGCCGCTCAGGGCGAACTCGTTGTTGATGAAACCGACGTCGAACGCTGCGTTGTGGATGACCAGGGTCGCGCCCTGGATGAAGTCGAAGAACTCGTCGGCGATGTCGACGAAATGCGGCTTGCCGACCAGGAAGGCATCGGTGATGCCGTGGACGTTGATCGCGCCTTCGTCACTCTCGCGATCGGGCTGCAGGTAGACATGGAAGTGCCGCCCGGTCAGGCGCCGGCCAACGACCTCGACGCAACCGATCTCGACGATGCGGTGGCCCTCGGCCACTGGCATGCCGGTGGTCTCGGTATCGAGGATGATGAACCGTTTGTCTTGCTGCTGCTCCACGGGTGACTCCAACTTGCGGGGCTTGAATTCGAGGCGGGAGTATAACGGAATCAGGGCCGCTTTGCGGCCCATCGCGGCAGCCCCAGTTGGATCAACGCTGGGCCCGAACCTCGTCGACCCCGCGATTGGCCAACTGGTCGGCCCGCTCGTTGCCCGGATGACCGATATGCCCGCGCACCCACTTCCAGGTCACCTTGTGCCGGTTGACCTGTTCATCGAGGGCCATCCACAGGTCGGCGTTCTTCACCGGCTCTTTGGCGGCGGTCTTCCAGCCGCGCTTCTTCCAGTTGGTCATCCACTCGTTGATGCCCTTCATCACATACTGGGAGTCGGTGGTCAGGATCACCTCGCACTCGCGCTTGAGCGCCTTCAGGCCCTCGATCGCGGCCATCAGTTCCATGCGGTTGTTGGTGGTCTCGCGCTCGCCGCCCCACAGTTCCTTCTCGACGCCCTTGAAAACCATCAGGACGCCCCAGCCGCCCGGGCCGGGATTGCCCTTGCAGGCACCATCGGTGTAGATCTCGACGCTATCGCTCATGTACCACTCGTGTTCAGTGCTTTTCGGAATCGGGATGGGTGGCGCTACGGTTGACCTTGGCCAACGGCAGCGGCAGCAGCTTGCCCATCGGCTCGCGCCGCTCCAGGCGCAGCGGCCGCAGGCCGACCACCATCTTGCGCGCCACCAGCAGGTAGACCCCACCGCCAGCACTCTGCCAGCCGCCTGCCACCCGCTCCCAGCCCGCCAGGCGCTGCTGCCAGGCCGGCGAGGCAAGCGGCGGACGATAGCACCCGAAGCGGCGTTTCTCCAGCGCGAAGCCCAGCAGGTTGAGCCAGTCGCCGACCCGCGACGGCGGGATGCAACGCGCCTTGCGCAACGCGCCACGGCTGAAGAAGTGGCGCAGGCCCCAGCTGCTCCAGGGATTGATGCCGACGATCAGCAGGTGACCGCCAGGACGCACCGCGCTGGCCGCTTCACGAAGCAGGCCATGGGGCGAAAGACTGAAGTCCAGGCCATGCTGCAGCACCACCACATCGGCGGCGTGCTCCGACAACGGCCAGGCCTGTTCCTCGCAGACGATCTCCACGCCCGGCAGCGGCGCGCCAAGGCGCACGTTGCGTTGCACCTGCGGCGCATTGGGCGGGGGCTCGGCACAGGGGCCGTAATGCACCAGGTAGCCACCGAAAAAGCGCCGCAGCTCTTCCTCGAGCAACTTTTCCTCTTCCTTGAGCATCAACTGCCCCAGAGGCCCATCGAACCAGTCGCGAGCCAGGCGGATGAGTTCGACCCAGTCAGGGTCGGCCTGGGCGAAGGCTTGGTCGGTCATTGCATTCTCCCTCGAAGGTTCTCCGGCCGCGCCATCGCGGCTAAGATGCCCCCAATGTCCAGGCTTGGCGATACGGATCCGCACATGATACAGATCGATGCCCTACCCGCTTTCAACGACAACTACATCTGGTTGTTACAGGATACTGCCAATCGCCGCTGCGCAGTGGTCGATCCCGGTGATGCCGGGCCGGTGCTCGCCTGGCTCGGCCAGCATCCCGACTGGGTGCTGGAGACGATCCTCGTCACCCACCACCACCATGATCATGTCGGCGGCGTCGAGGCCTTGAAGCAGGCCACCGGCGCCCGGGTCCACGGCCCGGCCAACGAACGTATCCCTGGTCGCGACATCGCCCTGGAGGACGGCGCGCAGGTCCAGGCACTGGGCCTGACGTTCGAGGTCATGGCCGTGCCCGGCCACACCCTGGGGCACATCGCCTATTACACTGCGCAATCGCCCACGCCGCTACTGTTCAGTGGCGACACCCTGTTCGCCGCCGGTTGCGGGCGCCTGTTCGAGGGCACCCCGGAGCAGATGCACCACTCGCTGCAACGCCTGGCCGGCCTGCCTGGCGAAACCGAAGTCTACTGCGCCCACGAATACACCCTGAGCAACTTGCGCTTCGCCTGTGCCGTCGAACCCGACAACCCACACGTTCACCAACGGTTCGAGGACGTTACCCGGCTGCGCGCCGACAATCGCATCACATTGCCATCAACCATCGGTCTGGAGCGACTGACCAATCCATTCCTGCGCACCGCTGAAACATCCGTTAAACAAAAAGCAGACGAATGGAAGGGGCATTCCAACCCAAGCCAAGCCACTGTTTTTGCTGCCTTGAGGTCTTGGAAAGACGTGTTCTGATAACCCCGAGATATATCGCAGCGCCCCCCCAAAGGTTGACCCGGCCGGGACCGGTTTCTAGAATCGCCCAACTTTTTTGCCCGGATAACCGTTCCCGCCGATGTCTTCCCGTAGCCGCAGAACCGCTCATTCGGTCGCCCTGACGCGACTGGCACAGATCAGTGCGCTGGCGCTGGCCGCCACCCTGGTCGGGTGCCAGAGCACCCGTCAGCTCGACGAATCCGACAGCGTTCGCGCGCACAATTACCAGGCGCGGTTCAAGCACAAGCCTGCACCGTTGGTGGTCAAGGCCAAGGAGCAGGCACCGCCCCAGGATGTCTGGGAGCGCATGCGCCAAGGCTTCACCCTGCAGGACGGCATGGACGTCAACCCGCGCATCGAACAGCAGCGCCTGTGGTTCGCCAGCAACCCGTCGTTCCTCGAGAACGCCGGCGAGCGCGGCAGCCTCTACCTGCACTACATCGTCGAGCGCCTCGAAGAGCGCGACATGCCGCTGGAGCTGGCGCTGTTGCCGGCCATCGAGAGCGCCTACAACCCGATGGCGTATTCCCGTGCGCATGCCGCTGGCATGTGGCAGTTCATCCCGTCCACCGGGCGCCACTTCAACCTGCGCCAGACCAACTTCTACGACGGTCGCCGTGACGTCACCGCCTCGACCAACGCCGCGCTGGACTACCTGAATCGCCTGCACGACATGTTCAACGGCGACTGGCTGCTGGCCCTGGCGGCCTACAACGCCGGCGAAGGCACCGTCAGCCGCGCCATCGAGCGCAACGAACGCCTGGGCCTGCCGACCGACTACTGGAACCTGCCGCTGCCGCAGGAAACCCGCGACTACGTACCCAAGCTGCTGGCCCTGTCGCAGGTGGTCAACACCCCAGCGGCCTATGGGATCAATCTGAACCCGATCGCCAACGAACCCTATTTCGAAGCGGTCGCCATCAACGACCGTCTTGACCTGTCGCGGGTCGCCGCCTTCGCCGACATCGACGAAGACGAGCTGATCCAGCTCAACCCGGCATTCAAGAAGCGCATGACCGTGGACGGCCCACAGCAACTGCTGGTGCCGACCGCCAAGGCGCAACTGCTGAACGATCGCATGTCCAACCTCAAGCCCGAGGAACTGGTCAGCCTGCAGCCGAACAAGGCCGTGTTCCAGGCTGCCCTTGCCGAAGCCAAGGCGCCGGCGGCGCGCAGCTACCGGGTCAAGCGTGGCGACAACCTCGGCAGCATCGCCAAGGCCAACCGGGTGTCGGTCAAGCAGTTGCAAAGCTGGAACCGCATTCGCGGCAACAACCTCAAGGTTGGCCAGGTGCTGGCCCTGCGTGGTGGCAGCGCGCCGAGCGCGGCGGCCAATCGCGTGGCCGATTCGAAGCAGCGCTCGACCCAGTACAAGGTACGCAAGGGCGACTCGTACTACCTGGTGGCCAAGCGCTTCAATGTCGAGATGAAACACCTCAAGCGCTGGAATCCGCGCAGCGGGCATGCGCTCAAGCCGGGGCAGACGCTGACCGTCTACCTGTCGCGTTGATGTGAGTCCCGGGGGCGCTTCGCGCCCCTTTCGCGACACAAGGCCGCTCCTACAGGGATTGCGCCAGCCCTTAGGATTGCGCGGACTCTGTAGGAGCGGCCTTGCCGAGGCGTCGGACCGGCCGGAAAGGGCTGCAAAGCAGCCCCAATCAGCCACATCCATCTGACCGGCTCGCACCCTTTTTCCATCCCAGACAAGCTGTTACTGTACCCCGAACCAAGCCCAACGCCCTCTGGATCGGATGCCGACTTGATACGTCCCCTCCTGCTGTCAATCAGCCTGGCCTTGAGCTTCCCCGCCGTCGCGATGGTGAGCGAAAGCCACGGATACGCGCAGTTCGGCACGCTCAAGTACCCGGCCAGCTTCACCCACTTCGACTGGGTCAATCCGCAAGCCCCGAAAGGCGGCACCTTGCGGGCCATGGCCTTCGGCACCTTCGACACGCTCAACCCCTACACGTTCAAGGGCTCGAGCCCGGTCACCACGCCCAACTTCCTGCAGTACGGTATCAACGAGCTCAACGAGCCGCTGATGGTCGGCACCGGCATGTACGACCCCTCGGGCGACGAGCCCACCTCCAGCTACGGCCTGATCGCCCGCTCGGTCGAGTACAGCGAGGACCGCAGCTGGGTGGTGTTCAACCTGCGCCCCGAGGCGCACTTCCACGACGGCGTGCCGATCACCGCCGCCGACGTCGCCTTCAGCTACCGCACCCTGCTCAAGGACGGCCACCCGATCTACCGCACCAACCTGCAGGAAGTGGCCAGGGTCGACATCCTCAACCCCCTGCGCATCCGCTTTGTGTTCAAGCGCGCCGGTAACCCTTTGCTGATCCTGCGCCTGGGCGAAATGCCGGTGCTGCCCAAGCACTACTGGGCCCAGCGCGACTTCAAGGCCACCACCTTCGAGCCACCGCTGGGCAGCGGCCCCTACCGCATCAGCGAGGTGCAACCGGGCCGCCGCCTGGTGTTCGAGCGGGTGAAGGACTACTGGGGCAAGGACCTGGCCGTGAATCGCGGCAAGTACAACTTCAAGCGCGTCGAATACGAGTTCTACCGTGACGCCACCGTGGCGTTCGAAGCGTTCAAGGCCGGTGAGTTCGATATCTATATCGAGCACCAGGCGAAGAACTGGGCCAACGGCTACACCTTCCCCGCCGTGCGCCGGGGCGAGGTGATCAAGGCGCAGATCCCGCACAAGATCCCCACGCAGACCCAGGGCCTGTTCATGAACAGCCGCCGCGCGGCGTTCAGCGATCCACGGGTGCGCCAGGCGCTGGGCCTGATGCTCGACTTCGAATGGACCAACCGCGCCCTGTTCAATGGCGCCTACCGCCGCGCCACCAGCTACTACCCCAACAGCGAGTTCACCGCCAGCGGCCTGCCCACCGGCAAGGAGTGGCTGCTGCTCAAGCCGTTCCGCGACCAGTTGCCCGAGAAGCTGTTCACCCAGCCCTACCAGGTCAGCCACACCGATGGCAGCGGTATCAGCCGCGCGGCCCTGCGCCAGGCCCTGGACCTGTTCGCCCAGGCCGGTTGGAAGCTCAACGGCCAGCGCCTGGTGGACGGCAAGGGCCAGCCATTCCGTATGGAACTGCTGCTGGTAAACCCGAACCTCGAACGCATCCTGCAACCTTATGTCGAAAATCTGGCCAGCATCGGCATCGATGCGCGCTTGCGCACCGTCGACCGCGCCCAGTACAAACAACGGCTCGACCAGTTCGATTTCGACATGATCCTGATGACCCTGAACCAGACCCTGAGCCCGGGCCTCGAACAGTGGCTGTACTTCCACTCGAGCCAGGCCGCCACCAAGGGCAGCAAGAACTATGCTGGGGTCAAGGACCCGGTGGTCGACCACCTGCTCGACACCTTGCTCGCCGCCCGTAGCCGCGATGACCAGATCGCCGCCGCGCGCGCCCTGGACCGCGTGCTCTCATGGCAGTACTACATGATCCCCAACTGGTACCTCGACAATCACCGCCTGGCCTACCGCAACCGGTTCGCCTTCGTCACCACGCCGCCCTACACCCTCGGGCTGAACAGCTGGTGGATCAAGAAGACTTCGGAGAAAGCCAAATGACGCCGACCCTGCGCCGCCTGGCCACCAGCCTGCTGCTGGCCTGCCTCACGCTCCCGGCCGTGGCCGCCCCGCAGCACGCCCTGACGCTGTATGGCGAAGCGCCGAAATACCCAGCCAACTTCAAGCACTTCGAATACGTCAACCCCGATGCGCCCAAGGGCGGCACCTTCCGCCAGTCCAGCTTCGGCGGTTTCGACAGCCTCAATCCGTTCATCAACAAGGGCGTGCCAGCCGACAACGTCGGCAGCATCTACGACACGCTGATGCGCCAGAGCCTGGACGAGCCCTTCACCGAGTACGGCCTGGTGGCCGGCAAGATCGAAAAGGCCCCCGACAACAGCTGGGTGCGCTTCTATCTGCGCCCCGAGGCGCGCTTCCACGACGGCCACCCGATGCGCGCCGAGGACGTGGTGTTCACCTTCAACGCCCTGATCAAGGACGGTGCGCCGCTGTTCCGCCAGTACTATGCCGACGTCGCCGAAGTGGTCGCCGAAGACCCGCTCAAGGTGCTGTTCAAGTTCAAGCACAGCAACAACCGCGAGCTGCCGCTGATCCTCGGCCAACTGCCGGTGCTGCCCAAGCACTGGTATGCAGACCGCGATTTCAACCGCGGCAACCTGGAGATCCCGCTGGGCAGCGGCCCGTACAAGGTCGCCGAGGTGAAGGCCGGCCGCTCGATCCGCTACGAACGCGTGAAGGACTACTGGGCCAAGGACCTGCCGATCAACCGCGGCTTCTACAACTTCGACGTGATGACCTTCGACTCCTACCGCGACAACACCGTCGCTCTCGAAGCCCTCAAGGCCGGCCAGTTCGATTACGGCCTGGAAGTCAGCGCGAAGAACTGGGCCACCGCCTATGACGTGCCCGCCGTGCGCGACGGCCGCCTGATCAAGGAAGAGCTGCCCAACGGCACCCCGGTCGGCATGCAGGGTTTCATCTTCAATCTGCGCAAGCCCATGTTCCAGGACATCCGCGTGCGCCACGCCATCAGCCTGTTGCTGGACTTCGAGTGGACCAACAAGCAGCTGTTCAACGGTGCCTACACCCGCACCGGCAGCTACTTCGAGAACTCCGAGATGGCCGCCAGCGGCCTGCCCTCGCCCGCCGAGCTGAAGATCCTCGAGCCGCTGCGCGGCAAGATCCCCGACGAAGTGTTCAACGGTGCGTTTCACAACCCCGTCACCGACGGCAGCGGCATGATCCGCGACCAGCAGCGCCAGGCCTACAAGCTGCTGCAAGAGGCCGGCTGGAAGATCGTCGACGACAAGATGGTCGACAAGGACGGCAAGCCGCTGAGCATCGAGTTCCTGCTGGCCCAGACCCAGTTCGAGCGCGTGCTGCTGCCGTTCAAGCGCAACCTCGCGGACCTGGGCATCAACCTCGAGATTCGCCGCGTGGACGTATCGCAGTACATCACCCGCCTGCGTTCGCGTGACTACGACATGATCGTCGGCGGCTTCGCACAATCGAACTCGCCCGGCAACGAGCAGCGTGAATACTGGAACAGCGCCGCCGCCGACAACCCCGGCAGCCGCAACTTCATCGGCCTGCGCGATCCTGCCATCGACCAACTGGTGGAACAGCTGATCAACGCCGACTCGCGCCAGAGCCTGATCGACCACACCCGCGCTCTCGACCGCGTGCTGCTGTGGGGCTACTACGTGATCCCCAACTGGCACATCAAGACCTGGCGCGTGGCCTACTGGAACCACATCGGCCACCCCGCCGTGTCGCCCAAGTACGACATCGGCATCGACACCTGGTGGATCAAGCCCGACGTCACGCCTGCCGTGAGCGAAGCCCCCGCCGTGGAAGAGGCCCACTGACATGCTGGCCTATATCCTGCGGCGCCTGCTGCTGATCATCCCGACCCTGTTCGGCATCCTCATCATCAACTTCATCATCGTCCAGGCCGCCCCTGGTGGCCCGGTCGAGCAGATGATCGCCAAGCTCGAAGGCTTCGACGGCGCTACCAGCCGCATCGCCGGTGGCGGCGCCGAAGTCTCGGTGGCCGGCTCCAACTACCGGGGCGCGCAAGGGCTGGACCCGGCACTGATCGCCGAGATCGAGCGCATGTACGGCTTCGACAAGTCGGCGCCCGAGCGGCTGTGGATCATGGTCAAGAACTACGCCCAGCTGGACTTTGGCAACAGCTTCTTCCGCGACGCCAAGGTCATCGACCTGATCGCCGAGAAGATGCCCGTGTCCATTTCGCTTGGGCTGTGGAGCACGTTGATCATGTACCTGGTGTCGATCCCGTTGGGGATCGCCAAGGCCGTGCGTCACGGCAGCCATTTCGACGTGTGGACCAGCTCGGCGATCATCGTCGGCTACGCCATCCCCGCGTTCCTGTTCGCCATCCTGCTGATCGTGCTGTTCGCCGGCGGCAGCTACTTCGACTGGTTCCCGCTGCGCGGGCTGACCTCCAACAACTTCGACGAGCTTTCCACCACCGGCAAGGTGCTCGATTACTTCTGGCACCTGGTGCTGCCGATCACCGCGCTGGTGATCGGCAACTTCGCCACCATGACCCTGCTGACCAAGAACAGCTTCCTCGACGAGATCAACAAGCAGTACGTGGTCACCGCCAAGGCCAAGGGCCTGAGCCGTTCGCGGGTGCTGTACGGCCACGTGTTCCGCAACGCCATGCTGCTGGTGATCGCCGGCTTCCCCTCGGCGTTCATCGGCATCTTCTTCACAGGGTCCTTGTTGATCGAGGTGATCTTCAGCCTCGACGGCCTGGGCCTGATGAGTTTCGAAGCGGCGATCAACCGCGACTACCCGGTGGTGTTCGGCACCTTGTTCATCTTCACCCTGCTCGGTCTGGTGGTGAAGCTGATCGGCGACCTCACCTACACCCTGGTCGATCCACGCATCGACTTCGCCAGCCGGGAGCACTGACATGGCCCTCTCTCCCCTCAATCGCCGGCGCTTCGAGCGCTTCAAGGCCAACCGCCGCGGCTGGTGGTCGCTGTGGATCTTCCTGGTGCTGTTCGTGCTGAGCCTGGGCGCCGAGTTCATCGCCAACGACAAGCCGATTGCCGTGCGCTACGACGGCGAGTGGTACTTCCCCGCCTTCAAGCGCTACCCCGAGACGACATTCGGCGGCGAGTTCCCGCTGGAGGCCAACTACAAGAGCCCGTACATCCGCGAGCTGCTGGAGAAAAAGGACGCCTTCGTGCTGTGGGCGCCGATCCCCTACAGCTACCAGAGCATCAACTACGACCTGAAGGTGCCGGCCCCCGCGCCGCCCTCCACCGACAACCTGCTGGGCACCGACGACCAGGGCCGCGACGTGCTGGCCCGGGTGATCTACGGCTTCCGTATCTCGGTGCTGTTCGCCCTGACGCTGACCATCGCCAGCTCCATCGTCGGCGTGATCGCCGGCGCCTTGCAGGGCTTCTACGGCGGCTGGGTCGACCTGGCCGGCCAGCGCTTCCTGGAGATCTGGTCCGGCCTGCCGGTGCTGTACCTGCTGATCATCCTTGCCAGCTTCGTGCAGCCCAACTTCTGGTGGTTGCTGGGCATCATGCTGCTGTTCTCGTGGATGAGCCTGGTGGACGTGGTGCGCGCCGAGTTCCTGCGCGGGCGCAACCTCGAATACGTGCGCGCCGCCCGCGCGCTGGGCATGCGCAACGGCCCGATCATGTTCCGGCATATCCTGCCCAACGCCATGATCTCGACCATGACCTTCATGCCGTTCATCCTCACCGGCGCCATCGGCACCCTCACCGCCCTGGACTTCTTAGGCTTCGGCCTGCCTGCCGGCTCGCCGTCGCTGGGCGAGTTGGTGGCCCAGGGCAAGTCCAACCTGCAAGCCCCGTGGCTGGGCATCAGCGCCTTCGCCGTGCTGGCGGTGATGCTGAGCCTGCTGGTATTCATCGGCGAATCCGCCCGCGACGCCTTCGACCCGAGGAAATGACATGAGCCAAGACACCCTGATCGAAGTCCGCGACCTGGCGGTGGAGTTCGTCACTGGCGAGCAGGTCAACCGCGTGGTCGACGGCATCAGCTTCGACATCCGCAAGGGCGAGACCCTGGCCCTGGTTGGCGAAAGCGGCTCGGGCAAATCGGTGACCGCGCATTCGATCTTGCGCCTGCTGCCCTACCCGCTGGCCCGGCATCCGAGCGGCACCATCCAGTACGGCGGCAAGGACCTGCTGCACCTGGGCGAGAAGCCCATGCAGCGCATTCGCGGCAACCGCATTGCGATGATCTTCCAGGAGCCGATGACCTCGCTGAACCCGCTGCACAGTATCGAGAAGCAGATCAATGAGATCCTGTTGCTGCACAAGGGCCTGACCGGCAAGGCCGCCACTGCACGCACGCTGGAGCTGCTGGAGCTGGTGGGTATTCCCGAGCCCAAGAAGCGCCTGAAAGCCCTGCCCCATGAGCTGTCCGGTGGTCAGCGCCAGCGCGTGATGATCGCCATGGCCCTGGCCAACGAGCCCGAACTGCTGATCGCCGACGAGCCCACCACGGCGCTCGACGTGACCGTGCAGTTGAAGATTCTCGACCTGCTCAAGGAGCTTCAAGCGCGCCTCGGCATGGCTCTGCTGCTGATCAGCCACGACCTCAACCTGGTGCGCCGCATCGCCCACCGCGTGTGCGTGATGCAGTGCGGCAAGATCGTCGAACAGGCCGATTGCGCCACGCTGTTCAGCAAGCCGCAGCATCCGTATACGCAGATGCTGATCAATGCCGAGCCTAGCGGCGCGCCTGCCGCGAATGCCGAAGGGGCGCCGTTGCTGGAGGTGAAGGATCTAAAGGTGTGGTTCCCGATCAAGAAGGGGCTGCTGCGCCGGACCGTGGACCATGTGAAGGCCGTGGATGGGGTGAACTTCAGCCTGCCCCAGGGGCAGACGCTGGGGATTGTTGGCGAGAGTGGGTCGGGCAAGTCCACCTTGGGGCTGGCCATCCTTCGGTTGATTTCCAGCCAGGGTGGGATTCGCTTCCATGGGCAGAATCTTGAAGGACTGAATCAGAAAGCCGTGCGGCCGCTGCGGCGGGAGATGCAGGTGGTGTTTCAGGATCCCTTTGGCAGCCTGAGCCCGCGCATGTGCGTGGCGGATATCGTTGGCGAGGGGTTACGGATTCACAAGATCGGCACGCCGGCTGAGCAGGAAGCGGCGATTGTTGCGGCGTTGGAGGAAGTGGGGCTGGATCCGCGGACGCGGCATCGGTATCCCCATGAGTTTTCTGGGGGGCAGCGGCAGCGGATTGCGATTGCTCGGGCGTTGGTGCTGAAGCCTGCGTTGATTCTGCTGGATGAGCCGACCTCGGCGCTGGATCGGACGGTGCAGCGGCAAGTGGTGGAACTGCTTCGGAATTTGCAGGTGAAGTACAACCTGACGTATCTGTTCATCAGTCATGACCTGGCGGTGGTGAAGGCGCTGAGTCATCAGTTGATGGTGATCAAGCATGGGCAGGTGGTGGAACAGGGGGATGCGGGGGCTATATTTCATGAGCCGAAGCATGGGTACACAAGGCAGTTGTTGGAGGCGGCGTTTTTGCGAGCAGATATCCCTTACTAATAACGACAATTCAAACAACCTCCAAAAACTAAACCATCGAAAATAAAAACATCATATTAAACCAAGATAATACCCAGCAACACCAAAATCTAGAGAAAACCTCAGACGTTTGCCACACTAAAAAGCACGACGCCATAGACCACAAACTTTTAGATAAATCAATCGCCCCAGGACAGCCATGAAAAATAGTAAATATTGCGTTTTCTGCGGAAACCCTCCTAATTCAAAAAACAGAGAGCATATCCTGCCGCAATGGTTACTATCCCTAACCGGAGATCCCAAACGAAAAGTAACCATGGGACGAAACCACAAAACCGGAAGGATAATCTCTTACGACTGGTCATCCCTAGTAGTCCCAGCATGCGAATCGTGCAATAACGAATTCTCAAAAACTGAAGCACAAGTCCGCCCACTGATTGAGCGAATCCTACAGAGAGAGTCTCTAACCACCATTGAATATAGCTTGATACTAGACTGGCTTGACAAGGTCAGAGTTGGACTATGGCTAAACTACAAAATGATTCAAGGCAGCATTGTAGCAGGCGACCCGTCATTCCACATAAACTCCAGAATCGGAAGAAAGGATAGAGTTCTTGCAATTTATCCATTCTCCCCACAGCAAGGCCTAAATGCATTTGGAGTAAACACACTGGCTTTTGATCAAGCTCCCTCTGCTTTCGCTTTGAGGATCAATGACCTGTTAATCCTGAACTGCTCCAGCGAATACTTAGTTTCCGCTAGGTGTGGACTGCCATACCCCAAGAGCATGACCTTACACCTAGATGGTGAAAGCACAGGTTTATTAGAGCTCAGCGAACTCAACTACACGAAAAAACTAAAATATCCCGCATTTCGCTTCCCTATATTTAAGCCATCCATACTATTACTTCAACCAATCATGCAAAGCCACAACAACAATAACAAACCAACAGAGCTAATAGGCCATAGCCTAATGAGCGAACATGAGCTTGAAGAAAGCCGTCTAGCCGGGAATAAAACCGGAGTCGGCAAGATTTTCAAGCAACATAACGGAGCATTAACAAAACTACAACCAGAAGAAAAAGTTGAGTTCGAATCAATATCCGGACCTGAATGCAAAAGCTTTGGAGACATCGTAGCTCAAGTCTACGAGATTCAAATATGGCTGCGCACCCTAGTTAAACATACAGGCCACAAAGAAAATATTGTAAAATGGAAGTCCCTAGACAAACTAATAAAGCAAGAGGCAAAGCTATACATAAACGAGCATAGGACATCAAAATAAACCGCAAAAGCACTCAATAAAAAGCCACCACCAAGACCACAGGATAAAACTAACAAAGTCATCGAAAAAGTTAGCCATCATCTGTACTCTTACCTGACCCATCCTGAACTTCACTCAAGAAAGGCTTCAGCTCATCATTCAAAAAACTTAAAAAAGCAGCTAGCCCCGCAACCACAGCAGCAACCAGCCCTATACAACCCACTGTAATTGCGATAAGCGAATTCATCATTCCCCCTTCAGCCTGTGGCGGCCTTAAGAAATAGGCTAGAAACACACCAATCAAAAGCGCCACCGAAGTCGAAACATAGACTTCTACCGCCACATGAATACCACCAAAAACAAAAACACACAGAAAAACCAAGCACACAAAGAAAATTGTAAAAAATACTCGATGAAAGAAATTTCTAATTCTAGCCATGGGCCCTCCACACAAGCTAAAAATAACCCAACGACATTTTCACTTACCATGCATCGCCATAAATTCAGCTATCAGGTGACCACAGCATCGTAACGTATCCAAACGATCTTCACCCGTGAAAGATTAGAAATGCGAGCAAAAAAGTCAGATTTAATCCCTTCCTTGTAGTCCATTTCCCAAAGATACTCGAAGCTCCTTTTTCCCGTTGCGATCGCTCCGCCAGCGTTCTAGTCTCGGCAAGTCGCTGCATATCAGCGATCGGCTTTGACAGGCCGCGACGCGACACCTGCACTGCTTGCCCTTTATGGCGGCTGTGCATGGGGCACGCTTGCGTGCGCCGGTTTTTGTGTCCGCCGGTCTGTCAACCTATGCATAGCTGCCACCTACCTGTTTGACAGCAGTCCGGTAGCGGCCCCATCAAAGGGCACAAAACCATGCTGAAGATAGTCCCCGATCCACCCCACAACCACCACTCCCTCGAAGACACCATCATCCAGGCCACCGAGTACGCCCTGTGTGCGCAGACCGTGGCGCATCAGGCTGTTCTGCTGCATCCCAAGTCGCCCGTGTCGATTCTGGTCATGGCCGCGATGCATGAAATGGAGGCGCTGCGGGTGCTGCTCGAATCGGCGTTGATTCAAGTGCAGATGCCGCAGGCGGAGCCTCGGACGTTGCACTAGAGCTTTAGTCATTTGTTGGCTGGGCTGACGCAATCGCGGGGCAAGCCCGCTCCCACGCTGTAATCCAAACACGCTGTGATCCATAGCTGCGATCCACGCGCAGCACCCCACATGCGGCGAGATACATGTACCCGTGGGAGCGGGCTTGTCCCGCGATTGCGCAAGCCCAGGCACCGATCATTTCAGGGAGATTGAGCCATGAGCACAGACGACACCGCGCCCCACACCACGGTGGGCAAGACCAAGTTCTACCAAGGTGAAGGGCATACCGACCCGCTGTTCTGCATCGAACCCGGCATCCCTTGCCAGCACGCACGGGAACAGGCTTCGGAGTTGATGGGCTGCGTGTGCGACCTGACCATCACCGGGATCATGGAAGAAAAGCCTCAGCTGATCTGGGCGTCGTATTACCTGAGCGCGCTGGCCAAGGCGCTGATGGATGATGCGGAGTTGGGGATGAAACACTGACTTCACAGGTAAACGCCGACCCTGTAGGAGCGGCCTTGTGTCGCGAAAGGGCCGCAAAGCGGCCCCAGGTTTCTGATGTGTTGCGAAGATTGCTGGGGCTGCTACGCAGCCCTTTCCGACCGGTCCGACGCCTCGGCAAGGCCGCTCCTACACCGGCTAAGCTTTGGGCATAAATTCGGGATGTCTCCATGGAATGTCAGATCCGCCGCGCTCAGCGCGAAGACGCAGAAGCCATCAGCCGCATCGTGATCACGGCATTGCGCGAATCCAACTCGCAGGATTACCCGGCAGAGGTGATCGCCCAGGTCGAGCAGAGCTTTTCACCTGCGGCGGTCAGTGCATTGCTCGATAGCCGAATGGTATTCGTAGCAGTCAACCAAAACGAATTGCTGGGGACGGCAAGCCTGGATGGCGAGGTTGTCAGGACAGTGTTCGTCGCTCCAATCCATCATCGGACAGGTGTCGGCAAACGGTTGATGGAGGCCGTTCATGCTGCAGCGATCAGGGCAGGTGTCACGGCACTGCGCGTTCCTTCATCCATCACCGCCCAAGGGTTCTATGCGCGGTTGGGGTATCGGAAGCTTCGTGATGAATTCCATGGCGTGGAGCGCACCATTGTCATGGAAAAGTCCACGCTGACCATGACGGAGGCGGCCCTCGCGATTAACGTTTCTTGCGAGCATCTGGCAAAGCTGCTGGATGAGGGAGCAATCCCCCATTCCAGCGCTGAAGGTGAACGGGCTATCACGTTCTCCGAGCTGATTGCCTACAAGGACAAGCGAGACGAAGCCAGTCGTGGAGC
Organism: Pseudomonas sp. microsymbiont 2; assembly: GCF_054788395.1. NCBI lineage: Bacteria > Pseudomonadati > Pseudomonadota > Gammaproteobacteria > Pseudomonadales > Pseudomonadaceae > Pseudomonas > Pseudomonas sp. microsymbiont 2. The sequence goes on from NZ_CM139112.1 coordinate 3,902,636, forward strand.
GATGGATGAATTGGCAACCCAAGCCCAAAACCTGAAAATGGGTTATGAGTGAGTCCGTTCACATGCGCTCGGCCTAACCTTGCAGGGTGTTCATTCGAGCGTCGCAGTGCTTGGCACCGGCACTGCCGGTGATCGCGGGGCAAGCCCGCTCCCACGCTGCATTCCATTCTTCGCAACACATCAGAAACCGGGGGCCGCTTTGCGGCCCTTTCGCGACGCAAGGCCGCTCCTACAGGTTGCGCATAGGCTTGAATGGGTTGTCAGGGCGAAACGGCCTGCAGGCGACTGTCGATTGTCTGCTTCAAGTCATGAACATACCGCTCGAAACATTCGCTGGCCTGCTCCAGCGTCACTTCGGGGCCAGACTCGCACGCCGCCCAACAGGACCATAGTGAGAAGACCGATCTGGCGCGGCAGTAGCGCAGCGCGATGATCGGCTCCTCTTCTTCGTCCATCGAGGCGTAGTAAAAATCCTGAGCCCCACAGGTAGCCACGGACGCCAGCCATTGCGCCATCACGTTCGCCAATTCGAGCAGCAGGCAATACTCGACCTGCAAGAACACCTGCCCCTTCACTTCGATGTGCAGACGGCCCTCGGTAAAGGCCGCCGCGTTGTAGCCCGACATGTCGTCCGGCAATGTGAGCAATTCAAAGTCGATCTTCATCGGTGTTCGCCTGCCCTGAACGTCTATCAGCGCTTGCCCAGCATCGCCTGGCGCTCCCGCCAGATCTCCTGCACAAACGGATCGGTCACGCCATACAGGCCATGCCCCCGGCGAATGATCAGGTTCGCCGCCAGCAACTCATTGGCCACCGGCTGGATCTCTTCCACTCGCACTTCACGCCCCACGAACGTCGAATACTCGCCCGCCGCCTCGCTGGAAAACACGCCCCGCGTCTCGCCATCCACGGAGGCGATCCGGGCGAAAATGGCCTGTGCCAGCACGCCCAGTTCCTCGACCTTCATCAGTTCCAGGTCGGCCGCCGCCGAGCGCAGCGTGGCCGCGATCACCGGCAGCACCACATCCGCCCCGGAACCGAGGCTGGGCGAGTGAATCAACTGCCGCAGGGCACGGATGAACTCTTCAGGCCGGCTGCCCAGTGTCTTGAACGCCTCGGTCGCCACCTCCAGCGAGGGCAGGTTGTCGAGGCCATCAGCGGCAAGCCGCTGGAGCCAGAACGCGACATAGCCCTCGTCCAGCACCGGATAAGCCACGTTGGTGGCGCCGACAAACGCCTGGTTACGCCGGGCGGTCAGCTCGTTGACCATCGCCCGGTGCGAGCCGGTGCCGATGAACAGGAAATGCCCAGGCGTCGCGGGCCTTGGGTTGATGGCGTCACGTGCGGCCTTCAGGGCCAGCATCATCTGCTGCCCGTCTTCTGTGGTAATGGCATGCTGCACTTCGTCGACGATCAGCACGACAGTCGCCTTGGCCTGGTCCACCGCTTCGGTCAGCGCTTCGGCGAGTGTCACGCCGCCTGCTTCACCCAGGGTATCGAGGTTGAAACCGAACTTGAAACCGGCCAGCTCCACCTCGGCGCCACGCACGCGCCTGAGACGCTGCATGAACGACGAGGTCGGTGTCCGCAGTTCGAGCAGGGCTTTGCGCACGGCAGCCAGCACCAGCTTCACCGGGCTTGTCTGGGTGTCGCTCCACAGGTCGACGTAGATCACCAGTGCGCCCTGTGCCTCCAGGGCCGGGATCAGATCGTTCTTGAGGAAGGTGGTCTTGCCCGTCCGGCGCAGGCCGGACAGGAACAACCCGGAACGCAGGCCGATATCCAGTGCAGAGGGCTTGAGCAGTTGCCTGGCCATATCGGCCGCCAGTTCCGGGCGCAGGAAAATGTCAGCCATGGGTTTATCCTGAATTATGAGTTACCAATAATTATTGGCCTGGAATAATTCCGTGTAAAGCTGCAGTGGCATACGCATCACCTCAAGACTCAACCTCCATAAGCCCCGGCGTGGGCTTGCTGAACCCCGCCGTCAGCCACATCAGGTAAAACCCGCCACACACCAGCCAAGCCACTCCAGCCAGTATCACCACCGTGCTCAACAGCGACAGCAGATACAGGTTCACCCCAATCGCCAGCAGCGGAAACACCACGAACCCCACCCCACTCAACCGCTGCTTGCGCCGCTCACGCCGGTAGTACGCAATCACGCAGACATTCACCGCCGCAAACGCCAGGAACGCGCCAAAGTTGATCAGCGAAGCGGCCGAGCTCACATCCGCGCCGATCCCGATCAACCCCAGCCCGGCAATCAGCAGCAGGTTGAACACCGGCGTGCGCGCCCTGCCCTGCAGCTTGGCGAAATAACGCGGCGGCAGCACGCCTTCGCGGCCCATGAAGTACAGCAAGCGGCTGGCGCTGACCTGCACCGCCAGGCACGAGGCGAAGCCGGCGACGATGCCGCCGAGGTTGACGAAGTCGGCGAAGAACTGCCCGCCCACCTCGATCGACAGCGCGTAGGTCGCGGTCTGCGGGTCGGCGAACTGGCCGCCGGGGTGGCTCAGTTGCATCAGGTAAGCCACCGCTGTGAACAGCAGCCCGCCCACACTGATCACCAGCAACACCGCCCGGGGGATGTCGCGCTTGGGCTGCTCGGCCTCCTCGGCCAGGGTGGTCACGGCGTCGAACCCGAGGAACGAATAGGCGGCGATGGCGGCGGCGGCGGTGAGGCCGGTCAAGGTGCTGAGCTCGTTCCATACGGGGTGGGTGAAGCCGACCTGGGGCTGGCCGGCCACATAGCGCAGGCAGTAGCCAATGAACAGCAGCACCAGGGCCACGCTCAGGACCGTGAGCACTTTGTTCAGGCGGTCGGTCAGGGTCATGCCGCTGACGGTCACCGCCGTGGTCAGGCCGATGTTGATCAGCAGCCAGCCCCAGGTGGGCACCTGCGGGAACTGGGCGTTGAGGAACACCGACTGCAGCAGCCAGGCGACCATGGGCATGAACAGGTAGGCCAGCAGCACCGCCCAGCCGACCACGAAGCCGCAGCCGGGGCCGAGCAGGCGCTTGGCGTAGTAGTAGGCCGAACCGGACACCGGGAACAGGCGCGACAGCTTGGCGTAGCTCAGGGCCGACAGCAGCATGGCGCCAGTGGCCAGCAGGAAGGCGCTGGGGGCGATGCCGTCGCTGCGTTCGGAGATCACGCCGAAGATCACCATGGCCAGGCTCGGGCACATGTAGGCCAGGCCGAAGACGGTCAGGGAGGTGAGGGAAAGTTTTGCAGGGGTGGCGTCAGGCATGGGTGGCCTCCTGGCGCGCAGGGGCGATGCCACGGGCCGGGCCGTGAGCGAAATGAGCCATGGGTCATCCTCTTGTGATTGTTCTAGGAAATTGCCAAGCCGGTCTGCAGCACGCTAAGCAGATGCAGCAGGTGCAGGTGCAGGGAATACAGCGTGGGAGCGGGCTTGCCCCGCGATGCAGGCAATGTGGTGGATGGCACCGGCCTTGCCGGTGATCGCGGGGCAAGCCCGCTCCCACGCTACGACCGTGAAACCCGCTCCCACGCTGCGGCCGTGAAGCCCGCTCCTACGCTGCGACCACGAAGCCCACTCTCACGCGGTTTCCAGGTGGTCACGCGCAAGGAAGCTGCCAGCCCAGTATGCGGATCCCGGTGCGGATTCCTATAACGTCGAAGGATTAACCTGGGGGTAATGGCGCAGGGGAATCACGGCGCCGGTTGCAGGCTGGCGAGGTCTTCGCCGGCCAGGAACAGCAGCGAAAAAAGCTCGCTCTGGGAGTTCACGTCCAGCTTGCGGTACACGTTGCGTCGATGGACCTTCACCGTCTCGGCCGACAGCTTGAGCTTGATGGCCGTCTCCTTGTTCGAATGCCCCGACAGGATCAGCCGCACCACATCCAGCTCCCGCGCCGTCAGCACCGACTCCAGCTGCCGCCGTGCCTCGTCGCGCCCCTGGGCCAGGCCCAGCGCGGGTTTGGCCGGTACGCATTCGGGCAGTTGCTCGAAGTGCAGGCGCTGGCGCAGCAGGCCGATCAGCCAGGGGCGCACCAGCTCCAACTGGGCGATGGCCTGGGCGTCGAAACGTGAGCGCCCGCCCAGCGACAGGCACAGCGTGCGCCCATCGCCCAGGGCCAGGTTGAACTGTACCTCGTCGGCGACCACGTTGTGGGTGAAGTACAGGCGGTAGTAGTCGGTCTGCTGAAACTGCTCCGGGGCCACGTCGGCCAGGCGCACCAGGCCGGTCAGCGGCCGCTCGCGGCTGCTGATGTAGAACGGGTCGAGCAGGTACAGGCCGTTGGCGTACTCGCTCACCAGTGGGTCGATGCCCTCGCGCTCGTAGGGGCTCTGGTCGAAGATCAACGGCTTTTCGTGGCTGAACAGCAGCGCCACCCAGGTATCCACCTCGACGAAGTCGCCGAGCAGCGTCGCCAGGGTGCGCCAGAAGCTCGGCCGGTCGAGGTGCTCGATGCATTGGCCCACACCCTGGTGCCACGAAAGATCCTGCAGGCTCAAGCTCATGCCCTACCCCCGGGTTAACCCGTCGAAGTGATTGTTTTGCCAGTGATTGTTTTCATACTTGCACCACCCTTCGCAAATGTCACTCGCCCGCGGAAGGGTCGGGCCCAGCGAGACGGATTGCCCATGAAGATCGAAGTGGTACAGACGACAACCCGCGACGGCGACACCGCCCACAACCTGCGCGGCATCCTCGAGGCCCTGGCCCAGTGCGCGCCGGACACCGATATCCTGCTGTTCCCTGAGTCGCACCTGACCGGTTTTCTCACCGCGGACGACGTCGGCATGCTGTCCGAAGCCGTCGACGGTGATGCCGTGCAGGCGGTGGCCGCGGCGGCGCGCCAGCACAATGTCGCGGTGGTGCTGGGGCTGTACGAAAACGATGGCGGCACCTTCTACAACACCACCCTGTTCATCGCCCCTGAAGGCATCCTGCTCACTTACCGCAAGACCCACCTGTGGTTGCCGGAGCACGGCATCGTCGTGCCGGGCGACCGCTTCGCTACCGTCGAATGGCGCGGCGTGCGCCTGGGCCTGTTGATCTGCTACGACAGCGAATTCCCCGAGACGGCGCGGGCACTGAAGGCCTTGGGCGCGCAGTTGATGCTGATCACCGATGGCCTGGCCGAACCGGAGGATCATGTGCACCGGGTGTCGGTGATGGCGCGGGCGATGGAGAACCAGGTGTTCGCCGTGGTCGCCAACCGCGTGGGCGACGGGCCGGATGGTTGCATGTTCGTGGGGGCGAGCCTGGCGGTGGACCCGTATGGCCGGACGTTGTTCGAGGCCGGGCGCGGTGAGTCGCGGCATAGCGTGACCCTGGACCTGTCGCTGATTAGCAAGGCCCGTGCCTTCCATGACTACAGCGCCAACCAGCGCATCCGGTTGCCGGGTGAGCAGATGGAGCATGCCGACGGGGTGCGGGAGTTGATCATCGGTTAGCTATCTAAACATCAGCCCTTTCAAGGTTGTTGCAATGTCTGGGATATGACCGATCCAATTCAAGATTGCCGGGGGCGCTTTGCGCCCCTTTCGCGACGCAAGGCCGCTCCTACAGGCGACCGCGCGCCCCTGTAGGAGCGGCCTTGTGTCGCGAAAGGGCTGCAAAGCAGCCCCGGCAAGTCCAAGTCGAATGCCAATTATCAACACCTTGAAAGGGCGGCCTCTAACTACCAGCCCTACAGCGTAAACACGATCCGCTCACTGGCATTACGCTGCCAGGCCTGCTCCACATCATTCAACGGCACGGCCTCGGCCTGCACCTTCATACCCGCCGGCTCGATGGCACGCAGCAGCGCCCCCACCACTTCCACCAGCTTCTCATTGGAGACACTGCCCAGGCCGGAGCCCATCATCTCAAGGCCGGTACTGCGCAGCACTCCGGGATTCATCGGCAAAGTCGCCCCCGCCAGGGCACCAATATTGACGAAGCGCACACGCGGCGCCGCGGCCCCTTTCGCATAGCCGGTCAGGGCATCGAACACGCAGGCAGCCGGCGCGCCCCACAGGTAGTCGAGGACGATATCGATACCTTTGCCCTGGATCTCGCCGCGCAGGGCGGCGGTTAGTTGCTCTGTGGGCTGGCCGAGGCAGATGAAGGCATCCGCGCCCAGTTCGCGCAACTCTGCTTCAACGGCAGGGTTCCTGGCCGTGGCGACCACGCGGGCGGCACCCAGGTGCTTGGCTACCTGGATCGCCAGGCGGCCCGAGGCGCCGGCGGCGCCGTTCACCAGCACGCGCTCACCCGGCTGAAAATGCGCCCGCTCCTGCAGCGCCGCCCACGAGGACATGCCTGGGTTGGCGATGGCGGCGGCGGTGATGTCGTCGATACCCTCCGGCACCTCCACGCAGTAGCGGGCGTCGACCGCGACCGTCTCGGCCATGGCACCGATCGGGCCACGGGGGAAGGCAAAGTAAACCCGGCGGCCATCCTCGAGCAGGCCGACACCGTCGGCGCCCGGCACGCAGGGCAGCGTCTTCGAACTGCTGTAGTGCTTGCCACTGGCCTGAGCGCGTACCAACTGGCTGAGCGCGGCGGCTCGGACCTTGACCAGCACCTCGCCGGGGGCGGCCTGTGGCGCTTCGATCTCGCCAAACCGGGGCGGTTGGTCGAAGGCATGGACAATCGCGGCTTTCATTCATCTACTCCAGAAAATCAGCTGAGGCCTACAGCCTGCTAGGATGGAACAAGACTGTCATTCCGACGCGACAAAGCGTAGGCCATCACGGTGCCTCGCTCAACACTGAAACTATTAATTTCATTAAATTAATTAATTTTAACAATGACATTTCGTCATTCCCAAGTAGGTTATCGATGCCCGATTGCAACAACGCCACGCCCGAAACGGCCCCGGACCATCGCGTGGTGCTGGCCGAGAAAAAACGCGCGCTGATGCAGGCCCGCTTGCTCGACGCCGCCATGGCGGTGTTTGCCGAAGCGGCCAGCGGCGCCCCGGTGATCGACGATGTGATCCGCCGGGCCGAGGTGTCACGGGGCACGTTCTACCGCTACTTCACATCGCTGGACGAGGTGCTGGTCGCGCTGGGCCAGCGCCTGAGCGACCAGATGACCACCGATATCCTGGCGCTCTACGACGTGCTCGAAGAACCCTGGCAGCGGATCTCGGTGGGCTTTCGGGTGTTCCTGGTGCGCGCCATGCTGGATCGGCAGTGGGCGGGGTTCGTCATCCGCGTCGATGCCTGGACCCACCGCGCGCTGGTCGCCCGCTACATCACCCAGGACCTGGAGCGCGGGCGCGCGGCCGGCTACCTGGCGTTCGACCGCACCGACGCCGCCACCCACTTGCTGATGGGCGCCTCCGCCCATTGCATCCAGGCGATCCTGCACGGCGTGGAGGACGTCAACGCCTACATGGATGCCTGCGTGCGCATGGCGATGAGCAGCGTGGGGCTGGCGCCGAAGCGGTGCCAGCTCGGGGTGGATTTCTCGTTGAGGTATGTCCAGGACTGGGGAACCGGGGCGCTGGGGCTGCCCCACCCGCAGTGGGCGGCGAACCTCGATACACCCCAGGGGCAGGCGTTTCTGCGCTTTCGTCGGGAGGCAGGCTGAAGGCTGGCGTTAGTGCCGGCAACACAGGCACCCACTGACCTGCGGCTGATCGGGATCGTTTCCGAGAAAAGAGACCATCACCTCCATTCCCGTTCGCGGAGGCGTGACAGCACAACACCAGTCTGACGCCACCGTCAGCCAGCAACAGCTCTTGTCGTCGAACCTGTCCTCGGGATCCCAGGGGAATTTGACCTGGATCCTGGCAAGGCGCCGATCACACCGGCCCTCGTCATCCTCCACGGCAATGACCAAGGCGGTCTGGCTCTCCGCCACCCGGGGCTTGGCATGAACCAGAGGTGGACGATAAAGCACGCCCCACGGCAGCACCGCCTGGCCATCGGCAAACACCAGCACATGACCTTGGGCACTGTGCCGGAAGTGGAAGCGGATGCCCTCCTCTTCACACAGGCGCTGGACGAAGTGCAGATCCGTTTCGCCATACTGGGTGCGGTAATCGCGCTCGGGGTAGCTCGCGCTCAGCTCGAAGCGATAAGCGTCCCCCACGATGCCATGCTCTTCCAGGATCAAGGCCACGATCCCGGGCACCGAGAACTGTTGGAAGATCCTCTGGTTGATGCGATGGCGCAGGTAGGACAAGTGCGGCACCAGGCTCAGCCTGTAACGCGTCGAAAGCGGGCCCTGTCCTATCTGCGCGATGTGGTAGATCCGCCCATGGATGCCATCGCCGTTCCTGTCGAAGCTGAAGAACGCCTCGAGGTCGAGGAAGCGTTCGAGGTCCAGGTCAGGCCGTGCGCTGGCCAGTTCCACATTGAAGAAGAAAGGCCTGTTGGCCACCGCTTCCCCGGTGTAGCCGAGCACCTGGAAATCGTGCTCCACACCTTCGATCGTCAAACTCAAGTGTGTCTTATGGGCTGGGCTGAACATCCGCTGTTCTCCTCCGGCTCAAGATGAAATCAGGTGCGCAAGACCACCGCCCGCCTCGGCTGAGCAGCCGGATACCGCGAGACGATGGTATTCGCTGGTGCTTGAAGCAATCAGCCACAGGCAATCTTGGTCAACGCGCTGTCCGGTACTCCCGTGCACCGGGCAGCGGGCGACACGTCAATTCAGGTCAAACGCCACTCTTCACCTTGGTCCAGACCCGCGTGCGGATCCGCTCCAGCTTCAACGGCAGCGGCTCGAGCGGAATCAGCGTGGCAATCGTCTTCTTGTCGGGGTAGATCCACGGGTTGTCCCGCAGCGCCTGTTCGACGAACTGGGTGGCGTCCTTGTTGGCGTTGGGGTACAGGGTATGGTTCGAGGTCTTGGCGATCACTTCCGGGCGCATCATGTAGTTGATGAACGCCATGCCTGCCTTGGGATGCGGCGCATCCTTGAGCAGCACCAGGTTTTCCGACCACACCAGCGCGCCTTCGCGCGGCAGGCTGTAGCCGATCCGCCGCCCGGTGTTGTTCTTCTCGTTGAGGGCCTGCGCGGCCAGGGCGCCGTTGGCCCAACCCACCACCGCACAGATATTGCCGTCGGCCATGTCGGCATCGATGCGCGAGGAGTCGAAATACAGCACGTATGGACGGATCTTCATCAGCAGGTCTTGCGCCTTCTGGTAATCCGCCGGGTTGCTGCTGTTGCTGGGCAGGCCCAGGTAGTTCAGGGCAATCGAGATGATCTCGCTGGGCGAGTCGAGCATCGCCACGCCACAGGATTTGAGCTTGCTGATGTTCTCTTGCTTGAAGATCAGGTCCCAGCTGTCCACCGGCGCCTGGTCGCCCAACGCGGCCTTGACCTTGTCGACGTCGTAGCCGATGCCGGTGGTGCCCCACAGGTAGGGCACGGCGTAGCGATTGCCGGGGTCGTTGACCGCCAGCTGGGCAAGGATATCGGGGTCGATATGCGACAGGTTGCCCAGTTGCGCTCGATCCAGCGGCTGCAGCACGCCCGCCGCGATCAGGCTGGGTAGCACGTTGGAGGTCGCCACCACCACGTCGTAGCCAGTGCGCCCGGCCATGACCTTGCTCTGCATGATGTCGGCGCTGTCGAACGCGTCCATGCGCACGCGGGTGCCGGTTTCCTGTTCGAACGCCTTCGGCGTCTCCGGCGCGAGCAGCCCGAACCAGTTGTACAGGTGCATCCCGGGCTCGGCGGCCAGCACCGAGGTGCTGATCCCTGCGCAGAGCAGCGAGGCCGACAAAAGGGTTCGCAAACGTGACCTCATCATGCAACATCCTTATCGAGACGATGTATCTTCGCGGCCATCCTAGGCCCAGTGAGCGACTATACCGGGCAGGAGCGGATAGTAAATACCTCGGAATACTTACCTCTGACTCGCGGCTGCCAAACCCAATAGGGGTAGAAAATGCCGTACGTGAAGGGGCTTTACCTGCGGGACCCGTTCTACATCGCCAATCGGGAAAACCCGCAAAGCGATTTCTTCCACCTGCTGGATATCGCGCCGGAGTACTTTCTCGAGACCGAGTACTACCACCCGTATTTCGCCCACTACATCTGGGCCGGTGAGGCGCAGTACAACGTTCAACTCGACGCCGACCGGCAGGCCGTCAAGGGGCCGTGGCCAGCGCCTCGATGACCAAGACCGCCAACCCGATCGAACACATGACCCCCACACCGTAACTCACCGTCCGCCATGGTTGGATGCCCGCCAGGTAGGTCGCCGTGTGCAGTATCCGCGCGACGGTGAATACCCCCATCAGCCAGGCGCTCGTGGTCGACGGTGTTGCCAGCGCAACTGTCAGCCCAGACAACGCCAGGAACAGCGGGATGTTCTCCAGATCATTGCGCCAGGCCTGCATGGCCCGCATGACCTGCGGCAATTCCGCTGGGCAAGCCGAACGGTTGAACACCGCAGCATCCTCGCGGTTGGTGAAGGCCAGGAAGCGCAGGCGGAAATAACCCTGGTAGCAAGAAATCGCCAGCATCTTGAAAAACAGCGCCACCGCGCAGCAGGCATAGACCTCCAGGGCGCCGCTCATGCCCCACGCCTCTGCGCAAAGCCCTTGACCACCAGGTACAGCAGCGGCCCCACGGAGACGAACACCGTCGTCAGCAGCAGATAGGGCAAGACACCGAGCAACGATCCGCCTCGCCTGCGCTGGTCGCTCACCATCCACGCACAACCCAGACCGGCCATCACATACAGGTCGATGACGACCTGGGCCGTATCTGGCCGGGACATCAGGTCAAGGCCAAAGGCGATGAGCGATTGATCCGCGATCACCAAGGTCCAGCCGGTGTACAGGGTAAACAGCAGCAATACCGGTAGCGCGATCCATTCAGCTTTCATTGTCTGTTCCTTGGCAGGGACCTGTAGGAGCGGGCTTGCCCCGCGATGCAGGCGCTGCGGAGCCCCGGTCAAATCAAAGAATTATGTTTTGTTCCATGAGCGCGATCTGGCTTTCACGGTAGTGATAGAGTCGTCCCCGCCTCAATGACCTCACAGGTCATGGACGCATCAGCCAAGGACAGCCAGAGTCGAAGCATGAGCACTTCTCCCTTTCACGCCACGCAGACACCCGCCATCACCGATGCCGGAGAGCACCTGCGCCGCCTGCGCCGCCAGGCCGGCCTCAGCCAGCTCGACCTGGCGCTGTTGGCGGGCCTGTCGCAGCGCCACCTGAGCTGTGTGGAAACCGGCCGCGCCAAGGCCAGCCCCGGGACCCTGCATGCCCTGCTCAGCGCGCTGGACGTACCGCTCGAACACTGCAACGAAGTATTCCTCGCCGCTGGCTATGCGCCGCGCTACATCACCTCCGTACCGCACGCCCCAGCCCTGAAGATGGTGCACGACGCCGTGCAGCACATCCTGCAGGCCAACAACCCCGCACCGGCCATCGTCATCGCCAGCAACTGGGACATCACCGCGGCCAATGCCAGTGCCGGGCTGTTGTTCACAATGGCCGGTATCCCAACGAGCAGCACTTCGAACCTCAACCTGCTGGACACGCTGCTACGCCCGGGCGGGCTAGGGGATCATCTGGTCAATGCCGACGAGATACGCGCGATCGCCTGGCAGCGGGCGGCCAGGGAGGCGCTGAGCAATCCCGAACTGGCGCAGCGGCTGCTGGGTTTGCCCGCACCACCCGCGCCGCCGCCGCACGCACCGCTGTCACCGGTGGTGCTGACCCGCGTGCGCGCGGGCGAGGGCGAACTGCGCTTCCTGTCCACCTTCACCACCTTTGGCATGCCGCTGGATATCACCGTGGCTTCGCTGCGCATCGAGCATCTGGTTCCCGCCGATGATGAAACGTGGCGAACGATGACGACGGCCTACTCCGAGTGGCTGGCGAGCACAGAAAAACCGGATCAAGCGCGAACCGCACATTCGCAATAATGGCTCATGGCCACATTTGTGCTTCCCCCGCCATCGCTCAACCGCTAAGCTCCTGCGCGCCAGTGGCCGACGCTGGACACACAGGACGACCGAATCGCTCAGGAGCCACCATGACGTATTTCAAAGCCACCGCCGCCGCCATCGCCCTCGCTTCACTGGTAGGCTGTGCGACCAGCCGTTCCGAAGTGGACGTGAGCGGCCCTGCCCCACAAGCCGCGACCGCCGGCCAAGGGCAGCAGGTGTACATCAGCGCCGTGGACGAGCGCGTGTTCCAGATCGACCCGCGCAGCGCCGATATTCCTTCGCTGAAAAACGATGAAATCCACGACACCCGCATCACCGAGCGAGCCATCGGGCGCAAGCGCAACGGCTTCGGCAAAGGGCTGGGCGATGTGGTACTGCCTTCGGGCCGTACCGTATCGCAGTTGGTGGGCAACGCGGTTGCCGCCTACCAGCAGGCCGGCTACCAGGTCGTCAGCGCGCCCTCGCCGACTGCCGCAGCAGTGAACGTGCACATCATCGAGTACTGGTCCTGGTTCTCCCCCGGCGCATTCACCGTGGCCGTCAACAACAAGGCCCACCTGAAGATCGAACACCCGGATGCGGCGCCACTGGAAGTCGTCACCAACACACGCGACAGCATGCAAGTGGCAACCGACAGCGACTGGAAGACCATCAACGAACAAGGCCTGAACGCCATCGTGACCGAGACCGGCAAGCAACTGGGCAAGAACCGGCCATAAGCGTCACACTCGTGGCGGCCTTCGGTGACAGGCCGCCACGGGTAGCATGAGCGCCGTCACGCCTCGGCCACCTGCCCTCCTGTCGAGCCTGCGTCGATCACCATCCCCTCCCGCATCCTTTGCGCATCCCGGCCGAAGCAACGCGACGCCGCCAGCAGAAACACCATGGTCAGCAGCAGCGCCACCGGGATCAGGTACATCGCGTCATGCAGGCCCTGGGCCTTGAACGCCTCGCTCATCGCCAACTCGCCCGCCGCCGCCATGGCCGCCACGGCGAAATGGTCCGACAGCCCGCCGACCACCACCGGCCCCAGCCCGCCGCCGAGCAGGTACAGCCCGGCGAAGAACAGCGCCATGGCCGTGGCCCGCAGGCGTGGCTGCACCACGTCCTGGATGGCGGTGTACACGCAGGTGTAGAAGTTGTACGAGAACAGCCAGCCGATGCCGAAGACCGCCACGAACAGCCCCAGCTCGATGCGCCCGGCATGCAGCGCCCAGGCGGTACACAGGGCGGCCACCAGCATGCTCAGCGCGGCGAACACCAGGCGGCCGTTGGCAAAGCGCTGGTGCACCTTGTCGGCCACCCAGCCGCCGAGGGTCAGGCCCACCAGGCCACTCAGCCCGACGATCACCCCGGTGGCCACCGCCGCGTCATGCAGGGGCAGCGCGAAATAGCGTTGCAGCATCGGCACCATGAACGAGTTGCAGGCGTAGGTGGCGAAGTTGAACGTCAGCCCCGCCAGCACCAGCCAGGCGAAGGTCGGCACGCTCAGCACCCGGCGCAAGGGACGGTCCAGCGGTGCCTGGGCGGTGACCACGGCCTCCGCCGCGCCCCGCGCCGGCTCACGGATCATGAAGATGAGCAGCGCCAAGAGCATGCCGGGCACGGCGCCGATGAAGAACGGCGCGCGCCAGCTGCCGAACGCCTCGACCATGGCACCGATGGTGAAGAAGGCCAGCAGCAGGCCCAATGGCAAGCCGAGCATGAAAATACCCATCGCCCTCGCCCGCCGGCCAGCGGGGAACAGATCACCGATCAGCGAGTTGGCGGCTGGCGCGTAGCTGGCCTCGCCGATGCCCACGCCCATGCGCACCAGCAGGAAGCTCCAGAAGCTGCCGACCATGCCGTTGACCGCCGTCAACCCGCTCCACGCCACCAGGCCCCAGCCCATGAGCTTGCTGCGCGAACCGGTGTCGGCCAGACGCGCCAGCGGCACCCCGGCAATCGCGTAGACCAGGGTGAAGGCGGTGCCGATGATGCCGATCTGGAAGTCGCTCAGGTGCCATTCCAGGCGGATCGGTTCGATGACGATGGCGGGGATGGTGCGGTCGAAGAAATTGAACAGGTTGGCCAGGAACAACAGGAAGAGGATGCGCCAGGCGTTGGACGCTTGGGTGGCGGTGGGCATAGTCGGGGTCCCTCGTTATTGTCGTTGGGGCAGCCAGCACGCCACACGGAATCTAGAGGGGGTTCAGGGAAAACGTCTGCCAACATTGATCGCATTGATAGCGAGAGATGGCCGAAACACACACCACGGTGGGGCAAGCCGATGGGCTTGCCCGCCGTTGACCATGGCCCGGTCACGTATCCACAGCTCGAATGCGCTACGCCACGCTCAGCTCAACTGAGCGATCAACACCGCATTGCTGTAGATCAGGCTGCCGTCACTGGCTCGGTGCCCGACCAGATGGAACTGGCCCCGCTGGTCGTCGCTCAGGTAGACCCGCAGGCGACAGTCGGACAAGGGGCCGTAACCCTCGGGCAGGATCAGGTTCAAGGTCTCCATGTCGACATCCACCATCGCCTCGGCCTCGTGGCTCTGCTGCAGGCGCTCCTCGGCCTGCTCCAACGCGGTGTGGGTCGGGCCCTGGATATCGAAATGGATGTCGCCCACCGGGGTGGACCGGCGATCACCGCTACCTTTGTACCAACCTTCGATCGTCAACGTGCTCATGGCCAATCCTCATCAAGCGGAGCGTTTTTGCTCATTGCTGAAGGTGTTGACTAGCGTCTGGCGCCAATCGTTCAGGTTTTCCTGGTGCTCCGCCGTCGGCCTGGCCGCTCAGCACGATCCCACGCCCCGCCTGCGTCTCCCCGTCGAGGCCGCGCTCGAGCAGGTAGCGCGCCGGCGGCTTGCCCATGGCCTTGCGGAACATGGTGACGAAACCACTGGCGCTCTCATAGCCCAAGCCCAGGGCGACGGCCTGCACGCTCTCTCCCAAGGTCAGGCGCTGCAGCGAAAGAATCACATGCAGTTGCCGCCGCCAGCGGCCAAAGCTCATGCCGACTTCCTGCTGCAACAGCCGGCTCATGCTGCGCTCGCTCATGCCGATGCGCCGGGCCCATTCGCCGCTCGGCGCCGCGCTCGCCGGGTCGGCCAGCAGCCCTTGGGTCAGCTGGCGCAGCCGACGGTCGCTGGGCATGGGCAGGTGCAGGTCTTCGACGGGGGCTGCGCACAGTTCGTCCAGCAACGTGGCGATCAACCGCCCCTGGGGACCCTGTTCGGCATACAGCGGCGCGAATCCACTGGCCTTGAGCAGCAGCTCGCGCAGCAGCGGCGATACCGACAGCGTGCAGCACCTGGCCGGCAGGTGCTCGACCGCCTCCGGCTCGACGAACAGGCAGTAACACTCGGTTTCACCCGAACCACGCGTGGAATGCAACATCCCGCCGGGGATCCAGACCGCGCACTGCGGCGGCACGATCCAGACCCCCGTTTCCACCTCGCAGTCGAGCATGCCGCGCACGGTATAGATCAGCTGCCCCTTGCGATGGCGATGAGGCGCAAGCTCCCAGTCCTGCCCCACCCGGGCCGCGCTCAGCGCAATGACCTGCCGGGGGATGGCATCGACATCCCAGGCGTGAGCCAGGTGCTCGGTGGTGATGGCTTCCACACGACATGTCCTTGGCCATCGATCTGGCCGAAATGAAAAACAGAATGACAGGCTTTCGCAATGACGTACACAGGGCCGGCCGTTATCGTGCAACGGTGTCATCGAGGCCCTTGGCCATAAAGGCTGACACGTCGCGACCCACTCCGAGGACAAGCACGATGCTACTGGATATCACCCATTTCCCACTGGTCTGGATGGCGATCGGCAACACCGCCATCGACACCCACGATGAAGGCTTCGCCGCCTTCGAAGCGCTGCTGTCACGCGCGCAACCGTTCGTATTGCTGGATGCCGAACGTGCCCGGCAACAAGAACACGAACACACCCACGAGGAACAGAAGCAGCTGTCACTGTGGATGAAGCGCCACAAGACTGCGCTGCGCACCTGGGTCAAGGGGCAGGTGCTCATCGAACCGGACACCGGCCGGCAACAAGCCGCCCGTGCGTTCGCCCCCAAATTCGCAGCGTTCTGGGGTTATCCGCTGTTCGTCGTGCCCACCCGTGAGGAGGCTGTGCAGGTGGCGCACCGCGTGCTGGCACAGTGAGGGAATCAGCATGACCCTGGTTGCCATCAACACGGTGGAAATCGATATCGCCAAAGGCTCGACCGCAGCGGTTCTGGCGCAACTCGAAGCCCTGCTGGAAGTGCTCAATCGCACCTCGGGTTGCATGGCCTACAGCCTGGCGCGCAGAGGAGCATCGGACGAAGCCTGGCTCATCAGCGGTCATTGGGACTGCATCGAACGCATGACCGCGCACTTCGACCTGCCCTGCCTGGGCATGCTGTTCGACCTGACGGCGCGACGGTTGGTGACGACACTGCGCTTCGCCAGCGTTCAGGTTCCGCCGAGCTAGGCGAGTCTGGCTCCCGGGTTCGCCGAGCGCGATACGGCGCCCCCCTGGAAGAAATCCGATCGCGAAAATTCCTACAACTCTTTGGGAGCTCGACACCTACCTGGAATTGAGTGGCTCGCTAGCATCCGTTTCTCACTGAACGTGCCTGGTCGAAAACGAGGTCCTGGAATGACCAATGGCCAATTGAACGGATATCTGATGCCTAGCCAATCAAATGAACACGCAGCACCTCAACGGGCGGCAAAACCGTT
Organism: Pseudomonas sp. microsymbiont 2; assembly: GCF_054788395.1. Taxonomy (NCBI): domain Bacteria; kingdom Pseudomonadati; phylum Pseudomonadota; class Gammaproteobacteria; order Pseudomonadales; family Pseudomonadaceae; genus Pseudomonas; species Pseudomonas sp. microsymbiont 2. The sequence continues at coordinate 3,919,245 of NZ_CM139112.1, forward strand.
AGTGCTCGAAGACTCGACCGGGCACTCAGCCCACCGCGTCGATGCCAGCGGCAAGCCGAGCGGTTCCGGTTACCCCGCCGACCCCGACTTCCGGCTGCGCGGCAACTACGCCAACCCGATGGTCGATGCCGCCATGCCGCTGTTCGGCCTGGTGATGCGCCTGCGCACCCTCGACGAGCTGCCCAACATCGACAAGGTGCACGCCAAGGTGCGCGAGCAGATCAGCGCCATCCAGGAAGAAATGCGCCAGCACGACTACGAGTCCGCGCAACTGCTGGCCTACTCCTACGCCCTGTGCCTGCATCTGGACGAAGCCGTCATGTCCCGGCCCTGGGGCCGCAACTCCTGCTGGAGCCAGGAACCGCTGCTGAGCATCTTCCACCACGAGACCTGGGGCGGCGAGAAGGTCTTCACCGTGCTCACGCGCATGATGCAGGAACCGCAGCGCTACAAGGACGTGCTGGAGTTCATGTACCTGTGCCTGTGCCTCGGCCTGAAAGGCAAGTACGCCCTGGCGCCCAGGGGCGACGAAGCCCACCAGGCCCTGATCGAGCAGCTGCAGCGCGTGGTCCTCGAGCAGCGCGACCCGGTACCTACCGAGCTGTGCGACCCCTACAGCAATGTGCTGGAGCGCAAGTACCGCGTGCGCCGCCAGTTGCCGTGGTGGAGCCCGCTGGCGCTCAGCGCGGTGATCATCGCCATCATCTACGGCGTGTACAGCTACCGCCTGCACCTGCTCACCACCGAGGTGCTGGAGTCGCTCAACGCCATCTTGCAGCAGTGACGCACGGAGTGCTCCCATGCCCGGCCAATCCGACCTGCGCTACACCTTCCAGCCCCTGGTGGGCCGCGCCGCATTCGAAGTGGTGTCGTTCAAGCTCGAAGAAGCGCTGAGCACGCCCTTCCAGTTGCACCTGGAACTCGTCAGCCACCAGGACGACATCGATTTCGGCCAACTGCTCGACCAGCCCGTGCTCTTCACCCTCTGGCGCGGCCAGCGCCCGCTGCGCCATGTCCACGGCCTGGTCAGCCGCTTCAGCCAGGGCGACAGCGGCTTTCACCGCACCCGCTACCACGCCCTGGTCGAACCGCAGCTGGCCCGCGCCGCCCTGCGCTCGAACTGGCGCATCTTCCAGCACAAGAGCGTGCCGCAGATCCTCGAACTCATGCTCGCCCGCCAGGGCATCGTGCAGTTCGAACTGGGCACCAGCTTCGACCACCAGGTCCGTGAGTTCTGCGTCCAGGCCGGCGAGACCGACCTCGCCTTCATCGCCCGCCTCGCCGCCGAGGAAGGCTTCGTCTACCGCTTCGAGCACAGCGAAAAACACCACAAGCTGCTGATCAGCGACCGCCTGCTGGGCTTTGGCCTGATCGCGCGGGGCGACGACGATCAAGACCTCGCCCCGCACACCGTGCTGTACCACGCCAACGGCGGCGGCGACCAACCGCGCCCGTGCCTGCGCCGCCTGCGCTACAGCGAGCAGGTGCGCAGCACCCGCCAGGTGCAGCGCGACTACACCTTCACCAACCCCGCCTACCGCCAGGAGCACACCGCCGTCAGCCACGAGGTGCCGCCCGGGGCCAACGAGTACGAGCGCTTCGACTACCCCGGCCGCTACAAGCGCGACGTGGTCGGCAAGCCGTTCACCGCGACCCGCCTCGCCACCCTGCGCCACGACGCGCGCATCGCCGAGGTCGAGGGCGACGACCCGCGTCTGCAGCCCGGCCTGAGCTTCACCCTGGTCGGCCACCCGCGGGCCGACCTCAATGTGCATTGGCGGGTGGCCACGATCCGCCACGAGGGCAGCCAGTTCACCAGCCTGCAGGAAGACGCCGCCGACGCCAGCCGTGGCAGCCACTACGTGCAGCACGCGCAACTGGTGCCCGGCATGGCCGAGTGGCGCCCCGAGCCACTGCCCAAGCCGTGCATCGACGGCCCGCACATGGCCACCGTGGTCGGCCCGCCCGGCGAGGAGATCTATTGCGACCAGTGGGGCCGGGTCAAGGTCAGCTTCCCCTGGGACCGGGAAAGCCGCGACAACGAATTCAGCTCCTGCTGGGTGCGCGTTTCCCAAGGCTGGGCCGGCGGCAGCTGGGGCGCGATGGCCATTCCACGGATCGGCCAGGACGTGGTCATCCAGTACGTCAACGCCGACCCCGACCAGCCGATGATCACCGGGCGCACCTACTGCGGCAACCAGTTGCCGCCGTACGACCTGCCCGAGCACAAGACGCGCATGACCATCAAGAGCCAGACCCACAAGGGCGATGGCTTCAACGAGTTGAGGTTCGAGGATGAGCTGGGGCGCCAGGAGGTGTTCATCCATGCCGAGCGGGACCAGAACAATGTGGTCAAGCACGATGAGACCACGCGCATCGGCAACGACCGCACGGAGCGGGTCGAACGCGATGAAACGATCTCGATAGGCCAGGATCGCCGAGAAGACGTCGGCCGCGACGAGACGCTCGCCATCGGCCAGGACAGGACACACGAGATTGCCAACGACGACAACCTCGTCATTGGCCGGACCCATACCATCACCACCGGCCAGGATCGGATCGAGCAGGTCGGCAACCACCGCCGGGACACGACCAAGGCCAATCACACGGTCGACATCGGCGGCCACCTGGAGCAGACCGTCGCCGGTTGCAGCGCACTGCAGACCGGCGAGGCCATACGCCACACCACCAAGGTCTACGACATCCAGGTGAGCGAGAGCCTCACCATCAGAAGCCCGGCCGGCCTGCTGCGCATCGATGCCGCCGGCCTCACCCTGGATGGCGTTGCCCTCGCCTTCAAGGGCCCGGTCAGCCAGCAACCCATGGCGAGCAGCCACACCCTGTCGACCGCGGGGGTACCGGAGCCTGGCGAGCCCATCTGCCTCAGTTGCCTGCTCAAGGCCATTGCCGAGGGCAGCAATGTGATCCGCATGGAGGGCACGTACTGATGTCCAACCCATTCATCGATGCGCTGGTCGGCGAACTGAGGGCCTCAGCGCGCTATCGCCTCAGCGCCATCGTCGAGATGGCCCACCTTTCGTCGGCGGCACGCGACAAGTTCGCGCAGTACTACGCGCAGCGCTGCTGGCCGCTGCTGCAACAGCCCGCGTTCGCCGCGCTGCAAGCCGCAGGCCCTTGGTTGGTGGGCGCTCGGCCAGGCAGCGACGTACGCGCTCAATATGATTTCATGGGGGCGCTGGAATACAACGCGCCGAATGCCGTCTGCGGCTGGATCATCAGCCCCCTGCCACCCGAGCAGCTGGCACGGCACCTGAGCCAGGCCAACATCGTGACGGGGGCGGACGGCCACAGCTATCTGCTGCGCTATCACACCACCGCCAGCCTGCAGCTCCTGGATAGCCGCCGCGACCTGCCCGGAGTCAGTCAATGGCTCTCGCCGATCCACCGTTGGTGGGTGCCCATGGCCAACCCGGACAAGAAGCTCTGGCTGCAGATCAGCGGCGATGGGCAGCCAACCTCGCCCCAGGTGCCGCCCATCACCCTCGATGAGGCGTTCTGGACGGCCTTGGCGGGCGATCCGCTGAGCCATCGGCTGGCGCAAATGCTCGATGGCCACCCGCCTCTGGCAGGGCACTGCCACGGTACTCGGCTAGGCCTGGTGCAGCATTACCTGGAGCAGGCTCGCAGCCAGGGCCTGAGCCGAGAAGAAGATCTCGTCACCTTCGTGCTGCTGATGTCCGGCAACGCCGAACAACTGCGGCAGACGCCCGCCTGGCACGACGCACTGGCCGCGACCCGCGCCCAGCAAACCACCCTTTCCGACAACCTGCAGGCCTGCCTGCACCGCTCGCCTGGTTGAGTGCCGCCCATGACCTCACTTCTCGACACCCTCGAACTGTGCCGGACGATCAACGCCGGCTACAAACCCGCCCTGCGCAACAGCCCCGTGGCCGACTGCACCCGTCGCTTCGAACTGCTGCCCCTGCGCTACGCCGCCGTGGGCGGCGCCACCGCCCAGCGCGAGCGACTGCCCAAGCTGCCCGGGCACCTCAGCCCATTCCAGGAGATCGCTGCGCTCGAGCATTCGAGCTACGCCATCCGCCCACTGCGCGAAGGGTTTCTGTACCTGCTGATCAAGCGCCAGCGGGCCGAGGCCTACGAGTGGCACAGCCAGTACCGCGTCGCCGCCAACGGTTCGCTGCAGTACATCAGCGCCGACTCGCCCTGGGAGCCCGCGCCCAGCGCGGCCACGCTCGACGACATGATCCGCGGCTTCGGCTGGGCCATCACCCTGTACGACCTGGACGATCTCCAGGAGCTGCGCCCACTGTTCAGCCCCACCCCGCTCACCCCGCGCATGCTCGACAACTACCGCCTGCTCGACGACGAATACCGCAGCAGCCTGCCGGCCATCGACATCCAGCGCTTCATCCAACCCGCCGATGCCCCGCCCCAACCCCATGTGCTCAAGCACGACCAACTGGACTGGGTCGCCGACTTCCGCGCGCGGTACGACCCGCAACTGCAGGCATTGCTCGACCAGCAGCCGTTCAACAGTGCCCAGATCGTCTCGTTCCAGGCCACGTACCAGGCCCTCGCGCCGCGCTCGGGCCAGAGCAAGCCGCGCGGCGCCGCCATCGTGATCGAGGATGCCCTGGGCATCACCCAGGAACTCAACGCCTGGCGCAACGCGGCCATCGACGATGTACGCACGCAATGGTTGCAGCGCACGGTGGAGCCCGGCGTGGACAACGAGCGCAAGCTGCTGGTGGCGCAGTCGTTCCTGGAAGTGGAGACGCTCTACCCGCAGATGGTCGCCGAACGCACCGTCAAGCGCGAGGTCATGGCCGAGACCGTGCGTAGCCAATCGCCCATGCATGCGGAGTTCTATGGCTTTACCGCGCACGCCAGGCAGATGCAGGACGCCCACGATGCCCGGCTCAAACCGCACCTGGAGCAGTTCGAACGCAACGCCCGGGCCAAGGCCGAGGCCCGTCTGCAGGCCGGCGAGTTCAAGGCCAAGTTCGACGAGAAATACGGCCAGCTGGTCGACCGCAAGGCCATGCACGCCCAGCTCGAAGCCTTCGAGCAGACCATGCAGCAGGCGCGACAGGCAGCGCAGGAGCGGGCGCAAGACCATGTCTGCTGGCTGACCAGCGAACGCCTGCTGCAAGCCCTGGACCGCTACGACAATGCCGACCTGAGCCATGGCCTGGCCTTCGCCGAACAGACCGGCCTGTGCGTGATCGGCATGGAGCTCGCCCCGTCCGGCGCGCGCCTGCTGGAGCGTTGGTGGCGCGGCAATCCCCACGAACGGGGCAACCTCGCGGTGCGCGGCGTCACCTTCAATCAGGACGACCTGCGTGAAGAGCTGGTGGCCCTGCGCGAAGCCGCCAAGGCCATGCCGCCAGAACCCTCGACGCTGGTCTTGCCCGAGGCCCTCGCCCGCCAGGCCCATGTCGCGGCGAATGCCTTCGCGCGCATCAATACCCTCCACGAACAGCTGCAAAGCCAGAATGCCAAGGCCAGCGTCGGCCTGTATGGCTGGTTCGCCCTTCTCGGGCAAGAGGTGTTGCGCACCGCTGCCCCCAACAGCGTGGATCACGCGTTGCACCATGGTCTGCGCCTGACGCTGCTGGCCTCCGTTCATCACAGCGCCGTCGAAGTTCGCCTGGCTGAAACCGCGCACAGTGACAAGCCATCGAACCCACGGCGCGTCGCCGGCCAGGTAAGCCGCTATCTCGACCAGGCCTGGGCCGAAGGGCTGATGCAGGCGAGCGATTCGCACAACGACTTCTACAAAGTCCGCGCGGCGGCGGTCATCTGCCTGCTGGAAGGCATGCTGATGGCGTTCAAGGCACGGCAATTGCCCGATAGCGATGCCCGCTTCAAGACCGAACTGCTGGCCTCGGCCATGACCACCGCCGCCGCAGGATTCGAGATTGGCGCCAGCTATGTGGAGCAGGTGGTGACACGCTTTGGCGCAAACAGTGTGACCGGTAAAGGGGCTGCGATAGCGCTTGGCAGGTTGAAGCTCTGGGGCGCGGGGATGGCTGGGATGGGAGGGTTTGTGTTGGCGTGGTGGGATTTAGTTGATGGTGCTCATTTTATCCATGAGGCAGGTATTAAAAAAACATCCACCGCCATATCTAAATCAGAAATTCTAGCGTCAGCCTATTTCATAAGAGCAGCAGCCACCACTTGTCTATCACTGGCAGAGCTTGGAAGCGCAATCGCAGCTGCAAAGCCCTTCTTCGACTACCTCGCGCAAAGAAACAACAGCAGACTAACAACATTACTAGGAAGATCTCTAAGCACGCTCGCAGCAAAACTTGGAACCAATGGTGCCCGCCTGTTGTTATCTCGTCTGATTTTAGGCGCATTTTGGATCGGGGCGGCCATCTCCATAATGATACTCATACTCGAAGATGACGCTCTGGAAAAATGGTGCAAGCATAGCATCTATAGACTTAACAAAGACATCAAGCCTTATACAGAACACACAGAACTAAGAAGTTTATATTCAGCCTTCAGCGAGGTGATCTAATGTACCTACTTGAATGGGGGTTCTGGAAAATGAGCATCGAAACGGAAGATGAGCGCAAAGCCACCGATACTGCGCGAACATCTACCGAACGAAAAGCTGACAAAAATTTCTACGAGAGCGAATTACAAGAAGAGCTCCATTTCAACCCCGTAAGCGAGACCCCTAAAATCCGCGGACCAGTTTATTCGTTCAATGATTCGAGCATGGACATACGTTGTGGCGGCTCCGAAGAAAAGCGTGGAATCATAACACTAATGACCCTCGGCTCACTAATCCCCCTGAGCTATTTTTGGATAAAAATCACAGCCGGATTTATCCATATAAATATATCGCGCCTCCCCGACTACAAAATACTAACCATAGCCCTCACCATCTTAGTAGCCTTCTCTGGCCTAGGGTTAATCTACCTATATTTAAAGCATGGATTCCAAATCACTCGGTTGGAGCTCCTAACCAGCCGCCACCTTCTTGTTCGGTTCAATCGCAAGACTCAACAAGTCCATCTGCATCGCCCTAGCTACTGCGGCGGCATCGTGACCTTCCCCTGGCGATCTACCGGCAGCACCGCTATCCATCCAGAAGATGATGCGTTAAGCCTCGGCATGAGGCTCGCATTGGTATGGCATCCAATCCGAACGGGCCTTCCTCATCTGGAGTTCGCTTTTCTCGGCAAGCAAGGCCAAGGCGGCAGCGAATTGCGTGACGAATGGGAATTCATCCGTCGCTACATGGAAGAAGGCCCCGACGCGGTCCCTCGCCCACGCCTGAGTACCCAGCTCCCCTCGCCGATCCAGGCCTTCAGTGCCCAGTTCGAAGGCCTGGGCCGTTTCTTCCGTCACAGCGGCTGGCCGCTGAAGGTAGCCCTGCTGCTGATCTGGCCCGCCTTCGTCATCATCGGCACCGCCCACTGGGTCAGCCTGATGCTGTGCTGGCGGCCGCGCTGGCCGAAGATCATCCGCGAGGCCGGCAGGCCCGGCAAACCCATACCGCCCGTGACCACCCTGGCCGACTATCCCCCGCAGATCCAGGAGCGCCTGCTGGCCAATGCCGATCGCTGGCAGCTCAAACCCGGCAAGCGCCCACAACGCAAACCCCGTAAGCCGCGTACGACGAAGGCTAGACAAGGAACCTCCGAATGAAACCCACCCTTCTTGTCGGCCACGAACACAACGGCTCAATACCTCCTAAAGCCAAGGTCGTCAGGTGACACGCTATCTCGGCCAGGCCTGGGCCGAAGACCTGATGCAGGCGAGCGATTCGCACAACGATTTCTACAACGTCCGCGCGGCGGTTTACTCAGCATTCAGCGAGATCATGTGATGTATTTACTCGAGCGGGGCGTTTGGGGCATGAGCATAGAGACGACTGCGGAACGCAAAGCCACCGATGCGGCGCGAACCCCAGCCGAGAAACGCGCAGACAAGGATCTTTACGCAGATGAGTTGGCAGCAGATATACACTTCAAGTCGGTCAGCTGCTCACCTAAAATGCGCGGACCTATTTTTTCCTTCAATGATACTTTCATGGAGTTACGCTGCGGCGGCTCAGAAGAAAAGCGTGGAATCATAACACTCATGACAATAGGCGGACTCTTCCCATTCGCCTACACGAGCATACTGACCAGCCCAAGCAACCTATACTTAGAAATAAGCCAAATACCCAACCAAACCCTCATCTCAAATTTATTAACACTCCTAATTCTAGCACTTGATCTAGCGGTACTTTATCTCTACGCAAAATACGGCCTACATTTTACTCGCTTGGAAATGTTAACCAGCCGCCATCTGCTCATTCGTTTCAATCGAAAGACTCAACAAGTCCATCTGCATCGCCCTAGCTACTGCGGCGGCATCGTGACCTTCCCCTGGCGATCTACCGGCAGCACCGCTATCCACCCGGAAGATGATGCGTTAAGCCTCGGCATGAGGCTCGCATTGGTATGGCATCCAATCCGAACGGGCCTTCCTCATCTGGAGTTCGCCTTTCTCGGCAAGCAAGGCCAAGGCGGCAGTGAATTGCGTGACGAATGGGAGTTCATCCGCCGCTACATGGAAGAAGGCCCCGACGCGGTCCCACGCCCACGCCTGAGCACCCAACTCCCTTCGCCCATCCAGGCCTTCAGTGCCCAGTTCGAAGGCCTGGGCCGTTTCTTCCGTCACAGCGGCTGGCCACTGAAGGTAGCCCTGCTGCTGATCTGGCCCGCCTTCGTCATCATCGGCACCGCCCACTGGGTCAGCCTGATGCTGTGCTGGCGACCGCGCTGGCCGAAGATCATCCGCGAGGCCGGCAGGCCCGGCAAACCCATACCGCCCGTGACCACCCTGGCCGACTATCCCCCGCAGATCCAGGAGCGCCTGCTGGCCAATGCCGATCGCTGGCAGCTCAAACCCGGCAAGCGCCCGCAACGCAAACCCCGTAAACCACGCGCGACACGCGCACAACAGGAGTCCACACCATGAAACCCATCGTTCTTGTCGGCCATAAGCACCATTGCCCGGTGCATGGCGAAGGTGAGGTGATTTCGGGTCACTCGGCCACGCTGGTCAATGGCCGGGCGGTCGCCTGTGTCGGTGACCGTATCAGCTGTGGGGCAGTCATCGAGACCGGCTCGGCGAGCCACAGCATCGAAGGCCGAGCGGTGGCACGCCTGGGTGATACCACCAGCCATGGCGGCACGCTGACAGAGGGTGACGCCGGCTGGCTGGTCGATTGAACCAGGCTGCTCGCGGGTCATTCAGCGCCTCGTCGCCAGCGCCTCCTCCATCTCCCGCGCCTGCCCGCGCAGCGCTTCGCAGAACGGCTCCAGCACCGCCGACGCCGGTCGCAGCTCCGGTCGGATCAGCATCACCTGATACGGCACCGAAAGGCTCAACCGGCGAATCGGCAAGCCGCCCTGCCCGGCCTCCAGCCCGCTCAGCGGGTTGATGATCGCCACGCCCAGCCCTTGCCGGACCATCGCGCACACCGAGGCCGCGCTGGTGGTCTCGATGATCGTGCGCCGGTTCACCCCGGCCTCGCGAAAGTGCTGGTCGAGCTGTTGCCGGTAGCGGTCCAGGCTGGCCAGGTTGATGAAGTCGATCTCGTGGAAATCGCGCAGTTCGAGCACCGACTTGGCCTGCAACGGATGCCCCTCGGGCAGCACGCAGACCATATCGGCACTGAATAGCGGCTCGCCGACCGCGCCGCGCGGCACCTGCCCGGTTTCGGTCAGGCCCAGATCATGCTGCTGGGCGACCAGCGACTCTTCCAGCAGTGGCGACTCCTGGGCAGTGATGCTCACGCTCACGCCCGGGTGCTGCTGGTGGAAACGCTTGCAGGCCCTGGGCAGCAAAGTTTGCGAGAACAGCGGCAGGCAGGTGATGGCCAGCCGGCCCTGCTCGAAGTTGCGCACGGCCTGGGCGAAGCGGTCGATGCGTTCCAGGCCGATGAACGCGCGCTCGACTTCCTCGATCAGCAGCAGCGCCTGGGCGGTCGGGACCAGGCGCCCGCCTTCGCGCTCGAACAGATGCAGGCCGGTGACCTGCTCCATGCGCGCCAGCTCGCGGCTGACGGTGGGCTGCGAGGTGAACAGCAGGCGGGCCGCGCCGGTGACGCTGCCGGCAGCCATGATGGCGCGGAACACTTCGATATGGCGGATGGAGAGTTTCAATGTTGTATCCAGGCCTATGGGTGAATCTGTGGGAGCGGGCTTGCCCCGCGATGCGGGCACCACGCAGGCTGGCACCGGCTCTGCCAGTGATCGCGGGGCAAGCCCGCTCCCACGAAAACCAACGATGCATATCAGATATGAATCACCTATAAAAAAATAGCTATTTTTCTGGATCGACCAACTCACTCAAGATCGCTGCATCCATTACAAGGAACAGCACCATGACCACCACCCTCCTGGCCCAGGCCGTCCGCCAGCACGGCTCCCCGCTGTGGGCCTACGACGCGCGGACCATCCACCAGCGCATCGACCAACTCCAGCAGCACTTCGACACGGTGCGCTTCGCCCAGAAGGCCAACCCCAACCTGCACGTCCTGCGCCTGATGCGCGAACGCGGCCTGGTGCTCGACGCCGTGTCGCTGGGCGAGATGGAGCGGGCCTTCGCGGCCGGGGCGACGGTGGACGGTGACCCGGCCGGCGTGGTGCTGACCTGCGACGTGCTCGACCAGCCGACCCTGGCCCGAGTGGTCGAGACGAAGATCGAAGTGAACGCCGGCTCCATCGACATGCTCCGCCAACTGGGCGAGCACTCCCTCGGGCACCGGGTGTGGCTGCGCATCAACCCGGGCTTCGGCCACGGCCACAGCCGCAAGACCAACACCGGTGGCGAGAACAGCAAGCACGGCATCTGGCACGAGCAATTGCCCGAGGCGCTGGCCTGTGTGAGGGAGCACGGATTGCACCTGGTGGGCGTGCACATGCACATCGGCTCGGGGGTGGACTACGCGCACCTGGAACAGGTGGCCGGCGCCATGGTCGGGCTGATCGGCAAGCTGGGCATGGATATCGAAGCCTTCTCCATCGGCGGTGGGCTGTCCACGCCGTACCGCAGCGACGACCAGCCGGTGGACCTGCAACGCTACGCCCGCACCTGGGCGGTGGCGCGGGCGGAGATCGAAGCCATGCTCGGCCACCCCGTGCGCATGGAGATCGAGCCGGGACGCTTCCTGGTAGCGGAGTCGGGGTGCCTGGTGGCCGAGGTGCGCGCCGTCAAGCAGATGGGCGACCGGCACTACATCCTGGTCGATGCCGGCTTCAACGACCTGATGCGTCCGGCGATGTACGGTGCCTACCACCGCATGAGCCTGTTCGATGCGGTAGGCCGGCCAGTGAGCCGCCCGCTGCAACCGACCGTGGTGGCCGGGCCGCTGTGCGAGTCGGGGGATGTGTTCACCCAGAACGACGAGGAACTGACCCCGCAGCAACTGCCGGAGGCCAAGGTGGGCGATCTGCTGGTGATCCACGATGCGGGGGCTTACGGGGCTTCGATGTCGTCGAACTACAACAGCCGCCCTTTGCTGCCTGAGTTTCTGATCGAGAACGACAGCTTGCGCATGATCCGTCGGCGCCAGACCGTGCAGGAGCTTTTGGCACTGGAGCTGGGTGTATAAGGCTTGTGGGAGCGGGCTTGCCCCGCGATTCGGCTACCTCGCGGCATGGCACCGGCTACGCCGGTGTTCGCGGGTAAACCCGCTCCCACAAGGGCGACGCCAACCTGCGATCACAGCATCGCAGGTGCCACCAACCGATAGCCCACACCCGCCTCGGTGACGATGAACCGTGGCGCCGTGGGGTCATCGCCCAGCTTCTGCCGCAGATGCCCCACCACGATGCGCAGGTAATGGGTATCGTCCACATGGGTCGGCCCCCAGATATCCTTGAGCAGTTGCTGCTGGGTGATCACCCGCCCCGGATGCCCGGCCAGCTGCGCCAGCAACGCGTACTCCTTGCGCGTCAGCGCCACCTCGACGCCCTCCAGGGTCACCTTGCGAAAGGCGAAATCCACCACCAGCGGCCCGAAGCTCGCCGCCGAGGACAGGCTGGTGCCTTGCGGCGCCTGGCGCAGCAAGGCACGCACCCGGGCAAGAAACTCCTGGATGCCGAACGGCTTGGTCACGTAGTCGTTGGCGCCGCCATCCAGCGCATCGACCTTCTGCACCTCGCTGGCGCGCACCGACAGCACCATCACCGGCACCGCGCTCCACTCGCGCAGTTCGCGCAGCACCTGCTGGCCGTCCATGTCCGGAAGGCCCAGGTCGAGCACCACCAGATCAGGCTTGTTCAGGGCTGCCTGGGTCAGACCTTCGCCACCTGTCGCGGCTTCGATCACCTTGTAGCCCTGGGACACCAGGCTGATGCGCAGGAACTTGCGAATCTGCGGCTCGTCGTCGATGACCAGCAGGGTGGCAGCTTGACTCATGAGGCTTCACTTTCATTTTCAGGTTGAGTAGGCAGTGGCAAGCATAGAGTGATGCAGGTGCCGTGGCCATCGATGCCGTCGCCGACCAGGATGCGTCCGCCATGGGCGCCGATCATGCCCTGACAGATCGCCAGGCCCAGGCCGGTGCCCTGCCCGCCTCGATCGCCACGGGCGGCGGTGTAGAACATGTCGAAGATCTTCTCGCGCTCGTCCTCGGGAATGCCGGGGCCTTCGTCGGCGACGGCGAAGCACAGCTGCTCGTCGCGCACCGAGACCTGCAGCTCCAGGCGCCCCTGCGCTGGAGAGAAACGGGCGGCGTTCTCCAGCACGTTGATCAGCGCCTGCTCGATCAGCGCCGCGTGCACGAACAGCAGCGGTAGTTCAGGCGGCACTTCGGTGTGCACGCGCAAAGGTGCCAGCACCACGCGCAGGCGATTGAGGGCGCTGCCGACGATATCGGCCGGGGCCACCCAGTCGCGAGCCAGCTTGAGCGTGCCGTGGCCCAGACGGGTCATGTCCAGCAGGTTCTGGATGTAGCGGTCCAGGCGCTCGGCTTCATTGCGGGTGCCTTCGAGCAGTTCGCGGCGGTCATCCGGCGGGATGGCGTCGCCCAGGGCCAGCAGGCTGTCGATGCTGCCGCGCATGGAGGTCAACGGGGTGCGCAGGTCGTGGGACACCGAGGCGAGCAAGGCGCTGCGCAGTTGCTCGGTTTCCCCGTGCAGGCGCGCGGCTTCCAGTTGCTCACCCAGGCGGGCGCGGGCCAGGGCCTGGGCCAGGGGCTGGGCGATCGCCATCAGCAGGCGGCGGCGCTGCGCGGTCAACGGCTCGCCGTCGCGCGGGCGCACGCCAAGCAGGGCCAGCGGCTGGTCCTCCACCGCCAGCGGCCACCACCACCAACGGCCATGGGGCAAGGTGTCGCTGCCAAAGCCTGCAGCCTGGCCGTGCTGCCAGGCCCACTCGGCAGCGGCGCGTTCGTTGTCGGTGAACGCGTGTGCGCCGCCGCTGGCGATCTGCAGCAAGCCATCGCCACTGCGCTCCATCATGCACACCTGCACATCCTGCCAGCCGTCCATATGCTGGCCGGCGGCGCTGAACACGGCCTGGCGGTCGGTGGCCACGGTCAGGCGCCGCGACAGGTCGAGCAGCTGGTTGGTTTGCGCCTGGGTCTCGCGCAGGGCCTGCAGCTGACGGCGCTGGCGGGCGGCAAGATTGCCGGTGAGCGCGGCCATCAGCAGGAAGAACACCAGGGTCAGCACATCCTCTTCACGCTGGATGGCGAAGGAGAAGTTCGGCGGGATGAACAGAAAGTCGTAGGTCAGGAACGACAGCGCCGCGCAGGCCAGCGCCGGGCCCAGGCTGCTGCGCACCGCCACCAGCAGCACGGCGGCAAGGAACACCAGGGAGATGTTGGGCAGCGCCAGCATGCTCGACACCGCCCAGGCCAGGCCGGTGGCCAGCACGGTGGCGAACAGCGCCAGCAGGTAGTGACGCCATACCCACACGCGCTTGACCGCCGCCCGCGCCGGTTGCGGCTGGGCGTCGCGGTCGAGCACGTTGATCTCCAGGCCATGGCTCTCGCGCAGCAAACGCGCGGCGACGCCGGCACCGAAGAAGCGCCGACGCAGCAGGTCGCGAGACTGGCCCACCAGCACTAGGCTGGCGCGGCGTTCGCTGGCGTGCTGGATCAGCGTGCGGGCAACCTCCCCCGCTTTGAGCAGCACCACTTCGCCGCCAAGGCGCTCGGCCAGTTGCTGGGCGGACTGCAGCCGATGGCGGGCGACCTCGTCGCGCAGCCGGCCATTGTCGACATGCACCACGCTCCACGGCAGGTGGCGGCGCTGAGCGACGCGGCTGGCGTGGCGCACCAGGCGCTCGGCCTGGTCGTCGCCGTCGATGCCCACCAACAGACGACCGCGCAGGGCCGGGGCTTCCTGACCGCGCTGGCGGTAGCCGCTGGCCAGGTCCGCATCGACCTGGGCGGCGGCGGTCTGCATGGCCAGTTCGCGCAGGGCGGTGAGGTTGGTCTGGGAGAAATAGGCCTCGATGGCCGCCCGCGCCTGCTCGGGCACGTAGACCTTGCCCTCGCGCAGGCGCTCGAGCAGCTCGCGCGGCGGCAGGTCGATCAATACCAGCTCGAAGGCCTCCTGCAACACCCAGTCGGGCAGGGTCTCGCGCACCTGCACGCCGGTGATGTCGCGGACCTTGTCGTTGAGGCTTTCCAGGTGCTGGACGTTGACCGTGGTGTACACGTCGATGCCGGCGGCGAGCAGCTCCTGCACGTCCTGCCAGCGCTTGGCGTGGCGGCTGCCGGGGGCGTTGGTATGGGCCAGTTCGTCGACCAGCACCAGCGGCGGCGCGGCCTTGAGCAGGCCGTCGAGGTCCATTTCCTCGAGCATCACGCCACGGTATTCGCTGCGCAGCAGGGGTTGCTGGGTCAGGCCGCCGAGCAGGGCTTCGGTCTCGGCGCGGCCGTGGGTCTCGACCACCCCGGCCACCACGCGCACGCCCTGGCGCTGCTGGGCGTGGGCGGCCTGCAGCATGGAAAAGGTCTTGCCGACCCCGGGCGCGGCGCCGAGAAATACCTTGAGCCTGCCCCGTCCTTCCCGGGGCAGACCCGCCAACAGCGCGTCGGCGCGGGCGGAGTCACTCATGTTTGGTCCTTAATCAGGTGCAATTATCAGCAACCGCGCGGTTTCTGTAGGAGCGGCCTTGCCGAGGCGTCGGACCGGTCGGAAAGGGCCGCAAAGCGGCCCCGGCGATCTTTGTATCAACACTTAAACCCTGGGGCCGCTGCGCAGCCCTTTCGCGACACAAGGGCGCTCCTACAGGGGTTAGTGCGCGGCGAGCGGCGCCAGGTGCTCAAGCGCCTGGTTCAGCGCCAGCACATTCACCACGGGTGGCCCGACCAGTGGACGCAGGGTGGCCTCATTCACCAGCGCTTGCAAGCGCTCCACCGGCACCTGCCGCGCCGCCGCCACGCGCGGCAGCTGGTAGGCGATCGCCTCGGGTGGCAGGTGCGGGTCCAGCCCGCTGCCCGAGGTGGTCAGCAGCGCCTGGGGCACCGGCCCCTGCTGCGCCTGGTACTGCGCGGCGGCATCGCCCTTGACCCGCTCGGCCAGCGCCGGATTGCTCGGCGCCAGGTTGCTCGCGCCACTGGCCACGGTGGCATAGGCCGCCGCCGAGGGGCGCGACTGGAACCAGGCATCACCCTTGAATTCCTGGGCGATCAGCGCCGAGCCGCGCACCTCGCCACGGTCATCGCGCACCAGGCTGCCGTTGGCCTGGTCAGGGAAGGCGACCTGGGCGATACCGGTCACCGCCAGGGGGTACAGCGCGCCGGTGACCACGGTCATCAGCAGGACCAGGCTCAAGGCCGGGCGTACATAGGCACTCATGTCATTCACTCCTTCAAACCAGGTGCAGCGCGTTGAGCAGCATGTCGATCAGCTTGATCCCGGCGAACGGCACGATGATGCCGCCCACCCCGTAGATCAGCAGGTTGCGCCGCAGCAGGTGGGCGGCGCTGGCGGCCTGCACCCGCACCCCGCGCAGGGCCAGAGGGATCAGCACGATGATGATCAGCGCGTTGAACACGATGGCCGAGAGAATCGCGCTCTGCGGGCTGGCCAGGTGCATCAGGTTGAGCACGCCCAGCTGTGGGTAGATGGCGGCGAACAGCGCCGGCAGGATGGCGAAGTACTTGGCCACGTCGTTGGCGATGGAGAAGGTGGTCAGCGCGCCGCGGGTGACCAGCAGCTCCTTGCCCACCTGCACCACGTCCAGCAGCTTGGTCGGGTCGCTGTCCAGGTCGACCATGTTGGCGGCCTCGCGGGCGGCCTGGGTGCCGTCGTTCATGGCCATGCCAACGTCGGCCTGGGCCAGCGCGGGGGCGTCGTTGGCGCC
This sequence comes from Pseudomonas sp. microsymbiont 2, assembly GCF_054788395.1. Lineage (NCBI taxonomy): Bacteria > Pseudomonadati > Pseudomonadota > Gammaproteobacteria > Pseudomonadales > Pseudomonadaceae > Pseudomonas > Pseudomonas sp. microsymbiont 2. Next base: position 3,935,565 of record NZ_CM139112.1, read on the forward strand.
GTCGCCGCACATGGCGACCAGGCGGCCGTCGTTCTGCTCCTGGCGGATGCGCGCCAGCTTCTTCTCTGGGGTGGCTTCGGCGAGCACGTCGTCCACGCCGGCCTCGGCGGCGATGGCGGCGGCGGTCAGCGGATTATCGCCGGTGACCATCACGGTACGGATGCCGAGCTTGCGCAGTTCGGCGAAGCGCTCGCGGATACCGGGCTTGACCACGTCCTTGAGGTGGATCACGCCGAGCAGGTGCTTGTCGACGCACACCAGCAGCGGGGTGCCGCCACTCTGGGCGATGCGCTCCACTTCACGGGCCAGGGCGCTGGGCAGCTCCAGGCGTTGCATGCCGCAGAAGGCCAGCACCGCGTCGACGGCGCCCTTGCGGTAACGGCGCTGCTGGTAGTCGATGCCCGACAAGCGGGTCTCGGCGCTGAAGGCGATGGCCGCGTACTGGTCGGCCGACGGCTCGTCGAAGTCGTGCAACTGGCGCAGGTACTCGACGATCGACTTGCCTTCGGCGGTGTCATCGGCCAGCGAGGCGAGCAAGGCGCCCTCCCCCAGCTCCTTGGCGGTCACGCCAGAGGCGGCGTGCAAAGCGCTGCAGCGGCGGTTGCCGAAGGTGATGGTGCCGGTCTTGTCGAGCATCAGGGTATGCACGTCGCCGGCTGCTTCGACGGCGCGACCGGAGCGGGCGATCACGTTCAGGCGCACCAGGCGATCCATGCCGGCGATGCCGATGGCCGACAGCAGGCCACCGATGGTGGTGGGGATCAAGGTCACCAGCAGCGCGGCGAGAAAGATCAGCGGCAGCTCGCCACCGGCGAAGCGGGCGAACGGCTGCAGGGTCACCACCACGATCAGGAAGATCAGGGTCAGGCCGATCAGCAGGATGTCCAGGGCGATCTCGTTGGGGGTCTTCTGGCGCTTGGCGCCTTCGACCAGGGCGATCATGCGGTCCAGGGTCGACTCGCCCGGGTTGCTGGTGATGCGGATCAGCAGCCAGTCGGAGACCAGCCGGGTGTTGCCGGTGACGGCCGAGCGGTCGCCGCCGGATTCACGGATCACCGGAGCGGACTCACCGGTGATCGCCGACTCGTTGACCGCGGCGATGCCTTCGAGCACCTCGCCGTCGCCGGGGATCATCTCGCCGGCCACGACGCGCACCACATCGTCCTTGCGCAGCTGGGTGGCGGCGACGGTCTCGAAGCTGCCGTCGCTTTTGCGGCGCTTGGCGCTCAGGCCCTGGCTGCCGGCCTTGAGGCTGTCGGCGCGGGCCTTGCCGCGGCCTTCGGCCAGGGCTTCGGCGAAGTTGGCGAACAGCACGGTGAACCACAACCAGACGGCGATCTGCACCGCCACGCCGGTGCTCACGCCACTGCCGGGCACGAAGCACAGCACGGTGGTGAGCACGGCGGTGAGGGCAACCACCAGCATCACCGGGGCACGCTTGAGCTGACGCGGGTCGAGTTTGACGAAAGCCTGTACCAACGCAGGGCGCCACAACGCGCTGAAGCGAGTCTGGTCCTTGGCGCCTTGGCGCGCTTTCACTTCGGGAAGGGGCATGTTCATTGTGTATTCCTCAGAAACCCAGGCTCAGGTGTTCGGCGATCGGCCCAAGGGCCAGGGTCGGCAGGAAGGTCAGGCCACCGACCAGCAGAATGGTCACCAGCAGCAACGTGGTGAACAGCGGGCCATGGGTGGGGAAGCTGTTGATCCCTTGCGGCGCGCTCTTCTTCGCCGCCAGGCTGCCGGCCAGGGCCAGTACCGGGAGGATGTAGCCGAAGCGACCGATGAGCATGGCCAGGCCGATCATCACGTTGTGGAACACCGTGTTGGCACCGAAACCGGCGAAGGCCGAACCGTTGTTGGCGGTGCCGGAGGTGTAGGCGTACAGCAGCTGGCTGAAGCCGTGGGCTCCGGGGTTGGTGACCGCGCCGGCCGGCCCTGGCAGGCTGGCGGCGATGGCGCCGAGGATCAGCACGCCCACCGGCATCACCAGCAGGCTTGCCACCAGCAGTTGCACTTCACGGGCCTGCAGCTTCTTGCCCAGGTACTCAGGGGTGCGGCCGATCATCAGGCCAGCGAGGAACACGGCGATCAGCACGAACAGCAGCATGCCGTAGAGGCCGGCGCCGACGCCGCCGAAGATCACCTCGCCAAGCATCATGTTGACCATCGCCACCATGCCGGTAATCGGATTGAGGCTGTCGTGCATGGCGTTGACCGAACCGTTGGAGGCGGAGGTGGTGGTCACCGTCCACAGCACGGAACCGGTGGTGCCGAAGCGGCTCTCCTTGCCTTCCAGCGGCGCGGCCTGCTGCACCTGGGCGCTTTCCAGGGCCGGGTTGGGCTGATGCTCCGACCACAGCGCGGTGCTGCCGCCGATCAGGAACAGCGCCAGCATGCAGGCGATGATCGCGCGGCTCTGGCGCAGGTCTTTCACGTAATGGCCGAAGGTGAACACCAGGGCCACCGGGATCAGGATGATCGAGGCTACCTCGAACAGGTTGCTCCAGGCCGTGGGGTTCTCGAACGGGTGCGCCGAGTTGACGCCGAAGAAGCCGCCGCCGTTGGTGCCCAGCTGCTTGATGGCGATCTGGCTGGCGGCCGGGCCCAGCGGGATGGTCTGGTCGGTGCCTTGCAGGGTCACGGCGTGAACGTAGTCGGCAAAAGTCTGCGGCACGCCCTGCCAGACCAGCAGCAGCGCCAGCACCAGGCACAGCGGCAGCAGGCCATAGAGGGTGGCGCGGGTCAGGTCGACCCAGAAGTTGCCCAGGGTGCTGGCCGAGCGACGGGCAATGCCCCGGCACAGGGCAACCAGCACGGCAAGGCCGGTGGCGGCGCTGACGAAGTTCTGCACGGTCAGGCCGATCATCTGGCTCAGGTAGCTGACCGAGGCTTCACCGCTGTAGGCCTGCCAGTTGGTGTTGGTCATGAAGCTGACCGCGGTGTTGAACGCCAGCGACCATTCCTGGCCCGGTAGGTGCTGCGGGTTGAGCGGCAGGCTGCCCTGCAGTTGCAGGACGCCGAACACCATCAAGAAACCGACCAGGTTGAAGGCCAGCAGGGCCAGGGTGTACTGCTTCCAGCTCTGCTCCTGGTCGGCGCGCACGCCGGCCACGCGATAGCAGCCCCGCTCCACCGGGCCGAGGATCGGCGACAGCCAGGTGCGCTGGCCTTCCATCACCTTGTAGTAGAAGCGCCCGAGCCAGGGCGCCGGCAGCAGCACGATGGCGAAGAACGCCAGCAGCAGCAGGTAATCGTAACTGTGCATGGTCGCCCCTTAGCCGCGATCGGCGCGCAGCAGCGCCACCAGCAGGTAAACCGCCAACGCCACCGCCAATAGCAGTGACAGCCCGTCGAGCATGTGCATGAGTGAATCTCCCCTTGGTGCGGCGTGAAGGCCGCTTGGGGGAAATTGTCCGAGGGCGGGGCGTAAAGGGGCGAGATCGGGGGCGAGGTCAGGGCATAAAGAAAGCGTAAAGATCAAATACACCGGATCGCTTCACGGGCCCATTCGCGGGTAAACCCGCTCCCACAGGTGCTGCGCCAAGCTCAAGGGCTGTGCTGTACCTGTGGGAGCGGGTTTACCCGCGAAGAGGCCCGCAAGGTCAAGATTGCGGCGTGTGCTGCGCCGAATTGCGGCTCCAGTCCAGCAGCAGGCTATACCCGACCGCCAGCAGGGTCGGCCCGATGAACAGGCCGATGAAGCCGAAGGCGATCAAGCCACCGAACACGCCGAGCAGCACGATCACCAGCGGCAGGTTGCCGCCCCGGCTGATCAGGTACGGCTTGAGCACGTTGTCCACGCCGCTGATGACGAAAGTACCCCAGATGCCGAGGAACACCGCCATGCCGTAGTCGCCCTTCGACACCAGCCAGGCGGTGGCCGGTATCCAGGCCAGCGGCGGGCCCATGGGGATCAGGCTGAGCATGAAGGTCACCAGGCCGAGCACGATGGCACCCGGAACGCCGGCGATCAGGAAGCCGATCAGCGCCAGAAGCGCCTGCGCCGCCGCGGTGCCGATCACGCCGTTGACCACCCGCTGCACGGTCCCGGCCACCAGGTCGATGTAATAATCCGCGCGCTCGCCCACCAGACGGTGCAGCAAGCGATGGACGAAGGCCGCCAGGCGTGGCCCGTCACGGTAGAAGAAGAACACGAACACCAGGCTCAGGGTGAGTTCGAGCACCCCGCTGCCGATCTGCGCGCTGCGCGCCAGCAGCCAGTTGCCGACCTGACCCAGATAGGGCTTGGCCGACGCCAGCAACGCGGCGCCCTGCTGGTCGAGCGACTCCCACCAGCCGACCAGGCGCTCGCCGACGAAGGGAATACCGGCCACCCAGGTCGGCGCGTCAGGCAGGCCATCGACCTGCACGTCACGAATGAAGGTGGTGGCATCACGGACATGGTCGGCGAGGTTGAACCCCAGCCACACCAGCGGCAGCGCCACGATCAGGATCCAGGCGGTGGTCAGCAGACTGGCGGCGAGGGTTTCACGCCCGCCCAGCACCCGCGTCAGCAGGCGCATCAGCGGCCAGCTGGCGAAGGCCAGGATGGCGCCCCAGAGCAGCGCCGAGATGAAGGGCGCCATCACCCACAGCGCGGCGCCCAGCAGCGCCAGCAGCAGAATCTGGATCAACAGGCGATCATTATTGGCCATGCTGGCCCTCGTTCAACGAATCAGTTCCAGGTGCAGGCCGTCGGTCGGCGCGCTGCCCACTTCCAGCCGGCTACCGCGCACGCCGGCCTTGACCAGCTGTTCGCGCCAGGCTTCGGCGCCCTCGCCGCTCAGGCTTGCGCGCAGGGTGCTGTCGAGGTTGAGGCTGCGGGCCAGCAAGGTCGCCCAGGTGGCCTGGGGTTCGCCCAGATCAGGGTAGTCGAGCTTGCCGGTGTCGCGCAGCTCGCGCAGCACCGTGGCGGCGGTCGGCAGCAGCTCGCCCAGCGGGCTGGCGGCGACGAACTCTTCCACATGCAGGTAGGCGCGGCGGTTGCCACGGGTCACGCTGTACAGCGCGACCAGGGTGTCGGCCTCCTCGGCGGAGCGGCGCAACAGGATGAACGCCTGCTGTTCGTCGCCACCGTTGAGACGGGCATTGGCGAAGACATCGTTGGCCCACAGGCTGGCTTCACCGCAGTCGCGCCCCTGGCACCAGAACAGTGGGTAGCCGCCGTCCTGCTGCAATGCCTCGCGGGCACTGGTGAAGGCTTCGCGGGCGCTGCGTTCGACGGGCAATTCATAGGTGACGGAGCTGACCTGGCCGCGGCTCTCGACCTTGTCTTCGACGCGCAGGCGACCGCTGATCTTGCGCAGCGGGCCCATGGGATAGATGCGCTCCTGTTCCACGGCGGGACGCTGGTCGACGACCTTGGCATCGACCGGAACCGGCAGGTCGCCGGCCCACAACAGCGGGCTGGCAAAGGCAAGGCAGGCAGTGATGGCGATACGTGCGTGAACGGATGCGCTCATCGGCAGCCCTCTTGGCTGCGGGGCTGAGTGATGTGGATGTCTGGCATAGGCATGGTGGTCTCCCTTTCAAGCCGCCAAGCCTCGACACTTGCTCGGCGCAAGTCAAGGAATGCCAAGGAAGCGATTGAAACAGTCTGCAACAAGGGCCGCGCCCTGATCGTCGTTCAAGTGCAGGTGATGCCCGCCGGGCAGCACTGTCTGCTCGAAGGGTAGCTGCTCCAGCAGTTCCGTGTGGCGGGCGAGCATGCCATCCGCCGCGACCACCAGGCAGGTCGGGCAGGCGATGCGCTGGACGAACGCCATGGATTGGGCCTGGCTCAAGCGGGTCGGCGATGGCAGCGTCAGGCGGCTGTCGCTGCGCCAGCTGTAGCCACCCGGCACCGGCATCAGGCCGCGCTGGGCCAGCAGCTCGGCGGCCTCGCGGCTGACTGCGACCATGCCTTTCATGCGCGCTTCGACGCCCTCCTCCAGGGTCGCGTACACCGACTTGCGCTTGCCCTCCAGGCGCAGCTGCGCCTGCAGCGCCATGCCCAGGCGCTCGGCGGCGTTCTGTTCTGCGCTCGTCGACGGGATCACCCCATCGATCAGCGCCAGGTGGCTGACCCGCTCGGGCAAGGCCCCGGCCAACTGCACGGAAATGATCGCCCCCAGCGAGTGGCCAAGCAGGCCGAATCGCTGCCAGCCCAGTTGTTCGGCGACGCGCAGCACGTCATGGGCATAGTCGGCCAGCGTATAGCCGGCCCCGACCGGGCGATGCTCCGAGTAGCCGTGCCCGGCCAGGTCCAGGGCGACGATACGCAGCCCCCGTAATAAAGGCGCCAGGCGCGCGAAGCTGTTGGCGTTGTCGAGCCAGCCATGCAGGGCGATCACCGGCAGGCCGTCTGCGGGACCGAACAGGTGCGCGGCCAGCTCGATATGGCCGAGCGCCAGGCGGATTTCCTCGACCTGGGCGCTCATGCCTGACTCCAGCGATCGAACAGGCCCTTGATCAGGCTGGCGGTGTCGCTGGGCCGCTCCAGCGGGAACATGTGGCCGCCCGGCAGACTGTGGTACTCGCCCCTGGACATGCCACGCAGCGCCAGGGCGTGATGCTTGCGGATCACCCGGCTCTGCGCGCCGCGCACCATCGCCAGCGGCACCTGCAGCTGGCGCGGGCTGGCCGGGCTGACGTGGGGGATACTGCGGTAGATGCTGATCTCCGTGGCCGGATCGAAGCGCAGGCGCAGGCCCGTCTCGTCCTGCTCCAGGCCATGCTCCAGGTAGGCCTCCAGGCATTCCGGGTCGAAGTGGCGGAACAATGTCTTGCCGGCGAAGTAACGACGGGCGCTGTCGCGGTCGGGGAACGCCTCGCGCCGGCCCAGGGTGCGCCCGGCCGGCGTGATGCGGTCGATGAAGCCCAGGCGCTTGGCGGCCTGGATCAGCCACTCGTCGACCCGGGTCAGCACCGGCGAGTCGAGCATCACCACGCCACGGTACAGCTCGGGCCGCCGCAGGGCCGCGTGCAGGTGCAGCACACCGCCCAGCGAATGGCCGACACCCCAGACCGGCGCGGCCTCCTGTTCGAGGTGATGCAACAGTTCGTCCACCAGGTTCTGCCAGTTGTCGTTCACCGGAAAACGCGGGTCGTGGGCATGCTGGGCCAGGTGCCGGACCTCATAGTCCGGCGCCAGCGCCGCGAACAGCTTGCCGTAGGTGGCCGAGGGGAAGCCATTGGCGTGGGCGAAGAAGATCTGCTGCGACATGGCCGCCTGCTCTGCACGGAAAGGATGGCCCATTGTCGGCAAGGCACGCGGTGGCGGCAACGTTCGGATAGGTCATCGCCAAGGGTGATCAGGTCATCGGCTGTGGTCGAAGCTGCGCATCGAGCGGCGCAGGCAGGCGTGCAGATAAGCCATCCGGTACTCCAGGGCCTGGCGGGCAAGGACTTTGTCCTCGGCGTCCAGATCGAGCCGGCGCAACATCAGGCAGCTGGCCTGCAGCGCATGGGCCATGCCGATGCCCGCCTGGCGCAGCGACTCCAGGTCGGCCCGTCCCTCGAGCTTGCGCAGCAACTGATCCAGACGGTCGTCGGCGCAGTCCTGCAGCAGGAGGTACTCGGCCAGATCCGGCACACCGTCCCCCCGCAGCTTGTCCAACTGCGCTTGCGGGTTGGCCGAGCGCACCAGCTCAAGACGTCGACTGCTCATGTGAATATCCCTGTTTTCGGTGGTCCGTGGGTTGAGCGCACGGTACCGATGGGGTCTGGGCCGGACAACTGGCAGAAATACCAGCCACCCTGCATCCAGGTCGGCTTGGGCCAGTGTCCGGCCTGGCATTTTTGCCAGGTGTCAAACCCGCTGAATTGCGAAAAACTCCTGGCACGCCCCCACTGATTGAGTCCGCCATGGCTACCTTACTGAACCTCCAGACTTCTGAAGCGATACTCGACCCTATCAATGCGACCGATGGGGCTACCGTCAGCGTGACGTACCCGGAAATGCAGTCCGATCACCGGATCGCGGTGAACTGGGGCACGCTATACACCTCCGAGTCCAAGTACGGCAGCAACGCAGGTCCCATCACGTTCGACATTCCAACCCGTGTGGTGGCGGCCAGCCTGCGCCAGACCTTGCCTGTCTCCTATTCGGTAGTCCGTCCAGGCCAGGAAGCGCAGCAATCGAAGCCGCTCGATCTAAAGGTGCGGGCACTCGACATCGAGCACTTGCCAAGACCCCGAGTCCCGCAAGCCAGCGCCGGCATGCTCGATCTCGGTACATTCACTGGCAATGCCAGCGTCCAGCTAGAGCCTTGGCCGCTGATCGCCGTTGGGCAACGCTACTGGATCAGGGCCAGTGGCACGCGAGAAAATGGCACACCACACCAGATCACCATCGCTTTCAATCAAGCGGTGACGCAGGGGGAAATCAACAATGGGGTCGAGGTGACGTTGCCGAGAACTGAGCTTGAGCAGCTGCGGCATGCAAGCACACTGACCATTGCGGCCAAAGTGGCGTTCGATGGAGAACCGCTTGAAGACGCAGCGCAAGCACTTCCTGAGTTGGTATTGGATATATCGGAAATGCGGCGCTTCCCCGCACCTACAGTGCCAGAGGCGCCCAACGGTGTAATCACCAATCCTGAGCGCCCCGTCACATTGCTCATACCCGCCGCTGCACGTTTACGAGCAGGAGAACACGTAAGCGGAGTACTGGGCACGCGACGTACCGATCCAGTTATTGTCCCAGTCTCCAATGCCGCGCTCCAGATCACCGTCCCGCTAGGCTTACTCGAACGCGCTGAGGGTACTGGCACGCAGATGTGGCACTACGAGGTCCAGGAGAGCAGCGGTACCCCATCTGCGCCCGTACAAATAACCGTACTGGCGACAACCCCGTTATCCGAAAACTTTAACAGTGGTGCCCCACAATGGCTAAACCCAGGCAATATTGCGACGTTTCCGGCACTTCGAGTAAGAAATGATGCCGGTCCCGCCATTCAGATCGCACAAAACAGTGACCATCCGCCACTGCAAGGTATCATTATAGCGTTCCGCAACGTCAGTGTTATGTCTCTATTACTCAGGCGTAATGTTCGGTCTGTTCAATTTGATCTGATCAACTATCTTGAACAGGTGCATATGGTCGAGTTTTTCGACACCACGGAAAGTACGATGCCATTCGCGAGCGCGCCAATCAGTGCATCTCGCAGGCAACGTTTCTCCTATTTCAGTCCTGGGCCTGCAATTCGCCGTATAAGGTTCACTGGCATTTCGTCGAAGACTAGTATTTGGCTCGATAACTTTACGTTCTCAGCAAGCTAAGACAAAAAGGATAAAACGGGAAAAACCGGGGGAAAAACCGGGGAAAAACCGGACGGGAAAAACCGGGACAGATCTATTTTCCTGACTCTAATTTCGATCCGCCCGGCCTACTTCACTCGATGCGTTTGCGTTGACGCGCGCGACCTCGCCCACGCTCCGACTGCTGCCCACTACCTGCAGGAGCGCAGCAGCAAATCACCCCGGAGCGTGAAGTGCGCGCATGGTCATCAAACCTGCCAGCGGCCAATCCCCTTCCAGCTCCGCCAGGTAGGCGGTGCTCATCGGCACGGGCTGCTGGAGATGACCATGTTCCAGCATGCCCACCAACGCCCCCACCAACGGCTGGTGGCTGACCAGCAGCACATGCTCCAGTCCCAATCGCTCGATTTCCCCGATGACCTGCTGCACGTCGCTTTCCGGCGTCAACCACGGCACCGTACGCACCGGCTCGGCAAACCCCAGCACCCCATGCACCAGCGCTGCCGTCTGCTGCGCTCGCACATAGGGGCTGGCGATGATCGCCTGCAACGGCTGGCCCAACAGCCGGGCGGCGCTGTGCAGCACCTGCTCGCGGCCATGGGCGGTCAGGCGCCGCTCGGCGTCGGTATTGGCGCGCGGCTCGGCCTCGCCGTGGCGCAGCACCCAGAGCTTCACAGCTTGGGCTCCTCGTCACGTACCGGATGCGGCGCAGGCGCGACCGCGTGCGGGGTTTCGCCTTCCGGCGCGCGCGCGGTCGGCCAGTCGGCGAACGGCCAGGGTTTCTGGTCCGTGTGGAAGGTGCCGAAACGACCGATCTGCGCCAGGTACTGGCTGAGGCTGTCGCCGAAATTCATCAGGCTGGCGCTGGGCGCGCCATAGATCAGCCGGTAGATCAGCTGCACCAGTACCAGGCCGCCAAGCAGCAGTTCGGCCAATTGCCAGGCCACCAGGAACACCACCATCCACAGCACCCGCAGGATGATCGACTCGCGCGCGGCGCGCTCGGGGGTATCGTTCATAAGTCGCTCCTTCTCAGTTGAAACCGCTGGTGGAAATGAAATCGACATCGGTCTTGGGTTCGGCGCGCATCAGGTGCTCGATGACCTGGTTGAGCGTGCGCCCCTCGAACAGGATCGCATGCAGGCCGGCCACCAGCGGCATGTACACGCCCACCTCCTGGGCCTTGGCCTTGAGTACCTTGAGCGTGTTGACCCCTTCGGCCACTTCGCCCAGGCGGCTGACGGCCTGTTCGAGGCTCAGGCCCTGGCCCAGGGCATGACCGACCTGGTAGTTGCGGCTCTTGGGCGAGGAGCAGGTGACGATCAGGTCGCCGACCCCGGCCAGGCCCAGGAAGGTCATGGGGTTGGCGCCCTGGCTCACGGCGAAACGGGTCATCTCGGCCAGGGCGCGGGTGATCAGCATGCTCTTGGTGTTCTCGCCCATGCCCAACGCCACGGCCATGCCAGCGATGATCGCGTAGACGTTCTTCAGCGCGCCGCCCAGTTCGACGCCAAAGCGGTCGGCACTGGCATAGACGCGGAAGGTGCGGCCATGCAGCACGGCCTGCACCTGCTGGCACAGCGCCTCGTCCTCGCTGGCGACCACGGTGGCGGTCAGCGCGTGCTCGGCGATCTCGCGCGCCAGGTTCGGCCCCGACAGCACGCCGATGCGTGCCTGGGGGGCGATCTCTTCGAGGATCTGGCTCATCAACTTGAACGTGTGTGCCTCGATGCCCTTGGTCAAGCTGACTAGGCCCTTGTCGCGCAGCAGCTCGGCGTGGGGCGCCAGCACGCTGCGCAGGGCGCTGGAGGGCAAGGCGACGAAGATCAGCGCGCTGCCCTGCAACGTGGCGAGCAGGTCGTTGACCGGCTCGACGCCGTCATGCAGGCGAATGCCCTTGAGGTAGCGCGGGTTCTCGCGGTTGACGCGCATCGCCTCGGCCTGGGCCGGATCGCGCATCCACTGCCGTACAGGGTGGCCGTTCTGCGCCAGCAGGTTCGCCACGGCGGTGCCGAAGCTGCCGCCTCCAAGAACTGCAACAGGTTGCTGTTCAGTCATATCCAATCCGTTAACCAATAAAGTAAGTGGCGACTGGCGCATTATACGGGGCACATGCGACAGAACCAGTGGCAGTGCCGGCCCTTTCGCGGGCGACCCCACCCCCACAAGGGTACCGGTCGAATTCGGTGATCCGGGTCACTGGCAAAACCTGCACGGTCGGTTAACATGCCTGATTCATTTCTGAAACAAGGCCTCCCGTGTTCGCTGGCACGCCTCCCTATCCGCGTCTGCTGTTGCTCACTGCCCTGCTGGGCGGGCCGGCCGTGGCCGAAGACCTGTTCATCGACAACCAGGACCTGCCCCAGGTTCTGACCGCGACCCGCCTGAAACAATCCCCGGCGGCGGTGCCCGGCAGCATGACCGTGCTCGACAGCGAGCTGATCCGTGCCAGCGGCGCCCGTGATATACCCGACCTGCTGCGCCTGGTGCCGGGGATGATGATCGGCTACGGTGCCGGCAACCAGCCGACGGTCAACTACCACGGCAGCAACGTCAGCGACGCCCGGCGCATGCAGGTGCTGATCGACGGGCGCTCGGTGTACCGGGCCGGGCTGGCCACGGTGGACTGGAGCGACATTCCCGTCGCCATCGAGGACATCGAGCGCATCGAGGTGTTCCGCGGGCCGAATACCGTCAGCTACGGTGCCAACGCGCTGATGGCGGTGGTCAACATTCTCACCCGCAACCCCGCCGACAGCCACGGCACGCGGATCAAGCTGACCCGCGGCCAGGACGGCATCAACGACTACTACGCCAGCCAGGGCTTCGGCTGGGACGCCGGCGACCTGCGCTTGTCGCTGTCGGGCCAGCAGGACGACGGTTTCGACAAGGACCAGTACGGCCGCGACTACCGCGACAGCCGCCGGCTCAACCGCGTCAACCTCAGCGCCAGCCATTATCTGGCGCCGGATCAGACCCTGGAGTGGCAACTGGCGGCCAAGGAAGGCAGCAACCAACGCCCGTACACCTACCAACCGGTGTTCGGCAACTACCGGGCCGGCGACAACGCCGATGTCAATGCCAAGGACTATGCCGGCTCGATCCGCTGGAACATCGACTTCAACCCCGAGCACAGCCTGTATGTGCAAGGCTCGGCCCAGCACTTCGATCGCCAGCAGGTATGGAGTGCCTGCGATGCCGCCATCGCCTTCAGCCCGGAGCTGACCCGACTGTGGCAACTGGACTCGAACTTCGCCGAGAAAGTCGCCCGCAACCTGTACAGTGGCGACCTGCCCAGCACCTCCGACCCCGAGCTCGGTGCCCTGATGGAGCAGGTACGCGGCCAGTGGGCCAGCGGCGGCAGCAACACGATCTGCGGCGACGTCGACCAGAGCACCCGCGAAACCCGCTACGACCTGGAGATCCAGGACACCCTGAGCCTGACCGACAGCCTGCGCCTGGTCAGCGGCATGAATTACCGCTATGACCGGGCCGACTCGCAGACCTATTTCAACGGCAGCCTCGACGACCAGACCTGGCGGTTGTTCGGTCAACTCGAGTGGCGTGCCGACGAGCACTGGATCGTCCAGGGCGGGGCGATGTACGAGCGCTCGCAGTTGTCGGGCAGCTCGCTGACCCCGCGCATGGCGGTGAACTACCTAATCACCCCGCGCCATGGCCTGCGCGCGGTGTACTCCGAGGCGATCCGCTCGCCGGACATGTTCGAGAACAACGTCAACTGGAGCTACACGGTCAAGAACCTGACCCCCAACCGCTACGGCCTGCAGGACGGTGAGTACTTCGTCAAGACCCGTGGTCCGGGCAACCTCGACCAGGAACGCATGCGCTCGCGCGAACTGGGCTACAACGGCTACTTCAGCGACATCGAGCTGAGCATGGATGTGAAGCTGTTCTACGACGAGATCACCGGCATGATCAGCGAGCCGCTGAAAAACAACCAGTACATCGCCAGCAACGCCAACAAGGCACGCTTTCGCGGCAGCGAAGCGCAATTCGACTGGCGCGCCAGCCAGCGCGACCGGCTGCGCCTGACCTACGCCTTCGTCGATGCCTGGGCCAGCAACCCGGCCGACAGCCGCCTGACCGCGCGCAACAGCGGCTCGGTCGGCTGGATGCGCGACTGGAGCGAGGGTTGGTCCAGCGCCCTCTTCTATTACGGTGACGATGCGCTCAACCGCTATCGCTACGAGCGCGTCGACCTGCGCGTGGCCAAGCGTTTCAAGGTACAAGGCAGCAATCTGGAGCTGGCCGCCCTGTGGCAACAGCGCCTGGACAACGAGCCGATCACCCTCGAGCAGAATCGCTACGACAGCCGCCACCGCCTGAGCTTCAGCGCGGAGCTGGAGTTCTGATGATCCGTGTGCTGCGCTTGCTGCTGCTGTGCCTCTGGCCCCTGGGAACGCTGTCAGCCAGCGAAGTCCTGCTGGTCGGTGCCGAGGACCAGCCAGGCATTCGCAGCTTCGTCGCCGCGCTGGACAAGCACCGCCCCCACGACCAGGTGCGCTTTCAGACCGTGGCGCAGTTGCCGAGCCCGGGCAAGCTCAAGGCCGACACGCGCCTGGTGCTGCTCGACACGCCGGCCCTGGAATGGCGATTGAGTGAAAGCGCCGGGCCACCCGCGCTGGCGTTGCGGGTGAGCCGCGTCCAGGCCCAGCAGCGCCTGGGCGCATCGCGTCCGACATACCTCAGCCTGCTATGGAGCGACCCGCCGCTGTCCCGCCAGCTGCGCCTGACCCGTTACCTGCTGCCCCAGGCGCGGCGCATTGGTGTCCTCTATGGCGAACACAGTCGCTTCCTGCTCGATGAGCTGCGCCAGGCGGCCCTCCCGCTGGGCCTGGAGATCGTCGCCCAGGACTGGCCCGACCTGCGCGACAGCCGACCGCTACAGCACCTGTTGAACAACAGCGACGTGCTACTGGGGCTGGACGACCCCGACCTGTACAACTCCAAGTCGGCCAAGAACGTGCTGCTCAGCAGCTATGGCCGGCAGATGGCGCTGATCGGGCCGAACGCCGGGTTCGTGCGGGCCGGCGCCCTGGCCAGCACCTACAGCGACCAGGAGGACTGGCTGGCCGTGCTCGAGCGGTTGCTCGACCAGCCACCCGCCCGCTGGCCACGCAGCCTTTATCCCGAACACTTTGGCGTCAGCGGCAACCAGCAGGTGGCCCGCGCCCTAGGTTTGGAAACCATCGACCCCGCCGCCGCCGCGCTGGCCCTCGTCGAAGGAGCCACCACCCCATGAGCAAACGCCTGAGCTGGGACATCCATACCCGCACCCAGATCATCAGCCTGGGCCCTGCCCTGTTGCTGACGTTGCTGCTGATCAGCTTCTTCACCTTCGTGCGTATCCAGGACTTGCGCCAGGAGCTCAATCACACCGGGCAACTGATCGCCAACCAGCTGGCCCCGGCGTCCGAATACGGGGTGATCTCGGGCAACAACGAGGTGCTCGACAGCCTGATGCGGGCCACGCTCAGCATTCCCCACGTGCGCTTCCTGGAGGTCCAGGACAGTCGCAACCATATCCTGGTGTACGTGGAGCAGCCCGACGAAAGCCTCAGCCGCGCCCAGCGTGTCGAGGTGTTCCAGGCGCCGATCCGCCTGCAGCAGATCCGCCTGGACAACGACTTCCTGCAAGGCAGGACGCCACCGCCGAGCATCGGCGACGACTACCTGGGCCGCGTGATTGTCGGCATGTCCGATGACGCCTTCAGCCAGCGCCAGCAGGAGATCGTGATCAAAGCCGCGATCCTGGCGTTGTTCGCGCTGCTGTTCACCTTCCTGCTGGCTCGGCGCCTGGCCATGAGCCTGTCCAAGCCGATCAGCGACATGGGCGACGCGGTACGGGCGATCCAGCAAGGCGACTTCAATGCGCCGCTGCCGGTGGTCGACGACAGCGAGCTGGGCCACCTGGCCCGGCACATCAACAACCTGGCCAGCGCCCTCGACCAGGCGGCCCACGAACAGCAACAGGCCATGGGGCAGCTGATCCAGGCCCGCGAAGAGGCCGAACAGGCCAACCGTGCCAAGTCGGACTTCCTGGCGATGATGAGCCACGAGCTGCGCACGCCGATGAACGGCGTGTTGGGCATGCTGCAACTGCTCGAGACCACCGAGCTGACCGGCGAACAGGCCGAATACACCGCGGTGGCCAGCGAGTCCACTGGGCACTTGCTCAAGGTGATCAACGACATCCTCGACTTCTCGCGGATCGAACGCACCACGCTGGAGCTCGAGCACATCGATTTCAACGTCGGCGAGCTGATCACCAGCAGCGTCCAGTCATTCCAGCATTCCGCCCAGCAACGCGGGCTGAACCTGCGCCTGCAACTACCACCTGGCATCGAGCACCTGCAGGTGATGGGCGATCCGACACGGATCCGCCAGATCCTGCTGAACCTGGTGGGCAATGCGCTGAAATTCACCGAGCGCGGCGAAGTGGCCATCGAGGCGCGCTGGCAGGTACTCGACCGTCAACTGATCTGGCTGACCTGCACGGTGCGCGACACCGGCATCGGTATCGACAGCACACGCCTGGAGATGATGTTCGTCGCCTTCCAGCAGGCCGACAGCTCGATTTCCCGGCGTTACGGCGGCACCGGCCTGGGTCTTTCCATCGCCCGCACCCTGGCCGAGCGCATGGGCGGTCAGTTGCGTGGCGAAAGCCGCGAAGGACTGGGCTCGACCTTTACCCTGGAGATGCCGCTTGCACTGGCCAGCGCACCGATCGCCCTGCCTGGCGCGGCAACACGCGACAACCTGGCGCACGGCCGCGGTGGGCGAATCCTGCTGGTGGAGGACAACCCGGTCAACCAGAGCGTGATCGAGGCCATGCTGCGCAGCCTGGGCTTCGAGGTCGGCCTGGCGATCGATGGCGCCCAGGCCGTCGACCTGGTCGACCAGCAATCGTTCGCCGCCGTGCTGATGGACTGCCGCTTGCCGCACATGGATGGCTTCGAGGCCACCCGACGCATCCGCCTGCGACACAAGGCCGCCGACCTGCCGATCATCGCCCTGACCGCCAGCGCCTTGCAGGGCGATCGCGAACGCTGCCTGGCCGCGGGCATGAACGACTACCTGAGCAAGCCGTTCAAGCGCACCGACCTGCAGCGCACCCTGCGTCGCTGGTTACCCGGTCCGGCAACCGCGACTGGCGATAAATGCTAAAGTGCGGCAGTCTTAAGGACTGGACAGGAACGCCTCAGGGCCGGAAAATAACATTTCAGTGCACACCTGTACTTCTTTCGCCGGGTGCACTGTGACTTTCACCACAACGCAATAGTCTACCTGTAGGCTGCCGCCCCGGATGCAAAGCGATTCGGGCCGGCCGGGAAGATTCGTCCCCTGCCGCAGGGGGTTATTGAGGAGCTCGCATGACCAAACAAAACGCCTTTACCCGGGAAGACCTGCTGCGCTGCAGTCGCGGTGAGCTGTTCGGCCCCGGTAATGCGCAACTGCCCGCCCCGAACATGCTGATGGTCGATCGCATCACCCACATCAGCGAAGAAGGCGGCAAGTTCGGCAAAGGTGAATTGGTCGCCGAGCTGGATATCAATCCGGACCTGTGGTTCTTCGCCTGCCACTTCGAAGGCGATCCGGTGATGCCGGGCTGCCTGGGCCTGGATGCCATGTGGCAGCTGGTTGGCTTCTTCCTCGGCTGGCAAGGCCTGCCGGGCCGTGGTCGCGCCCTGGGTTCGGGCGAAGTGAAGTTCTTCGGCCAGGTACTGCCCACCGCCAAGAAAGTCACTTACAACATTCACATCAAGCGCGTCCTCAAGGGCAAGCTGAACATGGCCATCGCCGACGGCTCGGTCAGCGTCGACGGTCGCGAGATCTACACCGCCGAAGGCCTGCGGGTCGGCGTGTTCACCTCCACTGACAATTTCTAAGGGTTATTCGCATGCGCCGCGTCGTGATCACTGGTCTGGGCATCGTATCGTGCCTGGGCAATGACAAAGCTACCGTCACCGAAAACCTGCGCAACAGCCGTCCGGGTATTCGTTACAACCCGGAATACAAGGAAATGGGGCTGCGTAGCCAGGTTTCCGGTTCCATCGACCTCAACCTCGAAGAGCTGATCGACCGCAAGGTCTATCGCTTCGTCGGCCACGCCGCCGCCTATGCGTACCTCGCCATGCAGGACGCGATCAAGGACGCCGGCCTGACCGAAGAGCAGGTTTCCAACCCGCGCACCGGCCTGGTTGCCGGCTCCGGCGGCGCTTCCACCCTGAACCAGATGGAAGCCCTGGACACCCTGCGCGAAAAAGGCGTCAAGCGTGTCGGCCCCTACCGTGTCACCCGCACCATGGGCAGCACCGTGTCGGCGTGCCTGGCCACGCCGTTCAAGATCAAGGGCATCAACTACTCGATCTCGTCGGCCTGCGCCACCTCCGCGCACTGCATCGGCACCGCCCTGGAGCAGATCCAGTGGGGCAAGCAGGACATCGTCTTCGCCGGTGGCGGTGAGGAAGAGCACTGGAGCCAGTCGTTCCTGTTCGATGCCATGGGCGCCCTGTCGACCAAGCGCAACGAAACCCCTGAGCTGGCCTCGCGCGCCTACGACGCCGACCGTGACGGCTTCGTCATCGCCGGCGGCGGCGGCATGGTGGTGGTCGAGGAGCTGGAACACGCCCTGGCCCGTGGCGCCAAGATCTACGCCGAGATCGTCGGCTACGGCGCGACCTCCGACGGCTACGACATGGTCGCCCCGAGCGGCGAAGGCGCGATTCGCTGCATGCAGCAGGCGCTGTCCACCGTCGACACCCCGATCGACTACCTGAACACCCACGGCACCTCCACCCCGGTCGGCGACGTTGCCGAGATGAAGGGCGTGCGTGAAGTGTTCGGCGACAAGGCACCGAAGATCAGCTCGACCAAGAGCCTGTCGGGCCACTCGCTGGGCGCCGCAGGCGTGCACGAGGCGATCTACTGCCTGCTGATGATGGAGAACAACTTCATCGCCGGCTCCGCCAACATCGACGAGCTGGACCCGGAGGTCGCCGACCTGCCGGTACTGCGCAAGACCGAAGAGAACGCCAAGATCGACACGGTCATGAGCAACAGCTTCGGCTTCGGCGGCACCAACGCCACCCTGGTGCTCAAGCGCTGGGAAGGCAAGTGATCGCTTGATCTGCTGAACGAGAACGCCCGGACCTTGGTCCGGGCGTTTTTGTTTGTGCTTCAGCCCAACTTCTCCCCCTGTAGGAGCGGCCTTGTGTCGCGAAAGGGGTGCGAAGCGCCCCCGGCGATTCATCGGTGAGGCCAGTATCCTGGGGCCGCTTCGCGCCCCTTTCGCGACACAAGGCCGCTCCTACAGAGGCGATGAGCGTCAGACAGAAAACCGCTGCACCAGGCTGTTGAGATCCACCGCCAGGCGCGACAAGGCATGGCTCGCCGCCGAGGTCTGCTCGGCCCCCGCCGAGGACTGGTGCGCCAGGTCGCGAATGGTGGTCAGGTTGCGGTCCACCTCCCGCGCCACCTGAGCCTGCTCTTCCGAAGCACTGGCGATCACCAGGTTGCGCTCGTTGATCTGCCCAATGGCGGCGGCGATCGCATCCAGTGCTTCGCCGGCAGCATGAGCACCATCGAGCGTCGCGCGCGCCTGGGTATCACTGTGCTGCATGCCCTGCACGGCCCGCTCGGCGCCGCTGCGGATGGCGACGATCATCTGCTCGATCTCCTGGGTCGAGGTCTGCGTGCGATGGGCCAGCGCCCGTACCTCGTCGGCGACCACGGCGAACCCGCGCCCGGCCTCGCCGGCCCGCGCCGCCTCGATGGCGGCATTGAGCGCCAGCAGGTTGGTCTGCTCGGCGATCGAGCCAATCACATCCAGCACCTTGCTGATGTCATGCACCTGCTGGGCCAGCTGCCCCACCTCTTCGGCGTTGCCCGCCACGCCATTGGCCAGCGCCTCGATGGCGGTGACCGTGGCCTGCACCTGCTCGCGCCCACGGCGGGCGATCTGGTCGGACTCGCGAGAAGCCTCCGAGGTGGCCACCGCATTGCTCGCCACCTCCTCCACCGCCGCCGTCATCTGGTTCACCGCGGTCGCGGCCTGCTCGATCTCCATGCTCTGCTGCTGCAGGCCACGGGTGGCGTCCTCGGTGACCGCGCTCAGTTCCTCGGACGCCGAGGCCAGCTGGCTGGCCGAGTCGGAAATCCGTCCGATGGTTTCGCGCAGGCTCTGCTGCATGCTCTTGAGCGCCGCCAGCAAGCGCGCCGGCTCATCGTCGCCCTGCACGGTGATCTGCGGCGTGAGGTCGCCCGTGGCGACCGTCTCGGCGACCTTCAGCGACTGCCCGAGCGGCCGTACGATGCTGCGGGTCAGGGCCAGGGCGAGCACCACGGTGAGGCTCAGGGCGATCACCAACAGCACGCCGACCCATACCTTCGCGCCGTTGTACACGGCCTCGGCCAGGTCGGTGGCGGAATTGGCCTGGTGGTTGTTCAGCTCGATCAGCTCGTTGAGCGTGGTGGTCATCTGGTCGGCCAACTGGTTCATCTCGCCGTTGACCAGTGCCGCCGCCGCCTGGACATGCCCATCGGTGGCCAACTGCACCACCTGCCCCTGCAAGGTCATGTATTGACGCTCCAGGACCTGGTAGCGGTCGAACAAGGTCCGCTCCTCGGGCAGCACGATCAACCCGTCGTAATGGCTCTGGGCCTTGCTCAAGCCACCTTTGATTTCTTCTATGCGGGTACGGTTCAACTGCTGGGCGGCCGGGTCGGTGTTGACCAGCAGGCGCAGGGTCAAAGCGCGGATGCGCAGCATGTCCTGAGTCATGCGGCCCACCGAGATCACGCTCGGCAGCCAGTTGTTGTCGACCTGCTCGGACTGCTGGCGCATGCTGGTCATCTGCTGCAGCGCGAAGCCGCCCAGCGCCACCACCAGCAGCGCCATGATGCCGAAGCCAAGGCCGGCGCGCGGGGCGATATTCAAACGTCTCAGGCTCATTTCCAGGATCCCTCCCAAAAGCGTTGTTCCGTCGCTTAATGAAGGTATCGGGCCGCCTGGAAATTGCGTAAGACGAAAAGGCGATATCAAAAAGCTATCTACTGCTAAAACACGCTATTTCGCCGCTTTTGGCAGCAGATTGACAAAATTTCTCCGACTCACCTGCTCCGCCACGGCTGCCGGCAAGGCATCGAGGAAGGGGTCGAAACCGTGCATCTGCTCACCCAGGCTGTCGAACCGCCCCACCAGGTCAGAGCCGAGTACGAAACGCTGTGGGAAGCGCTCCACCAAGGCCACCCAAGCCTGGCGCGGCACACCTTGCGGGTCGAGCAGGTAGGGCTTGAGCACGCTCCAGGACAGGTCGACGTACAGGTTCGGGTAGTCCTCCAACAGCCGCGTCAGCACCGGCAGGAGAAAATCCATCTGTTCCTGGTGCCGATGGATCTCCAGGCTGCTGCCAGCATGGGCCCAGATGAAACGGGTATGCGGGTGGTTGCGCAGCGGCTCTTCGATCTCGGCCAGGTAAAGCGGGTTGCGCTCGCGCTTGGAGGTGATGTTCGAATGCAACAGCACCGGCAGGTCGCGCTCGGCGGCCAGGTGATAGATGCGGGTCATGGCTTCATTGTTGGCCCGCGGCGTATCGCCGCTGGTCAGGGCGGTGAGGTCGTCGTGGCGAGTGAACACTTCGCCGATGCCCTGCCACAACCCCGGATAGAGGTCGAGCATGCGCTCGATATGATTGACGGCGTTCTTGTCCACCGGATTGAAGCCGGTGAGGAACGGGTGGAAGCGACGGCGCTGCTCCGCTGGCAGCTTCTGCAGCGCGGCGGCGACATAAAGGTCGGTGGCGCTGTACCAGTAGGCGTCAGCGTCGTCCCCGGCGTAATAGCGCGGGCGCTTGGGCTCATCCTCATGCCATTTCTTCGCCACCGGGATACCGGAGATCATCGACTGCTCCACCCCGGCCGCGTCCATGGCCTTGAGCAGCGCCGGCATGCCCTCGGTTTCCTGGAAGAAGTCCACGTAGTGCAGGTGCGCGTCGCTGTAGCGGTAGTCGCGGGCCTGCACCGCGCATGTCAGGCTCGCGCTCAACAGCATGCAAGCCAGCACTCGACCAATCATGTCGCTCTCCTTCGCCGATGGGGATAGAGTAGACCCGACCCCGCCTGTGACGGTTCAGCACACGTGCACGAACCGCTATGCTTGCCAGCACCACCCTGCCCGTCCGGAGATTCGCCATGAGCCGCCCCTTGGTCATCCGCCCACGCGCCGAATCGGTCGAGGGCCAGCCGATCCTGCGCCCCCTACCGTCAGCCCAGTGTCGCAGCGTCGGCCCGTTCGTGTTCTTCGACCATATGCTGGAAACCAACTATGCGCCGGGCCATGGCATGGACATTCGCCAGCATCCGCATATCGGTCTGTCCACCCTCACCTACCTGTTCGAGGGTGAAATCCAGCACAAGGACAGCCTGGGTTCAGACCAGCGCGTGCGCCAAGGGGACGTCAGTTGGATGACCGCCGGGGCGGGTGTGGCGCATGTCGAGCGCACGCCCTCCGAGGTGTTTCGCAAAGGCTCGCGCCTGCATGGGCTGCAGGTATGGCTGGCCTCCCCGCAAAGCGCCGAACAAGGGCCGGCGAGCTACAGCCACCATCCGGCTGTCAGTCTGCCGACCAGCGACAGCCTCGGCGTACAGATCCGCATGATTGCCGGTACCGGGTTCTGCCTGGCATCGCCGGTGCCGGTACTCTCCCCGACCCTCTATGCCCATGTGCATATGCAGGCGGCCACGTCCTTGGTCGTACCGACGGAGCATGCGCAGCGTGCGCTGTATCTGCTCGAAGGTGAGTTGATGCTGGATGATGAGGAAGTAGAGCCGTGCAGTCTGGTGGTGTTGCCGGAGGGCGAAGAGGTGACCTTGTATGCCGAGGAAGAATGCCAGCTGATGTTGATCGGTGGCGCGGCACTGGATGGGCCGCGGCGGATGAACTGGAATTTCGTTGCCAGTGACCCTGAGTTGATCGAGCAAGCGCGAGCGCGTTGGGCGGCGGGCGATTGGCCGGTGGTGCCTGGGGAAAACGGGCGGATCGAATTGCCGCGTTGATGTGGGGCCGCTTTGCGGCCCCCATCACATTCAGCCGCGGAACACTTCCGTGAGCAGGTTATGCATCGCGCGGAATGCCCGCTCCGAGGTTCGCCGGTCATACTGCATCTTGCCCGGCACATTGGCGTTCGGATCGGTGAATGAATGCACCGCGCCGCCATAGCTGAGCAACTGCCAGTCGACCTTGGCTGCATTCATCTCGGCCTCGAAAGCCGGCAGCTGTTCCTTGGGCACCAGCGGATCGGACGCGCCATGCAGCACCAGCACCGAGCCCTTGATGCGCTTGGCATCCTCGGGGTCTGGCGTGTCCAGGGTGCCGTGGAAGGAAACAGCGGCCTTCAGATCAGCGCCGGTGCGGGCCAGCTCCAGTGCGCAGCAGCCGCCGAAGCAGAAGCCGAAGGTAGCCACCTTGCCGGGCTCCAGCAAAGCCTTCGATTGCCCCACCAGCTGCGCCAGCGCCTTCTGCATGCGCTTGCGCAGCTCGGCGCGGTCATTCTTCAGCGGCATCATCGCCGCGCCCGCCTCGTCGGCATTGGACGGGCGCACCGACTGGCCGTACAGGTCGGCAATCAATACCACATAACCTTGCCCGGCCACTTCCTTGGCGATACGTTCGGCGCCCTCGCCGATACCCATCCAGTTCGGCGCCATCACCAGTCCCGGCTGCGGCAGCGCGCCCTGGGTGTAGACCAGGCGGCTTTCATAGGTTTTGCCTGACAGGTGATAGACCAGCGACTCGACGATGACCTTGCTCATTCAGCTCTCCTTGGGCTTCACGGATCAGCACATGATAGATGCATTCGTGGGAGCGGGCTTGGCCCGCGAAGCAGGTATCGCGGGCCAAGCCCGCCCTCACAAGTGAGTCCCCGCCAGAAATGAAAAAGCCCGCCGAAGCGGGCTTTGTCTGCATCAGATCAAGCGGACAGCTCGACCAGCAGCTTGTTGAGGCGACGCACATAGGCCGCCGGGTCCTTCAGGCTGTCACCAGCCGCCAGGGCCGCTTGGTCGAACAGGATGTGCGACAGCTCGGCGAAGCGGTCCTCGCTCTGCTCGCCATCGAGCTTCTCGATCAGCGGATGGGCCGGGTTGAACTCGAAGATCGGCTTGGATTCCGGCACCTTCTGCCCGCTGGCTTCAAGGATCTGGCGCATCTGCAAGCCCAGGTCCTGCTCGCCGATGGCCAGGATCGCTGGCGAGTCGGTCAAGCGGTGGGATACGCGCACTTCGGCAACGCTGTCACCCAGCGCACCCTTCAGACGCTCGACCAGGCCCTCTTTCTCCTTGGCGACTTCTTCCTGGGCCTTCTTGTCCTCTTCGGAGTCCAGATTGCCCAGGTCCAGGTCGCCACGGGCGACGTCGACGAACGCCTTGCCATCGAACTCGTTGAGGTAGCTCATCAGCCACTCGTCGATACGATCGGTCAGCAGCAGCACTTCGATGCCTTTCTTGCGGAAGACTTCCAGGTGCGGGCTGTTCTTGACCTGGGCGTAGGACTCGCCAGTCAGGTAGTAGATCTTGTCCTGACCTTCCTTGGCACGGGCCAGGTAGTCGGCCAGGGCGACGCTCTGCTCGCCGCTGTCGTCTTGGGTCGAGGCGAAGCGCAACAGCCCTGCGATCTTCTCCTTGTTGGCGAAGTCCTCGGCCGGACCTTCCTTCAGTACCTGGCCGAAGTTCTTCCAAAAGCCCTTGTACTGCTCGGGTTCGTTCTTCGCCAGCTTCTCCAGCATGTCCAGCACGCGCTTGGTCAACGCGGTCTTCATCGAGTCGATGATCGGATCCTTCTGCAGGATCTCGCGAGAGACGTTCAGCGACAGGTCGTTGGAATCGACCACGCCCTTGATGAAACGCAGGTACAGCGGCAGGAACGATTCGGCCTGGTCCATGATGAACACGCGCTGCACGTACAGCTTCAGACCGCGTGGTGCTTCGCGCTGGTACAGGTCGAACGGCGCGCGGGCCGGCACATACAGCAGCGAGTTGTACTCCAGCTTGCCTTCGACCTTGTTGTGGCTCCAGGCCAGCGGGTTCTCGAAGTCATGGCCGATGTGCTTGTAGAACTCCTGGTACTCCTCGTCCTTCACCTCGGTGCGCGGACGGGTCCACAGGGCGCTGGCACGGTTGACGGTTTCCCACTCCTGCGCCGGTTGCTCCTCGCCTTCGGCGGCGGCGGACTGCTCCTTCGGCAGTTCGATCGGCAGGGCGATGTGGTCGGAGTACTTCTTGACGATGTTGCGCAGACGCCAGCCATCGGCGAACTCGTCCTCGCCCTTCTTCAGGTGCAGGACAATGCGAGTGCCGCGCTGAGGCTTGTCGATGGTCGAGACTTCGAACTCGCCCTCGCCATGCGACGACCAGTGCACGCCCTCCGCGGCAGGCAGGCCGGCGCGACGGCTGAACACATCGACCTTGTCGGCGACGATGAACGCGGAGTAGAAGCCCACGCCGAACTGACCGATCAGGTGCGAGTCCTTCTTCTGGTCACCGGTGAGGTTCTTCATGAAGTCGGCGGTGCCGGACTTGGCGATGGTACCCAGGTGCGCGATGACGTCTTCACGGCTCATGCCGATACCGTTGTCCTCTAGGGTCACGGTGTTGGCAGCCTTGTCGAAGCTCACGCGGATCTTTAGCTCGGCGTCGTCCTCGAGCAGCTCAGGCTTGGCCAGGGCCTCGAAACGCAGCTTGTCGGCGGCGTCGGAGGCGTTGGAGATCAGCTCGCGCAGGAAGATCTCCTTGTTCGAATACAGGGAATGGATCATGAGGTGCAGCAGTTGCTTTACCTCGGTCTGGAAGCCCAGGGTTTCTTTTTGAGTCTCCACACTCATGGTCTTCAAAACTCCAATCTGTTGGTTGTTGGCGCCTGGCGGCCGTCTGGCCTGCTTTTGATGGCGGATGTCCAACAGATGGGGGCAGCCCCGACTATTTCAAGGGCTTTTCCGGTTCGATCTTGAAATGCGCGCGCGCCGTGGCGATCGGCGTGTCGCGATCACCCTGCCAGGCGGTGATGGCGACGTTGGTCACCCGCCGCCCCTGGCGCCACAGCTGGCACTGGGCGTAGGTGTCGCGAAAATGCCCGGCGCGCAGGTAGTCGATGGAGAAATCGATGATCTTGGGGATGCTCGCGCTCTCGCTGTAGATCAGCAGGTAGAGCGCCGCGGACAGCTCCATGAAACCGGCGATGACGCCACCATGGATCGCCGGCAGCAACGGATTGCCGATGTTGTCGGGGTTGGCCGGCAGACGGAACAGCAGGTCGTCACCCTGGCGCTCGCATTCGATGCCGATCAGCCCGGCATACGGGATCAACGCCAGCAGGGGCTGGTAGTCGCCCCGCGCGTGGGCCTGGTTCAGCTGTTGACGGATATCGGCGGGGATCACGCACGACCCTCCTTGAGGCTGTTGCCGAAGCGGATGCCGCCCTTGACGTCCTGCCCCAGGCGCATGAAGGTGCCGACCACCTGGCAGATCGGCTGCGAAGGGTCGTCCTGGTAGGCGGTGCCACGGGTGAAGATGACATCGCGGGTCACCCGATAGCACTGGGCATGACCGTAGATATCCTTGCCGGCCTCGGCCGGGTGCATGTAGTCGATGCGCAGGTCCAGGGTCGGGCACACCTCGAAACGCGGCAGCGCGCAGAGGGTGGCCATGCCGCAGGTGGTGTCCATCAGCGTGGTCAGCACGCCGCCATGCACCGCGCCGCTCTGCGGATTACCGACAATCGCCGGTGACCAGGGCAGCACCAGCGTCATGCCATCGGCGTCGGCGTGCTGCACGCGCATCTGCAATACCTGGCAATGTTTCAGCGCCGAGAGAAAACGCTCGGCCATCGCCATCAATGGCGTCTCGTTCATTATCCCTCGCTTCATAAAATGGATAAAAAGTCCATATAGGTCGGGCAGTTATATATCTGTAACCTTTGTGGAACTTCTTCGCACCCGGTGAACTCGAAGGTACAAGTAAAGTTATTCCACCCAGGAGAAACACCCCATGCGTAAACCTTTTGCTTTTGCTCTGATGCTGGCCGCTGCCATGGGCCTGGCTGCTTGCGATAAAGCGAGCGAAGACAAAGCCCAGGACGCACAGCAACACGCCGAGCAAGCCCAGGAGAAGATGGGCGAAGCTCAGGATAAGATGAACGAAGCCGCCAAGGAAAACGCCGAAGCCGCCAAAGATCAGGCCGAAGCGCAGCAGAAGGCCGCCGAGGAAGCCGCGCCGACCACTCCAGCGCCGACCACTGCGCCTGCCGAACCTGCCAAGCAGTAATCGCGCAGTACAAAAAAACCCGACGATGTCGGGTTTTTTTGTACTTGGCATTTAATACTGAAAGGCTTCAGCTGGTAACGCCGGAAGTGTCCTTGCCCACCTCGACCGAGACACTTTCGGTCGGCGTGAACACCATCACTTCCAGTACATGGGAATGGAACTCGCGGCGATACAGGATGAATACCACGCCCACGCTCATGACCATGAACAACCAAGGGCTGATGAACCAGCTCAGCATGGCCATGCCGAAGTAATACGAACGCAATCCCAGGTTGAACTGGTTGGCCGCCAGCGACAGTACCCGCGCGGCCCGAGAGGCGAAAGCCTTGCGCTCGAGTTCATTGACCAGGCGCTCGCCGATCATCGGCGCCGAACCTACCAGCACCGCAGCGAAGTTGTATTGGCGCATGCACCAGCTGAAGGTGAAGAAGGCATAGACGAATACCGTCGCCAGGCACAGCAACTTGATTTCCGACATCCCTTGTGAGGCCTGCTGCACCAGTGGCAGGTCGGCCAGCAGCGACAGCGCGCGATCCGACGCACCGAGCACGGTGAGGATGCCGGCGAGGATGATCAAGGTACTGGAGGCGAAGAACGAGGCGTTGCGTTCCAGGTTGCCGATCACGCTGGCATCGGCGATACGGTTGTCGCGCAGCAGCATGCGGCGCATCCAGTCTTCGCGATAAAGGTGCAGCACGCTGGCCAGGCAGGCGGTGTCGCGGCCTTTCCAAATAGCGTAGCGGGTGTAGCCGCCCCAGCAGATGGCGAACCAGCAGGCGGCCAGGAGATTGGCCAGGTTGCTTTGGATGAAGCTCATGCGGGCATCCCGTAGAAAGAGGAACTGACCGGCTTTCGACGCCTGGATTCGGCAAAAGACACGTGAATGCACTATTTGCTTTCCCTGCACCGGCCCTTCGCGGGTAAACCCGCTCCCACAGGATTCGCACCAGCTCCTGTGGGAGCGGGTTTACCCGCGAAGGGGCCAGCACGGACAATAAAAAACCCCGCTCCTTCACAAGAAGCGGGGTTTCGATATCCACCTTGGCTAGGCGCCCTTCGGCTTGTGGCCAGCGCCCTACCCTGCAGGCTTCAATCCATCAGGCCAGCGCCTCGCGAGGCTTGCCGAGCATGCGGTCGAAGACCACGGCGGCGGCCAGGGTGACCACCGAAGGCACCAGCCAGGCCATGCCCTGCTCGCTCAATGGCAGGTGAGCCATGGCGTCCGGCAGCATGTGCGCCAGGCTGCTGCCCTTGAGCGCATCGACGATACCGAACAGCAGCGACACCAGCATGACCGGCGCCAGGATGCGCACCGGCGAGTTCCACAGATCCTTCACGAAGCTCAGGCCCACCACGACGATGCAGGGTGGGTAAATGGCCGTGAGCACCGGGATCGAGAACATGATCAGCTTGGTCAGCCCCAGGTTGGAGATCAGCAGCGAGAAGCCAGCCAGGATCACCACCAGGGCGCGGTACGACAGCGGCAGGATCTGGCTGAAGTACTCGGCACAGGCGCAAGTCAGGCCAACCGCGGTCACCAGGCAGGCCAGGGCGATCAGCACGGCGAGGAAGCCGCTGCCCAGGGAGCCGAAGGTGTGCTGCACATAGGCATGCAGCACCATCGCACCGTTGGTGGCGTCGGCGGCGATGTCATGGCTGCCCGCGCCGAGGCGGAACAGGCTGACGTACACCAGCACCAGACCCACACCGGCAATCAAGCCGGCGATGATGGCATAGCGGGTAATCAGCTTCGGCGACTCGACGCCACGCGAGCGGATGGCGTTGACGATGACGATGCCGAAGACCAGGGCGCCCAGGGTGTCCATGGTCAGGTAGCCATCGGAGAACCCTTTGGAGAACGCGGCGGCGGCATAGGCAGGCTGGGCCTCGCCAATGGTGCCGGCCGGCAGGGCGAAAGCCGCGATGCCCAGCACCGCCAGGGCGATGATCTTCAACGGCGCGAGGAAACGGCCCACGGTGTCGAGCAGCTTGCCCGGGTACATGGACACGGCCAGTACCACGGCGAAGTACACGATGCTGTAGATGAGCAGCGCCGTCGGGCTTTCGCCGGTCAGCGGCGCAACGCCCACTTCGAACGACACGGTCGCGGTACGTGGAGTGGCGAACAGCGGGCCGACCGAGAGGTAGCACACAGCCGCCAGCAGACCACCGAAGAACTTGCCGATCGGGCTGCTCAGGGCGTCCATGCCGCCACCGACCTTGGCCAGGGCGACCACGGTGATGACCGGCAGGCCCACGGCGGTGACCAGGAAGCCAAGCGCCGCCATCCATACGTGCGGACCGGACTGCAGGCCGACGATGGGCGGGAAGATGATATTGCCGGCGCCGACGAACAGCGCAAACGTCATAAAGCCAAGCGCCAGGATATCCTGGCCTTTTAAAACTTTCATTTAAGGAAATACCACACTGCTGAAATCGGGAGTCGGAGGGGATTTCCCACAGGATGAAGGGAAATGCTGCCCGGCTTGGTGAGCCAGACCCGTTTAGCGTGTCGTTCCCTTTTGGGGTACGGGCACAGAGTGAACGCGTAGGGTACCTGTTTTACCTGACAAACGCACTGGCACTGTGCTGCTTGTCCGATGTGCGTATGTGTTTGTCGTCTGGTTGAACGTGTTAGGCGACAATTTATTGCTCATTTGGGTAGATGTCTGGTTGAAAATCCTGATTGAAGGGATCGAATTTTCCTAGACCTTACTGAGCAGGTGTAGGAGCGGCCTTGTGTCGCGAAAGGGCCGCGTAGCGGCCCCAGCGGTACTTGCATCGAAGCTGGAATCCTGGGGCCGCTCTGCGGCCCTTTCGCGACACAAGGCCGCTCCTACAAAAAACAAGCAAGATCACCTTTGCTCGACGCAACAACGACAAAGGCCACCCGAAGGTGGCCTTTGTGCGCGTGGGGGGTACTGCGTGTTACTTACTTCTTGGCTTCCCAGCCAGTCAGCTCGGCCAGGGCCTTGCCGATGTCAGCCAGGGAACGCACGGTTTTCACGCCGGCGTCCTGCAGGGCGGCGAACTTCTCGTCCGCAGTGCCCTTGCCGCCGGAGATGATGGCGCCAGCGTGGCCCATGCGCTTGCCCGCAGGTGCGGTAACACCGGCGATGTAGGAAACGACAGGCTTGGTCACGTTGGCCTTGATGTAGGCCGCGGCTTCTTCTTCAGCGGAACCGCCGATCTCACCGATCATGACGATCGCTTCGGTCTTCGGGTCTTCCTGGAACAGCTTCAGGATGTCGATGAAGTTGGAGCCCGGGATCGGGTCACCGCCGATGCCGACGCAGGTCGACTGGCCGAAGCCGGCGTCGGTGGTCTGCTTCACAGCTTCGTAGGTCAGGGTGCCGGAACGCGAAACGATACCGACCTTGCCTGGCAGGTGGATGTGACCCGGCATGATGCCGATCTTGCACTCGCCCGGAGTGATCACGCCTGGGCAGTTAGGGCCGATCAGGGTCACGCCCAGCTCGTCGCACTTGACCTTGGCGTCCAGCATGTCGAGGGTAGGAATACCCTCGGTGATGCAGACGATCAGCTTGATGCCACCGAAGGCGGCTTCCAGGATCGAGTCCTTGCAGAAAGGAGCCGGTACGTAGATGACCGACGCATCAGCGCCGGTGGCTTCTACGGCTTCTTTCACGGTGTTGAACACCGGCAGGCCCAGGTGGGTGGTGCCACCCTTGCCTGGGGTGACGCCGCCGACCATCTTGGTGCCGTAGGCGATGGCTTGTTCGGAGTGGAAAGTACCCTGCGAGCCGGTGAAGCCCTGGCAGATGACTTTGGTGTCTTTATTGATCAGGACGCTCATTACTTGCCCTCCGCAGCTTTGACAACTTGTTGAGCAGCGTCGGTCAGGCTGGTTGCCGCAATGATGTTCAAACCGCTTTCTGCCAGTACTTTAGCGCCCAGTTCGGCGTTGTTGCCTTCGAGGCGAACGACGACCGGTACTTTGACGCCGACTTCTTTCACCGCGCCGATGATGCCTTCGGCAATCATGTCGCAGCGAACGATGCCGCCGAAGATGTTGACCAGGACGGCCGCGACATTGCTGTCGGACAGAATGATCTTGAACGCTTCGGTAACGCGCTCTTTGGTAGCGCCGCCGCCCACGTCGAGGAAGTTGGCTGGCTTGCCGCCGTGCAGGTTGACGATGTCCATGGTACCCATGGCCAGGCCGGCGCCGTTGACCATGCAGCCGATGTTGCCTTCGAGGGCAACGTAGTTCAGTTCGAACTTGGCGGCGTGGGCTTCACGGGCGTCGTCCTGCGACGGGTCGTGGAAGGTCTTCAGCTTCGGCTGACGGTACATGGCGTTGGCGTCGATGTTGATCTTGGCATCGAGGCAGTGCAGATCGCCGTCGGCCTTGATCACCAGCGGGTTCACTTCCAGCAGGGCCAGATCGTGATCCTTGAACAGCTTGGCCAGGCCTACGAAGATCTTGGCGAACTGTTGGACTTGCTTGCCTTCCAGACCCAGCTGGAACGCCAGTTCACGACCCTGGAACGGCTGAGCGCCGACCAGCGGATCGATGGTGGCCTTGAGGATCTTCTCAGGAGTCTCGTGAGCGACCTTCTCGATGTCCACGCCACCTTCGGTGGAAGCCATGAACACGATGCGGCGGCTCGAGCGATCGACTACAGCGCCCAGGTACAGCTCTTTGGCGATGTCAGTGCAGGATTCGACCAGGATCTTGGAAACTGGCTGACCATTGGCATCGGTCTGGTAGGTGACCAGGTTCTTGCCCAGCCACTGCGCAGCGAACGCCTTGGCGTCTTCCTTGCTGCGAACCAGCTTGACGCCGCCCGCCTTGCCGCGACCACCGGCGTGAACCTGGGCCTTGACGACCCACTCGGAACCACCGATCTTTTCGCAGGCTTCTGCAGCTTGCTCAGGGGTATCGACAGCGAAACCCTTGGAAACTGGCAGGCCGTATTCAGCGAACAGCTGCTTACCCTGATACTCGTGAAGATTCATGCTTTTTACCGTCTTCGTTAGGTACTGCGCTTCGGCGCTGCGCCATCACTGGCGCCGCACCACCTGTGACCGTTGACCCCGGGTTTTCCCGTGTGATCCGGTCCGGCGGACGTTCCGCGGTGAGTCTTGCACGCAAGACCCACGACGGGCAGCCCGCCGTGGTTTCTTATAATTAACGCTTCTTACGGTTGGCGACGTGAATGGCACCGCCATTCACCGCCAGCGCTGCTTCATGCAACGCTTCGGACAGGGTCGGATGGCTGAAGACCATCATGCCCAGATCCTCGGCACTGGTGCCGAATTCCATTGCGATCGCGCCCTGCTGCACCAGTTCGGCAGCCGATGGGCCGATCACGTGAACGCCCAGTACGCGGTCGGTCTTGGCATCGGCGATGACCTTGACGAAACCACCGGTGTCGTTGGCCGCCATCGCACGGCCGCTGGCCGCGAACGGGAAGGTGCCCACGTTAACCTCAACGCCTTCGGCTTTCAACGCCTGTTCGGTCTTGCCGACCCATGCGATTTCCGGGTGGGTGTAGATGACCGACGGGATCAGGTCGTAGTTCATCTGAGCCTTGTGGCCCTTGATGCGCTCGACGACCATGATGCCCTCTTCCGAGGCCTTGTGCGCCAGCATCATGCCGCGCACCACGTCACCGATGGCGTAGACGCCCGGAACGCTGGTGGCGCAGTGATCGTCGACGAAGATGTAGCCACGCTCGTCGATGGTCACGCCGCTGTCGGCGGCCAGCAGGTCGGTGGTCACCGGACGACGGCCGACCGCGACGATCAGCTTGTCGAAGGTGATCTTCTGCTCGCCTTCGGCGTTGGTGTAGGTGACTTCGACTTCGTTGCCGTTGACTTTCGAGCCGGTGACGCGAGCGCCCAGCTTGATGTCCAGGCCTTGCTTGGTCAGGGTCTTCTGGGCTTCTTTCGACACGGCGGTGTCGGCAGCCATCAGGAAGGTGTCCAGGGCTTCCAGGACGGTGACTTCGGCACCCAGGCGAGCCCATACCGAGCCCAGCTCCAGGCCGATCACGCCTGCACCGATGACGCCCAGGCGCTTCGGTACGCTCTGGAATTCCAGGGCGCCGGTGGAGTCGACGATGACATTCTGGTCGACCGGAGCCGGCGGAATGTCGATCGGGCGCGAGCCGGAGGCCAGGATCACGTTCTCGGCTTCGATGATTTCGGTGGTGCCGTCAGCCTTGGTGACTTCGACTTTCTTGCCGGCCAGCAGCTTGCCGTGGCCCTGGATCGAAGTGACGCCGTTGGCCTTGAACAGGGTGGCGACGCCACCGGTCAGGTTCTTGACGATGCCAGCCTTGCGGCCAACCATCGCGGCCACGTCCATCTTCACTTCGCCAGTGGAGATACCGTGAACGTTGAAGCTCTCTTTGGCTTCCTTGTACTTCCAGGAGCTGTCCAGCAGCGCCTTGGAAGGAATGCAGCCGACGTTCAGGCAGGTGCCGCCCAGGGCCAGCTTGCCCTCGGCGTCGGTGTACTTCTCGATACAGGCAGTCTTCAGACCGAGCTGGGCAGCCTTGATGGCGGCAACATAGCCGCCAGGACCTGCGCCAATCACCACTACGTCGAATTTCTGGGTCATAAAAGATTCCTTTTTAGCTTCAAGCGGCAAGCTGCAAGCTGCAAGACGAGCACGCTTCTACTTGAAGCTTGCCGCTTGCAGCTTGCAGCTGAGCGTTAGATGTCCAGCAGCAGGCGAGACGGATCTTCCAGCAGGTTCTTGATGGTTACCAGGAAGGTTACCGCTTCCTTGCCGTCGATCAGGCGGTGGTCATAGGACAGCGCCAGGTACATCATCGGGCGGATCACCACTTGGCCATTGATGGCCATCGGGCGCTGGATGATGTTGTGCATACCCAGGATCGCGGCCTGCGGCGGGTTGACGATCGGGGTCGACATCATCGAGCCGAAGGTACCACCGTTGGTGATGGTGAAGGTACCGCCGGTCATCTCTTCGATGGCCAGCTTGCCGTCACGGGCCTTCTTGCCGAAGGTGGCGATGCCGTTCTCGATCTCGGCCAGCGACATCGACTCAGCGTTGCGCAGTACCGGTACCACCAGGCCACGGTCGCTGGACACAGCGACGCCGACGTCGGCATAGCCGTGGTAGACGATGTCGTTGCCGTCGATCGAGGCGTTGACCGCCGGGAAGCGCTTCAGCGCCTCGGTGGCCGCCTTGACGAAGAACGACATGAAGCCCAGGCGCACGCCGTTGTGGGTCTTCTCGAACAGGTCCTTGTACTTCGAACGCAGGGCCATGACTTCGGTCATGTCGACTTCGTTGAAGGTGGTCAGCATGGCCATGCTCGACTGGGCTTCGACCAGACGCTCGGCAATCTTGGCGCGCAGACGGGTCATCGGCACGCGCTTCTCGGTGCGGTCGCCAGCGGCAACCACGACCGGAGCAGCGGCAGCAGCGGCCGGCTTGGCAGCCGGAGCGGCGGCAGGTGCCGACTTCTTGTTGGCGACGGCGGCGACGACGTCTTCCTTGGTGATGCGACCGCCCTTGCCGGTGCCGGCAACGGTGGCCAGGTCGATGCCGTTCTCTTCAGCCAGCTTGCGCGCGGCTGGAGCGGCGACCGGGTCGTCTTCGCCAGCGTCGGCGGCAGCGGCGGCCGGAGCAGCGGCGGCAGGCGCGGCAGCTGGAGCTGCGGCGGCGGCGCCACCTTCAACGATCGAGCCCAGGACTTCGTCGGACAGGACGGTGTCGCCCTCGCCCTTGACGATGGCGCCCAGCACGCCGTCGGCGGTGGCCAGGACTTCCAGGACGACCTTGTCGGTCTCGATGTCGACGATCAGCTCGTCACGCTTGACGGCGTCGCCCGGCTGCTTGTGCCAGGTGGCAACGGTGCCATCGGCAACCGATTCCGGGAAGGTTGGGGCTTTGATCTCGATAGCCATTATCTGTGTTTCCTTAAATTCGGTTTCAGGTGCGCGAAGGCGTTAGACAGTGAAGGCGTCTTGCAGCAGTTTTTCCTGCTGTTCGGCGTGCTTCGATGCGTAACCACAGGCTGGCGCGGCGGAAGCGTCGCGACCGGCGTATTCCAGGACCAGCGCCTTGTTATGGCGGCCCAGGATACGGCGCATGTGGTGTTGGCTGCTGTACCAGGCGCCCTGGTTCATCGGTTCTTCCTGACACCACACTGCATGCTTGAGGTTGGTGTAAGGCGCGAGGATCTCGACCAGGTCGTCCTCAGGGAACGGATACAGCTGCTCGATACGCACGATGGCGATATCTTCGCGGCCTTCGGCACGGCGTTTTTCCAGCAGGTCGTAGTAGACCTTGCCACCGCACAGGACCAGGCGCTCGACCTTGGCAGGATCCAGGCTGTCGATTTCCGGGATCACGGTCTGGAACGAACCATCGGCCAGGTCTTCCAGGGTCGACACGGCCAGCTTGTGACGCAGCAGCGACTTCGGCGTCAGCACGACCAGCGGCTTGCGCAGCGGACGGATGACCTGGCGACGCAGCAGGTGGTAGATCTGTGCCGGGGTAGTCGGCACGCAGACCTGGATGTTGTGCTCGGCGCACAGCTGCAGGTAGCGCTCCAGACGTGCGGAGGAGTGCTCCGGACCCTGCCCTTCGTAACCGTGTGGCAGCAGCATGGTCAGACCGCACAGACGGCCCCACTTGTGCTCGCCGCTGGTGATGAACTGGTCGATCACCACTTGCGCACCGTTGGCGAAATCGCCGAACTGGGCTTCCCAGATCACCAGCGCGTTCGGCGTGGTGGTCGAGTAGCCGTATTCGAAGGCCAGTACCGCTTCTTCCGACAGGAAGGAGTCGTACAGGTCGAAACGCGGCTGGCCCGGGAACAGGTTCTTCAGCGGCACGTAGGTGCTGGCGTCCTTCTGGTTGTGCAGCACCGCGTGACGGTGCGAGAAGGTGCCACGGCCGATGTCCTGGCCGGTCATGCGGATCGGGTGACCTTCGAACTGCAGGGTGGCGTAGGCCATGGTCTCTGCATAACCCCAGTTGATCGGCAAGCCACCGGCCTGCATCTTCTGGCGATCTTCGTAGATCTTCGCGACCTGGCGCTGGACGACGAAACCTTCAGGCAGCTCGAGCAGCTTGGCCGACAGCTCCTGCAGGGTCTTGAGGTCGAAGCGGGTGTCGTGACGCGCGGTCCAGGCATGGCCCAGGTACGGACGCCAGTCGACGAACAGCTCGCGGTTCGGCTCCTTGACCAGGCTCTTGACCACGTGCAAGCCGTTGTCCAGGGCGTTGCGGTACTCGTCGACCTTGGCCTGGGCGCGCTCGGCGTCGATGCGACCGGCGCTGATCAGCTGCTCGGCGTACAGCTCACGGGTGGTGCGCTGCTTGCTGATCTGCTGGTACATCAGCGGCTGGGTGCCATTCGGCTCGTCGGCCTCGTTGTGGCCGCGACGACGGTAGCAGACCAGGTCGATGACCACGTCACGCTTGAACTGCATGCGGTAGTCGATGGCCAGCTGGGTGACGAACATCACCGCTTCCGGATCGTCGCCGTTCACGTGCAGGATCGGCGCCTGGATCATCTTGGCAACGTCGGTGGCGTACTCGGTGGAGCGCGCGTCCAGCGGGTTGCTGATGGTGAAACCGACCTGGTTGTTGATCACGATGTGCACGGTGCCGCCGGTCTTGAAACCGCGGGTCTGCGACATCTGGAAGGTTTCCATGACCACACCCTGGCCGGCGAACGCTGCGTCACCGTGGATGGAGATCGGCAGAACCTTGTCGCCAACGGTGTCGTTGCGGCGATCCTGGCGGGCGCGAACCGAACCTTCCACCACTGGCGAGACGATTTCCAGGTGGGAGGGGTTGAACGCCATGGCCAGGTGGACTTCGCCACCGGGGGTCATCACGTTGGAAGAGAAGCCCTGGTGATACTTCACGTCACCGGAGCCCAGCTCGTTCATCTTCTTGCCTTCGAACTCGTCGAACAGCTCGCGCGGGTTCTTGCCGAAGGTGTTGACGAGCACGTTCAGGCGGCCACGGTGGGCCATGCCGATCACGACTTCCTTGGTGCCGTAGGAGCCGGAGCGCTGGATCATTTCGTCCAGCATCGGGATCAGGCTTTCGCCACCCTCCAGGCCGAAGCGCTTGGTGCCCGGGTACTTGGTGCCCAGGTACTTCTCCAGGCCCTCACCGGCCGTGACGCGCTCGAGCAGGTGAGCCTGCACGTCGGCGGAGAAATCCGGACGGCCACGTACGCTTTCCAGGCGCTGCTGGAACCAGCTGCGCTGCTCGGAATCGACGATGTGGGTGAACTCGGCGCCAATGGTGCGACAATATGTCTTCTGCAGCGCTTCGAAAATTTCGCGTAGGCTCGCTTCCTCTTTGCCGATGAACAGGTCGCCGGCACGGAAGGTCGTATCAAGATCGGCATTGGTCAAGCCGTAATGATTGATCGACAGGTCTACGGGCGCAGGACGCTGCCACAACCCCAACGGGTCGAGCTTGGCAGCCTGATGGCCGCGCATACGATAGGCCTGGATCAGTCGCAGCACTTCAACCTGCTTCTTCTCGTGTTCACTGCTCACGCTCCCGGCGGATACCGGTTGGGCGCGGCGCTGGTTCTTCGCCAGCAGTACGAAATGGTCGCGGATCGTCGAGTGCGATACATCGGTAGCGGTGCTGCCGTCGGCGGGCAACTTCTGGAAGTAGGTGCGCCACTCTTCTGGCACAGCGTTAGGGTCGTGCAGGTAGAGCTCATAAAGCTCTTCCACATATGCAGCGTTACCACCTGAAAGGTGGGCGCTTTCCCACATGCGCTGCATCACGCTTTCTTGCATGCTTGGTCACCCTCGGTTAGGGGACTGATCGGCGAGAGCCACAGCAAACCTGGAAAAGTCCGAACACAGCGACTGAACCACGCCACTTGGATCCTGCTGATTTTCCGGGTACCAGCCCGGAAGCCCCTGCTGGTCTCATATCTTCATAGGTAATGAGCTCGGGCTTTGTGGGCCCTTGCTCGGGTTTTACCTCGGTGCGGGCTCACCACCCGCACCTCGGCTTACTGCAGGTACAACGCTTTGAATCAGGTGCCGCTTTGCAGCAGCATGTTGCGTACGTGGCCGATCGCCTTGGTCGGGTTCAGACCCTTGGGGCAAACGTTCACGCAGTTCATGATCCCGCGGCAGCGGAATACGCTGAACGGGTCATCCAGGGACGCCAGGCGCTCCTGAGTCTTGGTGTCGCGGCTGTCGGCCAGGAAGCGGTAGGCCTGCAGCAACGCGGCGGGGCCCAGGAACTTGTCCGGGTTCCACCAGAACGACGGGCAGGAGGTCGAGCAGCAGGCGCACAGGATGCACTCGTACAGACCGTCCAGCTTGTCGCGATCTTCCGGCGACTGCAGACGCTCGATGGCCGGGGCCGGAGTATCGTTCTGCAGGAACGGCTTCACCTTCTCGTACTGCTTGTAGAAGATGCTCATATCGACGACCAGGTCACGGATAACCGGCAGACCCGGCAGCGGACGCAGGACCAACTTGTTACCTTTTACGACAGCGGACAGCGGCGTGATGCACGCCAGGCCGTTCTTGCCGTTGATGTTCATGCCATCGGAGCCGCACACGCCCTCACGGCAGGAGCGACGGTACGAGAAGCCCTCGTCCTGCTCCTTGATCAGCGCCAGCACGTCCAGGACCATCAGATCCTTGCCGCCGGTGTCGACCTGGAAGGTCTGCATCTTCGGCGCCGAATCGGTGTCCGGGTTGTAACGATAAACTTCGACTTGCAACATAGCGGCCACCCTTAGTAAGTCCGGACTTTCGGTTCGAAGGCAGGAACTGTCTTCGGCGCAAAGTTGACGCCGCGCTTGGCGACGCGCTTCTCACCCGGGTAGTACAGGGTGTGGCACAGCCAGTTCTCGTCGTCACGGTCTTCGAAGTCTTCACGGGCGTGCGCGCCGCGGGACTCTTTACGGGCTTCAGCGGCGATGGCGGTCGCCTCGGCAACTTCCAGCAGGTTCTGCAGCTCCAGCGCCTCGATACGCGCGGTGTTGAAGGCCTGGGACTTGTCGTTGATCTTGACGTTGGCGATACGGTCACGCAGGCCAGCCAGCTGCTCGATACCCTTCTGCATGTATTCGCCGGTACGGAATACACCGAAGTAGTTCTGCATGCAGCTCTGCAGCTCGCGCTTGAGGCTGGCGACGTCTTCGCCGGTGGTGCGCTCGTTGAGCTTGTTCAGGCGGCTCAGGGCAACGTCGATGTCGGTATCGCTGGCATCCAGGTACTCGACGCCGTCGCTCAGCGCCTTCTCCAGGTGCAGGCCGGCGGCACGGCCGAACACCACCAGGTCGAGCAGCGAGTTGCCGCCCAGGCGGTTGGCACCGTGAACCGATACGCACGCCACTTCACCTACGGCGAACAGGCCCGGGATAATGTGATCCTTGCCATCGGCGTCCATGGTGATGGCCTGGCCATGAATGTTGGTGGCAACGCCGCCCATCATGTAGTGGCAGGTCGGGATGACCGGTACCGGCGCGACCACAGGGTCGACATGGGCGAAGGTCTTGGACAGCTCGCAGATACCTGGCAGGCGGCTGTGCAGCACTTCCTCGCCCAGGTGGTCCAGCTTCAGCAGCACGTGGTCCTTGTTCGGGCCCACGCCGTTGCCGGCGATGATTTCCTTGACCATGGAACGAGCCACTACGTCGCGGCCCGCCAAGTCTTTGGCGTTAGGAGCGTAACGCTCCATGAAGCGCTCGCCGTGGGCGTTGATCAGGTAGCCACCCTCACCGCGGCAACCTTCGGTGACCAGTACACCGGCGCCGGCGATGCCGGTCGGGTGGAACTGCCACATCTCGATGTCCTGCACCGGCACGCCGGCACGCAGGGCCATGCCGACACCGTCACCGGTGTTGATCAGGGCGTTGGTGGTGGAGGCGTAGATACGACCGGCACCGCCAGTGGCCAGAACGGTGGCCTTGGACTTGATGTACATGGTTTCGCCGGTTTCGATGCAGATCGCGATCACACCGACGAAAGCGCCGTCCTGGTTCTTCACCAGGTCGACGGCGTAGTACTCGTTGAGGAAGGTGGTGCCTGCTTTCAGGTTGCCCTGGTACAGAGTGTGCAGCAGCGCGTGACCGGTACGGTCGGAAGCGGCGCAGGTACGGGCGGCCTGGCCACCTTTACCGAAGTCCTTGGACTGGCCACCGAACGGGCGCTGGTAGATGCGACCGGTCTCGGTACGCGAGAACGGCAGGCCCATGTGGTCCAGTTCGAAGACCGCGGCCGGGCCTTCCTGACACATGTATTCGATCGCGTCCTGGTCACCGATGTAGTCGGAACCCTTGACGGTGTCGTACATGTGCCAGCGCCAGTCGTCGTTCGGGTCGGCCGAAGCGATGGCGCAGGTAATGCCGCCCTGGGCGGAAACGGTGTGCGAACGGGTCGGGAACACCTTGGTGACTACGGCGGTCTTGTGGCCGCCTTGAGCCAGTTGCAGCGCTGCGCGCATGCCAGCGCCGCCGCCACCGATGATGATGGCGTCGAAGGAAATCGTTGGAATGTTAGCCATGAATCAGATACCCCAGAGAATCTGCACACCCCAGACGAAGTAAGCGAACATCGCTACACCGCATACCGCCTGGAACAGGAAACGAATCGCAGTCGCCGACTTGCCGAAGGACATCGGCGTCAGGTAGTCGGTGGCAATGGTCCACATGCCGACCCAGGCGTGAGCGCCCAGGGCAACGAGGGCCAGCAGACTGAAGATGCGCATCGCGTTGTTGGAGAACAGAGCGTGCCACTGGGCGTAGTCGATACCCGGGTGGGCAGCGAGGTAGCCGATCAGGAAGATGAAGTAAGCCGCGAGAACGACCGCCGAGACGCGCTGCGCCATCCAGTCGTAGAGGCCCGAACGCGACAGGTTCGTGACGTTAGTTACCATACCCAAACTCCTGCCAGAACGATCAGCACCACGGAGATGACGATCACGATTTTCGAGCCCAGCTTGCCGCCTTCCAGCGTCTCACCGATGCCCATGTCCATGATCAGGTGGCGCACACCTGCCACGAGGTGATACAGCAGGCCGGACAGCAGGCCCCAGGTCACCAGTTTGGCCAGCGGACTGGTCAGACACGCCTTCACCTCGGCAAAGCCTTCCTCGCCGCCCAGCGACTTGCTCAATGCGTACAGCATGATGGCAAGGCCGAGGAACAGGATGACGCCGGAGATACGGTGAAGAATGGACGTGTACGCGGTGATCGGGAGTTTGATGGTCCTTAGGTCTAGGTTTACAGGTCGTTGGCTTTTCACGGCTTTTTTCACACTGAAGAGCCCCTAGCTAACAGGGCAAAGTTGTTGGTAAGTGTACTGGTCAGGTACCCACCACCCAGGAGAGCGACGACACCCAGCAGGACGGGCCTTGAAAGCCCCTGGGAGTCGGCTGCCGAGTATAGACAGTTAGGCTGCTTATGACAACGTGAGGGGCTAGCCCAAATAGCGCATTGCCTTTAGCGAACAAAAGGCGTAAACGGGCGAGAATTTCGTGAAAAACCATGCCCCAGAGGGCGTTTCAACCAGCCTTTAGGCAAATTGACATTCGAATTTATCCCTCTATAGTGGTGCGGGCCCTGCGTGGGGGGTCTGTCTGATGATTTCAAGCATTAATAGGAGGCCACATGGCTGACAAAAAAGCGCAGTTGATCATCGAGGGCGCTGCCCCCGTCGAGCTGCCCATTTTAACCGGCACCGTTGGTCCCGATGTTATCGACGTCCGCGGGTTGGGGGCATCAGGCCACTTCACCTTCGACCCTGGTTTCATGGCGACCGCCTCGTGCGAGTCGAAGATCACCTATATCGACGGCGACAAGGGCGTCCTGCTGCACCGCGGCTACCCGATCGAGCAACTCGCCGAAAAATCGGACTACCTCGAAACCTGCTACCTGCTGCTCAACGGCGAACTGCCGAACGCCGAGCAGAAGGCTCAGTTCGTCAGCACCGTGAAGAACCACACCATGGTTCACGAGCAGCTGAAGTCGTTCTTCAACGGCTTCCGCCGCGACGCTCACCCGATGGCGGTGATGTGCGGCGTGGTCGGCGCCCTGTCGGCGTTCTATCACGACTCGCTGGACATCAATAACCCGCAGCACCGCGAGATCTCCGCGGTTCGCCTGGTCGCCAAGATGCCGACCCTGGCGGCAATGGTCTACAAGTACTCCATGGGCCAGCCCATGATGTACCCGCGCAACGACCTGTCGTACGCGGAAAACTTCCTGCACATGATGTTCAACACCCCGTGCGAGATCAAACCGATCAGCCCGGTGCTGGCCAAGGCGATGGACCGGATCTTCATCCTCCACGCCGATCACGAGCAGAACGCCTCCACCTCCACCGTGCGCCTGGCGGGTTCCTCGGGCGCCAACCCGTTCGCCTGCATCGCCGCCGGCATCGCCGCCCTGTGGGGCCCTGCCCACGGCGGCGCGAACGAAGCCGTGCTGACCATGCTCGATGAAATCGGCGATGTCTCGAACATCGACAAGTTCATCGCCAAGGCCAAGGACAAGAACGATCCGTTCAAGCTCATGGGCTTCGGTCACCGCGTATACAAGAACCGCGACCCGCGCGCCACCGTGATGAAGCAGACCTGCGACGAAGTCCTGGGCGAGCTGGGCATCAAGAACGATCCGCAGCTGGAACTGGCCATGCGCCTGGAAGAGATCGCCCTGACCGATCCGTACTTCATCGAGCGCTCGCTGTACCCGAACGTCGACTTCTACTCGGGCATCATCCTGAAGGCCATCGGCATTCCGACCAGCATGTTCACCGTGATCTTCGCCCTGGCACGTACCGTGGGCTGGATCTCGCACTGGAAAGAGATGCTCTCCGGCCCGTACAAGATCGGCCGCCCGCGCCAGCTGTACACCGGTTACGAGCAGCGTGACATCGTCGAGCTGAAGAACCGCAAGTAAGCCTCTCGGCTGAACGTAAAAAAGGCTGCCCTCGGGCAGCCTTTTTTATTGTTCCGGCACACGATCTGCTTCTCTGTAGGAGCGGCCTTGCGCAGCCCTTTCGCGACACAAGGCCGCTCCTACACAGGGAGCGCGCCAGCCTTCAGTTCTTCTCGGCGCGTTCCTTCAGCCCCTTGAGGGTATTGAACGGCGCATCGACCACGAACTTGTTGGCCAGCCACGACGGCACGCTGCCACCCGGCTCGGTGTGCACCTGGTAGGTCACCTCGGTGCTGTCACCTTTGGGCACCAGCTTCCAGAAGCCTTCCACCTGGGCGACACGCACGAAGCCCTTTTCCTCCGGCAGATACTTCGGCTCTTCCTGGAGCTTGCGGGTCAGGCTGCCATCGGCCTCCTGGACCGTGGTCACATGCAAGATCGAATCCCGCGGCGTCACCGGCCAGGGCGTATTGAACTGGGTGTAGGTCCAGCTCTGGTCACCCTCGCTCTTGAGCAGCTTCTGCGACTTGCACTCGTGAATCCAGGCGCAGGCCCCCGCCACGTCTTCCTGCAGCGCCTTGACCTTGGCCAGTGGCGCCTTGATCACGGTCACGCCGCGATAGGCCTTGTACTTCGAACCCGCCACTTCGCTGAGGGAGACCTTGATGCCCTCCTCGTCCTTGGCCACCTGCCAGTTCTCGGCCCAGGCCGTCGGCGCCAGCAGGACGCCCATGCCGCACAGCAGTGCAATACCCTTGATCGATCTCATCTCTTGTTCCTTGTTGTCGAAGATCCAACCTGTCACGCCGCCGTCATCCGCTCCAGCCACCCAATGATCCGGATGGCCTCGTCACGATCGCTGCCACAGATGTCCGCTTCCGCCTTGAAGCCGCCACACACCTGCGGCCGCTCGGGCTTGCCGAACAGCGCACAAAGGTTTTCGACATTCAAGTGCAGGCAGCGTTCGCCGGCCGGCTTGCCCTGCGGCATGCCCGGAATCGGCGAACTGATGGACGGGGCGATGCAGCAGGCACCGCAGCCCTCGCGGCATTTCATGACAACAGGACTCCCAGGAGCAAAACGGGACGAACGTCCCTGGATACTAACCGCTCAAACATTCGTTTGAAATTGACAGGCGGATGAAACCGCCCGTGACCCAGCAGTCAGTTTCGAAATTCAAAATCGATGGCCGCGCCTTCCACGTCATGCCGGCTGTCATTGCGCAACTGCAGCTGCATTTCATTGCTGATCAGCCGGCCATTGAGCTGGAACGGACTGCTATCGGACTCGGGCTTGGTGGGGAACATGGAAGGCAGCAAAGGTTTGCGAATCACCGGACCATCACCGAGATCAGGCTCGAGGTTCTTGACCAGCTCGCTTGGCAGACTCAAGTCGATCTTCGGTTTGTGCAGGGGTTTGGCGATTGCCTTGCTGACAGGCCTGGGCTTGGCTTTCGGTTTGGGTTTGGCAGCCGGCTTGGACTGAGGCTTGGCAGCGGCCTTGGTGGTCGATTTTTGCGCGCCCTGCGTCTTGCTCACTGGCTCGGCAGCCTGCCCCACACCGACGGGCAGCCAGGGCAATGCGAGACACAGGACGATGGCAAGAGGACGAAACAGGTTCATGGACACCAGGGAGCACAGGCTTCAAAGCGCGTATGCTCCCTGTTCCCCGTCAATCTGACAAGCCTACAAAAGCGAGCCACTCGATTCCCGGCATAGTTGCTGGGCCAACAGCCCCAGGGTCATCACCGCCCGCTCCGCCTCCTTGTTCCACGGAATGCCGCAATTGAGGCGAATGCAGTGGTTGAACTGCTCGGTATTGCTGAAGATCAGGCCGGGGGCGATGCTGATGCCCTGCTCCAGCGCACGCACGTGCAATTCCTGAGTATTCACCCGCCCCGGCAAGCTGACCCAGAGAATGAAACCTCCGGTAGGCCGGGTCATCTGGGTACCTTCCGGGAAGTGTTGCTGCACCGCCAGCTGGTAGGCACTGAGGTTCTTGCGGTACTCCTGGCGGATATAGCGCAAATGACGGTCATAGCCACCGTTCTCCAGATAGGCCGCCACCGCCATCTGCGTCACGCTGCAGGCCGAATGCGTGGTGAACGTCTGCAGGCGCTGAATCTCGTCCTGGTAGCGACCGGCGATCATCCAGCCGACCCGCACACCCGGTGACAATGTCTTGGAGAAGCTCGAGCAGTAGATGACACGGTCCAGGCGATCGAATGCCTTGAGCGCTTTGGTTCGCCCCTGCTCGAACATCAGTTCGCCATAGATGTCGTCTTCGACGACCTGGATGTCGAAGTCCGATGCCA
The DNA here is from genome assembly GCF_054788395.1 of Pseudomonas sp. microsymbiont 2. Taxonomy (NCBI): domain Bacteria; kingdom Pseudomonadati; phylum Pseudomonadota; class Gammaproteobacteria; order Pseudomonadales; family Pseudomonadaceae; genus Pseudomonas; species Pseudomonas sp. microsymbiont 2. The sequence goes on from NZ_CM139112.1 coordinate 3,980,349, forward strand.
GGCGCAGCAATTGTTTCTGCCGTTCCTCCGGCATGGTGCCGCCCAGCGGATTGCTCAGGCGCGTGGTCAGCACCAGAGCCTTGATCGACCATTGATTGGCCGCCAACTGCAAGGCTTCCAGACTGATGCCGGTGGACGGATCACTGGGGATCTCGATGACCTTGAGTCCGAGCAGGTCGGCCAACTGCAACAAGCCATAGTAAGTCGGCGATTCCGCAGCGATCAGGTCGCCTGGGCGGGTCAGTACTCGCAGCGACATCTGCAGGGCGTCGACGCAACCGTGGGTCACCACCACTTCACGGGGATCTACCAGCACACCGGCATCGCGCATGCGAATGGCGATCTGCCGGCGCAAGGGCTCGAAACCGGGGCTGAACATGTAGCTGAAGGCTCGCGGGCTGTGGAAGCGGGTAACCTTGGCCAACTGCTGATGCAAGGCCCGCACCGGCAGGTAGTCCACGTGCGGCACCGCCGCGCCGAACGGGAAAACGCCGTCGCGTCGCGCCTCGACGAGCACCTGCTGGATAATGCTGGCCCGGGTGACCAGCCCTGGGCGCTCGACCCGGGCGATGTCTGGGGTCTGCGCCGTCAGCGCGGGGGTCTGGTGGACATAGTAGCCGGACTGCGGTCGGGCGCGGATCAGGCCCTGGTCCTCGAGATTGGCATATGCCTGCAGCACGGTTGCGTGGCTGACATTGAGCTGGGCGCTCATCTTGCGCACCGATGGCACACGTTCGCCAGGCTGGTACACACCACGCCGGATATCGTCGGCCAGTTGCTGGGCGATGCGCTGGTACAGCAGCAGGTTGGTCATGGCGTGTTCTCGAAGCGCGGACGGGATCGTTGTTCTTGTGCGACTCACAGAGGAGCCAGAATACCGTAACAGTTCCGAAGTGTACTGGGACAGATCGCAGAATAGTCAACAATACAGTTGCGTGACAGAGGAAAGATCGGCAACCGTGCCGACGCGGTGACGAACGTACACATCCAACCGCCAGATCTCCTCCAGAACGTAGCTGGCTTTGGCTTTGGCTTTGGCTTTGGCTTTGGCTTTGGCTTTGGCTTTGGCTTTGGCTTTGGCTTTGGCTTTGGCTTTGGCTTTGGCTTTGGCGATCAGAAGTCTACCCCCACAGCCGCTAGCGACAGCTGCGCTAGCCCAGGCGCCGCTCGCAACTTCGCGACTTCAGGAGGCCGAACGTAGGCCTTGCGGAGGGAGGTGACGGGCATGGATGCCCGTCAAGCGCTGGGGCCCAGGATGGGCCCTGCAGCGCGGTCCTCCCGGGAGCAAGGCCGGAGAGAGGGAACCCGGAGCGAAGCGGAGGGCCGGATGAATGGAGCGCAGCGTTTTTTGGTTACTTTTTGTCGCGTTTGACAAAAAGTGACCCGCCGTAAGGGCGGAAAGGTGACTATGCGTCAACATCGCAAATGAATGCGCTTACAACTATAAAAACCGATGCCGATCGCCTTTGACTTTGACTTTGACTTCTAAATAGTTTGTTTTGGAAGTTATATTCGCATTCATTTGCGATGCCGACGCATAGTCACCTTTCCGCCCTTACGGCGGGTCACTTTTTGTCAAACGCGACAAAAAGTAACCAAAAAACGCTGCGCTCCATCATCCGGCCCCTACGCTTCGCTCCGGGGTTCCCTCGCTCCGTTCTTGCTCCCGGGAGGACCGCGCTGAACGCCCCATCCTGGGGCGCAGCGCTTGACGGGCATCCATGCCCGTCACCTCCCTCCGCAAGAACTCCGCTCGGCCTCCTGAAGTCGCAATTGGCGGCGCCTGAACTATCGCGCACTTAGAAGCAAGAGCAAAACAAAAAACAAAAAACAAAAAACAAAAAACAAAACTGCAGCCTTAGGCCAGAAAACTTTCAGAACTATTTTTATTGACCACACAAACACTTTCGCGGGCAAACCCGCTCCCACAGATTGCATGCAACGCCTGTGGGAGCGGGTTTACCCGCGAATGAAGGAACAGGGCTCAGCGCGCCGGCGCAAGTTTGCCCTTGTCATCGGAAAAGACAATCTCGACCCGGCGGTTCTGCGCCCTACCCCGCTCCGAGGCATTGGCTTCCACCGGATACTGATCACCGTACCCCTCAACCTGAATACGTTTCTCGTTCACCCCCAGATCGACCAGCATATCCGCCACGGCCTGCGCCCGATCGCGCGACAACTTCAAGTTGTCATCCGGCGCGCCGGTACTGTCGGTGTAACCCTCGATCCGCACCACCCGACGCGGATTGAGCTGAAGGAACTGCACCAGCTTGAGCACCGTACGACTGGCCGAGTTTTTCAGATCCGCCTGGCCAGTGTCGAACAGCACATCGCCCAGGGTCATCACCAACCCACGGTCTGCCTGCTCCGACGCCAGCGCCACGATCTGCGCCTCGACGAACTTGCCCTGCTGCTGCACGCTGGCCAGCTTGGCCTCGCGCAAGGCCAACTGCAGGCGCTGACGCTCCAGGTCAAGCTTGGTCAGGCGCTCCTGGTTCAATGCCAGCTTGGCGTGCTCACTGGCGATCTCGCTGTAGCGCTCGCTGAGGTAGGCGTAATGACGCACATCACTGCCCGTGCCGACATAGCCCGAGAGCCGCTCGGCCCGCCCCAGCGACTCACCGGCACGAATGACGTCGCGCGGCGCGCTGCGCAGCACATCGGCGTCGTCCTTGACCTTCTGGAACGCAGCGCTGGCCTCATCCAACGCCGACTCGCTGCGCTGGCTGGCGCAGCCCTGCAGCCCGGCCAGCGCCAACAACGCCAGAACGGCCATTGGCTTGAGACGGCTCATGGCTGCACCTCCAACTGCTTACGCAGACGCTTGACCCGCGACTGCATCACCTGCAGCTGTTCCTCGCTTTTCTGGTTCAATACCCGCGCCTCGGCCAGGCGCGCATCCAGTTCGGCTTGCTCGGCGCGCATGCGCGCGTCGCGGTAGCTCTCGCTGAGCATGTTGCTCTTGGCCCGCGCCAGCTTTTCTTCGGCCAGCTTGAACTCCGGCACCTGGTCACTGGCGCCGACCGCCTTGGCCTGCTCCAGCGCCTGCTCGGAAAGACGCAGCTGTTCATTAGGTGCCGGGTCGTTGGCACAGCCGGCCAGGCCAAGCACGGCCAGGGCGAGCATCAAGGGTTGAATTCTCACTCACGCTTCCTACTGTTTGGGGGCACCCTGCGACGCCTGCATCTGCGCCTTCCAACGCTCGACATTGCGCTGCAGCACAGCTTCGCTCGCCCCGGAGATCGGCAATTCTGTCAGTTTTTTTGCCAGTTGTCCGCGCAACCAGCTGTCGTTGCAGGCCGAGTTGTGCGAGACCGCCAGGTACAGCCCCGGACGGTCCACCGGCAAGCCCCGGGCGATGAGGTCGCTGCCCACGCCCAGGCTCTGGGCCATGGCCATGCCCGAGTAGCGCCCGGCCAGCACATAGTCGACCTGGCCGAGCACCAGCTTCTGGAAGGCCTGCGTCAGGTTCTGCGCCGGCTCAGGCTTGAGCTGGGCCTTGGCGAAGGCGTCGAAGGCCGGGGTCAGGCGCGCCTTCTCCGATAATGCGCCACGGTAGCGGGCAAGATCGGCCGGACCATCGAACACCAAGGTGGCGTCATGGCGGGTCCAGACCAGATATTCATTCAACTGCAGGGCGGGGTGGATGTAGTCCAGGCGGGTGAGCTGATCCACCTGCATCGGCGTATCCAGCAATAGGTCCATGCGCCCGCTACGCACCTCCTCCAGCGCCTGCTCGCGCTTGCCGGCATGCAGTACTTCGACCCTCAACCCCAACTCGCCAGCCACCTGGCGCAGCAAGTCGACATTGGCGCCTATCAGGTGTTTCGGGTCCTGCGGATCCTGCCAGGAATACGGCGGCGCATCCGGGCTGCCAGTAGCCACCAAGCGCTCGCACTTGCCTGCCGCCAGCGCCTGCGTCGACAGCAATGCCAGCATCCAGGCCAGCCCCCTCATCCCTTTGCGACACACCATGCCACCCTTCCCCCACCCCTGAAAAAACTCATGAAAAAACCCGGACCGCCAAAGGCGGGCCGGGTTCTTTATAAGTGAAGCAGGCGGATCAGACCAGCTTTTCCAGCTCCGGAACCGCTTCGAACAAGTCGGCGACCAGGCCGTAATCGGCCACCTGGAAGATCGGCGCTTCTTCGTCCTTGTTGATCGCGACGATCACCTTGGAGTCTTTCATGCCGGCCAGGTGCTGGATCGCGCCGGAGATACCGACGGCGATGTACAGCTGCGGCGCGACGATCTTGCCGGTCTGGCCGACCTGCATGTCGTTCGGCACGAAGCCTGCGTCGACGGCGGCGCGCGAGGCACCGACGGCGGCGCCGAGCTTGTCGGCCAGGGCGTACAGGTGCTTGAAGTTGTCACCGTTACCCATGCCACGGCCGCCGGAGACGACGATCTTGGCGGCGGTCAGCTCAGGGCGGTCCGACTTGGCCAGCTCTTCATTGACGAAGGCCGACTTGCCGGCATCGTGGGCAGCCGCGACGGCCTCGACGGCGGCCGAGCCACCTTCGGCGGCCACGGCGTCGAAACCGGTGGTACGCACGGTGATGACCTTGACCGCGGCGCTCGATTGCACGGTGGCAATGGCGTTGCCGGCGTAGATCGGACGCTTGAAGGTGTCGGCGGATTCGACCGCGATGATCTCGGAGATCTGGTCGACGTCCAGCAGCGCGGCGACGCGCGGCAAGATGTTCTTGCCATTGGTGGTGGCCGGGGCCAGCACGTGGCTGTAACCCTTGGCCAGCTCGACCACCAGCGGCGCGACGTTCTCCGGCAGGGCGTGGGCGTAGGCGGCGTTATCGGCGACCAGCACCTTGGCCACGCCAGCGATCTTGGCGGCGGACTCGGCGACGCCACCGACGTTCTGGCCTGCGACCAGCACGTGGATATCACCACCGATTTTGGCGGCGGCAGCGACAGTGTTCAGGGTGGCCGGGGCTACGGCACCGTTCTCGTGTTCAGCGACAACCAGGATAGTCATTTAGATTACCTTCGCTTCGTTCTTCAGCTTCTCGACCAGTTCGGCCACCGACTTGACCTTGATACCCGCGCTGCGGGCGGCAGGCGCTTCGACCTTGAGGGTCTTGTTGGTGGAGGCGAGAGATACGCCCAGCGCGTCCGGAGTGACGGTCTCCAGCGGCTTCTTCTTGGCCTTCATGATGTTCGGCAGCGACGCGTAGCGTGGCTCGTTCAGGCGCAGGTCGGTGGTGACGATGGCAGGCAGGTGCAGCGCGACGGTCTGCAGGCCGCCATCGATTTCACGGGTGACGTTGACCTTGTCGCCGGCGACCTCGACCTTGGAGGCGAAGGTGCCCTGGGCGTAGCCGGTCAGCGCGGCCAGCATCTGGCCGGTCTGGTTGTTGTCGCTGTCGATGGCTTGCTTGCCGAGGATGACCAGCTGTGGCTGCTCCTTGTCGACAACAGCCTTCAGCGCCTTGGCCACGGCCAGGGAGTTCAGCTCGTCAGCGGCTTCCACCAGGATGGCGCGGTCGGCGCCCAGGGCCAGGGCGGTGCGCAGTTGTTCCTGGGCAGCGGTCGGGCCGATCGAGACGACGACGATTTCGCTCGCCACGCCCTTCTCTTTCAGGCGGACGGCTTCTTCCACGGCGATTTCGCAGAAGGGGTTCATGGACATCTTGACGTTTGCAAGGTCGACGCCGGAGTTGTCCGCCTTGACGCGAACCTTGACGTTGTAGTCGACCACTCGTTTGACAGCTACAAGAACCTTCATGGATTCCTCGTTACTCTCCGGTGAAAAGAAGATCGCCTGGGGACTGCCCGGCGAATGCGCGTGGGTACAAGGGCACCTCTAAAAACGTTCTGGAGCGGGCGAACTTCAATTGACCGAACAGTCCTGTTTCGACTACCGCGGGTAAAACCCACGGGTCATTTTCTGTCGTGGCGTGTAGACTCCACTACAAAACCTGATTCGGCCCGTAAACCCTGCTCCACGCCTGGTCTTTAGGGGTGCACCTGCGCCCGACGGTCAGCCTACGGCGAACGCGAAAGCGCTCGTATCTTGACCGTAACACCCAATCCGGTCAATACGGCAAATTGGCCAGCCTCCAGCCGCCTACCTGTGATTCTACGGGCCTCCGGCAAATTCAAACAAACGTTTGTATTGGACCCGCCAAGTGGTGTAGATATAATGCGCGGCCAAGACAAGACGGTGTAGTCCGTCATCCACGCAGCTACAGCCACCGCGCGCCGTGCATGACCGTGAAGCACCCATAAAAGACAAGCAACAGCGATGAGCCTTGAGTAGGAGAGAACCAGTGGAACGCGAATACATGGAATTCGACGTGGTCATCGTCGGCGCCGGCCCGGCGGGCCTGTCCGCCGCCTGCCGCCTGAAGCAGAAGGCCGCCGAAGCCGGTAGCGAGATCAGCGTCTGCGTGGTCGAGAAAGGCTCCGAAGTCGGCGCCCACATCCTCTCCGGCGCGGTGTTCGAACCCCGCGCCCTGAACGAACTGTTCCCCGATTGGAAAGAGCTCGGCGCGCCGCTGAACACCGAGGTCAAACGCGACGACATCTATGTCCTGAAAAGTGCCGACAGCTCGACCAAGGTCCCCGACCTGTTCGTGCCCAAGACCATGCACAACCACGGCAACTACATCATCTCCCTGGGCAACCTGTGCCGCTGGCTGGCCCAGCAGGCCGAGAACCTGGGCGTGGAGATCTACCCAGGCTTCGCCGCGCAAGAGGCACTGTTCGATGAAAACGGCGTGGTCCGTGGCATCGTCACCGGCGATCTGGGCGTCGACCGCGAAGGCCATCCGAAGGACGGCCTTTACACCCCGGGCATGGAGCTGCGCGCCAAGTACACCCTGTTCGCCGAAGGCTGCCGTGGCCACATCGGCAAGCAGCTGATCAAGCGCTTCGACTTGGACAACGAATCCGACGTCCAGCACTACGGCATCGGTCTCAAGGAAATATGGGAAATCGACCCGGCCAAGCACGAGCAGGGCCTGGTGGTGCACACCGCCGGCTGGCCGCTGGACGTGATGAGCGCCGAGAACACCGGCGGCTCCTTCCTCTATCACCTGGAAAACAACCAGGTAGTGGTCGGCCTGATCGTCGACCTGTCCTACTCCAACCCGTACCTGTCGCCGTTCGACGAGTTCCAGCGCCTCAAGCACCACCCGGTGATGAGCCAGTACCTCGAAGGCGGCAAACGCATCAGCTACGGCGCCCGCGCCATCTGCAAAGGCGGCCTGAACTCGCTGCCGAAGATGGTCTTCAATGGCGGCGCGCTGATCGGCTGCGACCTGGGCACCCTGAACTTCTCCAAGATCAAGGGCAGCCACACCGCGATGAAATCGGGCATGCTCGCCGCCGATGCGGTGGCCGATGCACTGATCGCCGGCAGTGAGGGCGGTGACCAGTTGAACGGCTACGTCAGCGCCTTCAAGGCCAGCTGGCTGTACGAGGAACTGTTCGCCAGCCGCAACTTTGGCCCGGCCCTGCACAAGTTCGGCCCGCTGCTCGGTGGCGCGTTCAACTATGTCGACCAGAACTGGTTCGGCGGCAAGCTGCCGTTCACCCTGCACGACACCAAGCCGGACTACGCCTGCCTCAAGCTGGCCGCCGACTCGCAGAAGATCGACTACCCGAAACCAGACGGCAAGCTCAGCTTCGACAAGCTCAGCTCGGTATTCCTCTCCAGCACCAACCATGAAGAGGAACAACCCTGCCACCTGAAGCTGACCGACCCGAACATCCCGATCGCCAGCAACCTGCCGCTGTACGACGAGCCAGCCCAGCGCTACTGCCCGGCCGGTGTGTACGAAGTGGTCACCCAGGAAGACGGCAACAAGCGCTTCCAGATCAACGCGCAGAACTGCGTGCACTGCAAGACCTGCGACATCAAGGATCCGGCCCAGAACATCACCTGGGTCACCCCTGAGGGCGCTGGCGGGCCGAACTACCCGAACATGTAAGCCCTGCCCTCGCGGCAACAACAAGCCCCCTGGTCACACGACCCGGGGGCTTTTTCGTGTCAGGCGCTGCGCACTTCTTCGAACAGCTCTGGGTGACGATCGAGCAGCTTGAACAGCTTGATCAGCGCAACCGGTGGCTGGGTCTTGCCGTTTTCGTAGCGGGAGAAGGCGTTAACGCCACCGCCGAAGATTTCACCTGCCTCACGCTGGTCGAGGTCAAACTTACGGCGTACGGCGACAATAAAGGCTGGATCGACGGCGGCGGCATTGATTTGCCGGTCGAAAGCCCGCATCAGATCGCTTATGCGCTCCGACTCTGCAATGGTCAGCACCGCTTCGCCACAGACCGGGCAGTAGTCCCCGAACACATCGGGGATCATCGTATCCTGGCCTTTATAGCGATAGGGCATGTCCTGAGCCTGGGCAACCAGCTCTGCGCCTCCACACATTGGACATTTCATTTCAGAGCTCCTTGAAGGACACGACCAGTACGTCGTCCACCACCGTCAGTTTCACGTAGATCCAGCCGGGCTGAGCATGAACGTGATAAACATCCTGCCAAAGCCTGTGATCATGATAGGTGGTCATGCTTTTATAAAAATCAGAGGGCGAAAGCGCGCGAACAACATCAAAAATCTGCCGAGGTTGCAGGCCAAGCGCATGAGCGCCTTGAGTTGCGGCTCGCGTCGATCTTGCCTTCCCCTGACGCAACAGAACATGTACCCGCTCCAAAAGGGCAGTGTGGCGTTCTCTTTTCCATGAGAAATTAACCTTTAAGGTTAAATTTGGCTAATAGGTTATTCCAATAGCCGCCACCCGAAAGTCTGCCTCACCACCCGCCAGCCGCTACCACCTCATTTGTCACCACACATGATCGGCATCGGCTCCGCGGCAAACGCCAAGGGCTCACGGCGCCCAAAGTAAAAGGCCGTCAGCAGCCCCACGGCCCCCATGATCAGACAAAAGCCGACACATACCCACGGACTCCAGGGCATCAGCGCGATCAGCACCAGCGGCGTGGTGCTGGCCCACAGGGCGTAGGCCACGTTGTAGGTGAACGAGATACCCGACACGCGGATCTGCGCCGGGAACAGCCCAACCATCACCGATGGCACCACCCCCACCACGCCACAGGACAGCCCCGCCAGCGCATAGGCCGCCCAGGTCGCGCCCCACTGCCCTACCAGGCTGGCGTAGAGCGCACCGATGCCCAGCGGCAGCAGCAGGCTGTAGAGCATCAGCGCACGCCAGGCGCCGATGCGATCCACCAGCAGCCCGGCCAGCACACAGCCGATGTTGAGAAAGACGATGCCCACGCTGCTCAGGGCGAAGGTATGCCCTGCCGTCATGCCGAAACGCTGCTGCATCACGGTCGGCGTGATCACCACCAGCACCACCACGGCGGAGGTCAGCACGCAGGTCAGCAACGCAGCCGGTAGCAACGCCTGGCGATGCTCGCCCAGCACACTGCGCAACGGAAACTTCACCGGACGCTCCTGGCGCTCGCGCAGGGCCAGGAACACCGGAGTTTCACTGAGCCAACGGCGCAGCCAGACACCGATCACACCGAACACTCCGCCCAGCAGGAAGGGATAGCGCCAGGCATGATCGAGAATTTCCTGAGGGGTGTAGACCTGCGCCAGCAAGGTGGCGGTCAAGGCGCCAAGCAGATAGCCGAAAGTCAGCCCCGCCTGCAGGAATCCTAGCGCATAGCCCCGCCGCCCAGGCGGCGCATGCTCGGCGACGAAGGTCCAGGCACTGGGCACTTCGCCACCCACCGCCGCCCCCTGCAGGATGCGCAGGGCCAACAGGATCAACGGTGCGGCATAGCCAATGTCGGCGTACGTCGGCATCACGCCGATCAGCAGGCATGGCAGGGCCATCATCAGGATGCTCAGGCTGAACACCCGCTTGCGCCCCAGATGATCGGCGAAATGCGCCATCAGGATGCCGCCCAGCGGCCGGGCCAGGTATCCCGTGACGAAGATCCCGAAACTCTGCAGCAGACGCAGCCACTCCGGCATCTCGGGCGGGAAGAACAACTGGCTGAGGGTCAGCGCGAAGAACACGAAAATGATGAAGTCGTAGATTTCCAGGGCGCCGCCCAGCGCCGCCAGGCCCAGGGTCCGGTGGTCGCCACGGCTGAACCGGGGTGGGCTGGCGATATCGATGGCAGTCATGACAGGTTCCGCAACTCGGCAAAAGGCCAAGAGGATAGCAAAAGCCTGCGCCCGACAGGGGTCAGGCGTTGCGGCAGAACACGGTCTGGGCGAGCCCACTGCGCCGCCAGGCAGGGCTCGCGCTGCCGGCCAGGCCAGGTGGCAATGGCAGTTGCCCGACCAGCACCGGCATGTCGATGATCGCCATGAATGATTCGAGCGCCTCGCTGTCGGGCGCATGCGGCAGGCTGATGCTCACGGCATGGCGCTCGCCGGGCGGCACCGTCGGCACTTTCAGGTGCGGCGAGTGATACAGCAAGGCGTGCTGGATCTGCGGGCTGACCCGACAGAAGCGCGCCAGGTCGACACCGGCGTGGCTGGCCATTTCGATGTTGCCCACCAGCAGGTCGAAGGGTTGCAAGGCACTGTGTACCAGGCGCTGCAGGTCGTCGAAGCTCTCGACCGGGGCGATTCGATAATAGCCCAGGCTGTTGAGCATCCTCTCCAGCTGCAAGCGCTGGTCGAGGTGCTCGTCGGCGATGAGGATGCGCATGGATTTGTTGGGCATCGTCCGGACCTGGGCAGCAGGGTGATAAGGGTGGCTCCTTGACCGTACTGCGCCAGTGAAGGCACCGCCGGACGGAATGCCCGGGCGGGGTCTTCTTTGATAGTTGTCGTGAAACATCGAGAAATCAAGTCGCGCCTTCACGGAATTTTCACGTGCTGCGCCGCCCGCTCAGGACTCCCACTGACGCATGCGCACACGACAGTGCTTCATGGCGTTGACGATGTGCTTCTCCACCAGGCTGCGGGAGATCCCCAGGCGCTCGGCGATCTGCAGGTGCGACAGCCCGTCGAGCTTGCGCAGCAGGAAGCTGTCGCGACAGGGCGCGCTCAGTTCGTTCAGGGCCTGTTGCATCAGGGCCAGGCGCTGGTCCAGTTGCATGTGGTGCATGGGCGCCGGGCCGTGCCAGCGCTCGTCGTGGTCGAGCACTTCCAGGGGCTCGGTCTGACGCACCTGGTGACGTCGGTGGCGATCGATCACCAGGTTCAACGCGGTGCGATACAGAAAGGCGCGCGGATGCTCGATCTGCCCGAGGTCGCAGCGCTCCAGCACCCGCAGGTAGGCATCATGGGCGACGTCTTCGGCAGCCTGGCGGTTGCCAAGGCGGGCGCTGAGGAAGCTCACCAATTCGCGATAATAATGTTCCACGATGGCACCTGGCGCCTTTCTGCATGCCGTCAGGCATGCATCAGTTGCGGATCTGGATGATGTCAGCGTGCGATCTTACAAATTATAATTATTCTCAGCAACACGAAGTACGCCCTGCGCTCGGCGCTAAATCATCATGCTTCGCGTTCGTTTAACTGGGAGCCCCGAGCTCGCAGCCCGCTGCCGCACTCGGCCACAACCTTCGGCTGGAAGTCCGCATGACACGCACACCCAACACCCGCCGCCGAGTGCTGCTCGGCGCCCTTGGCCTGCTCGGCCTCGGTAGCCTGGTGGCCTGGCAGACCATGCCATTCGGCGCCGCCCCCGTGAGCACCGTGCCGGTGATCCGCGCCGATATCGAGAGCAGCGTCACCGCCCTGGGGACCCTGCAACCGCGCCGCTACGTCGACGTCGGCGCGCAGGCCTCCGGACAGATCCGCAAGCTGCATGTGGAGTCTGGCGACGAAGTGCGCCAGGGCCAGTTGCTGGTGGAGATCGACCCTTCGACACAGCAGGCCAAGCTCGACGCCGGGCGCTACTCGATCGAAAACCTCAAGGCCCAGCTCGCCGAGCAGCGCGCCCAGTATCTGCTTGCCCAGCAACAGCAACAGCGCCAGCGTGGCCTGGCCGCTGCCGGCGCCACCCGCCAGGAAGACCTGCAGGCCGCCGAAGCCCAGTTGAAAGTGACCCAGGCGCGCATCGACATGTATCAGGCGCAGATCCGCCAGGCCCAGGCCAGCCTGCGCAGCGACGAGGCGGAGCTGGGCTACACGCGCATCTACGCGCCGATGAGCGGCACCGTGGTAGCGGTGGACGCCCGCGAAGGCCAGACCCTCAATGCCCAGCAGCAGACGCCGCTGATCCTGCGTATCGCCAAGCTGTCGCCGATGACCGTCTGGGCCCAGGTCTCCGAAGCCGACATCGGCAAGGTCAGGCCGGGCATGAGCGCCTATTTCACCACCCTGTCCGGCGGCAAGCGGCGCTGGACCAGCACCGTGCGGCAGATCCTGCCGATACCGCCCAAGCCCCTGGACCAGACCAGCCAGGGCGGTGGCAGCCCGGCCAGCGCCACGGCCGGCACCACCGGCAGCAAGGTAGTGCAGTACACCGTGCTGCTGGACGTGGACAACCCCGACGGCGCCCTGATGGCCGAGATGACCACCCAGGTGTTCTTCGTCGCGGGCAACGCCAGCCAGGTCCTGAGCGTGCCACTGGCGGCCCTGGGCGACGCTTCCAATGACGGCCTGCGCCTGGCCCAGGTGGTCGACGGCAAGGGCAGGATCGAGGCACGCAAGGTACGCACGGGCCTGAGCGACCGGCTGCGGATCGAGGTCGTCGACGGCTTGAGCGAGGGCGAGCGCCTGGTCATCGGCGCACCCGCCGCCAGCGGAGGTTGACATGACCGCCCCCCTGATCGAGCTGCGCGATATCCGCAAGGTCTATGGCGGCATCGACTCGCCGCAGGTCGAGGTGCTGCGCGGCGTCAGCCTGAGCATCCACCCCGGCGAGTTCGTCGCCATCGTCGGCGCCTCCGGCTCCGGCAAGTCGACCCTGATGAACATCCTCGGCTGCCTCGACCGCCCCAGCGCCGGCAGCTACCACTTCGCCGGCCGGGATGTCGCCGAGCTGGACAGCGACGAGCTGGCCTGGTTGCGCCGCGAAGCCTTCGGCTTCGTGTTCCAGGGTTATCACCTGATCCCCTCGGGTTCGGCCCAGGAAAACGTCGAGATGCCGGCCATCTATGCCGGCACGCCGCCCGCCGAGCGTCACGCCCGCGCCCTCGCCCTGCTCGAGCGCCTGGGCCTGGCCAGCCGTACCGGCAACCGCCCGCACCAGCTGTCCGGTGGCCAGCAGCAGCGCGTATCGATTGCCCGGGCCTTGATGAACGGCGGGCACATCATTCTCGCCGACGAACCCACCGGTGCGCTCGACAGCCACAGCGGCGCCGAGGTCATGACCCTGCTCGACGAACTGGCGAGTCAGGGCCACGTGATCATCCTGATCACCCATGATCGTGAAGTTGCCGCCCGCGCGCAGCGGATCATCGAGGTCCGCGATGGCCAGGTGGTCAGCGACTCGGCCGCCGACCAGCCCACTCCCGCCGTCAGCGAGCAGCTGCAGGCCGATGACCTGCGCCAACGCCTGGACCGCGGCGCCACGCTCAAGGGTGCCTGGAAGGGCGAACTGCTCGAGGCACTGCAGGCGGCGTGGCGAGTCATGTGGATCAACCGCTTTCGCACCGCCCTGACCTTGCTCGGCATCGTCATCGGCGTGGCCTCGGTGGTGGTGATGCTGGCCGTGGGCGAAGGCAGCAAGCGCCAGGTGATGGCACAGATGGCCGCGTTCGGCTCCAATATCCTCTATCTCAATGGCAAGCAGGCCACCGAGCGGGAACCGGGTGGCATCGTCACCCTCGACGATGTCGACGCCATCGCCCAACTGCCCCAGGTCAAGCATGTCATGCCGGTAATCGGCGACAAGCTGATGGTGCGCCAGGGCAACAACAGCCAGCAGTTCTACGTGGGCGGCAACAACACCTGGTTCCCCGAGGTATTCAACTGGCCGGTGGTCGAAGGCAGCTTCTACAGCGAAGCCGACGAAGCCAACGGTACCGCGGTGGCGGTGATCGGCGCCAAGGTGAAGGAAAAGATGTTCGGCGATGGCAGCAACCCGCTCGGCCAGTACCTGCTGATCGGTAACGTGCCCTTCCAGGTGGTTGGCGTGCTGGTGGCCAAAGGCGCCAGCTCAGGCCAGCAGGATGCCGACGAGCGCATCGCCGTGCCCTACTCCGCCGCGGCCGTGCGCCTGTTCGGCAGTCGCGACCCCGAGTACATCGCCATCGCCGCCCAGGACTCCAGTCGCGTACACGAGACCGAGCTGGCCATCGACCGTCTGTTGCGCCAGCGCCACCAGGGCAAGCACGACTTCGAACTGACCAACGACGCCGCCCTGATCCAGGCCGAGGCCCGCACCCAGAACAGCCTGTCGCTGATGCTCGGGGCGATCGCCGCCATCTCTCTGCTGGTGGGCGGTATCGGCGTGATGAACATCATGCTCATGACCGTGCGCGAGCGCACCCGCGAAATCGGCATCCGCATGGCCACCGGCGCGCGCCAGCGCGACATCCTGCGCCAGTTCCTCACCGAGGCGGTGATGCTGTCGATGGTCGGTGGCGTGACCGGCATCGTCCTGGCCCTGTGCATCGGCGGCAGCCTGCTGCTGAGCGGCATCGCCGTGGCCTTTGCCCTGCCAGCCATCCTCGGCGCCTTTGCCTGCGCCGTGATCACCGGCGTGGTGTTCGGTTTCATGCCGGCCCGCAAGGCCGCCCGCCTTGACCCGGTCAAGGCCCTTACCAGCGAATGACCCATGACGATCCCCAGCCGTTTCAGCCTGTTGACCCTGAGCCTCTGCCTGGCCGCCTGCAGCACCCCGCCGCCACCGCCGGCGAACATCGATGCGCCAGCCGCCTGGCAGGGACCTGCCGACCTGGCGCGGCCTGCGCCTGACAGCCGCTGGTGGCAAGCCTTCTCGAGCGCCGAACTGGACCGCCTGGTGGAACGCGCACGGGGCAACAGCCACGACCTGGCCGCCGCCGCGGCGCGCGTTCGCCAGGCCCAGGCCAGCGCGGTGATCGCCGGCGCGCCGCTGCTGCCCGAGGTGCAACTGGGCCTGAACGGCAGTCGCCAGCGCCTGCTGCGCGGTGACGGTAACGACCAACTCGACGCCAACAGCAGCGAGCGCACCAGCACCTCCTTCGGCACGCGCCTGAGCGCCAGCTACGAAATCGACTTCTGGGGCGGCCTGCGCGCGACCCGCGACAGCGCCCTGCGCAGCCTCGACGCCAGCCGCTTCGATCGCCAGACCGTGGAGCTGACCCTGGTCAGCGCCGTCGCCGACAGCTACCTGCAAGGTCTGGCCCTGGAAGAACAACTGCGCATCGCTCGACTCAACCTGGACAACGCCCGCGACGTGCTGGGCCTGGTAGAGGCACGCGAGCGCGCAGGCTCCGCTACCCGCCTGGAGCTGGCCCAGCAACGCAGCCTGGTCGCCGCGCAGGAGCGCCAGCTACCGCTGCTCGAACAGCGCCGACAAGACAACCGCGTCACCCTGGCCACGCTGCTGGGCGACCCGGTGCAGGCACTGCCCGCCAGCAACGAAACCATCGCGGCCCTGCAGTGGCCAGGAATCGGCAGCGGCGTGCCCAGCGAGCTGCTTGGCCGCCGCCCGGACATCGCCGCCGCCGAAGCGCGCCTGGCCGCGGCCAGCGCCAATGTCCAGGTGGCCCGGGCCGCCATGCTGCCGCGCCTGGTGCTGGGCGCCGACCTGGGCAGCGGCGCCCGCACGTTCGCCAACCTGTTCGACAGCCCCTACTACACCCTGACCGCAGGGCTCACCGCACCGATCTTCAACAACGGCCGCCTCAGTGCCGCGCGAGACCTGGCCACGGCCCAGCAGCAGGAACTGCTGGAGAGCTACCGCGCCAGCATCCTGGCCGGTTTCGCCGATGTGGAGAAGGCGCTGAACGCCATCGACGGCGTCGAGCGCCAGCGCCAGTGGCAGGACCAGGAGGTGGAGCAGGCGCGGATCGCTTTCGACCTGGCCCAGCAGCGCTATGCGGCCGGGGCCGAGACCTTGCTGACCGTGCTGGAGACCCAGCGCACGCTCTATGCCGCGCAGGATCAGCAGGCGCAACTGCGCCTGGCGCGATTGCAAGGGAGCGTGGCGTTGTACAAGGCGTTGGGCGGGGGATGGCAGGCGCCGTCCTGAGCGCGGCGGTCAACGAGGACGGCTGATGGCCTAGCGAGAGCCTGTGGGAGTAACTGACTTGTTCAAACTCCCCAACCTCCCACAGGTCGGCGAGCGGCGCTCGGCCTCACAAGCGCCACGAGGCGGGTGTCGATACAGTCAGACGATGTTCTTCATCGACAGGTGACGCGCATACCAGGGCCGTTGCGGCACCTTGCGCAGCAACGGGTCGATCTTGTCGTCCTCGCCGAAGGTGATGCGCAAGGCCAGCTTCATGGTCTCCACATCCATCTCCACCGACTTGCCTGGGCGCATCCCCGGCTGGGTGCTGCAACCATGGGTATCCGGCCCCAGCCACGGATCGCCCACCTCGACCCAGCGCCCCGCCGCGAACCACGGCACGCCATTGACCTCCAGGCGCCGCACCTGGCCGGGGTGGTAGCGCTCGTGGGCGCGGAACCAGTCGTCGATGCGATCGTCGATCCAGCCATGGAAGCCCCAGAACACCGGGTTGACATGGGATGAGAACGGGTCGCCGAGAAAATCGTTCTCGCGTCCGTACCAACGTCCGGCAAAGTCAGCCGAATCACGGGCGAACGGCACCGGCGCGCCATTGCTCGGGTCGCGTGGCACCGATGCCCAGCACATGTGCAGCCAGTCGTGCAGGTTCATCTCCAGCTCCGAGCCGAAGGCGCCCAGCGACAGTTTCGACAGGTACAGCGGGTCCTGGTACTGCGACTCCCATACCTGGAAGTTGCTGCAGTAGGTCTCGCCGGCCTTGATCGCCCCGACCCACTGGCCGTAGGCCTCGTCGCCCGGCGCTTGCCAACCCGGCGGCACACAGTAGCCATCGTGGTTGTCGTGATAGCGGGCGAAGCCGACACGGTCGAACTCGACACTGGGTTGCGGCAGCGGGAAGCGCTGCCACGAAGGCAGGTCCTGCAGGGTACGTGCATGCATCAGCATGTGCCGATGCATGAACAGAAAGTCGATGCCTGAACCATTGCGGTGCTTGCGCGGGCCACGGGCATCGCGCTCGTGATCCCGAGGGCCGGGCTGCCAGCCCAGTCCGCGCAGGGCATTGTGCTTGTTCTCCGGCAGTTTGTGCCATTGGTCGCGGGTGGCATGCCAGAGCTGATGGAACAGACGGTGCTCGGCACCGATCACCCAGTCCTGCATCTGTGGGGTGTAGGGCAGTCGCTCACGCGCTTCGGGGAACAGACGCTTGACCGCAACGAAGCGATTGTCCTGCAGCGGCAGGGTCAACGGGCGGTCCAGGCGCTGCACGCGCACGCTGAGGGTGCCGCTGCCGGCGTTGGCGAACTCGCCCCATACCTCGTCGAGACTGGCCACGCACTCGTAGCCCACCCCGCCGTGCTGACTCATCAAGCGCCAGCGCACCTCGCCGGTACTGGCGCCGACCAGGTCGCCGAGCACCCGATAGGCCGGCTCGCCTGCCCCGCGCAGGCGCTCGCCGGTATCGACGAAACCACGCAGGCCACGGCCTTTGGTGGCGATATCGAGGAACATCTCGATACCTTGCCCAGGCAAGCCCTCAAGGCCACCGTCGGCGCCCTCGAAGCGGATGTCCCAGACACCACGCAGCTTGTCCGCCAGGACCTGACCACTGTAGTCAGCCAGCTCCACGCTGGCCTCGCCAGGGGTGACGATGTCGTCTTCAGGATCGTGAGTCAGTTGCTTGTGCGCGTAATACGCCGCCGTGCCGGTGGCGCCTGCCACTGCCAGGCCGGCGATGAATCCTCGTCGAGAAATTGTCATTGCGCCTCAATCCGTCTCCGCGTGCCGCGGCCTCTATCCCTGCTAGGACGTAAGCTGGAAGGGGAAATTTAGCCATGCGGCTGCGACACGAGGCCGCTGCCACAGGAAAAAAGCCTCCCCTGCAACAGCGGCCTCGCGAAATGAATGGGCTGCCTCGCAGCCCCGGATGCCTCAGCCGGCGAGCGCCGCCTGCACCGCCTCGGCAAAGCGCGCAGCGACCTCGTCGATCTGCTCGGCACTGATGATCAGCGGTGGCAGGAAGCGCACCACCGCGCCATGCCGACCACCCAACTCGAGGATCAGGCCGCGACGCAGGCATTCGCGCTGCACCTTCGGCGCAAGGCTGCGGTGTGCCGGCGGATGCCCCAAAGCGTCTGCCTGGCCGGTCGGGTCCACCAGTTCAACCCCCAGCATCAAGCCACGCCCACGGACATCGCCCAACTGCGGATACGCCTGCTGCAGGCGCTGCAGATGCCCGCGCAGGCGCTGGCCCATGGCCTCGGCGTGCTCGCACAGACGGTGCTCGACCAGGTATTTCATCACCGCCGAACCGGTGGCCATGGCCATCTGGTTGCCACGGAAGGTGCCGGCATGGGCACCCGGTGACCAGGTATCGAGCCAGTCGCGGTACACCGTCACCGCCATCGGCAAGCTGCCGCCGATGGCCTTGGACAGGGTGACCACATCCGGCACGATACCGGCGTGCTCGAAGGCGAACATCCGCCCGGTACGGGCGAAACCGCTCTGGATCTCGTCGACGATCAGCGCCACGCCAGCCTGCTCGGTGATCCGGCGTAGCCCACGCAGCCACTCGACATCCGCCGGGATCACCCCGCCCTCGCCCTGCACCACCTCGACGATCACCGCCGCAGGCAATGCCACGCCCGCCTCTGGATCGTTCAGCAGGTTTTCCAGCAGGTGCAGATTGGCGCGCACCCCGGCCTCGCCGCCCAGACCGAACGGGCATCGATAGTCATACGGATACGGCAGGAACTGCACGCCATTGCTCAGCAGCGCGCCCAGCGGCTTTTTCGGTCCCAGGCTGCCCATCAGGCTCAGCGCCCCCTGGGTCATGCCGTGGTAGCCGCCCTGGAAGGCCAACACGGTGCTGCGCCCGGTGGCGGTACGCACCAGCTTCAGCGCGGCCTCCACCGCGTCGGTGCCGGTCGGTCCGCAGAACTGGATCTTCGCCTCTCGGCGCAGGGCCTCGGGCAGCAGGGCGAACAGGTCCTGGACGAACTGGTCCTTGACCGGCGTGGTCAGGTCCAGGGTGTGCAGCGGCAGTTCGTCGGCCAGCACGCGCTGGATCGCGTCGATCACCACCGGATGGTTGTGCCCCAGGGCGAGGGTCCCGGCACCGGCCAGGCAGTCGATGAACTGGCGGCCCTCGACGTCCTCGACATAGATGCCACGGGCACGCTTGAGCGCCAGGGGAATGCGCCGTGGGTAACTGCGGGCGTTGGACTCCTGCTGTTGCTGGCGCAGCAGCAGCGGTGAGTCCGCGAATTCGTACAGGACACGCGGCGCGGAAGCCGGCAGCGCCTGGGCAAGGCTGGAAGCGGTCGACATCGGAAAATCCCTCGCAAGCAAGCGAATGTGCCCGCCACGCTTCCTGTAACTGGATGTGTGTCGGGTTGTTATCGCTTGGAAAACGCTTTGGCGAGGCGCGGATTTAGCGCTTGGCGTGGGATTTGTTGCGGCGCGCCGCCTGGTCAGTTCGTCGAGCGCGCCGGCACCTGTAGCCAGACCCGCAGGCCATCGGCCTGGCTGTCGAAGCGCAAGGTGCCAGAGCAGCGCTGGACGATGGCCTGGACGATCGCCAGCCCCAGGCCGCAGCCGCCACTCTGGCCGTGGCGCCAGAAGCGTTCGGTCAGGTGCGCCAGGTCTTGCTCGGCGATGCCCGGGCCATGGTCACGCACCATGAAGCCCACCTGACCGCCCTGAGCCTGCACTTCCAGCTCCACGGCGTCGTCACCGCCATGGCGCAGGGCGTTGTCCAGCAGGTTGCGCAGGGCCGCCACCGCCAGTGGCGCCGGCATGCCCAGGTAGATCTTGGCCGCATCCTCGGGCAGGCGCAGCAGGATACGCCGGTTGTCACCGGCATCCTGGATCGCCTGCAGGGCGACCTGCTCGGCGCTGCACTGCACGCCATCGTCGAACGACAGACTGCCCTCGACCCGTGCCAGCATCAACAGCTGCTCCAGCGTGCGGTGCATGCGATCGGCGCCCTGCTCGGCATGCTCCAGCGCCTGCTCGCGCACGGCGCCATCGGTCATGCGCGCTACCTGCAGGTGAGTCTTGATCGCCGTCAGCGGGCTGCGCAGTTCATGGGCGGCATCGTCGGTCAGACGGCGTTCGCGCTCGATGGTCTGGGCGATGCGCAGGAACAGCTGGTTCTGGGTCGCGAGCAACGGCTGCAGCTCGCTGGGCAGGCCGGCCACCTGCAGCGGCTCGACGCTGTCGGCGCGACGCCGGCGCAAGGCATCACGCATGCGGTTGAGCGGCTCCAGCCCCTTGCCCAGGCCGATCCACAGCAGCCCCAGGCTGCCCAGCAGGGCCATCAGCACCGGCGCCGAGGCCGCCAACAGGATCGACTGGTTGAGCGCCTCGCGCTCCTGGTGGCGATCGGCGGTGGTAATGCGCACGTCGCCATGGTTGTAGGTGAAGGTGCGCCACGAGGCGCCGTCGATGGTCTGGTCACGAAAGCCGCTGCGCTGGTCGTCCATGCCGCCATCATGCTTGTGGTTGCTGGCAAGGATTTCACCGCGCAGGGAACTGACCTGGCAGGCCATGCCGTCCGGCACGCTGAACTGGTCGGCGGAGAAATGCGCGTCCTGGCCCTTGGCGGTCAAAGGCTGCGGCAACTGGTCGATCAGCCCGGCGACCATGCGCGCCGACGCCACCAGGCGCTGGTCGAGGGAGAACATCATCTGCTGGCGCAGGTCGCGCAGCATCCACGCGGCGGCCAGCACCCAGATGACGATGAAGGCGCTGCCGAGGATCAACGACAGCCGTACCCGCAGGCTCATGGCGCAGCCTCCTCCGGCGCCTGTGCCGGCCCCAGGCGGTAACCCAACCCGCGCACGGTCTCGACGATGCTGTTGCCGAGCTTGCGCCGCAGGTGATGGATATGCACGTTCAACGCGTTGCTTTCGACCTCGTCGCTGAAACCGTAGACACAATCCTTGAGCTGCTCGCTGGACAGCACCCGCCCGGGATTCTGCAGCAGCGCCTGGAGCAACGCCTGCTCGCGACGCGACAGGTCGACCGGCTGCCCCGCCAGCGTCGCCATGCAACTGCTCGGGTCATAGCACAGTGGGCCATGCTCGATCGCATTGACCGCTCGCCCCGCCACCCGGCGCAACAGCGTGTGCAGGCGCGCGGCCAGCTCGCGAAGGTCGAAGGGCTTGAGCAGGTAGTCGTCGGCGCCGGCCTGCAAGCCATCGACCCGATCGGTGACCGCATCGCGCGCGGTCAGCACCAGCACTGGCAGGGTCAGGCCCTGCTGGCGCAGGCGGCGCAGCAGCTTCAGGCCGTCCTCGTCGGGCAGGCCGAGGTCGAGAATCATCACGTCGAATTGCGCGGTCTGCAGCATCTGCCGGGCCTGCGAGGCGCTGGCCACCCGGTCCACGGTCAGGCCCTGGGCCGAGAGGCCGGCGCAGATGCCGCTGGCGATCAGGTCGTCGTCCTCGCAGAGCAGAACGTGCATGGGGGGTCTCCTGGGTGGGGAAGCAGGCATTGCACAGGGTGGTGATTAAGGGGGGATTATGAACGGGTTTGGAAGAATTCGCCGAAGGGATAGCATTGGGGCGAACAGGGGTTTGACGACAGCCTTGCGGCGCTCTCGAGATCGAGCGCCGCCCGCGCGGCGCATCGCGACGCAAGGCCGCTCCTACATTTGTTTCGGGCCAGTCTCTCCTGTGCCATTACCTGGTGCGCCTTGTTGGCACGACGCGGTTTCAGCGTGGGCACCACTGCCGCCCCACCAGTCTCGAGACATGCGCCAAGGCGGGCAGCGGTACTTTCACAGGAATAATTGGCCCGAAACAGATGTAGGAGCGGCCTTGCGTCGCGATGCGCCGCGCGGGCGGCGCTCGATCTCACAGGCGCTGCAAGGCCAACGCCGAACGCCCTGAAAAAACCAACTTAACCTTCAGTTAATAACCCAAGGCCAGCATGGCCCTCTTCAAAGCTCTGCCAAGGCGTCGACATGCGTGTTTTCCTGCTCTTCCTGACATTCCTGCTCGCCGGCCCTCTCCAGGCCAACCCCTTCGCGGTAAAACCAGACTTCCTGCCGGTGAACGAAGCCTTCGTCCTGACCCACGACCGTCTGGAAAACGGCCAGATGCGCCTGCACTTCCAGATCAAGGACGGCTACTACCTCTACCAGAAACGCCTGAAATTCGACGGGCTGCCCGACGGGCAGCACCCCACCCTGCCCCAGGCTGAAAACCATCACGACGAGTTCTTCGGCGACAGTGCCGTGTACCGCACCGAGCTGGAACTACTACTGCCGGCCAGCGCCAGCGGCGAACTGCGCCTGGGCTGGCAAGGCTGCGCGGACGCTGGCCTGTGCTACCCCCCGCAAACCACGCCGATCGCCCTGGGCGGTAACGCCGCGCCTGCCGCCACTGCCGACCAGGCCAGCGACCAGGCCCTGGCCAGCAACCTGCAGCAAGCCAGCCTGGGCTGGAGCCTGCTGGCATTCTTCGGCCTGGGCCTGCTGCTCGCCTTCACCCCCTGCTCGCTGCCAATGCTGCCGATCCTTGCCGGACTGGTCATGGGCAACGGCGCCAGCGCTCGCCGCGGCTGGTGGCTGGCGGGGGTCTACGTGCTGAGCATGGCGCTGGTCTACGCCGCGCTGGGGGTGATCGCCGCGCTGCTGGGCGCCAGCCTGCAGGCCTGGCTGCAACAACCCTGGCTGCTGGGCAGCCTGGCCGGCCTGTTCGTGCTGCTCGCCCTGCCGATGTTTGGCGCTTTCGAGCTGCAGTTGCCAGCCTTCCTGCGCGACCGCCTGGACCGCGCCGGACAAGGCACCCGGGGCGGCAACCTGTATGGCGCGGCGCTCTTGGGCGCGCTCTCGGGGCTGCTGCTGGGGCCGTGCATGACCGCGCCGCTGGCCGGCGCGTTGCTGTACATCGCGCAGAGTGGCGACGTGCTGCAAGGCGCGCTGGTGCTGTTCAGCCTCGGGCTGGGCATGGGTGTGCCGCTGCTGCTGCTGGTCACCCTGGGCAACCGCTACCTGCCGCGCCCAGGCGCCTGGATGAACCTGGTCAAGGGGCTGTTCGGCTTCGTGTTCCTGGCCATGGCCCTGTACACCGTGCGCGGCCTGCTGGCCGAAACCCTGGTGCTGGCCCTGGCCGGTGCCTGGCTGATCGCCCTGGGCTGGGCCGCCTGGCCGGCCCTGCAGCGCCTGCCCGCCCTGCGCGCGGTACCGCTGCTGGGTGCCTTGTGGGGCGGCCTGTTGCTGGTGGGTGCCGCCGCCGGCGGCAACGACCCGTGGCAACCGCTGCAACCCTTCGCCGCCAAGGCTGGCGGTGCCAGCGCCCCGGCCACGACCCATGACGCCTTCGTCACCGTCAGCGCCCCGGCCGACCTGCAACGCGAGCTCGACGCCGCCAAGGCCCGTGGCCAATGGGTGCTGGTGGACTACTATGCCGACTGGTGCGTGTCGTGCAAGGTCATGGAGAAGCAGGTGTTCGGCCGCGCCGACGTCCAGGCCAGCCTGGCCGGCGTGCACCTGCTGCGCCTGGACGTGACGGCCGACTCCCCGGCCAGCCGCGAGCTGCTGCAGCGCTATCAGGTACCCGGCCCGCCCAGCCTGATCTGGATAGGCCCGGAAGGTGAGGAACGCCGCGCCCGACGCATCACCGGCGAAATCGACGCAGGCGGTTTCCTGCAGCACTGGGCGCAGACCAGGAGCCAAGGCTGATGCTGACCGTCACCCTCGGGCCATTGACCATGGCCCTGAACCACCTGCTGCTGCTCGCGGCACTGGGTATCGCCTGCCTGGTCGGTTGGTGGGCGGCCCGGCGCGGCGGCGAAAATCCGGAATCGGCCCTGTTCAACCTGTTCCTGCTCGGCCTGCTGTTCGCTCGCCTGGGCTTCGTCCTGGCCTACTGGCCGATGTACCGTGACGATCCGCTGCAGATCATCGATATCCGTGACGGTGGCTTCCTGCTCTGGGGTGGCCTGCTGGGCATCGTGCTCGGCACCCTCTGGCAAGGCTGGCGCCGCCCGGGCCTGCGCCGGCCGCTGGGTTGGGCGCTGTTCAGCGGCGCCCTGTTCTGGGGCCTCGGCAGCATGGCCAGTCACCTCTACAGCAAAGGCACGGAGCTGCCGCAGATGGCCCTGCGCGACAGCCGCGGGCAGGCGGTGGCCCTGCACGACTACCGTGGTCGTCCGCTGGTGATCAACATCTGGGCCACCTGGTGCCCACCGTGCCGCCGCGAGATGCCGGTGCTGCAACAGGCCGAGGACGACTATCCCCATGTGACCTTCCTGTTCGTCAACCAGGGCGAGACCCCCGAGAACGTCAGCACCTTCATGGCCACCACCGGCCTGACCCTGTCCAATGTGCTGTTCGACGGCACCGGCGAGCTGGCCCGCAAGGTCGGCTCCATGGCCCTGCCCACCACCCTGTTCTACGACGCCGAAGGGCGACTGGTCGGCAGTCACCTGGGCGAGCTGTCGCGCGCCAGCCTGCGCCACGCCCTGGAACCCTTCGAACGCGCCGACGCGCCCGCCCCACAAGGAAACTGACATGCGATTGAATGCGCTACTGCCCCTGACCTTCTCCCTGCTCGCCGCGCCCCTGCTGCACGCCGAGGAATTGCCCAAGGCCATCCAGCAGCTGCAGGCCAAGGGCGCCGTGATCAAGGGCAGCTTCGATGCCCCCGACGGCCTGCGCGGCTATGCCGCCGAGTACCACAACAACGGCATCGCCCTGTACCTGACCGCCGATGGCAAGCACGTGCTGGTCGGCAGCCTGTTCGACGAGCAAGGCAAGGACCTCAGTGCCGAGCCGCTGGAAAAGCTGGTGTACGCGCCGATGAGCAAGGCGGTGTGGGCGAAGATGGAAAAGACCGCCTGGATTCAGGACGGCAAGGCCGATGCGCCACGTATCGTCTACCTGTTCAGCGACCCCAACTGTCCGTACTGCAACATGTTCTGGCAACAGGCCCGGCCTTGGGTCGATTCAGGCAAGGTGCAGCTGCGCCATATCATGGTCGGCATCATCCGCGAGGACAGCCCGGGCAAGTCCGCCGCGCTGCTGGCGGCGAAGGACCCGGCCAAGGCGTTGCAGGAGCACGAGAAGGCCGGCAAGGCGAGCAAGCTCAAGGCGCTGGACAAGGTGCCGGAAGCGGTGCAGAAAAAGCTCGAGGCGAACCTGGCATTGATGGAGGAACTGGGCCTGGCGGCGACGCCAGCGATCTTCTACCAGGACGAGCAGGGGCAGCTGCAAAGCCAGCAAGGCGCGCCGCGCCCGGAGATGCTGGGCAAGATCCTCGGCAAGCGCTGAAAACCATCGCGGGGCAAGCCCGCTCCCACGCCACCACATGCATCTCGTGGCGTGGGAGCGGGCTTGCCCCGCGAAAGCCTTTACAGCGCCTCCAGCTCCGCCATCAGGTCGCTCAGTCGATCGACCTTGTCCTCATCCAGCGCGCTGTCGCGCAGCCCCTGTACGTACTCGGCCAACTCCTCCACCGTGCTGCACTCGAACATTGCCCGCAGCGGCACGTTCAGCTGCAGGACCTTCTGCACCCGCGAGGCGATCTGCGTGGCCAGCAGCGAATGCCCGCCCAGTTCGAAGAAGTTGTCGCGCACCCCTACCCGCTCGGCCTTGAGCACATCGGCCCAGATGCCGGCGAGGGTCTGCTCGAGCTCGTTGCGCGGCGCCAGGTAGTCCTGGCTATGCTGGCCGCCGATCTCGATGACTGGCAGCGCCTTGCGGTCGAGCTTGCCATTGGCGTTGTGCGGCAGGCTGTCGAACCAGCCCCAGTGCAGCGGCACCATGTACTCCGGCAGCTCGGCGCGCAGGCGCTGCTTGAGCTGGTCGAGCAACGCGGCATCGGCCGACACACCCTGATGGGCCACCAGGTAGCCCACCAGGTGCTTGCCATTGACGCCCTCCTGCACCCCGACCGCGGCATCGCGCAGTTCCGGCTGCTCGTGCAGGCGTGCCTCGATCTCGCCCAGTTCGATGCGGTAGCCGCGGATCTTCACCTGATGATCGATCCGACCGACGTACTCCAGCACGCCATCCGGACGGCGGCGGGCCAGGTCGCCTGTGCGGTACAGACGCTCGCCCGGCGCACCGTACGGATGCGGGATGAACGCCTGCGCGGTGCGCAGCGGATCGCCGACATAGCCCCGGCCCACGCCGGTGCCGGCGACACACAGCTCGCCCACGGCGCCCAGCGGCACCAGGGTCTGGTCCTCACCGAGCAGGTACAGGCGGTTGTTGTCGGTCGGCGTGCCGATCGGCAGGTAGCTGCCCTGCGTCGACGCCAGGTCGACGCGGAAGAACGCCACGTCGTCCGAGCACTCCGCCGGGCCGTAGGCATTGACCAGGCCGATCTGCGGATAGCGCTGCAACCACTGCGCGGCCAGCTCCGGCGGCATCGCCTCGCCGGTCGGCAGCATCCAGCGCAGGCCGTCCAGCGCCTGGTGTTCATTGGCGAGCATGCCCTGGATCAGCGACGGCACGCTTTCCAGCACGGTGATGCCGGTGGCCTGCACATGGGCCAGCAAGCCTTGTGGATCATGGGCAATGGCGTTCGGCACGATCTCCACTGCCGCGCCGAACAACGGCGCGGCGAGGAACTGCCAGACCGAGATATCGAAGCTCTGTGACGCGGTCTGGGCGATCACGTCCTGCTCGTCCAGAGCCAGGTACGGCACCTTGCTCAACTGGTTGTTGAGCATGCCGCGCTGCTCGACCATCACGCCCTTGGGCAGGCCGGTGGAGCCCGAGGTATAGATCACATAGGCGAGGTTGTCCGGCGCGCTGTGGATACCCGGGTTATGACTGGCCACGTTGCTCGCCTGCACCTCTTCCCAGACCAGCAGTTTCGGCCGTACCGCACCCGCCACTTCATCGAGCAACTGGCGCGCCTGCTCGGCGCACGCCGCGCTGCACACCAGTACCGGCGTGCGGCTCAGCTCGACGATGCGTTGCAGGCGCGCCGACGGCAGGCCCGGATCCAGCGGCAGGTAACCGGCGCCGGCCTTGAAGCTGCCGACGATCATCCCCAGCAGGGCCAGGCCGCGCTCGGCCAGCAGTGCTACCGGCTGGTCGATGGCGACACCCGCCCCGACCAGGGCATGGCCCAGACGGTTGGCCGCAAGGTTCAGCCCGGCGTAGTCGAACGCGGCCTCCTGGCAGCGGGCGACGATGCGCTGCGGATGCGCCGCGACTCGCGCCTCGAACAGCTCGACATAGCTCTGCTCCAGGGCATAGGCGTGTTCGGTGCGGTTGCAGTCCTCGAGCAGGAAGCGCTGCTCGTCGGCACCCAGCAGCGGCAGTTCGTCCACTTCGCCGTCGAAGCCTTGCACCAGCGCCAGCAGCAGGCGCTTGAACTCGGCGAGCAGGCGCTCGACGGTCGGGTAGTCGAAGTAACGCTGGTCGAAGGACAGGTGCAGGCCCAGATCATCGCCCGGGTAGCACACCGCAGTCAGCGGGAAGTTGGTGTGGGTGCGGCCGGAATCCGAGCTGGCGTTCAGGTGCTGGGCATGGTCGAGCACGGCGCTTTCCACTGGCGCGTTCTCGAACACGAACAGGCTGTCGAACAGCGGCTGGCCCTTGGGCAGCTCGCTGCACTCCTGGATCGCCACCAGCGGCAGATACTCGTATTCACGCAGCTGCATATTGCGATCGAGCAGCCCTTGCAGCCATTCACGCACGCTGCCCCGCTCGCCCGGCTGCGGCAAGCGCACACGCAGGGCGACGCTGTTGATGAACAAGCCGACAGTGCGCTGCATTTGCGGCAGGCTCACCGGACGCCCGGCCACGGTGACGCCGAACAGCACATCGCGCTCGCCGCTGTAGCGCGCCAGGGTCAAGGCCCAGGCCGCCTGAGCGAAGGTATTGACGGTCAGCTGATGGGCCTGAGCCAGCTCGCGCAACCGCGCGCCCTCGCTGACCTCCAGACGGGTGTAGCAGTCGCCTACCACCATGCCGTCGCCGGCGTGGTCATGGCGCAGCGGACGGTCGCTGGGGATCGCCGTGACGCGCTCGAAACCAGCCAGGTTGGCCTGCCACCACTGACGCGCCTCGTCCAGATCCTGGCGCTGCAGCCAGCTGATGTAGTCGCGGTAGCGCGGCGGCACCGGCAAGCGGGCCAGGCGCCCCTCGCCGAGGGCCTGGTAGATCTCGAAGAAGTCGTTCATCAGCAGTGAGCGGCACCAGGCATCGATGAGGATGTGGTGGTTGCTCATCATGAACCAGTAACGCGCCTCATCCACGCGCACCAGACGCAGATGGAATGGCGCCTCGCGCAGCAGTTCGAAGCCGGCTTCGCGCTCCTGCTTGTGCAGCGCCTGCAGGCGCGCTTCCTGGGCCTGCTCGTCGAGACCACGCCAGTCCTGGTAGTCCACCGCCGTCTTGCCGGGCTTGTGGATGATCTGCAGCATCGCTTCGCCGGCATTCCAGCTGAACGACGCACGCAGGGCCTCATGGCGCGCCACCACGGCTTGCCAGGCCTGGGCGAAGCGCTCAGGGTCCAGGGCGCTGTTGATGCGGTAGCGATCCTGCATGTAGTAGATGCCGGTACCCGGCTCCAGCAGGGTGTGCAGCAGCAGCCCCTCCTGCATCGGCGTCAGCGGGTATACGTCCTCGATCTCGGCGGCCGGGACCGGCAGTGCGTCGATCTGCTCCTGGGTCAGTTGCGCCAGGGGGAAGTCCGACGGGGTGAAGCTGCCGTTGTCCTCGGCCAGGCAGTGCGCGACCAGCGCCAGCAGCTCCTGGCGATAGGCCTCGGCCAGCGCGGCGATGGTCTGCTCGTCATAGCGCTCGGCGCTGAAGCTCCAGCGCAGCTGCAGGGCGCCGCCATAGACCTGGCCATCGACGCTCAGCCAGTTGGGCAGGGGCGCGTCCAGGTCATGCGCCAGCCCTGCCGGCGCATCGAGTGGTTGGAACAGCGCGGCCTCGTCGAACTGCTGGTCGAACTGGCCCAGGTAGTTGAAGGTGATGCGCGCCTGCGCCAGCGCGGCCATGCGTTCGCGTCCAGCCTCGTCGGCCAGGTAGCGCAGCACGCCGTAGCCCAGGCCTTTGTGCGGGACCTGGCGCAACTGCTCCTTGATGCCCTTGATCGACGCGCCGCGGGCCGCTTCGTCAGCGCCCGTTGCCGGGCGCAGGCTCAACGGATAGGCACTGGTGAACCAACCGACGCTGCGGGTCAGGTCCATGTCCTCGAACAGACCATCACGGCCATGGCCCTCCAGTTGCACCAGCACCTGCTCGTCACCGCTCCACTGGCACAGGGTGCGCGCCAGGGCGGTCAGCAACAGGTCGTTGACCTGGGTGTGGTAGGCCGCAGGCGCCTGTTGCAGCAGCTGGCGGGTCTGTTCCACGTCCAGTTCGATGGCGACGCTGCGGGCATGGCGGTGCAGGTTGCCACCTTGCGGATGGTCACACGGCAGTTCGCGGCGAGCACTGCCCAGCTGGGCCTCCCACCAGGCCAATTCGTCACGCAGCGAATCGCTGCCGGCGTAGCTGGCCAGGCGCGCGGCCCAGTCGCTCATGGCATGGGTCTTGGCCGCCAGCGCTTGGCCACGGTACAGCGCCTGCAGGTCTTCGAGCAGCACGCGCCAGGACACGCCGTCGACCACCAGGTGATGGATCGCCAGCAGCAGACGTTGCCCGCCCTGGCCATCGGTGACCAGCAGGGCGCGCAGCAGCGGGCCCTCTGTCAGGTCGAGGCTGCGCTGCACATCGCTGTAAAGCGCCTGGCAGTCGTCGAAATCGGCCACCGTGGCCGTCCACAGCAGTGGCTGGGTGGCCGGCTGGTCGTACTCGCCCTGCCAGCGACCGTTGGCCTGGGCGAAGCGCAGGCGCAGGCTGTCATGCTGCGTCACCAGCGCCGCCAGGGCCCGCTCCAGGGCCTCGGCCTGCAGCGGCTGGCGCGCCTCGAGCAGCACGGCCTGGTTCCAGTGCTGAGGCTGCGGCACCTCGCTGTCGAAGAACCAATGCTGGATCGGTGTCAGGCCGCTGCGGCCCTGGCGTGGGCCCTGCTCGATGGCGCTCGGCGCCTCGCTGCGTGTGACCACGGCCGCCAAGGTCTGGATGGTCTGGTGCTGGAACAGGTCGCGCGGGGTGAATTGCAAGCCCAGCTGGCGGGCGCGGCTGACCACCTGGATCGACAGGATCGAGTCGCCGCCCAGTTCGAAGAAGTTGTCCTGCACGCCGATGCGCGACAGGTTGAGCACCTCGCGCCAGATCTGCGCCAGTTGCTCTTCCAATGCGTTGGCCGGCGCCTGGTAGTGCTGGTGCGCCTGTTCCAGGTCCGGCGCCGGCAGCGCCCGACGGTCGAGCTTGCCATTGCCCATCAAGGGCAGGCTGTCGAGCAGCACAAGATGCGCCGGCACCATGTAGTCCGGCAGGTGCTGACGGGCGTCAGCCTTGACCGCGTCGCGCAGACGGGCCTGGGCTTCGCTGTCGGCGCCTGCCTGTCGGCAGACCAGGTAGCCCACCAGCTGCTTGCCACCCGGCAGGTCGAGGGCCAGGACTACCGCCTCGTCAACATCGGCGTGCTCCTGCAGGCGGCTTTCGATCTCGCCCAGTTCGATACGGAAACCGCGGATCTTCACCTGTTGGTCGGCACGGCCGACGTACTCCACCTGGCCATCGGCGCGCAGGCGCACCAGGTCGCCGGTGCGGTACAGGCGACCGCCGTCAGGGCTGAACGGGTCAGCGACGAAGCGCTCGGCGCTCAGGCCAGGTCGATCGTGATAGCCCTGGGCCAGGCCCGCGCCACCGACGTACAGCTCGCCGATGCCGCCTTGCGGCAGCAGGGCCAGGTCTTCGTCGAGGATATAGGCGGTACGGGCACCGATCACCCGGCCGATCGGCACGCTGCCGGCG
The DNA here is from genome assembly GCF_054788395.1 of Pseudomonas sp. microsymbiont 2. Lineage (NCBI taxonomy): Bacteria > Pseudomonadati > Pseudomonadota > Gammaproteobacteria > Pseudomonadales > Pseudomonadaceae > Pseudomonas > Pseudomonas sp. microsymbiont 2. The sequence continues at coordinate 4,011,282 of NZ_CM139112.1, forward strand.
TCGGCGGGCAAGGTCTCGGGGGCCAGGCACGCCAGCGGCATGACCACGGTCTCGGTCGGACCGTAGGCGTTGAAGAACTGCTGCGGGCCGAATGCCTGACGAATGCGCTGCAGGTGCTCGCCGGTCAGCGCCTCGCCACCGGTGATCACCAGGCGCACCGGCAAGCGCTCGCCCTGCCCGGCCAGGTACTGGGCGAGCTGGCTGCCGTAGCTCGGAGTGAAGCCAAGGATGCTCACCTGCTGCTCGCGCACCAGCTGGCAGATTTCCTCCGCGCCCCATTGTCCCTGGGCACGCAGCACCACGCGGGCGCCGCACAGCAATGGCGTGAGCAGGCGCTCGCTGGCGGCGTCGAAGTTGATCGAATAGAAATGCAGCTCGCAATCGTCGCTGCGCATGCCGAATGCCTCGATCACCGCCTGGCAGTGCATGGCGATCTCGCCATGGCTGACCACCACGCCCTTGGGCTTGCCGGTGGAGCCGGAGGTGTAGATCAGGTAGGCCTGGTGCTGCGGCACATTCAAGTTGTCCAGGGGCGCGTCGCTGTATGCCGACAGGCTCGCGGCATCGTCCTCGAGGCTCCAGCGGGCCACGCCATCGGGCAACTCGCCCAGGCTGTCGAGCAGGGCGCGCTGGCCGATCAGCAGGCCCAGGCGGCTGTCTTCGATCATGTAGCGCAGGCGGTCGAGCGGGTACTCCGGGTCCAGCGGCACATAGGCGCCGCCGGCCTTGAGGATGGCCAGCAGGCCGATGACCATTTCCAGCGAGCGCTCCAGCGCCAGGCCCACGCGCACTTGCGGGCCGACTCCGCGTTCACGCAGGGCGCGCGCCAGGCGGTTGGCCTGCTGGTCCAGCTCGGCGTAGCTCAGGTGGTTGCCGGCGAAGGTCAGCGCCAGGGCTTGCGGGGTGCGCTCGGCCTGGGCAGCGAACAGCCCATGCACGGTACGGTCGAGTTCGAAGTCCTGTTCGCCCTGCAGTTGGCCGATCAGCACCTGCTGCTCGGCCTCGGCCAGCATCGGCAACTCACACAGACGCTGCTGCGGATTGTCCAGCAGCGCCACCAGCAACTGCTGCCAGTGCTCGGCCATGCGCGCAATGCGCGGCTCATCGAACAGGTCGCGGCTGTAGGTGAAGCAGCAGCCCAGACGGCCGTCGAGGTCGGTGACCTCCAGGTACAGGTCGAACTTGGTGGCGCTGGCGTCGTTGACCAGGTAGTCCACCTGCATGCCCACCAGCTCGCGGCTCTGCTGGAAGGCCCAGCGCTGTACGTTGCACATGACCTGGAACAGCGGGTTGTAGGCACTCGAGCGTGGCGGCTGCAGGGCTTCGACCAGCTGTTCGAACGGCAGGTCCTGGTGTGACTGGCCATCGATGATGGTCTGGCGTACCTGATCGAGCAGCGCGCGGGCGCTCATCTGCCCATCCAGTTCGCAGCGTAGTACCTGGGTATTGAGGAAGGCGCCGATCAGCCCTTCGCTTTCAGGACGGATGCGGTTGGCCACCGGCGCGCCGATGCGCAGGTCGCGCTGGCCACTGTAGCGGTGCAGCAGCGCGGCCAGGGTGGCGGTCATGGTCATGAACAAGGTCAGGCCATGTTGGCTGTTGAAGGCGTGCACGCGCTGAACCAGCGCCGGGTCCAGGTCGAAGCGGTACAGCTCGCCACGGTGGCTCTGCACCGCCGGACGCGCTCGGTCGGCCGGCAGCGCCAGCACCGGGTGCTCGTCACCCAGACGGTCTTTCCAGTAGGCCAGCTGACGCTCGCCCTCGCCGCTCTCCAGCCACTGGCGCTGCCAGACGCTGTAGTCCAGGTACTGCACCGGCAGCGGCGCCAGCGGCGACTCACGCTCGTCGACGAAGGCTTCGTAGAGCTCGCCCAGCTCGCGGGCGAAGATGTCCATGGCCCAGCCTTCGGTGACGATGTGGTGCAAGGTCAGCACGAAGTAGTGCTCGCGCTCGCCGGCCTTGACCAGGCAGGCGCGCAGCAGCGGACCACGCTCCAGGTCGAACGGCTGGTGCGCCTGGGCGTCGGCCAGTTGTTGCAGCCGCTGCTGGCGAACCTCGGCGGCGTCGCTGCTGAAATCATGCCAATCCAGGTGCAGGCCGCTGTCGTCGGCCACGCACTGGTAAGGCTTGCCATCGATGCTCGGGAACGTGGTGCGCAGGGTCTCGTGGCGCACGATCAGCGCTTGCAGGGCACGCTCGAAGGCGTCCACATGCAGCACGCCCTTGAAGCGGGCCATGCCGCCGACGTTGTAGGCGGGGCTGTCCGGCTCCATCTGCCAGAGGAACCACATGCGCTGCTGCGAATAGGACAACGGCACCGCCTGGCGACGGTCGACCCGGGCGATCGCGCCCTGCAAGTTACGCTCGCCGCTGGCTTGCAGGCGGGCGATCTCGGCGCAGAAGGCGCCCAGCTCGCTGGCCTCGAACAAGGCCTTGAGCGGCAGTTCGACATCCAGCGCCTGACGGGTGCGCGAAACGATCTGGGTAGCCAGCAACGAGTGGCCACCGAGGGCGAAGAAGTCATCCTGCAGGCCGACCTGGGGCAGGTTCAGCACTTCGCGCCAGATCGCCGCGACCTGGCACTGCAACGCACCCTGCGGTTCGACATGCTCACGCTGCTGCCAGACAGGCGCCGGCAATGCCTTGCGCTCGACCTTGCCGCTCGGCCCCAGGGGCATCTGCGCCAGGTGGATCAATTGCGCCGGCACCATGTAGGCCGGCAGGCGCTCGGCCAGGGTGGCCAACAGCACGGCGGTCTGTTCGCTACCGCTGTAATAGCCGACCAGCTGGGCGCCCACGGCGTCCTGGTGAATCAGCACCAGCGCCTGCTCGACGCCCGGCTGCGCCAGCAACACGGCCTGCACCTCTTCGGGCTCGACGCGGAAACCACGCACCTTCACCTGCTGGTCGAGGCGGCCAAGGTATTCCAACGCCTCGCTTTGCACATGCCAGCGCGCCCGGTCGCCGCTGCGGTACAGGCGCTCACCGTCGCCGTCCGGCTGGGGCACGAAGCGCTCGGCGGTGAGCCCGGGACGTCCCAGGTAGCCGCGGGCCAGGCCTGCGCCACCCAGGCACAGTTCGCCCGGCACACCGGGGACGGTCAGCTCGAATTCATCATCCAGCACCCGGCACAGCACATTGCCCAGTGGGCGACCGATCGGCGAGCGTTCGCCGTCGCTGGCCTGGCAATGCCAGTGGGTGACGTTGATCGCGGTTTCGGTCGGGCCGTAGCGGTTGTGCAGCCGCACCTGTGGCAACAGTTGCAGGGCGCGGTCTCGCAGCGCCGCCGGCAACGCCTCGCCCCCCGAGAACAGCCGGCGCAGGCTGGTGCAGCCGGCAGCCAAAGGCTCCTGCACGAATACCTGCAGCAGCGGCGGCACGAAGTGCAAGGTGGTCACCTGATGCTGCTGGATCAACTGGGCGATGCGTTGCGGATCACGGTGCTCGCCGGGACCGGCCAGCACCAGCCGGCAGCCGGTGACCAGCGGCCAGAAGCATTCCCAGACCGATACGTCGAAGCTGATCGGCGCCTTCTGCATCAGCACGTCGCTGGCGTCCAGCGCGTAGGTGGCCTGCATCCATTGCAGACGCTCGGCCAGCGCGGCGTGGGTATTGCCCACGCCCTTGGGTTGGCCGGTGGAGCCGGAGGTGTAGATCACATAGGCGAGGTTGTCGCCGTGCAGGTGCAGGCCCGGGGCCTGGCTCGGCCAGCTGTCCAGGTGCAACTGGTCGAGGGCGATGGCACTGACGCCATCGACCTGCGGCAGCTTGTCGAGCAGGGCGCTGTGGCTGAGCAGCAGGCTGGCCTGGCAGTCGCCGAGCATGTAGGCCAGGCGTTCGGCGGGATAGTCGGTGTCCAGCGGCACATAGGCGCCACCGGCCTTGAGAATGGCCAGCAAGCCGACCAGCAGCTGTGGCGAACGCTCCAGGGCGATGGCCACGCGGGTGTCCGGGCCGACGCCCTTGTCGCGCAGGTAGTGCGCCAGGCGGTTGGCTTGCTGGTGCAGCGTGGCATAGTCGAGCTGGCCGCCCGCCCATACCAGCGCAACGCGTTCGGGGGTGAGGCGAGCCTGTTCATTGAGTTGCTCGACCAGCAGATGCTGGGGGCGAGCGCCCGGTGCCTGGCCCCAGTCCGACAGCTGCGCACGGCTCTGCTCATCGAGCAGCTGCACCTCGCCCAGGGCCAGTTGCGGCTGGGCAGCAACCTGCGCCAGCAATGCCAGCAAGTGGTTGGCCAGGCGCTTGACGGTGCTGGCTTCGAACAGCTCGGCGGCGTAGTCGAGCGCCAGCGTCAGGCGCCCTTGATGATCCTCCTCGCTGTGCAGCTGCAAATCGAACTTGGCTTCGCGGCTGTGCCACGACAGCTCTTCGGCCAGCAGGCCGGGCAAACGGCGCAAGGCCGACAGGTCGCGTTGCTGGTGGTTGAACATGACCTGGAACAGACCCTGCTCGCGGGCCTCGGGCATGGCTTCGAGTAATTGCTCGAAAGGCAGGTCCTGATGGGCCTGGGCCTCCAGGGTCGCTTGGCGCACCTGGCCGAGCAGCTGCGCGAACGGCAGGCGGCCATCGAGCTCGGCGCGCAGTACCTGGGTGTTGATGAAGAAGCCGACCATGCCCTGGGTTTCCAGACGTGGACGGTTGGCGTTGGGCACGCCGACGCGAATGTCGCCCTGGCCGGTGTAGCGGTGCAGCAGTGCCTGCCAGCCGGCCAGCAAGACCATGAACAGGCTGGCCTGCTGGTCACGGGCAAGGTCTTTCAGGGTCGTGGTCAGCGCGGCTGGCACTTTCACGCTCAAGCGCGCGGCACGCTGGTCACGCAGGCTGGCACGCGGCTGATCGGTGCACAGATCGAGTACCGGCAGCTCGTCGCCGAGCCTGGCTTTCCAGTAGTCGAGCTGGCGCGCCGCCTCGCCTTCAGCCAGCCACTGGCGCTGCCAGGTGCCATAGTCGGCGTAGCCCAGAGGCAGCTCGGGCAGGTTCACGGCCTGCCCTTGGGCGGCGTACAGGCGAGCGAACTCATCGAGCAGAATGTTCAGCGACCAGCCATCGGCGACGATGTGGTGCAGGGTCACCCACAACTGGTGCTGATCGTCGTCCAGGCGCGCCAGGGTCACCCGCAGCAACGGCCCGCCGCGCAGGTCGAACGGCTGCCGGGCTTCGTGTTCGCGACGCGCCGTCACTTCGGCGCTGTCCAGACCTTCCAGGTCGAGGCGCCGCAGGCTGAACGGCTGGCTCGGCAGGATGCGTTGCAGCGCCTGGCCATCGACTTCGTCGAACAGCGTGCGCAGGGATTCATGACGCGCCACCAGGGCCTGGAAGCTGGCTTCGAGCGCGGCTTCGTCCAGCTCGCCGCGCAGGTGCAAGCCCGCCGGGATGTTATAGGCCGCGGACTGCGGCTCCAGCTGCCACAGCAGCCACAGCCGGTTCTGCGCCAGCGACTGCGGCACAGCCTGGTCACGGCGCTGGGTCGCGACAGGCCCGACGGCGCTGCCGCCGTCGGCGAGGATCGCCGCCACCGCGGCGGTGTATTCGGCCAGGGTCGGCGCTTCGAACAGGGTACGCAGGCCGAGCGTGATGCCCAGTTCGTCACCCAGGCGCGCGCAGACCTGGGTGGCGGCGATGGAGTTGCCACCCAGCAGCAGGAAATGATCGTCCGCCGCCACCGCCTCGACCTTGAGCAGCTCACGCCAGATGCCCGCGATGCGTGCCTGCAGGTCATCCCCCATCACCGTCTCGCCCTTGGCTGGCGCCGCAGCCGGGAAACGGGCATAGATATCCAGGCTGCCGTCATTCATGCGCAGGCGGCAGGCCGAACGTTGCAACTTGCCGCTGGATGTCTTGGGCAGCGCGCCCGGATTGAGCAACAGCACCACCGCCGGCGCCTGACGGCAGGCGTCGGCGATGACCCGGCGCACGGTGTTGATCAGTGCCTCGGGCGTGTGCGCCTTCTGCACGTTGCGGCTGATCTCGACCGCCACGCCGATCCCCTCCTCGCCTTGGTCGTCGACGGCGAACACCGCCACACGCCCTTTGCGCAGCACATCGACCTCACGCTCGAGGGTCTTCTCCAGGTCCTGCGGGTAGAGGTTCTGGCCACGGACGATGAGCATGTCCTTCAGGCGACCGGTGACGAACACTTCACCCTCGCGCATGAAGCCCAGGTCGCCGGTACGCAGCCAGGTCTGGCCATCCTTCTCGACGAAGGTCCGCGCGCTGGCCTCGGGGTTGCGCCAGTAGCCCAGGGCGATGCTCGGGCCACCGGCCCAGATCTCGCCGACCTGATTGTCGCCCAGCACCTCCAGGCGCTGCGGCTCGACGATGCGTACCGGATGGTCCGGCTGCGGGTAGCCGCAGCTCATCAGCACGCTACCCGCCCCCGGCTCGGCGCGGTTGGCGGCGAACGCCTCGGCATCCAGCTCCAGGGCGCCAATGCCCTGGCCACGACGGCTGCCGCTGACGAACAGGGTGGCCTCGGCCAGGCCATAGCTGGCGAAGAAGCTGCCGGCGGAGAATCCGCAAGCGGAAAATTTTTCGGCGAAGGTATCGAGGCTGTCCTGGCGGATCGGCTCGGAACCCGAATAGGCCACGCGCCAGCGACTCAGGTCGAGGCCAGCGAGCGCCGCCTCGCTGACCCGCTCGCTGCACAGCCGGTAGGCGAAATCCGGACCGCCACTGATGGTGCCGCCGTACTCGCTGATCGCCTGCAGCCAGCGCAGCGGCCGGGCCAGGAAATAGCCCGGCGACATCAGCACGCAAGGCACGCCGCTGAAGATCGGTTGCAGCAAGCCGCCAATCAGGCCCATGTCGTGGTACAGCGGCAGCCAGCTGACGATCACGTCGTCCGGGTTCAGGTCGATGCCGAAGCCATGGCGGATCAGTTGCTCGTTGGCCACCAGGTTGCCATGACTGACCTGCACCCCCTTGGGCAACGCGGTGGAGCCGGAGGTGTACTGCAGGAAGGCGATGTCGCGGCCTTCGAGGCTCGGTGCCTGCCACTGGTCGGCCAGTTGCGGCTCCAGGCGGTCGACGGCCAGCAGGGCCGGGGCGTTGTCCCCAGCCAGGGCTTCGAGGCCCTGCAAACTGTCACACAGCGCTTCTACCGTCAGCAGCAGACGCGGTTCGGCGTCGGCGATGATCGACAGCAGGCGCTCCTGATGGTGTTGGCGCGAGGATTCCGGCGGATAGGCCGGCACCGCGATCACTCCGGCATACAGGCACCCGAAAAACGCCGCCACATAGTCCGGACCACTGGGAAACAGCAGCACGGCACGCTCGCCGAAACCGGCCCGGGCCTGCAGCGCCGCGGCAATGGTCCGCGCGCGCTGGTCGAGGTCCCGATAGCTGAGCACTGCCTGTTCGCCGGGCGCATCGGCGAGAAAGCGCAAGGCGATCCGCTCCGGGGTCTGGGCGGCGCGCTGTGCCAGGGCCTGGACCAGCGAGTGCGGGAGTTCGAAGGCGTCCGTCATGGAATGTTCCTGCCAGTGTCTGGGTGAGTCGTGCCTGGCTGGCCCCGCACATGACAGGCGGGCAGCGCTCGGCAGCTGGATGTACACAGGGGAACGGATGGACAGCGGAAGAAATTAGGGCCGCCGGGCTGCCCGGAGCAGACGGGCGAGAGGCGAAAAGTTGACCTGCTTCACAGGTATTCGCTTAGAACTGAAACCTATCGAAACTCATTAACTTTCGTATTTGACAATCATTATCATTACGAATAGTTTGTCGCACGTCGTAGGAAGCCTCCCTCTGGGATGTGCTCCCTTTCCCCTCAGAGACAAGGTGATTTCCATGGCGGAACAACTATCCACAAGTAAGTGCGATTCACCATTACTCCAGGCGTTCGTCGACAATCGCAGCATTCTGGTGAAGATCGCAGCCCGTATCACTGGCTGCCGGTCCCGCGCGGAAGATGTGGTGCAGGACGCGTTCTTCCGGCTCAGCGCCGCCCCGCAGATCACCTCGTCGTTCAAGGCCCAGCTCAGTTACCTGTTCCAGATCGTGCGCAACCTGGCCATCGATCACTACCGCAAGCAGGCCATGGAACTGAGGTACTCCGGCAGCGAAGAGGAAGGGCTCAACGTGGTCATCCAGAACGCTTCGCCCGAAGCCACGCACATCAACCTCGCCACCCTCGAGCACATCGCCGACGCGCTCAACGAACTGCCCCAGCGCACCCGCTATGCCTTCGAGATGTATCGCCTGCATGGCGTGCCACAAAAAGACATCGCCAAGGAGCTGGGTGTATCGCCGACGCTGGTCAACTTCATGATCCGCGATGCACTGATCCATTGCCGCAAGAGCAGCCGCCAGGGCTGAGAGACTCTTCCACCCGCTCCCCGATACCTGCGGGAGCGGGCTTGCCCGCGAAAAATCCCACCCGTTATCAGACCAGCTTGCAGCGATCGAAGAACTGCTCGCGCCCCAGGATCATCAACGCCGCGCGCTTGTGCGGGAAATCGAACTCTTTCTCGCAGTGGAAGCACTGGTCGTGCATGTAGCCGATCATCTTGCCGTTGTCGGCGCGCGGCTCGGCCACCACACGCTGGGTGCGCGGATCATCGAGGAACAGGTAGTGCACCAGCGCCGACAGCCAGCTGGCCACCTTGTGTGGGCCTCGGTGCGCCTCCTCCCCGACCAGCATGTGAACACCGCGATCATAGTCATCGGCAGGATAGAACGGCGCGATGCGGTCTTCCTTGGCCCAGTAGGCTTCGAAGTAGGCAAAGGGCTCGTCATCGAAACAACCGACCAAGGTCAGGGTGTGCGGGTCCGCGTCCAGCTTGGCCAGGTACTCGCGGTGCTGCGCCAGCGTTCCACCTTCCTGCCAGAACTGCACGACACGCGGGTTGTTCTGCCAGCGGTTGAAGCGTTCGAGGTCCTGTTCGATCTCCAGGGTGCGCAACGACACCCAGGCTCCCAGGCGCGCATCGAAGCGCCGGTACACTTCGCCACGGGGCTTGGGCGCCCGGCGCGGGTGGCGCTTGCCGTTGCTGATCAGCATCTGCTGCGGATAACCCCCGGAGACCGACTCGCCCAGCCAGGGTTGCGGCAATTGCCAGAACAGGGTGCGTTCGCACAGGTACTGACCAGGTTGCTCGCTCGGCAGCAGCAGACCGCTGGCCAGCGCCCCAGGCAGCGGCCGTGGCAACAGCCAGACCAATCGCTGGCAGCCCGGATCACGCGACAACAGCCAGTAGCAGGCCGCCCACAGCGCCTGTTCGGGACGCTCCGGACAGATTTCTTCGAGGTGGACTTCAAGGGCATCGGCCGGTACCAGGCGAGCCTGGATCAGGGGACGCCCTTCAAGGGTCAGGCTGAGGCGGCAATCGGCCTCGTCGGCCTGCAGACTGCGCCAGCGTGGCGCGCAAAGGGGCTGCGAAGCGGCATCGAACGGCATGGTCATGGCTCACGGGAAATGTAAGAAAGGCTCACACCAGAGAACGTGGCCACCCCCGCGGAATTTAGTCGCGCGGTGCTTCGACGGTGATCTGGTAAGGCTGGAAAATACGCAGCAGCTCGCCATTTTCACGCAGCCGGCGCAGCAGCGCGGCGAACGCCTCGGGGCTGATCGACGCACCAGGACGCAGTAACGCGTAGTGGTGGTACACCTGGTCGACGCGCTGCGAGGGCATCAGCCGAGCGTCGCTTTCGGGATTGCGCCTGAGGAAATCGCTGAGGTAGGAACGCGTGACCAGGGCGATGTCGGCACGCTCGCGTTCGACCATGCTCAGGTTGCTGTCGTGGGAATAGGTCAGGGTCGCCCGGTAGCGCTTCTTGAGGTAGGCCGGGTCGGGGTTGAAGTCGGCGAAGGCATAGTGGTAGCCGTTGAACAGCGCCAGGCGCTTGCCGTCGAGGTCGTCGAAGTAATGCTGGTCACGCCCCGCCTGCTGGCGGGCGACGAAGATCTCGGCATCCTCCAGCCCCATGTCCACGGCCTTGTGCTCGATGCCCTGCCAGCCCCATTGCGGATTTTCGAAGATCGCCATGTCGGTACGGCCTTGCTGGAAATCGCCAAACCGCCGCGGGATCGAAGTGGGCACCAACACGAAACGGTAATCGCTCTGCAACCGGTTCAACGCATCCACCAGTTGCGGCAGCAGGCCGGTGTCTGCGCCCTGCTCCGGACGCACGGTGTAAGGTGGAAAATGCGCCGCGCCGATCTTCACCTCCAGGGCCTCCCCGGCCCGCGCCCCGGTACTCAGCGACAGCGCGGCAAACAACAGCAGGAAGGACAGTGGCGTGAGGCTGGACAATGGGATCAAGTGGAAACACTCATCACGGTGGGGCCTGGATGCGCCTAAGCTAGGCGTTTTCCCACACAGGCACAACCGCCGAATATGCCAAAGTGCCAGGGGATGCCGTGCGCGTCGAGTTTGGCTACGCTCTACAGGCCTGCATGTTCGACGAGCGCGCAGGCCACTGTGCATTGATAGGGAGCCTGGCATGGGCCACTGGTTGGTGATCGACCTGGAAGCCACCACCGACGACGGCGGCTGGCCGGTCACGGAGATGGAAATCATAGAAATCGGCGCAAGCCTGGTCACCCGCGAAGGACGCGAGGTGGATCACTTTCAACGCTTCGTGCGCCCCAAGCGGCGCCCGCAACTGACCCCCTTCTGTCGTGAGCTGACCCATATCCGCCAGGCCGATATCGACAATGCCGCAGCGTTCCCCGAGGTCTGGACGCAGTTCGAGCGCTGGCTGGGCCATCACCAGGCACAGCTGCAGGCCTGGGTCAGCTGGGGCGACTACGACCGCCAGCAGCTGCTCCAGGAGTGGCAGGCGCACCAAGTGCAAAGCCTGATGCAGAAACTGCCGCACATGAACCTCAAGCAACGCTTCGCCAAGGCCCGTCACCTGCAACGCCCGGCAGGGCTCAACAGCGCCCTGCAGCTGGCCGGGCTGCAGTTTGCCGGGCAACAGCATCGGGCCCTGGAAGACGCCCGCAACACCGCGCGCCTGCTGCCCCTGAGCCTGCCACCGGGCACGGCCTGAAACAGATGACGCAGGGGCGGGCCTTGGGCATACTGGCCAACCCTTTTTTCATCCCTTTTCAGGAGTCGCCCGATGTTCAAGGTCAATGAGTACTTCGATGGCACCGTCAAGTCGATCGCCTTCGAAGGCAAGGAAGGTCCGGCCACCGTGGGCGTGATGGCCCCGGGCGAATACGAGTTCGGCACCGCCAAGCGCGAGATCATGCACGTGGTCTCCGGCGCCCTGACCGTCAAGCTGCCGGGCAGCGACAACTGGGAAAAATTCGACGCCGGCAGCCAGTTCAACGTGCCCGCCGACAGCAAGTTCCAGCTGAAGGTCGCCGTCGATAGCGCCTACCTGTGCGAGTACCGCGACTAAGCGCTAGCCTGCGCCAACCTCTTCGCGGGTAAACCCGCTCCCACAGGGATCGAGGATTGCACCGTCCCTGTGAGAGCGGGTTTACCCGCGAAGAAGCCTGCATCAATCTTTCAGGAAAGCCGCCACTCGCTCCGCCGCCGCCTGCATGTGCTGCTCATGACTGAACCCCGACGCCTTCAACGGCTTGAGGTCATGATCCGCCGCCACCAGCCAGCTCACCTCGATCGCCGGCGATAGCGCATACCCCGCCACCGCCTCACGATTGCCCAGGGCATCCCGCTCGCCCTGCACGATCAATGTGCGCGTGCGCAGCCCCGCCAGATGCTCCACCCGCGGCTTCTCAGGCTTGCCCACCGCATAGAACGGATACCCCAGGCACACCAGCGCATCGGCGCCCAGTTCGTCGGCCAGCAGGCTGGCCATGCGCCCGCCCATGGACTTGCCGCCAACGGCCAGCCTGCCCGCGACCAAAGGTCGCACCTGTTCGTATACAACCCGCCAGCATTCGAGCAACACCTTCTGCGGATTGGGCGGTCGCTTGCCACCGTTCAAACGCCGCTCGGCCATGTAGGGAAACTCGAAGCGCACCACCCCGACCCCTTGCCCCGCCAGCCTTTGCGCCATGTCCTCCATGAACCCGCTGTCCATCGGCGCACCGGCGCCATGGGCGAGGATCAGGCAAGCGCTACTGCCGCGATCCTCCGCGATTCGAGGGGGATCGCAGCGCAAGCCTGGGACATTTGCGATCTTCGCCCATTGATCCCCGTCAATACCGGCACTTTGCCCATTAATCATGCTTGCCTCGCTGTTTAGCCTGCCTATAACCGTGGATGGGAACCCATACATGAACACAACCAGCAGTACCGCCTACAACTACAAGGTGGTCCGCCAATTCGCCATCATGACGGTGGTGTGGGGCATCGTCGGGATGGGGCTCGGCGTCTTCATCGCCGCCCAGCTCGCCTGGCCCGCCTTCAACCTCGACCTGCCGTGGACCAGCTTCGGCCGCCTGCGACCCTTGCACACCAACGCGGTGATCTTCGCCTTCGGCGGCTGTGCCCTGTTCGCCACCTCCTATTATTCGGTGCAACGCACCTGCCAGACCACCCTGTTCGCGCCAGGCCTGGCCGCGTTCACCTTCTGGGGCTGGCAACTGGTGATCCTGCTGGCGGCGATCAGCCTGCCGCTGGGCTACACCAGCACCAAGGAATACGCCGAACTGGAATGGCCGATCGACATCCTGATCACCATCGTCTGGGTGGCCTATGCCGTGGTGTTCTTCGGCACGCTGATGAAGCGCAACACCAAGCACATCTACGTGGGCAACTGGTTCTTCGGCGCCTTCATCCTGACCGTGGCGATCTTGCATGTGGTCAACAACCTGGAAGTACCGGTCAGCCTGACCAAGTCCTACTCGCTCTATGCCGGTGCTACCGATGCCATGGTGCAGTGGTGGTACGGCCATAACGCCGTGGGCTTCTTCCTGACCGCCGGCTTCCTGGGGATGATGTACTACTACGTGCCCAAGCAGGCCGAACGTCCGGTGTATTCGTATCGCCTGTCGATCGTGCACTTCTGGGCCCTGATCACCCTGTACATCTGGGCGGGCCCGCACCACCTGCACTACACCGCGCTGCCGGACTGGGCGCAGTCGCTGGGCATGATCATGTCGCTGATCCTCCTGGCACCGAGCTGGGGCGGCATGATCAACGGCATGATGACCCTCTCGGGCGCCTGGCATAAGCTGCGCAGCGACCCGATCCTGCGCTTCTTGGTCGTCTCGCTGGCGTTCTATGGCATGTCCACCTTCGAAGGCCCGATGATGGCCATCAAGACGGTCAACGCCCTGTCCCACTACACCGACTGGACCATCGGCCACGTGCATGCCGGCGCCCTTGGCTGGGTGGCGATGATCTCCATCGGCGCGCTGTACCACACCATCCCCAAAGTGTTCGGCAAGGAGCGCATGTACAGCCTCGGGCTGATCAACGCGCACTTCTGGCTGGCCACCATCGGCACCGTGCTCTACATCGCCTCGATGTGGGTCAACGGCATCGCCCAGGGCCTGATGTGGCGCGCGGTCAACAGCGACGGCACGCTGACCTACTCGTTCGTCGAAACCCTGGTGGCCAGCCACCCCGGCTTCGTCGTGCGCTTCGTCGGCGGCGCGATCTTCCTCAGCGGCATGTTCCTGATGGCCTGGAACACCTGGCGCACCGTGCGCGCCCCGGCCGCCGAGCAAGCCACCGCCAACGCCCAGCTGGCTTGAGGAGTAGAGCCTGATGAACCATGAAGTCGTTGAGAAAAACATAGGCCTGATGGCCCTGCTGATGGTGTTCGCCGTCAGCATCGGTGGCCTGACCCAGATCGTCCCGCTGTTCTTCCAGGACGTCACCAACAAGCCGGTCGAGGGCATGAAGCCCTACACCGCCCTGCAGCTCGAAGGCCGCGACATCTACATCCGCGAAGGCTGCGTGGGTTGCCACTCGCAGATGGTCCGGCCGTTCCGTGCCGAGACCGAGCGCTACGGCCACTACTCGGTGGCCGGCGAGAGCGTGTGGGATCACCCGTTCCTGTGGGGCTCCAAGCGTACCGGTCCGGACCTTGCCCGCGTCGGCGGCCGCTACTCGGACGACTGGCACCGCGCCCACCTGTACAACCCACGCAACGTGGTACCGGAATCGAAGATGCCGTCGTACCCGTGGCTGGTGGCCGCGCAGGTCGACAACAGCCACACCGACGTCAAGATGCGCGTCCTGCGCAGCCTCGGCGTGCCCTACACCGACGACGACATCGCCGGCGCCAAGGACGCAGTCAAGGGCAAGACCGAGATGGACGCGCTGGTCGCCTACCTGCAGGTGCTCGGCACCGCGATCAAGAACAAGAGGTGAATGCGATGGAAATGGACATCGGCATGATCCGCGGCCTGGGCACCCTGGTGGTGATGATCGCCTTCATCGGCCTGTCGCTCTGGGTATTCAACCGTCGCCGCGACCGTGATTTCGCCGAAGCGCGCCTGCTGCCCTTCGTCGACGACCGCCTGCCCCCCGCCGGGCAGGAACCTGCCGCATTGAGGAGTACCCAGCAATGACCACCTTCTGGAGTACGTACATCAGCGTACTGACCATCGGCAGCCTGATCGGCCTGACCTGGCTGCTGCTCGCCACCCGCAAGGGCCAGAGCAGCGACACCACCGACCAGACCATGGGCCACAGCTTCGACGGCATCGAGGAGTACGACAACCCGCTGCCGAAATGGTGGTTCTGGCTGTTCGTCGGCACCCTGGTGTTCTCGGTCGGCTACCTGATCCTCTACCCGGGCCTGGGTAACTGGAAAGGCATCCTGCCCGGCTACGAGAATGGCTGGACCCAGGTGGACGAGTGGCAGAAAGAAATGGACAAGGCCGACGCCAAGTTCGGCCCGATCTTCGCCAAGTACGCCGCCATGCCGGTGGAGGAAGTGGCCAAGGATCCACAGGCGCTGAAGATGGGCAGCCGGCTGTTCGCCTCCAACTGCTCGGTGTGCCACGGCTCCGACGCCAAGGGCTCCTACGGCTTCCCCAACCTGACCGACAGCGACTGGCGCTGGGGCGGCGAGCCGGAGACCATCAAGGCCTCGATCATGAACGGCCGCCACGGCATCATGCCTGGCTGGTCCACGGTGATCGGCGAGCAGGGCGTGGCCGACGTGGCGGCCTTCGTGCTGACCAACCTCGATGGCCGCAGCCTGCCGGAAGGCGTCAAGGCCGACCCGGTCAAGGGCCAGGAGCTGTTCGCCAGCAACTGCGTGGCCTGCCACGGGCCTGAAGGCAAGGGCACCCCGGCCATGGGCGCGCCGAACCTGACCCATCCGCAGGCGTTCATCTACGGCTCGAGCTTCGCCCAGCTGCAGCAGACCATCCGCTATGGTCGCCAGGGCCAGATGCCGGCACAGCACGACATCCAGGGCAACGACAAGGTCCACCTGCTGGCGGCCTATGTGTACAGCCTGTCGCAGGAGCAGGCCACTGAAACAGTGACTGCCAAGTAACACTCGTGGGAGCGGGCTTGCCCCGCGATGGCGCCAGACCTGACGACCTCATCGCCGGAACCGACGCCATCGCGGGGCAAGCCCGCTCCCACGCTGTAAAAGCCTGCAACTCCGCTCCCTGCGCGAGAGTGCAGCCCCAAAGGGTTTGGTGATCTCCTACAGACCGCCCCCTCTCCCCTCCCCGCCTTGCACCCCCTCCGAACACAACTAAGCTTGTTGCCACAGTGGCTTCGCTCGCAGCAGGCGGAACAGACGTGGCGCACAGCCTGACGCCACGCATCCGCCTCCACGTTCGAACCTGCGGTTTCCGGACAGCGCCTTGCATGCCCGTCCAGGCGCCTGAAAAGCTTGACCGAACGATCAGAAAAATATGGAAAACGGTACACATTACAAATATTTATTTGTGTACAATCATCCAGCCCAAAAGCCGCGGGACGGCGGTGGAAAGGGTCTGGACACGGGTCGGCGCAGGTTTCCTTGCGTTGCCATAACCCTGGTGGTTATCGATACTGGCGCCGATTTACCAACCAACAAGAACACCCAAACCGTGGAACCTTAGAATGAGCACTGCAATCAGTCCGACTGCTTATAACTATAAGGTCGTCCGCCAGTTCGCCATCATGACGGTGGTCTGGGGGATCCTTGGCATGGGGCTCGGCGTCTTCATCGCCTCGCAACTGGTATGGCCCCAGCTGAACCTGGACCTGCCATGGACGAGCTTCGGCCGCCTGCGCCCGCTGCACACCAACCTGGTGATCTTCGCCTTCGGTGGCTGCGCCCTGTTCGCCACCAGCTACTACGTGGTGCAGCGAACCTGCCAGACCCGCCTGATTTCCGACAGCATGGCCGCCTTCACCTTCTGGGGCTGGCAGGCGGTGATCGTCGGCGCGCTGATCACCCTGCCGATGGGCTACACCACCACCAAGGAATACGCCGAGCTCGAGTGGCCGCTGGCGATCCTGCTGGCCATCGTCTGGGTCACCTACGCCCTGGTGTTCTTCGGCACCATCGTCAAGCGCAAGACCAAGCACATCTACGTCGGCAACTGGTTCTACGGCGCCTTCATCGTGGTCACCGCGATGCTGCACATCGTCAACCACATCTCCCTGCCGGTGAGCCTGTTCAAGTCATACTCGGCCTACGCCGGCGCCACCGACGCGATGATCCAGTGGTGGTACGGGCACAACGCCGTGGGCTTTTTCCTCACCACCGGCTTCCTGGGCATGATGTACTACTTCGTGCCCAAGCAGGCCGAACGGCCGATCTATTCCTATCGCCTGTCCATCGTGCACTTCTGGGCACTGATCACCCTGTACATCTGGGCCGGCCCCCACCACCTGCACTACACCGCGTTGCCCGACTGGGCGCAGTCGCTGGGCATGGTGATGTCGATCATCCTCCTGGCGCCGAGCTGGGGCGGCATGATCAACGGCATGATGACCCTGTCGGGGGCCTGGCATAAGCTGCGCACCGACCCGATCCTGCGCTTTTTGGTGGTGTCCCTGGCGTTCTACGGCATGTCCACCTTCGAAGGCCCGATGATGGCCATCAAGACCGTCAACTCGCTGTCGCACTACACCGACTGGACCATCGGCCACGTGCATGCCGGCGCCCTCGGCTGGGTGGCGATGATCTCGATCGGCGCGGTCTACCACATGATCCCGAAACTCTACGGCCGCGAGCAGATGCACAGCATCGGCCTGATCAACGCGCACTTCTGGCTGGCCACCATCGGCACCGTGCTGTACATCGCCTCGATGTGGGTCAACGGCATCACCCAGGGCCTGATGTGGCGCGCCATCAACGACGACGGCACCCTCACCTACTCCTTCGTCGAAGCCCTGCAGGCCAGCCACCCGGGCTACATCGTCCGCGCCCTGGGCGGTGCGTTCTTCGCCTCCGGCATGCTGCTGATGGCCTACAACGTGTTCCGTACCGTGCGCGCCGCCAACCCGGTTCAGGCTGAGGAAGCCGCCAAGATCGTCGTCGTGGGAGCCCACTGATGAAGCATGAAGCAGTCGAGAAGAACATTGGCCTGATGGCCTTCTTCATGGTCATCGCCGTCAGCGTCGGTGGCCTCACGCAGATCGTCCCGCTGTTCTTCCAGGACGTCACCAACAAGCCGGTCGAGGGCATGAAACCGCGCACCGCGCTGGAGCTCGAGGGGCGCGACATCTACATCCGCGAAGGCTGCGTGGGCTGCCACTCGCAGATGATCAGGCCATTCCGCGCCGAGACCGAGCGTTACGGCCACTACTCGGTGGCCGGCGAGAGCGTGTGGGACCACCCGTTCCTGTGGGGCTCCAAGCGCACAGGTCCCGACCTTGCCCGCGTCGGCGGCCGCTACTCGGACGACTGGCACCGCGCCCACCTGTACAACCCGCGCAACGTGGTACCGGAATCGAAGATGCCGTCGTACCCGTGGCTGGTGGAGAACAAGCTCGACGGCAAGGACACCGCCAAGAAGATGGAAGTGCTGCGCACCCTGGGCGTGCCCTACACCGACGAAGACATCGCCGGCGCCAAGGACGCAGTCAAGGGCAAGACCGAGATGGACGCCATCGTGGCGTACCTGCAAGGCCTTGGCACCCTCATCAAAAGCAAACGGTGAACTGATGGATATCGGGATGATTCGCGGCCTGGGCACCGTCGTGGTGCTGGTGGCCTTCGTGGGCCTGGCGTTGTGGGTATTCAGCCCGCGACGCAAGCAGGAATTCGACGAAGCGACGCAATTGCCGTTCGCGGACGATCCAGAAGCCACCCGGCACGTCGAGCAAGCAAAAGCTTCTAGGAGCAAACAACAATGACAACCTTCTGGAGTCTGTACGTCACCGTCCTGACCCTGGGCACCATCTTCGCCTTGACCTGGCTGCTGCTGTCGACCCGCAAGGGCCAGCGCGAGGAAATCACCGACGAAGTCGTCGGCCACGCCTTCGACG
This sequence comes from Pseudomonas sp. microsymbiont 2, assembly GCF_054788395.1. Taxonomy (NCBI): domain Bacteria; kingdom Pseudomonadati; phylum Pseudomonadota; class Gammaproteobacteria; order Pseudomonadales; family Pseudomonadaceae; genus Pseudomonas; species Pseudomonas sp. microsymbiont 2. The sequence continues at coordinate 4,029,599 of NZ_CM139112.1, forward strand.
GCATCGAGGAGTACGACAACCCGCTGCCGAAATGGTGGTTCTGGCTGTTCGTCGGCACCGTCATCTTCGCCCTCGGCTACCTGGTGCTCTACCCGGGCCTTGGCAACTGGAAAGGCATCCTGCCGGGCTACGCGTACCTGGACAACGACAAGAAGACCGAGTTCGCCAACGGCCAGGCCGGCTGGACCGGCGTGCACGAGTGGGAAAAGGAAATGGCCAAGGCCGATGCCCGCTTCGGGCCGATCTTCGCCAAGTTCGCCGCCATGCCGCTGGAAGACGTGGCCAAGGACCCGCAGGCGCTGAAGATGGGCGCCCGCCTGTTCGCCTCCAACTGCTCGGTGTGCCACGGCTCCGACGCCCGCGGCGCCTACGGCTTCCCCAACCTGACCGACAACGACTGGCGCTGGGGCGGCGAGCCGGAGACCATCAAGACCACCATCATGAACGGTCGCCACGGCGTGATGCCGGGCTGGGCCACGGTGATCGGCGAGCAGGGCGTGGCGGATGTAGCAGCCTTCGTGCTGACCAACCTCGACGGCCGCAAGCTGCCCGAGGACGCCAAGGCCGACCCGGTCAAGGGCCAGCAGCTCTTCGCCACCAACTGCGTGGCCTGCCACGGCCCCGAAGGCAAGGGCACCCCGGCCATGGGCGCGCCGAACCTGACCCATCCGCAGGCGTTCATCTACGGCTCGAGCTTCGCCCAGCTGCAGCAGACCATCCGCTATGGCCGCCAGGGGCAGATGCCGGCACAGGCGCAGATGCAGGGCAACGACAAGGTCCACCTGCTGGCGGCCTACGTCTACAGCCTGTCGCACCAGGAGCAGCAGTCACCAAAGACCGAGTGACAGGTTGAACCGTGGGAGCGGGCTTGCCCCGCGATGGCGTCGTCAGCTTCGCGACCATCGCGGGGCAAGCCCGCTCCCACGATTGCTTCAGCGAGCCCAAAACGAACCACGACTGACCTGGATCAATTGACAGCCGCCATATCACGATTCCTATCAACAACCCAACGCGACGAAGTGTCGCAGTGCGCCCCAGGCATGCCATCTCAGGCGTATCATGGGCCGCAGAGCGCTAGCAGAACGCGCGAGACTGCGGCCGGCACGCACTGGCCGCGGCGTTTCTCCACTGCCGTGGGACTTGATGATGAGCAAGCAAATTCCGGTACATGACGTCACCCCGCCTGCCAGCAAAGGGAAGGATTCCGTCGATCTCTACGCCTCGCGCGAAAAAATCTACACCCGCGCCTTCACCGGCATCTTCCGCAGGCTGCGGATGGTCGGCGGCGCGGCACTGTTTCTGCTGTACTTCGGCACCGTCTGGCTGAACTGGGGCGGCCACCAGGCCGTCTGGTGGAACCTGCCCGAACGCAAGTTCTACATCTTCGGCGCCACCATCTGGCCCCAGGACTTCATCCTGCTCTCGGGCATCCTGATCGTCGCCGCCTTCGGCCTGTTCTTCATCACGGTCTATGCAGGGAGGGTCTGGTGCGGCTACACCTGCCCGCAGAGCGTGTGGACCTGGGTGTTCATGTGGTGCGAGAAAGTCACCGAAGGCGATCGCAATCAACGCATGAAGCTGGACAAGGCGCCCATGAGCGCCAACAAGTTCCTGCGCAAGCTGGCCAAGCACAGCCTGTGGCTGCTGATCGGCTTCGTCACCGGCATGACCTTCGTCGGCTACTTCGCGCCGATCCGCGAACTGGCCATCGAGTTCTTTACCGGCGAAGCCGATGGCTGGGCCTACTTCTGGGTCGGCTTCTTCACCTTGGCCACCTACGGCAACGCCGGCTGGCTGCGCGAGCAGGTGTGCATCTACATGTGCCCATACGCGCGCTTCCAGAGCGTGATGTTCGACAAGGACACCCTGATCGTCTCCTACGACCCGCGCCGCGGCGAGACCCGCGGCCCGCGCAAGAAAGACATCGACTACAAGGCCAAGGGCCTGGGCGACTGCATCGACTGCACCATGTGCGTGCAGGTCTGCCCCACCGGCATCGACATCCGCGACGGCCTGCAGATCGAGTGCATCGGCTGCGCCGCCTGCATCGACGCCTGCGACAGCATCATGGACAAGATGAACTACCCCAAGGGCCTGATCAGCTACACCACCGAGCACAACCTGTCCGGGCAGAAGACCCACATGCTGCGCCCGCGCCTGATCGGCTACGCCCTGGTGCTGCTGGTGATGATTGGCGCCCTGGTCACCGCCTTCGCCACTCGCTCGCTGGTGGGCTTCGACGTGGCCAAGGACCGCGTGCTGTACCGCGAGAACGCCCAGGGCCGAATCGAGAACGTCTACAGCCTGAAAGTGATGAACAAGGACCAGCGCGACCACGTTTACGTGCTCGACGCCGCCGGCCTGCCCGACCTCAGGCTCGAAGGCCAGCGCGAGATCCGCGTCGCCGCCGGGGATATCGCCAGCTTGCCGGTGCAACTGTCGGTGGCCCCGGAAAAACTGCCCTCGACCACCAACGAAATCACCTTCATCCTCAAGGACGCCGACGACAGCGCCACCCAGGTTGAAGCCAAGAGCCGTTTCATCGGCCCACAGATCCGCTGAGAGAGAAGACGAACAATGCCTGCAGCCACCGCCGCCAGTCCTTGGTACAAGCACCTCTGGCCCTGGATCATCATCGGCATCCTCACCACCTCGGTGTGCCTGAGCCTGACCATGGTCAGCATCGCCGTGCGCAATCCGGACAATCTGGTCAACGACAACTACTACGAGGCTGGCAAGGGCATCAACCGCTCGCTGGACCGCGAGCTGCTGGCCCAGACGCTCAACCTCAAGGCCAGCGTGCACCTGGACGAGCTGACCGGTGAAGTCGACGTGCGCCTGACCGGCAACAGCGACCCGCAGACGCTGGAGCTGAACCTGATCTCGCCGACCCAGCCGGACAAGGACCGCAAGGTGCCGCTGACCCGCGCCGAACCGGGCCGCTATGTCGGCCAGCTCGACGACAAGGTCCAGGGGCGGCGCTTCGTCGAGTTGCTGGGTAGCCAGGATGAACATGTGTGGCGGCTGTTCGAGGAGGAGAAGGTCGAGCATGGGGTGACCTTGCAGCTGGGGGATGAAGCGTTGCAAGGTGCCGAGCACCAGCAATGAACGCGATACCGCTGGGGGCTGCCTTGCAGCCCTTTCGCGACACAAGGCCGCTCCTACAGGAGCACGCGCTCCCCTGTAGGAGCGGCCTTGTGTCGCGAAAGGGCCGCAAGGCGGCCCCGGCAATCCCAAGCCAAAAGATAGACTCAAAATGACCCACCCCACCCCCTGCTACCACTGCGCCCTGCCCGTTCCCGCCGGCAGCCGCTTCACCGCCGTGGTCCTCGGCGAGCCGCGACAGTTCTGCTGCCCCGGTTGCCAAGCGGTGGCCGAATCGATCGTCGCCGGTGGCCTGGAGCACTACTACCAGCACCGCAGTGACACCAGCGCCAACCCCGAAGCCCTGCCCCGCCAGCTCCAGGATGAACTGGCGCTGTACGACCGCAGCGACGTGCAGCAATCCTTCGTGCGCCATGCCGGCGAACTGGCTGAAACCATCCTGATGGTCGAAGGCATCAGCTGCGCCGCCTGCGGCTGGTTGATCGAAAAGCACCTGCGCAACCTGCCCGGCGTCGACGACGCCCGCCTGAACCTGTCCAACCATCGCCTGCTGATCGCCTGGGACGACCAGCGACTGCCGCTGTCCAGGCTGCTGGCCGAGCTGCGCCAGATCGGCTACGCCGCCCACCCCTACCAGCCCGACCAGGCCGCCGAACAGCTGGCCCGGGAAAACCGCAGCGCCCTGCGCCGCCTGGGCGTGGCCGGGCTGCTGTGGTTCCAGGCGATGATGGCGACCATGGCCACCTGGCCGGAATTCAACATCGACCTGTCGCCCGAACTGCACACCATCCTGCGCTGGGTCGCGCTGTTCCTCACCACCCCCATCGTGTTCTACAGCTGCGCGCCGTTCTTCAAGGGCGCGGCCCGCGACCTGCGCACCCGCCACCTGACGATGGACGTGTCGGTGTCGTTGGCCATCGCCCTGGCCTACTGCGCCGGGATCTGGACCGCGATCACCGGCAGTGGCGAGCTGTATTTCGACACCGTCGGCATGTTCGCCCTGTTCCTGCTCACCGGCCGCTACCTCGAACGCCGCGCCCGAGAGCGCACCGCGGCAGCCACCGCGCAGTTGGTCAACCTGTTGCCGGCCTCGTGCCTGCGCCTGGACGCCAACGGCCAGGGCGAGCGCATCCTGCTTGGCGAACTGCAGTGCGGCGACCGGGTGCAGGTGCTGCCCGGTGCGGTGATCCCGGCCGACGGGCTGATCGTCGATGGTCGCTCCAGCGTCGACGAATCGCTGCTGACCGGCGAATACCTGCCCCTGGCGCGTCGCGTCGGCGACCGGGTGACCGGCGGCACCCTCAACGTCGAAAGCACCCTCACCATCGAAGTCCAGGCCCTGGGCCAGGACTCGCGACTGTCGGCCATCGTCCGCCTGCTGGAGCGCGCTCAGTCCGAGAAGCCACGCCTGGCGGAAATCGCCGACCGCGCCTCGCAATGGTTCCTGCTGTTCACCCTGGTGGCCGCCGCCGTGATCGGCGTGGTCTGGTGGCAACTGGATGCGCCCCGGGCGTTCTGGATCGTCCTCGCCATGCTGGTCGCCACCTGCCCCTGCGCCCTGTCGCTGGCCACGCCGACCGCCCTCACAGCGGCCACCGGCAGCCTGCACAAGCTCGGCCTGCTTATAACCCGCGGGCATGTGCTGGAGGGGCTGAACCAGATCGACACGGTGATCTTCGACAAGACCGGCACCCTCACCGAGGGTCGCCTGGCCCTGCGCAGCGTGCGCCCGCTGGGCCGACTGGACGGCGACCAGTGCCTGGCGCTGGCCGCCGCCCTGGAAAACCGCTCCGAGCACCCCATCGCCCGCGCCTTCGGCCGCGCCGCCCAGGCCGCCGAGCACGTCAGCGCGGTGCCGGGACTGGGCCTGGAAGGCGAGCTGGGCGGCCAGCGCCTGCGCATCGGCCAGGCCGCCTTCGTCTGCGCCCTCAGCGGCGCCGAAGTGCCCGCTGTGCCTGAGTCTCGCGGACAGTGGCTGCTGCTGGGCGACCGGCAAGGGCCGCTGGCCTGGTTCGCCCTGGACGACCGTCTGCGCGACGACGCCCAGGACCTGGTGACCGCCTGCAAGGCCCGTGGCTGGCAAACGCTGCTGCTGTCCGGCGACAGTTCGCCGATGGTCGCGGAAGTGGCCGCGCAGCTGGGCATCGACCAGGCGATCGGCGGCCTGCGCCCGGACGACAAGCTCGCCCGCCTCAAGGTCCTGCAAGGCGAAGGACGCAAGGTGCTGATGCTCGGCGACGGCGTCAACGACGTGCCGGTGCTGGCTGCTGCCGACATCAGCATCGCCATGGGCAGCGCCACCGATCTTGCCAAGACCAGCGCCGACGCGGTGCTGCTGTCCAACCGCCTGCAGGCGCTGGTGCAGGCCTTCGACCTGGCCCGCCGGACCCGCCGCAACATTGTCGAGAACCTGCTCTGGGCGACGCTGTACAATGGCCTCATGCTGCCGTTCGCCGCGCTCGGCTGGATCACCCCGGTGTGGGCGGCGATCGGCATGTCGGTCAGTTCGCTGATCGTGGTGCTCAACGCCCTGCGCCTGACCCGGCTGCCCGCCGATGCGGCGCCGGCCGCGCGCGAGCCGGCGTCGCTCGAAAGGAAACCGCTATGCCCGCCCTCTACGTGATGATCCCCGCCGCCCTGCTGCTGGTCGGCGTCGCCGTGTACATCTTCTTCTGGGCGGTGGACAGCGGCCAGTACGACGACCTCGAAGGCCCGGCCCACAGCATCCTGTTCGATGACCAGGACCCGCGCCACCAGGCCGCCGTGAAGCCCGGGGACGAACAGCCCGACGACAAGGACCCCGCGCCACGTGCCTGAACTGATTCCGCTCCTGGGCTCGGCACTGGTCCTGGGCCTGCTCGGCGGCGGCCACTGCCTGGGCATGTGCGGCGGCCTGATGGGCGCCCTGACCCTGGCCATCCCACCCGAGCAGCGCGGCCGGCGCCTGCGCCTGCTGCTGGCCTACAACCTCGGGCGCATCCTCAGCTATGCCGCCGCGGGCCTGCTGCTAGGCCTTGCCGGCGTGGCGCTGGCCAGCAGCCCGCTGGCCATCGGCTTGCGCGTCATCGCGGCGCTGCTGCTGATCTCCATGGGCCTGTACCTGGCCGGCTGGTGGAGCGGCCTGACCCGTATCGAGGCGCTCGGCCGCGGCCTGTGGCGCCATGTGCAACCCGTGGCCACCCGCCTGCTGCCGGTATCCAGCCTACCTCGGGCCCTGCTGCTGGGCGCCCTGTGGGGCTGGTTGCCATGCGGGCTGGTATACAGCACCTTGCTGTGGGCGGCGAGCCAGGGCGATGCACTGCACAGCGCGGCGCTGATGCTGGCGTTCGGCGTCGGCACCTGGCCGGTGCTGCTGGCCACGGGACTCGCGGCGGAGCGCGTGGGCGCCTTACTGCGCAAGCGCGGCGTGCGTGTGGCCGGTGGCTTGCTGGTTATCCTGTTTGGTTTATGGACGTTGCCTGGACCGCATCAGCACTGGTTGATGGGACACTGATCGCAGGGCAAGCCCGTCCCACGCCAGCCCCGCGACGGTCGCCAACTCACCTTGATACAAATCAACACGACTTCTTACATCCGCCCCTAGACTCCGGACACTGCAGCTCTATCCGGGGACCACCCACATGCTCGACGACCTACGCTGGGACGCCGACCTGATCCGTCGCTACGATCTGGCCGGGCCACGCTACACCTCCTACCCGACCGCCGTGCAACTGCATGGCGAAGTGGGCTCGTTCGACCTGCTCCACGCCCTGCGCGAGAGCCGCCGCGCAACCCGCCCGCTGTCGCTGTACGTGCACGTGCCGTTCTGCGCCAACATCTGCTACTACTGCGCCTGCAACAAGGTCATCACCAAGGACCGTGGCCGCGCCGCGCCGTATCTGCAGCGCCTGGAGCAGGAGATCCAGCTGATCGCCTGCCACCTCGACCCGAAACAGGTGGTCGAGCAACTGCACTTCGGCGGCGGCACACCGACTTTCCTCAGCCATGTGGAACTGCGCCAACTGATGGCCACCCTGCGTCAGCACTTCCACCTGCTGGACGACGACTCCGGCGACTACGGCATCGAGATCGACCCGCGCGAGGCCGACTGGTCGACCATGGGCCTGCTTCGCGAGCTGGGTTTCAACCGCGTCAGCCTCGGCGTGCAGGACCTCGATCCGGCCGTGCAGCGCGCGGTCAACCGCCTGCAGAGCCTGGAGCAGACCCGCACACTGATCGAGGCGGCACGTACCCTGCAGTTCCGCTCGATCAACCTCGACCTGATCTACGGCCTGCCCAAGCAGACCCCGGAAGGCTTCGCCCGCACCGTCGAGGAAGTGATCCGCCTGCAGCCCGACCGCCTGTCGGTATTCAACTATGCGCACCTACCCGAGCGCTTCATGCCCCAGCGGCGCATCGACAGCGCCGACCTGCCGGCGCCGGCGGCCAAGCTGGAAATGCTCCACGCCACCATCGACCAGCTGACCGCCGCCGGCTACCGCTACATCGGCATGGACCACTTCGCCCTGCCCGACGACGAGCTGGCCATTGCCCAGGAGGAAGGCACCCTGCAGCGCAACTTCCAGGGCTACACCACCCATGGCCATTGCGACCTGATCGGCCTGGGCGTGTCGGCGATCAGCCAGATCGGCGACCTGTACTGCCAGAACAGCAGCGACCTCAGCACCTACCAGGACACCCTCTCGACCGCCCAGCTGGCAACCCACCGCGGCCTTCTGTGCAACCAGGACGATCGCCTGCGCCGGGCGGTGATCCAGCAACTGATCTGCCACTTCGAGCTGGATTTCGAGACGATCGAGCAGGCCTTCACCCTCGATTTTCGCGGCTATTTCAAGGAGCAGTGGCCGCAACTGCAGGCCATGCAGCGCGACGGCCTGATCAGCCTGGACGCCAAGGGCATCCGCATCCTGCCGGCCGGCCGCCTGCTGGCGCGCTCGGTGTGCATGGTGTTCGACGCCTACCTCGCGCAGCAGAATCGCCAGCGTTTCTCCCGGGTGATCTGAGGCGATTGAGGCGTTTCACCGCATGGACAGCCCGCCTTTCGAGGCACACTATGGACAGTTGAACGGTAGCGGAACACCCCTTCCCTGCCGCCGCTAGCGTGCACCAAAAATGCGCACACTGGCCTATAGCCCATGCCGCAGGTTATCCTTACGGCTTATGTGTGCTTTCCCACAAGGATCGAAAGAAATGTCCGAGCCAGTAAAACTGCGCCCACACAGCCAGGCCCATTGCAAGGATTGCAGCCTGGCCCCCCTGTGCCTGCCCCTGTCCCTCAACCTCGAGGACATGGATGCACTGGATGAAATCGTCAAACGCGGCCGCCCGTTGAAGAAAGGCGAGTTCCTGTTCCGCCAAGGTGACAATTTCGGCTCGGTCTATGCGGTCCGCTCCGGCGCCCTGAAAACCTTCAGCCTCAGCGATGCCGGCGAAGAACAGATCACTGGCTTCCATCTGCCCAGCGAGCTGGTCGGCCTGTCCGGCATGGACACCGAGGCCTACCCGGTGTCGGCCCAGGCCCAGGAAACCACCTCGGTGTGCGAGATTCCCTTCGAGCGCCTCGACGAACTGTCGGTGCAGCTGCCGCAGTTGCGCCGCCAGCTGATGCGGGTGATGAGCCGCGAGATCCGCGACGACCAGCAAATGATGCTGCTGCTGTCGAAGAAGACCGCCGACGAGCGCATCGCCACCTTCCTGGTCAACCTGTCGGCGCGCTTCCGCGCCCGCGGCTACTCGGCCAACCAGTTCCGCCTGAGCATGTCGCGCAACGAGATCGGCAACTACCTGGGTCTGGCCGTAGAAACCGTGTCCCGGGTGTTCACCCGCTTCCAGCAGAACGGCTTGCTCAAGGCCGAGGGCAAGGAAGTGCATATCCTCGACCCGATCCAGCTGTGCGCGCTGGCCGGTGGTGCGCTCGAAACCTGATCGCCCCGTGAACAGGGTATACTGGCGCCGAGTTTTTCCAGGATACCCGCCATGCACAGCGACACCTTCGACCTCAAAGCCCTGATCCGCCCGGTAGTGGACTTCCCCAAGCCGGGCGTGATCTTCCGCGACATCACCCCACTGTTCCAGTCGCCGCGCGGGCTGCGTTATGTCGCCGACCAGTTCATCGAGCGCTATGTCGAAGCCGAGTTCAGCCATATCGGCGCCATGGACGCGCGGGGCTTCCTGATCGGTTCGATCATCGCCCACCAGCTGAACAAACCGCTGATCCTGTTCCGCAAGCAGGGCAAGCTGCCGGCCGACGTGTTGAGCGAGGGTTACCAGACGGAGTACGGCGAAGCCTTCCTGGAAGTGCATGCCGACAGCCTCTGCGACGGCGACTCGGTATTGATCTTCGATGACCTGATCGCCACCGGCGGCACTCTGCTGGCCGCGGCCAACCTGGTGCGCCGCACCGGTGCCCAGGTGTTCGAAGCGGCGGCGATCATCGACCTACCGGAGCTGGAAGGTTCGCGCCGCCTGCAGGCGGCCGGGGTGCCGACCTTCTGCCTGACCGAGTTTTCCCTCAGCGAGTACTGAGTTCGCGTCCAGAACGATCGCGGGGCAAGCCCGCTCCCACGAGATCGACACGGATCGGCGTGGGAGCGGGCTTGCCCCGCGATGCTTTACATAGACTTACAGCGAAATCGGCCGACGCCCCGCGAAAGCATGGGCCAGCGTCCCGCCATCCACCAGCTCCAGCTCCCCGCCCAACGGCACGCCATGGGCAATGCGCGTGGCGGCCAGGCCCTTCTCGGCCAGCAGCTGGGCGATGTAGTGGGCAGTCGCCTCCCCCTCCACCGTGGGGTTGGTCGCCAGGATCACCTCACTGAAGGTGCCCTGCTCCTCGATCCGCGCCATCAACTGCGGAATACCGATGGCCTCAGGCCCCAGGCCATCGAGCGGCGACAAGTGCCCCTTGAGCACGAAGTAACGGCCACGATAGCCGGTCTGTTCCACCGCATACACATCCATCGGCCCCTCCACCACGCACAGCTGGCTGTCGTCGCGGCGCGGGTCGGCGCACTGCGGGCACAGCTCCTGCTCGGTCAGGGTCCGGCACTGGCGGCAGTGGCCGACGCCTTCCATGGCCTGGCTCAGCGCCTGGGCCAGGCGCGTGCCGCCGCTGCGGTCGCGTTCGAGCAGCTGCAGGGCCATGCGTTGGGCGGTTTTCTGACCGACGCCGGGCAGGATGCGCAGGGCGTCGATCAGTTGGCGGATCAGGGGGCTGAAGCTCATCTCGGCAGGCCGTCCAATTTCAGGAAACACAATGAACAAGGGAGCAACGTCCCGCAGGTCGTTGCTCCCCGATGTGAAGCGATCAGCCGATCAGAACGGCATCTTGAAACCAGGCGGCAGTTGCATGCCGGCGGTCATGCTGCCCATCTTGTCCTGGCTGTTCTGCTCGATCTTGCGCACGGCGTCGTTCAGCGCGGCGGCGATCAGGTCCTCGAGCACTTCCTTGTCGTCCGCGTCGGTCGACATCAGGCTCTGGTCGATGCTGACACGCTTGACGTCGTGACGACCGGTCATCACCACGCTCACCAGGCCGCCACCGGACTGGCCGGTGACTTCGGCGTTGGCCAGTTCTTCCTGCATCTTCTGCATCTTTTCCTGCATCTGCTGGGCCTGCTTCATCAGGCCGGCCATGCCACCTTTCATCATGGGGGTATACCTCGATTGGGTCATGTGATGCGGCCCCGCACAGGCGGGCCGCATGGTTATCCGTTCATTGGCCCTGGCTGGCCAGGGCGTCTACAGGCTCAATAGTATCCTGCCTGACCGTCGCGCCGAACTGCCGGATCATCTGCTGGATGAGCGGATCCTGCTCGATCGACACCACGGCGTCATGCTGGCGCTCGGCACGCTTGCGCGAGGCGGCCTGGGCCGGAGTCTCCTGCTCGGGGCGGATCAGCTCGATCTTCAGGCGGATCTCGCGGCCCAGGTGCTGGTTGAGCGCGTCGTTCAACCGGCGCTGCTGCGTCGAGTTGAACAGCGCGCCCTGCCCCGGGTCCAGGTGCAGCAGCCAATCATCGCCATCGGCGGCCATCAGCGTACAGTTTGCGGCGATGTTGCCTGTCATACCGGAGACAGGCAACTGTGGGAATAATTCCAGCCATTGCAGGGCCAGCCCGGTCGCGGGCATGGCCGCCGGCAGCGGCTCCGGCGCCTGGGTGGGCGCCTCTTCCTGCACGTGCTCGGCCAGTTCGTCCAGGTAGCTGAAGCCAGCCGGGTCGCTGTCGGGCGCGTAGTAGTCCTCGTCCGCCGGCGGCTCGTCGTCGCGCTCCATGCCCGCCGGGCTGTAGGCCGACGGATCGAACGGCGGCTCGTCATAATCCGGCTGCGGGCTGGCAGCTTCGACCACGGGTGCCGGCTCGGACGGTTGCTCGGGCACAACTGGCACCGGCGCGGCAACCGGCTCCTCCCACGGCAGGTCGATGACCTCTTCGACGGGCTGCGGCTCGGGCTCTGGTTCTGATTCCGATTGCGCCGCCTCGACAACCTCGGCAACGGCCGGCGCGTCGACGACTGGCGGCTCCGGCTGCACGGGTGGCTCAGCCACGGGCACTGGCGCGACCGTTTCAGCGACAGGGCTGACGGCAACGGGCGGCGCCACGGCCACAGCCGCCGCTGCCACCGCTTGGGCCGGATCAGCTGTGGCCTGGCTGATCCCCACCGGCTTTAGTACCGGCTTCGGCGCGTCATCGGTATCGGCCGGGCGGAACGCCAGCATGCGCAGCAGGACCATCTCGAAGCCACCACGCGGGTCTGGCGCCAGCGGCAGGTCGCGACGACCGATCAGGCCCATCTGGTAGTAGAACTGCACATCCTCAGCCGGCAGCGCCTGGGCCAGCGCCAGCACGCGATCACGATCGCCCTGGCCATTGTCGACCGCCTCCGGCAGGGCCTGGGCGATGGCCACGCGGTGCAGCACATTGAGCATTTCCGACAGCACGCCGCTCCAGTCCGGCCCTTGCTCGGCCAGGTCGCGCACCGCCTGCAGCAGCGCCCGGGCATCACCTTCGAGCAACGCCTGCAACACCCCGTACACCTGGCCGTGGTCGAGGGTGCCGAGCATCGCCCGCACATCGGCGGCCAACACCTTGCCCTCGCCGAAGGCGATGGCCTGGTCGGTCAGGCTCATGGCGTCGCGCATCGAGCCATCGGCGGCGCGACCGAGCAGCCACAGGGCGTCCTCTTCGAACGGCACGTTCTCGGCGCCCAGCACATGGGTCAGGTGCTCGACCACCCGTTCCGGGCTCATGTTCTTCAGCGAGAACTGCAGGCAGCGCGACAGGATGGTCGCCGGCAGCTTCTGCGGGTCGGTGGTGGCGAGAATGAACTTGACGTAGGGCGGCGGCTCTTCCAGCGTCTTCAACAAGGCGTTGAACGAGTGGGTGGAGAGCATGTGCACTTCGTCGATCAGGTAGACCTTGAAGCGCCCGCGGCTCGGCGCGTACTGCACATTGTCGAGCAGCTCGCGGGTGTCCTCGACCTTGGTGCGGCTGGCGGCGTCGATCTCGATCAGGTCGACGAAACGGCCTTCGTCGATCTCCCGGCACACCGAACAGGTGCCGCACGGCGTGGAGGTGATGCCGGTCTCGCAGTTCAGGCACTTGGCGATGATCCGCGCGATGGTGGTCTTGCCCACGCCACGGGTACCGGTGAACAGATAGGCGTGGTGCAGGCGCTGGTTGTCCAGGGCGTTGATCAAAGCCTTGAGCACATGGGTCTGGCCGACCATTTCGCGGAACGAGCGCGGACGCCATTTACGTGCAAGAACCTGATAACTCATCAAAAAACCATCGTGACCGGAGCGGGCGGAAAGAGCGCTAATGCTAGCGGAGCGGGGCCGAAATTGCACCCCGCCGATCTCGTCTAAGCTCATTGACGGGCACACGGACGATGAATCAGGGAGGATGAAGCGTGCGGCGAGTCCTGGTCATCCTGTTGCTATGGACCACCCATAGCCTGGCGCAGCAGCCGGTGCTGCGCTTTTCTGTCGCCGAAAGCTGGAGCATGCCGTTGATGCGCACCGAGGACCAGCAACCGGTGGAAGGGATCCTTTTCGAACTGATGCAGGCCATTGCCCGGGAGACCGACGCCCGCCCGCAATACCACGTGATGGCCCGCCTGCGCCTGCAGGAGGCCATGCAGGCCGGCGAAATCGACGTGCGCTGCTATGTCTCCACCCAGTGGCTGACCGACCGACCGGGCAACTACCTGTGGAGCATCCCCATCATCGAACAGCGCGACCTGTTGATCGGCCGCCCCGGCGACAGCGGTCCCACCCACCCGGAGGCACTGCCGCCCCAGGCCATCGGCACCGTGCTTGGGTACACCTACCCCACCCTGGAACCCCTGTTCAGCCAGGGACGTCTGCAGCGCGAGGACAGCCGTAACCAGTTGCTGGCCTTGCAAAAGCTCCAGGCTGGACGCTTTCGCCACGCAGTCAGCAACCAGCTGTCATTGCAGTGGTACAACCGCTCCCTGCCGCCGGGGCAACGCCTGCAAGCCTTGGCCGTGCTGGAAGAGCAAGCGCTGGGCTGCATGGTGCGCAACGATCCCCAATTACCGACCCAAGGTGTGCTCAGGGCGTTGGTGCGGATCAAGGAGTCCGGGGAGATGCAGCGGATTGTCGAGCGGTATACCGACGGCCAGGTCCTTCAAGGTGCTCGACGTTAGCGTTGCAGCGCCTATCAGATCGAGCGCCGCCCGCGCGGCGCATCGCGACGCAAGGCCGCTCCTACATCTGTTTCGGGCCAGTCAATCCTGTGCCATTACCGGGTCCGCCTTGTTGGTACGACGCGGTATCAGCGTGGGCACCACTGCCGCTCCACCTGTCTCAAGACATGCACCAAGGCGGGCAACCATGGCCTGACAGGTTCGGCACGTTGCAACAAATGTAGGAGCGGATTGTCGAGCGGTATACCGACGGCCAGGTCCTTCAAGGTGCTCGACATTAGCGTTGCAGCGCCTATCAGATCGAGCGCCGCCCGCGCGGCGCATCGCGACGCAAGGCCGCTCCTACATCTGTTTCGGGCCAGTCAATCCTGTGCCATTACCGGGTCCGCCTTGTTGGTACGACGCGGTATCAGCGTGGGCACCACTGCCGCTCCACCTGTCTCAAGACATGCACCAAGGCGGGCAACCATGGCCTGACAGGTTCGGCACGTTGCAACAAATGTAGGAGCGGCCTTGCGTCGCGATGCGCCGCGCGGGCGGCGCTCGATCTGATAGGCGCTGCAGGGATTGCGGCGGACACCTGGATGCCCTCACCCAAGACAAGCATGAGACAGGCTCCATTGGTCCAAACACTCCGGTTCAACCTGTCAACCCTCTCCGCACGCCTGCCAACACTACCGCACTCAGGAACAGGCCTAAACCGAACACGCCATGCGTGGCCAGGCTACGCAGGCAGCTCTTGAGCGGCGTCGGGGTACGGGTGGCGAAATACCCCGCCCCAAACGCAGGCTGCACCACACACAACGGTACAAGCACCGAGACGATTCCAAACAGCAAGGCTGGCCACAGTGTCGGCCCCTGCAACCACCCCTCCCCTGCAACAGCCACCAGCAGCGCCGCAAACACCAGCCCCGTGGCGTAGTGGAGCACCCAGCCCCACGCCAGCTCCCACCTGACCGGTGCAGCCTTGCCGATTGCGGCATGCCGCCAGCGCCCCGCGAACAGGTGGCCCGCCCAGCGCCCGACCATTGCGTAGTTCAGGGTGGTGACGCCCACGCGCCTGAGCAGCAGGGTCCACAGGTCCATGACCAGAGTGGCGCCGATGCCGATAAACAGAATGGAAAGCACGAGAGAAGAAACAGTCATGTCGAAAGCCCTTGGCAGATTGACGGAGAGGTCGATGCCGAGCAGCATGCAAGTTGAAGTCAACTTCAAGTCAAGGGAGCCGCGATGGACATTGCCGATGTCGCCAGGCGCACCGGAGTGCCGGCGTCGACACTGCGTTACTACGCGAACAAGGGGCTGCTGAAATCACTCGCTGGCCATGGCCAGCGCCGGCAATTTCCAGTGGATACACCCGAGCGTCTGGCCCTGATCGCCCTGGGTCAGGCAGCAGGCTTCTCGCTGGACGAAGTGGCGGCGATGCTGGACGAACAACAGGTCGATCGGCAGTTGCTACTGGCCAAGGCAGACGAGATCGACCGACGGATCAAACGCTTGCAGGCGATGAGCAAAGGTCTGCGGCATGCGGCGGTATGCCCCGAAGAAAACCACCTGCAGTGCTCGACTTTCCAGCGATTGATGCAGGTGTCAGCCAGCAAGGGCAAGCGTGGCAGTCGCCTTGCCCCGCGATAAGGCCCGCCAGACCAGAATACGACGGTGGGGTCAGTAGCCGTGCAGCTCGCGGAACGGCTGGCCCTTGTGGTAGTTGATCCACTCTTCCACGTCATACGGCAGATACAACTGCCGACGCGCCCGCGACAGGGCGATGTACACCGCGCAGATCCGCGCATCGAAGGCGTAGGCGTCCTTGAAGCGCTGGGTGGTCATCAGCTCCGGCGTCAACAACACCTGATCGAACTCCAGGCCACCGGCCTCCTCGGCCATCAACAGCGTGAGGCTGGCAGGCTGCGCGGCGACGCGCGCATCCAGGCCAGTCAGGTCGGCGAGTTTGAACCCCGCCTCCAGCCGCGCCTCGACCCATTGGAACGCGGCATCGAAACGTTCGGACTCACGCACCTGCTGCCAGTCGAGCAGGTGCGCGAAGTACGCATGCGGCCCTTCAGCGTCCTGTCCGGGCGCATAGAACGCGGCCCTGAACAGGCCGATCGCGGTGACCATGAAACGGCGCATGTCCGGCCAGTCGGGGAAGTTCAGCAGGCAGTTGGACTCGGCCATTTCCATGGCCCAGCGCATCGTGTCCCAGCGCGAGGCGGTCAGCACCACGCAGCCCTCGGGCGGGATGAAACCCTCGGGGAAGTGCTCGATACCGACATCGACATGCCGCGCCGCCTCGAACGCGACCTTGGACTTCTTCGAGTGCATACCGATCAACGGGTTGATCAGGCGCTCCACCCTGGGCCCGGAGCGCACGGCGAAGGCCATGTCCTTCTGCCGCACCTGACGCTCGCGCCTGACCACCTCGCCGGCGGCTTTCTGGTATTCGTCACCCAGGGTGATCAGCACCTGGCGGCCACGCTCGATGAGCTGCAGCAGCGAGGCCGGCACGTCCTGACTCTCGTCGATGATCACGTGGCTGAAACGCCCGGGCACGCTACAGCCGCCCAGGCTGGCCCGCTTGAGCATCAGCAACGCCTCGAACCCGGTCTGCGCGCCCCAGGTCGGCTGCGCCTCCAGGTAACGCCACAGGCGACTGGCGTACTCGAGCAGCACCTGGGCATCGAGGCCGGACAGCGCCTGGCGAAAATGCGGCAGGTGGCGGCTGGACAGGCTGTAGTCCCGCGACTCGCAATAGTTGCGCAGCACTTCCAGGCAGATATCCAGGGCATGCTCGGCGTCGTACTCGCGCAGCCCGACGATCCCCAGCTCTTCGGCCAGCCGGCGCTTGCCGGGACCGCGCGGCGCCGTTCGGGCGGAAACCGGCCGGGTATCCTTGAGCAGGGCCCGGGCGAACTGGCCGAAGGTCATGCCGACCTTCGCCTGGACATCCAGCCCCATGCGCCGACGCAGGGTACCGAGCTTGGCCGGCGTGCGTGCCAGGGCCAGTACCCGGCCACGGGGCAGGCATTCCATCAGCGCGCCGAGCAGGTAGCTCTTGCCGATCCCGGCATAGCCCTGCACATGGATGTCCTCGTCGAGATTGGCCTGGATGACCTTGAGCAACTTGTCCTGCTCGACGGTCAGCCAACGCTCGGTATCGAAGCCGGTGGTCACCCGCTGGCTGAATGGATTGTCACCGTGATGCAGGCGAATGCGGTAGTCGAAATCCCACTTGCCGTCCGCCAGCAGGTACTCCCGCGCCTGCACCTGTTCGGCATCGAGCAGCCGCAGTTTGGAGCCCTTGATCACCTCGAGGCCGAAATAGAGCTTGCGCGCATCGAACAGTCGACGGGCCTCGGACAACAACCCTACACCAGGCGAGTGCGCGCCCTCGACCGCCCACGCCAACAGCTTGCCCAACACCTTCTCCGCCGCCCGCGCATCGACCGGCCCCTGCGCCTGGGCCAGGTTCTGGATCACCAGCACTGCCGCCAGCTCCGGCTCGCCCAGGGCGTCGAGCGCAGGCGCGCCCTCGGCCTGCAGCAAGCCTTGGCACACCTCTGCGGTGACCGGCAGGTACACCGGATGGGAAAAGTCGAAGTGCTCGGGCTGCATGTCGGTACGGGTCCGGGGATCACTCAAGGTTTGTCGGATTCAGCGGCCTGCCCCACCACCAGCTCGAAGCGGTAGGCCCCCAACGACCCCGCCATGTCGCCGGGATAGCTGGCACCCGCCTGCGGTGCATCGAGCACGCCATCGAGCTCATGCAGGGCCAGCTCCAGCAGCTTGCGCAAGTCACGCACCGACTGCGCCGACACCTGCACCTGCAGCTCGAAGGCCGCCGCGTCAGCCGTCACTGCCACCGGCACAGTTGCTGCTTCGAGGATGCGCTCATGCTCTTCTTCCATCTGGTCGAGGACCTGCGACAGCTCCAGCACGCGCTCGGGGCTGGCAGCCATCTGGTCCTTGATTTCCAGGCGGCGCAACTGCCACTCGCGGATCTTCTGGCGGGTGAGGTCGTCGACATGTTCCACGGTCGCTATCTCCTGGCCGAATGGGCTGACACGATGGGATGCATGATAAGGCGCTGCGCGGGATCGTGCAGGCGGAAAACGGTGCGAGGGTGTAAAGAAACGCGTCTGAAGGGCGACGCCTGACAGGTACGCCGGAAAATCCCTGCGCCCAAAATGGAGGCGGCCCCACCAGCCACACCCCGGCACTCGATGTTCCCGCTATGGCTGCTCCCTTCCGGGCCTGACCAGGTTAACGGGTAATCAATGCGGGGGGACCGATGGGGCCACCACGACGGCTCGTCAGCTGACGAGCCGCGCCATTGTACAGCGCCGGGGCGAAGTTACAACCTTTGATCGTGAAAAAACCATCATTTCTCAAGGACTTGTGGCAAATCTATCGCGGGGCAAGCCCGCTCCCACGCATCAGCACCCGTGGGAGCGGGCTTGCCCCGCGATAAGGCCGGTGGGTTCAGACGCTGATACCACGCTCCGCCAGGAAGCCCACGAAGGCCTCCTCGTCCATCACCGCAACGCCCAGCTCGCCGGCCTTGGCCAGCTTGGAACCGGCGCCGGGCCCGGCGACCACGCAGTGGGTCTTGCCGGACACGGAGCCCGCCACCTTGGCCCCCAGGCTTTCCAGCTTTTCCTTGGCGATGTCGCGGCTCATGCGCTCCAGGGTACCGGTCAGCACCCAGGTCTGGCCGGCCAGCGGCAAGCCTTCGGCAGACTTCTTCTCGCACGACCAGTGCATGCCGAAGTCCAGCAATTGGGCTTCGATGGCGCGTGCCAGCTGCTGGTTGGCCTCGACCTTGAAGAACTCGCGCACGCCTTCGGCCTGCTTGGTGTTCAGGGCCTGGCGCAGGTCGATGCCGTCGGCGGCGATGATCCGCTCCAAGGTGCCCAGCTTGTCCACCAGCTTCTCGGCGCCGGTCGGCCCGACCGAGGGGATGTCGAGCTTGGCGAGCATGCCGGCCAGCGTGGTGCTGGCGGCGAACTCGGCGGCCAGCTCACCCTCGTCCTGCAACTGCATGCCACTGGCCAGCAACTGCGCGATGACCTCACGGTTGTGCGCGTCCTCGAAGAAGTTGTGAATCTCGTGAGCAACCTCAAGGCCGATATCCGGCAGGTAGGTCAGCACCTGCGGCAACGCCACCTGCACCCGTGCCAGGCTACCCAGGGATCGAGCCAGGACCTTGGCGGTCTCCTCGCCGACATCGGGAATACCCAATGCATAGATGAAACGCGCCAGGCTCGGGCGTTTGCTGGCTTCGATGGCCGCCAGCAGCTTGTTGCTCGACACCTCGGCAAAGCCTTCCAGCGCTACCACCTGGTCGAAGGTCAGGTGGTAGAGATCGGCCGGCGAGCGGATCAGGTTCTCGTCGACCAATTGCTCGACGCTCTTCTCGCCCAGGCCGTCGATGTCCATGGCCCGGCGCGACACGTAGTGGATGATCGCCTGCTTGAGCTGGGCGGCGCAGCTCAGGCGCCCGACGCAGCGATACACCGCGCCTTCGCTGGTGGTCTCCTTGCCCTTGCTGCGCTTGACCAGCTGGGTGCGCTCGACCTGCGAGCCACACACCGGACACTCACTGGGCACCTGGACCGGGCGGGCACCTTCAGGACGGCGCTCGAGCACCACCTGCATCACCTGCGGGATCACGTCACCGGCACGACGGATGATCACCGTGTCACCGATACGCAGGCCCAGGCGGGCGATCTCGTCCATGTTGTGCAAGGTAGCGTTGGAGACGGTCACACCCGCTACCTTGACCGGCTTGAGACGCGCCACCGGCGTGACCGCGCCGGTGCGCCCAACCTGGAACTCGACATCGAGCACCTCGGTGAGCTCTTCCATGGCCGGGAACTTGTGGGCGATCGCCCAGCGCGGCTCGCGCGCACGGAAGCCCAATTCACGCTGCGACGCCAGGCTGTTGACCTTGAACACCACGCCGTCGATCTCATAGGGCAACTCGTTGCGGCGGGCCCCGATATCACGATAGTAGGCCAGGCATTCTTCGATACCGGCCGCATGGCGCAGCTCGCGACTGATCGGCAGCCCCCAGGTCTTGAGCTTCTCGAGAATACCGATATGGCTGTCGCCAAAGGGCTCGGACACCTGGCCGACGCCGTAGCAGCAGAATTCCAGTGGGCGGCTGGCGGTGATCTTCGAGTCCAGCTGACGCAGGCTGCCGGCCGCGGCGTTACGCGGGTTGGCGAAGGTCTTGCCACCGGCATCGGCCTGGGCGGCGTTGAGCTTTTCGAAACCGGCCTTGCTCATGTACACCTCGCCGCGCACCTCGAGCAGCGCCGGCCAGCCCTCTCCCTGCAGCTTGAGCGGGATGTTGCGCACAGTGCGCACATTGGTGCTGATGTCCTCTCCAGTGGTGCCATCACCCCGGGTGGCGCCCTGCACCAACTGGCCATCGCGGTACAGCAGACTGACCGCCAGGCCGTCGAGCTTCGGCTCGCAGCTGTAGTCCACCGCTGCCTGATCGCCGCCGGGCAAATCCAGGCCTTCCACCACGCGGCGAGCAAAGTCGCGCAGGTCGTCTTCCTCGAAGGCATTGCCCAGGCTGAGCATGGGCACTTCGTGACGGACCTGGCTGAACGCCGCCAGTGCCGCGCCACCGACGCGCTGGGTCGGCGAGTCCGGGGTCACCAGGTGCGGGTGCTCGGCCTCCAGCGCCTTGAGCTCGTTGAACAGGCGGTCGTATTCGGCATCGGGCACACTCGGTTCGTCGAGCACGTAGTAGCGGTAGTTGTGCTGGTCGAGTTCGGCGCGCAGGGCATGGATTCGGGATTCGGCGGTCATGGGTCGTCTTCTCTTGCAAAGCAAAAGAGCAGCCCCTGGCTGCTCTTTTGCTTGAATCATCGCGGCGCGGATCGAGGCTGGATCCGCCCGCTCGTACACATCAGCGTTTCTGGGTCAGGGCACGGCGCTCGAACTCGACGATGCGCTGGCGATAGTGCTCGATGGTCTGGGCAGTCAGCACGCTGCGCTGGTCGTCCTTGAGCTCACCGTTGAGCTCATGGGCCAGCTTGCGGGCGGCGGCGACCATCACGTCGAAGGCCTGCTTGGGATGACGCGGGCCGGGCAGACCGAGGAAGAAGCTCACCGCACGAGTGCTGAAGTGGTCAATGTCGTCCAGGTCGAACACGCCGGGCTTGACGGCGTTGGCCATGGAGAACAGCACTTCGCCGTGACCGGCCATGCTCTCGTGACGGTGGAAGATATCCATCTCACCGAAGCGCAGACCGCTTTCCAGGATGTTCTGCAGCAGGGCCGGGCCCTTGAAACCGCCTTCGTCACGGGAGATGACACTGATCACCAGTACTTCTTCGGCCGGCGGCAGCTCCTTGGCTGGCGCGGAGGAAGCACTGAAACCTGCGTTGCGGTTGTTGTCGGCGGCAAAGTCGTCGTCGCTGCCATCGAACAGATCCGGCTCACGCGGTTCCGCGGCCAGGTTCAGATCGCCCTGCTGCGGTTCGCTGTTGTTGCGCTTGCCGCGCTTGGACGCCTTGGCCGGCTTGGGCTCGCGCTCACGCACCGGGGCGCTGAGCGAAGGCAGGTCGCTTTCGTCCAGCTCGGGCTCCTTATGGGTTTCCAGCACCCGCGAGGGGCCCAGCACCTCGGCGCCGCCGTCGTCGTCCGGGGCGTTGGCGTAGCTACGGTCCAGGCGGAACTTCAACTTGCCCTTGCCGCCGCGCATGCGGCGCCAGCCGTCGAAAAGAATACCGGCGATGACAATGATGCCGATGACGATCAGCCACTCGCGCAGACCGATTTCCATGTAATCCCGTGCCTCTATAAAAATATGCTTGAAAACAAAGGCTTCAAAGGCCTTTAACACGTGGCGCCAACTCTATGTTCTGACAGGCGTTTTACCCACGCAAAAAACAAGTGACATAAAGCTAGCACGACCAAAGGCAACTTTACACCGTCTGTCGCACCTGCCTGGGGCTTTTACCTACATGATCATGCCTTTCTTTACCTTTTAGGCGTCGACCATGGCCATAGCTTCCTCCACATCAACTGCAACAAGACGTGAACAGCCCGGCTCGTGCATGGTCACCCCCATCAATTGATCGGCCATTTCCATGGCGATCTTGTTGTGAGTGATGTAGATGAACTGCACGGTTTCACTCATCTCCTTGACCAGGCGGGCATAACGCCCGACGTTGGCGTCGTCCAGCGGTGCGTCGACCTCGTCGAGCATGCAGAACGGCGCCGGATTCAGCTTGAAGATGGCGAACACCAATGCGAGCGCGGTCAATGCCTTCTCGCCACCGGACAGCAGATGGATGGTGCTGTTCTTCTTGCCCGGCGGACGCGCCATGATCGTCACCCCTGTATCGAGTAGATCTTCGCCCGTCAGTTCCAGATAAGCGCTGCCGCCACCGAAAACTTTTGGGAAAAGTGCCTGCAATCCGGCATTTATCTGATCAAAGGTATCCTTGAAGCGGTTACGGGTTTCCTTGTCGATCTTGCGAATGACGTTTTCCAGGGTCTCCAGCGCCTCGACCAGGTCGGCATCCTGGGCGTCCAGGTAGCGCTTGCGCTCGGACTGCTGCTCGTACTCTTCGATCGCCGCCAGGTTGATCGCGCCCAGGCGCTGGATGCGCGCCTCGAGCTGCTCGAGCGCCTGCTCGGTGCCCTGTTCGCTGGCATCGGCATCCAGCGTGGCGAGCACGCCCTGAAGATCGTAGCCGTCGGCGTGCAATTGCTCCTGCAGGGTCTTGCGACGCACGTCCAACCCCTGCGATTCAAGGCGCTGCTGCTCCAGCTGGCCGCGCAGCAGCATCGACTGCTGTTCGGCCTGGGTACGACGGCGCTCGGCGTCGCGCAGTTCGCGATCGGCTTCGTCCATGTGCAGGCGGGCCTGGCGCATTTCCTCGTCAACGCTCATGCGCCGCTCGAGCAACTCCTCGAGCTTCAGACGCAGCTCCTCCAGCGGCGCTTCGCCCTCCTCCAGGTTCAGGTTCAGTTGCTCCTGACGCTCGCTCAGGCGCGCGGCCTGCTGCTCCAGGCGCTCGAGGGCCTGGCGGGTGGAGTCGTGCTGGGCACGCAACGAGCCCTGGCGCACGGCCAGCTGGTGAGCATGATCCTTGTGCTGGCGGGCCTCCTGGCGAATACGGTCGAGTCCTTCGCGCAGGGTGTCGCGACGCGCCATCAAGGCCTCGCGCTGCTCGGTGTCGTGAGCCATCAGATCGAGGGCTTCCTGCAGCATCAGGCGTGCCTCGCCTAGCTGTTCGTGCTCGACAGCGCGCTGTTCCTGCAATTCAGCCTGTTCTTCCTGCAACCGACGCCGACGCAGCTCGACCTGCTCGGCCCGTGCCTGGCCAGCGGAAAGGCGCGCCTTGAGCTCACCGTGATGGCGGCTCTCGTCCTGGCTGCGCCGACGCAATTGCTCGCGCTGCTCTTCCTGATCGAGTTGCTGCTCGCGCAGGCGCTGGAGCAACGCATCCTGCTGCTCCAGCAGGGCTTCGTGCTCCAACTGCTCCTGTCCCAGGCGCTCGATTTCCTGGCCGCGGGCCAGCACGCCGCCCTGAGAGTCGCCGCCCCGACTGACCCGCAGAAAATGCCGCCCGACCCAGTAACCGTCGCGGCTGACCAGGCTGTGCCCGCCGCTCAGTGTCGAGCGCAGGGCCAGCGCCTGTTCCAGGGTTTCCACCGGCTTGACCTGCCCCAGCCAGGGCGAGAGATCGGTATGCCCCTCGACCTTGTCGAGCAGGCTGCCGGCAATCCGGACACCGTCACCGCCACCCAGCAGCAGGCGCAATTCGCCCTGCTCCAGCGTGCCGAAGTCGAGCGAGTCGAAGTCCTCGAGCAGTACCGCTTGCAGATCGGCGCCAAGCACCGTTTCCACCGCCAACTCCCAGCCCGGCTCGACTCGCAGGCCTTGCGCCAGGCGCGGGCGCTGCTCCAGGCCTTGCGCGCGCAGCCATTGGGCGGCGCCAACGCCGGGTTCGAGGGCCGCTTGCTGCAGGGCCTCCAGCGACGCCAGCCGACCGCCCAGACGCTGCAGGTCCCCCTGCTGTTGCTGCTGCGCCTGGGTCGCGTGCTGCAACTGCTCGCGCACGGCCTCGAGGCGTTCGACCACCTGCTGCTCTTGCACCTGCAAATCTTCGAGCGACAGCTCGCTGCTGGCCACCTGCTCGGCCAGGTCGAGCAGCTCGACGTCCTGCGGATCGGCACCTAGCTGCTCGCTCTCCTCGCCGAGCTTGCGCTGGCGCTCGGCCAGGCGCTCCAGGCTGGATTCGAGCTGCGCCAGTCGCGCCTGCTGCACTTC
This sequence comes from Pseudomonas sp. microsymbiont 2, assembly GCF_054788395.1. Taxonomy (NCBI): domain Bacteria; kingdom Pseudomonadati; phylum Pseudomonadota; class Gammaproteobacteria; order Pseudomonadales; family Pseudomonadaceae; genus Pseudomonas; species Pseudomonas sp. microsymbiont 2. The sequence goes on from NZ_CM139112.1 coordinate 4,053,678, forward strand.
GGCCTGGCGGCGCGGCTCGGCGGAGCGAGTGTTGAAGCTGTCCCACTGCTCCTGCCAGGCGTGCATGCCCTGCTCGGCTTCCTCCAGGGTCGCCGCGGCCTCTTCGGCCGCCGCCAGGGTCATGCCCTGTTCCGGCTCGAGCATGGCCAGCTCTTCGCCGAGGGTCGCCAGCAAGGTGCGGTCGTGCCCCAGATGCGACTCGGTCTCCAGCCGGGTGCGCTCGGCCTCTTTCAGATCATCTTGCAACTGGCGCAGACGCTGCTGGCCATGCTGAATGCTCTGCTCGACCCGAGCGATATCACCGGCCACGGAGTAGAAGCGGCCCTGCACCTGGTTGAAGCGCTCGGACAGTTCATGGTGGCCATCGCGCAGCCGCTCGATGCTGGCGTCGGCATTGCGCTGCTCGGCCACCAGCGCCTCGAAGGCGATCTCCTGATCGCCGATCACCGTCTCGCGCTGGCGCACGCGCTCATCCAGGTCGCGCCAGCGCAAGGCTGCCAGACGCGCCTTGAGCTGGCGCTCCTCGGCCTTGTATTCGCGATACTTCTCGGCGGCCTGGGCCTGGCGGTGCAGGCGCTCGAGCTGGCGCTCCAGCTCTTCGCGCAGGTCGGTCAGGCGCGCCAGGTTCTCCTGGGTGCGACGGATACGGTTCTCGGTCTCGCGGCGGCGCTCCTTGTACTTGGAAATGCCCGCCGCCTCTTCGATGAAGTTGCGCAACTCCTCGGGCTTGGCCTCGATCAGCTTGCTGATCATGCCCTGCTCGATGATCGAATAACTGCGCGGCCCCAGGCCGGTCCCGAGGAAAATGTCGGTGATATCGCGGCGCCTGCACTTGGTGCCGTTGAGGTAGTAAGTGTTCTGACCGTCGCGGGTGACCTTGCGCCGGATCGAGATCTCGGCGTAGGCGGCGTACTCGCCGACCAGGGAGTTGTCGCTGTTGTCGAACACCAGTTCGATGCTGGCCTGGCTGACCGGCTTGCGACTGGTGGAGCCGTTGAAGATGACATCGGTCATCGACTCGCCCCGCAGGTTCTTCGCCGAACTCTCGCCCATCACCCAGCGCACCGCATCGATGATATTGGACTTGCCACAGCCGTTGGGGCCGACCACGGCGGCCATGTTGCTGGGGAAATTGACCGTGGTCGGGTCGACGAACGACTTGAACCCAGCCAGGCGAATGCACTTGAGGCGCATCGGTCAGGTCCGCGCCAGCGCCGCCAGCACCAGTTCGCAGCTGCGCTGGCAATAGGCGGCGAGCACCTCGCGGATGCGCGGCAGGTCACGGGCGACCACGGCTTCGAGCAGGCGGGCGAACAGCTCCAGGTAATCGATCATGTTGGCCTGGCGCTGATCGAGGGCGAGGTAATAGGCACGACTCATGGCCGGCTGCAGGTTCTCGACGGTTTCCTGCAAGTAGGGATTGTTCGCGAACGGGTAAGCCGCGCGCATCACCGCGAAGCTGTCGGCGACGAAGGTCTTGATGTCCTGCCTGGCGTGCGCCTGTTCCAGGCGATGCTGGATGTCCAGGAACGGGCGCAGGTCGCTTTCAGTGCGCCAATGCTGGGCGACGGAATTGCCCAGCAGGATATAGAACTCGCCCATCAGCGTGCACAGGCTGCGCACGCTGTTCTCGTCGAGTTCGGTCACATGGGCGCCACGTCGCGGCAAAATCGCCACCAGGTGACGACGTTCGAGGATGAGCAGCGCCTCGCGCACCGAGCCGCGGCTGACGTTGAGGGCCTGGGTGACCTTCTGCTCCTGGATGCGCTCGCCGGGCGCGAGTTCGCCGCGAATGATCCGCTCGGCCAGGTAGTGGGCAATTTGCTCGGAGAGGCTGTCCGGCGCCTTGAACGTCATGGTTTTCCTTCGAAATCTGGATGGCAGTGCACAAGGGCGCGATTGTAGCGCACTTGCCAGGCCCTCGCGCAGCAGGACGACGTGCTTTGTGCGACTGCCGGGTCAACTTTCCCACGCGGCGCGAACTATGCTTTGAAAAGGCTCCTTGAGGCAGTTCGGAAGGGGCTCGAGCAAAATCTTGACCTTTGAGTCAGAAATTTATTGACCACGAGGTCAGGCGTTGCTTAGAGTCCGCCCGAACAACAATAAAACCATTGCGAGGCCCTCCCCCGTGATCCAGTTTCTCGTCAACCAGGAGCTGCGCAGCGAGCACGCCCTGGACCCGAACATGACGGTGCTGCAATACCTGCGCGAGCACCTGGGCAAACCCGGCACCAAGGAAGGCTGCGCCAGCGGCGACTGCGGCGCCTGCACCGTGGTCGTCGGCGAACTCGTCCAGGACGATAACGGCGGCGACGGTATCCGCTACCGAAGCCTCAATTCGTGCCTGACGTTCGTGTCTTCGCTGCACGGCAAGCAGCTGATCAGCGTCGAGGGCCTCAAGCACCAGGGCGAGCTGCACAGCGTGCAGAAAGCCATGGCCGACTGCCATGGTTCGCAGTGCGGTTTCTGTACCCCCGGTTTCGTCATGTCGCTGTTCGCCCTGCAGAAGAACAGCCAGGGCCACGACCTGCACCAGGCCCAGGAGGCCCTGGCCGGCAACCTGTGCCGCTGCACCGGCTACCGACCGATCCTGGCCGCCGCCGAGCAGAGCTGCGCCCAACCCTGTCGCGACCAGTTCGACGCCCAGCAGGCGCAGACCATCGCTCGCCTCAAGGCCATCGCCCCGCAACAGACCGGCGAGCTCAACAGCGGCGACAAGCGCTGCCTGGTGCCGCTGACCGTGGCCGACCTGGCCGACCTGTACAGCTCGCACCCCGAGGCGCGCCTGCTGGCCGGCGGCACCGACCTGGCGCTGGAGGTCACCCAGTTCCACCGCACCCTGCCGGTGATGATCTACGTCGGCCATGTCGCCGAGCTCAAGCGTATCGACAAAACCGCCACCCATCTGGAAATCGGCGCCGCCACCCCGCTGACCGACTGCTACACCGCGCTCAACGAGGACTACCCCGACTTCGGCGACCTGCTGCACCGCTTCGCCTCGCTGCAGATCCGCAACCAGGGCACCCTGGGCGGCAACATCGGCAACGCCTCGCCGATCGGCGACTCGCCCCCCCTGCTGATCGCCCTCGATGCGCAGATCGTCCTGCGCCAGGGCGAGCGCCAGCGTACCCTGGCCCTGGAAGACTACTTCATCGACTATCGCATCACCGCGCGCCAGGACAGCGAGTTCATCGAGAAGATCATCGTGCCGCGCGCCAGCAGCGACTGGGCGTTCCGTGCCTACAAGGTGTCCAAGCGCCTGGACGACGATATCTCCGCCGTGTGCGCGGCCTTCAACCTGAGCATCGAGAACGGCGTGGTCAGCGGCGTGCGCATCGCCTTCGGCGGCATGGCGGCGATCCCCAAGCGCGCCCGCGCCTGCGAAGCCGCGCTACGCGGCAAGGCCTGGAACCAGGCCAGCATCGAGCGTGCCTGCCAGGCCCTGGCCGAGGACTTCACCCCGCTCAGCGACTTCCGCGCCAGCCGCGAGTACCGCCTGCTGACCGCGCAGAATTTGCTGCGCAAGTACTTCATCGAACTGCAATCGCCGCACATCGAAACCCGGGTGACCGCCTATGTCTAACCATCACGCCGTCAAGAGCCAGGCCGAGATGGCCGCACTGTTCAGCCAGGACCTGACCACCGGGGTCGGTCGCAGCCTCAAGCACGACAGCGCCGACAAGCATGTGGCGGGCGAGGCGGTGTACATCGACGACCGCCTGGAATTCCCCAACCAGCTGCACGTCTATGCCCGCACTGCGGACCGCGCCCATGCGCGCATCCTGCGCATCGACACCACGCCCTGCTACCAGTTCGAGGGGGTGCGCATCGCCATCACCCACGAGGACATCCCGGGGCTCAAGGACATCGGCCCGGTGGTGGCCGGCGACCCGCTGCTGGCCATCGACAAGGTCGAGTTCTTCGGCCAGCCGGTGCTCGCCGTGGCCGCCGCCGACCTCGACACCGCCCGTCGCGCCGCCATGGCCGCCATCGTCGAGTACGAGGACCTGGAACCGGTGCTGGACGTGGTCGAAGCCCTGCGCAAGAAGCACTTCGTGCTCGACAGCCACACCCACCAGCGCGGCGACTCGGCCGCCGCCCTGGCCAGCGCCCCGCACCGTATCCAGGGCAGCCTGCACATCGGCGGCCAGGAGCACTTCTACCTGGAAACCCAGATCAGCTCGGTGATGCCCGGCGAAGACGGCGGCATGATCGTCTACTGCTCCACGCAGAACCCCACCGAGGTGCAGAAGTTGGTCGCCGAGGTGCTCGACGTGCCGATGCACAAGATCGTCGTCGACATGCGCCGCATGGGCGGTGGCTTCGGCGGCAAGGAGACCCAGGCCGCAAGCCCCGCCTGTCTGTGCGCGGTGATCGCGCGCCTGACCGGCCAGCCGACCAAGATGCGCCTGCCCCGCGTCGAAGACATGATGATGACCGGCAAGCGCCACCCGTTCTACGTCGAGTACGACGTCGGCTTCGACGACACTGGCCGCCTGCACGGGATCAACTTCGACCTGGCCGGCAACTGCGGCTACTCACCCGACCTGTCCGGCTCGATCGTCGACCGCGCCATGTTCCACTCCGACAACGCCTACTACCTGGGCGACGCCACGGTGCACGGCCACCGCTGCAAGACCAACACCGCCTCCAATACCGCCTACCGCGGTTTCGGCGGACCACAGGGCATGGTCGCCATCGAGCAGGTGATGGACCATATCGCCCGCCACCTGGCCCTCGACCCGCTGGCCGTGCGCAAGGCCAACTACTACGGCAAGACCGAGCGCAACGTCACCCACTACTACCAGACCGTCGAGCACAACATGCTCGAGGAGATGACCGCCGAGATCGAGGCGAGCAGCGACTACCATGAACGCCGCGAGTCGATCCGCCGCTTCAACGCCAACAGTCCGGTACTGAAGAAAGGCCTGGCGCTGACCCCGGTGAAGTTCGGCATCTCGTTCACCGCCACCTTCCTCAACCAGGCCGGTGCCCTGATCCACATCTACACCGACGGCAGCATCCACCTCAACCACGGCGGCACCGAGATGGGCCAGGGCCTGAACACCAAGGTCGCCCAGGTGGTGGCGCAGGTGTTCCAGGTCGATTTCAACCGCATCCAGATCACCGCCACCAACACCGACAAAGTACCCAACACCTCTCCGACCGCGGCCTCCAGCGGCGCCGACCTGAACGGCAAAGCCGCGCAGAACGCCGCCGAAATCCTCAAGAAGCGCCTGACCGAGTTCGCCGCCCGGCATTACAACGTGACCGAGGAAGACGTCGAATTTCGCAATGGCCATGTGCGCATGCGCGACCAGATCGTCAGCTTCGAGCAACTGGTGCAGCAGGCGTACTTCGCCCAGGTGTCGCTGTCGACCACCGGCTTCTATCGCACGCCGAAGATCTTCTACGACCGCGCCCAGGCCCGTGGCCGGCCGTTCTATTACTACGCCTTCGGCGCCGCCTGCGTGGAAGTGATCGTCGACACCCTGACCGGCGAGTACAAGATGCTGCGCGCCGATATCCTGCACGACGTTGGCGACTCGCTGAACCCGGCCATCGATATTGGCCAGGTCGAGGGCGGCTTCGTCCAGGGCATGGGCTGGCTGACCACCGAGGAGCTGGTGTGGAACGCCAAGGGCAAGCTGATGACCAACGGCCCGGCCAGCTACAAGATCCCGGCGGTGGCCGACATGCCGATCGACATGCGCGTCAAGCTGGTGGAGAACCGCAAGAACCCCGAGGACACGGTGTTCCATTCCAAGGCCGTGGGCGAGCCACCGTTCATGCTCGGCATCGCCGCCTGGTGCGCGATCAAGGACGCCGTGGCGAGCATCGCCGACTACCGCGTGCAGCCCGAGATCGACGCGCCGTCGACGCCGGAGCGAGTGCTGTGGGGCTGCGAGCAGATGCGCAAGGCGATGGCTGCTACGCAGCCTGTGGAGCCCGCATTGGAAACCGTCACCCACTGACAACGCGGGACCCTGTAGGAGCGGCCTTGCCGAGGCGTCGGACCGGTCGGAAAGGGGCGCGCAGCGGCCCCACGATCTGTGCCGCAATCAAGATTTCTGGGGCTGCTACGCAGCCCTTTCGCGACACAAGGCCGCTCCTACAGGGGCACGAGGAGGATTGAAGACATGCACCAATGGATCAACGCCCTCGCCGACCATCAAGCCCGCGGCGAACCCTGCGTCCTGGTGACCATCATCGAGGAACGCGGCTCCACGCCACGCAACGCCGGCTCGAAGATGGTGGTCAGCGCCAGTGCGCTGTACGACACCATCGGCGGTGGCCACCTGGAGTTCAAGGCCCTGCACATCGCCCGGCAGATGCTCGAGCAACACCGCAGCACCCCGCACCTGGAGCGCTTCAGTCTCGGCGCCAGCCTCGGCCAGTGCTGCGGCGGCGCCACCGTGCTGCTGTTCGAGCCGATGACCGGCGTGCAGGCCGAGATCGCCGTGTTCGGCGCGGGCCATGTCGGCCGCGCTCTGGTACCCTTGCTCGCCGCGCTACCCTGCCGGGTGCGCTGGATCGATTCGCGCGAGCAGGAGTTCCCCGACGTCATCGCCAACGGGGTGAGCAAGATCGTCAGCGAAGAGCCGGTCGACGAAGTCGCCGACCTGCCCGCCGGCAGCTACTGCATCGTCATGACCCACAACCACCAGCTGGACCTGGAACTGACCGCCGCGATCCTCAAGCGCAACGATTTCACCTGGTTCGGCCTGATCGGTTCGAAGACCAAGCGGGTCAAGTTCGAGCACCGCCTGCGCGAGCGCGGTTTCGACGACGCGCTGATGGCGCGCATGCGCTGCCCGATGGGCCTGGCCGAGGTCAAGGGCAAGCTGCCAATCGAGATCGCCGTGTCCATCGCCGCCGAGATCATTGCCACCTACAACGCCTGCTTCGGCCAGCACGACGCTGCCGCCAATTCAGGCCCCATCGCCCAGTTGCTGCCGTCCTCGCGACGCAGCCAGACCCTTTGACGAGAGCCCTATGAGCGCAACCCGCAAAGCCTACCGAGCCGCCATCCTGCACAGCATCGCCGACCCCGCCGAGGTCGGCCTGGAGGCGTCCTGCGAATACTATGAAGACGGCCTGCTGGTGGTCGACGACGGTCGCATCAGCGCCCTGGGCCATGCCAGCGAGCTGCTGCCGACCCTCGCTGCCGACATCCCGGTCGAACACTACCAGGATGCCCTGATCACCCCGGGCTTCATCGACACCCATATCCACTTCCCGCAGACCGGCATGATCGGTTCGTACGGCGAGCAGCTGCTGGACTGGCTCAACACCTACACCTTCCCCTGCGAGAAGCAATTCGCCGACAAGGCTCATGCCGACCAAGTGGCGAAAATCTTCCTCAAGGAGCTGCTGCGCAACGGCACCACCACCGCGCTGGTGTTCGGCAGCGTGCACCCGGAGTCGGTCAACGCCCTGTTCGAGGAGGCCGAGCGCCTGGACCTGCGTATGATCGCCGGCAAGGTGATGATGGACCGCAACGCCCCCGACTACCTGACCGACACCGCCGAATCCAGCTACCGCGACAGCAAGGCGCTGATCGAGCGCTGGCACGGCAAGGGCCGCCTGCACTACGCGGTCACCCCGCGTTTCGCGCCGACCAGCACGCCGGAGCAGTTGAGCGTGGCCGGCCAGTTGCTCAAGGAGCACCCGGGCGTGTACATGCACACCCACCTGTCGGAGAACCTCAAGGAAATCGACTGGGTCAAGTCGCTGTTCCCCGAGCAAAAAGGCTACCTCGACGTCTACGACCACTTCGAGCTGCTCGGCGAGCGCTCGGTGTTCGCCCACGGCGTGCACCTGTGCGACGACGAGTGCCAGCGCCTGGCCGAGACCGGTTCGGCCATCGCTTTCTGCCCGACGTCCAACCTGTTCCTCGGCAGCGGCCTGTTCAACCTGCCCCAGGCCGAGCGCTTCAAGGTCAACGTCGGCCTGGGCACCGACGTCGGCGCCGGCACCAGCTTCTCGCTGCTCAATACCCTGAACGAGGCGTACAAGGTGATGCAGCTGCAGGGCGCGCGCCTGCACCCGTACAAGTCGCTGTACCTGGCCACCCTCGGCGGCGCCCGCGCCTTGCGCCTGGACGATCGCATCGGCAGCCTGCGCCCCGGCAACGACGCCGACTTCGTGGTGCTCGACTACAAGGCCACCCCGCTGCTGGACTACCGCCTGCAGCAGTCGAGGAACATCGAGGAGACCCTGTTCGTGCTCACCACCCTGGGCGACGACCGCACCGTGCGCGAGACCTACGCCGCCGGGCGTTGCGTGCACCAGCGCTAAGGCTGTTTCGCCAGGCCACGGTACAGCGCGCCGCCGATCGCAGCCCCGATCAGCGGCGCCAGCCAGAACAGCCACAGCTGCTGCAAGGCCCAACCGCCAACGAACAGCGCAGGCCCGGTGCTACGCGCCGGGTTCACCGAGGTGTTGGTCACCGGGATCGAGATCAGGTGGATCAAGGTCAGCCCCAGGCCGATGGCGATCGGCGCGAACCCCGCCGGCGCCCGGGTATCCGTGGCGCCCATGATGATCACCAGGAACATCGCCGTCATCACCACTTCGCTGACGAAACCAGCCGCCAGGGTGTAGCCCCCCGGCGAGTGCTCGCCATAGCCATTGGACGCCATGCCGTTGGCCACTTCGAAACCCGCCTTGCCACTGGCGATGAGGTAGATCACGCCAGCCGCAAGGATGGCACCGATCACTTGGGCGATGACGTAGGGCAACAACTCCCTGGCTGGAAAGCGCCCACCCACCACTAGGCCGAACGATACGGCAGGATTGAGATGGCAACCGGAGATATGGCCGATGGCGAAGGCCATGGTCAGGACCGTCAGGCCAAAGGCAAAGGCGACACCGAGCACACCGATACCGACGGGTGAGCTGGCGGCCAGCACGGCGCTGCCACACCCCCCCAGAACCAACCAGAAGGTGCCGACCAGCTCGGCACCCATGCGCACACCCAGAGACATGGTCATGGACCTCTCCTCAAGTAATTGGACGCAACGACTGCGCAAGCCCAACTACATTGAACAGGGGTTTGCAACTAGTAAATCTATCAGGGACCCGGCAAATGGCCAGAAACGACAAGGGGCTGCAAAGCAGCCCCTTGATCATTCAGGCAAACGTTCAACCCTTGGCGGCGGCCTTGGGCTTTTTCAGCAAATGCGAGAACACCGCATGCAGGTCGTCCGACGCGCTTTCCTCGTCGAGGTTGAGCTTGCTGTCGATATGGTCCATGTGATGCATCATCAGGCTCACCGCTTGTTCGGCATCGCGCGCCTCGATGGCATCGATCAGTTGCATGTGCTCGTCGTACGAGCAGTGCGAGCGATTGCCGCTCTCGTACTGGGCGATGATTAGCGAGGTCTGTGATACCAGGCTGCGCTGGAAGCTCACCAGCGGCGCATTGCCTGCGGCTTCGGCCAGCTTGAGGTGGAACTCACCGGACAGGCGGATGCCGGCGCCCCGGTCACCGCGCGAGAAGCTGTCGCGCTCCTCGCGGACCATCTGGCGCAGTTCGTTGAGTTGATCGAGGGTGGCGTGCTGCACGGCCAGTTCGGTGATGGCGCGCTCGACCATGCGCCGGGAGAAGAACACCTGGCGCGCCTCTTCGACGGTCGGGCTGGCCACCACGGCGCCGCGGTTGGGTCGCAGCAGCACCACGCTTTCGTGGGCCAGGCGCGACAGCGCACGACGAATGATGGTACGGCTGACGCCGAAGATCTCGCCCAGCGCTTCCTCGCTCAACTTGGTGCCCGGAGCCAGGCGCTGCTCGAGGATCGCCTCGAAGATATGCGCGTAGACGATGTCGTCCTGGGTACCGCTGCGGCCGGCCTTGCCGGTGCGCGCAGGTTTTTTCAGGGGTTGCAGCTGTTCGTTCATGGGCTCTCGAGCACGAAGGATCTGCCAGTCGGACCGTGACTGTAATACCTGTCAGCGGGGGGATGGCAAGTCCGGGAAGAAGATGATGGGCCAAGGTATGGCGCCATTGTACACAGGCTGACCCGTTTCTGCAGATAGCCTTTTACCTATATAGCCGTTGTACGGCGGTTTGCGCGCACAAAAGATAAAACATTATTTGCATTATTTGTACACAAACGCATAATCCTGCGAGCAACTTCCTGACCCAGAAGTCAACAAAATGGTCGGACGTCTGCCACACCCTCCCTCGCGAAGCCCCCAAGTGCGCAGGCTCAGGACCAGGCTTCGAACAACAAGAAAGACTTGAGGAGTACTCGCTGTGGAAAGCCGCAAATCCGAAGCACCTACGCTGGATCTCGCCCCACCGCTCGAAACGGGCTGGCTGGAGCGGATTTTCAAACTCAAGCGACACGGCACTACCGTCAGGACCGAACTGATCGCCGGGGTGACTACCTTCATCACCATGGCCTACATCATCTTCGTCAACCCCAACATCATGGCCGACGCCGGCATCGACCACGGCGCGGCATTCGTCGCCACCTGCATCGCCGCCGCGCTCGGCTGCCTGCTGATGGGCCTGTACGCCAACTGGCCGGTGGGACTGGCACCGGGCATGGGGCTCAATGCCTTCTTCACCTACACCGTGGTCGGAACCATGGGCTACAGCTGGGAAACCGCGCTGGGGGCGGTGTTCGTCTCGGGCGTGCTGTTCATGTTCCTGACCGTGTCGCGCGTGCGCGAGTGGCTGCTCAACAGCATCCCGGTGAGCCTGCGCCATGCCATGGGGGCCGGCGTCGGATTGTTCCTCGGGCTGATCGGCCTGAAGACCGCCGGCATCATCGTCGACAGCCCGGCCACCCTGGTCAAGCTGGGCTCACTGCATGAGCCTGGCCCGCTGCTGGCGGCGCTGTGCTTCCTGCTGATCGCCATCCTCAGCTACAAGCGGGTGTTCGGCGCGATTTTGATCAGCATCATCGGCGTCACCATGGCCGGCTGGGGCCTGGGCCTGGTGAAGTTCGGCGGGGTGATGTCGATGCCTCCGAGCCTGGCGCCGACCTGGATGGCCATGGACGTGGCCGGCGTGTTCAACGTCAGCATGATCAGCGTGGTGCTGGCCTTCCTGTTCGTGCACATGTTCGACACCGCCGGCACGCTGATGGGCGTGGCGCAGCGCGCCAACCTGGTGGCGCCGGACGGGCGCATCGAGAACCTGTCGCGGGCGCTCAAGGCCGACAGTACCTCCAGCGTGTTCGGCGCCGTGGTCGGCGTGCCGCCGGTGACCAGCTATGTGGAAAGTGCCGCGGGCGTGGCGGCGGGTGGGCGTACCGGCCTGACGGCTGTGGTGGTTGGCCTGCTGTTCGTCGCAGCGATGTTCTTCGCCCCACTGGCCGGGATGATTCCGGCCTATGCCACTGCCGGCGCGCTGATCTATGTGGCGATGCTGATGATGGGCAGCATGGCGCATATCGAGTGGGACGAAGCCACCGACAGCATTCCGGCGATCGTCACGGTGATCATGATGCCGCTGACCTTCTCGGTGGCCGATGGCATCGCCCTGGGCTTCATCAGCTATGTGGCGCTCAAGGCCGGGACCGGCAAGTACAAGGAGATCTCGGCGAGCCTGTGGGTGCTGTGCCTGATCTTCATTGCCAAGTTTGTGTTCCTCTGATCACGCTGCAACAACCAAGGGCGCCTCGGCGCCCTATCTTTTTGCCTGCTAATGACGATCCCCTGTAGGAGCGGCCTTGTGTCGCGAAAGGGCTGCGCAGCGGCCCCAGGATCTCGGCATCATGCAATATTGTCGGGGCCGCTGCGCGGCCCTTTCGCGACACAAGGCCGCTCCTACAGTGCAGGTCGCACCCAAGGTGTAAAAACAACAGACGAAAAAAAGCCCGCCAGTGTGAGAGCGGGCCAAGGACCTACGAAGATTCTTCTAGCGACCAACTAGCTTCCACGATAGGTCGAATAGCTGTACGGCGAGATCAGCAGCGGCACGTGATAGTGCTCCTGCTTCTCGTCGATACCAAAGCGCAGCACGACCACGTCGAGGAACGCGGTGTCCGGCAGCTTGACGCCTTTGCCACGGTAGTAGTCGCCGGCGCTGAACTGCAATTGATAGACGCCAGTGCGGTAGTCGTCACCCTGCAGCAACGGCGCGTCGACGCGACCATCGCTGTTGGTCAGGGCAGTGTTCACCAGTTCCAGCTGCTGGCCTTCGACGCGGTACAGCTCGACCTTGATCGAGCTGCCCGGGCAGCCATGCGCGGCGTCCAGTACGTGTGTGGTCAAACGTCCCATTTGCTTGTCGCCTCTTGTCGTATGCGTGGGCAAAAAATACTCGGCAAGCACCGGGCGCGAGGCCTTCGGCGTGCGGGAATGACGCCATTAAGACAGTTCGGCGACAAATTGTACACAATTTTTTATCCCCTCCCGCGCAATCCCCACAGAACAAGCCACCAGTCGCAAAGACTCGCGCCATCACGCACCCCACAGCATTAACTGACCAATCGGGCAGGTTTCTTGCAAGCCATTCTCAAGCGACAAATGGGAAGAAATGCGGAAAAACAGGCTTACAAAAGAATTAAGAACTTGTATACAATCAGCCCATCCGGTGGTGCGACACCCCGACGCGGCCCGCCCACCCACCGCATTAACGAACAAGAAGGAAGACTGCAGTGAGCGCTGACTATCCTCGCGACCTGATCGGTTACGGCAACAACCCACCTCATCCGCAGTGGCCGGGCAATGCCCGCATTGCGCTGTCCTTCGTGCTCAACTACGAAGAAGGTGGCGAGCGCAACATCCTGCACGGCGACAAGGAGTCCGAAGCGTTCCTTTCCGAAATGGTCGCCGCCCAGCCACTGCAGGGCGTGCGCAACATGAGCATGGAGTCGCTGTACGAATACGGCAGCCGCGCCGGCGTGTGGCGCCTGCTCAAGCTGTTCAAGGACAGCGGCGTGCCGCTGACCATCTTCGCCGTGGCCATGGCCGCCCAGCGCCACCCCGACGTGATCCGCGCCATGGCCGAAGCCGGCCACGAGATCTGCAGCCACGGCTACCGCTGGATCGACTACCAGTACATGGATGAAGCGCAAGAGCGCGAGCACATGCTCGAGGCCATCCGCATCCTCACCGAGATCACCGGCGAGCGCCCAGTGGGCTGGTACACCGGCCGCACTGGCCCGAACACCCGGCGCCTGGTGATGGAGGAAGGCGGCTTCCTCTACGACAGCGACACCTATGACGACGACCTGCCCTACTGGGAGCCGAACAACCCGACCGACAAGCCGCACCTGGTGATCCCCTACACCCTGGACACCAACGACATGCGCTTCACCCAGGTCCAGGGCTTCAACTGCGGCGAGCAGTTCTTCCAGTACTTGAAAGACGCCTTCGACGTGCTCTACGCCGAGGGTGCCGAGGCACCGAAGATGCTGTCGATCGGCCTGCACTGCCGCCTGGTCGGCCGTCCGGCGCGCCTGGCCGCGCTCAAGCGCTTCGTCGACTACGCCAAGAGCCACGACCAGGTCTGGTTCGCCCGTCGCGCGGACATCGCCCGCCACTGGCACGCCACCCACCCGTACAAGAAAGAGAACGCCTGATGACCGCCTTCCAGACCCTCAAACCCTCCTCCCTGGAGCGTGACGCCTTCGTCAAGGCCTTCGCCGACATCTACGAGCACTCGCCGTGGGTCGCCGAGAAAGCCTACGACCTGGGCCAGCTGGCCGAGCTGGACGAGATCGAGGCGCTGCACCAGCGCATGAGCGACATCCTGCTCAGCGCCAGCCACGCCGAGCAACTGGCGCTGATCAACGCCCACCCGGACCTGGCCGGCAAGGCCGCCATCCAGGGCGAGCTGACCGAATCGAGCACCAACGAACAGGCCGGCGCCGGCATCCACCAGTGCACCGCCGAAGAGTTCGCCCGCTTCACCGAACTCAACGACGCCTACAAGGCCAAGTTCCAGTTCCCGTTCATCATGGCGGTCAAGGGCAGCAACCGGCACCAGATCCTCGCCTCCTTCGAAAAGCGCATCCACAACGAGCCGGATGCCGAGTTCAAGGAAGCCCTGGCGCAGATCAACCTGATCGCCCTGTTCCGCCTGCTGCAGCTGTGACCGCTGCCGCTTGAGCCTTATTTCAGAACAACGAACATAGAAGAGATAACCGCATGCGCACCCTGATGATCGAGCCCCTGACCAAAGAAGCCTTCGCCCCCTTCGGTGACGTGATCGAAACCGACGGCAGCGACCACTTCATGATCAACAACGGCTCGACCATGCGCTTCCACAAGCTCGCCACGGTGGAAACCGCCGAGCCCGAAGACAAGGCGATCATCAGCATCTTCCGCGCCGACGCACTGGAGATGCCGCTGACCGTGCGCATGCTGGAACGCCATCCGCTGGGCAGCCAGGCTTTCATCCCGCTGCTCGGCAACCCCTTTCTGATCGTGGTCGCGCCCGTTGGCGATGCACCTGTATCAGGCTTGGTCCGAGCCTTCCGCAGCAATGGCAGGCAGGGCATCAATTACCATCGCGGCGTCTGGCACCACCCGGTGCTGACGATCGAAAAGCGGGATGACTTCCTGGTGGTTGATCGCAGTGGTTCCGGCAACAACTGCGATGAGCATTACTTCCCCGAGGAACAGATGTTGATCCTCAATCCCCACCAATAAGAAAGGGTCGGTCATCTAAAAGGTGACTGGCAAGAGGTACATACTGTGGAAGCACACCTTCACGAATGGCTGAACCTGAGCATTCGCTGGGTTCACATGATCACCGGCGTGGCCTGGATCGGTGCATCGTTCTACTTCGTCTGGCTGGAAAACAACCTGAACCGGAGCAATCCGCGCGACGGGCTGTCGGGTGACCTGTGGGCCATCCACGGCGGTGGTATCTACCACCTCGAGAAGTACAAGCTGGCGCCGCCGAAAATGCCCGAGAACCTGCACTGGTTCAAATGGGAAGCCTACTTCACCTGGATGTCCGGTATCGCCCTGCTGTGCGTGGTGTTCTACTGGAACCCGACCCTGTACCTGCTGGCCCCCGGCAGCACCCTGAGCGGTCCCGAGGGCGTCGCCATCGGTATCGGTTCGCTGGTCGCCGGCTGGTTCATCTACGACTTCCTGTGCGATTCGCCCCTGGGCAAGAAACCGGCCCTGCTCGGCGCCGTGCTGTTCGTGCTGATCATCGCCGCCTGCTGGGGCTTCAGCCTGGTGTTCAGCGGCCGTGGCGCCTACCTGCACACCGGCGCGATCATCGGCACCATCATGGTCGGCAACGTGTTCCGCATCATCATGCCGGCCCAGCGCCAGCTGGTGGCGGCGATCGAGAAGAACGAGACTCCCGACCCGGTGCTGCCGGCCAAGGGCCTGCTGCGTTCACGCCACAACAACTACTTCACCCTGCCGGTGCTGTTCATCATGATCAGCAACCACTTCCCGAGCACCTACGGCAGCCAGTACAACTGGTTGATCCTGGCAGGGATCGCGGTGGCCGCGGTACTGATCCGTCACTACTTCAACACCCGCCACGACAGCAACAAGTACGCCTGGACCCTGCCCGCCGGTGCCCTGGCGATGATCTGCCTGGCCTACGTGACCGGTCCCAAGCCGCTGCCGACCGCCCCCGAGCAGGCTGCCGCCAAGGTCGAATACCAGCCGCTGCCGGCCACTGCCGTCGGTGGCAAGACCGCCGCTGAGCTGCGCGCGGAGGAGGCCGCCAAGCCTGCCCAGGCACCGGCCGCGGAACCTGCCCAGGCCACGGCCCAGGCGGCCACCGGCAACTTCGACAAGATCCACACCGTCATCCAGGAACGCTGCACCGTGTGCCACTCGGCCAAGCCGACCAGCCCGCTGTTCAGCGCTGCCCCTGGCGGCGTGATGTTCGACACCCCGCAGCAGATCCAGGCCCAAGCCGCGCGCATCCAGGCGCAGGCCGTCGCCAGCCAGATCATGCCGTTGGGCAACATCACCCAGATGACCGTCGAAGAGCGCAAGCTGGTCGGCGACTGGATCGCCAAAGGCGCGCAGGTCAACTAAAGAGCAGCCGCAAGCTGCAAGCCTCAAGCTGTAAGTCGTCAGGCAACAAGCAAGCATCGAGCCTCAGGCTTCGAGCGGATACCACAAGCTTCTACTTGAAGCTTGCCGCTTGAAGCTTGTGGCTTGGATCCGAGAATAAAAACAAAACTCGAGGTGCTGCATGTCCGAGTCACCCAAGGCGTACATCCCTGTTGCGCCGCCACGACAGCCCCTGCCCTTGTTCCAGCTGATCCTGGTGGGTCTGCAACACGTTCTGCTGATGTACGGAGGCGCCATCGCCGTGCCGCTGATCATCGGCCAGGCGGCGGGCCTGTCCCGCGAAGAAGTCGCCTTCCTGATCAACGCCGACCTGCTGGTCGCCGGCGTCGCCACCATCATCCAATCCTTCGGCATCGGCCCCGTGGGCATCCGCATGCCCGTCATGATGGGCGCCAGCTTCGCCGCGGTCGGCAGCATGGTGGCCATGGCCGGCATGCCTGGCGTCGGCCTGCAGGGGATCTTCGGCGCGACCATCGCCGCCGGGTTCTTCGGCATGCTGATCGCGCCGTTCATGTCCAAGGTCGTGCGCTTCTTCCCACCGCTGGTGACCGGCACGGTCATCACCTCCATCGGCCTGTCACTGTTCCCGGTGGCGGTCAACTGGGCCGGAGGGGGACATGAGGCGCAAGCCTTCGGCGCACCGATCTACCTCATGGTCGCCGGCCTGGTGCTGGCGGTGATCCTGCTGATCAACCGCTTCATGCGTGGTTTCTGGGTCAATGTGTCGGTACTGGTCGGCATGGGCCTGGGCTACGTGCTCGCCGGCTCCATCGGCATGGTCGACCTGTCGGGCCTGAGCGAGGCGCCGTGGCTGCAGGTGGTCACCCCCCTGCACTTCGGCATGCCGACCTTCAGCCTGGCGCCGATCCTGTCGATGTGCCTGGTGGTGGTGATCATCTTCGTCGAGTCCACGGGCATGTTCCTCGCCCTGGGCAAGGTGACCGACCGTGAAGTCACGCCGGGCATGCTGCGGCGCGGCCTGCTGTGCGACGCCGGCGCGTCGTTCATCGCCGGCTTCTTCAACACCTTCACCCACTCCTCGTTCGCCCAGAACATCGGCCTGGTGCAGATGACCGGGGTGCGCTGCCGCTATGTCACGGTGATGGCCGGCGTGCTACTGATCCTGCTCAGCCTGCTGCCCAAGGCCGCCTTCCTGATCGCCTCGATCCCGCCCGCGGTACTGGGCGGCGCGTCCATCGCCATGTTCGGCATGGTCACCGCCACCGGGATCAAGATTCTCCAGGAAGCGGACATCGCCGACCGGCGCAACCAGCTGCTGGTCGCGGTCAGCGTCGGCTTCGGCCTGATCCCGGTGGTGCGGCCGGAGTTCTTCGCGCAGATGCCGCAGTGGATGGAACCGATCACCCACAGTGGCATTGCCATGGCCACGCTCAGCGCGCTGGTGCTGAACCTGCTGTTCAACATTCTCGGTGGCGCCGACCGCGCCGCGCACAACGACGCCTGCCACCAGCATTGAGTGATGAGGGGCGGCAGCACTTGCCGCCCTGCTCGACCCAAGCAGTAACCGTTGCACCGTCGGCCCGCCGGAATGGGCCGTCCGGGGCGCTTGCGCGCCGAAAAAGCCCTAACAAAAACAATAAGTCCGGGAAATACAACATGAAGCGCATCACCACGTCCGTTCTGCTGGGCAGCAGCCTGCTGGCCACCCTCCCCGTCCAGGCCGGCGAATGGCTGCAGTGGCATGGCGAAAGCCTGACGTACCTGTATGGCAAGGATTTCAAGGTCAATCCCGACATCCAGCAGACCATCACCTTCGAGCACGCCAACAAGTGGAAGTACGGCGACACCTTCCTGTTCGTCGACAAGATCTTCTACAACGGCAAGGCCGACCCCGGCAAAGGCGTGACCACCTACTACGGCGAATTCAGCCCGCGCCTGTCGCTCGGCAAGATCTTCGACCGCTCGTTCGCCTTCGGTCCCGTCAAGGACGTGTTGCTGGCCATGACCTACGAACGCGGCGAAGGCGACAATGAGGCCTACCTGATCGGCCCCGGCTTCGACCTGAATGTTCCCGGCTTCAACTACTTCACCCTGAACTTCTACGTGCGCAACACCGAAGGCAGCCGCCCCGGCGACAACGTCTGGCAGATCACCCCGGCCTGGTCCTACACCATTCCCGTGGGCAGATCCGACATTCTGATCGACGGCTACATGGACTGGGTGGTCGACAACGACCAGACCCGCCGCGGCACCTACCACGCCAACCTGCAGTTCAACCCGCAGGTCAAGTACGACCTCGGCAAGGCCCTGAACCTGGGCGCCAAACAGCTCTACGTCGGGTTCGAATACAGCTACTGGAAGGACAAGTACGGCATCGACAGCCGTGGCAACGTCGACAGCAACCAGAGCGTCGCCAGCGCCCTGGTCAAGGTGCATTTCTGAAGATCTGACCGAACGCTCAAGCGTGTAGCACCGTGCTCCAGGACGGAGCACTTGAGGCCAGGCGCGCAAGCCAGTAATCTGCGCGCCCCCTCGATCAGGGCAGGAAGGATCCCTGCCCGCGTTTACTGACCGCTCAGTCAATGATTTCGGGCGGTTGGCCAACGTGTTGCCAGCCAGAAATACCCATTTCATCTGTTCAGAAAGACGTCGAGCAGGACGGTTGTGCCCAACGCGGAAAAGTTGGCGCAGCTCTTGCCAAACAGCTGTGGCCAATTGAAAAAAGCTGACCCAAAAGACAAGAACAGCGCCCGAGCGCTGACAACAGATCCAATAAAGGGAGCGACACTCGCAATGCGTACCATCAATAGCCTGATCCTCGCCGGTGGCCTGCTGGCCTGCGGCGCCAGCCAAGCCGGCGACCTGCTGCAATGGCAGAACAACAGCCTCACCTACCTGTGGGGCAAGAACTTCAAGGTCAACCCCGAGATCCAGCAGACCGTGACCTTCGAGCACGCCGATGCCTGGAAGTACGGCGACAACTTCATCTTCTTCGACAAGATCTTCTACCAGGGCAAGAAAGACGCCAGCAACGGCCCGAACACCTACTACGGCGAAATCAGCCCGCGCCTGTCGTTCGGCAAGATCTTCGACCAGAAGCTCGAGTTCGGCCCGGTGAAGGACGTGCTGCTGGCCATGACCTACGAGTTCGGCGAGGGTGACACCGAGTCCTACCTGATCGGTCCCGGCTTCGACCTGAACATCCCAGGCTTCGACTACTTCCAGCTGAACTTCTACCAGCGCACCACCGACGGCAGCCGCCCGGGTGACAATGTCTGGCAGATCACCCCGGTGTGGTCGTACACCATCCCGGTGGGCTCCTCCGACATTCTCATCGACGGTTTCATGGACTGGGTGGTGGACAACGACGAGAACCGTCGCGGCACCTACCAGGCGAACCTGCACTTCAACCCGCAGGTCAAGTACGACCTGGGCAAGGCGCTGCACCTGGGCGAGAAGCAGTTGTACGTGGGTATCGAGTACGACTACTGGAAGAACAAATACGGCATCAAGGACAGCGACACCTTCACCACCGATCAGAACACCATGAGCTTCCTGGTCAAGGTGCACTTCTGATCTGATGCCAGTGTAAAGCCTGTAGGAGCGGCCTTGCGTCGCGAAAGGGCTGCGCAGCAGCCCCGACGATTTTGCATGATGCCGAGATCCTGGGGCCGCTTCGCGGCCCTTTCGCGACACAAGGCCGCTCCTACAGGAGATCCGAGGCAAGCCCCGGCCGGGCACCTCAGCTTGCCGGTTTAACCGCCCGCCACACCTTGCCCGCGACAGCAACCACCGCCAGCACCACCGCCCCGGCGATCATCCCCGCGACACCATTGAGCAACGCCCCGGTCAACGCCCCGCCACGCCCTGCGCTGAACGCCTCGATGGCGTGATGCAGCGGCGCGATGCCATGCACCAAGATGCCGCCACCGACCAGGAACATCGCCGCGGTGCCGATCACCGACAGGCTCTTCATCATGTACGGCGCGGCGCGCAGGATGCCGTTACCCACCGCCCGAGCCAGGCTCGAAGCCTTTTGCGTCATCCACAGCCCCAGGTCGTCGAGCTTGACGATGCCCGCCACCAGGCCATAGACGCCAATGGTCATGACCAGCGCGATGCCCGACAGCACGATGATCTGCTGGCTCAGCGGCGCATCGGCCACCGTGCCCAGGGTGATGGCGATGATCTCGGCGGAAAGAATGAAGTCGGTGCGCACCGCGCCCTTGATCTTGGTCTTCTCGTAAGCCACCAGGTCGATGTTGGCATCGGCCACGGCTTCCTTGCGCGCCTCGTGCTGAACCTGGTCCTCTGCCTTGCTGTGCAGGAACTTGTGCGCCAGCTTCTCGAAGCCCTCGAAGCACAGGTAGGCACCACCGACCATCAACAACGGCGTCACCGCCCAGGGAATGAACGCGCTGATCAGCAGCGCCGCCGGCACCAGAATCGCCTTGTTCAGCAGCGAGCCCTTGGCCACCGCCCACACCACCGGGAGTTCACGCTCGGCGCGCACGCCCGTCACCTGCTGAGCGTTGAGCGCCAGGTCATCGCCCAGCACCCCGGCGGTCTTCTTCGCCGCGACCTTGGTCATCAGCGACACATCGTCCAGCACCGTGGCGATGTCATCGATCAGCACCAACAGACTGCTTCCTGCCATGTTCTTCGATCCAAAGGGTCCAAAGCACCGATTCTAGCCGAAAGCGGCTGCCTTGAGCGCTCATCGGGGCCGGTGCTACCATGCCCGATCCCTCTCAGAGGCGGTCAGACCACGAGGAAGATCCCCGACAATGAGCACCATTCGCGAGCGCAACAAGGAACTGATCCTGCGCGCGGCCAGTGAAGAATTCGCCGACAAGGGCTTCGCCGCCACCAAGACCAGCGACATCGCGGCCAAGGCCGGGCTGCCCAAGCCGAACGTCTACTACTACTTCAAGTCGAAGGAAAACCTCTACCGCGAAGTACTCGAGAGCATCATCGCGCCGATCATGCAGGCCTCGACGCCGTTCAACGCCGACGGCGACCCCAAGGAGGTGCTGAGTTCGTACATCCGCTCGAAGATCCGCATCTCCCGCGACCTGCCCCACGCCTCGAAGGTGTTCGCCAGCGAGATCATGCACGGCGCGCCGCACCTTTCACCACGCCAGGTCGAGCAACTCAACGAGCAGGCGCGGCACAACATCGAATGCATCCAGCGCTGGATCGAGCGTGGGCAGATCGCCAACGTCGACGCGCACCACCTGATGTTCAGCATCTGGGCGGCGACGCAGACCTATGCGGATTTCGACTGGCAGATCGCCGTGGTGACTGGCAAGACCAAGCTGGCCGACAGCGACTATGACGCGGCGGCGGAGACGATCATCCGCCTGGTGTTGAAGGGCTGCGAGCCCGAGGCGGCCTGATAGGGCCAATGGGGCTGCTGTGCAGCCCGTTCGCGACACAAGGCCGCTCCTACAGAGGTTACGCATTTCCCTGTAGGAGCGGCCTTGTGTCGCGATGGGCCGCAGAGCGGCCCCAAAATGACGAGCCTTACGCAGCAACCCCCGCATCCGCCGTCAGCCCCACCTCTTCGATCGCGCTGATCGCGCACTGCTCGTCGATATCCGACGTATCCCCGCTGATCCCGACAGCCCCCAGCACCTTGCCATCCTGATCACGGATCAGCACCCCACCCGGCACCGGCACCACCGGTCGCTCACCCAGCCCGTTCAGCGCGGCATAGAACGCCGGCCGCTGCTGTGAATCCAGCGCCAGCAGGCGCGATCCCTTGCCCAGCGCCACCGCCCCCCAGGCCTTGCCTATGGCCACCTGCGGGCGCAGCAAGGTGGCGCCATCCTCGCGCTGCAACGTCAGCAGGTGCCCGCCGGCATCCAGTACCGCGACGGTCAGCGGCGCGGCGTTGATCTTGCGCCCTGCGGCCAACGCGGCGTTTACCACACCGACAGCGTCTTTGAGGGTCAATGCGTTCATGGAAAGGTCCTCTTCTTGTTGTGAGAAGCCCTGAGGGCAGTTGAAAACCAGTAGACAGCATAGAACACAACAAAGACACCATTTGTATACAATTATCTGGATCAGTTTCGCCAGATGCGACGAAATGCCGCCCCATCGCCCAATGACTGCCCAGTCAACGCCGCCGACGAAAATGGATTGACCTTTTGCGCAGAGCATGAATACACTCTGTCGCAACGCAAGTTGTATACAATTACAAAATCGATGAGGCACAACCCATGAGCAAAATGAGAGCAATCGATGCAGCCGTTCTGGTCATGCGCCGTGAAGGTGTAGATACCGCGTTCGGCATTCCAGGGGCTGCCATCAATCCGCTGTACTCGGCCCTGAAGAAAGTCGGTGGCATCGATCACGTCCTCGCTCGCCACGTCGAAGGTGCCTCGCACATGGCCGAGGGCTACACCCGCGCCAACCCGGGCAACATCGGTGTGTGCATCGGCACCTCCGGCCCCGCCGGCACCGACATGGTCACCGGCCTGTACAGCGCCTCGGCCGACTCCATCCCGATTCTCTGCATCACTGGCCAGGCCCCGCGTGCGCGCCTGCACAAGGAAGACTTCCAGGCCGTCGACATCACCAGCATCGTCAAACCGGTGACCAAGTGGGCAACTACTGTACTGGAGCCGGGCCAGGTGCCCTATGCCTTCCAGAAGGCCTTCTACGAAATGCGCACCGGTCGCCCTGGCCCGGTGCTGATCGATCTGCCGTTCGACGTGCAGATGGCCGAGATCGAATTCGACATCGATGCCTACGAGCCGCTGCCAGTACACAAGCCACAAGCCAGCCGCGTACAGGCCGAAAAAGCCCTGACCCTGCTCAATGACGCCGAGCGCCCGCTGCTGGTCGCCGGTGGCGGCATCATCAACGCCGACGCCAGCGACAAGCTGGTCGAGTTCGCCGAGCTGACCGGCGTGCCGGTCATCCCGACCCTGATGGGCTGGGGCTCCATCCCGGACGACCACCCACTGATGGTCGGCATGGTTGGCCTGCAGACCTCGCACCGCTACGGCAACGCCACCCTGCTCAAGTCCGACCTGGTATTCGGCATCGGCAACCGCTGGGCCAACCGCCACACCGGCTCGGTCGACGTCTACACCGAAGGCCGCAAGTTCGTGCATGTCGACATCGAGCCGACCCAGATCGGCCGCGTGTTCACCCCTGACCTGGGTATCGTCTCGGATGCCGGCAAAGCGCTGGACGTGTTCCTCGAGGTGGCCCGCGAATGGAAAGCCGCCGGCAAGCTCAAGGATCGCAGCGCCTGGCTGGAAGACTGCCAGCAACGCAAGTCGAGCCTGCAGCGCAAGACCCACTTCGACAACGTGCCGGTCAAGCCGCAGCGCGTGTACGAAGAGATGAACCAGGTGTTCGGCAAGGACACCTGCTACGTCAGCACCATTGGTCTTTCGCAGATCGCCGGCGCGCAGTTCCTGCACGTGTACAAGCCACGCCACTGGATCAACTGCGGCCAGGCCGGCCCGCTGGGCTGGACCATCCCTGCCGCCCTCGGCGTGGTCAAGGCCGATCCGAAGCGCAAGGTCGTCGCGCTGTCCGGTGACTACGACTTCCAGTTCATGATCGAAGAGCTGGCAGTCGGCGCGCAGTTCAACCTGCCGTACGTCCACGTGCTGGTGAACAACGCCTACCTCGGCCTGATCCGCCAGGCCCAGCGTGGTTTCGACATGGATTACTGTGTACAACTGGCGTTCGAGAACATCAATTCCACCGACGCCGCCACCTACGGTGTCGATCACGTCGCCGTGGTCGAGGGCCTGGGCTGCAAGGCCATCCGCGTATTCGAACCGGCCGACATCGCCCCTGCCCTGCTCAAGGCGCAGAAGATGGCCGAAGAGTTCCGCGTGCCGGTGGTGGTCGAAGTGATTCTCGAGCGCGTGACCAACATTTCCATGGGCACCGAGATCAACGCGGTCAACGAATTCGAAGACCTCGCCCTGGTCGGCAACGACGCGCCGACCGCCATCTCGCTGCTGGACTGATCGCCTGACGCCCCCGTGCCTCGCGCGGGGGTACTCAACGCAAGGAGACGACTTATGCCTCGCTTCGCCGCCAACCTGTCCATGCTGTTCACCGAACAGGACTTCCTGGCCCGCTTCAAGGCCGCCGCCGACGCCGGTTTCAGCGGCGTCGAATATCTCTTCCCGTACGATTTCAGCGCCGCCGAAATCAAGCAGCAGCTCGACGCCCACGGCCTGACCCAGGTGCTGTTCAACCTGCCTGCCGGCGACTGGTCGAAAGGTGAGCGCGGCATCACCTGCCATCCCGAGCGCATCGAAGAGTTCCGCGCCGGCGTCGACAAGGCCATCGAGTACGCCAAGGTGCTGGGCAACACCCAGGTCAACGCCCTGGCCGGCATCCGCCCCGAGGGCCTGGACTGCGCCACCGTGCGCAAGACCTTCGTGGAAAACCTGCGCTATGCCGCCGACAAGCTCAAGGCCGCCGGGATCCGCCTGGTCATGGAAATGATCAACACCCGCGACATCCCCGGCTTCTACCTGAACACCACGAAACAGGCCCTGGAAATCCAGGCCGAGGTGGGCAGCGACAACCTGTTCCTGCAGTACGACATCTATCACATGCAGATCATGGAAGGTGACCTGGCGCGCACCCTGGAAACCAACCTGAAGCTGATCAACCACGTGCAGCTGGCCGACAACCCAGGTCGCCACGAGCCGGGCACCGGCGAGATCAACTACCGCTTCCTGTTCGAGCACCTGGACCGCATCGGCTACCAGGGCTGGGTGGGCGCGGAGTACAAGCCCAAGACCACCACCGAGGCGGGCCTGGGCTGGCTCAAGACCCATAACGCAATTTAAGGATGCACACGGTCCCTGTAGGAGCGGCCTTGTGTCGCGATGGGCTGCGCAGCAGCCCCCGGCAATCGCTGAAATGGCCGAAATCGTGGGGCCGCTTCGCGCCCCAATCGCGACACAAGGCCGCTCCTACAAGGACCTGGTCGCCTGTTCATACAAATACAAAGAGGCAGAACTCTCATGGCTAAAATCGGTTTCCTCGGCACCGGCATCATGGGCAAGCCCATGGCCCAGAACCTGCAAAAAGCAGGTCACAGCATCTTCGTTTCCACCCACCACGACGCCGCTCCGGCCGACCTGATCGCCGCCGGCGCCGTGGCCCTGGCCAACCCGAAAGAGGTTGCCCAGGAAGCCGAGTTCATCATCGTCATGGTCCCGGACACCCCGCAGGTCGAAAGCGTGCTGTTCGGTGAGAACGGCGTCGCCGAAGGCGTCGGCCCGAACAAGGTGGTGATCGACATGAGCTCGATCTCCCCTACCGCCACCAAGGCCTTCGCCGAGAAGATCAAGGCCACCGGCGCCGCCTACCTGGACGCCCCGGTGTCCGGCGGCGAAGTCGGCGCCAAGGCCGGCACCCTGAGCATCATGGTCGGTGGCTGCCCGAAAGCCTTCGAGCGCACCCTGCCGCTGTTCGAGGCCATGGGCAAGAACATCACCCGCGTCGGTGGCAACGGTGACGGCCAGACCGCCAAGGTCGCCAACCAGATCATCGTCGCCCTGAACATCCAGGCCGTCGGCGAAGCCCTGCTGTTCGCCGCCAAGAACGGCGCGGACCCAGCCAAGGTGCGTGAAGCGCTGATGGGCGGCTTCGCCTCGTCGAAGATCCTCGAAGTGCACGCCGAGCGCATGATCAAGGGCACCTTCGATCCGGGCTTCCGCATCAACCTGCACCAGAAGGACCTGAACCTGGCCCTGCAAGGCGCCAAGGAGCTGGGCATCAACCTGCCCAACACCTCCAACGCCCAGCAAGTGTTCAGCACCTGCGTGGCGCTGGGCGGCGGCAACTGGGACCACTCGGCGCTGATCAAGGGCCTGGAGCACATGGCCAACTTCTCGATCCGCGACGACAAGTGATTTGAATCCGGGGGCTGCTGCGCAGCCCTTTCGCGACACAAGGCCGCTCCTACAGGCGGTACGCAATCCCCTGTAGGAGCGGCCTTGTGTAGCGAAAGGGGCGCAAAGCGCCCCCACGATTCCAGATCCAACACCGCTGAACCTGCAACCACAGGTCCAGCGGTGACCCCGAGCAACACCCGCCCCTGGTTCGGCCTGCACGGAGGCAGTTCCAGGGGCGTTTTCGATTTTGCAGAACAACAAGAATCTGGGAGCCTGCCATGTCGGTCGATCCACAAAAACTCCTGCGCGAACTGTTCGACACAGCCATCGCCGCCGCCCACCCCCGCCAGGTGCTGGAACCCTATCTGCCCGCCGACCGCAGCGGCCGGGTCATCGTCATCGGCGCCGGCAAGGCCGCCGCCGCCATGGCCGAAGTGGTCGAGAAGAGCTGGCAGGGCGAAGTCTGCGGCCTGGTGGTCACCCGCTACGGCCATGGCGCCAGCTGCCAGAAGATCGAGGTGGTCGAAGCCGCCCACCCGGTCCCCGATGCCGCCGGCCTGGCCGTGGCCAAGCGCGTGCTCGACCTGGTCAGCAACCTGAGCGAAGACGACCGCGTCATCTTCCTCCTGTCCGGCGGCGGCTCGGCCCTGCTGGCCCTGCCCGCCGAAGGCCTGACCCTGGCCGACAAGCAACAGATCAACAAGGCCCTGCTCAAGTCCGGCGCCACCATCGGCGAGATGAACTGCGTGCGCAAGCACCTCTCGGCGATCAAGGGCGGCCGCCTGGCCAAGGCCTGCTGGCCGGCTACCGTCTACACCTACGCGATTTCCGACGTGCCGGGCGATCTCGCCACCGTCATCGCCTCCGGCCCCACCGTGGCCGACCCGAGCACCTCGGCCGACGCCCTGGCGATCATCAAGCGCTACAACATCGACGCGCCCAAGGCCGTCATCGACTGGCTCAACAACCCAGCCTCCGAGACCGTCAAGGCCGATGATCCGGCCCTGTCCCGCAGCCACTTCCAGCTGATCGCCAGGCCCCAGCAGTCGCTGGAGGCCGCCGCGGTGAAGGCACGCCAAGCTGGCTTCAGCCCGTTGATCCTCGGCGACCTGGAGGGCGAGTCGCGCGAAGTGGCCAAGGTGCATGCTGGCATCGCCCGGCAGATCGTCCTGCACGGCCAACCGCTCAAGGCACCCTGCGTGATCCTCTCCGGCGGCGAGACCACCGTCACCGTGCGCGGCAACGGCCGTGGCGGGCGCAACGCCGAGTTCCTGCTCAGCCTCACCGAAAGCCTCAAAGGCCTGCCGGGCGTGCATGCCCTGGCCGGCGACACCGACGGCATTGATGGCTCGGAGGACAACGCCGGCGCCTTCATGACCCCGGACAGCCATGCCCGCGCCGAGGCCCTGGGCCTGTCGGCCAGCGATGAATTGGACAACAACAACGGCTATGGCTACTTCGCCGCCCTCGACGCGCTGATCGTCACCGAGCCGACCCGCACCAACGTCAACGACTTCCGTGCCATCCTGATCCTCGAGACTCCGCAATCATGACGCCTGATAAAAAAGTCAAAATCCTCGCCACCCTCGGGCCTGCGATCAAAGGCATCGATGACATCCGCCAACTGGTCGAGGCCGGAGTGAACATTTTCCGCCTCAACTTCAGCCACGGCGAACACGCCGACCACGCCCTGCGCTACCAGTGGATCCGCGAAGTCGAGCAGCAGCTCAACTACCCGCTGGGCATTCTCATGGACCTGCAGGGGCCGAAGCTGCGCGTCGGCCGTTTCGCTGACGGCAAGGTCCAACTGCAACGCGGCCAGGCCCTGCGCCTGGACCTGGACAAGACCCCGGGCGACAGCCGTCGGGTCAACCTGCCGCACCCGGAGATCATCGCCGCGCTGGAGCCGGGCATGGACCTGCTGCTGGACGACGGCAAGCTGCGCCTGCGCGTCACCGCCAAGCACAGCGACGCCATCGACACCGAAGTGCTGGCCGGTGGCGAGCTGTCCGACCGCAAGGGCGTCAACGTGCCCCAGGCGGTGCTGGACCTCTCCCCGCTGACCGAGAAGGACCGCCGCGACCTGGCCTTCGGTCTGGAGCTGGGGGTCGACTGGGTGGCGCTGTCGTTCGTCCAGCGTCCCGAGGACATCGTCGAGGCACGTCAACTGATCGGCGAGCGCGCCTACCTGATGGCCAAGATCGAGAAGCCCTCGGCGGTCGAGCAGCTGCAGGCCATCGCCGAGCTGTCCGACGCAATCATGGTCGCCCGTGGCGACCTGGGCGTGGAAGTGCCGGCCGAGAGCGTGCCGCAGATCCAGAAGCGCATCATCGGCACCTGCCGCCAGCTGGGCAAGCCGGTGGTGGTGGCCACCCAGATGCTCGAATCCATGCGCTTCTCCCCGGCCCCGACCCGCGCTGAAGTCACCGACGTGGCCAATGCCGTGGCCGAAGGCGCGGACGCGGTGATGCTGTCGGCCGAGACCGCCTCGGGTGACTACCCGCTGGAAGCGGTGCAGATGATGAGCAAGATCATCCGCCAGGTGGAGAATGGCCCGGACTACCAGGCCCAGCTCGACGTTGGCCGACCGAAGGCCGAGGCCACCGTGTCGGACGCCATCAGCTGCGCGATCCGTCGTATCAGCGGCATCCTGCCGGTGGCGGTGCTGGTCAACTACAGCGAGTCGGGGGCCTCGACCCTGCGCGCCGCCCGTGAGCGCCCGCGCGCGCCGATCCTCAACCTGACGCCGAACCTCAACACCGCTCGCCGCCTGAGCGTGACCTGGGGCGTGCATTCGGTGGTCAACGACCGCTTGCGCCAGGTCGACGAAGTCGTCTCCACCGCGCTGGAGATCGCCCAGGCGCAAGGCATGGCCAGCCGTGGCGACACGCTGCTGATCACCGCCGGTGTGCCTTTCGGCAAGCCGGGTTCGACTAACACCTTGCGGATCGAGACCTTGGTTTGAGATCGCCGGGGGCGCTCTGCGCCCCTTTCGCGACACAAGGCCGCTCCTACAGGGATCGCACCCAGGCATGAATACACGATCCCTGTAGGAGCGGCCTTGTGTCGCGATTGGAGGGCGCTGCCCTCCCCGTACACCGCTACAACAGAACTGCGGAAAACCGAGGCCCAAAGAGGCCCACCGCTCCCCCACTCACCTTGCCGACTGCCCATGTACACCAAGAACTTCGTCAACCCGTGCCCCGACTGGGCCACGGCTTTGCTCAACGGTTTCAGCCAGGTGCTGCTGCTGCGCAACCCCCTGTGCGGCCTGTGCTGCCTGCTGGCCATCCTGCTGACCGCGCCGAACCTGGTCGGCGGCGCCCTGCTCGGCGCCCTCGCCGGCCTGCTCACCGCCCAGCGCCGAGGCTACGATCGCGCCGACCGGCAAGCCGGGCTGTACTGCTACAACGGCGTGCTGATCGGCATCCTGATCAGCGCCGTGCTGCCCTGGTCGGCCATCCTGCCGCCGCTGATCCTCGCCGCCGGCGGCCTGTCGAGCATGCTCACCCACCAGTGGCGCAAGCGTGGCGGCAAGCTGCTGATCGCCTATACCGCACCGTTCGTGCTGCTCGGCTGGGCCGCCCTGCTGCTGGCCGAGCCATCGGCCAGTGGCCCGGTCGCAGCCGACCCGGTGTACGCCCTGCTGCGCGGCGTCGGGCAGATCTTCCTGCTCGACAAGCCCATGGCCGGCCTGCTGATCGTGGTTGGCATGTACATCGCCAACCCCTATGCCGCCACCTGGGCAGTGATCGGTTCGGCGCTCGGTGGCGGTATCGCGCTGCTGGCCGGTGAAACGCACGCCGCCTGGCTGGGACTGTACGGTTTCAATGCCACCCTGGCGGCGCTGGCCTTCAGTCGCCAGGGCGAGAGGCCCTGGGTGACATTGCTCGCCATCGCCTGCGCCCTGCTGCTGCAGCCGCTGTTCAACCTGCTGCCGATCGCCGGGCTCACCGCGCCTTTCGTCACGGCTTGCTGGCTGATGCACCTGGGCAATCATCTGGCCCAGCTCAACCAACGCCGTAACGCCCCTCGCTTGCACAGCTGAAACGCAGCCCCTAGGCTCTGCCCATTCGCACAATGGAACGCGCCCATGGATAACCCCTCGAGCCTGCGCGAGCGGCTCTACGTCATCGTCTTCCAGACCGACACCGTCGCTGGCAGGCGCTTCGACAAGATTCTCCTGCTGATCATTCTCGCCAGCCTGGTCACGGTGATCCTGGACAGCATCGACGAGGTCCACCAGGGCTACGCCGGCCTGCTGGCCGGCATAGAGTGGGGTTTCACGGCGATCTTCCTCGCCGAGTACATCACCCGCCTGTACTGCTCGCCCAAGCCCCTGCGCTATGCCTTCAGTTTTTACGGGCTGGTCGACCTGCTGGCCATCGTGCCGGGCATCCTGGCCCTGTACTACAGCGACGCGCAGTACCTGCTAATCATCCGTGTGGTCCGCATGCTGCGCATCTTCCGCGTGCTCAAGCTCAGCCCCTACCTGAAACAGGCCCACTACCTGCTGGCGGCATTGCAGGGCAGCAAGCAGAAGATCATCGTGTTCCTGGTCAGCGTGTCGACCCTGGTCACCGTGTTCGGCACCCTGATGTACGTGATCGAAGGCCCCGAGCACGGCTTCACCAGCATCCCCAAGGGCATCTACTGGGCGATCGTCACCCTGACTACCGTGGGCTTCGGCGATATCGTGCCCAAGACCCCGCTGGGGCAGGTGCTGTCATCGCTGGTGATGATCACCGGTTATTCGATCATCGCCGTGCCCACCGGGATCTTCACCGCCGAACTGGCCAATGCCCTGCGTGGGGAACAGTTGCAGCACGATTGCCCGACGTGCGCCAAGCAGCATCACGAACATGGCGCGGCATTCTGTTCGCGCTGTGGCAATGCGTTGTTTCCCAAACAACCGGCACAGGACCTGTAGGAGCGGCCTTGCCGAGGCGTCGGACCGGTCGGAAAGGGGCGCGTAGCGGCCCCAGGACTTGTGGTCGACGCAAGATTGCTGGGGCTGCTTTGCAGCCCTTTCGCGACACAAGGCCGCTCCTACAGGGGACGTAAGCGTCTGGCAGTCTTGCGCCAGGCATAACCAAAGACTGTTTTGTTCTTTAACCCGCGCGAAACCACCCGCTATAGTCGCTGGCAAATCGCCAACCCTTTGAACCAGAACAAGGAATGCCCCAGTGAAAAAACTCTTCAGCGCCTCGCTGCTTGCCGCGGGCCTGGCCCTGGGCAACCTCGCCCAGGCCGCGCCGACCCTGCTCAACGTCTCCTACGACGTGATGCGCGACTTCTACAAGGACTACAACCCAGCTTTCCAGAAGCACTGGGAGAAAGAGCACAACGAGAAGGTCAACCTGCAGATGTCCTTCGGCGGCTCGAGCAAGCAGGCACGCGCGGTGATCGATGGCCTGCCGGCCGACGTGATCACCATGAACATGGCCACTGACATCAATGCCCTGGCCGACAACGGCAAGCTGGTGCCGGACAACTGGGTGACCCGCCTGCCGAACAACAGCGCGCCGTTCACCTCGGCCACCGTGTTCATCGTGCGCAAGGGCAACCCCAAGGCGCTGAAGGACTGGCCGGACCTGCTCAAGGACGGCGTGCAGGTGATCGTGCCCAACCCCAAGACCTCGGGTAACGGCCGCTACACCTACCTCTCGGCCTGGGGTTACGTGCTCAAGCAAGGCGGTGACGAGGCCAAGGCCCGCGACTTCGTCGGCAAGCTGTTCAAGCAGGCGCCGGTGCTCGACACCGGTGGCCGCGCCGCCACCACCACCTTCATGACCAACCAGATCGGCGACGTGCTGGTGACCTTCGAGAACGAGGCCGAGATGATCGCCCGCGAGTTCGGCCGCGACCAGTTCGAAGTGGTCTACCCGAGCGTGTCGGCCGAGGCCGAGCCGCCGGTGAGCGTGGTCGACAAGGTGGTGGCCAAGAAAGGCACCCAGGCCGTGGCCGAGGAATACCTCAAGTACCTGTGGTCGCCGCAGGCCCAGGAGATCGCCGCGAACAACTACCTGCGCCCACGTGATGCCAGCGTGCTGGCCAAGTACACCGACCGCTTCCCGAAAGTCGACTTCCTGTCGGTGGAAAAGACCTTCGGCGACTGGCGCACCGTGCAGAAGACCCACTTCAACGACGGTGGCGTGTTCGACCAGATCTACACCAACAAGTAACCGCCGCTCTCAGGGTCAGACCTGAGGGAGCGGTTCTGTGGTAGCGGCTCGTGGGAGCGGGCTTGCCCCGCGATAGAGCCAGCCCAGGCAACACTGTCGTTGCCTCCGTCGCCATCGCGGGGCAAGCCCGCTCCCACGCACCTTCCAGTATCAATAAGGGTCAGGCCTGCTGGCGGAAAACCAGGGCTTTGAGCCCACCCTGCGGATCCGCATCGGGAAACTCCGGCGGATTCTCCAGCCGCTCGACGAACACCAGTCCCGGCGCCTGCTCGGCCATGCCATCGATGAGAAACTGCGGCCCGATCCCCGGATCGTTGACGCATGCCAGCACCGTGCCGCCTTCGTTCAGCAACTCCGGCAAACGACGGAGGATCTTGGCGTAGTCCTGGGTCAGCACGAAGCTGCCGCGCTGGAAGGTCGGCGGATCGATGATGATCAAGTCATATGGCCCGTACTTGCGCACCTTGCCCCACGACTTGAACAGCTCATGCCCCAGGTACGCGACCCGCGAGGCGTCATGGCCATTGAGCCGGTGATTGTCGCGGCCCCGCGACAACGCCGACTTGGCCATGTCCAGGTTGACCACCTGCTCGGCGCCACCGGCGATCGCCGCCACCGAGAAGCCACAGGTATAGGCGAACAGGTTCAGCACACGCTTGCCGGCCGCCTGCTCACGCACCCAGCGCCGACCGTAACGCATGTCGAGGAACAGGCCGTTGTTCTGGCGCACGCCCAGGTCGAGCAGGTACTTCAGGCCATCTTCGACCACTTCGCGCTGCTGGCAAGGTTCTCCCAGCAACCACTGGCCGGGGCTATCGGGCAGGTAGCGATGCTGCAGGAGGATCGCCTGGCCAGCCCATTGCGGGCGTTCGGCCAGGGCACGCAGCATGGCTTCGAGTTCCGCCAGCTGGCCTGCAGGCGGCTCGCGGAACAACGCCACCGACAGCACACCGTCGAGCCAGTCGACGGTGATCTGCTCCAGTCCTGGCCAGCAGCGGCCACGGCCATGGAACAGGCGGCGCGTTTCCACTGGCGTGGGGTCGAGGGCGGCGAGCAGGTGCTGCTCGAGGGAGGCGATGGCTGAGGTCATGTCGGCTACGGTCAGGCAAAAGAACGCCATTCTACCCGCTCAGGCCGGCGTCCGACCGCCATCGATGAAGGGAATGGGTGGGTTTGCCGCATTTTTGTCGCTTTTCTTGCTCGCGGTTCGCCAGGGATAGTGAGCCATCGCATTCAGCATCAAGGAACCCATCCATGCCTGCCCTCAAGATCGAATTCTTCCACGATGTCGTCTGTGGCTGGTGCTTCGTTCTCGCCCCAAGGCTCAGGCAGTTGCAGGAGGAACTGGACCTGGATATCCAGCACCGTACCTTCATCCTGCAGACCAGCCGCGACGCGATGATCGAGCGCTTCGGCTCGATGCCCCAGGCCAAGCAGACCATTCTCGATCACTGGCGCGCCTGCGCCCAGGCCGAGGACGTCAAGCGCATCGATATCGAAGGCATGCGCCGACAAAGCTTCGAGTACCCCTCCGGGCTGCTGGCCGGCCTGGCATGCCAGGCAGCCACCGCGCTGGCCGGTAACGAAGGCCACGGGCGGATGTTCGATCGCCTGCAGGAGGCCCATCTGGTGCAAAGCCGCAACATCGGCGATCACGACACGGTGCTGAGCATCGCCGCCGAGGCGGGCTTCGACCCACGGGCCTTCGCCCTGGCCTTCCACGACCAGGCACCACAGCTGCTCGACCAGGCGCTCACCCGCGGCGAGCGCCTGGGCATCACCTCGGTGCCCAGCCTGGTCATCGAGGATCGCTACCTGCTAGCCGGCGCCCTGGACCTCGATGCCCTGCGCAGCGCCATCGCCCAGGTTCGCAACGGCGTCAGATGAAGATGCTGCCGCGCAAGTACAACGCACCCCGCCCACTGATGATCACCCGGCCGTTGCCCGGTACCTCGCAGTGCAACTGGCCCTTGCGTGCCCCGCCCTGCTCGCAGTTCAAGCGGCGCTGACCCAGGCGCTCGGCCCAGTACGGCGCGAGCGAGGTGTGCGCCGAACCTGTGACCGGGTCCTCGTTGACGCCCACCCGTGGCCCGAACCAACGGCTCACGAAGTCGAAGCCGCGCCCCGGCGCCGTTACCGCGATGCCCCGCACAGCGAACGCGGACAAGGCCACGAAGTCCGGCTTCAGCGAATCGAGCTGCGCGGCATCATCGATCACCAGCATGTGATCGTCGGTCCGGTACAACGCCCTGGCCTCGTGCAGGCCCAGGGCCGCCAGCAACCCAGGCTCCATCGCCACGGCAACCGGTTGCTTGGCCGGGAAGTCCATGGCCAGCAGGCCATCGTCCGAGCGACTGACCCGTAATTCACCGCTGCGGGTGTTGAAGCGCAGCACCTCGGCACGCTCACCCAGTTGCTCGAACAGCACCCAGGCGGCCGCCAGCGTCGCGTGGCCGCACAGGTCGACCTCCACTGCCGGGGTGAACCAGCGCAGGTCGAAACCCTCGCCGTTGCGTACGAAGTAGGCGGTCTCGGACAGGTTGTTCTCTTCAGCGATGCGCTGCAGCACATCGTCGGCCAGCCAGCGCTCCAGCGGGATCACGGCGGCAGGGTTGCCACCGAACGGCGTGGCGGAAAAGGCATCGACCTGGAATATCTCGAGTTGCATGCAAAAGGCTCCTCAATGCCCGGCACGGCGCCGGGCAGGTATCGAAAAAGGATCAGGTCCGCACCGGCGTCAGCACCGGCTCGCCGGCGAAGAACGCCTGCAGGTTGCGCAGCACCAGGGTGACAGTATCCCGCGCAGCCTCCGGCGACTGCCCCGCCACATGGGGCGTGAGCACGGTGTTGCCCAGCCGCTTGAGCGCATCGGGCACGGCGGGTTCGTCATCGAACACATCCAGCGCCGCCCCTGCTATTACGCCTTGCTGCAAGGCGTCGACCAGGGCCTGGGTATCGACGACGCTGGCACGGGCGATATTGACCAGGTAGCCCTCGGCCCCCAGCGCTTCGAGCACCCTGGCATCCACCAGGTGCCGAGTGCCAGGGCCTCCAGGCGTGGCGACCACCAGGATGTCCACGGCATCGGCCAGGTGCAGCGGGCTGTCGTACCAGGTGTAGGGCACCTCGGCACGCGGGGCTCGGCTGTGATAGCTGACGTTCATGTCGAAGCCCAAGGTCGCGCGCCGGGCGATGGCCTGGCCGACAGCGCCCAGACCGATGATCCCTAAGCGCTTGCCGCTCACCGATGGGCTGATCACCCGGTTCCACTCACCCCGGCGCGTGCTGGCATCGGCCTTGGGAATATCACGCAGCAGCGCCAGCAGCAAAGCCATGGCATGGTCGGCCACGGGGCCAGCGTTGGCGCCAGCGCCGTTGGTGACGGTGATGCCGCGCGCGGCAGCGGCGGCCAGGTCGACCTGCTCGTAGCCGGCGCCAATCACGCAGATGATCCGCAGCTTGCTCAAGGTGTCGATTTCCGCAGCGCTCAGACCCAGCGGGCCACGGGTGAGGACCGCATCGATCTCGTCGGCATGACGGGCGATGGCGTCGGCACGCATTTGTGGCGACGGGGCACGGATCAGGCGATAACCGGCCTGTTCCAATATCGGCAGATAGTCATCGACGGTTTCCACCAGCACCAGGACTGTCTTGCTCATGCCACCCTCCGATTGAATGCGAAGGGGGATTATGCCAGCTGCGGGCGTCGCCGGCCCTATCGCGGGGCAACGGCAATTATTGTCCGAACGCCCTGCCCAGCCCGCCTGGCACACCACTGCTGTCGGTTTCCTGCCAGGGTCCGTTGGGGCTCAACGACCAGCTCCAGCCATTGTTCCAACGGTAGTAGGTACGTTGGCGATAGAACGTGTTGGGCTGCTTCTCCAGCACATACACGCCCAGCTTCGGATCCCAGTGGCTGGCGCCGCCGGGCGGCGGTGCGAAGCTGGCGGAAGTCCGTGGCATGGGCTTGGGAATGGCCGCCGGCTTGCTCGGCTGGGGTCCAGGCTGGCCGCCCGGCAGCGGCTTGACCACCGGCCCCTGGTGGGGCGGCGGCGTGGTCTCGATCGGCGGCAACGGTTCACGCTCCGCTGGCTGGTGCACCGTACACGCGGACAGACCCAAGGCCAGGGTGATCAGGGTCAGGCGGACGGTGCTGTTCATGACGGTTGCTCTCTTATGTATCGGGGCTGTCGATGGTCAGGTGCTGGGTGGCCTGGGTGGCGGTGGCCAACGGAGCACTCTGGCCCTTCCACTCGCCACGGGTCGGCACGCCGGCGCGCGAGACGCGGGCAACCAGTTGGACTTCGGCGAAGTCCGACAGTTTCATCTGCGGCATCATCGCGTCGGCATCGGACAGCTCCACCTCGATCGGCAACTGCGCCACGGTCACTCGCTTGGCCGCCACCGGCATGGGCGGACCTTTGCTGGCGCGGGCGAAGATGAACACCGTGTCGTCCGGGCGCACCTTGTCCTTGAGCGCCGCGGCCAGCTCGACCCGCACCTTCAGACGCGCCACTTCGACGACCTTGCCGCCGCCGGCCTTGAGCTTGTCGGCTGCGCGGTCGATACCACCCTGCAGCGCGGCGCGGGACGCATCGCCTTCGGGCAGTTGCGCCAGCAGGCGTTGCCAGTAGTCGATGGCTTCCTGGTAACGCTCGCCCTCGAAGGCGGCGATACCGCGCAGGCCCAGGCTGGTGACTTCCCGCGGATCGGCCTTGAGGGCCTCGTCGGTAAGGGCCTGCACCTGCGCCGACCACTGCTTGTCGGCGGCAAAGTACAGCGATTGCGCCCATTGCCCGAGCAACTCGGGTTGGCGCCCGGCCAGCTTCACGGCGCGCTCGAAGGCCTTGGCCGCATCCGCCGGCCGCTGCTCGGCCATGTAGGCCCGGCCCAGGAAGTACAGGCCTTCGGCCGAGTCCGGCTGGGCCTGCACCGCGCGTTCCAGGCGCGTCGTCATCTCTTCCATCGATCGCGGTGCGTTGGCGAACTCCTGGGTCAGCTCGACTTTGTCCGCCGCGCCAAAGTGCAGGTACAGGCCCAGGGCCATGGCCGGCACCAGAACCGCCGCCAGCACCGGCACGGCCTTGCCCAGGCGCCCCTGGCGCGTAGCCTCGCTGCGCTCGGTGTCAGCCAGCAGCTCGCGAGCGGCTTCGTCGCGGCCCTTGGCCAGTTGCTCGCTGTCGAGCACACCGGCCGCCTGCTGCGCGGTCAGTTCGGCGACACGCTCCTCGTAGAGCGCGACATTGAGTGCGGTACGGTCCTGTTCGGCCTGCTGGTGGCGATGCCCCCGCAGGATCGGCAGCAGCAGGAAAGCCAGGGCGGCGAGCAGCAACAGGCCCGCGCTGAGCCAGAATTCAGTCATGGGTGCGTTCTTTATCCAGCAGTTTGGCGAGACGTTCGCGTTCGTCGGCGGACAGTTCGGGGGTGCCGGCCACGGCCTGGCTGCGGCGACGGCGGACGATCACCGCAAGCACCACGAAGCCTGCGGCCAGCAGGATCCCGGGACCGAACCAGAGCAGCCAGGTGCGCCCGCTGAGCGCCGGCTTGTAGCGCACGAAGTCGCCATAGCGATCGACCATGAAGTCGACGATCTGCTGATTGCTCTTGCCCTCGCCCAGCATGCGGAAGATCTCGCGGCGCAGGTCGGCGGCGATCGGGGCGTTGGAGTCGGCGATATCCTGGTTCTGGCACTTGGGGCAACGCAGTTCCTTGGTCAGTTGCTGGTAGCGCTCACGCTCGGCGTCATCACGGAACTGGTAGGTATCGATGGCCGCCTTGGCCACACTGGCCAGGCTCAGGCCGAGCACGGCGGCCGCCAGCCAGCGCCTCATGGCCGGGCCTCGTCGACCAGGCCCTGGTACAGCGGCGCCAGCTGTTCGCGCCAGACCGTGGAATCGACCACGCCCACGTGCTTGTAGCGAATGATGCCCTTGGCGTCGATCAGGAAGGTTTCCGGCGCGCCGTACACGCCCAGGTCCAGGCCCAGCGAACCTTGCTGGTCGGCGATGTTGAGCTGGTACGGGTTGTGGAACTCGGCCAGCCACTTCAGCGCAGCGGCGTTGTCGTCCTTGTAGTTGACCCCATGGATCACCACGCCCTGCTCGGCCAGCTGGTTCAGGTACGGGTGCTCGACCTTGCACGACGGGCACCAGGTGCCCCACACGTTGACCAGCGCCGGGCGGCCGATCAGGTCGGCCTGGGTCAGCGTGCGGTCGCCCTGCACCGTGCTCAGCGAAAACGCCGGGAACGGCTTGCCGATCATCGCCGAAGGCAGTTCGTCGGGTTTGAGGAACAACCCCTTGTAGAGAAAGACCGCCACCAGCAGGAACACCGCCAGTGGCACCACCATGATCCAACGCTTCATGCAGTCGCTCCAGACACGCCCAGGGCCTCACGCACCCGGGTCTTGACCTTGACGCGGTAGCGTCGGTCGAGGGCCGCCAGCAGGCCGCCCAGGCCGGTCAGCAGACCGCCCAGCCAGATCCAGCGGACATAAGGTTTGATATGCACCCGCACGGCCCAGGCGCCATTTTCCAGCGGCTCGCCCAGGGCGACGTACAGGTCGCGGGTGAAGCCGGCGTCGATGCCAGCCTCGGTCATCATCGACTGCTGCACCGTGTAGAGGCGCTTCTCCGGGTGCAGCACCGAGACTTCACGACCGTCGCGCGAGACTCGGATGGTGCCCTTGTCGGAAATGAAGTTCGGCCCCTCGAAATGCTTGGCGCCTTCGAACAGGAAGTGATAACCGCCCAGCTCGACACTTTCGCCCGGCGCCATGCGCAGGTCGCGCTCAGCGCTGTTGTTGCTCGACAGGACGACGCCCAGCGCGCACACCACCAGGCCCAGGTGCGCCAGGTGCATGCCCCAGTAGCTGCGGCCGAGGCCGCCCAGGCCCTTGAGCAGCCCCTTGTGGCGAGTCTTGTCGAGAATATCGCGCACGCCACCGAGCACCACCCAGGCGGCCAGGGCGAACACGCTCAGGGCCGGCCAGTCGAAGTCGTCGACGATCAAGCCGGCGACCGGCGCCAGCACCGCGCTGCCGATCAGCACCGGAGTCAGCATGCCCGCCAGCCACTTGCCGGGGGTGTCTTTCCAGCGCACCACCACGCCCACGCCGAGTACCACCATCAGCAGGGCCATCAGCGGCAGGAACAACGCGTCGAAGTACGGCGGACCAACCGACAGCTTGGCCCCGGTCAGGGCATCGAGCACCAGCGGGTAGAGGGTGCCGAGCAGGATCATCGACGCGGCCACCACCAGCACCAGGTTATTGGCCAGCAGCAGGGTCTCGCGCGACCACAGGGCAAAGCCCACCTGGCTCTTGACCACAGGCGCGCGCAGGGCGAACAAGGTCAGCGAACCGCCGACCACGAACAACAGGAAGATCAGGATGAACACGCCACGGGACGGGTCGGCGGCGAACGCATGCACCGAGGTCAGCACGCCGGAGCGCACCAGGAAGGTCCCCAGCAGGCTCAGGGAGAACGCGGCAATGGCCAACAGCACGGTCCAGCTCTTGAACACCCCGCGCTTTTCGGTGACCGCCAGCGAGTGGATCAGCGCGGTGCCCACCAGCCAGGGCATGAACGAGGCGTTCTCGACCGGGTCCCAGAACCACCAGCCGCCCCAGCCCAGCTCGTAGTAGGCCCACCAGGAGCCGAGGGTGATGCCCACGCCGAGGAACGCCCAGGCGACGATGGTCCAGGGCCGCGACCAGCGCGCCCAGGCCGCGTCCAGGCGCCCGCCCAGCAACGCGGCGATGGCAAAGGCGAAGGCCACCGAGAAGCCCACGTAGCCCATGTACAGCATCGGCGGGTGGACGATCAGGCCGAAGTCCTGCAACAGCGGGTTGAGGTCGCGGCCATCGCCCGGCACCTGTGGCAACAGGCGCTGGAACGGGTTGGAGGTGATGATCAGGAAGCTCAGGAAGCCCACGCTGATCATGCCCATCACCGCCAGCACCCGGGCCAGCATCACCTGCGGCAGCTGGCGCGAGAAGACCGACACGGCGAAGGTCCAGCCGCCGAGGATCAGCGCCCACAGCAGCAGCGAGCCTTCGTGCGCGCCCCACACGGCGCTGAACTTGTAGTACCAGGGCAAGGCGCTGTTGGAGTTGCTGGCGACATACGCGACCGAGAAATTGTCGGTCATGAAGGCATGGGTCAGGCAGGCGAAGGCGAAGGCCAGGAAGGCGAACTGCCCCCAGGCGGCCGGCCGCGCCAGGCCCATCCACAGGCTGTCGCCACGCCAGGCGCCGAGCAGCGGCACGGTGGCCTGCACGGCGGCGAAGCAGATCGCCAGGATCATCGCCAGTTGGCCCAGTTCGGGGATCACCAGGGCCGCATTCATGGTTTGACTCCTGCGTCGCTGGCGGCCTGGCCGCTTTCCTTCAGGGCCTTGGTGACTTCCGGCGGCATGTATTTCTCATCGTGCTTGGCCAGCACCTCGTCGGCCACCACCACACCGTCGGCGTTGAGCTTGCCAAGGGCGACGATGCCCTGCCCTTCGCGGAACAGGTCGGGAAGGATGCCGCGGTAGGTGATCGGCACCGACTTGCTGTAGTCGGTGACCACGAAGCGCACGTCGAGCGAATCGGCAGAGCGCTGCACCGAGCCTTTCTCGACCATGCCGCCGGCGCGGATGCGGGTGTCCAGCGGCGCCTCGCCGTTGGCGATCTGGGTCGGGGTGTAGAACAGGTTGATGTTCTGCTGCAGCGCGCTCAGGGCGAAGCCCACGGCGACGCCGACACCGGCCAGCAGGCCGAGGATGATGAACAGGCGTTTCTTGCGCTGCGGATTCACGGTTTGCTCTCCCGGCGCAGACGACGCGCCTCTTCTTGCAGGTAGCGGCGACGGGCCAGCAGGGGTGCGGCGACATTGAGCGCCAGCACCGCCAGGCAGATACCGTAGGCCGACCAGACGTACAGGCCATGGTGACCCATGGCGAGAAAATCACTGAACGACGCGAAACTCATCGTGCCACCTCCCGTGCGAGCTGGCCCAGCACCTCATCCTTGACCCAGCTGGCGCGCGCCTCGCGCTTGAGCACTTCCAGGCGCATGCGCAGCAGCAGCACGGCGCCGAAGAAGCAGTAGAAGCCCAGCGCGGTGAGCAGCAGCGGCAGCCACATCTCGGCCGGCATGGCCGGTTTTTCGGTCAGGGTGAAGGTGGCGCCCTGGTGCAGCGTGTTCCACCACTCCACCGAATACTTGATGATCGGGATGTTCACCACGCCGACGATCGCCAGCACCGCACAGGCCTTGGCCGCACTGTCGCGGTTACTGATGGCCTGGCCCAGGGCGATGATGCCGAAATACAGGAACAGCAGGATGAGCATGGAGGTCAGGCGCGCATCCCAGACCCACCAGCTGCCCCAGGTGGGCTTGCCCCAGATCGCCCCGGTGACCAGCGCCACCGCGGTCATCCAGGCGCCGATGGGCGCGGCGCACTGCAGGGCGACATCGGCCAGTTTCATCTTCCACACCAGGCCCACCACCCCGGCCACGGCCAGCAGCACGTAGCACGACTGCGCCAGCATCGCCGCCGGCACGTGGATATAGATGATGCGGAAGCTGTTGCCCTGCTGGTAGTCCTGGGGCGCGAAGGCCAGGCCCCAGACGATGCCGACCAGCAGCAGCAGGATGGCGGAAACGGTCAGCCATGGCAGCATGCGGCCGCTGATGGCATAGAACCATTTGGGGGAGCCCAGTTTGTGGAACCACGTCCAGCTAATTTTCATCAGGGTACATCCAGGGTATTGGCCGGGCTGCGATGCCCGGGACTCGTTATTCGCCGACGCTGATCTTCAGCCCGGCCGCGATCGCAAAGGGTGCCAGTGTCACTGCCAGGGCCGTCAGGCTGGCGAGCCAGAGCAGATGGCCGGTGGCCGGCATATTCTGCAACGCCGCCTGCAACGCACCACTGCCCAGGATCAATACAGGGATATACAACGGCAGAATCAGCAATGCCAGCAGCAGACCGCCGCGCTTGAGACCGACCGTCAGCGCCGCGCCCACCGCGCCCAGCAGGCTCAGCACCGGCGTGCCCAGCAGCAAGGACGCGAGCAGCACCGGCAGGCAGCTGGCCGGCAGGCCGAGCATCAAGGCCAGCAGCGGCGCCAACAATACCAGCGCCAGGCCGGAAAAGATCCAGTGTGCCAGCACCTTGGCCAGCACCAGCATGGCCAGCGGGTGCGGTGACAGCACCCACTGCTCCAGCGAGCCGTCCTCGAAATCGCTGCGAAACAGCCCGTCCAGCGACAGCAGCACCGCCAGCAAGGCCGCGACCCAGACCAGCCCAGGCGACAAGGTTTGCAACAATTGCGTCTCGGGGCCGACCGCCAACGGGAACAGGGCGACGACGATGGCAAAGAACACCAGCGGGTTGGCCAGCTCCGCGGGGCGACGGAACAGCAGGCGCGCCTCACGGCGCAGCAGCAGAAGGAACACGCTCATGCCGTCCACTGCCCCAGGTTCAGCTCGCGGTAGCCGCCAGGCTTGCGTTCGAGCGTGTGATGGGTGGTCAGCACCACGGTACCGCCCTGCTCGCAATGCGCCGCCAGGTGCGCCTCGAGCTGGGCGACGCCTTGCTTGTCCAAGGCAGTGAAGGGTTCGTCGAGAATCCACAGCGGCGGGCTGTCCAGGTACAGACGGGCCAAGGCGACCCGGCGTTGCTGGCCAGCCGACAGCGTGTGGCAAGGAACGTCCTCGAAACCGCGCAAGCCGACCGCCGCGAGCGCCTGCCAGATCGCGTCGCGGCTGGCAGGCTGGTGCAGGGCGCAAAGCCAGGCGAGGTTTTCTTCAGCGCTGAGCAGGTCCTTGATACCGGCGGCGTGGCCGATCCACAACAGGATGCTGGCCAGCGCATGGCGCTGTTCGGCCAAAGGCTGGCCGCCCAGCAGGATCTGCCCGGCGGTGGGTTGCATCAGACCGGCCAGCAGGCGCAGCAGGCTGGTCTTGCCACTGCCGTTGGGGCCGGCGATCTGCAGCATGTCGCCGGGCTGCAGTTCGAAGTGCAGGTGCTCGAACAGCAGTCGCCAGTCGCGCTCGCAGGCCAGGCCCACGGCTTGGAGGTGAAGGGTCACGGTTTTGCCTTATGCGGTTGGGCTCATGTCCGCTGTCGCCTGCTTCGCGGGTAAACCCGCTCCCACAGGGATCATGCCGAACCTGTGGGAGCGGGTTTACCCGCGAAGCAGATGACACTGACGCTGAGCCTTGTGTCTCAAGTCGCCCTCGGTCCTGCCGTTATACTGGCAGTCAGGCGCGCGGCATTATTACACGCACTGCCGCGCTGCCAAGAGGGCTGGTCCGACAGGTTGTATACAATCATGACTGAAATCAATAGTCTCGCCGCACAAACCGCGGTAAGCCCCCAGGCGACGCGGGCCGCCATGACCGGCGAACTGCTGCGTCTGCTGCAGGCCCAGCCTGGCCTGCTGGCACCCGGCGAAACGGCGAACGCCGAAGTCGTGACGCTGCGCCAGGTCGGCCAGGACTTCCA
Source organism: Pseudomonas sp. microsymbiont 2 (assembly GCF_054788395.1). NCBI lineage: Bacteria > Pseudomonadati > Pseudomonadota > Gammaproteobacteria > Pseudomonadales > Pseudomonadaceae > Pseudomonas > Pseudomonas sp. microsymbiont 2. Next base: position 4,097,232 of record NZ_CM139112.1, read on the forward strand.
GATGCTGCTGCGGCTCACCCAGGCCAACGGCAACCAGACCCAGCTACTGACCAGTGCCAGCCAGCCCATGCTCCCCGGCAGTCAGATCACCGTCAGCCAGACCGAAGGTAGCCGCCTGGCGGTCATGGTGCAGCAGGTCAACGCCAGCAATGTCGCGGTGCTCACCCAACTGGACAGCCGCCAGATGCCGGTGGGCACCTTGCTGCAGGGCAAGGTGCTGACCAGCCAGGCGCTAGCGCAGCCCTCCGGCGAGCCGGCCAGTTTCCGCTCCCTGGTCAGCCTGCTCAACAGCAGTCAGGCGGGCGCCACCCTGGCCATCGACAGCCCGCGTCGACTCGCCGTCGGCAGCCTGCTCAGTGCCCTGGTACAGGCCGATCAATCGCTGCGCTTCGTGCCCCTGAGCGGCCGTAAGGACCAACTGGCCATCACTCAGCACCTGTCATCCCAGCAGAACCAGCAGGCATCGTTGTCGGGCGTGCTCGATGCCCTTCAGCGGGTCGCCAGCGCTCCGGATGCCAGTTCCGAGTTGCGCGCCAGCGCCCAACGCCTGCTCGCCAGCCTGCCGGAAGCTCGCCAACTGGGCGAGCCCAGGAGCCTGGCTCAGGCGTTCAACGACAGTGGTTCGTTCCTGGAGTCCAAGCTGCTTGGCGGGCTGACCAGCGGCGTCGCTCCCGACCTCAAGGCCCAATTGATCAGGCTGATGGCCCAGGCCTCGCCCAGCGGGTCCGCTCATCCGCCGTTGACCCCAGCGCTGACCACCGGCGCCCTCGCCCAGGCCATGCCCGGCCTGGCGCGCAGTGCCCTGGGCATGCTCGGCCAGGTCAGCCCGCGCCCGCAGCCCAGCGCGTTCCCGCTGCCCTCACGCCTGCTGCAGATGCTGGAAAGCGAAAGCGACCTGCAGCAACTGCTGCGCCTGGCCGCGGCCGCCATCTCGCGTCTGCAGAGTCACGCGCTGTCGAGCCTGCAACAGAGCGGCACCCTGGACAACGGCAACCAGCAGACCACCTGGCAGACCGAGATTCCCGTACGCCACGGTCAGGAGTTCGTGCCGTTGCAGGTCAAGTTGCAGCGCGAGGAAACACCGAAGCAGCAGGCCGACCGTGAGCGCGAACAGCACGATCCGCTGGAAGCCCTGTGGCGCATCGAGCTGGCCTTCGACCTCTCGCCCCTGGGCCCTCTGCAGGTCCAGGCACAACTGCTGCAGGGCAAGCTCTGCGGCCAACTCTGGGCACAGCAGGAAAGCACCGCCCGCCTGATCGACAGCCAACTGGGCAATCTGCGCGATCGTCTGCTGGCCCGGGGCCTGGATGTCGGCGACCTGGAGTGCCATCCCGGCATCCCCCCGCAAGGCCCACGCACTCGCCTCGAACAACGCTGGGTGGACGAAACCGCATGAAGCACAAGCCACCGCGCCAGGCCATCGCCCTGAGCTACGACGGCCAACAGGCCCCGACCTTGAGCGCCAAGGGCGACGACGAGCTGGCTGAGGCCATCCTCGCCATCGCCCGCGAGCACGAAGTGCCGATCTACGAGAACCCCGAGCTGGTACGCTTGCTGGCGCGCCTGGAGTTGGGCGAGCAGATTCCCGAAGCGTTGTACCTGACCATTGCCGAGATCATCGCCTTCGCCTGGCAGCTGCGTGGGCGGGTGCCGGTGGGCTTCCAGGATTCGCCGCCCGAGGAACGTGATATCACGCCTGAGCTGTTGTATCTGCCAAAGCAATAACTAGTGCCACGGCCTGGCCATCGTCCCCGACCCTTGAGGGCTCCACGCATTCAAGGGTCGAACCCATGATCGAATCCCCCTCAGCAGCCATCGCACTCGCGAGTGCGGCATTGAACGATTTCCCCCAACCCGTCCCGCTCGCCCGGCAGGCCCTGTCCGACTGGCTGAAAACGCACACCATCGCCCTCGCACCGGACGACATCGACGTCGTGACCCTGCACTACCAGTTCGAGCCACTGGGCGAAGGGCGCAAGCACTACAGGGAGCAGGCCGTGATCAGCCGTCGCCTCGGGCTGGTGCAGGCCATGCTGAGCAACTGGCAGGGCGAGACGGCCGAGGGCTATGCCGGCCTGCATGTCGGCGACTGGGCCGGGCTGGCGCCCATGGGGGCTCTGACGCTGGTCGAGCGGCTGCAAGCGCCCGGCCCGTTCGAGAACAGCAGCGGCTACCTGATCTTCAATGGCCTGTACCAACGTACCTCGCCGTTACGCCTGGCACCCGACACGCGATTGCCCGCCAGGGCCGAGGACTTCCAGGCGTTCGTCTGGGGCCAGCATTTCAACGAACACTTCAAGCAAAGCCTGGATAGCTACTGGCGCAACAACCAGGCCCTGTACCAACGCGCCCTGAAGATCGCCATGATCACCGCCTGCAACCGCCAGGTGGCCGCTGGCAGCCTGTCGCAAGCCGCGCAACGGTTGATCTGGCAGGCAGCGGGACTGCTGCCGGACGAATACGAGCACGTTCAACGGCGCATGTTGAATGTGTACGGCTATGTCTCCAGCGCCATCGTCTGCCTGAGCGACACACACAGCGGCCTGACCGTGCTCTACATTCCCGGTAACTCGTCGCCGCTGCACGAGTTCGCCAGTGCCTCGGCGATGAAGACCTGGTTCGCCGTCCAGTGCCGTACGCCTGATCGCCGCCAGGCCCTGCTGAACGCCTTCAACCCGGCCGACCGCCCGGACGGCCTCGATTACAGCGGCCTGGAAACCGCCTTGACCGGGCTGGCGCGGTACCCACAGGCCCATCGCTTCTCGGTCGATCACAGCGGCTTCGCCACCAGTGGCATCTGGCGCCCGGACGACATGATCAACTATCGGGCCGACCACTACAGCCCGGTCATTCACGGCGACCTGTTCGTGACCCTGGCCGAGCATATGAAGACCCGCTCCTATCAGGACGCCGACAATCAGATCACCAGCAACGCTCAGGTCGAGGAAGCTCGCCTGCGCGGTTACGTGCGCAGCAGCCTCAACCTGCTGGCCCCCATCGCCGTCATTGTCCCGGGGCTGGCGCCATTGCTGGCAGTGGGCGGCCTGCTGGAGTTCGCCATGGGGCTGGAGCAGGTGATCGACGGCAAGACCCTGGAGGCCAAGGTCCAGGGCGTCCAGGACCAGGTGTTCGGCCTGCTCAATGCCTTGCCCGTCATTCATTCGATGCTGCCCGGCGTACCGAAGGTGTTCGCCTTCCGGCGTCCCGGCTTCATTCCTGTCCGCACCTTGCTCGAAGCGCGGGAAGGAGCGCCGAACGAGGTCGAGGGGTTCGAACTGGCCTTTCGCGACGAACAAACGCTCAGGCCTGTGTCTGGCCATGCCCTGCAATACCTGCTGACACGCGTGGACAGCGCCCTGCAGCATCGCTTTTATGCGTTGATCCATGACGATGGAGAGCTGACGCAGTCGCAGGTGGAGTATGAGCTCGCCAGCGACAGCTTCACCAAGCAAGGTGAAAGCCGTCTGCGCGAGCCACGCCGCTATGTCGTCCCGGACGACGGCGGACCGGGGCTGGTCAGGCTCAAGGCGTCTAACCGGCAAGTAACTGACGCTGACCGCACGCGCACTCTCCAGGCACTGGGCATCCGCGTCGAACTCCCCCTAGACTTCACATCGCTCGATGCACTCAAGCGCACCGCCATCCCGCGCCATCTGTTCAGCTTGTGGGTCGGCGACCAGGTGATCGGGCAACCCTACCTCGCCGCCATCGCCCACAACGCCAAGATCCTGCAGGGAAGCGCCGTGCCATACCGACTGTACCTCTCGAGCCGGTCCTCCAGTGTCTATGCGCAAAGTGTGGCGCTGCTCGCGGCACATGCGCCGGGTCTCAGCGTTCTGCCCCTGGAAAAGCAATCCTTCTACCTGGAGTTTCTCGGCAGCCCCTACTTCAGCCAGTTCAACGCCGCCATCGAGGGCAACGGCGGCGTGGCGACGAACTTCAGCTCGGCCAGCGACATCTTGCGCTATCGCGTCCTCAAGCGCCTGGGCGGCCTGTACATCGACGCCGACGACATGCTGCACCCGGCAACCAAAGCTGCGCTGAGCGCGCCCGTGATCTCGCTGCCGCTGGAAACCACGCACGACGGACTGCTGCTCAGCCCGCCGGTCTCCAACGACCAACTGGGCATGTACATCCAGTACAACACCAGCCTGATCGGCAGCCATCCAGGCAACCCGACGCTGGATGCCATCTCCGAGGAAATCTTCCAGCGCTTCACCCGGGCCAGGACCTTCTACGATCAGCGCCCCGACCACCAGTCCGATCCCCAGGCCTTCCTCGACTATGCCCGGCAGCTGAACCGGCTGACCGGCCCTGGCGTGCTCAATGACGTGATCGACCGAACACTACCCTGGCTCAAGCAACTGCGCGAAGCCTGCAACCTGATGGTCTCCCCGGTTATCGACGGCGCACGCCATCTCAGCATCCGGCAGTTGAACCTGCTGTACGACCAGTACCTGCCACTCAACCATGTCGCCGGCACCGGCCACGCGCACAGCTGGTACCAGACCTGAGGCCGTGGGCCAGGCGGCGCGCCCTGCCCCACTTGGCCCACGACAGACTTATGTACCACCGCCCGGTCCACCGGCATGACACTTTGGGGCTTTCCACCGCCCTCAAGAGTGCATGTCCATGAACCGACAATCCAACCATGCGAAAGCCAGACGATACCTCAGTGATCACCTGGCGACCTTTCCACGTCCGGACCAGGAAGCCGCCGAAGCCATCCGCAAGTGGGGCAAGGAGCGGAGCATGGACCTCGATCCCGACAACACCCTGGCGGCCACGCTGCACTACCGCTCGGACGGTGCCCACGGCTGGGTCGGTATCGTCGCCGGGCAGCTGACCCTGGCCCAGGCAGTGCTGGGTGACTGGCAAGGCGAATCGGCCAATGACGTGATCGGCGACCTGCTCGGCGGCCCCTGGGCCGGCCAGCTACCGGCCTCGGGTATCCGCGTGGTCGCCAGGCTCGACGCCCGCAGCCCCTGGCAACCCCGCGCCGAAGATGCCATCTTCAATGGCCTGTTCAAGCGCACTACGCCGCAACGCTATGACGCCACCACGCACCTGCCTGTTTCGGCGGAGGACTTCCAGTCGTTCGTGTGGCACCTGGATTTTCGCGAGCGCTACAAGGCCACGCTGGAACGCTATTGGAAAGATGGCCTGGAACACTATCGTCTGGCGGCGAAAACCAGCTTCATCGCGGCCTGCAACAAGCAGGTCAGCGAAGGCAGCCTGAGCGATACCGGCCGCCGCCTGGCCTGGCAGGCGGCGGGCATCGCCAAGCGCTCGCCGGGCTATCAGGCGCGGGCGATGAACATCTATGGCTATGCGTCCACCGACCTGGTGCTGATCAGCGAATCCAGCGACGGTCCGGTGCTGCTGTACATGCCCGGCAACTCATCGCCGCTGCACGAGTTCACCGACCGCAAGGCGCTCAGAGCCTGGGTCGGCAGGCAATGCCGCAATACCGACACCCGTGAGGCGTTACGCCGTCACTTCGCGCTCGCCGACACCCCGGACGGGCTGGATTTCAGCGGCCTGGACACTGCCCTGGAAGGCCTGGGCGTGTACCCGGCGATTCATCGCCTGCCGCCCAACCGCCCCGGATTCACCACCAATGGGGCATGGCCTGCGCAAATCTATGTCAACTACCGTCCCACCAAGTACAACCCCGCACTCAAAGGCGATCTGTTCCTGGCCCTGGCCAGACGTCAGCAACAACGCAGCCTCGCCGATGCGGACTTCCTCATCACCAGCAACCGCGACGTGCTCAAGGCCAGGTGGCGTGGCTATCTGGTCTCGACCATCAACATGCTCGCGCCTCTGATGTTCGTCCTGCCGGAGCTCGCACCACTGTTCGCGCTGGCTGGCGCGGCGCAATTCGGCCTCGGACTCGACCAGGTGATCAATGGCAAGAACGCCGAGGAGAAGGCCGAAGGCGTATCGAATACCACCTACGGGCTGCTCAATGCTGCCCCGCTGCTCGTGGAAGGGGTGGCCAAGGCGAAAGTGCTGTTCCGCATCAAGAGCGATAACTTCGTGGTACCGAGCCGCATCAACGACCAGTTGGGCTACCCGCTGAGCCCGGTTTCCCCGCCCCACCTTCCGGACATCGACGTGGCGGAATTCTTCCACGACTCCGACGCCATCGCACCACTGCCCGGGGGCGATCCCGCGGTGGCCGGCGCGGTCGTTCGGGTACCGCGCTACGATGGCGGCCACGACATGCTCACCGCCTCCGTCGGAGGCTACAACGCCGATATGGTGTATGACATGGAGCGCGACGCATTTCTTTTCGACGCCGATCTCAACGAAGTCGACCCTACGTACTACATCGCACGAGCCGGTCAGCGAGACCTCGATCCCGTGGATCCAGGTACGCGACCGGTCAGCAACACCATGCGCGAAAGCACCCTGCGGGCGATGGGCATCGACCTGAACCTGCCCTTCGAACTGCCGCAGGTAGCTGCGGAGGGCTTGCTGCCCATACCCAAGAAAATCACCTGCCTGTGGGTAGGTGATCACGTCATCGATGCCAGTCTGTTGGAAAACCTCTCCCTGAATGCACAACGCCTTCAAGGTAGCGCGTACCAGTTGCGCCTGTACCTCACCAATGCGCTGCCGGCAGTCTATGAAGAGAACGTGCGGCTGCTGGCGGCTTCAGCCCCCGGCCTCAGCGTCCTGCCACTGGAAGAGCAGGCCTTTTTCCAGGCGTTTCGTCAAAGCACCTCGTTCGAACAGTACCAGGCGGCGCTGGACGGCAACGGCGGCGTCGCGCGCAATTACGCTTCAGCCTCGGATGTGCTGCGCTACCCGATGCTGGCCCACGAGGGCGGCATCTACATGGACATGGACGACACCTTGCTGGCCGCCCATGCCGATGGCAGCGGTGCGGCGATCGACACGGTGGATCTGCGTGCCACCCAGGATGGACTGCTGATCCCACCGCCCATGCGCAACGAAAAGCTGCGCATGAATTGCCAGTTCAACACCAGCCTGATCGGCAGCCACGCGGGTAATCCGACGCTGGCGGCCATTTCCGAGGAAATGCGCGTTCGTTTCCTCGCGGGAAGGGACTTCTATGACGCCAAGCCAAGCCTCGCGGATGATCTGGAGGGGTTCTATCGCTATGCTGGCCGCCTCAGCAGGCTCACCGGCCCCGCCTTGGTCACGGACATCATCGACCGTCAGTGGCCTGCGCTGCGTAACCTGCGCCATGCCGTCAATCTGCTCAGCATCCCGCAGATCAATGCGCGACAGTTCATCGATATAGAAGCCCTGGCACAGGCGCTCCGCGATCAACTGCCGCTCAACCGCATTGCCCGCGTGGGTCGCTTTCATTCGTGGGCGCGAACCTGAGCCCAACGCGAAAACCGATACAGCCAGATGAAAAAGGCGACCATTCGGTCGCCTTGCCACGCCTTCACTCGCCCCGGTGCAGCTTGCTCATCAGCTGCGCCTCGGCCTGGGTCAAACCGCAGGTCTGGGTCAGTTCCTCGACGCTGGCGCCCATGCCCACCAGCTTGGCCGCCTGGGTGAAGGTAACGCTGTTCGGATCACGTTGCTCGAGCTGCTGCAGCTTCTCGGGCAGCGGCGCCACCACCGCGCGCAGCTCGTGGATCGCCTCGCCCATGCGCACGGTACCGTTCTGGTAGTCGTCCAGGCGCTTGGCCAGGTCCTTGATGCGCTGGTCACGCAGCGCATCGCCCAGGGCCTGCTGGGCGGCCAGCTCACGCTGGCGCTTGCTGTAGTTGAGGAAGAACCACAGGCTCAGTGCCCAGAGCAGCGCCAGGAAGATGACAGCAACCTCGAAGATCAACTCAGATGTTCTCCAGCTCGGACCACTCTTCCTCGGTCATCATCTTGTCCAGCTCGACCAGGATCAGCAGCTCGCCGTTCTTGTTGCACACGCCCTGGATGAACTTGGCCGACTCTTCGTTGCCGACATTCGGCGCGGTCTCGATCTCCGACTGGCGCAAATAGACCACCTCGGCGACGCTGTCGACGAGAATGCCGACCACCTGCTTGTCCGCTTCGATGATCACGATACGGGTGTTGTCGGTGACTTCGGTCGGCATCAGGCCGAAGCGCTGGCGGGTGTCGATCACCGTCACCACGTTGCCGCGCAGGTTGATGATGCCCAGCACGTAGCTGGGGGCGCCCGGAACCGGGGCGATCTCGGTGTAGCGCAGGACTTCCTGCACCTGCATCACGTTGATGCCGTAGGACTCGTTGTCCAGACGGAAGGTGACCCACTGCAGGATCGGATCTTCGGAACCTTGTGCAGACGACTTTTTCATTCCCCTAGCCCTCTAAGTCCGCCATTGGCGGTGTGCTCTGTGTGGCCGCGGCAGTAGCGGCGTTGTTTCAGTTGTGTTTGGTGTTCAGTTGCTTGACCGCGCCGCTGGCGATCAACTCGGCCAGTTCGGCGACATCGAGCAGCGCGCACATGTGTTCGATCACCGTGCCGGCCAGCCACGGCCGTTGGCCGCGTTGGCTGCGCCACTTGATCTCGGCCGGATCCAGGCGCAGCGAGCGGCTGACCTGGTGCACGGCCAATCCCCATTCGTAGCCCTGCACGGAAATCACGTACTGCAGGCCCTGGCGGAAATCGTCGCGGTAGCGGTCCGGCATCACCCAGCGGGCGGTATCCAGCACCTTGAGGTTGCCCGCCTGACACGTGAGGATGCCCAGGAACCAGTCCGGCTGGCCGAACAGCGGCGTCAGCTCCTGTCCCGCGAGGCTGTAGATCGAGCCCAGGCACACCAGCGGTACCGCCAGGGTCAGTCCGGCGACATCGAACAGCAGGCACTCGAACGGCTCGGCGGCCCATGTCGGACGCCCGTCGACCGTCGCCGGTGGCGTCGGCGCGCCAGGTGCTGGCACATGCAGATCGACCAGCGGCGCGACGGGCTCGATGGACGGCGTGTCGGTCGCCAGCGCAACGCTGGTATCGACCGCGACTTCGGTTTCTACGACGCTGACGACAGGCGGTTCCAGAGGCCGCGCAGGCGGCAGAGTGATCGGCAGGACCTGTACCGGTGGTTCGGCAAAAGGCCGCGCAAGCGCTCCATCGGACACGGTCTGGCGCTGCGCATCGCGCGCCTGTTCCTCACGGACCGCCGCCTCGAATTCGTCGCGCGATTGCTGTTCGATCGGCGGCGCGTCAAGTGCCTCGGGCAGCTCGACGAATTCGGTCGCCTCCTGCAGCAACCCATCGAGATAGGACTGCAGGGCCATCTGGGGTTTGGAAATAATCTCGCGGGGCTGATTCATCACGCCACCTGCAGCGAAGCGCGATAGGTGAGCAGGTGCTTGAGCAGCGCCCGGTAGGCCACCACGCCACGGCTCTTGCCGTCGAACTGCGACGGTGTGAGGCCATTGCGGCTGGCATCGCGCAGACGCGTGTCGACGGGAATGTATCCCTGCCAGACCTGGTCGCCGTAGGTATCGCGCAGCACCTTCAGCGTGCCGAGCGAAGCCTGGGTTCGGCGGTCGAACAAGGTCGGAACGATCTGGTACGGCAGCGCCTGCTTGCGTGAGCGGTTGATCATGCCCAGGGTGCTGACCATGCGTTCCAGGCCCTTGACCGCGAGAAACTCTGTCTGCACCGGGATCACCAGTTGCTGGCTGGCGGCCAGGGCGTTGACCATCAGTACGCCCAACAAGGGCGGGCTGTCGATCAAGGCGAAGTCGAAATCCTGCCACAGCTGCGCCAGACTCTTGGCGATCACCAGGCCCAGGCCGCTCTGACCGGGCGACTGACGCTCCAGCACGGCCAGCGCGGTGCTCGACGGCAGCAGCGAGATGCGCTCGTCGCTGGTCGGCAGCAACAGCTGGCCAGGCAAGCCTTCGGGCACCGCGCCCTTGTGCAGGAACAGGTCGTAGCAGCTGTGCTCCAGCGCGTCGGGATTGTGCCCGAAGTAGCTGGTCATCGAGCCGTGCGGGTCGAGGTCGACGACGACCACGCGCTTGCCCGCCTCGGCCAGCAGGCCAGCGAGGGCGATGGTGGTGGTGGTCTTGCCGACGCCACCCTTTTGATTGGCTACTGCCCAGACTCTCATCGTGCGTTGCTTCCTCCCGGGATGGCCGCCTGCCCTGCCGGGAACGGTGTGAAATTCAATGACGGGGATTTGACGGAATCATCCCCCGGTCGACGGTGCTGGCGTGGCTGGTGCACTTTGTGTGCCAGCCCGCCGCAACGCGGCATCCGGGGTGGCGTTGGCGCTACCGCTGCCGGTCAGGCTGCGGCGCACTTCAAGATTGCGCGAAATCACCAGCACCACGCGACGGTTGCGCGAACGACCTTCGGCGGTGTCGTTGCTGGCCACCGGCTGGTACTCGCCGTAGCCGACCGAGGCCATCCGTGCCGGGTTGACCCCTTCCATGGCCAGCAGGCGCACGATGCTCGCCGCCCGCGCCGACGACAGCTCCCAGTTGGTCGGGTACTGAGCGGTGCGGATCGGCAGGTTGTCGGTGAACCCCTCGACATGCACGGGGTTGGCGAACGGCTTGAGGATCTTCGCCACCTTCTCGATGATCGTGAAGGCGGAATCGCTGGGCATTGCGTCGGCACTGGCGAACAGCAGCGAGGAATTGAGCTCGATCTCCACCCACAGTTCGTTGCCGCGCACGGTCATCTGGTCGGACTTGATCAGGTCGCCGAAGGCATCGCGCACATCGTCGCTGATGCGCTTGAGCGGCTCGACGCTGGCCTGCGCCAGGCCCGCGTCGGTCTGCTCGCTGTCCTTGATCAGCGGCTCGGCCGGCTTGACGCTGAGCGGTCGCTCCTCGCCGATGGGGATCGGTTTCATGCTCCGGTCAGGATCGTTGAACACCCCGAGCAACGCCTGGGAAATCACCTTGTACTTGCCCTCGTTGATCGAGGAAATCGAGTACATGACCACGAAGAAGGCGAACAGCAAGGTGATGAAGTCGGCATACGACACCAGCCAGCGTTCGTGGTTTTCATGCTCCTCGGTATGACGACGGCGGGCCATGGCCTACTCCATGAAGCCTTGCAGCTTCAGTTCGATCGAGCGCGGGTTTTCGCCTTCGGCGATCGACAGCAGGCCCTCGAGCAGCATCTCGCGGTAGCGCGACTGGCGCAGGGTGAGGGCCTTGAGCTTGTTGGCGACCGGCAGCAGGATCAGGTTGGCGCTGGCCACGCCATAGATGGTGGCGACGAAGGCCACGGCAATGCCGTTGCCCAATTGCGAAGGATCGGCCAGGTTTCCCATCACATGGATCAGGCCCATCACCGCACCGATGATGCCGATGGTCGGCGCATAGCCGCCCATGCTCTCGAACACCTTGGCGGCCTGGATATCACGGCTTTCCTGGGTCAGGAAATCGACTTCGAGAATGCTGCGGATGGCCTCCGGCTCGGCGCCATCGACCAACAGTTGCAGGCCCTTGCGCGCGTACGGATCGGGCTCGGCATCGGCCACGCCCTCCAGGCCCAGCAGCCCCTCCTTGCGCGCGGTCAGGCTCCAGTTCACCACCCGGTCGATGCCACCGGCCAGGTCCACCCGTGGCGGGAAGAAAATCCAGCGCACGATCTGCAGCGCGCGCTTGAACGACGACAGCGGCGATTGCAGCAGCGCCGCCGCCAGGGTGCCGCCGAGCACGATCAGGGCCGCCGGGCCATTGAGCAGCGCGCCGGCGTGGCCACCTTCGAGGAAGTTGCCACCGACGATGGCGACGAAGGCGAGGATCAGGCCGATAAGGCTCAGGACATCCATCAGCCGCACGCCTCGACCAGATGCTTGCCGATCTCGTCCAGGCTGTACACGGCATCGGCCAGGTTGGCCTTGACGATGGCCATCGGCATGCCATAGATCACGCAGCTGGCTTCATCCTGCGCCCACACGGTGCTGCCGCCCTGCTTGAGCAGGCGCGCGCCCTCGCGGCCATCGGCGCCCATGCCGGTGAGGACTACCGACAGTACCTTGTCGCCATAGGACTTGGCCGCGGAACCGAAGGTGATGTCCACGCAGGGCTTGTAGTTCAGGCGCTCGTCACCCGGCAGAATCTTCACCGTGCCACGGCCGTCGACCATCATCTGCTTGCCGCCCGGGGCCAGCAGCGCCAGGCCTGGGCGCAGCACGTCACCGTCCTCGGCTTCCTTGACATTGATCTTGCACAGCTTGTCCAGGCGTTCGGCGAACGCCTTGGTGAAGGCCGCCGGCATGTGCTGGATCAGCACGATGGGCGCCGGGAAATTGGCCGGCAGCTGGGTAAGCACGCGCTGCAGGGCCACCGGCCCACCCGTGGAGGTGCCGATGGCGACCAGCTTGTAGGGCTTGCGCTTGGGCGCCGGCGAATGGCTGGCCGGCGCTGCCACGGTACGCGCCGCAGGCGCCGGCCGCGAGGCCGTGCTGGTGAAGCTGCTGGCCGGCGCATGGCTGCTGGCCGACACCGGTGCAGCGCTGGGCGCCGGGCTGGAATAGCCGCTGAAACGTCGGTTGCTGCGCGAGATGGTGTGGACCTTCTCGCACAGCATCTGCTTGACCTTCTCCGGGTTGCGGGAGATGTCCTCGAAGTTCTTCGGCAGGTAGTCGACCGCGCCGGCATCCAGGGCGTCGAGGGTGACGCGGGCGCCTTCGTGGGTCAGCGAGGAGAACATCAGCACCGGTGTCGGGCAGCGTTGCATGATGTGCCGCACCGCGGTGATGCCATCCATCATGGGCATCTCGTAGTCCATGGTGATGACATCGGGCTTGAGCGCCAGCGCCTGGTCGATCGCTTCCTTGCCGTTGGTCGCGGTGCCCACGACCTGGATCGTCGGGTCCGCCGAGAGAATTTCCGAGACACGGCGGCGGAAGAAACCGGAATCATCCACCACCAGGACCTTGACTGCCATAAACACTCCATTAGACGGCGCACCCGCCAGGGCGCGCCGCCGAAATCAAATACGCCGGGCGGCGTAACGCTTGAGCATGCTCGGAACGTCGAGAATCAGCGCGATACGGCCGTCACCGGTGATGGTCGCGCCGGACATGCCCGGGGTGCCCTGCAGCATCTTGCCCAGCGGCTTGATCACCACCTCTTCCTGGCCCACCAGCTGGTCGACGACGAAGCCGATGCGCTGGGTGCCGACCGACAGGATCACCACATGCCCCTCGCGCTGCTCCTCGTGCTCATGGTCCTGGACCAGCCAGCGCTTGAGGTAGAACAACGGCAGCGCCTTGTCGCGCACGATCACCACTTCCTGGCCGTCGACCACGTTGGTACGCGACAGGTCCAGGTGGAAGATCTCGTTGACGTTGACCAGCGGGAAGGCGAAGGCCTGGTTGCCCAGCATCACCATCAGCGTCGGCATGATCGCCAGGGTCAGCGGTACCTTGATGACGATCTTCGAGCCCTGCCCCTTGGCCGAGAAGATATTGATCGAGCCATTGAGCTGGGAGATCTTGGTCTTCACCACATCCATGCCCACGCCGCGGCCGGACACGTCGGAAATCTCGGTCTTGGTCGAGAAGCCCGGGGCGAAGATCAGGTTGTAGCAGTCGGACTCGCTCAGGCGGTCGGCAGCGTCCTTGTCCATCAGGCCCTTTTCCACGGCCTTGGCGCGCAGCACGCTCGGGTCCATGCCCTTGCCGTCGTCGGAGATCGACAGCAGGATGTGGTCGCCCTCCTGCTCGGCGGACAGCACCACCCGGCCCGTGCGGGCCTTGCCGGAAGCTTCGCGCTCGTCCGGCATCTCGACGCCATGGTCGACGGCGTTGCGCACCAGGTGCACCAGCGGGTCGGCCAGCGCCTCGACAAGGTTCTTGTCCAGGTCGGTTTCTTCGCCGACCAGCTCCAGATTGATCTCTTTCTTCAACTGCCGGGCGAGGTCGCGCACCAGGCGCGGGAAGCGCCCGAAGACCTTCTTGATCGGCTGCATGCGGGTCTTCATCACCGCGGTCTGCAGGTCGGCGGTGACTACGTCGAGGTTCGACACGGCCTTGGACATGGCCTCGTCGCCGCTGTTCAGGCCCAGGCGCACCAGGCGGTTACGCACCAGCACCAGTTCGCCGACCATGTTCATGATCTCATCCAGGCGCGCGGTATCGACGCGCACCGTGGTTTCCGCCTCGCTGGCGCCATGCTTGTCGGCGCTGGGGGCCGGGGCACGGGGCGCGGCGGCGGGTTTGGCGGCCGCAGGCGCGGGAGCCGGCTTGGCGACAGGCTTGACCTCGGCCTTCGGCGCGGCGGCCACCGCGGCGACAGGCGCTTCGGCGGCGACAGCGTCACCGGAGAACTTGCCCTTGCCGTGCAGCTGATCCAGCAGCGCCTCGAACTCGTGTTCGGTGATGTTCTCGTCGGCCGCAGCCGGCGCGGCGCTCGCCGCAGGCGCCACGGCGCCCGGCAGCGCATCGACGGCGAACGTGCCCTTGCCATGCAATTGGTCGAGCAGCGACTCGAATTCGTCGTCGGTGATCTCGTCGCTGGAGGGCGCCGCAGCAGCGGCTTCGCCGACGGCGGTTTGCGCAGAGAACTGGCCCTTGCCATGCAACTGGTCGAGCAGCGATTCGAACTCGGCATCGGTGATCTCGTCCGCATTGCCGCTGACGGTCTCACCCAGCATCTGCTCGTGAACAGCGGCCTCGGCCTTGACCGCATCGAGGGAGTCGAGCAGCTGTTCGAACTCGGTGTCGGTGATATCCGGCTCGGCGGCAGGCTCGCTCACCGGCGCGACCTCGGCCACCGCTGCCGGGGCTTCGGCGCCTCCTGGCTCGGCCAGGCGCGCCAGCGCCGCCAGCAGCTCAGGCGTGGCAGGGGTGACGTCGCTGCGCTCGCGCACCTGGCCGAACATGCTGTTGACCGTGTCGAGCGCCTCGAGCACCACGTCCATCAACTCCGCGTCGACCCGGCGTTCACCTTTGCGCAGGATGTCGAACACGTTCTCGGCGATATGGCAGCACTCCACCAGCTCGTTGAGCTGAAGGAAGCCGGCGCCCCCTTTTACAGTGTGGAAACCGCGGAAAATCGCATTGAGCAGGTCCGCGTCATCGGGCCGGCTTTCCAGCTCGACCAGTTGCTCGGACAGTTGCTCGAGGATTTCGCCGGCTTCTACCAGGAAATCCTGGAGGATTTCTTCATCGGCGCCGAAGCTCATTAAACGTGCTCCTTAAAAACCCAGGCTGGACAGCAGATCGTCGACATCGTCCTGACCGGATACGACGTCTTCACGCTTATCGGCATGAATCTGCGGACCTTCACCCCGAGTCGGATGTTTTTCTTGATCTTTTTCAGCACGCAGCTGCTGGTGGTCATGTTCGATCCCGGCAAAGCGGTCGACCTGACTGGCCATCAGCACGAGCTTGAGCAGATTGCTTTCTACTTCGGTAACCAGCGCGGTAACCCGCTTGATTACCTGGCCGGTCAGGTCCTGATAGTCCTGAGCCAGCAGAATGTCGTTGAGGTGGCCGGCAACCTTGCGATTGCCTTCGGCGCTGTGCGCCAGGAAACCGTCGACGCGCTTGACCAGCTCGCGGAATTCCGGCGCCGCCACCTCGCGGCGCATGAAGCGCTGCCAGTCGGCGGACAGGTTCTGCGCCTCGGTGGCCAGCTCGTTGAGCACCGGGGTGCTCTCCTCCACCAGGTCCATGGTGCGGTTGGCGGCGCCCTCGGTGAGACGAACCACATACGAGAGTCGCTCGGTCGCATCGGTGATCTGCGAGACTTCCTCGGCCTGCGGCATCGCCGGGTCGATCTGGAAGCTGACGATCGCGCTGTGCAGCTCGCGGGTCAGCTTGCCCACCTCCTGGTACAGACCGCGATCGCGGGTCTGGTTCAGCTGGTGGATAAGCTGCACGGCTTCGCCGAAACGGCCACGCTCGAGGCTCTCGACCAGTTCCTGGGCATGCTTCTTCAGGGTTGATTCAAACTCACCCAGAGAGTTGTTCTGTGACTCCATGGCGCCCCCTGACATGACTCAGCCGTTGACGCGCTCGAAGATCTTCTCGATCTTTTCTTTCAGCACCTGGGCGGTGAAAGGCTTGACCACGTAGCCGTTGACCCCGGCCTGGGCCGCTTCGATGATCTGCTCGCGCTTGGCCTCGGCGGTGACCATCAACACCGGCAGGTGCTTCAGTCGCTCGTCGGCGCGGACCTTGCGCAGCAACTCGATACCGGACATACCAGGCATGTTCCAGTCGGTTACCAGGAAATCGAAGTGCCCGCTCTCGAGCATCGGCAGCGCGGTATTGCCATCGTCGGCTTCCGAGGTGTTGGTGAAGCCCAGGTCACGCAACAGGTTCTTGATGATCCGCCGCATCGTCGAAAAATCGTCAACGATGAGGATTTTCATGTCTTTGTTCAATTAGACCTCCAAGCAGTCTTAAACGCGCTCGGCGCCGAGCGCGCAGTCAATCAATTCGGCACCACAAAAAACGACTGCAGCGAACCTTGGCTCAACGCGCCCGCCACTCACCCAGACGGCTGCGCAGGCGCGCCGCGCACTGGCTGTGCAGTTGGCTGACACGCGATTCGCTGACCCCCAGCACCTCACCGATTTCCTTGAGGTTCAGCTCTTCGTCGTAGTACAGCGCCAGCACCAGACGCTCGCGCTCCGGCAGGTTGGCGATGGCATCGGCCAGCGCGGCCTGGAAGCGCTCGTCCTCCAGGTCCCGCGATGGCTCCAGCTGGCCGCTGGCGCCGTCCTCGTGCAGCCCCTCGTGTTCGCCGTCCTGCAGCAAGTCGTCGAAACTAAACAGGCGACTGCCCAAGGTGTCGTTCAGAATCCCGTAGTAATCATCGAGACTCAATTGGAGTTCGGCAGCAACTTCGTGATCTTTAGCGTCGCGCCCCGTCTTTGCTTCGACACAACGAATCGCATCGCTGACCATGCGCGTATTGCGATGGACCGAACGCGGCGCCCAGTCCCCCTTGCGCACCTCGTCGAGCATGGCGCCGCGAATGCGGATGCCGGCGTAGGTCTCGAAGCTGGCGCCCTTGCTGGCGTCGTACTTGTTGGCGACTTCCAGCAGGCCAATCATGCCGGCCTGGATCAGGTCTTCCACCTGGACATTGGCCGGCAGGCGCGCCAGCAGGTGATAGGCGATACGCTTGACCAGCGGCGCGTAGCGTTCGATCAGCTCGTACTGAGCATCCTTGGACGCCTTGCTGTACATCTTGAAACCGCTCGCACTCATAGGACGGGCCCTGCACTGGTGGGCTGCACCAGGCGCTCGACGAAGAATTCAAGGTGACCGCGCGGGTTGGCAGGCAGCGGCCAGCTGTCGACCTTCTGCGCGATGGCCTTGAAGGCCAGCGCGCACTTGGACCGAGGGAAGGCTTCATAGACCGCCCGCTGCTTCTGCACCGCCTTGCGCACACATTCGTCGTAAGGCACGGCGCCGACGTATTGTAGGGCGACGTCGAGGAAGCGGTCCGTGACCTTGGTCAACTTGGCGAAGAGGTTGCGGCCCTCCTGCGGGCTCTGGGCCATGTTGGCCAGCACACGGAATCGATTCATCCCGTAATCGCGGTTGAGCAGCTTGATCAGGGCGTAGGCATCGGTGATCGAGGTCGGCTCGTCGCACACCACCAGCAGCACTTCCTGCGCGGCGCGCACGAAGCTGACCACCGATTCGCCGATGCCCGCGGCGGTGTCGATCACCAGCACATCGAGGTTGTCGCCGATGTCGCTGAAGGCCTGGATCAGGCCGGCATGCTGCGCAGGCGCCAGGTGCACCATGCTCTGCGTGCCCGAGGCCGCAGGCACGATGCGCACACCGCCGGGCCCCTGCAGCAGCACATCACGCAGCTCGCAGCGGCCCTCGATGACGTCGGCGAGGGTGCGTTTGGGCGTGAGCCCCAACAGAACGTCGACATTGGCCAGGCCCAGGTCGGCGTCCAGCAACATGACCCGACGGCCGAGCTCGGCTAGCGCCAGCGACAGGTTCACTGAAACGTTGGTCTTGCCGACGCCACCCTTGCCGCCGGTCACGGCGATTACCTGTACGGGATGCATGCTACCCATGTCTGTTCTTTACCTTGTCTCGCTTGGACCCAGGCCACATGAGGGGCTGAACACTCAAGGCCACGTACAGGCCGGGCAACCCCATGATGTAGGTACTTTGCACAGTATTCACCTTCAACCCGCGCGCTTGCCAGGGTTGTGGTAGAGATCAGCGAACATGTCGGCCATGGCCTCGTCGCTGGGCTCGTCCTGCAACTGCACGCTGACCGCACGGCTCACCAGCTGGTGCTTGCGTGGCAGCTGCAGGTCGTCAGGAATGCGCGGCCCATCGGTCAGATAGGCCACCGGCAATTCATGACTGATGGCCAGGCTCAGCACTTCGCCGAGGCAAGCCGTCTCATCGAGCTTGGTCAGGATGCACCCGGCCAGGCCACAGCGCTTGTAGCTGTGGTAGGCGGCGGTGAGCACCTGCTTCTGGCTGGTGGTCGCCAGCACCAGGTAGTTCTTGGCGGCGATGCCACGTCCGGCCAGGGTTTCCAGCTGCATGCGCAGGGCCGGGTCGCTGGCCTGCAGGCCGGCGGTGTCGATCAGCACCACGCGCTTGCGCAGCAGCGGCTCCAGCGCCTGGGCCAGGGACTCGCCCGGATCGACGTAGGTGACCGGCACGTTGAGGATGCGCCCCAGGGTCTTGAGCTGCTCCTGGGCGCCAATGCGGAAACTGTCCATGCTGACCAACGCCAGGTTGCTTGCGCCGTACTTGAGCACGTAGCGCGCGGCCAGCTTGGCCAGGGTGGTGGTCTTGCCCATGCCGGCCGGGCCGACCATGGCGATCACCCCGCCCTCCTCGATCGGTTCGATCTCGGGCACCTCGATCATCCGTGCCAGGTGCGCCAGAACCATGCGCCAGGCATGGCGCGGCTCTTCTATTCCCGCAGTCAGGTCGAGCAGCTCGCGAGCCAGCCCACCGGACAGACCCAGGCGCTGCAGGCGACGCCAGAGGTTGGCCTGTTGCGGCTTGCTGCCCTGCAACTGACCCCAGGCCAGCGAGCCCAGCTGTACTTCGAGCAGTTCGCGCAGGCCATTGAGCTCGCTGCGCATGGCATCGAACAGGCGCGGATCGACCGGCGCCGCCACAGGCGTCGACGCTGGCGCGGGCTCATCGGCATGCGGCTCGATCAGCGGCTCGGCGGCGGTCAGCGACTGGCCGGCGAACAGCTGTCGGTTACCCTCGCTGGCCTCGCTGCGCCCACTCAGTTCGGCCTGGGCGGTGACGATGCGCGACTGCGTCTTGCGCAGCTCGTCCTCGAGCTCGACGTTGGGCACACGCGGGGCCAGGGCGGACAGCTTGTAGTCCAGCGCGGCCGTCAGTTCGACACCGCCGGCGATGCGCCGGTTGCCGATGATGGCGGCATCGGAGCCCAGCTCATCCCGGACCAGCTTCATGGCCTGACGCATATCGGCGGCGAAAAAACGCTTAACTTGCATAACCCACTACCTCAGCCGTTGGGGCCCACGGTGGCAACGATGGTGACTTGCTTGTTGTCAGGTATTTCCTGATACGCCAAAACATGCAAATTCGGTACAGCCAGGCGACCGAAGCGCGACAGCATGGCGCGGATCGGGCCGGCGACCAGAAGGATGGCCGGCTGGCCCTGCATTTCCTGGCGCTGGGCCGCCTCGATCAACGAACGCTGAAGCTTCTCGGCCATGCTCGGCTCAAGAAGAACACCCTCTTCCTGACCCTGCCCGGCCCTTTGCAGACTATTGAGCAAGATTTGTTCCAACCTTGGTTCCAGGGTGATCACAGGCAGCTCGGACTCAACACCGACAATGCTTTGCACGATAGCGCGACACAATCCGACCCGCACGACCGCCACCAACGCGGCGGTATCTTGACTCTTCATCGCGTTATTGGCGATGGCCTCGGCAATGCTGCGAATATCACGCACCGGCACCTGCTCGGCAAGCAATGCCTGCAAGACCTTGAGCAGCCCCGACAAGGAAATGACACCCGGCACCAGCTCTTCGGCCAACTTTGGCGATGCCTTGGCCAGTACCTGCAGCAGTTGCTGGACCTCCTCGTGACCTATCAGCTCATGACAATGCTTCTGCAGTATCTGGTTGAGGTGGGTGGCGACCACGGTGCTGGCGTCGACCACCGTGTAGCCCAGCGATTGTGCCTGCGCGCGCTGGCCGACATCGATCCAGACCGCTTCCAGGCCGAAGGCCGGGTCGCGCGCGGCGATGCCGTTGAGGGTGCCGAACACCTGGCCCGGATTGATTGCCAGTTCACGGTCCGGGTAGATCTCGGCCTCCGCCAGGATCACCCCCATCAGCGTCAGGCGATAGGCACTGGGCTGCAGGTCGAGGTTGTCGCGGATGTGCACGGTGGGCATGAGAAAGCCCAGGTCCTGGGAGAGCTTCTTGCGCACACCCTTGATCCGCGCCAGCAACTGCCCGCCCTGGTTGCGGTCCACCAGCGGGATCAGGCGGTAGCCGACCTCGAGGCCGATCATGTCGATGGGCGTGACGTCATCCCAGCCCAGCTCCTTGGTCTCCATCGCACGCTGCGGCGAGGGCAGCAGGTCTTGCTGGCGCTGGGCCTCCTGCTGAGCGGCCAGCTTGGCTTTCTGCTGCTTCTTCCAGACGAAGTAGGCACCACCGCCCGCCAACGCGCCCAGGCTGAGGAAGGCGACGTGGGGCATGCCCGGCACCAGGCCCATGATGATCATCAGCGCGCCAGAGACGGCCAGGGCCTTGGGCGAGTCGAACATCTGCCGATTGATGAGCTTGCCCATGTCTTCCGAGCCGGAGGCACGGGTGACCATGATCGCGGCGGCGGTGGACAGCAGCAGCGATGGCAATTGCGCCACCAAACCGTCACCGATGGTCAGCAGGGCGTAGACCTTGCCGGCGTCGCTGAAGGTCATGCCGTGCTGCAGCATGCCGATGAGCATGCCGCCGATCAGGTTGATGAACAGGATCAGCAGGCCGGCGATGGCGTCGCCGCGAACGAACTTGCTGGCGCCGTCCATGGAGCCGTAGAACTCGGCTTCCTGGGCGACTTCGGAGCGGCGGGCCTTGGCCTGGGCCTGGTCGATGAGGCCGGCATTGAGGTCGGCGTCGATGGCCATCTGCTTGCCGGGCATGGCGTCGAGGGTGAAGCGCGCGCTCACCTCGGAGATGCGTCCGGCACCCTTGGTCACCACCACGAAGTTGATGATCATGAGGATGGCGAAGACCACCGCGCCGACCACGTAGTTGCCGCCGATCACCACCTCACCGAAGGCCTGGATCACCTTGCCCGCGGCGCCGTGGCCTTCCTGGCCGTGGAGCATGACCACGCGGGTGGAGGCCACGTTCAACGCCAGGCGCAGCAGGGTCGCCACCAGCAGGATGGTCGGGAAGGCGGCGAAATCCAGTGGGCGCAGGGCATAGACGCAGACCAGCAGGACCACGATGGACAGGGCGATGTTGAAGGTGAAGAACACGTCGAGCAGGAACGGCGGGATCGGCAGCATCATCATTGCCAGCATCACCAGCAACAGCAGCGGCACGCCGACGTTGCCCCGGCCGAGACCGGCCAGGTTGTTACGGGCGTTGCTGATTAACTGAGTGCGATCCACCGCGATTCCTCTTCAGGCAAAACTTTGACGCCTGGGTGGCGCCTGGCGCTGCCTCTGCAAGAAGCTTTCCAACTTTTTCCAGGCTGGGGAAATCGGGGCTTTGGCTTTGGCCTCAAGAGAGTGGGTTTTGATTTTTTTATGCGCATTCATTGGCGATGGTGACGCACAGTCACCTTTCCGCCCTTACGGCGGGTTACTTTTTGAAGGATCAAAAAGTAACCAAAAAATCCTCGCTCCATTCATCCGGCCCCTACGCTTCGCTCCGGGGTTCCCTCGCTCCGTTCTTGCTCCCGGGAGGACCGCGCTGAACGGCCCATCCTGGGCCGCAGCGCTTGACGGGCATCCATGCCCGTCACCTCCCTTCGCAAGAACTCCGCTCGGCCTCCTGAAGTCGCAATTGGCGGCGCTTGAACTAGCGCGCGCTTAGAAGCAAGAGCAAGAGCAAGAGCAGAAACTTCAAATTAGCTCTTGGCAGTTATTTATATATTGGTTGTTCCGGCCCTTTCGCGGGTAAACCCGCTCCCACAGGAGAGTGGTGCAAGTTGAAAATGTGCATAACCCTGTGGGAGCGGGTTTACCCGCGAAAGGGCCCTGGAGATCACAGAAGTGCAACTAGCGTCAGCTGCGCCAGCCCAGTCGCCGCCCGTAACTTCGCGACTTCAGGAGGCCGAACGCAGGCCTTGCGGAGGGAGGTGACGGGCATGGATGCCCGTCAAGCGCTGCGGCCCAGGATGGGCCGTTCAGCGCGGTCCTCCCGGGAGCAAGGCCGGAGTGAGGGGACCCGGAGCGAAGCGTAGGGCCGGATGAATGGAGCGCAGCGTTTTTTGGTTACTTTTTGTCGCGTTTGACAAAAAGTGACCCGCCGTAAGGGCGGAAAGGTGACTATGCGTCGACATCGCAAATGAATGCGCATACAACTTTCAAAACAACCCAAAAACCCAATAACCCAATAACCCAATAACCCAATAACCCAATAACCTCAACTATCCCGCCGCAAATCATCAGGAATAGGCAGATCCTTCTTCAACGGCTCCGGCGCCTTCCCCCGCCCAGCCCGATACTGCCGAATCTGGAACACATAGGCCAACACCTGCGCCACCGCCAGGTACAACCCCGCAGGAATCTCCTGCTCGATCTCGGTCGAGTAGTAAATGGCCCGCGCCAGGGCCGGTGACTCAAGGATCTGCACCTTGTGCTCAACCCCGATCTCACGCATCTTCAGGGCCAGGAAGTCAGTCCCCTTGGCCAGCAGCAAAGGCGCCGTACCGCCCTTCTCCGGGTCGTACTTCAAGGCCACCGCGTAATGAGTCGGGTTGGTGATGATCACATCCGCCTCGGGCACCGCCGCCATCATCCGCCGCTGCGACATCTCCCGTTGCAGCTGGCGAATCCGCTGCTTGACCTCAGGCTTGCCCTCGCTGTCCTTGTACTCGTCCTTGACCTCCTGCTTGGTCATCTTCATCTTCTTGTGCGACTGGAACAGCTGGTAAGGCACATCGAGCCCGGCGATCAGCAGCAACCCCGCCGCCATCCACAAAGCGCTCCAGCCCACCACCTGCACGGCATGGATGATCGCCTGCTCCATCGGCTCGTTGGCGATGGCCAGCAGCGCCTCCCGGTCGCTGGCCAGCACCAGCAACGCCACCATCAGGATCATGATGAACTTGGCGACTGCCTTGAGCAGCTCGGTGAGCGCATTCATCGAGAACATGCGCTTGATCCCGGACAACGGATTCATGCGACTGAACTTCGGCTGCAGCAGACTCCCGGAGAACAGGAAACCACCCAGCGCGATCGGCGCGACGAAAGAGATGACGAACAGCAAGATCAGGATCGGCTGCACCGACCAGATCGCCATCTTGCCCGACGCCAGCAGGAACGCGCCCATGCTCCGCTCATCGACGATCACTTCACGGGTCAGGCTGAAATTCATGCGCATCAGGGTCATCAGGGTTTCCGCCAGATAACCGCCAAACGCCAGCAAGCCACCGGCACCGGCCAGGGTCACCGCGACCGTGTTCAGCTCCTTGGAGCGGGCAACCTCACCCTTCTCGCGCGCGTCACGCTTGCGCTTCTCGGTGGGCTCCTCTGTCTTGTCCTGACCGCTTTCGCTCTCTGCCATGCTCAGCGCGCCCGTGCCAGTTCACGCAGCCACTGCAGCGCTTCGCTGGCCAGTGCCTGGTAATGGGGGAGAATGTCGGCCAGGCCGACCCAGAAGATGCCCATGCCCAACACCAGGGTGAGCGGGAAACCGATGGAGAAGATGTTCAGCTGCGGCGCGGCGCGGGTCATTACGCCAAAAGCGATGTTGACCACCAGCAGCGCGGCGATCGCCGGCAGGATCAGCAACAGCGCCGCCGCCATCACCCAGCTCAGGCGCCCAGCCATCTCCCAGAAATGATTGACCACCAGGGCACTGCCCACCGGCAGCGTGGTGAAGCTCTCGGTCAGCACCTCGAACACCACCAGGTGGCCGTTCATCAGCAGGAACAGCACGCTCACCAGCATGGTCATGAACTGGCTGATCACCGTGACGTTGACGCCGTTGGCCGGATCGACCATGGAGGCGAAGGCCATGCCCATCTGCACCGCGACAATCTGCCCGGCGATGACGAAGGCCTGGAACAGCAACTGCAGGGAGAACCCGAACAACGCCCCGACGATGACCTGCTCGAAGCACAGCAGCACGCCACGCAAGCTGAGCGGATCGATCTCGGGTAGCGGCGGCAGGCCCGGCACGATGACCACGGTGATCGCCACGGCCGCATACAGACGCACCCGTGCCGGCAGCATCTTGGTGCCGAAGATCGGCATGGTCATCAGCACCGCCATTACCCGGAACAGCGGCAGGATGAAGGTGGCGACCCAGGTGCCGATCTGCGTGTCGGTCAGCTCCAGCATGGCGCCCTCAACCGATCAGGTGCGGAATGCTGGTGTACAGGCCCGTGAAGTACTCCATGAACTTCTGCACCAGCCACGGCCCGGCGATGATCAGCGTGACCAACATCACCAACAGACGCGGCAGGAAGCTCAGGGTCTGTTCGTTGATCTGCGTGGCGGCCTGGAACATCGCCACCACCAGGCCAACCAGCAGGCTCGGCACCACCAGCACGGCGACGATCAGGGTGGTCAGCCACAGCGCGTCACGGAACAGATCGACAGCGACTTCAGGGGTCATGCGAGGTTCTCCTTGGCAACGTCAGACGCCGCCGAAACTACCGGCCAGGGTCCCCATGATCAGCGCCCAGCCATCGACCAGCACGAACAGCATGATCTTGAACGGCAGCGAGATGATCAGCGGCGACAGCATCATCATGCCCATGGCCATCAGCACGCTGGCGACCACCATGTCGATGATCAGGAACGGGATGAAGATCATGAAACCGATCTGGAACGCGGTCTTGAGCTCGGAGGTGACGAACGCCGGCACCAGGATGGTCAGCGGCGCCTGGTCGGGCCCAGCGATGTCGGTGCGCTTGGACAGGCGCATGAACAGATCGAGATCGCTCTGCCGGGTCTGCGCCAGCATGAAGTCCTTCAACGGCCCCTGGGCCTTGTCGATGGCCTGCTGGGCGGTCATCTGCTCGGCCAGGTAAGGCTGCAGGGCATCCTTGTTCACCCGATCGAACACCGGCGCCATGATGAACAGGGTCAGGAACAGCGCCATGCCAGTGAGCACCTGGTTCGACGGCGTCTGCTGCAGACCCAGGGCCTGGCGCAGGATGGAGAAGACGATGATGATGCGGGTGAAGCTGGTCATCAGGATGACGAACGCCGGAATGAAGCTCAGCGCCGTCATGATCAGCAGGATCTGCAGGCTGACCGAATATTCCTGCTGCCCGTCCGCCCCGCTCGACAGGGTGATGGCCGGAATCGACAGTGGGTCGGCGGCCAGGGCCAACGGCGCGGCCAGCAGCAGCGCCAGGGTCAACAACACGCGCAGTGCGCCGCTCATCACATCTTGTCCTTCTGATCCTTGCCCATCAGCTCGAGCAGCCGCTGGGCGAATTCCGGCGTGGCCTGGCGCGCCGCGGCGGGCACATCCACGGGCTCGGCCAGCACATGCAGGGCCTCGATGCTGCCCGGCGTGTGGCCGATGAGGATCTGCTCCTTGCCGACCTGCACCAGCAGCAGCCGATCGCGCGGGCCGATGGCCCGGCTGCCGACGATCTCGATGACCTGGGCACCGCGCTGGGCGTTGCCCTGCATGCGTCGCAGCAACCAGGCCAGGGCGAAGATCAGGCCGACCACCAGCAACAGGCCGAAGACCATCTGCGCCAGTTGCGCGCCCATGCCTCCCGGCAACGGAGCAGCTGGCGCCGCAGCAGGCTCGGCCGCGGCGATCACCGCCTCACTGGCCAGCAGCGCGCCAAGGGCCGTGAAACCCCGCATCATGCCCTTCACTCAGCGCAGCTTCTTGATACGTTCGCTGGGGCTGATCACGTCGGTCAGGCGGATGCCGAACTTCTCGTTGACCACCACCACCTCGCCATGGGCGATCAGCGTGCCGTTGACCAGCACATCCAGCGGCTCGCCAGCCAGGCGGTCCAGCTCGATCACCGAACCCTGGTTGAGCTGCAGCAGGTTGCGGATGCTGATTTCGGTGCTGCCCACTTCCATGGAAATGCTCACCGGAATGTCCAGGATCACATCCAGGTTCGGCCCTTCGAGGCTGACGTTGTCACTGGGTCGGGGCGAACTGGCGAACTCCTCCATCGGCAGGCGGCCCGAAGACGGCCCATCCGCGGCGAGCAAGGCGTCGATGTCGGCCTGGCCGGCGTCGCCGGTCTCTTCCAGGGCGGCCGCCCACTCATCGGCCAGGGCCTGTTCCTCGGGAGAGGTGATCTCGTTTTCGTTAGCCATGATTTCCTCGGCAGGCATTCAATACGTTAGAGCGACCGACACGCCGTCAGCGGCGTTCGATCGGGTCGATGATCTGCAGCGACAGGGTGCCCTTGTGCGAACCCAGCCGCGCCTTGAACGACGGCACGCCGTTGGCGCGCAACACCAGGTGCTCCGGCAGCTCCACCGGAATCACGTCGCCGGGCTGCATGTGCAGGATGTCGCGCAGCTTCAACTGGCGCCGGGCAACAGTGGCCGACAGCGGCA
This sequence comes from Pseudomonas sp. microsymbiont 2, assembly GCF_054788395.1. Classification (NCBI taxonomy): domain Bacteria; kingdom Pseudomonadati; phylum Pseudomonadota; class Gammaproteobacteria; order Pseudomonadales; family Pseudomonadaceae; genus Pseudomonas; species Pseudomonas sp. microsymbiont 2. The sequence goes on from NZ_CM139112.1 coordinate 4,123,884, forward strand.
CGTTCACGTCCAGCACGTCCTCGCGCAGGGCCTTGACCCAGCGCTCGTCCTGATCGTCGAGGTCGGACTGGAAGCCGGCGTCGAGCATCTCGCGCACCGGCTCGATCATCGAGTACGGCATGGTCACATGCAGGTCGCCACCACCGCCGTCGAGTTCGATGTGGAAGGTCGAGACCACCACCGCCTCGCTGGGGCCGACGATGTTGGCCATGGCTGGGTTGACCTCGGAGTTTATGTACTCGAAGTTGACCGGCATGATCGCCTGCCAGGCCTCCTTGAGGTCGACGAAGCACTGGTCCAGGACCATGCGCACCACGCGCAATTCGGTCGGGGTGAACTCACGACCCTCGATCTTGGCGTGACGGCCATCGCCACCGAAGAAGTTGTCCACCAGCTTGAACACCAGCTTGGCGTCAAGGATGAACAGCGAGGTGCCGCGCAGCGGCTTGATCTTGACCAGGTTCAGGCTGGTCGGCACATACAGCGAATGCACGTACTCGCCGAACTTCATCACCTGCACGCCGCCCACCGCCACATCGGCGGAGCGACGCAACAGGTTGAACATGCTGATGCGGGTGTAGCGGGCGAAACGCTCGTTGATCATTTCCAGGGTCGGCATGCGCCCCCGGACGATACGGTCCTGACTGGTCAGGTCGTAGCTCTTGATGCTGCCGGGCTCGGCGGCACTCTCGGTTTGTACCAGCCCATCGTCCACCCCATGCAGCAGGGCATCGATCTCATCCTGGGACAGCAGGTCCTGCACGGCCATCTATGTGCTCCTACTGCAATACGAAATTGGTGAACAGCAACTGGTCGACGACCGGCCTGCCGATTTCCTTCTGCGCCACTTCCTGCACCACCGCGGTGGCTTTCTGGCGCAGCATCTCCTGGCCGACCGCGCTGCTGGCGAGCGTGTCGAAGCCCTGGCCGGAAAACATCATCACCAGGTTGTTGCGAATCACCGGCATGTGCACCTTGAGCGCGTCGAGGTCGCTCTGGTTGCGACCCTGCATGGTGATGCTCACCTGCATGTAGCGCTGACGGCCGTTCTGGTTGAAGTTGACCACGAAGGCCGGCGCCAGCGGCTCGTAGATCGCGGCGGGCTTGACGTTGCTCTGCGCCGCCTCGGGGGCCGGCGCCGACTCGCTCTTGTGCATGAAGAACCAGGTCGCGCCCACCGACAGGCCGACCGCCAGAAGCAGGGCCAGCACCAGCAGCAGGATCAACTTGAGTTTGCCTTTAGTGGCGGGGTCTTTCACTGCGTCGCTCTTCGCCATGCCAATAATCCGTCGTCCATCGCGGTTTCAAAGAAGGATGACGTGGCTTGAGCAAGTGTTATGCCAGATTTGTCAGGCGCGAGGTGTGAATCGTCCCCGCCCCTTCGGGCCGCGCCGCCGAGCAGGGAACAGCGCTGCAAATCTCACCAGCGTGGGAGCGGGCTTGCCCCGCGACGGGACCACGCGTCAGGCGTAGTAGTCCACCGCACTGTCGCCCACCACCACCTGGTGCTCGACCGGACGCACGGCATTGCCAGGCTCCCCGCCCTCCCCGCCCGCTTCGGCGCGGCGCGCGGCAACCCCGGACAGATTCGACTCACCCTGCTGGGCCTGCTGTTGCTGCTGGCCACGGGACTGGTCGGCAACGCTGACGTCCGGTTGCGCCAAGCCCTGCTGGGCGAACATCTCGCGCAGGCGATGCACCTGGCTGTCGAGGGCATCACGCACGCCGGCATGGCCGCTGACGAAATGGATCTGGGTCGGCTGGTCCGCCGCGACATTGACGCGGATGTCCAGGCGCCCCAGTTCCGCGGGCTCCAGCTGAATGTCCGCCGACTTGAGGTTCTGGCTGGACAGGTACATGACCCGGTTGACCAAGCCTTCGGCCCAGGCACCCTGGTTCATCGCCAACGGTTGCTGCAACGGGTTCGAGGTGACCGGCACGGCATTGGCGGTCTTCGCCGTGGCGGCCTGGGTAAGGCTGGCCAGACGGTTGGCGAAATCGTCAACCCGCGTATCGCTGCCCGCAGCCTTGAGATCCTTGAGGCCATCGTCGATCAGGCCCGCGAAGGCCTTGTCGCCACGTTCGCCACGCCCGGCTTCAGCCTCGGTTTTCTCGACCATGTTCGCCAAGGTATTGACGGGGGCCGCACTCGGCTCGGCGGCCTGCGGGTTGCTGTCGAGGCGGGTGGCAGTGGCATGCGCCGAGGTCGTGCCCTTGGCCTTGGCATCCTGCTCGAGGGCCAGGCGCAATGTCGGCATGTTCGCCAGCGGGTCGGCAGCGGGATCGAACGCTTCGGCCTCTGCCGGCGTCGGCGCTGGCGGAGTCGATTGCGCGGCAGGCTGGACCGCGGCCTGCAGGACCGGCGCGACCGCTTCGGCCTGCGCCTGAAGCAACTGCGCGCCTGGCTGGGCATCGGTCACCTGGCCCGCCACCAGACTGGCATCGAGGGCTGGCGAAGCCTCCTGGCTGTCGGCGTCCTCGGCGTCGCTCAGCGCCTGAGTTTTCACATCCCCTGGCAAAACCTTGCCGTCATCGGCAACCGCTGGCGCGCCATTGGCCTGTTGCTTGCCGCTGGCGGCAGGCTCCGATTGCTGCTTGGCGCTCGCCTGCGCCGCTGGCCGGGTCGGTTTGTCATCCCGCGCAGAAACACTGTCGCGCCCCTGGCCGGCCATGACCTGATCGAAGCCGCCGCCCTGCTGCGGCTTGTCCGCCACGCCGGCAGCCGGCCGCGACACCTTGCTCACGGAGCCGGCTTGCAATAGAGGGTTGGGTGCGACAGGCATGGAAAAGTCTCCGCTCCAGCATCTGGAAAATTACGTCTGGAGCTTGGATTAGCAAGACTCGCGCCAGATATTCCTAGCTCGCGGAAATTCGTTCCCGCTCGCCACGATAGAAGCGTTGCACCTCAAGGTACTCCTGATCGATGCGGTTGATCAGGTCCTCGATGCCATAGAGCGACTGGTCGCGCACGCGCTCCTCCAGTTGCTGGCAAAGGCCGGCAAGCCCGACGGCGCCCATGTTGCTGCTGCTACCCTTGAAGCTGTGCGCGGCCAGGCCGAGCTCGCCGGCATCCTTGGCTTCATGCAGCTGGCTCAAGCGACGCTCGGAGTCCTCGAGAAAGGTTTCCAGCAATTGCAGGTACCCCTCCTCCATGACCTCGCGCAGGTCACTCAGCACCTTCTGATCGATATGCGTTTCCACTTGTTCGCTCCCTGATCAAGCCTCAGTACGCCCGAGCACGGGCAACCCGCCCGCGCGGACTCACCATTCGAACACCACCTGGGCCAGACGCCCATCCTCCAGCCACTGGGCACGGTCCGCCAAGCGTCGCACCAGGCTTACACCACGCCCACTGAACCCACGCCCCGGTGCAGCGTCAAGCACGGAGCCCACATCGAATCCTGCGCCGCTGTCACGGACCTCGATCATCAGATGCCCACCCGCGGCCCGAGGTTCCACCCGCAGGGCGATGGCAATGCAGCCGTCGACCTGTCGGGCCAGGCGCTCGCCACGCTGGCGATAGTACTCGGAGAAACCCTGGGCGTCGCGCTTGAGCCGCGAGTCCAGGCCCAGCACGCCATGCTCGAGCGCATTGGCGTAAAGCTCGCTGAGCACCGCGTGCAAACGGCCGCCACTGGGGCGCAGACCGTGAACCTCCTGCAACAGTTGCACCAGGTAGGGCACCGGATTGAAACGGCCGAGGCTTTCCCCACGCAACTCGAAGCGCATCGACCAGTCCAGCGGACTGGAGCGCCCGCTGTCGGAATAGACCACGGGCTGCGGCAATACCTGGCCCGGCTCCAGCATGCGGATGTCACACAGGCTGATGTCATCCCGAGGCCGCCCGCCGAAGCTCTCCAGCGCCGCCATCACTTCATCGAACAGACGCTCCGGACGCAGATTGCGCGCCAGCACCTGACGCAGTCGCGTGACACCGAACAGGCGCTCCTGGTCGTCTGCGGTATCGACCACGCCATCGGAAAGCAGGAACAGCCGCTCGCCCGGGGCAAGCGGCAACACCTCCGTAGTCGCATCGAACCGCTCCGGCGCCAGGATGCCCAGCGGCAGATGACGCGAAGGCAGCAATGCCAGCACCTCACCCTCGGCATCCAGTCGATAGCCATCCGGCATCCCGCCATTCCACACCTCTACCGTGGCACGCTGGAAACTCAGGTTCATCAGCAAGGCACAGCAGAACATGTCCACGGGCAGGATGCGCTTGAGCTTGGCATTCATCTCCCGCAACGTTTCAACCAGCCCGTATCCCTTGGCGGTCATGCCGTAGAACACCTCCGCCAGCGGCATCGCGCCCACCGCCGCGGGCAGGCCGTGCCCGGTGAAATCGCCCAGCAGCACGTGCATGTCGCCGGACGGCGTGAACGCGGCCAACAACAGATCGCCGTTGAACAAGGCGTAAGGGGACTGTAGATAGCGGATATTCGGCGCATTCAGACAGCCGGAATGCGCCACCTTGTCGAATACCGCCTTGGCCACCCGCTGCTCGTTGAGCAGGTGGTGGTGATGCCGGGTAATCTGGTCGCGCTGCTCGAGCACCGTGGCTTGCAGACGGCGCAGACGGTCCATGGCGCGGATCTTGGCGCCAAGGATCACCGCACTGTAGGGCTTGGCCATGAAATCGTCGCCCCCGGCTTCCAGGCAACGCACCAGCGCCTCCTCTTCGTTGAGGGAAGTGAGGAAGATGATCGGCACCAACGCCTCGCCCGCCAGCGCCTTGATCCGCCGCGCGGCTTCGAAACCATCCATCACCGGCATCAAGGCATCGAGCAGCACCAGCTGCGGCCGCCGCTCGATGAACAAGGCGACTGCCTGCTCGCCGTTCTCGGCAGTGAACACCTCGTGCCCCTGGCGCCGGACGATCTGCGCCAGCAACAGGCGATCCGCGGCTCCATCCTCGGCCACCAGTACGGTCAACGCCTGATCGGCGGGCATGACGATGCTCAACTGATATCGAACAGCTTTTCGAAGTTGGAGATAGCCAGGATCTTGCGCACGTCAGGGCTGGCATGGACCACGCGGATATCCGAGTCCTCGCCACCGACGTGATCGCGCAGCAGCAACAGCATGCCCAGCGCCGAGCTGTCGAGGTACGTGGTCTCCTTCAGGTCGACCACCACCGAGTCTGGCTTGGCGTTCCGACGCTCATAAGCGTCGCGAAACTCCTGATGCTTGCCGAAATCGAAACGACCTTTGACCCTGATCGTGAGCTTTTTCCCATCCTGTGAAAAATCAGTTTCGACTGCCATGCGAGCGATTCCTTCGATGATGGCGAATGCGACTCCTGAAGGTTTAGCAGGCGCTGGCGGCAGGTGCAAGGCGGCGGACTCGAGGTTGCATGGCGCCCCGCCGGGCTGCGCTGTTGCGCTGGGAGCCATGATTGCCCGACCAGCACACATCCTGTGGGAGCGGGTTTACCCGCGAAGCAGTGGACGCGGTGGATGGCACCGGCTTTGCCGGTGTTCGCGGCTAAAGCCGCTCCCACAGGGATCGCGCCGACCTCAAGCCTTGCTGAGTCAATACATTGTCTACAGGCACAAGCCAGGTCGATCAGGGGTGGCTCTGGCGCGGCAGGCGTTGAGAGAGTTCGTCGAGCAGCTTCTGCTCGCGCTTGTCCTCGGCCCTACGGGCTTCGTCCAGGTAACGCTGTACCAGCTTGCGCAATCCCTCGACCCGGGCATAGGCCTGCTGCCAGGTATTGCGCGCATTGTTGAGGTTGTTCTGGTGCCAGGTCATGCTCTGGCGCTGCTGGGTCATGGCCGTTTCCAGCTGCCCCAGGAAGCGCTGGTAATTGACCAGCCAGTTGCCGTCGACCCCTTGCGAGCCACGGTTGATCCACTGCTGCTGGTACGCCTCGCGAAAGCTCTCGAGCTCGGCCAGCTTGGCCTGGGCGTCGCTCAGCAGCTTCTGGAAATGCCCCAGGCGCTGGGCGGCCTTGCGCTCGGCCTCCTCGGCCATCTCGACCACCGGCGCCAGACGCGCGGCTCGGCTGGGCTGGCTCATGGCCTATCAGCCCGCCGGCGGCGCGAAGATCGCGCCCAGCTGCTCACGGCTCTGGGCCATGCCGACGTTTTCATCCAGGCGCTGACGCAGGAACTCCACCAGCTTGGACTGCAGAGCGATGGCCAGGTCGGTTTCCGGATCGCCGCCGGCGACATAGGCGCCAACGCTGATCAGGTCGCGGCTCTGCGACAGGCGCGACCACAGCTGCTTGAACTTCTGCGCCTGGCGCAAGTGATCGGGATCGACCACCTGGGGCATGACCCGACTGATCGACGCCTCGATATCGATGGCCGGATAGTGCCCTTCCTCGGCCAGGCGCCGGGATAGCACGAAGTGACCATCTAGCACCCCACGCGCCGAGTCGGCAATCGGGTCCTGCTGATCGTCGCCCTCCGACAGCACGGTGTAGAACGCGGTGATCGAACCGCCTCCGGGCTCGCCGTTGCCAGCCCGCTCCACCAGCTTGGGCAGCTTGGCGAATACCGATGGCGGATAGCCACGAGTGGCCGGCGGCTCGCCGATGGCCAGGGCGATTTCCCGCTGGGCCTGGGCAAACCGGGTCAGCGAATCCATCAGCAGCAGGACATTCTTGCCCTTGTCGCGAAAGTACTCGGCGATGCGCGTGCAGTACATCGCCGCCCGCAGGCGCATCAACGGCGCATCGTCGGCGGGCGACGCCACCACCACCGAGCGCTTGAGCCCTTCCTCGCCGAGGATGTGCTCGATGAACTCCTTCACCTCGCGCCCCCGCTCGCCGATCAGCCCGACCACGATGATCTCCGCCTCGGTGAAACGGGTCATCATGCCCAGCAGCACCGACTTGCCGACACCGGTACCGGCGAACAGCCCCAGGCGCTGGCCGCGACCGACCGTGAGCAGGCCGTTGATGCTGCGAATACCGACATCCAGCGGCTGACTGATCGGATCGCGGTTGAGCGGGTTGATGATCGGGCCGTCCATCGGCACCCAGTCCTCGGCCTTCATCCCACCCTTGCCGTCCAGCGCACGACCGGCACCATCGAGCACCCTGCCGAGCATGCTCATGCCCATGGGCAGGCGACCGCTGTCGTCCAGTGGCACCACTCGGGCACCGGGCGCCAGGCCAACGATGCTGCCCACCGGCATGAGGAACACCTTGCTGCCGGCAAAGCCCATGACCTCGGCCTCGACCTGCACCGGGTGATAACTGTCGTCATTGATCACCAGGCAACGGCTGCCAACCGCCGCCCGCAGCCCTTCGGCCTCGAGGGTCAGGCCGACCATGCGCAGCAGGCGCCCCTCGACGATCGGCTGCTCCGGCAGCTTCACCGCGTCGGCGTAGCCTTGCAGGCGCTTGCCGAAACTGGTGCGGTCAAGGCGCATCGGTCGCACCTGCTGGCGGGTCGATGTCGACGTGGATATCAGCTGCGGCGGGGTGCAGGGCCTGATCGTGGGACTGGTCGAACAGTTGCGCCACGGCCTTCTCGATCCGGGTCTCCATGGTCGCGTCGATGCGGCTATGGGCTGTTTCGATGCGGCAGCCACCCGGCAGCAAGGCCTCGTCCTCGAGCAGTTTCCAGTTTTCCTCGTGGCGCTCGCGCAAGGCCTTGGCCAGCTCGAAGTCCTGCGGATTGAGGTGGATACGGATGTTGTCGGCGCCCATCGGCAGCAGTTTCAGCGCCTCGCGCAGCACATGGGTGATCTGGCTCGAGTCGCCGCGCAGCTCGCGGCCGATGACCTGGCGGGCGATGCCGGCCACCAGCAATACCAGCGCTTTCTCGATCTGGGTGTCCTGCTCGGCGATCGGCTCAAGCAGATGGCTCATGACCTGTTCGAGGCTGGTGAGCTTGGCCGCCAAGGCCACCTCGGCCTCCTGGCGCACCTTCAGCTGGGTGCTGTGGAAGCCCTCGCGCTCGCCGGTGGCGAAGCCTTCGTTGTAGGCCTCCTGGCGGATAGCCTCGAGCTCTTCGAGGGTCAGTGGCTGGACTTCCTCCAGCGGCACCTCTTCGACTTCTTGCTCGATGATTTCCGGCTCAGGTTCCGGCTCGGGCTCAGGTTCCGGGTCGAAGCTGGGCAGCGCCCACACGTCGACGCCCTCGAGGTCGCGGGCGCGGATCAGGTCGCTGGGGTGTTCGGTGGTGGACATGCTCAAAAACCTCTTTAGCTGCAAGCTTCAAGCTTCAAGCCGCAAGAAAAGGCGGCCCTCGCTCGGTCCGCTGTTTCTTGTCGCTTGCCGCTTGAGACTTGCCGCTTAAATCATTTCCTCGGCACCCTTGCCACCGAGCACGATCTCGCCGGCCTCGGCCATGCGTCGGGCAATGGTGAGGATTTCCTTCTGCGCCGTCTCCACGTCGCTGACCCGTACCGGCCCCTTGGCCTCCAGGTCGTCGCGCAGCAGTTCGGAGGCACGCTTGGACATGTTCTTGAAGATCTTGTCCTTGACCTTCTCGTCGGCGCCCTTGAGCGACACCACCAGCACGTCGGAGGACACCTCGCGCAGCAGCGCCTGGATGCCACGGTCGTCGACGTCGGCCAGGTTGTTGAAGACGAACATCAAGTCTTCGATCTGCTCGGACAGGTCGCTGTCGATCTCGCGGATCGCATCCATCAGCGCGCCTTCCACCGAGCTGTCGAGGAAGTTCATGATGTCGGCGGCGCGCTTGATGCCGCCCAGCGTGGTGCGCGCGGCGTTGGAGTTGCCCGAGAACTGCTTCTCGAGGATCTGGTTGAGTTCCTTGAGTGCCGCGGGCTGCACGGTATTGAGCGACGAGACGCGCAGGACGATGTCCAGGCGCACCTTGTGGTCGAAGTTGCTCAGCACCTCGCCGGCCTGGTCGGGGTCGAGGTAGGCGACCACGATGGCCTGGATCTGTGGGTGCTCGTAGCGGATGACATCGGCCACGGCGCGCGGCTCCATCCACTTGAGGCTGTCCAGGCCGCTGGTGTTGCCACCGAGCAGGATGCGGTCGATCAGGCCGTTGGCCTTGTCCTCGCCGAGGGCCTGGTTGAGCATCTTGCGAATGTAGCCGTCGGAGCCGACGCCCAGGCTGGTCTGGTCGCCGACGATCTCGACGAACTCGCTCATCACCTGCTCGACCTGCTCGCGATGCACGTTGCCCATCTGCGCCATGGCCACGCCGACCCGCTGCACTTCCTTGGGCCCCATGTGACGCAGGACCTGCGCGGCATCGGTCTCGCCGAGCGAGAGCAGGAGGATCGCCGCCTTGTCGACGCGGCTGAGCTTGGCGGTAAGGGCTCGATTGTCACTCATCGGCGTTGATCCACTCTTTCACGACCTGGGCCACGCGGCCCGGGTCTTCGGCCACCAGGCCCTTGATTGCGTTGAGCTGCGCCTCGTAACCCTCGCTGGGGCTTGGCAGCAGAATGCTTGTCGGGCCACCCAGGCTGACGCGGTCGTTGGCCAGTTCGCCATCCAGACCGATCATGCCGCCCAGTTCCATGTCGCTGTCCGTGGCAGCCTGCTTGCCGCCACCAGTGATGTTGTTGAGCACCGGACGCAGCACACCGAACACCAGCACCAGGATGAACAGTACGCCCAGCACTTGCTTGACGATGTCCCAGAACCACGGCTGCGAGTAGAACGGAATGTCGGCCAGCTCGTCGCCCCGGTCGGCGGCGAACGGCACGTTGATCACGGTGACACTGTCGCCACGGCTGGCATCGAAGCCCACCGCGTCCTGGACCAGACGGGTAAAGCGCGCCAGATCCTCGGCGCCCCAGGGGGCCCGGGTCGTCTCGCCGGTGGCTGCGTCGAGCTTGACCTGGTCGTCCACCACCACGGCGACCGACAGGCGAGTCAGGCGCCCCTGCTGTTGGCGGGTATGACTGATGGAGCGGTCCAGCTCGAAGTTCTTGGTGCTCTGCTGACGCTTGTCGCTCGGATACGGCGCCAGCATCGGCTGGCCTGTGGCCGGGTCCATGATCTGCTGGCCGTTGGCATCGAGCAGCGGCTGGCCTGGCTGGATGGCGCCAGCCGGCGTGGCGGCGGCACGGGCGTTTTCAGGCGCGGCGGCACCGGCCGGCGGCTGGTTGCTCAGCGCGCCGGGAACCCCCTGTGGGCCGCTGCTGCTGGCACGCTGTTCGTTGACCGACTGCTCGCTGCGCAGCGCCGGCTGGTCGGGATTGAACTGCTCGGAGGTGGACTCCACGGCGCTGAAGTCGACGTCGGCCGACACCTCGGCCTTGTAGCGGTCGTTGCCCAGCACCGGCTGCAGGATATTGTGCACGCGCTGGGTGAGCATGCCTTCCATGCGACGGCTGTAGTCGAACTGCTTGCCGGCCATGGTCAGGGCGGTGTCCTGCAGCTGATCGGACAGCAGATTGCCCTTCTGGTCGACCACGGTCACCTGGGACTTGTCCAGCTCCGGGACGCTGGTGGCCACCAGGTTGACGATGGCCATGACCTGGCCGGCTTCCAGGCTGCGGCCCGGGTACAGTTCGACCAGCACCGAGGCGCTGGGCTTGCGCTCGTCGCGCACGAACACCGAGCTTTTCGGGATCGCCAGGTGCACGCGGGCGGCCTTGACGTTGTTCAGGCTCGACACGGTGCGCGCCAGTTCGCCTTCCAGGCCGCGGCGGTAGCGGGTGGCTTCCATGAACTGGCTGGTGCCCAGGCCCTGGTCCTTGTCCAGCAGTTCGAAACCGACGTTGCCATCGCTCGGCGCCACGCCGGCGGCCGCCAGCTTCAGGCGCGCGCGGGAGAGGTCGTCGGCCTTGACCAGCAGGGCGCCGGAGTTCGGCTCCACGCGATAGGGAATATCGGCCGCGGTCAGCGCGTCCACCACTTGCTTGGTGTCCATGCCTGCCAGGCTGCCGTACAACGGCCGGTAGTCGGGTTGCTGCGACCAGAGCACCACGGCGAAGCCGATGGCCACGCTGGCGGCCAGACCGACCAGCAGGCCGACCTGACGCAGCATGGGCATCTGCGAAATGTTTTCCAGGAACGCCATGCCGAACAGCGGCGGCTTGGCGGCTGGCGGGCCACTCTTGGCGGGGGCGTTATCGACGACTGCTTCGGCCATGACTCAACTCTCGCCCTTAAACCGGCATCTGCATGATGTCCTGGTACGCCTGTACCAGCTTGTTGCGCACCTGGGTCAGGGCCTGGAACGACACCGAGGCTTTCTGCGAGGCGATCATCACATCGGTCAGGTCGACGCCGCTCTTGCCGATCTCGAAGGCGTTGGCCAGCTGACTGGACGCCTGCTGCGTCTCGTGCACCTTGCCGATGGCCTGGCCGAGCATGTCGGCGAAGCTGCTCTGCCCTGGCGCCAGCTCGGGCGCGGCAGCCAGCTTGGGCTGGGACATGGCCTCGGCCTGCATGGCCCGCATGTCCAGCATCAGACGATTGAATTCAACACCTTGGGTCATGGACTTCTCTCTCCGGCGGCCGCATTTTTTTGACACTCATGCGGCGGATAGGCTGGAGCTAGCAAGAGAAGTGCCAGCCAGCCCGACAAACATTCACAAGGGTGTGTCAGCCAAACAGGCTGGCTTCCACATCGAGCCCGGCGTCGCGCATCTGCGCAAGCTTGTAGCGCAGGGTACGCGGGCTGATGCCAAGGCGTTCGGCGGCTTCCTTGCGCCGCCCACGCTCGGCGCGCAGGGTGTCGATGATCATCTGGAACTCGTGGCGACGCATGTCATCGCCCAGGCCTCCGGCTTCAGCGACCGCGCCCAACACTGATGGCTCAGTGATGGCCACGCTCGGTACCGACAAGGGAATGGCGCCCGCCAGACAGAAATCCGCCGCTTCGATCACGCCGCCCTGCTGCAGGATCAGCGCCCGCTGCAGGGCGTTATCCAGCTCGCGCACGTTGCCGGGCCAGGCATGGGCCAGCAGGCAGGCGCGCGCATCGGCGGACAGCCGGACCTGCGCATGGCGCATCTTCGCCACATGGCGCGCCAGCAGGCGCTCGGCTAGCGGCAGGATATCGGCGGGACGCTCGCGCAAGGCACGCCACGCCATGGGGAACACCGAAAGACGGTAGTACAGGTCTTCGCGGAAACGCCCCGCGGCCACCTCGGCCGCGAGGTCGCGGTTGGTGGTGGCGAGCACGCGGATATCCAGGGCGACCGGCTTGCGCCCACCGACACGCTCCACTTCGCGCTCCTGCAACACACGCAGCAGCTTGGCCTGAAGACCCAGCGGCATTTCGGAAATCTCATCCAGCAGCAAGGTACCGCCGTCCGCCTGCTCGAACTTGCCCGCCTGGGCGGCGATGGCGCCGGTGAAGGCGCCCTTTTCGTGGCCGAACAGCGTTGCCTCGAGCATGTTGTCGGGGATCGCCGCGCAGTTGATCGCGACGAACGCCTGCTCGGCCCGCGGCGATTGTTGGTGGATATAGCGCGCCAGCACTTCCTTGCCAGTCCCCGACTCTCCGGAAATGAGCACGGTGGAGTCGCTGCGCGCGACCCGTGCCGCCAGTTCGAGCAGCTGCCGGCTGGCCGGCTCGCAGGCAACCGGCCCCTCATCCTCGGCCAGCGCGCCACTGCCGGCGCCATGACGCGCCACCAGGCTGAGCAGGGCCTTGGGCTCGAACGGCTTGACCAGGTAATCGACGGCTCCCTGGCGCATGGCGTCCACCGCCCGCTCGACCGCCGCGTGCGCGGTCATCAGCAACACGGGCAACTGGGGATGCTGACGACGCAACTGGCCAAGCAGTTGGTGACCATCCATGCCCGGCATATTCACGTCACTGACCACCAGGCCGAATGCCTCCTCGGTCACCGCGTGCAGCGCCTCCTCGGCGCTGGCGACGGCACGGTGGGCGAAACCGCCGATCTCCAGGGTATCGGCCAGCGCCTGGCGCAGCACGCGATCATCCTCGACCAACAGCACCTTGACGCTCATCGCTCGCCCTCCCCCGCACCGCCGATCAGCGGCAGCACCACCGTCACGCAGGTACCACGCCCGACCTTCGAACGCACGCGCAACGTGCCCCGGTGCGCGCGCACCACCGCCTGCACCACGGCCAATCCCAGGCCCGTGCCCGTGGCCTTGGTGGTGAGGAAAGGTTCACCCAGGCGCGCCAGCAACTGCGCGTCGATGCCGCTACCGGCGTCGCTGACACACAGATGCAAGGCATCCCCACGGCGCAGCAGGTGAACTTTCAGACGCGCCGACTCGCCACTGGCCTGCAAGGCGTTCTCGACAAGGTTGAGCAACGCCCCCACCAGGGTGTCGCGATTGCACAGCAGCTCACCCAGGTGCGTGTCGCACTGCCAGCGCACCGCGTGCCCCTGGACGTGCGCCTGGGCCGCCTGCTGCAACGCCTGGAACAACGCCTTGGGGGTGATCCGGTCATTGAGCGGCAACTCGCCACGGGCGAACACCAGCATGTCGCGAACCTGGTGCTCAAGCTCGTGCAGTCGCTCCTTGAGGTTGCCGGCGAAGCGCTGCCGGGTTTGCTCGGGCAATGCCTGCGCGGAATCGGCCAGGTGGCTGGCATAGAGCATGGCGGCCGACAGCGGCGTACGAATCTGGTGGGCCAGCGAGGCGACCATGCGCCCCAGCGAAGACAGCCGCTCGTGCCGCGCCAGCTGGTCCTGCAGGCGCCGGGTTTCGGTCAGGTCGTTGAGCAGTACCAACTGGCCAGGTTCCGCGTCCAGGGAGCAGGTGGCGATCGACAGGCGCCGCCCGTCGCGCAGGGAGACCTCATGGCCGTCGTCCTCGCGTGGCGCGAAGCTGCGGGCGATCACCTGACGCCAGAGCAGCCCGACCAGCGGCTCGCCAAGCAGCTGGCAGGCCGCCGGGTTGGCCTCGCGCACATAGCCCTCGACATCGATCACGATCACCCCGCCTGGCAGCAGGTCCAGCAGGTTCTGCAGGCGGTTGGCCAGGCGCTCCTTCTCGTCCAGCTCGGCCATGCGCTGGGCACTGACCACCGCCAGCTCGCCCTTGAGCTCGCTGACGCGGGCCTCGAGCATGTTGTAGGACTGGCTGAGCTGGGAGGAAACCTGATCGAACAGGGCGAACGCCTGCTCAAGACCCTGCCGGCTTTCCTGCTCGAGCGGGACGTGCGCGCGCGGATCGGGGGCATGGGAACTGTGGGCGGCCTGGGGCATCGTGCTCTCTCGCATGGCTGACCGTCATAAAAACGGTATGTTGCCAGCGGTGTAGCAATAGCCGTGCCGGAGATGGGGGTTTAAAGCCATGCCCTTCTCAAGGACCTTGGGGCAAGGGCTCTTGATCGGGTAGGGCCTCGAGGTGTCCGCCGACAGTATTTTTGCGCCTATCAGATCGAGCGCCGCCCGCGCGGCGCATCGCGACGCAAGACCGCTCCTACATTTGTTTCGGGCCAATGAGTCCTGTGAAAGTACCGCTGCCCGCCTTGGCGCATGCCTTGAGTCATGTGGGGCGGCAGCAACGCCCACGCTGGAATTGTGTCGAGCCAACAAGGCGGACCAGGTAATGGCACAGGAGAGACTGGCCCGAAACAAATGTAGGAGCGGCCTTGCGTCGCGATGCGCCGCGCGGGCGGCGCTCGATCTGATAGGCGCTGCAACTCTAACGGCGAACACCTTGAAAGGAACGGGCCTTACAACGTCATCGCCGGCAGGCCCGACCACAGCATGTATCTGCGGTACGGACCTGCCGGCGCTGTGAAGTTGCCCAGGCAGTCAGTCGTCAGCCTGCTCGTCGCCGCCCTGGCGACTCATGCCGTACTTGCGCATCTTCTCCACCAAGGTGGTGCGGCGGATGCGCAGGCGCTCGGCGGCACGGGCGACGATGCCATTGGCATCGTCCAGCGCCTGCTGGATCAAGCCCTGCTCCAGGCTACCGAGGTAGTCCTTCAGGTCCAGGCCTTCCGGCGGCAGCATGGCGTGGCTGGCGAAGTTCGGCGCATGCCCGTTGATCGCCACGCGCTCCTCGAGGTCGGAGCGCAGGCTGTCGACCAGCTGCTCGTCCTCATCGTCCACGTAGCGGAACTTCTTCGGCAGCTCCGCCACGCCGATCACCCCGTAGGGATGCATGATCGCCATGCGCTCCACCAGGTTGGCCAGCTCACGGACGTTGCCCGGCCAGCCATGCCGGCACAGCGACATGATCGACGCCGAATTGAAGCGGATCGAACCGCGCTTCTCGTGCTCCATGCGCGAGATCAGCTCGTTCATCAGCAGCGGGATGTCCTCGACGCGCTCGCGCAGCGGGGCCATCTCGATGGGGAAGACATTGAGCCGATAGTAGAGGTCTTCGCGGAAGGTGCCTTCCTCGATCATGCTCTCCAGGTTCTTGTGCGTCGCAGCGATGATGCGCACATCAATGCTCTGGGTCTTGTTGCTGCCGACCCGCTCGAAGGTGCGCTCCTGCAGCACGCGCAGCAGCTTGACCTGCATCGGCAACGGCATGTCGCCGATCTCGTCGAGGAACAGGGTGCCGCCGTTGGCCAGTTCGAAACGCCCGGCACGGCTGGTGATCGCGCCGGTGAACGCGCCCTTCTCGTGACCGAACAGCTCGCTCTCGAGCAGCTCCGCCGGAATGGCGCCACAGTTGACCGGCACGAACGGCGCCTCGCGACGCTTGGAGTGGTAGTGCAGGTTGCGCGCCACCACTTCCTTGCCGGTGCCCGACTCACCCAGGATCAGCACGCTGGCGTCGGTATCGGCCACCTGCTGCATCATCTGCCGCACATGCTGGATGGCACGGCTGGTGCCCACCAGGCTGCGGAACAGGTTGGGCTCGCGCTGGCGACCGCGCTCGCGGGCCTGGTCATACATCTCGCGGTAGACCTGGGCACGGTGCAGCGAATCGAGCAGCTGGCTGTAGCTCGGCGGCATCTCGAGGTTGGAGAGCACACGGCGACGCAGGTCCTCGGGGAACTCCGCGGAAGAAATTTCACCCAGAAGCAGCACCGGAAGGAACTCGTCCCACCCAGCCACTGTCTTAAGCAGCCCCAGCACACTGGCCGGAGCATTCACAGTCCCGATCAGGACGCACAGCACTTCACGGCTGGAAGGCAAACCTTCGACCACCTGCTGCCAGTCCTGGCTGGAGCAAGAAAGGTTTTCTTCGCCGAGAAAATTCAGGACCACCGCCAGATCGCGGCGGCGTTCGCTGTCGTCATCGATCAGGAGAATCTTGGTTTCACGCCACATGCAATAGCAACTTCCCTAGTCATATCGGCGCCCGGAGGGCGTGCACGACATCATTCCGACTGAATGGTCAGTGTTCGGACGTCTGAATTTCGAAAACAGCCACTAGTTAAGTCAAAAAGGCCTGCACAGTCAAATTTATGGCGCCTTTTGCTCAGTGCGGTGCATCTTAACTGAACAAATGGTAAACCTTCGAAGCATTCTTTGCTTGATTGATCTGGGTCATCTCATCGGCAATTGCCTGGCGCTCGCCGGTGGTCACGCTGACCAGCTCGCCGTACAGCGCCAGCAAGCCTTCCAGACGCTCGCGAACCAGCGCTTCGTCCAGCGTCGGGGCATTGACCATGGCATCGATGCAGCCACGGCAGGTTTCGTCGAGCCGGCCGATGGCCTCCCAGTCGCGCGCGCCCAGCGCCTCGAGCAGCGCGTCGCGGGTTTCGTCGAATCGTTGCAGCTCGCTGTTCACCTTGCTCTCCTTGCCGGCTCAGCCGGGCTGCTGCGCTTCGGCGATCGCGTCCCAGCCGCTCTTGACGGTGATCAGCAACTGGGCGACCTCGTCGATGATCGCCGGGTCGTTGTCGATGTTGGCCTGCATCAGACGGTTGGTCATGTAGGCGTAGAGACTCGACAGCTGCTCGATGTAGGCCGGGTCTGCGCTCTTCTGCGCATCGAGACCGTCGTTCAGGCCGATGATGATATCGATGGCCTTGCCCAGCATCAGGCCTTTCTCGGCGATGTCGCCACGGGCCAGCGCACCTTTGGCCTGGGCCATGCGATCGAGCCCACCCTCCATCAGCATCTGCACCAGACGATGGGGCGTTGCTTCGGAAATCTGGGCATGGGAATTGACCTTCTGGTACTGACGAAGGGCTCTCATGGGGTTCATCTTGCGACCTCGTGACGGGCAAAAACGGAAGGTTCGATAGTCCCTGTATCGGGCCGGAGGCAAAAAACTTTACCGGTCGATGACATGAAGCCGGGCATGATGCCCGGACTTCACGCGGCGTTCACGGATTATTTGTCGCTCTTGGCGTTGTTCAGCGCGTTGAGCGTGCCCAGCACGTTGTTCTGCTGCTGACGCAGCTGGGTGACCAGGGTGTCCATGCTGTTGTACTTGTCCTGCAGGCTGATGCGCAGGGCTTCCATGCGGGTATCCAGGGTGTCCTGCTCGGTCTTGAGCTTGGTCAGGCTCTCGGACAGGGCCTTGGAGCGTTCGGCGAGGGTGCCGGTGGAAGCCTTGGCATACGGCTCGGTCGCAGTCTGCAGACGCGCCAGCAGGCCATCCTTGCCGTTGAAGATACTGGTCAGGTCAGCTGCGTTGGTGGCGGCCGCCTTGTCCCACTTCTTGTCGTCCAGGGTCAACAGGCCACCGTCCTGGGAAGTGCTGACGCCGAATGCGGCGAGCGACTTCAACGTGCCATTGCCGGACAGCGCGTTCATCTCTTCGCGGATCGAGGACATCAAGGCACGCATCGAGGCATCACCGGTGAGCGCCGCCGGCGTCATGGAGCCATCGGCGTTCTTGGTCACTCGGGTTTCGGCGTTGACGACCTTCATCAGCGCGTTGTAGGTATCGATGAACCCCTTCAGGCCCGACTTCAGCGCGGTGGTGCTGGTGGTCAGCGACAGCGTGGTCTTGACGAGGTCGTTGCTGTCCTTTTCCTTGGCGGAAACCCCGACCAGCTTGATGTTCAAGCCACTGACCGCATCACTGATGTCGTTGCTCTTGGACTCCATGGAGATGCCATCGAGCGTGTACTTGGCATTCTGAGGCTTCTCCACGACGGTGTAGCCAGTATCAATGCCGGAGTTACCCGACAAGGTGATATCGGACCCCACGCCCATCTTGTTGGATGTGATCACCAGACGCGAACCCGAGGCGTCGGTCAGAACGTTGGCGCTCAGCCCCGCAGTCCCGAACTGGCTGTTGATCGCCTCACGCACCTGCTGCAACGTGGCCCCTGGGGGAATGCTCACGTCATGGGCCTTGCCATTCTGGGTGATGGTCAACGTGGTCGCGGAAGTACCGGCATTGACCACGCTATTCGCCCCACCGGCGTATACCTTGGTGGAGAGCTTGGACGCCGACGCCAGTTGCTCCACCTGCAGGGCGAACGAACCATTGGCTGCCCCGGCCCCGGCGGTGATGGTCGCAACCTTTTCATCCGAGGATTTCAGGGCCAGACCGCCGAAGCTGTTGTCGTTGGTCATGCTGGTCAAGGCGCCACGGAAGGCATCCAACGCCGCCTGGATCTTGCCGATAGAGGACAACGTGGTGGTTGCCTTCAGTGTCTGGGTATTGATCTGTGCCTGCTTCGGCGCCTTCTGCGCGTCCACCAGGGACTTCACAATCGCCTGGGTATCGATGCCCGATCCGATACCGCTGACTGTTGTACCTGCCATCATTGCTCTCCTTGTTCAGTAGCCGCCGGGTCCTTGACGAATACGTTCATCAAATGCCCGACAGCAACAAAAATCATGCCAGCCTAGGCCTTGCCGTCGAACAGCAGGCTGCCGGCTTCGCTGAGGCTTTGTGCAAGCTTCAACGCGGTTTCCGACGGGATCTGGCGGATCACGTCACCGGACTCGGTGGCGATCACCTTGACCACGACCTGGCCGGTGGAATCATCGATGGAGAAATCCAGCTTGCGCTGGCTCGACTGGACGAAATCGCGGATCTCGCCAACCGCCTTCTCCAGGTCCTCGCGCGTGTGCGCCTGATCGTCAGGGGCCGCGGCCTCCTGCACCTTGGCAGGCACGACCGGATCCTTGGCGACCGACACCGCCTGCGGCGCCATCGAGGGGTATACCTGGTTCAGCTTGACACTCATGTCCATGCTTGGAACTCCTCATGTCAAAAAGGTGAAAGGGCACGTAAACGCGCCCTTCCACCTTTCACTCAGGCGCCTGAATTACTGGAGCAGTTTCAGGACCGAGGATGGCAGCTGGTTGGCCTGCGACAGGATCGCAGTCGAAGCCTGCTGCAGGGTCTGCTGCTTGGTCAGCTCTGCGGTTTCCGAAGCGAAGTCCACGTCCTGCACGGTGGAGCGGGCAGCGGTGGAGTTCTTCTGGATGTTCTGCAGGTTGTCGACGGTGGTGGTCAGACGGTTCTGGGTAGCACCCAGGCCCGAACGGACGCTGTCGATGGAACCGATGGCCTTGTCGATAACGGCCAGGGCGTTTTGAGCCTTGGTGGCGTCGGTGACGTCAGTTTGGGCAACAGAAGTCTTAACCGAAGTGGTGGAAGTACCGAAGATCTCAGCTACGCCCGCACCAGTCAGCGAGTAGCCTTTGGCCGAGTCCAGGGAGACTGCACCGGTCGCAACCAAGGTATCGGCAACGACAGCATCGGTGCTATAGGTGCCATCAGCACCCTTGCTCGCGACCTGGACAGATCCACCATTAGTAACACCGGAGAACTGAACGTTCTCGCCGGTATCCGACTTGATCGACAGGGCGCGGTTGGTCTCGTCGTAGTTGACGCTGATGCCCAGTTTGGCAGCGTTGGACTTCAACTGATCAGCCAGGTTGGCAGTGCTGGTTACACCAACAAAGTTCACGCTCTGGGTACCTACCTTCATAGTGAAGGTAGCAGGGGTAGCAGCAGCAGCGGTGTCATCGACAGTGAAGCGAACGTCGGTGCTGGCCGAGGCGGTCAGGCCACCGATCAGACCGTTCAGGCCCTTGGCGATATCCTTGGCGGAAGCGCCAGCAGCAACGGTGTAAGACTTGCTTTCGCCGTTACCGGTGACATCGATGGCACCGCCAGTCAGGCCGGTCAGCTTAGGAGCAGCAGTGATGCTCTTGATCTGCTGGGAACCGATGTTGCTGGCAGCAACGTTTTCCAGGCTCAGGTTGATGGTTTCGTTGGCGTTGGCGCCGACCTGGATGGCCTTGGTACCGTAGGAGCCGTCCAGCAGTTTCTGGCCACCGAAGGTAGTGGTTTGCGCAATACGGTTCAGCTCGGAAGTCAGAGCCTGGTATTCGTCGTTGTTCGACTTACGGTCGTCGGCGCTCAGGGAGCCAGTGGCCGAGGACAGGGCCAGGGTACGCATTTTCTGCAGGATGTCGGTCGAAGCCTGCATCGCGCCTTCGGCGGTCTGGGCGATCGAGATACCGTCGTTGGCGTTCTTGACTGCCTGGCCCAGGCCGTTGATCTGGCTGGTCAGACGGTTGGCGATCTGCAGGCCGGCAGCGTCGTCTTTGGCGCTGTTGATGCGCAGGCCGGAAGACAGGCGCTGCATGGAAGTAGTCTGGGCGTTGCTGGCCTTGTTCAGGTTGACCTGAGTAGTAACCGAAGCAATGTTGGTGTTTACAGTTAAAGCCATGACGAAATCCTCGTTGGATGGGTGCTGCGGCTTCCGGCCCTGGCATCCGCCGGGTATGGCCTAGAGAACCTTCGTAATGGTTATCGTCGTTTGCGTGGGTTGCTTGAGGGCATTTTCGAAAAAAAAATGCCATCACCCCGCCACCCCCACGAAATCAGGGGGTTATCGATGCAAGGGCGGCCCGCCCCTCCTCCCGGATCTTGAATGCGACAGGGCACCCCTGGGAGGGGGCTTGCCCGCGAACGCCACTCCAGCCACGACAGCGCGACCCAAAGGGCTGAGCGATCTGCAAATCCCAGGCATAAAAAAACGCCTGGCGGGCTGCGCCAGGCGTTCTTTCGATCAGGCTCGTGGTCAGTCGCGATACAGGATTGCCGAGCCCCACGACAGCCCCACGCCGAAGCCGCTGATGGCCACGCGCTTCCAGCTGCTGTCGAACATATGCTTCTGCAGCAGCAGCGGCACGCTGGAGGAGACGGTATTGCCAGTCTCGAGCATGTCCTTGACGAACTTCTCCGGGTGCTGCTCCTCGAAACGGCGAGCCACGGCGTCGACGATGGCCGCACTGCCCTGGTGGATGCAGAAGGCGTCGATATCCGACGACTGCAGGCCACTGGCTTCGAGCAGCTCGTGCAAGTGCGCCGGCACCTTGACCAGGGCGAAGTTGAACACCTGGCGACCGTTCATGAAGAAGGTGCCATCGCTGACCTTCAGGTGCTCGGCACCCGAGCCGTCGGTGCCGAAACGCGCCTCGCCCAACTGCCATACCGCGTCCTCGCCCATCCAGGTGGCCGTGGCGGCGTCACCGAACAGCATGGTGGTGTTGCGGTCTTCCGGGTCGACGATCTTCGAGTACGGGTCGGCGGTGATCAGCAGGCCATTCTTCAACCCCGCCGCCTGCATGAAGCCCTTGATCGCGTACAGGCCATACACATAGCCGGAGCAGCCCAGCGACACGTCGAAGGCCGCCACGCGCGTGGACAGCCCCAGCTTGTTCTGGACGATGGCCGCGGTGTGCGGCAGGCCCTCTTCGTCACCGTTCTGGGTGACCACGATCAGCACGTCGATCGATTGCGGATCGAGCTCGGGGTTGTTGGCGAACAACGCCCGCGCCGCCTCGACGCACAGGTCGGAAGTCTCTTGCTCCTCGGCCTTGCGCGGCAGGAAGGAGGCGCCGATCTTGCCGAACATGAACTCTTCGTCCTTGCCGAACTTCGCACCCTGGACGTAGTTGTCCAGGCCAGCGGTGGGCACGTAACTCGCGATGCTTTTGATGCCAATCATTCTGGCTTCCCAATGAAAACAGCCAAAGACCGCCGCTCGATGAATTGAGGGCGCCAACTACCGGGTCAAGGCCACTGCGACCCTGGACAGGCCGACATCAGGCCCGTCACGTCCACACCGGTAACAAAATGCTGCAACAGCTGCCGCATAGAATACAGGGAAGATGCGCGTTTTGACCCATTGGTCACACTCATTTATCGCGAAAGCCGTCGCAGGCACGCGCAGCGGACATGAAAAAGCCCCGGTAGCGCAGTGCTGACCGGGGCTTTTCAGACGCAGGGGATCAGAGCTTGTTGAACAGGCTCAGCTGCGAAATGCGCGAGAACGCCAGTTGCGAGGCCTCGAGCATGGCCTGCTGCAGGGTCAGCATGATCGAGGCATCGGCCATGTCGGTGTTGCCGATGGCGTCCTGGGTGATCTTGTTGGCCGTGGTCAGGCTGGTGTTTTCCTGGCGCTGGATGTCGAGCGAGTTGCCCCGCGCACCGATCGAGCCACGGGTGATGTCCACCTGCTCGCGCGCGCTGCTCAGGTTGGCGATGGCCGAGGCGACCGCGTTCTTGATCGCCAGGTTGTTGCCTTCGGTGCCGGGCGGCGCATCCAGGGCGGCACGCAGCTGGCCGAGCGTCTCCAGCACGTTCTGGTTCTGGTGGTTGTTGGCGGCCACCGAGAACTGGTCACCGGCCTGCGGCGCACCCGATACCTGGTAGGTGACACCCGCCACGGTCAGGGCCGGCGCGGTGAAGGTGCCACTGGCCACCGGCTTGCTGTCGGCGGTCAACGGCTGGGCATAGAACTCGTAGGTGTTGGCCCCGGTGAACTTGATCACCGCGCCATTGCTCGGGAAGGTGCTGCGGTAGGCCGCCTCGTTGGTCACGGCGCTGCCGGTGACCTGGGCACTGGACGGGTTGCCGGCGCCACGGGTGGTGGTCAGCGTGTCCGGACGCGACTGCACGGTGAATGCATGCCCCGCCACGGCGGCGTCCGGGTCATCGCCTTCCTTCAGCGACACGTTGACCTCGAACTCGACCCCACGCAGCGCGATGCGGTTGCCGCCTTCGGTCTTGCTGTCGAACTTGCCGTTGGTGGCGGTTTCGGCGGTGATGTCGTTACCGCTGGCATCGGTCACGGTGAACTGGGTGGCGCTGGTGAAGGTGATCTTGTACGGCTGGCCGGCCGTGAAGCTGTTGCTGTAGGTGTTGCTCGACGTCAGCAGGCCCGGCGACAGCGCGACGCGTCCATCGTCGACCGGCGGCGCGACCAGGGTGGATTCGGTGCGGCTCTTGTTCTTGGCCGAATCGAAAATGCTGAAGCCGGTGTCGTTGGTCGCCAGGTGCAGGGTGTCGGACACCTGCAGGCTCAGCTGGGTCTGGTCGCCGTGATAGCTGTACGTGCCGTCGGCGTTGCGCACATAGGGTGGCGACGAAGTCTTGGTGCCGCCGAACATGTAGTCGCCATTGGCATCGCGCGAGTTGAGCAGGCCGAAGATGTTGGCCTCGATCTCCTTGAGTTCGGCGCTGATGGAGGTGCGGTCGGCATCGGTGACACCGGCGCTGCCGGCGCGAATCGCCAGCTCGCTGGCGCGCTGCATGGCCTCGTTGATGGTCGACAGCACGCTCTCTTCCTGCAGCAGCGAGTTGTTCACCGTGGTCATGTTGCTGTCGTACTGCTTGAGCAGGCCCTGCTGTTGTTGCAGCAGCAGCAGGCGCGCGGCACCGACCGGATCGTCGGCGGCGGTCTGGATGCGCACGCCGCTGTCGATCTGGGTCTTGGTCTTCATCAGGTCGGCGAAGTTCTTGGTGTAGCTGCTGGCGCTCGACTCATAGAACTGAGCGGTGGAAATACGCACGATGGCTACTCCTTACAAAGCGTTGATCAGGATGCTGAAGGTTTCTTGCGCCGCCTTGATGATCTGCGACGACGCGGTGTAGTAGTGCTGGAACTTGATCAGGTTGGCCGCCTCATCGTCCAGGTTGACACCGGAAACCCCGTTGCGGCTTTCCTTGGCCGAATCGAGCACGGCCTTGGTCGCCACCGTGTCGATCTTGGCCTGGTTGGCCTTGGCGCCGACGCGCTCGACCAGCGAGGCATAGGCGGAGGTGAAACTGGAACCACCACCGGAGTTCACGCCGACCGTGGACTTGGTCTGCAAGCCGAGCAGCGCCTGGGCGTTGCGGTTGTCGGACTTGCCGTCGACGTTGAAGGCGAAGGTGAAGCTGTCGTTGAGCGCCGGGCTGCCACCGACGGTAGTCTCCACGCTGAAGGTGCGCGGATTGCCGCTGCCATCGAGGATCGGCGCGCCACTGGCGTCACGCATCGGCACATTGATCGACAGCTTGTTTTCCTGGCCAGGCACGATGCTGCCGGTGCCGATGGAGTTGCCCTTGGAGTCGTACAGGGTATAGCCCTGGGTACCGCCGCTGGCGGCCTGGAACACCACGCGCACCGGCATCGAGTGCTTCATCGAGTCCTGGATCAACGCGGTGTCGGCGCCGCCGTAGATATTCAGCTTGGCGCCCAGGTTCGGTGGGGTGATGGTGCCGGTCCCGGTATTGCCACTGCCGACCGTGCCATTGATCGGCCCGGCGAAGGCCAGCTTGTTGGCATCGGTGAGCACGGTATTGATGGAGCCGGCCGCCGCACGGGTCGGGCTCACCTTGAAGCTGTCGCCCGCCGCCAGGCCACCGCCATTGAGCTTGAGGGTGAAACCATCGATCACCGGTGGCGGCGTGGTGGTCAGGTCGAAGTTGCCCATGTCGGTGCCATCGGAACGGCGCACGCTGTATTGGTTGGGGCCGGTGAACTTGACTTCGTAGTCGTAGGTGGTGAGCGCGCCGCTGTTGGCGATGGTCACGTCCAGGTTGCCGGAGCCGGCGCTGTTGGCCGAGGACGCCAGGCTGCGCTGGCTGATCGCCGCGGCGCTGTTGATGCTGGAGAACAGCGCGCTGCCGAACTGGCCATTGGCGTCGAGCCCCTGCCCCAGCTGGCTGTTGATGCTGTCGGCCACCACCAGGGCGACACGCCCCAGCTCGTTCATCGACGGGTTGAGCACATCATTGCGGTAGCGCAGCAGGCCACCGATCTGCCCGCCAGTGATCACCGAGGTGACGTCCGAGGAGAAGTCCTGGTAGTTGATCTGCAGGCTGTACTGGCTCTTGTCGGCGGTGCTCGGCACGGCGCTGAGGGTGTTGGCGCGGTTGCCGGTGACCAGCGACTGACCGTTGCCCAGGTACACGTCGTAGTTGCCGTCGCGCTCCTGCACGGTGACGCCGACCAGCTCGTTGAGCTGGCGCACCGCTTCGCTGCGCGCGTCCAGCAGGTTGTTCGGCGAGGCGCCGGACGCCGACAGCTGGGTGATCTGCTTGTTGAGGTCGGCAATGCTCGAGGTCAGCTTGTTGACCTGGCCCGACAACGTGTCGAGCTGGCTGTTGATGCCATCGTTCTGCTTGCTCATCTGGGCGGAGATGGCATTGAAACGGTTGCTCAGGGTCTGCGCCTGGGTCAGCAGCAGCTGCCGCGACGCCACATCGCTGGGCTTGGCCGAAGCGGTCTGCAGGGCCGAAAAGAATGCGGTCAGCACCGAGCTGATGCCGGTGTCGCTTTCGGCCAGCAGCTTGTCGATACCGGTGATTTGATCCTGGAACGCCGCCGCGTCGGTATTGAGCGAAGTCGCCGTCTGCAGCTGGTTGTCCAGATAAGCGTTGTAGATGCGTCGCACGTCCGACAGCGTGGTGCCCGTGCCGACGAAACCAGCGCCGATCTGGTGCGACGGCCCGGTGGTCTGGATGGTCTGCTGGCGCGAGTAACCGGAGACCGCCGCGTTGGCGATGTTGTTACCGGTGATGGACAGCGCCGTCTGGCTGGCATTCAGGCCGGACAGCCCGATCGAGATCAGGTTAGACATGCTTCAATCCTTATAGATTCGTGGTAGTGCCGGCCATGGCGTATTCCTGGGCGGGCTGCAGCTGTCGGGCAATGCTGATGATCTTGCGGGCATAGTCCGGGTCGGTGGCGTAGCCAGCCTTCTGCAGCTCGCGTGCAAACTGTTCCGGGTTATCGGCGGCACCGACCGCATCTTTATAGCGACCGTTGTTCTGCAACAGGCTGACCAGATCGTGGAAGCTGTCCTGGTACGAATCGTAGGAACGGAACGCCGCCGTTTCCTTGACGAACTGACCATCGCGAAACTCGCTGGTGATCGCCCGCGCCTCACCACCCTGCCAGCTGCCGCTGGCCTTGATGCCGAACAGGTTGTGGCTGCTGCTGCCGTCGGCGTTGCGCATGACCGACTTGCCCCAGCCGGTTTCCAGAGCGGCCTGGGCCACCAGGTAGCGCGGATCGATACCGATGCGCTTGGCCGCCTGCTCGGCCATCGGCAGCATGGTGGCAACGAAGGCGTCACTGTCGCTGAACGCCTTGTTCGGCGCCAACGGCGGCTGGGCCACGGCCCGACCGAGGATGCGCATGCCCTCGCGCGGCGCGGCGAAGGTCTGCGCCGGCTGCCAGTCGCCCCGGGCCACGCCGGCGAGCGATGGAGCGTTGCGATTGGCGGTGGCGCCATCGCCGCCAGCGGCGGACGGCACGATGCCTGCCAGCAGACGATCGGTCAGCTTGCCCGGCAGGGCCAGGCGCCGGGAATTGAGCGCCGCGACATCGTTGCGCGCGACACCGGCCTGCTCGGCATGCGCCGGGGCGTCGACGCGATTGCCCCACAACACCGGCGCCGCCCCGTCGGTACGCGGGAACGGGCTGTTATTGACGCTGTGCCTGGTCTTGCTCAACTGACGCACCAGCACGTCCTGCAGACCGATGCCACCGCCCTGGCGGGACATGCTCACCGCCAGCTGCTGGTCGTACATGTCGCGGTACTGCTTGACCGTGTCGCTGTTCATCGGGCTGTCTTCGTCGGCCATCACGTCGGTGGCCTTGCGCGACGCCTTGAGCATTTCGCTGACGAACAGCGACTCGAATTCCTGGGCCACCTTGCGGATGTTGCCCTCGCTGTCGCGGTCGCCATGCTTGAGCGAACTCAGGCGATTGAGGTCGGTGTAGGAGCCGCTGTCGGCAACTCCGGAAACCAGGCTTTTCGGGTTCATCCGCGACGTCCTCAGATCACGATCAGGTCGGCCTGCAACGCGCCGGCCTGCTTCAGGGCTTCGAGGATCGCCATCAAGTCGCCCGGCGCCGCGCCGACCTGGTTCACCGCGCGGACGATCTCATCCAGCGTGGTGCCCGGACCGAACTTGAACATCGGCTTGGCCTCCTGCTCGGCATTGACCCGCGAGCGCGGCACCACCGCGGTCTGGCCATTGGAGAACGGCCCCGGCTGGCTGACGATCGGGTCTTCGGTGATGGTCACGGTCAAGCTGCCGTGGGTGACCGCCGCCGGCGAGACCTTGACGTTCTGGCCGATGACGATGGTGCCGGTGCGCGAGTTGATGATGACCTTGGCCACGGCCTGGCCCGGATCGATCTCGAGGTTCTCCAGGATCGACAGGTAGTCCACGCGCTGGCTCGGATCCATCGGCGCGGTGACCCGCACCGAGCCACCGTCGAGGGCCTGGGCCACGCCCGGACCGAGCAGCTCGTTGACCTTGTCGACGATGCGCTTGGCGGTGGTGAAGTCCGGGCGATTGAGGTTGAGGGTCAGGCTGTTGCCCTGGTTGAACCCGCTCGGCACCGCGCGCTCCACTGTCGCGCCGCCTGGAATGCGGCCGGCCGACGGGACGTTGACGGTGATCTTCGAGCCATCGCGGCCTTCGGCGTCGAAGCCACCGACCACCAGGTTGCCCTGGGCGATGGCGTAGACGTTGCCGTCGATACCCTTGAGCGGCGTCATCAGCAGGCTGCCGCCGCGCAGGCTCTTGGAGTTGCCGATCGACGACACGGTGATATCCACCACCTGGCCGGGCTTGGCGAACGCCGGCAGGTCGGCGTGCACCGACACTGCCGCGACGTTCTTCAGCTGCACGTTGCCGGAGCCTGCCGGCACCTTGATGCCGAACTGCGAGAGCATGTTGTTGAAGGTCTGCAGGGTGAACGGCGTCTGGGTGGTCTGGTCACCGGTACCGTTCAGGCCCACCACCAGGCCGTAGCCGATCAGCTGGTTGGTGCGCACGCCAGAAATGCTGGCGATGTCCTTCAAGCGCTCGGCGTGGGCGGCGAACGCACAGGTCAGGAGAAGTGTCGCGGCAATCAACCGCCTAGCGTTGAACATGGTCATCCGTACTCAGAAGGGCCAGAGCGGGCTGATGAAGAAGCGGTCGAGCCAACCGGGCTGACTGGCGTCGGCGAACGAGCCGGTGCCCGAATAGGTGATGCGCGCGTCGGCCACGCGGGTGGACGGCACGGTGTTGTCGGTGGCGATATCGTCGGCGCGCACCAGGCCGGCGATGCGCACCAGCTCTTCGCCGGTGTTCAGGGTCATCCACTTCTCGCCGCGCACGGCGATGATGCCGTTGGGCAGCACTTCGGCCACGGTGACGGTGATCGAACCGGTCAGGGTGTTGCCCTGGGTGGCCTTGCTGTCGCCCTTGGTGCTGCGGTCGCCGCTGTAGCCGGCCTCGAGGGTGAGATCGCCACTGCCCAGGGGGTTGTTGGTGTTCGGCACGGTGCCGAACAGCGAGGTCAGGCCGATGTCCGCCTTGCTGTTCTTCTGGATCTGCGAGCCGGCGTTCTTGCTCGCCGAGGTACGCTCGTTGAGGGTGATGGTGATGATGTCACCGACCCGGAACGCCTTGCGGTCGGTATACAGGCCCTGCTCGAAACCGGCCTGGTAGATCGAGCCGTTGTTGGCCGCCGCCGGCAACGGGGTGCGCGGCAGGACCGGCGCATAGTACGGGTCGTTGGGCTTGGGCGTCGGCGCGACGCAACCGGCCAGCGACACCGCCCCCCCAAGGGCGAAAACGGACAACAGACGCTTCATGACACTTACCTCACGGTGAAACAGACGCTGCAACAGCGAGCGATGGGTCAGCGGCCCGCGCTCGGCGGGCCGTCGGGGCTTACAGCTGCTGGGTGACGAACGACAGCATTTTGTCGGCGGCGGAGATGACCTTGGAGTTCATCTCGTAGGCGCGCTGGGTGGTGATCATGTTCACCAGCTCTTCGACGGTGCTGACGTTGGAGGCTTCCAGGGTCTGCTGCTCGGTGGTGCCGAAACCGTTCAGGCCCGGGGTGCCGACCTGCGGCGCGCCACTGGCGGCGGTCTCGAGGAACAGGTTGCCGCCGATGGCCTGCAGGCCGGCCGGGTTGATGAAGTCGGCGGTCTGGATATTGCCGATGACCTGCGCGGCCGGGTTGCCCACGGTGGTGATCGACACGGTGCCGTCCTTGCCGACGGTGAAGGTCTGCGCGTCCGGCGGCACGACGATGGCCGGCTCCAGCGAGAAACCGTTGGCGGTGACGATCTGGCCATCGGAGTTCAGGTGGAAGGTGCCGTCACGGGTGTACGACACGGTGCCATCGGGTTGCAGGATCTGGAAGAAGCCGCGACCGTTGACCGCCATGTCCAGCGGGTTCTCGGTGGTCTGCAGGCTGCCGGCGATGAAGCTTTTCTGGGTGCCGACGATGCGCACGCCGGTACCGACCTGCAGGCCCGAAGGCAGTTCGCTGTCCTGGGTCGACTGCGCGCCAGGCTGACGTTTGATCTGGTACAGCAGGTCCTGGAACTCGGCGCGATCACGCTTGAAGCCGGTGGTCGAGACGTTGGCCAGGTTGTTGGAGATGACCGCGAGGTTGGTGTCCTGAGCGGACAGGCCGGTTTTAGCGACCCAAAGAGCCGGAAGCATTTAGTGTTCTCCTCGTGCGCCTGTTTTATGGCACCCGTTCAAATGTGGTTAGCCGATTTGCAAGACGCGCGCCATGGCTTCATCGCCTTCCTTGGCCGCGTTCATCATCTTGACGTGCAGTTCGAACTGACGGGACAGCGCCAGCACCGAGGTCATTTCCTCGACGGCGTTGACGTTGCTCGACTCCAGGAAACCCGAGACCACGCGAACATTGACGTCGGCGTCGGCGGGCTGGCCGCTGGTGGTGCGGATCATGCCGTCCGGCCCCTTGTTCAGGCCCTTGATGTCAGGGTTGACCAGCTTGATGCGGTCGACCTCGGCCATCACCCGAGGGTCCTCGCCCATGGCGCGAATGCTGATGGTGCCGTCGTCACCGACCTCGACCTTCTGCTCGGGCGGAATGGCGATCGGGCCGCCATTGCCGATCACCGGCATGCCATTGCCGGCGCGCAGCACACCGAGGGCATCGATGTTCAGGCTGCCGGTGCGCACATAGGCTTCGCTGCCATCGGGCGCCTGCACGGCGATGAAGCCCTTGCCGCTCACGGCCACATCCAGTTCACGACCGGTCTCGACCAGGGCGCCTTCACTGAAGTCGGTGGCCGGGCGCTCGGTCATGGCGAAGGCGCGCGCCGGAAAGCTGTCGCCGAACACCGGCATCGAACGCGCCTGCTCCAGATCACGCTGGAAGCCATGGGTGGAAACGTTCGCCAGGTTGTTGGCATGGGCCTTCTGCGCCAGCGCGTTCTGGCTGGCGCCGGTCATGGCCACATAAAGCATCTTGTCCACAGCATCTCCTCTACGTGCACCTTGTCGCGCTGTCGTTGACAAGGTCAAAGCAATTATCGAACCAAACTGATAGAACCCCTTTAATACGGGACTTCCAGGGGTGCCAACAGGCATCGAGCGTCAGTTTGTCGGCGAATGTTTGCCGCAGGCGGCAAGCGCCCGTCAGTTGGCCCGGCAGGCGCCATTGCTGTAGGGCCCGGAATGACGCTTCCAGCCCTCTCCCGGGTCGTTGGCCGAGCACATGTAGCGCCCGGTCGCCAGGCTTTGCCACTGGTACCAGGGCGCTGGCGCGGCCTGCAGCGACAGCGCGATCAACAGCGCGCCAGCCACCACGAGCATCGACTTGCGCATGACATCAACCTCCTCTGCCAGATGTGAAAAAGCCCCTGCAAGCAGGGGCTCGATCACGCCACGCTCATCAGGTCATCTGGATGATGGTCTGCATGATGGTGCTTTCGGTGGAAATGGTCTTGGCGTTGGCCTGGTAGTTGCTCTGCGCCTTGATCAGGTTGACCAGTTCACCGGTCAGGTCGACGTTGGAGTCTTCCAGGGAACTGCCGGCGATGCGACCCAGCGTGCCGGTGTCCGGCTCGCCGATGATCGCCACGCCAGAGGCATAGGATTCCTTCCAGGCAGTGGCGCCGACCGGGGTCAGCCCCTGCAGGTTGGCGAAGTTGGCGACCACCACCTGGCCGATCACCTTGTTCTGACCATTGGTGAAGTTGGCGAACATGTTGCCGCTCTGATCGACGGTCAGGCCGGCGAGCTCACCGGTGGCGTAGCCATCCTGATCCTTGGCGGTAGTGGCCGAAGCCGCGTTGTACTGGGTGGTCGCCAGCATGTCCAGGGTCACGCCACCTGCGCGCGCGGTGGCGCCGTTGCTTACCCAGTTGCCCGCGGCGTTCTTCTCGGCCGGCACCCAGTTGGCCAGCTGGAAGGTCTTGTCGGCACCGATGGTCAGGCCACCCGTGACCGGGCCGGCAGCCATCGCGGCGGTATTCAGCTGCCCTCCAGAGGTGAACGGCAGCTTGTTCACCAGCGGCGTGCTCAGGGTCGGGTCGGCCGGGTTGCGGCCACCGATGGTGGTGTACATGGTCCAGGAGTTGGTGCCGGCATCCTTGACGAAGTACTGGTTCATCTGGTGCTCGTTACCCTGGCTGTCGTAGACCGGGGTATTGAAGGTGTAGTTGTAGCTGTTGACGTTGGTCGGATCGAACGGCGTCACCTTCGGCTGGTCGGCACTGGAGTTCAGGTTGACGGTTTCGGAAATGCGACCGGTCGGCCGCGGCGCCAGGTTCGAGGTGTCGATCTTCAGGTCGGTCAGCACGCCCGGGATGACCTTGCCGCTGTCGTCCACCGCGTAACCCTGCAGGTTGGCGCCGTTGGCATTGACCACGTAGCCTTCCTTGTCGCTGTAGAACGCGCCGGAACGGGTGTAGATGCGCGAGCCGTTGTCGTTCAGGGCGAAGAAGCCGTTGCCATCGATGGCCATGTCCAGCGCCTGGCCGGTGCCATTGATGTTGCCCGGATTGAACATCTGCGAGACCGCCATGGTCTTCACGCCGCTGCCCACCTGAGTCTTGCCGCCGGCGGTACCACGGATGGACTGGGAGTACTGATCACCGAACTCGGCGCGCGACGCCTTGAAGCCGGTGGTGGCGACGTTGGCAATGTTATTGCCGGTGACGTTCAGGGATTTGTTCGCCGCGTAGAGACCGCTAAGGCCGATATTGAAAGACATGTACTCGCTCCTTGTGCCGATTCTGCGGCGTTAAATTCCGATCGTGGTGACTTTGGAGATGCCGACTTTGCCGATACCGGCCAGGTCGAGCATCATCTCGCTGCCGTTCTGGAAGCTGACACTGTTGACCTTGGCCGGCAGCAGGGTGGCCAGGGTCTTGGTCTTGCCGTCGACCTTGGTTTCGGCGCTGAAGGTATAGGTGCCCGGCTCGACCACCTCACCCTTGTCGTTTTTGCCGTCCCAGATGAAGTCGGCGTTACCGGCCTTCTGCGCGCCCAGGTCGATGGTCTTGACCACCTTGCCATCCTTGTCCTTGATGGTGACCTTGCCCTCGGTGATGTTCGACGACAGCACAACCTGGCCACTGAAGCTCTTGGTGGTGTCGACCACCGCCTTGTCGCTCGCCACGATCACCGAGCGGCCAACCAGCGAAGTGGCCTGCAGCGCCTGGGACGAACCGATGCCGGTGAGGATGCCGTCCACCGACTCCTTCAGCGACTGGATACCCTCGAGGCTGCTGAACTGCGCCAGCTGCGCGACGAACTCGCCGTTGTCCTGCGGATCGAGCGGGTTCTGGTTCTTCATCTGCGTCACCAGCAACTGCAGGAACGCATCCTTGCCCAGCGCGCTGCCGGCCTGGCCGGTGCTGGCGTTGTTCTTGCTGGCAGGCTTCTGCAGCGACTCCAGGTAGCTACTGTTGACCTTGGTATCAGTATTGGTGGTAGTCATTACGGATCCCTGCTTACTGACCCAGGGTCAGCACTTTCTGCATCATGTTCTTGGCGGTGTTCATCAGCTCGGCGTTGGTCTGGAACGCGCGGCTGGCGGAGATCATGTCGGCCATCTCCTCGACCACGTTGACGTTCGGGTAGTAGACGTAGCCGTCCTTGTTCGCCGCCGGATGGTTAGGCTCGTAACGGGCCTCGAGATTGCTCTGGTCCTCGATGATGCCCTTGACCTGCACGCCCTGCCCCGCTTCACCCTGGTCCTCGAACAGCGACTGGCCGGCGCCGGCCTGGGCCTGCTGGAAGGTGGTGGCGAACACTGGGTGGCGGGCGCGGTAGGTCTGGTCGATGCTCGACGAGACCGTCTCGGCGTTGGCGATGTTCGAGGCGACGGTGTTCAGGCGCGTGTTCTGCGCGCTCATGCCGCTACCGGCGATATTGAAGACACTGGCAAGGGACATGGTCACTCTCCACGCAGGGCCGATACCAGCCCTTTGAATTTACTGTTGAGCAGGGTGAAGCTGGCCTGGAAGCCAACCGCGTTTTCCGTGTAGTTCGATTGCTCGATCTGCGCATCGACGGTGTTCTGGTCGATGGACGGCTGCATGGGCGTGCGGTACTGCAGCGTGTCGTCGGCCATCGCCAGGCCCTGGGCCTCGATATGACGGTTGTTGGTGCGCTCGAGGGCAATGCGCCCGTTCTGCTGCTTGTCGGCCTCGGCGGCGAGCACCGACGAGAAATCCATGTCGCGCGCCTTGTAGTTGGGCGTGTCGGCGTTGGCGATGTTGTTGGCCAGCACCTCGGCGCGCTGGGCGCGGAAGCCCAGTGCCTTTTCGTGGATGCCAAGCGCCTTGTCGAAACTGATGCTCATGTCGGGGAAACCTTCGAAGGTCGACCGTGAATGTCGTTGGCGAAGGTATAGCAAGGGCTGTGCCAAGCCACGCAAAGCCCATGAATGCTGGGTCTGAGCACGGGATACCTGGAAAGCGATGCCAGAAAAGCGGCAAACCGTTTCCGCCCGACGAAGGGAAAGCGGCAATTGCCGGGCGGCAAAAGCGGCAAAACAAAAAATTGACGTCACTGTCTCAGGCGAGGATCGCGCTGCCTCTTTCGCGGGCGAGCCCGCTCCCACAGGCAAAGCGTTAGCTTGAGATTTTGCGTAATCCTGCAGAAGCGGGCTTACCCCGCGAAAAATCCGGTACAGGCAAACGAAAAGGGCCGGTATCTCGCGATACCGGCCCTTTGGCCTGCTTCACTTGGCCTGGTAGATGATCCCCGGGCTGCACTGAACCATCTGGTAGTGATCCGGCAAGCCGTTGAGCGCCTCGGACGCCCCCAGGAACAGGTAGCCACCCGGCTTGAGCGTGCCGTGAATACGCATCAGGATGTCCTTCTTGACCTGGGCCGAGAAGTAGATCAGCACGTTGCGACAGAACACGATGTCGAACTTGCCCAGCGGCGCATAGCTGTCGAGCAGGTTGTAGGAACGGAACTCGACCCGACTGCGGATCGGCGACTTGACCGCCCAGCGCCCTGGCCCCTTGGGATCGAAGTAGCGCTGCAGGCGCTCCTGCGACAGACCGCGCGCGATGGCCAGGCTGTCGTACTCGCCCGTCTTGCAGTTGTTCAGCATGGCGCCGGACAGGTCGGTGGCCACGATCTGCGCCCCCATCTTCAACTGCCCGAGATTGCTGCGCTCGAACTCGTCGATGGCCATGGAGAGCGAATAGGGCTCCTGCCCCGACGAACAGGCCGCCGACCAGATGCGCAGACGCTGCCCTGGGTTGTTCCTGATGAACTCCGGAATCACCTTGCTCTTGAGCACTTCGAAGGGATAGGTATCGCGGAACCACAGCGTCTCGTTGGTGGTCATGGCATCGACCACCTGCTCCCGCAACCCGCCGCGCGGCTGGGTCTGGATACGCTGCACCAGCTCGCCGAGCGACTTGATGCCCTGCTGTTCCATCAGCTTGTTGAGACGGCTGGAGACCAGGTACTGCTTATTCTCGCCCAGCAGGATGCCACAGGCTTTCTCCAGGAAGACCCGGAACTGTTCGAAATCCAAATTACCCGTAGACAATGCTGCCGCCTCTTTACTAAATAGCTAGCGCCGGGGACAGGCCCCGGCCGTTTCAATGAGTCGCCTTGATCCGGTCGACCACGCGCTGGGCGAGGTCGTCCGGCTTGAACTTGGCCAGGAAGTCATCGGCGCCGACCTTCTTGACCATGGCCTGGTTGAATACCCCGGACAGCGAAGTATGCAGGCAGATGTGCAGCTTTTGCATGCGCGGATCGCTGCGAATCTCCGCGGTGAGGGTATAGCCGTCCATCTCCGGCATTTCAATATCGGAGATCATCATGAGGAATTCGTCCTCGGGCCGCTTGCCTTCGTCCACCAGTTTGCGCAGGTAGTCCAGGGCCTGACGACCGTCGTTGAGCGCCACCACCTCGACGCCGACGGTCTGCAGACAACGACTGACCTGCTTGCGCGCCACCGACGAGTCATCGACCGTCAGCACCCGCAGCAGCACGGCCTTGTCCTGTACCTCGGCATCCACCACGCCCGCCGACACCGACTCGGAGGACGGCGCCACTTCGGCCAACACCTTCTCCACGTCGATGATCTCGACCATGCGATTGTCGACCCGGGTGACCGCGGTCAGGTAATGATCGCGCCCGGTGCCCTTGGGTGGCGGGTGGATCTCTTCCCAGTTCATGTTGACGATGCGCTCGACCGAGTGCACCAGGAAGCCCTGGGTCTTGGTGTTGTACTCAGTGATGATCACGAAACTGTTGCGGGTTTCCTCCCGCAGCCCCGGCAGCCCGGTCGCCATCGACAGGTCCAGGATCGGGATCGTCGCCCCGCGAATGTTGGCCACCCCTCGCACCACCGGATGGGATTTGGGCAACAGCGTCAGGTCCGGGCACTGCAGCACCTCTCGGACCTTGAACACATTGATGCCATAGAGCTGGTCGCCATTGAGGCGGAACAACAGCAACTCCAGGCGGTTCTGCCCCACCAGCTGCGTGCGCTGGTTGACCGAATCCATCACTCCAGCCATGCCGGACTCCTTCAACGAATGCCTGTGCAACAAGTCGGCACGGGCTTTGCTTTTTTGAACGCCATGTACATGAAAACGACATTTTTCCGACGACTGACGCGCCTGCTGGCCGGCTCGCTGGCCGCAGTGTGCCTGCTGGTGCCGGGCGTTCGTGCGCTGGCGGACGCGTTTACCTTGCCTGAACAGCTTATCGGTGTCACTCAAGGGTTTCTTGAATTCACCGTGGAGGATTATCTGGCAACCACCCAGACGCCCGGCCGCTACGAGATCCAGGTCAACACCCTCGACCCGCGCCTGCGCATGCCGCTGTGCAGCCAGCAGCTCGACGCCTCGCTGGAGAGTTCGACGCCGCTGGGCAGGGTCACGGTCAAGGTACGCTGCGACGGCGCGGCGCCATGGACCGTGTTCGTCCCCGCCCAGGTGCGCCTGCTGCGCGATGTGGTGGTGATGACTCGCCCGCTCAAGCGCGAAAGCGTGGTCGGCGAAGGCGACGTGGCCCTGCGCGAGCGCGACGTGGGCAGCCTCGGCCCCGGCTACCTGACCCAGCTGGACCAGGCGCTGGGCATGAAGCTGCTGCGCCCGACGGTGCTCGACCAGGTCCTGACCCAGCAACACCTGGAACAGGCCGAGGTGGTGCGCAAGGGCGACCACGTGGTGATCGTCGCGCGCAGCGGCAGCCTCAGCGTGCGCATGCCCGGCGAGGCCCTGGACAAGGGCGGCCTGCAGACGCAGATCCGCGTGCGCAACCTCAACTCCAAGCGCGTGGTGAAGGCCCGCGTGACCGGGCCCGGCCAGGTCGAGGTGGCGATGTAGCTCCGGGCGTCAGGATAACGACGCGAGGCTGGCAGTATGGAACCGCGCGCCCTAAACTGTGTCGGAAATCGGGTGGCGCAAGCTGGCTTCACGGCAGTGATGCATTGTTGCCTAAAGTTTCTTTCGGGTTGGCCGAAAACAAGGCATGCGTCCTAATACCCAGGGGTTCTGACATGGTCATCGACTTCAGTCGTTTGAATAACTCTCCGTCCGTCACGGGCGGCGTGCGTGGCAATGCCGCGCCCGGCAACGCCGAGAAAGCCGGCGAAGCCAGCCAGGCGCCCAAGCGCGCCGATGCCAGCGGAGAAACGGTACATCTGAGCCCTGAGGCCCAGCAATTGCAGAAGATCAGCGACAAGCTGCGCGACCAGCCGACCGTCAACAGCGCCCGCGTGGCCGAGTTGAAACAGGCGATCGCAGACGGCAGCTACAAGGTCGATGCCGACCGGGTCGCCAGCAAGCTGCTTGATTTCGAAGCCCAGCGCTGACCTCAAGGCGCGCTGACTTCCAGGACGCACCACGCCAAGAGTTAGCCATGCACGACATCACCCTGCTGCAACTGATCGAAAACGACATCGCCCCGGCGCAGGAGCTGCTCGAGCTCCTGCAGAACGAAGCGATAGCCCTGCACGGGCGGGACATGGCGGCCCTGGAGCAGATCCTGGCCCGCAAGCAGTCGTTGATCATCTTGCTTGAACAGCAGGGTACACGGCGCAGCCAGCTGCTCCAGAGCCTCGGCCTGAGCGCCGATCGCGCCGGCGCGCAAGCGCTGGCCGCCCAGTCGAGCAGCGGCGACGCCATCATGAGCCGGCTGGATGCGCTGGGCCAGATCATGGATGCCTGCCAGCAGGTCAACGCGACCAATGGCCGGATCATCCAGGTGCAGCAACAGGCCACGGCCAACCAGATCAGGATCCTCCAGGGCGGCGACTCGCCGTCGCTCTACGACGCCCGTGGCGGCACCTCGCCCATGGCCAAGCCCCGCGCCCTCAGCCAAGTGTGATTAGTCCTATCAAGCCACGGAACATACTGGCAAAATGCCGTTACTTGCGTGTGTCGTTTTTGCCTGGAGATTGATAACCCGTGTTCAATGAATCCGATGCTCCCCAGCCGCCGAAGGTGCTGAGCACCCCTTTGGAGATCACGGCCAACCTGCGCCAGTTGCTGGAGAGCCACGACCCGCTGATCATCAGCTTCCATGAGCGCAGCCAGCGATTCCAGAGCTACGTGGTGCATGTCGACAAGGACACCGGCACTCTGGCCCTGGACGAGATGATTCCTCGCGACGGCGAAAAGTACATCGAGAACGGCGAGCCGTTCCGCATCGAAGGCTTCCATGATGGCGTGCGCATCGCCTGGGAAAGCGACACGCCGCTGACCATCGGCGCAATCGACGGCCACCGCTGCTACCGCGGCCCGCTGCCGACGGAAATGACTTACCACCAGCGCCGCAACGCCTTCCGCGCCGCGCTCAAGCTCTCGCAGCTGGTCGATATCGTGCTCGACGGGACGCACCTAAAGGGCAACGGCGCCTTGCGCGGCAAGCTGCTGGACATCTCCGCCACCGGCTGCAAGCTGCGTTTCGACGGCAACGTCGAGGATCGCCTGCAACTGGGCCAGGTATACGAACGGTTCAAGGCCGGCAATCCACTGGGGCTGACCGACACACTGGTCGAACTGCGTCACCTGCACTTCGAGGAGCGCATCAACACCACCTTCGCCGGCGTGCGCTTCCACAACCTCAACGGCCAGGCGCAGCGCAAGATCGAGAGTTTCGTCTACCAGTTGCAGCGTGAAGCGCGTCGGTTCGACAAGGACGACTACTGATCGTCGCCAGTCCAGTGATGCTGTTCACCTGAGAAAGATCAGGGCCCCTTCGCGGCGCTTCGACGCGAAGGGGCGTCCCACCTAGGAAGCCGATTTACTCACCTCACCCTCGCCTTGCGGCTCCACGCTCGCCTCTTCCTCGGTATCCTCCGCCGCTACCGGCGCCTGCATCACCTCCTGCACCGTCTGCTCATCGACCCGTGGGTCGAGCGCCGCCGACAACGGCGAGCCTGCCGCCGGCATCGCCACGTGCCCCAGCGGCGCATCCTGCACCTGATGCAGACCAGTGACGGCCTTGGGCCGTATGCGCCAGACCAGCACCAGGGCGAAGAACAGGAAGAAGGCATACAGCATCTGCGGCCCCAGCAGCTTCATCAGCACCCCGGCCGCCAGCGGCCCGATACAGGCGCCGACGCCATAGGTGACCAGCAACATGGCGGTCAGCGACACCCGTCGCTCGCTCTCCACATGGTCGTTGGAAAACGCCACCGCCAAGGGGTACAGGCAGAACTGCAACAGCGAAATGACGAAGCCGATGGCGAACAGCAGCGCCAGCGGCACCCCCGGCAGGATCGCCAGCGGCGCCGAGGCCAGCGCCAGGCCGATGGCCACGCTGCGGATCAACACCGCCCGATCGTAGCGATCGGAGAGCCAGCCCAGCGGCCATTGCACCAGCAGCCCGGCGAAGATGCAGCTGCCCATGAACAGACCGACCTGCTCGGTGGAAAGCCCCTGGCTGGACGCGTACAACGGTGCCAGGCCATAGAAGGAGCCGACGATCAGGCCCGACCCCAGCACCGTGGACAGCGATTGCGGCACCCGCTTGATGAAGAACTTCGGCTCCATCGGCGCCGGACGCAGGGGCGCGGGGTGAATGCGCCGGGTCATCGCCACCGGCACCAGGCACAGCGCGAAGCACATGGCGACCAGCATCAGCAGCTCCGGCCCCAATTGCGGATGCACCACCAGGATCAACTGACCGAGCACCAGGCCCAGGTAGGAGGCGATCATGTAGCCGCTGAACACCGCCCCGCGATGCTTGGCATCGGCCTGCTCGTTGAGCCAGCTCTCGATGACCATGTACTGGCACATCATCCCCAGGCCGACGATCATGCGCAGCCCGACCCAGGCCGGCAGCCAGTTGGTCAAGCCATGCCCGAGCACCGCCGCGCCGACGATACCGGCGCAGGTGGCGTAGGCGCGAATATGCCCGACCCGGCCGATCAGCCGGTGCCCCACCTTGCCGCCCACCGCCAGGCCGAAGTAGTTGGCGGCCATCAGCGCACCGATCCACAGACTGTCGACATGATCGGCGGCCAGGCGCAACGCCAGGTAGGTACTGAGCAGGCCGGAGCCGATCAGCATCATCAAGGCAGCGAAGTACAGCGACTGAAACGGCTTCCAGATATTTCGCATACGTCCCGTCAAGCTCCTTCATTCGCTGGCGTTGGGCTGCAGGCAAGCATAAGAGCAAAACGGCCCCGACGCAGGCCCCTTGCAGCGAAAGTCAGCACAAGGGGCGCATCCAGTAGCGGTCGTGTCGCGCTCAGGCCTGCGCCGCCAGCACGCGCCGCTCCCACGGCGTTATTTCATCGAAGAAATCGCTGAGCTCGAGGGTCTTGCTGGCGATGTAGCCTTCGATGAACTCCTGGCCGAACAGTTCCCGTGCCAGCGCGCTGCGCTTGAGCCGCTCCAGCGCGGCATGCAGGGTGCAGGGCAGGCTCAGGTGCTCCGGCACTTCGAACTCGCCCTGGATGGCGGGCGCCGGCACCAGCTGCTGCTCGATACCGTGCAGGCCGGCGGCAAGGCTGGCGGCGATGGCCAGGTAAGGGTTGGCATCGGCCCCCGGCAGGCGGTTCTCCACCCGCCGCGCAACAGCTGAGCTGGCGGGAATGCGCAAGCCCGCGGCACGGTTGTCCTCGGACCAGCAGGCATTGTTCGGCGACGCATAGGGGTGGCACAGGCGCTGGTAGGAATTGACGTTGGGCGCGAACAGCACGGTGAAGTCGGCCAGGCAGGCCTGCAGACCGCCAATGAAATGGTGGAAGGTGTCGGTCGCCCGGCCCTGCTCGTCGCTGAACACGTTGCGCCCGCTGGCGATCTCCACCAGGCTCTGGTGGATGTGCATCGAGCTGCCGGGTGTATGCGCCAGCGGCTTGGCCATGCACACCACGGTCAGGCCATGACGCAGCGCCACTTCCTTGAGCAGGTGCTTGAACAGGAACGTCTGGTCGGCCAGCAGCAACGGATCGCCGTGCAGCAGGTTGATCTCGAACTGACTGACGCCCATCTCGTGCATGAAGGTATCGCGGGGCAACCCCAGCGCGGCCATGCACCGGTAGACCTCGTTGAAGAACGGGCGCAAGCCGTTGTTGGAGCTGACGCTGAACGCCGAATGGCCCATTTCCCGGCGACCATCCTTGCCCAATGGCGGCTGGAACGGCTGGCCAGGATCGGTATTGGGCGCGAAGACGAAGAACTCCAGTTCGGTCGCCACCACCGGCGCCAGGCCGCGCTTGGCATAGCGAGCGATCACCGCCTTGAGCTGGCCGCGGCTGGACAATCCCGAAGGCGCGCCGTCCAGTTCCACCGCATCGCAGATAGCCAGGGCGCGGGGCTCGTCGCTCCAGGGCAGGCGATGGATCTGGGTGGGCTCGGCCACCAGCGCCAGGTCGCCATCGTCACTGCCGTAGAATTTCGCTGGCGGGTAGCCACCCATGATGCATTGCAGCAGTACGCCACGTGCCATCTGCAAGCGGCGGCCTTCGAGGAAGCCCTCGGCGGTCATTACCTTGCCGCGCGCAACGCCGTTGAGGTCGGGGGTGACGCACTCGATTTCATCGATGCCCTTCAGGTGTTCAGCCTGGGTATGCGGGCCTGCGGTCGTCATGACACTGTCCTTCTTGTTGTTTTCGCCTGCCGGGAATGGCAACGAGCACAACATAGGCCGGGGGTGTTTAAAATATCAAGCACCCCAGGGGCAGTGGCGCCCTCTTCGCGGGTAAACCCGCGCCGACCTCGAGCCATGCACCGTACCTGTGGGAGCGGGTTCACCCGCGAAAGGGCCAGCCCAGGCTACTGCTCGCGCAAGGTCATGCCATTGGCCGGCAACGGCAGCGCGGTCTTGTAGCGCACCTGCTTGAGGGCAAAGCTGGAGCGAATGTTCGCCACCCCAGGCAAGCGGGTCAGGTAATCGAGAAACCGCTCCAGCGCCTGGATGCTGGGCAGCAGCACCCGCAGCAGGTAATCCGGATCTCCCGTCATCAGGTAGCACTCCATCACCTCGGGCCGCTCGGCGATCTCTTCCTCGAAACGGTGCAGCGATTGCTCCACCTGCTTCTCGAGGCTGACGTGGATGAACACATTGACGTCCAGCCCCAGCGCCTCCGGCGACAACAGCGTCACCTGCTGGCGAATCACGCCCATCTCCTCCATCGCCTTGACCCGGTTGAAGCAGGGCGTGGGCGACAGGTTGACCGAGCGCGCCAGCTCCGCGTTGGTGATCCGGGCGTTTTCCTGCAGGCTGTTGAGAATGCCGATATCCGTACGATCCAGTTTGCGCATGAGACAAATTCACCTGGCTTTTGTGTTTATGCGGAATGTTTATCTGCGCCGCGCTGCAAAGGCAATGAACATGAGAGAAAAATTCTCCTGGCGTCCCCCTATGATGTAAAAGACGCTGACTTGCCAGTCACGAGCCGGCACTCAGCGGCGGCCGCTTCAAAGCTCACAAAAACAACATTCGAGCGAGCGTAAAAAGCAATGAACGAGTACGCCCCCCTGCGTCTGCATGTGCCCGAGCCTACAGGCCGGCCAGGCTGCCAGACCGATTTCTCCTACCTGCGCCTGAACGACGCAGGTCAAGTTCGTAAACCGCCCATCGACGTGGAGCCTGCCGACACGGCAGACCTTTCCTACAGCCTGGTCCGCGTGCTCAACGAGCATGGCGACGCCGTTGGCCCGTGGGCCGCGGACGTCGACCCGCAAGTGCTGCGCCAGGGCATGCGCGCCATGCTCAAGACGCGCATCTTCGACAGCCGCATGGTAGTCGCCCAGCGCCAGAAGAAGATGTCCTTCTACATGCAGAGCCTGGGCGAGGAAGCCATCGGCAGCGGCCAGGCCCTGGCCCTGAACCGCAGCGACATGTGTTTCCCCACCTACCGCCAGCAGAGCATCCTGATGGCCCGCGACGTGTCCCTGGTGGACATGATCTGCCAGCTGCTGTCCAACACCCGTGATCCGCTCAAGGGCCGTCAGCTGCCGATCATGTATTCGGTGCGCGAGGCCGGCTTCTTCACCATCAGCGGCAACCTGGCCACCCAGTTCGTCCAGGCGGTCGGCTGGGCCATGGCCTCGGCGATCAAGGGCGATACCAAGATCGCCTCGGCCTGGATCGGCGACGGCGCCACCGCCGAGTCCGACTTCCACACCGCCCTGACCTTCGCCCACGTCTACCGCGCCCCGGTGATCCTCAACGTGGTCAACAACCAGTGGGCGATCTCGACCTTCCAGGCCATCGCCGGTGGCGAGTCGACCACCTTCGCCGGCC
Source organism: Pseudomonas sp. microsymbiont 2 (assembly GCF_054788395.1). Taxonomy (NCBI): domain Bacteria; kingdom Pseudomonadati; phylum Pseudomonadota; class Gammaproteobacteria; order Pseudomonadales; family Pseudomonadaceae; genus Pseudomonas; species Pseudomonas sp. microsymbiont 2. The sequence continues at coordinate 4,166,902 of NZ_CM139112.1, forward strand.
GTGGCGTGGGTTGCGGCATCGCCTCGCTGCGGGTCGACGGCAACGACTTCATCGCCGTCTACGCCGCCTCGCGCTGGGCCGCCGAACGTGCCCGCCGTGGCCTGGGGCCGACGCTGATCGAATGGGTCACCTACCGTGCCGGCCCGCACTCGACCTCGGACGATCCATCCAAGTACCGCCCGGCCGACGACTGGAGCCACTTCCCGCTGGGCGACCCGATCACGCGCCTCAAGCAGCACCTGGTCAAGATCGGTCACTGGTCCGAGGAGGAGCACCAGGCAGTCACCGCCGAGCTCGAGGCCGAGGTCATCAAGGCGCAGAAGGACGCCGAGCAGTTCGGCACCCTGAGCAATGGCCATATCCCCAGCGCCGCCTCGATGTTCGAGGACGTGTACAAGGAAATGCCCGACCACCTGCGCCGCCAGCGCCAGGAACTGGGGGTCTGAGATGAACGATCACAACAACAGCATCCATCTGGAAAACGCCATGTCCACCACCACCATGACCATGATCCAGGCCCTGCGCTCGGCCATGGATGTCATGCTCGAGCGCGATGACAATGTCGTGGTCTATGGCCAGGACGTGGGCTACTTCGGCGGCGTGTTCCGCTGCACCGAAGGCCTGCAGACCAAGTACGGCAAGTCCCGCGTGTTCGACGCGCCGATCTCCGAAAGCGGCATCGTCGGCACCGCCGTGGGCATGGGCGCCTATGGCCTGCGCCCGGTGGTCGAGATCCAGTTCGCCGACTACTTCTACCCCGCCTCCGACCAGATCGTCTCGGAGATGGCCCGTCTGCGCTATCGCTCGGCCGGCGAGTTCATCTCGCCGCTGACCCTGCGCATGCCCTGCGGCGGCGGCATCTACGGCGGCCAGACCCACAGCCAGAGCCCGGAGGCGATGTTCACCCAGGTCTGCGGTCTGCGCACCGTGATGCCGTCGAACCCCTATGACGCCAAAGGCCTGCTGATCGCCTCGATCGAATGCGACGACCCGGTGATCTTCCTCGAGCCCAAGCGCCTGTACAACGGCCCCTTCGATGGCCATCACGACCGCCCCGTGACCCCGTGGGCCAAGCATCCGCACAGCGCCGTGCCGGATGGCTACTACACCGTGCCGCTGGACAAGGCGGCCATCGTCCGCCCGGGCAACGACGTCACCGTGCTGACCTACGGCACGACCGTGTATGTCTCGCAAGTGGCCGCCGAGGAAACCGGCGTCGACGCCGAGGTCATCGACCTGCGCAGCCTGTGGCCGCTGGACCTGGAGACCATCGTCGAGTCGGTGAAGAAGACCGGTCGCTGCGTGGTCGTGCACGAAGCCACCCGCACCTGCGGTTTTGGCGCCGAACTGGTGTCGCTGGTCCAGGAGCACTGCTTCCATCACCTCGAAGCGCCGATCGAGCGCGTCACCGGCTGGGACACCCCCTACCCTCACGCACAGGAATGGGCCTACTTCCCTGGTCCTTCGCGGGTAGGCGCGGCACTGAAACGGGTCATGGAGGTCTGAATGGGCACGCACGTCATCAAGATGCCGGACATCGGCGAAGGCATCGCGCAGGTCGAGTTGGTGGAGTGGTTCGTCAAGGTCGGCGACATGATCGCCGAGGACCAGGTGGTGGCCGATGTCATGACCGACAAGGCCACCGTGGAAATCCCTTCGCCGGTCAGCGGCAAGGTGCTGGCCCTGGGCGGCCAGCCAGGTGAGGTAATGGCGGTCGGCAGCGAACTGATCCGCATCGAAGTCGAAGGCAGCGGCAACCATGTCGATACGCCCCAGGCCAAGCCGGTGGAGCCTGCGCCCGCGCCGGTGAAAGCCGAAACCAAGCCTGAACCGCGCATCGAGGCGCAGCCTCAGGCAGCCGCCAGCCACGCCGCGGCGCCGATCGTGCCACGCGAGGCCCATGAAAAACCACTGGCCTCCCCCGCCGTGCGCAAGCGCGCCCTGGATGCCGGTATCGAACTGCGTTACGTGCATGGCAGCGGCCCGGCCGGGCGCATCCTCCATGAGGATCTCGACGCGTTCATCAGCAAGCCGCAGCGCAGCGCCGGCCAGGCACCGAGCGGCTACGGCAAGCGCACCGACAGCGAGCAGGTGCCGGTGATCGGCCTGCGCCGCAAGATCGCCCAGCGCATGCAGGACGCCAAGCGGCGCGTGGCCCATTTCAGCTATGTCGAGGAAATCGACGTCACCGCGCTCGAGGCACTGCGTCAGCAGCTCAACGCCAAGTACGGCGACAGCCGCGGCAAGCTCACCCTGCTGCCGTTCCTGGTGCGCGCCATGGTCGTCGCCCTGCGCGACTTCCCGCAGATCAACGCCACCTACGACGACGAAGCCCAGGTCATCACCCGCCATGGCGCGGTGCATGTCGGCATCGCCACCCAGGGTGACAATGGCCTGATGGTGCCGGTGCTGCGCCATGCCGAGGCCGGCAGCCTGTGGAGCAACGCCGCCGAGATCGCCCGGGTCGCCAACGCTGCCCGCAGCAACAAGGCCAGCCGCGAGGAGCTGTCCGGCTCGACCATCACCCTGACCAGCCTCGGCGCCCTGGGCGGCATCGTCAGCACTCCGGTGGTCAACACCCCGGAAGTAGCGATCGTCGGCGTCAACCGCATGGTCGAGCGGCCGATGGTGATCGACGGCCAGATCGTCGTGCGCAAGATGATGAACCTGTCCAGCTCGTTCGACCATCGCGTGGTCGACGGCATGGACGCCGCCCTGTTCATCCAGGCCATGCGCGGCCTGCTGGAACAACCCGCCTGCCTGTTCGTGGAGTGATCATGCAACCGATTATCGACACCACCCTGCTGATCATCGGTGGCGGCCCCGGCGGCTACGTGGCCGCCATCCGCGCCGGACAACTGGGCATCCCCACCGTGCTGATCGAGGGCCAGGCCCTGGGCGGCACCTGCCTGAACATCGGCTGCATCCCCTCGAAGGCGCTGATCCATGTGGCCGAGCAGTTCCACCAGACCAGCCGCTACACCGAGCCGTCCGCGCTGGGCATCAGCGTGTCCTCGCCGCGCCTGGACATCGGCCGCAGCATCGAATGGAAGGATGGCATCGTCGACCGCCTCACCAGCGGCGTCGCCGCGCTGCTGAAGAAGCATGGTGTCAAGGTGATCCATGGCTGGGCGAAGGTCCTCGATGGCAAGAGCGTCGAGGTCGACGGTCAGCGCATCCAGTGCGAGCACCTGCTGCTGGCCACCGGTTCGAGCAGCGTCGAATTGCCGATGCTGCCCATCGGCGGGCCGATCATCTCGTCCACCGAGGCCCTGGCGCCCAAGGCCTTGCCGCAGCACCTGGTGGTGGTCGGCGGTGGCTACATCGGCCTGGAGCTGGGTATCGCCTACCGCAAGCTCGGCGCCAAGGTCAGCGTGGTGGAAGCGCGCGAGCGCATCCTGCCGACCTACGACGCCGAGCTGACCGCGCCGGTGGCCGACTCGATCAAGAAGCTGGGCATCGAGCTGTACCTGGGCCACAGCGTCGAAGGCTACGCCGACGGTTGCCTGCTGGCACGCGACGGCCAGGGCGGACAATTGCGCCTGGAGGCCGACCAGGTGCTGGTGGCCGTGGGTCGGCGCCCACGCACCCAGGGCTTCGGCCTGGAAAGCCTGGACCTGAAAATGAACGGCGCCGCCATCGCCATCGATGAGCGCTGCCAGACCAGCATGCGCAACGTCTGGGCCATCGGCGACGTAGCGGGAGAACCGATGCTGGCGCACCGGGCCATGGCCCAGGGCGAGATGGTCGCCGAGATCATCGCCGGCAAGGCACGACGTTTCGAACCCAGCGCGATTGCCGCGGTGTGCTTCACCGACCCGGAAGTGGTGGTGGTCGGCAAGACCCCGGAACAGGCCAACCAGCAGGGTGTGGACTGCCTCGTTGCGCAGTTCCCGTTCGCCGCCAACGGTCGGGCCATGAGCCTTGAGTCGAAAAGCGGCTTCGTGCGTGTGGTGGCCCGCCGCGACAATCACCTGATCCTTGGCTGGCAGGCCGTGGGCGTGGCGGTGTCCGAGCTGTCCACCGCCTTTGCCCAGTCACTGGAGATGGGCGCCCGCCTGGAAGACGTCGCCGGTACCATCCATGCCCATCCAACCCTTGGCGAAGCAGTCCAGGAAGCGGCATTACGCGCGCTGGGCCATGCCCTGCACATCTAGCGAAAGACACTGAAGCGGCAATAGCCGATTTGGCCCGCTGCGCCTCTGGCGCCGCGGGCATTTTTTTCAGCCCAGGCTTGCCGTCGACCGGCACTCTCCCAGCCCTCTCGAGCCGCGCCTACTCGGCGATGGCATTCTTGCCCCGAGCCTTGGCCCGGTACAGCGCCTGGTCGGCGCGCTCCAGCAACCCGGCGGCGTCATCCCCCTCCTGCCACTGCACCACGCCATAGCTCATGGTCAACCGGCACGTGCCAATCGAGCCAAGGGCCTCCATCGCCGTACGAATGGCCTGGGCCATCGCGCAGGCCTGCTCGTGAGCACTGTGCGGCAGGACCACCGCGAACTCGTCGCCCCCCCACCGCGCCAGCAAGTCCTGGGGCCGCAGGCAGGTACGGATACGCTCGGTCACTTCGATCAACGCCGCGTCGCCGCGCGCATGGCCATGCAGATCGTTGATCGGCTTGAAATCGTCCAGGTCCATGGCGATCAACGCCAGGGGCTCGCGAAAGCGCCGGGCACGTTCGCACTCCTGCTGCAGGGTCTTTTCCAGCCGGTAACGGTTGCCGGTACGCGTGAGCGCGTCGCGCTCGGCCAGCTCGCGGTTCTCGTCCAACTGTCGCTGCAGTTGCTGATTGACCCAGGAAAGCTCGCGGGTGCGTTCGGCCACTTGGCACTCCAGCGACTCGTTGCGCTGCTCGAGCTCGGCGATCAGGCGCTTGCCTGCGTCGATATTGCGGTGGGCGCCCAGCATGCGCGCCACCGAGCCATCCGGATTGCGGGCGATGATATGGCCACTGTCTTCGATCCACAGGTAGCTGCCGTCCTGGCAGCGGCAGCGGTACTCGATGCGATAGCGCTCGTTGCGCTGATCGATGTAGGCCTCGAAGTGCGCCATTACGCGGGGGTAGTCCTCGGGATGGATCACACTCTCCCAGGTCAGCACCGAATTGGCCATGGAGTGACTGGCATAGCCCAGCATCGCGTACCAGCCGGGGTTGCGGTAGACGTAACCGCTGTTGGCATCCCAGTCCCAGATGCCATCGCTGATCAGATCGAACAAGGTCTGCAGTTGCGCTGTGGAAAAACCGGGTGGTACCGGCATTGCTTCGTGACTCATGGACGCTCTCCCTTACATCCGGCAACTGCGCCCCGATCCCGGTGCCGCCGGCATTTATGACGGTTGCCGCTGACGGCAAACCCATTCCTCCGACAGGCAAGCATATTCCGCGCGCGGCGTGGCAGGAATAGCCCCGATGGCCTATTTCAAGCCGATAGTTTCTCTGGCACAGCTTTTGCCCCTTGCGTCGCACAGCTGCATTCATCCAAGGAGGAACCATGCTCATCACCACCGGTCTGGCCTGGCCGGCCATGCAACAGCAGAACCGTACCGGCAACGACCAGCCTCAAACCCAGGCCGCGACCTTTCAGCCGGTCACCGCCAGCCACAAGCCAGACGCTCGGCAGGCCAACCAGCAGGGCTCCTCGCAGCAAGGCACCGAAGGCGACCACAAGGAAGCCTTCGCCAAGTTGATGCTCATGCTGCAGAACCCGGATGCCCATGCACGCCGGCAGACCAGCGTCGGCGAACAGGGGGCATCCTCCGCACTGCAGGAGTTCCGTGACTACATGGCCAAGTCCCCGGCAGAGAAGATCAAGGAGAAGCTCCTCCAGGAACTGGGCCTGACCCAGGACGAATACGACGCGCTGCCACCGGAACGAAAAATGAAGGTCGATGAACTGATCGCCAGGCGCATTCAGGAGGATGTGCAGATGAAGACCCAGGCCAGGCTGGAACAGCAGGCGCAGGCAGACGGGAAAATCGCAGGCATGCGGGACGACGACAAGCCGAAGGCCACCGCGCTTTGATCGATGCACCCCGCCGCTCAGGCGGTGGGCAGCATCCACTGCATACGGGAACCTGGGTCGGGATGGGAAATGCCAGGACGATGATGGCGTCCCAGGCAGGATTTGAACCTGCAACCTTCCCCTTAGGAGGGGGATGCTCTATCCAATTGAGCTACTGAGACCCGAGAACCGACAGCGAATGCCGTGCGGTACAGACGGCGAGCATGTTAACCAGCATGCCGACGTTTGTCATGCCTCAATCGGGCAATTTGCACGTCAGATTTTTTCCACCGGTGCAGCGATCACCCCCTGCTCGCCCAACAGTGCCAGCAATGCCTCGACCGCATCGGTCAACGAGCCTGAGTTATCCAGCACGTGAACGGAGGCGTCATAGGCTCGCAGACTTGCATTGCGTGCCAGACGCTGCTCGATTTCGTCCTGGTTTTCCCGGCCTCGGGCCGACAATCGCTGGCGCAACGCCTGCGGATCGACGACCAGCCCCACGGCCAGCAAGTCGGGATAACGCGCACGCGCCTGCGCCAGGTATCCCCGCGAACCATTGACCAGTACCGAACGCCCCCGCGCCAACCAATGCTCGATGCCCACGGGAATGCCATAGCACAGGCCGTTGGCCTGCCAATCCAGGGCGAACGCTCCCGAGCGACGCAGCTCATCGAAGCGCTCCTGGCTGACGCCATGAGCCGACTCGCCTTTCGACTCGGGCGAACGGGTGATCACCCGGCGAGCGATTTCGACCCCATGACCTCGCAATTGCTCACGCGCGGCGTCGATCACGGAATCTTTTCCCGACCCAGACGGTCCTACGAGGAATATCAGGCGGCCTCTTGAGGCCGGCCCAACGCTTGCGTCATATTGCATAGCCACTATGCTCAATGTGTGGGAAACCAGCGCATTCTAGACTTTTCCCTGGCCTTTTTCGCCTTTTACCAGCTTTTTGACGACAAAGGTCTGACACCGATGTGATTCGATGAATGTGAAACTTTTCAAACCAGTGCTCATTTCTGATAATTGGTACTGGCATAAAGCCTTTATCGAGATCACTATTTGTCACAGAATTGACGCCAAGGAAACGGCGACCATGAGGCAAGATGAAGAACCAAAATCACATCACGGTTGAACATTTTGTCGTCGCCGCGGTCGTACTTCCACCGTGCGGCCAATTTGAGAACCGCTTCCCCTGAACCAGAACAACCGGTCAATTTATATGCGCCCAATGAAACAGGCTATCTATTCGAGCCGCACCGCTGACAAGTTTGTCGTCCGCCTGCCAGACGGGATGCGTGAGCGCATTGCCGAGGTAGCGCGCAACCACCACCGCAGCATGAACTCCGAAATCATCGCCCGTCTGGAACAGAGCCTTATCCAGGAAGGTGCGCTGGGCGACGAGCTGAGCATGCGCCTGGACAGCCCAGAACTCAGCCTCCACGAACGCGAACTGCTGCAACGCTTCCGCCAACTGTCCCACCGCCAGCAGAATGCCCTGGTCGCCCTCATCGCCCACGATGTGGAAATGGCCGCCGACGCGTCCTGATCCAGGCAAGCGACAACCAACCGCACACAAAAAAGCCAGCGCAAGCTGGCTTTTTTGCATCTGGTGATTGCGGGGGTTGCAGCGGGGTCACGCACGCCCCTGTAGGAGCGGCCTTGTGTCGCGAAAGGGCCGCAAAGCGGCCCCGGCGATCTTTGTATCAACGCTGAAATCCTGGGGCCGCTACGCGACCCTTTCGCGACACAAGGCCGCTCCTACAGGGGTTGCGCATGGCCTGAACCCACGCCTATAGCAGAAAGAGCGTAGCCAGGCCGAGGAAGATGAAGAAGCCGCCACTGTCGGTGACCGCGGTGATCATCACGCTGGAGCCCATGGCCGGATCGCGCCCCAGACGCGTCAAAGTCATCGGGATCAGCACCCCCATCAAGGCGGCGAGCAGCAAGTTCAAGGTCATCGCCGCCGTCATCACCAGGCCCAGCGACCAGCTGCCATAGAGCCAGAACGCCACGACACCGATCACGCCCCCCCAGATCAGGCCATTGAGCAGCGACACCGCCAACTCCTTGCGCATCAACCGGCTGGTGTTGCCGGGCGAAACCTGGTCGAGCGCCATGGCGCGCACGATCATGGTAATGGTCTGGTTACCCGAGTTGCCGCCGATGCCCGCCACGATCGGCATCAATGCCGCCAGCGCCACGAGTTTCTCGATGGAGCCTTCGAACAGGCCGATCACCCGCGATGCCACGAACGCGGTGATCAGGTTGATGGCCAGCCAGGCCCAACGGTTGCGCAGCGAACGCCAGACCGAGGCGAAGATGTCTTCCTCTTCGCGCAGACCGGCCATGTTGAGCACTTCGCTTTCGCTCTCTTCACGAATAAGGTCGACCATTTCGTCGATGGTCAGACGGCCAATCAAGCGCTCGCTCTTGTCCACCACCGGCGCGGAAACCAGGTCGTAGCGCTCGAATGCCAGCGCGGCGTCGTAGGCATCTTCCTCGGGATGAAACGTCACCGGGTCATTGGCCATGACCTCCGCGACCTTCTTGTCCGGGTCGTTGACCAGCAGCCGCTTGATCGGCAGCACGCCCTTGAGAATCCCGTCGTAATCGACCACGAACAGCTTGTCGGTATGCCCGGGCAACTCCTTGAGGCGGCGCAGGTAGCGCAACACCACTTCGAGGCTGACGTCTTCACGGATGGTGACCATCTCGAAGTCCATCAGCGCACCGACTTGCTCTTCGTCGTAGCTCAGGGCCGAACGCACGCGCTCGCGCTGCTGGGCATCGAGGCTTTCCATGAGCTCATGAACGACGTCGCGCGGCAGCTCCGGCGCGAGGTCGGCGAGCTCGTCGGCATCCATCTCCTTGGCGGCCGCCAGCAGCTCGTGATCGTCCATGTCGGCGATCAGGGTCTGGCGCACGGCATCGGAGACTTCGAGCAGAATGTCGCCGTCGCGATCCGAGCGCACCAGCTGCCAGACCGTCAGGCGGTCGTCCAGTGGCAGTGCTTCGAGGATATAGGCAATGTCGGCGGGGTGCAGGTCGTCAAGCTTGCGCTGCAGCTCGACAAGGTTCTGGCGGTGGACAAGATTTTCCACCAGGTCATGGTGATGACCTTCCTGACGATGCGTCAGGTCTTCGACCACCCTCTGGCGCTGCAGCAGCTCGATCACCTGAGCAAGGCGATCCTGCAGGCTCTCTTGGGCTTTCTTTACTTCTATTTCGGTCATAGGCGAACTCCACTCCCAGCAGCGGAGCACGCCGGGAGAATCAATCGGTCAGATCTGGCTGTATGAAGCGTGTTAGCGAGTAACTACTGGGTAAGTCCATGGTGGGATTCCACAAGCCCCGGCGGGGCTGACGGGCGCAATCATACACTGAGTTAGCTGTCGGATCGCTTAAATTTTTGGCCAGAACAATCGTTTGCGCGATAAAGCTATGACAACGCTCGAAGCCGACAGTGCGACGACACAACCACTTCGAAAAGCACATTGCATACGCCCCTGACCACTCGATCGATTTGAGTCTAGCCGGCGCCAATCGACAAATCAGTCAGGCGGGACCAATAAAAATCAGGAAAAAAAAAGCCCGCTTATATAAGCGGGCTTTTCTTGTGTGGCGGACTCAGGAGGATTCGAACCTCCGACCGCTCGGTTCGTAGCCGAGTACTCTATCCAGCTGAGCTATGAGTCCGTGGGGTAGTTTTAGACCAGGTTACCACTGGTTGATCGAAGCAGCCTTGTAGGCAAAGCCACTTCAAAAGTGGCGGACTCAGGAGGATTCGAACCTCCGACCGCTCGGTTCGTAGCCGAGTACTCTATCCAGCTGAGCTATGAGTCCGTGGGGTAGTTTTAGACCAGGTTACCACTGGTTGATCGAAGCAGCCTTGCAGGCAAAGCCACTTCAGAAGTGGCGGACTCAGGAGGATTCGAACCTCCGACCGCTCGGTTCGTAGCCGAGTACTCTATCCAGCTGAGCTATGAGTCCGTGGGGTAGTTTTAGACCAGGTTACCACTGGTTGATTGAAGCAGCCTTGCAGGCAAAGCCACTTCAAAAGTGGCGGACTCAGGAGGATTCGAACCTCCGACCGCTCGGTTCGTAGCCGAGTACTCTATCCAGCTGAGCTATGAGTCCGTGTCTTGCTGTGCCATTCAGATCGCACGAAGCGCTCTAGGCAAATAATGGCGGTGAAGGGGGGATTCGAACCCCCGATACCCTTATGAGGTATACTCCCTTAGCAGGGGAGCGCCTTCGGCCACTCGGCCACCTCACCGCAACACGAGGCGAATATTAAACACACCCTTCCTCGTTTGCAACCCTTTTTTTGAAAAAAACTTCAAAAAAATTAAAGGCTTGGCTCCTCGTCCTTCTCTTTCTTGATCCGCAGGTAGATTTCCTCGCGGTGAACAGCCACTTCCTTCGGCGCGCTCACGCCTATACGCACCTGGTTGCCTTTGACACCCAGGACCGTCACGGTGATCTCACCGTCACCAATGATCAGGCTCTCGGCGCACCGACGAGTCAGAATCAGCATAGTTTTCTCCTCACATGAATCTTCAGGGACAACAGTCTTTGATAAGCAGGGCCTGGCCGGGGACGACGGCATTGGCCCGGATCGACCACCACGGCTGCCTGGACAGGGACAGCCGCGGCGACCAGAAACGCGAAGGGCGCGGCAAGCCGCGCCCCTCCAGGCAGCGTGTCACTCACCCTGTCGGGCAGGTGCGTCGAGCTCGAACGCGGTGTGCAGCGCACGTACGGCCAGCTCTAGATACTTCTCCTCGATCACCACCGAGACCTTGATCTCGGAGGTGGAGATCATCTGGATGTTGATGCTCTCCTTGGCCAGGGCTTCGAACATGCGGCTGGCAACGCCCGCGTGGGAGCGCATGCCGACGCCGACGATCGACACCTTGGCGATCTTGGTGTCGCCGATCACTTCACGCGCGCCGATTTCGCGGGCGGTGTTCTCCAGCACGCTCAACGCCTTCTCGTACTCGTTGCGGTGCACGGTGAAGGTGAAGTCGGTGGTGTTATCGTGCGAGACGTTCTGCACGATCATGTCGACTTCGATGTTCGCAGCGCTGATCGGGCCGAGGATCTTGAACGCGACGCCCGGGGTATCCGGCACGCCGCGAATGGTCAGCTTGGCCTCATCACGGTTGAAGGCGATACCGGAAATGATCGGCTGTTCCATGGATTCCTCTTCATCGATGGTAATGAGGGTACCCGGACCCTCCTTGAAGCTGTGCAGCACGCGCAGCGGGACGTTGTACTTGCCGGCGAACTCCACCGAACGGATCTGCAGCACCTTGGAACCGAGGCTGGCCATTTCCAGCATCTCCTCGAAGGTGATCTTCTCCAGGCGCTGGGCCTGGGGCACGACCCGCGGGTCGGTGGTGTAGACGCCATCGACATCGGTGTAGATCTGGCACTCGTCGGCCTTCAGCGCCGCCGCCAGGGCTACGCCGGTGGTGTCGGAGCCACCACGGCCGAGGGTGGTGATATTGCCGTGCTCATCGACCCCCTGGAAACCGGCGACCACCACGACCCGACCGGCCTTGAGGTCGGCGCGGATCTTCTGGTCGTCGATTTGCAGAATGCGCGCCTTGTTGTGCGCGCTGTCGGTGAGGATGCGCACCTGGTTGCCGGTGTAGGACACCGCCGGCACGCCGCGCTTCATCAAGGCCATGGACAACAGGGCGATGGTGACCTGCTCGCCAGTCGAAACGATCACGTCCAGCTCACGGGGTTCGGGCTTGTCGGTGATCTGCTTCGCCAGGTCGATCAGGCGATTGGTTTCCCCGCTCATCGCCGACAGCACGACCACCAGGTCGGTACCCTGCTCGCGGAATTTCTTGACCTTGTCGGCAACCTGCTCGATCCGCTCGATGGAACCGACAGAGGTGCCGCCAAATTTCTGTACGATCAACGCCATTTCAAAGGTGCCTCAGCCCTCAAGGGCCCCAAAAAACAATCCAACATGAAGAGGCCGGCCACTAGACGACCGGCCCCCTCATCTCAAAGTCCCTGCTCGGCGAACGGCACTGCCAGGGCCAGGGCCTTGTCCAGAGCAGCGACGTCGACGCCACCGCCCTGGGCCATGTCAGGGCGACCACCGCCCTTGCCACCGACCGCCGCAGCGGCTTGTTTCATCAGATCGCCAGCCTTGAGTTGGCCGGAGAGGTCCTTGGTCACGCCAGCCACCAGCACGACCTTGCCCTCATGCTCGCTGCCCAGCAGGATCACTGCGTGGCCGAGCTTGTTCTTCAGTTGATCGACGAGCGCCAGCAGCGCCTTGCCATCCTGCCCATCCAGGCGGGCGGCGAGCACCTTGGCACCCTTGACCTCAACGGCCGCGTTGGAGAGATCGTCCCCGGCGGCGCTGGCGGCCTTGGCCTGCAGCTGTTCCAGCTGCTTTTCCAGCTGGCGGTTGCGCTCGAGCACAGCCGACAGCTTGTCGATCAGGTTGTCGCGATTGCCCTTGACCAGTTGCGCGGCTTCCTTGACCTGCTCTTCGGCAGCGTTCAGGTAGGCCAGCGCGGCGGCCCCGGTGATCGCTTCGATACGGCGCACGCCAGAGGCCACGCCGCCTTCGCTGATGATCTTGAACAGGCTGATGTCGCCGGTGCGCTTGGCATGAATGCCGCCGCACAGCTCGACGGAGAAGTCACCGCCCATGCTCAGCACGCGCACGGTGTCGCCATACTTCTCACCGAACAACGCCATGGCGCCTTTGGCCTTGGCGGTTTCGATGTCGGTCAGCTCGGTCTGCACCTCGGTGTTGCGGCGCACTTCGCGGTTGACGATGTCTTCCAGGGCCTTGATCTGCTCCGGTTTGACCGCCTCGAAGTGGCTGAAGTCGAAACGCAGGCGCTGGCTGTCGACCAGCGAGCCCTTCTGCTGCACGTGCTCGCCCAGCACCTGGCGCAGGGCTTCGTGCAGCAGGTGGGTGGCGGAGTGGTTCAGCGAGGTGGCGTGCTGCACCTCGGCATCGACGCGGGCGTCGACCGTGGCGCCGACAGTCAGCGCGCCGCTGGCGACCACGCCGTGGTGCAGGAAGGCACCGCCGGTCTTGGTGGTGTCACGCACGTCGAAGCGCACGGCGCCGGCCTGCAGGTAGCCGGTGTCACCGACCTGGCCACCGGACTCGGCGTAGAACGGGGTGCGATCGAGGACCACGACGCCCTCCTCGCCCTCAGCCAGCTGCTCGACGGCCTGGCCGTCCTTGTACAGGGCGATGATCTTGCCCTGGCCTTCGGTGGCGTCGTAGCCGAGGAAGTCGGTGGCGGTGTCGACCTTGACCAGGCTGTTGTAGTCCATGCCGAAGGCGCTGGCGGAGCGGGCACGCTCACGCTGGGCCTCCATCTCGCGCTCGAAACCGGCTTCGTCGATGGTCAGCTCGCGCTCGCGGGCGATGTCGGCGGTCAGGTCCATGGGGAAGCCGTAGGTGTCGTACAGCTTGAACACCACGTCGCCCGGGACGACCTTGCCCTGCAGTTGCGCCAGATCCTGCTCGAGAATGCGCAGGCCCTGCTCGAGGGTCTTGGCGAACTGCTCTTCCTCGGTCTTGAGCACGCGCTCGATATGCGCCTGCTGACTTTTCAGTTCCGGGAAGGCTTCGCCCATCTCGGCCACCAGCGCGGCGACGATCTTGTGGAAGAAGCTGCCCTTGGCGCCCAGCTTGTTGCCGTGACGGCAGGCGCGACGAATGATGCGACGCAGCACGTAGCCACGGCCTTCGTTGGACGGCAGCACGCCGTCGGCGATCAGGAAGCCGCAGGAACGGATGTGGTCGGCGACCACTTTCAGCGACGGCTGCTCGTCGTTGCTGCAACCGATGGCCTTGGCGGCGGCGGCCAGCAGGCTCTGGAACAGGTCGATCTCGTAGTTCGAGTGCACGTGCTGCATCACCGCACTGATGCGCTCCAGGCCCATGCCGGTGTCCACCGACGGCGCCGGCAGCGGGTGCAGGACGCCATCGGCGGTGCGGTTGAACTGCATGAAGACGTTGTTCCAGATCTCGATGTAGCGGTCGCCGTCCTCTTCCGGCGAGCCGGGTGGGCCGCCCCAGATGTCGGCGCCATGGTCGTAGAAGATCTCGGTGCACGGGCCGCACGGGCCGGTGTCGCCCATGGTCCAGAAGTTGTCGGAGGCGTACGGGGCGCCCTTGTTGTCACCGATGCGCACCATACGCTCGGCGGGCACGCCAACTTCCTTGGTCCAGATGTCGTAGGCTTCGTCGTCACTGGCGTAGACGGTGACCCACAGCTTTTCCTTCGGCAGGTTCAGCCACTGGTCCGAAGTCAGGAAGGTCCAGGCGAAGGTGATGGCATCACGCTTGAAATAGTCGCCGAAACTGAAGTTGCCCAGCATCTCGAAGAAGGTGTGGTGACGGGCGGTGTAGCCGACGTTTTCCAGGTCGTTGTGCTTGCCGCCGGCGCGCACGCACTTCTGGCTGCTCACGGCGCGGGTATAGGCGCGCTTTTCCTGGCCGAGGAAGCAGTCCTTGAACTGGTTCATGCCGGCGTTGGTGAACAGCAGGGTCGGGTCATTGCCCGGGATCAGGGAGCTGGAGGCAACACGAGTGTGCCCCTGCTCTTCGAAGAAGCGGAGGAAGGCTTCACGGATTTCTGCGCTTTTCATAGGTTCTTCCACGGAAACGGCGGCCATACGTCGAATCGACGAAACGACGGCAAAGGGCGCCATTATATCCAGCCTGAGAGGCGGATGCAGTGTGTTTATGGGGGAGAAACGGTCAATCGGGATGAAATGACCTTCATTTCAGTGATCATGGGCGCAGGCTATACAGTTAAAAGCAGCGGGACAACTCCCAAAATGGGGTCGCAAGGTAGCTCTAAATACCACAGGACGGGCGATGCAGTGCCGAGAATGCTCCGTTCATCCCAACCATCGGAGCGAACATGCTTACCCTGAAAGAAGTGCTCAAGGGCACGTCCCCAACCGACCTCCACGACAGTCACGCCCTACCCTACAGCGATGCAAACCTCCACCTGGAAGTCATGCCCTCCGCCACGACCGCCCAAGGTGCGATATTACGCGGCACTGCCAAGCAACATGGCGTGCAGTTGCATGTCCAACGTGACCAGCACGGCGCACGCTTGAGGACAGCTGGCACCTGGTACTTCATTGCGATGGCCGAAAAGGATGCCCTGCACATCGCCACCGGCGATGGTGCAGACAGTGTCGAGATCCTCTCCGAGCATGACGGCCTGGTCGTCATCGAAACAGGGGCGGGCAATGACATCATCCAGGGACACTCGCCCGGCCCAGGCAATGTGGTTGTCAACGCGGGCACTGGAGACGACCACGTAGAACTCAGAGGCGGCGGTCAGGCGACGGTCTATGGCGGCGCAGGCGATGACGTGCTGATCACGGACATGCAGCACGCCACGATTTTCACAGGAACGGGAAGCGACACCGTCAAGGCACTGGGCACTGCGGTGATAGACGCGACGATAGGCAGCAATCACGTCGAATGCATTCCCGACCGAGACCACGTCTACAGCAACCCGCAAACCAGGATCACCTCGATTGCACCAAGTACGGGGCCATCTTCTCCGGTACGCGCTCACCCAGGCTACCAGTCCATTCTGGTTAGCGGCGACGCTTCTTACCGTGAACTGGTGGCCTTCAACCTCGCATTGCTGGTCGCCACCGCCACTGGCCGCGCCATGTTGGAAAGCCTGGACGCCAGCAACGCCCGTATCACCATCGAGAACATCCCCGAACTGGATAATGGTTACTTCAGGGGCGAGCCTTCACAGGGCGATCCCGCGATCCGCCATTCGCAGCATGGAGACAAGGTGCTTGAAGGCCGCATCGGGTTCAATCCCCTTGCCCGGAAAACCGACACGCCCGCAGTGGTCATCCTCTATCACGAGCTATGCCACGCCTGGAACAGCGTCAATGGCACGGTTCTACCAGATCATGAGAACCAGGTAACGGGCTTGCCGACGCCGGACAGCTTCGATTTCGACGGCGATCCGAGCACGCCAGCGAACAACACCAACCCGGATCCATTCAACGAGAATGCACTGCGCCGCGAATTGGGCCTGCCTCGGCGCAATGTCTATTGAGGGAGCTTGAACACAGTTGTGTCCGGCATCTCAGGCCAGCTTCTGCCCTGCATCCGGCACGATGAGTATCCCCGCCCTGAGGCCGTTCTTGACCTTGGGGTTGGGGAAGATGATCCGCGCGCCCTCCTCCTCGACGATCCAACGCGTCTCGGCCAGGTCCTCGGCCAGCAGGTAGCCCTTGCTCAGCTCGGAGAAGTTCTCGATATCCGCCGGCAGGTGCAGGTGGAAGCTGTCGCTGTGCTTGATGATCTCGCGGGAAACGCTGAACAGTTTCAGGCCATCGAGGCTCTGCTCGGTATCGGGCTCGGTGTGCTCGATGATCTGGATCAGCCGCTGCTCGAGCTTGTCGAGATTGACCTGCTCGTTCTGCCCGAATGGGCGTGCCTTGCCAAGCTCCAGGGTGAAGGCCTCGGCATCGAGCTGCTCGTAGGTGAACGCGCTGAAGGTGATCGATGACTTGCTCTGCAGCAGGACCGCCTCCATGCCAGCCGCCGCCAGACGGGCCAGCTCGCGCCGGGAGTGTTTGCGCCCGTCCTTGAACGGATAGAGCGCGAACTGCTCGATCTTCGATCCCCGAATGGCGGTATGCAGGTCGTAGTGCAGACGGGTGCGCTCGGGCTTGCTGAAAAACACCCGGGCGAACTGCTCGAGCTCCGCGGCGCGCAGCGCCTCGAAGCCACTGGAAAGTTCGTGGCGGCCATTGAACAGGCGGTTGATGTCCTGCTCGATGAAGCGCTCGCCCTTGCGGATCGCCGCGGGGTTGCCGAACAGGAACAGCACCCGCGCACGCGGCTTGATCTTGCCGTTGGCCACACCGTGCAGCAGCCGTTCGAGCAGCTCTATCGGCGCCGTCTCGTTGCCATGGATACCCGCCGACAGCAGCAGGTCGAGCCCGCAATCCTCACCCTCGGGCGGGCGCACTTCCAATGCGCCCTCCCCCAGCCAGCGCAAACGCACGCCCCCGGGGGTCACTTGGGTCTTCTCGGCCGGTTCGTGATCGGTCAGGGTCAGCTCAAGCAGTTTGCCGAGGGCGAGCATAGGCGCTTCCTTAGTGGTGGTGGCCGCAGTCCGGGCCGTGGACGTGGTCGTCGTCACCAGCGTCCGCCGGCTCCATTTCCAGCTGCAGGCTGACCAGGTTGGTGGCCATCGGGCGCAGCAGCAGATTGGCGTACTCGGTGTCGTCTTCCTCGACATCGACACCGATCAGCAACTGGCCACGGCCATCCTGCTGGATCCACACTTCCTTGCCTTGCCAGACCACGGCAAAACGGGTGCAGGAGGTTTCCAGCTGGGTGCCGTCTTCATCTTCCAGGATCAGGCGCAGGGCGTCGGACATTGCAATTTCTCTCTATCAAGGTTGGCGTTGGAACGGATACACCGAGCCCAGCTTGAGGATCTGGGTCAGCTCATCCAGGGCCGTGCGGCATTCCACCAGCAGCTGCGGGTCGGCCAGGTCCGCCTCGCCGAGGCGATCGCGGTAGTGCTTGTCGACCCACTGCACCAGGGTGTCGTACAGCGGGGCGGTCATGATAACGCCTGGATTGACCGCCGCCAGTTCCGATTCTTTCAGCGCCACGCGCAGGCGCAGGCAAGCCGGGCCACCGCCGTTCTGCATGCTCTGCTTGAGGTCGAACACCTTGACCTCCTTCACTGGGCCGCCCTGGCTGGTCAGTTGGCTCAGGTACGTCCAGACACGCTCGTTATTGCGGCACTCCTCGGGCACCACCAGCAGCATCGAACCGTCTTCGCGGCTGAGCAACTGGCTATTGAACAGGTAGGAGCGCACCGCGTCCTCCACCGTCACCGCCGAACGCGGCACGCAGATACCCTGGAAGTTGCCGCCCTTGCCGGCCAGTTTAGCCTGCAGCTGGCCGAGCACCGCGTCGGTCTCGAGGAAGGCGTCCTCGTGATAGAACAGCACCTCGCCGTTGCCCACCGAGATCACGTCGTTGTGGAACACGCCCTGATCGATCACCGCCGGGTTCTGTTGAGCGTAGACCACGCCAGCGTCGCTCAGGCCATGCAGCCGGGCCACGGCCTGCGAAGCCTCCAGCGTCTGACGCGCCGGATACTTCTGCGGCGCGGGGTAGCGACTGTCGAACGCGCTGCGTCCGTAGACGAAGAACTCGACGCCCGCATCGCCATAGGCACGGCAGAAACGCGTGTGGTTGGCCGCGCCTTCGTCACCGAACTGCGCCACGGCCGGCAGCGCTTCATGGTGGGCGAAGAACTTGTCATCGCTGAACATCGCACCGAGCACACGGCTGGTGGTCGGATGCTCGATGCTGCGGTGGTACTTGCAGTTGAGGTTGGCGGCGGTGAAATGCACACGACCGTCCGCGGTGTCGGCACTGGGGCTGACGGTGGCGGCGTTGGCCACCCACATGCTCGAGGCCGAGCAGCTGGCCACCAGCAGCGGCATCGCGTCCTTCGACGCGCGCTGGATCACCTCGGCATCGCTGCCGGTGAAGCCCAGGCGACGCAGCGCGGCGACATCCGGGCGTTCCTGCGGCGCCAGCACGCCCTGCTTGAAGCCCATGTCCATCAGCGCCTTCATCTTCGCCAGGCCCTGGCGCGCGGCTTCACGCGGATTGGAGCCCTGCTGGCTGTTGCTCTGCGAGGCCACGTTGCCGTAGGACAGGCCGCCGTAGTTATGGGTCGGCCCCACCAGGCCATCAAAATTCACTTCAAAGGATTTCATCGGCTAGGCTCCGAGACCTGTTGTTATAGGGTGACGCCCGGCGTCAGGGTCGCCGGCAGTGCAAGGCTTGCGGTCTCCAGCGAAGCCACGGGATAGGCGCAGTAGTCTGCCGCGTAGTAGGCGCTGGCGCGATGGTTGCCACTGGCGCCGACGCCACCGAATGGCGCGCTGCTGGCGGCGCCGGTCAGTTGCTTGTTCCAGTTGACGATGCCGGCGCGGCTGCGCAGCCAGAAGTGCTGGTAGCGAGCGTTGGAGTCCGACAGCAGGCCGGCGGCCAGGCCGTACTGGGTGTTGTTGGCCTCCTCGATCGCCGCGTCGAAGTCGGCGTAGCGGATCACCTGCAGCAACGGGCCGAAGAATTCCTCATCCGCACGCTCGGCCACGGCCGTCACGTCGATGATGCCTGGAGTAAGCAGGGCTGCGTCACTTTGGGGCTGGGTCATTTCCAGCAACGCCACGCCACCTTTGCCGAGCAGTTCGGCTTGGGCGGCAAGCAACGCGCGAGCCGCCTGCAGCGAGATCACCGAGCCCATGAACGGCGCAGGCTGCTGGTCGAAGGCGCCGACGCTGATACCGCGGCTGACTTCGACCAGGCGCTGGATCAGCGCATCGCCCCAAGCACCCTGCGGCACCAGCAGGCGGCGGGCACAAGTGCAGCGCTGGCCGGCGGAGATGAAGGCCGACTGGATGATGGTGTAGACCGCGGCATCCAGATCCTTGACCTCGTCGACCAGCAATGGGTTGTTGCCGCCCATTTCCAGCGCGAGGATCTTGTCGGGACGTCCGGCGAACTGCTGGTGCAGCAGGTTGCCGGTACGGCTGGAGCCGGTGAAGAACAGCCCGTCGATGCCTGGGTTGGCAGCCAGCGCCACGCCGGCCTCACGCGCCCCCTGGACCAGGTTGAGCACACCGGCCGGCAGGCCGGCGGCAATCCAGCAGTTGACGGTCAGCTCGGCGACCTTCGGCGTCAGCTCGCTGGGCTTGAACACCACGCAGTTGCCCGCCAGCAGGGCCGGCACGATATGGCCGTTGGGCAGGTGACCCGGGAAATTGTACGGCCCGAACACCGCCACCACGCCATGGGGCTTGTGCCGCAGCACCGCGGTGGCGTCGGCCAGCGGGCCGCTTTTCTCTCCCGTGCGCTCGCGGTAGCTCTGCACGGAGATCGCCACCTTGTTGATCATGCTGGTGACTTCGGTGGCCGACTCCCACAGGGGCTTGCCGGTTTCCTCGCCAATGCAGTGGGCCAGCGCCTCGGCGTGCTGCTTCAACTGCCCGGCGAACTTCTCCAGCACGTCGATGCGTGCTTCCAGGCTCAGCGATGCCCAGCCCGGAAACGCCTTGCGAGCGGCCTGCACGGCGGCGTCAACCTGGCCGGCATCGGCGCCCTGCCCTTCCCAGACCACCGCCTGGGTGACCGGATTCAACGACTGCAAGGCTTCGCCCTGGCCGGCCAACCACTGGCCCGCGATGTAATGCGTGGTCATTTACTGAGCCTCCCGAGCGGCGGACAGCGGTACCGCGCGCACGTTGTCGCCGGCGCCCAGGCGCAGGCGCTTGGCGGTCTGCGGATCGACCACCAGGGTACCGGCCGCCAGGCGCGCAGGCGCCGCAGTGATGCGGCAGTCTTCGCGCTTGCGGTTATGGATGATGTAAGGGGTAGCGTCATCGCCCGGCGTGCCCACGGCCAGCACCAAGGTCTGGCTGTCGCGCACGGCGCGGATCTTCGAAGTCTCGCACTCGATGGCGGGACCGGCGTCGAAGATGTCGACGTAACCCTGGTAGTTGAAGCCCTCACGCTTGAGCATGGCCAGCGCGGGCTCGGTGTCGGTGTGCACGCGACCGATGACATTGCGCGCGGCCTCCGACAAGAAGCAGGTGTACAGCGGGAACTTGGGCATCAGCTCGGCGATGAACGATTTGTTGCCCACGCCGGTCAGGTAGTCGGCCTGGCTGAACTCCATCTTGAAGAAGTGCCGCCCCAGGCTCTCCCAGAACGGCGAACGCCCCTGCTCGTCGGACATGCCGCGCATCTCGGCGATGATCTTGTTGCCGAACAGCTCCGGGAACTCGGCGATGAACAGCATGCGCGCCCGGGACAGCAAGCGACCATTGAGGCCGCTGCGGTGGTCGCTGCGCAGGAACAACGAACACAGCTCGGAGTTGCCGGTCAGGTCGTTGGCCAGGAACAGCGTGGGGATCTCGCGGTAGATGTTCAGCTCCTGGGACGCGCTGACGGTCAGGCCGACCCGGTAGTTGTACCAAGGCTCGCGCAGGCCGACGGCGCCGGCGATGGCGCTGATGCCGACCACCAGGCCTTCGTCGTTCTCCAGCACGAACAGGTAGTCGGTGTCGCCGCGCTCGGCTTCGCCGCGGAAGCTCTTCTCGGCCCAGCCGACACGGTGGCCGAGGCGCTCCTCGTTGGCGGGTAGCGTGGTCAGCCCGGTGGTGCCGGTACTGCGGGCCAACTCGATCAGCGCGGGTAAATCGCTGCTGCGTACAGGACGAACGATCATGCTATCTCCTTGTGCGGCGGTCTGTGCCCACCGCGAAACTCTCTGTTGCGGCGTCTCAGACCGCGACCAGGCGCACGCTGGCGCCCTCGCCCACACCAAGGGCATCGGCGGCTTCGCTGTTCAGGCTGACCGGCTTGCCCGGCACCCAGTCCAGCTCCAGCAGCACCGCACGGTAGTCCTGCAACTGGCCGTTGCACACCAGGTAGGGGCGCCCGCCCTTGACCGGCGCGTCGTCGAGCTTGACCGGCACCACGCGGCTCTGGGCGATGGAGCGGATGCCCGACGTCCGGGCATGCAGGGTCGGGCCGCCATCGAAGATGTCGATGTAGTGCTCGGTCTCGAAGCCTTCGCGCATGAGGATGTCGAAGGTGATCTGCGCACGCGGGTGGACCTGGCCCATGGCTTCCTGCGCCTCGTCGGCCAGCAGCGGCACATAGATCGGGTAATGCGGCATCAGCTCGGCGAGGAAGGTGCGGCTCTTCAGGCCACACAGGCGCTCGGCGTCGGCGTAGTTGAGGTCGAAGAAGTTGCGGCCGATGGCGTCCCAGAACGGCGACTCGCCCTGCTCGTCGCTGTAGCCGACGATTTCGGTCACCACCGAGTCGGCGAAACGCTCCGGATGCGCGGCCATGAACAGCAGGCGACCGCGGGAATTGAGCTCGGCCCAGCTGCTGCCCACCAGCTCCGGCAGCACATAGAAGCTGGTCAGCAGGCTGTTGCCGGTCAAGTCGTGGCACAGCGACAGGACATGGATCTTGTTGTGGATCTTCAGCTCGCGCGAAGCGTGCACGAAGGTCTCGTTGCGAAAGCTGTAGAACGGCTCGGAATAGCCGGCCGACGCGACGATGGCCGAGCAGCCCGCCAGCTTGCCGGTCGCGCTGTCCTCGAGCACGAAGAAGTAGCTCTCCTCGCCATTGAAGCTGACCTCGGCGGCGAAGGAGGTCTCCGAGGCGGCGATCTTGTCGCCCAGGCGGCCGGCATCGTCCGGCAGCGAGGTGACACCAATGGGGCTGTCGGCAGCCATGCGCTGCACTTCGTTCAGATCCGCCATTTGCGCGGGGCGCATCACCAGCATGGTGTCACTCCTTTCGGGATAGCGCGCCGATCACATCGGCACGGAAAAACGGCGGGCACGCGCCACTACCTGCAAGCAGGTGCCCACACTGGAATCAGGTATCGCCGGCCCGCCTGCGGGCCGGCGACTGGACCCAGGGCTCAGCCCTGGGTCAGTTTGCGCACGGCGCGCTCGAAGCGCTCCAGGCCTTCATCGATATCGGCGTCTTCGACCACCAGGCTCGGGGCGAAGCGCACCACGTCAGGGCCTGCCTGCAGGACCATCACGCCTTCCTTCTCGGCGGCGTTGAGGATGTCCTTGGCCTTGCCTTTCCAGGCCTCGCTCAGCACGCAGCCGATCAGCAGACCGACACCGCGCACCAGGGTGAACAGGCCGGTCTCCTGGCCGATCTTCTCCAGGCGGGTCTTGAAGCGCTCATGCTTGGCCTTGATACCGGCCAGGGTTTCTGGGGTGTTGATCACATCCAGCACGGCGCAGGCGACGGCGCAGCCCAGCGGGTTGCCGCCATAGGTGGTGCCATGGGTGCCGACGGCCAGGTGCTTGGCGATGTCGCTGGTGGTCAGCATGGCGCCGATCGGGAAGCCGCCACCCAGGCTCTTGGCGCTGGTCAGGATGTCCGGGGTCACGCCGTAGTGCTGGTAGGCGTACAGCGAACCGGTACGGCCGACGCCGGTCTGCACTTCGTCGAAGATCAGCAGGGCGTTGTGCTCGTCGCACAGCTTGCGCGCGCCTTCCAGGTAGGCCTTGTCGGCCGGGACCACGCCGCTCTCGCCCTGGATCGGCTCGATGACCACGGCGCAGGTCTTGTCGGAAATCTGTGCCTTGAGCGCTTCCAGGTCGTTGTACGGCACATGGCTGATGCCCGTGATCTTCGGGCCGAAGCCGTCGGAGTACTTGGGCTGGCCGCCGACACTGACGGTAAACAGGGTGCGACCGTGGAAGCTGTTCACGGTGGCGATGATCTCGTGCTTCTCGGGGCCGAAACGGTCATGGGCGACGCGACGGGCCAGCTTGAAGGCGGCCTCGTTGGATTCGGCGCCCGAGTTGCAGAAGAACGCGCGCTCGGCAAAGGTGGCGTCCACCAGCTTGTGCGCCAGGCGCAGGGCCGGCTCGTTGGTGAACACGTTGGAGACATGCCAGAGGGTGTTGGCCTGCTCGGTCAGCGCCTTGACCAGTGCCGGGTGGCAATGGCCCAGGGCGTTGACGGCGATGCCACCGGCGAAGTCGATCAGCTCGCGACCGGTCTGATCCCAGACTCGAGAGCCCTCGCCTCGCACAGGAATGAAGGCCGCCGGGGAATAGTTGGGAACCATCACCTGGTCGAAATCGGCACGTTGCACCGGGGCTTGCTCAACGGACATCTGAGTCTCCTGAAGAGGAACGCTGGCCTGGAAGTGGCGAGCGATGAAGGGATTGTAAGGACTGATCGGCGCCTGTCCTTGCTGCCAGGCGACAACTTGTTACAGCGCCAAACCCTGTTTTCACGAGGTTTTCGGCAATGCGACAAACAGTGTCGCAATCGCGCAGTGTAACGGGAGGATGAGGTGGCGGGGAGAGGCCCGGCGAGAATTGGGTGAACGGGTGTTCACATATACAAAACCCATCGCGGGGCAAGCCCGCTTGTGTCTTGAGGTGGGATTAGAATCTGGAGTGAGAGCGGTGAATGGCAAGAGCTGAATGCCGCAGGTGCCTTGAGCACGCGTGGGAGCACAAGCTGCCATTCACCGTTCCACTTTGGCGAGAGCCCGAACAGTTGGATGCGGCTCTGATCTCGAATCACAAGCGTGGGCCAAGCCAAAGTCCTCTCACTGTGTTGAGTTTAGGAGGTTTTGGTGATGGCTTCCTTCTTGGGTATCGATGTATCCAGTATCTCGCTCGATGCTGCGGTGCGGCCCCAGGGCATCAAACTGCATATCAGCAATGATCCGAGAGGCTTTGAGGTGCTACTGAAGAGCCTTCGCAAGCTCAGTATCAAGCGCGTCCTGCTAGAGGCAACGGGTGGCTACGAGCGAGATGTCATGCGTTTTCTACAGGACGCTGGCTACAAGGTCATACGCGTCAATCCCAGGCGGGCCAGGTCATTCGCTGACTCTTTGGGCATCAAGGCCAAGACCGACGCCATCGACGCCGAAGTTCTGGCGCACTATGCCGAAGTCATTCCAGATCAACCCTCTCTGCGAGTCAGCCCAGAACGAGCGCTTCTGCGAGAGCTGCTTCAGCAACGTGATCGGTTGGTTCAACAACGAGATGACGACCTGCGACGCCTGAAGCAGGTGCAATCGACTGCAGTCGCTAACTACCTGAATGCCAACCTGAAGCACTTCAAGACGCAGATCAAACTGGTTGAGTGCGAGATCGAACAGCAAACCGCGATGCTGAACGACGAACGGGTTGCCCAGCTGATCACAGTGAAAGGCATTGGGATGGTGACAGCGGGCAAATTAATAGCGCTGCTGCCGGAGCTAGGTCGGGTTGAATCCAGAGAAATTGCCTCCCTGGTCGGGGTCGCGCCCTTCAACCACGACAGCGGGAAGTCCGTGGGCAAGCGTTCTATCTCTGGTGGGCGATTTGCGGTCAGGCGATCGCTGTACATGGCATGCATTGTGGCGATGAAGTACAACCCAGCACTCAAGGCGCGTTATGAGTCACTGCGCGAGCGGGGGAAGCTTCCCAAGGTTGCTATCGTGGCCTGCATGAGGACTTTCATCGTACGGCTAAATGCCATGCTCAGAACGGGCACATCATGGCGCGACCTGGTGCTGCCGCAACCTGAAAGTACAACGTAAATCCAGAACGCTGCGCGATCAGCGTGGAAGCGGGTTTGCCCGCGAAGCCAACACCGTGGTGGATGGCACGGGCTTCGCCCGTGTTCGCGGGCAAGCCCGCTCCCACAGGGATCGCGCCAGATTCTAAAAATTGCGTAAGACAGTTGCTCCCACAAGCAATTCAACCCGTGGGAGCGGGCTTGCCCCGCGATAAGGCCTTCGCAGGAAGGAAAGTCTTCAGCCCCGCTCGGCCGGCGCCGAACTCAGCTCGAACGGGCTGCTGCTGCGCCGCTGATTGCGGTCTTCACGCGGCGTGGCGCCAAAGAAGTTGCGGTACGCGCTGGAGAAATGCGGCCCGGAGGAGAACCCGCAGGACAGGCCGATCTGGATGATCGACTTGCTGGTCTGCATCAGCATCTGCCGCGCCTTGTTCAGACGCAGCTCCAGGTAATACTGGCTGGGCACGCGATTGAGGTACTGCTTGAAGATCCGCTCCAACTGACGACGCGAAACACACACATGCTGGGCGATCTCGTCGGTGGTCAGCGGCTCTTCGATATTGGCCTCCATCAGCAGCACCGCCTGGGTGAGCTTGGGATGGCTGGAGCCCAGGCGATTCTGCAGCGGGATGCGCTGGCGCTCGCCACCCTCGCGAATGCGCTCGACCACCAGCTCCTCCGACACCGCCCCGGCAAGTTCCGCGCCATGATCCCGGGCCAGCACGGCCAGCAGCAGGTCGGTCACCGCCATGCCGCCGCACGCGGTCAGCCGATCACGATCCCAGTCGAACAGATGGCTGGTGGCGATCACCTTGGGGAAGCGCTCGGCAAAGTCGTCCTGCCAACGCCAGTGCACCGCGGCACGGTAGCCATCGAGCAGGCCCAGCGCCGCCAGCGGGTACACCCCAGCGGACAACCCGCCGATCATGCAACCGCCGCGCGCCAGCTGCTTGAGCGCGGCCGACAGCGCGGAACCGACCGCCGCAGGCGGCTCGTCGGCCAGCAGGAACAGCTTGTGACACCCTTCCAGGCGACCGCTCCACGGCTCGCCCGGCAGGCGCCAGGCACTCTCCTGCCCGGCCTCGGCCTGCAGGTAGGTCAGCTCGTAGACCACATCCGGATGGACCCGCTGAGCCACCTGCAACACCTCGTCCGCCAGCGCCAGAGTCAGCGGCTTGGTGCCGGGCCAGATGAGAAATCCAATTCGCTGGGTGGTCATAGGGCGTGGTCCGAAACCTGGGAAGGGAGGTTAGCGCTTGTGGCGCCGGGGGCAGGCTGCATGCGTTGCGCAGCATGCCCCATCCTGGTGCAAAAGTGCAGCGATTACTTGAGGCTGCCGGAGAGGAACTGCTGCAGGCGCTCCGATTGCGGATTGGCCAGCACCTCGCGCGGGCAGCCCCGCTCCTCGACCAGGCCCTTGTGCAGGAACACCAACTGGTTGGAGACTTCACGGGCGAAGCCCATCTCGTGGGTGACCACGACCATGGTGCGCCCCTCCTGGGCCAGCGACTGCATCACCTTGAGCACATCGCCCACCAGCTCCGGGTCGAGCGCCGAAGTCGGCTCGTCGAACAGCATCACCTCAGGCTCCATCGCCAGGGCGCGGGCGATGGCCACGCGCTGCTGCTCGCCGCCGGACATGTGCCCAGGGAAAGCGTCCTTGCGATGCGCCACGCCCACCTTGGCCAGGTAATGCTCGGCCTTCTCCAGCGCCTCTTTCTTGTTCACGCCCAGCACATGCACCGGTGCCTCGATGATGTTCTCCAGCGCGGTCATGTGCGACCACAGGTTGAAGTGCTGGAACACCATCGACAGGCGCGAGCGCATGCGCTGCAGCTGCTTCGGATCGGCCGCCTTGAGCGCGCCATCCTTGCCGGCGACCAGCTTGAGCTCTTCGTTGTTGAGCAGGATCTTGCCCGCGTGCGGCTGCTCCAGCAGGTTGATGCAGCGCAGGAAGGTCGATTTGCCCGAGCCGCTGGAGCCGATGATGCTGATCACGTCGCCTGCCTTGGCTTCGAGGGAGACACCCTTGAGCACCTCGTGGCTGCCGTAGCGCTTGTGCAGGTCTTGGATTTGGAGTTTGTACATGCTGTCGGATCTCACAGAGCGGTCAGTGCTTGCGCGGCGCCAGGTAGCCGAGCCAGCGGCGTTCGGCCATCTTGAACAGGCGCACGAGGATGAAGGTCAGGCACAGGTAGAACACGCCCGCCGTGATGTAGGCCTCGAAAGGCAGGTAGTACTGGGCGTTGACCGTGCGCGCGGCACCGGTGATGTCGATCAGGGTGACGATCGACGCCAGGCTGGTGGTCTGCAGCATCATGATCACTTCGTTGCTGTACTGCGGCAGAGCCCGGCGCAGCGCGGATGGCAGCAGGATGCGGCGATACATCTTCATGCGTGACATGCCGATGGCCTTGGCCGCCTCGATCTCGCCATGGGGCGTGGCCTTGAGGCTGCCGGCGATGATCTCGGCAGTATAGGCGCTGGTGTTGATGGCGAAGGCCAGGCAAGCACAGAAGGTCGCGCTGGACAGCCATGGCCAGAAGATGCTTTCGCGCACCGCCTCGAACTGGGCCAGCCCGTAGTAGATCAGGAACAGCTGCACCAGCATCGGCGTGCCGCGGATCACGTAGGTGTACAGCCAGGCGGTCATGTTCACCAGCGGCTGCTTCGAGACGCGCATCAGGCCCAGCGGCACAGCCGCCAGCAGGCCGAAGAACAGCGACAGCGCCAGCAGCTTGAGGGTGGTCAGCAAGCCGCCGAGGTACAGCGGCATGGCCTCCCAGATGACGTTGTAGTCGAAGATCATAGTTCAGCCGCCTTGACGCCCACCGAGTAGCGCTTCTCGAGATACTTCAGCGCCAGCAGCGAGACACTGGTCAGCACCAGGTACAACGCCGCCACCGCGAGGAAGAAGGTAAAGGGTTCGCGGGTGGCGTCCGCCGCCTGCTTTGCCTTGAACATCATGTCCTGCAGGCCGACCACCGAAATCAACGCGGTGGCCTTGGTCAGCACCAGCCAGTTGTTGGTGAAGCCCGGGATCGCCAGGCGGATCATCTGCGGCACCATGATCCGGAAGAACACCTGGAAGCCGCTCATGCCATAGGCGGCGCCCGCCTCGGCCTGCCCCTTGGGAATGCCCAGGAACGCACCACGGAAGGTTTCCGACAGATAGGCGCCGAAGATGAACCCCAGGGTGCCGATGCCGGCGATCAATGGGTTCAGGTCGATGTAGTCGTCATAGCCGAGCAGCGGCGCTACCCGGTTGATGATGTCCTGGCCGCCGTAGAAGATCAGCAGGATCAGGACCAGGTCGGGGATACCGCGGATCACCGTGGAATACAGGTCCCCCAGCCAGGCCAGCCAGCGCACCGGCGACAAGCGCAGCGCCACGCCGATCAGGCCGAGGACGATGGCCAGGGCCATCGACGACAGGGCGAGCTGCAGCGTCAGCCACGCTCCGTCGAGGATGACTGCCCCATAGCCTTTCAACATGATTCGGATTCCTCAGGGCTTGGGAATGAAAAATGGTGCAAACCTCAGAGATTCTGCTGTTTGCACCATTGCACAGGTGAAACTCGATGGCTTACTTCGAGTCTGGACCGTAGATGTCGAAGTTGAAGTACTTCTTCTCGATCTCTTTGTATTTACCATTGGCGCGAATCGCGTCGATGGCCGCGTTGATGCGCTCGGCATTGGCCTTGTCGCCCTTGCGCACGGCGATACCGACGCCATCACCGAAGTACTTCACGTCAGTGAACGATGGACCGACGAACGCGAAGCCCTTGCCAGCGTCAGTCTTCAGGAAACCATCTTCGAGCAGGGTGGCATCGGCCACGGTACCGTCCAAGCGGCCAGCGGCGACGTCCAGGTAGATCTCGTTCTGGGTGCCGTACGGCACGACGGTAGCGCCTTTCGGGGCAAAGACTTCCTTGGCGAAGCGATCGTGGATCGAGCCGCGCTGCACGCCGATCTTCTTGCCCTTGAGTTCGTCCAGGCTCTCGCTGACGACGGTGCCGTCCTTCATCACCAGGCGCGCTGGGGTCAGGTAGTAGCGCTTGGTGAAGTCGACCGATTTCTTGCGGTCTTCAGTGATCGACATGGACGACAGGATCGCGTCGATCTTGCGCACCTTCAGCGCCGGGATCAGGCCATCGAATTCCTGCTCGACCCAGGTGCACTTGGCTTTCATCTCTTCGCACAGGGCGTTGCCGATGTCGTAGTCGAAGCCGGCGAGGCTGCCATCGGGTTGCTTGAAGGCGAAGGGTGGGTAGGCGGCCTCGATACCGATCTTCAACGGCTTCTCATCGGCCTGCGATACCAGGGAAAACACGGAAAGCGCCAGGGCGCCAAGCAGTGCGAGCTTCTTCATCAGGTAACTCCATCGGTACGGGGCAATACAAGGCAGTTGTAACGGCTGCCCGATATGCGAATGGGTACAACGCGAGCCGCGCAGGTTTCGACCAAGGTCGCAGACCACGAGCGAGTGAGTGGCATTTTAACGACAGCCCGGTAGTCGATATTTCTTCAAAGCGACAACTAATTACAGAAGCGCCAGGAACCGCGGCGGGCGATATTGACAGCTCCTGCGAGATATGCAAGAGCAAAAGAGAAATAACCCATACCTCAAGCAATAAGCGGGCCTATTATTGGCAAAGCCTTGTATTCCGGCAAGCGCAGCGTGCAACCCTGCATGAAATGCTCACAGAATCGCCCCAGATTGGCACATGAATGTTTCTGGAAGCCCCGCTTTTGTGCGAATTCGGTGACAGCGGAGGTTACCGATGAATGTCGGAGTAACAGCCCGTACCCACAAGCAAAAACCCCGCCGATTGCTCGACGGGGTTTCTGCTGATGACCTCGGGTGCCTCCGGATGATCAGGCGGTAGCGAGGCTCATCGCCTTGTGGGTGTCGATCAGGTGCTGCACCACGCCCGGGTCGGCCAGGGTGGAGATATCACCCAGCGCATCGTACTCGCCGGTGGCGATCTTGCGCAGGATACGGCGCATGATCTTGCCCGAACGGGTCTTCGGCAGCCCCGGCGCCCACTGGATCACGTCCGGCGAAGCGATCGGGCCGATTTCCTTGCGTACCCAGTTCTTCAGCTCCAGGCGCAGCTGCTCGTTCGACTCCTCACCGGCATTGAGGGTGACATAGACATAGATGCCCTGCCCCTTGATGTCATGCGGCACCCCCACCACCGCCGCCTCGGCGACTTTCGGGTGCGCCACCATCGCGCTCTCGATCTCGGCGGTACCCATGCGGTGCCCGGAGACGTTGAGCACATCATCGACGCGCCCAGTGATCCAGTAGTAGCCATCTTCGTCGCGACGAGCACCGTCACCGGTGAAGTACATGCCACGGAAGGTCTTGAAGTAGGTGTCGACGAAGCGGTCATGGTCGCCGTACAGCGAGCGCGACTGGCCTGGCCAGGAATCGAGGATCACCAGGTTGCCTTCGGCGGCGCCTTCAATAAGGTTACCCAGGTTATCCACCAACGCCGGCACCACGCCGAAGAATGGACGGGTCGCGGACCCTGGCTTCAGCGCGGTGGCGCCCGGCAGCGGGCTGATCAGCACACCACCCGTCTCCGTCTGCCACCAGGTATCGACGATCGGGCAACGCTCCTTGCCGACGGTCTTGTAGTACCAGTTCCAGGCCTCAGGGTTGATCGGCTCGCCCACCGAGCCCAGCAGGCGCAGGCTCGATCCATCGGCACCGGCCACCGCCGCCTCGCCTTCGGCCATCATGGCGCGAATGGCGGTCGGCGCGGTGTAGAGGATGTTGACCTTGTGCTTGTCGACGATCTTCGACACCCGGGTGATGTCCGGATAGTTCGGCACGCCTTCGAACAGCAGCGTGGTGGCGCCGTTGGCCAGCGGGCCATAGACGATGTAGCTGTGGCCGGTGACCCAGCCCACGTCGGCGGTGCACCAGTAGACCTCGCCCGGGCGGTAGTCGAACACGCGCTCATGGGTCAGCGCGGCATACACCAGATAACCGCCGGTGGTGTGCAGCACGCCCTTGGGCTTGCCGGTGGAACCGGAGGTATAGAGGATGAACAGCGCCTCCTCGGCGCCCATCTCTTTCGGCGCGCAGTGGCTGGAGGCAACCTTCATCAGGTCTTCGTACCAGATATCACGATGCTGGTGCCAGGCGATGTCGCCACCGGTGCGCTTGCACACGATGATCTTCTGCACGCTGTTGGTTTCAGGGTTGGTCAGGGCCAGGTCGACGTTGGCCTTGAGCGGGGTGCGACGGCCACCGCGCAGCCCCTCGTCGGCGGTGATCACCACTTTCGACTTGCAGTCGATGATGCGACCGGCCAGCGCCTCCGGCGAGAAGCCGCCGAACACCACCGAGTGGATCGCACCGATGCGGGCACAGGCCAGCATGGCGACCACGGCCTCGGGGATCATCGGCATGTAGATGGTCACCACGTCGCCACGGTGCACGTCCTGGCCACGCAGGGCGTTGGCGAACTTGCAGACCTGCTCGTGAAGCTCGCGGTAGGTGATGTTGCGATGTTCGGAAGGGTCGTCGCCTTCCCAAATGATCGCCAGCTGGTCGCCGCGCTCTGCAAGATGGCGGTCCAGGCAGTTATAGGAAACGTTCAGAGTGCCGTCGGCGAACCACTTGATATCGACATGGTGGTCGTCGAACGAGGTCTGCTTGACCTTGGTGAAGGGCTTGATCCAGTCCAGACGCTGGGCCTGCTCGCGCCAGAAGCCGTCCGGGTTGATCACCGATTGCTGGTACATGGCCTTGTAGGTGGCCTCGTCGGTCAGGGTACTGGCCGCAACCTCGGGACGAACGGGATACAGTGGAGCCGCACTCATCTGTGTTACCTCGGTGTAATAGTTGTTTTTGTATATGGAACCGTTTGTAACTGTACCAGAGCGGCAAAGACCATTCGACGTTGGTAGTAACGCGACGAAGCGGCACTCCACCACGCCACCACAATCGCTCTAGCTCGTGGCTTTCGACCACGCAGACAAGAAAAAACGCACGCCGGCGAAGGGATTGTTACAGATTCTGTCAAAAGACTTTATCAAAACCCCCTCTGTTTCAGCCCCGGCCACCCCCATAAAATTCACCTCGCCAGCAACGGCAACGCGATTAACTTGGTAACAGCCCCCACGAAGGCAACGTTAATTCGCACCCCATCCTGATAGTTGAAACTTGCTGTACTCGCGGCGCCATAAGCGCCGCGTGCCCCCTCACGACCTTAGACAGGTAAATTGAAAATGAAAGCTTTACTGGTATTGGTACTTGGCGGTTTTTGCGGCGCGGCATTGGCCAGCGAAGCAAAAGATGTCGAGCAGATTCCGGTTGAACAGTACAGTTACTCGCAGCACCTGGACATCGCCCGCGTCATTTCCATGAGCGAAGTGCCGAACGTCTGCGAAGTAGTGCCGGCGCGCATGACCTATGAAGACTCCCAGGGCCAGAAGCACATTCTCGAATACCGCGTGATGGGGAACGGTTGTTCCAACGGCTGAGGCCAGCCTTGCACCATCCCTGTAGGAGCGGCCTTGTGTCGCGAAAGGGCTGCGTGGCAGCCCCAGACTTCAGTAGTGAACAAAGATCGCCGGGGCCGCTACGCGGCCCTTGCGCGACACAAGGCCGCTCCTACAGGAATAAGTGTAACTTTCAAGGTAACTAGCCACACTCACTCCCCCGACTTGTTCAACGAATAATCGCGCAACTTGTTGGCAATGGTCGTATGGGAAACACCCAATCTTTTCCCCAACACCCGGCTACTTGGAAACTCACTCATCAAACTTTCCAATACCGCCCTTTCAAAGCGTCCGACAATCTGCGAAAGATCGCCATCCAGTGAGAACTCACCCAGCGGCTGGCGCACGCCATAATCCGGCAGGCGAATATGTTCGCCTTTCACCACTCCGCCATCGCACAGCGATACGGCCTGGAACAACACGTTCTCCAACTGGCGCACATTGCCCGGCCAGTGATACTGGCCAAGCTTGTCCATCGCCGCCGACGCGAGTCGCGGCATCGGGCAGCCTATCTGCCGACTGGCCTGGTCGAGAAAATGCTGCACCAGCCCCTCCAGGCCATCCATGCATTCGCGCAGCGGCGGGATATGCAGCGACAGCACATTGAGGCGATGGTAGAGATCCTGGCGGAACTCGCCACGGGCACACAGCTCGGACAGATCGACCTGGGTGGCGCAGATCACCCGCACATCCAGGTAAACCTCCTCGTCGCTGCCGACCCGGCGGAAGCAGCCGTCCTGCAGGAAGCGCAGCAGCTTGACCTGCAGACGCGGGCTCATCTCTGCGACACCATCGAGAAACAGCGTCCCGCCGGCCGTGAGTTCCAGCAGCCCGAGCTTGCCCTCGGCCCGCGCCCCCTCGAACGCGCCCGGGCCATAGCCGAACAATTCGGTCTCGGCCATCGACTCCGGCAGACCGGCGCAATTGAGCGCCATCAATGGCGCCTGGCCACGCGGGCTGGCCAGATGGCAGGCGCGCGCCAGCAATTCCTTGCCAGTACCGGTCTCGCCCTCGATCAGCAGCGGCGCATCCAGCGGCGCCATGCGCCGCGCCTCGCGCACCACGGCTGCCATCACTTTCGAGCTCTGGAAGATGCTGTCGAAACCACGCAGCTCCTGCTTGCGCACGTTATAGATGCGCTCCCCGATGCGGTCGGCCCGGTGCAAGGTGATGACCGCGCCGGCCAAGGCCTCGCTGTCGTCATGCTCGGACTGCAACGGTGCGATATCGGCCAGGAACACATCACCCTTGACCTTGATGCGCAGGCCGTTGATCCGCGACTTGTTGGCGCGTATCAACTCCGGCAGGTCGAACTCCTCGACATAACGCGACAGCGCAATGCCCGGCACCTCGTCCACACGCACCCCGAGCAGCTGCGCCGCGCCACGGTTGGCGGCGACGATACTGCCGCCCATGTCGATCGACAGCACCGGAAAGTCCAACGCCCCCAGCAGCGCGTTCAGCTCCATATGCCGACGTTCGCTGGGCATCAGCCCGACGCGCTTGACCCCGAACACCCCGGCGATGGACTCGAACTTCGGCCGCAGCGCCTGGAACTGCAAGTTGATCAGGTTCGGGCAGTGCAGGTAGATGGCATTGCCATGATCTCCTCCTACCTCGCCCCGCAACACGTTGATGCCATACTCCACCAGCAGGTTGAGGATGTCTCGCAGGATGCCGATACGGTTCTGGCAATGCACTTTGATACGCATGGGAGCTCTCGAAGCAGGCAAAAATTTAGTTGGGCCACGGAAAAGTCGTAAAGATAAACTGACAAAATCACACCAAAGGCCAGCCCGATAAGCGCCATTTTCCGGGATCAAGCCTTTTTTGTAAAATTTTCGTTACAAAAACCCTGCAAACGGATGTCACGAAGAGCGCTGGACACCCGTGCAAAGCGTCAAGGACGGGGTTATTCCTAGGGCATGTCCTGAACATAACAAGAACGTCCTCCCAGGAGAGCCACATGAAACAGACGCAATACGTGGCACGCGAGCCCGATGCGCAGGGTTTTATCGACTACCCGCAGCAAGAGCACGCGGTGTGGAACACCCTGATCACCCGCCAGCTGAAAGTGATCGAAGGCCGGGCGTGCCAGGAATACCTGGACGGCATCGACCAGCTCAAGCTGCCTCATGACCGCATCCCGCAGCTCGGCGAGATCAACAAGGTCCTGGGCGCCACCACCGGCTGGCAAGTCGCCCGCGTGCCGGCACTGATCCCCTTCCAGACTTTCTTCGAACTGCTGGCCAGCAAGCGCTTCCCGGTCGCCACCTTCATCCGCACCCCGGAAGAGCTGGACTACCTGCAGGAGCCCGACATCTTCCACGAGATCTTCGGCCACTGCCCGCTGCTGACCAACCCGTGGTTCGCCGAATTCACCCACACCTACGGCAAGCTCGGCCTGGCAGCGACCAAGGAACAACGCGTCTACCTGGCGCGCCTGTACTGGATGACCATCGAGTTTGGCCTGATGGAAACCTCGCAGGGCCGCAAGATCTACGGCGGCGGCATCCTCTCGTCGCCGAAAGAGACCGTCTACAGCCTGTCCGGCGAGCCCGAGCACCAGGCTTTCGATCCGATCGAAGCCATGCGCACGCCGTACCGCATCGATATCCTGCAGCCCCTGTATTTCGTCCTGCCGAACATGAAGCGCCTGTTCGACCTGGCCCACGAAGACATCATGGCAATGGTCCACAACGCCATGCAGCTGGGCCTGCACGCACCGAAGTTTCCACCCAAGGCAGCCGCCTGAGCTGCCCTGTCGATAACAACTCAAACCGGAAAACACTCATGAACGCCTTGAACCAAGCCCACTGCGAAGCCTGCCGCGCCGATGCGCCGAAAGTCACCGACGAAGAACTGGCGGTACTGATCCGCGAGATCCCGGACTGGAACATCGAAGTCCGTGACGGCCACATGGAGCTCGAGCGCGTGTTCCTGTTCAAGAACTTCAAGCACGCCCTGGCTTTCACCAATGCCATCGGCGAGATCGCCGAGGCCGAAGGCCACCACCCGGGCCTGCTGACCGAGTGGGGCAAGGTCACCGTGACCTGGTGGAGCCACTCGATCAAGGGCCTGCACCGCAACGATTTCATCATGTGCGCGCGCACCGACAAGGTCGCCGAGACCGCCGAAGGGCGCAAGTGATGCACTTCGCGGCGATCGCACGGGTCCCCGGCGACCCGATCCTCGGGCTGATGGACGCCTACGCACGCGACGCCAATCCGGCCAAGTTCGACCTGGGCGTCGGCGTGTTCAAGGACGCCCAGGGCCTCACGCCGATTCCTGCGGCAGTCAAGCAGGCCGAACAGCGCCTGGTCGAGCGCCAGGCCACCAAGAGCTACATCGGTGGCCACGGTGACCCGGCCTTCGGCCGCCTGATCAGCGAACTGGTGCTGGGCGGCGACTCGCCACTACTGGCCGCCCAGCGTGCCGGCGCCACCCAGACCCCGGGCGGCACCGGCGCCCTGCGCCTGGCGGCGGAGTTCATCGCCCACTGCCTGCCCGGTCGCGGCATCTGGCTGAGCGATCCAACCTGGCCGATCCACGAGACGATCTTCGCTGGCGCCGGGCTCAAGGTGTCCCACTACCCCTACGTGGGCAAGGACAATCGCCTGGACGTCGCCGGCCTGCTCGCCACGCTGGAGCAGGCGCCGCAAGGCGACGTAGTGCTGCTGCACGCGTGCTGCCACAACCCCACCGGTTTCGACCTGGGCCAGGACGACTGGCGCGCGGTGCTCGACATCGTCAAGCGACGCAACCTGCTGCCGCTGATCGACTTCGCCTACCAGGGCTTCGGTGACGGCCTGGAACAGGATGCCTGGGCGGTACGTCTGTTCGCCGCCGAGCTGCCGGAACTGCTGATTACCAGCTCGTGCTCGAAGAACTTCGGCCTGTACCGTGATCGCACCGGCGCCCTGCTGGTGTGCAGCCACGATGCCGAAAAACTGCAGGATGTGCGCAGCCAGCTGGCATTCATCGCGCGCAACCTGTGGTCGACGCCACCGGATCATGGCGCGGCGGTGGTCGCCGAGATTCTCGCCGACCCGGCGCTCAAGGCGCTGTGGGTCGAGGAAGTGAACGCCATGCGCCAGCGCATCGCCGAACTGCGCGAAGGCCTGGTGCGGGCGCTGGCCCCACATGGCCTGGCCGAGCGCTTCGCGCACATTGCCGAGCAACGCGGGATGTTCTCCTACACCGGGCTGAACCCGGAGCAGGTACGCCTGCTGCGCGAAAAACACAGCGTGTACATGGTCGGGACTGGCAGGGCGAACATCGCCGGGGCCGATGCACAGCGCCTGGAGCAACTGGCGGCGGCCATCGCCGACGTCTGCCGCTGAAATCTGGCCGACGCTGCGTGGGAGCGGGCTTGCCCCGCGATAAGTGCTATCGCGGGGCAAGCCCGCTCCCACGCCCTCTCCTGGCACGCCCCTGTCCGATATCCGCCCGCTAAAACCGACCGGTGTCCGGCAAAAATCTGAAACTGTCATCCAGACTGCTGTATCCTGCCCCAGCTTTTCGAAGCCACATATGCGCCCTGGCGCCGCCTTTTCACTCACACTTGCGAGGAACGACGAGATGCATGAAATCCCGAATCTTCCCTTCCCAAGCCTGAACCCCGAAGAGCAATCCGTTGCCGCCCACGCCGAGCCGACGCCCGCCGTCGACCAGGACGGTGACGATCAATCCAGCGCCGACCAGGAATAATCGCGCACCCCTCCCGACTGTGTGAAAACGGCTGACCTGCGGGATATCCCCGTCATCGCGTTTTCACACCGTCCAGAACTTCTAAGCCGAAGGCCCTCATGCCCGACTCACCGCGCCCCCTTGCGGTCACCCTGCAAGTCGTTTCCATCGTCCTGTTTACCTTCATCGGCTACCTGAACATCGGCATCCCCCTGGCCGTGCTGCCCGGCTACGTGCACAACGACCTCGGTTTCAGCGCCGTGGTCGCGGGCCTGGTGATCAGCGTGCAGTACCTGGCCACGCTGCTCAGCCGCCCCACCGCCAGCCGCATCATCGACAATCTCGGCAGCAAGAAGGCGGTGATGTACGGCCTGCTCGGCTGCGGCCTGAGCGGCGTGTTCATGCTCGCCTGCAGCTTCCTCACCCACCTGCCCTGGCTGAGCCTGGCCTGCCTGCTGGTCGGGCGCCTGGTGCTGGGCAGCGCCGAAAGCCTGGTGGGCTCGGGGTCGATCGGCTGGGGGATCGGCCGGGTCGGCTCGGAAAATACCGCCAAGGTGATCTCCTGGAACGGCATCGCCAGCTACGGCGCCCTGGCCATCGGCGCGCCGCTGGGCGTGCTGATGGTCAAGAGCCTCGGCCTGTGGAGCATGGGCGCGAGCATCATCCTGCTGGGCGTGCTCGGCCTGCTGCTGGCCTGGCCCAAGCGTGCCGCCCCCGTGGTCACCGGTGTGCGCCTGCCGTTCCTGCGGGTGCTGGGCAAGGTGTTCCCACACGGCTCCGGGCTGGCCCTGGGCTCGATCGGCTTCGGCACCATCGCCACCTTCATCACGCTGTACTACGCCAGCCGCGACTGGCCGAATGCGGCGCTGACCCTGAGCCTGTTCGGCGCCAGCTTCATCTGCGCGCGGCTGCTGTTCGGCAACCTGATCAACCGCATCGGCGGCTTTCGCGTGGCGATCGCCTGCCTGTCGGTGGAAACCATCGGACTGCTGATGCTGTGGCTGGCGCCTAATGCCGGAATGGCCCTGGCGGGCGCGGCGCTAAGCGGGTTCGGCTTCTCGCTGGTGTTCCCGGCGCTGGGGGTGGAGGCGGTAAACCAAGTGTCGGCGGCCAATCGCGGCGCGGCGGTCGGTGCCTATTCGCTGTTCATCGACCTGTCGCTGGGCATCACCGGGCCGCTGGTGGGCGCGGTGGCGGCGGGGTTCGGGTTTGCCTCGATGTTTCTGTTCGCCGCAGCGGCGGCGGCTTGCGGGCTGGTGTTGAGCCTGTATCTGCATCGCCAGGCGCGGCGCTTGCGGCAAAACCTCTGAAAACCTGAAACTCGCCACAGGCTTCTTCGCGGGTTTACCCGCGAAGAGGCCTGCACCGAATGATGCGCCTCAGCGCTGCGCGTACTGCAGCACCACCTCCAGCGGATGGCGCAGTTGCCGTTCGGTCATGCGCTTGACCTGGCTACGGCACGAATACCCAGTGGCCAGCGCCTCTCCTTGCTTGTCCAGCTTGGTCGCCCAGGACTGCTCGAAGATGGTCTTCGAAGTTTCCTGGTTGCGCGCCTCGTGCCCATAGGTACCGGACATGCCGCAGCAGCCAGTGGCCTCGGTGACCAGCTTCAGCCCCAGGCGGGCGAACACCTGCTCCCACTGCTTGGTACTGGCCGGCACATTGGTCTTCTCGGTGCAGTGAGCCATCAGGCGGAAGCTGTCGGCCTTGGCCGGCGCCTGCTCGGGCAGCACGTCCATCAGCCATTCCTGGGGCAGCAGCACCGACGGGCACTCCACGCCATCGACCTTCTGGTACTCCTGGCGGTAGACCAAGGTCATCGCCGGGTCCAGCCCTACCAGCGGCACGCCGCAGTCGGCCAGGGCCTTGAGCTGGGTGGCGTTGCGGATCGCCGCCTTGGCGAAGGCACCGAGGAACCCCTGCACATGCAGCGGCTTGCCGTTGGCGCTGTATGGCGCAAGGAACACCCTGTGCCCCAGACGATGGGCCAATTCGATGAACGAGGCCAACAGCGGCGTCTCGAAATAGCGGGTGAAGGCATCCTGCACCAGCACGATGCTGCGCTCGCGCTGGGCTGGGGTGAGCTCGCGCAGGGCCGGCACGCTCGCCACTTGAACCCGGCAACGGGTCAGGGTGGACTGGAAGTTGAAGCGGCTGATCAGCGGGCTGTCGACCATGCCGACCTTGTCCGCCAGCAGCCTGCTCACCCACTTCGAGCCCATCACCGCGTTGTACAGGCCCGGCGCATGCGCCAGGTACGGGATGGTGAACTCCAGCGACCCGATCAGGTAGTCGCGCAACGGGCGCTGGTAGCGGCCGTGATACAGCTCGAGGAAACGCGAGCGGAAGTCCGGCACGTTGACCTTGATCGGGCACTGCCCGGCGCAGGACTTGCACGCCAGACAGCCGGCCATGGCGTCGTACACCTCATGGGAGAAGTCCTCCTGCCCCTGCTGGCGCGCACGGCTGTTGCGCAGGCGAGCCGGCAGCCCCTTGAACCAGGACGCCTTGCGTTGGGCGGCGGCGAGCACATCGATATTCGCCTCGCCCTGCAGGCGCAGCCATTCGCGGATCAGCGAGGCGCGCCCCTTGGGCGAATGCTGGCGTTCGCGGGTGGCCTTCCATGACGGGCACATGGCGTCGTTAGGGTCGTAGTTGTAGCAAGCGCCGTTGCCGTTGCAGTACACGGCGCTGCCGAAGTCCTGCCACACGCGCTCGTCGATGGCACGGTCCAGATCACCGCGCAGGGTCACGCCATCGACCGGGGTCAAGCCTTCGGCGCTGCCAGGCGGGGTACAGATCTTGCCGGGATTGAGCTGGTTGTGCGGATCGAACGCGCCCTTGAGCCGCTGCAACGCCGGGTACAGCTCGCCGAAGTACTCCGGCACGTATTCCGAGCGCAGGCCCTTGCCATGCTCACCCCACAGCAGGCCGCCATAGCTTTTGGTCAACGCCGCCACCGCATCGGAGATCGGCTTGACCAGCGCGGCCTGGGCCGGGTCTTTCATGTCCAGCGCCGGGCGCACATGCAGCACGCCGGCATCGACATGACCGAACATGCCGTAGGCCAGGCCGTAGCCATCGAGCAGCGCACGGAAGTCGGCGATGTAGTCCGCCAGTTGCTCCGGCGGCACCGCAGTGTCCTCGACGAATGGCTGCGGGCGCACTTCACCTTCGACGTTGCCCAGCAGGCCCACCGAGCGCTTGCGCATCACGTATACACGGGTCACGGCCTCGGAACCTTCGGCCAGGGTGTGACCCAGGCGCTCGACGCTGGCGTCGGCCTGCAGGTGCTCGACGAAGGCCTGTACCCGGGCGTTGACCTCGGCCGGCTCGTCGCCGCAGAACTCCACCAGGTTGATACCCAGGGTCGGCCGCTCAGGGTCGGCGGGGAAGTATTCGGCAACGCTGTGCCAGACGATGTCTTTCATCGCCAGCATCAGCACCTTGGAGTCGACGGTCTCGATCGACAGCGGCCTGTGCGCCATCAGCGCATTGGCGTCGCGCAGGGCGTCCATGAAGCTGGTGTAACGCACATTGACCAGCACCGCGTACTTCGGGATCGGCAGCACGTTGAGCTTGGCCTCGACCACATAGCCCAGCGAGCCTTCGGCGCCGCACAGCACGCTGTTGAGGTTGAAGCGGCCCTGCTCGTCACGCAGGTGCGCCAGGTCGTAGCCGGTCAGGCAGCGGTTGAGCTTGGGGAAAGTGCTTTCGATCAGCTCGGCCTGGGTTTGCTGGATCTCGCGGGCCATGCGGTATACCTCGCCGACCCGGCCGGGCGCGGCGCAGACCTGCTCCAGCGTGGCATCGTCGATCGGCAGGCTGTGCAGGCGCTCGCCGCCCAGCAGCACGCTGTGCAGCTCCAGCACATGGTCGCGGGTCTTGCCGTAGGTGCAGCTGCCCTGGCCGCTGGCGTCGGTGTTGATCATGCCGCCGACGGTGGCGCGATTGGAGGTGGACAGCTCCGGCGCGAAGAACAGCCCGTGGGGTTTCAACGCAGCATTGAGCTGGTCTTTGACCACGCCTGCCTGGACCCGCACCCAGCGTTGCTCGACGTTGATTTCGAGAATGCCGTTCATGTGCCGCGACAGATCGACGACGATGCCGTCGGTCAGCGACTGGCCGTTGGTGCCGGTGCCACCGCCACGCGGGGTCAGCTTGATGTCGCGAAAGCGTGGCTCGGCCATGAGCGTGGCGATCCGCGCCACATCGTCGGCATCCTGCGGGAACACCGCCGCCTGGGGCAGGCGTTGGTAGATGGAGTTGTCGGTGGCCAGCACGGTGCGGGTGCCGTAATCGGCGCTGATCTGGCCACGAAAGCCGCTGTTCTTCAGGGCTTCGAGGAATTCAGGGTAGTGGGCGGCAGGCGCACGGGGCGGCAGCTGGGCGATCATCGAAGGATGGCCTCTATTCGATATTGGCTAATTCACGGGTTCCAGGCATTACAACATCTCGTGGGAGCGGGCTTGCCCCGCGATGACGTCATCGCGGGGCAAGCCCGCTCCCACGAGATGTTGTGTTTCCTGCGACTACGGTATGAATGATTTATACCGCATGACGAGTGCGCCCATGTTCCTGTAGTTTCGCGCCAGGGGCAAACGGATATTCCTGCCGCTATCGATGAGCTTTATGAATGAATTACCGCCACCTCACACCGTCCATGTCGCTGCTGCTG
Organism: Pseudomonas sp. microsymbiont 2; assembly: GCF_054788395.1. Classification (NCBI taxonomy): domain Bacteria; kingdom Pseudomonadati; phylum Pseudomonadota; class Gammaproteobacteria; order Pseudomonadales; family Pseudomonadaceae; genus Pseudomonas; species Pseudomonas sp. microsymbiont 2. The sequence continues at coordinate 4,208,957 of NZ_CM139112.1, forward strand.
GCCTTCGAGGCGGCCGCGCGGCATGAAAGCTACACCCGCGCCGCCGCCGAGCTGTCGCTGACGCAGAGCGCGGTGAGCCGGCAGGTGCAGGCGCTGGAGCAGCAACTGGGGCTCACCCTGTTCCGCCGCGAAGGGCGCCAGGTGCAACTGACCGATGTCGGCCGCCTGTACCAGCGCGAGCTCAGCGAGGCCCTCGGACGCATCCGCAGCGCTACCTTGCAGGCCCTTGCCTATCAGTCCGGCGTCGGCACCCTGCGCCTGGCGACGCTGCCGACCTTCGGCTCGAAATGGCTGCTGCCGCGCCTGCATGCGTTCTACAGCGCGCACCCCGGCATGCTGGTGCACATTCATTCCCGTATCGAAGCGATCAACTTCGACACCAGCGAGATCGACGCGGCCATCGGCGTCGCCACCCACGACCTGCCCGGCCTGGTCTGCCATCGCCTGCACGCCGAGGAGCTGGTGGTGATCCTGCCGCCGGACAGCGCTCGCGACGGCCAGGACTGGAGCCCGGCGCGGATCAGCGAAGAGGTGCTGCTCAACGTCGCCAACAACCCCCATGCCTGGGGGGAGTGGTTCTCCCACCAGGCCCTGCCCCATCGCTCGATGCGCCTGGGGCCGAGTTTCGAGCTGACCTCGCACCTGATCCAGGCGGTGCGCGCAGGCATCGGCATCGGGCTGGTGCCGCGCATTCTGGTGGAGGAGGAGCTGGCCAGCGGCGAGCTGTTCAGCCCGGGCCCGCCGTTTGCCAGCCAGCGCAGCTATTACCTGATCTATCCGCCGAGGAATGAGGCATTGCCTTCGCTGCGAGCGTTTCGTGGCTGGTTGCTGGAACAGATCTGAGTGACTGGTTGCCAGAACTGGCCTCTTCGCGGGTAAACCCGCTCCCACAGGTACTGCGCTCTCTGTGGGAGCGGGGGCACAGGCAACAAAAAACCCGATGCCAGTCACCTGGCATCGGGTTTTCTCGAAGCGCCTCGGCGCTTACTTGGCCACGCTACCCGCAGTACCGTTGGCCTGCGCCCCACGCTTGCTCTTGAGCACGTAGAACACATACATCACCACCAGCCACACCGGCATCGCGTACACCGACACTTGGATGCCAGGAATCTGCAGCATGATGCCCAGAATCAGCACCACGAACGCCAGTACCAGGTAGTTGCCGTACGGGTACCACAGCGCCTTGAACAGCGGCTTCTGGCCGGTGCGGTCAAGGTGCTGGCGGAACTTCAGGTGCGAGTAGCTGATCATCGCCCAGTTGATCACCAGGGTCGCGACCACCAGCGACATCAGCAGCTCCAGGGCGTTCTGCGGCATCAGGTAGTTGAGCAGCACCGCGATCAGCGTCACGGCCGCCGACACCAGGATCGAACGCACTGGCACGCCGCGACGGTCGACCTTGGCCAGCGCCGCAGGAGCATCACCCTGCTCGGCCATGCCCAGGAGCATGCGGGCGTTGCAGTAGGTGCCGCTGTTGTACACCGACAGCGCGGCGGTCAGGACCACGAAGTTCAGCAGGTGCGCTGCGACATCGCTGCCCAGCAGCGAGAAGACCTGGACGAACGGGCTGCTGCCATAGCTGCCACCGGAAGCGTCGATGCTGGCCACCAGGCTGTCCCACGGGGTCAGCGACAGCAGCACCACCAGGGCGCCTACATAGAAGATCAGGATACGGTAGATGACCTGGTTGATCGCCTTGGGGATCACGGTCCTCGGCTTGTCGGCCTCGGCCGCGGTGAAACCGAGCATTTCCAGGCCGCCGAAGGAGAACATGATGAAGGCCAGGGCCATCACCAGGCCGCTGACGCCGTGCGGGAAGAAACCACCATGGGCCCACAGGTTGGTCACCGACGCGTCGGGACCGCCATTGCCGCTGGTCAGCAGGTAGGCGCCCAGGCCGATCATGCCGACGATGGCGGCGACCTTGATGATCGCGAACCAGAACTCGGCCTCGCCGAAGAACTTCACGTTCATCAGGTTGATGGCGTTGATCAGCAGAAAGAACGCTGCCGCCGTTACCCAGGTCGGGATTTCCGGCCACCAGTAATGGACATACTTGCCCACCGCCGACAGCTCCGACATGCCGACCAGGATGTACAGCACCCAGCAGTTCCAGCCCGACAGGAAGCCGGCGAAACCGCCCCAGTACTTGTGCGCGAAATGGCTGAAGGAGCCGGCCACCGGCTCCTCGACGATCATCTCACCGAGCTGGCGCATGATCATGAAGGCGATGAAGCCGCAGATGGCGTAGCCGAGGATCATCGACGGACCAGCGGATTTCATCACGCCAGCCGAGCCAAGGAACAATCCGGTACCGATCGCGCCACCGAGGGCGATCAGCTGGATATGGCGGTTCTTCAAGCCACGCTTGAGTTCGCCGGACTGTGAATTATGTCCACTCATGAACGAAGTCACCTGCTTGTTTTTATCTGTGACGGAATCGGACCCACCGCGCTCGTGGCGCAGCGGAATGGGCAAGGTGGTTACCTTGGGTTCTTGGACGGGTCGTGCGCATTGGGCGTGAGGCCCAGGCGAATCAACCGGGTGTCAGCAAGAGTGCGCGGTACGCAAAGGAGTCACAGGTAAAACGCGGCGCATTGTATACCCCTGCAAACGCGCAGGCGTCAACGCGTTGCATCGTTTCCTGTGGAAAAAACGCAGCGGTCCCGGGGAGAAAGCCTGAAAAGGCGGAGTGATCGGCGTGCATGGCGCCTCCATGTTGTTGTTCTTGGTGCCTGGCGATCCTGCCTGGCTTTGTACACGCAATGGCGCTATCTCAGCGGCTGGGCGGGGGTTTGGGAAGGGGGGAGATCCGGGCGGAGCGGCTCTGGCGCAAGGGTTATGGAAAGTTAATGTTACAGACATTGGGGAAATCGAAAAAACAGGCCAAAACCGTATAAATTTCTTTACAAGCCGGTCTAAAAACTTTCCACAAGTCGAAAAATATCTATGCGCTCAAGCACTTGGGGCCGCTCTGCGGCCTATCGCGGGCAAGCCCGCCCCCACAGGGATTGCGCTAAGCCGCAGACGCTCGACGGGCACAAAAAAGCCAGCCCGAAGGCTGGCTTTTCACTGGCAGGTCGGATCAACCACGAGGCTTGCCGCGACCACGGCCTGCCGGCTTGTCGCCGTCGGGACGGGCCGGACGCTTGCGCATCTCGCTCGGGCGCTCGGCCACGGTACTGCCACGGCCACTCTTGCGCGGCGCCGACTCTTCACGCGCCGGGCGTGCCGGGCGCTCGCCCTGACCCTCCTGGGCGGGACGCAGGGTGCGTACACGCTCACCACGCCCCAGCGGACGGGTGGACTTGCGCTGCAGACGCTCGAGCTTGTCCTTGGCCTTGAGCTTCATTTCCGGCAGCGCCACCGGCTGCAAGCCGACTTCCGCCGCCAGGATGTCGATCTCGCCCTGACTCATTTCACGCCAGCGGCCCATCGGCAGGTCGGAATTGAGGAACACCGGGCCGAAACGCACGCGCTTCAGACGGCTGACCACCATGCCCTGGGACTCCCACAGGCGACGCACCTCACGGTTGCGGCCTTCCATCACCACGCAGTGGTACCAGTGGTTGAAACCTTCACCACCGGGTGCTTTCTGGATATCGGTGAACTTGGCCGGGCCGTCCTCGAGCATCACCCCAGCCTTGAGTCGGTCGATCATGTCGTCGTCGACCTCACCGCGCACACGCACCGCATATTCGCGGTCCATCTCGTAGGACGGGTGCATCAGGCGGTTGGCCAGTTCACCATCGGTGGTGAACAGCAGCAAACCGGTGGTGTTGATGTCCAGGCGGCCGATGTTGATCCAGCGGCCTTCTTTCGGACGTGGCAGGCGGTCGAACACGGTCGGGCGGCCTTCAGGGTCGTCGCGGGTGCAGATTTCGCCATCGGGCTTGTTGTACATGATCACGCGGCGCGTGGCCTCGCTGGCCTCGACGCGCTTGATCAGCTTGCCGTCGACGGTGATGGCGTCGTGCAGGTCGACGCGCAGGCCCAGGGTGGCCTCGACGCCGTTGACCTTGATGCGGCCCTGGCTGATCCAGGCCTCGACGTCACGACGCGAGCCGACGCCGATGCGGGCCAGCACTTTCTGCAGCTTTTCGCCGGATGGCGGGGTGGGTTGTTGGTCTTGCAGGTCTTTGTCACTCATCTGGGCACCTCCCGGTGTAGTAGTGAAAGCGGGCGCGCATCATACGCGGTTCGGCGGGGGAACGCACTGGAGGGTAGAAGGTTTTTGCAGGCACTAGAAGGCTTTCTGCCTGACGGTCAGGCTAGGCCTGTGCCGGCCTCTTCGCGGGTGAACCCGCTCCCACAGGGACATCACCGTCTGTGGGAGCGGGTTTACCCGCGAAGGGGCCGATGCTGCCAGCACAAGAATCAGGGCTGTAACTTGTACTGTTCCTGCTCCGACGCCTCAGGCTCTTCTTCGCGCAAATCATCGAAATCGGTCTTGAGCCCGTCTTCCATGGCATCGAGCTCCACCAGCAGCGATCGGAAGCTGGTCTCCTCCCTGGGCTCCACTTCTTCACCCTCCTCGCCCAGGCTGGCATCGGCCAGCGCCTGCAAGTGCGCCGGCACCGGCGCTTCGTCCGGGTCGAGCACCGGCTCAGGCTCCAACTCGCGTAGTTCGGCCAGCGCAGGCAGCTCGTCGAGGCTCTTGAGATTGAAATGATCGAGAAACGCCTTGGTGGTGGCGAACATCGCCGGCCGGCCAGGCACCTCGCGGTAGCCGACGATGCGAATCCACTCGCGCTCCATCAGGGTCTTGATGATGTTGCTGTTGACCGCCACGCCGCGCACATCCTCGATCTCGCCACGGGTGATGGGCTGGCGGTAGGCGATCAGCGCCATGGTTTCCAGCAGCGCGCGGGAATAGCGCTGCGGGCGTTCCTCCCACAGGCGGCCGACCCAGGGCGCGTAGTCTTCACGGATTTGCAGGCGATAGCCGCTGGCCACTTCCTTGAGCTCGAAGGCACGGCCGCTACAGGACTTGCCCAGTACCTCCAGGGCCTTCTTGAAAACGGCGGGGGCCGGGCGCTCGGCCTCCTCGAAAAGCTCGTACAGGCGCTCGAGGGATTGCGGCTTGCCCGAGGCGAGCAGGAAGGCCTCGATCAGCGACGCCAGTTCGCGGGGTTCGTTCAGGTTCATCGGTAGTCGTCAGGTCACTCTGCCCGGGCACGGACGTGGATCGGGGCGAAAGGCTCATTTTGCACCAGTTCGATCAGCGATTCCTTCACCAGTTCAAGAATCGCCATGAAGGTGACCACCACCCCAAGCTTGCCCTCCTCGCGGGTGAACAGCTCGACGAACGGCACGAAAGCGCCGCCCTTGAGGCGTTCGAGCACTTCGCTCATGCGCTCGCGGGTGGACAGCGTTTCGCGGGTGATCTGGTGACTTTCGAACAGGTCGTTGCGGCGCATGACCTCGGCCATGGACAGCAGGATCTCTTCCAGGGCGACCTCCGGCAGCAGCTTGCGCACCTTGGCCTGAGGGGCCTCCAGGCGTGGCACCACCACCTCGCGGCCGACCCGTGGCAACTCGTCGATGCCCTCGGCGGCAGCCTTGAAGCGTTCATATTCCTGCAGGCGACGGATCAGCTCGGCGCGCGGGTCGCCCTCCTCTTCTTCCACCTCGCTGGAGCGTGGCAGCAGCATGCGCGACTTGATCTCGGCGAGCATGGCGGCCATCACCAGATACTCGGCGGCCAGTTCCAGGCGCACGCTCTTCATCAGCTCGACATAGCTCATGTACTGACGGGTGATTTCCGCCACCGGAATATCGAGGATGTCGACGTTCTGCTTGCGGATCAGGTACAGCAACAGGTCCAGCGGGCCTTCGAAAGCTTCCAGGAAGACCTCAAGGGCATCCGGTGGAATGTACAGGTCCACCGGCATTTCGGTGAGAGCCTCGCCATAGACCAGGGCCAGTTGCAACTGGAAAGGCGTCTCGGCCTCGCTGGCCGGCGCCTCGGGCGCGTCCACCTGGCTCACGCGTTGACCAGGAATGGGCTGGGATCGCCGCACCCCTCACGGATCAACTCGGGCTCGTCACCAGACAGATCGATGATGGTGGATGCCTTCAGGTCACCGAAACCGCCGTCGATGATCAGGTCGACATGATGCTCCAGGCGCTCGCGGATTTCGTAGGGATCGGTCATCGGCTCGGCGTCTCCCGGCAGGATCAGGCTGACGCTCATCAGTGGCTCGCCCAGCTCGGCCAGCAGCGCCAGGGTGATCGCATGGTCGGGCACGCGCAGGCCGATGGTGCGACGCTTCTCGTGCAGCAGCAGGCGCGGTACTTCGCGGGTGCCGTTGAGAATGAAGGTATAGGGGCCGGGGATATGGGCCTTGAGCAGACGGAAGGTGCCCGTGTCGACCTTGGCGTAGACCCCCAGCTGGGACATGTCGCAGCACATCAGGGTGAAGTTGTGGGACTTGTCCAGGCCACGCAGGCGCCGAACTCGCTCGATGGCAGCCTTGTCACCGATCTGGCAACCCAGGGCATAGGCCGAGTCCGTCGGATAGACCACCACCCCGCCCTTGCGGATGATCTCGACCGCCTGGCGAATCAGGCGCGGCTGCGGGTTCTCCGGATGAATCTGGAAAAATTGGCTCACGTAGTCGTCCTGTTCATACCGCCATAGGCTGTTCATGTCGGAATCGGCGCCACAGGGGTGGCAGGTCCTCGGGCAATGGCCGGTAGGCACCGATCTCGCCCCAGGTGCCGGGGCCGTGGAAATCGCTGCCGGCACTTGCCAGCAGGCCGAATTCACGGGTGAGGATGGACATCGTCCCCACCTGTTCGGGCGGCATCATTCCATTCACCACTTCCAGTGCCTGCCCTCCAGCCTGAATATAGTCGGCAATCAGCCGTCTGCGCTTGCTGCGGGTCAGATCGTAGTGCATCGGATGCGCCAGGCTCACCCAGGCATTGGACTGGCGCAGGGTGGCGACGGTTTCCTCCAGCGTCGGCCAGTGCAGCTTGACGTCCCCCAACTTGCCGGCCCCCAGCCACTTGCGAAAGGCTTCGCCGCGATCCTTGACGAAGCCTGCGCGCACCAGAAATTCAGCGAAATGCGGGCGAGCCGGAGCATTGCCGCTGTCGCCCAACTCTTGCTGGACCGCCCGCGCACCCGACAACGCGCCGGGCATGCCCTTGGCCGCCAGCTTGCGGTCGATCTCCTCGGCGCGCAGCCAGCGGCCACGGTGCAGGTTTTCGATGGCTTCGAGCAACGGCGGCGCATCCAGCGCAAAATCGTAGCCCAGCACATGAATGGTGGCGCCGCCCCAGGTACAGGAAAGCTCCACCCCACTGACCCAGTGCATGCCGTTGTCCCGGCAGGCCTGGCGCGCCTCGGGCAGGCCTTCGAGGGTGTCGTGGTCGGTGAGCGCCAAGGTTCGCACCCCGTGCTCATGGGCCCGGGCGACCAGAGCCGTGGGCGACAGGGCGCCGTCGGAGGCCGTGCTGTGACAGTGCAGATCAACATTCATGGAGGAGCGCTTTCGCCGGAATCGATGTTTGTTATTATGCCGTCACATCCCGCTTCTGGCTGCCACTGTGAAACAATTCATCGATTTCATCCCGCTGCTGCTGTTCTTCATCGTCTACAAACTGGACCCACGCCCGGTCGAATTCGCCGGCCACGGCTTCGAGTTCGGCGGGATCTACAGCGCCACCGCCATGCTGATCGTCAGCTCCGTGGTGGTCTACGGCGCGCTGTTCCTGCGCCATCGCAAGCTGGAGAAAGGCCAGTTGCTGACCTTGGTCGCCTGCCTGGTGTTCGGCGGCCTGACCCTGGCGTTCCACAGCGAGACCTTCCTCAAGTGGAAGGCGCCGGTGGTCAACTGGCTGTTCGCCCTGGCCTTCGCCGGCAGCCACTTCATCGGCGACCGCGTGCTGATCAAGCGCATCATGGGCCACGCCCTGACACTTCCCGAAGCGATCTGGACCCGCCTGAACCTGGCGTGGATCGCCTTCTTCCTGGTCTGCGGCGCCGCCAACCTGTTCGTCGCGTTCACCTTCCAGGACATCTGGGTCGACTTCAAGGTATTCGGCAGCCTCGGCATGACCGTGATCTTCCTGGTGGCCCAAGGTGTCTATCTTTCGCGCCACCTGCACGATACCGACCCCTCTCCCTCCAAGCCCAAGGACTGACATGCTCTACGCCATCATCGCCAGCGACGTCGCCAACTCCCTGGAAAAACGCCTGGCAGCCCGACCTGCCCACATCGAGCGTCTGCAGCAGCTCAAGGCCGAGGGCCGCGTGGTCCTGGCCGGTCCGCATCCGGCCATCGACAGCAACGACCCCGGTGCGGCCGGCTTCAGTGGCAGCCTGATCGTCGCCGAATTCGACTCGCTGGCCGCCGCCCAGGCCTGGGCCGACGCCGACCCGTACATCGCCGCGGGCGTCTACGACAAGGTCGTGGTCAAGCCGTTCAAGCAAGTCCTGCCATAGTTCAAGCTCGAATCGCCCCCTTCGCGGGCAAGCCCGCTCCCACAGCGTTGCGCCGAATCTGTGGGAGCGGGCTTGCCCGCGAAGGGGGCGACTCGGTTCTTGACCACTCATTTATTCCGACAACCGGCCGACAACCTCCTGAACCGATATCAATCAGGAGTTCCAATGCGTCAAGGTCCGATGTCCCTGCTGCTTTGCCTGTTGCTGCTCTCCCCTTTCGCCGCGGCCGAGCAGCCGCTGTCGCTGGAAGCCGGGGCGCGGATCACCGAGCTGCAGCAGCGCCTGGAAGAAAGCGAGCAGCAACGCAGCCAACTGACCCAACAGTTGCAACACCAGGACAGCGAGCGTGAAAGCGCCCAGCTGACCCGCCTGCGTCAGGACAACCAACGCCTGAAGATGGCGATCAAGGAGCTTCAGGCCGGCACCAACACCCCGCAACGCCTGCTCACCGAGCAGCAGCAGTGGTTCCTGATCGGCTCGGTCGTTGCACTGTTGTCGGCAGTCTGCGGTATCTTAGCCAGCGGCGGACACAGAAGACGCCGTCAATGGTTGAATTGAGTGAGACATGAGCGAGCTGTTACTGATTGATGATGACCAGGAACTGTGCGAGCTGCTCGGCAGCTGGCTGACCCAGGAAGGGTTCGCGGTACGCGCCTGCCACGATGGCCAGAGCGCGCGACAGGCCTTGGCCAGCCATGCCCCGGCGGCAGTGGTGCTGGACGTCATGCTGCCCGACGGCAGCGGCCTGGAACTGCTCAAGCAGCTGCGCAGCGAACACGCCGAACTGCCGGTGCTGATGCTGTCGGCCCGGGGCGAGCCGCTGGACCGTATCCTGGGCCTGGAGCTGGGCGCCGACGACTACCTGGCCAAGCCTTGCGATCCCCGTGAGCTCACCGCCCGGCTGCGCGCCGTGTTGCGCCGCAGCCACCCCAGCTCGCCCAGCGGCCAGGTCGAGATCGGTGACCTGACGTTCAGCCCGGTACGCGGCGTGGTCAGCATCGACGAGCGCGAAATGACCCTTACCCTTTCGGAAAGCCGCATCCTCGAAGCCCTGCTGCGCCAGCCCGGCGAACCGCTGGACAAGCAGGAGCTGGCGCAGATCGGCCTGGGCCGCAAGCTCACGCTCTACGACCGCAGCCTGGACATGCACGTCAGCAACCTGCGCAAGAAGATCGGCCCGCACCCGGATGGCCGCCCACGCATCGTCGCCCTGCGCAGCCGCGGCTACTACTACAGCCTCTGACAGACAACACGATCTCTGTAGGAGCGGCCTTGTGTCGCGATGGGGCGCGAAGCGGCCCCAGAATCACGACGGTATGCAAAATTGCCGGGGCTGCTGTGCAGCCCATCGCGACACAAGGCCGCTCCTACAGGATCCGCACGGCGGCTACCGCCAACTTTACGCTGTCTTTACCCTCGCCTGACCGCCCTTGACCTTGATCTCCCTAGACTGGGCTCATCCGGTAACCACCGGCCCCTGAAAGGAGAGACACCATGCGCAAGACCCTTATCGCCCTGATGTTCGCCGCCGCCCTGCCGACCGTGGCCATGGCCATGCCCGAAGGTGGCCCGCGCCACGACGGCCCGCATCACCGCGGTGACGCGCCTTTCGCCCAGCTGGACCTGAGCCGCGACCAACGCCAGCAGATCGGCAAGCTGATGGGCGAACAGATGAAGCAACGCCGCGATATCACCGAGCGTTACATCGACAAGTTGCCGGCCGCCGAGCAGAAAGCCCTGAAGGACGAGCTCAAGGCCAGCCACGACAAGACCGAAGGTCAGATCCGCGCACTGCTCAAGCCAGAGCAGCAGAAGAAGTTCGACGACCTGCAGAAAGAGCGCGCCGCGCGCAAGGCCGAATGGAAGGAGTTCCAGGCCTGGAAGGCTGAAAAAGCCGGCAAGGCCCAGTAAGCTGTCTGCCGATGCCCGGCCCGCCCCAAAGCGGGCCGGGCCTTGGCCATTTCCTGGAGGTGCTTCTTGCGTTCACTGTTCTGGCGCATCCTGGCCAGTTTCTGGCTGGCCATCGCCCTGGTCGCCGGGCTGTCGATCCTGCTTGGGCACATGCTCAACCAGGACACCTGGATCCTCAGCCGCCACCCGGGCCTGAGCAACCTGGCCAGCCACTGGGCCCAACACTACGAGCAGGAAGGCCTGGAGTCGTCGCAGCGCTTCCTCGAAAGACGCAAGCAGCGCTACAAGATCGACGTGCAGGTGCTGGACGACAGCGGCGACGCGGTGGTGCCCGGCACCTTCCCGCGCCGCGCCGCCGCCTTCGAGGCACGCCAGCACAACGACGAACGCCGCCTGCCCTGGCGCCGCCTGACCGAGGAATACACCAGCCCCGGCAGCGGCGAAACCTACCTGCTGATCTACCGCATTCCACACCCGGAGCTGGCAGCCTGGCATCGCGAGAGCCTGATCTGGCCGCTCAGCGCCTTGGGCATAGCCCTGGTGGTGCTGACACTGTTCAGCCTGCTGGTCACCCTGTCGATCACCCGCCCGCTCAGCCGCCTGCGCGGTGCCGTGCACGACCTGGGGCAGACCAGCTACCAGCAGAACAGCCTGGCGCGCCTGGCCGTGCGTCGCGACGAGTTCGGCGTGCTGGCCAACGACTTCAACAAGATGGGCGCGCGCCTGCAAAGCCTGATCGGCAGCCAACGCCAGCTGCTGCGCGATGTCTCCCACGAACTGCGATCACCGTTGGCGCGCCTGCGCATCGCCCTGGCCCTGGCCGAGCGCGCCGAACCGGAGCAGCGCCAGGCATTGTGGCCGCGCCTGACCCGCGAGTGCGACCGCCTGGAGGACCTGATCAGCGAGATCCTGGTACTGGCCCGAGTGGATGCCGAACAGGCCCATGCCGAATCCGTGGACCTCAATGCCTTGCTTGGCGGCGTGCGCAAGGACGCCCAGCTGGCCGCGCCCGAGCAGGAGGTACGGTTGGAGATGCAACCCGGGCTGACCTTGCAGGGCTGGCCGACCTTGATCGAGCGGGCGCTGGACAATCTGTTGCGCAATGCCTTGCGCTTCAATCCGGCAGGACAGCCGATCGAGGTGCATGCCCGCCGCGAGCAGGATCGCATCGTGCTGAGCGTACGCGACCATGGGCCTGGGGTGGCGGCAGAACATCTGGCGCAGCTGGGCGAACCGTTCTTCCGGGCACCGGGACAGGAGACGCCGGGGCATGGACTGGGGCTGGCGATCGCACGCAAGGCGGCGGAGCGCCATGGCGGCAGCCTGGTGCTGGGCAATCATTCGCAGGGTGGGTTCATCGCGACGCTGGAGCTGCCTTGCAATGTGAGTACTGCCTGATGTTTCTCGGGGCTGCCTTGCAGCCCATCGCGAGTAAACCCGCTCCCATAAATCCTGTGGGAGCGGGTTTACCCGCGATGGGCCGCAGAGCGGCCCCGCCTCACATCACTCACCCCAGGCGCTGACGTACTGGGCGGTCTCCAGGACCGGCGCCGTGCGCGGCTCGCCGACAGGCGTGCCGACATACAGGTAACCGATCACTTCTTCATTCGCCTGCAGCCCCAACCCCTTGCGCACATGGGCATCGAACGCCATGTCGCCGGTGCGCCACACCGCGCCGATACCCTGAGCATGGGCGGCGATCAGGATGCCATGAGCGGCGCAGCCGGCGGCCAGTTGCTGCTCGATCTTCGGTACTTTGAAATGGTCCTGCAGCTTGGCGACCACCACGATCAGCAGCGGCGCCCGCAGCGGCATCGCCCGGGCCTTGTCGAGCGCGGCCTGGGTTGCATCGCCCTTGGCCTGCACCGCTTCGGCGAACAACTCGCCGAGCTTCTCGCGGCCCTGCCCCTCGATGGTCAGGAAGCGCCAGGGACGCAGTTGGCCATGATCCGGCGCCCGCAACGCGGCCTGGAACAGCGCCTCGCGCTGGGCGGCATTGGGCGCAGGTTCAGTCAGGCGTGGCACGGAAACACGGTTGAGCAATGCATCGAGAGCCTCCATCGGCTACCCTCCTGGCAGATTGAAAGTGCGGCCATTCTCAAGCTGCAAGCATCAAGCTGCAAGCCACAAGAAAAACAGCCTTCGCAAGCCTCATTGGTGCTTGACGCTTGCAGCTTGCAACTTGCGCCTTAAAATGGCGCCCTTTCCGTAGCGAGTCAGAGCAGATCACATGGCGTTGCCGACCTTAAGGATCATTGGTTTCATCATCGGCATCTTCCTGATCACCCTGGCGGTGAGCATGGTGGTGCCCATGGCGACCCTGGTGGTCTTCGAACGCACCGGCGACATGCCCTCGTTCCTCTGGTCCAGCCTCATCACCTTCATCGCCGGGCTCGGCCTGGTGGTGCCGGGTCGCCCCGAACATGTGCACCTGCGCCCTCGCGACATGTACCTGCTGACCGTCAGCAGCTGGCTGGTGGTGTGCGTGTTCGCCGCCCTGCCCTTCCTGCTCACCCAGCACATCAGCTACACCGATGCCTTCTTCGAAAGCATGTCCGGCATCACCGCCACCGGCGCCACCGTGCTCAGCGGGCTGGACAACATGTCGCCGGGCATCCTGATGTGGCGCTCGATGCTGCACTGGCTGGGCGGCATCGGTTTCATCGGCATGGCGGTGGCGATCCTGCCGCTGCTGCGCATCGGCGGCATGCGCCTGTTCCAGACCGAGTCCTCCGACCGCTCGGAGAAGGTCATGCCGCGCTCGCACATGGTGGCCAAGTCGATCGTCGCGGTGTACGTCGGCATCACCGTGCTCGGCAGCCTGGCCTTCTGGTGGGCCGGCATGAGCCCGTTCGACGCGATCAACCATGCCATGTCGGCGATCTCCACCGGTGGTTTCTCCACCTCCGACCAGTCGCTGGCCAAGTGGGACATTCCGGCGGTGCATTGGGTCGCGGTGGTGGTGATGATCATGGGCAGCGTGCCCTTCACCCTGTACGTGGCCACCCTGCGCGGCCACCGCAGGGCGCTGATCAAGGACCAGCAGGTGCAGGGCCTGCTCCTGATGCTGGTGGGCACCTGGCTGGTGCTCGGCACTTGGTACTGGGCCACGACCAACCTGCACTGGCTGGACGCCCTGCGCCACGTGGCGCTGAACGTCACCTCGGTGGTCACCACCACCGGCTTCGCCCTGGGCGACTACAGCATGTGGGGCAACTTCTCGCTGATGCTGTTCTTCTACCTCGGCTTCGTCGGCGGCTGCTCCGGCTCCACGGCCGGCGGCATCAAGATCTTCCGTTTCCAGGTCGCCTACATCCTGCTCAAGGCCAACCTCAACCAGCTGATCCACCCTCGGGCGGTGATCAAGCAGAAGTACAACGGCCATCGCCTCGACGAAGAGATCGTGCGCTCGATCCTGACCTTCTCGTTCTTCTTCGCCTTCACCATCTGCTTCATCGCCCTGCTGCTGTCGCTGCTGGGCGTGGACTGGATGACCGCGCTGACCGGCGCAGCTGGCACGGTATCCGGCGTGGGACCGGGCCTCGGCGAGGTGATCGGCCCGGCCGGCAACTACGCCAGCCTGCCGGACGCCGCCAAGTGGATCCTGGCGGGTGGCATGCTGCTGGGCCGCCTGGAGATCATCACGGTGCTGGTATTGTGCATGCCGGCGTTCTGGCGCCACTGACCGCCAACCGCGCGCGGTACTCGCTCGGGGTGGCGTCGAACCAGCGGCGGAACGCCCGATAGAAGTTGCTCGGGTCGGCGAAGCCCAGCAGGTAGGCGGTTTCCAGCAAAGTGGTGCCAGGCTGGGCGAGGTACTGCTCGGCCAGTTCGCGGCGGGTATCGTCGAGCAAGGTCTGGAAGCTGGTGCCCTCGTCCTGCAGGCGCCGCTGCAAGGTACGCTGGGACAGGTGCAGGGCATGGGCCACCGTTTCGCGCTTGGGCTCGCCCTGCGGCAGGATGCGGCACAGCACCTGGCGCACCCGATGGGTCACGCGGCTTTCCGAAAAGCGCGCCAGGTATTCCCCGGCGAAACGATCGTGCAGCACCGCCATCGCCTCGTTGGCGGTGGGCAACGGCGCTTCCATGTCGGCGCGCTCGAACACCAGCGCGTCATGGGCCGCGCCGAACTGCAACGGGGCATGGAAGGCCACCCGGTACGGCTCGACATGCTTGGGCTGCCCCCCCTGGATCAACACACGTCGCGGCTGGATCGGCCGCCCGCTGAGCCAGGTGCACAGCGCCAGCGCGCAGGCCAGCGAGGCCTCGGCGCTATGCCGGGTGGGAGGGAGGTGATCACCGTGCACGGTCAACACCAGGGCGTAGCCGTCGGGCTCACGGCGAAAGCTCAGCTCCGCGCTTTCGGCGATGATCCGCTGATAGCGCACCAGGCGCTCGAACCCTTCGGCCAGGGTGCGGCTGGACATCAGCGCGTACCCCACCACGTGAAACGAGGCCGGGCGTACCACCCGTGCCATGTTCAGGCCGATGGCTTCATTGCCCGACAGATCGACCGCCAGTTGCCACAGCCGGGTCATGGCATCCTGGGGAAAGCGCGCATCCGGATCGTCCAGCGCGGCGAAATCGAGGCCCAGCTGCTTGAACATGGCCTGGCAATCGAGCCCTTCCAGCTCGAGCGCCTTGACGATCCCTGATGCCCAGCTGGCTGACGTGGTTCTCTCACTCATGACAGGCTTCTTATGCTGACCGCTCCTGCGGTGAATCGAAAGGATAGTCAATTGGCGCTTATTGTCACTGGTCACCGCCCCTCGTGACTCTAGACTCGATTCAGGCTCCACGCCGTGTATCCTGTTGCAAGACCCGCAGATTCGGAAACCCTCGCCATGACCAGCACCGTGCAGTTCCGCAGTTTTGCCGAGTTCTATCCCTACTATCTGGGCGAGCACAGCAACCCCACGTGCCGACGCCTGCATTTCATCGGCACCAGCCTGGTGATCGCCCTGCTCGCCTACAGCATCGGCAGCGGCAAGTGGCCGTTGCTGCTGGCCGTTCCGCTGGCCGGCTATGGTTTCGCCTGGGTCGGGCACTTTTTCTTCGAGAAGAACCGCCCGGCCACCTTCACCCACCCCTGGTACAGCCTGGTCGGCGACTTCGCGATGTTCCGCGACATCTTGCTGGGCCGCATCAGCCTCTGAATCGGCCCGCAAGGCCAGGTTCGCGTCTCGCCTGGCCACTGCCAAAGCCACGGCCCTGGCCAACACTGCCGGCAGACTCCCGATACGAGTGGCCTCGACGCGATGAACAAGCAAGCGAACTTCAGCCACATGCGCGATGGCACCGCCCAGGACTGGGCGATCATCGCCGACGACTTCCGCGCCTATGCCCGCCAGCTGCCACAGCGCATTGTTGCGCACCTGCGCCTGCTCGATGGCGACTTCGGCGGTTTTCCCATCGATCGCCTGAGCCACTCCCTGCAGACCGCCACCCGCGCCTACCGTGACGGTCGTGACGAGGAATACGTGGTCTGTGCGCTGCTGCACGACATCGGCGACACCCTGGGCAGCTACAACCATCCGGATATCGCGGCGGCGATCCTCAAGCCCTTCGTCAGCGCCGAGAACCTGTGGATGATCGAAAAGCACGGGATCTTCCAGGGCTACTACTTCTTCCACCACCTGGGCATGGACCGGCACCTGCGCGAGCAATTCAGCGACCACCCGCAGTACCAGCGGACCATCGAATTCTGCGCACGCTACGATGCCGCGGCATTCGACCCGGATTACCAGAGCCTGCCGCTGTCGTTCTTCGAGCCGATGATGGAGCGGGTGTTCGCCCAGCCCAGGCAATCGATATACAAGGCGGCCTTGAAGGCCTCAGCCTGATTCTGGGTCCCCGTCACCTGTAGGAGCGGCCTTGTGTCGCGAAAGGGCTGCGCAGCAGCCCCAGGATCTTGGGTATGTCTCAAGTTGGTCGGGGCTGCTGCGCAGCCCGTTCGCGACACAAGGCCGCTCCTACAAGGACTGCGCATGACCTGAAGAGGCGCGCAAGCCGACCTAGGCCGGCTCGCCCAGCTCCGCCAGCCGCGACGCGGCTTCGCGCGCCTGGGCATCGGCAAACCGGTATAGCTCGATCCGCCCGTCCCAGTGCTCGATCAGCGCCGTGCATGACTCCACCCAGTCGCCACAGTTGAGGTACTCCACCTCGCCCACCTGACGGATCTCGGCATGGTGAATGTGCCCGCATACCACGCCCTGGAAGCCGCGCCGGGTGCATTCGTGGGCAATCGCGTCCTCGAAGTCGCTGATGAAATTCACCGCGCCCTTGACCTTGTGCTTCAGGTACGCCGACAGCGACCAGTAACCGTAGCCATAGCGCGCACGCCAATGGTTGAGCCAACGGTTGAGCACCAGGGTGAACTCGTAGGCGCGATCGCCCAGGAAAGCCAGCCAGCGGTGATAGCGGGTGATCACGTCGAACTGGTCACCGTGGATCACCAGCAGGCGCCGGCCATCCGCGGTCAGGTGCTCGGCCTCGTCGACCAAGTGGATGTTGCCGAGGATCAGTTTCGAGTATCGACGCAGGAACTCGTCATGGTTGCCGGTGACGTAGATCACCTCGGTGCCGCGCTTGCTCATGGTCAACAGGCGGCGGATGACATTGGTGTGCGCCTGCGGCCAGTAGATGCCGCCGCGCAGTTTCCAGCCATCGATGATGTCGCCGACCAGATAGATGCGGTCCGCCTGGTGGCCCTTGAGAAAGTGCGACAGGTGCTCGGCCTGACAGTCGCGGGTGCCCAGGTGCACATCGGAGATCCACAAGGTGCGCACCCGCTGCTTGCGCGAAGGGCGAAGAGGTTCGGCTTGGGTCATGAGCAGGCTCCGGCGCTGTTTGCTGGAGACTGGCAGGCGCAGGTGACAGGTTGGTGGCAGTCCGATGACCATCCTGAACCGGCGTCGCGCGCGGCGCAGGGTGTACACTGCTGCCCTGCCCCGCGAGGACTCACCATGACCACCGGCCCATTGCTGTCGCTGCGCCGCTACCGCCATGACCTGATCGCCCACAGCCACGATCACCCACAGCTGGTGTTCGGCCTCGGCGGGCGCCTGGATTTCGAGGTCGATGGCCGTGGCGGACAAGTCGACCGCCAGGACTTGATGGTGGTGCCAGCCGGCGCCCACCACGCCTGCGGCAGCCCCGGTGGCAGCCGTTGCCTGGTGCTGGACATTCCAGGCGAGCCCTGGCTCGCCGAACACCTTGGCGAGCATGCCGACGACAGCCGCCGCCTGCTCGATCACCCCGGTGCGCTGGCCCTGGACAGTCGCCAGCAGCAATTGGTGGACTGGCTGGCCGCAAGCCCCGTGGACGACCCGCTGATCGCCCGGCAAGGTGCCGTGCTGCTGCTGGCCAGCCTCAATGCCAGGGCCGGCGCCCCGGTGCAGGCCAGCAGGCGGTTGCCCTATGCCGCCTTCGACGCCCATATCGAACAATGCGCCGCCTACCCCTTGCAGGTGGCCGACCTGGCGCGACTGGCCGGACTCTCCAGCGCGCGCTTGCACGCCCGGTTCGTCGGCGAGACCGGCATGACCCCCATGGATTACATCCGCCAGCGGCGGCTGCTGATGGCGCGGCAGTTGCTGCGCGAGAGCCTGCTGCCGGTGGGCGAGATCGCCGCGCGCGTGGGGTATGGCTCGCAGAGCGCCTTCAGCGCCGCGGTGCTGCGGGCATTCGGTTGTACGCCGCTGGCGTTGCGGCGCGAGTCTGGCGACAACTGACGCGAGGTGGGCGACAGACACCCACAGACCAGGCTCTTACACTGACCGCCAAGATCTTCTCTGCCTGCTCCGTCCTTTTCGCGGGTAAACCCGCTCCCACAGGCCAACGCGAAATCTGTGGGAGCGGGTTTACCCGCGAAGAGGCCGGCACAGGCACCTGCGAATGCAAAGGACCACCATGAACCACCGCACCGCCCTCGGCGCCTTGCACATCGGCGCGCTGTTCTTCGGCCTGACCGGCGTCTTCGGCAAGCTGGCCGCCAGCGCCAGCCCCTCGATCATCGTCTTCGGCCGTGCCGCGTTCGCGGTGCTGGCGCTGGGCCTGTTCGCCAGCCTCGCACGCCAGGCCTGGCAACCGCTGCATGGCCAGGACCTGCGCCGCCTGTTGCTCGGCGGCCTGCTGCTGGCCGGGCATTGGGTGAGCTTCTTCATCGCGGTCAAGGTCGGTGGCGTGGCGATCGCCACCCTCGGTTTCGCCAGCTTTCCGGCCTTCACGGTGATCCTCGAAAGCCTGCTGTTCCGTGAGCGCATCCGTCGCAACGAAGCGATCCTGGTGCTGCTGGTGAGCATCGGCCTGGTTCTGGTGACACCAGAGTTCAACCTGGCCAGCAATGCCACTGGCGGGCTGCTCTGGGCGCTGCTGTCGGGGTTGCTGTTCTCGCTGCTGTCACTGACCAACCGCGCCGGCTCCGGGCGCCTGCCGGCGGTGCAGGCGGCGCTGTGGCAGAACCTGGTGGTGACCGTCTGCCTGCTGCCCCTCGCCGCGCCGGGCCTGGCCGCCGTGGCGCCGATGGACTGGCTGTGGATCGCCCTGCTCGGCATTTTCTGCACCGGCATCGCCCATAGCCTGTTCGTCGCCAGCCTGGCGGTGATCAAGGCGCGAACCGCGGCGATGGTGTTCACCCTGGAACCGGTCTATGGCATTGCCGTGGCCTGGGTCGTGTTCGCCGAGCAACCGACCCTGCGCATGCTCGCCGGTGGCGCGTTGATCATCTTCGCCATCGCGCTGTCCAGCCGCATGGCCGCCGAGCAGCCGGCAAGGCCGACAGCGGCCGAAGGCGCCTGATCAACGATCGTTGTGCCCCAGGTCGCGCTGCGGATCGATCTGGTCGCGCACACGCTGCTTGAGCACCTTGGCCTCGGGGAAACCACCGTCGGCCTTGCGCTCCCAGAGCTGCACGCCATCGCAGGTGATGCGAAAGACGCCACCGGTGCCAGGCTCCAGTGCCACCTGGCCGAGGTCGTCGGCGAAGGTGCTGAGCAGCTCCTGGGCCAGCCAGGCCGCGCGCAGCAGCCACTGGCACTGCGTGCAATATGTAATGACAATTCGCGGTTTGCTGTCGGCCATGTCGCGCAACTCCAGGTAAGGGGCCGCTTATACTACCGGTCTTTACCCTCAGGTTTGAGACTCACGATGCGCCGCCTGCTGTTCTGCCTTTTGCTGACGCTCACTTCCTTCGGCGTGCTTGCCGCCGAGGCATCCCGGCCAAAGATCGGCCTGGTACTGTCCGGTGGGGCCGCCCGCGGCCTGGCCCATATCGGTGTGCTCAAGGCGCTGGAGGAGCAAGGCGTGCGTATCGACGCCATCGCCGGCACCAGCATGGGCGCGGTGGTCGGCGGGCTGTACGCCTCCGGCTACAGCATCGCCGAACTGGAGAAGCTCGCCACCACGCTGGACTGGCAACAGGCCCTGTCCGACGCCCCGCCGCGCAAGGATGTGCCGTTCAGGCGCAAGCAGGATGACCGTGACTTTCTGGTCAAGCAGAAGCTGAGCTTTCGCGACGACGGCAGCCTTGGCCTGCCGCTGGGCGTGATCCAGGGCCAGAATCTGGCCTTGCTGCTGGAAAGCAAGCTGGCCCACACCGCCGACATCCGCGACTTCGACAAGCTGCCGATTCCGTTCCGGGCCGTGGCCACCGACATCACCACGGGCGAGAAAGTGGTCTTCAGCCGCGGCCATCTGCCCCAGGTGATCCGCGCCAGCATGTCGATACCCGCGGTGTTCGCTCCCGTCGAGCTCGGTGGACGCCTGTTGGTCGATGGCGGCATGACCGACAACATCCCGGTGGACGTGGTGCGCGAGATGGGCGTGGACCTGGCCATCGTCGTCGACATCGGTACGCCGCTGCGCAACCGCAAACAACTGGCCACGGTGGTCGATGTGCTCAACCAGTCGATCACCCTGATGACCCGACGCAATTCCGAGGAGCAGTTGGCCACGCTGCGCCGCGAGGACATCCTGGTGCAACCGCCGCTGGCCAGCTTCGGCGTCACCGACTTCGGCCGTGCCCAGGACATGATCGACGCAGGCTACCGCGCCACCCGCGCCCTGGATCCACGGCTGGCGTCGCTCCGCCAGGCCGAGGGCGACAGCAACCTGGCGGTGGCACGTTCGCCAAAGCTGCGCACGCCGATCATTACCGCCATCAAGGTGGAGAACGACTCCAAGGTCAGCGACGATGTGATCCGCTACTACGTCCGCCAGCCGATCGGCGAACCACTGGACCTCGACCGCCTGCAGACCGACATGGGGACGCTGTACGGATTGGACTACTTCGACCAGGTGCAATATCGCGTGACGCACAAAGGCGATGAGCACACCCTGGTCATCAACGCCCGTGGCCGGCGTGGCGGCACCGACTATCTGCGCCTGGGCCTGAACCTGTCCGATGATCTGCGTGGTGACAGTGCCTTCAACCTGGGTGCCAGCTACCGGGTCAACGGCATCAACCGGCTCGGCGCGGAATGGCTGACCCGCGCGCAGATCGGTGACGAGCAGGAACTGTACAGCGAGTTCTACCAGCCACTGGACGTGGGCTCACGCTACTTCATCGCCCCCTACCTGGCCCTGGGCTCGCAGAACGTCGAGGCCACCCTGGACAACGACCCGGTCGCCGAGTACCGCCTGGAGCGCTATGGCTTCGGCCTCAACGTCGGGCGGCAGATCGGCACCTACGGCGAGGTACGCCTGGGCGTGGGCAAGGCCTGGGGCAACGCCGAGGTGCGCATCGGCGACCAGGACCTGCCCAAGGTCAGCTTCAACGAGGGGTTCTACGAGCTGAAGTATTCCTTCGACACCTTCGACAACGTCTACTTCCCCCACAGTGGCGAAGAGATCGGCCTGACCGTGCGCAAGTACGACAAGTCGCTGGACTCGGACGAAAACTACCGACAGTGGCTGTTGAATCTGGACAAGGCCTTCAGCAGCGGGCCGAACACCCTGGTGCTGGGCGGACGCTACGGGCGCACCCTGGATGAGGCCGAAGTGGTCACTTCCAGCTTCGTATTCGGCGGTGCCCGGCAACTGTCGGGCTTCCGCCAGGACTCGATTTCCGGGCAGAACATGAGCCTGCTGCGCATGGTCTACTACCGGCGCCTGACGCCACGGGCCTACCTGCCGCTGGACTTCCCGCTGTACCTGGGCGGGTCGCTGGAACGCGGACGGGCATGGAACAACGACAATGAGTTCGACAGCGGCTACATCAACGCCGCGAGCATATTCCTGGGGCTGGAGACGCCGCTGGGGCCGCTGAACCTGAGCTATGGGGCCAACGATGCCCATGAGAAGGCGGTTTACCTGAACCTGGGGCATACCTTCTAAGCTGCAAGCTGCAAGAAAAAGCGGACCGCGTAGATAAACCGATCCGCTTTTTCTTGAAGCTTGCAGCTTGAAGCTTGCAGCTGCGGTCAGGACTTCTCGAGATTACCCAGGATCTTCGCATGCACCCGCATGCACACTTCCATGTCGGCCTCGTCGATGCCGGTGAACAACTCGACCCGCAAGGCGTTGGCAATGGTCTCGATCTGCTCGATCAACGGCTTGGCCGGCGGGCACAGCAGGATCTTCTTGGCGCGGCGATCTTCCATCACCGCCTGGCGACGCACCAGGCCCTGGCTTTCCAGACTGTCCAGCAGGCGGGCCAGCGTCGGACCTTCGACGCCCACGCTCTGGGCCAGCTCGCGCTGGGTCGGCGCCTCGTCGAATCGCGCCAGGTGCAACAGCACCAGCCAGCGCGCTTGCGAGAGATTGAGCCCGGCCAGGCGGCGATCCAGTTCGGCACGCCAACCCCGGGACATCTGGGCCAGCTGCATGCCGAAACGGTGTTGGTTGTCAGTCAAGGGCATAAGCAACTCAATGAATAGAACTAATTATTAGTCAGCTAATCATGCCCCGAGCGATCAGGCAAGGCTCAGCGCTGCCGAAATGACTGATATCGATGTAAGCGTATGACAAAGATCAGCAATTGGCGCAAATGCCAGCGCTCAGAGTTCGAACTCCACCGCCAGTGCCGCGCGCACGCAGTGCAGCACACCTTCGGGCACTCGCTGGCCAAACAGCGGCGCCACGGTGGACACCGCAGGCAGCTCGCCCTCACCGTCGAGGAAGGCATCCTGCACCTCCATCATCAGCTCTTCCGGCAGGTCCAGCGCCTGCTCCAGGCTCAGTTCCTGGCGGCCGATGGCCTCGGCCAGCAGGCCATAGACGTTCTTCTCGCTGCAGTTCAACTGCCCGGCGATCTGCGCCGGGGTCATGCCGGCGCGGGCCAGGCTGACCAGTTCGTGGCGCAGGTCGAGCACCACCTTCGGCGCCTCCTCGGTGCCACCGGCGCCATTGAGCACTTCGAGGAAAGCCTGGCCGTAGCGCTCCAGCTTGCGCGCGCCGACGCCACTGACCTGGGCCATGTCGCTGAGGCTGGTGGGCATGCTGCGCAGCATCTCCAGCAGGGTGGAGTCGGGGAAGATGACGTAGGGCGGTACGCTGTGCTCCTCGGCCAACTTGCGCCGCAGGGTGCGCAGCGCTTCCCACAGCTCGCGCTCCTCGGCCCGCACCAGCTGGCTCGCCGGGCTGCCACCACTGCCGCCGGACGACTTGGCCACCGTCTGCGGCTTGAGATCACGGCGCAGCTGCAGGTTCACCTCGCCGCGTAACAGCGGTCGGCAGCTGTCGGACAGGCGCAGGCCGCCATAGCCCTCCAGATCGATGTCCACCAGCCCACGAGCCACCAACTGGCGGAACAGCGAGCGCCACTCGGCCTCGGCCAGCGCCTTGCCGACGCCGAACACCGACAGCTTCTCGTGGCCGAAATTGCGCACTTTCTCGGTGTCCTTGCCCAGCAGCACGTCGACCAGGTGACCGACGCCGTAGCGCTGGCCGGTGCGGAACACCGTCGACAGCGCCTGGCGCGCGGGCTCGGTGGCGTCCCAGGTCTGCACCTGGTCGACACAGTTGTCGCAGTGGCCGCAGGGTTGCTCGAGTACCTCGTCGAAGTACGCCAGCAGCGACTGGCGGCGGCAGCGGGTTTCCTCACACAGCGCCAGCATGGCGTCGAGCTTGTGCTGCTCGATGCGCTTGTGACGCTCGTCGCCCTCGGAGTTCTGCAGCATCTGCTTGAGCATCACCATGTCCTGCAGGCCGTAGGCCATCCAGGCGTCCGAGGGCAGGCCGTCGCGGCCGGCGCGGCCGGTCTCCTGGTAATAGGCCTCGAGCGACTTGGGCAGGTCGAGGTGGGCGACGAAGCGCACGTTGGGTTTGTCGATGCCCATGCCGAAGGCGATGGTGGCGACCATGATCAGCCCTTCCTCGTTGAGGAAACGGTGCTGGTTGGCGGCGCGGGTCTCGGCGGCCAGGCCTGCGTGGTACGGCAGTGCCGGGAAGCCCTGGTCGCAGAGGAACGCTGCGGTCTCGTCGACCTTCTTGCGCGACAGGCAATAGACGATGCCAGCGTTGCCGCGGCGCTCGCCGAGGAAGGCCATCAACTGCTTGCGCGGCGACTCCTTGGGCACGATGCGGTAGAAGATGTTCGGTCGGTCGAAGCTCGACAGGAAGCGCTCGGCACACTGCAGGTGCAGGCGCTGGACGATCTCCTCGCGGGTACGCATGTCGGCGGTGGCGGTCAGGGCGATGCGCGGCACGTGGGGGAACAGCTCGGCGAGCTGACCCAACTGCAGGTATTCCGGGCGGAAGTCGTGGCCCCATTGCGACACGCAGTGGGCCTCGTCGATGGCGAACAGGGCGATGTCCAGGTCGCGCAGGAACTCCAGCATGCGCGGTTGCACCAGGCGCTCGGGGGCCAGGTAGAGCATCTTCACTTCACCACGGCGCAGGCGACCGGCCAGCTCGCGCTGCTGCTCGGCGCTGAGGGTGGAGTTCAGCGCGGCGGCGGCCACCCCTAGCTCGTCGAGGGTGGCGACCTGATCGTCCATCAGCGCGATCAGCGGCGACACCACCACCGTCAGGCCCGGACGCAACAACCCCGGCACCTGGAAGCACAACGACTTGCCGCCGCCGGTGGGCATCAGCACCAGGGCGTCGCCGCCACCTGCCACGCATTCGATGATCGCTGCCTGGCGCCCGCGGAAACTGTCGTAACCGAAGACATCCTTGAGGACGCGCTGAGCCTGTTCGAGCATTTGCCACTCCAAAATCGCCGTACCATCCTGGACTCAGGCTGGACGATAAATCCGCCGCGCACACATCGAATGCGTAAGCGGTTTTTGCCGGATGGCCGCAAAACGCCACCGGGCACGAAAAACCGCAGAGTATACCCGACTGCCCCTCCCCCGGCATGCCCCGGTGACAGACGTTCCCTTTGCCCCTCGGCTGCCGCAAGGTGCTAGAATCCACTATCGTTTATTCCCCCAAGGTAGCCCTGTAATGTCCTTCGCCGAGCAACTGACCCGCCTGCAAGCCTTCCTCGACGCCGATGAGCTGCACGAAGAAGCGCTGGACTACGTCGCCGCCCACGGCTACCTGACCGCGCTGTCGATCTGCTCGGAGGAAGTACCCGAACGCGAATGGATCGACGCGCTGTTCGCCGAAGAACCCCATTACGCCAGCGATGCCCAGCGCACCGAGATCGAGGCCACCCTGGTCGCCCTCAAGGGCCACATCGCCCGCCAGCTGGCCAGCGACGAGGAATTCGACCTGCCTTGCGAGCTGGACCTGACCGACGAGCCGGACGACTCCGACCTGCGTGGCTGGTGCATCGGCTTCATGGAAGGCGTGTTCCTGCGTGAAGAGGCCTGGTTCGAGAACGCCGAGGAAGAAGTCAGCGAGATGCTGCTGCCGATCATGGTCGGCTCGGGCTTGTTCGACGAGCAGCCGGAGTTCGCCGACATCGCCAGCAACGCCAACCTGCAGGACGACATGATCGTGCAGATTCCCGAGGCACTCAGCGCGCTGTTCCTGCTGCTGCACGCGCCGGAAGAAAAACCTGCCCTGCTCAAGCCACGTCACCACTGATCGCGGTGGTGCGCTACCTGCTGCTGGCCATCGGCTGGCTCAGCGTCGCGCTGGGGGTGGCCGGGATCTTCCTGCCGGTCTTGCCCACCACCCCGTTCCTGCTGCTGGCGGCGGCCTGCTTCGCCCGAAGCTCGCCGCGCTTTCACCACTGGTTGGTGAATCATCCGCAACTCGGGCCGTGGATCCGTGACTACCTCAGCGGCGAGGGGATTCCGCTGCGGGGCAAGGTCTATGCGATCGGCCTGATGTGGGCCAGCATCGGGCTGTCCTGCTACCTGGTGCCGTTGTTCTGGGCACGGGTGTTCATGCTGACCAGCGCGGTGCTGGTCAGCCTCTACATCCTCAAGCAGAAGACCTTGCAGCGACCGAATTGAGCCGGATGGCCAAGCACAATCCCCCTGTAGGAGCGGCCTTGCCGAGGCGTCGGACCGGTCGGAAAGGGGCGCGAAGCGGCCCCAGGATTTCAGCATTGATGCAAAGATCGCCGGGGCCGCTTTGCGGCCCTTTCGCGACACAAGGCCGCTCCTACAGGGGAATGCGTAACAGCACGCCTCGGTTCATCTCCCCGCCGCTTACACCGTATCCACCTTCAACGAATGATCATTGAGCATGCCGTTGATGATGGTCGCCGTGTCATGCCCCGATGCGATCACCCCGCCCGCCCCGGCCGAGACCCCGTAGTGCTGCGCCAGATCCACCCCGGCCAGGTCGATGGTCTGGGTCGGTGCCGCGCCAGCGACACTGCTGACCTGAATGGTCGACACGACATTCGCGCCGCTACCACTGACCTTGAACTGCAGGTAATCGTCCAGCGAAGCACTGGTGGCGCTCTCGCCCTGCAGCAACTGCGACAGGTCCAGCCGGTCACTGCCCGGAGTGAAGTCGGTCACGGTGTCATGCCCCGTGTCGCCCTTCTGCCAGACGAAGGTGTCGTTGCCGCTGCCACCGGTCAGCATATCGTCACCGGGCCCACCGATCAGGATGTCGTTGCCGGCACCGCCCTTGAGCACGTCATTGCCCGCCCCGCCGTTGAGCACATTGTCGCCGTCATTGCCGATCAGCGTGTCGTTGTAGTCGGAGCCGACCAGGTTCTCGATGCCGGTCAGGGTGTCCAGGCCCGCACCTACGGTGTTCTGCTGACCGACATGGCTCAGGTCGACGGTCACGCCGCTACCGGCCCTGGCATAGCTGGCGGTGTCGTTGCCCGCCCCACCGTCGAGCAGGTCATTGCCCGGTCCGCCGATCAGCAGGTCGTCACCTTCACCGCCATACAGGCTGTTGTTGCCGCTGCCAGCCACCAGCACATCGTTGCCAGCACCGCCGTGCAAGGTGGCATCCCCCGCTCCGGCCAGCAGCACGTCGTCCGCCGCGGTGCCCGTGAGCACATTGCCGGACTGGTAGGTGATGTCCACCGCGCCGGTGGCCGTGCCGCCATGGTTGTCGCTGACGGTGTAGCTACCGTGATAGACGTCATTGCTGGCGTTGCTGTAGTCCACCACCATGCTCAGTTTGTAGTTCTCGGCGGCCTTGCTGTTGCCGGAGGCGTTCTCGGTGTTGATCACATGGATGCTGTACACCCCGTCATGGCTGGCGGTGAAGCTGCCACCATCGGCAATGGTCTGGTAACTGCCGCTGGCATCCTTCCACTCCATCAGCAGGTTGCCGGCGGGGCGGTCATGATCGAGGGTCAGGGTCTCGCCCTTGCGCAGGGTGACCGTCAGCGTGTCCTCGTCATTGGCATTGCTGGTACTGATCGAGCCCAGGTAGCCCGCGACCACCAGCGCCGCCGTCATGGTGCCGTTGAGGCTGGTGAACTCGCTGCGGGCCAGGTCGCGGAACTGGTTCTCGGCCCTGTTGGGGGTCGCGTCGAACTTGATGGTCTGCGCCTGCGTGCCAGCGGTGAATCCCGCCCCCTTGTCGCCGAAGCCGGTATTGAAGGTGATGGGCGCGGCACTGAGCCGGTCGTGGTCCGGGTCGCTGTCGTTGGCCAGCAGGGCTTCTGCCGGCACGGTCACCGTGGCCCCTGCAATGTTGGTGATGATGTGGTCGGCGCCAGCCACCGGCGCGCCATTGCTGTTGATATGCACCGTCAGGCTGGCACTGCGGGTGTCGCCGTCGTTGTCGCTGGCGGTAAAGCCGATCTTCTCCACCTGCCCGCTGCCGTTGTCCTTCGGCGGCGTATAGGTGAAATCGCCACTGTCCATGTTCACCACCAGGGTGCCGCCCAGACCGGTCTTGATGTTCAGGCTGTTGCTGACGGTATCGAACGACGCCTTGTCCGCGCCGCCACTGACCGAGTAGCCGCCTTGCCCGCCATTGGCCTTGGGATCGTAGGTATAGGTGGTGCCATCCACCAGCAATGCCTTGATGAAGCCGCCGTCGGCGCCGAAGTCGCCGCCGCTCATCAGGCTGCCGGTGATCGGTGCGCCCTGCACCGTGCCGGAGAGCACCGCGCTGAGCTGGCTGAGATCGGTGACCACCACCGAGTTGGTGTCGGTATGGCTGCTGCCGTCATAGGCCAACGGGTTGAGGTTGCCTTCGTTGACGCCGCTGCCCATGCCGATGGCGTAGGACTTGATGCCATTGCTGTCGAGGAAGGTTTCCCAGGCGGCCTCGCGCGGCGCCGTCATGGCGTGGCCGTTGGTGGGCTCGCCGTCGGAGAAGAAGTAGCTGATGTTCTGCGCCCCCACCAGCTTGCCGGTGGTGGCGAAGGCTTCCTGGGCCTTGGTGGCCGCCGAGTCGTAGTAGGTCGAGCCGCCAGGGGTGAGCCCGGCGATCAGGCTCTTGGCCTCGCTGATCGAGACCCATATCGGCGTCTTCACCTCGGCGCCGGTGCCGAAGGTGACGATCTGCACCTTGATGTCGCCCATTTCGTCGTACTTGTCGAGCAAGGCGTTGATGGCCTGCTTGGCCAGCTCCAGGCGGGTCAGTCCCGGCACGCCTGAGCCTGCGGCCATGCTGCTGGAAACATCCACCACCAGCAGGATGTTGGAGTCCACCTGGCCCGGGGTGATGCTGCGCACCGCGCATTCGACCTTCGGCACATCGTCGACGATGTTGATGGCGATGGTGCTGGTCACGCTGTTGCCCAGCGCATCGGTGGCCTTGTAGGTGAAGTACTCGTTGACGGTGTTGGCCCCATCGTTGGCACCGCCCGGCGTCTTGGGCGCCGAGGTCAGGGTGTAGGTGTAGGAGCCATCGGCGTTGAGCTGGATCTGACCGTACTGGCCTACGGCATTGCCAACCAGACTGTAGGTCAATGCGCCAACGCCACCACCAACCGATCCCACCAGGCTGCCGGACGCCGTTTCACCGCTTGAGCCGGGCTCGCTGCCGGTCACGGTGCCGGCGGCCAGATCATTGCCATCCTTGTGCAGGTCCAGGGCTTTCTCGTAGACAGTGACATCGCTGTCCTCGCAGGCAACCAGCTTGCTGTCCTGCACATGGATGCGGATGGTAGTGGTGCTCTCGTCGCCATCAGCGTCGCGGATGGTGTAGACGAAACTGTCGGTCGCCCCGGCGGGCGGCACACTATCGGGGTTGGCGTGATAGGTGGCATTGCCCTGGCTGTCCAGGGTCAGGTAGCCGTACTGGCCGACGATCGTCTCGCCCACATGGCCGCTGGCTGCAGTCGAAGTATCGGAACCTGCGCGCACCCCGACCACGTATTGCCCGTCGGCACGCACGTCAGCGCCGATCACATCGTTGTCCAGCACATTGCCGCTGACGCTGCCGCCCTCCTTGACCGACGCCTCGTCGCAATGGGCCTTGGGCACGTCGTCGACGATGTTGATGACGATGGTGCTGGTGGTCGAGTTGCCCAGCGAGTCCTTGACCTCGTAGGTGAAACTCTCGGTCACGACGTTCGGGCCATCATTGGCGTGGTTGGGCGAATTGGCTGCGGACGTCAGGGTATAGGCGTAGGAGCCATCGGCATTGAGCTGGATCTGACCGTACTGACCTGCGGCATTGCCAACCAGGGTGAAGGTCAAGGCGCCGATGCCCCCGCTGATCGAGCCGGCCAGCGAGCCGCTGGTGGTCTCCGCGCTGGAGTGCGGATCGCTGCCGGTGACAGTGCCTGCGGCCAGGTCGTTGCCGTCCTTGACCAGGTCGAGCGCCTTCTCGTAGACCTTGGCCGTGTCGTCCGGGCAGGCGACCAGCGAGATGTCGTGCACGTTGATGGTGATGGTGGTGGTGCTTTCGTCACCGTCGGCGTCGCGGATGGTGTAGACGAACACATCCGTGGCCCCGGCCGGCGCCACGCTGTTTGGGTTGGCGTGATAGGTGGCGTTGCCCTGGGCGTCGAGGGTCAGGTAGCCGTACTGCCCGGCCACATTGCTGCCCAGCTGGCCAATGGCCGAGGTGGAAGTGTCGGAGCCGGCCCGCACGCCGACCACGTACTTGCCATCGGCAGGCACGTCCGCGCCGATCACATCGTTGACCAGCACATTGCCACTGACGCTGCCGCCCTCGTAGACGTTGACGAAGTCGCTGTGGGCCTTGGGTACATCGTCGACGATGCTGACCACGATGGTGCTGGTGGTCGTATTGCCCAGCGAGTCCTTCACTTGGTAAGTGAAGGATTCTGTCAGCACATTCGGACCATCGTTGACATGACTCGGCGAGTTGGGCGCGGATGTCAGGGTGTAGGTATAGGTACCATCGGCATTGAGCTGGATCTGGCCATACTGGCCGGTGGCGCTGCCGACCAGGCTGAAGGTCAAGGCACCGATGCCCCCGCTGACCGATCCGGCCAGCGAGCCGCCCGTGGTCTCCGCGTTCGATTGCGGATCGCTGCCGGTGACAGTGCCCGCGGCCAGGTCGTTGCCGTCCTTGACCAGATCGAGCGCCTTCTCGTAGACCTTGGCCGTATCGTCCGGGCAAGCGACCAGCGAGTTGTCGTGCACATTGATGGTGATGGTGGTGGTGCTTTCGTCACCGTCGGCGTCGCGGATGGTGTAGACGAACACATCCGTGGCCCCGGCCGGCGCCACGCTGTTTGGGTTGGCGTGATAGGTGGCGTTGCCCTGGGCGTCGAGGGTCAGGTAACCGTACTGCCCGGCCACATTGCTACCCAGCTGGCCAATGGCCGAGGTGGAGGTGTCGGAGCCTGCCCGCACGCCGACCACGTACTTGCCATCGGCGGGCACGTCCGCGCCGATCACATCGTTGACCAGCACATTGCCACTGACGCTGCCGCCCTCGTAGACATTGGCAAAGTCGCTGTAGGCCTTGGGCACATCGTCGACGATGTTGATGACGATGGTGCTGGTGGTCGAGTTGCCCAGCGAGTCCTTCACCTCGTAGGTGAAGGACTCTGTCAGCACATTCGGGCCGTCGTTGACATGGTTCGGCGAGTTGGGCGCGGATGTCAGGGTGTAGGTATAGGTGCCATCGGCATTGAGCTGGATCTGGCCGTATTGACCGGTCGCGTTGCCGACCAGGGTAAAGGTCAAGGCCCCGACCCCACCACTGACCGATCCGGCCAGCGAGCCGCTGGCGGTTTCGCCGGTCGACCCTGGTTCGCTGCCTGTGACCGTGCCACCAGCCAGGTCGTTGCCGTCCTTGTTCAGGTCCAGCGCTTTCTCGTAGACCGTGACCTCGCTGTCCGGCCCGGCGATCAGCGAGCAATCGCGCACGTCGATGGTGATGGTGGTGGTGCTTTCGTCGCCATCGTTGTCGCGCACGGTATAGACGAACACATCGCTCGCCCCGGCCGGCGCCACGCTGTTGGGGTTGGCGTGATAGGTAGCATTGCCCTGGGCGTCGAGGGTCAAGTAGCCGTACTGGCCCTGGATCGGATTGCCGAGGTTGCCGCTGGCCGAGGTGGAGGTATCGGAACCGGCACGCACGCCGACCACATAACGACCGTCGGCCCTCAGGTCGGCGCCGGAAACGTCATTGTCCAGCACATTGCCACTGACCGTGCCGCCCTCGGCGACACTGGCCGAGTCCGGGTTGGCCTTGGGCAGGTCATCGATGATGTTGACGTCCAGCGAACCGTTGGCCGTGCTGCCATCAGTGTCCGTGGCGGTGACGGTGAAGTGCTCGGAAAGGCTGTTGGCACCGTCGCCGTTGGCATGGTTTTCATTGTCCAGCAGGGTGTAGCTGTAGCTCACCACCCCGGTGGCCGCGTTGTAGCCGGTGATGGTCAGGGTATTGCCCAACGCCGTGGTGATCGACTGCGGGAAGCTCGCCGCCACGCCGCCGCTGACCACCGTGATGCCACCGACGCTCAGGCTCTGCAGGCCATCCGGCGCGGTGACCGTGAAGGTGCCGCTCTGGGTCAGGGCACCGCTGTTCGGTGCGCTGCCGTCGGCCAGGTTCTTCTCGTAGACCGTCAGCTCGCCACCGTTGACGTCCAGGCCGCCAAGGGTTACCGGATCATCGAGGTTGGTGACATTGAGGGTCAGCGTCGCCGTGCTGGTATCGCCGTCGGCGTCCTTCAACGTGTAGCTGAAGGTCTCCACGCCACTGCCGCCGCCGTGCAGGTTCTTGAAGTCAGGGTCGTCCGTGTTGAGGGTGTAGGTGTAGGAACCGTCCGCTGCCAGCACCAGCGTGCCATAGGTGCCGACAAAGGTCCCGGCCACCACCGGGCCACTGGGGATACGGTCGGCGCCCTGGATGTCGTTATCCAGCACGTTGCCGGTGAGTTCCACATGCTGCTCGGTGGCGGTGACGGCATTGCTGTCGTTCACGGCCCTGGGCACGTCGTCGCGAATGATCACATCCAGGGTGCCGCTGGCCACATCGCCGTCGGTATCGCTGACCAGCACCGGGAAGTGCTCGCCCAGGGAATTGCTGCCCGCGCCATCCGGGTGCTGCTCTGCGCCGGTCAGGGTATAGCTGTAGCTCACCACGCCGGTGGTCGGGTTGTAGCCGGTGATGGTCAGCACGTTGCCCAGCCCAGTGACGATGGACTGACCGACGCCAGTCACCACGCCACCCGTGACGACGTTGATGCCCCCCACGCTGAGGTTGAACACGCCGTCGGGCGCGACGACCGTGAAGCTGCCGGACTGGGTCAGCGCCGCCGGGTTGCTGGCCGAACCCTGCTGCAGATTGGCCTCGTCCAGGGTCAGTTCGGCGGGGCTGACATCCAGCCCCTGGAGGCTGACGGGATTGTCAGGTGGTAGCGGGTTGTCCTGCAGCGGCGCTCGGTCGTCATTGCCGTCGAGCGCACCAAGTTCGCGGTTGGCCAGTTCGGGAATACCGTTGAACCCCGCCGTGGGGAATCCGATGGTCGGATCCACCCGTCCGGCGACCTCGGTCAGGATCACGAAACTATGCCCGCCGCCGAGCGCGCCCGCCACGCCAGTGGGATTGCCACCCGCCGCGGTCGCCTCGCCTTCCTGCGTCGGGTCGGCCCCGGCGGCGATGGCGCGCTGCAACTGCTCGACATCGCTGAGCTGGGCCTCGCTGGGCGCCGAGTCCGGCGCCTGTACATGGGGCGCGCGATTGGCCAGCAGGTCGGGGGTCATCTCCAGGCTGCTGCCACGGCCCAGGGTAAGTTCGGCGCCGTTGTGCAAGCGAACGGCCACCGCGCCGGCGCTGCCGGTCTCCAGCTGCTCGCCGGCGAACAGGCGGTCGCCCTCCACCAGCGCACGGCGATGGCCGTCGTCACTTACCGCG
Source organism: Pseudomonas sp. microsymbiont 2 (assembly GCF_054788395.1). Classification (NCBI taxonomy): domain Bacteria; kingdom Pseudomonadati; phylum Pseudomonadota; class Gammaproteobacteria; order Pseudomonadales; family Pseudomonadaceae; genus Pseudomonas; species Pseudomonas sp. microsymbiont 2. The sequence continues at coordinate 4,241,931 of NZ_CM139112.1, forward strand.
AATACCTGGCCGACTACCTTGCTGACCACACCGACTAATTTAGCCATGAGCGTACGCCTCCCCTGCCGATGGGTTTTTCGCAGTTCAAGGCTGGTCGGGTAGTAGATCCCACAACGTTCCGGGTTCACGGATCGTTGCTGTCACGTTCGTGAGAAAACACGCTCCTTGTGACGACTGCCGCGATAGAGAAGATGGTGAATGGCCATTATTTAGTGCCATTTTTTTGTCGCCAAATTCCGCTTTCGCCTTCCTCCCCTGTCTCCTTAGCTGCAAAAAATCTGGAACTTTCTCCGAGGCCCGAAAATCGCTTGTCCCAGCCAATTCCCGTAACCACCTGAATGAAACAATGTCCCGGATTTCTTAGACCGCATAAGTTTTTTTTTGCATATAACTTATGAAAAAATCTTCTTAGCTCGCCCGTTAAATGTTCTTAGCTCTGTTGTTACAAACCTGAAACGGTTTGATTCTAAATTTTCGTCATTTTTTTGGCGAACAGCAGGACATTATTCGAGACCAGGGAGATGTACCCCATGCGCGCTTTAACCCCCATCACCAGTGCGATTTTGTTGGCCATGGCGTGTGCCAACAGTCAGGCGATGTCGATCACCGAGGCTGTCCAGAACGCCGTGGACCAGCATCCGGAAATCAGCGCCAGCCGCAACAGCAGGCTGTCCGCCGACGAGGATGTGAAGTTCGCGCGCGGGGGCTACTACCCAACCGTCGATCTGGTCGCAGGCTATGGCCGGCAACGCTCCGACAACACCAACACCCGCACGTTCGACACCGACGGCACGCGGAACCATGACAAGAAGACACTCAACTACACCCAATCCGAACTGCGCCTGCGGCAGATGCTGTTCGACGGCTTCAACACCTCCAACGAGGTCGCCCGCACCGAAGCGGTGGCCACCTCGCGCGCCTACTACACCCAGGCCACCGCCGAGACCGTGGCCCTGCGCGCCATCGAGGTCTACCTCGAAGTGCTCAAGCGCCGCGAGCTGGTGACCCTGGCCAAGAACAACCTGCAGGCCCACCTGCGGGTCAACGACCAGATCGGCCTGCGCAGCGAACGTGGCGTGGGCAGCACCGCCGACCTCGACCAGTCCCGCGCCCGTCGCGCCCTGGCCGAGAACAACCTGGATACCGCCGAGGTCGACCTGGCCGACGCCGAGGCCAACTTCTACAGCGTAGTCGGCCGCATGCCCGACGAGCTGGAGACGCCGGTCACGGTCAAGGGCGAAATGCCGGGCGATCTGCAGAATGCTCGCCAGGGCATGCTGGAGAACAACCCCTACCTCAAGTCGGCCCAGGCCGACGTGCGTTCCGCCGAGCAGCAATACGAAGTGGCCAAGTCGCCCTTCTATCCACGTCTGGATGCGGTGCTGGCCACCGGCGCGAACAACAACATCGGCGGCCAGGAAGGCCACGCCAACAACGATTGGCAGGCAGGTGTCGAGCTCAGCTACAACCTGTTCCGCGGCGGCAGCGACAAGGCCCGCCTGCAGTCCGACGCGCACAAGATCAACCAGGCCATGGACATCCGCAACAATGCCCTGCGCGAGCTCAACGAGAACCTGAGCCTGGCCTGGAACGCGATGAACAACGCCCGCAAGCAGACCCCGAGCGCCCGCGAGTACGCCGAAACCACGCAACGGGTGCGCGCCGCCTACCAGGACCAGTTCGGCCTGGGCCAGCGCACCCTGCTCGATGTGCTCGACAGCGAGAACGAGCTGTACAACGCCAACCGCCGCTACACCGAGGTGCGCTACACCGAAGAGTTCTCCATGTACCGGGTGCTGGCGACCATGGGCGAACTGCTGAGCAAGCAACGCATCTCGCTGCCGCCGGAGGCCATCGCCAAGACCGAAGTGCGCAACGAAGCCAGGTTGCCCGACATGCGTTAGGTTCTGGAGCCGACCAGGGACGTTCCGCCAGCGCCCATTTCCCGTCCACCGCGGCAGGAGCAGGCCATCGTGACCAGTATGCAAAGTGCGCAACCGCGCCTGGATGTTGATGATCCGTTGCTCGATGGCCTGCTGATCCTGTGCAAGCTGCACGGCTGCATGGCCAGCCGTGCCAGTCTGTGCAGCGGCCTGCCGTTGGCCGAGCAGCACCTGGACCTGGCCCTGCTGCCTCGCGCCGCCGCCCGCGCCGGACTGCAGGCACGCGTGCTGCGGCGCGACCTGGACGCCATCTCCCCGCTCAACCTGCCCGTGCTGCTGATCCTCAATGACGGCCGCAGCGCCGTGCTGCAACGCTGGGGCGAGCATGGCCGGGCATTGCTGTTGCCGTGCGAAGCCGAAGGCGGCGAGCAGTGGGTCGAGCGCGAGGCCCTGGCCGAGGCCTACAGTGGCCAGGCGCTGTTCGCGCGCCCCCGGCACACCCTGGAAGACGTGCGTGCGCCCCTGATCCCTCGGGTCAACGCCTGGTTCCGCGACACCCTGCGCCACTCCCGCTGGCTATATGGCGACGCCCTGCTGGCCAGCCTGCTGATCAACCTGCTGGGGCTGATGGTGCCGTTGTTCGTCATGCAGACTTACGACCGCGTGGTGCCCAACCAGGCGACGTCCACCCTGTGGGTACTGGTAGCCGGCCTGTTCATCGGCACCGCCTTCGAGCTGGTGCTGCGCACGGTGCGCGCCCACCTGCTGGACCAGGCCGGCAAGAAGACCGACCTGATTCTCTCCGCCACCCTGTTCGAACGCATCACCGGCATGAGCATGAAGGCCCGCCCGGCCACCATCGGCGGCTTCGCCCAGAGCATCCATGACTTCCAGGGGCTGCGCGAATTCCTCACCGCCGTGACCCTGACCAGCATCATCGACCTGCCATTCGTGGCCCTGATGCTGCTGGTGATCGGCCTGCTCGGCGGTTGGCTGGTGGTGATCCCGCTGATCGCGTTCCCGGTGGCCGTGGGCCTGGCCCTGTTCATCCAGGTACGCCTGCGTGACACGGTACAAAAGAGCCTGAGCCTGGGCGCGGTGCGCCAGGCCCTGCTGATCGAGACCCTGGGCGGCCTGGAAACCCTCAAGGCCTGTGGCGCCGAAAGCGAGCGCCAGTACCAGTGGGAGCACACCAATGGCGCCATCGCCCGCCTCGACGCCCATGCCCGCAACCTGTCGTCACTGGCCAGCAACGGCACCCTGTTCATCCAGCAGTTCTGCGGCATGGCCACCATCGTCGCCGGGGTCTACAGCATCATCGCCGGCAACCTCAGCGTCGGCGCGCTGGTGGCCAGCTACATGCTCGGCAGCCGGGTGCTCGCGCCGCTGGGGCAGATCGCCGGGCTGATCACCCGCTACCAGCAAGCGCAACTGACCATGCGCAGCACCGATGCGCTGATGAGCCTGCCCCAGGAGCGCCAGGCTGACCAGCAGGCCCTGGAACACACCGCGCTGCAGGGCGGCATCGGCATCAACCACGCCACCTTCCGCTACCCGGGCCAGAGCGCTCCGGCCCTCAATGACGTGAGCGTCACGGTCAAGCCAGGCGAGCGGATCGGCATCATCGGCCGCAGCGGTTCGGGCAAGAGCACCCTGGCGCGCCTGCTGATGGGCTTCCATCATCCCGACGAAGGCCAGGTGCTGCTGGACAACCTCGACCTGCGCCAACTGGACATCGCCGACCTGCGCAATCAGCTCGGCTACGTGGCCCACGATCTGCCGCTGCTGGCCGGCAGCCTGCGCGACAACCTGACCCTGGGCGCTCGTCACGTCAGCGACGCGCGCATGCTCGAAGTGGCGGAACTGGCGGGTGTCAGCGAGCTGGCCCGCCAGCATCCGCAAGGATTCGACCGCCCGGTGGGCGAGCGCGGCCAACTGCTTTCCGGCGGCCAGCGCCAGGCGGTGCTGCTGGCCAGGGCACTGCTGCTGGAACCACCGATCCTGATCCTCGACGAGCCCACCAGCCACATGGACAACAGCAGCGAGGAGCAACTGCGCCAGCGCCTGCTGAACTGGGTGCCGGGCAAGACCCTGCTGCTGGTCACCCACCGCACCTCGATGCTCAGCCTGGTGGACCGGCTACTGGTGCTGGACAACGGCAAGATCGTCGCCGACGGGCCGAAGGACGCAGTCATCGACGCGCTGCGCAAGGGCCGTATCGGCGCGGCGTTGTGAACCAACTATCAGAGATCCCGGTGGGAGCGGGCTTGCCCCGCGATAGCGTCATCGCGGGGCAAGCCCGCTCCCACAAAGGCCCCGGTCTGCATCGGAGGTAAAACATGCCCCTCATCCACAGCATACGCAGCTACCTCCAGGGCACCGACAAGCGCGCCGAACGCGACTACATGCCGGAGCTGGCTGGCGCCACCCTGCAGGACTCGCCCAGCCTGTCACGCCTGACCGTATGGCTGGCGGCGATCCTGTTGCTGGTGGCGCTGGCCTGGGCCAACTTCGCGGTGCTCGACGAAGTCACCGTCGGCGAAGGCAAAGCCATTCCGTCGAGCAAGGTGCAGGTGGTGCAGAACCTCGAAGGCGGCATCGTCACCGAGATTTTCGTGCGCGAAGGCCAGATGGTCGACAAAGGCGCCACCCTGCTGCGCCTGGACGATACCCGCTTCAAATCGAACAAGGGTGAGAGCGAGGCCGACCGCTATGCCCTCACCGCTCAGGTGGAACGGCTATCGGCCGAGTCCGAAGGCCGTCCTTTCGTGTTGTCGCAGGAAGTACGCGCCAAGGCGCCACAGGTCGCCGAGGATGAAGCCGCCCTGTACGACTCGCGCCAGCGCCGCCTGGCCAGCGAGAAGCAGACCCTCAACGAACAGCTGCGGCAGAAGACCCAGGAGCTGGCCGAGTTCCGCTCCAAGGTCGAGCAGTACCGCTCCGCCCTCGGCCTGCTGCAGCAGGAACTGGACATGTCCGCGCCGCTGGTGGGCAAGGGCGCGATCTCCCCGGTGGAAATCCTGCGCCTCAAGCAGCGCACGGTCGAAGCGCGCGGCCAGCTCAACGCCACCAACCTCGCCATCCCCCGCGCCGAGGCGGCGATCGCCGAGATTCGCAGCAAGATCCAGGAATCGGACGCCAGTTTCCGCTCCGACGCCGCCAAGGAGCTCAACGACAAGCGCACGGAGCTTTCCAAGATCACCGCCACCAGCATCGCCATCGACGACCGGGTCAACCGCACCACCGTGGTGTCGCCGGTGCGCGGCATCGTCAAGCTGCTCAAGGTCAACACCATCGGCGGCGTGGTGCAGCCCGGCAGCGACCTGGTGGAGATCGTGCCGATCGAGGACAACCTGCTGATCGAAGCCAAGGTGCGGCCGCAGGACGTGGCGTTCCTGCATCCGGGGCAGACCGCGATGGTCAAGTTCAGCGCCTACGACTACACCATCTACGGTGGGTTGAAGGCCAAGCTGGAGCTGATCGGCGCCGATACCGTCACCGACGACAAGGGCAATGCGTTCTACCTGATCCAGGTGCGCACCGACAAGAACCACCTGGGCGGCGACAACAAGCCGCTGCTGATCATTCCGGGAATGGTGGCCACGGTGGATATCATCACCGGGCAGAAGAGCGTGCTGGACTACCTGTTGAAACCTGTGATGAAGGCGCGCACGGAGGCCCTGCGCGAGCGCTGACAGCCCCCTCAGCCTGGCCCGTGATTGCGCTGGAACGTCTCGGCCCCCATGGCCTCGATCTGGCCTTCGATCAATACCTCGAACGGGCGCAACAAGGCATCGAACCCTGCCGGTGCCTCCAGCACATTCAATGCTCGCACCACCGCTTCGAGCGTCGACAAGGCGCCCGGCTCCGGTGCCTTGCGCAAGCGATAGCGCGATGGCTGGACGCTGCCCAGGGTCACCCGTGGCAATGCATCGAGCAGTGGATTCAGGTACAGCAGCTTGCGCGCCTTGCGCCAGGTGCCATCCGGCACGATCAGCATCAGCGGCAGGCCGGCGCCTTGCCCATAGCCTTGCAGGACCTCGGCCTCGTCACCGGGGAACAGCAGCACCGGGCGATAGCCCGGCGTGGCCAGTAGCGCGTCCAGATTGTCGAACACTTCGCCGATCCGCAGCTCGGCATTGGCCAGCCCAAGGGCAGCAAGACGTGCGGTGTTCAGGGCATGGCTGGTTTCACTGGGGTGTTGCAGCACGACCACGCGGGTGCGGCTGTCGAGGCGCGGGATCAGTGGGCAAAGGCAATGGGTGAGCGGGCGCTGGCAACGCTCGCAGCGAGGTCTGGACATGAGGGGCTCCGTTGGCGGAGGGATTTTGCCACAGACCGGGATCTTGGGCCCGCTTTGCGGGCTGTTCGCGGGTAAACCCGCTCCCACAGAAACAGCACATGACTTGACGTCAGCCTGGCCGCTGTGGGAGCGGGCTTGCCCGCGAATGGGCCTGCAAACCTGGGCTTATCGGTTGAACCGCTCAGCCAGGCTATGCAGGTACTCCGCCATCCGTTCAAGGTCCTGGCTGATCTCGGCTCCTTGTTTGGCCTGACCCGCGCTCTCGTCGCACAGATGGGCGATGCGCACGATCTGCTGGTTGATGTCTTCGGCCACATGGCTCTGCTGCTCGGACGCCGTGGCCATCTGCTGGCTCATGCCGGTGATGCGGCTGACCGCCTGGGCGATGCCCGACAACGCCCCCTGCACCGCCTCGACACTGTGCACGCTGTCACTGGAGATCTGCTGCCCACGGCTGGCACTGGCCACCGCGCGATCGGCCCCGCTACGCAAGGTGGAGATGATGTGATGGATCTCGTCGGTCGAGGCACGGGTGCGCTGCGCCAGGGAACGGACTTCATCGGCGACCACGGCGAAGCCCCTGCCCTGCTCGCCGGCCCGAGCCGCCTCGATGGCCGCGTTGAGCGCCAGCAGATTGGTCTGTTCGGCGATCGAGGTGATCACATCCACCACGCTGCCGATCGACTGGGTCTGCTCGGCCAGGGCGTTGACCGCCTGTCCGATATCGCTCACCGCCTCGCTCATGCTGCCCATGGCCCGCAAGCTCTGTTGCGCCAGTTCGCTGCCCTGCTGGGCCAGTTGGTCGGCGTCGCTGGCGGCATGGGCGGTGGTCTGCACGTTGTGGGTGACCTGCTGGATGGTCGCCGCCATCTGCGCGATGGCGGTGGCCGACTGGTCGGTCTCGCTGCGCTGGCGGTCGAGCATCTGCGCCTGCGCATCGGACAGACCGGCGGACTGCGCAGCCCGCGACTTGACCCCGACACCGGCGTCGACCAGCCGGGTCAGCGCGGTCTGCAGACGGGCCTCCTCGCTGATGATCGCCAGGTCGAGTTGCCCCTGCAGGCCCGGATTGTCACTGTAGGTCAGCGCCACCAGCGGGCTGGTGAAAGCTTTGGGGTGCTCGTCGAGCGTGCGCCGAATCGACTGGTTCTGCCGGTGCTCGACCACGTACCAGGCCGCCAGCAGGCTGGCCGTCAGCACGCCCAGCGCGGCATAGGACGGCAGCCAGAGATAAGCGGCGGCCGACAGCAGTCCCGCGACGATCAGCGGCCAGCCATGGCCGACGTCATGCCCCAGGCGTGCGGCAAGCGGTACCGGCGAGCGCCCGGCACGCAGGCGGGCATACAGTTTCTCGGCACGGCGGATCTGGTCCCGGGTCGGTACCGAGCGTACCGACTCGTAGCCGCTGATCCGACCATTCTCGTAAACCGCCGTGACATAGGCGCTGACCCAGTAGAAATCCCCGTTCTTGGCGCGGTTCTTGACCACACCCATCCAGGGCTTGCCCTGCTTGATGGTGTCCCACATATGACCGAAGACCGCTGGCGGCATGTCGGGGTGGCGTACCAGGTTGTGCGGCTGGCCGACCAGTTCGTCGTAGGTGAAACCGCTGATGGCCACGAATGCGTCGTTGCAATAGGTGATGCGGCTGTTCAGGTCGGTGGTGGAGATCAGCCGCTGGTCCTGGGGAAAGGTTCTTTCGTGCTCAGTGACGGGCAAATTCATGCGCATCGTTGGCGGTCCCTTGCTTATCCAGATGAATGGGAAAATCATCAGAGCAAGTAGATATTTAGCAGATGGCCAGCACGCCATCGGTCAAGTTTTGTAGGAAATGGTCTGAAGCAGACGGAATGCGCTGAAAACGACCTCGCTCAGCCCACGTTGAGCTGGCTCTTTAGCAGGTCGCGGAACGTCTGGATCAAGGGTTCACGGCTCCGGCCACGGCGAATGATCAGTGAGAACGGTGCCTGGTAGCCGAACGTCGCGGGCGACAGTACCCGCAGGTCGCCCTTGTCGACCCAGGCCTGGGCGTAATGCTCGGGCAGGTAGCCAATGTAGGCGCCGGAAAGGATCAGGATCAGCTGCGCCTCCATGCTCTCCACCGTCGCCGCGCTGTGCTTGAAGCCATGCCGGGCCAGCTCCGCCTGGCTCCAGTAGCCACGCCCGACCATGCGCTGCTGGGTGATCACCGGCTCCGGGATACGCCGCTCGCCGAACAGCGGGTGACGATTGCTGCAGTAGAGCCAGTGCTGCTCGCGATACAGCGGCTGGTAGACCAGCCCGCTCATGCGCGAGGAGAACGCACCGATCGCCAGATCCAGGCGATTGTCCTGCACGCCCAACTGCAGCTCGTAGGGACTGGAGACCGACAGGTGCAGGTGCACGGCCGGGTGCTCCTGGCTGTAGGCGCCGATCGCCTCGGCCAGCGGCAGGGCGCGATCGCCGACGGTGGAGTCGATCACGCCCAGGTTGAGGGTGCCGCGCAGCTCGCCCTTGAGCGCCGCCGCGTACTGCTCGAAGCCGTCCAGCTCGCCGAGCAGGCGCAACGTCTCCTGATGGAACAGCTCGCCCTTGCTGGTCAGGCTGAAACCACCACGGCCACGATGACAAAGCACGATCCCCAGCGCCCCCTCCAACTGGCTCATGTAGGTACTGATGGCCGAGGTGGACAGGTTGAGGTCGCGCTGGGCGGTGGCGAACCCCTGATGGCGCACCACGCTGGCGAAGATACGCAGCAGTTTCAGATCGGGCAGCGATGAGGCCATGGCGCTGGGTTCCGCAGGCTGGAAAGCACCAGAGTCTAACCTGCCTGCAGGTCGATAGTTCAGATTTTCCTGAAGTAAGTATTTGTCGGTAGCGATTCTTCCAGCGCACTACCTTGCGCAGACTTGGCCGAAATGTCCCTGCCCGCCGACAAGACCAGACGAACGAGGCGCGCGGCGGCACAGGTTCGAACAAACAGAACAATCGACCGACTGATGAGGCCCACCGTGGACAAGATTCTCCACCAACCACTGGGCGGCAACGAAATGCCGCGTTTCGGCGGCATCGCCACCATGCTCCGCCTCCCCCACCTGCAAAGCGCCGAAGGCCTTGATGCCGCGTTCATCGGCGTGCCCCTGGACATCGGCACCTCGCTGCGCTCCGGCACCCGCTTCGGCCCACGGCAGATCCGCGCCGAGTCGGTGATGATCCGCCCGTACAACATGGCCACCGGCGCCGCGCCATTCGACTCGCTGTCGGTGGCCGACATCGGTGACGTGGCGATCAACACCTTCAACCTGCTCGACGCCGTGCGCATCATCGAAGAGGCCTACGACGAAATCCTCGAGCACAACATCATCCCGTTGACCCTGGGTGGCGACCACACCATCACCCTGCCGATCCTGCGTGCCCTGCACAAGAAACACGGCAAGATCGGCCTGGTGCACATCGATGCCCACGCCGACGTCAACGACCACATGTTCGGCGAGAAGATCGCCCACGGCACCACCTTCCGCCGCGCCGTGGAAGAGGGCCTGCTCGACTGCGAACGCGTGGTGCAGATCGGCCTGCGCGCCCAGGGCTACACCGCCGACGACTTCAACTGGAGCCGCCGCCAGGGCTTCCGTGTGGTCCAGGCCGAAGAATGCTGGCACAAGTCACTGGCACCGTTGATGGCCGAAGTGCGCGAGAAGGTCGGCGGCGGCCCGGTGTACCTGTCGTTCGACATCGACGGTATCGACCCGGCCTGGGCGCCCGGCACCGGCACGCCGGAGATCGGCGGCTTGACCACCATCCAGGCGATGGAGATCATCCGCGGCTGCCACGGCCTGGACCTGATCGGCTGCGACCTGGTCGAAGTCTCCCCACCCTACGACACCACCGGCAACACCTCGCTGCTGGGGGCCAACCTGCTGTTCGAAATGCTCTGCGTGCTGCCGGGCGTGGTGCGCCGCTAGCCGTAAAGCACCACCCGTGTAGGAGCGGCCTTGTGTCGCGAAAGGGGCGCACAGCGCCCCCGATTTCCGGCGTTTTCGCATAGAAGGCCGGGGCTGCCTTGCAGCCCTTTCGCGACACAAGGCCGCTCCTACAAGGCGCTGCGCTGCAATCGATTGCTTGACCCCGGCAGGAGCCATTCGGGAGGGCCATAGAGGCCCGCCAACACAAGACAGGACCGCCGGGCGCCGTGCAGCGCCCGGACGGCCGATCTCGCCATAATAAAGATAATCGGGAGACCCCCAATGGCCTTGGACATCATCGTTGTACTGATCTATGCCGCCGGCATGCTCGGGCTTGGCTGGTACGGCATGCGGCGCGCGAAGACCCACGAAGACTATCTGGTGGCCGGGCGCAACCTCGGCCCGACCCTGTACATGGGCACCATGGCCACCACCGTGCTCGGCGGCGCCTCCACCGTCGGCACCGTGCGCCTGGGCTACGTTCACGGCATCTCCGGTTTCTGGCTGTGCGCCGCGCTGGGTCTGGGCATCATCGCGCTGAACCTGTTCCTGGCCAAGCCGCTGCTGCGCCTGAAGATCTTCACCGTCACCCAGGTACTGGAGCGTCGCTACAACCCGATGGCCCGCCAGGCCAGCGCGGCGATCATGCTCGCCTACGCCCTGATGATCGCGGTCACCTCGACCCTGGCCATGGGCACCGTGCTGCAGGTCCTGCTCGACGTGCCGTTCTGGATGGCCCTGCTGTTCGGTGGTGGCGTGGTAGTGGTGTACTCGACCATCGGCGGCATGTGGTCACTGACCCTGACCGACATCGTCCAGTTCGTCATCAAGACCGTGGGCCTGATGTTCATCCTGCTGCCAGTGTGCCTGTACAAGGCCGGTGGCTGGGATGCCCTGGTGGCCAAGTTGCCAGCGGCCAGCTTCAGCTGGACCACCATCGGCTGGGACACCATCATCACCTACTTCCTGATCTACTTCTTCGGCATCCTGATCGGCCAGGACATCTGGCAGCGGGTGTTCACCGCTCGTGACGAGAAGGTCTGCAAGCGCGCCGGTACCACCGCCGGTATCTACTGCGTGCTGTATGGCCTGGCCTGCGCGCTGATCGGCATGGCCGCTCATGTGCTGATGCCTGACCTGGCGAACCCGAACAACGCCTTCGCCGAGATGATCAAGGGGCAGCTGCCCGAAGGCATCCGCGGCCTGCTGATGGCCGCCGCCCTGGCCGCGATGATGTCCACCGCCAGCGCGGGTCTGCTGGCCGCCTCGACCACGCTCACCGAGGACCTGCTGCCCAAGCTGCGTGGCGGCAAGCAGTCGAGCCTGGGCATCAACCGCCTGTTCACCCTGATCACCGGCCTGGTGGTGCTGGGCATCGCCCTGGCAGTGAACGATGTGATCAGTGCCCTGACCCTGGCCTACAACCTGCTGGTAGGCGGCATGCTGATCCCGCTGATCGGTGCGATCTTCTGGAAGCGCGCAACCACCGCCGGCGCCCTCGCCAGCATGTCCCTGGGCTTTGCCACCGCACTGTTCTTCATGTTCAAGGATGGCCTGGACGCCAACTCGCCGATCTACTACAGCCTGGCGATCGGCCTGGTCAGCTTCGTGGTGGTCAGCCTGGCCTCGCGCAAACCGGTCAGCGCGGTGAACCTGGCCTGAGGCCAGATGCCCCACGCCAAACCTTGTAGGAGCGGCCCGTTCGCGGCACAAGGCCGCTCCTACAGCGATCGTCAAAACGCAAAAGGCCGCCGCATCATGCAGATGCGGCGGCCTTTTGTCGGTTGTCAGCGCCGACGCGGCTGGCGCTTGCGCTGTTCTTCGTCGGTAGGAATCGGCACCGGCTGTAGGGGTGGCGGGAGCAAGCCCAAGGCGACGGCTAGGTCGTGGAGCCAGTTGTACATGCGTTCGTTCATATTGCCCCCTTGACGGGTCAGCCTCACGGTCAATCAATCCTGCGATGCGTCATACAGATCATAGTCCGATGTCCTGTATTGCGCATGCCTCTGCTCTTACAGATAGGGGCGATTTTGACCCGGATCAAGCCGAGGCGGCAGCTTCCGACGGCCGGTTAATCGTTTCGCTTTGTTGCAGGTCGATCCACGCCTGCAGATTCGCCCCGCGCATGCCCTGTCGCCACATCAGCCAGGTGGTGGCCTGATCGAACGGTGCCTGCAAACGGTGCGCCATTACCCGATCACGCCCTGGCAAGCTGTCGAGCATCGATTGCGCCATCATCGCCACGCCGGCACCGGCGATCACGCAGGCCAGCATGCTCTGGTACGACTCGATCTCCATCACCCGCACCATCGGCGTATGGGCATGGGCATACCAGGCTTCCAGACGCATGCGATACGAACACCCCTGGCGGAAGGTGAACACGGCCTTGCCGGCGACGTCCCGGGCACTGCGCACGGCTGGATGCTCGGGACTGGTGATCAGCACCAGTTCCTCTTCGCACAGGGGCACGCCGTCCAGGCCGGCCAGGCTCAATGGCCCGTCCACCAGTGCTGCATCCAACTTGTGCCCGAGCAGACCTTCGAGCAGGTCCCGACTGGGCGCCGCCTGGACCTGCAGGTTCACCGCCGGGTAAGCCTGATGGTAGCGCGCCAGCAAGGGCGGCAAATGAATGGCCGCCGTGCTGTACATGGTGCCCAGCACGAAATCGCCAGCCGGTTGCCCGCCCTGCACCGCCGCCACGGCTTCGTCGCGCAAGGCCGACAGGCGATTGGCATAGTCCAGCAGGACCTTGCCGGCCGGCGATAGCTGCAAACGTTGACGCTCGCGCAGGAACAGCTCTACGCCCAGCTGTTCTTCGAGCTGGCGCAGACGAGTCGACAGGTTCGATGGCACCCGATGCAGGCGCTCGGCGGCGCGGGTCACCGAGCCCTCCTCAGCAACGGCCTGAAAGATACGCAACTGGCTGAATTCCACATCGTTCTCCAAAACAGAATAACTTGATCATCATTATTCAATTTTGTTGAAAGTCAATCCGCCCTACCCTGCCAGCCATCGCATCCCTTCGTACAGGAGACTTTCCATGTCGCCCATCGTGCAACTGCTGGCCAGCGCCGTGGCGCTGATGATGGCCATGGGTATCGGCCGCTTCGCCCTCACCCCGCAATTGCCCCGGCTGATTGCCGAGGGCCAGCTGGACCTGACCGCCGGCGGCCTGATCGCTGCCGCCAACTACCTGGGCTACTTCCTCGGCGCCGTCGACGCCATGCACGCTCGCCAGCCGGCCCAGGTGCGCCTGCGTCTGCATGGCGGCCTGTGGCTATGCGTGCTGTTGACCCTCGCGTCCTGGGCGGCCAATGGGTTCTGGGGCCACTTGCTGCTGCGCTTTGGCACCGGCGTGGCCAGTGCCTGGGTCCTGGTGATGATCGCCAGCCTCAGCCAGCAACTGGCCAGTGCCCACGGCCACCAGCGCCTGGGCGCCATGGTGTTCGCCGGGCCCGGCGTGGGTATCGCGGTGACCGGCGTGCTGGCACTGGGCGCACATCTGCTGGAGCTGGATTCGGCGGCCCTGTGGCTGGTCTACGGCGTGGCGGCGCTGGTGATGCTCCTGGTCGTGCTGCCATGGCTGCCAAGGGCCGTGCAGCCTGCTGCCGGCGTGGCTACCGGTGCCGACCAGGGGCGTGGCCACGGCATCGGTCGGCTGGGCCTGGTCTATGGGCTCTACGGGATCGGCTACATCCTGCCAGCCACCTTTCTGTCGCAGATGGCCAGCCAGCACTTTCACGGACAATGGCTGGCGGACTTGTTCTGGCCAGCGTTCGGCCTGGCATCGGCGCTGGGCGTGGTGATCGTCAGCCTGCGCCGGCCAGGGCAAACCTCGCGCTGGCTCGCCGCGACGCTCTGGCTGCAAGGGGTGGGCGTGCTGGCCTGCCTGCTGGGTGGCGGCGCCGGCCTGGCACTGGGGGTGTTGTTGTGCGGCGGGCCGTTCCTGGCCTGCATGCAACTGGTGATGCAACGCTCGCGAGAGCTGGCGCCCCATGCCACGCAGCGCAATGCCGGACTGTTGACCGCGTGCTTCGCCCTTGGACAGCTGAGTGGGCCGTTGCTGGCGGCCTCGAGCAGCTATTTCAGTGGCGGGCTGCAGCCAGCGTTGCTGCTGGCAGCAGCCGGGATGGGGCTGGCCGGCGTGCTGGTCGCAGGCTTCTCGCGCTCGCAACCCTGCGCCAGCCTGAGGCAGGCTGATGGGGTCGGCCGAACGCTTAACCCAGCACCCTGCGCAATTGCTGACGCACCCAGGCTTCGGCACTGACCATGATCACGCCAAGCAGCACCATCACTGCCCCGATCACAAAGTTCAGGCTCAATGGTTCGTCCAGCAACAGCACGCCAAACGTCACGCCGAACAACGGCGTGATGAACGAAAACACCGCCAGATTGGACGCCAGGTACTTGCGCAGCAGCCAAAACCAGGTCAGGTAGCTGACGAACGACACCATGATGCCCTGAAACAACACGCTGCCTACCGCCAGCGGCGTGAACGAGAAGTCGCCGATCTGCCCGCTCACCAGGGCCATCAGCACCAGCCCGGCAAACCCCACCGCAAGCTGGTAGAACAGGGTCAGGGTCGCCGGCGCCTCCGACAGTCGCGAGCCGCGCACCACCACGGTGGTCGCCCCCCAGGCCAGGCCCGCCAGGATCGCCAGGGCATCGCCCAGCAACATGCGCCCGTCCAGATGCTCGAGCGAAACGCCGCCAGCGAAGGCCAGGGCGATTCCGCCGAACGCCAGCAGGATGCCCAGCCACTGCAACAACCGCAGCCGCTCGCTGGGCATCATGAAATGCAGCCCCAACGCGGTGAAGATCGGCGCGGTGTAGAGAAACACCGACATGTGCGCCGCCGAGGTCAGCTTCAGCCCCTCGGCGATGAACAGGAACTCCACACCGAACAATCCGCCAGCCAGCAACCCGGCACGCCAGGTGCTACCCACCTGGCCCCAGCCACCTCGCCAGCAGATCAACAGCCCCACCAGCACGGCGGCGATGCCATTGCGAAATGCCGCCTGCATCACCGGCGCGATGTCCACCGCGGCCGACTTGATCAACACCTGCTGGCAACCCCAGATCAGGCATAGCCCCAGCATGATCTGGAACGCGAACGCATCGGGGTTCTTGCGGGCCGCGGTCATGAGCGCCCCCTGTGCTGGATGAATGTCATGGGCAAGGCTCGGCAGTGAAAATGGATCCAGATTATCGGGTGCCCGGCGTTGCCGATGCCAGCCTAAATTTCTCCGTTGGCACTGCGTGCTCGGCTCGATGACAACCGACTGAACTTCCCGGCATCGGGCTCACTCCACCGGGCAGGCACATCACTGGAGGGAAACAGCATGAAACCACTGCTGACCATCATCTGTGCGACCAGCCTGCTCTGCGCCCTGCCCGCTTGGGCATGCACACCGGAGCAAGCCACGCAGAAAAGAGAGGAATTGGCCGGGCTGGTCAGCCGCCTGACCGAGCAGAATCCACAGAAGGCCAAGGAAATAAACGACGAGCTCCAGCACATGCAGCTCGGGACAGCCAGCAAGGACCTGCCGGACAAATGCCAGCTGATCGACAAGCGAATCGAGGAGCTGAAGGAAGCGGAGAAAAAAACCTGAAGCTGTTCAGGTTCAGCGGCGCTGCTGGGCGAGCATGTACTGGCGCAGCAACTGGTTGATACGGGTCTGGTAACCGGCGCCCTGCTCCTTGAACCACTCGAGGACATCGGCATCCAGGCGGATGGTTACCGCCTGCTTGGCGGGTACCCGCAGCTCGGCACGACGGAAGAAGTCATCGTCGAGTTCGGGAATATCCGAAGTATCGACAGTCTGTTGCTCAGGGTGTCTGGACGGTTTCGACATAGCGCATCACCTCGCGTCAGGTAGCTCTTCTGGCAGAGATGATGCGGATCACCTCACCCTGCCGTTCGGTATAGGCAACCACGCTGACCCAGGCATTGATCCATCCCATGCTGATCCAGCGCGCTTCCTCGTAATCGAATCGTTCGTCCTGCAGCGCCAACATCGGGTGCCGGAACATCTCGGGCACATCATTGAAATCGACGCCGTGCTTGCGAATGTTGAGCAGATTCTTTTCCGCGTCCCATTCAAAGCGCATGGGACACCTCGTATTGACAGCTGTACATACGCTACTCCTCCTTCGTGAATCACGCCAGAGGGAGTGTGGGGGGCGGGCGGCAAAATGCGCGGGGCAAAACGCGCTTTGGGAAACAGGCTACGAGCCTTGGGGAAAACGGTGAAACAACCCGCCACCCTTGCGGTGGCGGGCTTGCAGCACGAAAACTTACTCAGCCGCTGGCTTGCGCTTTTTCAGCGGTGCCAGGCCGTCGGAGCTGGCCAGAGGAGCATTGGCCTTCGGCTTGGCGGTAGGCTTTTTCTTGGCCGCGCCCTTCTTGTCGGCACCGGCCTTCTTCTCGACTTTTTTCTTCTTGCTGCCGGCCGCCTTGCCCGAGGCCTTGACCTTCTTCGGTCCGCTGTAAGTGCCCTTGACCTCCTTGATGACGCGACGCTCGAACTGCTGCTTGAGGTAGCGTTCGATGCTCGACATCAGGTTCCAGTCGTTGTGGGTGATCAGCGAGATCGCCAGGCCTTCGCCGCCGGCACGGCCGGTACGCCCCACGCGGTGCACATATTCGTCGCCGCTGCGCGGCATGTCGAAGTTGATCACCAGGTCCAGGCCATCGATGTCCAGGCCACGGGCGGCGACGTCGGTGGCCACCAGCACCTTGGAGCTGCCTTGCTTGAAGCGCTCGATGGCGAGCTTGCGGTCTTTCTGGTCCTTCTCGCCATGCAGCACGAAGGCTTTCACATCCTTGGCCACCAGGTGGCCGTAGATGCGGTCGGCCAGAGCGCGGGTATTGGTGAAGATGATCGCCTTGTCGAAGGTCTCGTTGGCCAGCAGCCACTGGACGATCTGCTCTTTATGCTGGTCGTGGTCGGCGGTGATGATCTGCTGGCGGGTGCCTTCGGCGAGCTGCGAGACGCTGTTGAGCATCAGGTGCTCGGGGTCCTTCAGCACCTTGCCGATGATGTCGCGCAGGGCCGCGCCGCCAGTGGTGGCGGAGAACAGCAGAGTCTGCTTGCGGTTCTCGCACTCCTTGCACAGGCGCTCCATGTCTTCGGCAAAGCCCATGTCGAGCATGCGATCGGCTTCGTCGAGGATCAGCACCTCCACGTGCGACAGGTCCAGGTTGCCGGCATTGAGCTGCTCGAGCAGACGACCGGGGGTGCCGATCAGCACGTCCGGCACCTTGCGCAGCATCGCGGCCTGTTCCTTGAAGTCTTCACCGCCGGTGACCAGGCCCGACTTGATGTAGGTGAA
This sequence comes from Pseudomonas sp. microsymbiont 2, assembly GCF_054788395.1. Lineage (NCBI taxonomy): Bacteria > Pseudomonadati > Pseudomonadota > Gammaproteobacteria > Pseudomonadales > Pseudomonadaceae > Pseudomonas > Pseudomonas sp. microsymbiont 2. Next base: position 4,259,393 of record NZ_CM139112.1, read on the forward strand.
CTGGGAGAACAGTTGCACCTGCTTGAGGGTCTGCTGGGCCAGCTCGCGGGTCGGCAACAGGATCAGCGCACGAATCTCCACGCTCGGGCCGCTGCGGTCGACCAGGCGGTTGAGCAGCGGCAGCACGAACGCGGCGGTCTTGCCACTGCCGGTCTGCGCCGTCACCCGCAGGTCACACCCTTGCAGGGCCAGGGGAATGGCCGCTGCCTGCACCGGCGTCGGCTCGACAAATTTCAGCTCGGCCACGGCTTTGAGCAGGCGTTCGTGCAGGGCGAATTGGGAAAACACGGGGGTAACCTCGGGCAAGTGCGAAAAATTCAAGTTGCATAGGGTAACGTTTTCCGTGGCCAGAACCGAATTTCTTTTGGCAACTTTGCACCGATCCACGCTCTAATGCCGCTTCGTACCGCAACACAGACTGTTTATACGCCTATGGACATCCAACGATTCTGGCGCGATGCCCTCGACCTCTGGGGCACCCTCGACCAACACCCGCTGCTGCATGCCACGCTCGGCCTGATCGTGCTGCTGCTCGTCTCACTGCTGATCGGCCGTCTGGCGCGCTTCCTGGTGCTGCACTCCAGCCGCCTGCTGGCCCGCCAGCAGGCGCTCAGATGGCTGGACGACCTGCGCCACAACAAGGTGTTCCACCGCCTGGCGCAGACCACCCCGTCACTGGTGGTGCAGTTCGGCCTGAAGCTGGTGCCGGAGCTGTCGGCCACCGCCCAGCACTTCCTCGGCAACCTCGCCCTGGCCGTGACCCTGCTGTTCATGACCCGCGCCCTGTCCTGCCTGCTCGACGCCCTGCTGGATATCTACGCACGCACCGAACACGCCCGCACCCGCTCGATCAAGGGCTACATGCAGCTGGCCAAGATGATGCTGTGGATCTTCGCCGCCATCGTCATCGTCGCCACCCTGATCGACCGCTCGCCGCTGTTGCTGCTGTCGGGTCTGGGCGCCATGTCGGCGGTGCTGCTGTTGGTGTACAAGGACACCCTGCTGTCGTTCGTCGCCAGTGTGCAGCTGACCAGCAACGACATGCTGCACGTCGGCGACTGGATCGAGATGCCCCAGGCCGGTGCCGACGGCGACGTGGTGGACATCACCCTGCACACGGTCAAGGTGCAGAACTTCGACAAGACCATCGTCTCGATCCCCACCTGGCGCCTGATGAGCGAGTCGTTTCGCAACTACCGCGGCATGCAGCAGTCGGGCGGGCGGCGGATCAAGCGCAGCCTGTTCATCGATGCCGGCGGCGTGCGCTTCCTCACCGCGGAGGAAGAACAGCGCCTGGGCCAGATCCGCCTGCTCGGTGACTACCTCTCGCAGAAACGCCAGGAGCTGCACAGCTGGAACGAAGCGCTGGGACCGGTGGCGGAACTGGCGGCCAATCGGCGCAAACTGACCAATATCGGCACCTTCCGCGCGTTCGCCCTGGCCTATCTGAAGAACCATCCCAACGTGCATGCGAACATGACCTGCATGGTCCGCCAGATGCAGGCCACCGCCGAAGGCGTGCCGCTGGAGATCTACTGCTTCACCACCACCACGGCGTGGGCCGAGTACGAGCGTATCCAGGGCGATATCTTCGACTACCTGCTGGCGGTGCTGCCGGAGTTCGGGCTGAGCCTGTACCAGCAGCCAAGCGGCAACGACATGCGTGCCGGGCTGGCGGCCAGGCCGCAGCCTCAGCCCCAGCCACGCAGCCTGGACGCGCTAAGCGAGGCCTGACCGTGCAACCGGGGCGCCCGACCGGGCGCCCTTTGCATTGCGCCCCCAAGGCGCACTACCCTAGGGCCATCCAGGACGACGTCATCACGGAAGATCGACGGCCCACTCGCCACGCCCATCCCTGACGCTCGACAGACGCCTGCCACAGCCTTCGTGAGCGAGCCATGCCCCAGGACATTTCCAGCGTTTCACTGCAAGACGCCCCGCCATCGCCTCGGCGCAAGGCCCTCGTCGCCGCCAGCCTCGCCCATGGCGTGCATGACGGCCTGACCGATGTCATCTACGTGTTGCTGCCCCTCTGGCAGGTCGCCTTCGGCCTCAGCTACGCCCAGGTCGGACTGCTGCGCGGCGCCTACGCCGGCATGATGGCGGGTTTTCAGCTGCTGGCCAGCAAAGGCGCCCGGCGCTGGGGCCGCGAAGCCCTGTTGGTCCGGGGCACCGCGCTGGCCGGGCTGGCCTACCTGCTGGCCGCCCAGGCCAGTGACCTCAGCCTTCTGCTGATCGCCCTGATGCTCGCCGGCCTCGGCGCCAGCACCCAGCATCCGCTGGCCAGCGCGCTGGTCGCCGATGCCTACGAAGGCAGCGGCAAGGTGAAGCAGGCCCTGGCCCAATACAACTTCGCCGGGGATATCGGCAAGGCGCTGATCCCGGGCCTGGTCGGCCTGGTGCTGGTGTATGTGTCATGGCAGGCCAACGCCACCGCGCTTGGCCTGCTCGGCCTGGGGGCGGCAGCGGCGCTATGGTGGCTGTTGCGCCAGGCGCCACCCGCAGGACGATCAGCGCGCAAGGCCACGGGCCAGGACCGGGTTGGCTCAAGGTCGGGGCTGGCGGCGCTGATCGCCACCGGCACCCTCGACAGTGGCGTGCGCATGGGTTTTCTGACCTTCCTGCCGTTCCTGCTGCAGAGCAAGGGCGCGACGACCGCGCAGATAGGCCTGGCCCTGACATTGCTGTTCATCGGCGGCGCCTTCGGCAAGCTGTTCTGTGGCTACCTGGGCGCCCGGCTGGGGCCGGTACGCACCGTGATCTGTACCGAACTGCTGACCGCAGGATTGATCCTGGTGGCGCTGCTGCTGCCCTACCTGCCGTTGATGCTGGTGATGCCTCTGATCGGCGTGGCCCTCAACGGCACCTCGTCGGTGCTGACCGGGCTGGTGCCGGACTTCGCCGGCCGCGAACAGCGCGAGCGGGTGTTCGCCTGCTTCTATACCGGCACCGTCGGTGGCGGCGCGCTGGCGCCGGTGCTGATCGGCGCGATATCCGACCACACCGGGGTGGAACAGGGATTGATGGCGCTGGCAGGCACGCTGCTGCTGACCCTGCCATTGTGCCTGGCCGTGCACACTGGCCTGCCGCGCCGGCAATGACCCTCAGGCGGCTCCCGGCACCCTCGCACGCTGGCCACCCAAGCGGCTCAACCATACCGATGCCAGGATCACCGAACCGCCAATGGCGAGGCGCCCGAGTGGTTCGTCCTGGTTCCAGATCAGCAGGTTGAGCAGCAAACCCACTGGCACATGCAGGTTGTTCATGACCGCCAAGGTGGCACCGGAGACCAGGCAGGCGCCCTTGTTCCACCAGTACAGCCCCAGCGCCGTCGGGCACAGGCCCAGGAACAGCAGCACCAGCCACTGGGTATCGGTGCTCGGCAAGTGCTGGGCATTGCCGAACAGCAGGAATGCCGGCAGTACCACGATCAGGGCGCCCAGGTAGAAGTAGCCGAATCGGCGGTAGTGCGGCAGGTCGCTGGGGTGACGGGCAACCAGATGTCGGTACAGCACCTGGCCGGCGGCATAGGTGAAGTTGGCCAGTTGCAGCAGCAAAAAGCCGATGAAGAACTCGCCCGAGATGGTATCGAAGCGAATCACCGCCGCCCCGGCCACCGCCACCAGCGCGGCCAGCAGCGCCCAGGGATTGAAGCGCCGGTTCAGGGCATCCTCGATCAGCGTGACGTGCAATGGGGTGAGGATGGTGAACAACAGCACCTCCGGCACCGTCAGCACGCGGAAGCTGAGGTACAGGCAGACATAGGTGATGCCGTATTGCAGCGCGCCGATCAGCAGCATCGAGCGCAGGAAGCGCGGCTCGACCTGGCGCCAGCGGGTCAGCGGCAGGAACACCAGCCCGGCCAGCAGCACCCTGGCGAGCACGGCGAAGTAGCTGTCGACATGGCCGGCCAGGTATTCACCGATCAGGTTGAAGGAGTACGCCTGGATCAGCGCGACGATTATCAGGTAGCCCATGGTGGCCTCTCGAGGATCAAGGCGGCGACCTTAGCGGGTTGGGTCCGGGCAGTTCAACCATGGGAAATGTGCGGGTGCTTGGGGTCATCGCCCTCCTTGGTTGCACGCTCGCCTGGCGGATAGGCGTGGGAGCGGGCTTGCCCCGCGATGGCACAGGCCCGGCAAACATCATCGACCGATCTGGCGCTATCGCGGGGCAAGCCCGCTCCCACGCCGTTCTCCCACGTCGTTCTTACGAGCATAAAAAAGCCCGGCCATGAACTGGCCGGGCAGGCACACCCAAAGGAGCAACAAGGTGTCAGGGTTGGGAATTCGTCGCGGCTCAGGCCACCGCGGCCAGTCTTGCCTTGGCCTGGTTCAGGCCCTTCTCGTGGAACTCGCCGCTCATGTTCAGGCCTTCGGCGTGGATGAAGTCCACATCGTGAATGCCGATGAAGGCCATCACCTGGCGCAGGTAGGGTTCCTGGTGGTCGCTGCTGGCACCGGCATGGATGCCGCCGCGGGCGGTGAGGACGATGGCGCGCTTGCCGTTGAGCAGGCCCTGTGGCCCGGTCGGGGTGTACTTGAAGGTGATGCCGGCGCGCAACACGTGGTCCAGCCAGGCCTTCAGCGTGCTGGGGATGGTGAAGTTGTACATCGGCGCGGCCATCACCAGCACGTCGGCAGCCAGCAGCTCGTCGGTCAGTTCATTGGAACGCTCCAACGCTGCACGCTCGGCGGCGCTGCGCTGCTCGTCCGGCTTCATCCAGCCACCGAGCAGGTTGGCATCCAGGTGTGGCACAGGGGTCACGGCCAAGTCGCGCACCGTGATCTCGTCGGCTGGGTGAGCCGCCTGCCATTGCCGGATGAAATCCTGGGTCAGTTGACGGGAAACGGAATCCTGCTGACGGGCGCTGCTTTCGATGATCAGTACGCGGGACATGGGTGCCTCCATCGGCGGTAAGGGGTGGCGATTCGATGGAGGTGAGATTAAATGTTGACCTATCGATAAAAAAGCGTAAAAAGTGGGATCAATCTATCGATTTATCAGTTTATTCCGCTTTGCAGTCCACGGCGATGCGCAGTTTGATGATCTGCCGGTTGAACTTGGCGGTGACATCCACGCTCCTGCCGGCCGGCACATTGACCCGACGCACGCGCGGCGCCTCGGGACCATTGCGGAACGTGACCTTGCAGGCGGCCGGGACCTGCCCATAGTTGTTGAGGCTGATCGAGCCGATGTCGTAGGCCGTGTCGTAGGCGGTGTAGTCGACCTTGACCCCGGTCATTTCCTTCTCCACATCGATAGGGTATGCCATCGCCCCGAGGGGCAGGCACAGCAGCAAAGCCGCACAACATTTCTTCATACGGGCGCTCTCCTTGAGAAGAGCGCAGCTTAGGACAACAGGAGCCTTGGATGAAAGCGCCGCGCGTAACTCTTGATCAGTGGCGGACCCTGCAGGCGGTGGTCGATCACGGCGGGTTCGCCCAGGCCGCCGACGCCCTGCACCGCTCGCAGTCGTCGGTGAGCTACACGGTGGCGCGCATGCAGGAGCAACTGGGTGTGCCGCTGCTGCGCATCGACGGGCGCAAGGCGGTGCTCACCGAGGCCGGCAGCGTGCTGCTGCGCCGTTCGCGACAACTGGTCAAGCAGGCCAGCCAGCTCGAGGACCTGGCCCACCACATGGAGCAAGGTTGGGAGGCCGAGGTGCGACTGGTGGTCGACGCCGCCTACCCAAGCGCCCGCCTGGTCCGAGCCCTGAGCGCATTCATGCCGCAGAGCCGCGGCTGCCGGGTACGCCTGCGCGAGGAGGTGCTATCGGGCGTCGAGGAAGTGCTGCACGAAGGCATCGCCGACCTTGCCATCAGCAGCTTCAACATCGGCGGCTACCTGGGCACCGAACTCAGCCCGGTGGAGTTCGTCGCTGTCGCCCACCCCGAACACGCCCTGCACCGCATGGGGCGCGAGATCACCTTCCAGGACCTGGAAAGCCAGCTGCAGGTGGTGATTCGCGACTCCGGTCGGGCGCAACCGCGCGATGTCGGCTGGCTCGGCGCCGAACAGCGCTGGACCGTCGGCAGCCTGGGCACCGCCACTACCTTCGTCAGCAGCGGCCTGGGCTTTGCCTGGCTACCTCGGCACATGATCGAGCGCGAGCTGCGTGACGGCGTGCTCAAGCCGCTGCCGCTGGATCAGGGTGGCAGTCGCCATCCGCTGTTCTACCTTTACTCCAGCAAGGAAAAGACCCTGGGCCCGGCCACGCAGATCCTCATCGAACTGCTGCGCAATTTCGACACCGCACCGCTGGACGTGCCCTTCGCAGCCCCCCCGCAAGCCTGAGAGGACCGCGCCCATGGCCTGTTTCGAACATGACGGATGCCTGCTGCATTACGAGCAACACGGCCAGGGCCAGCCCCTGGTACTGCTGCATGGCCTGGGTTCGAGCAGCCAGGACTGGGAACTGCAGGTGCCCGAACTCAGCCGTCACTATCGGGTGATCCTCATGGATATCCGCGGCCATGGGCAGTCTTCCAAGCCACGCGCGGGCTACCAGATAAAGACCTTCAGCGAGGACCTGCTGGCCCTGCTCAGGCACCTGGACACCGGCCCGGTGCACTTCGTCGGCCTGTCCATGGGCGGCATGGTCGGCTTCCAGTTCGCCGTCGACCACCCCGACTGGCTGCGCAGCCTGTGCATCGTCAACAGCGCCCCCGAGGTCAAGCGCCGCACCCGCGGCGACTGGATCTGGTGGTTCAAGCGCTGGGGCCTGGCGCGCCTGCTCAGCGTCGAGACGGTCGGCAAGGGCCTGGCCGAACGGCTGTTTCCCAAGCCGGAGCAGGCCGAGCTGCGGCGCAAGATGGCCGAGCGCTGGGCGCGCAACGACAAACGTGCCTACCTCAAGAGCTTCGACGCCATCGTCGACTGGGGCGTGCAGGAACGCATCGGCCAGATCCGTTGTCCCACGCTGGTGATCGCCGCCGACCACGATTACACACCGATACAACTGAAAGAGCGTTATGTTGCGATGATGCCCAATGCCAGGCTGGCGGTCATCGACGATTCGCGGCACGCTACGCCGCTTGACCAACCCGAGGTCTTCAACCTCACGCTACTGCAATTCCTCGCAGCCGCCTCCACCTCTCAAGGATCTTTGAGCCCATGCTGAAAAAACTTCTGCTCACCGCCTGCTCGGTCGCCTTCGCCACCAGCGTCATGGCTTCCGACAAGACCCCGCACGTGCTGCTGGACACCAGCTTCGGCCAGGTCGAGATCGAGCTGAACGCAGAAAAAGCCCCGATCAGCACGAAGAACTTCCTCGAATATGTCGACAGCGGCTTCTACAACAACACCATCTTCCATCGGGTGATCCCGGGCTTCATGGTCCAGGGCGGCGGCTTCACCGACCAGATGGTGCAGAAGAGCACCAAGGACCCGATCCGCAACGAGGCGAGCAACGGCCTGCAGAACACCCGCGGCACCTTGTCCATGGCCCGCACCTCCGACCCGAACTCGGCCACCAGCCAGTTCTTCATCAACGTTGCCGACAACGACTTCCTCAACCCGGGCCGCGACCGTGGCTATGCGGTGTTCGGCAAGGTCACCAAGGGAATGGAGGTGGTCGACCAGATCGTCAACTCGCCAACCACCGTCAAGAAAGGCATGCGCGATGTACCGGCGGACCCGGTGTACATCAAGTCGGCCAAACGCATCGACTGATCCCGCCTCGCACAGGGATGTGAGTCGGGTCGAACAGGAGTGTCGTCACCCATGCTGTACCGTCGTTTCGAGCAGTTGATCGATATTTTCCGCGAGGCGCCCAGCGAGGCGCCTCCCGGCAAGGTCTGGCCGTTCTACCTCTACTACCTGCGCCAGGTCTGGCCGAGCTTTCTCGCCCTGCTGATCGTCGGGCTTGTCGCCTCGCTGATCGAGGTCGCGCTGTTCAGCTACCTGAGCCGGATCATCGACCTGGCCCAGGGCACGCCCAACGTCAACTTCTTCAGCGAGCACAGCGGCGAGCTGATCTGGATGCTGGTGGTGGTGCTGGTGCTGCGCCCGGTGTTCTTCGGCCTGCACGACCTGCTGGTGCACCAGACCATCAGCCCGGGCATGACCAGCCTGATCCGCTGGCAGAACCACACCTACGTGCTCAAGCAGAGCCTGAACTTCTTCCAGAGCGACTTCGCCGGACGCATTGCCCAACGCATCATGCAGACCGGCAACTCCCTGCGCGACTCGGCAGTGCAAGCCGTGGATGCCCTTTGGCACGTGCTGATCTACGCCATCAGCTCGCTGGTGCTGTTCGCCGAGGCGGACTGGCGGCTGATGCTGCCGTTGCTGGTGTGGATCGCCTGCTACATCGGCGCGCTGTACTACTTCGTGCCAAGGGTCAAGGAGCGCTCGGTGATCTCCTCGGATGCCCGTTCCAAGCTGATGGGGCGCATTGTCGATGGCTACACCAACATCGCCACGCTCAAGTTGTTCGCCCACACCGACTACGAGCAGCAGTACGCGCGCGAAGCGATCAGCGAACAGACCGAGAAGACCCAGCTGGCCTCGCGGGTGATCACCAGCATGGATGTGGTCATTACCTCGCTGAACGGCCTGCTGGTGGTCACCACCACCGGCCTTGCCCTGTGGCTGTGGAGCCAGTCGCTGATCAGCGTGGGCGCCATCGCCCTGGCCACCGGCCTGGTGATCCGCATCGTCAACATGTCCGGCTGGATCATGTGGGTGGTCAACGGCATCTTCGAGAACATCGGCATGGTCCAGGACGGCCTGCAGACCATCGCCCAGCCCGTCACCGTCAGCGACAAGCCCGCGGCCCCCGCGCTCAAGGTCAGCCGCGGCGCGGTACGCTTCGACCATGTGGACTTCCACTACGGCAAGGGCGGCAAGGTCATCGATGCGTTGAACCTGGACATTCGCCCTGGTGAAAAGATCGGCCTGATCGGCCCGTCCGGCGCCGGCAAGTCGACCCTGGTCAACCTGCTGCTGCGTCTGTACGACATCGACAGCGGACGCATCCTCATCGACGGCCAGGATATCGCCGAAGTCAACCAGGCCAGCCTGCGCGCGCAGATCGGCATGATTACCCAGGACACCTCGCTGCTGCACCGCTCGATCCGCGACAACTTGCTGTACGGGCGGCCGGATGCCAGCGACGAGGAGGTCTGGGAGGCGGTGCGCCGGGCCCGGGCCGACGAGTTCATCCCGCAGCTGTCCGATGCCCAAGGCCGTACCGGCTTCGACGCCCATGTCGGCGAGCGCGGCGTCAAGCTCTCCGGCGGCCAGCGCCAGCGCATCGCCATCGCCCGGGTACTGCTGAAGAACGCGCCGATCCTGATCATGGACGAGGCCACCTCGGCGCTGGACTCCGAGGTCGAGGCGGCGATCCAGGAAAGCCTGGAGACGCTGATGCAAGGCAAGACAGTGATCGCCATTGCCCACCGCCTGTCGACCATCGCCCGGATGGATCGGCTGATCGTGCTGGACAAAGGGCATATCGTCGAGAGCGGCAGCCACGGTGAGTTGCTGGCACAGCGCGGGTTGTATGCGCGGTTGTGGCATCACCAGACCGGTGGGTTCGTCGGCGTCGATTGACGCAGGTTTGATGGGCGGGTGTTCGTGGGAGCGGGCTTGCCCCGCGATGGCGATGACCGAGACGTACGCTATCGCGGGGCAAGCCCGCTCCCACGCCCCCGCTCTCCTACGCAAAGGCAGTCAAACCTGGCGATACGGCAACATCCCCCGCGCCTCCTCGGCGTAGGCCATCACCCCTTCGCGCTCCTGGCTCAGGAAGTCCGCGACCGCCCGGCGCAACCCCGGGTGCAGCAGGTAATGCCACGATCGCGTGATCACCGGCTCGAACCCGCGAATCAGCTTGTGCTCGCCCTGGGCACCGGCATCGAAGCGCTGCAAGCCTTCGCCGATCGCAAAGTCCATGCCCTGGTAGAAACAGGTCTCGAAATGCAGGCGGTCGAATTCGTCCAGGCAACCCCAGTAACGTCCGTACAGGCTGTCGCCACCCACCAGACTGAAAGCCATGGCCACCTCGCGTCCTTGTTGTCGAGCGATCACCACGCGAATCGCCTCGGCCATGCGCTCGGCCACCAGGCTGAAGAATTCACGGGTCAGGTACGGCGTCCGTCGCCGTACCACATAGGTGTTGGCATAGCAGCGGTAGATGAAATCCCATTGCGCCTCGCTCAATTCACCACCGCGATACCAGGCGAAGTCGATCCCCTGCCCCGCCACCTGCTCGCGCTCCTTGCGCATCTGCTTGCGCTTGCGCGAGCTGAGGGTGTCGAGAAAATCCTGGAAGTCCCGGTAGCCAGGATTGCGCCAGTGGAACTGGCAACCCAGGCGCTCCATCCAGCCTGGCAGCCCGCCGATGGCTTCATCCAGTGCCGGGTCGGTGAAGTTGATATGCGCCCCGGACAATCCGCCCTTGCCCAGGTACTCCGGGATCGCCTGCAACAGCAGCATGCCATCGGCCTGGTCGGCAGCCAGCAGCCGCGGCCCGCTCACCGGGCTGAACGGTACGGCGCCGAGCAACTTGGGGTAGTAGGCGACGCCCGCGCGCTCGCAGGCATCGGCCCAGCCATGATCGAACACGTACTCGCCGAACGAATGCCACTTGCGGTAGGCCGGCAACAGCGCTCGTACCTCGCCGTCGCGCTCCAGCACCAGATGCTCGGCGGCCCAACCGGTTGCAGGAACGACACTGCCGCTGTCCTCCATGGCCGTGAGGAAGGCATGGCGCAGGAACGGCTGGCCGGCTGGCACCAGGGCATCCCAGGTGGCTGCCGGCAGGTCGCGCAGATGGGCAAGGCTGTGAAGGCTGATCACGATACCGACTCGCTTGGGAACAGAGCGCCAGTATTGCCAAAGCGGCCGTGACACTCAAATGACGCGCCGTTTACTTAACAACAGTGCCACTGTTTAGACATTATTCTGTCATTCGCCCCCGCAATACTTGCGCCTGTTTTCCGGAACCCCAGAACCTGTCTATACAGGCCCTTTCCGAAGACATGCCAACTTGGGGGCGGGCGCTTGAGCCTCCCCACTTTTTCCAACAGGGAGAACCTTATGCGTCTTGTTTCTACACTTACCGGGGTGAGCCTCACCGGCATGATGCTGGCTCTGAGTACTCCGGCCAGTGCTGCTGTCGACGCCAAGCTGCTCGAAATGCTCCGCGCCAATGGCTCGATCAACCAGGCGCAGTACAACGAACTGCAGGGCGACCTGGCAAAGGAAACCAAGGAAAAGGCCGACCAGAAAGCCCAGTCCGAGCGTCTGAGCTCGTTCGAACAGAAAGTGGCATGGGCCGCCAAGACCCAGATCAAGGGCGATGTGCGCCTGCGCTACGAAGACGTCAACGTCGACAACCCCAACAGCCGCAGCGGCAACCAGGACCGCGAGCGCGTACGTGCCCGCGTCGGCTTCTACAGCGAGATCAACCCGCAGGTCGACGCCGGTATTCGCGTGGCCACTGGCAGCAGTTCGGACGCTCGCTCGACCAACCAGAGCCTGGACAACTACTTCGACAAGAAATCGCTGTGGGTGGACCTTGCCTACCTCGACTGGCACCCGACCGCCGTGCCCAACCTGCACCTGATCGGCGGCAAGATGATGCAGCCCTGGGTGAGCATGGGCGACATCATCTGGGACAGCGACATCAACCCTGAAGGCGTGGCCGTCACCTACAAGACCAACCTGGGCGGCGCCGAAGTGTTCGGCAGCGCCGGTCACTACACGCTCAAGGACAACGTCGACGGCGACGGCGTGCAATTCAAGCACGACGCCCAGCTCTACCATGGCCAGCTGGGCACCAAGTTCAACCTGGCCGACAGCGTCAAGGTCACCGTCGGCGGCAGCCTCTACGGCTTCGACAACGACAAGAAGTCGGCCGTGCTGCGCAGCTTCGGCAACACCACCACCGAGTTCAACCTGGCCGAAGGCTTTGGCCAGGTGGACTTCACCGGCTTCGCCATCCCGCTGTCGGCCTATGGCCAGTTCGTCAAGAACACCGACAGCACCGACGGCGAGGACAAAGCCTGGTTGGCTGGCCTGAAGACCAAGCTGGGCGCCTGGAGCCTGGACTACAACTACCGCGACGTGCAGCGCAACGCCGTGGTCAGCCTGTTCACCGACTCCGACTTCGGTGCCGGCTTCACCGGTTCGCGTGGTCACAAGTTCAAGGTCGGCTACGAGATCGACAAGAACTTCTCCCTGGGCGCGGCCTACCTGATGGCCAAGACCGACCTGTCGCAGCTGCCGAACAACAATGCTGACGTCGACACCCTGCAGGTCGACCTGGAAGCCAAGTTCTAAGCACTACGCGCCTTTGCTTCACCCTGAGGCGGGAAATGCCGACCCCATCCGGCATTTCTCGCTTTTTTTGTTTACCTGTCAGAAAGCCGGGGCTGCTTCGCAGCCCTTTCGCGACACAAGGCCGCTCCTACAGGGGAATGCGTTCTCCTGTAGGAGCGGCCTTGTGTCGCGAAAGGGCCGCAAAGCGGCCCCAGCGATAGAGAAGTAAAAGTAGGTATCAGCGTTTACGCAGAACCACACTACCAATCGAATATCCAGCACCAAACGAGCTCAGTACCCCCAGCGAACCCTTGGCCAGGTCATCCTGATACAGGTGGAAGGCAATCACCGACCCCGCCGAACTGGTGTTGGCATAGCGATCCAGGATCACCGGCGCATCTTCCTCGGCCACTTCACGCCCCAGCAGCTTCTTGACGATCAGGTGGTTCATGCTCAGGTTCGCCTGATGCAGCCAGAAACGCTTGACGTCCGAAGGCTGCAGGTCGTTCTCGGCCAGGTGCTGGCCGATCAGTTCGGCGACCATCGGGCAGACTTCCTTGAACACCTTGCGGCCTTCCTGCACGAACAGCTTGTCACGGGCACCGATGCCCTCTTCCGCCGCGCGGTTGAGGAAGCCGAAGTTGTTGCGGATATTGTTGGAGAACGCGGTCAGCAGCTTGGTGCTGACGATGTCGAACTGGTGTTCGGAGGTAGCCAGGTCGGCACGCTCGATCAGCACGGCAGTGGCGGCGTCGCCAAAGATGAAGTGGCTGTCGCGGTCGCGGAAGTTCAGGTGGCCGGTGCAAATTTCCGGGTTGACCACCAGCACGGCGCGCGACTGACCCAGCTGCACGCTGTTGGCCGCGGTCTGGATACCGAAGGTGGCCGACGAGCAGGCCACGTTCATGTCGAAGGCGAAGCCCTGGATACCCAGCGCCTGCTGCACTTCGATGGCGATGGCCGGATACGGGCGCTGCAGGTTGGAACAGGCGACGATCACCCCATCGACATCGGCGGCGCTGCGGCCAGCACGCTCCAGGGCCTGGCGGGCGGCGGCCACGCCCATCTCGCAGAGGATCGATTGCTCGTCGTTGGAACGCTCCGGCAGGCGCGGCTTCATGCGCTGTGGGTCGAGAATGCCGGCCTTGTCCATGACGAAGCGGCTCTTGATGCCCGAAGCCTTCTCGATGAAAGCGGCGTCGGACAGCGGCGCCGCCTCGACCTCGCCACGCTCGATGGCGGCGGCGTTGTCACGGTTGAAACGCTGCGCCCAGGCGTTGAAGGATTCCACCAGTTCTTCGTTGGAAATGCTTTGAGCCGGGGTGTACAGGCCGGTGCCGCTGATCACGACGTTGTGCACGGTCGTTCCTCTGTCAGAGGCCATCGCCAAACGGGCGCTGGCCGAAAAAAGGTCGATACTGGCACCTTGGTACCAGTTTGTAGACGAGGGCTTCGCCCTCGTTCGCGGGTAAACCCGCTCCCACAGGACATCGCCATTTTCAGAACCGACGATAATCCTGTGGGGGCGGGCTTGCCCGCGAATGGGCCGCAAAGCGGCCCAAATTCCACCAAGTTTGCCACAACTTGGGGCGCTTAGGCTTCCACCTGACTCCACTGTTTGCTCAGTCGCTTGTCGGAAACCGGCACCTTCGTCCCCAGTTGCTGGGCAAACAACGACACCCGGTATTCCTCCAGCAGCCAGCGGTACAGGGTCAACTGCTCATCGCGCTTGCCCTCCTGGGCATGCTTGTCGGCGCGGGCCTGGTACTGCGCCCAGCAATTGGCCAGCTCGCCGCTCCATACCCGGTCTTTCTGCACCTGCGAACCCAGCTTCTCCAGGCGCAGCTCCACCGCCTTCAGATAACGCGGCAACTCCTTGAACCAAGCGCCCGGCGTCTCTCGCACGAAGCCCGGGTACACCAGATTGGCCAACTGTTGCTTGATGTCGTTGAGCGCCACGGCCTGGCTCAGGTCGATCTTGCCCTTGAAGCGCTTCTGCAGGCCGTGCCACAGCTTCAGCACCTCCAGGGTCTGGCGGGCCAAGCGTTCGGCATGCTCGGTCCAGCTGCCGCGCTTGCGTTCGGCCAGCGAAGCCAAGCCCGCGCCATCACGCGGCAGTGGCTCTTCGCCTTCCAGCACACAGCTGTCGAGGCTGGCGAGCAGAATGTCCTCGACCAGCGCCTCGACCCGGCCCAGCTCGCGGTACAGCAGCCCCAGCTCGGTCAGCCCCGGCAGCTTGCCGCGCAGGAACTTGGCCGGTTCCGCCAGCTGTTGCAGCAACAGGCGCTGCAAGGCTCGACGATGCTGGAACTCAGCTTCGGCCTGGGTCGAGAAACGCCCTTCGCGCACGCTCCCGTTGTCCTCGACCAACGCCGGATAGACCGTCATCGACAGCCCGGCGATCTTCTGCTGGGCGGTCTGCGCCACCTGCGCGAAGGCCTTGGCCTGTACCGGCTGCTCGGCCTTCTCGCTGCGCGGCAGGGCCAAGGCGGCCTGGCTGGCGGCGGCGAAGCGCGCGGTCAGTTCGGCCAGGTCGCGGCCTTCGCCAAGGAACTTGCCCTGGGCGTCGACCACCTCGATGTTCATGCGCAAGTGCCCTTCCACCAGCCCCGCCGCTTCAGCCCAGGCCTCGTCCGACACCCGCGCCCCGGTCATGCGCAGCAACTCCTGGCCCAGGGCCTGCGGCAACGCACCCTGGCCGAACACCATGCGCGACAGGGCAGCCTTGACGAAGTCCGGCACCGGCACGAAGTTCTTGCGCAGGGCCTTGGGCAGGTTGCGCACCAGGGCGATGCACTTGGCTTCCAGCAGGCCGGGCACCAGCCACTCCAGGCGCTCGCCCGGCAGGTTCGGCAACAACGGCGCCGGCACCCGCACGGTCACGCCGTCACGCGGATGGTTCGGTTCGAAGTGATAGCTCAGCGACAGGCGCAGCTCACCCACCTGCAGGTGGTCGGGATACTGCGCTGCGGTGACCTCGCTGGCCTCGCGGGCGAGCACGTCCTCTTCACGCATGATCAGCAGGTTAGGATCCTTCTGGCTGTTCATCCGGTACCAGCTGTCGAAGGTCGCGGTCTGGTGGATCTCTTCGGGCAGGCGGGCCTCGTAGAAGGCGTACAGCGTCTCTTCGTCGGCGAGGATATCGCGTCGGCGAGCCTTGGCCTCCAGTTCGTCCAGTTGCTCGAGCAGGCGCTTGTTGGCCGCCAGGCACTTGGCCCGCGACTGGATCTCGCCACCTACCAGACCCTCGCGGATGAACAGTTCGCGCGAAGTGGCCGGGTCGATCGGGCCGAAGTGCACGGGCCTGCGGCCGACAATGATCAACCCGTACAAGGTGATCTGCTCGTAGGCCACCACCTGCCCGCGCTTCTTCTCCCAGTGCGGTTCGAAGTGGTTCTTCTTGATCAGGTGGGTGGCCAGCGGCTCGATCCAGTCTGGTTCGATCTTGGCCACCATGCGTGCATAGAGCTTGGTGGTTTCCACCAGCTCGGCAGCCATCACCCACTGCGGACGCTTGCGACCGATGCCCGACGAGGGATGAATCCAGAAACGCCGCTGACGCGCGCCCTGGTAGTCGCCCTCCTCGGTCTTCTGGCCGATCTGACTGAGCAGGCCGCTGAGAATCGCCTTGTGCAGGGGCTGATAGTCACAAGCCTCCTTGTTCACCGCCAATTGCAGGTCACGGCAGATCAGCGCCAGCTGGCGATGGGCGTCGCGCCACTCGCGAAGGCGCAGGTAGTTGAGGAAGTTCTTGCGGCACCAGTTGCGCAGCGGGTTGGCGGTCAGCGCCTGGCGCTGCTCCTCGAAACCGCGCCACAGATTGACCAGGGCGGCGAAGTCGGAGTCGACATCCTTCCACTGCGCGTGCGCCTGGTCGGCGGCCTGCTGGCGCTCCGGCGGACGCTCGCGTGGGTCTTGCACCGACAGCGCACTGGCGACGATCAGTACCTCCTGCAGGCTGCCCTGGCGGGCGCCTTCGAGCAGCATGCGCCCCAGCCGCGGGTCGATCGGCAGGCGCGCCAACTGGCGGCCCAGCGGCGTGAGCTGGTTCTCGCGGTTGACCGCCGAGAGTTCCTGCAACAGGTTGAAGCCGTCGCTGATGGCCTTGCCATCCGGCGGTTCGATGAACGGGAAGGCATCGATCGCGCCCAGGCGCAGGTGCAGCATCTGCAGGATCACCGCAGCCAGGTTGGTGCGCAGGATCTCCGGGTCGGTGAACGCCGGCCGGCCATTGAAATCGTCCTCGCTGTACAGGCGAATGCAGATGCCCGGCTCGACCCGGCCGCAACGGCCTTTACGCTGGTTGGCGCTGGCCTGGGACACCGCCTCGATAGGCAGGCGCTGGACCTTGGCCCGGTAGCTGTAACGGCTGATGCGCGCGGTGCCGCTGTCGATCACGTAGCGGATGCCCGGCACCGTCAGCGAGGTTTCGGCGACGTTGGTGGCCAGGACCACGCGACGACCGCTGTGGGACTGGAAGATCCGCTGCTGCTCGGCCGGCGACAGCCGCGCATACAACGGCAGGATCTCGGTGTGGCGCAACTGCGCCTTGCGCAGGATCTCGGCGGCGTCGCGGATCTCGCGCTCGCCGGGCAGGAACACCAACACATCGCCCGGGCCCTTGCCCTGGCTGCGTTCGTGCTGGGCGATCTCGTCGAGGCTGGCGAGGATCGCCTGGTCGACGGAAAGGTCTTCCTCGACCTGATTGCCCTCCTCGTCCTGTTCGCTGGTCAGCGGCCGATACCAGGTCTCCACCGGGTAGGTACGGCCAGACACCTCGATGATCGGCGCGCCGTCGAAGTGCTTGGAGAAACGTTCCAGGTCGATGGTCGCCGAAGTGATGATCAGCTTCAGATCCGGACGGCGATGCAGCAGGGTCTTGAGGTAGCCGAGCAGGAAGTCGATGTTCAGGCTGCGTTCGTGGGCCTCGTCGACGATGATCGTGTCGTAGCGCTCGAGAAAGCGGTCGTGCTGCGTTTCGGCCAGCAGGATGCCGTCGGTCATCAACTTGACCAGGGTGTTCGAATCGCTCTGGTCCTCGAAGCGCACCTGGTAGCCGACCAGCGCCCCCAGCGGCGTGCCCAGTTCCTCCGCGACCCGCGCCGCCACGCTGCGCGCGGCGATCCGCCGGGGCTGGGTGTGGGCAATCAGGCCATGGCTGCCGCGCCCCAGCTCCAGGCAGATCTTCGGCAACTGGGTGGTCTTGCCCGAGCCGGTCTCGCCGGCGATCACCAGCACCTGGTGCTCGGCCAGGGCCTTCTTGATCTCGTCGCGCTTGGCCGCGATGGGCAGGCTGTCGTCGTAGCGAATGCTCGGCACGCTCTGCTGGCGCGCGGTGACCTGGGCGCAGGAGGCCTGGACCTTTTCCACCCACTGCGCGAGCTTGCCCTCGTCGGGGCGCTTGCGCAGCTCGTGCAATTGCCGGCGCAACCGATGGCGGTCGGCGATCATGGCGTGGTCGAGGTTGTTCAGCAGTTGGTCGATGGCGTGGTCTGTCATGGGGCTTTTTAATGATGCAGGCGAGTGCTGCTTTTTCATGATCGGCAGGCGTAAGAGGCCGGATTGTCGCAGATTTGCGAAATCGATGCTGCCTGTGCCCGCCGTTCAGTCGCGATCACGCTCGAAATAGCGGGAGCGCTTGAACAACAACGGGGTAGCAATTGCCACGAAAAAAGCTGACCAGCCAATACCATCAAGTTGCAGGAACTGCTCTTCACCCAGTTGATTACAGGCGGTAATCCCCGTGACGTTGAAGACGATATAGAGAAGAAACCTGATGCACCTTGACCGGCATGCCCAGTCGACCAACGTGCCGACCACGAGGGCATAGCAAATACCATAAAGCACCCACATATCCGCTCCCCTTCAGATAATCAACATCAGGCTGCTGGATTGGGGACCAATACCGCCTTTCACGGTTGCTGACAGCGATGCCAGTACATCCCCAGCATGAAAAGTAGGAATCTTATTCTGAATCAACCACGCCACAGCTCCGGAGACGGCGATCCCTGCGACCGCCGCCGCAGGCCCACCTGCCATTGCTAGCGCAACATCCGCCGTCGCTTTACCCGCTGCGGTACTGAAAATGCCCGAAACCCTGTACCTCTGCTGATTGAGGCTGTCCCCCTGCTGGCGAGTTAACGGCCGCGATACCGCCACCGTCATCAGACAAGGCCGCTGCCCTGCCAGCATCCGGTCGTAAAGCTCCGCCATTTTTTCAACGACCCGATAGTGCCCGGCATGCACCCGTGGCAGGCCCGTTTGCCGGATCTGACAACATTCCCCTGGCTGGATGATGAACTCGCTGACATCGAAGACGATCGCGTGATGGGCGATTACCTGATAAGTCCTTTGCGCTTGCATGGCTGTCCCTGTCGCCTACCTATCCGGCAAAACATAGGGACTTTCACCTCTGGCCCCGGCCCTGCCAATTAGCCTGGGTCCGATAAAACTATGGGAAGCTTCCTAAGCTGCTACGACGCGGCGGAAAGACCTTGCCAATGTTTAGCTGCCACCGGAATGAACGTCGCCATTCACTGCTTTAATCAACCTTAAAGGCCATGTGAGTATCCGGGGATGCTTCCCGACCCGATGATCGCCCGCCCGCTGCCCCCCCCTTCGCTGCCGAAGGCCCGGGCCCGTGCCGGTGAAAATCCACTGGTCCATATCATCCTGGCGTTCTGGGCGCTGTGGCATTGCCGTCACGCGCGCCCACCGGACACTTCGCTCACGCACCCCTGACCCGACCCGGCCATCCTCTGGCCGATTGACTCAGCCTGACCGCTCGCCTGCGCGGCGGTCCCGTGTGCCCCAGAGCGAATTCACCATGCACTTTGCCCCCGCAGAACACGCCAGGCGTTTCCTGGCCGACAACCCCGATATCGACCTGATCGAGCTGTTCATCCTCGACGCCAACGGCGTGCCACGCGGCAAGCTGCTGCACCGCGACGAGCTGTTGGCGGTGTACGAGAGCGGTCGACCACTGCCGAGTACCATCCTTGGCCTGACCGTCAACGGCGACGACGTGGAAAACTCCGGCCTGGTCTGGGATGTCGGCGATATCGATTGCCGCGCCTACCCTCTGGACGACAGCCTGGTACGCCTGCCCTGGCGTCGGGTGCCGACCGCCGCGGTGCAGGTCAGCATGCACCCCAGCGAGGGCCTGCCGGCCAGCGTGGCCGATCCACGCCATGTGCTGCTGAAAGTCATCGACGCACTCAAGGCCGACGGCTACCACCCGGTGATGGCCTGTGAACTGGAGTTCTACCTGCTCGACCAGCAGCGCGATGCACAAGGCCATCCGCAGCCGGCGCTGGACAGCGACGGTGGCCGCCCGCGTGACACCCAGGTCTATGGGTTGCGCGAACTGGAGCAGATCGAGCCGTTCCTCGCCGATCTCTATGCCGCCTGCAAGGCCCAGGGTATTCCGGCCCGCACGGCGATCTCGGAGTACGCGCCGGGCCAGGTGGAAATCACCCTGGAGCACGGCGACGCCCTCGCCGCGATGGACCAGGCGGTGCGCTACAAGCGCCTGGTCAAAGGCGTGGCCAACGCCCACGGCATGCAAGCCTGCTTCATGGCCAAGCCGTTCGCTCGGTTGGCCGGCACCGGCATGCACATGCACCTGAGCCTGGCCGACGCCGCCGGCAACAATCTGTTCGCCAGCGAGGACAAGGCCGGCACCCCGCTGCTGCGCCAGGCGGTGGCCGGCATGCTGCGCCATCTGCACGAGTCGCTGCTGCTGTTCTGCCCGAACGCCAACTCGTTCCGTCGCTTCCAGGCCAACAGCTACGCCCCGCTGGCACCCACCTGGGGGGTAGACAACCGTACCGTCAGCCTGCGGGTCCCTGGTGGTCCGGCCAACAGCCGTCATGTGGAACACCGCATCTGTGGCGCCGACGCCAACCCCTACCTGGCCGCGGCGGCGATTCTCGCCGCCAGCCACGCGGGCATCCGCCAGCAGCTGGATCCCGGTGCGCCGGTAGAAGGCAACGGCTACGCCCAGGCCAGCGAACACCTGCCCACCGACTGGCTGACCGCCCTCGATGCCCTGGAGCGTTCGAACTGGGCTCGGGAAGCACTGGGCGAGGCTTTCCTCGGCGTCTACCTGAAGGTCAAGCGCGCCGAGTACCGCCAGTTCATGGCCGAAGTCGGCGAACAGGACTGGCGCTGGTACCTGCACCAGGCTTGAGACATGCATTACAACAAGGAACACTCATGAACGCAGCAACCCGCAATGGACCGGCCCAGCGCGCGCCGTCCTATTACAGCGCCACCCTCAACGACCACAGCGAATACCCCACGCTCGAGGGCACGGTGCAGGTGGACGTGGCGATCATCGGCGGCGGCTTCACCGGCGTGGCCACCGCGGTGGAACTGGCCGAACGCGGCCTGAAGGTGGCCATCGTCGAAACCAACCGCATCGGCTGGGGCGCCAGCGGGCGCAATGGCGGGCAGGTCACCGGCAGCCTGTCGGGTGACGAAGCCATGCGCACCCAGATGCGCCAGCGCCTGGGCAGCGAGGTGGATGATTTCATCTGGCACCTGCGCTGGCGCGGACACCAGGTCATCGAGCAGCGCGTCGAGCGCTACGGTATCCAGTGCGACCTCAAGCACGGACATTTGCACGCCGCCATGAAGCCCTCGCACATGAATGAGCTGCGCGCCTTCGAGAGCGAGGCCCAGCGTCGCGGCATGGGCGACCAGGTGCAGTTGCTCGACCGCGCCGAGGTGGCCAGCCACCTGCAGAGCCCGCTGTACCTCGGCGCGCTGAAAAACCGCCGCAACCTGCACCTGCACCCACTCAACCTGTGTCTGGGCGAAGCCCGCGCCGCCCATGGACTGGGCGCGCTGATCTTCGAGAACTCCGAGGTCCTCGACATCGTCCACGGCCCACGCCCGGCAGTGGTCACCGCCCAGGGGCGGATCGAGGCGCGCCAGGTGATGCTGGCCGGCGACGTCTACCACAAGCTGGAAAAACGCCAGCTCAAGGGCAAGATCTTTCCGGCCATGGGCGGCATCGTCACCACCGCGCCGCTGGGCGAGCTGGCCGACCAGATCAATCCGCAAGACCTGGCGGTCTACGACTGTCGTTTCGTGCTCGACTACTACCGTCTGACGGCCGACAAGCGCCTGCTGTTCGGTGGTGGCGCCAACTACTCCGGGCGAGATTCACGGGACATCGAAGGCGAGCTGCGCCCGTGCATCGAGCGCACCTTCCCGGCGCTCAAGGGCGTGCCGATCGCGTTCCAGTGGAGCTGTGCCATGGGTATCGTGGTCAACCGCATCCCACAGCTGGGCAAGCTGTCGGACAACGTCTGGTACTGCCAGGGGTATTCCGGACACGGCATCGCCACCAGCCACATCATGGGCGAGATCATGGCCGAGGCGCTGACCGGGACGCTGGAGAAATTCGACACCTTCGCGGCGTGCAAGCACATCAAGGTGCCGATGGGGGATCTGCTGGGCAATCCGCTGCTGGCGGCGGGGATGTGGTACTACCAGATGCTGGAAAAACTGCGCTGAGCCGCAACTCTGCGCAATCTCTCCGTAGGAGCGGCCTTGTGTCGCGAAAGGGTCGCGAAGCGGCCCCGGGGTATCAACGATAAAGCATCAATCGATGGGGGTGCTTCGCACCCCTTTCGCGACACAAGGCCGCTCCTACATCGATCGCATAGGCTGCGAGTCAGGCGATCTTCTTCAGGCCCTGCTTCTTCAGTTCTTCATCACGCAACTCGCGGCGCAGGATCTTGCCGACGTTGGTGGTCGGCAGCGCGTCGCGGAACTCGATGGCCTTGGGCACCTTGTAGCCAGTGACGTTGGCACGCATGTGCTCCATCACCTGCTCCTTGGTCAGGGTCATGCCCGGCTTGACCACGATGAACACCTTGATCACCTCGCCGGACTTCTCGTCCGGGATGCCGATGGCCGCGCACTGCAGCACGCCCGGCAACGCGGCAAGCACGTCCTCGAGCTCGTTGGGGTACACGTTGAAGCCCGACACCAGGATCATGTCCTTCTTGCGGTCGACGATGCGCATGTAGCCGTCCGGCTGGATCAACGCGATGTCACCGGTCTTCAGCCAGCCATTGCCGTCGAGGATCTCGGCGGTAGCGTCTTCGCGCTGCCAGTAGCCCTTCATCACCTGCGGGCCCTTCACGCACAGCTCACCCACTTCGCCCAGGGGCAGTTCCTGGCCGTTGTCGTCGATGATCTTGCACAGGGTGGAAGGTACCGGGATGCCGATGGTGCCGACCTGGTTGGCCTCGGACGGGTTGACCGCCGCCACCGGGCTGGTCTCGGTCATGCCGTAGCCTTCGCAGATGGCACAGCCGGTCACGGTCTTCCAGCGCTCGGCCACGCTCAGTTGCAGGGCCATGCCGCCGGACAAGGTAATTTTCAGCGCCGAGAAGTCCAGGCTGCGGAACGCCTCGTTGTTGCACAGGGCAACGAACAGGGTGTTCAGGCCGACGAAGCCGCTGAACTTCCACTTGCCGAGTTCCTTGACCATGGCCGGCAGGTCGCGCGGGTTGCTGATCAGCACGTTATGGTTGCCGATCAGCATCATGGCCATGCAATGGAAGGTGAAGGCGTAGATGTGGTACAGCGGCAGCGGGGTGATGAGGATTTCGCAGCCTTCGTGCAGGTTCGAGCCCATCAGCGCCCGGCACTGCAGCATGTTGGCGACGAGATTGCGATGCGTCAGCATGGCGCCCTTGGCCACGCCGGTGGTGCCGCCGGTATACTGCAGCACGGCGACATCGCCGGCTTGCGGGTTGGCCTCGGTAACCGCGCCGCCCTTGCCCAGTGCCAGGGCATCATTGAAGCGCACGGCGCCCGGCAGGCTGTAGGCCGGCACCATTTTCTTCACGTACTTGATGACGCTGTTGATCAGCAGGCGCTTGAGCGGTGGCAACAGGTCGGCCACTTCGGTGACAATGACGTGCTTGACCTGGGTCTTGGGCACGACTTTCTCGGCCAGGTGCGCCATGTTGGCCAGGCAGACCAGCGCCTTGGCGCCGGAGTCATTGAACTGGTGCTCCATCTCGCGCGCGGTGTACAGCGGGTTGGTGTTGACCACGATCAATCCGGCACGCATGGCGCCGAACACGGCGACAGGGTATTGCAGGACGTTGGGCAACTGGACGGCGATGCGGTCACCGGGTTTCAGGTCGGTGTGCTGCTGCAGCCAGGCGGCGAAAGCGCCGGACAGGGTATAGAGCTCGCCGTAGGTGATGGTCTTGCCCAGGTTGCTAAAGGCAGGTTTGTCGGCAAAGCGTTGGCAGGATTGCTTGAGTACCGCCTGGATATTGGGGAATTCGTCAGGATTGATGTCCGCCGTAATTCCGGCTGGGTACTTATCCTTCCAAAAATGTTCGATCATGGAAGCCCGCTCCTTCAGCAACAGCGAATTCGGTACGCGTCGATGCGCTTATTATTGATATGAGAGGCCGGTTCATTGCAAACCGGATCCTCCAAAAGCGCGCCGAGAGTAACAGCTTTGCCAGGGGTCGCCTAGAGGCCGAAATGGGCCGACAGGTCACAAAAATGACTCAATGAACAATGCAAGTCATTTTTAGAGTAATTATACAAAATGTCGCAATTCAGGCCGAAAGCGGCAGGTTAGAGAGGTTTCACCCGCTCGACCCTGCCGCTTTATCGTTTCAGGCGATGTCACGCAATTCGCGGCGCAGGATCTTGCCCACCGGAGTCATCGGCAACGACTCACGCAACACGATGTGCTTGGGCACCTTGTAACCCGTGAAGTTGGCCTTGCAGAAGGCCTTGAGCTCATCGACGCTTACCCCGCCCGCCCGCGGCACGACGAACAGCTTCACCGCTTCGCCGGAGCGATCGTCGGGCACGCCGATCGCCGCGCAACTGGCCACCTGCGGATGGCTCATCACCACGTCCTCGATCTCGTTGGGATACACGTTGAAGCCTGAGACGATGATCATGTCCTTCTTGCGGTCGACGATGCGGGTGTAGCCATCGGCATCGATGATCGCGATGTCGCCGGTCTTGAACCAGCCATCGACATCCAGCGCCTGCGCGGTGGCTTCCGGCTGCTGCCAGTAGCCCTTCATCACCTGCGGCCCCTTGATGCACAGCTCGCCCCGCTCGCCCAGAGGCTGCTCGAGACCTTCATCATCGACCACCTTGAACGCGGTGCCGGGCACCGGGATACCGACAGTCCCCAGGCGCGCCAGCTGGCCATAGGGGTTGGTGCTGGCCACCGGCGAGGTTTCGGTCAGGCCATAGCCCTCGACGATACGGCAACCGGTCAGCGCCTCCCAGCGCTCGGCCGTGGCCTTGACCAGCGCGGTGCCACCGGAATTGGTGACCTTCAGCGCCGAAAAGTCGAGGGACTTGAAGCCCGGGTTGTCCATCAGCGCGACGAACAGGGTGTTGAGCCCGAGCAGGGCCGAGAAGCGCCACTTGCCCAGCTCCTTGATGAAGCCTGGGATATCGCGTGGATTGGTGATGAGCACGTTGTGATTGCCGGTGACCATCATGCACATGCAGTTCGCGGTGAAGGCATAGATGTGGTACAGCGGCAGCGGCGCGATCATCACCTCCTGCCCTTCCTTGATCAGCGGCTGACCATCGGGGCCGTGCTGGGCGAAACAGGCCAGCACCTGGAGCATGTTGGCGACCAGGTTGCCATGGGTGAGCATGGCGCCCTTGGCCAGGCCCGTGGTGCCGCCGGTGTACTGCAGCACCGCGACATCCCCCAGCGCCTGAACAACTGGCTTGTGGCCCAGCTCGCGGCCCTGGCGCAGGACCTGCTTGAATGAAACGGCCTGGGGCAACTGATAGGCCGGAACCATCTTCTTCAGCTTGTCGACCACGGTGTTGACCAGCCAGCCCTTGGCGCTGGGCAACAGGTCGCCCATCTTCGCCTCGATCAGGTACTCGATGCCGGTGTCGGGCAACACCTCCTGCACCCGCTTGCCGAACATGTTCAGGTAGACCAGGGCCCGCGCGCCGGAGTCCTTGAACTGGTGGCGCATCTCGCGCTCGGTGTACAGCGGATTGGTGTTGACCACGATCAGCCCGGCGCGCATCGCGCCGAACACGGCAATGGGATACTGCAGAACGTTGGGCATCTGCACCGCAATGCGATCCCCCGGCTGCAGGTCGGTGTGCTGCTGCAACCAGGCGGCGAAGGCTGCCGAATGGCGCTCCAGTTCCGCATAGCTGAGGGTTACGCCCAGGTTGCTGAACGCCGGACGGTCGGCGAAGCGCTTGCAGGAGCGCTCGAAGACGTCGACGACGGATGTGTATGCATTCATGTCAATGGTGGAAGGCACGCCCGCCGGGCGCTTGTCATTCCAGAAATCGGCTTGCATTTATTGTTGTTCCTCTGCCGGGAGCATCCCTGACCTGATCGCCTGATGGCAAAAAGGCGTTGCGCCGACGTTAGCAGCAATGTCGAAGGTGGCAAATACGCCAAGCACCGCCATTAACATTGTGAATCTCTTTTCTGGCCTTCCTGCAATCCACCGCTTTGCGCATACACTGTTGACCAACCCCAGCGCGCAAGGACCCGCCATGCCCTATGACGCCTTCTGGCTACCCGCCAGCGAGCATTGCAGCCTGTACGTACACCAGTGGCTGCCGGCCACACCGGTCAAGGCCGTGGTGCTGCTGGCCCATGGCATGGCCGAGCATGCCGGGCGCTACCAGCGCCTGGGGCATGCGCTCAACGAGGCGGGCTACGCCCTGTTCGCGCCCGACCTGCGCGGTCACGGCCGCACCGCCGAGCTCGGCTGCCTGGGCCTGTTCGCCCGGAAGAATGGCTGGAATGCCGTGGTCAACGACCTGGGCCTGCTCGCCCAGCACATCGGCCAGCAATTCCCCGGCACGCCACTGTTCCTGTTCGGCCACAGCATGGGCAGCTACATCGCCCAGGCCTACCTGCTGCACCACAGCGCCAGCTTGCAGGGCGCTGTGCTCAGCGGCTCGAACTTCCAGTCGCCGACGCTGTACCGCGCGGCACGCCTGATCGCCCGGCTCGAGACCTGGCGCCAGGGGCCACTGGGCAAGAGCGCGCTGATCGACTGGCTGTCGTTCGGCTCGTTCAACAAGGCGTTCAGGCCCAATCGCACCGCGTTCGACTGGCTCAGCCGGGATGACGCCGAAGTGGACAAGTACGTCGCCGATCCGCTGTGCGGCTTTCGCTGCAGCAACCAGCTGTGGCTCGACCTGCTGCATGGCCTGGCGCAGATCAGCCAGGCGCGGCACCTGGCGCAGATCGATCCGAACCTGCCGATACTGGTTACCGGCGGCGAATGTGATCCGGTGAGCGCCGGCAAGCGTCTCACCGATCTGGCCAATGCGTTGCGCGCGACCGGCAACCGTCATGTACAGTTGCACGTCTACCCCGGCGCGCGCCATGAAGTGCTCAACGAAACCCATCGCGACGAGGTCAGCGCCGACATCATTGCCTGGCTGGAGCAGGCGCTGGCCCTTGGCCGGCCCGCCCGCAGCGAGTGACAGGCCCTCGTCCCCAACTAGGAAGCCCTGATGACCCAGGTCACCAACACGCCTTACGAAGCCCTCGAAGTCGGCCAGAAAGCCGAGTACAAGAAGTCCGTGCAAGAGCGCGACATCCAGCTGTTCGCCGCGATGTCCGGCGACCACAACCCGGTGCACCTGGACGCCGAGTTCGCCGCCAAGAGCATGTTTCGCGAACGCATCGCCCATGGCATGTTCAGTGGCGCGCTGATCAGCGCCGCGGTGGCCTGCACCCTGCCCGGCCCTGGCACCATCTACCTGGGCCAGCAAATGAGCTTCCAGAAGCCGGTGAAGATCGGCGACCAGCTGACCGTGCGCCTGGAAATCCTCGAGAAACTGCCCAAGTTCAAGGTGCGCATCGCCACCAACGTCTACAACCAGAACGATGAGCTGGTGGTCGAAGGTGTCGCCGAGATCCTCGCGCCACGCAAGCAACAGACCGTCGAACTGGTGAGCCCGCCTAACTTCGTGGCTAGCTGATCGCCCCCTGTGGGAGCGGGTTTGCCCGCTCCGCCAGGCACGGCTCAGGATCGCCGGCCAAGCTCGCGCAGGCGCCGCTCGATGTGCCGGCGCTCCGGTCCTTGCCGGGTCAGCGCCAGCGCCTGTTGCCAGGCCTCGCGGGCCTGCGCGGTATTGCCCAGCTGGCAATGCAGTTCGGCCCGCGCCGCGTAAGCCAGGTGATACTCGCCCAACTCCCCGCGCTGGAGAATCGCCTCCACCGCCTGCAAGCCCACCGCGGCGCCGTCACGTCTGGCCAGCGCCACCGCCCGGTTCAGCTCCACCACCGGTGACGGCCAGTGGTGCTGCAACACATCGTAAAGGCCAACGATCTCGTCCCAGTCGGTGGCCTCGGCACTGGGCGCCTGCGCATGCAGCGCGGCAATCGCCGCCTGCACGCTGTAGGGACCGAACTGCCGACTGCGCAGCGCCCGCCGAACCAGCTGGCAGCCCTCATCGATCTGCGCCCGATCCCACAGGCTGCGATCCTGCTCGTCGAGCAGGATCAGGTCGCCGTGGGCATCGCTGCGGGTCTGCTGGCGCGAAGCCTGCAACAGCATCAGCGCCAGCAGCCCGAGCACTTCGGCATCCGGCAGCAGCTGCGCCAGCAATCGGCCCAGGCGGATAGCTTCGTCGGTCAGTTCTCGCGTGATCACGTCCTCGCCCGAGGACGCCGAATACCCCTCGTTGAATACCAGGTAGATCACCCGCAGCACGCTCTCCAGGCGCTCAGGCAACTCGGCCAGCTCCGGCACCTGGTAGGGAATCTGCGCGTCGCGGATCTTGGCCTTGGCCCGCACGATGCGCTGGGCGATGGTCGCTGGGCTCTGCAAGAACGCCCGGGCGATCTGCTCGGTGGTCAGGTCGCAGACTTCCCGCAACGTCAACGGCACCTGGGCGTCGAAGGCCAGCGCCGGATGACAACAGGTGAAGATCAGGCGCAGGCGATCATCGGCCAGCAGCTGTTCATCGCCGGGGTCGTGTGCCTGGCCTTCGAGCAGCATGATCAGGTCCGCCTGGGAGCGATCGAACCGGGCCCGGCGACGCAAGGCGTCGATGGCCTTGAAGCGGCCCGCGGAGACCAGCCAGGCCCGCGGATTGTCCGGAATGCCGTCGCGCTGCCAGCGCTCGACGGCGATGAAGAAGGCATCGTGCAGGGCCTCCTCAGCCAGGTCGAAGTCCCCCAGCAGGCGAATCAGGGTCGCCAGGATGCGCCGGGAGTCGCGACGATAGACCGCCTCGACTTCCTGGCGCGCGCGCGCATCGCCCAGCATCAGTCCGGCATCCGCTGAGTCACCACCTCCACCAGGCGGTCCAGGCTTTCTCCCCAGCCCTGGTGAAAGCCCATTTCTTCGTGGGCCCGGCGGTCGGCGGCATTCCAGTGCCAGGCGCGGGCGGTGTAGCGCGTCCGGCCCTGTTCCTGTTCGAAGGTCACCACCGCGGTCATGAACGCCTTGTCCGAAGGCGCCCAGCCAGGGCGGAAGGCGTCGGTGAACACCAAGCGATCAGGCGCATGGATCTCCAGGAATACCCCCTGATGAGGGTATTCGGTGCCGTCGGGGGCTCGCATCAGCGTGCGGAACAGGCCTCCAGGCCACAGTTGCATCTCGCATTCAGGCGTCGTCATGCCGTGCGGCCCCCACCACTGCTTCAGCCACTCGGGGTCGGTCCAGGCTCGGAACACCTTGGCCGGTGGCGCATCGATCAGGCGGCTGATGGACAGCTCATGCTGCGCCACCACAGGTTGTACCAGCGTCATTCTTGTTGTT
This sequence comes from Pseudomonas sp. microsymbiont 2, assembly GCF_054788395.1. Lineage (NCBI taxonomy): Bacteria > Pseudomonadati > Pseudomonadota > Gammaproteobacteria > Pseudomonadales > Pseudomonadaceae > Pseudomonas > Pseudomonas sp. microsymbiont 2. The sequence goes on from NZ_CM139112.1 coordinate 4,288,450, forward strand.
CTCCGTCTGGGTCAGGGTTGCAGGTCCCGCACCGGCCGCACCTCGACGCTGCCCACGCGTGCCGCCGGAATGCCCCTGGCGATATTCAGCGCTTCGTTCAGGTCACGGGCATCGACCAGGTAGAAGCCGGCCAGTTGCTCCTTGGTCTCGGCGAACGGACCATCGGTGAGGCTCATCTGCCCACCGCGCACGCGCACCGTGGTGGCGGTCTGCACCGGCTTGAGCGCCTCGGCGGCCAGCATGCGCCCGGACGTCTGGATGGATTCGGCGTAGGCCATGCATTCGGCGTCCTCCGGACTATCGGGCAGGCTGTGCAACAGTGCTTCATCACAATAGACCAGGCACAGGTATTTCATGATCGTCTCCGGGGCGAAGTGGCAATGGGCGTTCAGGGTTTGAGATCGAACAACGCTTTTTGCGTTTCCATGTCGAACGGTGCCGACCAGTGTTCATGGATGACCTGCCATTGGCCGCCGCTGCGCCGGTAGCCGACCGTGGCCCGCATGAACCCGCACTGGCTCTCGTCATCGGACGGACCACAGCGGTTGAGCCAGTGGGCCAGGCCCAGGTCGCCGTCGGCGTACACAGTCAGTTGCGCCAACTCGAACACCATCGGTCCGGTGCACATGCCCATGCACATTTCCCAATGGGCGCGGTAGGCGGCCTTGCCCTTGAACTGCAAGGCCTGGATAGCGTCGAAGGCGACAATGTCGTCGGCGTAGGGAGCGACGATGCGGTGCACGTCACGCTCGCGCACGGCTTGCATCCACCGTTCGATCAGTTGCTCCAGTTCACGCTCGGCTGCAGTGTTCATCGGTGTTTCCTCCGAAGATTCATCAACGTTGGTGGTGACGCTTTCAACACTGGTCGAACGGGAAAACGGCAAATCGACAAGCCACGGAAAATTTTGACCCCAGCCCTGGACCTCCGCTAGCGTAGCGCCGATCAGACCGAGGGAGCCGACCGATGCCGATGACCTGTGCCCCCCTGCACACCAGCAGCGACCTGGAGCTTTCCTGGGTCCGCGCCGAGGGCGCAGCCAGCTTTGCCCGGCACACCCACGACGAGTACGTGCTGGGCGCCAACCTGTGCGGCCACGAACGGATCTGGCTGGATGGCCGGGAAATGGATGTGCCGGTCCGTCAGGCCACCCTGTACAACCCATTGGCCGTGCAGGGTTCGAACTTCGGCCCGGATGGCGTGGAGTACATCAGCCTGCACCTGCCGACCGACACCCTGCGCCAGGTGATCGGCGCCGAAAACCTGCGCTCCACTGACCAGCCCCCGACCTTTCAACAGGGCGTCCTGCCACACCAGGGGCTCTATTCAGCGCTGACCGAGTTGGCCGAGGCCCGCGACGACGAGCGAGAACAAGGTTTGTTGCTGCTGCTCGCGCAACTGCTGGAGCAACCCTGCGCAACGCCGGGCGAGCAGTCAGCCGCCATCGCCCGCAGCCAGGCTGCGATGCGGGCCAACCTGAATGGGCGCCTCGAGCTTGAGCAACTGGCCGAACTGGCCGGGCTGAGCAAGTACCACTATGCCCGCTGTTTCAAGAAGGCCACGGGCCTGGGCCCCTTGCAGTACCACATGCAACTGCGCCTGATCGAGGCCCGCCATCGGCTGCGCCGGGGGCTGCATCCACAGGACGTGGCGCTGGACCTGGGCTTCTATGACCAGAGCCACTTCATCACCGCCTTCCGTCGCGCCCATGGTTTCACCCCGCAACACTATGCGGCGAGCTACAGGGGTGGGCTGGCGAGAATGAACTCACGATAGCCGGAAACGATCACGTAGACGGCGAAGTAGCAGAAGATCGCCGCCGACAGCACATAGGACCAGGTCAGCAGCCGGTCACCGAGCAACCGCCCGCCATGGCTGGCCACAGCGCACAGCGACACGCACCAGAACAACCCGGCCGCGAAGAACCCCGCCAGGAACAGCCCGGCCTCAAGCGGGCCGCCAGTTCCGGAACGAGAAATCAGCACCCCGCCCACGGCAGCGAACCAGAGGATCGCACTGGGCGAGGACATGGCCAGGAAGATCCCACGCAGAAATTCGCGCCAGCCCGACTCCGCCACCACCTGCCCCCGCGACTCCAGATGCCCGCCACGCCAGGCCGCCAGCAGCATCTTCACGGCAAACCACACCAGCAGCGCCGAACCGCCTAGCCAAAGGGTCCAGCGCACGGCTTCGAACTGCAGCAGCACGGCCATCCCGGCCAAGGCGGCGATGGCATAGACCAGGTCGCCGACACAGGTCCCCAGGCCCAGCCAGAAGCCCTGCAGAAAGCCGCGCTGCATGGCCAGGGTGATCATCGCGATATTGGCCATGCCGATGTCCAGGCACAGGGAAAGGCTAAGCAGAAAACCGTTGGAAAAAGCCATGCAGCACTCGGAACAGGAGGAAGGAAACGCCATTCAACCGTGGCCGGGCCACGTGCGTATTGGAAAAAATTGCGCCCGCTAGTGTGGTGTTTTGCAAAAAGCGCCGCGAGTTATGGTCGTTATTTGTGAAACACCACACTAGGCCATCGCCGCCTGCTCGAATACCTCGTCGGCCCACTGGTTGAGGCTCTTTCCGGCCGCCCGTGCGGCGATGCTCGCGGCGGCATGGACTTCGGGACGAATCCTCAGCATGACCTTGCCTGAGGCCGGCTTCTCGGGGGTGATGCCTTGTTCGGCGCAATCGGCCAGATAGTCCTCCAGCGCCTCGCGAAACGCTTCGTGCAGTTCCGGGACGGAACTGGCGTGGAAACTGATGATGTCGCGCATGCCCAGCACACGACCGACGAAGATGTCGTCGCGCTCGTCGTACTCGATGCGGGCGGCGTAGCCTTTGTAGCGCATGCAGCTCATGGTCGGACTCCCGCCCGCAACAGGAACTCGCGGGCTTCTTCTATCTGATATCGCCTGGCCTCCTTGCCAGGATGGGGACGATGACACCGCCAGCATTGCTCGCCCAGCAGGATCTTGACCCTGGAGCCCTGGCGCTCGAGCACCTGGCCGCCAAGGTGCAGCACAAGGGCCTCGATCTCGGCGAACGGCAGCGTAGGCGTGGTCGGTGTTCTGAAGATACAGTCCAGAATCTTGCGATATCGAGTGTTCATCGGAAAATGCTATCAAATAAAGATAGCATCCCCGTCACCAACATTCATTCAGGATTTTTCATTCCCCATCAACACCTGTGCATAGCGCCCGCGATCCACGTTGGCGCCACTGAGCACCACCGCCACACGCTTGCCGGCCTGACGCCCACGCTCCTGCATCAATGCGGCCAGGGCGGCCGCGCCGGCCCCTTCGGCGGTGTTGTGGGTAGTCTCGTGATAGAGCCGCATGGCCTCGGCGATCTCGTCGTCGCTCACTCGCACGATACGTGCGGCATGCTCGCGGACCAAAGCGAAGGCGTCGGGGTGTGGCACGCGACAGGCCATGCCGTCGGCGAAGGTGTCGGCGCTGGCGGTGGTGACGATGCGGCCCAGCTCGAAGCTGCGGGCGTAAGCGTCCGCGGCAGAGGACACCACGCCGACGATCTCGGTGGACAGCCCCAGCAGGTTGCGCGCCTGGATCAGCCCGCAAATGCCCGAGCCCATGCCGATCGGCACGTACACGCAATCCAGATCCGCCACCGCCTCGAACAGTTCCAGCGCATAGGTGGCCACGCCGCGCACCAGTTCCGGGTGGAACGACGGGACCATCGCGTAGCCGCGCTCATCGGCCAGGCGCGCCGCCTCCTCACGGGCAACGTCGAAATCCACGCCGTGCTCCACCAGTTCCGCGCCCAGGGCGCGCATGGCCGCGTTCTTCTCCCGCGAATTGCCTTGCGGCACCACGATCACCAGCGGCAGCCGCGCCTGACGCGCCGCCAGGGCCATGCTCTGGCCATGATTGCCTCGGGTGGCGGTGACCAACCCACGGGGCACGTCGCCACCGGCCAACAGGGAACGCACATAGACCAGCCCGCCACGCACCTTGAAGGCACCGGTGGGGGCATGGTTCTCATGCTTGACCCACAACTGGCAACCCAGCCGCTCGGCCAGCAACGGCCAGGCGTGCTGCGGAGTCGGCGGAACGTGCTGGTGAACAAAGTCGGCGGCTTCACGCAGGGCGGGCAAGTCGAACATGGCGATCTTCCTTCATCGGTAGGGCTTGATGCGATCCTAAACGCCGCTCATTGTATGGGTCCAAATATATATTGCATGGGTAGCAATTTCGTGTGGACTCCATCCCTGCCAGACAACGACCAGCCGCGTTACCTGGCGCTGGTCGAGGCCATCGCCGGCGCCATCGAACGAGGTGAACTCAAAGCCGGTGAACGCCTGCCGCCCCAGCGCCGCCTGGCCTGGGCGTTGGGCCTGAATCCGAGCACCACGCAACAAGCCTATCGCGAAGCCGCGGCGCGGCACCTGGTATCCGGGGAGGTGGGCCGCGGCACCTATGTGCTGGCCAGCAGCAAGGAAGCGACGCTGTTTCGCCTCAAGCAACCCAACCGCCAGCACCAGGTGATCGACTTGTCGACCAACGTGCCGGTGGCCGACCCGCGCAATCTCGATCTCGAGCACAGCCTGCAAAGACTGCTCGAACAGCGAGAAACCGCCCTGCTCGACCATTACCTGGGACCGGAGCGACTGCTGCTGGGGCGGATCCAGGGCGCGCGCTGGCTAGGCAACCGCGGCCTGGACCTGAGACCCGAGGAAGTGCTGCTCTGCGCTGGCGCCCAGCAGGCCCTGACCCTGGTGTTGCAGTCGTTGTGCCAGCCGGGCGAACCGGTGATGGTCGAAGCACTGACCGCCCCTGGCATCAAGGCGGCCTGCCGCCAGCTGCGCCTGCCGGTGCAGGGCGTGGCCCTGGATGAACAGGGGCTGCGCCCGGACGAGCTGGACCGCGTCGTGCGAGCCAGTGGCGCGCGGGTACTGGTGAGCACCCCGACCCTGCACAACCCGACCGGGGCGTGCATGGGCGAGACTCGGCGCCAGGCGCTGGCCGAGGTCGCCAGGCGTCATGAGTTGCTGGTGATCGAAGATGACGTGTATGGCGCGTTGACCGATAGCCCGCCACTCTATCCTTTGCTCGAAGGTCGCGGCGTGCTGATCAGCAGCTTGTCCAAGACCGTGGCCGCCGGTCTGCGCCTGGGCTGGATCGTGGCCCGGCCAGGGTTGCTGGAGCAGATCGATCCTTATGCCCAGGCCACCCACTGGTCGGTGTCGCCGCTGAACCTGCATATCGCTTGCCAATGGATTTCCGATGGGACCGCTGCCCGGCGCCTGGCCTGGCAGCGGGAGGAACTCGGCGAGCGCTGGCGTCTGGCGCGTGCACTGCTGGGGGATGCACTGCCGATCGCCGGCGTGCCGTCGCCCCATGCCTGGCTGGCCACGCCTGGAGAAGCCGAGGCAGTGGTGGCCCGGTGTCGGGCGCAAGGGGTGGAGATCGTGCCAGCCAGCGTGTTCGCGGTGGGCACGGAGCGCGTGCGGGCGGTGCGGGTCAGCCTGTCGGCGGCGCACAGCCGGGCGCAATTGAAGCAGGGGCTGGAGCTTGTGGGGGCAACAGTCTTGCAGGGGGCTCAAGATATACACATGCCCCTGCGGGAGCGGCCTTGTGTCGCGAAAGGGCCGCAACGCGGCCCCGGCGATCTCTAAGCCAACACTGAACCTGGGGCTGCTACGCAGCCCTTTCGCGACACAAGACCGCTCCCACAGGGATTGCGCACGGCTCTATTGCAAGGCTCAATTCAACCGGCAGCCCTCACCCAGGGCGCGGTATTGAAGGGTGTGCACCTGTCCTTGATGGTCCTCGTAGGTCATGGTGGCGGGCACCACTTCACAGACGTTGGGGATCGTCGACAGGCTGATCACGCGCTTGATGTCGAGGTTGGTGGAATAGTCGTACTGCTCGACCACGGGTTGGGTGTCTGCGGTCTTGACCTGGTCCGCGAAGGCGAGCGAGGACATACCGACCAATGCAAGAATCAGTAGGGCTTTCATGGGTATCGACCTTGATGGCTATCAAGCTGATCGCGTGACTTCTGATGCCGTCAATGGCGCGGAGAAGTTGTCATCGACTGCGAAGATGACACGAAGTACCGATCCCGCTTTATCGTACTGCCGGGGGGATGAGTGAAAGTCTACTCCGCAGTCAGAATAGTTGAACCCCGGAGTCGGATATTCACCCTTGCCGGATTTGCAACAATCTGCGACAAAGCACCGTCATTTTTTCTGCCTGGCCCGCGACAGCGACTTGCACTGCCCTATGAACCACACATGCCGCCCCTGACCTGCTCCCGCCTACCCCTGATCCAGCGCCGCCTGCTGGACCTGTTCTATCGCCAGCATGGTTCGCGCATGCGCGCCGCTGGCGACGGCGAGCAGTGGGTGACGCGCAGCGGTGAAATCATTGGCGGGCTGAACCTGTCACCCATAGCGGGCGGCTACTGGCTGACCGGCCTGTTCGTCGCCCCACAATGGCGTGGCCAGCAGATCGCCTCTCAGTTGGTGGACGCCGCGCTTGCCGAAAGCAGCTGCGCAACCTGGCTGTTCTGCCATCCGGATCTGACGCCCTTCTACCAGCGCCTGGCCTTCACCCCAGCCACCACGCTGCCCGAAGCCCTGGCCGCGCGCCTGGCCCGTTATCAGCGCAGCAAGCCCCTGGTGGCGCTGGTGCGGGATCAGTCGTCGGCCACATCGAGCCCGGGGAACAGCACGTCGGTGTAGCCGAACTTGCTGAAGTCCTGGATGCGCGAGGGGTACAACCGGCCGATCAGGTGGTCGCATTCATGCTGCACCACCCTGGCGTGGAAGCCGTCGGCAAAGCGGTTGATCGGGTTGCCCTGCGGGTCGATGCCCGAGTAGCTGATGTGCTTGTAGCGCGGCACCACGCCACGCAGACCCGGGACCGACAGGCAGCCCTCCCAGCCATCCTCGACTTCGCTTGCCAGCGGCGTGATCACTGGGTTGAGCAAGATGGTCCGCGGTACCGGCTCGGCGTCCGGGTAGCGCTCACTGCGCTCGAAACCGAAGATCACCAGCTGCAGGTCAATGCCGACCTGCGGCGCGGCCAGGCCGACACCACCGACATGGGCCATGGTCTCGAACATGTCGTCGATCAGTTGCTCGAGCTCGGGGCTGCCGAGCATGTGCTCCGGCACTGGCGGGGCGATGCGCAGCAGGCGTTCGTCGCCCATCTTGAGAATGTCGCGGATCATCAGGTATTCGGCTCGCGGGTCTGGGGTTCGGAAGTCACCGGGTGCTCATGGCCTAGCACGGTGACAGTCTGTTGCGGATTGTCCTGGGCGAATTCCTTCTCGCCGGGGTTCTTGCCCTCGGCGGACATATGCTCGATCACCGCGTTCATCTCGGCCCCCAGCAGCAGCACGGCAGCGGAGATGTAGAAGTACAGCAACAGCACGATGATCGCCCCGATACTGCCATACATGGCGTTGTAGTCGGCAAAGGTCTTCACGTAGTAGGCAAAGCCCAGCGACGCGATGATCCACACCACCACCGCCAGCACCGAGCCTGGGGTGATGAAACGGAATTTCTGCTTCACATCGGGCATCACGTAGTAGATCAGCGCCACCGCCACCATCATCAGGATGATGATCGCCGGCCAGCGCAGTACCGTCCAGACCACGACCACCGCCTCCTGCAGTCCCACCTGGGCGGCGATCCACTCCATGACCTGCGGCCCGAGCACCATCAGCGCCGCCGCCGCCAGCAACATGCCGGCGATGCCGACGGTGTAGATGATCGACAGCGGAAAGCGCTTCCACACCGGACGCCCTTCCGCTACGTCGTAGGCCGCGTTCATCGCGCTCATCATCAGGCGCACGCCCGCCGAGGCCGTCCACAGGGCGATCACGATACCCACCGACAGCAAGCCACCCTTGGACTGCTGCAACTGGTCGATCACCGGGTTGACCTGTTCCAGCGCCTGGGGCGGCAATACCAGCTCCGACTGCAGGCGCAGCCAGGAAAAGAAGTCGGGCAAGTGCAGGAAACCGATCAGGGCGATCAGGAACAGCAGGAAGGGGAACAACGAGAACAGCATCTGGTAGGCCAGCGCGGAGGCATAGGTGGACATCTCGTCGTCGAGAAACTCTTTGACGGTACGCACCAGCACGCGGTGCAGGGGCAGGCCGCGCAGGTCGGGGAAAATCATAGCGTCTCCTTTCGCCGCTTGATCGGGGTGACAATGCAACAAGTCTAATAGACCAGAGGGCGGACGTGCTGTTCGCTGGCGCACAATGCAATCGCGGGGCCAGCCCGCTCCCACCGGTTGGGAACGGGCTGGCCCCGCGAAAATGCCACTGAGGTCAAGGTTTCTTCACGGCATCCTTGACCTTGCCCACCGCCTGCTGCGCCTCGCCCTTGAGCTCCTGGGCCTTGCCCTCGGCGCGCAGCTTGTCGTTGCCGGTCACCTTGCCGACGCCCTGCTTGATGTTGCCCACGGCCTCGTTGGCCAGGCCTTTCGCTTTATCCTTGGTGCCGCTCATGGGATGTCTCCTAGTGAGAAAGACACGGGAAATCGTGTCGACAACCAGTCGACCCACGGCCATCGGCAGGAGTTTCAATCGGTTTGCCTGCCGCCAGCTCAACGGCTTCGCGCGCGCCTGGCAGGTGCTTGCCCTGCCCTTTGGGCTGCGCTGGCATGCAGCGAACGCCGTGATAACGATCACCTGCGTGGGAGCGGGCTTGCCCCGCGATTGGCCCGCCCGCACAATATCGGGCCAATCTAGCGTCAACCCGCAGGAACCTGCATGAAACTCGACAAGCCCACCGCCATTGCTCGGCGCAACGAAGCGCTGACCCGGCCGGTGCTCGACCGCGACAACACCCTCTTCGCCATCCTCGACAAGAAGCGCAACCTGTGGTGGTTCGAGGTACCGGTGGCGCTGCTGCGCAAAGGCCAGCCCGACTGGGTCAACCTGTTGCTGCACACCCCGGAAACCGACGAACTGCAGCACCTGAAGGTGCCGACCAACTTCCTGCGCGCGCACCAGGAGCAGATGGAAGTGCGCAACGCCGGCAAGCGCCGCTCGACCATCAGCCTGGCGCTGAGCGCCGATCGCGATTCGCTGCTGCGCGACACCCGCCCGGGCGGCGAGCAGCTGGATTTCCGCAGCTTCGTGCAGGCCTGATCAGGCCCGCTCGATGCGATCGTCATGGATGACGATCCGGCCCTGCTTGAACAGTGCGCCGATGGCTTTCTTGAAATTGCCCTTGCTGACATTGAACATCTGGCTGATCAGCGCCGGATCGCTCTTGTCGCACACCGGCAGCACGCCACCGGCGGCTTCCAGGCGCTGCATGATCTGCTCGTGCAGGCCGTCGGCCAGAGCCTGCCCCACCGGCTGCAGGCTCAGGGCGATCTTGCCGTCGGCCCGCACTTCCTTGATGAAACCCTTCTCGTGCATGCCCGAGCGCAGGAACTTGAACACCTCGTTCTTGTGGATCAGTCCCCAGTGGCGGTTGTTGATGATTGCCTTGAAGCCCATCGGCGTCTCACCGGCCACCAGCAGCTCGACGGGCTGACCGACCTGGTAGTCGACCGGCGTGCGGTCCAGGTAGCGATCGAGCTTGGCGGTGGCGGTGATGCGCCGGGTGCGTTTGTCCAGGTAGGCGTGGACCACGCAGTAGTCGCCGATCTTCAGCGGGCGGGACTCTTCCGAGTACGGCATCAACAGGTCCTTGGACAGGCCCCAGTCGAGGAAGATGCCCGCGCCGTTGATGTCCTTGACCTTGAGGCTGGCGAACTCACCGACCTGCATCTTCGGTTTTTCGGTGGTGGCGATCAGCTGGTCTTCGCTGTCGAGGTAGATGAACACGTTGAGCCAGTCGTCCAGCTCGAGCTCGGCATCCTTGGGGAAGTAACGCCGTGGCAGGAGGATCTCGCCGTCGGCGCCGCCATCCAGGTACAGGCCGAATTCCACGTGTTTAACGATTTGCAAACTGTTGTAACGCCCAAGCAGAGCCATTTCCGAAGATCCTCAAGACAAGGCGGCTATTCTAACACCTGACCCGCCCGACCGCCCGAGCGCGCATGCGCAGGAACCCTCGGGCCCACCTTGCGTCCACCGCCTGGCCAGCCCGTGCAAGGATTCGCTCATGCCCCTACGCCTGACCCACGCCCTGCTACTCGTCATCGGCTTAGCCCTGGCCCTGACGGCCTGCAGCCGCATCGACCTGGCCTACCGCAACCTCGACCGCCTGGTCCCCTGGTCGCTGGACGATTACCTGGACATGAACCGCGAGCAGAAGCAACTGCTCGACGAACGGCTCAAGACACACCTGGCCTGGCATTGCAGGACCCAACTGCCCGGCTACCTCGACTGGCTCGATCGTGTGCGGCTGATGGTCGCCAATGACGCGGTAACCGACGAAGCCCTGCAACAGCGTACCGCCGAGGCGCGCCTGGCCATCGGCCGGGTCACCGAGGCGATCACCCCGTCCGCCGCCGAGCTGCTGCGTGGCATGAGCGACCGACAGGTCGACGAGATGCGCCAGGCTTTTCGCGCGGATATCGACAAACGTCAAAAGGAGTACGTCGACACGCCCTTGGCCAAGCAGGTCGACAACCGCGCCGCGCGCATGCGCAAGCGCCTCGAACCCTGGCTGGGCGAGCTCAACGCCGAGCAGCGCCTGCGCGTGATGAGCTGGTCGCAGGCCCTGGGCGACCAGAATCGCCAGTGGATCGCCAATCGCGCCCACTGGCAGCAGCAACTGGTGCTGGCGATGAACCAGCGCGACACCCCTGCCTTCGAGCCGCGCCTGGCGCAGCTGCTGCAACGCAAAGAGAGCCTGTGGACGCCAGCGTACCGTCAGGCGTTCCAGAATACCGAACGACAGGCACGCAGCCTGATGGTCGACCTGATGAAGCAGAGCACTGCGGCGCAACGGCAGTTCCTGCAGCAACGGCTGATCAAGGTGCGGGCGGATTTCAGTGAGCTCAAATGCCTGAAAGGTTGAAGATCACAAGGCTATTGCGCAGCTCATCTCCAGGCCATAAGCAATCCCTGTGTAGGAGCGGCCTTGTGTCGCGAAAGGGCTGCAAAGCAGCCCCAGGGTTTCAGCTTCGCAACAGAAATTGCCGGGGCCGCGTTGCGGCCCTTTCGCGACACAAGGCCGTTCCTACAAGGCGACGTGTTCGAGCGTCAGTCAACGCCCCTTGCGCCGATACGGAAACACATCGATCACCTTCCCTGCCCGAATCGCTTCCTGCAGGCTTTTCCAGTAATCGGCGTCATACAGTTCGCCATGCAGCCGGCTGAACAACCGACGCTGGCCGATATCGGCGAACAGGAACGGCGGAAACTCCTCGGGGAACACATCATGTGGCCCGATGGAGTACCACGGCTCACCGGACATCTCGTCCTCCGGATAGCGCGGCGGCGGAATGTGCCGGAAGTTGACCTCGGTGAGGAAACTGATCTCGTCGTAGTCGTAGAACACCACCCGGCCATGACGGGTGACACCGAAGTTCTTCAGCAGCATGTCACCCGGGAAGATGTTCGCCGCCGCCAGCTGCTTGATTGCCAGCCCATAATCCTCCAGCGCCTCGAGCACCTGGGCTTCGCTGGCGTGTTCGAGGTACAGGTTGAGCGGCGTCATGCGCCGCTCGGTCCAGCAGTGGCGGATCAACACCGTGTCCCCCTCCAGCGCCACGGTCGATGGCGCCACCTCCAGCAGCTCCGCCAGGCAATCGGGATCGAACTTGCCGCGCGGAAAGCGAAAGTCGGCGAACTCCTGGGTGTCGGCCATGCGCCCGACCCGATCGACGCTTTTCACCAGGCGGTACTTTTCGATCACGGTCGCGCGATCGACGGTCTTCGAGGGCGAGAAGCGGTCCTTGATGATCTTGAACACGGTGTTGAAACCCGGCAGGGTGAACACGCTCATGACCATCCCGCGCACCCCGGGCGCCATGACGAAACGGTCGTCGCTGCTGGCCAGGTGGTTGATCAGCGCGCGATAGAACTCCGACTTGCCATGCTTGTAGAAGCCGATCGAGGTGTACAGCTCGGCAATGTGCTTGCCCGGCAGGATACGCTTGAGAAAGTTGACGAACTCCGCCGGTACCGGCACATCGACCATGAAGTACGAACGGGTGAAGGAGAAGATGATCGACACCTGCGCCTCGTCGGTGATCAACGCATCGGCCTCGATGCCATGGCCTTCGCGGTGCAGCAGCGGAATCACCAGCGGCCACTGCTCGTCGAGGGTGTACAGGCGACCGACCAGATAGGCACCCTTGTTGCGATAGAGCACCGGGGTGAACAGCTCCACGGCCAGCGCCGGGTCTTTGCATACCCAGTCGGGCAGGCACTCGCGCAGTTGCTCCTCCATCCGCGCCAGATCCCCCTCCAGATCCCCATACGGCACGCTGAACGCATAATCAGCAAAGATCGCCCGCAACAACCCCTTCAGCCCACCATCGAGCGCATAGGTGCGAGTCTGCGCCGCTCGCTCGTGACCGCGCATGGATGGGCGCGTGGTGTGGATGAACATGCAGCCATCGCTGATCAGGTCGTGGCTGAACAAACTGCAGAACAGCGAGTTGTACCAGGTCTCGGACAGCTCATCGTCGAGCCGGGGGTCGATCAGGCGAATGTAGGCGTTCTTGACCAGCGGCCATTGCTCGACATCGAGCAGCACGGCAGCGTCGAAGGCCTTGCGCAGCCAGCCGCTGACCTCGGCGACCTTCTCTTCGTAGAGATTGATGCGCGCCGCCGCGGCCAGCTGGATGTCCTGCCAGCGCGCCTGTTCGAAGCGCTCGCGGGCCCCCAGGGTGATGCGCCGGAAATGCTCGCGGTAGTCGTCGAAGCCATCGAGGATCATCCGGGCGATATCGACGGCGGGCCAGGGTTGGGTCATGCGCGAGATCTCAAGGCAGGTGGAGTTAGACAGCTTAGTCGTCCGCAGGCGGCTCGCAGGCTGCGTGCCATGGATCGTGGGAGCGGGCTTGCCCCGCGATCGACCGAACAGACTCATACAGCAAGAAAGCACAAGAATCGCCCCCCCACCCTGACGTAGACTCGCGCCCCTGCCCCACCGCCGGAGACCCCCCGTGAGCCCCATCGCCCTTGCCCGCCTGCTGACCCTTGCCGCCGTCTGGGGTGCCAGCTTTCTGTTCATGCGCATCATCGCCCCGGAACTCGGCACCGTGCCGACCGCCTTCTTTCGCGTTTCGATCGCCTGCCTGGGGCTGATGGCCATTCTCGCCGCCGCCCGCGTGCGCTGGGACTTCGAGGGCAAGCTGGGCGCCTGCCTGGTGCTGGGCATGATCAACTCCGGCATCCCCGCCACCTTCTATTCCGTGGCGGCGCAGGTGTTGCCAGCCGGCTATTCGGCGATCTTCAACGCCACCACGCCGTTGATGGGCGTGCTGATCGGCACGCTGTTCTTCCGCGAAGCGATGACCCTGCCCAAGCTCTGCGGGATCTTCCTCGGGCTGTTCGGTGTTGGCATTCTCAGTGGCGCGGGGCCGGTGGCGCTGGACATGGCGCTGGCGCAGGGGGCCCTGGCCTGCCTCGCGGCCACCACCTGCTATGGCTTCGCCGGCTTTCTGGCCAGGCGCTGGGTGGGCACGCTGGACAGCCGGCTGTCGGCCCTGGGCAGCATGCTCGGCGCCACGCTGCTGCTCAGCCCGTTGTTCGCCTGGAGTGCCCTGACCCAGCCACCGGCCAGTTGGGGTGGCTGGCAGGTTTGGCTGTCGCTGCTGGGGCTCGGGCTGCTGTGCACGGCGTTCGCCTACATTCTGTACTTCCGCCTGCTCAACGAGATCGGGCCGGTCAAAGCCAGCACCGTGACCTTCCTGATTCCTGTGTTTGGCGTGCTGTGGGGAGCGTGGCTGCTGGATGAACCGCTGTCGCTGGCGCACCTGTATGGCGGAGTCTTGATCGGCGCGGCGCTGTGGCTGGTGTTGCGCCCCGTCCAACGATGAGCGCGGTTCCAGTCGATGGGTTCTGACTGACAGGGCCACTCGCTGTTCGGCACAAGACTTAAGTCCCTGTCAGTAAATCGAAAACACCACCATTCGTTTCGAGCAGATGAATGAGCCAGAAGAACTTCTTTTTTCGGCTTGCGGTGTCATTTCGATCAAAAGGACTTATCCATTGACAACGAAGTCTCAGGCCTCGCGCGGCGCATGGGCGATGCTCGGCATCGCCATGTCGTTCGGCACGGCAAGCGCTGCCGATCTTCCCTCCGATGAAGATACCGTCGGCCGTCAGGAACGCCAGTCACCCTCGCAACAGGTGGACCGGGTCGACCCGCACTCCGGCAACCTGACCCTGCATCATGTGGACCTGATGTTGCCCGGCCCCGCAGGCCTGGACATCACCGTGCACCGTACCTATGACCTGTTGCGCAGTTCGGCGGGCCTGCAGGCGTCTTTCAAGCGCAGCTACGAATGGATGGCGCTCGGCCCAGGCTGGACGATCGCCGCCGCGCCGCGCCTCTACCAGCCCAACCCCTACGGACTGATCGGCACGGGCCCTGGCGCCAGCTATGTCACCAACACCGTTCGAGACCTGTGTTCCGGCAGTGCGTTCGCCGGGCTCTACGGCGCGCCGAGCCTGCGCGTGCAACTCGCCGACGGTAGCGACCAGGCGTTGTACCCCGTCACGCCGTACGTGGCCCGCAGCAAGGAAAACTGGCAGCTCGAGTGCACGGCGGGCAACTTGACCCTGCGCTCGCCACAGGGCATTCACTACGACCTCGGCAACTACCAGAGTGACAAGAAATTTGGCAGTTTCCTGTTCTCCGATGGCGCATTCAGCCAAGGCACGACCATCATCAGGTACCCCGCCTCGTCAGAAACCTATTACGTGGCGAAAAAAGCCAGCGACGCCTACGGTAACTGGGTCAACTACAGCTACACCCAGTTCGGCAATGCCGGAAAGTGGGAAATTCCTGGCACCCAGTACAATCATCCCAGCGCGACCGGCAACTATCAGCTGACCCGAATCAGCAGCAGCGATGGCCGTGAAGTCACCCTTACCTATGACGCGACCTCCGGTCGCTTGCAGTGGATCGCCGACAATGCCCAGCGGCGCGTCACATACGCCTACAGCCCTGAAGACACCCTCAATTCGAATGTACTGATCCAGGCCACCGGCCCAACCGGCGAGGCTTGGAAGTACAGGTACCAGCCCGGCACCTTCCACCGCTCCATGTCACCTTACGGAACGATTCCACTGACCGATGTGGGCATCGCGTCGCGCAAGCTCATCGCCATCGAACGACCGGAAGGCGCAAGCACCACGTTCCGCTACTCGTTCGTCAGTCTGACCGTCCCGTTCACCAGCAAGCATTCCAGCGGCAAGAACACCACCACCTTGGCCAAGCGCCAGGAGCGGGTGGTGGAAAAGACCTTGTCCACCGGTCAGAAGTGGACCTATGCCTATACTCGAGGCGGCATTGGCCAGTACGACACCACCCAGGTCAGCGGCCCGGACGGCGTCGACCGCTATGAATTCGCGGGCCCGGGCTTTTCCATCGCCACCAGCTACCAGGCCGGCCAGCAGACATTCCAGGATTCGCTGTGGCGTGTCGGCAAGCTGATCAAGCACACCTTCCCGGACAACAGCTACGAGACCTATCAATGGCAGCCACGCGAAGTCTCGGGTATCAGGGACCGGATGTTCGAGCTGGGCGTGATCACCGACCAGAAGACCTGGGCCGCCGATCTGCAGAGCCGGACCGTGGTCCGCGACGGCGCCACCTACAAGACGGTCTATTCGGCCTTCGACGCCTACGGCAACCCCGGCACCCGCACCGAGACCGGCCCCAACGGCGGCAGCCGCACCACCACCCTGACCTGGCACAACGACCCGGCCCGCTGGATCATCGGCCTGCCCAAGGACGAGACCTCCCCGGGCCTGGCCATCACCCGCAGCTATGACGCCAACGGCAAGCTGCTGAACATGACCCGCAACGGCGTGCCCGTCAGCTACACCTACGACGCCCAAGGCAACCTCGCCAGCAAGACCCTACCCGGCAATCGCGTGCATGGCTACGCCAACTACAAGCGCGGCATCGCCCAGCACGAGACCCAGCCCGAAGGCGTCGTCATCGCCCGCGTCGTCGATGACGCCGGCAACGTCACCGCCTACACCGACGGCGAGCAGCACACCACCCGCTACGCCTATGACGGCCTGAACCGCGTCACCGCCATGACCCCGCCGCTGGGCACCGCGCAGACCACCGCCTACACCGCCACCAGCAAGACCGCCAGCCGTGGCGCCCTGGTGGAAACCACCCAGTACGACCCCTTCGGCCGCGTCGCCAGCACCACCCTCGGCGGCATCACCACCCGCTACGAGTACGACGCCATGGGCCGGCGCAGCTTCGTCTCCGCCCCCAATGCCGCTACCGGCACCCGCTACCAGTACGACCCGCTGGGCCGCCTGACCCGCGTCACCCACGCCGACAACAGCTTCCAGGCCATCGCCTACGGCCCCGGCAGCCGCAGCGTCACCGATGAGCGCGGACAGACCACCACCTACACCTACCGCGCCTATGGCGACCCGAACCAGCCGCAGCTGATGGCCATCGCCGCCCCCGAGCCCAGCGCCAGCGTCACCCTCGCCCGCGACGGTGCCGACCGCCTCACCACGGTCACCCAGGGCGGCAAGACCCGTACCTACGGCTACAACGCCAACGGCTACCTGACCAGCGTCACCCAGCCGGAAACCGGCACCACCACCTACGGCCGCGACATCGCCGGCAACCTCACCAGCCGCCAGGTCGGCGCCTCCGCTGTGAGCACCTTCGCCTACGATGGCCAGAACCGTCAGGTCACCGCGCTCTACCCCAGCGACGGCCACAGCATCCGCAACACCTACGACCGCACCGGCAAGCTGCTCGCCAGCGTCAGCCCCAGCGGCAACCACAGCATGACCTACGACGCCGCCGGCAACCTGGCCAGCGAAACCGTCGCCCTCGACAGCCAGGTATTCACCGCCCGCTACGCCTACAACGGCAACGACCAGTTGAGCAGCATCACCTACCCGCACTCCGCCCGCGTGGTCAGCTACAGCCCCGATGTGCTCGGCCGCCCCACTACCGTCTCCGGCTACGTCAACAACGTCAGCTACTGGCCCTCCGGCATGGTCCGCCAGATCACCTACGCCAACGGCACCCAGAGCAGCTACGAGCAGAACGCCCGCCTCTGGCCCGCCAGCTTCAGCACCGCCAAGACCGGCGTGGCGACCTACCTGAACAGCGCCTACGGCTACGACGGCAACGGCAACCTGCTGAGCGTCAGCGACAGCGTCGACGGCGCCTTCAACCGCACCCTGGGCTACGACGCCATCAACCGCCTGACCAGCGTCGCCGGCTTCTGGGGCGCCGGCAGCATCGCCTACGACGGCGGCGGCAACCTGCTGCGCCAGACCCTCGGCGGCGCCACCCTCGACTATGCCTACGACGCCCAGAACCGCCTGGCCGCGGTCAGCGGCCTGCGCGCCGCGAGCCTGGGCTACGACGCCTACGGCAACGTCGCCAGCAGCGCCGGCAACAGCTACCGCTACAACGACGTGCCGAACCTGGTGTGCATCAACTGCGCCACGCCCGCGAGCAAGATCGAGTACCAGTACGACGGCCTCAACCAGCGCAGCAGCGTGACCCGCGCCGGGCGCAAGGTCTACGAGATGCACGACCGTGACGGCAGGCAGCTGATCGAACTCGATGGCGGCACGCTCACCGAATACTTCTACCTGGGCGACAAGCGCATCGCCCAGCGTGTAACCCCATGAACGGACGCCCAGGAACACACAGGATGAATACCTTGAAACACTTCGCCAGGCGGCTATGCGCCGCCCTCCTTTGCCTGGCCATGGTCAACAGCGCCATGGCCGACGTGGTCACCTATTTCCACAACGACATCTCCGGCAGCCCGCAAGCGGCCACCGACGCCGCCGGCAACCTGCTGTGGAAGGAGAACTACAAGCCCTACGGCGAGAAGCTGAATCGCGCGCCCGCCAGCGCCGGCAACAAGATCGGTTTTCATGGCAAGGCGTTCGACGACGGCACGGGGCTGTCGTACATGGGCGCGCGCTACTACGATCCGGTGCTGGGGCGGTTCATGGGTGTCGACCCGGTCGATTACCAGGAAGACAACCTGCACAGCTTCAACCGCTATGCCTATGCCAACAACAATCCGTACAAGTACGTCGACCCGACGGGTGAATATGCCTTCCTGATTCCGATGGCCGTGTATGCGCTAGCCGCATTGTCGACGGCCCTGACGATCAGCTCGGCGATGAACGGCTTTAGCCAGCAGTCCCAGGGCGATGTCAGCATTGGACCGTTGGCATTTCCCGGCGCAGATATCGGTCATTCAGCGCAGTGGCAGAACGGTAGCGTTCATAATGAGAAAGCGCCGGAAAGCCAAGGTGGAAAAGAAAGCGAGAAAGAGTCTCGCCCCTTCAAGGGAGAACCGAATAGCGACTACTGGCCTGGTAAACGTGCCGACGGATCCTATAGCGATGGCAGACGATATGGTGCTGACGGAAAAGCTGAAGTCGATTACGATTTTAGTCACGGCAACCATGTTGACACCGAGGGTCGTCCTTTGGGAGATCATGTGCACAATTGGGATAAAAAAACTGATGGTTCAATACGACGAGGTCCGCCATGCCCCTTCTGCCCGATCAAATGACCCAAGAGAATTGGCTCCCGCTACTCGCAAGTGATGACATTGACGCTTTGATGAAGCACTTCGGCGGGTTTGCTGACAGTATTGTCATCACTTATGAATGCTGGGGAGAAACTCACATCGACGAAGAGGCGTGCATTGTGTATCCGCCGGATGGCCCCCAAGCTGACCAAAACATGCGAATCACCTTTCAACGACAAACACTTGAAAATTTTTCAGTGCAATTGCTTTTGCGAGGCGTCACGGAGTTCAAGATGCGTGGTCGAAACGAAAACTTTGACGGAATCATAAACGCCATGAGCATTGAAGGCGATACTCAAAAAAGCTATAACCTAGTTGCCAATTCTTTTCTAGACGGCCCGGAAATTCTTGCAGCTCGCACGACGACACTATACTGGCGTCCAATGCCAGTTCAAGATACATGATCCCTCGCTGACACGATGCATCCTGTCAGACGAGGAATGGGGGCTTACTGCCTACAACAGGTATGGCAGAGTTAAATGTGCGCCATTAACCATAGTTCACCCAAACATAAGAACCATGGTTTGCCAGCGGCGCACAGCCCACTCCCATTGAAAAGAGAAGCCGATGCTATCCAGCTAATTCCATGACCAGCAACTCACTTGCATAGCAGTGAATGACAGCGAATTAAGACTTGAAATACTTGGCACAACAGGGACACGCACACTGACACTCGAAGGACTGAAAAAACTCCGAGTCAGCGATTTCAAAGAAGGGAACATCATCAATGAAGCCCGTCCGTTTACTGCCAGCACGGGGCAATGTGACGAACCCCTATTTCGTCGATTGCTGAGGTAGGCGTTGATTTTGATGCGCTTGTGTCTGTCATTCCCATTGCACCAGATGTTGCGGCGTTGGTTTCGATGAGCAGCAACTCTGCACGAGCCAACCTCAGGTTCGAGACTGTAAAGCTTGAGGTAGACTTGACAGGAAAATCTCATGCCGGAATACCGCCCCCATGTCAAAGATTCGCCTCGAAACTTAAATACACCTCCAGTTTGTTATTTATTAGCCAATCTTATGTACCTTGGCAGCAATTACGCACTGGTCGGTACTGCGTGCAGAGTGCCGAATTCTTGCGCGTTCCGTTCGATGATTGCGAGGTAGCGGCAAAGCGCAGAACGATGGAGCTATTTATCGAGCAAGGCCCATCCGCCTTGAACCCTCCAACGGAGGGTTCAAGGCGTGTTTCGCTGGCGTCCTATGACACCCGCACCATCACTCTCTCGCCGTGGCCAGGCGGCCCGCTGGCTTGCGGAACACGAACAGCAACCCGACCACAATCAACCCCATGCCCAGCAGGCTGAGCGGCGCCAGGCGATTGCCGAAAATGATGAAATCCATCACTGCGGTCACCGCCGGCACCAGGTAGAACAGGCTGGTCACGTTGACCAGGTTGCCCCGGGCGATCAGTCGGTACAGCAGCAGCGTGGCCAGCAGCGAAACCACCAACCCCATCCACAGCAGCGCGCCGACGAAGCTGGCGTTCCATTGCACATGCAACGGCTGCAACGGGGCGAACACCGCGCACAGGACGAAGCCGGCCAGGTACTGCAGCGGCAGCGTGCCCATGGGGTTGTCGCTGATGCGCTTCTGCAGGATCGAGCCACAGGTCATGCTGGCCAGTGCCAGCAGGGCGAACAGCATCCCGGCAAGCGACACCCCGCCCAGGTTGATGCCCTGGTAGACCACCATCACCAGCCCGCCCAGCCCCAGGCCCAGGCCGAACAACCGACTCCAGGAGCGCTGGCGCTCCATCAGCGCCACAGTGAGGATCGGTTGCACGCCCATGACCGTGGCCATGACGCCGGGCGTGACGTGGGTGTTCAACGCCAGCAGGTAGAAGATCTGGTAGGCGCCCAGCAGCACGCAACCAGTGCCCAGTGCACGCAGGATGCCACTGCGGCTGCGCGGCCAGCGCAACCCCAGCAACGGGCCGATCAGCAGCAGCCCGGCCAGGGCCAGCGCCGAACGCAGCAGGAGGAAGGCGAAGGGGCTGGCCTGGGCCAGGCCGAGTTTGGAGACGATCGCCCCGCTGCTCCACAGCAGGACGAACAGGCTGGTGGTGGCCGCCGAGGCCACGGATGCTTTGGAAAGGACAGACATGTATTGCCACCTGTAAAGGCAAGGAAAGCCGTACGGGCGCAGCTATCGCGTAATCAGCGATAGTCGACCGTGTTCAGTGCGTTGCGCGTGCGCTGAGGCTGCGGCCAGCGGCCGATCAGCCCAGCACCACGACTGCGCGAGGAGGCGGAGCTACGCCGCCTACCACGCCACTGACAGGTGGTGGATAGTGACTGATCATGGCCGGCTGCTGGCTGCCACGCACGACAACGCCCGCGACAGGCGCGAGAACGTCAGCAGTGGTGGAAGGGATGGCTGGCATGAACAGGTCTTCTTGAAGTGGACGGTTCGGACTATAGCGCCCGACATCGGTTGTTACAAGCGATGCCGGGGCGCCCCGCCGGCGATCAGCCCTGGCCGGGCTGGATCAGTTGCAGCTTCTGCCGATATTCATCCGTCACCTGGCGTGCCGCACCACTGTCGTTGACCACCCGCGGCGTGATCAGCACGATCAGCTCGGTGCGCGCCTGGCTGCGCTGGCGATCACTGAACAGCCAGCCCAGCCCCGGCACCCGTCCCAGCCACGGCACTCGGCTTTCGTTGTTGGCTTCGTTGTGCTTGATCAACCCGCCCAACAGCACGGTCTGGCCACTCTGCACCGCCACCTGGGTGGAGACCGCGCGGGTCGAGATGCTCGGATTGCCATTCTTGTCGCGCAGCTTGCTGGCATCGCTGACCTGCTGCTGGATGTCCATGTACACCAGGCCCCCTGGGTTGATGCGCGGCACCACATCGAGGATCACCCCCGTCTGCACGTACTGCACGCTGCTGCTGGTGACCGCGGTATTGTCGAGGTTGATCGAGGTCTGGTTGATGGGGATGTTGTCGCCCACCTGGATCTGCGCATTCTGGTTGTTCATCACCACCAGCGACGGCGCCGACAGCACACGTGTGTTGCCGCTGCTTTCGAGGGCATGCAGGGCCACCTGCAGGTTGTTGCTGACGAACGAATAGAACAGCGAATCGGTGGCCTTCAAGGCAGCCCCGCCACCGCCCATGGCCCCCTGGCTGCCGGACACGTTCTCGATGCCCTTGGTGGTCGCGTTGCCGGCCAGGCGGCCCAGGTACCACTGCACGCCCAGGCTCAGGCCATCCTCGAGCCCGACCTCGAGGATGCGCGTTTCGATCTGCACCTGCAGGGGCGGGTTGTCCAACCGCCGAATCGCCGCCTGGATCTCCTGCCACTGGGCCGGGCGACAGCGCACCAGCAGCTGATTGCTGGCGCGCTGGGCCGTGATGCGCACCTGGACGTCCCCCTGCCCCGAGGCGCCGTGCGCCATGGCGGGCGCCTGCTCGTCCTGATCGGCGAAGGGATCCTGCTCTTCGTTACTGCCGGACAGCTCGCCAAAGCCAGCCATGCCCCCCTGGGAAGCAGCCATCGGCAGACTGCCACTGCCACTGCCGCTGCCCATGCCGCGCCTGGACGACAGGGTCACGGTTCGCAGGCCGGGCGCCACCTGCCCGGCATTGCCATTGCCCTGAGGTTCGCTGGCGTAGATCTGGCGCAGGTAACGCGCCAGGTCGCTGGCTTTCATGTTGCGCACGTCGTACACGTACATCTGCGGCTCGTAACCGCCGCCCTGGTCGATGGTATCGATCCAGCGCCCGACTTCGCTGAGGTATTCGGGCTGCGCGGAAATCGCGACGATGGCGTTGGTCCGCTCGATGGGCAGGAAGCGCACCATGCCGGCCAGCGGCGTGGCGCTGCGCGGACCGAACAGCTGGATCAGCTCGGGCATCAGCTCGGCCACATTGGCCCGCTGCAGGCCGTAGACGCCGATGGACATGCCCTTGAGCCAGTTGAGGTCGAACGTGTCGATGGTGTCCTGGTAATTGGCCAGCTCATCCGGCGTGCCGGCCAGGACCAGCACGTTGCGTGCCGGATCCACCAGCAGGAACGCGTTCTCACGGGCGAACGGCTTGAGCAGCTTGCCCATTTCCGTGGCCGAGATGTAGTCGAGGGTGAACAGCCGGGCGCTCAGACCACTGCCGGGTGCCGGCACTCGCCGTTGGGGCGTCATCTGCCCCGCCACGGCGAGATTGGCCGGCACCACCCAGTAACGCCCATCCTGGCGGACCAAGGCGTTGTTGGTCCAGGCCAGCAAGGTCTCGAGGATCGCCAGCGCCTGCCCCTTGTCCACCGGTTTGGCGGTGGAGAACGACACTTCCCCGGTCACGCCCTGGGCAATGCTGAAG
This sequence comes from Pseudomonas sp. microsymbiont 2, assembly GCF_054788395.1. NCBI lineage: Bacteria > Pseudomonadati > Pseudomonadota > Gammaproteobacteria > Pseudomonadales > Pseudomonadaceae > Pseudomonas > Pseudomonas sp. microsymbiont 2. Next base: position 4,311,441 of record NZ_CM139112.1, read on the forward strand.
TCCTCCTGCAGCAGGTCGCCCAGCACGGTGTTGATCACCGCCGCGATGGGCTGGTTGGCGAAGTTGAAGCTGACCTGGCCCTCCCCGGCCACGCGCTTGCTCGGCGGGCGCGCGGCGGCGTTGCCGACCAGCGCCTGGCTGCCCCGCAGGATCTGCTGGCGAGGCGCCGCCGGCACGGTTTCACCCACAGGCGGGGCGGAATCGGCCACAGGCTGACGTTCGCTGGCCGGGCGCTGGTCGCCGGTGCCGGCCAACCCCTCGCGCAGCAGGTCATCAGCCTGGCGAGGCGGGTGGGCGGGGTGAGCGCAGCCCTGCAGCATGAGCGCGGCAAGGCAGCTGAGCGTAAAACGATTGACCACGAAATTCAGACCCTTGGATTGAACGATCGACGATTTCAGTTGAGCGGCAGCCGGGGGCTGCTGATTTCGAGTGCCTGGTGGCTGCCGCCGTTGACCAGCTCGACACGCTGCTCTTCGATATGGGCTACCGTCCAGCCACCGGGCAGTGCCTGGCCTTCGCGCAGGGCGATGGCCTCGCCCGTGCCTTGGCGCAGGAACGCCACGCGCAGCGGTGGCGCCACCATCACCCCGGTGAGCACCAGGTCGGCTGGCAGCGGCAGCGCCGCGACCTGACTGGCGTTGCCGGCGTCGGCCTGCCGCCCAGGCGTGAACAGTGGCACCTCCCAGATGCCCGAGTAGGTCTGCAGGTCGACCAACGGACGTACCTCGGCCGGCGTCGGTACCACAGGGGCCGCGGTAGCGGGCAAGGGCGACTGCGGCCACTCAGGCGCGGGGTTGCTGGCCAGCAGTGCCATCCAACAGGTGAACACCAGAGCGGCCAGCGCCAGCAGCGGCGCGTTCTGCCGAACGAGGCGGCGGATCTCATTCATGCCCTTGCCCCTCGCCCCGCCCCTGATAGCTCCTGATCTGCAGGCGAACCGCCAGTGAACCTTGGCTGCCGCCGGCGTCCTGTCGGCGAATATCCAGCGCGTCGACCAACAGGTACGGCGGCTCGTTTTCGAATCGGTACAGCGTCGCCGCCAAGGCTTCGATGCCGCAACGCATCTGCACGTCGACCACCAACTGCGTCAACTGGCCCTGAAGCGATGGCGTGCGCGGCGCCCGGTTGAGCATCTCGCAGGGCAGGCCGGTGTCGGGCTGCACACTCATGCGGTCGACCAGCAACTGCATCATCTGGGCTTGTGCCACCTCGGGCGTGGTGCCGGCCAGCAGGCTGTCGGCCGGCAGCGGATGATTGTCGGCGGCGGCCAGGCGTGCCTCGATGGCCGCACGCTGGGTTTCCAGTGCCCAATAGCGCTGATAGGACGCCAGTAGCACCGTTTCTTCCTCGCTCTGCTGCTGCAACGGTGCCAGCAGCCATGGCTGCAACAACAATCCATACAGGCTCGCCAGCGCCAGCAGCAGCAAGGCCAGCGCCAGGCCGCGTCGGGCGTTGCCACTCAAACGCATCCTCATCGGTCCTCTCCCTCCGGGCGTCGTGCCTGGAGCGTGAAATGCTCCAGGCCGGTTTCGGCATCCGCCTGGATTCCGCCCTTGAAGGTCACCTTGCCCAGGCCCGCGCACTCACCGAGCACGGCGGGCAGAGCGCTTGCCCGTGGGCTGCCGCCGCTGAGCGAGAGGCTGCCGTCTTCCGCCAGCTGCAGGTGTTCGAGCCAGCTGTCCTGCGGCAAGCAGCGCGACAGCAGGTCGAGCATCGCGGCACTGGAAAGACGCTGCGCGGCCTGAAGCTGCAAGGCCCGCTCCAGCGCCTGGCGACTCTGCAGCTGCTTGCGCATGCCATCGACCTGCAACGCCCGCGTGCGCAACTCGGCCAGCTGCTCCCGACGCAGCTCCAGCGCCCGTTCGCGGTGATCGATCCAGGCCTGCTGGCAGGCGATCAGCAATATCGCGATCACCGCCAGCAATCCACCACGCCAGGCCCGCTGGCGCCTGGCGGCTCGCGCGTGACACCCGTCCGGCACCAGGTCCAGGCCACGCGCGGCACCTGCCTCGTCCTGCACATCGACCCTGAGCACCTGCACACCTTCGGCCTCGAGTCGCTGCAAAATGGCCTCCAGGCGCAAGCGCTCGACCAGCACCAGGTGCTGCGCATCATCGCCGACGACGATGTCGAAACAAGCCTGCTGCGCCGTGTAGGGCGTCAGTTTATCCAGCTCGTAGGCCATGACCTTGCGCAGCACCCGGCGCGGCTGACGCGGCAATTGCAGCGCACAGACCAGCGCCAGCTGCGGAGCCAGCAGCAAGGTCACAGGCTGCCCGCTCGGCAACGGCGCGCCGTCGGCCAGCGGCCAGCACAGGGTGTTGACGCGCCCACGCGCCAGCCAGGCATGGCGCCAGTTCGCGGGCAGGCAGGCAAGTAACTCGCCCCGCCACCAGCGCATGAAGTTCGTCGCGGCGCGACGCCACCGCGCGGCCGCGCCACTCAGGCCCACGGCAGCTATCCGTGACATGTTCATGGGTCGATTCCTGTCAGTTCGGAGGTTCGCACGCTGACGCTCAGTGTCGGCCAGCGCACCGATCCCTCGGCATCGGCCTGGATGCGCACCTGGGCGGGCAGACGCTCTGGCCACGGCCAGCGCTCCAGCCAGCCGGTGTCACGGCGCATCTCGTCCAGCCCGCGATAGGCGAAGCGCACCTCGCGCAGCCGATCGAACAGCAACTGCGGGTCAGCCCAGGGTTGCCGGCCATCCCGATCGAGCAGCGTCACACGCATGGCCCAGGTACCGACTGCCTGTTGCTCGACGGTCAATCGGTGACGCTTGAGCTGGCCGCCAATGCCAATCGGGACCGGGGCGAGGAATTGCATATGCCGTGGCTCTCCATGGAAATGGCGAAACGCCTGCATTTCCTGCAGCGCCCGCCGCAGGAAGCCCTGGGCGGCACGCAGCTGCTCCAGACGCGCCGCCTGCTCCGAGGTACGCTGCAATGTCCTGCCGCTGCTGGTGAAACTGCCGGCCACCAACAGCATCAGCAACCCCAGCAGGCTGATCGCGGCGAGGGTTTCGAGCAGGGTGAAGCCTTGCATGCGCCTCATGGCTGGGCCGCCTGGCCCGGCGACTGCAAGCGCAAGGTCGAGAAGCGCTCTTCGCGATCGCCAAGGCGCAGGGTCAAACGCTGATGATAAAGGACGTGGCCCGGCAGGCTTTCCTGCACGGTGGACACCAGGTGCCATTCGATACCGTCGCTTACTCCCCGCATGTCCCCAACCTGCACGGCAACCTCTGCGCTCTCGTCCAGCAGGGAGCGGGCCGTCAACGCCATGCGCGTTTTCACTTCATCGCGGACGTAGCCACGCATCGCATCGCCCAGCCCCGAGACCAGCACGGCACTGCCGATCGCCAGCAAGGCCGTGGCGCCAAGCAGTTCCAGCAGGGTAAAGCCGCGCTGACGGGGGGACACGATCATGGTGCCGCCGGCTCCAGGCTGGCCAGGCCGGTCAGCCAGGCGATGTCGATGCGCCGTCGACCGGCGGCCGAGTCCAGCAAGATATGGCCACCGGTCGAGCTGCCATCCGGGTGAAAACGGATCATCGGCGCCTGCTCGACCGTCAGCGACGCGGTGTGCAGCGTCCAGTGCAGGTTGGCGGGCAGGCATCGACGACGCTCGCCGTCCGCCTGGTAGCAACGCGCGCGCTGATCGAAACGCAGCGTCACCGGCTGCTGCCTTGCCTGTGCCTGCGCACGCGCCTGACGCAAGGTCTGCAGCAACTCGCCACTGGCCTCGCGCTCGCGCGCGCTGGCCAGGCCGCGCGACAGCGGGCCGGCCAGCAGCGCGCTGGCGATCGCCGCCAGGGCTAGCACGGCCAATAGCTCGAACAAGGTGAAGCCACGCTGCTGCAACACTTACTGCCAACTACCGAGGTCGGCATCGGCACCTTCACCGCCGGGCTTGCCATCGCGCCCGAAAAACACCAGGTCGAAGCTGCCATGCTCACCTGGACTCTGGTAGCCGAACCCATGCCCGAAGGGATCGCGCAGATCGCTCTGCTTGGCGTAAGGCCCCTGCCAGGCCGGTGTGTCGACCGGCTTGCTGAGCAGATCCTCGAGTCGCTGCGGCGGGCTGCCGACGTCCATGGCATAGTTCTCGATCTTCATGCCCAGGCTGGCCAGCTGTGCCTTGCCCGCACCGACCTTGCCCTTGTCCACGTTGCCGCCGACCTGGCGTACCACGATGGTCGCGACGATCCCCAACAGGACGATCACCGCGAGCATTTCCAGCAGGGTAAAGCCCCGGTTACGACGACTGCTCAACATGCTTCCTCTCTTCGCTCTAGATACTGCTGGTCAGGCTGCTCAGTGGCATCAATATCGCCAACATGATCACAGCCACCAGCACGGTCATGACCAACGTCAGGGTCGGCACCAGCGCCGCCATGAAACGCTTGATGCTGGTCTGGGTACTCTTGTCGTAGATGCGCGCCAGCCTTAGCAGCAGGTCGCTCAGGCGCCCGGACTGCTCCCCCACGCGGATCATCTGGATGGTCAACTCGGCGAACACGCCAGTGCGCGCCAGCGCGCTGGCCAGCGCCTCGCCTTGGCGGGCATCCTGCGCGGCCTGCCGCATGGCGGCGCGCATGGCACGATTGCTGGCGACCTGGCTGGCGATCTCCATGCTGGTCAGCAGCGACACACGCTTGTCGAGCAAGGTGCCGAGGGTCAGCGCCAGCCGCGCGGTCTCCGTGGCCTGGACGAAGGCGCCCAGGCCACGCACCTTCAGCACCCAGGCATCGAGCGCCAGGCGCCGCCCAGGGGCCCGCAACGCCATGCCGATGCCCCAGCCGATGCACAGCAGCGCCACGGCCAGATACGCCCCCCAACGGGAAAGGCTCTCGCCCAGCCAGAGGATCGCCTGGGTCAGCACAGGCAAGGCAATGTTCAGATCGGCGAACACCGGCACGAACTGCGGCACGACATAAGTCAGCAACAACACCAGCGAACCGAGCACGCCAATCACCAGGAACGCCGGATAGATCAAGGCGCTGATCAACTCCGTCCGCTGATTGCGCGCCCGCTCCAGGTAGGCCGCCAACTGCTCCATGGCCTCGGCCAGGGTGCCGCTGGCTTCGCCTGCCCGGACCATGCTCAGGTAGAAGGCCGAGAAGACCGTGGTCTCGCGCGCCATCGCCGCCGACAGCGAGGCGCCGCCCTTGACCTGGGCCAGCAATCGCTCGAACAAGGCTTGCACGGCAGGCTCGGCCGTCTGGCGCGCCTGCAGGGCCAGGGCACTTTCCAACGGCTGCCCGGCCTCCAGCAACGTGGCCAACTGCTCGGTGAAATGGGCGATCTGCCGCGCGTCCACACCGCTGCGCCGCAAGGTAATGCGGGACGCGGGGCGTAGCTCGACGATCAGCAAGCCTTCGCCCTGCAGATGCTTGATCGCCTGCTCGCGGCTGTCGCCCTGTACCTGCCCCCGCCTGCGTGCGCCCGTGCGATCGATGGCTTCGTAGCGAAACTCGGCCATCACTCACCGCCAGCATCGTCATGGGCCACCCGCAGGACCTCGTCGAGGCTGGTGACCCCGGCCACCGCCAGACGCAGCCCTTCTTCGTGCAGGGTGCGCAGCCCCTCCTCCCGTGCCACCCGCTCCAGCGCCGCACTGTCGGCGCGCGCCATCAGCAACGCGCGGATGCGCTCGGACATCAGCAACAGCTCGCTGATCACCACGCGTCCTCGGTAGCCGCCTTCGACCGCGTCTGGCCGGGGGCGGTACAGGCGGATCGGACGCTGTTCGGTGAAGCGGTCCAGGCGGTGCTCGCGGATCAACGCCTCGGGCGCTTCGAAGACTTCGCACTGCGCGTGGTCCACCCGCCGCACCAGACGCTGGGCCAGCACGGCATTGACCGTGGAGGCCAGCAGGTAGCTTTCCGCCCCCATGTCCAGCAGGCGGGTGATGCTGGCACAGGCACTGTTGGTATGCAGCGTGGACAGTACCAGGTGTCCGGTCAGTGCTGACTGGATGGCGATACGGCAGGTCTCCAGGTCGCGGATTTCACCGATCATGATCACATCCGGATCCTGGCGCACGATCGAGCGCAGGGCGTTGGCGAAGTCCAGGCCGATCGAAGGCTTTACCTGCAACTGGTTGACGCCATCGAGTTGATACTCGACCGGGTCCTCCACGGTGATGATCTTGCGCTCGGCGGTATTGAGCCGTGCCAGGGCGGTATACAGGGTCGTGGTCTTTCCCGAACCGGTGGGCCCGGTGACCAGGACGATGCCATGCGGTCGGTTCAGGACCGCCAGCAGTTGCTCCAGCCGCTGCCCGCTGAAACCGAGGTCGGCGAACTCCAGCGCCACGTTTTCACGATCGAGCAGGCGCAACACTACCGATTCGCCGAAGCGGGTCGGCAAGGTCGAGACCCGTAGGTCGAGCTGGCGCCCCAGCAGGCGCACCATGATTCGACCGTCCTGGGGCAAGCGGCGCTCGGCGATATCGAGCTTGGCCATGATCTTGATGCGGGAGATCACCGCCGACGCCGAACGCACCGGCGGGGACTCGGTCTCACGCAGCACGCCATCGATGCGATAGCGCACGTTGAGGCGGTTTTCGAACGGTTCGACATGAACATCCGACGCGCGCGACTCCATGGCCTGCTGCAGGATCAGGTTGACCAGGCGAATGACCGGCGCCTCCGCGGCCAGGTCCTTGAGCTGATCGACATCCTGCGTATCGCCTTCGCTGTCGACCTGATCGAGCAGCGACCCCAGCGCCGCTCGACCCTGCCCGTAGCGTAGCTCGAGTTGCTGCTCGACCTCGGCCTGCGTCGCGATCAGCCCACGCACCTTGAAACCGGTGGCATATTCGAAAGCGTTGATGGGATAGGTATCGGCGGGGCGGCAGGTCAGCACCTCGAACTGCCCTTGTGCGTCCACCCGCCACGGCACGATGCCGTGGTGCCTGAGAAAGCGCAGCGGCATGAGCGGCAGGTCGGTGCCGGGGGGTACCCTGGCGTCGAAGCGAGGCCAGCCCAGGACATCCACCCAGGCGCCCGCGAGCTGGGCCTCCGAGATCGAGCCCGCGCGCAACAGAAGGTCGGGGAGTTCGGCATCGGCATGATCGCGCCGCAACATGGCCACACGTTCATGGCCTTCGCTACCCAGGGCGCCGCCACTCACGAGGTGTTGAATAACCGAAGAAACGATGTCCATATCACTCTGCAATCCATTCGTTTCCTGGTACATGGAAACGCAAAGTTACGAATGATAACAATTAGCCTTTCATTCGCCTACCACCGGCCTCAGCTTTCCTGCCACCACAACGTACGGAACACGCTGGCTTCGGAGTCTTCCGGGGTCAATTGCACGGTGGTCCGCAGCGTCGCCGTGACACCATCCGGCGTGACGGCAACGACCTCGATGCTCAGCACCGAACCAGGGTTGCTGGCCAGGACTTGTGTCGATGGCAAGCGCAGCGCTTCGATCAGCGCCGGGTCGGCATAGGTGGCCTGGGGCACGCCATCGCCCCCCCACAAGGTCACGTAGGGCAGCATGCGCCGGTAAAGCTCCGGATCGACCGTGGTGCTGCTCAGCAGGTCAGGCAGATGGCGCAAAGGCTTGCCGGCGTCCCGCTGCTTTTGCATCTGCTCGATCCAGGACCGCGCGCTCGCCGGGCTGGCGCCCATCTGGCGAAACAGTCGCTCGACATGCTCCAGACGCGCGAAGTTCAAGTCGAGCTTGCCATGTTCGCTGCGCACCGAAAGCGAGAGCCCCACTCCATCGAGCGTGGCCTGGGCGACCCGGCCATCGAAGGATGCCGCCAGTGGATCCTTGAGCACGCCATGAATGGCCAGGGCGACGCCGCCTTGCGCGGCGCTCAGCGCTTTGCTGCGCTGCAGCAGCGCATGGCTTTGCCGGTTCTCCTGGCGCACCGTGGATACCACGCCCGCCATCGCCAGGCCCAACACGGCCAACAGCCACAGGACCAGGATCAGCGCCAGGCCTTGCTGATGGCGCGGCATCCTGCCGCGCATGGGGACCAGGCGCCTCAGAACAACCAGCGATACAGCGCGTAGGCCACCACGACCGCCAGCACCGGCCGCAGCACGCGGTAGACCTTGGGGTTGGCGCGCTTGAACTGCTTGACCCGGGTGCTGATGACATTGCTGAAACGCTTGCTCCAGGCATAGGCCTGGTTGATGCCGCCGACCCGCTCGTCGTCGGTGTTCTGCGGCGCGGTGGCGCGGCCGAGGAAGGCACTGACCTTGCGATTGATACGGGTCATCAGCGGGCTGTTGAGCGGGCGCTCGACGTCGCAGAACAGGATCACGCGAGTGACGTCGGTCTCGTTCTTGACCCAGTGCACGTAGGTCTCGTCGAACATCACGTCCTCACCGTCACGCCAGGCGTAGGGCTGGCCGTCGACGTAGATGCGGCAGTTGTCCGAGTTCGGCGTGGTCAGGCCCAGGTGGTAGCGCAGGGAGCCGGCGAACGGGTCGCGGTGCGGGTTCAGGTGGCTGCCGCCGGGCAGCAAGGCGAACATCGCGCCCTTGACGTTGGGAATGCTGCTGACCAGCTCGACGGTCTTGGGGCAGAGCATTTCAGCCGACGGCAGCGGCTTGTCGTACCACTTCAGGTAGAAACGCTTCCAGCCCTTCTTGAAGAACGAACCGAAGCCGGCATCGTTGTCTTTTTCCGCCGCGCGGATGTAACCCTCGTCGAACAGGCGCATGGCCTCTTCGCGGATCACTTGCCAGTTGTCCTTGAGCACGTCCAGCTCGGGGAAGCGCTGGCGATCCAGGTACGGCTTGGAGGGCACGCCGGAGAACAGGTACATCAGGGCGTTGTAAGGGGCGAACAGCGCCGAATGGTTGACGAACTGGCGCAGCACCGGCAGGCGCGCCTTGCCGCGCAGATGCACGAACAGCACGCTGGAGATGAACACCAGCAGGACGCCCGCCTTGGCGAGGAAGGAAAAGGTCATGCAACACTCCTTGGAGGGGAAATCAGGCCATCCCCGGATAGCCGGACATGATAAACCCATCAGGAGCAGCTGCAAGCCGGAAGCTGCAAGCGACAAGCCCCAAGCTGATCCGCGTCAATACGGCCATGCCCTCGACCTGCAGCTTGCAGCTTGAAGCTTACTGCTGGTTCTCCTGCTCGCTGAACAGATCGCTGAACAGCATGCTCGACAGGTAGCGCTCCCCCGAATCCGGCAGGATCACCACGATGGTCTTGCCCTGCATCTCCGGTTTCTCGGCCAGGCGCACCGCCGCCGCCATCGCCGCGCCGCAGGAGATGCCACAGAGGATGCCCTCCTCCTGCATCAGACGAATGGCCATGGCCTTGGACTCGTCATCGGTCACCGTCTCGACCTGGTCGACGATCGACAGGTCGAGGTTCTTCGGCACGAAGCCGGCACCGATGCCCTGGATCTTGTGCGGGCTGGGCTTGAGCTCCTCGCCGGCCAGGGTCTGGCTGATCAGCGGCGAGCTCACCGGCTCTACCGCCACGGACAGGATCGACTTGCCCTGGGTGTGCTTGATGTAGCGCGACACGCCGGTGATGGTGCCACCGGTGCCGACGCCCGCCACCAGCACGTCGACCGCGCCATCGGTATCGTTCCAGATTTCCGGACCGGTGGTCTTCTCGTGGATCGCCGGGTTGGCCGGGTTGTCGAACTGCCCCGGCAGGAAATACTGCGCGGGATCGGAGGCGACGATCTCGTTGGCCTTCTCGATGGCGCCTTTCATGCCCTTGGCCGGGTCGGTGAGCACCAGCTCCGCGCCAAGGGCCTTGAGCACCTTGCGCCGCTCCAGGCTCATCGACGCTGGCATGGTCAGGATCAGCTTGTAGCCACGGGCGGCGGCGACGAAGGCCAGGCCGATGCCGGTGTTGCCCGAGGTCGGCTCGACGATGGTCATGCCTGGCTTGAGCTTGCCACTGCTCTCGGCGTCCCAGACCATGTTCGCGCCGATCCGGCACTTCACCGAATAACCCGGGTTGCGCCCTTCGATCTTGGCCAGGATGGTCACCCCGCGCGGGGCGATGCGGTTGATCTGCACCAGCGGCGTGTTGCCGATGGAATGTGCGTTGTCGGCGTAGATACGGCTCATGGCAAGGGTCCTTTAATGCATGGACTGGCGGGTGGACCTAAAAGGGTAAGCCTGCCTTGGAACAGCGTAAAGCCCGTTCCAAGACCAAGGGTGACGGACCATTCAGGGACTGAATACCCGGTCTGCGTTTGCACGTGGCGGGTGCGGGGTTATAGTCGCTGACAAATCACAAACAGATGTTGTCCGAGCCGGCCCTTTCGCGGGCAAGCCCGCTCCCACAAGGATCGCACCGTCCCCTGTGGGAGCGGGCTTGCCCGCGAAAGGGCCCTCGCTGACACCCGTGCAGAGGATCGGTTCATGAAGTTCGAAGGCACCCGCGACTACGTCGCCACAGACGACCTGAAGCTGGCGGTCAACGCGGCCATCACCCTGGAGCGCCCGCTGCTGGTCAAGGGCGAACCGGGCACCGGCAAGACCATGCTCGCCGAGCAGTTGGCCGCCTCCTTCGGCGCCCGCCTGATCACCTGGCACATCAAGTCCACCACCAAGGCCCACCAGGGCCTGTACGAGTACGACGCGGTCAGCCGCCTGCGCGACTCGCAGCTGGGCGTGGACAAGGTCCACGACGTGCGCAACTACCTGAAGAAGGGCAAGCTGTGGGAGGCCTTCGAGGCCGACGAGCGGGTGATCCTGCTGATCGACGAGATCGACAAGGCCGACATCGAGTTCCCCAACGACCTGTTGCAGGAACTCGACAAGATGGAGTTCTACGTCTACGAGATCGACGAGACCATCAAGGCGAAACAGCGCCCGATCATCATCATCACCTCCAACAACGAAAAGGAGCTGCCGGATGCCTTCCTGCGTCGCTGCTTCTTCCACTACATCGCCTTCCCCGACCGCCAGACGCTGCAACAGATCGTCGACGTGCATTACCCGAACATCAGCCAGTCGCTGGTCAGCGAGGCGCTGGACGTGTTCTTCGACGTGCGCAAGGTGCCGGGCCTGAAGAAGAAGCCCTCTACCTCAGAACTGGTCGACTGGCTCAAGCTGCTGATGGCCGACAACATCGGCGAGGCCGTGCTGCGCGAACGCGACCCGACCAAGGCCATCCCGCCGCTGGCCGGGGCCCTGGTCAAGAACGAGCAGGACGTGCAGCTGCTCGAGCGCCTGGCCTTCATGAGCCGGCGCGGCAACCGCTGACAGGAGCCGGGCCATGCTGCTCAACCTGTTCAATGAAATGCGCGCGGCCAAGGTGCCGGTGTCGGTGCGCGAGCTGCTCGATCTGCACCATGCCCTGCAGAAGGGCGTGGTATTCGCCGACATGGACGCGTTCTACTACCTGGCCCGCGCCATCCTGGTGAAGGACGAACGCCACTTCGACAAGTTCGACCGCGCGTTCGCCGCCTATTTCAAGGGGCTGGAAAACCTCGACCGACATATCGAGGCACTGATCCCCGACGAATGGCTGCGCAAGGAGTTCGAGCGTTCGCTCAGCGATGAGGAGCGGGCGCAGATCCAGTCCCTGGGCGGCCTGGACAAGCTGATCGAGGAATTCAAGAAACGCCTGGAAGAACAGAAGGAACGCCACGCCGGCGGCAACAAGTGGATCGGCACCGGTGGCACCAGCCCGTTCGGCTCGGGCGGTTTCAACCCCGAGGGCATCCGCGTCGGCGAGGCCGGCAAACGCCAGGGCAAGGCGGTGAAGGTCTGGGACCAGCGCGAGTACAAGAACCTCGACGACCAGGTCGAGCTGGGCACGCGCAACATCAAGCTGGCCCTGCGCCGCCTGCGCAAGTTCGCCCGCGAGGGCGCCGCCGAGGAGCTGGACATCGATGGCACCATCGACCATACCGCCCGCGACGCAGGCCTCTTGAACATCCAGATGCGCCCCGAGCGGCGCAACACGGTGAAGCTGCTGTTGCTGTTCGACATCGGCGGTTCGATGGACGCCCATGTGAAGGTGTGCGAGGAGCTGTTCTCGGCCTGCAAGACCGAGTTCAAGCACCTGGAGTACTACTACTTCCACAACTTCATCTACGAGTCGGTGTGGAAGAACAACTTGCGTCGTACCTCAGAGCGCTTCTCCACCTTCGACCTGCTGCACAAGTACGGCGACGACTACAAGGTGGTGTTCGTCGGCGACGCGGCCATGGCGCCCTACGAGATCACCCAGCCCGGCGGCAGCGTCGAGCACTGGAACGAAGAAGCTGGGTATGTGTGGATGCAGCGCTTCATGGAGAAGTTCAGGAAGATCATCTGGATCAACCCGTACCCGAAACAGGCCTGGGACTACACCGCCTCGACCCACCTGGTGCGCGACCTGATCGAGGACAGGATGTTTCCACTGACCTTGCAGGGGCTGGAAGACGGGATGCGCTACCTGTCCAAGTGATGCTTTTTCAGGGCCGGCCCTATCGCGGGGCAAGCCCGCTCCCACGCCACACCTCTGGCCTTCGTGGGGGCGGGCCTGCCCCGCGACAGGGCCGAAGCCTTCATGCCCATCGTTTCAGGTAAGCCTGCTGCTCGCGCCACGTCTGATCCTGCACCACCGCCCGAAACCGCACCGCGGCCCCTGGCATGCACTGCGCCAATTGCGCCAACGCCAATGGCGTCAACGCCCCCAGTCGTGGATAACCGCCAATGGTCTGCCGGTCATTGAGCAACACGATCGGCTGCCCATCCGGCGGCACCTGAACGGCACCGAGCGGGATCCCCTCGGAGATCATCGGTGCGCCCTGGTAGGCCAGTTGTGGCCCGAGCAGGCGAATACCCATGCGGTCGGCACGACTGTCCAGCGTCCAGTCACGATTGAACGCCTCGAACAGGCTGGTGCCGCCGAAGTCAGCGATCTGCGCGCCCATCACCAGATCCAATACCGGTTTCTCGGCATACACCGGCCTCAGCGCTTCGGGCACGTGGGAGCGTCGGTTCGACGCCCCGACTTGCCCCGCGATGGCTCCGGCAGCATGCAGCACCTCCCCTTTCACCAACGCCCGCCCCTGGCCGTCTATCCCGCCCAGCTCTTCCCGCACCACCGTGGCACAACTTCCCAGCACCGACTCGCCCACGAACCCGCCTGGCACCGCCAGATAAGCACGTACCCCTTGGCGAGGCTGACGCAGCGTCAGGCGCTGGTCCTTGCCCAGGTTGAAGCAGGTCCAGGGCGCCACGGCCTGCCCGTCGACCTGCGCATCCAGGTCGGCCCCGCCCAGCGCCAGCACGCAATCCTGCTCGGCAACCACGCTAAAGCCGCCAAGCGCAACCTCCACCACCGCGCTGTCCAGGGCATTGCCCAGCAGCCAATTGGCCCAGCGCATGGCCACCCAGTCCAGCGCGCCGCCCTGGGTCACGCCCAGGTGCCTGACGCCGAAGCGCCCGGCATCCTGCAACAGGCACAGCGGCGTGCTGGCTTCGATTCTCAAGCGGCTCATGCCTGGGCCTCCAACGGGCTGTCGTCACCGCCCAGACTGATGAATTCTGCGTGACCGACGGCCACGAAGCGCACGCGATCTCCTGGCTGCAACAGGCTGTAGCCGTCGCGCTCGCGGTCGAACAGACGCACCGGCGTGCGGCCGATAAGGTTCCAGCCGCCCGGCGATACCGCCGGATACGCGGCGGTCTGGCGCTCGGCAATGCCGACGCTGCCCGCCGCCACGCGCTTGCGCGGGGTACTCAGGCGTGGCGTCGCCAGACGCTCGTCGACCAGCCCCATGAAACCGAAACCGGGCGCGAAGCCCAGGGCGAAGACCGGATAGTCGCGCCCACTGTGCAAGCTGACCACCTCGGCCTCGCTCAACCCGCTGCGCGCCGCCAGTAGCGGCAGCTCCGGGCCGACACTGGCGTGATACCAGACCGGAATCTCGTGCCGCCGCCCGGCATTGCCGGCATCCGGCCGCAAGCCCTCGAAGGCCTGCAGGATGCGCTGGCGCGCCTCGCCCGGCGCGAGGTCGAACTGCACCATCAGCGTGGTGTAGGACGGCACCAGGTCGACCAGGCTGTCACCGAACACCGCCCGCAGGCGCTGGCTGGCGGCGAGGATCCACGGCATGTTGCCTTCGTCGATGGCGTCGAACAGGCGCACCATAAGACTGTCGATGGCCACGACCTCGATACGTGGCGTCATGCTTGCTCCAATGCATCGAGGGCCTGGCGGATCTGGCGCACGGCGGCCACCGAGCCGTCGTTGTCACCGTGCACGCACAAGGTACTGGCGTTCAGCCGCACCTCGCTGCCGTCGTCGGCCACCAGCGCCTCGCCCTTGGCCAGGCGCAGGGCCTGCTCGACCACCAGCGCCGGATCGTGATGCACCGCGTTGGGCAAACGGCGCGACATCAGGTGCCCGCTGGCGGTGTAGCCACGGTCGGCGAAAGCCTCGAACCACAGCGGCACGCCAATCTCGTCACCCAGCGCCTGGGCAGCACTGTCGTCGGCGGTGGCCATGAGCATCAACGGCAGGTCGGCGTCGAAGGCCGCCACGGCCTCGAGCACGGTACGCAGGATGTCCGGGTTGGCCATCATGTCGTTGTACAGCGCGCCATGGGGCTTGACGTAGGCGACGCGGCCGCCGAGCACCTTGCAGATGCCATCCAGGGCGCCGATCTGGTAATGCAGCAGGTCACGGATCTCTTCGCTGCTGCAGGCCATGGAACGACGACCAAAACCCATCAGGTCCGGATAGGCCGGATGCGCGCCGATGGCCACCCGGTGCTCCAGCGCCAAGGCCACGGTACGGCGCATGGTGCCTGGATCGCCGGCGTGGTAGCCACAGGCGATGTTGGCACAGTCGATGAAAGGCATGACCTTGGCATCCTGGCCCATGCGCCAGTTGCCGAAGCTCTCGCCCATGTCGCAATTGAGTAGCAGGCGTTTCACCTGGCGAACCTCCGTCTCGATGTTCATGCTGCCTACCTTAGCGCGCCTGGAGCTGTTTGCCGCGTGTTTCCGGCAGGCTCAGGGCCGCCAGGATCACCACGCCATAGGACACCGCGGCGAACGCGCCGATGCCCAGCCCCAGCGGTATCTTTTCGCCCAGCAGGCCGATCAGCAGCGGGAACAGCGCCGCGACGACCTTGCCGATGTTGTAGCAGAAGCCCTGGCCCGAACCACGGATGCGGGTGGGGAACAGCTCGGTGAGGAACGACCCCATGCCGCTGAAGATGCCCGAGGCGAAGAAGCCCAGCGGGAAGCCCAGCCACAGCATCACGCCATCGCTGACCGGCATCTGCGTGTAGAGCAGGACGATGACGAACGAACCCACGGCGAACAGGATGAAGTTCTTGCGCCGCCCCAGCAGGTCGCAGAGGTAGGCGCTGACCACATAGCCGATGTAGGAGCCGACGATCACCATGGCCAGGTAGCCACCGGTGCCGAGCACACTGAGGCCGCGCTCGTTCTTGAGGAAGGTCGGCAGCCACGAGGTGATGGCGTAGTAGCCGCCCAGGGCGCCGGTGGTCAGCAGCGAGGCACGAATCGTGGTCCAGAGCATGCCGGGGGCGAAGATCTCGTAGAAGTGCGACGGCGCCTCGGGTTGCTCCTGCGCCTTGGCTTGGCGATAGACCTCCGGGTCCTTGACCAGGCGGCGCACGAAGATGACGAAGATCGCCGGCAGCAGGCCCAGCAGGAACAGCGCGCGCCAGGCCTGCTCGGCCGGCAGCCAGGAGAACAGCAGGGCATAGAGGATCGCCGTCAGACCCCAGCCGATGGCCCAGCCCGACTGCACCATGCCCACGGCCTTGCCACGGTCCTGGGCGCGGATCACCTCGCCGATGAGGACCGCGCCGGCGGTCCATTCGCCGCCGAAACCGAAGCCCATCAAGGTCCGTGCGATCAGCAACTGCTCGTAGCTCTGGGCGAAGCCGCAGAGGAAGGTGAAGAACGCGAACCACAGCACCGTCAGCTGCAAGGTGCGCACCCGACCGATACGGTCGGAGAGAATACCGGCGATCCAGCCGCCCAGGGCCGAGGCGATCAAGGTGCTGGTATGGATCAGCCCGGCCTCGGCGGTGGAAATGCCCCAGATCAGGATCAGGGTGGGGATGACGAAGCTCAGCATCTGGGTGTCCATGCCGTCCAGGCCGTAGCCGATCTTGCAGCTCCAGAAGGTGCGTCGTTGCTGGGAATCGATGTCGCGGTACCAGGCGAAGGGACCGCTCGAGGATCGAGCGGGGGCCTGCTGCTGCACGCCGGTCGGGTTCATGGTTGCCTCGGCTTGTTGGTATTGTTTTACGGGCGACGTCGGGCGTCGCGGCCTGTGCGTCATGTTCAGAGGCCGCGCACCGTGCGTCCAACGAGAAAAACCTCCGGTCTGGAACAAGAAAAACTGATCATGAACCTTCGCTTTCTCGAAACCTTCGTCTGGGTCGCCCGGCTCAAGAGCTTCCGCCTCACCGCCGAGAAGCTGTTCACCACCCAGGCCTCGGTCTCCAGCCGTATCGCCGCGCTGGAGGCCGATCTGGGGGTGAAACTGCTGCTGCGCGACTCGCGCGGTGTCAGCCTGACACCAGAGGGCAGCAAGGTGCTGGAGTACGCCGAGCGCATGCTCGAGACCGCCAAGGCCATGAAACGGTCGCTGGACAGCGACAGGGCCAAGACCGGGCGCATTCGCCTGGGGGTGATGGACACCGTCATCCACACCTGGATGAGCGCGCTGGTGGCGGAGCTGGGCGAGCGCTACCCGCAGGTGGAAATCGAGCTGGTAGCCGATACCGCGCTGAACCTGCGCGAACAGCTGCACAAGGGCTTTCTCGACGTGATCCTGCAGACCGACCTGTTGCGCGAACCCTCGATCCGCAGCCACGACCTGGCGCGCTATCCCATGGGCTGGATCGTCGCAGCCGGCTCGCCACACCACCGCGACTATGCGTCGCTGGCGGAACTGGCACGCGAGCGAATCGTCACCTTCTCGAAGAACTCGCGCCCGCACCAGGAAGTGCTCAGCCTGCTGCAGGCCGCCGGGGTCGAAGCGCCGCGCCTGAACTGCGTGAACTCGGTGGCGGCGATCACCCGGCTGCTGCGCGACGGCTTCGGCATCGGCGCGCTGCCGCCGGCGCTGGTGGATGGCGAGTTGGGTCGAGGCGAACTGGTGCTGCTCGAAGGCCTGCAACCGCCACCGAGCCTGGAACTGGTGGTGGCCTGGCAGACCGGGGTGACATTGGTGGACGAGGTGGTGGAGGTTTGCCGCCAGGTGCTGGAGCGCTATGCGCGGGATGTGGGCGGGCAGCGGATCGTATTGGTCTGACCAGCCTCAGGGGCAATAGCGGCCCTCTCGCGGACAGACGGCGTCAGCGCCAGCTCTCTTTCACCGCCTTGCGCCGCCCACCGAGAATCACCCAGCCAATCACCAGCAACAGGCTCTCGACCACGAACGCCAGCACGAAACCGGCGCCGATCCCCCAGCCGATCGCCTCGGGAACCAGCAGGATCTGATAGCTGTAGCCCTTGAGCGTCTCCTCGCGCAGGGCCGGCTCCGGCTGCACCAGCACATGCCAGGTGCGGCTGACCCACGAGCCTTGCAGGGCCTGCCATTCATGCTCGAGCAACTGATTGCGGATCAGCAGGCTCTCGATGCTGTTGGCATCGCTGTTGAACACCGGGTCGTCGCTGGTACGGTAGTGGCGTACCAACGCCTGCAGATCACCGTTGAAAAAGCGTTGCGCGGTCTGGCGGAAGCCGTCGAGCGCCTGGCGCGACTCGAGCAGGTGCGCCTCGACCCGCTGGCCGTAGTCCTTGACCAGCCCCGGCACCTGGATACCCGCCAACAGGCCGCAGGTGAACAACAGCAACCGCAGGTAACTTCTGAACATGCCGCGTCCTTAGCTTTGCCCGTGGGCGACGCATTCACCGTGGCGCCACAGCGCCCATTGACCCGGCTCGTAGCGGTTCCAGGTCTCGTTCTCGGTCAGGGCCTCGGTGGCGATCACCGTGACCACGTCGTTGGGCGTGGTTTGCGTGTGGAAGTCGACGATCAGGTCGACGTCCTTCAACCGTGCCGCGCCGAACGGCGCACGACGGGTGATGTGCACCAGTTTGGTCGAGCAGAAGCAGAACAGCCAGTCGCCGTCGCTGAGCAGGCAGTTGAACACGCCCTTGCCGCGGTAACCGCTGCAGGCCTCGACCAGCACCGGCAGCAACTGTTGCGCCTCGACCGGCTCCGGGAACGCTTCGCGCACACGGTTGAGCAGGTCGCAGAAGGCCGCCTCGCTGTCGGTGTCGCCGATCGGACGATAGAACGTGCGCTGGCCACTGAAGTCACCCAGCTGGCCGTTGTGCGCGAAGCACCAGTTGCGGCCCCACAGCTCGCGCACGAACGGGTGGGTGTTGGACAGGCAGACCTTGCCGACATTGGCCTGGCGGATATGGCCGATGACCACTTCGCTCTTGATCGGGTAGCGCTGCACCAGGTTGGCCACCTCCGACTCGCTGCTCGCCGCCGGGTCCTGGAACAGGCGCAGGCCGCGCCCCTCGTAGAAACCGATGCCCCAGCCATCGCGGTGCGGGCCGGTCCGTCCACCGCGCTGCATCAGGCCGGTGAAGCTGAAGACGATATCGGTGGGGACGTTGGCGCTCATGCCCAGCAGTTCGCACATGCTCGCGGCTCCTGGGCTTACAGACGAGGTTCGACGCGACCCTGACCGGGGTCGGCACGGCGCGCGGAAGTGGGCTGCGGGTCGTCGCGGTAGCGGTCCTGGCGGTGGGCGGCCAGCGGCGCCTCGACCAGCGCCTCGTCCTCCCGCGCCTCACGCTGGGCAGCCGCCTCACGTTGCTCACGGCGCTCACGGGCACGCTTTTCCAACGGCCAGCGGATCAGCACGAAGACGATGTACAGGGCAAAGGCGATCATGCCGTACATGGCAAGATCCGAAGCGGCCCGCCAGGCGTTGTTGCCGACCTTGAAGGCCACGTCCAGCGCGGTGATGGCGATGGCCGGCGCGAAACTTTCCTTGACCGGATCGACGATGGTCGGCGCGAACAGCAGCACGGCGAGGATCACCCGCAAAGGCTCGCGCAGCCAGCGCCACATCCAGCCGGTCAGCTTGAAACCCACCAGCAGGCAGCCCAGGGCGGCAACGGCGTACAGGCCCCAGGCCAGCGTATAGTCGTGTTCGGTCATGGTGTTCGTGCAAGCCAGGCAAAGAGACGCCTATGATAAACACTTTTAAGCGCATAGGCGCCCCCTGGGACCTCATCGCGGGACAAGCCCGCTCCCACGCCATCTGATCCAGCTCAGCGTGGGAGCGGGCTTGCCCCGCGACTGGGCCTTGAACGCCACCGAAAAGAGACCGCCATGCCCGTCACTTCCTCCCTGATTGCCGCCCCCATCGCCCACCAGGCCGAAGGCGCCGACCCCTACGCCTGGCTGCAGCAGCGCGACACCCCCGAGGTGCTGGCCTACCTGGCCGAGGAAAACGCCTACCAGGAAGCCTGCCTGGCCGACCAGGCGCCACTGCGTGAACAGCTGTTCGAGGAAATCAAGTCGCGCATCCTCGAAACCGACCTGTCGCTGCCCTCCCCCTGGGGTCCGTACCTCTACTACACCCGCACCACCGCCGGCGACGAGTACCCGCGCCACTACCGCTGCCCACGCCCAAGTGACGACAGCAACACGGTCGATGAAAGCCGCGAGCAACTGCTGCTCGACCCCAACGCCCTGGCAGGCGGCGGCTTCCTGTCCCTCGGCGCGTTCAACGTCAGCCCCGATCACCGCCTGCTGGCCTACAGCCTCGACACCAGTGGCGACGAGATCTACACCCTGTACGTCAAAGACCTGGACAGTGGCGCGCTGACCACCCTGCCTTTCGACGACTGCGACGGCAGCATGACCTGGGCCAACGACAGCCAGACACTGTTCTTCGCCGAACTGGACGACACCCATCGCCCCTGGCGCCTGTGCCGTCATACCCTCGGCCAGGCCGGTGCCGCCACGGTGTTCGAGGAAGCCGACGGGCGCTTCTTCCTGCACTGCTACCGCGCCAGCTCGGAGCGCCAGCTGGTGCTGCTGCTCAACAGCAAGACCACCAGCGAGGCCTGGGTCCTCGATGCCGCCACGCCACAGGCCGATTTCGCCTGCCTGGCGCCGCGCGTCGAGGGCCACGAGTACTACCCCGACCACGGCACGCTCGACGGCCAGTGGCGCTGGTTCATCCGCAGCAACCAGGACGGCATCAACTTCGCCCTGTTCCAGGCGCCGGCGGACAACGTGCCGAGCCGCGGGCAATGGCAGGTACTGGTGCCGCACCGCGACGACGTCATGCTCGAAGGCGTGAGCCTCAACGCCTCGGCGCTGTCCCTGAGCCTGCGCGAAGGCGGCCTGCCGATCATCGAAGTACACCCCCAGGGGCTGCCGGCCTATCGCGTCGAACTGCCGGACGCCGCCTACAGCCTCTATGTGCAGGACAGCCTGGAGTTCGCCAGCCCGCGTATCCGCTTGCGCTACGAAGCCCTCAACCGTCCTGCCCAGGTACGCCAGCTGGAACTGGCCACGGGTGAGCAGCAGGTGCTCAAGCAGACCCCGGTGCTCGGCGCGTTCGACGCCGACGACTACGTCAGCCAGCGCCTGTGGGCGGTGGCCAAGGATGGCACGCGGGTGCCGATCAGCCTGGTGCGCCGCCGCGTCGACGAAGGCAAGAACGTGCCGCTCTACCTCTACGGCTACGGCGCCTACGGCGAGAGCCTCGACCCATGGTTCTCCCACGCCCGCCTGAGCCTGCTGGAGCGCGGCGTGGCCTTCGCCATCGCCCATGTGCGTGGCGGCGGCGAGCTGGGCGAGGCCTGGTACCGGGCCGGCAAGCAGGAGCACAAGCACAACAGCTTCGACGACTTCATCGCCTGCGCCGAGCACCTGATCGCCAAAGGCGTGACCACCCGCGATCACCTGGCCATCAGCGGTGGCAGCGCCGGTGGCCTGCTGATGGGCGCGGTGCTCAACCTGCGCCCCGAGCTGTTCCGCTGCGCCATCGCCGAAGTGCCGTTCGTCGATGTGCTCAACACCATGCTCGACCCCGAGCTGCCGCTGACCGTCACCGAGTACGACGAATGGGGCAACCCCGAGGAGCCCGAGGTGTATGAGCGGATCAAGGCCTACGCCCCCTACGAGAACGTCACGGCCCAGGCCTACCCGGCAATGCTGGTGGTCGCCGGCTACAACGACAGCCGCGTGCAGTACTGGGAAGCGGCCAAGTGGGTAGCGCGCCTGCGTACCCGCAAGACCGACGACAACCTGCTGCTGCTCAAGACCGAGATGGGCGCCGGCCACGGCGGCATGAGCGGGCGCTACCAGGGGCTGCGCGACGTGGCGCTGGAGTATGCGTTCGTCTTCAACGAACTGGGCGTGGCGTAAGACCCGCCTGCCCGCGAATGCGTCACCAGGCATGACCACAACTGCCTGATCTGGCGCTTTCGCGGGTAAACCCGCTCCCACAGCGACCGCACTGACCTCAAGTCATTCGCCATGCCTGTGGGGGCAGCGGGCCTAGTCGGTCTTGCTCGGCGTTTTCGGCGGATCCTGGCTCAGTCCCGGCAGGGGCTGGTCCTTGGGCGGCCCCGGAACGGGCATCGGCGGCAACAACGGCGCGCCGGGCCGGTTGACGCCGGCCTTGGGCGGCGTGCTGGGCGTGACCTGTGGATAAGGCGTCGGGGTCGGCGTTCCCGGCGCGCCCGGAGCGGGCGTGAGCGGGCGCTGCTGGCCCGTGGCCTCGGCCACGGGCAGCGCGCCGATCAGCAGTGCGGCAAGGATCGCATGCAACATCTGCAGCCTCCTGTCAGAAACCTTGCTACAGACTACGCCGAACGGCGCACTTTCGCCTGTCCGCCCGCCCCACAGGCGCGCTAGACTCGATGACATAACCGTCATTGCCCTGATCAGAAAAAAGGTAACACCATGAGCTCCACCTCCGACGCCACCGCCCGTCTCGACCGCATCCTCGCCGACGCCAAGCGCGACAAGGAAATGGGCTATCGCGACAAGGCGCTGAAGATGTACCCCCACGTCTGTGGCCGCTGTACCCGTGAATTTTCCGGCAAGCGCCTGTCCGAGCTGACCGTGCACCACCGTGACCACAATCACGACAACAACCCCCAGGACGGCTCCAACTGGGAACTGCTGTGCCTGTACTGCCACGACAACGAGCACGCCCGCTACACCGACCAGCAGTATTTCAGCGAAGGCTCGCTGAGCACGCCGAAAGTGGCCGTGGCCACCCACAACCCGTTCGCCGGCCTGGCCGCATTGATGAAGAAGGACTGAACGTCGTTTCGCGCCCCCGCGCCATCGCCAAGCCCGTATAATCGCGCTCTTTTTGCAAAGGGCCCCGACACGTGGCTAACAAACGGTACAGCTGCATCGGCCTGTTCAACCCAAAATCGGCCGAGAACGTCGGCTCGGTGATGCGCGCGGCAGGCTGCTACGGCGTCAATTCGGTGTTCTACACCGGCAAGCGCTATGAGCGCGCCCGCGATTTCGTCACCGATACCAAGCGGGTGCACTACGACATCCCGCTGATCGGCATCGATGACCTGCAGCGCATCATTCCCCTGGGCTGCACACCGGTGGCCGTGGAGCTGGTGGAAGGCGCAAGGCCGCTACCCGAATACACCCACCCGGACCGGGCGATCTACATCTTCGGGCCCGAGGATGGTTCGTTGAGCGAAGACGTGCGGGGCTGGTGCGAAGAGACGATCTACATCCCGACCGAGGGCTGCATGAACCTGGCGGCGACGGTGAACGTGGTGCTGTACGACCGCATGGCCAAGGGCCTGAATACCCGTTCGGGGCCGAAGTTCAAGTAAGCGGGCCAGGCCCTTTCGCGGGTAAACCCGCTCCCACAGGCTGGACTGTCCCCAACGAAGTTGGACCCCCATCCAACCCTTGGGAGCAGTCCGGGTTCAGCGAAGCCTCTGTGGGAGCGGGTTTACCCGCGAAGAAGCCTAGCGCAGCACCTTGCTCTGCAGCACCTCGGACTGACGCCCCAGCACGTTCTCGCTGATCTGCACGAACTCCTCGGTGCTGACGCTCGACAGGCGCATCAGCGCCCGGGCGACATCGTCCAGCGAACGCTTGTCGTGGTTGTGCAGGCGGATCTCGCGGTCCAGCGCCTGGAGCAGCAGCACGCCACGGGCCACCTGCGCGGTATCGGCCTTGGCCCCCTTGAGGTGAGTCACCTTGGCCGCCAGCTTGTGCTGGCGGGCCTGCAACGCCTCGTAGCGGTCATCGCTCATGCCGCCGGCGCGGCGCAGCAACTCGGTGGCGTAATAGTCAGCCAGGCTCTCGCCCAGCCAGTCGCTGCCATCACGGTCGTTGATCTGGGCGAACAACTGGACCAGCTCGCGCAGCACCGGGCTGCTGCCGTTCTCGCTGACCAGCGGCCGCGTACTGTGCAGGTACAGCGAGTTGTTGCCAGGCAGCACGCCCCGCCACATCTCGTCACGGGCACCGACCAGCAGCAGCTTGGGCGGGTTGCGCGGGAACACCGCCTGCAATTGCGGCCAGACGAAGGTCAGCAGGGTCAGCGTGTCCATGCGTCGCATGCCCTGCCCTTGCGGCGCGGCGACGGTCACCTCGGTGTCGCCCAGGCGCGCCCGACGGCTGCCCAGGTTGCCGGCGAGCATCCAACCGGTGGGGCGGTCGAACAGACGCGACACATCGTCGATGCGAAATTTCTGCCGGCCAATGCGTGGCCAGGCGGTTTCGACACTTTTCCAGCCCGCCGGCAGGTCGAAGCTCAGCCGCGAGACCAGCTCGGTGCCATCCTGCTGGTCGAGGCGCGCCGGTGGCACCAGCTGGTCGCCACGAAACAGCGCCCAGTGCGGCGTGATGCGCGATTCGTGGGCGGCGCCACGGGGTTGCTGGTCGAGCCGTACGCGGTAACTGAGGCTGGTCTTGCCCGCGGCCGGGTGCCAGACGCCGCGCCCGTCGCGAACCTGCCACTGGCCATCGGCGAGAAAGTCGCTGTAGGCGCCCCCCTTGCCCAGGTCGAAATCCAGGCTGCGCACCGCAGCGCCGTCGGCCAGGGTCAAACGCACCTCGGCCTGTGCGCTCTGCGGCAGCAGGCGCACCTGGTAATCGAGGTCGACTTTCTTCGCCAGTACCTGCGAGCTGAGCAGCAGGCCGACAAGCAACAACAGCGGGCGACGCATAGCGAAACTCCTTGTTCCTCGAGAACTCAACCCGCGCGGAAGATGAGGTGGTCTTCCCAATCGTCTTCATCCACGTCGTTTTCACTGAGCATGCGCCCGGAGCGGGAGATGCGCTGCTCATGCACCTGCTGGCGATCACCGCTGACCAGGTGGTGCCAGGCGGGCAGGTCCTGCCCTTCGCTGACCAGGCGATAGCCGCAGGTGGGCGGCAGCCACTTGAACTGGTCGGCCTTGCCCGGGGTGAGCTGGATGCAGTCGGGGACGTGGGCGAAACGATTGGGGTAATCGCTGCACTGGCAGGTCTGCAGATCCAGCAACTTGCAGGCGATGCTCGTGTAATAGACGCTGTTGTCCTCTTCGTCCTCGAGTTTCTGCAGGCAGCACAGGCCGCAGCCGTCACAGAGCGATTCCCACTCCTTGTCATCGAGCTGGTCGAGGGTCTTGCGCCGCCAGAAGGGCGCGGTATCGGCGATCATCACACGGTTTCCTGCAGTCAACATCAATCCGCGGCGCGCGGCGGCGCCAGTCTAGAGGCAGTCCGACGGCAACGCCAGACCGCTTGTCAGTGGCAGGCGGACGCAGTAGCGTGCGCTCTTTACCCCCGCCCTTGCAGGAGCAGCCATGAGCGCCACCCCACGCATCGCCGACTATGCCATCAACGAGCAGTTCATCAATCGCTGGTCGCCCCGTGCCTTCACCGCCGAGCCGATCAGCCAGGACACCCTGCTGAGCTTCCTCGAGGCCGCGCGCTGGGCGCCGTCGGCCTACAACTCGCAGCCGTGGCGCTTCCTCTATGCACGCCGCGACACGCCGAACTGGGAGCGCTACCTGGGCATCCTCAACGAGTTCAACCGCAGCTGGGCGCAGCAGGCTTCGGCCTTGGTGCTGATCATCTCCAAGACCACCTTCGCCGCACCGGGCTCCGATGAGGAAAAGCCTGCGCTGTGGCACACCTTCGATACCGGCTCGGCCTGGGGCCACCTGGCGCTGCAGGCCAGCATCAGCGGCTGGCACAGCCATGGCATGGCCGGTTTCGACCAGGACCTGGCACGCCGCGAGCTGAAGATCCCCGAGGGCTACGCGCTGCACGCCATGGTGGCGATCGGCAAGCTGGGCGACAAGGCGACCCTGGCCGAGGGCCTGCAGGCCCGCGAAGTGCCGAGCCCACGCCGGCCGCTGAGCGAGCTGGCTGCCGAAGGCGAGTTCAGCCTGTAAGCCTTTCGCGGCCCGTACCGGCCTCTTCGCGGGCAAACCCGCGAAGAGGCCGGTACAGGTCGACTCAATAACCGCGAGTGAAATCCACCTCGCCCCGCAGCCCCTGCCCCGCCGCGTACGCCCGCACATTTTCGACGAACAACCGCACCATCGCCACCGGCGAGGTCGGCGCCGAACTGTGCCCGGTCAGCAGCAACCCCCAGGCGGTCCAGAACGGGTGGCGCTGAGGCAGCGGTTCCTGACGGCAGACATCGATCACCGCGCCGGCCAGGTGGCCCTGCTTGAGCGCCTCGACCAGGTCGCCATCGACCACCGCCACGCCACGTCCGGCGTTGATGAACAGGGCGTTGGGCTGGAAGCACTTGAACAGCGCCGCATCGTACAGCTCGTGGGTGGCCGGCGTGTCGGGCAGCAGGTTGAGCACGTAGTCGGCCTGGCCGACCAGGCGCGGCAGCTGGTCGAGCCCGGCCACCTCGACGAACGGCGCCTGCTCGCGGGCGCCGCTGGCCACGCCATACAGCGTGACGCCGAACGGCACGAGGAACTCGGCCACGCGCTGGCCGATATCGCCGGTGCCGACGATCAGCACCCGGCGCCCTTCCAGGGTGCGGCCCGGACGGTCGTCCCAGCGCCGCTCGACCTGGCTGACCAGACGCGACAGCACATCGCGCTCATGGACGAGCATGTAGGTGAGCATGTACTCGGCCATCACCTGGCCAAAGATGCCCACGGCGCGGGTCAGGCGGTAGTCGCGCGGCAAGCCATCGGCCAGCAGCGGCGTGATCCCGGCCCAGGTCGACTGTATCCAGCGCGGCTGGTGGCCCTGGCGCAGCAGGCTGGCCAGCAGGTCCGGCTG
This sequence comes from Pseudomonas sp. microsymbiont 2, assembly GCF_054788395.1. Taxonomy (NCBI): domain Bacteria; kingdom Pseudomonadati; phylum Pseudomonadota; class Gammaproteobacteria; order Pseudomonadales; family Pseudomonadaceae; genus Pseudomonas; species Pseudomonas sp. microsymbiont 2. The sequence goes on from NZ_CM139112.1 coordinate 4,337,656, forward strand.
GCCCAGCCATACCGGGCAGTCGGGCGCAAGGCGCGCCAGTTCGGCGGAGTCGCCACTGGTCAGGACCTCCAGGTCCGGCGCCGCCTCGCCCAGCAGGCGAGCGTAGTTGGCATGATCCTGTTCAGCGATCAGAACGCGCATGTGACACACAACCTTGGCAAACAACGAAAGCGGCCCGCCAGGCGGGCCACAGGAACTAAAGAAGACCGTGCCTGGATCAGGCCGGGTCGTTGCGGCGCAGCAGCTCTTCGGGCAAGTGCTCGATGTACTCGTCTTCCGGCGGCGGCATCTGCAGGTGGTAGCCCTGGCTGTCGAGGTTCTCCAGCACCTTGGCGATATCTTCACGGGCCAGCTTGCGCTCGGGGCTGAGCACCAGGTCGAAGGCATGCACGGGGGTGCCGAAGAACGGCAGCAGTGCCTCCGGTACGCGCTCCAGGCCCTCGGCCTTGAGCACGTAGAGGTACATCTCGTTCTTGCGCGGGCTCTTGTAGATCGAACAGATACGTTTCATCGGGAATCTCCGGCACCGGCCAGGTCGTCCAGCAGGGCCTGGCCCATGCGCTCGCGGCGCCAGCCACGCAGGGCATCGGGCAGTTGATAGGGGCCGTCGGGGTAGCCGCTCTTGAGCAGCGCTTCGAGGGCTTTCTTGCGCAGCATCAGTTCCGGCGCGATGCCCAGCCGCTCGCCTTCGGCCTGGCCGATGGCGCGCAGGCGCTTGAGGATGCCGGAGGCTTCGATCGGCAGCGGCTCGGGCAGTGGCTCGGGCCATTGCTCCGCGGGCAGGCTGGCGGCGCGCTTGATCAGCTGGATCAACTGCTCACCGTCCTGGCGGATGGTACGCGGGTGCATCTCGTCGATTTTCGCCAGCGCCGACGGGCTGTCGGGCTGACTCTTGGCCATGGGCCACAGCGAATGTTCCTTGAGGATGCGATTGCGCGGCACATCGCGGCTGCGGGCCTCGCGCTCGCGCCAGGCGCACAGTTCGCGCAGCACCGCCAGTTGCTGGCGACCGAGCTTCCAGGCCAGCTTGACGTCGCGGTACAGGGTTTCGGGCTCGACCTCGCGGCGCAGCGCGGCGACCAGCTCGGCACCGTCCTCCAGTACCCAGGCGTACTTGTCATCGGACAGGCGCGGGCGCAGGGCGTCGAACAGCTCGGCCAGATGCACGGCATCTTCGGCGGCGTAGCTCACCTGGGTGTCCGACAACGGGCGCTGCAACCAGTCGGAGCGGGTCTCGCCCTTGGGCAGTTCGAGCCCCAGCACTTCCTGCACCAGGCGCGAATAGCCCATCGAGAAGCCGATGTTCAGGTAGCCGGCGGCCAGCTGCGTGTCGAACAGCGGCTGGGGCAGCTTGCCGGTCAGGCGCAGCAGCACTTCCAGGTCTTCGCTGCAGGCGTGCAGCACCTTGACCACGCCGCTGTCGTCGAGCAGCTCGGCCAGCGGCTGCCAGTCGCGGATCAGCAACGGATCGATCAGGTAGGCGCATTGGCCGACGCCGACCTGAATCAGGCCGGCCTTGGGGTAGAAGGTGTCGACCCGCATGAATTCGGTGTCGAGCGCCACGAAGGGCTGTTCGCGCCAGCTTTGGCAGTGTTCGGCCAGGGTCTGGTCGTCACGGATCCAGTGAATTTCGATGGCCACGAGGCTCTCCCACTAACATTGGCGCGCAGTATATACGGCGCGGCCCCTGGGGGTGAAACCTCGCGCCATCCGTGGTGCCGTGCGATCGCCCGCTCAGCGCTCCGCCGCCAGCCATGGCCGGCAGCCGGCGAACATGTCCAGCGACTGTTGGTAGACCCCGGTGCGCACCTGCAGCAGGCCGAGCATCGAGTGGAACAGGTTGTCCTGGGACAGCGGCGCGTCGCGCAGCTTGCCCAGGCAATCGGTGTCCAGGGCGAAGTCCTGGCGGTAGCTGTCGGAGAACCAGGCCAGCAACGGCACATGCTTCTGCTGGTCCGGCGCCATCATGTAGGGCGTGCCGTGCAGGAACAGGTTGTATTCACCCAGCGACTCGCCATGGTCGGAAAGATAGATCATCGCGGTGTCGACCTTGTCCTGCCTGCTGCGCAGGGTATCGATCAGCGACGCCAGCACCTTGTCGGTGTAGACCAGGGTGTTGTCGTAGCCGTTGACGATCTCCTGCTCGCTGCACTGGTTCAGGGCATTGCTGCGGCACACCGGGGTGAACGGCTCGCTACCCGCCGGGTAGCGCTTGAAATATTCGGGGCCGTGGCTGCCCATCTGGTGCAGAACCAGCACAGTGTCCTTGTCGAGGTTGTCGAGCAGCTCACCCAGGCCTTGCAACAGGACTTCGTCGTGGCATTCGCCGCTCGCGCACAGCGCCGGGTCCTTGAGGTTGCTGACATCGACGAACTGCACACGGTCGCAGGTGCCCTTGCAACCGGATTGGTTGTCGCGCCATTGCACGGCCAGGCCCGCGCGCTGGAGGATGTCGAGCAACCCTTCGCGGTTCTTGGCCACGCTGGCGTCATAGTCCTTGCGCGGCATGCCGGAGAACATGCAAGGCACCGATACCGCGGTCTCGGTGCCGCAGGAGTGCACATCGCTGAACGCCAGCAGGCCCTGTTCCTTCGCCAGGCGGGGTGTAGTGTCGCGGCCATAGCCGAGCACGCCGAAGTTGTCTGCCCGCGCACTTTCGCCGACCACCAGCACCGTCAGCGACTTGCGCTCATGGTGCTGCCAGGCGGCATCGCGCCGTGCATCTTCGCCGTACTGCTGGAACGGTCTGGCGGCCGTGCCGATCTGTTCGCGAACATAGCCGAACGAGGCACCGACGATGTTGCTCGGAGTGAGCATCAGGCGCAATTCATGGTGATTGCGAAACAGCGAGGACAAACCCTGGTAGTTGACCAGCGCCACCGAGCCCAGCGCCGCGACGCACGCACCGCCGACCACCAGTTTGCCCAGCACTTCGCGGTACCACGGGCGATAGGCGATCGTCGCCTTCCACACCAGCAGCGAAGGCAGCACGCCCAGCAGCAGGATATACAGGACAAACTTCACGGAGAGCAGGTCGCGCACTTCCGCGATATTGGTTTCGGCGACATTGCGAAACATGCCGGCATCAATAAGCACGCCATATTGATTCATGAAGTAGGCCACTGCCGCGCCGCTCATGAACAAGATAATCAATATCGGTTTCAATACATAACGAAACGCCAGCAGCGTAAGTACCAGATTAAAGGCGAATAACATCAGCACGGCGAACGCCAGACTCAGCCATAGTCCCACCATGCCGGGCGGCACGATGGACTCCAGGTGCTCCCAGAGCAGTGCGTTGAAACCAATCAGCAGGTAAAGGCTGGCCAGCAACGTGACCCATTCGGTCCGCAGGGATTTTAATTTGAGCATGGCGTTCGCAGTAAGAGTTCATCAGCGGCCAACACGCCCGGACGGGCAGGTTGGGAAGTTGGCCGAACTCTAGAAATCCTAGCATCAATTTTTTGTGAAAAAGACGCCAACAATTGGTCGGTCGGCATCTTTCATCGATTAAACAACTTTCATTCAGCTGCCATTCAGCCAGGCAGGCGAAGTTTGGCGTACGGCTCGCGCTCGATGTCCAGCACCTCCACGCACAGCTGGATATCCAGGCCGGGCTGGGGCGCGATGGCATCGCGCAGCACTTCGAGCAGGCTGTCTGACAGTTGCTGCTTCACTTGCGCCGTACGACCACTGAGGATCGCCAGGCGCACATGGGCGAAGGCACGCTCGCCCGGGGCGGTACCGACCCGGTATTGACCGAAGGCCTGGGCACGGCTCTTGATGTCCAGTTCTTCGGCGAACTGGCCGCTGCCGACCAGGGCGTGATTCAGCCGCAGCAGCAGTACGTCGACATTGAGCTCGCGCAGGTTGTCGCTGTATTCCAGGTTCAGGTGGGGCATGGCGCAGGTTCCATTCACGCAAGGAGGTGCGACAGCCTAACCCAGTCCCGCATTGCGGCAAAGGCGACTATCCTCATGGTTCAGGCCCGTTTGCCAACCCCTGAGAGAGGTGAAGAAATGCCCGTTCCGCATGATTTGCTCGCTGACCTGCACGTGACCGCCGACCAGTTCCAGGCCCTCATCGACAAGAACCAGGACCTGCACAAGCTGCACAAGGAATACAACGCCAAGGACAAGGAGGTGGTGGCCGCCGAAGGCAACGCCACCAACGACGACACCGTCAACCTGCTGCGCAAGGAACGGCTGCTGATCAAGGACAAGATCGAACGGATCGTCCATCCGCCCAAACCCTGATTCTCCTCACTGACGCCATCGCGGGGCAAGCCCGCTCCCACGCAGAATGTGCAAATGTGCGATTGGCGTGGGAGCGGGCTTGCCCCGCGATGGCGTCGGCAACCATTACGCAGAAGCCTTCAGCGCCGTCTCCAGGTCCTCGATCAGGTCCCGGTAATCCTCGATCCCGATCGACAACCGCACCAGGTTCTCGCTGATCCCCATCACGCCTTTCTGCTCCGGGCTGAGCGAGTTGTGCGACATGCTCCAGGAGTGGTTGATCATGCTCTCCACCCCGCCCAGCGAGTCGGCCAGGACGAAGATCGACAACGCCTCGACCAGACGGTTGACCGCCGCTCGGTCACCCTTGATGCGCAGCGCCACCACCGCGCCACCCGTGCGCATCTGACGCTTGCACAGTTCATGCTGCGGGTGGCTTTCCAGCCCTGGGTAATAGACCTGCTCGACCTGCGGATGCTGTTCGAGGAACTGCGCCACGCGCAGGGCATTGGCGCTCTGGCGCTCCATGCGCACGTCCAGGGTCTTGAGCCCGCGCAGCGCCAGGTAGCAGTCGAACGGTCCCTGGATCGCGCCCACGGCCATGCTGATCTTGCGCAAACGCCCCAGCAGCTCGTGATTGGCCGCCACCACCACGCCGCCGGTGAGGTCGGAGTGACCGCCGATGTACTTGCTCGCCGAGTGCATCACCAGGTCCACGCCGAGGGTGATCGGTTGCTGGTTCCACGGCGAGCAGAAGGTGTTGTCGATGCAGGTCATCACACCCCTGGCCCGGGCCAGGTCGCAGACCGCCTTGATGTCCACCAGGTGCAGCAGTGGGTTGGTCGGCGACTCGATCCAGATCAGCTGGGTCTCGGGACGGATCGCCGCGGCCACGGCCTCGATGTCGTTGAGGTCGACATAGGTGGTGGTCAGGCCCGAGGTGCGTCCACGGTAGTCTTCCAGCAGGCGGAAGGTGCCGCCGTAGACGCCGTTCATCACCACTACATGGGCGTCCTTGGACAGCAGTTCGAGCACCGTGGCGGTGGCGCTGACGCCCGAGGCGCAGGCGACCGCGCCGACGCCCTCCTCCAGTGCGGCCACGCAGGTTTCGTAGGCGTGCCTGGTCGGGTTGCTGACACGGCTGTAGGCGTATTCGGGGTTGTCGTCCAGGCCGCGCTTGATGAACGAGCTGGAAGTGACAATGGCCGGGAAGATGGCATTGTCTGCGACGCTGGACTGCTCACCGGCGTGGATGGTGCGGGTGGCGAAATTGCGCGGTTTGTCGGACATGGTCGGGTCCATTGACTGAGGATGGAAAAGCGCAACTATCTCATATCCGCCAGGGGCCGGCGCCCCCGGAACGTTACTTTCGTCAAACCCACAGCAATGGTTTCAACGTTCGCTCCGAGCCGCTATTCTCGGGAAAATTTTTCTGATTCGGGTCATTCGGCGATATGGACAGTTTCGACCAGCACATCCTCACCCTGCTCCAGCGCGACGCGTCCATGTCCCTGAAGGACCTGGCCGAGGCGGTCAACCTGTCCACCACCCCTTGCTGGAAGCGGGTCAAGCGCCTGGAGGAGGAAGGTTACATTCGCGGCCGCGTCGCCCTGCTCGACCCCGAGCGCCTGGGGCTAGGCCTGACGGTGTTCGTCCAGCTCAAGACCCAGCGCCACGACAGCGCGTGGCTGGCGCAGTTCGCCGCCACGGTGACGGCGTTCGAGGAAGTGATGGAGGTGTATCGCATGTCCGGCGACTGGGACTACATGCTGCGGGTGGTGGTGGGTGACATCGCCGCCTACGACCGCTTCTACAAGAAGCTGATCACCAGCACCGACGGGCTGTCCAACATCACCTCCAGCTTCGCCATGGAGCAGATGAAGTACACCACGGCGTACCCGGTGCGTCGCTAAGACCGGGCGGAGGCGGTGGCGTGGGAGCGGGCTTGCCCCGCGATGGCGTCGGCAGGTCCGCTGGAGTAGACATGGACGGGGATGTCGCGGGGCAAGCCCGCTCCCACGCTGGCACCAACACCCTGTCAGTCGGTTGTGATTGTCGCCTCGATCCGATTCCCGCCCTTGGCCTTCTCCAGCCTGATCGCCACGAACTTCGAGGTCGGCGTATAGGTCCCCTCGCCATAGCTCTCCAGCGGCACCAGCGGATTGGTCTCCGGGTAGTAAGCCGCCGCCTGCCCTTGCGGCACGTCATAGGGCACCAGGCGGAACCCCGACACGCGCCGCTCGCGCCCGTCCTCCCACAGCGACACCAGGTCCACGTGCTCGCCCGGCTCGAAGCCCAGGCGGCGGATGTCGGCCTCGTTGACGAACACCACCTCGCGCAGGCCGAACACGCCCCGGTAGCGGTCATCCAGCCCGTACAGGGTGGTGTTGTACTGATCGTGGGAACGCAGGGTCTGCAGGATCAGGTCCGGTTTGTCGCCGCGCGCCAGCACCTGGGCGTTGACCAGTTGCTCGGGCAGCGGGCTCGGGGTGAAGCATGCCTTGCCGGTGGCCGTGCGGAAGTTGCGATCCGCGGCGTTGTTGCCCAGGTGGAAGCCGCCGGGATGCTGCAGGCGCGCGTTGAAATCGGCGAAGCCCGGGATCACGTCGGCGATCATGTCGCGGGTGTGACCATAGTCGGCGATCGCGTAGTCCCAGTCGATCGGCTTGCTACCCAGGGTGGCCTTGGCCATGCCGGCGACGATGGCCGGCTCCGAACGCAGGTGCGGCGAGCGCGGCCGCAACTGGCCATGGGAGATGTGCACCATGCTGAAGGTGTCTTCCACGGTGACACCCTGCGGCCCGTCGGCCTGGATGTCGATCTCGGTACGCCCCAGGCAGGGCAGGATCAGCGCCTGCTTGCCATGCACCAGGTGGCTGCGGTTGAGCTTGGTGCTGATCTGCACGGTCAGCTCGCAGTTGCGCAGCGCCGCGTGGGTGCGCGGGGTGTCCGGGGTGGCCTGGGCGAAGTTGCCGCCCAGGGCGATGAACACCTTGGCCCGGCCCTCCTCCATGGCCTGGATCGCCAGCACGGCGTTGTGGCCATGCTCGCGCGGCACCTTGAACTGGAAGCGTTTTTCGATGGCATCGAGCAGCACCGCCTTGGGCTTCTCGTCGATGCCCATGGTGCGGTCGCCCTGCACGTTGCTGTGGCCGCGTACCGGCGACAGGCCGGCGCCCGGCTTGCCGACGTTGCCGCGCAGCAGCTGCAGGTTGACGATCTCCTGCACGGTCGGCACCGAATGGCGATGCTGGGTCACGCCCATGGCCCAGCACATGATCACCCGTTCGGCCTTGCGGTACATGCGCGCGGCCAACTCGATCTCGGCCTTGCTCAGGCCGGACTGCTCGACGATGTGTTCCCAGGACGTGGCGTCCACCATGGCCAGGTAAGCCTCGATCCCGCTGGTGTGCTCGGCGATGAAGGCATGGTCGAACACCGCCGGCAGGCCATTGGCCTGGGCTTCGCGCTCCCACTGCAGGAGGAACTTGGCGATGCCGCGCATGGCCGCCATGTCGCCGCCCAGGGCCGGGCGGAAGTAGGCGGTGTTGGTCGGCTCGGAACCGTTGCTGAGCATCTCGAACGGGTGCTGCGGGTGCTGGAAGCGCTCCAGGCCGCGCTCCTTGAGCGGGTTGAAGCACACCACCTGGGCCCCGCGCCTGACCGCCTCGCGCAGCGGTTCGAGCATGCGCGGGTGGTTGGTGCCGGGGTTCTGGCCGATGACGAAGATCGCGTCGGCCAGCTCCAGGTCATGGAACACCACCGTGCCCTTGCCCACGCCGAGGGTTTCGGCCATGCCCACGCCACTGGCTTCGTGGCACATGTTCGAGCAGTCGGGGAAGTTGTTGGTGCCATAGGCACGCACGAACAGCTGGTAGAGGAACGCCGCCTCGTTGCTGGCCCGGCCCGAGGTGTAGAACTCGGCCTGGTTCGGCGATTCGAGGCTGTTCAGGTGCCGGGCGACCAGGGCGAAGGCTTCGTCCCAGCTGGTCTCGACATAGCGGTCGGTGGCCGCGTCGTAGCGCATCGGGTGGGTGATGCGGCCCTGGTATTCGAGCCAGTAGTCGGTCTGCTCGAGCAGTGCGCTGACGCTGTAGCGCTCGAAGAACGCCGGATCCACCGAGCGACCGGTGGCTTCCCAGTTGACCGCCTTGGCGCCGTTCTCGCAGAACTTGACCATGTCGCTTTCCGGCGACTCGCCCCAGGCACAGCCGGGACAGTCGAAGCCGCCGTTCTGGTTGGTCTTGAGCATGGCCCGCAGGTTCTTGAAGGCGTTCTCGCTGCCCAGCCAGCTCTTGGTCACGCTCTTGAGCGCGCCCCAGCCGGCGGCCGGCCCCTTGTAGTCCCTGATGTGTTCGTCCTGGCTCATGCTCTGTGTTTCCCGCGCGATGTTTTTTTCAGACTAAGAAGCACGCCTGCATGCGTCCAATCGATATGAGTGAAAGCGTGATAAACGATCTCGATCACGCGATACAGGCCTCGCCAGCCGTGGCCTGCAGCACTGATAGAGGAGACTGATCGAACGGTCGGGGAAAGCAATTTGACGGCGTTGGACTCAGGTTATAGCTTGAACCTTGTCTGCGGCCTTTCGCCGCCCCCTTCACTTCAATGCCGAGCGCGAACGTGGATAAGAACCCCCAGGCCCTGATCGACGGTTTCAACCGCAAAGTCGACTACCTGCGGATGTCGGTCACCGACCGCTGTGACTTCCGTTGCGTCTACTGCATGGCCGAAGACATGCAGTTCCTGCCGCGCCAGCAGATCCTCAGCCTCGAAGAGCTGTACCAGGTCGCCGAGCGCTTCGTCGCCCTGGGCACCCGCAAGATCCGCCTGACCGGCGGCGAGCCGCTGGTGCGCCAAGGCATCGTCGAACTGTGCGGGCGCATTGCCGCCCTGCCCGGCCTGCGCGAGCTGTGCCTGACCAGCAATGGCTCGCAACTCGGTCGCCTGGCCCAGCCACTATTCGACGCCGGCGTCTCGCGCCTGAACATCAGCCTGGACAGCCTCGACCCCGAACGCTTCCGCGCCCTGACCCGCACCGGCGACCTCGCGCAGGTGATCGCCGGCATCGACGCCGCGCGCGCCGCCGGTTTTCGCCGCACCAAGCTCAACGCGGTGGTGCTCAAGGGCCGCAACGACCACGAGATCGTCGACCTGGTGCGCTTCGCCATCGACCGCGAGCTGGACATTTCCTTCATCGAAGAGATGCCCCTGGGCGTGATCAGCGAGCATGAGCGCGGCGAGTCGTTCTGCTCCAGCGACGACGTGCGCGCCCGTCTGGCCGAGCACTTCACCCTGATCGAGTCGGCCGAATCCTCCCAGGGCCCGGCGCGCTACTGGCGCCTGGCCGAAGCGCCCAATACCCGGGTCGGCTTCATCTCGCCGCACAGCCACAACTTCTGCGCCACCTGCAACCGCGTGCGCCTGACCGTCGAGGGCCGCCTGCTGCTGTGCCTGGGCAACGAGCACTCCGTGGACCTCAAGCAGGTCCTGCGCCAGCACCCCGGCGACAGCGCGCGCCTGGAACAGGCCATTCGCGATGCCATGCAGCTCAAGCCCTATCGTCACCATTTCGAAGTCGGCGGCGAAGTGCAGATCCTGCGTTTCATGAACATGACCGGCGGCTGATCGGCCGCCTCTGGAACCGCCTTGATCGTCCATCCACGCCCCGACATGCTGCGTGTGCTGTTCACCCTCAAGGGCTCGATCGTGAAGCGCATCGCCCTGCGCTGCCTGGGCGTGACACTGCTGGCGGCGCTGATCGTGCTGATCGAGCGCCACTACCCGGCATTGTTCTATCCGGTCAGCGCCACGCCCTTCACCCTGCTGGGGCTGTCGCTGTCGATCTTCATGAGCTTTCGCAACAACGCCTGCTACGACCGCTGGTGGGAGGGCCGCAAGGCCTGGGGACGGCTGATCATCGAGGTGCGCTCGTTCGTGCGCGAAAGCGTGGCGATCGAGGATCGACACCTGCGCGCGCAGATGCTGCGCGGCCTGTGCGGTTTCGCCCATGCCCTCAACGCCCGGCTGCGCAACGAAGACGAACTGCCCCTGGCCCGCACCTGGCTGGCCGAGGACGCGCCGATCACCGCGCACAATGTGTGCGACGGTATCCTGCGCGATATCGGCGAACAGTGCTCACGGCTGGCGAAGGACGGCGCGATCAGCGAGTTCCGCTACACCGTGCTGGAGCAGCGCCTGACCGGGCTTTCGGACGTGCAGGCCACCTGCGAGCGGATCAAGGGCACGCCACTGCCCTTCCCCTATACCCTGCTGCTGCACCGCACCATCTACATCTTCTGCATGCTGCTGCCGTTCGCCCTGGCCGAACCGCTGGGCTGGCTGGCGCCGCTGTTCACCACCATCGTCAGCTACACGTTCTTCGGGCTGGATGCGATCGGCAACGAACTGGAAGATCCATTCGGGCGGGACGAGAACGACCTGCCGACCGATGCGATGGTGCGCACCGTCGAGCGCGATGTACTGTCGGCGCTGGGGCATGAGCCGCTGCCGCCGGCGTTGGTGCCGGTGGATCATGTATTGAGCTGATGGCCTCGTCGCGGGGCAAGTCGCATCGGCGCACCGCCGCTCCCAGGAACAGCACATGGCTTGAGGTCAGTGTGCTCCCTGTGGGAGCGGCTTTAGCCGCGAACACCGGCGCAGCCAGTGCCATGCGCCGCATCGCTTGCTTCGCGGGTGAACCCGCTCCCACAGGAGTTACGCAAGGCTAGGGGTCAGTGCGGTCGATGGATCCCTGTGCTCAACCTCGGCTTTCACATGGCCCGATCGGCTTCAGGTGCGCGACGAAGTTGCACGGCCGGTGCCGCGCATCCAGCTGTTCGGCGAGGATGCCCTCCCACGCCGTGCGGCACGCCCCGGTCGAGCCCGGCAGGCAGCACACCAGGGTACCGTTGGCCATGCCCGCCAGCGCCCGGCTCTGCACGGTGGAGGTGCCGATATCGAGAATCGACAGGGCACGGAACAGCTCGCCGAAACCATCGATGCGCTTGTCCAGCAGGCAGTCCACCGCCTCTGGCGTGCTGTCACGCCCGGTGAAGCCGGTGCCACCGGTGATCAGCACCACCTGCACCTGCTCGTCGGCGATCCAGGTGGCGACCTGGGCGCGGATCTTGTACAGGTCGTCCTTGAGCAGCTCCCGCGCCACCAGGCGGTGACCCACGCCGACGGCGCGGCTGGCCAGCAGCTCGCCGGAGGTGTCGGTATCGTAGGTACGGGTGTCGCTGACGGTCAGCACCGCAATGTTCAGCGGTACGAACACCGCGTCCGGTTTCACGCTCATGGCCTCTGCTCCAGGATTGAACTGGCGGCCACGTTAGAGACAAGCCAGGCGAGCGTCCAATCGATACCATGCAACGGATGATCGACGCCCTCTATCACTGGTGCTGAAAGCGTCGATCCGCTCACGAATGATTAGCCAGCTGCTTCACTCTTGGTTAAGGTCTATCCACCTTGCAACCCAGGCCGCACCATGGACATCAAACAGCTCAAGTTCCTCATCGCCCTCGACCAGACCCGCCACTTCGGCCAGGCCGCGGCGCTTTGCCATATCACCCAGCCGACCCTGTCCATGCGCCTGCGCAACCTCGAGGACGAACTGGACCTGGTGCTGGTCAAGCGCGGCCAGCGCTTCGAAGGCTTCACCGAAGCCGGCGAGCGCATTCTGGCCTGGGCCCGCACCCTGCTCGCCGCCCACGACGGCCTGCAGGCCGAGGCCGCCAGCTGCCGCGGTCAGGTGGTCGGCAGCCTGCGCCTGGGCACCGTGCCGCTGGCCAGCTTCAACCCGATGCAATTGCTGATGCCGCTGCGCGAGAAGTACCCCGAGCTCCATTTCCAGTTGTCGTCGCTGAGCTCCGAGCAGGTGGTCGATGGCCTGAGCCGCAACCAGCTCGACCTGGGCATCTGCTACCTCGACCAGGTCAACACCAGCTTCTTCGACGTGATCGAGCTGAGTACCACCACCATGGGCTTGCTGCACGATACCCGGCACTTCCACTTCGAGACCGACAGCCTGCGCTGGGACGACCTCGGCGACCTGCCCCTGGGCCTGCTGAGCAAGGGCATGCACTACCGCCAGTCCCTCGACCTGAGTTTTCGCAGTCGCGGCCTGGAACCCAACGCCGTGCTGGAGAGCGATTCGACCTTCCAGCTGATCCAGGCGATCAACACCGGCGTGTGCTGCGCGATCATGCCGCTGGACTGCGGGCTGGAGGAGCTCAGCCAGCACATGCGCATCATCCCGGTGCAGGACGCCAGCATCCACAGCCCGGTCGGCCTGTTGCTGCGCCGCAGCGAGCCACGCTCGGCCATCGCCGAGCAATGCTTCGACGAAGCCCGCGCGCTGTTTCAATCCTCCTGAGCCGTCGCCTGGCGGTACTGGCGCGGAGTGAAGCCGGTCAGTTGGCGGAACTGCCGGCTGAAGGCGCTGTGGTCGGTGTAGCCGCAGCGCAACGCCACCTCGATGATCGGCAGGTCGCTGTGCAGCAGCTGGTGCGCGTGCTCCAGACGGGCCTTGTGGATCATCTGCCGGGGCGTGAGGTGAAACACCCGCTTGCAGTAACGCTCCAGTTGCGCCACCGAGATACCGGCGATGCGGGTCAGCTCGCCCAGGCTGATCGGCTGATGGAAATGCGCGCGGATATGCGCATCCACCGCCGCCAGGCGCTGATAGGCCGGATGGGTGTCGGCGGCTGACTGCAGGTCGACCGAAATGCCCACCAGGCCGATGATCCTTCCTGCCGGATCGCACAGCGGGCGCTTGTGGGTCAGGCACCAGCCCGGTTCACGGCTGCCGTACAGGTGCAGCTCCAGCTGGTCTTCCAGCACCAGGCCTTGCTCCAGCACCCGCCGATCCTGCTCGGTGTAGCCGGGGCCAAGACGCGCCGGGAACACCTCGGCGCTGGTCTTGCCCAGCAACGGCTGCAACTGCTTCAGGCCACAGCGCTGCACCAGCGTGCGGTTGGCCAGCACATAGCGGGCCTGGTCGTCCTTGATGAAGATCGCCGCGTTGGTGATCACGTCGAGCATGGGCAGCAGCCAGACCACACCGGTGAGCAGGGCCTCGAGGGATTCGGGGCGGTGCTGGTCGAGGTGCTGGTACAGCGCTGTCAGTGAGGTCTTGAACATGCCGGATTTCTCTTTGGGATTTACCAGCCCTGTCGCGGGTCAAGCCCGCTCCCACGCCAGTTGCACGGTACTCGTGGGAGCGGGCTTGCCCCGCGATAGGCCGGCAACGCCAACCTAAATCACCCCAAGCCTGCCGCACCAGCCTTTCTGCCTGACTATGCCGATTTCGTCATCCCTCCTGCAGAAAACCATCAAGAACCGACGCCCTGATCGGTCCACTCTATGCCCCACGCAAGCCGCCCCACGACCTACAAGAGCGCGGCCGACCAAGCCGCATCGTGACATCAGACCTGCCTATCCAAAACCTACAAGAAGGCGCAACCATGTCAGGCAAATTCAAGAAACAGCTGTCACTGCTGGACCTCACCTTCATCGGCCTGGGCGCCATCTTCGGCTCCGGCTGGCTGTTCGCCGCCAGCCACGTCTCGGCCATCGCCGGCCCGGCCGGCATCCTCTCCTGGTTCCTCGGCGGCTTCGCCGTGCTGCTGCTGGGCATCGTCTACTGCGAACTCGGCGCCGCCCTGCCACGGGCCGGTGGCGTGGTGCGCTACCCGGTGTACTCCCATGGCCCGTTGCTCGGCTACCTGATGGGTTTCATCACCCTGATCGCCTTCTCCAGCCTGATCGCCATCGAAGTGGTCGCCTCGCGCCAGTACGCCGCGGCCTGGTTCCCGGCCCTGACCAAGACCGGCTCCAGCGACCCGACGGTACTCGGCTGGCTGGTGCAGTTCGCCCTGCTCGGACTGTTCTTCCTGCTCAACTACCGCAGCGTGAAGACCTTCGCCAAGGCCAACAACCTGGTCAGCGTGTTCAAGTTCATCGTGCCGCTGCTGGTGATCGGCGTGCTGTTCACCTTCTTCAAACCGGAGAACTTCGAGGTCCAGGGCTTCGCGCCGTTCGGCCTGTCCGGCGTGGAGATGGCGGTGTCGGCCGGCGGCATCATCTTCGCCTACCTGGGGCTCACGCCGATCATCTCGGTGGCCAGCGAGGTGAAGAACCCGCAGCGCACCATCCCCATCGCGCTGATTCTTTCGGTGCTGCTGTCCACCGCGATCTACGCCCTGCTGCAACTGGCGTTCCTCGGCAGCGTGCCGACCGAAATGCTCGCCAACGGCTGGGCCGGAGTGACCAAGGAACTGGCCCTGCCCTACCGTGACATCGCCCTGGCCCTGGGCGTCGGCTGGCTGGCCTACCTGGTGGTGGCCGACGCGGTGATCTCGCCCAGCGGCTGCGGCAACATCTACATGAACGCCACCCCACGGGTGGTCTACGGCTGGGCGCAGACCGGCACCTTCTTCAAGTACTTCACCCGCATCGACGAGCAGTCCGGCATCCCGCGCCCGGCACTGTGGCTGACCTTCGGCCTGGCGGTGTTCTGGACCCTGCCGTTCCCATCCTGGGAAGCGCTGATCAACGTGGTGTCCGCCGCCCTGGTGCTGAGCTACGCGGTGGCCCCGGTATCGGTCGCCGCCCTGCGCCGCAGCGCCCCCGACATGGCCCGGCCGTTCCGGGTCAAGGGCATGGGCGTGCTCGGCCCGCTGTCGTTCATCATCGCCGCGCTGATCGTCTACTGGTCGGGCTGGAACACCGTGTCCTGGCTGCTGGCGCTGCAGATCGTGATGTTCGTGCTGTACCTGCTGTGCCGCCGCTTCGTGCCCACCGAACACCTGTCGCTGGGCCAGCAGGTGCGCTCGTCGGCCTGGCTGATCGGCTTCTATGCCGTGACCATTTTCCTTTCCTGGCTGGGCAGCTTCGGCGGCCTGGGCGTGATCGGCCATCCGCTGGACACCGTGATCGTCGCCGCCAGCGCCCTGGGCATCTACTACTGGGGCGCGGCCACCGGCGTGCCGGCCCAACTGGTGCGGCTCGATGGCGACGATGAAAGCGAAGCGGGTGCCGAAACGCATCGCGGACACGAGCCGGCTGCACTGGCCTCCTGAACAGACGGGAATCTCGTGGGAGCGGGCTTGCCCCGCGATTCAGGGCAAGCGGCCTCATCGCGGGGCAAGCCCGCTCCCACGATTCCCCCCACGTTGGAACGAACTGACCTATGAAAGAGATCCACGTCATCGACTCCCATACCGGCGGCGAACCGACCCGCCTGGTGATGAAGGGCTTCCCGCCCCTGCACGGCCGCAACATGGCCGAGCAGCGCGACGAACTGCGCGAGCTGCACGACCACTGGCGCCGCGCCTGCCTGCTGGAGCCGCGCGGCAACGATGTGCTGGTGGGCGCGCTGTACTGCCCGCCGGTCTCTGCGGATGCCACCTGCGGGGTGATCTTCTTCAACAATGCCGGCTACCTGAACATGTGCGGCCACGGCACCATCGGCCTGGTCGCCTCGTTGCGCCACCTGGGCCTGATCGAACCGGGCCAGCACAAGATCGACACGCCGGTCGGCCCGGTCAGCGCCACCCTGCATGACGACGGCGCCATCACCGTCGGCAACGTGCCGTCCTACCGCTACCGCCAGCAGGTGGCGGTGGACGTGCCAGGGCATGGCCTGGTACGCGGCGACATCGCCTGGGGCGGCAACTGGTTCTTCCTGGTGTCCGAGCATGGCCAGCGCATCGCGCTGGACAACCGCGAAGCGCTCACTGACTACACCTGGGCCTTGCTCAAGGCCCTCGAAGCCCAAGGCATCAGCGGTGAAGACGGCGCCCCGATCGACCACGTCGAGCTGTTCGCCGACGATGCCAACGCCGACAGCCGCAACTTCGTCATGTGCCCCGGCAAGGCCTACGACCGCTCGCCCTGCGGCACCGGCACCAGCGCCAAGCTGGCGTGCCTGGCCGCCGACGGCAAGCTCGCCGAAGGCCAGACCTGGGTCCAGGCCAGCATCACCGGCAGCCAGTTCCACGGCCGCTACGAACGCGACGGCGAACGCATTCGCCCGTTCATCACCGGCCGCGCCCATATGACCGCCGACAGCACCCTGCTGATCGACGAGCAGGATCCGTTCGCCTGGGGCATCTGACCCCGTTCATTTCCCACTGAATACCGCCAGGAGTGACAACAATGACCGACAACATCTTCACCGGCACCATGCCCGCCCTGATGACCCCCTGCACCGCCGAGCGCAAGCCGGACTTCGACGCCCTGGTGCGCAAGGGCCGCGAACTGATCGACGCCGGCATGAGCGCGGTGGTGTACTGCGGCTCGATGGGCGACTGGCCGCTTTTGACCGAGGCCGAGCGCCAGGAGGGCGTGGCGCGCCTGGTGGCCGCCGGCATCCCGACCATCGTCGGCACCGGCGCGGTGAACACTCGTGAAGCGGTGTCCCATGCCGCCCACGCCGCCAAGGTCGGCGCCGCCGGCCTGATGGTCATCCCCCGGGTGCTGTCCCGTGGCGCCTCGCTGACCGCGCAGAAGCACCACTTCTCGGCGATCCTCGGCGCCGCGCCGAAGCTGCCGGCGGTGATCTACAACAGCCCCTACTACGGTTTCGCCACCCGCGCCGACCTGTTCTTCGAGCTGCGCCGCGAGTACCCCAACCTGATCGGCTTCAAGGAGTTCGGCGGCGCCGCCGACCTGCGCTACGCCGCCGAGCACATCACCTCCCAGGACGACGACGTGACCCTGATGGTCGGCGTCGACACGCAAGTGGTGCATGGTTTCGTCAACTGCAACGCCACCGGCGCCATCACCGGCATCGGCAACGCGCTGCCCCGTGAAGTGCTGCAATTGGTCAGCCTGAGCAAGCGCGCCGCCAAGGGCGATGCCAAGGCCCGACGCCAGGCCCGGGAGCTGGAGTCGGCGCTGGCGGTGCTGTCTTCGTTCGATGAAGGCTGCGACCTGGTGCTGTACTACAAGCACCTGATGGTGCTCAACGGCGACAGCGAGTACCGCCTGCACTTCAACGAAACCGACGCCCTCACCGACGCCCAGCGCCACTACGCCGAACAGCAGTACGCGCTGTTCCGCACCTGGTACGCCAGCTGGTCGGCCGAGCAGAACCAGGCTTGATATCGAGGACAGGCCGCCCTCCCCTGTGGGAGCGGGTTCACCCGCGAACACCGGCAAAGCCGGTGCCATGCACCGAGTTGCTTGTTTCGCGGGTAAACCCGCTCCCACAGGGTCGCGGTACGCCCTTGATTCTGAATTTTATTTCCAAAGGATGTCCTCATGCCCCTCACCGGTAACCTGCTAATTGGCCAACGCTCCGTGGTCGGCACCGAAGCACCGATCCGCGCCATCGATCCGGCCAGCAACCAGGCCCTGGAACCCGCCTACGCCGGCGCCAGCGCCGCACAGGTCACCCAGGCCTGCGCCCTGGCCTGGGCGGCATTCGATGCCTACCGCGAAACCACCCTGGAACAACGCGCCCACTTTCTCGAAACCATCGCCGAGCAGATCGAAGCCCTGGGCGATGCCTTGATCGACCGCGCCAACGCCGAGACCGGCCTGCCCGAGGCTCGTCTGCTGGGCGAGCGCGGCCGCACCTGCGCGCAACTGCGCACCTTCGCGCGCGTGGTCCGGGCCGGTGAATGGCTGGATGTACGCGTGGACAACGCCCTGCCCGAGCGCCAGCCACTACCGCGTCCCGACCTGCGCCAACGCCAGGTTGCCCTGGGGCCGGTGGCGGTGTTCGGCGCCAGCAATTTCCCGCTGGCCTTCTCGGTGGCCGGCGGCGACACCGCCTCGGCACTGGCCGCCGGTTGCCCGGTGCTGGTCAAGGCCCATGGCGCCCACCCCGGCACCAGCGAACTGGTCGGCCAGGCCGTGGCCCGGGCGGTCGCGCAGTGCGAGCTGCCCGACGGCGTGTTCTCGCTGCTGTACGGCGCCGGCCGTGAGGTCGGTATCGGTCTGGTCAGCGACCCACGCATCAAGGCCGTCGGCTTCACCGGTTCGCGCAGCGGCGGCCTCGCGTTGTGCCAGGCCGCCCAGGCACGTCCCGAGCCAATCCCCGTCTATGCCGAAATGAGCGCGATCAACCCGGTGTTCCTCTTCGAAGCGGCCCTGCAGGCCCGAGCGGAACCTCTGGCCCAAGCCTTCGTCACTTCGCTGACCCAGGGCGCCGGCCAGTTCTGCACCAACCCCGGGCTGCTGATCGCCCGCCAGGGTCCAGCCCTCGAGCGCTTCATCGATGCCGCCGCCGAGCATGTCCGGCAAGCCGCAGCGCAGACCATGCTCACCCCCGGCATTGCCAGCGCCTATGCCAATGGCGTCGCCGCACTGGGTGAGAACCGCAATGCCCGCCAGATCGCCAGCGGCCAGCCCAATCAAGGCCCGAACCAGTGCCAGGCGCACCTGTTCGCCACCTCGGCCCAGGCGTTTCTCGCCGACCCGGCGCTGCAGGCCGAAGTGTTCGGCGCCGCCTCGCTGCTGGTCGCTTGCGACAGCGACGAGCAGATCCGTCAGGTCGCCGAACACCTGGAAGGACAGCTGACCGCCACCCTGCACCTGGACGCCGCCGACCTCGACCGCGCCCGGCAGTTGCTGCCCACCCTCGAACGCAAAGCCGGGCGGATCCTGGTCAACGGTTGGCCGACCGGGGTCGAGGTGTGCGACGCGATGGTCCACGGCGGTCCGTTCCCGGCCACTTCCGACACCCGCGCTACCTCGGTGGGCACCGCGGCGATCCTGCGTTTCCTGCGCCCGGTGTGCTACCAGGACTTCCCCGATGCACTGCTGCCCGATGCGCTGCAACACGGCAACCCGCTGCAGCTGCGCCGCTTGCTCGATGGCCGGCGGGAAGGCTGAACCATGGCCGCCACTGACACGGACATCGCCGTGGTCGGCGCCGGCATCGTCGGCGTCGCCTGCGCCCTGCAGCTGGCCCGCCAGGGCCGCCGGGTGCTGCTGATCGATCGCCAGGCGCCGGGCCACGGTGCGTCGTTTGGCAATGCCGGGCACCTGGCCACCGAGCAAGTGTTCCCCATCGCCGACCTGTCGATTCTCAAGCGCCTGCCGGCCATGCTGCTGGACCCGATGGGCCCGCTGCGCCTGGACTGGAAGTACCTGCCACGGGCCCTGCCCTGGTTCACCCGTCTGCTGCTCAACCTGCGACCGGCGCCGTTCCAGCGCAGCGTCGCGGGCCTTCGTGCGCTGAACGAAAGCAGCCTCGGCGCCTGGCAACGGCTGCTCGCCTCCATCGATCGCGGCCACTTGCTCAAGGAAGACGGTTCGCTGCTGGTATTCGAACGCCACGAATCGCGCCAGGCGCTCACGACGTTGCGCGCCCGCATGCAGGCACAGGCCGTGCCCGTGGACCTGTGGTCGGCAGAAGCGGTGAGCGAAGCGGCACCGCAGTTGAGCCCGTCGATCCTGGGTGGCCTGTTCTTCCCGCGCACCGGTCACTTCCTCGACCCCTATCAGGTGGTCTGCGAGCTGTTCAGCGCCGCCAGGGCCAGTGGCGTGCGCTTTCTGCGCGCCGAGGTCGATGGCGGCCAGGTGCATGGCCAGGGCATCAGCCTCGCCAGTGACCAGGGCACCCTCGAGGCCCGCCAGGTGTTGATCAGCGCCGGGGCACATTCGGCCAGGCTCACGGCCGCCCTGACCGGTCGGCAGGTACCGCTGGATACCGAGCGCGGCTACCACCTGATGCTGCCGGCGGAGCATCAACGCCTGCCGTTCGCCGTCACCTCGCTGGAGCGCAAGTTCATCATGACGCCCATGGCCGACGGCCTGCGCCTGGCCGGCACGGTGGAGTTCGCCGGGCTCGAGGCGCCGCCGAGCATGCAGCGGGCGTGGCAACTGCATCGGTTGAGCAAGGGCTTGTTCCGGCGCGAGCTGGATGCCGAGGGGGCGACGCCGTGGATGGGGTTCCGGCCTTCGCTGCCGGATTCGCTGCCGGTGATCGACCGGGTGGCCGATGGCAAGGTGTTGCTGGCGTTCGGGCACCAGCACCTGGGGTTGACCCAGGCGGCGGTGACGGCGGAGTGGGTGGGACAGTTGGCTGCGGGGGCCGAGGGGGAACAGGCGTACAGGTTGGATCGATTCTGATTTTTCGGGCACCAGGCCGTTCAAAGAATAACGTTGCAAACACTACCAGCGTGGGAGCGGGCTTGCCCCGCGATCACCGGCAAAGCCGGTGCCATACACCATATCGCGGGGCAAGCCCGCTCCCACGCTGCCCCAGTGAGATCAAAGAATTAGGTCTTGCCTCATGAGAGCGGCCCCAGCCTCACTCAGCGATACCGCTCAAGCCAGTGCGCATAAGGCGCCGGCAGCGTCCACGCCGCCTTGTCCACGCCCAGTGCCTTGGCAGCAGCATACGGCCAGTGCGGATCAGCCAGGTGCGCACGTCCCACCGACACCAGGTCGAGCTGGTTGGCCTGCAAAGCGCCCTCGGCCAGCTCCGGCGTGCCAAAGCCCCAGGCCGAGGTCACCGGCAGCTTCGCTTCGCGGCGCACCCGCTCGGCGATCGGCCCCAGGAACGCCGGGCCCCACGGGATGTTGGTCTGGGGAATGGTGAAGCCGACGCTGACACTCAGCAGATCGAGACCGCCAGCCTTGAAGCGACGGGCCAGTTCGATGGACTCCTGCAGGGTCTGCTCGTCACGGCCATCGTATTCCACCACGCCAAAGCGAGCGGTCAACGGCAGGTTCTCCGGCCACACCTCACGCACGGCGGCCAGGGTTTCCAACAGGAAGCGCGTGCGGTTGTCGAAGCTGCCGCCATAGGCGTCGGTACGCTGGTTGGAGTGCTCGGAGAAGAAGCTCTGGCCCAGGTAACCATGGGCGAAGTGCAGCTCGATCCACTCGAAGCCGGCATCGCGGGCACGGCGCGCGGCCTCGACGAAGTCCTGCTTGACCCGGGCGATATCGTCCAGGGTCATGGCCTTCGGCACTTTCGGCAGGTTGCCGCCGAAGGCGATGGCGGATGGGGCGATGGTGTCCCAGCCACGGGCATCGTCGGTGGCGATATGGTCGTCACCTTCCCAGGGACGGTTGGCGCTGGCCTTGCGACCGGCGTGGGCAATCTGGATGCCCGGCACGGAACCGGCGGCCTTGATCGCCTTGACCACCGGCACGAAAGCCTGGGCCTGGGCGTCGTTCCAGATGCCGGCGCAGCCGGGGGTGATGCGCCCTTCCGGCGAAACGGCGGTGGCCTCGACCACCACCAGACCGGCACCGCCACGGGCCAGGCCGGCCAGGTGGACATGGTGCCAGTCGTTGATCAGGCCATCCTCGGCCATGTACTGGCACATCGGCGGAATGGCGATGCGGTTGCGCAGGGTGACGTCTTTGAGGGTATAGGGTTCGAACAATGCAGCCATGACGAGACTCCAGGATGTTTACGATTGTTCGATCATATTCGAACTATGGCAATTTGTGAAACCCCCGTTATCATGTCGTCCATGCGAGCCTATACCCACCCCAATCCCGAAGACCTGACGCTGGAGCGCCTGCTCTACGCCCTGAGCGACCCTGTGCGCATGGAAATCGTGCGCCACCTGGCGGGCGTCGCCGAGGCCAGCTGCGGCGAACTGGACGGTGGCCGGCCCAAGTCCAGCATGTCCCATCATTTCCGTGTCTTGCGTGATTCCGGGTTGGTGTACACCCGCAACGTCGGTACCACGCACATGAACTCGCTGCGCGGCGACGCGCTCGAAAGCCGCTTTCCAGGGTTGCTGGGCAGCATTCTCGAACAGCGTTGAGCCTGTCGAAAAATCCTGCAGTACCTGAGACAGCGATAAACCCGCTCCCACAGAGGACAGTGCGCGCCCGACGGGCTGGGCAATCTTTGGCAGGCAAAAAAAAACCACGAGGCCGCCAGGGGCGATCCTCGTGGTCGGTGTTGCCGGGCAAGCCCGGCAAGCAGGGGCCTTACAGCGCCATGTCGTTCGCAGGCTTGCTCTCGACCGGTGCGGCTGGCGCCACGCGGGTCTCGACGCTCTGGTCGATCACCGGCGGCTTCTCCAGCTGCAGGACTTCGGCGGTGTAGTCCCACTCTTTCTGGGTGGCGGCGGCCGAATCGTTCAGCTTGGTGCCGTAGCTCGGGACGATCTCCTTGATCCGGGCCTGCCACTCAGGGGTGGCGACCTTCTCCTTGAACACGGTTTCCAGCACGTTGAGCATGATCGGCGCGGCGGTCGAGGCACCTGGCGAGGCGCCCAGCAGGCCGGCGATGGTGCGGTCTTCGGAAGCCACGACCTCGGTGCCCAGCTTCAGCACGCCACCCTTGTCGGCGTCACGCTTGATGATCTGCACGCGCTGACCGGCTTGCCACAGTTTCCAGTCTTCCTTCTTGGCGTTCGGGAAGTAGGTCTGCAGGGCGGCGAAACGGTCGTCGTCGGACTGCATCAGCTGGCCGGCGAGGTACTCGACCAGCGGGTACTGGTCGATGCCGACACGGGCCATCGGCCAGACGTTGTGGGTGGTGGTGCTGCTCAGCAGGTCCAGGTACGAGCCGTTCTTCAGGAACTTGGTCGAGAAGGTGGCGAATGGCCCGAACAGGATCACGCGCTTGCCGTCCAGCACGCGGGTATCCAGGTGCGGAACCGACATGGGTGGCGCGCCGGTCGAGGCGATGCCGTAGGCCTTGGCCATGTGCTGCATGGCAACGGTCGGGTTCTCGGTCACCAGGAACGAGCCGCCCACCGGGAAGCCTGCGTATTCCTTGGCTTCCGGAATGCCCGACTTCTGCAGCAGCTTCAGCGCGCCGCCGCCGGCGCCGATGAACAGGAACTTGGCGTCGGTGGCGTGCTCGGTGCCATCCTTCAGGTTCTTGTACTCGACGTGCCAGGAGCCGTCTTCGTTGCGGGTGATGTCCTGCACTTCGCTGGACAGCTTCAGGTCGAAGTTCTCTTTGGTCTTCAGGTGACCGACGAACTGACGGGTGATCTCACCGAAGTTGACGTCGGTGCCGATCGGGCTCCAGGTCACGGCCAGCTTCTGGCTTGGATCGCGGCCTTCCATCATCAGCGGGACCCACTTGGCGATCTGCGCGTGGTCTTCCGAGTACTGCATCGAACGGAACAGCGGGCTGGCCTGCAGGGCGTCGTAGCGCTGCTTCAGGAACTTGATGTTGTCATCGCCCCAGACGAAGCTCATGTGCGGGGTGGTGTTGATGAACGAGTGCGGGTTCTTCAGCACGCCCTGGCGTACCTGCCAGGCCCAGAACTGGCGGGAGATCTGGAACGACTCGTTGATCTCGATGGCCTTGGTGATGTTGACCTTGCCATCTTTGTCCAGCGGGGTGTAGTTCAGCTCGGCCAGCGCGGAGTGGCCGGTACCGGCGTTGTTCCAGCCGTTGGAGCTCTCTTCGGCGACGCCATCCAGGCGCTCGACCATTTCCATCGACCAGGTCGGCTCCAGCTCGTTGAGCCAGACCGCCAGGGTGGAACTCATGATGCCGCCGCCGACCAGCAGCACGTCGACTTTCTTGGTGTCTTCGGCGTGCGCTTGCATGAAGCTCGCCGCGACTGCCAGACCCAGCAAGGTCTTGCCAGCTTTCTTGAACATTGATCGATTCCAGTCAGTAGAACGGAGGGTGGGCCTGTGGCTGGCCCGGATTTCCATGTTCTTCAGCGCAGGCTTGTTGTGATCATTGTTCAGCAGCCAGAGAGACATTGGACGTGCCAGCCTTTGGTCGGATTGACCGACAAGGCTGAAACGATTTACGGATTGTAACCGAATTGCCAGCACAAACAAACGCGGGCCGGGGCGTCAAGACGACAGGTTGCCACGCGACAAGCCGCCACGCCCTAAAAACAAAAACCCCCGGCCACATCCATGGCCGGGGGTCTTGGATCAGGCCGCGAGCGACCCGATCAGGGTATTTCCAAGATTACTGCTGCTGGGGCAGTTTATCGATCGGGCCGCAGCCGCCGATGATCTTGGAGATGGAAACCGATGGGTGGAACAGGTAGTCGTACGAGCAGTTCTTAGGCTGGTTGTAGACCTGGCCAGTGCAGCCGGACAGCAGGGCAACGCCCGAAACGACAGCAACAGCGACAGTAGCTTTGATCAGCTTTTTCATAACAATCCTTATAATCCATGATCCACCATCACACTGATGGCGCGCGGATCATACGGGAAAAGGGGGTGTGAGCGAAAGGCGTTAGTACAGTTGCACTCGTTGACGGTGGTCAACTAACAAGTTGTCGGCACGGTAACTAAGCGTATTGAACTAATTGCTAAAACGTTACAGTTTGGCGTAGTTCGCGCAGATCGCCCCCTTCCTACAGGCTACCGCGCACCCTGTAGGAGCGGCCTTGTGTCGCGAAAGGGTCGCAAAGCGACCCCGGCGTTCTTGAACTGGAGCGTTCATACCCAAGAATCGCAAAAGCCTTGAACGAATGGCCCTGCTGTTTAATGCAGAAAGCCCCGTAACGCGAACTATGGGGCTTTTAGCCAGGATGCCTGCATTTCAAGATCTTTGGGCGCGAGAGCGATTGACCGAGTGAAGGCCACCAGGTGTCCGCCGCGCCCCTTGCAGCGCCTACCAAATCGAGCGCCGCCCGCGCGGCGCATCGCGACGCAAGGCCGCTCCTACATTTGTTGCAACGTGCCGAACCTGTCAGGCCATGGTTGCCCGCCTTGGTGCCTGTCTTGAGACAGGTGAGGCGCCAGTGGTGCCCACACTGAAACCGCGTCGGACCAACAAGGCGGACGAGGTAATGGCACAGGATTGACTGGCCCGAAACAGATGTAGGAGCGGCCTTGCGTCGCGATGCGCCGCGCGGGCGGCGCTCGATCTGAAAGGCGCTGCAACGCTAACGTCGAACACCTCGAAAAACCTCAGCCAAGATACCGGCAAGGATCTTTATCGCATCAAGCAACCTGTTCGAATCGTCGCCGCCTCACGAACAGGCCCACGCCCACCCCCGTGGCAAGCACCGACAGCAATCCCAGGTCCAACCCGAACAAACGGGCCTGGCTGACAACGATGCAACCGCCAACACCGATCACCACCAACACCACCCCAAGCCACTTGCGCAGCGGGTAAGGCCTGAGAAACCGATCCAGCAGGCCGTAAAGCACCAGGGCGATGACCGCATAGATAATTTCGGACACAGACGCCTCCCTCAGGTCTTGATAATCAGGGTCGAGGTGGTGTGCTGCGGCCCGATGCCGCCATTGACCTGCGCCTCGATGCTGACCAGCACATCGCCGGCATGATAGGTGGGCAGGACGTCATTGGCATAAGCACGTACCCCAGCGCCCACCGGCACACCAACGTAGGGCGATGCTACAGAACTGGTGGCAGCGGCGAACGCCGAGGCGGCGAGGTTGGCAACCTTGGTGCGCTGGGCATTGAGGGTATCGCCCTGCTGGCGGGTCAGCGGCTTGGAGATGCCGATCTTCATCACACAGGGAAGCCCCTTGGCCAACATCCTGTCGTACGTCTCGACAACCTTGCTGTTGACCTCGTAATGGGCGCTTCTCGCTTCGCCGAAATGCAGCTCGCGCAGGCGCCCGCGCGAGCTGTCGGTCAGGGTGATCTGCGAGACGTTGAAGACGATCCCGTGGTTGCCCATGTATTGGAAAGTCCCTTCGAACTTCATTGCACGCATCCTTACGCAAACAAAGGTCGCGATTCTCTATGACACGTGATGCAGCTGCAAATCGTGGCAGGTTGCCAGCAGCGGATGACGCTAGCGGTTTCCTGCTGCCTCCAGTTCTTTGCGCGCTTGATGCCCAGACGCCAATGCCGGCTATTGGCGAAGCCGTTGCAAAAAAGAGGGACAATGAAAAAGCCCCGAGACTTTCATCTCGGGGCCTTCTCATGTACGGCGGAGAGATAGGGATTTGAACCCGTCCGCCTTGCGCATCAAGCCGCTTTGGGGCGGTAAACACTGACAATCGCCACGTCAACAATGGCTCATCGCGGCCCAATGCGGCCCCATTTTTGCCCTAAATCCGCCCTAAAACTCGGTCGTGCCCAGGCTCCCAAATGTCATAGCAGCCTGATCTGTGCCCCCCCTGTTTCAATCCCCGTTCTCCGCACCAGGTGCGACGGCGGGTTGCTTACTGCTTGGCGAAGTCTGCGGTATTAAAGATGCTGCGAAACATCGGAATCAGCAGGTTTCCTCCCCGCTCGCTCAGGTGGTCGTCGTCAAAATAGATGGGGCGCCCGTTCACGCCGCCCATGCAGTTCTTGTCATCACAGAGATAGGGCGTAGGGTCGAGAATCTTGACTCCGCATTGTTTTGCTGCCATGTCCTGGGTCTCCCAAGCGAAAGCATTTCGCCTGTGATATTCATCCACTGATACCGCGACATCTCTAGCCTTACCCAACAGCAGCGCGCGTCCCATGGCAAGCGGAACGTTGACCATCATTTCTGGAGTGGGGCGAACCATATACACCGGGCGACTCTTTGCGAGCTCGCATGCAGTGCTGATTAAGCCTTCTCGCATTTCCTGCAGGAACTCGGGGCTACGCGCCGGGTAAGGCTTGGTCAGATAAAGATTCGGCACGCCTGCATCAAGAGGTCGATCAACCTCATTGAACCCAAATAGATAGACAGACATTCGACTGATCAGAACGACAGGTACGTGTGCAGGCAGCGACTTTTGCTTTATCAGGAACTGCTTGACCACTTCGCCACAGCGATAACTGGAGTCATTACCTTTTATACCAGCGATGGTTGGGCATCCGCTGTAAGTCCAATCCAGTGCGTATAAATTCTTTTCTGGCAGTGCCTTTTCGATTGAGCGGATCATTGCCTCGCCATGACTGTCCCCTAAGACGATAACGCCTAGTTGGTCACCGCCATACCTGCATTCAGGTACAGGTGTTAGTCCGTTGACATGGCATTCAGTGAAACGTGGATTTCTGTTTTTCGCCTCTTCGAAAGCGGCCAGCGCTTCCGGAGGGAATTTCTTATAAAGCCCTGGTTGTGTCTGCACCAGCCAGCCTGCAAATGCCAATATGGTCACCGCGGCACATATGGCTCCAAGCCCGGAGGGAATGCTGATGCGTGATAATCTCTTTCGCGCAGGATTTTCCACTAGACGATAGGAGAGCCAGCCGAGCGCCAAGGTAAAAGCGAGTCCGGTAGCGATTGCGGCGGGCTGGTTCTGGCGCAGCAGATAGTAAAGCGCAGCCACAAACGGCCAGTGCCAGAGATAAAGGGAGTAGGACCAGTCTCCCAACCTTTGAGCAATAGCTGAACCCGTCCACATTGAGTCCTGGCGACCTGCGAGTATAACCAGCACCGTGCCAATTACTGGAGTTAATGCGTGCCAACTTGGCCACAGGGTATCCTTACTGAACACGGCGAGGCAGGCAATAATTAGGCTGAACCCTAAGTATTCAAAGGTACTTTTGAGCCAGCTTGGTAGGTGAAACCTGTTTGCGATGAGATACGCAAGGGCCCCAACTGTCATTTCCCAGGCTCTGGAGGGAAGTAAGTAGAATGCCTCAGAAGTCTGCTTGGGGGTAATGAAAATCGAATATGCCAGAGACAGCAAAAATACGAACCCGAGCACTGCAATCAAAGTATTGCGGCGCGGGTGTACGCGCCATGAAATCAGCATGACCACAGGGAGAATTAAGTAGAATTGCCACTCTACGGACAAGGACCAAGTATGCAGCAGCAATTTGTCGTGCGAGGCCAAGTCAAAATATCCAGACTCCCCCCAGAAAACGAAGTTAGAGACGAATAATATAGCCGAAACGACGTGCTTCCCGAGCATTTTAAAGTAAGTCGGGGAGAGTAGGAACCAGCCTACAATGATAAGTACAAGACAGAGAACGAGGAGTGGCGGGATAATTCGCTTCGCCCTGGAATAATAGAATCGCAGCAGTGAAAAAGAACCGCGCCCATTCGACAGCGTCGTTTCATGAAGCTCAGAAAATATAATTCCGGCCATCAGATATCCTGAGATGACGAAGAATATATCCACGCCAACGAATCCGCCGCCGAACCCAGGAATTCCAAAATGATAGAGGATTACAAAAACTACGGCCCAGGCTCGCAATCCATTAATATCGCGCCTGAAATCCATGCTATTCCGTCTCAAGGGAACCTCTTTATCTAGGTGTTGCACTCATCAAAGCTCGGTGGTTATGTTGTGTTCAACAGGATGCCTGTTGAGTAGGCTTGGAATCATCGCATAATTCAGCGCGGTGATACTAGATTGACACGACACACAAATTGATCAGGGCTTTGCCCCCCTCTTATGCCGAGCCGCACTAGCTGCACTCGGCACCATCTCCGAAGGTGAATAACTCTGAGTTGACGACCTATATCCTCCCCACCCCTCACTTTGCCTCTTCTCAGCAAATAAACAGCACATACACCAATCGTGCTGGGGTATTGACGAGAAAAAGCGCGCAAGCCCCATACACAAAGGGCCTGCGCGCTTTTTGTATCTACCTGCGAAATGCCCAAAGGGCACTGAATAGCGCTCGGCTTGCTCCGTTGCCTCCTGGGATTTCACAGCAGAAGTCAACTACCCCCCCGCCTCCTGAACATTCAGTGCCCACCACCTGGCAGTTGCAAGCTACATCCACGGGTTTTACAACAGCAGCCGACTGCACTCAGCACTGGGCTATCGTTCACCGAACGAATATGCAAAAGGCTTGAGGAAGGCGGCTCAATAGCCAGCCTCTTGGCGTCCATTGTCACGGAACAGGCCCATCCGTCCCCTTTTGCTTTTGGTGCTCTTTTGGTGCTAGCACCCAAGCATGGAAGGGGCACTTGATCGAGCGCCTCGTCCTGACGTTCAATGCGGCCCGTACAGGCGTTCGCCCTAGCCAGATACCCAAAACGACGAAGCCCCCGAAAACTCAACGTTTTCGGGGGCTTCGACTACTTCGCATATGGCGGAGAGATAGGGATTTGAACCCTAGGTACTGTTGCCAGTACAACGGATTTCGAATCCGTCCCGTTCGACCACTCCGGCATCTCTCCAATGGCGCGCATCATACCAGCGATTTCGTTTCTGGCAAACCTTTTTTGAAAAAAATTCGCGTGGTATCAGGCGCTTGCGTGAACGCGCCGCTTACAGCGGCACGCCCAGGCGCTTGGCGACTTCTTCGTAGGCTTCGATCACGTCGCCCAGACCCTGGCGGAAGCGGTCCTTGTCCATCTTCTTGCGGGTTTCCTTGTCCCACAGGCGGCAGCCGTCCGGGCTGAATTCGTCGCCCAGGACGATCTGGCCGTGGAACACGCCGAACTCCAGCTTGAAGTCGACCAGCAAGAGGCCCGCGTCATCGAACAGCTTGCTCAGCACTTCGTTGACCTTCAGCGACAGCTTCTTCATCTCGGCCAGTTGCTCGGCGGTGCCCCAGCCGAAAGCGACAACATGGGATTCGTTGATGAAGGGGTCGCCCTTCTCGTCGTTCTTCAGGAACAGCTCGAAGGTGGACGGCTCCAGCTTGATGCCCTCCTCCACGCCCAGGCGCTTGACCAGGCTGCCAGCAGCGTAGTTGCGCACCACGCACTCGACCGGGATCATGTCGAGCTTCTTCACCAGGCACTCGTTGTCGCCCAGCAGCTTGTCGAACTGGGTCGGCACGCCGGCTTCTTCGAGCTTCTGCATGATGAAGGCATTGAACTTGTTGTTCACCATGCCCTTGCGGTCGAGTTGTTCGATGCGCTTGCCGTCGAACGCCGAGGTGTCGTTACGGAACAGCAGGATCAAGCGGTCGGCGTCGTCAGTTTTGTAAACCGATTTGGCCTTGCCGCGGTAGAGTTCGTCGCGTTTTTCCATGATGGGCTCCGCTTGCTTGAGTAGGTGGGCTAGGCGATCTGGCGCCAGTCGAGCCCTTGATCTTGGTTGGCCACCTGGAGCCAGTCCGGGTCGCACCCGAGGGCGTCGACAAAGCACTGGCGGGCCAGGTGTGGCAGGTTGTTCTTGCTGCTGAGGTGGGCCAGCACCAGGTGCTGCAGGCGTTGCCAGCCCAACTCGGCCACCAGGCTCGCGGCCTGGTGGTTGTTCAAATGTCCCTGGCTGCCGCCGACCCGCAGCTTGAGAAAGCGCGGGTAGTGCCCACGGGCCAGCAGGTCGCGGCAGTGGTTGGCCTCGATCAGCAACGCATCCAGATCCTGGTAGCGCGCCAACAGATGGCTGTCGTAGCTGCCCAGGTCGGTCAGCATGCCAAAGCGGCGGCGACCATCGCTGATCACATACTGCAACGGCTCGTAGGCGTCATGCTCGACCCGCGAGGCACTGACCTCCAGCTCGCCGATGCGCAGCACGTCGCCACAACCGATGAAACCGGCCACTTCAACCGGCTTGCGCAGCCCGCGCAAGGTACCCTGGCTGAGGTAGACCGGTACATTGTAGCGGCGCGACAGCAACCCCACCCCATGCACGTGGTCGGCATGTTCATGGGTCACCAGCACCGCGCTCAGTTGCGTGGCCGACACCCCGAGCAGCGCCAGGCGCCGCTCGGTCTCGCGCAGGGAAAAGCCGCAGTCGACCAGGATGAAGGTGTCACCACTGGCGATGAGCGTGCCGTTTCCCTGGCTGCCGCTTCCGAGAACCGCGAAGCGCACTTAGCCCAGACGGTCCTGGATCGCGCTCAGCACGCGGCGGGCCACATCGGCCGGGGCCACGGTGTTGATGTTCTTCTCGACGGTCACCTGGACGTTCTCGCCAACCTTGCTCAGGCGTACCTGGTAGCGTTCAGCACGGGCTTCACGCTCTTCCTTGGACGGCTCGCTACCGAACAGGCGACTGAAGAAGCCAGGCTCCTTCTGCTTGTCGTCAGGCTTCTCGGACAGGTTGATGTAGTACAGGCCCAGGCTGCGGTTGATGTCCTCGACGCGCCACTCGCCCTGTTCCAGGGCGCGGCCGACGCCGGACCAGGCGCGATCCAGGTCGGAACCGAGGTACAGCACCGGGTTGCCGCTGCCGTCCTCGCTCAGGCTGACCTGGCTCGGGGCATCAAAATCGCGAGCGGCGAGCAGGGATACCGAACCGCCCTTCTCGGCGCTGCGGTTCATGCTGGCCAGCATCTCGTCGACCAGCAGCGCATCGGCGCCGCTGTTGCTGGCGCTGGATGGGAAATCAGGCTCGGCGCTGCTGCCGGCCGGACGCTCGACCGTGACCACATACACCTCGGAGGTGTTGCGCTGCACGCCGGGTTCCATACGCACCCGCACACGGACTTCGCTGTCCGGGCTGCTGGAGGCGCTGGCCAGACGCTGGCCGAGGGAGGCCGACAGTTCGTCGAAGCGCTGCCAGGTGGTGTTGAATTCGCCGGTCTGCGGGCGCTCTTCGGCGATACGGAAACCGTTGTCCTCGAAGAACTGGCGAGCCACCGGCCAGACTTCGGCCGGCGCATGCTGGGCCAGCACCCAACGGCTGCTGCCGCTGCGCTGCAAGGTATAGTCGCTGACGTCGGCGCTGGCCGACAGCGGCTGCGGACGGGGTACCTCGAACTCGCCAGTGGCGCGATCGTCGGCCACGTTGCGCGGGATCGGCAGCAGCGGGTCCAGGCGTTTGACGTTGCTGGCGTCCGGCGGCAGCTGCATTGGCGCGGTCGGGTGCGCCTGCAGGTAATCGCTGCCGCGGTCGCGGAAATAGCCATCCTCGCCCCACAGCCAGCCGCACCCACTGGTGCTGGAAATGATCAGGGCGAGAGCGGAAAGACCAGCCAGTCGCTTCATGCGGTGTACTTCCTCGATTAAACCAGTACGCCGGACTGGCGCAAGGCAGTACGGACTTTTTCGTGACAGCCTTCGCTCAGCCAGGTCAGCGGCAGGCGGATGCCCTGCTGCATCAGGCCCATTTCGACGAGTGCCCATTTCACCGGGATCGGGTTGGCCTCGCAGAACAGGTCTTTATGCAGCGGCATGAGTTTTTCGTTGATCGCGCGGGCCTTCTCGGCATTGCCCTCGAGGGCGGCCTCGCACAGGTCGGCCATTTCGCGCGGGGCGACGTTGGCGGTGACCGAGATGTTGCCCTTGCCGCCCATCAGGATCAGCTCGACGGCAGTCGGATCGTCGCCGGAGAGGACGATGAAGTCCTTGTCGACGCCGTCCAGGATGGCCTTGGCACGGACCAGGTCGCCGGTCGCTTCCTTGATGCCGATGATGTTCTTGACCGTCGACAGGCGGATCACGGTATCGGCCTGCATGTCGCAGGAGGTGCGGCCGGGCACGTTGTAGAGGATCTGCGGGATGTCGACGGCCTCGGCGATGTGCTTGAAGTGCTGGTACAGGCCTTCCTGGGTCGGCTTGTTGTAGTACGGCACGACGAGCAGGCAGGCGTCGGCGCCGGCATTCTTGGCGTTCTTGGTCAGGTGCACGGCTTCGGCAGTGGAGTTGGCACCGGTACCGGCGATCACCGGGATGCGCTTCTTGCTGTGCTTGACCCGCTCGACCACGTGCTTGATCACCAGGATGTGCTCCTCGACATCCAGGGTCGCGGATTCACCGGTGGTGCCGACAGCGACGATCGCATGGGTACCCTTTTCCAGATGGAAGTCTACAAGCTTGTCGAGGCTGTCCCAGTCCAGACGCCCTTGTGCATCCATGGGTGTGACCAATGCCACCATACTGCCCGCAATCATGAAACTGCTCCTGCCGGAAAAAGAGAGCGGTAATGGTACTGGCGCCATCGGCCTTGCACAAGCGAAGCAGGCGGGCGGAGCATTCCCCTTCGCGCCGGTTTTCGCTACCCTTGATCCTTTGATCGGTGCAGTCCGGCCCGCCGGGCCGTCGACAGTGCTCCCGGCCTGCGTCCACAGCCGCCAAAACCGGCCAGGGCCCTGCTGACAAAGGAGGCTTGCCCCCGTCCTGCACCGACCGCTCATCGCTTTAGGAATGCTGCATGTCCACCCCCACCGTTCGCGAACAATTCCTCGTCATCAGCGCCCTGGGCCCCAACCCCATGGAACTGGCCAACGTTCTCAGCCGCGCGGCCTTCGACAACCGCTGCGCGGTGGTCACCTCGCGCCTGTCGCGCCACGGCGAGACCAGCGCCCTGGTGCTGCAGGTCGGCGGCAGCTGGGATGCCCTGGCCCGCCTCGAAGCCACGTTGCCAGGCCTGGGCAAGAAGCACGGCCTGACCCTGGACGTGGTGCGCAGCGCCGACCAGGAAGTGCGCCCGCAGGCCCTGCCCTATGTGGCCTACGTCAGCGCCGCCTATCGCCCGGACATCATCAACGAGCTGTGCCAGTTCTTCCTCGACCACCGCGTCGAGCTCGAAGCGATGACCTGCGACACCTACCTCGCGCCGCAGACCGGCAGCAGCATGCTCAACGCCCAGTTCACCGTGATCCTGCCGGCCGGCACCCAGATCAGCTGGCTGCGCGATCAGTTCCTCGACTTCGCCGACGCCCTGAACCTGGACGCGCTGATCGAACCGTGGCGCCCACAGAACCCTATGTAAGGAAGCTCCCATGGCCGTAGCACTCGACCAACCCGTCGCCGATTTCCAGGCCCAGGCCACCAGCGGCCAGGCCGTCAGCCTCGCCGAACTCAAGGGCCAGCAGGTGGTGCTGTACTTCTATCCCAAGGACAGCACCCCGGGCTGCACCACCGAAGGCCAGGGCTTCCGTGACCAGCATGCGGCGTTCCAGGCCGCCAACACCGTGGTGTTCGGTGTGTCGCGCGATGGCATCAAGTCCCATGAGAACTTCAAGGCCAAGCAGGGCTTCACCTTCGAGCTGATCAGCGACAAGGACGAGGCGCTGTGCCAGCTGTTCGACGTGATCAAGCTGAAGAAGCTGTATGGCAAGGAGTATTTGGGCGTGGACCGCAGCACCTTCCTGATCGACAAGGACGGTGTGCTGCGCCAGGAATGGCGTGGGGTGAAGGTGCCGGGGCATGTGGATGCCGTGCTTGCGGCAGCCCAAAACCTTAACAAGGCTTGAGGGCGCTGGGGGCGCTTTGCGCCCCATTCGCGACACAAGGCCGCTCCTACAGGGGAACGCGATCCCTGTAGGAGCGGCCTTGTGTCGCGATAGGGCTGCAAAGCAGCCCCAAAACTACAGCATCGGCGCCACAGACCTGTCCTGCCGTGGCCAGGCATCCAGCACTGCCTTGAACAGCGTCGCCAGCGGGATCGCGAAGAAGATCCCCCAGAACCCCCACAGCCCGCCGAACAGCAGCACCGCGCAGATGATCGCCACCGGGTGCAGGCTCACCGCCTCGGAGAACAGCAGCGGCACCAGCACGTTGCCATCGAGCGCCTGGATGATCGCGTACACCGCCATCAGGTAGATGAACTGGTCGCCCCAGCCCCACTGGAACAGCGCGATCAGCGTCACCGGCACCGTCACCACCACCGCGCCGACATACGGCACCACCACCGACAGCCCCACCAGCAGCGCCAGCAAGGCCGCATAGTTGAGCCCCAGGCTGATGAAGGCGATATAGGTGGCGATCCCGCAGATCAGGATCTCGATGCCCTTGCCGCGGATATAGTTGGCGATCTGCCGGTTCATCTCGTCGCCTACCCGGTTGAGCAGGCTGCGCTGGCGCGGCAGATAGCCGCTGACCCAGCGACCGATCAGCTCGCGGTCCTTGAGGAAGAAGAACACCAGGATCGGCACCAGCACCAGGTAGATCATGGCGTTGACCAGCAGCGGCAGGCTCGACAGCGAGAAAGTCAGCGCCCACTGGCCGAACTTGCCGATCTCACCGCGCACCGACTCGATGGCGCGCAGCACCTGCTCGTCCGACACCAGATGCGGGTAGCGCTCCGGCAGCAGGAGCAGCAACGACTGCCACTTGCCGAGCATGCCCGGCAACTCGTTGAACAAGGTGATCAACTGATGCCAGAGCAGCGGCACCAGTACCAGCAGGAACACCGCCAGCGCGCCCATGAACAAGGCGAACACCAGCCATACCGCGATCCGGGTCGGCACCCGGAGGCGCTCCAGGGCATTGACCAGGCCCTGCATGAGAAACGCCAGCACCATGCCGGCCAGCACCGGCGCGAGCATGCCGCCCAGGGTCAGTACCACCGTGAAGGCCAGGAACAGCAGGACCGCCAGCACCACCGCCTCCTCGTCGGAGAAGTAGCGCTGCATCCAGTCGCGTAGCACTTTGAACATTGACGATCCTTGGAAAAAGACTCAGGCCTTGCGCAGCCAGTAGGTGTACACCCCAGCTTCGGCCGTTTCGCGTAGCAGCGTATGACCGGCAAGCTGGGCGAAAGTGCGGAAGTCGCGTTGCGAACCGGCATCGGTGGCGATCACCTTGAGCACCGCGCCACTGGCCAGGCGGTTGAGTTCCATCTTGGCCTTGAGCAGCGGCAGGGGGCAATTCAGCCCGCTGGCGTCGAGTTCGGCGTCGCAGGTCGGGGTGTCGCTCATCAGGCATGTCTCCGGGGCGGGGCAGAAAAGTCCCGTAGGATAGCGCCACTGGTCTGCATCGCGCGACCCGGCTACAGTAAGCCTTTTGACCGACGCGAGCTTCTGCATGAATCTACTGCGCCCCACCCTGCTGACGCTGGCCTGCCTGATGGCCCTTCCCGGCCACGCCGACGACCTGCCGTCACTGGGCGACGCCAGCTCCGCGATCGTCTCGCCGCAGCAGGAACACCAGCTCGGCCGCGCCTGGCTGAGCCTGCTGCGGGGTCAGGTCAACCAGCTGAACGACCCGCAGCTCAAGGACTTCGTCGAGACCACCGTGTACAAGCTGGCCGAGACCAGCCAGGTACAGGACCGCCGCCTCGAGTTCATCCTCATCGACAGCAAGGAACTCAACGCCTTCGCCGCGCCCGGCGGCATCATCGGGGTCAACGGCGGCCTGTTCCTCAACGCCCAGACCGAAGGCGAGTACGCCTCGGTATTGGCCCACGAACTGGCGCACTTGTCGCAACGTCACTTCGCCCGGGGCGTCGAAGCCCAGCAACGCATGCAACTACCCATGATGGCCGCACTGCTGGCCGGCATCGTGCTGGCCGCCGGTGGCGGTGGCGATGCCGGTATCGGCGTCATTGCCGGCACCCAGGCCGCGGCGATCCAGGAGCAGCGGCGCTTCTCCCGGCAGAACGAACAGGAAGCAGACCGCATCGGCATCCTCAACCTGGAAAAGGCCGGCTACGATCCGCGCAACATGCCCAACATGTTCGAGCGCTTGGCGCGCCAGTACCGCTATGACGCCAAGCCGCCGGAATTCCTGCTGACTCACCCAGTCACCGAATCGCGTATCGCCGACACCCGCAACCGCGCCGAACAAGCCCGCAAGGATGGCACCGAGGACACCTTGCGCTACCAATTGATCCGCGCCCGCGTGGCACTGACTTATGAAGGCACTCCGGGCCTTGCCGCCAAGCGCTTCCGTGCCCAGCTCGACGAGAACCCACAGATGGACGCCGCGCGCTATGGCCTGGCCCTGGCGCAGATCAAGGGCGGCCAGCTCAACGAAGCGCGGGAGAACCTCAAGCCGCTGCTGACCAAGGCGCCCAACGACATCACCTACAACCTGGCGCAGATCGACCTCGACATCACCAACAACCGCCTGGCCGACGCCCAGCAACGCGCCCAGCGCATGCAAGGGCTGTATCCGGGCAACTATCCGCTGAAACAGGTGCGCGCCGACCTGCTGATCAAGCAGGGCAAGCCGGCCGAGGCGGAAAAGGTGCTGGATGATCTGGTCAAGAGCCGACCGGACGATCCAGATGTGTGGTACGACGTGGCTGAAGTGCGTGGCCTGTCGGGCAACACCATCGGCCTGCACCGCGCCCGTGCCGAATACTTCACCCTGGTCGGCGACTTCGACCAGGCGATCCAGCAGCTTGACTACGCCAAACGCCGTGCTGGCAGCAACTTCCCGCTGGCCTCGCAGATCGACCAGCGCCAGCGCGAGATCATGGAGCAGCAGCGGATGGTCAAGGAGATGATGGGGCGCTAGGCTCCAGCACCGATCGCCCTGTAGGAGCGGCTTTAGCCGCGATTACCCGCCAAGCGGGTGACAGACACCGCGGTGCCTGCATCGCGGCTGAAGCCGCTCCTACAGAGGCAACAGCGTCAGGCGTTACCCGACAACTTCAAGCGCGCTGCCTGGGTGAAGTCCAGCATACGGTTCAACGGCTTGATCGCCTTGGGAATCAGCGCCGGCTCGACGAAGATCTCGTTGCTGCCCTGACGCAGGCAATCCAGCACGCGTTCCAGCGTGTTCATGGCCATCCACGGGCAGTGCGCGCAGCTACGGCATGCCGCGCCATTACCAGCAGTCGGCGCCTCGACGAACTCTTTATCCGGGCACAGCTGCTGCATCTTGTAGAAGATGCCGCGGTCGGTGGCGACGATGAAGGTCTTGTTCGGCAAGGTCTGCGCCGCCTTGATCAACTGGCTGGTGGAACCCACCGCGTCGGCCAGGTCGATCACCGCTTCCGGCGACTCCGGGTGAACCAGGATCGCCGCGTCCGGGTACAACGCCTTCATGTCGGCCAGCTGGCGCGACTTGAACTCTTCGTGGACGATGCAGGCACCGTCCCACAACAGCATGTCGGCACCGGTCTGCTTCTGGATGTAGCGCCCCAGGTGCTGGTCCGGCCCCCAGATAATGGTCTCGCCGTTGTCCATCAGGCTTTCGACGATCTCAAGCGCGCAGCTGGACGTCACCACCCAGTCAGCGCGCGCCTTCACAGCGGCGGAGGTGTTGGCGTAGACCACCACGGTGCGCTCGGGATGCTGATCGCAGAAGGCGGAGAAAGCCTCCACCGGGCAGCCCAGGTCAAGGGAGCAGGTCGCCTCCAGGGTCGGCATCAGCACGCGCTTTTCCGGGGTCAGGATCTTCGCGGTCTCGCCCATGAAGCGCACCCCCGCCACCACCACCGTCTCGGCCGGATGGTTCTTGCCGAAGCGCGCCATCTCCAGCGAGTCGGAGACGCAGCCACCGGTTTCCTCGGCCAGGGCCTGGATCACTGGGTCGCAATAGTAGTGGGCCACCAGCACGGCATTCTGCTTCTTCAGCTCGGCGGCGATGGCCGCACGGTAATCGGCCTCCTGCTCGGGCGTCAGCGGATGGGGCTGCTTGGCATCGAGGTGGGCCTGAACCAACAGGCGTTCGGAAATCTGGGTCATGATCGCTGGACCTGCGGGGCGCCTGGGCGCGTCAGTCGAGTGTATCACCCGGCCCTGGCAGATCGGCTAATGGTGCCGGACGGCCAGCGTCTCGACCCCTCTGCGGGCGCGGATTCTTATCGGACGCGAAGGCTACAGGCAATCGGAGGGATGCAAAAGGGGTTTTTACGTTGGCCACCCCAATGCAGTCGCGGGGCAAGCCCGCTCCCACGAAACCATCCAAGTCATGGCGACTTCGTGGGAGCGGGCTTGCCCCGCGAAAGGGACCGCGAGCCAGCAATCAACCCTGCGGCTGGAGTGCCGCCAGGTGGCCGCTGATCAGCATGGCGAACTCTTCGACGGTCATTTTCTTGCCGTTGAAGTCGACCATGCCATCGGCATAGTGCAGGCTCGACACCACGTCACTGCCCTGCACCGTGGCCATGCCGCTCTGCAGCGCCATCATGCCGACCATCTCGCCGGCCTGGCTGGACTGCTGGGCGATGGCCTGGGCATCGGTTTCGCCATCGAGCAGCGCCTGCAGGGTAGCCAGGTCGGCGACCATCGGCTTGGAGACGCTGAGCTTGGCCTTGAGTTGCGTGACCAGTTGCTTGCCCAACTGGTCCGCCGGCAGGTCGAAGGAGGTCGGATTGGCGAAGTCCATCGCCAGGTCGAACTGGCTCACGCCATTGGCGGTCTTGAACGCCAGCTTTTCCACCGCCACCTGGGGCTTGGCCACCAGCAGTCGCTGCAGGTCGCCCTGCACCTTGGCCTGTTCTTCGGGCGTCATGTCAAGCGACGGCACGGCCTCGCCCTGGGCGGCGGCCTGCTGGATTTCCGGCATGCGCGTCTGGTACCACTCCATCAAGGCCTGCATGGCCGGGATGTCGATGGACTTCATGGTCAGCACCATCTCGGCGCTGCCGACCTTGCGCCCGGCGTAGCTGATGTCGTCGACCTTGTATTCCAGGCGTCCGGCCAGCTTGTCCTTGGCCTCGCCCTCGGCGTTGTACAGGTTGTTCTGTTGCAGGCCCTTGAGCACCAGGGTTTCCTGCTTGGGGCCAAAGGTGGCCTGGGTGTTGGCCAGGGCCAGATCGAAGTTGCCGACGTAGACCATGTCATGGCCGGTCTCGCTGAGCTTGCCGCCCGCCTTGAAGCCGTTGAGCAGGATCTTCACCGGCGTCTGCTGCTCGTCGACGAAGCTCAGTTCCAGGCGCTCGGCGTTGCTGTGAATCTCCACCGCCTTGCCATCGCGATCGCCACGCAGCTGCAGTTGCAGGCCGGAGAAGTCCAGGACGTTGGCGCCATCCTCCTTGAGCGTGACCGGCGCCAGGCGGATATCGCTGTCGACGCTGCCGTCGTAGCCCAGGCTGACCTGGCTGGTGACCGGCGGCTTGTCGCCCGCCGCGGCGAACCAGGCGGCGGTGAAGTCATCCTTGTCCAGCGTGCTGTTGCTGGTGGCCAGCACTGGCATCAGCTTGAACGCCTTGACCCGCGACCAGGGAAACGGACCGTGCTCGATCTGGTCGGTCGCGCCCACCTCGAAGTTCAGTTTCTCGGCTTCGCCGACCTGCACGTTCTCGACCTTGAAGCGGTAGTGCGCGGTGCTGGTGAAGAAACGCTGTTCCAGCGAGACCAGTTCGATGGTCATGCTGCCACCGTTGCCGACCATGGCCTTCTTCAGCTCTTCGTTGCCTCGGGCGATGGAGCGTTCGAGCTCGGCGGGCAGTTGCTTGCCGGTGTACCAGGCGCCAGCGGTGGTTGCGACGGCGATGGCGACGGCCAGGCCGGAGAGGATGCCTACTGATTTCTTCATGAATAGAACCGATTGCTGTCCGTAGAGGGGCGAGAACGCGAACCGCGGAGGTCGGCGCGCAAGGCGCCAAGAATACCATTGCCCCCCAAGGCCATGCGGCGTATTCGTCGAGATTTTCTGCGTCTGGAGGTGTCTGTCCTAAACCTTGCAGCCTTTCATTTGGATGGTCTCCATCGTAAATTTTTACGAACACAAAAATCGAAAAATACGCCGACAAATCGGCCATAAACACTGCATAACAGCCATAAAAACCGACTTTTCACTCAAACACCGAACACCTTGTCATGTTTAACTTGACACTCATTTGACCATCGTTTTCTATCTCTCCCACCTTGCATGCGCCCACGCCACGAAGAAGAAAAACGCGCCGCCATCATGCCTGTCCGACCCAGCCCCCACGCGCCGCCTTCCTCGCTTCGGCCCTGCCAGCCCTGACACCAGCGCCCAACCGCGCACTTCGCAGCTCCAACATAAAAGGTGAACAACATGGAGCCCACCCGCTCGCCCCTGTCGCGCCCGCGCCACGCCGTGCCCGCCGTCCTGATCCAGGAGCATCGCCCGCATGCAGCCTGATCACAGCGCCTCCGGCAATGCCCAGTTCCACAAGTCCCTGCGCCTCTGGCACGTGGTGATCATCGGCTTGGCCTATCTCACTCCGATGACCGTGTTCGACACCTTCGGCATCGTCTCCGGCATCACCGCCGGGCACGTACCCAGCGCCTACATCCTGGCCCTGGCCGGCATCCTGTTCACCGCCGTGAGCTATGGCACCCTGGTACGACGCTTCCCGCAGTCGGGCTCGGCGTACACCTATACCCAGCGCGCCATCAACCCGCACGTGGGGTTCCTGGTGGGCTGGTCGTCGCTGCTGGACTACCTGCTGCTGCCCATGGTCAACGCGTTGCTGGCCAAGCTGTACCTGTCGGCGATGTTCCCCGAGGTGCCGGCCTGGGTGTGGGTGGTCGGCTTCGTCGCCCTGATCAGCCTGATCAACATGCGCAGCGTCAACCTGGTGGCGCATTTCAACCTGCTGTTCGTGGCCGTGCAGGTGGCGATCATCGCCGTGTTCATCTATCTGTGCTGGCGTGGCCTGGACCATGGCGAGGGCCTGGGCACGGCCTGGAGCCTGGTGCCTTTCGCCGATGAGCAGACCCAGTTCGCCGCCCTGGCCGCCGGCGCGACCATCCTGTGCTTCTCGTTCCTGGGCTTCGACGCGGTGACGTGCCTGTCGGAGGAAACCCGCGACCCGGGCAAGACCATCCCACGGGCGATCTTCCTCACCGCGCTGATCGGCGGCGCGGTGTTCATCCTGGTGTCGTACTTCATCCAGGCCTACTTCCCGACCATGGCGCGCTTCCATGACCAGGAGGCGGCCCTGCCGGAAATCGCCCTGTATGTCGGCGGCAAGCTGTTCCAGTCGGTGTTCATCGCCTGCACGGTGATCAACACCATCGCCTCGGGCCTGGCCTCGCAGACCAGCGTGTCGCGCTTGCTGTACGTGATGGGGCGCGACAATGTGATCCCGGCCGGCGTGTTCGCCCGCCTGCACCCGCGCTACAAGACCCCGGTGCTGAACATCGTCGTGGTCGGCCTGATCTCGCTGTCGGCGATCTTCTTCGACCTGGTCACCGCCACCTCGGTGATCAACTTCGGCGCGCTGGTGGCGTTCAGCTTCGTCAACCTGTCGGTGATCAACCACTGCTACCTGCGCGAAAGGCAGAACAAGGGCCTGACGAACAACCTCAAGTATCTGGTGCTGCCGACGATAGGCTTCTGCATCATCGTCTCGCTATGGCTGGACCTGAACCAGCACTCGCTGTTGTTCGGCGGCGCCTGGGCCCTGCTGGGGGTGTTCTACCTGGCCTGGTTGACCAAGGCCTTCAGGATCGCGCCACCGAACTGCATCGCCGACTAACCCCGCCGACGCCCGCCTGACCGCGGGCGTCCTGTTTGCCCGAGAAGGAAACGCCCATGTCGCAGCGAAGTCTCTCCATCCAGTGGAAGATCACCCTGCTCGCCGGCCTGTGCCTACTGGCCATCGTCGCCCTGTTGGTCACCACCTCGCTGACCCAGGCCCGGCACAGTGCCGAGCAAGTGTTCCAGGCCAACACCGCGCTGCTCGACCGGAGCGCCCGCCTGCGCCTGCAGGCCCAGGGCGAAACCCAGGCCCTGCGCATCCAGCGCTACTTCATGGATGCCTACCAGTACGGCAACGGTTTCGCCCGCCTGGTGCAGGCGCTCAAGGCCCGCGGAGGCGCGCAGCTGCGCGACGAGCTGACCCGCGAAGCTCGCACCGCCCTGGGCGGCAACGCCGACCTGATCGGCCTGTACCTGGTGTTCCAGCCCAACGCCCTGGATCAGCAGGATGCGCATTTCGCGGGCCAGGCCGAGCGCGGCAGCAACGACAGCGGGCGCTTCTCCCTGTACTGGTCGCAGCCGAGCACCGGCGCCCTCGAAAGCGAGGCGATGCCCGAATCGATGCTCGCCGACACCAGCATCGGCGCCAATGGTTCGCCCTACAACCGCTGGCTGACCTGCCCACTGGAAACCGCCAAGGCCTGCGTGCTCGATCCTTACTTCGACGAGGTCAATGGCCACCAGGTGCTGATGACCAGCATCGCCCTGCCACTGCTGGAAAACGGCAAGGTGGTCGGCGTGGTCGGCCTGGACATCGGCCTGGACAACCTGCAGCAGCTGAGCCTGGCCGGGCGCCAGGAACTGTTCGATGGCCAGGGCCAGGTCAGCATCGTCAGCCCGTCGGGATTGCTGGCCGGACATAGCCAGGACGCCGGCCAGTTGAGCAAGACCGTGGAGCAGGCGTTCGGCGCCAGCGGTCTGGGTACCCCGCTGCGCGCAGGCCAGGCACTCGAGCGCCTGGACGGCGGCACCATGCGCATTTCCCGCCCCTTCGCGCCGATTCCCGGCGCGGCGCCATGGCAGGTCTTGCTGGAGCTACCCGAGCAGGTCTTGCAGGCGCCCGCCGTCGCCCTCAACCAGAGGCTGGACGGCCAGAACCAAAGCGCCAACCTCACCAGCCTGTTGATCGGCCTGGGCGCCGCAGTGCTGGGCCTGCTACTGGTGTGGCTGACCGCACGCGGCGTGACCCGGCCGATTCTCGCCGTGGCCGCGCGGCTGGAGGACATCGCCAGTGGCGAAGGCGACCTGACCCGGCGCCTGGACTACGCCCGTGACGATGAACTGGGCCAACTGACGGGCTGGTTCAACCGTTTCCTCGACAAGCTGCAACCGGTGATCGCCCAGCTCAAGGGTTCGCTGCAGGAAGCCCGTGGCACCGCCGACCAGTCGGCGCTGATCGCCAGCCAGACCAGCGACGGCATGCAGCAGCAGCATCGAGAGATCGAGCAGGTGGCTACCGCCGCCAACGAGATGAGCTCCACCGCGCACGATGTAGCCCACAACGCCGCCCAGGCAGCCCAGGCGGCGCGGGGTGCCGACCAGGCGACCCGCGATGGCCTGGCCCTGGTGGCCGCGACCCGCACGGCGATCGACCAGCTGGCCGGCGGCATGGACGCGGC
The DNA here is from genome assembly GCF_054788395.1 of Pseudomonas sp. microsymbiont 2. Taxonomy (NCBI): domain Bacteria; kingdom Pseudomonadati; phylum Pseudomonadota; class Gammaproteobacteria; order Pseudomonadales; family Pseudomonadaceae; genus Pseudomonas; species Pseudomonas sp. microsymbiont 2. The sequence goes on from NZ_CM139112.1 coordinate 4,381,255, forward strand.
GATGGATGAGGCGCGCGCCCTGGAGAGCCGTGGCGAGCAGATCGGCTCGGTGCTCGAGGTGATCCGTGCCATCGCCGAGCAGACCAATCTGCTGGCGCTCAATGCCGCGATCGAGGCGGCCCGGGCTGGCGAGGCCGGGCGTGGTTTCGCGGTGGTGGCCGACGAGGTGCGCAACCTGGCCCAGCGCACGCAGGTCTCGGTCGAAGAAATTCGCCAGGTCATCGAAGGTCTGCAGCAAGGTACTCAGGACGTGGTTGGCGCCATGCATGCCGGCCAGCGTCAGGCCCAGGACAGTGCGGCGCAGATGGAGCAGACCTTGCCGGCGCTGCAGCGCATCGGCGAGGCGGTGGCGGTGATTACCGACATGAACCTGCAGATCGCCTCGGCTGCCGAGGAGCAGAGCGCCGTGGCCGAGGAGGTCAACCGCAACGTGGCGGGGATCCGTGATGTGACGGAGTCGCTGTCCGGGCAGGCCGATGAATCGGCGCGGATCAGCCAGGCACTTAATCGGCTGGCCAACCAGCAGCAGGTGTTGATGGAGCAGTTCCGAGTCTAACCATGTCTTGATCTTGATCTTGATCTTGATCTTGATCTTGATCTTGATCTTGATCTTGATCTTGGCAATCGCATGTTCAACCTCACTATCAACTAGCGTCAGCTGCGCCAGCCCAGGCGCCGCCCGTTACTTCGCGACTTCAGGAGGCCGAACGTAGGCCTTGCGGAGGGAGGTGACGGGCATGGATGCCCGTCAAGCGCTGGGGCCCAGGATGGGCCCTGCAGCGCGGCCCTCCCGGGAGCAAGGCCGGAGTGAGGGAACCCGGAGCGAAGCGTAGGGCCGGATGAATGGAGCGCAGCGTTTTTTGGTTACTTTTTGTCGCGTTTGACAAAAAGTGACCCGCCGTAAGGGCGGAAAGGTGACTATGCGTCGACATCGTAAATGAATGCGCTTACAGCTGTAGAAACCCACGCCGACCGCATTTGACTTTGACTTTGACTTTGACTTTTAAAGAGTCTGTATTGAAAGTTATATGCGCATTCATTTGCGATGCCGACGCATAGTCACCCTTCCGCCCTTACGGCGGGTCACTTTTTGTCAAACGCGACAAAAAGTAACCAAAAAACGCTGCGCTCCATCATCCGGCCCCTACGCTTCGCTCCGGGGTTCCCTCGCTCCGTTCTTGCTCCCGGGAGGACCGCGCTGAACGCCCCATCCTGGGGCGCAGCGCTTGACGGGCATCCATGCCCGTCACCTCCCTCCGCAAGAACTCCACTCGGCCTCCTGAAGTCGCAATTGGTGTTGCCTGAACTATCGCGCACTTAGAAGCAAGAACAAACATCAAGAGCAAACATCAAGAGCAAACATCAAGAGCAAACATCAAGAGCAAACATCAAGAGCAAACATCAAGAGCAAACATCAAGAGCAAACATCAAGAGCAGCTTATTCGGATCTCACTCGTCAGCCGCCCCGAGACTTTCATGAATTGTTGACGATCTTTTCACGTTGCCCCCTTTAGCGTCGCCCGCCAACCAATCCAGCAGACAACCGCTCCCCGAGGCACTCGTGTCACGCACAACTCCCCCCGCTCGCGAATCCATCGACTGGGCCGGCCTCGGCTGGCTTGTGCTGTTCTTCTGGTACTTCTCCGGCATCACCCAAGCGCTACTGCTGTTCAGCGGCACCACCGGCTTCGCCGGCTTTCGCGACGCCTTCGTCCTCAGCAGCCTGTGGCTGGCACCGATACTGCTGCTGCCACGCCTGACCCGCCCGCTCGCCGCACTGATCGGCCTGGTGCTCTGGGCCAGCTCCCTGGTCGGCCTGAGCTACTTCGCCATCTACCACCAGGAATTCTCGCAAAGCGTCATCTTCGTGATGTTCGAATCCAACACCACCGAGGCCAGCGAATACTTCAGCCAGTACTTCAGCATCTGGCTGGGCCTGGCATTGCTGCTCTACAGCATCGTCGCCGTACTGCTGTTCAAACGCATCCGCCCGGTCACCCTGCCACTGTACGGCCGCCTGCCAGTGGTCGCCCTGTTGTTGCTGGCGACCCTGGGCTACCCCTTCTACAAACAGATGGTCGGCCAACAGCGCAACTTCGCCGATGCCCAGGAAAAGGTCGAACAGCGCATGGCCGCTGCGGTGCCATGGCAACTGGTGGTCGGCTACCGGCAATACCGCCAGCAACTGGACAGCATGCAGGCATTGCTGCAGCAGAACGCCGCCCTGCCACCGCTGCAGAATCTCAAGGACAGCAGCGGCGATGCCCCGCGCACCCTGGTGCTGGTGCTGGGCGAGTCCACCACCCGCGAACACATGCGCCTGTATGGCTACGACCGCGACACCACGCCGAACCTCGACGCCCTGGCCGCCAGCGACAAGCGCCTCACCGTGTTCCGCGACGTCGTCTCGCCGCGCCCCTACACCATCGAAGTGATGCAGCAGATCCTCACCTTCGGCGACGAACAGCACCCTGATCGCTTTCTCAGCGAACCGTCGCTGATCAACCTGATGAAACAGGCCGGCTACAAGACCTTCTGGATCACCAACCAACAGACGATGACCAAGCGCAACACCATGCTCACGACCTTCTCCCAGCAGACGGACGTACCGGTCTACCTGAACAACCAGCGCAACCAGAACGCCAGCCAGTACGACAGCGTGGTGCTGGCGCCCTTCGAAAAGGCCCTGCGCGACGCTGCGCCGAAGAAGCTGATCATCGTCCACCTGCTGGGCACCCACATGGACTATCGCTACCGCTACCCGGCAGAGTTCGCCCACTTCAACGATGGCAACGGCGCGCCGCCGACACTGACGCCCAGCCAGCTGCAAACCTACAACTTCTACGACAACGCGGTACGCTACAACGACTTCGTCGTTTCCGACCTGATCAAGCGGTACGCGGCCAGCACCCCGAACGGTTTCCTGCTGTACCTCTCCGACCATGGCGAGGATGTCTACAACTCGGGCAACCATGACCGCCTGGGCCGCAACGAGGCCGACCCCACGCGGCCGATGTACACCATCCCGTTCCTGCTCTGGACTTCGTCCAGCTGGCAGGCGAGCGCTCCCCGGGACCTTCGCTCGATGGTCAACCGGGCCTACAGCAGCTCGCACCTCATCCACACCCTTTCCGACTTGGCGGGGCTGAGCTATGACGGTTACGAACCAGCCAAGAGCCTGGTGAACCCACAATTCGTCGCCGGCCCGCGCTGGATCGGCGACCCCTACGCCAGCAACGGGTTGCGTGAATTCGACAAGCTGCCGATGGACAAGGCCGAGAAAGAACAACGTACCGCCAGCAACGACGCTCCCCACCCCGACGAGGGCTAAGCCCTCCACCACGCCCGCGCCGACCACAGGCCGCAACAACGTCGAAGCCGATATCCGAGCAATCAGATATCGGCTTTTTTTGCGCGCATATTGATGAATTTTTTTCCGAACACATTATCTGGCACACAGCCAAACAAGACAAAAAGACGATATTAATGTCTAAATAGACGAGAACAGGCACCTTAAAAATAAGGACAACAAGCAAACATCGCGCTATAGAGTGCGCTTAATACCCCACCAAAACGACGAAAAATATCATTCCAAAAAGGAATGATGTGACGATTAATGGTCGTTTGTTGTCCGCGCCTTTCCAGGCCAATACTGATCTCTATCAATGCAATCACCACCGCCACGGTCCTGGAGAAACCGCTGGCAGGCCGGCGCTCATCCCGCGCTCGCCCTCCCTGCAATTGGAAGTGGTCAGAACACAACAAGAACAACAACTCACTTGAATGCAGATCAGCAGGTTGCCCATGACCCATGCGAACCACGACGCCAGTTCGACTGGCGCACCTCCAGCTTCCGGACACCTCAAGCGCACCCTCACCAGCCGCCACCTGAACATGATCGCCATCGGCGGCTCGATCGGTACCGGCCTGTTCGTCTCCTCCGGCGCCACCATCGCCCAGTCCGGCCCCGGCGGCGCGCTGCTGGCGTTCGCGGTGATCGGCCTGATGGTCTACTTCCTGATGACCAGCCTCGGCGAACTGGCCGCCTGCATGCCGGTCAGCGGCTCGTTCTCCACCTACGCCTCGCGCTACGTGGATGAAAGCTTCGGCTTCGCCCTGGGCTGGAACTACTGGTACTCCTGGGCCGTGACCATCGCCGTGGACCTGGTGGCCGTGCAGATCATCATGGTCTACTGGTTCCCGGATACGCCCGGGGTGATCTGGAGCGCGGCCTTCCTGGCGCTGCTGTTCGCCCTGAATGTCGCGTCGGTACGCTTCTTCGGCGAGGCGGAGTTCTGGTTCGCCCTGATCAAGGTCGTCACCATCATCATCTTCATCGCCGTGGGCGTGCTGATGCTGCTGGGCATCCTCGAAGGCGGCCAGGACGGCGGCAGCCACCTCTGGCAGATCGCTGACGCGCCGATCGCCGGCGGCCTGCCGGCGCTGATCGGCGTGGCAATGATCGTCGGCTTCTCGTTCCAGGGCACCGAGTTCGTCGGCATCGCCGCTGGCGAAACGACCAACCCCGGGCGCAACATTCCCAAGGCCGTGCGCCAGATCTTCTGGCGGATCCTGCTGTTCTACGTATTCACCATCATCGTGATCGGCCTGCTGATCCCCTACACCGACCCGCGACTGCTCAAGGACGGCCTGTCCGACATCACCATCAGCCCGTTCACGCTGATCTTCGCCAAGGCCGACATGCTCGCCGCCGCCGCGGTGATGAACGCGGTGATCCTCACTTCGGTGCTGTCCGCCGGCAACTCGGGCATGTACGCCTCCTCGCGCATGCTCTACAGCCTGGCTCGGGAACGCAAGGCGCCCGCCATCTTCGCCCGCGTGACCCGCAGCGGCACGCCGGTCTGGGCGCTGCTGGCCACCGCAGCGGTCGCCGGCCTGTGCCTGCTGAGCTTCCTGTTCAGCCCCGGCAAGCTCTACCTGTGGCTGCTGAACACCTCCGGCATGCTCGGTTTCATCGCCTGGCTGGGCATCGCGGTCAGTCATTACCGCTTCCGCCGCGGCTACCTGCTGCAAGGCCATGACCTGGCCAGGCTGCCGTACGTCTCGAAGTTCTTCCCGTTCGGACCGCTGTTTGCCTTCGGCCTGTGCATGGTGGTGATGCTCGGGCAGAACTACCAGGCCTTCATGGGCGGGCAGATCGACTGGATCGGCGCCTTCGCCACCTACGTCGGCCTGGTGCTGTTCACGGTCATGTGGTTCGGCCACAAGCTGGTCACCGGCTCCCGAGTCGTGCGCTATCGGCAGATGGATTTCTCGGTGATCGAGACGCGCAAGGCCGAAGACAGCAAGGCCGTCGCCGAAACCTCCGTCACCACCCACCAGCAACCCGCCTGACAACACCAATGGCGGGCCTGGTCCGGCCCGCCCATCACTGCCTGGGATCATGATGAACAGCACCTTGCTCGATTCCTACTACGAAGCTACCGCCGACAGACCCCACTACCCGGCCCAGTCGGGTCGAACCGACACTCGCGTGTGCATTCTCGGCGGTGGCCTGGCCGGTCTGTCGACGGCACTGGGACTGGCCGAGCGCGGGGTAGGCGATGTGACCGTGCTCGAAGCACGACGCGTCGGCCATGGCGCCTCGGGGCGCAACGGCGGTTTCGTGTTCGGCGGCTACAGCCTCGGCAACGCCGACCTGCTGGCGACCCTCGGCGCCAGCGAAGCACGCCGCCTGTACCAGCTGACGCTCAACGCCGTCGAGCTGATCCGCGAACGCACCCGCAGATACGCCATCGACTGCGACCTGGTCGACCAGGGCGTGATCCTGGCCAACTGGTTCAACGACCCGTCGCGCCTGGAAAAACCCCGCCAGCTGATGAAGCAAGCCTATGGCGTGGAGTGGACGCACATCGCGCCCGGCGAGCTGAAAGAGCAGCTCAGGAGCGAGCGTTACTATGGCGGACTGCTGGAGCGCAACGCCTTCCACTTCCACCCGCTGAAGTACGTCTGTGGCATCGCCCGGGCCGCCACGCAAGCGGGCGTGACGATCTTCGAGCAATCGCCGGTCATCGCCATCGAGAAAAAGCCCCACGGTTACATCGTGCGCACCGGACAAGGTGAAGTGCACGCCGAGGAAGTGGTGTTTTCCGGTGGCGGCTATGCCCGAGGCGTCTACCCGCCGATCGAGCGCGCCGTGCTACCGATCGCCACCTATGTGGTGGCGACCGCTCCGCTGGGCGAGCGCCTGAAGGACGCCATCGCCTGCCAGTCGGCGATCTACGACACGCGCTTCGCCTTCGATTACTACCGGCCACTGAAAGACACGCGGATTCTCTGGGGCGGGCGCATCTCCATCCTCGACCGTGGGCCGCAGGCCATCGCCCGATTGCTCAAGGCCGACCTGCTGAGCGTCTACCCACAGCTCGAGGACGTGCCACTGGAGTACGCCTGGGGCGGGCTGATGAGCTACGGGCGCCACCAGATGGCCCAGATCGGCCAGGATGCGCAAGGCATCTGGCACGCGGTGGGGTTCGGCGGGCACGGCATGGCGCCGACCACCGTGGCCGGCGAGGTGCTGGCCGACGCGATCGCCCGTCGGCTGCCGGTACCGGCAGGCTTCGCCAGATTCGGCCTCGAGCGCACCTACGGACTGGCTGGGATGCTGGCCGCGCAAGCCACCTACAGTGCCTTCCAGGCCCGCGATGCGTTCGATGCACGACGCCTGAATCGTTGAGCGGTCCGGGCTGCGCGCCCGGTGAGCGCGGGCTTGTCTGGGCGCAGAACCACCGCGAACAACGCAGCGCCTGCTTCGCGGGTACAGGTGCTACACAATGCCCGAGACAACGGCGATCCTGTGGGAGCGGCTTCAGCCGCGAAGCAGGCGCCGCGGACGCGAGCCGACAGGCGCGGAAACGGTTCGCGCCCGGCACACGGCGGGCCGGGCAATGCGAGTAGCCATCCCCGATACCCCGGCATAGCATGCAAGCCTGATGGTCGACCTACCAAACGGACTTGGAAGATGAACGCCAACACACGCCTCGATATCGCTGCCTTCGAACAACGCCCGCTCACCTCGCCCCATCGCGACACCCTGGAAACCTGCAGCCTCGAACAACTGCGCGACGTGCAGCTGCGCCGCTTGCGCTGGTCGCTGAAACACGCCTGGCGCAACGTGCCCTGGTACCGCCAGCAGTTCGAAGCCATGGGGCTGCACCCGGAGCAGCTGCAGCACCTCGGCGACCTCGCCCGCTTTCCTTTCATCGGCAACGCCGAACTGCACCACCACTACCCGTTCTCGCTGTTCGCCGTACCGGCGCGGCAAGTGGTGCGCCTGCAAGCCTGCCACGACGGCAGCGCCCGATCGCCGCTCATTGGCTACACACGCAACGACCAGGAGGTCTGGGCGGCGCTGGTCGCACGCTCGCTGCGCGTTGCCGGCGCCCATGCCGGCGACCGCCTGCATGTGCTCGGCGACCTGGACGGTTTCAGCGCCGGCGCCGGCCTGCAACTGGGAGCCGAACGCCTGCGCTGCGCACTGATCCCCCTGGCGGCCCGCGAAGCGTGCGAGCAGGTTCGCCTGCTGTGCGACTTCCAGCCGCAAATGCTCGTGGCCAACCCTGCGCAACTGCTGGCCTTGGCCCATGAACTGGAACGCCAGGGCATCGCCCTGCCTGCGCTGTCCTTGCGCACCGTGCTGCTCGGCCCGCAGCCGTGCGCCAGCAGCCTGCGCCAGGAACTGGAGCGGCGCCTGGGCGTTCAGACCCTGGCCTTGTACGGCGTGCCGGCCCTGATGGACCCCGGCATCGGCATGGAATGCCTGCAAGCCCGCGATGGCGTCACACTTTGGGAAGACCACTTCTATCCAGAGATCATCGATCCGGACAGCGCTACGGCGCTGCCCGATGGCCACTTCGGCGAGGTGGTGCTGACTACCCTGAGCCGCGAGGCGCTGCCGATGATCCGTTACCGTACCGGCGAGATCGGCCGCCTGCTACCCGGCACCACGCACAGCATGCGCCGCCTGGAGCGTCTCGCCGGCCCCGAAGCCACTCTCTTGCGCCAGAGCGCCTGAACAGGACCCGCGCCATGACCGTGATGCACCCGCTGCAAGTCGCCGATATCCGCCGCGAGAGCGCCGATACCGTTTCGATCGCCTTTGCCGTGCCCTCGCACCTGGCGGCGACCTACCGCTTCGAGCAAGGCCAGTACTTGCAACTGGAAGCACAGTTGCAAGGCGAACCGGTGCGGCGTTCGTACTCGATCTTCAGCGCGCCTGACGACGGCGAACTACGGGTAGCGATCCGGCATGTGCCGCAAGGCCGTTTCTCGAGCTACGCCAACACCCAGCTGGCGGTGGGCGACACCCTGCTGGTGATGCCACCGGCGGGCTCATCCTATCGCCCCGAGCAGCAACAGGCCCAGGCTCATCATTGCCTGGGCATGGCCTCGGGCAGCGGCATCACGGCGCTGCTGCCGGTCATCAAGACCACCCTGGAAAACGACGAGGGCAGCCGCTTCACCCTGGTCTACGGCAACCGCGACCGCGCCAGCCTGCTGTTCGGCGAACGCCTGGCCGCGCTGCAGGCCCGGTATGGGCAACGCCTGGAACTGATCCTGCTGTTCAGCCGGGAAAGCAACGACAACGGGCTTCCGTCCGGGCGCCTGGACCTGGCCATGTGCGACACGCTGTTTCGCGAATGGATCGACGTCAGCCGGCTCGATGCGGCGTTTTTGTGTGGCCCGCAGGCCATGGTCGAGACGGTGGGTGCGGCGCTGAAGGATTACGGCCTGGCAGCCGAGCGCCTGCATTTCGAACGTCTGGCCGAACCTGTGTTGCAGGTTTGCTGAGGCCAGCGGGCCCTGCGCTGCCAGGCAGCGCAAGGCGAACGTGCGCTCAATCGCGATAATCGGCGACGTTGCGCATCCAATAGCCCTTGCCACGCACCAGACGCCGCTGGATCGAACAGGTTTCGGTGAGGTAGTCACGCACCTCGTTGACCGCCTTCGCCTCGCCGGCGATCCAGAACTGGCCGATCCCCGAGGGCAACGTCAGATTGCTGATGCCGTCGAGCAACAGGTTTCTATAGCCCAGGTAGTCATCGCGGAAGTACCACTTGCAATTGACCGTCGCCAGCGAGTCCACCGCCTGCCGTTCGGTCTGGCTCGCAGCTTCCAGCACCACCAGCGCGCGGTCGCGCGGCGACAGGCTTTCGAGAATGCTCATCACCGCCGGGGTACCGGTTTCATCGGCCGTCAGCACCATCCATTCGGCATCCTCCTGGCGCTGGAAACCGCCGCGCAACGCCGAGCAGCCAATCTGCTCGCCGACCCAGGTCCGCTCCACCCAACGCCCCGCCGGGCCATGGTCATGGCGCACGAAGTCGACCTCGACCCGCGCCGACTTCGGATAGTGCCGGCGTATGGTGTAGGCCCGGGAGACCTGGCTGGCGCCGCTGGGCAGGAACAGCTTCAGCCATTGCCCCGGCTCACAGGGCGACTCCCCGGCGAACAGATCGCCCTTTAAGGTGACACGCCGCACCAGCGGCGTGACATCGCGGACATCGGTGACTTCGAGGTTGTATTTCAGCTTCTTGCGAAATTCGAGCATGAAAACTCCAGATTTACTTGGCTTTCGCCTTGGGTGAACGGGCCAGCCAGACGATCCCCAGCACCGCGCAGAACAACCAGGCGCTGGCCAGTGAGAAATCGTTCAGGGCCAGCATGTGCGCCTGTCGGTCGATGGTGCGTCCCAGCGATTCCAGGGCGCCCTGGGCCGACAGCCCGAGCTGGCCGAGGTTGTCCTGGGCCTGGGCGCTCCAGTGATCGAACGGGGTGATGCGCTCGGCCAGTTCCACCTGGTGCTGGCGCGCCCGGTGGTCCCAGAAGGCCGGGCCGAGCGAGACCGCGAAGCTGGCGCCGGTCATGCGCAGGGCGTTCTGCAGGCCCAGGGCCGCGGGGATCTTCTCTGGCGGCAGGCGCGACAGCGAGATGGCCACCAGCGGGGTGAACAGGAACGCCGTGCCGGCGCCCATCAGCACCGAGTTCCAGCCAATGAAGGCAATGTCCAGGTTGGTCTCGAAATGCATGCGCCACAGTGACGCGCCGATCCAGCAGATGAACGCCATGCTCGCCAGTACCCGCGCGTCGGCGTGCTGCATCATCCGGCCGATGAAAGGCGCCAGCGCCACCCCGGCGATCCCCAGCGGCGCGGTGGCGATACCGGCCCAGGTCGCGGTGTAGCCCATTTCGGTCTGCAGCCACAGCGGCACCAGCACCAGCGAGGCGAAGTACAAGGCGAAGCCCAGGCTCACGCACACCGTGCCGATGGCATAGTTGCGCTCCTTGAACAGGCGCAGATCGAGGATCGGATGCTGCGCGGTCAGCTCCCAGGTGATCAGCGAGGCGAAGCCCAGCACGGTGATCACCCCCAGGGCGCGAATCGGCGTGGAGGCGAACCAGTCCAGGTCCTGGCCCTTGTCGAGCAGGATCTGCAGCGACCCGACGGCGACCATCAGCAGCAGCAGGCCGACCACGTCCACCGGCAATTTGCGCGTGGGGTTGTCGCGCCCGTTCAGCACCTGGCCGAGGGCGAGCAGGATGAAGATGCCGACCGGCACATTTATATAGAAGATCCACGGCCAGCTGATGTTGTCGGTCAGGTAACCGCCGAGAATCGGGCCGCAGACCGGCCCGAGGAAAGTTGTCATCGACCACACCACCAACGCCGTGGTGCGCCGCGCGGGCGGGAATATCGCCACCAGCAGCGCCTGGGACAACGGCGCCAGGGGGCCGCAGACGGCGCCCTGGAACACCCGGAACACCAGCAGCGAGGTCAGGTTCGGCGCCAGGCCGCAGCACACCGAGGCCAGCACGAACAGCACCACGGCGCTGAGGAACAGCTTGACCTGGCCAAAGCGCTGGGCGAGCCAGCCAGTGAGCGGCAGGCCGATGGCCAGGGAGATGCTGAACGAGGTCAGCACCCAGGTACCCTGGTCGGGGGCCACGCCAAGGTTGCCGGAAATGGTCGGCACCGCGACGTTGGCGATGGTGGTGTCGAGCACCATCATGAAGTTGGCCATGCCGATCGCCAGCGCGCCGAGCACCAGCGTGCCGCCACTGAGCGGCTCGATGGGACGCTTGGCGCTGCTCATCGGTCGTTCCTCGACACGCTAAGCTTCGACACCTGCAGGTTCTCGGCAATGATCCGGTTCACCAGCGCATCGCTGCCGCTGCCGACACTGCCGTAGACCTCGGTGTTGTCCTGCACACTGGTCGGCGCTGGCTCGTCCGGCTCACCCAGGGTGGCCTTGGCCGTCATCGACAGGCCGATGCGCAGCGGGTGACGCAGCACCTCCTCGCGGTCCAGGGCAATGCGCACCGGTACCCGCTGCACCACCTTGATCCAGTTGCCGGTGGCGTTCTGCGCGGGGATGGTGGCGAAGGCCGCCCCGCTGCCCGCCTCGATGCCCTGGATGCGGCCGTGGTAGACCACGCTTTCGCCATACAGGTCGGCGAACAGCTCGACACGCTGGCCAACCTTGATCTGGCCCAGCTGCGACTCCTTGAAGTTGGCTTCGACCCAGACCTTGTCCAGGGGCACCAGGCCCATCAGCACGGTGCCCGGCTCGATATGCTGGCCCACCTGCACGGCACGCTTGGTGATCAGGCCGTCGACCGGCGCCGGCACCTTGGTCCGCGCCAGCGCCAGGTAGGCTTCGCGCACCCGCTCGGCGGCGGCGGCCACCTGCGGATGGTTCTCCACCGTGGTGCCCTGGATCCGCGCCTGCAGCGCCACCAGCTTGGCCTCGGCCGCGCGCAGCCCCGACTGGGCGATCTGCGCGGCTTCCTCGGCGTGATGCAGGTCCTCGCCGGACACGCCGCCCTGGGCGATCACCGAGCGGCGCCGTTGCAGGTCCTGGTTGGCCCGGTTGGCTTCGGCCTGGCGCAGCTTGACCTGGGCGCTCAGGTCGTTTTCCTCGGCGTACAGGCTGTTGACCGTGCGCACGGTCAGGGCCAGTTGATGGGTGGCGGCGTCCAGGCTCAGGCGCGCGTCGGCCGGGTCGATTTCGACCAGGGCATCGCCGGCCTTGACCCTATCGGTGTTCTGGATGTTCACCGCGGTGGCGGTGCCGCGCACCTGGGCCGAGATCAGCACCACATCGCCGCGGACATAGGCGTTGTCGGTGGTCTCGTAGAGGCGGCCATACATCCAGTACCACAGGCCGGCAACGACAGCCGCCGCCACGGCGACCAGGGCAATGAGCAGGAAAATCAGGCCACGGCGCGACTTGGTCGGCGCCGGGGCTGGAGTTTGGGTGGCATCAGTCATGGGAGGCTCCCGCAAGCGTGGTAGGGGTCTGATCGGCTTCTTTCCAGCCGCCGCCCAGGGCGCGCAGCAGGCCGGCCTGGTTCTGCAGCGCCGAGGTTTTCAGCTGGACCAGTTGCATGCGCGTGTCGAGCACCCGGGTCTGGGCATCGAGCACATGCAGGAAATCGGTGAGGCTCTGGCGATAGCGCAGGCTTTCCAGGTCGTAGACCTGCTCGGCCTCGTCCAGGCCCTGCACGGTCTTCAGGCGCTGGCCTTCGATGGCGCGCAGTTGCGAGACATGCCCGGCGACTTCTCCCAAGGCATTGACCAGCGTCTGGTTGTAGCTGGCCACGGCCTCGGCATAGCCGGCCTGCTGCCCCTGGTATTGGCTGCGCAGGCGCCCGGCGTCGAAGATCGGCAAGGTCACTGCGGGGCCCACGCCATAAGTGCGGCTGTCGTGGTGGAACAGGTTCTGGAAACTGAAACTCTGGAAGCCGGCGAATGCGAGCAAATCGATATTCGGATAGAACGCCGCGCGAGCCGCGCCGATGCGCTTGCCCTGGGCTTCGACACGCCAGCGCTGGGCGACCACGTCAGGCCGGCCACCGATCAGCTCGGCCGGCAGGTGGCTGGGCAGGGTTACGCTGCGACGCGGGTCGGCGATGCGTGGCCGCCATTGCTCGCCCCAGCCAGGGCCCTTGCCGGCCAAGGCGGCAAGACGCAACTGATAGCCACGAGCGACGCCTTGCAGACGCGCCTGTTCGGCTTCGAGCAAGGGAATCGGGCCACGGGCGCGAACAACGTCGACCTGGGTGCCCAGACCGGACTTCAGCCGGTCCTCGCTCAGGCGCAGGATGCTGCGGCGCTGTTCCAGGGTCTGCTCGACGATGGCCTGCTGTTCGAGCACCCCGCCCAGGGCGAACCAGGTTTCCACCAGGCTGCCGCTGAGCGCCAGGCGAGCGACCGCCTGGTCGGCCTGGGCGGCGCGCAGGCTGCCCACTGCTGCCTCGTTCAGGGCGCGGTTCAGGCCCCACAGATCGAGGTTGTAGCGCCCTTGCAGCAGCGCCTGGCCATCGGTGTGCCAGACCCCGGCCTCATCGGCGCCGGTCTTGTAATGCTGTGAATCCTGGCTGCGCAGGATCTGGGTCATGGCCGAGAGATTCGGCCGGGTATTGGCCAGGGTAATGCCGGCCTCGGCTTGCGCCCGGTCGATCCGCGCACTGGCGATCGCCAGGCTGGGGGCGGCATCCAGGGCGGCGACCAGCAGGCGATCGAGATCGGTGTCGTTGAAGCGCTGCCACCAGCGGTCGTCCAGCGAGGACGAGGGCTGAGTGGCGACGCGGTCGATGTCCCGGCCAGCCTCGAGCTGTTCGGGCACCAGGGGTTTCGGCGGTTCGGGGCTATGCCCGGGGCTGACGCAGCCAGGCAGCGCCAGCAGCAGGCAGATCGCCAGCCCCTGCTGAAGCGAATGAGAGGATTCCATCACAACATCCTTGGAGGGTTGGGTTGCAGTGGAATGTTAGGGAGCCCCTGGAATATTGAAAATTGCAATAACCAGAGACTAGACTTGCATTTTTTGCAAAGGACTGCGCAATGAACCTACCGGACCTGAACCTGCTGCTGACCTTCGATTCGATGCTGCGCGAAGGCAGTGTCACCGGCGCCGCCGAACGCATGAACCTGAGCATCCCGGCCATGAGCCGACGCCTGTCGAACCTGCGCGAGGCGATGGGCGACCCGTTGTTCGTACTGGCCGGTCGGCGTCTGGTACCCACCCCCCTGGCGCTGGAGCTGGCGCCTCAGGTGCATAACCTGCTCGAGGAAGCGCGTCATGTGCTGGGCACCAAACAGAAGCTCGACCTCGGCACGGTAAAGCGAGTATTCACCCTGCGCACCGAGGATGGCTTTACCGGAGCCTGGGCCCTGCGCTTGAGCCAGCGCGTCGCGCAACAGGCCCCGCACGTGACCTTGAGCTTCATGGCCCAGGGCAACGAGGACGTCGCCGCGCTGCGCGACGGGCTGATCGACCTGGACATCGGCATCGCCGGCCCGCTCGGTCCCGAGGTCTATAAACAGCGTCTGTACATCGACACCTTCGTTGGCGTGGTCAACAACCAGCACCCCCTCGCCCGCCTGGACAGTGTCAGCGCCGAGGACCTGGTGGCGTTCCCGCACCTTTCGGTGTCGCGCCGTGGCCGCACCCGTGGTCCGCTGGACCTCGAGCTGGAAAAGCTCGGCCTGCAACGCAAGGTGCCGCTGGTGGTGCCAGGCTTCCAGGCCGCCATGCAGCTGGCCAGCTCTTCGGAGATGGTCGCGATAATCCCGAGGCGCTTCGTCGAGTGGTCGCTGCCGTTGTTGCCACTGCACATTTTCACCCTGCCGGTGGAAACCCCCGGCGGCGAGTTCTGCCAGGCCTGGCATCCCCGGGTGAACAACGACCAGGTGCATCGCTGGCTGCGCCAACTGGTGCAGGAATGCTCCGGTGGCTGAATCGATCAGCTTGCCACGCGGGCAAATGCGAGCCCGCGGCGGCGCTCCTGCAATCGACAAAAACCGCCAACAGTAGCCAGCGCCAAAAAGCGCCCACAACCCCTCCTGCGAGCAATCGTAGATTGCACGTTTCGAAATTTACATTTAGTCACACTCATACCTAAGTTGTGGTCCGTGCAAGCCAGCATTTACCTCACAACAACAGCGCGCCGCCCGGCACTCAAGGCGCGTGAGCAAACGGACACGGAGCAGACACATGATGGATCGAAACGGTTTCTCTCAAGAACGCAGGGGCCTTCAGACCTCCCAGGAGTACCTGGAAAGCCTGCGGGACGGCCGGGAAGTCTGGATCAACGGCGAGCGGGTCGAGGATGTCACCGAGCACCCGGCGTTTCGCAATGCCGCGCTGATGAACGCGCGCTTCTACGATGCGCTGCATGACCCTGCGCTGCGCGACAAGCTCACCATCGAGATCGATGGCGCCCCGGGGCTGCGCTGCCACCGCTTCTTCCAGGCGCCGCGCACGGTCGAGGAACAGGTCGCCGCCCGCGACGCGATCGCCGAAACCGCCCGTCTTAGCTATGGCTGGATGGGTCGCACCCCGGACTTCAAGGGTGCCTGGATCGGCACCTTCGGCCCCAACCGCGACCTGTATGGCGAGTACGCCGAGAACGCCACACGCTGGTACAACTACAGCCGCGAGCGCCTGCCGTTCATCAACCACGCCGTGGTCAACCCGCCGGTGGACCGCAACCAGGACCCGAACACCTCCAATGTGTTCGTGCGGGTCGTCGAGGAAACCGCCGACGGTCTCTACATCAGCGGCGCCAAGGTGGTGGCCACCGGCGCGGCGCTGACCCAGTACACCTTCGTTGCCCACTACAACGTGATGTACCAGGATAAGAAGTACTCGCCGATCTTCATGATCCCCACCGGCGCCAAGGGCGTGAAGCTGATCTGCCGCACCTCCTACGAGCAGGCGGCCAGCAAGAACGGCAGCCCGTTCGACTACCCGCTGTCGAGCCGCATGGACGAGAACGACTGCATCCTGATCTTCGATCGCGCCTTCGTGCCGTGGCAGGACGTGTTCATGTACGGGGTGGAGATGTCCAACAGCTTCATCCAGAAGTCCGGCTTCTTCGGCCGCACCTTGATGCACGGCTGCACCCGCCTGGCGGTGAAGATGGACTTCATCTGCGGGCTGTTCCTCAAGGCCGTGGAGATCTGCGGCACCCGCGACTTCCAGGGCGTGCAGGGCGCGGTGGGCGAAGCCATCGCCTTGCGCCACATGCTCTGGGGCTTGTCCGACTCGATGGCCTACCGCACCGAGAACTGGAACGAGGAGTTTTTGCTGCCCAACCTGGAATCGGCCCTGGCCTACCGCGCCATGGCGGGGGATGCCTACAGCCGGGTGATCAACCTGATCCGCAAGACCGTGGCCAGCGGCCTGATCTACCTGCCGTCCCACGCCAAGGACTTCCTCAACCCCGAGGTGCGGCCGTTCCTCGACCAGTACGCCCGCGGCTCCAACGGCATCGGTGCCGAGGAACGGGCCAAGACCCTGAAGCTGTTGTGGGACGCCATCGGCACCGAGTTCGGCTCGCGTCATGAGTTGTACGAGGTCAACTACTCCGGCAGCTACGAGAAGAGCCGATTGGATACCCTGCACATCGCCAGCCATTCGGGGCGCACCGAGCAAATGCGAGCCCTGGCTGAACAATGCATGGCCGAGTACGACCTCACGGGCTGGACCGCGCCGGACTTCAAGGCGGCCTACGCGGCGCGCTGAGGCTGCGCGACGCGCGAAAATCGAGGCTGCCGCCCGGCGTGGGCGCGCAGCCTCGCCGCGTGGGTATCGCTCTTCTGAATCAATGCACACGTCCATGTGTGAATCCTTTCAGCGCTACTGGTCGATACACCTTAGAACAACCTTGTCGGCTTGTCGGCTGCGTTGTTTGCAATGATTCATTGCGCAGTCACCTTGCCGGGGCCAGGCAACACATGATCGGCGCTCGCAATGGTTTTTCTGCCGAAAACGAAAAAGCCCGCCGAAAACGGCGGGCTTCTCGTAGCAGCGGATCCGCTGCGAATATGGTGGGTCGTGTAGGATTCGAACCTACGACCAATTGGTTAAAAGCCAACTGCTCTACCAACTGAGCTAACGACCCGTTGGATGGCGCGTATATTACTGATTTCCCAGAGGAAATCAACACCCCATCAGAAAAAAATCAAAAATACCGGGTCGGATCCTCTACACCGGCCGCCTTGAAGCCATCGGCCCGCAGGCGGCAGCTGTCGCATTTGCCACAGGCACGGCCATCGTCATCGGCCTGATAGCAGGAGACGGTCAGGCTGTAGTCCACGCCACGGGCAATACCCGCCTGGACGATCTGCGCCTTGCTCAGGTTCTGCAATGGCGCCTGGATGCGGAAGCCCTGCCCTTCCACGCCGGCCTTGGTGGCCAGGTTGGCCATGCGTTCGAAGGCTTCGACGAACTCCGGGCGGCAGTCCGGATAGCCGGAATAATCCACGGCGTTGACACCGATGAAGATATCACGGGCCTCGAGCACTTCCGCCCAGCCCAGGGCCAGCGACAGGAACACGGTGTTGCGGGCCGGCACGTAGGTGACCGGAATGCCCTCGCTCGGCGCCTCGGGTACATCGATGCTGCTGTCGGTCAGGGCCGAACCGCCGATACCATCGAGGTTCAGGCCGATCACCTTGTGCTCGACCACGCCCAGGTCGCGAGCCACCCGCGCCGCGGCATTGAGCTCGGCACGATGGCGCTGGCCGTAGTCGAAGCTCATGGTGTAGCACTGGTAGCCATCGGCCTTGGCCATCGCGACCACGGTGGCCGAGTCCAGGCCACCGGACAGCAGGATTACCGCACGTTTCTCATTCATGTCTTGTCCTCTCAGCGTCCAGGTTCGTCGTTCCACAGCAGCTTGTGCAGCTGCAGCTGGAAACGCACGGGCAGGTTGTCGGCAACGATCCAGTCGGCCAGGTCACTGGCATTGACCTGGTGGTGGCTGGGCGAGAACAGCACCTCGCCGGCACGCTCTGCCAGGTTGTACTGGATCAGCTTGGAAACCGCCCAGTCGTAGTCCTCGCGGGAACAGATGACGAACTTGACCTGGTCGTTGCCGGTCAGCAGCTCGATGTTCTCGTAGCGGTTGCGATGCGATTCCTCGGAGCCGGGCGTCTTGAGGTCGACCACGCGACTGACTCGGGTGTCGGTTGCACTGATATCGAGGGCGCCACTGGTTTCCAGCGACACCTCATAACCGGCATCGCACAGGCGCCGCAGCAAGGGCAGCGCATTGGGCTGAGCCAGCGGCTCGCCACCGGTCACGCAGACGTAGCGCGGCTTGAAGCCGGCGACCTGCTCGAGGATCGAATCGAGGGTGCGAATAGTACCGCCACTGAAGGCATAGGCACTGTCGCAATACTGACAGCGCAGGGGGCAACCGGTCAGGCGCACGAATACCGTGGGCAGCCCGGCCGTTCGCGTTTCACCCTGCAACGAGTAAAACACTTCGGTGATGCGTAATGTGTCTTGCATGATCGCCACGGGCGTGACAGCTGAACAGGCTGTCCGCCTCCGTCAGGCACTGTCGCGGACTCGACATGGCGTTATCCGCAACAGCGTGTTTACGAAAAAAGGGCAGAGATTCTAACGAAAAAACCCGCGTCAGGCGCGGGTTTCTTTCAAACGCTGCTGCTTACAGCTTCTGCAGGTCGCGTTGCGCCAGTTGCGCGGCGGAGGTGCCGGGGTACTGGGTGATGACCTGCTGCAGGATGCCCTTGACCTTGTCGGTGTGGCCCATGCGGCGCTCGACATCAGCCAGCTTGTAGAGCGAATCTGGCACCTTGCTGTGCTGCGGGTACAGCTGGCTGACCTTGGCGAAGGCCTGGCTCGCGCCCTGCAGGTCGCCCTTGGCGAGGTTGACCTCGCCGAGCCAGTACTGGGCATTGCCGGCGTACTGACTGTTGGGGTACTTGCGCAGGAAGGCGTTGAAAGCCTGGCTGGCCTTGTCGAAGTCTTTTTGCTTGATCAGGTCGAAAGCGGCGTCGTAATACAGCTTCTCTTTCGCCGGATCACCCGGCTCGCTGCTGGCGGCCGGTGGCTGCGCGGCGCTGGCGCCGGCGGCGGCACCCGTGGCTGCGTTGTTCGCGCCACCGGTGGAGGAATTGTCGGGAGTCGCGGCAGGCGCGGCACCGCTGCTGATGCGGCGGTCGAGATCCTGGTAGCGCTCGAGGTTTTCCTGCTTCATGCGCGACACATCGTTCTGCAGCTCTTCGATGATGCCTTGCTGGCGGGAAATCTGGTCCTGCATCTGCTGCAGCTGCATGAACAGCTGGCCGTTTGCAGAAGCAGGGGCCGAAGCCCCTGCTCCGGCATAGGCGCCGCTCGTGCCATAACCCGCGGGTGGATAACCACCGGCGTTGTCATCTACTACGGGAACCGCAGCCCACGCCGAGAGGGGCAGGCTGAGTGCGAGGACGGTTACAGCACGACGGCACATACGCATAAGAACTTACTTACGCAGTTCTACGCGACGGTTCTGAGCCCAGGACTGCTCGTCGTTGCCGGTGGCAACTGGACGCTCTTCGCCGTAGGAAACCAGTTCCAGCTGAGCAGGGGAAACGCCCTGCAGAACCAGGTAGCGCTGAACGGCCTTGGCACGACGCTCACCCAGAGCCATGTTGTACTCGCGGGTGCCGCGCTCGTCGGTGTTGCCTTCCAGAACAACGCGGTTGCCGTTGGCTTTCAGGTCCTTGGCGTGAACGTCCAGGGCGCGCATGGCTTCTGGCTTCAGATCCGAGCTGTCGTATTCGAAGTAGAAGGTGGTGATTGCGCGCAGGGCGGCTTCTTCGCTCAGGGAGCCGTCGACAGCGCCAGTGTTGGCACCGTAGCCAGCGTTCGGATCGACAGCGCCTTCACCAGCGTTGTCACCGCCCTTCGAGGAGCAACCTACAGCTACGGCCATGGCCAGAGCCAGCGCAGCGAATTTACCAAACTTCAGCATTTCCATCGTGAAACTCCTAATGAAACCCCAGTGTGTTAAGCAAAAATATTACGCCGCAATCAGTTCAGGTAAGGGGACCAGGACGGTTCTCTGACTTCGCCTTGAGCGGTAGGAAGTGGGAGCCTCACACGGCCGTTAAGCGACACGAGCATCAAGACTCCCCGGCCCTGCTGGCGGGTGGCGTAGATTAGCATGGTGCCGTTTGGCGCAACAGTGGGAGACTCATCAAGACTGGTCTCGGAGAGAATCTTTACACTTCCGCGTTGCAGGTCCTGGGCGGCCACCTTGAAGTTGGTGAAACCCTGCTGGCGATGAATCATCACCAGGGTCTTCTCGTCCGCCGACAGTTTCGGGTTGGCGTTGTAGTTACCCACGAACGTCACGCGCTCGGCGCCACCGCCACCGACCGACTGTTTATAGATCTGCGGCTTGCCGCCACGGTCGGAGGTGAAGTACAGGGTGTTGCCATCCTTGCCCCAGAACGGCTCGGTATTGATGCCCGGGCCGGCGGTGACACGGCTGATCTGGCGCGACGCCACGTTCATCACATAGATGTCCGGGTTGCCGTCTTTCGACAGCACGAACGCCAGGCGGGTACCGTCGGGCGACCAGGCCGGCGCGCCGTTCAGGCCCTCGAAGTTGGTGATCTGCTCGCGGCGACCGGTATCGATGTGCTGGACGAAGATACGTGGGCGCTTCTGCTCGAACGAGACATAGGCGATACGCTTGCCATCCGGCGCGAAGCGTGGCGACAGGATCGGCTCGCGCGACTGCAACAGGGTCACTGCGCGAGCACCGTCGTAGTCCGAACGCTGCAGGGTGTAGCGGGTGTTGTTGGTCGAGAAGCGCTCGGCGGTCACGTAGAGCATGCGAGTGGAGAACGCGCCCTTGATGCCGGTGAGCTTCTCGAACGACTGGTCGGCGATGTAGTGCGCCATGTCGCGCAGCTGGTCGACGCCGCCCGCGACGCTACCGGTCAGTACCTGCTGCTCGGTGGCGACGTTGAACAGCGCGTACTGCACCTGCAGGCGACCACCGGCCGGCACGATGCTGCCAACCATGACGTACTGGGCGCCCAGGGCTTTCCAGTCGCGGAAGATCACTTCGCTGGCCTGGCTCGGCTGGCTGATCATGTTCTGCCGCGGGATTGGCGCGTAGTAACCGGAGTTGCGCAGGTCGTTGCCGATGATGTCGGCCATGTCTTCCGGCAGCACGCTGCCACCCTGCACGCCGAACGGCACTACCGCGATGGGGGTTGCCCGGTCGCTGCCGCTGGTGACCAGGATGTTCTTTTCCTCGGCCATGGCCATGCCTGCCACGCAGCAGAGCAAGACCAGGAGTCCTCTCAGACGTTTAATCACAACGCTAGATCCTCAGGTGTAAATGTCATCTTGAATGAACGATACGGATTGAAATCGCTCGGCTTCAAGCCCTGCATCTCGGTCAACCGACCAATGTTCTTCACCGCGGCCACGGCCGAGCTGTCGAACGGACCGTCGCCGCTGGACTTGGCCACACTCACGTTGGTGATGGTGCCGTCCGGCAGCATGTTGATCTGCAGAACTACCGTCATGCCCTTGCGCGCAGATGGCGGACGCGCCCAACCTTCGGCCGCGCGCATGCGGATCAGGTCGTCGAAGTCGCCGGCCACCTGGTCACCCTGCTCGTCGGCCAGCGCCTGCTGCCGCTCGGTGGTGTCGGACAACAGCTCGGCGAGTGCCTGGGCCTTCTTGTCTTCCGCCGCCTTGCGGGCCGCTTCCTGTGCTTTTTTCTTCTGGGCGTCTGCCGCGGCCTTTTTCTTGGCCTCTTCAGCTGCCTTCTTCTTCGCGTCCTCGGCCGCCGCTTTCTTCTTGGCGTCCTCGGCCGCTTTTTTCTTCGCGTCTTCGGCGGCTTTCTTCTTCGCCTCTTCCGCGGCTGCTTTCTTGGCTTCTTCCTCAGCCTTCTTCTTGGCCTCTTCCTCGGCCTTCTTCTTGGCGATGTCGGCCTGCTGCTTTTCAGCGGCCTTCTTCGCTTCCTCGGCTTTCTTGGCCTCGGCGGCCTTCTTCTGCTCGGCGGCTTCGGCTTTCTTCGCCTCGGCGGCCTCGCGCGCCTCCTCGGCCTTTTGAGCGGCGTCGGCTTTCTTTTGTTCCGCGGCCTTCACGGCCTCTTGCTCGACCTTCTTCTGCTCCAGTTGCTCGACTTCGGTCTGGCGCGAAGCGGTCTTCTTCGCTTCCCCGGCAATCTTCTGATTGGTCTGGGTGGTCGCCTGACTCTTGGACTTGAGCTGATAGAGCGTGGCCTGGACGATGGGCTTGGAGGGCGGCAGCTCGGGCGTCATGGCAAAGCTGACGAACAGCATGGCGAACACCAGCACATGCAGGCCGATGGCCCAGACACTGGGCCAGAAATAGCTTTCCGAGGCGGATGGCTCTCGCTGTTGCATCAGGGCGCCTCGGTAATCAGGCCAACGTTTCCGACACCAGCCTTCTGCAACCCGCCCATGGCGCCCATGACCGCCCCATAGTCGACGGCCTTGTCGCCACGGATGAAGACCTGGGTCTGCTTGCCCTGGTCACGACCGGCGGCGATGATCTTGGTCACTGCATTGGTCATTTCCGGCAGGGTCATGGCCTTGTCCATCTGCTTGTCGGTGTCGACTTCGCTGCCAAGGTTCCAGTAGTAGGTCTTGTCGGCCTTGATCGAGATGGTCAGGATCTGAACGTTGTTGTCCTGCGGCAGGGCTTCGCTGGAAACCTTGGGCAGGTCCACCTTCACACCCTGGTTGAGCATGGGGGCGGTCACCATGAAGATGACCAGCAGCACCAGCATCACGTCGATGTAGGGCACCACGTTCATCTCGGCGACCGGCTTGCGTTTGTGGCGAACTCGGGCCATGGGTTTCTACCTGATCACTCTTCGCTGGTGTGTACTTTGCGGTGCAGGATCGCCTGGAACTCGTCGGCGAAGGTGTAGTAGCGGCCAATCAGCACTTCACTGCGCGCGGAGAAACGGTTGTAGGCGATAACGGCCGGGATCGCGGCGAACAGACCGATCGCGGTGGCGATCAGGGCTTCGGCGATACCCGGTGCCACGGTGGCCAGGGTGGCCTGCTGGGCGCTGGCCAGGCCGCGGAAGGAGTTCATGATCCCCCAGACGGTACCGAACAGACCGATGTACGGGCTGGTGGAACCGACGGTGGCCAGGAACGGCAGGCTCTGCTCGAGCTTCTCTTCCTCGCGGGAGATGGCGACGCGCATGGCGCGGCCAACACCTTCCATGACTGCGTCCGGGTCGACGCCCGGCTGCTGGCGCAGACGCGAAAACTCCTTGAAGCCGGCACGAAAGACCTGCTCGACACCCGAGTCCGGATCCGGATTGCTGCCGGCCTGGCGGTACAGCTTGGACAGGTCGATACCCGACCAGAAGCGCTCTTCGAAAGCGTCCAGTGCACGACGACCGGCGCGCAGCATGTTGCTGCGCTGGAAGATCATGATCCAAGAGGTCACCGAGGCTGCCACGAGGGTCAGCATCACCAGCTGAACCACGACACTGGCATTGGCGACCAGGCTCCACATGGAGGTATGGTCGACGACGTTTGCTTCCACGCTTATTCTCCTGCGTTCGATTGAGTACCCGTGCCGTCCGCCAGAAAGGCGTCGCGCAGCTCTGGGGGAATGGCCCGGGGTTTGAAAGTGTCGGCGCGCACGGCGGCCACCAGGAACTGCCCTTCGCAGAGCAGCACTTCATCCTTTGCTCGCCACACCTGCTGCACGAAGCGCAGGCTGGCGCGATTCAATTCAAGCACCTGCGCGGTCACCCGCAGCTCGTCGTCCAGGCGGGCCGGCGCGTGGTAGCGCGCCTCGCTGGAATGAACCACGAACAGCAGGTTGTCCTGCGCCAGCTGGGCCTGGGAGAATCCCAGGTGACGCAGCCGCTCGGTGCGTGCGCGCTCCATGAATTTGAGGTAGTTGACGTAATACACCACGCCGCCCGCGTCGGTATCCTCGTAATAGACGCGACAGCGGTGTGCGAACGGTTCCAGCCCATTTTGCGCGCGCATACTCTAGTGCTTACTCCTGTACTTGCCAATCCGCCCCGGCAACTGTTTTTGCATCGATAATGTCGGATTGCCAGCGAGTCGATGGCGTGCCAGCGGTAGGACCACGAAAATACCGATTCGATCTGTCATTCGTCGTCCTGCGCGGCATATTCCCCGCCTTCACAGAAGCGCCCGGGGATGTTCAGGCCGAAATGCAGGTAGGCATGCCGGGTAACCACGCGACCACGCGGGGTGCGCATGATGTAGCCCTGCTGGATCAGATAGGGCTCGAGCACGTCCTCGATGGTGTGACGCTCCTCGCCGATCGCCGCGGCAATGTTGTCGAGCCCCACCGGACCGCCGTCGAACTTCTCGATCATGGTCAGCAGCAGACGCCGGTCGGAGTGATCGAAGCCACGCTCGTCGACATCCAGCAGGTTGAGCGCCATGTCCGCGACCGCCTTGGTGATCTCGCCCTTGCCGCGCACTTCGGCATAGTCGCGCACCCGGCGCAGCAGGCGATTGGCGATGCGTGGCGTGCCCCGTGCCCGGCGGGCGATCTCGAAGGCACCCTTGTCATCCATCGGCAGTCCGAGAATACCGGCCGAACGGCTGACGATGGTGGCCAGGTCCTTGTTGCTGTAGAACTCCAGGCGCTGGACGATGCCGAAACGATCGCGCAGTGGGTTGGTCAGCATGCCGGCACGGGTGGTGGCGCCGACCAGGGTGAACGGCGGCAGGTCGAGCTTGATCGAGCGCGCGGCCGGGCCCTCGCCGATCATGATATCCAGCTGGAAGTCCTCCATCGCCGGGTACAGCACCTCCTCGACCACCGGCGACAGGCGATGGATCTCGTCGATGAACAGCACATCATGGGGCTCGAGGTTGGTCAGCATCGCCGCCAGGTCGCCCGGACGCTCGAGGATCGGGCCCGAGGTGCTCTTGACCGACACGCCCATTTCCTGGGCGATGATGTTGGCCAGGGTGGTCTTGCCCAGGCCGGGCGGCCCGAAGATCAGGGTGTGGTCGAGGGACTCGTTGCGGCCACGCGCGGCCTGGATGAACAGCGCCATCTGCTCGCGCACCACGGGCTGGCCAATGTATTCGTCCAGGCGCAGCGGACGGATCGCGCGGTCCTGGACCTCTTCACGGTCACGCCCGGAGGCGGCGATCAGGCGGTCGGTCTCGATCACTTGGCAATCATCCCCTTGAGGCTGCGACGGATCAGTTCCTCACTGCTCAGGCCGGCCTTGTCCTTGATCGCGGCGATCGCCTTGCTCGCTTCCTGTGGCTTGTAGCCCAGGGAGACCAGGGCGCTGACCGCATCGGCCTCGGCCGAGGACTCACTGGCCACCGGCAGCGGGCCGTCGGAGACCAGGGTGAACATCGCCGGCGAGGTTTCCCAGGCCTTGAAGCGGTCCTTGAGTTCGACCAGCAGGCGTTCGGCGGTTTTCTTGCCGACACCGGGCACGCGCACCAGCACCGAGGCGTCCTGGGCCTGCACGCAGCGCACCAGCTCGTCCACTTCCAGGCCGGACATCAGCGCCAGCGCCAGCTTCGGCCCCACGCCGTTCAGCCGGATCAGCTCGCGGAACAGCTCACGCTCGCGCTTTTCCGCGAAGCCATAGAGCAGGTGAGCGTCTTCGCGCACCACCAGGTGGGTGTGCACGGTCACTGGCTCGCCGACCTTGGGCAGGCGATACAGGGTGGTCATCGGTACTTCAAGCTCATAGCCCACGCCGTTGACGTCGATAACAAGGTGCGGCGGCTGTTTTTCCGCCAGGGTGCCGCGCAAACGTCCAATCACGTTCCGATCCTTCCTCTCGGGCGCCGGTCGAAAACCGGACCACCCTATCAGCAAATGCGCCAGGTGAGCGCGCCACCTGGACAAAATATGTATCAGCGCATGAAGCGCTTACAGACGCAAGCGCCCGCCGCGCCGCCGGGCCGTCGCCAGCCCATGGGGTACGAGGCTGGAGCGGGTATGGGCATGGCACAGGGCGATGGCCAGGGCATCCGAGGCATCGACTTGCGGTTTCTGGGTCAACTTGAGCAGATGCATCACCATCAGCATCACCTGCTCCTTGTTGGCGCCACCGGTACCGGCTACGGCCTGCTTGACCTGGCTGGCACTGTATTCGGCGATCTCCAGCCCCGCCTCGGCGGCGGCGACGATGGCCGCGCCCCGGGCCTGCCCCAACTTGAGCGCCGAATCGGCGTTGCGCGCCATGAACACCCGCTCGATGCCCATGGTCACCGGCTCGTGCTGGCGAATGATCTCGCTCACCCCGCGAAAGACGATCTGCAGACGCTCGTGCAGCTCGCCGCCGCCGGTGCGGATGCAGCCCGAGGCCACGTACTCGCAGCCACGGGCGGTCTGGCGGACCACGCCGAAGCCGGTGATGCGCGAGCCGGGGTCGATACCAAGAATCAGAGTCATAGTGCCTGTCGAAAAAATTGTGCGTCTCTGCAAACTGTACCGGCCCTTTCGCGGGTAAACCCGCTCCCACAGGTACCGCACCACATTCAGAGTCGGTGCGGTACCTGTGGGAGCGGGTTTACCCGCGAAAGGGCCGGTACAGGCGCTGAAGAACGCTAAAGAACCGGCATGGATCGCCAGAACACCTTAGCCGAGGCTTTCCATGATCTCATCCGAGATCTGCGCATTGGAGTAGACGTTCTGCACGTCGTCCAGGTCCTCGAGCATGTCGATCAGCTTGAGCACCTTCTCCGCGCCGTCCTTGTCCAGTTCGGCGCTGGTGGTCGGCTGCATCACGATCTCGGCGTCCGAAGCCTTGAAGCCGGCCTCTTGGAGCGCATTGCGCACGGCGTAGACGCTGTTGAACGAGGTGAACACCTCGAAGGAGCCGTCGTCGTTGGCCACCACATCGTCGGCGTCGGCCTCCATCGCGGCTTCCATCAGCGCATCCTCGTCGACCTTCAGTTCAGCGGCGAAGCTGATCTGCCCCTTGCGCTCGAACAGGTAGGCCACCGAGCCGTCGGTGCCGAGGTTGCCGCCGCACTTGGTGAAGGCGTGGCGCACGGCGGCGGCGGTACGGTTGCGGTTGTCGGTCATGGCCTCGACCATGATCGCCACACCGCCCGGGCCGTAGCCCTCGTAGCTCAGCTCTTCGACGTTGTCGCTTTCGTTGGTGCCGGCACCACGGGCCACGGCGCGATCGATGATGTCGCGACTCATGTTGGCACCCAGGGCCTTGTCCAGCGCCAGGCGCAGCCGCGGGTTGGAAGCCGGGTCAGGACCGCCCTGCTTGGCCGCGACGGTCAGTTCGCGGATCCACTTGGTGAAGACCTTGCCTCTCTTGGCATCCTGGCGCTCTTTGCGGTGCTTGATGTTCGCCCACTTGGAATGACCAGCCATAACGACTCCGAATCCTTGAAACAGAAACAGGTTCCGCCCCGAAGGGCGGAACGTGAAGAATCCTGCGCCTCAAGCGCGGGGGCACCCCGTTACCGGGGCGCCCCGGTCGATCACTCGACCTTGGTCTGCTCGCGCAGGCGGATGTGCAGCTCACGCAGGGCCTTGGCGTCGACCATGCCCGGGGCCTGGGTCATGACGCACGCGGCGCTCTGGGTTTTCGGGAAGGCGATCACTTCACGGATCGACTGGGCGCCGGTCATCAGCATGACCAGGCGGTCCAGGCCGAAGGCCAGGCCACCGTGAGGCGGTGCGCCGAACTTCAGGGCGTCGAGCAGGAAGCCGAATTTCTCTTCCTGTTCCGCCGCTTCGATGCCCAGCAGGCGGAAGACCGCTTGCTGCATCTCTTTGCGGTGGATACGGATCGAACCGCCACCCAGCTCGGTGCCGTTCAGGACCATGTCGTAGGCACGCGACAGCGCGGTGGCCGGGTTGGCCTCCAGCTCTTCGGGGGTGCACTTCGGCGCGGTGAACGGGTGGTGCAGCGCGGTGAAGCTGCCGTCTTCGTTCTCTTCGAACATCGGGAAGTCGACGACCCACATAGGCGCCCACTGGCAGGTCAGCAGCTCGAAGTCGTGGCCCAGGCGGATACGCAGCGCGCCCAGGGCCTCGCTGACGATCTTGAACTTGTCGGCACCGAAGAACACGATGTCGCCATCGACTGCGCCTACGCGGTCGAGGATGTTGTTGAGGTTGGCCTCGGGGATGTTCTTGACGATCGGCGACTGCAGACCCTCGACACCCTTGGCGCGCTCGTTGACCTTGATGTAGGCCAGGCCCTTGGCCCCGTAGATGCCGACAAACTTGGTGTACTCGTCGATCTTGCTGCGCGGCATGCTGGCGCCGCCCGGCAGCCGCAGGGCGGTGACGCGGCACTTCGGATCGTTGGCCGGGCCGGCGAAGACCTTGAAGTCGACATCCTTCAGCTGATCGGCGACGTCGACCAGTTCCAGCGGGATACGCAGGTCCGGCTTGTCGGAACCGTAGCGGCGCATGGCTTCTTCGAAGGTCATGTGCGGGAACTCACCGAACTCCAGGTCCAGCACTTCCTTGAACAGCTTGCGGATCATGCTTTCGGTCAGGCCCATGATCTCGGACTCGTCGAGGAAGCTGGTCTCGATGTCGATCTGGGTGAATTCCGGCTGGCGGTCGGCGCGCAGGTCTTCGTCGCGGAAGCACTTGGCGATCTGGTAGTAGCGGTCGAAGCCGGCGACCATCAGCAGTTGCTTGAACAGCTGCGGCGACTGCGGCAGGGCGAAGAAGCTGCCGGCGTGGGTACGGCTCGGGACCAGGTAGTCACGTGCGCCTTCCGGCGTGGCGCGGGTCAGGATCGGCGTTTCGACGTCGAGGAAGCCGTTCTCGTCGAGGAAGCGACGGATGCTGCTGGTGATGCGCGACCGCAGGCGCAGCTTGTCGGCCATCTCTGGGCGACGCAGGTCGATGAAGCGGTAGCGCAGGCGGGTTTCCTCGCCGACGTCGGAGTATTCGTTCAGCGGGAACGGCGGGGTTTCCGCTTCGTTGAGCACGTTCAGCTGGTAGCCGAGGATCTCGATGGCGCCGGACGCCATGTTGGCGTTCACCGCGCCGTCAGGGCGCTTGCGCACCTTGCCGGTGATCTGCACGACGTATTCGCTGCGCACGCGGTCGGCGGCGGCGAAGGTCTCGGCGCGATCCGGGTCGAACACGACCTGGGCCATGCCTTCACGGTCACGGATGTCGAGGAAGATCACCCCGCCGTGGTCGCGACGACGATGGACCCAGCCGCAAAGGGTGACTTCCTGGCCGTCCAGGGACTCGTTCAGTTGGCCGCAATAGTGGCTGCGCATCATGATCGTGGTTTCTTCTCGTGATTCGTGTATTCGGTGGAGGTCTTGGCCGCCCAAGGGGCTAATACTGCAAGACCTGGTCGGTGCAATTCAACTCAGTCGGCCTTGTCGCCGCCTGCCAGATTCTTTTTCGCCCCGGTCTTGAAGTCGGTCTCGTACCAGCCGTTGCCGCTCAGGCGAAAGCCGGGGACCGACAGCAGCTTCCTCAATGAAGGCGCCTGGCACACCGGGCAATCGCTCAGCGGCGCGGCGCTGATCTTCTGCAACACCTCCATCCGGTGATCGCAGGATGCACATTGATAGTCGTAAAGGGGCATCGGTGTTTCTCGTCAACCACATCGCACGCTGCCCAGGGCAGCAAAGAGCGGGATTATATATGGTTAAGCAGTGCAGCGCAGCCCGCTGGGCGGTCAATGCGCATCCGGCATATCCTGCAGCCAGTTCACGCAGATGACCCGGACAAGCCCGCTGAAATTCCTCACGCCACCATGGCGCAAGTGCACCTCGCGATCCACGTAGGACAGCACGGCGCTCACCGAGCAGTGATTGGCCTCGGCGATACGCTCCAGGATCCGCCAGTACACCGCCTCCAGGCGCAGACAGGTAGCGAAGCCGTTGAGCCGCACGGAACGCGAGACAGGCCCGGCCTGATTCATGTCGAAATCATGCCTGAAGGGGTCCAGGCGGGGCCTGCCCGCCCCCTGCCGCGCACCGCCATTGATACCCTGCACCATATGCGTCATCGCTTCGCTCCATCGTCACGAACTCCCTCCACTCGCTCCTGCGAGTGGAATCAATGACGCCAATGAAGCCGCGAAACGGTTTTGCCTGGCAGCGGCAAGACCTTCCCCGCAAAACGACCGGACCCTGTCTCGGGCCCGGCCTGGCAGACCGCACGACGATCAGGCGGCAATCATCATTTTTCGAGCAGGACGCGCAACATCCAGGCGGTTTTCTCATGCACCTGCATGCGCTGGGTGAGCAAGTCGGCCGTCGGCTCATCACTGACCTTGTCCACCACCGGGAAGATGCTGCGCGCCGTACGCACCACCGCCTGCTGGCCCTCGACCAACTGGCGGATCATTTCATCGGCAGGCGGCACCCCCTCCTCTTCCTTGATCGAAGAGTGGCGGGCATAGAAGGAATAGGCCCCCGGCGCTGGAAAACCCAGTGCGCGAATGCGCTCGGCAATGGAGTCGACCGCCAGGGCCAGTTCGTTGTATTGCTCCTCGAACATCAGGTGCAGGGTTCGAAACGACGGACCCTTGACGTTCCAATGAAAGCTATGGGTCTTCAGATACAGCACATAGGTATCCGACAACAGTCGGGACAGCCCATCGGCGATGGACTTGCGATCTTCTTCACTGATACCGATATCGATTGCCATGAAGTTCCCCTTTCCATAAGGCTTGATAAGCAAGCGGGCAGGACAACTGTAACAAGAGTCGCTGCGCGGCGCCCGTGACACGATGCCATCGCCGCGACCATCTGGAGCGTGCCGTTTGAGAAGCCCCCGCCTTTGCTGTTAAATAGGCAGCGTGCCACCCGTGCGGATTGTCAGTGCCGGGTGCATAGGCTGGCCCGTCACGTTTTCGCGCTTACACCTCATGCGCACCGTGCGACCAGCTCATCCTGTGATCGGCCTTATCAACGTGAGCCAAACCCAATGTTCAAGATCGTCCATCTGGTGACGGGCGTGGCGGCTTTGCTGCTATCGCTCATACCCAGCCTGAAAACTGACGCAACACCTTTCCTCCAACAACCAGAAGCGGTCTATCTGGCGCTGCTCGGCCTGCTGAACCTGGTGCTGGCCCCTGTCCTGCCGCATTACTACAAGGGCATGCGCCAGCAACTGCAACGCGCCAGCAGCATCCTGCTGGTCGTGGCCGTGATCCTGCAAACCCTCACCCTGCTGGCCCGTCCGGAGCTGGGCAACCTGCCAGCACTGGCCTGCGCCACGCTGGCCTGCGCCCTGCACCTGGTCGCCGGCTTCGCCCGCGGCACGCGAAAGGCCAGGACCAGTCAGGGCGCCCCGCAGGATGGCGGCAAGCGCGATACCGGCACGGTGAAGTGGTTCAACACCTCCAAGGGCTTCGGCTTCATCTCCCGCGACTCCGGTGACGATATCTTCGTGCACTTTCGCGCCATCCGCGGCGAGGGCCATCGCGTCCTGGTCGAGGGGCAACGCGTGGAGTTCTCGGTGATGCACCGCGACAAAGGCCTGCAGGCCGAAGACGTGGTGGCGGTTTCGCGCCGCTGACCACGCCGCCTCCGCCGCACTCAATAATGAGGCGGCGGTGGCTCCTCTCCCCCGCCAGCGTATTGGCCGACCATCTCTTCGTGACGCTTGATCAGCTCGGCCATCTGCAACTGCAGCCGCTCGATGACTCGATGCTGCTCGACCACCACATCGTTGAGCGCCTGGATAGTGTCATCCTGGAAAGCCTGACGGGTTTCCAGCTCGGTGATACGCGATTCCATTTCCTGCGACACGTTCAGACCCCCTTGAAGCTATCGCCAAGCAATGCACGCATCCGCTGGCCAATACCCTCCACCTGCTCTTGCGTATAGCCGATAGCCGGTACCTTGCCCCAAACAGGTGCAGGCCAGGCCGCATCGCCATGGCGGCGCACGATCACATGCATGTGCAGTTGGCTGACCACATTGCCGAGGGTCGCGACATTCATCTTGTCGGCGGCGAAGGCATCTTTCAGAGCCTCGGCCAGCGCGGTCGTCTCCTCCCACAGCTGCCGCTGGTCTACCTCGTCGAGCTCGAACAGTTCGCTGACATCAGCACGGCGCGGCACCAGAATGAACCAGGGATAGTTGGCGTCCTTGCTCAGCAGCAGACGGCACAGTGGCAGATCGCCAAGCACCAGGGAATCCTGTTGCAGGCGCGAATCGAGGGTGAACACGGCAAACCTCCTTGACAGCGAACAGCCCGCCCATGCGGGCGGAGATACGGACGCGCAGGATACCCCGCTTCCTCCATCGCCACACGCTTCAAACAGCAAAACAGACACCGGACGGCAGCTGAAGCACATGAGTGACGGGCCTGCCGCCCCGCTTCGGTAACACTTCGCTACTTTTCGCACCATAATGATGCCGCCGCCAACACCGCCACCACACTTGCGTCACATAAAACAGCCAGGATCAACAATGGCCGGTAACACCTTGACTTGGAAGGCAGCTTAGCCTGGCGTCAGCGCCGTCACCTAACCCTTCACAAGAAGGCGGGCAACACCCCGTGTTTACGGTGGTTTGCCCCATCCAGGCCGGTGAAATGTGAAAATTTCATCAAGCGTTCGCGATTTTGAGCACGCTTGTTGCATTCTCCATACGCCAAGTCGGCACGCCCCCTGCATTGCAAGGTGAGCGCGACAAATAACAACAGCGGCATCGGTTAACCAGGGAGTTTCACAAGCCGTACTTTGTATTTATACATTCATGACGGTTTCGAGACAGCGCTGGTGTTGTGCGCCCTATATAAACGGGCGTGATTTGCGACATGGAAATAACCAACAGCGACATGGCCGTAAAGTTACCGAAAGGTCGTTTCCGCCCATATCGCCAAGAATAGTCTGCGTGATATACATTTTCGCCGACATAACAAGAAAGAGCTGCCCCTATAACTAAAACATCCGGGTGCAGCGGTACTCTTCCTAAAAACCAAAGGAGCAAATCACGATGCGCGTGATGAAGTGGAGCATGATCGCCCTGGCCGTCGCGGCAGGGACTTCGCAGATGGCCATTGCCTCTTCGCAGGATGAATCCAAGGGTTTCGTCGAAGACAGCAAACTCAACGTCAAGACCCGGATGCTGTATTTCAGCCGTGACTTCCGCAACAACGAGCGGGATGAAGACGGCAATCGCCAGAGCCGCGTTGAAGAAACCGGCCTGGGCTTCCTCGGCACCTTCGAGTCGGGCTTCACCCAGGGCACCGTGGGCGTGGGTATCGACGCCATCGGCATGCTCGGGCTGAAACTGGACAGCGGCAAAGGTCGCGCCGGCACCGGCCTGTTCCCACAGGGCTCCGACGGTCGCTCGCAGGACGACTACTCCGAAGGCGGCGCCGCCATCAAGTTCCGTGTCTCCGACACCGTGCTCAAGGTCGGCAACCAGTTCACCGCCCTGCCCGTGTTCGCTACCGACGACAGCCGCCTGCTGCCGGAAGTCGCCGAAGGCGCACTGATCACCAGCAATGAAATCAAGGGCCTGACCCTGCACGCCGGTCGCTTCACCGGGATGAATGCCCAGGCCCAGACCTACCGCGACAGCCTGCACCTGACCGAGGCCGATGTCGTCGGCGGTACCTACGCCTTCACCGACAGCCTGTCCACCAGCCTGTACTACTCGAAGGTCGAGGACTACTGGCGCAAGTACTACGCCAACGTCAACTGGGCGCTGCCGATCTCCGACAAGCAAGGCCTGGTGTTCGACTTCAACATCTATGACACCAAGAGCGACGGCGCCGCCAAGGTCAAGGCCTTCGACGGCGACAAGCTGGACAACCGCGCCTTCAGCCTCTCGGCCGCCTACAACATCGGCGCCCACACCTTCACCCTCGCCTACCAGAAGGTCACCGGCGACGGCGACTACGCCTACGGCGTGGATGGCGGCGGCACCGTGTTCCTGGCCAACTCCATCGCCCGCTCCGACTTCAACGCCGAAGACGAGAAATCCTGGCAGGCCCGTTACGACCTGAACTTCGCCGAGTTCGGCATTCCAGGCCTGACCTTCATGACCCGTTATGCCCGCGGTAGCGACGCCAACGTCGCCGGCACCAACAACGGCAAGGAATGGGAACGCGACATCGACATCAAGTACGTGCTCCAGGAAGGCCCGGCCAAGGACCTGAGCTTCCGCGTGCGTCAAGCCACCTACCGCTCCGCCGACGGCGTCTACTATGGCTCCCCGTCGCTGGACGAACTGCGCCTGATCGTCGAGTACCCGCTGAGCATCCTGTAAGCCTGCGCTTGCATTGCCCCGCGAATGAACGAGCCCGGCACACGCCGGGCTTTTTCTTGGCTGACAGAATCGCCCGCGTGCTGCATTCTGTACGCTTTCGTCTCGCCCCCGTACAATGCGGGGTCATTTCACTTTCAGGCAATCGACACGGCTCACCATGCGCACCAGTCAATACTTGCTCGCCACCCAGAAAGAAACCCCGGCCGATGCAGTGGTCATCAGCCACCAGCTCATGCTGCGCGCCGGCATGATCCGCAAACTGGCCTCCGGCCTGTACACCTGGCTGCCGATGGGCCTGCGGGTGATGCGCAAGGTCGAGGCGGTGGTCCGCGAGGAAATGAACGCCGCCGGGGCGCTCGAAGTATTGATGCCGAGCATCCAGCCCGCCGAACTGTGGCAGGAATCCGGTCGCTGGGAGCAGTACGGCCCTGAGCTGCTGCGCCTGAAGGATCGCCACCAGCGCGATTTCTGCGTCGGCCCGACCCACGAGGAAGTGATCACCGACCTGGCCCGCAACGAGCTGTCGAGCTACAAGCAGCTGCCGCTGAACATGTACCAGATCCAGACCAAGTTCCGTGACGAGATCCGTCCGCGCTTCGGCCTGATGCGTGGCCGCGAGTTCATCATGAAGGACGCCTACTCCTTCCATGCCGACCAGGCTTCCCTGCAGGAAACCTACGACCGCATGCACCTGGCGTACTCCAATATCTTCACCCGCCTGGGCCTGGACTTCCGCCCGGTGCAGGCCGATACCGGCTCCATCGGTGGCAGTTACTCGCACGAATTCCATGTGCTCGCCTCTTCCGGCGAGGACGACGTGATCTTCAGCGATACCTCCGACTACGCCGCCAACATCGAGAAGGCCGAAGCCATCCCGCGTGAAACCGTGCGCCCGGCTCCTACCGAAGAATTGCGCCTGGTCGACACGCCAAACGCCAAGACCATCGCCGACCTGGTGGAGAACTTCGGCCTGGCGATCGAGAAGACCGTCAAGACCCTGATCGTCCACGGTGCCGAGGAAGGCAAGCTGGTCGCCCTGGTCATCCGTGGCGACCACGAGCTCAACGAAATCAAGGCCGCCAAGCTGGAGCAGGTCGCCGACCCGCTGGTGATGGCTTCCGACGCCGAACTGCGCGCCGCCATCGGTGCCGGTGCAGGCTCCCTCGGCCCGCTGAACCTGCCGCTGGAATGCGTCATCGACCGCTCGGTCGCCCTGATGAGCGACTTCGGCATCGGCGCCAACATCGACGACAAGCACTATTTCGGCGTGAACTGGGAGCGCGACCTGCCGGTTCCACAGGTCGCCGACCTGCGCAACGTGGTCGAAGGCGATCCGAGCCCGGACGGCCAGGGCACCCTGGTGATCAAGCGCGGCATCGAGGTTGGGCATATCTTCCAGCTCGGCACCAAGTACAGCGAGGCGCTCAAGTGCCAGGTACTGGGCGAGAACGGCAAGCCTGTCGTACTGTCGATGGGCTGCTACGGCATCGGCGTGTCCCGCGTGGTCGCCGCCGCCATCGAGCAGAACCACGACGACAAGGGCATCATCTGGAACGACGCCCTGGCGCCGTTCCAGATCGCCCTGGTGCCACTGCGCTACGAAACCGACGTGGTTCGCGAGGCGACCGACAAGCTGTACGCCGAACTGACCGCCGCAGGCTACGAAGTACTGCTGGACGACCGCGACAAGAAGACCAGCCCCGGCATCAAGTTCGCCGACATGGAGCTGATCGGCATTCCGCACCGCATCGTCGTCAGCGACCGCGGCCTGGCCGAAGGCAACCTGGAATACAAGCACCGCACCGAATCGGAGGCCCAGGCACTGCCGCTCGAGGACGTGCTGACCTTCCTGCAGGCCCGCATCCGCCGCTGATAACCCGTTACGCGAGTGATCATGTCCAAGCGAAGTACCTACACCCTGGGGGGCGCCGCACTGTGCGGCGCCCTGCTGCTCAGCGGTTGCGCCAACCAGATGTCCCAGCGTAGCGACCATGAGGAGCGCGTCGAGCGCAAGCTGCTCGAGCACAGTCTGCAGATCGATGTCGGCGAGCCCAAGGTGATGGAGCTTCCGCAACGGCGCGTGCGCATTCATGAACTCAAGCGCTTCGAAGTCACCGAGTTCGAAGTGACGCGCCGCTACGACCGCTACACCCCGTACCAACCCTGGCGGGAAATCTACGAGATCCCCCTGGGCACGGTGGCCGTGGTTGCCGGTGTCGGCGCCAACGTGGTCAATGTGTTCGCGCTGGGCAACCTGCCGGACAGCATGACCCACGACTGGCTCAGCTATGGCCTGGCCGGCGTCAACCCGTTCATGAACGTGCAGTCCAATGGCCGCGCGCAGCAGAACCTGGCCGGCATCGACGAGGTCGAGAAAGGCAAGCGCGAGGAGTCCATCAGCCTGCCGTGGAACGAGCGCCTGGTCGAGGTCAAGGCCGGCAAGATGACCCACGAGCTGACCACCGACAAGAACGGTGTGCTGCGGCTGAACCTGCTCGACAGCCCGTTCTCCGAGCAGAACCTCAATCATATCGGCACCCTGCACCTGCAGGTGGTCGACGAGGACAACCAGGTGCGTGGCGATGCCAGCCTACTGGTCAGCAACAACCTGCGCGGCAAGCTGCTCGAGGCCCATGAGCTGATCTTCGACGACCTCGAGGATGATGATGTCGGCCAGTGGGTGCACCGGGTCAAGCGCCTGTCGGAACTGGGCCTGGAAGAAGAAGCCAGCGAGCTGGAGCAGAGCCTGATCGAGCTGACCCGCAACGATCCGGAGCTGCAGCAGGAGTTCCTGCAGACCCTGACCAAGGCCACCGGGCGCCTGGTAGCCGATCCGGGCGTGCAGTAAATAGAAGAGGGGCTGCTTTGCAGCCCCTCTTCTATTTGTCTTCGAACAACTCCAACTGCTCATGCGCCCCGCGCAGATCGCGCAGCCTTACCCCAACGCCCAGCAACCGCACCGGCTTGCCACCCCGGGCAAACGCCTGGCTGAGCAACTGCCGATAACTTTCCAGATCCCTACCCGCCCCCGCCTGCTCCAGGGTGGTCTGGCTGAAATCATGGAACTTGACCTTTACGAAGGGCTTGTCGGGCCGATAGCTGCTGTCCATCCGCGTAATCCGCTCGTTCAGGCTGGCCAACAGCTCCGGCAGCTTTTCCAGGCAACTGTTCAGGTCAGGCAGGTCATGGTCGTAGGTGTTTTCGACGCTGACCGACTGCCGTCGACTGTCGCTTTGCACCGCCCGCTCATCTATCCCCTGCGCCAGCCCCCACAGCCGCTCGCCGAAACTGCCGAACTCGCGCACCAGCGCCAGCCGCGACCACTCGCGCAATGACAGGCAGGTATCGATCCCCAGCCGCGAGAGCTTGTCCGCCGTGACCTTGCCCACCCCATGCAGGCGTGCCACTGGCAACGCCGCGACGAACGCCTCCACCTGGTCCGGGGTGATGACGAAAAGGCCATTGGGCTTGCGCCAGTCGCTGGCGATCTTGGCCAGGAACTTGTTCGGCGCCACCCCCGCGGAAACGGTGATATGCAACTGCTGGGCAACCCGGCGGCGAATGTCCTCGGCAATACGCGTGGCGCTACCGGAAAACCACTGGCTGTCGGTGACATCCAGGTAGGCCTCGTCCAGCGACAGCGGCTCGATCAGCTCGGTGTAGTCACGGAAGATCCCGTGAATCTCTCGAGATGCCTCGCGGTAGGCCTCAAAGCGTGGCTTGACGATCTCCAGGTCCGGGCACAGTTTCAGCGCATGGCCCGACGCCATGGCCGAGCGCACACCATAGGCGCGGGCCTCGTAGTTGCAGGTGGCGATCACCCCACGCTTGCCCGGCTGTCCTCCGACCGCCATGGGGCGCCCGACCAGACGTGGATCGTCACGCATCTCGATGGCAGCGTAAAAACAGTCACAGTCGATATGGATAATCTTGCGCAGGGACATGGACGACAGCCAGTACTGTAAATTCATACAGATACTACTCCATGCCCCCGACAACGGGACACCCCGGGCACGATAATCGCCCTGCAACCCCCGTCGTACCTGAGCCGCGACACGATTACAGCCGCTAAGGGTTTGAACAAAAAAGGATTTTTTTGAATTATTGCTTGACACCCGGAAGTAATTCCGTAGAATTCGATCTCACAGGCGCGGGATGGAGCAGCCTGGTAGCTCGTCGGGCTCATAACCCGAAGGTCGTCGGTTCAAATCCGGCTCCCGCAACCAGATTCAAGAAAAGGCCACTGTTTCGACAGTGGCCTTTTTTATTGTCTAAAATTTGCTTCATGAAAAAAAACGCGAGAAATCAAAGATTAACGCTTGACACCCAAGTGCATATCCGTAGAATGCGCACCACTGACGCGGGATGGAGCAGCCTGGTAGCTCGTCGGGCTCATAACCCGAAGGTCGTCGGTTCAAATCCGGCTCCCGCAACCATATTCGTCAGGACAGGCCCCGCTTATCGAAAGATAACGCGGGGCTTGTTGCATTCTGCCTCCCCGTTTTATCCCCCTCCGTTGCACCTGATCACCAACAATACCTGTCGCCCGCTTCGCTGGTATTCGCATACAGCTTTCTCAAGCTGCCACAACGCCTGCGGGAACAACTGCCTTGTTCAGCTCCCACAGTTCATCGGGGCTTCGAACCGCTGCCACCCGAGCTGGATGAACTATCTTTAACTATCCTGAAACAGATAAACCACCCGGCCCGGAGTAATATCTGGACACGTTTTTCCAAAGGGATTTCCACTTGGCCGTAGCCCGCTCCTGCCTCGCGCTGATCGCACGAGGCACCCCATGACCGCCCCCACTCCCGAAACCCAGGCACCGCTGACCACGGCCTTGCCTGCGGCGGCACAACGCCTGCCCTGGCTGGAACGCCTGAGCAAATACCGCCAACCACTTGGCCTGGCCCTGACCCTGCTGCTGTTCGCCATGGGCCTGATCGCCTGCCGGCACCTGTTGAGCGAGCTGGACATCTACGCACTGCACGATGCCATGCTCAGCGTGCCGACCCAGGCATTGCTCGGCGCGCTGCTGGCCACCGTGGTCGGCTTCGTGATCCTGCTCGGCTACGAATGGTCGGCCAGTCGCTACGCCGCGGTAAAGCTCCCGCCACGCACCCTGGTGCTGGGCGGTTTCAGCGCGTTCGCCATCGGCAATGCCATCGGCCTGTCGATGCTGTCGGGCGGCTCGGTACGCTATCGCCTATATGCCCGCCAGGGGCTCGGGGCCGTGGAGGTGGCGCGAATGACCGTGTTCGCCAGCCTTTCGCTGGGATGCGCGCTGCCCCCATTGGCAGCGATCGCCACGCTGAGCGATCTGCCGGCGGCCGCAGCCGCGCTGCGCCTGCCCGCCCCACTGCTGGGCACGATCGCGGTGGCGGTATTGGTCGCGGCAGCGGCCCTGGTGCTTGGTCTCTACCGCCGGCGCCTGCCGGAACAACCGCTGGCCGACAACCTGTTCGTGCAGTTCGGTCGTCGTACCCTGCGCCTGCCGGGCGCCCGCCTGAGCGCACTGCAACTGCTGATCACCGCGCTGGATGTGGCCGCGGCCGCCACCGTGCTCTACCTGCTGTTGCCTGAAGCCCCGCCCTTCGGCGCCTTCGTGCTCGTCTATCTGCTGGCCCTGGCGGCTGGTGTGCTCAGCCACGTACCGGGCGGCGTAGGCGTGTTCGAAGCCATCTTGCTGGCCGCGTTCGCCAACCAGCTGGGGGCAGCGCCACTGGCCGCCGCGCTGCTGCTGTACCGCCTGATCTACGTGGTGCTGCCTCTGCTGGTGGCCTGCGTGCTGCTGCTGGCCAACGAGGCACGCCGGCTGCTGGTC
Source organism: Pseudomonas sp. microsymbiont 2 (assembly GCF_054788395.1). Taxonomy (NCBI): domain Bacteria; kingdom Pseudomonadati; phylum Pseudomonadota; class Gammaproteobacteria; order Pseudomonadales; family Pseudomonadaceae; genus Pseudomonas; species Pseudomonas sp. microsymbiont 2. The sequence goes on from NZ_CM139112.1 coordinate 4,421,118, forward strand.
GCCCAGCAGGCCATCCGCGCGGCCTCCGGCCTGGCGGCACCGGTACTGGCGATCCTGGTGTTCCTGTCTGGCGTGGTGCTGCTGTTCTCAGGCGCCACCCCCGAGATCGACAGCCGTCTGGAGCACATGGGCTTTCTGATTCCCCACCGGCTGATCGATGCCTCGCACTTCGGCGCCAGCCTGATCGGCGTGCTGTGCCTGCTGCTTGCACAGGGCCTGCGTCGACGCCTGTCGGCTGCCTGGCTGCTGACCACCGTGTTGCTGCTGGTGGGCGCCGTGCTGTCGCTGCTCAAGGGCTTCGACTGGGAAGAAGCGACGCTGATGTGCTTCACCGCGGCCCTGCTCGCCTTGTTCCGTCGTTCGTTCTACCGCCCCAGCCGACTGCTCGAGCTGCCCTTCTCGCCGGTGTACCTGGCGGCTAGCGCCTGCGTGGTCGGTGCCTCGGTATGGCTGCTGCTGTTCGCCTACCAGGACGTTCCCTACACCCACAAGCTGTGGTGGCAATTCACCCTGGACGCCGACGCCCCGCGTGGCCTGCGCGCAGCGCTGGGCAGCGCGGTGCTGCTGGTGGTGGTTGCCCTGACCTGGCTGCTGCGCACCGCCCGCCCGGTGATCCACCTGCCCAACGAAGAAGAACTGCAGCGCGCCAACCAGATCCTGCTGGCCTCGGACCAGCCCGACGGCGGCCTGGCCCTGACCGGTGACAAGGCGCTGCTGTTCCACCCCAATAACAACGCCTTCCTGATGTACGCCCGTCGCGGTCGCAGCCTGGTGGCACTGTACGATCCGATCGGCCCGGCCCAGGAACGTGCCGAGATGATCTGGCAGTTCCGCGACCTGTGCGACCTGCATCATGCCCGACCGGTGTTCTACCAGGTGCGCGCGGAGAACCTGCCGTTCTACATGGACATCGGCCTGACCGCGATCAAGCTGGGCGAAGAGGCCCGGGTCGACCTGCGCCAGTTCGACATCGAGGCCAAGGGCAAGGAGATGAAGGACCTGCGCTACACCTGGAACCGAGGCGGCCGCGACGGTCTGGCCCTGGAAATCCACGAGCCCGGTCACGCCCCCCTGGCCGAGCTAAAGGAAATTTCCGACGCCTGGCTCACCGGCAAGAACGTGCGCGAAAAAGGCTTCTCCCTTGGCCGCTTCAGCCCCGAGTACCTGCAGCACTTTCGTATCGCGCTGATTCGTTTCCAGGGTCGACCGGTGGCGTTTGCCAACCTGCTGGAGACCCACAGCAACGAACTGGCCAGCCTCGACCTGATGCGCGCCCACCCCGAGGCGCCGAAGCTGACCATGGAATTCATGATGATCGGCCTGATCCTTCACTATAAGAGCCACGACTATGGCCGCTTCAGCCTGGGCATGGTGCCCCTTTCCGGCCTGCAACCGCGCCGTGGCGCGCCCTTGACCCAACGCCTGGGCTCGATGGTGTTCCAGCGTGGCGAGCAGCTCTACAACTTCCAGGGCCTGCGGCGCTTCAAGGACAAGTTCCAACCGGGCTGGGAACCTCGCTACATGGCCGTGCCGGCCGGGCTCGACCCGCTGGTGGCACTGGCTGACACTGCCGCCCTGATCGCCGGCGGCCTGACTGGATTGGTGAAACGTTGATGATCCGACGCTATTGGCTGTACGTAATGATTCCCCTGTTGCTGGCCGCGCTGGCCGGTGGCAGCGCCTTCTGGCTGTGGACCCGCCCGGCCCCCGAAGCCCGCCTGGAGCATCTGACCCTGAGCGATGGCAGCAGCCTGACCCGCGCCACGCCCGGCGTGCATGCCAAGGCCCGGGTGGCCATTGGTGTGCCGCAGGACCAGGCCTTGTCCGACAAGCAGCTGCTCGACCTGAGCCAGGCCGGCGAGGCCCAGTTGGTGCAGGTCATCCTGCCGCCCGCCGATTGCGCCAAGCAGCAGGCGGCGCTGGACCAGGCCTTCACACAGCTGGCGGACAAACCGACCCTGGTCGCCGGCATCGGCCCAGGCGCCAGCCAGGCCTGGCGTTGGCTCGCCACCCAGAACGACGACAAGGCCCGCGCCATCTCCGTGGATTTTGCCCTCGAACAGCCGGGCTGCCAGGCCGCCTTGCCCAAGGCCGCCGCCCATGGCCACTGGAACGTCGCCTGGAACGACAACCCGGATGACGCCAGCGCCGCCTTCGTACGCGACCAGGCCAACGCCGAGACCAGCATCGCCGACTACGATATCCATCTGCCCCAGGTGCTCAAGGCCCAGCTGACCCAGGCCCTGGTAGGCCAGGACGGCAACGCCCTGTCCATTCCCGTGGTGGAAGTGCCGGCCGGCCAGACCACCGACACCGTGACCCTGTTCCTGTCCGGCGATGGCGGCTGGCGTGACCTGGACCGCGATGTCGCCGGCGAAATGGCCAAGCTCGGCTACCCTGTGGTCGGCATCGACACCCTGCGCTACTACTGGCAGCACAAGACCCCGGAACAGAGCGCCGCCGACCTGTCCGAGCTGATGCAGCACTATCGTCAGAAATGGGGCACCAAGCGCTTCGTGCTGACCGGCTACTCGTTCGGCGCCGACGTGCTGCCCGCCATCTACAACCGCCTGCCCGCCGAAGACCAGAAACGTATCGACGCGGTGATCCTGCTGGCCTTCGCCCGCAGCGGCAGCTTCGAGATCGAGGTGGAGGGCTGGCTGGGCAAGGAAGGCCAAGAGGCGCCGACCGGGCCTGAGATGGCCAGACTGCCGGCAGCGAAGGTGGTGTGCATCTACGGTGTGGAAGAGACCGACGAAAGCGGCTGCACCGACAAGACGGCCGTGGGCGAGCGCATGAAGCTGCCCGGCGGGCATCACTTCGACGAGAACTACCCGGCCCTGGCCAAGCGCCTGATCGGCGAGATCGAGACCCGCCAGGGAAAGGCCAACGTCGCTGAGAAATGATGTAAACCGATCACTGTGCGGCCCATCGCGGGGCAAGCCCGCTCCCACGAGGATTACATAGGCCTTGTGGGAGCGGGCTTGCCCCGCGATGCTTTCGCCCTCAGATCTCGACCTGCGTCCCCAACTCGATCGCCCGATTGAGCGGCAGGTTGAAGAACCGCAGGTTGCCGTTGGCGTTCTTCAGCAGGAACGCGAACAGATTCCCCCGCCAGCGCGACATCCCTTCCAGGCGCGAAGCAATCACCGTCTCCCGACTGAGGAAGTAGGTGGTGCGCATGGGGCTGAAGTCCAGGCCGTCCAGATGGCACAGCTTCAGCGCCGCCGGTACGTCCGGCTCATCCATGAAGCCAAAGTGCAGCAGCACCCGGAAGAACCCGTCGCCATACGCTTCCACCTCGAAACGCTCGGCCTCGGGCACCCGTGGCCGATCCTCGCTGACCACCGTCAACAACACGACCTGGCTGTGCAGCACCTGGTTATGCAGCATGTTGTGCAGCAGCGCATGGGGCACCGCATCGGGACGCGCCGTCAGGAATACGGCGGTGCCTTCGACCCGGTGCGGCGGCTGCACGCGGATGCTGCCGATGAACACCGGCAGCGGCAGCGCGCCCTCGTCGATGCGATCGACCAGGATCTGCTTGCCGCGCTTCCAGGTACTCATCAGCACGAACAACACGATCCCCGCCAGCACCGGGAAGGCGCCACCCTGGGCGATCTTCGGCACGTTGGCGGCGAAGAACAGCCCATCGACGAACAGGAAGCCCACCAGCAGCGGCACCGCCAGCACCGGTGGCCACTTCCACAGCAGCAGCATGACCGCCGAGACCAGGATGGTGGTCATCAGCATGGTGCCGGTCACCGCCACGCCGTAGGCCGCGGCCAGGGCGCCGGACGACTCGAAGCCGATCACCAGCAGCACCACGCCGACCATCAGCGTCCAGTTGACCGCGCCGATGTAGATCTGTCCCTGCTCGTCGCTGGAGGTGTGCTGAATCTGCATGCGCGGCACGTAGCCCAGCTGGATGGCCTGGCGGGTCAGGGAGAAGGCACCCGAGATCACCGCCTGCGAAGCGATCACCGTGGCCATGGTGGCCAGGCCGACCAGCGGCAGCAGCGCCCAGGACGGCGCCAGCAGGTAGAACGGGTTGCGCGCCGCCTCCGGGTTCTGCAGCAGCATCGCACCCTGGCCAAAGTAGTTGAGCACCAGCGCCGGTAGCACCAGGGCGAACCAGGCGCGGGCGATGGGCTTGCGACCGAAGTGGCCCATGTCGGCGTACAGGGCCTCGGCACCGGTCAGCGCCAGCACCACGGCACCGAGAATAGCCACGCCCATGCCCGGATGAACGATGAAGAAATTCAGCGCCCACCCCGGGTTGAAGGCCTTGAGCACCTCCGGGCTCTGCGAAATGCCATGTACCCCGAGCGCCGCCAGGGCCAGGAACCAGGCGACCATGATCGGACCGAACGCCTTGCCGATCTTCTCCGTGCCGTGCTTCTGCACCAGGAACAGCGCCACCAGCACCACCAGCGAAATTGGCACTACCCAATGGTCGATGCCCTCGAACGCCAGGCCCATGCCCTCCACCGCCGACAGCACCGACACCGCCGGGGTGATCATGCTGTCACCGTAGAACAGCGAGGCGCCGACCAAGCCGCAGCCGACCATCAGCATGCGCAACCGCGGGTACTGCGCCGTGGCCCGCCGCGCCAGTGCGGTCAGGGCCATGGTTCCGCCCTCGCCCTGGTTGTCGGCGCGCAGGATGAACATCACATACTTGAACGACACCACCCACAGCAGCGACCAGAGGATCAACGACAGGATGCCGAGCACGCCATCGTGGTTGACCTGCACGCCATAGCCGCCGGTAAAGACCTCCTTGAGGGTGTACAGCGGGCTGGTGCCGATATCGCCATAGACCACCCCAACAGCCGCCACCAGCAGGCCCAACGGCCGTGCCACGCCCTGCCCGCCTTCGGCGTGACTGCTTGCCTGAACCATCGCCCTCTCCCCGCAGACGGTCATCTAGACCGGTTGAATTCCCACCCGCGCCGGGCCATCCCGGATGCCCCGGCGCAACGGCGCGCAGCATAGCGCAGCGTTCGTCGTATTTCTGCTGGTCAAGCGTCCTTGCGCTCGCTAGAATTGCGCACTTTTTGATCAGAGGCGCCGAAAGCGCCCACCAGGATCGCCCCCGTCACCGGTCGGGCGACCTGTATTCAATACCGAGGTTAGCCATGTCCACCACTCCCGCCACCCCAAAGGTCGGCTTCGTTTCCCTGGGTTGCCCCAAGGCCCTGGTCGATTCCGAGCGCATCCTGACCCAGCTGCGCATGGAGGGCTATGAAGTCGTGCCCACCTACGAGGACGCCGACGTGGTGGTGGTCAACACCTGCGGCTTCATCGACAGCGCCAAGGCCGAGTCGCTGGAGGTGATCGGCGAGGCGATCAAGGAAAACGGCAAGGTCATCGTCACCGGTTGCATGGGTGTCGAGGAAGGCAACATCCGCGACGTGCACCCGAGCGTGCTGTCGGTCACCGGCCCGCAGCAGTACGAGCAGGTGGTCAACGCCGTGCACGAGGTGGTGCCGCCACGCCAGGATCACAACCCGCTGATCGACCTGGTGCCACCGCAAGGCGTCAAGCTGACCCCGCGCCACTACGCCTACCTGAAGATTTCCGAAGGCTGCAACCACAGCTGCAGCTTCTGCATCATCCCGTCGATGCGCGGCAAGCTGGTCAGCCGTCCGGTCGGTGAAGTGCTGAGCGAGGCCGAGCGCCTGGTCAAGGCCGGCGTCAAGGAGATCCTGGTGATCTCCCAGGACACCAGCGCCTACGGCGTCGACGTCAAGTACAAGACCGACTTCTGGAACGGCCGCCCGGTCAAGACCCGCATGCTCGAGCTGTGCGAGGCCCTGAGCAGCCTGGGCGCCTGGGTGCGCCTGCACTACGTGTACCCATACCCGAACGTCGATGACGTGATCCCGCTGATGGCCGCCGGCAAGATCCTGCCGTACCTGGACATCCCGTTCCAGCACGCCAGCCCCAAGGTGCTCAAGTCGATGAAGCGCCCGGCCTTCGAAGACCGCACCCTGGCGCGCATCAAGAACTGGCGCGAGCAGTGCCCGGAGCTGGTGATCCGTTCGACCTTCATCGTCGGCTTCCCCGGCGAGACCGAGGAAGACTTCCAGTACCTGCTCGACTGGCTGACCGAAGCCCAGCTCGACCGCGTCGGCTGCTTCCAGTATTCGCCGGTCGAAGGCGCCCCGGCCAATGACCTGGGCCTGGAAGAGGTGCCGGACGACATCAAGCAGGATCGCTGGGATCGCTTCATGGCCCATCAGCAGGCCATCAGCGCCGCACGCCTGCAACAGCGCATCGGCAAGGAGATCGAAGTGTTGATCGACGAAGTCGAGGAGCAAGGCTCGGTGGGCCGCAGCTTCTTCGACGCTCCGGAAATCGACGGCAGCGTGTTCATCGATGGCGACCACGGCTTCAAGCCGGGCGACAAGGTGCGTTGCCGCATCGTCGATGCCGATGAGTACGACATGTGGGCCGAGCCCATCTGAGTCGCCACGCAGCGCACGATACCCCGCCACTGGCGGGGTATTTTTTTGCATCTATGGTTGTGCAGAGGCCATTCGATGCACAGGAGCCGATCAGGATGAAGGCAGCGCTGACATTGCACACCCCGCGTTACGCCGACTACCCGGAACTGGTGCGGATCTGGGAAGCCTCGGTGCGCGCCACCCACGACTTCCTGCCCGAGGGCTACCTGCTGCTGCTGCGCGACCACGTGCTGCGCAAGTACCTGGACGCGGTGATGCTGGTTTGCTGCATGGACAGGAAGCGGCGCATCCTCGGCTTTGCAGGTGTGGCCAATGGTCGCGTCGATCTGCTGTTCGTCGACCCCGAGTGCCGTGGCCAAGGTGTCGGGCAACGCCTGCTGCGCCACGCCGTGGCTGAGCTCAATGCCGAACGACTGGACGTCAACGAGCAGAATCCCCAGGCGCTGGGCTTCTATCTGCATGAGGGCTTCGAGGTGGTCGGCCGCTCGGAAACCGACGGCCTGGGCCAGCCCTATCCCCTTCTACATATGAAGCTGGCGCATCCAACCTCCTGGTCTGCCCCGAAATGGCGCAAATGACAGCGATTTGCAGCCGCAACCCTGCCCAGGCAGGTACAATGGCGGCTTTTCCCGCCGCGTGAATCCATTGTCCATGTCCGAACCCATCCGCCTGTCCAAACGCCTGATCGAACAGCTTGGCTGCTCCCGCCGAGAGGCTGAGCTGTACATCGAGGGAGGCTGGGTCACAGTCGACGGCGCGGTGGTCGAGCAGCCGCAATTCAAGGTCATGGAGCAACGGGTCGAATTGCTGCCCGGTGCCCGCGCCGAAGCACTCGAGCCGGTCACCTTGCTGCTCAACCAGCTCGCCGGCCAGGACCTGGCAAGCGCTCAGGCGGGCATGACCATGGCCAGCCTCAGCGACGCCCAGCGTGACACGGTGCGCCCGCTGCACGGGCATTTCGCCCGGCAGGCCTGCGTCGCCCCGCTGTTGCCCGGCGCCAGCGGCCTGCAACTGTTCACCCAGGACTGGCGGGTAACCCGCAAGCTCGACGCCGACCTGCGCCGCATGGAGCAGGAATACATCGTCCAGGTCAGCGGCGAAGCCAAGCCGGGGTCGCTGGAGCGCCTGGCGCGCGGGGTCGAGCGCAAGGGCGTGGAACTGCCGCGCGCCAAGGCCAGCTGGCAGAACGAACAGCACCTGCGCATCGTCCTGAAGAACCCTCAGGCGGGCGTCATCGAGCAACTGTGCGAGACCGCCGGCCTCAAGGTACTGGGCATGCGCCGCATCCGCCTGGGCGGAGTATCCATGGGCAAGCTGCCCGTGGGTCAATGGCGCTATCTGGCCGCCACCGAACGTTTCTAGCATCACCGCCGCGCCACGATGGCGCGGCACTTGAACAGGATTCGCCGCAATGAACCACAACGATGTACTGCGCAGCCTGCGCTACATGCTCAAGGTCAACGACCAGAAGATGGCCGAGATCATCGGGCTGTCCGGCCTGCAGGTGACCGCCGAGGCCGTCGCCGGCTACGTGAAGAAGGAAGAGGAACCTGGCTTCGTGCGCTGCCCCGAGAACGTCATGGCGCATTTTCTCGATGGCCTGGTGATCCATCGTCGCGGCCGCGACGACAGCCGCCCGGCGCAGCCGATCGAAGTGCCGGTGACCAACAACACCGTGCTCAAGAAACTGCGCGTGGCGTTCGAGTTGAAGGAAGACGACCTGCACGCCGTGCTGAAATCGGTCAATTTCCCGGTGTCCAAGCCCGAACTGAGCGCGCTGTTCCGCAAGGTCGGCCACGACAACTACCGTCCCTGTGGCGATCAGTTGCTGCGCAACTTCCTCAAGGGCCTCACCCTTCGCGTGCGCGGCTGAGCGGCGATGCAGCATACGGTCTCGCCGGTCGGCATCGTGCGCTCCTGCTTCAAGGAGAAGTTCGCCATTCCGCGCCAGCCACAGCTGGCGCCAGCGGCGCGTGGCGTGCTGGAACTGCTGCCGCCGTTCGACCAAGGCGACGCGGTGCAGGGGTTGGAGCAGGTCAGCCACGTCTGGCTGCTGTTTCTCTTCCATGAGGCCCTGGAGGACAAGCCACGCCTGAAGGTTCGCCCACCGCGCCTGGGCGGCAACAAGAGCATGGGGGTGTTTGCCACTCGGGCCACCCACCGGCCCAACGGCATCGGCCAGTCGGTGGTACGCCTGGAGGGTGTCGAGCCAGGGCGCCTGCTGCTCTCGGGCATCGACCTGCTGGACGGCACACCGGTGCTGGACATCAAGCCCTACGTGCCTTATGCCGACAGCCTCGCCGAAGCGACCAATCGCATGGCCGACGGCGCGCCGGCGCCCATTGCGGTGCAGTGGAGCGACGCGGCCCTGTCCCAGGCGCGCGAGCACGCATCGCGCCTGGGCGAAGCACTGGTCGAGCTGATCGAGCAATGCCTGGCGCAGGATCCGCGCCCGGCCTACCAGATACCACCGCCGGAGCGGGTGTACGGCGTAAGGTTCTGGGATGTGCAGGTCAGGTGGCACTACCCGCAACCGGATGCGATTCGGGTGCTGGAAGTGGTGCGCGAACGCTGAAACCATCCGTTTTCAGGTCCGGCCTCTTCGCGGGCAAGCCCGCTCCCACAGGATCTTCACTGGTCCCTGTAGGAGCGGGTTTACCCGCGAAAGGCCCAGCATCGCCCCCCACCAATATCGCAGACATAAAAAAACGCAGGCCAAGCCTGCGTTTTTTTCATTCCTGCCGCTCGCCTCACTTCTCGACGAAGGCACGCTCGATCAGGTAGTCGCCCGGCTCGCGCATGCGCGGGGAAATCTTCAGGCCGAAGCTGTCCAGCACTTCGCTGGTCTCGTCGAGCATGCTCGGGCTGCCGCAGATCATCGCACGATCGTCCTGCGGATTGATCGGTGGCAGGCCGATATCAGTGAACAGCTTGCCGCTGCGCATCAGGTCGGTCAGACGACCCTGGTTTTCGAACGGCTCGCGCGTCACGGTCGGGTAGTAGATCAGCTTGTCACGCACCGACTCGCCGAAGAACTCGTTCTGCGGCAGGTGCTCGGTGATGAACTCGCGGTAGGCCACTTCGTTCACGTAACGCACGCCATGGACCAGGATCACCTTTTCGAAACGCTCGTAGGTCTCGGGGTCCTGGATCACGCTCATGAACGGGGCCAGGCCGGTGCCGGTGCTCAGCAGGTACAGGTGCTTGCCCGGGTTCAGGTCGTCGAGCACCAGGGTGCCGGTCGGTTTCTTGCTGATGATGATCTCGTCGCCTTCCTTCAGGTGCTGCAGCTGGGAGGTCAGCGGACCGTCCGGCACCTTGATGCTGAAGAACTCCAGATGCTCTTCCCAGTTCGGCGAAGCGATGGAGTAGGCGCGCATGAGCGGGCGGCCACTGTCCTGCTGCAGGCCGATCATCACGAACTGACCGTTCTCGAAGCGCAGGCCCGGGTCGCGGGTGCACTTGAAGCTGAACAGGGTGTCGTTCCAGTGGTGCACACTGAGGACACGTTCGTGGTTCATGTTGCTCATCGATGGGGCTCCTGAAGGAAAACGCGGCGCGCGCAGGACGCGCAGTTGCGCGATAGTTTAGGGGCAGCGACAATATCTGTTAACTGAATTATCAAGATATGTGTTATCGGTTATATAGATATGCGATTCACACTTCGTCAGCTCCAGGTCTTCGTCGCCGTCGCCCAGCACCAGAGCGTGTCCCGGGCTGCTGGCGTGCTGGCCTTGTCACAATCGGCCGCAAGCACGTCGATCACCGAACTGGAACGCCAGTCCAGCTGCCAGCTCTTCGACCGCGCAGGCAAACGCCTGAGCCTGAATGCCCTGGGCCATCAATTGCTGCCCCAGGCGGTCGCCCTGCTCGACCAGGCCAAGGAAATCGAGGACCTGCTCAACGGCAAGTCGGGGTTCGGCTCGCTGGCGGTCGGCGCCACCCTGACCATCGGCAACTATCTCGCCACGCTGCTGATCGGCAGTTTCATGCAGGTCCACCCGGAGAGCCAGGTGAAACTGCATGTACAGAACACTGCGCATATCGTGCAGCAAGTGGCCCACTACGAAATTGACCTGGGTCTAATCGAAGGTGACTGCAACCATCCCGACCTCGAGGTGCAACCCTGGGTGGAAGACGAGCTGGTGGTGTTCTGCGCACCGCAGCATCCGCTGGCCAAGGTCGGCCACGCCGATATCGAGCAGCTTTCCCATGAGGCCTGGATCCTGCGCGAACAGGGCTCGGGCACACGCCTGACCTTCGATCAGGCCATGCGTCATCACCGCGCCAACCTGAACATACGCCTGGAGCTGGAGCACACCGAAGCGATCAAGCGCGCCGTGGAGTCGGGCCTGGGCATCGGCTGCATATCGCGCCTGGCCCTGCGCGACGCCTTCCGCCGCGGCAGCCTGGTCGCGGTGGAAACCCCGGCCCTGGACCTGTCGCGGCAGTTCTACTTCATCTGGCACAAGCAGAAGTACCAGACCTCCGCCATGCGCGAGTTTCTCGAGCTGTGCCGCAGCTTCACCGCCGGCGTGCAACGCAGTGACGAGATCGTCCTGCCGCCGATCGCCTAGCCGAGCAGGATCACGCCCCAGACCACCGCGACCATGGTCATCGCCACCAGTTGCGCGGCGCTGCCCATGTCCTTGGCGTTCTTCGACAGCGGGTGGCGATCGAGGGAAATACGGTCGATCGCCGCCTCGACCGCCGAATTGAGCAGCTCGACGATCAGACCGAGCAGGCACACGGCGATCAGCATGGCCCGCTCGACACGGCTGACCGGCAGCCAGAAGGCCGTCGGGATCAGCAGCACGTTGAGCAGCACCAGTTGGCGGAAGGCGGCCTCGCCCTTGAAGGCGGCGCGCAGACCGTCGAGCGAATAGCCGGCGGCGTTGAAGATGCGTTTGAGGCCGGTCTGGCCCTTGAATGGCGACATGGGTGTCACTTCACCGTTGAAAGGCCGGAAGGCTAATCCAGCACGGGTCAAAAAAGCGTGAACGCTCGGCTACTTAGCTGGCCGAAACCGATTCAAGTTGTTGCAGCAGCAGCGCCGCCTGGGTCCGCGTACGCACGCCCAGCTTGCGGAAGATCGCCGTCACGTGGGCCTTGATGGTCGCCTCGGACACATTCAGCTCGTAGGCGATCTGCTTGTTCAGCAGGCCCTCGCAGACCATGGTCAGCACGCGGAACTGCTGCGGCGTGAGACTGGCCAGCCCCTCGCTGGCGGCCTTGGCTTCGGCCGAGACATCGACCTTGTCGAAGGCTTGCGGCGGCCACCAGACATCGCCGTCGAGCACCTTCTGCACGGCATCCTGGATGACCTCCAGGTTGCTCGACTTGGGAATGAAACCGCTGGCGCCAAACTCGCGGGACTTGACCACGACCGCCGCCTCTTCCTGGGCCGAAACCATCACCACCGGGATCTGCGGGTATTGTCCGCGCAGCAGCACCAGCCCCGAGAAGCCGTAGGCGCCGGGCATGTTCAGGTCCAGCAGGACCAGGTCCCAGTCAGCTTTTTCGCTCAGGCGGGTTTCCAGTTCGGCGATGCTCGCCACCTCCACCAGACGCACGTCAGGGCCCAGGCCGAGCGTGACGGCCTGGCGCATCGCGCTGCGAAACAAGGGGTGGTCATCGGCAATCAGGATTTCGTATGTGGCCATCGATCTATGGATCCTGTTCTGTGCCAGGCGCAAGGGGTACGGAAAGCGCCTGGCGGGCAACTCATGGCGCGAACGGCGGGGCCGCCGGCCGGGATGGCACGGCAAAGTCCGGGATAACGGCAACTTCGTCGTGCCCGAAGCGGCGCCAAGGATGCCGAGCAGGTCCCGGGTGGTCAAGCCAATTGCCCGGTCGTCCCGCCCACCCTGGCTGCCAGCCCCGACAGTATGAACCAATCCTTCGCGCCTGCCCCTTGGACTATAGGAAGGTATGCAAACGCTGGTGGACCTCATCCTGCTCGTCCAGTGGCAGGCGGCGCTTGCCGCTGAGGTAGTGCAGGCTGAACAGGTCGAGGTAGGCGTCGAGCGCCTGCGAAGCCTGGGTGTCCCCCGCCAGGTCCAGGCACATGGCGGCCACTTCCGCGGTGCAGAAGTGGTCGTCGCGCTTGGAACGGCGCAGACGGTAGCGCGACATTTGCTCGGCCTGCAGGCTCAGCACGGGGAACTTGTCCAGGTACGGACTCTTGCGGAACATCTTGCGCGCTTCCGTCCAGGTGGCGTCGAGCAGGATGAACAGCGGACGCTTGCCGGGTTCGCGCGCGACTTCGCCGACCACTCGCTCCTGGGCGACGAATTCGCCGGGAAAGACGATGTAGGGCTGCCACTGCGGGTCGTCGAGCAACGCCAGCAACTGCTCGTCCACCGAAGTGCGCAACCAGCCGAAGGCCGACGTGTGCTCGATCAGGTCGGCGATCAGCCAGCCGGTATTGGTCGGCTTCAACGGCTCGGTGTCGTGCATCAACAGACACACCCCGGACTCGGCCTGCACGCGGGGCTTCCAGGCACACAGGCAATGGGTGGCGATCACCCGGCAATCCGGGCAGCGTTCGGCACGCGAGCCACGGGCGATGAAGGGCTTGATGCTACGGGCCAGGCGTTCGGCGCGCAGGCGTGCTACCGCGTGGCTCATGGCCGCAGGCCCAGGCAAAGGGATGGGACAAACACAGGGACGACTCGCTGAGTGACAGAGCGCCAGTCTACCAGAGCGGGCGTCATTTGCCGTGCAGCGCTGCCTTGCGCTCCTTTATAATCGCCTCTTCCAGCGGCCGGAAACCCCAAGGGTTTCATGGAACGCCGCCCGCCGGCGCAGGTCAAAGCGCCAGTCATCGAACCAGGAGAGATCCATGCTGCGTCTTATTGCCCCGACCCTGAGCCTGCTGCTCGCCCTGCCCCTGGCCGCCCAGGCTGCGTCCAAGCAGGAGTACGAGCTCACCCAGACGCTGCAGAAGGTCGCCAAGGAAAGCAGCGTCGGCACCCCGCGGGCCATCAACGAAGACATTCTCGACCAGGGCTACACCGTAGAAGGCAAGGCCCTGATCAATCACCTGAGCGTGCGTCAGGAGCATGCCGAGCGCATGCAGGCCAATCCCGCCCAGGTGCGCAGCCAACTGGGCGACAGCGTGTGCCGCAACAATGGTTACCGCCAGTTGATGTCCAAGGGTGCGGTGATGGTCTACCGCTTCAGCGTGTACAAGACCAACCAACCGGTCATGGACCAGGCGTTCGACGCCGCCAGTTGCATGGCAGGCAACAAGAAGAAGTGATTCAGGCCACCCGATCGCTGTCACTGGCGCGCCGCTGCTCTTCATCGGCGCGCAACTCCGCCAGCAAGGCCTGCAGATAACGCGAATGCCGCTCGTCGCCCTCCAGGCGCCGCAGGCATTCACCCTCCAGGCTCAAGCGATGCTCCAACGCTGACCGCTCCAGCAACTGCAAGAGTTGCCCATCCACCTCGATCACCAGCCGATGCATACCGCCACCTCCGTGCATCGTGCGCCTGTGCCCTCCCAGTAAACCAAAGCGCCGAACCGCTTGGATCCGATCCGACCAGCGGCTCTCTCTATTGCCGAAAGCGGCGTGAACGCGTGCCAGCGTCTAGATTGAAAGCGAGTACCCAGCACAACGACAACAAGATGGAATTGCCACTGCATCATGGCCTTGAAGGCCTACTGCAACGCTTGAGGATCACACTCAGGCTACAGCAGCCAGCGACACACGCAGTGTCGCGGCCGGGACACACCATCGGCCCGGTCAGAGGTTTTGCTGCAGAAGGAGACGTTGAATGCCTTATCAACCGAACGAGCTGTTGTTCAACCACTTCCGCGACAGCGGCATCGACTTGAGCAAGATCGACGAACAACTGCAACTGGTCGCGCCCAACAGCCCCAACCTGCCGCTGTACCGCGACATGATGCTGACCGTCCTGCGCATGGCCCATGACGATCGCAACCGCTGGAACGCCAAGATCACCCTGCAGGCCTTGCGCGAGCTCGACCACGCGTTCCGCACGCTCGAGCGCTACAAGGGGCGACGCAAGGTCACGGTGTTCGGCTCGGCACGCACCCCCGTGGAACATCCCATGTATGCCCTGGCGCGAGAGCTGGGGGTGACCCTGGCGCGCTCGGACCTGATGGTGATCACTGGCGCCGGCGGCGGCATCATGGCCGCGGCCCATGAAGGCGCCGGCACCGAGCACAGCCTGGGCTTCAACATCACCCTGCCGTTCGAGCAGCACGCCAACGCCACGGTCGACGGCACCGACAAGCTGCTGCCGTTCCATTTCTTCTTCATCCGCAAGCTGTTCTTCGTCAAGGAGGCCGATGCGCTGGTGCTGTGTCCAGGGGGCTTCGGCACCCTCGACGAGGCGCTGGAAGTGCTGACCTTGATCCAGACAGGCAAGAGCCCGCTGGTGCCAGTGGTACTGCTGGACTCGCCCGGCGGCAGCTTCTGGCGCGACGCGCTGAGTTTCATCAGCCGCCAGCTCGAGGAAAACCGCTACATCCTGCCCAGCGACCTCAAGCTGGTGCGCCTGGTACATAGTGCCGATGAGGCGGTGGAGGAAATCAACCAGTTCTACAGCAACTACCACTCCAGCCGCTGGCTGAAGAACCAGTTCGTGATCCGCATGCATCACCCACTCAGCGACGCGGCGCTGCATGATGTGGAGGAAGGCTTCGCCGACTTGCGCCTGAGCGGCAGGTTCCACCAGCAACCGGACAGCGGTGCCGAGCACGAGGAAGGTAACTTCAGCCACCTGACACGCTTGACCTTCGCCTTCAACGGTCGCGACCAGGGGCGTCTGCGCGAGCTGGTGGATTTCATCAACCTGCCGGAGAACTGGGCCAAACCCCAGCCGATGCATACCACCCAGCGGGCACGGGAAGCCTTGAAAGTCAGCTGAACGAAAAATGCCCTGCATGACCGCCTCTTTCAAGGCGACCATGCAGGGCATCATTCAAGGCTTCAGTAGTCGTCGAGGTCGCGACCACTGAGCAGCCGGCCGATCATCTCCATGGAAAAACCACGGTAGGCCAGAAAGCGTGTCTGCTGCGCACGGCTGCGTGGATCATGAGGGCGTTGTCCGGCGAACTTGCGCTGCCAGACATCGCGCAGCTGCGCGGCCCAGTCGACCTCGCTTTCACGCAGGGCCTGGTCGATATCACCACGGGCAAGTCCACGCTGCCCCAGCTCCTCGCGAATTCGCGCCGGGCCGTAACCAGCACCGGAACGGTAGCGGATGAAACTTTCGAGGTAACGGGCCTCACTGAGCAGCCCTTCTTCGGCAAGCCGATCGAGCGCGGGCTCGATCAGCTCATCCGGAGCACCGCGCTGACGCAGCTTGCGCGTCAGCTCGACACGACCGTGCTCGCGGCGGGCGAGCAGGTCCATGGCTGTCCGCCGAACGGCGACGGGAGTGTCGAGTACGACGGACATGGAGCCGATCAATAACCGGCGTCGGCGTCGGCCATGTCGTCGGCATCGGCTTCAACGGCAGCGGCCTTGCCAGCAGCGGCCACGGCACCTGCGGTGAGCAGCTTGTCGCGAATCTGCTTCTCGATCTCGGCGCCAATGGCTGGATTCTCGTGCAGGTACTTGGCGGCGTTGGCCTTGCCCTGACCGATCTTGTTGCCCTGGTAGCTGTACCAGGCCCCGGATTTCTCCACCAGGCCTTGAGAAACGCCCAGGTCGATGATCTCGCCGTTGCGGTAGATGCCCTTGCCGTAGAGAATCTGGAACTCGGCCTGACGGAACGGTGGCGAGACCTTGTTCTTGACGATCTTGACGCGGGTTTCGCTGCCGACCACTTCGTCGCCTTCCTTGACCGCGCCGGTACGACGGATGTCCAGGCGCACCGAGGCGTAGAACTTCAGGGCGTTACCGCCGGTAGTGGTTTCCGGGCTGCCGAACATCACGCCGATCTTCATGCGGATCTGGTTGATGAAGATGACCAGGCAGTTGGCGTTCTTGATGTTGCCGGTGATCTTGCGCAGGGCCTGGGACATCAGGCGGGCTTGCAGGCCAACGTGCATGTCGCCCATCTCGCCTTCGATCTCGGCCTTGGGCACCAGGGCTGCCACGGAGTCGACGATGATCACGTCGACGGCGTTGGAGCGCACCAGCATGTCGGTGATCTCCAGGGCCTGCTCGCCAGTGTCCGGCTGCGAGACCAGCAGATCATCGACGTTGACACCCAGCTTGCCGGCATACTCGGGGTCGAGGGCATGCTCGGCGTCGACGAAGGCGCAAGTGGCGCCGTTCTTCTGGGCTTCGGCGATGACCGACAGGGTCAGCGTGGTCTTGCCCGAGGATTCCGGGCCATAGATCTCAACGATACGGCCCTTCGGCAGACCGCCGATGCCCAGTGCGATGTCCAGGCCCAGGGAACCGGTGGAGATGGCCGGGATGGCCTGACGCTCGTGATCGCCCATGCGCATGACTGCGCCCTTGCCGAATTGGCGTTCGATTTGACCCAGGGCCGCAGCCAAGGCGCGCTTCTTGTTGTCGTCCATTGAAATCCTCACGTGATCGACTTAGGCCCTGGGGCCGGAACAACTGTATAAGTAGCCAGTATTATTCCACAGGGATTCGTTTCCGCAAACCCCCGCCGGACGATTTACTCGGCACCAAGCTGTAACAAGCCGTCTAGCGCGGCGATTACCGTCTGTCGACGGACCGCTTCGCGGTCGCCATCGAAGTGGCGCCGCTCGCTGTTGACCTGGCTGCCATCGGCCCAGGCCAGCCAGACCGTGCCCACCGGCTTGGCCGGCGAACCGCCGTCGGGCCCGGCCACGCCGCTCACCGCCACGGCGAAGCGCGCGCCGCTGGCGGCCTGGGCGCCACGCACCATCGCCTCGACCACCTCCTGGCTGACCGCGCCGACCTGGGCGAACAGCGGCTCGGGAACGCCCAGCTGGCGAGTCTTCTGCGCATTGGAATAGGTGACATAGCCGGCCTCGAACCAGGCCGAGCTGCCGGGAACACGGGTGATGGCCTCGGCGATGCCGCCGCCCGTGCAGGACTCGGCGGTGCTCACCTGGGCGTTGAAACGTCGCAGGTGCTCGCCCAGGCGTTGGGAGAGAACGGTGATCGGGTCCATGTCGGGCTCCTCGTTGAGACTGCGCATACCCTAGGGCTTGTACGAAAAGTCGCCGAGCGGCGATCAGGCAAGGCGAAAACAGGCAAGGAAGCGGAGTTGACTGGTTGTCAATGAGCATTCCGAGCCTGTTTTCAACGCAGCATGATCGTCGCGCAGGCACTTTTCGTACAAAGCCTAACACCCGCCACGGGCGCCGGCACGCCGCGACAGCCACTGCCACGGGTAATGCACGAACACTGCGTAGTTGCACAGGATCACCAGCTCGATCGCCAGCATCGCCGCCGCGGCATAAAAGGGATACAGCGCGCGATAACGACCAAACACACGAAACCTGGGGCGATGCAGGGCGAAGTCGGTATAGCTGAAATAGTGCTGGTGGATGACCAGCGCCGAGAGCGCCAGCAGACCGGCAAGGAACAGCAGCCAGCGATACGGCGCCAGGTCGGGCAGCTGTCCGAACGGGCGCAGGTGACGACGCCACGCCAGGATCAACGCCAGTGCGCCAGGCAACGCGGCGATGGCAATGTAGTTGGCAACCGCCTTGGCCATCAGCGGGAACTCGGATGACCAGGGCCCGACACGCCCTAGCAACTGCTCATCGAGAAACCGGTTCAGGGCGATCGCCTCGTCACCCTCGGCGAACGGCGGCACCCAGAAAGCCAGCAGGAACACCGGCAGCGCCCCCACGACGATGATCAGCCATTGCAACAGGCGGGAGGGCGAATCCTTCGCGGTCGATATCATGCGTTCCTTGCTTCCGGCAATGCGTCTGGACCGGCATTATGCCGTGATCCCGATCACCGGTCAGGTAGTGCAAGCGCGCGCACATAGTCCTGGCAGGCGCGCAAGGCGATCAATCCGCGGTCACCGTCGTCGGTGATGGCGACAATTCGTCGAGCATGCGCTGGGTCAAGTCGGGCGCGTACGGGGTCATGATCCAGGCCGCCGGCGCCGGTGGTGGCAGGCACTGCGGGGCAACGGCTGTCACGCTCGACCAGGACCGACAGGCGCAGATCGGCAGTAGCAAGGCGATCACGCAGACGGGCTTGAGACTGTTGGGCATCATTGAGCTCCTGGAAATGCTTCGATTCATTGTCCTTAAGGCGCCGCTCGAGGCTCAGGCGCTGTTCGCGCTCGGCCAGCATCAGCCGCTGCAGCGCCTCGGCCTGGTCAAGGCGCTGCTGTGCCAGTTCCTGCTCCTGCAGGGCCTGCTGGCGCCCATGACGCCAGGCCTGTACCTGCCAGGCCGATGCCGCACTGAGCGTCATCAGCAGCAAGCAGAGCGCCAACTGCAAGCGACTCAACACAGCACCTCGCGCGCCCGGCTCCACAGTTCGAGGCGATCGGACAGGCCATTCAATCCGCCATTGATATGCCGGGTGATTCGGTTGAATTCGCCCTGATCGGCCAGCGCATTGAGCCCGCGCGAATGCCAGAACCAGGCCGCCGACTCGCAGGCCCAGCGCGGTTGCTCGAGGATCTGCGGCTGCGCCAGCAGGCGCTCGTCACCGAACAGTGCGCGACTGCAAGCCTGGTAATTGTTGCGTCCGGTCACCTGGATCAGCCCGCGCCCACAATAGCGCTGGCCATCGCCATCGGCCTCGGGCGTGTTGCCCAGGCGCAGCGCCAGGCTGCCAGTGTCGTAGCGGGCCAGGTAGCGGTCGTTGCCCAGCTCCTTGACGTAACGCAACTGGCCGGACTCGTGGCCGACCTGGGCCAGGAAGGCTGCGATGCGCTTGGGGTGGTCGATTTCCCAATTGGCCATGGCACTGTTGAGAGCGGGAAGAAAGGTCGCGGCGCGCTGGCCGGCGAGCGGGTAGATCTGGCGAAGCTGCTGTTCAGTGAGCGGCATCGATGGGTTCTCCATTGCGGTCTGATCGAACGGCGGCGATCGCCGCCACGGGTTCGCTCATGGGCGATGGCTCGAAGCGCGTGGCTTTCACATGATTCAAGGTGCGGCAGCGGCCGCACTTGATCTGGAGCTCGGAAACGGGGGTGATGCGTGCCAGCAGCTTGTTGCACTGGCCACAGCGTAGATCGATGAACATGTGCTGGTCCTGACGGTTCGAAGGTCACCTCCGACAGGGGTAAGTCACGCATGTGCCGCCCTCCCTGGTCGGGCCCGTCGATTTGACGACGACTATAGGAACTGCATTGACCCGCAGGCACCGGGAAACCCTCTCCATGGCCGTCAGGCCTTGAATGCCCCGCTGCGCTGCGGCGCCGCGCCCTTGGCCCGGGCCTTGCCCTGGCGCCCGCCGTTGCACTGCACGGTGGTACGCCAGCCACTGGCGGTGAATACCTGCTCCACCGACTCGATCAGGTACGTCCCGTCCAGTCCGGCGAGAAAACCGCGGGTCTCGATGCTGCGTTCGGCGAACAGGTCGGTGCGCCCCGGCATGTCCAGGCGCACGCTGGCGCTGTCGCGATTGAAGCTGGCCAGGCGCGCCCGGGCGGCCTGCTCGGCGGCGGCGCGGGTGGGATACAGATGGCGGTCGGTATACACCGGCTGCAGGCCGTCGGGCGCGTCGCCGTTGATCAACTCCACAGCCTGCAGACGACCGCTGGCGCTGTCCTGATGCCGGGCCCTGACCGCCTTGTGGGTGTTCTTGTCCGCCAGCCTGAACTGCCACTGACTGACATCGGCACGGGCGATGGTCACCACGCCCAACGATTTGCCGCTGGCGCTGTGTCCGCCCTGGCGCGGCATCACCAGCAATTGCCCGTTGGCCAGTTTGGCGGTGCAGTCGTGCAGGCGGGCAAGGCGGGTGATGAAGTTGAAATCCGACTCGCTGTACTGATCGACCCGTGGCACCTGCACAGCCAGCGGGCAGACCGCCTGCCAGCCGTTGCGCGCGGCGATTTCGGCGACGATGCGTTGCAGCGTCACGTTCTCCCAACTGCCGCTGCGGATGGTCTTGCCGGTGCCACGCAGGTCGCTGGCCTTGCCGCGGATCACCAGGGTATCGGGCGGGCCGGACAGCTCGACCTCATCCACGCTATAGCGGCCCAGGCGGCTCAAGGGTTGTCCGGCATAGCCCAGGTGGACCTCGAGCAGCGCGCCCCTGGCCGGCAGCGCAATGGCGCCGTCGCGGGCATCGATGCGCAGTTCGAACTCGTCCGACTCGACGCCGGGCTTGTCGGTGGTACGCAGCAGCAGCAGGCGGTCATTGATCAACCGGGTGATGTCGTTGCCGTCCGCGGTGATGCGAAATTGGGGCTGCATGGTTCAGGCTCCAGTGGTGATTTGAAAGGTGCCATCTCGCTGCTGGTCAATCCCACAACTGGACGGCGTCGCTCGCGGTCACCGGCAGCTCCGGCAGCTGAATCTTCACGCCAGCACGAAACGGCTGCGCTTCGTCAGCCAGCCCCTGGTTGGCATTGAGCACCGCCTCAAGCGTGCCGCCCAGGTGCCCGTAGTAGTGCTGACAAAGGGTGTCGAGCATGTCGCCCTCAGACGTTTTGCAGGTCCTGGCCATAGCTCACGAACTCCAGTGAAAAACCTTGTTTGCGCGCAATGCCGCCGGCCAGCAGCATGCTCTGTTCCTCTTCGATGCTGGTCAGGCACCAGGTGCCGAGCACCTCGCCGTAGCCGGTGGTCAACGACAACGGCAGCAACTGGCGGCCGATGCTGCGCAGCGTCTGCAGTTGGCCGAGACCGCCCTTGAACCCAGGGAAGATCGCACCACGGATATTGATGCTCTCCTCGCCCAGGCTGATGGCCTGCTGCGCATTCGCGCGGCTCAGGCGTTCCTGCCCGGCCCAGCGAAAACGCGTCTGCCGGCGCAACTGGTCGAAGGCGGCGGTGTCGAGATTGAAGTAGTACGGCGCGGCGCCGGCCTTCAGGGGCTGCAACACCAGCAGATGCGGGAACGGCTTGATCGCTTCGGCGGCGGGTGTCGTCTGAGGCGCGAAGCCCAGCGTGGACAACACGCCATTCACCGTCGAACGCACCTCCCCCGCCACCCGGCGAATCGCCGCCCCGGCCTTGGCCACGTGGCCGGCGAACACATCGATCCGCTCACGCACCTGGCGCACCACGCCCAGTGCCTGGTCGTACCGGGCAATCACTTTGGCCACCCGAGCCTGGGCCGTGGCGATGGCCCGCAGCGTGCGTTGCAGCTTGGCGCCGATGATCGGCCCCACCACCGGCAAACCTTCCAGTTCGGCGACCGCGCCCTGCACATGGCCGATCGCCTCGTTCAGCGGATCGAGCATGGCGTCGGCACGCCGACGCCCTGCCTCTCCCGCCTTGACCAGGGCGTGCAGCGTGGCTTGCAGCTGCTCCAGATAGGTCATGGTTCCTCCTGTTCAGAATGCATTGGGGTGATCGGCCAGCTGTGCGTTGTAGGCCTGCCTGTGCAGGTCCTGCATCACCCGCCGGACCGCTTCCTCGAGTTGCTGGGCGAGCTGGTTGGGCGCATCGATGCTGCCTTGCACGGTGATGGGCATGTTCGCGGTGAAGGTGAATTGCTGGGTGACCGGTTGCGCAGTCGCTCCTTGGCCCTGTGCCGGAGAGGGGTCGGCTTCCGGCAGCCTCAACGGGGCTGTCGGTGACAAGAGCTGTCTGGCCATCCTTGTGCCGACCTGCTCGTCGATGACTTCCCCCCTGGGGACCTGGGTGGTCTGGCGTGGGTCTCGCAGAGCAATCGCCGAGCGATGTTTCTCGCGGGGCCCGTCGGAGGCAGCGAAGAGCGTCTTGCCGATCCATCCGCCAACCACACCGCCGACCTTGTCACCGACCGCATTGCCAATCAGCATTGCAACGGGTGGTCCGACGATGCCGCCAAGGAGCAAGCCCCCCAGCGCCGTGCCTACCGCGCCACCTATCGCGCCACCGTAGCCGGCCCCCTTCTCCTCGGGCGTCTTGGCGGTGGCGTAGGTGTAGCCCGCCTTCATCCCGGCCTCCAGCCAAGGCAATTTGCCCGGTGCCTTGAACGCGTCCTTCAGCCTGGTCCAGCGTCCCGCCGCAGGATTGATGCCCGTGGGCGATGGCCCGGCGTCCGCGCCCAATGGATAAGGCTCTTCCAACATCGGGCTGCGTTTGCCACGCGCCAGACGACTCAGCCGGCCCCGGTGCCTGAACGCCGCCGCCCCCGCACCGATCCCCACGGCACCGGCCAGGGTGCCCCACAAGGTGGTCGCAGGCGATGGCGAGGAGGCACTCACGGGAGGTGTCGATTGCCCGCCTCCGGTATTGGTTGCCGATGCTTGTCGTGATGCGTCTCCAGGAGCGGCCATCAGCGCCTTGCCCAGCGCGCCGCCGACCTTGTCGCCGACGAAGGAGAACGCCAGCGAGGCAACCGGAGCCCCGGCCTTGAGCTTCCCACCCAGCATGGCCCCCGGCACGGCGCCAAGGAAGCCACCTATGGCGCCCCCCACCCCCTCGCCCACCTGGTCTGGCGTGGAGGCAGTGGTCGCAGTGAAGATAAGTTTCATCCCGGCGTCCAGCCCCGCCATGCCGGCAGCCGACTTGCCAGCCAGCAGCGCCCGCGCCCAGCGCCCCGGCTCGGCGGGTCTGGGCACTGGCGCGGGGCCTGCATCCGCGCCGAGCGGGTAGTCTTCCATGGCTGGTGTGCGGTCAGTGCTGCCGATGAGCAACGCAGGCAGATACACAGTACCCGGACGAGCGGGTGCGCTGACCTGGGCTCCGTCAGGATGGCCCTCGCTGTCAGACGTACCACTGCTCCTGTTCCAGGTTTTGCCAATCGCGGCGGGTGCCTGGGCGATTCCCTTCGCCAGCAGGTAACCGCCGCCAGCAGCCACCAGCGACGATACGGCATCGCGCGCGGTCTGCATGGCCTGGGCCAACGGTGTCGGCGCCGGTGGAATCGCCCGGGTGTTCAGGGCGCGCTCCAGAAGTGCCTTGTTTTGCTGAAGCAGGCCAACCTGCTGTTGCTGTACCTTCAAGGATTCGGTCTGTCCGGCCTTGTCCTCGACAGCCTCCTTCCCTTGCCGGGGCGGCGTGGCACTACCACCACCAACATCGGGCGGCCGCTGGGTCACCCCAAACGCCCCCATGGGTACCGTGAGGAGTCGCTCCCCCCTCAACGATCCCCCGAGCTCCGGGACGGAGGCTGCGCCTAGCGCTTGCGTAGATCTGTTCGCCATCCGTGTCTCCCTTTCACTCCACCAGCCACCAAACCATGTCGCTGTACGACATGGTCATGATTTCGCTGGCGGAAAAATGCAGCTCCCTGGCCAGCCGCCTGGCGGCGGCCTTCTGCCGGGCCGGGTCAAAGCTCGTCGTCCTGCACCAGGCGAAAATAGCCAGCCTGCAGCCGGCTGTAGTCCTTCAGGGCCAGACCTTCGAGATCCTTTACGCCGACTTCGGCCAGCGAGGCGAACAAGTTCAGCTCGCGCTGCTCGTCGTCACCCGCGCCGCCGGCCTGGGCATTGCGAATGTCGCGCACGGTCGGGGCGCGCAGCGACAGGCTGTCGACCTGCACGCCATTGGCCTCGCTGGGGCGCGACAGGCGCACGGTCACGCGCTCGGCATCGACCGTCAGCCATTGCGGCATCTTTTTCGCTTGAGCCATCGAGCGTTCTCCTTAAAGACCAAGGGCGGCGCGTTGCGCGGCCAGCTGGTCGACCCCATCGATCACCCGCTTCATGCCCAGGGCGTCGATCTCGTAAACCAGGCGGCCATCGACTTCGAGCTTGTAGTAGGTGACGGCGACGCTGTGCTTGATCTCGGCCTTGTCGCCGGATTTCCAGTCGCCCATGTCGATTTCCTTCAGCGAACCGCGCAGGGTGACGATCACTGGGTTGATCTTGCCCTTCAGGCCCTTGAAGGCGCCGCGGAAGGTGCCGTTGAAGGCGGTGCCATCGGCCAGGCCGAAGAACTTCAGCGACTCGCGGCGCACGCCAGTGGTGGTGAAGGCCGCCTCCTGCTTCTCCATGCCCAGGTCCATCTCGACCGGCATGTCCATGCCACCGGGGCGGTGCTCCTCCATCTTCAGGGTGAGCTTGGGCAGGGTCAGGCTGGGCACGTCGCCCTGGAAGCTGACGCCATCGACGAACAGGTTCAGGTTGGCCAGTGTTTCGGGAATCATTGCCATGTGGATGCGCTCCTTAAGCGGCGGAATCGAGGACTTCGGTCAGCCACTGGTTGGTGACTTCGACGCGGAAATTGGGGTTCTCGGCAGGCGGTACATCGGTGAAGCGGATGTTCCAGTACACCTTGCCCTGCTCGAGCTGGCTGGCGGTGTTCAGCTCCGGGTCGGCATAGACCTCGAAGTTGATGATCGCGCCCTGGTTCTTCAGGTCGCGCATGAAGGCCTGCAGGCCCTCGGTGACGTCCTTGACGTAGGTGGCGGTGATGGAGCGGTCCACGGCCCACTTGTGGCCGTAGAGGATCGCGTCCATGACGATGTCCATGGTCCGCACGCGGGTGACGAAAGCCCATTTCGGGTCGCTCGACAGGGTACGGTTGCCCCACAGGCGGAAGCCGTCGTCGCGGATGATGGTGGCGATGTTGGCGTTGTTCAGCAGGTTGGCGCGGCAGCTGTCGTCACCGTCGAGGAACTCCACCGCGCGGGTGGTGCCGGTGATGCCGACGAACTCCTTGTTCGAAGGCGACGCCCAGAAGCCGTACTCGCGGTCGGTGAAGGCGAACAGGCCGGCGACCCAGGCCGAGCCCGGTGCATCGACGGTGGCCTCTTCGGCGTTGTCCCAGTAGCGCACGCCCGGGTCGACCAGGAACGCGCGCTTGGCACCGAAGTTCTTGGCGTAGGCGATGGCCGCTTCATCGGTGGTGTTGGGGCCGTCGATGATGGCGATGGCGCGCAGCTTGTCGGCCAAAGCCACCAGGGCGGTAGCGACCGCCTGGGTGGCGCTGTGTTTCGGGGTGACCAGCAGGCGCGGCTGGGCGTTGAAACGGCTCTTGCCGTCGAGCAGCGCCTGCAAGCCGGTGCGCTTGCCGTCGGCCAGCACGTTGCCGATGATCGCCGAGGTCTGCTCGGCGGCATCCTCGAGCTTGGCCACGCCGCAAGCGACGATGACTGCCTTGGCGCGGCTGTAGATGGCGCGACAGGCCTTGGTGATCGCCGCGTCCTGGCCGAATGCCGCGACCGCTTCGCGCTCGCTGGTGATCAGCACCAGGTCGTTGGCCTTGGCGGTGACGCCCGGGCCTTCGGTGAAAGTGTCGACCAGGCCGATGATCGAGGATGACGGCAGCGCGATGTTGCGCGCGCCGGTGTCGACGTTGGTCACGGTGACGCCGTGGAAGAATCCGCTCATGTAAGTCTCCAGATACGAAAAGGCCCCGCAGAGCGAGGCCAAGGGTCCATCGGAAAGGAAAACGCCCCGTCAGTGCGGGGCGTCATTGAATGTGTTCAGAGATCCAGGGCGGCGCGACTGGCCGGTGCTCGATCTGGGGGAACTGCTCGGACTGGGGCCAGTCACGCAGCACCTGCAGGTATACCAACAGCGCTTTGAACTGCGCCGGCGCAAGCGTGGCAGTCGAGCCAATTTCCAGTTGGTCACGGTGACGATCGCGCAACCACTGAATATCGGCCAAGGCGCTGTCGCGCCATGCTCGCTCCTTGGCCGCGGCCTCATCTCGCGACAGTACGACTGGCTCACGATCGGCCAGAGTCAACTTTCCGTTTTCCAGCAGGATTTGCTGGCCAGTGTTACGCCCGGCGCACAGATCGTTGAATTCTTCCTGAGTCACTGACAGGGCGTCATCCGGTATCTCTTGATGGATACGCGAATCATAGAAACACCCGGTAGAACAGCTAAACCTCATAACGTTTTTCATATTTCACCCTAGCGACCGAATGCCAGTACCCAGCCCTTGCCACCACCACCAAAAGTCCCCCCGGCGGACCAAAGGTATCGATTGTTATCGACTATCTGGAGAATGGTCCCGTAACTGCCTCCGAATCCATTGATGGTTTCAGAAGAAAGTTGCAGCCATCCAGCAAAAGCGGTGGTAAACGGCACGGGAAAATATCGATAGTCCACTGCTGAATTTGACTCATCACTGTAGGACCACTGCACCATGAAACCACCCATCCACTGCGGCAGTTTTATATAGCCATTACCGGCACTGAGGTTTGCGCCAAATCCCGCCGTCAAATACGCCGGGCATACAGTGAGATATCCGGCGGCTCCCGCTACCACTTCCGCGAGTGTTGCAAATCTGGCAACCCCCGCTATCGACTCGGACGCCGCCGCCAGTTTTTTCCAGACGTAATAGGAGAGGCCCGCGACGCTCACCCACTTTGCAGGCGTCGTGCCTCCATCAAGATCCGCGACCGTGGCCTCCATGCTCGAATCCAGGATGCGCGCCGACGTGTAGGTTGGGTCACCCGCTGGCCATGTCCGCACGGTGGCTTGACCACCCGCCGCACTGACAGTGACCGCTGGCTTCGATGTATCGTGCTTTCGCCATGCTTGGCCGTCCCAGAAGGCGTTTTGACAGATGCTGGACTCAAGCGGCGAACTGACGAACGCGTAGTTGGTTCCATGCAGATCATAACTACCGTAGGGCAACGGGTTGAGGTTCGGCAGAGCGTCGGTGATGCCATAGCCGGCCAGTGTTGTGGCGTGCCCAGCCTTGGTGGATAGCGCCGCGTCAACGGCCGCCTTGGAGTAAACGTCCTGCGTGCTGGCTTTTAAAGCCAGTACGGTATCGAGGGCGACCTTAGTGTAGGCGTCCTGGATGCCGAAGCCCGCGAGCGTCGTTGGATTAGCGCCCTGCAGGACCACGCCCCGATCATCAATGGTCACCTTCGTATAAGCACCGGCCGCCTTGTTTGCCGGCAAGATATTCAAGATTGCTGCATCGACATATTCGCGAGTCGCGAGCACTACCGACGGGTCGATCTTGAGTTGCACATTGCTGGCACTGCTCACCACCAGATTCATCCGCACGACCTGAGTGCGTCCCGAGCCTTGACTCAACAGTGGCTTGTAGGTCGGCGCGCAATTGGCTATCGCCACCATGTCGCCGTCGGCGTCGTACAGTGCAATTTCGCGAATCCAGTGGCCGCCTGCATCGGCCGGAATGATCTGTTCCGCCACGATGACCGAGGCGTTCTTGTCGTCGACCTTCAGTTGGTTCAACGGCGCGCGACGCCATTCGTTGATCAGCCTGGTCTGGGTGGCGTTTGGCGTGGGGTCGGCGCCGTTGGCGTCGCCCACGCCCATCTGGGTGATTTTCCACGGGATGCCCAAGGCATCCGCGTTGGCCTGTTTCGCCGCGCCCACGTTGGTGAGGATGGCGTAGAACTGGGAATTCTGGTCAACCATGTGCAATGTCCAAGGTATCGATTGTGTGTTCCCGACCGCCGCGACCGATAGTGCCGCTGACGATCACGTCAGAAGGCGCCAGCGGGTAGACGTCGAGCTCGTCGCCGTCCTGCAGCGCGCAGCCGAAATGAAGAGCGCCGCGGCTTTCGAGGCTGATGGCAAGCCCCGTCATGTGGCGGCTGACCGGCCTTGCGTCGTCGATCAGCGACGACAGTTCGTTGTAGGTTTGCTCGCTGATGCCGGTGTCGGTCACCCCCACTTTCAGGGCGAACGTCCCCGGCACCCCGGCAGGCTCGGTCTGCCACCACTCCTGCACCTCGATCAGGTAACCGAAGGGTTCGACCACCCGCCTGAGGGCGCCAGTGGTGCCCTTGTGGGCGTGAACGAAGAATGCCGAGCGGATCACCGAGCGCTTGATCGCCTCGCTCCAGCTGTCGTCCCAGCGGTCCACCGACCAGGCCCAGGCCAGCTGGTAGAGCAGGTGCGCCGGGCAGGTG
Source organism: Pseudomonas sp. microsymbiont 2 (assembly GCF_054788395.1). Taxonomy (NCBI): domain Bacteria; kingdom Pseudomonadati; phylum Pseudomonadota; class Gammaproteobacteria; order Pseudomonadales; family Pseudomonadaceae; genus Pseudomonas; species Pseudomonas sp. microsymbiont 2. The sequence continues at coordinate 4,449,445 of NZ_CM139112.1, forward strand.
TCGGGGTTGTAGAGGGTGCGCAACGTAGTCTTGAGGTCTTCGTCGGCGGCCACCTCGATGGCCCGCTCCAGCGGCGTGCGGTTGAGCGGCAGGAGGCTGTGCATGTCAGCCCCCCCGTCGCAGGTCGATGCCGATGCACCAGGCCGCCTGCGCCTTGCTGGGACGGATGTCGTCCCAGCCGATCAGCTCGACGCGGCTCACGCCGTCGATGTGCAGCTGCGCATCGACCCCCGAGCGGGCGACCTCGACGCCCAGCCGCCGACGTGGGTTGATCCAGGCCTGAAGACGACGCCTGCACTCGGCGAGGATCGCCTCGAACTCCGGGCCGTTGTCGGCCATGTGCAGCACCGCCTCGACGTGATAGGGCAACACTTCGGCGCTACGCACGTTGACCCGGTCGGCGACCGGGCGAACATCGTCGTCGTTGAGGTAGGCGCTGACCTGCGCCAGCAGCTCGGGGCTGGCCAGGCCATCGCCGTCCAGGCTCAGCACGGTGACGTCCACCACGGCCGGCGACGGGCTTTCGGCGGTCGCGTCGGCGACCCGTCCCGAGGCGTTGCGGGCATGGAGGATGTAGCTGTTGCGCGGACCGGCGGTGGTCAGGCCCTCGTAGACCAGTTGCACCCGCTCGCGCAGGGCATCGTCGGATTCGAGCACCGCCTCGGTCGGTGGTGTCGTGCTCGGGTCCGCGGCCTGGATCACCAGGCGCTGCAAGCCGACATTGGCCGCCAGCTGGTCGAGGTCGCGGCCCTGGGCGTAAGCGAGCAGCAGGGCCTTGGCCGCATCGTTGATGCGCGCCCGGTTGAGCAGCTTGCGGTAGGTGCCGACCTCGAGCAGCTTGGTCACCGGATCGCTTTCCAGGTTGGCGCTCCAGCTGTCGCCGAGCTGGACGCGGAAACTGGCCAGGTCCTCTTGATACAGCACCTCGAAATCGAGGTCTTCGAGCAATTGCGGGGCGGGCAGTTTCGACAGGTCGACCTGGCTCATACGCTCACCTCCACCAGCGCGTCGTCGCCCAGGTAGCGGCCGCTCAAGGCCAGGCTGACCTGGCCGTCGAGCACGGCGATGACCTTGACCCGCTCCAGTTTCAGGCGCGGCTCCCAACGCCCGAGCGCGCGGGCCACTTCAGCCTGTACCGCGCTCTTCCAGCCTTCGTTGACCGGCAGGTCGACGTAGCGGCGCAGCTGGCTGCCGTACTCGGGGCGCATGCGCCGGCTGCCCAGGGGGGTGGTGAGGATGTCCTCGATGGATTGACGCAGGTGGGCAATGCCCGACAGTGGCTGCCCGGTACGCCGGTCCAGGCCGATCATGGAGCACCTCCTGTCCCGGGCACATCCCTTGGATGGATATGCATGACGTTCTCCTGATATGAAAAAGCCCGCGGCTGCGGGCTTGGGGCGTGATTCGACGCGTTCAGGACGGCAGTGCCGGCCAGTCGATCTCGGCAGGGTAGCCTGACTGTTCGGGCACACGGTTCAGCGTCACGCGGTAGCGCTTCCACGCCGTCAGCCGAACGGCCTCCGCCTCGCGGGCATCGCCCAGCTCGGCGGCATCCTGCAGGGGGGCGATGGCGCTATCGGCAAGGCCACGCAGACGCAGGATCTCGGCCTGGGCAGCCCTGAGAGGATCGAGCGTCAACGTCCGCCGGTAGTAGTCCTCGACTTCGGCCTCGGTCATCGGCACCCGTGACTCGTCGATAAAGTCGTCCTGCGAACCATCGGCCTTGAACGCATGGATCATGGCCAGGCCATCCCAGGGCTCGTCTCGGTAGTACTTCATCTGTGGATCAAACATCGTGACCTCCTGTCATCGCATTTCCATCCAGCTGTTGAGCGCACCAGGGTTGTTATTGCCGAACAGGCCGTATGACGCGCCCGCCGGCACGATGATGGCGCCACTGTCGATGTACTGCCCTGCCGCGCCGCTATAGGACCCGGGGAGGGTGACGCCATTGACCACCCACTGCAGGTACGAGTTGATCTGAGTGGCGGGGCCGACCAGGGCCTTGACCTGGATCGGCCGTCCGCTGTCGTTCAGGTACGAGGTATTGAGGGCCCGGGCAGTCGCCTGCCAGCCCTGCCCCACAGTCCCCATTGGCGTGGTATTGGCCCATGCCGTCCAGGCCCCACCGATCACCCGGCGCATGGCCGTCAGCTCATTGGTAACGGACCAGGCGAGCTGCACGCACTCGCTGTTGGCATGACGCCACATGGTGCGTACGACACCGTAGGCAATGAACGCGGGTCGGTTGGCCGTGGTATCGACAAATTGACAATCACGGTTGTATTCGAAGTTCAGGTTGCTTGAAACGCTCAAGCGAGTGGTCGGGGCGCATTTCTCGAACCATCCGGTCCACGTGCCATTGATCAGCATGCGCTGGTAGATGCCACTGTCGTTGTAGGCGGTGAACGACTGCATGGAGTAGGCGCCCGCCACCGAGCAGACGCGCAGGTAACCGTTGGTGTTGAGCGGCAGGATATTCAGTCCCTTGCCCTCGACGTAATAGTCACCGGTGGAGCGCAGCGCGTTGATGTCGCTCTCCAGCACGCCTGGGGTGAAACCGCCGACGCCAAAGTCCCCGACCTTCAATACCCGGCCAGTGGTCGAGTCGGCCGTGGAGGTGGTCAGCGCGGCGAAGGCCGCAGAGCCGAGGTCGGACGACGCGGGCGTGGTTCGCCAGTCGCTCCAGGTCTGGATGTTGGCATTGAACCCGCGGCTGGCCGACTTCCCCGTCATGGGGTCGAGCGCGGTCTGCACGATGAAACCGACGGCTGCCTGGGCGACACAGACCAGGGGATAGCTCATCCCTGGCGGCAGGTGAGTCGCGGTGCCGCTCAACGCACTGTACCAACCTGGGCTGGTGGCCTGGTTCAGATCGGCAATGTCTCGGGTAGGCGAAATGGGCGCGGTCAGCCCCATGTCGTCCATCATCTTGAAGTTGTTGTTGATCCGCATGAACGCGGTGCGCGCAACGTCACCGTCCGCGCCAGTGGGAGGAGTTCCCAGTTTGACCGAATCGAGTGGCATATGACCTCCTAGTATCCTGTAACGTCCACCACCAAGCCGTTGTTGTAGGCCCCGACCGCGCCTTGGTTGCTGGCCAGGCCCGGCCCGGCGAAGACGGTGATGAGTTTGTTGCTGATCAGGTAGCTGCCGCCGGCGGCAGGGGTCTGGCACTGGCCATGCCACATGCGCACGGCCAGCCCCATCTGGGTATTGGTGCCGATGCGCTCGGACAGATAGCCCACGCTCTGCACGCCCGGCGCCACGGCGAGCTTGATGCCGGGTGGCGCCGTACCGGTATGGGTCGTGTCGTAGGCGATATCGACGGAGTACGACCCAACGACGCGCATGTACCTGTTCTTGCTGTGGAACACTTCGAGGCCCTGCTCGCTCCAGACCTGCAGACCGACGTTGCCGAGGGCCTGGGCGTATTGCGGCAGGTCGAAGATGAAGTACTCGACGACTAGCGGGGCGCTGCCCGACCCGGAAGCCGGCATGCCGAAGACCCTGAAGCCGGTGTCATCGACCAGGTAGCAGGCCCAGCCCTGGGTATTGAAGGCAATGATCGGTTGGCGAGCGGCCACCGGATAGTCGATCCGGGCGAACCGCGCCCATGGATACGGGGACTGGTTACCGGTGGTGGTGCTGATCGTGCCCTTGGCCACCAGGCACAGATTCTGGAACGTTCCGTCGATCTGGATGAGGGCTTTGTCGTTGAGTACCTGAAGACCCGCGGGCATCAGTACACCCCATAGACAATGGTGCCTGGCTGTATGGCCCAGCCTGCCAACCCGGTCAGATTCCAGGACAGCGTGGTGCCGCTGACCGAGGCGTGGACACAGCGGAACGGGTTGAACCCGTCGGTGGTGTTGCGCTGGAGAATGGCTGTCCACGGTGTGCCGTGGGCGAATTCGGGAATGGTGATGGACCCCGCTGCGCTCACCGGGCCGACCTTGCCGAGAATCCGGGTGATGCGATCCGTGACACGGGTGTTCAGCGAACCGTCGACGTTGTAGCTCTCGAAACCTTGCGGCATATCAGGCCCCTGTTCTAGGTCCTACCCTTGGCCTGGCGGCCCTGCCTGCGAGCCCCATGGGCGCACAGGCGATGGGTATCAGTGCTTGTGATTGGCGGTGTTGCCGGCGGTATCGATGATCCGCCCACCACCGTTGATGTCGCCGCTGACCAGCAGCGGCCCCTTGACCGTGACATTGCCGGTCAGGGTGATGGCGGCGGCGTCGAGGGTGATGGCGCCATCGTTGACCACCAGGGTGCTGGCGCCGACCTTGACCGTGGCGTTGCCCGTGGGCAGCTGGATGTCGTAGCGTCCGGCCTGCCAGTCGTAGCTCAGCGAGCCGCCATCCTCGAAGCGCCAGACCTCGACATGGTCGCGCTCATCCGGCGCGCTGCCGGCATTGCCGTACAGGCCGGGCACGAAAGTGCCTTGCGCCGGTTCGCCGCTGGGGCTGATCAGCACGCCCTGCTCGCCCAGGCTTGGCGCTCGCCAGTGCCGCGCCTTGCCAGCGGCCAGGCTGTGCCAGCGCACCCAGGCGCTGGTCCAGTCGCCATCGCCGACCCGCACCCGCGCCGCGACCAGGTCCACCGCGACCACCGCGCAGGGAATCACCAGGCAGGCCAGCATGCGGTCGTGCATCGCCGTGGCGTAACTCATGCCAGGTCCTCCGGCGCCAGGTACTCGTGCTCATTGCCGGCGCCGGTGCGCGGATCGACGCCCAGCAGCAGGCTGCCGGGTGGTTGGTCGGGCCAGGCCCACTGCGGCTCGCCGAACAGGATCGGCTGCTCCCAGCGCACCTTCCAGCCGACGCCTTCGTACTGCGCCTGCACGTTGCGGCTGGCTTCGACGAAATCCAGGCCCCATAGCTGCTGGCGCAGCAAGTCCATCAGTTGCGCCGCCAGTTCGCTGCCCTGCAGGCGCGCCTCGGGCTGCGTGGCATCCGGGGTGATGTCGGCCTCGAAGGTGGCGATCAGCACCGAGCGACCATCGCGGGGGGCGCCGTCGGCGGTCATGCGCAGGATGCCGTGGCGCAGGGCCGGCAGCGCGGGCGAGGGATCGGCACGGTCATGGCTGTCGACCGAGGCCAGCGCCGGCATCGCTTCGCGCACCCTGGCGGTCAGCGCCGCGCTGAGTGTGGAGAGTTCGCTCATGGGCGATTCCTCATGCAAGAAAGCGGCGATCATTGCGGGGCGGACGGCCACTCGATGGTTTCCGGGAAACCGTCCTGGTCCGGCAGGCGGTTGAGCGCCACGCGGTAGCGTTTCCAGGCCCTGAGGCTGTCCTGCTCCAGATCGCTGGCCTCCTCGAGGTCAACGGCGTCCTGCAGCGGGGCAATGGCCAGGTCGGCGGCAGCGCGCCGCTTGCCAATCTCGCGCTGGGCGGCGGCAAGCGGGTCGGGACGCGGCTCGGGCAACGGCTCGGGTGGCAGTGGCTCGACGGCCACGTGCAAGGTCAGGCTGTGCTGCAGGTCGGTGGCGACACCGTCGCGACTGACGCTGATCTCCAGCGTCGGAGCGACATGCCGGATGCGCACCTCGACACCGGCGTCCAGCGGGTTGATGACATACCCCCAGCCCTCCGGTGGCGGCGCCATGCCGAGGGTGCCCAGCACCCGGTATTCACCAGTACCAGCCTTGTGACAGCTGATCGTGTCGCGCCCCAGGGACGTCACGTCGATGACCTCGCCGGTCGGGCCGTTGAGGTTGATTGCGGCTCGGGTCATGGTCAGATCGCCTTGAGGGTGCCATCGGCGGCACGGGTGGTGTTGCCGGTGTGGTAGATGACGTTGAAGGTCGCCGTGGCGAAGCTGCCTGAGCGCAGGACCAGGCGAGCTTCCGGCGACTGCCCGAAGAACAGCTGCGCGCCGCGGAACTCGGCCTCGCTGTAGGGCACCGTCAGCACCGAGCCGTAGCCGATGCCCGTGGCCCCGACATATTGGGTGTTGGGCGTGATCAGGGAGAACCCGCCCTCCATGCGGTTGATCGAATCACTGTAGGGCGATGACTTGCCGCCGAGGCCGAACGCCCCCACTTCCAGCAGGCTGCCTGCGGTCTGCCCGACATTGCGTGTCGCCGCGCTGCCCAGTCCCAAGGCGGTACGTGCCTCGACCGCGCTTTTACCGCCGGTCCCGCCCTGGGCCAGGGTCAGCGGCGTGACCAGGCCGGTCAGCGCCTTGATGTCGGCATTGGTGCCGGCAGCCGCCTTGCTGGTCTGCAAGTTGGCATCGGCTTGATAGAGCTCGTCGAAATTGGCGACGGCCTTGACCCAGGCTGAACGCTGGGTGTCGCCGCCGGCACCGCCTGGGGCAGTGCCGAGATTGATGGTCTGCTTGGCCATGTGAAGTTCCATGCTGGACCGTTCGCCAGCCTGTGGCTGGCGCTACGGGTTGGAGGAAGGTTGCCGCTTGAGAACGAGCGTTACCGTCAGTAGCCGGAAACGCTCGCGATGATCAGCGGCGCCATTGGGCCGGGCTCTGGATCAGGCATGCTTGCATTGGGCTCCAGGAACACTTCGTCGGACCAGCTGCTGTCCTCGATGACCGCCAGGCGGCGGCCCAGACTGACCCTGCCGTGATCGACGCGGATCATGTCGCGCTGGACAAACGTCGTGGTGTGGAATGGCGGGACCAGGTAGTAACGGCGGTAGTACGCCAGCCCGGCGGCATAGGTGTTGCCAGGCACCACCGGGAAAGCCATCCCAGCCTTGGTCACCGGCCCGGCATAGGCGATGCGCAAAGTCTTGTGGCTTGAGTCATACAACAGTTCACCGGTCGCCGAGTAGCTCTGCAAACCCCACTGGCTTGGCATGATCGGCGCCTTGGCGAACACATAGATCGTGATGACCGTGGGGTTGAAGCAGGCGAACCGAACCACATCCTTGTGCCCCAGCCCGTACTCCACCGAGATGTACTGGCCCTGGGTATCGCCTAGCAACAGCACGCCGTGGGCAGGCAAGGTCACATCGGCGCCGGCCATCAGCGTGCGGTTGAACGGATCGAATCCTTCGACCAGCGCGACCGTGCGCTTGTGCACCAGGCTGAGCACCGGATTGTTGCCCGTCAGTTGAATGTGATTGCCTTCGGCAAAGACTTCCAGCCCCATCAGAACACCCCATAGATAATTTCCACCGAAACGCTGTAGCCGTATTGCGCGTAGGCGCCCGTGTAACGGAACGCCGGGAAACTCCAGCTGAGCGTTTGCCCCTGGAGCTTGACCACCGGATAGATCAGCTCGTAGGGCAGCTGAAAGCTCGGTGGTCGCGACGGCAATGCATCAGGGTGGAAGAAATAGAACGGCTCGCCACGCGCCAGCTCCGGCACGATCAGGCTTCCCGCACGAGTCCCGGTCACCACCGAGCCGAGCAGGGTGCCCAGTCGGTTGCTGGTGTCCAGGTTCGGGCTCGCGTCTTCATTCCAGGTTTGCAACCCGAGCTTCATTCATCACCCCCAGATCCCCATGCGCACGCGCAGGGTGTTGTTGGCGTCGAAAATCTGGATCAGCTGGTTGGTGATCACCAGGCGACCCTGGCCATCCACCGAGCCGTTGATCTCGAACGCGCCGCTCTTGTCCAGGCGCCAGCCGGTCTTGCCGGGCACGTAGTTGTTCGACTGGATGACGTTGCCGATCTTGGCGCTGCTGATAGCACCGTCCTGGATCAGCGCGGAGTTCATGAACACCTGGCCGTTGTTCACCGAGAACGGCGTGAACACCTGGCCACCGGCCTGGGTGCCGACCACCGAGAAGTTGTCGGCGCGCACCAGGAACCGGCTCTGCTTGTCCTCGATACCAAGGGACACGCCCGCTGCCACGTACTGGCCGTCGTTGGTCACCTCCATCTTCACCGACCACATCGTCGACAGCTTCTTGTCGATCCCGACCTGCGCCTGGCTGATCTGCTGCACCGAGGCATTGGTCTGGCCCTGCTGCACCTGCACGGTGTCGAGCTTGCGCGCCATGGCCAGGCCTTCCTCGATGCGCGCCGACTGCTCGGACCACACGCCGACGAACGTCTGGCTGGCACCCGCCAGGTCGGTACCGCTGCCCGCCAGCGGCGGGTTGACCTGGGCGTAGATGCCATCCAGGCGCGTGCCCTGGGCGGTGACCTTGCCGTCGAGCTGGGTCGCCTGGGTCTGCAGGGTGCTGATGGCCTTGGCCTGGCCGGCTGCCTGGCCCGCCACGTCGCCGACGCGACTGGTCAGGTCGGTGATGGACGAACCCTGGGCGACCAAGGTCTGGCCCTGCTGGCTGACCGTCGCGCCCAGCTCGCTGATGGCGCTGGCGTTGGCATTGTCGGCCTGGGTGACACGCCGGGCGACGATGTTGCACCACAGCGAACGGCCGCTGCCGTTGGCCGGTTCAGTGCGGGTGAGGATGCGCCCCTTGACCGCTCCGGCCGGCGCCTTGACCCGCCCGGCGAGCTTGCGGAAACCCTGGGCGCTGGCAGCCGGGAAGCTAAAGGCGACCAGGTAGCCGAGGTTCTTGTTGTCCTTGTCGTAGAACTGCATCTGCAACTGCGCGGTCTGTCCGGCGGACATTTCGTCGGCACTGACCTCGGCCGCCAGGTCGAACTGCTCGTCCGAGGCGCAGAGGATGTTGTTGCCGGTACCGCAGAAGCTGTTGCCGTAGAAGGCGATGGCCTTGCCGTAGCGGGTACCGGCCAGGTTCGTCGGGACCACGACCACGGGCGCCGGGTAGAGCTTGGCGTCGAAGGTCCAGGGCTGGGCGTCGCCATCCTCGAAGTCGCCCTTGATCACCAGGTTGTCCGGCTGCTGGCCCAGGGCGGCCTTGAGGCCGGTGATCGCGCTGGCCTGGCTGTCGAGCTTGCCCTGGGCCTCGCTGACCTTGTTGCTCAGGGTGGTCACGGCCGCGGCATCGGCCTTGCCCGACAGCGCGCTCTGCAGCCCGGTGAGCTGGGTGTTCTGCACCGTGTTGACGCCTTCGGCGGCGGTGATCTGGCTTTCCGCCTTGCTCATTCGCGCCGCCAGGCCGTTGCTGTCCTTGACCACCTGGCCGATGTCCAGCCAATAGGCGGCGCTCGGTGGTGGCGTCTTGATCGGCACCGCCTTGAGCGCCTGGTACAGGCCCTGGGCCTGGCGCACGATATCGCCCGCCACGTAGGCCTTGGCCGAGTCGTAGCTCAGCGCGTTGGCGGCGCGGGCGACATCGTCCAGGCGCGACTGCACGTCGCTGTTCAGGCTTTGCAGGCGCTGGTTCACCGAGCCGTTGCCCGTGCCATCGATCAACTCGATACGGTCGAACAGGTGCTTGCCCAGCGCCGACTCGCTGATCTTGCCGGAGAAGTAGCGGTCATAGTCGCTTTGCTCGGCGCTGGACTGGCCGCGCACGCCGATGCCGTCCGGGTACCATTTGCCGACGTTGCCGCTACGGTCCACCAGGCGCGCCCAGAAGAACAGCTGCGCGCCGGCGGCCAGGCCCTGCAGCTCATGCTCGGCCTGCGGGTAGGCGAAGTCGCCGAGCTTCTTCGCCTCGGCGCGGTTGGCACTGGTGCCATGCCAGATTTCCGTGCGCTGGGTATCGCCGGTGCCCTCCGGGAACCGCCAGTTCAGGCCGATGCCGAACACCTTGCTGGTCGCCAGCAGCTCCGCCACCGCCGCTGGCGTGCCGACCTTGCCCTGCAGCGTGGTCAGCGCGGACAGCTTCCAGATCGAGGTGATCTCGCCCACGCTGATCGAACGCACCCGGGCCAGGTAGTCACCGGCGTAGATGCCCACGACATCGACGCTGGTGGCGCCGCTGCGTGGCAGGCTGACCCAGTTGCCATCGTCCTTGCGCCACTCCACTTCGTAGGCCACCGCGCCAGCCACGGCGGGCCAGGAAATGGTCAGGGTGCTGACCGCCAGTCCCTGGCTGACAGCATGGTTGCTGGCCAGGCTGACACTGGCCGGTGGTGGCACCAGGTTGATCGGCGTGACGCTGATCGGACGCTCCTCCAGCCGCGCGCCGCTGTCGATGTGGGCGAACTTGCTCGGCTCGTACTGCACCGCGCTGATCTCGTAGATCCCAGGCTCCGGGCGCGACACGCTGGTCACCCGGTACAGCGGCACGCTCAGGTCCGGCGCATCCAGGGCCCAGACCAGCTCGGCCTCGGGGGCGACGCTGTAGGCGGTGGTCAGCGTCAGGCGGCGGCCTTCGACAGCGTCCACCGTGCGCGCCTCGCAGGTGCCGTCGGGCAGGTTGAGAATCAGCCGGTCGCCCGGCTTGGCCTGGGTGTCACGGTCGAGGGTGACCTGGCGGCCGCTGGCGGTGGCGATTCGCCCGCCGATGGCGCGCCCGGCGAGCAGTTCGTCGGCCACCGGAATGACGAAGCCCGGCAACGGGATGCGCCCGTCCATGCCCACCCGGAAACTGATGCCACGGTCCCGGGCGTTGGTCGCCAGCGCCCATTTGCCACGGCGTTGCGCTTCGGACTCGCGGGTGCAACCGATGGCGCTGATCTCCAGCGGATTGTCGCCGTAGCGACGCTGCAGCTTCTCGTCGGTGACCACCGTGACATCGGTGTCGTAGCTGTTGAGCGGGTTGTCGTAGCTGATCAGTGCCCGGCTGTAGCGGCTGCGCTCCGAGCCGCTGGAATAGTTGAACTTGCCGCCGATGACATTGGCGCGGGTGTAGGCGAAGTCGAAGTCGGTGGCCCGCGGCATGTCGGCCAGGCTGTACAGCTGGCCCTGGGCCCAGTAGGTCATGCCGCGATAGATACCGGCGATATCGCGCAGCAGCGACCAGGCCTCGGCCTTGCTCTGCAGGTTGAGGTTGCAGATGAAGCGCGGCTCCTGGCCTCCCTTGCCGTCCGGCACCAGTTGGTCACAGTACTGGGCGATGCGGTACAGCTCCCACTTGTCGACCATCCAGGGCTTGATCCGGCGGCCCAGGCCGAAGCGGTCGTTGGTGCAGATGCCATAGGTGACCCAGGCCGGGTTGTCGGTCCAGGCCTCCTTGAAGGTGCCGTCCCACACGCCGATGTAGGCGCGAGTGTCCGGGTCGTAGTTGCTCGGCACCGGCCACTTGCGGCCACGGCATTCCACGGTCACCGCCGGGATATTGCGGAACTGCTCGGCGGAGAACTCGATGTACAGCAGCGCCGTGTTGGGGTAGCGCAGCTTGGCGTCGATCACCTCGGTCAGGCCGGCGAGCTGCATGGTGTCGGCGACCTTGTTGTTGTTCTGGTTCGCCGTCAGCCGGCGCACGCGCAAGGTCCAGCCGGTCGTCGCCTTGGGCAGGTCGATGCGCCGGGTACGCTCGTAGGCGCTGGTGGTCTTGCCATGTACCGCGTCCTTGAGCACTTCCTGGTAGGCGCCGCCGTCGGTGGCCACCTCGACCACATACTCGATGCGATGACCGTTGATGTTGCCGGCCCCATCCATGGCCTGCAGTGCTGGCCAGGCAAAGCGCAGACGCACCGCCGACAGGCGGGTGTCACTGATGGCATGGACCCAGGGCTTGTCGCTGCGCAGCTCGATGCCCTGGCTGATCTCGTTGTCCACCGACGGGATGCCGGGAATGTGGGGTTGCTCCACCGAGCCGGTGCGCCACTCCCATTTGACACCAGGGAAGTTGTAGTTGCCCTGGTCGTCCATCAACGGCGTGCCGTCGAGGTAGATGTCGCGGGCGGTCGGCGTGCCGGCGAACTCGCCCTCGCCGATGGCCAGGAGCATCTTGGCGACCGCGATGGAGCGCAGGCTGTCCGGCGCCTCGACCGGCGTCTTGGGCTTCTTCTGACCACCTTTGCGACCGGTGATCACGGGTCTGTTGGTTTCGCCCATGTGTTCCTCCAGGCGTAAAAAAACCGCCTCCGAGGCGGTTGGCTGAATATGGCCGGGGGTTCAGGACCGCTATGGCGCTGTACCTGGCATTGTGACCCTGGCGCTCAGAGCCGGTCCTCGGCGTAGATCGCCGCGCTGATGATGGCGCCGCCCCAGCGCCGCTTGCCGACGCACAGCGGCACCGGGTTGCCCGAGGCGGTGGTGTTGCGCGCCGCGCCGAAGGCGTAGCCGGGGGTGTTCTCCGGTGCCTGGCTCATGCTCAACCCCTTGGGCTGCGGGCTGAGCAGTTGCATGACGCCTCCCAGCGCCATGGCCGCGCCCATGTTGGCGACGAAGCCCACCGTCCCCTCCGAGGCGAACGCGGCACCGACGCCACCGCTGTAGATGGCGGCGGCGGCGATCATCACGACGCCGACGATGGTCTGCAGGGTGCCAGCGCGCTTGCTGCCGGCGACCACCGGGACAATGCGGATTTCCTCCCGGGCCTGGAAACCGAGCTCCGCCTCGCCGACATTGCGGTGGTCGTTGAACACGGCGAACTCCAGCCCGCGCGAACGGGCATTGGCGAGAAACCGCTCGAAACCAGGTAGCAGCACGCACAAGGCCTTGATCGCCTCGCGCGGGGTGTTGACCGCCAGTTCGAAGGTCTTGCCGAACTGACGCAGTTGGCCGCCGAGCCTGACACGGGTCAGCGGCGAATGAATGGTGGCTGCTGACATTGCAACTCCTTCTGCGAAAGACGGCTGCCAGGGGCAGCCGCATTGACCGAGTGGCGCCCTGCCCTCACAGGCGATCCTCGGCGTAGATGGCCGCGCTGACGATCGCCCCGCCCCAGCGGCGCCTGCCGATGCACAGCGGCACCGGCAGGCCGGTGGTCACGGTGTTGCGGGCATTGCCGAAGGCGTAGCCTGGGGTGTTCGAAGGGCTGGCGCTGAGCTTGAGCCCCTTGGGCTGCGGGCTGAGCATCTGCATCACGCCGCCGGCCATGAGGCCGGCGCCCATCTGCACCGCCCAGGTCTGCCCGAAGTACAGCCCGCCGACGATCATCACCGCGCCGACGATGGTCTGCAGGATGCCGCCACGCTTGCTGCCGGCCAGCACCGGGACGATGCGCAGTTCACTGGTGCCGCCCAGGGCGAAGGCATTGCTGTCGACGTTGCGGCGATTGCGAAAGATCGCGAAGCGCATGCCCAGGCGGTCGAGCCGACGGATCTCTTGCTCGAAACCTTCCAGGGTGTTGCGCAAGGCACGGAACACCTCCCAGGCCTGGCCACTGTCCAGGCGCCGCCGGTGCTCGCGGCCGAACTTGCGCGCCAGCACACCGGACAACTTGATGGTGGTCGTGGCTGGCGCATTGATCACGGATACAGCCATCTATGGCCTCCTGTGAGAATCTGCTTGAAACGAAAGCCGCTCAACCGCTGGCGGCGGCATCGCGATGACGCAGCACCAGCCGAGTGCGATCCAGCCACGGGCCACCGAAGACGATCACTTCGCTGGGGCGTCCATACAGATGGTGCAGCAGGAACGGGCCGGCGCCGGTCGGCGTCCATGGCTCGCCAGGCAGGCGGGGGTCGCTGCCCAGGTAGATGCCGGCGTGGTTGGGATGGGCGGTGCGACCGATGGCCATGACCAGCATGTCGCCACGTTGCGGTGTGTCCACCGCGACGAAGCCGGCGTTGGCATAGGCCTGCTCGTACAGGCTCGGGCCCTGGGCGTCCTCCCACCAACCATCCTCGCGGCTGTAGTGGGGGAAGGTCAGGCCCCATTCGCGCAGATACCAGTCGGCGCACACCTGCCAGCAGTCCCACAGGCCATGCACGAAAGGGCGTCCGAGCAACGGCGTGTCGCCCTTGGGCCGGATCGTGCGCAAGTCGCCTTCCGGCCAGGACAGGATATGCCAGGGCAGGCCCGTGGCCTCGCACATGGCCAGATCGCGGGTGGACGGCAGGCTGCTGGCATCGGGATGCGAATGCACCACCGCGACGATCTCCCCCAGGTCTTCCGCCGCCGCGTAGTCGTGCGGATCGATGCGGAACTCTTCGCCGGGCTCGCTGGCGGTGTTGCGGCAACGCTGGTACTGCAACTGCCCCGCCCGCTCGATGACCAGTCCGCAGGCTTCGCGGGGGTAGTCCTCGGCGGCATGGCCACGAATCGCATCGAGCAGCTCCGGTGCCATGGTTCAGCTCCGGGCGATCAGCGAGACGGCCGGAAAGCCGCCGTGGGGCAGCTCGGCCGCCTCGCCGAAGCGCAGCTTGCACGAGCCCAGGCCGCCCTTGCAGCGATCCTTGGCCGGATCGTCGGTGGGGCGGTCTTCGTCGTCGAAACGCAAGCTGCCGGTGTAGCCGCAGTTCGGGCCGCGATAGCCATTGGTCATGGCCCAATGGCAGTAGGCGGTCATCTGCCGACCCGGCAAGCCGTGGTTGTCGATCTCGCCGGGGGACGACAACTCCCACTGCACTTGCTCGTCGTCCTCCTGGGTCTTCTGGTCGAGGAACCAGATCTCCAGGGCTTCCTGGGTAGGATCGGCCTGAGCATTGCCGGCGGCGAAGTTGCGCGCATCCAGGTACTGGCCCAAGGTCTGGCGCACGGTCAGCTTGAACTTGAGCAGGTCCTCGAAGGCCAGGCACAAGGCGGTGACCCGGCCATCGACGTTGCCAGCGGTGAACTTCGGCCGCGTGGCGCGACCATTGCTGTTGGCGCCTATGCCGTCGACCTGCACCGGCCAGGCGGCGTACTCGTTGCCCTGCCACCAGATCGAGCGGGCCGGCAAGTCGGCCTTGGCCTGGTCCGCCGCAGCGACGGCATCGGGCTCATGGGTGATGGCATGACCGTGAAAGCGCAGGGTGTCGGCGCCGAACTCGCTGCCGTCGATCTCGAACAGCACGATTTCCGCGCCCGGCTCGAGTTTCTGGATGTCATTGATCAGAGCCATGTCTGCTCTCCTCGGTCATGGGTGAAAAGCCTGCTCGAAGGTCGCACTGATGCTGTACAGGCCGCCGCCCTTGGCGGTCGGCTGATAGCCCTTGCAGCGGTACAAGCCCGGCTTGCCCAGTGGCGCGGTCCAGCGAAAGGCACGACTGCCAGCGTGGCGGTCGAGGAACTCGGCGATCGCGCGGATCTTGATCTCGTCACCGATGAACACCAGCGGCCAGGACTGGCTGCGATTGTTGATGCCATCGGCCACCGCCTGTTGGTAGCCGTCGCCGAACTGCACCGTGCGCACGCGGTATTCCACGGTGCCGGTCGGTTCGGTCCTGGGGCTCCAGGTAAAGGTTTCCATGTGATGTTCTCCTTGATCAACGGCCATGGATGGCCGACCAGATCTGCCCGCCCGGCATCAGCTCGCGGGAAATCTGCTCGCTGGCGCCCTGGCGGGCGGCGCCGGCATAGGCGTTGGCCAGGCGCTGGGCATTGCCCTCGCCCGCCGCGGCGTTACCGTCACCAGCGGCCACGTTGATGGTCTGCTGGATCACCACTTCACTGCTGTGGCTGGCGCCCGAGCCAGCGCCCAGGGCACGGACGCCCAAGGCGCCGTCGGCGCCGCGCGTCAGTGGCATGATCGCTTCGGGACCGGCTTCGCCGAACAGCGCCATCGGTGCCAGGGTCGGACCCGTGGCGACACTGTTGGTGAAGGCACCGCCCTTGGCGAACTTCAGGCCGCTGACGTCGAGCTGCGGGGTGAAGGTGGTACTGGTGCCGCCCACGGACATGTTGGTGGCGGTGGGCGCGGAACCACCGCTGAACCACGAGCCGACGAGGTTCATGCCAAACCCGAGCAGGCTGCTCAGCGCCTTGGAGGCCGCGGTCTTGGCCGCCAGCGCGGCCATGTCGGCGATCACCGACTTGGCGAAGTCGGAGAACGACAGCTTGCCGGTGGTGGCGAAGGTCTGCACGGCGCTGCCCATGCGGTCGAAGACGCTGGCGAAGACTGCTTGCGATTGCGCCGCGACGTTGCTGGAAGTATCGAGATACTCCTGCCACGCCGCGGACGCGCCGACCATCCAGTCGCCACGCGCCTGACTCATCAGGTCATAGTCGTTGAGCACCTGGTTGGTCATGTCGGCATGCCGGGCGCGCATGTCCTCCAGCTGTTGCTGGTAGTTCGCCCCGTCAGGGCCATTGGCGCCCAGCGGGTTGGCCTGTTCGAACTGGTCCCGTTCGGCGCGGTAGCCTTCGTCGACCTTGAACAGCTGGTCGGCCAGGCCGGCGCGGCGCTTGCTCATGCCCATCTTCGCCACGTCGAGCTCGGTGGCGGCGTGCTGCTTGCGCAGCGCTTCGCTGTAGGGCCTGACAGGATCGTCCTGCACCGCCTGATCCCAGCTAGGTGGCGCATAGGCGGACTGGAAGCGATCCAGTGCCTTTCTCGAGATGTCCAGGCTCGAATCGGCGACGGCGCCCACACTTTTGAGGTACTTCTGGTTGAAAGCCTCGACGTTCTTCTGCATCTCGCGCAGGGTGCGGTCACTGAGGGCCGATGCCCTGGACAGTGCCCGTTCGAGGCTGGAGAGGTCGATCGTCGGGCTGAAACTGGCAAGGTTGGTTGCCATGGGCCTACTCCCTGATCATGGTGAAACCCGCTGCGGCGGGTTTCGTGAAGAAGGTGGTGCCGGTCTTCAGCACCACTGCTGCATGGCACTCTCGAGCGACACCCCCTGGCGCCGCTCGTGAGGCATGAAATCGATCAACTCGGCGCTGCCACCGGCTTGATGGTTGGCCTGCAGCGCCAACATGGCGATACTGGCCTCCAGCCGGCGACCGCCGTGCAAGGAGCCATGGCGCTGGATGTACTGCGCCCAGTCCCTGGCTTCCGCGTAGCTCAGCCGTTCCTTGGCCTCGCCAATCGTGCGGCCGCCGATGCCGTTGAGCACCAGCTCGTGCCAGAACTCATCGGCGGCCGTCAGTTCTTTGCCGGGGTGTTTCCGGTGCCGTTGACTTCGTTGATGGCGTTGAGCAGCACGAAGCCCAGCGACGGCTCGAGGTTGAAGGCATCCTCGACGCGCAGTGGCTCCTCGCCCTCCTCGCCGAGGCTGATCGACGCGGCGAGGTAATGGGCATTGCGGCTGTGGGACGATTCCTGCTCGGCGAACAGGCGCTCGATCACCCCGAACGAATGACGGCGCACATGCACCACCAGGGTCTGGGCGAGCATCTCGCCGGTCTGTGGGTCAGGCCGGTTCCAGACGACTTCCTTGCGCACGCGCTGGCTGTCGACGATGCCGCCCAGGGCCTTGAGTTGATTGATGTTCATTCAGTCCTCCGGGCTCAGGCCTTTTTCGCCCAGGTGGAGCCGCCGGTGCGCTGGATGCTCACCGAGGTGGTGACCACCGCGTTGAGGGCGAAGTTGAACGGGAAGTCGGCCACGTAGCCTTCGAAGGCAAACCAGGTACGGGTGGCCGGCAGCTCGAAGCCATCGCCCTTGCTGTTGACCGTTGGCGCGACATCCTTGCCGTCGGACCAGCCCACCACCCACTTGACGGTGGTGTTGCCCTTGGCTTCGGACAACTGGTGCAGGCGGATGTGGCTGGCATTGGTCGGATCGGCGTTGAGGCCCAGGGTGGCCGTGCCAGGGGTGCGCAGGCCTTTCTTGTAGGTGCGCTCCGCGGCGTCGAGGCTGGTGTCCTCGATCTGCTCGGCCGGCGCGCCGCCCGGTTCGAACGAAGTCACGTGCTCGACTTGCAGCACGCTGAGCGGACCGGTGCCGGAGACCGGTGGAACCAGTGCGTAGATCTGGGTGCCTTGGGTAAGAATCGACATAGGGGTGTTCTCCTTGAACATGATGAAAGCCGTCGCGGGAAATCCCGGACGGTCGGTCGGGTGCTACAGATAAAGGGGAAAGCTTCAGGCTGGCTTCGAGCCATCCAGATAAGGCGGCGCGTCAGGGTCCGGTTCACGGCTCTTCAGATAGGCCACCAGTTGTTCGTTGCTCAGCGCCAGCCGTTCGATCGACTGGCCCAGGGCGGTCTGCACCGCAGCCTGGTTGCCCAGGGCCAGCAACAGTGCTTCGAGTTGCGTTTCGCTCATGCGGGGCTCCTGTTTCAGCGTCCACGGTCGTCGGCGTCGGCGCCGGCCACCGGTTGCTCGATACCCAGGCGGCGAGCCGCCCAGCGTTCATAAAGGCCTATGGCGACATCGGCGCCCGCCATGGCGGTGAGGCAGCCGAAGGCGCTGGCGCTCCAGATCGACATGCCGCTGGCGTACAGCAGCATGACCGTCGAGACACCACAGACCATGCAGGCCCCGGAGCGCAGCGCCAGGCGCCGTAGCAGCGCCCAGCCACGGGCACCAGCCTTGTCCGCGCGCCACATTTCGCCGGACAGACCGCCCAGCAAAGCCAGGGCGATCACCAGCCAGATCGGCATGTCGAGCAGTGCCTGTTGTTCGTTTGTCAAAGTCCTCCCTCCTTGAAAAATGGCCATGTTCATCCCTCCATCGACTGGATGATCGGCACGTCGGGAAGCGCTTCGGCCAGGACATGCAGCATCAGCGTGCTGATCAGCCGATAGGGCTGGCCGTCGCGGGTGACGGTCACCAGCAGGTCGCCCGAGGCCGGGTCATGCTCGATGGCCACGTCGGCCTTGCTGTCCATGTGGCTGAGCGAGTAGCCCCAACCGACACTGGCCGGCGGGAAAGGCACCAGGCCCTGGCTGCCGGTGATCCTGAACCGGCCCTCGCCGAGTGCCTGCGAGGCCAGTCGCGCCTCTGCCGGGGTGATGTCGTAGGTGCTGCCGTCGTTGAGCAGCGTGATGATTGCGCGCATTCAGGCCACCTTGATCGTGCCGTCGTTGCCGACCTTGCAGTTGGCTGTGTTGAGGGTGGTGACGATGGTGAACGGCACCTGCTGCAAGGCCGCGGCCGGTGGCGGCCCGTCGACCACGATGCCCCAGTCCGACTCCTGCCCTCCGGGCATGGCCAGCGCACCGGTGTTCAGGCAACTGACCGCGAAGCGCGGGTAGTAGGCCCGGGCCGGGAACTTCAGGTACAGGTTGGCCAGGCCGTTTTCCTCGTAGAGGATGATCTGCAGGCCATTGTTGGCGGCCAGGGTGCCCATCTCCCGCGAGGACGTGTTGACCAGCGCGGTGGCCGCGACGATCTTGCCGTCGTAGAAGTACCAGCTCAGGTCGATGGTGATCGGCGACGTGTAAGTGGCCAGGCAGCCATGCAGGCGCACCATCGGCGCAATGCCGCCGGCGCTGGGCACCTTGGTCTTGAGCGTGAACGCGTTCACGTAGTTGGACACCGCCATCACGCCGACCTCGCGGTACAGCTGGCCGGACAGCGTCGAGTAGTCGGGCTGCAGGGCGCGGTCCTTGAGCTGCGCCAGGTTGCGGTTGACCTTGTCGAAGCCGGTGCGCACCGTGTCGCCGCCGACGCCAGTGGGCGCCGCGCCCATGTTGATGATTTCGAAACCCATTTCACCTCCGTTGCGATGAATTCCGTAGGTATGAAGCTGGCGAGAGCTCAAGCGCCTCGCACTGCCTCGGCATTCCAAAAAGCCCGCCACGCAGGCTTTTCAGTAATGCGTTGTCGAACCGCCGGCCACGACTGGTGACGCCGCGCGGTTCCGCTTCAAATTGGTGACTCCGACCGCGGCCGCCTGCCCGCCGGATAACTGATCGTGGTGCTTTACGCTGCACACCCGGGCCAGTTGCCAACCCTCTGAACAGTCGAGGCCTGTTCATCGCTGCCTGTGTAACAACCGGTTGCTGACCGGCTTGAGACACAGGTTATGCATCAATGCATATGCAGTCAATGCAATTTTGGAAATATTTATGCACGTGCATTTGCTGAAATGCATGAGGGCCTTTGCGGATGCGGGCCGTAGGGATTTTCTGAAGACGAAAAAAAACCCGCCGAAGCGGGCTTTTCCAGGGAAAGGGAGTTAGCGGGCGTACATGCCCCACCAGAACACATGACCCAGCAGGCTGATTTGCTCGTCCTGCATCTGCTGGAAGCTGTAGTCCTCGTCGGGGTGTTCATCGCGATTGAAGCTGCGCAAGCGGATGCCGGTAGGCAGACGGTAGACCTGCTTCACCCGCAGCTGGCCATTGTGGTTGATGGCGTAGAGATCGCCATCGATGATGTCACCGATACCGCATCGACCGGTGTTGACCCCGACCGTCGCGCCATCGCGCAGTACCGGCAACATGCTGTTGCCGCGCACCGTCACGCACTTGGCGTGATCGAACTGCACACCGTTGTGGCGCAGGCTGCGCTTGCCGAAACGCAGGCGCGCGTTCTCGCTCTCTTCGATGACGAATCTTCCTGATCCTGCTGCCAACTCGACCTCACGGAGAAAAGGAACGGACACCTCGTCGTCCTCGACGGGAGTTTCATCGTCCCACAGGCTGATATCGCTCAGGGCCGAATGGCCCTGGGTCAGGGGCGCCGCGTCACGCGACTCGCCCAGCTCGGCACGCCCCCGCAGTTGGTCGGTGCTCACGCCAAAATATTCGGCGATCCTCGACACATGCTTGTCCGACGGATCGACGATCTTCTCGGCGAGGATCCGCGACAGGGTCGATTGCGGTACACCCGTGCGCCGGTGCAGCTCCGTCGGTGACAGGCCGTGGCGATCGAGCAGTTCTCTGAGTACGGTGGCTACGTTGCGCTTTTGCATAAAATGCATATTGCCGGCAGTGCGGCGAAATTGCAATCGCGTCGCCCTGGATAGGGTAGCCTCAGGCCAGGCAATCCCCACGGCACAAGAGGGACCACGATGATCGGCTTCACCTTCCGCCAGCTCGAGTACTTCGTCGCCACCGCCGGCTGTAAAGCCGCTGAACTCACCAGGCAGCCGCAGATCCAGCAGCAGCACCTCGGCCTTGCTGCACGCAGGAGCCACGACTGAAACTAGCAGGAAGGGTCTGCCGGTTCGGCGGGCCGTGCTGAATATTGGCGTATTCTCCCGGTTTGCTACTTTATCGTCGGCAGGCAGAGCGCCCACTTTTGCCCGACGAATTCAATACGGGTAAAATGCGTGCCTTACGGATTTAGCGTGCTTTCACCCGGAGTTTCTCTCGTAATGACATCGCTGAAAATGCAAGGGACAGATAGCGCCCTAAAAAACAACGGGCATTTATCATACCGCCCGGACATTGATGGACTTCGCGCCCTAGCCGTGCTGCCGGTCATTTTGTTTCATGCCGGGTTAAACTCCTTTCGTGGCGGCTTTGTAGGCGTTGACATCTTTTTTGTCATCAGCGGCTTTTTGATCACCTCCATCATTTTAATGGAGAAGAACGCCGGAACATTCAAGCTCTCATCTTTTTACAGTAGACGAGCCAAGCGAATACTACCTGCGTTGTTCTTAGTGATTGCGTGCACCATCCCGTTTGCCTGGTACACACTTCCCCCGGCGGAAATGCAGTCATTCGCCCAAAGCATCTTGGCCACACTGACATTCAGTTCGAATATTTTGTTCTGGATGCAAAGCGGATACTTTGACACCACTGCAAGCCTCAAGCCGCTCTTGCACACATGGAGCCTTGCAGTAGAAGAGCAGTATTACATTATCTTTCCCCTCCTCATTCTGGCGCTGTGGAAGACAGGAACTCGTTCACTGACCATGCTGCTTTGCGCTCTGCTGATTATGAGCCTCGCCTTTTCGGTCTGGCTCTATGGAAAGGACCAGACAGGCGCGTTCTATCTGCTGCCTGCCAGAGCATGGGAGATTCTGACCGGCGCCCTCATTGCCATGATCGGTTGGAAGCCAACCAGCAGCCGGCTCACCAGCATCATGAGCGCCCTTGGCTTGGTGTTGGTACTGGTATCGATCTTCGCGTACAAGAAAATGGCGCACCTGGGCGCCCTACATACGCTACCTGCCGTAGTCGGGGCAGCACTCATCATCCAGTTCTCTCGCGAGGGGAGCCTGGTCTACCGCCTGCTCACCCTGCGCGCAGCCCTGCTCGTCGGAATGCTCAGCTACAGCGCGTATCTGTGGCACCAGCCCGTGCTGGCACTGGCCAAGCTCCACTTCTCGCAAGACCTGAGCAAACCTCTCATCACGCTGCTGATCGCACTCACATTCGTGCTCTCCATCATCAGTTACAGGCTCATCGAGAATCCAGCGAGGAGAACGAAGGGCCGGGCATCCAACGCCGTGATCTCGGCGGCGCTGGCGGCTGGCATGGCGCTGGCAGTGGTGGGGTACATCGGCAACGCAAACTCAGGGTTCCCCGAGCGAGCAGAAGGTTTTTACCCGCTCACCGCTCAACAGGCGGAACATGATCTGCTCCAGCGCTTCACAAATGATTCACAGAACAGTGCCATCTATCGGACGGCAGAAGCCCCAGCAAAAACCATCCTTATCATCGGCGACTCTTATGTTCCGAACTGGTCGATAGGCATCAATGAAAACATCGACCACAAACAGTACCGTACCATTTCGATCAGCTATCTCCACTGCCAGGTAGACATAAATAGCTCCCGTATCACCGTCACAACCACCGAGTCTAAATATGAGAAAAATTGCTCTGCCTTTGACCGGTACGCAAACGACAAAGAGATTCTGAAATCAGTTGAAAAAATCTTCCTGGTTTCACATCGCCCCTTCGAGTACCAGGCCAACAAATTTAGGTTCGAGCTACTCAAAGCCCTGAAAGCACGCACTGGCGCTGAAGCCTACATATTTGGCGATTACTACCAACTCGATTCCAGCAAAGGTGAGACGTGCATGAACACCATGTTCGCCAGTGGCAAAGACTCAAGAGCCTGCTTGGAGAAAGCCATTTATCCAGCAACGACACAAACACAAACATCGAGCGATGTGCCCAGCGACCTGAATTATCATTTCGTAGACGTCATCGAGTTACTGTGCGGCTATCAGAAAGCCAAGTGTCCGGCCAGTGTAAACGGTGTTCCGTTCATGGAAGACTGGAACCACTTGACCGCCACATTTGTTAAACATGTATTTTCCAGCATCCCGCGCAGCTCCGCAGATGCACTTCGCGATATCGGCCTGGCAGACACCTTCCACTGACCGCCCCAACTCTGAAAGCGGCGCACCGCGCATCCTGCAACGGGAGGCTTCGGGCGCCGCGTCAACCGCGCAAGACGCTGAAGCGACAGCTGGAGAAAATACTCAACCCGGTCATCGGCAAAATCGACAGCATCAGCCATGGTTTGCGTCCTCATGGCCTCGCGCTCGCCCGCCATCATGCCGCCTGCAGCGCGTCGTTGGTGGCGGCACCGGCTCGGGGCAAAACCAAACTCGACACACCTATGCGTGCTGGTGCCTGACTGCCCGTGGTAACCTTGCGCTCATCGCGCAGCAAATGGGTTACAAGGACTTCACCATGCTGGTGGAGGTCTACGCAAAATGGATGGATGACGAGTCTTCGACAGAGTTTCAGTAGATCTGGGACAGCATCCAAAAACAAAGCGGAAAACCCCAAATTTGCCCCACACCTTTGAGAAAAATGCTCTAACCACTTGATGAATAAAGCAATTTCTGACTTCTCCGCACACACCCCAATGATGCAGCAGTACTGGAAGCTGAAGAACCAGCATCCGGACCAGCTGATGTTCTACCGCATGGGCGACTTCTACGAGATCTTCTACGAAGACGCGAAGAAGGCCGCGAAACTGCTGGATATCACCCTGACCGCCCGCGGGCAGTCGGCCGGCCAGTCGATCCCCATGTGCGGGATTCCATTCCATTCGCTCGAGGGCTACCTGGCCAAGCTGGTCAAGCTCGGCGAGTCGGTGGTGATCTGCGAGCAGATCGGCGACCCGGCCACCAGCAAGGGCCCGGTGGAGCGCCAGGTGGTGCGCATCATCACCCCCGGCACGATCAGTGACGAGGCGCTGCTCGACGAGCGCCGCGACAACCTGATCGCCGCCCTGCTGGGCGACGAGCGCCTGTTCGGCCTGGCTGTGCTGGACATCACCAGCGGCAACTTCACGGTGCAGGAGATCAAGGGCTGGGAGAACCTGCTGGCCGAGCTCGAGCGCATCAACCCGGTGGAACTGCTGATCCCCGACGACTGGCCGCAGGGCCTGCCGGCGGAGAAACGCCCGGGCGCGCGCCGTCGCGCGCCATGGGACTTCGACCGCGATTCGGCGCGCAAGAGCCTGTGTCAGCAGTTCGCCACCCAGGACCTCAAGGGCTTCGGCTGCGACAAGCTGACCCTGGCCATCGGCGCCGCGGGCTGCCTGCTGGGCTATGCCAAGGAAACCCAGCGCACCGCCCTGCCCCACCTGCGCAGCCTGCGCCACGAGCGCCTGGACGACACGGTCATCCTCGATGCCGCCAGCCGCCGCAACCTGGAGCTGGACATCAACCTGGCCGGCGGGCGCGACAATACCCTGCAGTCGGTCATCGACCGCTGCCAGACCGCCATGGCCAGCCGCCTGCTGACCCGCTGGCTGAACCGTCCATTGCGCGACCTGAAAGTGCTGAAGGCTCGCCAGGACTCGATCCGCTGCCTGCTCGACGGCTACCGCTTCGAGAAGCTGCAACCGCAGCTCAAGGAAATTGGCGACATCGAGCGCATTCTCGCGCGCATCGGCCTGCGCAACGCCCGGCCCCGTGATCTGGCGCGCCTGCGCGACGCCCTCGGCGCCCTGCCCGAGCTGCAGAACGCCATGGCCGAACTGGAAGCCCCGCACCTGGCCCGCCTGGCCGCCATCACCGGCACCTACCCTGAATTGGCCGGGCTGCTGGAGCGGGCGATCATCGACAACCCGCCAGCGGTGATCCGCGACGGCGGCGTGCTCAAGACCGGCTACGACAGCGAGCTCGACGAGCTGCTGGCCATGAGCGAGAACGCCGGCCAGTTCCTCATCGACCTGGAAGCCCGCGAGAAGGCCCGCACTGGCCTTGCCAACCTCAAGGTCGGCTACAACCGTGTGCACGGCTACTACATCGAACTGCCGACCAAGCAGGCCGAACAGGCGCCGGGCGACTACATCCGGCGCCAGACCCTCAAGGGCGCCGAGCGCTTCATCACCCCCGAGCTCAAGGCATTCGAGGACAAGGCCCTATCAGCCAAGAGCCGCGCCCTGAGCCGCGAGAAGATGCTCTACGACGCCCTGCTCGAGACCCTGATCGGCCACCTGGCGCCGCTGCAGGACAGCGCCGCCGCCCTGGCCGAGCTGGACGTGCTGAGCAACCTGGCCGAGCGCGCGCTGAACCTGGACCTGAACTGCCCAAGCTTCGTCGACGAACCTTGCCTGCGCATCGACCAGGGCCGTCACCCGGTGGTCGAGCAAGTACTGACCACGCCGTTCGTGGCCAACGACCTGGGCCTGGACGACAGCACGCGCATGCTGATCATCACCGGCCCGAACATGGGCGGTAAGTCCACCTACATGCGCCAGACCGCGCTGATCGTGCTGATGGCGCATATCGGCAGCTTCGTGCCGGCCGCCCGCTGCGAGCTGTCGCTGGTGGACCGCATCTTCACCCGTATCGGCTCCAGCGACGACCTGGCGGGCGGGCGCTCGACCTTCATGGTCGAGATGAGCGAGACCGCGAACATCCTGCACAACGCCACCGACCGCAGCCTGGTGCTGATGGACGAAGTCGGTCGCGGCACCAGCACCTTCGACGGCCTGTCGCTGGCCTGGGCCGCCGCCGAGCGCCTGGCCCAGCTGCGCGCCTACACGCTGTTCGCCACCCACTACTTCGAGCTGACCGTGCTGCCGGAGAGCGAGCCGCTGGTGGCCAACGTGCACCTGAACGCCACCGAGCACAACGAGCGCATCGTGTTCCTGCACCATGTGCTGCCCGGGCCCGCCAGCCAGAGCTACGGCCTGGCCGTGGCACAGTTGGCCGGAGTGCCGGCGCCGGTGATCCAGCGTGCCCGCGAACACCTGGGCCGCCTGGAAACCGCCAGCCTGCCCCATGAAGCGCCGATTGCCAGCAAGAGCAAGGGCGAGCCAAGCGTGCCGCACCAGAGCGACCTGTTCGCCAGCCTGCCACACCCGGCCATCGAGAAGCTGGGCAAGCTGGACCTGGACGACATGACGCCGCGCCAAGCTATCGAAATGCTATATCAACTGAAAAACCTGTTATAACGGCCCACCGCGCAAGCTGGTAGAATCCGGCGCGGTTTGCGAGTGCTGCAGGTTATTAGCCTGGCCTGCAGCCACCACCGTGAGCCGCGCTGCCCTGGAAGGAAGGGCAAGCTGCCGTCGCCTGAGGAGAGAATTAGAAATGACCTTCGTCGTCACCGACAACTGCATCAAATGCAAGTACACCGACTGCGTGGAAGTCTGTCCGGTGGACTGCTTCTACGAAGGCCCGAACTTCCTGGTCATTCACCCGGACGAGTGCATCGACTGTGCGCTGTGCGAACCTGAATGCCCAGCCCAGGCCATTTTCTCGGAAGACGAAATACCTGCCGGCATGGAGAACTTCATCGAGCTGAACGCCGAGCTCGCGGAGATCTGGCCGAACATCACCGAGAAGAAAGACGCCCTGCCGGACGCCGAAGAGTGGGATGGCAAGCCAGGCAAGATTGCCGACCTGGAACGCTGATCGCCTCCGGATACGAAAAAGGCCCGCAAGGGCCTTTTTTCATTTTCAACGGGCAAAAAAAAGGGGCGGTTTGACCCGCCCACATTTTTTCCGTAGTCCCTGTATGTCCCAATCATCATCCTGATGAATCGCGTCCTGCGATGTCCTTGGCCGTCATCCTTGAAAGCCTGTGTCAGTCCGTCGACACAGTTCGAATACTAGCGATTCCCCGAGGGGAAACAAGCGGTAGATCTCCCCACTTGTTTCAGGTGCTAGATTTTTATTTGAATTAAAACTCCATATTTTTCAGTCGCTTATGAAATGTACGTCATTGAAAACGACATTGATTTACTGATCCCTACAGCGATTACTTACATAACGAGTAAGCAATTGCTTACACGCTGTACCACGAGGGTGGATAAATAAATATTGCGGTGGGGAGGTCAGCAGCCTCAGGTCAGGGTGAAATGCAAACGCCCCGAACGATATCGGGGCGTTTGCATTTCACCTGAGTAGCGATTACTGGAACAGCGACTCACTGGACAGGCCATTCTTTTCGAGGATCTCGCGTAGACGCTTGAGCCCCTCGACCTGGATCTGCCGAACACGCTCGCGGGTCAGACCGATTTCCAGCCCGACGTCCTCCAGGGTGCTGCTCTCATGGCCACGCAGACCGAAGCGACGGACCACCACCTCGCGTTGCTTGTCGGTCAGCTCGCCGAGCCACTGATCGATGCTCTGTGACAGGTCATCGTCCTGCAGCAGCTCGCAGGGATCTGTCGGACGGTCGTCGGTGAGCGTGTCGAGCAGTGTCTTGTCGGAGTCCGGGCCAAGCGAGACATCCACCGAGGACACGCGCTCGTTGAGACCGAGCATGCGCTTGACCTCCGCCACCGGCTTTTCCAGCAGGCTGGCGATTTCTTCCGGTGACGGCTCGTGATCGAGCTTCTGCGTCAGCTCGCGGGCAGCCCGCAGGTAGACGTTGAGCTCCTTGACCACGTGAATGGGCAGGCGGATGGTGCGGGTCTGATTCATGATCGCCCGCTCGATGGTCTGGCGGATCCACCAGGTCGCATAGGTCGAGAAGCGGAAGCCACGCTCGGGGTCGAACTTCTCCACCGCCCGGATCAGGCCCAGGTTGCCTTCCTCGATCAGATCGAGCAGGGACAGGCCACGATTGACGTAACGGCGGGCGATCTTGACCACCAGGCGCAGGTTGCTTTCGATCATGCGCTTGCGACCGGCAGGGTCGCCTTTTTGCGACAGGCGTGCGAAATGCACTTCCTCCTCCGGCGACAGCAGAGGCGAGAAGCCGATTTCGTTGAGATACAGCTGGGTGGCATCGAGCGCCCGGCTGTAATCGATGTACTTGTGCTGCTTGGGCGATGCGCCCGATTTCGACTTGGTCCGAACCGAAGGTACAGCAGGTTCGTCTGACACCACATCCGTTTCCAATACGATGCCTGTCTCCATGAGAAGCAGATCATCGTCGATGTCAAACTCCGGCACTTCTTTACTGAGAGCCATTGTTATAGTCCTTTGCTGAGTTCGAACTCAGACTCGAGCGTCACCTTTCCATGGCAGCGCTGGAGCCTGTCCCCTCTACATCCAAGGAACAGGCTGGGACAACAATCAACGGCGTGGCAGGAACTGGAGAGGATCGACGGGTTTACCCTGACGGCGAATCTCGAAATGCAGCTTCACCCGATCAGTGCCCGTGGACCCCATTTCTGCGATCGTCTGCCCTGCCTTGACCTGCTGCCCCTCCCGAACCAAGAGCCTGCGGTTGTGACCGTAGGCGCTGACGTAGGTATCGCTGTGTTTGATGATGATGAGCTCGCCATAGCCCCTCAAGCCACTGCCGGCGTAGACCACCGCTCCATCAGACGCAGCAAAAACAGGCTGTCCCAAATCACCGGCGATATCAATGCCTTTATTCAAACTACCGTTTGAAGCGAATTTTCCAATCAGCACGCCGTTCGCCGGCCAGGTCCAACCGCCCACGGCACGCTCTGCGGCGGGCACCTGGGCAACCGTTTGCGAGGTGGTGGAAGGGGCAGTTGTGGCACTTTTGCCATTGCCGGCAGGGGGCGAGGTAGTCGTGACCGGACGGCGTATGACCGTGGTCCGACTCGACGAAGACGGGCTGGTCGTGACCACCGTGGTGCTGCCACCAGCACCGCTGCTGAAGCGAATCGGCTGGCCCGGGCGGATGGTATAGGGCGCGGCGATATTGTTGCGCGCCGCCAGCTCCTTGTAGTCCCAGCCGTAGCGGAATGCGATGGAGAACAACGTATCGCCGGGCTTGACGATGTACTGCCCCGAGGTCACGGTCGCACGCTTGGGCGCCGCGTTGTTGCGATCGACCACACGCGCGCCGTTCGAGCCGGTACTGGAGCAACCGGCCAGCAGGGTGCCCATGGCCAGCGCAATCACCAGAAGCCTCAAACCCGACCGATCCCTGCGCTGCCGCATGACTGTGTGACCCACCCGCGCTCCCCTCATGGTGCCAATAGATGACGCTGCAAAATGCAACAATGTTTCAATTATAACCGAGCCACCCACCTTGCGGGGCCCGTCATGCCCCGGTCTGCGCCAGGAGCCACGCCAGATAGACAGACACCAG
This sequence comes from Pseudomonas sp. microsymbiont 2, assembly GCF_054788395.1. NCBI lineage: Bacteria > Pseudomonadati > Pseudomonadota > Gammaproteobacteria > Pseudomonadales > Pseudomonadaceae > Pseudomonas > Pseudomonas sp. microsymbiont 2. The sequence goes on from NZ_CM139112.1 coordinate 4,478,333, forward strand.
GCGCACTAATTCGTTGGCGGCGCAAATTATTGTGCCTGCGTCGCTCAGGCCACAGGGCCGTTGAGCAGCGGCACGAAGCGCACCGTACCGAGCACCCGGCGCGAGAAGCCCTGCTCCTCACGCACGATCAGCATCAGTTGCTGCGCCTCCCCGGCCGGCCCGACCGGGATCACCATGCGTCCGCCCGGTGCCAGCTGATCGAGCAATGCCTGGGGTACCTCGGGCGCCACGGCCGTGACGATGATGCCATTGTAGGGGGCCAGCGCCGGCCAGCCTTCGCAACCGTCCCCCCAGCGGAACACCACGTTGCGCAGGTTGAGCTCGACCAGGCGCTCCTTGGCCCGGTCCTGCAGGACCTTGATCCGCTCCACCGAAAAAACCCGCTCGACCAGTTGGGCCAGTATCGCCGTCTGGTAGCCCGAACCGGTGCCGATCTCCAGCACCTTGTCCAGCGGCCCGGCTTCGAGCAGCAACTCGCTCATGTGCGCGACCATGAACGGCTGGGAGATGGTCTGGTTATGGCCGATCGGCAGGGCCGTGTCCTCATACGCGCGATGGGCCAGGGCCTCGTCGACGAACAGATGGCGCGGGGTGCGGCGAATGGTCTCGAGTACCTTGGCGTTCGAGACGCCTTCTTCGTACAGGCGCTGGATCAGCCGCTCCCGGGTACGCTGGGAGGTCATGCCGATCCCACGCCGCATCAGATCGTCCTGCTCGCGCATCAGAGCACGCCCTCCAGCCAGCCCTCGAAGCGCTCGAAGGCATCGTTGAAGGTGCGGTCCAGCTGCAACGGCGTGATCGACACGTAGCCTTGCATCACCGCGTGGAAGTCGGTGCCCGGTCCGCCGTCTTCGGCATCTCCGGCCACGGCGATCCAGTAACCTTCCTTGCCGCGCGGGTTGACCACCTTGGTCGGCGCCGCCGCCCGCGCCCGGTGCCCCAGGCGGGTAAGCTGGATGCCACGGATGTGCTCCAGCGGCAGGTTGGGAATATTGACGTTGAGCACGGTGCGCGGCGGCAGTTCCAGCCGCGACTGCGCCTCGACCAGGCGGCGGGCGATGTAGGCGGCGCTCGGCAGGTTGTCGGGCAGGCGCGAAAGCAACGAGAACGCCAGCGAGGTTCCACCGAGGAAACGCCCTTCCAGCGCCGCGGCGACCGTGCCGGAATACAGCACGTCGTCACCCAGGTTGGCGCCCAGGTTGATACCGGACACCACCATGTCGGGGGTTTCCGGCAACAGGCCGTTCAGCCCCAGGTGCACGCAGTCGGTCGGCGTGCCGTTGAGGCTGATGAAGCCGTTGGCCAGGGTCTGCGGGTGCAGCGGCCGGTCGAGCGTCAGCGAACTGCTGGCACCGCTCTTGTCTTGATCCGGGGCAATCACCACGCACTCGGCGTAATCCGCCAGCGCGTCATGCAGCGCGGCGATGCCAGGTGCGGTAACACCGTCGTCATTCGAAATCAGAATACGCATGGGCTGTCCGTCTGCCCTGCCGGCACCAGATCGACGAGTTCGCGCACCACCACGGTGGCGAAGCATCCGGCCGGAAGGACGAATTCCAGTTGCAGGATATCAGGCTCGGGATAATGCCACGTCAGACGCCCGATAGGGAGCCGCAGGATGCGCCGTTCGTGATCCATGCCCGCTCGTGCCAGCCATTGGCACAATGCCGGATGGCGGGCGGCGACGTCACTCTCGAGCGCCTGGGTCGCGCCAGCGCAGGGCGACTGCCCCTCGCCCCACAGCGGACCGGTGGGGTGCAGGTCGAGAATGGCCAGGCGTGGATCGCTGCACTCGGCCTCCCCTGCCGGGAAGAAACTGCGACTGTCGGTGAACGCCAGCAGGTCGCCGACCTGGGCGCGCTGCCAGCTGCCATCGGTCACCCGAGCCGCCAATACCTGGTTGAACAGGTAGCTGCGCCCGGCCGACAGCATCCGCGAGCGCACATTGCGCTGCTCGGGCAGCGCCTGGCGAGCGGCCCAGTCCTGGGCGTCGTGCACGTTGCCACCGGCATGGCCGAAGCGCTGGCTGCCGAAGTAGTTGGGCACGCCCTGCTGCTTGAGTTGTTCCAGGCGGGCATCGAGGGCCTGACGGTCCGCCTGCAGCGCGGTCAGGCGCAAGGTGAAGCCATTGGCCGAATGCGCGCCACGCTGCAGCTTGCGCTGGTGGCGCACCTGCTTGAGCACCCGCAGGGTGTCGTCCTCGGCGCGGGACAGGTCGGGGTCGGCCTTGCCCGGCAGGTGCAGGCTGAACCACTGGCGGGTCAAGGCCTGGCGGTCCTTGAGGCCGGCATAGCTGATGGCGCGCACCGGCACGCCGGCGGCTCGGGCCAGGCGACGGGCCGCCTCTTCGGTGTTGAGGTCGCGCTTCTCGACCCACAACCACAGGTGCTCGCCCTGACCGGACAGCGGGATATCGAGGACTTCATCGACCTGGAAGTCTTCGGCCACCGCCTTGAGCACCGCGCTGCCCAAGGCTTCGCCCGAGGCCCGAGGGCCCAGCAGTTCAAATTCGGTCATGCTGGCAGCAGCAGGGCGACCGCATGCACGGCGATGCCCTCCTCGCGGCCGGTGAAGCCCAGCTTTTCTTCGGTGGTGGCCTTGACGTTGACCTGGTCGAGTTCGACCTGCAGGTCTGCGGCGATCTGCTGGCGCATGGTCTCGATATACGGGGCCATCTTCGGAGCCTGGGCGACGACGGTGGCGTCGACGTTGCCGACCTTCCAGCCCTTGTCAGCGACGATGCGCAGCACGTGGCGCAGCAACTCGCGGCTGTCGATACCTTTGTAGCGCGCATCGGTGTCGGGGAAATGCTTGCCGATATCGCCCAGCGCCGCAGCCCCCAACAGCGCGTCGCTTACCGCGTGCAGCAGCACATCGCCGTCGGAGTGGGCCAGCAGGCCAAATTTATGGGGGATACGCACCCCGCCCAGGGTAATGAAATCACCGTCGCAGAAACGGTGGACATCGTAGCCATGGCCAATACGCATAGAAAAACGCCCTGATTGAGTCAGGGCGTGATTCTACCTGCTTTCATGCAGTATTGGGGCTGCTGCGCAGCCCTTCGCGGGTGAACCCGCTCCCACAAGGAACGCTGCAAGCCGAGGGCTGCAGATACCCTGTGGGAGCGGGTTTACCCGTGAAAAAGCCAACACCATGCTGTCAGCTCACACCCTGCCCAGCGCCACCGCATGATGACGCAGGTGCTCATCGATGAAGCTGGCGATGAAGTAGTAGCTATGGTCATAGCCCGGCTGCAGGCGCAGGGTCAGTGCATGCCCCCCCTTGCGCGCCGCCTGCTCCAGCGCTTGCGGCTTGAGCTGCTTCTCGAGGAAGTCATCGCGATCGCCCTGATCCACCAGCAATGGCGGGCATTCACCAGCCTCCGCCAGCAGCACGCTGGCATCCCATTCCCGCCAGCGCGCACGGTCATCCCCCAGGTAGCGGGAAAACGCCTTCTCGCCCCAGGGGCAATCCATCGGATTGCTGATCGGCGAGAATGCCGACACCGAGCGATAACGCCCAGGATTGCGCAGAGCACAGACCAGCGCGCCGTGCCCGCCCATGGAGTGGCCGCTGATGCCGCGCTGATCCGACGCCGGGAAGTGCGCCTCGATCAGGGCCGGCAGCTCCTCAACCACGTAGTCGTGCATCCGGTAGTGCTGGGCCCAGGGCTGCTGGGTGGCATTGAGGTAGAACCCCGCGCCCAGGCCGAAGTCCCAGGCGCCATCCGGGTCGCCCGGCACCTGGTCGCCACGCGGGCTGGTGTCCGGCGCGACGATGATCAGCCCGAGCTCCGCGGCCAGGCGCTGGGCGCCGGCCTTCTGCATGAAGTTCTCGTCGGTGCAGGTCAGGCCGCTGAGCCAGTACAGCACCGGCAGCTTTTCGCCCTGCTCGGCCTGGGGCGGCAGGTAGACGGCGAACACCATGTCGCAGCCGAGCACCTTGGAGCTGTGCCGGTAACGCTTGTGCCAGCCGCCGAAGCTCTTCTGGCAGGAGAGGTTTTCCAGGGTCATGGCGAGGCCCTCAGAAGTGGATCACGCTACGGATGCTCTTGCCTTCGTGCATCAGGTCGAAGGCTTTGTTGATGTCCTCCAGGCCCATGGTGTGGGTGATGAAGGTGTCCAGCGGGATCTCGCCCTTCTCGGACATCTCGACGTAGCTTGGCAGCTCGCTGCGGCCACGCACGCCGCCAAAGGCCGAACCGCGCCAGACGCGCCCGGTGACCAGCTGGAACGGACGGGTGGCGATCTCCTGGCCGGCACCGGCCACGCCGATGATCACCGACTCGCCCCAGCCCTTGTGGCAGCACTCCAGCGCCGCACGCATCAGTTGCACGTTGCCGATGCACTCGAAGGAGAAGTCGACGCCACCGTCGGTGAGATCGACGATCACTTCCTGGATCGGGCGGTCGTAGTCTTTCGGGTTGATGCAGTCGGTGGCGCCCAGCTGGCGGGCGATCTCGAACTTGGCCGGGTTGATGTCGATGGCGATGATGCGCGAAGCCTTGGCCTTGACCGCGCCGATCACCGCCGACAAGCCGATGCCGCCGAGGCCGAAGATGGCCACGGTGTCACCCGGCTTGACCTTGGCGGTGTTGAGCACGGCGCCGATGCCGGTGGTCACGCCGCAACCGAGCAGACAGACCTTCTCCAGTGGCGCTTGCTTCTGGATCTTGGCCACGGAGATTTCCGGCAGCACGGTGTACTCGGAGAAGGTCGAGGTGCCCATGTAGTGGAACAGCTGCTGACCCTTGTAGCTGAAGCGGGTGGTGCCGTCGGGCATCAGGCCCTTGCCTTGGGTGGCTCGAATGGCCTGGCAGAGGTTGGTCTTGCCCGACAGGCAGAATTTGCACTTGCCGCATTCCGGGGTGTACAGGGGAATCACATGGTCACCGACGGCGACCGAAGTCACGCCCTCGCCCACCGCCTCGACGATCGCCCCGCCCTCGTGGCCGAGAATCGACGGGAAGATGCCCTCCGGGTCGGCGCCGGACAGGGTGTAGGCGTCGGTGTGGCAGACGCCCGAGGCGACGACGCGCAGCAGCACTTCGCCAGCCTTGGGCATGGCCACGTCCACCTCGACGATTTCCAGGGGTTTCTTGGCCTCGAAGGCGACGGCGGCGCGGGACTTGATCATCAAAGGTCTCCAGAGAAGGTGTCGGTTACTGGCTGCCAGTGTAATTCACTGCCTTTTGATGAATAATCCAGCCAATTACAAAACATTATTGCCATACAGGGATAATCCATGAGCAGTCGCTGGGAGGGTATCGACGAGTTCGTCGCGGTGGCCGAATCAGGCCAGTTCACCGCCGCCGCCGAACGCCTGGGCGTGTCGTCCTCGCACATCAGCCGGCAGATCGCCCGCCTGGAAGAACGCCTGCAGACCCGCCTGCTGTACCGCAGTACGCGACGAGTCACCCTGAGCGAGGCCGGGCAGACCTTCCTGCAGCATTGCCAGCGCTTGCAAGATGGTCGCGAAGAGGCCTTGCGCGCCATGGGCGACCTCGCCAGCGAACCCAAGGGGCTGCTGCGCATGACCTGCGCGGTGGCCTATGGCGAACGCTTCATCGTGCCGCTGGTGACGCGGTTCATGGGTCTTTATCCGCAATTGCGGGTGGATGTCGAGTTGAGCAACCGTACCCTCGATCTGCTGCATGAAGGCATGGACCTGGCGATCCGCCTGGGACGCCTGCAGGACTCACGGCTGGTGGCCACGCGCCTGGCGCCACGGCGCATGTACCTGTGCGCGTCGCCAGCGTACCTGGAACGCTATGGTCGACCGCACAGTCTGTCGGAGCTGGCGCGGCACAACTGCCTGATCGGCAGTTCCGACCTCTGGGCGCTGCAGCAGGAGGGTCGCGAGATCAGCCAGCGGGTACAGGGCAACTGGCGTTGCAACAGTGGCCAGGCGGTGCTGGACGCGGCATTGCAAGGGATGGGGCTGTGCCAGTTGCCGGACTATTACGTGCTCGAGCATCTGCACAGCGGGGCGCTGGTGTCGTTACTGGAGGGGCATCAGCCGCCGAACACGGCGGTGTGGGCGTTGTATCCGCAGCAGCGGCACCAGTCGCCGAAGGTACGCCGACTGGTCGATTACCTGAAGGAAGGGTTGGCGCAGTTGCCGGAGTACAGGACTCTCTAAACAGCGTGGGAGCGGGCTTGTCCCGCGATAGCGTCATAACAAGTGACGCTGATTGCCAGGCTGACGCCATCGCGGGGCAAGCCCGCTCCCACGCATCCGCATCAGCACCGCCTATTTCAACGGCGCCCGGCCCAACGCTGGCGCAACCACTCCAGATCTTCCGGCCGGGTCACCTTGATGTTGTCGCCGCGCCCCTCGACCAGGCGCGGCGCATAACCGGCCCATTCGATGGCCGACGACTCGTCGGTGACCGCCACATCGGACACCAGGCATTCGGCCAGCGCCCGATGCAACATGCCGAGACGAAACATCTGCGGGGTGTAGGCCTGCCAGACGGTGCTGCGATCGACCGTGGCCGTCACCCTGCCCTCGCCGTCGGCACGTTTAAGCGTGTCCCGGGCGGGAACGGCGAGCAATCCACCGACAGGATCTTCAGCCAGGGCTGACAGCAACTTGTCCAGATCACTGCGCGCCAGGTTCGGCCGCGCGGCATCGTGCACCAGCACCCAGTCGTCGTCGGACGCCCCTTGGGCATGCAGCAACAACAAGGCATTGAGTACCGAATCAGCCCGCTCACGCCCTCCCGGCGCACACCGGATGCGCGCATCGCTGGCGCAGCGCAGCCCAGGCCAGTACGGATCGTCTTCGGCAATGCTGACCACCACGCCCTTGAGCGTGGGATGGTCGAGGAAACAGTCGAGGCTATGCTCGAGGATCGTCTGCCCGCCCAGTTGCAGGTACTGCTTGGGACGGTCGGCAGCCATGCGGGCACCAACACCCGCGGCGGGAATCACGGCCCAGAAGGCCGGCAGGTGGTTTGTCATTTCTGCGGCAGCTGGTAGAGGGTTTCGCCCTCCTTGACCATTCCCAGTTCATGACGAGCCCGTTCTTCCACGGTCTCCATACCTTTCTTCAACTCCAGGACCTCGGCATCGAGCACGCGATTGCGCTCCAGCAGGCGCTCGTTTTCCGCATGCTGGTCGGCGATCTGCTGCTTGAGTTCGGTCACTTGCGCCAGGCTGCCATTACCTACCCAAAGGCGATATTGCAGGCCGCCGAGCAGCAGGAGCAGGACGAGGAACAACCAATAGGGACTGCGCATGAAGATATCCAGGGTAAAAAAGGCCGCCGCGGCGAGCTTCCGATAGCACGAAGCCTGGCCGAGGCCAGGCTTCGTCGACAGAAACCCGTGGAGACAACCGAACGATCAGTACGAACGTTCAGCTGGCCCCGGCTGCTGCCTTTTTACCATCTCTTGCTCAGCCGCGAAACTCGGCACGACCGCGATATACGGCCTTGGCGCCCAGTTGCTCTTCGATGCGCAGCAGTTGGTTGTACTTGCTGACGCGGTCGGAACGGCACAGCGAACCGGTCTTGATCTGGCCGGCGGCGGTACCCACGGCCAGGTCGGCGATGGTCGAGTCTTCGGTTTCACCGGAACGGTGCGAGATCACCGCGGTGTAGCCGGCGGCCTTGGCCATCTGGATGGCTTCCAGGGTCTCGGTCAGCGAACCGATCTGGTTGAACTTGATCAGGATCGAGTTGCCGATGCCCTTCTCGATGCCTTCCTTGAGGATCTTGGTGTTGGTCACGAACAGGTCGTCGCCGACCAGTTGCACCTTGGCGCCGATCTTGTCGGTGAGGATCTTCCAGCCGGCCCAGTCGGACTCGTCCAGGCCGTCTTCGATCGAGATGATCGGGAAGCGCTCGGTCAGGCCCTTGAGGTAGTCGGCGAAACCTTCGGCGTCGAACGACTTGCCTTCGCCGGACAGGTTGTACTTGCCGTCTTCATAGAATTCGGAAGCCGCGCAGTCCAGGGCCAGGGTCACGTCGGTGCCCAGCTTGTAGCCGGCCTTCTCGACGGCTTCGGCAATGGCTGCCAGGGCGTCTTCGTTGGAAGCCAGGTTCGGGGCGAAGCCACCTTCGTCACCGACGGCGGTGTTCAGGCCACGGGCCTTCAGCACGGCCTTGAGGTGGTGGAAGATCTCGGTGCCCATGCGCAGGCCGTCGGAGAAGGTCTTGGCGCCAACCGGCTGCACCATGAACTCCTGGATGTCGACGTTGTTGTCGGCGTGCTCGCCGCCGTTGATGATGTTCATCATCGGCACCGGCATGGAGTACTGGCCCGGAGTGCCGTTGAGGTTGGCGATGTGCGCGTACAGCGGCAGGTCCTGGTCCTGGGCAGCGGCCTTGGCGGCGGCCAGGGACACGGCCAGGATGGCGTTGGCGCCCAGCTTGGCCTTGTTCTCGGTACCGTCCAGCTCGATCATGGCACGGTCCAGGGCCTTCTGGTCGGCCGGGTCCTTGCCCAGCAGCAGGTCGCGGATCGGGCCGTTGATGTTGGCGACGGCCTTCAGCACGCCCTTGCCCAGGTAACGGCTCTTGTCGCCATCACGCAGCTCCAGCGCTTCGCGCGAGCCAGTGGAAGCACCCGACGGCGCGCAGGCGCTGCCGATGATGCCGTTGTCGAGCAGGACATCGGCTTCCACGGTGGGGTTGCCACGCGAATCGAGAACTTCACGACCTTTGATGTCGACGATCTTTGCCATTGTTGTAAGCACTCCAGAATTGACGAAAACAACGCAGCTTTTGGGAATTCTTGCCGTTCACCAGGCGACATGGCACGGGCAGGCCTGGCGAAGGGAGCCCCTGACCGACAGGTCAGGGGTGGAACGGGCGGTACTTTACCCGAGAAACGAGCTTTACGCGGTTTCTACCGTCGGAAAACTTTTCACCAGGTCGTCCAGTTGCTTGAGCTGGGCCAGGAACGGCTCCAGCTTGTCCAGGCGCAGGGCGCACGGTCCGTCGCACTTGGCGTTGTCCGGGTCCGGGTGGGCCTCGAGGAACAGGCCCGCCAGGCCCTGGCTCATGCCGGCCTTGGCCAGATCGGTGACCTGGGCGCGGCGACCGCCAGCGGAGTCGGCGCGACCACCCGGCGTCTGCAGCGAGTGGGTCACGTCGAAGAACACCGGGTACTCGAACTGCTTCATGATGCCGAAGCCGAGCATGTCCACGACCAGGTTGTTGTAGCCGAAGCTCGAACCGCGCTCACAGAGGATGAGCTGGTCGTTGCCGGCCTCGACGCACTTGGCGAGGATGTGCTTCATCTCGTGGGGCGCCAGGAACTGCGCCTTCTTGATGTTGATCACGGCACCGGTCTTGGCCATCGCCACGACCAGGTCGGTCTGGCGCGACAGGAAGGCCGGCAGCTGGATGATGTCGCACACCTTGGCCACCGGCTCGCACTGGTAGGGCTCGTGCACGTCGGTGATCACCGGCACGTTGAAGGTCTGCTTGATCTCCTCGAAGATCTTCAGGCCTTCTTCCATGCCCGGGCCACGGTACGAGGCCACCGACGAGCGGTTGGCCTTGTCGAAGCTGGCCTTGAACACGTACGGGATGCCGAGTTTCTCGGTCACCCGTACGTACTCCTCGCAGACCTTCAGGGCCAGGTCACGGGACTCCAGGACGTTCATGCCGCCGAACAGGACGAACGGCTTGTCGTTGGCGATCTCGATGTTACCGACGCGAATGATCTTCTGAGTCATGGATCAGGCCTTGTTCTTCTGTGCCAGGGCCGCCTTGACGAAGCCGCTGAACAGCGGGTGGCCGTCACGCGGGGTCGAGGTGAATTCCGGGTGGAACTGGCAGGCGACGAACCATGGGTGATCCTTGGACTCGACCACTTCGACCAGCGCACCATCCTCGGAACGACCGGAAACCACCAGGCCAGCATCGACCAGTTGCGGCAGCAGGACGTTGTTGACTTCGTAGCGGTGACGGTGACGCTCGGTGATCACATCCTTGCCGTAGCAGTCGTGAACCTTGGAGCCGGCGATCAGTTGGCAGTCCTGCGCGCCCAGGCGCATGGTGCCGCCCAGGTCGGAGGCTTCGGTACGGGTCTCGACCGCGCCGGTGGCATCGGACCACTCGGTGATCAGGCCGACCACCGGGTGGCCGCTGTTGCGGTCGAACTCGGTGGAGTTGGCGTCTGTCCAGCCCATCACGTTACGGGCGAACTCGATCACGGCCACCTGCATGCCCAGGCAGATGCCCAGGTACGGGACCTTGTTCTCACGGGCGTACTGCACCGCGGTGATCTTGCCTTCCACGCCGCGCAGGCCGAAACCGCCCGGGACCAGGATGGCATCGGCGCCTTCGAGCAGGCTGGTGCCCTGGTTCTCGATGTCTTCGGAGTCGATGTAGCGCAGGTTGACCTTGGTACGGTTGGTGATGCCGGCGTGGCTCATCGCTTCGATCAGCGACTTGTACGCATCCAGCAGCTCCATGTACTTGCCGACCATGGCGATGGTCACTTCCTGCTCAGGGTTGAGCTTGGCGTCGACGACCTTGTCCCACTCGGACAGGTCGGCGCTGTTGCACTGCAGGCCGAAGCGCTCGACGACGAAGTCGTCCAGGCCCTGGGCGTGCAGCACGCCAGGAATCTTGTAGATGGTGTCGACGTCTTCCAGCGAGATCACCGCACGCTCTTCGACGTTGGTGAACAGCGCGATCTTGCGACGCGACGAAGCGTCGACCGGGTGGTCGGAGCGGCAGATCAGCACGTCCGGCTGCAGGCCGATGGAGCGCAGCTCCTTGACCGAGTGCTGGGTCGGCTTGGTCTTGGTCTCGCCGGCGGTGGCGATGTACGGGACCAGGGTCAGGTGCATCAGCATGGCGCGCTTGGAGCCCACTTCGACGCGCAGCTGGCGGATCGCCTCGAGGAACGGCTGCGATTCGATGTCGCCCACGGTGCCGCCAATCTCGACCAGCGCGACGTCGGCATCGCCGGCGCCCTTGATGATGCGGCGCTTGATCTCGTCGGTGATGTGCGGGATGACCTGGATGGTCGCGCCCAGGTAGTCACCACGGCGTTCTTTACGCAGCACGTGCTCGTAGATGCGGCCGGTGGTGAAGTTGTTGTTCTGGGTCATCGTGGTGCGGATGAACCGCTCGTAGTGGCCCAGGTCGAGGTCGGTCTCGGCGCCGTCGTGGGTGACGAACACTTCACCGTGCTGGAACGGGCTCATGGTGCCCGGGTCGACGTTGATGTACGGGTCCAGCTTGAGCATGGTGACCTTGAGCCCCCGCGCTTCCAGGATGGCCGCCAGGGAAGCCGAGGCAATGCCTTTCCCCAATGAAGAAACAACACCGCCCGTGACGAATATGTAGCGCGTCATGAAAAACCCTAGAAGTCTGCGTTAAGGCGGCATGGGCCGCCGGAGAAAGCGAAGGAAGGCCGAAGCCCCCGATCACCTGCGTCAATCACAGTGCATCTCGAAAAACTGCCGCGTCTGTACAGACCAGGGGTATCCCCGGCATGGAGCTCGCTCGTCATTTTAAGAAATCAGCCCAGCAAAAAACTGCTTGGTAATCGGCAACTCCTGTGTTTTTGCGCAACCCACAGAAGCTGTATCAAGAAGGGAGGGTAGTCTACCCGAATGTACCCTTCAGCTCAAACCTTGCACGCTCGTCGGCGGCTGCCAGTGCAACTGGCAATCCGCCTGCGCCAGCTCGGGCAGGTTGGCCACCGCCAGCAATTGCTCGCCGTGATACAGCAGCGGCAGGCGCGGGCGCACGAAGTGCGGGACCTGCAGCTCGTTGAGCAGGCGCTTGAGATCGCGCCGACCGCGACCGGGCAGGTGCATGATCTCGCCGCCCTGGCGGTAGCGGACATGCAGGTCGTTACCCGCAAGACCAGACGCCAGACGGACACTGCCATTGCCCGGCAGGCGCAACGGTTGCGCGCTGTCGAGCCAGGGGTGCTCGCCCGCCACCGTGCCCAGCCAATCGCCACTCAGCCACCAGATACGCCCGTGGCTGCGGTGCAGCTCGCCATCGGTCAGGCGCCAGACCGGGCAGGCATCGGCCGTCGCGTCGCGCAGATCGCTCCAGCCGGCCCAGTGGCGGCTATCTGGCAGGCGCGTACGCTGGCCTAGCCAGAACCGCAGGGCGTTGCGCTGGCGCGCCGGGGACAGCGCGATGAGTGCCGCAAGGCTCAGAGAGTCCAATCCCGACCAAGGCAGCGGCGCGTTGTCGCAGGCGTGTGCCAGGTCGCTGGCGGCCAGTTCGTCCAGCAGCCCCAGCGCCTCGCCCAGGTGTTCGGCGCTGCGCGCCAGACTGACTTCGGCCTGGGGCCAGCGCTGGCGCAGCATTGGCAAGACCTCTGCGCGCAGGAAGTTGCGGGCGAAGGTGGTGTCGCTGTTGGAAGGGTCGTCGACCCATACCAGCCCGTGTCTGTCGGCGTAGGCCTGCAACTGCTGGCGCGACAACCCCAGCAGCGGCCGCACCAGGTTGCCCTGGCCCAGCGGCCGCTGTTGCGCCATGGCGGCCAGTCCACGCAGGCCGGCGCCGCGCAGCAGGCGCAATAGCAGGGTTTCGGCCTGATCGTTGCGGTGCTGGCCGGTGAACAGCACCTCGCCTGCGCCCAGCCGTGTTTCGAAGGCGCCGTAGCGGGCATTGCGGGCCGCCTGTTCGAGGCTGGCGCCGGGGGCGACCTGGACAGGGACCACATCGAGTTCGACACCCAGGGCAGCGCATACCGCTCGGCAGTGGTCAGGCCAGGCATCGGCGGCGGCTTGCAGGCCGTGATGGACATGGATGGCGCGCAGAGGGGGCGCGGGGTGGTTGCGGATGTAGTCGGCGAGCTGGTGCAGGAGGACGGTGGAGTCCAGGCCGCCGGAGAAGGCGACGTACCAGGCGGGGGCGTTGAGCCAGGGGGTGAGGTTGAGCATCAGTGCCTCACAGGGCTTGAGATCGCCGGGGGCCGCTTCGCGGCCCCCGGAATCCATCAGAGGCCGTAGCTCATCAGGCGATCGTAACGGCGCTTGAGCAGCGCGTCGTTGTCGAGCTTGCCGAGCATGTCCAGCTGTTCGATCAGGTCGGCGCGAACGCTCGCGGCCATTTGCGCCGGATCACGGTGGGCGCCGCCCAGCGGCTCCGGGATGACCTTGTCGACGATGTTCAGGCTCTTCAGGCGCTCGGCGGTGACACCCATGGCCTCGGCGGCATCGGCCGCGCGGTCGGCGGTCTTCCACAGGATCGAGGCGCAGCCTTCCGGCGAAATCACCGAGTAGGTGGAATACTGCAGCATGTTCAGCTGGTCGCACACGCCGATGGCCAGGGCGCCGCCGGAACCACCCTCACCGATCACGGTGGCGATGATCGGCGTCTTCAGCCGCGCCATCACGCGCAGGTTCCAGGCGATGGCCTCGCTCTGGTTGCGCTCCTCGGCGTCGATGCCTGGGTAAGCGCCCGGGGTGTCGATGAAGGTCAGGATCGGCATCTTGAAGCGCTCGGCCATCTCCATCAGACGGCAGGCCTTGCGGTAGCCTTCAGGACGCGGCATGCCGAAGTTGCGGCGCACCTTCTCGCGCACTTCGCGACCCTTCTGGTGACCGATGACCATCACCGGCTTGTCGTTCAGGCGCGCGGTGCCACCGACGATGGCGGCGTCGTCGGCGAAGTGACGATCGCCATGCAGCTCTTCGAACTCGGTGAAGATGTGGTCGATGTAGTCGAGGGTATACGGGCGACGCGGGTGACGGGCCAGACGGGCGATCTGCCAGCTGGTCAGGTTGCCGAAGATGCTCTCGGTCAGGGTGCTGCTCTTGTCCTGCAGACGGGCAATTTCATCGCTGATGTTCAGCGAGTTGTCGTTGCCCACCAGGCGCAGCTCTTCGATCTTGGCTTGCAGGTCGGCAATCGGCTGTTCGAAATCGAGGAAATTCGGGTTCATAGGCTTCCGTCTTGGGTCTACGGCCAGGCGGCCGGCCGGTGGATCCGTTTGGCGCCCTACCTTAAGGGATCAGGCGCATAAAGGTCGAGATTAAAATTCGTCGTTTCAACGGTATTGCAGGAAGACGTTCTCACGCCCGAACTGGTCACGCAGTGCCTGAATCAGGCCATCGGCCGGGTCGATCGACCACTGGTCGCCGAACTGCAGCATGGCCTTGGCGTCGCTGCCGGTGTACTCCAGTGTGATCGGGCAGCCGCCGCGATGGCGGTTGATCAGCTCACCCAGCCAGCTGAGGCGGTCACCCTTGAGTGCCTCGTGGCTGAGCTTCAGGCGTAGGCTCTCGGCCAGCTTGGTCCGGGCGTCCTCCATGGTCATCACGGTCTTGACCCGCAGGCGCAGGCCGCCGGAGAAGTCATCGTTGCTCACCTCCCCCTCCACCACCACCATGGCGTCGGTCTGCAACAGGGCCTGGGCCCCCATGAAGGCGTCGGCGAACAGCGAGGCCTCGATGCGCCCGGAGCGGTCATCCAGGGTGACGAAGCCCATCTTGTCACCCTTCTTGTTCTTCATCACCCGCAGGGCAATGATCATGCCGGCGATGGTCTGGGTGTCGCGCGCCGGCTTGAGGTCGACGATACGCTGGCGGGCGAAGCGGCGGATCTCGGTCTCGTACTCGTCGATCGGGTGACCGGTCAGGTACAGGCCAAGGGTGTCCTTTTCGCCCTTGAGGCGCTCTTTGAGCGTCAGCTCGCGTACCTTGCGATGGTTGGCGTAGACGTCGACATCCGCCTCGTCGAACATGCCGCCGAACAGGTCGACATGGCCACTGTCCGCGGTATGGGCGGCCTGCTCGGCAGCCTTGACCGCCTCGCTCAGCGCCGACAGCAAGGTCGCACGGTTGATGTCGATGTTGGCCTGGTAGGCCTTGATCTCGTCATGGAAATGCGGTCCCAGGCGGTCCAGCGCACCACTGCGGATCAGCGCGTCAAGGGTGCGCTTGTTGACACGCTTGAGGTCGATGCGCTCGCAGAAATCGAACAGGTCCTTGAACGGACCACCCTCGGCCCGTGCCTCGACGATCGCCTCGACCGGCCCCTCGCCGACGCCCTTGATCGCGCCCAGGCCATAGACGATGCGGCCATCGTTGTTGACGGTGAACTTGAAGTCGGAGAAGTTCACGTCCGGCGCATCGAGGCGCAGCTTCATGCTGCGCACTTCCTCGACCAGCACCACCACCTTGTCGGTGTTGTGCATATCCGCCGACAGCACCGCGGCCATGAACGGCGCCGGATAATGAGTCTTCAGCCAGGCAGTCTGGTACGACACCAGGCCGTAGGCGGCGGAGTGGGATTTGTTGAAGCCGTAACCTGCGAACTTCTCTACCAGGTCGAAGATGTTACCGGCCAGGTCCGCATCGATATTGTTGGCCACGCAACCTTCGATGAAGCCACCGCGCTGCTTGGCCATTTCCTCGGGCTTTTTCTTGCCCATGGCCCGCCGCAGCATGTCGGCGCCACCGAGGGTGTAGCCGGCCATCACCTGGGCGATCTGCATCACCTGTTCCTGGTACAGGATGATGCCGTAGGTCGGCGCGAGTACCGGCTTGAGGCCTTCGTACTGGTAGTCGGAGTGCGGGTAGGCAAGCTCCGCGCGACCGTGCTTGCGGTTGATGAAGTCGTCCACCATGCCCGATTGCAGCGGGCCGGGACGGAACAGCGCCACCAGTGCGATGAGGTCTTCCAGGCAGTCGGGCTTGAGCTTCTTGATCAGCTCCTTCATGCCACGGGATTCGAGCTGGAACACCGCCGTGGTCTCGGCTTTCTGCAGCAGCTCGTAGGTCTTGCGGTCGTCCAGCGGGATGAAGTCGATGTTGACGTCGGGCAGGTTCTTCTTGGCCTGCTCGCGGTTGATGATCTCCATCGCCCACTTGATGATGGTCAGCGTACGCAGGCCGAGGAAGTCGAACTTCACCAGGCCCGCAGCCTCGACGTCGTCCTTGTCGAACTGGGTCACCAGGCCGCCGCCCTCTTCGTCACAGGCAATCGGCGAGAAGTCGGTGAGCTTGGTCGGCGCGATCACCACGCCACCGGCGTGCTTGCCGGTGCCCCGGGTGACACCCTCGAGCTTGAGGGCCATGTCCCAGATCTCGCGGCCGTCCTCGTCGCTTTTGAGGAAGTCGCGCAGGATCTCTTCCTGCTCGTAGGCCTTCTCCAGGGTCATGCCGACTTCGAACGGGATCATCTTCGACAGGCGATCAGCCAGGCCATAGGACTTGCCCTGTACCCGCGCCACGTCGCGCACCACCGCCTTGGCGGCCATGGTGCCGAAGGTGATGATCTGGCTCACCGCGTTGCGCCCGTAGGCCTCGGCCACGTAGTCGATCACCCGGTCGCGGCCATCCATGCAGAAGTCGACGTCGAAGTCGGGCATGGAAATACGTTCAGGGTTGAGGAAGCGCTCGAACAGCAGGTCGTAGGCCAGCGGATCGAGGTCGGTGATCTTCAGCACGTAGGCCACCAACGAACCGGCACCCGAGCCCCGGCCAGGGCCGACCGGCACGTCGTTGTTCTTGGCCCACTTGATGAAGTCCATAACGATGAGGAAGTAGCCGGGGAAGCCCATCTGGATGATGATGTCCAGCTCGAACTTCAGGCGATCCAGGTAGACCTGGCGCTTCTCTTCGTAATTGGGCGTGGTCTCTTTCGGCCAGAGCACCGCCAGGCGCTCCTCCAGGCCTTCGTGGGAGACGTGGCGCAGGTAGTCGTCGATGCCCATGCCGTTGGGCGTGGGGAAATCGGGAAGGAAGTACTTGCCCAGCTGCACGGTGATGTTGCAGCGCTTGGCGATCTCCACGGTGTTGGCGATGGCGTCGGGCAGGTCGCTGAACAGCTCGGCCATCTCTTCGGCCGACTTGAGGTACTGCTGGTCGCTGTAGCCGCGCGGGCGGCGCGGGTCGTCGAGGGTCCAGCCTTCGCCAATGCACACACGGGTTTCGTGGGCGTCGAAATCCGACTGCTTGATGAAGCGCACGTCGTTGGTCGCCACCAACGGCGCGCCAAGCTTGTCGGCCAGGGCCACGGCGGCGTGCACGTATTCTTCGTCACCGGCGCGGTTGGTGCGCTGCAGTTCGACGTAGAAACGATCCGGGAACATGCCCATCCAGTCCCCAAGCAGGGCCTCGGCCTCGTCCTGGCGTCCGGCCATCAGGGCCGCGCCGATATCGCCTTCTTTGCCTGCGGACAGGGCGATCAGCCCCTCGCTGGCCGGGGCGATCCAGTCGCGCTGGATGATGACCAGGCCATTGCGCTGGCCGTCGGTCCAGCCACGGGAAATCAGCTCGGTGAGGTTGCGATAACCCTTGGGATTCATGGCCAGGAAGCAGATACGCGACAGCGGCGCCTCGGGATCGGCCCCGGCCAGCCACAGATCGGCGCCGCAGATCGGCTTGATGCCGGCGCCCATGGCGGTCTTGTAGAACTTCACCAGCGAGCACATGTTGCTCTGGTCGGTGATCGCCACCGCCGGCATGTTCATCCCGGCCAGGGCCTTGGCCAGCGGCTTGATCCGCACCAGGCCGTCGACCAGGGAGAATTCGGAGTGCACGCGAAGGTGAACGAAGGAGACCGGCATGGAGGATCCTGTAGCAGTGCTGAACGACAAGGGCGGGATTGTAGCTTAATTGCGCAATGCATTTTGGGGCCCCTTCGCGGGTAAACCCGCTCCCACAGGTTCATCGATATCCCTGTGGGAGCGGGTTTCCCCGCGAAGGGCCGCAGAGCGGCCCCAATGCATCAGATCAAAGAGCTGGAAAACCCTTCACGGGCTTCCCATGCGGCTCGAACAGGGGCGAACGAACGCCGATGAATGGGCGTCGGCCCAAGACGGGCCAGGGCCTCGAGGTGCACCGGGGTCGGATAGCCCTTGTGCCCGCCGATCCCGTACCCCGGGTAGATCAGCTCGAACTCGCTCATCTCGCGATCACGGGTGACCTTGGCCAGGATCGAGGCCGCCGCGATCGCCGGCACCTGGGAGTCACCCTTGACCACCGGCGCCGCCGGCACGGCCAGTTTCGGGCAACGGTTGCCGTCGATCAGCGCCAGTTTCGGCGTGATGTGCAGCCCTTCGACGGCGCGCTGCATGGCCAGCATGGTGGCCTGGAGGATGTTCAGGCGGTCGATCTCCTCGACCTCGGCCCGGGCGATGCAGAAGCTCAGGGCTTTTTCGCGGATCTCGTCGAACAGTGCGTCGCGCTTGGCTTCGGTAAGCTTCTTCGAGTCGTTCAGACCGAGGATCGGCCGTCGCGGATCAAGAATCACCGCCGCCGTGACCACCGCGCCGCACAGCGGGCCACGGCCCACTTCATCGACGCCAGCCACCAGTTCTTCGACCAGGTTGAAATCCAGTCCCATCTGCATGTCAGCGGTCCTTCAACAGGGCGAGCACCGCGTCGGCCGCCTGGTTGGAGGCGTCGCGGCGCAGGGTGCGGTGGATCTGGTCGAAGCTATCGGTCTGTTGCGAGCCGTCCTTGACCAGCGGCGCCAGGGTCTGTGCCAGGGCTTCGCTGGTAGCGGCGTCCTGCAGCAACTCCGGTACCAGCAGGCGCTGGGCCAGCAGGTTGGGCAGCGACACGTACGGGCTCTTGACCATGCGCTTGAGGATCCAGTAAGTCAGCGGCGCCAGGCGGTAGGCCACCACCATCGGCCGCTTGTACAGCAGCGCCTCCAGGGTCGCGGTACCGGAGGCGATCAGCACCGCGTCACAGGCAGCCAGCGCCTGATGCGAGCGACCGTCCAGCAGCGTCAGCGGTAGCTCGCGCCCTTCCAGCATCTGCTCGACCTGGGCACGCCGGGCGGCATTCGCGCAGGGCAATACGAAGCGCACGCCAGGCACCAGCTCGCGCAGGCGCTGGGCGGCATCGAGGAACAAGGCGCCCAGGCGCCCCACCTCACCGCCGCGGCTACCAGGCATCAACGCGACCACCGGGCCGTCGCCCAGCCCCAGCTCGGCACGTGCCGCGCCGCGATCTGCTTCGAGGGGGATGGTATCCGCCAGCGGATGGCCGACGAACCGCACCGGCACGCCTTGTTCTTCGTAGAAGCGCGCCTCGAACGGCAGCAGGGTCAGCATCAGATCGCAACCCTCGCGGATCTTCAGCACGCGCTTCTGACGCCAGGCCCAGACTGACGGGCTGACGTAGTGCACGGTCTTGATCCCGGCCTGGCGCAGCTTGAGTTCGATATTGAGGGTGAAATCGGGGGCGTCGATGCCGATGAACACATCGGGCTTTTCGCCGATCAGTGTCTGGATCAATTCTTTGCGGCGCTTGAGCAGCTCACGCAAGCGTCCAAGCACCTCGACCAGGCCCATGACGGCCAGGCGCTCCATCGGGAAATAGGAGGTCATGCCTTCGGCTTCCATCAAGGGACCGCCAACACCGATGAAACGGACATCGGGATGACGTGCCTTGATGGCCCGCATCAGGCCGGAGCCGAGAATGTCGCCACTGGCCTCGCCCGCGACCAGCGCAACGCAGAGTCGCGCCATGTCAGCGGGTGATGCCGCGGGCGGAATTGGCGATCGATTGGCGGAACAGATCGATCTCGGGGAACTGGCTCACCAGTTCCTCCAGGTCCTTGAGCGCCTCATCGACGGTCAGGCCCTGGCGGTAGACGATCTTGTAGGCACGACGCAGGGCGTGCAGCGCTTCGTCGCTGAATCCACGACGGCGCAGACCTTCGAAGTTCATGCTGCGCGCTTCGGCCGGGCTGCCGAATACCGTGACGTAGGCTGGCACGTCCTTGCCGATCGCGGTACCCATGCCGGAAAACGCGTGGGCACCGATGTGGCAGTACTGGTGCACCAACGTGTAGCCCGACAGGATCGCCCAGTCACCCACATGCACGTGGCCCGCCAACGCAGTGTTGTTGACCAGGATGCAGTGGTTGCCGATGACGCTGTCATGGCCGATGTGGGCATAGGCCATGATCAGGTTGTGGTCGCCCAGGGTCGTTTCCGAACGGTCCTGCACGGTGCCGCGGTGGATGGTGACACCCTCGCGGATCACGTTATGGTCGCCGATCACCAGGCGCGTCGGCTCACCCTTGTACTTCAGGTCAGGGGTGTCTTCGCCAATCGAGGAAAACTGGAAGATGCGGTTGTGCTTGCCAATGCGGGTCGGCCCCTTGAGCACCACGTGCGGACCGACGACGGTACCCTCCCCGATTTCCACATCGGGGCCTACGATCGACCAGGGGCCGACCTCGACGCCCTCGGCCAGCCTGGCCGAGGGGTCGATGATCGCCCGTGGGTCAATCGAACTCATAGGGAGCGTTCCGCGCAGGTGATCTCGGCCGAGCAGACCGGCTTGCCGTCGACCAGGGCACGGCATTCGAACTTCCAGATCATGCTCTTGCGGCTGAGGAATCTGGCTTCCAGTACCAGCTGGTCGCCTGGCAGCACCGGCTGGCGGAAGCGCAGCTTGTCGGAGCCGACGAAGTAGTAGAGGGTGCCGTCGGCCGGTTTGGCGTCGAGCATCTTGAATCCGAGAATTCCGGCCGCCTGGGCCATCGCCTCGATGATCAGCACGCCCGGCATGATTGGATGCGCCGGGAAGTGGCCATTGAAGAACGGCTCATTGATGCTGACATTCTTGTAGGCACGAATGCTTTGGGCCTCGAAGTCCAGATCCGTGACCCGATCCACCAGCAGGAACGGGTAACGGTGAGGCAGGTATTCGCGAATCTCGTTGATGTCCATCATTTCGGGGGGAAGCCTGTAATAAGAATAGGGAGCGCAGGTGCTGACCACACGCTCCTTTTGCAGATCCAAAGAGGAGCCAGCTAGCGACGGTTCACGCTTGCTCAGGGAATGGTATCAGCCTTCTGATGCCGGCTGGCCACCTGAGGTCACGGTGTCGACTCGTTTTTCCAGCTGCCCGAGACGCTTGGACATCTCGTCCAGCTGGCGGATACGCGCGGCGCTCTTGCGCCACTCGGCCAGCGGCTGCATGGCCGTACCGGAAGAATAGCCACCAGGTTCGGTAATCGAACGGGTCACCATGGTCATTCCAGAGACGAATACGTTATCGCAGACATCGATATGCCCGACCATGCCGACACCACCGGCGATCATGCAGTGCTTGCCGATCTTGGTGCTGCCGGAAATACCGACGCAAGCCGCCATCGCCGTGTGGTCACCGACCTGGACGTTGTGGGCGATCTGGATCTGGTTGTCGAGCTTGACGCCGTCACCGATGAGCGTGTCCGACAGCGCGCCACGGTCGACCGCGGTATTCACGCCGATCTCCACGTCGTCGCCCAGCGTCACGCCACCGATCTGCGCGATCTTGCGCCAGATGCCCTTCTCGTTGGCGAAGCCGAAGCCTTCACCGCCAATGACCGCACCTGACTGGATCACCACACGCTTGCCGATGGTCACGTCGTGATACAGCGTCACCCGCGGCGCCAGCCAGCCACCTTCGCCGATGACACAGCGCGCGCCGATGGAACAATGCGCGCCGATGGTCACGTTGGCAGCGATGCGCGCGCCGCTCTCGATCACCGCGAACGGGCCGATACTGGCACTGGCATCCACCTGTGCATCATCCGCCACCACGGCGCTGGGATGAATTCCCGCCACAGCCTTGGGCTTTGGATCGAACAGGTGCGAAATACGGGCATAGGCCAGGTAAGGGTCGGCGACGATCAGCGCACTGCCGGCGAAGCCTTCGGCGTCCTCGGCCTTGAGCAGCACCGCGCCGGCCTGGGTATCGTCCAGAAACTTGCGGTACTGCTTGTTAGCCAGGAAACTCAATTGCCCGGGCCCGGCCTCCTGCAAGGTGGCCAGGCCGGTGATTTCCAGCGCCTCGGAGCCCTTCAGCGTGGCCCCGAGGGCCTCGGCCAGCTGGCCGAGCGTCATCGTCACGGTCATATCAACGCGCTTGGTTCATGCGCTCGATAACCTGGCGGGTGATGTCGTACTGTGGCTTGACATCGATCACCGCACCACGCTCGAGCACCAGGTCGTAGCCACCTTTCTTGATCACTTCCTCGACGGCGCCGTCGAGCTTGGGCTTGAGCTGCTTGAGCATGTCGCGGTCAGCCACGGCCTTGGCCTCGTTCAGTTCCTTGGACTGGAACTGGAAGTCACGGGCTTTCTGCTTGAACTCGAGCTCGAGGCGCTCGCGCTCCGGCTGAGGCATCTTGTCGCCACCCTTGATCAGGCGGTCCTGGATGCCCTTGGCGCTGCTTTCCAGGCCCTTGAGCTTGGTCAGTTGCGGACCGAACTTCTTCTCCGCATCGACGGCGTACTTCTTGGCCGCGTCGGATTCCAGCAGCGCCATCTGATAGTTCAGCACGGCGACCTTCATTTCGGCGAAAGCCGGGGTGGCGACCAGCGCCGCGGCCACTACGGCCAGTTGAGTCAACTTACGCACGATGCACTCCTGGATAAACCGTTGTCGTTAAGCGAGGGCCGACCTCAGAAGGTCTGGCCCAGAGAGAATTGGAACACCTGCGTGTCGGCGTCGTCCGGCTTCTTGATCGGCATCGCCAGGCTGAAGCTCAGCGGGCCCAGCGCGGTGATCCAGGTCACCCCCAGACCGACCGAGCTGGCCATGTCCGAGAAACCGACTTTCGCGCAATCGGGCTTGGAGCCGCAGTTGGTGTCGAACACGTTACCCACATCCCAGAACACGGAGGTGCGCAGCGAACGCTGATCCTTGACGAACGGCAGCGGGAACAGCAGCTCCACGCCACCCTGGACGAGCACGTTACCACCGAACGGCAGCGGATCCTGATCCGGGTCGGCGATGGTGCCCTGGTTGCCGGTCACGGCCGCGCCACGGCTCGGCGTGCTGCGAGGACCCAGGCTGCTGTCCTTGAAGCCACGCACCGAGTTGAAGCCACCGGCATAGTAGTTTTCATAGAACGGCAGACCGGAGGTCGAACCGAAACCATCACCATAGCCCAGCTCGGTGTGCAGGCGCAGGGTGTATTCGTTGTTGATCGGCTTGAACAGCTGGCCACGGTAGTCGAGCTTGTAGAACGACAGGTCGCTGCCCGGCACGGTGGTTTCCAGGGTCAGGCTCTGGGAGTGACCACGGGTCGCCAGCACGCCTTTGTTCAGGGTCGATTCGGACCAGCCGATCGACGCCTTGAAGTTCAGGAAGTTGTCGCCCTCGTCCTGAAGGAACTTGAAGATCTCGTCGACGGTGTAGCGGCCGGTCTTGATCTTGTCCTGCTGCACGGTCAGGCCGTAGGTCAGGCGCGAGGTCTCGCTGATCGGGTAGCCGAGGCTGACACCGGCACCCAGGCTGTCGACCGCATAGCTGGCCACGTCGACATCGAGGTCGTCATAGTCGGTGCTGCGGTAGAAGGCGTTGTAGCCCAGGCTGACACCGTCGGCGGTGAAGTAGGGGTCGACGAAGCCGAAGTTGTAGCGGGTCTGGTATTCGGAACGGGTCAGGCCGATCGACACCTTGTTACCGGTACCCAGGAAGTTGCTTTGGCTGATCGAGCCACCCAGGATCAGACCGGCGCTCTGGGCGAAACCGACGCTGGCGGTGATCGAGCCGGAGGCTTGCTCCTCGACGCTGTAGTTGACGTCGACCTGGTCGTCGGTGCCCGGCACCGGCGGGGTCTCGACGTTGACTTCCTTGAAGAAGCCCAGGCGCTCGAGACGGGTCTTGGACTGGTCGATCAGGTAGGTCGAAGCCCAGCCGCCTTCCATCTGGCGCATCTCGCGACGCAGCACTTCGTCTTCGGTCTTGGTGTTGCCGCGGTAGTTGATGCGGTTGACGTAGGCACGCTTGCCCGGATCGACGACGAACATGATGTCGACGGTGTGATCCTGGTCGTTCGGCTGTGGCACGCCGTTGACGTTGGCGAAGGTGTAGCCTTCGTTACCCAGGCGACGGGTGATCAGGTCGGAGGTGGTGGTCATCACCTTGCGCGAGAACACCTGGCCTGGCTGCACCAGCAGCAGCGACTTGACCTGGTCTTCCGGCACCTTGAGGTCACCGGACAACTTCACGTCGCGAACGGTGTATTTCTCGCCTTCGTTGATGTTGACGGTGATGTAGACGTGCTTCTTGTCCGGGGTGATGGACACCTGGGTCGAAGCGATATCCATGTTGATGTAGCCGCGGTCCAGGTAGTAGGAGCGCAGGCGCTCGAGGTCACCGGACAGTTTCTCGCGGGCGTACTTGTCGTCGTTCTTGAAGAACGACAGCCAGTTGGTGGTCTTCAGTTCGAACAGCTGACCGAGGGTCTCGTCGTCGAACACCGTGTTGCCCACCACGTTGATGTGCTGGATCGCGGCAACGGTGCCTTCGTTGATCTTGATCTTCAGGCCGACACGGTTGCGCGGCTGCGGCACGACTTCGGCGTTGACCTCGGCCGAGTAGCGGCCCTGGGCGACGTACTGGCGCTGCAGTTCGTTACGCACGCCTTCGAGTGTCGCGCGCTGGAAGATCTCGCCCTCGGCCAGGCCCGATTGCTTCAGGCCCTTCATCAGGTCTTCGGTGCTGATCGCCTTGTTGCCTTCGATCTCGATGCTGGAGACCGACGGGCGCTCGACCACGTTGATGATCAGGACATTGCCGTCGCGGTTCAGCTGAATGTCCTGGAAGAAGCCGGTCTTGAACAGCGAGCGGGTCGACTCGACCAGGCGGCGGTCGTCGACCTGGTCGCCGACATTCAGCGGCAATGCGCCGAACACGCTGCCAGCGGACACCCGCTGCAGGCCGTTGACACGAATATCGGAGATGGTGAAGGACTCGGCGTGAACTTCAGCGATCATCAGTGCGGAGAGCACCGCAGTTAGCAGCAGACGTTTCATGAAGTCCTTTTATTCCAACTGGCAATAAACAACCTGCCGCGACGAGGCGGCAGGTTTCGCGATTGAGCGAAGCTTTTATAGTCGACCCAGATCGTTGATCAGGGCGAGCAACATCACCCCGATGACCAAACTGATACCGATCTGGACCCCCCAACCTTGCACCCGATCCGAGAGCGGGCGACCGCGCGCCCATTCGATCAGGTAGAACAGCAAATGCCCCCCATCCAATACCGGGATGGGCAGCAGATTCAGAACCCCCAGGCTTATGCTCAGATAGGCCAGGAAATTAAGGAAATCCCCGACGCCCGACTGGGCTGAAGCGCCCGCCACTTTAGCAATGGTTATCGGTCCGCTCAAGTTTTTTACCGAGAGCTCTCCGAACAGCATTTTCTTCAGCGATTCAAGGGTCAGGACGCTCATGCTCCAGGTGCGCGAGAGGCCCTCGCCCAGCGCTTCCAGCGGTCCGTAGCTGACCTCGCGAAGCATGCGCGCCGGCCATTCGCCAGCTTTGACGCCAGCCCCCAGGTACCCCCCGGAAGCCTGCCCTTCACCCTTGCGCGCCAGGGTGACAGGCACCTCGAGTTGCGCGCCATCACGCTCGATGCGCAGGGTCACCTTGCTATCCGGGCGGGCACGCACCGCGTCCACCACCTGCTGCCAGTCGGCCAGCGCCACGCCATCGAGCGCCAGCAGCGTGTCGCCGCTTTTCAGCCCCGCGGCGGCGGCCGGCCCCTTGGGATCGATCTCGGCCAGCACCGGGATCATTGCCGGGCGCCAGGGGCGCAGGCCCAGGGATTGGATCGGGTCGGGCTCATCGGCCCCTTTGAGCCAATGGCTCAGCTGAATCTCATGCTGGCGCTCGGCCGTCGCCCCCTCGTCGACCACGCCCACCCGCAACACGCCGCTCTCGCCGAGGCGCCGCACCAGTTGCAGGTTGACCGCCGACCAGCCATTGGTCGGCTTGCCGTCGATGGAGACGATTTCCTGGCCGACGTTCAGACCGGCGGTCGCCGCCAGACTGCCCGACTCGACCGCGCCGATGACCGGCCGCACCTGCTGCGAGCCGAGCATGGCCACCACCCAGAAGAACAGGATGGCCAGCAGGAAGTTGGCGATGGGGCCAGCGGCGACGATGGCGATGCGCTGACGCACGCTCTTGCGGTTGAACGACTGTTCGACCAGCGCCGGCGGCACTTCGCCCTCGCGCTCGTCGAGCATCTTGACGTAGCCACCCAGGGGAATCGCGGCGATCACGAACTCGGTACCCTGGCGATCATGCCAGCGCACCAGCGGCGTGCCGAAGCCGACCGAGAAGCGCAGCACCTTGACGCCGCAACGCCGGGCCACCCAGAAGTGACCGAACTCGTGGAACGTGACCAGCACACCAAGCGCTATCAGTGTGCCGACAATCATGTAAAGCGCAGTCATGTCCAGTCTCCGGGTGACATTCGGCGGAGTCGGTCGCCAGGGTCAGCGACCGTGGCGTCGCAGCCATTCCCGGGACAGCTCCCGGGCACGCTGATCGGCGGCGAACACCGCATCGAGCGTTGGCAGTGGAACCACAGGCTCCTGGTCGAGCACCTGCTCGATCATACCCGCGATCTCCGGGAAGCGGATACGCCGCTGCAGGAACGCCTCGACGGCCACTTCGTTGGCGGCATTGAGCACCGCCGGGGCGCTGTTGCCCGCCTCGGCAGCCTGACGCGCCAGGCGCAGGCAGGGGAAGCGCTGTTCGTCGGGGGATTGGAAATCCAGACGAGCGATGGCGAACAGGTCCAGCGGCGCGACGCCCGAATCGATGCGCTCCGGCCAGGCCAGGGCGTTGGCGATCGGCGTGCGCATGTCCGGGTTGCCCAGCTGGGCGAGCACCGAGCCGTCGACGTAGTCCACCAGCGAGTGGATGACGCTCTGCGGATGCACCACCACTTCCACCTGCGATGGCCTGGCATCGAACAGCCAGCAGGCCTCGATCAGCTCAAGGCCTTTGTTCAGCATGCTGGCCGAATCGACCGAAATCTTGCGGCCCATGGACCAGTTAGGGTGCGCGCAGGCCTGCTCCGGAGTTACATCCAGCAACGCTTCGGCAGGGGTTTCGCGGAACGGGCCGCCGGAGGCGGTCAGCAGGATCCGGCGCACGCCGACAGCGCTCAGGCCGCGGGCATAATCGCCAGGCATGCACTGGAAGATCGCGTTGTGCTCGCTGTCGATCGGCAGCAATACCGAACCGCTGCGACGCACCGCATCCATGAACAGTGCCCCGGACATCACCAGGGCCTCCTTGTTGGCCAGCAGCACCTTCTTGCCCGCCTCGACCGCGGCCAGGGTCGGACGCAAGCCGGCTGCGCCGACGATGGCGGCCATCACCGTGTCCACCTCGCTGGCGGATGCGACCTGGCACAGCCCGCCCTCGCCTTCCAGCACCTCGGTGGCGCAACCGGCCGCGGCCAACCCTTGGCGCAGCCGCTCGGCCGCCTCGGCGCTCGGCACCACGGCGAAGGCCGGACGATGACGCTCGCACAGGGCCAGCAGCTCATCGATGCGCGAATAACCGCTCAAGGCGAACACCTGATAACGTTCAGGGTGTCGGGCAATAACGTCCAGCGTGCTCAGACCGATGGAGCCGGTGGCCCCCAGCACGGTTATGCGTTGCACGGCGCTCACATCACACCCCACTCAGCCGCCCACAGCAGCACGGCAAACATCGGAATCGCCGCCGTCAGGCTGTCGATGCGATCAAGCACGCCACCGTGCCCCGGCAGCAGGTTGCTGCTGTCCTTGATGCCTTCGCGGCGCTTGAACATGCTTTCGGTCAGGTCACCGACCACCGACGACATGACCACCACCACCGCGCCGAGCAACCCCAGCACTACCTGACCGAAGCTCCAGTCGCGGGTCAGGCCCACGCCCAGGGTGATCAGCAGACTGACCACCAGGCCGCCGTAGACCCCTTCCCAGCTCTTGCCCGGACTGACCTGCGGCGCCAGCTTGCGCTTGCCGAAAGCACGCCCGGAGAAATAGGCGCCGATGTCGGCCGCCCAGACCAGCACCATGACCGCCAGGATCAGCCAGTTGCCCAACGGCCAGTGCTTGAGCAGCACCAGGCCTTGCCAGGCCGGCAGCAGCACCAGCAGACCGATCAGCAAACGACATGCCGCGCTGCTCCACAGTTCGTTGCTGCGCGGATAGGTCAGCACCAGCCAGGTGGCCAAAGCCCACCAGATCACCGAGGCGCCCAGCACCCAGGGCGCGAGGTCCGGCATCAGGTAGAGCAGCATCAGCGCCCCGGCGACCACCGCGGCATAGGCGATGCGCAGCGACTGCGCCACCAGGCCGGCCAGACGCGCCCACTCCCAGGCCCCGAGCGTGACCACAAAGCCGATGAACAGGGCGAAATCGCCACCATTGAGCAGGAAGAACCCGCCCAGCGCGATCGGCAACAGGATCAGCGCGGTAATGATGCGTTGTTTAAGCATTAAGCGCGGGCTCCAGCCTCGACCTGCTCGCTGGTCTTACCGAAGCGGCGCTGGCGCGAAGCGAAATCGGCCAGCGCGCTGCGCATGGCCTCGTGTTTGAAGTCCGGCCAGTACAGGTCGGAGAAGTACAGCTCGGCGTAAGCCAGCTGCCACAGCAGGAAATTGCTGATGCGATGCTCACCGCCGGTGCGGATGCACAGGTCGGGCAGCGGCAGGTCGCCGGTGGCCAGGCAAGTCTGCAGCAGCTCAGGGGTGATATCGTCCGGACGCAGGTGCCCGGCCTGGACTTCCCTGGCCAGACGCTGCGCGGCCTGGGCGATATCCCACTGGCCACCATAGTTGGCGGCGATCTGCAGGATGAAGCGGTTGCTGCCCGCCGTGGCCGCCTCGGCCTCGCGCATCGCTGCCTGCAGCTCAGGATGGAAGCGCGATCGATCACCAATGATGCGTAGACTGATGTTGTTGTCGTTCAGGCGCTTGGCCTCACGCCGCAGGGCCGAGAAGAACAGCTCCATCAACGCCCCGACCTCTTCGGCCGGACGCTGCCAGTTCTCGCTGGAGAAGGCGAAGAGCGTGAGCACTTCGACCTTCGCCTCGGCGCAGACTTCGATCACCGCGCGGACGGCATCCACACCCGCCTTGTGTCCGGCGACGCCGGGCAGAAGACGCTTCTTCGCCCAGCGGTTGTTGCCATCCATGATGATCGCGACATGACGCGGCACCGAGGAAGGTGCCGCCGACTTGGTCTTTTCCATTAAAGAGAAACCCTGGCCTCAAACGGCCATCAGGTCCTTTTCCTTGGCTTTGAAGGCTGCGTCGACTTCGGCGACGAACTTGTCGGTCAGCTTCTGGATCTCGTCAGCCGCGCGACGCTCTTCGTCCTCGCTGATTTCCTTGTCCTTGGTCAGCTTCTTCAGATCGGCGAGCGCGTCGCGACGGACGTTGCGCACGGCGACCTTGGCATCCTCGGCAACGCCGCTGGCCTGCTTGGTGTAGCCCTTGCGGGTCTCCTCGGTCAGGGCCGGCATCGGCACGCGAATGGTGGTGCCGGCGCTGGATGGGTTCAGACCCAGGTCGGAAGTCAGGATGGCCTTCTCGATGGCGGCGCTGAGGTTCTTGTCGTGGGCGACGATCTTCAGGGTACGGGCGTCCTCGACAGTGATCGCGGCCACCTGGTTCAGCGGCATATCGCTGCCCCAGGCCGGCACCTTGACGCC
This sequence comes from Pseudomonas sp. microsymbiont 2, assembly GCF_054788395.1. Taxonomy (NCBI): domain Bacteria; kingdom Pseudomonadati; phylum Pseudomonadota; class Gammaproteobacteria; order Pseudomonadales; family Pseudomonadaceae; genus Pseudomonas; species Pseudomonas sp. microsymbiont 2. The sequence continues at coordinate 4,507,741 of NZ_CM139112.1, forward strand.
GTCCAGGATGCTCGGGTGGGCGCGACCGGTGCGGATCGCCGCCAGGTTGCGGGCCAGGGCCTCGAGGGACTTGCCCATGCGCTCCTGCGCGTCTTTCTTGATGTCGTTGATCATGCTTCGCCTTCCTCGATCAAAGTACCTTCAGCGCCACCCACCACGATGTTCAGCAGGGCGCCAGGCTTGTTCATGTTGAATACCCGCAATGGCATCTTGTGGTCGCGGCACAGGCAGATTGCGGTAAGGTCCATGACGCCGAGCTTGCGATCCAGCACCTCGTCGTAGGTGAGGTGATCGAACTTCTCGGCGTGCGGATCCTTGAATGGATCGGCAGTGTACACACCATCGACCTTGGTCGCCTTCAGCACGACATCGGCATCGATTTCGATGGCTCGCAGGCAGGCTGCGGAGTCGGTGGTGAAGAACGGGTTGCCGGTACCGGCGGAGAAAATTACCACATCACCGGAGTTGAGGTGACGAATTGCTTTGCGGCGATCGTAATGATCGGTGACACCGACCATGGAAATGGCCGACATGACCAGCGCCGGGATGTTCGAGCGCTCCAGGGCGTCGCGCATGGCCAGGCCGTTCATCACGGTGGCCAGCATGCCCATGTGGTCACCGGTGACGCGATCCATGCCGGCTGCGCTGAGCGCGGCGCCGCGGAACAGGTTGCCACCACCGATCACCAGGCCGACCTGAACACCGATACCCACCAGCTGACCCACTTCCAGGGCCATGCGATCCAGCACCTTCGGGTCGATCCCGAAGTCTTCCGAGCCCATCAGGGCCTCGCCGCTAAGTTTGAGCAAAATGCGTTTATAGCGAGGTTGGCGACCACTCACCTGCTGAGCCATTGCGAGTCTCTCCTGCGGCGTACTTTTAGAAAATTCCGTGCGGGCTGTTCACAGCCTGCTAACTGTAGCGTGGCACTGCTTCAGTGCCAGCGAAGAAAGGCTTTATAAACCCTTCCGCGCTTTGACAAAGAGGCTGCGCGCGTGAGCGGGCAGCCTCTTCGGGGCGACAGACGAGTCCGTCTTACTGCTTGGCGGCAGCTACCTGGGCGGCAACTTCGGCAGCGAAGTCGTCAACCGGCTTCTCGATGCCTTCGCCAACCTTGAAGTAGGTGAAGGAAACGATTTCGGCGCCAGCTTTCTTGGCCAGCTCGCCAACCTTGACTTCCGGGTTCATGACGAAGGCTTGCTCTTTCAGCGAGGCTTCGGCTTTGAACTTGGTGATACGACCGTTGATCATGTTCTCAACGATGTTTTCCGGCTTGCCGGCGATCTTGTCGGCGTTCAGCTGCAGGAAGACGTTCTTCTCACGCTCGATGGCCTCGGCGGAGATTTCCGACGCATCCAGGAACTCTGGGTTCGAAGCTGCAACGTGCATGGCGATGTTCTTGGCCAGCTCGACGTCGCCGCCTTTCAGGACAACAACGGCACCGATCTTGTTGCCGTGCAGGTAGGCACCGACAACGTCGCCTTCCACGCGCACCAGGCGACGAATGTTGACGTTCTCGCCGCACTTGGCGACCAGGGCTTCACGAGCAGCTTCACGCGAGGCGATCAGCGGAGCTGCGTCGGTCAGCTTCTGGGCGAAGGCTTCTTCGAGGCTTTCGGCAACGAAGTTCTTGAAGTCGTCTTGCAGGGCCAGGAAGTCGGTCTGCGAGTTCACTTCCAGCAGAACGGCGGATTTACCGTCGGTCTTGACGGCGATGGCGCCTTCGGCGGCAACGTTGCCAGCCTTCTTGGCGGCCTTGATGGCGCCCGAGGCACGCATGTCGTCAATGGCTTTCTCGATGTCGCCGCCGGCCTTTTCCAGGGCCTTCTTGCAATCCATCATGCCTTCGCCGGTACGCTCGCGCAGTTCTTTGACCAGCGCTGCAGTAATTGCTGCCATTTCAAAATCCTCTTGGAAAGTTTTTCAACCATTCCACCCGCTCGTCACGGGCGTTAAATTCTGCAAATCGCTGCCTTTATATCAGCTCGCCCATGATGCGGGGCCTTCGCTGACAGCAGGATTTCAAGGTGGCAAAAAGGGGGCCAAGCCCCCTTTTTGCGTGCCAAGTAGACGCCAGGCGTCAATTACTCAGCAGCAGGTGCAGCCGCTTCTTCAGCGTAGACTTCAGTGCCGCCGGCAACGTTGTTGCGGCCGCGGATGACGGCGTCGGCCATCGAAGTCATGTACAGCTCGATGGCGCGGATGGCGTCATCGTTGCCTGGGATGATGTAGTCCACACCTTCCGGGCTGCTGTTGGTATCGACAACGCCGATGACCGGGATGCCCAGCTTGTTGGCTTCGGTGATGGCAATGCGCTCGTGGTCGACGTCGATCACGAACAGGGCATCAGGCAGGCCGCCCATGTCCTTGATACCACCCAGGCTGCGGTCCAGCTTTTCCAGATCGCGCGAACGCATCAGGGCTTCTTTCTTGGTCAGCTTGGCGAAGGTGCCGTCTTCGGCCTGGGTTTCCAGGTCGCGCAGACGCTTGATCGAAGCGCGGATGGTCTTGTAGTTGGTCAGCATGCCGCCCAACCAACGGTGATCAACGTATGGCGAACCGCAACGAGCAGCTTGCTCGGCGACGATCTTGCCGGCGGAACGCTTGGTGCCGACGAACATGATCTTGTTCTTGCCCTGGGCCAGGCGCTCTACGAAGGACAGAGCTTCGTTGAACATCGGCAGGGTTTTTTCCAGGTTGATGATGTGGATCTTGTTACGCGCGCCGAAAATGTACTTGCCCATTTTCGGGTTCCAGTAACGGGTCTGGTGGCCGAAGTGCACACCGGCCTTCAGCATATCGCGCATATTGACTTGGGACATGATAGTTCCTTGATAAGTCGGGTTGGGCCTCCACGTATCCCAATGACCAACCCGTGTTTCCAGGGAAACCGGGCACCCAGGCCATCGTGTCGACACGTGTGTGGGTTTGAGCTGACGAGGGACATCCCCCGAAAGCGGCGCATTTTATACCACAGGCCGCACGCGAACGGAACCCGGATGATGCTTCGTCCGTCAGCGGTTTTTGCAGCACCCGCGCTTTGCGGCCAGAATGCCCTCAATAGACCACCGGATCCACGGGACTCTCCCGACAGATCGCCGCCGCGCTCTGGTAGAATCCGGCCTTTCCCGTTCGTTCGCGCCGCACGCGGCGCCGTAGAGAGCCTGTATGACCGTCACCATCAAGACTGCAGAAGACATCGAAAAGATGCGCATCGCCGGCCGCCTGGCCGCCGAAGTGCTGGAAATGATCGAAGAGCACGTCAAGCCCGGTGTCACCACCGAAGAACTCGACCGCATCTGCCACGACTACATCGTCAATGTTCAGCAGGCCATCCCGGCCCCGCTCAACTACAAGGGCTACCCGAAGTCGATCTGCACCTCGATCAACCACGTGGTCTGCCACGGCATCCCCAACGACAAGCCGCTGAAGAAGGGTGACACCCTCAACATCGACATCACCGTGATCAAGGATGGCTACCACGGCGACACCAGCCGCATGTTCCACGTCGGTGACGTGCCGGAGTGGGCCGCGCGCCTGTCGAAAGTCACCCAGGAATGCATGTACAAGGCCATCGAGCTGGTCAAGCCGGGCTGCCGCCTGGGCGACATCGGCGAAGTGATCCAGAAGCACGCCGAGAAGAACGGCTTCTCGGTGGTCCGCGAGTTCTGCGGCCACGGCATCGGCAAGGTGTTCCACGAGGAGCCGCAGATCCTGCACTACGGCAAGGCCGGCACCGGCATGGAGCTCAAGGAAGGCATGACCTTCACCATCGAGCCGATGATCAACCAGGGCAAGGCCGATACCAAGGTGCTGGGCGACGGCTGGACCGCCATTACCAAGGACCGCAAGCTCTCGGCCCAGTGGGAACACACCCTGGTGGTGACCGCCAACGGCTACGAGATCTTCACCCTGCGCAAGGACGACACCATCCCGCGCACCTCGGCCTGATATTCACATCACAGGAACGCGACTCGATGCCCCAGGTGGATCCCGAGCTGTTCGACCGTGGCCAGTTCCAGGCGGAACTGGCCCTCAAGGCAAGCCCTATCGCCGCCTTCAAGAAGGCCATCCGCCTGGCCGGCGAGGTGCTCGACAAGCGTTTCCGTGAAGGCCGCGAGATCCGCCGGCTGATCGAGGACCGCGCCTGGTTCGTCGACAATATCCTGCAGCAGGCCTGGCACCAGTTCAGCTGGGGCGCGCCGGACGGCATCGCCCTGGTGGCGGTGGGCGGCTATGGCCGGGGCGAGTTGCACCCGTTCTCGGACATCGACCTGCTGATCCTGCTCGACGCCGCCGAGCACGAGCAGTACCGCGACGCCATCGAGCGCTTCCTCACGCTGCTGTGGGACATCGGCCTGGAGGTCGGTCAGAGCGTGCGCACCGTCGATGAATGCGCCGAGCAGGCCCGGGCCGACCTGACGGTCATCACCAACCTGATGGAAAGCCGCACCATCGCCGGTCCCGAGTCGCTGCGCCAGCGCATGCTCGAGGCCACCAGCACCGCGCACATGTGGCCTGCCGCGGAGTTCTTCCTCGCCAAGCGCGCCGAGCTCAAGGCCCGCCACCACAAGTACAACGACACCGAGTACAACCTCGAGCCCAACGTCAAGGGCGGCCCAGGTGGTCTGCGCGATATCCAGACCGTGCTCTGGGTGGCCAGGCGCCAGTACGGCACCCTGAACCTGCACGCCCTGGCCGGCGAGGACTTCCTGCTGGAAAGCGAGAACGAGCTGCTGGCCTCGTCCCAGGCCTTCCTCTGGCGCGTGCGCTACGCCCTGCACATGCTCGCCGGACGCGCCGAAGACCGCCTGCTGTTCGACCACCAGCGCAGCGTCGCCGCGCTGCTGGGCTACACCGACGACAACCCCAAGCGCGCGATCGAACAGTTCATGCAGCAGTACTACCGGGTGGTGATGAGCATCAGCCAGTTGTGCGACCTGATCATCCAGCACTTCGAGGAGGTGATCCTCGCCGATGACGACAGCGGCACCACGCAACCACTCAACGCCCGCTTCCGCCTGCACGACGGCTATATAGAGGCGGTCAACCAGAACGTGTTCAAACGCACCCCGTTCGCCATGCTGGAGATCTTCGTGCTGATGGCCCAGCACCCCGAGATCAAAGGCGTGCGCGCCGACACCGTGCGCCTGTTGCGTGAACATCGCCACCTGATCGACGACAAGTTCCGCAACGATATCCGCAATACCAGCCTGTTCATCGAGCTGTTCAAGTGCGAGATCGGCATCCACCGCAACCTGCGGCGGATGAACCGCTACGGCATCCTCGGCCGCTACCTGCCGGAGTTCGGCCTGATCGTCGGGCAGATGCAGCACGACCTGTTCCACATCTATACGGTCGATGCGCACACCCTCAACCTGATCAAGCACCTGCGCAAGCTGCAATACACCCCGGTTTCCGAGAAATTCCCGCTGGCCAGCAAGCTCATGGGCCGCCTGCCCAAACCCGAGCTGATCTACCTGGCCGGCCTGTATCACGATATCGGCAAGGGTCGCCAGGGCGACCACTCCGAACTGGGCGCCGTGGACGCACAGGCCTTCTGCGCGCGTCATCAGCTGCCTGCGTGGGACAGCCGGCTGATCGTCTGGCTGGTGCAGAATCACCTGGTGATGTCCACCACCGCCCAGCGCAAGGACCTCTCCGACCCACAGGTGATCAACGACTTCGCCCTGCACGTGGGCGACGAAACACGCCTGGACTACCTCTACGTGCTGACCGTGGCCGACATCAACGCCACCAACCCCAGCCTGTGGAACTCCTGGCGCGCTAGCCTGCTGCGCCAGCTCTACACCGAGACCAAGCGCGCGCTGCGCCGGGGCCTGGAGAACCCGCTGGACCGCGAGGAGCAGATCCGCCAGACCCAGAGCGCCGCGCTCGACATCCTGGTGCGCGAGGGCACCGACCCGGACGATGTCGAACAGCTCTGGTCGCAACTGGGTGACGACTACTTCCTCAAGCACACCGCCGCCGACGTGGCCTGGCACAGCGATGCGATCCTCCAGCAGCCTGCCGACGGCGGGCCACTGGTGCTGATCAAGGAAACCACCCAGCGCGAGTTCGAGGGTGGCACGCAGATCTTCATCTACGCCCCCGACCAGCACGATTTCTTCGCCGTGACCGTGGCCGCCATGGCCCAGCTCAACCTGAACATCCATGACGCGCGGATCATCACCTCCAGCAGCCAGTTCACCCTCGACACCTACATCGTGCTCGACAACGACGGCGGCTCGATCGGCGACAACCCGCAGCGGGTCAGGCAGATCCGCGACGGCCTGACCGAAGCGCTGCGCACCCCCGAGGACTACCCGACCATCATCCAGCGCCGGGTGCCGCGTCAGCTCAAGCACTTCGATTTTCCACCCCAGGTGACCATCCTCAACGACGCCCAGCGACCGGTGACCATCCTCGAGATCACCGCGCCGGACCGCCCCGGCCTGCTGGCGCGGATCGGGCGGATCTTCCTCGAGTTCGACATCTCGCTGCAGAACGCCAAGATCGCCACCCTCGGCGAGCGCGTGGAGGACGTGTTCTTCATCACCGACGCCGACAACCAGCCGCTGTCCGATCCGCAGCTGTGCAGCCGCCTGCAGGAGGCCATCGTCCAGCAGCTGCAGGCCGGCCAGGCCAGCGATGCCAGCCCCACCCGCATGACCTTTTGACGATAACGAGACCTTGCGCCAATGAACCCAGCACTGACCCAGCTCCAGCCCTACCCGTTCGAGAAACTGCGTGCCCTGCTGGGGAGCGTGAAGCCGGCGGCGGACAAACGCCCGATCGCCCTGTCGATCGGCGAGCCGAAGCACGAATCGCCGGCCTTCGTCGCCAAGGCCATGGCCGACAACCTCGACAAGCTGGCGGTCTACCCCAGCACCTTGGGCCTGCCGGCCCTGCGCCAGGCCATCGGCCAGTGGTGCGAGCGGCGCTTCGGCGTGCCGGCCGGCTGGCTGGACGCCGACCGCCATATCCTGCCGGTCAACGGCACCCGCGAGGCGCTGTTCGCCTTCACCCAGGCCGTGGTCGATCGCTCGGCAGATGGCCTGGTGGTCAGCCCCAACCCGTTCTACCAGATCTACGAAGGCGCGGCCCTGCTGGCCGGTGCCACCCCGCACTACCTGCCCTGCCTGGAAAACAACGGCTTCAACCCCGACTTCGACGCCGTGCCGGCCGAAGTATGGAAACGTTGCCAGATCCTGTTCCTGTGCTCCCCGGGCAACCCCACCGGCGCCCTGGTGCCGATGGACACCCTGAAAAAGCTGATCGCCCTGGCCGACGAGCACGACTTCGTGATCGCCGCCGACGAGTGCTACAGCGAGCTGTACTTCGACGAGGACGCCCCGCCACCAGGCCTGCTCAGCGCCTGCGCCGAGCTGGGCCGCAGCGACTTCAAGCGCTGCGTGGTGTTCCACAGCCTGTCCAAGCGCTCCAACCTGCCTGGCCTGCGTTCGGGTTTTGTCGCCGGTGACGCCGAGATCATCAAGCCGTTCCTGCTGTACCGCACCTACCATGGCTGCGCCATGCCGGTGCAGACCCAACTGGCCAGCATCGCCGCCTGGCAGGACGAGAGCCATGTGCGCGAGAACCGCGATCAGTACCGCGCCAAGTACGATGCCGTGCTCGACATCCTGCAACCAGTGCTGGACGTGCAACGTCCGGACGGCAGTTTCTACCTGTGGGCCAAGGTGTCTGGCAGCGACGCGGACTTCACCCGCGACCTGTTCGAGGCCGAGCATGTGACCGTGGTGCCGGGGTCGTACCTGTCGCGCGAGGTCGACGGCGTGAATCCTGGGGCTGGACGCGTGCGCATGGCGCTGGTCGCGCCGCTGGCCGAATGCATCGAAGCAGCAGAGCGCATTCGCGCGTTCCTCCAGCAGCGCCAAGGGTAGCGCCCCCTTGCGGCTCGCGCCATCGAGCGCGAGCCGCAAGCATGCATGGATACCACCAGCCCAGACCGTTGCGCATGCACAGTGCCCGCTCCTTGACTCTGGAGATGGGCAACATGAACGATCCTTTGCTGGAAAGAACCGTGCACCACCTACGCCTGGCACTGCAGGGCAGGCTGCGCAATGTCGTCAATGGCCGCAACAAACGCTCGATCGGCCTGCCCGAGACCTTCTGGACTGGCGGGCAGACACTGCGCCTCTCGTTCCTGGGCACACCGGACGAGGCACTCAAGCAGCAGATCTTCACGATTGCCTCGCAGTGGCTCGACCATGCCAACCTGTCCTTCGTACTGACCGACAACGACCAGCTGGATGCCGAGATCGTCATCCGCACCGATGCCGAGGAAACGCTCAACCAAAGCGATTACGGCAAGCATCGGCTGGTGGCGGACGGCGAGACCATGACTCTGGGGATAAAACCCACTGACCCCGACTTCCACAGCACCGTGCTGCACGAGTTCGGGCATGCTCTTGGCCTGTTCCACGAGCATCAGCACCCCGATGCGAACATTCCCTGGGACAGGGCGGCACTGCGTCGCCACATCGCCGCTCGATTCAGCGATCAGGAGCGCGCGTGGCACGCGTTCGACAAGACGCTGGAGCGGCTGATCAGGCAAAACTACGACCCCATCACCTACGAGCCGCGCACCACCCTGCGCTACGATCGTCGGTCGATCATGCACTACCCCATCAGGCAGGCGCACACGCTTGGCGATTGCGCCTCGGGCTGGCGCCATGAACTGAGTGCCAAGGACAAGCAGTTCATGCGCATGATCTACCCAGGCAAGGGTTCACCCGACCTCACTTGACCGCGCCCAGATTCGCCTCGCTCAAGTCCAGCTCTCCCAGCACTTGGCGCACCACCTCGTCGCCCACCAGGTGCTGGCGGTGCAACTCGTACAGCTCCAGACGCTGGGCACGCAGTGCGCGCAAGCGCAACCGACGCTCCAGCAGGTCCATCTGTTCGGCCAGGGCCCGGGCCTCGGCGGTGTCGTTGTAACTGTCGAGCTCGTCCCGGTACTCGGCCATCAAGCGCGCCTTGAGCTCGGTGGCCAGCGTGGCCTGCGCGGCGTCCTGGGGGGCGCCGGCGTCGGTCACGTCCTCGGCCTCCAGCGCATGGATTGCCGCCTCCGCGGTACGCCGCCAGGCCTCCTGCACTTCCTGGCGCAAGCGCTCGTCCGGGCTCTTGGTCACGCCACGCAACAGGATCGGCAGGGCGATGCAGGCGCTGACCAGCGACAACAGGATCACCCCCGCGGCAATGAAGATCAGCAGATCCCGCTCAGGAAACGCCTTGCCCGCCCCGATCAGCAAGGGCACCGACATGACGCCGGCCAGGGTCACCGCGCCACGCACGCCGCCCAGGGTCAGCAACCAGCAGGAACGCGCGGTCGGCATCAGCACCAGCGCGGGCTTGCCACGCCAGCGACGCACCGCTCCGATTGCCCGCCAGATGCTCTGCACCCAGACGAAGCGCAGCAACACCAGGGCAGCGAAGATCGCCACCACATCCAGGCAGCGCCACGCCAGTGTCGGCCAGACGGTCATTTCATCGCTGACCACAGCCTTGATGATGTCCGGCAACTGCAACCCCAGCAGGAGGAAAATCAGGCCATTGAAGGCGAACTCCAGCAACGACCAGACACTGCGGTTGAGCAGGCGCGTGCTGGTCTGGCGCGGCAGCAGGTCGAGCCAGCTCTGCATCATGCCCGCCGCCACCGCCGAGAGGATGCCCGACACCCCCAGTCGCTCGGCCAGCACGTAGGCGGCAAACGGCAGCAACAGCATGAACACGACATGAGTCGCTGGATCATCCCAGCCGCGCGTGATCATCCACATGCGCAGGCGTCCGACCAACCAGCTCAGCGCCACCCCCACCGCCAGGCCGCCCAGGGCGACCAGCACGAAGGTCAGGCTGGCCTGGGTCAGCGAGAACGCGCCGGTGATCGCCGCCGCCAAGGCGAACTTGAAGGTCACCAGGCCCGACGCATCGTTCATCAAGGCCTCGCCCTGCAGCATGTGCATCAGGGGAGTGGGCAGACGGTCCTGGGTAATGGCCGACACGGCCACGGCATCGGTGGGCGACAGGACCGCGGCCAGGGCGAAAGCCACCGGCAGCGGTATGCTCGGCAGCAGCCAGTGGATGAAGTAGCCGGCGCCAACCACGGTGAACAGGACCAACCCCACCGCCAGCGCCACCACCGGGCCACGGATGCGCCATAGCTCGCGCTTGGGCATGCGCCAGCCATCGGCGAACAGCAAGGGCGGCAGGAACAGGAACAGGAACAGTTCGGGATCCAGTGCCACATGCAAGCCCAAGGTAGGCCAGGCGAGCAAGGCGCCGGCAGCGATCTGCAACAGTGGCAACGGCAGCGGCAGCACACGCCCCACCAATTTCGACACGCTCACCAGCATCAGCAGGATAAGAACGGTATAGGCTGACTGCATCGGCAAGTTTCCTGAGTGATTCGACAAACAGTGGGGCGCAACATCGTCATTGAAACAATATGTTAGCGGTCGCCGGCTACCCTGGACCGCTGCACGATAGTCGCAGCCTGCCCAGGAATATGTAACACAATGCTACGCGAGACGCCGTGACACACATCCTCCCATGCCTTCCGGCCCGCAGCCGTGGCGCCGGTCCCATCGATGCCGCATAATCGGCCCCACCCAATCTTCAAGGAGCATCGGGGATGCCTGGTCGATCCCGGCAGCCCCAGGCATTCAATGGCTTACACTCTCTACGGCATCAAAGCCTGCGACACCATGAAAAAGGCCCGTACCTGGCTTGAAGAAAAGGCCATCGGTTTCGAGTTCCACGACTACAAGACCCAAGGCATCGACCGTGACAGCCTGAACCGCTGGTGCGATGAGCACGGCTGGGAAGTCGTGCTCAATCGCGCCGGGACCACCTTCCGCAAGCTCGACGACGCCAGCAAGGCCGACCTCGACCAGGCCAAGGCCGTCGAGCTGATGCTCGCCCAACCGTCGATGATCAAGCGCCCGGTGCTCGACCTTGGTGATCGCACCCTGGTCGGCTTCAAGCCCGACTCGTACGCCGCCGCGCTGGCCTGATCCCGCATTACGCTCCCCCCCCCTTTTTCGCATGAGGTAATCGCATGTCTCAATCGCTGTTCAGCCTGGCCTTCGGTGTCGGCACCCAGAACCGCCAGGGCGCCTGGCTGGAAGTCTTCTACGCGCTGCCGGTGCTCAAGCCGTCCGCCGAACTGATCGCGGCCGTCGCGCCAGTCCTTGGCTACGAAGGGGGCAACCAGGCCATCGCCTTCACGACCGCCCAGGCCGCCCAACTGGCCGACGCCCTCAAGGGCGTCGATGCTGCCCAGGCCGCCCTGCTGACTCGCCTGGCCGAGAGCCACAAGCCGCTGGTCGCCACCCTGCTGGCCGAAGACGGTGCCTTGGCATCGACCCCGGAGGCCTATCTCAAGCTGCATCTGCTGTCGCACCGCCTGGTCAAGCCGCACGGCGTATCGCTGGCCGGTATCTTCCCGCTGCTGCCCAATGTCGCCTGGACCAACCAGGGTGCCGTCGATCTGGCCGAACTGGCCGAGCGGCAACTGGAAGCGCGCCTGAAGGGCGAACTGCTGGAAGTGTTCTCGGTGGACAAGTTCCCGAAGATGACCGACTACGTGGTCCCGGCCGGCGTGCGCATCGCCGACACCGCCCGTGTGCGCCTGGGCGCCTACATCGGCGAAGGCACCACCATCATGCACGAAGGCTTCGTCAACTTTAACGCCGGCACCGAAGGCCCAGGGATGATCGAAGGCCGTGTCTCGGCCGGCGTGTTCGTCGGCAAGGGCTCGGACCTGGGCGGCGGCTGCTCGACCATGGGCACCCTGTCCGGTGGCGGCAACATCGTCATCAAGGTCGGCGAAGGCTGCCTGATCGGCGCCAACGCCGGCATCGGCATCCCGCTGGGCGACCGCAACACCGTCGAAGCCGGCCTGTACATCACCGCGGGTACCAAGGTGAACCTGCTGGACGAGAACAACCAGCTGGTCAAAGTGGTCAAGGCCCGCGACCTGGCCGGCCAGACCGACCTGCTGTTCCGTCGCAACTCGCTCAATGGCGCGGTGGAGTGCAAGACCCACAAGTCGGCCATCGAGCTGAACGAGGCGCTGCACGCGCACAACTGAGAACCTACTCAGGTTCGAAGTGATAAGATCGGGTCTGCTCTTACGGGCAGACCCGATTTTTCATTCCAGGCCCCGCGAACATGTTCCAACCCTCCCCCTGGCGTGCCGATTTCCCCGCCATCGCCGCCCTGCAACGGCAGCGCCAGACCTACCTGGACAGCGCCGCCACCACCCAGAAGCCCCAGGCCCTGCTCGATGCCCTGAGCCACTACTATGGCCATGGCGCAGCCAACGTGCACCGTGCCCAACACCTGCCGGGAGCCCTGGCCACCCAGGCCTTCGAAAGCAGCCGTGACAAGGTCGCCGCCTGGCTCAACGCCGAGCATGCACGGCAGATCGTCTTTACCCACGGGGCCACCTCGGCACTGAACCTGCTGGCCTATGGCCTGGAACACCGCTTCGAGCCCGGCGACGAAATCGCCGTCAGCGCCCTGGAGCACCACGCCAATCTGCTGCCCTGGCAACAGCTGGCGCACCGACGTCAGCTGCGCCTGGTGATCCTGCCGGTGAACGACCAGGGGCATGTCGACCTGGAACAGGCCCTGCAACTGATCGGCCCGCGCACCCGCTTGCTGGCGATCAGCCAGCTGTCCAACGTGCTGGGGACCTGGCAACCGCTGGCGCCGTTGCTGGCCCACGCCCGCGCCCAGGGCGCGCTGAGCGTGGTCGATGGCGCCCAAGGCGTAGTCCACGGTCGTCACGATGTGCGGCAACTGGACTGCGACTTCTATGTGTTCTCCAGCCACAAGCTCTACGGCCCGGACGGCGTGGGCGTGCTGTATGGCCGTCAGCAGGCGCTGGCACTGTTGCGCCACTGGCAGTATGGCGGCGAGATGGTGCAGTTGGCGGACTACCAGGACGCCAGCTTCCGCCCGGCACCGTTGGGCTTCGAGGCCGGCACGCCGCCGATCGCCGGGGTCATCGGCCTAGGCGCTACCCTGGACTACCTGGCCAGCCTGGATGCCAATGCCGTGGCCAACCATGAGGCAAGCCTGCATCGGCATCTGCTGCGAGGATTGCTGGATCGCGAGGGCATTCGCGTGCTCGGCTCGCCCCAGGCGGCACTGGCCAGTTTCGTCGTCGAAGGTATACACAACGCCGATATCGCCCATTTGCTGACCGAGCAGGGTGTCGCCGTGCGCGCTGGGCATCACTGCGCCATGCCTCTGCTCAAAGGGCTGGGACTCGATGGCGCGATCCGCGTGTCGCTGGGGTTGTACAGCGACAGTGACGACCTGCAGCGCTTCTTCGAGGCCCTCGATCAGGGCCTGGAGCTGCTGCGATGAGCCTGTCGGCCGAAGCCAGCCAGGCGTTGGAGAGTTTCGAACAGGCCCGTGGCTGGGAGCAGCGTGCTCGCCTGCTGATGCAATGGGGCGATCGATTGGTGCCGCTGGACGACAGCGAAAAAACCGATGCCAACCGCGTGCATGGCTGTGAAAGCCTGGTGTGGCTTGTCGCTACCCAGGAGAACGGCCAATGGCTGTTCAAGGCAACCAGTGATGCGCGATTGTTGCGCGGGTTGCTGGCGCTGCTGCTGGTCAGGGTCCAGGGGCTGGACCGCGACGAGCTGGCGGTGGTGGACCTGAGCGACTGGTTCGGCCGCCTTGGGTTGGAGCGCCAGTTGTCGCCATCGCGCAGCAATGGCTTGCATGCCGTGCTACAGCGGATGGCTGAGCTCGCCTCCAATCGATGAATCGGCGCTGCCTGCTTCGCGGGTAAACCCGCTCCCACAGGCCCGCGAAGCAGGCCATAGCGATCTACTCGATCATTCAGGCCTGACCCGCTCAGACGGACGCCTGGCCCCGGCCACCAGTTTCTCCACGGCCTTGCTCGCCGCGACCATGCCAAAGGTCGCGGTCACCATCATCACCGCGCCGAACCCACCGGCGCAGTCCAGCCGCACGCCTTCACCGACAAAGCTCTTCTGCAGACACACGCTGCCATCCCCCTTGGGGTAGCGCAGCTGCTCGCTGGAGAACACGCACGGCACGCCGTAGTTGCGGCTGGTATTGCGCGAGAAGTTGTAATCCCGACGCAAGGTCGAACGCACCCGCGAGGCCAGCGGATCGTTGAAGGTCTTGTTCAGGTCGCCGATCTGGATCTGGGTCGGGTCGATCTGCCCGCCCGCGCCTCCGGTGGTGACGACGGCGATCTTGCGTCGCCGGCACCAGGCGATCAGCGCGGCCTTGGCCATCACGCTGTCGATGCAGTCGATCACGCAGTCCAGCTGCTCGGTGATGTGCTCGGCCATGGTGTCGCGGGTGACGAAGTCGGCCACCGCATGCACCGTGCAGGCCGGGTTGATCGCCCGCAGGCGCTCGGCCATCACCTCGACCTTGGGTCGCCCGACCTGCCCTTCCAGCGCGTGGGCCTGGCGATTGGTATTGCTCACGCAGACATCGTCGAGGTCGAACAGAGTGATCTCGCCCACGCCGCTGCGGGCCATGGCCTCGGCTGCCCACGAGCCGACGCCGCCGATGCCGACGATGGCCACATGGGCCTGGCGCAGGCGCTGCAGGCCGTCGTCACCGTACAGCCGGGCGACGCCGGCAAAGCGTGGATCTTCTGTGCTCATGGCTCTACCTCGAAAAAACCGGCGCGCATTATAGGCCAAGCGGCGTGATTAAGGGCTGTCGTTGGAAACAGTCGTGCCAACCCTGCTTTAATGTCCTATCGAACACTCAGATATGGACGACAAAGAGCGGACGCAGAACTTCATCTTCGTCCGTAAATCCAATGGACGGCACCCCCGGTAGTGTAGGACTCACACCCCGACGGCCCCACCCCGCTCCCCTCTTCGGAATCACGCACACCTATGTCATCACGCAAATTCGGTCTCAACCTGGTGGTGGTCCTGGCCATCGCCGCGCTGTTCACCGGGTTCTGGGCGCTGATCAACCGCCCGGTCTCCGCGCCCGCCTGGCCAGAGCAGATCTCCGGCTTTTCCTACTCGCCCTTCCGCCTGGGCCAGAGCCCGCAGAAGGGCCAGTACCCCAGCGAGGACGAGATCCGCCAGGACCTCGAGCAGTTGAACAAGCTGACCGACAACATCCGCATCTACACCGTCGAAGGCACCCAGGCCGAGGTACCACGCCTGGCCGAGGAACTGGGCCTGCGCGTCACCCTGGGCATCTGGATCAGCAACGACCTGGAGCGCAACGAGCGCGAAATCGAGAAGGCCATCGGCCTGGCCAACACCTCGCGCAGCGTGGTACGCGTGGTGGTCGGCAACGAAGCCCTGTTCCGCGAGGAAGTCACCCCCGAGCAACTGATCGGCTACCTCGACCGGGTTCGCGCCGCGGTCAAGGTGCCGGTGACCACCAGCGAACAGTGGCATATCTGGAAAGACCACCCGGAACTGGCCAGGCACGTCGACCTGGTCGCCGCGCACATCCTGCCGTACTGGGAGTTCGTGCCGATGCAGGACTCGGTGCAGTTCGTCCTGGATCGTGCCCGCGAGCTGCGCAAGCAGTTCCCGCGCAAGCCCCTGCTGCTCTCGGAGGTCGGCTGGCCAAGCAACGGCCGCATGCGCGGCGGCGCCGACGCCACCCAGGCTGACCAGGCCATCTACCTGCGCACCCTGGTCAATACCCTCAACCGTCGCGGCTACAACTACTTCGTCATCGAAGCCTACGACCAACCGTGGAAGGCCAGCGACGAAGGCTCGGTAGGCGCCTACTGGGGCGTTTACAACGCCGAGCGCCAACAGAAATTCAACTTCGAAGGACCGATCGTGGCGATCCCGCAATGGCGCGCCCTGGCCGTGGCCTCGGTGGTGCTGGCGATGATCGCCCTGGCCATCCTGCTGATCGACGGCTCGGCCCTGCGCCAGCGCGGGCGCACCTTCCTCACCTTCATCACCTTCCTGTGCGGGTCGGTGCTGGTGTGGATCGCCTACGACTACAGCCAGCAGTACAGCACCTGGTTCAGCCTGACGGTGGGCGTGCTGCTGGCGCTGGGCGCTCTCGGGGTGTTCATCGTGCTGCTGACCGAAGCCCATGAACTGGCCGAGGCCGTGTGGATCCACAAGCGACGAAGGGAGTTCCTGCCCGTGCAGGGCGACAGCGCCTATCGCCCCAAGGTTTCGGTGCATGTGCCGTGCTACAACGAGCCGCCGGAGATGGTCAAGCAGACCCTCGACGCCCTCGCCGCACTGGACTACCCGGACTACGAAGTGCTGGTGATCGACAACAACACCAAGGACCCCGCCGTGTGGGAGCCGCTCAAGGCCCACTGCGAGAAGCTCGGCGAGCGCTTCAGGTTCTTCCATGTGGCGCCCCTGGCCGGCTTCAAGGGCGGCGCGCTGAACTATCTGATCCCGCATACGGCCAAGGATGCCGAAGTGATCGCGGTGATCGACTCGGACTACTGCGTCGACCGCAACTGGCTCAAGCACATGGTGCCGCACTTCGCCGACCCGAAGATCGCCGTGGTGCAATCGCCGCAGGACTATCGCGACCAGCACGAGAGCGCCTTCAAGAAGCTGTGCTACAGCGAGTACAAGGGCTTCTTCCATATCGGCATGGTCACCCGCAACGACCGTGACGCGATCATCCAGCACGGCACCATGACCATGACCAGGCGCAGCGTGCTCGAGGAGCTGGGCTGGGCCGAGTGGTGCATCTGCGAAGACGCCGAGCTGGGCCTGCGCGTGTTCGAGAAAGGCCTGTCGGCGGCCTATGCCCACAACAGCTACGGCAAGGGCCTGATGCCCGACACCTTCATCGACTTCAAGAAACAGCGCTTCCGCTGGGCCTACGGCGCCATCCAGATCATCAAGCACCACGCCGGCGCCCTGCTGCGCGGCAAGGGCAGCGAGCTGACCCGTGGCCAGCGCTACCACTTCCTGGCCGGTTGGCTGCCATGGATCGCCGACGGCATGAACATCTTCTTCACTGTCGGCGCACTGCTGTGGTCGGCGGCGATGATCATCGTGCCGCACCGGGTCGACCCGCCGCTGATGATGTTCGCCATTCCGCCGCTGGCGCTGTTCTTCTTCAAGGTCGGCAAGATCGTCTTCCTCTATCGCCGCGCGGTGGGGGTCGACCTGAAGGATGCCTTCGCCGCCGCGCTGGCGGGGCTAGCGCTGTCGCACACCATCGCCAAGGCGGTGCTGTACGGGTTCTTCACCAGCAGCATGCCGTTCTTCCGCACACCGAAGAACGCCGACAGCCATGGCCTGCTGGTGGCGATTTCCGAAGCCCGCGAAGAGCTGTTCATCATGTTGTTGCTGTGGGGCGCGGCGCTGGGGATCTACCTGGTGCAGGGGCTGCCGAGTTCGGACATGCGTTTCTGGGTGGCGATGCTGCTGGTGCAGTCCTTGCCGTACCTGGCGGCGCTGGTGATGGCGTTGCTGTCGTCGTTGCCCAAGCCCGCTGAAAAGGCCGCCGAAACGCAACAGGCTTGAGAATGCCGGGGGCGCTGCGCGCCCCTATCCGACCGGTCCGACGCTTCGGCAAGGCCGCTCCTACAGGGGATCGCGTACCTGTGTAGGAGCGGCCTTGTGTCGCGAAAGGGCCGCACAGCGGCCCCATTGGCCTGTCAGTTTGATATAAGATAACGCCCCTCAGATTTCCTGCCTTGCCTTGCCCCGGAGTCCTTCAATGACGGCCCCTGCCGAGCTTTCGCCCACCCTGCAACTGGCCTGCGACCTGATCCGCCGCCCCTCGGTCACCCCGCTCGACGCCGACTGCCAGACCCAGATGATGAACCGTCTGGGCGCCGTCGGCTTCCAGCTCGAGCCGATGCGCTTCGAAGACGTCGATAACTTCTGGGCCACCCACGGCAGCCAGGACGGTCCGGTGCTGTGCTTCGCCGGCCACACCGACGTGGTCCCCACCGGCCCCGTGCAGCAGTGGCAGCATGAGCCGTTCGAGGCGCTGATCGATGCCGACGGCATGCTCTGCGGCCGCGGCGCCGCCGACATGAAGGGCAGCCTGGCATCGATGGTGGTGGCCTGCGAGCGCTTCGTGCAGGACCATCCGAACCACCGTGGCAAGGTCGCCTTCCTCATCACCAGCGACGAAGAGGGCCCGGCCCACCACGGCACCAAGGCGGTGGTCGAGCGCTTGAAAGCACGCAACGAGCGCCTGGACTGGTGCATCGTCGGCGAGCCATCGAGCACCACCCTGCTCGGCGACGTGGTCAAGAATGGCCGTCGTGGCTCGCTCGGCGCCAAGTTGACCGTGCGTGGCAAGCAAGGCCACGTGGCCTACCCGCACCTGGCCCGCAACCCGATCCACCTCGCCGCGCCGGCCCTGGCAGAATTGGCAGCCGAGCACTGGGACGAAGGCAATGCGTTCTTCCCGCCGACCAGCTTCCAGATCTCCAACCTCAACTCCGGTACCGGCGCCACCAACGTAGTGCCAGGCGATCTGGTCGCGCTGTTCAACTTCCGCTTCTCCACCGAGTCGACGGTCGAAGACCTGCAGCAGCGCGTCGCCGCGATCCTCGACAAGCACCAGCTGCAATGGTCGATCGACTGGGCGCTGTCGGGCCTGCCGTTCCTCACCGAGCCGGGCGAACTGCTCGACGCGGTGTCCTCGAGCATCAAGGCGGTCACTGGCCGCGAAACGCGACCGTCCACCAGCGGCGGCACCTCCGACGGCCGCTTCATCGCCACCATGGGCACCCAGGTGGTCGAACTCGGCCCGGTCAACGCCACCATCCACCAGGTGGACGAGCGCATCCTGGCCAGCGACCTCGACCTGCTGACCGAGATCTACTACCAGACCCTGGTGCGGTTGCTCGCCTGATGCTTGCCTGCCCTCTTTGCCAGGCGCCCCTGACGCGCCTCGACAACGGCGTGGCCTGCCCGGCCGGCCACCGCTTCGACCGCGCCCGCCAGGGTTACCTGAACCTGCTGCCGGTGCAGCACAAGAACAGCCGCGACCCCGGCGACAACCAGGCCATGGTCGAAGCCCGTCGCGATTTCCTCGACGCCGGCCACTACGCGCCCGTGGCGCGTCGCCTGGCCGAGCTCGCCGTCGAGCGCCAGCCACAGGCCTGGCTGGATATCGGCTGCGGCGAAGGCTACTACACCGCGCAGCTTGCCCAGGCGCTGCCGGCGGCCGACGGCTACGCCCTGGACATCTCCCGCGAGGCGGTCAAGCGTGCCTGCCGCCGCGCTCCCGAGGTGACCTGGATGGTGGCCAGCATGGCCCGCGTGCCCATGGCCGATGCCAGCTGCGACTTCATCGCCAGCGTGTTCAGCCCGCTCGACTGGCAGGAGGCCAAGCGCCTGCTCGCCCCAGGCGGCGGTCTGATGCGGGTCGGCCCGACCAGCGGCCACCTGATGGAGCTGCGCGAGGTGCTCTACGATGAAGTGCGCCCGTACGCCGACGACAAGCACCTGGCCCTGGTACCCGAAGGCATGGCCCACGCCCACGGCGAGGTCCTCGAGTTTCGCCTGGCCCTGGCCGACGCCAAGGCCCGCGCCGATCTGCTGGCGATGACGCCGCACGGCTGGCGTGCCAGCGCCGAGAAACGCGCACGGGTGATCGAGCAGCCCGAGCCGTTCGAGGTCACGGTTTCCATGCGTTATGACTATTTCGTGCGCCAAGACTGAGCACACTGGAGCCCCCATGCGTCAACCCGATATCGAGATCTACCTCAAGGACGAAGACGTCGACCACAAGCAGATCGCCGCCTGGCTCACCCAGGCCCTGGGCCCGTGCAGCGAATGGAAGCAGAAAGGCCAGACGTTCAAATGCACCGCCGGTAACATTCCGGTCACCTGGTTACCGAAAGCTGTAGGGAAATGGAACAGTCTGTACCTGGAAAGCGACCAGACGCCGTGGGCCGACGACATCGCCTGCGCCCGCGCGGCATTCGCCGCACTCGACGTCGAAGTGCGTTGCGCGCCGGGGAGCTGGACCGAGGAAGATGGGGAGGAAGATGCCGATCGCTGGATCCGCATCAGCGCCGAGGGTGAGCAGGAAATCACCTGGCGTACGAACTGAAGCTACAAGTTCGATCGCATCAGGCTGCAAGCTCCACGGACAGCTTGCAGCTTGAAGCTTACCGCTCAAGACGACGGTCAGAGACCGACGACGTCCTCGGCCTGCAGGCCTTTCTGGCCTTGCACGAGGGCGTATTCAACCTGTTGCCCCTCGACCAGGGTGCGATGCCCCTCACCGCGGATAGCCCGATAGTGGACGAACACGTCCGCACCACCTTCGCGCTGAATGAAGCCGTAACCCTTGGCATCGTTGAACCACTTCACATTCCCAGTCTCACGAGACGACATCTGAACTACTCCGGATTTTTATTTTGAAGATCGCCTTGCCGACACGGGCTCACCGCCCGCGCCTAACGCAGCTTGCCGAAATATCCTGCAAGCGGCAGGCCGAGTATATGACAGGGAACAAAAAAAATTCATGACAGGGGGAATTTTTGCCGATTTTTGCTGAACTTACGCAGATACGGCAGACTACCCGCCTGCAAAACACCGAAACTTCACCAGGGCCCCACCCCCATGACCCGTTCCCCCCTGCGCCGCCTTATCTTCGGCGCCCTGCGTCGCGTTCTCTACCTGTGGGTGCGCTCCGAAACCATCAATCAATCCTCGCTGACGCTCAAGCTCGACCGCAGCCGGCCGGTGTTCTATGCCCTGCCCTCGCCGTCGCTCACCGACCTCGCCGTCATCGACCACGAATGCACCAAGGCCGGGCTGCCACGCCCGGTGTTGCCCGTGGTCGTCGGCCCGCTGCAGGAACCCGCGGCCTTCTTCTACCTGACGCCCGACCCGGACTGGCTCGGTCGCCACGACAAGCGCGGCGCGCCGCCGACGCTGGAACGCCTGGTCGCGGCGATCAGCCAGCATGCCGAAGAGGACGCCCAGATCATTCCGGTCAGCGTGTTCTGGGGCCAGACGCCGGCCAGTGAATCGAGCCCCTGGAAGCTGCTGTTCGCCGACAGCTGGGCGGTTACCGGACGCCTGCGCCGCCTGCTGAGCGTGCTGATCCTCGGGCGCAAGACACGCGTTCAGTTCTCCGCCCCCATTCACCTGCGCGAGCTGGTCGAGCACAACAAGGGCCAGGAACGCACCGTGCGCATGGCCCAGCGCATCATGCGCGTGCATTTTCGCAATCTGAAGACCGCCGTGATCGGCCCGGACATCTCGCACCGACGCAACCTGGTCAAGGGCCTGGTGCACGACCCGCTGGTACGCCAGGCCATCAGCGACGAGGCCGAGCGCGAGAAGATCCCATACGCCAAGGCCGAGGCCAAGGCACTGCACTACGGCAACGAGATCGCCTCGGACTACACCTACACCGCGATCCGCTTCCTCGAAGTGGTGCTCAGCTGGTTCTGGAACAAGATCTACGACGGCATCAAGGTCAACCATATCGAGCAGGTCCAGGGCATCGCCCCAGGCCATGAAGTGATCTACGTGCCCTGCCACCGCAGCCATATCGATTACCTGCTGCTGTCCTACCTGCTGTTCCGCAATGGTCTGACGCCGCCACACATCGCCGCTGGCATCAACCTCAACATGCCGGTGATCGGCGGCCTGCTGCGCCGCGGCGGTGCCTTCTTCATGCGCCGCACGTTCAAGGGCAACCCGTTGTACACCGCGGTCTTCAACGAGTACCTGCATACCCTGTTCACCAAGGGTTTCCCGGTGGAGTACTTCGTCGAAGGCGGGCGTTCGCGCACCGGGCGCATGCTGCAGCCGCGCACCGGCATGCTGGCGATCACCCTGCGCAGTTTCCTGCGCTCCTCGCGCACGCCAATCGTGTTCGTGCCGGTGTACATCGGTTACGAGCGGGTGCTGGAAGGCCGCACCTACCTGGGCGAACTGCGTGGCGCGAGCAAGAAGAAGGAGTCGATCTTCGACATCTTCAAGGTCATCGGCGCGCTGAAGCAACGTTTCGGCCAGGTCTACGTCAACTTCGGCGAGCCGATCCGCCTCAACGCCTTCCTCGATCAGCAGCAACCCGGCTGGCGCGAGCAAGACCTGGCGCCGCAGTTCCGCCCGGCCTGGCTCAATGACACGACAACGCGCCTGGGCGAGACCGTCGCCCGCCATCTGAACGAGGCGGCAGCCATCAACCCGGTCAACCTGGTGGCGCTGGCACTGCTGTCCACCAGCCGTCTGGCCTTGGACGAACGCGCCCTGACCCGGGTGCTCGATCTGTACCTGGCCTTGCTCCGCCAAGTGCCCTACTCGCCGCACACGACGCTGCCCGAAGGCGATGGCCAGGCACTGATCAAGCATGTACTGGGCATGGATCTGCTGGCCGAGCAGAAGGACGCGTTGGGCCGCATCCTCTACCTGGACGAAGCCAACGCGGTGCTGATGACCTATTACCGCAACAACGTGCTGCACATCTTCGCCCTGCCCGGGCTGCTGGCCAGCTTCTTCCTCAGCAGCTCGCGCATGAGCCGCGAACTGCTGGGCCAGTATGTACGGGCGCTGTATCCGTACCTGCAGGCCGAGCTGTTCCTGCGCTGGACGCCCGAACAGCTGGACGAGGTGATCGACCAATGGCTGGAGGCACTGGTCGAGCAGGGGCTGCTGCGCAAGGAACAGGACACCTATATGCGCCCGGCGCCCAGCTCGCGGCAGTTCGTCCTGCTGACACTGCTGGCCCGCACCATCACGCAGACCCTGCAGCGCTTCTACATGGCCACCTCGCTGCTGCTCAACAGCGGCCAGCACACCTTGAGCGCCGAAGAGCTGGAGGAACTGTGCGTGATGATGGCCCAGCGCCTGTCGATCCTGCATGGGCTGAACGCTCCGGAGTTCTTCGACAAGACGCTGTTCCGCCACTTCATCCAGACCCTGGTGCGCGAAGACGTGCTGCAGCCCGATGGCAACGGCAAGCTGGGCTATCACGACAAGCTCGCCGAGTTGGCCGAGGGCGTGGCCAAGCGCGTGCTGTCGGCGGAGTTGCGCCTGTCGATCCGCCAAGTGGCGTTGCACCGCGATGAAACGCCGGAGCCTTTGGCGACCGCGTAACAACGCCTTGCGCTGACAAGGGCTGCCGCGCACAGCCCCTCGCGGTCAAGCCCGCATCCACAGGATCCGAGTGTCACTCGCCCTGTGGGTGCGATGGGCCGCACGCCGGGCGAAAATCCGCTAAAGTCCCCGGGGTTGGCCACAAGCCAGCCCAACGTACACCGGAGATTCCATGAAAAAGCTCTTCATGCTGTGTTGCGCATCCCTGCTCGCGGCCTGTTCCAGCAACACCCCATCGAACCAGGCCAGCCTGGATGGCGAAGTCTTCTACCTGCAGCGCATCGCCCTGCCGCCAGCCGCCACCCTCAGTGTGAGCCTGCAGGACGTGTCGCTGATGGATGCCCCCGCCGTGACCCTGGCCAGCCAGGCCGGCCCGGTCAAGGGCAACGTGCCGCTGCCGTTCCACCTCAGCTACGACCCGGCCCAGATCAAACCCGGTCACCGCTACGCGGTGAGCGCACGCATCGAACTGGACGGCAAGCTGCTGTTCATCAACACCGAGCACCATGGCGTCAAGCTCGATGGCAGCGATGCGCAGCCGGTGCGGATCAAGGTCGACCCGGTCCGCTGAGCCCCGTTACATTCTGCCCATAAGGAAATCCCCATGATCCGTACCTCCCTGCGCTTCACCACCCTTTGCGCCGGCCTGCTGCTGTCGGCCAACGCCCTGGCCCTGTCGCTCGGCGACCTGTCCCAGAGCGACGCCTCCGGCGGCCTGAAGGACGCCCTCACCCAAGGCGCGCAGATCGCGGTCAAGCAACTGAGCGCCCCCGGCGGCTTCAGCAACAACCCCGACGTGCGCATCGAGCTGCCGGGCAACCTCGGCAAGGCGGCCAAGGCCATGAAGATGTTCGGCAAGGGTGAACAGGTCGAAGCCCTGGAAACCAGCATGAACAAAGCCGCCGAGGCTGCGGTGCCGCAAGCCCAGGCGATCCTGGTGGACGCAGTGAAGAAGATGACCGTGACCGATGCCAAGGGCATCCTCAGCGGCGGCCAGGACTCGGCCACCCAGTACCTGAACAAGAGCAGCCGCGAGCAGATCCGCGCCAAGTTCCTGCCGATCGTCAAGCAGGCCACCGACAAGGTCGGCCTGGCCCAGCAGTACAACAACTTCGCCGGGCAGGCCGCAGGCCTGGGCGTGCTCGACGCCAAGAGCGCGAACATCGAGAACTATGTGACCGAAAAAGCCCTGGACGGGCTGTTCGAGATGATCGCCAAACAGGAAGAGAGCATTCGCCAGAACCCGGCCGGTGCCGCGACCAGCCTGGCCAAGAAGGTGTTTGGCGCGCTCTGAGGCGTCAGCCCCGATCGCGGGTCAAGCCCGCTCCCACCGAGTCGTGAGTCAAGCCTACTCAATCGTGGGAGCGGGCTTGACCCGCGATGCTTCACCCCTTCTTCACCCTGAACCACGCCGCATACAACGCCGGCAGGAACAGCAGGGTCAGCACCGTGGCGACGATCAAGCCGCCCATGATCGCCACCGCCATCGGCCCGTAGAACACGCTCCTGGACAACGGGATCATCGCCAGCACCGCCGCCAGCGCGGTCAGCACGATAGGCCGGAAACGTCGCACCGTCGCCTCGATGATCGCCTGCCAGCGATCCAGCCCCGCCGCGATATCCTGCTCGATCTGGTCCACCAGGATCACCGAGTTGCGCATGATCATGCCCGCCAGGGCAATCGTCCCGAGCATGGCGACGAAACCGAACGGCTGGCGGAACACCAGCAGGAACAAGGTCACGCCGATCAGGCCGAGGGGCGCGGTGAGGAACACCATGAACATGCGCGAGAAGCTGCGCAGCTGGATCATCAGCAGGCTCAGCACCACCACGATGAACAGCGGCATGCCGGCATTCACCGAGCGCTGGCCACGCTCGGAATCCTCGACCGTGCCCCCCACTTCCAGCAGATAGCCATCCGGCAGCTGCTCCCTGACCTGCTGCAGGGTCGGCAGGATCTGCCTGACCAGGGTCGCGGGCTGTTCCTTGTCGTAGATGTCGGCGCGCACGGTGACGGTCGGCAGGCGGTTGCGGTGCCAGATGATGCCTTCCTCGAAGCCATACTCCAGGGTCGCCACCTGCGACAAGGCCACGCTCTGGCCGTTGTCGGTAGGTAGCGCGAGGCTGCCCAGGTTGCCCAGCTCGCGGCGCTCCTCGGCGGTACCGCGCAGGAGGATCTCGATCAGCTCGTTGTCCTCGCGGTACTGGCTGACACTGCTGCCGGTCAGCGAGCTCTGCAGGAAGCTGGACAGCTGCGCGGTGCTCACGCCAAGGGCCCGCGCGCGATCCTGATCGATGTCCAGGTACACCGCCTTGCTCGGCTCCTCCCAATCGAGGTGGACGTTGACCACGTGCGGGTTCTCGCGCACCTTCGCCGCCACCTCGCGGGCCAGGGCGCGGACCTTCTCGATATGTTCGCCGGTAACGCGGAACTGCACCGGATAGCCCACGGGCGGTCCGTTCTCCAGGCGCGTGACCCGCGCGCGCAGGTCCGGGAACTGCTCGTCCAGCGTCGCGATCAGCCAACTGCGCAGACGCTCACGGTCTTCCAGCGACTTGGCCAGCACCACGAACTGGGCAAAGCTCGCCGCCGGCAGTTGCTGGTCCAGTGGCAGGTAGAAACGCGGCGAACCGGTGCCGACATAGGCGACATAGTTGTCGATGCCTTCCTGCTGCTTGAGCAGTGCCTCCAGACGCTCGACGCGCTCGGCGGTGTTGTTCAGCGAGGCGCCTTCGGCGAGCTTGAGGTCGACCATCAGCTCCGGACGCCCGGAAGCCGGGAAGAACTGCTGTGGCACGAACCGGAACAGCACGATACTGCCGATGAACGCGGCGATGGTCAGCAGGATCACCGTCTTGCGCCGCCGCACGCACCACTCCACCACGCGCCTCACGCGCTGGTAGAAGGGGGTGGCATAGGGGTCGGGGGCATGCCCGCGCGCCGCATGCAGCTTGGCCAGGTCCGGCAGCAGGCGCTCGCCCAGGTAGGGCACGAACACCACGGCGGCCACCCACGAGGTCAGCAGGGCAATGGTCACCACCTGGAAGATCGAACGGGTGTACTCGCCGGTGCTCGACGCTGCCGTGGCGATCGGCAGGAAGCCCGCTGCGGTGATCAGGGTGCCGGTGAGCATTGGGAAGGCCGTGCTCGACCAGGCATAGCTGGCGGCCTTGAGCCGGTCGTAGCCCTGCTCCATCTTGATCGCCATCATCTCCACCGCGATGATCGCATCGTCCACCAGCAGCCCCAGTGCCAGCACCAGCGCGCCCAGCGAGATCTTGTGCAGGCCGATGCCGAAGTAGTGCATGGCGGCGAAGGTCATGGCCAGCACCAGCGGGATCGCCAGCGCCACCACCAGCCCGGTGCGCAGGCCGAGGGAGAAGAAACTCACCAGCAGGACGATGACCAGCGCCTCGACCAGCACTTGCACGAATTCGCCCACGCCGGCCTTCACCGCCGCCGGCTGGTCGGAGACCTTGCGCAGCTCCATGCCCGCCGGCAGCCCTTGGGCCAGGCGCGCGAACTCGCCCTCCAGGGCCTTGCCCAGCACCAGGATGTCGCCGCCGTCCTTCATCGACACGGCCAGCCCGATGGCGTCCTCGCCCATGAACCGCATGCGCGGCGCGGGCGGATCGTTGAAGCCGCGATGCACGTCGGCGACGTCGCCGATGCGGAACGTGCGATCACCCACGCGGATGGGGAACTGGCGGATCTGCTCGACGCTGTCGAAGCGCCCGCTGACGCGCAACTGCAGGCGCTCGCTGGGGGTTTCGAAGAAACCGGCGGTACTCACTGCGTTCTGCTCGCGCAAGGCTTGCTGCACGGCTGCCAGCGGCACGCCCAGGGTGGCCAGCTTGACGTTGGACAGTTCGATCCAGACTTTCTCGTCCTGCAGACCGATGAGTTCGACCTTGCCCACGTCCTTGACCCGTTGCAGCTGGATCTGGATGCGGTCGGCATAGTCCTTGAGCACCGCGTAGTCGAAGCCGGATCCGGTCAACGCATAGATGTTGCCGAAGGTGGTGCCGAATTCATCGTTGAAGAATGGCCCCTGCGCCTCGGGCGGCAGGGTGTGCTTGATGTCCGCGACCTTCTTGCGGATCTGGTACCACAGCTCGGGAATGTCCTTGGAATGCAGGGAGTCGCGGGCCATGAAGGTGACCTGGGACTCGCCCGGCCGGGAGAACGAGACGATCTTCTCGTACTCGCCGGTCTCCATGAGCTTCTTTTCGATGCGCTCGGTGACCTGGCGCGACACCTCCTCGGCGGTCGCCCCAGGCCACAGGGTGCGAATGACCATGGCCTTGAAGGTAAAGGGCGGATCCTCGCTCTGGCCAAGCTTGGTGTACGACATGGCGCCGATCGCCGCCAGCAGGATCATCAGGAACAGCACGATCTGGCGGTTGCGCAGCGCCCATGCGGAAAGGTTGAAACCCATCGGGACTTACTCCTTGACCGCCAGGTTCACTTCACGGTTGCTGCGGTCCACGGGCCGCACCTGTTGTCCCTCGCGCAGCACATGGCCGCCTGCGGCCACCACCCAGTCGCTGGCGTGCAGCCCTTCGAGCACCGGCACGCTGTCGGCTCCGTAGGCGCCGAGGCGCACCATCACCCGCTCGAGGCGGTTGTCCTTGCCGACCCTCCAGACATACGCCTGGCCGGCCTCGGCGGTGACCGCCGACAGCGGCACCGCCAGCGGCGCGCGTTCGCCGTGGGCGATGAACACCCGCGCACTCTGCCCCAGTTCGGCGGGGTTGCGCGTGGAGGTAAAGGCAATCCGCGCGGCGAAGGTGCGCGAGCGCGGATCGGCCGCTGGCGACAGCTCGCGAATCCGGCCTTCGAAACGCTCGTCAGGATGCGACCACAGCTCGACACTGACCGTCTGCCCGACCGCGAAGCGGGCGAACTGCTGTTCCGGCAGGCCAATGGCGACCTCGCGCTCGCCATCGGCGGCCAGGGTGAACACGGTCTGGCCAGCCGCCACCACCTGCCCCACTTCGACCTGGCGCTTGGCGATCACGCCGGCCTGGGGGGCGCGCAGCACGGCATATTCAGCCTGGTTGCCGGCCACTTCGTATTCGGCCTTGGCCTGCTTCAGCCGGGCCAGGCCGGCGCGGTAGAGATTTTCGGCATTGTCGAACTGGGAGTGGCTGACCATCTGCCGGTCCAGCAGCTTCTGGTAGCGCTCACGCTCGGCACGCACCAGCGCCAGGTTGGCTTCGGCGGCGGCCAGTTGGGCACGGTTGGCCTCCAGTTGCAGGCGCACGTCCTGTGGGTCGAGCTCGGCCAGTGGCTGCTCAGCCTTGACTCGCTGCCCCTCCTCCACCAGGCGCTTGCTGACCTTGCCACCGATGCGGAAAGCCAGTTCCGGCTCGAAGCGCGCGCGCACCTCGCCGGGATAGCTGTCGGTGGACGCCCCGGCGGGCTGGGGCTGGATCACCAGCGCAGGGCGCAACGCCGTCGGAGGCGCGGCCTCCTGGCCGCAGGCGGTGAGCAGCACGATGGCGGCAGGCAAGGCGAGGGACAACGCACGACGCAACATGATGGAAGACCTTTGGCAGAGGGCGCATCGAATATTTATACTGGCGAGTATATTAAGTCAGCGAACCGGGCCGGGGAAGCGGACGTTTCAGAGAAAGCCCATATTTGCGTTGCGACGTACGCTACAGCCGACGTCCTCGCGACCCGGTAAGATGTGCCCCTTTCACACAGAATGCGGTCTCTCATGTCCAACGACGCACCCATCGGCCCAGGCCGGCCCAAGGACCTGGCCAAGCGCGAGGCGATCCTCGAAGCCGCCAAGGACCTGTTTCTCAGCCTTGGCTACGCCAACACCAGCATGGATGCGGTCGCTGCGGCGGCAGGTGTTTCAAAGCTCACGGTCTATAGCCATTTCACCGACAAGCAGACGCTGTTCGGCGAGGCGGTCATGGCTACCTGCCAGAACCAGCTGCCGGACTTGATGTTCGAGTACCCCGAGGGAGCGCTGGTCGAAGATGTGTTGCTAAACATTGCGCGGGGATTCCAGGCGCTGATCAGCAGTGACGAAGCGGTCAAGCTGAGTCGGCTGATCATCGCGCTGGGAAGCCAGGATCCAGGGTTCGGGCAGTACTTCTACGAGGCCGGGCCCAAGCGGGTGCTGGCTGGCATGGAGGCATTGCTGCGTGGCGTCGACCAGCGAGGGTTGCTGCGTATCGACAACCCACTGCGGGCGGCGGAGCATTTTTTCTGCCTGGTCAAGGGGGCGCCGGATTATCGGTTGCTGCTGGGGTGCGCGCAGGCGCTGAGTGGGGCTGAGGCCGAGGAGCATGTGCGGGAGGCTGTGGGGGTGTTTGTTCGGGCTTTTCGTGGGTAGTTTGGCTTCGGCTTCGGCTTCGGCTTCGGCTTCGGCTTCGGCTTCGAGAGTGTGGGTTTTGATGGTTGTATGCGCATTCATTGGCGATGGTGACGCATAGTCACCTTTCCGCCCTTACGGCGGGTTACTTTGGTCTTGGCCAAAGTAACCAAAGCCGCTGCGCTCCATTCATCCGGCCCTGCGCTTCGCTCCGGGTTCCCTCACTCCGGCCTTGCTCCCGGGAGGACCGCGCTGAACGGCCCATCCTGGGCCGCAGCGCTTGACGGGCATCCATGCCCGTCACCTCCCTCCGCAAGTCCTGCGTTCGGCCTCCTGAAGTCGCGAAGTTACGGGCGGCGACTGGGTTGGCGCAGCTGACGCTAGTTGCAGGTGTGTGATCTCAAGTCCGTATTCGCGGGTAAACCCGCTCCCACAGGGTTATGCATGCTTTCAACTCCCACCACTCTCCTGTGGGAGCGGGTTTACCCGCGAAAGGGCCAGAACAACCAATATGTAAATAACTGCCAAGAGCTAATTTAAAGTTTCTGCTCTTGCTCTTGCTTCTAAGCCCGCGGTAGTCCAGGCGCCGCCAATTGCGACTTCAGGAGGCCGAGTGGAGTTCTTGCGGAGGGAGGTGACGGGCATGGATGCCCGTCAAGCGCTGCGCCCCAGGATGGGGCGTTCAGCGCGGTCCTCCCGGGAGCAAGAACGGAGCGAGGGAACCCCGGAGCGCAGCGTAGGGGCCGGATGATGGAGCGCAGCGTTTTTTGGTTACTTTTTGTCGCGTTTGACAAAAAGTGACCCGCCGTAAGGGCGGAAAGGTGACTGTGCGTCGACATCACAAATGAATGCGCATACAACTATCAAAACCAACCACCAACCACCAACCACCAACCACCAACCATCAACCATCAACCAACTTTAAACCCTAGCCAAGCTTCAAACCTTCAAAGCCTTCTTGGGATAGATATCGTAGCGACTCGACTTCCCCTCCAGACTATGACTCGGCTTGACCCCGTCGATAATGGGCGCCTTGCGCGGCCGCTTGACCACCACCCGGTGCGTGGCCAGCGCCAACGCCGCCTCGAGCAACGCCGGCGCATCCAGGTCATCCCCGACCAGGGGCCGAAACACCCGCATCTCCTTCTTCACCAGTGCACTCTTGTCCCGGTGCGGAAACATCGGGTCAAGATAGATCACCTGCGGCGCCTCCCCCTCCCAGGCCCGCATGCGCTCGATAGCATTGCCAGTCATCAACCGCATGCGCTCGACGATCGCGCCAACCTCGGCATCCTGACGCGCCCGTGCCAGGCCATCCTCGAGCAACGCGGCAATCAACGGCTGACGCTCGATCAAAGTCATCTGGCAGCCCAGGCTGGCCAGCACGAATGCATCCTTGCCCAACCCCGCCGTGGCATCGAGCACCTGCGGCCGCACGCCCTGGGCGATGCCCACCGCCTTGGCGATCATCTGCCCGTTGCCACCGCCGTACAGCCGCCGATGCGCCGCCTGGCCTTCGACGAAATCCACACGCACAGGCCCAGGCGCCTGGGGCCCCAACTGCTGAATCTGCAACCCCTCGGCCCCCAGCTGAACGGCGAACTCGGCCGCCTCGTCCACCAACGGCAAGCCCAGGCGCTCAGCCCACGCCTCGGCCTGTGCCTGGAATTCCGGTGCCAGCGCCTCGACCCTGATCCCCGCGCCCTGCTGTTGCTCAACCATCCGTTCCCGCACCCGAAATAAATTAATGAAACCCCGGCCAGAGCCGATACAGGCAATATCCCGCTATTCTGCCAGAGCACAACGCGCGCGACTGCCATGTCAGACACTCTTCCCATCGGCTTGACCTACCTGTCGCCTGTCGGCAACTACGGTCGGCAGAACGCCCAGGCACTGGGTGGCGTCAGCCACCTGTGGCAGGACTTCTTTGCCCGCGCCATGGCCGAGCAGCAGGAAGGCGAGGTCGACGGTTTCAGCCAAGCGCTGATGCAGTGCGACAAAGAGAGTGGCGAACCTGTCGGCGGTGCTCGTGCGCTGGCCCTGATCGACGCCCAGCGTGCCCTGCCCGTTCACGACACCGAGCTGGCACCGCCCGAGCCGCTGTTCCTGCCCAAGGCGGAACTCGAGGCCCATCTGCTGGAGCCCGCGCCCGAGCCGTTCAGCACCGCCGAACTGATCGAGCAGCAACGCCAGCTCGACATCGACAACAGCTGGTTGCGACCGGTGGTCATGAGCCAGGGCCAGCCCATCGCCGAGCCCGGCCCAGGCCCCTCGCCACGTCCGTTGTTCCTGCCCATCGCCGAGTTCGAGATGAACCTGCTCGACCCCGCGCCCGAGCCCTTCGACGACAAGACCCTGGCCAGGCAGCAGAACGATCTGGAGTTCGATATCCACTGGGCACGCCCGGTGGTGTTGAACAACGTGCGCCTGAGCGCCTGAACCCCATAAGCCCTCAGCGCCGGAACAGCTCATTGAGCTCGGCGAACGGCAGCGCCTGCTCGCCATAGCCGAAGGTGCCCTGGTCGCGAATCTCCAGCGCGGCGCGCTGGAAAGCACCCAATGCGGCCCGCGCCAGCGAAGAGCCGACACTGATGCGCTTCACCCCAAGATCCTGCAACTGGTTCACGCTGAGCGGCACACCAGCCATGCCCATCAGCACATTCACCGGCTTCGGCGCCACGGCCTGCACCACCGCACGGATTTCATCGACACTGCGCAGCCCCGGCGCGTACAACACATCCGCCCCGGCCTCGGCATAGGCTTGCAGCCGGCCAATGGTGTCGTCCAGATCGAGGCGACCGTGCAACAGGTTCTCGGCACGGGCACAGAGCATGAAAGGGAACGGCAAGCCGCGTGCCGCCGCCACGGCCGCACGCACCCGCGCCACGGACAGCTCGAAGTCATAGATCGGCGCGTCGCTATGCCCGCTGGCATCTTCGATCGAACCACCCACCAGTCCCGCCTCCGCGGCGCGAAGGATGGTCTGCGCGCAGTCTTCGGGCAGATCACCGAAGCCGTTTTCCAGGTCCGCCGCCACCGGCAACGGCGTGGCATCGACGATGGCGCGAGCATTGCCGAGGGTTTCCTCGAGCGTCAGCGCGCCTTCGGCATCCGGCCGCCCCAGGCTGAACGCCAGGCCCGCGCTGGTCGTGGCCAGCGCCTCGAAGCCCAGGCTGGCCAGGAGCCGCGCGCTGCCGGCATCCCATGGATTGGCGATGACGAACGCGCCATCGCGCTCATGCAACGCCTTGAAAGCTTCGGCTCGCAGGGTTTGTACATCCATGGTTCAGCCTCCGACAGTCAGATCAAAGTAGCCCCAGCTGTTCGACCTCCGGAGCACGCGGCAATTCAGGCAATGCCGGCAAGCCCGGCAGACGGACCATCAGGCGTTGATGGAAACGCTGGGCCAGCGCGGCGGCAAGGCGATTGTCCGAAGTATGCAGGAACACATAGGGGCTGCGCCCCTCTTCGATCCAGCCGGCAACCTTGTCGACCCAGGGCGTCAGGAACGACTCGTTGGCCGCAAGCTCCGGGTGACCGATGAAACGCACCTGCGGATGCTGGCTGAAAGCCGCGGGACGTGGTGGCACCCTGGGCTTCTTGGACTGGGCATGCAGCACGGCCGGCTCACGGGAAACGCAGCTGAACAGCGCACGCGGGTCCAGGCAGATACGCTCCACCCTCCGCTCATTCAGCAGCCGATTGAGCTGACGCTCGTCCTCGCCACGGGCGAAGAAGGCATCGTTGCGCACCTCGACCGCCACGGGCACGCCGATCTCGTCGAGGAAATATGCCAACTCGCCCAGGCGCGCCGGGCCGAACATCGCCGGCAACTGCAGCCAGTAGGGTGACACGCGCTCGCCCAGCGGGGCCATGAGCCGCGTGAAGTCACGCGCCGACTCGAGCTGTTCGCGCAGGTCGCCCACGTGGCTGATATCGCCGGGAAACTTGGCCGTGAAGCGAAACCCCGCTGGCATGATCTGCGCCCAGCGCTCGACGGTCGAGGGCGCCGGGCGGGCATAGAAGGTGGTGTTGCCCTCGACCGCGTTGAAGACCTGGCTATAGAGCCCAAGAAATTCGCTGGCGCGAGCGTCGGCGGGATAGAGGTAGTCGCGCCAGGCGTTTTCAGCCCAGGACGGACAACCGAGAAAATAAGGAAGGGAAGATGGCGTCATCCATCAAATGTACAGATCCAGCCCCAGCACTTCCATCTCCCAGTCGGTGAAGCCAGCCGTGGTCAGGTAGCTGGCCAGGGCCGAGGCGGTCCGCCGATCGCGGGCGCGGGGGAAGATCAGGTCCTGCTGGCGCGCCGGCAGGCCTTCGCCGCGACGGCTGGCCCGGCTGACCTGCGCATCGATGTCTTCGATGATTTCGGCATCGGCCTCGTCGATGGCCTCATCACGCACCGATGCCTTGCGAGGCGCTCGCTTGAGGGGGTAGCTCTGTGAGGAGAAGCCGTCGATACGCATGAAATGGGCACTCAGGATCAATGATGGCAATTTAGCAGCATCAGGAATCCTTCGCTAATGCCCGAACTGATAACTGGACCACAGATCGCGCAAAAGGTTTTATCTCGAACGGCGATAGCCGACGAACTGCCTTCAGCGTGCCTTGGGCGTAGCCACATTATCGCGCAGGTAGACAGGTTGCGCCTGTTCGGCGGCGACCGCCTCGCCACGGGCCCAGGCAAAGCTGGCCAGCGTCAGGATATCCAGGGCGCAGGGCAACGCCGTGGCGTCGCTGGCGGCAGCCTGCACGGCCAGGCGTTCGGCATAACCCCAGCCGGTGCCGGCACCGAACCACTCACCGCCCAGCCCTTCGGGCAGCGCCACGCGCTCGGGCGCCAGCACCGCTTCCTGGCCGATCAGGCGCATCTCGCCCTGCTCGGCGCGATAGCATCCCCAGTACACCTCGTCCATGCGTGCATCGATGGCCGCGGCAACCTGCTGTGCGCCCCGCTCACGCAGCGCGCCCTGGGCCAGCGCGGCCAGGTTGGAAACCGGCAGCACCGGACGCTCGAGGGCGAACGCCAAACCCTGGACCACACCAATGGCGATGCGCACACCGGTAAAGGCGCCCGGTCCACGTCCGAAGGCGATGGCATCCAGCGCGCTCAACGCCACGCCCGAGTCGGCCAGCAATTGCTTGATCATCGGCAGCAGCTTCTGCGCGTGCAGGCGCGGGGCCACCTCGTAGTGGCTGGTCACCTTGCCGTCGTGCAGCAGGGCGACGGAACAGGCTTCGGTGGCGGTATCCAGGGCCAGCAGGGTGGTCATCGAACGCGGTATCCAGGCGACAGGGGGAAAAGAGCGGCAGTATAAACGACAACGGCCCGCAAGCGGGCCGTGGTGACGCGTGGCGATGGATCAGCTCAGGGCTGCCATGACCTTGGCGGTGATCGACTCGACCGAACCTACGCCTTCGATGTGGCTGTACTTCGGCTTGCCGGCATTGGCGGCCGACAGCTTCTGGTAGAAGTCCACCAGCGGCTTGGTCTGGCTGTGGTAGACCGACAGACGATGGCGCACGGTTTCTTCCTTGTCGTCGTCGCGCTGGATCAGGTCTTCGCCGGTGACGTCGTCCTTGCCTTCCACTTTCGGCGGGTTGTACTGAATGTGGTAGGTGCGGCCCGAAGCCAGGTGCACGCGGCGACCGGCCATGCGGCCAACGATCTCTTCGTCGTCCACGGCGATCTCGACCACGGCATCGATATCGACACCGGCGGCGACCATGGCTTCAGCCTGCGGGATGGTGCGCGGGAAACCGTCGAACAGGCAGCCGTTGGCGCAGTCTGGCTGGGCGATACGCTCCTTGACCAGGCTGATGATCAGCTCGTCGGAGACCAGCTGACCGGCATCCATGACCTTCTTCAGTTCCAGGCCCAGCGGGGTGCCGGCCTTGACGGCGGCACGCAGCATGTCACCGGTGGAGATCTGCGGAATACCGAACTTCTCGGTGATGAACTTTGCCTGAGTACCTTTACCGGCCCCGGGAGCTCCCAGCAGAATTACGCGCATCTTGTGCTCCTCATATTTTTCTATGCAAATCAACGGATTCGGCGCACAAGGCCAACTCCGGAAAATCGGACGAGACCGTAAAATCGGTCAAAAGGCTGCTCAAGATACACAGCGCCCGCCCCCCCGACAAGCGTCCCAAAGTGGCAGGAATGCGCCACTTGCGGCCTGCCGGGGGACAGGTTGCGCCCGGCGCAACCGGACGCCGGGCGAATGTCGCGGGTCTGACGACACCTGTGCGCAACCCCTTGCTGGATTGCCTCATCCGGTATTGCGCAAGCCTGCCGCGATCCCCGCCACCGTCACCAGCAAGGCCTGCTCCAACGGGCTGTCCAGAGCGGCTTCGCGGCTGCGCGAGCGTGCTAGCAACTCGGCCTGCAGGCGGTGCAGCGGGTCGAGGTAGGTGTTGCGCAGACGGATGAATTCCAGGGTTTCCGGGCTGTGCGCCAGTAGCACCGGTTGCCCGGTCAGGCCCAGTACCACCTGGCATGACTGCGACAATAGGTCGCGCAGATGCGCGCCCAATGGCAGCAGTTCAGGTTGCACCAGACGTTCGTCGTAGGCCTCGGCGATCTGCGCGTCGGCCTTGGCCAGGACCATTTCCAGCATATCGATGCGGGTGCGGAAGAATGGCCATTGCTCGCGCATCTGTGCCAGCAGCTCACCCTGCCCGCGCGCCAGCGCATTGTTCAAGGCCGTCTCCCAACCCAGCCAGGCCGGCAGCATCAACCGCGTCTGCGTCCAGCCGAAGATCCACGGGATCGCCCGCAGACTCTCGATGCCACCGGCGCGTCGCTTGGCCGGGCGGCTGCCCAAGGGCAGACGACCCAGCTCCTGCTCGGGCGTGGATTGACGGAAATACTCGACGAAGTCCGGCGTCTCGCGAACCACCGCGCGGTAGGCCTTGACCCCGTCGGCGGCCAACTGGTCCATCAGTGCGCGCCAGGCCGGCTGCGGCGGTGGCGGCGGCAACAGGGTCGCTTCGAGCACGGCGGCCAGGTAGAGGTTGAGGTTCTGCTCGGCGATACCCGGCAAACCGAACTTGAAGCGAATCATCTCACCCTGCTCGGTGGTGCGGAAACGCCCGCCCACCGAGCCAGGCGGCTGCGACAGGATCGCCGCGTGGGCCGGGCCGCCACCGCGTCCGACCGTGCCGCCACGGCCATGGAACAGCAGCAGCTCGACCTGGTGCTCACGACAGATGCGCACCAGGTTCTCCTGGGCGCGATACTGCGCCCAGGCCGCCGCGGTGGTGCCGGCGTCCTTGGCCGAGTCGGAATAGCCGATCATCACCTCCTGCGGCCCATGCAGCCCGGCGCGATAGCCCGGCAAGCCAAGCAGGCGCTCCATCACGGGACCTGCGTTGTCCAGGTCGGCCAGGGTCTCGAACAGGGGCACCACGCGCATCGGCCGGGTCAACCCGGCTTCCTTGAGCAACAACTGCACCGCCAGCACGTCCGAGGCCGCGCCGGCCATGGAGATCACGTAGGAGCCAAGCGACGCCGCAGGCGCCGCCGCGATCTCACGACAGGTAGCAAGCACC
Source organism: Pseudomonas sp. microsymbiont 2 (assembly GCF_054788395.1). NCBI lineage: Bacteria > Pseudomonadati > Pseudomonadota > Gammaproteobacteria > Pseudomonadales > Pseudomonadaceae > Pseudomonas > Pseudomonas sp. microsymbiont 2. Next base: position 4,544,714 of record NZ_CM139112.1, read on the forward strand.
TCGGCCGTGTCGGCTTGGGGCTGGAAATGCGCCGGCAGCAACGGACGGCGATTCTTCAGTTCGGCCTGGAGGAACTCGATGCGCCGCTCCTCGTCCCAATCGGCGTAGCGTCCGAGGCCGAGGTAGTCGGTGATCTCTGACAGCGCATCGCGATGACGCGCGGCATCCTGGCGCACATCCAGGCGCACCAGGAACAGGCCGAACGTCACCGCCCGGCGCAGGGTGTCGAGCAGCGGCCCATCGGCGATCACTCCCATGCCGCACGCGTGCAGCGACTGATAGCACAGCTGCAGCGGCGCGATCAGGTCGCGATTGTCGACCAGCACCGCAGCGCTTGCCGGCTGGGTGGCCGTCAGCGAGGCATGGGCCCAGGCCCGGGTGGCGCGCAACCGGTCACGCACCTGCTTGAGCAATGCCCGGTAGGGTTCGGCACTGTCGCCAACCTGCTCACGCAAGGCGGTACTGGCCTGCTGCATGGACAGCTCGGCAGCCAGTCCGTCGATATCGCGCAGGAACAGGTCGGCGGCCATCCAGCGCGCCAGCAGCAGCACTTCGCGGGTGACCGACGCCGTGACGTTGGGATTGCCGTCGCGATCCCCCCCCATCCACGAGGCGAAACGCACTGGCGCCGACTCCAGTGGCAAGCGCAGCCCGGTCGCCTCGAACAGCGCCGTGTCGACCTGGCGCAGATGGCTGGGAATCGCCTGCCACAGCGAATGCTCGATGACCGCGAAGCCCCATTTGGCTTCATCCACCGGCGTCGGCCGGGTACGGCGGATCTCCTCGGTGTGCCAGGCCTCGGCGATCAGCCGGCGCAGGCGTTCGCGCACCTGCTGGCGCTCGGTGCTCGTCAGGTCGCGATGATCCTGCGCGGCCAGCTGCGCGGCGATGGCGTCGTACTTCTGGATCAGGGTGCGACGGGCCACTTCGGTCGGGTGGGCGGTGAGCACCAGCTCGATGCTCAGCCTGCCCAGCTGCCGGGCCAGCTCATCGTCACCGTGGCCCGCTGCTTTCAGGCGAGCCAGCAACTCCGGCAGCACCCGGGCCTCGAAGGGCTCGGGCTGGTCAGCCTCGCGACGGCGGATCAGCTGGTACTGCTCGGCGATATTGGCCAGGTTGAGGAACTGGTTGAACGCCCGCGCCACCGGCAGCAGGTCTTCCTCGGCCAGATCGCCCAGGGTCGAGCTTAGCCGCTCACCCTCGCCGCGGCGGTCGGCCTTGGCGCTATGGCGAATGTCCTCGATCTTCTGCAGGAACGCCTCGCCATGCTGCTGGCGGATGGTCTCGCCCAGCAGTTCCCCCAAAAGGTGCACATCCTCGCGCAAGCGCAGATCGATATCACTCATCAGCCTTCTCCACTCCAGGAAACCGCATGCGCCCAAGAGTGCCCACTCGCGCCCGCGCCTGGCAAGCCAGAAGCAGCCAGAAGCAGCCAGAAGCAGCCAGAGCAACTAAAGTGAACACAGGACATCCGAAGCAATGCCATTACCAGGCTTTGACAGAGGTCATCATGAAAATTCGCCAACTCGCCCAGCACTGGGAACAGAACGCCGCCGGCCGGCTGAGCCCCACCGGCCATGTCCTGCACCTGGACATGGAAGCCGAAGCGCGCCTGGCCGCGCTGATCGACATGTACCCCAAGCGCAGCCCAGAGGAACTGCTGGGCGAACTGGTGGCGGCGGCGCTCGAGGAACTGGAGGCCAGCTTCCCCTACATCAAGGGCCAGCAGGTGATCGCCACCGACGAGGAAGGCGACCCACTGTACGAGGACATCGGCCCCACGCCGCGCTTCCTGGCCCTCTCCCGCCGCCACCTGCAGGCCCTTGGCCGGGTGCGGGAAGACAAGTCGCACTGAGCCTTTGCCGATGCCGGGCAAGGCCCGGCATACCGCCATCCACAGCGGAAGTTCCATGGAAAATCCGCTGACTGATTAGTCAGAAAAAAATGTCTTTAGCGTGCAAATTTTTCTGAACTATTCAAAAAACGCCTCGGTCACAGCCAATAGCCATCACGGCAAAACCCTGTAAATACGGGCTTTTCGCCCGACGCTGAGCACAGGGGAACAGCGATGAGCCCAGCGAGGCCATCGTCGTTTAACAGGAGTGACCCAATGGAGTTGACCACCATGAAGACCCGCATCGAACGACCTTCCTCCACTCACCTGCGCGGGCTCAAGCTGGCCGCGCTGGCCCTGGGCAGCAGCCTGGTGCTGGCGGGCTGCGCGGGCAAGCCGCCCACCGAGCAGTACGCCGTGACCCAATCGGCGGTCAACTCGGCAGTCAGCGCCGGTGGCACCGAATATGCCGCGGTGGAGATGAAGGCCGCCCAGGACAAGTTCAAGAAGGCCGAGATCGCCATGCACGACAAGAAGTACGACGAGGCCAAGCTGCTCGCCGAGCAGGCCGAATGGGATGCTCGCGTCGCCGAGCGCAAGGCCCAGGCGGCCAAGGCCCAGAAAGCCGTGCAAGATGCCCGTCAGGGCATCAACGACGTACGTGAGGAAGGCCTGCGCAGCGCCGAATGAGCCCTGCCCTGCCTCATGAGCCTTCGTTAAAGATCAAAGGATGAACACTATGCGCAATTACGTCATGATTCCCGCCCTGCTGGCCCTGAGCGTAGGCCTGGCCGCCTGCTCTCACGACCCGAACGCCAACCTCGAGTCGGCCCGCACCAACTTCTCGGCCCTGCAGAGCGACCCACAGTCGAGCAAGGTCGCCGCGCTCGAGACCAAGGACGCCCAGGACTGGCTGAACAAGGCCGACAAGGCGTACATGGAGCGCGAGGACTCGAAGAAGGTCGATCAGCTCGCCTATCTGACCAACCAGCGGGTCGAGGTAGCCAAGCAGACCATTGCCCTGCGCACCGCCGAAGGCGAACTGAAGAACGCCGCCGCGCAACGCGCCCAGGCCAAGCTCGACGCCCGCGACGCGCAGATCAAGAAGCTGCAGGACAGCCTGAACGCCAAGCAGACCGACCGAGGCACCCTGGTGACCTTCGGTGACGTGCTGTTCGATTTCAACAAGGCCGTGCTCAAGAGCAGCGCCTACCCCAATGTCACCAAACTGGCCCAGTTCCTCCAGGAAAACCCAGAGCGCAAGGTGATCGTCGAGGGTTACACCGACAGCGTCGGTTCGGCCAACTACAACCAGACCCTGTCCGAACGCCGCGCCGGCGCGGTGCGCATGGCACTGGTGCGTGCCGGCGTCGACCCGGCACGGATCGTCGCCCAGGGTTACGGCAAGGAGTACCCGGTCGCGGACAACTCCAGCAACTCCGGCCGTGCGCAGAACCGTCGGGTGGAGGTGACCATCTCCAACGACAACCAGCCAGTGGCACCGCGTACGGTGAGCCAAGTCCAATAAGGGCTGCTGGCTGAATGAAAAAACCCGCCTGATGGCGGGTTTTTTCATGCTTGACCTTTCGTCAAAAGCACCTTTAAGGACACCTTTAAAAGCACTAAGATGACACAACCATCCTTCTCGATAAAGGGGTTGATACAACTATGACCTACCCTGTCCTCGCCGATCTGGCAGCATCCATCACCGACCTTAAGAAAGACCCAATGGGCACCATTCGTGAAGCGCACGGTGAAACCGTGGTGATCCTCAATCGGAACGAGCCCGCCTTCTACGCAGTACCACCAGAGCGCTACGAGGCGATGATGGATCTGATTGACGATATCCAACTGGCCGAACTGGTACGCCAGCGACTTGGCGGGCCTACCGTGAGGGTGGATATCGATGAGCTCATCGCCGACGCAGAGCGCGACAGCAAGCTATAACCTTGAGTTTGTCACGAGCGCAGAAGGAGTATCGCAAGCTCGAACCCAAATTGCGCCTGCAGCTTGCCAGGAAACTCAAGGCTCGACTGACTCGACCCAGAGTTGAAAAAGACCGGCTCAATAACATGGCCGATTGCTACAAGATCAAATTGAGATCAGTCGGCTACCGCTTGGTCTACCAGGTGATTGATCAGCGCGTGGTAGTGCTTGTCATCGCCATCGGCAAACGTGAAAGATGCGATGTCTATTCAGTCGCCAGCGCGCGACTGAACTGATCGGGCCGCATTGCAGCAGCCCCATCATTCATTGCACCTGCTGCGGCGTTTCCTGCCCCATGCAGCGCACCGCGCGCTTGCGGTTGTCAACCAGCACGCCGGTCAGGCCCTTCTGCTCGGTATCGAACAGCACCAGCACGCCATCGATGCACTGCGCCACTTGCGGCGCCGGCGTCAGCGAGACCTTGTAGTCTTCCCCCGCAATGGTCTTGAGCATGGTGAAATCCTGCAGCAGCAAGGCGTCCTCGGGCTTGGCGAAATGCAGGTAGCCGTAGTACCAGAGGGCTCCCACCGTCACGATGATGCTGCCGACACCGGTCAGGATCAGCGGGATGGCGTTGCGTTCTTCACTCATTGCTTGTTCTTCTCGTCGGGGTAGTTGGGCACTTCGGCCAGGCGGCGCAGACCATTGAAGTGGGTAGGGTCATCAAGGAAGCGCAGCATCACCTGGCGCCAGGTCGGATCGGCGAAGGTCTGCACATGATCGCCCCGAGTCAGCTGCAACACCCGGGGAGGCGGCGCCTGACGGTACAGCCGCAGGCCGTTTTCCAACGGTACGAGGTTGTCGTCGATGCTGTGGAAGAACAGCTTCGGCGGGCTGTCCAGGCGTGCGATCGAGTTGATCGCGCTGTCGCCGTCCGGCACCAGCCACGACAGCGGCACCTGCAGTGGCCAGGTCATCCACGAAGTGCTCAGGGCATAACGCCCCACCGCCCGGTAACTGGCCGGCACGCCATCGAATACCAGGGCGCTGAAGCGTTGGCGTTGTTCGGGGTGCTGGGCCAGGTAATGGATGGCCATGGCCCCGCCGAGGCTCTGGCCCAGCAGCACCAGAGGCTTGCCGTGTGCCTGCGGCGCCGTGTCCAGCCAGTCCAGCGCCGCGCCGATGTCGCCATACACCTCAGGCAGGGTTGGCTTGCCCTGGGACAGCCCATAACCGCGATAGTCGATCATCAGCACCTGGTAGCCCTCTTTCGGCAACCAGTAGCTGCCCCCGAGGTGCCAGGCCAGGTTGCCGCCGTTGCCATGCAGGTGCAGCACCGTGCCTTTGATCTCGACACCCGGCGGCACGGGGATCCACCATCCATGCAAACGTGTGCCGTCGGCGGCGACCAGGGTCAGGTCCTGATACTGCAGATGGGCCTTTTCCGGGGTGAACGGCTGGCCGGGCTCGGGGTAGAACAGCAAGCTGCTGCAGCCGCCCAACAGCAGCAGCCCGAGACCGAAGGCGAGGTGACGGCAGGCGTCAGAGAATGTTCGCGTAGTCGGCTTCAATGCGGTCCAGGCTCAGGTGGTTGAGGAAGTTGGAGAAGCACATCCAGGCCGACAGCGCGTTGAGGTCGCGGAACTGCTCGGGCAGGTACTTGGGCGGCTCCACCAGCCCTTCCTCGACCAGCTGGCGTAGCGTGCGCATGTCTTCCAGGGTGGTCTTGCCACAGAACAGCAGCGGGATCTGCTCGAGCTTGCCCTTCTTCACGGCCAACTGAATGTAGTTGTAAACCATGATGAAGCCCTTGAGGTAGGACAAGTCCTTGGTGAATGGCAGGCCGTTGGGCACCGAGCCCCGGAACACCCGGCTGGCATTGCTGTAGCTCTGGCCCATCTCGAAGCCCTGGCCACGGAAGAACTCGAAGACCTGCAGGAAGTCGGCGCCCTCCTCGACCATGTGGATGGCGCGGGTGCGGTTGGTGAGCTTGCGCAGGCGGCTGGGATAGGAGGCGAAGGCGATCACCTCCATGAGGATGGCCAGGCCCTCCTGGGTCACCGTCGATGAGGGCGGGCCCTTGGCCAGGAAGGTGCAGATCGGCTGATTCAGGCCGTTTAGCGTGGTGCCGACGTGCACCAGGCCTTCATGCACTTCCAGGGCGCGCACATCGCGGCTGTTGAACATGGCGTCGGCGCGCACCTTGATGTAGTCGGCGCCCGCTGCGGCATCAGCGACGATACCGTCGGACTCGAACACGCGAATGGTTTCCTCGGCTTCGCCGAACACCTTGTTCAGGCGACGCTGGAGAATATCCACCGCCTCCTTGGCCGTGAGGTTCTTCGGTTCGTCCTTCAGGTCGCCGCGGCCATCGATGTTGTTCAGGTAGTCCGAGAGCATAAGGCCCAGGTCGGCCAACGTCGGGTCACCAGCGTGGAAGGCATCGGAGGCGGCGCCGTAGAGTTCCTGGGAAATCAGCCCGAAGTCCTCGGTGCCACGCGCTTCGAGCATGCGCACCACCATGCGGTACTCCTTGCACATGCGCCGCATGATCTGCCCGACCGGGTTGAACTGACCCAGTTGGCGCGTGATGTCGCGCTCGATGCTCTGGAACTCGGCCTTCAGCGCGCTGGAGTCGAACGACAGCGGGCGATTCTGGTAATAGGCACGGTCCACCGCCGGCGGCTCCTTGCCCTTGGCCTTGAGGAAACCCTGGCGGATGCCGTCGTCCCACTTGACCGCGTCGAGCACGCGGATCGGGGTTTGCGCGGCGACGATGCGGTCGGACAGCGTGCGTATGGTCTGCTGGTACTCGTCCACCCGGGGACTCCTTCTGGGCGCCTCATCGCGGGGCAAGCCCGCTCCCACGCGTGGGAGCGGGCTTGCCCCGCGATGAGGCTGGTAGGTTCACTGCTATTTACCGGAACGCTGGAAGCGCGCCACCTCGACGAACAGATCGGAGTTGGCCGGATCATCCAGGTACGCCAGCACCCGCTCGGCCGGACTGTCGATGAGCACGCCCTCGCCGTTGTCCTCCGGGACCTGGGTCGTGCGCCCGGTCAGTTCTTTCTTCGCCACGGCCTGCTGCACCTGCTCGACATCGAGGTTGTAGACCACCAGTTGCTTGCCGTCGATCACCTCGAAACCGCCGATCAGGAAGTTGCCGCCCAGGCGCTTGGGCACCCCGGCCGAGAGGTACCAGCGATTGCCGTGCCGGGCCACGGTGAAGGCATATTCCTCGGGCGCCTTGCCCTGGGCCCGGGCCACGGCCTTGTAGGTATTGCCCCCGGCGCGGCTGATGGTCAGCTTGAGCGGCTCGCCCCAAGCGTCCTTGCTGCTCCATTGCCCAAGCAGTGCCTTGGGCGCCGGCTGGTTGGCCGGCAACGGCTCGTCGAAGGTCACCAGACAACCGCCCAGCAGGAGGAATGACAAGGTCAACAACACCACACGCCAGGCTTTCATCAGGTTCTCCTTGAAAAATCGTTCGCCACTCAGGCCGAGGCCAGCACCATCTGCAGGTATCGGACAAGGATAGCGAGCATCTGCTCATCGGCCTGCGCATTCGCATCCTTGAGCAGGCCCTGATATTCCATCTGCTCGATTATCGCCGTCAACATCTGGGCATCCTGCTCGGGCTGAGGCGAACCGACCACCTGCAGTATCTGCCGCGCGCCATGCAGCAGGATCTGCTCGTGGGCCTGCACCAGTTCGGCCAGGCGCGGGCACAGCAGCGCCTCCTGGCGGAACGCCTGCTCGGCCATGAGGAAATCGCGGCGGTTGTTCAGCTGGCGCCGGACGTAGTCGGCCAGCATGCGCGCCACTTCGTCGGCCAGGTGCGCCCGGGCCTCGGGGGTGCCGTCGCCCTGGGCCAGCAATTGGCGCAGCACGCCTTCGGTGTTGGCCCACAGCTTGGCCATGTAGGCCGCGCTGCGCTCGACGTACTGGGCGAAGGTGTCGGCCAGCAGGTCCTGGATGTCCTTGAAGTAGTAGGTGGTGGCCGACAGCGGTACATCTGCCTCGGCGGCCACGGCGCGGTGGCGCACGCCGCGCACGCCGTCGCGCACGACGATGCGCATGGCGGCATCGAGGATCTGCTGGCGGCGCTGCTCGCTGCCCTGACGGGCGGTCTTGCGGCCCTGGTATTGCACGCTCTCGGCGACGGCGGTGGCGATGCCGGCGGCGCCTTGGTGGGGCATTGCGGGGGTCACTGTTGGTACCTCATGAACAATGGGTTGCCGGTGCGGGCCTCTTCGCGGGTAAACCCGCTCCCACAGGATATGCGCGTCCTCCTGTGGGAGCGGGTTTACCCGCGAAGAGGCCCGCACTGACAACATAAAGCTTCAGGCATGAAAAAGCCGCCTCGAAAGGCGGCTTGTTCAGTTCGCTCAGGCCTGTGGGCGCATGTGCGGGAACAGGATCACATCGCGGATCGACGGCGAGTTGGTCAGCAGCATCACCAAACGGTCGATGCCGATGCCTTCACCAGCGGTCGGCGGCATGCCGTACTCCAGGGCGCGAACGAAGTCGGCATCGTAGTGCATGGCTTCGTCGTCACCGGCGTCCTTCTCGGCCACCTGGGCCAGGAAGCGCTCGGCCTGGTCTTCGGCGTCGTTGAGCTCGGAGTAGGCGTTGGCGATCTCGCGGCCACCGATGAACAGCTCGAAGCGGTCGGTCACGGCCGGGTTGTCATCGTTGCGACGGGCCAGTGGCGAGACTTCGAACGGGTATTCGGTGATGAAGTGCGGCTGTTCCAGCTTGTGCTCGACCAGCTCTTCGAAAATCATCACCTGCAGCTTGCCCAGGCCTTCGTGGCCGAGCACCTTGGCGCCGGCTTTCTTGGCGATCTCACGGGCACGGTCGACGTCCTGCAGGTCGGCGGCGGTCAGCTCTGGGTTGTACTTGAGGATCGAGTCGAACACCGACAGGCGGGCGAACGGCTCGCCGAAGTGGAATACCTTGTCGCCGTATGGCACATCGGTGGTTCCCAGGACAAGCTGCGCCAGCTCGCGGAACAGTTCCTCGGTGAGGTCCATGTTGTCGCGGTAGTCGGCGTAGGCCTGGTAGAACTCGAGCATGGTGAACTCGGGGTTGTGCCGGGTCGAGACGCCTTCGTTGCGGAAGTTGCGGTTGATCTCGAACACTTTTTCGAAACCACCGACCACCAGGCGCTTGAGGTACAGCTCAGGCGCGATGCGCAGGAACATGGCCATGTCCAGCGCGTTGTGGTGGGTTTCGAACGGCTTGGCCGCGGCGCCGCCCGGGATGGTCTGCAGCATCGGGGTTTCCACTTCGAGGAAGTCGCGCTCGATGAGGAACTTGCGGATGTGCGAGATCACCTGCGAACGCACACGGAAGGTGTGGCGGGTTTCCTCGTTGACCATCAGGTCGACGTAGCGCTGGCGGTAGCGCTGCTCGGTGTCGGTCAGGCCATGGTGCTTGTCCGGCAGCGGGCGCAGCGACTTGGTCAGCAGGCGCACGTCGGTCATCTCGACGTACAGGTCACCCTTGCCGGAGCGGGCCAGGGTGCCTTCGGCGCTGATGATGTCGCCCAGGTCCCAGGTCTTGACCGCAGCCAGGGTTTCTTCCGGCAGGGTCTTGCGGTTGACATAGACCTGGATGCGGCCGGTCATGTCCTGGATGACCATGAACGAGCCACGGTTGAGCATGATGCGACCGGCGACCTTGACCGGGATGGCAGCTGCTTCCAGCTCTTCCTTGGTCTTGTCCGCATACTGCTTCTGCAGGTCGTCGCAGTAGCTGTCGCGGCGGAAGTCGTTGGGGAAGGCATTGCCCTTGGCGCGCTCTGCGGCAAGTTTTTCCTTGCGCAGGGCGATCAGGGCGTTTTCTTCCTGTTGCAGGTCTTGCGCTTCGGTCTTGAGGTCGCTCATGTCGTCATTCTTTCCATCAGGTGTTCGTTGCCCTCGTAGCGGAGGGATCGCGGGGCAAGCCCGCTCCCACAGGCCCGCCACGGCGGAGATGCTTACAGCCCCTGCTTGAGGCTCGCTTCCAGGTACTGGTCGAGATCGCCGTCCAGGACCTTCTGGCAGTCGCTGCGCTCGACGCCGGTGCGCAGGTCCTTGATCCGCGAGTCGTCGAGCACGTAGGAACGGATCTGGTGGCCCCAGCCGATGTCCGACTTGCTGTCTTCCAACGCCTGCGAGGCGGCGTTGCGCTTTTGCATTTCCAGCTCGTACAACTTGGCCCGCAGCATTTTCATGGCGGTGTCCTTGTTGGCGTGCTGGGAGCGTTCGTTCTGGCAGGCCACCACGGTATTGGTCGGCACGTGGGTGATACGCACCGCCGAGTCGGTGGTGTTGACGTGCTGGCCACCGGCACCGGAGGAGCGGTAGGTGTCGATGCGCAGGTCGGACGGGTTGATCTCGATCTCGACCTTGTCGTCGATCTCGGGCGAGACGAACACCGCCGAGAACGAGGTATGGCGACGGGCGCCGGAGTCGAACGGGCTCTTGCGCACCAGGCGGTGCACGCCGATCTCGGTGCGCAGCCAGCCGAAGGCGTACTCGCCCTTGATGTGCACGGTGGCGCCCTTGATGCCGGCGACTTCGCCTTCGGACAGTTCGATGATAGTGGCGTCGAAACCGCGCTTGTCGGCCCAGCGCAGGTACATGCGCAGCAGGATGTTGGCCCAGTCCTGGGCCTCGGTGCCGCCGGAGCCGGCCTGGATGTCCAGGTAGGCGTTGTTCATGTCCATCTCGCCGCTGAACATGCGACGGAACTCGAGCTGGGCCAGTTTTTCTTCCAGGCCTTCCAGCTCGGTCACGACGTCGCCGACGGCGCCTTCGTCATTTTCCTCGACGGCCATGTCGAGCAGGTCCTGGCAATCGGCCAGGCCGTTGGCCAGTTTATCGAGGGTCTCGACCACCTGTGCCAGCATGGCGCGCTCGCGGCCCAGGGCCTGGGCGTACTCGGGCTTGTTCCAGACAGCGGCGTCTTCCAGCTCGCGGTTTACTTCGACCAGACGATCATGTTTGTGATCGTAGTCAAAGATACCCCCGAATGGACTGGGAACGCTCGGTGAGGTCCTTGATGGTGTTCAGGATCGGTTGGATTTCCATGGGCGGGCAGCTCTCGTGCGAATTCGGTGAAAAGCCCGCGAGTATAACCGAGTCTGGGGCCTGGCGGCAGGCCCGCCGAGCAGTCTGGGCGGAATCCTCATAGCGCCGCATCCCTACTGTTGCCGTTGCCGTTGCCGTTGCCGATCAAGAGTTTATCCCCGCAACTCACTAGCGACAGCTGCGTCAGCCCAGGCGCCGCTCGTAACTTCGCGACTTCAGGAGGCCGAACGCAGGCCTTGCGGAGGGAGGTGACGGGCATGGATGCCCGTCAAGCGCTGGGGCCCAGGATGGGCCCTGCAGCGCGGTCCTCCCGGGAGCAAGGCCGGAGTGAGGGAACCCGGAGCGCAGCGGAGGGCCGCATGAATGGAGCGCAGCGTTTTTTGGTTACTTTTTGTCGCGTTTGACAAAAAGTGACCCGCCGTAAGGGCGGAAAGGTGACTATGCGTCGACATCGTAAATGAATGCGCTTACAACTGTAGAAACCCACGTCGATCGCATTTGACTTTGACTTTGACTTTGACTTTGACTTTTAAAGAGTCTGTATTGAAAGTTATATGCGCATTCATTTGCGATGGCGACGCACAGTCACCTTTCCGCCCTTACGGCGGGTCACTTTTTGTCAAACGCGACAAAAAGTAACCAAAAAACGCTGCGCTCCATCATCCGGCCCCTACGCTTCGCTCCGGGGTACCCTCGCTCCGTTCTTGCTCCCGGGAGGACCGCGCTGAACGCCCCATCCTGGGGCGCAGCGCTTGACGGGCATCCATGCCCGTCACCTCCCTCCGCAAGAACTCCGCTCGGCCTCCTGAAGTCGCAATTGCCGGCGCCTGAACTATCGCGCACTTAGAAGCAAGAGCAAAGTTCTTGGAACTTGGAACTTGAAGCTTGAAGCTTGAAGCTTGAAGCTTGAAGCTTGAAATTTAACACTCAGCCCCAAAAAGTCATTTCAATCTTTCGACGAAAAGCCCCCCGCAGGGTTAGTGCAAATCTGAAAGCACTCCCCCCGCGAAAACCCCATCAGGCAATCCCAACCTGATTACGTCCGCTGTTCTTGGCCTGGTACAACCCCTTGTCCGCCGCCGAGATCAGCTGTCGGCAATGGCTGCCAACGCTCGGCGTCAGGGTCGCCAGGCCAATGCTGACCGTCAGGTACGAGGTTGCCTCAGGCATGGTATGGGCGATCTTCAGCCCCATGATGATCTGACGCAGTTTCTCAGCGACCAGCCGGGCGCCACCAGGCGAGGTATTGGGCAACACCAGGGCGAACTCCTCGCCCCCATAGCGCGCCGGCAAGTCAGTGGGACGCGAGCAACTGCCGCGGATGGCCTCGGCCACCTGACGCAAGGCTTCGTCACCCGCCAGGTGACCGAAGCTGTCGTTGAACGCCTTGAAGTAGTCCACATCGATCATCAACAGCGACAACTGCTGCTGCTCACGCATGGCCCGGCGCCATTCCAGCTCCAGGTATTCATCGAAGTGACGGCGGTTGGACAGCCCCGTGAGGCCATCGGAGTTCATCAACCGCTGCAGCATCAGGTTGGTGTCAAGCAACTGCTGCTGGCTCACGCGCAGGGCCCGATAGGCCTCGTCACGCTGCAACAGCGTGAGGTACGAGCGCGAGTGGTAGCGGATACGCGCCACCAGTTCGATGGTGTCGGGCAGCTTCACCAGGTAATCGTTGGCCCCGGCAGCGAACGCCGCGCTCTTGACCAGCGGGTCCTCCTTGGTCGACAGCACGATGATCGGAATGTCCTGGGTCGCCGGATTGTTGCGGTACTCGCGGACCAGCGTCAGGCCATCGAGGCCCGGCATGATCAAGTCCTGCAGGATAACCGTGGGCTTGATGCGCATGGCCTGGGCCACTGCCTGGTGCGGGTCGGCGCAGAAGTGGAAGTCGATGTTCTCTTCGTGGGCCAGCCCACGACGCACCGCCTCGCCGATCATTGCCTGATCGTCTACCAGCAGGACCATCGCCGCACTTTCGTTGATGGTCGTGAAACCTTCGATCGGGAGATCATTCATCCGTAGTCACCAGATCACTGCCGGCCAGGCGGCGTGACTCAATACATATCGTCATTTCGAAAAGATTTCCATCAGTCGCCCGGCGATTCGCTCAAGCGGACGAATTTCCACCGCGGCGTCGATCGCCGCGGCGGCCTTGGGCATGCCGTAGACCGCACTGCTCTGCTGGTCCTGGGCGATGGTCAGAAAGCCCTGCTGGCGCATGAGCTTCAGACCCTGCGCGCCGTCGCGCCCCATGCCGGTGAGCAGCACGCCCACCGCCTCGCCAGACCAGTACCGCGCCACGCTCTCGAAAAACACATCGATCGAAGGCCGGTAGATTTCATTGACAGGTTCCGCAGTGTAGGCCAGCTCGCCATTGCTCAGCAGGCGGATATGGTGATTGGTGCCCGCCAGCAGCACCTGTCCGGGCTGCGGTGGTTCGCCTTCGCGAGCCAGACGAACCGGCAGGCCAGAAGCGCTGCTCAGCCACTCGGCCATGCCGGCGGCAAACACCTGGTCGACATGCTGCACCAGCACGATCGCCGCAGGAAAAGTACGCGGCAGGCCCTTGAGCAATACCTCCAGCGCCGCCGGCCCGCCCGCGGAAGAGCCGATCGCCACCAAGGCGCGGCGCTGCGACACCTCACGCAGGGGAGTGGCGACCGCCCGGGGCGCGCTGGGCCGCTGCTGGCCGATCAGCCAGGCGATGTTGAGGATCTTGCGCAACAGAGGCGCCGCCGCCTCCCGCGCGTCTCCCGCGCCCAGCGCCGGAGTGTCGACCACGTCCAGCGCGCCATGGCCCATGGCCTCGAACACCCGGTTCATGTTCTGCCTGCGGTCGACGGTGACGATGACGATGGCGCATGGCGTCTCGGCCATGATCCGGCGGGTCGCCTCGACCCCATCCATCACCGGCATGATCAGGTCCATCAGGATCAGGTCGGGCGTCTGCTCGGCGCACAAACGCACCGCCTCGGCGCCATTGCCGGCCACCCACACCACCTCGTGCGCCGGCTCGAAGGCCAGCGCACGGCGCAAGGCCTCCACGGCCATGGGCATGTCATTGACAATGGCGATCTTCATCCCTGGGCACCTCCGATCAACTCCACGACGGCGTCCAACAGCGCATCGTCGTGGAAGCTGGCCTTGGCCAGATAATAGTCGGCACCGGCATCCAGTCCACGACGCCGGTCTTCTTCACGATCCTTGTACGACACCACCATTACGGGCAACGACTGCAGACGATGATCGCGGCGCACCAGGGTGACCAGTTCGATGCCGTCCATGCGCGGCATGTCGATGTCGGTGATCAGCAAGTCGAAGTCGTCGCTGCGCAGGGCGTTCCAACCGTCCATGCCATCCACGGCCACCGCCACGTCGTAGCCGCGGTTGCCCAGCAGCTTGCGCTGCAACTCGCGCACCGTGAGCGAGTCGTCTACCACCAGGATGCGCTTGCGCGCCACGCCCTTGCCAGCCCTGCCGCCACGTTCGATGCGCTCCAGACGACCGGTACTGAGCAGCTTGTCCACCGAGCGCAGCAGGTCTTCGACATCAATGATGAGCACCACCGATCCGTCGTCGAGCAATGCCCCGGCAGAAATGTCCTGGACCTTGCCCAGGCGCGGATCGAGTGGCATCACCACCAGCACCCGCTCGCCGATCAGCCGCTCGACAGCCACGCCGTAGAGCTGTTCGCGCTCGCGAATCACCACCACCCGCAGGCTCTGCTCATCACCCTGGGTCGCCGGTCGATTGAGCAACTGACTGGCCGCCACCAGGCCGATATGCCGATCTTCGTGCCAGAAGTGCTGGCGCCCTTCGATCTGCACGATGGTTTCGGCGGGCACATCGAGCGTGCGCTCGATATGCGCCAGCGGAAAGGCGTAAGCCTCTCCACCCACCTCGACCACCAGGCTGCGCACCACCGACAGAGTCAGCGGTACCTCCAGATGGAAGCAGCAGCCCTGCCCTGCCACCTGGGTCAACTCGATCGAGCCGCGCAACTCGCGGACCATGTGCTGCACCGCATCCAGCCCGACACCTCGTCCGGACACCTCGGTGACCGTATCGCGCAGACTGAAGCCGGGCAGGAACAGGAACGTCAGCAGCTCGGCCTCGCTCATCTGTGCCACGGTCTCGGCCGGCGACAAGGCACGCTCGACGATGCTGCGGCGCAAGCGCTCGAGGTCGATGCCGGCACCGTCGTCGGCGAGTTCGAGCACCAGCAGCCCGGCCTGGTGCGAGGCGCGCAGGCGGATCGTGCCTTCGCCGGGCTTGCCGGCGAGCAGACGCTGCTCGGGCAGTTCGATGCCATGATCGACGGCATTGCGCAACAGGTGGGTCAGCGGCGCCTCGAGCTTCTCCAGCACATCGCGATCGACCTGGGTCTTCTCGCCCTCGACGACCAACCGCACCGGCTTGTCCAGCGAGCGCCCAAGGTCGCGCACCATGCGACTCTGCCCGGTGAGCACATCGGCAAACGGACGCATGCGACAGGCCAGCGCGGTGTCATACAACAGTTGCGCGCGCTGGCTGGCCTGCCAGCCGAACTCATCGAGGTCGGCGGCCTGCTGCAACAGAATCTGCTGGGTTTCGGCCAGCAGTTGCTGGGTCTGGGCCAGCGCCGCGAGTACCTCGGCGCCCTGACCGCTGTCCTCCAGCTGGGTCTTGAGTCCATCCAGCGCCCGCATGCCCTGGCCATGCATGCGCTTCAGACGCTGCAACGTCGCCAGGTAGGGCTTCAGGCGCTGAGTCTCCACCAGCGATTTGCTCGACAAGTCGAGCAGGCTGTTCAGGCGATCGGCGGTCACCCGCAGCACCCGCTCGCCGCCTTCTGCGCCGCGCCTGCCAATCTTGCGCTGGGCGACCGATTCGGGGTCCGGCTCGACGACCGGGGCTTCGGCGATGAAGGCCTCGCTCATCACCACTGGCTCGGGCGGTGGCGACACGACCTGGCCTGGCCCGCTCGACGTGACGACGGGCGCAACCTCGGGCAGCGCCGGATCCAGCACCCCTGCCATCTGCGCCAGGAAGGTCGATACGGCAGCTTCGCCGCCCTCGTCGCCCGGCGTGGCGATGCGCATCAACAGATCGGTGCCCTGCAGCAACGCATCGATATGTTCGGGCCGCAGCAGCAAGCGACCTTCCTGCGCCGCCACCAGGCAGTCCTCCATCACATGGGCAACGCTGACGCCCGCATCGATGCCGACGATGCGCGCCGCCCCCTTGAGGGAGTGGGCCGCCCGCATGCAGGCCTCGAGCTGGTCGGGTTGGCCAGGGTTGCGCTCCAGCGCCATCAGTCCAGCACTGAGTACCTGCGTCTGAGCCTCCGCCTCCAGGCTGAACAACTCGAGCAGCGACGCATCGCGCATTTGCTCCGGGGTCATGACAGGCTCCGCTTCACGGCTGACATCAGCTGTTGTTCATCCAGCACTCGCACGCTGCGCCCTCGCCACTGCAGGACCGCGGTGGTGAAGTGCGCCGCGTCACGACCGTTTTCCAGGCCCGCGAGGTCGAGACGATGGATACCGTCGATCTCGTCCACCGGCACCACCACGGGGCCGCCGTCGGCGGCGAGGATCAGCATGCGCGGCATGGCCCGCCCGGTACGCTCGGCAGTGCTCTGGGCCGGCACGCCCAGCAGGTCGACCAGGGACAGGCATGGCACCAGCGCGCCGCGCACGTTGGCGACCCCCTGCAGTACCCGCGAACGCTGGTGCGGCAACGAGTGCGCCGGCTGCAGCGGCGCGATCTCCGCCAGACAGGCGGTGGCCAGGGCCAGCCACTCGTCCCCCAGGCGGAACAGCAGCATGGAACGGCCAACCGCGCGCTCTTCCAGCACCTGGGGCGCGAACTGCTCGTCCTGGACCAGTGCGTAGCGATCCAGCAAGCGCGTGGCCGCCTCGGCATACACCTCGCAATTGCGGCAATGCACATGGCGCTCCAGCAACGGACATTGCTTGTCGCCATGCACGCCGATGCGATTCCAGCAATCATCGATGGGGGCGTCATCATGGGCGATCAGTTGCATATCGTGGCTCATCGTTCAGACTCCCTGCCCGCCCGCGCCGCGCGCTCCTGCAAGCGCCGGGCGCCCGCCTCGTCTCCCTGCGAGGCCAGCAGTGCGGCCAGGTGCACCAGTGCTTCCGGGTGCTGGGGTTCAAGATAGAGCGCCTTGCGGTAATGGGTGATGGCCTGGGCGGCATCGGCCTGCATGTCACAGAGCAAGCCCAGCCAGTAGAAGATCTGCGCCTTGGGCGCGAACTGCCGCAGGTAACGTTCGCAACCCGCCCTGGCCTGCTCGCTGTCACCGGCGTTGGCGTGCCGGGCGATGGCCGCCAGCAACTGCGCCTCGCTGTCCTGCAGGGCAGGTCGCGGAGCCGGAACAGGGTTTGGCCTGGGCGCTCGTGCCGGAAGTGGCGTGATCCGCGGAGGCAGGTTCGACGCCAGCATGCGTGGCGCTGGTACAGGCGCGCTGGGGATGACGGGAGCGATGTCATCCTGGCGAACGTAGGCGAACGACTGCGCGATCCCCAGGGGGCGCATGCCCAGGCGCGCCAGCAGGCTGCCTTCGGCAGGGCCGATGAACAATACGCCCTGGGCATGGGTCAGGTGCTTGAGCACCTCGAATACCCGCTGCTGGGTCGGCACATCGAAGTAGATCAGCAAATTGCGGCAGAACACGAAATCGTACAGCCCCTCGCGCCCTTTGAGCGTTGGGTCGAGCACATTGCCAACCTGAAGGCTGACCTGCTGGCGCACGCGTTCGTCGAGCTGATGAACATCACCGACTTCGCGAAAATGCCGCTCACGAAACGCCAGGTCACTGCCGCGAAACGAATTGCGCCCATAGAGCGCCTGCTCGCCCTTGGCCACCGAGCTTGGACTGACGTCGATGCCATCGATGCGGAACGTCCCTGGAGCAAGCCCACCATCCAGCAGCGCCATGGCGATCGAGTAGGGTTCCTCGCCGGTCGAGCACGGCAGGCTGAGCATGCGCAAGGGCCGCATGCCGGCGAGTTCGGCCAGGCGCTTGTGGGCGAGACCCACCAGTGCGCTGAAGGATTCGGGGTAGCGAAAGAACCAGGTTTCCGGAACGACGACCGCCTCGATCAGTGCCTGCTGCTCGTCGGCCGACTGCTGCAGGCGCAGCCAGTAATCGTCCAGATCAATGGCCTGCGAAGCAGCGCAGCGCTGGCGCAAGGCGCGCTCGACCATGGGCGCGCCAACCGACTCGACATCCAGGCCGATGCGATCCTGCAGGAAACGGAAGAAACGCTGCTCGTTCATGCCGGCACCTGTCCGGGCTCGACGGGATACAACAACTGCCGGACCGCTTCGGGCAACAACTCATCCACCCGGATGCGCTGCAGCAACCCTCGCGCATCCTGGCGCACAGGCCCCAGGTAACGGGCATCGCCGTTGTCCAGACCGTAGGGCTGGAACTCTTCAGGCGCGCAGCGCAGGGTATCGGTGGCCTGCTCCAGGATCAGCCCCAGTTGCAGCTCCGGACGCAGCGGATCAGCGCGGTAATGCACCAGCACCAGGCGGGTGCTGCTGCGCGACGCCGCCGGTACGCCGAAGCTCAGCGCCGAAAGGTCGAGCACCGGCACCAGCTCGCCCCGGTGGGCAAACACGCCGGCCACCCAGGCAGGCGCCTGGGCAATGGGCTTGAGGGTACGCAGCGGCAGCACCTCGATCACTTCGCGCACATCCAGGGCGAAACGCTGGTCGGCGATGCGAAACTGCAGGTACAGCACGCCCTTGTCGGCAGCGCTGCGATCTTCGCGGGGGGCCAGGTCGTTCATCGTGGTCAGACTTTGAACCGCGACACACCGCCTCGCAGCCCGGCGGCCACCTGGCTCAGCTCGTCGATGGCGAAGCTCGCCTGGCGCAATGACTCCACCGTCTGGGTGCTGGCATCGCTGAGCTGGGCCAGGGCCTGGTTGATCTGTTCGGCGCCAGTGGCCTGGGCCTGCATGCCCTCGTTGACCATCAACACCCGTGGCGCCAGCGCCTGGACCTGATGGATGATCTGGCTGAGCTGTTCGCCCACCTGCTGCACCTCGAACATGCCGCGGCGCACTTCCTCGGAGAACTTGTCCATGCCCATCACACCGGCCGAGACCGCCGACTGGATCTCGCGCACCATCTGCTCGATGTCGTAGGTGGCGACAGCGGTCTGATCGGCCAGACGGCGTACCTCGGTGGCGACCACGGCGAAGCCACGGCCGTACTCACCGGCCTTTTCCGCCTCGATGGCGGCATTGAGCGACAACAGGTTGGTCTGGTCGGCGACCTTGACGATGGTGACCACCATCTGGTTGATGTTGCTGGCCTTCTCGTTGAGGATCGCCAGCTTGGCGTTGACCAGGTCGGCCGCGCCCATCACCTGGTGCATGGTTTCCTCCATGCGCGCCAGGCCCTGCTGGCCTGAGCCGGCAAGGCTCGAGGCCTGGTCGGCGGCGCTGGTGACTTCGGTCATGGTGCGCACCAGGTCACGCGAGGTCGCTGCGATCTCCCGCGAGGTCGCGCCGATTTCCGTGGTCGTTGCCGCCGTTTCGGTGGCGGTGGCCTGCTGCTGCTTGGATGTCGCGGCGATCTCGGTGACCGAGGTGGTCACCTGCACCGAGGAGCGCTGGGCCTGGGATACCAGGTTGGCCAGCGATTCGGCCATTTCGTTGAAGCCCCCCTCGATGGCGCCGAACTCGTCCTTGCGGTCGAGGTTCAGGCGCATGCTCAGGTCGCCGGAGCGCAGGCGGTCGAGGGCATGCACGATGCGTTGCATGGGCGCGGTGATCGCCCGCATCAGCAGCAGGCCACAAATACCGGCGGCCACGATCGCCAGCAGCAGCGAGACGATCATGCTGCCCTTGGCGGTGTTCACCGCGCTGACGATCTCGTTGGTGGCGGTGTCGGCGGCTTCGCGGTTGCGTTCGATCACCTGGTTCAAGTGCTGGCGCCCTTCTTTCCAGGCCGGCGTCAGCACTTCGGCGATCAAGCGTTGCGCCTCGGCATAGTTTTTCTGCCGGTAGGTTTCCAGGACCTGATCGACGATCTTGACGTACTCCAGTTCCAGGCGGGTGAAGTCGTCGAAGGCGACCTGATCGTCGGGGTCGCGGATGGTGCCTTGGTAGCTGGCCATGTGCTGCTTGAGGCGATCATCGAAACTCTTGAACAGTTCCATGTCGGCCGTGGTGATTTCGCGGTGGTTGGACAAGCCCACCAGCTGCTGGCTGTTGACGTAGCTGTCGACCCAGGCGCTGCGAATCATCGAGCTGTAGTAGACGCCGGGAATACTGTCGTTGCCCACGTCTTCTTCACTGGACTCGATCGCCACCAGCCGCGAGTAGGCGGCCACGATCATCAGCAGCATGATGGCGATGATCACGGCGAAACTTGCCAGGATCCGTTGGCGCAAGGTCCAGTTCTTCACATTCAGCCCTCAGGAATTCGATACGAGCGGGAAAAATCGCCGAAGTATAGCCCAGGCTTCCCACGCTTTTGCGGCTGAATGCAGGTGGATTCAGGCATCCCTGCCTGTCGGACTGGCCAAATGCCGGTTCATTGACCCGCGGCAAGCCTGACCTGGCTTTCCAGCTCCTGACGCAGGGCCGGGTCCAGGCGCAATTGGCGGGCCAGTTCGTCGAGGTAGGCGCGCTCCATGAAGTTCTCCTGATCGACCATCATCACGCTGGCCAGGTACATCTCGGCGGCCATTTCCGGCGTCTGCGCGGCACGGGCTACCTCGGCCGGATCCAGCGGCTTGTTCAGTTCCGCATGCAACCACTGCTGCAACGCTCGATCACTGTCCAGGCGGGTGAATTCGCCTTCGATCAGGGCCCGCTCGCGTTCGTCGATATGGCCATCGGACTTGGCCGCCGCCACCAGTGCCCGCAACACCGCCTGGCTGTGCTGCTCAGCCTCGGCTGGCGGCAGGCGGTCGAGGGTCTGCGGCTCGCGATTGCCTTCGCCCTGGCGTGCCTGCCAATTGCCGTAGGCCTTGTAGGCCAGCACGCCGAGGGCGGCCAGGCCACCGTAGGTGAGCGCCTTGCCGCCATACTTGCGGGCCTTCTTGTTGCCCAGCAGCAGGCCCATGGCGCCCGCCGCCAAGGCGCCGCCTCCCGCGCCGGACAGCAGGCTGCCCAGACCGCCCGAACCTTTGTCGCCAGCGCCTTTGCCCTGCTGGTTCTGCAACAACGACTGGCCGGTCTTGAGTAGCTGGTCGAGCAGACCGCGAGTATTCATCTGATATGCCTCATGGAAGGTGGAATGTGAGCAGCCTCCAGAGTAGGCCGCCAACCTGAAGCCTCGCTTAACGCATTTGCATCCGGATGTTGCCCATCTGGCGAATTGTTACCGCTGCCAGCGCCTTCTAGTCTGTAGGGGCATCCATGCCCTGAGCCCCGAGGAGAAGCCGCGCATGCAAACCCAAATGCTGATCAACGGTCGCCTGGTCGACGGCGAAGGCCCCGCCTGGACCGTGCTCGACCCGGCCAGCGGCCGCGCGCTGGCGCAGATCAACGAGGCCACCGAAGCCCAGGTCGACGTGGCCGTTCGTGCCGCCGATCAGGCTTTCGACGGCTGGTCGCAGACCTCGCCAAAGGAGCGCTCGAGCGTGCTGCTGGCCATCGCCGATCTTATCGAGGCGCACGGTGAAGTCCTTGCCAGGCTGGAATCGCACAACTGCGGCAAGCCGTACTCCGCAGCGCTCGGCGACGAGATCCCGGCCATCGCCGATGTGTTCCGCTACTTCGCCGGTGCGGCGCGCTGCCTGGGCGGCTCGGCGGCAGGCGAGTACCTGCCCGGGCATACCTCGATGATCCGCCGCGACCCGCTGGGCGTCGTCGCCTCCATCGCGCCGTGGAATTACCCGTTGATGATGCTGGCCTGGAAGATCGCCCCGGCCCTGGCCGCGGGCAACACCGTGGTGATCAAGCCCTCGGAGCTCACCCCGCTGACCGCGCTGCACGTGGGCGAGCTGGTCCGGGACCTGCTGCCGGCCGGCGTGCTCAACATTCTCTTCGGCCGCGGCCAGACTGTCGGCAATGCGCTGATCACCCATGGCAAAGTGCGCATGGTGTCGCTGACCGGCTCGATTGCCACCGGCGCGCGTATCATCGCGGACACCGCCGACAGCGTGAAGCGCATGCACATGGAACTGGGCGGCAAGGCGCCGGTGATCGTGTTCGACGATGCCGACATCGACGCGGCCATCGCGGGCATCCGCACCTTCGGCTTCTACAACGCGGGCCAGGACTGCACCGCCGCCTGTCGGCTGTACGTGCAGGACGGCATCTACGAGCGCTTCGTCGACCGCCTGGGCGAAGCGGTGGCCAGCATCAAGCCGGGCCTGCCGCATGACTCGGAGACCGAACTCGGCCCGCTGATCAGCGCCCTGCACCGGGACAAGGTCGCCGGCATGGTGCAGCGCGCCATCGAGCAGCCGCACATGCGCCTGGTCACAGGCGGCAAGGCCCTGCCCGGTGACGGTTTCTTCTTCGAGCCCACCGTGCTGGCGGACGCGCTGCAAGACGACGAAATAGTCCGCCACGAAGTATTCGGCCCGGTGGTTTCGGTGACCCGCTTCCACGACGAGGCTCAGGCGTTGGCCTGGGCCAACGATTCCGAATACGGCCTGGCATCTTCCGTCTGGACCCGCGACAACGGTCGCGCCCATCGCCTTGCCGCCCGTTTGCAGTACGGCTGCACCTGGGTCAACACCCACTTCATGCTGGTCAGCGAAATGCCCCATGGCGGGCAGAAGCGATCGGGCTATGGCAAGGACATGTCGATGTATGGGCTGGAAGACTACACCTGCGTGCGGCATGTGATGTTCAAGCATTGAACAGCCTGCGGCTGGATCCGGCCCTCCACGCCAGCGTGACGGCCAAGGCCAAGCTGGCGCAGAGGAGCATCAACCAGTGGGTCAGCCAGGCCGCCTACGGCTGAATCAATCGCGCAGGTTCGACTCGTGGATCGGATTGGCCCGGCTGGTGGCGCGCTGATACTGCGCAGGCCAAGTGGCCTTGTTGCCCCCCAGGTCGTCATCGGCGTGCAGCGGCCAGTACGGGTCGCGCAGCAGCTCCCGGGCAAGGAAGATGACATCTGCCTGGCCGGTGCGCAGGATGTGCTCGGCCTGGGCGGGTTCGGTGATCATGCCGACGGTGCCGGTGGCGATTTCCGATTCCTTGCGCACCCGTTCGGCGAAGCGGGTCTGGTAACCGGGGCCGGTGGGGATTTCGGCGTTCACCGAGGTGCCGCCCGACGAGACATCGATCAGGTCCACGCCCATCGCCCGCAAGCGGCGCGCCAGCTCGACGGTCTCATCCGGGTTCCAGCCATCCTCGACCCAGTCGGTAGCCGACACCCTGACGAACAGCGGCAGCTCTTGTGGCCAAACCTTGCGTACCGCCTCGGTGACTTGCAGGGTCAGGCGGATGCGGTTCTCGAAGCTGCTGCCGTATTCATCGCGGCGCTGGTTGCTGAGCGGGGAAAGGAACTGGTGCAGCAGATAGCCGTGGGCCGCATGGATCTCCACCACCTTGAAGCCGGCCTTCACGGCCCGTTCGGTGGCGGCGACGAACGCGTCGACGATGCCCTGGATCTCGTCCTTGCTCAGCTCACGAGGGGCGGTGTGCTGTGGATCGAAGGCGATCTTCGACGGGCCGACTGGCTGCCAGCCGCCGTCTTCGGGCTTGACGCTGCCGTGCTTGCCCAGCCAGGGCCGGTAGGTACTGGCCTTGCGTCCGGCGTGCGCCAGCTGGATGCCCGGCACCGCGCCCTGGGCGGTGATGAAGCGGGTGATGCGTTGCAAGGCGGAGATCTGGGCGTCGTCCCACAAACCGAGGTCTTCGGCGGTGATGCGACCGTCGGCGGTGACCGCGACGGCCTCCGTGATCACCAGGCCGGCGCCGCCGACGGCGCGGCTGCCCAGGTGGACCAGGTGCCAGTCATTGGCCAGGCCATCCACGGCGGAGTACTGGCACATCGGGGAAACGGCGATGCGGTTGGGCAGGGTCAGCTGACGCAGGGTGTACGGCTCGAGCAGCAGGCTCATGGGGCACCTCCCGGGGACTCCAATGGTTTTCCGGTCCGGGCACTCGTTGTGGGGGGTGGGCTCGGATACGGTTTTTTTAGACTAGACCATTGGGGGGCTTCGGCTTCGGCTTCGGCTTCGGCTTCGGCTTCGGCTTCGGCTTCGGCTTCGGCTTCGGCTTCGGCTTCGGCTTCGAGAGTGTGGGTTTTGATAGTTGTATGCGCATTCATTGGCGATGGTGACGCATAGTCACCTTTCCGCCCTTACGGCGGGTCACTTTTTGTCAAACGCGACAAAAAGTAACCAAAAAACGCTGCGCTCCATCATACGGCCCCTACGCTTCGCTCCGGGGTTCCCTCGCTCCGTTCTTGCTCCCGGGAGGACCGCGCTGAACGCCCCATCCTGGGGCGCAGCGCTTGACGGGCATCCATGCCCGTCACCTCCCTTCGCAAGAACTCCGCTCGGCCTCCTGAAGTCGCAATTGGCGGCGCCTGAACTACCGCGCGCTTAGAAGCAAGAGCAAGAGCAGAAACTTTAAATTAGCTCTTGGCAGTTATTTATATATTGGTTGTTCTGGCCCTTTCGCGGGCAAGCCCGCTCCCACAGGAGAGTGGTGTAAGTTGAAAATGTGCATAACCCTGTGGGAGCGGGTTTACCCGCGAATACGGATCTGAGATCACACAGTTGCAACTAGCGTCAGCTGCGCCAGCCCAGTCGCCGCCTGTAACTTCGCGACTTCAGGAGGCCGAACGCAGGACTTGCGGAGGGAGGTGACGGGCATGGATGCCCGTCAAGCGCTGCGGCCCAGGATGGGCCGTTCAGCGCGGTCCTCCCGGGAGCAAGGCCGGAGTGAGGGAACCCGGAGCGTAGCGTAGGGCCGGATGAATGGAGCGCAGCGTTTTTTGGTTACTTTTTGTCGCGTTTGACAAAAAGTGACCCGCCGTAAGGGCGGAAAGGTGACTATGCGTCGACATCACAAATGAATGCGCATACAACGCTCAAAACAGCCACCAACCAATTAACCAATCAACTAATTAACCAAAACCAGATCACCGCGCCTCCATATGCGCAATCATCAACTGCACACTCTCATTGCCCCGAAACTCATTCACATCCAGCTTGTAAGCCAACTCCACCCAGCGCACAGTCGGATTGGGCCAAACCTCCCGGTCGACCCCAAAGGCAATCCCATCCAACCGCACCGTCCCACATTCGCTCTTGAGCACGACCTTCAGATGCCTCTCCCCCACGACCCGCTGCTCGACCAGCTGGAACACCCCGTGGAACAACGGCTCGGGAAAGTGCTGCCCCCAAGGTCCGGCATTGCGCAAGGCCCGCGCCAGGTCCAGGTGAAACTCCTCGACCGCCAGGGAGCCATCCGACAGCAATCGCCCGGTCAGGTCCTCTTCACGCAACTGCCGCCGGACCTCCTCATCGAAGGCCTCGGCGAACGCCGGAAAATGCTCGGCCGGCAACGACAGCCCAGCGGCCATGGCATGCCCGCCAAACTTGCTGATCAACGCCGGATGCCGTGCCGCCACCGCGTCCAACGCATCGCGAATATGGAACCCCGCCACCGAGCGCGCCGAGCCCTTGAGCATGCCCTCCCCCGCATCGGCGAAAGCGATGGTCGGGCGGTGGTAGCGCTCCTTCAGGCGCGAGGCAAGAATACCGATCACCCCCTGGTGCCAGTCAGCATCGAACAGGCACAGGCCATAGGGCATGGACTCGACCGGCAGGTCCTTGAGCTGCGCCAGCGCCTCGCGCTGCATGCCCTGCTCGATTGACTTGCGGTCCTGGTTCAAGCCGTCCAGCTGCTGGGCCATGTCCAGCGCCAGGGCGGCGTCATCGCACAGCAGGCATTCGATGCCCAGGCTCATGTCGTCCAGGCGCCCGGCGGCATTGAGCCGGGGACCGAGGATGAAGCCCAGGTCAGTGGAGGTGATGCGTCGATGATCACGCCGCGCCACCTCGAGGATGGCCTTGAGCCCGGGACGGGCGCGGCCGGCGCGGATGCGCTCCAGCCCCTGGTGTACCAGGATGCGGTTGTTGGCATCCAGCGGTACCACGTCGGCGACACTACCGAGCGCCACCAGGTCGAGCAGCTCGCCGATGTTCGGCTGCGGTTGCGCCTCGTAGCGCCCCAGGCTGCGCAGACGCGCACGCAGGGCCATCAGCACATAGAAAATGACGCCGACGCCCGCCAACGACTTGCTGGGGAAGAGGCAGCCCGGCTGGTTCGGATTGACGATGGCATCCGCCTGCGGCAGCTGCTCACCAGGCAAGTGGTGGTCGGTGACCAGCACCTTGAGCCCCGCGGCCTTGGCTGCCGCCACGCCCTCGACGCTGGAGATGCCGTTGTCCACGGTGATCAGCAGTTGCGGCTGGCGTTGCAAGGCGACCGCGACGATCTCCGGGGTCAGGCCATAGCCATACTCGAAACGGTTGGGCACCAGATAGTCGACATGCGCAGCCCCCAGCAACCGCAGCCCCAGCACGCCGACGGTACTGGCCGTGGCACCGTCGGCGTCGAAGTCACCGACGATCAGGATGCGCTGGCGCTGGTCGAGGGCCTCGACCAGCAGGTCCACCGCCGCGTCGATCCCCTTGAGCTGCTGGTACGGCAGCAACCGCGCCAGGCTCTTGTCCAGCTCTACCTCGGACTGCACGCCACGGGCGGCGTACAGACGGGTCAGCAAGGGTGGCAGGTTGCCCAGCAATGGCAAGGGCGATGGCAGGGGACGGGGTTCGATGCGCATGGGGTCTTCGGTATTCAGGTAGGGATAGGTCAGCCGCGCTCGCCGAGCAGCCACTCCAGTTGCACTTCGTGCTGGCCGCGGTCGTCGGTGACGAACACGGTGCCCTCGCTGATCATCACGTCCCACTTGATGGTGCGTGGCATGTCGGTGGCCAGCGTCTCCAGCACCTCCTGCGGCACGGCGGCAATGCTCAGGTTCTTCAGACCCTTGACCGCATCGACCACCTTGTTCTGCCATACACGCAGGCTGCCATAGGCCAGCAGGCTGGTGCGCTCGGTCCGGCGCGAACACCAGGTCAGACGCTCGGCGTCGGGCTGGCCGACTTCGATCCAGTGCAAGATGCGGTCGTCCAGGCTCTTTTCCCACAAGGCCGCTTCATCGACATCCGACAGGCCCCGACCGAACGACAGGTTCTCGTTGTACCAGAGCGCGTAGGCCAGCAGGCGCACGGCCATGCGCTCCTCGGTCTCGGAAGGGTGACGGGCGATGGTCTGGCGTACGCTTTCGTACACGCCGCGATCGAGGTCGGTGAGATTCAGTTCGAACTTGTAGGTGGTGGACGGCTGGGCCATGGGCGCTGGGCTTCGTGAAAGAGAAAGTCGCACAGTCTACCCGATCCGACACCCTCGCGGCGCACGCCCGCTCCCAACCATGCTCCGCGAAGGGCCAAACACCGATGTACCTGCCGCAGCCGAGCTGTGATACAACCTCCGCTCCACGCCATTCGCCACGGATGCCCCATGCCAACGCCCAGCAAACCCCTCGCCGGCCTGAAAGTCATCGAACTCGGCACGCTGATCGCCGGCCCGTTCGCCTCACGCATCTGCGCCGAGTTCGGCGCCGAGGTGATCAAGGTCGAGTCGCCCGATGGCGGGGATCCGCTGCGCAAGTGGCGCAAGCTGTACGAAGGCACGTCGCTGTGGTGGTTCGTGCAAGCGCGCAACAAGCAGTCGCTCACCCTCAACCTCAAGCATCCGGAAGGCCGTGACGTGCTCCTGCGCCTGCTCGCCGAAGCCGACATCCTGATCGAGAACTTCCGTCCCGGCGTGCTGGAAAAGCTCGACCTGGGCTGGGATGTGTTGCACGCACTCAATCCGCGCCTGGTGATGGTGCGCCTGTCGGGCTTTGGCCAGACCGGCCCGATGAAAGAGCAACCCGGTTTCGGCGCAGTAGGCGAGTCCATGGGCGGCCTGCGCTATATCACCGGTTTCGAGGATCGCCCGCCGGTGCGTACCGGCATCTCCATCGGCGACTCCATTGCCGCCCTGTGGGGGGTGATCGGCGCGCTGATGGCCCTGCGCCATCGCGAAGTGAACGGCGGCCAGGGCCAGGTGGTGGACGTGGCGCTGTACGAAGCGATCTTCGCCATGATGGAAAGCATGGTCCCGGAGTTCGACGTGTTCGGTTTCATCCGCGAGCGCACCGGCAATATCATGCCGGGTATCACCCCCTCCTCCATCCACACCACCGCCGATGGCCGCCATGTGCAGATCGGTGCCAATGGCGACGCGATCTTCAAGCGCTTCATGCAGGCCATTGGCCGCGACGACCTGGCGAACGACCCGGCACTGGCCAGCAATGATGGCCGCGATGCCCGCCGCGACGAACTGTACGGCGTGATCGACCGCTGGGCCAACGCCCTGCCGCTGAGCCAGGTGATGCAGACGCTCAACGACGCCGAGGTACCGGCCAGCCGGATCTATTCGGCCGAAGACATGTTCAGCGACCCGCAATTCCTCGCCCGCGAGATGTTCCTCCAAGCGCGCCTGCCGGACGGCAAGCCGTTCAAGATGCCGGGTATCGTCCCCAAGCTCTCGGAAACACCGGGCTCCAGCGAATGGGTCGGGCCGGCTCTGGGCGAGCATACCGACAGGGTGCTCGCCAACCTGGGCTACGACGAGGCCGCCATCGCCCGCCTGCGCGCGGCCGGCACGGTCTGATCCCGCGGCCCCATGGGTATCACGATCACACGCCTGCCCGCCTTGCTCTGCCTGCTGCTCCTGCTGACGGGACAAACGGTCGCCGCCAAGGAGCGCCTACTGTGGCTGGTGCGCGACCTGCCGCCATTCACCATTTTCGAAGGCCCGGAAAAGGGCCTGGGTGTGGTCGATCAATTGCTGCCCCTGCTCATCGCCCAGATGCCCGAATACGATCACAGCATCGTCCGGGTCAACCGCGCCCGAGGCATCCAGATGCTCCAGGAGCAAAGCTTCACCTGTGACCCAACCTTGCTGTGGACGCCAGAACGGGCCAGGTACGTGCACTTTTCCGCCCCCTCGCTGGGCGTGCTCAGCAGCGGTCTGGTGGTACGCAGGCAAGACGAGGGGCTATTGGCACCCTTCCTTGACGGACAACAGGTGGACCTCGAACGGTTGCTGGCCCAGACCCGCCTGAAACTGGGCATCGTCGCCGAACGCAGCTACAGCATGCAGGTCGACGAGATCCTGCGCCAGTTGCCGGACAGCGCATTCAGCCGCCACTACGGCAACGACGCCACCGCGAGCCTGCTGCAAATGCAGAAACTAGGACGCTTGCAGCTGGTACTCGGGTACTGGCCGGAAATCCGCTATCTGATCCAGCATCAAGGCGGCTCACCGGAAGACTACAGTTTTCATCCCATCCGCAACGTCAACCGCTACCAATTCCTGCACATCGGCTGTTCGGACACGACGCTGGGGCGCGAGGCCATCGCCCATATCGACCAGTTGCTGCCCGACCTGCGCCGCGAGCCGCTACCGCGCCTGTACGCGCATTGGCTGGACCCGCAATTGCAGGACGACTACCTGGAGCAGGCCCGTCACTTCTTCGAACAGCCCGAACCGGCCCTGCCGTAGCGCACAAAAAAAGAAACCCCGGCCGCTGGGGAATGGCGACCGGGGTCAAGCGAAAGTCCGGGGACTTGCGGTGACAGCCTGACGGGAATGCCGGAGCGAAGCACGCCAGCCTGCTGTCTCGAAGGATCTGATCAGCCGCCTCGGGCAAAGGTTCCCTGCGGTTGTCGCGCGTGTTGCATCGCGGCGATCACGCAGGGTTGCAAGCGCCCTTCCATGATCTGCAGGTCGCGGTGCAGGCCGTCCACCAGGTCGACCAGCAACTGCCGCTCGGCCAACTGCCGCGCGGGGATCTTGCGCCGCAGCGCCATCTCGCCGCGCTCGTCATACAGCGTCAGCTGGCGATTGCCGTCGTCATCGGTCACACCCAGTTCGGCCCGGTAAGGGGTCAAGGCATCGTTGAGCAGTCTGCAGATTCTTTCCATCCGGATCACTCTGGCTTGTGGACATATCGGAACTGACCGTCAGCCTGGAGGGAAAGTTCGTCCAGCTGGCCGGTTCACCGAGCATGCGCGGCGGACATGACAGTTTCGATAGCCTGGCAGGTGCAGTTGTCGGCCCGTGGCGCCAGGCACTGGAGTGCGCGTCCCAGCGCCGTGGTCAGTCGGCTCCAGGGCACGTCGAACAGCACCGGCAAACCGTGTCGGCGCGCCTCGCGCGCCAGATCCGGGCACTTCTCCCCCGCCTGACCGACGAACAACAGCGCCCGTGGCGATATACCGGATGAGAGCTGCTCGAACAAAGGCTCGGCACTGCCCCGTGGCATGCCGTGATCGAGTATCAGCAGATCTATCGGCAGCCCACGACAAAGGGCAACGAGGATATCCGACGGCTCCTCGACCAGCCTTACGCTGTAGATACCTTGGGCGTTGAGCGCCTGGTGCAGGAGTATCTGGTGGAAGGGGCGGGGCTGATGGATAAGGACACTGAGCCTGTGCATTGGCCTTTCCTCGGGCGATGTAGCGTGAGAGCGAGGCGACCACTTTAGTAGGGCGACAGCAGCGGCTGTATAGGAAAAGTCCGAAAGCAGGTGCGAAGTCACTGTGCTGTAGCGCAACGCCTGCATCAATCTGCGCCAGGTTGAGGAATCCGAGCAAGACAGTTGCTCTCTCAGCTACCGCGCTGACCTCAAGCCATGTGCTGCTCCTGTGGGAGCGGGTTCACCCGCGAAGCAAGCGACGCGGCACCTGGCACCGGCTACGCCGGTGTTCGCGGCTAAAGCCGCTCCCACAGGGATCGCAATGACCTCAAGCCTTGCGCAATTCCTGTAGGAGCGGGTTACCCGCGAAGCAGCCTCCGTGGTGCCGGCACCGGGACAGCAACACACACTCAGGTGCGAGGCGTTACAGCGGCTTACCGCGATTGCCGTGCTGGCTGACGAAGGCCTGGACGGTCTTCAGATCGTTGGCCAGCACCGTGCAGCGCTCTTCGCGGCTGAACAGATCGCTCAGGTGCGCCGGCAGCTCGAGGGCCTTGGCGACACCCGCCTTCTCCACCGCCTCGGGGAACTTGACCGGATGCGCGGTGCCCAGCACCACCATCGGCGTATCCAGGCTGCGGCGGCACTCGCGGGCGGCCTTGACGCCGATCGCGGTGTGCGGGTCGAGGACTTCACCAGTGGCCTTGAACACCTCGGCGATGGTCTCGCAGGTCTGCTCGTCGGTGACCGCCAGCGAGTCGAACAGCTTGCGCGCCTCGGTCCAGCGATCCTGCTCGACGCTGAAGCCACCGCCTTGCTTGAAGGTGTCCATCAACGCAGCAACCGCGGCGCCATTGCGACCGTGCAGGTCGAACAGCAAACGCTCGAAGTTGGACGAGACCATGATGTCCATCGACGGCGACAGGGTCGGGTGCAGGGCATCCTTGACGTACTGATTGCCGCTCATGAAGCGGTGCAGGATGTCGTTGCGGTTGGTCGCCACCACCAGCTGGCTGATCGGCAGGCCCATGTTGCGCGCCAGGTAGCCAGCGAAGATATCGCCGAAGTTGCCGGTCGGCACCGAGAACGCCACCGAGCGGGCCGGGCCGCCGAGCTGCAATGCTGCGTGGAAGTAGTAGACGATCTGGGCCATGATCCGCGCCCAGTTGATCGAGTTGACCGCCACCAGGCGGGTGCCCTTGAGGAACGACTGGTCGGCGAAGCTGGCCTTGACCATCTCCTGGCAGTCGTCGAAGTTGCCCTCGATGGCGATGTTGTGGATGTTGTCGCCGAGGATGGTGGTCATCTGCCGGCGCTGCACTTCCGACACACGCTGGTGCGGGTGCAGGATGAAGATGTCGACGTTGTCGCAACGGCGGCAGCCTTCGATGGCGGCGGAGCCGGTGTCACCGCTGGTGGCGCCGACGATCACCACGCGCTCGCCGCGCTTGAGCAGCACGTGGTCGAGCAGGCGGCCAAGCAGTTGCAGGGCGAAGTCCTTGAAGGCCAGGGTCGGGCCGTGGAACAGCTCCATCACCCACTCGTTGCCGTTGAGCTGACGCAGCGGCGCGACGGCGGCGTGGGCGAAGTTGCCGTAGGTCTCTTCGAGGATCTTCTTGAAATCAGCGTCGGCGATGCTGCCTTCGACGAACGGGCGCATCACCCGGAACGCCAGCTCGTGATACGGCAAACCAGCCCAGGAGGCGATCTCTTCCTGAGTGAAGCGAGGCAGGTTCTCGGGAACGTACAGGCCGCCATCGCTGGCCAGGCCAGCCAGCAGGACGTCTTCGAAGTTCAGGGCCGGAGCCTGGCCGCGGGTACTGATATAGCGCATGGGTGCAAACCTTCGATGCTGGGCGCGGGCCGCCGTCGCGGCCCGCCGCCGGAATTAATTGAGCTGTTCGACGCGGATGCGCACGACCTTGCCGACCACGTCCTGGAGTGCTTCCAGGGCGACGATGGCGTCGTCGATGCGCTGCTCGACCACGCGATGGGTCAGCAGGATCATCGGCACCAGGCCGTCCTGCTCCTCGGCTTCCTTCTGCATGATCGACTCGATGTTGATGCCACGCTCCGAAAGGATGCTGGCGACCTGGGCCAGCACGCCCGGGTGGTCCTTGGCCTGGATACGCAGGTAGTAGGCGCTTTCGCAGGCCTCGATCGGCAGGATCGGATGGGCCGACAGCGCGTCCGGCTGGAAGGCCAGGTGCGGCACGCGGTTCTCCGGGTCCGAGGTCATGGCGCGGACCACGTCGACCAGGTCGGCGACCACCGACGACGCGGTCGGCTCCATGCCGGCACCGGCGCCGTAGTACAAGGTGGAACCAGCGGCGTCGCCGTTGACCATTACCGCGTTCATCACGCCGTTGACGTTGGCGATCAGGCGGTCGTTGGGGATCAGTGTCGGGTGCACGCGCAGCTCGATGCCGTCGGCGGTGCGACGGGCGACGCCCAGGTGCTTGATGCGGTAGCCCAGGGCCTCGGCGTAGTTGACGTCGGCAGTGGTCAGCTGGGTGATGCCCTCGGTGTAGGCCTTGTCGAACTGCAGCGGGATGCCGAAGGCGATGGACGCCAGGATGGTCAGCTTGTGCGCGGCGTCGATGCCCTCGACGTCGAAGGTCGGGTCGGCCTCGGCATAACCCAGCGCCTGGGCTTCGGCCAGCACGTCGGGGAAGGCGCGGCCCTTGTCGCGCATCTCGGTGAGGATGAAGTTGCCAGTGCCGTTGATGATCCCGGCCAGCCAGTTGATGCGGTTGGCCGACAGGCCCTCGCGGATCGCCTTGATCACCGGGATGCCACCGGCCACGGCGGCTTCGAAGGCAACGATGACGCCCTTCTCGCGCGCCTTGGCGAAGATCTCGTTGCCATGCACGGCGATCAGCGCCTTGTTGGCGGTGACCACGTGCTTGCCGTTGTCGATGGCCTTGAGCACCAGGTCGCGGGCGATGGTGTAGCCGCCGATCAGCTCGATGACGATATCGATCTCGGGGTTGCTCGCGACTTCGAACACATCAGCGGTAATGGGGGTACCGGTAATCTGGCAATTCGGGTTCTGCGAGCGCATGGCAATCTGTGCCACTTCAATACCGCGCCCGGCACGGCGGGCAATCTCCTCGGCGTTGCGCTTGAGTACATTGAAGGTTCCGCCACCGACGGTCCCCAACCCACAGATGCCTACTTTGACCGGTTTCACTGTGAACTCCCCATTGAACGGCCGGCACCTGCGCCGACCGTGAAACATGCCGTCACCCCATGACGACGGCGTACTGAATTGATTACTTGCTCTCTGCCAGGGCCAGCTTGGCCACCTGCGGCGCCGGCTGGTAGCCCGGAATCACCTGGCCATTTTGCAGCACGATCGCCGGCGTGCCGTTCACACCGATCGACTGACCCAGCTGGAACTGCTTGCTGACCGGATTGGCGCACTTGGCGGACTTGATTTCCTTGCCGTCGATCATCTTGTCCAGCGCCGCGCGACGGTCGCTGGAACACCAGACCGCCTGCAGTTGCTCGTCGCCCGGCGAGCCCAGGCCCTGGCGCGGGAAGGCGACGTAGCGCACTTCGATGCCACGGCGATTGAGTTCCGGTACTTCGGCGTGCAGCTTGTGGCAGTACGGGCAGGTGGTGTCGGTGAACACGGTGATGTGCGACTTGGTTTCACCCTTGGCCGGGTAGACGACCATTTCCGCTGCCGGGATGCCGTTGATCAGCTTGGCGACGCCCTGGCGCTCGGTCTTCTCGGTGAGGTTGACCGGCTTGCCATCTTGGATCTGGAACAGGTAGCCCTGCATCACGAACTGGCCGTCGGCGCTGGCGTAAAGCACGCGACCGCCCTGCAGCTTGACTTCGTACAGACCATTGAGCGGGCTGCTGCTGACGCTTTCGACCGGCACTTCCAGCTCGAGGTTCTGCAAGGACTTGCGGATCGCCTGCTCGGCACCGGCGTTGGCATCGGTGGCCGCGGCGACGGCAAAGGTACTGGCCAACGCCAGGGCGGCGGCGGCGAAAATCTGGGTCACGCGCATGGGGTACTCCTGAAGGCGGACGGGGCCGGATGCAGCACGCCCGTACTGAAAACGGGGTGTCATTGCGGCCCTCGGTGCAAACCGTCCAAGCCTACCACAGAAGCGGCGGCGGTCGAGGCGTGCTCGATCGGGAGCGCAAGGCTGCGTGCGCCAGGGGGCGGCGGTCACCTCGGCTATCAATCACCGTCTACCAGCAAGACCTCATCTGCATCACTGGAAACTTTCAGAAAATCAACCAAAGCAAGCACATCGCGATCAATGTCCTGTAACAGCAGCGCAATCAACATCTTCTGCTGTCTGGGATAAATCCTGGATCGCCCATAAGGATCGATATAAAGCCCCGTCTTTTCACGCAACTCAATAAATGCGCCCTGCACACGCTTCACCTCAGCGTCACTCAGTTGAAGGTAGGGCTTGTCGCCTAGCGTGTCCGACAGATAGGAGATGTCCAGCATTACAAAACCCTATAATAAACCTGGAGAATCAGAATCTCTTTCCCGGTTTATTAAGAAATTCATCTAAGAATATTTAATATCATATTTTCCAATCACATCGAAAACATGGTCATAAGTGCTAAGAACTATATGCTGGAATCCATCTCCATCTATGTTATCTATCAAATCAAAGCTCGACAGAGAGTGTTTTTCATATGGGTAATCATCCATTTTATACACAGACATACTTTTAATATCACTAAACAAAAACTCAACGCTAACATCAGGTGCGTCTGTAATCATTGGCTTGCAGGAACGCAAAGATAACGATGCTTTAATGACAAATTTAAAAGGATAGAGTATTAATTCAGTCCCTAAAAGAACCAAAGCATCTCGCCCATAAATCAGACCATATTTTGTTTCTATTGCCTTAACATTCATATTAGCCACAACCTCTTGTCCTTATCGATTTACCACCATCACCAGTTGAAAACCTTCGATCAAGATTTATTTTAGACAATTCCTCTGGAGTTGCCCATCTGGATGGGATTTTGGATACACCAGCTTCTTTAGCTGCGTACAGCCTTCTATTATCCAAGCTAAACACTGAATCTTTATGTGCTCCTTGAGACAATAAGCGCTCTTGAACATTGGCAGGTAAATCCCGCATCCTGACTTTTCTGATTGGCTCAACTTCATTTATATACGAGGGATCATTTATAAGTCTATGCGTTAATCCATTAACACTTCTTCCATCCTCAAACACACCATTAATACTGTCTTGTGAGAATAAAATCGTTTTAGGACTAACAGGAGATAATCCAAGCGGATCAACCCACCCGTTCGGATTCGGCGCATACTGATAAAGATTCGTGCCACCCAGCAACCCTATCGGATCCGGCTGCGTGAACCGCCCGATATCCGGATCATAAAACCGAAACGTGTTGTAGTGCAGGCCCGTTTCACGGTCCAGGTACTGTCCCTGAAACCTGAGGTTCTGCTCTTCGATGAAATGCGCCTCACGCACTTCCTGCAGGGTATTGCCCCAGACCTGATAGCGCGCCTGCCAGACCGCCTCGCCACTGTCATCCGTCAACTGTTCGGGCAGGCCATTGAGATCGTTATGGTAGTAGCGCACTTTCTGGTGCAGCCCCGTACCGTCAACCCGGGCCAAGGGTTCGTGACTGTCTTCGACATACAGGTACAGGCTGGTCTGGCTGTAGCGATGCTCCTGCAGCAAGCGCAGGCCATCCCAGGCAAAGCGGGTCTGGTCGAGCAGATTGCCCTGATCGTCATGTTCATTTTTCTCGACACGCCGCCCCAGCGGGTCGTAGCGCATGTTCAGTATCCGTTCGCGCCCCCCGTGCTGGCTGCGCACCTGGATCAGGCGGTGCTCGGCGTCGTAGCTGAAGTGCTGGATGCCACGTCGGCTGCTGCGTTTCTCGATCAGGCGGCCGAAGCCGTCGTAGCGGTAGCGTTTGTCCTGGTAGGTGAGCAAGCGGTTATGGCGCACCAGGCCGATGCCGGCTTGCGGCCCATCGAGCAGGTTGGCGGCGGCGTCGTAGGCGAAGGTTTCGCTCTGGCCCTGGCCAGCGTCCTGGCTGGCCATGATCCGGCCGCTGGCATCGTAGTGCAGCAATTGCTGGTGCTGGCTGCCGGGCTGCTGGTTGAAACGGCCGATCAGGTTGTCTGCCGAGTCGAAATCGAAGCGTTGCTGTACCGTAGCCGGCAGTTGCGGCGGCTGGTGGTTGGGGCGGCGCAAGCGTGAGCGCAAACGACCGCTGCGGTCGTACTCGCTGCGGGTGCTGACCCGGCCCTGGGTGCGCAGCACTTCACGATGCAGGCGGTCGCGTTCGAAATCGCTGATCACCTTGCCGTCGAGGTTGAGCTGATGCAGATGGCCGCTGCCGTAGTACAGGCGGTTGAGCCAGCGGCCGTCGGGCAGCTGGGTCTGGACCAGGTTGCCGAGTTCGTCGTAGTGATGTTGCAGCACACCATTGGCGCTGTGCTCTTCCAGCAATTGGCCAAGGGCATCGTAAGCGAAGGCCAGTTGCTCGCTGTTGCCTGCCTTGTCGGTGAAGCTGATTGCCGTCAGTTGATCAAGGGGATCGTAGCTGTACTGGGTTTCACCATCATCGGTGCGCTTTTCGATCAAGCGCCCGACGGCATCCCGGTGCAATTGATGAATGATCGCTTCAGCATCGCCTTGGGGGGCGGGGAGGTACTCAACGCAACTGAGGTTATCCAGCCGGTCGTAGTGATAGCGGCTGGCGCTGCCGTCCAGATCCTGCTGTTCAGTCAGGCGATCAGCCAGGTCCCAGCTGAACCTGTAGCTTTCGCTATTTTCATTGGTCAGCGCCAGCAGCCGCCCGTAGGCGTCGTAACTGAACTGCACCCGCCGACCATGCGGATCGATACGCTGCTGCACCTGGCCACGCCGGTTATAGCGGTATTGGGTGGAGTGCCCGGCGGGGTCGGTATAGCTGTTGAGCTGGCCGTTGCGATCAAGCTGATAGTGCTCACTGCGCCCATCGGGCAATTGCGAGCCGAGCAATCGGCCCTGGGCATCGTACTGGTACTCGGTACGTTCGCCGAGGGCATCGGTGACCGCCTGCAGATGCCCGCGCCGGTCATAGCTGAAGCGGGTCGGATACCCCGAACAATCGACCTGTTCAATCAGCAGGCCCAATTCGTTCCAGCGCAGGTGCTTGTGCTTGCCCGCCGCATCGATGATCTCCACCACCTGGCCGCGTTCGTCATGGCGGTAGCGGGTGGTGTGGCCCAGCGGGTCGGTTTCGCTGCTGCAGTTGCCGCGCTGGTCGTAGCGATAGCGCCAACGCCTGCCGGCCTTGTCGGTCTGTACCCGGGGCAGCGACCAGTGTTCCAGCCACTGGGTCGCCTCACTGCGGCCCAGTGGGTCGATGCTTTCGCAGAGGTTGCCGGACTCATCGTACAGGTACTGCCATTGCCCGCCCTGCGGGTCGGTGGCGGCCAGCAACTGGCGTTCGTCGTTCCACTCGAAACGCCAGGTGTGGCCGAGGGCGTCGGTGTACTGGGTGATCTGGTACTGCGGGTTCCAGTGGCGGCTGCTGACCCGCTGCAGGCCGTCGGTGACCCGGGTGATGCCAGCCTCGATGTCGTAGTCGAAACGGTACTCGTCACCGTCGTCGGTCCAGTGCCGGGCCACGCGCCAGTCGTCTGCAGCACGAGTCCATTCATAGAAGCAGCGCAGGCCGCTGGGCAGCTGGTGTTCGACCATGCGCCGGCCCTGGTCATAGGCGAAGCGCCGTTGCACCTGGCCGCTGGCGTCGCGGACTTCGGCCAAGTCGCCGTTGCTGTCATAGGCATAGCTGACCAGCAGCTCGTTCGACTCGTCGCTGTACCATCGCTCGATATGGCTGACCCGGGCTGGCCATTGGCTGCTGTAAACCACCTGCACCTGGACCA
Organism: Pseudomonas sp. microsymbiont 2; assembly: GCF_054788395.1. Lineage (NCBI taxonomy): Bacteria > Pseudomonadati > Pseudomonadota > Gammaproteobacteria > Pseudomonadales > Pseudomonadaceae > Pseudomonas > Pseudomonas sp. microsymbiont 2. The sequence goes on from NZ_CM139112.1 coordinate 4,583,007, forward strand.
CATCGAAGGTATCGCGCAGCCTGAGCAAGCGGCCGTTGCTGTCGTAGTCCAGGTAGATGCGGTTGTCGTTGCGGTCACCCAGTTGCGCCAGGCGCAGGCGCTGCGGATTGTTCGGGGCGGGCTGGAACAGGCGATAGAGACCGTCGACGCTTTCGATCAGCAGCTCGCCATTGTGCGCGCGACGCACGCTGAGGCCTTCGCCGGCGCTGAACACGCCATCACCAAGAGGGATATGGCCCATGTCGACGACCCGTGCCTGTTCGTCGGTGAACAGCAGGCGCTCGCCGCCTTCAGGATGTGCCTCGATAGCGACGAAGACTTCGTAATCGACGCTCCAGCCAGCACCGAACAGGCCGTTGCGGCGTTCATCCCGGCTGTTGTAGTAGCGCTGCCAGTCCAACGGGATCAAGCCCGGAAGGCTGAAATCAAGCTCGGCTTCGCCGCTCAACAGTTTGGCGCCAGTGGCGCTGTGGACCGGGTTGGGTGAGCCGGCGATGGCGCTGGTGATCGCGCCGGTCACCTGGCTGGTGACGGCGCTGCCGATGCCACCAATCACCATGCAGCCGAACTTGCTGTAGAACTTGCCGCCGCGCCCGCGCAGCATCATCAAGGCGGTAATCGCCAGGCCGATGCCCGGGGTCTTGCCGCTGCGAATCTCGCGGACCACGATCGAGTCGCCGCCGATGCGCACATTATCGGAGACCAGCCCGGCGTCGACGATCGCCGCCTCGCAGGTGCTGCGATCGCCGCTGCGACAGGCCGGGTGTCCGTTGATGGTGACCTTGCTCGAGCCTTCGGCCAGGTACTGCGGCGGCATCGGCGGATGCTTGCTGCAGAGGATCTTGTCGTCGTCGGCAGGCTCGGTGTTCGGCGCCGGGCTGGCGACCGTAGGCCGCCACATCTGCGAGAAAAAGCCCTTGGCCATGTCGAGGAAGCTTTCTTCCTCCTCCTCGGCCGGCGGCTGAGCCACGTCGCTGCCGGCGGCTGCAGCGGCGGCAACGATGACGCCGGCAGCGCGTGCGGCCGGTTTGCCATTGGTGTGGGTATTCTTCGAGCCGGTGAGGATGTTGGCTTGCACCGAGGGCGGGAACAGGAAGTTGCCGATACCCTCACATAAACTGCTCAAGCCCTTGTCGGCCCCGGTCTTGCTCATGACCACGCCGACCACGATGCCCACCACCGCGCCGAGCACGAAGCAGCCGAGGCCGCCGGTGGCCACGGTCAGACCCAGCGCCGCGGTTACCGCCGCGGTGGCCAGCATGCCGATGGCGACGTTGGCGGCCACTTCCAGCACGCCGCTGACGATGTCGGCCATCATCGAGGTGTGCATCAGCGCATCGCCCTCACGGGCGGCCCACAGGGCGTCAGACATTACTGACCGGCAACCGCACGGCTGCAGGGCACTTGAACCTGGTCATGCTTGATTTCCATATCGAGCGTTTGAGGTTTCAGAATCTGCTGGATGATCGCCCGAGCGTCAACCTCGAGGGTGATGCAAAGCGTGTAGTTCCTGCAACCGCGCCTTGGCCACATGGGTGTAGATCTGCGTGGTGGACAGGTCGCTGTGGCCCAGCAACATCTGCACCACGCGTAGGTCGGCGCCATGGTTGAGCAGGTGCGTGGCAAAGGCGTGGCGCAGCGTGTGCGGCGACAGCGGCTTGTCGATGCCGGCCACCCGCGCCTGGTGCTTGATGCGGTGCCAGAAGGTCTGGCGGGTCATCTGCTCGCCGCGCTGGCTGGGAAACAGCACGTCGCTGGGGCGCCCGCCCAGCAACTCGGCGCGGCCATCGCGCAGGTAGCGCTCGATCCACACCACCGCCTCCTCGCCCATCGGCACCAGGCGCTCCTTGCTGCCCTTGCCCATCACCCGCAGCACGCCCTGGCGCAGGTTGACCTGGTCCAGGGTCAGGCTGACCAGCTCGGTCACGCGCAGGCCACAGGCATAGAGCACCTCGAGCATGGCACGGTCGCGCTGGCCGATGGCCTCGCCGAGGTCCGGCGCCTGCAGCAGGGCTTCGACATCGGCCTCCGACAGCGACTTCGGCAACGGCCGGCCCAGTTGCGGCATGTCCACCTGCAGCGTCGGGTCGACAGCGACCAGACGCTCGCGCAGCAGGTAACGGAAGAAGCCCCGCACACCGGAAAGAAAGCGCGCGGTGGAGCGCGGCTTGTAGCCCTGGTCGAAACGCCAGGCCAGGTGGTCGAGGATAGACTCGCGGCCGGCATCGGGCAGCGCCACGCCGCGCTCCTGGAGCCAACCATTGAACAGCGCCAGATCGCTGCGGTACGAAGCGCGGGTGTTGTCGGACAGTCCCTTCTCCAGCCAGAGGGCATCGAGGAACTGGTCGATCAGTGGGTGGTCCAGTGCAGGCATGAAAACTCGGTGGCAAACGGCGAAATGGCGCTTAGTCTTTCATATCGACGCATGCAGAGGGAGAGCGCATGAACGAACAGCAGATTCTTTTGAGTGTCGGGGGTATCGGCGCCGCCGCGTTGCTGTGCCAATGGCTGGCCTGGCGTCTGAAGCTGCCGGCGATCCTGTTCCTGCTGCTGTGCGGCATTCTCGCAGGACCGGTGCTCGGCTGGCTGCAGCCCCAGGCGCTGTTCGGCCCGCTGCTGATGCCACTGGTATCACTGGCCGTGGCGCTGATCCTGTTCGAAGGCAGCCTCACCCTGCACCTGTCGCAATGGCGCGAGATCGGCAGCGTGGTGCATCGCCTGGTGACCATCGGCGCGCTGAGTACCTGGCTGGTGATCGCCCTGGCCACCCACTGGTTGCTGGGTTTCGACTGGCCCCTGGCGATCCTGTTCGGCACCCTGACCCTGGTCACCGGTCCCACGGTGATCGTGCCCATGCTGCGCGTGGTGCGACCCAAGGCGGCCATCGCCAACATCCTGCGTTGGGAAGGCATCGTCATCGACCCGATCGGCGCGCTACTGGCGGTGGTGGTGTACAGCTTCATCATCGCCAACGTCGCTGGCAACGGGCTGAGCCAGAGCCTGGCGACCTTCGCCGGGGTGATTTTCTGCGGCAGCGCGCTCGGCGTCGCCGGCGGCTGGCTATTGGGACAGGTCATGCGCGAGCAGTGGCTGCCGGAATACCTGCACAACCTGGCCTCGCTGGCAGCGGTGCTGGGCATCTTCATCGCCGCCAACCAGATCGTCCACGAGTCGGGCCTGCTGGCGGTCACGGTCATGGGCATGTGGCTGGCCAACATGCCCGGCGTGGATGTACGGCAGATCCTGCACTTCAAGGAGAACCTCAGCGTGCTGCTGATCTCCGGCCTGTTCATCCTCCTGGCCGCTCGACTCGACCTGGATGCGCTGCTGGCGCTGGGCCCGGCGGTGCTGGCGCTGCTGCTGGTGATCCAATTGCTGGCGCGGCCACTGAACGTCTGGCTGGCGACCCTGGGCTCGACGCTGAACTGGCGGGAACGGGCGTTACTGGCCTGGATCGCCCCACGAGGCATCGTGGCCGCCGCCGTCTCGGCCATCTTCGCCATTCGTCTCGATGAGGCTGGCCATGAGGGCGCCCTGCTGCTGGTGCCGCTGACCTTCGCCGTGATCATCGGCACCGTGGTGCTGCAGAGCGCCACGGCCAGGCCCCTGGCGCGCCTGCTCAAGGTGGCGGAGCCGGCGCCGAGCGGCTTCCTCATCGTCGGCGCCAACCCGCCCGCCCGCGCAATCGCCAAAGCCCTGCAACAACTGGGCTGCCGGGTACTGCTGACCGACTCGAGCTGGGAGAACATCCGCGCCGCGCGCATGGAAAACTTGCCGACCTACTTTGGCAACCCCGCCTCGCAGCACGCCGACGCTCACCTCGACCTGGTCGGCCTGGGCCACCTGCTCGGCCTGTCGCCGGCGGGAGAGCTCAATGCCCTGGCCTGCGCGCGCTTTCGCCATGATTTCGGCCAGGCCCGGCTGTTCGTGCTGGCCAGCGGCCTGGAAAAACAGCGCAGCGACAAGCACCGTGCCAGCGAGGAGCATCGCGGGCAATTGCTTGGGTCGAGCCCGATGACCTATGGGCAGTTGGCCAAGCTGCTGCACCAGGGTGCCGAGCTGTACAGCACCACGCTGACCGAGGCCTTCGACTGGGGCGACTACCAGCAGCTGCATGGCCCCCGGGCCACGCTGCTGTTCGCCCGGGATGGGCAAGGCTGGGTGCATGTGGCCAGCCCGGACAACCCGCTCAAGCCGCAGCCTGGGTGGACACTGGTGGCGCTGGTGGAGCCGGAGCTGACCGAACAGCCTGTGGCGCATTGATCCACCTTGACCCTGTGGGAGGGGGCCTGTCGGACCGCCGTACCGCCGCGAACACCGGCAAAGCCGGTGCCACATACCGCGGCGCCTGCTTCGCGGGCAAGCCCGCTCCCACAGAGGTACAGCTCCCTGCGCGACAGCAAAGTCCGAAGGGCGGGGCGACCTTCTACAAAGGTTGCGCCAAATCCACCTGAGGCAATCAAGCCAACGACAGCACCGGCACCGGGCGCTTGTCCTCGTCGATGGCGACGAAGCTGAACACGCCATGGATCGCCCGCTCGCGGCCATCGAGGTACATGTTCTCGACGAACACATCCACCTGCACCTGCAGGCTGGTGTTGCCGACCTTGATCACCGTGCCCACCAGCTCGACGATCGAACCAGCCGGGATCGGGTGCTTGAAATCGATACGGTCGGTGGACACCGTCACCAGTGGCAGACGGCAGAAGCGGGTGGCGGCGATGAACGACACTTCGTCCATCCACGCCAGGGCGGTGCCGCCGAACAAGGTGTTGTGGTGGTTGGTGGTGTTGGGGAACACCGCCTTGGTCACGCGGGTCACCGACAACTCGGTGCGGCGCTGGATTTCCTGGTCTCGGGACGTCGTCATAGGATTCACATCGCAAAGTCTGAAAGCAAGGTCGCCTGCTTCGCGGGTAAACCCGCTCCCACAGAGGGCGATGAACCTGTGGGAGCGGGTTTACCCGCGAAGCAGCCAACACAAATCGCAAAATGCAAAAAAGCAGCCCGAAGGCTGCTTTTTTCTCGCAAGGCGGCCTAGGCCGCCAGGCAAACTGTACTCAGGACAGTTTTTCCTTGATGCGAGCGGCTTTGCCGGACAGGTCGCGCAGGTAGTACAGCTTGGCTTTACGCACGTCACCACGACGTTTCACGGCCAGGCTGTCGATCTGCGGGCTGTAGGTCTGGAAGGTACGCTCTACGCCAACGCCGCTGGAGATCTTGCGCACGGTGAAGGCGCTGTTCAGACCGCGGTTACGCTTGGCGATAACAACGCCTTCGAACGCCTGCAGACGCGAGCGGTCGCCTTCCTTCACTTTAACCTGGACGACAACGGTGTCGCCTGGCGCGAAGGTCGGGATCTCTTTGCTCATCTGCTCGGCTTCGAGCTGCTGGATGATCTTGTTGGTCATGCTGTGCTCCTAAGATGGATACTCGATCCACCATCGATACGTTTAACTATCGTCCCGCTCGCGGATGTATTCCTCGAGCAGCTTCTTCTCTTCTCCAGAAAGCGAGCGACTTTCCAGAAGATCGGCGCGTCGTTCGAAGGTCCTACCAAGGGACTGCTTCATCCGCCAACGCCGGATATGTGCATGGTTGCCACTTAGCAACACGTCGGGAACACGCTGATCCGCATACACCTCAGGTCGGGTGTAGTGCGGGCAATCCAGCAGACCGTCGGTGAAAGAGTCTTCCTCCGCCGAGTCCACATGCCCTAAAGCTCCGGGCAGCAGCCGTGTAACCGCATCGATCAGTACCATGGCCGGCAGCTCGCCACCGGAAAGCACATAGTCGCCAATCGACCACTCCTCATCGACATGAGCCTCGATAAAGCGCTCGTCGATGCCTTCATAACGACCGGCGATCAGGATCAACGATTCCTGTTCGGCCAGGCCTTTGACCGCCTGCTGGGTCAGCTTGCGGCCTTGTGGCGAAAGGTAGATCACCTTTGCCGATGCTCCGGTTGCCTGCCTGGCGCTAACCAGGGCGTCTTCCAGAGGCTTGATCTTCATCACCATGCCCGGACCACCGCCAAACGGCCGATCGTCCACGGTGTGGTGGCGATCTGTGGTGTAGTCCCGCGGGTTCCAGCAGGTCACTTGCAGCAACCCCTGTTTCACCGCGCGGCTGGTAATGCCGTACTCCGTGATGGCCGAGAACATCTCGGGGAACAACGTAATGACGTCTACGCGAAGGTTACCCATCGTTTAGAAATCCGCGTCCCACTCAACCCGCATCACGCCTGCTTCCAGGTCGATTGCCAGCACGCACTGCCCGGTATAGGGCAACAGACGCTCGCGATCATCCAGGCTGCCTGCGCAGGGCTTGACCACCATTACATCGTTCGCGCCGGTCTCCAACAGGTGATCGATCTTGCCGAACAGCTGTTCGTCCTGATTGATGACCTTCAGGCCCACCAACTGGTACCAGTAGTACTCGTCGGCTGCCAGGTTGGGCAAAAGGCTCCGCGGGATGCAGATTTCGTAACCGCTCAGAAGACGGGCTTCATCACGATCATCGAGGCCTTTGAGTTTCACGACCAGGCCCTTCTGGGAGCCACGACCGTTGACCAGCTCGACCTGCTTTACCTTGCCTTCGTGCCTGAGCGTCCAGCGCGGATAATCCAACAGGTTTTCAATCGGATCGGTAAAGGAATACACCTTCACCTCGCCGCGAACGCCGTGAACCGAAAAAATCTTGCCAACGACGATGAGGTCGTCAGCCTTTTCTGGCGTCGCGTTCATACTGCTCAGGCTGCAGCCTTGGCAGCTTCCTTCAGCAGCTGAGCAACACGCTCAGACGGCTGTGCGCCCTGGCTCAGCCAGTAGGTGACGCGCTCTTGGTTGACCGACAGCTTGACTTCGGCGCCCGATGCGATCGGGTTGAAGAAGCCAACGCGCTCAACGAAACGGCCGTCACGGGCGTTACGCGAGTTGGTCACGGTCAGGTGGTAGAATGGGCGCTTTTTCGAGCCGCCACGGGCCAGACGAATGGTTACCATGTGAACATCGTTCCTATAGTCGGTGCTGCAAAACTGAATGCCCAATGGGCACACGGGTGCCCAAAAGGCCGCATATTCTCGGGGAATACACGGACATTTGCAAATGCCTTTTTCGGCAAAGCCAGGGCCTGCCGCTCAGTTTCGCCGGTTTGGGCCACCTCGCGGCGGCCATGATCCCGCCGTAGCGGGGTTCTGGCGGGCTTCCTCTTATAAGGAAACCCACCGGATTCCTTACAGTTTCGGCATGCCGCCACCCGGCAGCATCCCGCCAAGGCCACGCATCATCTTGGCCATGCCGCCCTTGGCGGAGAATTTCTTCATCATCTTCTGCATCTGCTTGTGCTGTTTGATCAAGCGGCCGATGTCCTGCACCTGGGTGCCGGAACCCAGGGCGATACGGCGCTTGCGAGAGCCGCTGATCAGGTCGGGGTCGCGGCGCTCGGCCGGGGTCATGGAGTTGATGATCGCCTCCATCTGCTTGAACTGCTTCTCGGCAGCGCCCTGGGCATTGCCCATCTGCGACAGGTTCACGCCACCGATGCTGGGCAGCTTGTCCATCAGGCCGCCGAGGCCACCCATGTTCTTCATCTGCTGCAGCTGGTCGCGGAAGTCCTCGAGGTCGAAGCCCTTGCCCTTCTTCAGCTTCTTGGCCAGTTTGTCGGCCTTGGCCTTGTCGATGTTCTGCTCGGCCTGCTCGATCAGGCTGAGCACGTCGCCCATGCCGAGGATGCGCGAAGCGATACGGTCCGGGTGGAACGGCTCCAGGGCTTCGGTCTTCTCGCCCATGCCGATGAACTTGATCGGCTTGCCGGTGATCGCGCGCACCGACAGCGCGGCACCGCCACGGGCGTCGCCGTCGACCTTGGTCAGCACCACGCCGGTCAGCGGCAGGGCGTCGCCGAAGGCCTTGGCGGTGTTGGCGGCGTCCTGGCCGGTCATGGCGTCGACCACGAACAACGTTTCGATCGGTTTGACCGCAGCGTGCAGGGCCTTGATCTCGTCCATCATGTCGGCGTCGACATGCAGGCGGCCAGCGGTGTCGACGATCACCACGTCGATGAACTTGAGCTTGGCTTCGCGGATCGCCGCCTCGGCAATGGCCACCGGCTTCTGGCTGATGTCCGACGGGAAGAAGGTCACGCCGATGTCATTGGCCAGGGTTTCGAGCTGCTTGATTGCCGCCGGACGGTAGACGTCGGCCGACACCACCATCACGCTCTTCTTCTTGCGCTCTTTCAGGTGGCGCGCCAGCTTGCCGGCGGTGGTGGTCTTACCGGCGCCCTGCAGACCGGCCATCAGCACGACTGCAGGCGGAGCGGCGTTGAGCGTCAGCTCTTCGTTGGCCGCCCCCATCAGGCTTTCCAGCTCGGCCTGGACGATCTTCACGAAGGCCTGGCCCGGGGTCAGGCTGCGTGACACCTCGGTGCCGACCGCGCGCTCCTTGATGCTGTTGACGAAATCCTTGACCACCGGCAGGGCGACGTCGGCCTCGAGCAGGGCCATGCGCACTTCGCGCAGCGTGTCCTTGATGTTGTCTTCGGTCAGCTTGGCCTTGCCGGTGACATGGCGCAGCGTCTGTGACAGGCGGTCGGTCAGGTTTTCGAACATGGTGATCCTTTCAGGCCCAGTGAAGCCGAGGTTTTTCAGGTGCCCAGGTGAATATGTACACGCGCCGGGCAGAGCAAGGCGGCGATTATAGCTGAGAGCGACGGTGGCGCACACCTTGGCGCCGGACCGCTGGATATTCGGTGGCCATGCCGGCCTGATTCGCGGGTAAACCCGCTCCCACAAAGATCGCGTATGCCCCTGTAGGAGCGGGTTTACCCGCGAAGAGGCCGGCATATGGGGCACAAGTCGCCCGCCAGGCACCGGAGCAAGGCTTCCTGGTCTTCCTTGCCCACCGCGATCTATGCCAAACTCCGTCCCTTTAGGGCTTGCCTGCCAGGACTTATGTTCTCTTCACCCAGCCTCATCCCCAATCTGATCGCCGCCTTCCTTTATCTGGCCGCGACCGTCTATCAGGCCACCGGCCTGGCCCGTGGCGCCCGCGCCGACAAACGGCTGCTTGGCCTGCTCGGCACCCTGGCGGTCGCCGCCCAGGGTGGCGCCCTGTTCTTCCAGCTGATCACCCCGCTGGGCCTGAGCCTGGACTTCTTCAGCGCCGCCAGCCTGATCGCCGCGGCAGTGATCGGTCTCACGCTCCTGGCCTGCCTGAGCATCCCGGTGGAAAACCTGCTGGTGCTGCTGTTCCCGCTCGGCGCGGTGACCGCGCTGCTGGCCCAGTTCGCGCCACCCGGCACGGCACCGCTGATCAACGAAGAACCGGGCATCCTCGCGCATATCCTGCTGTCGATCCTGGCCTATGGCCTGTTCACCATCGCCGTGTTCCAGGCTCTGCTGCTGTTGCTCCAGGACCACCAGCTCAAGCACAAGCACCCGTCCGGGTTGATCCGCAACTTCCCGCCGTTGCAGACCATGGAAAGCCTGTTGTTCGGTTTCCTGTGGGCGGGCTGGGTGCTGCTGTCGCTGTCGCTGGTTTCCGGCTGGCTGTTCCTCGACAACCTGTTCGCCCAGCACCTGGTGCACAAGACGCTGCTGGCCTGCGTGGCCTGGATCGTGTTCAGCGTGCTGCTGTGGGGCCGTACCCGCCTGGGCTGGCGCGGCCACAAGGCGATCCGCTGGACCCTGGCCGGCTTCTGCCTGCTGATGCTGGCCTACTTCGGCAGCAAGCTGGTCCGCGAATTCATCCTGCACATCTGACGGCCGCCCATGGACACCCTGCCGTACGCCCCATTGCTCGGCATCATCGCACTGGCCCTGCTGTGGTCGGCACTGTTTACCGCGGTGGATGCCGCCCGCCAGCAGCTCAACGGCCAGGCGGACCCCGCCCTGCCCGCCCAGGGCCTGGTGCTCGGCGCCAGCCTCGGCAAGCTGCTGGTACTGGGCCTGGCCTGCCTGATCGGCCAGCGCTACAGCGGCGAGCATGGCTTCTGGTTGGCCGGCCTTGGCGCCGCCCTTGGCCTGCTGGTGCTCGCCGAGTACCTGCCGCGCCGCCTGGCCCGACGCAACCCGCAGTCCTTCCTGAGCCTGGGCGGTAACCTGCTGAGACTGCCACTGGCGCTGCTGCAGCCGCCAGCTTGCCTGCTCGATGGTTGCGCCCGGCTGATCCTGCGCCCGTTCCGCGTGCAGCCGAGCGCCGTGGCCCTGCATCCGCAGCAAGATGACGAAGCCGATGAAGATGCCACCGGCGATATGCCACGCCCCGGCCTGCTGGATGGCCTGCAGGCGCTGGACAAGATCACCGTCAACGACATCCTGGTACCGCGCAACGAGGTCGACGGCGTCAATCTCGACGACCCCATCGAACGCATCATCGAGCAGTTGATCGTCAGCCGCCACACACGCCTGCCGGTCTACCACAACGACATCAACCAGGTCGAAGCGGTGCTCAACACCAAACTGATCAGCCACCTGCTGCCGCGGGCCGAGCTGACCCTGGAGAAGCTCCGGGCGGCCTGCTACGAGCCCTACTTCGTCCCCGAGAGCACCCCGCTGCAGATGCAGTTGCTGAACTTCCACAAGCAGCAGCGGCGCATGGGCGTGGTGGTGGACGAGTACGGCGAAGTGCTGGGCATCGTCACCCTGGAAGACATTCTCGAAGAGATCGTCGGCGAGTTCGAGGACGAGCACAGCCTCGACAACCCCCATGTCCACCCTCAGCCCGATGGACGCTTCGTCATCGAAGGCACCGCATCGCTGCGCGAGATCAATCGCACGCTCGGCTGGCACCTGCCCTGCGACGGCGGGCCGAAAACCCTCAACGGCCTGGTCACCGAAGCCCTGGAAAGCATCCCGGCAAGCGCGGTGTGCCTGAAAATCGGCCGTTACCGCCTGGAGATCCTCGAGACCGAGGACAACTGCGCCAGCAAGGTACTGGTCTGGACCGTGACTCGATAGCTATACTCGGTCCACGCTTACCCAGCCCTGCCGTCCGCCTGCTACCCGCACCCGGCGCCCCACGGCCAGTCCGCACCACCGACATGCCCCGCGGTCCTGCTTCGACACCCTGAACAGCACCCGTTCCTCCCCTATCCCTTGGGCTATCGTCAGTCGGGCGACCAACAACAATACGCTCCGGCTCCCGTGTGCCCGTCACATGGGCCGTGCCCCATGGAGCATGACTGTCAGGGACCTTCGCATGACTACCAGCAGCACCTACGCCGAACCTGCCTCGGCGACCCCGGTCAATTCTCCGGCCCGGGTGGCCACCGCCAGCTTCATCGGCACCGCCATCGAGTTCTACGATTTCTACGTCTACGCCACCGCCGCCGCGCTGGTGATCGGCCCGGTGTTCTTTCCCTCCGGATCGGGCACCGCGCAGATGCTCGCGGCGTTCCTCACCTTCGGCATCGCCTTTCTCGCCCGACCGCTGGGCTCGGCGCTGTTCGGCCACTTCGGCGACCGTATCGGGCGCAAATCGACCCTGGTCGCCTCACTGCTGCTGATGGGTGTCTCCACCACACTGATCGGTGTGCTGCCCGGCTACGACAGCATCGGCGTATGGGCGCCGATCATCCTCTGCGTGCTGCGCTTCGGCCAGGGCCTGGGGCTGGGTGGCGAATGGGGTGGCGCGGCACTGTTGGCCACCGAGAACGCACCCGAGGGCAAGCGCGCCTGGTTCGGCATGTTCCCGCAACTTGGCCCGTCGATCGGCTTCCTCGCCGCCAACGGCCTGTTCCTCACCCTGGCCCTGGTGCTCAGCGATGAGCAGTTCCGTGAATGGGGCTGGCGCATTCCGTTCCTGCTCAGTGCCGCCCTGGTGCTGGTTGGCCTGTATGTGCGCCTGAAACTGGAGGAGAGCCCGGTGTTCGCCAAGGCGGTCGCCCGCCACGAGCGGGTGAAGATGCCGGTGGTCGATCTGTTCGCCCGGTACTGGCTGCCCACCTTGCTGGGGGCCGCGGCCATGGTGGTGTGCTACGCGCTGTTCTATATCTCCACGGTGTTCTCGCTCAGCTATGGCGTGACCACCCTGGGCTACAGCCGCGAGACCTTCCTCGGCCTGCTGTGCTTCGCCGTGGTCTTCATGGCCCTGGCCACGCCGCTGTCGGCCTGGCTCAGCGACCGCTACGGGCGCAAGCCGGTGCTGGTGGTCGGCGGCCTGCTGGCGATCGCCTCGGGCTTCACCATGGAACCGCTGCTGACCTCGGGCTCGACCACGGGCGTGGCGCTGTTCCTGGCCATCGAGCTGTTCCTGATGGGGGTGACCTTCGCGCCGATGGGCGCGCTGCTGCCGGAGCTGTTCCCGACCCATGTGCGCTATACCGGCGCCTCGGCTGCCTACAACCTGGGCGGCATCGTCGGCGCCTCGGCGGCACCGTTCTTTGCCCAGAAGCTGGTGAGCATGGGGGGATTGAGCTGGGTGGGGGGATATGTGTCGGTGGCGGCGGTGATCAGTCTGATTGCCGTGTTGTGTCTCAAAGAAACCCGTAATACAGAGCTTTGAACCCTTGGGCTGCTTTGCAGCCCTTTCCGACCGGTCCGACGTCTCGGCAAGGCCGCCCCTACAGGGGTTATGCGATCCCTGTAGGAGCGGCCTTGTGTCGCGAAAGGGGCGCAAGGCGCCCCCAGCAATCTCAGATCAGAACTCGACCTTGACCGCCTGCGAAGCACGAGTAGCCTTGGCCCGGGCGGCCTCGACCGACTCGTCGCGCGCCAGGCACACGCCCATGCGGCGGGTGCCGTTGATCTCCGGCTTGCCGAACAGGCGAATGGCGGTATCCGGTTCGCTCAGGGCGGCGCCGAGGTTGGCGAAGCTGGTCTGCTGCGACTGGCCTTGCGGCAGGATCACCGCCGAGGCCGACGGGCCGAACTGGCGCACCACCGGGATCGGCAGGCCGAGAATGGCCCGGGCATGCAGGGCGAACTGCGACAGGTCCTGGGAAATCAGGGTCACCAGACCGGTGTCGTGCGGACGCGGCGAGACCTCGCTGAACCACACCTGGTCGCCCTTGACGAACAACTCCACGCCGAACAGGCCACGGCCACCCAGCGCATCGGTGACCGCCTGCGCCACGCGCTGCGACTCGGCCAGCGCCTTCGGGCTCATCGCCTGGGGCTGCCAGGACTCCTGGTAATCGCCCTTCTCCTGGCGGTGCCCGACCGGCTCGAGGAAGGTGGTACCACCGACATGGCGCACGGTCAGCAAAGTGATCTCGTACTCGAAGTCGATGAAACCCTCGATGATCACCCGACCCTTGCCGGCGCGGCCACCCTCCTGGGCATAGTCCCAGGCCTTCTGCAGGTCGTCGGCGCTGCGCAGCAGGCTCTGGCCCTTGCCCGAGGAACTCATCACCGGCTTGACCACGCACGGGTAACCCAGGTCCGCGACCGCTTTGCTGTAATCCTCGAAGGTATCGGCGAAGTGGTACGGCGAGGTCGGCAGGTCCAGCTCCTCGGCGGCCAGGCGGCGGATGCCTTCGCGGTTCATGGTCAGCTGGGTGGCGCGGGCCGTGGGCACCACATTGAAACCCTCGTTCTCCAGCTCCACCAGGGTGGCGGTGGCGATGGCCTCGATTTCGGGCACGATGTAGTGCGGCTTCTCCGCTTCGATCACCGCGCGCAGGGCGACGCCGTCGAGCATGTTGATCACGTGGCTGCGGTGCGCGACCTGCATGGCTGGCGCATTGGCGTAGCGGTCCACGGCAATCACCTCGACGCCCAGGCGCTGCAGCTCGATCACCACTTCCTTGCCCAGCTCGCCGCAGCCGCACAACAGTACACGGGTCGCGGTGGGCGACAATGGGGTTCCGATACGGGTCATTTCAGGTCCTCGAAGGCGTCCGGGGCCGCGCCACGCTGGCTGCCGCCCGCTGAAAAATGGACCGGTATTCTACATCAGGATGTGGCTACTGCGCGCCGTGCCCGCCAGGCCATGATCAACCAGACCGCCGTGACCCCGGCGAATTTCGAGGCCAGCGCCGTGCCGATCACCGCCGGGGTCAGCGCGCCGATCATGCCGAAGAAGATGAAGGTATCCACCGGAATGCTCAGCGCTGAGCTCAGCCACAGGCGGTCGCGCAGGGGCCGGCGGGTGACGCTGAACACCAGCCAGTCGATCAGTTCGGAGACGAAGAACGCGGTGGCGCTGGCCAAAGCGATGGCCGGCTCCGAGGTCACGTAGGACAGCACCAACGCCACCAGCATGGCCAGCAACGCGCCATGGCCGTAGCGGGTCTGCACCATGTCGCGCAGGATGAACACCAGTCCGCCCCAGGCGGACCAGATCACGTCCAGGTGCGGTGCGCTGGAAAAGGCGTAGTTGATCAGCACCACGCTGCTGATGTAGGCGATGAGATAGAACATGGTCTGTGTGTTTGGTGGGCAAGCCGCACAGATTAGCGCCAGCTTCTTCGCGGGTAAACCCGCTCCCACAGCCAGAGACAGCGAGGATCCTGTGGGAGCGGGTTTGCCCGCGAAGAGGCCTACAGCCCGATGATCAGCCCCGCCGCCACCGCCCGCGCATGGCAAAGCGCAAGCACGGCACGGCGCTCGGCGTTGTCCATCCGCCCCCAGCGGCTGATCTCGTCCACCGTGCGCTGGCAGCCCGTGCAGATGTCCTGCTCGTCCAGCGCGCAGACGCTGACACAGGGCGAGGCCACCGGCCGTTCGTCAGTCTTCATCGATCACCAACTCGCGCGCGTAACGCCTGGCGTTTTCCACATAGTGCGCGGCACTGGCCTCGAGCATGCGCATCTGTTGCTCGCTGAGCTCGCGCACCACCTTGCCTGGCGAGCCCATCACCAGCGAACCGTCGGGGATCTCCTTGCCTTCGGGGATCAGCGCATTGGCGCCGATGATGCAGTGCCTGCCGATGCGCGCGCCGTTGAGGATCACCGCGTTGATGCCGATCAGGCTGTAGTCGCCCACCGTGCAGCCATGCAGCATGGCGTTGTGGCCGATGGTCACGCCCTTGCCGATGGTCAGCGGCGAGCCCATGTCGGTGTGCATCACCGTGCCATCCTGGACGTTGCTGTCCTCGCCGATGTCGATCAGCTCGTTGTCGCCGCGCAGCACCGCGCCGAACCACACGCTGGCACGCGCCTGCAGACGCACCCTGCCGATCAGGGTGGCGTTGGGCGCGGTCCAGCTCTCGGGATGGGTCTCGACCCGCAGGTCGCCCAGGCGGTATTTCATGTATCGCTCCTCACGGTTGCGTCGATGGCGGGGTGAGCCCCGCTCAGTTCTGGATGAAACGCTCGGGTGGCTGGTGCAGGCTGATGCCGGCATCGAACAGCAGGTTGACCAGCTCGACGATCATGATCGCCGACAAGCCCCAGATCTTGTAGTCGCCATAGCGATAACTGGGCACGTACCAACTGCGGCCCTGATAGTCGATACGGTGGGTATGGTCGCGCGGGTCCTGGCGGAAAAACGCCAGCGGCACGCTGAACACGGCGGCGATTTCCGCGTCGTTGGCGCGGTACTCGACATAATCGGGAATCAAGCCGACGAATGGCACCACCTTCAGGCCGTGCAGCGAGACCAGTGGACTGAGCGGTCCAAGCACCTCCACCAGGCCGGGCGGCAGGCCGATTTCCTCTTCCGCTTCACGCAGGGCGGTGAACACCAGGTCAGGGTCTTCCGGATCGCGTCGACCACCAGGGAATGCCACTTCTCCACCGTGGGTGGACAGGCCCTTGGCCCGTAGCGTCAAGACCAGCTCCGGCTCGTCGCTGCGGGTGATGGGCAGCAGCACCGCCGCCTCGGGAAAGCGGCGGTCCACCTCCAGCGATGCCGGGGTGTGGTTGCTCATTCGGCGAAGAAGCTCGTCCAGCATTACGCACTCTCGATTCCAAGGCCTGCCCCGCATGATGCACCAAAGCCGCGAGGCACCCAAGCCCCGCCCGTAGGCCGCTTGCGGTGGACGGGTCGAGCGCGCCAAGATAGCCCGACCCCACAGGAATGAATAAAGCATGAAATTCTGCAGCGCGTGCGGCCAACCGGTCACCCAGCGAATTCCCGAAGGCGACAGCCGCCTGCGCTACGTGTGCGAGCATTGCCATACCATTCACTACCAGAACCCCAATATCGTCGCCGGCGTGTTGCCCACCTGGGGCAGCCAGGTGCTGCTGTGTCGCCGCGCCATCGAGCCGCGCCGCGGTTTCTGGACCCTGCCCGCCGGCTTCATGGAGAACGGCGAGACCCTCGACCAGGCCGCCCGTCGCGAAACCGTCGAGGAAGCCTGCGCCCGGGTCGGCGAAACCACGCTCTACCAGCTGTTCGACCTGCCGCACATCAACCAGGTGCATGTGTTCTTTCGCGCCGAGCTCGCCGACCTGGACTTCGCCGTCGGCGTCGAGAGCCTGGAAGTGCGGCTGTTCGAGGAGCACGAAATTCCTTGGAGTGAGCTGGCTTTCCGCACCGTCACACGCACACTAGAATGCTATTATCGCGACCGCATCAGGCAGCACTACCCGATAGGCCATGAATACCTGCCGCCGATGAACGTCTCGTCGTCCACCACCTAAAGTTTTCAGGGATAGGTTTCATGCGCTGGCTGCTTGCCCTCTTCTGCCTCAGTGTCGTCTCGGTGTCGCAAGCGGCCTTCACCGAGACCATCATCCGCCAGACCCCGTCGGCCACCCCGTCGCCGGTCCAGCCAGCCCTCGGCACGCCCCAGCAGGAGCGCATGATCGACAAGGTGCTGGTGATCAAGTCCGAGCGCCGCCTGCAGCTGATCAGCCGAGGCGAACCGCTCAAGACCTACCGTATCTCCCTGGGCAAGCAGCCCAAGGGCGCCAAGGAGCGCGAGGGCGACAAGAAAACGCCCGAGGGCCTGTACTGGCTGGATTGGCGCAAGACCAGCGACCGCTTCAACCTGTCCATGCACATCTCCTACCCCAATATCAGCGACGCGGCCAAGGCCCGGCGTGAAGGCGTGGCGCCCGGCAGCATGATCATGATCCATGGCACACCGATCAACGAGGATTACCCGGAGTGGTATTTCCACACCCTCGACTGGACCGAGGGCTGCATCGCCATGCGCAACGACGACATGCAGGAAGTGTGGAGCATGGTCAAGGACGGCACGCTGATCGAGATTCGGCCCTGAGACTCAGTCGTGGCGGGGCGTGGATGCCACAAAATCATCGAGTATTTTCTTGTTGCTTGCGGCGCGCTCCAGCTCCGCCTTCGATATACGCCTATACGGCACGGGCGTCCTCGGCAGCTCCATTCCAGCCGGCAGGTCGAATCGCCTGATCCAGGCATTGCTGACGAGCGGGTTCATGCGTGGCTCTCCGGCAATCGACCCATAGTGAAATGCCCCTGCATCGGTTACTCGCAACGTCTTGATTGCCTCATTGACTCTCACATACAACGCTGGCCGTTGATCGACGCCTACTTTCCACAACACAGGCCAGTCACCAGCGCGAAACAGCATGCCATCTGCCAGCGACTGTATGTCCACCCTTACGTCATCCAGAGTTGCCAGAAGGGTGTCCTGGGTGCCCAGTGTGCCCATCCATTGGCTATTGATATAGGTGTACCAGTTGAGGTTGCTGTAGCCCGAGCGCCAGCTTGGATTGCCGCGCGGACGAACCACATCCAGCCCTTGATAGGCCATGGCGATCTGGTACTCGATATGCTGGAAGTCTTCCCACTGATAGGTGTGCTGTATGCCTAAACCCGCCGCGGCATGTGAGGGAGCGAGTACTTCGAGCATTTCCTTGAGCAATGACTCGAAACGAGACTTACGCCCTTCGAGGATCTCGTCGATAGGCAGATAGAACCGAATAGTCGTGAAGGTGCCATGAATATCCTCGACCCAGCCGGCAGGTGAGTAACCATCGATCATGTAACTTGCGACCTGCCCGTAACCCGTTTCGCAAGCCCAGCGGAATGCCAGAGGTTCTGCAAACCCGTCTTTCCTCAAATAGGCAAGCGTCGCCATCGCGCTCGCTGGCGAGTAGTCATGCTCCTGCAGGTCATCCGCCCCTGTGTAGCCCCACTTCAATTTTTCACCATGATAACGGCAGTATATTTGCACGGCGTCGGCAATACGCTGACGACCGGCTGACGTGTAAGCCCCCATGACATGAAAAGCCGCGGTAATACCAACATCTATTACCACTTTGCTTTCATCTCGATCATCGACATATAAAAAGTCATTGCGACTTCTTGCAAAACCCTCGAAAAACTCATCATCACTCATAAACATTTACCGCCGCGTTTTCCCAAAGCACATAGGTTTTCTGCAAAGAGGGAAGCTCGTACTCGCTCCAGTTCCGCTCGCGAACGGTACTGCTCTTCGCCCTATCGGGCGCCTCGCTCGCCATTGCAGGTGCTGCTCCCCCAACCGAAGCAGGGACCCACTTGCGCGCCGCTTCTAGGACTGCTCGGAACGTGACCGTCTGACCTGCACTTTGAGCAACCGTGGAGCCAGAAGACAACGCGCTGCCAGGAGCAGCAAGTGCGGCAACGGCAACAGATCCGACTGCCACGAAAGGCGCAGCCAGAACCATTTCCATTCCTGCCACGGACCTTCGATTGCTTGCCTGGGCAGCGTGGCTATCAGTCATCCCGACCCACTGAGGACCTTGGGCCTCAGGCCCCTGAACCCCCAGTAACCGCCTGACCGCGTCATGTTCCGCATCGATACGGGCGACGAGCAGCTTGTTTTTCTCGATACTCATTCGCGAGCCCAGGCGAGTAACCTGCTGGATAGGCTTGTAGACAGGTTCTTTCTCGCTGACCCTTACCCATTCCCGCCATTGTTCTCGGTCGGCGCACTCGCAAGTTTCCGTGTACATGACTCGCAGACCCGCTGGCCCGGCAATGAGTTCATAGGCTTCCTGCTGGGCAGGCGACAGGACATCACCGGGAAATTTCATCTCGATAACAGATTGCAAATTGCCCTGACTGTACTGTGCCACGCCAGGTTCATGGAAAGTTCTCAGCCGGACGATGTCCGGAATCCGCAGCAAGCCTTTGACATGACCACCTTCCAGAATCCTGGTAATTCGACGATCAATGTGGATTCTCTCTCCGTCCTCGAGGTCTTGGCGCGCCAGCATAACTTCCACCTCGCGCTTGTCGAGCAGATCATACTCGAGAAACAAGGCGGACAATCCATCAAGCAACTTGTTGCGCATGAGTGAATATTTCGACAGTGGGAACGTACTGGGGCGGTACGGCTCCTTCAGGCTCATCACCGGGCTGGGCGGACGATGAGCCATGTTGAAGCCGACCTCCCCACAGTAAGGAAACCGGTATTCGAAGTTTTCATTATCCAACCGCGCCCAATACGAAACCCGCCGCTGATACATTGCGCGATTGTCGCCACTACGAACATAGGGAAAGCGCTGAGCGTAGTTGGCCTTCTCGCACAGATACCAGAGATCGGGATGGTCGGTTACAGGAACAACAGCACCCGTCGCAGTCGGCTTTGTGGTTGTCACAACTCTGGAGTTACAAGGACGGCTGGCAACTTTGCGTCCTTCATTTCTATTTTCCATCTTCGACTCCGGGAGTATTCAATCTTTGAAGTCCAACTCCATACCATCAGCTTCATCATCCCAGTAGCTGGCCGAAATTCTTTTACTACGAGCGTCGAGACTCAGCGGAAAAATCTCGAATAACTCTGAAAAGCAGGAATTGAACACGCGTGTTCTGCCGTGCTCGTCAGAGTTCGCACGGAAAATACTTCCATTACTGCGCCTGACCTCATAAGGGTGGTCCACCAAAGGCTGACCAGTCTCGGCATTGATGAGCTGAAAAAACTCCTGAAGGTCACCGGCAGGAGCAACCCCCTCCCCAACCCAGTGAATGCCACCTTGAGATGCTGTCTGGACATTCAACGGGCCGTTGACTTTTATATGAGTCGCCTCTATCGATATGCCACTGTCATCGATAACAATCCGCCCCGAAGGTCCAACCAAGGACAGGCGCCTCCCAGCCTGAATGGTAATATCGGGAGACGTCACCTCAATCGCTTCTCTTGCAGACAGCTGATAACGTCCACCGACCTGGTGAAGCGAGTTGCCGTCTGTCAGGGACTCACGATGACCATTAATTTTCTCATTTAGGTCTCCGCCCACATGGGTCGTTGAGTGGCGCCTGATTATCTGTTCCAGATCACGGTGCGTGGCATCGAACCTGTCTTGTCCAACTTGACTTCTCTGATCACGCCCAACCACAAGCGTCTCATCGTTGCTCACCTGCCCTACGCGGTCATGCCCGACTTCGATACGTTCATCGTGCCCCACACATTCGCTTCGATCGTGCCCTACTCGCGTGGTCTCATCGTGCTTGACCACATTGTTCTGGTCCCGCTCGGCATGGATGAACACCTCCTGGCGCCCCAGCTCATCCTCGAACCTCAACTCGTTGAAGCCATCGCCCTTGTGGGTCTGGCTCTTGATGGTCATGCGCGTCTTGTGCTCGGGCAGGTCGTACGGCGGCAGCTGGTTGCCGCAGTAGGTGCGCCCGGTGATCATCGGCTGGTCGGGGTCGGCGTTGACGTACTGGATGACCACGTCCTGGCCGATCCGTGGAATGGCCATCGCGCCCCAGCTGCCGCCGGCCCAGCCTTGGGAAACGCGCACCCAGCAGGAGCTGAACTCGTTGTCGCGGCTTTCCCGGTCCCAGGGGAAGCTGACCTTGACCCGACCCCACTGGTCGCAATAGATCTCCTCGCCGGGCGGGCCGACCACGGTGGCCATGTGCGGGCCGTCGATGCGTGGCTTGGGCAGCGGCTCGGGGCGCCACTCGGCCATGCCGGGCACCAGCTGCGCGTGCTGCACGTAGTGGCTGCCACGGCTGGCGTCGGCGGCGTCTTCCTGCAGGCTGGTGAACTGGCTACCCTCGTGGCGGATCGTGGCCACCCGCCAATGCACATTGAGGTCGGCCCGCGGGTGGCCGACCAGGGTGAAGCTCAAACCGGGCTGCAGACGCGGGTCGTCGCCCTCGACCTCGGCGATGCGCGCGTCATGGCGCAGGGTGGCGAGGCGGGTCGCGGTGAACGGTTTGCCGACCACGTCGCGCTTGTAGCGGCCGGGGTAGTCGAAGCGCTCGTACTCGTTGGCCCCGGGCGGCACCTCGTAGCTGACGGCGGTGTGCTCCTGGCGGTAGGCGGGGTTGGTGAAGGTGTAGTCGCGCTGCACCTGGCGGGTGCTGCGTACCTGCTCGCTGTAGCGCAGGCGGCGCAGGCACGGGCGCGGTTGGTCGCCGCCGCCGTTGGCGTGGTACAGCACGCTGTGCGGGGCGAGGGCCGGCTCGCCGATGAGGCGGGCAGGGTCTTGATCGTCGTCGCCCCGCGCGATCAGGCCAAAGGCCAGCAGGCGGTCGCTGATCAGCAGCTTGTGGTGCTTTTCGCTGTGCTCGAAGCGGTAGACGAAGCCTTCCTCGGCGGCGAGGCGGGCGAGGAAGGCGAGGTCGGTCTCGCCGGCCTGGACGCAGAACTCACGGACCTGGTGGTCGACGCTGGTGCCCAGTTCGAACTGCACGATGCCCTGGCGGGCGAGCATGAGTTCGAGGATCTGCGGCACGCTCTTGTGCTGGAAGATGCGCCAGTTCGAGCGCAGGGCGGCGCGGACCAGCTGCGGTTCGACCAGGGCGTGGTAGCGGGTGCGGTGAAAGCCGCTGTCGCCCTGGCTGAAGCGGCTGACCAGGCCGTGGACATGGCGCAGCGGGCGCTGGCCGCGCCAGAGGGTGAAGAGCACGGGCTGGTCGAGCAGTTGGCCGAAATCGATGTCGTCCTGGTGGCTGACGAGTTCCAGGTGCAACTGGAAGGGCGTGCTCAGCGCTTCTTCGAGCTTGAACGACACCACTTCGAATGCGGCGCGGCCCACCAGGGGCTGGAAACTGAAGCGCAGGTCCGACTGTCTGGGCATGAACAATATTCTTGGTTGCATGATGGGACAGGTCAGGCGTAGGCACGAACTCCGCATCCGGATGATCCATACCTACGACACAGACAAGAGCAGCCAGACTACGCAGATTGTATTTTTACTTAAACGAACAAGGTGGTGATCATCTGCCCGCAAACACCAGAGCTTTCTTACATCGCAGTTTCAGACTCAAGAAAATCTCCTTGAGATGGCCCCGAGATCACCAGCGTACGTCCCGCTGCCCCGTCAACGCTTCGGTCCCTAGCCACTGCACTCCACGCAACACCGGTGTCAGCGCGGCTTCAGGCTGTACCTCGACCGTCGCCGTCGCCCGACGCCCAAGCAGGTCGGCGTCCAGCACCAGCAGGTGCTGATCCGGCAACTGCAGTTTCCCGGACAGCCGCCAGCCTTCCTGGCAATGCATTTCGAGCGTCCCTCGCCCCAGCCCCAGCGACCAGGGTTCGACCAGTGCCAGGTCGTTCACCGTGACCCGCCCCTGTGCCTGCCGACACTGACGCCCAGCCCCCTGCAGGCGCATCACCCCTTGCCACTGGCCACCCAGGCGCAGCGACTGCGCCACAGTGGGCCATGCCCCCAGGGCCTCGATCTCGGCTTGCCAGTGCCAGGGCCAACCGCCCAAGCGCACCTGCCAGCCCTGCCCCTGAAACCCCAGCCAGACCTGTGCCTGCATGCGCCAAGGGTTCAGGTCCCAGCGCAACGGACCGACCACGCCCAGGCGTGCCGCCTGCCCCTGCCACAGGCTACCCGTGACGCCCTGCAACGGCAGGCCCAGCCAGCGGGCCGGCCACTGGGCCAGCAAGGTCAGGCAGAACACCAGGCACAGCCAGGCACCGGCCCGGCGACTCATGGCAAGACCTGTACATCGAAGCGCAACCCATCCCCTTCGCGCACCAGCCCCCATTGCAGCGGTTGCGCGCCGTCCTCGCGCAATGCCTGCAACCACCCCTGCAGGGCCTGAGGCTCGATGACCTTGCCGCGTACCTGCCAGCTCGCGCCGTCGGGCTGTACCTCGACGATATCGATGTGGCGGGCCTGGGCCGACTGACGCAAGCGCTCCAGGCTCAGCGGCGGCCCCTCGCGCAGCCCCGCCACCGACTCGGCCAAACCGCGCCATTGCGCCCACTCACGCCAGAGGCCCAAGCCTTCGCGCAATGCCAGAAACGCCAGTAGCACGCCCACCAGCCCCCAGGCCAGCCACAGCCGATGACGCCGGCTCACGATGTCGCCCCCAGGTCGAAGACCACGCGATGCGCACCCTCCTCCACCTGCACCGGCGTGCCCAGGGCCGTGGCCATTGCCGACCAGGGCGGCGTGTCCCCTTCGCCCTCGAGCTCAAGGTGCCAACGCTGGCCATCGAAGCGCACCGCCCGCAGCTGCCAGCCGGGATGGCTGCTCAGCCACTCATGCACCTGTACCTGCAACGCTTCGAGTCGACGCAGGCGTACCTCACGCTCACTCTGCTCGTCACGCAGACGCTTGAGAGCCTGGGCGGCCTGACGCGGGGTGGCCGGCGCAGCGGTCACCGCCAAGACCTGCTCGCGGTACAGCTTGGCCTGACGCCATTGCTGCGCGCCCCACATCGCACCCCAGGCCACGGCCAGCACCAGGCAGGCGGTAGCGAGCCGCCACTGCGACACGGCCAGTTGCGGGCGCGGTCGGGCACGGCGGTTTTCGAACAAGGCAGGCACACGGTCAAGATCGGCCAGCGCCGATGGCCAGGTCCCCTCCAGGGTTTCCGGCGCGCGCTCCTGCCAATCCAACGGCGGCTCGATATCCAACATTCGAGGCCAGGCCAACCAATGTGCCCGGCCATCACTGCCGATGCCTGTACACAGGGTCGTCTCGCCACGACGCCAGACATTGTCTCGCTCAGGCAGCAGCTGGAATTCCACCCAGCAGCGCTCCACCTGCAAGGCCCACGCATCGCATTGGGCACGCCACTCGTCCAGCCAGCGTCGCGCCAGCACCGCCAGACGCAACTGGCCGGGCGTACGCCCGACACAAGCGCAGTAGACCTCATCCACCGCCTGCGCCAGCCTGTCTTCGAGCAGCAAAGGCCACTCCTCGCGCTTGAGCCCGGGCGGCGCGGGCACCTGGAAGTGACTGCAGTGCTCGGCAGGCACGATCAGGGCGACGCGTGCGCCCAGCCCGGCAGGTGGTTGGCCCTGTCCAGCCTGTACCGCCTGGCCGCGCTCGACCAGCAACCAGTCCCAAGTCACACCTGGGCGCAGCAGCAGCCAGGGTTGCGGTGACGCCCGGCGACGCCATTCAAGCTTCATGATCGCCCCCAGGGCAGAACGAAGGTACAGACATAGGGTGCTCCATCACGCACAAGCTCCACGCGCACACCACGCCCAGGGTGCGCCGATTGATCGGAAGGCCAGGCCAGCCAGCGACCGGACTGGTGGTAGAGGATGCTCAGGGCACTGACCCGCTCCAACCGCTCGCGCACCAGCCACTGGGGCATCGCGGCGGCATACAGGTCAGCCGAGGTCTCCAGCAGCAGCCGTTGCTCGCGGGGCTCGAAACGCAGGCGCTGGCGCTGCAGGCGCGAGCCACCTTCGGCCTGCGGCCAGGCGGCGGCGGCGACCCACAACAGTTGCTGGCGATCGGGTTGCCAGTCGAGCCAGCGCGGCGCCAGCGGCAGGCGCTGTTCATACAGGCGACGCAGCACCGGGCTGTCGAAGCGCCGCTCCAGGGCCAGGCAGAAATCCAGCACCCCGGTTTCACGCACCTGTTGGTCGAGCCGCTCGCGCACCTTCAGCCAACCGTTGACCAGCGCCGACAGCAACACCCCGAGCAAGGCGGTGAGGGCCAGGGCCACCAGCAGTTCGATCAGGGTCATGCCCGCCTGGCGCCGCTTCATGGCCGCTCCAGGAAAACGGTGTACTGCCCCAGCGGCAGGCGCTGGTCGCGATCGGCATGCAGCAGCAGCTCGCCACGGCGCAGGTCGCGCACCCCGGTACGGCGCAACTGCAGCTGCCAATGGCAGGCCTGCCCGCCCTCGACCAGCACACCGCTGTTCTGGTTGGTCGCCGGCCAGTACTGCTCGACCGCAAAACGCGCCTGCAGCTCGCGGGCGCACAGCAGGCCCAGGCGATGCTGCTGCACGGTGTCCTGCACGGCCAGGCGCTGGCGCAGGACCTGGCTGGTGATCACCGCCAGGACTGCGGCGATGCCCAAGGCCACGCTTACCTCCAGCAAGGTGAACCCGCGTTGCTCGCGTTTCATGGCATCACACTCACGCGCAACTGGCCGCTGCGATCCCAGTCCCAACGCCGGCCGCCCTCGGCCCAGCGCCAGCGCACAGTGCCCGGGCGGGCCCAGCCATCGGGGGTGAACAGCAGCGCGGGAGCCTGGCTGGCTGGCCAGTCCGGGCGCAGGCCCTTGGGCCAATCGCCCAAGGCCACGGATTCCACCTGCCATTGATCACCTTGGCGGCGCACGAACTCAGGCCGCTGACCGTTCCAGCGTATCCCCCGCAGTTGCCCGGCATGGCGCGCCAGGTCGGCTTGAGCCACGGTGGCGGCGGCCAGGCGGTCGAGGGTCTGGTCGACGCTGCTCCTGCCGCTGTCGAGCCAGGCCACCGCCAGGCTGGTCATCAGCGCGGCGATGGCCAGCACCACCAGCAGTTCAAGCAGGCTGAAACCACGCTGTTGGATCGCGACAGCGTGGGAGCGGGCTTGCCCCGCGATGGCGGTAGCATGGCCAACATCGCCATCGCGGGGCAAGCCCGCTCCCACGCAGTTGCACTCACTTCGGGCAGACACTTCAGAGCGCCCAGTTGCCCAGGTCGGCATCGAGCCCTTCACCACCCGGCACACCGTCGGCGCCCAGCGAATAGACATCGACCCGGCCATGCTCGCCGGGCATGCGGTACTGATACGGCGTGCCCCACGGATCCTCCGGCAGGCGACGGATATAGCCATCGCTGCGCCAACTGCGCGGCAGCGGTTCCTGGGTCGGTTTCTTCGCCAGCGCCGCCAGGCCCTGTTCGTTGCTGGGGAAGCGCAGGTTGTCCAGGCGGTACATGTCCAGCGCCTGCTCCAGGGTCGCAAGGTCGGCCATGACCTTCTGCTTCATGGCCTTGTCCTGGTTGCCCAGCACGCTGGGCGCGACCACGGCGATCAGCAGGCCGATGATGAAGATCACCACCATGATTTCCATCAGCGTGAAACCACGTTGGCGGGTGCGTCGTCGTTGCATGAGAGGTCTCCTTGTCACAGTTGCAATCCCTGGTTGAGCTGCATGATCGGCAGCAGCACCGCCAGCACGATGAACAGCACCACCGCGCCCATGACCAGGATCATCAGCGGTTCGAACAGCGCCATGGCGGTGTCCACCTGGCGGGCGAAGCCGCGCTCCTGGTCATCGGCCACGCGCTCGAGCATGTCGGCCAGGGTGCCGCTGGCCTCGCCGCTGCCGACCATGTTCACCAGCAGCGGCGGAAACTGGCCGGCGCCGTCCAGCGCCCGGTGCAGGCTGGTGCCGCCCTGCACCTGCTGTCGTACCTGCGCCATGGCGGCGCGGATACGCAGGTTGCCGACCGTCTCGGTGGCCACCTGCAAGGCTTCGAGCAAGGCCACGCCACTGCCGCAGAGAATCGCCAGGCTGCGCGCCAGGCGCGCGCTCTCCAGCACCTGCAACACCGCACCGACACGCGGCAGGCGCAGCAACAGGTCGTCGCGGCGCAGGCACCAGTGCGGCTTGCGCAGCAGCCAGCCGCTGGCCACGGTCAGCCCGATCGCCAGCACCAGCAGGTACGGCCCGGCATGGACCAGCCCCTGGCTGATGCCGATCAGCAGCGAAGTAATCAGCGGCAGGCTCTGCCCGGAATGGGCGAACTGCTCGGTGAGCTTGGGCACCACGAAGGTCATCAGGCCAATCACCACCGCCAGCGACACGCCCATCAGCACCACCGGATAGATCAGCGCGGTGCGCGCCTTGTGGCGCTGACGCTGGACTTGCTCCAGGTGATCGGCCAGGCGCGCCAGCACCTGGCCCAGGCGTCCCGAGCGCTCGCCGGCCTCGACCAGCGCGCAGTACAGCCCGGTGAACGGCGCGCCTTGGCGTGCCAGGCTACGGGCCAGCCCCAGGCCTTCAGCGAGGGAACCACGCAGGGTCACCAGCACCGCATGCAGGGCTGGCTGGCGCAGTTGCCGCTCCAGCGTCGCGAGGGCATCGACCAGTGGGATGCCGGCACCGATCAGGGTCGCCAGCTGGCGGGTCAGCTCGCACAGCTGGGCGCGGGTCAGCCGCTGGCGACGGGGCTGCGCGCGGTCATGGCGCTGCAACTGCCGGGCGAACAGGCCCTGCTCGCGCAACAACTGGCGCGCATGCCGCTCGCTGTCGGCCTGCACGCTGGCCTTGTGCGCCTTGCCGTTCATGTCCACGGCCTGGTAGCGATAGGTCGGCATGCTCAGCCCTGCACCACGCGCAGCACTTCGGCCAGGCTGGTCTCGCCACGGGCCAGGCAGTCGCTGGCCATGGCCACCAGGCTCTGCCGGCGGCCATCCAGGTAGGCCTGCATGGCCAGCTCGCTCTCGCCGTCGTAGAGCAAGGCGACCAGCCCGGCATCCAGCTCGATGAATTCGTACAGCCCCAGCCGACCGACATAGCCACTGCCCTGGCAATGCTCGCAGCCGACCGGATGATAGCTCTCACGCAGGCTACCCAGTTCCGGCCACAGTTCGCGCTCCGCGCTTTGCAGGGGATGGGCTATCGCGCAACTGCACAGTCGCCGCACCAGGCGCTGGGCCAGCACGCCGCGCAGGCACGAGGCGATCAGAAAAGGCTCGATGCCCATGTCGCGCAGGCGGGTCACCGCGCCGACGGCGCTGTTGGTGTGCAGGGTCGACAGCACCAGGTGCCCGGTGAGGCTGGCCTGCACGGCGATCTGCGCGGTTTCCTGGTCGCGGATCTCGCCGAGCATGATCACGTCCGGGTCCTGGCGCAGGATCGCGCGCAGGCCGCTGGCGAAGGTCAGCCCGGCGCGGGGGTTGATGGCGGTCTGGCCGATGCCGGCGATGGCGTACTCGACCGGATCCTCGACAGTGAGAATGTTGCGGCTGCCGTCGTTCAAACTGTTGAGGCTGGCGTACAGCGTGGTGGTCTTGCCCGAACCCGTGGGGCCGGTGGACAGCACGATGCCGTTGGGCCGCGCCAGGCAGCCGCGCAGGCCGCGCAGCACGGCGGCGGGCATGCCCAGGTTGTCCAGCGCCAGCAGGCTGGCCTGCTTGTCGAGCACGCGCATCACCACCCGCTCGCCATGGATGCCGGGCAGGGTCGAGACCCGCACATCCACCTCGCGCCCGGCGGCGCGTAGGGTGATGCGACCGTCCTGGGGCTGGCGCTTCTCGGCGATATCGAACCGGGCCATGACCTTGATCCGCGACACCAGCATCGCCGACAGCGCCCGCGGCGGGCGCAGCACCTCGCGCAGGTGGCCGTCGACGCGCAGGCGCACCACCAGGCTCTGCTCGAAGGTCTCGATATGGATATCCGAGGCACGCAGGCGCAAGGCCTGGCCGAACAGGCCGTTGATCAGGCGGATCACCGGGGCTTCGTCGTCGCTTTCCAGCAGGTCCTCGATGCGCGGCATCTCGCTCATCAGGCTGTCCAGATCGACCTGCTCGCCGATGCCTTCGATCAGCGCCTCGGTCGCCGCCTCGCCGGCCTGGTAGAGCTGGCCGAGGCGCTCGTCGAACTGCGCGCCGTCGAGGCGTTCCAGGCTGGCCGGCAAGCCATGCACGCGCAACAGCTCCTGCAACTGGTCGCTGTCGGCGTCGCCGCGCAGCCACAGCTGCCAGCCACCCTCGATCGGCGCCATGGCCACGCCGCTCTGGCGCGCCAGGCGATAGGGCAGCATCACCAGTCACCGCCTTCGAGGCGCGCGCGGCTGGAGGGGAACACCTGCAGCAACGGCAGGCCCTCGGCCAGCGCCGGTAGCTTGAGCGGGGTGTTTTGCTGAAGGCTCTGGTACTTCTGCTGGCTCAGGTCGGCCAGGCTCTCGCCGTCACGCAGGATGCGCGGGCGGATGAACACCATCAGGTTCTGCTTGGTGTTCTTGCTGGCGTCGGAGCGGAACAGCCGGCCCAGGTAGGGAATGTCGCCGAGCAGCGGCACGCGCTGGTTGTTGGTGGCAAGCTCGTCGCTGATCAGCCCGCCGAGGATCACCAGGCCGTTGTCCTCGACCATCACCTTGGTCTTGATCTCGCGCTTGTTGGTGATCACGTCGCTGGCGGCGCTGGAATCGGCGATCGACGACACCTCCTGGACGATGTCCAGGCGCACGCTGTTGTCGATATTGACCTGCGGCTTGATGCGCAGCTTCACCCCCACCTCCTTGCGTTCGATGGTCTGGTAGGGGTTGGCGTTGTTCTGGGTGACGGAGCCGGTGACGAACGGCACCTCCTGGCCGACCAGGATCGACGCCTCGGCGTTGTCCAGGGTCAGCAGGGTCGGCGTGGACAGCAGGTTGAAGCCGCTCTTGCCCTTGAGTGCGTTGACCAGCATGGCGAAATTGAAGCCACCGCCGATATGGCCGATGCCGGCGGTGGCGCCGGTGGTG
Source organism: Pseudomonas sp. microsymbiont 2 (assembly GCF_054788395.1). Classification (NCBI taxonomy): domain Bacteria; kingdom Pseudomonadati; phylum Pseudomonadota; class Gammaproteobacteria; order Pseudomonadales; family Pseudomonadaceae; genus Pseudomonas; species Pseudomonas sp. microsymbiont 2. The sequence goes on from NZ_CM139112.1 coordinate 4,612,489, forward strand.
GCCGACAGCAGCTTGCCGAGCTTTTCGTTGTCGCCGCTGCTGGCGGCCCCGGCGATGCTGGCGATGTTCACCCCGTTGCCGCCGAAGTTGACGATGCCGGCGCCGAACTTCTCGTCGGCGAACAGCCACTGCACGCCCAGCTCCTGGGCGCTGCTGTCGGACACCTCGGCGATGATCGCCTCGACCACCACCTGCGCCCGGCGGATGTCCAACTGCTCGACGATGCTGCGAAAGGCCGCCAGCTCGCTGTCCGGGCCGACCATCACCACGGCGTTGGTGCCCTCCTCGTACTCCAGGCGAATCCCCGAGTCGCTGGCCGCCGGCACCGGCGCCGCGTCCTTGCCCTCGCCTTCGGCGGCCGGCACAGCGCCGGCCTGGCTCAGGCCGCGCAGTACCTTGACCACTTCGGCGGCGTTGGCGTGGCGCAGGTACATGACCTGGGTATTGCTGCTGCGCAGGTTGTCGCCGGGCCGGTCGAGCTGGGCCAGCAAGGCCCGCACCCGCTCGCGGCTGTCGGCGCTGCCGCGCACCAGCAAGGCGTTGCTGCGCGGGTCGGCGACCACCTGGGCGGCATCGCTGCCCTGCTCGCGGGCCAGCAGGCGGGTCACCAGGCCCGCGGTGTCGGCGGCGCTGGCGTGCTTGAGCGGGATGACCTGCAACGGCTCGTCGCTGACCTGGTCGAGCTGGCGCAGCAGGCTGTCGATACGCTCCAGGTTGCTGCGCCAGTCGGTGACCACCAGCAGGTTGGCGGCCGGGTACGGGGTGATCACACCGACCCGCGGGTCGATCAGTGGCTTGAGGATGCCGAGCATCTGCTCGCTGGCGGCGTTGCGTACGTTGAACACGCGAGTGGCCACGCCATCGCTGCCCTCGGACTTCTTGCTGGCGCTTTCCACCGGCACCGGTTCCAGGCGCGCGGCCTGGTCGGGGACGATCTTCACGCTGCCATTGGGCAGATCCACGGCGGCGAAACCCTGGGCCCGCAGCTGGGCCAGGAAGATGTCGTAGATGGCGTCGGCGTCATGCCGGTCGACCGTGCGCACGGTGACCTTGCCCTGCACCCGTGGGTCGACGATGAAGGTGGTGCCGGTAATGCGCGACACGCTATTGATGAACTCACCGAGCTCGGTGTCGACGAAGTTGACCTCGTACAGCGGCGTGCCGTCGTCGGCGAACACCTCCGGCTCTTCGGCCCGGGCCAGGGACATGCCGAGCATCAGCAGCCCGACCAGACAGTACCTTGCGATCATCATTCATCCTTGGCGCTTGAAACCGGTCACGGCGGGGCGTGGCGGCCAGGGCAGGCGCTCGCGCCGCCCGTTGTTGTCGAAGATCAGGCCATCGGCATCGATGTCCTGCAGCACGATGCCCGGCGCCAGGCGCTGGCCGCGACCGAGGGTGCGCACCTGCTGGCCGTGGCGCAGCACCACCACGCTGGCCGACAGCGGCTGAGCCTTGAGCCCGCCCAGGTAGGCCAGGGGCAGGCGGGTGATGGGGATGCTTCCGTCATCGACGGGAGCCTGCCAGTGCTCCACCAGCAAGCCCGGCAGCGCAACGTCCGCTTGAATCGGCGCGCTGGCCGGCAGCGGCTGGCGGCTGAGCAGCAGCACGCATTGCGCCGCCAGCCAGCCGGCCAAGGTCAGCAAGGCGAAGGTGACCAGGCGCGAGGTCACGCCGCCACCTGGTGCGGGTGCCAGCCTGGATGACCCTGGACGTAGCGCACTGCCGGCAACTGCAGCGTTGCCAGCGCCCAGCCCGGCGTCTGACGGGTCAACCAGGCTTCCAGGGTCTGCCACAGCGGTACACCGGCCTGGGCGTCGAAGTGCAGGCCGAAGGTACGGCACAGGCCCTCGACCGGCTGCAGACCGATGATGCGCTTGCCGTTGGGGCTGTAGCTCACCTGCCAGTTCTGGCTCTGCCAGCGCGGCAGGTCCTGGCTGTTGTCCAGCAGCAGCGGGTCGCCGAACAGTTGCTCGGCGGCATTCTCCAGCACCTGTTCAACTTGGCGCGCCGGGGCTTCGACCACCGGCGCGGGGTAGCCGCCGGTGAGGCTGATCAGGTGTTCACGGGTGATCGGTTCGCCCGCCCGCAGCGGGTAGTCGTAACGCAGGCCGGGCAGCAGCACCGGCATGCTCGAATCGTCGGCCAGGGCCTGGTGCAGCACGCGGTCCCAACTGCCGCCACGGGTATCGCGGCGCCACAGCGCCTCGGGGGCGCGGGCCAGGGGCTGGTCGAGCCAGGCGGCGTGGCCGCTGCGCTGGCGTTGCAGCTCGCCGCGCAACTGGCTGGCGCGGGCCTGGGCCTGCGGCCCGAGGCTGTGCTCGAAGGCCGGGAAGAACCGCGCCTCGAACTGCCACTGGCCACCGGCCTGACGGCAACGCAGGCGAAACGCGCCACTGGCCCGGCAGCCGGCGAACAGCACCGGCACCCGCCGGCCACTGGCCTGGCTCGCCAGTACCGGCGCGGGCCACAGGTCCTGGCCACGGGCGCACAGCAGCACATCCACTTCCGGTACCCGCTCGGCCAGCCACAGACCGGGGCCGGTACCGACATCCGCCAGCGCCACCACCAGATCGGCCTCGCGCCGGGCCTGCTGGAAGCTCGGTTGCAGCGACTGGTACCACTGTTTCAGGGAGGCTTTCTGGTCCTGGGCGTAAGGGTCGGTGACCCCCACCACCGCAATGCGCACACCTGCGCGCTGGAACACCTTGACGCCTTCAACGCCCAGCGCCTTGGCCTGGGTGTCGGCAAGGCCGGCGCCGAGGGTAATAGAAGAAGACTGGCGATAGAGCCCGGCACTGCGCTGCGGCCACAGCACCCGCTCATCGCTGCTGACCCGCGCCTCGCTGCCCAGCAGCTGGCTGCCCTGCACGCCGCTTTCGCCCTGGGTGAGGTAGGCCAGGCCACTGCCGTTCCAGCACTGGCCGTTCTCCAGGGTCAGGCACTGCTCACTGCCGGCCTCGGCGCGCAACTGTTCGAGCAACGCTGCCAGCACCGCGTAACCACCGGTACGGGCCTGGCCGGCCAAGCTCGCGTCGAGCAACGGCGCCAGTTCCGGCTGCCCGGCGCTGGCGTTGGGCCCGCTCATCCACGGCGCGCGGCCCAGGTGGCTCACCGGCCCCAGGCGCGTGGCCGGCACCACGGCCTGGCCCGGCTGGCGGGCATCGAGGGTGTCGGCCACATACAGCAGATCCAGCGCCCGGTCGCTGCCGCCACGCGGCCCCGGTAGCGCGGAACAGGCGCCGAGCAACGGCGCCAGCGCACCGACGCCCATCCACCCGATCACCTCGCGCCTGCCCACACTGCTTACCATCGACTCCGCCATCCCTGTTCACGTTGGGACCCGGATATTGCGGCGTTGGCGTGACAGTTTGATGGCAGAAATCCGCTGCTAATTCCAAAACAGCGTTGATTAGACCTTTAGTAATAGCAGCGCGTTTTAAACGCCCTTTAACATTTCTGCCAATCAATCGACATACTTGCCGTCTACAGTCGCGGTTTCCTTCAACTCAGCCAAAAAAAGGACACCCTGATGAGTCGAGATACCGGCGATAACCTGGACCGGAACCTGAGCGGCAACCTGCCGATGGCCAGTGTCATGGACACCTACCTGAGCCGTCGCGCCGTGGTGCGCGGCAGCCTCGGCGCCGCCATCGCCATGATCGCCGGCACCGGCCTGACCGGTTGCTTCGACGGCGGCGGCGGCTCCGATCACGACGATCCCGTGACCACTCCCGAACCGGAAAAGCCGAAACTCAAGCTGGGCTTCAACTCCATCCCAGGCTCGCGCACCGATGCCTGCGTGGTCGCCGCCGGCTACAGCGCCTATGTGCTGGCGCCCTGGGGCACGCCGCTGAACGCCACCGCCAATCCATGGAAGGCCGACGGCAGCAACACCTCCACCGACCAGGCCAACGCCATGGGCATGCACCACGACGGCATGCACTTCTTCCCCATCAACGGCAGCTCCAGCGATGGCCTGCTGGCGATCAACTTCGAGTACATCGACACCGCCGCCCTGCACCCGGCCGGCCCCACCACCGTCGCCGGCAAGCGCCCGGTCGAGGAGGTGCGCAAGGAGATCAACGCCCATGGCGCGGGCGTGGTGCGCATCAGCAAGGTCGCCGGGCGCTGGCAGGTGGTCGACAACGACCCGCTCAACCGCCGCTTCACCACCGTCTCGCTGATGGACATCGCCGGCCCCCTGCGCGGCACCGACCACGTCAAGACCAAGTTCTCGCCCACCGGCACCCAGTGCCGCGGCACCAACAACAACTGCGGCAACGGCTACACCCCGTGGGGCACCTACCTGACCTGCGAGGAGAACTGGCCGGGCATTTTCGTCAACAAAGGCACGCGCCCGGCCGACCAGGTGCGGATCGGCGTTTCCTCCAGCAGTGGCCAGTACAAGTGGGAAACCGCCGCCGGTGACGCCAGCGAAGTGGCCGATGAGTTCGCCCGCTTCAACATCACCCCCACCGGCGCCAGCGCCACCGACGACTTCCGCAACGAAGCCAGCACCTACGGCTACATCGTCGAGATCGACCCCTACACCAGCAACACCCTGGCGGTGAAACGCACCGCCCTGGGCCGCTTCCGCCACGAAGGCTGCTGCCCGGGCCTGCCGGTGGCCGGCAAGCCGCTGGTCTGGTACACCGGCGACGACTCCAACAACGAATACCTGTACAAGTTCGTCTCCGACGCCCTGTGGGATCCGGCCGACGCCAACCCGGCCGACCGCCTGGCCACCGGCGCCAAGTACCTGGACAAGGGCAAGCTCTACGTGGCCCGCTTCGACGCCAACGGCACCGGCGCCTGGCTGCTGCTCGACGTCGCCACCCCGACCACCGGCGGCAGCACCCTCGGCGCGCTGTTCGGCGACCTGCCAGGCATCATCCTCAACACCCGTGGCGCCGCCGACGCCGTGGGCGCCACGCCCATGGACCGCCCGGAGTGGACCGCCGTCAACCCGCTCAACGGCGACGTCTACCTGACCCTGACCAACAACAGCGCGCGCACCGCCGCCAAGGTCGACGCGGCGAACCCGCGTGGCCCGAACCGCCACGGCCACATCATCCGCTGGCACGACAGCGACGACCACAAGACCTTCACCTGGGACATCTTCGTGTTCGGCGCCAACGCCGCCGGCGCCCCGGACATCAACCGCTCGGGCCTGACCGAACTGAACCAGTTCGCCAGCCCCGACGGCATGAGCTTCGATAGCCGTGGCGTGCTGTGGTTCGAGACCGACAACGGCGAGGCCACCCTGACCAGCTACACCAACGACCAGGTGCTGGCGGTGATCCCCACCGACCTGGTGGACGCCAACGGCAAGCAGATCCCGGTCAACGCCACCAACCAGGTGGACCTGCGTCGCTTCTTCGTCGGGCCGAACGGTTGCGAGGTGACGGGTATCGCCTTCACCCCGGACAACAAGACGATGTTCGTCAACATCCAGCACCCGGACAACTGGCCGACCACCGACAAGGCCACCGACGTTACGCCGACCGGCACCTCGGTGCGGCCACGGGCTTCGACGGTGGTGATCCAGCGTAATGATGGTGGGGAGATCGGTACCGTCTGATCGATCGCCTTTCAGCCCAATCGCGGGGCAAGCCCGCTCCCACAAGGAATACGCAAGTCCTTGTGGGAGCGGGCTTGCCCCGCGATCACGTTCTACCAGGCCCCTGCCTCCCTACCCTTGACCCGCACCTGCTGCGCCGGTACCCGCGCATGCCATTGCACCACACCCAGCGCCTCGATCTGGAACTGGCTGCGCAACGTGCGTCCCTCTTCCTCGAACGACAGCTGCAGCACGAAATGGCCGCTGTTGAGCAACAACCCTTCGCTGAGTCGGGCGAAGGTCTCGTCATCCACCGCGCCCAGCGCCTGGCGCAATGCCGCCGCATCCACATAGCCCGCCGCCGGCCGGCCGCTGATGATGCGGCTGAGCATCGAACGGGAAAACTGCCCCTCATACAGGGCCTCCAGCAACGGCAAGTGCCCCAGCCCCAGGGCGTTGGCATTGAGCCGCCAGCCGCCGGTCGATGGCAGTGCGCAGAGCATTCGGTAGCGGGCTTGCCGGCCACTGTCCGGCTCCAGCAGCAGGTTGAGCTCACTGGTGTCGAGCATCGGCTGGTTGGCCGCCAACCGGGGTGGCTGCTGGCGCAGGTACTGGGCACTCTCGGCCCCTTGCAAGCGGGCATCGCTGTCGGCGTCCAGCCAATCGGCCAGGGCATCGACCAGCCGCTCGGCGGCCATGTCGTCGCCGAGCAGGTGGCGCAACTGACGCTCGGCCCGTGGAGCGTCCTCGCCCAACAGGGCATTGACGTTGAAGCAGCCATGCTGGTCGATCACCCGCAGTTGCGCCTTGCCGGCACCAAAGTCATAAGCCAGCGGCTGCCCGCGCAGGGCCTGCCAGAACAGCGGGCTGGCCCGCCAGGCCGGATCGCGCAGGGCCTGGGAGGCATAGGCCAGCCCGGCCTGCTCCATCGCCCGTACCTGCACCCGCTGGTGCAACAGGCGCACCTCGTCCACCTGGCGCCGGCCATCTTCCACCAGCCAGGCCAGCCCCGCCGCGAGCATCGCCAGCACCACCAGCACCATCAGCAGTGCCGCGCCCTGTTGTCGCCTGCGCCCCATCCTTGTCTTCCTGTCAGCGGTAAAAAGCGCCAGTCAACACGGCGGTTGTTGCAGCCAGATGGCAGTCATGTGCCCGTCATCTGCGCAGGGCAGGATTGGCCTTCCTTTTTCTTCGACCTGACAGGAGTGGTCTTACATGGGTGGCATCGGAATCTGGCAATTGGTGATCGTGCTGTTGATCGTCTTCCTGCTGTTTGGCACCAAGCGTCTCAAAGGGCTGGGCAGTGATGTCGGCGACGCGATCCAGGGCTTTCGCAAGTCCATGGGCGGCACTGCCGACAACAGCGTCGAGCAACAACCGCAGGTGCTGAACAATCAGCCGGTCCAGCAGGCGCAGACGGATCGTCAGGCCTGATGTTCGAGATCGGCTTCACCGAACTGCTGCTGGTCGGCATCGTCGCCCTGCTGGTGCTCGGCCCCGAGCGCCTGCCGGTGGCGGCGCGTACCCTCGGCCGTGGGCTGGGCCAGGCACGGCGGGCGCTGAATGCGTTGAAAGCACAGGTAGAGCGGGAGATCGACATGCCCGCCCTGGATGCCGCGCCGCTGCAGCGCCTGGAGCAGGAGATCCGCCAAGGCATCCAGCTCGACGCGACGCCGGCCAATGACCCGACCCCGATCGCCCACGCCAAGGAGAGCGCCTGATGTCCCTCGCCCTTGACCAGGCGGCGCGCATGCCGCTGACCGACCACCTGCGCGACCTGCGCAAGCGCCTGGTGCGCTGCCTGCTGGTGGTCGCGCTGGTGTTCTGCGGGTTGTTCCCCTTCGCCCAGACGCTGTACACGCAGATCTCCGAACCGCTGCGCCGCTACCTGCCCGAAGGCGCCAGCATGATCGCCACCAGTGTCACCTCGCCGTTTCTCACGCCGTTCAAGCTGACGGCGATGTGCGCGCTGTTCGTCGCCATGCCACTGCTGCTGCACCAGGCCTGGGGCTTCATCGCCCCGGGGCTGTACCGCCGCGAACGACGCATTGCCCTGCCGCTACTGGTGTCGAGCATCCTGCTGTTCTACGGCGGCATGGCCTTCGCATTCTTCCTGGTGTTCCCGATGATGTTCGGCTTCTTCGCCAGCGTGACCCCGGACGGGGTGGCGATGATGACCGACATCGGCTTGTACCTGGACTTCATCATGGCGCTGTTTCTGGCGTTCGGCCTGGCCTTCGAGATCCCGGTGGCGACCTTCATCGTGGTCTGGGCGGGGTTGACCGACGTGGCCACGCTGCGGCGCAGCCGTCCCTATGTGATCGTCGGGTGCTTCGTGGTGGGGATGATCCTGACGCCGCCGGATGTGTTTTCCCAGACCCTGCTGGCGGTGCCGATGTGGGTGCTGTTCGAGGTGGGGTTGCTGGCGTGTGGGTTGGTGCGCCGGGTGGGGTAGACCGATGGATCGCCGGGGCTGCTTTGCAGCCCTTTCGCGACACAAGGCCGCTCCTACAGGGATTCGCGTACTCCTGTAGGAGCGGCCTTGCCGGGGCGCCGGACCGGTCGGAAAGGGGCGCAAAGCGCCCCCAGAATCAAAAACGAGGTTCCTGATCAGACCAGTGGTATTGACCTGGTATTAAAGTGGTATTAATTTCCACCCAACAACAATACCGGACACCGCCCATGCGTCCTCTATCGGCCCTGCGCCCCGACGACACCAGCGCCACCCCGCTCTACCTGCAGCTGGCGCGCAACCTTGAGCAGGCCATCCACGCCGGCCAATGGACCGCCGACCAGGCGCTGCCCTCGGAGCGCACCCTCAGCGAAACCCTGGACATCTCCCGGGTCACCGCGCGCAAGGCCCTCGAGGTCCTGCTCGAACAAGGCCTGATCCAGCGCATCCAGGGCTCCGGCACCTTCATCACGCCACGCCTGGAACAACCCCTGTCACGCCTGTCGAGCTTCAGCGAAATGCTGCGCATGAAAGGCTTCGTGCCCAGCTCCCAGTGGCTCGAGCGCAGCATCGGCACCCCGAGCAACGACGAACTGATCCGCCTCGGCCTGTCGCCCACCGACCAGGTGGTCCACCTCAAGCGCCTGCGCAAGGCCGACGACATCGTCATGGCGGTGGAGGTCAGCACCCTGCCCGCCCGCCTGCTCGGCGACCCGCAGGCCATCGGCGATTCGCTCTACCAGCACCTCGACCGGCTCGGCCGCCCGGTGGTCCGCGCCCTGCAACACATCCGCGCAATCAACGCCGGCGACGAGCTGGCCGCCCAGGTGGGCATCGCCCCCGGCACCGCCATGCTGCTGATGACCCGCATCGGCTACCTCGACGACAACACCGCCATCGAGCTGACCGACACCTACTGCCGCAACGACTACTACGACTTCGTCGCCGAACTGCGACGCTGACCGGAGCCCCCATGGACATCGCCAACATCCTCACCCCCGACGGCTGGGTGCGCGGACAACTGCACCTCGAAAACGGCCGCATCCGGGCCATCGACGGTACGCCGTGCGACCCGCAGGCCAACGACCTGCCGTACCTGTTGCCCGGTTTCATCGACCTGCACGTGCACGGCGGTGGCGGCAGCGACATCATGCAGGGCGGCGACGCCTTCGCCACCATCGCCCGCACCCACCGGCGTTTCGGCACAACCTCGCTGCTGGCCACCACCATGACCGCGCCCCGCGAGGAACTGACCCGCGTGCTCGCCGAACTGGGCGAGCACCTCAAGCACCCGCGCCAGGGCGCGCGCATCCTCGGCGTGCACCTGGAAGGCCCGTACATCAACCCCGGCAAGCTCGGCGCGCAACCGAACTTCGCCCACCAGGCACTGCTCGACGAGGTGGAGCAATACCTGGCCCTGGCGCCGATCAAGGTCATCACCATCGCCCCGGAAATCGCCGGCCACCTGCCGCTGATCCAGGCCCTGAGCCAACGCGGCATCCGCCTGCAGCTCGGCCACACCCTGGGCAGCTACGAAGAAGGCGTGGCGGCCCTGGAGGCCGGCGCCACCAGCTTCACCCACCTGTACAACGCCATGAGCCCGCTGCACCACCGCGAGCCGGGCATCGTCGGCGCGGCCCTGGCCCATGCCCGCTACGCCGAGCTGATTCCCGACCTGCTGCACGTGCACCCCGGCGCCATGCGCGTGGCCCTGCGCTCGATCCCGTGCCTGTACTGCGTGACCGACTCCACCGCCGCCGCCGGCATGCCCGACGGCGAATACCGCCTGGGCAGCCACACCGTGACCAAGTGCCTGGGCGGCGTGCGCCTGCCCGACGGCACCCTGGCCGGCAGCACCCTGACCATGGACCAGGCCCTGCGCAACCTGGTGAAGATCGGCCTGCCGCTGGCCGAAGCCTCCGAACGCCTGTCCCGCCATCCCGCCGATTACCTCGGCATCGCCGACCGTGGCCGCCTGCAACCGGGCGCCTGGGCCGACGCGGTGCTGCTGGACCGCCAACTGAACCTGACCGCCGTGATGATCGAAGGAGAAACCGCATGAGTTCAAGGATGCTCGAAGAAGCCCGCGCCTGCGCCGAGGTCGTCGAACGTCAGACGCAGACGCTGGACCCTCGCCTGGAAACCCTGGCCGAACAGCTGCGCCGGCTCGATCCGCAAGTGGCGCTGACCGTGGCCCGAGGCAGCTCGGACCATGCCGCCAGCTACTTCGCCTACATCGCCATGCAGCAACTGGGGCTGCCGGTGGCTTCGCTGCCGATGTCGGTGGTGACCCTGCAGCAGGCACCGCTGCGGGTGCGTGGCCAGGTGGCGCTGGGCTTCTCGCAGTCGGGCCAGAGCCCGGACCTGGTCGACAGCCTGCGCCGCCTGGGCCAGTGCGGGGCGACCACGGTCTCGCTGGTCAACGCCGAAGGCTCGCCCCTGGAGCAGGCCTGCCAGCACCACTTGCCGCTGTGCGCAGGCCCTGAGCTGTCGGTGGCGGCGACCAAGAGCTTCGTCGCCACCCTGGCTGCCGGCGCCCGCCTGGTCGCCCACTGGGGCCAGGACCGCGCCCTGCTGGAAGCCGGCCTTGCCCTGCCCGCGCAGCTGCGCGAGGCCGCCGCGCAGGACTGGACCCCGGCCATCGACACCCTGCGCGACAGCGAGCGCCTGATGGTGATCGGCCGTGGCGCGGGCTTCGCCATCGCCCAGGAGGCCGCGCTCAAACTCAAGGAAACCTCGGTGATCCAGGCCGAAGCCTTCAGCAGCGCCGAAGTGCGCCATGGCCCGATGGCCCTGATCGATGCCCAGTACCCGCTGCTGGTGTTCGCCCCCCGTGGCGTCGAGCAGGCCGGGCTGCTGCAGCTGGCCGCCGACATGCGCCAGCGCGGTGCCCGCGTGCTGCTGGCGGCGCCGGTCGATATCGCCGGGCGCGACCTCACCCTGAGCTGCGCCGAACACCCGGCCCTGGACCCGCTGCTGGCGATCCAGAGCTTCTACATCATGGCCGCGGCCCTGGCCGAGGCCCGCGGCCTCGACCCCGACCAGCCGCGCCACCTGAGCAAAGTGACCTGCACGCAGTGAAGCCGCGAGGAACAGCGCATGCCCGACAATAACAAGATCATCCTCCATGCCCCGCTCGCCGGACCGCTGATACCGCTGGACCAGGTACCCGACCCGGTGTTCAGCAGCGCCACCCTGGGCGACGGCGTCGCCATCGACCCGTTGAACGACGTGCTGCACGCGCCCTGCGCGGGCGAAGTGGTGCAACTGGCCCGCACCGGCCATGCGCTGACCCTGCGCGCGGCCAACGGCGCGGAAGTCCTCTTGCATATCGGTGTCGACACCGTGCAGTTGCAGGGGCGCGGCTTCTCGCCGCTGGTGGCGCTGGGCGACCAGGTGACCCTGGGTCAACCGCTGGTGCGCTTCGACATGGACCTGGTGGCGCAGCACTGCGTCAGCCTGGTCACCGTGATGCTGGTCAGCAATGGCCCGGGCTTTGGCCTGACGCGACTGGACACAGGCGCTTCGCGCCTGGGCGCGGCGTTGCTGGAGGTCGAGGCCACGGGCAGCGGAGCGCATGCACGACCGGTCAGCCATGAGTGCGCGCGCGGTCATGCCCGGGTCGCTCATCACGGCGGCCTGCACGCCCGCCCCGCGGCCCTGCTGCGCCAGACCGCGCAAGGCTTCCAGAGCCATGCCGTGCTGCGTTTCGCCGAGCGCGAGGCCGACCTCACCAGCCTGGTGGCGGTCATGGGCCTGGGCGTTGGCGAAGGCGCCGAAATCGAACTGATCTGCACCGGGCCGGACAGCCAGGCCGCGCTGCAGGCGTTGATCGCCGCCGTGCAGACCGCCTCGGTCGGTGAGCGCCATGCCTCGCACGTGCCCACCAGCACCGTCACGCCCAAGCCCAATGCCGAGCCCGGCGTGCTCAACGGTGTCTGCGCCGCCCCCGGCCTCGCCCTCGGGCCACTGGCGCGCCTGGACGGCATCAGCCTGCCGGCGGACAGCGGCGATAACGACCCCGCCGAGCAGCACCAGGCGCTGAACAGCGCCCTGGCCGAGGTCCGTCATGCCATCGACCGCGACTGGCGCCACCTGCCTCGCGGCCAGGAGGACGCGGCAGCGATCCTCGAGGCCCACCTGGCCCTGCTCGACGACCCGGCCCTGCTCGGCGATGCCCGCCAGCATATCGCCGGCGGCGTCGCCGCCAGCCATGCCTGGAGCCGCGCCATCGAGACCCAGTGCCAGGTCCTGCGCAGCCTGGGCAACCCGTTGCTGGCCGAGCGCGCCAACGACCTGTACGACCTGCAGCAGCGGGTGCTGCGCGCCCTGCTCGGCGAAACCCGGCAACTGCGCCTGCCGCCGGCGGCCATCGTCGTCGCCCATGAACTGACCCCCTCCGACCTGTTGCTACTCGCCCGCCACGATGTCGCCGGGCTGTGCATGGCCGCCGGTGGCGCCACCTCGCACGTCGCCATCCTCGCCCGTGCCCGTGGCCTGCCATGCCTGGTGGCCCTGGGCGAAGCGCTGCTCGACCTGCCCGCCGGCACGCCCCTGGTGCTGGACGCCGACCAGGGCCGCCTGGAAACCCAGGCCGACCCGCAACGCCTGGCCGAGGTCCACTGCCACCTGCAGCAACGCCGCGAAATCCGCCAGCGCCAGCAGGCCGCCGCGCAGCAAGGCGCGCGCACCCGCGATGGCCAGTTGATCGAGGTCGCGGCCAACGTCGCCAGCGCCGAAGAAGCCGCCCAGGCCCTGGCCCAGGGCGCCGACGGCATCGGCCTGCTGCGCAGCGAGTTCCTGTTCATCGACCGCCCCACCGCACCGGACGAGGCCGAGCAGCGCAACGCCTACCAGGCCGTGCTCGACGCCATGGCCGAACGCCCGGTGATCATCCGCACCATCGATGTCGGCGGCGACAAGCAGCTCGACTACCTGCCCCTGCCGGCCGAGGCCAACCCGGTGCTGGGCCTGCGCGGCATCCGCCTGGGCCAAGTCCGTCCGGAGCTGCTCGACCAGCAACTGCGCGCCCTGCTCCAGGTCAGCCCGCAGCGGCGCTGCCGGATCATGCTGCCGATGGTCACCGAGGTCGACGAGCTGATCGCCATCCGCCAGCGCCTCGACCGGCTGGCCGCCGAGCTGGGCGTGACGGCACGCGCCGAACTGGGGGTGATGATCGAGGTGCCGGCCGCGGCGCTGCTCGCCGAGCGCCTGGCCGAGCATGCGGACTTCTTCTCCATCGGCACCAACGACCTGTCCCAGTACACCCTGGCCATGGACCGTGACCATGCTGGGCTGGCGGCGCGGGTCGATGCCCTGCACCCGGCGCTGCTGCGCCTGATCGAGCTGACCTGCCAGGGCGCGGCGAAACACGGCCGCTGGGTCGGCGTGTGCGGTGCGCTGGCCAGCGACCCGCTGGCCACGCCAGTGCTGGTCGGCCTCGGCGTGGCCGAGCTGTCGGTCAGCGCGCCGCAGATCGGCGAGATCAAGGCCCTGGTCCGCCAGCTCGACGCCAGCGCCTGCCGCCGTTTCAGCCAGGGCCTGCTGGGCCTGGCCAGCGCCGGTGCCGTACGCCAGGCCTGCCGCGACTTCGCCGCGCAATCCCACGCCCAACCCGCGGCCCCCGTGGCCCTACAACAATAATCGGAGCGCACCATGTACCAGCACTTCATCCAGGGCCTGCAGCGGCTCGGCCGCGCCTTGATGCTGCCCATCGCCATCCTGCCCATCGCCGGCCTGTTGCTGCGCCTGGGCGACACCGACCTGCTCGACATCGCCCTGGTGCATGACGCCGGGCAAGCGATCTTCGCCAACCTGGCGCTGATCTTCGCGGTCGGCATCGCCGTGGGCTTCGCCCGCGACAACAACGGCACCGCGGGCCTGGCCGGCGCCATCGGCTACCTGGTGCTGGTGGCGACGCTGAAGGTGATCGATCCGAAGATCGACATGGGCATGCTCGCCGGCATCATCTGCGGCCTGCTCGGCGGCGGCCTGTACAACCGTTTCAAGGACATCCAGCTGCCGGACTACCTGGCGTTCTTCGGCGGCCGGCGCTTCGTGCCGATCGCCACCGGACTTTCGGCGGTGATCCTCGGGCTGCTGTTCGGCCTGATCTGGCCACCGATCCAGCACGGCATCAACGCGCTCGGCCAACTGATGCTGGAGAGCGGCAGCATCGGCGCGTTCTTCTTCGGCGTGCTCAACCGGCTGCTGATCATCACCGGCCTGCACCATATCCTCAACAACCTGGTGTGGTTCGTCTTCGGCAGCTTCCAGGCGGCCAGTGGCCAGGTGGTGACCGGCGATCTGGCGCGCTACTTCGCCGGCGATCCCAACGCCGGGCAGTTCATGGCCGGCATGTTCCCGATGATGATCTTCGGCCTGCCCGCCGCGTGCCTGGCCATGTATCGCCACGCCCTGCCGGCGCGGCGCAAGCTGATCGGCGGGGTGCTGCTGTCGATGGCGCTGACCTCGGCGCTGACCGGGGTGACCGAGCCGATCGAGTTCGCCTTCATGTTCCTCGCACCGCTTTTGTACCTGATCCACGCGGTGCTGACCGGCTTGTCCATGGCGATCTGCGACCTGCTGGGCATCCGCCTGGGCTTCACCTTCTCCGGCGGCGCCATCGACATGGCCCTGGGCTGGGGCCGCTCGAGCAACGGCTGGCTGGTGTTCCCGGTCGGTGTGCTGTATGGCCTGCTCTACTACTTCGTGTTCGACTTCTGTATTCGCCGCTTCGACCTGAAGACGCCGGGCCGCGAGGAGCAGCCCACGGAGCAGGCCAACAACGCCGAAGCGCCCCGGGGTCGTCGCTATATCGACGCCCTGGGTGGCGCGGCCAACCTGCTGGGTGTCGATGCCTGCACCACACGCCTGCGCCTGGTACTGGCCGATCGCTCGCAGGCCCAGGACGAAGCGCTGAAAAAGCTCGGGGCCATGGCCGTGGTGCGTCCTGGCAGTGGCGGCAGCCTGCAAGTGGTGGTCGGCCCGATGGCCGACGCGTTGGCGGACGAGATCCGTGGCGAGCTGACGCATGGCCTGGCAGCCACGCCTGCCGACGTCGGCGCAACAGTCGACAGCATCGAGCCACTGCCGGCAGACGGTTGGTTGCAGGCCCTCGGCGGACGCGACAACCTGCTCAAGGTCGAGTGCGTGGCACTGAGCCGGGTACGGGTTCAGTTCAAAGATCCCGCCAAGGCCAGCCAGGAACACCTCATGGCGCTGGGCTGCCAGGGGATCAGCCCACAGGCCGATGGCGTCTGGCACCTGCTGATGGGACCACGGGCGCAGGCGCTGAACGTGGCGCTGCAGACCTGACAGGGCTCACGAGCAGGCGATGTAATCGCTGCGCTCGACTGCGCGTGGGAAGGCGCCGTAGCGTGCCCACGGAATCATGACGATGAGAAGCAAGACGGGTCTTGCTTCGCCGCGAGGCATTCGTTCCATATTCTGCTACCGCACCCGCAACGTCAGGCTGCTCCTCTCGAACAACCAGAGAGGACACACGCCATGAACCACTTGAACGATGCTCCGGTCTTCACCAGCGATTTCGCGCTGGAGCAGTTATGCGCTTTCGCCAGGAACATGGAAGAGCTGGATTTCGTGCTGATGTTCATGCCGATCTTCGGTTCGCAAGTGCCCAGTGAGATGTTCCTGCGCTTGCGTGCAGATCTTCTGGCGGGCGACATCAGCAACCCCGGCTATGTGGTAGAGGATCGCGGTCAGGACAATGCCCGCTACGACGACGAACACCGGGTGATCGTCGTCAACCCGGAAAAAATCGAACTGGCACTGACCACCCCAAGCTCCACGCCGAACCTGCTTATGGCCTTGCTCGGTACCTTCGGCCAGTATCTGGCGGACCTCTACGCATCGGACGACAGCGACTGGCCCAGGCCGCAAGCACAGGAGCTGCGCAGCATCGGCTCACGCTATGCCAGCCTGATGGCATTCTGCGACGACCAGACCAGGGATGGGACGGTGTTTGCCCATTACACCAGCGACGAGCACGACGCGGCGTTGCTACTCGATGCGAGCGAGGCGCCAGCAGTAGATGAACTCTTGCCCGAAGACGCATGGCAATTGTCCATCGAACCTCGATTCGGTGCCGGAGACGGCGGCCATGAATCGGTGGAAGAGGTACTGAGCGAGGTCGGCTTCTCCCACCAGGAATGCAAAGCCATCTACTTCGGCAACTGGATACGTGACCACTCGCAACTGATCGATCCCAAGCTGGTTCGCCCGGAGCACGCCCCCAAGCAGTTCCCCGCGAAACTCTCGAGGGAGGCACTGACCCAGGTGGTCGACATGCTTGCGCTCAAGGCGTTCAACAGCCTGCAACTCTCCGAAAGTGGACGTGAGGCTTACCGGGTGACCCAGGCACTGCTTGGGGTCTATCGCGCATCGGAGCATATCGACAACCCTACCAACCTCGAGAACGACCCCGTCGACCCGAAAACGATCGACGAGGATTTCGAGCCGCTGGTACTGCCCGACGACCCTGATAACGAGGTCTACTACAGCACCTCGATGAAAGCCTACATAGACGGCCCGGCGAGGTACATGAACAGCAGGATCTACCAGGCTGCCACGGCAGGTCGAACCCCGGAAGGCATGCGTTTGTTCGGCGAGGCCCTGCACGTGCTGGAGGATTATTTCGCCCACTCCAACTTTGTCGAACTGAGCCTGCGCAAGCTGGGGTACGAAGACGTGCTGCCGTGGACCACGCAGGTTCCCTGTCAACACGACTACCCTGTCGTGACCGGCCTGTTCAGCGGCCTGGACATTCTCGCCAGCATCGCCGAGCCGCTGAGCAAGATGCTGTTTCCCGCCAACCCCCTGCTCTTCGAACCGCTCAGGGCAGGTTACCGCAGCGATGCCGAGCAGATGATGCTGATCCTGCTGCGCGAGCAGGAAAACCCGATGTGGCTGAAATCGCTGGAGAACATGCTGGCCATGCGTGACCGGATCGCCGACAACCCACTGTTGCGCTTCGCGCACCTCGGGTTCTGGGCCCTGACCCTGCCATTGCGACTGGTCGGCCACTATTGCAACCGCGTTTTCCAGTCGTTGCTGGTGAAACTGGGAGATCTGGTGGATGACCTGCAAACCAGCATGGGCGACGACCCCAACACCTCTCCAGGCGTCGATCCTACCCATTCACAACTGGCCAAGGATCACGACACCCATCCGTTCCACACGCTAGCCATGCTGCTGGCGCGCGAGGCGGTTCGCCAGGTAGGTGCTCATATGCAGGCACACTGGAACGACGAGGTCAGCTATCCGCCCGCGGACCTTGCAGTGAACTTCCTGTGTCATCCCAACGACTGCGACTGGCAGGATGCGATCGTCGCCGAATGGGCGAGCACTCACCAAACGCAAATCGAAGCTGGCAAATACGCCAGCGAATTCGAACGGCTGCGTGACGAGTACATGGCAAAAGCGCACGAGACGATACGGGCCTTGGCTGCGAACGGCAACTATACCCCGGTGAAAACCAGCGAAAGCTTCCGCACGCTCTTCCCGTTCCGTTGACCACAATGAAATCGGGGCCGCTGCGCGGCCCCGATCGGGTTCACAGATCCAGCAGTTGCCAGACCTCGTATGCCGGTGTCTGGTAGGGGTGGCTGTGCTTGAGCGCGGCGACCGCCTGGGCGATCAGCGCATCAGCCACCACCAGCTCCACCTTCCACTCCTCGACCACCTCGACCTGGCCGGTCTGCCCGAGGTACGGCTGGCTGCCATCCAAGGGACGGAACTGGCCCTGGCCGCGTGTTTGCCAGGCGCAGTGGTCATAGTCGCCGATGCGTCCGCCACCGGCGGCGAACACGGCGGCCTTGACCACCTCGACATGGCTGTCGGGGACGAAGAAGGCGAGCTTGTACACCCTTAGTTCACCCACACCCGCGCATTGCGGAACATGCGCATCAGGGCCGCGTCTTCCTGCCACTCATCCGGGCGCCAGGAGTTCTGCACGGCGCGGAACATCCGCTCCGGGTGCGGCATCATGATGGTCACGCGGCCGTCGCGGCTGGTCAGGCCGGTGATGCCACGCGGCGAGCCGTTCGGGTTGGCCGGGTAGGCTTCGGTGACCTTGCCATGGTTGTCGACGTAGCGCAGGGCCACGCAACCGGACAGGTCGGCTTCCAGCAGCGCTTCTTCGCTGGCGAATTCGGCATGGCCTTCGCCGTGGGCGATGGCGATCGGCATCCGCGAACCCGCCATGCCCTGCAGGAAGATCGAGTTGGACTTCTGCACCTCGACCATGGCCACGCGCGCCTCGAACTGCTCCGAGCGGTTGCGCACGAAGTGCGGCCAGTACTCGGTGCCCGGGATCAGCTCGTGCAGGTTGGACATCATCTGGCAACCGTTGCACACGCCCAGGGCGAAGCTGTCGGTGCGCTCGAAGAAGGCCTGGAAGGCGTCGCGGGCACGGGCGTTGAACAGCGCCGACTTGGCCCAGCCTTCACCGGCACCCAGCACATCGCCGTAGGAGAAGCCACCGCAAGCCACCAGGCCCTTGAACGCTTCGAAGTCGACACGGCCAGAGAGGATGTCGCTCATGTGCACATCGACAGCGGCGAAGCCGGCGCGGTCGAAGGCAGCGGCCATTTCGACCTGACCGTTGACGCCCTGCTCGCGCAGGATCGCCACTTGCGGACGCACACCTTTCTTGATGTACGGCGCGGCGATGTCTTCATTGACGTCGTAGCCCAGCTTGACCGACAGGCCCGGATTGTCTTCTTCCAGCAGGGCGTCGAACTCCTGGTCGGCGCAGTCGGCGTTGTCGCGCAGGCGCTGGACCTGGTAGCTGGTCTCGGCCCACTGGCGCTGCAGCAGGCGACGGTCGCCCTTGAACAGCTCTTCGCCTTCGAAGTTGATCAGGACTTCACCGTTGTTGATCGGCTGGCCGATCACGGCGACGCAATCCTCACCCAGGCCTGCGGCGCTGAACTGCGCCAGCACATCCGGGGTGGCGTCCTGACGGACCTGGATTACCGCGCCCAGCTCTTCGTTGAAGAGGATGGCCGCGACTTTCTCGCGCTTGCTGGTCAGGTTACCCAGTTCCAGCTCGAGACCGCAGTGGCCGGCAAAGGCCATTTCCAGCACGGTGGTCATCAGGCCACCGTCGGAGCGGTCGTGGTAGGCCAACAGGTGGCCATCTTCGTTCAGGCCCTGGATCACGGCGAAGAACGCCTTGAGGTCCTCGGCGTCATCGACGTCCGGCGCCTGGGCGGCCAGCTTGCCGTGGGTCTGTGCCAGGATCGAGGCGCCCATGCGGTTCTTGCCACGGCCCAGGTCGATCAGGATCAGGTCGGTTTCGCCCTTGTCCATGCGCAGTTGCGGGGTCAGGGTCTTGCGGATGTCGGTGACCGGGGCGAAGCCGGTGATGATCAGCGACATCGGCGAGGTAACGCTCTTCTCGACGCCCGCTTCGCTCCACTGGGTCTTCATCGACATCGAGTCTTTGCCGACCGGAATGGTGATGCCCAGCTCAGGGCACAGCTCCATGCCGACAGCCTTGACGGTGTCGTACAGACGGGCGTCTTCACCCGGGTGGCCAGCGGCGGACATCCAGTTGGCCGACAGCTTGATGTCGGACAGCTTCTCGATACGCGAGGCGGCCAGGTTGGTCAGGGTCTCGCCGATCGCCATGCGCCCGGACGCCGGGGCGTCGAGCAGGGCCAGCGGCGTGCGCTCACCCATGGCCATGGCTTCACCGGTGTAGACGTCGAAGCTGGTGGCGGTGACGGCGCAGTCGGCTACCGGAACCTGCCACGGGCCGACCATCTGGTCGCGAGCCACGAGGCCGGTGATGGTGCGGTCGCCGATGGTGATCAGGAAGCTCTTGCTGGCCACGGCCGGGTGACGCAGGACGCGCTCGACCGAATCCTTGAGCTCCAGGGTGCTCGGGTCGAACTCATCGCCCAGCTCCGCTTCGCGGGTGACCGAACGGTGCATGCGCGGCGGCTTGCCCAGCAGCACGTCCAGCGGCATGTCCACCGGGGTGTTGTCGAAGTGACTGTCGGTGACGGTGAGGTGCTTCTCCTCGGTGGCCTCGCCCACCACCGCGAACGGGCAGCGCTCACGCTCGCAGATGGCCTGGAAGCGCTCGAAGTCCTCGGCGCTGACCGCCAGCACGTAGCGCTCCTGCGACTCGTTGGACCAGATCTCGTGCGGGGCCATGCCCGGCTCGTCGTTGGGCACGTTGCGCAGTTCGAAGCGGCCACCGCGGCCACCGTCGTTGACCAGCTCCGGGAAGGCGTTGGAGATGCCGCCGGCGCCGACGTCGTGGATGAAGGCGATCGGGTTCTTGTCGCCCAGCTGCCAGCAGCGGTCGATGACCTCCTGGCAACGGCGTTCCATTTCCGGGTTTTCGCGCTGTACCGAGGCGAAATCCAGGTCGGCGGAGCTGGCACCGGTGGCCACCGACGAGGCGGCGCCGCCGCCCAGGCCGATCAGCATGGCCGGGCCGCCGAGCACGATCAGCTTGGCGCCGACGGTGATCTCGCCCTTCTGCACGTGGTCTTCACGGATGTTGCCCATGCCGCCGGCAAGCATGATCGGCTTGTGGTAGCCACGGACTTCTTCACCGTGCGGGGTGTTGATGCCCTGCTCGAAGGTACGGAAGTAGCCGGTCAGCGCCGGACGGCCGAATTCGTTGTTGAACGCGGCGCCGCCCAGTGGGCCTTCGATCATGATGTCGAGGGCGTCGACGATGCGCTCAGGCTTGCCGTACGGCTTCTCCCATGGCTGCTCGAAGCCCGGAATACGCAGGTTGGACACGGTGAAGCCGGTCAGGCCGGCCTTGGGCTTGGCGCCACGGCCGGTGGCGCCTTCGTCGCGGATCTCGCCGCCGGAGCCGGTGGAGGCGCCGGAGAACGGGGCGATGGCGGTCGGGTGGTTGTGGGTCTCGACCTTCATCAGGATGTGCACCGGCTCCTGTACCGCGCCGTACTGGCGGGTCTCAGGGTTCGGGAAGAAGCGGCCGGCGACGCTGCCGACGATCACCGAGGCGTTGTCCTTGTACGCAGACAGCACACCTTCGCTGTGCATCTGGTAGGTGTTCTTGATCATGCCGAACAGGCTCTTCTCCTGCGCCTGGCCGTCGATGTCCCAGCTGGCGTTGAAGATCTTGTGGCGGCAGTGTTCGGAGTTGGCCTGGGCGAACATCATCAGTTCGATGTCGTTCGGGTTGCGCTTGAGCCCCTGGAAGGCGTTGACCAGGTAGTCGATCTCGTCCTCGGCCAGGGCCAGGCCCAGGTCGATGTTGGCTTGCGCCAGGGCGGCGCGGCCACCGGCGAGGATGTCCACCGAGGTCATCGGCTTGGGCTGGGCGTGGCTGAACAGGTCGGCGGCGTCTTCCAGCTTGGCCAGCACGCGCTGGGTCATGCGGTCGTGCAGCTCGGCGGCAAGCACCTGGGCGTCGGCATCGGAAATGTTACCGGCGACGTAGTAGGCGATGCCGCGCTCCAGGCGCTGGATCGACTGCAAGCCGCAGTTGTGGGCGATGTCGCTGGCCTTGGATGCCCAGGGCGAGATGGTGCCCAGGCGCGGCACGACCAGGAACAGGCGGCCGGCTGGCTCCTGCACCGGCACGCTCGGGCCGTACTTGAGCAGACGGCCCAGCACCTGCTGCTGGTCGGCGGTCAGCTCGCCGTCGACGTCGGCGAAGTGGGCGAATTCGGCATACAAACCAGTAACAGCGGGGACTTTCTGGCTCAGTTGCTCGAGTAATTTACCGTGGCGAAAGGCAGAAAGGGCAGGAGCGCCGCGCAGGATCAACATCGTCGGGACAGCCTCAGGAAGGGGTGTGCTTAGAGGCCGTGCATTCTAGCCTAATTCGCAGGCTTTCGGCACCCGCTCAAAGCCAATGCTGCCGGGCGGTGGAACCGGACCCAGGGGTCAGAAAAACCATCGACTTCACACAGTCTCTGTAGGAGCGGCCTTGTGTCGCGATGGGCTGCGCAGCAGCCCCAAATTCACTGCTGTGCTGGGAAAACCCTTGGGGGCCGCTGACGCAGCCCATCGCGACACAAGGCCGCTCCTACAAAGGAATCGAGCCGCTTCTGCACAAAACCCGCTAACAGACCTGCCAACCATTGTCGAGATATGGCGCCGCCGGTCCTTTGCGTATACTGCACCCTATGTTCGCCCACACTGCTTTGCGCCAGCGATGCGCCAGATGGCTCCTCGCAACCGGACTCTTCCTGATGCTCGGTGCCTGCGTTGAAAAACCCAGCACCCTCGAACGCGTCAAGGAGGATGGCGTATTGCGCGTAATTACCCGCAACAGCCCGGCCACCTACTTCCAGGACCGCAACGGCGAAACCGGCTTCGAGTACGAACTGGTCAAGCGCTTCGCCGACGACCTGGGCGTGAAGCTCGAGATCGAGACCGCCGACAACCTCGACGAGCTGTTCGACCAGCTGGGCAAGCCCTCCGGCCCGGTGCTGGCCGCCGCCGGCCTGGTCAGCAGCGAACGCCGCGCCGCCCAGGCGAAGTTCTCCCACCCCTACCTTGAAGTGACCCCGCAGGTCATCTACCGCAATGGCCGCTCGCGGCCGACCAGCGTCAAGGGCCTGGTGGGCAAGAAGATCATGGTGCTCAAGGGCAGCAGCCACGCCGACCAGCTCGCCGAGCTGAAAAAGCAGAACCCGGGGCTGGAGTACGAGGAGTCCGACGCCGTCGAAGTGGTCGACCTGCTGCGCATGGTCGACGAGGGCCAGATCGACCTGACCCTGGTCGACTCCAACGAACTGGCGATGAACCAGGTGTACTTCCCCAACGTGCGCGTGGCCTTCGACCTGGGCGACACCCGCGACCAGCGCTGGGCGGTGGCTGCCGGCGAAGACAACAGCCTGCTCAACGAGATCAACGAGTTTCTCGACAAGTCGCAGAAGAACGGCACCCTGCAGCGCCTGAAGGACCGTTACTACGGCCACGTCGATGTCCTCGGCTACGTCGGTGCCTACACCTTCGCCCAGCACCTGCAGCAGCGCCTGCCCAAGTACGAAAAGCACTTCAAGACCAGCTCCAAGGTCGAGCAGGTCGACTGGCGCCTGCTCGCCGCGATCGGCTACCAGGAGTCGATGTGGCAGCCGGAGGTCACCTCCAAGACCGGCGTGCGCGGCCTGATGATGCTCACCCAGCGCACCGCCCAGGCCATGGGCGTGTC
Organism: Pseudomonas sp. microsymbiont 2; assembly: GCF_054788395.1. Classification (NCBI taxonomy): domain Bacteria; kingdom Pseudomonadati; phylum Pseudomonadota; class Gammaproteobacteria; order Pseudomonadales; family Pseudomonadaceae; genus Pseudomonas; species Pseudomonas sp. microsymbiont 2. The sequence continues at coordinate 4,635,682 of NZ_CM139112.1, forward strand.
CAACCGCCTGGATCCCAAGCAAAGCATCCAGGGCGGCGCCAAGTACTTCATGCTGGTCAAGGACCAACTCGACGACAGCATCAAGGAACCGGACCGCACCTGGTTCGCCCTAGCGGCCTACAACGTCGGCAGCGGCCACCTGGAAGACGCCCGCACCCTGGCCAAGCGCGAAGGCCTGAACCCGAACAAGTGGCTGGACGTGAAGAAGATGCTGCCGCGCCTGTCGCAGAAGCAGTGGTACAGCAAGACCAAGTACGGTTATGCCCGCGGCGGCGAGCCGGTGCACTTCGTGGCCAACATCCGCCGCTACTACGACATCCTCACCTGGGTGACGCAGCCGCAGCTCGAAGGCCAGGTGGCCGAGGGCAACCTGCATGTGCCGGCGGTGAACAAGGACAAGCCGGCGGAGCAGCCGGCGCCGATGTGATGCCATCGCGGGGCAAGCCCGCTCCCACGATATCCGTGGGAGCGGGCTTGCCCCGCGATCGATCATTGACCTTTCGCCCGCCGCGCCTTGAAGAACTCACTCAAGATCGTTCCGCACTCCTCTGCCAGCACCCCACCCTCGAACATCACCCGATGGTTGAGGAACCCCTGGCTGAAGAACTGCCCCTGGCTCTGCACGATCCCCGCCTTGGGCTCCAGCGCCCCGTAGACCACCCGTGCCACCCGCGAATGCACGATCAACCCCGCGCACATGCTGCACGGCTCCAGGGTCACGTACAGCGTGCTGCCCGGCAATCGGTAGTTGCTGGCGGACTTGGCCGCGGCGCGGATCGCCACCATTTCGGCATGGGCGCTGGGGTCGCTGTCGATGATTGGCCGATTGAAGCCCTGGCCGATCACCTGGCCATGCTGCACCAGCACCGCGCCCACCGGCACTTCGCCCAGAGCCGCGCCCTGCGCCGCCAGCTCCAGGGCCAGGCGCATGAATTCCTGGTCGCGGCTGCGATCGATGATCTGCGGTCGCATCAGACCACCGCGATCGCGGCCATCAGGCCGGTTTCCATGTGGTCGATGACGTGGCAGTGGAACATCCAGGTGCCGGGGTTGTCCGCCACCAGCGCCACCTGCGCCCGCTCGTTCTTGCCCAGCAGGTAGGTGTCGGTGAACCACGGCTCGACAATCTTGCGCCGATTCGAGGCGATCACCTTGAAACTCATGCCGTGCAGGTGGATCGGGTGCTGGTACTGGGTCATGTTCTTCAGCTCGAAGATATAGCTCTTGCCCTTGTGCAGCGTGGCGATCGGCCGGTCGGCGCAGGTCTTGTCGGTGATGTCCCAGGCCTGGCCGTTGATCTGCCACAGGCTCGGCGGCTTGCCGTTCTCGGTGTTCACCGAGACCTTGCCGACCCATTCGAAATTGAAGTTGAGCTTCTCGGCGTTCTCCAGGTCCGGTTCGGCCACCGGATTGGGCGGCAGCGCCTTGGGCCAGTCGCCAGGCGCTTCGCTGCTGGCCACCGAGCGCAGGGTACCCAGGCGCACGAAGCCGTCGCGCAGGGAGATCTCTTCGCCGGCCTCGGGAATGCGGATCGCCAGGCAGATGCGCATGCCCGGGCCGAGCCAGTACTCGTCGTCCAGCGGACGCGGAGTGACCGGATTGCCGTCGAGGGCGTAGATCATCGCCTCGCAGTTGCCCTTGAGGTTCAACCGGTAGGTCCAGGTGTTGTCCAGGTTCAGCAGGCGCACCCGCACGACCTGCCCCGCCGGCAGTTCGGTGACCGACTCAGGTTGGCCATTGATGGTGATCAGGCGCCCCGCGGTGCCGTTGCGGGCAGCCTCGCGGGGGATGCTGAAGGGCATCCAGGCGCCCTGCTCGTCCACGTGCCAGTTCTTCAGGCTCAGCGTACGCTCGTGCCTGAAGCCGGTCGGCTCGCGCTCCTCGACGATCAGCGGCCCGACCAGGCCGCGCCCCAGCTCCTCGGAGCTGCTCACATGCGGGTGGTACCAGTAGCTGCCGGCATCCGGCACGCGGAACTTGTAGTCGAAGTACTCACCCGGCTTGACCGGCAGCTGCGAGACGTACGGCACCCCGTCCATCTCCAGCGGCAGGCGAATGCCATGCCAGTGAATGGTGGTCTCCACCGGCAGGCGGTTGATGAAGCGCACCCGCAGCCAGGTGCCTTGGCGCACCCGCAGCTCGGTGCCCGGCGCCGACGGGCCGAAGGCCCAGGCTTCGGTCTTGAAGCCTGGCACCAACTCAACATCCAGGGGCGCGGCGATCAGTTCGTAGTCGTGCCCGGCGTTGTCGTCCTCGACCTTGCCCAGCCAGTAGCGCGCCGCGCCTCCGGCGCCTAGACCTACCACCACCAGGCCGGTCAGGCCCTTGAGCATTTGTCGACGGGTAAAGGACATCAGTGCGGGTACCTCGTTTCAGCGCGATCAAGCTGCCAGCGGGGCTGGCGATGAAGGGCGAATACGATACACCTGCATTTGCGAAATATTAAGTGAAGTCTTGTCGCAGGACGGCCAGCGGCGCAACGCCTCCATTATCCATCCGAGCCCTATGCGCACGGCTCCCACTGGTTCGCCAGGATCGCCGGCAGCAAATCATGCCGACTGCACTGCAAGTATGTCTTCAGCGGTCTGCCGGCCCAGCAGCGGCGCCAGAATGACGCCTGGATGGGCGACAGCGACAAACAGCCCCTCGAAGCCTGGCAGAAACCGACGTAACGGCCAGCCATCGGTTGTCTTGGGTCGTTGCACGGCATGCAGCGAACGCAACGTCACCGCGCAGTCCGGGTGCAGTGATTGGCGAACCGCCGCCAGGCTGGCCCGGCCCAGGGCTTGCAGCTTGTCATGCCCAGGAAAATCGGCGGCAGACAACAAGCCACCAGCCAGCGTCGGGCGCAGTTCAAGGGACTGGCCATAAAGCAGATGACGCAGTGATACGGATCGGGCATCGAAGCGCAGCAACACCGCCGGTTCTTCGTAAAGAGGCAGTTGCACATCCAGCGGGCCGACCAATGCCTGGGCGCCCATCGCGTTGGCCAGCACCACCACGTCAGCCTGGATGACGCCACCCAGGGTACGCACGCCGCAGACCCGATGCCCATTGAGTACAAGACCCGAAACCTCACAGCCGGCCAGCAAGCGTGCGCCATCCGCTTGCGCGGCGGCCAGCAGGCGGTGGGCCAACTGGTCCGGTTCCACGGCAAACTCTTCAGGCGCCCAGAGCGCCAGCTCCGGCGGCCGTACCAGGGCCGGTTCCAGTTGCTGGATCTGCTTGCGTCCGACCTCCGCCATGCTCACGCCAGCGGCCTGCTGCTCGGCGAGCATGCGCTGGGTTTGCTGGTCACTGTCGAGCCAGATCAAGGCGCCCTGCGCAGCCACCGGCAATGGCCCAAGGGCCTGTGCCAGACGAGCGAACTCGCCGAGCGCCTGCTGCTCGAGTGCGAACCGGGCGGGATGCTCGGAAGGCAGGCGGCTACCCGTGCCAACCCAGCCGTAGGATTGGCCGGTGACGCCCTGGCCCATGGCACGCTCGCGCTCGAACACGGTGACCCTGGCCCCCCGACGGGCGAGATGCCAGGCAATCGAGGCACCGAGAATGCCGCCACCCACCACTGCTGCATGAAGCGCCATGGCACAGCGTCCTTGTACAAAGCCGAAGAAACGCAGTGTGGACAAGAATCGGCAGGACGTCTGTGAACAATCGTGTCGGGGCCGCGTCAGGATCGGTCATCACCTGTGGGCCAACAACCCGCGCAACAGTAGCCTCAGGGCTTCAAGCCCCTGTTCCAGGCGCGCCTCGCTATCCTCTCCCTGCGCGATCCACTGCGCGGCCTCGGCCAGGCTGCCATAGATCAATGCCGCCAATGCCCGCGGATCGGCCTGGGTCATCACGCCCCCCTCGACCAACTGCCGCACCAGCCGCTGCATGGTCGCCAGGCACTGCTGGTGCGAGGCGTGCGAGGCAGCGCCCAGCACCGCCCGGGCATCACGCAGCACGATGCGTTGCATATCCGGCTCCACGGCCATCTCGAGGTAAGTGCGACAACGGCGCTGGAAACCTTCCCAGGCATCCTCGGCGGTAACGGTGATGCGGTTCAGGCGCTCGTCTACCTCGCCGTCTATCTGCGCCACCACCGCCGCCAACAAGCCCTGCTTGTCACCGAAATGATGGTAGAGCGCGCCCCGTGTCAAACCCGCTCGGGCTGTCAGGTCATCCATCGAGGTATTGGCGTAGCCCTGCTCACTGAATACCTTGCGCGCCATGGCCAGCAGCGTGGCTCGCGTCTGCTCCATCTCGGCGCGGGTGCGTCGGACCATGCGCTCTCTCCTTTACATACACACTGCATGATTGATTACATTCAAAGCGTATGTATATGATCCATTCATACGCATTGCACGTATTTTCGCCAACACACCTCGCAGTGACAAGGGACTGGATCATGGGCACATCGACTGGCGCAGCACCCCTGCATGACAATTGGCTCGCGGTCGGCGCCGCGGGTCTGGCCACCTTCTCGGTGGTCACCACGGAAATGTTGCCGGTGGGCTTGCTGACGCCCATCGCCGAAACCCTGGACAGCAGCACCGGCACCACCGGCCTGACACTGACCCTGCCCTCGCTGCTGGCCGCGCTGTTCGCCCCTCTGGTCGTGGTCGCCGCCGGCGGCGTGGACCGCCGGCGGATCCTCTGCGGCCTGCTGGGCCTGCTGGCGCTCGCCAACCTCGCCTCGGCGCTGGCCCCGGACATCGGCTGGCTGCTGGCGGCACGGGTGCTGGTCGGTTTCTGCATCGGCGGCATCTGGGCCATCGCCGGAGGGCTGGCCGCACGCTTGGTAGCCAACCCTGCCGTCGGCCTGGCGACGGCCATCATCTTTGGTGGCGTGGCGGCCGCCTCGGTGCTGGGCGTGCCGCTGGGCGCGATGATCGGTGATTTCGTCGGCTGGCGCTGGGCGTTCGCCGGCATGGCCGCGCTCAGCGCATTGGTGCTGCTGTTGCACCTCGCCGTGCTGCCGCCATTGCCTGTCGCCAGCGCGGTGACAGCGCGGCAGTTTTTCGCGCAATCGGGCAATCGTACGCTACGGATCGGGTTGCTGCTCACCCTGTTGCTGGTAGCGGGGCACTTCCTGACCTTCACCTTCGTGCGCCCCCTGCTGCTTGGCTGGTCCGGGTTCGATGGCCAATGGATCGGCGCGCTGCTGTTCGCCTATGGCGTGGCCGGGATGACCGGCAACTTCCTGGTCGGCCTGCTCGCCTCGAAGCGGCCGGGCACGACCTTGGCGCTGATCGCACTGGGACTGCTGCTGGTGCCGGCGATGTTTCTGAGCGTCGGCCACACGCCCGTCGGCGGCACCATCGCGCTGCTGACCTGGGGCCTGGCCTATGGCGGCGTTTCGGTCGGGCTGATGACCTGGATGATCAAGGCGGCGCCATCGGCGGTGGAGGTGGCCACGGCGCTGTACATTGCCGTGTTCAATGGCGCTATTGCCCTGGGATCGTGGGCGGGAGGGCAGATCGTGGACGAGCTCGGCCTGGCCGACATGCTGTGGTTGGCCGCAGCGTTGGCAGGCGCAGCGCTGCTGCTGTCCCTGACACGCCTTGAGCGACGCCAGGACGCCAGCGTCGCCAGGCACTGCTGAGAAACGACAAAGCCCGCCTGACGGCGGGCTTTGCGCTTATCGGATCACGGCCCGGGCCGGGCTCACGATCATTCCCACTCGATGGTGGCCGGCGGCTTGCTCGACACGTCGTAGGTGACGCGGGAGATGCCGTCGATTTCGTTGATGATGCGACCGCTGACGGTTTCCAGCAGCTCGTACGGCAGGTGTGCCCAGCGCGCGGTCATGAAGTCCACGGTCTCGACGGCACGCAGGGCCACGACCCAGGCGTAGCGACGGCCATCGCCGACGACACCGACCGACTTGACCGGCTGGAACACCACGAACGCCTGGCTGGTCTTGTGGTACCAGTCGGCCTTGCGCAGTTCTTCGATGAAGATGTGGTCGGCGCGACGCAGGATGTCGGCGTACTCCTTCTTCACTTCACCGAGGATGCGCACGCCCAGGCCGGGGCCCGGGAACGGGTGGCGGTAGACCATGTCGTACGGCAGGCCCAGCTCCAGGCCGATCTTGCGCACTTCGTCCTTGAACAGTTCGCGCAGTGGCTCGACCAGCTTGAGGTTCATCTCCTCCGGCAGGCCACCGACGTTGTGGTGCGACTTGATCACGTGGGCCTTGCCGCTCTTGGCGCCGGCCGACTCGATCACGTCCGGGTAGATGGTGCCCTGGGCGAGGAACTGGATGTTGTCCAGCTTGCTGGCCTCGGCATCGAACACGTCGATGAAGGTGCGACCGATGATCTTGCGCTTCTTCTCCGGGTCGGCTTCGCCGGCCAGGTTGTCGAGGAACTGCTTCTCGGCGTCGGCGCGGATGACCTTGACGCCCATGTTCTCCTTGAACATGGCCATCACCTGGTCGCCTTCGTGCAGGCGCAGCAGGCCGTTGTCGACGAACACGCAGGTCAGCTGGTCGCCGATGGCGCGGTGCAGCAGCGCGGCAACCACGGAGGAGTCGACACCGCCGGACAGGCCCAGCAGGACGTTAGCCGAACCAACTTGCTCGCGAACCTGGGCGATGGCGTCTTCGACGATGTTGGACGGGGTCCACAGGGCTTCGCAGCCACAGATGTCCTGGACGAAGCGCGACAGGATGCGACCGCCTTGCTTGGTGTGGGTCACTTCCGGGTGGAACTGCACGCCGTAGTAGCCCAGGGCGTCGTCGTACATGCCGGCGATCGGGCAGCTCGGGGTGCTGGCCAGCACGCTGAAGTTGCCCGGCATCTGGGTGACCTTGTCGCCGTGGCTCATCCACACGTCCAGGCCCAGCACGCCGTCGTCATCGACGTGGTCTTCGATGCCGTCGAGCAGGCGGCTCTTGCCGACCACGTCGACGCGGGCGTAGCCGAACTCGCGCAGGTCGGAACCTTCGACCTTGCCGCCCATCTGCTCGGCCATGGTCTGCATGCCGTAGCAGATTCCCAGTACCGGGACCTTCAGGTCGAACACGGCCTGCGGGGCGCGCGGGCTGTTGGCTTCGTGGACCGACTCGGGGCCACCGGCCAGGATGATGCCGCGCGGGTTGAATTCGCGGATCGCTTCATCGTCCATGTCGAACGGGTGCAGCTCGCAGTACACACCGATCTCGCGCACGCGGCGGGCGATCAGCTGGGTGTACTGGGAACCGAAATCGAGGATCAGGATGCGGTGAGCGTGAATGTCGAGGGCCATGACTCAATCTCGTCAGTGGAAATCGGAAACGACACGGGGCTGTCGTGACAGCCCCGCTTGCTATTGCTTGAAGCCTCAGCCTACGCGGTAGTTAGGGGCTTCTTTGGTGATCTGCACGTCATGCACGTGGGATTCGGCCATGCCGGCACCGGTGATGCGCACGAACTCCGGCTTGGTGCGCATCTCTTCGATGGTCGCGCTGCCGGTGTAGCCCATGGACGAACGCAGGCCGCCCATCAGCTGGTGGATGATCGCGGCCAGGGCGCCCTTGTACGGCACGCGGCCTTCGATACCTTCCGGCACCAGCTTCTCGGCGCCGGCCGAGGAGTCCTGGAAGTAGCGGTCGGAGGAGCCTTGCGCCTGTGCCATGGCACCCAGCGAGCCCATGCCACGGTAGGCCTTGTAGGAGCGACCCTGGAACAGCTCGACTTCACCCGGAGCCTCTTCGGTACCGGCGAACATCGAACCCATCATCACGCACGAAGCGCCGGCGACGATGGCCTTGGACAGGTCACCCGAGAAACGGATGCCGCCGTCGGCGATCAGCGGCACGCCAGTGCCTTCCAGCGCGGCGGCGACGTTGGCGATGGCGCTGATCTGCGGCACGCCGACACCGGCAACGATACGGGTGGTGCAGATCGAGCCTGGGCCGATGCCGACCTTGACCGCGTCGGCGCCGGCTTCTGCCAGGGCCTTGGCGGCGGCGCCGGTGGCGATGTTGCCGCCGATCACCTGCACTTGCGGGTAGGTCTCTTTCACCCAGCGAACGCGATCGATCACGCCCTTGGAATGACCGTGGGCGGTGTCCACCACCACCACGTCAACGCCAGCGGCCACCAGGGCGGCAACGCGCTCACCGGTGTCCTTGCCGGTGCCGACTGCGGCGCCAACGCGCAGACGACCCTGGTCGTCCTTGCTGGCCAGCGGGTAGGCCTTGGCTTTCTCGATGTCCTTGACGGTCATCATGCCCTTGAGGTTGAACTTGTCGTCGACGATCAGGACTTTTTCCAGGCGGTGCTTGTGCAGCAGCTCACGGACTTCGTTCTTGTCGGCGCCCTCGCGCACGGTGACCAGGCGCTCTTTGGGCGTCATCACCTCGCGCACCTTGGCGTCCAGGCGGTTCTCGAAGCGCACGTCACGGGAGGTGACGATGCCGACCAGATCACCGTTGGCCAGTACCGGAACACCGGAGATGTTGTTCAGGCGGGTCAGTTCGAACAGGTCGCGCACGGTGGCGTCGGCGTCGATGGTGATCGGGTCCTTGACCACGCCGGCCTCGAACTTCTTGACCTTGCGCACTTCGCCGGCCTGCTGCTCGATGGTCATGTTCTTGTGGATGATGCCGATGCCGCCTTCCTGGGCCATGGCGATGGCCAGGCGCGCTTCGGTCACGGTATCCATGGCGGCGGAGACCAGGGGAATGTTCAGCTCGATGCCACGAGTCAAACGGGTCTTGAGACTGACTTCATTGGGCAGTACCTCGGAGTAGCCAGGTACAAGGAGGATATCGTCGAAGGTCAGGGCTTCTTGGCTGATACGCAGCATCGCGGGGGCTCCCGGGAGGGAAAAATGGAAGCGCGCCATTATACCCATCCATGGCGCGCCGCTCAATGCAAAATAAGGGCCTTCGGTCAGCCTTGCGGCAGTTTTACCTGTACCACCGCCACCGGCTGGTCCAGCCAGTCGGCGAAGCTGTCGAGAAAGGCCTGGGTGAACCCGGCCTCGCCCCAGTTGTTGAAGATGAACCCCAGGTTGGAAAAGGCACAGGGCTGCAGGTAGAGGAAGCCATTGATGTCATCCTCGAAGCCGCACAGCGGGCAGGTGAAATTGTCGCTCACCCCCGGCATCCATTCTTCCAGGCTCTCGAACAGCGGCTCGCCCACCTCGCGCCGGCATTCCGGGCAGCCGGCCTCTTCGAGAAAACCGTCGGTGGGGGTGTAGATGCAGCGCTTGAGCATCACCTCCAGACCATTGACCTGCTCGCCAAGCGGTAGCTTGTGCGGGTGCAGAGCTACCTTGCGCGCCCCCTCGGCCAAGGCATGGCCCATGCGGTTACCGGTGCGGCCACAGGTGGTCAGCTGTTCCTCGACGATCTTCTCGCGCACCAGCCAGCGCAGGATGGCGCGGGCACGGGCCTCGTGGACCGGCACGGTGGAGAGTTTGGGGACGATGATGCTCTGGGTGTTCATGCGCGAGGGGCCTGCAGACTGCGGTGGTCGCGCATTCTACCGCCTGCTCAGACACTCAGATAGCGACCGATCAGCGCCAGGCCGCTGGCCAGCACCAGCCAGGTGATCAGCCGCACGAAGGCCTCGCGGGACAATTTCAGGGTCAGCCGCCGCCCCAGCCAGGTGCCGAGGACCATCACCGGCAGCAGGCAGGCGGCGAGTGACAGCAGGCTGGCGTCGGCATAGACCCCGGCGATGAGGAACAGCGACAGGCGCACCACGGTGCTGCAGCTGATCAATGCGACCTGGGTCGCGCGCACCTGCTCCTTGGCCTCCAGCCGTGCGCCCAGATAGATCGCGTAGAGAAAGCCACCGCTGCCGAACAAGGCGCCGAACAACCCACCCACGGTGCCCATGGGAGCCGCCCACAACGCCGACAGGCTCGCCGGTCGCACCTTCACCGCGAGGCCATAGACCGCATAGGCGGTGACGAACACGCCCATCAGCAACAGCAGCACATCCGACTTCAAGCGCAGCAGGAACACCACGCCCAACGTGCAGCCCACGGCCATGAACGGCAGCAGGCGCAGCAGTTCGCCGCGCACCACGTCACGCCGCGACGGCAGCAGGTTGCCGAGCGCGGCGACGAAGTCCAGCAGCACCAGCAGCGGGATGATCCGCGACAGCGGCATGAAATGGATCAGCACCGGGCCTGCGACCAGCGCGGTACCGAAGCCGGCGATGCCGAAGACGATATAGGCCACGGCCACGCCGAGCAGGATCGGTAGCCAGTCGAGGGCGGAAAACGGCAGTTGAGCGAACATCGCGACAGCTCCTGGGAAGACAGCTGAAGGTTAGCCAGCGACAAGCCATGCCGACTAATATGCCTTTACGCCATGAGCCATCTCGAAAAGGCATGACATGACTTCCACCCGCCAATTGCGCTACTTCGTCGAAATCGCCGAAAGCGGTAGCTTCAGCGCCGCCGCCGAACGGCTATACATCGCCCAGTCGGCCTTGAGCCGGCAGATCAAGGAGCTGGAACTGCAGCTCGACACGGCCTTGTTCGAACGCACCGCGCGCCAACCCCGGCTGACCGCCGCCGGTCAACTGTTCCTCGAGCGTGCCCGGCGCCTGCTGGCCGACCTGGACAAGGCCGAACGCCTGGCCCGGGAAGTCGGCCAGGGCCTGCGCGGCAGCTTACGGCTGAACCACTCCAGCACCGTGCCGTTGACCGGTCAGTTGCTGCAGCGCCTCGGCACCTACCTTGAGGACAACCCTGGCGTCTCGCTGGAGATCGCCCAGCAATCGTCGGAGGCGCAATTGGAAGACATCGCCGAAGGCCGCCTGGAGATCGGCTTGCTGCGCCTGCCGGTGTTGCGCCAGCACGAGGGCGTGGAGCTGCATGCGCTGTTCGACGAACCGCTGTTGCTGGCGGTGGCGGCAAGCCATCCACTGGCCACGGCGGACAGTGTTCGGCTGGGGCAACTGCGCGAGGAGCGCTTCATTTCCATACCCCATCGCCAGCGCGGCGGGCTGAGCTACCTGTCGGCGTCGTTGTGCATGAACGAAGGATTCTTTCCCCAGGCGGCACAGGTGGTGTCGCGCAAGACCACGCAACTGCAGCTGATCCAGGCCGGGTTCGGGGTGGCGTTGTTGCCGGCGAGCATGCGCGAGATCGCCCCGCCATTGGTGCGTTTCGTGCCACTGGCCGAGGCGTGCCAAAGTACCGTGGCGCTGGCTTGCCGGCGGGATGCCGGGGAGCTGGTGCGCCAGTTCGTGGCGATCATGCAAGGCTGAAGGCCGCTATCGCGGGGCAAGCCCGCTCCCACGCCCTAGGTCGTATGTACGTGGGAGCGGGCTTGCCCCGCGATAGCGGCCGGCACAGACAACCAGGCCTTCGCTCCTTTATGATGCCCGCCATGATCAGAGACCCTTTCGAACGACTCGGCCTGGACCGCGAGGTCCTCACCGTCAGCCAGCTCAACGGCCGCGCCCGCGTGCTGCTCGAGGACGTGTTCCGCAGCGTCTGGGTGGAAGGCGAGATTTCCAACCTCGCCCGCCCGGCCTCCGGCCACCTGTACTTCACCCTCAAGGACAGCGGCGCGCAGATCCGCTGCGCCTTGTTCCGGCAGAACGCCGCCCGCGTGCGCCAGGCCCTGCGTGATGGCCTGGCGGTGAAGGTGCGCGGCAAGGTTTCGCTGTTCGAGGGCCGTGGCGACTACCAGCTGATCCTCGACACGGTGGAGCCGGCCGGCGACGGCGCCCTGCGCCTGGCCTTCGAAGCCTTGAAGGAAAAGCTCGGCGCCGAGGGGCTGTTCAGCACCGATCGCAAGCAGCCGCTGCCGGCGCATCCGCAACGCATCGGCATCATCACCTCGCCCACTGGCGCGGTGATTCGCGACATCATCAGCGTGTTCCGCCGCCGCGCACCGCAGGTCGAACTCAACCTGATTCCCACCGCCGTGCAGGGCCGCGAGGCCATCGCGCAGATCGTCCGCGCCCTGCAGATGGCCGACCGACAGGGCTTCGACGCGCTGATCCTGGCCCGTGGCGGTGGCTCGCTGGAAGACCTCTGGTGCTTCAACGAAGAGGCCGTGGCCCGTGCCGTGGCCGCCTGCGTGACACCGATCGTCAGCGCCGTGGGCCATGAGACCGACGTGTCGATCAGCGACTTCGTCGCCGACGTGCGCGCACCCACGCCATCGGCCGCCGCCGAACTGCTCGCCCCGGACAGCAGCGGCCTGCAGCAGCGCCTCGACAGCCTGCAACGGCGCCTGCTGCTGCGCATGCAGAGCCGCCTGGCCCACGACCGTCTGCGTGTGGAGGGCCTGGCCCGACGCCTGCGCCATCCTGGCGAGCGCCTGCGCCAGCAGGCCCAGCGCCTGGACGACCTGGACATGCGCCTGCGTCGCGCCTTCATGCTTGGCATGAGCCAGCGCCACGAACGCCTCGGCCGTCTCGACACACGCCTGGCCGCACAGCATCCAGGGCGCAGCCTGAAATTGCTGCGCCAGCGCCTGGACAGCCTGGCCGAGCGCCTGCCACGGGCCATGCGCGACGTGCTCAAGGACCGTCGCCAGCGTTTCCAGGCGCAATTGCAGACCTTGCAGGTGGTCAGCCCACTGGCCACCCTTGCCCGTGGCTACAGCATCCTGCTCGACGAGCGTGGCCAGGCCATCCGCAGCGCCGCGCAGACCCACAACGGCCAGCGCCTGACCGCCCGCCTCAAGGAAGGCGAGCTCAAGGTGCGGGTCGAGGACAACCACCAGACTCCGGTCACCCTCTCGCTACTGGACTGACACATGCCCCGCCTGTTCGCGCCCCTGCTCGCCCTCGCCCTGTTGCTGCCGCTCACCACGGCCCAGGCCAGCTACATCACCCGCACCCTCGACAAGCCGGTGCCCGGCGGCGTGGCCGTGGTCAATCTGGGGCCGGCCGCCAGCGCGCCAAGCGCCCGCTTCGACGGCAAGCCGGTGCTGGTGGTGAAGGAGCAGGACAACTGGCTGGCCATCGTCGGCATCCCGCTCACCCAGAAGCCCGGCAGCGCCGTGCTCACCCAAGGTGGACGCGATATCCGCTTCAGCGTGGGCAGCAAGAAATACCCCGAGCAGCACATCACCTTGAAGAACAAGCGCCAGGTCAACCCCGAGCCCGAGGACTTGAAGCGCATCGACCGCGAGCTGGCCGAACAGATCAAGGCCTACCGCAGTTTCAGCCCGACCCTGCCGAGCAACCTGATCCTCGACAAGCCGGTCAACGGCCCGCTGTCGAGCAAGTTCGGCGTGCGCCGCTTCTTCAACGGCGAGGAACGCAACCCCCATGCGGGCCTTGACTTCGCCGTACCGGCCGGCACGCCGATCAAGACCCCAGCCAATGGCAAGGTGATCCTGGTGGGCGACTACTTCTTCAATGGCCGCACGGTGTTCGTCGACCATGGCCAGGGCTTCATCAGCATGTTCTGCCACATGTCGAAGATCGACGTGAAGCCGGGGCAGGTGCTGCGCCGCGGCGAGGTGGTCGGCCGCGTGGGCTCGACTGGCCGGGCCACCGGGCCACACATGCACTGGAATGTCAGCCTCAACGATGCACGGGTCGATCCTGCGATTTTCATCGGCGCGTTCCAGCCCTGAATGCGTAATCGCGGGGCCAGCCCGCTCCCACGCAGCCGACGGTGGCATCGTGGGAGCGGGCTTGCCCCGCGATTTGCGCAATGAAAAAACATCACGCAATAATATCTCAATAAGACCTTATTGGCAGCCACAAAAACTCCTAAGCATCGTTTTTTTAAGCATTCCTCTCAATTTTCTCGCAATGCTTGCCATCCCCCAACCCACTGGTTAGGGTTGAGCCTATGAACATCTTCAGCACCCTGCTCCGACAACACCGCAGCCTCTGCCTGGTCAGCGCCCGACTACCAGGGTGAATCGCGTCGCCTCGCCTTTTTCTCTCGTTTTCGTTTGGCAGGCCCGATCACGGCCGCACATAAAAAGGATTGCTTGCATGACCATGCTCAAAGACCCTTCGAAGAAATACCGCGCGTTCCCGACCATCGACCTGCCTGACCGTACCTGGCCGTCGAAGACCATCACCCAGGCGCCGATCTGGTGCAGCTCCGACCTGCGTGATGGCAACCAGTCGCTGATCGAGCCGATGGACTCGGAAAAGAAGCTGCGGTTCTGGAAGACCCTGGTGCAGGTGGGCGTGAAGGAAATCGAAGCGTCGTTCCCGTCTGCCTCGCAGACCGACTTCGACTTCGTGCGCACCCTGATCGAAGACGGCCACATCCCGGACGACACCACCATCCAGGTGCTGACCCAGGCCCGTGAAGACCTGATCGCCCGGACCTTCGAATCCCTGCGCGGGGCCAAGAAGGCCATCGTCCACCTGTACAACGCCACCTGCCCGTCGTTCCGCCGCATCGTCTTCAACCAGGACAAGCAGGGCGTGAAGGACATCGCGGTCAACGCCGCCAAGCTGTTCGTCAAATACGCCGCCCAGCAGCCGAACACCCAGTGGACCTTCCAGTACTCGCCTGAAACCTTCAGCGCCACCGAACTGGAATTCGCCAAGGAAGTATGCGACGCGGTGATCGAGGTGTGGAACCCGACCCCCGAGCACAAGATCATCCTCAACCTGCCGGCCACCGTCGAAGTCGCCACGCCGAACGTCTACGCCGACCAGATCGAATGGTTCTGCCGCAACATCAACCGCCGCGACAGCGTGATCATCAGCCTGCACACCCACAACGACCGTGGCACCGGCATCGCCGCCACCGAACTGGGGCTGATGGCCGGCGCCGACCGTGCCGAAGGCTGCCTGTTCGGCAACGGCGAACGCACCGGCAACGTCGACCTGGTGACCCTGGCGTTGAACCTCTACACCCAGGGCATCGACCCGCAGCTGGACTTCTCCGACATCGACGGCGTGCGCAAGGTCGTCGAGGAGTGCAACCAGCTGCCGGTACACCCACGCCACCCGTATGTCGGCGACCTGGTCCACACCGCCTTCTCCGGCTCGCACCAGGACGCCATCCGCAAGGGCTTCGCCAAACAGCAGGACGGCGAACTGTGGGAAGTGCCATACCTGCCGATCGACCCGGCCGACATCGGCCGCAGCTACGAGGCGGTGATCCGCGTCAACAGCCAGTCGGGCAAGGGCGGCATCACCTACCTGCTCGAGCAGGAGTACGGCATCAGCCTGCCGCGCCGCATGCAGATCGAGTTCAGCCAGGTGGTACAGGGCGAGACCGACCGTCTCGGCCTGGAAATGACCGCCGAGCAGATCTACAAGCTGCTGCAGAAGGAATACCTCCAGGCCAACGCACCGTATGCACTGGTCAGCCACCGCCTGCAGGAAGAGAACGGCAGCAGCCATGTGCAGGTGGAAGTCTCCGGTGAAGGCGAGACCACACTGCACTGGCACGGTAAAGGTAACGGCGCCCTGGAAGCGCTGGTGGCCGGCTTGCCGGTCAGCGTGGAGATCATGGACTACAACGAACACGCCATCGGCGCTGGTACCAACGCCAAGGCGGCGGCCTACATCGAGCTGCGCGTGGCCGGTGGGCGTCCGGTACACGGCGTGGGGATCGACGAGAACATCACCACCGCCAGCTTCAAGGCGCTGTTCAGCGCGCTGAACCGGTCGCTGAGCCAGCAGCAGGCCAAGGCGGCGTAAACCATCGCCGATGATCGAAGCCCGCATCCTCGATGCGGGCTTTTTTATTGCCTATACAGGCCCTATCGCGGGGCAAGCCCGCTCCCACGTGCCTTTCATCGCAGGCGTGGGAGCGGGCTTGCCCCGCGATAGGGCCAGCATTGGCAACACAAATTTCGCAGGCGAAAAAAAGGGGCGCCGACCAAGCGCCCCACAAGCCGTGTAGCACACAACGAAATCTGTCAGTCCAGCAATGCCATCGCCTCGGCGCTGCACGCCTCGATCCGCGCCCAGTCGCCGTTCTTGATCCAGCTGCTGTCGAGCATCCAGGTGCCGCCCACGCACATCACATTGGGCAGGGCCATGTAGTTGCGCACGTTGGCCGGGTTCACCCCGCCGGTCGGGCAGAAGCGGATGTCGCCGAACGGGCCGGCAAAGGCCTTGATCGCCGCCACGCCACCACTGATCTCCGCCGGGAACAGCTTGAAGCGACGGTAGCCGAGGGCATAGCCCATCATGATCTCCGAAGGCGTGCTGATGCCCGGCAGCAGCGGAATGTCGCTGTCCACGCCCGCTTCGAGAATGTCCTGGGTGATGCCCGGGGTGACGACGAACTGCGCGCCCGCGGCCTCGACGGCGGCGAACATGCCGCGGTCGAGCACGGTACCGGCACCGACGCACAGTTCCGGACGCTGCTCGCGCAGCACCTGGATGGCCTTCAGGCCATGCTGCGAGCGCAGGGTCACTTCCAGGGTGCGGATGCCGCCGGCGGCCAGGGCGTCGGCCAGGGGCAGGATGTCCTCCTCACGGGCGATGGTGATCACCGGCAGAATGCGCGCCTGGTCGCAGATCGCGTCGATGCGCTCGGCTTTCTCGGCCATCGAGAGCAAAGGCTGTGGGCGTTCGAGGGTGGTCATGACAATGGGTCCTTGGCTCATGGGCACCAGTAGATGTCCAGGGGATCGTGAAGAAAGGCGCGAATCGGCATTTCGGTTGGGTCTTCGGCCGCCAGGGCGGCACGCAGGGTGGCGAGCTTGCCCGCGCCTTGCACGGACAGGGCGATGAAGCCGGCGCTGGCCAGCAGCGCGCGGGTCATGCTCAGGCGCTGGTGCGGCACGCTCGGCGCCAGCATCGGCAGGCAGCGACGCTCACCCACTTTGGCCAGGCCCTGGCGCAGGTTGGGGCTGGCCGGGAACAGCGAAGCCGTGTGGCCGTCATCGCCCATGCCCAGCACCAGCACATCGATCGGCGGCAGGTCGGCGAGTACCTGATCAGCCTGCTCGGCGGCGGCCTCCAGGGTCGCGCCGCTCTGGTACAGGCCGATGAAACGCGCCTTGGCCGCACCACCCTTGAGCAGGTGGCGGGCCAGCAGGCCGGCGTTGCTGTCGTCGTGCGCCACCGGCACCCAGCGCTCGTCCGCCAGGCTCACGGTGACCTTCGACCAGTCCAGCACCTCTGCCGCCAGCTTCTCGAGAAACGGCACCGGGCTGCGGCCGCCGGACAGCACCACGCAGGCCTGGCCCTTGCTGGCGATGGCCTGACGCAGGCGCTCGGCCACGTCATGGGCCAGGGTCGCCGCCAGGGTTTTCGCATCAGCCAGCTGATGCGCCTTCACCGTCGCCGGCAGTTGCAGTTCAGATATCGCCATACCAGGCCCTCCCATCACGAGTGATCAATGCAATCGAGCTCATCGGCCCCCAGGAACCGGCCGCATAGGGCTTGGGCGCGTCGCCGCTGGTCTTCCAGCCAGCGATCAGCTGATCGCACCATTTCCAGGCGTATTCGATCTCGTCCTTGCGCACGAACAGGTTCTGGTTGCCGCGCATTACTTCCAGCAGCAGACGCTCGTAGGCGTCCGGAATCCGCGCGCTGCGCCAGGTGTCGGAGAAGTTCAGCTGCAGCGGGCCGCTGCGCAGCTGCATGCCCTTGTCCAGGCCCTGCTCCTTGGTCATCACCCGCAGCGAAATGCCTTCGTCCGGTTGCAGGCGAATGATCAGCTTGTTGCCGATCTGCAAACGCTGTTCCGGGGCGAAGATGTAGTGCGGGGTTTCCTTGAAGTGGATGACGATCTGCGACAGCTTCTGCGGCATGCGCTTGCCGGTGCGCAGGTAGAACGGCACGCCCGACCAGCGCCAGTTGCGGATATCGGCGCGCAGGGCGACGAAGGTCTCGGTGTCGCTCTGGGCGTTGGCGTTGTCCTCTTCCAGATAGCCCGGCACCGGCTTGCCGTCGCTGAAGCCGGCGATGTACTGGCCGCGCACCACATGAGTGCTCAGGCCTTCGCCGGTGATCGGTGCCAGGGCCTTGAGCACCTTGACCTTCTCGTCGCGGATACTGTCGGCCGACAGGTCGCTGGGCGGGTCCATGGCGATCAGGCAGAGCAGCTGCAACAGGTGGTTCTGGATCATGTCGCGCAGCTGGCCGGCCTTGTCGAAGTAACCCCAGCGGCCCTCGATGCCGACCTTCTCGGCGACGGTGATCTCCACATGGGAGATGGAGTTCTGGTTCCACTGGGTTTCGAACAGGCTGTTGGCGAAACGCAGGGCGATCAGGTTCTGCACCGTCTCCTTGCCCAGGTAGTGGTCGATGCGGTAGACCCGGCTCTCGGGGAAGAACCGCGCCACGGCGTCGTTGACCCGGCGCGACGACTCCAGGTCATGGCCGATGGGCTTTTCCAGCACCACTCGGGTGCGCGAGGCCAGGCCGGCTTTGTCGAGGTTCTCGCAGATCGCGCCATAGACCGCCGCCGCCGTGGCGAAGTAGGCGATCAGCGGCTGCCCGCTCGGCGCCTGCTCGGCCAGGGCCTGGTAGCCCTCGGGCTCGACGAAGTCCAGGTGCAGGTAGCTCAGGCGCCCGAGGAAGCGCCCCAGGGAAGCGGCATCGATCTCGGCCTCTGGCACATGACGGCGCAGATGGGCTTCGATGTTGTTCAGGTGTTCCTGCACGCTGCCCGGCTCGCGGGCCAGGGCCAGCAGGCGGGTATCCGGGTGCAGGAGGTCGGCGCGGTCGAGCTGGTAGAGCGCGGGAAACAGCTTGCGCAACGCCAGGTCGCCGAGGGCGCCAAAGAGGGCGAAGGTGCAGGGTTCGACACTGATCGCGGCCATGATGTTGGTTCTTTTATTAATGTTGAACTAGGAATACCGGTTTCAACCCTGCTTTTCAAGGGTTAATGTAGTAAAAACCACAACATTCAATACAGCTATTACAGACAAGTGGTGTGTCAATCTTACCGACAGTACGATACACGCCATCGCAAAAAGCCTGCTTCCCGACCCAAGGACACACCATGGACCGCGTGCGCAACCTCCTGGAACAGATCCAGGGCCGCCTCGACGAGCTGAACAAGGCCGAACGCAAAGTCGCCGAAGTCATCCTGCTCAACCCGCAACAAGCCACCCGCTTCAGCATTGCCGCCCTGGCCCAGGCGGCCAAGGTCAGCGAACCGACGGTCAACCGCTTCTGCCGCTCGTTCGGTGTCAGCGGCTACCCCGAGCTCAAGCTGCAGCTGGCGCAAAGCCTGGCCAGCGGCGCCGCCTATGTCAGCCGCGCGGTGGAGGCCGACGACGATCCGGCCGCCTACACCCAAAAGATCTTCGGCAGCGCCATCGCCTCGCTGGACAGCGCCTGCCAGGCGCTCGACCCGCAGCAGGTCAGCCGCGCCGTGGACATGATGATCCAGGCCCGGCAGATCCACTTCTTCGGCCTCGGCGCCTCGGCCCCCGTGGCCCTCGACGCCCAGCACAAGTTCTTCCGCTTCAACCTCGCCGTGTCGGCCCATGCCGATGTGCTGATGCAGCGCATGCTGGCCTCGGTGGCCCACACCGGCGATCTGTTCGTGATCATTTCCTACACCGGGCGCACCCGCGAACTGGTCGAGGTGGCGCGCCTGGCCCGGGAAAACGGCGCCTCGGTACTCGGCCTGACCGCCGCCGGCTCGCCCCTGGCCCAGGCCTGCAGCCTGAGCCTGCACATCCCGCTGCCGGAAGACACCGACATCTACATGCCGATGACCTCGCGGATCATCCAGCTCACCGTGCTCGACGTGCTCGCCACCGGCATGACCCTGCGCCGCGGCGTGGACTTCCAGCCGCACCTGCGCAAGATCAAGGAAAGCCTCAACGCCAGTCGCTACCCGATCGAGGACGACGACCTCAACTGAGCCGGTGCGCCTGCAGCCGCAGGTGCGCCCGCTCCCCCGGCGCCAGGCTCAGGCCCTCGCCACTGCCGCTGGCCGCCTCGACGCAGACGAAGCCCTGGCATTCGCGCCCGGTCACGCCCATCAGCGGGCGATTGCCCGGGTGCCAGACCACGGTGTCGTCGCTGTCGCCGGTGTCGATGCATAGCTCGCGCTGCCAGTCCGGGTCCTGCAACTGCACCTTGGGTGTGCCCGGGTAGACTTTCTGGCAGCCGCCCTTGAGGGTCAGCGCGCCATCCTCACGGCAGGCCTGGCGATTGAGGCGATCGTAGCCTTGGATATCCTCGAGCCCGGACAGCGCTATCTTCGACACGTCGCTGATTCGCCAGTAGGCCAGCAGCGCATGGCTCAGCTGGCAGGGCTCGCTGTCCTGGTGCTCGGTGCTCAGGCTCAGTTCCATGCTCGCGCCGAGCCGGGCGTGCAGGTCGACCTGCCAGTCGCACAGGTCCAGGCGCCACTTCAGGGTCACGCCCTGCTCGTCCTCAAGGCTGTCCACCAGCTTCCAGTCCAGCAGGCGCGCCCAGCCGTGGGCCGGCCACAGGTCCTCGCTGGGATGACGGCCATACCAGGGCCAGCACACCGGCACGCCACCACGGATGGCGCCCACCTGTGGCCACTGCTCGGCGCACCACAGCCAGGGTTTTTCGCCGGCCGGCTGGAAATGCAGCAGTTGCGCGCCCTGGCGGCTGAACACCGCCTGGCAGCTAGGGTGGTCGATGATCAGCACATCGCGCTGCTGGTAACGCTCCCACTCGAAGGTCGGCCTGGGCCGTTGCGAGGTGAAGAAGCGATGTAGCGGATGTTCGGGCATGGTTCCAAGCTCTTTTGTTGTTTGAGATAGCGCTGTCTCGACCCGTGCCCGCTAACCACTGCTGGCCAGTGGTTAGCGGGAGGTCGAGATGGATGGCGTAAATTTACAACAATTTTTCTCAGAATGACGACTGAATCTTCAACCCCGCGACCAGCGCGTTATCCACCTCGTCCACACCACCCGGGCTCTTGATGTACTGCAGGTTCGGGCGCACGGTCAGCCAATTGGTGACGTGGAAGCCGTAGTAGAGCTCGGCGTTGTACTCGGTGCGCTGCAGCGGCACGAAGCCGGGGTTGTCGTAGTCGTTGATGCCACTCTGGGCATTGAGCAGCTCGGCGCGCTTCTTCACGTCGTCGTTGACGTGAATGCGGGCGATGCCGAAGCCGATATCGTCCTTGGGCCGGGCATCGAAGGCGCCTTTGTAGACCAGGCCGACCTGCTGGTAGTTGTCGACCACGTTGGTGGCCTTGTCGTGCACGGTGAAGTTGGCGAACAGGCTCAGGCCACGGTTGACGTCGCCGGCGTGGGCGGTGACCTGCTGCTGCGCCACCACCCACCAGCCGTGCTTGCTGGAGTGCGACTTGAACGCCGCGCCGGTCAGCGCCTGCGGGTTGCCATTGATGTCGTCGTAGACGTCGTCGGCCTTGGCGGTGCTGTAGTAGTAACCCAGGCGGTACTCGCCCGGCAGGCCGTTGACCTTCGGCGACCACACCGCCTCCACCGGCAGGATCGCGCCCTTGGTGCCGCTGCCGCTGAGCTTGAAGCCGTTGCCGGTCTCAAGGTTCGACGGGTTCTGCTCGTAGGCGCCGACCTGGACGAAGAATTCCGGGGTGATGTTGTACTTGACCCGCAGCGCCCACTGGCTGACCGGCCAGTTGTACCAGATGCCGCCGACCCAGTTGCCCACCTGCGAGCCGCAGAACGCCAGGTTCTGGAAGTCACAGGGGAAGCTGTTGAAGTCCTCGCCCTCGCCGAAGCGGCCGAATTTCACGTCCAGCGCGCCGTCGAAGTACTTCTGCTTGATCCACATCTGGGTCAGGCGCCAGGTCTGGCCCCGGCCCCAGACTTCCTGCACCGAGCTGAACTGCCCGGCGCGCGGGTCGCTGATGCGGTCGTTGGACAGGTTGCGGCCGCTACGCTCGGTGATCGCCAGTTTGAACTCGGTGTCCTTCCAGCCGAAGATCTTCTCCAGGTCCAGGTGCGCGCCCAGGGCGAACTGGTCGCTGTAGCGCGCGGTCTTGTCGTCGTTGTAGCCGCCGTGCAGGTTGCCGGCCACCTCGCCGACGTAGTCGAGGGTGAAGTCGTAGCCCTTCTCCAGCAGCTCGGTGCGGGTGCCGCCCCAGTCGCCGGTCATCCATTTCGATTCCGACGAGAAAGCCTCGGCGGCCTGGGCCCCGCTGCTGCCGACCACGGCCAGCAGTGCCAGTGAGCCCAGCGTTCTGATGCGATTGCGATGTTCCATCCCTTTGCGTCCTCTTTTCTTGTTATTAACAGAACGAATCAACGGCCAGGTCTTTTCTGTGGGAGCGTGTCCGGTTCAACGGCCTTTGAAACGCGTCACGTTGTCCTTTACGGCGGTGGCGGCAAGGTCCAGGCGTTCGCCGCTGCCGGCGTCGAACAGCAACACCCGCGCCGGGTCGAACTGCAGGTTGAGGCTGTCGCCGACCCGGCACGCCACATCCGGCGCCAGGCGGCAGCAGACCTTGGTCTGGTTGAGGGTGACGAACACCAGCAGGTCCGGCCCGGTGGGCTCGGTGACCTGCACTTCGGCGCGGATGCCCGGCAGGCCATTGCCCTGCTCCGCCCCCAGGGCGATCTGCTCCGGGCGCACGCCGAGGATGATCTCGCGGCCTTCCAGCTCGTCCGCCGCCACGCCCAGCGGCAGCTCGCAGCGCGCCTGGCCGCTGTCGAGCAGCGCCAGCACGCGCCCGTCCTGCCGGGTCAGGCGCACCGGAATGAAATTCATCGGCGGCGAGCCGATGAAGCTGGCGACGAACAGGTTGGCCGGATCGTTGTAGATCTGCTGCGGCGTGCCGAACTGCTGGATGATGCCGTCCTTCATCACCGCCACCTTGTCGCCGAGCGTCATCGCCTCGATCTGGTCGTGGGTGACGTACACCGTGGTGGTTTTCAGGCGCTGGTGCATCAGCTTGATCTCGGTGCGCATCTCCACCCGCAGCTTGGCATCGAGGTTCGACAGTGGCTCGTCGAACAGGTAGATCTTTGGCCGCCGCGCCAGCGCCCGGCCCATGGCCACGCGCTGCTGCTGGCCACCGGACAGCTGCCCGGGCTTGCGCTCGAGCAGGTGCTCGATCTGCAGCAGCTTGGCGACCCGCGCCACCTCCTCGTCGATGGCCGGCTGGGCCATCTTGCGGATCTTCAGACCAAAGGCGATGTTGTCGCGCACGTTCATGGTCGGGTACAGCGCGTAGGACTGGAACACCATGGCGATGTCGCGATCCTTGGGGCTCATGCCGCTGACGTCCTCGTCGTCGATGAGGATCGCCCCGCCACTGATGCTTTCCAGGCCGGCGATGCAGTTCATCAGCGTCGACTTGCCGCAGCCCGAGGGGCCGACCAGGATCAGGAACTCGCCGTCCTTGATCGCCAGCTGGATGTCCTTGAGCGTGTCCGGCAGGCCCACGCCATAGGTCTTGTGCACATTGCGAAGTTCGAGTGTTGCCATGACTTACCCCTTGACCGCGCCGGCGGTCAGCCCGCGCACGAAATACTTGCCCGCGACCACGTAGACCAGCAGCGTCGGCAGCCCGGCGATCATCGCCGCGGCCATGTCGACGTTGTATTCCTTGGCCCCGGTGCTGGTGTTGACCAGGTTGTTGAGGGCCACGGTGATCGGTTGCGAATCGCCGCTGGAGAACACCACGCCGAACAGGAAGTCGTTCCAGATCTGGGTGAACTGCCAGATCAGGCAGACCATGATGATCGGCGTCGACATCGGCAGGATGATCCGCCCGAAGATGGTGAAGAACCCGGCGCCGTCCAGGCGCGCGGCCTTGACCAGCGCCTCGGGGATGCTCACGTAGTAGTTGCGGAAGAACAGCGTGGTGAAGGCCAGGCCGTACACCACGTGCACCAGCACCAGCCCGCTGGTGGTGCTGGCCAGGCCCAATTTGCCGAGGGTGAACGAGGCCGGCAGCAGCACGGTCTGGAACGGCAGGAAGCAGCCGAACAGCAGCAGGCCGAAGAACAGCTGCGAGCCACGGAAGCGCCACATCGACAGCACATAGCCGTTGAGCGCGCCAATGGCCGTGGAAATCAATACCGCCGGCACGGTGATCAGAATCGAGTTGACGAAGTAGCCGCTGACCGTGGCCCAGGCCTTGCTCCAGCCAATGGAGGTGAACTCGGTCGGCCAGCTCAGCAGGTTGCCAGTGCCGATGTCCTCGGGGGTCTTGAAGCTGGTCAGCAGCATCACCACCAGCGGCACCAGGTACAGCAGCACGGCCAGCAGCAGCACGCCGTGGATGGCGATGCGACTGAGGTTCAGTGCGGGTTTGTCGGTCAGGCTAGTCATGGCGTTTGCCCCGCAATTCGGAATACAGGTACGGCACCAGGATCGCCAGGATCGCGCCGAGCATCAGGATCGCGCTGGCCGAACCCATGCCCATCTGCCCGCGACTGAAGGTGAACGAGTACATGAACATGGCCGGAAGGTCCGAGGAGTAGCCAGGGCCGCCGGCGGTCATCGCCGCCACCAGGTCGAAGCTCTTGATGGCGATGTGCGCGAGGATCATCAGCGAGCTGAAGAACACCGGGCGTAGGCTGGGCAGCACCACGGTCCAGTAGATGCGCGGCAGGCTGGCGCCATCGAGCTGGGCGGCGCGGATGATCGACTGGTCGACGCCGCGCAGGCCGGCGAGGAACATCGCCATGATGAAGCCCGAGGCCTGCCATACGGCGGCGATCACCAGGCAGTACACCACCCGGTCGGGATCAATCAGCCAGTCCAGGCGAAAGCCTTCCCAGCCCCAGTCGCGCAGCAGCTTGTCCAGGCCCATGCCGGGATTGAGCAGCCACTTCCAGGCGGTGCCGGTGACGATCATCGACAGGGCCATGGGGTACAGGTAAATGGTGCGAATGAACCCTTCCCGGCGGATGCGCTGGTCGAGCAGCACGGCGAGGAACACGCCGATGGCCAGGGTGATACCGATGAACAGGCCACCGAACAGCAGCAGGTTCTTGCTCGCTACCCACCAGCGGTCGTTGTCGAACAGCCGGGCGTACTGCGCCAGGCCCGCCCACTTGTAGGTGGGCAGGAAGGTCGAGGTGGTGAACGAGAGGACGAAGGTCCACAGGATGTAGCCATAGAAGCCCACCAGGACGATGAACATGCTCGGCGCCAGCACCAGCTTCGGTAGCCAGCGCTGCAGCGCGTCCAAGGGGGAGGCCCGCAGGCGGGCGGTTGCTGTGGTCATGGTCGGATACCGGAGAAAAGGGTCAACACATCACCTGTGGGGGCGGGCTTGCCCGCGAACACCGGCAAGGCCGGTGCCAGGCACTGCGGTGCCTGCTTCGCGGGCAAGCCCGCTCCCACAGAAGTCTCGCCTGCTGCTACTTGGCGGCGTTGACTGCGGCGGCCAGTTTCTTCGCCGCATCCGCAGGATCGGCCTTAGGATCGTTGATGTAGTTGGTCACCACATCGAAGAACGCCCCCTGTACCGCCAGCGTGGTGGCCATGTTATGCGCCATGCTCGGCTGCAACCCGCCGGACTTGGCATCGGCCAGGAAGTCCTTGGCCGCGGTCTGGGCGCAGCTGTCGAAGCCGTGCTTGCCCATGTCGGCGAGCATGTCGTTACGCACCGGGATCGAGCCCTTGTTGGTGCTGAAGACCTTCTGGAACTCCTCGCCCAGCACCTTGCGGGCGATGTCCTGCTGGCCCGCCGCGGTGCCCTTGTCCTTCTGCTTGAACACCACCAGCGAGTCGATGTTGTAGAGGAACGCTTTGTCGGTGCCGGGGAAGGCCACGCACTGGTAGTCCTTGCCAGCGGTCTTCTTCGCCAGGGTCCATTCGCTCTTGGCCCAGTCGCCCATGATCTGCATGCCGGCCTTGCCGTTGATGACCTTGGCCGCCTCCAGGTTCCAGTCCTGGCCCTTGCCGTCAGGGTCCATGTAGGTGGCGACTTTCTTCAGCTCGGTAAGCGCCTTGACCATCTCGGGGCCGGTCAGGGCCTTTTCATCCAGCTCGACGAGAGCCTTCTTGTAGCCTTCGACGCCCATCACCGAGAGCACCACGCTCTCGAACACGGTGCTGTCCTGCCACGGCTGGCCACCGTGGGCCAGCGGGATGAAGCCGGCGGCCTTGAGCTTGTCACCGGCGGCATAGAATTCTTCGAGGGTGGTCGGCGCCTTGTCGATACCGGCCTTCTTGAACACTTCCGGGTTGATCCACAACCAGTTGATGCGATGGATGTTCACCGGCACGGCCACGTAGTCGCCGTCGTACTTGACGGTGTCGGCGACCTTCTTGTCGAGCAGGCTGTCCCACTTCTCCGCTTTGGCCACGTCCTTGAGCACGTCAGGGTCGAGCAGGCCGGTCGCGGCCCAGTCCTGGATATCCGGCCCTTTGATCTGGGCGACGGCGGGCGGGTTGCCGGCCACCGCGCGGCTCTTGAGCACGGTCATCGCAGTGGCGCCACCACCGCCAGCCACGGCACCGTCCTTCCAGGTAAAGCCATCTTTCTCGACCTGCGCCTTGAGCACGTCAACGGCAGCTTTTTCACCACCAGAGGTCCACCAATGGACGACCTCCACGTTGCCTTTGGATTCGGCGGCATGGGCATTGAGCGAGCAGAGTGAGGCGAGGGAGATCGCGGCGGCGAGACGAAGCGTCGAATGCATGGGAATACCTTTATTGTTGTTATGCGAGGCAAGACTGTCGCTTGCATGGCATGGAGTGTAAGGAGCCCGCGCCCGCAGCCAGGTAACGAACGGATGCGCGAATGTCATCATCTGGTTACATAGCCAGGGCCGTAGCCAGGCTCGGCGCCAGCGGCAGGCGCAGCAGCAGCAGGGCCTGGTAGGCGTGGTAGAGGTCGGGCTTGCCGCCCCAGATCCGCGCACTGGGCAACAGCGCCGGGTCCAGCTCGTGGTGCCAACTGCCGTGGACGCGGTCGATGAAATGGCTGGCGATGAAGTCCCAGAAGCAGCGATACCAATGTTCGTATTGCGCCTCGCCGGTACGCCGCAACAGCGCTGCGGCGGTGGCGCTGGCCTCGGCATGCACCCAGTGCAGGCGCTCGCGCACCACCGGGCGGTTGCGCCAGTCCAGGGTGTAGACCAGCCCCGGCGCGCCATCGGCTTGCCAGGCATGGCGACAGGCGCTGTCGAACAGGCCCTTGGCGGCGGGCAGCAAGGACTCGGGCGCAGGCAGCTGCGCCCGTTGCAGGGCCGCCTCCAGGTGCAGCACCAGGCGTGCCCATTCGAAGGCATGTCCGGGCGTGGTGCCGTAGGGGCGGAAGCCGTCGGCGGGGTTGTCGCGGTTGTAGTCGGGCAATGCCTGCCAGTGCTCGTCGAAATGCTCGGTGACCCGCAAACCATCGGCGGCGGCCTGGGCCAGGATCAAGCGCTCGACGATCCGCAGGGCGCGGCGCAACCACAGCGTGTCGCCGGTCACATCGGCCAGGGCGAGAAACGCCTCGACGCCGTGCATGTTGCTGTTGGCGCCACGGTAGGCCTCCGCCTGCCGCCAGTCGCGGGAGAACGACTCGCGCAAGGCCCCCTCCTCCTCGCACCAGAAGCGCTGCTCGATGACCCGGACCACGGCATCCAGCAGTGCCTGGGCCGGTGTGACACCCGCCACCACCGCCGAACTGGCGGCAAGGGCGACGAAGGCGTGCAGGTAGGCGGCCTTGCCGCTGTCGCCATGGCCTTCGGGCTGCGCGTACCAGCCGTCGTATTCCTGGTCGCGCAGCGGGCCTTGCAGGGCGCCGACGCCATGCTCGACCAGCTCGCGGCAACCCGGAACGCCCTGGATATGCGCCAGGGCGAAGCTGTGGGTCATGCGCGCGGTGTTCATGGTCTCGGCCAGGGCGCAACGGGGCAGGCGGCCTTCGTCGTCGAGGTTGCCGAATCCCTGGGGCAGGCGCGAAGCCCTGGCGAAGGCGAGCAGGCGCAGGGCCTCGGCGTCGAGCCAGGCATGGTGTGTCGGGGAGTCGATCCAGCGGTTGGCCATGGGCGTGGTCTTCCTTGTTGTTGTCAGCCGATTCTAGTCAGCCGTCCTGGCTGGCATGTCACGAAGACCGGCTCGATTGTCACCACATCGTTACATCGAAGCCTTTATCGCGGGGCAAGCCCGCTCCCACGCTGGCCGCGCATGTTGGCGTGGGAGCGGGCTTGCCCCGCGATAAGGGCTCATTCGGCGGTACGGGGTAGGTACAAAGTCACCCGCAACCCACCCTCACGTAGGTTGAACAGGCTCACCTCGCCGCCATGGCTGTGGGCGATGTTGCGCGCGATCCCCAGCCCCAGCCCATAGCCCTGCTGCTGCCCGGCCAGCCGGAAATGCGGCTCGAACACCTGCTCCAGGCGCTGCTCCGGCACCCCCGGGCCCTGGTCGTCCACCTGCAGGACGAAGCCCTCGGCACTGTCGATAATCCGCAGGTGCGCCCGCTCGCCGTACTTGATGGCGTTGTCGATCAGGTTGCCGATGCAGCGACGCAGGGCCAGCGACTTGCCGGGATACGGCGCCAGCGCCTGTCCCTCGAGGGTGATGCGGCCGTCGCCGAGGTAAGGCTCGGCGAGCATCTCCAGCACCTGGTTGAGGTCGATAGGCTCGATGTTCTCGTGAATATCGGTGTCCTTGACGCATTGCAGCGCGCCCTTGACCAGCAGCTCCAGCTCGTCGAGGTCGCGGCTGAACTTCGCTTGCAGCTTCTCGTCCTCGAGCAGCTCGACCCGCAGGCGCAGGCGCGTGATCGGCGTGCGCAGGTCGTGGGAAATGGCGCTGAACAGCTGGGCGCGCTCGGTGAGATAGCGACTGATCCGCTCGCGCATGCTGTTGAACGCCCGCCCCACCTCGACCACTTCGCTGCCGCCGCCCTCGGCCACCGGGGCCACGTCGGCGCCCAGCGACATTTCCCGCGCCGCCCGCGCCAGGCGCTTGAGCGGCCGGCTCTGCCAGTGCACCAACAGGCCGATGAACAGCAACAGCAGGGCGGTGGTCATGGCGATGAAGCCGATCTGCTGACGTGGCAGGCGCTCGGCCTCGAGGCTGGTGTAGGGCTCGGGCAACAGCGAGGCGATGTACAGCCACTCGCCCTCGCCCAGGCGGATCTGGGTCACCAGCACCGGCGGGTTGAGCGGCTCCAGAGTCAACGAGTAGTGCGCCCAGGAACGGGGCAGCTCATCGAGTTTCAGGCCGCTGTTGAAGATCCGCAGGTCATCGGGGCTGACGAATTCGACGGAGATCTCCAGCTGCTGGCCCAGGCGCTCGTGCAACACCTCCTGGAACACGTCGATCACCGCCTGCTTGCGCGGGGTGATCGGCAGCACCGGCATCTCCAGCGGCTTGACGTTGAGCGAGACGAAGAAGCGCGTGCCGCCCATGCTGCGCAACTGGTCGAGGACCATGGGCCGGTAGGCCACCGGCAGCGAACGGAAGTAGCTGACGCTGGCGCTCATCGAATGAGCCAGGCTGCCGGCGCTGGCACGCAGGCCCTGCAGCTGGCTGGCACGCAATTGCGCCACCCAGATCAGGCTGGACAGCCCCTGGGCCAGCAACACCACCAGCAAGGTGAGCAGCAGCATGCGCCCCAGCAAGGAGCGCGGCAGCAGGCGCCAGCGGCGCTCGCTAGGCCGGGCAGACATTGGTCGCCAGCAGGTAGCCGCTGCCGCGCACGGTGCGGATCAGCCGAGGGGGCTTTTCGGTGTCGCGCAGGCGCTGGCGCAGGCGGCTGACCGCCATGTCGACGATACGGTCCAGCGGCATCGGCTCGCGCCCGCGGGTGGCGTTGCCGATGGTGTCGCGGTCGAGGATCTGCTGCGGGTGGTCGAGGAACAGCTTGAGCAGGGCGAAGTCGGCGCCGGAGAGGATCACCTCCTCGCCATCGCGGTGGAACAGGCGATGGCTGACCGTGTCCAGGCGCCAGTCGTCGAAGGCCAGCACCGCGCTGGCCGGCGCCGCCTGGCCAAAATCGGCGCGGCGCAACAGGGCTTTGATCCGGGCCTGCAGCTCACGCGGGCTGAAGGGTTTGCCGAGGTAGTCGTCGGCGCCCAGTTCCAGGCCGATGACCCGGTCGGCCTCGTCGGAGCTGGCGGTCAGCATGATGATCGGCACCCGCGCCTGGCGCGGGTGCTGGCGGACCCAGCGGCACAGGCTGAAGCCGTCCTCGTCGGGCAGCATCACATCGAGAATCACCAAGTCGTAGGGGTTGGCGTCCAGGGCGCGGCGAAAGCCCTGGCCGTCGGGTTCGGCATGGACCTGCAGGCCACAGCGGGCGAGGTAGGTCTGCAACAGTTCGCGGATATCCTGGTCGTCGTCGACCATCAGGATCGATTTGCCGGCAGTGGTCACAATGGTCAGTCCTCTTGTAAACGCAGATCTTTGTGTCTGCTGTGGGGGCTGCTTCGCAGCCCTTTCGCGACACAAGGCCGCTCCTACAGTTGATCGCGTTGCCCTGTAGGAGCGGCCTTGTGTCGCGAAAGGGCCGCGAAGCGGCCCCAGCAATCAATGGTCCAACGCTTGCTGCAAGGCCACCCCGGCCCCCAGCAACCCGGAAAACTCCGCCGTCACCAGCCATACCGGCACCCCGGCGAAGTAACCGCTCATGCAGCCCTTGTCGGCGAAACTCGCGGCAAATCCGCTACGCAGGAACAACTCGGCGAAACGCGGAATCACCCCACCGACAATGTAGACCCCACCCCGGGCGCCCAGGGTGAGCACGTTGTTACCCGCCACCCGACCGAGGAAGCGGCAGAACTGCTCGATCACCGCCAGCGCCCGGGGCTCGCCGGCCAAGGCCGCGTCGGTGATCTGCGCCGGGCTCTTGTGCGTCGGCGTGGCGCCGTCGAGCACACAGATCGCCTGGTACAAGCGCACCAGCCCACCACCACTGAGCACCGTCTCGGCACTGACATGGCCGATCTGCCGGTGAATCTCCTGGTGGATCGCCGCCTCGCGGGCATTGCCCACCGGCAGGTCGACATGCCCGCCCTCCCCCGGCAGCGCCAGCCAGTGCTCGCCCAGGCGCAGCAGGCTGCCCACGCCCAGGCCGGTGCCGGGGCCGATCACCAGCGCCGGGCGCGACGAGTCGGCGAGGCCTGCGCAGACCTCGCGGAACTCGCCGTCGCGCAGGCGCGTCATGCCCAGGGCCATGGCGGAAAAATCGTTGATCAGCAACAAGCGCTCGACCTGCAGCGTCTGGCAGAAGGCACTGCGGCTCAGGCGCCAGTGGTTGTTGGTGAAGCGGAATTCGTCGCCGTCCACGGGGCCTGCTACCGCCAGGCACACCGCCGTCAGGCCGCCACGGGCGATGCCCTGGTCGGCGAGGTAGGCCTCGATGGCCTGCTCGGGGCTGGTGTAGTCGGCGGTGGCCAGCACCTGGACCGCCTGCAGCTCGTTGTCGCGCCACAAGGCGAAACGTGCGTTGGTGCCGCCGATGTCGCCGACCAGCAAGGCATTCATTTGAGATTCTCCAGGGCCGAGGTGAAGGCGCTCGCGCCCTGTTCGGCCGAACTGAACGCCACGCGCATGAAGCCGAACAGCTCGCGCCCGCAGCCCAGGTCGTTGCCCGTGGGCGGCTCGGGCAGTTCACGGCTGGCCAGTTCCTCGGCCGAAACCATGATCCGCAGCGTGCCTTCGGCACCATCGACGCGCACGATATCACCATCACGCACCCGCGCCAGCGGGCCACCGTCGAAAGCCTCCGGGCACACGTGGATGGCCGCCGGGATCTTGCCCGAGGCGCCGGACATGCGCCCGTCGGTAACCAGCGCCACCTTGAAGCCGCGATCCTGCAGCACGCCGAGGAACGGTGTCAGCTTGTGCAGCTCGGGCATGCCGTTGCAACGCGGGCCCTGGAAGCGCACCACGGCGACGAAGTCGCGCTCCAGCTCGCCGGCCTTGAACGCATCGGCCAGCGACTGCTGGTCGTGGAATACTCGGGCCGGCGCCTCGACCACGCGATGTTCTGGCGCCACCGCCGACACCTTCATCACGCCGCGCCCCAGGTTGCCCTCCATGACCCGCAGGCCGCCCTCGGCGGAGAACGGCCGCGCCACCGGGCGCAGGATGCTTTCGTCGAGGCTGTCCTGCGGCCCTTCGCGCCAGACCAGTTGGCCATCCTCGAGGAACGGCTCCTGGGTATAGCGGCGCAGGCCGTGCCCGGCCACGGTATTGACGTCCTCGTGCAGCAGGCCCGCGTCGAGCAGCTCGCGAATGAGGAACGCCATGCCGCCGGAGGCCTGGAAGTGGTTGATGTCGGCCTTGCCGTTCGGATAGACGTGGGACAGCGTCGGCACCACCTCGGACAGGTCGGCCATGTCCTGCCAGGTCAGCTGGATGCCGGCGGCCTGGGCGATGGCGGGGATGTGCAGGGTGTGGTTGGTCGAGCCGCCGGTGGCGTGCAGGGCGACGATCGAGTTGACCAGCGCCTTTTCGTCGACGATCTCGCCGATGGGCATGAAGTTGCCGCTGGCCTTGGTCATGCGCGTGACCTGGCGCGCGGCCTCGGCGGTGAGGGCGTCGCGCAGCGGCGTGTAGGGATTGACGAACGAAGCGCCCGGCAGGTGCAGGCCCATCACTTCCATCACCAGCTGGTTGGTGTTGGCCGTGCCGTAGAAGGTGCAGGTGCCCGGGCCGTGGTAGCTCTTCATTTCCGATTCGAGCAGTTGCTCGCGAGTGGCCTTGCCCTCGGCGTAGCGCTGGCGCACATCAGCCTTCTCCTTGTTGGAGATGCCCGAGACCATCGGCCCGCCCGGCACGAAGATGGTCGGCAGGTGGCCGAAACGCAGCGCGCCCATCATCAGGCCGGGAACGATCTTGTCGCAGATGCCCAGCATCAGAGCGGCGTCGAACATGTTGTGCGACAGGGCGATGGCGGTGGACATGGCGATCACTTCGCGGCTGGCAATGGCCAGTTCCATGCCCGGCTCGCCCTGGGTGACGCCATCGCACATGGCCGGCACGCCGCCGGCGAACTGGCCGACCGAGCCGACTTCGCGCAGGGCTTGCTTGATCTGCTCGGGGAAGTGCTGGTACGGCTGGTGCGCCGAGAGCATGTCGTTGTAGGCCGAGACGATGGCCACGTTGGCGGCGTTCATCAGGCGCAGGGTCTGCTTGTCCTCGCCACCACAGCCGGCCACGCCATGAGCGAAGTTGGCGCACTGCAGGCTGGCGCGCATGGGTCCGTCACTGGCCGCCCCACGGATCAGCTCAAGGTAGCGTTCACGGGTACGGCGGCTGCGGGCGATCAGCCGTTCGGTGACCTCAAGGATGCGCGGATGCATGTACTGGACTCCAGGCTAACTGTGGGGCGGCCTCCACTGGCCATTTCCCCTCCAAACGATTGCGACCTAGGCTCTAGAAAAAGGTGCCTGGACCGTTCGAAATAGGGCTGACCCGACCACTCGTTGTATGTTTAAACAAAATACTGCCAGCAAAAAGGCTTGTTTTCTATCTCTCTGTGAATAATCTTGTAATTCCAACAACAAAACCGTTTCAGTGAAGCTGCCCTTTGTGCCACAGGCTTCACCCGACTGCCAGAGGTAACGCCATGACCCTACGCATCGCCATCAACGGATTCGGTCGCATCGGCCGCAACGTCCTGCGCGCACTGTACACGCAGGGCTACCGCCAGGACCTGCAGGTCGTCGCCATCAACGACCTGGGCGACAGCGCGATGAACGCCCACCTGCTCAAGTACGACAGCGTCCACGGCACCTTCGACGCCAGCGTCGAGGTCGACCACGAAAGTCTCACCGTCAATGGCGATCGCATCGCCGTCAGCGCCATCCGCAACCCCGCCGAGCTGCCCTGGAAGACCTTGGCCATCGACGTCGTCTTCGAGTGCACCGGACTGTTCACCGAACGCGCCAAGGCCGCCGCCCACCTGGCGGCCGGCGCTGGCAAGGTGATCGTCAGCGCCCCGGCCAAGGGTGCCGACGCCACCGTGGTGTACGGGGTCAACCACGATGTGCTGCGCGCCTCGCACCAGATCATCTCCAATGCCTCGTGCACCACCAACTGCCTGGCGCCGATCGCCCAGGTGCTGCACCGCGAGTTCGGCATCGAACAGGGCCTGATGACCACCATCCACGCCTACACCAACGACCAGGTGCTCACCGACGTCTATCACAGCGATCCGTACCGCGCCCGCTCGGCCACCCAGTCGATGATTCCGAGCAAGACCGGCGCCGCCGAGGCTGTGGGCCTGGTGCTGCCGGAACTGGCCGGCAAGCTCACCGGCATGGCCGTGCGGGTGCCGGTGATCAACGTGTCGTTGGTCGATCTCACCGTCAACCTCAAGCGCGAGGCCAACGCCGACGAAGTCAACCAGCTGTTCCTCGAGGCCAGCCGCCACTCCCGGGTGCTGGGCTATAACGCCCTGCCGCTGGTGTCGTGCGACTTCAATCACAACCCGCTGTCGTCGATCTTCGACGCCAACCACACCCGCGCCAACGGGCGCATGCTCAAGGTGCTGGCCTGGTACGACAACGAATGGGGCTTCTCCAACCGCATGCTGGACAACTGCCTGGCGTTGTTCAACGCCAGGTGACGTTTTGCACGGTTCCCTGTAGGAGCGGCCTTGTGTCGCGAAAGGGCTGCAGAGCAGCCCCAGGGTTTCGATGTGAATGCAGAAATTGCTGGGGCCGCTGCGCGGCCCTTTCGCGACACAAGGCCGCTCCTACAGGGATCGCGTTAACCGCAATATTTACCTGTTCATGACGTTTCCGTGCTTGACCTGACGCACGGATGATAAGCATTATCATTCACCCGAAAATCGACCAGGTTTCCCCGTGAGTCAGTCCCGGTTCAATTCAGTGTTCCTCACCCAGCGCCTTACCTTGCTGCGCACGCTGCAGCGCATGGTGGGCAACCCCAGCACAGCCGAGGACCTGCTTCAGGAAACCTACCTGCGCGTTACCCGCGCCCTGGGTGAGCGGCCCATCGAACACCTGGAGCCGTTCGTCTTCCAGACCGCGCGCAACCTCGCCCTGGACCACCTGCGCGCCCGCCGGGTGCAGGCCCGGACCCTGGTGGACGACGTGCCCGAGCAGGTCCTGCACAACGTCGCCGCCCAGGTCGGCAGCAGCGAGGACGCCGCTCACGCCGAACAGTTGCTCAAGCACCTGAGCGTCAGCCTCGGCCAGTTGAGCGCACGCCAGCAACGCATCTTCATCCTCAGTCGCCTGCACGGCGCCAGTTACCTGGAAATTGCCGAGCAGTTGCAGGTTTCGGCCAGCACCGTGCAGAAGGAACTGAAACTGATCATGGCCATCTGCATGGGCGTGGCCGATCGTCACCAGTGACCCGACCGCTCGCCGCCGATCCGCGCAAACCCCTTGCCATGCGCCGGGCCTGGGCCGATCATGCGCAAAAAAATGCCGCTGCAAGGATTCCCCGTGACCGACCACCCCGCCCCTCGCCCGACACCCGCCGAGCCCGACGCCCGCGCCCGTGCCCGCGAAGAGGCGCTGGACTGGTTGATCCGCCTGCAGTGCGCCGATGAGCAAGACACCCAGGCGTTCGAGCACTGGCTCGGCGCCGAGCCGGAGAATGCCGAGGCCTACGTCGAGGCCGAAGCGCTATGGAACGGCACGCCGCTGCGCCAGGCCGCCGACCGTCTGCACCGCCGACAGCGGCGCTCGCTTGGCGGACGCCTGCGCAGCCACTGGAAACCGCTGGCCACGGCCGCCGTGCTGCTGGTCGGGCTGTTCACCTTCGGCAACCTGCCCGTACGCCTGCAGGCCGACCACCTTACCGTGGTCGGCGAGCGCCAGCGCCTGCAACTGGACGATGGCGCCAAGGTGCTGCTCAACACCAACTCGGCCTTCGCCAGCGATGTGCAGGGTGGTCGCCAGGTGGCCCGCCTGCTGCAGGGCGAGGCCTACTTCCAGGTATCGGGCAGCAGCCAGCCCCCGCTGGAGGTGAGGGCTGGTCCCTTGCGCGCCAGCGTGCGCGATACCGACTTCGCCGTGCGCTACCTCGATGGCGAGGCCCAGGTCCGCGTGCAACGCGGCGATGTCGACCTGCAGGCGGCGAGCGACCAGCGCATCCGCCTCAGCGCTGGCGACAGCATCAGCGTCGGCCCCAAGGGCTTCAGCGAACGCCAGCGCGCGGACCTGCGCAAGGACCTGGCCTGGGTCGAAGGCCGCCTGGT
The DNA here is from genome assembly GCF_054788395.1 of Pseudomonas sp. microsymbiont 2. NCBI lineage: Bacteria > Pseudomonadati > Pseudomonadota > Gammaproteobacteria > Pseudomonadales > Pseudomonadaceae > Pseudomonas > Pseudomonas sp. microsymbiont 2. Next base: position 4,671,586 of record NZ_CM139112.1, read on the forward strand.
GTTCGAGAACTGCCCGCTCAGCCAGGTGCTGGCCGAAGTCCGCCGTTACTACCCCGGCTGGATCATCAGCCGCAATGCCGAGCTGGAGCAGGTCGCGGTCACCGGCAACTACCGTCTCGACCAGCCGCTGGAAACGCTTCGCGCCCTGGCTCACATCACCTCGGCGCAGTTGCACGAGTACCCCGCGCTGGTGATTCTCAACTGATCCGAAGTTTTTTTACGCGATCACCCCCTGTCGCCCGTCTCGTTATAGCCAATACGATTGATTCTCGTTCGAAAACGAGAACAAACACTGCCTATAACCCACGCGCGACAGGGAGCGCTCTCGATGCCCACAGGTCAAACCCGCCCGTCCTCTTCTTCCCGCCGTCGCGGGCAATTGTCCCTGTTGACCCTGGCCCTGCTCGCCAGCGGCGCCTGCAGCCTGCCGGCGCTGGCCGTGGAACCGGCCCAGGCGAGCAGCCCGCGCATGGGCGACTATCGCTTCGCCATCACCCAGCAGCCGCTGGTCGAAGCCATCAACGCCTTCAGCAAGGTGACCGGTTGGCAGGTCGGTTTCAGCGCCACGCTGGCCGACGGCGTCGCCTCGCCGGGCGTGCAGGGCTCGCTGACCCCGGAGGCGGCACTGCAGCGCCTGCTGCGCGGTACAGGCCTGAGCTACCGCAAGATCGGCAACGGCAACGTGGTGCTCGAGCGCCAGTCCGCGGGCAACGTCATCGCCCTGCAGCAGGTCACCGTCAGCGCCACGCGCAGCGCCCAGGATGTCAGCCAGGTGCCGAGCACCGTCAGCGTGCAGACCCGTGAGCAGCTGGATCGGCAGAACGTTAACGACATCAAGCAGCTGGTGCGTTACGAGCCCGGCGTTTCGGTGTCCGGCACCGGCCAGCGCAGCGGCCTGAACGGCTACAACATCCGTGGTATCGATGGCGACCGGGTGCTGACCCAGGTGGACGGCGTAACGATTCCCGACAGTTTCTTCTACGGTCCCTATGCCCAGACACAACGCAACTACGTCGATCCGGAGATCGTCAAGCGGGTGGAGATCCTGCGCGGCCCGGCCTCGGTGCTGTACGGCAGCAATGCCATTGGTGGCGCGGTGAGCTACTACACCCTAGACCCGGAAGACATCATCAAGCCAGGCAAGGATGTCGGCGCACGCCTGAAGTCCGGCTACAGCTCCGCCGACGAAAGCTGGTTGACCTCGGCCACCGTCGCGGGCCGCCAGGGCGAGTTCGACGGCCTGCTGCACCTGAGCCAGCGCAACGGCCATGAGACCGAGTCCTATGGCGGGCACGGTGGCCCCGGCATCGCGCGAACCAAGGCCAACCCCGAAGACGTTCGCACCACCAACGTGCTGGCCAAGCTGGGCTGGAATTACGCCGATGACGCGCGACTCGGGCTGACCTACGAGCACTACAAGGATGATCGCGACCAGAACATCCTCAGCGCGGTGGGTGGGCCGTATGACGGCAACCGCCCCCTGGGCATGTACCGCAGCCGTACCGGTAACGACACCGTTACCCGCGAACGTTTCGGCATCAATCACGAGTTCGGCCTGGACACACTGCTCGCCGACCACGTCAAGTGGAGCCTGAACTACCAGATCGCCAAGACTGACCAGGAAACCTCTGAAATCTACTTCCCGTTCAGCCGCACCGTGCTGCGCGAACGCGACACCACCTACAAGGACCGCCAATGGGTGCTCGATGCCCAGCTGGACAAAGCGTTCCGTATCGGTGAAACCGACCACCTGCTCACCTACGGCACCACGCTCAAACATGAAAAGATCACCGGCCTGCGTACCGGCAACGGCACCTGCCTAGTGGTGGGCGGCGCCTGCCGCTTCATCGGCCAGAACAGCCCGGCCGACACCCCGGCACCGGTCAGCGACTTCCCGGATCCGACCATCAACACCTACAGCCTGTTCGCCCAGGATGAGATCCGCTGGAACAACTGGACCTTCCTGCCCGGCGCACGCTACGACTACACCCGCATCGATCCGAAGATGACCGCCGAGTACCTGCGGGGCGTCCAGGACACCAGCCCGACCCCGGAAAGCGGTATCGATGATGCTGACAAGAAGTGGCACCGTCTGTCGCCCAAGCTTGGGGTGACCTATGCCTTCAACGACAACTACACCTGGTACGGCCAGTACGCCGAAGGTTTCCGTACGCCAAGCGCCAAAGCCATCTGGGGTCGCTTCACGAACCTCGCCGGAGGTTATGCGGTGGAGCCCAATCCAGGCCTGGAGCCGGAAAAGAGCAAGAGCTACGAAACCGGACTGCGTGGCAACTTCGACGCTGGCAACTTCGATGTGGCAGTGTTCTACAACAAGTATCGCGACTTCATCAATGAAGAGGCCGTCAAATCGTCCAACCTGGGTAGCGCCTTCCAGGCCAGCAATATCAAGCACGCGACCATCAAGGGCGCCGAGGTCAAGGGTCGTCTGAACCTGGACCGCTTCGGCGCGCCAGAGGGCCTGTACACCGTCGGCTCCATCGCCTATGCCTACGGGCGCAACGACGACACCGGCCAACCTCTCAACAGCGTCAACCCGCTGACCGGCGTGTTCGGCCTGGGCTACGAGCAAGTTGACTATGGCACCCAGCTCAGCTGGACCGTGGTCAAACGCAAGAACCGCGTGGACGACACCAAGTTCTTTGCTCCCGACGGTTCCAGCTCCGATTTCCGTACCCCTGGCTACGGTGTGCTCGACCTGACCGGGTTCTACCGGATCACCGACGATCTGACCATCAATGGCGGTTTGTACAACCTTACCGACAAGAAGTACTGGCAATGGGATGACGTACGCAAGTACGCCATGGTCGGCAACCCCAATGGGCAGAGCGAAGCAGCCGCTACCCAGCCGGCCAACCTGGATCGCCTGACAGCCCCTGGCCGTAACTTCGCCATCAATCTGGTGTGGGATATCTGATCGACTGAAAAGGGCGGCGCCCGCGATGCAGGTGCCGCCCGTTTCAAGTCATGAGAATGATTTCACTTCGCAGGTGAGGTTTTTTTACTGTCCCGCGTCTTCTCTTTCGTCTTGTCACTAGACAGCCCCATTTCCCAAGGATGCCCCCATGACCACTCCGTCCGCCGAACGCGCCGCGCTGCGCTCCCAACGCCTGAACCAGGTCACCCACGCCCCGCACACCGAGCTCGACGCCCTGGTCAAGTCGCACAAGCCGTTCGACAGCCGCGAAAGCTTCGCCCGCTTCGTGGTCGCCCAGTACCTGTTCCAGTCCGAACTGCAAGCGCTGTACACCGACCCCAAGCTGATCGCCATCGTTCCTGACCTGGCCGAGCGCTGCCGCGCCGAACAGGCCCGCCTGGACCTGGCCGACCTCGACACCGAAGTGCCGGCGCCGTTCGCCGGGGCCTTGCAAAACCCAAGCCTGGGCGAGGCCCTGGGCTGGATCTTCGTCTCCGAAGGCTCCAAACTGGGCGCCGCGTTCCTGATCAAGCGTGCCGTGGCCCTGGAACTGTCCGAGACCTTCGGCGCTCGTCACCTGGGCGAGCCAGCCGGTGGCCGCGCCGAAGGCTGGAAACAGTTCACCCGGATCCTCGACGGCCTGGAATTGTCGCCCGAGGAAGACGCCGCCGCCGAACGTGGCGCGGTCGCCGCCTTCGAGCGCTTCACCGAGCTGCTCAAGCATGCCTACGCCACCGACGCGGCGCTGGCCTGACACGCTTTACCCCGGCCGCCTGCGGGCGGCCGCACCGTTGCAGTGAGACCATGACCCGAATCGCCCGCTCGAAACTGTCCCGTCTGCTCTACGCGATCCTCGCCTACGTCAGCCTGGGGATAGGCCTCGTGGCCATCGTCATCCCCGGATTGCCGACCACCGAATTCATCCTGCTCGCCGCCTGGGCCGCCACCCGCAGCTCGCCGCGCCTATCGGCCTGGCTGGAGAACCACCGGCTGTTCGGCCCGATTCTCTTCAACTGGCGCAACGGCAAGGTGATCCAGCGGCGCGCCAAGATCAGCGCGACCATCAGCATGCTGCTGTGTGCCGGCCTGATGCTGACCTTTCTCGAACACCGCTGGCCGGTGTTCCTCGCCATCGGCGGCATGACCCTGGGCAATCTGTGGATCTGGTCGCGCCCGGAACGCCCGACCACGCAAGGCGCCGTCGAACTGCGAGGTTGATTCATTTGCGCCGCGGCGCCAGATGTACTGCAATGGGGTCCACGAAGGAGGATCCCGCATGCGGCCGTTGCTCGATACCATCGCCGACTCCCTGACTCTGGACACCGATGCCGTGCGCTGGCACGGTATCGGCGCCCTGCCCTCCGCGTTCGCCGTCACCGGCCTGGCCTCGGCCAGTTTCGCGGCCTGCGGTCTGGCCTTGACCAAGCTGCTGGCAAGCCAGTTGCACCACTGTCCGCCGGTCAGCGTCGATCGCCGCCTGGCATCGCTCTGGTTCGGCACCAGCCTGCGCCCTCTGGGCTGGCAGCCACCGCCCTTGTGGGATGCCATCGCCGGCGACTACCAGGCCCGCAATGGCTGGATACGCCTGCACACCAATGCGCCCCATCATCGCGCCGCGGCCTTGCAGGTGCTTGGCTGCCCGGCCGACCGGGACAGCGTGAGCAATCGAGTGCTCGCATGGGATGCCGACGCCCTGGAAGCCGCCATCGTCAAGAACGGCGGCTGCGCGGCGCGCATGCGCAATTGGCAGGAGTGGTGCGGGCATCCTCAAGGCCTGGCGATCAACCGCGAGCCGCTGATTCTGCGCGAGTCTCACGCGGGCGAGCCGCTTGCCTGGCAAGGCAGCGAGGCCAGGCCGCTGAACGGAATCAAGGTGCTCGACCTCACCCGCATTCTCGCCGGCCCCATTGCCACTCGCCTGCTGGCCGGCTTTGGCGCCGATGTGCTGCGCCTCGATCCACCCGACTGGGAAGAGCCGGCGGTCGCCGCCGAGGTCACGCTGGGCAAACGCTGCGCGCGCCTGGACCTGCGCACCCGCGCGGGCCAGGAGGTTTTCCGACAACTGCTGGCCGAAGCCGATGTACTGGTCCACGGCTACCGCGCCGATGCCCTCGAGCGCCTTGGGTTCGGCGCGCAGCCACGCCGCCAGCTCAACCCCGGCCTGATCGATGTGAGCCTCAACGCCTATGGTTGGAGCGGCCCCTGGAAGGATCGGCGTGGATTCGACAGCCTGGTGCAGATGAGCACTGGCATCGCGCGCGAAGGCATGCGTTGGCGACAGATGGACCGGCCCGTGCCGTTGCCGGTGCAGGCGCTGGACCATGCCACGGGGTACCTGATGGCCGCCGAGGTGATACGCGCGCTGAGCGAGCGCCTGCGCAGTGGCGAGGCTTGCCAAAGCCGGCTGTCGCTGGCGCGTACCGCCAAGCTGCTGATCGAGCGGGGAACGATGGAGGAGGATCTGCCGTTGTCCGCGGAGTCACCCGAGGATCTCGCCCCCGCCATCGAACGCACGGCCTGGGGCGAGGCACAACGGATCAGAGGGCCGCTGAAAGTGGGTGAAGCGTCGATGAGCTGGGAACGAGGGGCATCGCAGCTGGGCTCGGCACAGGCACAGTGGTGACGGATCCGTGGGAGCGGGCTTGCCCCGCGATTTTCTAAAGGCTCAGCAACCCCGAATACAACGCGTATGCAGCCAATCCTGCCCCTACCAGCACCGCCGCGAATATCAGCTTCTCCCAGCGGGTGAACAGTGCCTGCCCCTGTTCGCGCTTGGCCCGGGCGAACAGAATCACCCCGGGGGCATAGAGCAACGCCGACAGCAGCACATACTTGAGGCCACCGGCGTACAGCAGCCAGACCGCATACAGCAACGCGACCAGCGCGATCAGCAGGTCCTTGCGGCGCAATCCGGCCTGCCCCTGGTAGCCCTCGCCGCGCACGGCCAGCAGCACGGCATAGGCCGCCGACCAGAAATACGGCACCAGGATCATCGACGACGCCAGGTAGATCAGGCTGGTATAGGTGCCCGCCGAAAACAGCGTGATCAACAAGAAGCCCTGGATCATCACATTGGTCAGCCACAGGGCGTTGGCCGGCACCTGGTTGGCGTTCTCCCGCGCCAGGAACCGCGGCATGGTCTTGTCGCGGGCGGTGGCGAAGAGAATCTCCGCGCACAACAGCGCCCACGACAGCAAGGCGCCCAGCAGCGACACCGCCAGGCCAATGCTGATCAGCAACGCCCCCCAGGGCCCGACGATATGCTCCAGCACCGAAGCCAGCGACGGATTCTGCAACCCGGCCAGCTCCGGCTGGGTCATCACCCCCAGCGACAGCACGTTGACCAGCACCAGCAGTGCCAGCACCCCAAGAAAGCCGATCACGGTGGCCTTGCCCACGTCCGAACGATGCAACGCGCGCCCCGAGTAGACACTGGCGCCCTCGATACCGATGAACACGAACACAGTCACCAGCATCATGTTGCGCACCTGCTCCAGCACGCTGCCGAACTTGGGGTTGCTCAGGCCCCAGATATCGCGGGTGAAGATGTCGGCGCGGAAGGCGACGGCGGCGATGACGATGAAGATCAGCAGCGGCACCACCTTGGCCACGGTGGTCACCTGGTTGATGAACGCCGCTTCCTTGATGCCGCGCAGCACGAGAAAGTGCACGGCCCACAGCAGCAGCGAGGCGCAGCCTATGGCCAGCGGCGTGTTGCCCTCGCCAAACACCGGAAAGTAGAAGCCCAGGGTACTGAACAACAGCACGAAATAACCGACGTTGCCCAGCCAGGCGCTGATCCAGTAGCCCCAGGCCGAGGAAAAGCCCATGTAGTCGCCGAACCCGGCCTTGGCGTAGGCATACACCCCCGAGTCGAGCTCGGGCTTGCGGTTGGCCAGGGTCTGGAACACGAAGGCCAGCGCCAGCATGCCCACCGCGGTGATGCTCCAGCCGATCAACACCGCACCGACATCGGCACGCGCGGCCATGTTCTGTGGCAACGAGAAGATCCCGCCACCGATCATCGAGCCGACCACCAACGCGATCAGCGCGCCAAGGCGCAGCTTTTGTCCGGGTTCGCTCATGGGGTTCCCCGTGCGCGGGCACGCGTAAACGAATTAAGCAGCATGAATGTTACAAGTTTCTTATTAAATCAAGCCATTAAAAGCTATAGCACTCATAACAGAGTTGTCTATAGCCGCCACCTGTTAAAAATGACAGTTGCCAACTATTTGGCAACTCGCCTAAACCTGTCGCTGTTTACTGTGAAAAATTTGCGAAACGCCTAAAAGTGTCTAACTTCACAGTTCGCAGGCAAAACGGAGCGTTTGCTCTGGATGGACACGGAGGTGCCAGCGCACAAGGCCTGCGGCAACGCTGTCGGCATCCTCCAGGAGACGCATGAAGGATTTTTCACGCCTTCATGCGGGCATGAACTGATCTAAGTCAGCTAATGATCCCGGCGTCAGATTTATTCTGAAGCCAACTTTCTCCTGGTACGGAGTCGTTAAATGTCTGATTCTCCCGGAAAACTAAAACTGGGTGCGCTCGTCGCACTTGTCGTCGGCTCGATGATTGGCGGCGGGATCTTCTCGTTGCCGCAGAACATGGCGGCCAGCGCCGGCGTCGGCGCCGTGCTGATCGGCTGGGCCATCACCGCGGTGGGCATGCTCACCCTGGCCTTCGTCTTCCAGACCCTGGCCAACCGCAAGCCCGATCTGGATGGCGGGGTGTATGCCTACGCCAAGGCCGGATTCGGCGACTACATGGGTTTTTCCTCGGCCTGGGGCTACTGGATCAGCGCCTGGCTGGGCAACGTCGGCTACTTCGTGCTGCTGTTCAGCACCTTGGGGTACTTCTTCCCGATCTTCGGCGAGGGCAACACGCCAGCGGCGGTGATCGGTGCCTCGATCCTGCTGTGGGCCGTGCACTTTCTCGTGCTGCGCGGCATCAAGGAAGCAGCGTTCATCAACCTGGTCACCACCGTGGCCAAGGTCGTGCCGCTGGCGCTGTTCGCCCTGATCTGCCTGTTCGCCTTCAAGCTCGATGTGTTCACCGCCGACATCTGGGGCGTGGGCACCCCGGAGCTGGGCAGCGTGATGAACCAGGTGCGCAACATGATGCTGGTCACCGTGTGGGTGTTCATCGGCATCGAGGGCGCGAGCATCTTCTCCTCCCGTGCGGAAAAACGCTCCGACGTCGGCAAGGCCACGGTCATCGGCTTCGTCACCGTGCTGCTGTTCCTGGTGCTGGTCAACGTGCTGTCGCTGGGCGTGATGACCCAGCCGGAGCTGGCCAAGCTGCAGAACCCGTCGATGGCCGCGGTACTGGAACACGTGGTCGGCCACTGGGGCGCGGTGCTGATCAGCGTCGGCCTGATCATCTCGCTGCTGGGCGCCCTGCTGTCGTGGGTGCTGCTGTGCGCCGAGATCATGTTCGCCGCCGCCAAGGACCACACCATGCCGGCGTTCCTGCGCCGCGAGAACGCCAACCATGTGCCGGCCAACGCCCTGTGGCTGACCAACGCCATGGTGCAGATCTTCCTGGTCATCACCCTGTTCTCCAACAGCACCTACCTGTCGCTGATCTACCTCGCCACCTCGATGATCCTGGTGCCTTACCTGTGGTCGGCGGCCTACGCCTTCCTGCTGGCCTGGCGCAACGAGACCTACGAACAAGCCCTGGCCGAGCGCAAGAAAGACCTGATCATCGGCGGCATCGCCCTGGTGTATGCCATCTGGCTGCTGTACGCCGGCGGCGTGAAATACCTGCTGCTCTCAGCCCTGCTCTATGCCCCTGGCGCGATCCTGTTCGCCAAGGCCAAGCGTGAGGTCGGCCAACCGATCTTCACCAGCGTGGAAAAACTGATCTTCGCCGCCGTGGTCGCGGGCGCCCTGGTGGCGGCCTACGGCCTGTACGACGGCTTCCTGACGCTCTGAACCCCACGTCTTCGCTTTACAGGAGGATTCACCATGTCCACTGAGAAACAGAAATACGGCGTTCATTCCGAAGCCGGCAAACTGCGCAAAGTGATGGTCTGCAGCCCGGGCCTTGCGCACAAACGCCTGACCCCGAGCAACTGCGACGAGCTGCTGTTCGACGATGTGATCTGGGTCGACCAGGCCAAGCGCGACCACTTCGACTTCGTCACCAAGATGCGCGAGCGCGGCGTCGATGTGCTGGAAATGCACAACCTGCTGACCGACATCGTCCAGCAGCCCGATGCGCTGAAGTGGATTCTCGACCGCAAGATCACCTCCGATACCGTCGGCGTCGGCCTCACCAACGAAGTGCGCAGCTGGCTCGAAGGCCTGGAGCCACGTCACCTGGCCGAGTTCCTGATCGGCGGCGTGGCCGGTCAGGACCTGCCGCAGAGTGAAGGCGCCGACGTGATCAAGATGTACAACGACTACCTCGGCCACTCCAGCTTCATCCTGCCGCCGCTGCCCAACACCCAGTTCACCCGCGACACCACCTGCTGGATCTACGGCGGCGTGACGCTCAACCCGATGTACTGGCCGGCGCGACGCCAGGAAACCCTGCTGACCACCGCCATCTACAAGTTCCACAAAGAGTTCACTGGCGCCGACTTCCAAGTCTGGTACGGCGACCCGGACAAGGACCACGGCAACGCCACCCTCGAGGGCGGCGACGTGATGCCGATCGGCAAAGGCGTGGTCCTGATCGGCATGGGCGAACGCACCTCGCGCCAGGCCATCGGCCAGCTGGCACAGAACCTGTTCGCCAAGGGCGCGGTGGAGAAAGTCATCGTCGCCGGCCTGCCGAAATCCCGCGCCGCGATGCACCTGGACACCGTGTTCAGCTTCTGCGACCGCGACCTGGTCACGGTCTTCCCGGAAGTGGTCAAGGAAATCGTGCCGTTCATCATCCGCCCGGACGAAAGCAAACCGTATGGCATGGACGTGCGCCGCGAGAACAAGTCGTTCATCGAGGTGGTCGGCGAGCACCTGGGGGTCAAGCTGCGCGTGGTCGAGACCGGCGGCAACAGCTTCGCCGCCGAGCGCGAGCAATGGGATGACGGCAACAACGTGGTGGCCGTGGAGCCTGGCGTGGTCATCGGCTACGACCGCAACACCTACACCAACACCCTGCTGCGCAAGGCCGGGATCGAGGTCATCACCATCAGCGCCGGCGAGCTGGGCCGGGGCCGCGGCGGCGGCCACTGCATGACCTGCCCGATCGTGCGCGACCCTATCGATTACTAAACGTCCATCCCCCGGCCGCACCTACCCGGTGCCGGCCGGGCCGATCACCGAATCCAAGGAGAACCGTCATGGCGTTCAATATCCACAACCGCAACCTGCTCAGCCTCGAACATCACAGCACTCGCGAGCTGCGCTACCTGCTGGACCTGTCCCGCGATCTCAAGCGCGCCAAGTACACCGGCACCGAGCAGCAGCACCTGAAGGGCAACAACATCGCCCTGATCTTCGAGAAGACCTCGACCCGCACCCGCTGCGCCTTCGAAGTCGCCGCCTACGACCAGGGCGCCAACGTCACCTACATCGACCCCAACTCCTCGCAGATCGGCCACAAGGAGAGCATGAAGGACACCGCCCGCGTGCTCGGGCGCATGTACGACGCCATCGAGTACCGTGGCTTCAAACAGGAGATCGTCGAGGAACTGGCCAAGTTCGCCGGCGTGCCGGTGTTCAACGGCCTGACCGACGAATACCACCCGACCCAGATGATCGCCGACGTGCTCACCATGCGCGAGCACAGCGACAAGCCGCTGCACGACATCAGCTACGCCTACCTGGGCGATGCCCGCAACAACATGGGCAACTCGCTGCTGCTGATCGGCGCCAAGCTCGGCATGGACGTGCGCATCGCCGCACCCAAGGCGCTGTGGCCCCATGACGACCTGGTCGAGCGCTGCCGCAAGTACGCCGAGGAAAGCGGCGCGCGTATCACCCTGACCGAAGATCCGAAAGCCGCGGTCAAGGGCGTGGACTTCGTGCATACCGACGTCTGGGTGTCGATGGGCGAGCCGGTCGAGGCCTGGGGCGAGCGCATCAAGCAGCTGCTGCCCTACCAGGTGAACAAGGAGCTGATGAAAGCCACCGGCAATCCACGCACCAAGTTCATGCACTGCCTGCCGGCGTTCCACAACTCCGAGACCAAGGTCGGCAAGCAGATCGCCGAACAGTATCCGGACCTGAGCAACGGCATCGAAGTGACCGATGACGTGTTCGAGTCGCCGGCGTGCATTGCCTTCGAGCAGGCGGAGAACCGCATGCACACGATCAAGGCGATCCTGGTGTCGACCCTGGCTGATCTCTAGAGATACAACCACGGCCTTTGTGGGAGCGGGCTTGCCCCGCGATAGCGCCAGACGCGACGACATCGCCGTCTGACCTGACGCCATCGCGAGGCAAGCTCGCTCCCACAGGGCGCAACCCTTCAATACAGGACATTCCCCATGCGTATCGTTGTTGCATTGGGCGGTAACGCCCTGCTGCGCCGCGGCGAACCGATGACCGCCGACAACCAGCGCGCCAATATCCGCACCGCCACCGAACAGATCGCCAAGATCCACCCCGGCAACGAGCTGGTCATCGCCCACGGCAACGGCCCGCAGGTCGGCCTGCTGTCGCTGCAGGGGCTGTCGTACAAGCCGGATGAAGCCTATCCGCTGGACGTGCTTGGCGCCGAGACCGAAGGCATGATCGGCTACATGATCGAACAGGAACTGGGCAACCTGCTGGCCTTCGAGGTGCCGTTCGCCACCCTGCTCACCCAGGTGGAAGTCGACGCCAACGACCCGGCGTTCAAGGATCCGACCAAGTTCATCGGCCCGGTCTACGCCAAGGACGAAGCCGAACGCCTGGCCAAGGAGAAAGGCTGGGTGGTCAAGCCCGACGGCGACAAGTACCGCCGTGTGGTGGCCAGCCCGAAACCCAAGCGCATCTTCGAGATCCGCCCGATCAAGTGGCTGCTGGAGAAGAGCAGCATCGTGATCTGCGCCGGCGGCGGCGGCATCCCCACCATGTACGACGAGAACCGCAAGCTCAAGGGCGTCGAAGCGGTGATCGACAAGGACCTGTGCTCGGCGCTGCTGGCCGAACAGCTGGAAGCCGACCTGCTGATCATCGCCACCGACGTCGACGCGGCGTACATCGACTGGGGCAAGCCGACGCAGAAAGCCATTGCCCAGGCGCACCCCGACGAACTTGAACGGCTGGGCTTCGCCGCAGGTTCCATGGGGCCGAAGGTCCAGGCCGCCTGCGATTTCGCCCGCCACACCGGCAAGGTGGCGGTGATCAGCTCGCTGGAGAACATCGAGGACATCGTCAAGGGCACCGCTGGCACCCGGGTTTCCACCGCCAAGCCCGGCATCAGCTACCGTTGAATGCGGTTGGCGGGTGCCTGGCACCCGCCGTTTTCAACCTTCCGGAGGATTCGCCATGGCCCAGTATCAACCTGGTCATGTACATATCATGCGCACCGCGCTGAACAAGAACGACCACAGCTACGACCTCAATATCGAATACGAGGCGGCGACCGACCCCACGGAAGGCAGAGGTATCCAGTTCCGCATGCATGGCAGCATCGAGGGCAAGACCGTCGATGAGAAATTCTTCCTGTCCAAGGACCAGGTGCTGCCGAGCTTTCTGATGCAGTTGAGCCGCAAGGCCCAGTCGTTCCTGCCGCCACCGAAGAAGTTCGAGAACCTCGGTTCGCCGCACAAGCTGTATGACTACATGTTCGAAGACATTCGCACCAAGCTGGATGTGAAATCGGGCGACCCGATCAAGCCCGAGCATCTGGAATGATCCTCGGGGCCGCTACGCGGCCCTTTCGCGACACAAGGCCGCTCCTACAGGGATCGCACGCACCTGTAGGAGCGGCCTTGTGTCGCGAAAGGGCTGCGCAGCAGCCCCGGCAATAGTGGGCTAGAACGACATCGCAAGGCATACTGTCGCCCTCCTCGGCTACTAACGCCTCCCCCATGCGCATCCACGTCAGCTTCATCGACCGCGTCGGCATCACCCAGGAAGTCCTGGCCCTGCTCGGCGCCCGCAACCTCAACCTCGACGCCGTGGAGATGGTTCCGCCGAACGTCTACATCGATGCCCCGACCCTGAGCCCAGCCGTGCTCGAGGAGCTGCACGACGCCCTGTTCGAGGTCCACGGCGTGCAGTCGGTGCAAGTGGTCGACATCCTCCCCGGCCAACGCCGCCACTTGCAGCTCGACGCCCTGCTCGCCGCCATGAGCGACCCGGTGCTGGCGGTGGACAGCGCGGGCAATGTGCTGCTGGCCAACCCGGCGCTGATCGCCCTGTGCGGACGCGAGTCGGCCGGGCGCTCGGTGGGCGAGCTGTTCAACGACCGCGGTTTGCTCCAGGCCCTGCTGGACAACAATTTCCACCTGCCCATGCGGGAAATGCAGCTCAACGGCCAGAGCCTGCTGCTGGACGCCACGCCGATCACCAACGCCGGCGGGCTGCTCACCCTGTACCCACCCAACCGCATGGGCGAGCGCCTGTCAGCCCTGCACCACGACCATGCCGAAGGCTTCGACGCCATGCTCGGCGACTCCCCGGCCATCCGCACGCTCAAGGCGCGCGCCCTGCGCGTGGCCACCCTCGATGCGCCCTTGCTGGTGCATGGCGAGACCGGCACCGGCAAGGAACTGGTGGCCCGCGCCTGTCATGCCATCAGCAGCCGTCATGGCGCACCGTTCCTGGCACTCAATTGCGCGGCGCTGCCCGAGAGCCTGGCCGAGAGCGAACTGTTCGGCTACGCCCCTGGCGCCTTCACCGGCGCCCAGCGTGGCGGCAAGCCCGGGCTGATGGAGCTGGCCAACCAGGGCACGGTGTTCCTCGACGAGATCGGCGAGATGTCGCCGTACCTGCAGGCCAAGCTTCTGCGCTTTCTCAGCGACGGCAGCTTCCGTCGTGTCGGTGGCGACCGTGAGGTGAAGGTGGATGTGCGCATCATCAGCGCCACCCACCGCGACCTGGAACGCATGGTGGCCGAAGGCACCTTTCGCGAAGACCTGTTCTACCGCCTCAACGTGCTCAACCTGCAGGTACCGCCGTTGCGCGAGCGCGGCCAGGACATCCTCTCGCTGGCGCACTTTTTCATGCAGCAAGCCTGCACCCAGATCCAGCGTCCGCCCTGCCGCCTGGCCCCGGCCACCCATCCGGCGCTGCTGGCCAACCCCTGGCCGGGCAACGTGCGCCAGTTGCAGAACGTGATCTTCCGCGCCGCGGCCATCTGCGAGGGCAACATGGTGAACATCGGTGACCTGGATATCGCCGGCACTTCGGTCGCCCGTGGCCAGGATGGCGAGGTGGCGAGCCTGGAGCAGGCGGTCGGGGACTTCGAGCGGGAACTGCTGCAGCGCTTGTACGCCAGCTATCCCTCGACCCGACAACTGGCCGGACGCCTGCAGACATCGCACACCGCGATTGCCCAGCGTCTGCGCAAATACGGCATTCCAGGCAAGACCTGACTCGCGCCCGAGCCTATACGAAAAACCTGCGCAGCCTTTCAGAATTACCCTACAAGCAAACTAATACTTTCCGAATCCTGATACGTACCATGTCGACTCTGTCCGAGAGGCGCTTCCCAATGGCCTCCGCACCATGACGAAGAGTACGTTGAATGCTTGAGCTCGATTTTTACGGAACACTCGTAGCCGCCTCGCTGGTCCTCCTGCTCGGGCGTGGACTGGTCAAGCGCATTGGCTTCCTGCGCACCTACAACATTCCCGAACCGGTCGCCGGCGGCTTGATCGTCGCCCTCCTCCTGCTGGGGCTGCGCAGCTTCGAAGTCCGCGTCCAGTTCGATACTTCACTGCAGTCGCCGCTGATGCTGGCGTTCTTCGCCACCATCGGCCTGAACGCGGACATCGCCAGCCTGAAGAAAGGCGGACGCGTCGTCGGCACCTTCCTGCTGGTCGTCACGGGGCTGCTGCTGGTGCAGAACGCCATGGGCATCGGCCTGGCCAAGGCGCTGGGCCTCGATCCACTGATGGGGCTGCTGTCCGGTTCGATTTCCCTGTCCGGCGGCCACGGCACCAGCGCCGCCTGGGGCACGACCTTCAGCGAGACCTACGGCTTGGCCTCGGCCACCGAACTGGCCATGGCCTGCGCGACATTCGGCCTGGTGCTCGGCGGCCTGATCGGCGGCCCCGTGGCCCGCCTGCTGGTCAGGGGCATCCGCACGCCCGGTGGCGAACAGGTCACGCCACAACTGCCGAAAGGTTTCGAGCAGCCGAACAAGGAGCGTCTGATCACCCCCTTTTCCCTGGTTGAAACCATTGCCCTGATTGCCGTCAGCCTGCTGGCCGGTTCGCTGCTCAACGGCCTGCTCCTGGGGACCGCCTTCGAGCTGCCGACTTTCGTCTGCGTGTTGTTCGTCGGCGTGCTGCTGCGCAACGCGCTATCGGCGCTGGGCCTGTACCAGGTGTTCGAGCGGGAGGTTTCGGTGCTGGGCAATGTCAGCCTGTCGCTGTTCCTGGCGATCGCCCTGATGTCGCTGAAGCTCTGGGACCTGGCCTCCCTGGCCTTGCCGTTCCTGATGCTGCTGGCCATGCAGACACTGGTCATGGCCCTGTTCGCGATCTTCGTGACATTCAGGGTCATGGGGCGCAACTACGACGCGGCGGTATTGGCGGCCGGGCATTGCGGCTTCGGCCTCGGCGCCACGCCGACGGCCATCGCCAACATGCAGGCGGTCACCCATCGCTATGGACCTTCGCAGCTGGCCTTCCTGGTCGTCCCAATGGTGGGTGCGTTCTTCATCGATATCATCAATGTCATCGTGATCAAGCTGTACCTGGCGTTACCCCTGTTTGCCGCAAGCTGACGGCATCGACACGGATTGAAATCGATACACCGTAGCGAAATCAATACACACTCATGCGAATGCGCCTACGCAAGGGCTTGATCCCACAACGCTTTATAATCTCGGCCCTTGTGTAGCGATTTCGTTCCAAAGTAGTCATGACGACACAACATAAATTTATTAAATGATTGATTTAAAAGGTTTTTTATAGACTGGCCGCATTATTGCTAAGGGAATTCCAACCTTAAGAGCGCGGAGCCTACCGCGCCCAACGCCCCCTGCTTCCCGAGGAATTCCCATGAGCGAGTTGCGTTTCACCGAAGATCACGAATGGCTGCGCGTCGAAACCGACGGCAGCGTCACCGTGGGCATCACCGCCTACGCCCAGAACGCCCTCGGCGACGTGGTCTATGTGCAACTGCCGGAGCTGCAGCAGTACGACAAGGGCGCCGAAGCCTCCACCGTGGAGTCGGTCAAGGCCGCCAGCGGCGTGTACATGCCGCTCACCGGTGAAGTGGTCGCGGTCAATGAAGGCCTGAACGACAGCCCCGAGCTGGTCAACGAAGACCCGCTGGGCGAAGGCTGGTTCTTCCGTTTCATCCCCGCCGACATGAACGAAGTGGCCGCCCTGCTCGACCAGGACGCCTACGACCGCCTCCTCAAAGCCAACGACGACGCCTGAGGTACCGCACCATGACCATCAACCTCGGCACCGCCAACGAATTCATCGCCCGTCACATCGGTCCGCGCGCCGCTGACGAGCAGGCCATGCTCGCCACCCTGGGCTTCGACTCGCTGGAAGCGATGACCGCCGCGGTCATCCCCGACAGCATCAAGGGCACCAGCGTGCTCGGCAGCGAAGATGGCCAGAGCGAGGCCGACGCCCTCGCCGCGCTGAAAGCCATTGCCGGCAACAACCAGCTGTTCAAGAGCTACATCGGCCAGGGCTACTACAACACCCACACCCCGGCGCCGATCCTGCGCAACCTGCTGGAAAACCCGGCCTGGTACACCGCTTATACCCCGTACCAGCCAGAGATCTCCCAAGGCCGCCTGGAAGCGCTGCTGAACTTCCAGACCCTGATCAGCGACCTCACCGGCCTGCCGATCGCCAACGCCTCCCTGCTCGACGAAGCCACCGCCGCCGCCGAAGCCATGACCTTCTGCAAGCGCCTGTCGAAGAACAAGGCCAGCCACGCCTTCTTCGCCTCCGTGCACTGCCATCCACAGACCCTCGACGTGCTGCGCACCCGTGCCGAGCCTCTGGGTATCGAAGTGGTGGTGGGCGACGAGCGTGAACTGAGCGACGTCAGCGCCTATTTCGGCGCCCTGCTGCAATACCCGGCCAGCAACGGTGATGTGTTCGACTACCGCGATGTGGTGCAGCGCTTCCATGGCGCAGGCGCCCTGGTGGCCGTGGCCGCCGACCTGCTGGCCCTGACCCTGCTCACCCCGCCCGGCGAGTTCGACGCCGACGTGGCCATCGGCAGCGCCCAGCGCTTCGGTGTGCCGCTGGGCTTCGGTGGCCCGCACGCGGCCTACTTCGCCACCCGCGACGCGTTCAAGCGCGACATGCCGGGCCGCCTGGTCGGCGTATCGATCGACCGCTTCGGCAAGAGCGCCCTGCGCCTGGCCATGCAGACCCGCGAGCAGCACATCCGCCGCGAGAAGGCCACCAGCAACATCTGCACCGCCCAGGTGCTGCTGGCCAACATCGCCAGCATGTACGCCGTGTACCACGGCCCGGCCGGCCTCAAGCGCATCGCCGAGCGCACCCACGCGCTGACCGCGATCCTGGCCACCGGCCTGACCAAGCTGGGCGTGAAGGTCGTCACCGGCGACTTCTTCGACACCCTGACCCTGGCCACAGCCAGCGCCACCGCCGCCCTGCACGACAAGGCCCGCGCCCAGGGCATCAACCTGCGCCAGATCGACGCCACCCACCTGGGCCTGTCGCTGGACGAAACCAGCAGCCAGGCCGATGTCGAGGCCCTGTGGCACCTGTTCGCCGACGGCCAGGCCATCCCTGACTTCGCCACCCTGGCCAACACCGTCGCCGTGCGCCTTCCGGCCAGCCTGCTGCGCCAGTCGGCCATCCTCGAGCACCCGGTGTTCAACCGCTATCACAGCGAAACCGAGTTGATGCGCTACCTGCGCCGCCTGGCCGACAAGGACCTGGCGCTGGACCGCAGCATGATCCCGCTGGGCTCGTGCACCATGAAGCTCAACGCCGCCAGCGAAATGATCCCGGTGACCTGGGCCGAGTTCGGCAATCTGCACCCGTTCGCCCCGGCCGAGCAGAGCCAGGGCTACCTGCAGATGACCACCGAGCTGGAAGCCATGCTCTGCGCCGCCACCGGCTATGACGCCGTGTCGCTGCAGCCCAACGCCGGCTCCCAAGGCGAATACGCCGGCCTCCTGGCGATCCGCGCCTATCACCGCAGCCGCGGCGACAGCCACCGCGACATCTGCCTGATCCCGTCTTCCGCCCACGGCACCAACCCCGCCACCGCGCACATGGCCGGCATGCGCGTGGTGGTCACCGCCTGCGACGCCCGCGGCAACGTCGACATCGACGACCTGCGCGCCAAGGCCATCGAGCACCGTGAGCGCCTGGCGGCGATCATGATCACCTACCCGTCGACCCACGGCGTGTTCGAGGAAGCCATCGGCGAAATCTGCGCGATCATCCACGACAACGGCGGCCAGGTGTACATCGACGGCGCCAACATGAACGCCATGGTCGGCCTGTGCGCCCCGGGCAAGTTCGGCGGCGATGTCTCGCACCTGAACCTGCACAAGACCTTCTGCATCCCTCATGGCGGTGGCGGCCCGGGCGTCGGCCCGATCGGCGTCAAGTCGCACCTGGCGCCGTTCCTGCCCGGCCACGCGGCGCTGGAGAACACCCAGGGCGCGGTGTGCGCGGCGCCGTTCGGCAGCGCCAGCATCCTGCCGATCACCTGGATGTACATTCGCATGATGGGTGGCGCGGGCCTCAAGCGCGCCTCGCAGATGGCGATCCTCAACGCCAACTACATCGCCCGTCGCCTGGAAGAGCACTATCCTGTGCTGTACACCGGCGGCAACGGCCTGGTGGCGCACGAGTGCATCCTCGATCTGCGCCCGCTCAAGGACACCAGCGGCATCAGCGTCGACGACGTGGCCAAGCGCCTGATCGACTTCGGCTTCCACGCCCCGACCATGTCCTTCCCGGTGGCCGGCACGCTGATGATCGAACCGACCGAAAGCGAGTCCAAAGAGGAACTGGACCGCTTCTGCAACGCGATGATCCAGATCCGCGAGGAGATTCGCGCGGTCGAGAACGGCAGCCTGGACAAGGACGACAACCCGCTGAAGAACGCCCCGCACACTGCGGCGGAGCTGGCCGGCGAATGGACCCACGGCTACAGCCGCGAGCAGGCGGTGTACCCACTGCCAAGCCTGGTGGAAGGCAAGTACTGGCCGCCGGTGGGCCGGGTCGACAACGTGTTCGGCGACCGCAACCTGGTCTGCGCCTGCCCGTCGATCGAGAGCTATCAGGACGTCTGATAGCTCTTCCATGTAGGAGTGAGCCTGTGGGAGCAGGCTTTGTGGGAGCGGGCTTGCCCCGCGATTTGCGGTATCAGCCCTATCGCGGGGCAAGCCCGCTCCCACGCAGTCCACTCCCGCACATGCCGACTCACCCAGGAGGTTGCACCATGTCCCTGAGCGTCTTCGACCTGTTCAAGATCGGCATCGGCCCCTCCAGCTCGCACACGGTCGGCCCGATGCGCGCCGCCGCGCGCTTCGCCGAAGGCCTGCGCCGTGATGGCCTGCTGGCTGGCACGGTCAGCGTCAAGGCCGAGCTGTACGGCTCGCTCGGCGCCACCGGCAAGGGCCACGGCAGCGACAAGGCCGTGCTGCTGGGCCTCGAAGGCGAACACCCCGACACCGTCGACACCGAATCCATCCCCGCCCGCCTGCAGGCGATCCGTGACAGCGGCCGCCTGCGCCTGCTCGGCGAGCACGAAATCGCCTTCGTCGAGAAGCAGCACCTGGCGATGATCCGCAAGCCACTGGACTACCATCCCAACGGCATGATTTTCCGCGCCTTCGACGCCGCGGGGCTGCAGATCCGCAGCCGCGAATACTACTCGGTAGGCGGCGGCTTCGTGGTCGACGAGGACGCGGCGGGCCATGACCGTATCGTCGAGGACAGCACCGTGCTGCCCTACCCGTTCAAGACCGGCAAGGAACTGCTGGCCCACTGCACCGCGCAGCAGCTGTCGTTCAGCCAGGTGATGCTGGCCAACGAGGCCGCCTGGCGCCCGGAGGCCGAGACCCGCGCCGGCCTGCTGCGCATCTGGCAGGTGATGCAGGACTGCGTCGACGCCGGTTGCCGCCACGAGGGCATCCTGCCCGGCGGGCTCAAGGTCAAGCGTCGAGCGCCGGCGCTGTATCGCCAGCTCAGTCGCCATCCGGAGGCGAGTCTGCGCGATGCGCTGTCGGTGCTCGACTGGGTCAACCTCTATGCCCTGGCGGTGAACGAGGAAAACGCCTACGGCGGCCGCGTGGTCACCGCGCCGACCAATGGCGCGGCCGGCATCGTCCCGGCGGTGCTGCACTACTACATGCGCTTCGTCCCTGGCGCCAATGAGGACGGCGTGGTGCGCTTCCTGCTCACCGCAGCGGCGATCGGCATCCTCTACAAGGAGAATGCGTCGATCTCCGGCGCCGAGGTCGGCTGCCAGGGCGAGGTCGGCGTGGCCTGCTCGATGGCCGCCGGCGCCCTGTGCGAAGTAATGGGCGGGACCCCGCAGCAGGTGGAGAACGCCGCAGAGATCGGCATGGAACACAACCTGGGCCTGACCTGCGACCCCATCGGCGGGCTGGTCCAGGTGCCTTGCATCGAGCGCAACGCCATGGGCTCGGTGAAGGCCATCAACGCCGTGCGCATGGCCCTGCGCGGCGACGGGCAGCACTACGTCTCCCTCGACAAGGTCATCCGCACCATGCGCCAGACCGGCGCCGACATGAAAAGCAAATACAAGGAGACCGCCCGCGGCGGTCTGGCCGTCAACATCATCGAATGTTGACCCGAACAAAAAACGAGGAGTCACCGATGTCCGAAACACTGCACAAGACCCCGCTGCACGCCCTGCACCTGGAACTGGGCGCGCGCATGGTGCCCTTCGCCGGCTACGACATGCCGGTACAGTACCCGCTGGGCGTGCTCAAGGAGCACCTGCACACCCGTGAGCAGGCCGGCCTGTTCGACGTCTCGCACATGGGCCAGATCATCCTGCGCGGCAGCGATGCCGCCCGTGCCCTGGAAACCCTGGTGCCGGTGGACATCGTCGACCTGCCGGTGGGCATGCAGCGCTATGCCATGTTCACCAACGCCGAGGGCGGCATCCTCGACGACCTGATGGTCGCCAACCTGGGTGACGACACCTTGTTCCTGGTGGTCAACGCCGCCTGCAAGGACCAGGACCTGGCGCACTTGCGCAAACATATCGGTGATCGCTGCGAGATCCAGCCACTGTTCGAGGAGCGCGCCCTGCTCGCCCTGCAAGGTCCGGCGGCAGTCAAGGTGCTGGAACGCCTGGCCCCGGAAGTGGCCGGCATGACCTTCATGCAGTTCCGCCCGGTCACCCTGCTCGGCAACGACTGCTTCGTCAGCCGCTCGGGCTACACCGGCGAGGACGGCTACGAGATCTCGGTACCCGCCGCTGCCACCGAAGCCCTGGCCCGCCGTCTGCTGGCCGAGCCCGAGGTTCAGCCGATCGGCCTGGGTGCGCGCGACTCGCTGCGCCTGGAAGCCGGCCTGTGCCTGTACGGCCACGACATGGACACCACCACCACCCCGATCGAAGCCAGCCTGTTGTGGGCCATCTCCAAGGTCCGCCGTGCCGACGGCGCCCGTGCCGGTGGCTTCCCCGGCGCCGAAACCGTGTACGCCCAGCAACAGGCGGGCGTGGCGCGCAAGCGGGTCGGCCTGCTGCCGCAGGAGCGCACGCCAGTGCGTGAGGGCGCGCAGATTGTCGACCAGGCTGGCAAGGTGGTCGGCGAAGTGTGCAGTGGCGGCTTCGGTCCGACGCTCGGCGCGCCAGTGGCCATGGGCTATGTCGATAGCGAACATGCTGCCGTCGACACGGCGTTGTTTGCCGTCGTGCGTGGCAAGCAAGTTGCCCTGAAAGTCAGCAAAATGCCTTTCGTGGCACAGCGTTACTACCGTGGCTGATTGAGTGGATTGGACGGGTTCGACATATTCGTTTTCGAACCTGTCCAATAACTTCTGAACATAGCGCCAGCCCAGGCGCCACGCCGTTTCCGACAAATCGTTCGGTTATCGGGAAAAGCCTGATTTTCACCCCCCGCCAGGGCTTGTTTTTCGCTCGGCAGTTGGCGTAGAGTCATCGCACTGTGTTTGCATGGGTCGCAACAGTTCGTGACCTGGGCCAGTAGCCGCAATCTGCTACAACCCGTTCGACGTCTCTTACTTTCCTGCAACCCAGCCCAGTAGTCTTTCACTTACAAAAGCGTGAAAGAAACTGTCATCAAAATTCAAGTTTCATAGGAAATAAGACAATGGCTGAGCGTCAGAACGGTACCGTCAAGTGGTTCAATGACGAGAAAGGTTACGGCTTCATCACCCCTGAGAGCGGTGCTGATCTGTTTGTTCACTTCCGTGCTATCGAAGGCAACGGCTTCAAGAGCCTGAAAGAAGGCCAGAAAGTCACCTTCGAAGCCGTGCAAGGCCAGAAAGGCCTGCAGGCTGACAAGGTTCAGGTCGTCGCCTAAGCGATTACCCGAATTCAAAAAGCCCCTGCCAAGTGCAGGGGCTTTTTTTTGCCCGTAGAATAGCGGCTTCGCCATTCGGAGCCGTCCTGCATGTCCAAGCCCCTGCTCTCACCCCAGGGTGATTTCCCCCCCGTCGGCCTCGGTCGCCGGCTGGCGGCGATGTTCTATGACTTCCTGCTGTGCACCGCCCTGCTGATCGTCACCGCCGGCGCCTACAAGATGATCCAGATGGCGATCATCGGCGAGGCACGCATGCGCGAACTCACCGACGCCGGCGCGCTGGACGGCGACCCGCTGCTGTCGACCATCCTGCTGTTCGCCCTGTTCGGTTTCTTCGCCAAGTTCTGGACCCATGGCGGGCAGACACTGGGCATGCAGGTGTGGGGCGTGCGCGTGCAGAACGCCGACGGCAGCGCCATCAGCCTGTGGCAGGCGCTGCTGCGCTTCCTGGTGTCGATCGCCTCCTGGCTGTGCCTGGGGCTGGGATTCTTCTGGTCGTTGGTCGACAAGCGCCAGCGCAGCTGGCACGACATCTATTCCGAGACGCAGCTGGTGCGCTTGCCCAAGCGCAAGAAGTAGACCGGACCGACGATCGCCCTGTAGGAGCGGCCTTGCCGAGGCGTCGGACCGGTCGGAAAGGGGCGCGAAGCGGCCCCAGGGTCTGCGCCACAAGTCAGATCGCCGGGGCCGCTTCGCGGCCCTTTCCGACCGGTCCGACGCCTCGGCAAGGCCGCTCCTACAGGGGATGGGTAAATCCTGACCATCCTCTTGCGCACAAAAAAGCCGACCCAAGGGTCGGCTTTTTTGTGCAGCTCAGGCCATCAACCCGCCCGGCGCATCAACCACAAGCCCGCCAGCGCACAGATCCCCGCAGGGATCACCACTGCCAGCAACGGCGGGAAGCCGAACACCTGGCTCGATGGCCCCAGCAGGTCCCCGGCGATGCGGAACACGAAGCCCACCAGTACGCCGGTGAACACGCGCTGACCCAGGGTCACGGAACGCAGCGGGCCGAAGATGAAGGAGATCGCCATCAGCACCAGCGCCGCGGTCACAACCGGCTGCAGGACCTTGGTCCAGAACGCCAGCCAGTAGCGCGAGTTGTTCAACCCCTGGTCAGCCAAGTAGTGGATGTAGTCCCACAGCCCGGTGATCGACAGCGACTCCGGCGCCAGCACCACGGTGTTGAGCAGCTCCGGCGTCACCGAAACATCCCACACCTCGTCGGGCGCCTTGACCACTTCGGTGTGATCGCCACGGAAGTAAGTGGTGGAAACGTCGCTGAGCATCCACTTGCCTTCGACGTACTGCGCACGACGGGCGAAGCTGGAGGTCTGGATCTTGCGCTGCTCGTCAAAGCGATAGCGGGTCACACCCAGCAACAGGCCGTTGGGTTGCACCGAGTTGATATGCACGAACTCCTCGCCCTGGCGGTGCCACATGCCGCGCTTGGAGCTCTGCGCCTCGCCGCCGCCCTGGGCCAGCGAACGGTCGGCCTGGGCCTTGTTCTCGGTCACCGGGGCCACGTATTCGCCGATCAGCAGGCCGACCAGCATCAGCACCAGCATCGGCTTCATCACCGCCCAGACGATGCGGCCGATGGATACGCCCGCGGCGCGCATGATGGTCAGTTCGCTGCTACTGGCCAGGCTGCCCAGGCCGATCAGGCAGCCGATCAGGGCTGCCATCGGCAGCATGTCGTAGAGCCGGCGCGGCGCCGTCAGCAGCACATAGGTGCTGGCGTCCAGCACGGTATAGGTGTCGCTCAGGTCACCCATCTCGTCGATGAAGGCGAACAGCGAGGCCAACCCCAGAATGATGCCCAGCACGGCGACGATCGCCAGCAGCACGCTCTTGCCGATGTAGCGATCCAGTTTAACCACGGGCCACCTCCGCACGACGCGCGGCGCGCTTGAGGCGCAGCGGCTCCCAGTACATCAGCGCCAGGCCGATCA
Organism: Pseudomonas sp. microsymbiont 2; assembly: GCF_054788395.1. NCBI lineage: Bacteria > Pseudomonadati > Pseudomonadota > Gammaproteobacteria > Pseudomonadales > Pseudomonadaceae > Pseudomonas > Pseudomonas sp. microsymbiont 2. The sequence goes on from NZ_CM139112.1 coordinate 4,696,078, forward strand.
ACAGGAACAGGCCATGGACCCACCAGATCCCTAGCGAGAGAGGCAGCTTGCCCTTCTCCAGGGCGCCACGCACGGAAATCAGCATCGTCAGATAAGCCATGTACAGAAGAATCGCCGGCAGCAACTTGAGGAATCGCCCCTGGCGTGGGTTGACGCGCGACAGCGGCACCGCCAGCAGGGTCACGACGAACACCAGCAGCGGCAGCGACAGGCGCCACTGCAACTCGGCACGCTCGCGCACGCCGTCATGGCCGATCAGGTCGGTGGTGGGGATGGCCTCGCGCTCGGTCACCTCCTCGGCGACCTCCGGCTTGGGCAGCAGCACGCCATAGGTGTCGTACTTGATCGCGCGGTAGTCGGCCTGGCCCGGGTTGCCGTCGTAGCGATAGCCGTTCTCCAGCACCAGGTAGCGATTGCCGTCGGCCTGCACTTCCTGGTGGCCCTTCTCGGCAACCAGCACCGAGGGCGCGCGGTCCTTGGTCTTGTCCTGGTTGAAACGCTTCTCGGAGATGAACACCCCGGCCAGGTTGATGCGGTCATCGGAAAGCTGTTCGGTGTAGGTGACCCGCGAACCGTCGCGCAGGGTCTGGAAGCGCCCAGGCACCAACGTGTCGAACTCGGTCAGGGTGTCCTGCTGGGCAATGATCTTCTGCACCTGGGCCACGCCCAGGGGGGCCAGGCTCAGGCTCAGCCAGGCCACCAGCAGGGCAACCAGCGCGGCCGGGGCCATGGTCATCGCCAGCAGGCGCTGCTGGCTCATGCCGGTGGCCGACAACACGGTCATCTCGCTTTCGAGATAGAGCCGGCCATAGGCGAGCAGGATGCCGAGGAACAGCCCCAGCGGCAGGATCAGCTGCAGGAAGCCGGGCAGGCGAAAGCCCATGATCATGAACAGCACGCCCGGGTCGAGCACGCCCTGGGCCGCCTGGGCCAGGTATTTGATGAAGCGCCCGCTCATGATGATCACCAGCAGCACGGCGCTGACGGCGCTCAAGGTCACCAGGACCTCGCGGGACAGATAACGAAAGACGATCAAACCAGACACTCCTGGGTTGTCAGGGGCTCAAAGCCAGACGAACGATGCGGGCAGCCAAGCCCCATGCCGGTTCGCCAAGGCGAACCTCCATGTAAAAGTGCGCGCATTATCCTGTGATTGACGGCGCCTGTCACTTGGCTGCGCATGACACTCGATGCCGGGGTTGTCATGAAGGTCGCGGCAGGCTCAAACTGGCAGCTTTTCCGCTGGCAGGCAAAGGTGGCCGCAGCGGCATTCCGAGCGCTTGCACGAGACAGCGCCAACTGACTGATCATTCGGGGACCCCAGACATGGAATTGGTTGTAAAAAGCGTAGCCGCTGTATCCGTCAAGACCGCCACCCTGGTCGTACCGGTGGGTGAAGGCCGCAAGCTCGGCGCCACCGCCAAGGCCGTCGACCTGGCCTGCGAAGGCGCGATCAGCGCGCTGCTCAAGCGTGGCGACCTGGCCGGCAAGCCGGGCCAGACCCTGCTGTTGCACAACCTGCCTGGCCTGAAGGCCGAGCGCGTGCTGCTGGTCGGCAGCGGCAAGGACGAGGCCCTCGGCGACCGTGCCTGGCGCAAACTGGTCGCCAGTGTGGCAGGCGTGCTCAAGGGCCTGGGCGGGGGCGACGCGGTACTGGCCCTGGACGACATCGCCGTCACCGGCCGCGACGGCCACTACGGCAAGTACCGCCTGCTGGCCGAGACCCTCCTGGACAGCAACTACGTATTCGACCGTTACAAGAGCCAGAAAGTCGAACCACGCGCCCTGAAGAAAGTCACCCTGCTCACCGCCAAGGCCGCTCAGGCCGAAGCCGAGCGCGCCGTCAAGCACGCCAGCGCCATCGCCACCGGCATGGCCTTCACCCGCGACCTGGGCAACCTGCCGCCGAACGTCTGCCACCCGAGCTTCCTGGCCGAGCAGGCCAAGGACCTGGGCAAGGCCCACAAAGGCCTCAAGGTCGAAGTGCTGGACGAGAAGAAGATCAAGGACCTGGGCATGGGCGCGTTCTACGCCGTGGGCCAGGGCAGCGACCAGCCGCCACGCCTGATCGTGCTCAACTACCAGGGCGGCAAGAAGAGTGAAAAACCCTTCGTGCTGGTCGGCAAGGGCATCACCTTCGACACCGGCGGCATCAGCCTCAAGCCGGGCGCCAACATGGACGAGATGAAGTACGACATGTGCGGCGCCGCCAGCGTGTTCGGCACCCTGCGTGCCGTGCTCGAGCTGCAGCTGCCGATCAACCTTGTGTGCCTGCTGGCCTGCGCCGAGAACATGCCGAGCGGTGGCGCGACCCGTCCGGGCGACATCGTCACCACCATGAGCGGGCAGACCGTGGAGATCCTCAACACCGACGCCGAAGGCCGCCTGGTGCTGTGCGACACCCTCACCTACGCCGAGCGCTTCAAGCCCCAGGCGGTGATCGACATCGCCACCCTGACCGGCGCCTGCGTCGTCGCCCTGGGCAGCCACACCTCCGGCCTGATGGGCAACAACGACGAGCTGGTCGGCCAGTTGCTCGATGCCGGCAAGCGCGCCGACGACCGCGCCTGGCAGCTGCCGCTGTTCGACGAGTACCAGGAGCAACTGGACAGCCCGTTCGCCGACATCGCCAACATCGGCGGCCCGAAGGCCGGCACCATCACCGCTGGCTGCTTCCTGTCGCGCTTCGCCAAGGCCTACGACTGGGCGCACCTGGACATCGCCGGCACCGCGTGGATCAGCGGAGGCAAGGACAAGGGCGCCTCGGGTCGTCCGGTACCGCTGCTCACCCAGTACCTGCTGGACCGCGCCGGCGCCTGACGGCGCCCGACCGGTGGTGCTCACGCGCCACCGGTCGGCACTGAACGATCATGAGCAAAGTCGATTTCTACATCCTGCCCACCGACTCGCTGTCGGCGCGGTTGGATTTCGCCTGCAAGCTGTGCGAGAAGGCCTGGCGGCTTGGCCACCGGGTCTACCTGCATTGTCAGGACGATGCGCAGCGCAGCGAGCTCGACCTGCGCCTGTGGCAGTTCAAGGGCGAGGCATTCGTGCCCCACGATCACGCCGAACAGCACCGAGACGCCCTCGTCGCACTGGGTGTCGGCACCGATGCCGGCGAACACCGTGACCTGCTGATCAACCTGGGCGGCGATATCCCCGCCTTCGTCGGCCAGTTCGAACGCGTCGCCGAGATCGTCGTCGAGGAACCGGCCATCCGCCTGGCCGCTCGCGAACGATTCCGTTTCTACCGCGAACAGGGCTATGCTCTGCAAGACCACCGCTTACAGCGACTCTGACGAAGATGGACAAGCAGCTGACCTCCCTCACCCATTCCGCCCACCTGCTCGACGATCTTGAATCGATCCGCGAACTGCTGGGCGATTCGGACCTGCAACCGCCGCTGCTGACCGAGACGGTGGAGCAGATTCCCCTGCTGCTCGACGAGCCTGCTGGGACCCCGCCGGCTGTCACGCCAGCACCAGCGCCCGCAGAAGATGCCCAGGCCCGCCGCCAGGACACCCTGTTGCACCTGGACGCCGAGCTGCGCACCGCCGCCCAGCAAATCATGCAGGACGTGATCAACGACTTCACCCCGCATATCGAGACCGAGATCAAGCGACGCCTAGATGCGCGGCTGGAGCGGTTGCTCAAGCGTTCCGAGTGACTCTCTGGGGGCCGCTTCGCGGCCCTTTCGCGACACAAGGCCGCTCCTACAGGGGAACGCGATCTCCTGTAGGAGCGGCCTTGTGTCGCGAAAGGGCTGCAAAGCAGCCCCGGCGCCTGTCGCCTCAACCTCCTGCGTTGGTTATACTTCCCGGCTTTCCCGAATTAATGCCTAAGGGTCCCGCCGCGCATGGATAAGACCTACCAGCCGCACGCCATCGAAACTTCCTGGTACAACACTTGGGAGTCCGAGAACTATTTCGCTCCACAAGGTGCAGGCGAGTCCTACACCATCATGATCCCGCCGCCGAACGTGACCGGCAGCCTGCACATGGGCCACGGTTTCAACAACGCGATCATGGACGCGCTGATCCGCTTCCGCCGCATGCAGGGTCGCGACACCCTATGGCAGCCGGGCACCGACCACGCCGGTATCGCCACCCAGATGCTGGTGGAGCGCCAGCTCGAGGCCAAGGGCCAGAATCGCCATGACCTGGGTCGTGAGAAGTTCCTGGAGAAGGTCTGGGAGTGGAAGGATCAATCGGGCGGCAACATCAGCCGCCAGATCCGCCGCCTGGGCTCGTCGGTGGACTGGAGCCGCGAGCGCTTCACCATGGACGACGGCCTGTCGGAAGCTGTCAAAGAGGCTTTCGTGCGCCTGCACGAGGACGGCCTGATCTACCGCGGCAAGCGCCTGGTCAACTGGGATACCAAGCTGCACACGGCGATTTCCGACCTCGAAGTGGAGAACCACGACGAGAAGGGCCACCTGTGGAACCTGCGCTACCCGCTGGCCGACGGCGCCAAGACCGCCGAAGGCAAGGACCACCTGGTGGTCGCCACCACCCGTCCGGAAACCCTGCTCGGTGACGTCGCCGTCGCCGTCAACCCGAGCGACGAGCGCTACCAGGCACTGATCGGCAAGTTCGTCGAACTGCCGCTGGTCGGCCGTCGCATCCCGATCGTCGCCGACGACTACTGCGACCCCGAGTTCGGCACCGGCTGCGTGAAGATCACCCCGGCCCACGACTTCAACGACTATGAAGTCGGCAAGCGCCACAACCTGCCGCTGCTGAATATCTTCGACAAGAACGCCACCGTGCTGGCCGCCGTACAGGCGTTCAGCCTCGATGGCAGCGTCATCGACGACATCGACACCTCGCTGCCTGCCCAGTACGCCGGCCTCGACCGCTTCGTCGCGCGCAAGCAGATGGTCGCCGACCTCGACGCCCAGGGCCTGCTGGTCAGCATCGACGACCACGCGCTGAAGGTACCGAAGGGCGACCGTTCCGGCACCGTCATCGAGCCGTGGCTGACCGACCAGTGGTACGTCTCCACCAAGCCGCTGGCCGAACCTGCCATCGCTGCCGTGGAAGACGGCCGCATCCAGTTCGTGCCCAAGCAGTACGAGAACATGTACTTCTCCTGGATGCGCGACATCCAGGACTGGTGCATCAGCCGCCAGCTGTGGTGGGGCCACCGCATCCCGGCCTGGTACGACGAGGCCGGCCAGGTCTATGTCGGCCGCGACGAGGCCGAAGTGCGCGCCAAGCACAACCTGGGCAGCGAGGTGAAACTGCGCCAGGACGACGACGTGCTCGACACCTGGTTCAGCTCGGGCCTGTGGACCTTCTCCACCCTGGGCTGGCCGGAGCAGACCGAGTTCCTGAAGAAGTTCCACTCCACCGACGTGCTGGTCACGGGCTTCGACATCATCTTCTTCTGGGTCGCCCGGATGATCATGCTGACGATGCACCTGATCAAGAACGAGGACGGCACCCCGCAGGTACCGTTCAAGACCGTCTACGTGCATGGCCTGGTCCGCGACGGCCAGGGCCAGAAGATGTCCAAGTCCAAGGGCAACGTGCTCGACCCGCTGGACATCGTCGACGGCATCACCCTCGACGCCCTGCTGGAAAAACGCACCAGCGGCATGATGCAGCCCAAGCTTGCCGAGAAGATCGCCAAGCAGACCAAGGCCGAGTTCCCCGAAGGCATCGCCAGCTACGGCACCGACGCCCTGCGCTTCACCTTCTGCTCGCTGGCCTCCACCGGTCGTGACATCAAGTTCGACATGGGCCGCGTCGAAGGCTACCGCAACTTCTGCAACAAGATCTGGAACGCCGCGCGCTACGTGCTGGACAAGGGCGAGGACTGCGGCCAGAACGGTGAGGCCTACGAGCTGTCGCTGGCCGACCGCTGGATCATCTCGCAACTGCAGCGCACCGAAGCCGAAGTGACCCGCCAGCTCGAGCAGTTCCGCTTCGACCTGGCCAGCCAGGCGCTGTACGAGTTCATCTGGAACCAGTACTGCGACTGGTACCTGGAGCTGTCCAAGCCGGTACTGTGGGACGAGAATGCCCCGGTCGAGCGCGCCCGTGGCACCCGCCGCACCCTGGTGCGCGTGCTGGAGGTCGCTCTGCGCCTGGCCCACCCGTTCATGCCGTTCATCACCGAAGAGATCTGGCAGCGCATCGCGCCGCTGGCCGGTATCGATGGCAAGACCATCATGCTGCAACCATGGCCGGTGGCGAACGAGAGCCGTATCGACGTCGGCGCCGAAGGCGACATCGAATGGCTGCAACAGCTGATGGTCGGCCTGCGCAACATCCGTGCCGAGATGAACATCGGCCCGGGCAAGCCACTGCCGCTGTTCCTGAAGAACGCCAACGCCGACGACCAGCGTCGCCTGCAGGAAAACGAAGCCCTGCTGAAGAAACTGGCGAAGGTCGAGTCGTTCACCGTGCTCGGCGAGCAGGACGAAGCGCCGCTGTCGGCCACCGCGCTGGTGGGTGACCTGCAGGTGCTGGTACCGATGGCCGGCCTGATCGACAAGGATGCCGAACTGGCGCGCCTGAACAAGGAAATCCAGCGCCTGCAGGGCGAGGTCCAGCGCGTCGGCGGCAAGCTGTCCAACGCCGCCTTCGTCGACAAGGCCCCGCCTGCGGTGATCGAGAAGGAACGCGCCAAGCTGGCCGAGTCGGAGCAGGCCCTGGCCAACTTCACCGAGCAGCATGCGCGGATTGCTGCGCTGTAACAATCTGATAGACCGCTGGGGCCGCGTTGCGGCCCTTTCGCGACACAAGGCCGCTCCTACAGGACGGCGCCAGCTTGAAAGGCGCCGCTATCCTGTAGGAGCGGCCTTGTGTCGCGAAAGGGCTGCAAAGCAGCCCCACTGCCGGCAACACCGGACCGACCATGACCAACAAACCCACCCTGCACCCACGCAACCGCCACCAGGGCCGCTATGACTTTCCCGCCCTGATCAAGGCGCACCCGGACCTGGCCCGCTTCACCATCACCAACCCCTACGGCAAGCCCAGCATCGACTTCGCCAACCCCGAGGCCGTGCGGGTGTTCAACCGCGCCCTGCTCAAGGCCCAGTACGGCATCCAGCACTGGGATATCCCGGCCGACTACCTGTGCCCGCCAATCCCTGGCCGCGCCGACTACATCCACGTGCTGGCCGACTTGCTGGCCGAGGACAATGCCGGCGAAATCCCCCGCGGCGCCCAGGTGCGCGCCCTGGATATCGGCGTCGGCGCCAACTGCATCTATCCTTTGCTCGGCCACAGCGACTACCGCTGGCGCTTCACAGGCTCCGACATCGACGGCGTGGCCCTGGCCTCGGCCAAGGCCATCGTCCAGGCCAACAAGCTCGACAAGGCCATCAGCCTGCGCCAGCAAGCGCAGCCCAGGCACATTCTCAGTGGCTTGCTGCAGGCCGACGAACGCTTCGACGTCACCCTGTGCAACCCGCCATTCCACGCCTCCCGCGAGGAAGCCACCCGCGGCAGCCAACGCAAGTGGAAGAACCTCGGCAAGCAGGACCCCAAGCGCAAGCTGCCGGTGCTGAACTTTGGCGGGCAGAACAACGAACTGTGGTGCGAAGGCGGCGAGATCCGCTTTGTCAGCCAATTGGTCGCCGAAAGCGCCCAGTACGCGGCCCAGGTGCTGTGGTTCACCAGCCTGGTGTCCAAGGCCAGCAACCTGCCGGGCATCGAGGCAGCCTTGAAGAAGGCCGGGGTGAAGGCCTTGCGCATCGTCGAGATGGGCCAGGGGCAGAAGCAGAGCCGCATGGTCGCCTGGAGCTTCCAGGACGACAGCGCACGCCAGCAATGGCACGCACTGCGCAAATCACAGGCATGAAAAAACCGCGCCCGGGCAAGCCGGGCGCGGTTTCGTCAACGCCTCAACAATTACTTGTTGATGGAGTCGCTCAGAGCCTTGGCAGGCACGAACTTGACGACTTTCTTGGCAGCGATTTCGATGGCGGCGCCAGTCGAAGGGTTGCGGCCGGTACGGGCAGGACGCTCGGTGACTTTCAGCTTGCCGATGCCTGGCAGGGTGATTTCGGCGCCGTTTTCCAGTTGGTCGGCAACGATCTGGCCCAGTTGCTCCAGAGCAGCGCGCGCGGTGGTTTTCGGCGCGTCGATGGATTCAGCGATGTCGGCAATCAGTTGGTCTTTGGTCAGTGCCATGGTGGTGTTCCTTCCCTATCAAATCAGAGGTTGTGCAGCATGCTTGGTCGGTGGTCGGGCCAGCCCGGAGCATTCCAGAGGCCGCGTCGATCGCGTTATGTAGATACGCAAATCGGCGTTTGGTTCGACACCGCGCAAGCGATCTGCCAGCAATGCGCCACCCAAGGGGCGCAAGACCGCGCAAAGCTACCACAGGAATCGATAAATATCCGCTGCCGACAGTGTTTTTGTGCAGGTTTTTCGGGGGTTTTCGGAAAAATCGCAAAATTTTGAACAAAAAACGAACAACTGGCATTTGTGCCAATATCTGGCCACTGCATCGTCCCAACCCTGAGGTAAACTGAGCGACTTTTGCAGCGCGGCTTTTCACCGCTCAGACCACCGAGAATTCCATGCCAATCCGTCATTGCATCGTTCACCTGATCGACAAGAAGCCCGATGGCAGCCCCGCCGTGCTCCATGCGCGCGACAGCGAACTGGCAGCCTCCGACGCCATCGAGAACCTGCTGGCCGACCTCAACGACAGCTACAACGCCAAGCAAGGCAAAGCCTGGGGCTTCTTTCACGGCGAGTCAGGCGCCTACCCGTTCAGCGGCTGGCTCAAGCAGTACCTGGATGAGGAAAAGGACTTCGCCGCCTTCAGCCGCGTCGCCGTCGAGCACCTGCAGAAGCTGATGGAAGAGTCCAACCTGTCCACCGGCGGCCACGTGTTGTTCGCCCACTACCAGCAAGGCATGACCGAGTACCTGGCCATCGCTCTACTGCACCACAGCGAAGGCGTGGCGGTGAACGCCGAACTCGACGTCACTCCGTCGCGCCACCTGGACCTGGGCCAGCTGCACCTGGCGGCGCGGGTCAACCTGTCCGAGTGGAAGAACAACCAGAATTCCAAGCAATACATCTCGTTCATCAAGGGCAAGAACGGCAAGAAGGTCTCGGACTATTTCCGCGACTTCATCGGCTGCCAGGAAGGCGTCGACGGCCCGGGTGAGACCCGCACCCTGCTCAAGGCCTTCAGCGACTTCATGGAGAAAGAGGACCTGCCGGAAGAGTCCGCCCGGGAGAAGACCCAGACCCTGGTCGACTACGCCACCACCCAGACCAAGCTGGGTGAGCCGGTGACGCTGGAGGAGCTCTCCAGCTTGATCGACGAGGACCGGCCCGAGGCGTTCTACGACCATATCCGCAACAGCGACTACGGGCTGTCGCCGGAGATCCCTGCCGACAAACGCACCCTCAACCAGTTCCGCCGCTTCACCGGACGTGCCGAGGGCTTGTCGATCAGCTTCGAGGCGCATTTGCTCGGGTCGAAGGTGGAGTATGATGAGGAAGCCGGGACGCTGGTGATCAAGGGCTTGCCGACGCAACTGATCGACCAGCTGAAGCGGCGCAAGGACTGAGATCGCCGGGGGCGCGTTGCGCCCCTATCGCGACACAAGGCCGCTCCTACAGGGAAACGCGATCATTTGTAGGAGCGGCCTTGCGTCGCGATAGGGCTGCAAAGCAGCCCCAGCGATCTATCAGGACCACAGACGAAACCCGCTCCACCGTCGGCTAGACCACTAACCCCCGACACCGCTATAGGACGCCACCAACGCCTCCTTCGCCGCCTTGCGCAGCTTCTTCACCAACCGCTCCTGACGCAGCGCCTCGCCCTTGTTCGGCCATTGCTCGACATACACCAGTGCCTGCGCCGGGCTGGTCTTGAAGTACCGCGCGCCCTGCCCTTTCTGATGCTTGGCGAAGCGCCGCTGCGGATCGTCGCTGATACCGCAGTACAGCGAGCCGTTGGCGGCGCGCACCAGGTAGACATACCAGGGTTTGCAGTCGGGGGAAGTCGGTGTTTCGCTCACGGCTCGGTTCGGTGCGACGGAAGAGGGCGGCCAGCTTAACGCCTCAGCGCGCCTGCTGGAATGCGCGAAGGCCCTTGAACGCCTGCTGGCGCACCTTGTTCTGCAGCATCGGCGTCCAGCCCAGCAGCACGCCCGGCATGCCCAGCGCCTGACGCGCCCAGCGCCACAGGTCGAAGGTATCGTCGTGCTGGCAGATCAGCCCGTCGCGGATCACGAATCGCGCCTGGATATCGTTGACCACCACCCGCCCAGTCTGGCTGAACAGGTAGGTCGCCACCCAGTGCGCGCCATCGCTGCGCACGTCGTCGAAGGTCAGGGTGAAGTCCTTGGCACGCGAAGTGAGCATCCGCCACATATCGCCCGCGTCACGCCCGCGCAGGGTGCCGAACACCGGGTCGCTGAAGATGATGTCTTCGCTGTAGCAGGCCACCATGGCCTCGGCGTCCAGGCGCTGGAAAGCCTGGTAGAAACGGGTGATCAGGGCGCTGTTGGCATCGCTCATGGACTGTTCCTGCGCAAGGTGCGAAACCCGCAAGATACTGCCTGGATGCCAGCAACACCATGCCCATTCGCGTCATGAATGACGATCGCGGATCGAGCCTGCTGCCACGCCTCAAACGCGCTCGCTGCTGACCTGAACATGCAGCGCCCGACCGGCGCCAAGACCGAACACGATCGCCCCGACGCCCAGCACCGCGAAGATCCAGCCCACCGCGCTCCAGCCTCCGGTCAGGTCGTGCACCAGCCCCACCGCGAACGGCCCCATGGATGCCAGCGTGTAGCCGATGCCCTGGGCCATGCTCGACAGGTTCGCCGCCACATGAGCATCCCTGGAGCGCAGCACGATCAGCGTCAATGCCAGGGCGAAAGTGCCACCCTGCCCCAGGCCGAGCACGATCGCCCATCCCCATAGCCCGCCGATCGGCGCATACAGGCAGCCGAACAGGCCGGCCAGGGTCACCAGCATCACCACCACGATGGCCAGGCGCTGGTCCTTGCCGCGTGTCGCCAACCACGGAGCGCTCAACGAGCTGACCAGTTGCACGATCACCGAGCCGGACAGTACCAGCCCGGCCTCGGTCGGGCTCAATCCGCGACCGATCAGGATCGAGGGCAACCAGCCGAACACGATGTAGGCCAGCGACGACTGCAACCCCATGTACAGCGTCACCTGCCAGGCCAGCGGGTCACGCCACAGGCCGCGCACCCGGTAGGCGACCTTGTGCTGGCCGTGCCCCTGGCGGGTCTGGGGCAACCAGATCAACATCGCCAGCAATGCCGGGATCAGCCAGAAGCCCAACCCCAGCGCCCAGCTGTCAGCGAAGTGATGGCTCAAGGGCACCGTGGCGCCGGCAGCCATCGCCGCCCCCAGGCACAAGGCCATGGTGTAGACGCCGGTGAGCGTGCCGGCATGTTGCGGAAAGTCGCGCTTGACGATGCCCGGCAGCAGCACGCCGATGATGCCGATGCTCGCGCCGGCCATCAGGCTGCCGAGAAATACCCCCGCCACCCCCAACGCACTGCGCACGAGAATGCCCAGCGCCAGCATCAGGAGAATGCCGAGGATCACCCGCTCGCTACCGAAACGACGCGCCAGGATGGGCGCAAGTGGTGCGAACAGCCCCAGGCACAGCACTGGCAGGGTGGTCAGCAGGCCGGCCTGGGAGGCGCTGAGCCCCAGGCCTTCGGCAACCTGCCCGAGTACCGGCGCCATGCTCGACAGCGCCGGGCGCAGGTTCAGCGCCACCAACACCAGACCCAGCAGCAGCAACCAGGGCCGTTGCAGCGGTATGGGTTGTTGCTGGACCTGCTCGTCATCGGCTTCGGCGTCGATCAGCAGTTCATCGAGCTCCGCCTGGCGGGGAGCGATCTCACGTTGTTCGGTCATGGCCTTCTCGCGGTCAGGATTCGATGAGGGTCCGGCTCAGGTGCTTGGCCCGTTCCGGATCGCGTTGTTCGATGGCGTCGAGGATCTGCCCGTGCAGATCGAATACGATCTGGCAGCGGGGCACCGTGGCCATGTTGTGCTGCAGGGCCGCGCCGACCACGCTGGAGAAGTAGCGGTACAGCTCGCTCAAGGCGGGGTTGTGGGCGGCGTCCACCAGGCGCTGATGGAAGATCAGGTCGCATTCGACGTAGGTATCCACATCGCCATGGAAGTGCTGCTCGCTGTGTTGCAGTGCTTCGCGCAGGGCCTGGAGGTCGGCTTCAGTGCGACGCTGTGCCGCCAGGCCGATGGCTTCTGCCTCAAGGATGTGGCGGGTTTCACGGGCGTGTTCGACGGCGCAGCGGGACATGGCCTGTACCGCCTGCAATGGGTCCACGGCGGTGCGCAAATAGCTGCCGTCGCCCTGGCGGATCTCCACCAGGCCGCTGAAGGCCAGCACGCGCATGGCCTCGCGGACGGTGTTGCGGCTGATGCCCAGGTCGCTGGCCAGCTCGGGTTCGGTGGGTAGGCGCTGGCCTACCGACCAGGTGCCTTTGGCGATGCGGTCGCGGAGCTGGTCTACGGCTTGTTCTACCAGGGAGCGTTTGATGAGCGGGGTCATTAGGGGGAACGTCCAGTCATCGGATGAATTTTGTTGAGGTGGGGAGGATAGCGGGTTGGTTGGGGCGGGGCAAGGGATCGGGATCGGGATCGGGATCGGGATCGGGATGATTGTTTTGATTTTTTTATGCGCATTCATTGGCGATGGTGACGCATAGTCACCTTTCCGCCCTTACGGCGGGTCACTTTTTGTCAAACGCGACAAAAAGTAACCAAAAAACGCTGCGCTCCATTCATCCGGCCCCTACGCTTCGCTCCGGGGTTCCCTCGCTCCGTTCTTGCTCCCGGGAGGACCGCGCTGAACGCCCCATCCTGGGGCGCAGCGCTTGACGGGCATCCATGCCCGTCACCTCCCTCCGCAAGAACTCCACTCGGCCTCCTGAAGTCGCAATTGGCGGCGCCTGGACTATCGCGCGCTTAGAAGCAAGAGCAAGAGCAAGAGCAGAAACTTCAAATTAGCTCTTGGCCAGTTATTTATATATTGGTTGTTCTGGCCCTTTCGCGGGTAAACCCGCTCCCACAGGAGAGTGGTGGAAGTTGAAGGCATGCATAACCCTGTGGGAGCGGGTTTACCCGCGAATACGGACTTGAGATCACCCAGTTGCAACTAGCGTCAGCTGCGCCAGCCCAGTCGCCGCCCCTGCCTTCGCGACTTCAGGAGGCCGAACGCAGGACTTGCGGAGGGAGGTGACGGGCATGGATGCCCGTCAAGCGCTGCGGCCCAGGATGGGCCGTTCAGCGCGGTCCTCCCGGGAGCAAGGCCGGAGTGAGGGAACCCGAAGCGAAGCGTAGGGCCGGATGAATGGAGCGCAGCGTTTTTTGGTTACTTTTTGTCGCGTTTGACAAAAAGTGACCCGCCGTAAGGGCGGAAAGGTGAATAAGCGTCGACATCACAAATGAATGCGCATACAACTTCCAAAACCACCAAACAACAACAACAACAACAACAACAACAACAACAACAAGGGGCGAATCAGAAGTCAGAACAACCAACTCCAATCCACCCCCTGTCAAAACACTGATATCAATTCAAAGCATCAAGCAAAGCCTGGTTCATCTCCGGCGTCCCAACGGTAATCCGCAGGAACTGCGCAATCCGCTCCTGCTTGAAATGCCGAACAATCACCCCCTGCTCCCGAAGCCGCGCCGCGATCCCCGCAGCATCCTGCCCGGGATGCCGGGCGAAGATGAAGTTCGCCGCCGAAGGCAACACCTCGAACCCACGCGTCACCAACTCGGCAACCAGCACGTCCCGGCTATCGATAACCTTGCGGCAGGTCTCATCGAAATACTCACGGTCGTCAAACGCCGCCGCCGCCCCGACAATCGCCATGCGATCCAACGGATACGAGTTGAAGCTGTTCTTGATCCGCTCCAACGCCTCGATCAGATCAGGATGCCCCACCGCCAACCCAACCCGAAGCCCCGCCAGCGAACGCGACTTGGACAAGGTCTGGGTCACCAGCAGGTTGTCATAGCGATCGACCAGGCTGATGGCCGTCTCGCCACCGAAATCGATGTAGGCCTCGTCAACCACTACCACCGAATCCCGGTTGGCCTGCAGCAGTTGCTCGACCGCCTCAAGCGGCAACAGGCAGCCAGTCGGCGCGTTGGGGTTGGGGAAGATGACCCCGGCATTGGGTTTGCTGTAGTCCGAAACCCGGATCTGAAACTGCTCATCCAGCGCCACCTGCTCGAACGCGATACCGTACAGGCCGCAATACACCGGGTAGAAGCTGTAGCTCACGTCCGGGAACAGCAGCGGCCCACGGTCGTGCTGGAACAGGCCGTGGAAGATGTGCGCCAGCACCTCGTCCGAGCCGTTGCCGACGAACACCTGCGCCGGCGCTACGCCGTAATACTCCGCCACCGCCTGCTTGAGCCGGTCACCGTTCGGGTCCGGATACAGGCGCAGATTGTCGTTGAGCTCGCCACGCATGGCTTCCAGCGCCTTGGGCGACGGCCCGTACGGGTTCTCGTTGGTGTTGAGCTTGACCAGCCGCGCAAGCTTCGGCTGCTCGCCCGGCACGTAAGGGACCAGGTCCTTGACGAAGGGACTCCAGAAACGACTCATGCTCAGTTCCCCTTCTCGTTGAGGATGCGGTATTCGGCGCTGCGCGCGTGGGCGGTCAGCGATTCGCCACGGGCCAGCACCGAAGCGGTGTGCCCCAGCTCGGACGCGCCCTGCTCGGAGCAGAAGATGATCGACGAACGCTTCTGGAAGTCATACACGCCCAGTGGCGAAGAGAAGCGCGCGGTGCCGGAAGTCGGCAGCACGTGGTTGGGGCCGGCGCAGTAGTCGCCCAGCGCCTCGCTGGTGTGGCGGCCCATGAAGATCGCGCCGGCGTGGCGAATCTGCGGCAACCAGGCCTGCGGGTCGGCCACCGACAGCTCCAGGTGCTCGGGGGCGATGCGGTTGGCCACCTCGATGGCCTGCTGCATGTCACGCACCTGGATCAGCGCGCCACGGCCGTTGATCGATTTCTCGATGATCTCGGCACGCTCCATGGTCGGCAGCAGCTTGTCGATGCTCGCCGCCACACGATCGAGAAACTCGGCGTCCGGGCTGACCAGGATCGCCTGGGCGTCTTCATCGTGCTCGGCCTGGGAGAACAGGTCCATGGCGATCCAGTCCGGATCGGTCTGGCCATCGCACACCACCAGGATCTCCGACGGACCGGCGATCATGTCGATGCCGACCTGACCAAACACATGGCGCTTGGCCGTGGCCACGTAGATATTGCCCGGACCGACGATCTTGTCCACCTGCGGCACGCTCTCGGTGCCATAGGCCAGAGCCGCGACCGCTTGGGCGCCGCCGATGGTGAAGACCCGATCGACACCGGCGATGCAGGCCGCGGCCAGCACCAGCTCATTGATCTCGCCACGCGGGGTCGGCACCACCATCACCACCTCGGACACGCCAGCAACCTTGGCAGGGATGGCGTTCATCAGCACCGACGACGGGTACGACGCCTTGCCGCCCGGCACGTACAGGCCGGCGCGGTCCAACGGGGTAACCTTCTGCCCTAGCACGGTGCCGTCGGCCTCGGTGTACTGCCAGGAGTCCTGCTTCTGCCGCTCGTGGTAGATACGCACACGGTTGGCGGCTTTCTCCAGGGCTTCGCGCTGCACTGGGGTGATGCGGGTCAGGGCCAGTTCCAGGCGCGCACGGTCGAGGATCAGATCATCGATCGACTTGGCGTCGACACCGTCGAAACGCTGGGTAAACTCCACCAGCGCCGCATCACCGCGCTCGCGCACGGCCTTGATGATGTCGAGCACGCGCTGGTTGACCGCGTCATCGGACACACTTTCCCAGCTCAGCAGATGATCCAGATGTCGGGCGAAATCCTGGTCAGCGGCGTTGAGACGGGCAATTGCAGTGGACACGGTCATGGCGAGGGCCTCGTTATTAGCGGATGTTCAGGCGCCCTAAAGCTACCACTCCATCCGCGCGGGCACCTGAGAAAATTGGCTATGACGCGGATAGACGGGCGCGACAGCGGAGGTCGCGCGCAGAGGTCAGCCGCGGTGTCGCGATTCGACGGCGTTGCGCAGGGTGTCGATCAGACTCTGGATACGGGCGTGCTGCATTTTCATGGAGGCCTTGTTGACCACCAGGCGCGAGCTGATCGTGGCGATCAGTTCCTGGGGCTCGAGGCCATTGGCGCGCAGGGTGTTGCCGGTGTCGACCACGTCGATGATCTTGTCGGCGAGGTTGATCAGCGGGGCCAGCTCCATGGAGCCGTACAGCTTGATGATGTCGACCTGGCGGCCCTGTTCGGCGTAGTAGCGCTTGGCTACGTTGACGAACTTGGTGGCCACGCGCAGGCGGCCCTTGGGCTCGGGCGCACCAGTTACGCCGGCGGTCATCAGCTTGCACTGGGCGATCTGCAGGTCGAGGGGCTCGTACAGGCCCTGGCCGCCGTATTCCATCAGCACGTCCTTGCCGGCCACACCGAGGTCGGCGGCGCCATGCTCGACATAGGTCGGCACGTCGGTGGCACGCACGATGAGCAGGCGGACATCATCCTGGGTGGTCGGGATGATCAGCTTGCGGCTCTTGTCCGGATTCTCGGTCGGCACGATACCGGCTTCGGCCAGCAGTGGCAGGGTATCGTCGAGAATACGGCCTTTGGATAGCGCGATGGTCAACATTGGAACGTCGGTCCTTAAGCGTCTACTGCCGGCCGGGCCATGGGGCCCGACCGCATACGATTCGGCTGGCGCGTCCCTGCGCCGTGATGACTGCTAGCCCGGTACGCGACGGATCTTCGCGCCCAGCATCTGCAGTTTTTCCTCGATGCACTCGTAACCACGGTCGATGTGGTAGATGCGGTCGATCAGGGTGTCACCTTCGGCGACCAGCGCCGACAGCACCAGGCTGGCAGAAGCGCGCAGGTCGGTGGCCATGACCGGAGCACCCTTGAGCGCCTTGACGCCAGTGACGATGGCGGTGTTGCCCTCGACCTGGATCTGCGCGCCCATGCGGTGCATCTCGTAGACGTGCATGAAGCGGTTCTCGAAGATGGTCTCGATCACCGCGCCAGTGCCTTCGGCGATGGCATTGAGCGAGATGAACTGCGCCTGCATGTCGGTCGGGAACGCCGGGTACGGCGCGGTACGCAGGTTGACGGCCTTCGGACGCTTGCCGTGCATGTCCAATTCGATCCAGTCTTCACCGGTGGTGATGTCGGCGCCGGCTTCCTTGAGTTTCTCGAGGACGGCTTCGAGGATGGTCGGATCGGTGTCCTTGACCTTGACGCGGCCACCGGTCACGGCAGCGGCAACCAGGTAGGTGCCGGTCTCGATACGGTCGGGCATGACCCGGTAGTTGGTCGGCTGCAGACGCTCGACGCCATCGATGGTGATGGTGTCGGTGCCAGCGCCCTGGATCTTCGCACCCATGGCAATCAGGAAGTTGGCCAAGTCGACCACCTCCGGCTCGCGAGCGGCGTTCTGCAGCACGCTGCGGCCCTTGGCCAGGGCGGCGGCCATCATGATGTTCTCGGTGCCGGTGACGCTGACGGTATCGAAGAAGAAGTGCGCGCCGCGCAGGCCGCCCTCGGGCGCCTTGGCCTTGATGTAGCCGCCTTCGACGTCGATTTTCGCCCCCATGGCCTCCAGGCCGCGGATGTGCAGGTCGACTGGACGCGAACCAATGGCGCAACCACCTGGCAGGGCCACTTCGGCCTCACCGAAGCGGGCCACCATCGGGCCGAGCACCAGGATCGAGGCGCGCATGGTCTTGACCAGCTCGTAGGGGGCGACCAGGGTCTTGATGGTGCGCGGATCGATTTCCACCGACAGCTTCTCGTCGATCACAGGCTCGATGCCCATGCGACCGAACAGCTCGATCATGGTGGTGATGTCGTGCAGGTGCGGCAGGTTGCCGACCGTGACCGGACCATCGCACAGCAGGGTGGCCGAGAGAATCGGCAGCGCCGAGTTCTTCGCGCCGGAAATGCGGATCTCGCCGTCGAGGCGCGGGCCGCCAGTGATAATCAGTTTGTCCATACGTATCTCGCCGCCAAGTTGGCTCAGGTGCGCTCAGCCCAGGCTGCGCTGCTGAAGAATTTCATGGTTACCGCGTGAATGCTGCCGTTGGCGATCCACGGATTGAGGTGAGCATAGATCGCTTGCTGACGCTTGACCGGGCTCTGGCCGGCCAGCTCGTCGCTGATCACGTTCAACTGGAAGTTGCAGCCTTCGCCTTCAACTTCAACCCGGGTTCCCGGCAATTTCTCTTCCAGAAAGCTTTTGACTTCTACGGCCTGCATGCTCAACCTCGATCGGCGCCCAACGCGCGCGGGTCGGCCATCATACAAAAAAGCCCCTCGCCTGCGAAGCCCATGAGAGAGCGCGCTGACCGAGGGGCCTTTCCCGAACGGCAGGGCATCAGCCTGCCAGGACTTCATCGAGGTCGTAGACCCCGGCGATTTCCCGCATGTCCTCGGGGATACCGCGCAGTTCCCAAGTCTTGCCGGCGGCCTGGGCATCGCGCATGAAGCCCAGCAGCAGCGACAGGCCGACACTGCTCGACTTGACCACCGCGGCGCAGTCGAGCACCAACTGCGGCTCGCGACAGGCGGCGATCAGCGCCTTGCCCTGCTTGCGCAGGGCCGGGCCGCTGCGGTAGTCCAGCACACCGGCCAGGGCGAGAACGCCCGGCTCAGCCATGCTCACGACGGCGTCGCTCATTTGACTTCCTTATCCGGCGAACTGTCGGCGGTCTGCTTGGCCTTGGCCACTTCGCCGGCCCAGCCGTCGATGGTCTTGTCCAGGTCATTGCCGTTGCGCTGCATGGCGTCCTGGAACTGGTCGCGGAACAGCTTGCCGATGTTGATGCCGTTGACGATGACGTTGCGCACTTTCCACTGGTCGTCGATCTTCTGCATGGTGTACTGCACCGGATAGACCGCGCCGTTGGTGCCGGTGACCTTCATGCCGACACTGGTGCGGTCGCCGTCCTCGGCCTTGGCCGGGTCGACGGTGATGCCCTGGTTGTTGTATTCGAGCAAGGCATTGCCATAGAACTGCATCAGGCTGCGCTTGAAGTTTTCCTGGAAGCGCTGCATCTGCGCGGGGGTGGCCTTGCGCGAATACTTGACGGTCATGATGCTCCGGGAGATTCCGTCGGCATCGACCACCGGGCCCAGGTTGCTGTTGAGCGCGTTGTAGAACGCCTCGGGGTTGGCCTTGTACTGCTCCTTGTTGGCCTTGAGGTCGCTCAGCAGCTGGGTCGTGGTGCCCTGGATCACATCCCGGGCGGATTGCCCTGGCGCCGCCAGGGCCAGCAGGGGAAAGGCCGCCAGCAGGACCAGCAGGCCACGTCGCAGGATCGAAATCATGGAAACTCCTTAATTAGCCGGTTGCGCTTCTTTCGGTTCCTTGCCCACCGAGTTGAGCAGGAACTTGCCGATCAGGTCTTCCAGCACCAGCGCCGACTGGGTGTCGTGGATGGTGCTGCCATCCTTGAGTACCGCGTCCTCGCCACCGACGCTGATGCCGATGTACTTCTCGCCCAGAAGGCCGGCGGTCAGGATCGAGGCAGTGGAGTCGGTCGGCAGGTTGTCGACCTGCTTGTCCAGCTGCAGCGTGACCCGACCGGTGTAGGAGTCGCGGTCCAGATCGATGGCCGTGACCTTGCCGATGGTCACACCGGCCATGGTCACTTTAGCTCTGACCGTCAAACCGGCGATATTGTCGAAGTACGCATAAACTTTGTACGTGTCGCTGCTCGGGCTGGCCGACAGCCCGCTGACACGCAGGGCCAGCAGCAGCAGCGCCAGGATCCCGGCCAGGAGGAACAGGCCGACACCGATTTCCAGGGTGCGGTTTTGCATCAGAAATCTCCAAACATCAAGGCGGTCAGAATAAAGTCCAGACCCAGGACTGCCAACGAGGCATAGACCACGGTCTTGGTGGTGGCACGGCTGATCCCTTCTGAAGTGGGCTCGCAGTCGTACCCCTGGAATACGGCGATCCAGGTGACGACGAAGGCGAACACCAGGCTCTTGATCAACCCGTTGATCACGTCGTCACTGAAGGAAACGCTGTTCTGCATGTTGGCCCAGAACGAGCCCTCGTAGACGCCCAGCCAGTCAACGGCGACCCACGACCCACCCCAGATGCCGACCACGCTGAAGATCAGCGCCAGCAGCGGCAGCGAGATGAAGCCGGCCCACAGGCGTGGGGCGACGATGTACTTGAGCGGGTCGACGCCGATCATCTCGAGACTGGACAGTTGCTCGGTCGACTTCATGTTGCCGATCTCGGCGGTCAGCGCCGATCCCGCGCGGCCGGCGAACAGCAACGCGGTGACCACCGGCCCGAGCTCGCGCAGCAAGGTCAGGGCGACCATCTGTCCCACCGCCTGCTCCGAACCGTACTTGGTGAGGATGCTGTAGCCCTGCAGGGCCAGCACCATGCCAATGAACATGCCGGACACGACGATGATCGCCAGCGACAGCACGCCCACCGAATACAGTTGCCTGACCAGCAGCTGGAAGCCGCCACCGATGCCGCTGCGCCCGCCCAGCGAATGACCGAGGAACAGGCACGAGCGCCCCAGCACAGCCAGCACATCGATGGCCGAACGGCCGAACAGGCGGATACGTTCAAGTAAGGATTTTCTGCGCATCAACGCGTCCCCAGCAGATCGGCGCGGTAGTCAGGCGCAGGGAAGTGGAAAGGTACCGGGCCATCCGGATCGCCCTTCATGAACTGGCGAATACGCGGATTGTCCGAGCCCATCAGTTCGTCCGGCGTGCCCTGCCCCAGCACCTGGCCATCGCCCACCACGTAGATGTAGTCGGCGATGCTGGCGGTTTCGGCCAGGTCGTGGGAGACCACGATGCTGGTAATGCCCAGGGCATCGTTGAGCAGCCGGATCAGGCGCACGAGCACGCCCATGGCGATCGGGTCCTGGCCGACGAACGGCTCGTCGTACATGAGAATCTGCGGGTCGAGGGCAATCGCTCGGGCCAGAGCCACGCGCCGCTTCATGCCGCCGGACAGCTCGTCGGGCATCAGGTCGATGGCGCCGCGCAGCCCCACGGCCTGCAGCTTCATCAGGACGATGTCACGGATCATCTCGTCCGGCAGTTGGGTATGCACCCGCAGCGGGAAGGCGACATTCTCGAAGACATCGAGGTCGGTAAACAGTGCGCCGCTCTGGAACAGCACGCCCATCTGCTTGCGCGCATCGAACAGGTCGCTGCGCGACAGCGCGGGCAGGTTCTGGCCATTGACCCAGACTTCGCCGGCGGCCGGGCGCAACTGCGCGCCCATCAGGCGCAGCAGTGTGGTCTTGCCGCACCCCGAAGGCCCCATGATACCGGTGACCTTGCCGCGGGGAATGCGAATGTCCACGTTGCTGAAAATGCTGCGCGAACCGCGCTTGAAGGTGACTCCCTTCAACTCGACCGCGTAGGCGCTATCCACACTCATCTAGACTCCTTGCTAGTGCAGCCTCGTCATCATGGACGCCTGCCTTCATCTTGAAGGCACACAGGTCCCTGGCGGGCCGAATAGCGGCGAACTATAGCACCGCTGGTAGGCCCGCCCCAAGGCCGTCGCCCGACTCGTTCAGGCCCCAGACAGGCTGACGCGATCACCCTGTGACATTCGAAGGATGAGCCTTTCACACATTGCGGCTATAATCGCCGCCTTTTCATCAGGCATTGCGTTTTCGACATGAGCCAATCCAGCGAGCTGATCCAATCCGCCCAGCGCACCCTGCGCCTCGAACTCGAGGCCGTGGAGGCCCTGCTGGCCCGTATCGACGGCGATTTCGTCAAGGCCTGCGAGCTGATCCTGGCCAGCAAGGGACGGGTCGTGGTGGTTGGCATGGGCAAGTCCGGCCACATCGGCAACAAGATCGCCGCCACCCTGGCCAGCACCGGCACCCCGGCGTTCTTCGTGCATCCAGCCGAGGCCAGCCATGGCGACATGGGCATGATCACCCGTGACGATGTCATTCTTGCCCTGTCCAACTCCGGCAGCACCGCCGAAATCGTCACCCTGTTGCCGTTGATCAAGCGCCTGGGCATCCAGATGATCAGCCTGACCGGCAACCCGGATTCGGCCCTGGCCCAGGCCGCCGAGGTCAACCTCGACGCCAGCGTCGCCCAGGAAGCCTGCCCACTCAACCTGGCGCCGACCTCCTCCACTACCGCGGCCCTGGTCCTGGGCGACGCCCTGGCCATCGCCCTGCTCGAAGCCCGGGGCTTCACCGCCGAGGACTTCGCCTTTTCGCACCCCGGTGGCGCACTCGGCCGCCGCCTGCTGCTGAAAGTCGAGAACGTCATGCATGCCGGCGAAGAACTGCCCCAGGTCAAAAGCGGCACCCTGCTCAAGGACGCACTGCTTGAAATGTCTCGCAAAGGCCTGGGCATGACCGTCGTCCTCGGCAGCGACGGCAAGCTCGCCGGCGTCTTCACCGACGGCGATCTGCGCCGCAGCCTGGATCGCAACATCGATGTGCACAAGACCCTCATCGACGAGGTCATGACCGTGCACGGCAAGACCGCCCGCGCCGAGATGCTCGCCGCCGAGGCTCTGAAAATCATGGAAGACCACAAGATCAGCGCACTGGTGGTCGTCGACCAGGACGACCGCCCGACCGGCGCCCTGAACATGCACGACCTGCTGCGCGCCGGAGTGATGTAAATGAACCAGGACCTGATGCAACGCGCCAAGGCCATCAAGCTGGCCGTGTTCGACGTCGATGGCGTGCTCACCGACGGCCGCCTGTACTTCCTCGAGGACGGCAGCGAGTTCAAGACCTTCAACACCCTCGACGGCCACGGCATCAAGATGCTCATGGCCTCGGGCGTGACCACCGCGATCATCAGCGGACGCAAGACCCCGGTGGTCGAGCGCCGGGCCAGGAACCTGGGCATCCCGCACCTGTTCCAGGGCCGCGAGGACAAACTGGTGGTACTGGACGGCCTGCTCGCCGAACTCGGCCTAAGCTATGAACAGGTCGCCTACCTGGGCGACGACCTGCCCGACCTGCCGGTGATTCGCCGCGTAGGCCTGGGCATGGCGGTGCACAACGCCGCGCCGTTCGTGCGCCAGCACGCCCACGGCGTCACCCAGGCTCGCGGCGGCGAAGGCGCCGCCCGCGAGTTCTGCGAACTGATCATGCAGGCCCAGGGCACCCTGGACGCTGCCAACGCCAACTACCTGTAAGGCCACCCATGTTCAGCAAGAAGGTTCGAAATTTTGCGCTGTTTGGCGTGATCGCCGCAGTGCTGGCGGCGGTGGGCTACTGGAACATCAGCCCCGAGAGCTTCCTCGACAAGCCGACCGTCCAGACCAACGACAGCGCCATCGACTACTACGCCGTCAACGCCCACACCCTGCAGTTCCTGCCCGACGGCAAGCTGCAGTACGAGATGACCGCCGACAAGGTCGAGCACCTCAAGGCCAGCGAAGTCACCCTGGTGACCACGCCCGACCTGCACATGTACCGTGGCACGGAGTATCCGTGGCACGTGCAGAGCAAGCGCGCCGAGGTCAACCCGGACGGCACCGAGGTCGAACTGATCGACGAAGTGCGCGTGGCGCGTACCGACGAAAAACAGCGCGAGACCATCATTACCAGCTCGCGCATGACCGTGTTCCCGCAGAAGCAATATGCGCAGACCGAGCAAGCCGTTAGAATCGACGGCGCCGGTGGCACGACTACGGGCAAAGGAATGAAAGCGTATTTGAAAGAAGGCAGGATGGACCTGCTCTCTAACGTAAGAGGACAGTATGAGGCTCGTTAAAACCCTCCCCCTTTTGCTCAGCCTGGGCGCAGCACTGGGAAGCGCGAGCGCCTTGGCCCTGCCGAACGACCGTGACCAGCCGATCCGCATCCAGGCGGACAACGCCCACCTGGACGACAAGCAAGGTGTAGCCACCTACACCGGCGATGTGATCATCACCCAAGGTTCGATGATGATCAAAGGCAACACCGTGACCATGACCCGCGCCGCCTCCGGCGATATCGACGTGGTCACCTCGGTGGGCAACCTGGCCTATTTCGAACAGCAGCAGAGCGCCGCCAAGCCCGACAAGATGAAAGGCTGGGCCGTGACCATTCAGTACCAAGCGCAGAAAGACACGGTGATTCTCACCGACCGCGCCAAGGTCGAGAACGAAGGCAACACTACCGAAGGCGAGAAGATCGTCTACAACACCAAGTCCCAGGTGGCTACCGCCGGGCGTGGTGGCAACGTGACTGCACCACGTCAGCGCATCGACATGGTCATTCAACCGAAGAAAAAGGCCGAGTAAATGGCAACCCTCAAAGCCCAGCACCTGGCCAAGAGCTACAAGGGCCGGCAAGTCGTGCGCGACGTCAGCCTGTCCATCGACAGCGGCCAGATCGTCGGCCTGCTCGGCCCCAACGGCGCCGGCAAGACCACCTGTTTCTACATGATCGTCGGCCTGGTCCAGGCCGACCAGGGGCGCGTGCTGATCGACAACCTCGACGTCAGCCACCAGCCCATGCATGGCCGCGCCCAGGCTGGCATCGGCTACCTGCCGCAGGAAGCCTCGATCTTCCGCAAGCTGTCGGTGGCCGACAACATCATGGCCATCCTCGAGACCCGCAAGGACCTCGATCGCGAAGGCCGGCGCAAGGAGCTGGAAAGCCTGCTGCAGGAGTTCCACATCAGCCACATCCGCGACAACCTGGGCATGAGCCTCTCCGGCGGTGAGCGTCGCCGTGTCGAGATCGCCCGCGCCCTGGCCACCGCGCCCAAGTTCATCCTGCTGGACGAACCGTTCGCCGGTGTCGACCCGATCTCCGTCGGCGACATCAAGCAGATCATCCACCACCTCAAGAACAAGGGTATCGGCGTGCTGATCACCGACCACAACGTTCGCGAGACCCTGGATATCTGCGAAACCGCCTACATCGTCAACGATGGCCAGCTGATCGCCGAAGGTGACGCCGAGACCATCCTGGCCAACCAGCTGGTCAAGGAAGTGTACCTGGGGCACGAGTTCCGGCTCTGACCCAGCCTGCCCGGAGCACTGGCGAATGCGCCCAATCGGGGCTTAAGTTGTCACAGTGCTCTAGGCAAACGCTGCAATTTCAGGCATATAACTTGCTTAGATTCGGCGCCCAAGCGCCCTACGTGTAGTGGATGGCGCATGCGCGCCGGCGAACAAGGTATTAAGCCCCTGCCATGAAACCATCGCTCGTCCTAAAAATGGGCCAGCAACTGACGATGACCCCTCAGTTGCAACAGGCCATCCGTCTACTCCAGCTCTCCACCCTGGACCTCCAGCAGGAAATCCAGGAAGCGCTGGAATCCAATCCGATGCTCGAACGTCAGGAAGACGGCGACGACTTCGACAACAGCGACCCGATGGCGGACAACGCCGAAAGCAAGCCGGCAGCCGAAGTCCAGGACAACAGTTTCCAGGAAACCACCACCAGCACCAGCGAGAACCTGGAAGACGGTGAGTGGGCAGAACGCATTCCCAACGAGCTGCCAGTCGATACCGCCTGGGAAGACATTTATCAGACCAGCGCCAGCAGCCTGCCCAGCAACGACGATGACGAGTGGGACTTCACTACCCGCACCTCCGCCGGCGAAAGCCTGCAGAGCCATCTGCTGTGGCAGCTCAACCTCGCTCCGATGTCCGATACCGACCGCCTGATCGCGGTCACCCTGATCGACAGCATCAACGGCCAGGGCTACCTGGAGGACACGCTCGAGGAAATCTGCGCCGGCTTCGACCCCGAGCTCGACATCGAGCTGGACGAAATCGAAGCCGTGCTGCATCGCATCCAACAGTTCGAACCGGCCGGCATCGGCGCCCGCTCCCTGGGCGAGTGCCTGCTGTTGCAGCTACGCCAGCTGCCCGCCTCGACGCCTTGGATGAGCGAGGCCCAGCGCCTGGTCACTGACTTCATCGACCTGCTCGGCAGCCGCGACTACAGCCAGCTGATGCGGCGCATGAAGCTCAAGGAGGACGAGCTGCGCCAGATCATCGAGCTGGTGCAGACCCTCAACCCGCGTCCCGGCTCGCAGATCGAGTCCAGCGAGCCTGAGTACGTGGTCCCTGACGTGATCGTGCGCAAGGACAGCGATCGCTGGCTGGTCGAGCTCAACCAGGAAGCCGTTCCGCGCCTGCGCGTCAACCCGCAGTACGCCGGCTTCGTACGCCGCGCCGACACCAGCGCCGACAACACCTTCATGCGCAACCAGTTGCAGGAGGCGCGCTGGTTCATCAAGAGCCTGCAAAGCCGCAACGAGACCCTGATGAAGGTGGCGACGCAGATCGTCGAGCATCAACGTGGCTTCCTCGACCATGGCGACGAGGCCATGAAGCCGCTGGTCCTGCACGATATCGCCGAGGCGGTGGGCATGCACGAATCGACCATTTCCCGGGTGACCACGCAGAAATACATGCACACGCCTCGCGGAATCTACGAACTGAAATACTTTTTCTCGAGCCACGTGAGCACCGCCGAAGGGGGCGAATGCTCGTCCACGGCGATCCGCGCGATCATCAAGAAACTGGTGGCCGCGGAAAATCAGAAAAAGCCATTGAGTGACAGCAAGATCGCTGGTTTACTGGAGGCACAAGGCATCCAGGTAGCCCGTCGCACCGTCGCCAAGTACCGCGAATCGTTGGGCATCGCCCCCTCGAGCGAGCGCAAGCGACTGATGTAGCCCCCGGATGTGCCACAGCGTTTCAGCGGCAGGTGCAACACCTGCCCTTTATGCACGGGCAACAAAAGGAGAAGCTGTATGCAAGTCAACATCAGTGGACAGCATGTAGAAGTCACTCAACCTCTGCGCGATTACGTGCTCGAAAAACTCGCCCGCGTGGAGGGTCACTTCGACAAGATCACCAATGCGACGGTGATCATGAAGGTCGAGAAGCTGCAGCAGAAGGTTGAAGCCACACTCCAGATTCCCGGTGGCGAGGTCGTCGCCAACGCCGAACACCAAGACATGTATGCCGCGATCGACGCCCTGGCCGACAAGCTCGACCGCCAACTGAAAAAACACAAGGAAAAACAGCAAAGCCTGCTGCAAGGTGCAGCCGCCCGCTGATCCCCTCATCCATGATCCGACTTGAAACCATCCTGACCCCCGGCCGTTCCCTCGTGAACGTGCCGGGTGGCAGTAAGAAGCGCGCCCTGGAAAAGGTCGCCACCCTGATTGCCGAGCAAGTACCAGAGCTGGAGATGCAAGACGTCTTCGACACGCTCATCGCTCGGGAAAAGCTGGGCTCCACCGGCTTTGGCAATGGCATCGCCATCCCCCACTGCCGGCTTGTGGGCTGCACCGCGCCAGTGAGCGCCCTGCTGCACCTGGATGCCCCCATCGATTACGATGCCATCGATGGCGCCCCGGTCGACCTGCTGTTCGTCCTGCTGGTCCCGGAAGCCGCCACCGATGCCCACCTTGAACTGCTGCGCCAGATCGCCAGCATGCTCGATCGCAAGGAGGTCCGTGATCGCCTGCGTGCCGCCGACAGCAGCGAGACCCTGTACCAGGTCGTCCTGGACGCACAGAACGAGCACTGAACATGCGCCTGATCATCGTCAGCGGCCGCTCCGGCTCCGGTAAGAGCACCGCCCTCGACGTGCTGGAAGACAACGGCTACTACTGCATCGACAACCTGCCTGCCGGCTTGTTGCCACAGCTGGCGGAAAATGCCCTGGTCAACACCGAGCTGCTGCAACCGAAGGTCGCGGTCTCCATCGATGCACGCAACCTGCCCAGCCACCTGTCACGCTTCCCCGAATTGCTCGAAGAGGCGCGCGCCCGGCACATCCAGTGCGACGTGCTGTATCTGGACGCTGACGAAGAAACCCTGCTCAAGCGCTTTTCGGAAACCCGGCGGCGTCACCCACTGACCAACGACAGCCGCTCGCTGGCCGAAGCGATCCGGGTCGAGAGCGAGCTGCTGGGGCCGATCGCCGATCTGGCCGACCTGAAGATCGACACCACCAACCTGAACCTCTACCAGCTGCGCGACTCGATCAAGCTGCGCCTGCTCAACCAGCCCGAACCGGGCACGGCGTTCCTGGTCGAATCGTTTGGCTTCAAACGCGGCATGCCCGTGGACGCGGATCTGGTGTTCGACGTGCGATGCCTGCCGAACCCCTACTGGAAGCCGGAACTTCGTGACCATTCCGGCCTCGAACAACCGGTGATCGACTACCTGGCCGCGCAGCCGGATGTCGAGGAAATGTTCCAGGACATCTCCAGCTACCTGCTCAAGTGGCTGCCGCGCTTCGCCGCCAGCAACCGCGCTTATGTCACCATTGCCATCGGCTGTACCGGTGGCCACCACCGCTCGGTGTATATCACCGAACGGCTTGGCCAACTGCTCCAGCAATCCCTGAAAAACGTCCAGGTTCGCCACCGCGACCTCTAGCCCACAGGATCCACCCCACGATGCCCGCCCGCGAAATCACCATCATCAACAAGCTGGGCTTGCACGCCCGGGCGGCGGCCAAGTTCGTCGGCGTGGCGGGGCGCTTTCCGTGCGCGGTGCGGGTTGGCCGCGCGCCTGACAAGCTGGTGGACGGCAAGAGCATCATGGCGGTGATGATGCTCGCCGCCGGCAAGGGCACTCCAGTCCATCTGCACACCGAGGGCGAGCAGGACGGTGAAGCCATGGAGGCGCTGGTCGCGTTGATCGAGAACTTCTTCGACGAGGGCGAGTAACGCCGCCAGCGACTGCGCACGCTTCCTGTAGGAGCGGCCTTGTGTCGCGAAAGGGCTGCGCAGCAGCCCCGGCAATCCAGCAGTGTTGTTGAAATCTTGGGGCTGCTACGCAGCCCTTTCGCGACGCAAGGCCGCTCCTACAGGGGCCGTGCCGAGCTCAGGACAGCGCCGTGTCCATGACCATCATCAGGCAGAACCCGACACACAGCCCCAGACTCGCCAAACGGTGATGCCCATTGCTGCGCGACTCGGGAATGATCTCCTGCGTCACCACCAGCAACATCGCCCCCGCCGCACAGGCCAGGCCCAACGGCAGCAGCAGCTCGGCGACATTCACCAGCCAGGCGCAGACCACCGCCGCCAACGGCTCGACCAGCCCGGACGCGGCGCCGATCAGGAACGCCTTGAAACGCGGCATGCCCGCCCCTGCCAGCACCAGCGCGATCACCAGCCCTTCCGGCACATCCTGCAGGGCGATGCCCATGGCCAGGCTGTCGGCATCGGGCATGCCGCCACCGGCGGAAACGCCAATGGCCATGCCTTCGGGAATGTTGTGGGCAATGATCGCGATGACGAACAACCAGATCCGTGCCGCGATCACCGGCTGCTGCGCAGTGCCCACCAGGGCCTCGGGTGAAGCCCCGGAGACCTTCAGGTCGACCAGGAACAGGCACAGGGCCCCGAACAGCAAGCCCGCGCTGATCAGGGCGCCGGCTCCCCAGGGAGTGAAGCCGATGGACTGGGCCGCCCCCAGCCCGGGAATGATCAGGGAAAACGCGGTGGCCGCAAGCATCACGCCCGCGCCGAAGCCCAACAGGGTATCGGCCAGGGCCACCGGCATGTTGCGGATCACCAGCACCGGTACCGCGCCCAACGCCGTCCCCAGTGCGCACAATGCGCCGCCCTCAAGGGCACGCAACATGCGCGGCTCCAGGTCCAGCCAGGCGATGCCCCGCGCCACCAGCAACGCGGTGCCGACCAGCAACAGCATGGTCCCAAGCGCCAGGCGGAACAGGCGCACACTGCTGACAGACATCACCTCGGCGCGCATACCGGTCAGGCTCACTTCAGGGCTTCAAGGTAGCGACGTTCCACTTCGGCCCAGTCGACCACGCTGTAGAAGGCGCCAATGTATTCCGGACGACGGTTCTGGTACTTCAGGTAGTAGGCGTGCTCCCACACATCCAGGCCGAGGATCGGCGTGTTGCCGTGCATCAGTGGGCTGTCCTGGTTACCGCTGCTCTCCACCACCAGCTTTTTCTCCGGGGTCACGCTGAGCCAGGCCCAGCCGCTGCCGAAGCGCGTCAGCGCGGCCTTGGTGAAGGCCTCCTTGAACGCCTCGAAACCGCCGAGTTGCGTTTCGATGGCCTTGGCCACCTGCCCGTGGGGCTGGCCACCGCCCTTGGGCGACATCACGGTCCAGAACAACGTGTGGTTGGCGTGCCCGCCGCCCTGGTTGATCACCGCGCCCTGCAGCTTCTCGGGCAGCTGCTTGACCGCGCCCACCAGCTTTTCCACCGGCCATTCGGCCCACTCGGTGCCTTCGATGGCGGCGTTGAGGTTGTTGATATAGGTCTGGTGGTGCTTGCTGTGGTGGATCTCCATGGTCTGGGTATCGATGTGCGGTTCCAGCGCATCGTAGGCGTAAGGCAAAGTAGGCAAGGTATGGGGCATATCAGTGGATTCCGTAGGCGGGTGTGCGATCAGTGATATCCGTTTGTGCAGCCAGCTCGCTGGCAGCCGGCGCCTGGCGATTGAGCAGGCGTTCGGTGCGCGGATACTGGCCGTATTCGGCGATGAAGCTCAGCAATTCGGTGTAGGTGCGCCCGCTGTGGCGCAACGCGGCATCGCGCAGCGCCTGGGGCAGACGCTGTTCCTGACTGGCCTGGAGCAGCCGCTGGTGGGCGGCACACAGGTAGTCGGCGCTTTCGTGCGGCTGGTTCAGGCGCAGGTGCAGGTCAGCCAGGTTGTGATGGGCGATGACCAGCGCGGCCACCGCTTCGTCGACGTCATGCCAGCGCTCGAACAGCACCTGGGCCAGCGCCAGCGCTTGCAGGTAGTGTTCCCGGGCATCGACCAGCTCACCCTGCTCGAACAGGCGATTGGCGGTTTGCGTGGTGCGTCTCCAGTGCTGCATGACGTGCCTCCAGGGCGGCCTTGGCTCAGATGCCGCCAGCGGTGAGTTTTTCCGGGTCCAGCAGGGCTTCGAGCTGGTCACGCGACAGGTCGGTGTGTTCCAGCGCCACCTCGATGATCGGCCGCCCCTGCTTGTAGGCGGTCTTGGCGATTTCGGCGGCCTTGAGGTAGCCGATGATCGGGTTCAACGCGGTGACCAGGATCGGGTTGCGCGACAGCGCTTCCTTGAGTTTGGTTTCGTTGACCTTGAAGCTGGCGATGGCCTTGTCGGCCAGCAGGCGACTGACGTTGGCCAGCAGCTCGATGCTCTCCAGCAGGTTGCGGGCGATCACCGGCAGCATCACGTTCAGCTCGAAGTTGCCCGACTGGCCGGCCACGGCGATGGTGGCGTCGTTGCCGATCACCTGGGCGGCGACCATCGCGGTGGCCTCCGGGATCACCGGGTTGACCTTGCCCGGCATGATCGAAGAGCCCGGTTGCAGCCCTTGCAGTTCGATTTCGCCGAGGCCGGCAAGGGGGCCGGAGTTCATCCAGCGCAGGTCGTTGGCGATCTTCATCAGCGCCACGGCGGCCGTCTTGAGCTGGCCCGAGAGCGCCACGGCAGTGTCCTGGGAGCCGATCAGGGCGAACAGGTTCTCTCCCGGGGTGAACTCGACCTTGGTCAGGCCGCTGAGCTGGCGGGCGAAACCGGCGGCAAACTGCGGATGGGCGTTGATCCCGGTCCCCACGGCGGTACCGCCCTGGGCCAGCGCCTGCAAGCTCGGCAACGTGTCTTCGATATGCGCCTGGGCGCCCTTGATCTGCGCCGCCCAACCGCCGAGCACCTGGCTCATGCGCACCGGCATGGCGTCCATCAGGTGAGTGCGGCCGGTCTTCACGTACTGGTGCACTTCGACCGCCTTGGCGTCGATCACCTGGGTCAGGTGCCGCAGGGCCGGCAGCAGTTGCTCGTGCAGGGCCAGGGCCGCGCTGACATGAATGGTGGTGGGGATGATGTCGTTGCTGCTCTGGCCACAGTTGACGTGGTCGTTGGCGTTGACCGGCTCGCCCAGCACGCGACTGGCCAGGGTGGCGATGACCTCGTTGGCGTTCATGTTCGAGCTGGTGCCGGAACCGGTCTGGAACACATCCACCGGGAAGTGCTGGATGAAATCGCCGGCCAGCAGCAGCTCCACCGCCTTGACGATGGCCTCGCCCTGCCCCGCGCTCAGTTGCGCAAGCTCGACATTGGCCTTGGCCGCCGCAGCCTTGGCCAGCAGCAGGGCACGGATGAACTGGGTCGGCATCGGCTTGCCGCTGACCGGGAAGTTGTCGACCGCGCGCTGGGTCTGGGCGCCGTACAGGGCCTGGGCCGGCACCTGCAGCTCACCCATGCTGTCACGCTCGATACGGGTATCACTCATCGTCTTCAAGTCCTTGCATCAGTTCTTCGGGAGAAATCGACGGCAGCAGCACGCAGTTGGCGAGCTGCAGCGCATAGGGCTGCCAGCGTTGGTTCTGTTCGCGGCGATCGAGGTTGCGCAGGTCCAGCAACGGACGCCAGGCCTGGTCCAGGCACAGGCAGCGCCAATGCCAGGGCAGCATGCGGTCGTTGGCGGTATCCAGCAGCAGGCGGAAGGCGGTCAGCGCCACCGTCCAGGGCGAGGTCTCGGTGCAGCACACCAGGTAGCGGCCTTCGGCCAGGTAGTGCTCGATCAGGCGCGGCTCGTCGGGTTCGAGGGCGCAGCGGATGCGACGGCTGAGCCAGCGCCAGTTTTCCAGGTAGGGCAGTTCGTGGAGGACGGGTTTCATGAACATCATCGCCGGGTGACTGGATAATGATATTCATTATTAAGTGATAAATAGAATCAGTTCAAGCTAGACGATAGGCAAAAGAAACCCGGCGCGATGGCCGGGTCCTTTGCAAGACATGAGCAGGGCAGCGTGGGAGCGAGCTTGCCTCGCGATTGCAGGTGAGATTATCGCGGGGCAAGCCCGCTCCCACGCTCCCCAGCCAATAGAGCGCCGATCAGCTGCCAGCCACCGTCATCCGCTCGATCAGCACCGAGCCACTGTGGATATTGCTGCGGGTCTCGATATCGCTGCCGATCGCCACGATCTGCTGGAACATGTCCTTCATATTGCCGGCGATGGTCACTTCCTGGACCGGGAACTGGATCTCGCCATTTTCGACCCAGAAGCCCGCAGCACCACGCGAATAGTCACCAGTCACCATGTTCAGGCCATGCCCCATCAGCTCGGTCACCAGCAGGCCGCGCCCCATGCGCCGGATCAGCGCCGCCTGGTCCTCCACGCCATGGGTGACGAACAGGTTGTGCACGCCACCGGCGTTGGCGGTGCTCGGCAGTTGCAGCTTGCGCCCGGAATAGGTGCCGAGGATGTAGGACACCAGCTCGCCCTTGTCGACGAACGGCTTGGCGTAGGTGGCCAGGCCATCACCGTCGAATGCCGCGCTACCCAATGCACGCGGAATGTGCGGGCGTTCGTCGAGGGTCAGCCAGGTGGGGAACAGGCGCTGGCCGAGGCAGCCCTCGAGGAAGGACGACTTGCGGTACAGGTTGCCGCCGGAAATAGCCGAGAGGAAGCTGCCGAACAGGCCACCGGCCAGCTCGGCCGAGAACAGCACCGGCACCTCGCAGGTCGGCACCGGGCGGGCGCCCAGGCGGCTGGCGGCACGTTGCGCGGCGCGCTGACCGATGCTGCGCGGATCGGCCAAAAGCTGGCCCTGGCGGTTGACGTCATACCAGTAGTCACGCTGCATCTGTCCATCGCCCTCGGCGATCATCACGCAGCTCAGGCTGTGCCGGGTGGACGCGTAGCCGCCGATGAAACCATGGCTGTTGCCATAGACCCGCACGCCCTGGTGGGTGTTGAGGGTGGTGCCATCGGCATTGAGGATGCGCTTGTCGGCATCGAAGGCCGCCGCCTCGCAGGCCAGCGCCATCTCGATGGCCTTCTGCGGCTCGATGTCCCAGTCGTGGTACAGGTCCAGGTCAGGGATCTCGCGGGCCATCAAGGCGGCATCGGCCAGCCCCGAACACTCGTCCTCGGAGGTGTGCCTGGCGATTGCCAGGGCCGCCGCGACGGTCTCGCGGATCGCCTCAGGGCCGCTGGCCGAGGTGCTGGCCGAACCCTTGCGCTGGCCAACGTAGAGGGTGATGCCGAAGCCCTGGTCGCGGTTGAACTCGACCGTCTCGACTTCGCGCTGGCGCACCGTGGTGGACAGGCCCTGCTCCAGCGACACCGCCACTTCGCAGGCGCTGGCGCCCTGGCGGCGCGCCTCGGCGACGATCGCCTCGACCTGTTCCTGCAACGCCGGCAGGTCCTTGGGGCCTACGCTCTGGACTGCACTCATGGTTCTCTCCACTGAAAATTCTGCGTACGGCTTGGGTCATTCTACGACCGGGCCGGACAAGCGGCCCCCGACTGGTTATCATGGCGGCGATTTCCTGCGGACTGCCCCCATGGTTGATTCTTACGACGACGCCTTCGATGGCGAAAAAAGCAAAACCCAGATCAAGCGCGAGCTGCATGCGCTGGTCGAGCTCGGTGAGCGCCTCACCACCCTCAAGGCCGACACCCTGGCTCGCCTGCCGCTCACCGACGAGCTGCGCAAGGCGCTGGAGGAAGCCAGCAAGCACACCGCCCACGGCGCCCGCAAACGCCACATGTCGTTCGTCGGCAAGCTGATGCGCGTGCAGGACCTGGACGCCATCCATGCCGTGCTCGAGCAAGTCGACAGCTCGACCCGCCAGTACAACGAGCGCTTCCACGGCCTCGAGCGCTGGCGCGACCGCCTGATCGACGGCAACGACGAGGACCTCGAGCGCTTCGTCAACGAGTTCCCCGACACCGATCGCCAGCACCTGCGCTCGCTGATCCGTCATGCCCAGCACGAGAAGGCGCGGAACAAGCCGCCTGCGGCTGCGCGTAAAGTGTTCAAGTACATCCGCGACCTCGACGAGGTCCAGCGCGGCCTGCGTTAAACCCAGAACCGGTTCGCCCTCACAGGTAAGCATGGATGCCCTCTGTGGGAGCGGGTTCACCCGCGAACACCGGCGCAGCCGGTGCCATACACCGCGTCGTCTTCTTCGCGGGTAAACCCGCTCCCACAAGGCTCGGCGTCAAGCGCCGGTACCGCCCACGGTAATGGCATCCAGCTTCAGGGTCGGTTGGCCAACGCCCACCGGCACCGATTGTCCATCCTTCCCGCACGTGCCCACGCCGCTGTCCAGCGCCAGGTCGTTACCGACCATCGATACCCCCCGCATCGCCTCCGGGCCATTGCCGATCAAGGTCGCGCCCTTGACCGGCGCGGTGATCTTGCCGTCCTCGATCAGGTAGGCCTCGCTGGTGGAGAACACGAACTTGCCGCTGGTGATGTCCACTTGGCCACCGCCGAGATTGGCGCAGTAGATGCCCTTCTTCACCGACTTGATGATTTCCTCGGGATCGCTGTCGCCAGCGCGCATGTAGGTGTTGGTCATGCGCGGCATCGGCAGGTGGGCGTAGGATTCACGCCGGCCGTTGCCGGTCACCGCCATGCCCATCAGGCGGGCATTGAGCTTGTCCTGCATGTAGCCCTTGAGGATGCCGTTCTCGATCAGCGTGGTGCATTCGGTCGGCGTGCCTTCATCATCGACGCTGAGCGAGCCGCGACGACCCTCCAGGGTACCGTCGTCGACGATGGTGCACAGGCTCGAGGCCACTTTCTCGCCGATCCGGCCACTGAACGCCGAGCTGCCCTTGCGGTTGAAGTCGCCTTCCAGGCCGTGGCCGACCGCCTCGTGCAGCAGCACGCCCGACCAGCCTGGGCCAAGCACCACCGGCAGCGTGCCGGCCGGCGCCGGGATCGCCTCGAGGTTCACCAGGGCCTGGCGCAGCGCCTCGCGGGCATAGCCCATCACCCGCTCCTCGGTGAAGAAACGGTAGTCGGTGCGGCCACCACCACCCTGCCCGCCGCGCTCGCGACGACCATTGTGCTCGACGATCACGCTGACGTTGAAACGCACCAGCGGCCGCACATCGGCGGCCAGGCTGCCATCGGTGGCGGCGACCAGGATGCGCTCCCAGACCCCAGCCATGCTCACGCTGACCTGCTGGATACGCGGATCGAGGGCGCGGGTGGCGGCATCGACACGCTTGAGCAGCTCGACCTTCTCGGCACGGCTGAGCACATCCAGTGGGTTGTCCTGCGCATACAGCGCGGTCACGTCCTGACTACGGAACGCCTGCACCTTGCCGTTCTGCCCGGCGCGGGAAATCGAACGGGCCGCGCGGGCCGCGGAAGTCAGGGCTTCGAGGTTGATCGCGTTGCTGTAGGCGAAGCCAGTCTTTTCGCCGGACTGGGCGCGCACGCCCACGCCCTGGTCGAGGTTGAAACTGCCTTCCTTGACGATGCCGTCCTCCAGCGCCCAGGTCTCCGAGATCTGGCCCTGGAAGTACAGGTCGGCGGCGTCGATGCCAGGGCCGGCCAGCTCGCCCAGTACCGTCTGCAAGCTGTCGAGGGTCAGACCGCCCGGGGCCAGGAGCTGCTCGCTGACGGTGGATAAAATCTCGCTCATAGTCACTCCGAGGTGTGCGCAGGCCGCAAGGCGTCCTGCGAGAAAAAGCGCCGGTGCGTGACCACCGGCATGCGCGCCCGGATGGACGCCTGTTCTTCACTGTCGCGCGTGGCGAGCAATACCGCTTCGCCCCGCGCCTGTTGCGCGACGATCCGCCCCCAGGGGTCGACGATCGCCGCCTGGCCGTGGGTTTCCCGCGGCCCCGGATGCAGGCCGCCCTGGGCGGCCGCCAATACATAGCACTGGGTCTCGATGGCCCGCGCGCGAATCAGCACTTCCCAGTGCGCCGCACCGGTCACCGCGGTGAACGCCGCCGGCGCGCTGATCAGCTCGGCCCCGGCGGCGCGCAAGGCGCTGTACAGCTCGGGGAAGCGCAGGTCATAGCACACCGACAAGCCCAGGCGGCCGACGGGTGTGTCGGCCACCACCACCTGGCTGCCATGGGCATAATCGTCGGACTCCCGGTAACGCCCGCGGTTGTCGGCCACGTCCACATCGAACAGGTGCAGCTTGTCGTAGCGCGCGGCGATCTCGCCGTGCTCGTCGATCAGCAGCGAGCAGGCATGCGCCTTGGCATCCGGCTCGCCGACCGGTGGCAGCGGCAAGGTGCCGGCGACAATCCATAACCTGAGGTCACGAGCGGTGCGTTTCAACCAGGGCAGGATCGGCCCTTCGCCCAGCGCTTCGGCCCGACCGATCGCCGCGGCATCGCGCCGGCCCATGGCGGCGAAGTTCTCGGGCAGCACCGCCAGCCGAGCGCCACCCGCGGCGGCCTGTTCCAGCAACACCCTGGCACGCTGCAGGTTCGCCGGCACATCGTCCTGGCTGACCATCTGGATCACTGCTGAGATCATCGCCACCCCGGGCTCATTTATCGAAAGGTTTCACAAAGGTGATTCTAGGCTCTTTGATCGGCCCCTCGACGCGATAGTGCACGCTGGCGAAGCGCGCCACCCGATCACCGATCAAGCGATCGACCAGGAACAGCGCGCCACCGACCGCCGGCGCGCCGACGATCAACGCGGCCAGCGGCAAGTTGTTGGTCACCGGCAAGGTCACCAGCAGCTTGGCATCGACCCGGTCGCGAACGAAGTCCATGGTGCCATCGAGTTCGAAATTGCTCGACGGCCCAGTGACGGTGATCGGCTCACGGGTCACGTAGACCCCTTCGCTGGCCACCAGCAGGCCCTTGACCCGGTCGTAGGCCAGGCCCTTGCTGAACAGGTCGGAGAAGTCCAGGCGCAGGCGTCGACCGATGGAGTTGAAGTTGAGCAGGCCGAACACCCGCAGGGCCTGGGCGCTGCCTTCGACTTCGACGAACTGGCCGCTGCGCAAGGCCGCGTCGAGGCTGCCGGAGTAACGGTTGAGGCTGACCCAGGCTGGCGAGCCCGACCACCGGCCATCCACGTCCATGCGAAAATCGCGGCTGGTCACGGTGGGCGCGAAGCCCCAGGCCTTGAGCACATCGCCCAGGTTCTTGCCGTCCAGTCGCCCCTTGTACCAGCTCGACGACTTGCCGGGTTCGCCTTCCCAGCCGCCACTGCCGTCGATATGCAAGCCCTTGAGGTCCAGGTCGATATCGCTCATCGCCGTGCCGCGAGGCGTCTGCCGCAGTTTCAGGGTGGCACTGCCGAACAGGTCGTCGCCGCGATACAGCTTGTCGATGGTCAGGTCCAGCGGCGGCACCTTGCGTGGATCGATATCGGCCAGTGGATCCGGGGCGTTTTCGTCCTGTGCTTCGTTCGGGTCGGCCGCGGGCAGGCGCAGGGTCTGCAGACGAATGGTCATCGGCGTGGCCTTGGCATCGGGAATGCGCGCATTGCCGATCACCTCCTTGCTGTCCAGGCGCAGGTCCCAGGCCGCACCGCCACGCGCCAGGCGGACCACCGCCTGGTTGAGGTCCATGCCGAAGGCCTTGAGCTGGCCGATGCTCAGGTCCACGCCCTGCAGGTTCTGCCGCGCGCTGCCGCCCGGGTCCTTGCCGGCCAGGCGCTCCATCTGCTGCTGCCAGGGCGCAAGGTCCAGCGCCTCGAGCCGACCGCGCACGCGCAGGCCCTGGCCGGTCGGCAGGCTGGCATCGCCCGTGCCCAACAGCAGTTCACCTCGGCCCTGATCCAGCTTGTCGGCGGGCGCGGCATAGGCGAAGCGGGCAAGGTCGGTGTAGCTGGCATCGATGCGCCGCTCCGGTCCTTGCAGCGACAGCCCGAAGCGACTGTCACGGGTTTCCCCGGCACTCTTGCCGAACGGTGCCGGCAGGTCGATGGCCAGCCCCTTGAGCGATGAGTTGACGGTAAGCCGGTTGTCACGGCTGCCCAGCATCACTTGCAACTGATAGGGCAGTTCGCCCGACACCGGCAACGGTTGCTGGAATTGCAGCCAGTCGGTCAAGGCCTTCAGGCCGACCTGACCATTGGCGCTGATGCGGGTCTGGATCTGCCCGTCCTGGCCTTCGGCGGCGATCTGGGCGCTGACCGGTTTGCCGAACGCCTGCAAGGTGATGTCCTTGCCGCTGAGGCCTTTGTCGAAATCGAAGCTGAAGTTGCCCTTCAGACGGCTCAGTTCCAGGCTCGGCGGCGCTACTTTCAAGGTCGCGTCAGCGGTCGCGAAATCCACCAGCACCTTGGGACGCTGGCCGTGGGCCAAGGGGATATCGAGCTTGACCTTGCCCTTGAGCGGCCCCTCGCCTTCCCAGCCGGCGAAGATCTCACCCGTGCCGATGGGCGCCTCCTTGAGGATCTTCAGGCCGTCGCCAAGGCGGCCATCGAAGTTGCCTTCGAGCAACAGATGGCTGTGCTGATCGCCCTCGACATGGGGAATGTTCACGCTGACATCGCTGACCTGGGTGTCGAGCAGCAATCCGCGGTTGGCCTTGATGCGCACCCCGGTGTCCTCGATGTAGACATTGCCGTCGACCTGCTGCACCTGCGGCCAGCCGGGCTGGAAGTCCAGCGCCGCATCATGGACCTTGAAGAACAGGCTGATATCCCGGGCGTGGGGCGGCGCGTCGTGGTGCAGCGAGCCTTGGTACTGGAAGTAGCCCTCATCGACGTTGCCCTTGACGATGGCGCTGCGCAGCCATTCGTCCAGTGCCGGGCTGAGCACCTCGGGCAGGTACTTGGCGGTGTAGCGCCCATCCCCCTCGGTAAGGCCGACGCGCAGGTCCATGTAGTCTTCGTGACCGGGCTCCAGGTGAATGCGGATAAGAAAGTCCGCGGCGATCTTGCCTTCGTCGCCCAGCACCTTGATATAGGGGGCGACCAGGGTGAAGGCCTGCTTGTCGAGCGTCCAGGTCAGGCGCGCGTTGGCCTTCGGGTAGTGCCAGGGTTTGCCGAAGATCGGGTACAGGTGCAGCATGAACGCCTGGGTATCCAGGCGCAGCTCGCCATGGCCGAGATCACCGCTGATGGCGCCGGTCACGTTGCCGGCGGCTGGCGCGCCGTGATAAGCGTCGAAACCGACCTTCTCCAGATTGGCGGCGAACCGCACGCGCTGGTCACCTTCGGCCTTGGGACGGATGTCCAGGCGTACATTGCGCAGCGAGCCGGTCACCTTGAGCGCATCGACCACGGTCATCAGCTTGTCCGGCAGCGGCGCCAAGGAATCGATCAACGGCGTCAGCGGCGTCAGGTCGAGGCGATCGGCCTGCACCTGCCAGCTTTCCTCGGCCGGATTCTGTCCAGGGCGCTGCGCCAGTTGCAGATGGGATTCCCAGCGGGTCTTGCCCAGGCTCATGGCCAGTGAGTCGACGGCGACATCGAAGCCCTGGTCCCGGCGCTGGAACCAGGCCGACAGGGCCAGGTTGTCCAGGGTGACGGCCTTGCGCCCGGTGTAGGCGCCCTTGAGCTGCGGTGCGTTGAGGCGGACCGTCGCCTGTTGCAGCTGCCCCTTGCTCCAGTCGACCCAGAACTCACCACCGGCACGCAGCGTCCCGGCCTGCCACTGGCCCAGCAGCTTCGGCGGCAACCAGCGTGCCCAGTCGCTCTGCGGCAGGCTCAGGTAAGCCTGCACCCGCCCGTCACGCCAGGTCTTGGCGCTGGCGCGGCTATTCAGGCTCACGGCCAGGGGCTGACCATCGGGCAGCGTGGCGCGCAGGTCGATGCTCTGGCGCGAAGCCCCGGCTTGCAGGCCCAGGCTGACATAGGTGAGTGTCAGCGGATCGCGTTTCCAGGCGTGCAGGGTGACCTGACTGTCGAACACATCGATGCGCCCCAACTGGCGAAGGCGCTTGAGCGCATCGGCGGGGTCCAACGGTGCATCATCCTTTTTCGGCAGGCCTTCGAGGGCCCAGGCGCCCTGCTCGTCTTCACGCAGGATCAGTTGCAACCCACTGAGCTGAATACGTGCAAGACGCACCTCACGCGCCTTGATACTGGCCCACAGGTCCGGCACCAGCCTGACATCGTCCAGGCGCAAGGCGCCCGCGCCCTCGCCCAGTTGCAAGTCGCGCACGCGCAATACCGGCGCCAGCCCACTCCAGCGGCCCTCCAGCGCGCCGACATGCACGGGCAGGCCCAAGGCCTGTTCGGCCTTGAGCTCGGCATCGGCACGGTATTCGGCGACCAGGGGTACCAGTTGCCGACCGAGGCTGACATACAGCGCCACCAGCACCGCCAGCAGGGCGCAGATTCCCAGCCCCCAGCGGGTCAAGGCGCCCAGAACGCGGGTCAGACGTTCCATGGCCATGGCCCTCCAAGTCGTCCCTTAACTATGGCCGGTGTATAGCGCTTTGCCAGCCCATCCTTGGGGCAACCGCTTTCAGCACGGGTCAGAGCAGCACCACATCGTATTGTTCCTGGGAATACATGGACTCCACCTGGAAGCGGATGGTTCGCCCGATGAACGTCTCCAGTTCGGCGACGTTACCCGATTCCTCGTCGAGCAGGCGGTCCACCACCTTCTGGTTGGCCAGCACCCGGTAGCCCTCGGCCTGGTAGGCGCGGGCCTCGCGGAGGATCTCGCGGAAAATTTCGTAACAGATCGTCTCGGGAGTCTTCAGCTTGCCACGCCCCTGGCAGGCGGCGCAGGGCTCGCACAGCACCTGTTCGAGGCTCTCGCGGGTACGCTTGCGAGTCATCTGCACCAGGCCCAGCTCGGTGATGCCGATGATGTTGGTCTTGGCGTGATCGCGCTCGAGCTGCTTCTCCAGGGTACGCAGGACCTGGCGCTGGTGCTCCTCGTCCTCCATGTCGATGAAGTCGATGATGATGATCCCGCCGATGTTGCGCAGGCGCAGTTGCCGGGCAATGGCGGTGGCCGCCTCGAGGTTGGTCTTGAAGATCGTCTCTTCGAGGTTGCGATGGCCGACGAAGGCGCCGGTGTTGACGTCGATCGTGGTCATCGCCTCTGCCGGGTCGACCACCAGGTAGCCACCGGACTTGAGTGGCACCTTGCGCTCCAGGGCGCGCTGGATCTCGTCCTCGACACCGTACAGGTCGAAGATCGGTCGTTCGCCGGGATAATGCTCCAGGCGGTCGGCGATTTCGGGCATCAGCTCGGCGACGAACTGCGTGGTCTTCTGGAAGGTCTCCCGTGAGTCGATGCGAATCTTCTCGATCTTCGGGTTGACCAGGTCGCGCAGGGTGCGCAGGGCCAGGCCGAGGTCCTCATAGATGACGGTCGGCGCGCCGCAGGTCTGGATCTGCGAGCCGATCTGCTCCCACAGCCGGCGCAGGTAGCGGATGTCCTGGAGGATATCCTCGGCACGGGCGCCCTCGGCGGCGGTGCGCAGGATGAAACCCCCGGCATCCTTCATCTCTTCCTGGGCCATGCAGTCGGTGACCACCTGCTTGAGGCGATCACGCTCGGCTTCCTCTTCGATCTTCAACGAAATGCCGACATGGCTGCTGCGCGGCATGTACACCAGATAGCGCGACGGAATCGACAGCTGGGTGGTCAGGCGCGCGCCCTTGGTGCCGATGGGGTCCTTGGTGACCTGCACCACCAGCGCCTGTCCCTCGTGAACCAGGGCGGTGATGGTCTCCACCGCCGAACCTTCGCGCTGGGAGATTTCCGAGGCATGGATGAACGCTGCCCGCTCCAGGCCGATGTCGACGAACGCCGCCTGCATGCCCGGCAGCACGCGCACCACCTTGCCCTTGTAGATATTGCCGACGATGCCACGGCGCTGGGTGCGCTCCACGTGCACCTCCTGCAGGACTCCGTTCTCCACCACCGCCACGCGCGATTCCATCGGGGTGATGTTGATCAGGATCTCTTCACTCATGGCGCGCTCTCGTCAGGGGTCTGGGGTAATGATGGATTGCTGCGGCGTGGCTGGCTAGCGCTGTGCGGAATCCTCTTGCAGTTGCCAACATGGCACGCCGAATTGCTCGAGCAGTTCGGCGGTTTCACTCAGGGGCAGGCCGACCACGGCCGAGTAGCTGCCCTCGATGCCGCTGACGAACACCGCGCCCAATCCCTGGATGGCATAGCCACCGGCTTTGTCGACCGGCTCGCCGCTGTCCCAGTAGCGCAGTGCTTCCTCGAAAGAGATGGTGCGAAAACGCACGGTGGTGCTGACGCAGCGGCTGACACTGCGCTGGCCATCGGTCAGCGCCACGGCGGTCAGCACCTGGTGTTCGCGCTTGGAAAGGTCGCCGAGCATGGCCAGCGCCTG
Source organism: Pseudomonas sp. microsymbiont 2 (assembly GCF_054788395.1). Taxonomy (NCBI): domain Bacteria; kingdom Pseudomonadati; phylum Pseudomonadota; class Gammaproteobacteria; order Pseudomonadales; family Pseudomonadaceae; genus Pseudomonas; species Pseudomonas sp. microsymbiont 2. The sequence continues at coordinate 4,739,144 of NZ_CM139112.1, forward strand.
CTCGCGATTCTCGGGCTTGCCAAGGATCTGGCCATCGAGCACCACAGTGGTGTCGGCGCCCAGTACCACGCCCGCTTCATCGGTATAGGCGAATCCGGCCACGGCCTTGGCCTGGGCCAGACGCTCGACATAGGCCGCCGGCGCTTCGCCCGGCAGCGGGGTTTCATCGATGGGCGCGCTGACGACAGTGAACGGCACGCCGATCTGGGTCAGCAGTTCACGGCGACGAGGTGAGCCGGAGGCCAGGTACAGCTGGGGCATTGGACTTCTCCCTGTCGATGACGGCGCGTCAGTGGATGTGCAGGCGACGGCGCAGGCCGCGCAGGGCGAAGCTGACCCAAGGCCAGAGCAAGGCGCTGATCACCGCCGACCAGACCAGTGCCAGGGTTGGCAGGCGATTGCCGGTCAAGGCGCTGAGCCAGAGCTGAATCAGCTGGGCGATGCCGAAGACCACCAGGATCACCAGGCTCTGCTGCCACATGGGGAACATGCGCAGGCGCTGCTGCAACGACAACACCAGGAAGGTGATCAGGGTCAGGATCAGCGCGTTCTGGCCAAGCAAGGTGCCGTACAGCACATCTTCGGCCAGGCCAAGCACGAAGGCGGTGGTCATGCCGACCTTGCCGGGCACGGCAAGGGTCCAGAAGGCCAGCAGCAGCGCCAGCCACATGGGCCGGAACACTTCCATGAACTGCGGCATGGGCGAGACGCTGAGCAACAGGCCAATGGCGAAGGTCAGCCAGATGGCCCAGCCGTTTCTGCTACGGGTGCTGGCCATTATTGTCTCCGGGGTTGAGCGGGCGCGGCGGGCGGATGGGCCTCGGTCGCGCCGTTGGCCGCGGGTGCCGGCGCCACGGGTGCAGCGGCAGGTGGCGTGGCGGCTGGCGCGACGGGCGCCGGGCTGGCCGGGGCCTGGCCATGGCTGGCGCCCTGGCGGTCGGCTTCTTCCTGGGCGATCGCCGCTTCGGTGGCACGCTCTTCCGGCGTGCGCCGGTCGCTGAATACCAGCAGCATGTAGCGGCTGCGGTTGAGCGCGGCGGTGGGAATGGCACGGACGATGGCGAACGGCTGGCCGGAATCGTGGATCACTTCGTTGACCGTGGCCACCGGATAGCCGGCCGGGAAGCGCTGGCCCATGCCCGAGCTTACCAGCAGGTCGCCTTCCTTGATGTCGGCGGTGTCGGCCACGTGGCGCAACTCCAGGCGCTCCGGATTGCCGGTGCCGCTGGCGATGGCGCGCAGGCCGTTGCGGTTGACCTGCACCGGAATGCTGTGGGTGGTGTCGGTGAGCAGCAGCACCCGCGAGGTGTAAGGCATCAGCTCGACCACCTGGCCCATCAGGCCGCGGGCGTCGAGCACCGGCTGGCCGAGGAACACGCCGTCGCGCTCGCCCTTGTTGATCAGGATGCGGTGAGTGAACGGATTGGGATCGACACCGATAAGCTCGGCGACCTCGACCTTCTCGTTGACCAGCGCCGACGAATTGAGCAGCTCGCGCAGGCGCACGTTCTGCTCGGTCAGGGCCGCCAGCTTCTGCAGGCGCCCCTGCAACAGCAGGGCCTCGGTCTTGAGTTTCTCGTTCTCGGCGATCAGCTCGGTGCGGCTGCCGAACTGGCCGGCCACGCCCTGCCACATGCGCTGCGGCAGATCGGTGATCCAGTAGGATTCCATCAGCACCAGGCCCATCTGGCCACGCACCGGCTTGAGCAGGTCGAAGCGCGAGTCGACCACCATCAGCGCGATCGACATCACCACCATTACCAGCAGGCGAACGCCCAGCGAGGGGCCCTTGGAGAAAAGCGGTTTAATGGGCCGTTCCTCGTGGACGACTCAGGAGGTCATTGGACATGGGGCAATGCACCGGCCTGCTTGCGGATTGACGAAAACGGCGCCCGGAGGGGCGCCAGCACAGCGCATACAGGTAGCACTGTGCGTGCCACCTGTAAACCTGAGGATACGCGACTCGCCGGCGATCACTCGCTGGAGAGCAGGTCCATGGCGTGCTTGTCCATCATTTCCAGGGCACGACCACCGCCGCGGGCGACGCAGGTCAGCGGGTCCTCGGCGACGATCACCGGCAGGCCGGTCTCCTGGGCCAGCAGCTTGTCCAGGTCGCGCAGCAGCGCGCCACCGCCGGTCAGCACCAGGCCGCGCTCGGCGATATCCGAGGCCAGCTCCGGCGGCGATTGCTCCAGGGCGCTCTTGACCGCCTGGACGATGGTCGCCAGCGACTCCTGCAGGGCTTCGAGCACTTCGTTGGAGTTCAGAGTGAAGGCGCGCGGCACGCCCTCGGCCAGGTTGCGGCCACGCACGTCGACTTCACGCACTTCGCCACCCGGGTAGGCGGTACCGATTTCCTGCTTGATGCGCTCGGCGGTGGACTCGCCGATCAGGCTGCCGTAGTTGCGGCGCACATAGGTGACGATGGCTTCGTCGAAACGGTCGCCGCCAACGCGCACGGACTCGGCGTAGACCACGCCATTGAGCGAGATCAGGGCGATTTCGGTGGTGCCGCCGCCGATATCGACGACCATCGAGCCACGGGCCTCTTCGACCGGCAGGCCGGCACCGATGGCCGCGGCCATCGGTTCTTCGATCAGGAACACTTCGCGGGCACCGGCGCCGAGGGCCGACTCACGAATGGCACGGCGCTCGACCTGGGTCGACTTGCACGGCACGCAGATCAGCACACGTGGGCTGGGCTGCAGGAAGCTGTTTTCGTGCACCTTGTTGATGAAATACTGCAACATTTTTTCACAAACGCTGAAGTCGGCGATCACGCCGTCCTTCATCGGACGAATGGCTGCGATGTTGCCGGGGGTGCGGCCCAGCATGCGCTTGGCTTCGGTACCGACTGCGACGACGCTTTTCTGGTTGCCGTGGGTACGGATGGCAACAACCGAGGGCTCATTCAGGACGATACCGCGCTCACGCACGTAGATAAGGGTGTTGGCAGTACCCAGGTCGATGGACAGATCGCTGGAAAACATGCCACGCAGTTTCTTGAACATGGGAAAGTGACCCTGGGGAAAGCGTGGGTAAAAAAGTGCGGCAAACTCTAACAATGGCAGGGATTTTGGGCAAGGAGCCAATATGTTAAATTGGCTGTTTTTCCGAGCATGCCTGCCGATGATCGCGGCCCTTTGACCGCCGGAATCCCGGCATGTTCCCCATCACGGACCCATTCCGTTCCTCGAATTCCCGGAGATCCCCATGGCGCTGCAACGCTCCGACGTGGAAAAGATCGCCCATCTGGCCCGCCTGGGCCTGAATGAAGGCGAACTGCCACGCATCACCGATGCCCTGAACAGCATTCTCGGGCTGGTCGACCAGATGCAAGCCGTCGACACCACCGGCATCGAACCGCTCGCCCACCCGCTGGAGACCACCCAGCGCCTGCGCCCCGACCAAGTCACCGAAAGCAACCAGCGCGACCGCTACCAGGCCGTCGCCCCGTCGACCGAGAACGGTCTGTACCTGGTTCCGAAAGTCATCGAATAAGGGATTGCGCCTGCCATGCATCAACTCACCCTGGCCGAGATCGCCCGTGGTCTCGCCGACAAATCGTTTTCCTCGCAAGAGCTGACCGGCGCCCTGCTGTCGCGCATCAAGCAGCTCGACCCGCAGCTCAACAGCTTCATCACCGTCACCGAGGCGCAGGCCCTGGAGCAGGCGCGTGCCGCCGACGCCCGTCGCGCCGCCGGTGAAACCGGCGCGCTGCTGGGCGCGCCGATCGCCCACAAGGACCTGTTCTGCACCAACGGCGTGCGCACCAGCTGCGGCTCGAAGATGCTCGACAACTTCAACGCCCCGTATGACGCCACCGTGGTCGCCAAGCTGGCCGAAGCCGGCATGGTCACCCTGGGCAAGACCAACATGGACGAGTTCGCCATGGGCTCGGCCAACGAGTCCAGCCACTACGGCCCGGTGAAGAACCCGTGGAACCTCGAGCACGTGCCGGGCGGTTCGTCCGGCGGCTCGGCCGCCGCCGTGGCCGCGCGCCTGCTGCCGGCCACCACCGGCACCGACACCGGCGGCTCGATCCGCCAGCCGGCGGCACTGACCAACCTCACCGGTCTCAAGCCAACCTACGGCCGCGTCTCGCGCTGGGGCATGATCGCCTATGCCTCGAGCCTCGACCAGGGCGGCCCGCTGGCCCGCACCGCCGAAGACTGCGCCCTGCTGCTGCAAGGCATGGCCGGTTTCGACGCCAAGGACTCGACCAGCGTCGATGAGCCGGTGCCGGACTACAGCGCCAACCTCAACGCCTCGCTGCAGGGCCTGCGCATCGGCCTGCCGAAGGAGTACTTCGGCGCCGGCCTCGACCCGCGCATCGCCGAGCTGGTCCAGGCCAGCGTCAAGGAGCTGGAAAAGCTCGGCGCTGTGGTCAAGGAAATCAGCCTGCCTAACATGCAGCACGCCATCCCGGCGTACTACGTGATCGCCCCGGCGGAAGCCTCCTCCAACCTGTCGCGCTTCGACGGCGTGCGCTTCGGCCACCGCTGCGCGAACCCGACCAACCTGATCGACCTGTACGAACGTTCCCGTGGCGAAGGTTTCGGCGCGGAAGTGCAGCGGCGCATCATGGTCGGCACCTACGCCCTGTCGGCCGGCTACTACGACGCCTACTACATCAAGGCCCAGCAGATCCGCCGCCTGGTCAAGAACGACTTCATGGCCGCCTTCCACGACGTCGACGTGATCCTCGGCCCGACCACGCCGAACCCGGCCTGGAAGCTTGGCGCCAAGAGCGCCGACCCGGTCGCCGCCTACCTGGAAGACGTCTACACCATCACCGCCAACCTGGCGGGCCTGCCGGGCCTGTCGATGCCGGCCGGCTTCGTCGACGGCCTGCCGGTGGGCGTGCAACTGCTGGCCCCGTACTTCCAGGAAGGCCGCCTGCTCAACATCGCGCACCGTTACCAGCAAGTCACCGACTGGCACACCCGCGCCCCCAACGGCTTCTGAGGAGTTCACACATGCAATGGGAAGTTGTGATCGGGCTGGAGATTCATACCCAGCTCGCCACCCAGTCGAAGATCTTCTCCGGCAGCGCCACCACCTTCGGCTCCGAGCCGAACACCCAGGCCAGCCTGGTTGACCTTGGCATGCCCGGCGTACTGCCGGTGCTCAACCAGGAAGCCGTGCGCATGGCGTGCATGTTCGGCCTGGCGATCGATGCCGAGATCGGCCCGCGCAACGTATTCGCGCGCAAGAACTACTTCTACCCCGACCTGCCCAAGGGCTACCAGATCAGCCAGATGGACCTGCCGATCGTCGGCAAGGGCCACCTGGACATCGCCCTGGAAGACGGCACCATCAAGCGCATCGGCGTGACCCGCGCGCACCTTGAAGAAGACGCCGGCAAAAGCCTGCACGAAGACTTCAACGGCGCCAGCGGCATCGACCTGAACCGCGCCGGCACCCCGCTGCTGGAGATCGTCTCCGAGCCGGACATGCGCAGCGCCAAGGAGGCCGTGGCCTACGTCAAGGCGATCCACGCCCTGGTGCGCTACCTGGGCATCTGCGACGGCAACATGGCCGAAGGCTCGCTGCGCTGCGACTGCAACGTCTCGGTGCGCCCGAAAGGCCAGGCCGAGTTCGGCACCCGCTGCGAGATCAAGAACGTCAACTCGTTCCGTTTCGTCGAAAAGGCGATCAACTACGAGGTCCAGCGCCAGATCGACCTGATCGAGGACGGCGGCACGGTGGTGCAGGAAACTCGCCTGTACGACCCGAACAAGGACGAGACCCGTTCGATGCGCAGCAAGGAGGAAGCCAACGACTACCGTTACTTCCCCGACCCGGACCTGCTGCCGGTGGTGATCGAGCCGAGCTTCCTCGAGACCGTGCGCGCCGCCCTGCCGGAGCTGCCCACGCAGAAGGTCGAGCGCTTCCAGAGCCAGTACGGCCTGTCGGCCTACGACGCCAACGTGCTGGCCTCCAGCCGCGAACAGGCTGACTACTTCGAGCAGGTGGTGAAGATCGGCGGCGACGCCAAGCTGGCCGCCAACTGGGTCATGGTCGAACTGGGCAGCCTGCTGAACAAGCTGGGGCTGGACATCGACCAGTCGCCGGTCAGCGCCGAGCACCTCGGCGGCATGCTGCTGCGCATCCGTGACAACACGATCAGCGGCAAGATCGCCAAGACCGTGTTCGAGGCCATGGCCGCCGGTGAAGGCGATGCCGACGGCATCATCGAAAGCAAAGGTCTCAAGCAGGTCACCGACACCGGCGCGATCGACAAGATGCTCGACGAGATGCTCGCCGCCAACGCCGAACAGGTCGAACAGTACCGCGCCGCCGACGAGGCCAAGCGCGGCAAGATGTTTGGCTTCTTCGTCGGTCAGGCGATGAAGGCATCGAAAGGCAAGGCCAACCCGGGGCAAGTGAACCAATTGCTCAAGGCCAAGCTCGAAGGGTGATTGTTTTACCCCCGTAGCCTTGCGAGGGCTTCGCCCTCGCTCGCGGGTAAACCCGCTCCCACAGGTACTGTGCTGCCCTTTTGGAACGGCACGGGACCTGTGGGAGCGGGTTTACCCGCGAAGGGCAGCACCGGAGCATTCGACTTGATCAAGCGTTCCCTCACCACCTTCACCCTCTTCGCCCTGCTGGCCGGCTGCGCCAGCCATGACCTCGACCCCCGCGGCTACGACCAGACCGGCACCGCCTCCTACTACGGCGCCCGCCACCACGGCAAACGCACCGCCAGCGGCGAGCCCTTCAACCAGCACGGCCTCACCGCCGCCCACCGCAGCCTGCCCTTCGGCAGCCGGGTACTGGTCACCAATCTCGCCAACCAGCGTAGCGTCGTGGTGCGCATCAACGACCGCGGCCCGCATACTCGTGGCCGGTTGATCGACCTGTCACGCGCCGCCGCGGAAAAAATCGGCATGCTCCGTAGCGGAACCGCGCGAGTCCGGGTACAAGGTCTGAGCGACTGACCTGACTGGAGCCTTCGCCATTTTCGACCTGGCCACCCTTCCCACCTTCAGCCTACTGCGACTGGGCCTGGGCCTGCTGCTGCTGATCATCGGCGCCGAACTGCTGGTGCGCGCCGCCCTGCGCCTGGCCACCCGACTGCATGTGCGCCCACTGATCATCGGCCTGAGCCTGGTAGCCTTCGGCAGCACCGCGCCACAGTTGACCGTGAGCCTGCAGGCCGCCTACCAGGGCGCCCCGGACGTGGCCGTCGGCAGTGTCGTCGGCAGCAACATCTTCAACGTGCTGGTGATTCTCGGCCTGGCGGCGCTGATCATTCCACTGCGCGTGTCGCGTCAGCTGGTGCGTCTGGATATCCCGTTGATGATCCTGGCCAGTGCGCTGGTATACCTGCTCGCGCTCAACGGCCAGCTTGGACGTCTGGAGGGTGGTCTGCTGCTGCTCGGCCTGCTGGGCTACCTGGCCATGCTCTGGCATCAATCCCGCCACTACGCCCGCACCTACCCCGCGCCGAGTACCACGCACGCCAGCGCGCTGCGGTTCTGGAGCAGCACGGTGCTACAGATTGTCGTGGGCCTGAGCCTTCTGAGCCTCGCCGGTCACCTGCTGCTTGAAGCTGTAGTCGAGGTGGCGACCGATCTGGGCCTGTCCGAGCGCATCATCGGCCTGACCGTGGTTGCCGTGTGCACCTCGCTTCCGGAGCTTGCCGCCGCGTTGATCGCGGCCCTGCGCGGCGAGCGGGAGATCGCGGTGGGCACGGTGATCGGCAGCAACCTGTTCAACCTGCTGGCGGTGCTGGGGTTCACGGCAATGATCACCCCCGAGCCCCTGTCCATCTCGCCCAACGCCCTGGACTTCGACCTGCCGGTGATGCTCGGCGTCGCCGCCCTGTGCCTGCCGGTGTTCTATTCCGGTTACCGCGTCACTCGCGCCGAAGGCCTGGTGTTCCTGTGCCTGTACCTGGCCTACGGCCTGCACGTGGTGGCCTTCACCACCGGCATGCCGCTGGCCGGGCGCCTTGAACGACTGATGCTGTTCTATGTGATGCCTGTGCTCGGGGTCGTGCTGCTGTACACCACGATCCGCGCCTGGCGCCGCCAACACTAAGGAAAACAACATGGCTGACACGAAACAGACCGGCGAGAGCATTCGCCGCCAGGTGATGGGCGATGCCTTCGTCGATCGCGCCCTGGGCAACGCGACCGCGTTCACCCAACCGCTACAGGATTTCGTCAACGAACATGCCTGGGGCAGCGTCTGGGCCCGTGACGGGCTGGCGCTGAAGACCCGCAGCCTGATCACCCTGGCCACCCTGACCGCGCTCAAGTGCCCGCAGGAACTCAAGGGGCACGTGCGTGGGGCGCTTAACAACGGCTGCACCGTCGAGGAGATCCGCGAGGCGCTGCTGCATTGCGCGGTGTATGCCGGAGTGCCGGCGGCGATCGATGCGTTTCGCGCGGCGCAGGAAGTCATCGATAGCTATCAGGCGAGTTCCACGGACTAAGGGCATGCGCCCTGGCCTCGTGACTGTTACCCATGTGAGTGAACTACTGTGCAACCCATGTGGGTGATCCAAATATTCTTTCGCGGGCAAGCCCGCTCCCACATGGATATATATGACCCTGTGGGAGCGGGCTTGCCCGCGAAGACGACCTTGAGATCACACAGCTGCAACTAGCGACAGCTGCATCAGACCAGGCGCCGCCCGTACCTTCGCGACTTCAGGAGGCCGAACGCAGGCCTTGCGGATGAGGGCAGGCGCCCTGGCCTCGTGACTGTTACCTATGTGAGTGAACTACATGTGTAAACCATGTGGGTGATCCAAATATGGGTTGCTCTGACCCTTTCGCGGGCAAGCCCGCTCCCACATGGATATATATGACCCTGTGGGAGCGGGCTTGCCCGCGAAGGCGACCTTGAGATCACACAGCTGCAACTAGCGTCAGCTGCATCAGACCAGGCGCCGCCCGTACCTTCGCGACTTCAGGAGGCCGAACGCAGGCCTTGCGGAGGGAGGTGACGGGCATGGATGCCCGTCAAGCGCTGCGGCCCAGGATGGGCCGTTCAGCGCGGTCCTCCCGGGAGCAAGGCCGGAGTGAGGGAACCCGGAGCGAAGCGCAGGGCCGGATGAATGGAGCGCAGCGTTTTTTGGTTACTTTTTGTCGCGTTTGACAAAAAGTGACCCGCCGTAAGGGCGGAAAGGTGACTATGCGTCGACATCGCAAATGAATGAGCTTACAACTATAAAAACCGACGCCGACCGACTTTGACTTTGACTTTGACTTTGACTTTGACTTTTAAATAGTTTGTTTTGAAAGTTACATGCGCATTCATTTGCGATGGTGACGCATAGTCACCTTTCCGCCCTTACGGCGGGTAACTTTTTGAAGGATCAAAAAGTCACCAAAAAATCCTCGCTCCATTCATCCGGCCCCTACGCTTCGCTCCGGGGTTCCCTCGCTCCGTTCTTGCTCCCGGGAGGACCGCGCTGAACGCCCCATCCTGGGGCGCAGCGCTTGACGGGCATCCATGCCCGTCACCTCCCTCCGCAAGAACTCCGCTCGGCCTCCTGAAGTCGCAATTGGCGGCGCCTGAACTATCGCGCGCTTAGAAGCAAGATCAAGATCAAGATCAAGATCAAGATCAAGATCAAGATCAAGATCAAGATCAAGATCAAGATCAAGATCAAGATCAAGATCAAGATCAAGATCAAGATCAAGATCAAGATCAAGATCAAGAAATATGAATTTGATTGTTAGACAGTTGGCAATGCGTCGACTAAACAGACCCGCGATCGAGAGATCCAACCTACACGGTTCCAAGACACCAGACATCGGCATCCTGGAACCGTAATAAATCAAATCAAGCCTGACGCGCCTTCTTGATTCGGAACGCCACCCATAACACCGCAATCCACGCCGGAATCAACATCACCGAAATGCGAATCGGCGGCGTCAGGTACATCACCACCAGAATCAACACAATGAACGCCAGACACAGATAGTTGGTCAGCGGGTGCCCCAGGCTGCGATAGAACGGCTGGATGCCAGCAGCCAGCTTGGCCTTGCGGAACTTCAAGTGAGTGATACTGATGCTCGCCCAGTTGATCACCAGCGCCGACACCGCCAGGGCCATCAACAAACCGAAGGCCTCGCCCGGCATCAGGTAGTTGATCACCACGCACAGACCGGTGGCGAACGCCGACACGCCCAGCGCGGCGAGCGGCACGCCACGACGGCTGACCTTGAGCAGCTGACGCGGCGCGTCACCCTGCGTGGCCAAGCCGAACAGCATACGGCTGTTGGCGTACACGCAACTGTTGTAGACCGACAGCGCGGCGGTCAGCACCACGACGTTGAGGATCGTGGCCACCAAATCGCTGTCCAGCTCGTGGAAGATCATCACGAACGGGCTACCGCCCTGCACCACTTTCTGCCATGGGTACAGCGACAGCAACACCGCCAGCGCACCGATATAGAAGATCAGGATGCGATAGACCACCTGGTTGGTCGCCTTCGGAATGCTCTCACGCGGGTTGGCCGCCTCGGCAGCGGTGATGCCCACCAGCTCCAGGCCACCGAAAGAGAACATGATCACCGCCAGGGCCATGATCAATCCGGTCACGCCATTGGGGAAGAAACCACCGTACTGCCACAGGTTGGCGACGCTGGCATCCGGCCCGCCGTGACCACTGGTCAGCAACCAGGCGCCGAAACCAATCATGCTGACGATCGCCACCACCTTGACCAGGGCGAACCAGAACTCCATCTCGCCATACACCTTCACCTGGGTCAGGTTGATGGCGTTGATCACCACGAAGAAGATCGCTGCCGTGGCCCAGGTCGGAAATTCCGGCCACCAGTACTGCACGTAGATACCCACCGCTGTGAGCTCGGCCATGCCCACCAGCACGTAGACCACCCAGTAGTTCCAGCCCGAGACGAAACCGGCGAACTCGCTCCAGTACTGGTGGGCGAAATGGCTGAAGCTGCCGGCGACCGGCTCTTCGACCACCATCTCGCCCAGCTGGCGCATGATCAGGAAGGCCATCAGGCCAGCGATGGCATAGCCCAGCAGTACCGAGGGGCCGGCCAGCTGGATGGTCTGGGCGATGCCCAGGAACAGCCCGGTGCCGATGGCGCCACCCAGCGCGATCAGCTGGATATGGCGATTCTTCAGCCCGCGCTGCAAGCGCTCGGGCGTGCTCTGGTCTTGCATGAAGTGTCCTTTAGGTGAGGCAGTGTTATTGGTTTTGCTCGCAATGGACTAGATCCATCCACCCCATTGCAAGAAGAAAATCCCGATGTTGGTGGTAATCGCCGCCATCAGTGTAGTGATCACGATGATCGACGCCGCCAGCTCATGGTTGCCGTTGGCCTCGCGCGCCATCACATAGCTCGCCGCTGCGGTGGGGCTGCCGATGTAGAGGAACAGGATGCCCAGTTCGGCACCGCGAAAACCGCAGAGCCAGGCGCCCAGCGTGCCCAGCAGCGGCAGCCAGACCATCTTCGCCAGGCTGACGTCGACAGCCAGCCTGCCGCTGTCGCGCAGCGCCGCCAGCGACAGCGTGCCACCGATGCAGATCAGCGCCAGTGGCAGGGTCATCTGCGCCAGGTAGTCGCCGGACGTCAGCAGCCAGTTGGGCAGCGGCACCTGGCCGTAGGCCATCGGCGTGGCCACTAGCACGCTGATGATCAGCGGATTGCTGAGAATGCTCTTGCAGATGCTCCACGGATCGGACTTCAGGTCCGGGCTGTACACCGCCAGCACCACCGCCGACAGCGAGTTGTACATGAGGATCACCAGCCCGGCCAGCACCGCGCCGAGGGAAATACCGTAGTCGCCATACAGGCTGGCCGCCAGGGCCAGGCCAATCACGCCGTTGTTGCCGCGAAACGCGCCCTGGGTATAGATGCCGCGATCCGCCCGCGGGCAGCGCCAGATCGCCAGGCCCCAGGCCAGGCCGAAGCACGCCAGGGTCGCGAGCACGAAGTACAGGATCACCCCAGGCTTCACCGCCGCCGCCAGGTCGGCGTGATAGATGCCGAGGAACAGCAGCGCCGGCATGCACACGTTGAACACCAGCTTGGAGGCGACCCGGACGAAGTTGTCGTCGATCAAGCGGATGCGCTTGAGCAGCACGCCCATGAACAGCATGGCGAATACCGGAGCCGTGATGTTCAGTGTCTGGATGAGAAGGGCGAGCATGCAACGCGATCCTGAGAATTGCCGTTAGGGGGGCAATCATACGTGACTGCCGGGGGCTTGCGCCCGCCACAGGTGCCAGTTGCCAGCACAAAGAGACCTTGACGTAGGAAATTTCCTGATTATGATGACAACCACTGTATATACATACAGTTAAAAAATGGATTATCCCGACATTGCAAGGAGCAAATCATGTCAGGAATGCAAACACTGCCTGCGGCCTCGACGGCCCAGGCCACGCTGGTGGTCGCCGACCTCGATCAGCTTTTCGAGGAACAGGGCGTCACCCTGCCCGGCCCCGACAGCCACCTGGTGCTGGTCATGCACGGGCATCACACCCTCAAGTACCATCGTTTCGCCGCGCCACCGGCCAACGGCAAGCCGAGCAAAGGACCTGAACTGTTCTTCGAAGGCGGCGAACACACAGCCATCGGTGACAACACCCTGCTGCGCTATGAAGTGGGCCAACCCGGTATCCCCGCTCACCAGTCCCCCCTGCCACTGCCCAACGGCCTGACCCTGACCTACGGCCAGGTGATCGCCCTCGGGGGGGATTTCTACGGCCTGCCGGACCGCCCCATCGCCGATGGCGCCAACGACGCCGAGCGGATCGCGCGCTTCGGCCTGGCCTTCGACTCCCTCGCCCGCCTGCCGGCGGCCAAGGCGGAGGCCGAGCAGATCCTGGCGGTGATGCAGGAGGAAATCGCCGCCGCCAACCAGGCCATCAAGGATGGCCGCCAGCCACACGAGGCCTATGACGCGCTGGGCGACAGCCTGTCGGCACGCTGGAACCGCATCACCGGCGGCGGCAGCTTCGCCTCCGACCTGTTCCCCCTGGGCCGCTACCTGAAGCTGGCCGCGAGCAACTGGGACCACTTCGGGCCCTGGGCGCTACTGGCCTACCAGGCCGGCCACGCCGCGGCCCTGCAGCAGGCGCTGAAGGCCCGCGCCAGCGGCGAGGAACGCGACCTGCAAATGGCCTACGCGATGAACGCCTTCGCCGACCACTTCCTCACCGACCTGTTCTCCGCCGGTCACCTGCGGGTGCCGCGCAAGGCACTGGCCGACACCGTCACACCAAGCGATGTCGGCTCGCTGATCTCGCGCTTCATGCATGACGAGGACAGCAAGTACGGCCTGGCCGTGCGCAATGCCGAGGGCGAGCAATGGCGCGCCTACGGCGACAAGCGCTACTTCGATAGCGTCGACGTGGCCAACCGCCGCCAGGTCGGCCGCGCCGTGCAGCGTTCGGCCGATGAAGTGTTCCAGGCCTTCGCCGAGGGTCGCGCGCCAGCGGTGAAGGACTTCGCGGCGCTGCGCCTGGCGCCCGACCTGCGGGCCACCGAGCAGGACCTGGTGCCGGGCAACTTCGCCCCGCTGTACTTCCAGGACGGCAAGACCGTGCTGCGGCGCAAGGACGTCAATGACCTCAACGACCGCAACCGTATCGGCGACTGGTGGGGCTGGAGCACCTACCTGCTGCTCAAGGACTACAAGCCGAACAAGCCCACCGGCTTCATCGATGCCCCGGCTACCTCACCAGCGATCACCGGCTGGGAGCGCCGCGAGCCCGATGGCCTGAACTGGCAGCGGGGCAACGCGGTGCGCTACGCCTTCAGCGTCACCGACCAGCTCAACGAGTCGTACATCGGCCCGTGGAGCGCCTATGCCGAACTGACCGACCAGTTCCACCCCAGCGTGCAGGTGCTGGCGGACGGCAAACAACGCGCTCGCAACCTGTTCCGCCAGTTCCGCGGCGGCTCACCGGAACTGATCGCCAGCCTGGACGGCAAGACCACTCTCTATATCGATCGCAACGCGTGACAAGGAGGTCACCGATGACAATCAGGATCAAGTTGGAACTGGCTTCGGGCCAGTCGATGGAAGGCATGCCGCTGGAATTGCTGCGGGCCGGCAAGGTGATTGGCCGGGCGAAAGTGCCGGCAGGGGGACAGGTGGCGTTCGAGGCGCCATCGGGGGCTGGACAACTGGCGGTGCGGGTTGACCGCTCTGGATTGAAAACCGTTTAACGCTGCAGAACGCCATCGCGGGGCAAGCCCGCTCCCACAATCTGAGTTCAGACTGTCGGAGCGGGCTTGCCCCGCGATGCTTGCCTAGCGCCGTACCGGGCGCTTCTGCAACTTGCGCTGCAGCGTGCGCCGGTGCATACCCAACGCCCGCGCCGTGGCGGAGATGTTGCCTTCGTGCTCACCCAGCACGCGCTGGATGTGCTCCCACTGCAGGCGATCCACCGACATCGGGTTTTCCGGCACCAGGGTATCCAGGTCGGTGTGCTCCGAGAGCAGCGCCGCCAGCACGTCATCAGCGTCCGCCGGCTTGCACAGGTAGTTGCAGGCCCCGCGCTTGACGGCCTCGACCGCCGTGGCGATGCTCGAATAGCCAGTCAGGATCACCACCCGCATCTCCGGGTCCAGCTCCAGCAGCTTGGGCAGCAGCACCAGGCCCGAGTCGCCTTCCATCTTCAGGTCCAGCGTCGCGTAGTCCGGCAGGTCCTGCTCGGCCAGCTTCAGGCCCTCTTCCGCCGAACTCGCGGTGCTGACACGGAACCCGCGACGGGCCATGGCCCGAGCCATAACCCGAGTGAAAGTGGCGTCGTCGTCCACCAGCAGCAGGTGCGGCAGCTCTTCGCCTTCGACCTGGTTTTCTTCGCTCATCATGCATCTCCTCGCTTGCCATGGGGCAGGCGCAATTCGGTCAGGGTGCCACCCTGCTCATGACTATAGAGTTTCACCGAACCGCCCGCACGCGTCACGCTGGCCTTGCTCAAGAACAGGCCCAGGCCGAAGCCTTTGCCCTTGGTGGTAATGAAAGGTTTGCCGATCGCCTCGGCGATGGCCGGCGGCACGCCAGGGCCATGGTCGTGGATGCTGATGACGATGTCCTGGGCGTCCCAATCCAGACGCACCTGCAGGTCGTCCGGGCAGGCGTCGGCGGCATTGTTCAACAGGTTCAGCAGAGCCTGGGTCAGGTCCGGCGGCGGCGTCAGGCGCGGCACCACGCCATCGCGCAGGCGCTGGAAGCGGTAACTGGCTTCCGGGCGCATCAAGTGCCAGCGGTTGAGCGCCTCGTCGAGCCACACGGTGACATCCTGCTCGACGATCGCCAGGCGCCGATTGGCCTCGGCGGCGCGCACCAGCTGCTGCAGGGTTTCCTTGCACAGCTTGACCTGGTCCTGAAGGATCTGCAGATCCTCCTGCAGCAACGGATCGGCGTGATCCTGGCGCATTTCGTTGAGCAGCACGCTCATGGTCGCCAACGGCGTGCCCAGCTCATGCGCAGCGCCCGCCGCCTGGGTAGCCACGGCCAGCAACTGCTCGTCGCGCAGGCTTTCCTCACGGCGTTCGGCGCGCAGGTTCTCCTGACGCCGCAGCTCCTCGGCCATGCGCGCGGCGAAGAAGGTGATCACCGCCGCGGCCAGGGCAATGCTCAGCCACATGCCGTAGACCTGCATGGTGTCGCGCGCCAGCGGCAGCGTTTCCAGCGGATAGTACTGCACCAGCAGCAGGCTGTAGGCCACCAGCGCGATGCCCGAGAGCACCAGCGAGTAGATCCACGGCAAGGTGACCGCGGCGATCGCCAGCGGCACCAGGTAATAGGAGACGAAGGGGTTGGTCGAGCCGCCCGAGTAATAAAGCAGGGCGCTGTGGATCAGCAGGTCGCAGGCCAGCTGCAAGGCGTACTCGAGCTCGGTGACCGGCAGCGACAGGCGCAGGCGCAAGGCGGTGAAGGCACAGAGCAGCGACGACAGGGCCAGCGTCGCCGCCAGCGAGAACCACGGCAGCGGCAGCAGCTCGGTCCAGTAGGCAACGCCAACGGAGCCGGCCTGGGCCGCCAGGACGAGGATACGGATGAAGGTCAGGCGCCAGAGGTTCTGACGTGTGGCGGACAACGGATGTACGGCGGCGAGCATGAGCTCTCCCAATGAGTGCTCCAGGAAAATCGGCTGGAGTATACCGAAGCCGGGCGCCTCGCTGCAGCGATGCGGCAAAGCGCCACACTTTGTCACAAGTTCATGATGGCACTTTTGAACCCACTACACTGTTTCCGGTCTGATCGGCCATGCGTGGACTCGATGCCACGCCCTTCACTGCCAAGGAGCTCCACCATGCACATTCCCCGTCGCGGTGCCGCCGCCGTTGCCCTGTCCTGCGGCATGCTCGCCAGCCTGCCCGCCCTGGCGGCCGACGAGCCGCGCTACAACCAGGTTTCGCTGCGCGCCGAAGTCAGCAAGGAAGTGGCACGCGACCTGATGGTCGTGACGCTGTACAGCGAAGCGCAGAACACCGATCCGGGCAAGCTCGCCAAAGAGATCACCGAGACCATGAACAAGGCCGTGCAGCAGGCACGCCAGGTCAAGGACGTGAAGATCAGCCAGGGCAGCCGCAACAGCTACCCCATCTACGACACCAAGGGCCAGAAGATCACCGGCTGGCGCGAACGCGCCGAGCTGCGCCTGGAAAGCGCCGACTTCCCGGCCCTGTCCAAGCTCACCGGGGAACTGCTGCAGGACCTGAAGATGGGCGGCATGGACTTCTCCATCGCCCCGGCAACCCGCAAGTCCAACGAGGATGAACTGCTCAAGGACGCCGTCGCCGCATTCAAGGCCCGCGCCCAGCTGGCCACCGAGGCCCTCGGCGGCAAAGGCTACAAAGTGGTCAGCCTGAACCTCAACAGCAGTGGCTACCCGCGTCCGTACCTGCGCAATGCACCCATGGCGATGATGGCCAAGGGGGCTGCCGACGAAGCCGCGCCAGCACCCGATATCGAAGCCGGCACCAGCGAAGTCAGCATGAGCGCCGACGGTCTGATCGAGGTGCAGGTGCCCTGAGACACCCGCTTGAATGTCCGAGATGGTCAAAACCGTCTCGGACAGCCGTTTCAGACCCTTCCTACGCACCAATTGGGTGCATCTGCTTGTCACATAAAGTGCGAAATATCCTGAAAATTTCGCTCTCTTTGCCTTCGCAAACGATCAACATTCGCCAAAGTTATACGGATGCGACATCCATGTACGTCCGTCCCACTTTTTTGGCGTCAACCATCCTGCTGAGTGTTGCATTGGGAACACCCCCTGCATAAGTATCCGCAGGTCGGCTCACGAGGCCGCCTCAATTCGAAAAATGACAAAAATGAGGCCACCATGCTCAAACACGCAGTCATTCCGTTCCTGGTAAGCGCAGGCTTGCTGGCCGGCTCACCGCTCGCCCACGCCGCGACCAACCTGGTGTTCTGCTCCGAAGGCAGCCCGGCCGGTTTCGACCCTGGCCAGTACACCACCGGAACCGACTTCGACGCCTCCGCCGAAACCATGTTCAACCGCCTGAGCCAGTTCGAGCGCGGCGGCACCGCAGTGATTCCAGGCTTGGCCACCAAGTGGGACATTTCTGACGACGGCAAGACCTATACCTTCCACCTGCGCGAAGGCGTGAAGTTCCATACCACCGATTACTTCAAGCCCACCCGAGCGTTCAACGCCGACGACGTGCTGTTCACCTTCAACCGCATGCTCGACAAGAACCACCCCTTCCGCAAAGCCTACCCCACCGAATTCCCGTACTTCACCGACATGGGCATGGACAAGAACATCGCCAAGGTCGAGAAGGTCGATGACCACACCGTGAAGTTCACCCTCAACGAGGTCGATGCCGCGTTCATCCAGAACCTGGCCATGAGCTTCGCCTCGATCCAGTCCGCCGAGTACGCCGACCAGCTGCTCAAGCAGGGCAAGCCAGCCGATATCAACCAGAAGCCGATCGGCACCGGCCCGTTCGTGTTCAGCAAGTACCAGAAAGACGCGCAGATCCGTTTCAAGGGCAACAAGGACTACTGGAACCCCGAGGACGTGAAGATCGACAACCTGATCTTCGCCATCACTACCGACGCCTCGGTGCGCATGCAGAAACTCAAGAAGAACGAGTGCCAGGTCACCCTGTTCCCGCGCCCGGCCGACATCGCGCCGCTGAAGGCGGACAAGAACCTGCAGATGCCCGACCAGGCCGGTTTCAACCTCGGCTACATCGCCTACAACGTGATGGACAAGGTCAAGGGCAGCAACGACGCCAACCCACTGTCCCAGCTCAAGGTCCGCCAGGCGCTGGACATGGCCGTCAACAAGCCGCAGATCATCGAATCGGTCTATCAGGGCGCGGGCCAGCTGGCCGTCAATGCCATGCCGCCAACCCAGTGGTCCTATGACACCACCATCAAGGACGCCAAGTACGATCCGGAGAAAGCCAAGCAACTGCTCAAGGAAGCCGGCATCAAGGAAGGCACCGAGATCACCCTCTGGGCCATGCCGGTGCAGCGCCCCTACAACCCCAACGCCAAGCTGATGGCCGAGATGCTCCAGTCCGACTGGAAGAAGATCGGCATCAACGCCAAGATCGTCAGCTACGAATGGGGCGAGTACATCAAGCGCTCCAAGGGCGGCGAGCATGGCGCCATGCTGATTGGCTGGAGCGGCGACAATGGTGACCCGGACAACTGGCTGGGCACGCTGTTCGGCTGCGACGCGATGGACGGCAACAACTTCTCCAAATGGTGCTACAAGCCCTACGACGACCTGATCAAGCAAGCCAAGGCGACCTCCGACCAGGCCAAGCGCACCGAGCTGTACAAGCAGGCGCAACACCTCCTCAAGGAGCAGGTGCCGATGACCCCCATCGCCCACTCCACCGTGTATCAGCCCATGAGCACGAAGGTTAAGGACTTCAAGATCAGCCCCTTCGGCCTGAACTCCTTCTACGGGGTCAGCGTGGACAAGTAACGGCCGTGATCGTCCCGCCGCAGCGGTTTGCGGCGGGACGGTGACACGACCGGGCGATACGTAAGGTAATTCCTTCACGCTCGCCGGAATGCTCCCGCCCCCATACCAGTAGCTGAACCTTGGCTCCCGCATCCTGATGCTTCTATCGTCAGGGCCGGGATGCCACAGCCGCGTTTTGCCTGTCGCGGCTTGACTATACGGACAAAGGACCTGCCATGCGCCATACCACGCTGTGTTCCACCCTGCTTGCCCTCGGCCTGCTGAGCCAGGCCCCCCTGAGCCTCGCCAACAACCTGGTGTTCTGCTCCGAGGGTAGCCCGGCGGGCTTCGATACCGCCCAGTACACCGCGGCCACCGACAACGACGCCGCCGAGCCGATCTACAACCGCCTGGTCGAGTTCGAGCGCGGCGGCACCGCCGTGCAGCCGGGCCTGGCCACCGACTGGCAAGTGTCCGAGGACGGCCTGAAGTACACCTTCCATCTGCGCCCCGGGGTGAAGTTCCACGCCAACAAGGACTTCAAGCCCAGCCGCGACTTCAACGCCGACGATGTGCTGTTCACCTTCAACCGCATGCTCGACAAGGAGCAACCCTTCCGCAAGGCCTACCCCACCGAATTCCCGTACTTCGTCAGCATGGGGCTGGACAAGAACATCGCCAAGGTCGAGAAGACCGACCCGCTCACCGTGGTCTTCACCCTCAACAAGGTCGACGCCGCGTTCCTGCAGAACATCGCCATGGCCTTCGCCTCGATCCTCTCCGCCGAGTACGCCGAGCACCTGTTGGCCAACGGCAAGGCCAGCGACATCAACCAGAAGCCGATCGGCACCGGCCCGTTCGTGTTCCAGCGCTACCAGAAGGATTCGCAGATCCGCTTCAAGGGCAACAAGGACTACTGGGCGCCTGACCGGGTGAAGATCGACAACCTGGTGTTCTCGATCAACGTCGACCCATCGGTGCGCATCCAGAAGCTGCGCCGCAACGAGTGCCAGATCACCCTGCACCCACGCCCGGCGGACCTGCCCGCGCTCAAGCAGGACGGCAAGCTGCAGGTGATGACCCAGCCCGGCTTCAACCTCGGCTACATCGCCTACAACACCCAGCACCCGCCGTTCGACCGCCTGGAAGTGCGCCAGGCCATGGACATGGCGGTGAACAAGAAGGCGATCATCGAGGCGGTCTACCAGGACGCCGGCCAGGCCGCGTCGAACGCCATGCCGCCGACCCAGTGGTCCTACGACAAGTCGATCAAGGACGCGCCCTTCGACCCGGAAAAAGCCAAGCAGCTGCTCAAGCAGGCCGGGGTCAAGGACGGTACCGAGATCACCTTGTGGGCCATGCCGGTGCAGCGTCCCTACAACCCCAATGCCAAGCTGATGGCCGAAATGCTTCAGTCCGACTGGAGCAAGCTCGGCTTCAAGGTGCGCATCGTCAGCTACGAGTGGGGCGAATACCTCAAGCGCATGAAGAACGGCGAGCACGACATCGCCCTGATCGGCTGGACCGGCGACAACGGCGACCCGGACAACTGGCTGGGCACGCTGTTCAGCTGTGACGCCATCGGCAGCAACAACTATTCACTGTGGTGCGACAAGCAGTACGACGACCTGGTCAAGAAAGCCAAGCAGGTCACCGACCGCGCGCAGCGCACCAGCCTCTACGAACAAGCCCAGCAACGCCTCAAGCAACAGGTGCCGATCACCCCGGTCGCGCACTCCACGGTCAACCAGCCGCTGAGCATCAGCGTGAAAGACTTCAAGGTCAGCCCCTTCGGACGCAACGTTTTCTCCGACGTCAGCATCGATTGACCCTGCGCCATGCGACCGGGAGTGCGACCCACTCCCGCGCTCCCGTGCAGCCCGGATTTGCCTGGAGACCCCAAGGCAAACACTTGCAGTACCGCGTCACCGTGACAAACCCGGCCCACAAGGTCGGGTGATAACTAAAAAAAGATCAGGGAGCTTTCATGTTGATTCGTACCACAACCACCGCACTGGCTTTGTCCGTCGGCGCTTTCTGCGCCCTTGCTCAAGCCGAACCCACCAGCCAGGACTTCGTGCCGATCACGCTCAAGTCCAGCAGCGAACAGGCCGAGGCCAAAGGCTTCATCGACGGCCAGAGCCTGTCCGGCACCACCCGCAACTGGTACGCCCGTGAGCGCGCCACCCGCGCGCCACTGTGGAAGTACTACAAGAGCGACGGCACCCGCCACGCCACCCACAGCCGTGACAACTGGGTGCAGGGCACCATCCTCAACTACAGCTCGGGCTTCACCGAAGGCACCGTGGGCTTCGCGGTCGAGGCCGCGGCCTACAACGCGATCGCCCTCGAGCAGGGGCGCGCAGCCGTCGCTGGCCCGAACAACCGCACGCTGACTCACAGCGACGGCGATCCGATCGGCCAGTGGAGCAAGATGGGCCTGGGCAACGTCAAGGCCCGTGTGTCCAACACGACCCTGACCGTCGGCCGCCAGTCGGTCGATACCCCGATGATCGCCTACATCGGCAACCGTGCGCTGCCGTCGAGCTTCCAGGGTGCGTTCCTGCACAGCGCCGAGTTCGAGAACCTGTCGTTCGACCTCGGCACCTTCGACCGCGTCTCGCCGCGTACCGAACAGAGCCTGAGCAAGTTCCGCAGCGAGTACGGCGCCGCCGGCGTCGAGACCGACCGCGCCAGCACCGCCGGTATCAGCTACCAGCCGCTCAAGAGCCTGACCACCAGCCTCTACGCCACCAAAGTCGACGATTTCTGGAACCAGTACTACTTCGGCGCCAACCATGTGCTGGGCGACAGCGCGGTACTGAGCCTGACCACCGGTCTGAACTACTACAAGACCGTGGACGAAGGCAGCAAGAAGATGGGCGAGATCGACAACGACACCTACAGCCTGTCGTTCGGCCTGACCCACCAGGCCCACACGCTCACCGCCTCCTGGCAGCAGGTCAACGGCAACGAGTACTTCGACTACCTGCATGAAACCAACGGCATCTACCTGGCCAACTCCCTGCTGTCGGACTTCAACGGCCCGAACGAGAAGTCGCTGCAGATCAGCTACGTGCTGAACATGGCGCCCTACGGCGTGCCAGGCCTGAAGTTCAACCTGTACAACGCCCGTGGCTGGGGCATCGATGGCACCCACTACAAAGGCACCGCCTATGACGTCAACGGCATGGACGGCGAAACCCACTACGAGTGGGGCATCGGCACCAGCTACGCGGTACAGAGCGGCATGCTGAAGGACACCACCATCCGCGCCACCTACACCGCGCACCGTGCCAGCAAGGCCCAGGCCGACGGCAGCCTCGACGAGCTGCGCATCGTCACCACCATTCCGTTCAACATCCTCTGACCGTAGCCGCCACGGCCCGACTCCCCACGGGCCGTGGCGGCTACGCTGGAACTAGCACTGCAGGGAGGTTCCATGAAATCGCTACCGCTACGCGCTGCCCTGGCAGCCGTCATCCTGGGCGCCGCATCGAGCCTGGCGGCCAAGCCGCTGGTGGTGTGCACCGAAGCCAGCCCGGAAGGCTTCGACATCGTCCAGTACACCACCGCCGTCACCGCCGACGCCACGGCCGAGGCCATCTTCAACCGCCTGGTCGACTTCAAGCCCGGCACCACCGAGATCCAGCCGGCACTTGCCACGAGCTGGGACATCAGCCCCGACGGGCTGGTCTACACCTTCCACCTGCGCGAAGGCGTCAAGTTCCACAGCACCGACTACTTCACCCCCACGCGCGACTTCAACGCCGATGACGTGCTGTGGAGCCTGAACCGCCAACTGAAGAAAGACCATCCGTGGCACGACAAGACCAGCGTCGGCTACCCCTATTTCGAGAGCATGGCCTTCAAGGACCTGCTCAAGTCGGTCGAGAAGACCGACGAACACACCGTGGTGATCACCCTGACCCGCCCGGAAGCGCCGTTCCTGCGCGACCTGGCCATGGCCTTCACCTCGATCTACTCCGCCGAGTATGGCGACCAGTTGCTCAAGGCCGGCAAGACCTCCGACCTCAACAGCAAGCCGATCGGCACCGGCCCGTTCGTGTTCCAGCGCTACAGCAAGGATGCCCAGGTTCGCTACAAGGCCAACCCGGACTACTTCCGCGGCAAGCCACCGGCCGACGCGCTGATCTTCGCCATCGCCACCGACAGCAACGTGCGCCTGCAGAAGCTGCGCGCCAACGAGTGCCAGATCGCCCTGTACCCCAAGCCTGACGACGTGCCGGGGATCAAGACCGATCCGAAACTCAAGGTCGCCGAGATCGAGGCGCTGGTCACCGGTTACATCTCGATGAACACCCAGCACAAGTACCTGAGCGACGTGCGCGTGCGCAAGGCGATCGACATGGCCTTCGATCGCCAGACCCACGTCGACCAGCTGTTCGGCAAGGGCAACGCGCTGGTCGGGGTCAACCCGTACCCGCCGACCATGATCGGCTACAACACCGACAACAAGAATCCGCCCCACGACCTCGACAAGGCCCGCGCCCTGCTCAAGGAAGCCGGCGTGCCGGAAGGCACGGTGATCACCCTGTTCACCCGCAACGGCGGCGGCCCGACCAACCCCAACCCGCGTCTGTCGGCCGAAATGCTCCAGTCCGACCTGGCCAAGATCGGCATCAAGCTCGATATCCGCGTAATGGAATGGGCCGAGATGCTGCGTCGCGCCAAGAAGGGCGAGGCCGACCTGGTATCGGCGGGCTGGGCCGGCGACAACGGCGACCCGGACAACTTCCTCACGCCGATGCTCAGCTGCGATGCGGTCAAGAGCGGCGAGAACTATGCGCGCTGGTGCAACCAGAAATTCCAGGACCTGATCACCCGCGCCCGCGAAGTGATCGACAACGACGAACGCGCCAAGCTCTATAACGAGGCTTTGGCGGTGTACGATGAAGACCAGCCGTGGATCAGCATGGCCCACCCGAAAATGTTCACCGCCATGCGCGAGAACGTCGAGGGCTATGTCATCAACCCACTGACCAACAACAACTTCGCCACTACCCGGGTGAAGTAGAACAACAACAACAGCCGCCGACGCCTCACGAGGGCCCGGCGGCACCGCCGTTAACCGGCTGATGAGGTACCCCCGACAATGTTGAGTTTTATTGCCCGACGCCTGGGCCTGCTGATTCCGACCTTCTTCGGTATCACCTTGCTGACCTTCGCGCTCATACGCCTGATTCCCGGCGACCCGGTCGAAGTGATGATGGGCGAACGCCGGGTCGACCCCGAAATGCACGCCCAGGCCATGGAGCGCCTGGGCCTGAACAAACCGCTGCCGGCCCAGTACCTGGACTATGTCGGCAAGCTTGCCCAGGGCGACCTGGGCGAATCCCTGCGCACCCGTGAAAGCGTATGGAACGAGTTCCTCACCCTGTTCCCGGCGACCCTGGAGCTGGCCATGGCCGCCCTGCTGTTCGCCGGCGTGATCGGCCTGCTGGCCGGGGTGATCGCCGCGCTCAAGCGCGGTTCGCTGTTCGACCACGGGGTGATGGGCATCTCGCTGGCCGGCTACTCGATGCCGATCTTCTGGTGGGGCCTGATCCTGATCATGTTCTTCTCCGTGAGCCTGGGCTGGACGCCGGTCTCCGGACGCATCGACCTGCTCTACGACATCGAGCCGAAGACCGGCTTCATGCTCATCGACACCCTGCTCAGCGACGAGGAAGGCGCGTTCAAGGACGCGGTGATGCACCTGATCCTGCCGGCCATCGTGCTGGGCACCATCCCGCTGGCGGTGATCGCCCGGATGACCCGTTCGTCGATGCTCGAGGTGCTGCGCGAGGACTACATCCGTACCGCCCGCGCCAAGGGCCTGTCGCCATCGCGCGTGGTGTTCATCCACGGCCTGCGCAACGCGCTGATCCCGGTGCTGACCGTGTTCGGCCTGCAGGTCGGCACGCTGCTGGCCGGCGCCGTGCTCACCGAAACCATCTTCTCCTGGCCGGGCATCGGCAAATGGCTGATCGAAGCCATCGGTGCCCGTGACTACCCCGTGGTCCAGAACGGCATCCTGTTGATCGCCTGCCTGGTGATCCTGGTCAACTTCGTCGTGGACATCCTCTACGGCCTGGCCAACCCACGCATCCGTCATCAGCGCTGAGGACTACGCCATGACCAGCCCGATTCCGAAATCCGTCACCCCGCCCAGCGCGGTTGACCAAAGCTTGCTCTACCCTTCGCCGTACAAAGAGTTCTGGCAGGCCTTCTCACGCAACAAAGGCGCGGTGGCCGGCCTGGCCTTCATGTGCCTGATCGTGTTCTGCGCGCTGTTCGCCCCTTGGGTGGCACCGCACAACCCCAGCGAGCAGTACCGCGACTTCCTGCTGACCCCGCCGGTCTGGCTCGAAGGCGGCACCTGGCAGTTCATCCTCGGCACCGACGAACTGGGCCGTGACTTGCTGTCACGCCTGATCCAGGGCTCGCGCCTGTCGCTGCTGATCGGCCTGTCGTCGGTGGTGATGTCGCTGATCCCGGGTATCCTGCTGGGCCTGCTGGCCGGCTTCTTCCCGCAGATCCTCGGCCCGTCGATCATGCGCCTGATGGACGTGATGCTGGCCCTGCCCTCGCTGCTGCTGGCCGTGGCCATCGTCGCCATCCTCGGCCCAGGCCTGATCAACACCGTTATCGCCATCGCCATCGTCTCGCTGCCGTCCTATGTGCGCCTGACCCGCGCCGCGGTGATGGGCGAACTGAACCGCGACTACGTCACCGCCGCGCGCCTGGCCGGCGCCGGCCTGCCACGCCTGATGTTCGTCACCGTGCTGCCCAACTGCATGGCGCCGCTGATCGTCCAGGCCACCCTGAGCTTCTCCTCGGCGATCCTCGACGCCGCCGCCCTGGGCTTCCTAGGCCTCGGCGTGCAGCCGCCGACCCCCGAGTGGGGCACCATGCTGGCCTCGGCCCGCGACTACATCGAGCGCGCCTGGTGGGTGGTGAGCCTGCCCGGCCTGACCATCTTGCTCAGTGTGCTGGCAATCAACCTGATGGGCGACGGCCTGCGCGATGCGCTGGACCCGAAACTCAAGAACGCCGCCTGAGGAGAACGCCATGTCACTGTTGCAGATCAACAACCTGAACGTGCGCTTCGGCGACGCCAATGCCGTGCCCGTGGTGGACGGCCTCGAGCTGAGCGTGGATGCCGGCGAGATCCTCGCCATCGTCGGCGAGTCCGGCTCCGGCAAGTCCGTCACCATGATGGCCCTGATGGGCCTGATCGACGCCCCCGGACGCATCACCGCCGACGTGCTCAACTTCGACGGCATCGATATGCTCAAGCTAAGCGGCCGCCAGCGCCGCAAGGTAGTGGGCAAGGACATCGCCATGGTCTTCCAGGACCCGATGACCGCGCTCAACCCCAGCTACACCGTGGGCTACCAGATCGAGGAAGTACTGCGCCAGCATCTCGGCCTGAAGGGCAAGGCCGCGCGCCAGCGTGCCCTGGAGCTGCTGAAGAAAGTCGAGATCCCGGCGGCCGAAAGCCGCCTGGACGCCTACCCGCACC
Source organism: Pseudomonas sp. microsymbiont 2 (assembly GCF_054788395.1). Classification (NCBI taxonomy): domain Bacteria; kingdom Pseudomonadati; phylum Pseudomonadota; class Gammaproteobacteria; order Pseudomonadales; family Pseudomonadaceae; genus Pseudomonas; species Pseudomonas sp. microsymbiont 2. Next base: position 4,765,585 of record NZ_CM139112.1, read on the forward strand.
AGCTGTCCGGCGGCATGAGCCAGCGCGTGGCGATCGCCATGGCCATCGCCGGCGAGCCGAAGCTGCTGATCGCCGACGAGCCGACCACCGCTTTGGACGTGACCATCCAGGCGCAGATCATGGAGCTGCTGGTCAACCTGCAGAAAGAGCGCAACATGGCGCTCATTCTCATCACCCACGACCTGGCCGTGGTCGCCGAGACCGCCAAGCGCGTATGCGTGATGTACGCGGGCCAGGCCGTCGAAGTCGGTCAGGTGCCGGAGCTGTTCGACATCCCCGCCCACCCGTACAGCGAGGCGCTGCTGGCGGCCATTCCCGAGCACAGCATCGGCGCCGAGCGCCTGGCCACCCTGCCCGGTATCGTCCCCGGCCGCTATGACCGTCCGCAGGGTTGCCTGCTGTCGCCGCGCTGCCCTTACGTGCAGGAAAACTGCCGCCGGCAGCGCCCGGCCCTCGATCCCCAGGCCCACAGCCTGGTGCGTTGCTTCTATCCGCTGAACCAGGAGGTGGCGTGATGGCCGTCGTTCTTTCCGCTCGTGAGCTGACCCGCCACTACGAAGTCTCCCGTGGCCTGTTCAAGGGCCATGCGCTGGTCCGCGCGCTCAATGGCGTGTCGTTCGAACTGGAGGCCGGCAAGACCCTGGCCGTGGTCGGTGAGTCCGGCTGCGGCAAGTCGACCCTGGCCCGGGCCCTGACCCTGATCGAGGAACCCTCCTCCGGCTCGCTGCAGATCGCCGGCCATGAGGTCAAGGGCGCCAGCAAGGACCAGCGCAAGCAACTGCGCCGCGACGTGCAGATGGTGTTCCAGAGCCCCTACGCCTCGCTCAACCCACGGCAGAAGATCGGCGACCAGCTGGCCGAGCCGCTGCTGATCAACACCTCGCTGATCAAGACCGAGCGCCGCGAGAAAGTGCAGAAGATGATGGAGCAGGTGGGCCTGCGCCCCGAGCATTACCAGCGCTATCCGCACATGTTCTCCGGCGGCCAGCGCCAGCGTATCGCCCTGGCCCGGGCGATGATGCTGCAACCCAAGGTGCTGGTGGCGGACGAACCAACCTCGGCGCTGGACGTATCGATCCAGGCCCAGGTGCTGAACCTGTTCATGGACCTGCAGAAGGAGTTCAACACCGCCTACGTGTTCATCTCCCACAACCTGGCGGTGGTACGCCATGTGGCCGACCAAGTGCTGGTGATGTACCTGGGGCGGCCGGCGGAGATGGGGCCGAAGGAGGATATCTACGAGAAGCCGCTGCACCCGTACACCCAGGCGCTGTTGTCGGCGACCCCGGCGATCCATCCGGATCCGCTGAAGCCGAAGATTCGCATCGCCGGTGAGCTGCCCAACCCGTTGAATCCACCGGATGGCTGCGCGTTCCACAAGCGCTGCCCGCATGCCACCGAGCGTTGCGCCAAGGAAGTGCCGGCGTTGCGCCAGGTGAGCACGCGGCAGGTGGCTTGCCACTATGCCGAGCAGTTCCTCTAGGTCCGGGTAGCCTTCATCGCGGGGCAAGCCCGCTCCCACGAAAGCCAGCTCGGCCTCGTGGGAGCGGGCTTGCCCCGCGATTGCTTCAATGCATGAAGAACCAAATCAGGATGATCACCGGAATCGGCACCCCAATCATCCACAGCAGTATCGAGCGCATGGCCGTTCTCCTCGTTCGGTGTTGAACAAAGGAAGTGCAGCCCCCATGCCAGCTGTATCAAAAAATTACATACATATGAATCAAGCCCTTAGCCGATAAGCGCTTGAAAAAACCGTGCAATATGCCGGATCCGCAGCCTTGCGCCTGGGTTTTCTGCAATGCACTATCACGCCCATGACCGCCACTCCCCTCCCCGACGGCCCCGGGCAAACCCCGCTCACCGCCGACACCGTCATGCGCTACCACCTGTGCTGGAAGCATCGCGACCTGGACGGCGTCATGGCGCTGTACCACCCGGACATCCAGTACCACGACTTCTTCCAGAACCGCGTGCTCGGCTTCGCCGAACTGCGCGACTACGTGCGCGCCTGCCTGCCCCATGAAGCCGGCGAGGACATCGTGCACAGCGACCGCATCCGCGTCGACGGCTGCACCGCGTTCATCCAGTACCAGGTCACGGTCCAGGGTGGCGAGGGATTGGTGGCATTCCAGTCCAGCGAAGCGATCACCGTCAAGGACGGGCTGATCTGGCGGGTCAACGAATACGCCACCCTGGTGCGCCAGGGCGGCAGCGCCAGCCTGCCGGGCGGTCCCCGCCCAGCCACCAGCCGCCTGGGCCTGTCACCGCGCCAATTGTCGACCATGGCCCAGGACCTGGAGCACTACTTCCAAGGCCAGCGCCCCTACCTCGACCCAGAACTCGATCTACAGCAGGTCGCCGACGAGAGTGGCTACAGCCGCAACCAGATTTCCTATCTGCTCAACCAGGTGCTCGGGCAAAGCTTCTACCGTTACGTGAACCAGGCACGCCTGCAGCACCTGATGGCCAGCCTTGGCGACGCCAGTGTGCGCACCCCCATCGACGAACTGGCCTTCAATGCCGGCTTCAACTCGCTGTCGGCCTTCTACAAATGCTTTCGCGAGCACACCGGCTTGTCGCCCAAGGCCTACCTCAAACAGATTTCCCTGCGTGCACGCACGTAAGACAGCCCCGCCCGCGCTTCACTAGGATCGCCCACAGACCCCAGCGGATGTGGAGCCCGACCCGATGCAAGCCCTGCGCACGATCAGCCTGTGGATGGACCAGCTCGACGAGCCGCTGTGCCCTCGCCCAGCCTTGCGCCAGGACCTGGACCTCGATGTGTGCATCATCGGCGCCGGTTACACCGGCCTGTGGACCGCCTACTACCTCAAGCGTCAGGCGCCGCAGCTGAACATCGCCGTGATCGAGGCCAACATCGCCGGTTTCGGCGCTTCCGGGCGCAACGGCGGTTGGCTGATGGGCAACCTGCTGGGCGAGGACCGCCTGCTCGCCACACTGTCGCCGCAGCAGCGTCGCGAAAGCATCGACTTGCTGCACGGCATCCCCGACGAAGTCCATGACGTGCTGCTGCGCGAAGGCATTGCCTGCGACTACCGCAAAGGCGGGGTGCTGTACTGCGCCGCCCGCTACCCGGAGCAGGAGCGCAGCCTGCGCGCCTGGCTCGATGACCTCTATCGCCAGGGCATGAACGAGGACGACTATCGCTGGCTGCGCCCCGAGCAGCTGGATGCCCAGTTGAAGGTGAGCAACCCCTATGGCGCCCTCTACAGCCCGCATGTCGCCACGATCCAACCGGCCAAACTGGTGCGCGGCCTGGCGCGGGCGGTGGAGGCCATGGGCGTGCCGATCTACGAGAACACCCCGGCCATCGACTGGCAGAGCGGCGAAGTGCGCACCCCGCTGGCACGCATCCGCAGCCACTGGGTGGTGCCTGCCGTCGAAGGCTACGCCGCCAGCCTGCCACCGCTCGGGCGGCACCAGTTGCCGGTGCAGAGCCTGCTGGTGGCCACCGAGCCGCTGCCCGAGTCGACCTGGGAACAGATCGGCCTGAGCCAGGGCCAGGCCTTCAGCGAAAACAGCCGCCAGGTCACCTACGGCCAGCGCAGCGCCGACAACCGCCTGGTGTTCGGCGCCCGTGGCGGCTACCGCTTCGGTGGCCGCCTGCGCGAAGACTTCACCTTGACCGACAACGAGGTCGAGCTACGTCGCTACCTGTTCGGCGAACTGTTCCCCCAGCTCAAGCATGTGCGCATCACCCACTCGTGGGGCGGCAACCTGGGCATGGCCCGGCGCTTCCGCCCGCACATGCTGTGCGATCGCCAGCGCGGCATCGCCTTGTCCGGTGGCTACGGCGGCGAGGGCGTCGGCGCCACCAACCTGGGTGGGCGCACCCTGGCCGCGCTGATCCTCGGCCAGCACAACGAACTCACCGCCCAACCCTGGGTACACGACAACCGCCCCTTGTCGAGCCTGGCCAGCTGGCCACCGGAGCCCTGCCGCTGGCTGGGCTACAACGCGATCATCCAGAGTTTCGTCCACGAGGACCGGACCCTCGCCAACCCGGCCAGCGCCCCCTGGCGGCGGCGCCTGGCCAGCGGGTTGGCCGACTTCATGGAAGGTTTCATGCACTGACTTCCCTTTATCACCACACAGGATCCACCGGTCATGAGCATCACCCAGTTCAAGCATACCGACAGCGCCATCCTGGACAGCTCCAACCCGGTCGCCGTGCCCCTCGGCGAGCCGGTCGCGGTCACCTCGGTCACTTGCGTCGAACGCAGTGACGGCGTCGAGACCGGGATCTGGGAGTGCACCCCGGGGCGCTGGCGCCGGCAGATCGTGCAGCAGGAGTTCTGTCACTTCATCAAGGGCCGCTGCACCTTCACGCCCGACGGTGGCGAGCCCCTGGTCATAGAAGCCGGAGACGCCCTGATGCTACCGGCCAACAGCCTCGGCACCTGGGATATCCAGGAGACCGTGCGCAAGACCTACGTACTGATTTTCTGATCCGCTGATCGCCTGCCTTCGATAACAACAGACAAAGCAAGGTACCCCCGACATGCGCACGCTCCTTCTCGCTCCCCTGATGCTGGCCGCAAGCGTTGCCGGCGCCGCCGACTCGGTGAAGATCTACAACTGGTCGAGCTACATCGCCCCGGACACCCTGAAGCAGTTCCAGCAAACCACCGGCATCGTGCCCACCTACGATGTGTTCGACAGCAACGAGACCCTAGACGGCAAGCTGATGACCGGCAACTCCGGTTACGACGTGGTGTTCCCGTCCAACCACTTCATGGCCCGGCAGATCCAGGGCAAGGCCCTGAAGAAGCTGGACAAGTCGCAGCTGCCGAACTGGAAGAACCTCAACCCGGTGCTGCTCAAGGCGCTGGAGGTGAACGACCCGGGCAACCAGTACGGCTTCCCCTACCTGTGGGGCAGCACCGGCATCGGCTACAACATCGACAAGGTCAAGGCGGTGCTCGGCGACAACGCGCCCATCGATTCGTGGGACCTGTTCTTCAAGCCCGAATACCTGTCCAAGCTCAAGAGCTGCGGCGTGGCGGTGCTGGACAACGGCCCCGAGCTGCTGCCGATCGCCCTGCACTACCTGGGCCTGCCGCACCACAGCCAGAATCCGGCGGACTACGACAAGGCCAAGGCGTTGCTGATGACGGTGCGCCCGTATATCAGCTACTTCCATTCCTCGAAGTACACCGGCGACCTGGCCAATGGCGACGTGTGCCTGGTGGTGGGTTTCTCGGGCGATGTGCTGCAGGCCAAGAACCGCGCCGACGAAGCGAAGAACGGGGTAAAGGTGGGCTATTCGATTCCGAAGGAAGGCGCGCCGATGTGGTTCGACATGGTCGCCATGCCCGCCGATGCGCCCAACGAGAAGGCGGGTTACGCGTACATGAACTACCTGTTGCAGCCGGAGGTGATGGCGAACATCAGCAACTTCGTGCAGTACGCCAATGGCAACCAGCAGGCTGACGCGCTGGTGGACCCGACGATGAAGGGCAATACGATGATCTACCCGAGCGCGGATGTGATGGGCAAGCTGTATGCCCTGGAGGCGATGCCGGCGAAGATCGACCGGATCAGGACGCGGGTCTGGACCAGCATAAAAGCAGGCAATTAGAAACTGCGTGGGAGCGGGCTTACCCCGCGATAGGCCCGATCAGACAGTGATGTTGTCTGATCGGGCCTATCGCGGGGTAAGCCCGCTCCCACAAAACTTTTCGCACAGAGCTTAGACTCAAATTAACCCGCACCACCTCCCCCAAGACTAAGCACCTAGGCTTTGTACGAAAAGTGCCTGCGCGACGATCATGCTGCGTTGAAAACAGGCTCGGAATGCTCATTTACAACCAGTAAACTCCGCTTCCTCGCCTGTTTTCGCCTTGCCTGATCGCCGCTCGGCGACTTTTCGTACAAACCCTAAGACTAAAACACATCACTCCGGCGACTCATTTGGCAGCGATTGAAAATAGGGGTACCATTAGCAATCTGCTTTCATGAATGAATGGGATGTCACTCATGCACCACAATAGAAATATAACAGAATTTAAACTTGGATTTAATTGCGGAAGCGCCCTACTTGAAAGCTACTGTCGAATGATCGCAATTGAGTTGAAACTGGCACACATCAAACCATTAAAAAGCCACGACATCATAGTAAAATTACAGAATCTATCAAAAACATCAGCTGGCTCTCCAGCAGCCTCGGCACTAAATAGCAGAATCACAGAGTTAAAATCTGCTTTCACCGACATTCAAGTTGAGTCAACAAAAGGCACAAAGCCCTTACCTCACGGCTCTTATCCAAATATTCGTTACACTCGATTCACTGGTGACTGGCACAGTCTTCATACAGACAACTCAAAACTAATACATCTAAATAATAAAATAAAAAGCACGATACACACACTTAAACAACTTGGATATGCAATATGAAGACTTTGTCGGAACTTTTTCTAAAAATTCAGCAGCATTACAATGAGGCTGTGATTAGATTTAACTTTCCAACAGTCTATATTGCAGTCACAAGCCAAGATTTTCTGGACGCTGATGACGACACGCGACTATCGAGACTGCTAGACAAGTGCCAGTTAAACGCAGACGAACTTAATCGCATAATTTCAAGTAGCGCCTCTCAACTTTTACTTATTTCCGACAGCGAAACTGAAGAATATAATTTCATTCTAAAAAGCGATTCGAACAATCACTGGCTGTCGCAGCACAACTCATGCTTTAAAGAAAACATAAAGCACGATATCACTAACCACTTGAATGTAATTCACTTTTACGGACAAAAGGGCGGCCAAGCACGTTCCTCGGTCGTAGGTGCCCTTGCGAGAGATCTTGCCGACAATGGTCACAAAGTATTGGTGATTGATGCCGACATTGAGGCCCCAACACTTCATACCATTTTTGGAATTGAAGAGATCAATATCGAAAACTCACTAATGGGTTATGCTGGCTGGGCAATAGAACCAAGCTATACCTCCAACCCTACAATTCCAGGTGTATACTTCATTGGTTGTCGTCCAACCGATGAAGCTTGGGAAATGGACTATGAAGCATTTTCATTGCGTTGCACTCTCGACCCAGCCACTCTCGCCAACATTTTCAAAAGAATATTCAGCATCGAACAAGTAGTAAACGGTGAATTTGATACAGTACTTGTCGACCATAGAACCGGCACAACCACATCTGTAATTCCCATTGTCAGCACGATTCCCGGCCCCTCCGTTATTTTCAGCCGCCCGGACAATCAGACTACTTGGATGCACGGAATAAGAACTCTTCTTTCCTTCAACCCACTAAACCCAGGCGCTTTCATATCTTTTTCCATTGACAACCTTAAGAAGAAAGGTAGCACTACGGAATCAGAAGCCGAATTCAAGGAAAAACTTCTAGACATTCTATCCGAAACCTTAGCCACTGGAGCTGAGGACCCCGATCCTCTCCCAACTGATGAGCTTGAACGCTACTACATCCCCTGGATGTATGATAGAGCGTTTTTTAACAGCACCCTACCTAAAATATCTCAACTTCAGACAGATAACATTTATGCGCTCAGTCAGCTGAAAGAGATATTAGGCTTAAATAAACCTGCAGAAAAGCCCCAATTGCTCACTCCTACCTCACAGAGATTAAGCTCTGCATCTGGCATTATTGATCAGACTTGGTTTGTCGAATCTGAAATGACAAGAGCCATTTTGCAACAGGATTCTAATCTCAATTACATTTTTGGCAGGAAGGGGACGGGGAAAAGCCGGTTATTCAAAGAGTCGGTTGAGCGAGGTATAGGCTTGCCCCTTCTGGCACCAAGTGAGTATGGCGAAGTTGACAACAATGTCCCTAATAGCAGCGATCCTGTGATAGACACATTGCTAGGCAAGCTCGGAGAGAATTACCAAGCATTTTGGTGGGCCCTCGTTTCTGCACGACTTGAGGCGGAGCGCTCTAACTCACAATATAAGTCACTCATTCAAGACTACGCACGCATGCCAACAGATGACCTGTTGAGCATTGCCAATTCAATGCAAGTTTCTGACAAGCTTAAAAGCAGAAAAATCACTCTTCTCATCGATGGCCTTGAAACTGCAGTCCCCTCTACCAAACTTAGACTTTTTGTTGAGGGTGCATTGCGCTGCATGAACACCATACAGAACAGTAGCGAGTTCCGCCAGCGCCTATCCGTCAGGCTATTCATCCGAATTGACTTAGCTATCGGCAGTCAAAACATTGAACAACAAACATCTGGTAGAAAAATTGACCTCTACTGGGATGAACAAGCTCAGATGAACTACGCCCTTGCATGTATTGCCGCAAACCCTGTGGCCAAAACCATGTTCCACGACACTATAATTGACATTGAAAAACGCAAACATGATATTTGCCTAGGAAAACTCCCTACTGACGAGTGCGAAGCATTCCTCCTGAAAGTGTTTCCTGACAACCTTCGCAGAAGCAACATCAAAACCATAACATTTATAAAGACTTACTTCCGGGATGCATCATCACAGGACAACGAACAATTAGCCACATTCTATCCACGCCTTTTCTTGGATTTCACCACCTCATTATTCAGCCAGCTTTCGAGAATCCAAAATCCATTGGACCTTAATAGAAGGATTGAACAATCCGCAATCTTTGAGTCCTACGATAATGCTGCAAAAGAGTTCATAAATGATGCAAGGCAAGAGTTGGCGCACGCCATTACACTTGACTCTGACCCTGATCAAAACAGAACAAAAGTAAATCTTCTTTTAGAATCGCTCAAAGGAAAAGCAACTCCTTTCTCGCTTGAGTTGCTCACCCAAAAAATTCACACTGAAATCGGTGAAACAATCACTGAGGAATCAATAAAATCAGCACTAAGAACCATGAAAGAGATGGGGTTCTTTGAGCAAACAGCCAAAGATACATCCAAGTGGAGAGCTGGACGTGTCTATAAATCAGCGTTAAAAATGAAGTTCGTACGCGGAGCAAAGGCACGCGACAACTAGAAAAATTGGGGCAGCTCACGCTGCCCCAATTTTTAATCAATGATGCTCGCGGGTAGCGCGGAACTTGATGTCCGGCCAGCGCTCTTCCATCAGCGACAGGTTGACCCGGGTCGGGGCCAGGTAGGTCAGGTGACCGCCACCGTCGATGGCCAGGTTCTCCATGGCCTTGTTCTGGAATTCCTCGAGTTTCTTCTTGTCGTCGCAGCTGATCCAGCGCGCCGACCAGACGGTGATCGGCTCGTAGGCGCACTCGACCTTGTACTCTTCCTTCAGGCGGCTGGCGACCACGTCGAACTGCAGCACGCCGACCGCACCGAGGATGATGTCGTTGCTGCGCTCAGGGAAGAACACCTGGGTCGCACCCTCTTCGGCCAGCTGCTGCAGGCCCTGGCGCAGCTGCTTGGATTTCAGCGGATCCTTCAGGCGCACGCGGCGGAACAGCTCCGGGGCGAAGTGCGGGATACCGGTGAAGCCCAGCGCCTCGCCTTCGGTGAAGGTGTCGCCGATCTGGATGGTGCCGTGGTTGTGCAAGCCGATGATGTCGCCGGCAAAGGCTTCTTCAAGCTGCTCACGCTCGGAGGAGAAGAAGGTCAGCGCATCGCCGATGCGCAGGTCCTTGTTCAGGCGCACATGGCGCATCTTCATGCCCTTCTCGTACTTGCCCGAGCAGATGCGCATGAAGGCGATGCGGTCGCGGTGCTTCGGATCCATGTTCGCCTGGATCTTGAACACGAAGCCGGTGAACTTCTCTTCCACCGGCTCCACAGTCCGCTCGTGGGCCACGCGGCCCAGCGGGCGCGGCGCCCAGTCGACGACCGCGTCGAGCACGTGGTCGACGCCGAAGTTGCCCAATGCGGTACCGAAGAACACCGGGGTCAGCTGGCCGTTGATGAACTCGTCCTGGTTGAACTCGTGGCAGGCACCCTGCACCAGCTCCAGTTGCTCGATGAACGAGTCGTACTGGTCGCCCAGGTGCGCACGGGCCTCGTCGGAGTCCAGGTTCTGGATGATCTTGGCTTCGGTGCGCTCGTGGCCGTGGCCTGGGGTGTAGACGACGATGTAGTCGCCGGTCAGGTGGTACACGCCCTTGAAGTCGCGGTAGCAGCCGATCGGCCAGGTGATCGGCGCGGCCTTGATCTTCAGCACTGCTTCGATCTCGTCGAGCAGCTCGATCGGGTCGCGGATGTCACGGTCGAGTTTGTTGATGAAGCTGACGATCGGCGTGTCGCGCAGCCGGCAGACGTCCATCAGGGCGATGGTGCGTGGCTCTACGCCTTTACCGCCGTCGAGCACCATCAGCGCCGAGTCCACCGCGGTCAGGGTGCGGTAGGTGTCTTCCGAGAAGTCCTCGTGGCCGGGGGTGTCGAGCAGGTTGATCATGTGCTCGCGGTAGGGGAACTGCATCACCGAGGTGGTGATGGAGATGCCGCGCTGCTTCTCCATTTCCATCCAGTCGGAGGTGGCGTGGCGGTCGGACTTGCGCGACTTCACGGTACCCGCGACGGAGATCGCCTTGCCCATCAGCAGGAGCTTCTCGGTGATGGTGGTCTTACCGGCGTCGGGGTGGGAAATGATGGCGAAAGTGCGGCGCTTCGCGACTTCGGCGGCCTGGTTGGTCATGGGAAATCGCCTGACTGGGGATTCAAAAAGGGGCGATATCATACCTGAAGTCGGGGCATGGGCCAAAATCTGCTGAACCCAATGCACCTGTTCCGGCCTCTTCGCGGGTAAACCCGCTTGTGTCTTGAGGTGGGATTAGAATCTGGAGTGAGAGCGGTGAATGGCAAGAGCTGAATGCCGCAGGTGCCTTGAGCACGCGTGGGAGCACAAGCTGCCATTCACCGTTCCACTTTGGCGAGAGCCCGAACAGTTGGATGCGGCTCTGATCTCGAATCACAAGCGTGGGCCAAGCCAAAGTCCTCTCACTGTGTTGAGTTTAGGAGGTTTTGGTGATGGCTTCCTTCTTGGGTATCGATGTATCCAGTATCTCGCTCGATGCTGCGGTGCGGCCCCAGGGCATCAAACTGCATATCAGCAATGATCCGAGAGGCTTTGAGGTGCTACTGAAGAGCCTTCGCAAGCTCAGTATCAAGCGCGTCCTGCTAGAGGCAACGGGTGGCTACGAGCGAGATGTCATGCGTTTTCTACAGGACGCTGGCTACAAGGTCATACGCGTCAATCCCAGGCGGGCCAGGTCATTCGCTGACTCTTTGGGCATCAAGGCCAAGACCGACGCCATCGACGCCGAAGTTCTGGCGCACTATGCCGAAGTCATTCCAGATCAACCCTCTCTGCGAGTCAGCCCAGAACGAGCGCTTCTGCGAGAGCTGCTTCAGCAACGTGATCGGTTGGTTCAACAACGAGATGACGACCTGCGACGCCTGAAGCAGGTGCAATCGACTGCAGTTGCTAACTACCTGAATGCCAACCTGAAGCACTTCAAGACGCAGATCAAACTGGTTGAGTGCGAGATCGAACAGCAAACCGCGATGCTGAACGACGAACGGGTTGCCCATCTGATCACAGTGAAAGGCATTGGGATGGTGACAGCGGGCAAATTAATAGCGCTGCTGCCGGAGCTAGGTCGGGTTGAATCCAGAGAAATTGCCTCCCTGGTCGGGGTCGCGCCCTTCAACCACGACAGCGGGAAGTCCGTGGGCAAGCGTTCTATCTCTGGTGGGCGATTTGCGGTCAGGCGATCGCTGTACATGGCATGCATTGTGGCGATGAAGTACAACCCAGCACTCAAGGCGCGTTATGAGTCACTGCGCGAGCGGGGGAAGCTTCCCAAGGTTGCTATCGTGGCCTGCATGAGGACTTTCATCGTACGGCTAAATGCCATGCTCAGAACGGGCACATCATGGCGCGACCTGGTGCTGCCGCAACCTGAAAGTACAACGTAAATCCAGAACGCTGCGCGATCAGCGTGGAAGCGGGTTTGCCCGCGAAGCCAACACCGTGGTGGATGGCACGGGCTTCGCCCGTGTTCGCGGGCAAGCCCGCTCCCACAGGGATCGCGCCAGATTCTAAAAATTGCGTAAGACAGTTGCTCCCACAGGTGCTGCACAAGACTCAAAGGCTGTGGGAATCCTGTGGGAGCGGGTTTACCCGCGAAGAGGCCAGTGATCGCTAAAGCGTCAGCCTGGTCACGACAAATGGCTACAAAGCAGTGTTTTCAACGCCCAGAGCGCATGAATCCGATTTTTTTTCTCGATGCGTTTCCATCTTGCCAGTGATTAGCACTGGCCAAATGCCGCCCTAGATGGGAACCTTTGCCTTCACGGAGACGTCCACTCCCCTGCAACCCGCTTCGGTTCAGGGCTGGTTTCACCTGCTTCACGAGCCCGACGGGGTTCGGCTCATGGCCTGATGCCACGCATCGGGCTGCTACTCGCGGTCACACTGCCCGCCGCCAGGAATGGCCGGCCACACGGGAGTGCGAGCGCCGACTACAAAAAGGAGTCCGCCTGTGGCTGCACGCTACGGAAAAGGGCTGATGGGATGGGCCGCCGTGCTCGTCATCCTGGCCCTGCTGGTCCACTGGATCGGCATCGACACGATCGCCCGCTACCGCGACGATCTTGGGTTCTACCTGCAAGCGCACCTTGTCTTGGTGCTGGCTTCGATGGCGGCGGCGCTGGCCGTGGGCATCCCCGCCGGCATTGCCTTGAGTCGACCGCACCGGGTCGACAAGGCCGAGCGCTTCATGCAGTTCTTCAACGTTGGCAACACCATTCCCCCCCTGGCCGTCCTGGCCATCGCCCTGAGTATCCTGGGCATCGGCGCCGGCCCCGCGATCTTCGCGCTGTTCCTCGCCTCCCTCCTGCCCATCGTGCGCAACACCTACGAGGGCCTGAAAAACGTCCCCGCCTCGCTCAAGGAAGCCGCCACCGGCATCGGCATGACCCCGCGCCAGCAACTGTGGCAGGTGGAACTGCCCAATGCCGTGCCGATCATCGTCGGCGGGGTGCGCGTGGCCCTGGCGCTGAACGTGGGCACCGCGCCGCTGGCATTCCTGATCGGCGCCAACAGCCTGGGCAGCCTGATCTTTCCCGGCATCGCCCTGAACAACCAGCCACAGCTGTTGCTGGGTGCCGCATGCACGGCACTGCTGGCCCTGGCGCTCGACGCGCTGGTGAGTTTCTCCAGCAAGCGCTGGCTGGAACGTGGCCTGGCCCAATAAGAAGAGGGAAAGCATGAAGAAGAGAATCGCCTTGTTCCTGGGCGCGGTCCTGCTGTTCGCAGGATTTGCCCAGGCAGCGGAAAAACCGCTGATCCGTATCGGCGCCCGGGTGTTCACCGAGCAGACCGTGCTCGCCGAAATCACCGCCCAGTACTTGCGTGCCAATGGCTTCGACGTGCGCGTGACCAGCGGCCTTGGCAGCAACATCGCCCGCCAGGCCCAGGAAACCGGCCAACTCGACCTGATGTGGGAATACACCGGCGTCTCGCTGGTGTCCTACAACCATATCGACGAGCGCATGCCCGACGCCGCAGCCACCTATGCGCGGGTGAAAGCACTCGACGCGAAAAAGGGCCTGGTCTGGCTGAGCCCGTCGAAGTTCAGCAACACCTATGCCCTGGGCCTGCCGAAGCAGGTCGCCGAAGCCTACCCGCAGGTCAATACCATCAGCGATCTCAACCAGGTACTGCGTGACGAACACAGCCGCAATCACCTGGTGGCCCTGGACACCGAGTTCGCCAATCGCCCCGACGGCCTGGTGGGCCTGCGCGAGATGTACGACCTGCCGCTGGACCGGCGCAACATCCGCCAGATGGATGGTGGCCTGGTCTACACCGCCATGCGCAACAACCAGGTGTTCGCCGGCCTGGTCTACACCACCGATGGCCGCCTGAGCGCCTTCGACCTCAAGCTGCTGGAAGACGACAGGCACTACTTCCCCGACTACACCGCCGCCCCGGTGCTGCGCAAGACGGTGCTCGACGCCCACCCGCAACTGGCCACCCTGCTCAAGCCGCTGGCCGAGCAGCTCGACGACCAGACCATGCGCCGGCTCAACGCCCAGGTCGACGTCGAGCACCAGAGCCCGACCGTGGTCGCCGCAGCCTTCCTGCGTGACCATCCACCGCACAGCGAGGTACAGCCATGAGCCTGCTCGACACCTTCGCCCACCTGGACTGGGCCCAGGTCCTGCAACTGACCGGGCAGCACATCACCCTGGTCGGCATCGCCGTGGGCCTGGCGATCATCGTCGGCGTGCCATTGGGCATCCTGATGACCCGTTTCCCGGCCCTCGCCGGGCCCCTGCAGGCCAGCGCCACCGTGCTGCTGACCATCCCCTCGATCGCCCTGTTCGGCCTGCTGCTGCCGTTCTACTCGAAGTTCGGCCAGGGCCTCGGCCCGCTGCCGGCGATCACCGCGGTGTTCCTCTATTCACTGTTGCCAATCCTGCGCAACACCTACCTGGCCCTGACCAACGTCGAGCCCGGCATCCGTGAGGCCGCGCGCGGCATCGGCATGACCTTCGGCCAGCGCCTGCGCATGGTCGAGCTGCCCATCGCGGTGCCGGTGATCCTCGCCGGCGTGCGCACCGCCGTGGTGATGAACATCGGCGTGATGACCATCGCCGCGACCATCGGCGCCGGCGGCCTGGGCGTGCTCATCCTCACCTCCATCAGCCGCAGCGACATGTCGATGCTGCTGGTCGGCGCCGTGCTGGTCAGCCTGCTGGCGATCATCGCCGACCTGCTCCTGCAAACCCTGCAACGTGCCCTGACTCCAGAAGGACTGCGCTCATGATCGAACTGAAGAACCTCAGCAAGACCTTCAACGTCAACGGCAAGGACGTCAAAGCCGTCGACGCGGTCAGCCTCACCGTCAACGAAGGCGAGATCTGCGTGTTCCTGGGCCCCTCGGGCTGTGGCAAGAGCACCACGCTGAAGATGATCAACCGCCTGATCACCCCGACCTCCGGCCAGGTGTTCATCAACGGCGAGGACACCAGCGGCCTCGACGAGGTCACCCTGCGCCGCCACATCGGCTATGTGATCCAGCAGATCGGCCTGTTCCCCAACATGACCATCGAAGAGAACATCACCGTGGTCCCACGCCTGCTCGGCTGGGACAAGCAGCGTTGCCACGACCGGGCCCGCGAGCTGATGAGCATGATCAAGCTCGAACCCAAGCAGTACCTGCAGCGTTACCCGCGCGAACTTTCAGGTGGCCAGCAACAGCGCATCGGCGTGATCCGCGCCCTGGCCGCCGAGGCCCCGGTGCTGCTGATGGACGAGCCGTTCGGCGCGGTCGACCCGATCAACCGCGAGATGATCCAGAACGAGTTCTTCGAGATGCAGCGCGCGCTGAACAAGACCGTGATCATGGTCAGCCACGACATCGACGAGGCCATCAAGCTGGGCGACAAGATCGCCATTTTCCGCGCAGGCAAGTTGCTGCAGCTGGATCATCCGGACACCCTGCTGGCCCATCCGGTGGATGACTTCGTCAGCAACTTCGTCGGCCAGGACAGTACGCTGAAACGGCTGCTGCTGGTACGTGCCGAGGATGCGGCGGACAACGCGCCGTCGGTGAGCCCGGAAACGCCGGTGAGCGATGCGCTGGAACTGCTGGACGAGCATGACCGTCGCTACGTGGTGGTCACCGATGGGCAGAACAAGGCGCTCGGCTATGTGCGCCGGCGCGACATGCACCGCCAGGTGGGGACGTGCGGGGATTTCCTGCGGCCGTTCAATGCCACCGCGGCGCATGACGAGCACCTGCGCATCCTGCTGTCGCGGATGTACGAGTTCAACCGGGCGTGGTTGCCGGTGCTGGATGCCGGGCAGGTGTTCCTGGGCGAGGTGACGCAGGAATCGATTGCGGCGTACCTGAGTTCCGGGCGCTCGCGGGGGGCGAAGACCAGTATCGTGTCGCCTGCCGAAGCAGTGACCTCCTGATAGAAAGCCGGGGGCGCTTTGCGCCCCTTTCCGACCGGTCCGACGCCTCGGCAAGGCCGCTCCTACAGAGGAATGCGATCTCCTGTAGGAGCGGCCTTGTGTCGCGATGGGCCGCACAGCGGCCCCGGCAATCTCGAATCAGAACCCTACGCTGGCCTGCACATAGAAGGTACGCGGCTCACCCACATAGATCCCGGCATTGTTGTCGCTGGAGCGGGTGAAATACTGCTTGTCGAAAAGGTTCTTCACCCCCGCCGCCAGCTTCAGGTTCGACAGCTGCGGCCCGAAGTCATAGCCGCCACGGGCATGCCAGGTCACGTAGCCAGGAATGTCGCCATACTGCCCGTCGGCACTCGGCTCGGTGATGTAGTCACCGTTGAAACTGCCATTGGCATTGATTCCGGTCCCCGGCGCGCGCTGCTTGGATTGGGCGTAGGCGTCCAGGTTCCAGGTCCAGCGGTTGACGGCGTAACGCAGCCCGGCAGTGGCCACCTGGCGCGAGTAGAACGGCAGGTCGCGGCCCTTGAAGCCGGGAATCTCCCCTTCATAGGTAGCGCGGGTATAGGTGTAGCCACCATTGACCGACAGACCTTCCAGGCGCGGGTCGAGCCCGGCCAGGTCGTAGCGCACCGAGGCTTCGATGCCCTGGTGCTTGGTCGCCCCCAGGTTGGTCCAGCCGACGTCGTTGCTGATGTACTGCAGTTCGTCGTCGAAGTCGATGTAGAACGCGGTCAACTCACCGGCAAAACCGCCGTTGTCGTAGCGCGTACCCACTTCATAGGTCTTGGCTTTCTCCGGTTCCAGGCCATTGGCCGTGCTGTTGCCGGTGCCACCCTGGCCAAGCTGGAAATACTGCAGGCTGCCGAACGAGGTCTCGTAGTTGGCGAACAGCTTCCAGGCGTCGGACATGTGGTACATCACGCTCAGCGCCGGCAGCGGCTCGTTGCTGGTGATACTGCGGTTCTTCTCCGGCACCGGGCGGTAGTTGGCGTCCATCACCGGGCGGTCGCGCCAGTCGGTGTTGATGTGCTCGAAACGAATGCCGGGGGTGATGGTCCAGTTGCCCACGTCGATCTTGTCGTCGATGTAGTAGGCGCTGGCCTCGGTGCCGCCGCTGCGGTCCTGGAACACATGGCCGTCGGAGGTCGGGGTGACGGTCGGCACGTTGTCGATCAACGCCAGGCGCGTGGATTGCTCGCGCATGGCCTCCTTCAGGTAGCGATAGCCGACGCTGACTTCCTGGGTGGTCGGGCCGACGAAGAAGATCCGCGACAGGCGTGGTTCGATGGCGAAGGTGTGATAATTGCGCGGGTAGGACGACAGGGTCTTCATGTCGCGCGCGGCGATGGCGCTGCCACGGAAGCTGTCGGTGTAGTAGGTCAGCACCTCGAACTGGGTGGCGTCGTCGATCTGGCGCTGCCACTTGAACGACACATCCTTGCGCCGACCGCTGAAGTAGTCGTAGTCGCGCACCGACTGGAAGGGGTCGTGGTCGTACTGGGCCTGGGTCAGGCCACCGGGCATGTCGGCGCGACCATCGTAATAGTGAAAGTTGAGCCAGAACTCGTCGACATCGGTCGGGGCCCAGTGGGTCTTGAGCATCACGTCATCGATATCGTTGTCGTTGTTGCTGCTGCGGTAGCCGTCACCGTTCACGCCGGTGTACAGCAGCGCCACGCCGATACCGTTGTCGGCGGTGCCACCGACGAAGGCCGACTCGGTGTGTTTCCAGCCACCATGACGCGAGGTCTCCAGCGTGGTCGACAGCTCGCCGGTGGCCTTCTCGGGAATCGCCCGGGTGACGAAGTTGATCACCCCGCCGACGTTCTGCGGGCCATAGCGCACGGAACCGGCGCCGCGCACCACGTCGATGCTGTCG
This sequence comes from Pseudomonas sp. microsymbiont 2, assembly GCF_054788395.1. Taxonomy (NCBI): domain Bacteria; kingdom Pseudomonadati; phylum Pseudomonadota; class Gammaproteobacteria; order Pseudomonadales; family Pseudomonadaceae; genus Pseudomonas; species Pseudomonas sp. microsymbiont 2. Next base: position 4,783,360 of record NZ_CM139112.1, read on the forward strand.
AGGTTGCCCGAGGAAATCGGCGCCATCGACAACTGCGGCTGGCCGTAGGGGGCAAAGGCCGCCGGAATGCCGTCGATCAGCACGGTCGAGCGCGGCGACAGGCGCGACGTCAGGCCGCGCACGCCAACGTTCAGCGACAGGTCGCTGCCACCGGTACCGTTGGAGTCCTGCACCTGCACACCCGGGATGCCGCGCAGGGCGTCGCGCACGTTCATCGTGCCCTTTTCCACCATCGCTTCGCGGCGCACCACGGTGCGGGCGCCGGGATGGTTCTGCACCACGCTCTGCTGGGCGTCGCCCAGCCAGTCACCGACCACTTTCACATCGGTGGGCGCCAGCTCCAGGCTGCCGGTGGTCAAGGTGCCCGCAGGTTGAGCCGGCTTGACCACCACGGTGTCCGCGGATTGCTCGAAGGTCAGCCCGCTGCCTTGCAGCAGCTGCTGCAGCGCCTGCTCCGGCGCCAGGTTGCCGGACACCGCCGGGGCCTGCTTGCCGTCCACCAGTTCGGGGCTGAAGAACAGTTGCAGGTTGGTCTGCTGGCCTAGCTGTTTGAGCGCGCCCGCCAGTGGCTGGGCCTGGATCTGGATGCTGTCGGCGTAGCTGTTGCCAGCGGCGGCGCTGACCGCCAGGGCCAGCGCCAGGCGGCGCAGGTGGAGAAGGGGTTTATTGTTGTTCACGTCTTCGAGGGGTCCTGAGAGTCGGGATAAACGCCAACCGCATGCAAATGGAAATGCTTGGCAGTTGCAGCTGGCGGGGAAGACGAACGAACGGAAAAAAACCTGAATTTATTTCAGAACAATTTCGCTGGAGCCGTCCGGACGGGTCGTCACCCGCACCGGCAGGATGCTCGGCAGCGCCCGCAGCAGCGCGTCCGGGTCGTCGGTGCTGAAGGTGCTCGACAGGCGCAGCGCGGCGGCCTTGCCGGGTGCCACATGCAGGGGATGGGCGCGGTAGCGCGAGACCTCCGCCACTACTTCGCTCAGCGGGGCGTTGTCGAACACCAGCTTGCCCTGGCGCCAGGCGGTCACGGCGTTGGCGTCGACTGCATAGGGCGCGGCGACCTTGCCCTGGGCGTCGATATGCGAGCCCTGCCCGGCACCGAGCAGCGCCAGCGACTCGGCTGCGCCCTGCACCTTCACCGAACCCTGCTCCACCGCCACGCGGGTGCTGGTCGGTTCCTGGCGCACATCGAAACGGGTGCCGGTGACGGTGACTTCACCCTGGGCGGTGCTCACCACGAATGGCCGGCCACTGTCGTGGGCGACGATGAACATCGCCTCGCCCGCCCCCAGGCGCACATGGCGACGCCCCGCAGAGAACATCACCTGCACCTGGGTTGCACTGTTGAGTTCCAGCCGTGAACCGTCCGGCAGTTCGACCTGACGCCGCTCGCCCAGGGCCGTAGTCAACGTGTCCTGATGGTTGAGCTGCTGGTACTGCCAACCTGCCCAGCCCAGCCCCAGCGCGGCCACCGCTACACCGGCCGCCAAGGCCTGGCGCAGCAGGCGGCGGCGTGGAAGCTGGCGCACCGGCTCGGGCTGGCACAGCGCTTCGAGGCGTTGTCGGGGGATGAAATCGGCGGCGCGCCACAGCTGTACCAGGCGCTGGTATTCCTCGCGATGGCGAGGGTGCTGCGCCAACCATGCCTGCAAGCCCTGCTGCACGGCGCTGTCATGCGGCGCCTCCTGGGCCTGGGCGAACCAACTGGCCGCCTGCTCGCCCACGGGGTCGGGCGCGTGCTGTCTGATCAATGGGGTCTCCTGACTCATCTGGCCGACACATCCAGGTGCTCACGCAGATGTCGGAGCGTGCGGATCATATACTTTTCGACCATGTTCTTGGTCAAACCCATGCGCTCGGCGATCTCGGCCTGGGTCAGGCCCTCGAGTTTCTGCCAGATGAACACCCGGCGGCAGTTGAGCGGCAACTCGGCCAACGCCCGCTCGACGCTGTCGGCCAGTTCCAGGGCATGCACGTAGGCCTCCGGGTCGGAACCAATGGCGGCGCCGTCGGCGAACACCTCCAGTTCGAGTGCCTGGCGACGGTCCTCGCGGCGAAAACCATCGACGGCGATGTTACGGGCGGTCTGGTGCAGGTAGGCACGCGGCTGCTCGACCTGTTCGTTCGGGTTTTCCAGAACCCGGACAAAGGCATCATGGGTGAGGTCCTCGGCCTGCTGACGACTGCGCAGCTTGCGCGTCCAGGTGCCGATCAGCTCATGGTAGTGGTCGAGAAAGCCTTTGTGTCCGGACACGTTCGGGGTCGTCAGGGAGGCAGATGAGGTCGCGAATAGTAATGTTTCTCATCAATGACGGCAATTGGCCCTGCCTTGAGCCGACCAAGGGTGGTTTCCGGTGTCGGTAACAAAAAATTTATGGCGATTTCGAAAAAAATGACGGGCGTCGTGCCGTGGCCATAAATATGAACACCCTCCGGAAAAACCCCGTTAGCCACACAGCCCCGACAAACGGTCTTCTGCCGATTCTTCGGCTCTTTCGCGGCGAAACCCAGCCAACATGCAAAGAACCCAGCTATCAGCCGTTCGCGACCAGATCGCCACCTATTCCACAATTTTTAACGCTTGTGGCCTTTTCCGGAACATCCACGCCACACATCGGTCGGTTATTGCGACGGTGGGGCGTCGATACACGACGAACACCCCGGACCTGCCTGTTGATCTTGCGGTTTTCACGTCCTAAAGTGCGCGCCGAACGTCCATGCTGGAAACGATCCATCCGGCTCAAGTACTGACGACGAGACAGCAAGGTCACCCGCCGCCGCTTCACCGGCACGGTTGACCTTTTTGCTTTCGGCGACATGCCTTGGGAAGTAGGCGAACCAAAGTGGGGATACGGAGGGCGTTCAGTTTGCAGCCACTTATCTTTTCAGTTTGCCCATGGAGCCCTTGAGCATGTCGATCCAGGTCGAAGACTATTTCGCACGCGACACCTTCCAGAAAATGAAGGCGTTCGCCGACAAGCAGGAAACCCCGTTCGTACTCATCGATACCCAGATGATCAGCCAGGCCTACGACGACCTGCGCGCCGGATTCGAATTCGCCAAGGTCTACTACGCGGTCAAGGCCAACCCGGCGGTCGAGATCATCGACCTGCTCAAGGAAAAAGGCTCGAGCTTCGACATCGCCTCGATCTACGAGTTGGACAAGGTCATGGGCCGTGGCGTCGGCGCCGACCGCATCAGCTACGGCAACACCATCAAGAAGTCCAAGGACATCCGCTACTTCTACGAGAAAGGCGTGCGTCTGTACGCCACCGACTCCGAAGCCGACCTGCGCAACATCGCCAAGGCCGCGCCGGGCTCGAAAGTCTACGTGCGCATCCTCACCGAAGGCTCCACCACCGCTGACTGGCCGCTGTCGCGCAAGTTCGGCTGCCAGACCGACATGGCCATGGACCTGTTGATCCTCGCCCGCGACCTGGGCCTGGTGCCCTACGGCATTTCCTTCCACGTCGGCTCGCAACAGCGCGACATCAGCGTGTGGGACGCCGCCATCGCCAAGGTCAAGGTGATCTTCGAGCGCCTGAAGGAAGAAGACGGCATCGAACTGAAGCTGATCAACATGGGCGGCGGCTTCCCGGCCAACTACATCACCCGCACCAACAGCCTGGAAACCTACGCCGAAGAGATCATCCGCTTCCTCAAGGAAGACTTCGGCGACGACCTGCCGGAAATCATCCTCGAACCCGGCCGTTCGCTGATCGCCAACGCCGGCATCCTGGTCAGTGAAGTGGTGCTGGTGGCACGCAAGTCGCGCACCGCGGTCGAGCGCTGGATCTACACCGACGTGGGCAAATTCTCCGGCCTGATCGAAACCATGGACGAGTCGATCAAGTTCCCGATCTGGACCGAGAAGAAAGGCGAGACCGAGGAAGTGGTGATCGCCGGCCCGACCTGCGACAGCGCCGACATCATGTACGAACACTACAAGTACGGCCTGCCGCTGAACCTGGCGATCGGTGACCGTCTGTACTGGCTGTCCACCGGGGCCTACACCACCAGCTACAGCGCGGTGGAATTCAACGGTTTCCCGCCGTTGAAAGCCTACTACCTGTAATGCACAACGGGGCCGCAAGGCCCCGTTTTCATTTGCTGGCTAGCACACCACCTCGCCCCCTGTAGGAGCGGCCTTGTGTCGCGAAAGGGCCGCGCAGCGGCCCCGGCGATTGATGCGTCAACGCTGAAAACCTGGGGCCGCGATGCGGCCCTTTCGCGACACAAGGCCGCTCCTACAGGGGTGGCGCCGGCCTTAGTTCGATCTCCTCGGCATAGCGCGCCGCATGGGCCATCAGCACCGGCCCCGCCCCCTGCAACGTCACCAGCGCACTGCGCAGGAAGTTAAGGTTGCCCTCGACCCTGGCCCGCTCCAGCCAAGGCCCGGCCTCCCCGACTTCCCCGCGCTCGACCAGCACCAACGCCAGGCTGAACATCCCGCGAAAATCCCCTGCCTCGGCCGAACGCCGATACCAGCGCACGGCCCGAGCAGGACTCGGCACAGTAGCAATACCCTGCTCCAGGTAACGCCCGTACAGGTTCATCGACTTGGCATGCCCCAGTTGCGCGGCTTTCTCGTAGCACATCAACGCCTGGGCCTGGTCGGCCGGCACCCCGCGCCCGGTGGCCAGCAGGTTGGCCAGGTTGTACATCCCCCAGTCCAGGCCGGCGTCGGCCGCACGGGCATAGTGAATGGCCGCCTGCGCGAGATCCATCTCGCCTCCCCAGCCGTGCTCCAGGCAACGACCGAGCATGTTGTGCGCCATGGCGCTGCCACCCTGGGCGGCGATGGCGAACCAGCGGCGGGCCACGCCAGCATCCTCTTCAATACCGCGCCCATCGAGCAGGATCTGCCCGAGCAGCAACTGCGCTTCGACCACCCCTTGTCCCGCCGCCGCCAGGATCGCCTGCGCGGCCTGGCCCGGACTGTGCTCGAGCATCGCTCGCAGCCCGGCGACGTCCACATCATCCTCGCGACGTACCTGATAGACCATGGCTCAGACCTCGGCCCAGCGGCGCAACAAGTTGTGGTAGGTGCCGGTCAGCTGCAGCAGCGACGGATGCTCCGGCACATCGGCGGTCAGCTGGCGGATGGCGTTGTCCATCTCGAACAGCAAGGTACGCTGGCTGTCCTCGCGCACCAGGCTCTGGGTCCAGAAGAACGCCGCATAACGCGCGCCCCGGGTCACCGGGTTGACCTTGTGCAGGCTGGTGCCTGGGTACAGCACCATATCACCGGCCGCCAGCTTCACCTGCCGCTCGCCAAAGGTGTCCTGGATCACCAGCTCGCCGCCGTCGTAGCTGTCCGGCTCGCTCAGGAACAGGGTCGAGGACAGGTCGGTGCGTATGCGTTCCGGGCTGCCCTTGGGCTGGCGCAGGGCATTGTCGATGTGGAAATCGAAATTGCCCCCTTCGCGGTAACAGTTGACCAGCGGTGGAAACACCTTGTGCGGCAGGGCCGCCGACATGAACAGCGGGTTGCGCCACAGCCGCTCGATCAGCGCGTTGCCGATCTCCTTGGCCAGCACATGGCCCTCGGGCAGTTGCAGGTTGTGCTTGGCCTTGGCCGACTGATACCCGGCCGTGATCTTGCCGTCAGCCCAGTCGGCCTGCTCCAGGGCCTGGCGGATGCGCGAGATTTCATCGGCGTCGAACAGACCGGGGATATGAAGCAGCATGACGGCGGCACCTGGTGCGGAGTTGGGCGACAATGATATTGATTCCCTTTTACTCACCACAAGCCCCCATGAAGGGGGCGAGACGCATGAGTCCGGAAAATCCGTAAGGAAAAATTGTAAAGAATGTAAATTTTTAGCGAATGGTAACGCTTCTCAATTGTTCGTTACAATCACTTACATTATGCTCCGCGGCCTTCACACCTTGGGGAAGGTCCATAACCATGCGTCACGTGCCATCTGCTGTGAGTTCACCGCGTCTGCTCGCCTCCGCCATCGGCATGGCGATCACCGCCACTTCCGCCTACGCCGCCGATCCTGCCGCCAACAGCGCCATCACCCTCGACGCCACCAGCGTCAACGGCAAGGCCGAGCAGGCGAGCACCGAGTACAAGGTCGACAAAGCCTCGTCGCCGAAATACACCGCGCCACTGGTGGACACCCCACGATCGATCACCGTGATCCCGCAGCAAGTCATCAAGGACACCAACGCGATGTCCCTGCAGGATGCCCTGCGTACCGTACCCGGCATCACCTTCGGTGCCGGCGAAGGCGGCAACCCGCAAGGCGACCGCCCGTTCATTCGCGGCTTCGACGCCCAGGGCGATACCTATCTGGACGGCGTGCGCGATACCGGCGCGCAGACCCGCGAGATCTTCGCCGTCGAGTCGATCGAGGTGGCCAAGGGGCCGAACTCGGCCATCGGTGGCCGCGGCGCGGCGGGCGGCACCATCAACCTGGTGAGCAAGCGCGCGCACCTGGGCAACTCGCTGGACGGCGCCTGGACCTGGGGCAGCGACCAGACCCAGCGCTACACCTTCGACGGCAACTACCAGTTCAGCGACAGCGTCGCCGGCCGCCTCAACCTGATGACCCACGAGAGCAACGTCGCCGGCCGCGACAAGGTCAACTACGACCGCTGGGGCATCGCCCCCTCGCTGGCCTTCGGCCTGGGCACGCCGACCCGCGTCAACCTCGACTACTACCACCTGGAAAGCGATGACCTGCCAGACTCCGGCATCCCCTACAGCGTGCCACGGGCAGGCAGCAACGCACGGACCTCGGCCCACCCGGACAAGCCGGTCGACGGTGGCGACAGCGACAACTTCTACGGCCTGACCGGGCGCGACTTCCGCAAGACCCGTGTCGATATCGCGACCTTCGCCATCGAGCACGACCTGTCCGACACGCTGACCATCAAGAACACCCTGCGCCACGGCAACAGCATGCAGGACTACGTGCTGACCCAGCCCGACGACAGCGCCGGCAACGTCAACAACAACGGCGTCTGGCGTCGCGCCAACACCCGTGTGGGCAACACCGCCACCACCACCAACCAGACCGACCTGTTCGGCGAGTTCTACCTGGGCGGACTGAAGAACAGCTTCTCCACTGGCGTCGAGTTCACCAAGGAAGAGTCCGACCGCCAGAGCTACACCGTTTCCCCCAACAGCAAGCTCACCTGCACAGGGCCAGGCAGTGGCGGTAGCTGCACCTCGCTGGACAGCCCGAACCCGGACGATGACTGGGTCGGCACCGTCGCGCGCAACTACGCCGGCACCAAGACCAGCAGCAAGACCCGCGCGCTCTATGTGTTCGACACCCTGGAGCTGACGCCCCAGTGGCTGCTGAACATGGGCCTGCGCTACGACCACTTCGACACCCAGTACCGTGGCTACAACGCCGACGGCAGCACTGCGGTAAGCAGCAAGGGCGTAACGGCCAAGGGCAAGGACACCAGCGAGTTCATCACCGGCCAGCTGGGCCTGGTGTGGAAGCCGACCGACAACGGCAGCATCTATGCGTCCTACGCCACCTCTGCCACGCCTCCCGGCGCCATGCTCGGCGAAGGTACCGAAGGCAACCCGCTGGGCAATACCACCGATCGCTCCGGCAACCTGCTGAACAGTGACATGGAGCCGGAGGAAACCACCAACTACGAGATCGGCACCAAGTGGGACCTGCTCGACCAGCGCCTGTCCCTGGCCGCGGCGCTGTTCCGCACCGAGAAGGAAAACGCCCGGGTCCAGGTCAACACCAACACCTACGAGAACGTCGGTGAAACCCGCGTGCAAGGCATCGAGCTGTCGGCCAGCGGCAAGCTGACCGACAAGTGGCAGGTATTCGCCGGCTACACCTACATGCAGGCGCGCCAGATCGACGGTGGCACGCTGGGCAAGGCGAACGATGGCAACCAGTTGCCCAACACGCCGAACAACAGCGCCAGCCTGTGGACCACCTACCAGCTGACGCCGAAGCTGACCGTCGGTGGCGGCGCCTTCTATGTCGATGACGTCTACGGCAGCGTGGCCAACACCACGATGGTCGACAGCTATGTCCGCTACGACGCGATGGCCGCCTACAAGCTGACCAAGAACATCGACCTGCAGCTGAACGTGCAGAACCTCACCAACGAGGTCTACTACGACAAGGCGTACTCCACCCATTTCGCCAACCAGGCGGCGGGACGCACGGCGTTGCTGACCACCAGCGTGCACTTCTGATGTAAGCGGCGCCTGCACTGGCCTCTTCGCGGCTAAACCCGCTCCCACAGGTTCGCCACCGCACTGAAGGTCAGTGCTGTACCTGTGGGAGCGGGCTTGCCCGCGAAGAGGCCGGCCCAGGACACCCCGCCCCGTTCATTCCCGTGAACGGGGCGTTTGCGTACCAAGGCATAATGCACGCCGCGCAGTTCCTGGCGGCAATACAAGGTGATCGATGTGGTGAAGAAGACGCTGTTCCAATTGCACTGGTTCTTTGGCATCACCGCCGGCCTGGTGCTGGCGCTGATGGGCGTTACCGGCGCGATCTGGTCGTTCCAGGAAGAGCTGCTGCGCGCGTTCAACGCCGAAGTGCTCAAGGTCGAGGTACGCCAGCAGGGCGTGCTGCCGCCGGCCGAGCTGGTGCGCCGGGTCGAGGCCGCGCAAGGCGACAAGGTCTCGATGCTCTGGGTCGATACCCGTGAGGGCAACGCCGCACGGATCTTCTTCACCCCCGCCCCCGGCGAGCGACGTGGCGCGCTGCGCTACGCCGACCCGTACACGGGCGAACTCAAGGGCGATGTCGCCGGCCTCGGCTTCTTCAACCTCATGCTCAACCTGCACCGGTTCCTGGCCATGGGCGACACCGGCCGGCAAATCACCGGCGCCTGCACCCTGATGCTGATCTTCTTCTGCCTGTCCGGCCTGTACCTGCGCTGGCCGCGCAAGGCACTGAACTGGCGGACCTGGCTGACCCTGGACTGGGCGAAGACAGGCCGTGCCTTCAACTGGGACCTGCACGCGGTGTTCGGCACCTGGTGCCTGCTGTTCTACCTGCTGTTCGCCCTGACCGGGCTGTTCTGGTCCTACGAGTGGTACCGCGAAGGCCTCAATCGCCTGCTGGCCGACCAGCCCGCAGCCGGCGAGCAGAAGCGTGGCGAAGGCCGCGGCGGTCGCCATGGCCCGCCCAAGGTGGACAAGAACGCCCCGCCTCTTGTTGTCGATTACGATGCCATCTGGACCAATCTCAAGGCCACCGCAGGCCCCGGCCTGTCCACCTACAACCTGCGCCTGCCGCCGGTCGGCGGGCAACCGGCGACCTTGTTCTACCTGCTGCAGGGCGCCGATCACGAGCGCGCCCTGAACACCCTCACCCTCGACCCGGCCACCGGCCAGGTCAAGCGTCACGAGCGCTACACCGACAAGTCGTTCAAGGCCCAGTTGCTGCAGAGCGTCTATGCCCTGCACGTGGGCAGCTACTTCGGCCTGCCGGGACGCATCATCGTCACCCTCGCCAGCCTGACCATGCCGCTGTTCTTCATCACCGGCTGGCTGCTGTACCTCGACCGCCGGCGCAAGCAGCGCCAGGTCCGCGCCGCCCGTGGCGCGGTGGCCGCCACCAACGACGGCGACAGCTGGCTGATCGGCTTCGCCAGCCAGAGCGGCTTTGCCGAACAACTGGCCTGGCAAAGCGCCGGACAGTTGCAGGCCGCCGGCTTGCCCGTGCAGGTGCGCCCGCTGGCCGAACTGGGCGAATCCGAACTGCGCCAGGCCAATCGCGCGTTGTTCGTGGTCAGTACCTTCGGCGACGGCGAGGCCCCGGACAGCGCCCGCGGCTTCGAGCGCAAGGTGCTCGGCCAGCCCTGGGCGCTGCAACACCTGGACTATGCCCTGCTCGCCCTGGGCGACCGCCAGTATCCGCATTTCTGCGGCTTCGCCCGACGCTTGCAAGCCTGGCTCGCCGAGCGCGGTGCCACCAGCGCCTTCAGCCCGGTCGAGGTGGACAATGCCGATCCCGTCGCCTTGCAGCTGTGGCAGCAGGAGCTCGCGCAATTGACCGGCGCCCGTCCGGTCGCCGCCTGGCAGCCGCCAAGCTTCGGCAACTGGCGCCTGTCACGCCGCGAAGTGATCAACCCAGGCAGCCAGGGTGCGCCTGTGTATCTGCTGGGCCTGCAGGCGGAAACGCCCGCGACCTGGGAAGCCGGCGACCTGATCGAGATCCTGCCGCGTAACGGCCAACCCCGTGTCGATGCCCTTCTGGCGGGCCTGGGCCTCGATCCACACAGCCCGGTACAGCTCGACGGCCTGCCGGAAACCCTGGCGCAGGCCCTGGCCAGCCGCCAACTGCCCAGCAGCCGCGAACACCTGATCGGCCTGCACGCCCAAGCACTGGTCGATGCCCTGATCCCGCTGAGCGCCCGCGAATACTCGATCGCCTCGATCGCCAGCGATGGCGTGCTGGAACTGATCGTACGCCAGGAGCGCCATGCCGATGGCAGCTTGGGCCTGGGCTCCGGCTGGCTGACCGAGTACCTGCCGCACGGAGGCAGCGTCAGCGCACGCCTGCGTCGCAACAGCGGTTTCCACCTGCCCGCCGAGTCGGCGCCCATGGTACTGATCGGCAATGGCACCGGCCTGGCCGGCCTGCGCAGCCTGCTCAAAGCCCGTATTGCCGGGGGCGAGCAACGTAACTGGCTGCTATTCGGCGAGCGCAACCGGGCCTGCGACCTGCTGTGCGGCGAGGAGCTGCAAGGCTGGGTGCAAAGCGGCGATCTGCAAAGGCTGGACCTGGCTTTCTCGCGGGACCAGGCGGAGAAGATCTATGTGCAGGACGTGCTGTTGCAGCAGGCCGCCGAGCTCAAGCGCTGGGTCGATGACGGCGCCTGCGTGTATGTCTGCGGTAGCCTGCAAGGCATGGCCGCGGGGGTGGATGCGGCACTGCAGGGGATCCTGGGTGAATCAGCAGTGCAGCAACTGATCGAGGATGGGCGGTACCGGCGAGACGTCTACTGATCACGCAACAGCGTGGCCTTCTTCGCGGGTAAACCCGCTCCCACAGGATCCGCGAAACCCTGTGGGAGCGGGTTTACCCGCGAAGAAGGCGACACCGATGATCAGTGCAATTCGAAGGTATCGGCATCCAGGTTCGCCGGGAACCGCGCCCGATACGCCGCCAGCTCCGCCGCCCGCAGCACCACGGTGAACACCCCGTCGGCCTCCCCGGCGCTCAGCAGGCTCTCGCCCTGGAAATCCAGCACCTGGCTGTCGCCGGAATAGGCGAAGCCCTTGCCATCGGTGCCCACCCGGTTCACCGCCGCCACGAAGCACAGGTTCTCGATGCCTCGCGCCGGCAGCAGCCGGTTCCAGTGCAGGCGCCGCGCCGCCGGCCAGTTGGCGGTGTACAGCAAAAGGTCGGTGTCCTGGGCATCGCGGCTCCATACCGGAAAGCGCAGGTCGTAGCAGATCAACGGGCGAATGCGCCAGCCCTTGAGCTCGAACTGCACCTGGCGCTCGCCGGGGGTGTAGTGCTTGTGCTCGCCGGCCATGCGGAACAGGTGGCGCTTGTCGTAGTGCAGGATCTCGCCGTCGGGCCGCGCCCACAGCAGGCGGTTGCGGTGGCTGCCGTCGGCGGCCTGGATGATCACGCTGCCGGTGATCACCGCATTGGCCTTCTTCGCCTGGGCCTTGAGCCATTTGTAGGTCGGGCCGTTTTCCGGCTCGGCCAGGCGCTCGGACTCCATCGAGAAACCGGTGGTGAACATCTCCGGCAGGATCACCAGGTCCACCTCGCCGGCCTGGCCGATCAGCTCCTCGAAGTGCGCGTAGTTGGCCTCGCGGTCGTGCCAGGCCAGGGTGGTCTGCACCAGGGCGATTTTCAGGTTCGGCAGTTGACTCAGATCGCGCATAGTTTCTCCGCTGCCTGGCGCAGCGTCTCCTCGCGTTTGGCAAAGCACAGGCGCACCAGGCGTTGCTCGGGGATGGGTTGCTGGTAGAACACCGACACCGGGATGCTGGCCACGCCATGCTCACGGGTCAGCCACAGGGCCATGTCGACATCGTTCAGGTCGGGCCGGATCTGCGAATAGTCCACCAGTTGGAAATAGGTGCCCGGCGTGCGGGTGAAGGTGAAACGCGAAGCCTGCAGCAGGTCGCAGAACAGGTCGCGCTTGGCCTGGTAGAAGCCCGGCAGCTGGTCGACATGCTCGGGATGCTCGGCCATGAAATCGGCGAGCGCGCACTGCAGCGGCGTCACACCGCAGAAGTTGACGTACTGGTGCACCTTGCGCAGTTCCGCGCTGAGCGCCGGCGGGGCGACCACGTAGCCGGTCTTCCAGCCAGTGACGTGATAGGTCTTGCCGAACGAGCTGACGACGAACGCCCGTGCGTAGAGTTGCGGGTGAGCCAGCACGCTGGCGTGGCGCACGCCGTCGTAGATCAGGTGTTCGTAGACTTCGTCGCTGACCAGATAGATATCCCTATCACCGATCAGCCTGGCCAGTTGGTCCAGATCGTCGCGGCTGATCAGCGCGCCGCTGGGGTTGTGCGGCGAGTTGAGGATGACCATGCGCGTGCGCGGGCTTAGAGCATCACTGAACTTCTGCCAATCGATGCTGAAACTGCCGTCGGCCAGCGGCACATGCACGCAGCGCCCGCCGGCCAGTTCCACGGACGGCTCGTAGCTGTCGTAGCTAGGGTCAAAGACAATCACCTCGTCGCCGGCATGGATGACCGCCTGGATGGCGCAGAAGATCGCCTCGGTGGCACCAGGGGTGATGGTCACTTCCTGGTCGGCATCGACGTTCGCGCCGTACAACCGTGCAATCTTCGCCGCCACCTGCTGGCGCAGCGCCGGCAGGCCGGTCATGGGCGAATACTGGTTGTGCCCGGCGGCCACATGGCGACCGACGGCATCGAGCAAGGCCTGGGGGCCGTTGAAGTCCGGGAAGCCCTGAGAGAGGTTGAGCGCACCGGTCTGCATGGCCAGTTGCGACATGGTGGTGAAGATGGTCGTGCCGACGTTCGGCAGTTTGCTGCGGATCATGGAGCCCTCTTTCCTGGGGTTTGTCCGGCACGGGATTGGGTCCGAGCATAGCGGATCAAGCAGTCAGGAAAAAGGTTGAAACAATAGGGGGATTGCGGTGGGTCAACGCGTAGAGAGAGATCAGGGTTTACGCGTGTCCGTGTAGGAGCGGCCTTGTGTCGCGAAAGGGCTGCGCAGCAGCCCCAGGGTTCAGCAGGACTGCAAGATAGCCGGGGCTGCTTTGCAGCCCTTTCGCGACGCAAAGCCGCTCCTACAGGGGTTTCGCATGGCCTGAACAGGCGCACGCCAAGCGGATACTAGCGCTTGTCGCGACGCTTCTTCTCGGCCTTCTTGTGGTGCGACATCAGGCGGCGCTTCTTGTTGACCTGGCGGTCGGTGAGGGTGTTCTTCTTGCCCTCGAACGGGTTGTCACCGCCCTTGTACTCGATGCGGATCGGCGTGCCGACCAGCTTGAGCACCCGGCGGTAGGTGTTCTCCAGGTAGCGCGAGTAAGAGTTGGGGATCTTGTCGGTCTGGTTGCCGTGGATCACGATCAGCGGCGGGTTGGCACCACCGAGGTGGGCATAGCGCAGCTTGATCCGGCGACCGTTGACCAGCGGTGGCTGGTGCACGCTGATGGCGTCTTCGAGAATCTGCGTCAGGCGGCTGGTCGGCCAGCGGGTGACCGCCGACTTGAACGCGGCCTGCACCGACTTGTACAGGTGGCCCACGCCGGTGCCGTGCAGCGCCGAGATGAAGTGGATGTCGGCGAAGTCGACGAAGAACAGCCGGCGCTCCAGCTCGGTCTTCACGTAGTCGCGCTCGCCCGACTCCATGCCGTCCCACTTGTTCAGGGCGATGACCACGGCGCGACCGGCGTCCAGGGCGAAGCCCAGCAGGTTGAGGTCGTGGTCGACCACGCCTTCGCGGGCGTCCATGACGAAGATCACCACGTTGGCGTCCTTGATCGCCTGCAGCGTCTTCACCACCGAGAACTTCTCGACTTCCTCGTGGATCTTGCCGCGCTTGCGCACGCCGGCAGTGTCGATGAAGGTGTACTTCTCGCCATCGCGTTCGAACGGGATGTAGATACTGTCGCGGGTGGTGCCCGGCTGGTCGTACACCACCACGCGCTCTTCACCGAGCATGCGGTTGACCAAGGTCGACTTGCCGACGTTGGGGCGGCCGATGATGGCGATCTTGATGCCATCTTTCTCGCTTGGGCCAGGGATGCGCGTGGCTTCCTCGCCTTCGGCGACATCCTCGTCGAGGGCTTCTTCCTCGGGGTCACGGGGAATGTGGCCGAGCAGCGACTCCATCAGGGCATTGATACCGCGGCCCTGGGAGCCCGCCACCGGGATGGCGTTGCCCATGCCCAGCGGCGAGAACTCGGCGCGGGCGATATCGGGGTCGATGTTGTCGATCTTGTTGGCGACCAGGATCGCCTCTTTGTTCCGCTTGCGCAGGTGATCGGCGATCATCTGGTCGGCGGCGGTCATGCCGGCACGGGCATCGACCAGGAACAGTACGTAGTCGGCTTCTTCGATGGCCATCAGCGACTGCTCGGCCATCTTCTCGTCCATGCCCACTTCGTCACCGGTGATACCACCGGTGTCGATCAGGATGTAGGAACGACCCTGCCAGCTGGCATCGCCGTACTGGCGATCACGGGTCAGGCCCGACAGGTCGCCGACGATAGCGTCGCGGGTCTTGGTCAGGCGGTTGAACATGGTGGATTTACCGACGTTCGGCCGGCCCACCAGGGCGATTACGGGAACCATGCGGCTCTCCACTCTTGAATTCTTGAAAATGCAAAGGCCGCTGCAAGGCAGCGGCCGGTATTCGGGCGGCGCGTCATGCGCCGCTGCCCGGGGCCGGTCAGAGCCCCAAGCTTAGCCTCAGCGGATGGTCAGTGCCTCGAGCTTGCCGCTGTTGCCAAAGACGTAGATGGTGTTGCCGACCACAAGCGGCCGGGCACGCAGGCCATCGCTGTCGATACGCTCACGGCCGACGAAGCGGCCATCAACCTGGCTGAGCAGGTGCAGGTAACCCTCGAAATCACCCACCGCCACGTAGCTGGAGAACACCTCCGGCGCCGACAGCTGACGGCGGGCCATCGAGTCGTTGCTCCACAGCGCGCTGGAAGAACGCTCGTCGACGCTTTGCACGGTACCCGACGCTTCGCTCACATAGACGTTGCCGAAGCCCTGGGCGACACCCACGTAGCTGGAGGCATCGCGCTGCCACAGCACGCGGCCGCTTTCCAGGTCCAGGCCGGCGACGCGGCCCTGGTAGGTGCTGACGTAGAGGGTGCCACCGGACAGCAGCAGGCCACCGTCGATATCCACCACGCGATCCAGTTCGGAACGGCCCTGCGGGATGGCCACGCGGCTCTCCCACACCGGCACACCGTTGCTGATGTCCACCGCAACCACCTTGCCGGTGGACAGGCCGGCCACCGCCAGGCGGTTGGTCACCACCGGCGCGCCGGTACCGCGAAGGGTCAGCACGGCCGGGCTGTTCTCGTAGATCCAGCGACGGTCGCCGGTGGCGGCGTCTAGGCCGATCAGGCGGTCATCCTGAGTCTGCACAACGACCACATCACCGTTGTTGGCCGGCGGCGCCAGCACTTCGCTGGTGACGCGGGAACGCCAGCGCTCTTCACCAGTGCTGGAGTCCAGCGCGATGACTTCGCCCTTGAGGGTCCCCAGCATGACCAGGCCGTAGCCCACGCCCACGGCGCCGGAAACCGGCAGCTCGAGATCTTTCTTCCACACCACGTCGCCGGTGAGGCGATCGAGGGAGAAGACCTTGCCGTTGACATCGGCGGCGTAGATACGGTCGTTTTCGATGGCCGGCACCAGGGTGTTGTAGGTCTCGCCCTGGCCGTCACCGATCGAACGGCTCCACTGCTTCTTCAGCACCACTTCCTCGGTGAACTTGGTCAGCTCGGCCGGAGGCAGTTCCTTCTTGCTGTTGCTGCTGCAACCCGCCGCCAGCACGGCGAGGGTGAGCACTGCTGCTTGTTTCCAACCCTTCACTTCAGGCGTCCCCTTTGGCCAGGTCATCCAGCTTCAGTTGCAGGCCACCGATCGCGGCGTCGTCGGACAGCGCGGCCTTGGCTTTTTCGTAGGCGCTGTGCGCGTCGTCGGCGCGGCCCAGCTGTACCAGCAGGTCGCCCTTGAGTTCTTCGCGGCTGGCCAGGAACGCCTTGTCGGTGTCACCGTCGAGCAGCTTGAGCGCGTCCTCGGCCTTGTCCTGGGCGGCGAGCACGCGGGCCAGGCGCTGGCGCGAGATCTCACCGAGGGTGGCGTCGGCCGGCTTGTCCATCACGTTCTTCAGCTCGCTGACCGCATCGTCCAGCTTGCCGCTCTCGACCGCGACCTTGGCCACGAACAGGCTGCCGTACTGGGCGTAGGCGGTGCCGCCGAACTCGCTCTTGAGCTTGCCGGACAGCTCGGCGACCTTGGTCGCGTCCGGCTTGCCGTCTGGCGTCAGCGAGGTTTCCAGCAGCGCCTGGTACAGCGCCGAGGCGCCTTGCGACTGGTTGGCCTGGTACTTGTGCCAGGTCTGCCAGCCCAACACCACCACGCCGGCCAGCAGGGCGCCGGTCAGCAGCGGCTTGCCGTTGCGGTTCCACCAGTCCTTGGCCGCTGCCAGGCTCTCATCATCGGTACTCGACACCCCAATACTCCTATTCGCCTATTCGTTGTCGGACCGCGTCACGCCTGGGCGATCGCGGTTTCCAGGTGCTCGGCAAGAGCATCCCAGGCAATGTTCTGTTGTTCGCCCTGGCCACGCAGGGGCTTGAAGCCGATCTCTTGCTTGGCCAGCTCGTCGTCGCCGAGGATCAGGGCGAACAGCGCGCCACTCTTGTCGGCCTTCTTGAACTGGCTCTTGAAGCTGCCGCCACCGGCATTGACCGCCAGGCGCAGGCCCGGCAGGCGATCGCGCAGGCGCTCGCTCAGGCGCAGGCCGGCCAGCTCCGCCGCGTCGCCGAAGGCGCACAGGTAGACGTCGACGGTGCGGCTGATCGACTCGGGCACCTTGCCCAGGGTCTCCAGCAGCAGGATCAGGCGCTCGATGCCCATGGCGAAACCGACGCCCGGGGTCGGCTTGCCGCCCATCTGCTCGACCAGGCCGTCATAGCGGCCACCCGCGCAGACGGTGCCCTGGGCGCCGAGCTTGTCGGTAACCCACTCGAACACGGTCTTGCTGTAGTAATCGAGGCCACGCACCAGCTTGGTGTTGATCACGAACGGAATGCCGGCGGCGTCCAGGCGAGCCTTGAGGCCCTCGAAGTGCACGCGGGATTCTTCGTCCAGGTAGTCTTCCAGCTTCGGCGCACCGACCAGCACCGCCTGGGTATTCTGGTCCTTGCTGTCGAGGATACGCAGCGGGTTGCTCTTCAGACGGCGCTGGCTGTCCTCGTCCAGTTGCTCGAGGCGGGCCGAGAGATACTCGACCAGCGCGTCGCGATAACGCGCGCGGGCTTCGCTGGTGCCCAGGCTGTTGAGCTGCAGCTCGACCGCGTCCTGGATACCCAGCAGGCTCCACAGGCGCCAGGTGAGCATGATCAGCTCGGCGTCGACGTCCGGGCCGTCGAGGTTGAACACCTCCACGCCGATCTGGTGGAACTGGCGGTAGCGGCCTTTCTGCGGACGTTCGTGGCGGAACATCTGGCCGATGTACCAGAGCTTCTGCACCTGCCCGTTGCCGGTGATGCCATGCTCGAGCACGGCGCGCACGCAGGCGGCGGTGCCTTCGGGACGCAGGGTGAGCGAATCACCGTTGCGGTCCTCGAAGGTGTACATCTCTTTTTCGACGATATCGGTGACTTCACCGATGGAGCGCTTGAACAGCTCGGTGAACTCGACGATCGGCGTGCGGATCTGGCTATAGCCGTAGCTGTCCAGCAAGCCGGCCACGGTGCCCTCGAAGTAGCGCCACAGCGGCGACTGGTCGGGCAGGATGTCGTTCATGCCACGGATGGCTTGCAGCGATTTGCTCACGAATAGTCCTTACGAATCTGTGCTCAGCCGCGGGCGATCAGCGCCGCGTCGGCCTCGGCCTTTTCGGCCGCTTTCTGGCGAATGAGCTTTTCCAGCTCGTCCACCAGGTTTTCGTTGTTCAGCTTCTGCGATGGCTTGCCATCGATGTAGACCAGGTTCGGCGTGCCGCCGGTCAGGCCCACGTGCGATTCCTTGGCTTCACCCGGGCCGTTGACCACGCAGCCGATCACCGCCACGTCCAGCGGTACCAGCAGGTCTTCCAGGCGCCCTTCCAGCTCGTTCATGGTCTTGACCACATCGAAGTTCTGCCGCGAGCAGCTCGGGCAGGCGATGAAGTTGATGCCACGCGAGCGCAGGTGCAGCGACTTGAGGATGTCGTAGCCGACCTTCACTTCCTCGACCGGATCGGCGGCCAGGGAAATGCGGATGGTGTCACCGATGCCTTCGGCCAGCAGCATACCTAGGCCGACGGCGGATTTCACCGTCCCCGAGCGCAGGCCACCGGCTTCGGTGATACCCAGGTGCAGCGGCTGGATGATCTGCTTGGCCAGCAGGCGGTAGGCTTCGACGGCCATGAACACGTCGGAGGCCTTGACGCTGACCTTGAAGTCCTGGAAGTCCAGACGGTCCAGATGCTCGACGTGACGCATGGCCGACTCGACCAGCGCCGCCGGCGTCGGCTCGCCGTACTTCTTCTGCAGGTCCTTTTCCAGGGAGCCGGCGTTGACGCCGATGCGGATCGGGATGCCACGGTCGCGGGCGGCATCGACCACGGCGCGCACACGGTCTTCACGGCCGATGTTGCCCGGGTTGATGCGCAGGCAGTCGACGCCAAGCTCGGCCACGCGCAGGGCGATCTTGTAGTCGAAGTGGATGTCGGCGACCAGCGGCACGCTGACCAGCTGCTTGATCTTGCCGAAGGCCTCGGCGGCGTCCATGTCCGGCACCGAGACGCGCACGATGTCCACGCCTGCGTCGACCAGACGCTGGATCTGCGCCACGGTGGCGGCGACATCGTTGGTGTCGGTGTTGGTCATGCTCTGCACCGCGATGGGCGCATCGCCACCCACCGGCACATTGCCGACCCAGATTTTGCGGGATTCGCGACGTTTGATCGGAGATTCGCCGTGCATGACTTACTGTCCCAACTTCAGGCGAGCGGTTTCGCCACTGGTGAACGGGGCGACATCGACCGCCTGGCCGTTGTAGCTCACCTGGGCGCCACGGGCGAAGCCCAGGCGTACCGCGAACGGTGGCTTGCCGGTCAGTTCCAGGTTGTCGCCCTTGCGCTTGATCGCGCTGAACAGCACCTTGCCGTTGCCATCGGTGACCTGGGTCCAGCAATCGGCGGTGAATTGGATGTGGACCTTGGCGCTGCCGGCCGGAGCCGGTGCGGCTTCAGCGGGCGCAGCCGGTGCGACCGGAGCGGTCGATACGACAGGTGCGGCTGGCGCAGCGGCAACAGGCGCGGCGGGCGTGACCACAGCGGGAGTGGCTGGCGCGACAACCGCTGCCACTGGCGCGGAAGCGGTCGGCGTCGGCGCGGCGCTGGCAACTGGCGTCTCGGCTTCGGCGACCGGTGCCTGCTCGGTACCGCTCGGCTCCAGCGGCAGGGCCTGGCCTTCGGACTGCTGGCCTTCGCTCACGGCCTGGTCTTCCGGCTCGTCGAGCGGATGAATCTGGGTGGTGCCGTCGGCGCTCTCGACCTCGACGTGCTCCAGGGCGATCTTGGCCAGATCCTTGCCCCGCAGGCTGCTCTGGTCCTGCCACCAGAAGAAGCCACCGCCGACCACCGCCACCAGCAGCAGCAGGCTGACCACGCGCAGGATGTTATGCGACAGGCGTACCGGCTCTTCGATGCGCCCCAGCGAATGCACCTCGCTGCCCTGGGCATGGGTACCGGTGATCTGGTCGAACGCCTCGACCAGCGGCGCCTGGTCCATGTCCATCAGCTTGGCGTAGGCGCGGATGTAACCACGGGCGAAGGTGTGTCCAGGCAGCTTGTCGAAGGCGCCGTTTTCCAGGTTGTTCAGCGAAGAGACCGTGAGGTTGAGCTTGCGAGCGACCTCGGCCTGGCTCCAGTCGCGTTTTTCACGGGCCTGGCGCAAGACGTCACCGGGGTTCTGGCGAGTCGCTGCTGCTACTTCAGTGTGCGCGGCTTTCATCGTTGCTCCGACAGGTATTGCTGATATTCCGGCGTACCGGGATAAAGTCGTTGTAATTGCTGGCCCAGGCGGGCCGCGTTGCCCTGGTCGTCGAGGGCGCGAGCCAGGCGCGTGCCCAGCAGCAGGCTGCGGGCGTCCTGGTCGCTCAGCTGGCTGAATCGATCGTAGTAGTCCCGGGCCGGCACATAATGCCTGTTTTCGTAGGACAACTCAGCCATTTCGAGCAAAGCCTTCGGTTGCCGCTGATTGAGCCGAAGGGCCTTCTCCAGATATTCGCGCGCCTGCTCGCCCTGCCCTAGCTTCAGGGCGGTCAGCCCCAGGTTCTCGTAGACCCGGGACCGCTCAGGATACAGGGTATCGGCGGCAGCCTGACGGAACATCGCCTGGGCTTCGCCGAAACGGCCCTGAGCATATAGGAAACTGCCGTAATTGTTGCGGATTCGTGTGTCATCCGCGCGTACGGCCAACGCTTTCTGGAAGTGCTGGCTGGCCAATGCCGGCTCGTCTTCGGCCTGGAACACCAGCGCCAGGGCGGCGTGAGCGTCGGCATCACGGCCATCCAGGGCCAGGGCCTTGCTCAAGGGTGCCTTGGCCTGCTCGGTCAAACCTTGTTGCAAATACCCCAACCCCAGTTGCACATACGCCCTGCCCGCGTCTTCACGCCCCTGGCGACTGGCCAGGGGATCGCTCGCGCCACCGGACACGCAGCCGGCCAGCAGCAAAAGCGTCAGGATCGGCAGCGCGGCGCGCAGGGTCATGGAGGCAAGTGCTCGTCAGGGGCGCGCGGCGCTGTCTTGCGGCTCGTCGGCAGCCAGCTGGCGCACGGCGATGTAGCGCTCGCTGCGGCGGGTACGGTCATTGACCTGCCCCACCAGCTGACCGCACGCGGCGTCGATATCGTCACCGCGGGTCGTGCGGGTGGTGACATTGAAGCCGCCGTGGTGCAGCAGGTCCTGGAAGCGACGGATGGCATTGTTGCTCGGTCGCTCGTAGCCCGAGTGCGGGAACGGGTTGAACGGGATCAGGTTGATCTTGCACGGTACGTCACGCAGCAGCTCGATCATCTGCGCGGCGTGCTCGGGCTGGTCGTTGACATCCTTGAGCAGGGTGTACTCGATAGTGAGCACGCGCTTGCCGCCGAGGGTGGACATGTAGCCCATGCACGACTCCAGCAGCATCTTCAGCGGGTACTTCTTGTTGATCGGCACCAGCTTGTTGCGCAGTTCGTCGTTCGGCGCGTGCAGCGACAGGGCCAGCGACACGTCGATGTGCTTGGCCAGCTCGTCGATCATCGGCACCACGCCCGAGGTGGACAGGGTGACGCGACGCTTGGAAATGCCATAGCCCAGATCTTCCATCATGATCTTCATGGCGGCGATGACATTGTCGAAATTCAGCAGGGGTTCGCCCATGCCCATCATGACCACGTTGGTGATGGCGCGGTCGATCTTGGCCGGGACGGTCCCGAAGGATTTGTTGGCAAGCCACACCTGGCCGATCACTTCGGCGGCGGTGAGGTTGCTGTTGAAGCCTTGCTTGCCGGTGGAGCAGAAGCTGCAGTCCAGGGCACAGCCGGCTTGCGACGACACGCACAGGGTGCCGCGATCGTCGGTGGGAATGTAGACGGTCTCGACGCAGCTGCCGGAGGCAACGCGGACCACCCACTTGCGGGTGCCGTCGGCGGAAATGTCTTCACTGACCACCTCCGGACCGCGAATCTCGGCAACGGCCTCGAGCTTTTCGCGCAAGACCTTGCCGACATTGGTCATGGCGGCGAAATCATCGACGCCAAAGTGGTGAATCCATTTCATCACCTGACCGGCACGGAAGCGCTTCTCCCCGATTGAGTCGAAGAACTGTTCCATTTCCGCCAGGGTCAGCCCCAGCAGGTTGATCTTGTCAGTCGATGTCGTCATGGATTCACCCTCACCCGTAAGCTTTCGCTTAGCGAGTGGTTACCTCGGTAGCAGCGAAGAAGTAAGCGATTTCGCGAGCAGCGGCAGCTTCGGAGTCCGAACCGTGAACGGCGTTGGCGTCGATCGACTCGGCGAAGTCGGCACGGATGGTGCCTGGAGCAGCTTCTTTAGGGTTGGTGGCGCCCATCAGCTCACGGTTCAGAGCGATGGCGTTCTCGCCTTCCAGAACCTGAACGACGACAGGGCCCGAAGTCATGAAGGCAACCAGGTCGCCGAAGAAGCCACGAGCGCTGTGCTCGGCGTAGAAGCCTTCGGCTTCGGCCTTGGACAGTTGCTTGATTTTCGAGGCAACGATTTTCAGGCCGGCTTCTTCGAAGCGAGTGGTGATCTTGCCGATGACGTTCTTGGCAACGGCGTCAGGCTTGATGATGGAGAAAGTACGTTGAACAGCCATGGAAAACTCCAGAAATATGAGTGTTGCGAAAAATTAAACCCGCGAATTATACGCGGGTTCCAGGGGATTGCCTAACCTGCAGCGTGCGCTCAGTCGGCTTCTTCGATCCAGGCCGCCTGGATGGCCTCGAGCACCTTCTCCCCGCCGCGCGACGGATCGTCGCTGAAGTCGGGCAGTGCCAGCACCCAGCGGTGCAGATCGACGAAATTCACGTAACGAGGATCGACCTCGGGCTTGCTTTCCGCAAGCTGGATGGCGATCTCAAGTACATCAATCCATTTCAGGCTCATGGGTGATCCCTCAGTGCGGCGCTTCGGCGGCGTGGTTGAGCGAATACTTGGGGATCTCGATGGTCAGGTCTTCGTCGCCCACCACCACCTGGCAACCCAGGCGCGACTGCGCCTCCAGGCCCCAGGCCTTGTCCAGCATGTCCTCTTCGAGCTCGTCCGCTTCTTCAAGCGAGTCGAAACCCTTGCGGACGATGCAGTGACAGGTCGTGCAGGCCTTGACGCCGCCGCAGGCACTTTCCATCTCGATGTGATGGTCGTGGGCCAGCTCCAGGATGTTGGTCCCGGTCGGCACTTCCACGGTCAGCCCCTCGGGGCAGAACTTCTCATGCGGCAGGAATGTCACCAGCGGCATCGGTTACTCCTCGATCTCATTCAGGTTGCGCCCGGCCAGTGCGGCTTTGACCGTCGAATCAAGGCGACGGGCGGCAAATGCGTCGGTCACCTGCGACAGACGCTTGGTCTGTTGCTCGATGGCGGCGCCATCGGTGCCGGTCAGCAAATCACGTAGTTCTTGCATCTGGAATTCGATCGCTTCGCGCTCGTCGCTGCTGAGCAGGCGCTCGCCATCGGCGTCCAGGGCGCCCTGCACCGCCTCGAGCAGGCGCTCGCCATCGACCTGGTGCTCGCGCAGCTGGCGCGCGTGCTTGTCGGAGCCTGCGTGCTCGAACGAGTCCTTGAGCATGCGGGCGATCTCGCCGTCGGTCAGGCCGTAGGACGGCTTGACCTGGATGCTCGATTCCACCCCCGAGCCCAGTTCGCGGGCCGCGACGCTAAGCAGGCCGTCGGCGTCGACCTGGAAGGTCACGCGGATCTTCGCCGCGCCCGCGACCATCGCCGGGATGCCGCGCAGCTCGAAGCGCGCCAGGGAGCGGCAGTCGCTGATCAGCTCGCGCTCGCCCTGCAGCACGTGGATCATCATGGCCGACTGGCCATCCTTGTAGGTGGTGAACTCCTGGGCGCGGGCCACCGGAATGGTGGTGTTGCGCGGGATCACCTTCTCCATCAGCCCGCCCATGGTCTCAAGACCGAGCGACAGCGGGATGACGTCGAGCAGCAGCAGTTCGCCGCCTTCGCGACGGTTGCCGGCAAGGGTGTCGGCCTGGATGGCGGCACCGATGGCCACTACCTGGTCCGGGTCGATCGAGGTCAGCGGGGTACGGCCGAACAGTGCGCCGACCGCCTCGCGCACGCGCGGCACGCGGGTCGAACCGCCGACCATCACCACCGCGCCGACCTCTTCCAGCTCGATGCCGCTGTCGCGCACGGCGCGGCGGCAGGCCTTGAGGCTGCGGGCAACCAGGGGCTCGATCATGGCCTCGAAGGCGGCGCGGCTCAGTTCGCCCTGCCAGGCGCCGTGGCTGACGCCGACCACATCGGCGTCGGTCAGGGCTTCCTTGGCGGCGCAGGCGGCCTGCAGCAGCTGGCGCTGGGTGGCCGGGTCGAGGTCGGAGGACAGCCCCGCCTGCTCGATGATCCAGCCGGCGATGGCGTGGTCGAAGTCGTCGCCGCCCAACGCGGTGTCACCACCGGTGGCCAGCACCTCGAAGACGCCGCCGGTCAGGCGCAGGATGGAAACATCGAAGGTACCGCCGCCCAGGTCGTAGATCGCCACCAGGCCTTCGGCGTTCTGGTCCAGGCCATAGGCCACGGCGGCCGCGGTCGGCTCGTTGAGCAGGCGCAGCACGTTGAGGCCGGCCAGACGCGCGGCGTCCTTGGTGGCCTGGCGCTGGGCATCGTCGAAATAGGCCGGCACGGTGATTACCGCACCGACCAGCTCGCCACCGAGGGTTTCCTCGGCGCGCTGACGCAGCACCTTGAGGATATCGGCAGACACTTCCACCGGGCTCTTTGGCCCCTGGATGGTGTCGATGAACGGCATGTGCGACTCACCGCCGACAAAGCGGTACGGCAGCTGCTCACCCAATTGTTTGACGTCCGCCAGGCCACGCCCCATCAGGCGCTTGACCGACAGGATGGTGTTCAGCGGGTCGCTGGAGGCGGCGTCGCGAGCGGCCTGGCCGACTTCGTTGCGGCCTTCCAGGTAGCGCACCGCCGACGGCAGGATCAGCTTGCCCTGGGCATCGGGCAGCGGTTCACTGCGCCCGCTGCGCACGGCGGCGACGAGAGAATTGGTGGTGCCCAGGTCGATGCCCACCGCCAGGCGGCGCTGGTGCGGCTGGGGGCTCTGACCGGGTTCGGCGATCTGCAGTAGGGCCATGCTTATCTGAGTACCTTAGGCGTCATCACGGGCAACGCCGGGGTTAATCGTCGAGGCGCTCTTCGAGTTGGCGCACTTCTTGGGCGAGCTTGTCGAGGAACTGCATGCGGCGCATCAGGCGCTCGGCCTGCTCACGCTGCGCGGCAACATCCCAGCAGGCGGCGAAATCCTCGTTCAGCGTGTCCTGGGCGACCTTGAGGCGCTTCTTGAACACGGCGACACCGTCGAGGTCGGCTTCGTCCTGCAACTCTTCGAGCTCTTCGCGCCACTGCATCTGCTGCAGCAGGAAGTCCGGGTCATGCACGGTGACTTCCTGCGGCACCTCGTGGCCACTGATGGCCAGCAGGTAACGGGCGCGACGCGGCGCGCTGCGCAAGGTCTGGTAGGCGTCGTTGAGCGCCGCCGACCTTTCCAGGGCGACGCGCTGTTCACGCTCGGAGGCATCGGCGAAACGGTCCGGATGCACCTCGCGGGCCAGCTCGCGGTAGCGAGTGGCCAGCTTGTCGAGGTCCAGGCGGAAACCGGGCTGCAGGTCAAACAGGGCGAAATGACAAGGAGTACCCACGGCCAGCCTCAAACGTTGAAGCTTTCGCCGCAGCCACACTCACCGCGCACGTTGGGGTTGTTGAACTTGAAGCCTTCGTTCAACCCTTCCTTGACGAAGTCCAGCTCGGTGCCATCGAGGTACACCAGGCTCTTCGGGTCGATGATGACCTTCACGCCGTGGTTCTCGAATACCTGGTCTTCGGCAGCCAGCTCGTCGACGAACTCCAGCACGTAGGCCAGGCCCGAGCAGCCGGTGGTGCGCACGCCCAGGCGAATGCCCTCACCCTTGCCGCGCCCGTCGAGGGAGCGGCGAATGTGGTTGGCGGCGGCTTCTGTCATGCTGATAGCCATCGGAACTCCTTACCTTGCGTCAGGCGACTCAGATCAAGCCTTTCTTCTGCTTGTAATCGCGAACAGCGGCCTTGATGGCATCTTCGGCGAGCACGGAGCAGTGGATCTTGACCGGCGGCAGCGCCAGCTCTTCAGCCAGCTGGGTGTTCTTGATGGTCTCGGCCTCGTCCAGGGTCTTGCCCTTCATCCACTCGGTGGCGAGGGAGCTGGAGGCGATGGCCGAACCGCAGCCGTAGGTCTTGAACTTGGCGTCTTCGATCACGCCCTGCTCGTTGACCTTGATCTGCAGACGCATCACGTCGCCGCAGGCCGGGGCGCCGACCATGCCGGTGCCGACATCCGGATCGTCGGCGTTCATCTTGCCGACGTTGCGCGGGTTTTCGTAGTGGTCGATGACCTTTTCACTGTATGCCATGGTGCAATTCCTTCCTCATCAGGGAGCCGCTCTTGCCGGCGACTGCTTAGTGGGCGGCCCACTCGATCTTGGAGATGTCGACGCCGTCTTTGTACATATCCCACAGCGGCGACAGTTCACGCAGCTTGTTGACGGCCTCGCAGACCTTCTGCGCGGCGTAGTCGACTTCTTCTTCGGTGGTGAAGCGGCCGAAAGAGAAGCGGATCGAGCTGTGCGCCAGCTCGTCGTTGCGGCCCAGGGCGCGCAGGACGTAGGACGGCTCGAGCGAAGCGGAGGTGCAGGCCGAACCGGACGAAACGGCGATGTCCTTCAGGGACATCAGCAGCGACTCGCCTTCGACGTAGTTGAAGCTCAGGTTCAGGTTGTGCGGCACACGGGCAGTCTGGCTGCCGTTGACGTACAGCTCTTCCAGGCCCGAGACCTGCTTGAAGAAGCGGTCGCTCAGGGCCTTGATGCGGGTGTTCTCGGCAGCCATTTCCTGCTTGGCGATGGCGAAGGCCTCGCCCATGCCGACGATCTGGTGGGTCGGCAGGGTGCCCGAACGCATGCCGCGCTCATGGCCACCACCGTGGATGATGGCTTCCAGGCGCACGCGCGGCTTGCGGCTGACGTACAGCGCGCCGATGCCTTTGGGGCCGTAGACCTTGTGCGCCGAGAACGACATCAGGTCGACCTTGAGCTTTTGCACATCGATCTCGACCTTGCCGGCCGACTGGGCGGCATCGACGTGGAACAGCACGCCACGCGAGCGGGTCAGCTCACCGATGGCGGCGATATCGTTGATCGAGCCGACTTCGTTGTTCACGTGCATCAGCGAAACGAGGATGGTGTCGTCGCGCAGCACAGCCTCGACCATGGCCGGGGTGACGATGCCGTCTTCGCCGGGCTCGAGATAGGTAACTTCAAAACCTTCACGCTCCAGCTGGCGAGCGGTGTCCAGGACCGCCTTGTGCTCGATCTTGGAGGTGATGATGTGCTTGCCCTTGGTCTGATAGAAGTGCGCCACGCCCTTCAACGCCAGGTTGTCGGACTCGGTGGCACCGCTGGTCCAGACGATCTCGCGTGGGTCGGCGTTGATCAGCTCGGCGACCTGACGGCGGCCATTCTCGACTGCCTCTTCGGCCTTCCAGCCAAACACGTGGGAACGCGAGGCCGGGTTACCGAAGTTCCCGTCGACCAGCAGGCATTCGGCCATCTTCTGGGCTACACGGGGATCGACCGGGGTGGTCGCGGAGTAATCGAGGTAGATCGGCAACTTCATTGAGTATCTCCTATCAGGCGTTGGCGTCGCTCATCGCTGCTTCAGTCGACGGCGGACGTCTCAATCTTGTCCAGCTGGGCGGTTCGGCCCGCGACACGGCGCAGGTCCTGACGTTGGGCGACTTCCTGCACCTCGCGGCGCATGACGAGGTCGGCCAGGCTGATGCCGCTGAGAAATTCATGGATCTGCTGGCTCAGGTCGCACCACAGGTGGTGAGTCAGGCAGGTATCACCGGCATGGCAATCCCCCAGGCCCTGGCAACGGGTGGCATCGACCGACTCGTTGACCGCGTCGATGACCTGGGCCACCTGAATGGTTTCCATGCCGCGCGACAGCTGGTAGCCGCCGCCTGGGCCGCGAACGCTGGAAACCAGGCTGCTGCGGCGCAGCTTGGCGAACAGCTGTTCCAGATAAGAGAGGGAAATGCCCTGGCGCTCGGAAATATCGGCCAAAGACACCGGCCCATGCTGCGCGTGCAACGCCAGGTCAAGCATGGCGGTCACGGCGTATCGGCCTTTGGTAGTCAGTCGCATGGCGTATGGGTACCACGGGAGTTACAGGATGTGTGCGAGTATGCGATTCCCGAGCGTTTAAGTCAACTATTAGACCTAGTGCTTTAGTCGGGTATGCATGTGGGAGGCGGGCGCGAGTGTAGCAGACAAGGGGCGCAAGCACACGCCCCTTGTATCGACCCGACGCAATCAATGCGACCGAGTGTCGCCCTGCCGCTCTTCTGCGCACGCCTCGGCAAAGTCATCGGCGGGCAATGCCGGCAGTTCCTTGGCACAGTAATCACTGCCCATCCGTGTCAGCGCGCCACACATGCCTTCCAGGCGCTCGTCGACAGCCTGCAGATGGTCGAGCATCTGGCCGATGGCGCGAGCCACCGGGTCGGGCATGTCACCGCTGACACCGTAGGCGTCGAAGCCGATTTTCTCGGCCATGGCCTTGCGCTTGACCTCGACGGCGTCGTCCTCGGCCTTGACGATGATCCGTCCAGGGATGCCGACGGCCGTGGCACCGGCCGGCACCGCCTTGGTCACCACGGCATTGGAGCCGATCTTGGCCCCGGCACCGACGGTGAACGGCCCCAGCACCTTGGCGCCTGCACCGACCACCACCCCGTCCTCCAGGGTCGGGTGACGCTTGCCCTTGTTCCAGCTGGTGCCGCCAAGGGTCACACCCTGATAGAGGGTGACGTCGTCGCCGATCTCGGCGGTTTCGCCAATGACGATACCCATGCCATGGTCGATGAAGAAACGCCGGCCGATGGTGGCGCCAGGGTGAATCTCGATGCCGGTCATCCAGCGACCGAAGTTGGACACCAGGCGCGCCAGCCACTTGAAGTCGCGCACCCACAGGGCATGCCCGAGGCGATGCAGCCAGATGGCGTGCATGCCCGGGTAGCAGGTCAGTACTTCAAAGGTGTTGCGCGCCGCCGGGTCACGATGGAAAACGCTCTGGATATCTTCACGCAGACGCTCGAACATCTTCAGTCCTTCCGTTTATGCGGCTCGCCCCGTACGACTTTCTGGGTCTCGGTGAGGATGCCGCGCAAAATGCTCATTTCCGAACGATTGACCGCGCTGCGCCCATAGAGCCGGCGCAGGCGCGGCATCAGGTGCTTGGGCTTTTCCGGGTCGAGGAAGCCGATGTCCACCAGGGTCTTTTCCAGGTGTTCATAGAACAGCTCCATTTCGTCCATGGTCGCCAGCTCGTTGCTGCGCAGCGAGTTGGCATCGAACTTCTCGACTTTCGAGGGCGCGCCCTCGGCTGCCAGCCAGGCCATGCGCACCTCATAGGAGAGCACCTGGACCGCGGCGGCGAGGTTCAGCGAGCTGAAGTCGGGGTTCGAGGGAATGTGCACGTGGAAGTGACATCGCTGCAGTTCTTCGTTGGTCAGCCCGGCGTGCTCGCGCCCGAACACCAGGGCGATTTCTTCGCCGCCCCCGGCGTGCTCCACGGCCTTGGCCCCGCACTCGCGCGGGTCGATCAGCGGCCAGGGGATGCTGCGCTCACGGGCACTGGTACCCATGACCAGGCTGCAGCCGACCAGGGCATCCTCGAGGCTGTCGACCACCTGGGCATTGGCCAGGATGTCGTCGGCGCCCGAGGCACGCGCGGTAGCGTCGCCGGACGGGAACTCTTTCGGCTGCACCAGCACCAGGCGCGACAGGCCCATGTTTTTCATGGCACGCGCAGCGCCGCCGATATTGCCGGGGTGGCTGGTATTGACCAGAACAACACGAATATTCTGCAACAAGGTGTTGAGCTCACGGAGTAGGGATAAAGGGGCAAACGATCTTACAGAAGCGACGGGCGTAACGCCACGAATGCGCATCTGACCCTTCTGCCGTCGTGGATTTCTGATAGACTATGCGGCTTTCCTCTTTAACATCCCCAGGTGAAACGCCCATGCAGCCTATGCTGAATATCGCCCTGCGCGCCGCTCGCAGCGCCAGTGAACTGATTTTCCGCTCCATCGAACGCCTGGATAGCATCAAAGTCGACGAAAAGCAGGCCAAGGACTACGTCTCCGAGGTCGACCGCGCCGCCGAGAAGGTCATCGTCGATGCTCTGCGCAAGGCCTACCCGAACCACTCGATCCAAGGTGAAGAAACCGGCCTGCACGCCGGCACCGGCGAAGAAGGCAAGGACTACCTGTGGATCATCGATCCGCTGGACGGCACCACCAACTTCCTGCGTGGCGTTCCTCACTTTGCGATCAGCATCGCCTGCAAATACCGTGGCCGCCTCGAGCACGCCGTGATCGTCGACCCGGTTCGCCAGGAAGAATTCACCGCCAGCCGTGGCCGTGGCGCCCAGCTCAACGGCCGCCGCATCCGCGTCAGCTCGCGCACCAACCTGGAAGGCGCCCTGCTGGGCACCGGCTTCCCGTTCCGCGACAACCAGATGGCCGACCTGGACAACTACCTGGGCATGTTCCGCGCCCTGACTGGCCAGACCGCCGGCATCCGCCGCGCCGGCTCCGCCAGCCTGGACCTGGCCTACGTGGCCGCTGGCCGCTTCGATGCCTTCTGGGAGTCGGGCCTGTCCGAATGGGACATGGCCGCGGGCGTGCTGCTGATTCAGGAAGCAGGCGGCCTGGTGAGCGACTTCAACGGTGGCCACGACCACCTCGAGAAGGGTCATATCGTCGCCGGCAACATCAAGTGCTTCAAGGCCGTGCTGACCGCCATCCAGCCGCACCTGCCGGAATACATGAAGCGCTAAGCGCCGATTGCGAGCACAAAAAAGCACCTCTCGGGGTGCTTTTTTTATGCCTGCAATCCAGCCAGGAATGCGATCCCCCTGTAGGAGCGGCCTTGCCGAGGCGTCGGACCGGTCGGAAAGGGCTGCAAAGCAGCCCCGGGGATTTCAGATAGAGCGAAGATCCTGGGGCGCTTCGCACCCCTATCGCGACACAAGGCCGCTCCTACAGAAAGCAGCCCGTGCCGAGATCACTGCCCCGGCTGGTTCTGCCCCAGGATCAGCTTGCCATTCTTGTCCAGCGGGATGGTCGAGCCCGGCTCGTGATCCATCTTCACCTTGCCCACCTGGTCACCGATCGAATAGGTGACGTTGTACCCCACCACCTTGTCGCTGATGTCGTTGACCGTGTTGCAGCGGGTCTGCGTGGTCGTGTAGGTGTCACGCTCCTGCATGTACTCCTGGGCCTTGTTGCCCGCGTAGCCACCACCCACCGCACCGGCGACCGTGGCGATCTTCTTGCCCGTGCCGCCACCTACCTGGTTACCCAGCAGGCCACCGGCAATGGCGCCCACTACCGTGCCGGCGATCTGGTGCTGGTCCTTGACCGGCGCCTGGCGCGTGACGGTGACATCCTTGCAGACCTCGCGCGGCGTCTTCACCTGCTGCTTGATCGGCTGCACGTCGGTGACCTGGGCATACTCAGGCCCCTTGTTCACCAAGCTGTAGGTCGCCACAGCACCTCCGGCAGTCACACCGACAGCACCCAGAACCGCACCCACCAGCATTGATTTGTTCACGTGAACCTCCTGATCATACCCACGGGCTCCGGCCCGCCTTCTCCCTGCCTTGGAGCAAAAAAAAAGGCGCGAGTTCAACACTCGCGCCTCTCTTTACGCCAAATGGCGTAGGACGATTCCTTAAGGACGGTCGTCCACACCCTCGGTCTTGACCGGTGGAATCAGGTCTTCGCTGCTCAGGTTCAGCCAGATCAGTACCACGTTGGCGATGTAGATCGACGAGTAGGTACCGGCCATGACACCGATGAACAGTGCCAGGGAGAAGCCGAACAGGTTGTCGCCGCCGAAGAACAGCAGCGCGGCGATGGCCAGCAAGGTCGACACCGAGGTGGCGACGGTACGCAACAGGGTCTGGGTGGTCGAGATGTTGATGTTCTCGATCAGCGAAGCCTTGCGCATTACCCGGAAGTTCTCGCGCACCCGGTCGAACACGACGATGGTGTCGTTGAGCGAGTAGCCGATGATCGCCAGCACCGCCGCCAGCACCGTCAGGTCGAAGGTGATCTGGAAGAACGACAGGATGCCCAGGGTGACCACCACGTCGTGAATCAGCGAGACGATGGCGCCGACCGCGAACTTCCACTGGAAGCGGAAGGCCAGGTAGATGAGGATGCCGCCCAGGGCCAGGAGCATGCCGAGGCCGCCCTGGTCACGCAGCTCTTCACCCACCTGCGGGCCGACGAACTCGACACGCTTGACGGTGGCCGGGTTGTCGCCGCCGATCTTCTGCAGCGCCTCGGCCACGCGGTTGCCCAGCTGCGGGTCATCGCCCGGCATGCGCACCAGCAGGTCGGTGGTGGCGCCGAAGCTCTGCACCACGGCATCGTGGAAACCGGAGCCGACCAGCTCGGTACGTACCTTCTCCAGGTCCGCAGGACGCTCGTAGGTCAGCTCGATCAGCGTACCGCCGGTGAAGTCCAGACCGAAGTTCAGGCCCTTGTGCCACCAGCTGAACAGCGCCAGCACGGTGAGGAGCACGGTAATGGCGAACGCGACATTGCGCACGCCCATGAAGTTGATGGTTTTCATCGCAGCTCCCTCAAACCCACAGCTTCTTGATGTCACGCCCGCCGCAGGTCAGGTTGACCAGTGCGCGGGTCACCATGACGGCGGTGAACATCGAGGTGAAAATCCCGAGGGACATGGTGACCGCGAAGCCCTTGACCGGACCGGTCCCCATGGCGAACAGGATACCGCCGACCAACAGGGTGGTCAGGTTGGCATCGACGATCGCCGAGTAGGCGCGGTTGAAGCCTTCGTGGATGGCGCGCTGCACCGACATGCCAGCGGCGATCTCTTCACGGATACGCGAGAAGATCAGCACGTTGGCGTCCACCGCCATGCCCATGGTCAGCACGATACCGGCGATGCCCGGCAGGGTCAGGGTGGCGCCCAGCAACGACATCAGCGCCAGCAGCAGGACCATGTTGCCCGCCAGGGCGATGGTCGCCAGCACGCCGAAGGCGCGGTAGATGGCGATGATGAACAGCGAGACGAACAGCATGCCCCACAGGGATGCGTCGATACCCTTGGTGATGTTGTCGGCACCCAGGCTCGGGCCAATGGTACGTTCTTCAGCGAAGTACATCGGCGCGGCCAGGCCACCGGCACGCAGCAGCAGCGCCAGCTCGGAGGACTCGCCCTGGCCGTTCAGGCCGGTGATGCGGAACTGACTGCCCAGCGGCGACTGGATGGTCGCCAGGCTGATGATCTTCTTCTCTTCCTGGAAGGTCTGGACCGCGACCTCCTTCTCGACGCCACCGACCATCTGCTTCTGATAGCGGGTGACCGGCTTCTGCTCGATGAAGATCACCGCCATGCTGCGCCCGACGTTGGTGCGGGTGGCACGGCTCATCAGCTCGCCACCATGGCCATCCAGGCGGATGTTCACCTGCGGGCGACCATGCTCGTCGAAGCTGGCCTGGGCGTCGGTAACCTGGTCACCGGTGATGATCAGGCCGCGCTCGACCGCGGCGGAGCGGCCGCCTTCGCGGAACTCGAACACCTCGGTGGTGGCCTTGGACGCGCCCGGCTCGGCACCGAAGCGGAACTCCAGGTTGGCGGTCTTGCCGAGGATACGCTTGGCTTCGGCGGTGTCCTGCACGCCCGGCAGCTCGACCACGATGCGGTTGGCGCCCTGGCGCTGCACCAGCGGTTCGGCCACGCCCAGCTCGTTCACACGGTTGCGAACGGTGGTCAGGTTCTGCTTGATGGAGTATTCACGGATTTCGGCAACCTTGGCCTGGGTCAGCGCCAGGCGCAGCACGGCGAGCTCGTTGCGCTCGGTGGTGGTCAGGTCGAAATCGTTGAAATTCTTGCGGATCAGGCTGCGTGCCTGCTCGCGGGTAGCGTCGTCGGCGAAGCCCAGCATGATGCCGCCGTCCTGCTGAGGCAGGCTGCGGTAGCGGACGCGCTCTTTGCGCAGCAAGGTCTTGACCTCGCCTTCGTAGACTTTCATGCGGGCCGTCATGGCCTTGTCCATGTCCACTTCCAGCAGGAAGTGCACGCCACCGGACAGGTCCAGGCCCAGTTTCATCGGGCTGGCACCCAGGTTGCGCAGCCACTGCGGGGTGGTCTGGGCCAGGTTCAGGGCCACGACGTAGTCATCGCCCAGGGTCTTGCGCGCCACATCCTTGGCCGGCAGCTGAGCTTCCTGGTTGGTCAGGCGCACCAGCGCACTGCCCTTCTCGCCCAGGCTGCTGCCTTTGACCGCGATCCCGGCATCGGTCAGCGCCTTGGTCACGCGATCGAGGTCGGCC
Source organism: Pseudomonas sp. microsymbiont 2 (assembly GCF_054788395.1). Taxonomy (NCBI): domain Bacteria; kingdom Pseudomonadati; phylum Pseudomonadota; class Gammaproteobacteria; order Pseudomonadales; family Pseudomonadaceae; genus Pseudomonas; species Pseudomonas sp. microsymbiont 2. The sequence goes on from NZ_CM139112.1 coordinate 4,817,725, forward strand.
TGGCTGACATGCAGGGCGGAACTGGCGCCGCTGATCTGCACCGCCGGATCATCCGGGTAGAGGTTGGGTGCGGAATAAATGAAGCCGACCGCCAGTACCACCACGATCAGCAGGTATTTCCACAGAGGGTATTTGTTCAGCATCACGCCGCCCGTTCAAGACGCGGGGCGCTTTGCGCGCCCCGACTGGAAAAATGAAACCGGTAACTCAGATAGCCTTGAGCGTACCTTTTGGCAGGGTCGCGGCAATGGCGCCCTTCTGGAACTTCAGCTCGACGTTGTCCGACACTTCCAGGACCACGAAGTCGTCGGCGACCTTGACGATCTTGCCGGCGATGCCGCCAGTGGTGACCACTTCGTCACCTTTTTGCAGGTTGCTCAGCAGGTTCTTCTGCTCTTTGGCACGCTTGGCCTGCGGGCGCCAGATCATCAGGTAGAAGATGACCAGGAAACCGACCAGGAAGATCCACTCGAAGCCGGTACCGGCTGGGCCGGCGGCTGGGGCTGCTGCGTCCGCGTAGGCGGCGGGAATCAAGAAGCTCATTGGGCACTCCTAATGGAAATTTTCTAATAATGGATGCGGACAGTCAGTCCAAGGGCGGCACAGGCAGCCCGCGCTTGGCGTAGAAGGCGTCGACAAAGGCGGCCAATTTACCCTGTTGAATAGCCTCGCGTAAACCGGCCATCAAGCGCTGGTAATGGCGCAAGTTGTGGATGGTATTGAGCATGCTGCTCAACATTTCGCCGCATTTGTCCAAGTGGTGCAGATAAGCGCGGGAGAAGTTGGTGCAGGTATAGCAATCGCAGGTCGGATCCAGCGGCGATTCATCATGGCGATGGAATGCGTTACGGATCTTGATCACCCCGGTATCGACGAACAGATGGCCGTTGCGCGCATTGCGCGTCGGCATCACGCAGTCGAACATGTCGACGCCGCGGCGCACACCCTCTACAAGATCTTCCGGCTTGCCTACCCCCATAAGGTAACGAGGTTTGTCAGCCGGCATCTGCGCGGGCAGGTAGTCCAGCACCTTGATCATCTCGTGCTTGGGCTCGCCCACCGACAGACCGCCGATGGCCAGGCCATCGAAGTCGATGTTGACCAGCGCTTCCAGCGAGCGCATGCGCAGGTCCTGGTACATGCCGCCCTGGACGATGCCGAACAGCGCCGCGGTGTTGTCGCCGTGGGCGTTCTTCGAGCGCTGGGCCCAGCGCAGCGACAGCTCCATGGAGGTGCGCGCCACGTCGTGCTCGGCCGGGTACGGCGTGCACTCGTCGAAGATCATCACGATGTCCGAGCCCAGGTCGCGCTGGACCTGCATGGACTCTTCCGGGCCCATGAACACTTTCGAACCATCCACTGGCGATGCGAAGGTCACGCCTTCCTCCTTGATCTTGCGCATGGCGCCCAGGCTGAACACCTGGAAACCACCGGAATCAGTGAGGATAGGGCCTTTCCATTGCATGAAGTCGTGCAGGCCGTTGTGTTTTTTGATGACCTCGGTGCCCGGGCGCAGCCACAGGTGGAAGGTATTGCCGAGGATGATCTCGGCGCCGATGGCCTCGATGTCGCGCGGCAGCATGCCCTTGACCGTGCCGTAGGTGCCCACCGGCATGAAGGCCGGGGTCTCGACGGTGCCACGGGGGAAGGTCAGCCGGCCGCGACGGGCCTTGCCGTCGGTGGCCAGCAGTTCGAACGACATTCGACAGGTGCGACTCATGCTTGATCCTCTGGGCCGCGTGGCGCCGGATTGCGGGTGATGAACATGGCATCACCGTAACTGAAGAAGCGGTAACCGTTCGCCACCGCCGCCGCGTAGGCAGCCATGGTCTCGGGGTAACCGGCGAAGGCCGAGACCAGCATCAGCAGCGTGGACTCCGGCAAGTGGAAGTTGGTGACCAGGGCATCGACCACATGGAATGGCCGGCCCGGGAAGATGAAGATATCGGTATCGCCGCTGAACGCCTTGAGCTCGCCATCGCGGGCGGCGCTTTCCAGCGAACGCACGCTGGTGGTGCCCACGGCGATCACCCGGCCACCACGGGCCCGACAGGCCTGGACGGCATCGACCACGTCCTGGCTCACTTCGAGCCATTCCTTGTGCATGGTGTGGTCTTCGATCTTGTCGACCCGCACCGGCTGGAAGGTGCCCGCGCCGACGTGCAGGGTAACGAAGGCCCGCTCGACGCCCTTGGCGGCGATCTTCGCCAGCAGCTCCTCGTCGAAGTGCAGGCCGGCGGTCGGCGCCGCCACGGCACCGGCGCGCTCGGCGTAGACGGTCTGGTAGCGCTCGCGATCGGCGCCCTCGTCCGGGCGGTCGATGTACGGCGGCAGCGGCATATGGCCGACGCGCTCCAGCAGCGGCAGCACCTCGTCGCTGAAGCGCAGCTCGAACAGCGTGTCGTGGCGAGCGACCATCTCGGCCTCGCCGCCGCCGTCGATGAGGATCTGCGCGCCCTCTTTCGGCGCCTTGCTGGCGCGCACATGGGCCAGCACGCGGTGGCTGTCGAGCACGCGCTCGACCAGCACTTCCAGCTTGCCGCCGGAGGCTTTCTGGCCGAACAGCCGCGCCGGGATCACCCGCGTGTTGTTGAACACCATCAGGTCGCCCGGGCGCAGATAGTCGAGCAGATCGGTGAACTGCTTGTGGGCCAGTTCGCCACTGGGGCCGTCGAGCACCAGCAGGCGGCTGCCATGGCGCTCGGCCAACGGATGGCGGGCGATCAGGGAATCGGGGAGTTCGAAGGAAAAATCGGCGACGCGCATGATGATGTTCGGGTTCGACAGGGCCGGGAAGTTTAGCCCAATGCGTGAAAATTGACCATGAAAGCCGATTGACCGAGCAAAGGCACCTCTCTATACTGCGGCGCCACAAGCCCTGATGGCGGAATTGGTAGACGCGGCGGATTCAAAATCCGTTTTCGAAAGGAGTGGGAGTTCGAGTCTCCCTCGGGGCACCAAGATCCAGAAAAAACCGACCTTATGGTCGGTTTTTTTGTGCCTGCAAATTGGTGCATCCGTCGACGTGCCGATCCCTCGTCTTTTCATGCCCTCCCTCGGTCATGCGCTTTACCAAACCCGTTTCAGATGCCGATAATGGCAGTTTGCAATCAGCCTAGCGCTTTATCCCAGCCTCGAAACGGAGTTCGCATGATCCAGGCAGAACAGACCTTGCCTTCCACACGTAGCAGCCGAATCACATCTCTCGTGGCCAAGGTAATGACAGGGATAGGTGTACTGCTCGGCGGCATGTGGGCTGTCATCACTTACCTGGTGCCTGATCCCAGCGTGTTTGGCTTTGGCTTCATCAACTGGCGCAATATCGTGCTGCTGGTGAGTACCTTCACGCTGCTTGGCAGCCTGTCGATCTGCTGGCAGATGCGCAACCTGCCCAAAGTACTGCACGGCACGCTGCTGACCTTCCTGATCGCCGCGGTCTCGTTCATTTTCTTCATTCTGGGTACGGAGTATGCGAAGCCTTCCTTCGAGTTCGCCAAGGTGCAATCGACCGTGGTCGAAAACGAAGGTAACAACCTGCTTGGCAAGCGCCTTGAGGTGGTGGATGACGTCAGGTTCGAACTGATCGGTTGCGAGAACATTGGCCGCTTCCCCAACTGCACCTTCGAGCTGACCAACCAGGGCATGGACCGTGATTTCCGCTTCGATAACGCTTCCCGCCTGTTCGACGAAGCAGGCGCCCCGTTGCGTGTCGGCGAAATGCGCGTGGGCCAGCAACGCAACAATCCATGGGGTGAGTTCCAGCTGATTCGTACTGTGCCCACCCGTGTCACGTTGGTTTTCCAGGAAGCTGATCGCAAGATCGAGCGCTCGCCATCCATCAAGCTCATCTTCCGTACTCGCATGAATGAAGAGCAGGCACTCAAGTTCAATGAAGTTTCGCTGAAGTGAACCAGGCGGCTGATAGCCGTGCGAGTGATGCGATATACCTGTAGGTAACGGCTCTCTCGGACATCAGGACTCGCAAAGAACCGACCTTATGGTCGGTTTTTTTGCGCCTGCAACTGGCAGCTGCCCTTCCCTCGGCTCTCGCCATTGCCTCGCACCTGGCAAAAATGCCAGTTACCCTCGGCTCTAGACCATGGGTATGTTGACCGTGAAGGACGCAATCAGGCGCCCAACTGCCAGGGAATCAAGCGCATGTGCACACGGAACGTATCCATCCTGTTGGCAGGCGTGTTGTGCTGCCTGTCCACGACCAACGTCATGGCCGTCACCGCCGAGTCGGTACAACACTTTATCGCCCCCTGCTTCAGCCCCGTACAGAAAGTCAATTGCGAGGTGTCCGGGGTTGTGCGCAGCAGTGCCGGGTTGATCCTCGTGAATGACAAGCGCATGCCCACCCCCACTGGCTCCGCAGTGTTCACGATGCAGCTCAAGGACGACCAGGCCATCGGCCCTCCTACCTACCTGGAAAACCAGGCCTTGAGCCAGGCCGACAAATACGAAGCCCTGACCACCACCCTGGACGGCAAGTTCGTCATCGCCAGTACTGCATTCAACAAGGAAGGCACCCGCGATAACCCCGGGCTCGATGTGCTCAATACCCTGGTGTACTGGCCTGTAAGCGCGCCGGACCAGGCCAAGGTCCTGTCGCCCTCGACGCGAGGCGGTATCACCAGCTCGCGCGAACTGCGGGAAAAGATCTTCAAGGCGATCGACTTGCACAAACAGCAGGAAGGAGGCGCCCATTCGCCCGCCGCGTCTTATTTTCAGATCGAAGCACTGACAACCGCCCCCGACGGCACCTTGTTGATCGGCATCCGCAAGTACGGGCAGGACAGCAAGAGGGCCACTTTCTCCTTCCTGCTGCTCTCGGTTTCGTTGAAACAGCACGATGGAGAACTGATGCTGGGCGATGCGTTCAAGGTCATCCTGGACCTCACACCCGACAAGCTTGCGCGCGAATTGGGACTGCCCGACGGCTCGCTTGCGGAGCTCGGACTGTCAGGCATCGAGTTCGACCGTTACAACAATGACCGTTTCTTTGCCGTCACCAGCTTCGAAAAAGGTGATGTCCTCGGTGGTTACCTGTGGATGCTACCTCTGGAAAAAGGCGCTGCAGGACAGCCACAACCCGTCAGAGGCAAGGATGGAGCACCGATAAAGTTCGCCAACAAGCCGGAAGGTGTCGAAGTGCTTGATCAGCACCGAGTATTGGTCGTACACGATGATGATCGAGTCAAGGTGAAGGACGCCGAAAACGGCAGCGTGCGCGAGGACTACGAGTTTACCTACAGTGTCATCAACCTCGCGCCGACGCAGTAGGTCTTGTATGGCAGGGCGCCAAGAGGCATGAAGCCTTGCTCACAGTAGCGACGCAGCTACCCAGATGAGCATTTCTGAGCGGCCTATTCAACAGCTCAGAAAACCTTCGCCGCCAGCAGCATCCTTGCGGGTTTACATGCTTGGCATCAGCCCGCACGTCCGCACACTTTCCTCAACCCCTTCCAACACGCCTAACCACACAGAAAATCACACATAGTGCAACTTACTGCATAGTCTCAGCTGCCGTTCTACACTAAGTTACACAAACCGTGACTTTCTGTTGAATCAGTCCCATGCCTGCACAGCCGCTCCAGCGCCTCTATCGAGGCCTGCATCACCTCGCCACGCCCCAGCGCTATCTGTTCACGCCAGCGGATATGCGCGCCCTGGTGCCCGGCTTGTCCGACGGTGCCTATCGCTCGCTGCTGAGCAGAGCGTCCAACGACAGCATCCTGATCAGGGTGTGCAGGGGGCTTTACCTCTTCACTCCCGCCAAACCCAACCCTGGGCTCGTGCTCTATCACGCTGCGGCCCGCCTGCGAGCTGACAACCTCAACTACATCAGCCTCGAGTGCGCCCTCAGCGATATCGGAGTGATCTCTCAGGTACCACAGAACTGGCTGACTACCATGTCGTCAGGACGAAGCCAGACCATAAGCTGCGCAGCTTTCGGCACGGTCGAGTTCGTCCATACCACCCGTACCGCTCTCGAACTCAACGGCCAACTCGACTACGACGACCGCTGCCGCCTATGGCGCGCCAAAGCCTCGCTGGCCTTGGCCGACATGAAACGGACCAGACGCAATCTGGAGCTGATCGACTGGAAAACGGCCAATGAACTTGTTTGATCGACTTGTCCAGCACGCCCTGGGCAACACACCTGAGCTCGCGCCACTGCAAGTGGTGGTGGAAAAGGAGCTGCTGCATCACGACATCCTGCGGATACTCAGCGAGTCCGGCTTGCTGCAGAGGCTCTGCTTTATCGGCGGCACTTGCCTGCGAACCTGCTACGGTTCCAGGCGCCTGAGTGAAGATCTCGACTTCACCGGTGGCGCGGATTTCAAACGGGAAGACTTTTCGGCACTGAAGGAAAGCCTGATCGCAAGGCTGAGTGAAAAGTACGGATTGCAGGTCGATGTGAGCGAGCCGCTGCACACGCCTGGCAATGTGGACACCTGGAAGCTGTGCGTGCAGACACGCCCCGAGGCTCATAACCTGCCCGCGCAGAGAATCCACATCGATATCTGCGCAGTCCCGTCCTATCAATACAAACCCATGACCTTGCTGAACCCCTACGGGGTCGATATGGGAACCGAAGGATTGATCGTCAACACGCAGAGTCTCGAAGAGATCTTCATCGACAAGCTGCTGGCTTTCGCCCTGCGCCGAGGACGCATCAAGAATCGTGACCTCTGGGACTTGGCCTGGCTCAAACAGCGCGCCGTGATACCGGCTTTCGCACTGGTCAGGCGCAAACTTGGGGACCACGCGGTTACTGCCGACTGGCTATTGCTGCAAGGTACGGAGCGAGTCGCCTGTTTGCAGCAGGCACAGACGCAGCGTGACTTCCAGGCGGAGATGCGTCGCTTTCTTCCCTTGCACGTGGTGTCGCAGACTATCGAAAACCCAGCATTCTGGAGCTATGTGGTGGAGACCGTCGAGCAGTTGTTCGGTGAGCTTTGCTTATCCCTGGAGGACGCGGATGCTGGCGCGGGCGATCACAGGTTCCTGATGTAAGGTAATGACTTGCCGGCCCAGCACTAACACCACCCTTCCAGCCACACAGGGTTGGTAACCTCTCCACAAAGCGGAACATCAGCCATGCCACTGAGCCATCGCCCCGTCCGCCCTGCCGACATCGCCACGCTCTGCAACTTGCCTCAAGGCCCGGACGAACTCTTCTATATGTTCCCCAAAGCCACTCACCCGCTTACACCCGCACAACTAAGCGAAGCCATCGCCCAGCGCAGCGGTTCGACGGTGGTCGAAATTAACGGGGTGATCGCTGGCTTCGCCAATTTCTACAAAGCCGAACACGGCGGTATCTGCGCGCTGGGTAATGTGGTGGTGGCGCTAACTGCGCGGGGTCAGGGCGTGGCACGTTATCTGGTGCAGTGCATGATCGCCCTTGCTCGCGAGGAGTTCGCGGCGCGGGAGGTCTGGGTGTCGTGTTTCAATCACAACACCGCAGGGCTGCTGCTTTATCCTCAGCTGGGTTTTGTGCCGTTTGGGATTGAGGAGCGGCAAGCGCCTGATGGAAGCCGGGTAGCGCTGGTGCAGATGAAGCAGGTGTTGGGCTGAGCTTGATGTGGTCTACGGCTGTTCGGTGTGGTCTGGATTGGGGCTGCGTTGCAGCCCATCGCGGGGCAAGCCCGCTCCCACGTTGGTAATGGCTAAAACATCAGGTCCCTTCTTTAGGCTATCCAGAAAAACCACGTAACACCCTGCGACGAATCCCACCGAACCTTGCCCCTCCCGCGACGTCGGAACCTGCATCCCCCGCATCGAGGTTCCCCCACGTGAAAGCCCTCCTCGCCCGCAAATACCGCCTGGTGGTCAAGACCTTCGGCTACATCGGCTGGTCGCTGTTCTGGCTGCTGATCTGGGACGTGCTGGTCACCATCGACTTCATGCTGTTCTTCAACAGCAAGTTCACCCTGCCGCTGATCCCGCTGACCTTGCTGGGCTCGGCGCTGGTGGTGCTGGTGAGCTTTCGCAACAGCAGCGCCTACAACCGCTGGTGGGAAGCCCGCACGTTGTGGGGCGCGCTGGTGAACAGTTCGCGCAGCTTCGCGCGGCAGGTGCTGACGCTGGTCGATGACCCGGCTGACGGGCCGAACCCAGTGAAAGCGACTTTGCTGCGCCGGCACATCGCCTATGTCAATTGCCTGGCGGCGCACCTCAAAGGCGAGAAATGCCCCGATGAGCTGATGGCCTTCATTCCGCCCGGGGAGTTCGAGCGGCGCAACCGTTCGAACAACTTCGCCAACGACATTCTCGGCGGCTCGGCCGCGTTGCTGGCGCGGGAATACCAGGCTGGGCGCCTGGACAGCATTCGCCTGGCACGGCTGGAGTCGACGCTGGTGGACCTGTCCAACGCCCAGGGCGGCATGGAACGCATCGCCAATACGCCGCTGCCCTACCCTTACGTGTACTTTCCACGGCTGTTCATCACGCTGTTCTGCCTGATCGTGCCGGTGGGGCTGGTGGAGTCGCTGGGCTGGTTCACGCCGCTGGCATCGACGGTGGTGGGGTTCATGCTGCTGGCGATCGAGCGCATCGGTACCGACCTGCAGAGCCCGTTTCGCTTCAGCGAGCATCAGATTCCGATGGACACCATCTGCGAGACCATCGAGCGCAACCTGGAGTCCATGCAACGCGAGGCGCAGTGTGGGGAATTGACGCAGGCCACGTGATGCACCGTGGGAGCGGGCTTGCCCCGCGATCGCGTCAACCCAGGTAATCGCCATCGCGGGGCAAGCCCGCTCCCACGAACAGCGCGTTTCAGGCCCTTACGTAGCGCTGGCGCAGCGCATCGCTGAAGGCATCCACCAGCAACACCAGCACCAGCATGGCGATGATCACCGTGCTGGCCTGGGCCTCCTGGAACAGGCTCAGGGTCGTGTAGAGCATCTGCCCCAGCCCGCCCGCGCCGACAAAGCCAAGTACGCTGGCCATGCGAATGTTGTTCTCCCAGCGGTACAGGCTGTACGCCAGCAGCTGTGGCCACAGGTTGGGCAAGGTGCCGAAGCAGAACGCCGCGACCTGACTGCCACCTTGCAGGCGAATCGCCGCGGCCGGCTCCGGGGGCGCATTCTCCAGCGCCTCGGCGAACAAGCGCCCGAGCACGCCAGCCGTATGCAGCGCCAGGGCCAGGGTACCGGCGTTGGGCCCAAGCCCGGCAGCGAGCACGGTCAGCGCCGCCCACACCAGTTCGGGAATCGCCCGCAGCGCGTTCAGCAGCAGACGCGCCGCCCCCTGCAACGGCCAGCCGAAGCGCCCCGCTGCCGGCAGCGCCAGCAACATGCCCAGCACCATCGCCAGCAAGGTGCCGAGCCCGGACATCGCCAGGGTCTCCAGCGCGCCCCAGCTCACGGCGCGCAGGTGCTCGAGCGAGAGGTCCGGGTGCAGGAAACGCCCGGCATACTCGGCCATCTGCCCCAGGCCGCCGTTGCCGACAACGGCATGCAGGTCCAGCTCCAGGTAGGCGAACGACGCCACCACCGCCGCGACGATACCCAGCAGCACCAGCAGGTTGATCGCCCGGTTCATGCCAGCCTCCCGCGCAGAAAGCGGCTGAGCAGGTCGGCCAGCACCACCAGCAGCAGGAACGCCAGCAGCATGCTCGCCACCTCGGCGCCAGCGAACATGCGCATCGACAGGTCGATCTGCTGCCCCAGCCCGCCGGCGCCGACGAAGCCCATTACCACCGAGGCGCGCACCGCGCACTCCCAGCGATAGACGGTGTACGACACCAGCTCGGTCGCCGCGTTGGGCAGGATGCCGTAGCAGAACGCCGCCAAGCGGCTGCTGCCGGCCTGCAGCAGGGCATGGGCCGGGCGCTGGTCGACCGACTCGAAGATTTCCGCGTAGACCTTGCCGAGCATGCCGCTGTAGGTGATGGCGATGGCCAGCACGCCTGCGGTCGGCCCCAGGCCCACGGCACGCACGAACAGCAACGCCCAGACGATCTCCGGCACGCTGCGCAGGAACACCAGCAGGCCGCGCACGGGCAGGCGCAGGGCGCGCGACCAGAAGCCCGGGCGGCCACCGCGCGAGGCGGCGCGCAGCGACAGGGCGCGACTGGCCAGCAGGCTGGTCGGGACCGCCAGCAGCAGCGCCAGGGCCATGCCGGTGGTGGCCACGGCCAAGGTCTGCAAGGTGGCTTGCCACAACAGCCCGAGAAAGTCACGGTCATGGGCCGGGGGCCAGAAGGCGCTGACGAAGCTGGCCATCTGCTGGCGGTTCTCTGCCTGCAGCAGCACGCCGGGATTCAGCTCGCTCAGTTGCAGCCCCGGCCACAGCAGGGCCAGGCACAACAAGGTCAGCAGCAGTCGGGGCAGCGCCGCGGGGTCGCGGGCGTCGGCTTTCAGCATCGTGGAATCTGCACCGTCAGGGTCGGCCCGGGCGCGACCGGCGAGAGCAGTTGCTCGTTGGCATAGAGGGCATCCAGCAGGTCATCGCTCACCGCCTGGGCCGGGCAGTCGAACACCACCTGTCCTTCACGGATACCAATGATCCGCGGGAAATGCGCCAGCGCCAGTTCCACCGCATGCAGGCTGGCCACCAGCGTCACGCCGTGCGCCAGGGCATGGCGGTTGAGCAGCGCCAGGCTGTGGTCGGCCAGCACCGGGTCCATCGCCGAGACCGGCTCGTCGGCCAGCAGCACCTCGGGGTTCTGGTACAGCGCCCGGGCGATGCCGACCCGCTGCAGTTGGCCACCGGACAGTTGCCCGCACTGGACGAACAGCTTGTCCGCCATGCCCAGTTCGGCCAGCGCCTGGCGCGCCCCCGGCACATCGCCCGGATGCAGCAGATTGAGCAGCCCGCGCAGGGTGCCCCACTGCCCCAGGCGCCCGGCCAGCACCGCCGTCACCACCCGCTGGCGCGGCGGCAAGGGCGGCGCCTGGTGCACCAGGGCGACCCGCGCGCGCAGACGCTGGCGAGCACGCGCCGACACCGCCCAGGGCTGGACGTCGAGCAGCGTCAGTTGCCCGGCACTGGGTTGCACGGCGGTGGCCATCAGGTGCAGCAGGCTGGACTTGCCGGCCCCGGACGGGCCGATGATCGCCACCCGCTCGCCTTTGTCGATACGCAGGTCGACAGCCTTCAGGGCCTGGACCTGGCCGTGGCGCAGGCCGGCCCCTTGCAGACGAATAGTCACTTGAGCAGGCCGGCCTCACGCGCGGCTTGCTCGGTGCCCTGGTAGTTCTCGGGCTTGGTCTCGATGAAGCGGCTGGCGGCCTGCAGGTCGAGGATCGCCTTGTCCGACGGCTTGGCCGGGTCGAGGGCGAGGAAGGCCTGCTTGATCTTCTCTTTCAGCGCCGGGTCCATGTTGCCGCGCACGGTCCAGTTGTAGTCGTAGTAGGTCGGGGTGGTGGCGAACACCTTCACCTTGCTGGTGTCGACCTTGCCGGCGTCGACCAGCTTCTGCCAGACGCTGGCGTTGAGCACCCCGGCGTCGACCTTGCCGGCCTGCACCCAGGCCACGGTGGCATCGTGGGCGCCGGAATAGGCGACGCGGCTGAAGTAGCTCTCGGGCTTGATGTTGTCTTCCTTGAGCATGAAGTAGCGCGGCATCAGGCTGCCGGAGGTGGACGAGATCGAGCCGAAGGCGAAGGTCTTGCCCTTGAGGTCGGCCAGGCTCTTCACGTCCGGATTGGCGGTGATGAACTTGGAGGTGAACTGGGCATCCTGCTCTCGCTGCACCAAGGGGGTCGCGGTCGGGTCTTTCAGGTGTACCTGGACGAAGGTGAAGCCCCCCAGCCAGGCCAGGTCCAGGCGGTCGCTGGCCAGCGACTCGACCACTGCCGGGTAGTCGGCGACCGGCACGAACTGCACCTTCATGCCCAGTTGTTGCTCGAGGTATTCACCCAGCGGCTTGAACTTGCGCAGCAGCTCGGTCGGCGCTTCGTCGGGGATCGCGCTGACGCGCAGAACGTCGGCGGCCTGGGCGATCACGGCGCAGCAAGACAGCGCGAGGCCGGCAACCAGTGCCAGAGGGCGTTTGAGCATGGGGGTTCTCCGGTTCAATAGCGGGGAAGAATGAGGTGTCGCATCGCGGGGCAAGCCCGCTCCCACGCGAAAAACCGGCCTGTGGCAGCGAGCTTGCCCCACGATGAGGGCAATCGTGGGAATTATAAGAGCCACTGGCGCAAAGGCCAGCTTTGCTACAATCGCGCATCACGAAAATCCGAGGTGCGTATGAGCGAGCCGATTCGCCTGACCCAGTACAGCCATGGCGCTGGCTGTGGCTGCAAGATCTCCCCGAAGGTGCTGGATGTGATCCTGGCCGAGAGCGGCACCCAGGCCCTGGACCCGAAACTGTGGGTCGGCAACGCCTCGCGCGACGACGCGGCGGTCTATGCCCTGGACGACGAGCGCGGCGTGGTCTCGACCACCGACTTCTTCATGCCCATCGTCGACGATCCGTACGACTTCGGTCGCATCGCCGCCACCAACGCCATCAGCGACATCTACGCCATGGGCGGCGACCCGCTGATGGCCATCGCCATTCTCGGCTGGCCAGTCAACGTGCTGCCACCCGAGGTGGCCCGCGAAGTGATTCGTGGCGGCCGCGCCGTGTGCGCCGAGGCCGGCATTCCGCTGGCCGGCGGCCACTCCATCGACGCCCCCGAACCGATCTTCGGCCTGGCCGTCACCGGCGTGGTGAGCAAGCGCCACCTCAAGCGCAACGACACCGCCAGCGTCGGCTGCAAGCTCTACCTGACCAAGCCGCTGGGCATCGGCATCCTCACCACCGCCGAGAAGAAGGCCAAGCTGCGCGAGCAGGACCAGGGCCTGGCCCGCGACTGGATGTGTACCCTCAACACCCCGGGCAGCCGCTTCGGCAAGCTCGACGGCGTCAAGGCCATGACCGACGTCACCGGCTTCGGCCTGCTCGGCCACCTGGTCGAAGTCGCCGAGGGCAGCGGCCTGACCGCGCGCCTGCAGTTCGATGCCGTGCCACGCCTGCCCAGCGTCGACTACTACTTGGCCGAGGGCTGCATCCCCGGCGGCACCCTGCGCAACTTCGACAGCTACGGCCACAAGATCGGCGCGCTGAGCGACGACCAGAAGCACCTGCTGTGCGACCCGCAGACCAGCGGAGGCCTGCTGGTGGCGGTCACGCCCGAAGGCGAGGCCGAATTCCTCGCCGTGGCGCGGGAGCTGGGGCTGGACCTGGCGCCGATCGGCGCGCTGGTCGAGCGACAGAGCCACGCGGTCGAGGTGATCTGATGCGCCCCGACTGCACCGAGCTGAAACAGCTGTTCCTCGACGACGTACCGATGATGGACATGCGTGCGCCGATCGAATTCACCAAGGGCGCCTTCCCCGGCGTCATCAACCTGCCGCTGATGAACGACCAGGAGCGGCAGAAGGTCGGCACCTGCTTCAAGCAGCAAGGCCAGGCCGCCGCCATCGCTCTCGGCCACCAGTTGGTCGGCGGCGCGCTCAAGCAACAACGCCTGGACGCCTGGGCGGCCTTCGCCCAGGCCCATCCCGACGGCTATCTCTATTGCTTCCGTGGCGGGCTGCGTTCGCAGATCGTCCAGGGCTGGCTCAGGGACGCCGGCATCCAGTACCCCAAGGTGGTCGGCGGCTACAAGGCCATGCGTACCCTGCTGCTGGAAACCACGCAACAGGCCGTCGCTGAATGCGACTTCGTGCTGGTGGGCGGTTTGACCGGCACCGGCAAGACCGACGTGCTGCACCAGCTGGACAACGTGCTGGACCTCGAAGGCCACGCCAACCACCGCGGCTCCAGCTTCGGCAAGCGCGCCACCGCGCAGCCGGCGCAGATCGACTTCGAAAACCGCCTGGCCATCGATGTGCTGAAGAAACGCGCACGCGGCATCGATCAGTTCGTGCTGGAGGACGAAGGGCGTATCGTCGGCAGCTGCTCGGTGCCGCTGGAGCTCTACCAGGGCATGCAGCAGTACCCGATGGTGTGGCTGGAGGACAGTTTCGCCAACCGCGTGGAGCGCATCCTGCGTGACTACGTGATCAACCTGTGCGCGGAATTCGTCGAAGTCCAGGGTGAGGAAGACGGGCGTCGCCTGTTCGCCGAACGCATGCGCCAGAGCATGGCCAATATTCACAAGCGCCTGGGCGGCGAACGCTTCCAGCGGCTGTCCGCGCTGTTGGACCAGGCGCTGGAAGAGCAGCTGCGCAGTGGCGATGTCAGCCTGCATCGGGGCTGGATCGAGGGCTTGCTCAAGGAGTACTACGATCCGATGTATGCCTTCCAGCGCGAGGCCAAGTCTGGCCGGATCGAATTCGCCGGGGATGGCGTGGAAGTGCGCGAGTACCTCAAGGCCCGGGCCGGGCGCCAACGCCGCAACGGCTGATTGTTCCCCTGTGGGAGCGGGTTTGCCCGCGAGGCCGACACCGTGGTGAATGGCACGGGCTTCGCCCGTGTTCGCGGCGGTTCGGCGTCCCGACAAGCCCGCTCCCACAGGGATCGCGCCAGAGTCTAAAAATTGAGCAAGACAGTTGCTCCCACAGGATCGAGGAACCCGAGCAGGTCACTGCCCCGGGCTGAGCACCCGCTCCAGCTCCGCCGCGCGGTCCTTGCTCATGTCCATCTCGCACATCGCCCCTTCGATGCGGTAGATGCTGCCGCTGCTGAGCTTGCCGTGAAACGCGCAATTGCCGTCGCGGTACTTCATCCAGGAGCGCTGCACCTCGCGCAGCTCTTTCTGCCGCTGGGCGTCGAGCTTGGCCATCAGCTGCTTGTACACGCGGTTCAGCCGATCGTCCTGCAGCTGGGTCTCGGCCTGGACGCAAGCGCCCATGGCCAGGGTGCTGGAGGCCTTGTCCATGCATTGGGTATAGGTGGGCGAGTAGTCCTCGGCGTGGGCCGTGGCCAGGGCCAGCGCGGCGACGGTGCCGAGCAGATAACGCTTGAACATGGAGGTTCCTTGTCTGGGGTGAACGCGACATAGCCTAGCGCATGCACAGTGCCTGGATCTGCCCGCGCAGCCAGCGATGCCCGGCATCCCCCTCGCGGCGGGCGTGCCAGGTCTGGGTGAAGGCGAAAGGCGAGATCGCCAGCGGCGGCTCGAACCGGCGCAAGGCTGGGTCCAGTCGGGCGCCAGCCAGGCTGCGGCGGGCGACGGTGAGCACCAGGTCGGTGCCGGCGATCACGCTCTGGGCCACGCCCCAATGCGGCAAGGTCAGGGCGATGCGGCGACGCGCGCCCTGGCTGGCCAGGGCCTGGTCGATCTCGTTGTCGATACCGGGGCGCACGGCCACCAGCACATGGGGCCGGGCCAGCCACTGTTCGAGGCCGAGGCCGCCTCTGGCCGGCAGGCTCGCGCGGTCGGCCAGGCAGACGAAGGACTCTTCGAACAGCACCTGCTGCGCTATCTCGGCCGGCAACTCGGGAAACACGCCCAACGCCAGGTCGACCTCACCGTCGATCAACTGGCCGACCATCGCCTCGCGGCTGCCCTGCGACACCACCAGGTCGATGCCCGGGGCCTCGCGGCGCAGCAGGTGCATCAGGGCCGGCAGCACCACCCGCGCACCGTAGTCGGACATGGCCAGACGAAAGCTGCGCCGGGCCTTGCCGGGCTCGAACCCTGGGCTGCCAAGCAGGTCGTCGAGTTGCCCCAGCGCCTGCTGCAAGGGCTCGCGCAGGGCTTCGGCGCGGGCGCTGAGTTGCAAGCGACCGCCCCGGCGCACCAGCAGCGGATCGGCGAAGATCTCCCGCAGTTGCGCCAGTGCGTGGCTCACCGCCGGTTGACTGCGATGCAGGCGCAAGGCCGCGCGGGAGACGTGCTGTTCGCTGAGCAAGGCATGCAGGGTGAGCAGCAGGTTGAGATCGATGCGGCGCAGATCATCCATGGTGCGAATACAGCCTGTGTGAAATTCGAATTTCCATCATTGAAATGCATGCCGGAGACTGGCGCCAGTGTTCTGATCAGGAGTAGACAGCATGCCCGCCAACCTCTTGTCCGCCCTTCCCCTGCTCGTCGCCCTGCTGGCCGGTGCCGCCGTGCCGTTCCAGGCTGGCAGCAACGCCGCGCTCGGACGCTTGCTGGGCCACCCGTTGTGGGCGGCGGGGGTGTCGCTGCTGGTCAGCCTGCTGATGCTGGTGCCGGCCCTGCTGCTGATGCGCGCGCCCATGCCGCAGGTCCAGCAGCTGGCGCAGGCGCCGTGGTGGGCCTGGTTCGGCGGCGTGGCCGGGGTGCTCTACATCACCGCCGCGCTGGTGCTGACGCCACGGTTGGGGGCCGCGGGGTTCATCGTCTGCGTGGTGGCCGGGCAGGTGCTGTCGTCGCTGCTGATCGACCAGTTCGGGCTGATGGGGTTGCCGGAGCGGCCGGTGAACCTGATGCGCTTGGCCGGGGTGGGCATGATCGTGCTGGGCATGGTCGTGGTGCAGTGGGGGACGGTGCGCCAGGTGACCTGAAGTTCAGACGCTCTTGCTCACTCGGATAGAAGCCCGCTGCAAGCACCATTCCGTTCAAGGTTCTGCGATTCTTGGGGCTGCTTTGCAGCCCCGGCAAGTCCAAGTCGAATGCCAATTCTCAACACTTTAAGCGCGAAAGGTCACAAGGTGTGCGGCTGCTCCGGCGGCGCGATCACCTTGTGCGGCTCGAAACGCAGCGACGGCATCTGCGTCGCCGCATACATCGTCACGCCCAGCGCCGCGATCAGCGCCACATCCAGCCAGCGCCAGCCCGGCACATCGTCGGCCGAGCGAGCCTTCCAGCACCACCAGAGCTGCCCCAGGCAGAACACCAGGATCGCCAGCAACCACAGGTAGAACCCCGCGCCAAAGCCGCTCACGTCCTGGAACCCATAGCTCTGGTTGTCCGGCAGCCGGGTGATGGCAAAGCTGCTGGCCGCCAGGTACAGGGCCGCCAACCCGCAGACCAGCGCCAGGCGTCGGAACCTGCGATGGGCGAGGATCGCCAGCGCCAGCAGCGGATTGGCGAACCACTGGTACAAGCCGAAGGCCATGCCCCAAGGCCCGTAGAGCAGCATCTGCAAGGCCGGCACATGCTGGCCGGCGCCGGTCAGGGCGCCATCGAAGGCCAGGCTCGACAGGTACAGCGCCAGGCTGCAGGTCAGGTAGAAAGCAGGCACCCAGGTGCTCCGTCAGTCGTCGATCGAACACCGACCATAGCGCAGGTCGGCATCAGGCGACAGGCGGTTCGAGCAACAGGCCGTAGAGGCCCGAGTCGGACAACTCGCCCGCCACGCACCAGCGGGCGCGCAAGGTGCCTTCCAGCACGAAGCCCTGGCGCTCCAGGGTACGCGCCGAGCCTTGGTTGCGCGGGTCGATTTCCGCCTCCAGGCGACGCAGGTGCAGGGTGTGGGCGAGGTAGTCGATGAAGCAGGTCAGGGCCTCGTCCATGTATCCGCGACCCTGGGCCGACTTGGCCAGGCAATAGCCGATCTCGCCACGGCGCGAGCCCTCTTCGAGATTGAACAGCTGGACCATGCCGATCAGCTCGCCGTTGTCGCGGCGGTACATGCCCAGCTTGAGCAGCTGGCCGGCGGCGTAGGCTTCCCGGTCGGCGGCCAGGGCGCTTTCGGCCTCGGCCAGGGTCTGCCAGGGGGCGTGGTACCAGTAACGCATCACCTCGGGGTCGGCCATGATGGTCAGCCACTGCTGCGCGTCGCCATGGCGCATGGGGCGCAGCTGCAGGCGTGGGCTGTCGAGGCACAGGTCGCTGGGGAAACTGCGGGGGTCGGGCACGCCGGGACTCCTGTCCGGTGGTGGGGAAATGACAGTCTAACGACAGTGGCTCGGTCTGGCATCCCTGGGGCCGCTTTGCGGCCCGTTCGCGGCACAAGGCCGCTCTTATGGAACAAAACACAATTCTTTGATTTGACTGGGGCAGCGTGGGAGCGGGCTTGCCCCGCGATGCGGCGTAGCCGGTGCCAAACGCCGCATCGCGGGGCAAGCCCGCTCCCACGCTGGAACTCTGTTACCTGCACGACAGGGGGGCCCGAAGGGCTGGGCGATCTCCTACAGGAAACAGCGACTCCGGGTAGGTAGCGGCCTTGTGCCGCGAAAGGGCTGCGCAACAGCCCCATTTCACCGCTGCTGATTCAACCCCAATTCCATGTCATCGATCAGCCCCTTGGCCAGGCCGCTGAGAATCCGCGCGGCGCTGCCGGCCATGAGGTCGCCTTCCATTTCGGCCTCGGTGGTGAAGTGCGCCACGCAGCCGAGCAGCACGGAGAGGTCGCTGAAGGCATGATCGAACGGGATGCCGGGCTGGATGCGGAAAATCTCGAGGCAGGTGGTCTGGCCCTGGGTCGGGCCAGGCTTGAGGTCGTCGCTCATACCGGTGCCCCCTTGGTTCGGGCGTGGCGGATCAGGGCCAGTACCAGTTGCGAGAGGATTTCGGCGCTGTCCATCATCACGTCGAGACGGTCGTCGGGCTGGCAGTTCACGTAGGCGTGGACCGTGTCGGCGAGGGTTTCCATCAGCTTGTTGGCCTGGGCCATGGCTTCCTCGGGGGCGAGGTCGTTGATGATGGTGATGTAGGGGATTGGGTATGGCGGATCAGGGACGATCTTTTTCATTTGTGGTTACCGGTTGGAAATGTTGTTGAACAACCACCTCCGTCCTTCTCACAAACTAGGGTGGCAGCCATGCGCGAGGTGAGAAGACCGTGTTCCAACCATCACGGCCAGGCCTGAGCCTGCACGCGCACAGCTGCCATAACTGGCCAGCGGGGTTGAAATACAGCGGGCTTCTCACACCCGGTCGTCAAATGTGACGACCCGGCGACGTTACCCCCGGGGTATTTCCCAGCCAATGCGGAGCCTTCCGGCAGGCGCGTAGGATAGGTCCCAAGCGCTGTCAGGCTGAAGGAATTGGTTTCAAGTTCGGAATTGTCTTACGCCTTGGGGCGGGGTGAGGGCTGCCAATGGTCCGCGGTGGGGCTGCCAGGGGCCTGGCGATAGCTTTGCAGCGCCTGTGAGATCGAGCGCCGCCCGCGCGGCGCATCGCGACGCAAGGCCGCTCCTACATCTGTTTCGGGCCAATGAGTCCTGTGAAAGTACCGCTGCCCGCCTTGGCGCATGTCTCAAGGCAGATGGGGCGCCAGCGGTGCCCACGCTGAAACCGCGTCAGGCAAACAAGGCGGACCAGGCAATGGCGCAGGATGGACTGGCCCGAAACAAATGTAGGAGCGGCCTTGTGTCGCGAAAGGGCTGCAGAGCAGCCCCCGGCAATCTACCTCAGAACCCCATGCTGAAGCTCACCACCACACCATGGTCGCGGTTCTCGCTGGACAGCTGCCCGGAGTAACCAACCCCCAGCTTGCCGCTCTGCCCGACCGACAGATCCAGCCCGGCCTCGACCACCGCCGCATCCTTGGCGATCGGCACACCCTCGGTGCTGAACCCGGCGCCGCCATCGATGAAGCGCAGGTCGGCATCGGGCTTGTCATCACCGAAGGCATGGCGCCAGCCCAGCGACAGCCGTGGGGTGATCTCGCTGCCGTTGTCGAGCTTGATGCGCTTGCCTGCCCGCACGCCAACGGTGGAGAACGTCACGTCCTGATCCACGCTGCCCTGCAACCGCCCTGCCCCGCCTTTCTCACGAGCGGTGTCGCTGTCGTAGTTGACATAGGCCAGCCCGGCGAACGGCTCCAGCGCGATACCACCGGCGTCGATGGCATAGCCCACTTCGCCGAACACCTGGGCGCTGCGTGCGTCGTACTTGGCTTTCAGGCGGTCGTTGTAGCCGCCCACCTCGACGTCGCGCTTGCTGTCGATGTCATGCCAGCTGTAGGCCACGCCCAGGCGCGCGGCGAAGGCGTCCATCTGGTAACCCAGGTAGGTGGTCAGGTGGTAGCTGTCCACCGACGCATCCGAGCGACGACGGTGCGCATCGATGCTCGAACGGGTGTAGCCGGCGGCGACGCCGACCTTCCACGCGTCATCCAGGGCACGGTCGACGCCGAGCATGAAGCCGGACAGGTCGCGATCGACGCTGGCATGGCTGCTGCTGCCGTCGTAGGTGCCCCAGCCGCCGATGGCGCGGATCCAGCCCACGGCCTGGCCCTGGCAACCTTCGCTGGTCAGCTGCTGGTTGGCGGTCGGCGCCAGGGTACGGCGTGGATCGTTCGGGTCGCTGCAGTCAGCCTGGCGCAGGCGATCGTTGACCGCTTCGCGGATGTAGCGCGAGTCCTCGATCAGCACGGTCGCGGTGCTGGCGTGGATCTCGCCGGACAGGCTGTCGAACGCGGCCTGGGCACTCTGGCTATCCAGCGGCAGCAGGTTTTCCACCAGTGTGGCCGGTGCGCCGGCGCTGCTCAGGGCGGTGGCCACACCACGTTGGTTGCCGGTGGCGGCGACGTCGGCGAAGGAGTTGCCGTTGCGGCTCACCGACAGGGTCACCTGGTTGGCGCCATAGTCCAGCGAGCTGTTGAGGAACGCCGAGTTGGCCAGGTTGGTGGTGGCGAAGGTGCCGTTGACCCCGCCCGCGGCGCTGACCACGGTGTACTGGCCGTTGCCGCTGGCGAGGTTGGCCACCATCAGGCTGCCGCCGAGGTTGGCGGTACCGCCGACGTTGAGGTAGTTCACCGGCGAGGTGCCCAGGTCGATGACCAGGGTGCCGCTGGCGCCATTGGTGAAGTTGCCCGAGACGTTCAGGTTGCCGGCAGGCCCTGGCAGCACGGTGCCGTTGTTGGTCAGCCCGGCGACGGTGCCGTTGCCGGTCAGCGCGGCGCCGTTGGCCACGGTCACCTGGGCGCCGAGGTTGCTGCCCGGGTTGGCGGCGTCGCCCACCTGGAGCACGCCCTGGTTGACGTTGAAGGCGCCGCTGAACGGCTGGTTGCCGGTCAGCAGCAAGGTGCCGCCACCTTGCTTGGTGGTGGTGCCAGTGCCGCTGAGGGTGCCGTTGAAGGTGCCGTTGCTGCCCTGGGCGAACACCAGGCTGGCGTTGTTGAGGATGTTGCCTTGCAGGCTGGTGGTGTTGCCGACCAGCGTGCCGCCACTGACGGTGGTACCGCCGCTGTAGGTGTTGGCGCCCGCAAGGATCAAGGTGCCGGCATCGAGCTTCTCGATACCGCCGGTGCCGACCAGCGGCGCGCTGACCGTGGCGGTGGCGCCGGCGTTGACCCGCACTGGGGCCAGGCTGCCGTCGGCGCCATTGACCGGGGTCAGGCTGCCGCCGCTGCCGGGGACCACCTGATAGCCATCGCTGAGGAACTGCAAGCCATCGAACGACTGGTTGCCCACCACGGTAACGGTCCCCGCGGTGCCGCCGAATACCGCGTAGCCGCCACTCCAGCCTTCGTTGCTGGTGCCGCTGGCGTTGGTCCAGCCGGTATTCGGGCCCCAGGTACCGCTGCCACCCCCGATGCTGCCATCGGGATTGGTCTTGCCACCGTTCCAGAACTGCAGATCTTCACCGACGTTCTGCACCACCAGGTTGATCTGGTTGGCGATGGCGGTCTGCAGGCTGAGGTCGCCCAGGGCCACGCTGCCAGGAATGGCACCGAACACCAGGCCGTTATTGGTCAGCGTGCCGCCATAGTTGAACAGTTGGTACACACCGGTGCCGAAGCCGCCGGCGTCGGTGATGTTCAGCGTGCCGTCGAGCACCAGGTTGCCATTGACCTTGACCACGGTGGTGGAGGCGGCCGGCGCGCCGAGGCTGAAGTCCAGGGCACTGCCCGAACTCAGGTCGAGGCTGCCGACGGTGAGCGGCGTGGCGCTCTGGCCTGCGGCCAGGGTGGCGCCGTTGGCGATCTGCACAGCACCGCCGTAGGTGCCGCTGCCGCCGAGACGGGCGCCGGTAGCGACCTGCACGGTGGCGCTGTCGAGGCGGCCATTGACCAGCAGGCTGCCAGCATTGACGCTGGTGGCGCCGGTGAAGGTGTTGACGCCGGTCAGCAGCAGTTCGCCGGTGCCGTTCTTGGCCAGGGTGCCGTTGCCGGTGAGGTTGCCGGTGTAGCTGCCGTTGGCGTTCTGCTCGAAGGTCAGCGCGGCGTTGTTGAGGATCGCCCCCTGCAGGCTGGTGGTGTTGCCCACGACGCTGCCGGCGTTGATCTGGGTGCCGCCGCTGTAGCTGTTGGCACCGTTCAGGGTCAGCACGCCACTGCCGTTCTTGATCAGCCCTCCGCTACCGCTGACCACACCGCCCAGGGTCAGGGCGTTGCTGCCGGCGATGGCCAGGGCGCCGTTGAGCACGGTGTCGTTGGCCAGGGTGACGGCGGTATTGCTGTCCAGCGTGGTGCCGCCAGCGGCGGTCAGCACGCCACTGCCCAGCGCGCTGTCGTTGCCGACCACCAGGGTGCCGCCGTTGAGCGCGGTGCCGCCGCTGTAGCCGTTGGCGGCATTGAGCACCAGGGTGCCGGCATCTTGCTTGGCGACGCTGCCGGTGCCGTTGAGGGCGACGTTGAGGGTGGCGGTGACGCCATTGTCGACCCGCAGGTTGGTGGCGCCGTTGCCCAGCAGCTCACCGCCCACGCCGGCATTGAGCACATAGCCGTCGGTGACGAACTGCAGGCCGGTGATGTTGTGGCTGCCATTGACGGTGACGGTGCCCGCGGTGTTCTGGAACACGGCGAAGGTATCGTTCCAGGTGCTGTTGAGCACGCCGTTGGCATCGGTCCAGTTGGTGTTGGTGGCATCCCAGGTGCCACTGCCGCCATCGATCACGCCGTTGGCGACACTTTGGCTGCCGTCCCAGAACAGCACGTTGCTGGCGCCACCGACCACCAGGTTGACCTGGTTGGCGACGGCGGTCTGCACGGTCAGGTCGGTGACCGGCACCGGGGTGGTGCCAAAGCTCATGCCGTTGTTGACCAGGCTGCCGCCGTAGGCGAACAACCGGTAGACGCCGGCGCCGAAACCGCCGATATCGGCGACGTTGAGCGTGCCACCCAGGGTCAGGTCGTTGGCGACGTTGACCAGCGGGGTGCCGCCAGTCGACGGCGCGCCCAGCGAGGCATTGAAGTTGGCACCGCTGTCGAGCACCAGGTTGCCGGCGTTCAGCGTGCTGCCGCTGACAGCCGCGAGATTGCCGCCATTGGCCACCGTCACCGCGCCGCCCAGGCTGCCGGCGCCGCTGAGGCTGGCACCGCTGGCCACATTCACCGCGCCACTGGCCAGGGAACCATCGACTTTCAGGCCGCCGCCCTGCACGTTGGTGGTGCCGGTATGGCTGTTGGCACCGTTCAGCGCCAGGGTGTCGATGCCGAGCTTGTTCAGGGTGCCGGAGCCACTGATGTTGCCGTCGAACACACCGCCTTCGACGTTGAGGCTGTTGCCGGCGGCGATCTGGATCGCACCGGTACCGCCGATGTCGCCGAGGCTGGTGTTGCCGTCGAGGTTGAGGCTGGCGCCGCTGCTGACGTTCAGCTGGCTCTGGGTACCCAGGGCGGTGGTGCCGATGGTGCTCAGGCTGCCGGACAGGATGTTGAGGATGCCGCTGAAGGTGTTGTTGCCCGACAGGGTCAGGTCGGCCAGGCCGCTCTTGTTCACTTCGCCCCCACCGCTGAGCACACCTGCCAATTGCAGATCATTGCTGCCCAGCACGTTGAGCACGCCGCTGACATTGACTGGATTGGCCAGGGTGACGGCGCTGGCACTGTCGATGTTGGCGTTGCCGGTGACCTCGAGACCGCCAGTGCCTAGCGCCGCGTTGTTGCCGACCACCAGGGTGCCGGTCTGCAGCTCGGTGCCGCCGCTGTAGGTGTTGGTCCCCATCAGCGCGAAGCGGGCCGTGCCTGTCTTGATCAGGCGGCCGGTGCCAGCGACGGTGCCACCCAGGGTCAGGTCGTTGCTGCCCAGCACGGTGAGGTCGCCCGTGGTGGTGACGTTGTTGGCCAGGGTAACCGCCTGGCTGCTGTCCAGGCTGGTACCCGCCGCCGTGGTCAGGTTGCCGGTGCCGAGCGCGGTATTGGAGCCCAGCACCAAGGTGCCGCTATTGAGCGCGGTGTTGCCGGCGAAGGTGTTGTTGCCGGCCAGCGCCAACCGTGCGTTGCCTGCCTTGACCAGGCCGCCAGCGCCGCCAATGTTGCCGTTGAGCGCCAGGTCGTTGGTACCGGCGATGGTCAGCGGACCGGCCAGGGTGATGGCATTGCCCAGGGTTACCGAGGCGTTGCTGTCGAGGGTGGTGCCCGCCGCGGTGTCGAGCGCGCCGCTGCCCAGGGCCGTGTTATTGCCGACGACCAGGGTACCGCCGCTGAGCAGGGTGCCACCGCTGTAGCTGTTGTTGCCGTTGAGCACCAGGGTGCCGGTGTCGAGCTTGTTGAGCTTGCCGACGCCGCTCAGGCCGACATCGAGGGTCGCCGTGGCGCCGGGGTCGACCCGCACGCTGGTGTCGCCACCGCTGCCGTTGATCAGGTCGAGCGTGCCACCGGTGCCCGCCAGCAGGCGATAGCCATCGCTGACGAACTGCAGGCCGTTGACCGTCTGGCTGCCCTCGACGGTGACATCGCCCGGCGTGCCCTGGAACACCGCGAAGGTGCTACCCCAGGTGGTGTTGAGCAAGCCGTTGAGGTCGGTCCAGTTGCTGTTGCCGGCGTTCCACACGCCGGTGCCGCCATCGATCTGGCCGTTGGGCACACTCTGGCTGCCGTCCCAGAACTGGATGTTCAGGCCAGCGGCGCTGACCAGCAGGTTGACCTGGTTGGCCAGGACGGTCTGCAGGCTCACGTCGCCCAGGCCCACGCCCAGTGGCAGGCTGCCGAAGTCCAGGCCGTTGTCGGTCAGGGAGCCGGTGTAGTCGAAGATGCGGTACACACCGTTGCCGAAGCCGCCGATGCTGCCGACATTGAGCGTGCCGTCGAGGGTCAGGTTGCCGCCGACGTTGAACAGCGCGGTGCCGCCGGTTGACGGCGCGCCGAGGCCGACATCGACGATCGAGCCGCTGTTGAGCACCAGGCTGCCGAGGCCCAGGGTGGCGCCGCTCTGCCCGGCCAGGTGGCCGCCGTTGCTGATCACCACCGTGGCGTTGGCGGTGCCGCTACCGGCCAGGGTGGCACCACTGGCGACCGTCAGCAGGTTGCTGCCCAGGGTGCCGTCCACTTTCAGGGTGCCGGCGTTGACCTGGGTGTTGTCGGCCAGGTTGCTGGTGCCGGTCAGCGTCAGGGTGCCGCTGCCGACCTTGGTCAGGCCGCCCAGACCGTTGATATCGCCGGCGAAGGTACCGCTCAGGTTGTTGCCACCCAGGCTCAGCACGCTGCCGATGCCGACATCGACCCGGCCACTGCCGGTCAGGCTGCCGAGGCTGGCGTTGCCGTTGAGGTTGAATTGGCCGCTGGCGCCGACGTTAAGGGTGTCGACGTTGGCCAGCACACCGCTACCGAGGGTAGTGAGCGAGCCGGCCTGAATGTCGACGTTGCCAGTGAAAGTCTTGACGCCGACCAAGGTAAGGTCGTCGACGCCGGTCTTGACCAGGTTGCCACTGCCGCCGATGTCGCCGCTGAAGATCAGCGCACTGGCGGCTTCGACGGTCAGGTTGGCACCGTTGCTCAAGGCGATGGTGTTACCCAAGGCCATGGTCGTGCTGTTGGCCAGGGTGGCGTCGGCAGTGACCGCCAAGGTGCCGGTGCCCAGCGCGCCGCTGCTGCCCAGGGTCAGGCGCCCGGCGTTGAGCTGGGTGCCGCCCTGATAGCCGTTGTTGCCATTGAGGGTCAGGTTGCCGCTGCCATTCTTGGTCAAGCCGGCAGTGCCGTTGAGCACGCCGTTGAGGGTCAGGTCGTTGCCACCGTCGACGGTCAGCCCGGCATTGAGGGTGACGTTGTTGGCCAGGGTGGTGCCGGTGCCGCTGCTCAAGGTCGAGGCCCCGGCCACGGTCAGGGCGCCCTGCCCCAGCGCGTTGTCGTTGCCGACCACCAGCCGGCCAGCGCCGAGTGTGGTGCCGCCCAGGTAGTTGTTGGCGCCGTTTAGGGTCAGGGTGGCGCTCCCGGACTTGTTCAGGCCACCGACGCCGTCCACCACACCGGTGAGGGTCAGGTCGGCGCTGCCTGGCAGGTTGAGGGTGCCTCCCAGGTGCACGTTGTTGGCCAGGGTGACGCCCGCGCCGCCTGCATCGAGGCTGGTATTGGCGTCGGTGCTGAGGTCGCCGCTGCCCAACGCGGTGTTGCTGCCGACCACCAGGGTGCCTGCGTTGAGGCTGGTGCCGCCGCTGTAGGTGTTGTTGCCGTTGAGGGTCAGGGTGGCGGCGCCGTTCTTGATCAGACCATTGCTGCCGGAAACCACGCCGTTGAGGGTCAGCGCCTGGCTGCCGCCGAGGGTCAGGTTGCCACCGGCAAGGTTGACGGCGTTCACCAGCACCAGCGCCTGGCTGGCATCGAGGCTGGCGGCACCGTTGACGGTCAGGGCTCCGCTGCCCAGGGCCCCGGCATTGCCGAGCAGCAGGCTGCCGGCCTGCAGCGAAGTACCACCGGCATAGGTGTTGTTGCCATTGAGCACCAGTTGCCCGGCGCCAAGCTTGTTCAGCGCCCCGGCACCACTGATGACACCATCGAGGGTCAGGGTCTGGGTGTTGTCGACGCCGAGAGTGACACCGGTGCCGAGGCCGATGGCGTTGGCCACCTGCAGAACGCCGGTAGTGGCCAGGGTGCTGTTGCCGGTCACCGCCAGGCTGCCCGTGCCCAAGGCGCTGTTGTTGCCCAGGGTCAAGGTGCCAGCCCCAAGGGTGGTGGTGCCCTGGTAGGTGTTGGCGGCACCAAGGGTCAGGTTGCCGCTGCCGGTCTTGCTCAGGCCACCGGTGCCGCTGATCACGCCGTTGAGCGCCAGGTTGTCGTTGCCGATCAGGCTCAGGGTGTCGTTGAGCGTCACCTGGTTGGCCAGGGTCAGCGCGCCAAGGGTGGCCAACTCGCTCGCACCGCCGACGGTCAGGGTGCCAGTGCCCAGCGCTTGGTTGTTGCCCAGGGTGAGGGTGCCGGCGTTGAGGGTCACGCCACCGGTCAGGGTGTTGGCGCCACTGAGGGTCAGGTTGGCGGCGCCGTTCTTGGTCAGATTGCCGGCCCCCGTGACCAACCCGCCCAGTTCCAGGTTGTTGCTGCCGGCGATCGTGACACCGCCCCCCAGGTTGACGGTATTGCCGATGCTCAGCGCAGTGTTGCTATCGAGCGTGGTGCCGGCTGCCGCATTGAGCTGGCCGAGCCCAAGCGCGGTGGTGCTGCCGAGCACCAAGGTGCCGGCATTGAGGTTGGTGTTGCCCAGGTTGCCATTGGAGCCATTGAGGGTCAGGGTGCCACTGCCGGTCTTGGTCAGGCCGCCGACACCGCCGATGCTGCCGCCCAGGGTCAGATTCTGCGCCCCGGCGATGGTCAGGTTGCCGGCCAGGTTGATCTGGTTGGCCAGGGTGACGTTGGCGTTGCTGCTCAGGGTGGTGCCGCCCACCGCGTTCAGGGCACCCGTGCCCAGCGCAGTATTGCTTCCCACCACCAGGGTGCCGCCGTTCAGGCTGGTGCTGCCCTGCTGGCTGTTGCTGCCGTTGAGGGTGAGCGTGCCGGCGCCGGCCTTGATCAGGCCACCGCTGCCGCTGAGCGCGCCATTGAGTGTCAGGTCGTTGCTGCCCGGCAGGGTGAGGTTGGCGTTCAGGGCGATGGTATTGCCCAGTGCCAGGTTGCCGGTGGTGTCCAGGCTGGAGGCGCCAGATATCGTCAAGCCGCCCGTGCCCAGCGCCTGGGCGTTGCCCAAGGTCAGGGTGCCAGCACCCAGGCTGGTGCCGCCGCTGTAGGTGTTGGCGTTGCCCAGGGTCAGGTTGGCGCCGCCAGCCTTAACCAGGCTGCCAAGGCCGGAGACCACGCCGGACAGCCCCAGGTCGGCGGAACCGGCGACGGTCAGGGCACCGCTGAGATTGAAGGCGTTGCCGAGGGTCACGGCGGTGTTGCTGTCCAGGGTGGTGCCGTTGGCGGTACTGACCGAGCCGGTACCAAAAGCGCTGTTGTTGCCGACCACGACCGTGCCGCCGTTGAACAACGTGCCGCCGGTGTAGCTGTTGGCACCATTGAGCACCAGGGTGCCGATATCGAGCTTGGCCAGTTGGCCACTGCCCGAGAGACCGACGTTGAGGGTCGCGGTTACGCCGGGGTCGACACGCACGGCGAAGGCGCCATTGCTGCCGTTGACCAGGTTCAGCCCACCAGCGCCGATCAGGCGATAGCCATTGGTGACGAACTGCAGCCCGGTGGCGGCCTGGGTGCCGACCACGGTGACATCCCCCGCGGTGCCCTGGAACACCGCGAAATCGTTGGCCCAGCTGCCGTTGAGCACGCCGTTGACATCGGTCCAGTTGGTGTTGCTGCCATTCCAGGTGCCGGTGCCGCCGTCGATCACGCCATTGGGCACGTTCTGGCCGCCATCCCAGAACTGCACGGTGCCGGTGGCGCCGCCAACCAGCAGGTTGACTTGGCTGCCGATGGACGTCTGCACCTGCAGGTCGCCGGGCAGCATGGCACCCGGCACATTGCCGACCAGCAGGCCGTTGTCGACCAGCGCGCCGGTGTAGTCGAACAGCCGGTAGATACCGGTGCCGAAACCGCCGAGATCGGTGACGTTGAGGGTACCGTCCAGGGTCAGGTTGCCGTTGACGTTGACCAGTGCCGTGCCGCCAGTGGCGGGCGAGCCCAGGCCGAAGTCGAGGATCGAGCCACTGTGCAGCGTCAGCGCGCCGGTGCCGAGGGTCGCGCCGCTGTTGGCCAGCAGGTGCCCGCCGTTGGCGATGTCGAGCGCGCCCAGCAGGCTGCCGGTGCCGCCGAGGCTGGCGCCACTGTTGACCTGCACGCTGGCGCTGGCCAGGGAGCCGGTTACGTTGAGCAGGCCGGCGTTGACCGTGGTGTTGCCGCCGAACACGTTCGTGCCCGACAGCTCCAGGCTGCCGGTGCCTTGCTTGATCAGCCCGCCGCTGCCGGCCAGGACACCGCTGAACACGCCATTGAGGTTGTTGCCACCCACGCTCAGATCGCTGCCTGCGCCAAGGTTCACCGTGCCGGCGCCGGTCAGGCCGCCAATAGTGGCACTGGCGCCGAGGTTGAGGCTGGCACCGGCACCGACATTGACCCCTGAGGTATTGCCCAAGGCCGCGCCGCCAACGGTGCTGATGCTGCCACCTTGCAGGTCGATGGCACCGCTGAAGGTGTTGTTGCCGGTAAGCGTCAGGTCGGACACGCCGTTCTTGATCAAGCCGCCGGAGCCGGCAAGCACGCCGCCCAGGGTCAGGTTGCTGCTGCCGCCCAGGGTCAGGTTGGCGCCGAGGTTGACGTTGTTGCCCAGGGTCAGCGCCGAGCTGTTGGCCAGGGTCGACGCGCCAGTGACGTTCAGCGCGCCGGTCCCCAGCGCCGTGGCGTTGGCCAGGGTCAGGGTACCGGCATTGAGGTTGAGACCACCGCTGAAAGTGTTGGCCCCCGACAGGGTCAGGTTGCTGCTGCCGTTCTTGGTCAGCGCGCCAGTGCCGCTGATCACGCCGCCGAGCGTGGTGTTGCTGCTGCCCGGCAAGGTCAGGGTGGCGCCGGCTCCCAGGTTGATGGCGTTGCCCAGGTTGAGCGCGGCGCTGCCCTCGAGGCTGGCATTGCCGCCCACGTTCAGGGCGCCGCTGCCGATGGCGTTGTTGTTGCCCAGGGTCAGCAGCCCGGCATTGAGGGTGGTGCCGCCGCTGTAGGTGTTGTTGCCGTTGAGGGTCAGCCCGGCGCTGCCGTTCTTGACCAGCGCGCCACTGCCGCTGATCAGGCCGCCGAGGGTGGTGGCATTGCTGCCCAGCACGGTCAGGGTATTGCCGCCCAGGCCGATGCCGTTGGTCACCGCCACCGCGGTACTGGCATCGAGGTTGGCGTTGCCGCCCAGGGTCAGGGCGCCGATCCCCAGCGCGGTGTTGCTGCCGAGGGTGAGCGTGCCGGCATTGAGCTGGGTGCCGTTGGTGTAGATGTTGTTACCGCTGAGGGTCAGGTTGGCGTTGCCGTTCTTGACCAGCGAACCAATACCGCTGACCACGCCGCCCAGGGCCAGGTCGGCGCCGCCATCGATGGTCAGGGGGCCGGCGATGGTGACGTCGTTGGCCAGGCTCACCGCGGTGCTGGCATCCAGGTGGGTGCCGGCCAGTGTGTTGAGGGTACCGGTACCCAGTGCGGTGTTGCTGCCGACTACCAGGGTGCCGTCGTTGAGGCGGGTAAGGCCGCTGTTGCTGTTGTTGCCGGTCAGGGTCAGGGTGGTGGCGCCGTTCTTGGTAATGCCACCGTTGCCGGCGATGGTGCCGCTCACTGTCAGGTCGTTGCTGCCGGGCAGGATGAAGTTGCCGGCCAGGTTCAGTGCGTTGCCAATGTTCAGACCGGCCACGCTGGTGTCCAGGGTGGTGTTGTTGGCGGCATTGAGCGCGCCGGTACCCAGGGCGGTGTTGCTGCCGAGCACCAGGGTGCCGGCGTTGAGGGCAGTAGCACCGCTGTGCGTGTTGTTGCCACTGAGGGTCAGGGTGGCGCTGCCGCTTTTGATCAGGCCGCCGGTGCCGCTGAGCGTGCCGGCCAGGGTCAGGTTGCTGGTGGTGGGCAGCGACAGGTCGGCGCCCAGGTTGATGGCGTTGTTCAGGGTCATCGCCGTCGAATTGGCCAGGGTGGCGGCGCCGCCGATGTTCAGCGCGCCGGTCCCCAGTGCCGCGGCGCTGGCCAGGGTCAGGGTGCCGGCGTTGAGGTCGAGGCCGCCGCTGAAGGTGTTGGCGCCGCTCAGGGTCAGGTTGCTGGCGCCGTTCTTGACCAGGCCACCGGTACCACCGATCACGCCGCCGAGGGTGGTGGCATTGCTGCCCGCCAGGGTCAGGGTATTGCCGGCGAGGTTGATGGCGTTGCCCAGGTTGAGCGCTCCGCTGCCGTCGAGGCTGGCATTGCCACCCAGGGTCAACGCACCTGTGCCAAGGGCGTTGCTGTTGCCCAGGGTCAAGGTGCCTGCGTTGAGGGTAGTGCCACCGCTGAAGGTATTGTTGCCGTTGAGGGTCAGGCCGGCGCTGCCGCTCTTGACCAGCGCGCCGGTGCCGCTGATCTGCCCGGTCAGGGTGGTGGCGTTGCTGCCCAGCACGGTCAAGGTGTTGCCGCCCAGGCTGATGGTGTTGGTGGCCGCGACCGAGGTGCTGGTGTCGAGGTTGGCATTGCCGCCCAGGGCCAAGCCACCGATGCCCAGGGCCGTGTTGCTGCCGAGGATCAACGTGCCGGCGTTGAGCTGGGTGCCGTTGGTGAAGACGTTGTTGCCGCTCAGGGTCAGGCTGGCGTTGCCGTTCTTGACCAGCGAGCCGATGCCGCTGAGCACGCCGCTCAGGCCCAGGTCGGCGCTGCCGTCGATGGTCAGGGGGCCGGCGATGATGGCGTTGTTGGCCAGGCTCACGGCAGTGCTGGCGTCCAGGTGGGTGCCGGCGGCGGTGTTGAGGGTTCCTGTGCCCAGCGCGGTGTTGCTGCCGACCACCAGGGTACCGCTGTTGAGGAAGGTGGAGCCGCTGTTGGTGTTGGCACCGGTCAGGGTCAAGCTGGTGTTGCCGCCCTTGGTGATGCCGCCAACGCCGGCGATGACGCCGCTCAGGGTCAGGTCGTTGCTGCCAGGCAGGTTCAGGTTGCCGGCCAGGGTCAAGCCATTGGCGATGTTCAGCCCCGCGACGCTGGTGTCCAGCGTGGTGTTGGCGGCGGCGTTGAGCGCGCCGCTGCCCAGCGCGGTGTTGCTGCCGAGCACCAGGGTGCCGGCGTTGAGCGCGGTGACGCCGCTGTGGGTGTTGGCGCCGCTCAGGGTCAGGCTGGCGCTGCCGTTCTTGATCAGGCCACCCGTACCGCTGAGATTACCGGCCAGATTGAGATTGTTGGCGCCGGCCAGGGTCAGGTCGGCGCCGAGGTTGACGCCATTGCTCAGCGTCATCGCCACGGCGTTGGCCAGGGTCGAGGCTCCGCCGACGGTCAAGTCGCCCGTGCCCAGGGCCGCCGCGCTGGCCAGGGTCAGGGTACCGGCATTGAGGTTCAGCCCGCCGCTGAAGGTGTTGGCGCCACCCAGGGTCAGGTTGGTGCTGCCGTTCTTGATCAGTGCTCCGGTACCGCTGATCACCCCGCCCAGGGTGGTGGCGCTGGTGCCCGCCAGGGTCAGGGTGTTGCCGGCCAGATTGATGGCATTGCCCAGGTTGA
The DNA here is from genome assembly GCF_054788395.1 of Pseudomonas sp. microsymbiont 2. Taxonomy (NCBI): domain Bacteria; kingdom Pseudomonadati; phylum Pseudomonadota; class Gammaproteobacteria; order Pseudomonadales; family Pseudomonadaceae; genus Pseudomonas; species Pseudomonas sp. microsymbiont 2. The sequence continues at coordinate 4,849,815 of NZ_CM139112.1, forward strand.
CCGCCACGCCCGCATCCAGGCTGGCGTTGCCACCGAGGGTCAGCGCACCGGTACCCAGGGCATTGTTGTTGCCCACGGTCAGCACGCCGCCATTGAGGGTGGTGCCGCCGCTGAAGGTGTTGCTGCCATTGAGGGTCAGGCCGGCACTGCCGTTCTTGACCAGCGCGCCGGTACCGCTGATGACCCCGCCCAGGGTGGTGGCGCTGGTACCCAGCAGGTCGAGGGTGTTGGCGCCGAGATTGACCGCGTTGCCCAGGTTGACCGCAGTACTGGCGTCGAGGCTGGCGTTGCCGCCCAGGGTCAGCGCACCGCTGCCCAGCGCGTTGCTGTGCCCTACCGTGAGCTTGCCAGTGTTGAGCGTCAGGCCGCCGCTGAAGGTGCTGTTGCCGTTCAGGGTCAGGTCGCCGGCGCCATTCTTGACCAGGGCGCCGGTGCCGCTGATGACGCCGCCCAGGGTCATGGCGCTGGTGCCGAGCAGGTCGAGGGTATTGGCCCCGAGGGCAATCGCATTGCCCAGGCTGACCGCACCGCTGGCATCGAGACTGGCATTGCCGGTCAGGGCCAGGCCACTGGTGCCAAGCGCGGCGCTGTTGCCGAGGGTGAGCTTGCCGGCGCCGAGCGTGGTGGTGCCGCTGTAGGTGTTGACGCCATTGAGGATCAGGTCGGCCGCCCCGTTCTTGGTCAGACCGCCCGTACCGCTGATGACGCCGTTCAAGGTCGCCGCGTTGCTGCCCGGCAGCGTGAGGGTGTTGCCGCCCAAAGCGATGGCGTTGCCCAGCGTGAGCGGCGCGCTGCTGTCGAGCGTGCCATTGCCGGTGAGGGTCAGGGCGCCGGAGCCAAGCGCGCCGTCATTGCCTAGCGTGAGGATGCCGCCGGCCAGCGTGGTACCGCCGCTGAAGGTGTTGAGGCCGTTCAGCGTCAGGTTGCCGGTGCCACTCTTGGCCAGCGAGCCAGTGCCGCTGAGCACGCCGCCAAGCGTCAGGGCGTTGCTGCCGGGCAGCGTCAGCGCCGCGTTCAGGGTCACGGCGTTGTTCAGCACCAGCGGTACGCTGCCCTGCAGGCTGCCGGCGCCGCTGACGGTCAGGCCACCGCTGCCCAGCGCTGCGGCGCTGGTGAGGTTGAGGCCGCCAGCGGCCAGGGTGGTGCCGCCGCTGTAGGTATTGGTGCCGCCCAAGGTAAGCAGGCCGGCACCGGTCTTGGTCAGGCCGCCGACCCCGGAGATCACGCCATTGAGGCCCATGTCCGTGGCGCCGCCGACGTTCAACCCGGCATTGAGCGTCAGGTTGTTGGCCAGGTTCAGCCCGCCGACGGTGCCCGCCAGGCCGCCGCCATTGACGGTGATGGCGCCGGTACCGAACGCGCTGGCGTTGTCGAAGTTGAGCTGGCCATCGTTGAGGGTGGTCTGGGTGGTGCCGTTGAGCACCTGGCCGATCAGGCTCCAAGTGCCGGCGTCGACGATCAGCCGGTTGAAGTTGATGTAGTTGGCGGCGTTGATGGTGCCGCTGCCACTGGTACCGCTACCGCCACCAATGACGTTCTGCAGCGCCAGGGTGTTGGTGCCACCGGCGCCACCGTCGATCTTGCCCGCCGCCGCGAAGCCAAGGTTGGGGTTGCTGGTGACCAGCAACGCCACGCCGATCCCCAGCCCGGCACTGACGCTGGAGCCGGTGATGGCGTTGAAGCGGTTGGTGCTGCCGGCCCCCATCGACAGGCTGCCGGTGATGGACCCCGCGTTGGTGAAGGTGTTGCCCGTCGTGGAAGCTTCGAACGCCGCCCGCCCGAGGATGGTGCCGGTGTTGGTGAAAATCACCCTGCCGCCGCCGGTCACCGCGATCACCGGGGTGTCCTCGCTCAAGATCGAAAGCCCCGCCAGGGCCGAGGAACCGATCGACCCGGCGTTGCTGATGGTGGTGGTGCCGCTCGCGCCGTTGCGGGCATCCAGCGCCATGCCGGTAAGGTTGAGCAGGTTCAGGCCCAGCAAGGCACCCGTGCCTTTGATCACCCCAGAGGCATTGTTGGTAATGGTCAGGTTGCCGCTGTTGCCGGTGTTGCCCATCAGCACCGCGGTGGACTGGATGCTCAGCAAGCCCAGCAAGGTCGGATCGATGGTGCCGGAGTTGGTCAGCGTGTTGCCAGTACCCGCCAGCGACAGCGAGGTGCCGCCGACGCCCAGCAAGGTGCCCAACGAGGCGCCTGGGTTGACGGTCACGTTGAGGTTGTTGCCGCCATTGGTATAGCTCGGCGCCAACGGGTTGGCCGCGCCGTTGCAGGTGATCGTGGCGCCTGCCGCGGAACAGACGGCCAGCGCCTGCTCACTGCTCAGGCCGAAGGCCAAGGTTCCGACGGCCAGGCTGACGGCAAGCGACAATTGCGAGATACGGGCGGGCGAACGGGGGGCGGCACGTCTGTCCACGGAGAGCTCCTTCGTGGATCAGGCAATTCAGTCCTTGAATGCGTGTACTGCGGGGTGCAAGCGAGACGCGAAACACGCGACGGCCGAAACGCCTGATCAATGGCTAACAGGTTTCCTTTGCAGGAATGTGTAGCCGCTCAGGAGCCGGGAGTAAGGCGTCGGAGCCGATCAAATGGTGTTAATACTTTGTCGAGGCGGCACGTGATTCGCGGGTTTCAGCCACTTATCCATTGGATCCAACCGACGAACGGTCAGCGATTGGGCCCCTATGGGAGCAGGTTTACCCGCGAACGCGTTACTCGGCGCAACGGCATATTCGCGGATAAACCCGCTCCCACAGGCTCTGTTTTGTGCCCATGGAGCGCCAGCGTCAGGCGACCTCCGCCCCATCGTCCGGCCAGTGGGGTTCGTTGGCGCCAGGTGGCGTCAGCGGCGGCAGGCCGTAGGCCGCGCGGGCATCATCGCAACTGGGGTTGTGCACACCGTTTTCCCACGACGCCTCGAACTCGCGGCATGGGCTGGAGCGGTTCTCGTAGATGGAGCACGCCACTTGCGTGCCGATCTCGCCGCCCAGGCTGACGCAACGGCAGGGCTTGGCGTCGGTGCCGATCATGGCGACACGGGTCGGGTTGATCTGCACCACCAGATCGTCGGGCACCAGGCCGCCGGCGGACTGGCACTCACCCCAGAAGAAAGACACACGAAAGTAGCCGCAGCAGGCGCCGCAGGTCAGGCAAGGATTCTGTTCGGACATGATGGCCAGGAAGGGAGGTTGTTGTTATCCGGGCGAGCGCCCGCGGCGCTATTTGTAATCCAGGCGCGAACGGCTGAGAAGAGGGGGGAAGCAAAAAAAGATCGCCGCTGATCGGCGCAAAAGCATCGCGGGGCAAGCCCGCTCCCACGCCTGCACGTGGGAGCGGGCTTGCCCCGCGATTGGCCAGGTCCTGCTTACTTGCCGGTCAGCCCATCGGCCCGGAACATCTGGCGGATACCGCGAATGGCCTGGCGGATACGGTCCTGGTTCTCGATCAGGGCGAAGCGCACATGGTCATCGCCATAGTCGCCAAAGCCGATGCCTGGAGACACGCAGACCTTGGCTTCGGCCAGCAGCTTCTTGGAAAACTCCAACGAACCCAGGTGCGCGTACTGCTCGGGGATCTTCGCCCAGACATACATCGACGCCTTGGGGTTCTCGACCATCCAGCCCAGCTCGTGCAGGCCCTTGACCAGCAGGTTGCGGCGCTGGCGATATTGCTCGGCGATGTCGCGCACGCACTGCTGGTCTCCTTCCAGCGCGGCGATGGCCGCGACCTGCAAGGGGGTGAAGGTGCCATAGTCGTGGTAGCTCTTGATCCGCGCCAGGGCGCTGACCAGCTCGGGGTTGCCGACCATGAAGCCGATACGCCAGCCGGCCATGTTGTAGCTCTTGGACAAGGTGAAGAACTCCACCGCGATGTCCTTGGCCCCCGGCACCTGCATGATCGACGGCGCCTTCCAGCCGTCGTAGACGATGTCGGCGTAGGCCAGGTCATGCACCACCAGCACATCGTACTGCTTGGCCAACGCCACCACGCGTTCGAAGAAATCCAGCTCGACGCACTGCGCGGTCGGGTTGGACGGGAAACCGAGGATCATCATCTTCGGCTTGGGGATCGACTCGCGGATCGCGCGTTCCAGCTCGTTGAAGAAGTCCACCCCCGGCACCAGCGGCACCGACCGGACCTGGGCGCCGGCGATCACCGCGCCGTAGATGTGGATCGGGTAGCTGGGGTTGGGCACCAGCACCGTGTCGCCGTGATCGAGGGTACCGAGCATCAGATGCGCCAGGCCCTCTTTCGAGCCAATGGTGACGATGGCTTCGCTTTCTGGGTCGATCTCGACCTCGTAGCGTTCCTTGTACCAGTTCGAGATGGCCCGGCGCAGGCGCGGGATGCCGCGCGAGGTGGAGTAACCATGGGTGTCTTCACGCTGGGCGACCTGCACCAGCTTCTCGACGATGTGCGGCGGCGTGGCGCCATCGGGGTTGCCCATGCTCAGGTCGATGATGTCCTCGCCACGGCGGCGGGCGGCCATCTTGAGTTCGGCGGTGATATTGAAAACGTACGGGGGGAGACGATCGATGCGCGCGAAGCGGCGCGGCGAACCTGGGTTGGCCATGCTTTCCTCTGGAGACGTAAGCGCCCGGAACCGTCCGAGCGACGCTGGCCGCTGTGACGGCCTGAATCAGAAGATAGTGCCGAAACACGATTAATGCAAAAGATAATTTCCTGTTTTTATTAAATATTTCAGATGTATTTTTTGAAAATCAAAGATTTATGTTTTCAGGGCCGGCCTTTTCGCGGGTAAACCCGCTCCCACAGGGTTGGCGCGATCCCTGTGGGAGCGGGTTTACCCGCGAAAAGGCCGGCACAGGAGAACAGGCATAAAAAAACCCCGGCACAAGGCCGGGGCTTTTCTTGCAACAGGTAGCGGTATCAGCGTGCGTAGGTCATCAGCACATCGGCCGCGGTCTGGCTGTCCACCGACATCATCACGCTCAGGGCGGTGACGGTGAGGATGGAGAAGCCGAACACCTTGCGTGCCCACTTGCTGTCGTCCTCGGCCTTGTAGCCACCCCAGGCCATGTACAGCCAGTACAGGCCCATGGCGGCCGCCACGGCGAGGTAACCCAGGCCGGCGTAGCCGCCGAGGGTCAGCATCAGGGTCGCCAGGACGAAAGCCAGCACGTACAGCACGATCTGCTTCTTCGCCGCGAGGATACCGCGCGCCACCGGCAGTACCGGAATGTTGGCGGCGCTGTAGTCCTTGAAGCGGAAGATCGCGATGGCGAAGCTGTGCGGCATCTGCCACAGGCTGAACATCACCAGCAAGGTCACCGCGGCCAGGTCGAAGCTGTTGCTCACGGCGCAGTAGCCGATCACCGGAGGCATGGCACCGGACAGGCTGCCGACCAGGGTGCCGTGCACCGATTTGCGCTTCAGCCACAGGCTGTAGAAACCGACGTAGACGATGAAGCCGACCAGGGCGCAGAGCGCCGCCAGCGGGTTGGCCTGGACATACAGCAGGCTGAAACCCGCCACCCCGAGCAGGGTGGCGTAAAGCAGCGCGAAGGGCAGCGACATGCCGCCCTGGACCATGACGCGGTTCTTGGTGCGCTCCATCTTCTGGTCGATGTCGCGGTCGATGCAGTTGTTGAACACGCATCCGGACGCGACCACCAGGGACGTACCGATCACCACCGCCAGGAACAGGGCGAAATCCACATGGCCCTTCGAGGCAAGGAAGAAACCGCCTGCCACGGAAAGCACGTTACCGAAAATGATCCCCGGTTTGGTGATTTGGATAAGGTGCTTAACGGACATGCAGTCTTACCTCACTTGGCCATCATTTCGAAGTGGATGCTGAACATGATCCACAGCGACAGGCCGACCAGCAGTGCGATGACCAGCACGGTGAACAGGAACGTCGACACGTTGGAGCGCTGCTCTTTCGAGCGGTCCATGTGCAGGAAGTACACGAGGTGTACCACCACCTGGATGACGGCCATGGCCACCACGATCAGGACGGTCAGGTTCTTCGGCAGGGTCGGGAACATCACCAGGCCGAACGGGATCGCGGTCAGGATGATCGAGAGCACGAAGCCGATCATGTACGACTTCACGCTACCGTGGTTACCCTCGTGATGAGTGTCGTGTGCGCTAGCCATTACAGAACCCCCAGCAGGTAGACGACGGTGAACACGCAGATCCAGACCACGTCCAGGAAGTGCCAGAACAGGCTCAGGCAGCTCATGCGGGTCTTGGCGGTCGGCGTGATGCCGTGCTTGTTGATCTGATACATCATGATCGCCATCCAGATCAGACCGGCAGTCACGTGCAGACCGTGGGTACCGACCAGCGCGAAGAACGCCGACAGGAAGCCGCTGCGCTGCGGGCCGTAGCCCTCGGCGATCAGGTGATGGAACTCATAGATTTCCATCGCGATGAAGGCCGCGCCGAACACGAAGGTCACGGCCAGCCAGCCCAGCACGCCGGCTTTCTTGCCGTCGAACATCTTCAGCATGGCGAAGCCGAAGGTGATCGAGGACAGCAGCAGGAACGCGGTTTCGACCAGCACGAAGTCGAGCTGGAAGATGTCATGACCCGACGGGCCGCCGGCGAAACCGCCGGACAGCACCGCGTAGGTGGCGAAGAGCGACGCAAACAGGATGCAGTCGGTCATCAGGTACAGCCAGAAACCGAGTACGGTCATCTGGCCCGAGTCGTGGTGGTGGTCATCGTGCGCATGGTCATGGCCATGCGCGCCACCGTGGATTACTTGACTGGACATTGATTACACCCGTTCAAACGATTCGACACGTGCGCCGGCAGGCAGAGCACCTGCTTGGGCCAGCGCTTTCATGCGCTCGCCTTCGATGCGCGCCACTTCTTCGGCCGGAACCATGTAGCCCTGGTCGTCACGCGCGGCGTGGCGAACGAAGACAGCGATGGTCGCAACCAGGCTCGCGCCCACCAGCCACCAGATGTGCCAGATGAAGGCGAAGCCGAACACGGTCAGGAACAGACCCATGAACAGGCCGGTAGCAGTGTTGCTCGGCATGTGGATCGCTTCGTACTTGGCAGGCGCCTTGTAGGCGACACCGGCTTCCTTGGCTTCGTGCCAGGCGTCCAGGCCAACTTTCTCAGGCATGTGAGCGAAGTTGTAGAACGGAGGTGGCGACGAAGTCGACCATTCCAGGGTACGGCCGCCCCATGGATCGCCAGTGACGTCCATGTTGTCCTTGCGGTCGCGAACCGAGACGTAGATCTGGATCAGCTGGCAAGCGATACCGAACAGGATCAGCACGGCGCCGACCACGGCTACGTACAGGTAGGGTTCCCACAGCGGGTTGTCGGAGTGGTTCAGACGACGGGTCATGCCCATGAAGCCCAGGGCGTACAGCGGCATGAACGCTACGTAGAAGCCGGAGATCCAGAACCAGAAGGCAGCCTTGCCCCACTTCTCGTTCAGGGTGAAACCGAAGGCTTTCGGGAACCAGAAGGCGAAGCCGGCGATGTAGCCAAATACCGCGCCACCGATGATCACGTTGTGGAAGTGGGCGATCACGAACAGGCTGTTGTGCAGAACGAAGTCGGCACCTGGAACAGCCAGCAGGACGCCGGTCATGCCACCGATGGAGAAGGTGACCATGAAGCCCAGGGTCCACATGATCGGCGCGGTGAAGCGCAGACGGCCCTGGTAGATGGTGAACAGCCAGTTGAACAGCTTCACACCGGTCGGAATGGAGATCAGCATCGTCGCCAGGCCGAAGAAGGTGTTGACGCTGGCGCCGGCACCCATGGTGAAGAAGTGGTGCAGCCAGACCGCGAAGCCAAGGATGGCGATCGCGCCCGAGGCGTAGATCATCGAGTGGTGACCGAACAGGCGCTTGCCCGCGAAGGTCGAGGTGACTTCCGAGAACACGCCGAAGGCCGGCAGGATCAGGATGTAGACCTCAGGGTGACCCCACGCCCAGAACAGGTTGACGTACATCATCGGGTTCCCACCAAGCTCGTTGGTGAAGATGTGGAAGTCCAGATAACGGTCAACGGTCAGCAGGGCGAGTGCGGCGGTCAGGATCGGGAAGGAAGCGACGATCAGCACGTTGGCCCAGGTGCAGGTCCAGGTGAAGATCGGCATGTCCATCAGCTTCATGCCAGGGGCGCGCATCTTCATCACGGTGACGAGGAAGTTCACGCCGGTAAGCGTCGTACCCAATCCGGATAGCTGTAGCGCCCAGATGTAGTAGTCGACACCCACCCCAGGGCTGTACTGGATACCCGCGAGCGGCGGATAGGCAACCCAGCCGGTCTTGGCGAATTCGCCAACGCCCAGCGAGATGTTGACCAGCAGCACGCCTGCCAGCAGCAGGTAGAAGCTCAGGGAGTTCAGGAACGGGAAGGCAACGTCACGCGCACCGATCTGCAGCGGAACCGCGAGGTTCATCAGGCCGGTGAAGAACGGCATCGCCATGAAGATGATCATGATCACACCGTGGGCGGTGAAGATCTGGTCATAGTGTTCAGGCGGCAGGTAGCCTTCGGAGCCACCGGTGGCGGCGGCCAGCTGGGTACGCATCATGATGGCGTCGGCGAAGCCGCGCAGCAGCATGATCATAGCGACGATGATGTACATCACGCCGATTTTCTTGTGGTCGACCGTGGTCAGCCACTCGGTCCACAAGTAGGTCCACTTGCGGAAATAGGTGATGGCACCAACGACGGCGATACCACCGAGCGCGATCATGGCAAGCGTCACCATGACTATCGGCTCGTGATAGGGTATCGCCTCCAGGCTTAATTTACCGAACATCTCTTACTCCTCTGCACCGGCAGCTGGTTGCATACTCGATTCCACACCCTTGGTTGTGGCCAGATCTTTGCTGCCTGCTTCTTCGTGGCTCGGACGACCGCGGTTCATGCCTTCGTACTTGTCGACGATGCGCTGGAACTGGTCAGCCGGCGCCTCGCTATACAGCTCGACCGGGTTGTTTTCGCTTGGTTTGGCCAAGGCGTCGTATTCGGCCTTGTCCAGTTTCTTCGGCGATGCCTTCACTTCAGCGACCCATGCATCGAAGTCGGCTTGCGAAGTGGCGACAGCCTTGAATTTCATACCGGTGAAGCCGGCGCCGCTGTAGTTGGCGGAGATACCGTCGAACACACCGTTCTCGTTGGCGATCAGGTGCAGTTTGGTGGTCATGCCAGCCATGGCGTAGATCTGGCCGCCCAGACCCGGGATGAAGAAGGAGTTCATCACGGCATCGGAGGTAACGCGGAAGTTGACCGGGGTGTTAGCCGGGAAGACGATCTTGTTGACCGTGGCGATGCCCTGCTCCGGGTAGATGAACAGCCATTTCCAGTCCAGCGCGACCACGTCGATCTGCACCGGCTTCACATCGGAATCCAGCGGACGGTACGGGTCCAGCTTGTGGGTGGAGTGGTAGGTGACGTAGCCCAGGGCAATGATGATCAGGATCGGGATGATCCACACCGCGGCTTCGATCTTGGTCGAGTGCGACCAGTCGGGGGTGTAGGTGGCGGCCTTGTTGGAAGCACGGTACTTCCAGGCGAACGCCAGGGTCATGATGATCACGGGCACGACCACCAGCAGCATCAGGCCGGTGGCGATCAGGATCAGGTTCTTTTGCTCAATGCCGACCTGGCCCTTCGGATCGAGCAGGGTCCAGTTGCACCCACTGAGTAAAAGCATGCCTAAAAAGGGCAATATGCCAAACAGTCTGGGGTAACGCTTTTTACTCATCTCACGACCTCTAGATCAGCTTGCTTCAATGCAATTTGTGTTTTGGTAGCCAACACTTCGTCCTGCCAAGTGCGGCAATTCGCGCCCGTACTCGCTCCTGCCCGGGGTCCGACTGCAGGACCTTGGCGTCAAGCGTGTTAGCGGTGCTTATGGTTTCGTAGGCAACAGGCCTGTACTTCAGACCAAGTCCATTTGGTGCGGGAAAACGCGGAGGGGGGTCCGCCCGGTATCGCCGTTGGGCGAAACTTGTCGAAGTCAGCAAATGGAAAGCGCTGCGGCTTCCATCAATCCTGCGACTCGCAAGCAGTGCCGAACGGAAATTGGGGGCGATTGTAGATAGGTCGATAGACCTTGACTATGACTTATTGAGCAACAGTCTTTTACAGAATGCGTAACAATGCTGCTCAAAAAATCAACTTCGCGACAGTTTGTCGCACCCCGCTTGATAGCCCTGAAACCCTTGCTGCGCAAGGGCTAAAGCCTGACCTGGATCAACTGCGGGGAAAGATTTCCGACTTATCTCGCCGCGCAACAGACCTGGGTCAACTCGGGACTTTGGTCTAAGCGCGACGACGGTTGCGGTAGATGCCCAGCGGCACCAGGATCGCCGTCAGCACGAACGCCACCAGGGCCCACTGGGCGAGGGACAGGCCAAGGATCGGCGGGTACGGCGTGGAGCAGAAACCGTCGACCTGGAACGCCAGCGGCCAGAGCTTGGCCAGGGGCAGGTCGTCGACGATGGGCTGGAGCGTGTCGATGCCGCAGCTGACCATCGGGTTGGCGAGTATATACACATGGTTGCCGGCCGCAACGATCCCGCCGATGGCGCTGAGCACCACCAATGCCTCGAAGAAGGTCAGGCTCTTGCGCCCCGGCATAGCGGCGGCGATGAAGGCGAAGACCGCGATGAACAGCAAGGCATAGCGCTGCAGGATGCACAGCGGGCACGGCGCCTCGCCCAGCACCACCTGCATGTACAGCGCGCCGCCGATCAACGCCAGGCAGATCACGCCGAGAAGCACCAGAAAGCGCCGTTCCCGATTCAGGCGCGATGTGAGTTCGTTCATTGCCGGTTCCTTCGATGGAGAGTGGCAGCGCTGGCTGCCCGGGGGCGCCAAGTCTACACGCTGGAGATGACCTGTGAATGCATCGAGGGGGCGTGCGCGGCTATCCATTGATGACCTAGGACCGAGCGGGTCGGTTTCGGTTCAACTGCCGCGGATGAAAAACACGGCAGCCCGAGCGCCGGACAGGGCCAAGCCCCTCGACACTCAGGAGTGAAGGATACAGTGATTAAAGGAGGATTAAAGATGAACGCAGGTGTAGCCGCGTTCATCTCTTTCTATATAGAGAAGGGTGGTAGGCCCAATCGCTGCGGTTCGGCGCTCGGCCACGCCGATAGCGCCGAATGTCATCGTCCGTTTCGTTCTCGATTACCCACGGCCGGGAGCATCCGGGTGCTGCCGGCCCGACAGAACGCCGAACCGCAGCGATTGGGATGAATCGCGGGGCAAGCCCGCTCCCACGCCAGCACCACCTGGCTCAGCGTGGGAGCGGGCTTGCCCCGCGATGGGCTCAGCGTTTCACTGCAAAGCCGCCGCCGGCCCGAAGAACTCGTAACGGCTCTGCCCTTCCGGCACGCCCAAGCCCTTGAGCTGGCGCTTGATCGCGGCCATGAAGCCCTTCGGGCCGAGGAAGTAGGCATCGATGTCCCGCTCTCGCGGCAACCACTCGCCCAGCAGTGCCTGATCCAGCAGGCCCACGGCGTCGGCTTTGCGGCTGCCATCGTCCTCGGCGTAGCAATAGAAGCGCTTGAGCTGCGGGTGCTTCGCGGCCAGATCATCGACCCAGTCACCGAAGGCATGTACCGCGCCATTGCGCGCGCAATGGATGAAGTGCACCGCGCGCTCGGTCTCGAGCGCCGCCTCGAGCATGGCCAAGGTCGGAGTGATGCCCACGCCGCCACTGATCAGCACCAGCGGCTTGTCACTGGCCACCAGGGTGAAGTCGCCGGACGGCGGGAACAGTTGCAGGGTATCGCCGACCATCAACCCGTCATGCAGGTAGTTGGAGACCTTGCCCCCCGCTTCGCGCTTGACGCTGATGCGGTACTGCTCGCCGTCGCACAGGGCCGACAACGAGTAGTTGCGACGCAGCTCCTGGCCATCGATGAACAGCTGCAGACCGATGTACTGGCCCGGCTCGGCCTTGAGCACCGGCTTGCCATCGACCGGGGCGAAGTAGAACGAGACGATCTCGCGGCTTTCCTGCTCGCGGCGCGCCAGGCGGAATTCACGGCTACCGCGCCAGCCGCCGGCGGCCTGCTCCTTCTCTTTATAGAGGTTCTCTTCCGCGCCGATGAGGATGTCGGCCAGCTGGCCGTAGGCCGCGGCCCAGGCAGCGATGACTTCCGGCGTGGCGATGTCCTTGCCCAACACTTCCTCGATAGCGCGCAGCAGGCAGCTGCCGACGATCGGGTAGTGCTCGGGGAGAATCTGCAGGGCCACATGCTTGTTGATGATCTGACCGACCAGGCCACCGAGCTGCTCGAGCCGGTCGATGTGGCGGGCATACATCAGCACGCCATTGGCCAGGGCACGCGGCTGGTCGCCGCTGGCCTGGTGGGCCTGATTGAACAGCGGGCGCACCTCGGGGTACTCGCTGAGCATCAATTTGTAGAAATGGGTGGTCAGGGCCTCGCCGCCGCTTTCCAGCAGGGGGACGGTGGCCTTGATGATTGCACGTTGTTCGGCATTGAGCATTGCGACAACTCCTGAGCCTTTGGCTTCGAATGGTTGCCTTCGCTATTTCAGCAATCGTGCCAACTTCAAAACCCCATGAAATCAGGGGCTTGAGCCAGTCGCTGTCAAAACGACACACTCAAGCGTATAGTCAATCCGACCAACAGGAGTCCATATGACTGCAAAGCCCCTGCTCACCGCCCTGCTCCCCCTGGTCAGCGACCTGTCCTGCGACCTGCCCGACCAGGAGCGCTATCGCCGGCTACTGGAGGCCATGCGCGGCCTGCTGCCGTGCGACGCCGCCGCACTGCTGCGGCTCGATGGCGAATGGCTGGTGCCGCTGGCGGTCGACGGACTTTCGCCCGATACCCTGGGCCGACGCTTCCGGGTCAGCGAACATCCGCGCTTCGAGATCTTGCTGAGCAGCCCACGGCCGACTCGCTTCGCCAGCGACAGCCCGCTGCCCGACCCCTACGACGGCCTGGTCAATGCCCAGCACGTCGATCTCGAAGTGCATGACTGCATGGGCTGCCCATTGATGGTCGACGAACGCCCCTGGGGCCTGCTGACCCTCGATGCCCTCAGCCCCGGTCAGTTCCAGAGCCTGGAACTGGACGCCCTGCAGGCGTTCGCCAGCCTGGCTGCCGCCACCGTCACCGTGGCCGAACGCATCGAGCACCTGGCCCTGCGCGCCGAGGATGAACACCAGCGCGCCGAATTGTATCGCCAGGCCAGCGGCCAGGACCGGGAGCTGATCGGCCAGAGCACGGCGCACAAACGCCTGGTCGAGGAAATCCGCCTGGTCGGTGGCAGCGACCTGACCGTGCTGATCACCGGCGAGACCGGCGTCGGCAAGGAGCTGGTGGCCCAGGCCCTGCACCGCGCCAGCCATCGCGCCGACAAGCCGTTGATCAGCCTCAACTGTGCCGCCCTGCCCGACACACTGGTGGAGAGCGAGTTGTTCGGCCATGTGCGCGGTGCCTTTACCGGCGCCCACGGCGAGCGTCGTGGCAAGTTCGAGCTGGCCAATGGCGGCACGCTGTTCCTCGACGAAGTCGGCGAGCTGCCGCTGGCGGTGCAGGCCAAGCTGCTGCGGGTGCTGCAAAGCGGCCAGTTGCAGCGACTGGGTTCCGATCGCGAGCACCTGGTGGATGTGCGCCTGATCGCCGCCACCAACCGCAACCTGGCCGAAGAAGTGCGCAGCGGCAACTTCCGCGCCGACTTCTATCACCGCCTGAGCGTGTATCCGCTGCAGGTCCCGCCATTGCGCGAGCGCGGTCGCGATGTGCTGCTGCTGGCCGGTTACTTCCTCGAGCAAAACCGCTCCCGACTCGGTCTGGGCAGCCTGCGCCTGTCAACCGACGCCCAGGCTGCGCTGCTGGCCTACGCCTGGCCGGGCAATGTGCGCGAGCTGGAACACCTGATCGGTCGTTCGGCGCTCAAGGCGCTGGGGCAGCATGGGCAACGGCCTAAGATTCTCACACTGGAGGCGGCTGACCTTGATCTGCGCACCATGGCGCCCATCGTCCATGTCGAGACCGAGACACCTCCCGCCGATGCGCCGCTGCCCGAGAGCGGCCTGCGCGAGGCGGTGGATGACTATCAACGACAGATCGTCGAAGCGTGCCTGGCGCGTCACGGGGACAACTGGGCTGCCGCGGCACGGGAGCTAGGGCTGGACCGGGCCAATCTGAGCCGGTTGGCCAAGCGGCTGGGGCTGCGCTGAGGACGTCATCGCGGGGCAAGCCCGCTCCTACGCAGGCGGGTCAAGCAGGCAGGGTAAACAGCGTGGGAGCGGGCTTGCCCCGCGATGGATCGCCAATAGCAAACTAAGCTAAAGCCCGGCGCCCGAAAGCCGATAACCCGGCATCCTCCCATTTCGAACCGAAGGTTGCCCAATGGCCACGCAAAAAGCCCGCGCGGATTCGCTGTCCCTGCTGCTGTTCACCCTGCGCAGCGGCAAGCTGATGGCAATCAACCTGCTCAAGGTCAGCGAGATCATCCCCTGCCCGCCGCTGACCAAGCTGCCGGAGGCCCACCCGCACGTCAAAGGCGTCGCCACCCTGCGCGGCAACTCGCTGTCGGTGATCGACCTGTCCCGCGCCATCGGCGAAATGCCCCTGGCCGACCCCGATGGCGGCTGCCTGATCGTCACCGAGATCAGCCGCTCGCGCCAGGGCCTGCATGTGCAGGCGGTGAGCCGCATCGTCCATTGCCTGAGCACCGACATCAAACCGCCCCCTTATGGTTCGGGCAATCGCTCGTTCATCACCGGCGTGACCCGGGTCGACAACACCCTGGTACAGGTGCTGGATATCGAAAAGGTCATCCACGGCATCGCGCCGCCGCCGCACGAACCGCACCCCGGCGAAGTCAGCGAGGAAGACGCAAGCCTGCTGGCCGCCGCCAATATCCTGGTGGTGGACGACAGCCAGGTCGCGCTGCAGCAGTCGGTGCACACCCTGCGTAACCTCGGCATCGAGTGCCATACCGCGCGCAGCGCCAAGGATGCGATCAACGTTTTGCTGGAGCTGCAAGGCACCGACAGGGAGATCAACATCATCGTCTCCGACATCGAGATGTCCGAGATGGATGGCTTCGCCTTCACCCGCACCTTGCGTGAAACCCCGGACTTCCAGCACCTGTACATCCTGCTGCACACCTCGCTGGACAGCGCGATGAGCGGCGACAAGGCCAAGCTGGCGGGGGCCAATGCGATCCTGACCAAGTTCTCCTCGCCGGAGCTGACCAACTGCCTGGTGACGGCGGCGCGGGCGGTGGTGTTCGAGGAGCGCTGAAAGCAGCAAGGTCGGTTTAATATGCAACTGGTATTTTTGCCAGTTGCAAGGGAGAGGTTACTTTTTGATGATGGTGTAGAGGCCGGACAAATGGTAGACACTATGCGAACCCAATCTCTGATACCACCCTCAATAATATTGTTGGCAATTGATAGCGCAAACTCGATAATTATCAGCTTGAGTGACGACGCCACCTGCCACATTACCTACACTCCATTTGGCCATACTCCCAAGCAAGGCCGCCATCACCTTTGGTTCCATGGTGCCCCACGCGAATCGTCTACCGGGCATTACTTGCTAGGAAACGGATACCGAGCCGCCAATCCGCCACAGATGCGTTTCAATAGCCCCGATAGTTGGAGTCCCTTCGGCAATGGCGGATTAAACGCATACGCATTCAGCGGCAACAACCCAATCAATTATTCAGACCCCAGCGGACATGCCCCCATACATAACAGTTTGACCAAGGCAAACCAGGAAATTATGAATACGATGTTCCAAAAGGCACCGGAGGCAAATACCTTTATTGATAACGTTGCGCAAAAACTAGGACAAGCGCATGGAGCGACATGGCTACCCGCCCCCCAGAAGACTATGGAGAGAGCCCTAGAGAAAACCATTGAAAAGTACAATGGCGATCCTACCAGACTCAAAGACATAGTCAGAAACTCGCTGATTTCAAAAAAAAGCAAGATACCCTTATTGCTTCAAGATATTGAAAGCATGGGTGGAAGATATAAATCCATTAATGCTCAAGAAGACCCCCTAGGATATAGCGGAATCAACGCCGTCATACCTACCCCCAATGGCCTATGGGGTGAAATTCAGATCACTAAAAAGCGCATGGCATACGCACGCTTCTCAACACCTGTTGCTCAGTCAGTAATGAGCCAGTCGTCATTTGAACGTATCAACTCCCTTGCAGGGAACATGGGGCTTCAAGGTGGCCTTGGCCATCAGTTCTACCGAACTCACAGAAACAAAGCCAATAGCATCAGAGAGCGAGAGGATGCCGCAGCCAGAAGCCGTGCCTATTACGGTGCCTTGATTCCGCAATAACAATATATAAGTCAAGAATCCGAAGGATGGCTGCACTTTCCCACCGCCTACCCCGGACTTCCAGCGTCTGTACATCCTCCTGCACGCCTCGCTGGACAGCACCATGAGTGGCGAGAAGGCCAAGACGGCGGGCGCCAACGCGATCCTGACCAAGTTCTCCTCGCCGGAGCTGACCGACTGCCTGGTGGTGGCGGCACGGGCGGTGATATTCGCCGAACACTGAGACGAGCGGCGCCCTGACCTGTCATGTCTGCCAGTTGTCGAAGCGCCGCCTTTATGGGATTTGTGACGCAACCGCCTTCGGTCGGCCGCCCGTCGCGGCCACGCTCATGTTCAAAGGATCTGATCATGAACACCGCCCCCAGCCCCGAGCAAGCGTCCCGCTCGCTCGCGTTCAACCTGTCATGCCTGCTCTTCAGTTGTTTCAGCTATGCCCTGTGCGTGCTGTCGCTGCTGTACCTGATGGGGTTCCTGTCGCGAACCCTCGTGCCCAAACACATCGATAGCGGCGAGCAAGGCCCGTGGCTGAGCGCCCTGGCCATCGACCTCGTGCTGATCACGCTGTTCGCCCTCCAGCACAGCGTGATGGCCAGGCAAGGCTACAAGCGCAAGCAGCGGGCCTTCGTCCCGCGCAGATCGAACGCGCGACCTACGTCCTGTTCAGCAGCCTGGCGCTGATCCTGCTGCTGGCCCTGTGGCAGCCTATTGCCGATCCGGTGTGGCAGGTCGAGTCACCGCTGGCCCGCACGGCCCTGATCGCGCTCTATTGGCTAGGCTGGCTCATCGTCCTGCTGGCGACGTTTCTGCTCAGCCACTTCGAACTGTTCGGCATCAAGCAAGCCATCGATGGCTTTCGCCCCAGGTCTGCGCCTGTGGAAACATTTCGCACGCCATTCTTCTACAAGCTGGTGCGTCATCCGCTGTACCTGGGCTTTCTGATCCTGTTCTGGGCGACGCCCGACATGAGTGTCGGCCACCTGCTCTTCGCGCTGGCCTGCTCGACCTACATCGTCATCGGCACACGGCTCGAAGAACGGGACTTGCTGCAGGTTTTCGGCACGACGTACCAGCACTATCAGCAACGCGTCGGCATGCTGCTGCCGCGGCTGGGCAGGCACCGAGGCTCGAAATAGCGGTCGGCAAGGTGCGGCGCATGCCCGTTTGCACGAACCCACGGCAAAGGCATAATCCCCGTTTTGCACGTGGACAATGCCATGAATCGCCCTACCCTGCTCCTGCTTGGCGTGCCGACCGCGCTGACCGTCCGGGCCTCTTCGCCCCAGGCCTGGAGCGACCAGCGCCAGCAGCACGCCTTCGTCACGCAGTGGGCCGAAGACCGGAGATGAACGGCGATATCCGATTCGCCTGCACCGGCTGCGGCAAATGCTGTACCGGCCACCATGTCCCCCTGACGCTCGCCGAGGCTGGCCAATGGGCCGGTTCCGGCGGCCAGGTGGTGGTGCTGATCGAAGGCTTCGTCAGCGATGGGCCAGGCATGCCCGCAGATCAACGCGATCACGTGCTGCGCCGCTCGCACCCGGTGGCCTGCGGCGCGGGCCAACTGCGCGTATCGGTGACCTTCGCCGCATTCAATCCGGGGCGCTGCCGCAACCTCGATGACAACGACCTGTGCGGCATCTATGAAAGCCGGCCACTGGTCTGTCGCATCTACCCGGCGGAGATCAACCCTCACCTGCCGTTGCGGCCAGAGAACAAGGACTGCCCAAGCGAAGCCTGGGAACAGGGGCCGGTGCTGATTCATGGCAGCCTGCCGGTGGACGAGGAACTGCGGATGCTGATCGAAGCCTCGCGCCAGGCCGACCGCGACGATATCGCGGCCAAGGTGGCGATCTGTCAGGCGCTGGGGATGACCACCAGTGCGCTGAAGGGCAACGGGTTTACCGCGTGGTTGCCGGACATGGCGGCGTTTGCTGCGGTGCTGGAACAGGCGCCAACAGCCGTCGATGGGCCGTGGGTGGTGCATGTGCAGGACGAGGCGCTTGCGACCGAGCTACAGGATCATCGCCTGCAGGTGACGGGCGAAGCGCCGGTCTACTACGCGTTCATCGGTTTCTAGATAGATCCAATCGCGGGGCAAGCCCGCTCCCACGCCCTGGCCCTCAACACTCCTGGCTTCGAGGCCACTATTGTGGGAGCGGGCTTGCCCCGCGATAGGGCCAGTACTGACAACCCAATCACTGACACCGCCGCCAGAACTCATCCGCCAGCCGCCGCAGGTCCTTGGCCAGGTCGGCCACATCGCTGGCGCTGCTGTGGCTGCGCTGGCCGACGCTGACCGTCGCCTCGCTGGCCTGGCGAATGCTGCTGATGTTGCGGTTGATGCTCTCGCTGACCTGGCTCTGCTGCTCCACCGCCGCGGCGATCTGCAAACTCATCTCGTTGATCTGGTTGACCCGCACGCTGATGCTGTCCAGCGCGTCACTGGCCAGTTGCGCCTGCTCGACACTGTGCCCGGCATGGGCGCTGCTCTGCTGCATCACCTGCACCGCCGCCCGCGCACCTTGCTGCAACGCGCCGATCATGCGCTGGATATCGTGGGTGGACTGCGCGGTGCGCTGGGCCAGGCCGCGCACTTCATCGGCGACCACCGCGAAACCACGCCCCTGGTCACCCGCCCGCGCCGCTTCGATGGCGGCATTGAGCGCCAGCAGATTGGTCTGTTCGGCGATGCCACGAATCACGTCGAGCACCCCGGAGATCTCGCTGCTGTGGCTCTCCAACTGCTGGATCACCTCGCTGGCTTCGACCAGCGAGCCGGCCAGGTCCTGGATCGCGCAGCGGTTGCGATCGACCAGTCGATGGCCGGACTGGGTCTCGTCCTCGGCCTGGTCGGCGGCCATGGCGGCCATCTGCGCGCTGCTCGCCACCTGGGCCACGCTGGCGCTCATCTGGTGGATCGCCGTGGCCACCTGGTCGGCTTCGCTCTGCTGCTCCAGGCTGTTGGCATGGCTGCTGTGCAAGGCTTCGACCAGCGACCCGGAATGCCCGGCCAGGCGCGACGAGGTGTCGCCGATGCGACCGACCACCGCGCCCAACTGCGCCTTGAGCATGCGCATGGCGAACTCGATCTGTCCCAGGCCGTCACGCCGGCCGGTATACAACTGCTGGCTGAGCGGATTGTCGGCGATCGCCTGGGCCTGTCGGCGCAGCCGCTCGTAGGGGCGCAGCAACGCCAGGATCGCCAGGCTGCTCAGCCCCACGGCAAGCAGCACTTCGACCAGCGACGCCAGCAACGGCGCCCCCAGCCACCACTGCCCGCCCCCCAGCACCAATGCCAGCACGCCCCCCACCGCCAGCGACAAGCGCGCTCCCAGCCCCAGCACCGGCACACGCTCGAACCAGCTACGCCGGCCTTCGCGCAGGCGCGCATAGCAACGCTCGGCCGCCGCGACCTGCTCGGCCCCGGGCCGGGTCCGCACCGACTGGTACTCCAGCACCTGCCCGCCATTGCTGATCGGCGAGACGAAGGCGCTCACCCAGTAGTGGTCGCCGTTCTTGCAGCGATTCTTCACCAGCCCCATCCACGAGCGCCCGGCCTTGAGCGTTTGCCACATCTGGGCGAAGGTCTGGGACGGCATGTCCGGGTGGCGGACCATGTGATGGGCGTTGCCCAGCAGCTCCTCGCGGGAAAATCCGCTGATCCGCATGAAGTCGTCGTTGGCATAGGTGATGCGGCTGTCCAGGTCAGTGGTGGACAGGATGTTGGCGTCGCCGGGGTAATCCACTTCGCGACCGGTAATGGGCATGTTGCGCTTCATCGGAGGCTCTCGTTGTTGTACGGGAGATCGGCAGGGCGTACGACTCTAGTGTCCTGTCTCGGAAATACGTTCTCTTTTGGCGAGTGGCTTGGGTGCTCGGCCAAGGCGCCGCGACGAGTCATAGCAGGGCTATGGCGAGGAGTGGCAACGCCGGCCGGGCGCCCAAGACGCCGCCAAAAGTGAACAGCTTATTTCCGAGACAGGACACTAGGGCCAATGGCCGGCGAAACATTGATCCACGACAGCATATTGGCAATTGGCCATCAGCGAGCCGAAACTGACAGCCGTGACAGCCAGGCGTCACGCTGGCGACCCGGTCGGCGCGCTATAACCAGTCACTACCCAGACCCGTTTCCCCGCCCTCCGGCCAAGGTGCCCGCCACGATGCGACGTCCAACCCGCCCCCTCGTTCTCGCAGCCCTGGCCCTGGTTCTACTGGCGGGCGTCGGCGCCTGGCTGAGCCTGCGCCAGCAGGCCCCGGCCAACCGCCCCAGCAGTGCCGTGCCGGTACGCGTGGTGGCCGTGGCCCAGCAGGACGTGCCACGCTACCTCAGCGCGATCGGCTCGGTGCTGTCGCTGCACAGCGTCGAGGTCCGCCCCCAGGTCGAGGGCGTGCTCACCCAGGTGCTGGTCAAGGAAGGCCAGTGGGTGAAGGAAGGCGACCTGCTGGCCACCCTCGACGACCGGGCCATCCGCGCCAGTCTCGACCAGGCCCGCGCCCAGCTCGCCCAGACCCAGGCGCAACTGCAAGTGGGCAACGTCAACCTCAGGCGCTACCAATTGCTCAGCACCGACGATGGCGTGTCGAAGCAGACCCTCGACCAACAGCAGGCGCTGGTCAATCAGCTGCAGGCGACGATCAAGGGCAACCAGGCGGCGATCGACAATGCCGCCGTGCAACTGAGCTACACGCAGATCCGCTCGCCGGTGACCGGCCGCGTCGGCATCCGCAACGTCGACCCCGGCAACCTGGTGCGCACCAGCGACACGCAAAGCCTGTTCAGCGTCACCCAGATCGACCCGATCGCCGTGGAATTCGCCCTGCCCCAGCAGCAACTCCCGGTGCTGCAAGGCCTGCTTGAATCCGCCACGCCCGCCGAAGTCGAGGCCTACATGGATGCCGACGGCGAGCGCAGCCTGCTCGACAAGGGTCACCTGACGCTGATCGACAACCAGGTCTCGGCCAATACCGGCACGGTGCGGGTCAAGGCCGAATTCGACAACAAGCACGGGCGCCTGTGGCCCGGCCAACTGGTCACCGTGCGCCTGCGCACCGCCGTCGACGAGAACGCCCTGGTGGTGCCGCCACCGGTGGTGCAGCGCGGCCTCGATGGCCACTTCGTCTACCGCCTGGACGGCGACAAGGTCAGCGCCGTGCCGGTCAAGGTGGTGTACCAGGACAGCACGCTGAACATCATCGCCGGGGTCAAGGCCGGCGACCGCCTGGTACTCGATGGCCAGTCGCGGCTCAAGCCCGGCTCGACCATCGAAGTCACCCCGGATGCCCCCGCCGCCGCCGAGATCGCCGAGCGCAGGAGCCAGCCATGAACACCCGCAACGGCGTCTCGGCCTGGTGCATCGACCACCCCATCGCCACCCTGCTGCTGACCTTCGCCCTGGTGCTGCTGGGTGCCATCGCCTTCCCGCGCCTGCCGGTAGCGCCACTGCCCGAAGCCGACTTTCCGACCATCCAGGTCACCGCCCAGCTGCCCGGCGCCAGCCCGGAAACCATGGCGTCCTCGGTCGCCACGCCATTGGAAGTGCAGTTCAGCGCCATCCCCGGCATGACCCAGATGACCAGCAGCAGCGCCCTGGGCTCGACCAACCTGATCCTGCAATTCACCCTCGACAAGAACATCGACACCGCCGCCCAGGAAGTGCAGGCGGCGATCAACACCGCCACCGCTCGCCTGCCCCAGGACATGCCCAGCCCGCCGACCTGGCGCAAGGTCAACCCGGCCGACAGCCCGGTGCTGGTGCTGACGGTCAGCTCGACGCAGATGCCCGGCAACGAACTGAGCGACTACGCCGAAACCCTGCTGGCCCGCCAGCTCAGCCAGATCGAAGGCGTGGGCCTGATCAACATCACCGGCCAGCTGCGCCCGGCGATCCGCGTGCAGGCCCAGCCAGAAAAGCTCGCCGCCATCGGCCTGACCCTGGCCGACATCCGCCAGGCCGTGCAGCAGACCAGCCTGAACCTGGCCAAGGGCGCGCTGTACGGCGAGCACAGCGTCTCGACCATCGCCGCCAACGACCAGCTGTTCCACGCCGATGACTACGCCAGGCTGATCGTCAGCTACCGCAACGGCGCCCCGGTACACCTGTCCGACGTCGCCAAGGTGATCTACGACGCCGAGAACGCCTATGCCAAGGCCTGGTCCGGCGACAAGCCGGCGCTGAACCTGGTGATCTTCCGCCAGCCGGGGGCGAACATCGTCGACACCGTGGACCGCATGATGGAGGCCCTGCCGCGCCTGCAAGAGATGCTCCCGGCGTCGGTCGAGGTGTCGGTGCTCAACGACCGCACCCAGACCATCCGCGCCTCGCTGCACGAGGTGGAGCTGACGCTGATCATCGCCGTGGTCCTGGTGATCGGCGTCATGGCGCTGTTCCTGCGCCAGTGGTCGGCGACCTTCATCGTCTCCAGCGTGCTCGGCGTTTCGCTGATTGCCACCTGCGCCCTGATGTACGTCTTCGGCTTCAGCCTCAACAACCTCACCCTGGTGGCCATCGTCATCGCCGTGGGGTTCGTGGTCGACGACGCCATCGTCGTGGTGGAGAACATCCATCGTCACCTGGAAGCGGGCGACGACAGCCGCACCGCGGCGCTCAAGGGCGCCGGCGAGATTGGCTTCACCGTGGTTTCCATCAGTTTCTCGCTGATCGCCGCGTTCATTCCGCTGCTGTTCATGGGCGGCGTGGTCGGCCGGCTGTTCAAGGAGTTCGCCCTGACCGCCACCGCCACCATCCTGATTTCGGTGGTGGTGTCGCTGACCTTGGCGCCAACCCTCGCCGCGCTGTGCATGCGTCGTCCGCCCGAGGAGCAGCATGGTGGCCTTGGCCAACGCCTGGTGCGCTGGTACGAGAAGGGCCTGGACCGGGCGTTGGCCCACCAGCGCATCACCCTGGGCGTGTTCGGCGTCACCCTGGCACTGACGATCGCCGGCTACGTCGCCATTCCCAAGGGTTTCTTCCCGATGCAGGACACCGGTTTCATCCTCGGTACCACCGAGGCCGCGGCGGATGTCTCCTATTCATCGATGATCGAGAAACACCAGGCCCTGGCGAAGATCGTCGGCGCCGACCCGGCGGTGCGCGCCTTCTCCCATTCGGTCGGCGTCACCGGCAGCAACCAGACCATCGCCAACGGCCGCTTCTGGATTTCCCTCAAACCGCGCGGTGATCGCGATGTCTCGGTCAGCCAGTGGATCGACCGCATGCGCCCGCAACTGGCCCAGGTCCCCGGCATCGTCCTGTACATGCGCGCCGGCCAGGACATCAACCTCAGCTCCGGCCCCACGCGCACCCAGTACCAGTACGTGCTCAAGAGCAACGATGGCGCGGCCCTGAACCTGTGGACCCAGCGCCTGACCGAGCGCCTGCGCGAGAGCCCGGCGTTGCGCGACCTGTCCAACGACCTGCAACTGGGCGCCAGCGTCACCCATATCGAGATCGACCGCCAGGCCGCGGCGCGCTTCGGCCTGACCACCACCGACGTCGACCAGGCCCTCTACGATGCCTTCGGCCAGCGGCAGATCAGCGAGTTCCAGACCGAGACCAACCAGTACAAGGTCATCCTCGAGCTGGACGCGCGCCAACGCGGCAAGGCCGAAAGCCTCAACTACTTCTACCTGCGCTCGCCGCTGTCCGGCGAGATGGTCCCGCTGTCGGCGCTGGCCCACGTCGCCGCACCCGGCACCGGCCCGCTGTCGATCAGCCATGACGGCCTGTTCCCGGCCGCCAACCTGTCGTTCAACCTCGCCCCCGGCGTGGCCCTGGGCGACGCGGTGCAGATCCTCGAGCGCACCCAGCGCGAGCTGGGCATGCCCGATTCCATCGCCGGCAGTTTCCAGGGCGCGGCGCAGGCGTTCCAGAGCTCGCTGGCGAGCCAGCCGTACCTGATCCTCGCCGCGCTGGTGGCGGTGTACATCATCCTTGGCGTGCTCTACGAGAGCTTCGTGCATCCACTGACCATCATCTCGACGCTGCCGTCGGCGGGCCTCGGCGCGCTGTTCATGCTCTGGGCCATGGGCCAGGACTTCACCATCATGGGGCTGATCGGCGTGGTGCTGCTGATCGGTATCGTCAAGAAGAACGGCATCCTGCTCATCGACTTCGCCCTCGAGGCCCAGCGCCACCACGGCATGTCCCCCGAACAGGCGATCCACCAGGCCTGCCTGGTACGCTTTCGCCCGATCATCATGACCACCCTGGCCGCGCTGCTCGGCGCAGTGCCGCTGATGATCGGCTTCGGCACCGGCGCCGAGCTGCGCCAGCCACTGGGCATCGCGGTGGTCGGCGGCCTGCTGGTGAGCCAGGCCCTGACGCTGTTCACCACACCGGTCATATACTTGGCGCTGGAGCGTCTGTTCCACCGCCGTCGGGCCACCGCCGTGCCAGCGCCGACCGCCAGCTGAGAAAAGACCATGCGTGTGCTGATCATCGAAGACGAAGAGAAAACCGCCGACTACCTGCATCGCGGCCTCACCGAGCAGGGTTTCACCGTCGACCTGGCACGGGACGGCATCGACGGGCTGCACCTGGCCCTGGAGGGCGACTACGCGGTGATCGTGCTCGACGTGATGCTCCCCGGCCTGGACGGCTACGGCGTGCTGCGCGCGCTGCGGGCCCGCAAACAGACGCCGGTGATCATGCTCACCGCCCGCGAGCGGGTCGAGGATCGCATCCACGGCCTGCGCGAAGGCGCCGACGATTACCTGGGCAAGCCGTTCTCGTTCCTCGAACTGGTCGCCCGCCTGCAGGCCCTGACCCGGCGCAGCGCCATTCACGAGCCGTTGCAGATCCAGGTGGCCGACCTGTGGATCGACCTGATGGCGCGCAAGGCCACCCGCGCCGGAGCACGCCTGGACCTGACCGCCAAGGAGTTCTCGCTGCTCAGCGTGCTCGCCAGGCGCCAGGGCGAGATCCTGTCCAAGACCGCCATCGCCGAGCTGGTCTGGGACATCAATTTCGACAGCGACGCCAATGTCGTCGAAGTGGCCATCAAGCGCCTGCGCGCCAAGCTCGACGGGCCGTTCGACAACAAGCTGCTGCACACCATCCGAGGCATGGGCTATGTCCTGGAAAGCCGTGGCTAACCCGGGGGGCGCTGCGCGCCCCGTTCGCGACACAAGGCCGCTCCTACAGAGGATCGCGGTCCCCTGTGGGAGCGGCCTTGTGTCGCGAAAGGGCCGCAAGGCAGCCCCCTGGGGTAGTCGCCCATGAACCTTTTGCGTAGAAAACCCGGCAACTCGATCGCCCTACGCCTCTCGGCCCTGTTCACCCTGGTCGCCCTGGCCGTGTTCGTGCTGATCGGCAGCGCCCTGTACCGCCAGGTCGACCGCAGTCTCGACCTGCTGCCCGAGGCCGAACTGGACGCGCGCTTCAGCGTGCTCGAGTCCACCCTCAACCGCTACGGCACCGCCGAGCACTGGGCCAAGATCAACAACAAGCTCAACCTGCTGGGCGAGGAAGACCGGCGCATCCGCTTCTGGGTGGTGAGTGGCGACCCGGCCTTCGAATACGGGAAGCCAAGCGAACAGATCCGCGCCTTCGCCAACGGCGCGCAGGGCATGCGTGAGCTGCGCCTGGCCGCAAGCCCCTACCCCTACAAGGTACTGGTCAGCGAACTGCCGGCCCTCGGCAGCCGCCCGCCGCTGCGCTTTCTGATCGGCATCGACACCGAAACCTTCTGGCAGGCCCAGCACAGCCTGCTGGTGGCCATCGTCGGCCTGGCCGTGCTGGGCGTGCTGCTGGCCTCGCTGCTCAGCTACTGGGTCGCGCGCATCGGCCTCAAACCGCTGCAAGCGCTCTCCGACGAAGCCCAGACCCTCGCCCCGCCACGCCTGGACGGGCGCCTGCAGACCCACGACCTGCCGCCGGAGCTGGCGCAGTTCGCCGGCGCCTTCAACGCTGCCCTCGACCGGGTCAGCCAGGCCTATACACAGCTCGAAGCGTTCAATGCCGACGTCGCCCACGAACTGCGCTCGCCGCTGACCAACCTGATCGGCCAGACCCAGGTCGCGCTGACCCGTGGCCGCAGCGCCGAGCACTACTTCGAAGTGCTGCAATCGAACCTCGAGGAACTGGAGCGCCTGCGCAGCATCATCAACGACATGCTGTTCCTGGCCAGCGCCGACCAGGGCAGCAAGGCCACGGCCCTGAGCCACGCCTCGCTGGCCGAGGAAGTGGCCACCACCCTGGACTACCTCGACTACATCCTCGAGGACGCCCAGGTCAGCGTCAGCGTCAGCGGCGACGCCCAGGCGCGCATCGAAAAGGCCCAACTGCGCCGGGCGCTGATCAACCTGCTGAACAACGCCGTGCAGCACACCGCGCCGCAGCAGGTGATCCGGGTGCGCATCGAGGCGGATGCGGAACAGGTCAGCATCGCCGTGAGCAACCCGGGGCCGGCGATCGCCGAAGAG
The DNA here is from genome assembly GCF_054788395.1 of Pseudomonas sp. microsymbiont 2. Taxonomy (NCBI): domain Bacteria; kingdom Pseudomonadati; phylum Pseudomonadota; class Gammaproteobacteria; order Pseudomonadales; family Pseudomonadaceae; genus Pseudomonas; species Pseudomonas sp. microsymbiont 2. The sequence goes on from NZ_CM139112.1 coordinate 4,876,551, forward strand.
CACCTGCCACTGCTGTTCGAGCGTTTCTATCGGGTGGACGCGGCCCGCACCAACAGTGGCACGGGCAACCACGGATTGGGGCTGGCGATCGTCAAGGCCATCGCCCTGATGCATGGCGGCAGTGTCTTCGTGCATAGCGAGGCCGGTGCCAACACCTTCGGCATCAGCCTGCCAAGCGCTCAACTACAAGGGTTTGCGGTAAAAGTCTGAGGATTTGCGCGGCAATCATTACCTTTTGCGCAAGAGTGCTTATCCGAACAGGCTCTGTTTCGCCGGTGTCGACAGGACTAACTTTAGCCCTGTCTCCACTCACACTTGCATCGCAAGAAGGTTGCATCAAATGTCCAACAGTATGGGTATTGCCAGCGTCTTCGTCCTGTCTTCCCTGTTGTTGTCGCCCCTGGCCATGGCAGAAGAATCCCCGGCCTTCGTCGCCCGTAACGCCGAACTCTCCGCCGTGCATCAGGAGGCTCGCGAAGCCTATGCCGGGCAACGCAGCGATACGGTGAAAGACGTACAGCAGACTGCTTCCAAGGTTTCCAGCGACGGCAATGCCGACAGTTGATCGGCGCCTCGCGTTTCTCAGTTTTCCCTTGGCTACACCATGGGCACTGCCCGTGACGATATGTTAGCCTTTCAAAGCCGCTGCCCATCAGCGGCTTTTTTTATGTGTCGAAAATATCAGCCAGGCTGTTACGTCTCTAATAAGAAACTTGCAGACACGACAATAAAAACTGCCCCACCGCTTGACCAAAGGAGTTTGTACCGGTGCCTTTCGCGTTTCGTTTCACCCCGCTGTTCGTTGCATTGGCCGCAACGATGCCCGTCGCCGCACAGGCCGATGAAGACCAGGCTGATGGCTTCATCGAAGGTTCCACGCTGAACCTGCATTTTCGCAACGCCTACTTCAACCGCAACGAGAAGAACCACGACAACAACGACAAGCGCGAATGGGGCCAAGGGGCCGTGGCGCGCTTCGAGTCCGGCTACACCCCGGGCGTGATCGGCTTCGGTCTGGACGCCCACGCCATGGTCGGCCTGAAGCTGGACGGCGGAGCCGGCCACGCCGGAACCTCGATCCTGCCGAACCACGTCAAGGACGATGGCAGCCAGGGCGCGGCGCCGCACTCGTTCTCCACCGCCGGCGGCGCGATCAAGCTCAAGGGCTTCGACACCGAGCTCAAGGCCGGTGACCTGTTCCTCACCAACCCGGTGATCGCCGGTGGCGAGACACGCATGCTGCCGCAGACCTTCCGTGGCTTCGCGGTGACCAACAACAGCATCGACGGGCTGATGCTCGAAGGCGGCAAGGTCAGTTTCACCAAGCCGTACAACCAGAGCGGCCATCGCCGCATCAACACCTACTACAGCAACCAGACACCGGACCAGGACAGCCAGAACCTGAGCTGGGCTGGCGCTTCCTGGAGCGGTACCGAGAACATCACCGCCAATGTCTATGCCGCCGAGCTCAAGGACATCTGGAACCAGTACTACGCCGACTTCGACTACACCTACGCGGTCAACGACCTGGTCAGCCTCAATCCGGGCGTGCACTTCTATCACACCCAGGACACCGGCGAATCGAAGCTGGGCAGCATCGACAACAACACCTGGAGCGTGCACTTCACCGTGGCCGCCGGTTACCACAGCGTCACCGCCGCCTACCAGCGGGTCAACGGCAACACGCCGTTCGACTACATCAACCTGGGTGACAGCATCTACCTGGACAACTCGCGCATGTACTCGGACTTCAACGCGCCGAACGAGCGCTCGTGGAAGCTGCAGTACGACTACGACTTCGCCGGCCTCGGCGTGCCGGGCCTGACCTCGTCGCTGTCGTATTCGCGCGGCAAGGCCGACCTGACCAAGGCCAGCCAGGACACCCAGTTCTATGATTTCTACAATCCCGAGGGCCAGAACGCCCGGCACTGGGAGCGCGACTTCGACCTGAAGTACGTGTTCCAGGAAGGCCAGCTCAAGGACCTGTCGGTGCTGCTGCGCTATGCCACGCACCGGGCCAACGCGGCGTACTCGGACGCGGCGGACAACGACGAATTCCGCGTGATCGTGGATTACCCGCTGAACGTGTTCTGATCCGCAAGCCCGCTTCCACAGGCACTGCACAGTGTCCTGTGGAAGCGGGTTTGCCCGCGAGGCCGACACCGTGGTGGATGGCACGGGCTTCGCCCGTGTTCGCGGCGGTTCGGCGTCCCGACAAGCCCGCTCCCACAGGGATCGCGCCAGATTCTAAAAATTGAGCAAGACAGTTGCTCCCACACGGATCGCGCCAGATCGAGACATCCGAGCAGGACAGTTGCTCGCGCAGGCCCCTGCTGAAGCATTTCCGTCGGGCGAAACAGCTTTGATCTTGTCCGACAATCCCCCTCTTGCCTAAAATACCGCCGCCGCTTTTTGGCCCACTCCCCATGGATCCCGGGGCTTATGCAGTAGCGAGCATGACGTTGCCCACCCGATCACCACGATCCGCCCTGTACAAGTCGCACCCCGAGCTGGTCCTCAACCTGGGCAGCTGCCTCGCCGTGCTCGCCATTGTTGCCATCGTCAGCTACCTGCTGGCCCGTGAGCGCGACAGTGTCGAGCAGTCGGCCATGCGTTCGTCGAGCAACATCGTGCAGCTGATCGAAAGCGACATCCTGCGCAACGTCGAGCTCTACGACCAGTCACTCAAGGGCCTGATCTGGGCCGTGCAGCATCCCGAACTGCTCAACGTGCCGAGCAAGCTGCGCCAACAGATCCTGTTCAACCAGGCCTTCTCCGCCCCCGTGCGCGGCGACATCCTCTGGCTCGACGCCAAGGGCGATGTGCTCGGTGACTCCACCAGCGCGGTGCCGCGCCAGGCCAACTTCGCCGACACGGTGCCATTCCAGACCCATCGCGAACACCCCGGCCTGGGCCTGCTGATCAGCCCGCCATTCAAGGCGCGGCTGGGCAATCTGGACTGGTGCATCAGCTTCAGCCGGCGCATTTCCGACGCCAACGGCGAATTCCAGGGGCTGGCCGCCGGCGCCTTGCGCCTGTCCTATTTCAACGAGCTGTTCCAGCGCCTGGACATCGGCGTGGACAGCAGCATCAACCTGCTCAACACCAACGGCCAACTGCTGGCCCGTCAGCCGACCCGTGCGCAGGATCCGTTGATCGGGACCAGCTACAGCGAACGCCCCAATTTCCAGCGCATCCTGATCGAGCGCAGCGGCAGCTTCACCGCCACGTCCATGACTACGGGCGGCCAGCGCATGTACACCTTCGCCCGAGTCGCCGACCTGCCGCTGATCGTGCTGGTGGTGCACTCGGCCGACGAGGTGTTCCAGTCGTGGCGGCGCACGGCGATCCTGGTCAGCGTCGCCACTGGCGTGCTGTGCATCGGCATTCTCTGGCTCACCTTGCTGCTGGGCCGTGAGCTGCGCCGCCGTCACGATGCCGAGCAAGGCCTGGCGGCCTTGGCGGCGACCGACAGCCTCACCGGGCTGGCCAATCGGCGCCGCCTGGACCAGGTGCTGCGCCAGGAGTGGGCGCGCGCGCAGCGCAACCGCAAGCCGCTGGCGGTGCTGATGGTGGATGTGGATCATTTCAAGGCATTCAACCAGCGCCATGGCCATGCCGGTGGCGACCATGTGCTGCGCGAGGTGGCCACGACCCTGGCGCTGTGCACCCGCCGCCCGGCGGACCTGGCGGCACGCTACGGCGGGGAGGAGTTCCAGGTGGTGTTGCCGGAGACCGAGCTGGCCGGCGCCCTGCTGCTGGCCGAGCGCATTCGCGCCAGCGTCGAGGCGATGCCACCGTTCGGCGATGACCAGCGTTCGGTGACCGTCAGCGTCGGCATCGGCCTGCATGTTCCCGGGATGCAGCAGGACTTGACGGCCCTGTTGGGCGACGCCGACGAAGCCTTGTACCGGGCCAAGGCCAATGGGCGAAACCGGGTGGAAGGGCCTCAGGGCTAGGGGCCGCAGAACGGCCCCAAAAGTATCAAGACCGAGCCCGCGCCGCGTTACGCAGCGCCTTCACCTGGTCATGATTGCGCTGCACACCCTGCAGCTGTTTCTCCACCAGCGCATAGCTCTGGTCATTGGCGGAGCGCCCCAGCTTGACCAGCTTCTCGCGCGCTTCCTTGTAGGCTTTCAGGGCATGGTCCTCACCGCGCTCGACTTCGTTGAGCACCGCTTCCTCGTCCTTGCCGGTAACCATCGACTTGAGGTTCACCCAGCCACGATGCAGGTCACCGCTGATGCTGGTGCTGGTTTCCGGATCGCCGCCCAAACGACGCACTTCGCTCTGCAACTCGGCCGCGGCGCTGGCGCACTCACCGGCACGCTGCGCGAAGAACGCCTTGAGTTCAGGGTTCTTCACATCCTCGGCGGAGGTCTTGAAACCTTTCTCGCCATCCTTGCTGTACTCGATCAGGTCGTTGAGCACATCGATCGTGTCTTTGTTGGGATTGCTCATGGCAACTACTCCTTGGCAGGTGGAAGTCACCTTTACCCGAGCAGGCTTCATGCCAGGCCGAAATCTAAAAAATAATCCAATTAAATCAACAAGTTATATTTTTATAAAAACGCTGGGAAACGGCGTTCTGCATGATCGGCGCTTGGGTCGTCGTGCAGTTTGCAGTATGGTCCGCGCATCACCCGCCACAGGCCACCACCTGATGAAGCCCGAATCCCTGCAACTGCTGGTTACCCGCACCATGCCCTTCGGCAAGTACCAGGGGCGAATCATCGCCGACCTGCCCGGCGACTACTTGGCATGGTTCGCGCGCAAGGGGTTTCCGCCCGGAGAGCTGGGCGGGTTGCTGGCGTTGATGCACGAGATCGACCACAACGGGTTGGGCGATCTGTTGAAACCGTTGCGGGGCAAGACGCGGGGGTGACGGCCCTCTGTAGGAGCGGCCTTGTGTCGCGATCGGGCCGCAAAGCGGCCCCTGGATTTCAGCGTTCATGCAACAATCGCCGGGGCCGCTTCGCGCCCCTTTCGCGACACAAGGCCGCTCCTACAGGAATTGCGCAGGGCGGGTTACCCCTTGGCCGGCGCCACCACCAGTTCGACCTGCTCGCTCTTCTTGATCACCGCATACACCACCGCCGTCACCAGGCTCCCCGCCACGATCGCCAGCAGGTACAACAGCGCATGGTTGATCGCATTGGGGATCAGCAGCACGAACAGCCCGCCATGGGGCGCCATCAGCTTGCAGCCGAAATACATCGACAAAGCCCCGGTCAATGCGCCACCGGCGATGCTCGCCGGAATCACCCGCAAAGGATCCTTGGCCGCGAACGGGATCGCCCCTTCGGAAATGAAGCACAGCCCCAGCGCCAAGGCGGCCTTGCCGGCCTCGCGTTCGCTCTGGGCGAACTTGCGCCGGGCCAGGAAAGTGGCGATGCCCAGGCCGATCGGCGGCACCATGCCGGCGGCCATGGTCGCGGCCATCGGCGCATAGCTCGACGACGCCAGCAGCCCCACCGAGAACGCATAGGCGGCCTTGTTGATCGGCCCACCGAGGTCGACGCACATCATGCCGCCGAGCAGCAGCCCGAGCAGGATGGCGTTGGTGGTGCCCATGCTGTCGAGGAAATGGGTCAGCCCCTCGAGCATGGCGGCCACGGGCTGACCGACCACGTAGATCATCACCAGGCCGGTGAACAGGCTGGCCAGCAGTGGAATGATCAGGATCGGCTTGAGCGCGTCGAGGCTGCTGGGCAGGCGAACCCAACGGGCGATGGCCTTGGCGCTGTAGCCCGCGAGGAAGCCGGCGACGATACCACCGATGAAACCGGCGCCGAGCGTGCTGGCCAGCAGGCCGCCGATCATCCCGGGCGCCAAGCCCGGACGGTCGGCGATGGACCAGGCGATGTAGCCGGCGAGCAGCGGCACCATCAGCTTGAACGCCGCTTCGCCGCCGATCTGCATCAGCGCGGCGGGTAGCGTGCCGGGCTCCTTGTAGGCCTCGATGCCGAACACGAACGACAGGGCGATCAGCAGGCCGCCGGCCACCACCATCGGCAGCATGAACGAGACGCCGGTCAGCAGGTGCTTGTAGACGCCGGCCTTCTCGGCATTCGGCGACGCGCTGGGCGCATCCGCCGCGCTTTCCACCTTGCCCTCGGCCAGTGCCTTGTCCAGCGTGGCGCGGGCCTGCTTGAGGGCGATGCCGGTGCCGCAGCGGTAGATGCGCTTGCCGGCGAAGCGGGCCGCGGGCACTTCGATGTCGGCGGCCAGCAGCACGACATCGGCGTCGGCGATGGCTTCGGGCGGTAGTGGATTGCGCGCGCCGACCGAGCCCTGGGTTTCCACGGTGAGCTGGTAGCCCAGGGCCTGCGCCGCCTGCTGCAGGGCTTCGGCGGCCATGAAGGTGTGGGCCACGCCGGTCGGGCAGGCGGTCACCGCGACGATCTTCGGCGCACTCTGCCGTGAGGATGGCGCCGCTTCCCACATCCGAGCCCCGGCCGCGGCTTCGTCGAGAAAGCCTTCACGGTCCGCCAGCGCCTGGGCCGGCGTGCTCTGGAACAGACGCTTGCCCGCGAAGCGCGCCAGGTCCACCGGCCCGGTGCTGACCACCAGCACCCAGTCGGCCTCCAGGATCTGTGCCGGCGTCAGGCGGCGCTCGGGGTGCTCGGCATCCTGCACCTCGACACTGGTGCTCCAGCCTCGACGCTGGGCCGCGGCGGCCAGCAGGCGAGCGCTGAGCACGCTGGATACCTGGCCGTTGGGACAGGCGGTGACAATGGCGATGTTCATCAGCAGCCCTCTTCTTGTTGTTCTGCCAGGTGCACGGCGGCTTCCAGGCGCGCCAGTTGCTCGCGATCGTGGATGCCGAAACCGACCTGAGTGACCGCCTGGGCGGCGATGGCGGTGGCGCGGCGCAAGGTGACGGCGGGCGCTTCGGCCTGAAGCAGGCCATGGACCATGCCCGCTACCAGCGAATCACCGGCACCTACCGTGCTGGCGATGCGCACTTTCGGCGGTTGCGCGTGCAGTGCCAGGTCGGCGGCGAACCAGCTCACGCCCTGCTCGCCCTGGGACACCACCACATGCTCGATGCCGCTGGCCAGCAACCGCTGCGCGGCGGCGCGCTGGCCGACCGGATCCTGCACGGGCAACCCGAGCACCTCGCCCAGCTCCTCGGTGTTGGGCTTGACCAGCCAGGGCGCGGCTTCCAGGCCAGCGCGCAAGGCGTCCGCGCTGCTGTCCAGGGCCACCTTCAGGCCCAGCGACTTGAGCATCAGCAGCAGCTCGCGCAACCACTCGGGGCTGATCCCCCGCGGCAGGCTGCCAGCCACCACCACGGCATCATGCCCTGGGGCCACCTGAGCCAGGCGGCGCAACAAGGTGTCGCGAGCGGCCTCGTCGACCTCGGGCCCCGGCCCGTTGATATCGGTGACCTGGCCATCGGCTTCGACCAGCTTGATGTTGCTGCGAGTCTCGCCCGCCACGCGGACGAAGCAGTCGACAAACCCGCGCTGGGCGATCAGCGCCTCGAACGGCGCCAGGTTGTCGAGCCCGAGGAAACCGCCGACGGTCACCTGGTGGCCCAGATCGGCCAGCACCTGGGCGACGTTCAGCCCCTTGCCGGCGGCATGGCTGTGCTGGGCCTGGCTGCGGTTGACCGCGCCGGGGCGCAGCCGATCGAGGCCGATGGTGATGTCCAGCGCCGGGTTGAGGGTGAGGGTGAGGATCTTGGCCATCAATAACGCTCCACCAGCGCCCGAACTGCCTCGGCGCTGTCTTGTCGCAGGGCCTCGCGCGCCAGGGCGCGGGCCGTTGAAAGGTCGGCCTGGCGCACCAGTGCCTTGACTTCAGGGATGCTGCGGGCGGCGACGCTCAGCTCGTCCACCTCCAGGCCCAGCAGCACCGCCACCGCTTGCGGATCGGCCGCCAGCTCGCCGCATACGCCCACCCACTTGCCCTGGGCATGGGCGGCGCGCACGGTCATGTCGATCAGGTTGAGCACCGCCGGGTGCAAGCCGTCGGCCTGGGCCGAGAGGCTCGGGTGGCCACGGTCGATGGCCAGGGTGTACTGGGTGAGGTCGTTGGTGCCGATGCTGAAGAAGTCCACTTCGCGAGCCAGCTGCTGCGCCAGCAAGGCAGCCGAGGGCACCTCGACCATGATGCCCACCTGCAGATCAGCCACCGGGATCTCCTGGCGCAGCTGCTCGACCATGGCCTTGGCGGCGCGCCACTCGTGCAGTTGGCCGACCATGGGGAACATGATACGCAGCGGGCGGCCATCCGCCGCGCGCAGCAGGGCGCGCAGTTGATCCTCCATCACCTGCGGACGTTGCAGGGTCAGGCGCACGCCACGCACGCCGAGGAAGGGGTTTTCCTCGGCCGCGATCGGCCAGTACGGCAAAGGTTTGTCGCCACCCACATCGAGGGTACGGACCACCAGTGGCCGCCCGTTCAGGCCATCGAGCACCCGACGGTATTCGGCCTCCTGGGTCGCCACGTCAGGCAACTGTGAATGGGCCATGAAGATCAGTTCGGTGCGCAGCAGGCCAATGCCTTCGGCGCCCTGCTCCACCACCTTTTCGATGCCGTTGCTTTCGCCGATGTTGGCGAACACTTCGACGGCATGGCCGTCGCGAGTCTGCGCGGGCTCATGGCGGTTGGCCCAGGCGATCTGCAACCGGCGCTCACGGGCATCGCGCTCGGCCAGGGCCCGTTGCAACTCGGCCTCTGGCGGCGCGACCACGACGCGTCCGCGCTGGCCGTCGAGCAGCAGCGGCGTGCCGCTTTGCAGCAACAGTATCGCCGCCCCGGCCCCGACCACCGCCGGAATGCCCAAGGCCCGGGCGACGATGGCGCTGTGCGCCGTGGCGCCGCCCTGGGCGGTGACGATACCGGCGACCCGGGCCGGGTCCAGGCGGGCAACATCGGACGGACCGACCTCGGCCATCACCAGCACGTAGGGTTGTTCGGGTTCGGCGCCCTGCTGCACGCCACACAGCTGTGCCAGCACCCGGCGACCGATGTCACGCAGGTCGGCGGCGCGCTCGGCCAGCAGCGCATCGTGCAGCGCCTCCTGCTGGCGGGCGGCGCTCTCGATCACCGCCATCCATGCGGCGGCGGCGCTCTCGCCCTGGGCCAGGCGCAGCTCGACGTCGTCGGTCAGGGCCGGATCGGCCAGCATTTCCTGGTGGGTGACGAAGATTTCGCCGATGGCCTTGTCGCTGCGTTGCACCAGGGCCTGCAGGTCGGCATGCACCTTGTCGATGGCCACTCGCAAACTGGCGCGCTCCTGGCCAGGCGACTCGCCGCGCAGCGGATAGTCAATCTCGCGCTCGACGCAGACATGGGCCGGGCCACTGGCGATACCCGGCGCGGCCGCGACACCCAGCAGGGTGCTGCCGGGCGCCGGGGCCTGGAGGGTTTCGACCGCTGACTGCTCCACCGCTGTCGTTTGCGCCAAGGGCTCTACGTCCTCGCCCAGCCCCTGCTCGATGGCAGCCAGCAGCACTGGCAAGGCATCGGCGGCAACGCCCGGCTCGGCGATCAATTCCAGAACCTGGCCACGGCGCACGCCGAGGCTCAGCAACTTGCTCAGGCTCTTCACCGAGACGGCGGGCTGGTCGCTGCCTTGCACACGTACACGGATCTCACCCTCGAAGCCCTTGGCCAACTGCGCCAGCACCTTGGCCGGGCGAGCGTGCAGGCCATGGGCGTTGGCCAGCAGCGCGCGCGCGCTCGGCCAATCGGCGGGCGCCTCGCCGCCGAGCACTTCGAGCACCGCGCGGCTGCTGGTGGCCTGGTAGAGCATCTGCCCTCGGCCCTCGATCAATACCTCGCACAGCCGTTCGAGCAGGGCCTGATGGGCCGCGCCGAGGCTGGCCAGGCAGAACAGGCCATTGAGCGGCTGATCACGGTAGCGCAGAGGCTGTTGCGGGGTGACGAAAGCCAGGCCCGGCTGGCGCACCTCGCGTTCGCTGTGCAGCCACCACAGGCCCTCACCCAGCGGCAGCGCTTCGGTCTGCTGCAGCACGGCGGCGAAACCGCTGTCGACGCACCCGGCCCGTTGCAACAGGCGAGCGCCGCGCCAGGCCAGCTCGTCGAAGTCTTCCGCCGCCAGGTTGAGGCCAACCAGCTGGGCATCCAGCGCCAGCTCCCGTGGCGCGCCTTGCAGCAGCTTGAGCAGCGCCTCGGCGCTGGCGGCCCGACGCAACGCTTCGGCCAGGTCGGTCTCGCCCAGGGCGCGGGTCAGCAGTTGCAGTAGGCGCAGGTGTTCATCGGAACGCGCGGCGATGCCAATGGCCAGGTAGACGATCTGGCCATCGCCCCAGTCCACGCCATCGGGAAACTGCAACAGGCGCACGCCGGTGGCGAACACCTGATCACGGGTCTGCGGCGTGCCGTGGGGGATGGCGATGCCTTGGCCAAGGAAGGTCGAGCCTTGCGCCTCCCGGGCCTGCAACCCCGCCAGATAACCCTCTGCGACCAGACCATCGGCAACCAGCCGGTCGGCCAGCAGCGCCAGTGCCTGACCCTTGTCGGCGGCGCGCTGGCCCATGGCAATCTGCTCCACGGCAAGCTCGAGCATGACCCTCTCCTTTTGCGGCGGCCCAGTCGGCCACCGAGGTATTGTTGTGGAATTCGCTGGCAAAAGCCGCCAAAACGAACAGCGCAAGGGGCGAACACGGATTTCGCGGCAGGAAATTTCGCCTTGCTGAAACGTTTAATCTGACCAGACGGCCACGTTACTCGATAATCTGCCGACGAAAAAGCCCCATCCTGTCGGACAATTGCGACAATGGTCGTCTGCGCGCGGGCCCGCCGATGGGTGAAACTAGCCGGTCAAGCCCCGCAGCCAGTCCCGGAAACAACAAGGAAAATTCGGTGAAACTCAGCGATATCGCCCGTCTGGCCGGTGTGTCCGTGACCACCGCCAGCTACGTCATCAATGGCAAGGCCGAACAGCAACGCATCAGCAACAGCACCGTCGAGCGCGTGCGCGCGGTGGTCGAGGCCCACGGCTTCACGCCCAATCCCCAGGCCGCCGGCCTGCGCAGCCGGCATACCCGCACGCTGGGCTTCATTCTCCCGGATCTGGAGAACCCCAGCTACGCCCGCATCGCCAAGCAGCTGGAGCAAGGCGCCCGCGCCCGCGGCTACCAGCTGCTGATCGCCAGCAGCGACGACCAACCCGACAGCGAGCGCCAGTTGCAGCAATTGTTCCGCGCCCGGCGCTGCGACGCCTTGTTCGTCGCCAGCTGCCTGCCGCCGGAAGACGACAGCTATCGCGAACTGCAAGCCAAGGGCCTGCCGGTGATCGCCATCGACCGACGCCTGGACCCGGCGCACTTCTGCTCGGTGATCAGCGACGACCGCGACGCCAGCCGCCAACTGGCCCAGAGCCTGCTGAGCACCCGTCCGCGTAGCATCGCCCTGATCGGCGCCCGCCCAGAGCTGTCGGTGAGCCAGGCCCGCGCCGGTGGGTTCGACGAAGCCCTGCAAGGCTTCGATGGCGAAGCGCGTCGCTATCAGGGCGAAGCCTTCAGCCGCGAGTGCGGCCAGCGTCTGATGCAGCAATTGATCGATGAACTGGGCGGCCTGCCGGACGCCCTGGTGACGACCTCCTACGTGCTGCTGCAGGGCGTGTTCGACACCCTGCAGGCACGCCCGGAGGATTCGCGTCAGCTGCAACTGGGCACCTTCGGTGACAACCAGCTGCTCGACTTCCTGCCGCTGCCGGTCAACGCCATGGCCCAGCAGCATGGGCTGATCGCCGCCACCGCACTGGAGCTGGCCCTGGCCGCCATCGAAGACAAGCGCTACGAACCCGGCGTGCACGCCATCGGCCGCACGTTCAAGCAACGGATCGCCAAGGCCTGAGCATGCGCCTGATCGACACCCACACCCACCTCGACTTCCCCGACTTCGACGCCGACCGTTCGCGCCTGCTGGCCGACGCGGCGGCGCGCGGGGTGGAGCGCATGGTGGTGCTGGGGGTGTCGCAGGACAATTTCCAGCGCGTGTGGGACCTGGCCTGCAGCGATGAGCGCGTGTACGCGGCGCTGGGGCTGCACCCGGTGTACCTGGAGCAGCACCGGCCCGAGCACCTGGTGCGACTGCGCGACTGGCTAGAACGCCTGCGGGGCGACCCTAAGCTCTGCGCGGTCGGCGAGTTCGGCCTGGACTACTACCTGCCCGAGCTGGACCCAGCGCGCCAACAGGCACTGTTCGAGGCCCAGTTGCAACTGGCCTGCGACTTCCAATTGCCCTCGCTGCTGCACGTGCGTCGCAGCCATGCCCAGGTGATCGCCACGCTCAAGCGCTACAAGCCGGCGCGGGCGGGGATCATCCATGCCTTTGCCGGCAGCTACGAAGAGGCGCGGGAGTACATCAAGCTGGGCTTCAAGCTGGGGCTCGGCGGTGCCGGCACCTGGCCGCAGGCATTGCGCCTGCGCAAGACGCTGCCGCGCTTGCCGCTGGACAGCGTGGTGCTGGAGACCGATGCGCCGGACATGGCTCCGGCGATGTTCCCAGGGCTGCGCAACAGCCCGGAACACCTACCCGAGATTGCCCAGGCGCTGGCCGAGGTCATGGGGATAGACCCAGGACTGCTGGCCGAGGCCAGCAGCCGCAATGCCTGCGAGCTGTTTGGCTGGCAGGCCACTCCTGCAGACCTGAATGTAACTCATTGATTTAGCTAGATTCTGTGGGAGCGGGTTTACCCGCGAAGCATCCAACACGATGCCTGGCACCGGCTCCGCCGGTGTTCGCGGGTAAAACCGCTCCCACACCAAGTTCCCTACGCAGGTGATCTCCAGCAGGGAACGTACCGCCATCGATCACACCCGAAACGCCCCGATCAACCGCTTGAGCTCCACCACCTGCGCCGACAACGCCCGGCTGGCGTCCTCGGTCTGGCAGGCGCCCTCGGTCGTGGCCTGCGCCGCCCGGTTGATCGCCACGATGTTCTGGTCGATGTCGTGGGCCACGGCGGTCTGCTGCTCGACGGCGGCGGCGATCTGCTGGTTCTGCTCGACGATCCCGCCCACCGCGCCGAGGATGTTGCCCAGCGCCTGCTGCACCTGGCGCGCTTCGTCCACGGTACCAGCGGCCATCTGGTGACTGCTGCCCATCACCCGCACCGCCGCGCCCACGCCCTCTTGCAGACGCTGGATCATCTGCGCGATTTCCTCGGTGGAGTCCTGGGTACGCCTGGCCAGGGTGCGCACTTCATCGGCAACCACCGCGAAGCCCCTGCCCTGTTCCCCAGCCCGGGCGGCTTCGATGGCGGCGTTGAGCGCCAGCAGGTTGGTCTGCTCGGCGATACTGCGGATCACTTCCAGCACGCGGCCGATGGCCTGGCTGTCGCCCGCCAGCTGGTTCACCGTGGCCACGCTCTGGTCGATCTCGCCGGCCAGGCGGGCGATGCTGCCCTGCTGGCTGGCCACCAGGTCGCGCCCCGAAGCGCTCTCGTGATTGACGCGCTGCGCGCCCTCGGCGGCCAGGGCGGCGCTGCGCGCGACCTCCAGCGCCGTGGCGCTCATCTGGTTCATGGCCGTGGCCACCTGCTCGATCTGCTCGCGCTGGCCGCTGACCGCCTGGTTGCTGCGACTGGATACCGACAGCACCTGGCCGGCCTGCTCCTCGACCGTGACCACGGTCTTGCCGACTTGCTCGATCAGGCCGCGAATGCGCCGCACGGTCTCGTTGAAGCCACGCCCCAACTCACCCAGCTCGTCCTGGCTGCTGGCCTGGAAGCTGACGGTCATGTCGCCGGCGGCCACCTGATCCATGGCGCGCCCCAGATTGCCGAGGGTGGCGCGGGTGGAGACATAGAAGCCGCTGTACAGATAGATGATCAGCGCAAACACCGTGGCCAGGGCGGCAACCAGTGCGACCATGCGCAACTGGTGCTGGCCCAGGCGATGCTCCAGTTGCCCTTGCAGGTGCGCGAGCACGGCGTCGTTGAGGCGATAGGTCTGGGCCATCAGTTCGCTGGATTGCTGGTAGAAAGCGACCCAGGGGCTGTCCAGGGTCTCGGCCACCACCACCTGGTCCTCGAACAACGTCGCGGCCTGCCTGACCGTGGCCTGACTGGCCTGGGCACTGGCGTCAAGGGCGGCCTTGGCCTGCGTATCGGCCGCCAGGGCGTCGTCGAGGCGCAGCGCATAATCGGCGGACAAGCGTTCCAGACGCTGCAGCAGGTCTTCGAAGCGTGCGCTGGCGGAGGAATCCATGAAGCCCCGCCCAAGCGCCACGGCGCCCATCGCCCGGCCTTCACCGATCGCCTGGGTGACCTGCGCCGTGGCGCTGCCGATCAGCTCGCTGAGCTGGCGTACCGAGGCCTCGCTGTCCTGCGTCAGCCCCGCCTGGCTGGCGACCAGCCTGCCCAGTACCTGAGCCTGGACCAGCAGCTTGTCGAACAGCGCCAGCTTGTTCTGCAGCGATGTCTCGCCCCTGGCGCGGGCAAAGGCCTCGGCCAGTTCGCCGCGCTTGGCTTCGACTGCCGGGTCGCTGCCTTCGAGGGTATCGAGCAGGGCCTGGACCTTGTCCTGCTGGGTGGCGACGCGGCTCTCCACATCACCGGCCTGGCCCGACTGGCCGAGCACGGCGTTGATCTGCAACAGGTTGCCCAAGGTCTCCAGGTCGCCGCGCAAGGCCAGGCTCTCGGCGAGCGGCACCAGCCCTTGCAGCTCGCCACGGGTGGCCTGGAGCTGGCTGTAGGCATCGCGGACCAGATAGAAGCTGGTGACCAGCATGGGCAGGAAGAACAGGACGCTGATCAGGCTGAACTTCATGCCGAAACTCAGACGGTCCATCAGTGCGATGGCCGGATAGAGCAGACGCTTCACAGGTCACCTCCTTGAATTCTTGTTTTTCTGCGGGGTAGCACTAGGCCATCTGTGGGCCGAAGCCTTGTATAGCGCAAATTGAATTCAAGGTTTGTAACTTATGGTTAAACGTGGCGTGTATTGGCCGGCAATACCTCAGACCAGAACGGTCCACAGGGCAAAGCAGGCATACCACAGCACCGCGCAGCGCAGCAGCAGTTCCCACAGACTGTCCAGTCGCTCCAGGCCGCGCTGGCGATCTTCTTCCTCGGGAATGTCATCGGCCACGCGCCCGACCTTGGCCACCAGGTGCCCGGCGCTGATGTGCCAGTCGAGCAGTTCGTGCAGCATCACCCGGGTCACCGCGACGAAGTTGCCGACCAGGGCAAAGCTCACCGCCATCACCCGCACCGGCAACCAGTCCATGGCATGGCGCAGCTGCCCGGCCAGGGTCTTGAGCGCCGGCTGACGGCTGTTGTCGGCGGTCAGGGCGAGCAAGCGATAGGCCAGTGCCGCGCCCGGGCCCAGCAGGAAGTACCAGAAGATCACCGCGAAGAAGCTCTGGTAGGCCTGCCACAGCAGATGCCCCTGGACCCGTTTGATCAGGCCCTGGGCATCGTCGGCCGCCAGCCCCAGGTCACGCTCGGCCACATGCAGCGCGGCCTGCTCGTCACCTCGGCGCCAGGCATCACGGAACGGCCCCAACGCCGCTTTCACATCGCCACGCCCCAGGCTGTAGACCAGCACCAGCAGATGCACCGGCAGCGCCAGCAGGCCGTAAGCCACCGGCTCCAGCACATGCAGCAGCAGCGCCAGCAGCGCCACTGGCGCGAGGATCAGGATGGCCAGCGTCCACCAGGGATGGACCTTGCCATTGCGCTCCAGACGCACCAGCTCGCCCAGATAGAAGCCGTCGCGCTGCAACCGCTGGCGCAAGGCGGAGAATTTCTCGACCCACAGCGCCAGCACCAACACCAGAAAACTCATGCCTTGTCCTCGTTGCGTTGCAGCGCAGCCCGATAACGCGCCCAGTCGAAGGCCGGGCCGGGATCGGTCTTGCGCTGCGGGGCGATATCGCTGTGGCCGCGGATGCGTTGCGAGTCGATCACCGGCCAGGCCGCACGGATCTCGCGGGTCAGCCGCTCCAGGGTGGCGTACTGGGCATCGGTGTAGGGCAGCTCGTCGGTGCCCTCGAGCTCGATACCGATGGAAAAATCGTTGCACCCCTCACGCTCGCCGAAGCGCGACACCCCGGCATGCCAGGCGCGATCGAGCAACGAGACGAACTGGGTCACCGCGCCATCGCGCTCGACGAACAGGTGCGCCGAGACAGTCAGGTGGTTGATGCTCGCGAAATAGGGATGCTCGTTCGGGTCCAGGCGGTTCTGGAAGAACTGCTGCACCTTGCCGGTACCGAAACAGGCAGGCGGCAGGCTGATGTTGTGAATGACCAGCAGCGAGATGGCCTCGCCCTCGGGGCGGGCATTGAAATTCGGCGAGGGGCAGTGGCTGACGCCGGAGAACCAGCCGGTCGCACGGTCCAATTGCATGGGGCAGATCCTGAAAAACGCCGGAGGCAGGCCGTCAGTATGCCGTGCGCCGATGGCGCTTGCATGTAAATGATTGTGCGCGGATTTCAGGGCGCCAGCGGCATCACTGCGGCCGCTGCCCGTGCAATTGCTCGAGCACCGCATCCAGGGCGCGCTCGAACAGCGAGCCGGCATCGAGCAGGCGCACCTCGCCACGGCGCAGCGCCACGGCGAGCCCGGCGCGACTCCACTCGCGGACCTTCAGGCCGGTACGGTTGGCGAACACGATGCGATCGCTGCTGTCGATGCGCGCCACCAGCTTGCAGCGCAGCGGCTCGTCATCATCCAGCACCTCGACCCAGGTGCCGACGGGCAGGCGCTGCACCTGACGCAGGGCCGGATCCTGGTCGTCGAGCTGCAGGCATGGCCTCGGGGCGAGCTCATCGCTGACAGCCAGGACGATATCGTCCTGCACCAGCACTTCGGGCAGATCATCGTCACCTTGCAGCGCCCCGCCACAGGCCCGCAGGTGCAACTGCTCCAGTTGCAGGAAAAAGTCGCGCGTGACCGCCGAGTCCAGCGCCACGCCCGCCAGGCCCTCGCGCAGGGCCTTGAGCAGGCTCGGTACCCGGGCCAGCAGACGGGATGGGTCCTGCTGCGGCGCGACGCTGGCGAGCAGCTCGTCCACCGTCGCCAGCGCCTCGTCCCATGCCGTGGAAGTATCGCCTTGCTTCAGCCAGGCCAGCAGCAGTACCTGGCTCCAGGCCTGTTCCAGCATCTGCACCAACGCACGCGGCAGCACCCGGCCGCGCAGACGCAGGTTCAGTTCGTGCTGTACCCGCTGGCGCGCCAGCAGCGCCCGCGCCCGGCCTTCCTCCGCGTCACGGGTGCGCTGCTCCAGCAACTCGTTGCGCCGCCGCTCGTCCTGGCTGAACGCCAGAAACTCGTCGAGCAGCTCGCTGAACAGTCCGCAGTCCTCGGAAAAGTCGTTGAGCAGACGCTGGACGATACGTTCCACCTGCAGGTGCAGACTGTCGCGCAGGCCTTCGGCGCTGTTCTCCCAACCGATCGCCACCGACGCGATCTCGTTGAGCAGGCGGCGCGCCGGGTGGCTGGCGCGGCTGAACACCCCCTTGTCGATGAGCGCCACCTTGAGCAGCGGGATCTGCAGGCGACCGATCAACGCCCGCAGGCTCGCGGGCAGGTTGGCGTCTGCCTGGATGAAGGCGAACAACAGGTCCACCAGGTTGATCATGTCCTCGTCGCTGGTGGCGATGCGCCGACGCGTGCCACTGCGCACGCTGACCCGCAGCAGCAGTTGTTCGAGTTGCTGGCCGAGGTTGAAGTCGTCCGGCGCGCCGGGTGCCGGCACGTAGTGCTGCAGGTGGGTGAGCAGTCGCAGCAGGTCGCCACTGCTGATCGGCTGGGCCACGCCGACGGTATGCAGGCGCGGTGCCACGCGCCCCCGGGTTGGCGCCAGCAACGCCTGCAGGGAGGCGAAGAACGCCTGGCCGGCGCTGTCCGCCCCTGGCGCATGCAAGGCCGGATCAGTCGGCGTGCGCCGGGCGATGTCGCGTCGGTCCTCGGCGCGCCGACGCGGTGCGGGCTTGAGGTCGGGCAATACCCCGGCACTGGCCAGTAACTGGTTGGCTTCGCCATACAGCAAGTCGAGGTCACGCAGCACCGCGCGCTCGAACAGCTTGAGCAGCACCAGCTTGACGTTGGCGCCCACGCCCAGGCTGCGCCCGGCCTCGAGGAAATAGCCACACAGGCTGGCGGGACCAAGCGGGTTGCGTGGCTCGTCCAGGGGCGTCTCGAGCAATGCGGCGAAACGCAGGTTCAGGTGCTCGAGCATGAAGCCATCGCGCGACAGCACCCGGTCGACCATGGCCTGCACCGCCACCGAGCGCTCCAGCGACACCCCGCCCTGGGCCAGCTGCGCACGGACCAGCGACGCCAGCGCATCGTTCTGCCCAATGCGGGCGAAGGCATCGTAGAAGGTATCGAGGAAGCCACGCTCGATGCTCTTGCGCTTGAGGCGCAGGTCGCGCATGGCTTCGAAGTAGAGGTTCTGGTCGAGACGCCCACTGGCCTTGTCGGCCATCTCGAAGAGGGTGTCGTCGGCATTGTCGAACAACGCCTGCAAGCCCTGGCGCAGTTGCAGGGCAGCCTTGTCGCGCACTTGCAGGAGCAGCACGGGAAGGCACGGCGAGGACGCGCGCGCGCCCCGGTCGAGGGTGGTCGCCAAGGGCACCACCTTGCCTTCTTTATGCATCCCGGACTCCTTGCTGGATGTTGGTTGTTCGACTGGAAGGAAAATCGTCAAAGCTATGACGCCAAATACTGGGCGCCATTATCGGTGAAAAAAGTGACAGCTGCCAGCGCGTATTCGCACGCCCTGAACTGACACTGCAATCGCCAATCCGCTCGCGCGTCCCGACCAAAGGTCATCGGCCAGGCAGCTGTACACGCCGCCCCCCTGCCCTATAATCGCCGCCACCTAGCTTGTGGAGCCGACCATGCCGAACCTACGTCTCGCCGACCTGACCGCCGAAATCGAAGCCAACGTGCGCCGCGCGTTGCTGGAAGACATCGGCAGCGGCGACATCACCGCCCAGCTGATCCCGGCCGAGCGCCTGGCCAAGGCCACCATCATCACCCGCGAGGACTGCGTGGTCGCCGGCACCGCCTGGGTCGATGCGGTGTTTCGCCAGCTCGACCCGCGAGTCGCGGTGCATTGGCAGGTGGCCGATGGCGAGCGGGCCACGGCCAACCAGGCGCTGTTCCATCTCGAAGGCCCGGCACGCTCGCTGCTCAGCGGTGAGCGCACGGCGCTGAACTTCCTGCAGATGCTCTCGGGCGTGGCCACCCGCGCGCGTTTTCTGGCCGACCTGGTGGAGGGCACCCAGGTGCGCCTGCTCGACACCCGCAAGACCCTGCCGGGCCTGCGCCTGGCGCAGAAGTACGCGGTCACCTGCGGTGGTTGTCACAACCACCGCATCGGTCTGTACGACGCCTTCCTGATCAAGGAGAACCATATCGCCGCCAGCGGCGGCGTGGCCGAGGCCGTGGCGGCGGCGCACCGCATCGCGCCGGGCAAGCCGGTGGAGATCGAGGTGGAGAGCCTGGACGAACTGCGCCAGGCGCTGGCGGCCGGGGCCGATATCGTCATGCTTGACGAGCTGACCCTGGATGAGATGCGCGAGGCAGTGCGCATCACCGCCGGCAAGGCCAAGCTGGAGGCCAGCGGTGGGGTGAACGAGAGCACCCTGCGGGTGATCGCCGAGACGGGCGTGGACTACATCTCCATTGGCGCGATGACCAAGGACGTGAAGGCGGTGGACCTGTCGATGCGCCTTAGCCTCTGAGGTTTTCGCAAGGCATGAAAAAACCGGCCAGATGGCCGGTTTTTTCATCGCGGGGCTGACCCGCAACGGCTGGATCAGTGCGCGGCGTTGGCCAGGCCGTCCAGGTAGCGCTCGACGTCCAGGGCCGCCATGCAGCCGGCGCCGGCCGAGGTGATGGCCTGGCGGTAGACGTGGTCGGCCACGTCACCGGCGGCGAACACGCCTTCGACGTTGGTGGCGGTGGCGTTGCCTTCACGGCCGCCATGCACCACCAGGTAGCCGTCCTTGAGGGTCAGCTGGCCTTCGAACAGCGAGGTGTTCGGGGTGTGGCCGATGGCGATGAACACGCCGTCGACCTTGATCTCGTCGAAGCTGCCATCGTTGTTTTTCAGGCGCGCGCCGGTCACGCCCATGTTGTCACCCAGCACTTCGTCCAGGGTGGCGTTGAGCTTGAGCTCGATCTTGCCTTCGGCGACACGGGCGTGCAGCTTGTCGATCAGGATCTTCTCGGCGCGGAAGGTGTCACGGCGGTGTACCAGGGTCACCTTGCTGGCGATGTTGGCCAGGTACAGCGCCTCTTCCACGGCGGTGTTGCCGCCACCGACGACCGCGACCGGCTTGTTGCGGTAGAAGAAACCGTCGCAGGTGGCGCAGGCCGACACGCCCTTGCCCATGAAGGTTTCTTCCGACGGCAGGCCCAGGTAGCGGGCACTGGCACCGGTGGCGACGATCAGCGCATCGCAGGTGTAGGTGCCGCTGTCACCACGCAGGGTGAACGGCTTGTTGGCCAGGTCGACCGCGTTGATGTGGTCGAAGACGATCTCGGTCTCGAAACGCTCGGCGTGCTCCTGCATGCGCTGCATCAGGGCCGGGCCGGTCAGGCCATGGGGGTCGCCCGGCCAGTTGTCGACTTCGGTGGTGGTGGTCAGCTGGCCGCCAGCCTGCATGCCGGTGATCAGCAGCGGCTTGAGGTTGGCACGGGCGGCATACACCGCGGCGCTGTAACCGGCAGGGCCGGAACCGAGAATGATGACGCGCGAATGACGTACTTCAGACATGTCGAACTCCTGTCGAGCGGGCCGCACGGGGCCGGCATCATGGTGCCGGATGCGCCAGCTGGAATTAAAAAGGACCCACGCAGCACTTGGGGAAGGCTACAACGCGTCGGTCCAAAAGCAAAAAAGTTGAGCGCACTGTAGCGAGGCCGCAGAGATTAAGGAAATATCCTTCGACAATCCACCTTATAGACAGTCTCTATCCGATGAAGAAACCGATAGGCATTGTCCAGATCCTTTGTTACATGCCGTGTCCCTGAAGCGCCGCGCCTTTCGTCGGCGCGTCAAACTCGGTAAGGTCAGCGCGATTTCCTCAAGCGGAGCACTCCGATGCAAGCCCCCGTCCTTTCCGGCCCACAGTACCTGCGCGAAGGCCTGAAACTGGTCCTGAGCCCCGGCCTGCGGCTGTTCGTGCTGCTGCCCCTGGCGGTGAACCTGCTGCTGTTCGGTGGCCTGATCTACTTCGCCGGGCACCAGTTCAGCCTGTGGGTCGATGCGCTGATGCCGACCCTGCCCGAGTGGCTGAGCTTCCTCAGCTATATCCTCTGGCCGCTGTTCGTCGCCCTGCTGCTGTTGATGGTGTTCTTCACCTTCACGATGCTGGCCAACGTCATCGCCGCGCCGTTCAACGGTTTTCTCGCCGAGAAGGTCGAGGTGGTGGCGCGCGGGCAAGACAATTTCCCACCGTTCAGCTGGGGCGAGCTGCTGGCCATGGTGCCGCGCACCTTCAGCCGCGAGATGCGCAAGCTGGGTTACTTCCTGCCGCGGGCCATCGGCCTGTTCATCCTGTCGTTCATCCCGGTGGTCAATGTGATCGCCGCGCCGCTGTGGCTGGTGTTCGGTATCTGGATGATGGCCATCCAGTACATCGACTACCCGGCGGACAACAACAAGATGAGCTGGCAGGACATGCTCGCCTGGCTGCGCGAAAAACGCTGGCAGTCGATGGGTTTTGGCGGGATCACCTATCTGGCGCTGATGATCCCGGGGGTCAACGTGCTGATGATGCCGGCGGCGGTGGCCGGCGCCACGTTGTTCTGGGTGCGCGAGCGCGGTTGACCGACCATCGCGGGGCAAGTACCCGGTCAGTGACTCAACTGGCTGGAGAACTGCCCCACCGCATCCACCACCTTCTTCGCCCCTTCCTGAATTTCCACGATCACCCCACCGGTATCGGCCGCCAGGGCCAGCCCTTGCTCGGCCTGGCGCTTGCTGGTGTCGATGATGTCCACTGCGGCCTGGGCCAGCTGTTCGTTCTGCTGCACGACCTTGGCGATTTCCTCGGTGGCGCTGCTGGTGCGCGAGGCCAATTGGCGCACTTCGTCGGCGACCACGGCGAAGCCACGGCCCTGCTCGCCGGCACGGGCGGCCTCGATGGCGGCGTTGAGCGCCAGCAGGTTGGTCTGCCCGGCGATGTCGCTGATGGTCTTGATGATCGCGCCGATCACCTTGGACTGCTTGTCCAGGGCCTGGATGCCGTCGGCGGCGTCCTGCATCGAGCCTTCAAGGCCACGCATCACCTCGACGGTCTGGGTCACCACGTCGGTGGCCTTGCGCGCGCTGCTGTCGGTTTCCAGCGAGGTGTTGTAGGCGATGTCCGCGGCCTGGGCCACGGCCATCTCCTGGTTGACCTGATCGGTGATCACCGTGGCGAACTTGACCACTTTGTAGAGTACGTCGTGGGCATCGATGATCGGGTTGTAGGACGCCTCCAGCCACACCACTCGGCCATGGGCGTCGATACGCTTGAAGCGCTCGGCAACATATTCACCACGACGCAGCCGCTCCCAGAACGCTTGGTAACCCGGCGAGTTGGCTTCTTCCGGTTCGCAGAACATGCGGTGCGACTTGCCACGAATCTGCTCCAGGCTGTAACCCATGGTCTGCAGGAAACGGTCGTTGGCGGTCAGCACCTGGCCTTCGAGGTTGAACTCGATCACCGCAGTCGAACGCATCAGGGCCTTGATCAGGCTTTCATGCTCGCGGGAAGTCTCGATGGTCCGGGTCAGGTCACTGGAGTGCAGGGAGAAGTACTTGATGCGCCCTTCGCTGTTCTTCACCGGCTGCAGGATCGAGCGCAGCCAGGCTTCCTCGCCATTGCCGCGCAACAGTCGGAAGGCGCCGTTGAGGTGCTCGCCACGGGTGATCGCATGCTTCATGCGCTGATAGAAATCGAGCTTCTTCACATGAGCCGGCACGATCTCCTCGATGTTGCGCCCGATCAGTTGCTCGGCGCGGTAGCCCATTTCGGCCTCGAAGTTGCCGTTGACCGACTCGATGCGCCCCTGGGGATCGAGCTGGAGCACCAGCATCTCGCTGTCGAGGCTGTTCTTGACCTGCTCGACGGACATCAGCTCTTCGCGCAGTTGCTGGATTTCTTGCTTCAGTTTGCTGTTGAACATGGCCGCTCTCCCGGAGCGCATTGCGGTAATCGAATGCATCTGCATCGGCTGGCTCCAGCGAGTTCTTGAGTGCCTTGCAAGGAAATAGTCATACGGATGAATGTGCCGGAAATCAGGCGTCATCAGCACGTCACAAAACCGTCAAATGAGCGCAATCGGGCCGGCGGACACTTTTCGCCATGAGCACACCGTCCTTGCGCGTCACCCTCGTCAGCGAGACCTTTCCACCCGAAATCAACGGCGTGGCCAACACCCTTGGCCGGCTCAGCGAAGGGCTGCGTCAGCGCGGCCATCACGTGGAGCTGGTACGCCCACGCCAGGCCACCGACGCCGCCACGGGCCCCCAGGACGCACTGCTGCTGTGTCGGGGCTGGCCATTGCCAGGCTACCCCGGCCTGCAATGGGGCGAGGTGTCGATGCACAAGCTGTGGCGCCGCTGGCGCCGACAGCGCCCGGATGTGCTGTACATCGCCACCGAAGGCCCGCTGGGTTTGAGCGCCCTGCGCGCGGCCCGGCGCCTCGGGGTGGCGGTGGTCAGCGGTTTTCACACCAACTTCCCGCAGTACTCGGGCCAGTACGGCCTGGGCCTGCTGTCACGGATGCTCACCCACTACCTGCGCTGGTTTCACCGACGCACGGCCATCACCCTGGTGCCCAGCGTCAGCCAGCGCCTGGAGCTGGAACGCCGTGGCTTCGAACGGCTGGGGCTGATGACGCGTGGCGTCGATGCCGGCCTGTTCAACCCGGCGCGCCGTAGCCAGGCGCTGCGTGAGCAGTGGGGGCTGGGCGCCGATGACATCGCCGTGCTGCATGTCGGCCGCCTGGCGGCGGAAAAGAACCTGGCCCTGCTGCGCCCGTGCCTGGAGGCACTGCAGAAGAGTTATCCACGACAGCGTCTGCGCCTGATCGTGGTCGGTGATGGTCCGCTGCGCGCTCAACTCCAACAGCAACTGCCCGAGGCGCTGTTCTGTGGCGCGCAGCGTGGCGAGGCGCTGGCCGAACACTATGCCAGTGGCGACCTGTTCCTGTTTCCGAGCCTGACCGAGACCTTCGGCAACGTGGTGCTGGAAGCCATGGCCTCGGGTCTGGCGGTGGTCGCCTACGATGAGGCCGCCGCGGCCCAGCACATCCGCCATGGCCATAGCGGCGCCCTGGCCATGCCAGGTGATCAGCTGGCATTCATCGATGCGGCCTGCTGGCTGCTGGAAGAATGCGAGACCCTGCGCCGAGTGCGCCTGAATGCCCGGCAGCACGCCAGCCGCCAGGGCTGGCCGGCGATCGTCGAGCAGTTCGAAGGGTATCTGTACGGTGCCTGTCGGGGCCAGGAAAACAGCCACATCCAGGCACCATCGACGGTCCTGGCGATCAAGCCAGAGTCGTCAGCGCCTCGCGGCTGAACGGCAGCACGTCCGCCTCACGCCCGTCGCGCACTTTCTGCGCCCACTGGGCATCCACCAGCAACGCTCGGCCCACGGCCACCAGATCGAATTCCTCGTCCTGCAGCCGACGCAGCAAGCCCTCGAGGCTGGCGGGCTTGGCCACCTTGTCGGTGGCGACCATGAACTGCAGGAACTCACCGTCCAGCCCTACACTGCCCACGGTAATGGTCGGTTTGCCGGTCAGTTGGCGGGTCCAACCGGCCAGGTTCAGGTCGCTGCCAGCGAATTCCGGCTCCCAGAAACGGCGGGTGGAGCAGTGAAAGATATCCACCCCCGCGTCGGACAGCGGCGCGAGGAACGCTGCCAGGGCCTCGGGGGTCTCCACCAGGCGCGCACTGTAGTCCTGCTGCTTCCATTGCGAGAAGCGCAAGATGATCGGGAAATCCGCACCGACCGCCTGACGCACCGCCTGGATCAGCTCGATGGCGAAACGCGAGCGCGCGGCCAGGTCGCCACCGTACTCATCGTCACGACGGTTGCTGGCCTCCCAGAAGAACTGGTCGATCAGGTAGCCATGGGCACCATGGATCTCCACTCCGTCCATGCCGATGGCCTGGGCATCGCGCGCGGCCTGGGCGAAGGCGGCGATCACCTCGCCAATGTCGTCGCGGCTCATGCCATGGACCAGCACCTTGCCGTCCTTCTCCTTGCCGCTCGGACCGTAGCCCGGCACCTCGGCGTCCGGCTCGGTGCCCAGGCGCCTCACGCTGCCGACATGCCACAACTGCGGCACGATGCGCCCGCCCTCGGCATGCACGGCATCGACCACGCGCTTCCAGCCGGCCAAGGCGTCCTCGCCATGGAAACGCGGCACATTGGGATAACCGTTGGCGGCCTTGTGGCCGACCGTGGTGCCTTCGGTGATGATCAGGCCGACACCGGCGGCGGCGCGGCGGCGGTAGTACTCGACCACGCCGTCATGGGGCACGCCGCCTGGGCAGAAGGTGCGAGTCATCGGCGCCATGACCACACGGCTCGGCAGGTCGAGGGAGCCGAGGGTGAAAGGCTGGAACAAAGGGTTGCTGGACATGCGGCGCTCCCGGCAGATGAGGAAATGCGCCTGAGATTAGAGAGAGCCCGCCGGCGGGCACAGCATTATTGATTGGAGTGATTGCACAGTATCGCGGGCGACCGCAGAGGGGCTGCCACGCAGCCCCTCCTCGACGCGGGGCCGCCCCGCAGTGGTGTTCAGGCCAGCGCTTTCTCGATCGCCTGCACCACGGTCGGATCGTCCGGCGCGGTACGCGGCGCGAAACGCGCCAGTACGCGACCATCCTTGCCAACCAGGAACTTCTCGAAGTTCCAGGTGATATCACCGGGGAACTCAGCCCCCTCGCCCGCCAGCAGGCGGTACAGCGAGTGGCGTTGTGGACCGTTGACTTCCAGCTTGGCGCCCAGCGGGAAGCTGACGCCGTAGTTGCGGCTGCAGAACTCCTGTATTTCCTTCTCGCTGCCAGGCTCCTGGCCGGCGAACTGGTTGCAGGGCAGGCCCAGCACGTTGAAACCCTGGCCCTTGAACTGCTGGTGCAGTTTTTCCAGTGACGCGTACTGCGGCGTCAGGCCGCACTTGGAGGCGACATTGACCACCAGCACCACCTGGCCCTTGAACGGTGCGAGGGGCAGGTCCTCGCCGTTCAGCGCCTTCAACGTCAGGTCGTGAAATGCACTCATGTTGATTCCCCTCTCAGGTTCCCGGTTGTCGCAGGGGCGAATCGCGCCCACTAAAAAGGCGCGCGGCCAAACCGTCCACCCTCCTGAGGAGGGCAAGTCCGGCTTGCCCGAGCGCCTGGCGACTCTCTGAGCTTAGCGCAGAAAATCAGTGGTGATGGCCACCTTCACCGTGGATATGACGGTGAGCGATCTCTTCTTCGCTGGCATCACGCACGTCGACAACCTTGACCTTGAAGTTCAGGCGCTGGCCGGCCAGCGGATGGTTGCCGTCGACGGTCACGTCGTCGCCGTCGATGTCGCGGATGGTGACGATCTGCATCTGGCCATCCGGCGCCGAGGCGTGGAACTGCATGCCGACTTCCAGCTGGTCGACGCCTTCGAACATGCTGCGGTTCAGGGTGCTGACCAGTTCGGCCATGTACTCGCCGTAGGCTTCTTCCGGCTCGATGGCAACGCTCAGCTCGTCGCCGGCCTGCTTGCCTTCCAGGGCCTTTTCCAGACCTGGGATGATGTTGGCTGCACCGTGCAGGTACACCAGCGGCGCACCACCGGCGGAGCTGTCGATGACCTCACCTGCGTCGTTGGTGAGGGTATAGTCGATGGAGACAGCCTTGTTGGCGGCGATCAGCATGGGGCGAGACCTTTTGCAAAAGAATGTAGAACGGACAAGTGTAACCAACGCACCGGCCGATTGCGAACGCGAGCCCGATCAGGGGCAGCCCATCAGTCGGATCATCGGCTTTCACCGCGACGAAGAAGGCCACTGGGTGGTGGAGCTATCGTGCGGTCATACCCAGCACCTGCGCCACCAGCCGCCGTGGCAGGCACGCCCCTGGGTGCTCGACGCCGACGAGCGCGCGCGACGCATCGGCCAGGCATTCGCCTGCGGCTGGTGCGCACAGGGTGCCGTTGGCGCTACCCTTGGCCGTTGACTTCCTGGCATCGCTTATTTCGAGAAGCACGCATGCAGACATTTTTCATTGCGCCGACCGATTTCGGCGTCGGCCTGACCTCCATCAGCCTGGGCCTGGTCCGCACCCTGGAGCGGGCCGGGCTCAAGGTCGGCTTCTTCAAGCCAATCGCCCAGCCCCACCCCGGCGACACCGGCCCGGAGCGTTCCAGCGAACTGGTGGCCCGTACCCACGGTATCAAGCCGCCCACGCCCCTGAGCCTGAGCCACGTCGAGCGCATGCTCGGCGACGGCCAGCTCGACGAGCTGCTCGAACAGATCATCCGCCTGTACCAGCAGGCCTGCGTAGGCAAGGACGTGGTGGTGGTCGAGGGCATGGTCCCGACCCGCCACGCCAGCTACGCCGCGCGGGTCAACCTGCACCTGGCCAAGAGCCTCGACGCCGAGGTGATCCTGGTGTCGGCGCCGGAAAACGAAGTGCTCAGCGAGCTGTCCGGCCGCGTCGAACTGCAGGCACAGCTGTTCGGCGGCCCACGCGACCCCAAGGTGCTGGGGGTGATTCTCAACAAAGTACGCACCGACGAAAGCATGGCCGACTTCGCCACGCGCCTGCGCGAACACTCGCCGCTGCTGCGCGGCAACGACTTCCGCCTGCTCGGCTGCATTCCCTGGCAGGCCGAGCTCAACGCGCCACGCACCCGTGACGTAGCGGAACTGCTCGGCGCCCAGGTGCTCAACGCCGGCGACTACGATCAGCGGCGCATGAGCAAGATCATCATCTGCGCGCGCACCGTGGCCAACACCGTGCCGTTGCTCACTTCCGGGACCCTGGTGGTGACCCCGGGCGATCGCGACGACATCATCCTCGCCGTGTGCATGGCCGCGATCAACGGCGTGCCCCTGGCGGGGCTGTTGCTGACCAGCGACAGCAAGCCCGACCCACGCATCCTCGAACTGTGCCGCGGCGCCCTGCAGGCCGGCCTGCCGATCCTGTCGGTGGGCACCGGCTCCTACGACACCGCCAACCAGCTCAACTCGTTGAACCGCGAAATTCCGGTGGACGACCGCGAGCGCGCCGAGTTCATCACCGACTTCGTCGCCAGCCACCTGGACGCCGCCTGGCTGCATCAGCGCTGCGGCACCCCGCGCGAGTTACGCCTGTCGCCGGCGGTGTTCCGCTACCAGTTGATCCAGCGCGCCCAGCAGGCCAACAAGCGCATCGTCCTGCCCGAAGGGGCGCAACCGTTGCTGGTGCAGGCGGCGGCGCTCTGCCAGGCACGCGGCATCGCGCGTTGCGTGCTGCTGGCCAAGCCCGAGGAGGTCGACGCGGTGGCACGGGCGCAAGGCATCACCCTGCCGCCGGACCTGGAAGTGCTCGACCCCGAGCTGATCCGCGGCCGCTATGTCGAGCCCATGGTCGAGCTGCGCAAGAGCAAGAACCTCAACGCGCCGATGGCCGAGCAGCAACTGGAGGATCCGGTGGTGATCGGCACCATGATGCTGGCGCTCGGCGAGGTCGACGGCCTGGTCTCGGGCCTGGTGCACTCCACCGCCAACACCATCCGTCCGGCCCTGCAACTGATCAAGACCGCGCCAGGCAGCAGCCTGGTGTCGTCGGTGTTCTTCATGCTGTTCCCCGACCAGGTGCTGGTCTATGGCGACTGCGTGATGAATCCTCATCCCAGCGCCGCGGAGCTTGCCGAGATCGCCCGGCAGAGCGCCGAGTCGGCCGAGTCGTTCGGCATCGCGCCACGGGTGGCGATGCTCAGCTACTCCAGTGACTCGGCGGCCAGCGACGAGGAGGTCGAGAAGGTCCGCGAGGCCACGCGCCTGGCGCAGGAAGCCGAACATGGCCTGCTGATCGACGGCCCGTTGCAGTACGACGCCGCGGCCAACCCGGACATCGCCCGCCAACTGGCCCCTGGCAGCCAGGTCGCCGGGCGGGCCACGGTGTTCGTGTTCCCCGACCTGAACACCGGCAACACCACCCACAAGGCGGTGCAGCGCAGCGCCGACTGCGTCAGCCTGGGGCCGATGCTGCAAGGGCTACGCAAGCCGGTGAACGACCTGCCGCGCGGGGCGCAGGTCGAGGACATCGTGCACACCATCGCGCTGACCGCGATCCAGGCTCATCATGGCGGGAAGATGCCGGCCTAGCCGTAATGCTGGGGCCGCTTTGCGGCCCATCGCGGGCAAGCCCGCTCCCACAGGACCGCGCAATTCCTGAAGCTTGCCCATGAGGGGCGGACAGCCCCTTCTTGGGCGGTTCCGCGCCCCTCGTCGGCTGCCGACCAACGTCATTTGACTTCCCTTTGCCCAGGGCTAGCGTTCAATGCTGTCAGGATGAAATCACAGCAGGCGTCAAGGAAGCGCAGCGCTCGACCCGACCCATGGCGAGCGCGCGACCGCTGTATCCGGCCCTCCCCTGTCTCTGATCCCGTCCTCTGTGCCGCCTGCGCGGCATAACGGCTTGCGTCACCTCGCAAGACCCAGGCGATCGGGCGTGATCGCACAGTGAAGGAAAGGCACGACAAGGAGAGTGGTCATGAAATACGTCATAGGCCCCAGCATCGGGGTTGCGCGTGTGGGCAACAGTGAGACGGGCTTCTACCTGGCCCCGGAAACCCTCGGCGGCCGACCGCTGGAGTGCGACGGGTACGGCAACCAGACGTTCGACCCACAGCAGCAGCCGGTGTACGTCAGCCGCTACAAGGACGCCAATGGCAGCGTCAAGCGCCAGGCCGCGCGATTCTGCATCTTCGCCGTGGACGACAATGGCAAGGCCACCGAGCTCACCCTCGATAGCCCGAATGTCGAGTCCATGACCTGGTCGGTCCATTTGGCCAACAAGAAAGCCATCTGGTACAACTTCGCCGAACTGGAAGGCAACCTGCTGCTGGGCGCGGACAACAGCTACGAGGCCAAGGACGTGCCGTTGCGCAACGCCACCGTCACCGATCCAAGCGAACGCCAGCAACTCATCATCGACCCGGGCCCCTATCCTGTGTCCGGCCGCCAGAGCAAAGTCGAACTCTCCCGGGAAAACACCAGCAACGACTACCGTTTCCGCTCCTTCCCCAAACGCGCCACCCAGGGCCAGCAGATCAATACCCTGGGCACCCTGCGCACCGATGCCAAGGGGCGTCTGCTGGTGCTTGGCGGGCATGGCCATGCCGGCGGCAACGAATCGATCAGCAGCTTCGCTGGCGCCGACACCTGGCATGACGATGTCTCCGACGGCCCCGTCACCTGCACCCTGAAACTGACCAACCAGCCCGTACAGGTACTCACCGCCTGGTGCATCGTCGGCTCGCCGAAGTTCGCCCCGGAGCTTGAGAACATCGTCACCCTCGACGACCTGGCCTTCGACGTGGCGGTGCGTGAACTCAACCTGCTGCCGGAGCTGTATCGCAACGGCCAGTACCAGACGAGCTACATCGCCAACTACGAACGCGACATCGAGCCGATCCTGCGGCGTCCTGCGGGCTATCGCTGGGTCGCGGCGATCCCGTCGCTCAACAGCTTCTCGCCACCCCCGTTCGATGCCAAGGATCGCTCATCGGCGAGCCTCAAGCAGCGCCAGGACTACTTCTCGCTGTTCCGCAACCCCGGCAGCAACGGCTTCACCGACGGTGCCCAGGCGCAGTTGTTCGACCAGAAGTCCGGCATTCCGCTGATGCCGCTGAATTCCGGCTCCAACTCGGTCAGCAACCAGCTGCTGGACAAGTTTCTCACCCTGACCCGCACCCAGTACTTCCTGCTGGGGCAATGGGCGGCCGGCCAGTTCGTCGTGGAACCGCCGAAACCGTTGCCGGGTGTCAGCGCGCTGGATCAGGCGAGCATCGGCAACTGCGTGGGCGGCCCACTGTGCCCGGGCATCGAAGTGACCTGGAGCCTCTACAGCCCCTCCCTCTACGACAAGCCCTATCAGATCAGGCATCGCCATGACAGCGACTACTACTACGCCAACGGCCTGAGCGTCAGCGAGAACGAAACCGATCCGGAAGGGCCGTTCCAGGGCTGCGAGCCCGGCGACCTGACCAAGCGCATGGCCATCCCGTGGCAGGCCGACTTCTACCAGTGCACGGTGCAGAACGTGAACTTCACCGACCCTGCGCTCAACAAGGACGACGGCGTGCCGAAGGCACCGTCCTATTACGCCTACTGGTGGCCACCGCAAAGCCCGTGGAACGTCATCCCCGCCGACATGACCGCCGCGGCCCAGCAGGCCTCGGGGATCTCGGCCGGCATGCAGTCGATCTACAGTCGGGGCATCAACGGCTACACCGAGATGATCCAGGCCTGGCACTACCTGGGCTTCATCACCAATGAGGCCCAGGGGCCGCTGCGCGACCTGTACCCCTACTTCGTCGAGACCGAGCGCAACAACGACCGCTTCGTGGCGGCCAGCTACGCCGTCGGCCCGGCCGAGTACGTGCTGTCTGGCGCCAGCGGCAACTTCTTCAACACCTGGTACCTCAAGCCGGACGAGAAGCTACCGAGCATCGATGGGCGTCAAGTGGTCACAGCCCGAGGGCATCTTGTTCGCTGACCAACCGAGGACCGTGGACGTGGTCGTCGTCGGGGGAGGGCCGGCCGGCAGTGCGGCCGCCCTCACCCTGCGACGCCACAGCGGTCACTCGGTGATGGTGCTGGAACAACGAGAATACGCTCGGGAGAAGGTCGGCGAGACCCTCTCCCCCGGCGTCCTGCCCCTGCTCGACTACCTCGGCGTCGGCGAGCATTTTCGCCAGGCCGGTTTCAGTCAGTCGTTCGCCTTCACCGCCGCCTGGGGTGATAGCGAGGTCCGCGCGCAGGACTTTCTGTTCACCGGACGCGGCCATGGCTGGCACCTGGACCGCACGCGCTTCGACGCCGGCCTGGCCAATGCCGCGCGCAGCATGGGCGCGCAGTTGCTCACCGGCGTTCGGGTGCGGGCGGTAGAGCGCGACGGCGACGCCTGGAAGCTGCGGATAGATGGATTGGAAGGCTCACCCGAAGTGCGTTGCCGCTACCTGATCGATGCCACCGGGCGCAGCGCCTGGCTGGCTCGAGCGGTAGGCGCCAGCCGCGTCCAGCAGGATCGGCTGGTGGGCATTTCGGCGTATCACGCCGCCAGCGACAGCGTCGTGGAAGGTTGCTCGCTGGTCGAAGCCGTGGCAGTGGGCTGGTGGTACAGCGCCCCGGTGCCGGACGGTCGCCTGATCGCCGTGCTGATGACCGACGCCGATCTGCTCCAGGCCTCGCACGATGACCGCGAGCATTTCTGGCACACGGCACTGGCCCAAGCGCCCAATACCCGTGCGCGCCTGGGCGAACGACCGATCGAAGGCGACCTGCGCGTCTGGCCGGCTCATTCGCAGCAACTCGTGCCGTGCTGCGGCGACGGCTGGGCGGCGGCGGGCGACGCGGTGGCGGCGTTCGACCCACTGTCGTCGATGGGCATCGGCTATGCCTTGAGCACGGGAATCCAGAGCGCCCGGCTGGCCGCCATCAGCCTCGCGGACGCCAGCCATGAAGCCGAGCAGTCCCAGGCCTATCGCATCGATATCCAACGGCACGTCAGCGAGTATCAGGCGATGAAACGGGGCTATTACGGCGTCGAATCACGCTACGCCGACCAACCCTTCTGGAAACGCCGCCAAGTCGCATGACCGTTGCCGTTCCGGCAGCAATCGGGGCCGCTTTGCGGCCCCGATTGAAGACGCTTCGCTACAGCAACGGCTCAGGGATACTGCTGAACAGTGCCCTGCTGGTCATACTGCTGACCCGGGATCGGCTTGAGGTTGACCTCGACCCGACGGTTCTGCGCCCGCCCGTTGGCATCGGCGTTGCTGGCGATCGGCTGGTCCGGGCCCATGCCACGCACGCTGACCCGCGAGGCATCGACGCCCTGCGAGGTCAGGTAGGTGCTGACCGCCTGGGCGCGGCGCTGCGACAGATCCATGTTGTGCTGGCGGCTGCCAGTGCTGTCGGTAAAGCCGATCACTTCGATGGTGTTCTGGTTGAACTGCTTGAACGAGCTGGCCAGGTTGTTCAGCGGCGAGTAGAAGCTCGGGGCGATATTCGCCGAATCGGTGGCGAAGGTGATGTTGCCCGGCATGATCAGCTTGATCTGGTCGCCCTGGCGCTGCACCTCCACGCCGGTGTTGGCCATCTGCGCTCGCAGCTCGGCCTCCTGCTTGTCGGCGTAGTAGCCATAGCCGGCGGCGGCGGCGCCCACCGCGGCCGCGCCGATCAGCGCGCCCTTGCCGCGGTTGTTGTGGTCGATGGCGGCACCGGCGATGGCACCGGCCAGCGCGCCCAGGCCACCGTACTTGGCGGTCTTGCTCATCCCTGTGGAGCCCTGCGCCTGGCCTTGGTTGTCATAGGGGTTGGGGCTGGCACAACCGGACATCAGGGCAGCGGCGGTAGCGACGATAATCAGACGACGCATGGTGAACATGGACAAGCTCCTACTGAAATTCAAAAGTGCGGCGGATCACACGCGGATCTGTGCCAGCCTTGGATTGCAGCACGGTGAAAAAATTCCATGAAACCTCAGGCGCGCACGAACGGGTTCTCGCGCATCTCGTCGCCGAGGCGGGTCTGCGGGCCATGCCCGGTCACCACGATGGCATCTTCATCCAGGCGGTACAGCCGCTCCTTGATGGAACGAACGATAGCCCGCTGATCGCCACCCCACAAATCGGTCCTGCCGACGCCGCGACGGAACAGGGTGTCGCCGGCGATCAGCAGCTTGTGCTCGGCGAACCAGAAACTCATCGATCCCGGCGTATGTCCCGGTGTGTGCAGTGCCACGCCACAGCCGCACGCCAACTCCTCGTCGTCGCTCAGCCAGCGGTCCGGCGACGGCACCGGCGTATAGGGCATGCCGAACATCTGGCACTGCATTTCCAGGTTTTCCCACAGCGGCTGGTCAGCCTTGTGCAGGTGCAGCGTGGCGCCGGTCAGCTCCTTGAGCTTGCCCGAGGCAAGGAAATGGTCGAAGTGGGCGTGGGTGTGGATGATGCTCACCAGGGTCAGGCCGTGGTGTTGCAGGCGGGCGAGGATCTTCTGCTCGTCCCCGCCCGGGTCGACGACAATCGCCTTCTTGCTGACAGGGTCGCCGATCAGGGTGCAGTTGCACTGCAGGGGGCCTACGGGGAAGGTTTCGCGGATGAGGGCTGTCGCAGGATGTGCCATGAAGGGATAACCAATTACTCGAAAAGTGTTTGAACGCGAGCCAGCGCATCCAGGACGACAGCTTCGGGAACAGACTCGATACGCGTGGCGTTTCTCGCCGCCAGATCAACGATGCGTATCTGGTTGCATAGCATGACGCCCTGCGTCTGCGTACCGGCACCGCTGAGCGTCACCGCGAAACCCGCGTGCCGCGCAAAGTCCCCGCCCTGGGAAATCGGAGCGATCACCGCAAGCCCGGAAACATTGAACGTGTTCGGAGTCAGAACCAGCGCAGGTCGCGCTGCGCCCTGCTGCTCCCGACCGACCGTGGGGTCCAGGTTGACCCTGACGATGTCCCCTCTGGCGAACTTGGCGCGCCTCACATTTCACGTCCAACCGGACGCATGGCATTCCAGGCGGCCATGTCCTCCGGCTCTGGTGCGTTCAGATCACATTGCGCCATCAGTTCTTCAAGCGTGTATTTAGGCTTCGCCCTGACAGGCTTGAGCACCATGCTTTCGCCAGCCGTGTCCAGACTCAGGGTTGACCCCACTTCAAGACGCATCTGCTTGAGGACTGTGGAGGGAATTCGAATGGCGGCGCTGTTGCCCCACTGTTGAATCTTTATCTGCATAAGTATCTCCCACGGTAGATACATAGTAGAAACCCTCCCGGCGATAGCAAGTGAAATGTAGAGACCAGGTATCTACACTGCCACTCCTCCAGTTGCGGAAAAAGTCCACTTGATGCCAGTGGGAAATGCCTCACTTGATCTTGGGATGCGGCCCCGGTTTGGCGACAAAATACGACACCGGCATCAAGGCAGGTACAACCGGAACAACCCGCCCCCCAGCGTCCCGCCATTGGCGATTTCGATCCGCCCGCGTACCCCGTTGCGCTCATGCAGCGCGGCAATTCGCGCGGCGAAGTACAGCCCCAGTCCGGTGCTGCCGCTCTGCGAATCGATGCCCTGCGCGTAGTCGTGCTGGCGTTCGAGCATGCGCTGTGGATAACCGGCACCGTCGTCGTTGACGCTGATCACCAGCTGCTCGCCCTCTTCCTCGATGCTGATCAGCAGGGCATGGCCGGCGTAGCGGATAGCGTTGGTGAGCACATTGGCCACCACCGAGGCGACCAGTTCACGGTCGAAGAAGCCCAGCGGGCTTTCAGTCTCGATGCGCCAGGTGGCGAGGATATCGCGGTGCTTGATCACGTCCTCCTGGGCCGCCAGCTGAGCCTCGATGAAATCGTCCAGCTCATGGTAGTCCGGGCAGATGGGCAGCTGGTTGACGCCGAGCTTGTACAAGCCCAGCAACTGCACGAGCATGCCGTTCAGATGGCTCAGCTCATGCTCCACGACGCCCTGCTCGGTTCCCCCGCGTAGCGCCTCGGGCAGGCGCGCCAGCCACTGGCTGTGCGCATGGGTGAGCGCCGACAGGGAGTTCTTCAGGTCGTGCACGGTGGAGGCGATCACCGTGGAGAAATCCAGCCCCTGGTTGTCCTGGTTCATGCGCCGAAGACCCGGATGTGCAGTTTGCGATAACGATCGTAGCGGCTGTCGCTGGCGGGGATGCCGGCCACGCGGGTGAGGCAGTCGCGGCACTCCTGCATGAGCGCCGGCGGTGGTGTCTCGCCACCGATGCGCAGCAGCGCCTGGGCGGTGTTCAGGGCGATGCTGATGTTCTTCGGTTGCAGCGACAACGCCTTGCGGAACATGCCCAGCGCTTCGTTCAGTTCGCCGCCTTGATAGCTGCGCACGCCCTGGCGATTGAGGTCCACCGCCTCGGTTACCGCGCCAAGCACCACGGGGTCATCGGTGAGCTTGGCCACGTTCTGCATGACCTTGGGATCATCGCCATAGGTTTCCACGCAGCCTTTGAGGATCGAGGTACCCGCCGCATCCTGGCCGAGCTGTTGCAACTGCCTGGCGACCGTCAGGGCGGCTTCCACGGAGAAGAACTGATCCATCTTGTCCAGGCGCTGCATGGCCTGCTCGGTGAGCTTGGCCGCGGTTTCCGGGTCGCCGGCCTGTTGCAGGCTGGCCGCCTTCATCAGCCGTGCTCGCACCTGCAGGCCCTGGTCCTCGACGTTCTCCTTGGCCACCTCGCTGAGCACCGTGTTGATCTCGACCCGGGTACGGGCATCGAGGCCGTTGCCAACGTTCTTGTTCATCAGCGCCTGAACCAGGCCCAGGTTGCTTTCGGCATCCTTGTAGCGCGAGCTCTGCCCCTGGTTCACCGCATGGCGATAGGCCTTCGACGCGCTGTCGAAGTCGGCGTTGTCCAGCGCCAGCTTGCCCAGCGCGGCCTGGCGTCGAACGGCCAGCGGCGACAGGCGTACCGCCTCTTCGAGCATGTGCTGGGCACGCTTGCTCTCGCCCTGGGCCACCAGCACCTCGGCCATGCCGTCATACAGGTTGGGCATGATCGGGAATGCCTTGAGCGCCTGTTCGTAGACCCCCTGGGCCTGGGCATGCTGGCCACGCTTGTGCAGCAGGCTGCCCAGCGCCGCGTAGACCCACGGCTGAGGGCGGCTGGCGAGGATGTTCTTGAGGAACTTCTCCAGCTCTTCGAAACGGTTGAGATCGCGCAAGGCATCGGCACGATAGCGCAGGCACAACGGCGCGAACCGCGGATCCTGCTTGCACAGCTCGGCACAGGCCGCCAGCACCTCGGCGGGCCGGCCACGGTCGAGGGCCTGGAGGATCGGCTTGAGCAGCGTCTTGCGCTGGGTCAGTTTCTCCAGGCGCTGAGCCAGCCCGACCCGGTTGAACGGTTTGGTCAGGTAGGCGTCGGGCTCGTGCTCGATGGCACTGAGCACGATGGACTGGCTGCTTTCGGCCGTGACCATGATGAACACGCATTCGTGGCTGATCAGCTTGTCGAGGATCAGGTCCTCGAGCACTTGCTGGCCGTTCTTCTTGCCATCGCCGAGGTGGAAGTCCTGGAGGATGAAGTCATAGCGCTTCTGCCCGCACATGCGCAGCGCCTGCTCGCCGCTGTCGGCGGTGTCCACGTCGCGCGCGCCCAGCTCGCGAAGCATCGAGCGGGTCGACGTGCGAAAGTCGGTGAAGTCGTCGACGATGAGAAAGCTTTTTTGCCCGTACTGCAGCATCAACACGACCTGTATCGAGAGAAGAGGGAAGTGGCGATGCGTACCGCCGAAACCTGTATCGGCAGGGGTTGGGGAAAGATGAGCGCGCAAAGATCGACGCCAGCGCAGATCCAGTGCGTCAGGCCAACAGACCCAGCGACTTGGCCCTGGCCACCGCCTGGGTGCGGCGCTCGACCCCCAGCTTGCTGTTGATGTGGCTGGCGTGAGTCTTGACGGTATGCAGCGAAATGAACAACCGCTCGCTGATCTGCTGGTTCGAACAGCCTTGGGCGATCAGCTCCAGCACCGCCAGTTCCCGACCGCTCAGGGCGTCGGCAGTCGCCAACAGGGATGGCGCGGCTTCTGGCAGGCGCGACAGCAACTCGACCTGGACTGGGCAGGCGGCGCAGGTGGCGAGCTGCTCGCGCAGCCAGTGCGGCCGCTCCTCCAGCAAGCGCTGAAACGCCTGCAAGGCTCCGCCCTGCGCTGCCGCCAGGGCCAGGGGCAGGTGCCTGCCGGCTTCGTCCTCCCGTCCTTCGTCCAGCAACAGCAGGATCAGCTGGCACACGGCACTGACCGTCAGGGTCATGCCGCCGCCGGCCTGGCCACGCTCGACGAGTGCGCGCAAGCGCGCTTCGGCATCACGCGGACGCTCCAGCACCCGCTCCAGCAATGCCTGCTGCAACTCGATGTGCAACGGCAGCAGTGGATGGAACTCCGGGGCCGCCGCCGGCTGCTCGCCCCCGTACGTCTGGCCCAGGCGCAACAACCACGACTCGGCAAGGTCCGTGCGCCCCTGGGCCAGCCACAGCTCGCATTTCACCAGGGTGATCATGGCCAGGTAGAAGATCGGTGGCACGTCCCAGATATGCATCAGCCGCTCGGCCTCGGCCAGCTCGGCGAACGCCTCGGCAAAACGCCCTTCGCGTCCTTCCAGCGACGCGATCACGCAGTGCCCTATCAGCACGCTGATGTCGCGACAGGTGCGCGCCTCGCTCAGCCCCGCGCGCAGTCGGGCACGCCCCTGCCCTGGCTGCAACCGCGCCGCGAGCAGATAGCCTTCGTACAGGGTCAGACGGGCACGCACCGCGTAGAGCCGCTGCCCCGAGAGCCCCTGCAAGCGCAGCAAGCCCTGGCGTGTCTCGTCCAGTGCGCGCAGCACTTCGCCACGGGCATGCAGCACCCTGGCCCGGTCGTAGTGGGCCAGGGCCTCGAACAACGGATTGCCGACCCGCTGCGCCAGCTCCAGCGCCTCGCGGTTCCAGCCCCGGGCACGCCAGAAGTCGCCATCGGCGATCGCCAGGTTGGACAGCGTCGACAAGCACACCAGGCGTTGCCCGTAGCGCTTGCACGGCAGGCTCTGCAGCGCTTCGCCGCAATACGCCAGGGTGCGCTCGCGATCACCGCGGCCACGGGCGATGACACCGCTCAGGGCAAGCCACTGGGCCAGCATCGACTTTTGCGCGGTCGCCGACGGCGCCGGCAGGAAACGGCTCAGGTACGCCGCCAGTTCCTCGGCGGCATCCAGCTGGCAGGCCAGCCCCAGGGCCCAGCTGTATAGCACGATCAGCCGTGGCGTGCTGATCAGCAGGCTATCGGGCAGGTCCATCTTCCAGCGCAGCAACATGCCGACGTTCTGCTCCGCCAGCAACTGCTCCTCGGAGAGGCTTTGCACGAGGTCGGCCGCCACATCCAGGTGTCCGGCACGCAGCGCCTGCTCCACCGCCTCGTCCAGCAGCCCTTGGCTTTCGAACCAGCGGCAGGCCCGCAGATGCAGGCCCGCCAGGGGCTCGCTAGTCTGTCGACTGCGCAGCAGGTCGGAAAACAGATGGTGATAGCGGAACCAGCGCCCGTGCTCATCCAGCGGGACGAGAAACACCTGGTGGGCCTGGAGATAGCGCAGGATTTCGGCGCTGTCATGCCGCTCGCGCAGGGCGTCGCAAAGCTCGGCGCAGAAGCGCTCCTGACAGGCCGTGTCGTACAGGAACGCCTGCACCGGCGCGGGAAGGATGTCGATGACTTCCTCGAGCAGGTAGTCCCGTATCAGACCTTCCCCACCGTGCAAGGCCTGGGGCAAGGCGTTGTCTTCGCCCGACTCGCTCGCCGCCAGTTGCCAGAAGCGCAGCCCTGCCACCCAGCCGTCGCTGCGCTGGATCAGATTGTCGAGGGCCTGGCCGCGCAAGCCGGTGGGTTGCCGACCGATTACCGCCAGGGCCTCCTCGGAAGTGAGCCGCAGGTCCTGTTCGTTGAGCTCGATCAGTTGCCGCGACAAACGCAGGCGCGCCAGATGCCAGTCGGGGCGCTGGCGGCTGGTGACCAACAGCAACAGCCCGGCGGGCAGGTGGTTGAGGAAGAACTGCAGGCAACGGTCCAGCACCGGCCCTTGTGCCAGGTGGTAGTCATCGAGCACCAGCAGCAGGGGCGTATCGGGTTGCAGGTACAAGGTGAGCTCATCGAGCAAGCCATCGAGCCATTCCTCGAAGGCGAAGGGCTGATGGCGCTGGCGCATCTTGAGCAAGCCCAAGGCTTGCCCACCCAGCGCCGGGCAGAACTGCTGGAGGCCTTCGAGCAGGCGCTCGAGGAAGCGACCGGGGTCGGCGTCACGCTGACTCAGGCCCAACCAGAGGCTACGCCAGTGGGCCGGCAAACCCTGACAGAACTCGATGGCCAACGAGCTTTTGCCGAACCCCGCGGGGGCGTTCACCAGCAGCAGGCGCCCTGCCAGACCCGTGTGCAGGCGCTGGCACAGACGTGCCCGAGGAACGTGCGCTTCCGGCAACGGTGGCCGGAAAAAACGCCCGTCCAACAGGCCCAGGGCCTGGCTGGCGACTCCATGCGTACGGGACAGGTCTGTCATGGCCGGCTCGTTCTGATTGGAATAATGCGGCGGTACGGATGGTTGCGAGACTAACGGCAAACGCAACACATTTGAAGACGATCGGCCAGCAATAGTCCAAAAAGACTACGACAAAAAGAAACAATGCCGATTGCGCTCCACGCCAGCGGCAAACAGAAACGCCCCGGCAAGCCGGGGCGTTCTGGGGGATCACACGGAGTTTGCGGTTTTCAGCTCAACGCACGCCTGACTGACGCAGCGCGGCTGGCTGGAACTCGGCCTTGCTGGCGCTGAAGCCAAAGTTGTAGGCGCTCTTCTCTTCGTTCTTCATGCCCAGGGCCAGGTAGCGGCCCGACTGCAGGTCATAGATGGCCTCCAGGGTGTACCACGGCACCTGCACGTTGTAGTAAGGCTGGGCGTGGGCCTCGGACACGCGCCACAGTTGGTTGCGACCGTCGTACTGGTCGATCACCGCGGCCTGCCAGGTGTCCTCGTCGATGTAGAAGTCACGCTTGGCGTAGATATGGCGCTGGCCTGGCTTGAGGGTTGCGACCACATGCCAGACGCGGCGCAGCTCGTAGCGCGACAAGTCCTGGTTGATGTGCCCGGCCTTGATGATATCGCTGTACTTGAGCTTCGGATCGTCCAGCTTGTAGGCATTGGAGGCGATATACATCTCCTTCTTGCCCTCGAGCTTCCAGTCGTAGCGATCCGGCGCGCCGTTGTACATGTCCAGGTTGTCGGAGGTGCGCAGCCCGTCGGCGGCGGTACCCGGACCGTCGTATGACACTTGCGGCGCCTGACGCACGCGGCGCTGGCCGGCGTTGTAGATCCACGCCTTGCGCGGCTCCTTGACCTGGTCGAGGGTTTCGTGGACCAGCAGCACGGTGCCTGCCAGACGAGCGGGCGCGGTCACTTCCTGCTTGAAGTAGAACAGGATGTTGCCCGGGTTGGCCGGGTCGTAATCCTTCATCTTGTCGCGGAACACGAACTGGTCCTGGAAGTACACCAGGCTGTACGAGCCGTTCTGCTGCGGGGTGGCTTGGGTAACCAGGCGGGTCACACTGCCGCCACGGTAGCGGGTGATATGGTTCCAGATCACCTCCAGCCCGTCCTTGGGGATCGGGAACGGAATGGCGGTGCGGAAGTTTTCCAGGCCGTTGCCACCGGCGACCAGGGTGGTCTTGGTGGCGTTTTCCTTGATCGCGGCGAACACGTCGTCCGGCACGGTGGAGCCACGGTGGGTCTTGTACACCGGGATCTTGTAGCTGTCCGGGTAACGCTTGAGCATCGCCAGCTGGCCAGGCGAAAGCTTGTCCTTGTACTGCTCGGCGTTCTGCGCGGTGATGGTGAACAGTGGCTTCTCACTGCCATACGGATCGGAGAGGAAACCCTTGCTGTCGACACTGCCGGCAGTCTTCGAGAGAGGCTCCCACGGGCCGATCGAGCCGTCGGCGTTACCGGCCTTCTCCGCGCCCATCGGGGTCAGGGTCGAGCCCAGCTTGGCCGCTTCGGTGGCGGAAACCGCAGCCATGACGCTGGTTGCCAGCAGGGACATGCCCAGTACACCGGCTTGCAGCAGACGTGTGGTCATTTTCATTCTGTTGTCGTCCTGGATCAGGGTTCTTAGAAGTTCACGCCGAAGCTGAGCGCGACGAAGTCACGGTCATCCACGGTGGTGTACTTGCCGTCGAAGAAGTTGGTGTACGACAGGCTCGCCGTGTAGGTGTTCTGGTACTCGGCGTCCAGGCCCAGGCTGACCGCCTTGCGACCTTCCTCGAAGTTGCCGCCAGGGCCTGGGGAGTAACCATCGACGTCATGGGACCAGGCCACGCTCGGACGCAGGTTCACACCGGCGAAGACGTTGTTGTAGTCCCAGATGGCGCGAACGCGATAACCCCAGGAGTCGGAGGTGGTGAAGCCTTCGTTTTCGCAGTAGCGCGACAGGTTGTTCTGCTCGACACCGGCCAGCGTGGTGGCGTTGAGGCTTCGGCAGCGGCCATTGGGCAGCGGGCCGGGGCCGTAGACCGGGTCGCGGCCATAGCGCGCCTTGGAAGAGCTTTCCAGTCCGCCGACGTGAGTCCAGCCAATTTCACCGACCATGGTCAGACGCTCGGCGCCCATGACCTGGTCGAAGAAGTGGGTGAAGGTGGTCTGCAGCTGGGTGATCTCCTTGCGGCGATAGCCTGGCTGGTCAGCGTCCGGCGTGCCTTTGAGCACCGATGTGTTGGGGTCGAGTGGCGTCAGGCCCGAATACAGGATGTCGGTGGTGTTCAGCTGCACGGGCGCATTCGGCCGATAGCTGATCTCGCCGCTCCAGGCCGTGCCGGTGGGCAAGGTGGTGGAGAAGCTCAGGCCGTAGAGGCGGATGTCCTCGGGATACTCCACGTAGTAGCTGGAGTTGCCCGCGACATACAGGGGCATGAGCGCCTGGAGCAGGGCCGGGTTGGTTGCGGCGCCAGCCGGAACGCCCGCGCGCGCCAATGCGCCAGCCAGGTTGGCCGGGTTGTAGAAGCGAGCTGCCGCGCCCCGACCACTGAAGATCGGTGCCCGGCTGTGGTAGTTCATGAAATAACCACCGAACTCGGTGTTCAGCGGCTCGTACATGTAGCGCAGGGCCACGCCGAACTGGCCGCTGTCACGGGCATCGCGGTCCGGCCCACGGCGCACGATCACGCCCTCGTCAGGCGAACCCCAGCTCACGCCCTGCCCGGACAGCGCGTTCATCGCCGCCCCGGTGAACGGGCCAAGCTGTGCGGACAGGCTTCTTGCCACGTTCGCCTGCTTGGCCAGCACCGCCAGGTTGTTGTTGCAACCATCGGCGATCACGTCAGGCTGGGAGAAGAAGGTCCCGCAGTTGTCGACGACGGTCTGGTCCCATTCGATCTGGTAGAAACCTTCGGCGGTCAGGTTATCGGTCAGGCTTTGCGACACGTAGAACATGTTGACGGGGATCAGGCCTTCCTTGATCTCCGCGCCAGGACGGCGGAACGCCGAGACATCGATGGGGTTGATGGCGTTGATGCCACCACCGATGAAGGTACTTTCACCCCAACTCACCACCTGCTTGCCCAGGCGCACCGTGCCCGGCAGGTCGGCGATGCTGTAGTTGTGGTAGACAAACGCGTCGAGCAGCTCGGCGCCCGAGGACTTGGCGCCCTCCTTGCGGCCCGAATCGCTGATGTCCTTGAACTGGCGGTTTTCATCCTTGAGTTCGAAGTCGTACCAGTACTTGCCGCGGACGAACACGCCGGTGTCACCGTACTTGAGTTCCAGGTCATGGATACCCTTGAAGATCTTCGAGAAGGTCTCGCCTTTCTTGAAGTTCAGGTGGCCATCGTCGGAGGTCTGCGACAGCCCCCTGCCGCCGTTGTTGGCACCGATGAGGTTCTTGTTGGGGTTGGCGGTCGACCAGCTGGCACCGACGGAGAGCGACGAGTCGAACTGGCCTTCGATTTCCCCGATGTTGAAGCTGACCGCGAAAGCTGGACTTGCGAGCGTAGAAGCGAGGCTGACGGCCAGAGGCAGTTTAGCCCGGCGCCAGAACGGGTTTGCAGATGTCATCGACGCTACTCCATGTACTTTTTTGTTATGGCAGTGAGTCCTTTCAGAAACGGCCCGAGCGCCTGGTTGAAGCAGGCTCCTGCCGGTGACGTCGCCCGCTGCGGTACGACGCCCTCCCCCATTCCTGAAAATCCCCTGACCCGACTATAGCCAGCGACCACAGGTGCTTGATCCCTCTAAAGTGTGATTTGCGTTCCCTGCTGATGGCCGCCCCGAACGACCGGCCCGTGCGCTGGCAGTGCTCAAGCATGGCTCAATTCCAGCGTTTGACAAGGCGGCACGGTGTCTAGTCCGCGGGTCATGCTAGAAAGGGCATGACCCGCTCCCCGGTTACAACGTGGAAAGGAACGTGCTGTTACTGGCCTGCCACTGGCTGATATCCAGGCGAATGCGCTTCTTGTCGAGCTTGCCGACGCTGGTCTTGGGAATTTCAGTAACAAGGGCGATCTGGCTGGGGATCGCCCACTTGTTGATGTGCCCTTGCTCGACGAATGGCTTGAGATGCTCCTTGAGCGCGCGCGCATCGATGCTCTGCCCGTCACGCGCCACCAGCAACGCGAATGGCCGCTCACCCCATTGCGGGTCCGGCACACCGACCACCGCCACTTCGCGCACCGCCGGATGGCGACTGATCAGGTCTTCGAGATCGAGCGACGAAATCCACTCGCCACCGGTCTTGATCACATCCTTGATCCGGTCGCGGATCTCGATATAGC
Organism: Pseudomonas sp. microsymbiont 2; assembly: GCF_054788395.1. Lineage (NCBI taxonomy): Bacteria > Pseudomonadati > Pseudomonadota > Gammaproteobacteria > Pseudomonadales > Pseudomonadaceae > Pseudomonas > Pseudomonas sp. microsymbiont 2. The sequence goes on from NZ_CM139112.1 coordinate 4,921,066, forward strand.
CCATGCCGTCCAGGGTGGCGACATCCCCGGTGTGCAACCAGCCGCCCTGCCACAGTTCCTCGCCCTTCTCCGGTTCGCGGAAGTAGCCCATGGTCAGCCAGGGCGCGCGCAGCACCAGTTCGCCCTGGGTTTCGCCATCGGCGGGCAGGAAGTTGCCATTGCCATCGACGATGGCAGCCTCGACCAGAGGCACCGGCACGCCGGCCTTGATCCGGTAGCTGGTGCGCTCATCCTCGCTGCCGGCCTGCAACTCGTCGTTCAGGTGCGCGGCGCTGATGAGCGGGCAGGTTTCCGACATGCCGTAGGCGGCGGTGAGCTGGATACCACGGGCCAGCGCAGCCTGGTACAGAGCGCGATTGAGCGCGCTGCCGCCAATGATGATCTTCCAGCCACCGAAATCCTGACCGGCCGCCGACGGGCAGTTGAGCAGCATCTGCAGGATGGTCGGCACGCAGTGGGAGAAGGTCACCTTCTCCTCGCGCCACAGCCTGACCAGCATGTCCGGCTCGTAGCGCCCCGGGTAGACCTGCTTGATACCCATCATGGTCGCCGCGTAGGGGATGCCCCAAGCGTGCACATGGAACATCGGCGTGATCGGCATGTAGACGTCGTTGCTGCTCAGCAGCCGCACGCTGTCCAGGCTGCCGAGCACCGAGGTTTCGGCCAGGGTATGCAACACCAGTTGGCGATGGGTGAAATACACCCCCTTGGGGTTGCCGGTGGTGCCGGTGGTGTAGAACGTGGTGGCTACCGAGTTCTCGTCGAAGTCAGGGAAGTCGTAATGCGCACTGGCGGCGGCCAGCAGTTGCTCGTACTCGCCCACCAGGTTCGGCAGGTCGGCGGTCTTGTCCGGACCATCGGTCAGCAGCAGCGTGTTGTTCACCGTGGTCAGCTGGCCGGCGATGGCCTGGTAGAGGCCGACGAAGTCGCTGTTGACCAGCACGAAGCGGTCCTCGGCGTGGTTCATGGTGTAGAGGATCTGCTCGGGTGACAGACGCACGTTGATGGTATGCACCACGGCACCGATCATCGGGATGGCGAACATGCACTCCAGGTAGCGGTGGCTGTCCCAGTCCATCACCGCCACGGTGTCACCGGCCTTCACACCGGCCGCGGTCAACACGTTGGCCAGACGGGCGATGCGCTCGCTCAACTGCGGGTAGGTGAGGCGGATCTGGTCGCGGTAGACGATCTCTCGGGTTTTCTCGTAACGACTGCCGGACATCAGCAGGCGCTTGATCAGCAGGGGGTACTGGTAGGCGCCCTCGGCGGGCTTGATGATGCGCGTCTGCAACATGGGTATCCCTTTTTCAAAGCGGGCCGGACGATTCAGGGATCAACTGTAGTGCGGTGACGCATCGGTCAAATCAGCCGAAGGAATGATTTGCCGCGCCAAGGTATGAGCGGCGATGCTGGCGTTGACGAACGGCAATGCCGGGCCAGACACTGTTCTGAACGGATCGCGAGCCCTGTGGGAACGGGCTTATCCGCGAATGCGCAATGGGCTCGCCTGCGTATTCGCGGGTAAACCCGCTCCCACAGCCTCGAACCAACGCCAAGAATGTATCCAGCCCTGCACCGGAGCCTCCATGCCCAGCCCACGTCGCGCCGTGTTTCTCGATCACCAGTCACTGGACCTGGGTGACCTCGACCTTTCGCCACTGCATGCCCAGTTCGATGACCTGCAACTGCACGCCGCCACAACTGCGGACCAGGTCGCCGAACGTCTGCAAGGCGCCACGGCGGTGATCAGCAACAAAGTGATGCTCGACGCCGCCACGCTGGCCGCCAACCCACAGCTCGAGCTGATCCTGGTCGCCGCCACCGGCACCAACAATGTCGACCTGGCCGCCGCCCGCGTCCAAGGCATCACCGTATGCAACTGCCAGGGCTACGGCACGCCATCGGTGGCCCAGCACACCCTGGCCCTGCTGCTGGCCCTGGCCACGCGCCTGTGCGACTACGACCAGGCGGTGAAGGCCGGGCAGTGGGCCAAGGCCAGCCAGTTCTGCCTGCTGGACTTTCCCATCGTCGAGCTGGAGGGCAAGACCCTCGGCCTGCTCGGCCATGGCGAGCTGGGCGGCGCGGTGGCGCACCTGGCCGAAGCCTTCGGCATGCGCGTGCTGAGCGGGCAGATCCCCGGGCGCCCGCCCCGCGCCGATCGCCTGCCGCTGGACGAACTGCTACCGCAGGTCGATGCCCTGACCCTGCACTGCCCGCTCAACGAGCAGACCCGGCACATGATCGGCGCCCGCGAGCTGGCCTTGCTCAAGCCTCATGCGCTGGTGGTCAACACCGCCCGCGGCGGACTAATCGACGAGCAGGCCCTGGTCGATGCCCTGCGGGGTGGCCACCTGGGCGGCGCCGCCACCGATGTCTTGAGCGTCGAGCCGCCGGTCGACGGCAATCCATTGCTGGCGACGGACATCCCGCGTCTGATCATCACCCCGCACAGCGCCTGGGGCGCGGTGGAGTCGCGCCAGCGCATCGTCGGCCAGCTGGCCGAGAACGCCCAGGCCTACTTCGCTGGCCAGCCTCGGCGAGTGGTCGGCTGATCCACCGACGCCTCTGGTACACTGCGCCACTTTTTTCAGGAGGCGTCGTCCATGGACCCGCGCAGTGAAGTATTGCTCCGCCAGGCGGACCTGTTCCAGGGCCCGCTGCTGATCGCCGGGGTCCAGGCCGATGGCCTGCTCGGCCAGTTGCCTGGCGCCCATGGCTGGACCTGGCACGCGGGTGACCAGGCGTTGCTCGCAGGCCGCTTCGACGGGCGCAGCCACTATGGGGTCGAGGTGCCGGAGGTGGCCTTCGACGCCGCCGTGCTGTTCCTGCCCAAGTCCCGCGAGCTGGCGGCCTACCTGCTCAACGCCCTGGCCTCGCGCCTGGCCGGGCGCATCTTGTACCTGGTAGGGGAGAAGCGCGGCGGCATCGAAGGCGCGGCCAAGCAATTGCAGGCCTTCGGCAAACCGCGCAAGCTCGACAGCGCCAGACACTGCCAGCTCTGGCAGGTGACCATCGACAACGCCCCCGAGGCCAAACAACTGGAAAGCCTGGCCGAACGCTTCGAACTGCCACTGGCCGATGGCCCGCTGCACGTGGTCAGCCTGCCGGGGGTGTTCAGCCATGGGCGTCTGGACAAGGGCAGCGCGCTGCTGCTGGAACACCTCGACGGACTGCCCGCCGGCCATGTCCTGGACTTCGGCTGCGGCGCTGGCGTGCTCGGCGCGACGATCAAGCGTCGTTATCCGCAGAGCCGGATCACCCTGCTCGATGTCGATGCCTTCGCGGTCGCGGCCAGTCGCATGACCCTGGCCGCCAATAGCCTGGAAGGCGAAGTGATCAGCGGTGACGGCATCGATGCCGCGCCCACCGGCCTGGACCTGATCCTGAGCAATCCACCGTTCCACACCGGGGTGCATACCGATTACCAGGCATCGGAAAACCTGTTGAAAAAATCAGGCGAACATCTGCGAAAAGGCGGGGAAATACGCCTGGTCGCCAACAGCTTCCTGCGCTACCAACCGCTGATCGAAGGCGCCTTGGGCAATTGTGAAATCCGTGCCGAAGCACATGGCTTTCGGATCTACCGTGCAACACGCTGATAAAAACAGAGCTTGCCGAAAGCGATCGCACTAGGCAGAATCCGCTCCGTCCTAGGGGAGTAGTCTCCCGCGAGCGCCCTGCTCGCCCGGTACGCGTCAACACACTTGGCCCACAGGCCATGGCGCGTGCGACCCACGATCTGCGCAGACAGATCCAGGGTTTGACAAGACCTATGACACGCACACCTTACCCGGGGCGGGAAGGTTGTACGTGTCATAGCCGTGTCGACCCGCCCCCGTAGGAATCCTGATGCTGGAATCGTTGCTCGTCCCCACAGCCATCGTTGCGCTCGCCGAAATCGGCGACAAGACGCAATTGCTCGCGCTCATTCTCGCCGCCCGCTTTCGCAAACCCTGGCCGATCATCGCCGGGATCATCGCCGCGACCCTGGCCAACCACGCAGCCGCGGGTGCCGTGGGCGCCTGGGTCAGCGGTTTCTTCAGCGAGTCGGTGCTGCACTGGATCCTCGCCGCGAGCTTCGCCGCCACCGCGCTGTGGACCCTGATACCGGACAAGATGGACGATGACGAAACCAGCAACGCGCGGCGCTTCGGGCCGTTCGTCACCACGCTGATCGCCTTCTTCCTCGCCGAGATCGGCGACAAGACCCAGGTGGCCACGGTGATGCTGGCCGCTCAGTATCCACACCTGATCATGGTCATCCTCGGCACCACCGTGGGCATGCTGATCGCCAACGTGCCGGTGGTTCTGGCGGGCAACTTCGCGGCAGAGAAACTGCCGCTGACGCTGATCCGTCGCCTGGCGGCGACCGCGTTCTTCGTGCTGGCGATCGTCGCGGTGTATTCGGCGATGAAGACCAGTGGCTGGATTGGGTAAGACAGCTGCAAGCTGCAAGCAAAAGTGTATCGGCTTCCTCTTGAAGCTTGCAGCTTGAAGCTTGAAGCTATTTTTTTACTGCTTGGCCGCCTGATACAGCGGCATCACCTTCGGAATCGCCGCCTGCAACGAGGCGATCCGGCTGCTCGAAGCCGGGTGGGTGCTCATGAACTCGGGTGGCGCGCCTTCCGACGCCTTGCTCATCTTGTTCCACAAGGTGATCGCGGCATTCGGGTCATAGCCGGCGCGGGCCGAGAGCTCCAGGCCGATCAGGTCGGCCTCGTTCTCGTTGGACCGGCTGTTGGGCAAGGTCATGGCGTAGTTCACCACGGTATCGGCCATGGCCATGCTGTCCTGGCCCAGGCCGAAGATCGCCCCGGCGCCCTGGCGGGCCATTTCCACACCGTAGGCCTTGGACATCGCTTCGCGGCTGTGTTCACGCAGGGCGTGGGCGATCTCGTGCCCCACCACCGCGGCGATCTCGGCATCGGTCAGCTTCAGCTGGTCGATCAAACCGGTGTAGACGATGATCTTGCCGCCCGGGCCGCAGTTGGCGTTGAGCTCATCGCTCTTGATCACATTGACTTCCCAGTTCCACTGCGCGGCATCCGGCCGAAACTGTGGCGCCTGGGCGATCAGGCGCTTGGCGATGGCCTGCACGCGCTTGGCATCGTTGCTGCTTTTGTCCAGCACGCCCTTGCTCGAGGCTTCGCCAAGTGTCTGCTGGTATGACTGCGCGTACATCTGGTTGACCTGGTCGGTCGAGAGCATGCTGAACATGTACTGCTTGCGCTCGACGCCCACGGCGCCACCGCTGGTGGTATTGACCGCCTGGCAACCGCCCAGCAGGACGCTGGCACCGAGCAGGCCGACGACGAATGACTTACGCATGAAAACACTCCCTTTTTACATGCCGCGTATCCTAGGCCCAGACGTCCGCCTGGGCCAGAGCCGCAGGGAAGATTTCTCGCACGGTCCTCATGCTTTGGTATTAGCCCGCCGATAACACCCGGTAACAACCTGCTTGCGCGCGGAGCCTTGCCATGAAATTCAAGTCGATCCAGTTTTCCGTGGCCGCCTTGGCCGGAGCCATCGTACTGAGCATTGTCGCGGCCCTGGTGCTGTATGCCGTGTATGCCGGGCAGCGGACCCAGTCGCTGGTGCAAACGCGCACCCAGCAACAGTTCGAGACGGTCATCGAGCAGCGCCTCACGGCCCTGGCGCGCACCCAGGTAAGCGAGATCCAGCGCGGCCTGGAGGCGCCCCTGTCGATCGCCCGCAGCCTCGCCACCGCCAATGCGATGATCGGCATGCAGGGTGCCGACGGCCAGCCACTGATGCGCGTCGACCGCGAACACCTGATCAACCAGCTCAAACGTACCGTCGAGGTCAACCCGAGCGTGCTCGGCGCCTACCTTGGCTGGGAGCCGAACGCGCTCGACCATGCCGACAGCCGCTATGTCGGCAGCCAACTGGTCGGCATCGACAGCGCCAGCGGCCGCTTCCTGCCCTGGTGGTTCCGCAACGGCGACGGCAGCCTCGGCCAGGACAAGCTGGCCGATGTCGACGACCGCACCGTGCTGGCCACAGGCGTGCGCGCCAGCGAGTACTACCTGTGCCCGAAGGAGTCGAAGAAGGCCTGCGTGATCGACCCGGCCCCCTACAAGGTAGGCGACAAGATGGTCATGCTCGCCTCGTTCGTCGAACCGATCATGATCGACGGCCAGTTCCAGGGCATGGCTGGGGCCGACCTGTCGGTCAACTTCATCCAGGACCTGCTCAATGCCGCCGACCGCCAGCTGTACGATGGCGCCGGCGAACTGGCGCTGGTGTCGAGCAACGGCCGCCTGGTGGCCTACACCCGTGACCCGGCGAAGTTCGGCGAGAAGGCCAGCGATGTGCTGGACAGCGACGAAGCCAGCACCCTCGCGAGCCTGAGCGGCGAGGCCCTGCAGTATCAGGTGGACGCCGGCAAGGACCGCATCGAGCTGTACCTGCCGTTCAAGATCGCCAGCACCGACGCACGCTGGACGCTGCTGCTCGAACTGCCCCTGAGCACCGTGATGGCCGACGCCAACCAGTTGCAAAAAGACCTGGCCGAACAGCGTCGTACCGACATCACCGGCATGACCATCGTCGGCCTGGGCATCGCGGCGCTCGGCCTGCTGGTGATCTGGCTGCTGGCCCATGGCATCGCCCGTCCGCTGCGGCAGATGGTGGCCATGCTCGACGATATCGCCCAGGGCGAAGGCGACCTGACCCGCCGCCTGCAAAGCGATCGGGCCGACGAACTGGGCGCCATCGCCAAGGGCTTCAACACCTTCCTGGCCAAACTGCAGGCGATGATCAGCCAGGTGGTGAGCTCGGTGCAGAAGGTCAGCGACTCGTCGGAACATACCGCCGATATCGCCATCCGCACCAACCAGGGCGTGCACAAGCAGATGGCCGAGATCGACCAGGTGGCCACCGCCGTGCATGAAATGACCGCCACCGCACAGGACGTGGCACGCAATGCGACGCAGGCGGCCCAGGCCGCCAGCGATGCCGACCGGGCGGCGAACCAGGGGCTGGGCATCGTGCGCGACACGTCCCACGCCATCGGCGCCCTGGCCACCGAGATCAGCCGCGCGGTGACCGTGGTCCAGGACCTGGCGCGCGACAGCGAGAACATCAACGCCATCCTGGTGACCATCCGCGCCATCGCCGAGCAGACCAACCTGCTGGCGCTCAACGCGGCCATCGAGGCGGCCCGCGCCGGCGAGCAGGGCCGTGGCTTCGCCGTGGTCGCCGACGAGGTGCGCAACCTGGCGCAGAAGACCCAGCAGGCCACCGAAGAGATCCAGCAGATGATCCAGCAGTTGCAGCAGGGCACCCGCGAAGTGGTCAAGGTGATGGAGGACAGCCAGGGCAAGACCGACGACAGCGTGCAGCAGGCCAGCCGCGCCGCGCAGGCGCTGGAGAGCATCACCCAGGCGGTGTCGGTGATCAACGACATGAACACCCAGATCGCCAGCGCCGCCGAGGAGCAGAGCGCCGTGGCCGAGGACATCAACCGCAACGTGATCAACATCGGCCAGGTGGCCGGCGAAGTGGCCGGTGGCGCCGACGAGTCGAGCCAGGCCAGCGCCGAGCTGACCAAGCTGGCGGAACAGCAACGGCGGTTGATCAATCAGTTCAGGGTGTAGCTCAGGTCGCGCACCTGTAGGAGCGGCCTTGCGTCGCGAAAGGGCTGCGCAGCAGCCCCAGCAATTTCGATGATGGCTCGGAATCTGGGGCCGCTACGCGCCCCGTTCCGACCGGTCCGACGCCTCGGCAAGGCCGCTCCTACACGGAGTACCGTACGCCACCTACGCCGGTGTCAGGCACTCCGGCCCATTGAGCTTCGGATCGTTGACGAAAAACGCCAGTGCTCGCTCACGCAATGCCGTCGCTGGCTTGGCCAACAATTCGTGCAGCCTCGCCATCGGTGTCTCGGGATCCAGCCACAGCGCCTGCTCGGCCTCATCCAGAATCAGTGGCCGGCGCTGGTTCATCGCCGCCTGGGTCACCACCGCGCAGCTCAGCCACTGCTGTTCTTGCACCGGGTAGACTTCCCACAGCGCGGCGAAGAACAGCGAGGCCCCCTCCCCCGGCGTCACCCAGTACGGTCGCTTGCGCGCGGTGCCGCGCCACTCGTAGAACCCGTTGGCCGGCATCAGGCAGCGCCGCTTGCGCAACGGTTCGCGAAACATGGGTTGCTCGGCCAGGGTCTCGGCACGCGCCTGGGCCGGGGTACGGGACAGGTCGGTAAGCCACGCCGGGGTGAGCCCCCAGCGCGCGCTGGCCAGTTGCAGCTGGCCATCGAGCTGGCGCTGGATCAACACCGAGGCCCCGGGGGAGATGTTCCATTGGGCCTGCTGGCCCGAGGGGAAGCCCGGCAAGCCGGCAAAGGCCTGGGACCAGCGAAACAGGGCATAGCGTCCACACATGGGCGAATTCAAAACCTAGCAGATCAGGGTTCCCGGATAACTCTCCGGTTCGTCGCCGGCAAGTGGCTGGGCGGCATTGTACGCATCGATCAGCTGCCGTGCGTACTCGGCCTGTTCATCCGCCACCGCCAGGCCCAGCAACCCCTGGGTCGGCAACTCGCCCATCGCCCCCATCAGGTCGCGCCCGACCAGATGCACCTCGATGCCTTCGCTGGTCAGCATGCCTACCAGCATCTGGGCCTCCAGCAGGCTTTCCGGGTCGTAGATTCGCTGCATCAGTCATTCTCACCGTATACGTCCAGCATCCATTCCTCGCCATGTACCTGCAGCACAAAACGGATAGGCTTGCAGCACACCTGGCAGTCCTCGATGTACTCCTGATCGCCTGCGGACAGGTCCACGGTGGTTTCGACTTCCTCACCACAATAGGGGCAATCGTAGATCGCAGTCTCCAGCATCGCGGCCTCCCGAGTGACTTGTGCGTATAATTGCCGGTCTGTTTACGGGGCCTGTGTGTGTTCGAGCCGTTTTTCGGACCCCGTCCCTACCTTATTACCCTAGCCGTTTCCAACAAGAGAGCATGATGGGCGAATTCGATGCCATCCGACCGTACGACGACGCTGAGGTCCCTGCCGTTCTGGCACGCCTGCTCAGCGACCCGGCATTCCTCGATATCCTCACCCACTTCCGTTTCCCCCGCGCGGCGGGCGCCTTCGGCTGGCTGCTCAAACCGCTGATCGCCCGGCGCCTGCGCAAGGAGTTCGCCGGCGTGAGCTGCGTGTCCACGCTGCAGGACAAGGTCGAGTACTATGTCGACCGCACCATCGACCGTGCCACCGACGGCGTCACCTACACCGGCGTCGAGCAGCTCAAGTCCGGCACTGCCTATCTGTTCCTGGCCAACCACCGCGACATCGTGATGGACCCGGCCTTCGTCAACTATGCGGTGTACCACGCCGGCCTGCCGACGCCGCGCATCGCCATTGGCGACAACCTGCTGCAGAAGCCGTTCGTCAGCGACATGATGCGCCTGAACAAAAGCTTCATCGTGCATCGCTCGATCAGCGGACGCCGCGAAAAGCTGGCGGCCTATCAGCTGCTCTCGGCGTACATCAACCACTCGATCCGCAACGATTGCGTGTCGATCTGGATTGCCCAGGCCGAGGGCCGCGCCAAGGACGGTGACGACCGCACCGACTCGGCGATCCTCAAGATGTTCCACATGAGCCGCAAGGACGAACCGTTCGGCGCGGTGATCCAGGGCCTCAACCTGATCCCGGTGTCGATCAGCTACGAATACGATCCTTGCGACCAGGCCAAGGCCCGCGAGCTGTACATCCGCGCCACCACCGGCAGCTACAAGAAGGCGCCGGGCGAGGACGACAACAGCATCGCCCAGGGCATCACTGGCTACAAAGGGCGGGTACACATCAACTTCGCCCCCCCGGTGACCGAGTACCACGAGGACACCAAACAGCTGGCGCAGGCGATCGACCGACAGATCCTCGGCGGTTACCGGTTGTTCCCGGTGCATTACCTGGCCTATGCGATGTGGGCGGAAAAAGAGACCGAGCTGGAGGTGCCAAGCGCCGAGACGCTGTTCCCGGCCGATGAGCTGGCCAAGGCCAAGCAGGAGTGGCAGCGCCGGCTGGACGCCTGCCCGGTGGAGCATCAGCCGTATCTGGTGCAGCAGTATGCGACGCCTGTGCGCAACCAGTACCAGGTGAAGCGTCAGCCGGCATCGGCCTGACAATACGACTCATGGGAGCGGGCTTGCCCCGCGATGATGTCAGACCAAGCAATGATGTTGTCTGGTCTGATGCCTTCGCGGGGCAAGCCCGCTCCCACGAATCAGATCCAGGTACTGAACCAGGACAGCAGCAAGGCCATCGCCAGACAGCAGAAGCCAAGAATGTAGTAGTAGCGCGGCATCCGCTGTTCGAGCCCATCCACCACGCCTTCATCCACAGCCAGGCGTTCCCGGCTCAGCGCCGCGCGCCGCCGTGCGCTTTGCAGCAGCAACCCGCCAGGACAGGTGATGAACAGGGCCAGCAGGTTGATCAGCTTGGCCGGATGGGCGGCCAGAAAGCCCCAGAGCACTTGCAACGACATTGCGCGACCTCGGTATCACGTGCAACAAAGGGCGGCATTCTACCCAAGGCCACAGGCCGAACCGCGACTTTGCGACCAACTGTCATTTAATTTCATCTGTCACACGCTCGTCATCCAGGCAGGCCACCCTGTCGGCCTTCAACCGAACCGGAGCTTGTCATGCTGCACGCCGAAAACCAGGACCGCCTGTATCTCGTCACCCAGAGCGAAGAGCAGCAGGCGCTGATCGACGGCTTCGCGATCAACGTCCAGGATCGTCAGTGGCTGGTCTACTGCGCGCTGGGCGGCCATGCCCACCACGACCTGCCGGAGGTCGACCCGCACACCGGGATCAGCCTGCTCGATTTCAACGTGCAGGCCGCCTGAATCGCATCGCCTTCTTCGCGGGCAAGCCCGCTCCCACGGCAATTGCGCAAGTGCGATCCCTGTGGAAGCGGCTTTAGGCTTTGTATGAAAAGTGCCTGCGCGACGATCATGCTGCGTTGAAAACAGGCTCGGAATGCTCATTTGCAACTAGCAAAGTCGAGCGCGACTCCGACCGTTCCTCGCCTGTTTTCGCCTTGCCTGATCGCCGCTCGGCGACTTTTCGTACAAACCCTAGGCAACAAAAAAACCCGCGACCTGGGCACAGGCGGCGGGTTTCTTCATTTCTGATGCCTTACTCGCCCAGCACCTGACCGATGGTCGGGTCCTTGAACAGGCGGGTCAGCGCATCGCTGAGCACATCACTCACCAGCTTGGTGTTGGTCTCCTGGTTCGGCGCCATGCCGAAACGCTGGTCGAGGGAGGCCCCGTAACGGCCGCTGTAGCGACGGTTGGCATTGGACACGTCGGCACGGAAGGTGGCGCCGATGGTCGCCTCGGTCACATACATCTTGTCCTTGGGCGACTGGTACTTGAGTTCGGCCAGGGTCACGGTCAGCTGCGGCGCATTGCCGGCATTGGGCGTCGGGGTGAAGCCGAGCAGGCGCACCGCCGCCTCGGCCTGGGCCTGCAGCTTCGGCACGATGTCGTTGCCGTTGACGGTGATGGTGCTGGTCTCGGGGTACATGCCACCGCGGGTGCCCAGCGATTGCGAGGCGCGTCCATCGACGACCCTGACCACCACGGGCTGACCGTGGCCGACCGGGGCGAGCTGCTGGGTGAGCTTGGGTTGCGGGCTGAGTTGCTGCGGGCTGTGGGCACAACCGGCCAGGCTCAGGCTGGCCACCGCGAACAAACCGACCAACAGACGTTGCAACATGCGCATTTCTCCAGAAAAAGCGGCAAAGGCCACAGTATACCTAGCGGCAAGCTGTAAGCGGCAAGCGGCAAGAAAAAGCAGCCCTGGTCACTTGCAAGCTGCGCCTTTGTCACAATCGTTTCATGCCCCTGCGGTTATCCTTACGCCAGCCCTCACGCACAGGACTCGCCACCATGGCCTCGCTCTGGACCCTGCTCTTCCACCGCCCGCGCCACAACACTTACGCCCGCCTTGACGACCACGGCATCTGTCTTGGCTTCAAGCAATGCGTACAGCAGCCCGCCGGGAGCGGCTGGGTGCAGGTCAGCGATGCGTACCTGGGCTGGCTCGGCCAGCCACTACCCGCCAGCGCCCGGGTTTGCGCCCGTGCAACGCGCCGTTGGCAACAGCGCATCCTGTCTGCCTGACAAACGCTGCAATAAAAACCAAGAAGAACGACCTTTCTGCCCGCGACCTCGTTATAATCTCCCCCCGATTATAAGGACGTCTCCTGATCGGGCCCCGCATTCGCCGCTTGACCCCGGCACCCTCGACGCTTCGCCCACAGAGAGCCTTCCACTCAGGTCTTGCATTGGCTGTCGTGCCTGCTGTTTCCGGCCTTCTGCTTCGCATGAACCTGCGGGTTGCCATCGCGCAGTCCACTTTTGAGGTTCACGACTCCAAAAGAGCGTGAAAAAACGGTTTTTCACAACTTCACGAGAGTGTGGCGAGCAAATGAACAGTCTGGCATGTGCAAGAGCGGCAGATGTGTCCCGAACAGCCCTGAACAGACGGCAAAAGCGTTCATCACTGATGAGCCTCTGAGGCCGGTCCATAACGCACGACGGACCACTTGACCATAAGTCGAATTGCCGCACCCGCGGCAAAGGGCGTTCAATAGCCGAACACCCAAGACTGATTGGCGGTGTCCGCGGAAGTTGCAAGAACTGCGAAGAGTCGGACATGGCGTTCCTGGCCATCCCAGGAATCCTGTGCTGTCAATTAGGTGCTGTAGATTGTGGAGACGCGTTAAATGGCGCAGAACGAATCGGTTGATGTAGTACTGGTAGGCGCGGGCATCATGAGTGCCACCCTGGCCGTACTGCTCAAGGAGCTCGACCCGTCGATCAAGCTGGAGGTCGTCGAGGCGATGGACTCCGGGGCCGCGGAGAGTTCCAACCCCTGGAACAACGCCGGTACCGGCCATGCCGGCCTGTGCGAGCTGAATTACACGCCGCAGGCCGCCGATGGCAGCATCGACATCAAGAAGGCTGTGCACATCAACACCCAGTTCGAGGTTTCGCGCCAGTTCTGGGCCTACCTGAGCAAGAAGGGCAGCTTCGGCTCGCCGCGCGCCTTCATCAATCCGGTGCCGCACCTGAGCTACGTCGAGGGTGACAAGGGCGTTTCCTTCCTCAAGAAGCGTTTCGAGATGCTCAAGCAGCACCACGCCTTCGCCGAGATGGAATACACCGAAGACAAAGCCGTGATGAAGGACTGGATGCCGCTGATGATGCCTGGCCGTCCGGCCGATCAGCACATCGCCGCCACCCGCGTGATGAAAGGCACCGACGTCAACTTCGGCGCGCTCACCAACAAGCTGCTCAAGCTGCTCGGCGATTCGCCGGACGCCCAGGTCAAGTACAGCAAGAAAGTCGTCGGCCTGCGCCGCAACGGCAGCGGCTGGACCGTGAGCATCAAGGACGTCAACAGCGGCGGCAGCCGTGAGGTCGACGCTCGCTTCGTATTCCTCGGCGCCGGTGGCGCCGCCTTGCCGCTGCTGCAGTTGTCCGGGATTCCGGAGAGCAAGGGCTTCGGTGGTTTCCCGGTCAGTGGCCAGTGGCTGCGTTGCGACAACCCGGAAATCGTCAAGCAGCACCAGGCCAAGGTCTACAGCCAGGCCGCGGTCGGCGCGCCACCGATGTCGGTTCCGCACCTCGACACCCGCGTGGTCGACGGCAAGAAGTCGCTGCTGTTCGGCCCTTACGCCGGCTTCACCACCAAGTTCCTCAAGCACGGCTCGCTCATGGACCTGCCACTGTCGGTGCGCATGGGCAACATCGGCCCGATGCTGGCCGTGGCCCGCGACAACATGGACCTGACCAAGTACCTGGTCAGCGAGGTGATGCAGTCGATGGAGCAGCGCCTGGAGTCGCTACGCCGCTTCTATCCGGAGGCCAAGGCCGAAGACTGGCGCCTGGAAGTGGCCGGCCAGCGCGTGCAGATCATCAAGAAGGATCCGAAGAAAGGCGGCATCCTGCAGTTCGGCACCGAGCTGGTCGCGGCCCAGGACGGCAGCCTGGCCGCCCTGCTGGGCGCCTCGCCAGGCGCGTCGGTCACCGTGTCGATCATGCTCGAACTGATCGAGCGCTGCTTCCCCGAGCAGGCCAAGGGCGCCTGGGCCGCCAAGCTCAAGGAGATCTTCCCGGCACGCGAAAAGGTCCTGGCCAACGATGCCGCGCTCTACCACAAGATCAGCGCCGACAACGACGTGGCGCTGGAACTGGTGGAAAGCAGCCCGGCCAAGCACTACGCCTGACCCGGCCGAAACGAAAAAACGCCCCTCGGGGCGTTTTTTTTGCCTGTCTCTTTGCCAGGCTGTACAGGCCTCTTCGCGGGTAAACCCGCTCCCACAGGTAGCGTGCACCTCCTGTGGGAGCGGGTTTACCCGCGAAGAGGCCAATGCAGGTTGTGGATCAGACGCGGGCGTTGTCGATGATCTCGATGTACTCCGGCGCATTGCGCTGGTCGGCGATCACTTCGGCGAAAGTCTTGCCGTGCTCGTCCTTGCCATCGAGGTCGTACCCCGCCTCGACGAAGAAGCCGACGAAACGCTCGAAATCATCGACCCGCAGGCCACGGTAGCCCTTGATCAGCTTGTGATGCGACGGCGAGGTCAGGCCATCGGCCGGCTCGAACTGCAGGAAGGCCTTGATGTACTCATCGCTGATCTCGTCACCAATCACTTGTTTCTTGTCTTTACGCATCGCCGACTCCAACTGGGCCATCACGGGCATTTTTCGAAGGCCGGCAGTTTACCCCCCGGCACCCGCGGGCCTCAACGCGTACGTACGGTGCCGGTGTGCAGGTCGGCCCAGACGTGGCCGTTGGCGTAGGTCAGGAACTGTACGTAGAGCGTTTCGTTGCGCAGCAGATCCATGATCACCCGGTAGTCGGCCACCGGGTAATTGAGGGTCAGGGTCCGGGTCTTCTCGTCATAGACCGGCTTCTTCAGGCTCTTGCCACCCTCGCCGTCGAAATTGACCAGCACCTGGCCGATGGTCGCGCCCTTGCTCAGCGGCTTGCCCTTCAGGCGCATCTGCAACGAGGACGTGATCGGTATGGGTTGCTGGTCGGACTGGCGCTGGGTAGCAACGACCACCGTGTAGTCGGTGACCTGCAGCAGTTGCTGAGTGCCTGGGGCTTCCTGGCGCAGGGAAAGGTCATCGGGCGGGAGGAACTGGCTGTGCAGCGGGGCGGCGGACAGTGGCAGGCTCACCGCCAGCAGCAGGGGGACGATCGCACGCATGTGAGGCTCCTAGGCATGAGCAGGCACTCTACGCACAGGGCTTGCCGCTGGGCAAGCGCGCTCAGTCGAACTGCGCGCGCATCCAGGCACGGTACTCGGCCACGCCCTCGTCGCCCTCGCGCGGCGCCCAATGCGCATGCTCGCCCTCGCCGAGCGCTCGATAAGGCCCGGCCTTGCACTCAAGCAGAATGCTGTCCGCCTCGAGCGCCACCAGCCCATGCCAGGTGCCGGGCGCCAGATCCACTCCCAGGCAGTCGCCACCCGCTTGCAGCACACGTTTGTCGATCAACTGGCCATGGTCATCGAAGATCAGCAGGCCAAGACGCCCCTTGAGCACGACCAGTACTTCAGCCTTGTCGGCACTCAGGTGGCGGTGCGGCGCAATGTAGGTATCCGGCTGCAAGCCCACCGCCAGGCGGTGGCAAGGCTCGGCCATGTCATGGAAGTTGTGGTGCTGACGCCGGCGCGGACTGTCGGCGGCTTGCTGCGCCAGCCCGTCGAACAGCGCCTGATCGAGGAACGCGGGCTGGCGCATGCTCACATCCCCTTGACGGCGAAGATGCCGTTGGCGTTGCGCCAGTAGCCCTTGTAGTCCATGCCGTAGCCAAAGATGTAGCGATCCACGCATGGCAGGCCGCTATAGGTGGCCTTCAGGCCTGGGCTGGCCTTGCGGTCATGATCCTTGTCGATCAGCACGGCGGTGTGCACCGCCCGGGCGCCAGCGTGCTTGCAGAACTCGATGATGGCGCTGAGGGTGTGGCCTTCGTCGAGGATGTCGTCGACGATCAGCACGTCACGGTCGATGAACGACACTTCCGGCTTGGCCTTCCAGAACAGCTCGCCGCCGCTGGTGGTGTTGCGGTAGCGGGTGGCGTGCAGGTACGAGGCTTCCAGCGGGAACTGCAGGTGGGTGAGCAGCTTGCCGGAGAAGATCAGGCCGCCGTTCATCACGCAGAAGACCACCGGGTTCTTGTCGTGCAGGTCCTGGCAGATCCGTTTGCCGACCTCGGCGATGGCGGCCTCGACCTCGGCTTCGTTGTACAGGCAATCAGCCTCGCGCATCACTTGACGGATATGCTCGAGATCGGCGGACATGGCGCTCTCCAGGGGGTGCGTTTTGGAAAAGCGGGCAAAGGTACGCATCCGCTCGTCCCAGATCAAGCCTTTATGGACTAACGTGCACAATGACTGCACGACATCAAGGACTGAATAGATTAATCTAGCGCGGTTTTTTTGCCCGCCTCCCGGAGCCCTCCCCCTATGCCTACTCGTGAGATCCGCCATCCGCTGATCCGCCACAAGCTCGGCCTGATGCGCCGTGCCGATATCAGCACCAAGAATTTTCGCGAACTCGCCCAGGAAGTCGGCGCGCTCCTGACCTACGAAGCCACCCAGGACCTGCCGCTCGAAACCTATGAGATCGACGGCTGGTGCGGCAAGGTCCAGGTCGAGAAGATCGCCGGCAAGAAGATCACCGTGGTACCGATCCTGCGTGCCGGCATCGGCATGCTCGACGGCGTGCTCAGCCTGGTGCCGGGCGCCAAGGTGAGTGCCGTGGGCGTCGCCCGCAACGAGGAAACCCTCGAGGCCCACACCTACCTCGAGAAACTCGCGCCGGACATCAACCAGCGCCTGGCCCTGATCATCGACCCGATGCTCGCCACCGGCGGCTCGATGGTCGCCACCATCGACCTGCTGAAAAAGGCTGGCTGCAAGGAAATCCGCGCCATGGTCCTGGTCGCGGCCCCCGAAGGCATCGACGTGGTGGAAAAAGCCCACCCGGACGTGCAGATCTATACCGCCTCGATCGACCAGCGCTTGAATGAACACGGCTACATCGTCCCCGGACTGGGCGATGCCGGCGACAAGATCTTCGGCACCAAGCAGAAGGACGCCTGATCATGCAGGACGGCTTCAACGACCCGCTCTGGCGTCAGGTCGTTTCGGGCGCGCAGATGCTTTTCGTGGCATTCGGCGCGCTGGTGCTGATGCCGCTGATCACCGGTCTGGACCCTAACGTGGCGCTGTTCACCGCAGGCCTCGGCACCTTGCTGTTCCAACTGGTGACCGGTCGTCAGGTTCCGGTGTTCCTGGCCTCGAGCTTCGCTTTCATCACCCCGATCATCCTCGCCAAGGGCCAGTTCGGCCTGGCCGCGACCATGGGCGGCGTGATGGCCGCCGGCTTCGTCTACACCTTCATGGGTCTGATGGTGAAGATCAAGGGCACCGGCTTCATCGACCGCATGCTGCCACCGGTGGTGATCGGCCCGGTGATCATCTCCATCGGCCTGGCCATGGCGCCGATCGCCGCCAACATGGCCATGGGCAAGGGTGGTGATGGCAGCGTGCTGATGCCGTACAAGACCGCCATGCTGATCTCGATGCCGGCATTGCTGACCACGCTGATCGTCGCCGTGTTCGGCAAGGGCATCTTCCGCCTGGTGCCAATCATCGCAGGCGTGCTGGTAGGCTTTGGCCTGTCGTTCGCCTTCGGCGTGGTCGACACCGCCAAGATCGCCGCCGCTCCTTGGCTGGAGCTGCCGAAGTTCACCGCGCCGGAGTTCAACTGGCAGGCGATCCTGTTCATCGTACCGGTGGCCCTGGCCCCGGCGATCGAGCATATCGGCGGGGTGATCGCGGTGGGTAGCGTGACGGGTCGCGACTACCTGAAGAAGCCCGGCCTGCACCGCACCCTGCTCGGCGATGGCCTGGCCACCACCGCGGCGGGCATGTTCGGCGGTCCGCCCAATACCACCTACGCCGAGGTGACCGGCGCGGTGATGCTGACCAAGAACTACAACCCGAAGATCATGACCTGGGCGGCGGTGTTCGCCATCACCCTGGCCTTCATCGGCAAGTTCGGCGCATTGCTGCAAAGCATTCCGGTACCGGTGATGGGCGGCATTCTCTGCCTGTTGTTCGGTTCGATCGCGGCGGTGGGCATGAACACCATGATCCGCCACAAGATCGACCTGGCCGAGGCGCGCAACCTGGTGATCGTTTCGGTGACCCTGGTGTTCGGCATCGGCGGCGTGCTGATCGGCAGCGGTGACGGCCCGGACGACTGGGGCCTGAAGGGCATCGCCCTGTGCGCCGTAGTGGCCATTGCGCTGAACCTGATCCTGCCGGGCAACGATGGCTGGAAGAACAAGAAGCTGGATGATCAGCTGCCTTGAGTCTTTCTTGAAATCCTGGGGCCGCCTTGCGGCCCTTTCGCGACACAAGGCCGCTCCTACAGATGATCGCGGTCCCCTGTAGGAGCGGCCTTGTGTCGCGAAAGGGCTGCAAAGCAGCCCCTCGATTCAAAGCTAGGCAAGTTTCTCACGCCTTCTCACACATCCCCGCCAACACCCTCACCCACTCCGGGTGATCATTCAGGCACGGCACCAGCACCAGCTCCTTCCCACCGGCTTCGACGAACTGCTCGCTGCCGCGCATGCCGATCTCTTCCAGCGTCTCGATGCAATCGGCGACGAACGCCGGGCACATCACCAACAGCTTCTTCACACCCGCCTTGCCCAGCTCGTCCAGGCGCGTCTCGGTGTAGGGCTCGATCCACTTGGCCCGGCCCAGGCGCGACTGGAACGACACCGACCACTTGCCGTCCGGGATGCCCATCTTCTCGGCGAACGCCCTGGCCGTGGCCAGGCACTGGCCGCGATAGCACACCGCACGCATCTGGGCGCTGGCGTCCTTGCAGCAGTCGGCGGCCTGGAAATCGTGATTGCCGGTGGGGTCGAGCTTCTTCAGGTGCCGCTCGGGCAAACCATGGAAGCTCAGCAGCAGGTGATCGTAATCCTGTTCCAGGTACGGACGGGCACTGGCCACCAAGGCATCGATGTATTCAGGGTGATCGTAGAACGGCTGCAGAATGCGGGTCTGCAAAGGCAGCTCGCGCTCGGCGATAGTCTGCTTCGCCAACTCCACCACGGTAGTCACGGTGCTGTCGGCGAACTGTGGATAAAGCGGCGCCAGCGTCACCTTGCGCACACCTTGCGCGGTCAGGCGCTCCAGGACTTCCGGCAGGGCCGGTTGTCCATAGCGCATGGCGATCTCCACCGGCCCATGGGGCCAATGGGCAGCCATCGCCTGCTGCAGACGCCGGGTCAGCACCACCAGTGGCGAGCCTTCGTCCCACCAGATCGAGGCATAGGCATGGGCCGACTGCTCCGGGCGCTTGATCAGGATCAGCGACACCAGCAACCGTCGCACCGGCCAGGGCAGATCGATCACGTACGGGTCCATGAGGAACTGGTTGAGGTAACGGCGCACGTCGGCCACCGAGGTGGAGGCCGGCGAACCCAGGTTGACCAGCAGCAGGGCGTGATCGGTCATGCAGCGTCCTATGTCAGAGGCGGCTGGACAGGTTGTCCAGGGCCGATTGCAGATCGTTGAAGCGGAACGTGAAGCCCGCCGCCAGCAAGCGCACCGGACGGGCACGCTGGCCACCAAGCAGCAGCGTCGACAGCTCGCCGAGCCCGGCCTTGAGCACCAGCGCCGGCATCGGCATGAACGCCGGACGATGCAGGGTGCGGCCCAGGCGCTTGGCGAACTCACGGTTGCGCACCGGCTCCGGCGCGCAGGCATTATAGGGACCGCTGGCGTCGTTGTGCTGCAAGAGAAAATCAATGAGGGCGATTTGATCGTCGATATGCACCCAAGGCATCCACTGCCGACCATCGCCCAAAGGCCCGCCCAGTCCCAGCTTGAAAGGCAGGCGCAGGCGCGACAAAAAGCCGCCGTCGGCGGCCAGCACCAGCCCGGTACGCACCAGCACCACGCGCATGCCAAGCGCCTGGGCACGCTGGGCGGTTTCTTCCCAGGCGATGCACAGCTGGCTGGCGAAATCTTCCTTCACCGGGGGTGAGGCCTCCGTGAGCTCGCGCTCGCCGCCATCGCCATACCAGCCCACTGCCGAGCCGGAAATCAGCACTTGCGGACGCTGCTCTCGCCGCTCGAGCCAGGCCAGCAACTGCTCGGTGAGCGTCACCCGGCTAGCCCACAGCAACGAGCGTCGCGTCGCAGTCCAGGGACGATCGGCAATCGGCGCGCCCGCCAGGTTGATGACCGCATCCACGGCATCGTCAGCGGCAATGTCATCCAAGCGGGCGACACCGCGTACACCGGTACCGCAGATTCTCGCCACCTGCTCGGGCCGGCGACTCCAGACCGTCAGGCGATGCCCTTGGCCTCGCCAGAGTTGGCACAGGTGTTGGCCGATCAGGCCGGTACCGCCGGTCAGCAATATATGCATGGCTGTGTCCTCACAGTTGGCGGGCGTGGTCTATTTTTAAGATCAAGGCACTTTTTTGACCAAACGCTCTCGGATAACCATAGGCCAACCTGCCTATCGAGCGGAATAACCTTATACAAACATTGTGCATTGTACAGGTTTGCCTGGCAGCGTAGGCTGCGCATAGCTAGGTTCGAAGAGGCCATCATGACAGTACCTATCGCCATCATCGGAGCCGGCATCGCCGGCCTGTCCGCCGCCCAGGCCCTGCAAAAGGCCGGGCACACCGTTCACTTGTTCGACAAGGGCCATGGCAGCGGGGGGCGCATGGCCAGCAAGCGCAGCGAAGCCGGAGCGCTGGACCTCGGCGCTCAGTACTTCACTGCCCGGGACCGACGCTTCGTCGAGCAAGTTCAACAGTGGGTCGCCGACGGCTGGGCGGCACAGTGGAAACCGCAGCTGTACAACTACCGCGATGGCGAACTGACCCCCTCCCCCGACGAGCAGATCCGCTGGGTCGGCGTACCGCGCATGAGCGCCATTACCCGCGGCCTGCTCAAGGACGTCACGGTCAACTTCGGCTGCCGCATCGCCGAAGTGTTCCGTGGCAAGCAATACTGGCACCTTCAGGACACCGAGGGCTGCAGCCATGGACCATTCAGCCAGGTGGTGATCGCCGTGCCGGCGCCCCAGGCCACGCCGCTGCTGGCCGCAACCCCCAAACTCGCGGCGGTGGTCGCCGGGGTGCAGATGGAGCCGACCTGGGCCATCGCCCTGGGCTTCGAGACGCCGCTCGACACGCCCATGCAAGGCTGCTTCGTGCAGGACAACCCGCTCGACTGGCTGGCGCGCAACCGCAGCAAGCCAGAGCGCGACGAGCACCTGGATACCTGGGTGCTGCATGCGACCTCCAGCTGGAGCAAACAGCACATCGACCTGCCCAAGGAAGAGGTGATCGAACAGCTGTGGGGCGAGTTCGCCGAACTGGTCGGCTGCGTGGTCCCCGCCCCGACCTTCGCCCTCGCCCATCGCTGGCTCTACGCCCGCCCGGCCGGCAACCACGAATGGGGTGCCCTGGCCGATGCCGACCTGGGACTGTACGCCTGCGGCGACTGGTGCCTGTCCGGCCGAGTCGAGGGGGCCTGGCTCAGTGGTCAGGAAGCGGCAAAACGCCTGCTGGAGCATCTGGAGTAACGCAGCGGGAACTTATACAAAAATATTTCTTGTATAAGTTTTCACGTGTGCTGGAATTGACTTGTACAAAACATGCCGCCTGTACAAGTCACTCCGGAGACAGCGATGAACGCCCCTTCCGCGCAGAACAAGCCATGCCTGGCCATCAGCGCCTGCCTGACCGGCCTCAACGTGCGTTACAACGCAGGGCACAAGGCCTCCAGCCTGTGCCTGGAGCTGCTCGACGAACATTTCGACTGGGTCCCGGTGTGCCCCGAGGTCGCCATTGGCCTGGGCACGCCACGCGAGCCCATTCGCCTGGTCGGTGATCCGGCTCATCCCGTCGTCACCGGCTCACGCAATGGCGGCACCGACCTGGCTGGCCCGCTGCGGGCATATGGCGAGCAGATGGCCGAGCAGTTGCAGACGATTTGCGGCTACATCTTCATGCAGAAGTCTCCATCGTGCGGCTTGGAGCGGGTCAAGGTCTACCAGGAAGACGGCCGTGCGCCTCTCCACGGGCGTGGCGCCTATGCCGCGACATTCTGCGCCCTTCGCCCCGACTTGCCGGTCGAAGAGGAAGGCCGTCTGCACGATCCCGTGCTGCGGGAGAACTTCATCACCCGCGTCTATGCCTGCGCCGACTGGCGACAATTGCGAGGCCAGGGCCTGAGCCGCGGCGCCCTGATACGCTTCCACTCACGCTACAAATACCTGCTGATGGCCCACAACCCCCAGGCGTACCGGGCGCTTGGTCGTCTGCTCGGCAACATGAGCCGCACGGACGACCCCGAACACCTGGGACATCATTACTTCCTGCAACTGATGCAGGCTCTGCGCCGATGCGCCAGCAGGGGCACCCACGGCAATGTGCTGCAGCACCTGACAGGCTACCTGCGCAACCATCTCGGTCCGGCGGACAAGGCCGAACTGCAGCAGGTCATCACCCAGTACCAGCAAGGCATGGTGCCACTGGTCGTGCCCCTGACCTTGCTCAGGCACCACCTGCGCAACCACCCCACCGAATACCTGGCGCAACAGGCCTACCTGCGCCCCCACCCTGAAGCCATGGGACTGCGCAATGCCATCTGAAGAACTGTTGCCCATCGGCGAGGTGGCCCGCCTGACCGGTGTCAACCCGGTCACCCTGCGCGCCTGGGAGCGTCGATACGGGCTGATCACGCCCGAGCGCACAGCAAAGGGCCATCGCCTTTATCCACAGGAGCAGGTGGTGCGGGTCCAGGCCGTCCTGCGCTGGCTGGAGCGCGGCGCAGTCGTGAGTCAGGTGCGTGAGCTACTGGATCGCGCCCCGCAGGACGCGCCTGCGCCGCAGGGTGAATGGGGATCGCGGATCGAACAGCTGGTCGGGGCCGTAGGCCGCCTGGCCCAGCGTCCACTGGACCAGCAGCTCAACCAGGCGATGGCCCTCTACCCCGCACGGACCGTCTGCGAACACCTGCTCCTGCCCCTGCTCGACGCGCTTGCCCTGCGCTGGCGAACGGATTTCGATGCGCGCCTGGAGCAGGCCTTCTTCCAAACCTGGCTACGCAGCAAGCTGGGCGCCCGGGTCTACCACGACAGTCATTCGCTGCCAGGCCCCAGCGTGTTGCTAGCGCGCACCGACGAGACGCCTTTCGACGCCCACTTCTGGCTGTGTGCCTGGCTGCTGAGCAGCAATGGCCATGCGCTGGAAATCCTCGAGTGGCCGGTCGAGCCCCGCCAACTGCGCCATGCCATGACGCAATTGCGAGCACGCGCACTGGTACTGCACCTTGGCGGCCACCCCGACATCCGCGCGCTGGGCCGCGCACTGCACGATGTCGATGCACCGAAACTCCTGGGAGGCGCCGCGGTCCTTCTTCATAAGGCTGAACTCGATGCCCTGGATCTACCAGGCTTGCAGCTGTTCGACAGCCCAATGGCCGCCCTGCGCGGCCTCCAGCAATCATGACCGACAGGCTTGTGTCCCTATGCAACTGATCTGGCTACGCAGCGACCTGCGCACCGCCGACAACACCGCCCTGAGCGCCGCCTGCCAGCGCGGCCCGACCGTGGCGCTATGGATCGCCAGCCCCGACCAGTGGCTGGCTCATGACGATGCGCCGTGCAAAGTCGACTTCTGGCTGCGCAACCTGCTCCTGCTGCGCCAGTCTCTGGAGGCGCTGAACATCCCCTTGCTGATCCGCACAGTACCAACCTGGCGCGACGTACCTCAGTGCCTGCTCGATGTCTGTCGTCAGCACCGGATCGAGGCCGTGCACTGGAATGATGAATACGGCATCAACGAAAGCCGACGCGACGAGGCGACCCGCGACCTGCTGCACAATGCAGGCATCAACGCGACCGGTTATCTCGACCAGTTGCTGTTCAAGCCAGGGAGCGTGCTGAACCGCAGTGGTCGCTACTTCCAGGTATTCAGCCAGTTCAAGCGTGTCTGCCTGGACCATCTGCATCGCAGCCTGCCCGCCCTGATTCCTCCAGTGCATCGCCAAGCGCCTGTGGGCATCACCAGCGACCCTATTCCCCGGCATATCGAAGGGTTCGAGAAACCGCCCGAATCCTTGCGCGACTACTGGCCTGCCGGCGAACAGGAAGCGCAACGAAGGCTCGCACGCTTCACCGACGAAGACATCCAGGACTACCCGGAACGGCGCGACCTACCCGCCGAAGCCGGCACCAGCCAGCTCTCCCCTTACCTGGCTGCCGGCGTGCTTTCGCCCCGGCAGTGCCTGCATGCGGCATTGGCCAGCAACCAAGGCGAATTCGACAGCGGCAGCAAAGGTGTGCAGACCTGGATCAACGAACTGCTGTGGCGTGAGTTCTACAAGCATGTCCTGGTGGGCTACCCACACGTCTCACGGCACCGGGCCTTCCGCCCACACACCGAGGCGCTGCCGTGGCGCGACGCCCCGGACGACTTCGCCGCCTGGCAACAGGGCCGTACAGGCTTCCCGATCATTGACGCCGCGATGCGCCAACTACTGCACACCGGGTGGATGCACAACCGCCTGCGCATGATTGTCGCCATGTTTCTCAGCAAGAACCTGCTGATCGACTGGCGCCTGGGTGAGCGGCACTTCATGCGCCACCTGATCGACGGCGACCTGGCCGCCAACAACGGCGGCTGGCAATGGAGCGCGTCGACCGGTACCGACGCGGTACCCTACTTCCGGATATTCAACCCAATCACCCAATCGAATAGATTTGATTCTAAATGTGTATTCATTCGAGAATGGCTCCCCGAGCTGAAAGACCTCGATGACAAAGGAATTCATCAACCTCGGCAATCAGCCGGTCTATTCGAAACGGACCTTTACACGAGACCGATCGTCGATCTTGAAAGTAGTCGCCAGCGGGCACTGGAAGCATTCAAAAGCTTGCCTGGCATGCAGTATCAGGGGGAGCTCTCGTGAGCAGCACACGCACATTCTGGGTTACCGGCGCCACCCAGGGCCTGGGCTTGGCCCTGGCTGAACAACTACTCGAACAGGGGCACCGAGTTGCCGTCAGCAGTGGCGAAAGCCCTTCGCTCGACGCGCTGCTGGCACGCTACGGCGCCGACCTGCTGGCGCTGCCAGCGCAGTTGCAGGAGCCCGCGCAAGCCGAACTCGCCAGCCAGCGATTGCTGGCGACATGGGGCATGCTCGACGGCTTGATCATCAACGCCGGGGCCTGCGACTACCTGCCAGCCGACCTGCCGCAAAGCGAGCTGTTCGAGCGGATCGTCAGCAGCAACCTGCGCGCGATGGAAAACCTTGTCGAGCACGCCACCCCCTTGCTGATCAAAGGGGAAAAACCGCAGGTGGTGGGGATTTTCAGCCCTTATTCGGCACTGCAACTGCACGAGCCGAACCAACCACTGAGCGGGAACAACAGTGCCGTGCACTGGCTGCGCGAACGACGTCAGCACATGAAGGCGCAGGGCATCGACCTCACCATCGTGGCGCCACAGTCGCTGAAAACACCGGTGACCCCATTGCAGGCCATTCCGGAACCCTGGACGGCTGAACAAGCGGCACAGGCGCTGTTGATGCGCCTGGACCAACGCGATTCGGAGCTGGTGCTTGAGGTTCTGAGCCCGACCGAACTGTGGCCATTGCCATAGAGGCCCGCCTTGTCCTAGGGCAAGAAGCGCTGCACGCTGGCTGGCTGCGTCCACAACAGCGGCAGCACCTTCTGCATGCCCGCCGGCTCGCCGCTGCTCCAGAACGCCGTGGTCCGTGCCGGCTGGTCACTGAGCAGATCGCGCGCGCCCAGCAAGCGCTGCAGTTGCCGCGCCACGGCGGCGCCCGTGTCGATGATCGCGACGTCCGCTGGCACCATGGTCGCGAGCATCGGGCGCAAGAACGGGTAATGCGTGCAACCGAGGATCAGCGTATCGCATCCGGCCGCCAGCAGAGGTTGCACATATTGCAGCAGCAATTGGCGTAGCTCGGCACTCGTCAGGTCGCCGGTCTCGATGCGCTCGACCAGTCCGGGGCATGGCTGAGTGACGACCCGCACATCGCTGGCGAAGCGATCGAGCAAGGCGGCGAATTTGGCACTCTGCAGCGTGCCGGTGGTAGCCAGCACCCCGACCACGCCCGAACGGGTCGCCGCCGCCGCCGGTTTTACCGCCGGTTCCATGCCCACCAGGGGCCAGTCGGGATACAGCTCGCGCAGATCGGCCACGGCGGCCACGGTAGCAGTGTTGCAAGCCAGGACCATGGCCTTGGCACCTTGCTCGTGGAAGAACGCGGCGATATGGCGCAGGCGTTGGCGGATGTAGTCCGGGGACTTCTCGCCATAGGGCACATGGCCGCTGTCGGCCACATACAGTAGCGATTCGTTGGGCAGCAGCCGCTGGATCTCGGCAAGTACCGACAAGCCGCCGACCCCCGAGTCCATCACGCCGACCGGCGCCGCGCGATCAGCCATGGCGGCTGGCACACACGGCGCAGGCCGGGTCGCGCTTGACCCGCAGTTCACGCATGCGCGTGCCGAGGGCATCGATCAACAGCAACCGGCCCACCAGCGGCTCGCCGAAGCCTGCCAGCAGCTTCAACGCCTCCAGTGCCTGCAGGCTGCCCACCAGCCCTACCAGCGGGCCGATCACGCCGGCCTCGCTGCAGGTCAGCTCGGCGTCGCTGCCATGACCATAGAGGCAGTGGTAGCAAGGGCTGCTGTCGCGTCGCGTGTCGAATACCGACAGCTGCCCTTCCAGGCGGATCGCCGCGCCACTGACCAGCGGCTTGCCGGCAACGACGCAGGCAGCATTGACCGCTTCGCGGGTGGTGAAGTTATCGGAGCAGTCGAGCACCACGTCGACCGCCGCCACGGCAGCGGCCAGCGAGTCCTCGTCGAGGGCCTGGCGGTGGGCGACCAGGGTGATCTCGGGATTGATCGCCCGCAGGCGCTTGATGGCCGAATCCACCTTGCTCATGCCGACGCTGTCGCTGTCATGGATTATCTGGCGTTGCAGATTGGTCAGGTCGACGGTATCGAAGTCCGCCAGATGCAGCTCGCCGACACCCGCCGCGCCCAGATACAGCGCCACCGGCGAGCCGAGCCCGCCCACGCCGACCACCAGCGCCTTGCCGTGCTTGAGGCGCAGCTGGCCGTCGATATCCACCTGCGACAGCAGGATCTGCCGGCTGTAACGCAACAGCTCCTGGTCGGTCAGCATGGCAGGCGCCCCAAGCTGATGCGCTCATGGCCACCCAGGTCGAGGCGGCTGGCAACGTCGGTGAAACCGCTCGAAGCCAGCAGCTCACGCACTGCACTGGCCTGGTCGTAACCATGCTCGAGCAGCAGCCAGCCACCGGGCAGCAGGTATTGCGGCGCCTGGGCGACGATCACCCGCAGGTCGTCCAGGCCGTCTTCGCCCGCCACCAGGGCGCTACTGGGTTCAAAACGCACATCCCCGGCCACCAGGTGCGGGTCTTGCGCGCGGATGTAGGGGGGGTTGCTCAGGATCATGTCGAACCGCTCGCCGCCAAGGGCGTCATACCAGTGGCTGACGCGCACCTGGACGTTGCCCAGCCCTAGACGCTGGCGATTGCGCTCGGCCAGTGCCACGGCCTCCTCGACACGGTCCACCGCCGTCACCTGCCATCCCGGACATTCGCTGGCCAGGGCCAAGGCGATGGCCCCCGTGCCGGTCCCCAGGTCGAGCACCCGCGCCGGTTTCGGCGACATCCGCTCAAGGGCGGTTTCCACCAGCAGTTCGGTATCCGGGCGCGGGATCAACGTGTGCGGCGCGACCTCCAGGTCGAGCTTCCAGAACCCCTGCTGGCCCAGAATGTAGGCCACCGGTTCGCCGGCGCGACGGCGCTCGAGGTAGCCGGCGAAGGTCTCGGCCGCCTCGCTGCTGACGATGCGCTCGGGCCAGGTGTGCAGGTAGCTGCGCGACTTGCCCAGGGCGGCAGCCAGCAGCAGCTCGGCGTCCAGGCGCTCGGTCGGTGACTCCGGCAGCTGCGCGTTGCGCAGCAGGCTGGCGATGATGGTCATTCAATCCCCCAGGGCGGCCAGCTGATCGGCCTGGTATTCGGCCAGCAGCGGCTCGATCACGGCTTCCACGCCGCCGGCGAGAATGTCGTCCAGGGAGTAGAGGGTGAGGTTGATACGGTGGTCGGTGACCCGGCCCTGTGGATAGTTGTAGGTGCGGATACGCTCGGAGCGATCGCCCGAGCCCACCAGCAGCTTGCGCTCGCTGGCGATGGCGTTCTGCGCGGCGCTGGTCTGCATGTCGTTGAGCTTGGCCGACAGCCAGGACATGGCGCGGGCACGGTTCTTGTGCTGGGAGCGCTCTTCCTGGCACTCGACCACGATACCGGTGGGCAAGTGGGTGATACGGATCGCCGAGTCGGTCTTGTTGACGTGCTGGCCGCCAGCGCCGGAGGCGCGGTAAGTGTCCACGCGCAGGTCGGCCGGGTTGATCTCGATGGCCACCTGCTCGTCGGGCTCGGGCAGCACCGCCACGGTGCAGGCCGAGGTGTGGATGCGCCCCTGGGACTCGGTCTCGGGCACGCGCTGCACGCGGTGCGCGCCGGACTCGAATTTCAGCTTGCCGTAGACGCTGTCGCCTTCGACCCGGGCGATGATCTCCTTGTAGCCGCCGTGCTCGCCTTCGTTCTCGGAAAGAATTTCCAGGCGCCAGCCGCGTTTTTCGGCATAGCGCGAATACATGCGGAACAGGTCGCCGGAGAAGATCGCCGCTTCGTCGCCACCGGTGCCGGCGCGGATTTCCAGGAACACGTTGCGCCCATCGTTGGGGTCCTTGGGCAGCAGCATGCGTTGCAGCTGCGACTCCAGCCCGACCAGCTGCTCCTTGGCTTCGCGCACTTCCTCCACGGCCATTTCACGCAGGTCCGGGTCGGCGTCCTTGAGCAGCGCCTGGGCGCCCTCGAGGTCGTCCTGGACCTTGCGCCACTCTTTATAGGCGCCGATCACCGGCTCGACCTCGGCGTACTCGCGGGAGTAAGCACGAAAACGGGTCTGGTCGGAAATGACTTCGGCGTCACCGAGCAGCGCGGTGAGTTCCTCGAAGCGGTCCTGGAGCGTGTCCAGTTTGTTCAGCAGCGACGCTTTCATTGCGGGGTCTTGTCCGTCGAGCCCTCGTGGAGGGCGAAGAGTTCCTGGGCCATGGCCAGCGCATCGAGGCGGCCTTCGGCAGAGAGCTTTTTCAGTTGCACGCTGGGTGCATGCAGGAGTTTGTTGGTCAGGCCCCTCGCCAGCTGCAGCAGCACGTCTTCGGGATTGCCGCCGTTGGCCAGCAGGCGCTGGGCTTTCTGCAGTTCTTCGTCGCGCAGCCGTTCGCTCTGCTGCCGGTAGGCCTTGAGCACGTCCACCGCCGCCAGCTCGCGCAGGCGCACCATGAAGTCGTCAGCGCCGGCCGAAACCAGCTCCTCGGCGGCCTGGGCCGCGCCCTGGCGGCTCTTGAGGTTTTCCGCGACCACTTCATGCAGGTCGTCGACGGTATAGAGGTAGACGTCGTCCAGCTCGCCGACCTGCGACTCGATGTCGCGCGGCACGGCGATGTCGACCATGAAGATCGGTTTGTGCCGGCGCTGCTTCAGCGCGCTTTCCACCGCGCCCTTGCCGAGGATCGGCAGCTGGCTGGCGGTGGAGCTGATGACGATGTCGCTGTTGGCCAGCTCTTGCGGAATGTCCGAGAGCAGCACGGCATGGGCGCCGAACTGCTCGGCAAGGATGCTGGCGCGCTCCAGGGTACGGTTGGCCACGACGATACGGCGCACGCCCTGCTCGTGCAGATGGCGAGCGACCAGGGTGATGGTCTCGCCGGCGCCGATCAGCAGCGCCTGGCTGCGGCCCAGGTCGGAGAAGATCTGCCTGGCCAGGCTCACCGCGGCGAACGCCACCGACACTGGGTTCTCGCCGATGGCGGTGTCGGTGCGTACTTGCTTGGCGGCGCTGAAGGTGGCCTGGAACAGGCGCCCGAGCAGCGGCCCGACGGTGCCGGCTTCGCGGGCCACCGCGTAGGCCGATTTCATCTGGCCGAGGATCTGCGGCTCGCCGAGCACCAGCGAATCCAGGCCCGAGGCCACGCGCATCATGTGCCTGACCGCGTCGTGATCCTCGTGGATGTAAGCGCTGGCACGCAGCTCCTCGAGGCTCAGCTGGTGATAGTCGGCCAGCCACTGCAGCACGGCATCGGCGGCGAGGTGGTCCTGTTCGATATAGAGTTCGCTGCGGTTGCAGGTCGACAGGATCGCAGCCTCGCGGCTGGCGGTCAGTCGGCACAGCTGCTGCAGGGCGTCGACCAGCTGCTCTGGAGTAAACGCCACGCGCTCGCGTACGTCTACCGAGGCAGTCTTATGGTTGATACCAAGTGCAAGAAAGGCCATGCAAGGTCGCTGGTTGGGACGTGAAGCCGATAATTGTCCTACTTCGCAGGTTTTAGAACAACCACCGTTCGCTATTGTGCTGATGAGGCCGGTCTATCGGCCCGCACCTTCCCCCTCCCCGCCGTTGCCGTTGCCGTTGCCGTTGCCGTTGCCGTTGCCGTTGCCGTTGCCGTTGCCGTTGCCGTTGCCGATCAGGAGTCTAGCGCCATACCCAGCTAGCGACAGCTGCGCCAGTCCAGGCGCCGCCCGTAACTTCGCGACTTCAGGAGGCCGAACGCAGGCCTTGCGGAGGGAGGTGACGGGCATGGATGCCCGTCAAGCGCTGCGGCCCAGGATGGGCCGTTCAGCGCGGTCCTCCCGGGAGCAAGGCCGGAGTGAGGGGACCCGGAGCGCAGCGGAGGGCCGGATGAATGGAGCGCAGCGTTTTTTGGTTACTTTTTGTCGCGTTTGACAAAAAGTGACCCGCCGTAAGGGCGGAAAGGTGACTATGCGTCGACATCGTAAATGAATGCGCTTGCACCTGTAGAAACCCACGCCGACCGACTTTGACTTTGACTTTGACTTTGACTTTGACTTTGACTTTCAGAGCGTGAGTTTTGAAAGTTATACGCTCATTCATTGGCGATGGCGACGCGTAGTCACCTTTCCGCCCTTACGGCGGGTCCCTTTTTGAAGGATCAAAAAGGAACCAAAAAATCCTCGCTCCATTCATCCGGCCCCTACGCTTCGCTCCGGGGTCCCCTCACTCCGGTCTTGCTCCCGGGAGGACCGCGCTGAACGCCCCATCCTGGGGCGCAGCGCTTGACGGGCATCCATGCCCGTCACCTCCCTCCGCAAGACCTGCGTTCGGCCTCCTGAAGTCGCATTTTGCGTTGCCTGAACTACCGCGCGCGGAAAGGCAAAGGCAAAGGCAAAGGCAAAAGCTGGATGCCGTGGAGTGGTTGCGAACCACCGCCCCGGCGCACTGTCCCTATACTGCGAAGCGCCGCTTCACATCACGACCTTAGCAGGTGGGTTTGCCACCGCGCTTGTGTCATCATGCTCCGACCGCCGGTTAGCCCTCCAAAGCCCCCTATGAACAAACCCTACGCATTGCTGCTTGCCCTCGCCCTGCTCCAGGGCTGCCAGAGCCTGGCCCCGCAGAAGACGGACGCCCAGTCGCCCGCCGCCGACGCCAGCAAGAGCGCGGAAAAGCCCGTGGTGTACGGATCGTTCAAGCAAGACACCCTGTACAGCCTGCTGGTGGCCGAGCTGGCCGGCCAGCGCAACCGCTTCGACATCGCCCTGGCCAACTACACCGACCAGGCCGAGAAGACCCAGGACCCAGGCGTCTCCGAGCGCGCCTACCGCATCGCCGAATACCTCGGCGCCGACGAGCCCGCCCTGGAAAGCGCGCTGATCTGGGCCCGCAACGCCCCGCAGGACCTCGACGCCCAGCGCGCCGCCGCCATCCAGCTGGCCCGCGCCGGACGCTACGACGACGCCATGGTCTACATGGAAAAAGTACTGCAGGGCCAGGGCGACACCCATTTCGACTTCCTCGCCCTGTCGGCGGCAGAAACCGACCAGGGCACCCGCGACGGCCTGATGCAAAGCTTCGACCGCCTGCTGGTGAAATACCCCGAAAACGGCCAGCTGATCTTCGGCAAGGCACTGCTGCTCAACCAGGACGACAAGCCCGAACAGGCCCTCGACCTGCTCGAAAGCCACCCGCCGCAGAACGGTGAAATCGCCCCGGTGCTGCTGCGCGCCCGCCTGCTGCAGGCGCTGGACCGCGGCCCCGAGGCACTGCCGCTGCTGCGCGGCGCGATCCGCGACAACCCCGACGACAAGCGCCTGCGCCTGACCTACGCGCGCACCCTGGTCGAACAGGACCGCATCGACGATGCCAAGGCCGAGTTCGAAAGCCTGCTGCAGCAGTACCCCGAAGACGACGAAATCCGCTATTCCCTGGCCCTGGTATGCCTGGAAACCAAGCACTGGGACGAAGCCGAGGGCTACCTGCAGGAATTGGTCGAGCGCGATGCCAACGTCGACGCCGCCCACCTCAACCTCGGCCGCATCCGCGAAGAGCGCAGCCAGCCGGCCGCCGCCTTGCGCGAATACGCCCTGGTCGGCCCTGGCCCGGACTATCTGCCAGCACAATTGCGCCAGGCCGACATCCTCATCGCCAATGGCCGCACCGCCGAGGCCTCGCGCCTGCTCGCCGAAGCCCGCGAAGCGCAGCCCGACTACGCCATCCAGCTGTACCTGATCGAAGCCGAGAGCCTGGGCAACAACGGCAAGGAGGCCCAGGCCGGCCAGGTACTGGAGCAGGCGATCAAGCGCTACCCGGACGATCTCAACCTGCTCTATACCCGCGCCATGCTTGCCGAGAAGCGCAACGACCTGGCGCAGATGGAGAAAGACCTGCGCGCCATTCTCGTCCGCGAGCCGGAAAACGCCATGGCCCTCAACGCCCTGGGCTATACCCTGGCCGACCGCACCACCCGCTACGCCGAGGCGAAAGCCCTGATCGATAAGGCCCACCAGCTCACCCCGGACGACCCGGCGGTGCTCGACAGCCTGGGCTGGATCGCCTACCGCATGGGCAATCTCGAGGAGGCCGAGCGCCAGCTGCGCCTGGCCTTCGAGCGCTTCCCCGACCATGAAGTCGCCGCCCACCTGGGTGAAGTCCTGTGGGCCAACGGCAAGCGCCGCGAAGCCCGTCAAGTCTGGGCCAAGGGTTTCGAAGCCCAGGCCGACAGCCCCATCCTGCGCAAGACTCTGCTGCGCCTGACCGGATCCGAGAGCCTGTAAACCATGTTCCTGCGTCATTGCATCACCTTCACCCTCATCGCCCTGCTCGCCGGCTGCGCCGGTTTCGGCAGCAAGGAAGCCGTGCAAGGCCAGGGCAGCCCACAGCTGTGGCGCGAGCACAAGCAGCAACTGGGCAACCTCGACGGCTGGCAGATCAGCGGCAAGGTCGGCATCCGCGCCCCACGCGACTCCGGCAGCGGCACGCTGTTCTGGCTGCAGCGCCAGGACTACTACGACATCCGCCTGGCCGGCCCGCTGGGCCGCGGCGCGGCACGCCTGACCGGACGCCCCGGCGGTGTGGTGCTGGAAGTGGCCAACCAGGGCCGCTATGAGGCCGAGAACCCCGAGACCCTGCTGGAAGAACAGCTGGGTTGGCGCCTGCCGGTGTCCCACCTGGTCTGGTGGGTGCGCGGCCTGCCCGCCCCGGACAGCAAGAGCCAGCTGACCCTCGATGGCGACAGCCGCCTGGCCAGCCTCGACCAGGATGGCTGGAAGGTCCAATACCTCAGCTATATAGAACAGAACGGCTACTGGCTGCCCGAGCGCCTGAAGCTGCACGGCGAGAACATCGACGTGACCCTGGTGGTCAAGGACTGGCAACCTCGCCAGCTGGGGCACTGATTCGATGGCAAAGCTCACACTGCCCGCCCCGGCCAAGCTCAACCTGTGGTTGCACATCACCGGCCGCCGCGCCGACGGTTATCACGAGCTGGAAACCGTGTTCCAGTTCCTCGACCACGGCGATGAACTGGGCTTCGCGCTACGCGAGGACGGCGTGATACGCCTGCACAACGAGATCGCCGACGTCCCCCACGACAGCAACCTGATCGTGCGTGCCGCGCGCATGCTCCAGGAACGGTCCGGCACCACCCTGGGCGCCGACATCTGGCTGCACAAGGTACTGCCCATGGGCGGCGGCATCGGCGGCGGCAGCTCCGACGCGGCGACCACCCTGCTGGCACTCGCCCACCTGTGGCAACTCGATTGGGACGAAGATCGCCTGGCCGTGCTGGGCCTCGCGCTCGGTGCCGATGTGCCGGTATTCGTGCGCGGCCACGCGGCGTTCGCCCAGGGTGTTGGCGAACAACTTACCCCGGTCGATCCCGAGGAACCCTGGTACGTCGTGCTGGTGCCGCAAGTGTCTGTCAGCACAGCGGAAATTTTTTCGCATCCGGAGTTGACACGTGATTCCCTCCCCCTTAAGATGCGCCCCGTTCCCGAGGGAAACAGTCGAAATGACTGCCAACCGGTAGTAGAGCAACGTTATCCAGAAGTTCGCAATGCGCTGATTTCACTGGGTAAATTCACCGAAGCTCGAATGACCGGAACTGGAAGTTGTGTGTTTGGGGCCTTCCCAAGCAAAGCCGAAGCTGATAGAGTTCTGGCCCTTCTTTCAGAGACCCAAACAGGGTTTGTGGCGAAAGGAAGCAACGTTTCGATGTTGCATCGCAAGCTGCAAAGTCTGATCAAGAAGTCGAGTTCATAAGAGCTCGCAGCAACAGATACAGGGGCGTCGCCAAGCGGTAAGGCAGCAGGTTTTGATCCTGCCATGCGTTGGTTCGAATCCAGCCGCCCCTGCCATTTCTTATACTCATCCAGGTTACCCTCAGCCTCCAGGTACTGCGCGTGTCCAAGATGATGGTCTTCACGGGGAATGCCAACCCCGATCTGGCTCGGCGTGTCGTACGTCAGCTGCATATTCCACTGGGTGACGTGTCTGTCGGTAAGTTCTCCGACGGCGAGATCAGTGCTGAAATCAATGAAAATGTCCGCGGTAAAGACGTCTTCATCATTCAGCCCACCTGTGCTCCAACCAACGACAACCTGATGGAACTGGTAGTGATGGCCGATGCCTTCCGCCGCTCCTCAGCGTCGCGAATCACCGCCGTGATTCCCTACTTCGGATACGCCCGCCAGGACCGCCGTCCGCGTTCGGCACGTGTAGCCATCAGCGCCAAAGTCGTCGCTGACATGCTCACTGTCGTGGGTATCGACCGTGTACTCACCGTCGACCTGCACGCTGACCAGATCCAGGGCTTCTTCGATATCCCCGTCGACAACATCTACGGCTCGCCCGTGCTGGTCGACGACATCGAGGACCAGCGTTTCGAGAACCTGATGATCGTTTCCCCGGACATCGGTGGTGTGGTGCGCGCTCGCGCCGTCGCCAAGTCCCTGGGCGTCGATCTCGGGATCATCGACAAGCGCCGCGAGAAAGCTAACCACTCCGAGGTGATGCACATCATCGGCGACGTCGAGGGACGCACTTGCATCCTGGTAGACGACATGGTCGACACCGCCGGCACCCTGTGCCACGCGGCCAAGGCCCTGAAAGAACACGGTGCCGCCAAGGTCTATGCCTACTGCACGCACCCTGTGCTGTCGGGCCGTGCGATCGAGAACATCGAGAAGTCGGTACTGGACGAGCTGGTGGTGACCAACACCGTTCCGCTGTCCGCCGCTGCTCAAGCCTGTGACCGTATCCGCCAGCTGGATATCGCACCGGTTGTCGCTGAAGCGGTGCGCCGCATCAGCAACGAAGAATCGATCAGCGCGATGTTCCGCTAAGCGGAACACTCGCTGACGAAAAGCGCCCCGCCCCAACACTGGTTGTTGGGGCGGGGCTTTTTTGCCATCCCCGCCTGGCGCTGGTCGCAAACGCCTTGCGGGAGGCTAATTTGGAGAAACAAAATGACTGACTTCATCCTGAACGCCCAAGCGCGTACTGACCTGGGGAAAGGTGCGAGCCGCCGCCTGCGTCACTCCGCCAACATCCCTGCCGTTGTCTACGGTGGCGATAAAGAAGCCCAATCCCTGACCATCCTGGCCAAGGAAATCGCCAAGCTGTTCGAAAACGAAGCTGCCTTCAGCCACGTTATCGAGCTGAACGTCGATGGCGCCAAGCAGAACGTCGTGGTCAAGGCCATGCAACGTCACCCGGCCAAAGGCTTCATCATGCACGCCGACTTCGTTCGCGTCGTTGCTGGCCAGAAGCTGACCGCCAAGGTTCCAGTTCACTTCGTCGGTGAAGAAGCCCCGGTCAAGAAAGGCGGCGAGATCTCGCACGTCGTTTCCGAGATCGAAGTGTCCTGCGAAGCCAAGGACCTGCCTGAGTTCATCGAAGTCGACCTGTCCAAGGCCGAAATCGGCACCATCATCCACCTGTCGGACCTGAAAGCTCCGAAAGGCGTAGAGTTCGTCGCTCTGGCCCACGGTGATGACAAAGCTGTCGCCAACGTCCACGCCCCGCGCGTAGCCGCTGACGCTGCTGAAGGCGCTGCCGAGTAATCCACTCGCACGCCGGCGTTGATCGGGTTACAGTGCCGCGCGCACCGTAACCCACCAACTCCAAGGAAGAGCCCCTGACGTGACCGCCATCCAGTTGATCGTCGGCCTGGGTAACCCCGGCCCCGAATACGAACAGACCCGGCATAACGCAGGGGCTCTTTTCGTTGAACGCCTCGCCAGCGCCCAGCGCGTCTCGCTGTCCGCTGACAAAAAGTATTTCGGCCTGACGGCTAAGTTCAGCCATCAGGGCAACGATGTTCGCCTGTTGATCCCCACCACCTACATGAACCGTAGCGGCCAGTCCGTGGCGGCCCTGGCGAATTTCTTCCGCATCAAGCCGGAAGCGATCTTGGTGGCCCACGACGAACTCGACCTGCCTCCCGGCGTCGCCAAGCTCAAGAAGGGCGGCGGCCATGGCGGGCACAACGGCCTGCGCGACATCATCGCGCAGCTCGGCAACCAGAACGACTTCCACCGCCTGCGGCTTGGCATTGGCCACCCGGGCGACGCCAAACTGGTCTCCAACTTCGTCCTGGGCCGCGCGCCGCGCGCCGAGCAGGAGAAGCTCGACGCCAGCATCGATTTTGCCCTCGGCGTGATGCCCGACGTGCTGGCCGGCGACTTCGCCAAGGCCATGCGCGAGCTGCACAGCCAGAAGGCCTGACATTCAAGAAAGGGGAATATCCATGGGTTTCAATTGCGGCATCGTCGGCCTGCCCAACGTCGGCAAGTCCACCCTGTTCAACGCCCTGACCAAGTCCGGCATCGCGGCGGAGAACTTCCCCTTCTGCACCATCGAGCCGAACAGCGGCATCGTGCCGATGCCCGACGCGCGCCTGGCCGCGCTGGCCGAGATCGTCAAACCCAACCGCATCCTGCCGACCACCATGGAGTTCGTCGACATCGCCGGCCTGGTGGCTGGTGCCTCCAAGGGTGAAGGCCTGGGCAACAAGTTCCTCGCCAACATTCGCGAGACCGACGCGATCGCCCATGTGGTGCGCTGCTTCGAAGACGAGAACGTGATCCACGTTTCCAACAGCGTCGACCCCAAGCGCGACATCGAGATCATCGACCTGGAACTGATCTTCGCCGACCTCGACAGCTGCGAGAAGCAACTGCAGAAGGTCGCCCGCAACGCCAAGGGCGGCGACAAGGATGCCCTGGCGCAGAAGGCCATCCTGGAAAAACTGATTCCGCACTTCACCGAAGGCAAGCCGGCACGCAGCCTGATGAAGAACATGGCTGACGACGAAAAAGCAGTCATCCGTGGCTTCCACCTGCTGACCAGCAAGCCGGTGATGTACATCGCCAACGTTGCCGAAGATGGCTTCGAAGATAACCCGCACCTGGACGTGGTCAAGGCCATCGCCGAAGAAGAAGGCGCGGTGGTGGTGCCGGTGTGCAACAAGATCGAAGCCGAGATCGCCGAGCTGGACGACGGCGAAGAGAAGGACATGTTCCTCGAGGCCCTGGGCCTGGAAGAGCCAGGCCTGAACCGCGTGATCCGCGCCGGCTACGAGCTGCTCAACCTACAGACCTACTTCACTGCCGGCGTGCAGGAAGTCCGCGCCTGGACCGTGCGCGTCGGCGCCACCGCGCCACAGGCTGCGGGCGTGATCCACACCGACTTCGAGAAAGGCTTCATCCGCGCCGAAGTGGTGGCCTACGATGACTTCATCCAGTTCAAGGGCGAAGGCGGTGCCAAGGAAGCCGGCAAATGGCGCCTGGAAGGCAAGGACTACATCGTCAAGGACGGTGACGTGATGCACTTCCGCTTCAACGTCTAAGCGCAAGCCGGCGTCCCCCATCGCGGGGCAAGCCCGCTCCCCCTGACTCGATTGAGGATCTGTGGGAGCGGGCTTGCCCCGCGATGCGTTTGCGCGGGGAAAAGCTACCCCACGACACAAATTCCGTCAGGCGGGAATCCAGCACAATGCAATCAATGCCAGTGACCACGAGATCGTATTCATCGAGACCGGGTTGAAGTAGCCCGGATACACACGCTCCCACAGGCTTCGCTTTTCCAAGGCTTCACCGCCTCCGCGTAACCCTCTACACTCTCCCCTGCTTGAACCGGGATAACCGAAGCACTGCCTCGAAACCCGATGGACCTGACCACTGCCGGTCAACCGTCGGGACGAATGGGTCCGGACCTTGGCCGGCCCGTTTATCGGAGGCAACACATGAGCCCGCGTATCTGGCTGCTGGCCCTGGCGACGTTCGTCACGGGCATGGCGGAAAACATCACCGTCGGCATCCTGCCGGCACTGGCCGACGGCCTTGACGTCCCCCTGGGCATCGCCGGGCAACTGACCACGGTCTTCTCCCTGAGCTTCGCCCTTGCCGCGCCCTTCTCGCCCCTGCTCACCACACGCTTGCCGCTGCGTCGCCTGCTGTGCGCCACGCTGGCACTGTTCGCCCTGTGCAACCTCGCGGCGGCACTGGCGCCGGGCTACACGGCGCTGCTGATCGCCCGTATCGGCATGGCGGCGACCAGCGCCCTCACCTGCCTGACCTGCACGCTGATGGCCACGCGCATGGTTCCCGAGGCCCTGCGTGGCCGGGCCATCGGGGTGATCTTCATGGGTATCTGCAGTTCGCTGGTGCTGGGGGTTCCGGCCGGCATGCTGCTGTGCGACATGGCAGGCTGGCGTGGGGTCTTCATCGGGCTGAGCGGGCTGGCCATGGCGGTGTTGCTGCTGGCCTGGCGCGGGCTGCCACAGCTGCAAAGCAGCGAACGCGTGGCGCTGGGCAGCTACCTGCGCCATCTGCGTGACGGGCGCCTGGTAGCCGCACAGGCCGTATCGCTGCTGATGATCGCCGGGCATTTCACGGTATTCGCCTACCTGGCCCCCTATGCGCAACTGGTCGCCGATGTGCCGGTACAGTGGCTGGCCGCGGTGTTCGCCATATTCGGTATCGCGGGGGTATCGGGCGGCTATGTCGGTGGCTGGATGGCCGATCGGCTTGGCGCAGGCAAGGCGATCGCGATCGCGCCGCTGCTGTATCTCGCCAGCCTGTTGCTACTGCCCTTCAGCGCGGGCTCGCCCTGGCTGTTCCTGCCGGCGATGATGCTCTGGGGCGGGCTGAGCTGGACCACCTCGCCGGTGGTGCAGAGCTATCTGGCCAGCCGTGGACCGGACACCTTCCCCGCCGGCATGAGCCTGAACATGTCGGCGATGCACCTGGGCGTCGGCCTGGGTTCGGCCATCGGTGGCGTGGTGATCAGCCAAGCGACGCTGGCCGCCACGCCCTGGGCCGGCGCGCTGCTGACGGCGATGGCGGCGGCACTGGCGCTCTGGTCGGCACGCCCGCCCCGCCCATCGAGCTTCAGCGAGCGCGAGCTGGCATAGCGTCCTGCTGTTCCTGCTCGAAGGCATCGGCCAGGAAGTCGATCAGCTTGCGCACAGCCGGCATCAAGCCGCGCCGGGAAGGAAACAGGGCCACCACCTCGCCATCCCGTGGGGCCCAGCCTTCGAGGACATGGCGCAAGCGTCCACTGGCGAGGTCGGCCCTGACTGCCTCCTCCGGCAGCAACACCATGCCGACTCCTGCCAGGGCGCCTTCGCGCAGCACCGCCAGGTCGTCCGATACCACCCGAGGCCGAAACCGCACGGAGGCTTCGGCGCCCTGCGGCCCGATCAGGGCCCAGGTGTAATCCTGAACGTTGCCCCCCCAGCACAGGCTCGGCAAGGCATCCAGTGCCGCCGGCGAAGCAGGCTGGCCATGCTCGGCCAACAGCCCCGGGGAGGCCACCAGGCACTGCCGGCTCGGCGCCAGCCGGCGCATGATCAGTTCGCTGCTTTCCAGGCGCTGGTGCTGCACGCTAAGCACCAGGTCATAACCCTCGCCGATCACATCCACCCGGCGATTGAAACTCTTGACCAGCAGCTCGACCACCGGGCACTGCGCCATGAAGCTCGCCAGCATCGGCGCCAGCCGCGAGTCAAGCAACTCGGTGCTGCTGGCCAGGCGCACGATGCCACGCGGCTCGGCGCGGTTGCGCTCGACGGCATCCTCGGCGGCGACAGCCTGCTCGAGCATGCCCAGGCAATGACGGTAATACTCCAGCCCCACCTCGGTGACCTGGAACTGCCGCGTGGAGCGCTGGATCAGACGCACGCCCAGGCGCTCCTCGAGCTTGGCCACCCGCCGGCTCAGGCGCGACTTGGGCAGGCCGAGGATCCGTCCGGCGGGAGCGAAGCCACTGTGTTCCACCACCTTGGCATAGAGATACAGGTCGTTCAGGTCGAACATCGGCAACACTCGTCCACGGCTCACCGCTGCATCATCCGTCATTCCTCGAGGATCGTCACAGTGGCGGTGGTCCCGGCCCGCAAGGGTGGAGCATCGCTGCCCTGGGGATCCAGGCGCAGGCGCACCGGCACGCGTTGGGCCAGCTTGACCCAGGTGTAGTTCGGGTTGACGTTGGCCAGCAGGCGATTGCCCGGCTGGTTCTCACGGTCGGTGATGGCGTAGGCGATGCTCTCCACCGTGCCCTGCAAGGCCTGGCCATTCATCAGCACGATGCGCGCACGGCTGCCAATGGCGATACGTGGCAGCTTGGTCTCTTCGAAGTAGCCACTGACATGGAACGAGTCGCTGTCCACCAGCGCCAGCAACGCGGCGCCCGGCTGCGCGAAGTCGCCCTGGCGGGTCAGCAGGTTGGTGACATGACCATTGACCGGCGCCAGCAGCTCGGTGCGTTGCAGGTCCAGCAGCGCCTGCTCCAGCGTGGCCTCGGCCAGCTGCACATTGGCTTGTGCCAGGCCAAGGCTGGACTGCTCGCGCAGCAGGTCGGCCTGGGCCACCGCCACCTCGGTCTTGGACTTTTCCCACTCTTCTGCGGAAATCGCCGACAGTGACTGCAACTTGCTGCGGCGCTGTTCCTCGCTACGCCGTTGCCTGAGCAGTGCCTGGTTGGCGACGATATTGGCCTGCGACTGACCCAGGGCGGCCCGGGCCACCTCGACCGCGCGCCGAGCATGCAGCACCGCCAGCTCATAGCGCGCCGGGTCGATGCGCAGCAACAGGTCGCCCTTGTGCACGAACTGGTTGTCCCGCACCGGCAAGGCGACGATGCGACCACTGACCTCCGCCGCCAGGGTGACCACATCAGCCCGCACCCGGGCGTCACGGGTCCAGGGCGCCTGGGTGTAATGGCTCCAGGCCAGCCAACCCAGCACGATGGCCACCACCAGCATGGCCAGGGTCAGGCTGCGCGATAACAGCGGCTTGATCGACGACATCTACGCACTCACTCCCATCCACAACAGCAAGGCCGCGCAAATCGCGGTGTACAAGGCACCCTGGAACAGCGCCGGATGCCAGACGAATGCCAGCACGCCCACCCGGCGCAACAAGGCATCGACCAGCAGAAACAACGGCAGCGCCAACAGCAGCGCCTGGGCGATGGGCGGCAGGTAGACCCCGCCCACCTCGAAATCAATGGGCATTGGCCACCTCCGGCGACAGCCGCGATCGTTCAGCTTCCAGCACCTGGCGATAACGCGCCAGCAACTGCCCGGCCACCGCCAGCGCCACCCGCAGGATGAACAGTCGGCGCAAGGCGTCAGGCCCCATCTGCCCTGGCGCGCCATGCAGGGCATCGAGCAGCTGCGCCTGGTCGTCCAGTTCCCGCAACAGCGGATCGAGCGCCACCGCTCCCTGGCCACCGATGAAGTCGGCGACACCCTGCAGGCTTTCCCGCAAGCGTGTCCGGGTCGCCGACGGCAACGCCAGGTCACTGTTGCACAAGGCGCGCGCCTGGCCCAGGGCGATGGCCAGCGCCGGACATACCAGCGCGCACTCGACACGCTCGCGCGAGGTAATGTCCGGGGCGGCCGGCAACAGACCGATCAGCGCCGACAGGCGATCGAGCAGCAGGCTCTCGAAGGCGAACTGCCCAGCCAGCGAACCGCTCCCGAGCACCTGGCGGCGCACATCCTCACGGGTCTGGCGAAACAATCGGACGATGCGTTTCTGCGCATTGAACGGGAATACCAGCGCGAACACGGCCATCGCCAGCACCCCGGCCACCAGGTAGCCACCGGCGAACTCGAACCACTGGATATCGCTGTTGTGATAGGCCCCGATATTCTGCGGCCCGATCATCAGCAGGCTGATCAGACCGATGCCCATGCCGATCCCCGCGGTCATCGGGTTGGCCAGGCCGACCGCCGCCAGGTACAGCAACGGTGCCAGGCACAGGGCAAGCATCTCGAAGTCGGTGAACAGCGGCAGCAGGGCGAACTGATAGAGCGCGGACAAGCCCATGCCCACCAACAGCCCGCGGTTGTAGTTCTGGCTGGCCAGCAGAGGTCGGGGCAAGGTCGCCATCAGCGAGCACATCACGCCCATGAGAATCACCGCTGAGCGCGCGCCGTCCCAGGCGCTCTCGATCCACAGCCCGCCGATCAGCAACAGGGCCAGGCAGGCGCGCACGGCGTTCATCGCCGCCAGCGGCCAGTCCAGGTGCAAGGCGCTGGCGCGCCCCTGCTGCTGGGGACAACTGGCCAGACGGCCCTGCTGGATCGCCTCGTTCAGTTCGATCAGCTCGTCCAGTTGCTGCAGCAGGCGCGCCTGCTCCCAGCGCAAGGCCCAGGCCAGGGCACGCAGGTGCGGGGGCAGTGGCTCGTTGAGAAATTCGGCACGGTCGGCGGCGTCATCGAACCCCTTGTGCAGGGTGCGCAGGGCCTCGCGGTCCGCTGCCGAGAGTGCCATGCCGTCACGCGCCAGCGCATCCAGGCTCGCCAGTTCGGCGTCGCGCAGCAACTGGATATCCGCTGGCAGCGGCCCCTGCCAGTGGGCCTTGATCAGCTCACGCTGCTGACGCAGCACCAGCAGTCGCGAAACCAGCAGCACCAGCTGGTTGGCGAACAGTTGCACCAGCCCATCGCCGCTGCGCAGGTGCGGGGCATCGAAATACAGGTGCCGACGCAGCCCCTCCAGAGCGCTGACCTCGGCGATCAACCGGGCCTGACGCTGACCGAATGCGGCTTCGTCCTCTTCGGTGCGGATCACCTCGGCGGCATGCTGGGCGATCAGTTTCAGCAGGCTGTCGACTTTGGCGAAATAGCTATTGGCCACGGCCTGGGGACGGGCGCTCAGCAGGCTGACCACGGCCACGCAGGCCACCGCCAGCAAGGTCTCGGTAACCCGCGTGACGGCCAGCATGAAGGTGCCCTCGGGCTCGGGCACGGCCAGCATGGCCACCACCACCGCGGTGAAGCCACTGAGCACGAAGGCATGGGAATCGGTGTAGCGCAGCAAGGTGCCGCCGGCGGTACACAGCCCCAGCCACAGCGCCAGGCTGACCACCAGGGTGTATGGCATCTGTGCGAACAACGCCATCAGCAGCACGGCCACCGCCGCGCCGACCACGGTGCCGAGCACCTGCGCGAGGCTGCGCTTGAGGGTCATGCCGGCCAGCGGCAGGCTGATGATGATCACCGTCATCAGCGCCCATTTCGGTTGTTCCAGGTCGAACAAGAACGCCAGGTAGAGACACAGCAGGCCCGCCACCACTGTACGCAGCGCGAACAGCAACACATCGCGCCCGGGGCGCAGGGCAAGCCTGAAATAGGCAATCAGTGGAGCCATCCATTACCTCGTAACCGACAAGGCGGGTCCGGGCCCCCGCACCGGGGCCCGGACACACCGTCACTTGGCCAGCTTGCTGTAGCTGGTCATCAGGTTACGGTAGTCGGGAATGTGGTTGGAGAACAACGTGCCCAATCCTTCGATGTCGTTGCGCCAGTCGCGGTGCAGCTCGCAGGCCACGCCGAACCAGGTCATCAGCTGCGCGCCGGCGGCCTCCATGCGACGCCAGGCCGAGTCGCGGGTCAATTCGTTGAAGGTGCCCGATGCGTCGGTGACCACGAACACGTCAAAGCCCTCTTCCAGCGCCGACAGCGCCGGGAAGGCCACGCACACCTCGGTGACCACACCGGCGATGATCAGCTGTTTCTTGCCGGTGGCCTTCACCGCCTTGACGAAATCCTCGTTGTCCCAGGCGTTGATGTTGCCTGGGCGAGCGATATAGGGCGCGTCGGGGAACTGCTCCTTGAGCTCGGGCACCAGCGGGCCATTGGGACCGGTCTCGAAGCTGGTGGTGAGGATGGTCGGCAGCTTGAAGTACTTGGCCAGGTCCGCCAGTGCCAATACGTTGTTCTTGAACCGGTCCGGGTCGATGTCGCGCACCAGCGACAGCAGCCCGGTCTGGTGGTCGACCAGCAAT
The DNA here is from genome assembly GCF_054788395.1 of Pseudomonas sp. microsymbiont 2. NCBI lineage: Bacteria > Pseudomonadati > Pseudomonadota > Gammaproteobacteria > Pseudomonadales > Pseudomonadaceae > Pseudomonas > Pseudomonas sp. microsymbiont 2. The sequence continues at coordinate 4,965,915 of NZ_CM139112.1, forward strand.
ACCGCGGCGTCGTTCTTGTCCAGACGCTTGTATTGGAATGCCATGATGCTTCTCCTTGCGTGGATTGAAAGGCGTGGTTCAGCTGCGCTGCGAGTCCAGTTGCTCATTCTGGGTGACGACGGCCTGAGCCTTCATGTAGCTCTCGATCAGCAGTTGGTAATGCGGGAACACCGAACTGTAGGCCTCGGCCCACTGGGCGGCGTCCGGGCGGTTCCAGGTACGCTGCACTTCCGAGCAGACGGCGGCGGTGTCCATCGGCACCACGCCGGCCTGCACCACCCGCGCCAGGGTCACTTCCTGGGCCATCTTGGAGTAGGTGCCTGACGCATCGATGACCGCGAATACCTGGTAGCCGGCGGCCACCGCACTGATGCTGGGGAAGGCCATGCACACGCTGGTGATGGTCCCGGCGATGATCAGTTGCTTGCGCCCGGTAGCCTTCACCGCGGCGACGAACTCAGGGTTGTCCCAGGCGTTGATCTCGCCTTTGCGAGCCACGTACTTCGCGTGCGGCGCGGCCTCATGGATTTCCGGAATCAGCGGGCCGTTGGGACCTTGCGGCACCGATGCGGTGGTGATGACGGGGATCTTCGCCAGGCTGGCGATCTTGGCCAGGGTGATGGCGTTTGCCCGCAGTTCGGTCATGGGCATGTCCTTGACCGTCTGGAACAGACCGCTCTGGTGATCGATCAGCAGCATCGTGGCGTTATCGGGGTCGATGCGTGGGGCCTGACCTTCGAAGTTGGCGGCTTGCGCGAAATTGCTCATCGTTCTCTCCTCGTTGGTTTGGAGAACAGGCCATCCTGGCCAATGCGGAGGGACCGCGACCCACAAGTCCACAGTGGGGATTATGAGATTAGGCAACACCGGCTGATCGGGACGACCGTCAGTCGGTGACCTTGGGAAATCGACAAATGTCGAGGCAGCCCGAGCGGCCTTTGGCCAAGCGGGCAACGAGCCCAAAGGTAGAGGCATGGAGGCATGGGCCGGTAGGTCCATGGATGAACCCTCAGAGTTCCATATGAAGAACGACACACGGTTCGATATCGCTGTCGCGGGGCAAGCCCGTTCCCACAGGGATCGCAGGAATCTGAACGGGACAGTGTTTTGGGAGCAGCCCATAACACTTCACAAATTTCTGAACTGATTATTTGCCCGCAGCGATTTTTCCCCCCGCCTGCCCCCACCAGAATCGCTTCACCAACAATCACAATAAACCGTGAGGCCACTCCCGTGGACCAGACACTCCAGGTACGGCAGGCCGCCGCCGACCTCGTCGCCGCCTTCGCCAGCAACGACACCGCCCGCTACTTCGCCTGCTTCAGCGAAGACGCCACCTTCCTTTTCCACACCGTGCCGCAACCGCTGCTGTCTCGCCGCGCCTATGAAGATCTCTGGGCGAGCTGGCAGGCGGACGGATTCGCCGTGCTCGGCTGTGAGTCGAGCAACGCGCAGGTGAGCTTGCAGGGCGATGTGGCGATCTTCATGCACGATGTGGCCACGCGCCTGCGCGTCGCTGGCGAAATCCTCGACCTGAACGAACGCGAGACCATCGTCTTCCGCCGGCAAGACGAACGCTGGCTGGCCTGTCACGAGCACCTGTCGGTCATCTCGCCGGCCTGATCTCCTTTCAAGCGGCCCTGCCGCACTGCCATCGCATCCACAACAAGGCCGCCCGACGGCCGACAACATTCGCGCTGGAGCACCACCATGAGCCACTCGACCGGTATCGAGACCAATGGCGTCGAACAGATCCCCGACGATCAACGCGACGCCGCCCCGCTGGACCTGTTCCGCCTGATCTTCGGCGGCGCCAACACCTTCGCCACCGCCGTGCTGGGCAGCTTCCCGGTGCTGTTCGGGCTGTCGTTCCAGGCCGGGGTCTGGGCGATCCTGCTCGGCGTCGGCGTCGGTGCGCTGATCCTCGCGCCCATGGGCCTGTTCGGCGCGCTCAACGGCACCAACAACGCAGTGTCGTCCGGCGCGCACTTCGGCGTGCACGGGCGCATCGTCGGCTCGTTCCTGTCGCTGCTGACCGCCGTGGCGTTCTTCTCGCTGTCGGTGTGGAGCTCGGGCGATGCCCTGGTCGGCGGCGCCAAGCGCCTGGTCGGCCTGCCGGAAACCGACCTGACCCTGGGCCTGGCCTACGGCCTGTTCGCGGTGCTGGTGCTGGTGGTGTGCATCTTTGGCTTCCGCTTCATGCTGTGGGTCAACAAGATCGCGGTGTGGGCCTCGAGCCTGCTGTTCCTGCTGGGCATCTTCGCCTTCGCCGGGCCGTTCGACGCGGGCTACGCCGGCAGCGTCAATCTCGGCCAGGCTGGCTTCTGGGCGGCGTTCGTTGGCGCGGCGATCCTGGCCATGAGCAACCCGGTGTCGTTCGGCGCGTTCCTCGGCGACTGGTCGCGCTACATCCCACGCGAAACGCCCAAGTCACGCATCATGCTGGCAGTGATCCTCGCCCAGGCGGCCACACTGATCCCGTTCCTGTTCGGCCTGTGCACCGCCACCCTGGTGGCCAGCCAGGCACCGGACTACATCGCCGCCAACAACTACGTCGGCGGGCTGCTGGCGATCTCGCCGGGCTGGTTCTTCCTGCCGGTGTGCCTGATCGCGGTGATCGGCGGCATGTCCACCGGCACCACGGCGCTGTACGGTACCGGCCTGGACATGTCCAGCGTGTTCCCGCGCCTGCTCAGCCGCGCCGCCGCCACCTTGCTGATCGGCGTGCTGGCCATCGGTTTCATCTTCGTCGGCCGTTTCACCTTCAACCTGGTGCAGAGCGTGTCGACCTTCGCCGTGCTGATCATCACCTGCACAAGCCCCTGGATGGTGATCATGATCCTCGGCCTGATCACCCGCCGCGGCTTCTACCATGCCGACGACCTGCAGGTATTCACCCGTGGCCAGCAAGGCGGCCACTACTGGTTCGACCACGGTTGGAACTGGCGTGGCATGGGCGCGTGGATCCCCAGCGCGGTCGTCGGCCTGTGCTTCGTCAACCTGCCGGGGCAGTTCGTCGGCCCGCTGGGCACACTCGCCGGCGGTATCGACCTGAGCCTGCCGGTGACCCTCGGCATCGCCGCCGTGCTGTACCTGACCCTGCTCAACTTGTTCCCCGAACCCGCTGGCGTGTATGGCCCACAAGGCCCGCGCTGGGTGCGCTGCAAAAGCACGCCCGTAAAGCCCGTGACCACCGCCGAAATGGCCTGACTGGAATCCGACCATGACCACACCTCACTACATCGACGGCCGCTGGGTCGAAGGCCAAGGCAGCGACTGCATCGTTGTCCACAACCCGTCCGACGGCCAGCCGTTCGCCGAACTGATGGCCGCCAGCAGCGCCCAGGTCGACCAGGCCGTGGCCGCCGCGCGTCGTGCCCTGACCTCCTGGAAGACAGTCAGCGCCGCCGAGCGCGCCACCTACCTGCGCGGCTTCGCCGCACAGCTGGGCCAGCGCCGCGACGAACTGATCGCCCTGCAGATGCGCAACAACGGCAAGCCGCGCCACGAGGCCGAGATCGACCTGGACGACGCCATCGCCACCTTCGCCTACTACGCCGACCTGGCCGAGCAACTGCCGGCGAAGAACCGCGACGTGCCCCTGGCCGCGCCGGGCTTCTCCGCCCGCACCCGTCTGGAGCCGGTGGGCGTGGTCGGCCTGATCGTGCCGTGGAACTTCCCGCTGGTGACCAGCGCCTGGAAGCTCGCCCCGGCCCTCGCAGCCGGCTGCACCGTGGTGCTCAAGCCCTCCGAAGTCACCCCGCTGATCGAGCAGGCCTATGGCCAGATCGCCGAGGTGCTGGGCCTGCCGGCCGGCGTGCTGAACATCGTCAACGGCAAGGCCGAGACCGGCGCCGCGCTGAGCGGCCACAACGGCCTGGACAAGCTGTCGTTCACCGGCAGCAACGGTGTCGGCAGCCAGGTGATGCGCGCCGCCGCGGCCCAGTGCAGACCAGTGACGCTGGAGCTGGGCGGCAAGTCGGCGATCGTGGTGTTCAACGATTGCGATGTCGACCAGGCGGTGGAATGGATTGTCGCCGGCATCACCTGGAACGCCGGGCAGATGTGCTCGGCCACCTCGCGCCTGCTGGTGCAGGAAGGCATCGCCGACGCGCTGCTGCCGCGTTTGCAGGCGGCGCTGCAGGCCTTGCGCGTGGGCAACCCGCTGGCTGAAGAAGTGGACATGGGGCCGCTGACCAGCCAGGCGCAATGGCTCAAGGTTGCCGGCTATTTCGCCACCGCCCGCGAAGAGGGCCTGAAGTGCCTGGCCGGCGGCAAGGCGCTGGACCGCGATGGCTGGTTCGTCAGCCCGACGCTGTATGTGGATGTGCCGGTGAGCAGCCGCCTGTGGGGCGAGGAAATCTTCGGGCCGGTGCTGTGCGCACGGCGCTTCGGCAACGAGGCCGAGGCTATCGCCCAGGCCAACGATAGCCGCTTCGGGCTGGTGGCCACCGTGTGCTCCGCCGACCTGGAACGCGCCGAGCGCGTGGCCGACGCGCTGGAGGTCGGGCATGTGTGGATCAACTCGGTGCAGGCGGTGTTCGTCGAAACCTCGTGGGGCGGGACCAAGGGCAGCGGGATTGGCCGAGAGCTTGGGCCTTGGGGGCTCTCGGGGTATCAGTCGGTGAAGCATGTGACGCGGTGTCTGGGGTGAGAAGCTGAGCCCTTTCACAGGGCGCGTGAGGCTGGCAGGTGTTCGACGGCAGCCCTGCAGCGCCTGTGAGATCGAGCGCCGCCCGCGCGGCGCATCGCGACGCAAGGCCGCTCCTACATCTGTTTCGGGCCAGTCAATCCTGTGCCATTACCGGGTCCGCCTTGTTGGTACGACGCGGTCGCAGCGTGGGCACCACTGGCGCCTCACCTGTCTCAAGACATGCACCAAGGCGGGCAACCATGGCCTGACAGGTTCGGCACGTTGCAACAAATGTAGGAGCGGCCTTGCGTCGCGATGCGCCGCGCGGGCGGCGCTCGATCTCACAGGCGCTGCAAGGCTCTCGGCGAACACATGGTCGCCTTCTGGCGATATCACTTGGAACACCATCGCGGGTCAAGCCCGCTCCCACGACGATCAATACCTCTTCAGCCGTAAGACATTTCCGAATACCCACCCCCGAGGCGCTGCTTCACGCCATCCAGCTGATGCGCGGCATCGAAGACACCTTCGACGAATACTGCTGCTCTTGCGACTGACGCCAACAGACCTGCCCTGCGCGATCCCTGTAGGAGCGGCCCTTTCGCGACACAAGGCCGCTCCTACACAGGCAGGTGTAATTCCCGAACACGCGGCCCCGGCACCCCGTGACTTTTGCCCCGCCCTGCGAAGTCACACCTCCTGGTAGCCCCACAATCACAACACCAGGCCAACCTCCATGCATTCACTTCGCACCGTCCTGCACAATGAACTGCACGCCCGCCCGTCGCTGTACTTCGACGACCCTGCGCATGTCTTCCACTTCGCCTTGCTCGGCGGCGAGGCCGACTGCCAGGCGCTGCTGCAACGCTGCCGCCTAGAGGCCCTCGACACCCAGGCCACCCACGGCATCACCCAGCTCGACGGCCAACCATTCAAGTGGGAGCGCCACGCCGAGTTCTTCACCCTGACTCTGGTGGTGCCTTGTGCCAGCCACGACAGCGACTGGCAACCCCTGCCCGACGTGCTGGCCGAAGCCATCGCACCGCAGGCGGCGCAGGTGATCAACGCCGTGCAGGTGCTGGTACGCGGCGAACAGGACCTGGACCTCGCCCGCTATGGCTTCAAGGACCCCTGCGGCTCCAGCGTCGGCGGCGGCGATGCGGTGGTGTGGAGCGATTTCCGCCTGACCGAGGACGGCACCAACCGCTTCCTGTTCATCAACCGCCGGCTCAACGCCTATCGCCAGGGCCGCATGATCCGCCGCCTGCTGGAGATCGAGACCTACCGCATGATGGCCTCGCTGACCTTGGACACGGCCAAGAACCTGAGCCAGGAACTGGACACCTTCGACGCGACCCTGGTGAACCTTTCCGAACGTAGCGCCAGCAGCGCGGCCCACGATTCCAAGGCCCTGCTCGAGGCCATCGCCCTGCTGTCGCGGCAGGTGGTCGACCGCACGGTACAGACCCGCCATCGCTTCGGCGCCAGCCAAGCCTATGCGCAACTGGTGTTCGAGCGCCTGGGCGAACTGCGTGAGAGCCATGTTGCCGACTGCCAGCGCCTGGGAGTGTTCATCGAGCGACGCTTCAAGCCGACCCTGCGCTATTGCGCGGCCACCGAACAACGGCTGGAACAGCTGGCGAAGAATGTCGCCAACCTGGGCGACCTGCTGCAGGCGCGGGTACAGGTGGAGATGGAGGAGCAGAACGCCGAGATCCTGCGCAGCCTCAACGCCCGGGCCGACGCTCAGGTGAAGATCCAGCGGGCGGTGGAAGGCTTGTCGATCATTGCGATCACCTATTACCTGCTGAACCTGTTCAAGCTGCTGTATGGCGGGCTGAACGTGCTGGGGGCGGGGTTGACGGCGCGGGAGGCGATGCTGGGGATGGCACCGGTGGCGGGGTTGGTGCTGCTGGTAATCCTGATGAGGATTCGACGAGCCAAGCAGCATTGAAATCATCGCGGGGCAAGCACGCGCCAACCTCAAGCCTTGCGCGATCCCTGTAGGAGCGGCCTTGTGTCGCGAAAGGGCTGCGTAGCGGCCCCAGATCTCAGTGTTGAGCAAAGATTGCCGGGGCCGCTTTGCGGCCCTTTCGCGACACAAGGCCGCTCCTACAAGAGCCGAGATGGCATCACGCCGGCTCGTCGGCCGGTCGCCCATTCTCCTGCACCAGCACCATGCTCTGCGGCGACGACAGGGCAATCCCCTCGTCGCGCAGCTGTCCAAGGATGGTGAACAGCAAGTCGCTGCGCGTGCTCGACACCTGCCGTGGCGAGGCCACGTAGCCGCTGACCGCGATCACCATGCCGCTGCTGGTCAGGTCCTTGAAGGTCACCGAACTGGCCGGCGCATCGAGGATCGAGTCGTGCTCCTTGTAGGCCTTGAGCAGCAATTCGCGCACATGGTTGGCATCGGTCTCCAGCGGCAGCGTGAGCGTGATGCTCACCACCCCCAGGGCATTGGCCATGGTCACGTTGCGCACGTTCTGCGAGATGAACTGCGAGTTGGGCACGATCACCGTCGAGCGGTCGGACATCTGGATTTCGGTGGCGCGCACGTTGATCCGGCGAATGTCACCCTCGACACCGGCCAGGCTCACCCAGTCGCCGACCTTCACCGGGCGCTCGGTGAGCAGGATCAAGCCGGAAATGAAGTTCTGCACGATCTGCTGCAAGCCGAAACCGATACCCACCGACAGCGCACTGACCACCCAGGTCAGACTGGTCAGGTTGATGTGCAGGGTGGACATCACCAGCATGGCCAGGAACAGGAACCCCAGGTAGCCGACCAGGGTCACCAGCGAGGCGCGCATGCCAGCGTCCATGTCGGTCTCCGGCAGCAGGCGCTCGCTCAGCCAGCGCTTGACCACGCGGATGGCGAACCAGCCACCGAGGAAGATGATCACGGCCAGGAAGATGTCCTGGGGCACGATGTTCAGGTTGCCCAACACCTTGCCACCGGTGCCGTCCCAATCCGCCAGGCTCAGCAGCAACTCGCCGGGGCTGGTGCCCGAGGGCATGAACACCAGCAGCGCGGCGGCGAACAGCAGCACGGTGCGGCCGATGCCCGCCAGCACCGTGGTGGCCTGCGCCTGGTGTCGAGGCTGCAGGCCGAGGGCCGAGGCCAGTGCCAGGCCACCTGGCTGACGAGGCGACAGCAATGTCTCGCAGAGGTCGCCGAACACCGTGACCAGCAGGTAGGCGCAGGTCACCACCACACTGACCCACAGCAGCTTGGCCGTGAGGAAATAGGCCAGCGTCAGGTAGCCGGCCAGCAGGGTCAGCAGGATCGCCAGCACCCACACCACGATCACGAACGGGATCAGCCCGGCCAGCCCCTTCGGCCGTTCCAGATCGTGCAGGCGGCGAGCGCGGCGGTAGCGAACCAGGGCCACGACGAACAGCAGCGACACCACCAGCGCGGTCAGGCCGTTGGTGGCCAGGGTCAGGGCCAGGCTGGTGCCGATCACGCTGTTGATGCGCTCCTGGGTCAGCAGCACCATCAACGTCAGGGCCAGCACCTGCGGGAACCAGCCCAGGGCACTGGCCACTTCGTCGGGGATCGGCGGCAGGCGCCAGGACGGGCGCTGCAGCATCAGCATGGCGCGGCCCAGGCCCGAGATGAAGGCACTGAAGATCACCAGCGTGAGGATGTGATTGGTCAGGCTGGCAAGATCGGTGCCCAGATCCGCGCTGCTCTCCAGGCCCCAGCGCAGCAACGAAACCGAACCGGAAATGGTGCCCAGGGTGGCCAGGCTGACACCCAGCGCCAAGGCGCTGCGGCGCAGGCGACCCACGGGCAGCCAGCGGACCATGGCATCGGCCAGCAGGCGCTCGAACATCCGCCGTACCAGGGTCCAGACCAGCACCGCGGCCACCAGGGCGCCGATGAACCACCAACGGTGCTCGGCGCCGAAGGCGCTGTCCACGGCATCGGCCACCTCGCCGCGCAGGTCGCGCAGGCGGGCAACGTCATCCTCGGTGGGGCGGATCAGGCTCGACCAGAACGCCGGGCTCAACGGGCTCGCGGCGCGGCTGGTGATCTGCGAGTTGAACAGGCTGCGGCGCAGGTTGACGATCTGCGTGGACAGGTCACGGGCCGACTGGGCCAGCGTGGTGGCGTCCTTCTGTTCGGCGACCAGCGCGTTTTTCTCGTCGTTGAGCTGCTTGCGCTGGCGGGTCAGGCTTTCGGCCTCTTCGGCCACCGGCGGACCGAGCACGTTGAGCTGATCATCCAGGCGCTGCACGTCGGCGGTGCGCTGGGTGGTCAGCACATCGGCCTGGCGCTGCACCTGCAGGGCCGACTGGCGCAGCTGCGCGAGCAGGTCGTCGTTGGCATCGCCGGTGACGCCCTGGCGGATCTGGTCGAGCCGTTCGCTCAAGGTATCCAGGCTGGCGTTTTCGTCCAGCTCCTGCTGTTCGGCCACGGCCAGCCGCGATACAGGCGTGGCCGGCGCGGCCCAGGCCGGGATGGCCAGGCATAGCAGCAGGGCCAGAATCCCTGGGTAAAATCGGTCAAGGCTGACACGCCTCATCGAATGTTCCTCTTACACAACTCGACAGGGCGTGAATTCTACGCGGTCCGGACGCTCAGGAGAGTGCCGTTTCTCGGTCCAGCAGCTGACGTTTGCGTTCGATACCCCAACGGTAGCCGCTGAGCTCGCCATCACGGCGCACCACGCGGTGGCAGGGAATGGCCACGGCGATCGCATTGGCGGCGCAGGCCTGGGCCACCGCCCTGACCGCCTTCGGCACGCCGATGCGCTCGGCGATGTCGGTGTAGCTGACCCGCGTGCCAGGCGGAACTTCGCGCAGCGCCTGCCAGACCCGTTCCTGGAACGCCGTACCTTGCACATCCAGCGGCAACGCGAGGCCCAGCGCCGGCGCCTCGACGAAGCCGATCACCTCGGCGACCAGGCGCTCGAAGGCGTCATCACCGCCGATCAGGTGAGCCTTGGGGAACTTGTCCTGCAGATCCTTGAGCAAGGGCTCGGGCTCGTCGCCCAGCAGGATGGCGCAAATGCCGCGCTCGCTCTGCGCCACCAGGATCGCCCCCAGCGAACACTGAGCCAGGGCGAAACGGATGGTCGCGCCCTGCCCGCCGGCACGGTAATCCCTCGGGCGCATGCCCAGCCGCGAGCCTGCGCTTTCGTAGAAGCGGCTGTTGGAGTTGTAGCCCGCCTCATAGATGGCGTCGGTGACACTGGCGCCTGCGTCCAGGCCCTGACGCAGGCGTTGGGCGCGGAACGCCGAGGCGTAGGCCTTGGGTGTAAGCCCGGTCTCGGCCTTGAACAGGCGGTGCAGGTGAAACGGGCTGACATTGAGCTCGGCGCCGAGCCGGTCGAGGTTGGGCGCGGTCTCGCTGGCCTCGATCAGGCGACAGGCACGCGCCACCAGCTCGGTGCGCCGGCTCCCCTGCCCGCCTTTGCAACGCTTGCAGGGGCGGTAGCCAGCGGCCTCGGCCTGGTCGGCAAGCGTGAAGAACTCGACGTTCTCGCGCTTGGCCAGGCGCGACTTGCAGGCGGGCTGACAATACACGCCTGTGGTCCGCACGGCGTAGACGAAGTGGCCGCTCGCCGCCGTGTCGCGGGACTGCACGGCGTGCCAGCGTTCGGCGTCGGTGGTATAGGTGGTCGGGGCGGGCTTCATCAGGGGCCTCTCCTGGGATTCGATACCATCAGCCTGGCAGGGTGGATGATGCGTGGAACTCCGATTCTTGCGGTGTTTTCACGGGCCCTATCGCGGGGCAAGCCCGCTCCCACAGGAGCATGGTCCATCCTCGTGGGAGCCGCGATAGGGCCATGCAGGTAGGCTTCAAGCCCGCCACAGGTACCAAGCCGCCACAGTGCGATAAGGGCTCCACACCTGGCCCAATACCCGCATCTGCGCTGGCGTCGGCGCCTTGTCCAGGCCCTTCATGCGCCGATACCCCTCGCGCACGCCAAAGTCATCCACCGGCAGGATATCCGATCGCTCCAGGCTGTAGATCAGCAGCATCTCCACCGTCCACCGGCCAACGCCACGCAGCGACACCAGACGCGCGACCAACTCATCGTCAGGCAACTGCATGGCCTCTTCCCGGCCTGGCACCACACCCTCCAGGCAAGCCTGGGCGATCGCGTACAGGGTGGCGCTCTTGCTCGCGGAGAAGCCGCAGGCCCGCATCGTCTCCGGGGTCACCGCCAGTAACTGCTCGGGCGCGGGAAACGCCACATCCGGGAACAATGCCAACAATCGCCCGAGAATCGCCTCGGCCGCCCGCGCATGCAACTGCTGGTAGGCAATGGCCCGCACCAGCGCCTCATACGGTTCGCGCCCAGGCGTGGCCTGGTGCAGGCAAGGGCCTACCGCGGCGATGTGCCGCGCCCAATCCGGATCCTGCTCGGCAAGCCACGCGGCGGCGGCATCAAACGCCTGGGGTGAAAGGTCTGCAAGGATCATCGATAAGGCTCGATCAGAACACGATCCCCCAGCCTAGCCCAACCGCTCATCGGTGAAACGCTCAATCTTGCGCATCGAATACCTGGCATACCATTGATCCGGCAACACGGCTCCGCCTAGAATTGAGAACTATTAACAATCACATTATCCGCAGGCACGCCAGACGATGCAGATCGATGACACGCTGAAACCGGCCCAGGTCGATCTGCTCTACCAAGCCCATCATCGTTGGCTGCGCGGCTGGCTCGGGGCGCGAGTGGGTTGCCGCGAACATGCCGCGGACCTGGCCCAGGACACCTTCGTGCGCCTGCTCAAGGCCCGCCAGGTGTCGCCGCTCAAGGAGCCACGCGCCTACCTGAGCAGCATCGCCCGCGGCCTGATGATCGATCAGTTCCGCCGTCGCGCCCTGGAAAACGCCTACCTTGAGAGCCTGGCCAGCCTGCCCGAGCAGGAGGCGCCCAGCGAGGAACAGCGCCTGGTCATCCTCGACACCCTCGAGCGCCTGGACCGCGCCCTGCACCGCCTCAAGCCGCGAGCACGGCAGGCCTTCCTGATGGCCCAGCTCGACGGCCTGACCCTCACCCAGATCGCCCTGCGCCTCGGCGTCTCCCGCGCCACCGTCGAGCGCGACCTGGCCCGGGCCCTGGGTGTCTGCTATCGGTTGCGCTATGCCGACGCCTGAAGCAACGCCCACCCAGGCCCAGGTCGACCAGGCCATCGAGTGGCTGGTCAAGCTGCGCTACGACAGTCCTGGCCCGCGCACCGAGCAACAGTTCCAGCGCTGGCTGGCCAGCCATCCACAGCATGCCGCGGCCTGGCAGCGAGTCAGCACGCTCGGCGACGAGCTGGCCGACCTGCCGGGCGAGCTGAGCCGACGCACGCTGGCCGGCAGCGAGCACCAGCGCATGAACCGCCGCGAGCACCTCAAGCTGCTCTCGGTGCTGGCGCTGACTGCGGGCGCCGGCTGGGCCGCGCGCGAGCCGCTTGGGCTGCCGGCGCTGCTGGCCGACACCCGCACCGGCACCGGCGAGCGCCGCGAAGTGCTGGGCAGCGACGGCAGCCGCGTGCGCCTCAACACCGCCAGCGCTATCGACCTGCGCTACAGCGTCGAGCAGCGCCGGTTGACCCTGCTGCGCGGCGAAGTCAGCCTGGACAGCAACGCCAACGACAACCGGCCCTTCAGCATCGACACCCGCGTCGGTGGCCTGGTCACCCAAGGCGGCCAGCTGCTGCTGCGCGAGAACGCCCAGGGGCTGTTGCTGGCGGTTCGCCAGGGCGATGTAACGCTGTTCCCCGACACCGCCGCCGAACATCGGGTCAAACCGGGCGAGGTGCTGCAGGTGGCCATGGCGGGTGATTATCAAGCGGCCACATTGCACGGCGACCCCTGGGCTTGGACCGACGGCGTGCTCAGCGTGCAGCAAATGCCGCTCGGCGAGTTCGTCGACGAGCTGTCGCGCTACCGCCCCGGCGTGCTGCGCTGCGCACCGGAAGTGGCTGGGCTTGCAGTCTCAGGCACCTATCAACTGGACGATACCGAGCAGATCCTGCTGCTGCTGGCCCGCAGCCTGCCGGTACGCATCGATTACCGCACACGCTTCTGGGTGAGCATCGGCGCCGCCTGAAAAACTCTTTTGAAAATAAATGAGGTGGAATCTCATTCTCGTCCGGCCTGAAGGAAACAAGCCCGAACAGTGGTCTGCCAACCTTCAGGAGCGCTTCATGATCCGCCCGTGTTCCCCCCGCAACGCCACCCTGCGCCATGCCATCCGCGCCGCCGCCCTGGGCCTGGGCGTGGCCTGCGCCGGCGTGCTGCCGACCCTCGCCCTTGCCGCCCCCGCCAGCCAGAGCCAGCAGCGCGACTGGAACATCCCCGCCGGCCCGCTGGCCGCCGCGCTGGACCAGCTGGCGCGCCAGGGCGGACTGAACCTGTCGTTCGACGCCGGCAGCCTGCGGGGCAAGACCACCCAGGGCGTGCAGGGCCGGCATGACAGCGCCCAGGCCCTGCAGATCCTGCTGCGGGGCAGCGACGTGCAGGTCCAGCAGGAAAGCGACAAGAGCTTCCTGCTGCTCCCGGCCCTGGACGTCGGCGACGCCCTGCAACTGGGCGCCACCAGCATCTCCAGCAACCGCCTGGGCGAGACCACGGAAAATACCGGCTCCTACACCACCGGGGCGGTGACCATTGGCAAGACCCCGCAAAGCATCCGCCACACCCCGCAGTCGGTGACCGTGGTCACCCGCCAGCGGATCGACGACCAGAACATCACCAACCTCACCAACCTGCTCGAACAGACCCCCGGCGTGGTGGTCAACCTCACCGACAGCGAGCGGGTGCAGTACTTCTCGCGCGGCTACCAGATCGACGCCATCCAGTACGACGGCGCCACCGTGGTGCAGAGCAGCGGCGGCGGCTCGTTCATCCAGAGCGACTCGGCGATCCTCGACCGCGCCGAGGTCCTGCGCGGCGCCACCGGCATGCTGCGCGGCGCCGGCAACCCCTCGGGCACCGTCAACCTGGTGCGCAAGCGCCCGACCTATGAGTTCCAGGGCGAAGGCAGCGTCACCCTGGGCACCTGGGACGCCCAGCGCTACGTCGCCGACCTCTCCGGCCCCTTGACCGAGACCGGCAACGTGCGTGGCCGGGTGATCGCGGTGCACGACGAGAAGGACCACTTCCAGCAATCGCGCCAGGAGCGCAAGGACGTGCTGTACGGGGTGATGGCTTTCGACCTCGACGACAGCACCACCCTGACCACCGGCCTGGAATGGACCCAGCTCGACGCCACCGGCGCCTGGGGCAATCTGCCGGCCGATTACGACGGCTCGCCGCTGCCATTCGGTCGCAGCACCTACCTGGGCGCCGACTGGAACCGCTGGAACCGCAGCAACCTGCAGACCTTCGCCGAGCTCGAGCACCGCTTCGACAATGACTGGACGCTCAAGCTGATGGCCCAGCGCACCCATTTCGAGCTGGACGACAACGGCTTCAAGCAGACCTACTTCAGCCGCGCCACCGGCACCGCCAACCCGACCCGCAACCCTTACCTGATGAGCTACCAGGTGACCGAAGGCGATGGCGGCGAGAGCCTGCAGAACAACCTCAGCGCCACCCTCAACGGCCCGTTCGACCTGCTTGGCCGCACCCACGAGCTGATGCTGGGCGTCGAGCGCATCCGCAATGACTCCTACGCCTCGGCCACCAACAATGTGCAGTCGGGCGTGTTCGACATCCGCACCTGGGACCCGAAGACCAGCCTGGCCAACCCGAGCATCAACATCAGCGCCCACCCGGTGCGCACCCGTACCACCCAGGAAGGCGCCTATGCCACCTGGCGCATCTCCCTGGCCGACCCGCTTACCGCGATCATCGGCGCCCGCGCCAACTGGTACGACTACGAGCAGGAGAACAACACCAAGGCCAGCGGCAAGTTCAGCGTCGACAACGAGATCGTGCCGTACGCCGCGCTGATCTACGACCTCAACGAAAACTTCAGCACCTACGCCAGCTACACCGAGATCTTCAACCCGCAGACCAACACCGACGCCGCCGGCTCCGTGCTCGAGCCGGTCACCGGCGAGGCGTACGAGACGGGAATCAAGGGCGAGTTCTACGAGGGCCGGCTGAATACCTCGCTGGCGTTCTTCCGCATCTACCAGGTCGGCAACGCGCTGGACGACCTAAGCGGACCGAACCCGTGCCTGCCCAACTACACCAGCGGCTATTGCAAGGTCGCCGCGGGCAAGAACCGCAGCCAGGGCTTCGAGCTGGAAATATCTGGCGAAGTTCTGCCGGGCTGGAACGTGACCGGTGGCTACACCTACAACACCACCGAGTACCTCAAGGACACCACCGGCACCAACGGCAACCCAATCCGCACCACCGACCCCAAGCGAATGCTGCGGCTGTTCACCAGCTACCGCCTGCCGGGCGAGTTGCAGGCCTGGACCGTGGGTGGCGGCGTGCAGGCGCAGAGCGACATCTACAACCGCAGCGGCAGCGCCGAAGCCTCGCAGTCGGGTTACGCGGTGTACAACGCGATGGTGAACTACCGATTCAACGACCACTATTCGCTGCAGTTGAACGCCAACAACCTGTTCGACAAGCAGTACTACCGCCAGGTGGCGCCGACGCCGACCGGGTATTACTGGGGCGACCCGCGCAATGTGTCGGTGACCTTGCGCGGAACGTTCTGACCTGACCATGGCCATCGCGGGGCAAGCCCGCTCCCACGAGCACAGTTACGCGTGGGAGCGGGCTTGCCCCGCGATGGCCGGGGATCAGTCCGCCACCGCCTGCAGCTTGCCCGCCCGGCGATAGGCCTGGCGCGCGAAGCACACGAACAGCCCCGCCATCAGCGCCAGCGCCATGGGCAGGCCATGGGGCGCCACATCCATCGCCGCGCCGCTGACCAGGGGTCCGACCAGGCTGCCGACACCCCACAGCAGGCCGACACTGGCGTTGGCCGTCACCAGGTCCTGGCCTCTGAAGCGCTGCCCGATCAAAACCAGCGCCAGTGTGTAGATGCCACCCGCCACAGCGCCGAGCACCACCAGCAGCGGCCACAGCAGCCAGGTCATCTGCAGCAGCCACGGCAGCGCGATGCCGATGGCCATCGCCGCCAACCCGCACACCAGGTGCAACCCGGTGCGCTCGACCCGATCGGCCAGCCAGCCCAAGGGCAGCTGGAAGATCATGTCGCCGGCGAACACCACGGTCACCATCAGCGCCGCCACGCCCACGGCAAAGCCATGGCTGGTGGCATACACCGGCAACAGCGACAGCACCACGGCATCGAAGAACGAGAAGAACAGCACCGCCACGCACAACGCCGGGGCGACGCGGAAGAAGCCGGCCAGGCCGAAACTCTTCTCGCCTTCCTCGTGCTCGACATGGTCGTTGGGCACGGTGAACAGGATGCACAGCAGCGCCAGGCCGTAGCAGAACGTGACCACGCCGGTCAGCCACGGGCTATCGGCGCCGAGCAGGGCGAGCAGCGCCGGGCCGAGCACCTGAAAACCAGTGAAGCTGGTGGCGTACAAGGCCATGATCTTGCCGCGATTGTGCTCCGGGCACAGCTCGTTGACCCACGACTCGCCGAGGATGATCGCGATGCCCATGCCGATGCCAAGCCCCAGGCGCAGCAGCGCCAGCCACGCCATCGAGTCGAAGGCCCACTCCAGCAGGGCGATGCTCAGGGTGCACAGGCTGAAGCTGAGCAGGTAGATGACGCGCCGGGTCAGGTGCTTGCAGCAGACATCGACCATGAATGCCGAGAGCATCATGCCCGCCGCCGGGATCGCCGAGATGATGCCGATCTCCAGCGTCCCCGCCCCTGCTTCGTGCAGGCGCAACGACACCAGCGGCAGGCTCGCCCCGAGGCTGAAACCGACCACCGACACGGCGAACAGCAGGCCCGCCAGCAAACGCATGTTCATGTACCACTCCTTGCAAGCCGGCGCGCAGGAGCTCTGGCCCTGGCCGACTGGAAAATCCGCTGAAAGATGTTCGAACGCAGACGCCCGCGATCACGCTGCAAAGGCGCGGGATGCAGGGGCGCGAATCAGATCAGGGCAAGGTGTGGCGAGAAGGTGAAGGCGAACAGCACGCTGCGTCGACGCTTGAGCACCGTGTCGCTCGGCCACGCGCGGCGCGCTGTCGGGGCGACAGGCTGGCGATGGGAGCGGAGACTACGGGTACGGCGCATTGCATCGACTACGCAGGTAAAGAGGAGGCGGCACTCTAGGCCATGCGGATCCGGGCCGTCAATCGCCAGGGTCTACACACTTCCCTGTAGGAGCGGCCTTGTGTCGCGAAAGGGCTGCGCAGCGGCCCCAGGATTATCGCGTTAAGGCACAGATTGCCGGGGCTGCTTCGCAGCCCTTTCGCGACACAAGGCCGCTCCTACAAAGAATGCATCCGGCAGACTTTCAGCGCTTGCCGGTGGACGGCAGGAACACCGCCAACAACCCGAACAACGGCAGGAACGAGCAGACCCCATACACGTACTCGATCCCTCGCAGGTCAGCCACATACCCCAGCAGCGCCGCGCCGATGCCGCCGAAACCAAACATCAGTCCAAAGAAAATCCCGGCAATCATCCCGACATTGCCTGGCACCAGCTCCTGGGCATACACCACGATGGCCGAGAACGCCGACGCCAGGATGAAGCCGATCACCACGCTGAGCACGGTGGTCCAGAACAGATCGGCATACGGCAGCGCCAAGGTGAACGGCGCCACGCCAAGGATGGAGAACCAGATCACCGCCTTGCGCCCGATGCGATCGCCGATCGGCCCGCCGAAGAAGGTGCCAGCCGCCACCGCGCCGAGGAACAGGAACAGGTGCAGTTGCGAACTGGCCACCGACAGCTGGAATTTCTCGATCAGGTAGAAGGTGAAGTAGCTGGTGAAGCTGGACATATAGAAGTACTTGGAGAACACCAGCAGCCCCAGCACCACCAGCGCCAGGATCACCCGCTGGCGCGAGATGCCGTGGGTAGCCTGCACCGCCTTGCGCGCCTTGGCCTGGTTGAGGTGTTCCTTGTACCAGCGGCGCAGCATCAGGGTCACGGCGAAGAAGAACAGCCCGGCTACGCCAAACCAGGCCACATGGCTCTGGCCGAAGGGAATGACGATCGCCGCCGCCAGCAGCGGGCCGAGGGCCGAGCCGGCGTTGCCGCCGACCTGGAAGCTCGACTGGGCCAGGCCGAAGCGCCCGCCCGAAGCGAGCCGGGCAATGCGCGAGGTCTCTGGGTGGAAGGTCGACGAGCCGATGCCCACCAGCGCCGAGGCCAGCAGGATCATCGGGAAGCTGCCGACGAACGCCAGCATCACGATGCCCACCAGGGTGCACAGGGTCCCCATCGGCAGCAGGTTTGGCGTAGGCCGCTTGTCGGTGAAAAAGCCGACCCACGGCTGCAACAGCGAGGCGGTGATCTGGAAGGTCAGGGTGATCAGGCCGATCTGGGCGAAGCTCAGGTCGTAGTTGGCCTTGAGCATCGGATAGATCGCCGGTAGCACCGACTGGATCAGGTCGTTGATCAGGTGCGCCAGGGCGCAGAAGCCGATGATGCGCATCACCAACGGGGAGGCCTGGCTTGCCGGGCTGCTGGCGCTGGAAGTCGTGGTACTGCTGATGGCCATGGGCTGGATGTCCGTCCGCGGGTTGGGCTCCGATTATCGTGAAACAAATAGATACGAAGCTACCTTTTTATTCTGGCGCGCCTTCCATCCGACACGTACTTGTAAATAATTCTCAATATATTTAGCATCCTTGCCTCTTTCCCCCGTAAACGCTGGGCGAAACCGCCCCGCCCCTGCGAGCAGACCGATCCCATGAGCCCGATGCCCGCCTTGCAGCCCACGCCCGACCCCGAACAGGAAGCCCTGGACTGGTTCTCGCGCCTGCGCCAACCCGGCTGCGACGAGGCCCTGCGCCAGGCATTCGCCAGCTGGTGCCAGGATCCGCTCAACGCGAGGGCCTATGCCCAGCTCGAGGCTTACTGGCAGCAATTGCAGGTCCCGGCGACGCGCCCGCGACCACGCATCGCCAAGGTCCGCCGCAGCCGTGCCGGACTGTGCCTGGCGCTGCTGTTTCTAATGCTGGTGGGCGCGCTGGTCTGGCTCTACTGGCCAGTGATGCAGCGCCTGGGCAGCGAACTGCACACCGACAGCGGTGAGCGTCGCAGCGTGCGCCTGGCCGATGGCTCGACCCTGCACCTGGACAGCGCCAGCGCGATGAATGTCGACCTGCGTGGCCGCACCCGCCTGCTGCAACTGGTGCAAGGGCAGGTGTACCTGGAGGTGATGCTCGATGGCCGCGCCATGGAGGTGCAGGTCGATGACACCCGGATCCAGGTGTTCGGCAGCCGCCTGCAGATCGCCCGCCATGCCAACTACGACGAACTGGTGGTGTTCGGCGGCAAGGCTGCGGTGTTGCAGGGTGGCGACCAGCGCCTGGTCAATGCCGGCGAACGGGTGACGTTCAGCGAAAACCGCATCAATCCGGTCGAGAAGATCGACGCCAAATTGGCCGATGCCTGGCGCAACGGCCAGTTGAAGGCCAGGAACCTGCCGTTGAGCGAGGTACTGGAACGCCTGGCCAACTACGGTGGCCAGCGGGTCTGGATGATGAATGAGCAAACGGCCTACCAGCGCGTCAGCGGCGATTTCGACCTCGACCGCCCGGCGCAGAGCCTCGAGCGCCTGGCCGCCGATCAGCAACTGCGCCTGCACAATCTGCTCGGCCACTGGCTGATCGTGCGCTGAACCACCCTTCTCGGCTAAGTTTTTGAAAGGTTGGAAATTTTTTTTGAAAACGTTGTTGACAGGATCGCGATTCGAGCTAATAATGCGCGCCAAGTTGGCTACATAGCTCAGTTGGTTAGAGCATAGCATTCATAATGCTGGGGTCCGGGGTTCAAGTCCCTGTGTAGCCACCACCTTTTAAAAAGGGCTTATCGAAAGATAAGCCCTTTTTTTTGCCTGCGAAAAAGTCTATTTCACCCCCGCCACCACGACCGCCAACCCCAGGCCGATCAAGGCTACCCCGATGACACGATCGACGACGCGCTGTCGCTCGATCATTGCCGCGCGCAGGCCCGCGCTGGAAAAGAACACCGCCACCAGGCTGAACCACACCCAGTGCGCGAAGGACATGAACGCACCATAGGCGAAATCCAGCGCCAGCGGGCTGCCCGGCTGCACCACCTGGGTGTAGGCGCTGACCACGAAGAGCATGGTCTTGGGGTTCAGCGCATTGGTCAGAAAGCCCGTGCGCAGCGCGCTGGCCACGCTTGCCTGGCTGGACGCCAGGCCGTCGAGGCTGATGCGCGTGGTGTTGGTCAGCGACTTGTAGCCGAGATAGACCAGATAGCCCGCGCCCACCACCTTCATCGCCAGGAACAGCGACGGGCTCTGGCTGATGATCACGGCAATGCCAAGCACGGTGTACAGCACATGCACCTGCACGCCCAGGGCGATGCCCGCCGCGGCGGCGAGGCCTGCCTTGCGGCCCTGTGCATAACTGCTGCGGGTGACCATGGCGAAGTCGGCGCCTGGGCTGATGACGGCCAGAATGGTGAACAGGGCGACGGCGATGAGTTCGTTCACGAACAGGTATCCTCGATGAAAATTCACGGAAGATGGGATTATCCTGATGCCTGGAACAAGTAAAAATCGATTTATATTGAGGCTGATCTGCTAGTTTTCCTGACATATCCTCATGAACTCTAACGCCGCTATCGCGTGGGAGCGGGCTTGCCCCGCGATAGCGCCGGAACAGGCCAGCACATGAAACTGCCTCCCCTCACCGCCTTTCGCTACTTCGACATCGCCGCCCACAGCGAAAGCTTCGTGCGCGCCGCCGAACAGCTGCACGTCACCCACGGCGCCGTCAGCCGCCAAGTGCGCCTGCTCGAGGAAAGCCTCGGCGTGGAACTGTTCGAACGACGCAACCGGGCGGTCTTCCTCACCCGCGCCGGGCGCGACCTGCACGCCACCACCCAGGCGATCTTCGAACAGCTCGAAGGCACCGTGCAGCGCTTGCAGCAACCCCTCCAGGACAACGTGCTGGTGGTGTCCTGCGAGCCGACCATCGCCATGCGCTGGCTGATCCCGCGCCTGCCACGCTTCAACACCGAACATCCCGACCTGCAGCTGCACCTGGTGGCGGCGGGCGGCCCGGTGGACTTCGTGCGTGGCGGCATCGACCTGGCCTTGCGCCGCGACGACTTCCACTGGGATCGCCAACTGCACAGCCTGAAGATCTGCGATGAATGGATCGGGCCGGTCGCCACGCCGGCCTTCGCCGGCCAGCACCTGTTGCACAGCGCCACCCGCCCGGATGCCTGGGCGACCTGGCTGCGCTTGAGCGGCCAGGATATTCGCCAGGAACAGCGCAGCGACTTCGAGCACTTCTACCTGTCGATCCAGGCCGCCAGCGCTGGCATGGGGCTGGCCGTGGCGTCAGCACTGATGGTTCGCGACGAACTCGAAAACGGTCAGCTACAAGCCCCCTTCGGCTTCCTGCGTGATGGCTCCAGCTACCACCTGCTCAGCCCACAAGCACTGGATGACGGCAGCAAGCGCCAGCGCTTCGCGCAGTGGGTCAGTGCCGAATGCCGAGCCTGTCTGGCTCATCTGGGCTTGCTGCAGAACGACGAACCGGCGCCGCCATCGCCGCCCCAGGTTCGGTAACCGGCCGTATCGATATGGATGCGCCCCGAGGGGTAACGACCCAATCCCATGTTCCAGGCCTGGCCATGCCGTTGCCAGAACAGGCACAGCGGATTGGGATCGGCCCAGGGCGGCAATAGCAGGTCGACAGCGAAAGCGCGCATGTGCGCGCTGCTCGACGCACCGCCAGCGCAGGCATTGAGCCGTGGGTCGCGATAGGCCGAGACCACTTCGAACTGACGCAGCGCCCCGTGTTCGTCCAGCGTCTTGATCAATGCCAGGGTCGAGCGTACCGCCGGCCAGTGGCTCGCCGGCGGTACCGCGAAGGGCGATGCCTTGCACAGCCGCCAATCCGAGGCCGAGCGCAGCAGCTGGTGGATCGGCACCACGCCGTACAACCGCGCATCCACCAGCATTTCCCGGAATTTGCGGTTCTCGTGATCGCCTGCCCACTGGGCAAACATCCACACATCCCGCTCGTCCGCCTGGACCGCCCCCTGCCCGATCAACAGGCTAGCCAATAGCCATGCCTTGCCGCTTTTCATGCCCCCACCTCTTCATCCACCATGGGCGCCCGCCGTCCTGGCGGCCACTGACAAGGAGTTAAGCATGCACAAAATTGCTGTATCGGGCCTGGCCGCCCTCGCCTTCAGCGGCCTGGCCATGGCCGACGCGCAGATCGACCTGGGCGATGCCCAACGGGTCACCCGGTTGTTCGCCTACCCCAACAACTGCAACGTGATCTGCTACCGCGACTGGAGCCTCGAGCAGACGGTCGAGCACTACCTCACCCAGAGCGTGCAGCGCGATGGCTACGCCAATGCCAAGGTCACGGTGAACCGCGACCACGACACGCTGCACGCCAGCATCACCGGCGTGCCGGCCGGCTATACCGAGCCCTTGCGCAAGCTGCTCGACAGCGGCGATCTGGCCTACCAGGGCGCTACCCGCCTCAACCAGAAAGGCGGCTGGGACTACAGCTGGTACCTGTTCCTACCCCTGGGGATGGCCCTGGAGAACCGCCGCAGCGTCGAGTTGCTGCACTTCCCGCCGGACTATTCGCTGACCCGCTACCAGGACTACCTGAAGTCCAACACCACCGACCGCTGGGCGCAGCTGCTGACCTTCAACGGCGTCGAGGCGACCCAGACCCCGGCCTACCAGACCATCGTCGACATCGCCCCGATCGCCGCGCCCGCCAGCGCGGGCAAGGACCTGGAGGGCGTCTACGCCTACTTCAACGACTATCAGGTGCGGATGGTCAAGGAAGTAGCCCTCACCCACGACGGCAAGGCCGCCTTGCCGATGGTCGCCTTCGGCGCGCCGGTGCGTGCGTGGATCCAGCAGCAGTACGGGCCGAAGGTCAACGTGCTGGGGCTGGTCAGCATCGTGCCGGAGCCGGACAGCGCCAAGGTGCCCGTGCTCGGCGCCAACCACCCGAGCGCGATCTGGTACGCGGCCGACCCGAAAAGCTACGACGGCGACCAGGACAAGGCCGACGCCGCCGGCCTGAAGATGATGGGCCAGGACCTCTCTGCTGCCTGCTGGCAGGCCGGCATGGGCCGCAACCCGCAGGCCGATGCCAAGCTCACCCTGCAAGCCTGCACCAGCAAGTGGCAGGTGACCCAGAAGAAGCAGACCTGCGAGCTGTTCTACCGCACCATCCGCGACATGAAGCCGGAGCAGGCGGCGGCCAAGTGCAATACCGGAACGGTGACGCGCAGCCTGCGAGATCTGCGCAAGCCGATCGAGGTGGAACACCCGCAGATCTGAGCCGACTGCTTACGCGGTCCCTGTAGGAGCGGCCTCGCGCCGCGAAAGGGCCGCGTAGCGGCCCCGGCATTATCCGCTTGATGCGCAGATCTGGGGGCGCTTCGCCCCCCTTTCGCGGCACAAGGCCGCTACTACAGGGGACGGTGCTCAGTCTTCGAGCAACGTACAGGCCATCACCAGCGCGTCTTCCCGCCCACCCGCCACCGGATAGTAGTCACGACGCCGGCCAATTTCATTGAACCCATAGCGCTCATACAGGCGATAGGCCGACTGGTTGCTGGCGCGCACTTCGAGGAAACACTCGCGACCATTGAGCTGGTAGGCCCGCGCCATGAGGTGCTCGAGCAGGCGCAGCCCCAGCCCGCAGCCCTGGTTTTCCGGCTTGACGGTGATGTTGAGCAGGTGCGCCTCGTCGATGATCACGTTGATCACGCCATGGCCGACCTGCTGCTGGCCAACGAACATCAGCCACACTTCGTAGGACTTCAGCGCATCCTGGAAGATGCCGCGGGTCCAGGGGTGGCTGAAGGCGGCATATTCGATCTTAAGCAGGGCATCCAGATCCGCCTCGGTTGCCGGGCGGAAACTGATCGAGTCACTCATTCAACGCTCTTCCAGCGCGCCATCAGCTGGCGCATGGCTTTCCAGACGTCCGCCTTGCGCGGCGGCTCATCCATCAACAGTTCAAGGCCAGGCAAGGCCCAGGCATCGCCGAGCAGGTCGACCTTGAGTTCTTGGTAGTAAGCATCGGCGTCGGCCTGGCCGGCGAAGCGAATGGCCGGCAGGCCGATCAGCCACAGGCAGGTGCATGGCGCTTCTTCCAGGCGCGCGGCGATGAAACCCTGGACGAAGTCCCGGGCGGCATCCGGGCCCTGGTCCATGTTGCCGCGCATCAGCAGCGGCCAGCGCACCGGCTCGCCGATGATCTGCGGGGAATCCGGCAGGCCGGCGGCGCGCAGCATGTCCTTGAGCAGCAGGTACGACGGGTCGCGGCTCTGGAACGGCTGGCCGGTGGCCAGCTCGACCAGCAGCAGGCAACTGCCGGCACGCAGCAACTGCAGGGCGAAGCGGGGTGGAGGCACCGGTGCCGGGCGTGGCGCGGGGGCCTCCCGCTCGGCCTCGACCGGCTTGGCGGCGGGTTTCGGCGCGCTGCCAGGGCGCGGGATCTCGATCTTCGGGCGCTCGGCACGCGCCAGGGGCGCTGCCGGGGTGGCACTCGGCACCGCTGCCGGAGCGGCCGGACGCACCTCGAAGTCGACCTCCTCGACCGGCGCCACCGGCAACAGCAGCTCCGGCCGCGACGGGGCGGCGAACGGCAGTTCGGCGCGCGGCAGCCAGTGCACCACTTGCATGGCGGACAGGTAGGCGCGGCGGCGGGACTCGATCAGCAAGGCGCGGGTATCCGGTGGACGAAATCAGGCGGGCATTCTAACTCCGTCGCCCCGGATGCGCCGCAACAGATTATCGGCCATCGCGGGGCAAGCCCGCTCCCACGCCTGCATTAGGGCGTGGGAGCGGGCTTGCCCCGCGATGGGGCCGGTGAATCCCCCCTTAAAGCCTCAGGGTTATCCCCATAACAGACCAAGGGGTGAAATCCTCCCCCCCGGATGCAGTACAATCGCCCCTTTTATTTGGCAACGAGTCGACCCGCCAATGATCGAACCCAAGCGCGTCCTGCGCGCCCTAGCCGAACACTGGGCCCTGATCGAGCCGCTGTGCGAGCGCTTCGACCAGGGCACCCTGAGCCTGGTCGAGCTGCGCCAGCAGCTGGCCCGCCAGCAGGTGGAAAGCACCCCGCAGGACATCACCCAGCTGCTCGATGTGTGGATCCGCCTGGACATTCTGGTCCCGGTGGCCAAGAGCCCGAACCGCTTCGAGCTCAACGCGCAGATCCACGACTTCCTCGCCTACCTGCGCCGCGAACACCGGCTGGGCCTGTGCCTGGAGATCGAGGCCTACCTGCGCCACTTGGAACGCCTGGCCGGGCATATCCAGGACGCCTTCGACAACCGCGACAGCGACGACCTGGCGCGCCAGCTGCGCCTGCTCGACATGCGCGTGCGCGATGTGCTGAAGAAACTCGACAACGACGAGCAGGCGCTGGTGGCCGTGGCCGAGCGGGCCAAGACCAGCAACCGGCAGATCCCTCTACGCCAGCGCTATGCCGAGGTACTGGCGACCTGGGACGAGTACGTCGAGCCGATGATCCAGCTGGTCAACGCCGACGGCGCCTTCGAGCAAGGCGTGCGCAAGGTCGAGACCGTGCTGCTGCGCCTTTTGGGCGAGCAGGCGCGCCTCGGCCACCTGGTCGACGACGACATGCTGCTGCGCACCCACGCGCGCATCCTCGAGATGCAGACCAGCGCCCAGCTGACCCTGCGCCACGCCCGCGAACTGCTGCTGCCGCTGCGTGAAGAAGCGCGCCGGCACAACGCCGTGACCCGAGGTGCCGCACTGGCCTTGTCGGTGATCCGCAAGAAGGGCATCGACGCCGTGCCGCAGGCGGCCATGCCGCTGTTCACCCGCCCGCAGAGCACCTTCCTCGGCAGCGCCAGCCAGGTCGAGGCCTACGTCTACGCCCTGGCCCGCTTCGAGCCGAAGCCTGCGCGCTTCCCGAAGGCGCACAAGACGCAAAAGGGCCCTCTGCCCCGCGCCCCGCGCACGGTCAAGGAAATGCTCGAACGCTGCGAGGACGCCCTGCCGCTGCCGGACCTGATGGTCTGGCTGCTGGAGCAGGAGCCCGAGGGCGCCACCGACGAGCTGCTGTACTGGTTCTCGCGCCTGTCGCGGGAAAAGCGCTTCAGCCGCGAGCGCCTCGATCGCCAGCAATACCTTACCCGCGAACACCTGGTCAGCTTGCGCTCCTTCGCCCTGACCTCCAGCCGCGACAACAAGCAGGCGACCCCGACCGAATCCACCGCGAGCCCCGTCCATGCATCTTGATCTTTCCGAACTGTCCCAGCTCGCGCCGATCTTCCGCGAGCTGTTCAAGGGCTTCCACATCAGCCGCCGCGACCCGGAGCTGTACGCCCAGCTGTCGAACTTCCAGGACCAGTACCGCACCCTGTTCAAGGCCCTGGGCTTCGAGCTGGTCTGCGACACCCGCGGCTTCTACTACTTCGTCCCCGAGCAGGCCGCCGCGCAGGTCAACAAGACCGCCCAGCGCCTGTCGCTGTTCACCTTCATCCTGGTCGAGCACCTGGCCGACCAGGGCCGCGACCCGATGGCCGTGCTCGACGGCGGCAGCATCGGCCGCGACGAACTGCCGTCGCTGCTGGACAAGTACCGCGACCTGTTCCTGCAGGCCGAAGTGCAGACCGTCGACGAGCTCGAAGAAAAGATCATGCGCCGCATGACCCAGCTGGGCTTCGCCTTCGAGGAGGGCGGCATCTACCGCTTCATGCCGCCGATGCACCGCTTCCTCGACGTGTGCCTGTCGGTCCAGCAGGACCGCGACCTGGCCGCCACCCTGCACAGCGACCTGCCGCTGCCGGTGCCCGTGCTGGTGGTGGAGGAAACCCCCGAGGAACTCAACCGCACCGACGACCCGCTCGACCTCACCCCGTTCGACGGCGAGGAAAGCGAAGAGGACGCCCTGGCCCGGGCGATCCGCGAAGAGCAACAGGAGATTGACGCATGAGCCAGGAACGCTACGGCATCCGCCGCTTCGCACTGCTCAACACCGCCGGCTACAGCCTCGGCCTGTTCCCCCTGGAACACCCGCTGTCGGTCTACGGCGCCAACAACCTGGGTAAATCGGCGTCGATCAACGCCCTGCAGTTCCCGATCCTGGCGCGCATGTCCGACATGAGCTTCGGCAAGTACAGCCTGGAGCAGTCGCGGCGCTTCTACTTCGCCAGCGACACCAGCTACATCCTCACCGAGCTGAACCTGCCCCACGGCCCGCACGTGATCGGCGTGGTCGGCCGCGGCCCGGGCGGCGGCTTCGGCCACCAGTTCTTCGCCTACCAGGGCGAGCTGGACCTGGCCCACTACCAGAAAGACGACACCTGCCTGCGCCAGAAGGAGCTGTTCACCAACCTCGAGCGCCATGGCCTCAAAGCCTACGAGCTCAAGCCGGACGAGCTGCGCCGGCTGCTGGTCGGCGGCCACACCTCGGTGCCGCTGGACCTGACCCTGATCCCGCTGCGCTCGACCAGCGAGCAGAGCCTGAAGACCTTCCGCGCGCTGTTCATCAACCTGCTGCACATGCGCGAGATCACCGCCGCCAAGCTCAAGCAGCTGTTCCTCGACGCCTTCGAGCACAGCCTGCGCTCGGGCAGCGTCGACTACATCGCCGCCTGCGAAGAGGCCTTCCGCGACGTACGCCGCATGGAGGGCGACTACAACGCCCTGGTGGCCGCCGGCCCCCTGGTCGAGGCCCTGGCCGGCGGCGTGGCCCAGCGCGACATCCTGCGCGGCAAGCTGCACCGCATCTCGCCGCTGCTCGACAACCTGCTGGGCACCTGGCAGGAATACGCCATGGCGCGCAAGGAAGAGCTGGTGATCCAGTCCGAGCACTACCGTGGCGAGCAGGACCGCCTGCAGAACGACCAGCGCGGCGGCACCCAGGAGCTAATGCGCCTGGAGCGCGAGATCACCGGTATCCAGCGTTGGCTGGGTGAGCTGTCGGTGCTCAAGCACCGCTTCGCCCTGGTCACCGACGTCAAGGTGCTGGAGCAGCAGCTGCTGGCCGCCAAGGACGCCCACGACGAACTGGCCGGTGCCCTGGCCCAGTCGCGGCAGTTCTCCGCCGAGGATCTCGACGAGCGCGTGCGCGACCTGGAAAAACGCGTGAAGGCGGTCAAGCTGCAGCTCGACCACGCCGACAACAACAGCTATGCCCGCCTGCGCGAGGAGTTCTCGCAGCAGGACGTCGATCGCCTGATGCGTCTGTTCAACGGCGCGCTGTTCAGCCTGCCGCTGGGTGACCGTGGCATCGAGCTGGACGACAGCGACGTCTGGGTGAAGACCCTCGAAGGCGTGCTCGACCGCTTCAAGGGCGAGCGCTTCGAAGTGCCGGGCCTGTCCATCGATATCTCGCACATCGACCCGCCCGCGCTACAGGCCCTGGCCGACCGCGCTGCCCTGCGCGACCAGAAAGAGCGCCTGGAAAAAGAACTCAAGCAGCTCAAGACCCAGCAGGCCGTGGCCCTCGACCGCGCCGCCAGCAAGGCCCAGACCGAAGCCCTGTACCAGCAGGTGCTGGATGCGCAGAAGGCCCTGGAAGACTTCCGCCGCACCGAAACCCTGACCGCAGAAGAGCCGGAGAAGATGGAACAGCTCGGCCAGCTGGAAGCCGCCCAGGACGAACTCAAGCGCTCCAGCGACGCCTTCACCGAACGCGTCCAGCAGCTGTCGGCCAAGCTGCAGCTGGTGGGCCGGCAGATCGCCGACCTGGAAGCCAAGCAGCGCACCCTGGAAGACGCCCTGCGCCGTCGCCAGCTGCTGCCGGCCGACCTGCCGTTCGGCACGCCGTTCATGGAAGCCATCGACGACTCCATGGACAACCTGTTGCCGCTGCTCAACGACTACCAGGACAGCTGGCAGGCGCTGCAGCGCGTGGACAACCAGATCGAGGCGCTGTACGCCCAGGTGCGCCTCAAGGGCGTGGCCAAGTTCGACAGCGAAGACGACATGGAACGCCGCCTGCAGCTGTTGATCAACGCCTACTCGCACCGCACCGAGGAAGCGCTGACCCTGGCCAAGGCCCGCCGCGCGGCGGTCACCGACATCGCCCGGACCCTGCGCAACATCCGCAGCGACTACGACAGCCTCGAGCACCAGCTGGCGCTGTTCAACCGCGAGATCAACAAGCGCCAGGTATCGAACCTGGAGAGCTTCCGCGTGGTGCTGGCACCGAACAAGGAAGCGCTCAAGCACATCGACCAGATCATCCACAGTGCCGGCCAGTACGAGGAAGGCGAAACACTGTCGGTGTTCGACCTGACGCAAAGCGCCGAACAGGATCACAAGAACGAAGAGGCCAAGGAGTACCTGGCGCGACTGGTGGCAGCCAACCACAACCAGCTGGGCCTGAAGGACCTGTTCGAACTGGCCTTCGAGATCACCAAGATCAACAGCCAGCCGGTGATCCACGCCGACATCGACGGCGCCGCGTCCAACGGCACCACCATGACCATCAAGGCGCTGACCAACATGTACTTGTTGCTGCACCTGATGGACCGCGACCTGGCCGGGCGCATTCGCCTGCCCTACTACCTCGACGAGGCGGCGGACATCGACGAACGCAACCAGGCGGCGCTGCTGGAGACCAGCCAGCAGCTGGGCTTCGTGCCGATCCTGGCGAGCGTGAAGCCGCAGGTGTCGGCGCGGGTGGCGATCGACCTGGAAGGCGGCAGCGGGCCGAACGGCATCTACATCGACGAGGCGGACTGGAAGTACATCAGCCGTCGCGACGAGGTCAAAGCCATCGTGCGCGAGGATGAGGCCGAGGAACTGGCCTGATTCGATGTATTGGGGCCGCTTTGCGGCCCTATCGCGACACAAGGCCGCTCCTACAGGGATTTGCGTACCCCTTGTAGGAGCGGCCTTGTGTCGCGAAAGGAGGCCAAAGGCCTCCCAAAATTCGGGAAGTTACTGCTGTGCCCACGGCACAATCGGAATCGCCGTCACCGCATTCTGCGGGCTGCCTTCGATCACCCGATCGCTGTACACCAGGTACACCAGCGTATTGCGCTTCTTGTCGAGAAAACGCACCACCTGCATGGTCTTGAACACCAGCGAGGTGCGCTCTTTGAACACCTCTTCACCGTCTTTCAATTCACCCTTGAAGTGAATCGGTCCGACCTGGCGACAGGCGATCGACGCCTCGGCACGATCCTCGGCTAACCCCAGGCCACCCTTCAAGCCACCGGTCTTGGCTCGCGACAGGTAGCAGGTCACACCATCGACCTTGGGATCATCGAAAGCCTCGACGACAATGCGGTCGTTCGGCCCGACGAACTTGAACACGGTGGATACCTGGCCAATCTCTTCGGCCCCGGCCAGCATCGGCAGCGCCAGCGCCGCCACGGCAATCATCCTTTTCAGCACGGTGATCTCCTTCAGACCAGGACCAGGTTGTCGCGGTGCACCAGCTCAGGCTCGGCGCTGTAGCCCAGCAGGTTCTCGATGGCGTCGGACGGTTGACCGATTATCTTCTGCGCCTCCAGGGCGCTGTAGTTGGCCAGGCCACGGGCCACTTCCAGGCCGTCGGGGCCGACGCAGACCACCATCTCGCCACGGCGGAAGCTGCCCTGCACGGTCTTCACGCCGACCGGTAGCAGGCTCTTGTTCGATTCGCGCAGCGCCTTCACGGCGCCGTCGTCAAGCACCAGGGTGCCTCGGGTCTGCAGGTGGCCGGCCAGCCACTGCTTGCGCGCGGCCAGCATGCCGCGCTCGGGCGACAGCAGGGTGCCCAGGCGCTCACCGGCTTTCAGGCGATCGAGCACGCGCTCGATACGACCACCGATGATGATGGTATGGGCACCGGATCGGGCGGCCAGGCGCGCGGCGCGCAGCTTGGTCTGCATGCCGCCGCGACCGAGGGCGCCACCCGTGCCGCCAGCCACGGCATCCAGCGACGGATCATCGGCTCGGGCTTCGTAGATCAGCTGGGCTTCGGGATTGTTGCGCGGATCGGCGTCGAACATGCCATCGCGATCGGTGAGGATCACCAGCAGGTCGGCTTCCACCAGGTTGGCCACCAGGGCGGCCAGGGTGTCGTTGTCGCCGAAGCGGATCTCGTCGGTGACCACGGTGTCGTTCTCGTTGATCACCGGCACCACGCCCAGGTCGACCAGGGTGCGCAGGGTGCTGCGGGCGTTGAGATAACGCTTGCGATCGGAGAGGTCGTCGTGGGTCAGCAGGATCTGCGCGGTGTGCTTGCCATGCTCGCCGAAGCTCGACTCCCAGGCCTGCACCAGGCGCATCTGGCCGAGCGAGGCGGCGGCCTGCAGCTCGTTCATCGCGCTCGGTCGCGTGGTCCAGCCCAGCTGGCTCATGCCTGCGGCCACGGCCCCGGAGGAGACCAGCACCAGTTCCACGCCCGCTTCGCGCAGGGCCACCATCTGCTCGACCCACACCGCCATGGCGCCGCGGTCGAGGCCCTTGCCATCGGCGGTCAGCAGCGCGCTGCCGATCTTCACGACCCAGCGCTTGGCGCCAGTCACCTTGCTTCGCATCTTCTCTTCCAACCTATGTCGAATCTGTAGATACCGTGGATACAAAAACGCCGCTCCAGAGAGCGGCGTTCAGTGTATAGCAACCGATCAGTCGCGCACGTAAATGATTTCCGGGCCGTCTTCGTCGTCCTCGAAATCATCCCAGTCGTCATCGTCGCCGATGTCATGCACGCTCTTGACGCCGGTGCGGCGCAGGGTGCGGGCGTCGTCCAGGGCCTGCAGCTGGGCGCGGGCCTCGTCTTCGATGCGCTGGTCGAGTTCGGCCAGTTCCTCGGCGTAGGCCGGGTCGTTGGCCAGGCGGTCGGCGCGGTCCTCGAGGTAGCGCATCAGGTCGTGGCTGAGCTTCTCGGTGCCCTGCTTGGCGATGGCCGAGATCACGTAGACCGGACCTTCCCAGTTCAGGCGCTCGACCACTTCCTTGACGCGCTCGTCGCGCTCGTCATCCATGATCATGTCGGCCTTGTTCAGCACCAGCCAGCGCTCACGATCGACCAGCGCCGGGCTGAACTGCGCCAGCTCGTTGATGATGATCTCGGCGGCATCGGCCGGGCTGCTGCCGTCCAGCGGCGCCAGGTCGACCAGGTGCAGCAGCACGCGGGTACGCGCCAGGTGCTTGAGGAAGCGGATACCCAGGCCGGCACCTTCGGAAGCGCCTTCGATCAGGCCGGGGATGTCGGCGATGACGAAGCTCTTCCAGCGGTCGACGCTGACCACGCCCAGGTTCGGCACCAGGGTGGTGAACGGGTAGTCGGCAACTTTCGGCTTGGCGGCCGAGACCGAGCGGATGAAGGTGCTCTTGCCGGCGTTCGGCAGGCCCAGCAGACCGACGTCGGCCAGGACCTTCATTTCCATCTTCAGGTCGCGCTGATCGCCGGGTTTGCCCGGGGTGGTCTGGCGCGGCGCACGGTTGGTGCTGGACTTGAAGCGGGTGTTGCCCAGGCCGTGCCAGCCGCCCTGGGCGACCATCAGTTTCTGGCCCGGAGTGATCAGGTCACCGATGACTTCCTGGGTGGCCGCGTCGATCACGGTGGTGCCCACCGGCACGCGCAGGAACAAGTCGTCGCCCTTCTTGCCGGTGCAGTCGGTGCTGCCGCCGTTGGAGCCGCGCTGGGCTTCGTGGTGGCGGGTGTAGCGGTAGTCGACGAGGGTGTTGAGGTTCTCGTCGGCCACCATGTACACCGAGCCGCCGTCGCCACCGTCACCGCCGTTGGGGCCGCCGTTCTCGATGAATTTCTCGCGGCGGAAGCTCATGCAACCGTTGCCGCCGTCACCGGCCTTAACCCGGATCGATACTTCGTCTACAAACTTCATTCAAAACCGCCTCTCGTCGGATGACGAGTCGAAAACCAGAAAACCATGAGGCTCTTGCGAAGATGAGCGCGGCGGCCCCGTACGAACCAGAAACCAACGCCGGCAGCCCATTCAAACAGCTTTGCAAGAGGCTCACCACAAACGAAAAAGCCCCGTCGCATGACGGGGCTTCTGGAGCGACGTCGCGATTAAGCGGCGACGATGCTCACGTAACGGCGCATGAACTCGCCTTTCTTCTCGAACTTGATCACGCCTTCGATCTTGGCGAACAAGGTGTGGTCCTTGCCCATGCCAACGCCGTAGCCAGCGTGGAATTCGGTGCCGCGCTGACGGACGATGATGTTGCCTGGCTTGATAACCTGGCCGCCATACATCTTCACGCCAAGGCGTTTCGATTCTGAGTCGCGACCGTTACGAGTACTACCACCAGCCTTCTTGTGAGCCATGGTTCAATTCTCCAATAAATTCAGGGGATCGGGGCGATTAAGCCTGGATACCGGTGATTTTGATTTCGGTGAACCACTGGCGGTGGCCCATGCGCTTCATGTGGTGCTTACGACGACGGAACTTGATGATGCGAACCTTGTCGTGGCGGCCTTGGGAAACGACTTCGGCCACTACTTTAGCACCAGCAACGACTGGAGCGCCGATGGTGACTTCTTCACCGTTGGCGACCAGCAGAACGCGATCGAAGGTCACGGATTCGCCAGTGGCGACTTCCAGCTTTTCGATCTTGAGGAATTCACCTTCAGCGACTTTGTACTGCTTGCCGCCGGTAACGATTACTGCGTAAGACATTTTGAATCTCCGATAATCCTGCTCACCCAGCGCTTTATATGATGAGTATTGGCTGGCATGGCTGCACGGGGCTGGAACGGCCCTGTGCAATTGCGTAAGGCAGGTGCTGCCCAGGAAAGTTAGGGTGCGCGATTGTACGCAACCCTATAAATGCTTGCAAGTGGCGGCCAGGCCTCGCGGGCACCGCGCCTTGACACACCGGTACCTGCGACCTAGCATGCCGCGCAACCTCAATGGAGCAGCCGATGCAACCCCAATCCTTCTACCGCGCGGTAGCTGACGATTTCAGCGCCGTCGACGAGATCATCAAGAAGCAGCTGACCTCGCGCGTGCCGCTGGTATCGAAGATCGGCGACTATATCACGTCCGCCGGCGGCAAGCGCCTGCGTCCGCTGCTGGTGCTGCTGTGCGGCAAGGCCCTGGGTCGCGAAGGCGACGACCTGCGCCTGCTGGCGGCGACCATCGAGTTCCTGCACACCGCCACCCTGCTGCACGACGACGTGGTCGACATGTCCGGCATGCGCCGTGGCCGCTCCACCGCCAACGCCCTGTGGGGCAACGCGCCGAGCGTGCTGGTGGGCGACTTCCTCTACTCGCGCTCGTTCGAGATGATGGTCGAGCTGGGCTCGATGCCGGTCATGCAGATCCTCTCCAAGGCCACCCGGGTGATCGCCGAGGGTGAAGTGCTGCAGCTGTCGCGCGTGCGTGACGCCAGCACCACCGAAGAGGTGTACATGGACGTCATCCGCGGCAAGACCGCGATGCTGTTCGAGGCCTCGACCCACAGCGCCGCCGCGCTTGCCCAGGCCACCGACGCGCAGCGCGAAGCCCTGCGCACCTTTGGCGACCACCTGGGCGTGGCCTTCCAGCTGGTCGACGACCTGCTGGACTACAAGGGCGACTCCGAGACCCTGGGCAAGAACGTCGGTGACGACCTGGCCGAAGGCAAGCCGACCCTGCCGCTGATCTACACCATGCGCGAAGGCACCCCGGAGCAGGCCGCGCTGGTACGCCAGGCGATCCAGAAGGGCGGCCTGGAAGACCTGGAGCAGATCCGCATCGCCGTCGAGGCGTCCGGCGCCCTGGACTACACCGCGCAGATGGCCCGCGACTATGTCGCCCGCGCCATCGCCTGCCTGGAAGTGCTGCCGGCGAGCGAGTACCGGGATGCCCTGGTCGAGCTGAGCGAATTTGCCGTGGCACGCACTCACTAAAAAGAATCGCGTCGCCCTCTTCGCGGGTAAACCCGCTCCCACAGGTCCCCCACTGCTCTTGAAAAGCATGGGATACCTGTGGGAGCGGGTTTACCCGCGAATGCTTTTGCACAGGCAAAACACATTTTCCCGGCAAAACCTTATACAATGTGCGCCTTTGTCCCGCCTGTACTTGAAAGGAAAAGCCGTGAGCACTCTGCCACCCTGCCCCCAATGCAACTCCGAATACACCTATGAGGATGGCACCCAGCTGATCTGCCCCGAATGCGCCCACGAGTGGTCGGCCAACGGCGACGCCGAAGCCGCCAGCGACGACGTGGTGAAGAAGGATTCGGTCGGCAACGTCCTGCAGGACGGCGACACCGTCACCGTGATCAAGGACCTCAAGGTCAAGGGCTCGTCCCTGGTGGTCAAGGTCGGCACCAAGGTCAAGAACATCCGCCTGTGCGACGGCGACCACGACATCGACTGCAAGATCGACGGCATCGGCGCGATGAAGCTCAAGTCCGAGTTCGTGCGCAAGGTCTGATCTCCTATCCCTCGGGGCTGCCCAGCGGGCGGCCCTGACAGATCCTGCAACAGGATCGCCTGCACCATTCGGAAGAATTCTTCCAATAGTCCCTTGCTATTTTGATAATAAGAATTATTCTCATTGGAACCGCTATCCAAGGAGAATAGCCATGACCTATCTGATCGACGCCTGGCTCGACCGCCCCCACCCTTACCTGCGTATCCTGCATCGCGAAACCGGCGAGGTGTGCGCCGTGCTCGAGGAAGACGCGCTCGACGAACTGCGCGACCAGGGCGACCTGGACCTCATGGGCCTGAATTCGAGTGAACCTGGGGTGCTCAAGGAGCTGGTGAGGAATCTGTTTCTGTTCTGCTATGCGCGGGCGTTGCGCCCCGGGGGAACAGACTGGAATTGAGGCCGGCATCACTGGCCTCTTCGCGGGCAAGCCCGCTCCCACAGGTCTCTCATTGCTCTCGATTACAGCGAGCTTCCTGTGGGAGCGGGCTTGCCCGCGAATGGGCCGCAAAGCGGCCCCGGCGGCATTACAGAACGTCGAGCAGCTCGACGTCGAACACCAGCACGCTGTGCGGCGGGATGCTGCCGACGCCCTGGGCGCCGTAGGCCAGCTCGCTCGGCACGTACAGGCGCCATTTGCTGCCGGCGTTCATCAGCTGCAGGGCCTCGGTCCAGCCGGCGATCACGCCACCGACCGGGAACTCGGCCGGCTGGCCGCGCTCGTAGGAGCTGTCGAACACGGTGCCGTCGATCAGGGTGCCGTGGTAGTGGGTACGCACGTTGTCTTCGCGCGACGGCTTGGCGCCTTCGCCTGCGGTCAGCACTTCGTACTGCAGGCCCGAGGCCAGGGTCACGATGCCTTCGCGCTTGGCGTTGTCCGCCAGGAATTCCTTGCCGACGGCAGCGGCGGCTTCAGCCTTGGCGGCCGCTTCGGCCTGCATCACTTCGCGGATGACCTTGAAGGCGGCCGACAGGTCGGCTTCGCTGACGCGGCTGTCGGCGCCGTTGAAGGCGTCGGTCAGGCCGAGCACGATGGCGTCCAGGTTGACGCCTGGTGGCGGGTTGTCGCGCAGCTGGCCGCCCAGCTGACGGCCGATGCCGTAGCTGACGCGGGATTCGTCGGTGGACAGGTTGAGTTCGGACATTGGCTTGCTCCGCTTTAGGGCGCGCTGCAACCGCGCCCTGATGAAAAGGGCGAGCAGCCTAGCACACTGGCGCCGCGCGAAGCAGCTACCAGGCCGAACGCTGGGAAATCGGGACTTTGAGGTCTTCTTCCGGGTGCAAGCCCATGCCGCACATCTCGTCCTGCACGGACCAGTGCACCAGATTCATCGATAGCAAAGGGGTCGCTTGCAGAAGCAGGCGCGCATCTTCGACCGAGTGCACGCGCAGGCGCTGGCCACGCTGGTCGTCCAAGGGATGGGTACGGCCTTTGACCCGGGCCTCGAGCAGGTAGTCACCGCCTTCGATGGCGATCAGATTGAGTTCGTCGACATGGCCAGCCCTGGCCTCGGTATTGAGCTGATGCAGGTTCATGGGCGCACCTCGCTGCGGGAACCACGCATGAGTGCTCATTTTTTGTACAGAACCTTGGATTAGACAAGGCACCACTCGTCAGTTGCAGCGCATTGCCTTCTTCGCGGGTAAACCCGCTCCCACAGGGTTGGCAGAGGACCTGTGGGAGCGGGTTTACCCGCGAATGGCCCTTGCAGGCATCAGTGCTTGGTGAGGCGATCCAGATAACCCATGACGAACGCCGAGATGACGAAGGTCATGTGGATGATCACGTACCACATCAGGTACTCGGTGGAGATGTTCTGCGCATCCATGAACACCCGCAGCAGGTGGATCGAGGAGATGGCGACGATCGACGCGGCGACCTTCATCTTCAGCGACGAAGAGTCCATCTTGCCCAGCCAGTTGAGCTTTTCCTTGCTCTCGTCGATGTCCAGTTGCGAGACGAAGTTCTCGTAGCCGGAGATCATCACCATCACCAGCAGGCCACCGACCAGCGACATGTCGATCAGCGACAGGATCACCAGGATCAGGTCGGCCTCGGCCAGGCTGAAGACGTTGGGCAGGACATGGATGATTTCCTGGAAGAACTTCAGGGCCAATGCCAACAGGCCCAGCGAGAGGCCGAAGTAGATCGGGGCGAGCAGCCAGCGCGAGGCATACATCGCGTTTTCGAGGATACGTTCCATGGACAGTAGGGGACTCGTGAGGTGACTGGAAAAGCGACGGCGAGTATAGCCAGCCACCTGCGACAGCAAAAGCCTGCGGCGGCTTGCCGCAGCGCATCGTGCGAGCTTTGTGGAGGAGGCTTCGTGGGAGCGGGCTTGCCCCGCGATGGCGCCAGCCGCCCTGTCACAATAGCCAAGCCGGACCTTTATCGCGGGGCAAGCCCGCTCCCACGGGAACCTGGCTGCACAGGAAAAACGCTCAGGTTTCGGGGTGGAACTGGTAGTCCCCAAGGTTGCGGCAGCGCTCGCCATTGATCCGCCGTAACTGCGCCTGCAGGTGCAAGCACCAGATCTGCGGGTCTTCCGCCACCTGATAACCATGAAGGGTGAGGCTGTCGACGATGGCGTTCATCACCGACTCGGCCACCTGCGGGCCGTGGAACGGCCCCTGGGCCTTGATCGCCGAGGGTTGTTCACCGGCCATGCCGGCGGCGAACAGCAGGGTCCAC
Source organism: Pseudomonas sp. microsymbiont 2 (assembly GCF_054788395.1). Taxonomy (NCBI): domain Bacteria; kingdom Pseudomonadati; phylum Pseudomonadota; class Gammaproteobacteria; order Pseudomonadales; family Pseudomonadaceae; genus Pseudomonas; species Pseudomonas sp. microsymbiont 2. Next base: position 5,003,668 of record NZ_CM139112.1, read on the forward strand.
ATGCCATTGTCGCCAGCCAGTGGACGGATGCTGCATTCGATGCGGGTCACCAGGCCCAGGCACTGGCGGGTGAGGCTGAGGTTGCGCATGACGGCGTCCCCTCTGTAAAGCCCTGTTCAGCCCGAAACCGTCAGGCTGTTTCCATCCTGAACCCTGATAGCGTCCTTAAGTTCCACTGTAGCCGACTTGAGGAATAAGTTAGAAAACCGGCGCTGAACGGTAGCACTTCGCCGTTAGCGCCGGATTATTGACTCAGGCGGGCTTGGCCTGGGCGATGACCTCTTCCAGCCGCTCCTTCTCGGCCTCCTTGATCTCTTCCTCGCTGATCATCTCGGCGATCTCCCGCAGGCGCTCGACCACCCGGGCGTTGACGCTGCCCTCGGCGAACTGGCCCTTGTCGTCCAGCGCGCCGGCCTCCTCGCCCACCAGCAGGCTCAGGGCCTCGTCGGCCTGGCTCACGGCATAGACATGGAAGCGACCCGCTTCGACCGCCTGCACCACGCGCTCGTCAAGCATCAACGTGGCGACGTTGGCACGCGGGATGATCACCCCTTGCTCGCCGGTCAGGCCACGGGCCTCGCACAGGCGGAAGAAGCCTTCGATCTTCTCGTTGACTCCACCGACTGCCTGCACCTCGCCGAACTGGTTGATCGAGCCGGTGATGGCGAAGCACTGCTTGAGCGGGGTGCGCGACAGCGCCGAGATCAGCGTGCAGGCCTCGCCCAGCGAGGCGCTGTCGCCATCGACGTAGCCGTAGGACTGCTCCAGGGCGATGCTCGCCGAGATCGCCAGGGGGAATTCCTGGGCGTAGCGGCTGCCCAGGTAGCCGGTCAGGATCATCACCCCCTTGGAGTGGATCGGCTGCCCGAGGTTGACCTCGCGCTCGATGTCGACGATGCCGCTGCCACCTGGATAGACGGTGGCCGAGATCCGCGCCGGCATGCCGAACGCCGAATCGCCTACTTCCAGCACGGTCAGGCCGTTGCACTTGCCGATCGCCGCGCCCTCGGTGTCGATCAGGATGATCCCGGCGAGCATGTCGTCGAGTACCCGCTGCGACACTCGCCCGGTCCGCGTGGCCTTGGCCTTGAGCGCCCGTTCGATGTGCCCGGCGTCGGTCATGTCTTCGTTGGCCAGCTGGCGAATGAAGTCCGCCTCGCTGACCAGCTGGAACAGGTCGCCGATGCGCGCCGAAAGGCGCGACTGGTTCTCCGCCAGGCGGGCGCTGTAGGTGGCCAGGCGCGCGACCGCGTCGCTGGTCAGCGGCGCCATGCCTTCCTCGTTGGTGCGGGTACGCAGCAACTGGGCGAACTGCTCCAGGTTCTCTTCGACCATCGGCATGTCTTCATCGAAGTCCACCAGCACCCGAAACATCTCCTGGAAGTCCGAGTCGTGGTCCTGCAGCGCGTAGTACAACTGGCGCGAGCCAATGATGACCAGCTTGACGCTGAGCGGGATCATCTGCGGCGTCAGGCTGACGGTGGCGACCCGGCCCAGCTCGCCCAGTGGCGACTCCATCTTCAACTTGCGCGACTGCAGGGCGCGCTTGAGGGCATCCCAGACGAAGGGTTCACCCAGCATCTTCTCGGCTTCCAGAATGAGGAAGCCGCCATTGGCCCGGTGCAGCGCGCCGGGGCGCAGCTGGCGATAGGAGGTGTACAGCGCGCCCTGGTCGGTGCTGTACTCGATACGACCGAACAGGTTGTCGTAGGTCGGGTGCGGCTCGAACACCACCGGCGCCCCGCCCTTGCCGGGATGGTCGACCACCAGGTTGGGCGCGTACTGCTCTTCGAGCATCTTGCGCGCCACCGCGTCGGTCTTGCTGTCGTCGACCAATTGTTCGACCACGGTGCGCAACAGGTTCAACTGCACCGATTGCAGGTAGGCGCAGACCGCGGCGTTCTCCGCGTACTTCTCCGACAGCGGCGCCAGCAGCGGCTGCAGGGCGAGCGTGATGGTCTCTTCATTGAGCTGGCGCAGCTGGTTGTTCGACTCGCGTTTCCACTGCGGCAGGCTGGACAACTCCTCGTTCAGGCGCTCTTCCAGTTCAGCGATGTCTTCATGGAAGCGCTCGCGCACCTCCTCCGGCAGTTGGGCGAACTCGGCTTCGTCCAGCGCCTTGCCGTCGGCCATGGGGGTGAAGGCGACGTTGCTGCTGTCGCGGTACAGCGCCACGTCCTTTTCCAGCGAGGCGCGCTCGATCACATCCAGGGCACGGTCGTAACGCTGGTTGAAGGCGCGATCGATGGCGCCTTTCTTCTGCTGGTAGGACGGATGCTCGAACACCGCCGGGAAGGTCGCCAGCAGGTTGTCGATCAAGCCGTTCATGTCGCTGATGAACTCATGGGCGCTGCCGGCCGGCAGCTCCAGGGCACGCGGCTCGCGGGAATCCTCGAAGTTGTTGACGTAGAGCCAGTCGGCCGGGGTCAGCTGGCGCTTGCCCTCGGCCTTGAGGTAGCGCTTGACGAACGAGAAGCGGCCCGTGCCGGGCTCGCCCATCACGTACACGTTGTAACCGGGGCGCGGCATGGCCACGCCGAACTGCAGGGCCTCGACGGCACGCTCCTGGCCCAGGACACCACGAAACGGCTCCAGATCGTCGGTATTGGTAAAGGCAAACTGTTCAGCGGAGAAACGCCGGGTCAGGGCTTCGGGCGCGAGACGCAGGCGCGAGGCGACAGGATCGGGCATTGGGTTTCCTTACTTCGGCGGGGCGGATGAGAGGCATTCTGGCGCTGCCAGCGCGCAGCGGCAAGGCTCGGCAGGACTTTATGTCGCAGCCCAACAACTCGCATCGCGCAAGCAATTTTTCGCAATAAACAACGCAACCTTTGGATCGTGCCTAAACTCCAAGCTGCGCGGGGGGATGCTTTCACCTCCCCGACCTGGCGACATTGCCGCCAGAACCCTGACCATTGGTACGTCACTTGAGAAAGAGAACAACGCTATGAAACGGATTCTTCTGGGTACTCTGTTCGCCGCTGTCTCGATCAACGCCATGGCCGAAGCGCCGGGCGGCCCGAACTGCGGCTGGGGCAACATGCTGTTCGAGGGCCAGCGCGGCACCCCGGCCCACTTCCTGGCATCCACCACCAACGGCACCTCCGGCAACGCCACCTTCGGCATGACCTCGGGCACCAACGGCTGCTCGACCAAGGCCGCCCTCTCCTATGGCGGCAAATCCTGGTTCGCCATGAACGGCATGATGAACGAGCTGTCCGAAGACATGGCCAAGGGTGGGGGCGAAGCCCTGACCACCTACGCCGTGGTCCTCGGCGTGGCGCCTGAAGACCGCGCGCACTTCGCCGCCGTCACCCACGAGCACTTCCAGCAGATCTTCAGCAGCGCCGACGCGACTGCCGAGACCGTGCACAGCAACACCCTGGCCGTGCTCAAGAGCGACCCGCAACTGGCCAAGTACGCCACCGAGGCTTGAGTTCCACGCCTCCCGCCCCGGCAGCGGGGCGGGTCTGGCGCATCACCTTTCGGCATCATCAGGATGTAGTTGCCCGACATGCTCAAACGCCTCGCTCCCCTGGCGCTCATCGCCAGCGCCCCGCTTCATGCCGCACCGCAGATCGACCCGGCCCGTATCCAGCAGTTGGCCGCCACGCCCTACTGGATAGCCCTGGGACACTACGAGACCGCCAAGCTCGGCGGCTGGCGCAGCTATGTGGACGACGAGCGCTTCTTCCTCGCCGAGGACGGCGCGCACCATCCGGAGCAAGAGCTGCAGGCCACGGTCGCCGCCTTGTACGCCCCGGCCAGCCTGGGCGACAAGCACGCCCAGTGCGTCTTCCCGGCACGTACCCGCTGGCTGCGCGAGCAATTGAACCTCGCCGACCTGCCGAGCCCGCACTGCCAGGAGTTCGCCACCTGGTACCAATCCATCGACCCCCACAGCGCGGCGCTGATCTTCCCGGCCGCCTACCTCAACAGCCCATCGTCGATGTTCGGTCACACGCTGCTGCGCATCGACAAGTCCAACACCCGCCGCGACGACACCACGCTGCTGAGCTACGCGATCAACTTCGGCGCCTACATCGAAGGCAGCGACAACAGCATCCTGTACGCCTGGAAAGGCCTGATGGGCGGCTATCCCGGGCTGTTCGCGATGATGCCCTACCAGGAGAAACTGTCCGAATACCGCAGCCTGGAGAACCGCGACCTGTGGGAATACCAGCTGGACCTGACGCCCCAGGAGACCGGGCGCATGGTCGAACACGTGTGGGAACTCAAGCAGATCAAGTTCGACTACTTCTTTTTCGACGAGAACTGCTCCTACCGCCTGCTGGAGCTGCTGCAGGTGGCGCGTCCGAGCCTGGACCTGACCTCGCAGTTCCCGCTGACCGCCATCCCCACCGACACGGTCAAGGCCGTGAAGCAGTCCGGGCTGGTCAGCGACGTGCGCTACCGCCCCTCCCGCGAGCGCGAACTGCTGGCCCGCGCCGAACCGCTGAGTCACGACGAGCAACAACAGGTGCTGGCCATCAGCGCCGACACCGCGTATCTGCACAGCCCCGACTTCAGCGCCCTGCCCCGCGCGCGCCAGGCCCTGGTGCAGGACGCCGCCTACCGCCTGGAGCGCTACCGGGCCAACGGCCAGGAGCGCGACCCGGCGCAGGCCAGGCGCAGTTACGAACTGCTCAGGGCAATCAACGGCAACCCGCCCCCGCCACTGCAGATCGAACGTCCAGGCCTGCCCGAGGACGGCCATCAATCACGCACCTGGCAGCTGGGGGTCGGTACGCGCGAGGATCGCGCCTACGCCGAGTACGGCCTGCGCATGGCCTATCACGACCTCAACGACAACCTGTACGGTTTCCCGCTGGGCGCGCAGATCGAGATCCTGCAGCTCAAGCTGCGCCAGTACGAAGGCAACGACTGGCAGGTACAGCGCCTGGACCTGGCCACGATCCGCTCGCTGACACCGCGCAATGCCTTGCTCAAGCCGTGGTCGTGGCAGGTTGCCGGCGGCCTCGAGCGCGTGCCGGGCAAGCACGACGACGAAGTGCTGGTCAGCCATGTCAACGGCGGCGCCGGTGGCACCTGGCAACTGAGCGACGACCTGCTGGGCTTCGCCCTGGGCACGGTACGGGTGGAACACCATAACGACTTCGCCGAATTCATATCGCCGGCCGCCGGGTTCAACGGCGGACTGCTGTGGCGCAACCCGCTGGGCAACCTGACGCTGGAGGCCAAGGGCGACTACTTCATCAACGGCGAGGTGCGGCGCGGCATCAGCCTGACTCAGCAGTGGGAGATCAGCCGGGACCTGGGGTTGCGCCTGAGCGCCTCGCGGCAGTTCAGCCACCTGGCCACGGCGCAGAACGAGGTGATGCTGGAGCTGAAGTGGTACCAATACTGATCAACATGGCCTTCCTCGTGGGAGCGGGCTTGTCCCGCGATACCTCTGCTGGCTTATCGCGGGGCAAGCCCACTCCCACGACTGCGCCGCGATCCTTCGACAGCGTTTTGACATCGCGCCAACAATTCACCCCCTAGACTTTCCACCATCACGTCAAAGGTCTTGTGGATATGTCGCGGTATTGGTTGGGCCTGTGTGTCGCATTGCTGCTGGCCGGTTGTGAAACCACCCACGAGCAGATGGTCAATCAAGGCTATCCCCCCGCCTACGCCGATGGTTTCCAGGACGGCTGCAGCAGCGGACGCCAGGCCGCCGGGCTGATGATCGGCGACTTTCGCAAGGATGTGCCGCGCTACCTGCACAATCGCCAGTACGAAAGCGGTTGGGACGACGGCTTTCGCCAGTGCCACGCGATGCAGTCCAACGAAGACCTGCGCGAGTACCGCGAACGCTACTGGGACGAGCGCGACCGCGACTGGCAGCAGGAAAAGGACCAGGATGCCGCCCGCGCCTATCGCCGCAAGTAACGTCGCAAACAGACACGCAAGCCTCAAGCTTCAAGCGCTAAGCTCCAAGCAAAAGCCAACGAGCTTTCTGATCAAGCACGTATCCCTGCCACTCTCGATCAGCTTGAAGCTTGCAGCTTCAAGCTTGGAGCTGGAATGAGCCGAGCATTCGTCAACGAGGACCAGGCCGCCGCCCAAGCTGACCAACCGGTGGAGCGACGGGTCAGTGACCAGCCCAACTATGTCACCGCCACGGGCCTTGCCCAGTTGCAGCAACGTCTGGTTGAGCTCAATGCACTGCGCAGCGAACTGCAGGCGCAGGGCGAGCGCGCCGACCAGCAACGGTTGGCCGAGACCGAGCGTGACCTGCGCTACTTCAGCGCCCGCGTGCAAAGTGCGCAGGTGGTGCCGGCGGCCACTTCCACGGAGAAAGTGCAGATTGGCAGCCGGGTACGCTTCGTCGATGAGGATGACCGGGAGCATCAGGTGCAGCTGGTGGGCGAGGACCAGGCAGATGCGGTGCGTGGGTTGATCAATTGGGGGTCGCCGCTGGGGCAGGCATTGCTGGGGGCCGGGCCTGGGGATGAAGTGCTGTGGCGAAGGCCGGCAGGTGATCAGATGATCGAAATTACTGGGATCGAGGTTGAGGGTTGAGGGGCTGCTTTGCAGCCCTTTCGCGACACAAGGCCGCTCCTACAGGGAATTGCGCTTTTCTGTAGGAGCGGCCTTGTGTCGCGAAAGGGCCGCAGAGCGGCCCCCTACGATCCGAGATCAGACCACGCCCTGGGCCAGCATGGCATCGGCGACTTTCACGAAGCCCGCGATGTTGGCGCCTTTCACATAGTTGATGCTGCCATCGGCCTCTTCGCCATAGTGTACGCACGCATGGTGGATCGACTGCATGATGTGGTGCAGCTTGCTGTCCACCTCACCCGCCGTCCACAGCAGGCGCATGGCGTTCTGCGACATCTCCAGCCCCGACACGGCCACGCCACCGGCGTTGGAAGCCTTGCCCGGCGCGTAGAGAATGCCGGCCTCGATGAAGATATCCACAGCCTCGAGGGTAGTCGGCATGTTGGCGCCTTCGGCCACGCAGATGCAGCCGTTGCGCAGCAGGGTACGGGCATCCTCGGCATTCAGCTCATTCTGGGTCGCGCACGGCAGCGCGATGTCGCATGCCAGGTCCCACGGCGTCTGGCCCTTGCGGAACTCCAGGCCGAACTGCCCGGCCAGCTCGCTTAGGCGACCGCGCTTGACGTTCTTCAGCTCCATCAGTGCGTCCCACTGCGCATCACTGAGGCCGGCTTCGCAGAACAGGGTGCCTTCGGAGTCGGACAGCGAGATCACCTTGCCGCCCAGGTCCATGACCTTGCGCGCGGCGTACTGGGCGACGTTGCCCGAGCCGGAAATCGCCACACGGCGACCGTCGATACGCTTGTCCTGGCGCTTGAGCATCTCTTCGGCGAAATACACGCAACCATAGCCGGTGGCCTCCGGACGGATCAGGCTGCCGCCATAAGTCATGCCCTTGCCGGTCAGCACCGAGGTGAACTGGTTGGCCAGGCGCTTGTACTGGCCGAACAGGAAGCCGATCTCGCGGGCGCCGACGCCGATGTCACCGGCCGGCACGTCGAGGTCGGCACCGATGTGGCGGTACAGCTCGCTCATGAACGCCTGGCAGAAACGCATCACTTCGGCGTCGCTCTTGCCCTTCGGATCGAAGTCCGAGCCGCCCTTGCCGCCACCCATGGGCAGCGAGGTCAGGGAGTTCTTGAACACCTGCTCGAAGGCCAGGAACTTGAGCACGCCCAGGTTCACCGACGGGTGGAAGCGCAGGCCGCCCTTGTACGGGCCGATGGCGCTGCTCATCTGGATGCGGTAGCCGCGATTGACCTGGACCTTGCCCTGGTCATCGACCCACGACACGCGGAACAGCACGGCGCGCTCGGGTTCGACCATGCGTTCGAGGATACCGGCTTGGAGGTAGTGAGGGTTTTGTTCGAGGAACGGCCACAGGCTGCGCAGCACTTCTTCCACGGCCTGGTGGAATTCCGGCTGTGCCGGGTCGCGCTGTTGCAGGCGGGCCAGGAAGGCGTCGACAGATTCGATCATGGTAGACATCTCACCAAGAGGGGATTGTTTTTGGTTTTTTCAGGAATGTACCAAGAACCAATCGCACTGGAACAGGGCGAAATGTCGTTTTTATGAAATTATTTGGTGCAATTTTTATAAGTGTATACAAAACAATGGTTGGATCGTGGGAGCGGGCTTGCCCCGCGATTACCTGGGCGCGGACCATCGCGGGGCAAGCCCGCTCCCACGCAAACAAAAACAAACAGCATATTCCAGGCACAAAAATGGGGCCCCGAAGGGCCCCATTGCTGTGCAGCGTAAACCGGCTTACTGGGCCAGTTTCTTGTGACGCACACGGTGCGGCTGGGCGGCGGCGTCGCCCAGGCGCTTCTTGCGGTCGGCTTCGTACTCGGTGTAGTTGCCCTCGAAGAACACCACGCTCGAATCGTCTTCGTACGCCAGGATGTGAGTGGCCACACGGTCCAGGAACCAACGGTCGTGGGAAATCACGATGGCGGCGCCCGGGAAGTCCAGCAGGGCTTCCTCCAGCGAACGCAGGGTTTCGACGTCGAGGTCGTTGGACGGTTCGTCGAGCAGCAGGACGTTGCCGCCCTCCTTCAGGGTCAGCGCCAGGTGCAGGCGGCCACGCTCACCACCGGAGAGGTCCTTGACGAACTTCTGCTGGTCGCCGCCCTTGAAGTTGAAGCGGCCAACATAGGTGCGCGACGGGATCTCGTAGCTGCCGATGCGGATCTGGTCGGAACCGTCGGAGATCTGCTGGAACACGGTCTTGCTGCCGTCCAGGTCCTCACGGCTCTGGTCGACGCAGGCCAGCTGCACGGTTTCACCGATCTCGATGCTGCCCGAGTCCGGCTGCTCCTTGCCCATCAGCATGCGGAACAGGGTCGATTTACCCGCGCCGTTACCACCGATCACGCCGACGATGGCGCCCTTGGGCATGGCGAACGACAGGTTGTCGATCAGCACGCGATCGCCGTAGCCCTTGGTGACGTTCTTGAACTCGATGACCTTGTCGCCCAGGCGCGGACCCGCCGGGATGTAGATCTCGTTGGTCTCGGAACGCTTCTGGAATTCCTGCGACTGCATCTCCTCGAAGCGCTGCAGACGAGCCTTGGACTTGGACTGGCGGGCCTTGGCGCCTTTGCGCACCCACTCCAGTTCCTCTTTCATGGCCTTCTCATGGGCGCTCTGCTGCTTGGACTCCTGGGCCAGACGATCCGACTTGGCCTCCAGCCAGCCCGAGTAGTTGCCTTCGTAAGGGATGCCGGCGCCGCGGTCCAGTTCGAGGATCCAGCCAGCGACGTTGTCGAGGAAGTAACGGTCGTGGGTGATCGCCACCACGGTGCCGGGGAAGTCGTGGAGGAAGCGCTCCAGCCAGGCCACCGAGTCGGCGTCCAGGTGGTTGGTCGGTTCGTCCAGCAGCAGCATGTCGGGGGCCGACAGCAGCAGGCGGCACAGGGCCACACGGCGCTTCTCGCCACCGGACAGGTGCTCGATCTTCGCGTCCCAGGCCGGCAGGCGCAGGGCGTCGGCGGCAACGTCCAGCTGACGCTCCAGGTTGTGGCCGTCGGCGGCCTGGAGGATGGCCTCGAGCTTGGCCTGCTCGGCGGCCAGCTTGTCGAAGTCGGCGTCCGGGTCGGCGTAGGCGGCGTAGACCTCGTCCAGGCGGGCCTGGGCGTCCTTGATCACGCTGACCGCTTCCTCGACCACTTCACGCACGGTCTTGGCCGGGTCCAGCTGCGGCTCCTGGGGCAGGTAGCCGACGTTGATGTCGGGCATCGGACGGGCTTCGCCGTCGAATTCCTTGTCGACGCCCGCCATGATCCGCAGCAGGGTCGATTTACCCGCGCCGTTCAGGCCCAGCACGCCGATCTTGGCGCCTGGGAAGAACGACAGGGAAATGTTCTTGAGAATTTCCCGCTTCGGCGGCACGACCTTGCTCAGCCGATGCATGGTGTAGACGTATTGAGCCAAAACCAAGCCCTCTATCAGATAGGTAAAGACATGCGCCCCGGCATGGGCCAGGGGATGTGATTACGGGGTGTCGTTGAACAAAGTGGGCCATTCTACGCCAACCTGCGTTATTGCACAGGGTGGCCGAAGCGAGTGGCACGCCTAGGCGTGTCCACCTGTCAGGGCCCTTTCGCGGGCAAGCCCGCTCCCACAGGGTCTGCGTGGGCAGAGCAACACCTGTGGGAGCGGGCTTGCCCGCGAAAGGGCCGACAACGGCCTTGCAGGAATCAGACGTGCGCTTGCTTGACCTTGCCACGCGGCAGGCGGCAACGGTCCGCTTGCTCGGCCAGGCGCGCGGCCCAGGCGGCCTTGACGCTGAAGCCGCCGCTGCGGGCAGTTTTTTCAGCAGCCTTGGCGGCGGGCTTGCTCGCGATCTTGGCGGGCGCGGCAGCAGGCTTGGCAGGCGCCGGGGCGACGGCCTCGAGCGCAGGCTTGGCCTGCTTGCGCAGCTCGGCCAGCGACGGCGTCTTGTTGGCACTGGCGGCAGCCGTGTCCGGCTTGGCCAGCGAACGCTGGCAGGTCTTGCAGGATACGTCCTCGGTCACGGCAGTGCTGACCAGGGTCTGACTGCTGCGCCCACAGGCGGAATCGAGGCCATTGGTGGAATAGTGGGTAACCAAAACCGTACATCTCCGATGCGTTGACTATTGAAGCGGGCGGCATTCTCGCACAGCTGGCAGGGTCTTGCCGAACCGACATGACCAGTTGACATCTCGCCATCGGACACACGGACTGGCACTTTGCCATATTTGAAGGCATGCTAGCCGGCTTCCCCGGTGCACCTATATAGTTCGCCCGGCGACCACGGCACGCGCCGTGCATGCACCGGGATCGCAGCCCCCTGCCATCGCCAGCACAATCGCAGGACCCAACGCTTGACCAATCTCACGCAACCGTCATCCCTGCCTCCTGCCGACTCCAAGGCGGGCATGCACCCGCGTGGCTCGCTCAAGGGAGCGCTGGCGCTGCTCGCCCTGGTTCTGCTGGGTTTGCTGCTCTGGCAACTGTTCGCCCAGTTCCGCCATACCCAGGCCGACCTGCGCCAGCAAAGCCTGGCGACCAGCGCGGAACTGGCCGACCATCTGAGCCTGAACATGGCCCTGAAGGCCCAGCAGTCGCTGAATCTGGTTCAAGCGTACGTCAATCCGCCGACACCCGCCGCGTTGCCCCCCTTGCTCGCCACCTTGCAGGCGCGCCTGCCATCGCTGCGCGACCTGGCCTGGCTGAACAGCGCCGGACAGGTGCGCAGCGACACACTGGACGGCACCCCAGACCGTCAGTTGATTGACGGGCTCCTGCAACTGAACCAGGGCCGCGCTTTCTTCTATGGCAACGCACCTGACAACCAAAGGATCTACCTGCTGCTGCGCCAACCGACCGAACAGGACCGCGGCTACTGGCTCCTGAGGCTGGACAGCCGGTTCTACCAGGAGCTGACCGAACACCTAGACGCGGCGAGCCACCCCCTCTGGCTGCTGGAAAACAGCCGCAACGCCGAGGTGATCAAGCGCCACGGCCATCGCCAGACCAGCGAAGAGCCGCTGCAGAGCGTGATGCTTGCCTTCATCGACAACAGCACTTGGCAACTGCGTGGCCTGTTCGATGCCGGCCAGGCCCGCGACAAGCTGCTCCCGGCCCTGCTCGGCAAAGGCGTGCTGGTGCTGTTCTGCGCCCTGCTGCCGGTGCTGGCCCTGATCAACATGCGCCGCCGCCAGCGCGCCCTGCAGGAGGATCGCCGGCGCTACCAGGAAATCTTCGAAGGCACTGGCGTGGCCCTGTGCGTGCTCGACCTTTCCAGCCTGCCCGGGCAACTGGATCGCTACCACCTGCGCAACCGCGCCGCGCTCAAGCAGAGCCTGGCGCTGGACTGCAACCTGCGGCGCACGCTGCTGGCGGAATTGAAGATCACCGAGATCAACCAGGTGGCGCGCCAACTGCTCAACGTCGAGTGCCACGAAGGTGCCTGGCAGCGCCTGATCCAGGGCAGCGGTAATGGTTGCGACAGCATCGGCATGCAACTGATCGATGCCCTGATCGAGGAACGCCAGCAACTGGAGCTCGAGGTGCGCCTGCCCGCCCCGCTGGGCGGCGAGCTGCACCTGTGGCTGATGGCGCGTCTGCCCCAGCAGCGTCGTGACTACCAGGCCGTGATCCTGAGCATCAGCGACATCACCAGCCGCAAGCAGGTGGAACTGTCGTTGCTCGAGCGCGAGAGCTTCTGGTCGGACGTGGTGCGCACCGTGCCCGACCAGCTCTACGTGCAGGACGTCAACAGCCAGCGAATGATCTTCAGCAACCGCCACCTGGGCCAGACACTGGGCTATGCGCGCGCGGAACTGGCCCAGATGGGCGACCGCTTCTGGGAGATGCTGCTGCACCCCGGCGACGCCGAGCACTATCGCACCCTGCGCCAGCAGCAGCGCGACACCAGCTATGGGCAATCGCTGCACTGCCAGCTGCGTTTCCGCCACCGCGACGGTGGCTGGCGCTGCTATGACATCCGCGAGCAGGTGCTGACCCGCGACAGCGAAGGCCAGGTCACCCGCATCATCGGCGTGGGCAAGGACGTCACGGTGCAGATCGAGGCCAGCGAGTCGCTGCGCGACAGCGAGCAGCGCTATCGCATGCTCGCCGAAAGTATCAGCGACGTGATCTTCTCCACCGACAATCAACTGCAACTCAACTATGTCAGCCCTTCGGTGCAAGCAGTACTGGGTTACCAGGCCGACTGGATCTTCGCCAACGGCTGGCAGTCGATCATCGCCAACCCCGGCCAGCTGACCGGCGTCTACAGCCTGCTGGAGCGGGTCAGCAAGGCACTGGGCGACAGCACCCAGCTGAACCAGCTGCGCGACACCCTGCCCACCCAGCTGTTCCTGTTCGACTGCCTGCGCGCCGATGGCCGCAAGATTCCCATCGAGCTGCGCCTGGTGCTGGTCTGGGACGAACACAGCCGTTTCGAGGGCGTGCTCGGCGTGGGCCGCGACATCAGCCAGCAGCGCCGCGCCGAGAAAGACCTGCGCATGGCGGCGACGGTATTCGAGCACTCCACCTCGGCGATCCTCATCACCGATCCGGCCGGATACATCGTTCAGGCCAACGAAGCGTTCAGCCGGGTCAGCGGCTACGCCGTGGCCGAGGTGCTCGACCAATTGCCCGGCATGCTCACCGTCGAAACCCAGCAGAGTGCGCAACTGGGCTACGTGCTCAAGCAGCTGAGCCAGCGCGGCAGCTGGGAAGGCGAGGTATGGCTGAAACGGCGCAATGGCGAACACTACCCGGCCTGGGTTGGCATCACCGCGGTGCTCGACGACGAAGGCGACCTGGCCAGCTACGTGTGCTTCTTCACCGACATCAGCGAACGCAAGGCCAGCGAGCAGCGCATTCATCGCCTGGCCTACTACGACGCCCTGACCCACCTGCCCAACCGCACGCTGTTCCAGGACCGCCTCTACACCGCCCTGCAACAGGCCGAACGGCACAAGGCCTGGGTGGTGCTGATGTTCCTCGACCTCGACCGCTTCAAGCCGATCAACGACTCCCTTGGCCATGCCGCGGGCGATCGCATGCTCAAGGACATGGCCGAGCGCCTGCTGGCCTGCGTCGACGACGACGACACCGTGGCGCGCATGGGCGGCGACGAGTTCACCCTGCTGCTGCAACCCCGTGCCACGCGCGAACAGGCGCTCAACCGCGCCATCCATGTCGCCGAGAACATCCTCGGCGGGCTGGTCACGCCGTTCGTCCTGGAAAACCGCGAGTTCTTCGTCACCGCCAGTATCGGCATCGCCCTGAGCCCGCAGGATGGCAGCGAGCTCAGCCAGCTGATGAAGAACGCCGACACCGCCATGTACCATGCCAAGGAACGCGGCAAGAACAACTTCCAGTTCTACCAGGCCGATATGAACGCCAGCGCCCTGGAGCGCCTGGAACTGGAAAGCGACCTGCGCCATGCCCTGGAGCAGAACGAGTTCATCCTCTACTACCAGCCGCAGTTCAGCGGCGATGGCAAGCGCCTGACCGGCGCCGAGGCGCTGTTGCGCTGGCGCCATCCGACCCGCGGCCTGGTGCCGCCGGGCGACTTCATCCCGGTGATCGAAGAGCTGGGCCTGGTGGTCGATGTCGGCGACTGGGTTCTGCGCGAGGCCAGCCGCCAGCTCAAGGCCTGGCACATGGAGAAGGTGCGGGTGCCGAAAGTGTCGGTGAACATCTCCGCCCGGCAGTTCTCCGACGGCCAGCTCGGCACGCGCATCGCCACCATCCTCGAAGAAACCGGCCTGCCGCCGGCGTGCCTGGAGCTGGAGCTGACCGAGAGCATCCTGATGCGTGAGGTCAACGAAGCCATGCAGATCCTCGACAGCCTGAAGAACCTGGGCCTGAGCATCGCAGTCGACGACTTCGGCACCGGCTATTCGTCGCTCAACTACCTCAAGCAATTCCCCATCGACGTGCTCAAGATCGACCGCACCTTCGTCGACGGCTTGCCCGAGGGCGAACAGGACGCGCAGATCGCCCGGGCGATCATCGCCATGGCCCACAGCCTCAACCTGGCGGTGATCGCCGAGGGCGTGGAAACCCACGAGCAGCTCGAGTTCCTGCGCGAGCACGGTTGCGACGAAGTGCAGGGTTACCTGTTCGGCCGACCGATGCCGGCCAACCAGTTCGAGGCGCAGTTCAGCAACGAGACCCTGTTCATGTTCCAGTGATCGAAGCGCCACACGGTCCCTGTAGGAGCGGCCTTGTGTCGCGAAAGGACCGCAAAGCGGTCCCGGCGATCTTGGCGTGAATGCTGACATCCTGGGGCCGTTGCACGGCCCTTTCGCGACACAAGGCCGCTCCTACAGGGGCACGGCGCGGCGCTGGAAAACCGGACCCCGAAGTCAACTCCAGCCCAGAAACGGCGCGGGTTGCAACATGAGGGCCATTGGTCCGCGACTTGATGCCACTTCATATGCCAGCGGCGAATCAATCGGTTAGAATGCACCCCCAATTCTGCCCGATCCTTGAGGACCGCCATGTTCAGCCGTGATTTGACCATTGCCAAGTACGACGCCGAGCTCTTCGAAGCCATGCAGCAAGAAGCCCTGCGCCAGGAAGAGCATATCGAGCTGATCGCTTCGGAAAACTACACCAGCCCGGCGGTCATGGAGGCCCAAGGCTCGGTTCTGACCAACAAGTACGCCGAAGGCTACCCAGGCAAGCGCTACTACGGTGGTTGCGAGTACGTCGACGTGGTCGAGCAGCTGGCCATCGATCGCGCCAAGGAGCTGTTCGGCGCCGACTACGCCAACGTCCAGCCGCACGCCGGCTCGCAGGCCAACGCCGCGGTCTACCTGGCCCTGCTGTCGGCCGGTGACACCATCCTGGGCATGAGCCTGGCCCACGGTGGCCACCTGACCCACGGCGCCAGCGTTTCGTCCTCGGGCAAGCTGTACAACGCCATCCAGTACGGCATCGACGGCAACGGCCTGATCGACTACGACGAAGTCGAAGCGCTGGCCCTGGAGCACAAGCCGAAGATGATCGTCGCCGGCTTCTCCGCCTACTCCCAGGTCCTGGACTTCGCCCGCTTCCGCGAAATCGCCGACAAGGTCGGTGCCTACCTGTTCGTCGACATGGCCCACGTGGCTGGCCTGGTCGCCGCCGGCGTGTACCCGAACCCTGTTCCGTTCGCCGACGTGGTCACCACCACCACCCACAAGACCCTGCGCGGTCCGCGCGGCGGCCTGATCCTGGCCCGTGCCAACGCCGACATCGAGAAGAAGCTGAACTCCGCCGTGTTCCCGGGCGCCCAGGGCGGCCCGCTGGAGCATGTCATCGCCGCCAAGGCGATCTGCTTCAAGGAAGCGCTGCAGCCTGAGTTCAAGGCCTACCAGCAGCAAGTGGTGAAAAACGCCCAGGCCATGGCCGAAGTGTTCATCGAGCGTGGTTTCGATGTCGTCTCCGGCGGCACCCAGAACCACCTGTTCCTGCTGTCGCTGATCAAGCAGGAAATCTCTGGTAAGGACGCCGACGCCGCCCTGGGCAAGGCCTTCATCACCGTCAACAAGAACTCGGTCCCGAACGACCCACGTTCGCCGTTCGTCACCTCGGGCCTGCGTTTCGGCACCCCGGCCGTCACCACCCGTGGTTTCAAGGAAGCCGAGTGCCGCGAACTGGCTGGCTGGATCTGTGACATCCTGGCCGACCTGAACAACGAAGCGGTGATCGACGCCGTGCGTGAGAAGGTCAAGGCCATCTGCAAGAAGCTGCCGGTGTACGGCAACTGATTGGCAGACGCCTGATGTGAAAAAGCCCGGCCATGTGCCGGGCTTTTTCATGCGCCTCATCGCGCTGGCGTGACCTCGGGCACCAGGCGTATTTCCACACGCTGCCCCAGGGCTCTCGCCGCGCTGGCCAGGGTTGCCAGCGTCATGCCGGCATCCGTCTGGTCAAGCGCTCGATCGACTGCGGTGCGGCTGGTGTGCATGCGCTCTGCGAGCGCCTTCTTGCTGACCTTCTGCTGCTTCATGGCCTCTGTCAGCTGCCAGGCGATCACCCGCTTGAGCGCTGCGGCGGTGACCTCCTCCAGGAGGCCTTCTTCAGCGAGAAAATCGTCGAAATCCGAACCGATGTGCGGGTTCATATCGCTTGCCTCCTAAGGCTCGCCCTGCGTTTCCTGGCCAATGCGAGGTCGACCGAGGGCGTCTTTTGACTTTTCTTGATGAACCCATGGAGCAATACCATCACCCCATCGATGATCGTGAACAGCACGCGTCCCACGGTGTCTCCCAGGTCGACACGAATCTCCCAAAGCCCGCCTTCCATCTTTCGCACCAGAGGCATGCCAAGTGGCCAGCCGATCTGCACGGTCTTGATCTCGGCCCCGATCAACTGGCGCTGATCGCGCGGCAAGGCTTTCAACCACTCCCGCACGGGCTCGTTGCCAAGTTCTGTGCGAAAGAAAAGCACGCTGACTTGAGGAGGTGTCGCGACCAAGTGTACCAAAAAAGGTGCTCCTTTCAAGAGAGACCACGCCGGCTGGCCCGATCAATTGAACGAAGCAAAAAAATGCCGCCATTCGGCGGCATCAACCAGTCAGCTACATCCCACTCATGCGTGTCCCAATGCCTCGAAGCCTGCCCGAATCCTCGCCTCCGGCAATTCATCGGCAATGAACACCATCACGCTTTCCCGCGCCTCGTCGTCCCGCCACTCGGCATCCCAGTCGAAACCGTACAGTTTCAGCACGCCCTGGAATACCAGACGGCGGTCTTCGCCGGCGATGTTCAGCACGCCCTTGTAGCGCAGCAACTGCTTGCCGTGCTCCTCGAGCAGCGCGTTCATGAAGTCGCTGAGACGATCGATGTCCAGCGGGGTCTCGGTACGCAGTACCAGGGTCGAAATGCGATCAGGTGTCGCGGGCTTGAGCACCGGGCGCAGGCCCGGCTTGAGGCTGAGTCCCAGGTCAGGGTTGAGATTGAAGCCGCGCACATCGAGCAGCTCGGCCAGGTCGATGCGACCATGCTCCACCACGCGGATCGCCGCTCGGCCATTGATGCGCGCCAGACGCTCGCGCAGAGCCTCCACCAGCGGTGGCTCGACCAGGTCGGTCTTGCTCAGTAGCAGGCGGTCAGCGAAGCCGACCTGGGCCTGGGCGATGGCCTGGGTCAGGTGCAGCTCGGCGTGGGCGGTATCCACCAGGGTGATGATGCCGTCGAGGATATAGCGCTCGCGCAGCTCTTCATCGATGAAGAACGTCTGCGCCACCGGCGCCGGGTCGGCCAGGCCGGTGCACTCGATCACCAGGCGGTCGAAGGCGATCTCGCCGGCATCCAGGCGCTCGAGCAGCAGGTACAAGGCACGGGTCAGGTCGCCATGGATGCTGCAGCACACGCAACCGTTGGCCAGGGTCATGACCTGCACCGGCTCATCGCCCAGCAGCTGGCTGTCGATGCCGGCCTCGCTGAACTCGTTCTCGATCACGGCAAGCTTCAGGCCGTGCTCGGCCTTGAGCATGTGCTTGAGCAATGTGGTCTTGCCGGCACCAAGGAAGCCGGTCAGCACGGTAACGGGAATGGGCGTTTGCACGCGGAAAACTCCTGAATCAGGAAATGATTGCAGGGGGCCATTGTGGGAGCGGGCTTGCCCGCGACTGCGGCATTGAATTCACCGGCGCATTCGCGGACAAGCCCGCTCCCACAGGGTCCTGGCAAATCCAAAAAGTGATGTGGCAATCAGGGGGAGGCCATTTGCCTGCCTCCCCCTGTTTACCCATGAGGCGGGTTCAACAGCACTTGGGCCCGGACTTGCCACCATAGCGCGCTTCCTGGCGCTCGCGGAAGAACTCTTCGTAGCTCATCACCGGCTTGTCCGGGTGCTTGGTCTGCATGTGCTCGACATAGTTGTCGTAGTCGGGCATGCCGACCATCAGACGGGCGGCCTGCCCCAGGTACTTACCCAGTCGACCCAGGTCGTTGAACATCGCGGCAGTCCTCTCAAGCGTCAGGCAGGGCCTGGAAAGGGGTTTCCTTGTCGGTGCGCTCCTTGCGGCCCAGGGCGGCAAGGCCGACCTTGACGGCGAAGAACAGCACGCTGAACACCACCACCAGGAACAGCACGGTCAGGCCGGCGTTGGTATAGGCGTTGAAGATCACGTGCTGCATCTGGCCGATGTCCTTGGCCGGCGCCAGCACCTGGCCAGCATCCAGCGCGGCGCTGTACTTCTTGGCCAGGGCCAGGAAGCCCACTGCCGGGTTCGGGTCGAACAGCTTGATCAGGCCCGCGGTGGTGGTGCAGATCAGCAGCCAGACCGCCGGCAACAGGGTGACCCAGACATAGCGCTGGCGCTTCATCTTGATCAGCACCACGGTGCCCAGCATCAGGGCGATACCGGCCAGCATCTGGTTGGAGATACCGAACAGCGGCCACAAGGTGTTGATGCCGCCCAGCGGATCGATCACGCCCTGGTACAGCAGGTAGCCCCACAGCGCCACGCAGCCGGCAGTGCCGATCAAGTTGGCGGTCCACGACTCGGTGCGCTTCAGGGCTGGCACGAAGCTGCCCAGCAGGTCCTGGAGCATGAAGCGACCGGCACGGGTACCGGCATCCACCGCGGTGAGGATGAACAACGCCTCGAACAGAATGGCGAAGTGATACCAGAACGCCATGGTGTTCTCGCCCGGCAGCACCTGGTGAAGGATCTGCGCGATACCGACCGCCAGGGTCGGCGCACCGCCGGCACGCGCCAGGATAGTGTGCTCGCCGATGTCACGGGCAGTGGCTTCCAACTGCTCGGGAGTGATGGTGAAGCCCCAACTGCTGACGGTCTGTGCCACCGAGACCACGTCGGCGCCGACCACCGCGGCCGGGCTGTTCATGGCGAAGTACACGCCTGGCTCGATCACCGAGGCGGCGACCATGGCCATGATGGCGACGAACGACTCCATCAGCATGCCACCGTAGCCGATGTAGCGGGCGTTGGTTTCGTTGTCCAGCAGCTTCGGCGTGGTCCCCGAGGAGATCAGCGCATGGAAGCCCGATACCGCGCCGCAGGCGATGGTGATGAACAGGAACGGGAACAGGGTGCCCTTCCATACCGGGCCGGTGCCGTCGGTGAACTGGGTCAGCGCCGGCATCTTCAGCTCGGGCGCAATGATCAGGATACCGATGGCCAGGCCGACGATGGTGCCGATCTTGAGGAAGGTCGACAGGTAGTCGCGTGGCGCCAGCACCAGCCATACCGGCAGCACGGCGGCGACGAAGCCATAGCCAACGAGCATCCAGGTGATCTGCACGCCGGTGAAGGTGAACGCCGGGCCCCAGACCGGATCAGCGGCGATCTGGCCCCCCAGCCAGATCGACAGCAGCAGCAGGACCACGCCGATGATCGAGATCTCACCGATGCGACCCGGGCGAATGAAGCGCATGTAGATGCCCATGAACATCGCGATCGGGATGGTCGCCATCACCGTGAACATGCCCCATGGGCTCTCGGCCAAGGCCTTGACCACGATCAGCGCCAGCACCGCGAGGATGATGATCATGATCAGGAAGCAGCCGAACAGGGCGATGGTGCCGGGAATGCGGCCCATCTCCTCGCGGACCATGTCGCCCAGCGAGCGTCCGTTGCGGCGGGTGGACAGGAACAGGACCATGAAGTCCTGCACCGCGCCGGCCAGCACCACGCCGGCAATCAGCCACAGCGTGCCGGGCAGGTAGCCCATCTGCGCCGCGAGCACCGGGCCCACGAGCGGGCCGGCGCCGGCGATGGCGGCGAAGTGGTGGCCGAAGAGAATGTGCTTGTTGGTCGGGACGTAGTCCAGGCCGTCGTTGTTGAGTACCGCGGGCGTGGCCCGGCGGGGGTCGAGCTGCATCACCTTGGTGGCGATGAACAGGCTGTAGTAACGGTAGGCAACCAGGTAGATGGCCACTGCCGCGACCACGATCCACAAGGCGTTGATCGCCTCACCGCGACGCAGGGCAACCACACCCAGCGCGCAGGCCCCTATGACTGCCAGCGCCAGCCACGGAATGTGGCGTAGCAGGCTATTATTGTTGTTCATGGTTTACTTCCAGCTGGTGGATTGGAAAGACCGCCCATCGAGTCTAGGGCGTGTCATCGCGCATTGCCACACTTGCTTTGGTCTAGAGCCTCTGCGGCCAGATTGCGGTACCTGATGCACATACCAAACTAACTATAGTCAGGATGTCACCCGGAGAACCCGCCATGAGCGATCACGACGAACGCCGCCGTTTCCAGCGCATCGCCTTCGATGCCCCCATCGAGCTGCGCCAGGGCGAACGCCGCTGGCCGGCGAAGCTCCTCGATTTGTCGCTCAAGGGTTTGCTGATCGAGCGCCCGCGGCCGTGGGAGGCCGATCTCACCCAGGATTTCGATGCAGTAATCCACCTGAACGATAGAACCACCCAAGTCAGGATGCAGGTCGAGCTGCGTCACGAAGAAGAGACCCGCCTGGGCTTCGTCTGCCTGTACATCGACATCGATTCGATGACCCACCTGCACCGTCTTGTGGAGTTGAACCTAGCTGACAGCACCGAAATGATGCGCGAGCTGCGCGAACTCATCGAAGATTGATATCTCTTAGCCTGCTAATCATTTGGCCGTAACGGCTTTCCTGTCCGGCCAGACAGCTTTACCTGCTTTTCCCCCCTCTTGTACACACCCCTCTGGAACAGCCTCCTTCACGTTGGAACACAACGTGCATCGGGGCTTGGCGCATCCTGTACGCACCCTTTCCGGCGCTACGATCAAAACTTTGTATACAATTCCTATGGCAATGTTCTGTAAGAGTTGTCTACAGTAGCGCCACAACAATAAACAGAGAGCCTGCTCCATGACCACGTCCCCCAGCACGTCTCCCGCCCCGCGCCCCGAGGACGAGAACCTCGGCCTTGGCGCCAACCTGGCCTACGGGCTGCAGCATGTCCTGACCATGTATGGAGGGATCGTCGCCGTACCCCTGATCCTCGGCCAGGCCGCGGGCCTGGCGCCGGCGGAAATCGGCCTGCTGATCGCCGCCTCGCTGTTCGCGGGAGGCCTGGCCACGTTGCTGCAGACCCTTGGCCTGCCGTTCTTCGGCTGCCAGCTACCGCTGGTGCAAGGCGTGTCGTTCGCGGGCGTGGCGACCATGGGCGCGATCCTCGGCAGTCAGAGTGGCGGCGGCTTGCCTTCGGTGCTGGGCGCGGTGATGGCGGCCTCGCTGATCGGTTTCCTGATCACCCCGGTGTTCTCGCGCATCACCAAGTTCTTCCCGCCGCTGGTGACCGGGATCGTCATCACCACCATCGGCCTGACCCTGATGCCGGTGGCCGCACGCTGGGTGATGGGCGGCAACAGCGCCTCACCGGAGTTCGGCAGCGTGGCCAACATCGGCCTGGCGGCCCTGACTTTCGCCATCGTCCTGCTGCTGAGCAAGCTGGGCAGCGCGACCATCTCGCGCCTGTCGATCCTCCTCGCCATGGTCGCCGGCACCCTCATTGCCTGGGCGCTGGGCATGACCGACTTCAGCAAGGTCACCGAAGGCCCGATCTTCGCCTTCCCCACACCGTTCCACTTCGGCATGCCGACCTTCCACATCGCCGCGATCCTGTCGATGTGCATCGTGATCATGGTGACCCTGGTGGAAACCTCGGCGGACATCCTCGCGGTCGGTGAGATCATCGACACCAAGGTCGACTCCAAGCGCCTGGGCAACGGCCTGCGCGCCGACATGGCATCGAGCATCCTGGCACCGATCTTCGGCTCGTTCACCCAGAGCGCCTTCGCCCAGAACGTCGGCCTGGTGGCCGTGACCGGGGTGAAGAGCCGCTACGTGGTGGCCACCGGCGGGGTAATCCTGGTGGTGCTGGGCCTGCTGCCGATCATGGGCCGGGTCATCGCCGCGGTACCGACCCCGGTCCTCGGCGGCGCGGGCATCGTGTTGTTCGGCACCGTGGCGGCCAGCGGCATCCGTACCCTGTCCAAGGTCAACTACAAGAACAACGTCAACCTGATCATCGTCGCCGCCTCGCTGGGCTTCGGCATGATCCCGATCGCGGCGCCGACCTTCTACCACAACTTCCCGAGCTGGTTCGAAACCATCTTCCACTCCGGCATCAGCTCGGCGGCGATCATGGCCATTCTGCTGAACCTGATCTTCAACCACTTCACCACCGGCAACTCGGAAAACCAGTCGGTATTCGCCGCCGCCTACGAACGGACCATCCAGTACTCGGACATCTCGGCCCTGCGCGATGGCGACTACTTCAAGGATGGCAAGCTGTTCGACGCCGATGGCAACGAAGTGCCGGTGCTCGAACTGGACGAACATGGCAACGAGACGCCCAGGCGCAAGGCGGTTGCCGAACACTGATCGCTGACCAGGACGGTCGACGAGGGGGAGCCGACGCGCATCGTCGGCTCCTTTTTTTCGTCTGGTGCATGCGTGGTATGCGGGAGTTGTGGGAGCAACTGTCTTGCTGAGTTTTCTCAACTGGCGTGATCTCTGTAGGAGCGGCCTTGCCGAGGCGTCGGACCGGTCGGAAAGGGCCGCAAAGCGGCCCCAGCGATATCTGCAACTACGCTGAAATCCCGGGGCTGCTGCGCAGCCCTTTCCGACCGGTCCGACGCCTCGGCAAGGCCGCTCCTACAGGTTGGCGTAGAACCTGTGGGGCCCGCTCCCACAATGCCCCGCTGAGTCGCCCTAGCCGTGCGTCCCGAAGTACCGGTTCAACACATTCAAATCCCCCGCCTCCAACACCCCCGCCAGATAGCGCAACTGCAACCACGCCCGCAGGTATTCATGCCGGGCTTGCGCCAGGTCACGCCTGGCACCGAACAGCTGCTGCTCGGCATCCAGCACATCGAGATTGACTCGCTCGCCGCCCTGCACGCTCTTGCGCGTGGCCTGCACCAGCGCCGCAGCCGCCTTCACCGCCAGGTCATAGGCACGGATCTTCGCCGTGCCGCTGGCGCACAAGTTGAACTGCCGACGCAGCTGATTGAGCGTGTCACGCATCTGCGCATCCAATTCGAAACCCGCGGCATCACGCTGGGCCCGGGCCTGGCGCACCGACGCCGAAACACCGCCACCGGCGAACAGCGGCACGCTCAACTGGATGCCAATGCTGTCGGTGTCGTAACGCTGGTTGTAACTGCTCTCGGAGCTGGAGCTGGAAATGCCTTTGCTGGCATAGGCGCTCAACGAAGGCAGGTGCCCGGCCCGTTGCCGCTCGATGTTCTGCTCGGCGACTTCGAGCCCATGGCGCTGGCTGGCCAGCTCGGCGTTGTGGGCGACGGCCAGGTCGCGCCAGGGCTCGAAACGCGTGGGGGTGAGGGGCTGGACGCGGAAGTCGCCAGTCATCGGCGCCAGGTCCTCGACCGCCACCGGCTCGCCGATGATCGCCTGGAGGGCGCGCAGCGCCGCATCAAGATTGTCGCCGGCCTCGATTTCCTGGGCCTGGGCCAACTCATAACGAGCACGAGTCTCCAGCACATCGGTGCGGGTACCTTCGCCGCCCTTGAGCAAGCGTTCGTTGAGGGTCAGCTGTTCGGCGTAGGTGCGGCGCTGGGCCTGGGCCAGGGCAATCTGTTCGTTGGCGAACAACGCCTCGCTGTAGGCGCCGAACAGGCGCACCATCAACTCCTGGCCACGGCCACGATAGCGTTCGTCGGCCAACGCCGCCTGGGCCACGCCACGCCGATAGTCACTCCAGGCGGCATAGTCGAACAGGGGCTGCTCGAGGGTCAGGGTCGAACTGTAGCTGCGGTAGTCGCGTTGGGTGGTCACGTCGCCGAACTGACTGCGTTGGGTAACCTCCGAGTCATTGCGGGCCCGGTTGTAGCGGTACGACAGCCGAGGCAGCAGCCCGGCACGACCGATCGCCAGGTTCTCCAGCCCGGCCTGGCGCTCGGCGATGGAGCCTTGCCAGGTCGGATCGTTGCGCAGCGCCAGGGCATAGGCATCGCCCAGGTCCAAGGCGTGAACGGGGAGACTCAGGCCCAGCAACAAGGCGGGCAACAGCAGTCGCATCGGCATCACTCCTCCGCCAGGGCGACATGCACCCGATCCAGCAGCGGCTTGAACAGGTAGTTGAGCAGCGAACGCTCGCCCGTGCGCACGAAGGCCTCCACCGGCATCCCTGGACGAATGTCGAGACCGGCCAGCTGCCGCTGGCCTTGCTCGCTGACCTTGATACGTACCTGGTAGTAGGGTTGCTGGGTCTTGTCGTCGAGCAGACGGTCGGCCGACACCAGAGTCACCTCGCCCGGCACCCTTGGCGTGGTGCTCTGGTTGAAAGCGGCGAACAGCAGCTCGACCGGCAATCCGGGCCTGAGCCGATCGACCAGCTCGACGGAGGCACGGGCATCGACCAGCAGCGGCGCATCGCTGGGCACGATCTCCATCAGTTGCTGGCCTCGCGCAATCACGCCACCGTTGGTGAACACGCTCAGGCCCACCACGGTGCCACTCACCGGCGCGCGCACCTGGGTGTGGGCCAGTTCGAAGCCGGCACTGCGCAGACGATTGTCCAAGTCTTCGGCGCTGGCCTGCAGCTCGCTCAACTGCTGGCGCACATCGTTCTGGAATTCCTGGTGGCGCTGGCCGATGCGCAGCTTCAGCTCCTGCACCTGACGTCGGGTCCGGCCAATACTGCCCATGTCCTCGGCGATGGAACCGTTGACCTGGGCCAGCAGACGCTCGCTGTCGAGCAGCCGATTGCGCGGAATGTAGCCATCGCGAGCCAACTCCCGCAGGCCACCGAGCTGTTCGTCGAGCGCATCACGCTGGGCCTGCTTGCTGGCCAGCGAACCCTGCAGCCCGAGCAGCGACGCCTCGGCCCCGGCGATACTCTCGCCCAGGCCATCGAGCTCCAGGCGCAGCGCCTGCCCACGGCTGGCCAACAGCTGCCGCTGAGCCTCCAGCGCCGTGGCCACCCACGGTGTCGCGGCCTGTTCACGCAATATCGCCGGGAAGTCGATTACTGACCTGCCATCACGCTCGGCGAGCAAGCGTGCCTCCCCGGCCCGGGCATTGACGTACTGCACGCGCAGCGAGCCCTGCTGTGCCTCGGCCTGGGTGGCGTCCATACGCAGCAATACCTGGCCGGCGTGGACCTGGTCACCGTCGCGCACCAGCAACTGCTCGATCACCCCGCCCGTGGGGTGCTGCACGGCCTGGCGGCTGCCGGCCACCACCACGTTGCCGCTGACCGGCACGCCCTTGTCCAGTGGCGCCAGCGCGCCCCAGAGCAGAAAACCGCCGAGTCCGACAAGGACCAGCCAGCGTCCGGCCCGCGCCGGCCCCCGGGCATCGTCGCGCAACGGCTGGACATTCTGCGCCTGGCTGGCGGCTCCTGAAGAAAACAATGGATGCACGCTCATGCTCAGGATCTCTGACTGCCTTGATTGAAGCTGTAAGTGACACCGCCGCGTGCGGCGGGCGATGCCGTTGCTGGGCGGGTCGTGCCCTGCAGCACCCGCGCGGTCGGCCCGAAGTTCTGCATCTGGCCGCCTTGCAGCACCAGCAGCTTGTCCAGACCTGCCAGCAGACTGGACTTGTGACTGATCATCACCACCGTGCGCGCTTGCGCCTTCAGTTCGCCGAGGGCGGCCAACAAGGCCCGTTCACCGGCCTCGTCGAGGTTCGAATTGGGCTCATCGAGCACCACCAGCGCAGGCAGTCCGTACAGCGCCCGCGCCAGCCCGATGCGCTGGCGCTGCCCGCCCGAAAGGCCGGCGCCGCCCTCGCCCAGCAGCGTGTCGTAGCCCTGCGGCAGCTTGAGGATCAGCTCGTGCACGCCGGCCAGCTGCGCCGCCGCCACTACCTGGTCGGCGTCCACCGGACCAAGGCGGGCGATGTTCTCGGCGATACTGCCGGCGAACAGCTGAACATCCTGGGGCAGGTAACCGATGTGCCGGCCCAGTCGCTCGCGGTCCCATTGCCCCAGCGCCGCGCCATCCAGGCAGACCTTGCCCGTCGCCGGGCTGGCCGCGCCTACCAGCAGCCGCGCCAGGGTGGTCTTGCCGGAACCGGACGCGCCGATCAGCCCCAGCGACTCGCCGGCGGCCAGCTCGAAACCAATACCGGACAGGCACGGGCGTTGTCCGCCCGGCACCAGCGCCACCAGTTGCTCGACCCGCACATGTCCGTTTGGCGTTGGCAGCGGCATGCCGCGCGTCTGCGGTGGGTACGTGCGCAACAAAGCGTCGAGGCGCTCGTATGACTGGCGCGCGCTGCCCCACTGGCGCCACACGGCGATCAGTTGGTCGATCGGCGACAATACCCGGGCCATGAGAATCGATCCGGCGATCATCATGCCCGGCGTGATCAGGTGCTCCAGCGCCAGCCAGGCACCCAACCCCAGCACCAGCGACTGCAGGGCCAGGCGCACCACCTTGGACAACGCGGTGACCGCCGCGGTGCGCTCGCTGCCCAGGTTCTGCAGACTCAGAAAGCCATGCTGCAACAGACTCCAGCGCTGACGCACGGCATCGAGCATGCCCATGGCGGCGATGGCCTCGGCGTTGCGCAGGTTGCCTGCGGCCTGCTGCCCGGCCTGGTGCGACAAACGTCCGGCCTCGGCGAATGGCGCCTGGGTCAGCCGCTCGTTGAGCCAGGCCAGTGCCGCCAGCAACAGCGCGCCGACCAGGGCCAGCAGGCCTAGCCATGGGCTGAACAGGAAGATCACCAGCAGGTAGAACGGGAACCAGGGGGCATCGAAGAAAGCGAACAGCGCCTGGCCGGTGGCGAACTGGCGCAGCCCGGTCAGGTCGCTCAGGGCCTGCTGGGCGCCGTCGCGGTGCCCGGCCAGGCTGGCCTGGCTGGCGGCGTCGAACACCCGGGGCGCCAGGCTGAGGTCCAGCCGCGTGCCCAAGCGAATGACCACCTGGCTGCGCAACCACTCCAGCGCACCCATGAAGGCGAACAGGCCCAGCACCATGAGGCTGAGCATCAGCAGGGTCATCTCGTTGCCCGACGACAGCACCCGGTCGTATACCTGCAGCATGTACAGCGCCGGCGCCAGCATCAGCAGGTTGATCACGGCGCTGAACAAGGCGACGTTGCCCAGGCCGGCGCGGCAACCCGACAGCGCCTGCCACAGTTCACCAGGGGCCATGTTGCGGTTGGTCTTCATTGATGATCCCGGAGAGTGGACGGCGGCCCCATTGACCGGCGGGCCGCCGCCTCGCAGAATTCGGTGTCGCCACTCCCGAGCCCGGCCAGGACAGCGGATGTGGCGACGAGTGGACAGCGATTGGAGGAGTGATCTTCCAATCGCTTTTTTGTCCCCGGCTGTCAGGCGGCCAGTGCCAGGTCTTCCGGCAGGGCCTGCACGCCCACGGCTTCGGCGGCATTGACCGGGCCTGCGGCCAGGTGCGCGGCGACGCTTTCGAAGGTGTCGTTGGTCGAGGTGCCATAGGCCGCCAGCAGGGTGTCCAGGGCGCTTTCCAGGGCGCTGGTGTTGCCCTGCATCAGGCCGTAGATCACGCTCTGCACTTCGTTGCCGGCACGGCCGGCGCCCAGTGCGGCATCCAGGTCCAGGCCGTTGAAGCTGACCACGTAGTTGCTCAGGCTGAAGTCGCTGCCGCTGCCGCCACCGAGCACTTCGCCCAGGGAGACGTTGTCCAGCGAGCCCCACAGGTAGTGGTTGAGGTTGTCACCCGGGGCCTTGGACGGATCGAACACGTAGTGCAGGCCGTTGGCGGTGTTGCTGTCGGCGATGAACGCGTAGTCCGAGCCATTGGCGCCATGGGTGGCGTACTGGTCGCCATTGAAGGTGCCGTTGCTGAAGCCGCCGGTGTTGCTGTAGCCATGGCCGGCGGTGACGAAGCCGGCGGTCCAGAAGGCCAGGTAGTCGTCGATGGTGGATCCGGCGAAGGCGGCGTCGTAGGTTACGGAAAGAGTCATTGACGGTTCCTCGATGTTGCACAGTTGAGACGAAGGCGCGATGACGGCCTTCGTGTCGCCCGAAATGGGCAAACCCGGTGTTTCAGAAGCGGTACTCGAGCATCCCGGAGAGGGTCCGACCACGGGCCAGCGACAGGTTGTTGCCATCGCCCATGGCGACGAAGTAGGCCTCGTCGGTGGCGTTCTCCAGCGACAGCGCGACGTTGAGCTGCGGGGTCATCCAGTAGCTGGCGTAGAGGTCGTAGACCAGGTACTTGGGCCATAGCGCCTGGTCGATCTGGCTGTAGGTGTGGGTGTTGAGATTCTCGCCATTGCCCTCGCTGTAGCGGGCGCGCATGCCCACGTCGAGGGTGCGCTCGAGAAAGCGCATGCCCAGGGTCAAGGCGCCACGGTCGGCCGGCATGTAGGCGGCGTTGCCCATGATCTCGCCGCAGCTGGTGACGGCGTTCTGGTCGTCCGCCCACTCGGCGCGGGACACCCGCACCGGCAGCATGATGATCCGGCTGCCCACTTGCACCGGACGCCTCACCGTGCCGGCATTGACCAGGCGCTGGGCGCCGCCGAGGTAGTACTGCTTGGAGCAGAAGTCATTGCTGCCGATCATGTGGGTGTAGCTGAGCTGGCCGTAGTAGGCACCGGCGTCATAGTCCAGGCTGTACTCGACGCCACGAAAGCGCGTGGTCCTGAGGTTGTTCTCGTACACCGAGCGGCCCAGCGAGATACCGCTGATGCTCGACCCAGGCAGGGTGGCGTTGATATCGAGGAACGAGAAGTTGTCGATACGCGTGTCGAAATAAGCGACCTTGGCGGCGAAGCGGTCGCCGTCGCGAAACAGCGATTCGCGGAAGATGTTCACCCCCAGCTCCCAGTTGTGCGACTCCTCGGCCTTGAGGAAGGGGTTGGGATAGACCATCTCCGAACCACCGCCATGGGGGCGGCCGGTCATGAACGCCTCGGTGACCTGCGGCGGGCGCCAGCCACGGCCCCAGCGGGTATACACCTGCAGCCAATCAGGGCCGGGCTTGACGGCGATGCCGAAGGTCGGCGAGAAGCGCCCTTGCTCGCGATCCACATCGAACAGCATGTGGGTTTCCTGGCGGCGCAGGTTGGGCTCGGTAACGCCCATCGGGTACATCCAGGTGGTCACCCCGGTCTCGCCGGTCAGGCGAAAACGGTCGTAGCGCAGGCCGGCATCGATCGTCAGCCAGTCGCCATGGTCGTAGCGCAGGTTGCCGAACAGGCTGGCCATGATCCGCTTGCCCTTGGGCGTCAGCCCTTCGACATAGGGCAGCGCGTCGATCTCGTTGGGCGCGGCGACGCGGTTGGTGCTGGGGCGGAAGGTGTCCTGGAACGCTTCGCTGCCGTAGTTGAAGGCCAGCGCGCCAGCGCTGCCCACCTGCCAGCGCGAGGTGTTTTCCAGCTGCAGGCCCCAGGTGTCGGTCTGGTAGCGATCGGTGTAGGCCTGCACATGGTTGCCTGTTGCCAGCGATGACATGTTGTCAGCGTTCCAGCGGTCCTGGCGGGTGGTGACGTAGTACAGCTTGGCCTTGAAATCGATGAGGTCGTTGTCAGGCTTGTAGCTGTAGTCCAGCGCAGCGTTCTTGGCATTGATGTCGTTGGTGCTGGTGACCCGGTAGTAGTAGCGATTGGTCACCGAGTCACTGTAGGTCCAGGCGTCTTTGCTGTCGGTATCGGTTTCGAAGTAGCTGAACTGCAGACGCTGATCGTCGGCGAAGTTCAGGCCCAGCTTGAACAGCTGCGAGCGCGTCACGCTGTCCATGGCGCCGACCTCGCCGTTGAGCCAGCCTTTCCAGGCCTCGCGGTTGTCCAGCTTGCCGCGGATCTGGGTGCCCAGGTTGTCGGCGTTCTGCGTGCCGCTGCGATAGTCGCCGTAGTGCCGTTCGCTGTGGCCGACCAGGATGTCGCCGATCTCGTTGCCGGCGGCGAACAGGGCGCTGCCGTTGAAGTAGGTGCCGTTGCCCAGCTCGCCGATGCCGTGCCCGGCACGCAGCCGGCCGCCAACTTCCTTGCCCGGGCCAAGCAGGTCGCTGGCCTGGATGGTGTTGAAGCTGGCGATGCCACCGATCACCCCGGCGCCGCCCATGCCGGCCGAGGTGCCCTTGTCGATCTCGATGCCCTGGACGAACTCGGGGTCGATGAACATCACGCCGTTGCGCTGCTGGTGGCCGTTGACGTTGAAGTTCTGGCGCATGCCATCGATGTTCATGTTGACCCGGCCATAGTCCTGCACGCCGCGAATGTTCACCGACAGGCCGGGGTCGCGCTGGTTGACGGCGGTGTACACACCCGCGGTCTGTTCGAGCATGTCGGCGGCATGCCGTGGCGGGCGCTGGTCGATCTGCTCACGGGTGATCACGCTGACCGATCGCGGGGTCTGGTACACCCAGTCGCCATCGCGCTGCGAATCGACATGGGTCGCGCCCAGCTCCAGGGCCTCATCGTCCTGGACAACACGCTCCAGGCCGACCTGTCCGGCGGCGCTGAAGTGGTAGCGTACCGGCGTGCCGCGCAGCAGCTGGCGCAACCCTTCTTCGGCCAAGTAGCTGCCGTGCAGCCCTTCGCTGCGCAGGCCGGCCAGCTTGCGGCTGTCGAAGAACACCTGCACGCCGGACTGCTCGGCGTAGGCCAGTACCGCGCTGTCGAGCGACTGGGCCGGGATGTCGAAGCGAACCAGGTTGCGACTGGCGGTGCTTGGCGAATCGGTGGCGTGTGCCATGCCGATCCCCATCGGCAATGCACAGCTGCCCAGGGCCAGGCTGCCGGCCAGGGCGAAGCGACCCAGAGGGCGCAAGGGTTGTTGTCGTGGCGTGCTCACTGCGATTGCTCGTCCGTTGTTGGCGTTTTCTAGTAATGAAAATCAATCTCAACAATCAGACGAGCAACGCGGAAAAAGTCAGTAAATAAAATCGAAAGTTTTTTGCCGAAGCGGCATGTCAGTAGAGCACGGCCAGGCCCGGAAGCTCGACCAGGCGGGCCTTGAGCTCGTCACCGAGCACGGCCGGCGCGCGGCTCAACTGGTCCAGGCGGAAGACCCCGCTGACCTCGCGCCGGCCCAGTGCATCGTTGGCGACCACCAGCTGACCCGCGCGGTAGCGATTGAGCCGGGCGACCACATCGGCGAGCGGCTGGCGTTCGAACACCAGCACGCCACGCTGCCAGTCGGTGGCCCGCCGCAGATCGTGATCAGGCCATGGTCGTACCCCCAGGCGCTGGTCATAGCGCAGGCTGTCGCCCTGCTCCAGCACCTGGCTGGCCTGCCCTTGCTGCGGCGGCGCCTGCAGCTCGACGGCGACGCTGTGCTCGAGCATGCCGACCCAGCCCCCGTCGCCCGCCGCGCCCACCACGAAGCGCGTCCCCAGGGCACGGCTGGTGGCTCCGGCGTACTCGACCACGAATGGACGTGCTTCCTGAACGGTGACCGGTGCGGCGCTGAACACGGCCTCGCCCGAGAGCAGACGCACGCGGCGCTCGTGGCCATCGAAGGCAAGCGCGATGGCGCTGCGGCTGTCCAGCTCGACCTGGCTGCCATCCGGCAATGTCACCTGGCGTACTTCCCCGGTGCCAGTGAGATAGTCCGCGCGCCAGCCCAGCCAGGCTTGCGGCCCTTGTTGCACGGCCAGCACCGCCAGCAACAGCACCGCCGCGCTGGCGAAGATTCGCCGCAGCCGCGGGCGGCGCCGCGGCGATGTGCCGTGCCGGGGGACCACTGCACGAGGCGATGGGGCTGCGGGCAGGTTCGCCAATTGCCCGAGGTCGGCCCAGGTGGCCTGGGCAAAGTCATAGGCCCGGGCGTGCCGAGGGTCGCTGGCGCACCACTGCTCCAAGGCTTGCTGCTGCGTCGGGCTCAGGGGACCGGCCTGCCGCAGCACCACCCACTCGGCGGCCTGCTCGCGGATGGCTTGCTCGTTCTGGCTGCTCACACGGTTCTCTCGCGATCTGGTTATGTCTGGGCTGACGTCTGAAGCGGCATTTGTCAGTAAACCGTTGGTCATTCGGTTTCCTGCAGGCACTGCATCACATAGGCCAGGGCCTTGGCCAGATGCTTCTGCACGGAGCTGTCGGAAATGCCCAGGTGACGCGCGACCTCGGCATGGGTCATGCCTTCCAGGCGGTTGAGCCTAAACACTTCGCGAGTGCGCTCGGGCAGCTCGCCGAGAATCGCCTGTAGCCGGCGCAGGTGCTGTTCGCGGGCAGCCTGTTCATCGAGCCCTGGGCGTTCTTCGACGATGGTTTCGAGCGCTTCATGGGGGACCAGGTCGGTCTTGCGTCGCTGCTGCTGGCGCACATGGTCGACCATCAGATTGTGCGCGGTGCGATAGAGGTAGGCCTGGGCGTTCTCGATTGGCGCCTGACGCTGCTGCTCGGCCAGGCGCAGGAAACTGTCCTGCACCAGGTCGGCGGCCAGCTGAGGGTCGCGCACCTTGCGCGAGAGCAGGCCCTGAAGGTTTTTCGCGTGCTTTACGAACAGCCGCTTGAGGTCGAACTCCGCCACACGCACTCCATGGGGTGGTCGCAAGGTGGCGGTATGCTACTGGCTATTGAGAATCAGTTGCAAGAAATAGGCTTATTCGAACAACGCATCCAGTGCCTGCTCCAGACGGGTCACCGCGATCACTTGCAAACCGGCGGGCGCTTCCTTCGGCGCGTTGCCCTTGGGCACGATCGCACGCTTGAAACCATGCTTGGCCGCTTCCTTGAGTCGCTCCTGGCCACTGGGCACCGGGCGTACCTCGCCCGACAGACCGATTTCGCCGAACACCAGCAGGCCATGGGCCAACGGGCGGTTGCGCAGGCTCGACATCACCGCTGCGAGCAGGGCCAGGTCGGAGGCGGTCTCCAGCACCTTCACGCCGCCGACCACGTTGAGAAACACGTCCTGGTCATGGGTGGGGATGCCGCCGTGCCGGTGCAGGACCGCCAGCAGCATGGCCAGGCGATTCTGGTCCAGGCCCAGAGTGACGCGCCGCGGGTTGGCCAGATGGCTGTCGTCGACCAGCGCCTGGACCTCCACCAGCATCGGCCGGGTGCCCTCCCAGGTGGCCATGACCACGCTGCCGGGCACTTCCTCCTGGGCGCGATTGAGGAAGATCGCCGAGGGATTGGAGACTTCCTTCAGGCCACGGTCGGTCATGCCGAACACGCCCAGCTCGTTGACCGCGCCAAAGCGATTCTTTACCGCCCGCAGCAGGCGCAGGCGGCCATCGGACTCGCCCTCGAAATACAGCACCGTGTCGACCATGTGCTCGAGCACCCGGGGACCGGCCAGCGAACCTTCCTTGGTGACATGGCCGACCAGGAAGATCGCCGTGCCGCTCTGCTTGGCATAGCGCACCAGCAGCGCCGTGCTCTCGCGCACCTGGGCGACGCCGCCCGGGGCCGACTGCAGCTGCTCGGTGAAGATGGTCTGGATCGAGTCGATGACCATTACCCGTGGCTTTTCCTGGCGCGCGGTGGCGATGATGGTCTCGATGCAGGTTTCGGTCATGACCTTGAGCTGGTCCTGGGGCAGGCCGAGGCGCCGAGAGCGCATGGCCACTTGCTGCTGCGACTCTTCGCCGGTGACGTAGAGCGCCGGCATGGCGGTGGCGATGTTGCACAGCGTCTGCAGCAGGATGGTGGACTTGCCAATCCCGGGATCACCGCCGATCAGTACCACCGAGCCATCCACCAGGCCGCCCCCGAGCACGCGGTCGAGCTCGGTGCTGCTGGTGGTGAAGCGCGGGATCTCCTCGACGCTCACCTCGGCCAGGGTCTTGATCTGCGCCTGCTGCCCGGTCCAGCCGGCACGCCCGCTCGGCGCCGCGGCACCGCCGCTTTCGATCATGGTCTCGACCAGGGTGTTCCAGGCTCCGCAATCGCCACACTGGCCGGCCCATTTGGGGAAGGTCGCGCCGCACTCGGTGCAGCCATACAAGCGCTTGGCCTTGGCCATGGGCTGGGTCTCCTGGCAAAAACCGCCATGATAGCCGAACGTGGACGTGTCCCGCAGAGCTCGGGGAGCGACAAAACTATTCGCTCTAAACGGAGTCTTTAGCTGCGAACGTCACGCATGAAGCGTTTTAGTGGCTTACACTCCGACTACCTCTCCATTCGTAACAAAGGAATACAGCATGGGCATGCTCAGTGAATTCAAGGCCTTCGCGGTCAAGGGAAATGTCGTCGACATGGCGGTGGGTATCATCATCGGCGCGGCGTTCGGCAAGATCGTTTCGTCCTTTGTCGGCGACGTGATCATGCCCCCCATCGGCCTGCTGATCGGTGGCGTGGACTTCAGCGACCTGGCCATCACGCTGAAGGCCGCCGAAGGCGATGTGCCGGCAGTGGTGATGGCTTATGGCAAGTTCATCCAGACCATCCTCGACTTCGTCATCGTCGCCTTCGCCATCTTCATGGGCGTGAAAGCGATCAACCGCCTGAAGCGTGAAGAAGCCGTGGCACCGAGCGCTCCGCCGGTCCCCACCCCCGAGGAAACCCTGCTGACCGAGATCCGCGACCTGCTCAAGGCGCAGAATCAGAAGTAAAGCTGCAAGCTGCAAGCTGCAAGCTGCAAGCTGCAAGCTGCAAGCTGCAAGTAGAGCACGCTACCTCTGGCCTGCTTCTGCTTCAACTTGAAGCTTGCAGCTACCAGTAGTTCTCCACAGCCACCTGTCCCGGCCGCTTGCTCAGGCTCAGTTGCAGGTCGCGTGCCTTCAGCACCTTGCGCGTCTCGTCGATCATTTCCGGATTACCGCACAACATGATCCGCGAGTGCTCCGGCGACAGCTCGAGCCCCGCCGCCTTTTCCAATTCGCCATTTTCTATGAGCGTGGTGATCCGCGCGTTCAGCGCGCCTGGATGCGCCTCCCGGGTAACCACCGGAATGAACTGCAGTTTGCCGGCGAATTCGGCCAGGTACTCACGCTGCTCGAGCCCGGCGATCTCATCCACGTAAGCCAGTTCCTTCGCCTCTCGCACCGAGTACACCAGCTTGATGTTGTCGAAACGCTCCCAGGCCTCGAAGTCCTGCAGGATCGACATGAATGGTGCGATGCCGGTACCGGTGGCCAACAGCCACAAGTCACGTCCACCGACGAAACGATCGAGGGTGAGGTAACCGAAAGCCTGACGGTCGATCATCAGCGTATCGCCCTCGCCAAGACGGCTCAGCTCACTGGTGAATTCCCCCCCCGGCACGACGATAGAAAAGAAGTCGAGATGTTCGTCATGGGGGGCGCTGACCATGGAATAGGCACGCCAGACCACACTGCCATCCGCCTTGCTCACACCCAGTCGCGCGAACTGCCCGGCACGAAAACGGAACCCCGCGTCGCGGGTAACCCGCAGGGAGAACAGATTGGGCGTCAAAGGCTGGACGTCGAGCAGGGTCTGGCGGGTGAATTTGTCAGCGCTGGCGGTCATGACGAGCTCCATGGTTCGAATGCGCCAAGTGTCGCGCAAAGCGGCCAGGATAAAAACCGTCGGTTTGTAAGGCATCGTCCATGGCATGCAACAAATAGCCAAAAATTTGCGGCAGCTATAGCAAAAAAAACCAGCGCAGAATGAGGACATTTCCTACACTCCCCCCGGTACAGCACACGCATTGGATCCACGATAGCGTGAAGGGAGCGACATCGATGCCACAATGGAAACCTGAACAGCTCGAAAAAATGCTGGGACAGCAAGAGCCGAAGGATATGATCGCTAACGCCGTGGAACTGGTCCAGGCATTGGACATGGAGTTTCTCGGTCTGTCGCTACACCTGCACGTCGCTGCCCATAGCCCCCAGGTGGTGCTGTACAACAACTATCCGCGAGAATGGAACGAGCGCTATAAAGCGGACAACTTCATCACCATAGACCCAGTGGTATCGAAGTGCCACCAATCATTGTTGCCGGTGCTGTGGAGCGACGAACTATTCCATGAGGTACCGCACCTTCGCGAAGGGGCGCGTGCGCACGGCATCACCCATGGCTGGACCCAGTCAGTCCATGACGTTAGGCACAACGAGACCCAGCTCAGCGTGTCCAGGCCAAGAAACACCATTGCATATGATGAGCTGTACGAGAAAGCTGCCCAGGTGATGTGGCTGTGCAACGTCTTGCACGCCGCGTTGAGCGAGCATCATCTGAACCTGGTATGCCCTGCGCCACAACTGAGCACGCGCGAGCTGGAAGTGCTCAAATGGTCCGCCGCTGGCAAAACCGCGTCAGAAGTGGCGACCATCCTGACGTTGTCGACCAGCACCGTGAACTTCCATATACGCAGCTTGATTACCAAGACCAACGCCTCCAACAAGGCCGGAGCCATCGCCATTGCCGTCATGCGCGGCCTGCTCTGACCGCCTGCGCGCCCCTGTAACGCACAAAGCCCTGTAGAATCGCCCACTTCAAGCAGATTCGCAGCAGAGCCCCTTGTCATGCCCCTGTTCAACAGCCCCTTCGCCGAACTCGACCTGATCCGCCAGCCGGAACAGGCCAACGACCCGCTGCTGGCTTTCGATGCCGCCGACCAGTACTTGCTGGAGCATCTGGCAGCCCAGTCGCCGGCTGCGGGTCGCAGAGTACTGGTACTCAACGACAGCTTCGGGGCACTGGCCGCGAGCCTTGCCGGCCAGATGGAAGTGACCAGCAGTGGCGACTCGCACCTGGCGCGCATGGCGCTGGAGAAGAACCTGGCGCGCAATCACCGGCCTTTCGATGCGGTGCCCTTCGTGGCGGCCAGCGAAAACTGGCAAGGCCCGTTCGACCGTGTGCTGGTGCGCGTGCCCAAGACCCTGGCGTTGCTGGAGGAACAGCTGATCCGCCTGCAAGGCCAGCTGGCCCCCGGCGCCCAGGTGATCGCCGGCGCCATGATCAAGCACCTGCCGCGCGCCGCTGGCGAGCTGATGGAAAAGTACATCGGTCCGGTCCAGGCATCGCTGGCGCAAAAGAAGGCGCGCCTGCTCATCGCCACCGTGGCCGAGCGCCCGAGCGCACGCTCCCCCTACCCGACTCGCTACCACCTGGATACACCAGCCCTGACGCTGGTCAACCATGCCAACGTGTTCTGCCGCGAGGGCCTGGACATCGGCACCCGTGCCTTCCTGCCACACCTGCCGCGCGACCTGGGCCGCGCCCGGGTCGCGGACCTGGGCTGCGGCAATGGCGTGCTGGCCATCGCCAGCGCCCTGCTCAACCCGGATGCGCACTACACGCTGGTGGACGAGTCGTACATGGCGGTGCAGTCGGCACGGGAGAACTGGCAAGCGGCGCTGGGTGCTCGCGAGGTGGAAGTCCGTGCGGCGGATGGTCTCGCCGGCCAGGAGAAACAATCGCTGGACGTGGTGCTGTGCAACCCGCCGTTCCACCAGCAGCAGGTGGTGGGCGACTTCCTCGCCTGGCGCATGTTCCAGCAGGCCCGGGAGGCACTGGAGGTCGGTGGCGCGTTGTACATAGTCGGCAACCGGCACCTGGGCTACCACA
This sequence comes from Pseudomonas sp. microsymbiont 2, assembly GCF_054788395.1. Taxonomy (NCBI): domain Bacteria; kingdom Pseudomonadati; phylum Pseudomonadota; class Gammaproteobacteria; order Pseudomonadales; family Pseudomonadaceae; genus Pseudomonas; species Pseudomonas sp. microsymbiont 2. The sequence goes on from NZ_CM139112.1 coordinate 5,041,503, forward strand.
GCAAGCTGGCGCGCTTGTTCCGGGGCGTGGAACAAGTGGCGGCGACACCGAAGTTCGTGGTGCTCAAGGCCAGAAAATAAAGCATCGCGGGGCAAGCCCGCTCCCACGTCATTGCCGGGCTGTCCAGCAATGACGTGGGAGCGGGCTTGCCCCGCGATGGATCAGCGACTCAGTGGGTGCTCAGGCCGGCCGCGCTCATGAACATGCGCATGCCGTAGGCCACCACACCCAGCGCCGCCACGCTCAGCACCCAGATCAGCACCAGCCAGCCCAGGCGCTGCCACAACGGTTTCTTCTCTTCGATAGTCATCGCCTGGCGCTCCTAGTGATAGCCGTCTTCATGGGTCACCTTGCCGCGGAACACGTAGTAGCTCCAGTAGGTATAGCCAAGGATGAACGGCAGGATGAACAGCGTGCCGACCAGCATGAAGCCCTGGCTCTGCGGCGGCGCGGCAGCATCCCAGATGCTGATCGACGGCGGAATGATGTTCGGCCACAGGCTGATGCCCAGGCCGCTGTAGCCAAGGAAGATCAGCACCAGGGTCAGCAGGAATGGCGTGTAGTGCGCATTGCGCGCCACCGCCCGCAGCAACCCGTAGAAGGTCACCAGCACCAGGATCGGCACTGGCATGAACCAGATCAGGTTGGGCATGCTGAACCAGCGTTCGGCGATCTGCGGGTAGGCGATCGGCGTCCACAGGCTGACGATGCCGATCACCGCCAACAGAACCAGCGCCAGCGGTCGGGCCACGTCATGCATCTTCTGCTGCAACGGCCCCTCGGTCTTCATGATCAGCCAGGTGCAGCCCAGCAAGGTGTAGGCGACGATCAGGCCCAGGCCGGAGAACACCGTGAACGGCGTCAGCCAGTCCAGGGTGCCGCCGACGAACTTGCGATCGACCACCTTGAAGCCTTCGATGAAGGCCCCCAGGGCCACGCCCTGGAAGAACGTCGCCACCAGCGAGCCCCAGATGAACGCCTTGTCCCAGATGTGGCGTCTGTGGGGCCTGGCCTTGAAGCGGAACTCGAAGGCCACGCCGCGGAAGATCAAGCCGACCAGCATCAGGATCAACGGCAGGTAAAGTGCCTCGAGCACCACCGAGTACGCCAGCGGGAAGGCGCCGAACAACGCCGCGCCCCCCAGCACCAGCCAGGTCTCGTTGCCGTCCCACACGGGAGCCACGGTGTTCATCATCACGTCACGGTCACGCTCGTCCTTGACGAAGGGGAAGAGCATGCCGATCCCCAGGTCGAAACCATCCATCACCACGTACATCATGACGCCGAAGATGATGATCACGGCCCAGATCAGCGGAAGATCGATACCCATCTCAGTTCCCCTTGCTCAGGCGGGTGGAGTCGGCCTCGTGGCCATCATCATCGGCGGCGGACAACGGCCGCGCCGGCGTACGTTTCTGGCCTGGACCTCCGGGGGTGTGTTCATCGCCCTCACCGGTCTTCGGCCCTTTGCGCACCAGACGCATCATGTAGCCGATGCCAGTGCCGAACAGCGCGAAGTAGACCACCACGAACATCACCAGGGTAAAGCCGAGCTGCGCGTAGCTATGGTTGGACACGCCATCGGCGGTGCGCATCAGCCCATAGACCACCCAGGGCTGGCGACCGATCTCGGTGGTGAACCAGCCGGCAAGAATGGCGATCAACCCCGACGGCCCCATCCACAAGGTCAGATAGAGGAACGGCCGCGAGCTGTACAGTGTGCCGCGCTTGCGCAGCCACAGGCTCCACAGGCCGACGAAGATCATCAGCATGCCCAGGCCGACCATGATCCGGAACGACCAGAACACGATGGTCGAGTTGGGTCGGTCCTCAGGCGGAAACTCCTTCATCGCCGGGACCTGCTTGTCCAGGCTGTGGGTGAGGATCAGGCTGCCGAGCGCCGGGATCTCGACCTTGAAGCGGGTGGTCTCGGCCTTCATGTCGGGGATGCCGAACAGGATCAGCGGAGTAGGCTCGCCGGGCTTGTTCTCCCAGTGCCCTTCGATGGCGGCGATCTTCACCGGCTGGTGCTTGAGGGTGTTGAGACCGTGGAAGTCACCGATCACCGCCTGTACCGGCGCGACGATCAGCGCCATCCACATGGCCATCGACAGCATCTTGCGCACCGCCGGGTTGTCACGCCCGCGCAGCAGGTGCCAGGCCGCCGAGGCGCCGACGAAGAACGCGGTGGCGACGAAGGCCGCGGTGGCCATGTGCATCAGGCGATAGGGGAATGACGGGTTGAAGATCACCGCCAGCCAGTCCACCGGGATCACCCGGCCATCGACGATCTCGTAGCCCTGGGGGGTCTGCATCCAGCTGTTGGAAGCGAGAATCCAGAACGTCGATACCAGGGTGCCAAGCGCCACCATGCAGGTGGCGAAAAAGTGCAGGCCACGCCCGACGCGATTCCAGCCAAACAGCATGACACCGAGGAAACCGGCCTCGAGGAAGAAGGCCGTGAGCACCTCGTAGGTCAGCAAGGGGCCGGTTATGGAACCGGCGAAGTCGGAGAACTGGCTCCAGTTGGTGCCGAACTGGTAGGCCATGACCAGGCCGGAGACCACGCCCATGCCGAAGTTGACGGCGAAGATCTTCGACCAGAAGTGATACAGGTCACGGTAGGTATTGTCATGGGTCTTCAGCCAAAGGCCTTCGAGGACCGCCAGGTAGCTCGCCAGGCCAATGGTGATGGCTGGGAACAGGATGTGAAAGGACACGGTAAAGGCAAACTGGATTCGGGCGAGCTCTAGGGCTTCCAATCCGAACATGGTGCTTCCTCTTCAGATAATCCGGCGGCCGGGCGCATGGCCCTGTCGCCCACTGCCCCCACGGGTATCGAGTGCGGCGCGTTGGAATTGTTCTGTTCGATCGCAGGGATTCCGGCCCGAGGGCCAAGATCGTTGCATCTGGAAGCATTGATCCAGGTCAACGACTGAATGGAAGCATAGTCCTGAATGACCCATCCGGATGTGTGGTTGATTGCCGCGTGACCTGTTGCCTCACCCTCTTTTTTTATGGGTTCGGGGTTGATCCGCACGGTTTTCAGCAACCATTTGTTACAAACAGATGTTACCCTGCTGCCCCCTCTATCTCCGAGGCCGCAGGCAACCGATGTCCGATTCTGCCCCGCAACTGTTGCGCCATCACCGCCCTTTCCTCGCCTTCTGGCTGGCCCGTGTGTTTACCGCCAGCGGCTTCCAGATGCTCACCGTGGCCATCGGTTGGCACCTCTATCAACTGACCGGCAATGTGCTCGATCTGGGTCTGGTCGGCCTGGTCGAGTTCGCCCCACGCGTGCTGTTCATGCTGCACACCGGGCATGTCGCCGATCGCTATGATCGGCGCAAGGTCGCGGCCCTGTGCCAGACCCTGCAGGCATTGATTGCCCTGGCACTCGCCCTGGGCAGCGTCACCGACAACGTCAGTCGCGAGATGATCTTCGTTCTGGCCTTCCTGCTCGGCGCCACCCGCTCGTTCGAGATGCCGGCGACCCAGGCGCTGCTGCCCAATGTCGTGCCACCAGGCCTGTTCCCGCGCGCGGTGGCGGCCTCGGCATCGGCCACCCAGTCAGCGACCATCGTCGCCCCGGCGGTGGGCGGCTTTCTCTATGCCTTCGGCAGCACCTGGGTGTACGGCCCGACCGTGGTCCTCTACCTCATCGCCTGCCTGCTGACCTTGAGCCTCGACGCCCGTCGCCAGCAACCGCAACCCGGCCGGGCCAACCTCGACTCGCTGCTGGCCGGGATCCGCTTCATCCGCAGCCGTCCGGACATCCTCGGCGCCATCTCCCTGGACCTGTTCGCCGTGTTGCTGGGCGGCGCCACCGCGCTGCTGCCGGTGTTCGCCAAGGACATCCTGCTCACTGGCGCCTGGGGCCTCGGCCTGCTGCGCTCGGCGCCGGCGGTGGGGGCGCTGCTGATGTCGCTGTGGCTGGCGCGCTTCCCGGTGGAGCGCAAGGTCGGGCTGATCATGTTCACCTCGGTCGGCGTGTTCGGCGTGGCGACCATCGCCTTCGGCCTGTCGACCTCGTTCTGGTTCTCGCTGGCGGTGCTGGTGGTGCTGGGCGCCGCGGACATGATCAGCATGGTCATCCGCGGCGCCTTCGTGCAGCTGGAGACACCGGATGAGATGCGTGGCCGGGTGAGCGCGGTGAACGGGCTGTTCATCGGTGCCTCGAACCAGCTCGGCGAGTTCGAATCAGGACTGACCGCGCACTGGTTTGGCACCGTGCCAGCAGTGGTGCTCGGTGGCGTGGGCACGCTGGTGGTGACCGGGGTATGGATGAAGCTGTTCCCGACGCTGACCCATCGCGACCGGATGCACAACGGCTGAAACCTTCTTGCGACTCTTCGCGGGTAAACCCGCTCCCACTGGGATCGCGCCGCTCTAGTGTCCTGTCTCGGAAATACGTTCTCTTTTGGCGAGTGGCTTGGGTGCTCGGCCAAGGCGCCGCGACGAGTCATAGCAGGGCTATGGCGAGGAGTGGCAACGCCGGCCGAGCGCCCAAGACGCCGCCAAAAGTGAACAGCTTATTTCCGAGACAGGACACTAGTGTGGTGTTTTGCAAATACGACCAATAACTCGCGAGCGATTTTTGCGCTCAGGCAAGGCGTCGCGACGAGTCGTAGCCCAGCTACGGCGAGGAGCGACAACGCCGCATGAGCGCAAAAAGCGCCGCGAGTTATGGTCGTTATTTGTGAAACACCACACTAGGGGCTTGTGGAATACCTGTGGGAGCGGGCTTGCCCGCGAAAGGGCCGGCACAGGCTAACGAAAACCGTCTCCCCAATGGCCATAGGCCCCCGCCATGCATGCTGGTATGATGCGCGGCTTTTTTCCGCCCCACACAAAACCACGGCACCCGGTACGGTCTGTGCTTTGCTGTTGGGGTCGATACATTCACGGCGCGAGGGCGCCCTGGGAGCAGGCATGCTGGAAAGGCTGTTTCAACTAAAAGCACACAACACCAACGTGCGCACCGAGATTCTCGCGGGCGTCACCACCTTCCTGGCCATGGCCTACATCCTGTTCGTCAACCCGAGCATCCTCGGCGAGACCGGCATGGACAAGGGTGCGCTGTTCGTCGCCACGTGCCTTGCCGCGGCCATCGGCTCGGTGACCATGGGCATCATCGCCAACTACCCGATCGCCCTGGCGCCGGGCATGGGCCTGAATGCCTTCTTCACCTACACCGTGGTCCTGCACATGGGCCACACCTGGCAGGTGGCCCTGGGCGCGGTGTTCCTTTCCGCCGTGCTGTTCTTCCTGCTGTCGATCTTCCGCATCCGCGAGTGGATCGTGAACAGCATCCCGCTGCCGCTGCGCTCGGCCATCGCCGCCGGCATCGGCCTGTTCCTGGCACTGATCGCCCTGCATAACGCCGGCATCGTCGTCGATAACCAGGCCACCCTGGTTGGCCTGGGCGACCTCGCGAAGCCAGCGCCGGTCCTCGCCACCCTGGGCTTCTTCCTGATCGTCGCGCTCGAAGCGATGAAAGTACGCGGCGCGGTGCTGATCGGCATCCTCGCCGTGACCGTGGCCTCGATCGCCATGGGCGTCACCCCGTTCGGCGGGGTGGTGTCGATGCCGCCGTCGCTGGCCCCGACCTTCCTGCAGCTGGACATCAAGGGCGCGCTGGACGTCGGCCTGATCAGCGTGATCTTCGCCTTCCTGTTCGTCGACCTGTTCGACAACTCCGGCACCCTGATCGGCGTGGCCAAGCGCGCCGGCCTGATGGGCAAGGACGGGCACATGCCGAAGATGGGCCGCGCCCTGATCGCCGACAGCACCGCCGCCATGGCCGGCTCCCTGCTCGGCACCTCGACCACCACCAGCTACATCGAGTCCGCCGCCGGCGTCAGCGCTGGCGGGCGCACCGGCCTCACCGCCATCGTGGTGGCGGTGCTGTTCCTGCTGGCCCTGTTCTTCGCCCCGCTGGCCGGCAGCGTGCCGGCCTTCGCCACCGCCCCGGCGCTGCTGTTCGTCGCCGTGCTGATGGCTTCGGGCCTGGCCGAGATCAACTGGGACGACGTCACCGAAGCCGCGCCGGTGGTGGTGACCGCCCTGGCAATGCCACTGACCTACTCGATCGCCAACGGCATCGCCTTCGGCTTCATCGCCTGGACCGCCATCAAGCTGATCTCCGGTCGTCGCCACGACCTGAACCCGGCGCTGGTGATCCTGTCCATCCTGTTCGTCATCAAACTGGGCTGGTTCCCCGCATGAGCGCCGTCTTCGACCCCACCCAGTACGATGCGCAACTGGCGGCCAAGGCCGCCCGCCTGCGCGAACTGCTGGCACCGTTCGACGCGCCGGAGCCGGCGGTGTTCGACTCGCCCCGCGAGCACTATCGCCTGCGCGCCGAATTCCGCCTGTGGCGCGAGGACGGCCAGCGCCACTATGCGATGTTCGCCCCGGGCGAGAAGCACAAGGCGATCCTGATCGACGATTTCCCCATCGCCAGCCAGCGCATCAATGAACTGATGCCGCGCCTGAAGGCCGCCTGGCAAGCCAGCGAAGCGTTGAACAACCGCCTGTTCCAGGTGGAGTTCCTGACCACCCTGGCCGGCGATGCCATGGTCACCCTGTGCTACCACCGTCCGCTGGACGAGGCCTGGGAAACGGCCGCGCAGCAGCTGGCCAGCGACCTCGGCGTCAGCGTGATCGGTCGCTCGAAAGGCAAGCGTGTGGTGATCGGCCGTGACTACGCGGTGGAAAAACTCGACATCGCCGGACGCACCTTCAGCTACCGCCAGCCCGAAGGCGCCTTCACCCAGCCCAACGGCGCGGTGAACCAGAAGATGCTCGGCTGGGCCTTCGAGGCCATGGGCGAGCGTGCGGACGACCTGCTGGAGCTGTACTGCGGCAACGGCAACTTCACCCTGCCGCTGGCCACCCGCGCGCGCCAGGCGCTGGCCACCGAAATCAGCAAGACCTCGGTCAACGCCGCGCTGCACAACCTCGACGAGAACGGCGTGGACAACGTGCGCCTGGTGCGTCTGTCGGCCGAGGAACTGACCCAGGCGCTGAACGAGGTCCGCCCGTTCCGCCGCCTGGAAGGCATCGACCTGAAAAGCTACGACTTCGGCACGGTGTTCGTCGACCCGCCACGCGCCGGCATGGACCCGGATACCTGCGAGCTGACTCGCCGCTTCGAGCGCATCCTGTACATCTCCTGCAACCCCGAGACCCTGGCGCAGAACATCGCCCAGCTGCACGATAGCCACCGTATCGAACGCTGCGCCCTGTTCGACCAGTTCCCCTACACCCACCACATGGAAAGCGGGGTACTGCTGGTGCGGCGCTGACTCGCACCAGGGCGGGGCCGCCATGGCCCCGCCACTCGCCATCAGGAGCGATGTACCGATGGATCAGTTGAGCGCCATGCACACCTTCCGCCGGGTCGTCGACCTCGGCAGCTTCAGCGCAGCGGCCAGCCAGGCAGGCATTTCCCATACCGTGCTGTCGCGCCAGGTGAAGAACCTCGAGCGCCATCTCGGCACCCAGTTGCTCAACCGCACGACCCGCCGCCTGCAATTGACCGAGGCCGGCGCGCTGTTCTACCGCCATTGCGTGCAGATCCTCGAGCAGATGCAGGCGATGACCCTGGAGTTGTCCGAGCACCAGCGACAACCCACCGGTACCTTGCGCCTGGGCGTGGCCACTGCGTTCGGCGAACTGGAGCTAGGGCGCTGGTTGCCGGATTTCGTCCAACGCCACGAACAGCTGCAGATCGAGTTGCACTGCAGTGACCGCTTCATCGATCTGCTCGAAGAAGACATCGACGTCTGCCTGAGGGTTACCGACCACTTACCCGACTCCAGCCTGGTCGCACGCCAGTTGGCGGTCAGCGAAGTGGTGCTGGTGTCCGCCCCCGGTTACCTGGAACGGCACGGCGTCCCAGCCACCCCCGATGAGCTCGCCACCCACCCACTGCTTGGCTTCAACCAACTGCTGCATCCACAACGCCTCCAGCTCACCGGCCCCAGTGGCGAGCGACAAGACGTACTGATGCCCCGGCGCCTGAGTGCCAACTCGCCCATCGCCCTGCGCGCGGCAGCCATTGGTGGACTTGGCATCGCCAGCTTCGATCGATTCATCGTCCACGATGCCCTGCGCGACGGGCGCCTGGTGCCCGTGCTGAAGGAGTGGACCCTGCCGTCACGCAGCCTTTACGCCGTCTACCCGCAAAGCCGCTACCTCGCGCCCAAGGTGCGGGCATTGCTCGACTATGCGCAGGCTTACTATGCCGAGCCACGCTGGCTGAGCTGATATGTGCTTTTTATGCACAGGTCATGGCTTACACATGGCGTATTTGTGCATGGTGTGAACGTTTAACCTTCGCCGCACAGTCAATTGGCGAAGGAGCCTCCCCCATGAAAGCACTGCACGCGATGTTCGCCGGCCTGACGATGGCCGCGCTTGCCACCACCGCCAACGCCACTGGCGAGAAGCTGGTCTCGGTTCCGGACAGCGCCACCCTGCAATGGCAGGCCGTAAGCGGCACCCAAGGCGCCGTCAGCTACGCCAATGTCGAAGGCGACCTGTTCGGCAATGGCCCGTACTCGGCCTACGTGAAATTCCGCAAAGGCACCGACAACGGCCTGCACACCCACAGCCAGACGCTGCCGACCGTGGTGCTGAGCGGTACTTTCTATGCGGTGATCGATGGCAAGCGAGTGGAATATCCGGCCGGGTCCTACTACAAGCTGCCGGCGAACCTGGTGCATGAAAGTGGTTGCACGGCGGCTGCCGACTGCCTGCTGTTCCAGTACCAGGCGGACGCCTTCGACCTGAACCCGGTCAAGGGCTGAGCCGACCTCCTCTCTTCACCCCTTCGCGGGCAAGCCCGCTCCCACAAGTAGCAGTCCTGTGGGAGCGGGCTTGCCCGCGAAGGGGCTCCATTGGTTCAACCGCGGGCATTGGACTCGATCAGAAGTCGAAGAACACCGTCTCCCCTTCCCCCTGAATACGGATATCGAAGCGATACGCCGTCTTCCCCTCCACCTCACAGCGTCTGGCGATCAGCGTCTCGCGTCGCTGCGGCTGTTCGATCAGGTTGAGCACCGGACACTTGGCATTCGCCTCGCCCTCGTCATCGAAGTACAGCCGCGTATGCAGGTGGATGTTGATCCCCCGGGCAAACAGACTGATGTTGATGTGCGGCGCCATCGGCACGCCTGCGGCATTGTTTACCACGCCAGGCTTGACCGTATGCAGGGTCCACTCGCCGGCATCGAAGGTGGTGGCGGTGCGACCGAAGCTGTTGAACGCGTTCTCGAGGTTGTACTCATCCTGATACAGGCCGTTGGCATCGGCCTGCCAGACCTCCAGGAACGAGTCGCGCACCAGGTGCCCGTTGCCGTCGTAGACCTGGCCGACAATCAGGATGTGCTCGCCCGGCGCGTCGGGCATGGCCAGTCGATTCCAGATTTCCTGGTCGCGGGTCGGGTTGCCGGCCGCCTCCAGGGCGAGGCCGATGTGCACGTAAGGGCCGGCGGTCTGCGAAGGCGTTTCCGGCAGCAGTTCGATAGGCATGACGGGCCTCCTCAGCGGTTTTCGAAGTGGGTCTGGCGTTGGCCGCGCAGCACGATGTCGAAGCGGTAGGCCAGGCAATCCATCGGGTTGGCGTGGCTCATGTCGAGCTTGGCGATCAACCGTTGCACGGCCTCGGGGTTGGCGATCGACTTGACGATCGGGCACAGCGGAATCAGCGGGTCTCCCTCGAAATACAGCTGGGTGATCAGCTTGGTCGCGATCGACGGGCCGCTGATGGAGAAGTGGATATGTGCCGGGCGCCAGTCGTTGGGGCCATTGCGCCACGGGTACGGTCCGGGCTTGATGGTGCGGAAGCTGTAGTAGCCGTCGCGGTCGGTGAGGCAGCGGCCGACGCCGCCGAAGTTCGGATCCAGTGGCGCCAGGTAGCGGTCGTTCTTGTGCCGGTAACGACCACCGGCATTGGCCTGCCACATCTCCACCAAAGTGTTGGGCACGGGTTTGCCGTACTGGTCGACGACCCGGCCGGCGACGATGATGCGCTCACCGATCGGCAAGCCGCCATGGTTGAAATTGAGCAGCAGGTCGTGATCGTGCTCGGCGAAGCGCAGATGGGAAAAGTCCGGGCCGGTACTTTCGCTGATCGATTGCGGGATGCTGACCAACGCCTGGCGCGGTGAACGCGCCACCGAGGTCTTGTAGTCGGGGGTGAAAGCCTTGGGGTGCCAGTTGCGATCACGGATCACGAAGCGGCTGGTGTCCTGGGCAGGCATGCCGGTTTCCTCTCTTGGATTTATGGCTTGCAGTTTCCGGTAGGTCCGCTGGGATGAATATTGAAATCGACGGTCACAGGCATAACCATTTGGTTATGTTTCAGCGAGCAGGCGACGGTCTGGGCGACGCTGAACTAATCTTTGACTTCATGTTTCACAAACCGGAGAGCTCTACATGGAATGGCGAAAAGGCCGACGCAGCGACAACGTGGTCGATGCCCGCGGTGAAGGGGGCGGCGGCGGTGGCATGCGCTTCGGCGGCGGCAAGGGCCTGGGGCTGGGCGCCATCCTGCTGATCGTCGGCATTGGCTGGCTCACCGGGCAGGACCCGCTGCAGATCCTCGGCCAGCTGGCCGGGCAGATGGAGCAGCAGCAAACGGCCCCAGCCAATGTCGGCAGCAAGGCACCACCGGCCAACGACGAACAGGCCGAATTCGTCGCCTCGATCCTGGGCGACACCGAGGACACCTGGAAGGCGCTGTTCGCCCAGGCCGACAAGCAGTACCGCGATCCCAAGCTGGTGCTGTTCAGCGGCCAGGTCAGCTCCGCCTGCGGCTTCGCCTCGTCGGCGGTAGGACCGTTCTATTGCCCGGGCGATCAGCGCGTGTACCTGGACATGACGTTCTTCCGGGAAATGGAAACCCGCTTCAAGGCTGCCGGCGACTTCGCCCAGGCCTACGTGATCGCCCACGAGATCGGCCACCATGTACAGACCCTGCTCGGCGTCTCGGCCAAGGTCGACGCGGCGCGCCGCAGTGGCCAGCGCATGGAGGGCGACAATGGCTTGCTGGTGCGTCAGGAGCTGCAGGCCGACTGCCTCGCCGGGGTCTGGGCCTATCAGGCGCAGAAGCGCTTGAACTGGCTGGAGCCAGGGGACGTGGAAGAGGCGCTGAACGCCGCCAACGCCATCGGCGATGACCGGCTGCAGCAACAGGGCCAGGGCCGCGTAGTGCCCGACTCGTTCACCCATGGCACTTCGCAGCAGCGGGTACGCTGGTTCAAGGCCGGGTTCTCCAGTGGCGATGTCAACCAGTGCGACACGTTCAGCGCGCGTAGCCTCTGAGATTTCCAGGTCGCTTCACGCCCGATTCGCGGACAAGCCCGCGAATGGGCGGCGAAGCGCCCTTGCCACCTCTAAAAAGCAAACGTTTTCAGTAGCTTACAAATTTGCTGAAAAAGCGTTTCAGCTTCTCCCGGTCTTGCCGATAAGTCCTACACAAATCTGCGGGCCCTCTGACAAAAACAACGCCCAGCGATTGAGATCAAGTGAGCGAAATCATTTTCTGGGAGAGCGTGCATGAACAGCTGGTTCGCCAATATCAGCGTCAACCTCAAACTCGGCCTGGGCTTCGGCCTGGTGCTGGTACTGACCGGGCTTCTGGCCCTGACCGGCTGGACCAGCCTGGGCAGCCTGATCAACCGCAGCAACTGGATGAGCGACATCACCCAGCTCAACAGTGACCTGACCAACCTGCGCGTCGCCCGTCTGCAGTGGATGCTGACCAATGGCGACGACGCCTCGGCGGCCAATGTCCAGGCCAAGCTCGACGCCTTCGGCAACCAGCAGCAGCACCTGCTCAACACCTTCAAGAGCCCGGAGAACCTCAAGCTGCTGCGCGAGCAGGGCCAGAGCATCGGTGAATACCGGGTTTCGCTGGAGAAAATGCGCCAGGGCTACAAGGCCACCCTCGCCGCCCGCGAATCGATGAACCAGGCCGCCGCCCGCGCCAACGACGCCATCGAAGCGATCAGCAGCGCCGTGCTGTCGGGTACCGATAGCGACGCCAACCGCCTGGCCCAGTACCTGCTGATCAGCAAGGCCAAGCAGCAACTGGTACAGGTGCGCCTGGACGTGCGCAGCTACATCGCCGACCTGACCAGCGAGGCCGAACAGGCCGCCCTGCGCCAGCTGGAGAACGCCCTGGGCGAGATCGACAGCCTCAAGCGCCAGCTGCCGACCGAGGCCTCGCGGATCCAGCAATTCGAAAGCGCCGTGATGGCCTACCGCGACGCCGTGCGCCAGTTCCGCGACGCCACCGCCGCCATCGGCGTGGCTCGTGCCGAGATGACCGTGCAAGGCGCCGACATCGTCAAGCGCAGCGACGACCTGTACAAGATCCAGATCGAGCGCCGCGACGACGAGAGCGTCCAGGCCCGCAGCCTGCAGACCGCGGCGACCCTGCTGGCCCTGCTGGTCGGCGTGCTGGCCGCGTTCATCATCACCCGCCAGATCACCCGTCCGTTGCGCGAAACCATGGACGTGGTGAACAAGATCGCCAGCGGCGACCTCACCCAGAACCTGCGCGTCACCCGCCGCGACGAGCTGGGCGCCCTGCAGCAAGGCATCGCGCGCATGGGCACCACCCTGCGCGACCTGATCACCGGCATCCGCGACGGTGTCACCCAGATCGCCAGCGCCGCCGAGGAACTGTCGGCGGTGACCGAGCAGACCAGCGCTGGCGCCAACAGCCAGAAGGTCGAGACCGACCAGGTGGCCACCGCCATGCACGAGATGGCCGCTACCGTTCAGGAAGTTGCGCGCAACGCCGAACAAGCCTCCCATGCGGCGACCAATGCCGACGACGAAGCCCGCGTCGGCGACAAGGTGGTCGGCGAGGCCATCAGCCAGATCGAGCGCCTGGCCAACGAAGTGCATCGTTCCACCGAGGCGATGACCCTGCTGCAGCAGGAGAGCCAGAAGATCGGCAGCGTCATGGACGTGATCAAGTCGGTGGCCGAGCAGACCAACCTGCTGGCGCTCAACGCCGCCATCGAAGCGGCTCGCGCGGGTGAAGCCGGTCGTGGCTTCGCCGTGGTGGCCGACGAGGTCCGTGGCCTGGCCCAGCGCACCCAGCAGTCCACCGAGGAGATCGAAGGCCTGATCGCCAGCCTGCAGCACGGCACCCAGCAGGTCGCCGAAGTGATGAACGGCAGCCGCAGCCTGACCGACAGCAGCGTCGAGCTGGCCCGCAAGGCCGGTGACTCGCTGGAGAACATCACCCGCACGGTGTCGAACATCCAGTCGATGAACCAGCAGATCGCCGCCGCCGCCGAGCAGCAGAGCGCCGTGGCCGAGGAGATCAGCCGCAGCATCCTGAATGTGCGCGATGTGTCGGAGCAGACCGCCACCGCCAGTGACGAGACCGCGGCGTCCAGCGTCGAGCTGGCGCGCCTGGGTGGTCACCTGCAGACGTTGGTCAGCCAGTTCCGCGTCTGACCCTGTAACGCATCGCGGGGCAAGCCCGCTCCCACCCGTCGTGGGAGCGGGCTTGCCCCGCGATCATTTCAACCCGGTCTTATTTGACGATCATCCCCACCCCGCGCCCACGCGGGTCCGACGCGGTCTCCAGCTTCTCCCCGGTCACCCGGATCGCCTGGATATCGCCCATCTCCCAGCCCTGGTCCTCCAGCACATAGCCCATCTTCTTCAGCTCATCGGCCACTTGCCCTTGCAACGGCGCGTAGCTGTCGTAGTAGATGGTGTCCTTGGGCAGCAACTGATGATGCACGCGCTGGGCCGCTACCGCCTTCTCCAGCGGCATGCCGTAGTCATACAGGTTGTTCATCACCTGGAAGATCGAGGTGAAGATCCGCGAGCCACCCGGCGTGCCCAGCACCAGCACCACCTTGCCATCACGGGTCACCAGGCTCGGGCTCATCGACGAGAGCATGCGCTTGCCCGGCGCGATGGCATTGGCGTCACCGCCGACCACGCCAAAGGCATTGGCCGCCCCCGGCTTGGCACTGAAGTCGTCCATCTCGTCGTTGAGCAGGAAGCCCGCGCCCTTGACCACCACGCCACTGCCGTAGTCGAGGTTGAGGGTGTAGGTGTTGCTCACCGCATTGCCCTGCTTGTCGACGATGGAGAAGTGCGTGGTCTGGTGCGGCTCCAGCCCCGACTTGACCTTGTCGGTCTCGGAAATCGCCTTCGGATTGACCTGGGCGGCGCGCTTGGCCAGGTAGTCCTTGGCGATCAGCTGGTCGACCGGGACCTTTGTGAAAGCCGGGTCGCCGAGATAGTCGGCGCGGTCGGCGAACACACGCTTCTCGATCTCGGCCAACAAGTGAATGTACTGCGCCGAGTTGTGCGCGACGCCCTTGAAGTCCGCCGCGCGGTCTTCCTTGATGCCCAGCAGCTGGGCCAGGGCGACGCCGCCGGAGCTGGGCGGCGGCGCGGTGTAGACCACGTTGCCGCGCCAGTCGATGGCCATCGGGTTGCGCCACAGAGCCTTGTAGTCCTTGAGGTCCTGCTTGGTGATCAGCCCCTTGTCGGCTTGCATCTGCGCCACCAGCAGGTCGGCGGTCTTGCCCTGGTAGAACTCGCTGACGCCCTTGTCGGCGATACGCTCCAGGGTCTGCGCCAGCTCCGGCTGCTTGAACAGCTCGCCGACCTTCATGCTGGCGAAGTAATCGTTGAAGTTGGTCGCGGTCTTGAACAGGCCCAGAGCGTCGTCGCGGTACTGGTACTGCTTCTGGGCGACCTTGAAGCCGTTTTGCGCGTAACCGATGGCCGGGGTCAGCAGCTCGCTCCACTTGAGCTTGCCGAACTTCTGGTGCGCCTCCCACAAGCCCATCACCGTGCCCGGCACGCCGGCGGCGCGGGCGCCGACCAGGCTGAGGTTCTCGATCACCTCGCCCTTGTCATCCAGGTACATGGTCTTGGTGGCCGCCTTCGGCGCCACTTCACGGTAATCGAGGAAGTAGGCTTTGCCGTCGACGAACAGCGTCATGAAGCCACCACCGCCGATGTTGCCGGCTTCGGGGTAGGTCACGGCGAGGGTGAAGGCGGTGGCCACGGCGGCGTCCACCGCATTGCCGCCCTTCTTGAGGATATCGGCGGCCACCTGTGCGCCATATTGATCAGGCGCGGCCACCGCGCCGCCTTCGAGCGTCACCGCAAAGGCAGGGGAACAGCTCAGGATCGCGACCCCGAGAGCCAGGGGCTGGAACATGACAATACGCATGCGCACTTCCTTGGTGTTGTTTTTGTTGATCAGTCATTAAGGCCGAAGCGTTTCGACTAAGCAAACACCGTAGGAAATTTCCGCCGCCAACGGACAGACGCTGTCGCGATCAGGTAACTCAGCAGGCGTAGGCCGCCAGCTTCTTCTGGATGAAATCGAGGAAACACTGGATGCGCAGGGCCAGCTGCGTGTTGCGGTAGTAGACCGCGTGGATTGGCTGGCGGTAACCATTGTTGTGCTCGGCGAGCAGCACCTGCAGACGACCGCTGCGGATATCTTCGTGGGTCATGAAGTGCGACAGGCTGACGATACCCTCGCCGGCCATCGCCAGTTGGCGCAAGGTTTCTCCGCTGGAAGCGAGCAACTGCGGACGGATAGCCCAGCGATCGCCCTCGGCGTGGCGCAACGGCCACAAGTTGAGCGATTCGGGCGCGCTGAAGCCAAGCAGGCAATGGTCATTCAGGTCTTCGACCTTTTCAGGCATGCCATGCCGCGCCAGGTACTCGGGACTGGCGAGGACCTGCACCGGGCTGCACCCCAGCGAACGGGCGTGCAGGCTGGAGTCGGACAGTTCGCCGATGCGGATGGCCACATCGGTGCTCTGCTCCAGCAGGTCGATGATCAGATCGTCGGTATTGAGCTCCAGTTCGATGCCGGGGTACTGGCGGCGAAACTCGCCGATCCACGGCAGGATCGCATGCAGCATGAACGGCGCGGCGGCGTTGATGCGCAGACGCCCGGACGGAGTCTGGCGGTTCATCGACAGGCGCTCTTCCATGTCGTCCATCTGTTCGAGGATGAGCCGCGCACGCTCGAGGAAGAAACGCCCCTCCTCGGTCAGGTCCATGCGTCGGGTGGTGCGGTTGACCAGGGTGGTGCCGAGCTTGCCCTCCAGGCGCGACAAGGTCCGGCTGACGGCCGATGGCGTCTGGCCGATCTGCTCGGCGGCAGCGGAAATCGAGCCGCAATCGATAACGGCGACGAACACCTGGAGTTCTTCGGAGCGAGTTTTCACGCGTGGGGACCTGAATGGGGGATGCCGTGATTGATAGCTGTTGAGCCAGGCATGCGCAAGCAGTAAGTCCATCGCGGGGCAAGCCCGCTCCCACGAGAGTCAGGGCTTCGTGGGAGCGGGCTTGCCCCGCGATGGGACGCGACTCAATGGCCCTTGCCGAACACTTCGTCCAGGTGCTGCTCGTACGCCGCCAGCGCCGCCGGCACATCCGGGCGCTTCATCACATCCACCGCCAGGAAGGTCGGCAGGCCGCTCATGCCGAGGAACTGGTTGGCCTTGTGGAACGGGAAGTACACCGCATCCACGCCCTTGCCCTCGAAGAAATCGGCCGGATCGTCGAATGCCTGCTGCGGTGCGTTCCAGGTCAGCGACAGCATGTACTGCTTGCCCTGGACCAGGCCACCGCTGCCGTACTTCTGCGAAGCGTCCGAGCGGGTGCGGCCATCGTTGGCGTAGAGGCTGCCGTGGCCTGCGGTGAACACCTCGTCGATGTACTTTTTCACGGTCCACGGCGCGCCCATCCACCAGCCCGGCATCTGGTAGATCACCACATCCGCCCAGAGGAATTTCTCTACCTCCTCCTGGATGTCGTAGCCGCCGTCGATGAAGGTTTGCCGTACATCGAAACCGGCACGATCCAGGTGCGCCAGCGCGGCGTCGTGCAGGGTCTGGTTGAGGCGGCCATCGGAGTGAGCGAAGTGCTTGCCGCCGTTGAGCAGGAGAATCTTTTTCATGGAAGGGTCAGCCCTTGAGTGAAGTTGCCGGCAGGTTAGGCATTCACACGCATGGGAAACAGCGGGTCGCGGGCAAAATACATTTGCCTTGATGTCACGAATTGCAAACACATTGTTGATTTAACATAGCGTCAACTTCCATCCGCCAGAGAAACCGCCCATGAGCGAGCAGTACGCCTTCATCCTCAAAGCCAAGACCCGCCCGGAACAATCCGACGCCTTCGAGGCGCTGTTCCGTCAGTACGTCGAGCCAAGCCGACAGGAGCCCGGCTGCATCGAGTACCACATGCTGCGCGACAAGGCCGACCCGAGCCTGTTCGTGTTCTTCGAAGTCTGGGCGAGCAAGGCCGCGCTGGACGTGCATTCGGCCCTGCCACACATGGCCGCGTTCTTCGAACGGCGCATGGACTATCTGGAGCGCGACTTCGATATCCAGATGATCGACATGCTCAGCGCCTCGTCCGCTAACCGTTGATCAACAGGTGCGCTCCCAGCAACGCCAGGCCGGAGAAAAAACAGCGCTTGAACAGCAACGCGCTGATCCGGCCGCGTAACCATTGGCCGGCGAACATACCGGCCAGCGCCGGGAGCACCGCCAGCAACGACGCTCCCAGCGCCTGACCGCCCAACGCATCCTGCCCGGCCAGGCCCACGGCCAGCGCCAAGGTCGAGACGGTGAACGCCAGGCCCAGTGCCTGGATCATCTCGTCGCGGGCCAGACCCAGGCTCTGCAGGTACGGCACCGCTGGCATGACGAACACCCCGGTGGCCGCCGTCACCACACCGGTCACCAGGCCGCACAACGGCCCCAGCCACGCTTCCCACCCGCGAGCCACCCGCAACGCCGGTCCGACCAGGCCGTACAGCGCATACGCCAGCAGTGCTCCGCCCAGCGCATGGATCGCCCATGGGCCGCTGTCGATACCCAACCAGCGGCTGCCGAGCAAGGTACCGACAACGATCATCAGCAACATCGCGCCGAGGCGGCGAATCAGCGCCGGCAAATGACCGCCAGCCGCCAGTTGCCAGAGATTGGTCAGCGTCGAGGGCACGATCAGCAGCGCCGCAGCCTGTGCCGGAGACATAGCCAGCCCCAGCAAGCCCATGGCGATGGTCGGCAGGCCCAGGCCAATCACGCCCTTGACCGCACCGGCCACGAAGAAGGTCATGATCACCAGCAATGACAGTGCTGGGCCGATGTTCTGGTAGAACGCGAGGAAGGTCTTCATGGCGTCATCCTGACCCGCGGCACACGCGTTGAAAATCTGCCATATACTCAGCCAGGCTCTTGCATGGACAGAGGCATATGCATTTCGACCTGACCGACCTCACGCTTTTCCAGCACACCCTCGAGTGCGGCAACATCACCGCGGGCGCCCGGCGCAGCCATCTGTCACTGCCTGCAGCCAGCGCGCGCATTCGCGCCATGGAAGCGTCGCTGGGCATTGCCCTGCTGCAACGCAACCGCCGAGGGGTGACGCCGACCGCCGCCGGGCAGGCGCTTTTGCAGCATGCGCGACTGATCGGCCAGCAGGTGGAGCGCCTGCAGTACGACCTGGGGCAGTACGCCCAGGGCCAGCAAGGCCAGGTGCGCCTGCTGTGCAACACGGCAGCGTTGACCGAGTACCTGCCGGAGCTGCTCGCCGGCTACCTGGCCGAACACCCCGGGGTGAGCATCGATATCCAGGAACTGCCGAGCCTGCGCATCGTCCAGGCGATCACCGAGGGCATGGCGGATCTTGGCGTCGTGTCGAGCGCCGCCCCCATCGAGCACCTGCAGACCCGAGCGTTTCGCGATGATCCATTGGTGCTGGTAATGCCGAACGACCACCCGCTGGGCGACCTCCCCGCAGCGGACTTCAGCGCCAGCCTGGCTTACGGCCATGTGGGGCTTGGCGCCGACAGCGCCCTGGCGTTGCACCTGGAGGAGCGGGCCTTGCACCTCGGGCGCCGAATGCAGGTCCGGGTTCGCGCCGAAGGTTTCGATGGGGTGATCCGAATGGTGGCCGCGGGGGCAGGGGTTGGCGTGGTACCACTGGCAGCGGCGCGTCGCTGGGAAGACGCGTTGCCACTGCGCTGGTTCGCCCTGCAGGAAAGCTGGGCGAATCGGCGCTTGCTGCTGTGCGCCCGGGATTTCACGGCGTTGCCAGGCTACACCGCACTGCTGGTCGAGCGCTTGAGCGGCCCTGCCTGAAACAGGACAGCGCCGCAGGGCTCAATGGGCCACGGCCAGTTCGCGCAGCGCCGCCGAGGCCAGAAAACCGGAGCGCGAGGCGTAACGGTGGTCGCGCTTCACTTTTTCATCGATACGCTGCAGCAGGTTTTCCGGCAGCGTGGCATTGAAACGCACCGCCTTGCCCAGATACGGGGTCACGTCGAAATCCACCACTGCCCAGATTCCGCCTGCGTAATCGGGATTTTCCACATGCTCGTCCACTTCCTGCGCCTGGGGCAGCGGCTCGCCGTCGGCCACCAGCCCTTCGAAATGCAGGGCCAGGGCCTCCTGCACGTTCTCCAGCGCCTGGGAGACACTGCAGCCAGCGGAAAAGCAGCCAGGCACATCGGGTACGGTCACGCCATAGTCGGAGTCTTCGTCCTTGTGCAGCACAACGGGGAATTTCATCGCTTGTCTCCATTGAGTTTCGAGCCGGCATGGCGCCCCGGCCAACGCGGCCGGCCTCATTTCAGGCCCGCCTGTTTCAGAATCCCGTGCATCGTGCCCCGGGGCAGATCGCTTTTCGGGTGGGGCACCGTCACCCGGCCACTCTTGAACGGGTGCCTGAACTGATGATGGCTTCCCTTCACTTCCACTTCGTACCAGCCATCCGCCTCGATGAGCTGGATCACGTCCCTGCTGCGCATTCATCATTCCTTTGGCAGGTGATGTGTAGCCTACACATCAACGTTGGTGAAAACCATGCCAAATACACACTATGCACACCTATGCCGACAAGCGGACGTTTTTCCGCTTTACGCGAGCAATCTCTGGTTCACCAGCAGGAAAGCCGCCCATTGCCGCCGCCGGTATTGCGTCCCCACAATTGCCTGACTTCAGCAGACAGGGCATCCGACGTGCCATCGACAGACCCGCAACTGCACGCAGCCCAGCGACTGCTCAGCCGACACCTGGGCGATCGATTGCTGACGATCCACCTCTACGGTTCGGCCGTGGCCGGTGGCCTCAAGCCCGAGAGCGACCTCGACCTGCTGGTGACCGTGGCGCAACCGCTGGACGAAGCGACGCGCCAGGCGCTGATGCTCGATCTGCTGACTATCTCCGCGCCTCCCGGTACGCTTCCCGACCGGCGAGCGCTCGAAGTGACCGTGCTGGTGCGCGCCGATATTCATCCATGGCGCTATCCGGCCCGCCGTGAACTGCAGTTTGGCGAATGGTTGCGCGCAGCGTTGCTGGCGGGCGAGTTCGAGCCTGCGCAGCTCGACCCCGACCTGGCCATTCTGCTGACCAAGGCGCGCCAGCAAAGTATCGCCCTGCTCGGGCGGAACGCCGCCGACTGGTTTGACCCGGTGCCTGGCGCCGATATGGCACAAGCCTTTCGCGATACCCTTGCGCAATGGAATACCCACGACGACTGGAGCGGCGACGAGCGCACCGTGGTCCTGGCGCTGGCACGCATCTGGTACAGCCTGGCAACCGGGAAGATCGCGGCCAAGGATGTGGCAGCCGGCTGGCTGTTACCACGCCTGCCCGCAGCCCATCGCACGGTGCTGGCCAATGCCCGCGCCGCCTACCTCGGCGAGGCCACGGAACAGCTGGCGGCCTGGCCTGAACCGGTGGCCGCGTTCATTCACTATTGCAAGACCCATATCCCGGCATAGCGCGCGCAGACAGCTGGACGTCGAGCCTGGGCAACTGCACGCGTGGCGTTGGTCCTATGGTGATGCGTCACCTTACCTGGAGCCACGTCATGTCCGATTTCATCACCGTCCTGCGCGAAACCTGCCCGACCCCGGTGGTCGACGCGACCAAGTGGAAACGCATCGGCGGCGACCCGCACACCGTCAATCTCAATGCCTACCTGTCCGCCGACGGTAGCAAGATCATGGGCACCTGGATCTGCACGCCGGGCAAGTTCGAGGTCAACTACGAGAAGTGGGAGTACTGCCATTTCCTCGACGGTTACTGCATCGTCACCCCGGAAGGCGAGGAGCCGAAACACCTGAAGGCGGGCGACGTGTTCGTCATCGAACCAGGAATGAAAGGCACCTGGGAAGTGGTCGAGACGGTGCGCAAGTACTTCGTCTTCGCCTGATCCGGTGGGAGCGGGCTTGCCCCGCGCTGCGTACTGTCGCAAAACATGACTGCTCGAGCAGATGGCATCGCGGGGCAAGCCCGCTCCCACGCCCCCACAGCTGGCCATAAAAAAATCGCGAACCTGATGTCCCTTCCCCAAGGTGCGCAGTTACAAGGGGAAGGGCCACCCGGCCCGCGATCAAGCCCACTCGCTCGTCAATCCTTCTTGCGATACCCCTCGACGATCGCCGAGAAATCCTTGCCACCCTCGCCACGCAAGCTCATCGCCTGGTACAGCTGCTGAGCCACGGCACCGAGAATCACCGGCTGGTGCGCCTGACGCGCCGCCTCGGTGGCCAGCCCCAGATCCTTGAGCATCAGCTCGGCGCCGAAGCCGCCGGTATAGCCACGCGAGGCCGGGGCGGTCTCGATGATGCCTGGCCAGGGGTTGTAGGTATCCGAACTCCAGCACCGCCCGGTGGAACTGTTGATGATCCCGGCCAGCACCTTGGTATCGATGCCCAGCGCGTTGCCCAAGGCCATGGCCTCGGACACACCGATCATCGAGATGCCCAGCAGCAGGTTGTTGCAGATCTTGGCGATCTGCCCGGTACCGACCTCGCCGCAGTGCACGATATTGCGGCCCATCTGCTCCAATACTGGCTTGAGCGTGGCGAACAGCTCGGCGCTGGCGCCGACCATGAAGGTCAGGGTGCCCGCCGCCGCGCCACCGGTACCACCGGAAACCGGCGCATCGCCCATGTCGATGCCCTTGGCTGCGGCAGCCTTGGAGACATCACGGGCGGTCTGCGGATCGATGGTGCTGCAGTCCACGGTCGGGGTGCCGGGGCGGATGCCGGCCAGCACGCCGGTTTCTTCATCCAGGTACACGCCGCGCACATGGGCGGCGGCCGGCAACATGGTGATCACCAGCTCGCTGTTGGCGGCGGCGTCCTTCGGCGAGGTGCTGACCTGGCCACCCAGCTCGGCGAGTTCCGCCAGCACGGTCTTGTTCAGGTCGAACAGGTTCAGCTGGTGCCCGGCCTTGATCAGGTTGCGGGCCATGGGCGCGCCCATGTTGCCCAGGCCGATGAATGCGATACGCATGACTTCTCCTTAGCGCAGGCTGATGGTGGTGTTCACACCGTCATTGACGCTGTCGTCGTCGAACCAGCGGGCGGTGACGGTCTTGGTCTGAGTGTAGAACTGCACCACTTGCTTGCCGTAGGGGCCGAGGTCGCCGAGCTTGGAGCCGCGCGAGCCGGTGAAGCTGAAGAACGGCACCGGTACCGGAATCGGGATGTTGATGCCGACCTGGCCGATATCGATCTCGCTCTGGAACTTGCGCGCCGCCGCGCCGCTCTGGGTGAACAGCCCGGTGCCGTTGCCGAAGGGATTGGCGTTGACCAGGGCGATGGCTTCGTCGAGGGTATCGACCTCCAGGGTCACCAGCACTGGCCCGAAGATTTCCTGGGTGTAGATCTGCATGTCGGTCTTCACCCCAGAGAACAGGGTCGGGCCGACGAAGTTGCCCTGCTCGTAGCCCTGCACCTTCACGTCACGACCATCGAGCTCCAGCTTGGCGCCTTCCTGGATACCGCTTTCGATCAGGCCCAGCACACGCTCCTTGGCGCGCTTGGAAACCACCGGGCCGACGTCGGTGCCCGGCTCGTTGCCGGCGTTGACCTTGAGCTTGCTCGCGGCGTCCTTGATATCCGGCAACCATTCGCGGGCCTTGCCCACCAGCACCGCCACGGAAGTGGCCATGCACCGCTGGCCAGCCGCGCCGAACGCGGCGCCGACCAAGGCGTTGACGGTCTGGGTGCGGTTGGCGTCGGGCAGGATCACCGCGTGGTTCTTGGCGCCCATCATCGACTGCACGCGCTTGCCGTGCTGGCTGCCCAGGTTGTAGACATGGGTGCCGACCTCGGTCGAGCCGACGAACGAGATCGCCTTGATGTCCTTGTGGGTGCAGATCGCGTCTACCACCTGCTTGCCGCCGTGCACCACGTTGAGCACACCGGCAGGGATGCCGGCTTGCAGCGCCAGGTCGACCAGCATCATGGTCGACAGCGGGTCCTGCTCGGACGGCTTGAGCACGAAGGTGTTGCCGCAGACGATGGCCATCGGGAACATCCACAGCGGAATCATCGCCGGGAAGTTGAAGGGGGTGATGCCAGCGCACACACCGATCGGCTGGCGCAGGGTGTAGGTGTCGACACCGCCAGCGACATTCTCGGCGAACTCGCCCATCTGCAGGGTGCCGATGGAGGCGGCGTGCTCGACCACCTCCAGGCCGCGGAAGATATCGCCCTCGGCGTCGGCGATGGTCTTGCCCTGCTCGGCGCTGAGGGTCACGGCGATGCGCTTGCTGTGCTCACGGATCAAGGCCTGCAGCTTGAGCATGATGCGCATGCGCGCGCCGATCGGCGTGTCGCGCCAGGTCTTGAAGGCGCGCTCGGCGGCAGCCACGGCGGCGTCCACTTCCTCGACGGTGGCGAACGGCACACGCGCCAGCACTTGCTGGGTCGCCGGGTTGACGATGTCGCGCCATTCGGTGGTCTTCGATTCGACCCACTGGCCGTCGATCAGCAGCTTGACCTGCTCGACCTTGGTCTGGTCGGGGGTTTGCGGTGCGTTCATCTGCGCTCTCCTTGGAATTGTTGTCGGAACGAAGACGCCTGCTCCCGGCATGGACACGGGGTGGCGCATAGGGGCTGAGATCGAGTATAGATGTGCAAACATCCAACAAGAATGCACAAAAAAACCGGATCATCATGCAAAAAGACCTCACCTCCCTGAGCGCGCTGAACTGGGACGACCTCAAGTTCTTTCTTGAGGTGGCGCGCACCCGCAAGGCCAGCAGCGCGGCCAAGCGCCTGGGCGTGGACTACACCACGGTCTCGCGGCGCATCGCCTCGCTGGAAGGGGCGCTGGGTACCTTGCTGTTCGAGAAATCGCGCACCAATGGCTTCGTCCTCACCACCGAAGGCCAGCGCCTGCTGAGCTACGCCGAGGCGATCGAAAGCACGCTGCACATGGCCTGCGAGCAGGTCTCAGGCTCCGGCGTGGCGTTGTCGGGGCATGTGCGCATGGGCTGCACCGAAGGCTTCGGCAGCTTCTTCGTCACCCCGCAGCTGAGCCATTTCGTCGACGCCTGGCCGGCGATCTCGGTGGACATCCTGCCGTTGCCGCACTTCATCAGCCTGTCCAAGCGCGAGGCCGACATCGTCATCGCCCTGGAGCGCCCCGAGCACGGGCCCTATGTGTGCTGCAAACTGTGCGACTACCGCCTGCGCCTGTATGCCACCCAGGACTACCTGGACCGCCACGCGCCGATCCGCACGGTCGCCGACCTGGCGGGCCATCCGTTCATCAGTTACGTCGACGACCTGGCGTTCAGCTCGGAACTGCTGTACCTGGCCAACCTGATCCCCAACGCCCAGGCCCATCTGCGCAGCACCAGCGTGATCGCCCAGTACACGGCGGCGCTGCAGGGGCGCGGGCTGGCGATCCTGCCGTGCTTCCTGGCCGCGCAGGACCCACGGCTGGTGACGGTGCTGCCGGAGCAGATCGAGGTGACGCGGCAGTTCTGGATGTACTGCCGGGAGGACCTGCGCAAGCTCAAGCGCATCACCCTGTTGTGGGACTACATCCGCGAGGTGACCGAGGCCAATGCGCCGTTGCTGATGGGCGAGACGCGGGAGATGAAGTTCGCTCAGGGTTGAGCGTGCGCATCATCGCGGGGCAAGCCCGCTCCCACTGCCCCGCGATGCGCGCGTCAATCAGACGCCACCACGATCGACACCCGGCGATTCTCCATGCGCCCGGCGCTGGTGCGGTTGTCCGCCACTGGCTGGCTGCTGCCCATGCCACGAGTCTGGATGTTCTGTGGCTGCATGCCGATCCCGATCAGCGCACGGGCCACGCTCTGGGCGCGGCGCTCGGAGAGCTGCTGGTTGTAGGCGGCCTTGCCCGAGGCATCGGCATGGCCGTCGATGCGCACCCGCTGGATATCCACCGACAGCAACGCCTTGCCGATGCGCTGGACGATATCCTCGCTCTGGCGATTGAGGCTATCCAGATCGCTGCCGAACAGCACCTTGCCGGACAGGTCGAACGCCCAGCCCTCGTCGGTCGGGGAGAAACCCTCGCGCTCGAGCACCGCGACCTGTTCGGGCGTCAGGCCCTTGGGCGGCACGCTCTGGCAACCCACCAACGCCAACAGCGCCAGCAGGGCGAACAACGGGAAACGCAGCAAGGAAAAACGATCGATCACGGTTCAGCTCCTGTTCTTCACATCCGTAGCGCTGCGTTCCGGCTGCGCCACTTGCCAATGGCCACGGCGATTGCGCTTGGCCTGATACATCGCCGCGTCGGCGGCATTGAGCAGACTGGCCGGGTCACGGCCATCGTCCGGGTAATAGGCAATACCGACGCTCAGCGAGGTGGTGATGCTGGTGCCGTCCTCCAGTTGCACCGGCAGCTTCATGCTGGCGACGATCTTCTCGGCGATGCGCTGGGCGTCTTCGCGCGAATGCAGGGGGGTCAGCAACACCGCGAACTCGTCGCCGCCCAGCCGCGCCACCAGGTCATGCTCGCGCAGTTGGGCCCGCACCCGGCTGGCAACGCTCACCAGCACTTGGTCACCCACCGCGTGGCCAAGGCTGTCGTTGATCTGCTTGAAGTGATCGCTGTCGAGGAACAGCAGCGCCAGATGCTCCTCGTGGCGCGCGGCGGTGCGCAGGCTGCGGTTCAGCCGGCCCTCGAAGAAGGCCCGGTTGGGCAAGCCGGTGAGGCTGTCGTGGCTGGCCTGGTGGGCGAGGCTCTCGTTCTCGCTCTGCAGATGGCTGTGCCAGGCCTCCAGCTCATCGAGCAGGGCATTGAAGTCATTGCCCAGTTCATTGAGTTCGGCGATCTGCGTCTCGGGCACCCGGCGATCGAAACTGCGTTCGCGCCGCGCCGCATGCGCGACGCTGGCCAGGTTGCGCAGCGGCCGGATGATGTCGCCGAACAGTCGGCGCGACAGGTACAGCGCCAGCCCGGCGCTGAGCAGCGTACAGATCAGGATGCCCACCAGCCCGCTGAGCAGGAAACGCACCAGGCTGCCCCCCTGCCCCGTCAGCTCGATATGCCCGACCTGCTGGTTCATGTGCAGCACCGGCATGTTGATCGGCTCTTCAAGCAGGCCGCGCGCCACCTCCATCTGCACCCGGGAGATCAACCCCTGCTCGTCGCGCTGCCAATGGGCGAGCAGATCGCCATCGTTGTCGTAGACCTTGGCATCGGCGACTTCCTCGGTGGTCGCGATCAGGGCCAGCGCCTCGTTGGCCGCGGCACTGTCATCGAACACCACGGCAGCCTCGACGGTGTAGGTGATGGAGCGGGCGATCAGGTGCAGGTTGTGATTGGCATAGACACGCAAGGCCAGTACGCCAAGCAGGGTCACCAGGACCCCGGCCAGGCCAGCCGCGAGCAACGCGGCCGCCAGGTGACCACGCCCGAGCACCGCGCGCAGGGTCGGCCGGCTGAAGGACCGGAGGGCGCGTTTCATGGCTGTACCGCCCGTCGACGCGACAGCTGCAGCACGCTGGGGTGGATACGCACGCCGCTGCGTGCCACCGAGTCTAGGTTGACATCGAAGGCCACCTGCCGATCACTGACCCGCAGGCAGAAAAGGCTGCCCACCGTGCAGGAGTCATCGGCCTCGCTGATGCTCAGGACCGGATGGCCGCTGATCGCCTGGAACAGGCGCTCGCGCTGGCGGGTGTCGAGCTTGCCGATATAGACCGCGTCGCAGGCACTGGCCAGGCCCGGGTCGTCGGCCAGCAGGCGGCGCACCTGCAAGGGTCGCCCGGACTGCTGCGTGTTGCCCTTGATCAGATCGTCGGCATACTCGGTCGGGCCGACCAGGCACAGGCGCAAAGGGTTGGGTTCGGCGGGCCAGCGCGCGTAGCTGAGAATGCCCAGCACCACCTGGGTCACGGCCCTGGCCCGTTGCTGCACCTGGGCGTCCGGCACGGCGCCAGCCGCCCAGGCGGGTGTGCCGGTCAACAACAGCGTGGCCATCAGCAGCGCGAGCGCACGGCCCGTCACTCGTCCCAGGGCCGAGACAGCCACTGTCATGGAGGGAAATCTCACAAAAAGTTTCCGGATATTGCCGCAACGATAGCATATCGGCGGCAAACTCCAGCGTCAGACTTGCTCCAGCATCAACCCTGAAATCCGCCGCACCTTGCGCCCTACCGCCTCCTCGAAGATCCCGGCGCGGGGCTCGATCAGGCTGAAGCAATGCTTGGCCCGGGTGATGCCGGTGTATACCAGTTCCTTGGTCAGAACCGGATTCAGCGCATCGGGCAGCACCAGCGCGGTATGACTGAACTCGGACCCTTGGGACTTGTGCACGGTCATCGCGAACACGGTCTCCACTTCGCTGAGGCGACTGGGCAGGACGAACCGCACCCCACCGCTGCCATCGTTGCGCGGGAAAGCCACACGCAGCAAAGCCTCGCCATGCTCGTCCGGCAGGCGCAGGGCGATGCCGATATCGCCGTTCATCAGGCCAAGGCCATAGTCATTGCGGGTCACCAGCACCGGACGGCCCTCGTACCAGGGCTGCTGGCTGTCGATCAGCCCGGCGTTGTGCAGTACCCGCGCGACCCGCTCGTTCAGGCCTTCGACGCCCCAGGCCCCTTTGCGCACCGCGCACAGCAACTGGAACGCCTCGAAGCTGCGCAGCACCTCTGCCGCCCAGTGCTCCCAACGCGGGTCATCGGCGGGGGTGCCCGGCGGCGGTCGCAAGCGTCCGATGCTGCGCAGGTAGCCGCGATAGCCCTGTGGCCCTTCAGGGCCCTGGCCATGGCCATCGAGCAGCAGGCGATCGAAGCGCTTGTCGTGCTCGCCGCCGAGCGTCAGGCAGAAAACGTCCGTTGGCTGGCTCGCCAGCAGGGCGCGGGCATCCTGGGCCAACTGGCGATTGACCAGACGCGCCAGCTGGCCGATGCCGCTGCCCTCGCCGAAGCGGCGCGAATGGCGCAGCATCACGATCTGCTGGGCGAGCGGGTTGCGCGGCTCGCTCCCCGGCGTCAGGCCAGTTTGGGCCAGGGACTGCCCGCCCACCTGCTCCAACCAGGCCACGGTCTGCGACCAGTAGCAGCCATCCTCGGCATCGCGACACAGATCGCCCAGCACCGCCCCGGCCTCCACCGAGGCCAACTGGTCCTTGTCGCCCAGCAGCACCAGCCGCGCATTGGCTGGCAGGGCGTCGAGCAGGTTGGCCATCATCTCCAGGTCGATCATCGACGCTTCGTCGACCACCAGCACATCGAGCGGCAACGGGTTGCCCGCGTGGTGGCGGAAGTGGCGCGAGCCCGGGCGACTGCCCAGCAGGCGATGCACGGTACTGACCTCGGTGGGGATCTGCGCCCGCACCTCGCTGCCCACCTGCAAGCGCTCCACCTGCTGGCCGATGGACTCGGTCAGGCGCGCCGCGGCCTTGCCGGTCGGGGCCGCCAGGCGGATGCGCAGGGGCCGGCCCTGTTCGACCGCGGGCCCTTGCAACAACGCCAGCAGGCGTACCACGGTGGTGGTCTTGCCGGTCCCCGGGCCGCCGGTGATCACACTGAAACCGGCCCGGGTCGCCAATGCGCAGGCCAGCTTCTGCCAGTCCACCGCCCCCGCTGCCTCGCCATTGTCGAACAGCTGCGACAGGCGAGCCGCCAGGTCGGTCGGCTGCGCCAGCCGGCGCGCCAGACGCTCGTGCAGGGCGCCGTCGATACGCCGCTCATAGGCCCAGTAGCGCCGCAGGTACAGGCGCTCGGCGCTCGTTACCAGGGGCCGGGCGCCCTGCCCCGCGCCATCGCCGTCGGCCACCAGGGCACTCGCGGCGATCCGCCGCTGCCAGGTGTCCAGATCGAGGCCGGACAGCAGTTGCGAGGGCAGCAGCAACGGCCCGGCCAGGGCATCGCCTTCAGGTGGCAGCGACAGGGCGAAATCCGGCTCGGCCAAGGTCTGGCGCAGGTCGAGGCAGACATGGCCATGGCCGAGCTGATGGCTGGCCAGCGCCGCCGCCAGCAGCACCAGGGGATCGCTGCCCGGTGCGCGCTCTTCGAGAAAGGTCACGAAGGCGCGGTCCAGGGCACGCAGCCAGCCACGCTCGACCCAGCGATCGAGCAGCGCCAACAGGTCCTGGCTGCGCTGCAGCGGCGCCAGGGCGCTCAGGTGTTCCGCCTGCAGCGGCGTGGGCAGCAGGTCGTCGAGATGGCGGCTCATGGCGCGGCTCCGGCAAACAGGTCGTGTTGTTCGGGTTCATGCTCGCCCCGGAACATCGCGTCGAGCTGCTCGATCAGCGCCCGCGGCGGTCGCGCATGATACAGCCCGTGCCCGGCCGAGGTGACGCCGCGCAGGAAGATGAACAGCGCGCCGCCGACATGCCGGTCGTAGTCGTAGTCCGGCAGGCGCGCGCGCAACTGACGGTGCAGGGCCAGCAGGTAGAGCACGTACTGCAGATCGTAGCGATGCTCGAGGATCGACTGCTCCATCGCCAGGGCGCCATAGGCCTGGGCATCGGGGCCAAGCCAGTTGGATTTGTAGTCGGCGACGTAATAGCGCCCGTCGAGCTCGAACGCCAGGTCGATGAAGCCTTTGAACATGCCGTTGAGCAGGGTCGGCTGAGCGGCCGGACGCGCCGCGCCGCCGTGGGTATGGCGCGCGACCAGTTGATCGAGGCGCACGGCGTCGACCTGATGGCTGGCGAACCAGAACTCCATTTCGATCTGGTACTGGCTCAGCCCCGCCAAGGTCAGGGTGGCATCCTGCAGGGGCATGGGCTGACCCAGCAGCTGCTGCAGCCATTGCGTCAACGTGGGAATCCAGCCGGTCCAGTCACGCCGGTTGCAACGCCGGCCGACGGTACGCTCGATTTCCCCCGGCTGAGCGCTGACCTCGGCGAACCCCTCACGGCCAGCCCATTCGAGCAGACCGTGGAGGAAGGTCCCTGGACTCGGCCCCCGTGGGAAGCGATGGATATCGCCCGCCTCGGCAGGCACCTCGCGCAGCGCCTGGCCGTCCAGCACCTCGTCGTCCAGCAGCTGCTGAGCCTGGGAACTGTCGGCGACGAGGGTCTGGTCACCCACCCGCAAGGCGCTGTAGGAGGCGATCCACCAATGCTCCGCGGCGGCGCGACGCGGCTTGCGCGGCGGCAGCAGCTCGCTGTGGCTTTGCGGCGCGCGGTAGCGTTGCGTGCCGACCTCGGGCAGCGGCCCTCGGCCGATGGCCGGACAGCCCGTCATCAGGGCCTGGAGCCAGTCGCCCAGCTGGCTGGACGCCGCCAGCGGCAAGCCACCGCCGAGCAGATAGCCCAGCGCCGAGCGATGCAGCTGCGAGCTGCGCTGGGTACCGCGCTTGAGATCGGCGACACCCAGCCAGCAAGCGTACTGGGCGCGGGTCAGGGCGACGTAGAGCAGGCGCAGATCCTCGGCCAGGCGCTCGTCGTCGGCGCGCTCGATCTGCGCCACATCCGGCGTCAGGGTCAGGTGGGCGATGCCGTCGTCATCGTGCCAGCCCAGTGGCAGGCGCTGGCCATCCACCGGCTTGCTGGTGCAGATGAACGGCAGGTACACCAACGGGTATTCCAGGCCCTTGGACTTGTGGATGGTCACCACCTTGACCAGTTGCTCGTCGCTCTCCAGGCGCAGGATCTGCTCTTCCCCCGCCTGCCCGGCATTGGCCAGGTGCTCGGCGAGGTGACGGATCAGCGCCTGCTCGCCATCCAGCTCACCCGCCGCCTGTTGCAGCAGTTCGGCCAGGTGCAGAAGGTTGGTCAGCACCCGCTCGCCGTCGCTGCGCCCGAGCAACGCGCGCGGCAACTGGAAGTCGTGCAGCAGGCGGCGCAGCATGGGCAGCACGCCCTGGCGTTGCCAGACCTCGCGATAGCGACGAAAGCGCATCACCCAGCCCTCCCAGACCCGCTCTTCCTGGTTCAGACGCTCCAGCTCGATGAGCGGCAGGTCGAGGGTCAGGCTGGCCAGGGCAGCCTTGAGCAGGCGTTCGGAATCCGGCTCGGCGCAAGCCTTGAGCCATGCCAGCAGGTCGTGGGCTTCCTGGGCGGCGAACACCGAGTCCTTGTCCGACAGGTACACGCTGCGCACATCGCGGGCGGCCAGCTCGGCGCGAATCAACTGCGCCTCACGGCCGTCGCGCACCAGGATGGCGATATCGGAAGGCAGGCAGGGTCGCAGCGTGCCAGCGGCGTCGACGAACCCGGTGACACCCCGCAGACCGCCATCGAGCAGGTCGACGATATGGCTGGCGCAGCTGGCCGCCAGTTGCTGACGATACAAGGTACTCGAGACCGGCTCATCGCTCTCCAGTTGCCAGCAGTGCAAGGCCGCGCTCGCCTGCCCGTCGATCGACAGCTGTTCGCCACGGCCCTTGGCGCGCACCTCGACGAAGGGCAACGGATTGTCGCCCTCGACGCGGAACAGGAAGGCGCCGCGGCCTTCGCGACGCTCCTCGGCCTGGAGGAATACCCGGTTCACCGCCGCGACCATGGGCTGGCTGGAGCGGTAGTTGGTGTCCAGGCTGTGCAGGCGCCCTGCGGTGGCACGCCGCGCGCCGAGGTAGGTGAAGATGTCGGCGCCACGGAAGGCGTAGATCGCCTGCTTGGGGTCGCCGATCATGAACAGGCCGGTCTGCGGGTTGTTCTCACTGATGCGGTAGATACGTTCGAAGATGCCGTACTGGACCGGATCGGTATCCTGGAACTCGTCGATCAGGGCGACCGGAAACTGCTCGCGAATCAGGCCTGCCAGACGCTCGCCCGCCTCGCTGCCCAGGGCCTGCTCAAGGCGCAGCAGCATGTCGTCGAAGCCCATCTCGGCGCGGCGACGCTTCTCCAGCTCGAAACGCACCGAGACCCAGGCGGCGGCATGCTCCAACAGGCGGGCATCGGGGCTGGCGAGGCCTTGCAACTGCTCACGCAACGTCTCCATGGCCTGCAGCGCCGGGTGCTCGGGCGGCTCGCCGGACTTCCAGGCTTCGGCCAGGCCGGTGGGGGTAAGGCGGGTGAAGCCGGTGCCCAGGTCCAGCTCCATGGCCTGCTCGTCACCGGACCAGGCGCGCAGTTTATCGAACCAGGGCTCGAAGTAGCGTGCCTGCAGCTTGCGACCATCGGCCTGCTTGGCGGCCACGGCATCGCGGCAGATCTGCTGCAGTTCATCGGCCCAGGCTGCCCAGGGGGCCTTGAGCAGGGCCAACTGCTCGTTGCGCTGACGCAGGGTCGCGTCAATCAGGGCCTGCGGCTCCTGCTCGTCCGCCTGGCCGCGAACACGACCGAACAGCGGCCTGATCCTCGGCAACAGCGCATCGGGGCTGCCCCAGTTGCCGCGTACCCAGGCCAGCGCCTCGCCACGCATGCCGTAGCAGAAGCGCCGCCAATAGTCGCGCATGACCTGGCCAAGCAGCTCGCTGTGGTCGGCTTCCAGGCTCTGGGTGAACAAGCTGCCGCTGTCGAACGCGTGCTCGCGCAGCATGCGCTGGCACCAGCCGTGAATGGTCGAGACCGCGGCTTCGTCCATCCACTGCACGGCAACCTCAAGGCGACTGGCGCAACGTGACCAGTGCGCCTGTGGATAATCGTCGCGCAGCAGGTGTAGCAGCGGGTCGGCGTCTTCGAGCTCGCCGCGGAAGAAACGCGCGGCTTCGGCCAGCCGCGTCCGGATC
This sequence comes from Pseudomonas sp. microsymbiont 2, assembly GCF_054788395.1. Lineage (NCBI taxonomy): Bacteria > Pseudomonadati > Pseudomonadota > Gammaproteobacteria > Pseudomonadales > Pseudomonadaceae > Pseudomonas > Pseudomonas sp. microsymbiont 2. The sequence continues at coordinate 5,074,460 of NZ_CM139112.1, forward strand.
CGTTCACGCAGCTCCTTGGTGGCCGCGTCGGTGAAGGTCACCACGAGGATCTGCGGTGGCAGCAGCTCCCGGTCGAAGCCCTGCTCGCCACCATGGCCGAGGATCAGCCGCAGGTACAAGGCCGAGATGGTGAAGGTCTTGCCGGTGCCGGCGCTGGCCTCGATCAGCTGGCTGCCGTGCAGAGGGAAACTCAGCGCCAGGGGGCGGGTCTGGTTCATTGGGCGGTCTCCGGGCTACCCAGGGTCTGCCAGGGTGCCGCGAACAAGGGCCGATACAGGGACTCGCACCAGCCATCGAATGTCTCATCCACGGTCATTGCGGCGAAATCACGATACTGGCGAACCAGTGCCAGGCTTTCGCTGCGCTCACCGAAGCTGTTCTGGCCGTCGCCCTCGTAGGCGCGGGCTGCAGCGGCCAGGGCCTTGTCCGGATCCTCCTGGGCCAGCCAGGCGAACGCGGTCTTGGCCGCGACTGGCAGCGGAGCATTCATGCCGGCCTGACGGGCCAGCATGAGCTCGCCCAGTCGCTGCGCCGCCTGGTCCTGGGGCAGCGGGGCCAGCAGCAAGGTCAGGTCGCTGGCGACCAGCGCGCTGTGCAGCGGATAGCCCGAGGCGCAGGCGGCCAGGTGCATGACCCAGGCTGGTATCAGGCGATGCCACTTCAGGTTGTTGCGCCCGGCGCTCAGAGTGTTGGGTACGGTAGCGATGCTCAACAGGCTTTGGTCCTCTGCCTGGTACACCCGACCAAGCCAGCCCTCCAGGCGGTGCGGCCCCTGCTCGAAATGGATCGGCAAGGCGCCCTCGACCAGCGTTGGCCAGCGCTGCAGCAAATGCCTGTGACGTTGCAGCAGGTCCGGCAGGGGCTGGATCAGTTCGGCCTGCAGCGCCTCGCCGAACCCGGCCAGGGGCAGCAACCCGCAGGCCTGGAGCCGCCGAGCCTGGGCCTGCAACGCTTGTTCGGCGTTGTCCGGATCCGCCAGAGCGGCACCGAGCAGGCTCTCGCTCAGGCCATAGCGTTGCAACGCATCGAGCGCGAAGGGCTCCTCGTCCGGCGTGGGCGCCTCCAGGGCCTCGAAGAACACCTTCAGGCGCTGGCTGAAGAAATGCCGCACCGGGTGTCGCAGAAAGTCCTGCAGTTGCACCAGGCTCAGTGGCTCGTCGCTGCTGAAGGGCGGCAGCTCAGCCTGCGCACCCTCGCTATGGTTTTCCGGCTGATGCAGGCCAAGCCATTCGTGGGCGAAGCTGAACAGCGGGCTGCCTTTCTGGAAGTAGCGCGGGCTGAAAGGCTGCAACGGGTGCTCCTGGGTCAGCGCGTGCAACAGCTGCTGCCCGTGGTCCTCGCGCTGCCCGTCTTTGGCGCCCGCCAACCGCCAGCCTGCGGCCAAGTGATCGCGCAACTGCCCGATCAGCACCGAGGCCGGGCGCTCGCTGTTGTCGCGAATGCTGCGCCCGACCCAGCTGACGTAAAGCTGATCGCGCGCCGACAGCAAGGCTTCGAGCAACAGGTAGCGGTCGTCTTCCCGACGGGAGCGGTCACCCGGACGATAGTCACTGGCCATCAGGTCGAAATCCAACGGCGGCTGGGCGCGAGGATAGTCGCCATCATTCATGCCCAGCAGGCAGACCACGCGAAACGGGATGGCACGCATCGGCATCAGCGTACAGAAATTCACCGAGCCGGCCAGGAAGCGCTGGGACAACTTGCCCTGGTCGAGCCCCGACAGCCAGGCCTCGCGCACCACGGTGAGCGGCAGCAGATCCTCCAGACCAACTGCCTCGCAGGTCTCCAGCCAGGTGTCGCGCAGGTCCTGGAGCTGTACCAGAAGCAGTTCGTCGTGCTCGTTTTCGGCCAGGAAGAAAACCTGCAGCAGGGCATGCAAGCGCTCCCCCCACGCCTGCGCCGACGCAGGCTGGGACAAGGTCTGGCAGGCGATGTCCAGCGCGTCGAGCAAAGCCACCAGCGGACCGATCAAGGCCGCATCCAGACCGCCGATCTCGTCATACGGCTCGATGCCATCGCACGCCTCACCCACGCCGACCGCATAGCCCAGCAACATGCGCCGCAGGCCGAATCGCCAGCTGTTCTGTTCCAACCCTTCGGGCAATCCGAGGGTCGCCCGCTGTTCGGCGCTCAGCCCCCAACGGATACCGGCGCCTTCGATCCAGCGATGCAGCGTTGGCAGGTCGCTTTCCTGGATCGCGAAGCGAGCGCGCAACGCTGGCACGTCCAGCAGGTCGAGCACTTCGCTGACGGCGAAACGGCTGTCAGGCAACTTCAACAAGTGCTCCAGGGCGATCAGCAGTGGATCGCGACCACGCTGGCCTTGGTCGGTCAGGGTGAAAGGGATGTAACGCGGGTCGCTGCGCTCGAGCTGTCCGAACACGGCCCGAATATGCGGCGCATAGGTATCGATGTCCGGCAGCATGACAATGACGTCGCGGGGGCGCAACGTCGGATCGGCACTGAAGCGGGCCAGCAGCTGATCGTGCAGGATCTCGACTTCGCGCTGTGGGCTGTGGGCGATATGGAAACGGACCGTGCGATCCTTGTTCGGATCGACAGCCGGCCACTGTTCACGGGTTTCAGCCAAGGGGCGAAGCTCGAGAATGTCGTCCTGCAGTTGGTTGAGCAGGGTTTGCGGTTGGCCTTCGCTGAACAGGTCGATGCGGCCATCGCTGAAGACATTCTGATAACTGCCGGGATCGTCATAGCTGTCGAGCAGGTTGATGTAGTCACGCCCTTGCTTGCCCCAGGCGGCCAACAGCGGGTGCGCGTGCTGGTGCAGCGACTCATCGTCCAGTTGCAGCGGCATGCCCTGCTTGCGTTGCTGGCGTTTGTACTGATGGCGCAGCAGGTCCTTGTCCGCCACGATATCGCCCCAGTGGTGGCGACAGGGATTGTGCACGCACAGCAACACCTGACTGAAACGCGCCAGGCCCGCCAGGGCCTCCAGGATCTGGGCCGGCAACGACGAGATGCCAAAGACAATCAGGCGCGCCGGCAGGCCCGGCGGGGCTTGTTCAAGTCTGTTGATCCGCTCGATGAAGCGTTGGTGAACACCGGCTCGGCTTTGCGCCATGCCCTCTTCGCCCACATCCTCGAGCAGGATCCGCCACAGTTCGGCCTGCCAGCGATTGCCACTGGCCAGGGGCTTGCGCTCGCCACGTGCGCTATTGAGCACATGGTTGCCCTGGGCCCAGTCTTTCAGCCAGTCGGCGCGATACACCTGATACTGGTCGAACAGATCGGCCAGGCGCTCGGCCAGCTGGTAGCGCTTGCGCAGGTCGCTGTCGTCAGTGAGGAAGCGGCGCAAGGGCTCGAAGTACGGGCGCTCGATCACCTCCGGCAGCAGGCGCATCAGGCGCCAGGTCAGAGGCGCCTTGTCGAGCAGCGACACTGCAGGAATTTCGTCACGGCCCAGCACGCGACGGTACAACTGCCACATGAAACTACCCGGCAGCTGCACATCGATGGCCGCGGCGATGCCACAGCCGCCCTGATCATCGTCCTGTGGGTCTTCTGCCAGGGCCAGCTTCAGCCACTGGGCGATGCCATTGCTCTGCACCAGGGCGATTTCGTTTTCCAAGGGGGCCAGGGGATAACGGCGCATCACGCTCACCACCAGGTTGCGCAAGTCATCCAGGCGGTTGCCCTGGACGATCATGAAACCTGGATGCAATGAGGTGGTACTAGCCATTGGGTGTCCTCTGAAGGGCGGATGGGCACGCCGGGGAACCATATCACGGGCGGCTCTTTTCCGATCCGGAAAAGACAAAACCCCTACCTGCTCGCGCAGATAGGGGTTTTGCGAAATGAATCTTGACGATGACCTACTCTCACATGGGGAAACCCCACACTACCATCGGCGATGCATCGTTTCACTGCTGAGTTCGGGATGGGATCAGGTGGTTCCAATGCTCTATGGTCGTCAAGAAATTCTGTTGCCAGAAGATCCGGATGGATACTCTAGCGAATTCGGATATGTGAATTTGTGGCTCTTTATTTCAAGAGCAGCGAACTTTCGGTTCTTTCGTCTTCACCACCACAATTTGGCTTTCATGCACAAATTGCTTGGGTGTTATATGGTCAAGCCTCACGGGCAATTAGTATTGGTTAGCTCAACGCCTCACAGCGCTTACACACCCAACCTATCAACGTCGTAGTCTTCGACGGCCCTTCAGGGAGCTCAAGGCTCCAGTGAGATCTCATCTTGAGGCAAGTTTCCCGCTTAGATGCTTTCAGCGGTTATCTCTTCCGAACATAGCTACCCGGCAATGCCACTGGCGTGACAACCGGAACACCAGAGGTTCGTCCACTCCGGTCCTCTCGTACTAGGAGCAGCCCCTCTCAAATCTCAAACGTCCACGGCAGATAGGGACCGAACTGTCTCACGACGTTCTAAACCCAGCTCGCGTACCACTTTAAATGGCGAACAGCCATACCCTTGGGACCGGCTTCAGCCCCAGGATGTGATGAGCCGACATCGAGGTGCCAAACACCGCCGTCGATATGAACTCTTGGGCGGTATCAGCCTGTTATCCCCGGAGTACCTTTTATCCGTTGAGCGATGGCCCTTCCATACAGAACCACCGGATCACTAAGACCTACTTTCGTACCTGCTCGACGTGTTTGTCTCGCAGTCAAGCGCGCTTTTGCCTTTATACTCTACGACCGATTTCCGACCGGTCTGAGCGCACCTTCGTACTCCTCCGTTACTCTTTGGGAGGAGACCGCCCCAGTCAAACTACCCACCATACACTGTCCTCGATCCGGATAACGGACCTGAGTTAGAACCTCAAGGTTGCCAGGGTGGTATTTCAAGGATGGCTCCATGAGAACTGGCGTCCCCACTTCAAAGCCTCCCACCTATCCTACACAAGCAAGCTCAAAGTCCAGTGCAAAGCTATAGTAAAGGTTCACGGGGTCTTTCCGTCTAGCCGCGGATACACTGCATCTTCACAGCGATTTCAATTTCACTGAGTCTCGGGTGGAGACAGCGCCGCCATCGTTACGCCATTCGTGCAGGTCGGAACTTACCCGACAAGGAATTTCGCTACCTTAGGACCGTTATAGTTACGGCCGCCGTTTACCGGGGCTTCGATCAAGAGCTTCGCTTGCGCTAACCCCATCAATTAACCTTCCGGCACCGGGCAGGCGTCACACCCTATACGTCCACTTTCGTGTTTGCAGAGTGCTGTGTTTTTAATAAACAGTCGCAGCGGCCTGGTATCTTCGACCGGCATGGGCTTACGGAGCAAGTCCTTCACCCTCGCCGGCGCACCTTCTCCCGAAGTTACGGTGCCATTTTGCCTAGTTCCTTCACCCGAGTTCTCTCAAGCGCCTTGGTATTCTCTACCTAACCACCTGTGTCGGTTTGGGGTACGGTTCCCAGTTATCTGAAGCTTAGGAGCTTTTCTTGGAAGCATGGCATCAACCACTTCGCGCTCTAATGAGCACTCGTCATCAGCTCTCGGCCTTGAGATCCCGGATTTGCCTAAGATCTCAGCCTACCACCTTAAACTTGGACAACCAACGCCAAGC
>NZ_CM139112.1:5085000-5803698 GCF_054788395.1 Pseudomonas sp. microsymbiont 2
ATCTTCAGCGCCTTGATCTGCGGTTCCAGCTTGGCGATCAGCGCATCGGCCACCTGGTCGCCGACGCACACCGCCACCGAGATGGCCATGCAGCGCTCGCCACAGGAACCGTAGGCCGCGCCCATCAGCGCGCTGACGGCATTGTCCAGGTCGGCGTCAGGCATCAGCACCGCGTGGTTCTTCGCGCCGCCCAGGGCCTGAACACGCTTGCCGCGCTTGGTGCCCTCGGCATAGATGTACTCGGCGATCGGGGTCGAACCGACGAAGCTCAGGGCCTTGACCTCTGGCGCCTCGATCAGCGCATCGACCGCTTCCTTGTCGCCATGCACGACGTTGAGGATGCCCTTCGGCAGCCCTGCTTCCAGCAGCAGCTGGGCGATGTACAACGTCGAGCTCGGGTCGCGCTCGGACGGTTTGAGGATGAACGCGTTGCCACAGGCAATGGCCAGCGGATACATCCACAGCGGCACCATGGCCGGGAAGTTGAACGGGGTGATGCCAGCGACGATGCCCAGCGGCTGGAAATCGGACCAGGCGTCGATGTTCGGGCCGACGTTGCGGCTGTACTCGCCCTTGAGCAGCTCAGGGGCGGCGCAGGCGAATTCGACGTTCTCGATACCTCGCTTGAGTTCGCCGGCGGCATCTTCCACGGTCTTGCCATGCTCCTCGCTGATCATCTGCGAGATCTTCGCCTCGTTCTGCTCAAGCAGCTGCTTGAAGCGGAACATCACCTGGGCGCGCTTGGCCGGCGGGGTGTTGCGCCAGGCCGGGAAGGCGGCCTTGGCCGAGTCGATGGCCTGCTGGACGGTAGCGCGGCTGGCCAGCTCGACCTTGCGCACGGCCTGGCCGGTGGACGGGTTGAAGACATCGGCGGTGCGCTCGCCCTTGGTGACCAGCTCGCCGTGGATCAGGTGCTGAACAATGCTCATGAGAACTCCAGATAAAGAAGGTGGAAGCAGGCGCGTGGCAATCACGCGCCCGACGTCGAATTCGGAAAAGTCAGTCGACCTTGTTCAGGGCTTCGCCCACCGCGTCGAACAGGCGATCCAGTTCCTGCGGCTGGGTGTTGAAGGTCGGCCCGAACTGCAGGGTGTCGCCACCGAAGCGCACATAGAAGCCGGCTTGCCACAGCTTCATCGCCGCCTCGTACGGACGGACGATGGCGTCACCGTCACGCGCGGCGATCTGGATGGCACCGGCCAGGCCGTAGTTGCGGATGTCGACCACGTTCTTGGTGCCCTTGATGCCGTGCAGCAGCTTCTCGAAGTGCGGCGCCAGCTCGGCGGCGGACTGCACCAGGCTTTCCTTCTGCAGCAGGTCCAGCGCGGCGATACCGGCGGCGCAGGCGACCGGGTGCGCCGAGTAGGTGTAGCCGTGGGGGAACTCCACCGCGTACTCGGGCGTCGGCTGGTTCATGAAGGTCTGGTAGATCTCGCTGGTGGCGATCACCGCGCCCATCGGGATGGCGCCGTTGGTGACCTGCTTGGCGATGCACATCAGATCCGGGGTGACGCCGAAGGCTTCGGCGCCGGTCATCGCGCCCATGCGGCCGAAACCGGTGATCACTTCGTCGAAGATCAGCAGGATGTTGTGCTGGCTGCAGATCTCGCGCAGGCGCTTGAGGTAGCCCTTCGGCGGCGGCAGCACACCCGCGGAGCCGGCCAGAGGCTCGACGATCACCGCGGCGATGTTCGAGGCATCATGCAGCTCGATCAGCTTGAGCATTTCGTCGGCCAAGGCGATCCCGCCCTCCTCTGGCATGCCCTTGCTGAAGACGTTGGCCGGCAGCACGGTATGAGGCAGGTGGTCGACATCCAGCAGTTGACCGAACAGCTTGCGGTTGCCGTTGACCCCGCCGAGGCTGGTGCCGGCGATGTTCACACCGTGGTAGCCACGGGCCCGGCCGATGATCTTGGTCTTGGTGGCCTGGCCCTTCAGGCGCCAGTAGGCACGGACCATCTTCAGCGCGGTATCGGCGCACTCGGAACCGGAGTTGGTGAAGAACACGTGGTTCAGGTCGCCCGGCACCAGGTCGACGATCTTCTCGGCCAGCTGGAACGACAGCGGGTGGCCGAACTGGAAGGCAGGCGAATAGTCGAGCGTGGCGACCTGGCGGGCCACCGCTTCGCTGATTTCCTTGCGGGTATGCCCGGCACCGCAGGTCCACAGGCCCGACAGCGCGTCGAACACCTTGCGGCCCTTGTCGTCGACCAGGTAGTTGCCTTCGGCCGCCACGATCAGCCGCGGGTCGCGCTGGAAGTTGCGGTTGGCGGTGTATGGCATCCAGTGGGCGTCCAGCTTGAGCTGGCTGGCCAGACCGGCCTGGGCGGTTTCGGGCATGTTCATCGGGCGATTCCTCGGAAGACGATTAGGCAACGATGGGTGTTGTTGCAGCTAAATTGTCACGGCGATAAAGTTCGAAAAACCCAGCATTTCTAATCTTCAGTCAGCGGATAACTAAACTAATGAGCCGACGCCCCGATCCCCTCGCCCAGGTCAGCGATTTCGACATCCGCCTGTTGAAGATCTACCGCAGCGTCGTGGAGTGCGGCGGTTTCTCGGCGGCGGAGAACGTACTGGGGATCGGCCGCTCGGCGATCAGCCAGCAGATGAACGACCTCGAGCAACGCCTGGGCCTGCGTCTGTGCCAGCGTGGTCGCGCCGGCTTCTCGCTGACCGAGGAAGGGCGCGAGGTCTATCACTCGGCACTGCAGCTGCTCAGTGCCCTGGAGACCTTCCGCACCGAGGTCAACGGCCTGCACCAGCATCTGCGCGGCGAGTTGAACATCGGCCTGACCGACAACCTGGTCACCCTGCCGCACATGCGCATCACCCATGCCCTGGCCGAACTCAAGGACCGCGGCCCGGACGTGCGCATCCAGATCCGCATGATTGCCCCGAGCCAGGTCGAGCAGGGTGTGCTCGACGGCAGCCTGCATGTCGGCGTGGTTCCCCAGACCAGTCCGCTGTCCGGGCTCGATTACCAGCCGCTGTACAGCGAGCGCTCGCTGCTCTATTGCGCCGTCGGCCACCCCTTGTTCTACGCCGACGACCAACAGATCGACGAAACACGTCTGAACAGCCAGGATGCCATCGCCCCGACCTTCCGCCTGCCCGCCGACATCCAGGCCCACTATCAGGCGCTGCACTGCACCGCCAGCGCCTCGGACCGCGAGGGCATGGCCTTCCTCATCCTGACCGGGCGCTACATCGGCTACCTGCCTGACCACTATGCGAGCTTCTGGGTGCAACAGGGCCGGCTGCGCGCACTCAAACCCGCGCAACGCTTCTACGACCTGGGCCTGAGCTGGGTAACGCGCAAGGGGCGACGACCGAACCTGGTGCTGGAAAGCTTCCTCGAGAGTCTGGCTGCGACACGCTGATACGTATCTCTGACGCAAATGCTTGTCACTTCGGCGCAGGCAGGTAATCTGTCGGACATTCGTAACGACCCGCCCGGAATCGTCCATGACCCTAGAAGTCCCTGCGCATCGCTCCCCCGCCTCGGGCAAGCCCGCCGGCCGCATCCGCCAGAAGAACGAGCAGGCCATCATCCAGGCCGCCGAAGACGAATTCGCCCGCCACGGCTACAAGGGCACGAGCATGAACACCATCGCGCTCAAGGCTGGGCTGCCCAAGGCCAACCTGCATTACTACTTCACCAACAAGCTGGGCCTGTACATCGCCGTGCTGAGCAACATCATCGAGCTGTGGGACAGCACCTTCAACGCCCTGAGCGTGGAGGACGACCCGGCCGAGGCGCTCAGCCAGTACATCCGCACCAAGATGGAGTTCTCCCGGCGCAACCCGCAGGCCTCGCGAATCTTCGCCATGGAAGTGATCAGCGGCGGCGAATGCCTGAGCGAGTACTTCAGCGCCGACTACCGCGAATGGTTCCGCGGCCGTGCCGCAGTGTTCCAGGCCTGGATCGACGCCGGCAAGATGGATCGGGTGGACCCTGTGCACCTGATCTTCCTGCTCTGGGGCAGCACCCAGCACTACGCCGACTTCGCCACCCAGATCTGCCAGGTGACCGGCCGCAGCCGGCTGACCAAGCAGGACATGGAAGACGCCAGCAACAACCTTATCCACATCATTCTCAAAGGCTGCGGCATCAGCACGCCCGCCTGACCCGGACTTATGCCTTCTACCCTGCTCGAGCTCTGCGAGTTCCGCGAGGAAATCCGCAAGAGCCGCTTCATCACCCTCGCCGGCCCGATCAGCAGCCCGGCCGAGGCCATGGCCTTCATCGAACGCCACAGCGACCTGGCGGCCACCCACAACTGCTGGGCCTGGAAGCTCGGCGGCCAGTATCGCAGCAGCGACGACGGCGAGCCTGGCGGCACCGCTGGGCGCCCGATCCTTGCCGCCATCGAGGCCCAGGACTGCGACCAGGTGGTGGTCCTGGTGATCCGCTGGTACGGCGGCATCCAGCTGGGCACCGGTGGCCTGGCACGGGCCTATGGCGGCGGCGCCAACAAATGCCTGCAGCAGGCACCCAAGCGCTTGCTGGTGCAGCGCAGCGAGTTCGCCTGCAGCTGCACCTTCAGCGAACTGGCGCTGGTCAAGCTGCGCCTGGGCGAAGTCGACGGCCTGGTGCTGGACGAGCAGTTCACCGCCAACGGCGTCGATCTGCGCATCGCCCTGGGTGATAGCCATCTCGAAGTGCTGCAGCAGCAGCTCGCCGACCTGAGCCGCGGGCGCATCTTGCTGGAACGGGCCTGAGCGTTGCCCACAAGTACTGTGGGCCTGCCTGTGGATAAGCTTGGGGCATTCCACTGCAGGCCTTGTACGGCAAGGCCCGCAGCGCATTGATCATATTTTGATCACATTTGTATGACACAGACACAAGTCACTGAAAGCCCGTGAGTTATCCCCAGTCATCAGCGCCTGCGTTCCCTGAAACGGGCATTTTCAGGCTGCCACGCTTGCACACAATTACTGTGGAGCAGCCTGTGGATAACCCGTGAACCACCCCGCCGGGCCCCAGCCCCACCGGCTCTCCGGACTATCGATCATTTTTTGACCAGCAGTGCCAGGGCAACTGGCCGGCACCTGGTTTATGCTCGTCACCCAGGCCTTCCCCTGTGGAGGGCAACCGCCACGTTGTCGCTCGGCGAGCGAAACCTGTGCACGCCACCGCTCGCCTGGCCCTTGATATGGAGTATTGCTATGACCGCCAACAAGACCGCCCTGATCATCGGCGCTTCCCGGGGCCTCGGCCTGGGCCTGGTGCAACGCCTGCGCGAAGATGGCTGGAACGTCGTCGCCACCGTGCGTGATCCGCAACAACCGGGCGCCCTGGGCGATGTGTCCGGGGTGCGTATCGAGCGCCTGGAGATGAACGACACCGCCCAACTCGATGGGCTGAAGCAACGCCTGCAAGGTGAAGTGTTCGACCTGGTGTTCGTCAACGCCGGGGTGATGGGCCCGCTACCGCAGGACCTGGAAAGCGTGCAGGTGCAGCAGATCGGCGACCTGTTCATGACCAACGCCGTGGCGCCGATCCGCGTGGCCCGACGCCTGGCCGGCCAGGTGCGCGAAGGCAGCGGCGTACTGGCGTTCATGAGCTCGATCCTGGGCAGCGTGACCATCCCTGACGGGGGCGAAGTCTGCCTGTACAAGGCCAGCAAGGCCGCGCTCAACTCGATGATCAACAGCTTCGTGGTCGACCTGCAGCGTCCCGACCTGGCCGTGCTGGCCATGCACCCGGGCTGGGTAAAGACCGACATGGGCGGCGAGAACGCCGAGATCGACGTGCTCACCAGCACCCGCGGCATGCTCGAGCAGGTCAAGGCCCAGAGCGGCAACGGCGGCCTGCGCTTCATCAACTACAAGGGCGAGGCGCTCATCTGGTAACCCAGGCGATACGGACCTGGATGGGCGCATTGCCCGGCCAGGCCCTGTAGAATGGCGGCCAACCGTACCTGATCGAGATTGCACACATGTATGAATGGCTGAACGCCTTGCCCAAGGCGGAACTGCACATGCACCTGGAGGGCTCGCTGGAGCCCGAACTGCTGTTCGCCCTGGCCGAGCGCAACAAGATCGCCCTGCCCTGGGCGGACGTCGAGACCCTGCGCAGCGCCTATGCCTTCAACAACCTGCAGGAGTTCCTCGACCTCTACTACCAGGGCGCCGATGTCCTGCGCACCGAGCAGGATTTCTACGACCTGACCTGGGCCTACCTGCAGCGCTGCAAGGCGCAGAACGTCATCCACACCGAGCCGTTCTTCGACCCGCAGACCCACACCGACCGGGGCATCCCGTTCGAGGTGGTGCTCGATGGCATCAACCGGGCCCTGAAGGATGGCCGCGAGCAGCTTGGCATCGGCAGCGGCCTGATCCTCAGCTTCCTGCGCCACCTGAGTGAAGACGAAGCGCAGAAAACCCTGGACCAGGCCCTGCCGTTCCGCGATGCCTTCGTCGCTGTCGGCCTGGACAGCTCGGAGAAAGGCCATCCGCCGAGCAAGTTCCAACGCGTCTTCGACCGCGCCCGCAGCGAAGGCTTCCTGACCGTGGCCCATGCCGGCGAGGAAGGCCCGCCCGAGTACATCTGGGAGGCCCTCGACCTGCTGAAGATCCAGCGCATCGACCACGGCGTGCGCGCCATCGAGGACGAGCGCCTGATGCAGCGCATCATCGACGAGCAGATCCCACTGACCGTCTGCCCGCTGTCCAATACCAAGCTGTGCGTGTTCGACCACATGAGCCAGCACAACATCCTCGACATGCTCGAGCGCGGCGTGAAGGTCACGGTCAACTCCGATGATCCGGCCTACTTCGGGGGCTACGTCACCGAAAACTTCCACGCGCTGCACGAACATCTGGGCATGACCCAGGATCAGGCGCGTCGCCTGGCACAGAACAGCCTGGACGCGCGCCTGACGCGCTAACCGGCCTGCCGGGCCGGCACCCGGGCGATGCCGTTGATCTGCTGGACACCGAGCGACGTGAGCTGTATCGCTCGATTGCCTTCCTGTTCGCGGATCCAGCCCGACTGCAGGAACAACCTGAGCAGCGCTTGCCCCAGGGGGCCGCCAAGGTGCGCCCCCTGGTCGCTCCACTCACTGCAGCGGCACGTCAGGCAACCTGGCCTGGCGACCGGCGCCAGCGCATCGATGTAGACCCCCAGCGCCTCCAACCGGGCCTTGCCCTCCTGGCTCACAGACATCTGCTGCTCGCTCCCCACCAACCAGCCGGCGACCAGCAGCCGCTGGAACAGCGCCGTGGCGATTTCCCCACCCAGGTGATCACCGCACAGACGCGCCCTGCGCATCGAAGACGGGATCTGTATCGGCGTGGCCCGCTGGGCGGCTGGGCGGTGTTCGACCTGGACGCTGGCAAGCGCCTCCACCGCCGCGCTCACCTGCGGCGTGGCCAGACGGTAATAGCGTTTGCGCGCACGCGTCTCGAGCTTGAGCAGCCCCGCTGTCGACAACAACGACAGATGCGCGCAAGCCGAAGAGGTGCTGAGGCCGGTCATCCTCGCCAATTCGTCCGCCGCACGCGGAGTACCATCGATCAATGCCCACAACATGGCGCTGCGCTTGGGATCGGCCATCAGGCCGGCGACCTGACTGATGCTACGGACTGCACTCATGAAACTGAAGCTCCCTGATGACTCGCGACTGCCAGCGGGAAACGTTGCTCGCTGGCATTGGATGCGCTGGGAGTATAAGCCGCTCGACGTCGCTGGCTGCGTAGGCAGCGAACCGTGTAGGACGCCGTTGCAGCACTGCCATGAGCAGCGGCCAGATCGCCATCCAAGGGCACCGCCTCCCGAACTACAGCGGCTAGATCGCGGTCGGCGAGGCTCGAATCGCCTGGCGAACTGACAAGACCGACAGTCCGGGTCAAAAACTACGCCATGCAAAACAGAAAGCTTCCCATGCCGTAACCGCCATGACCGTCAGTCAGGAGGCTGATCCCGATCATGGCGAGCATCGAGAGCAGCGCTAGACTTTACCGGCTCCCACTCACTGGAGGTGGATCACGATGAAGATTGTCGTCAGTGCGTCGAACCGCAATCCCGCCTGTCCCTGGCAGGTCCAACTTGACCAGCATGTCGTGAGCTTTCGCAACGAAGCCGAGGCGCGGGCGTTCGTCGCCCTGCTGGAAACACGCCTCAACGCGCCTCATCCGCTCACTCAGGCCGCTTGGCCTGCAAGCGCCGGGTCAGCACTGCGACACTGACCACCAGTGCGCCGCACAGGCTGATCACCAAGGCCATGGGCACCGCGCTGCCGTCATGCAGCACCCCGACCAGCGCCGCCGCGCCCGCAGCGACGCTGAACTGCAGGCAACCCATCAAGGCCGATGCGCTGCCGGCGCGGGCGCCCTGCCCGCTCATGGCGCAAGCCGCGGCGTTGGGGACGATGCAGCCAAGGCTGGCGATGCACACGAACAGCGGCACCAGCAGCGGCCACAATGGCGCCGGGCGCAACGCCGCGACCAGCAGCAGCGCCAGCGCCGCCGCCAGGTACAACCACACCGCTCGCGCCAACAGCCAGGCCGGACCACGTTTGGCCAGCAGCCGCGCATTGACCTGGGCCATCAGGATGAACCCGGCCGCATTGGTGCCGAACAGCCAGCCATAGTGCTCGGCAGGCACGCCGTACAACTTGATGAAGACGAACGGTGAACCAGCGATATAGGCAAACATGCCGGCGATGGCGAGGCCTCCGGTAAGCGCATGGCCGACGAACACCCGATCACCGAACAGGCGCAGGTACTGGCGCAACGCACCAGAAAGCGGCTGACGCGGGACGTGCGGCGGCAGGCTTTCCGGCAAGCCGAGGCCGACCGCCAACAGACAGGCCGCGCTGAACAGACTCAGAGCCAGGAAAATCGACTGCCAACCGGCCACGTTCACCAGCACGCCACCGAGCATCGGCGCAAGAATTGGCGCCAGCCCCATCACCAGCATCAATTGCGAAAACACCTTGGCCGAAGCCACCGCGTCACACTTGTCGCTGACGATGGCCCGTGCCAGCACCATGCCGGCGCACCCCCCGAGGGCCTGGACGAAGCGCGCCAGGATCAAGCTGTCGAGATTCGGTGCATAGGCGCAAGCCAGCGAAGCCAGGGTGAACAGTGCGACACCGAACAGCAGTGGAATACGCCGGCCGAAGCGGTCGGCTACCGGCCCGTAGGCGAGTTGGCCCAGGGACAGGCCGAGGAAGTAGGCGGCCAACGTGGTCTGCACGTGCTTTTCATCAGTGGCGAAGGCCTGGGCCATGGCCGGGAAAGCGGGCAGATAGAAGTCGATCGCCAAGGGCCCGAACGCACTCAGGGCGCCGAGAATCAGCAAGGTTCGCAAGTTCATGGAGAATCCATAGCAGGCTAAGCAAGTACGCTAGTCTACCTGCACCGGATCGCCGGGCGTTGAAAACCTTTGCAATAATTGATCCTGCGTGTGCTGCAGAAAATCACCCAGTGGGAGCGGGCTTGTCGGGGCGCCGAACCGCCGCCAGTCACCGCGGAGGTTGCTTCGCGGGTAAACCCGCTCCCACAGGATTGAAGCACCGGGGCAAAAGGGATTCAGGCCACCTCGGCCTGATAGCCCTCTTCACGGATCGCCGCCAGGATCTGCTCCGCCGCCAGAGCGCTTTGCACCCTCACCTGCCGCGCCGCCAGATCGACCTCCACCCGCGCCGCCGCATCCTGCTCCTGCACGGCCCGGGTCACGCCCTTCACACAGTGGCCGCAGGTCATGCCTTGTACATTGAACACTTGCATCGAGGTTGCCTCCTTGTGGGTTTCGCGCAGTCTCAGCCTTGCCATCGGGGCAAGGTCAAGTTCCGCCCGGATCGGCCGGGCTGGAAATCCCCGCGCACCTCGGCCAAGCTGCGCCTTTGACGATTCTGGCAAGCAGGAGATTTTTCATGATCAGGGCAGTATTGGGCCTCGCAGGATTGCTGGCCGTGGTGCCTCCGGCCAGCGCCGAGGGCAATTCGGACTACAGCGTGCTGATCATTTCCCGGGAACGCCTGGAGGTGGCCACCAGCTGCGAAATCGGCATCTACCTCAACGATCAGTTGTCCGGGCGGCTGTTCCAGGAACAGTCGACTTCGTTCAACCTGCCGCCGGGCCCGGTCGATGTGCGCCTGCGCCTGCTGCCCGGGCAGGTTCCCGGTTGCGCGCCCGGTGTCGAGGATCAGCGCAGCACGCGCCTGACACTGCAGGCGGGCCAGATCAATAAATACCGCGTTGCCATGGGACAGAATGGCCTGGTGCTCAAGAGAGCCGGCCTGGGCTATTGACCTTGCCCGCATGGCAAGGTTGATGCTGAAGGCCTGTCCACGGAGGAGAGAGCCATGCCCGCATCCACCACCTTCGACCTGCCGATCGCCGGCATGACCTGCGCCAGTTGCGCAGGTCGGGTCGAGCGCGCCCTGCGCAAGGTCACCGGTACCGAACACGTCAGCGTCAACCTCGCCACCGAGCAGGCTCGGGTCCAGGCCCCGGCCGACAGCCTGCCGGCACTGGTCGATGCCGTGCGCGGGGCCGGCTACAGCGTCCCCACCCGAACCCTGGAACTGCAGATCGGCGGCATGACCTGCGCCAGCTGCGCCGGGCGTATCGAACGCGCCCTCGGCAAGCTGGCGGGGGTCGAGCAGGTCAGCGTCAACCTGGCCAGCGAGCGCGCCCACCTCGAAGTGCTCGAAGCCGTCGATGACGGCGTGCTGATCGCCGCGGTCGAACAGGCCGGCTACAGCGCCGCCCTGCCGCGCACCGCCCATGACGACCAGCGCCAGGCCCAGCGGCGACTGCGCAACGAACGGCTGGCCGTCGCGGCGGCGCTGCTGCTGGCCCTGCCTCTGGTCCTGCCGATGCTGGTGCAGCCGTTCGGCCTGCACTGGATGCTGCCGGCCTGGGCACAGTTCGCCCTCGCCACGCCGGTGCAATTCATTCTCGGCGCGCGCTTCTATGTCGCCGCCTGGAAAGCCGTGCGCGCCGGCGCGGGCAACATGGACCTGCTGGTCGCCCTGGGCACCAGCGCAGGCTACGGCCTGAGCCTGTACCAGTGGGCCCATGCGCCGGCAGGCATGGAGCCCCACCTGTATTTCGAGGCCTCGGCGGTGGTAATCGCCCTGGTGCTGCTGGGCAAGTACCTGGAAAGCCGCGCCAAACGCCAGACCGCCAGCGCCATCCGGGCCCTGGAGGCGCTACGCCCCGAACGCGCCGTGCGGCTGGTCGACGGTCACGAGGAAGAGGTCGCCATCAGCCAGCTGCGCCTGGGCGACCAGGTGCTGGTCAAACCCGGCGAGCGTTTCCCGGTCGATGGCGAGGTGCTCGAAGGCAGCAGCCACGCCGATGAAGCCCTGATCAGCGGCGAAAGCCTGCCAGTGCCCAAGCAGCCTGGCGACGCGGTGACCGGCGGCGCCATCAACGGCGAAGGCCGACTGCTGGTGAAAACCCTGGCGCTGGGCACCGAAACCGTGCTCGCCCGCATCATCCGCCTGGTCGAGGATGCCCAGGCGGC
This sequence comes from Pseudomonas sp. microsymbiont 2, assembly GCF_054788395.1. Taxonomy (NCBI): domain Bacteria; kingdom Pseudomonadati; phylum Pseudomonadota; class Gammaproteobacteria; order Pseudomonadales; family Pseudomonadaceae; genus Pseudomonas; species Pseudomonas sp. microsymbiont 2. Next base: position 5,096,489 of record NZ_CM139112.1, read on the forward strand.
CAAGGCGCCGATCCAGAAACTGGTCGACCGGGTCAGCCAAGTCTTCGTCCCGGCCGTGCTGGTCGTGGCGCTGCTCACCCTGGTCGGTTGGTGGCTGGCCGGCGCGCCGCTGGAAACAGCGCTGATCAACGCCGTCGCCGTGCTGGTGATCGCCTGCCCCTGCGCCCTGGGCCTTGCCACGCCCGCCGCGATCATGGCCGGCACCGGCGTCGCCGCCCGCCACGGCATCCTGATCAAGGACGCCGAAGCGCTGGAACGCGCCCATGCGGTCAACAGCGTGGTGTTCGACAAGACCGGCACCCTGACCTCCGGCAGCCCACGCATCGTCCACAGCCAGGCCAGCGACGGCGACCTCCAGGCGCTGCTGCGCATGGCCGGCGCCCTGCAGCGGGGCAGCGAGCATCCGCTGGCCAGGGCGGTGCTCGATGCCTGTGCCGAACAGGGCCTGGACGTACCGCCGGTGACCGACAGCCAATCCCTCACTGGCCGTGGCATCGCCGGGCAGGTCGAAGGACGCGAACTGGCCTTGGGCAACCGTCGCCTGCTCGACGAAAACCACCTGGCGCCAGGCGACCTGGCCAGCAGCGCTCAGGCCTGGGAGGCCGAAGGCCGCACCCTGTCCTGGCTGATCGAGCGCGGCAACCAGCCCCGCGTGCTGGGCCTGTTCGCCTTCGGCGACAGCCTCAAGCCCGGCGCCGACCAGGCCATCGCCGCCTTGCACGCCCGAGGGATCAGCAGCCATCTGCTGACCGGCGACAACCGTGGCAGCGCCAAGGTGGTGGCCGAGGCTCTCGGCATCGATGACGTGCACGCCGAGGTGCTCCCCGCGGACAAGGCCGCGACGGTCGCGGCGCTCAAGCGCGGTGGCGTGGTGGCCATGGTCGGCGACGGCATCAACGACGCCCCGGCCCTGGCCGCCGCTGACATCGGCATCGCCATGGGCAGCGGCACCGACGTGGCCATGCAGGCCGCCGGCATCACCCTGATGCGCGGCGACCCGCGCCTGGTCCCCGCGGCGCTGGAGATCAGCCGCAAGACCTACGCCAAGATTCGCCAGAACCTGTTCTGGGCCTTCATCTACAACCTGGTCGGCATACCGCTCGCCGCCCTCGGCTATCTCAACCCGGTACTGGCCGGCGCCGCGATGGCCCTGTCCAGCGTCAGCGTGGTGAGCAACGCCCTGTGGCTGAAGACCTGGAAACCCACCAGCCGTGACCAGGAGGCCCCATGAACATCGGCCAGGCCGCCCGCCGCAGCGGGCTCAGCGCCAAGATGATCCGCTACTACGAATCCATCGGGCTGCTGCGCCCGGCCCAGCGCAGTGACAGCGGCTATCGCCTGTATCGGCAGGAAGACCTGCACAGCCTGGCGTTCATCAAGCGCTCCCGCGACCTGGGGTTTTCCCTCGAGGAAGTGGCCAGGCTGCTGACGCTCTGGCAGGATCGCCAGCGTGCCAGCGCCGATGTGAAGGCGCTGGCCATGCAGCATATCGACGAACTGAACCGGCGCATCGAGGAGCTGGTCAGCCTGCGCGATACCCTGAGTGAGCTGGTGGCCCACTGCCAGGGCGATGACCGGCCCGACTGCCCGATCCTCAAGGACCTGGCCAATGGTGGAGGGTGCTGCCACTGAAGTGGCAGCCAGCGATTACAGCCTCAGCTCCCCGGGCGTCGCCCCGAACAGCTGCTTGAACGCCGCGATATACGCCGAGGTCGAGTCATAGCCACAGCCCAGCGCCGCCTGGGTGACACTTTCCCCCGCCTCCAGCAGCGCCAGCGACGACAGCAGGCGCATGCGCTGGCGCCAGTTGCGAAAGCTCAACCCGGTCTCGCGCTGGAACAGACGCATCAGGGTCTTCTCCGACACGTCCAGCGACAGCGCCCACTGCCGCAGGGTCTGTGGCTGGTCGGGCTCGGCGATCAGCTGATTGCACAGGGCCAGCAGCCCTGGGTGGCGCGGCAGCGGCAGCGAGAACCCCACTTGCGGCAGGGTCCGCAGCTGATCCAGCAACACCGCGACCAACCGCGCCTCGGCGCTGTCGCCCTCCGGGTAGGCCACCGCGAACGTGCAGAACTGCTTGATCAGCTCCCGCGCCAGCGGCGTGACCTCCAGCACCCGACATTCAGCCAGCGCCCAGGGGCAAGCGTCGCGCCGCACATACAGGCTACGCATCTCGGCCTGCATCGAGGTCACCACCTCGTGCTCGGTGCCGGCCGGAATCCATACCCCCCACTGCGGCGGCGCGAAGTAGCTGCCCTCGCTGGTATAGACGCCCAGCACACCGCTGATGGCGTAGGAGAACTGTACCCAGTCATGCCGGTGGCGGGTGGTCCAGGAGCCGGCGCCAAGACTTTCGGCGCGGGCGTAGAGCGGCCTGGGCAGGTGCTCCAGCGCAGGAATGGGACGCGGTCCGGTGATCGACATGATGAGGCCTGGTGTCTCGGGTCGGACAAGGGTACCAGCCATCGCAGGCTACAGGTGGAAGCGGACTTCGCCGGTGCTCCTGGCGGTTCGGCGTCCCGAGGCACCCACTGCCTCAACGCTCGACGATCGCCGCCACCCCTTGCCCGCCCGCCGCGCAGATCGAGATCAGCCCGCGCCCCTTGCCCCGCTCGCTCAGCAACTTGGCCATGTTCGCCAATATCCGCCCCCCGGTCGCCGCGAACGGATGCCCCGCGGCCAGCGAGCTGCCCTTCACGTTCAGCTTGCCGCGATCGATCGCCCCCAGCGGCGCGTCGAGCCCCAGGCGCGTGCGGCAGTAGTCCGCGTCCTCCCAGGCCTTCAGCGTGCACAGCACCTGGGCGGCGAAGGCTTCGTGGATCTCGTAGTAGTCGAAGTCCTGCAGGGTCAGGCCGTTGCGCGCCAGCAACCGCGGTACCGCGTACACCGGCGCCATCAGCAGGCCCTCCTGGCCATGAACGAAGTCGACCGCCGCCGTTTCGCCATCGACCAGATAGGCCAGCACCGGCAAGTCATGCTCCGCGGCCCAGGCGTCGTTGCCCAGCAGCACCAGCGAAGCGCCGTCGGTCAAAGGCGTGGAGTTGCCCGGGGTAAGCGTGCCCAGGCCACTGCGGTCGAATACCGGCGTGAGCTTGGCCAACTGCTCGAGGGTAAGGTCCGGGCGCAGGTTGTTGTCACGGGTCAGCCCCAGGTAGGGCGTCAGCAGGTCATCCTGCCAGCCCTCGCGATAGGACGCCGCCAGATGCTGGTGGCTGAGCAACGCCAACTCGTCCTGGTCGGCACGTTCGATCTGCCAGGTCTGCGCCATGCGCTCGCAGTGCTCGCCCATGGACAGCCCGGTGCGCGGTTCGCCATTGCGCGGCAGCTCGGGCTTGAGCAGGCCAGGGCGCAGCTTGAGGAACGGCTTCAGGCGCTCGCCCAGGCTCTTGCCGCGATTGGCCTGCAGCAGGATCTGCCGCAGCCCCTCGCTGACCGCGATGGGTGCGTCCGAGGTGGTATCGACGCCCCCGGCGATACCGCTGTCGATCTGCCCCAGGGCGATCTTGTTGGCCACCAGCAACGCCGCCTCCAGCCCCGTGCCGCAGGCCTGCTGGATGTCGTAGGCCGGCGTCTGCGGCGACAGCCGCGAGCCGAGCACGCATTCGCGGGTCAGGTTCATGTCGCGTGAATGCTTGAGCACCGCGCCCGCGACCACTTCCCCCAGGCGCAGCCCGTGCAGGCGGTAGCGCTCCACCAGCCCTTCGAGGGCCGCGGTGAGCATTGCCTGGTTGCTGGCCTTGGCATAGGCACCGTTGGAGCGGGCGAAGGGAATCCGGTTGCCACCCAGGATCGCGACCCGACTGGTTGAATGCATGCCTGTTCCTCCTGAAACAATTTGATCCCTAAGACTAGGTTCTTTTGACGCATTCGAACGCCCCAGACACAAACTTGGTCCACACTTGCATGCTTGCCTTCAGGGAGAACCGTACATGAGCGATCGCTATCTGGGCTTTGCCAACTCCACCCTCGGCCGCAAGCTGGTCGACGCCCTCGGCCTGCCGCGCCCGGTGCCGCTGGAGCGCTGGCAGCCCGGACGACTGCGGCCCATCGAGGGCGCGCTGGTGCTCGGCGGTGGGCCGCTCGCAGGCCAGGTGGCGGCGATCGCCCCGCGCCTGACCGCGGACTGCTACGGCTTCGACAGCGACGGGCTCGAGCTGCCCGCCTGGGTCGCGGGGCTGGGGCCGAAGCTCAAGGCGGTGGTGTTCGATGCCAGCCACCTGTGCGACAGCGACGCGCTCAGACAGCTGCGCGAATTCTTCCAACCGCTGCTGCGCAGCCTGGCCTACTGTGCCCATGTGGTGATTCTCGGTCGCGCCCCGGAAAGCCTCGACGACCCACAGGCCAGCGTCGCCCAGCGCGCCCTGGAAGGGTTCAGCCGCTCGCTGGCCAAGGAGCTGCGCAACGGCGCAACGGCCAACCTGCTGTATGTCGGCGCCGGCGCCGAGGACCAGCTCGAAGGCGCGCTGCGCTTCCTGCTGTCGCCCAAGAGCGCGTTCGTTACTGGCCAGGTCCTGCGCTTGTCGCCCTGCGCCGCCCAGGTCGCCGACTGGACCCGCCCGCTGGCCGGGCGCCGCGCCCTGGTCACCGGTGCCGCGCGCGGCATCGGCGCGGCCATCGCCGAAACCCTGGCCCGCGATGGCGCCGAAGTGACCTTGCTCGACGTGCCCCAGGCGCAACGCGACCTCGACGCCCTCGCCGCACGCCTGGGCGGTCGCGCCCTGGCCCTGGACATCTGCGCCGCCGATGCCGCCGCGCAGCTGGTCGAGGCGCTGCCCGAAGGCCTCGATATCGTCGTGCACAACGCCGGCATCACCCGCGACAAGACCCTGGCCAACATGACCCCGGAGTACTGGGACGCCGTGCTGGCCGTCAACCTCAAGGCCCCCCAGGTGCTGACCCAGGCACTGTTCGACGCCGGCAAGCTGCACGACGACGCCCGTGTCACCCTGCTCGCCTCGGTCAGCGGAATCGCCGGCAACCGTGGGCAATCCAACTACGCCGCCAGCAAGGCCGGGCTGATCGGCTTCGCCCAGGCCTGGGCGCCACGGCTGGCCACCCAGGGCGCCAGCATCAATGCCGTGGCACCGGGCTTCATCGAAACGCACATGACCGCGGCCATGCCCATGGGCCTGCGCGAGGCCGGCCGGCGCCTGAGCTCACTGGGCCAGGGCGGCCTGCCACAGGATGTCGCCGAAGCCATCGCCTGGCTCAGCCAGCCAGGCTCCGGGGCGATCAACGGCCAGGCCCTGCGCGTCTGCGGCCAGGCCTTGATGGGAGCCTAAGCATGAGCCGACCCTGGCACGACCTGCACCACCCCGACTCGCGCCTGAGCCTCTACCTGCGCGCCCTCGGCAAGCGCAAGATCCGTGGCAGCCAGCTGCCGGAACAGGGGCTGCGCTGCTTCCTGCGCGTCGATGCCGGCAACCTGGCGGCCTACCGTCGGCTCTGCCACTTCGCCGACGATGGCCGGTTGCCGGGCACCTACCCGCATGTCATGGCCTTCAGCCTACAACTGCAGCTGCTCACCGCCGACGACTTCCCCTTCCCATTGCTGGGGCTGGTACACCTGCACAACAGCCTGCAGGTGCTGCGCCCCTTGGGCGCTATCGACGGCCTGCGCTTCGCGGTATACGCCGACAACCTGCAGCCGCATGAAAAAGGCGGCACCTTCGACCTGGTGACCGAGGCCGAGGACGGGCTTGGCCTGCTCTGGCGCGAAACCAGCCGCATGCTGGTGCGCGGCCTGAAGCTCGACGCGCAGGGTAGCGACGCGCCAGCACCGCAGCCCCTGGTGTTGCCGGAGGCCACCCGCTGGTATGCCGACAGCGACATCGGTCGGCGCTACGCCAGGGTCTGCGGCGACTACAACCCGATTCACCTGAGCCGCCTCAGCGCGCGCCTGTTCGGCTTCCCCAGGGCCATCGCCCACGGCATGTGGAGCACGGCCATGGCCCTGGCGGCGCTACAAGGGCACCTGCCAAAAGCGGGGTACGTGTTCACGGTGGACTTCCAAAAACCGGTGCGCCTGCCATCGGAGGTGGTGCTGAGCGCCAGCGAGGCGGGGCCGGAGGGCGCCTTGCGGCTGGATGGACATGGCGCACTGGTGCACATGGTCGGGAGCTGGCGCTCGCTTTGAGCGCCTGGCGCACTTGCTTTGCAAGTAGCCTCGCCGGAAGCTATGCGCCACGAGGAGACCCCGATGAACCTGCAAGAACTGACCGAACGCCTGCACCGCATCCGCGACACCAACGATTGGCGCGGCTTCCACAGCCCGAAGAACCTGGCCATGGCCGCCAGCGTCGAAATGGCCGAGCTGGTGGAGATCTTCCAGTGGCTGACCGAGGACGAGTCCCGCCAGTTGCCCGCCGACAAACTCGCCCACGCCGGCCAGGAGGTGGGCGATATCGTGCTCTACCTGCTGCTGTTGTGCAGCGAACTGGGGCTGGACATGAACGAAGTGGTTCGAGCCAAGCTGGCCGACAGCGAGAGGCGTTTCGCCAAATGAACGACCGTCACTTCGATGAGCTGGCCAGCCGCTTCGCCGAAAAGATCTACGGCGGCGCCAAGGGCGCCATCCGTCTCGCGGTGCTTCAGGCCGACCTGGCCGAAACGCTGCCCGAGCGCCCGCTGCGAGTGCTCGACATCGGCGCCGGCCTGGGCCACATGGCCCTGTGGCTGGCCCAGCGCGGCCATCACCTGACCCTCGCCGAACCCGCCGCGCCCATGCTCGACGGCGCCCGCGCCCGCTTCGCCGAGGCTGGCCAACCGGCAACGTTCATCCAGGCGCCCTGGCAGGACCTGCTCGGCCAGCTCACCGAACCCTACGACCTGGTGCTGTGCCACGCGGTACTGGAATGGCTGGCCGAGCCAGAAAGCATCCTGCCCGTGCTGCACCAGCTGACGGCGCCGGGTGGCTGGCTGTCGCTGGCCTTCTACAACCGCGACGCACTGCTCTACCGCAACCTGCTCAAGGGCCATTTCCGCAAGATGCGCAGCAACAGCCTGGCCGGCGAAAAGCAGAGCCTGACCCCGCAAAAACCACTTGATCCACGTGAACTCAAGGCGCAACTTGAAGGCCTGTGGCAGGTCGAAAGCGAGAGCGGTGTACGGGTATTCCACGACTACATGCCCAAGGAGTTCCAGGCCAAGGCCGAGCTGCTGGACCTGCTGGAAATGGAGCTGGCCTACCGGCGTCACCCCAGCTTCGCCGGCCTGGGCCGCTACCTGCACTGGATCTGCCGCCCCCACTGACCCGCTTGCCGGGAGGATGCATGCCGTATCGTCTGCTCTGTCTGGCCCTGTCGTCTCTGGTTCTGGCCGGCTGCCAGGGGACCAATCCCTACGTGGCCAGCGGCAAGCCACTGCCGCCGGCCCCACCCCAGGCCGCCAACACCTTCGACGCCAGTGCCTACCCCGCGCCAACACGTGACTATGGTCGCTATCGCAGCTGGAGCTGGCGCAATGGCCAGACACCCGCCGGCCCGGCCAGCGCGACCCCGGGCCAGCTGGCCGACGCGGTGAGCAGCGCCCTCGACCAGCACGGCCTGCGCCCGGCGCGCAATACCCAGGCCGACCTGCTGGTCAGTGCCGATGTGCGCCTGGAGCGACGCCTGCGCCAGGTACGCGATTACGACTATGACCCCTACTACGGCCCCTACCCTTACGGTGGCGTCGGCTATGGCGGCTACCGCAATGGCTATGGCGCCTATGGCAGCGTGCCGATCGTGCGCACCTACGAAGTCGAGGTGATGGTGGTGCGCATCGATCTGTTCGATGCCCGCAACGGCCAGCCGGTATGGAGCGCCAGCGCCGAAAGCGGCAGCGACAAGGACTCGCCGCGCGAGCGCGAAAGCGCGCTGCGCGAATCGGTGAGCAAGGCGATGAGCGGCTATCCTCCCAGCTAACGTTCAACGGAGAACCATCATGTTGCGCCGTCTCGTTCTACTGTCCCTGGCCCTGCTGCTGACTGCCTGTTCGAGCAACAACGTGCAGCAGGATTTCGACGCCAGCCGCGACTTCGCCGCCTACCGCAGCTGGGCCTGGCAAGAACCGGGGCTGCACTATCGTCCGGACGATCCGCGGATCAAGAGCGACCTGACCGAGCAACGCATCCGCCAGGCGGTGGCCGGCCAGCTCGACCAGCGCGGCCTGCGCCCGGCCCAGGGCAATGCCCGGCCCGATGTGAAGGTGCGCGCCTACCTGATCGTCGAGGACCGCCAGCAACAGATCACCACCAATTACGGCGGTGCCTGGGGTGGCTATTGGGGCGGCTACTGGGGCGGGCCGATGTACAACGAGACCCGCAGCGTCGACTACAAGGTGGCGACCATCCAGATCGACCTGTTCGATGGGCGGGACGGCAAGCTGGTGTGGCGCGGTAGCGCCGAGCAGATCATGAACAACTACCCACCCAGCCCCCAGGAACGCAACGCAGCGATCCAGAAGACCGTGGCCCAGGTGCTGGGTAACTACCCGCCGCATTGAGGCCTGCGAAACACCCTCATGAATTAACATGTAATTCTTTGCTTTAACTCGGACAGCGTGGGAGCGGGCTTGCCCCGCGATGAGATGTATGGCACCGGCTTTGCCGGTGATCGCGGGGCAAGCCCGCTCCCACGCTGTTCCAGCCGAATCAAAGAATTACGGTTTGCTCCATAAGGGCGGAAAAGCAGACAAGGCAACTTGCCATCACCTTGACTACACTCCTTGCACCGCCGCCACGCTGCCGGGCCCTGGCCGGCAAAGGAGTGCCCGTGGTTTCCCGTTCCGCTGTGCGCCAACACGGCGCGATCGGCCTGATGGCCGCGCTGACCATGGGCTTGGCCCTGGTGTTCATGCTCCTGGCGGTCGACAGCGGTCGCCTCTACCTCGAACAACGCAAGCTCCAGCGCATCGCCGACATGGCGGCGCTGGAAGCCGCGCAACACGGCGGCTCCTGCACTGGCAACGGTCCCCAGGCCGCCACCCTGGCGCGCACCGCCGCAACCCGTAACGGCCATGCCCCGCTCAACCCCCTGAGCGCCAGCTGCGGCTACCTGCGCACTGGCAGCGACAACTTGCGCACTTTCATCGTCGACACCGCGCGCAGCGAAGCGATCAAGGTCGAAGTCAGCAATGTGGTGACCACCAGCGTTGCCGGCGGGGTATACGCCTTGGTCCAGGGCGGCGCGATCGCCCGCACCACCACCTTGCGCGCCAGCGCGGTCGCCGCGAGCCCCGGACCGGCCCAGGCGCGGCTGGCCATTCGCAGCACGCTGCTGAAGATTTCCTCGATGCAGGCCAACCTCCTCAACGCGCTGCTCAAGGCCCTGGGGGGCAGTACCCAGCTCAGCGTCCTGGGCTGGCAAGGTCTGGCCGACACCCAGCTCAACCTGCTCAGTTTCCTCGATGCGCTTGCCGTCGACCTGAAACTGGATGTGGGAGACTTCCAGCAACTGCTGAACCTGAACACCTCGGCGACCCAGTTGCTGAAGGTGGCGGCCAAGGTATTGCAGCAAAGCGGCGCCGCCGTCGAAGTGACCAGCAACCTGCTCAATATCGCGCTCGACCTGCCTGACCAGATGACCGTGGGCGAGCTGCTCAACCTCCAGACCGGAACCACGCGGGCCGGACTGGACGCCAACGTTCAACTCCTGCAGCTGATACAGACCATGCTCCAGGTCGCCACCGGCGAGCGTGGGGTGGATGCCGAACTGCCGATCTCGCTGCTTGGCCTGGTCAACGGGCGGGTGTATCTGCGGGTGGTCGAGCCACAGCAGTTCTCCTCGGTGGGCGATCCACGCACCGACCAACTGCGCATCCACACTGCCCAGACGCGCGTGCTGGTGTCGCTCGACCTGCCCTTGCTCTCGGGCATCGCCGGGCTGCTCAACGCCGTGCTCGACCTGGCGGCACCGCTGACCAACGTGCTCAACAACCTGCTCAGCCTGAACCTGCTGGGCACCGTGCAATCGCTGACCTGCGCACTGGGCATTCCGTGCAAGGTCAGCGATATCAAGCTGCTCGACAACAAAGTGCATATCGACATCGGCGTGGAAGTGGCCGAGGCCACCAGCCGTCTGCAACCGCCTCCTGCGCAGAACTACAGTTGCGCGCCCAAACGCCTTAGCACGCTCACTCAGCGCTCGGCGGCCAAGATCGCGGTCGGCATGTTCGACTCGCCACAGGCATTTCTCAAGGACGGCACCACTAACGTCAAGGCGTTGCCGCTGATCGACATAGGCACCAATGTCTGCAGCCGCCTGCTGATCCTGCCGCCCTCCTGTGGAACCCGCGTGCCGTTTGCCGGCGGCGGGATCGGCCTGCGGATCGACACGCGGATACTGGGCAGCGGGCCGCTGGAAAAGAATCTGCTGTTCAACGGCGAGAACGAGCTTCCGGACATCAAGAAGGATCCGTACTTCAAGCCGATGGACAGCGACCAGGCGCAGGTGGTGGGCAGCCTCTCCGATACGCTGGGCGGGATTCACCTGGAGGCCTACCAACCGATCGGCAACAGTGGCCTCGGTCAAGTGCTGGTGCTCACCGCCGGGTTGCTGGACGGGGTGAGGAACATCCTCGAGCCGCTGATCAAGAACCTGCTGAGCCCCCTGGTCGATCCCTTGGTCAATGGCCTGCTCAAGGTGCTGGGCATCGACCTGGCGAGTGCCGAAGTCGGCGCCAACCTGAGCTGCACCAGCGGCAGTGCTCAACTGATGCTGTAAAGCGGCAGCTCGATCCTGAAACAGGCGCCCACTTCGCTGTTGGCCACGCTCAGCCTGCCGCCCATGCGGCTGACGATGCCATGGCTGACCGACAGCCCCAGCCCGGTGCCGACACCGGCTGGCTTGGTGGTGAAGAACGGCTCGAAGATGCGTTCGTGCAACAGTGGGTCGATCCCCCCAGCGTTGTCCTCCACCAGCAGGCACAGGCGCTCTTCCTGCAACAGCTGGCGGACCCTGATCCAAGGCTGTTTGCATCCTTTCTCGAGCAAGGCGTCGCGGGCGTTGACCATCAGGTTGATCAACACCTGCTCCACCTGATCCTGATGCCCCAACACCTGTGGCTGCACCTCGGGCCGCTCCAGGCACAGTTCGACGCCCTTGCCGCGCAGGCCTTCCTCCAGCAGCGCCCGGGCGCCCTCCACCGCGGCCCAGGCAGCGAAGCCCTCGCGCTCGAGCGGCGAGCGCCGACCATACGCGCGCATATGATCCACCAGGCGGGCCGCCCGCACGATCTGGCCATCGATACGGCGCAGCTTCTCCTCCAGATAGGCCGGATCGGCGCTGCCGTTCTCCAGGCGCTTGAGGGTGTTGCCCACCGCCATCTGCATGACGTTGAGCGGCTGGCTGATCTCATGCACCAGCCCCGTGGCCAGCTCGCCGAGGGTGGCCATCTTGGCGCCCTGCAGCAATTGCTGCTGGCTGCGCCGCAGGTCGGTGTTGTCGCGTCCCACCGCCTGGACCTCCAGCAGCCGGCCCTCGGCGTCGAACAGTCCGCGATCGGCCCACACCCACCAGGCATGCTCGCGACCGGGCAGTTGCAGGCAGATCTCCGCGCTGCCTAGCGGGCGCTCCGGAGTCAGCGCCCGCAGGCGCTGGACGAATGCCTCGCGCTGGCTGTCCGACAGCCACTGGCCCAGGTCGGCGCCCTGCAGCTGTTCGGGCGTGCGCCCCAGGTAATCGGCCAGTGGCCGGTTGGCGAAGAGCAGTGTCAGGTCCGGGCGATAGCGACAGATCATCGCCGGCGAGTCCTCCACCAGCACGCGATAGCGCTCCTCGCTCTGGCGCATGCGCTCGGCCGCCTCGGTCGCCTCGCTGACATCCAGCCACAGGCCGACCACCTCCAGCGGCTGCCCCAGGTCGTCACGCAACAGGCGCGCTTCATCGTGCATCCAGTGGTAGCCGCCGAGGTGATCGCGCAGGCGATAGCGACAGCGTACCTGGCCCTCGCGCAGCAGGTTGCGCGTGCGTTCCAGCCACAACGGGCGATCGTCCGGGTGCACCGCCAGCCCCGGCTGGCGCGCCTGCTCGCCGTCGCTGGCCCAGCCAAGCAACGGCCCCAGGCTGGCGCTGAAGAAGTCGCTGTGCAGCGCCCCGTCGACATAGCGCTGCACATAGATCACCGCCGGCGAGCTGGCGATCAGGTTCTCCAGGCGGGCCCGCGCGGCGCCGGCCTGCTGCTCCTGTGCCTTGAGCGCACTGATGTCCAGCAGGAAGCCACGCAGCACGCCCGCCCGCCCCTGGCCGACCCAGTGGAACCAGCGCACGGCGCCCTGCGGGTCAGCATCCGGCAAACGTATGCTCAGGCTTAACGCATCTCCTTCGCGGGCCTGGCTCAAGGCCAGTTGCGCCGCCTCGCGGTCGGCCGGGTGCAGGCGTGCCAGCCATTGCCCCAGGCTTGCCTGGCACGGCAGGCCAAGTGCGCGGGCCAAGGCCGGCTCCAGGTGCAGGTCGCCCTGCGCCGACCACTCCCACCAGCCGGCGCCGAGCTGACGCTGCAGGTCATCAAGGTGATGGGCCTGACGCTGCAACTGCTGGCGCCGATGACGGACCAACAGGGGTTCGGCCAAGGTGCGCGCCAACGCCATCGCGATGTCCTCCGGCGGGGCCTGCCGCGCCCCGGCGCACAGTATCCAGGCCTCGGCATCCAGGCCCAGGCGGTAAGGCACGAGGAACAACGACACACCGCCGCACAAGACCAGCAGCTCGGGGTCGTCGCGGACCTCGATCAACGTGTGGGCCGGCAGCGCGTCCAGCCAGCCTTGCAGGCGCTGGTCGTCTGGCCAGGGCCATGCCTCCTCGCTGCATGCGTAATGCCGCCAGCCGCCGGCCTCACGCAGCATCAGGCGCAGCGAGCTGGCTTGCCAATGCTCGGCAAGGGTTTGCAGCTGCTCAGCGGCGGTCTGTGCCAGACGCTCGCTACCGCATTCACGCAAGGCGTGACCGATTTCCCCGAGCAACGGCCGCTGGCGGTCCCAGCGTTGCTCACGCAACAGGTCGCCGATGTCGAACAGTTGCAGCATCCAGCCAGACGCCTGGCGCTGCAGCCAGCCACGGGTATGCAGCGCATGGCCCATGACCGTGTGGAAGTCCAGGTCCAGCGGCTGCCCCTGCCAGTCGGCCGGCTCGCCTTCGAGCACCAGCCAGCTATGCCGCTGCACGTAGTCGTGCACGCGGGCCCCAGGGCGGCTGGGCAATGCCAGCAAGGTGCGCAGCGGACCGGCCAGACGCAGCACCCGGGCCTGGTCATCGAGCCACAGTTGCAGCCCCACGGCGGGCAGTGTCTCGGGCGCGGCAACCGGCGCCGAACGCCAGCGATCGAACAGGCCGCCCGTCACAGTTGCAGGCTCGCCTGCGCCTGCAGGCGCTCGGGCAGCTTCGGCACATCACCGATCACCGGCAGCACCAGGGTTGGCAACACGCTCGTCAGTCGGCTGCGCGGGTAGTCGATGAGCACCGTCAGCACTTTGTCGCTGCCGACAGTGACCTTGGTGTCGGTGATCACGTTGAAGCCCAGCGCATCGGGCATCCACGACAGCTGCTGGCCGATCACCTGCCGAGCCAGCCCCTCTACGTCCAGCTCGTAGGTCTTGCTGGCCGGGTCAACCGCCACGCAGCGCCGCACCGCTTCGCTGCTGGCCTGGTTGAACGACTGCAGCATGAGCATGGGCAAGGCATAGCTGACCAGCCCGTAGAACACCGAGAAAAACACCATGAACACCACGACGAATTCGATGGCCACCGCGCCTTTTTGCTGTCCCGCCGGGCCTGCTTTCATGATCGAGTCTACCCTGACTGTGAGACCTGTCTGAAAGCATAGAACCGTTCAACGAATAGGGATGGCAATTTGCCAATGCAAAGCATTGTTCTCCTGATGTGGCTTGCCTTGTGCACCGAACAAGATGTCCGTGAACGGCAGATATCCAACACCCTCACCCTGGGTGCCGCCGCCTGTGCCTTGGCCTGGCTGTTCGCCACCGGGCGCAGCTGGATCGGCGCCGACGCCAGCGACGCCGGCTGGGCGCTGGCCATCGTCATGCTGCTCACCCTGCCCGGCTACATGCTCGGTCGCTTCGGCGCCGGCGACGTCAAGCTGATGGGCGCCCTGGCCCTGGCCACCAGCCCGCAGTATGTGCTGGGCACCTTCATCGGCGCGGGGGTCACCGTGCTCGCCTGGCTGCTCGGCCGCCGCCGGTTGTGGACGCTGCTCAATCCCAAGGTGAAGAAACGCCTGCAAGCGCTGGCCGAACAGGTCGGCGACAAGCAGCCCTTCGCCCCTTACGTGCTGGCCGGCTTCCTGCTGACAGCCGTATGGATCCAATAACCGACCGAATGGTCGAATACTGGAGCTGGACCGATGTACATAATTGCAAAGTGCGACTACTTTTCTAGCAGCCAGAGCGTCTGGCCCGGGAGCAGAGCCGATACAACAGGGAGTTGATCGTGAACAAGTCTGTCAGTGAGGTGAAAGTGCTGGTGGTCGACGACCAGCCAGTGATCGTCGAAGAACTGTGCGAATTCCTCGAAAGCGAGGGCTACCGTTGCGTGCCCGCCCACTCCACCGGGCAGGCCATCGACTGCTACAAGGCCGACGAAGCAATCGGCCTGGTGCTGTGCGACCTGCACATGCCCGAGCGCGATGGCATCGAACTGGTGCGCACGCTCAAGCAGATGGCCGGACCGCAGCGCATGTTCGAGGCGATCATGCTGACCGGTCGTGCCGACAAACAAGACGTGATCCGCGCCCTGCGCGAGGGCTTCGCCGACTACTACCAGAAGCCCATGGACCTGGGCGAGCTGCTCGAAGGCGTGCGTCGCCAGGAACAGGCGCTGCAGGAACGGCGCCGCAACTTTCGCGAGCTGGGCAGCCTCAACCAGCGCCTGCAGGAACTGGCCGAGTCCATAGACGACCTGTACCAGGACCTGGAAAAGGCCCGTGGCCAGGGGACTCATCGCCGCGCCACCGATGCCGAGGAAGGCGAGCCGGAGCTGCCAGCCGCGTTCGAAAAGCTGTCACCTCGGCAGTTGGAGGTCGCCAAGCTGGTGAGCAAGGGCAAGACCAACTACCAGATCGCCTGCGAGCTGGGCATCACCGAGAACACCGTGAAGCTGTATGAGTCCCAGGTGCTACGCCTGACCCACATGCACAACCGCACGCAACTGGCGCTGGCATTGACCCCACGCTCTTCGCCGGTGCATCAGCGCTTCACCACCCATTGAAATGCCCGATCGCCGTGGGAGCAACTTCAGCCGCGAATACCGGCGTAGTCGGTGCCACGCACCGTGCGGCCTGCTTCGCGGGTGAACCCGCTCCCACAGGATCGTGCATGGTTTGCGACAAGCTCGGTCGTTGTGGGCGGTTTTAGCCACGCGCGAACACCGCGCTGGCGTCTCAGTTGTTCGATGAGTTGATCTTCGTCCAGCGATAGAAATCCGGAATCGCGTACTTGTAGCTGTCCAGCCAGCGCTGCATGGCCTGGTCACGCTCCTTGTCGGTCTGCACCTGGCGCACGCGGGAGGCCTCGCGATTGCTTGCCTGCACCTGCAGCAGGGCTTCGGTGGCCGTCTCCGGACGCGGCTTGCGTGGCGGTTCCTCGGCCTGGGCCAGCAACGGTGCAATCACGCAGGCCAGGACCATCCAGTGCTTGAACATGATCACCTCCCGATCAGTTGATGGCCGCGGCCGAGCTTTCGGTCGCCGCCAGCGGCCCCCGTCCACTGGCCCTGATGCGCTGTGCCCGGGCCTGGGCCTCGGCGAACTGCTCCGGCTTCAGACGCAGGCGATTCACCAGATCCTCGGCCTGGGTCCAGTTGTCCTGCACCAGCGACAAGGTCACCAGGTTGACCGCCGGCAACGGGTTGTCGTCCTTGAGCTCGATGGCGGTCAGGAACTCGAAGCGCGCCTGCTCGAGATGCCCCAGGTTCATCTGCACCACCCCCAGGTCGTTACGCACCTTTTCGTCGGTGGGCGCCAGGCGCACCGCCCGTTGCAAGTTGCGCAGCGCCTGCGCGTCGTCGCCACGGGCCGAGGCCAGTTGCCCCAGGCCGTGCTCACCCTCGGCGGCCAGACAGCCGCCGAGCAGGCTGCGATAGAGTGGCTCGGCCTCGCCGCGCCCGAGCTGGCGCAACACCTTGGCCTTGCGCAGGCGTACCTGGTCGAGGGTCTCGGGTAACTGCTCCAGGTGGGCCAGCCCGGCATGCGGACGGCCTTCGCTGATCATCTGGTCGGCCATGTCCAGGCTCAGTTGCTGGTCGGCATCGGGCTTGCCGCAGCTGCTGCCGCCGAGCAGGCGGGCCAGGCCCTCAGGAGGCTGGCCGGCACAGCCGGTGAGCAGCAACAGACCGCTTAGCAACAGGATCGCTTTCATTGTATTTCTCCCCCTCCTGCAGTACCTGCGCTCCATGTTCATGACCCCAGGGCCCGCGCCAACGCGGAAAAGCCAGGCCCGGCCAGCACGATGAGCAAGGCCGGGAACAGGAACACCATCATCACCGCTGACATCTTCGCCGACATCTTCGACACCCGCTCCTGCAGGCCGGTCAGACGTCGGTCATCGAGCAGTTCCTTGAGCGCCAGCAGCGACTTCATCGAACCACTGCCCTGCGCCAGCAGCTGCTGAAGGATCACGCAGGTGTCGATGAACTCGTCCACCGCCAGCAGCCGCGCGGTTTTCTCCAGCTCCGGCCCCAGGGCAAGGCCCGAATCGACACGCTGCAGCACCAGGCGCAGTTCGTCACTGATGTTCGGCACCAGGCTGCGGCCCTCATGGGCCAGCACGCGCAAGGCCTGCTCCACCGCCAGCCCGGTTTCGAAGAGGATGCGCAGCAACGGAATCAGCAGGCTCACTTCCTGGGCGATCTTGCGCTGGCGCCGTGCCGCCGCCGCCGCCAGCAGACGCTTGGGCAGCAGATAGCCCGCGCCCAGCGCGCACAGCACCAGCACGCTCCAGTGCCCACGGTTTTCGGCCGGCAGGCCATGGGTCAGCAGCAACGCCGCCAGCACTGACAATACCGGCAAGCCCAGCTGCATCGCGGCGAACAGCGCCCGTTGCCGGCTGCGTCGCCAGCCCAATCTGTCGAGCAGCGCCTGTGTTTCACCGTCCAGGCGTTGCAGGCGCCGGCCCAGGGCACTGCTGCCCAACCATTGCAGCCAATCGCCCAGCCGCTCGTCCCGGGCCAGGCGCCCCTGCAGGCGCCGCGCCACCCGCTGCCGAGCACGCAACTGGCGCGCGGCCTGCAGGGCCAGCAAGGCAAAGGCGGCGAACAGGCAAAAAGCACTGAGCAACAGGGCCATGCTCACAGACTCCTCATCATGCGCCACAGCACCAGGCACCCGACGACCTGCAGGGCGAAGGCGAACAGCAGCAGCATCTGCCCATGGCTGTCGCGCCACATGGCCAGCAGGTAACCCGGGTTGGCGAGCAGGAAGTAACCGACCATGGCCAACGGCAGCGCGCCGAGGATCAGCGCCGTGATGCGCGTTTCGCCCGTCATGGCGCGCAACTGGCGGTCGCCCTGCTCGTGCTCGCGAATGAGCTTGATCAGGTTCTCCAGCAACTCGCTGGCGTTGCCACCATGACGCTGGTTGATGCGCAGGCCCAGGGCGAACATGCGCAGCTCGTCCTGGCGATACAGCTCGGCGAACTCGCTGACCGCGTCCTCCAGCGGCACGCCCAACTGCACGTTGCGGCGCACCCGCAGCATGGCCGAACGCAGCGGTTCACGGGTGCTGTCGATACCACCGAGCACCGCCTCGTTGAGCGTGCGCCCGGCCTTGAGGCTGCGCACGCCGTAGTCGAGCAGGCCAGGCAATTGCTGGATGATCTGGCGCAGCCGGCGCCGGCTGCGCCAGCTCAGGTAGAAGTGCCCGAGCAGGGGCAGCCCCAGAGACGCCATCAGCGCCGCCACCCAGCCCCCCAGCAGCCCGGCCGCCAGCGTCAGTGCCAGCCAGGCCGCGAGCCAGGGCCTGGGGGCAAACTCGGCATGGGCCAGGCCCGCGCGCTGCAACAGCGGGTCAAGCCAATCGCGCCGGGCACTGCCCATACGCAACATATGAAAGGCACGCCCCAGACGCTGCAAGACGCGCTCCTCGCCACGCTTGTACAGGCCCAGGCGCCACAGCAACAGCGCCATGCCCAGGCACAACGGCGATAGCGCCAGCAGCAGCGGTCCCATCACAGCACCCCCTCGTGACGCAGCTTGCTGCCCGCAGGGTTCGGCGCCTCGCGCAGGAAGGCATCGCCATTGCGTCGATCGAGGCGGAACAAGGTGTTGGTGACATACACGTCGTCGCGTACCCCGACCACCTCCAGCACTTCGCTGACGCAACGCCGGCCATCGGCCAGGCGGGTCAGTTGGATCACCACGTCCAGCGCCGCGCAGATCATCTGCCGCAGGGTCTTCTCGGCGACCTGGCGCCCGGTCAGGCCGACCAGGGTCTCCAGGCGCAGCAGGGCGTCCTGGGCGGTGTTGGCGTGCACCGTGCTCATCGAACCGTCGTGGCCGGTGTTCATCGCGGTCATCACGTCGAGCACCTCGGCGCCGCGGATCTCGCCGAGGATGATGCGATCCGGGCGCATGCGCAGGGCGTTGCGGATCAGCTCGCTGGCCTTGATCTCGCCATGGCCCTCGGCGTTCGGCGGACGGGTCTCCAGGCGCACCACATGCGGGTGGTGCAGTTGCAGCTCGGCGACATCCTCGATGGTCACCAGGCGCTCCTGGGGGGCGATCATCTGGCTGAGGATATTCAGCAGCGTGGTCTTGCCGGTACCGGTGCCGCCGCTGACGAGGATATTGCAGCGCCGGCCCACGGCCCGTTCGAGAAAGTCGTAGATGGCCTGGTCGATGGCGCGGGTGGCCAGCAGGTCGGCGCTCTTGAGCATGTCCTGGCGGAACTTGCGAATCGACAGGCACGGCCCGTCCAGGGCCACGGGCGGGATGATCGCATTGACCCGGCTGCCGTCGGGTATGCGCGCATCGACCATCGGCGACGACTCGTCCAGGCGCCGCCCCAGGGGCGCGAGGATGCGCTGCATCACCCGCTCGACGTGGTGGGCATCGATGAAACGCAGGTCGGTCTGCTGCAGCAGACCGCCACGCTCGACGAACACCCGGTACGGACCATTGACCAGGATCTCGGTGACGCTGGGGTCGCGCAGCAGCACCTCCAGCGGCCCATAGCCGGTCAGTTCGTCGACGATCTCCTCGCCCAGGCGCTCCATCTCGTAGCGCGACAGCGCCAGGCGCAGGCGCGCGACATAGTCGCCGACCTGCTCCAGGACGAACTGCGCCAGCGCCGGGCGCGCGCCTTCGAGCAGGTTGCGACCACTGTCCTCGATGGCGTCGATGACATGCCGGTGCAGGGCGCGCTTGAGCACCTGCGGATCGTTCGCCGCATGGCGCGGCCCGCCAAAGGGTTCTTCGTTGCTCATCGATTGCCCCACAGCCGGCGCAGCCAGGCATGGGCCGGCGGCGCGAGGTTTTCCGAGCGACGCGCCAGGCGCTCGCCGAGGCCGCGCAGGGCCTGGGTCAGGCTCTCGCGCGGGGCCAGCTCGAACAGGCTCAGGCCCTGGTTCTTGGCGTTCAGGCGCAACTCCGGGCTGTACGGCATGACGTTGAGCAGCGCCAGCCCATAGCGCTTGGCCAGGGCATCGGCATCCGGCGCCACATGACGCAGGTAGCGGTCCACCAAAAGGCTGGCGTGTTCGAGCTTGATGCCGCGGTCGCGCCATTGCTCGAGCACGTCCAGATTGCGGCGGCAGTCGAGGATGTTCTGGTCGGTGTAGACGATCAGCTTGTCGCAGTGGCTGACGATGGTGCGCAACGCCTCGCTGTCGGCCTGCCCGGTGAGGTTCACGACGATGTGCTGGAAGTGCTGGCGCAAGGCGCCGAGCAGCATGTACAGCTCGGCGGCGCTGGTCTGCTCAAGGGCCTCGTCGTTGTCGGCGTAGGCGAGAATGCGCAAGCCACCCTTGTCACGGGTGAAGGCGCTGTCGATCAGGGTCGCGTCGAGGCGGCGCAGGTGGCGCAGGGCATCGCCGAAATGGAACGAGGCCTCCAGCCCCAGCAAGGTCAGGCTGTCGCCACGCGGCAGGCCGAGATCGAGCAACAGCGTCTGCTGGCCGCTGTCCTGCACCACCCGCGCCAGGTGGGTGGTGAGCAACGCGCCATCGGCGCCGCGCTGGACCCCGAAGAGCACGGTGAGGCCTCCCAGGCTGGGGCTGCCGGCGACCGTCGGCAAGCGCTTGCCCAGGCGCCGCACCAGGCCGGCCACCTCGCTGGCCCGCGAGCCATAGGCGACGAAGTCGCGGGCGCCGGCGCGCATGGCGTGCAGCACCAGCTGGTTGTCCATGCCATCGCCCAGGGCGACGATGGCCAGCATCGGCTTGGCCTCCAGCAAGCCCTCGATCAGCGCGCACTGGCTGATCAGCTGCTCACGGTCCAGGCCGATGAACACCAGGTTGCTGAAAGTCATGTCGACCAGCGCCAGCAACTCGTCGAGGCCCGCGCTGCCGGCGCCGATCACCTGTCCCAGCGGTGCCAGGGCGCCTTGCAGCCAGTGCAGGTCCTCTTCGTTGCGGGTCAGGGCCAGGTAGGTCTGGTTCAGGCTTTCACTCATTGGGATAACCCGCCACGGCCATCGAAGTTGCCGTTTTCCATGAAGAACAGGCGGCCCCAGCTAGGGTCGTAGGTACGCAGCCCCTCGCCCGGCAGCTCCGGCAGGCGCGCGTTGGCGGCCAGCGGCTGGACCAGGTGCGGAGTGACGATCATCAGCAGTTCGGTCTCCTCGCGATTGAGCGCCGACTGACGGAAGAACGCGCCGATGATCGGCAGGTTGCCCAGGCCCGGCATCTTGTCCACGCTCGAGCGCACATTGCTGCTGATCAGGCCGCTGATGATGAAGCTTTCGCCGTCGGCCAGGGAAATACTGGTGTCGGTGCGCCTCACGCTCAGGCCGGGCACCTGGGTACCGGCGATGGTCACCGCGTTGTTGTAGTCGAGCTCGCTGACTTCCGGGGCCACCTTCAACGTGATGCGGTTGCGGCTGACCACGGTAGGAGTCAGGGCCAGGCGCACACCGAACTCCTTGTACTCGATCGACACGTTGTCGCTGCCGCTGCTGGGTACCGGGATGGGAATCTCGCCGCCGGCCAGGAAGCTCGCGGTCAGGCCGCTCAGCACCGTGAGGCTGGGACGCGCCAGGGTGTAGGCGAAACCGCTGTTCTCCAGGGCATTGATCATCGCCAGGAAACGGCTGCTGCCACCACCCCAGACGATGTTGAAGACATCGTTGTCGAGCGGGATGCCAGGCTTCACATTGATGTAGTTGCCTGGGTTCGCGCTGTCGGCCACGCTGGGCACATGGCCTGGGCGCACCACCGTGTTGGGCACGGTGTTGGGCGAGCCGATCAGGGTGTTGTTCGAGCCCTTGAAGAACAGGCGCGCCCCGGCCTCCTTGTACTTGAGGCGGCGCACCTCGACGAAGCGAATGTCGGCCTGCACCTGCACCGGCAAGTCTTCCTGCGCCGACGGCAGCTGCGCCGTCTCGGCCATGTCGGCGCTGGCGCGGCCCTTGACGAAGAGCATGGCCCGGTGCGGCTGCGCGGCGCAGTCGGTCCACAGCATCAGGCTGGTGTTGCCCTGCGCCACCGCCGTCAGCAGCACCGCGCGCTCGCCACTGGGCTGCACATCGGCCACCTTGGGTTCGCCTACCGCCGCCCGGGTGATGGTCACCGGCAGGCGCAGTTCCTGCTGCAGGCCCTGGTCCATCTCGATCACCGACGGCAGCTGGGCGAACGCCGCGCAGCCCTTGGCCGCGGCCTGTGACGGCCAAGGCACGAGCAGCCCCAGCAGACACGAGGCCAGCAGCGCACCACGTAGAGAAGCATGCAAAGAACGACGCATGGATTGCATCCTTGCCGGGTCAGGGGGTCTTGTTGGTGTCGCTGTTCTGGGCGCCACGAATGATCTGCATGGCTGGCGCGCCTGCGGCGGCCGCCGCCGTCTGGCTGGCCAGCGGCACCTGCGACAGCTGGCTGAAGCGATAGAGGCTGCGGTTGGCCGAGTCCAGCTGCGCACTGGCGTCCTTGCCGGACCAGTAAGCCGCCAGCAATTGCTCGTCGGCACTGCGCACCGCGAGGCGCAAGGTCCCGGCCTGGGCCGCCAGCATCAACCGGCTGGCCAGGGTCTCGGGCACGGCCAGGCCGACGGTACGGGTGACATTGCTGTTGAGGGCCTGCTGATCGCGGCGTGCCTTCTGCTCCTCGGCGGTCTGCGCCGGACGACCATCGTTGCCAAGGCCGGTCTGCTGGTCGACGCTGAGCACGCGCAACGCCGGCAGCACCACCTGGGCCGAAGACTGCGGATTGTTGTTCTCCTCACGCAGGAACAGCAGCACATCGACGTAGTCACCTGGCCGCAGTTGCCCGCCCGCGCCGATCACATCGTCGACCGCCACCGCCACGGCCCGCTCGTGGCGGCGGATCATGCGAGCCAGCGGCCCACCGGCCTGGAAGCTCGACTCGTCCAGCCAGCTTCCCGCCGCCAGGGGCCGCGCACTGCTGCGCCCAAGCACCTGGTCGAGCTGCTGGAACGCCCCGGCAGGCACGACCTGCAGGCGCTCCACGAGCACATCGTCTTCACTCAACGGGGTATTGGCAGGTACCGCCCGGCGCAGCACCACGATGGGGAAACGCGCGGGTTCCGGGGGCGCCACCGGCACGGGCGCGGTGGGCACCACGGCCTCGGCGGGGGCAGTTGGAGGCGGCGCTGGCAACTCCGCCGGGCGGCTCAGGCGCAGGCCCCAGTAACCGGCCAACAACGCCGCCAGCAGAAACAGAGCGGCAAGGATCATGGTCAAGCGACTGCTCATTTGCGCCCTCCCCGTGCCTTGGACCGATGATGGCAAAAAGTAACTATTTCGCTATTGGACGGTAGTTGAGACGGGTTCTTTCGCCATTAACTGCGCTGGTTTTTTTGAGCCATGAAATTGACGCTTCGTTAAAACAAAAGCTTACAGGTGCTAATCAAAATCAACACTTTAGGATTAATACCTTCTTACATTTGCAGGCCGCCATGGCTTGACGATGCTCTGATGGCAAAGGGGTATCACTTATCAAGCCCCGTCTACCGGCGCCCTACGAGCGCAAGGAGAAGTGCCATGTCGCTGCAACAGATCATTTTCCACGTGAAAACCTTCTTCCTGCGCAAGGATGGCGCCTCCGGCATCGAGTACGCGGTGATCGCGGCCATGGTGGCGGTGGTGCTGGCCGGCTTCGTCACGCCGATCTCGACTGAGGTGACCGACATCATGAACAAGATCAAGACCGCGATTACCCAGTGATCCCTCCATGCCTGCATGACGTGTAGTCCCACAACCAGGAGCCGACCATGCCGACCTCTTCCTTGCGTCAACAGATTCTGCTGGTGGACGACGAGGAAGAGGCCCTGCTGGAACTGGCGGAGTTGCTGGAGAACGAAGGGTTCTGTTGCCATACCGCCACTTCGGTGCGGGCGGCCCTGCAGTTGTTGACCCGCTACCCCGACGTCGCCCTGGTGATCACCGACCTGCGCATGCCCGAGGAGAGCGGGCTGGGTCTGGTCCGACGTCTGCGCGAGCACACCGCGCGCCAGCACCTGCCGGTGATCGTCATGTCCGGGCACGCCGACATGGACGATGTCAGCGACCTGCTGCGCTTGCAGGTGCTCGATCTGTTCCGCAAGCCGATCTACCACGCCCGCCTGCTCGAGACGCTGGAGAACCTGTTTCCCAAGCCGTTGATGCAGGCAGTGAAATAGCGACGCAATAACCTCAAGCCTTGCGCCCCCCCTGTAGGAGCGTCTCCCTACAACTGATAACTGAAACTCAGGTTCAGCCGCGGCCTGCGGTTGAAGCTGTCCAGGGCGATGTCCGACATCGGCTTGGCGACCTCGACCGCGATGTTGTAGTAGCGCATATCGCCAAACCGCAGTCCCAGCGCCGCCGATGACATCTTGCTGTCCCTCACGTCCAGCTCGTTGAACCACGCCCGCGCCGTGTCGAGCGCCAGGTAAGGCTGCACGACCTTGAGCCAGCCGTCGTCGCGCCGGAAGCTGTAGTTGAGCTCGTACGCCAGCCCCCAGCCCTTGTCCCCCGAACCCTGGTCGCTGGGATAGCCGCGCCCGAAATTCTGCCCGCCGAACACCGCACGCTCGCTGTCGGGTAGGCTGTCGTTACTCCAGTAGGCCGCCGCCGAGGCCACGCCCTGCCAGTTGTCGGTGAAGTTGTCGCTCTGCACGCCCGAAACCCGCAGGCGCAGAAAGTCCAGGTCGTAGTCGGCATTGGTGTTCGCCCCCAGGCGGTCGAGGCCCTGGTAGACACCCGCGCTGAGGATGCGCAGGCGCCGCGCCTCGGCCTTGCGCCAGTCCCCCTCGAAGGACAGCGCGCGAATGTCGGTACGGCTGTCCAGTCGCAGTGGATAGCCGACCACCTGGTAGTCGATGCGATCGTTGACCACGTAGAAACGCCCGACCACCTCCAGCCATTCGCTGGGCGAGGCGATCAGCGACTGGCTGATGCCCACCGAGTAGCGTTCGTTCTCACGGTGCTGGGTCAGGTCGATACCGTTGTCCAGGCGGATGCGCGCCTTGGGGTCGCTGCGGTAGCGCGAGGCTGACAACAGCAACTGCGAGCCCTCGGCGTCGAGGAACTGGCTGTAGTCGAGGCGGTAGTAGTGCTCCTCGTCCTCGCCGGGCGGCACCAGCACGCTGGCGCTCAGTTGCTCGGCGAAACGGGTCTGGGCATTGCTGCTGGCGCCCAGCAATGCCTGCAGATCATCGCGGCTGCCATCGTTCAGGCTCAGGGTCGTGGTGAAGGGCTTGCGCGAGACTTGGGCAATCAGCCGCGTCGCGCCATCGGTGGTGCCCGGCGGCGGCACCTGGGCCTGGAAGGTCACCCCGGGGATGCGCCCGGCCAGGCTGGTGTAGCGCTCGAAGCGCTCGCGGGTCAGCGGGCGCTCGGCCTTGAGCCGGTCCATCAGGCGCTCCAGGTAGGCCCGCGCCGAACCGATATCGCCCTCGATCCGATAGTCGTGGATATAGCCCTCCACCAGCACCACCCGCACCCGGCCATCGGCGAAGTCCTGAGGCGGCAGGTAGGCGTACGAGAGCAGGTAGCCGTCTTGCTGGTAGCGCTGGGTGAGGCGGCGGGTGACCTCGATCAGCTCGGCCAGCGTCACCTCGCGCCCGATCACCGGCTGGAAGTGCTCGCGCAAGTCAGCCAGGGGGTAGACGGTACCGCCCTCGAAGCGCACCTTGCGCACCGCCACCCGGGTGCTCATCAGCAACGGTGGTTGGCGCGTGGCGTCCACGGTGGGCATCCGCAGGCCCGGCGGACCTGGGCGATAGGCGTCCACTGGCAGGTTCGGCGTGGGCAGACGGCGCTCGGTCTCGTTGCTGTTGAGGAAACTCGGCAGGGGCTCGGCCCGAACCAGGCAGGCGCCGGACAGCGCCAGCAGCGTCACCAGCAATCGGCGCATTTGGACACTCCATGATCCACGGGTGGCTGGGTGACCGACCGGCGCACGGCGCGCCAGTCGGTCTCGCTCACCTTGAGCGTAGCCCGTCGCCTCAGCGCTGCCCGCCTGCCAGGGCACCCGTCACGCCACTCAGCGCGCCGCCGAGGCCGGCGCCCTGCGCGCCATTGGCGTTGACCAGGGAGCCGGCCTGGCTGACCGTCCCGCCGACCGCGCTGACCGTGGCGCCGAGCTGGCTGGCCACCGGGTTGGCCGTGGCGCCGGTCAGTTGCGCGCCGGCCGTGGCCACCGCGCCACCGACCTGGTTCAACAGCCCGGCCACCGGCGCCCCCGCGCCCGTACTGGCGCCGACCTGCTGGGTCACGCTGGACACACCGGCGACCACCGGGTTGAGCCCGCTGCCCACCTGCTGGGTCAGCGCCGCGACAGGCGTGCCTGCCGCCGTGTTGGTCACCCCGTTGCCGCCAAGCACCGGACCCAGGCTGGCAACAGTGTTGCCCGCCTGCACCGCGCTGGCGCCGATACCACTCACGGTCGGGCTGCCGCTGCTCGAGGCCAGGCCGCCGCCAACACCGGCGACCACGCCGCCCGCGGTTTCCAGCAAGCCGCTGCGTGGCCCACCGGTGACAGGCGCCAGCCCGCTGGCGGTGCTCGCGGCGGAGCCGGCATTGGCGACCGTCTGCCCGAGCGTGGACCCCAATGGATTGCCCGTGCCGGCCAGTTGCTGACCGGCCTGGTTCAAGGCACTGCCGGTCTGGTTCAGCGTCTGGTTGAGCGGGCTGGCGAGCCCGGTCTGCCGAGAGACGTTGGCCGTGGTGTTTTCCACCAGCGAGACCACCGGCACCAACGCATCGCTCGCGCCTTGGGTCGCCCCGGCCAGCGGGCCGCTGGTGCCGATCGGCGAGAGCGTGTTGCCGAGCATGGTCACGGCCTGGCCGACCCGATCGACGCCCTGCCCGGCCCCGGCGACCAGCTGGTTGACCACCGGCACCTGTTCGACCGGGCCATTGCTGGCCAGCCCGGTCACGCCCTGGCCCAGGCCGGAGACACCAGTGCCCAGGTCGGCGGTGGCCGCGCCGACCACGCCGACGGTGGTGCCCAGCGCATTGTTGCCGGTGCCAAGCTGCCCCAGCCCATCGCTCAGGCCGCTGCCGACAGTGTTCACCGCGTCGCCGGTGGAGGACACCAGCGCGCCCACGCCGCCGGTGAGCGATGTATCGCCGGCGATGGGCAGCGAGCCGATCGCCTGGCCGAGATTGCTCACCCCGCCACCGACGCCGGATACCGTGTTACCCAACTGATCGACCACTTGGCCAGTGACCAGGGTGCTGGGCGTCGTGCCGCCACCCGTGCCGCCATCGCCGCCACCGGGCGTGGTGCCGCCGCCTGTACCTCCACCGCCAGTGCCGCCACCGGTACCCGCACTGCCATCGCCCGGCGTGGAGCCACCGCCCGTACCGCCAGTGCCACCTGTGCCTCCGGTTCCGTCCGAGCCTCCGGCACCCGCGCCGGCACTACCACCGGCCGAGGAGCCGTCGACCTCGCTGTGATGTCCGCCACCGCCACTGCTGCAACCGGCAAGGCCCAGGGACATGATCATCGTCAGCGCCGTTGCTGTCTTGACCCACGCTTGAGTGTTCATGGAAAGACTCCCGCTGCTGGTTATTGTGCTTGCAACCAGAAGTGAAAGCCGAGGGGGGCGAGACGGGTAGATTACAACTTGGTGTTAGTACCTGTGGGAGAGGGCTGTGACCGATGATAAGTCCATGATTTTATGATGATTTTGCTTAATCGATAACGTGAAGTTCCGAAAGGAATATTCATAAATTATTAGTACGGGTGGCTGACAGAATGCTGGGGCCGCTGCGCGCCCCTTTCGCGACACAAGGCCGCTCCTACAGGGGAACGCGATCGTCTGTAGGAGCGGCCTTGTGTCGCGAAAGGGCTGCAAAGCAGCCCCAGCAACCTCGAACAGATCGCCGATTTATATGACTTTTCCCATTCCCTGTAGTCCATCTCCCAAACATACTCCCAAGCCCTTTCAAGCCATTGCGGTGCTCTGGGTTGGCCTCTAGTCTCGGGCAGTCGCTGCAATCAGCGACCGGCTTTGACAGGCCGACTCAAATACGCACGCATGGCTATTCCGCAATGGCGGCTGTGCGTGGGGCATCTTCGGGTGCGCCGGGTTTC
Organism: Pseudomonas sp. microsymbiont 2; assembly: GCF_054788395.1. Lineage (NCBI taxonomy): Bacteria > Pseudomonadati > Pseudomonadota > Gammaproteobacteria > Pseudomonadales > Pseudomonadaceae > Pseudomonas > Pseudomonas sp. microsymbiont 2. The sequence goes on from NZ_CM139112.1 coordinate 5,124,171, forward strand.
CTCTATTTGACCGGTCTGTCAACCCACGTACAGCTGCCACCCTTTGTTTGACAGCGAACGGTGATGGTTCCATCTCAAATTGAGGACTCATCATGCTGAAGATTGTCCCCGATCCACCCCACAACCCTCACTCCCTCGCAGATGCCAGCTCGGGCCCTTTCGCGGGTAAACCCGCTCCCACAGGTATGGCGCAGGCCTCGAGGCATAGGTGAACCTGTGGGAGCGGGTTTACCCGCGAAGCAGGCGCCTCGGCGTTCGAGAGCGTGCGAGCTCGACTCACTCGCTGACCTGAAACGCCACCCGTGCTGTCTCGCCGCTTTCATCCAGCGCGCTCAACTCGATGCTGCCGGCCTGTTCGAATCGTACCGGCAGACTGTCCTGGCCCTGGGTTTCGCCCAGCGGCTGGCCATTGAGGAACCACCAGCGTCGCCCCGCGCCGCCCAAGGCCGACACCCGCAGCTGCAACGGCTCGTGGCTGGTGGCCGGGCGGCGCAGGTTGTCGCCGGCGCGCACGCCGACGATCGACAGCGGCGGCGCGCTGGCCACCAGCTGTGGCGGGCAGGCCGGATCCACCGCGGGCAGCCGCGCAGCACGGCGCTCGGCCCGTGGCAGCCAGGGTTCCAGCGGGGCCGGCCACAAGGCGACATCATGGGCCTTGGCCCCGGGGCACCCGGCATCGACACGCAGCCCCTGGTCGTTGAGCCACGCCGTCTCGCGCAAACCCAGCCCCAGAGGCTGGTCGGCCGCCAGCAAGGTCGGCGGGGTGGTGCCGTCCAGGGTCCAGGCGAAACGCTGGCGGCGGCAGTTGGCGTCCTGGCGGTTCATCGGCTGGCCCAACGGCCAACAGATCGCCGCCACACCCACCGACGCCGGCACCGGCTCGACCGGCACCTCGATGCCGCGCTGGCTGTCGCGATTGCTCAGCAGATCATGCACCTGCAGCATCAGCGGCGCCGCCGAGGCCAGGCCGAACTGGCCCGGCACCGGGGTGCCATCGGGGCGGCCGATCCACACGCCGATCAGGTAGCGCGGGCCAACCCCCACCGACCAGGCATCGCGAAAGCCGTAGCTGGTACCGGTCTTCCACGCCAGCTGCGGGCGCTGCACCAGTTCGGCGTGGGGATCGCGGTCCGGGCGGGCCAGGCCGCTGAGAATGCGCCGGGTGATCCACGCCGAGCCCGGCGACAGCAGGCGGCGCTCCACCAGCGGGTCCTGGGGCTGCAGGCGAATCTTCGCGCTGTTGCCGCCACGACCGAACGCCGCATAACCACCGACCAGGTCCTCCAGCCGGCTGCCCGCGCCGCCGAGGATCAACGACAGGTTCGGCTCGGCCAGCGGCGGCAGCACCAGCGGCATGCCACCCATGCGCATCTGCGCGGCGAAGCGTTTCGGGCCATAGGCCTCGAGCAATTGCACCGCCGGCAGGTTGAGCGACAGCGCCAGCGCCGAGCTGGCCGACACCGGGCCGCTGAAGCCCATGGAGAAGTTGCCGGGGCGGTAGTCGCCATAGCGCCGGGGCACATCCTGCAGCAGCGATTCGGAGTGGATCAGGCCGTCGTCCATGGCCATGGCGTAGAGGAACGGCTTGAGGGTAGAGCCGGGCGAGCGCAGGGCGTGGATCATGTCCACGTGGCCGAAGCGGCGCTCGTCGCCCAGGTCGATGGAGCCGAGATAGGCGCGCACCGCCATGCTCTGGGTCTCCACCACCAGCAGCGCCGCTGAGGTGCGTTCGGGCAGGCGGGCACGCCAGCCCATCAGCAGGTCTTCGAGGCGCCGTTGCAGGGCGGCGTCGAGGGTGGTGCGGATCAGCGGTGGGCTGCCTGGCGTGTTCAGCCGCCGCGCCAGCAAGGGCGCCAGCGCCGGCTCTTGGCGTGGCGCCAGCAGCAGCGGCTCTTCGCGGGCCTCGTCGATGCGTTGGGCCGGCCACACCTGGTACTCGGCCAGGCGTTGTAGCACCTTGTCCCGGGCGCGCTGGGCACGCTCGGGATGGCGGTCCGGGCGCAGGCGGCTCGGCGCCTGGGGCAGCACGGCGAGCAGCGCGGCCTCGGCCGGGGTCAGGTGCTTCGGCGACTTGCCCAGGTAGGCCCAGCTGGCCGCGGCCACGCCCTGCAAGGTGCCGCCGAACGGCGCCCGGTTGAGATACAGCTGCAGGATCTCGGCCTTGGACAGGTGCCACTCCAGCTGCGCCGTACGCCACAGCTGGCGCAGCTTGCCGGCCAGGGTACGGTCGTGCGGGTCGAGCAGTCGCGCCACCTGCATCGACAGGGTACTGCCGCCAGACACCACCCGTCCCCCGCGCAGGTTGAGCCACGCTGCCCGGACCAGGGCCATGGGGTTCACGCCCGGATGCTGATAGAACCAGCGGTCCTCGTAGGCGAGCAAGGCTTCGAGGTAGAGCGGCGAAACCTCGTCCGGACTGACCGGGTAGCGCCACACGCCGTCGGCGTCGGCGAAGCGCCACAGCGGCGTGCCGTCCTCGGCCAGCACCACCCGCGCCAGATCGTCGCCCGGCATGGGCAATGGCCAGATCCGGTCGGCCAGCCACAGCAGGGCCAGGATCGCCGTCATGGTGATGGCGGTACGCCGCAGCAGCTTGAACAGACGCGGGCGCGCTAAGCTTGGCATCGGGAACCGACCGGGCCGGAGCATGGCCAAAGGCTGGGAATCGCCGATTCGTTGATCAGGAAGCGACTATGCATGTAGAAGGTTTTTTCGAGTGGCTGGGCCAGGTACTGGGTTCGGTGATCCGTTTCATCGTCGACGGCCTGGGCGGGTTGTTCAACCTGCTGGCCAACGCCGGTGGCAATTTCATCGATGGCCTGGCGCGCACGCTGGGCATGGACACCTCGCTGGTCAGCATCCTGGCGCTGATCGTCGGCCTGATGCTGCTGTACTCGGCGATCCGCGCGTTCATGCGGGCGTCGATCGTCCTCGGGATCATCTGGGCGTTGCTGGGGTTGTGGGTGTTGAGTTGGGTGGTGCACTGAAAGCCTTGCACAGCCCGGTGTAGGAGCGGCCTTGTGTCGCGAAAGGGCTGCGTAGCAGCCCCGGCGATTCTCGCGTTGGCGTCAAGATCGGGGGCCGCTACGCGGCCCTTTCGCGACACAAGGCCGCTCCTACAGGGGGCGCGTGAACTCAGCGGGCGCGCACCACCATCTCCCCCTGGCTGTCGCCGATCGCCTGCAGGTTCGGCCGGTACATCGACTCCACCTGCGGCGGCGGGATGCGGTAGCTGCCCGGGGTCACCGCACGGGCCAGGTACAGCAGGTGGGTGGTGCCGTAGCTGTCGAGCTTGAGCGCCGCCACGTAGCGGTCGTCGCGGTACTCCTGGTGCACCACGCTGGCGTTCTGCATCGACTCGCGCCACTGCTTCACCGCGCTGCTGGCGTTGTCCAGGCTGGCAGCGCTCTGCGCCAGGTTCTGGTTCTCCAGCTCCAGGCCCGCCGGCAGCAAGTCCACCACCAGGGCGTCCGGCACCTGGTCCTGGGCCTTGAGCGCCAGGTGCACCAGCACCAGGTCGCCGCTGCGCAGGTTGCGCACATCCAGCGCCTGGCCGTTCATGCCCAGATACTCGCGACGGATCTCCATGCCGTTGCCGCTGGCGGCCGGGGCCTGACGCGGGTAACCGGACAGGGTCAACTGCTGGTACAGGGTGTCGCCGCCCTGGTTCTGAATGCTCAGCGGCGAGGCCAGCAGCGGGCCTTCGAGTTTCATGCCCGAGTCGTTGTTGTCGAACTCGCGCACTTCACCGGCGCTGTCCAGGCGGGCTTTCCAGTTGCCTTCCGGCTTGCCCAGCAGGCCACGGCCGGCGAGGAACAGCGCGTTGCGCTCCTGGGTGGACAGCCAGCGGTTGGCGGCCAGCTCGTCGGACAGGCCGAACAGACGCTGGTCGACCTGGTTGCCGGCCAGGTTGTTCTCCTGCAGCAGGGCCAGGATCAGCGCCTGGTCACGCAGGGCGCTGCCGTAGTCGGCCATCCAGCCTTTGCCCCGCGTGACAGACAGGCCCGCCTGCAGCGCCTGCTGCGAACGCTGTTTGTCACCCATCTTGTCCAGCGCCACCGCCAGCTGCACCAGCGGCAGGCCGGAGCGGGCGTCGGCACGGCGCTCGAACAGGCTGCGCAGGGCGCCCAGCGGCGCCTGTTGGCTGCGCGCCAGCACCAGGCCGGCATAGGCCTGCACGGCGAAGCGGGTGTGGTCGGCGTTCTGGCTGTAGTCGACTTCGATCAGGTTGCGCTCCTGCACATAGCGCAGCAGGCGCTCGCTGGCCTTCTTCAGCGCTTCGGCCGGTACGCCGTAACCTTGCTCGCGGGCACGCAGCAGGAAGTCGGTGACGTAGGCGGTCAGCCAATACTCTTCCTCGCTGTCCGAGCTCCACAGGCCGAAGCTGCCGTTGTAGCGCTGCATGCCCAGCAGGTGTTCGATGCCCATCTCGATCTTGCGCTTGCGCACATCGGCAGGTTCGCCCTTGATGCCCAGGCGCTTGAGGCTGTCGGCATCAGCGTACAGCGATGGGTACAGGCCACTGGTGGTCTGCTCCAGGCAGCCGTAAGGGTAGGCTTCCAGGGCGCGGATCTGCTCGGCCAGGTTCAGCGGCGGGCGGCTCGACAGCGCCAGGCTGGCTTCAAGGCCCGCCGCTTCGAACTCGGCCAGGTCGCTGTCCGGCAGGCTCCAGGGCTGGTCCTTGAGGGCCACGCGGTAGTGCTTGAGCATCGCCGGGTAGGCCGGACGCACGCCCAAGGTCCACTCACGCTCGAAGGTGTTGGCTGGCTCGCCCGGCAGTTGCAGGCCATTGACCTGCACGCGCACCTTGCCCTGGCCAAGGCCGCCCTGGGCCTGCACCGGGATCATCAGCGTGGTGCGCTGGCCTTCGGCGAGGGCAACGGTTTGCGACGCGCCAGCGGCCAGGCTCAACTGCCCTTCGGCAGCCAGCTGCACGGTCAGTTGCTGGGCGCGACCGGAGAGGTTGGCCAGGTCCAGCGCCAGGCTGGTGCGGTCGCCACCGGCCAGGAAGCGCGGCGCGGACAGTTCGGCGATCAGCGGCGCGGCGACCACGGTCTTGCCTTCGGCCATGCCGAAGTGTTCCTCGGTCCAGGCTTGGGCCATCAGCCGCAGCTCGCCGTTGAAGTCGGGAATATCGACCGTGGCCTGGCCTTCGCCTTTCTCGTCGAGGGTCACCGGCAGGCTCTGCTGGGCAACGATGGTCACCGTGGTGTTCGGGCGCTTGCCGCCCTTGGCCATGGCGGCGTCGCCACCGAAGGCCAGGCTGGCCAGGCGGCCCTGGCCGGCTTCGATCAGCTGGCCATAGATGTCCAGCTGGTCGGCGCCATAGGCCTTGCGACCGAACAGGCTGGCGAACGGGTCGGGGGTCTTGAAGTCGGTGATGTTGAGGATGCCCACGTCGACTGCGGATAGCAGCACATGCACCTGCTTCGGCACGCTGCCGTCGGCGTTGACCGCCTTGAGCTTGACCGTCAGCGGCTGCTTGGGTCGCATCTTCTCCGGCGCCTGCAGCGACACGGCCAGCTTGCGCTCGGCGCGGTCCAGAGGCAGGTGCAGCACGCCCACGGCGCGTTTCGGCGTGGCATTGGCCTTGCGCTCGCCCGGGCGGATCACCAGGGCGCTGATGTACAGGTCGTGGCGCGCCCACTGCTTGTCCAGCTCGACATCGAAGGTCTTGCCTTCGGCGGGCACCTCGATCTCCTGCCACCACAACGGGCCATCGGCGGACTCGATCATCAGGTAGCCGCTGCCGGCGGCCGGCGGGGTGACGGTGACCTTGGCGGTGCCGCCTTCCTTGTAGGCTGGCTTGTCCAGGGCGATCTTGACCTGGTCGGGGCGCACGGCGCCGCCTTCGGCGTTGTCCTGGGCGCGGTAGCCGGCCCAGAAGCGCGCGCTGGAAACCAGGCCGGTCTGCGGGTCTTCCACCTCGACGCGGTACGGGCCCCACTCCACCTGGAAGTTCAGCTTGGCGGTGGAGCCGGCCTTCACGCTGACGGTCTCCTCGGCCTGGGTGAGGAATTTCTCGTTGTAGTTGTAGCTCCAGCCGTCGCTCTGCGAGTAGTTCCAGTAGTAGTCGCGGCGCTCGCGAATCAGGCGCACCTTCAGGTTGTCGGCGGCGAGCTTGTTGCCGTCGCGGTCGGCCACCAGGAACTCGAATTCCACCGGACCATCGCCGTCGGTCTCTTCGCCATCGAACAGGCCGCGCAGGCCCGGCAGGCGTTCGGCAGGCCAGATCGGCTGCTCCAGGCGCCGGGTGATCGGCCGGCCGCCGGACTCCTGCAGGCTGGCCTGCACGGTCAGTTGCAGCGGCGAACGGGCCTCGGCCCAGCGGCTTTCGATATCGATGCGGGCCTTGCCGTTCTGATCGAGGGTGACTTCGTCCAGCTCCAGGTCCTGGTTCAGGTCGGTCTCGGTGACCGCGCCGAACTGGTAGCCCGGCAGCGCCTTGACCGCTTCACGCAGCGGGCGCACGTAGGCCTGGCCGCTGAGGCGGTTGCCGGCGGCCGGCGCGCCGTAGAGGTAACGTCCATTGACCTGGATGGTGGCGGTCTCCTCCGGCGCCAGCGGCGTGCTGCTGCCCTTGAGTTCCAGCGCCAGGCGTTCGGGGAGGAAGTCCTCGACGAGGAATTCGTAGACCTGCTTGCGCCCACCACCCAGGTCCAGCAGCAGTTGCCAGCGGCCGGTCGGGGCCTCGCTGGCCAGTTGCAGCTGGTACTGGAACAGGCCGTTCTGGTCGGCCTCCCAGACGAACTTGCGGCTGACCTGCTCGTCCGGGCGGCGCACTTCCACATTCACCGGCTGGGCCTTGACCGGCTTGCCGTCCTGATCGCGCAGCAGGCCGTTGAGCAGCACGGTCTCGCCCGGGCGATACAGGTCGCGCGGGCCGAAGATGAAGAACTGCAGCGGGTTGGCCTGGGGGCCGGTGATGTCGAACTCGGCCAGGTCCAGGGCGGCGGTGTTCAGGCGCAGCAGGGTGGTGTTCACGCCCTGGGTGGCGATCAGGGTGTCGGCCTTGGCGGTGATCGGCAGCTGGGCATGGCCGTCGCCATCGGTCTTGGCCTGGGCCAGCAACTTGCCTTTGTCGTCGTGCAGTTCGAGGGTGACGTCCTTGAGCGCCTTGCCGCCTTCCAGGGCCTGGCTGAACACGTCCAGGCGGTCGCGGTAACGGTGGGCGGAAACGCCGATGTCGCTCAGGGTGAACAGGGTCGCCGGCTGCGAATAGTCATAGGTACCCGAGGCGCGCATCACCGCCAGGTACACGCCCGGCTCCTGCAGCGGCTTGATCCCGGCGATCGGCAGCAGCACGGTCTCGCGGGTGTTGCGCGCGGGGTTGAGGTCGAAGCGGCCGCTGTAGACCAGCTCGGCCATCTCCAGGGTTTCCTTGGACTGGTAGTAGTAGAGGCTTGAGTTGCGGCCCCAGTTGACCAGGAAGCTGGAGAGCATGTCCGGCTTGATGCGGAAGAACTCGACATCGACCTTGTCGACGTTCAGCGCGATCACCGGCAGGCCTTCGGCCAGGCGCGTGGGCAGCAGCGAACCACGGCTGGCGAAGCCCACGGTGGGCTGCATGTCGCGGGTCTCGAAGCGGCTGACCGATTCGGCCTCAAGCTGATTGCCGTTGACCGAGAGCAGGCCCTTGTCGATGGTCAGGACCATCTTGCGCTGCGGCTCCAGGTGGCGCAGGCGCAGCTCCATCTGGTTGTCGGAGAGCTCCCAGGCACCGTCGACCTTGCCCTTGACGGTGTCGACCAGGTGCAGCTTGGCGGCGAAGTCCTGGTTGGCGTCCAGCGGCGCGGAGACGCTGACCGACAGGGTGCTGGCGCCGTCGAGCTGGACTTCCGAGACGTCCAGCACGGTCAGCTCGCGGCCGGCGTAGCGCTTGGCGAGCAGCGCCGGGTCTTCACGCTTGGCTGCCTTGGTTTCGGCGGGCGCGACGGCGGTGGCGGCGTCGGCGGGGGCCGATGGCTTGTCCGGCGTGGACGAGTCACAGGCACTGAGCAGGGCCAGCGCGCAGGCCAGCAACAATCCTTTGTTGAGCATTGAGAGAGAACTCTTCGGCAGCGTGTACGTGAGGGGGGCAACTATAGCGCAACGCCGAGGGGCTTACCTGGCGATGCGCGGCAAGTGAGACCGTGTTCGCGCCGATTGGTTGCCGGGGCGGTACAATCCGTTCGACCATCGCGGGGCAAGCCCGCTCCCACGTGATGAAGTGCACTTGCGTGGGAGCGGGCTTGCCCCGCGATGGCCCAATTTGCATCCCCGCTGGAGCCCGCATGTCTTCACTGTCCACCGCCTGGCGCGACCGCCCCACCCACCACAAGGTCTGGGCCCTGGCCGCGCCGATGATCCTGTCCAACATCTCGGTGCCGCTGGTGGCGCTGGTCGACAGCACGGTGATCGGCCACCTGCCCCACGCTCACCAGCTGGGCGCGGTGGCGGTGGGCGCCACGCTGTTCACCTTCATGGTTGGGCTGATGGGCTTCCTGCGCATGGGCTCCACCGGTTTCGCCGCCCAGGCGGCCGGCCGCGCCGACGGCGCCGCGCTGCGTCAGGTGCTGGTGCAGGGGCTGTTGCTGGCACTGGCCTTCGCTCTGCTGATCGGCCTGCTCGCCCTGCCCTTCAGCCAGCTGGCGCTGCACGCGATGCAGCCCAGCGAGGCACTGCATGCCTCCACCGAGGCGTTCTTCCACACGCGCCTGCTCGGCCTGCCGGCGGCGCTGGCCAGCTACGCCCTGGTCGGCTGGTTCCTCGGCACGCAGAACGCCCGGGCGCCGCTGGCGATCCTGCTGACCACCAACCTGCTGAACATCGCCTTGAACCTGTGGTTCGTGCTCGGCCTGGACTGGGGCGTGGTCGGCTCGGCGCGGGCCTCGGTGATCGCCGAATGGAGCGCCGCCCTGCTCGGCCTGGCCCTCACCCGCCCGGCGCTGCGCGCCTATCCCGGGCACATCGCCTGGGCCGTGCTGAAGCGCTGGCAGGCCTGGCGACCCTTGCTGGCGGTGAACCGCGATATCTTCCTGCGCAGCCTGGCGCTGCAGCTGGTGTTCCTGCTGCTGACCGTGCAAGGCGCGCGGTTGGGCGAGGCGACGGTGGCGGCCAATGCCCTGCTGCTCAACGGGCTGATGCTCACCGCCTATGCCCTCGATGGCCTGGCGCATGCGGTCGAGGCACTGTGCGGGCATGCCATCGGCGCCCGTGATCGCCGTACCCTGAAACGAGCGCTGGTGGTGGCCTGTGGCTGGTCGCTGATCGTCAGCCTGGGGTTCGCGGTGCTGTTCGTGCTGGGTGGTCACCTGTTCATCGACCTGCAGACCGACATCGCCAGCGTGCGCGAGGCGGCATATCCGTTCCTGCCGTATCTGGCGGTGCTGCCATTGGTGGCGGTGTGGAGTTATCTGCTCGATGGGCTGTTCATCGGCGCCACGCGGGCGCGGGAGATGCGCAATGCGATGCTGGTGTCGGTGCTGATCGCCCTGCCCTTTGCGCTGGGGTTGAGCGGGTTGGGCAACCATGGGTTGTGGCTGGCCTTTTTGCTGTTCATGGCGCTGCGGGCGGTGACGCTGGGATGGGTGGGGTGGCGGTTGCAGAAGAAGCAGCGCTGGATTCAGTGACGCCGGGGCCGCTGCGCGGCCCTTCGCGACACAAGGCCGCTCCTACAGGGGGATCGCGTATGGCAATTATTGCGCGATCGCCTGTAGGAGCGGCCTTGTGTCGCGAAATGAGGGCGAAGCCCTCACCTGCGGGCTCACAGCCACACACAATCCCAATGTGGGTACTCGCCGGCTCGTCTAACCAGTCCAGCCCGAATCGGGTTGGCGATGATGTAACGGGCAGCAGCCCTGACATCCTCGTCCTTGCGCAATGCCCGGTCGTAAAATCCAGGCTGCCAGATGTGCTGTCGCTCGGCACCTTTACGGTAAAGAGCACAGCTGCTTCGCGACTTGAAGGCACACATGAGTTTGTCGAGGCTGGTAGGCCCAAGCTCGATCAACCAGTGCAGATGGTCTGGCATCAGAACCCAAGCCAATGTACGGCAGCTACCTTCATGATCATTCAGACGCAATTGATGGATGGCCGCTCGCGCAAACCAAAGATTCTGAAACAGTGGGCTACGCTGGCGGGTAGCGGTAGTTAGCAGATAAAGCCTGCCTGACTCTGAAAAGCGCCCTTGGCGCAGGCGATGATTGCCGTGACGGTCCATGTCGACTTCCTTTGAACATTGCATTCGCAGGATAGGTGTCTCGATGAGGGATGGCGTAAGCGGATCATTACCGGGTATGACGCGGTGAGGGCTGCGCCCTCAGATCGCGACACAAGGCCGCTCCTACAGGGGGATCGCGTATGGCAATTATTGCGCGATCGCCTGTAGGAGCGGCCTTGTGTCGCGATGGGCCGCAAAGCGGCCCCGGGGATTACGAAGACAGGTACGAAGACCGGGTCAAGCCCAAGCGCAGCGCATCAAGGAACTGCGTGCGCTCGCGCGCGCTGATCCGGGCGCTGGCCACCTTGTCGCGGTAGTGGGTCATCAACTCCTCCGGCGACAGGTGCACGTAGCGCAGCATGTCCTCGATGGTGTCGTGGGTCTCGATGCCGGCGTGGTACACGCTGCCGTCGGCGTTCTGGTAGATGTTCACCGAGTCGGTGTCACCGAACAGGTTGTGCATGTCGCCGAGGATTTCCTGGTACGCGCCCACCAGGAACACGCCCAGCAGGTAGTCCTCGCCTTCCTTGACCGCGTGCACCGGCATGCTGGTCTCGATGCTCTGCTCGTCGACGTACTGGTTGATCTTGCCGTCGGAGTCGCAGGTCAGGTCCTGCAGCACGGCGCGGCGCAGCGGCTCTTCGTCCAGGCGGTGCAGCGGGATGATCGGCAGCACCTGGCCGATGGCCCAGGTGTCCGGCAGGCTCTGGAACACCGAGAAGTTGCAGATGTACTTGTCGGCCAGCTTGTCGTTCAGCTCGTCCAGCACCTGGCGGTGCGAGCGCTGGCGGGCCTTGAGCGAGTTGTGCAGGCGACGGCACACGGCGAAGTAGCACTGCTCGGCCAGGGCTTTTTCGGCCAGGGTCAGCTTACCGTCGGCATACTGCGCGGCCACGTCGCCCATGTAGTGGGTGGCGCGCCAGTAGGTCTCGGTGACCATCTCGATGTCGGTGGGGCCGAGCAGGTCGGCCAGCCACTGCACGGTCTCGGGCAGCGACTCCTTGTTCTCGATGGTCGGCATCTCGTCGTTGTGGCTTTCGACGTCGGTCACCTGGATCACCAGCATGGCGTGGTGCGCGGTCAGCGAGCGGCCGCTCTCGGAGAAGATGTGCGGGTGCGGCAGGCCCTGCGCGTCGCAGAACTCCTTGAGCATCCCGACCACCACGCCGGCGTAGTCGTCCATGTCGTAGTTGATCGAGCTGGCGTTGCGCGAATGGGTACCGTCGTAGTCAACGCCCAGGCCGCCGCCGACGTCGATGTGATCGACTGGCAGGCCCAGCGCGCGCAGTTCGCCGTAGTAGCGGATGGCTTCCTTGAAACCGTGCTGGTAGTCGGCCAGGTTGGCGATCTGCGAGCCCATGTGGAAGTGCAGCAGGCGGATGCCCTGGTCCAGGCCCGCATCACGGAAGCGCTGCACCACCGAGATCAGCTGGGCGGCGGACAGGCCGAACTTGGACTTCTCGCCGCCGGTGTCGGCCCACTTGCTCGAGGCCAGCGACGACAGGCGCACGCGCAGGCCGACCTGTGGCTTGACCTTCAGCTCCGCGGCTTCCTCGATCACCAGGGCGACCTCGGATTCCTTCTCGATGACGATGAACACGTTGTGACCGAGCTTCTGGCCCATCAGCGCCAGGCGAATGAACTCGCGGTCCTTGTAACCGTTGCAGACGATGGTGCCGCCCTTCGGCGCCAGCGCCAGCACCGCCAGCAGCTCGGGCTTGGAGCCGGCTTCCAGGCCGATGGAGACGTTCTGGGTGGCGATGATGTTCTCGACCACCGCCTCCTGCTGGTTGACCTTGATCGGGTACAGCGCGGTGTACTGATTCTGGTACTCCAGGCGCGCGATGTTGGCATCGAAGGCGCCGGTCAGCTGGCGCACGCGGTCCTGCAGGATGTCCGGGAAACGAACCAGCAGCGGCAGCGACAGGCCGCTCTGGCGCAGCTCCTGGACTTGCTCGAACAGGTCGATCGGCGCGCTGTCCGGGCCGTTGGGGCGCACTTCGACGCGCCCGGCTTCATTGATGGCGAAATAACCAGCGCCCCAATGGCGGATGCCATAAACACTGCGGCTGTCGGCCACGGTCCATTGGCTACCATCGTCTTTGCGTGTGCGTCGTACGGACATTCAAGTCCCCTATAGATAAGTCCAAGACACTGCCCCGTCAGGTGGCGGGCGCAGTGTAGAAGCTGAAAATGACGAATCGTCCGTGCCCCCGGATAGACCCTGGCCACGGCATCGAGTTTAGAAAGCGCTGGGCGAAAAGTCGCACGACAGCCTCAGCCGCCGGATTTTTTCGCCTTGAAGCCCTGTTTGATCAGCTCGCCGAGCAACAGTTCGACGTGGTCGCCCTGAATCTCGATGACCCCGTCCTTGAGCGCGCCGCCGGTGCCGCAACGACGCTTGAGCGTGCTGGCGAGCTCCTTGAGCTGTTCGAGGGGCAGCGGCACGCCGGTGATGGTGGTCACGGTCTTGCCGCCGCGACCTTTGCTTTCACGACGCACACGGGCAATGCCATCGCCTTCGGGGATGACCTGCTGCTTGCAGATGCAGGCGTCCACCGGCTGGCCACAGTCGGGACAGTGCCGACCGGCATCGGTGGAATATACGAGACCGCCAAGGGCGGCGAAGGAAGAAGCTTTCTTGGCCACTTTTGTTCCTCTGTGCCGAGGACAAAAAACTGGTCGGCGGGAGCCGACCGCGAAGCCCCACTCTGGCAGGGGCGGCGCTACTGCCGCAAGGTCATGCGACAGCCCGAAAAGGGCGCGCAGTGTAACGATAAATCTGGCTGTTGCTAAGTACAGGATTGCGCCATTTTACGAAAGTTTTGCGACCTTCAGATGCTTGGGGCTGCTGCGCAGCCCTTTCGCGACACAAGGCCGCTCCTACAGGAGAACGCGATCCCCTGTAGGAGCGGCCTTGTGTCGCGAAAGGGGCGCAAAGCGCCCCAAGAGGCAACACCGCTAAATCAGACTGTTCCTGTACCGCTGCAACGCCACCAGCGAGTCCGGGCAATACGGTTTCTTCACGCTCTCTTGCTCGATTATCTGCAAACTGATGAACCGCGCCTCGATAACCTCCTCGGGCTGCAAGCGCAACGGCCCGTCCCACACCGCCGAATACACCGCGCACCACAAGCGGTTGCCCGGCTGCTCGAAGTAGAACGTCTCGTGGAAGCGCAGCTCGACACCGCTCACCCCCAGTTCCTCGGCAAGCTCCCTCGCCGCCGAATCGGCGTAGGACTCCTGCACCCCGACCATGCCCCCCGCCGCCACGTCCCAGTAACCGGGATACAGCGCCTTGCTCAGGGTCCGACGGTGCACGCACAGCTCGCCCGCGCCGTTGAACAGCAAGATGAAGGTGCAGCGCCCGATCAGGCCTCGCTCGCGCAGCTCGGCCCGTGGCAGGGCGCCGAGCAGTTGATCATGCTCGTCGACCCAGGCCACCAGCTCGGCGTCGGAGGCCGCGCGGTGCGCGACCTCGGCAGGATTGACCGGCATCTCAGCCCTGGGACAGCAGTTGGCGCAGGTCGATGACCGCGGCGTTGGCTCGGGAAATGTAGTTGGCCATCACCAGCGAGTGGTTGGCCCACATGCCAAAGCCGCTGCCATTGAGCACCATCGGGCTCCACAGCGCTTCCTGCGAGGCTTCCAGCTCGCGGATGATCTGCCGCACGCTGACCGTGGCGTTCTTTTTCGCCAGCACGTCGGCAAAGTCCACCTCGATGGCGCGCAGCAGGTGCGACAACGCCCAGGCCTGGCCACGGGCCTCGTAGAACACGTTGTCGATCTGCAGCCACGGAGTCTCGACCACTTCCTCGTCGACCTGCGGCGCCTGGCCCGGGGCCACGGTCTCGGTCTTCAGGGTGTTGTTCAGCTTGACCCGGCCTACGCTGGCCGACAGGCGCTGCGACAGCGAGCCCAGACGGGTGGCGACATCGCCCAGCCAGTTGTTCAGGTTGTCGGCGCGGGTGTAGAAGATCGCGCCCTGGTCGCCCTTGGCCAGACGGGTCTGGTAACGGTTCAGCGACTTGATGCCCTCCTCGAACTCCGACTCGCTCGACGGCAGGATCCAGCTCTTGTTGTCGAAGTTGAAGCGCGGCTCGGCCTTGGCCAGGTCGGCGTCCTCGGTCGATTGCGACTGGGAGCGGGCGAAGTCCTTGCGCAGGGCGCGGGACAGGTCGCGCACCTGGACCAGCACGCCGTATTCCCAGCTCGGCATGTTGTCCATCCACAGCCCTGGCGGGAAGCGGTCATTGGAAATGTAGCCGCCCGGCTTGTCGAGCAGGGTTCCGGCCACGGTCTTGAGGGTCTCGACGGTGGTGTAGCCGACCACCATCTGCTGGCCGTTGCGCTCGGCGGCAGCCTGGGCGTTCTGCTGCACCGGGAACAGATCCGGCTCCTGGCTCCAGTACCAGCCCAGGCCAATGCACACCAGCAGGTAAAGGCCGATCAGCGTGCCCAGGGCGCGGCTCCACAAGCCGCCAAGGTAGCTACGGGTGGCGGCGCCACGGGTATCGACCCGCTCACGGGGCTCGGCCTTGGCCTCACGGTTTTTCCAATCCAGCATGGCAGTGTCCTTAATCAGTCACGAACGGTTCAGGGCTTGGACCGCAGGCCTCGGCCAGGGTGCCACGACAAACCCAGGTGGCAGCACTATAAAGCAGACACCGCCATTCGTATAAGCGACCAACGGGTCGGCAACTGAATAACGGGCCTTGAACACTTTGTTGACCCGAGGCACTCGCTTGTCGGAAAAGCGGTGCTAGCATAGAGCCATCATTGAACCTGCGCCCCGCCCACCTATAAGTAGTCAGGACATGACCCAGCCAGCCGAGCCGAGCCACGAACGCCTCAAGCAGCACTTTGCCCAGCGGGTGATCCACCAGGCCCGGCAGATGCTCGAGATCTGGCAGCGCCTGCAGCGCGGCCAATGGTCCAGCGGCGACCTGGGCGAGCTGTGCGAAGCCAATCTACGCCTGCAGCGCTATGCCGAGCGGTTCGAGCAGCCCGAGCACCGCAGCCTGTCGACGGCCATCGGCCAGACCTTGCGCGCCATCGAGGCCAACAGTGCCCGGCTCAACTCTGAACTGATCAGCGAGCTCAACCGCCTGATGCAGCGTCTCTCGCGCACCGGCCTGCGCAAGGGCGACCAGCTCGACAACGTGCCCCTGCCACCGCTGCGCAAGCCGGTGTACATCGTCCTGCAGGACCACGACCGCGCCGAGCGCCTGGCCCAGCAGTTGGAGTTCTTCGGCCTGACGGTGCAGGCGCTGTTCAGCGCCGACGCATTCCAGGCTTCGATGAGCGAACGCCTGCCTTCGGCCATCGTCATGGATGTCGACTTCACCGGCCCCGGCATCGGCCTGCAACTGGCGGCCCAGGCCCAGCGGGGGCTGGAACAGCCGGTACCGCTGCTGTTCTTCAGCCTGCACGAAACCGACACCCCGACCCGCCTGGCCGCCGTGCGCGCCGGCGGCCAGGAGTTTCTCACCGGCACCCTGGACGCCTCGAGCCTGCTGGAGAAGCTCGAACTGCTGACCAGCGCCACCCAGTACGACCCGTTCCGCGTGCTGGTGATCGACGACTCCCGCGCCCAGGCCCTGCACACCGAACGCCTGCTCAACGGCGCCGGGATCATTACCCGCACCCTGACCGAGCCGATCCGCACCATGAGCGAGCTGGCCGACTTCCAGCCCGACCTGATCATTCTCGACCTGTACATGCCCGAGTGCACGGGTCCGGAGCTGGCCAAGGTGATCCGCCACAACGATCGCTATGTCAGCGTGCCGATCATCTACCTGTCGGCCGAGGACGACCTGGACAAGCAGCTCGATGCCATGAGCGAAGGCGGCGACGACTTTCTCACCAAGCCGATCCGCTCGCGGCACCTGGTGACCACCGTGCGCAACCGCGCCGCCCGCGCCCGCCACCTCAAGGCGCGGATGGTCCGCGACAGCCTTACCGGGCTGTATAACCACACCCATATCCTGCAACTGCTCGAAGACTGCAGTTTCCGCGCCCGCCGCGAAGCGCAGCCATTGAGTTTCGCCATGCTCGACATCGACCATTTCAAGAAGATCAACGACCGCCACGGGCACCCCATGGGCGACCGGGTGATCAAGAGCCTGGCGCTGTTCCTCAAGCAACGCCTGCGCAAGACCGACTTCATCGGCCGCTACGGCGGCGAGGAATTCGCCATCGTCATGCCCGGCACCGGGCTCGAGGCCGCGCACAAGGTGCTGGACGAAATCCGCAGGCGCTTCGCCGAAATCCACTACCCGGCCCAGCCCCACGACCTGCAGTGCACCTTCAGCGGCGGTGTGGTGCAGCTGGACGACAGCCTCGATGCGCTGACCATGGCCAGCGCCGCCGACGAGGCGCTGTACCGGGCCAAGCATGCCGGGCGTAACTGCGTGGTCAGGGTCGAGCCGTAGCCGCCGACATGGGCCGCTCTAATGGAAAACTCGTAATCCACTGATTTAACTCGACCCTGTAGGAGCGGCCTTGCGCAGCCCTTTCCGACCGGTCCGACGCCTCGGCAAGGCCGCTCCTACAGAGAGCAACCATCAAACAATACCGGCACTGTGCCACTTTTTTATGGCGCCAACCCTCCGGCGTCATCACCTCGTCACAAAATCGCAATAACTTCAGGCCCCGACCTCTCCACTCCCCCTCCGCAGGAAGTTCGCGGCTATGCGCCTGAAGTGGCTGACCAATTTCAACACCCTGTTGCTGGTGACCGTGTGTATCGCCCTGGGCGCGACCCTGTGGTGGTCGCAACGCGCCCTGGAACGTCCCTACCAACTGATGGAGCGCTATCTGGGCCTGTCCCAGCAGTTCCAGAACGACACCGCGCGCAATATCCAGGCGTACCTGGGCAGCGGCGATGCCCTGCGCCATGCCGCGGCCATGGAGGCCAACAAGCAGCTGCAGGCCGCCCTGGCCGACTGGCCCGAGGACCTGTCGGCCAAGTTGCGTCCGAGCCTGGACAACCTGCAAGGCTTCACCGCCAACGAACTGCTCGCCGCCGGCAAGCTGGCCGGCGATCCCCAGGTCCTGCTGCTGCAGGCCGAGCGGGAGCTGGGAGCGAACCTCGAGCAACTGGTTGGCTACGCCCGCGACAGCGCCAGCAGCGACGCCGGCCGCTACCTGGCGCCGCTGCTGGAGGCCTCCCTGCACCTGGGTCGGCTGTCCCTGGCTCGCGACAAGCTGGTCAGCAGCGGGCGCGCCGAGCTGGCCGACGAGGTGCAGCGCGAACTGCAACTGATCGCCGCCCAGGCCCAGGCCATCGACAGCCTGCCATTGCTGGGGGTGACCCGCGCCGCCGAATCCAACGCCGACGACTTCGCCGCGATGATGGGTCTGGAATCCCAGGCCAGCAGCCAGCAGGAAGACATCGCCGTGGGCCTGAAGCGCGAGCTGCACAGCCTGCTCGGGCGCTACCCCGGCGAACTGCAGCGCACCCGCGAGCAGATCGAGCGCCGCGCCGCGCTGGCCGCCAGCACCGGCGAACGCCTGGATGCGGTGCAACAGGCCATCGCCGGCCTGGAGCCCGAGGTGCGCGGTCTGCACGCGACCATCGCCAGCGAGGTACGCCTCATCCAGGGCCTGATGATCGGCCTGATTCTGCTGATCGCCCTGCTCATCGATACCCTGCAGCGCCGCCTGGCGCGCACCCTGACCAGCCTGGCGCCGGCGCTGTCGCGCTGGGCCGAGGGCGACTTCGCCCAGGCCATCGCCCTGGGCCGCACCAATCGCGAGCTGCACGACATCCAGGAATCGCTCAACCGCCTGCGCCAGTACCTGGTGGGGCTGGTCGGCACCATCCGCCACAACGCCGAACAGGTGGCCGGCAGCAGTCACGCGCTGGCCGGCATGAGCAGCGCCCTGCACGACGGCGCCGAACGCCAGGCCGGCGACACCGCGCAGATCCGCGACGCCCTGGGTGAACTGGAGGCGACGATCCAGCAGGTGGCCGGCGATGCCAGCGCCGCCGCCGAGGCCAGCCGCGATGCCGGCCGGGCCGTGGAGCAGGGCCAGACGGTGATCGGCCAGAGCCTGTCCGGCCTGCGTTCGCTGGTCGACGAGGTGCAGGGCAACGCCCGGATGATCGAGCAATTGGCGCAAGAGTCGGCCACCATCGGCAGCGTGCTCACGGTGATCCGGGCGATCGCCGAGCAGACCAACCTGCTGGCCCTCAACGCTGCCATCGAAGCGGCCCGGGCCGGGGAGATGGGACGCGGTTTCGCCGTGGTTGCCGATGAGGTGCGCTCGCTGGCCCAGCGCACCACCGGCGCCACCGGCGAGATCCAGGCGCTGATCGACCGCCTGCAGCAGGCCGCTCGTGAATCGGTGGAGGGCATGCGTGCCCAGCTGGAACACGCCGAGGCCACGGCCAACCAGGCACAATCGGCCGATGGCGCGCTGGACGCGATCGTCAGCGCCATCCGCACCATCTCCGACACGGCGGTGCGCATTGCCGACGTGACCGCGCAACAGAGCGGAGCAGTAAGCGAGATCCGCGATCACAGCGAGCGGATTCACGAGCTGGGCGAGGACAACCTGCAGCGCATTGGTGAAGGGCGTGAGCAGGGCGAGCAGTTGCTCAAGCTGGGCGGCGAGTTGAATACGGCGGTGCGGGCGTTCCGGCTCTGAAAGCATCGCGGGGCAAGCCCGCTCCCACGCCACTCTGGTAGGCAGGAGCAGAGTGGCAAGCATCACCAGCGTGGGAGCGGGCTTGCCCCGCGATGGCCCATGGCCGCGCCAACTCCGCTATCATGCCCGCCACGTTCCACCTCGCGAGTCCGCCATGCGCCGCCTGTTTTTCCTGCTGTTCCTGCTGCTGGCCAGCCCCGCCTTCGCCACGGGCCTGCTCGACAACCGCCCCAGCGCCACCCTCGGCGCCGCGTCCAACAGCGCCGACTTCCTGCCGGTGCATGAAGCCTTCAAGCTCAGCCTGGTCCAGGCCGACGCCCAGACCATCAAGCTGCGCTTCGTCGCCACCGACGGCTACTACCTCTACCGCCATCGCTTCCAGTTCCGCGCCGAGCCCGCGGACATTCGCCTGGGCGTACCGAACATCCCCAAGGGCGAGGCCAAGCACGACGAGTTCTTCGGCGACGTCGAGGTCTATCACGGCGTGCTCGACATCGAGCTGCCACGCAATGACCCGCGCGCCTTCACCCTGCTGGTGGGCTACCAGGGCTGCGCCGACAAGGGCCTGTGCTATCCGCCGGAAACCGAACGGCTGAGCATCGACGGCCAAGGCGCCCCGCTGCCGGCAACCGCCGAGCAGGGCTGGACCTGGAAATCGCTGCTGCTGTTCTTCCTCGCCGGGGTCGGCCTGACCTTCACTCCCTGCGTACTGCCGATGCTGCCGATCCTCTCCGGCGTGGTCCTGCGCGGCCAGGTCGGCGGCCTGCGCGGGCTGTCGCTGTCGCTGGCCTATGTGCTGCCGATGGCGGCGAGCTTCGCCGTGCTCGGCGCGCTGATGGGGCTGTTCGGCGCCGGCCTGAACCTGCAGGCGCGCCTGCAGTCGGCCTGGGTGCTGGTGCCGTTCGCCGCATTCTTCGTGCTGTTCGCCCTGGCCATGTTCGGCTTGTTCGACCTCAAGCTGCCACAGGCACTGAGCAGCCGCCTGGACAACCTCGCGCACCGCACCAAGGGCGGTTCGCTGCTCGGCGCGGCGGTGCTCGGCGTGCTCTCCAGCCTGCTGGTTTCGCCTTGCGTCTCGGCGCCTCTGGCCGGCGCCTTGCTGTACATCAGCGCCAGCGGCGACGCCTTGGGCGGCGCGCTGAAGCTTTTCGCCCTCGGCCTGGGCATGGGCGCGCCGCTGTTGCTGGTGGCCACCGGCGGCGCGGCCTGGCTGCCGAAGAGCGGCCCCTGGATGAACACCGTGAAGAACGCCATCGGCGTGCTGCTGCTGGGCCTGGCCATCGGCCTGCTCAGCCGCGTGCTGCCAGGGCCGGTCACTCTGCTGCTGGTTGGTCTGCTGGCTGCTGGCGTGGCGCTGTTCCTCGGCGCGCTGGAATTCGTGGTCAAGACACCGCGCCAACGCCTGGCGCAACTGCTTGGTCTGGCGCTGCTGGTGTACGCCCTGGCCTGCTGGTATGGCGCCCTGAGCGGCCAGGGAGACCCGCTGCGCCCGCTGCCGCCACCAGTCGTGGCCAGCAACACCGCCGCGACCCAAGCCGACGCCTGGCAGACCCTCACCACCCCCGCCGCTCTCGACGCCGCCCTGGCCGAGGCCAAGGCCGCCGGCCAGCCGGTGCTGCTCGACTGGTACGCCGACTGGTGCATCAGCTGCAAGGTGATCGAGCACGAAGTGCTCAATGCGCCGCAGGTCCAGCCACAACTGGCCGCCTTCCGTCTGCTGCGCGTCGACATCACCGAGAGCAATGCCGAGCAGCGTGCCCTGCTCGACCGCTACCGCCTGTTCGGCCCGCCCGCGCTGATGTTCTTTGCGGCGAACGGCAGCGAAATGACCGCCGATCGGGTCATCGGCGAGACAAACGCCGGCGATTTCGCGAAGACTTTGGCGCGCGTGCGTGGCCAACTGGGTCTATAACTTCCCGCTACCTGTGAAAAATCTCGCTACAAGTGACCAGACTTAATCATCTGGTCACATACTTTGCGCGAACCTCGGACATCGTGCTGGCTATTGCCGGGAACTGGACACTCATCACTTGTTACGGCATAGTCGCCGCGCTATGTCGAATTGCCCTACAAAACCAAGGAATCGCAGATGGCAACCCTACTGGTGCTGCACGGCCCCAACCTGAACCTGCTCGGCACCCGCGAACCGGGCCACTACGGCGCCGCCACCCTGGCGCAGATCAATCAGGACCTGGAGCAGCGCGCCCGCGCCGCCGGCCACCATCTGCAATACCTGCAGAGCAATGCCGAATACGAATTGATCGACCGCATCCATGCCGCGCGCAACGAAGGCGTGGACTTCATCCTGATCAATCCGGCCGCTTTCACCCACACCAGCGTCGCATTACGTGACGCATTGCTCGCGGTGAGCATCCCATTCATCGAAGTGCACCTCTCCAACGTGCACAAGCGTGAACCGTTCCGCCACCACTCCTACTTTTCCGATGTTGCCGTAGGGGTGATCTGCGGCCTCGGTGCCACCGGTTACCGGCTGGCCCTGGAGTCCGCGCTGGAACACCTGGCTGCCAACGCACAGCCCTGATGACACAAGGCTTTGGCCCCTTCGGGCCGAGGCTCATGAAGAAACGTTTTCGACACGTTTTAAAAATACGTCCCCGACCGAACCTTGGGAGTTGATGATTAATGGATATCCGTAAAGTCAAGAAGCTGATCGAACTGCTGGAAGAGTCTGGCATCGACGAACTGGAGATCAAGGAAGGCGAAGAGTCCGTTCGCATCAGCCGTCACAGCAAGACCCCGGCCGGCGCCCAGTACTTCGCCGCTCCGGCTCCGATGGCCGCTCCGGTTGCCGCCGCAGCACCTGTTGCCGCTGCCGCCCCGGCCGCTGAAGCCGCTGCCGCCGCGCCGGCCCTGAAAGGCACCGTGATCCGTTCGCCAATGGTCGGCACCTTCTACCGCAAGCCTTCGCCAACTTCGCCGAACTACGCGGAAGTCGGCCAGGCCGTGAAGAAGGGCGACACCCTGTGCATCGTCGAAGCCATGAAGATGATGAACCACATCGAAGCCGAGATCGGCGGTGTGATCGACGCCATCCTGGTGGAAGACGGCCAGCCGGTTGAATTCGACCAGCCGCTGTTCACCATCGTTTGATTCGCGGAGAGCCAACGATGTCTGGGAAGCTCGAAAAAGTTCTGATCGCCAACCGCGGGGAAATTGCCCTGCGGATCCTGCGTGCCTGCAAAGAGCTGGGTATCAAGACCGTCGCCGTGCACTCCACGGCCGACCGTGAACTGATGCACCTGGGCCTGGCAGACGAGTCGGTCTGCATCGGCCCTGCATCGTCCAAGGAATCGTACCTGCACATTCCGGCGATCATCGCCGCCGCCGAAGTGACAGGCGCCACCGCCATCCACCCGGGCTACGGCTTCCTCGCGGAAAACGCCGATTTCGCCGAGCAGGTGGAAAAGTCCGGCTTCGCCTTCATCGGCCCGAAAGCCGACACCATTCGCCTGATGGGCGACAAGGTTTCGGCCAAGGACGCGATGATCAAGTCGGGCGTACCGACCGTGCCAGGTTCCGATGGCCCGCTGCCGGAAGACGAAGAGGTTGCCCTGGCAATCGCCCGTGACGTCGGCTACCCGGTGATCATCAAGGCCGCCGGTGGCGGTGGTGGTCGCGGCATGCGCGTGGTGCACAAGGAAGAAGACCTGATCGAATCGGCCAAGCTGACCCGCACCGAAGCTGGTGCCGCGTTCGGCAACCCGATGGTCTACCTGGAGAAGTTCCTGACCAACCCACGTCACGTGGAAGTGCAGGTCCTGTCCGACGGCCAGGGCAACGCCGTGCACCTGGGCGACCGTGACTGCTCGCTGCAGCGCCGTCACCAGAAGGTCCTGGAAGAAGCCCCGGCCCCGGGCATCGACGAGAAGGCCCGCCAGGAAGTCTTCAAGCGTTGCGTCGACGCCTGCATCGAGATCGGCTACCGCGGTGCCGGTACCTTCGAGTTCCTGTACGAGAACGGCCGCTTCTACTTCATCGAGATGAACACCCGCGTCCAGGTCGAGCACCCGGTCTCGGAAATGGTCACCGGCATCGACATCGTCAAGGAGATGCTCAGCATCGCCGCTGGCAACAAGCTGTCGTTCCGCCAGGAAGACGTGGTCATCCGCGGCCACTCGCTGGAGTGCCGGATCAACGCCGAAGACCCGAAGAAGTTCATCCCGAGCCCAGGCAAGGTGAAGCACTTCCACGCCCCGGGCGGCAACGGCGTTCGCGTCGACTCGCACCTGTACAGCGGCTACTCGGTTCCGCCGAACTACGATTCGCTGATCGGCAAGCTGATCACCTACGGCAAGGACCGCGACGAAGCCATGGCGCGCATGCGCAATGCCCTGGACGAGATCGTCGTCGACGGCATCAAGACCAACATCCCGCTGCACCGCGACCTGGTGCGTGATGAAGGTTTCTGCAAAGGCGGCGTCAACATCCACTACCTCGAGCACAAACTGGCCAGCCAGGAGTGATCGTGAGGTGAGATGAACAACAACCCCGGCCTGGAGCCGGGGTTGTTTTTTTCGCCTGGCTTCAACCCAGGTCGATCACGCTGATGGCCTGCTGGTTGGTCGCCGCCGCGTCGGCGGGACGCCCCAGCGCGTCGACCACCGCCCCGTTGCCGCCCTCTCGCAGCGGCTCGGCCTGGAATCTGCGCATGAAACGGTGCGCTCTGCCTGGCAGACCTCGCGCATTGAACCTGGCCGCGGCCAGGACCGGGTCATAGATGCCTGCGACGAAATCCTGCGAGGTCTGGAATACCTTGACCGCGCCCCCATTCAGGTCCAGTCGCACGCCATAGGTCCTGCCGAAACATGACGAGTACGACCAATGATCCCAGCTGGGGCGCAGCCCAGCACGCCGCAGGATTCTCGCCACTGGTACACCGATACTCGCCTGTGTCAGCCAGTCTCCGCCCACCATCACCGTGCGTATCCTGCTGACTGGCGTCGCCCCCTGGATCGCAGGCAGCACCTCATTGATCGCACGCGTGATCAACAGGCTGATGTTGTGGTCGAAGTGGATCACCGCACCGGCCTTGGTCACAGGGTTGTAGAGCGTCACCGCCACACAGCTCTGCACATTGAGGGTGAACAGGTAGTTGTCGTTGACTGCGGCACCGAACCGACCGATGACAGCTTCGCCCTGCAGCGCTCCACGCGCCACGTCAGGACTGTTACCGGAAAACGCCTCGGCAGGAGTGCGCACCCTGCCCAGGTCCTGCACGGGAGTGCCACCCACGAGGCCTGGCCGGACCGGCTGCAGGCGACCATCAGCGGACACCCGCACCGGCATCTTGAAATACGCATCGGGACGACGCGCATTGACCACGCGCAGGAAGTCTTCGCCAGGCTCATGGCGCACCTGGAAATAGCGACCTTTATGTTGCACGTAGTACTTGCCGTCGCTACCGAGCCGAGTGCCGCTCCAGACCCCGTCACGAGGGGCCTTCGTCAAGCCCGATGGGCTATTGCTCACGGCCCACTGCTTGTCCAGGCGCACCTTCTGCTCGATCGCCGGCGCAGGATTGCGCGCAGCCGAGCCCACCTGCCCTCGCACACCAGTCACCGTGCGCAGGGCACCCAACACCCGAGACGCATGCGTGAACGCGCCGAGCAACGCCCAGGAGGCATGCAGCCACTCCAGCAACGCTTGCTCGGTATCGCCCTTGGAGTGCGCAATGATCGCTTTGCGCACGCTAACAAGCAGGAAAACGACGTCCATCAGCAAGGCGAAGGGTGGGCAAACGAGCGCCACGGGGATCGATGCGAAGATCAGGCCCCTAATTGCCAGTGTCATTATCACCTGCTTACGAGTGCTGGTGATCTGGCTGACCTCGTTGAGGCTGTGTCGGATGTAGACATCGAACTCTGTGCGCAGGGCATCGACGCGCTGTGCTTCACGCAGCGAATCGAGATGCTCGGAACCGGTCACCAACTGCTTGAGAAACAGCCTCACTTCCTTGGCCGTGGCCTGCGTGGCCCGAGCGGCCAGTTCCTCATGCAGCACCTCGCCGGCAGTGCTTCGCAGGTCTGCATAAAGACGCAGCACAGTTTGGTCGGGAGCGTCCGGCACATACAGCCACTCGCGTGCCACACCGCCCTCGATCAACCGCAGGACGTAGGCACCACGTATCGGGTGGCCAGCCAGCGTCAACTGGAAGATACCTTCGGTGCTGGCGACAGTCTCGGGCAAGACCTTCTGCTCGCGGGGAGCATCGCGACCAAAGGCCTCGCTCACCAGCTTGAGCAGCTGGTTGTACTGACTCACGGTGATCTGCTGCTGCCCCAGGGCCTGGCACAAGTCCCGATCGAAGATCCAACTCAGCATCTGACCGAACGCTTCGCGCCGAGAGGTGTAGTCGTCCGAGGCGACATCCAGGTAGTCGGCCTCGATCGCCTCTACGTACTTCTGCCCCAGGTAGGCTCGCCGGGCATAGTCCGCGAGGTCCGCGCTACGCACTCGCCCCAAGTCCTGCCCGACAGAGGAGCGCACACCGCGAGCGGGATTGTCGATCCCCCAATTGTGGTCGTAACCGAAGATGCTCATGTCCAGCAACGTCATGACGCTGGCGGGCTGACCATCGCCTTCGGGGTGGTAATCGATCAGCACCGTTTCCGGGTCCACTGCCTCGGTCACACCGACCGTGCTCAGGTAAGGCGCGATATCCTCGCGGACCTTCCGGCGGGCGAACTCCAGAAAGGTTTCATGACCGGCCATCAGGCCGTCGAACTTCTGTTCATGCCAGCCAGCCAGCGCCCGGTTGTAGCAATAGGTCCTGCGCATCTCGAGCGACAGGCCGCGATACCAGCCAGGTGAATCGACGCGCCCCACGTGCTCCAGGTGTACGCTCTGGCGGGCCACGACATGCTCCTCGAGACATGCCGCATAGCCAGTGGCCAGCCCGCGCAGATCACTGCCTAGGCTCGACCTCGCGGGATTGGCGATCACCTGTGAGTAAAGTTCATGCGCATGCGCGCGGATAACCACCGGGGTCAACGATCGAAGATAGGCCTGCCCCCAGTCCCGTGACAGCCAGCCGCCGATTTCAATTGCAATGGCTCCAGGCCCGTGCAGCACCACCCACTCCTGCCCATCGGGCTTTTCCGGTGCATAGAGCACCACTTCGTCCAGCTCACCGCGATCGTTCTCGCTGTAAAACAGCATCAGGCCATACCAGCTGCTGGTTGCCGTGACCCCAAGGGTGCGAACCTGCAACGCTTCCCCCTTGGCGCTGACCGTCGAAGTGACACGCTCCGCCATCCGCTGGTCGATATGGCCTGCGTGGATTGCGACCAGCAGACTGTGCTGCAATCGGACCTGATAGGCATCCTTCATTACCCCCATCACGTCATCCTGTGCGTAATGCCCAAGCAAGGCTGGGTAGTAGTCCGCCGGCGCATCGACCGATTCGAGCAGCCGCTCCAACAACGGCACGGAAAGGGCGCCCTCATGGCGCGCTGGGGCTTCGAACTTGCTGATGACCTGGAGCATGCCCGCCTTGAGCGGCCCAAGCATGACCTGCGACGTCAGGCTCGAGGTCTCGACAGGGTGCCCCGGGTCGACCGTGAAACGCCGGTGAAGCTTGATCTGGTCCGGGTCCATGCGATAGCCGGTCTCCTCGAGCAGGAATTGCCTGGCCCGCTCCCGAGCGTAAGCCTCGAGCGTCTCGAAATCCTCCAGCTGGAGCTGTTGCAACAGCAATGCGTCCTCCAGCCGTGAATGGGATTCACGCAATGCGGTTTCTTCGCTGTCCTCGAGCGCTTTCATCCACTCGGGCCGAGAAGCATTGGCAAAGCGCTGCAGCCTCAGTGTCTCCGCGTCGGTCGACAGGGCCTGGATCGCGACTTGGCCATGCCACTCACGCTGCAGTTCCTCGATCTCCGCGCGCAGGCCCTGCGCCGTCTTCCCTTCCCGATCCTTGCCATCGACCAGCGCCTTGCATGCCTCGATATGCTTATCCAGGCACGCCTGCAGCCGCACACGAAAATCCACGGCATCGTCTACGACCATCGGCGGTGTCTGCCAGTGCCGACGAAGCGCGTCGTCGTAGATACCGACCAAGCGATCGAGCATGCCCTCGATCAGTTGGACAAGGGTGTCTCGACGCTCCTGCGGGATCTCCTGGACTACCTGCTGCCCCCAGCGATGAGGCGCATCGAGCGCCTCGTCATAAACGGGCGCTCGTCCGTCGATCGAGGCTTGCAGGATGGTATCCAGCAGATTGTCGAGAAAGCCGTCGGCATACTGCCCCTGTGCAAAGTAGACCCGCAGTTCGACGTGGATGTTTTCCGCGAGCGTATCCAGCCAGGTCGGCTGCGACTTCAGGCGCTGATCGAACGCTTGCGCCCAGCCCTCCAGCTTATCCATAAGTTGCTTGAGCGATACTTCGGGAACGGCTGTCCCTGCCTGCGTACTCATCTTTGCTGCTCCTGAAGTGTTGGAGCAGGTAGTTTCGAATGTCGCCAGCCGAGGCGGCGTTACATATGACTATTCGCCACGACATTGCGCGTCGCGGTGCGGGTCGGAACATCAACCGGCCTCCCTTTTACCGCCCGCCTGGCGTAAACTGGCGCCCTTTGCGCAGCCTCGCGCTGCCCCTGTCGATTTCCCAAAGGTGCCCGCCATGCCCTGGCTGCAAGTACGCCTGGCCATCAGCCCGGAACAAGCCGAGACCTACGAAGACGCCCTGCTGGAAGTGGGTGCCGTCTCGGTGACTTTCATGGACGCCGAAGATCAGCCGATCTTCGAGCCGGACCTCAACACCACTCCGCTGTGGTCGCACACCCACCTTTTGGCCCTGTTCGAGGCCGACGCCGAGCCTGAGGCGGTATTCGCCCATCTGGCGCTGCTGACCGGCGCCGCGCTGCCCGAGCACCACGCCGAGGTGATCGAGGACCAGGACTGGGAACGCAGCTGGATGGACAACTTCCAGCCCATGCGCTTCGGTCGGCGCCTGTGGATCGTGCCCAGCTGGCACGAGGCCCCGGAGAAGGACGCGGTCAACCTGCTGCTCGACCCGGGCCTGGCCTTCGGCACAGGCACCCACCCCACCACCGCGCTGTGCCTGGAATGGCTCGACGGCCAACAGCTCGAAGGTGCCCAGGTACTGGACTTCGGCTGCGGCTCGGGCATCCTCGCCATCGCTGCCCTGCTGCTGGGCGCCCGCGAGGCAGTCGGTACCGACATCGACGTGCAGGCCATCGAAGCCTCGCGTGACAACGCTCAGCGCAATGGCATCGCCGATGAGAAACTGGCGCTGTACCTGCCAGAACATATGCCAGCCATGCAGGCCGACGTGCTGGTCGCCAACATCCTCGCTGGCCCATTGGTATCGCTGGCTACGCAACTGTCCGGTCTGGTTCGCCCAGGTGGCCTGCTGGCACTGTCGGGCATCCTCGCCGAACAGGGTGAGGAAGTGGCCGCCGCCTATGCCGGCGACTTCGATCTGGACCCGATCGTCGTGCGCGACGGCTGGGTGCGCATCAGTGGTCGCCGCCGCTAAGCGCGCCTAGAATCAACTCTTGCCCAGTTCTCCGGATCGCCGCATGACCGACAGTTTCGTCACCCAGTGTCCGCATTGCCAGACCAGCTTTCGCGTCACCCACCACCAGCTGAGCCTGGCCCGTGGCGTGGTGCGCTGCGGCAATTGCCTGCAGGTGTTCAACGCGGCGAAACAGCTGCTGGAGCAGAACCGCGCTGCCAGCGCAGAGGCCAGCACCAGCGCGCCGGAGCCAGCCGCGGCGACGCTACCCGACGCCGAGCAGCCGCCACCCGGCGAAGACAGCTGGGCCGTGACCGCCGAAGAGCTGGACGCGCTGGACCTCGACCAGGAACTGGCACGCCTCGAACGGCGCAGCCCGGGCGATCGCCGTAGCGCCGGACAGAAGGGCGTGCTGCAGGCCAGCCGTGACGACCACCAAGGCACCGACGAACACGCCGACGAACTGTTCGGCACCGCCACCGACGCGCCCCTGGAGCCCGCGCCGGAACGCAAGGAAGCGCCGGTGCTGGTCGAGCAGGAACCGCTGGACCTCGAGCCTGTCGACGGTGAACGCACCGAGCCTACCCTCGGCAACGCCGACCTCGACCTGGACGACGAGCCGCCGGTACGCCGTCAACCCCATGCCGAAGACCTCGACGCGCCAATCGAGCGCCTGTCCGCCGAGGACGAGCCGGTGCCGGAAAAGGGCCTGTCGGCACTCGATGACGAAAGCCGCGACGAGCATTTCTCGGCGCGCGACGGCGTGTCCGAAGAGCAGCGCCTGGAGCCGAGCCTGGGCATCAAGCCCGAGCGCCCGCGCAAGGAGCCGCTGGTCGACGTGGTCGACGATCCGTTGCAACTGGATTGGGAAAAGCCCGCGCCAAACTGGGGCAAGCGCCTGCTGTGGGGCTTGCTGACATTCCTGGCCGCCGGGGTACTGGCCTTCCAGTACGTATGGTTCCACTTCGACGAAATGGCCCGCCAGGACCAGTACCGTCCATGGTTCCAGCAACTGTGCCCGGTACTTGGTTGCCAGGTGCCGACCCGCGTGGACATCTCGCGGATCAAGAGCAGCAACCTGGTGGTGCGCAGCCACCCTGACTTCAAGGGCGCGCTGATCGTCGATGCGATCATCTACAACCGCGCCCCCTTCGCCCAGCCCTTCCCGCTGCTGGAACTGCGCTTCGCCGACCTCAACGGCCAGCTGATCGCCAGCCGGCGCTTCAAACCCAGCGAGTACCTTTCCGGCGAATTGGCCGGGCGCGGCGAGATGCCCAGCCAGACCCCGATCCACATAGCCCTGGACATCCTCGACCCGGGCCCCAAGGCCGTGAACTATAGCCTGAGCTTCCGCTCGCCGGAATGAAACAGCTGCAAGCTGCAAGCTGCAAGCTGCAAGCGGCAAGAAAAAGCCGATCGGCATCTGTCTTGCAGCTTGAAGCTTGCCGCTTGAGGCTACCGCCCGTTGTTCAGATTTTATCCAGATTCATCTTTATCCGGTCATCGAGAGCGGGTATCATGCCAACCCTTTTTCGAACTCCAATGATTCGGCCCCACAACAGGGAACACCTATGTCGGCGGTACGCATCGGCCCTTACACACTGCAGAACAACCTGATCCTGGCACCCATGGCCGGGGTCACGGACCAGCCTTTCCGTACCCTGTGCAAACGCCTGGGGGCGGGCATGGTGGTCTCGGAGATGGTTTCCAGCGACATGCGCCTGTGGAATAGCCGCAAGTCGAGCCTGCGCCGTATCCACGAAGACGATCCCGAGCCACGCTCGGTGCAGATCGCCGGTGGCGACGCGCAGATGATGGCCGAGGCGGCCCGCGCGAACGTGGACGCCGGCGCCCAGATCATCGACATCAACATGGGCTGCCCGGCAAAAAAAGTCTGCAACAAAGCTGCCGGCTCTGCTTTATTGAAAGACGAAGCCCTGGTCAGCGAGATCCTTCATGCCGTGGTCGGCGCAGTGGAGGTTCCGGTGACGCTGAAGATCCGCACCGGCTGGGACCGGGCGAACAAGAACGGCCTGAATGTGGCGAAAATCGCCGAACAGGCCGGCATCCAGGCGCTGGCGGTGCACGGCCGCACACGCGCCGACCTGTACACCGGCGAAGCCGAGTACGACACCATCGCCGCCATCAAGCAGGCGGTGTCGATCCCGGTGTTCGCCAACGGCGACATCACCTCGCCAGCAAAGGCCCAGGCGGTGCTGGACGCCACCGGGGTCGACGGCCTGCTGATCGGCCGTGCCGCCCAGGGGCGGCCGTGGATCTTCCGCGAGATCGAGCATTACCTGCGCACGGGCGAGCAGCTGCCCGCACCGGCGCTGGACGAAGTGGAACGCATTCTGCTGGAGCACCTGGCCGCGTTGCATGCCTTCTATGGCGATGTGATGGGCGTGCGTATCGCCCGCAAGCACGTTGGCTGGTACCTGGCGACCCGACCTGGCGGCAAGGAGTTCCGCAGCCAGTTCAACGCTTTGCAAGACACACAAGCGCAGTGCGCCAACGTTCAGGCCTATTTCGCCGAACGTCGACAGAGCCTTGGCACAGAGGACGAACAAGGGGTGGCCGCATGACGATGATGACCGAGACATTAGTGAGTGGAACAACGCCCGTGAGCGACAACGTCAACCTCAAGCAGCACCTGAACACGCCGAGCGAAGAGGGCCAGACCCTTCGCGGCAGCGTCGAGAAGGCGCTGCACAACTACTTCGCCCACCTGGAAGGCGCCACCGTCACGGACGTGTACAACCTGGTGCTCTCGGAAGTCGAGGCACCGCTGCTCGAAAGCGTGATGAACTACGTCAAGGGCAACCAGACCAAGGCCAGCGAGATGCTCGGGCTCAACCGAGGCACGCTGCGCAAGAAGCTCAAGCAGTACGATCTGTTGTAAGGCCAGAACCCCAACCAAAAAGGCGCTCTTGACGAGGCGCCTTTTTTGCTGACTCCACCGCGTTATGGAATCTGAAATGACCGACCAGACTACCCGCCTGCCGATCCGCCGCGCTTTGATCAGCGTCTCCGACAAGACCGGGATCCTCGAGTTCGCCCGTGAGCTGCAACAGCTCGGTGTCGAGATCCTGTCCACCGGCGGCACCTACAAGCTGCTCAAGGACAATGGCGTGAACGCGGTGGAAGTGGCCGACTACACCGGCTTCGCCGAAATGATGGACGGCCGGGTCAAGACCCTGCATCCGAAGATCCATGGCGGCATCCTCGGCCGTCGCGGCACCGACGACGCCATCATGAACGAACACGGCATCAAGCCGATCGACCTGGTCGCGGTCAACCTGTACCCGTTCGAGGCCACCATCAGCAAGCCGGGTTGCGACCTGCCGACCGCCATCGAGAACATCGACATCGGCGGCCCGACCATGGTCCGTTCGGCGGCGAAGAACCACAAGGACGTGGCCATCGTGGTCAATGCCAGCGACTACGCCGGCGTGCTGGAAAACCTCAAGGCCGGCGGCCTGACCTACGCCCAGCGCTTCGACCTGATGCTCAAGGCCTTCGAGCACACCGCCGCCTACGACGGCATGATCGCCAACTACATGGGCAGCATCGACCAGGCCAAAGAAACCCTGTCGACCGCGGACCGCAGCGAATTCCCACGCACCTTCAACAGCCAGTTCGTCAAGGCCCAGGAAATGCGCTACGGCGAGAACCCGCACCAGAGCGCGGCGTTCTACGTCGAGGCGAAGAAGGGCGAGGCCAGCATCTCCACCGCCATCCAGCTGCAAGGCAAGGAGCTGTCGTTCAACAACGTGGCCGACACCGACGCCGCGCTGGAGTGCGTGAAGAGCTTCGTCAAGCCGGCCTGCGTGATCGTCAAGCACGCCAACCCGTGCGGCGTGGCCGTGGTGCCTGAAGACGAAGGCGGTATCCGCAAGGCCTACGACCTGGCCTACGCCACCGACACCGAGTCGGCCTTCGGCGGCATCATCGCCTTCAACCGCGAGCTGGACGGCGAAACCGCCAAGGCGATCGTCGAGCGTCAGTTCGTCGAAGTGATCATCGCCCCGAAAATCTCCCAGGCCGCCCGCGAAGTCGTGGCCGCCAAGCAGAACGTGCGTCTGCTGGAGTGCGGCGAGTGGCCAGCCGAGCGCGCCGCCGGTTGGGACTTCAAGCGCGTCAACGGTGGCCTGCTGGTGCAGAGCCGCGATATCGGCATGATCACTGCCGACGACCTGAAGATCGTCACCAAGCGCGCGCCGACCGAGCAGGAAATCCACGACCTGGTGTTCGCCTGGAAAGTGGCCAAGTTCGTCAAGTCCAACGCCATCGTCTACGCCAAGAACCGCCAGACCATCGGTGTCGGCGCCGGCCAGATGAGCCGCGTCAACTCCGCGCGCATCGCCGCCATCAAGGCCGAGCACGCCGGCCTGCAGGTCCAGGGCGCGGTGATGGCCTCGGATGCGTTCTTCCCGTTCCGCGATGGCATCGATAACGCAGCTAAAGTGGGTATCAGCGCGGTGATCCAGCCGGGTGGCTCGATGCGTGACGCCGAAGTCATCGCCGCAGCCGACGAAGCCGGTATCGCCATGGTCTTCACTGGCATGCGCCACTTCCGCCACTAATCAGATGCCGGGCCGATCCCGGTCCCTGTAGGAGCGGCCTTGTGTCGCGAAAGGGCCGCAAAGCGGCCCCAGGTTTCAGCTTCGCAGCAGAAATTGCTGGGGCTGCTGCGCAGCCCTATCGCGACACAAGGCCGCTCCTACACAGGGAACGCGGATCGCCGTAATACAGAATTCGAGGTTTTGACATGAAAGTTTTGATCATCGGCAGCGGCGGTCGTGAACACGCCCTGGCCTGGAAAGTCGCCCAGGACCCACGCGTCGAGAAGGTCTTCGTTGCCCCCGGCAACGCCGGCACCGCCACCGAAGCCAAGTGCGAGAACGTCGCCATCGACGTCACCGCCCTGGAGCAACTGGCCGACTTCGCCGAGAAGAACGTCGACTTGACCATCGTCGGCCCCGAGGCGCCGCTGGTCATCGGCGTGGTCGACCTGTTCCACAGCCGTGGCCTGGACTGCTTCGGCCCGACCAAGGGCGCGGCCCAGCTGGAAGGCTCCAAGGCCTTCACCAAGGACTTCCTGGCCCGCCACAAGATCCCTACCGCCGACTACCAGAACTTCACCGAGATCGAGCCGGCCCTGGCCTATCTGCGTGAAAAAGGCGCGCCGATCGTGATCAAGGCCGATGGCCTGGCAGCGGGCAAGGGCGTGATCGTCGCCATGACCCTGCAGGAAGCCGAAGACGCGGTGCGCGACATGCTCGCCGGCAACGCCTTCGGCGACGCGGGCTCGCGCGTGGTGATCGAAGAGTTCCTCGACGGCGAGGAAGCCAGCTTCATCGTCATGGTCGACGGCCACAACGTGTTGCCAATGGCCACCAGCCAGGACCACAAGCGCGTCGGCGACAAAGACACCGGCCCGAACACCGGCGGCATGGGCGCCTACTCGCCCGCCCCGGTGGTGACCGCCGAGGTTCACCAGCGCGTGATGGATCAGGTGATCTGGCCGACCGTGCGCGGCATGGCCGAGGAAGGCAACGTCTACACCGGCTTCCTCTATGCGGGCCTGATGATCGACAAGGCCGGCAACCCCAAGGTCATCGAATTCAACTGCCGCTTCGGCGACCCGGAAACCCAGCCGGTCATGCTGCGTCTGGAATCGAGCCTGGTGCTGTTGATCGAAGCCGCCTTCGCCAAGGCCCTGGACAAGGTCGAGGCGCAGTGGGATCCGCGCCCGAGCCTGGGCGTGGTGCTGGCTGCCGGCGGCTACCCCGGCGACTATGCCAAGGGCGCGGCAATCAGCGGCCTGGACGCCGCCGCCAAGCTCGAGGGCAAGGTCTTCCATGCCGGCACCGCGCTGAAGGACGGCCAGGTGCTCACCGCTGGCGGCCGCGTGCTCTGCGCCACCGCCATGGGCGACACCGTCGAGGCCGCCCAGCAGCAGGCCTATCGCCTGGCCGAGCAGGTCAAGTGGGATGGCAGCTTCTACCGTACCGACATTGGCTACCGGGCCATCGCCCGCGAGCGCGGTGAACATCAGCAGTAAACGCAGCGCATGACCGCCACGCCTCGCGCGTGCGGTCCTCGCCTCGTCGCCAAGGCCCCTCGGGGCCTTGCCTTCGCCTTGGCCCGCCGCGCATAGTGGGTACTCGGCACATCAGCTAAGAAGGGATTTCGTCGTGCGTCGGCTTCGGATTGCCATTGTCCAGATCGTCAGCCTGCTGACCCTGCTCTGCCTGGTTCCAGCCCATGCCGAACCGAGCGCGGGCTGGTCCGCGCTGCTCGACGAGCAAGCCAACCTGCAGCTTTCCGACGTACGCTCCGAGCGCTACCGCAACCAGTTCAGCCCTCTGGCCCTCGACCAGCTCGATGCCGCCCTGCCCGACCAGGCCCTGTGGCTGCACTATCGCCTCGCCCCTGACGAGCAGGAACAACTGGTCCGCATCTTCGCCCCCGACCTCTCACGCATCGACCTCTACGCCCTCGAAGGCGACAAGTTGCTGCGCCAACTGCACCATGGTGGCCAGAACGAAAGCAACGACTCCAGCCTGCACGGCAGCGACCATGTACTGCCTCTGCCACGCAGCAGCCAGCCGGTGGATATCTACCTGCGCCTGATCTCGGAGCATCAGTTGCGCCCGGCCATCAGCCTGGAGCCCTCGGCTCAAGCCGCCGCCGATCAGCGCCAGCCCCTGCTGTTCGGCTTGCTGTTCGGCGGCCTGGTGATGCTGATCCTGCACAACCTGATTCGCTTCGCCTACACCCGCTCCTACACCACATTGTCCCTGGCGCTGTATCACGCCCTGATGCTGCTCAGCGCCCTGATTCTCCTCAACCTCAGCGGCCCCTGGTGGCACCTGTGGTACAGCGCCCAGACCCCGGCCGCCTACCTCACCCTGGTGCTGGCCGGCCTGGCCGGGCTGTATTTCACCCTGCACTTCTTCTCCCCTTGCAGCTCGGCGCGACTCAACCGACTGCTGCACATGGAGATGCTGGTAGCCGCCGTCAGCGGCCTGGTGGTGCTGTTCGTCGACACGCTCCCGCTGAACCTGATGACCTACGCCCTGCTCGCCCTGGGTAGCGTAAGCATGCTGCTGGTCAGCAGCTATCACTGGTACAAGGGCTACACCCCAGCGCGCCTGTTCACCCTGGCCATGCTGGTGTTCAACCTCGGCGGCCTGGTACTGCTCCCGGCCCTGCTCGGCCTGACACGGACCGCCACCCCCTGGCTGCTGTGCATTCTCATGACGCTGACCGTGGTCAGCGGCCTGTTGCTCAACCTCGCCGTCAGCGAACGCCTGCGGCGGATCAGCGAGGAACGTTTCCGCGCCAGTCGCGCCCTGGCCGCCAGCGACGCCGAGATCAACGCCAAGGCCGAGTTCCTGGCCAAGATCAGCCACGAGATCCGCACCCCGATGAACGGCGTGCTGGGCATGACCGAACTGCTGCTGGGCACGCCGTTGTCGGTCAAGCAGCGTGACTATGTGCAGACCATCCACAGTGCCGGCAACGAACTGCTCACCCTGATCAACGAGATCCTCGACATCTCCAAGCTCGAGTCCCGACAGATCGAGCTGGACGACGTACAGTTCGACCTCAATGCACTGATCGAGGACTGCCTGAACATCTTCCGGGCCAAGGCCGAACAGCAGAACATCGAACTGATCAGCTTCACCCAGCCCCAGGTGCCGCGGGTGATCAGTGGCGACCCGACACGCCTGCGCCAGGCGCTGTCGAGCCTGCTGGACAACGCCCTGAAAAACACCACACAGGGCGAGATCCTGCTGGTGGTGGCGCTGGAGCAGCGCGGCGCTGGACCGCGCCTGCGCATCGCCGTGCAGGACAGCGGCGAGCCCATGCCCCCCGCCGAGCGCGACGCCCTGCTGCAGGCCGAACTGCACAGCCGCCATTTCCTCTCCAGCAACAAGCTCGGCGGCCACCTGGGGCTGGTGATCGCCAAGCAGCTGATCGGCCTGATGCAGGGCGAATTCGGGATCAAGACCAGCACCAGCCTGGGCAACACCCTGTGGCTCACCCTGCCGCTGGACCCGCAGCGCCTCGAGCAGCCGCCGACCGACCTCGATGGCCCGCTGCGCGACGCGCGGGTGCTCGTGGTGGACGACAACGACACCTGTCGCAAGGTACTGGTGCAACAGTGCAGTGCCTGGGGCATGAATGTCAGCGCGGTGCCGTCCGGCAA
Source organism: Pseudomonas sp. microsymbiont 2 (assembly GCF_054788395.1). Lineage (NCBI taxonomy): Bacteria > Pseudomonadati > Pseudomonadota > Gammaproteobacteria > Pseudomonadales > Pseudomonadaceae > Pseudomonas > Pseudomonas sp. microsymbiont 2. Next base: position 5,160,744 of record NZ_CM139112.1, read on the forward strand.
GGAAGCCCTGGCCCTGCTGCGCACCAAGGCACACCTGCGCGACTACTTCGACGCCGTGTTGCTGGACCAGAACATGCCTGGCATGACCGGCATGCAACTGGCGGCCAAGATCAAGGAAGACCCGAGCCTGAACCACGACATCCTGGTGGTCATGCTCACCGGCATCAGCAACGCGCCGAGCAAGGTCATCGCCCGCAATGCCGGGGTCAAGCGCATCCTTGCCAAGCCGGTGGCCGGCTATACCCTCAAGACCACCCTGGCCGAAGAGCTCGCCTTGCGCGGCCGTGAACAGGCGACACCGCCGCAGCCGGTCGGCACGCCGCCACCGCTCGACCTGCCCGGCGACTTCCGCATCCTGGTAGCCGAGGACAACAGCATCTCCACCAAGGTCATCCGCGGCATGCTCGGCAAGCTCAACCTCGAGCCGGACACCGCCAGCAACGGCGAAGAAGCCCTGCAGGCGATGAAGGCCAAACAGTACGACCTGGTGCTGATGGACTGCGAGATGCCGGTGCTCGACGGTTTCTCCGCGACCCAGCAGCTGCGCGCCTGGGAAACCGCAAACCAGCGCCCGCGCACGCCGGTGGTGGCACTGACCGCGCATATTCTCAGCGAGCACAAGGAGCGCGCGCGCCTGGCAGGCATGGACGGGCACATGGCCAAGCCAGTGGAGCTGTCGCAACTGCGCGATCTGGTGCAGTTCTGGGCGGGGCAGCGGCAGGTGGTCACCGCGCCCCTCGACTGAAACGCCGCGGGCAGCGCTATCGGTGTAGGAGCGGCCTTGCGTCGCGAATGGGCTGCACAGCAGCCCCCGACCATTTCTGCTATAGCTGAGATCCTGGGGCCGCTCTGCGGCCCTTTCCGACCGGTCCGACGCCTCGGCAAGGCCGCTCCTACAGGTTCCGTGCTATACAGATGCCACTCTTCTCCGCCTGGACCCGCCCCCATGCTCCATGAGTTGTTCAGTGTCTATCTGAAAATGCTCGTGCTCTACAGCCCGTTCTTCGTCCTGTCGTGCTTCATCGGGCTGACCCGCGGTCACTCCAGCAAGGAGCGCAAGCAACTGGCCTGGCGCGTGGCCATCGCCACGCTGATCGCCAGCGTGCTGCTGTATCTGTTCGGGCGAGTGATCTTCGGCGTGTTCGGCATCACCGCCGACGCCTTCCGCATCGGCGCGGGCTCGGTGCTGTTCATCTCGGCGCTGGGCATGGCCCAGGGCAAGTCGGCGGTGCAGACCGACAACGTGCAGCAGGACGTGACCATCGTGCCGCTGACCATTCCGCTGACGGTCGGCCCCGGCACCATCGGTGCGCTGCTGGTGATGGGGGTGGGCCAGCCGCACTGGGACGACAAGCTGCTGGCCATCGTCAGCATCGCCCTGGCCAGCTTCACTGTCGGCCTGGTGCTGTACCTCTCGCACCGTATCGAGCGGCTGCTCGGCGACCAGGGCCTGCAGATCGTCAGCCGCCTGATGGGGCTGTTCGTCTGCGCCCTGGCGGCGCAGATCATCTTCACCGGGATCAAGGGCTACCTGCTGCCCTGACCCCGGCTGCGCTCAGGGCTTGGCGGGGTACCAGCGCGGCGTGTACACCCACTGGCCGCCATCGGCACGGGGGAAGGCGCAGGTGGTCGAGGAGCCGACCAGCACCATGGTGCGCATGTCGACCATCTCCGGCAGCAGCTCGCCCAGGGTCACCACCCGCAGGGTCTGCCCCGGCCGGCCGATATCACGGCCCAGCACCACGGGGGTGCCTGCGTCGCGATGACGACGTACCACCTCCAGCGCCACGCCCAACTGATGAGGCCGGGCCTTGGAGATCGGGTTGTAGAACGCCAACACCAGATCCGCCTGGGCCGCCAGGTCGAGGCGTTTTTCGATGATCGACCAGGGCTTGAGGTTGTCCGACAGCGACATCACGCAGAAATCATGCCCCAGCGGCGCCCCCGCTTGCGCGGCGGTGGCCAGCGAGGCCGAGACACCGGGCAGGATCTGCAACTCGACGCGTTGCCAGGCCGGGTCGCTGGACTCGTGCAACGCTTCGAGCACTGCGGCGGCCATGGCGAATACGCCCGGATCACCGGACGACACCACCACCACCGAACGGCCCTGGGCCGCCAGCTCGAAGGCATGGCGGGCGCGCTGCATCTCTTCGCGGTTGTCGGTGCAGTGCAGCACTTGATCGTCGCGGAAGGGGCCGGCCATGCGCACGTAGGTTTCGTAGCCGAGCACATCCTGCGCACGCGCCAATTCCGCCTTGACCGCCGGCACCATCAGCTCGGCGGCACCAGGCCCCAGGCCGATCACGGCCAGGCGACCCCGGCGACGGCCAACCCGGTCGATGTCGACCGGTGCCGCGGCAACCGCGTGGGCGAGCCCCACGGACGACCCCACACGCGCTTGCGGCAATGCATCAGCCAGCATCCGCTCCAGGCTCTCGGCAGCCGGGGCAAAGCGCAGGGCGACATTCAGTGCCTGTGCAGCCTCGTGCAGGGCCGGCTCCGCCATCTCGGTTTCGCTCGCCAGCAGGCAGGCCAGCGCGGGCTCGGCGATGTTCGCTTGCAGCAGTTCCTCGCGCACCTGTTGCACCAGGTCAGCGCAACCGGCGGTGACCGCCACCACCACGCAACGCGCATGGATCACCAGTTCGTCACGGCTGGCCGGACGCAGTGCGCTGCCCACGTGGATGATGCGTTGCGCATCGTCACTGGCGGGCAACTGCACGTGCTCGAGCCACGGCGCCTCGCCTTCGACACGCACGGTTTCGCCCGCCAGCAGGTCGGAGACGAAGCGCTTGCCCTGTTCCAGGTCTGCCAGCGCGTACCCCTCGGGCGGGTTCAGCAGACAGGTGCCGAAGCGCAGCTCGCCACTGGTGGTGATCGCCGCGCTTACACCCAACGCTTCACCAATGTCTCGGGCCATGACGTTGACCCCGCCCAGGCCACCGAGCAGCGGCACCACGGCGCTGCCATCCTCGGCCACGGCCAGCACCGGCGGCTCGACGCCTTTTTCGCTCAACAGCGGCGCCAAGGTGCGAATGACGATACCCGCCGCGCACAAAGCAATGATCGGCGCGTCTTGTTGATACAGCTCGCGCAGGGTGTCGCCGAAGGCCGCGTAGTAACGGTCGGCCCCCTCCACTCGCCCTTGCAGGCCATGAATCACGGCCTGTGGATAACGCTGCTGGATACGCTGCGCGGTGACCAGGCTGCCTGGGCCGAGAATGACGATTGCCGGTGCCTTGATCATCCCTGCCATTTCTCACCCGGCACGATGATCAGCGAGAAGTAAGGCGAGGACTGTGGGTCGACCTCATCCAGCGCGACGATCTTCTGGTTGGCCATGGTTGCCCGCTCCACGTACAGCGCACGGCTATCCAGGCCCAGTTCGCCGAGCACCTGGCGCACCTTGGGGAAGTTGCGCCCCAGCTTCATGATCACTGCCGCGTCGGCGGCGGCCAGGCGCTGCTTGAGCTCTTCATGAGGCAATACACCGGACAGTACGGTGAGGGTCTGGTTGCGATACACCAGCGGCGCACCGAGCACCGAGGCGCCGCCGAGCATCGAGCACACACCGGGGATCACCTGGGCCTCGTAACGCGACGCGAGGCGATCATGCAAGTACATGTAGGAGCCGTAGAAGAACGGGTCGCCCTCGCAGATCACCGCCACGTCGCGCCCGGCGTCGAGGTGTTCGGCCACCTGTACGCTCGCCTCGTCGTAGAAGTCGCTGATCACCTGCTCGTAGGAGAGCGGCGCGGGCAGCGCCTCGGTGGTTACCGGATACACCAGCGGCAGCAGGGTCTGTTCGGATTGCAGGTGCGCTTCGATGATACCGAAGGCGTTGCCGCGCTTGCCCTTGGCCACGAAGTACGCCACCACCGGTGCCTCGCGCAGCAGGCGCAGGGCCTTGACCGTGATCAGCTCGGGATCGCCCGGGCCCACGCCCAGGCCCAGCAGTCGTCCGCGTGCGTGCATCATTCCACCTCCGTGGCCAGCGCGTTGACCGCGGCGGCGGCCATCGCGCTGCCGCCCAGGCGGCCCTGCATGATCACGAACGGCACGCCGCGGCTGTCGGCGGCGAGCATGGCCTTGGATTCGGCGGCGCCGACGAAGCCGACCGGGAAACCGAGGATCAGCGCCGGTTTCGGCGCGCCGGCATCGAGCATTTCCAGCAGGTAGAACAATGCGGTCGGCGCGTTACCGATCACCACCACGCTGCCTTCCAGGTGCGGGCGCCACAGTTCCAGGGCCACCGCGGAGCGGGTGTTGCCCTCGGCCTTGGCCAGGTCCGGCACGCTCGGGTCGCGCAGGGTGCAGATCACCGGGTTGTTGGCTGGCAGGCGGGCGCGGGTGATGCCTTCGGCGACCATGTGCGCGTCACAGAGGATCGGCGCGCCCTTGGCCAGGGCCTCGCGGCCGGCGGTGCCGGCGCCTTCGGAGAACTGCAGGCCATCGATGGCCTCGACCATGCCGCAGGCATGGATCACGCGCACGGCGAGCTTTTCAAGATCGGCGGGGATCCGCTCGAGCCGGGCTTCCTCGCGGATGATCCGGAAGGAATTGCGATAGATCTCCTGACCATCGCGGATGTAGTCAATCATCAAGGTGCTCCGTCGGCAGGTCGAGCATGGCGCCTGCTTCTTCTGGGGTAAGGTCGGCGCCGCGCAGCCTGCCGAATCCCGGCAGGCGCGCATCGCGCAAGTAAAGGTCATAGCGGCCCGGGGCACGGGCCAGCAGGGTAGCCGGGGCGACGTGGGCCATGGCGCAGGAACGTGGGCAGGCGGAAAGGTGCACGCTGCCCGGGGCACCGTGGTGCAGCAGGGCGGCCAGGGCAATGGCGTCGGCCTTGGTGTCGGCCTGGGCCTTGGCGCAACCACTGGAGCCGGTGCAGGCGACGACCCGCGCCAGCGGATGCTCGTTGTGACAGAGCATGCCGGATGCCGTCAGTTGCGCGCGTGCGTTTTCCAGCTCGGTCGGTTCGAGGGAGGTCAGCACCAGGCTCTGCCAAGGCGTCAGGCGTAAGCTGCCATCACCCGATTGCCGGGCGATATGCGCGGCACAGCGGAGCATTGCGGGCGTCAGGCGCCCGAGGGGTGGTGCGACGCCCAGGGCCACGCCCTGGCGCTGTGGCAGCACGCCCAGCCAGGGGCTTGTCACCACCGGGAGCTGCCAGGCCATCGATACTGTGTCGATCTGCAGGGGCAGCCCTTCAAGGAAGTGCCTCACCGGGCACACCTGCAGCAATTGACGCATGCGCGACTGCTCGGGCGTCGCCAGATCAAGGAAGCGCTCCAACACCGCGCGCACCAGCACCAGCCCCTGCTCCATCGGTACCGCACCCAGCGCCTGGCCATTCGACAGGCTGCTCGCGAGGCCGAACCGCAACCAGATGCGTCCTTCGCCTTGCATCGCGGACAGCCACAGATCATGGGCGTGTTCGCGCATCGCCAGCGCTTCGCCGCCATCGAGCTGCACGGCGAACTTGGCCGAGAGCTTGTGGAACCTGGGTGTGCTCTCCAGCAGGTCGAGGATCTGCCCTGCCAATGGCCGGGTGTCGAACAGCATGGCCGGATCGAGCCCGGCCAGTGGGCTGAGCATGAGGTTGCGTACATCATCGCCCGCCGCGTCACGCGGGCCGAGCCCTGCGGCCAGCAGATGCTCGACCAGGCCCAGATGGTCGTCACCGATGCCACGGATCTGCAGGTTGGCCCGATTGGTAGCCTCGATCACTCCACCAGCGAAACGCTCGGCGGCATCGGCCACGGCATCGGCCTGGTCGGCCAGCAGCAGGCCGCCGGGCAGCTTGATCCGGCAAATGCCGCCGTCGCGCGCGGTAACGATGCGCCACAACCCCGGACAGGCCGAGGGGCGGGGCGAAACTTCGGGGGGCGGGGGCTGCGTCAAGGGGGCATCCGGCAATCGTGAAAGTGCGCTTCAGTGTAGAAGGCGCGGTATTATGCCTGCTTTGTCCGGCGGCATGAAAAACCGGTGGTCGAACGTTTAGACGAATCGCGGGGCAAGCCCGCTCCCACGCGCCCACGTGGGAGCGGGCTTGCCCCGCGATCAATGATTGGTACGAGGAACAGATGGCCCCCTGGCTGACAGTAATAGGCATCGGCGAAGACGGCTTCAGCGGCCTGGGCAAACAGGCCCGCCGCGCCCTGCTGTCGGCCACGCGAATCATCGGCGCCCCACGCCAGCTGGCGCTGCTGCCCCGCTGCGTGACCGCCGAGCAATTGCACTGGCCCAGCCCGTTCTCCCTGGCCCCGGTCATGGCCTTGCGCGGCGAGCCGGTATGCGTGCTGGCCAGCGGCGACCCGATGTTCTATGGCGTCGGCGCCAGCCTGGCGCGCCAGCTGCCCGCCGAAGAACTGCGGGTGCTGTCGATGCCCTCCTCCTGCGCCCTCGCTGCCGCCCGCCTGGGCTGGCCGTTGCAGGATGTGCAGGTGGTCTCGGTGGTCGCCCGCCCGCTGGCCGCGCTCAATGGCCATCTGCACAGTGGCGTGCGCCTGCTGGTGCTGAGCAACGACGAAAGCAGCCCGGCGGCCATTGCCGCGCAGCTGCGCGAACGTGGCTTCGGCCCCAGCCGTCTCCAGGTGTTCGAACACCTCGGTGGCCCGCAGGAGCGAACGCTGAGCGGCACCGCCGATGACTGGCCACACGCCGATATCGCCACGCTCAACCTGGTCGCCATCGAATGCCAGGCCTCGCCTGACACCCCGCGCCTGCCTCGCGTGGCCGGCCTGCCCGACAGCGCCTTCCGTCATGACGGCCAACTGACCAAGCGCGACGTGCGCGCCATCACCCTGGCCCGCCTGGCACCACAACCCGGCGAGCTGCTGTGGGATGTAGGTGCCGGTTGCGGTTCCATCGGCATCGAATGGATGCGCGCCCACCCCAGCTGCCGCACGCTTGCGATCGAGGCTGACGAAGGCCGCCAGGGCTTCATCGAACACAACCGCGACACCCTCGGCGTGCCCGGCCTGCAACTGATTCGCGGCAAGGCCCCCGAAGCGTTGGCCGGGCTGGAACGTCCGGATGCGATCTTCATCGGCGGTGGCGTCACCCGCGAAGGTGTGCTTGATCTGTGCTGGGAGCGCCTGCTGCCAGGCGGACGCCTTGTTGCCAATGCGGTCACGCTGCAAAGCGAGGTCGCCCTGGCACAGTTCCGCGAGCAGCACGGCGGCGAGCTGACCCGCATCCACATCGCCCACACCCAGCCCCTGGGCAGCTTCGACACCTGGCGCCAGGCCCTGCCGATCACCCTGCTCGACGTGGTGAAGCCTCTCGATGCGTGAAGAAACCCGCGAACAGGCCGCGCCACTGCGCAGCGGCCTGACCACCGGCAGCTGCGCCACCGCCACCAGCCTGGCCGCAGCACGCCTGCTGCTGACCGGGCAACGGCACGACGCGGTGGAAATTACCCTGCCCAAGGGCAAGGTGGTGCAGATGCGCCTGGAGTTCTGCCACCTCAAGGGCGACATGGCCGAGGCCGGCACCTTGAAGGATGCCGGCGACGATCCCGATGTCACCCACGGCGCCCTGCTCTTCAGCCAGGTGCGCTTGTGCGCCGAACCTGGCGTTCGCTTCGTCGCGGGCGCGGGCGTGGGGACCGTGACTCGCCCGGGGCTGGTGCTGGCAGTCGGTGAACCGGCCATCAACCCGGTGCCACGCAAGATGATCAGCGACCATCTGCTGCAACTGGCGGGCGATAGCGGCTACCACGGCGGTTTCGAGGTGACGGTCAACGTGCAGGGCGGCGAACAGCTGGCCCTCAAGACCATGAACCCACGCCTGGGCATCCTCGGCGGGCTGTCGATCCTGGGCACCAGCGGTATCGTCCGGCCGTTTTCCTGCTCGGCCTACATCGCCTCGATCCACCAGGGCATCGACGTCGCCCACACCAATGGCTACACCCACATCGCCGCTTGCACCGGCAACGCCAGCGAAGACACCATGCGCCGGGTCTACGACCTGCCGGAGATCGCCCTGATCGAGATGGGCGACTTCGTCGGCGCCGTGCTCAAGCACCTGCGCAAGGTACCCGTGCCGCGCCTCACGCTGTGCGGCGGCTTCGGCAAGATCAGCAAACTGGCCGCCGGGCACATGGACCTGCACAGCCGCCATTCGAGCATCGACCTGCCGCAGTTGGCGGGCTGGGCGGCGGCCATTGGCGCGGATACGGCGCTGCAACAGGCGATCATCGCCGCCAACACCAGCCAGCAGGCCCTCGCCCTCGCGCATGCCGCCGGCATCGCCCTGGGCGATGAGGTGTGCCGCCATGCCCTGGACTTCGCCCGCAGCGTGGTGCCGGCCCAGGTGCAAGTGGAAGTGTTCGCCATCGACCGCCAGGGCGGCATCGTCGGCAAGGCGGGCGTGGCATGAATGGCCGCATCCTGCTGCTCGGCGGCGTCACCGAAGCCCTGGCCATCGCTCGCCAGCTGGGTCCGCAACATGTCTACAGCCTCGCCGGTATCGGCCGCATTCCCCAGGACCTGGCCTGCCAGGTGCGGGTCGGCGGCTATGGCGGCGCCGAAGGCCTGGCCGAGTACCTGCGCGAAGCAGGCATCGACCTGCTGATCGACGCCACCCATCCCTATGCCGCGCAGATCAGCCGCAACGCCGCCCTCGCCGCACGCAGCGCCGGCATTCCCTGCTGGGCCCTGCGCCGCCCGGCGTGGCAGGTGCAGCCCGGCGATGACTGGCGCGAAGTCGAGGACTGGGCCGGGCTGATCGAGGCGCTGGCCCCGTTCCAACGTCCCTTGTTCACCCTTGGTCGCGAACCCCTGCAACATCTGGACGAAATCCCACCACACCAGTTCTGGACCCTGCGCGCCCTCGAGGCGTGCCCCGGTAATGAACGCTGCGAGGTGATCGGTGCTCGCGGGCCCTTCCTCATCGACGATGAACGTGCCCTGTTCGAACGTCGGCAGATCGACGTGCTGGTGAGCAAGAACAGCGGCAGCACGGCCACCGAGCCGAAGCTGGAGGTGGCACGGGCGCGCAGGGTGCCGGTGCTGGTACTCAAGCGGCCAGTACTGCCGGAAGTGGATCGGGAATTCCAGGATGCGAGGCGGCTGCTGGAGGCGCTCCACCTGCCCAAGGCCTGATCGGCACCCTGTATATCCCATTGACATATCCATCTCCGGAATTAAACTCCGGTCATACATTTGCGCTTTCAAGGAGGCCCATCATGGAGCAAGGTGCAGTCTTCAAAAGTAACCGCAGCCAGGCTATCCGCATGCCAAAAGCCCTCGCCCTTCCAGAAGACGTCACCCGCGTGGACATCGTTGCGGTGGGCCGTTCCCGTATCATCTCGCCTGCCGGCGAAAGCTGGGACAGCTGGTTCGAGGGTGACGATGTGAGTGCGGACTTCATGGCAAGCAGGGAACAGCCAGCCGACCAGGAGCGCGAAGGATTCTGATGCTCAGGTACATGCTCGATACCAACATCTGCATTTTCACCATCAAGAACAAGCCACAGGTAGTGCGCGAGGCATTCAATCGCCATCACGGCCAGCTGGCCATCAGCACGGTAACCCTGATGGAGTTGATCTACGGTGCGGAAAAATCCGCCGCGCCGGAACGCAACCTGGCCATTGTCGAGGGGTTCGCCGCACGGCTCGATGTGCTTGACTACGACATTCAGGGCGCCGCTCACACCGCACAGCTACGTGCGGAGCTGGCCAAGGCCGGCACGCCCATCGGCCCCTACGACAGAATGATTGCCGGCCACGCCCGCGCTCGCGGCCTCACACTGGTGACCAACAACCTGCGCGAGTTCCAGCGTGTGCCGGGGCTGCGTGTGGAAGACTGGGTAACATACCCACGCTGACGGTCACGAGATGGCCCTGTGCCTTGATCCTGCCGTAGAATCACCTCTCCCCTTCTGGAAGGCTCCACCCATATGGAAATGCAATGGTGGATCTGGCTCGTCTTCGGCGTGGCCCTGATCCTGCTGGAACTGGTGCTCCCCACCTTCTTCATCCTCTGGTTCGGCGTCGGTGCCGTGCTGGTGTCGCTCGTCTCGCTGCTCGCCCCCAGCCTGCAACTCGATATGCAGGGCCTGCTGTGGGTGGTGTTCTCATCGATCACCACCGTGCTCTGGTTCAAGGTGTTCCGCCGCAAGAAGCCGGACGTGCGCTGGACCGCCGACAGCGTGATCGGCGAGGTCGGCCTGCTGACCGCCAATGTCTCGCAGTTCCAGAAAGGCCGGGTGCGCTTTCAGAAGCCCATCCTCGGCAACGAGGAATGGACCTGCGTCGCCGACAACGACATCCCCGCCGGCGAGCGCGTGCGCCTGGCCGCCATCGAAGGCAACACCGCCCGGGTCACCCGGGCCTGAATCCGCACTAAAAGGAAGTTCGCAGCATGACCAGCCTCATCGTCGTCGGCACCCTCGCCGCATTCGTTCTTATCACCGTGTTCAAGGGGGTGCGCATCGTGCCCCAGGGCGAGGAGTGGATCGTCGAGCGCCTGGGCCGCTACCACAGCACCCTCAAGCCGGGCCTGAACATCGTCATCCCGTACATGGACGTGGTCGCCTACCGCCTGCCGACCAAGGACATCATCCTCGACGTGCAGCAGCAGGAGATCATCACCAAGGACAACGCGGTGATCGTCGCCAACGCCCTGTGCTTCGCCAAGGTGGTCGACCCGCAGAAGGCCTCGTATGGCGTGCAGAACTTCTCGTTCGCCGTCACCAGCCTGACCATGACCTCGCTGCGCGCCATCGTCGGTGCCATGGACCTGGACGAAGCGCTGTCCAGCCGCGAGCAGATCAAGGCGCGCCTGCGCGAAGCGATGTCCGAGCAGACCGAAGACTGGGGCGTGACCGTGCGCTCGGTGGAGATCCAGGACATCAAGCCCTCGCCAAGCATGCAGACGGCCATGGAGCGCCAGGCCGCCGCCGAACGTGAGCGTAAAGCTGATGTGACCCGCGCCGAAGGCAACAAGCAGGCGGCGATTCTCGAAGCCGAGGCGCGCCTGCAGGCGGCCAAGCTCGACGCAGAAGCCCAGGTCAACCTGGCCGAGGCGTCGGCGCGGGCGATCACCCTGGTCAAGGAAGCGGTAGGCAGCGAAACTGTGCCGGCCATGTACCTGCTGGGTGAGCGTTACATTGGGGCGATGGAGAATCTGGCGGGTAGCGACAACGCCAAGGTCGTGGTGCTGCCGGCCGACCTGCAGGAGACCGTGCGCGGGCTGCTGGGGCGTGGCAAGGTCTGATATCACCAGCGCTGCGGGAGCGGGTTCGTGGGAGCGGGCTTGCCCCGCGATGAGGCCCGCCCAAGCAAAATCATTCCCAGGCCTGGCCCTATCGCGGGGCAAGCCCGCTCCCACGAACCCGCGTCTCTGGCGCGACATGCTCTACTTCAGGTGCGGCACTTCACCGCACCCTGGCATTTTTACCTATACTCCGCCGTACAATAGCCATCACGATTCCTGACCGGATCTCTCCATGCCCCCACGTCGGCACATTGCCTGGATAGCCTGCTTCGCAGTGCTGTTCAACCTGCTGGCCATGCCGCTGTCCTCCGCCGCGCCGAAAGGCCCGGCCGAGCAGCTGCTGTGGGGGGCTTTCTGTTCCAGCATGGCCGGCAAGGCCAAGGTCGATGTCCAGGCCCTGGCCAAGATCGACCTAGGGACGCAAAGCGACGACAGCGCCAGCATGATGAACTGCTGGTGCTGCCTGGGCGCCGCGCCCTTGCTGGCCCTGCCAGGCTACCCGCCGCAGTTGCACAACCCGCCCGTGCTGCCGGCGGGGTACTCGCCGCAACTCGCCGACTACCAACCCACGCCGCGCCAGCTATGGCCCGCGCTCAACCCCCGTGCCTCTCCCCTGGCCTGAGTTCACTACGCTGTCTGCCTGAACCTCAACAGATCGGAGACTCACCCATGCTCAAGCAAGCCCTCGTCCTGGCCGCCCTGCTGCTGCCCGGCGCCTATGCCAACGCCCACGAATACAGCAAAGGCGACCTGCACATCGCCCACCCCTGGTCGCTGGAGCTGCCGCCGAATGCGCCCAACGTCGCGGCCTATTTCGTCGTGCACAACAACGGCAAGACCGACGACCGCCTGCTCTCGGCGGACACGCCGATCAGCGCCGACGCCCAGCTGCACGAGCATGCGATGAGCGCCGCCGGCGCCATGAAGATGCAGCAGGTGCAAAGCGTGGTGGTGCCCGCCGGCAAGGACCTGACCTTCGCCCCCAGCGCCTACCACGTGATGATCATGCAGCCCAAGGACCGCAGCCTGCTGACCGACGGCAAGCGCTTCCCGCTGACCCTGCACTTCGAGAAGGCCGGTGACATCACCGTCGAAGTCGCCGTGCAGAAGCAGCCACCGGCCGAGCAGGCCGCGCACGAGCACGCGCACTGACCTGATCGACTGACTGGCGCTCACCATGAGCCTGCCGCGCTACAGCTCCGTCCGCACTACCCGCCCTGATCGCAGGCGCGTCGGTGGCGGCTGGCTGAGCCTGTTCGCCATGTGGATGATCTTCATCGGCCCGCTGGTTTCCCAGTCGATGCCGATGGAGCACCACGCCGGCATGTCCATGCCCATGGACATGTCGATGAGCATGCCCATGGCGCACGGTCACGACGAGCACCACGGCCACGGCAACGACGGCCAACTGCATGTGATGTGGGAGAAGTGCGGCTACTGCAGCCTGCTGTTCAACTGCCCAGCCCTGCCCCAGACCCTCAGCCCGCTCAGCGCGGATAGCATCACCCCACCCAGCCACCTCACCGTCGCCACGCGCCAGGGCCATGCCCGGCAGGCTGTATTCCCCGGCGCCCGCAGCCGCGCGCCGCCCCGTTCGATCGTCGCCTGAACACCACACGCTAAACGCCCGAAGCCAGGAGGCTTCGCGCTGACTCATGACTGATCGACTGGAATCATTATGTCCGGCTGCACCCCTGTTTTTGCCCTTTCCCTGCGCGGCACCGTCGCCGTGCTCTGCGGCTCGCTGCTCGCGCCACTGGCCCTTGCCGCCGAAACCGGCCATGAAGGCCATGTGCACGACCCGGCCGAGCTGAGCCCGACGGTGATCACCGCCATCGCCCCCAGCTCGCCGCTGACCGTGGTCACCAACCCCAAGGACCCGCGCCAGCCCGTGCCGGCCAGCGACGGCGGCGACTATCTCAAGACCATCCCCGGCTTCTCGGTGATCCGCGCCGGCGGCACCAACGGCGACCCCGTGCTGCGCGGCATGTTCGGCTCGCGCCTGAACATCCTCACCAACGGCGGCATGATGCTCGGTGCCTGCCCTGGCCGCATGGACGCCCCGACCTCGTACATCTCGCCGGAGACCTACGACCGCCTCACCGTGATCAAAGGCCCGCAGAGCGTGATCTGGGGCCCGGGCGGCTCCGCTGGCACCATCCTGTTCGAGCGTGAGCCGGAGAAGTTCGGCGAGCTGGGCAGCCGGGTCAACGGCAGCGTGCTGGCCGGCTCCAACGGCCGCTTCGACAAGGTGCTCGACGCCGCGGCCGGCAACCAGCTCGGCTACGTGCGCTTCATCGGCAACCAGTCGCACTCCGACGACTTCGAGGACGGCAACGGCGACACCGTGCCTTCGCGCTGGGACAAGTGGAACGGCGACGTCAGCCTCGGCTGGACCCCGGACGCCGACACCCTGCTGGAACTGACCGCCGGCAAGGGCGATGGCGAAGCCCGCTCCGCCGGGCGCGGCATGGACGGCTCGCAGTTCAAGCGCGAAAGCCTGGGCCTGCGCTTCGAGAAGTCCAACCTCGGCGAGGTGCTCGACAAGGTCGAGGCGCAGCTCTACTACAACTACGCCGACCATGTAATGGACAACTACACCCTGCGCACCCCGTCGGGCACCGGCATGATGGGCATGCCCATGGTCAGTAACGTCGACCGCCGCACCATGGGCGCGCGGATCAAGGCCACCTGGCGCTGGGCCGACGTGCAACTGATCAGCGGCATCGACGCGCAGACCAACGAGCATCGCCAGCGCGGCGGCATGGGCGTCAACGCACACAAGGGCCAGCCTTGGACCAAGGACGCCGACTTCCACAACTACGGCGCCTTCGGCGAGCTCACCTGGTATGCGACCGGCGAGGACCGCCTGGTCACCGGCGCCCGCCTGGACCGTGCCTCGGCCCGCGACTTCCGCAAGGGCAGCGCCACCGAAGGCGACACCCGCGCCGACACCCTGCCCAGCGGCTTCGTGCGCTACGAGCACGACCTGGCGGCGATTCCGGCCACCACCTACATCGGCCTCGGCCACACCCAACGCTTCCCCGACTACTGGGAGCTGTTCTCGCCCAAGCGCGCCCCGGCCGGCTCGGTCAACGCCTTCGACGGCATCAAGCCAGAGAAGACCACCCAGCTCGACTTTGGCATCCAGTACCGTGACGAGCGCCTGGAAGCCTGGGCCTCGGGTTACGTCGGTCAGGTCCGCGACTACATCCTGTTCGACTACCAGCGCAACATGATGGGTTCGCTCACCTCCCAGGCACAGAACATCGATGCGCGCATCATGGGCGGCGAACTGGGCGCGGCCTACAAACTGACCGAAAACTGGAAGGCCGACGCCACCCTGGCCTACGCCTGGGGCAAGAACAGCAGCGACGGCAAGGCCCTGCCACAGATGCCACCGCTGGAAAGCCGCCTGGGCCTGACCTACAGCCGCGACACCTGGAGCGTCGGCGCCCTGTGGCGCCTGGTGGCCGAGCAGAACCGCATCGCCCAGAACCAAGGCAATGTGGTCGGCAAGGACTATGACACCAGCTCAGGCTTCGGCGTGTTCTCGCTCAACGGCGCCTACAAGGTCAACAACAACCTCAAGCTCAGCGCGGGCGTCGACAACCTGTTCGACAAGGCCTACGCCGAGCACCTGAACCTGGCCGGGAACGCCGGGTTCGGCTACCCGGCCAACGCCACGGACCCGGTGAACGAGCCAGGCAGGACCTTCTGGACCAAGGTCGACTTCAGCTTCTGACAACAACAAACGGGCGCGGGGCCTGACCGCGCCCACTTAAGGTCTACGGGAGGCTCTAATGAGCAAACCAAACGTTTCCTTCTACAACCTTGCGTGGCGCTGGCATTTCTATGCCGGGCTGTTCGTGGCGCCGTTCATGATCCTGCTGGCAATCACCGGGATCATCTACCTGTTCAAGCCGCAGCTCGATCCGTTGATGTACCGCGAGCTGATGGTGGTCGAGGCCGGCCATCACCGACAGAGTGCCGATACGCTGCTGGCCAACGTGCGCCAGGCTTATCCACAGGGCCACGTAGGCCAGTACCTACCGCCGCTGAATGCCGAACGCAGCGCGCAGTTCGTCGTGCATGACGGCGGGCGCGAGCTGAACGTGTTCGTCGATCCGTACAGCGGCAAGGTGCTGGGCGAACAGGACGGCAAGCAGAACCTGCAAGCCATCGCCCGTGCCCTGCATGGCGAACTGATGGTCGGCACGGTCGGCGACCGGCTGGTGGAACTGGCGGCCGGCTGGGGCATCGTCCTGGTCGTGTCCGGCCTCTATTTATGGTGGCCACGCGGGCGCAGCAGCGCCGGGGTGCTGTGGCCACGCCTGAGCGCACGCGGCCGTGTGCTGTGGCGCGACCTGCATGCCGTCACCGGCTTCTGGGGTTCGGCATTGCTGCTGTTGATGCTGATCAGCGGCATGACCTGGACCGGGCTGTGGGGCAAGCAGTACGCCGACCTGTGGAACCGCTTCCCGGCGGCCATGTGGAATGACGTGCCCAAGTCCGATGAAGAAGCACGCGACCTCAACAGTGCTCATCGCCAGACCGTGCCGTGGGCCATGGAGAACACCCCGATGCCGGTGTCCGGTGCCCATGCCGAGCATGCCGGGCATCACATGATGGATCACGCCCCCGCCGCGCCGCAGGTCAGCCTGCAGCAGGTCGAGAACATCGCCGATCTGCGCGAGGTCGAGCCGGGCTACAGCATCACCCTGCCGACCAGTGCCGACGGCGTGTTCACCATCGCGGTATTCGCCGACGATCCGCGCAACGATGCCACCCTGCATGTGGACCAGTACACCGGGCAGGTGCTGGCCGATGTGCGCTGGCAGGACTACAGCCCAGTGGCGCGTGCCACGGAGCTGGGGGTGATGCTGCATGAGGGCAAGATGTTCGGGCCGTTGAACCAGATCGTCATCCTGCTGGTGTGCCTGATGATCCTGCTGGGCTCGGTGAGCGGGCTGGTGATGTGGTGGAAGCGCAAGCCGGCCGGTGGGCTGGGGGTGCCGCCGCTGCGTCATGACCTGCCGCGCTGGAAGATGGCGGTGGGGGTGATGGTGGTGCTGGGCGTTGCCTTCCCGCTGGTGGGGATTTCGATGGTGGTGATGTGGGGGGTGGATAGCCTGGTGATGAGACGCCAGATCATGGTCAGGGCCTGATATCGCAATCGCGGGGCAAGCCCGCTCCCACGCCTGCCCTGTGAGATCAGCGTGGGAGCGGGCTTGCCCCGCGATGAGGCCGGCACCAACAACCATTGATTCCCGTCATGTCGAGCACCGCGCTGCACCGCCAAGATCGTGCCGATCTGCCGCACCCGCGATCGGAACGCGACGTGATAGCCTAACCGGCTTTCGCTCACAAAAAGACTGACCCTCAATGGAATGCAGCCCATGACCCGGACCTCCCAGACACCCTCTGAAGAGCAGCACCTGCAACGCAACCTGACCAACCGCCACATCCAGCTCATCGCCATTGGCGGCGCCATCGGCACCGGCCTGTTCATGGGCTCGGGCAAGACCATCAGCCTGGCCGGCCCGTCGATCATCTTCGTCTACATGATCATCGGCTTCATGCTGTTCTTCGTCATGCGCGCCATGGGCGAGCTGCTGCTGTCGAACCTCAACTACAAGTCGTTCATCGACTTCTCCGCCGACCTGCTCGGCCCCTGGGCCGGCTACTTCACCGGCTGGACCTACTGGTTCTGCTGGGTGGTCACCGGCATCGCCGACGTGGTGGCGATCGCCGCCTACACGCAATTCTGGTTCCCGGACCTTCCGCAGTGGATACCGGCGCTGAGCTGCGTGGCCCTGCTGCTGTCGCTGAACCTGGTCACGGTGAAGATGTTCGGCGAGATGGAGTTCTGGTTCGCCCTGATCAAGATCATCGCCATCATGGGCCTGGTCGCCACCGGCCTGTACATGGTCATCACCGGCTTCCAGTCGCCGAGCGGCCACACCGCCACCCTGGCCAACCTGTGGAATGACGGCGGCATGTTCCCCAACGGCCTGCTGGGTTTCTTCGCCGGCTTCCAGATCGCCGTGTTCGCCTTCGTCGGTATCGAGCTGGTAGGCACCACCGCCGCCGAGGCGAAGAACCCCGAGCGCACTCTGTCGCGGGCGATCAACTCAATCCCGGTCCGCATCATCGTGTTCTACGTGCTGGCGCTGATCGCCATCATGGCGGTCACCCCTTGGCGCGACGTGGTGCCGGGCAAGAGCCCGTTCGTCGAGCTGTTCGTGCTGGCCGGCCTGCCGGCGGCGGCGAGCATCATCAACTTCGTGGTGCTCACCTCGGCGGCCTCGTCGGCCAACAGCGGCGTGTTCTCCACCAGCCGCATGCTGTTCGGCCTGGCCCAGGAGGGCGATGCGCCCAAGGCGTTCGAGAAACTCTCGCGCCGCGCGGTGCCGGCCAACGGCCTGTACTTCTCCTGCACCTGCCTGCTGCTGGGCGCGGTGCTGATCTACCTGGTACCCAATGTGATCGAAGCTTTCACCCTGGTGACGACGGTGTCGGCGGTGCTGTTCATGTTCGTGTGGACGCTGATCCTGCTGTCGTACCTGAGCTACCGCAAACAGCGCGCGGCGCTGCATGAGCAGTCCACCTACAAGATGCCCGGCGGGCGTTTCATGTGCTATGTGTGCCTGGTGTTCTTTGCCGGCATTCTGGTGCTGTTGAGCCTGGAGGCGGATACCCGCTCGGCGCTGGTGGTGACGCCGATCTGGTTCGTGATTCTGGCGGTGACCTATCAGTTCGTGCGCAGCAGGCGCCAGCCGCGTACCGCCGTGCGTGGGGCGTCGAACAACTGATCCTGAACCCATCGCGGGGCAAGCCCGCTCCCACGCCTGCCGTGTGAGGTCGGCGTGGGAGCGGGCTTGCCCCGCGATGAGGCCCGCTAGCCTTGCTCCAACCCTTCAAGCACGGCTTCGGCCAGCGCCAGGCCTTTCTCCAGCGAGTTCTCCGTCGCCGTCAGCAAGCTGCGCAACGGCTCCCCCGCCTTCTCCAACGCGGCAGCATTGGTCTCATACGCCGCCTTCAACGCCGCCACCGCGCACACCAGCGCATCCTCGCTATCAACGCCAGCACGTACCGAGAGAATCGGATCATGGGCGTGATTGCAGGTGCCGAAGTGGGAACAAGCGGTGACGGGACGGGATTTGCGGGGACTGTGGTTGACCAGCGATTCCTGGTTCATGGCTGCACCTCTCGATGAAAGGTGGCGATCTCGACAAATGCGAACGGTGGATCTGGAACGATCTTCTTGAGCATGGTGCGACTCCTTGCAGCCTTCTGAAGTGTATCTCCGTGCCCATACGCCAATATGGGTGGACGGAGCCGTGCGGGTTGGCGTTGCCGGTCAGAAGGTCCGGTGAGCCCGAAGGCTCCCACACACGGCTCCGCCCATAACGGGTGCAACCATGCAGGACACGCTATCGCAGGTGCGATGTGCCCGGTTCTGACAGCGGGACGCCAATCCCGAACCGCAGAAACTACTGCGGTGCGGCACGGTACTCAAGTAGTGCTTATGTGTCAAAAGTGTTCATCGCCCTCGGCCCCAATCCTGTGCAGGCCCAACCTGCAAGCACCATCCTGGCCCCACCCCGCGCCCCGATTCGTCGCACAACCGCTCTATCGCGCACCTTCCATCGCTCGGCACAGCCTTTGCACTCTCCGACTAGGCCAACACCCACCATCACATCGGAGTGAGCACATGAAGCGACGCAGTCTGATCAAGGCCTTCACCCTCAGCGCATCGATCGCCGCGATGGGCCTGAGCTGGAGCATCCAGGCCGCCGAGACCATCAAGGTCGGCATCCTGCATTCGCTGTCGGGGACCATGGCGATTTCCGAGACCTCGCTCAAGGACATGGCGCTGATGACCATCGACGAGATCAACGCCAAGGGCGGGGTCAACGGCAAGCAGCTCGAGGCGGTGGTGGTGGACCCGGCGTCCAACTGGCCGCTGTTCGCCGAAAAAAGCCGCCAGTTGCTGACCCAGGACAAGGTGGCGGTGGTGTTCGGCTGCTGGACCTCGGTGTCGCGCAAGTCGGTGCTGCCGGTGTTCGAGGAGCTCAATGGCCTGCTGTTCTACCCGGTGCAATACGAGGGTGAAGAGATGTCGCCGAACGTGTTCTACACCGGCGCCGCGCCTAACCAGCAGGCAATCCCGGCAGTGGAATACCTGATGAGCGAGGACGGCGGCGGCGCCAAGCGCTTCTTCCTGCTGGGCACCGACTACGTCTACCCGCGCACCACCAACAAGATCCTGCGCGCCTTCCTGCACAGCAAGGGCGTGGCCGACAAGGACATCGAAGAGGTCTACACGCCGTTCGGCCACAGCGATTACCAGACCATCGTCGCCAACATCAAGAAGTTCTCGGCCGGCGGCAAGACGGCGGTCATATCCACCGTCAACGGCGACTCCAACGTGCCGTTCTACAAGGAGCTGGCCAACCAGGGGCTGAAGGCTACCGACGTGCCGGTGGTGGCGTTCTCGGTGGGCGAAGAGGAGCTGCGCGGCATCGACACCAAGCCGTTGGTGGGGCACCTGGCCGCGTGGAACTACTTCGAGTCGGTGGATAACCCGGTGAACCAGAAGTTCGTCGCCGACTGGAAGGCCTACGCCAAGGCCAAGAACCTGCCGGGGGCCGACAAGGCGGTGACCAACGACCCGATGGAGGCCACCTACGTAGGCATTCACATGTGGGCGCAGGCGGCGCAGAAGGCCGGCAGCACCGATGTGGACAAAGTGCGCGAGGCGCTGGCCGGGCAGAGCTTCAAGGCGCCGTCGGGCTTCACCCTGACCATGGACAAGAGCAACCACCACCTGCACAAGCCGGTGATGATCGGCGAGATCCAGGATGACGGGCAGTTCAGCGTGGTGTGGCAGACCGAGGAGCCGCTGCGGGCGCAGCCTTGGAGCCCGTTCATTCCGGGGAATGACAAGCGGCCTGACTATGCAGTGAAGGGCAACTGACGCCATCGCGGGGCAAGCCCGCTCCCACGCTGCACTCACCTCTGGATGGGGGGCGGCGTGGGAGCGGGCTTGCCCCGCGATGAATCCACCGCCGATTTCCAGGATGGCCCGCATGCTCAGACTCCTGCTCACACTATTGCTGCTTCTACCCCTGGCCACCCAAGCCAGCGAGGGCGAATTCTTCCTCAGCGCCAAACCCGCCGAACAGGCCAACCTGCTCGAAACCTGGGCCGCGCAACCGGACCCGGCCCGCCTGCCGCTGCTGGAAAACCTGCGCCAAGGCCGCATCGCCGAAGGCGACACCCGCAAACTGCGCCTGAACAACCGCCTGCGCGGCCTGATCGACAACGCATTGGCTAGCCATCAATTACTCAGCGACCAAGCCAACGTGCGCCTGGCCGCAGCTCAGCAACTGCAGAAAACCGCGCAACCGGCGCAGATGGCCTTCCTCGACCGCCGCTTCGCCAGCGAACCGGACGCCGCCGTGCACGCGGCTCTCGGCCTGGCCCTGGCCAACCTGCAACTGGGCGCCAGCGAGCCCGCGGTACGCCTGGCCGCCGTGCGCCTGCTCGGCGAAACCGGCGACCCGCTGGCCCGCACCCGCCTCGAAGCGCTACTACAACCCGACGCCGAGACCGACGCCGCCGTGCGCACCGCCGCCGAAACCAGCCTGGCCCAGGTACAGCGCAAGCTGCTGGTCGGTGAATTGCTCGGCCAAGCCTTCAGCGGCCTGTCGCTGGGTTCGATCCTGCTGCTGGCGGCGCTGGGTCTGGCGATCACCTTCGGCCTGCTCGGGGTGATCAACATGGCTCACGGCGAAATGTTGATGCTCGGCGCCTACAGCACCTACATGGTCCAGGTGCTGCTGCAACGCTATGCCCCCAGCGCCATCGAGTTCTACCCGCTGATAGCCCTGCCGGTGGCCTTCGCCGTCAGCGCCGGGGTCGGCATGGCCCTGGAGCGCACAGTGATCCGCCACTTGTATGGCCGCCCGCTGGAAACCCTGCTGGCCACCTGGGGCATCAGCCTGATCCTGATCCAGGCCGTGCGCCTGATCTTCGGCGCGCAGAACGTCGAGGTGAGCAACCCGGCCTGGCTGTCCGGCGGCATCCAGGTGCTGCCCAACCTGGTGCTGCCGTACAACCGCCTGGTGATCATCGGCTTCGCCCTGGCGGTGGTGCTGCTCACCTGGCTGCTGCTCAACCGCACCCGGCTGGGCCTGAACGTGCGCGCCGTCACCCAGAACCGCAACATGGCGGCCTGCTGCGGGGTGTCCACCGGTCGCGTCGACATGCTCGCCTTCGGCCTCGGCTCAGGCATTGCAGGGCTCGGCGGCGTGGCCCTGAGCCAGGTCGGCAACGTGGGGCCTGACCTGGGCCAGAGCTACATCATCGACTCGTTCCTGGTGGTGGTGCTCGGCGGCGTCGGCCAGTTGGCCGGTAGCCTGTGGGCGGCCTTCGGGCTGGGCATCGCCAACAAACTGCTGGAGCCGCAGATCGGTGCGGTGCTGGGCAAGATACTCATCCTTGCGCTGATCATTCTGTTCATCCAGAAGCGCCCGCAAGGCCTGTTCGCCCTCAAGGGACGGGTAATCGACTGATGAACCAGCCATTGATTGTCACTGCCTCGCGCAAGGTCGGCACACGAGTGTCGCTGGCCATCGGCGCCGTTGTCGTCCTGGTGCTGCTGGCCCTGCCGCTGCTGTCGCTGCTGCCCGACGGGCATGCCTTGCAGGTCTCGGCCTATACCCTGACCCTGGTCGGCAAGATCCTCTGCTACGCCATCGTCGCCCTGGCCCTGGACCTGGTGTGGGGCTACGCAGGGTTACTGTCTTTGGGCCACGGCCTGTTCTTCGCCCTGGGCGGCTATGCCATGGGCATGTACCTGATGCGCCAGGCGGCCGGCGATGGCTTGCCGGGGTTCATGACCTTCCTGTCGTGGAGCGAGCTGCCCTGGTACTGGGCCGGCACCCAGCACTTCGCCTGGGCGCTGTGCCTGGTGGTGCTGGCGCCGGGGCTGCTGGCCCTGGTGTTCGGCTTCTTCGCCTTCCGCTCACGGATCAAGGGCGTGTACTTCTCGATCATGACCCAGGCCCTGACCTTCGCCGGGATGCTGCTGTTCTTCCGCAACGAGACTGGCTTTGGCGGCAACAACGGTTTCACCAGTTTTCGCACCATCCTCGGCTTCGACATCGCCTCCCAAGGCACCCGGGCCGTGCTGTTCCTGCTCACCGTGGGCCTGCTGCTGGGCAGCCTGTTCCTATGCTGGCGCCTGACCCAGAGCAAGTTCGGGCGCCTGCTCACTGCCGTGCGTGACGCCGAGAATCGCCTGATGTTCTGCGGCTACGACCCGCGCGGCTTCAAGCTGCTGGTGTGGGTGCTCAGCGCCGTGCTGTGCGGCCTGGCCGGGGCGCTGTACGTGCCGCAGGTGGGCATCATCAACCCCAGCGAGATGTCGCCGACCAACTCCATCGAGGCCGCCGTGTGGGTGGCGCTGGGCGGGCGCGGCACACTCATCGGGCCGCTGCTCGGTGCCGGGCTGGTCAATGGCATGAAGAGCTGGTTCACCGTGGCGTTCCCCGAGTTCTGGCTGTTCTTCCTCGGCGCGCTGTTCATCCTCGTCACCCTGTACCTGCCCAAGGGCGTGGTCGGCCTTGTGAAGAAAAGGAGCCAGCCATGAGAAGCGTACCCCCGGTGCATCCGGAATTCATGCTGGAACCGATCTTCGACCAGATCGGCAGCGGTCGCGAGGCCATCGGCCTCGGTCGGCGCCGCGAGGCCGGGCTCGACACCCGCCACGGCACGGTGCTGAGCCTGGAGGGCATCAGCGTCAGCTTCGATGGTTTCAGGGCGCTCAACGACCTTAACCTGTACATCGGCGTCGGCGAGCTGCGCTGCATCATCGGCCCCAACGGCGCCGGCAAGACCACGATGATGGACGTGATCACCGGCAAGACCCGCCCCGATACGGGTACCGCGTTTTTCGGCGACACCCTCGACCTGACCCGCATGAGCGAGTACCAGATCGCCCAGGCCGGCATCGGCCGCAAGTTCCAGAAACCCACGGTGTTCGAGGCGCTGACGGTGTTCGAAAACCTGGAGCTGGCGCTCAAGGCCGACAAGTCGGTGTGGGCCAGTTTGGTGGCGCGGTTGTCCGGCGAGCAACGCCAGCGCATCGAGGAGGTGCTGACCACCCTGCGCCTGCTGCCCCTGGCACAGCGCCAGGCGGGGTTGTTGTCCCATGGGCAAAAGCAGTTCCTGGAGATCGGCATGCTGCTGGTGCAGGAGCCGAGGTTGCTGCTGCTCGACGAGCCGGTGGCGGGGATGACCGATGCCGAGACCGAGTTCACCGCCGAGCTGTTCCGCTCATTGGCGGGCAGGCATTCGCTGATGGTGGTGGAGCATGACATGGGCTTCGTCGGCAGCATTGCCGACCATGTGACGGTGCTGCACCAGGGGAGTGTGCTGGCGGAAGGATCGCTGGCGCAGGTGCAGGAGGATGAGCGGGTGGTCGAGGTGTATCTCGGTAGATAGGCCTGTGAGGGTGGCGTGGGAGCGGGCTTGCCCCGCGATTGCACCAGCCCGGCCAACATCATTCCCAGGCCTGACGCTATCGCGGGGCAAGCCCGCTCCCACGAATTGAACGACTCAAGGGCAGAACATGCTGAAAATCGACACCCTGCACCAATACTACGGCGGCAGCCACATCCTGCGCGGCCTGTCCTTCGAGGCCAAGGTCGGCGAGGTCACCTGCCTGCTCGGTCGCAACGGCGTGGGCAAGACCACCCTGCTGCGCTGCCTGATGGGCCTGCTGCCGGCCCGCGAGGGCCGCGTGGAATGGGAAGGCAAGCCGATCACCACGCTCAAGCCCCAGCAACGGGTCCACGCCGGCATCGCCTACGTGCCCCAGGGCCGCGAGATCTTCCCGCGCCTGACCGTCGAGGAAAACCTGCTGATGGGCCTGTCGCGCTTCCCCGCCCGCGAGGCACGGGAAGTGCCGGCCTTCATCTACGAACTGTTCCCGGTGCTGGAGCAGATGAAGCAACGCCGTGGCGGCGACCTCTCCGGTGGCCAGCAGCAACAGCTGGCCATCGGCCGCGCCCTGGCCAGCCGCCCGCGCCTGCTGATCCTCGACGAACCCACCGAAGGCATCCAGCCGTCGGTGATCAAGGAGATCGGCGCGGTGATCCGCAAGCTGGCCGACCGGGGCGACATGGCCATCCTGCTGGTGGAGCAGTTCTACGACTTCGCCGAGGAGCTGGCCGACCAGTACCTGGTCATGGCCCGCGGCGAGATCGTCCAGCGCGGCCGGGGTGAAAACATGCAGGCCGAAGGTGTGCGCGGCCTGGTTACCATTTAATCTGCAACCACTTCCCTTGCGAGACGCTGTCATGAGTTACCAGATCCGCGACGCCCTGATCGACGACGTACCGGGCATCCTCGACATCTACAACGACGCCGTGGCCAATACCACGGCGATCTGGAACGAAACCCCGGTGGACCTGGGCAACCGCCTGGCCTGGTTCGAGGCCCGCGCGCAGCAGGGCTATCCGATCCTGGTGGCGGTGGACGACAGCGGCGTGCTGGGCTATGCCTCATTTGGCGACTGGCGGCCGTTCGAAGGCTTCCGGCATACCGTCGAGCATTCGGTGTATGTACGTGGCGACCAACGAGGCAAGGGCCTGGGGCCTGTATTGATGGAAGCGCTGATCGAGCGCGCGCGCCACTGCGACAAGCATGTGATGGTCGCCGCCATCGAGAGCGGCAATGCCGCGTCGATTCGCCTGCACGAACGCCTGGGTTTCAGCATCACCGGGCAGATGCCGCAGGTGGGGGTGAAGTTCGGGCGCTGGCTGGACCTGACCTTCATGCAGCTTTACCTGGATGACAACACCCTTCCCCCTTCAAGGACCTGAAGCCCATGAATACCGCCCAGTTGCACCGCGTCACCCACGAAGGCCTGGCGTACTACCGCGACGGGCTGGTGGCCCTTTTGCTCGATGCGGTGCGCCAGGGTGCGTCGGTGGGGTTTCTGGCCGATATCGACGAGCCGCAGGCCAAGGCCTACTTCGATGAGGTGAAGGCAAAGCTGGCCGGTGGCGAGCAACTGCTCTGGGTCATTGCCCAGGGGCAGGAAGTGCTGGGTAGCGTGCAACTGGGCTTGTGCCTGAAACCCAATGGTTTGAACCGGGCCGAGGTGCAGAAGCTGCTGGTGCACAGCGATGCTCGGCGGCGTGGGCTGGGGCAGCAGTTGATGAACGCGCTGGAGGCCGAGGCGCGGCGGATCGGGCGGGGGATGCTGTTTCTTGATACCGAGGCCGGGTCTGGAGCTGAAGCGTTCTATCGGGCGCTGGGGTACAGCAAGGCGGGGGAGATTCCGGATTATGCCTGCGGGCCTGAAGGCGTGTACCGGGCAACAGTGCTGTACTTCAAAGTCATCGCGAAAGTCTCGTGAACCTGGGGGCGCTTTGCGCCCCTTTCGCGACACAAGGCCGCTCCTACAGGCGACCGCGATCCCTTGTAGGAGCGGCCTTGTGTCGCGATAGGGCTGCGCAGCAGCCCCAGGATCTAACAGGTCATACCCATCACATCTGGGTAAACCTGCCCAACCGCTGCTTCAACATGCTGTTCTCACTGCGCAGCTGCTGCACCTCTTCCAACAGTTCCAACGCCAGCGCCACCCCTTCCCACTCCAGTTCCAGCTCCTGATGCAGCTTCACCGCGCGCTTCAACGTCACCGGCGCGCGGTCGTCGAACACCCACTCTTCGGGCGTTCGCCCCGACGGTTCGACAATGCCGTGTTCGACGATCTCGATCACCCAGTCGGCCGATACATCGGCTTCCTGGCACAGGGTACGCATGTCCAGTTGAACGATCAGGGTGCTGCTCATGATCACTTACTCCATTGAGTCCTCGGGTTGAACGCGGCTTTCTCGGAGAGCTGGGTCCACAATGCGCGAGCTGCGTCATCGGATTGGGCAGGCATCACTACCTTGAGCTGGGCGTACAGGTCGCCGCGCTCGCCCTGCTTGTTCAACAGGCCCATGCCCTTGACCCGCAGGCGCTGGCCGCTCTGGCTGTCGGGGCGGATGGTCAGGTTGATCTTGCCGGTCAGGGTCGGCACGGCCACCTTGGCGCCGAGCGCCGCTTCCCACGGTGCCAGGGGCACGGTGATGATCAGGTCATGGCCTTCAACATCGAACAGCGGGTGCGGTGCCATGCGGATGGTCAGGAACAGGTCGCCATTGGCACCACCGCCCACGCCCGGCGCGCCCTGGCCCTTGAGGCGAATGCGCTCGCCGTCGGTCACCCCGGCGGGGATCTTCACGTTCAGAGTCTTGGTGGTAAACCCGGTGCGCTGCCCGGCACCGTTGGTCTGCGGCACCTGGAAGCTGATCTGCTTGGATTCCTTGTTGAGGGTTTCCTCAAGGAAGACCGCCAGTTCCAGTTCCACGTCCTGCCCTCGCCTGCCAGCGCTGTGTTGTTGCCGGCCACCGCCACCGAAGGGATTGCCGCCCCGGGCGCCGAAGATCGAGCTGAAGAAATCGGAAAAGTCGCCGCCCTCGAAGCCACCGCCGCCACCGCCGCGGGACTCCCAGCCAGGCGGCGCCTGGAAGGGCCGGCCATGCTGGCCACCGTACTTGCGGATCTCGTCGTACTCGGCGCGTTTTTCCTTGTCGCCCAGCACTTCGTAGGCCTCGTTGGCCTCCTTGAATTTGTCCTCGGCGTCGCGCTCCTTGCTGACGTCGGGGTGATACTTGCGCGCGAGCTTGCGGTACGCGGCCTTGATCGCCTTCTCGTCCGCGCTCGCCTCGACGCCGAGTATCTTGTAGTAGTCTTTGAAGTCCATCTGGGGGTCACCGATGTGAATGTACGTATTGCTACTGAAGATTGGGGTCAAGCATAGCCTTTCAAGGTTCACCCGGGGTTGCGCTATCGCAGACGGCCGGTCTTGATTTAGCCGCAGACTGGCATAAACTGCGCGGCCGTTTTGCCTCCGGAAGCTCTCCCCCATGTCTGACGTATCCCCGGCCCGCGCCCTCGGCATCGACTTCGGCACCTCCAACTCCACGGTCGGCTGGCACCGCCCGGGCGTCGAATCGCTGATCGCCCTGGAAGACGGCAAGATCACCCTGCCGTCGGTGGTCTTCTTCAACATCGAGGAGCGTCGCCCGGTGTATGGCCGCCTGGCGCTGCACGAGTACCTGGAGGGCTACGAAGGCCGCCTGATGCGCTCGCTCAAGAGCCTGCTGGGTTCCAAGCTGATCAAGCACGACACCAGCGTGCTGGGCAGCGCCCTGCCGTTCAAGGACCTGCTGGGCATGTACATCGGCGAGTTGAAAAAGCGCGCCGAAGCCGATGCCGGCCGTGAATTCGACCAGGTGGTGCTGGGCCGCCCGGTATTCTTCGTCGACGAAGACCCAGCCGCCGACCAGGAGGCCGAAGACACCCTGGCGGAGGTTGCGCGCAAGATCGGCTTCAAGGACGTGTCGTTCCAGTACGAACCGATCGCCGCTGCATTCGACTACGAGTCGGGCATCAGCCGTGAAGAGCTGGTACTGATCGTCGATATCGGCGGTGGTACCTCGGACTTTACCCTGATCCGCCTGTCGCCGGAGCGCCACCTGGTGGCCGAGCGCCAGGACGACATCCTTGCCACCGGCGGCGTGCATATCGGCGGTACCGACTTCGACAAGCAGCTGAGCCTGCAGGGTGTGATGCCGCTGTTCGGCTACGGCAGCCGGATGAAGAGCGGCGCGCTGATGCCCACCAGCTACCACCTCAACCTGGCCACCTGGCACACCATCAACGCCCTCTACTCGCAGAAGTCGCAGCTGGCCCTGGGCAGCATGCGTTATGACATCGAGGACACGCTGGGCATCGATCGCCTGTTCAACCTGATCGAGCAGCGCGCCGGGCACTGGCTGGCGATGGAGGTGGAGGCCAGCAAGATCGAGCTGACCGAGCGCGACAGCCGCCGTATCGACTTTGGCCGCATCGAGCCTGAACTGTCGGTGGAGCTGACCCGGGCGCTGTTCGAAGACGCCATCGGCGGGCTGCTGGAGCGGGTGCGCGGCAGCGTGACCGAATTGCTGGCCAAGGCCGGCGTCAGCGAAGGCCAGGTGGACACGGTTTTCTTCACCGGCGGTTCCAGCGGCATCCCGGCGCTGCGCAACAGCGTGGCGGCGATGCTGCCCAATGCGCGGCATGTGGAAGGCAACATCTTCGGCAGCATCGGCAGCGGCCTGGCGATCGAGGCGCGCAAGCGTTACGGCGCGGTTTGATTCGAAGGCCTCATCGCGGGGCAAGCCCGCTCCCACGCCAGATTCATGACTGCTTTGTGGGAGCGGGCTTGCCCCGCGATGATCAGACCAACTCCGCCCGCTTCAACTCACTCTTCAGGTAGGCGTAATAGATCGGCCCCGCCACCACCCCCGGCAACCCGAACGCCGCCTCGAACACCAGCATCGCCAGCAACAGCTCCCAGGCCTTGGCACTGATCTGCCCGCCGACGATCCGCGCGTTGAGGAAGTACTCGACCTTGTGGATCACGATCAGGTACCCCAGCGCCGCCGCCGCCACCCAGATCGACAGCGACAAGCCGACGATGGTGATCAGGGTGTTGGACATCAGGTTGCCGATCACCGGCAGCAGCCCAAGCAGGAAGGTCAGCACGATCAGCGTCTTGGTCAGCGGCAGGTGCACGCCGAACAGCGGCAGCACCACCGCCAGGAAGATCCCGGTGAACACGGTGTTGAGCAGGGAGATCTTGATCTGCGCAAAAACGATGTTGCGAAACGCCTGCACCAGCAGGCTCAGGCGCTCGAACAGCGCCGCCGCCAGGGGCTTGCGCCGGGACAGGTCGGGCAGACGCTGCAGGGCGACGATGGCACCGAGGATCATGCCGATCAGCAGGGTCACGAACATGTGCGCCATGCCCTTGCCCACCAGTTGCAGGTCGCTCAGGTGGCTCTTGATCCAGTCGCCGATGGCCACCTTGAACTCCGCCGCGCTGGCCGGCAGGTAGCCTTCGATGAACGGCGGCAGCTGACCACGGGCGCGCTCGACCAGGCCCATGAACTTGTCCAACGAGGCGCCGGGGTTCTCGGCCTCGTGCAACAGGAAGCTGAAGGCACCAGCGATCAGCAACGTCAGCGTGCTCACCACCAGCGTGCCGAGCAGCGCCACCGCCAGCCAGCGCGCGCGCTGCCCGGCGATCAGCGGCTGCAACCTGGGGGTGAGCATATTGACCAACTCGTAGACCAGCAGGCCGGCCAGCAGGCTCGGCAGCAGCTTCAACGGCAGCGCCAGCAACAGGCCCGCCATGACGATGATCCAGCTGGCCAGGGTGACCTGGCGGGGAGTGAAAGTCATACAGCCTCAACGGCAGACAGCGGAAAGTCCCGCAGTCTGCCAGCGTTCACGACAGAGGCATAGGCACAGGTCATTTCTTCTTCAGGCAGTCGCTCATGAAGCTCTTGCGTTCGTCGCCCTTGAGCGCCTTGGTGGTGGCGTCGGCGTTGCAGGTCTTCATCTTCTCCTGCTGGGTCTGCGGCACGTCCTTCTTCAGGCAGGTGCTCATGAAGGCCTTGCGCTCATCGCCCTTGAGCGCCTTGGCAGTGGCGTCGGCGTTGCAGGTCTTCATCTTTTCCTGTTGCGCGGTGGCGGCGAATCCTTGCCCTGCGATCAACATGCCCAACACCAGCAGGGGTACGTGCAGCAGCTTCATGGAGTGGTCTCCTTGTCCGCGCGCCGGATGCGCGCTCGTCGAGCAGAGTGTAGACAAGTTTTCTTACATCTCCGTGCGCGCCCGCCGCCGGTACTGTTCCGGCGTGCAGTGGGCCTGGCGCTGGAACATGGCGATGAAGGCCGACGCGCTGCTGTAGCCGAGATCGAAGGCAATCGCCTGGATCGACGAGCCTGCTTCGAGCGCCTCGATCGCCCGCAGAAAACGCAGGCGCAGGCGCCATTCGCCGAAGCTCATGCCCAGCTCGCGCAGGAACTGCCGGGCCAGGGTGCGCTCGCTGACATGCACCTGCGCCGCCCAATGGGCGAGCGGCTGGTTGTCGCCCGGCTCGGCGTGCAGGGTCTCGAGCACCTGGCGCAGGCCGTCGCTGCGAGCGAACGGCAGGTAGCAGGTCTGGGCCGGCGCCAGGTGCAGCTGGTCGACCAGTACTTGGACCAGGCGCTGGTCGCGCTCGTCCTGGGCGATGTGCAGGTCACGGCGGGCGAAGTCGCCGAGGATCGCCTTGAGGATGTCGCTGATCACCAGGCTGCAGGGCTGCGCGGGCAGTTCGGCGCACAGGCGGCGCTCCAGGTAGACCGAACGGTAGATGATGGCCTGGGGGTTGTAGCAGCCGTGCTCGGTGTCCGGCGGCACCCAGACGGCGTAGTGCGGCGGCGAGATGAAGCGCTGGCCCTCGACGTCCAGGTGCATCAGGCCGTGGGAGGCATAGTTGAGCTGGCCCCAGGGGTGGCGGTGCGGTGGGCTGTGGGTATCGGCGCCGAACTCGTCGTAGCGGAAGTAGACCGGCGCGGGGAGTTGGTCGAATTGGGGGATGTCGAGGTATTTGCGGGCCATGCTGTCTGCTTCACGGGACGGGTTGTCTGGATGGGAGTATAGGCATTTGAACAGACAAGCGATAATGGCAGGCATCACACCCTCCCTGTGGGAGCGGGCTTGCCCCGCGATGGCGACCGACCAGGCAACGATGTCGGCCCGACTGACGCCATCGCGGGGCAAGCCCGCTCCCACAGCGTTTCACTGTTATCCGAGATACCTCATGAACTACCTATTCCCCCTTATCGCCATCCTCATCTGGGCCGGCAACACCGTGGTCACCAAGATGTCCGCCGGGGCCATCTTCCCCGCCGAGATCGGCTTCTACCGCTGGCTGCTGGCCGGCCTGCTGTTCACCCCCTTCCTGCTGCCGCAGGTCTGGCGCAACCGCGCGGCCATCCGCCCGCACCTGGGCAAGATCTTCGTGCTGGGCGTGCTGGGCATGGCCATCTACCAAAGCCTGGCGTACTTCGCCGCGGCCATCACCAGCGCCACCAACATGGGCATCATCCTCTCGCTGATGCCGCTGATGTCGCTGGCCCTGTCCATCGCCTGGCTCGGCCAGCGCCTGAGCTATGGCGCGCTGCTGGGCGCGCTGGTGTCGTTCTTCGGCGTGCTGGAGGTGGTCTCGGCCGGGCAACCCGGCGTGCTGCTGCACCAGGGACTGAACAGTGGCGACCTGATGATGCTGGTGGCCACGCTCGCCTATGCGCTGTACAGCTTCCTGCTGAAGAAATGGCAGCTGCGCCTGCCACCGCTGCAGCTGCTGTACCTGCAGGTGCTGGTGGCGATCCTGGTGTTGCTGCCGCTGTTCCTGCTGTCGCCCAAGACCGGCCTGAACGGTCACAACATTGGCCTGGTGCTGTATGCCGGCCTGCTGGCCTCGATGGTTGCGCCGCGGGTGTGGATGCAGGCTGTGCACCGTCTGGGGCCAAGCCGTACCACGCTGTTCTTCAACCTGCTGCCGGTGGTCACGGCGGTGATCGCTGCGGTAGTGCTGGATGAGCAACTGGCCAGTTATCACCTGGTCGGCGGTATGCTGACACTGGTTGGCGTGCTGCTGGCCGAGCGTTGGACCACGCCAGTACGGCGTTGACTGCTGGGGAGCGCTGCGCGCTCCTTTCGCGACGCAAGGCCGCTCCTACAGACGAACGCAATCCCCTGTAGGAGCGGCCTTGTGTCGCGAAAGGGCTGCGAAGCAGCCCCAGGCTTCTCACAACCCCGCAGCCTTGAGCCGTGCGGCATGCTCGGTAAACAGCCGCACCGGCTCGGCCCCCTTGCCTACCGCGCCCAGCGACTGGTTGACGATATCCAGGTGATCGAGCGGATAGTCATCACCGATCACCTGCCCAAGGTGCGAACTGAACCGCCCGACCATGCCGTCGCATTGCCCCTTCTCCCTGACGAAACTACGGGCGAACAGCCGGCAAAATCGGTTGCTGCCGTCAAAACGGTTCAGGCCCTGGTCGGTACGCCCAGGTTGCAGGGTTCCGGACCATGAGTAATAGCGCACCCCGTTCACTTCCGGTGGCCCCTCGCCACCCCAGGCCTCGGGCAGCCCCTGTGGATAAGCCTGGTTGAACAGCGCTACCCCGGCGCTGGTCAGCGACTGGTGCGAGGCGTGCACATCGATCGGCAGAGGATCGCGGCGCCAGCCGGTCTCCAGCCAACCCAGCAATACGGCAAAGCCATACAGTACGGCCTTGAGGATGCGCCCCCGGGCTGAGTCGCCCGGTGCCGTGCGCTCAAGGTGATCGGCCAGTTCCGAACCCTGGTTGGGGCCGGCCACCGACGTCACCGAAGCCACCCGATCAGGCCACTTCGCCGCCGCATAGCGGGCACTGAGGGCGCCCTGGCTATGGCCGACCAAGTTGACCCTCTCGGCCCCCGTGCGCTGGCAGATGTCCTCGATGATCAACAGCAATTGCTCGCCCCGCACCTCGCTGGAATGCAGCGGCGACACCTGCACCGGGAACACTTGCGCGCCGCCCCGGCGCAATGCCGGAACGATGCCGAACCAGTAGGGATACACCAGCGCCCGCACGAACCCGAGCATGCCCGGCACCAGCACCAGTGGATAGCGCGTGGCCAGCTCCTGACTCATCACCCTTGCCCTCATCCGTGAACAGACCGGTCCACCCTACAGCGCGATCGAAGACAAGCGCAATCGAACTCCCGGCGCGCGCTGCGGTTCCAAGCAGAACAGACCCTGAGCAAGGAGCGGGACCATGCACAAGCGAACCCTGGCCATCCTTCTGGCAAGCGCCACCCTCGCCGCCTGCGGCAGTCGCCCGGAAAACCCGGTGGACTACGTCACCTACCGCGACGAGCCGCTGGTCAAGCAGGTGGAACACGGCATGACCATGCAGAAGGTCATCGCCATCGGCGGTCGCCCATCGAATGCCATCGACCTGCCCCACGGCGGCACCTGCAACGACTACATCCTCAACCGCGATGGCCACCAGCAGCCCTACTACGTGCGCTTCGACGCCACCGGCCACGTCGACGCCAAGGGCTTCAAGACCTGCAAGCAGCGCCAGGAAGACAGTGATGCCGTACCCGGCGCATGACCACCCTGACCGTTACGGAGATGAACATGAGCGTTGAACTGACCGATGTGCAGACCCTGCGCGAACGTGCCCGCCAGCATGTCGAGCAAGGCGCGGTGACCGAGGGCTACCAGGCCGACCGCGAGAAAATCCTGCGCCTGCTCAACGAGTCGCTGGCCACCGAGCTGGTCTGCGTCCTGCGCTACAAGCGTCACTACTTCATGGCCAGCGGCATCAAGGCCAGCGTCGCCGCCGCCGAGTTCCTCGAGCACGCCACCCAGGAAGCCGAGCATGCCGACAGGCTGGCCGAGCGCATCGTGCAGCTGGGCGGCGAGCCCGACTTCGACCCGGACAACCTGACAAAGAATTCCCACGCCCAGTACGTGGCGGGCAGTTCGTTGAAGGAGATGGTGCTGGAGGACCTGGTGGCAGAACGCATCGCCATCGACAGCTACCGCGAGATCATCCAGTACATTGGCGACAAGGACCCGACCACCCGACGCATCTTCGAGGACATCCTGGCGCAGGAAGAAGAGCACGCGGACGATATGTCCGATCTGTTGAAAGGCCTCTGATCCCAAGGTTTACGTGGGAGCGGGCTTGCCCCGCGATGGCGTCGATGCCATCGCGGGGCAAGCCCGCTCCCACGAACCTCAATGACCTTTGCCGGCCGCTGCTGGCGCCTTGCCGGCACGCATCTGCTGCAATAACGGCGTGCACTGGTTCGGTTCATCCCCGCTGCTCGGCGCGATCAGCGCCAGCAGCCCCGCCGCCGGCCCGGCCACCACGCCAAGCGCCACCATCCCCGCACCACGCAGCGCCAGCGGCACCGCCTGCACGCCGGCACTCGGCTTGGCGAACGGTCCGCGCACATACAACGGTGAACGTAGCGAGAACAGGCGCAGGCCCTTGGACTCCGGGGTGATCTTCAGGTCCAGTTGCTCGCTGGCGAAGTTGGCCGTGCCGTTGATGTAGATGATCGCGTTCTCGGTGTCGAAGACGAACAACCGGGTAGTGGCCAGGCCATTCTTGATCCCGACATCCGCCGCGGCGCAGTTGATCTTTACATCTTCATCACCGAACAACTTGCCTACCACGTAGTTACCTACATTGAGCCCGGCGATCTCCATCAGGCTGCGGCTGATCGCGCCATCGTTGATCAGCAGGCGCAGATCCCCGCTGGAAGTACCCAGCAGTGCCGCCACCGAGTTGCCCCGGCCACTGATATCGGCATCGCCATTGAGTTCGCCGAAGCTGGTCTGCATCGGCGCGAAGCTGGGGAACAGCTGCTTGAGCTTGAAGCCACGCGCGGTCAGCCGGGCGCGGCCCTGCATCGGCGTGCTGCGCCCGTCCAGGCGGATATTGGAATCGAGGTTGCCGCCGGCCACGCCGAAGCGCAGCGGCTCCAGACGCAGCAGGCCGTCCTCGAGGATCACATGGGCGGACAGGTCGTTGAACGGCAGCTTCTCGCTGTGCACGATGCGTTTGCCGGCGAAGGTCACGTCGGCATCCATGGCCCGCCAGCGCTCGGTGCGAAACTCCTCGACCGGCAGGACCTTGCCGGCCGGCTGTTTGCTGGCGCCGCCGCGGGCCTTCTGCGCGCTGTTGGAATCGGCGCCGATCAGCGGTGCCAGGTCCTTGAACAGCAGCTGGTTGGACACCAGGTTGCCCGACAGTCTGGGCCGAGGCTGGCTGGCGACGAAGGCCAGGTCGCCGTGGATATCGCTGTCGCCGATCTTGCCGTTGAAGCCCTCGTAACGGAATTGCGCGCCCAGGGGGTCATGCAGGTTGGCGTTCAGGCGACCATCGGTGGCGTAGGCCGGGGTGTCGGGCAGGGTCACGCCGGTCAGCGGGTAGAGGTTGCCCAGGCTGCTGCCGGAAAGCTTCAGGCGCAGGTCGAGGGCGCCCAGGTTGCGCGGATCGGTCAGGGTACCGGCGAGCGCGACCTGGGTGTCGCCGATGCGCACGTCGGCCTGCAGCGGGAACGGCTGGCTGGCATCCTGCAGCGCCAGCAGGCCGCCGATCTTGCCGCTGCCGGCCACGGCCTGGCCTTTGTAGCGGCCCTGGGCCTTGAAGGCGAACGCATAGTCCTGGGCATTGCCGGCCTTTTCGGCGCGGGCCTTGCCGACGATGTCGCTGAACGGGATCGGCTTGCCCAGCGGATCGACTTGCACCTTCATGCTGGTTTTCAGGGTCTGATCATCGAAGCTGACGCTGCCCTGGTCGAAACCGATGGCGCCGATGTCCAGCACCCACTTCGAAGGGGCCTCGTTCTCATCCTTGGGCGCGAAGTCGAACACCCAGTTGGCCCGGCCATCGGCCAGGCGGGTGAGGCTGGCGCTGGGCTTGACCAGGTCGATGCGCGGGATGCTGATGCGCTGGACGATCAGCGGCAGCGGCGCCAGACGGAAATCCACACGCTCCAGCCCGACCATGCGCGGCTCCTTGAGCCACTCAGGGTTGCCCAGGGTGAGGTCTTCGGCGGTGAAATGCGGCCAGGGCACGAAGGCCCGCCAGCCGCCTTCCTCAGGCTCGGTGCGCCAATGCACGGCAAGGTTGCCGTTGATCGCGAAGGGGCGGTGCAGGGCCTCGGAGACTTTCTCGTTGAGCAGTGGCTTGACGCGGTTCCAGTCGAAGGTGGCGATCACCACTACCAGGATCGCCAGCAGCGTGGCGAGGGTGGCGAAGGTCCAGATGAGGATTCTGGCGGGGCGCGTCATGCGTGATTCTCCTGACTGCGTGGCGGCGATGGCACTCATTATGTCGGACTGATGAAACGTCGCCGGGTTTAATCCGGACGGCATGATAGCGAAGTTTTTCCTGACACCTTTCTCAGCTTTTCGTCGATCGGGGGCGAGATGTTACCGGGGGAACAACGTGCCACTTCTTTTGCAGTAGCCCCTGAAAACACTGAGCCAGAGCCGCCGCCACTCAGTATCAATTGCATCGATTGTTACCATTATCCTGATGAACTTCTCTCTGAAGTTACCGAGCGTAGCATTGGCTCCGTAACCACTTTCCAGCCCCCGAGAGGAGCACCGAATCATGAAACGCCATCTGCTGCTGAGCCTGACCCTGTCCGTACTTGCCGCCAACGCCTTCGCCCTGCCGGCCGACGACCAGCACCTGACCGCCGAATCGCGCTCTGGCGCCGTGACCGTCAGCCAGCCACTGAACACTCTGGCCGAAGGTGGCGCCGAACGTCTGCAAGAGCGCGCCGGTCGCGTCGCCGAAGGTGGCTCCGATCGCCTGCTCGAACGCAACAACCGCGTTGCCGAAGGTGGTTCCGATCGCCTGATCCAACGCAACGACCGCGTCGCCGAAGGTGGCTCCGACCGCCTGATCCAACGCAACGACCGCGTCGCCGAAGGTGGCTCCGATCGCCTGATCCAGCGCAACGACCGCGTCGCCGAAGGTGGCTCCGATCGCCTGAATGAACGCAACAACCGTGTGGCCGAAGGTGGCTCGGATCGTCTGGTCGAACTCAGCCGCGTGAGCTGATCGCCATGGCCATACACAACAAGCCGACCCGCTGCACCTGCTCCCCTCCAAGCCCGGTCCATTGACCGGGCTTCGTTTTTTTATCCACAATCCCCAGCCGTCCAGTCACAGAATCCTGCCCCATGCTGCCGCGCGCCGAACAGAAGCTACAGACCCGCCAGGCCCTGCTGGATGCCGCCTGCCTGCTCATGGAGAGCGGCCGTGGCTTCGGCAGCATCAGCCTGCGCGAGGTAGCCAAGGCCGCGGGCATCGTGCCCACCGGCTTCTATCGCCATTTCCCCGACATGGACGCCCTGGGCCTGGCCTTGGTCGCCGAGGTCGATACCACCTTCCGCCAGACCATCCGCCTGGTGCGCCACAACGAATTCGAGCTGGGCGGTATCACCGACGCCTCGGTACGCATCTTCCTCGACGTGGTCATCGCCCACCGGGCACAGTTCCTGTTCCTTGCTCGCGAACAATACGGCGGCTCGCAGCCGGTGCGTCAGGCCATTGCCAGGCTGCGCCAGGACATCAGCAGCGACCTGGCCACTGATCTTGCGCGCATGCCGCGCTGGCAGCATCTGGACGGCGCCGCCCTGGCGGTGATGGCCGACCTGGTGGTCAAGACCGTGTTCGCCACCCTGCCCGAGCTTATCGACAGCCCCGAGCCCGGTCATCCACAGGCGCTGACGCCACAGGAAAAGATCACCCAGCAACTGCGCTTCATCTTCGTCGGCGCGCGGCACTGGCAAGGGTTGGGCAATCCAGGCTGACGCTTTCGCCCAGATCGGATCGTGTGCGCGGGCAGCGTGGGAGCGGGCTTGCCCCGCGATGGCGCTATCGCGGGGCAAGCCCGCTCCCACGCTGCCCGCGCGCACGAAGCACTTGCCACTTCTGCTACCATGGCGCCCTGCCCGACCGTCCACGAGCGCCACCATGTCCGACCCCCGTCCTGCATTGACCCGTTTCCAACAGCACTTCGCCGAACGCATCGTGCCGCTGTGGCAAGGCCCGGGCTGGAACGCCGACATGGCCCT
Source organism: Pseudomonas sp. microsymbiont 2 (assembly GCF_054788395.1). Taxonomy (NCBI): domain Bacteria; kingdom Pseudomonadati; phylum Pseudomonadota; class Gammaproteobacteria; order Pseudomonadales; family Pseudomonadaceae; genus Pseudomonas; species Pseudomonas sp. microsymbiont 2. Next base: position 5,198,581 of record NZ_CM139112.1, read on the forward strand.
GCCGTACGAAGCCCTCGACGCCCAGCACCATCCACTGCCGGTGCAGCGCTACCGGGCCATGGCCTGCGCCCGCCAGTTGTACCTGTTCAGCAGCCGCATCGACCAGCCAGGCGCCGCCGAGCGCGCCGCCGCGCTGTTCCGCTCGTTGCAGAAGCACTTCCACGACGCCGAACACGGCGGCTGGTTCTACAGCATCGACGCCCAGGGCAAGCCGCTGGACCGGCGCAAGGACCTCTACACCCACGCCTTCATCGTGTTCGCCTGCGCCCATTACTGGGGCAAGGTCGGCGAAGGCCTGGTCGAGGCCACGCTCAACGGCGCCCTCGAAGTCGTTGCCGAGCAGTTCGCCCGCGACGATGGCCTGTACGAGGCCAGCCTCGGCGAGGACTGGTCGGACCTGGGCAGCGGCCCGCTGCAGAACCCGCAGATGCACCTGGCCGAGGCCTTCCTCCAGGTGCTGGCCGTGCGCGAGGACGACGAGGTACGTCATTCGCTGCTGCAGCTGTGCGAAGCGCTGCAGGCGCAGTTCATCGAACCGAGCCATGGCCTGATGCTGGAGAAGCCGCGCGGGGCTGTGGATAACTGGTTCGAGCCAGGCCATCAGTTCGAATGGTTCTATCTGCTGGATACCTCGCCGCTGCTGCGCGGGACAGCGCTGCACGCCTCCATCACCCGCGCCTTCGACTACGCCGAGCAGTGCGGTGTGAAAGATACGGCGGTGCTGGCGATGCTCGATGTGGACGGCAAGGTCATCGATGCGACCCAACGGATCTGGGCCCAGGCCGAGTACCTGCGGGCGCTGGCCTTGCGGCCAGGAAGCGAGGCGAGGTTGCTGGCGCAGCTACAGGCGCTGGAGTCGCGATTCCTGCATGACGGTGGCTGGCATGAGTGCCGTGATGGTAATGGCGCGGTCAGCCGCCACGACATGCCATCGACTACGCCGTATCACCTGGCAACCTGCCTGGAAGGCTTGCAGCGCCTGATCTGACGCAATCGCGGGGCAAGCCCGCTCCCACGCCATCGTGGGAGCGGGCTTGCCCCGCGATCATTGGCGTATCAGCCCTTGGCCGACCGATCGATCGAGAACCCTGCCCAGTCCTGGCTCACTGGCATCAGCTCAAGGCTGTTGATGTTGATATGCGCCGGCTGGTTCAGAATCCAGAAGATAGTCTCGGCGATGTCCTGCGGCTGGATTGGCTCGGCGCCGGCATAGGTGGCGTCATACTTGGCCTGGTCACCGCCGAAGCGCACCAGCGAGAACTCGCTTTCGCATAGCCCCGGTTCGATATTGCTCACCCGCACGCCGGTGCCTCGCAGGTCGCAACGCAAGCTCAGCGAGAACTGACCGACGAACGCCTTGGTACCGCCATACACGTTGGCGCCTGGGTACGGGTAGTTGCCCGCCACCGAACCGACGTTGAGGATCGACGCCCCGCGGCCATGGGCAATCAGGCGAGGCAACAACAGGCGGGTGGTGTACATCAGCCCCTTGATGTTGGTGTCGACCATGGTTTCCCAGTCGTCCAGGCTGCAGTTCTGCGCGGCGTCCACACCCAGCGCCAACCCAGCGTTGTTGACCAGGCCCTGAAGCTTGTCGAAGCTCGGCGGCAAGCTGGCAATGGCAGCTTCCATCGCCTGGCGGTCACGCACATCGACCACCAGACCGTGCACTTCGGTCTTGGCCGACAGTTCCTGGCACAGCGCGTCCAGGCGCTCCTTGCGCCGACCGGTGAGCACCAGCTTCCAACCCGCATCGGCGAAACGGCGGGCGGTAGCCTCACCGAAACCGGAAGTCGCGCCAGTGATGAATACGGTGGACGTCATGCTCTTCTCCTTAGCAGTGGATTGCCGTTTGCAGGCTTAGCAGCATGCCCGGCACACGGCTCGCCGACAACTGTTTCAACGACTGTTCAAAAAACGAACAACAGCGTCAAACCCCTGTGATAGGTGGGTTTGGCAAGGCTATGCGCACCTTATCCACAAGGCTTTCCCCACGGATTGGGGGCAACTCGTCGGGTCGGAGCAACCCATTGCGGCTGTGGACATTCGCGCATGATGGCGCAACGCTTTCAACCATGCCGCCTGCGGCGGTCTGTCCAAGGTTTTCCCACAGAGTTATCCACAGAAAATCCCACGCTGTAGGCGGATCCATTGGCTGGGTAAAACCCACGCAAAATCATGCACAAGCAGCACTTGATCAAAAAACGACCAAATACTTGCACGTACTGATTTATCTGGGCTGGAGCGAGGTGCCACCATGTTTTCCACAGGCGGTTCCACATAATCCGTGGAAAGTTTTCCACTTGTGGAAACAAGGGTTTGCAGTGGGGTTGTGGAGTGTTTCAAGAAAGATATGCGACAAGTTGTCCACATCTGCTGTCTGGCATAAAACGCATCGCGGGGCAAGCCCGCTCCCACAGACCTAAATGGCATTTGTGGGAGCGGGCTTGCCCCGCGATCTGTGGAACGTAAATCAGTGCCCGCCCAGATAGGCGTTGCGCACCTCCTCGTTGACCAGCAACTCCTGCCCCGTCCCGCTCATGCGGATCTGCCCGTTGACCATTACATAGGCCCGGTCCGACAGCTTCAGCGCATGGTTGGCATTCTGCTCGACGAGGAAGATGGTCATGCCGGTCTGCGCCAGCTCGCGCAAGGTCGCGAAGATCTGCTTGACCACGATCGGCGCCAGCCCCAGCGATGGCTCGTCGAGCAGCAGCAGCTTGGGCCGGCTCATCAGCGCCCGGGCAATCGCCAGCATCTGCTGTTCGCCGCCGGACATGGTCATCGCCCGCTGGTTGCGCCGCTCCTTGAGCCGTGGAAACAGCTCGTACATGCGCTGCATATCCTCGTTGGCATGCTTGTCGCCAATCGGGATGGTGCCCATCATCAGGTTCTCCTCGACGGTCATGTCGGGGAACACCCGGCGCCCTTCCGGGGACTGGGCGATGCCGTTGGAGGCGATGAAGTGAGACGACTTGCGGGTGATGTCGGTGCCGCGATAGACGATCTGCCCCGAGGCCGCCCGCGGCTGGCCGAAGATCGACATCAGCAACGTCGACTTGCCCGCGCCGTTGGCGCCGATCAGGCTCACCGTCTCGCCTTCGTTGATGTGCATCGAGACTTTCTTCAGGGCCTGGATCGGCCCGTAGAACACATCCAGGTCCTTCAACTCGAGAATGGGCGCACTCATATCAGCTCCTCTTCGTCTGCACCCAGGTAGGCGGCGATCACCGTCGGGTTGTGGCGGATGTCCTGCGGGGTGCCCTCGGCGATCACGTTGCCATGGTCGAGCACGACGATATGGTCGGAGATGCTCATCACCATGCCCATGTCGTGCTCGATCAGCACCACGGTGATGTCGTGCTCGTCGCGCAGCACGCGGATCATGCGGCTCAGGGCCTCGGTCTCCTGGGGGTTGAGACCGGCGGCCGGCTCGTCCAGGCAGATGATCTTCGGCCGCGTGCACATGGCCCGGGCGATTTCCAGGCGCCGCTGCTGCCCGTACGACAGTTCGCCAGCCAGGCGGTTGGCGCAATCGACCAGGTCGACCACCTCCAGCCAGTAGAACGCATGGTCCAGCGCGTCGCTCTCGGCCTTGCGGTAGCCCGGGGTATTGAGCACGCCGGCCAGCAGATTGCGGTTGACCCACATGTGCTGGGCCACCAGCAGGTTTTCCACCACCGACATTTCCTTGAACAGGCGAATGTTCTGGAAGGTGCGCGCCAGCCCGGCGCGGTTGACCAGGTGGGTACCGCCGAACATCTTGTAGTACAGGCGGTTGGCGAAGCGCGCCGGCGAGACGAAGTCCGCCGCCTGGAAGCGCTCGCCGAGCAGCTGGATGACGTTGGTGTGGCTGCCGCGCACGTTCAGCTCGATACGTCCGCCGCTGGCCTTGTAGAAGCCGGTGAGGCAGTTGAACACGGTGGTCTTGCCGGCGCCGTTGGGGCCGATCAGGGCGAAGATCTGGTTGCGCTTGACCTTCAGGCTGACATCGCTGAGCGCCTTGATGCCGCCGAACTGCATCATCAGGTTGTCGACCGACAGAATGATTTCGTCGCTCATGGCGCCACTCCTTTACGCGGGACCACACCGGTTCGGCTGATGCGGATCAGTCCTCGCGGTCGCCAGATCATCATCAGCACCATCAGCACACCGAACAGCAGTACCCGATACTCGGAGAAGCTGCGCAGCAGCTCCGGTGCCACGGTCAGCACGAAGGCGGCGATCACCACGCCCACGGTCGAGCCCATGCCACCCAGCACGACGATGGCCAGGATCAGCGCCGACTCGAAGAAGGTGAACGACGACGGGTTGACGAAGCCCTGGTAGGTGGCGAAGAACACCCCGGCCAAGCCGGCGGTGGAAGCGCCCAGGGTGAACGCCGAGAGCTTGACCAGCACATGGTTCAGGCCCATGGAGCGGCAGGCGATCTCGTCCTCGCGCAGGGCCTCCCAGGCGCGCCCGACCGGCATGCGGGTCAGCCGGTGCTTGATGTACAGCACCGCCAGCACCACCAGGAACAGCACGGCGTAGATGAACACGAACTTCAGGTTGGGGTTGTAATCGAAGCCGAAGAACTCATGGATCGGCACTCCGCCGTCCTTCGCCCGACGGCCGAACTCCAGCCCCAGGAAGGTCGGCGACGGCGCCGGCATGCCGTTCGGGCCGCCGGTGAACGACAGCCAGTTGTTCAGCACCAGGCGAATGATCTCGCCGAAGCCCAGGGTGACGATGGCCAGGTAGTCACCGTGCATTCGCAACACCGGGAAGCCGAGGATGCACCCGGCCAGCGCGGCAGCGATCGCCGCCAGCGGCAGCACGCTCCAGAAGCCCAGGCCCAGGTACTGGTAGCCCAGCGCCAGGCCGTAGGCGCCAATGGCGTAGAACGCCACGTAGCCCAGGTCGAGCAGGCCGGCCAGGCCGACCACGATGTTCAGGCCCAACCCCAGCAGCACGTAGATCAGGCCGAGAATGACCACGGTCAGCAGGTACTTGTTGGCGAAGATCGGAAACACGATGGCGATGACGATCAGCGCCGGGATGATGTAGCGCAGTCGCGACTTGTAGTCCGGCGCCAGCACATGCACGCCCGAGCCACCGCTGTCGAAGCCCTGGAGCATGCGCTGGCCGGTGGCCGTCTGCAGGAACAGGCTGAGGATGAAGCGCCCGACCATCACCCCGCCGACCAGCCAGGCGACGCGTTTGGGCTCGGCGTTGAAACTGTAGCCGTCGAGCACCACGCCGACGACCGGACCGAAGACGATAAGGGCCAGCAGCCCGGCGACGATCGTCTCCAGCAAGCTGCGTTTGAAATCGAAACCTTTGGACTGAACAACTGAGGCAGTATTGGCAGCGGACATGTTCACACCTTAGCCACGAGCGGGCGGCCCAGCAGGCCCTGGGGACGGAAGATGAGGATCATCACCAGCAGCGAGAAGCTGAACACGTCCTTGTAGTCGGAGTTGATCAGGCCGGAGAACAACGACTCGGAAATCCCCAGGATGATCCCGCCGAGCATGGCCCCCGGCAGCGAGCCGATGCCGCCGAGCACCGCGGCGGTGAACGCCTTGATGCCGATGATGAAGCCGGCGTAGAAGTCGAAGGTGCCGTAGTTCATGGTGATCAGCACGCCGGCCAGCGCGGCCATCACCGCACCGATGACGAACACGTAGGAGATCACCCGGTCGGTGTTGATGCCCAGGATCGAAGCCATCTTGCGGTCTTGCTGGGTGGCGCGGCACATGCGGCCGAGCTTGGTGTACTTGATGACGTAGGTGAGCAGCGCCATGCCGAGGAAGGCGGCCACCAGGATGAAGATCTTGGTGTAGGTCAGCTGCACGAAGCCCGTGCCTACTTCGACACGCACGGCGCCTTCGAGCAGGGTCGGCACGCCTTGCTGGCGGGCGCCCTGGCTGATCTGCGCGTAGTTCTGCAGGATCAGCGAGATGCCGATGGCGCTGATCAGCGGGGCCAGGCGGGTGGAGTTGCGCAGGGGTTTGTAGGCGATGCGTTCGATGGTGAAGCCATAGACGCCGGTGACGACGATGGTGAACAACAACGTGCCCAGCATCAGCAGCGGGAAGGATTCGATACCGAAGTAGGCCAGCAATGCCAGGCTGATCGCCGCGAGGTACGCGGAGATCATGTACACCTCGCCGTGCGCGAAGTTGATCATGCCGATAATGCCATAGACCATTGTGTAGCCGATGGCGATCAGGCCATAGACCGACCCTAGGGTCAGGCCGTTGACCAGTTGCTGCAGGAAAATACCATCCATAACGCAATCTCACCTGATTGAGATTGCACGAGCGCCGACCACGCAGGGCCACGGATGAAGCGGCCTTCGCAGCGCAGAACTGTGCATATCTACGGACAAGGACAGGTACAGCGGGGCTACGGCCCGGTGCGAAACGCACCCGGGCCGTTGGCCGTTGTTATTTTTGTTTTTCCAGCTGGTGGTACTTGCCGTTGGCATCCCACTGGTAGACCACATAGTCGGAGACGGTCAGGTCACCCTTGCTGTCCCACTTCTTCTCGCCCATGACGGTCTGCACCGGGTTGGCCTTGAGCCATTTGGCGGCGTCTTCGCCCTTGTTGGACTTGGCGCCGTTGAAGGCGGCTGCCAGTGCCTGGACCGAAGCGTAGGCGTACAGGGTGTAGCCTTCAGGCTCGGTGCCAGCCTTGCGGAACTCCTCGACCACGACCTTGCTGTCGGGCAGCAGGCGCGGGTCGGCGCCGAAGGTCATGTACACGCCATTGGTGTATTGCGCACCGCCCGCGGTGGCCACCAGCTCGTCGGTGACGATGCCGTCATCGGACATGAACGCCACGTCCTTCAGACCCTGCTCGCGCAACTGGCGTACCAGCGGGCCGGCCTCCGGATGCAGGCCGCCGAAGTAGACGACATCGGCGCCAGCGGCGCGGATCTTGGTGACCACGGCGCTGAAGTCCTTCTCGCCACGGGTCAGCCCCTCGTACAGCACCGGGGTGACGCCACGCTTGATCAGCTGCGCCTTGGTCGCGTCGGCCAGGCCCTGGCCGTAGGTGTCCTTGTCGTGCAGCACGACCACCTTCTTGCCCTTGAGCACATCGACGATGTAATTGCCGGCGACGATGCCCTGCTGGTCGTCACGGCCGCACATGCGGAACATCGCGCCCAGGCCGCGCTCGGTGACCTGCGGGTTGGTCGAGCCCGGGGTGATGGCGATCACCCCGGCCTCGTCGTAGACCTCGGAGGCCGGAATGGTGTTGGAGGAGCAGAAGTGGCCGACCACGCCAATGACCTTGTCCTGGTCGACCAGGCGGTTGGCCACGGCCACGGCCTGCTTGGGTTCGCAGGCATCGTCACCCTTTACCAGGACGATCTTCTCGCCGTTCACCCCACCGGCGGCGTTGATCTTGTCGGCCGCCGCCTGGGCACCTTTCATGTACTGCTCGCCAAACGCTGCGTTGGCCCCGGTCATCGGGCCCGCGACGCCGATCTTGATGTCGGCCTGAACATACGAAGAAACACCCAGTGCCGTGGCTACGGCCAGTGCCAGGAAACCTTTCTTGTAAAACGTCTGCGACATGAGGTGGTGCTCCTAGAGTATTTTTTTGGTTGGCACTACAACTTCTCAGCCCTGTGCTCCGAGCAAGGGCCGTGCCATTGGTTTTGTCTTCCGGGAAAACACACTGTGGAGGTTGTGACGAGGCGACCGACGGCCTTTTCTTTATTGAGCGTGCAACCGTCTGCCATAAGGCAAGCGCCACCGACACGCCTAGACAAGGAGCAACCATCGAGCGCCATCATTGCAACCCTTGCAAGTGTTTACGTGCAACCACCCTGTAACAGCCGACGTCACCGAACTGCACACCGCTGGTGCGTGACTGCTACAGGCGGCACTGTCTGAAGGCTAGCCGGTGTGCGAAAAAACACCTGTTTTGTCTGGAACGACCTCTTCGCGGGCGCGCCGCGGTCCCTGTGGGAGCGGGCTTGCCCGCGAAGCGGCCAGCACAGGCGCAACAACAGCGTAAAGACTGGCACAATAGCCGTCATTGCCCGCCCTGGAGCCTTCCCTGATGAGCGAAAGCGCATTCGCCGAGCGCATCGTGCATAACCTGCTCGACACCGACTTCTACAAGCTGACGATGATGCAGGCGGTACTGCACAACTACCCGGACGCCGACGTCGAATGGGAATTCCGCTGTCGCAACGGCGAGGACCTGCGCCCTTACCTGGGCGAGATTCGCCGTCAGCTCGAACTGCTCAGCGAGCTCACCCTGGACGACGGGCAGCTGGCGTTCCTCGAGCGCATCAGCTTCCTCAAGCCGGACTTCCTGCGCTTCCTGCGCCTGTTCCGCTTCAACCTGCGCTACGTGCATCTGGGCATCGAGCACGACCAGCTGTGCCTGCGCCTGCGCGGCCCCTGGCTGCACGTGATTCTCTTCGAGGTGCCAGTGCTGGCCATCATCAGCGAGGTGCGCAATCGCCACCTGCACCCCCGCATGCGCCTGGCCGAGGCCCGCGACCAGCTGTACCGCAAGTTCGACTGGCTGCGCGCCCATGCCAGCGACGACGAGCTGGCCCACTTGCAGGTCGCCGATTTCGGCACCCGGCGGCGCTTCTCCGGTCGCGTGCAGGAGGAAGTGGTGCGGGTGCTGCGCGATGACTTCCCGGCCCGCTTCGTCGGCACCAGCAACGTCGACCTGGCATGGAAACTGGATATCAAGCCCTTGGGCACCATGGCCCACGAGTGGATCATGGCCCACCAGCAGCTAGGCCCACGGCTGATCGACAGCCAGATCGCCGCGCTGGATTGCTGGGTCCGTGAGTACCGTGGCCTGCTGGGCATCGCCCTGACGGACTGCATCACCATGGATGCCTTCCTCAACGACTTCGATCTGTATTTCGCCAAGCTGTTCGATGGCCTGCGCCACGACTCGGGCGACCCGGTGCAATGGGCCGAAAAGGCCATCGCTCACTATCAGAAGCTGGGAATCGACCCGATGACCAAGACCCTGGTGTTCTCCGATGGCCTGAACCTGACCCGTTCGCTGGAGATCTTCCGCGCGCTGCGCGGGCGCATCAACGTCAGCTTTGGCATCGGCACCAACCTGACCTGCGATATCCCAGGCGTGGCACCGATGAACATCGTGCTTAAAATGACCGACTGCAACGGCTCGCCGGTGGCGAAAATCTCCGACGAGGCCGCCAAGACCCAATGCCGCGACGCGAACTTCGTCGCCTACCTGCGTCACGTATTCAAAGTCCCCAGCAAGGAGTAACCCATGCAAGCCGTCCAGCAAGAGATTGCCCAGGCGCTCAAGGTGCAGCCGCCGTTCGCAGACGCCGCCGCGCTCGAGCAGGAAGTCGCCCGGCGCGTGGCCTTCATCAAGGACTGTCTGGCCAATGCCCGGCTCAAGACCCTGGTGCTGGGCATCAGCGGCGGTGTCGACTCGCTGACCGCCGCCCTGCTCGCCCAACGCGCCATCAACGAGCTGCGCGCCGAGACCGGCGACAAGGCGTACACCTTCATCGCCGTGCGCCTGCCGTACCAGGTGCAGCACGACGAGCACGACGCCCAGGCCTGCCTGGACGTGATCAAGGCCGACGAGGTGCATACCGTCGACATCGCCCCGGCGGTACGCGCGCTAGCCACTGAAGTGAAAGCATTGGAAGGTGGCTCGCCGAGCCTGGTGGACTTCGTCGTCGGCAACACCAAGGCGCGCATGCGCATGGTTGCCCAGTACACCATCGCCGGCGCCCGCGCGGGCCTGGTGATCGGCACCGACCACGCCGCCGAGGCGGTGATGGGCTTCTTCACCAAGTTCGGTGACGGGGCGTGCGACCTGGCGCCGCTGAGCGGGCTGGTGAAGAACCAGGTGCGGGCCATCGCGCGCAGCTTCGGCGCGCCAGAGTCGCTGGTGGAGAAGGTGCCGACCGCGGACCTCGAGGACCTTGAGCCGGGCAAGCCGGACGAGGCATCACATGGCGTGACCTACCAGCAGATCGATGCGTTCCTGCACGGGCAACCGGTCGATCAGGCAGCGTTCGACATCATCGTCGCCACCTACAGCAAGACCCAGCACAAGCGCGAGCTGCCGTTCGCGCCTTGAGCAGGCCATAGAAGGACCTGTGGGAGCGGGTTCACCCGCGAATGCGGCGGTGGCTTCACCATTGCATTCGCGGGTGAACCCGCTCCCACAGGGTACGGCGTCAGGCTTTGATTACTTGACGATGACCTTGCCCTTCATCATCGAGATGTGGCCCGGGAAGGTGCAGAAGAAGCTGTAGTCGCCGCCGGCTTCCAGCTTGGTCGCATCGAACTTGACCTCGGTTTCCTTCTCAGGCGCGCCGATCATCTTGGTGTGAGCGATGATCGCGGCGTTGTCAGCCTTGATGTAGTCCTTCTCCAGACCTTGCGACATGCCCTCGGTGGCGATGCCCTGCATGTCGGCGGTCTTGCTGATCACCAGGTTGTGGCCCATGACGTTCTTCGGCAGGCTGCCGGAGTGGGTCAGTTTGACGGTGAACTCCTTGCAGCTCTTGTCGACGGTGATTTCCTTGGTGTTGAAGGACATCTGGTCGGTCGAGTCGACAGTCACCGAGCACTTGTCGGCAGCGAAGACAGAGGCGCTGGCGAGGGTCAGCAGGGATACCGCTACAGCTTTCGCAAACATCATGAATCTCCTTGGCAGGGTTTTATCAATTGCGAGACTGCCTGAAAACAGGACGCCCGTACCTGATGTGGGTCAAGGGGTGTCAAGTGGCCAGCCAGTAGATTTGTTCAATGGATTGTATACAACCAATCAAAGTGCACATCATGCCCTCTTGATAGACGATGGGACAACCTCTCATTTAGGAGTCGAATGAAATGTCCCTGTCCAGTTTCATGAACAGCCTGCTCGCCGCCTACGCCCATGGCGCCAGCGGTTCAGTCCGCGAGTTCTCCCGCCCGGAATGAATCCCCTTGGAAGCGACAGGCATGCGCCTTACCCTGTGCGCGCATGTAAAGGGAGATAAGCAATGCCTGTACGTTCCGTTTGTGTCTTCTGCGGTGCCAGCATCGGCGCCAACCCTGCCTATCGCGAAGCCGCCGTGGCCCTCGGCCAGGCCATCGCCCGCCGTGGCCTGACCCTGGTCTACGGCGGCGGTGCGGTCGGCCTGATGGGCACCGTCGCCGACGCCGCCCTGGCCGCCGGTGGCGAAGTGGTCGGCATCATTCCCCAGAGCCTGATGAACGCCGAAATCGGCCACAAGGGCCTGAGCCGCCTGGAAGTGGTGGACGGCATGCATGCCCGCAAGGCGCGCATGGCCGAGCTCAGCGACGCCTTCATCGCCCTGCCGGGCGGGCTGGGCACGCTGGAGGAGCTGTTCGAGGTGTGGACCTGGGGGCAACTGGGCTATCACGCCAAGCCGCTGGGGCTGCTGGATGTGAACGGCTTCTATGAAAAACTGGGCGGGTTCCTCGACCATATCGTCGAAGAGGGCTTCGTACGGCCGCAGCACCGGGCGATGCTGTTGCTTGGACAGCAGCCGGATGAGCTGCTGGACGGGATGGATCGGTTCGAATCGCCGGTGTTGCCGAAGTGGGTCGACAAGCAGCCGGATTGACCCCGGCAATCATCGACCTTGTGGGAGCGGGCTTGCCCCGCGATTGCGATGGTGAATCCAACATTGCAATCGCGGGGCAAGCCCGCTCCCACAAAGGACTATCCTGCCACTGGCGTTAGCGCGGAATGACCGGCTGGCGCGGCTTCTTGCCCTTGCCGCCCTTGGCCGCTTCCTTGCGCTCCTTGGCCGCTTGCTGGTTGCGGGCGAATGCCTCGGCCTTGGCCTTCTCGCGCTTGTCCCACGGCTTGCTGCCGTCGCTGGCGCGCGGTGGCAGGCCGGTGTGCTGGGTCAGGATCTTCTGCTCCTTGCCCACCTTGTGGCTGCCGGCCGGGGTCGAGTTCTTGCGCCGGGCGCTCTGGTAGGTGTCGGTCTGCGGCTGGTGCAGCGGGATCAGCTGGTGCTTGCCCGGCCCGATCAGGTCGGCGCGGCCCATGCGCTGCAGCGCTTCACGCAGCATCGGCCAGCCCTTCGGATCGTGGTAGCGCAGGAACGCCTTGTGCAACCGGCGCTGCTCCTCGCTCTTGACGATCTCCACGCCTTCGCTCTTGTAGGTGACCTTGCGCAGCGGGTTCTTGCCCGAGTGGTACATCGCGGTGGCCGAGGCCATCGGCGAGGGGTAGAACGCCTGCACCTGGTCGGCGCGGAAGCCATTGCCTTTGAGCCACAGGGCCAGGTTCATCATGTCTTCGTCGGTGGTGCCCGGGTGCGCGGCGATGAAGTACGGGATCAGGTACTGCTCCTTGCCCGCTTCCTTCGAGAACTTCTCGAACATGCGCTTGAAGCGGTCGTAGGTGCCGATGCCCGGCTTCATCATCTTGTCCAGCGGACCACGCTCGGTATGCTCCGGCGCGATCTTCAGGTAGCCGCCGACGTGGTGGGTCACCAGTTCGCGCACGTATTCCGGCGACTCGACCGCCAGGTCGTAGCGCAGGCCCGAGGCGATCAGGATCTTCTTCACCCCCGGCAGGGCGCGAGCCTTGCGGTACAACTCGATCAGCGAGCTGTGGTCGGTGTTGAGGTTCTCGCAGATACCCGGGAACACGCACGACGGCTTGCGGCAGTGCTTCTCGATGTCGTGGCTCTTGCAAGCGATGCGGTACATGTTGGCGGTCGGGCCGCCGAGGTCGGAGACCACGCCGGTGAAGCCCGGCACCTTGTCACGCATCTCCTCGATCTCGTGCAGGATCGATTCGTGGGAGCGGTTCTGGATGATCCGGCCTTCGTGCTCGGTGATCGAGCAGAAGGTACAGCCGCCGAAGCAGCCACGCATGATGTTCACCGAGAAACGGATCATCTCGTAGGCCGGGATGCGCTCCTTGCCATAGGCCGGGTGCGGAATGCGCGCATAGGGCATGCCGAACACATAGTCCATTTCCTCGGTAGTCATGGGGATGGGTGGCGGGTTGAACCACACATCCACCTCGCCATGCTTCTGCACCAGGGCGCGGGCGTTGCCCGGGTTGGTCTCCAGGTGCAGCACGCGGTTGGCGTGGGCATAGAGCACCGGGTCGTTGCGCACCTTTTCGAACGACGGCAGGCGGATCACCGACTTCTCGCGGGTGACGCTCGGACTGTCGAGGATCTGCACCACCTTGGCTTCGTTCGGATCTTCCTGCTCGCCCTTGGCCTGCTCGATGGCGCAGGCCTGGGTGTCCTGGGTATTGACGTACGGGTTGATGATCTTGTCGACCCGGCCCGGACGGTCGATGCGGGTGGAGTCGATCTCGAACCAGCCCTGCGGGGTGTCGCGGCGAATGAACGCGGTGCCACGCACGTCGGTGATGTGCTCGATGCTTTCACCCTGGGACAGGCGCTGGGCGACCTCGACGATCGCCCGCTCGGCGTTGCCGTACAGCAGGATGTCGGCGCTGGCATCGACCAGGATCGAATGGCGGACCTTGTCCTGCCAGTAGTCGTAGTGGGCGATGCGGCGCAGCGAGGCCTCGATGCCGCCGAGCACGATCGGCACGTGCTTGTAGGCTTCCTTGCAGCGCTGGCTGTACACCAGGCTGGCGCGGTCCGGACGTTTGCCGGCCAGGCCGCCTGGGGTATAGGCGTCGTCGGAACGGATCTTCTTGTCCGCGGTGTAGCGGTTGATCATCGAGTCCATGTTGCCCGCCGCGACGCCGAAGAACAGGTTCGGCTCGCCGAGCTTCATGAAGTCGTCCTTCGACTGCCAATTCGGCTGGGCGATGATGCCCACCCGGAAGCCCTGGGCCTCGAGCAGGCGGCCAATGATGGCCATGCCGAACGACGCATGGTCGACGTAGGCGTCACCGGTCACGATGATGATGTCGCAGGAGTCCCAGCCGAGCTGATCCATCTCCTCCCTGCTCATCGGCAGGAAAGGCGCTGGCCCGAAGCATTCGGCCCAGTACTTGGGATAGTCGTAGAGTGGTTTGGCTGCTTGCATGTCAGTGACCGGTTCTAATGTGCAGGAAAATCGCGGGCGCGGAATATAGCACAAATTTTGACCAAATCCGACGGTAGTGGTCGGATTCCAGCGTGCGAACAAATATCACTGTGGGAGCGAGCTTGCCTCGCGATGACATCGGTGAATTCACCATCGCCATCGCGGGGCAAGCCCGCTCCCACGATCCGCTCCCACAGGGGCCAGTCAGATCCCAGGAGATTTATTCGTCGTCGTCGAAGTTGTACATGCCCGGCGCGAGGTTCTCGAAGCGCGTGTACTTGCCGATGAACGCCAGGCGCACGAAGCCGATGGGGCCGTTACGCTGCTTGCCGATGATGATCTCGGCCACGCCCTTGTGCTCGGTCTCGGGGTGATACACCTCGTCGCGGTAGACGAACATGATCACGTCGGCGTCCTGCTCGATCGCACCCGATTCACGAAGGTCGGAGTTGACCGGGCGCTTGTTGGGGCGCTGCTCCAGGGAGCGGTTGAGCTGCGACAGGGCAATCACCGGGCAGTTGAATTCCTTGGCCAGCGCCTTGAGCGAGCGGGAGATCTCGGAAATCTCGTTGGTCCGGTTGTCACCGGCCGAACCGGGAATCTGCATCAGCTGCAGGTAGTCGACCATGATCATGGCGATCTCGCCATGCTCGCGCGCCAACCGGCGAGTACGCGCACGCATCTCCGAGGGGCTGATACCCGCGGTATCGTCGATGAACAGCTTGCGGTCGTTGAGCAGGTTGACCGCCGAGGTCAGCCGCGGCCAGTCGTCGTCGTCCAGCTGACCGGAACGCACCTTGGTCTGGTCGATCCGCCCGAGCGACGAGAGCATACGCATGATCAGCGATTCACCAGGCATCTCGAGGGAGAACACCAGCACCACCTTGTCGCTGCGCAACACGGCGTTTTCCACCAGGTTCATGGCGAAGGTGGTCTTGCCCATCGACGGACGGCCGGCAACGATGATCAGGTCGGCGGCCTGCAGGCCGCTGGTCTTCTCGTCCAGGTCGGTGAAGCCGGTGGAGACACCGGTGATGTCGCTGTCGGAGTTGAACAGCGTGTCGATGCGGTCGATGGCCATGGTCAACAGCTCGTTGACGCCCACCGGGCCACCGGTCTTCGGACGCGCCTCGGCGATCTGGAAGATCTGCCGTTCGGCGTCGTCGAGGATCTCCTCGGCGTTGCGCCCCTGCGGGTTGAAGGCGTTGTCGGCGATGTCGGTGCTGATGCTGATCAGCTGACGCAGCGTCGCGCGCTCGCGGATGATCGCGGCGTAGGCCTTGATGTTGGCCACCGACGGGGTGTTCTTGGCCAGCTCGGCCAGATACGCCAGGCCGCCGACCTGGGTGGATACGCCTTCCTTGTCCAGCTGCTCATGCAGGGTCACCACATCGAACGGCTGGTTCGCATCCACCAGCTTGTGGATGGCGCGGAAGATCAGGCGGTGGTCATGCCGGTAGAAATCGCCGTCCGACACCTGGTCCAGCACTCGCTCCCAGGCGTTGTTGTCCAGCATCAGGCCACCGAGCACGGCCTGTTCGGCCTCGATGGAATGCGGCGGCACCTTCAGGGCGGCGGTTTGCAGGTCGAGCTGTTCGGGAGTGGTGATCTCGTTCATGGCCACGAAAGAATTCTGGGGGATGAAAAAGACAAAGGGCACGGCCTGTTCAACACAGGACCGTGCCCGATGTTAACCGTCTGACCCACAGGGAGCCAGCCGGTCAGCGCAGCTTAGGCAGCTACGACGACCACACGTACGGTGGCTTCAACGTCGCTGTGCAGGTGCACGGCTACGTCGTATTCGCCAACCTGACGGATGGTGCCGTTCGGCAGACGAACTTCAGCCTTGGCCACTTCGACGCCGGAGGCGGTCAGGGCGTCAGCGATGTCGTGGGTGCCGATCGAACCGAACAGCTTGCCTTCGTCGCCAGCGGTGGCAGTGATGGTCACTTCCAGCTCGGCCAGTTGGGCAGCGCGGCTTTCAGCCGAAGCTTTCTTGTCTGCAGCAGCTTTTTCCAGCTCGGCGCGGCGCTCTTCGAACGCGGCCAGGTTGGCGGCGTTGGCAACGGTGGCCTTGCCGAACGGCAGCAGGTAGTTACGGCCGTAACCAGCCTTAACATTTACTTTGTCGCCCAGGTTGCCCAGGTTAGCGACTTTTTCCAGCAGGATCAGTTCCATTTGGTAAAACCTCTTAACTTTTAACCTTCACCGTTCGCGGAATCGTCACCCTGTGAAGGGGACTTGCGACCGCGAAAATCAATCAGGCTGTCGACTATGGCCAGGACCACGAGCAACGGATACATCAACTGCATCAGCAACGGCAGCGTCACGTACATCCCCACCAGCCAGAACCCGGCCAGTCGCCCCTGTGCCACCAGCCCATGAACCAGGGCGATGCCGCACAGCAGCAGTACCAGGCTGGACGCCGATGCCAGCACGACGGACTGTGGCCCGAGGAACGGACCCAGCACCATCAGCGACACCAGTACCAGCATCGGTACCTTCGGCAGCCTCAGCTCGCGGAATTCGCGACCGAAACCACCGGGGTTGTACAACGCAGCCTGCCAATAGCGCGCCAGCATCAACGCCAGCAGGCTGAACAACTGCAGCATCACCGCACTGGAAGCGATCAGCAGCGGGCCGATCAGCTCACCGGGCAGTACCGGCTTGCCTTCGAACTGCGGCAGGGCTTTTTCAAGCGCCTTGGCCAGCACCTCGAAGGTTTCGCGCAGCACCGCATCAAGGATCAGGCTGTACAGCAGGCCCAGCACGATGCTCGACAGCAGCACCCGGGTCCAGCTGTGCTCGGCGCGCAACAGCGCGGCCAGCCCCAGCGTCCCCAGGAACACCAGCAAGGTGCTCGGCTCGCCGAATGCCCACATGGCCACGCCAGGCAGCAAGCCCCAGGCGATGACCGATGACGCATCCTTGAACCCGCGCCGCAGGAACACCAGGCTCCCGGCGGCGGCACTCAACCAGAACAGCAGCGGCAACACCGCGCTGATGACCACCACCAGGGTGGCCTGCACACGACCGCGCATGATGAAACTTGCCAACGCTCGCATGCGTATCCCTTGCTACTTAGTCGACGACCCGGTCTCAGCGGCCGTGGCTGTCGGTGTAGGGCAGCAGGGCCAGGAAGCGGGCGCGCTTGATAGCGGTAGCCAGCTGACGCTGATAACGAGCTTTGGTACCGGTGATGCGGCTTGGAACGATCTTGCCGGTTTCGGATACGTAAGCTTTCAGGGTGTTGAGATCTTTGAAGTCGATCTCTTTCACGTCTTCAGCAGTGAAGCGGCAGAATTTACGACGACGGAAGAAACGTGCCATGTGATTGGCTCCTCAAAAGGTCCGTGGATTACTCGTCAGCGTTATCGCTGTTGTCGCTGTCATTGCTGTCGTCGCCTTCGGCGCCATCAGCATGCTCAGGACGTTCACGACGCTCACGGCGCTCGCTGCGGTTCTCTTCGGCCTTGAGCATCTCGGACGGGCCGGTAACGGCTTCGTCACGACGGATGACCAGGTTACGGATCACGGCATCGTTGTAGCGGAAGTTGTCTTCCAGCTCGGCCAGGGCCTTGCCGGTGCACTCAACGTTCAGCATCACGTAGTGAGCCTTGTGAACATTGTTGATTGCATAGGCCAGCTGACGACGGCCCCAGTCTTCCAGGCGGTGGATCTTGCCACCATCTTCTTCGATCAGCTTGGTGTAACGCTCAACCATGCCGCCGACTTGCTCGCTCTGGTCCGGGTGAACCAGGAAGATGATTTCGTAATGACGCATGAATGCTCCTTACGGGTTAGTAGTCTGCCAGCGAATCTGGTCAGACAAGGAGTGAATGACACTGTAAGTCTTGCCCCGGCGTGTAGGCGCATGCGCACCGGCCAGCTGGCAAGGGGCGCAATTGTAGAGAAGGCCGGGGGGACAAGCAAGGCGGTTGGCGAATATTTGAACAGCCGGAAACATATTTCGCGGGCAATCATGGAACGTGGGAGCGGGCTTGCCCCGCGATGCGATGTCGAATCCACCACCATCGCGGGGCAAGCCCGCTCCCACGCCACCCGATATCAAGCCATCAGCGCTTGGCCTGACGCTGCCTCACGGCCTCGAACAGGCACACTCCGGTCGCCACCGAGACGTTCAGGCTGCTGACGCTGCCGGCCATCGGCAGCTTGACCAGGAAATCGCAGTGCTCGCGAGTCAGCCGGCGCATGCCCTTGCCTTCGGCGCCCATGATCATCACCAGCGGCCCGGTCAGGTCCTGCTGGTAGACCTCCTGCTCGGCCTCGCCAGCCGTGCCGACCACCCACAACCCGCGCTGCTGGAGCTTCTCCAGGGTCCGGGCCAGGTTGGTCACGGCCACCAGGGGAATCACTTCCGCGGCGCCGCAAGCCACCTTGCGCACGACCGGTGTGAGGGTCGCCGACTTGTCCTTGGGTACCACCACCGCCGTGGCGCCGGCGGCATCGGCGGTGCGCAGGCAGGCGCCCAGGTTGTGCGGGTCGGTGACACCGTCCAGCACCAGGATCAGTGGCGGCGTTTCGGTGCGCTCGAGCAACTCCTCGAGCATCAATTCACCCCACACCTGGCTCGGGCTCACCTCGGCGACCACGCCCTGGTGCACGCCCTCGACCCAGCAATCGAGCTCGCGACGCTCGGCCTGGCCGACCTGCACGCGATTCTGCGCGGCCAGCTCCAGCAGGGCCTGAATACGCGGCTCGCTGCGCCCTTCCGACAGCCAGATCTGCTTGACCCGCTTGGGGTGGTGTTGCAGCAGCGCCTGGACGGCATGCACGCCGTAGATCTTTTCCAGCTGGCTCATGACTTGCTCTTGCCCTTACGTGGCGCGCCGGACTTCGACGGCCCCTTGCGATGCTTGGTCTTGCCCGACGCCTTGGCGCCCTTCTCCGCCTTGCCGCCAGCGTGAGCGCTGTGCTTGGCGTCGCTCATCAGCGCCTTTTTCATCTCGCGGCTCTTGCGCACCTCGGCGTTGCGCTGCACGGCGTCTTTCGGGAAGTACGCCTCGGCGGTCTCGCTCTTGCGGCTGCGCGGCTTGGGCGAGATCTTCGCCTCGGGCGCCGGCGCCGGCTCCGTCGTGCCTTTACCCGCGGCGGCGGCAGACTTGCGGCCTACCGGGGCGTTGACGGTGGCCTCGGACATCTCGAAATCGATCTTGCGCTGTTCGAGATCGACGCGCATGACCTTGACCTCGACCGTGTCGCCCAGGCGGAAGCTGCGACCGCTGCGCTCGCCCGACAGGCGGTGGTGCACCGGGTCGAAGTGGTAGTAGTCACCCGGCAGCGCGCTGACGTGCACCAGCCCCTCGACATAGATGTCGGTCAGCTCGATGAACAGACCGAAGCCGGTCACCGCGGTGATCACGCCCGGGAAGGTCTCGCCGACACGATCACGCATGTACTCGCACTTGAGCCAGTTGACCACGTCGCGGGTGGCCTCGTCGGCACGACGCTCGGTCATCGAGCACTGCTCGCCCATCTGATCGAGGGTGTTCTCGTCGTACGGGTAGATGCGCGCCTTGGGAATGCTCATGGCACCGGCACGTTTGACGTGCGGGGTATCGACTTTCGAGCGGATCACACTGCGAATGGCACGGTGCACCAACAGGTCCGGGTAGCGGCGGATCGGCGAGGTGAAGTGAGTGTAGGCCTCGTAGTTCAGGCCGAAGTGGCCGTTGTTCTCGACGCTGTACACCGCCTGGCTCAGCGAGCGCAGCATGACGGTCTGGATCAGGTGGAAATCCGGGCGCCCGGCGATGCTCGCCAGCAGTTGCTGGTAGTCCTTGGGCGATGGGTCCTTGCCCTTGTGCAGGGTCAGGCCCAGTTCGCCGAGGAAGGCGCGCAGTTTTTCCAGGCGCTCCGGCGGCGGACCGTCGTGCACGCGGTACAGCGCAGGCACGTTGTGCTTCTGCAGGAACTCGGCGGTGGCGACGTTGGCCGCCAGCATGCATTCCTCGATCAGCTTGTGGGCATCGTTGCGCACGGTCGGACGAATTTCGTCGATCTTGCGGTCTTCGCCGAAGATAATCCGGGTTTCCTGGGTTTCGAAGTCGATCGCGCCGCGGGTGTGACGGGCATCGACCAGCACCTTGTACAGGTTGTACAGGTTCTTCAGGTCCGGCAGGACTTCCTTGTACTCCTCGCGCAGCGCCTTGCCCTCGCGGGTGCGGGCATGCTCGAGCATGCTGCTGACCTTGTTGTAGGTCAGGCGCGCATGGGAGTGGATCACCCCTTCGTAGAACTGGTAGTCGACCATCTGGCCGGCCTTGTTCATGGTCATTTCGCAGACCATGGCCAGGCGATCGACGTGCGGGTTCAGCGAGCACAGGCCGTTGGACAGCTCCTCGGGGAGCATCGGCACCACGCGCTCGGGGAAGTACACCGAGTTACCGCGCTGCTGGGCCTCGACGTCCAGGGCCGAACCCAGGCGCACATAGCTGGAGACGTCGGCGATCGCCACGTACAGGCGCCAGCCGCCAGAGAACAGGCGCAGCTTGCCCAGCGGTTCGCAATAGACGGCGTCGTCGAAGTCGCGGGCATCCTCACCGTCGATGGTGACGAACGGCAGATGGCGCAGGTCGACGCGCTTCTCCTTGTCCTTCTCCTCGACTTCGGAGCGGAACTTGCGCGCTTCCTTGATCACGTCCTGCGGCCAGACATGCGGGATGTCATAGCTGCGCAGGGCAATGTCGATCTCCATGCCCGGCGCCATGTAGTTGCCGATCACCTCGACCACATCACCCTGGGGCTGGAAGCGCGGGGTCGGCCAGTGGGTGATCTTGATCGAGACGAACTGGCCAATCTTGGCGCCGCCGTTGCGCCCGGCGGTGACCAGCACTTCCTGCTGGATCTTCGGGTTGTCCGGGGTCACGTAGCCGATGCCGCCTTCTTCGAAGTAGCGGCCGACCACGCTTTCATGGGCGCGGGAAATGACTTCGACCAGCACGCCTTCGCGGCGGCCACGGCGGTCGACGCCGGACACCCGGGCCAGGCCGCGGTCGCCGTCGAACACCAGGCGCATCTGCGCCGGGCTGAGGAACAGGTCCTCGCTGCCGTCGTCGGGGATCAGGAAGCCGAAACCATCACGGTGACCGGATACGCGGCCGCAGATCAGGTCGAGCTTGTCCACCGGGGCATAGGTGCCGCGCCGGGTATAGATAAGCTGACCATCGCGCTCCATAGCACGCAGACGGCGACGCAGGGCTTCGATCTGGTCTTCTTCGTAAAGACCGAACTCCTCGGCCAACTGTTCACGGGCAGCCGGCTCGCCACGGTCGGCGAGGCGCTGCAGGATCAGCTCACGGCTGGGGATGGGGTTGTCGTATTTTTCCGCTTCGCGAGCGGCCTCGGGATCGAGGGATTGCCAATCGGCCATCAGAAAGGATTCACCTTGGGGTATATAGAGTGGAATTCTGGCATAGGCGTATTGAAACCGGAAATGTCAGCCTTGGACAGCCCTGACGGCGTGTCCGGTGAACGGCAATCGCCCTGCAGAATCAACAAGTTGAATTTTTTGAATTTTTTTTCGATCGGGGGCTTTACAGCCTGCGGGAGCGTCCGTATAGTGCGCACCACAACGACGGACAACCCCGAAGTTGTAGTAGAGATGAACGGCGCTGTAAAGCATCTTTTAATCTCGAATGTGTGCCCAGGTGGCGGAATTGGTAGACGCGCTGGTTTCAGGTATCAGTGACTTAACGGTCGTGGAAGTTCGAGTCTTCTCCTGGGCACCAAGATTTTCCGGTAATAGATGACCAAGGATCTATTACCACTGTGTGAAAGCGAACGATGGTCGTTTTCGACAGATGATGCAAAGCTTTGCCCAGGTGGCGGAATTGGTAGACGCGCTGGTTTCAGGTATCAGTGACTTAACGGTCGTGGAAGTTCGAGTCTTCTCCTGGGCACCATACAAAAACCCACTAGCTTGCTAGTGGGTTTTTTCTTGCCTGTGATTTTTGCAGCCACCCGACGCCCCCCTGTAGGAGCGGCCTTGTGTCGCGAAAGGGTCGCACAGCGACCCCGGCGATCTTGGCGTGAACGCAGCGGCCCCAGATTGCGAGCCACCATCGAAATTGCCGGGGCTGCTGCGCAGCCCTTTCCGACCGGTCCGACGCCTCGGCAAGGCCGCTCCCGCAGGCGAATAGTGCCCTGCGCGACCTCATGAATTTCCCGTCATGCGGCCACTTGAGAAACGATTTCGTTTACCATTGTTTCCAAATATGTAGCCGTAAGCGAGGAAATACCCGCATGACGATCCGCCCGCAACCGCTGATGCGCACCCTGGCCGCCGCAGTTCTGAGCCTGGTGATCGGCGCTCCGGCCGCCCTGGCAGACGAACCGGTCACGCTGACCATGTACAACGGCCAGCACAAGGAAATCGGCGATGCCATCGCCAAGGCCTACGAGGCCAAGACCGGCATCCATATCAATATCCGCAAGGGCAGCAGCAACCAACTGGCCAGCCAGATCATCGAAGAAGGCGCGCGCTCGCCGGCCGACATCATCTACACCGAAGAATCCCCGCCGCTGAACAACCTCGGCGAACTGGGCCTGCTGGCGAAGATCGACGACGCCACCGCGAACATGATGCCCAAGGAGTACGTAGGCGCCAACGGCACCTGGATGGGCATCACCGCCCGCACCCGCATCGTGGTGTTCAACCCGAAGAAGATCGACGAGAAGGACCTGCCGACCACGGTAATGGACTTCGCCAACCCCGAATGGGAAGGGCGCGTCGGCTATGTCCCCACCAGCGGCGCCTTCCAGGAACAGGCCGTGGCCATCCTGAAGATGCACGGGCGTGAAGCCACCGAAGAATGGCTGACCGGCCTGAAAGCCTTCGGCAAGACCTACACCAACAACATGGTCGCCCTCAAGGCCGTGGAAAAAGGCGAAGTGGCCGCGGTACTGGTGAACAACTACTACTGGTATGCGCTCGAGCGTGAACGCGGCAAGCTCGACTCCAAGCTTTACTACCTGGCCGATGGCGATGCCGGCAACCTGGTCACCATTTCCGGTGCCGCGGTGGTCAAGGCCAGCAAGCATCCCAAGGAAGCCCAGGCCCTGCTCAACTGGATGGCCAGCGAAGAAGGCCAGCGCGTGATCACCCAGACCACCGCCGAGTATCCACTGCACAAGGGCATGGTCTCCGACCGTGGCCTGAAGCCGTTCGACGAACTGCGCCCGCCGAAGATCTCGCCAGCCGACCTGGGCAATGCCGAGGAAGCCATCGAGCTCGAGCGTGAGGTTGGCCTGCTCTGATGACTGCCGCCCTGCCCTCGCCCGCCTTGTCGCGCTTCATCCCGAAAGCCAAGCGCCCGTCCATCTGGGTGGTACTGCCGGTGCTGTTCCTGGTGGCGATGAGCCTGCTGCCACTGCTGTACGTCGGGCTCAAGGCCTGGGAAGCCGGTTGGCACGAGGCCTTGCGCCTGCTCTGGCGCCCGTTCGTCTGGGGCTTGCTGCGCAACACCCTGCTGCTGATGGTCGGCGTCACCGTGCTGTGCCTGGTGGTCGGCGTGGCACTGGCCTGGCTGCTGGAGCGTAGCGACCTGCCCGGACGGCGCCTGTGGGGCGTGGTGCTGTGCCTGCCCTTCGCCGTGCCGTCGTTCGTCAGCAGCTTCACCTGGGTGTCGCTGAGTTCCGACTTCGAAGGGCTGGGCGGGGCGATCCTGGTCATGGCGCTGTCCAAGTACCCACTGGTGTTCCTGCCGGTGGCCGCCACCCTGCGTAACCTCGACACGTCGCTGGAAGAGTCGGCCCGCACCCTGGGCTGCAGCCGCTGGGGCGTGTTCGGCAAGATCACCCTGCCGCTGCTGTGGCCGTCGATGCTCGGCGGCGCGCTGCTGATCGCCCTGCACATGCTGGTGGAGTTCGGCGCCCTGTCGATCCTCGGCCTGCAGACGTTCACCACGGCGATCTACCAGCAGTTCGAGCTGGAATTCAGCAACGCCAACGCCGCCATGCTCTCGGCGGTACTGCTGGCGCTGTGCCTGATGATGCTGTGGCTGGAACTGCGGGTACGCGGCAAGGCTCGCCATGTACGTATCGGCCAGGGCGTGGCGCGCCGCGCGCAACCAGTGCGCCTACGCGCCTGGATGCCGCTGGGGCAACTGCTCTGCCTGGCCTTGGCGGTTTTGGGCAGTGGCATTCCGCTGGCCATGCTCGGCTACTGGCTGAGCGTCGGCTCGTCGGCGGCATTCCCGGTCGCGGCGATCGGCAAGGCCCTGGCCACCTCGCTGTCGGTGTCCCTGGGCGGCGCGGGCTTCTGCGTATTGCTGGCGCTGCCGATCAGCTTCCTGGTGGTGCGCTACAAGGGGCGCCTGGCGATCTGGGCCGAGCGCCTGCCGTATCTGCTGCATGCCCTGCCGGGCCTGGTCATCGCCCTGACCCTGGTGTTCTTCGCCTTGCACTACGTGCCGGCGCTGTACCAGACCACGGCACTGCTGATCCTGGCCTACGCCCTGCTGTTCCTGCCCCTGGCGCAATCGCCGGTGCGCACGGCACTGAACAAGGCCTCGCCGACCCTGGAAGAGGCCGCGCGGACCCTGGGCGCGAGCAGCTTCGCGGCGTTCTGCCGGGTGACCTTGCCCATCATCTTCCCAGCCATGGCAGCGGCGTTTGCGCTGGTATTCCTGGATGCCATGAAGGAGCTGACCGCAACCTTGCTGCTCAGCCCGACCGGGATGACCACGCTGGCAACCGAGGTGTGGGCGCATACCGCCAACGTCGAGTTTGCGGCGGCGGCGCCTTATGCGGCGCTGTTGATTCTGGTATCGGGGTTGCCGGTGTATCTGCTGACCACGCGGATGTATCTGAACAAGGCTTGAGGCCCTATCGCGGGGCAAGCCCGCTCCCACGCCGCCGTTTGCAGGCCGCATGGGAGCGGCGGTGCGGCGACCCGACTTGCCCCGCGATGCGTTTCAGGCCCTGAACTGGCCCAGGCTGGCGCGCAACTGCGCCGCCAGGTCATCCAGCACCTTGCTGCTGGCGGTGGTCTGCATCACCACCTCGGCCGAGCGCTCGGCCTGGGCATGGATGTTCTCCACCCGCCCACGTACCGCCTGCGCGCCATTGGCCTGCTGTTCTGCTGCGCGGGTAGCCAGGCCGATCGCCGCATGCACCTGCTCCACCGCCGCCTGCACCGACTGCTGACGCCGTTCGTTGTCACGCAGCACCAGCAAGCCTTCGCTGGCCTGGCGCCCGGCCTGGCTGATGGTCGCCACGGCCTCCTTGGCCCCCTGCTGCAACGCCGCGATATGCGACTGGATATCCCCGGTCGAGCTCTGCGTCTTGCTCGCCAGTGCCCGCACTTCGTCGGCCACCACGGCGAAACCACGGCCAGTCTCCCCTGCCCGCGCCGCCTCGATGGCGGCATTGAGCGCCAACAGGTTGGTCTGCTCGGCAATACCATGGATCACCGTCAGCACCACTTCGATCTGTTCGCTCTGCATGGCCAGCCGCTCGATCACCTGGGAGCCGGCCTGCACCTCGCCCGCCAGGTTCTCGATCAACCGCGCCAGCTGCGTCGAGGCACGACTGTTCTCGTCGGTGGCCTGACGGATGTCCACCACCTGCTGCAATGCCGCCTGCATGGCATGACTCTCGGCCTGAGCCTCGTCGGCCATGCCCGACAGGTCGCGCAGGCTGGCGGCCACTTCGTCACGCTGCAGGGCGGCGGCGGCATCGGCACCGGCATTGCGCCGGGCCATCGCATCGATCTCGACGCCAGTGCGCTGCGCCACTTCGCCAGCTTCACGCACGATCGGCTGCAGCTTGTCGACAAAGCGATTGACCGCCGAGGCCATGTCGCCGATCTCGTCGCGACTGTCCAGGGTGACGCGCTTGGTCAGGTCGCCATCCCCGGCGGCGAGATCGTTCAGCGCGCCGATCAGCAGTCGGAGCTTGTTCACCACACGACGCCCGAGCACTACCGCGACCACCAGCAACACGCCCAGGCCCACCAGCACCAGGCCAAGGCCGATGCGCCAGCGCAGCTCGGCAGCAGCGTCGCGCACGGTCTGCGCCGTGTTGGCCTGCATGGCCGTGGCGCTGTTCTGCGCGGTTTCAAGACGCGCCCGCAACGCCTTGCCGCTGTCGGCAGCGGCGGCCACCAGGCTGTCGCCGACCAGCTGTTCACCGCTGGCGATCAGTGCCGCGAAGCGCTGGTCCAAGGCCTTGAGCTCGTGATCGACACCGGCCGTGGAGACTCCCATCAGCACCTTGCCGATCTCGGCCCCGTTGGGGCTGATCGAGGCTTCGACAAAGTACACCGACGGATCCTTGCGCGCCGCGTCCAGCACCTTGTCCAGCGCTCGCTCGCCCTGCCCCTTCTCGATCAACGCCTGGTTGATCGGGTTCTGCCGGTTGAGATAGCGAGTCAGGTGCTGACCCTGGGCATCGTCGTAGATCACGAACAGCACGTTGGGGTTGCGCTGGGCACGCCGAGCGAAATCCGACAGCGTCGGCACGTCGTTGTCCCAGATCGCCCGAGGCGCAACGGATGCCAGCAGCTCGGCCATGTCGTTGGCCGAGTCCTTGAGGTTCTTCTCCAAGGTGGCGCGCAGTTGCTGCTGCTCGTCCTGCAACCGCTCGGAAAGCCCAGCGCTGAGGCGCTGGCGGGTACTGGCCGACAGGCTGTCGAGCCCGGCGCGAACATCCTGCCCGGCCTGCTCCAGTTCGGCGGCCAGCTGCTGGCTGTCGTGACCCAGACGCGCCCCCAGATCGGCTTCCAGGGCGGTAACCGTGCTCCGAGTCAGTGCAACGGCAACCAGCACCTGCACCAGAAGAGCGATACCAAGCGCAACAAACACAGGCCGCAAGAGGCGGCTTCGTAACAGTGAAAGGATGGCAGACACGTTGTAACCCTCGTGTTTCTGGCGCCATTACTTTGATGGCATCTACAGAAACTTCTTACAGCAAGGGTTGTGCCGGAGGCAGCAGGTAAAAATGCCAGGTCGAGCGGCATCCGTACCTGCGGCAGAGTTGCAAGAATGCACCACGTCTGTGGGAGCGGGTTTACCCGCGAACAAGGCGGTGAGTCCAGCATCGCATTCGCGGGTGAACCCGCTCCCACAGGGATGCCACACAGAAACAGAAACGCCGCGCTCCCTTGCAGGAGCGCGGCGTTCGATCAGCTAGCGAAGCTGCGGATCAGGCGAACGGATGACGCAGCACGATGGTCTCGTTGCGGTCCGGGCCAGTCGAGATGATGTCGATCGGCGCGCCGACCAGCTCCTCGATGCGCTTGATGTAGTTGCGCGCGGCTTGCGGCAGCTCTTCCAGGGTTTTCACGCCCAGGGTCGACTCGCTCCAGCCCGGCATCTCTTCGTACACCGGCTCCAGGCCGATGTAGCTGTCGGCATCGGACGGCGCGTCGATGACGGCACCGTTCTCGTTCTTGTAGCCAACGCAGATGTTGATGGTTTCCAGGCCGTCCAGCACGTCCAGCTTGGTCAGGCAGATGCCCGAGATGCTGTTGACGTCGATGGCGCGACGCAGGATGACGGCGTCGAACCAGCCGCAACGACGGGCACGACCGGTGGTCGAGCCGAACTCGTGGCCACGCTTGGCCAGGGTGGCACCGGTCTCGTCGAACAGCTCGGTCGGGAACGGACCGGAACCGACGCGAGTGGTGTACGCCTTGGTGATGCCGAGGATGTAGTCCAGGTACATCGGGCCAACGCCGGAGCCGGTGGAGATGCCGCCAGCGGTGGTGTTGGAGCTGGTGACGTACGGATAGGTACCGTGGTCGATGTCCAGCAGCGAGCCCTGGGCGCCTTCGAACATGATGTCCTTGCCGGCGCGGCGCAGGTTGTGCAGTTCGGCGGTGACGTCGAGCATCATCGGCTTGAGCTGCTCGGCGTAGGCCATGCACTCGTCCAGGGTCTGCTGGAAGTCGATGGCCGGCTCTTTGTAGTAGTTCACCAGCTGGAAGTTGTGGTAGTCCAGCAGCTCACCGAGCTTGGCGGCGAAACGCTCGCGGTGGAACAGGTCGCCGACGCGCAGGCCGCGACGGGCCACCTTGTCTTCGTAGGCCGGGCCGATGCCACGACCAGTGGTGCCGATCTTGGCTTCGCCACGGGCCTTCTCACGGGCCTGGTCGAGGGCCACGTGGTACGACAGGATCAGCGGGGCGGCCGGGCTGATGCGCAGGCGCTCGCGCACTGGCACGCCCTTCTCTTCCAGCTTGGTGATTTCACGCATCAGCGCGTCGGGAGCAACGACCACGCCGTTGCCGATCAGGCACTGCACGCCTTCACGCAGGATGCCCGAGGGAATCAGGTGCAGAACGGTCTTCTCACCGTTGATCACCAGGGTGTGGCCCGCGTTGTGGCCACCTTGGTAGCGCACTACGGCGGCAGCATGTTCGGTCAGCAGATCGACGATCTTGCCTTTGCCCTCATCACCCCACTGGGTGCCCAGGACGACGACATTCTTACCCATAACACTTGTCCTCATTCACGCAAACTTGGTTGCCGGCCCATTGCCGGCGAAGAATCTCAATGGGTCAGCGGCAGAACCTGCCAGCGCCCGTCTTGCTGAATCAATTGCCGATCACAATCCGCTTCGAAGGCAGCACTCAACGGCTGGCCAGGCAGGGCCTGGACCACACGCTGGCCTTCGTTGCGCAACTGGCAGACTTGCTGCCAGAGGGCCGCATCGCTGCTGTCGGGCATCCAGATGCCGCCAGCAGGCAATACGACCTCCGCTCGCCCCAGTGTGACCAGGGTCTTCAAATCCGTGGAGAATCCGGTGGCCGGGCGTGCCCGGCCGAAATCGGCGCCGATGTCGTCGTAGCGGCCGCCCTGGGCGATCGACTGACCTTCGCCCGGCACGAACACCGCGAACACCACGCCGGTGTGATAGTTGTAGCCGCGCAACTCGCCGAGGTCGAAGTACAACGGCAAGTCCGGGTAACGCGCCGCCAGGCGATCGGCGATCGCCAGCAGGTCGTCCAGCGCCGCCAGCACGCTGGCCGGGGCACGACCCAGGCGCACGCGGGCTTCAGCCAGCACTTCGCGGCCACCGCACAGCTCGACCAGGGCGCGCAGCATGTTGCCCAGGTCCTTAGGCAGGTCGGCGGTGAGCGCCTGCACTTCGTCGACCGCCTTGCGCTGCAGGGCGTCGAACAGCTGCTGCTCCACGTCGCCGGACAGGTTGGCGGCACGGGCCAGGCCGCGGTAGATACCGACATGGCCAAGGTCCATGTGCACATCCGGCACATCGGTCAGCTGCAGCGTGGCGAGCATCAGGCTGATGATCTCGACATCGCTGGTGGGGCTGGCGTCGCCGTACAACTCGGCGCCCAGCTGGATCGGGCTGCGCGAGGTGGACAGGGCACGCGGTTGCGCGTGCAGCACGCTGCCGGCGTAGCACAGGCGGCTCGGGCCCTCACGGCGCAGGGTGTGGGCGTCGATGCGCGCCACCTGCGGGGTGAAGTCGGCACGGAAGCCCATCAGGCGGCCGGACTGCGGGTCGACCACCTTGAAGGTGCGCTGGTCCAGGTCCTGGCCGGCGCCGGTGAGCAGCGACTCCAGGTACTCGATATGCGGCGTGACGACCAGTTCGTAACCCCAACTCTGGAACAGGTCCAACACCTGACGCCGCGCGATCTCGATGCGCGCCGCCTCAGGTGGCAGTACTTCCTCGATGCCATCTGGCAGCAGCCAGCGGTCTACCGTTGCCATTACGCCATTTCCCCTCTGGTCCGGGCGGCCTGCCCGCAGGCGAGCCGTGAGTAAAGCAGGCATTGGCGCACAATAGCGGGCAGCACCGATCCCAGCGCAACCACCGTAGCCAACACCCTCGAATTGCCTTGCGTCCTGACCAAACCGTCAACTGGCGTTCGGCCAACCAACCTTGCAGACGCAAAAAAGCCGGGAATTTCCCGGCTGCCGCATCATACACCCCTTTTCATTCAGGATGCACCCCGCCTGGCATTTTAGCTGCCAGACGGGGTGCATCCTTCATGAGAGCGACATCAGGGCTTGCTCTTGTCCAGGAAGCGGAAGAACTCGTTCTTCGGGTCCAGGACCAGTACATCGCTCTTGCTGGAGAAGCTTTCGCGGTACGCCTGCAAGCTACGGTAGAACGCATAGAAATCGGCGTCCTGGGTGTAGGCCTTGGCGTAGATGGCAGCCGCCTGGGCGTCGCCGTCACCGCGGGTCTCCTCCGCTTCACGATACGCCTCGGCCAGCAGCACGCGGCGCTGACGGTCGGCGTCGGCACGAATACCTTCGGCCAGCTCGTTACCCTTGGCGCGGTGCTCGCGAGCTTCACGCTCACGCTCGGTGCTCATGCGGTCGAACACACTGCGGTTGACTTCCTTGGGCAGGTCGATGGCCTTGACGCGAACGTCGACCACTTCGATACCCAGCTCCTTGCTGGCCATGCGGTTCAGCGAGGCGGTGATGTCGGCCATCAGCGCGTCACGCTCACCGGACACCACTTCGTGCAGGGTACGTTTACCGAACTGGTCACGCAGGCCACTTTCCAGACGACGCGACAAGCGCTCGTCGGCGATCTGCTTCATGCCCGAGGTCGCGGTGTAGAAGCGCTCGGCGTCCTTGACCCGCCACTTGGCGTAGGCATCGACCATCACCGCTTTCTTCTCCAGCGTCAGGAAACGCTGGGTCGGGGCGTCGAGGGTCATCAGGCGGGCGTCGAACTTGCGCACCTGGTTCACGTACGGCACCTTCACGTGCAGGCCAGGCTGGACATCCGCCTTGACCACACGGCCGAACTGCAGCAGTACCGCGCGTTCGGTTTGCGCAACGATGTAGAAGCAGTTCCAGGCGACGATCGCCAGTACCACGGCGCCGATCAGGGCGAACAGCGATTTATTGCTCATCAGCGGCTCTCCCTGGAACGCAGCGGCGGTTGTTGCTGTTGCAGGTCCTGCGCGGCGCGCGCTGCGGCGTCATTGACCGACGGCGATACGCTGACCGGAGCTGCGCTGTTGTTGCGGCTGCCTTCGACCATCTTGTCCAGTGGCAGGTAGAGCAGGTTGTTCTGCCCATCCTTGGTCGCCACCAGGACCTTGCTGGAGTTGCTGTACACCTCCTGCATGGTGTCGATGTACAGACGCTGGCGAGTGACTTCCGGCGCCTTGCGGTACTCGACGACCAGCTTGCCGAAGCGGTCGGCCTCACCCTTGGCGCGGGCGATGACTTCATCGCGGTAGCCGTTGGCGTCCTCGATGATGCGTTGCGCCTGACCACGGGCCTCGGGCACCACACCGTTGGCGTAGGATTCGGCCTGGTTGCGCGCACGCTGCTCGTCTTCACGGGCACGGATCACGTCGTCGAAGGCCTCTTGCACTTCACGCGGGGCTGCCGCGCTCTGCACGTTGACCTGGGTGACGGTGATACCGGTGCGGTAGGTGTCGAGGAAACGCTGCAGGCGCTCGCGGATATCCACGGCCATCTGCTCACGACCTTCGGTCAGCACCTGGTCCATCGAGGTGGAGCCCACCACGTGGCGCAGGGCGCTGTCGGTGGCATGCTGCAGGCTGACTTCCGGCTGGTCGACGTTGAGCACGAAGTCCTGCAGGTTGCTGATGCGGTACTGCACGGTCAGCGGCACCTCGACGATGTTCTCGTCTTCGGTGAGCATCTGGCCCTGCTTGGTGTAGGCCCGCTCGCGGGTCACGTTTTCCATGTACTTGCGGTCGATCGGCGGGAAGTAGATGTTCAGGCCGGGACCGACGGTCTCGTAGTACTTGCCGAAGCGCAGCACCACGGCCTGCTCCTGCTCGTCCACCACGTACACGGCGTTGTACAGCCAGATCGCCGCCAGCACCGCCAGGCCGATGCCCAGCAGCCCATAGCCGCCACCCTTGCCGATATTGCGGTCGCCACTGCCACCGCGTTTCTTGCCACTGCCGAACATGCCGTTCAGGCTGTCCTGCAGCTTGCGGAAGGCCTCGTCCAGATCCGGTGGACCTTTCTTGTCGCCACCACCGCCGCCGCCGTTACGACGACCGCCCCAGGGATCCTGATTGTTCGAGTTGCCACCCGGCTCGTTCCAAGCCATAGCGCTCTCCATCTGATAAAGCAAAGACGCGCCCACGGCGCGCCGTCCAATGCTACAGAATGCCTGTCACCGCTGCCCGACGACCTCGTCGAGCATTTATTGCAAAGTGTGTTGCTCGACAAACACTTGCGGCTCCATGCCTTCACGGCTGACCAGGCGATTCAGCTCGACCCTGGGCAGTCGCACACTCAGCAGGCTGCGCCCTTCTTCATCATGCTCTTCACTCTGCACGGCACCCAGGGCAAAGAATTGCGCGCGCAGGCGGGCAAACCGTTGCTCCAGGCACAGGGTTCCGACATACAGGTCGTCCCCCAGCAACTCGGCAATCGCCTGGCCAACCAGCTCCAGGCCGCGTCCATCACGTGCCGATACCCAGACCCGCTGCGGCTTGCCATCGGCATCACGCTGGATCTGCGGCTCGACATCTTCAAGCAGGTCGAGTTTGTTATAGACCTCGAGGATCGGCAAGCTCTCGGCCCCGATCTCGCCCAATACCGCCAGCACCTGCTCGATCTGCTCCATGCGCTCGGGCTCATGGGCGTCGATCACGTGCAGCAGCAGGTCGGAGTTGCTCGACTCTTCGAGCGTAGCCCGAAATGCCTCGACCAGCTTGTGCGGCAGGTGGCGGATGAAGCCCACGGTGTCGGCCAGCACGATCGGCCCCAGGTCGGCCAGCTCGAGCCGGCGCAGCGTGGGATCGAGGGTGGCGAACAGCTGGTCCGCGGCGTACACCTCCGATTGCGTCAAGGCGTTGAACAGGGTCGACTTGCCGGCGTTGGTGTAGCCGACCAGCGACACCGACGGGATGTCCGCGCGCTTGCGCCCGCGGCGGGCCTGCTCGCGCTGGCTGCGTACCTTCTCCAGGCGCGCCTTGATCTGGCGCAGGCGCACCCGCAGCAGACGGCGGTCGGTTTCCAGCTGGGTCTCGCCCGGGCCGCGCAGGCCGATACCGCCTTTTTGCCGCTCAAGGTGGGTCCAGCCGCGCACCAGCCGCGTGCTCATGTGCTCGAGCTGGGCCAGTTCGACCTGCAGCTTGCCTTCGTGAGTACGCGCCCGCTGGGCGAAGATATCGAGAATCAGCCCGGTACGGTCCAGCACGCGACACTCGAAGACGCGCTCGAGGTTGCGTTCCTGGCTGGGCGTGAGGGTGTGATTGAAAATCACCAGGTCGGCTTCGGCCGATTGGACCAGGTCGCGCAATTCCTCGACCTTGCCACTGCCGATCAGAAACTTGGCGGTGGGCTGATGCCGCGCCACTGTTACCAGCGAGACGATATCGGCGCCGGCCGACAGCGCCAGCTCCTGAAACTCCTGCGGGTCTTCGCGCGCCTCAGGGTTCTGACCTTCCAAGTGAACGAGCAGCGCTCGCTCACCACCACCGTGGCGCTCAAAGAACAATGCAGGCTCCTACTTTTTTCAAGCGTTGCCTGGCTCGCTGTCGCCGTGATCGGCATCGGACGGGCTTGGCAGGCGAACCGGACGGGCAGGTACGACAGTCGAAATGGCGTGCTTGTAGACCATCTGGCTGACGGTGTTCTTCAGCAGCACAACGAACTGGTCGAAGGATTCGATCTGGCCCTGCAGCTTGATCCCGTTGACCAGATAGATCGAAACCGGGACTTTTTCTTTTCTCAAGGTGTTCAAGTAAGGGTCTTGTAGCGAATGCCCTTTTGACATATGCCGCACTCCTGTAAGGATCAATAGTAGAAAATCAAGAAAATCGATAAATTATGCCGCCCGTCCGCAAGAATAGACGGCATTTGGCAGGGACTCAGCTCAATATGGAGACGGCCCCCAGGTATTTCAAGGTGCGGGACAGATTGTCGCAGGCCAGGCTATCCAGCCAGTGCACGCCTTCCCAGCCGCGCAACCAGGTGAACTGCCGCTTGGCCAGCTGACGCGTGGCAATGATACCGCGTTCACGCATCTCATTCTCAGTCAGCTGACCGTCGAGATAATCCCAGACCTGTCGATAGCCCACTGCCCGTATAGACGGCAGTTCCGCGTGCAAGTCACTTCTGGCCCGCAGCGATCGGACCTCGTCGACGAAGCCCTGTTCCAGCATCTGCGAAAATCGTAACGCAATTCGCTGATGCAAAATGTGACGATCTGTAGGAGCAATCGCCAAACTCGCGACAGTATAGGGCAAATGCCCGCCCGCGCCTGCGTCTGCAGCGCTACTTTCCGCGAATTGACGCTGACGGTGGGCGGTCATGGTCTGACCGCTGACCCGATACACTTCGAGCGCACGGATCAGCCGTTGCGGGTCATTCGGATGGATGCGCGCCGCTGATTCCGGGTCCACCTCAGCCAGCTGCCGGTGCAGCTCGGCCAGGCCCAGCGTGGCGGCCTGGGCCTCGAGTTCGGCGCGCACCGCCGGGTCGGCCGCCGGCATGTCGGCCAGGCCATCGATCAGCGCCTTGTAATAGAGCATGGTGCCGCCGACCAGCAGCGGGACCTTGCCGCGCGCGGTGATCTCGGCCATGGCCTCGAGGGCATCGGTGCAGAACCGCTTGGCCGAGTAGCTTTCGGCAGGGTCGAGGATGTCGATCAAACGGTGCGGGTGGGCGGCCAGCACCTCTTTGGAGGGCTTCGCGGTGCCGATGTCCATGCCGCGATAGACCAGCGCCGAATCGACGCTGATCAGTTCGCACGGCAGCACCTTGGTCAGCTCGATGGCCAGATCGGTCTTGCCGGCCGCGGTCGGGCCCATGAGGAATATCGCCGGAGGCTTGCCAGGCATGTCATCGCCCCCGCAGGAACAGCTTGTCCAGGTCGTCCAGCCCCATCTGGGTCCAGGTCGGCCGGCCATGGTTGCACTGGCCGCTACGCTCGGTGTTCTCCATGTCGCGCAGCAGCGCATTCATCTCGGGGATGGCCAGGCGCCGATTGGCGCGCACCGCACCGTGGCAGGCCATGGTCCCGAGCAGTTCGTTCAGGTGTGCCTGGATACGATCGCTGGTGCCGTACTCCATGAGATCGGCGAGCACATCCTGTACCAGGCGATTGGCCTCGGCCTGCTTGAGCAGCGCCGGGATCTGGCGAATCGCCAGGGTCTCCGGACCCAGGCGCTGCAGTTCGAAGCCCAGGCGCTGGAACCACTGGGCGTGCTCCTCGGCGCAATCGGCCTCGCGCTGGCTCAGCGCCAGCGACTCGGGCACCAGCAGCGGCTGGCCGCTGAGACCTTCGCTGGCCATGGCCACCTTGAGCCGTTCGTACATGATCCGCTCATGGGCCGCGTGCATGTCCACCAACACCAGGCCGACAGCGTTCTCGGCCAGGATATAGATGCCTTTGAGCTGGGCCAGCGCGTAACCGAGCGGCGGGATGTCCCCCTGGCTTTCCGGCAGGGCGGCAGGCGCGGCGGGGGCATTGTCCAGCGGCGCATAGAACTCGCGGTAGACCGCTTGCGTCTCGCCGACATTCAGCGGCTGCGACGGCCGAGGCGTGTACTGATACTGATAGCCCGCGCCGGAACCGCCCGCGGAGAACGACTGGCGCGCCTCGCCCTGGGGTTGCTCCAGCACCGGCGAAGCCAGGCGCATCTCGCCCTGCGGGCCGAACTCCCCCGCCTGGATCCCGCTCGGGCGCACCAGTTCGCTGGTCGCGGCGGGCGCGGCGAGCTGATCCTCCGGGCGCACATCGGCCAGGGCACGGTGCAAGGTGCCATACAGGAAGTCGTGGACCATCCGCCCTTCACGGAAGCGCACTTCGTGTTTGGTCGGATGCACGTTGACGTCCACGCCGGTCGGGTCGCACTCCAGGAACAGCACGAAGGTCGGGTGCCGGCCGTTGAACAGCACGTCGCGATAGGCCTGGCGCACCGCGTGGGCGACCAGCTTGTCGCGCACGGCGCGGCCGTTGACGAAGAAGTACTGCAGGTCGGCCTGGCTGCGCGAGAAGGTCGGCAGGCCGACCCAGCCCCACAGGCGCAGGCCGTTGCGCTCGACATCGATCGGCAGCGCCTGCTCCAGGAAACCCGGGCCGCAGATGGTGCCGACACGCCGAGCCCGAGCCATCTCGTCGGCGGCCTCGTGCAAGCTGAAGATGGTCTTGCCGTTGTGGCGCAGATGGAAGGCCACGTCGAAGCGCGCCAGCGCCAGGCGCCGGATGACTTCCTGCAGGTGATCGAATTCGGTCTTCTCGGCCTTGAGGAACTTGCGTCGGGCCGGGGTGTTGAAGAACAGGTCGCGCACTTCGACGGAAGTACCGACCGGGTGCGCCGCCGGCTGCACCCGCGGGGTCATGTCGCGACCCTCGGTCTCCACCTGCCAGGCCTCGCCGGCTTCGGCGGTGCGCGACGTCAGGGTCAGCCGCGCCACCGAGCTGATCGACGCCAAGGCCTCGCCGCGAAACCCCAGGCTGAGCACGCCTTCGAGGTCTTCCAGCTCACGGATCTTGCTGGTGGCGTGACGCGCCAGGGCCAGGGGCAGGTCGTCCGCAGCGATGCCGCCGCCGTTGTCACGCACCCGCAACAGCTTCACACCGCCCTGCTCAACCTCGACCTCGATGCGCCGGGCACCGGAATCGAGGCTGTTCTCCAGCAATTCCTTGGCCACCGACGCGGGACGCTCGACCACCTCGCCCGCGGCGATCTGGTTGGCCAGCCGCGGGCTGAGCAGCTCGATACGCGAACCGCCACTCATTGCTGGGACGCCAGGGCGGTGGTGGGGATGTCCAGGTGCTGGCCAACCTTCAGCTCATCGGTCTTCAGGTTGTTGCTGCTGCGCAGGCTGGCGACGCTGACCTGGTAGCGCACCGCGATCATGGCCAGTGTCTCACCGGGGCGCACCGAGTGCTCACGCGGCCCCTGGGCGATCTTGCCGCTGTCGCGCAGCCAGGCGATGTAGGTGCCCGGTGGCGGATTCTGCTGGAAGAACTGGCGCACACCGGTATGGATCGAGCGCGCCAGGGCTTGCTGGTGGCTGCGCGTGGCCAGCTTGGCGGCTTCGTTGGCATTGGAGATGAATCCGGTTTCGACCAGGATCGACGGGATGTCCGGCGATTTCAGCACCATGAAGCCAGCTTGCTCCACCCGTCGCTTGTGCAGCGGCGTGACCCGGCCCATGTTGCCCAGCACCTTCTGCCCGACATTGAGGCTGGAACTGAGCGTGGCGGTCATCGACAGGTCAAGCAGCACGCCGGCCAGCATGCGGTCCTTGTCGTCGAGGCTGACATTGCCGGCGCCGCCGATCAGGTCGGAGCGGTTCTCGGTATCAGCCAGCCAGCGCGCGGTTTCGGAGGTGGCGCCACGGTCGGACAGGGCGAACACCGAGGCGCCGAAGGCAGCCTTGGACGGCGCGGCGTCGGCATGGATCGAGACGAACAGGTCGGCGCCTTTCTTGCGGGCGATCTCGGTGCGCTTGCGCAACGGGATGAAGTAGTCGCCGGTGCGGGTCAGCTCGGCGCGGTAGCCCTTCTCGGAGTTGATCTGACGCTGCAGCTCCTTGGCGATATCCAGCACGATGTCTTTCTCGTGCTGGCCACGCGAGCCCGATGCACCTGGGTCTTCGCCGCCGTGACCGGCGTCGATGGCGATGACGATGTCGCGCTTGCCGGACGGCGCAGGCGGCAGCTTGATCGCCGGTTGCGCCGGGGTCACCGGCACCGCCGGGGTGGTGGCCGGTGGCTGCGGGACAGGGGGCGGCGTCGGGTTGCTGGCCGCGATGGCGTCGGCTTCCTGGTCGTACAGGTCAACCACCAGGCGGTTGCCGTACTGGGCGTTCGGCGCCAAGGTGAAACTCTTGGGCGAGACGGCCTTTTTCAGATCGACCACCACACGCAGGTCGGTAGGCGTGCGCTGCGCCGAGCGCACGCTGGTGATCGGTGTGTTCGAGGTGGAAACGTTCAGCGGCGCGCCCAGGGTCGCGCCGTTGATGTCGATCACCAGGCGATCGGGTGCGGTCAGGGTGAAGACGCTGTGCTGCACAGGCCCGGACAGGTCGAAGACCAGCCGCGTGTTGTCCGGAGCGCGCCACAGGCGCATGCTCTTGACTTGAGTGACGGCCAGAGCGTCAACGGTCACCGCGGTCAGCAGCAGCCCAACGACGGCGACCAGTGCGCGTATGCGCATACCTTTCCCCACTTACTGTTTGAATTCTTTGGCCAGAACGGCACACCAGGCTTCGCCGCGTGCCCCCTGCGGCGACAGGTTCAGCGAACGTCCGCCCGCTTGCGGGCTTATGGTAATGGTCAGGTCGGGCTTTGGCAAAACGCCTGCGCCGTTGTCCGGCCATTCGAACAGGCACAGGGCATCGCCCTCGAAATAGTCGCGAATGCCCATGAACTCGAGTTCCTCCGGATCGACCAGGCGGTACAGGTCGAAATGGAAGGCGCGGATCTCGCCGATTTCGTAGGGCTCGACCACGGTGAAGGTCGGGCTTTTCACCGGCCCTTCATGGCCCAGGCCGCGGATCAGGCCACGCGACAGCGTGGTCTTGCCGGCGCCCAGGTCGCCTTCGAGAAAGATCACGCCGTGACCTTTGGTCACTTCGGCCAGCTTGGCGCCAAAGGCGACGGTGGCTGGCTCGTCGGCCAGAAACAGGGTTATGCCTGACACGCTGAATGCTCCTCCAACAACTTTCTTATGACCGGAACCAGATCGCTGGCCGCCAGCCCTCTACCTTGAACGCCCAGGTGCTCGCCCGCGCAGGCGTGCAGCCATACCCCCAGGCACGCAGCCTGCCAGGCATCCAGCCCCTGGGCCAGCAACGCCGCCAGCACACCGGTCAGCACGTCACCCAGTCCCGCCCCGGCCATGGCCGGATGCCCGCGCCCGCACAGCGCCAGTTGGCCAAGCGGGTCAGCCACCAGCGTGCCGGCGCCCTTGAGCACGCAGACACTGGCGTAGCGACGGGCGAGCTTGCGCGCGGCGCCTTGTCGGTCGGCCTGCACCGCCTCGGTGGAGATGCCCAGCAGCCGAGCGGCCTCCCCCGGATGCGGGGTAAGGATGCTGCCACTGGGCAAGGCCAATGGCGCACCGGCCAGCAGGTTGAGGGCGTCGGCGTCCCAGACCTGCGGCAGGTGCGCATGCGTGACCGCCGACAGCAGGCTGCGTCCCCAGGCCGCCTGGCCCAGACCTGGCCCGACCACCAGCACCGAGGCGCGGGCGAGCGGGCCGATCAATTGGTTGGCCGAACTCATGCCCAGCCACATGATCTCCGGCAGCCGCGCCAGGCCGGCGACGACATGTTCGGGGCGGGTCGCCACGCTGACCAGGCCGGCGCCGCAACGCAGCGCGGCCTCGCCGCTGAGCATCACCGCGCCGCCGGTACCCAGGTCACCGCCGATCACCAGCACATGGCCGAAGTCGCCCTTGTGGGCATCGGCGGCACGCGGCGGCAGCCTGGCCAATGTCAGGCTGCTGAGCGGTAATGGGAGGTGTTTGGTCTGAGGCATGGGGTCAAAGGCTCTGATGTCTGGCAGAATTATACGCACCTGTGCCTGTAATGCCTTATCCGTCCATGCCCGCCACGACTCCAGACATCGCCACACTGGCCCAATCGATCAAGGATTGGGGCCGCGAACTCGGTTTTGCCCATGTCGGCATCGCCGGCGTCGACCTTGGCGAGCACGAACAGCACCTGCAGCGCTGGCTGGCCGCTGGCTACAACGGCGAGATGGAGTACATGGGCGACCATGGCCACAAGCGCTCGCGCCCGGCCGAGCTGATCCCCGGCACGCTGCGGGTGATCTCGTTGCGCATGGACTACCTGCCCGGCGACACGCAGATGGCCAAGCGCCTGGCTGAGCCGGAAAAGGCCTATATCTCGCGTTATGCCCTGGGTCGCGATTACCACAAGCTGGTGCGCAAGCGCGTGCAGCACTTCGCCGACCGCATCCAGGAGGCCATCGGCCCCTTTGGCTACCGCGCCTTCGTCGACAGCGCCCCGGTGCTGGAGAAGGCCCTGGCGCAGGAGGCCGGCCTGGGCTGGATCGGCAAGAACACCTTGCTGCTCAATCGCAAGGCCGGCAGCTACTTCTTCCTGGCCGAGCTGTTCGTCGACCTGCCGCTGCCGATCGACGGTGTGCAGGGCAGCGATCATTGCGGGCGCTGCCAGGCATGCCTGGACATCTGCCCGACCCAGGCATTCGTCGGGGCCTACCAGCTTGATGCCCGACGCTGCATCTCGTACCTGACCATCGAATTGCGCGGCGCCATTCCACTGGAACTGCGTCCATTGATCGGTAACCGGGTGTTCGGTTGCGACGATTGCCAGATCGTCTGTCCTTGGAACCGTTTCGCCAAGACCACTAGCGAAGACGACTTCATGCCCCGCCGGGGGCTGGACAATATCGAGCTGGCCGAGCTGTTCCTGTGGGATGAAAAGCGTTTTCTCGGCTGCACCGAGGGGTCGCCCCTGCGGCGGGCGGGGTATGAGCGGTTTTTGCGTAACCTGGCGGTGGGGCTGGGGAATGCCCCTTCGACCATTCCCGTGCTGGAAGCGCTCAACGCGCGGCGGGATGATCCTTCGGAGCTGGTACGCGAGCACGTGGAGTGGGCGCTGGCTCGCCACGACGCCCTCTGACGCTTGCCGCCTCCGGCTTTGTCTTTGTCTTTGTCTTTGGCGATCAGAAGTCTACCCCCATAGCCCACTAGCGACAGCTGCGTCAGCCCAGGCGCCGCCCGTAACTTCGCGACTTCAGGAGGCCGAACGCAGGCCTTGCGGAGGGAGGTGACGGGCATGGATGCCCGTCAAGCGCTGCGGCCCAGGATGGGCCGTTCAGCGCGGTCCTCCCGGGAGCAAGGCCGGAGTGAGGGGACCCGGAGCGAAGCGGAGGGCCGGATGAATGGAGCGCAGCGTTTTTTGGTTACTTTTTGTCGCGTTTGACAAAAAGTGACCCGCCGTAAGGGCGGAAAGGTGACTATGCGTCGACATCGTAAATGAATGCGCTTACAACTATAGAAACCGACGCCGACCGTCTTTGACTTTGACTTTGACTTTGACTTTGACTTTGACTTTTAGAGTCGTGCGTTTTGAAAGTTATATGCGCATTCATTTGCGATGCCGACGCATAGTCACCTTTCCGCCCTTACGGCGGGTAACTTTTTGAAGGATCAAAAAGTCACCAAAAAATCCTCGCTCCATTCATCCGGCCCCTACGCTTCGCTCCGGGGTTCCCTCGCTCCGTTCTTGCTCCCGGGAGGACCGCGCTGAACGCCCCATCCTGGGGCGCAGCGCTTGACGGGCATCCATGCCCGTCACCTCCCTTCGCAAGAACTCCGCTCGGCCTCCTGAAGTCGCAATTGGCGGCGCCTGAACTATCGCGCACCTAGAAGCAAGATCAAGATCAAGATCAAGATCAAGATCAAGATCAAGATCAAGATCAAGATCAACAGACATGAGCAGATTATCGGGCCACTGGCAGTGTAGCTCTAGTTATATGCTCTCGCCGGAAAATCGGCTCTCACAGGAATAACTAAATACCTCAAAGCGCAGCGTTATACTCAGTGTTGATCGTTGTAGTGAAACTTCGGCATCTCCCAATGAAACCGAATCGCCAACAACCGCACCAGAAAACCACCGAACAAGGTCAACAGCATCGCCTGCTCCGCAGGCACCTTGAAGTAAACACACCCCAGGTAGAACCACGCCGCCGCGAACGAAACACT
This sequence comes from Pseudomonas sp. microsymbiont 2, assembly GCF_054788395.1. Taxonomy (NCBI): domain Bacteria; kingdom Pseudomonadati; phylum Pseudomonadota; class Gammaproteobacteria; order Pseudomonadales; family Pseudomonadaceae; genus Pseudomonas; species Pseudomonas sp. microsymbiont 2. The sequence goes on from NZ_CM139112.1 coordinate 5,240,254, forward strand.
GGCATACAACTCACGCCGAAACACCAATGGAATGTCGTTGCAGAAGATATCCCGCAAGATGCCACCAAACACCCCGGTGATCACGCCACTGATCGAAGCGACCAGGAATCCTTGCCCCATTTCCAGCGCTGTCATGCAGCCAATCAGGGTAAACGCCACCAACCCCAGCGCATCGAGTACCAGGAACAGCGAACGCAAGTGACGCATCAAGGGCGCGATGAAGATGGTCAGCAGCGCCGCGAAGCTGGTGAGCACCAGGTACTCCGGATGCTTCACCCACGTCAGCGGATAGTGCCCAAGCAGCACGTCGCGCACCGAGCCGCCACCCAGCGCGGTGACACAGGCGATCAGCACCACGCCGAACCAGTCCATGCCGCGACGGCCGGCAGACAGGGCGCCGGTCATGGCTTCGGCGGTAATGGCGACGAGATAGAGCATCAGCAACATGGCGCAGGTCCGTGCGGGAAAGGCGCGCAGTCTACCCAGTCGCGCCGGGCGCCAAAAGGGGGCGCGCCGACGATCGTCGGCGCACGGCAAGGTCAGACCTTGATGAAATGCTCGCGGTAGTGACGCAGCTCGCCAATCGACTCGCGGATGTCGTCCAGGGCCAGGTGAGTGCTGCCCTTCTTGAAACTGTCACGCACGTCCGGCGCCCAGCGTGCAGCCAGCTCCTTGAGGGTCGAGACATCGAGGTTGCGATAGTGGAAATAGTTTTCCAGCTCGCGCATATGGCGATAGAGGAAACGGCGATCCTGGCAGATGCTATTGCCACAGATCGGCGACTTGCCCTTCGGCACCCACTGCTCGAGGAAAGCGATGGTCTGCGCCTCCGCCTCGGCCATGCTCACCTTGCTCTCGCGCACGCGCTGGGTCAGGCCCGAGGCGCCGTGGGTGCGAGTGTTCCACTCGTCCATCCGCGCCAGCACCTCGTCGCTGTGATGAATAGCGATCACCGGGCCTTCGGCCAGAGTGTTCAGCTCGCTGTCGGTGACGATGGTGGCCATCTCGATGATGACGTCGTTGTCCGGATCCAGGCCGGTCATTTCCAGATCGATCCAGATCAGGTTCTGTGGGTTCTGCATGAAAAGGCTCCTCGAATAGCCCGTCATATTAGCCTAGCGGGGCGGCTCGTGGGCGCGCCGTGCTAAACTGCCCGCCGTTTTCCTTCTGCCCCGCCGACACGGAACCCTCATGGCCAAACGCCAGCTCAACCGCCGCCAGAACTGGCGCATCGAAAAGATCCAGGGCGAACGCGCCGCCCGCGCCGCCAAACGCGAGCAGCACGTCCTGCAAGAGCTGGAGGGCGGCGACCTGGGGCCGGAACAACTGGGCCTGGTGATCGCCCACTTCGGCGTTCAGGTCGAAGTCGAAGCCCAGGACGGCGAGGTGGCCGGCCAGGTGTTCCGCTGCCACTTGCGGGCCAACCTGCCGGCCCTGGTCACCGGCGATCGAGTGGTCTGGCGCGCCGGCAACCAGGGGATCGGCGTGATCGTCGCGCAGATGCCGCGCAGCACCGAGCTGTGCCGCCCGAATAACCACGGCCAGCTCAAGCCGGTGGCGGCCAACGTCGATCTGATCGTCATCGTCTTCGCCCCTGCCCCCGAACCGCACCCCAACCTGATCGACCGCTACCTGGTCGCCGCCGAGCATGCCGGCATCCGACCGCTGCTGTTACTGAACAAGGCCGACCTGATCGATGACGAGAATGGCCCGACCCTCCAGGCGATGCTGGAGGTGTACCGCGGCCTGGGTTATCCACTGCTGGAAGTATCCGCCCACCACGGCGATGGCATGCAACGTCTGCAGCAGACGCTCGATGGCCATATCAGCGTGTTCGTCGGCCAGTCGGGCGTGGGCAAGTCCTCGCTGGTCAACAGCCTGTTGCCGGAGGCAGACACCCGCGTCGGCGGCCTGTCGGAATGGTCCGGCCAGGGCACGCACACCACCACCACCGCCCGCCTGTACCACTTCCCCAATGGCGGCGACCTGATCGACTCGCCGGGCATTCGCGAGTTCGGCCTGGTGCATGTCAGCCGCGACGATGTCGAAGACGGTTTCATCGAGTTTCGCGAGCTGATCGGCAACTGCCGCTTCCGCGACTGCAAGCACGACCGCGAGCCCGGCTGCGCATTGCTCAAGGCGCTGGAAGATGGCAGCGTCACCCAGCAGCGGATGAACAGCTATCGCTCGATCATCGCCAGCCTGCCGGAAGACACCTATTGACCAGATATGGCTGTAGGAATGCCTAACCCGCTCAAGTAGGAACCATCTGGTTTTTCGGTCGCCCATTGCCCCACCCTCGGCTTTCCTCGAAGGTCGTGCTTCAGCCTGGCAGGTCCTGCCGGCGAGGATCAGGGAGGACAATGCACATGCCGGTTTTCATCAGTTACCGCCACGACGAGCGACTCGACGCCTTCATTCTCAACGAGCGTCTGCTGCTCGAGGGCATTCCCACGCAACTGGTGCGCTTCGACGACGAAGGACAGACCTTCGACGACCTGCACGGCAGCTTCTGCCAGCAGATGACCGACGCCACCCACTGGGTCGGGATACTGCCACGCAACCATGGCGACGACTGGTGGACCGCCTGGCTGCTGGGGGCCGCGGCCATGGCGCATCGACGGGTGAGTTTCTATCACGCAGGCCCCGGCGAATTGCCGGGATACCTGGGCAAATGGCCGACGATGAGCAAGCGTGAGCATATCGACCTGTTCGTGCGGGCCTATCATGACGAGCAGACCTTTGGCCGGGCCATGGCCTCGATGAGCAGACGCGGGACGGTATCGGACAGGGACAACGCCGACTTCTTCCACGCCGACCTCAAGGCCAAGATCCGACGGGGCTTCTGAATGCCTTTCGCCGGCAAGCCAGCGGCCATAGGCCCGGCGAAAGGGCCGCAGGGCGGCCCCTGGCGCTTACTGGTCCTTGGCCTCGTCCATCTTCAGCACGCCATCCTCGAAGATATTCAGCTTCTGGCGCAGCTCGCGCGGCTGCATCGGCGTATCGGCCGGCGCCGCGCCAGCACCGGGCGCGGCACCCGCAGGCGGCGTGGACTCGGCCGGCGGCGCCTGCTCCGGCGTGCCTTGCTCACCTTCGATGGTGCGCTGCGCCTTCTTGGTCAGGACGATGATGTCGATGCGGCGGTTGACCGGATTGAACGGATTCGCCCGGTCGAACAGCGACGACGAGGCATAACCGACCACCCGCGCCACCTGCTCGTCCGGGTAGCCACCGGCGACCAGGGCCCGGCGCGCGGCGTTGGCGCGGTTGGCCGACAGCTCCCAGTTGCCGAAGTCGCCAGTGCCGGAGTACGGCTTGGCATCGGTGTGGCCGCTGATGCTGATCTTGTTCGGCACCGCCTTGATGGTGTCGGCCATGGCCAGCAGGATGTCCTCGAAGTACGGCTGCAGGCGCGCGCTGCCGAGGTCGAACATCGGCCGGTTCTCGGCGTCCATGATCTGGATGCGCAGGCCGTCCTGGGTGATCTCGAACAGGATCTGGTCCTTGAACTTCTGCAGCTGCGGGTTTTCCTCGACCTTGTTCTGCAGTTCCTGCAACAGCAGCTCCAGGCGCTCGCGCTCGACCTGCTCGGCCATGGTCTCGACCTTGTCCTTGTCCAGCTGAATGCTGGTGTCAGGGGTCGGTTCGGACTTCACTTCCGGGTTGATGGTCTTCTCTGGCGCCAGCTCAGGCGAGCCGCCAAGGTCGATGATGTAGGGCGTGCCGCTCTCGGAGAAACCGATCGGGTCCTTGAAATAGCCGGCGATGGCGATCTTCTGCTCGGGCGTGGCGGTGGAAAGCAGCCACAGCACGAGGAAGAACGCCATCATCGCCGTGGCGAAGTCGGCGAAGGCGATCTTCCAGGCCCCGCCATGGTGGCCGTCGCCAAAGCGCTTGACGCGCTTGACGATGATGGGCTGATTGTTCTCCATGGCTTAGCGACCGCGTACTGCTTGTTCCAGCTCGGCGAAGCTCGGACGGTGCTTCGGATACAGCACCTTGCGACCGAACTCCACCGCCAGCGATGGCGGCATGCCCGAGGCCGAGGCCACCAGCGACGCCTTGATGGCCTCGTAGACGTTCAGCTCTTCCTTGGCGTCATGGCGCAGGGCGTTGGCCAGCGGGCCAAAGAAGCCATAGGCGGCAAGAATACCGAAGAAGGTGCCGACCAGTGCCGCACCCACGTGCAGGCCGATGGACTTCTGGTCGCCGTCGCCCAGCGAGGCCATGGTCACCACGATGCCCAGCACCGCCGCGACGATACCGAACCCGGGCATGCCGTCGGCGATGCCGGTCACCGCATGGGAAGGGTGCTCCAGCTCTTCCTTCATGCTCAGCAGCTCCATGTCGAACAGGCCTTCGAGCTCATGGGGCGCCATGTTGCCGGTGGACATGATGCGCAGGTAGTCGCAGATGAACGCGGTCATGCGCTCGTCGTTCAGCACCGCGGGATATTTGGCGAAGATCGGGCTGGCCGCGGCGTCCTCGATGTCGCCCTCGATGGCCATCATGCCTTCGCGACGGCTCTTGTTGAGGATCTCGTAGACCAGACCCAGCACTTCCAGGTAGAAGGTGTGGGTGAAGCGGGTGCCGAACATCTTCAGCGACTTCTTGACCACATGCATGGTCATGTAGCCAGGGTTGGCCTGGAGGAACGCACCGAAGGCCGCACCACCGATGATCAGCACTTCGAACGGCTGGATCAGTGCCGCGATCTTGCCGTGGGAAAGCACGTAGCCGCCGAGCACGCTCGCGAATACGACGATGATGCCGATAATTTTAGCCATAAGTTGGAAGCACTTGCTGTCGTGGTCAGGGTAGGGAACGAGAGCCTTTAAACTCTTCTTCTACTTATCGGCAGAACTGCGCCAGACTATAGCCACTCATTGCGAAAAGCCAGTTCGGACTGATGTCAATATGCCAATTGAAACCAAGGTGCCAAGTCAGGTTCCGTCGAGTCTAGAGGCCTGGGTAAAGCTGCTCGACGGGATTCGAGTACCCGTGCCGAAAGACAGCCACGACCGTGTTCTACAGGCCATCAACGACAGCCGCCGCTCCCTGCGCGACATCGCCGAACTGATGCAGGACAGCCCTGCGCTGGTGCTCTGTGTGCTGCGCGAGGCCAACCACCCGGCCAACGCCAGCCTGGCGGAGCCTGCCGAAAGCCTGGAAATCGCCCTCAACCGTCTGGGGCTGACCCGCACCAGCCAGTTGCTGGCGCGCCTGCCGTCGATACCCGCCGACGAGATCCCACCGGTGCTGCGCCAGTTCCTGCTGATCAGCCAGCACGCCACCCAGCAGGCCAACGGTCTGTTCGCCAACCGCCTGGCGCGGCTGTGGCAGGAAATCCACTGGGGGAGCCTGCTGTTCCTCTCGCCGCTGTGGCCGCTGGCCCTGGCCTACCCCAGGCTGCTGGACACCTGGGAGCTGCGGGTCATCCACAAGGGCGAGGAAGCCGCCGAGGTCGAACGGGAACTGTTCGGCGTGCGCCTCATGCAACTGTGCCAGGCCATGGCCGAGCACTGGCGCTTGCCCGAGTGGGTGACCCAAGGCTACCGACTGCTGATGGACGAACGCGAGCAACTGGCCCAGGTATTGAGCATTGCCCGTGAACAGGACCCGCTGGTCCAGCAGCAGCGCCTGGACGACGCACCGGCCCTGCGCCGCTGGTTCAACCAGCCCCCCAACACCGTGCTGCTGGCCAACGGCCTGGCCCTGGCCGCCCAGGTGGGCTGGGACAACCCGCACCTGCTGCGCTGGCAATTGCTCACTGCGCTGTACCTGCAGACCACCCTGGACGACGTCCAGCAACAGGTCCACCAGCAGGCCGCGGCCAGTGCCCGCCACCACGCCCGCCATGCGCTGTTCCACCCGGCCGAGGCATTGATCTGGCCCTGGCACCAGCGCCGACCGCACCCGGACATGCTCACGCCGCCCCCCCCCAGCACCGAAGACCTCGGTCGCTGGCGCGCGCTGTGCCAGGAGTTGCTGGTACAGCCCAGCCCGTTCAGCAACGCCGTGCACCTGGCCACCCAGGCCCGCGACGCCCTGCTGGCCTGCGGCATGCAGCGCATCATGCTGCTGAGCCTGGACAAGGCCACCGACTACCTGCGCGTGCAGCAGACCGCCGGCCTGCCGCGAGAGGCCGCCGCGATGGCATTGCCCGTCGTACAGAACAAATTGTTGCAAAAGTTGATGGCAAAAGCCGGGCAACTGCGCCTGACGCCCGACAACCACGCCCAGTTCAGCGCCCTGCTGCCAGCACCGCTGCGCGCCTTCTTCCGCAGCGAGCACCTGCTGCTGCGCTCGCTGGCGGTAGGCGACCAGGTGCTGATGCTGGCGGTGGCCGACCAGAGCGGCAAACCACTGGCCGATGTCAGCGTGCAGGCGTTCGGCAAGACCGCGCAATGCGTGGAGCGCGCCCTGGCCGTGTTTGCCACCCGCAATGCCTGACCCTTGCGCTACAATCGCCCCTCTTTCCACCCTGGAGAACGTGGATGACTGACTTTTCCGGCCTGCCCCTGGTGATCGAAGCCGAGGACCTGCAGCCGCGCCTGGATTCGCCAAGGCTGATCCTGGTCGACCTGACCAGCGCCAACCGTTATGGCAGTGGGCATATTCCCGGGGCCCGTTTCGTCGACCCGAAGCGAACCCAGTTGGGCCAGCCCCCGGCACCCGGCCTGCTGCCGGCCCGTGCCGACCTGGAGAAACTGTTCGGTGAGCTCGGTCACCGCGACGATGCGGTCTACGTGGTCTACGACGACGAGGGTGGAGGCTGGGCCGGACGGTTCATCTGGCTGCTCGACGTGATCGGTCACAAGGGCTACCACTACTTGAATGGCGGCATCCAGGCCTGGCCGGCGGACAAGCTGTCCACCGCAACGCCTGAAGTCGCCGGCGGCCCGGTGAGCCTGCAGCTGCATGGTGAACCCACCGCCACCCGCGAGTACCTGCAAAGCCGCCTGGGCGCCGCCGACCTGGTCATCTGGGACGCCCGCGGGCCACTGGAATACAGTGGCGAGAAAGTACTGGCCGCCAAAGGCGGGCATATTCCCGGCGCGATCAACTTCGAGTGGACCGCCGGCATGGACCTCAACGACCACCTGCGCATCCGCAAGGATATCAAGGAGGTCCTGCAGAACCTGGGCATCACCCCGGACAAGGAAGTGATCACCCACTGCCAGACCCACCACCGCTCCGGCTTCACCTACCTCGTGGCCAAGGCCCTCGGCTATCCACGAGTGAAGGGCTATGCCGGTTCCTGGGGCGAATGGGGCAACCACCCCGATACGCCCGTCGAAGTTTAAGGACGCTCAATGAAATCCCGCTTGTTCATCATCAGCCAGTACCTGCTGCCGCACCACCTGCTCTCGCGGCTGGCCGGCTGCGTCGCCGAGTGCCGCGCGCGCTGGTTCAAGAATGCCTTCACCGCCTGGTTCGCCAAGCGCTACCAGGTGAACATGTCCGAGGCCCTGGTCGAAGACCTCAGCGCCTACGAGCACTTCAACGCATTCTTCACCCGCGCCCTCAAGCCTGGCGCCCGCCCGCTGGACGAAACACCCGGCGCGATCCTCTGCCCGGCCGACGGCGCGGTCAGCCAGCTCGGCCCGATCGAGCACGGTCGCATCTTCCAGGCCAAGGGCCACGGCTACAGCGCCCTGGAACTGCTGGGCGGCGATCCGGCCCTGGCCGCACCGTTCATGGGCGGCGAGTTCGCCACCATCTACCTGTCGCCCAAGGACTACCACCGCGTGCACATGCCGTTGGCCGGCACCCTGCGCGAGATGGTCTATGTGCCGGGTCGGCTGTTCTCGGTCAACCAGACCACCGCGGAAAACGTGCCTGAGCTGTTCGCCCGCAACGAGCGTGTGGTCTGTCTGTTCGACACCGAGCGTGGGCCGATGGCCGTGGTGCTGGTCGGCGCGATGATCGTCGCCTCGATCGAGACCGTCTGGGCCGGCCTGGTCACGCCGCCGAAGCGCGAGCTGAAGACCTTCCGCTACGACGAAGCCAGCCGTGCGCCGATCCACCTGGAAAAAGGCGCCGAGCTGGGCCGCTTCAAGCTGGGCTCCACCGCCATCGTGCTATTCGGGCCGGAGCAGGTGAAGTGGGCCGAGAGCCTGGGCGCCGGCTCCGCGGTGCGCATGGGTGAGCTGCTGGCGCAGCCGAACCAGGCCTGACCACCCGGTAAGCAAAAGGCCCTGCATGGTTAACGTCATGCAGGGCCTTTTTTTTGCCTTGAGGTTGCAGGGAGGGCTTCGCCCTCCTTGCGCCGCGAAGGGTCGCTAGGGCTCAAGATCAACCGCGCGCGTCGCGGTCACGCAGGCCCAGCAGGTACAACACACCATCAAGCCCCAGGGTGGAAATCGCCTGCTTGGCCGACTGGCGCACCAGCGGCTTGGCACGGAAGGCCACGCCCAGGCCGGCCAGGGACAGCATCGGCAGGTCGTTGGCGCCATCACCGACCGCGATGGTCTGCTCCAGCTGAAGGCCCTCGTCATTGGCCAGCTTCTGCAGCAACTCGGCCTTGCGCTGGGCATCGACGATAGGCTCGACGGCCACACCGGTCACCTTGCCGTCGACCACCTCCAGTTCGTTGGCGAACACGTAGTCGATGCCCAGGCGCGCCTGGACCTGCTTGGCGAAGTAAGTGAAACCGCCAGACAGGATCGCGGTCTTGTAACCCAGGCGCTTGAGCTCGGCGAACAGATGCTCGGCGCCTTCGGTCAGGCGCAGCGAGGCACCGATCTGGTCGAGCACGCCCACATCCAGGCCCTTGAGCAGCGCCATGCGTTCCTTGAAGCTGGCACGAAAATCCAGTTCGCCGCGCATGGCGCGCTCGGTAATCGCCGCCACCTGCTCGCCGACACCGGCGGCCTTGGCCAGCTCATCGATCACTTCGGCCTCGATCAGCGTCGAGTCCATGTCGAACACCGCCAGGCGGCGGTTGCGGCGGAACAGGTCGTCACGCTGGAAGGCGATGTCGATGTTCTGTTCCTCGGACAGCGCGAAGAACGCCGCGCGCAGGGCCTGGGCATCGCTCGGCTCGCCGCGCACGGAGATCTCCAGGGCAGACTTGCCCTTTTCGCTCGGCGCGTCCAGCACCACGCGGGCCGACAGGCGCTCGATGCGCTCGATGGTCAGGCCGGCCTGGCTGATGATCGCGCTGACCCGCTGCAACTGCTCCGGGGTGATCCGACGGCTGAGCAGGGTGACGATATGGCGCGCCTCGCCCTGGCTGTCGGCCCAGTGCTGATAATCGGTTTCGGAGATCGGCGTGTAGCGCGCCTGCAGGTTCAGCTCGTGAGCCTTGGACTGCACGCTCTGCAGCAGCGCGGTGGCCACTTCGTTGTCGGGAATGTCGACCAGGATGCCGAACGACAGGGTACCGTGCATCACCGCCAGGCCGATGTCGAGAATGTTCACACCGCCCTGGAGCAGGACGCCGGTGATGGCCGCGGTGAGACCTGGACGGTCTTCACCAGTGATGTTGATCAGGACGATTTCGCGCAAGACCGGGGCTCCAACTCGATGAAAAATGCGCATTCTACCGATTTTCCATGACCATCGGGCGCCAACGATACTTTGCCGACAAAACACGGATCGCTATACTGCGCAGCAACTTTCTCGCCATGAAGAGCCGCGCTCTGTGAACCGGCCCACGCCCGTAAAATCCGATAACTTCTTCCTGATGATCTACCGAGCCCTGAGCCAGCGCCGGATTCCACTGGCCCTGCGCATCGCCAGCTACAACATTTTCCTGGTAGCCCTGGCCCTGGTGATCTATGCCTGCGTGATGGGCCTGCAGTTCAAGCAGGCCATGCACGAGCAGGCCGATGCCGTCGGCCAGAGCCTGACCACGCAGACAGCCACGTCGGCGACCGAGCTGCTGGTGTCCAACGACATCCTCAGCCTCAACGTGCTGCTGGGCAACCTGGTGAAGAACCCGCTGGTGGCCCACGCGGCGATCTACAGCGTGGACAACCGCATCCTCGCCGAGGCCGGCCAGCGCCCGCGCAACAGCCTGCTGGGCGAAGCCGAAGGGGTTTACCAGACCAAGATCACCTTCCAGGACGTGACCGCCGGCCAGTTGCGCATCAGCCTGGACATGAACCAGTTCCAGCAGCCGATGCTGATCAGCCTGCAGAGCATGGGCATCCTCGCGGCGATCCTGCTGGCCCTGGCTCTGACCCTCAGCCTGCGCCTGGGGCGGTTCATCTCCTTGCCGCTGCTGCAACTGCGTGTATGGCTGCGCGACCCGCACCCCTATACCCCAGCCACCGACCGCCAGGACGAGATCGGTGACCTGGCGCGCCAGCTGCACGCCCGCCTGGCTCCGCCACCGCCACCGGAACCTGAGGAAGAGGACGAGGCGGACGATTTCGAAGAAGCTCCCATCCCCAAGGCTGCCGCACGGCCGAAAGTGGCTGCGCACGCGCAGGAGCAGCATGACGAGGACGACGACGCCTTCGCCGGCCTGATGGACGAGGAAAGCGCCCCGGCCAAAGCCCTCGCCGTCGAATCCGACGAGCCTCGCAGCAGTGCCGTGCTGGCCGTGCAACTGGGCTCCCAGGAGCAGCTGCGACGCCTCCCACGCAGCCGTCTTACCGAGCTGCTGGAACGCTACCGCGACTGCCTGGATCAAGCCGCATCGCTGTACGAAGGTGAAGTCCATACGCTGAACGACGGCAGCACCCTGCTGCTGTTCCACAGCCGCGACAGCGGCGAGGACTACCTGACCAACGCCATCTGCTGTGGCGAGCTGCTGCGCGCCCTGGGCCACGCCCTGCAGATCGAGGTCGCCGACAGCGGCATCACCCTGCAACTGCAGCTGGGCCTGGTGCTGGCCGACGACCTGCATGGCATGGACCAAGCGGACCTGCTGATGACCGAGCAGGCCCAGGACGCCCTGGCCCTGTCGCAGCACAGCCGCAACCTGCTGCTGGTCGAGCGCCGCATCAGCGATGATGCGCTGGTGCGCCAGCGCGCGCGTATCCGCCCGATCGCCAGCCCTGAAGGCGCCTGCTGCGTGGAGCGGTTGATGGAGCCGTACCCATCGATGCTGGAGCGCCAACTGGCGCGGATGCACGAGCGCAGGGCCTGAAGCGAGTTTCTCCTGCGAAGGCCCCGCCCAGGCGGGGCCGCGCCCCTCAGGTTCTCATCCAGGTGTGTGCGCTACCTGGCTGCATCGACACCGCGCCCCCCATGCGCATTGGGAACCAGTGCGCGATGGCTTCGTCGTAGAATGCTTCATACACCGTCGACACGACCCACGAGTCCGATGGCTTGTTGCCAATCAACCCGAAGTAGTCAGGCCGAAGCGCTCGCAGGTCCTTGTTGAAGGCATCGGGCCCCGCCAGGCTGGCGATGGTCTGCATGTAGGCATTCATCGTCCGCTCGGCCTCGGCCTTGTCCTTGAATGCTGTGACCACCGGCCGCGGCGTTGACTTGAATGCCTCGGGGAGCGCCTCGAAACGCGCATTGGCGCGCTGCAGCAAGCGCTTGAGCACTGGGTTGCCAGGGTGACTGGCAAAGTGCGAGGTATTCACCAGTTCCTTCCTGTTCCACGGCATCTTGTACAGTCCACCGACCAGCACATCGTTGGGTGCGGCTGGCAGCGGCCTGGCATCCGGTGAATACAATGTGTCATCGATGTCCATGTAGAAGCCGCCGTACTCATCGAGCAGACGCAGGCGCAGAAAATCCGACGCCGCCGCATAGTTGCGCGACTCTGCGGCCGGATTGCGGAAATAGTTGTAGGCAATACCCTCGCGGCCTGCGGTGAACCGCTGGAAAAACGCCTGCTCTCGCAGGTTTCTCGCCTCGATGCCCACCTGCCCGCACCAGGCTTGGTTAGCCGTCAGCGCTGCGCTGTCGTTGTCCAGGTGCAGGATGAAGCGATAGCCTTTGTTGCGCAGGTTCTTGACGATGGTGCGCTTGATCATGAAATCCAGCTCGCGCTCTCCCACCCAGATCATATGGACCTGCTGGGTGATCGGCGACATGCCGACCGGCAGTTGCGGCAGGTCTGGAAAGCGATAGGTCGTGATGTTCTGCTCGTGCGGCAGCTTGTGTCGCACGCGCTCGAAATCTCGCGCCTCGCCGGCCCGCCAACGGTAGCTGTTCTTGCCACCATGCCGCTCCCGCCAAATGTATTGCTGGCCGCGGCGCCAGGCAGCGGCATCGGCGTCATACCAGACCGGCTGCCGGGAGACCTGCTTGACGTCGAGCTTCTCGCCGAAATCGTCATGACGAAAAACGATGTCGGCCTCATAGCAAGACGCCTCGTGGTTCCAGATCAGGTCATCGACGGCAAAACTCACTTCCACCTTGGGCACCATGGGCTGGCATTCGATCGAGTCGATGAGCTCCAGTGGCAGCCTGGGGTGCTCCAGCACGGTCGGCAACGGGGCCCCGCCTCGCAGGCCGAAGCGCAGATCCAGATCCCAGTAGCCATCTTCCATGCTGCTCAGGAATGGCCCCCATGCCACCGGCTCGGCCTCGGAGCGGATACGCAATTGCTGCTCGTGCTCCAGCCACTGCACCCGATACACCCGTGGGCGGATCCTCACATACAGCTTGCCCTCATCGAGAAACGTTCCCTTGCCACCACCCAATACCCGTAGCGGCCGCGTAACGGCAAGGTCTTGCAGGCGCGCCCGCAGATCGTGCTGCAAGCTGTCGTGGACAGGGCGCACGGCCTTGAGCTCTTCGGGCGACACCGGAACGTCGCCTGCAACCGCCGCATCCTCCAGCGCCTGCTGGGCCGCATGCTCGGCCTGCGCAGCGACAGCGACGCTGCGCTCCGTTTCGCCGAGCGCCGCAGTGACCCTGCCAAGCTGCGACACCTCCCCGGCAAGCGGCAGGGCATTGAGCAGCCCGAACACGATGCGCTGCGCGCCTTCAGCCTCTTCCTCCTGGTTGTGGGCCGTGATCATCTCGCCCGCCCCCACTGCCAGCAGGCCGACGCCAAGTGCGACCGCCACGGGTGCCAGCGCAGGTACCGCCAGGGCAATGGCACCAACGACATTGGCCGTCACTTCCACACCGTAAGCCGTCAACTTCGCGTAATACCGGCCTTGTGTACCGATGTCGTAGTCAGCATCCGAGAACAACCGGGAGCGGGTCTGATCACGGAAGTAGCTCATGGGGTAAGGGTATATCGCTTCGCTGAAGGTAATGGTGCTGCCTGGGTACCAGTGACCCGTGGCATCGTTCAGCCGCCTAGGGTGCGCGCCGAGGCCTGCCAGGGCCGTATCGACGCCACTGTAGATGACCCCGTCCCCCCTGTCCTTGCTGCTGAAATGACTGGCCAGGGATGCCCGTTTGCGTGGATCGCGGCATTGCTGGGCGACCCAGTCTCGCAGCTCCCTGGCAGCGTTGAAGCCATGCAGTGGCGAGGAATTGCCAGGAATGTAAAGCACGATGGCGTCATGGCCATGCGCCTGGAAGACCATGATGTCGGTGGCTTCGTACCCATGGATCCTGAACGCCGAAATCGTACGTGTACGGGATACCGGAGTGTCGGCGAAGTAACGGAACGAGGTACCCGCCCAACGGGTGTCGCGGCTGAGCATCAGGCTCTCGAGCACCAATGCCGCATGCTCTTCGCTGAGCGATCCCTCATCACGCTGCAGCAAGGCCGCATGCACCAGGTTGCCCTTGAGCAGCAAATGGTAGTCATGCGCCTGGCTGCTCCAGAACTGACGCAAGTATTCCAGGTAGCGCCCCTGCAATTGCGCATCCCAGACATGCTGGCGAAAAGCGGCGGGGTCCAGATTGACCTGGGTGGCCGCTCCGTAGGTCTGCGGCTGGGTGCGCCGGTAGATGCCATCGTAGGCCTCGCTGTCGGCCAGTTGAGCAGCCGATAGCTGCACCGTCCGGCTCACTTCGTAGCCCTCCCGACGCCAATCCATCGGATGCCCCAGGTGATCCTGCCACTGACCACTGCCCTGCTGCTGCCAGTTGGCGACCATTGCCTGGGTCAGGGTCATCGAATGTGCCACCTGGGCAGCCCATGGGCCGTCCGTCACATGGACATGCTCCAGGAACAGCGTGCTGAGAACGAGGTCGTCGGGGTCGTCCTCGATGCCCTGCTGTGCCAGGTACTCGCGCAGTACGACGCTCGCATAGTCATGAGGCGTCGGCAGACTGATCTGCTCACGCCCGAAGACTTGCTGGATCGACAGTACAACGCCTTCATCCTGTTCTGAGGTGGCGGGGACAACTGATGCGAAATGGTATTGGCCAAGCTCGAAGGTGCTATCGGGGTGCGTGGCCGGTTCAGGGCTGGAGGGCTCACCAGAGTTGGGGGACTTCGGTGTAGCGAAGTGGTAGCTCATGCGCAGGATCCTTATATCTCGGCTGTGAGAGACCAAGGTAGTGCTGCGTCGGAAGTGTCCTGCGGTAAGTAAATAACGCCTGCCGGTCCGATAGGCTGCCGAGGAAGAGAACCACTGGATAGCACCGGCAGCAGACACAAAAAAGCCCGCGTCTGCGCGGGCCTTTTCGCATCTACAGCATCAGAAGCGGAACACTTCCATATCGGTACGGATCGGCGAAGCCATCGGAATCTTCGGTTTCTCCGGCTCTTTCTTGACCTGGACCGGCGCCGCCGGCTTGCGCGGTGTCTCCTCGGCGATGGCCGGCTGGTTGGCCAGCGGCTTTACCGCGGAGCTCAGCTGTTCGGCCAGCTTCTGCAGCAACTGCCCCTGGGCCTGGACCTGAGCCGACTCGCTGCCTGCGTGAGGCTGCTCGAGGTGGACGATGCGGTTGTCGCGCACCTGGCCACGACGGTCCAGCACACGCCATTGGGCATCCAGGATCGCGGGCTGGTCCTTGCCCGAGTCCAGGCGGGTGATCGACAGCAGCACCTGCACGTCCGGCGTGAAGCCGGCGCTGGCCGGGGCGAGCACGACGCGCTGGCTATCCAGGCGCCAGGCGAGCTGCCGTACCAGCAACTGATCGATATCCGACGAAAGGCTACCGGCCCAACGACCGTCGGTCGCCGCGGTCAGGCTGCCATCGGCCTGCCGTTGCAGGAAGGTTTCGCGTTGCAGGTAGTCGGCCACCGATACCGGGCCAAGCACCACCGCCATGCCCGCAGCCTGGCTAGGCTGGCCGGGATCACCGCTGTCGAGCTGATACAGGGCCACCGGCTGATGCATGCTGCATCCGCTCAGTCCCAGCAGGCCAGTCATCAACAGCGCAAATGGAAGGCGCAGAAATTTCATTCATCCCATCCAAGCGGTCGTCACAAGACTGACCGCAGTGATACTCGTGTAGATTCGTCCGGGCACTCGGCCACGCCGGCGCCGCAAGGGCGATATCATCCGCGAAAAAACCGCCAGACTCCAGCATTTCCGCCCGAAGCGGCGCCGAAAGCGCCGCGACAGACGGCCCAGCGCCTCAGGCGACAGGCTCCACCAGCAAGGCATCCACGCGCTGGAAGCCGCGTGGCAATTTGCTACCACGACGACCGCGCTCACCCTTGTAATGCTCCAGATCGTCCGGCTTGAGAGACAGGGTACGCTTGCCAGCCTGCAATACAAGGGTCGCCCCTTCGCTGATCACCGCCAGGTCGGTGACGTACTCTTCACGGCTGGCCACCCGGTCCCCCGGCACGCCGATGATCTTGTTGCCCTTGCCCTTGCCCAGCTGTGGCAGGTCGGCCACCTTGAACACCAGCAGGCGACCTTCGGTGGTCACCGCGGCCAGCCAGTCCTGCTCACGATCGGCCACCGGACGCGGGGTCATGACCTTGGCCCCGTTGGGCAGGCTGAGCAGGCCCTTGCCGGCCTTGTTCTTGGCCTGCAGGTCCTCGCCCTTGACCACGAAACCGTAGCCGGCGTCGGAGGCGATCACGTACAGGGCATCGTCCTCAGGCAACAGCACGCATTCGAAGCTGGCGCCCGGCGGCGGCGTCAGCCGGCCGGTCAACGGCTCACCCTGGCCACGGGCCGACGGCAGGCTGTGGGCGGCCAGCGAATAGCTGCGGCCAGTGGAGTCGATGAGCACGGCAAATTGGTTGGAGCGCCCCGCGGCGGCGGCCTTGAAGCCGTCACCGGCCTTGTACGACAGCCCCGTGGCATCGATGTCGTGGCCCTTGGCGCAGCGCACCCAGCCCTTCTCGGACAGCACCACGGTGACCGGCTCGGTCGGCATCAGCTCGTTTTCCGACAGGGCCTTGGCCTCGGCGCGCTCGACGATCGGCGAACGGCGCTCGTCGCCATAGGTTTCGGCGTCTTCGAGCAATTCGCTGCGTACCAGCTTGCGCAACTTGGCGTCGCTGCCCAGCAGGGTGGTCAGGCGCTTCTGTTCCTTGAGCAGTTCGTCCTGCTCGCCACGGATCTTCATCTCTTCCAGGCGCGCCAGCTGACGCAGGCGGGTCTCGAGGATGTAGTCGGCCTGGATTTCGGTCAGGTCGAAACGGGCGATCAGTGCCTGCTTGGGATGCTCCTCGGTACGGATGATGTGGATGACTTCGTCCAGGTTGAGGAACGCGGTGAGCAAGCCTTCCAACAGGTGCAGGCGCTTCTCGACCTTGTCCAGGCGGTGCTGCAGACGGCGACGAACGGTACCGATCCGGTACTCCAGCCACTCCAGCAGCAGCGCCCGCAGGTTCTTGACCTGCGGGCGACCATCCAGGCCAATGATGTTGACGTTGACCCGATAGGTGCTCTCCAGGTCGGTGGTGGCGAACAGATGCTGCATCAGTTCGGCGGCATCGACGCGGTTCGAACGCGGGATGATGACGATCCGGCAGGGGTTCTCGTGGTCCGACTCGTCGCGCAGGTCGGCGACCATCGGCAGCTTCTTGGCCTGCATCTGGGCGGCGATCTGCTCCAGCACCTTGGCCCCGGAGACTTGATGTGGCAGCGCGGTGACGATGATGTCGCCATCCTCGACACGGTACACGGCGCGCATGCGGATCGAGCCCTTGCCGGTCTCGTAGAGCTTGAGGATGTCGGCACGCGGCGTGACGATCTCGGCCTCGGTCGGGTAGTCCGGGCCCTGGATGTGCTCGCACAGCTGCTCGATGGTGGCCTTGGGCTCGTCGAGCAGGCGCACGCAGGCGCTGGCCACTTCGCGCAGGTTGTGCGGCGGCACGTCGGTGGCCATGCCCACGGCGATGCCGGTGGTGCCGTTGAGCAGGATGTTCGGCAGCCGCGCCGGCAGTACCGCCGGCTCCTGCAGCGTGCCATCGAAGTTTGGCACCCAGTCGACGGTGCCCTGGCCCAGCTCGCTGAGTAGCACTTCGGAATAGCGTGACAGGCGCGCCTCGGTGTAACGCATGGCAGCGAACGATTTCGGGTCGTCCGGCGCACCCCAGTTGCCCTGGCCATCGACCAGGGTGTAGCGGTAGCTGAACGGCTGGGCCATCAGCACCATGGCCTCGTAGCAAGCCGAGTCGCCGTGGGGGTGGAACTTGCCGAGCACATCGCCGACGGTACGCGCCGACTTCTTGTGCTTGGAATCGGCGTCGAGCCCCAACTCGCTCATGGCATAGACGATGCGCCGCTGGACCGGCTTGAGGCCGTCGCCGATGTGCGGCAGGGCGCGGTCCATGATCACGTACATGGAGTAGTTGAGGTAGGCCTGTTCGGTGAAGTCGGCCAGGGAACGGCGTTCGACGCCTTCGAGACTGTCCAGTAAGTCGCTCATGCGAGCCTCGTCATTTCAGGTTCTGGCGCAGCAGCATGGTGCCACCGCGCTGGGTGAATTCAAGTTGTTTCAGGGCGCTCATGCCCAGCAGCACGGCCTGGCCATCGAGGCCGGGAACCACCAGCGCACGCACGTCGCGCAGGTGGATGTCGCCCAGCTGCAAACTGTCGAGCCGGGTGCGGTAGCCTTCGGTGCGGCCATTGGCGGTACTCAGTTGCACCGGTGCGCCGCGGGCCAGGTCCAGGTCGCGGGCCAGCGCTTCGGGGATCGCCACATCGGTGGCGCCGGTATCGAGCATGAAATGCACCACCCGGCCATTGATCGCACCGTCGGCGACGAAATGGCCCTGGCCGTTGCTCAGCAGGCGCACCTCGACGTAGCCGTCGCCCTGCTCGCTCTGTACCACGGCATTGGGATTCTGCTGACGCGCCTCCCATTGGCCGAAAAAGCGTGTGGCCAGGAACATCGCCGCCGCCCAGGCGACGACCATCAGCACCCTGCCCGCCCGCTTGCCCGCTGGCTGGCTCATGGCTTGGCGCTCCAGCCGCCTTGCGGCGCGTCGAAACGCCAGACGATCGGTCGCGTTTCCCCATCCACGCGCGGTCTGTCGTTGTTGTCCACGCCGATCCAGGCCCCGGCTTTATCGATCACCAGCGCCTCGGCCAGGCCATAGGGCTGCGAATAGCGCCGCGACTCCGCCAGGGCGTCGGCGGCGAACGACCAGCAGCGCTCCACCGCGCCACTGTCGGCGTCGCGGCGGCAGATACGGTAGGCGTTGCGCTCAAGGGTGAACAGCTTGCCCTCGAACCAGGCCAGGTCGGCGAAATCACGGGACACCGGGCGTGCCTCCGGGAACTGCGGCGGTTGCATCTCGACACCGGCTTCGCTCAGCAATACGCACCCGCGCCCACAGTTCCAGACTGACTGCTGGCGCTGCACGGCAAGCAGACCGCGCCTTTCGCGCTCGGCGGCCAGCCACAGGCGGTCGCCCGCCGGGTTGATCGCCAGGCCCTCGAACAATGCGTTGAAATGCAGCAGCATGCCACTGGCCCGAGCCTGGCGAACCATGGCCTGGTCAATCCTCAGCCAGTCTGGCTCACCGTCCACGGGCAATTGCAGCACGGCGGCGTGCGCCTCGCTGACCACGTACAGGTTGCCCGCCTGATCGCAGGTGATCCCTTCGAAATCCAGGGCGCCGCCACGGATATAGGACGCCGCCCAATTGCGCGACTTCAACCCCCAGGGCAGGCCGGTATCGGGAGGCACTGGCGGGGTGAAGACCTGAGGTTCGGCCTGCCAGGGCGCCGTGTCCTGCTCCAGGCGATAGATGCGGTCGTCGTCACGATCGGATACGGCCCACAGCGCCCCACGGCACCAGGCCAGGCCCGACAGGTTGCCACCACGCATGCCCTCGACCACATGCTCGCCGCTGAGCGTGAGTTGCGGCCAGTCGCCCGCCCGGGCCTGCAGGGCGAACAGCGCCAGGCAGGCCATGAGCAACGGACGAATCAAACCAGGACCTCGGCCAGGTTGCCTTTGCTCTCCAGCCAGCTCTTGCGGTCGCCGGCACGCTTCTTGGCCAGCAGCATGTCCATGATCTCGGTGGTGCCCTGCACGTCGTCCAGGGTCAGCTGAACCAGGCGCCGGGTGTTCGGATCCATGGTGGTCTCGCGCAACTGCGGCGGGTTCATCTCGCCCAGACCTTTGAATCGAGTGACCTGGGGCTTGCCGCGTTTCTTCTCGGCGACCAGGCGATCGAGAATGCCATCGCGTTCGGCTTCGTCCAGGGCGTAGTAGATTTCCTTGCCCAGGTCGATACGGTACAGCGGCGGCATGGCCACGTAGACGTGGCCGGCCTCGACCAGCGGCCGGAAGTGCTGGACGAACAGCGCGCACAGCAGGGTGGCGATGTGCAGGCCGTCGGAGTCGGCGTCGGCGAGGATGCAGATCTTGCCGTAGCGCAGTTGCGAAAGGTCGCTGGCGCCCGGGTCGACGCCGATGGCCACGGCGATGTTGTGCACTTCCTGGCTGGCCAGGACCTCGCCGCCATCGACTTCCCAGGTATTGAGGATCTTGCCGCGCAGCGGCAGGATCGCCTGGAACTCCTTGTCCCGCGCCTGCTTGGCCGAACCACCGGCGGAGTCACCCTCGACCAGGAACAGCTCGGCGCGCATCGGGTCTTGCCCGGCGCAGTCGGCCAGCTTGCCCGGCAGCGCCGGCCCCTGGGTGATGCGCTTGCGCTCGACCTTCTTGCTCGCCTTCAGGCGCCGACCAGCGTTGCTGATGGCCAGTTCAGCCAGTTGCATGCCCAGCTCGGGGTGGGCATTGAGCCACAGGCTGAAGGCATCCTTGACCACCCCGGAGACGAACGCCGCCGCCTCGCGGGACGACAGGCGCTCCTTGGTCTGCCCGGAGAACTGCGGCTCCTGCATCTTCATCGACAGCACGAAGCTGATGCGCTCCCAGACGTCCTCGGGCGCCAGCTTGACCCCGCGCGGCAGCAGGTTGCGAAACTCGCAGAACTCGCGCATGGCGTCCAGCAGGCCCTGGCGCAGGCCGTTGACGTGGGTGCCGCCCTGGGCGGTGGGGATCAGGTTGACGTAGCTTTCCTGGATGCTGTCGCCGCCCTCCGGCAGCCACAGCAAGGCCCAGTCGACGGCTTCCTTGTTGCCGGCCAGGCTGCCGCAGAACGGCTCGTCGGGCAGGCGCGGGAACTCGCTGACCGAGTCCACCAGGTAGGAGCGCAGGCCGTCTTCGTAGTGCCACTCGACCTTCTCGCCGGTGCCCTTGTCCTCGAAGCTGATGGACAGCCCCGGGCACAGCACGGCCTTGGCTTTGAGCACATGCTTGAGGCGGCTGATGGAGAACTTCGGCGAATCGAAGTACTTCGGATCGGGGGTGAAGTAAACGCTGGTGCCGGTGTTGCGCTTGCCGACGGAGCCGACCACCTCCAGTTCGCTGGCCTTGAAGCCGTCGGCGAAGGTCATCTGGTACTCGTTGCCATCGCGCTTCACGCGCACGCGCACCTGCGAGGACAGCGCGTTGACCACCGAAATGCCAACACCGTGCAGGCCACCGGAGAACTGGTAGTTCTTGTTGGAGAACTTGCCGCCTGCATGCAGCTTGGTGAGGATCAGTTCGACGCCGCTGACACCCTCTTCGGGGTGGATGTCCACCGGCATGCCGCGGCCATCGTCGCTGACTTCCAGCGAGTGGTCGGCATGCAGGATGACCTGCACCGAACGGGCGTGGCCAGCCAGGGCTTCGTCGACACTGTTGTCGATGACTTCCTGGGCCAGGTGGTTGGGCCGGCTGGTGTCGGTGTACATGCCCGGCCGCTTGCGGACCGGGTCAAGGCCCGAGAGGACTTCGATGGCGTCTGCGTTATAGGCGCTAGCGCTGGGATTGGCCATGGGGTCTCGTCGTCAGTCTGGTGAATGCAAAAAAATCAAGATAGCGAAAAATCGAGCGTCGCATACTGTCCGCGGGCAATGCCGGCGAAGGCCAGCAGCGCCGGCAATTGTTCGGCGAAGCCCTGGTAGCTGTGATCGCCACCGGCCTGGATGCGCAGGGCGCAGGCGCGGTAGTAGCGCTCGGCCTGGCGATAATCCAGGGTTTCATCGGCGGTCTGCAACCACACTTGATAGCGGGCCGCGTCCTGCGGGGCTGGTACTTCCAGTTCGGCCAGGGCATCCACGTGGTCGTGGGTGAGCTCCCAGGCTTCGTCGGTATACAGGTTGCGCTGGGTGCCGAGGTAGCCGTCGAACAGCCGGTGCGGACTGACCGCGGGATTGATCAGCAAGGCCCTGAGCCCGTGGCGCTCGGCCAGATGGGTGGCATAGTAGCCGCCAAGAGAGCTGCCGACCAGCAAGGGGGCGCCGAGCTCGGCGATGGCCGCCTCCAGCTGGGCGATGGCCTGGCGCGGGTGATGGTGCAGGGCCGGAATGCGCAGTTGCTCGGCCAGGCCAAGCTGCTGCATGACGGCCTCGAGCTGGCGGGCTTTCTTCGACAGCGGCGAGCTGTTGAAGCCATGGATATAAAGGATGGAACCCGACATGCTGCCCCCGGACGCAAAGATGCGCAGTGTAGCGTGTTCAAAGGGCATTGGCGCAGCGTGGAGATTTTCGCAACAAATTGTTGGACAAGGTACTGCACCCTGTGGGAGCGGGTTTACCCGCGAAGCAAGCGCTGCGGTGGCTGGCACCGGCTTCGCCGGTGTTCGCGGGTAAACCCGCTCCCACAGGAAACGCGATGCACTTAATAGCCTGGGCTGTCGAAATCCAGCCTCACCTCGAAATCGAGCGCCCGCTCCACGCCAGTTTCCAACCGCCCATCGGCATGCAACCGCAGCCAGCGGTAACCCGGCTGCTCCTCGCTTACCTTGAAGTCATCGCTGCGTGGCGCGAACTGGATGCAGGTCGAAGGCGTGGCAAGCAAGCGAATGCCATCGCGCACCTCGTCCCACTCCTGATGAATATGCCCCCAAAGCAGCGCCTTCACCTGTGGATAAGGGTGCAGACGCTTCAACAGCTCATCGGCATTGCGCAGACCGATCGAGGCAATCCAGGCACAACCGATATCCACCGGCTGATGGTGGCAGCACACCAGGCAATGGCGTTCACCGGCATCACCCAGCGCCTGATCCAGCACCGCCAGTTGATCGTCCGCCAACAGGCCGAAGGTCGCGCCGACCACTGCCGAATCGAGCATGACGATGCGCCATTGGCCAATGTCCGTGATCGCCTGCACCAGCTCCGGCGCCACGGCGCGCATTACCTGGGCCTCGTCATGGTTGCCCGGCAACCAGCGCGCCGGTGCCCCCAGCTTCGCGGTCAACGCGCTGAAGGCCTGGTAGGAGGCGACGCTGGCATCTTGTGAAAGATCGCCCGTGCACAGCAGCAGGTCGATACGCGGCTGTTCACGACGAACCTGGTCGACCACATGCGCGAGACTGTCGCGCGTCTTGAGCCCCAGCAGCCCGCCCGCCGGGTCGGCGAACAGATGAGCGTCGGTCAGTTGCACCACATAAACGGGTGAGGGTGGTGTGAGTGGTTGCGGCAACGGCCGTCTCCTCGAGCGGATTCAGCACGGATTATGGCGACGGATCGGTTTCGAGCAAATACTCGAAACCGACACGCATCACATTTCAGCGCACCGCTTCCAGCTCGTGGCCACAGGCCAGGCAATGGCTCAGCCATTCACCCAGGAACAGGTTGAGCTGGGCTTTCTCGTCTGGCTGGTGCATCGCACTGTTGGGGTACGGGTAAATGCTGCGCAGGCGCCGGGTATGTTCGGCACTGACCACCTCGGCCATGCGTGCGTCGTGATACACCTGCACCTCGAGCGCAGGCACCGGCAACCATGGCAGGCTGTGCTCCTGACACACCCGCAACGTGGTGGTGTAAGGGCAGGCCAAGACGACGTCGAGTACCAGCACGCCGAGCATCTGGTCGCCCTGGGTCATGCCGATGCGCCGCGAGCTTTGCGTGGTGCGCATGTCCGGCAACAGGCGCATCAGGCGGGCGTAGTTCGCCTCGCAGGCCGTCTGCAGCCCGATCAGGTCGACCCGATAGCGCTCACGCAGCAGGTTCACTTCCACATACCTCGGACTTCGTCACGGTTAAGGGCCAGCCATTGCAGGCCGATGATCGCGGCGGCGTTGCAGATGCGCCCGTCGCGCACGGCCTGCAGGGCATCCTCGAAGGACCACACACGCACGCGGATGTCCTCGCTCTCTTCTTCCAGGCCATGCAGGCCACCGGCGCCCTCGCTGGTGCAACGGCCCAGGAACAGGTGAACGTATTCATCGCTGCCGCCTGGCGACGGGAAATAGCGCGTCATCGGCCAAAGTGCCGAAAAGGTCAGGCCAGCTTCCTCTTGGGCTTCGCGATGGGCAACCTCCTCCGGCTGCTCATCCTTGTCGATCAACCCGGCGACCATCTCGATCAGCCAGGGGTTGGCGACCTTGCCCATCGCACCGACACGAAACTGCTCGATCAGCACCACTTCATCGCGCTGCGGATCGTAGGGCAGCACACAGACCGCGTCATGGCGCACGAACAGCTCGCGGCTGAACTCGCGGCTCATGCCGCCGGCGAACAGCTCATGGCGCAGGTGCAGCTTTTCCAGCTTGTAGAAGCCCTTGAACAGCGGCTCGCGCCGGGCGATCTCGACCTTGGTGGGTGTCGAATTCAACGTGTCTGACATGCAAGTTCCTCATTACCTCGTTTACCGCATCGCGCAATCCTACTCTGCGTGCCGCCGGGTTTCATCCCCTTTGCGGTGACCGTTCGCCCAGCCGGGACAGGCGCGGCGCTCTCTGTTAGCTTAGTGGCGAACCGAAGGCCGCGCAGGCGGTCCAAGGCCGATCATCACTGTTGTGAAAGAGGCAACATGACGCTAGTCAAACTGACTTCCGTGGCCTTGGCCGCGTTCGCCCTGAGCGCCTGCCAGAGCCTGTTCACGCCCAACTACCGGGCCCCGCTCGAGGTCAAGCGCGAAGCCTGGGAGCACGTCAAGCCTGGTTGCAGCGCGAGCGACTGCCCGCTGGTCAATATCGACGTCGTGCACTTCCCCGCGCTGCCCAAGCTCGACGGCATCGTCGAGAAGCGTCTGCTGATGCTGACCGAGGACAACCAACGCGGCACCCCGCCAGCCTCGCTGCAAGCCTACGAGCAGCAGTACCTGGCCCACGCCGAAAAGCGCAACAGCAGCTACCTGCAGGCCAAGGTACGCGAACAGCATGACGGGCTGGTGATCGTCGAACTGTCCAGCTACCTCGACAGCGGCGGCGCCCATGGCATGCCCGGGCGCGGCTTCATCAACTATTCGCGCAAGCTGGACAAGGTGCTGACCTTGGACGACATGCTG
Source organism: Pseudomonas sp. microsymbiont 2 (assembly GCF_054788395.1). NCBI lineage: Bacteria > Pseudomonadati > Pseudomonadota > Gammaproteobacteria > Pseudomonadales > Pseudomonadaceae > Pseudomonas > Pseudomonas sp. microsymbiont 2. The sequence continues at coordinate 5,264,788 of NZ_CM139112.1, forward strand.
GTGCCCGGCCAGGCAGCGACCTTCTGGAAGACCGCCGAGGAATCCCACCGCGCCTGGCTGATCAGCACCGGCATGGACAAGGACCCCGAGTTCGTCAAGACCTGGCCGTTCAAGCAGTCGCCGCACATCGCCCTGACCTACGGCGCGGTGGTGATCAAGTACGAGGTCTACGCCATCGCGCCCTACTCCATGGGCCACGTCGAACTGAAGATCCCCTATCCGCGCCTCAACGGCGTGATCAGGCCCGAGCTGTTTCCCGGCCGCGGCTAAGCGATAGCAGCAGATGCAGCCCCCCTGCCAGCAGCAGCGCCGGCAGGGTCGCCCCCAGCTCCGGCGCCTGGTTGGCCAGCAGGTGATAAGCCGCCACCCCCACCGCCCAGGCCAGCAGCGCCTGCCAGTGCAGCCCCTCGACCAGCGCCGGCAGGCGACGGCGACGGACCACGAAGTGATCCACCAGCACCACGCCGAACAACGGCGCAAACACCGAGCCGATCAGCAACAGGAAGTTCTGGTACTGGGCCAGCGGCGCCAGCAGGGCGATCAGGGTGCACAGCACGCCGATGGCCAGGGCCAGGTGCTCGACCTTGAGCTTGACCAGCAGACCGGTGGAGACCGCCGCCGAGTGGATATCGGCGAAAGCGTTCTCCGACTCGTCCAGCAGAATCAGCAGCAATGGAATACCCAGCCCGGCGCCGGCCAGCGCCAGTAGCAGCGCATTCACTTCACCACTCGGGGCGAATGCCAGGGTATAGGCCACGCCCAGGCTCATCAGCCAGGCATTGCCAATGAAAAAGCCCAGCGCCGTACCGCCGAATACCCGGCTGGCACGCTGGCCGAAGCGTGAGTAGTCGGCGATCAACGGCAACCACGACAACGGCATGGCGATGACGATGTCGAAGCCCAGCGCCAGGGACAGCGAACCATCGCCCGGGCGCTGCCACAGCGCGGCCAGGTCGGCCTTGGCGAACAGGTTCCAGGTGAGCCAGATACAAGCACCGAGCAGCAGCCAGATGCCCCACTTGCGCAGGACCTTGCGCACAAAAGTCAATGGCCCGCTGACTGCCAGCAAGGTGGCCAGGGCGCCGAAGCACAGGGTCCACAACAACGGGTTGCTCCAGCCGCTGCCCTCGCCGAAGGCACGCGCGCCCAGCAGGCTCGCGGCATCGCGCATGACGATGATCTCGAACGAGCCCCAGCCCACCAGTTGCAGGAGGTTGAGCACAGCCGGCAACCGCGCGCCATGGCCGCCCAGCGTCAGGCGCAGGGTGGCCATGGCCGACAGCCCGGTGTCGCTGCCGATCACCCCCGCCGATGCCAGTAGCAGCACGCCCACCACGGTGCCAAGGACGATCGCCAGGATCGAACCGGCCAGGCCCAGGCCAGGCGCCAGCAGGGCGCCGACCTGCAGGACCATCAGGCCGATGCCAAGGGAGAACCACAGCGAGAACAGGTCGCGGGCGCCGAACTGGCGGTGATGGGCAGGGACCGGGTGGTCGGGGGAGAAGTGGCTGGGGGTGGTCATGTGGGTGCTCGCCGGGAATATTGTGGGTGTTGCTGGCGAGGACTGCGTCCTCGTATCGCGACACAAGGCCGCTCCCACAGGTTCCGTGCATGACTTGAGCCATATACAGGACCTGTGGGAGCGGCCTTGCGTCGCGAAAGGGCCGCAAAGCGGCCCCCAAGGTCTACTTACACCTTCTGGTACAACTGGCTGCCTTCCTGGCGGAACCGCTCGGCCTGCTCGCGCATGCCCTGCTCGGCCGTCACATCGACGGTGTCGATCTTCGCGGCATACTCACGCACTTCCTGGGTGATCTTCATCGAACAGAACTTCGGCCCGCACATCGAGCAGAAGTGCGCGACCTTGGCCGACTCCTTGGGCAGCGTCTCGTCATGGAAGGACCGAGCGGTATCCGGGTCCAGGCCGAGGTTGAACTGGTCTTCCCAACGGAACTCGAAGCGCGCCTTGGACAGCGCGTTGTCGCGAATCTGCGCGCCCGGATGGCCCTTGGCAAGGTCGGCGGCATGCGCGGCGATCTTGTAGGTGATGATGCCGGTCTTCACGTCATCCTTGTTCGGCAGGCCCAGGTGCTCCTTGGGCGTGACGTAGCAGAGCATGGCGCAGCCGAACCAGCCGATCATCGCCGCGCCGATGCCGGAGGTGATGTGGTCGTAGCCCGGGGCGATGTCGGTGGTCAGCGGGCCGAGGGTGTAGAACGGCGCCTCGTCACAGCACTCCAGCTGCTTGTCCATGTTCTCCTTGATCAGCTGCATCGGCACGTGGCCAGGGCCTTCGATCATGCACTGCACGTCGTGCTTCCAGGCGATCTTGGTCAGCTCGCCGAGGGTCTCCAGTTCGCCGAACTGGGCGGCGTCGTTGGCATCGGCGATCGAGCCCGGGCGCAGGCCGTCGCCCAGCGAGAAGCTGACGTCGTAGGCCTTCATGATTTCGCAGATCTCGTCGAAGTGCGTGTACAGGAAGTTTTCCTTGTGGTGCGCCAGGCACCACTTGGCCATGATCGAGCCACCGCGGCTGACGATGCCGGTGACGCGCTTGGCGGTCAGCGGCACATAGCGCAGCAGCACGCCCGCGTGGATGGTGAAGTAGTCCACGCCCTGCTCGGCCTGCTCGATCAGGGTGTCGCGGAACAGCTCCCAGGTCAGGTCCTCGGCGACGCCATTGACCTTTTCCAGGGCCTGGTAGATCGGCACGGTGCCGATCGGCACCGGCGAGTTGCGGATGATCCACTCACGGGTTTCGTGGATGTGCTTGCCGGTGGACAGGTCCATGACCGTGTCCGAGCCCCAGCGGATGCCCCAGGTCAGCTTGGCCACTTCTTCCTCGATCGAGGAGCCCAGGGCGCTGTTGCCGATGTTGCCGTTGATCTTCACCAGGAAGTTGCGGCCGATGATCATCGGCTCCAGCTCGGTGTGGTTGATGTTGGCCGGGATGATCGCGCGGCCGCGGGCGATCTCTTCGCGGACGAACTCGGCGGTGATTTCTTTCGGGATGCTGGCGCCGAAGCTGTGGCCGGCGTGCTGCTGGCTCAGCAGGCCGGCGGCGCGGGCTTCCTGCAGTTTCATGTTCTCGCGGATGGCGACGTATTCCATCTCGGCGGTGATGATGCCCTGGCGCGCGTAGTGCATCTGCGTGACGTTGGCGCCGGCCTTGGCGCGGCGCGGGTTGCGCACATGGGCGAAGCGCAGCTTGGCCAGCTCCGCGTCGTTCAGGCGCTGCTGGCCGAAGTTGGAGCTCAGGCCTTCCAGGCGCTCGGTGTCGCCACGGGCGTCGATCCAGGCCGAGCGCACATCGCCCAGGCCCTTGCGCACGTCGATGATGACATCGGGGTCGGTATACGGGCCGGAAGTGTCATACACCAGCACCGGCGCGTTCTTTTCGCCGCCGAAGTCGGTGGGGGTATCGTGCAGGCTGATTTCGCGCATGGGCACGCGGATGTCGGGACGCGAACCTTCGACATAGACCTTGCGCGAGTTGGGCAGGGGTTGCACGGACTGTTGGTCGACTTGGGCCGACTCGCTCAGACTGATCGTTTTTTCTTGTTTGCTCATCACAGGCTCTCCAGACAGCTTCCAGGCAGTGGAATGTCGGGGTGAACCTGAAAGGCGTGGACGCACCCGTGTTGACGAGTGCAGTGCCGGACATGGGGTGCCGTGAGCTGCAAGCAGCTGTGGCGATCCCGGACCTGGCACAAGAGGCTCCCGGGATGTGAGAGCAATCTTGTTCCCTACGCAGGCGCTAACCTGATCAGGTTCAACGGGATCCGCACCTCTGCGATCTCAGCCTTTGCTTCAAGGCACCCCGACAAGAACATGCGCAGTCTAGACTGGAGTGGTCGGCAAAGCCAAGCAGGTAATTCCGGGGGTGATAAATGGCGCAAGCGACGGATTGTTGATGGCGGCGCGCGGCACTACACTGGCCCATCGCTCGATACCCGACAGTACAGTAAATAAATCTTGATCAAGGATTGCCCTATGCTGCGCAAACTCTCACTGGCGATTGCCGTGTCTTGTGCGTCCAACGCAGTGGTCTGGGCAGCGGACATGCCCACGACGGTGAAGACCGACCTGGTCAGCGTCTACCAGGAAGCGGTAGACAACAACGCCGACCTGGCCGCGGCCCGCGCCGACTACGGCGCCCGCCGCGAGGTGGTGCCCCAGGCCCGCGCCGGCTTGCTGCCCAACCTGTCGGCCGGTGCCGAGATGATGAACACCCGCACCAAGCTCGACGAACCGTCGGTCACCTCCAACCGCAGCGGCAATTCCTGGAGCGCCACCCTGGCGCAGCCGATCTTCCGTGCCGACCGCTGGTTCCAGTTGCAGGCCGCCGAGGCCGTCAATGAACAGGCCGCGCTGGAGCTGTCGGCCACCGAGCAGAACCTGATCCTGCAGACCGCCGAGAACTATTTCGCCGTACTTCGCGCGCAGGACAACCTGGCCTCGACCAAGGCCGAAGAAGCGGCGTTCAAGCGCCAGCTGGATCAGTCCAACGAACGTTTCGACGTCGGGCTCTCGGACAAGACCGATGTCCTGCAATCACAGGCAAGCTACGACACCGCCCGGGCCAACCGGATCATCGCCGAGCGTCAGGTGCAGGATGCCTTCGAGGCGCTGATCACCCTGACCAATCGCCAGTACAGCGCGATCCAGGGCGTGGTCCACACCCTGCCGGTGCAAGTGCCCACGCCCAATGACGCCAAGGCCTGGGTCGAGACCGCCGGGCGGCAGAACCTCAACCTGCTGGCGACCAACCATGCCGTGGCGGCCGCCGAAGAGACCGTGCGCCAACGCAAGGCCGGCCATGCGCCGACGCTCGACGCGGTGGCCAGGTACCAGAAGGGCGACAACGACAACCTTGGTTTCACCAATCCCTCGCAGAACGGGGTGCGCTACGGCGGCGACGTCGAGCAGACCAGCGTCGGCCTGCAGCTGAACATTCCGATCTACAGCGGCGGCCTGACCAGCTCGCAGGTACGCGAGGCCTATTCGCGCCTGACCCAGACCGAACAGCAGCGCGAAAGCCTGCGCCGCCAGGTGGTGGAGAACACCCGCAACCTGCACCGCGCGGTGAATACCGATGTGGAACAGGTGCAAGCGCGCAAGCAGTCGATCATTTCCAACCAGAGCGCGCTGGAGGCCACCGAGATCGGCTACCAGGTCGGCACCCGCAACATCGTCGATGTGCTCGACGCGCAGCGTCAGCTGTACACCTCGGTGCGCGACTACAACAACAGCCGCTACGACTACATCCTCGACAACCTGCGCCTGAAGCAGGCCGCCGGTACGCTGAGCCCGCAGGACCTGCAGGACCTGGGGCGCTACCTGAAGGCCGACTACAACCCGGACAAGGACTTCCTGCCACCGGACCTGGCGGCCGCCGCAGCGAAGAACTTCGAACGCCGGCCTTGAGCCAAGGGAGCACACGGGCGCTGTAGGAGCGGCCTTGTGTCACGATAGGGGTGCGAAGCGCCCCCGGGATCTGCGCATTCCCGCAAGATTGCCGGGGCCGCTGTGCGGCCCTATCGCGACACAAGGCCGCTCCTACAGGGATCGCACCGCCTCACAGATCAGCGGATCAGCGTAGCCAGCCCCTCCAGCAACCGCTGCAACGCCCCCTGGTTGGCCTGCATCACCGCCCTGCCCGCCTCGCCCATGCGCCGCGCATCCTGCGGCAGCTCCACCAGCCGACGCACCGCAGCGGCCAGCCCTTCGGCATCGTCCACCTGCTGCAACGCGCCCGCCTCGCGCAGCATCGCGCTGATCTCGAGGAAGTTGAACACGTGCGGCCCCATGATCACCGGCAGCGCCAGGGCCGCCGGCTCCAGCGGATTGTGCCCGCCCGTGGGCACCAGGCTGCCACCGACGAAAGCGATATCGGCCAGGGCATAGAGGAACAGCAGCTCGCCCATGGTATCGCCCAGCAATACCTGGGTCGGCGCGGTAACGGCGTCGCCCGTCGAGCGGCGCACCGTGGCGAAATGCTCGCGACACAGCGCATGTACCGCGTCGAATCGCTCAGGGTGGCGCGGTACCAGGATCAGCAAGGCATCGCCGTGCGCCTCGAGCAACTGCCGGTGCGCCTCGAGGACCAGCGCGTCCTCCCCTTCGTGGGTACTGGCGGCGATCCACACCGGACGCTGGCCAGCACCCCACTGCTCACGCAACGCTCGGGCGCGAGGCAGCAGTTGCTCGTCGATCTTCAGGTCGAACTTGATCGAGCCGGTCACCTGCACGCATTCGCGCCGGGCACCGAGCGCGAGGAAACGCTCGGCCTCGGTCTCGGTCTGTACCGCGATCAGGCTCATCTCTTCGAGCATCGGCCGGGTCAGGCCGGCGAAACGGGCATAGCCACGGGCCGAGCGCTCGGACAGCCGGGCATTGGCCAGCGCCACCGGGATACCGCGCTTGGCGCATTGATGAATATGGTTGGGCCACAGCTCGGTTTCCATGATGATGCCCAGCTTCGGGCGCACATGGTCGAGGAAGCGCCCCGCCGCCCACGGCAGGTCGTAGGGCAGGTAGCAGTGCTGCACCCGCGGCTCGCCCGCGAACATCGCGCGGATGCGTTCGGAGCCGGTCGGGGTCATGCAGGTGAGCGTGATCGGCAGGTCCGGGTACTGCTTGAGCAGGGCCCGGACCATGGGCGCGGCGGCAATGCTCTCGCCCACCGAGACCGCATGCACCCAGATACCGCCCTGGCGCATCGGTGGCAGCTGGCAGGCGAAGCGCTCGGCGATCCGCGCACGGTACGCCGGCGCCTTGCGCCCGCGCAGGAACAGGCGCAGCGCGACCAGCGGCAGGCCCAGGTGAAACAGCAGGGTATAGAGGGTTCTGTTCATGGCCGCGGAGTTTACTAGGAACTGGATGAAAAGGCCTGTCAGCCAATCGCCCGCAAGTGCACGGCGAAGCGCTCGGCCAACCACTGCGCCGCCGGTCCCAGTGGCTCGTCGCGGCGCCAGGCCAGTTCGGCGACCAGCGCGGGCGGGCGCCATTCGCTGTCCAGCTCGATCATCTGCGTCTGGTAGGTGGGATACTGCACCACATGACGCGGTAGCCAGGCCCAGCCCAGGCCGCGCATCAGCAGTTCGGCCATGGCGTAGAAACTGTCGGCGCGCCAGACCTGCGGACTGATCGCCTCGCCACCGGGGTAGCCACTCTGCTGCGGGGTGATCAGCAACTGGCGGTGGCGTGCCAGTTGCTGCCGGCTGACCTTGGCCAGGTGCGCCAGCGGATGATCGATGGCACACACCGTGACCATCTCGACGCTGCCCAGCGCCCGCCGCTCCAGCGATGCCGGAATGCTCTCGTGATGGAAGAACAACCCCAGGTCGGCGCGCCGCTCCACCAGCTTGCGCGCCACATCGCCCTGGGCACCGCTGGCCAGCTGTACTTCCAGATAGGGGTAGCGCGCCGCCAGTTCGTCGAGGCTGTCGATCACCGGCTGGTAGGGCATGGCCTCGTCCTGGGCCACTCGCAACAGCGCCTCCTGGCCGCGCATCAAGGCCAGCGCCCGGCCATCCAGGCGCTCGCACTGGCGCAGCACCTCACGGGCATCCTCCAGCAGGGCCGCGCCGCGCTCGGTCAGGCGCGGCTGGCGACCGCTGCTGCGCTCGAACAGGGTTACGCCCAGGTCGGTCTCAAGCAAGGCGATGGCGTTGCTGATCGCCGACTGGGCCTTGCGCTGCTCGCGGGCCACGGCGGAAAACGAGCGCAGTTCGGCCGCCCTCACGAACAGACGCAGTTGCTCCAGGCTCCAGTGTTCGGTCATCGCCAACCTATCTCCATATCAGATAGGTAATGACTTTACCGCATCCAGGGATCGCCTAGAATGCCCAGCCAGCAACGGAGGACCGCACCATGAACGCCTACACCTATCTCGCCATCGCCATCTTCGCCGAAGTCATCGCCACCGCCTCCATGAAGGCAGTCAAAGGCTTGAGCACGCCGCTGCCGCTGCTGCTGATGGTGTGCGGCTATGGCGTGGCGTTCTGGATGCTGACCCTGGTGGTGCGCAGCATTCCTGTGGGCATCGCCTATGCGATCTGGTCGGGGCTGGGCATTGTGTTGATCAGCGTTGCGGCGCTGGTGATCTATGGGCAGAAACTGGATATGCCGGCGATGCTGGGCATGGCCATGATCGTCGGCGGGGTGGTGGTGATCCAGGTGTTTTCCAATACTGCCGGGCATTGATGCTTCCCTGAGGATTTTGGGGCCGCTTTGCGGCCCATCGCGACACAAGGCCGCTCCTACAGGGACCGTGTAGGCCTGCGGATTTATGCGGTCCTTTTATGTGACGCAGCAGTCCCAGGATCGCAAAGCCCACGCCGGCCCGACGCTGTATACTGCGCACCTGTCCCTGTTTTCGAGGTGCCCGCATGCCATCCGCCATTTCCACCGACGTGCTGATCGTCGGCGCTGGGGTCGCAGGCCTCTGGCTCAATGCCCGCCTGCGCCGCCAGGGCTTTTCGACGGTGCTGGTGGAGCGCGCCAGCCTGGGCGGCGAGCAGACCATCAAGTCGCAAGGCATCATCCATGGCGGCACCAAGTACGCCCTGCACGGCGCGCTGACCGGCGCCTCCGAAGCCATCGCCGACATGCCGCGACGCTGGCGCGAGGCGCTTGCCGGCAACGGCGAGCTGGACCTCACCGATACCCGCCTGCTGTCCGACGCCCACTACCTCTGGTCCCCCGGCACCCTCGCCGGCAACCTCACCAGTTTCTTCGCCAGCAAGGCCGTGCGCGGCCGGGTCGACCAGGTCAAGGGCGAGCAACTGCCGCCGGCCCTGCAGGACCGGGCGTTCAAAGGCAAGGTGTACCGCCTGGCCGAACTGGTCATCGACGTGCCCAGCCTGTTGGCCAACCTCGCCCGGCTGGCCGGCGACAGCCTGCTGGCCGGCGAACGCATCGAGCCGTTGCGCGAAGGCGGCGAGCTGCTCGGGCTGATCGTCGATGGCCGCGAGATCCGCGCCCAGCGCGTCGTGCTCAGTGCCGGCAGCGGCACCGAGGAGCTGCTGCATGCCCTGGGCCTCGAGCAACCGGCCATGCAACGTCGGCCGCTGCACATGGTCCTGGCCAAGGGGCCGAACCTCAAGCCGCTGTATGCCCACTGCCTGGGTGGCGGACCGAAGCCGCGCATCACCGTGACCACCCACCCCGCCGCCGATGGCCAATGGGTGTGGTACCTCGGCGGCGACATCGCCGAGGCTGACGGCGTCGCTCGCGAACCTGCGGCGCAGATCGCCGCGGCGCAGAAGGAGGTCGCCAGCCTGCTGCCCTGGATCGACCAGAGCCAGGTGCGCTGGGCCACCTTGCGCGTCGATCGCGCCGAACCCGCGCAATCGGGCCTGGTGCGTCCGGACAACGCCTTCCTCGCCGACCAGCAGCGCCTGCTGGTCGGCTGGCCGACCAAGCTGGCCCTGGCGCCGGACTTCGCCGACCGCGTGCTGGCCAGTTTCGAGCGCGACGGCATCCGCCCGGCCAGCCAGCCGAACCTCGCCGACCTGCCCCGTCCGGCGCTGGCCATCCCGGCCTGGGAGCAACTGCTGCCATGAGCCTGCCAACCCTGCACGATCATCACCGCCCGCTGGGCAGCACCGGCCTGCGGGTATCGCCACTGGGCCTTGGCACGGTCAAGCTCGGCCGCGACCAGGGCGTGAAATACCCCAACGGCTTCACCATCCCGGATGACGACGCTGCACGCCTGCTGCTGGCCCAGGCCCGCGAGCTGGGCATCAACCTGATCGACACCGCCCCGGCCTATGGCCGCAGCGAGGAGCGCCTGGGCCCGCTGCTGCGCGGCCAGCGCGAGCAATGGGTGATCGTCAGCAAGGTCGGCGAGGAGTTCGAGGACGGCCAGTCGCATTTCGATTTCAGCGCCGCCCATGCCCGCCGCTCGGTCGAACGCAGCCTAAAGCGCCTGGAGACCGATCGCATCGAACTGGTGCTGGTGCATTCCGATGGCAACGACCTGGCGATCCTCGAACAGGAAGAGGTTTATGAAACCCTCGCCGCGCTGAAGCGCGAAGGCAAGATTCTCGGCTATGGTTTCTCCGGCAAGACTGCCGCCGGAGGCCTGAAAGCACTGGAACAGGGCGACTGCGCGATGGTCACCTACAACCTCAACGAGCAAGCGGAGCGACCGGTGCTGGACTACGCTGCCGAGCACGGCAAGGCCATCCTGGTGAAGAAAGCCCTGGCCAGCGGGCATATCTGCCTGGCCCCGGGCGTCGACCCGGTGCAGGCCAGCTTCGAATTGCTGTTTGCCCACCCGGGCGTGAGCAGTGCCATCGTCGGCACCATCAACCCGGTGCACCTGGCCCATAACGTGGCCACCGTCGCCCGCATCCTGGGCCGGCCCTGAGCCGCCCGGGCGGGGGCCCAACGCAAGGAGGAGCCTCGTGCCGCGTACGCTGATCCGCAAGAATCCGAGCAACTTCAAGACCCTGCCGCTGCATGTCGAGGCCACGCCCGATGGCCTGACCTACCAGAGCATCGGCATGCCGCTGAACTTCGCCCAGACCCTGCAGCGACGCAAGGCCATCCAGTTGCCAGATCCCGAGCGTTTCGTGGTCGAGCTGGCCAACCTCGGGGTTTCGGTACGCCTGACCCTGCACTGGCAGGGCCGTGACTACTGGGTCCTGGTGCGTCAGCGCCGGCAGGATCGCGGCGACGTGGTGCTCAAGTTGATTTCCGGCTATGTCCCGGCCCATGAGCTGAACCTGCCGCTGCACACGGCGATCCAGGAAGTGGCCGAGGAGTGCCTGCTGGAAACCCCCGAAGGCTGGCTCGGCGGACGCTTCAACGAGACCTGGCTGCCGGCGCCCTACGCCGCCGCCCTGCACTATCGCGAAGCGCTACCGTTCGTGCTCACGCCGGAGTCTGGCGCCGCGCGCGCGGTGCACTGCGCCAACCTGATGCTGCTGGAGCGCCCAAGGGCCTACGTGCACCTGCCCACGGCATCGCTGCAACTGATCTACGATCTGCGCCTGCAAGTACCGAAGGAAGCCAAGTCGCTGAGCCTGTTCCACGTCGATGAACGGCTCGAAGGGGACCAACTGGTCGCAAGGCTCGATCGCAAGCGCCCGGACCTGTACCTGATGCCGCTCGAGGATGGCCAGCCCGTGGCCGAACTCTACACCTTGAAGAAGGACCAGCTGCTACCGGCGAGCACGCGCGGGCTGTGGCTGGCCGAAAGCTTCGCGCGCCAGGAAGGCTGGCTGGTACGGGATGAGCGAGTACGCTGGAGGGACTGGCTGAAGCAGCAGGGACTGGTCGAGAGCAAGCGCGAACCAGCGGGCCATCTGCAACGCTTCAGTGACAGGGCAAGGGCACTGCTGGAACGGGCTCGCGGGTCGCTGCACAAGTAGGCAGGGCTGCGAAGCAAGCAACTCAGTGGATGGCACCGGCCCTGCCGGTGTTCGCGGGTGAACCCGCTCCCAAAGGTTGACAGCAAGCGCTGTAACGGTGGGAGCGGGCTGGCCACGCGATGTGAAGCCTGTCAGTGCTTGCGGATCTTCTCGACGATCGCCGTGGTCGAGCTGTTCTCCACCAGGCCCAGCACTTTCACCGTGCCGCCAGAGGCCTTGACGATATCGGCGCCGACCACCTGGTCGATGCCATAGTCGCCGCCCTTGACCAGCACGTCCGGCTTGACCTGACGCAGCAGGTTCTCGGGCGTGTCCTCGGGGAAGCTGATCACCCAGTCCACCGCACCGAGGCCGGCCAGCACAGCCATGCGTCGGTCGACACTGTTGATCGGCCGGCCCGGACCTTTCAGGCGGCTGACCGAGGCATCGTCGTTGATCGCGACGATCAGGCGGTCGCCCTGGGCACGGGCCTGCTCCAGGTAAGTCACGTGACCTGCATGCAGGATATCGAAGCAGCCGTTGGTGAAGACGATCTTCTCGTTGTGCGCACGGGCATCGTCGATGGCCAGCAGCAGTTGCTCCAGCCCCAGCACGCCGCGCTCGGAACCTTCTTCGCGCTGGATCGCCCGACGCAGTTCGGGCGCACTGATGGCAGCGGTACCCAGCTTGCCGACCACGATGCCGGCGGCGAGGTTGGCCAGGGCGACCGCGTGCGGCAGGTCCTCGCCGGCAGCGATGGCGGCCGCCAGGGTGGAGATCACGGTATCGCCGGCACCGGTGACGTCGAACACCTCACGGGCACGGGCCGGCAGGTGCAGGGCCGGATGACCGGTGCGCAGCAAGGTCATGCCGTGCTCGCCACGGGTCACCAGCAACGCACCCAGGTCCAGTTCCTCGAGCAGCTTCAGGCCTTTGGCGACCAGCTCGGCTTCGTCCGCGCAACGGCCGACGATGGTTTCGAATTCGCTGAGGTTCGGGGTGATCAGGCTGGCGCCACGGTAGATCGAGAAATCCTTGCCCTTGGGGTCGGCCAGCACCGGAATGCCTTTGCCGCGAGCGGCCTGGATCAGCGCCTGATGGTTCTTCAACGCGCCCTTGCCGTAATCGGACAGCACCAGCACCTTGACCCCCTCGAGCAGGGCGTCGACTTCCGCGCCCAGTGACAGCGGGTCGGTGGCGAACGGCTCTTCGAAGTCGATGCGCAGCAATTGCTGGTGACGGCTCATGACCCGCAGCTTGACGATGGTCGGCTGGTGGGCGATGCGCTGGAAGATCGAACGCACGCCGGCGGCCTGCAAGCTGTTGGCGAGGCTGTCGGCGGCCTCGTCCTGGCCGGTGACGCCGACCAGCGCGGCGGGCGCGCCGAGGGCGGCGATGTTCAAGGCCACGTTGGCCGCGCCACCGGGGCGATCCTCGATCTGATCGACCTTGACCACCGGCACCGGTGCTTCAGGCGAAATACGTGAAGTACCGCCATGCCAGTAGCGGTCGAGCATGACATCGCCGACCACCAGTACCGGGGCTTGATCGAAACGCGGCATGGACAACTTCATGGGCAACCCATTATCGGAAAAATGAACAGGGGCAGGATATTAGCACAGGGATGCGCAGGGCTTTACGGCCAACCGCGGCGATGCTGTATCGATTGACTGGCGGGGCCTGCAGGACCCCGCCGTGACACGGATCAGGTGATGTTGGCCTTTTCCGCCTCGTCCAGCCCCATGGCGTGCAGGCGGGCGTAATGGCCATTGGCCTTGAGCAGTTCGGCATGGGTACCGCGCTCCACCAGACGGCCCTGATCCATCACCAGGATCATGTCGGCCTTCTCGATGGTCGACAGGCGATGCGCGATCACCAGGGTCGTGCGGCCTTCCATCACATGGTCCAGGGCGGCCTGGATATGCCGTTCGGACTCGGTGTCCAGGGCCGAGGTGGCCTCATCGAGAATCAGCAACGGCGCATTCTTGAGCAAGGCGCGGGCAATCGCCAGGCGCTGGCGCTGGCCGCCGGAAAGCAGCACGCCGTTCTCGCCGACCTCGGTGTCGAAGCCCTTGGGCAACTGGTCGACGAACTCCTTGGCATAGGCATCGGCGGCGGCGGCCTCGATGTCCGCGCGCGGGGCGCCGGCCAGGTCGCCGTAGGCGATGTTGTTGGCCACGGTGTCGTTGAACAGGGTGACATGCTGGGTCACCTGGGACACATGACGGCGCAGGTTGCGCAGGCGATATTCCTCGATCTCCACGCCATCGAGCAGGATCTGCCCTTCGCTGTGGTGATAGAAACGCGGGATCAGCGCCGCCAGCGTCGACTTGCCGCTGCCCGAACGCCCCACCAGGGCGATCATCTGCCCAGGCTCGGCGGTGAAGCTGATATCGCTCAGCACCTGACGCTCGGTACCGGGGTAGGTGAAGCTGAGGTTGCGCACTTCCAGGCGCCCCTCGACCCGCTCCTTCTCGACAGTGCCGTTGTCGACCTCGGGCTTCTCGTCAAGCTGCTCGAAGATGCTCTCGGCGCCGGCCAGGCCCTTCTGGATGGTCGAGCTGACTTCGGACAGCTGGCGAATGGGCTTGGGCAGCAGGCCGGCCGCGGTGATATAGGCCACCAGGTCACCCGCCGACGCCTCGCCGCGCAGGAACAGCACCAGGAACATCAGCGCGGCCATGGCGGTGTAGATCACCAGCTGCAGCAGCGGCGTGTACAGCGCGCCGGTCTTGGTCATGCGCAGCTGCTTGTCGGTGTTGCTCTGGCTGGCCGCATCGAACCGGCGCTCCTCGTAGCTTTCGCCGCCGAAGCTGCGCACCACGCGGTAACCCTGGATGGTCTCGGACGCCACATGGGTGACGTCGCCCATGGCCACCTGGATCTTCTTGCTCTGCTTGCGAAACTTCTTGCTGGCGGTGCTCACCATCACCGCGATCAGCGGCAGGATCGCCACCATCACCAGGGTCAGCTTCCAGTTCATCCACAGCAGGTAGGCGAACAGGAAGACCACCGTCAGGCCTTCACGAATGACCACCTTGATGGCATCGGTGGCGGCGCCGGTGACCATGGTCACGTTGAAGGTGATGCGCGAGATCAGGTGCCCCGAGTTGTGGCTGTCGAAATAGCGGTTGGGCAGCACCAGCAGCTTGTTGAACAGCTCCACCCGCAGATCGTGCACCAGGCACAGCGACACCTTGGCCAGGAAGTAGTTGCCGAGAAATGAACCCAGCCCCTGCCAGGCGGCGATCAGGATGATCAGCAGCGGCACTGCCTGCAACAGCTGCAGGTCGCGCAGGTAGGGTACGTCGGGGAACAGCACCGCCTGCGGGTTGCTCAGGCCGTCGACGAAATACTTGAGGATCCCGGCCAGCATCGGCTGGGTGGAGGCGAAGATCACGAAACCGACGATGCTCAGCACGAAGATGCCGATATAGGGTTTGACATAGCCCAGCAGGCGCAGATAGATCTTCAGGCTCGCGGGGGAAGACGATTCGGGAACTGTCATGAGGATCCGTCGGGTCAAAAAGAGTCGGGATTATAACACACGCGGTGTCTCGCACCGCCCGCTGCGGGTAAGATAGGCGGCCGTCCCGAACCCTGGCCCTGGAGGCTTGATGCAAGCACTTGACCACGCCCGCTACCTTGCCCTGCGCGAGGGCGCCCACGTCCTCGAGGCCGACGGCACTGGCGACAAGGTGCTGCGCCTGCGCGATGGCTCGATGTTCAAACTGTTCCGGCGCAAGCGCCTGATCAGCTCGGCGGCCTGGTACCCCTACGCCCGGCGCTTCGCCGACAACTGCCAGGCCCTGGCCGAGCGCGGCATCCCCTGCCCGCAGGTCCTGGCGGTGTACCGTATCGCCGAGATCGCCCGCGATGCGGTGCACTACGAGCCCCTGCCCGGCCAGACCCTGCGCCAGCTGCTGGAGCAGCCCGGCGCCCATGCCGGACTGCGCGACCAGCTCGGGCGCTTCATCGCCAGGCTGCACGAAACCGGGGTGTACTTCCGTTCGGCGCACCTGGGCAACGTGGTGCTCACGCCCGAAGGCGAGTTGGGGCTGATCGACGTCGCCGACCTGCGCACTACCCGCTCGCCCCTGCGTCGCTCGCAGCGCTTGCGCAACTTCCGCCATATGCTGCGCTACCGCGAGGACCGCCAGTGGCTGCTCGGCGACGGCGACAACAGTTTCGTCGAGGCTTACCTGGCCAGCCAGCAGGTGTGCCGCCGCCAGGACCTGGCCGGCGCGCTGGCCTGAGCCGCCCGCCACAACGAGAAAGGGGCTGCAACGCAGCCCCTCCCGAATACACAACCTTGTCGCGGATCAGCCGATCGAGCGACGCGCCTGCAAGCCACGGCCGAGTACCATGGCCGCCGGCAGCAGCACCAGCGGCCACAGTTCGTCGGGGTTGCCGATCAGCTTGCTGCCGTCGAAGTTGAGCATCACCAGCGCACAGGCCAGGTACATGCCCCATGGGTCGCGCAGGCGCACGGCCTGGACCAGGGTCATCGCCACGATGACCAGGAACAGCACCAGCGAGACCCCACCGGTATAAAGACCCAGGGCAACGAAGATATTGTGCGGATGCTGGATCGGCATGAAGCCACTGAGCAGCTTGTCGGTATGGAACTCGACGCCGCAGCCCACCAGCCAGCCGCAGTTCTCCCACTCACCAACCATCACGTGGAACAGCTCGCTGCGGTAGGAATCACCGCGATCGAACAGCGAATGGAACCAGGCCGCGTCCTTGACCAGCCACAGGGTCACGACCCCGAGCACAGCGAACAGCGCCAGCCACGGCCCGGCCACACGCGGGAAACGCCACAGCGCCCAGACCGCCCAGGCGGCGAACAGGAACACCGCGCCGACCATTGCGGTACGCGTCTGCATCACGAAGGTAACGGCCACCACCGACAGCACCACCGCGCAGAAGGCTTCGACCCAACGACGGCGGTGCAGCCAGCCTGGCATGGCCAGCGCCAGGGCGCAGAGCATCCAGATGCTGGTGTAGATGACGTTCTGCATGCGCGCCGGCATCAGGTTGACCCGCTCGCCCAGGGCATGGACGCCGGTCAGGTAGGCGTAGGCCGAATAGCCGAAGACATACAGGCAGATGACCCAGAACAGCACGCGGGCGAACAGCTCCGAGCGCAGGAAGCGCTGGTTGGTCAGCCCCGCGACGGCGAAGACGAACAGCGTCACGTAGGCGATGTGCTTGTAGAACTGGCCCTCGCCGGCAATCGCCGCAGGCACCAGGAACCACAGCAGGAACACCAGCCAGGCCAGCCCCAGCTTGTCGCTCAGCAACCCGGCGCCTCGCTCCTTGACAAGGAACACCAACCCCGGCAACGCGATGAACGCGTAGAAGATGTTGTTCGTCCATTTCGACGAGTCCATCAGCACGAAGCTGGCCAGAAAAGCGATCAGCGCCGCGGTGAAATAGCGCCGACTCTTGCTGTTGTCTCGGTCAATCCCTTCAAACATCCTTCAACACCCATCCAAGCAATAGTCCGATAACCAGCACGCCCAGCAAGCGGATGCGGTCCATGCGCTTGCGCCGTGCCTTCTTGATCTTTTCTTCCGGCATTTCCACATGCTCGCCAAAGCCTGTGTGCAGCACGGCGTCGTTCTCCAGGATCAGCGCGTAGCGGTTGCGCTCGGCATAAAGCCGCGACAGGCTCTTCTCGCCGGAGTGCGACGCATAGGGCGCATGAGCCTGGTAGTCGGCGAGCCGGCGCAAGCCAGGATTGAAGGAGAACCCCTGCCATTCCGCCTTGTGCGAGCCCAGTTTGTGGAAGGCGATGCCCTGCAGCACCTGACGTTCCTCCAGGAACACGTAGGGGCTGTGCAGCTGCAGGTCGTGATTGAAGCTGCGCAGCCATACCTGGAGCGCCTGCGGGTCGGCCTCGAGCAGCGCCTGGGACTCCTCGATGAAGCCCGGGCGGTAGAACGCCCAGTCATCTTCGCAGTGGAACACCCAGGAGGTCTTGACCTGGGCGTAGGCGGCATCCACCGAGCGCAACTGCCCAAGCTTGGGATTGTTGACGATGAAGGTCGTGTGTTCGCGCCAGTGCTCGGGAATGCAGCCGCGCACCGCCTCGTCGCCGGAGTCCTCGGTGATGAACACCTCACGGACAGGTGCGGTGTTGTAGCGATCGAAAGTCTCTAGCGTGCGCCTGAGCAGATCGAAACGACCACAGCTGGTCACCACCAGCGTGATCTCACTGTTTTCACTGAAGAGCATGGCTTCCTCGATTTGATTTGGACTCAACGCGACAGGCCGATCGCCAGCAGCAACCGATCCAGCAGCCCAGGTTTGCTTGCCGGGCGCAGCGGCGCGCGCATGGCCTCGGTGATCGCCCGGCCGAGCGCGTGGAAGGTGTAGCGCTGCTCGGCCAGCTGCTGGCCATTGCGCGAAATTCGCTCGGCCAAGGCCAGGTCGCCACGCAACAGGGCCAGCTTCTCGCGCAGCTGCTCGACGTCGCGGTAGAGCACGATGTTGTGCATGTCGACGAAGCCCAGCGCCTGGTTCTCTTCATCGCCCTGGTCGTAGGCGAACAGCACACAACCACAGGCCATGGCTTCGAAGTTCTTGATCATGTATTCGCCCATGCCGACGTCGGCACTGACGAAAAAGCGGATGCGGCTGAGGGTCTGGCTGTATTCCTCACCTGACTTGGTGCGGGTGATCAGCAGGTTTTCCACCGCCGCGATCGACTCGAGCATCTGCTTGCGCCCGGAGTAGGCCACGCTGCGCAGGCTGCCGACGAACGCCAGTTCGATATCGCGCTCGCGGTTTTCATTGCGCAGCAGTGCCTGGTCGTAGCCCTTGGGCACGAACACCGCGTCGAAGCCCTCGTCGCGCAGGCGCCGGGTGACGACGGCACCCGAGGTGATGACCCGCGCCCACGGCAACTGACGGTAGTACTCGCTGAACTTGCCGGTGTACTTGCAGGGGATGTAGTTCTGGTAGGCGTCGTGCTCGAGGATCACCAGGTTCGGCACGCTGCGGATGAAGCGCACCTGGCGGATCTCTTTCTTGAAACGCAGGAAGAACAGGATCCGATCGTACTGCTCCACCTGCACATGCTGGCGGAAATAGCCGCGCAGATCGGCCTGCTCGTCAGCGGTGAGCCAGCGGATATCGCACTCGCAGTCAGCCGCGATACCTTCGTAAAGACGGTCCAGGATGGCGCGTTGCTCTTTCTGGACCAGGAACAGGACTTTCACCGTGGCTCTCTCTTGTCGATCACTGTGCCGACCCACAACAGCTCGTGTCGGCGCACGGCCTTGCGGAAGAATTCATTGTCACCGAATGCCGGCCAGCGCCGGGCAGCCAGGCAGCGCTGCAGCAAGCGGCGGATGCGGCGCTTGAACGGAGGGGCAGGCTGCAGGTCGTGCATCATACCCAAAGCGATGGCCTTATGCCGCTGCATTTGCGCGCTGACATCCAGCACCCAAGGGCGCATGGGCAAAGCCGCATCGAAGAAGGGCGGCAAGGGCACCCCGGTACCGGCGTCGCCCATCGGCCAGCGATCGTTGTCGTGCAGGTGGTTGGCATAGAACAGCAAGGTGTCCGGCTGCCAGCTCGAGCCCTGCAACGCCTGCTGTACGGCATCGTGGGCCGCGACATGGTCCGGGTGCGGGTCGAGCGCCGGGTGCGGCATCACCAGGGTCGCCGGACGGGCGCGCTCGATCAGCTCGCGCAGGTCCTGCACCAGGTTGCTCCAGGTCGGGCGGCCATCGGCATCGCTGGCCAACGCAACCTCGTTGAAGCGGCGGAACACACGGGTATCGGCAAGATCGGCCTCCCGTGAGGCGACTACCGCGTCAGGGTCGGCCTGCATGGCGGGCAGCTGCATGCAGAAATAACCCAGCTGCACGCACTGCGAGGACGGCACGCCCGCCCAACGCGGCACGGCGATGCTGTCCCAGCTGCGCAGCTCGCCCTTGAGACGGGCCGCCTCGGCCAGGCCGATGCCGAAGGTCTCGCGGTAGTACTCGTTCTCGATCTCGCCGGCCGTCAAGGTCACGATCCAGCTGCTTCGTGCCTGGGCATACGCAGCGAACGCCGCCAGCTCGGCATCGTCGGCATGGGGCGCGATGACCATCATGGAGCCGGCCAGGTAGTCGTCATGACGGAACACCAGCAGCTCCACGTCCGACGCGATACGGCAATGACGGCCACGCAGGCGCAACCGACCGGCACTCAGCGCCTCGGCCTGGCCAACCAAATTGAGATAACGCACACCTCGGACGCCGCGCTCGAAGGCCTGGCAGTCA
The DNA here is from genome assembly GCF_054788395.1 of Pseudomonas sp. microsymbiont 2. Classification (NCBI taxonomy): domain Bacteria; kingdom Pseudomonadati; phylum Pseudomonadota; class Gammaproteobacteria; order Pseudomonadales; family Pseudomonadaceae; genus Pseudomonas; species Pseudomonas sp. microsymbiont 2. The sequence continues at coordinate 5,284,433 of NZ_CM139112.1, forward strand.
GCAACCCCGCCCTCGATGCGCACCGCCGGATCGAACAGGCGTCCCAGCCAGCCGGCCTTCAGCGTGACCCGCAACAGCAGGGTTTCACTGCCATCGAGCACGCACTCGGCCGGCACGGCGAGCATCCCGTCCTGATTGCGCAGCGCATGCCGCTCGCTGGCCTGCAGGTCGTACTGGTAGTCACTGCCAGGCACGTAGAACAGGTGGTCGGAGAACCAGGCTTCATGCGCCACCCACAGCAGCACCGCCAGCATCGGCGGCAACCACCACGCCCACAACGCCGACAGCAGGAGCACAACGAGCACGACCAGCAGGATCACCCGTTTGCGCTTGCGGTGGCGTTTGAGCAGTTGCTGCTTGTGAGCGCTCATGTTCAGACCTGGAAGACGTTGACGGGGTTGCACCAACGGTCCTTGTACTCCCGATCGGCCCGACCGAACGAGAACCGCAGCGTCTTGCCACGGGCATTGGCATCTTCCCAGGCGGCCTGGGTATTGAGGAAGCTCAACACGCTACCCGGGCTGAACGCCTTGGTCTCGGGATCGACACCGCCGTTTACATACTCGACGCTGATCCACTGCGGCGCCTCGACGCGATACACCAACTGAATGGCGATGGGCGCGCCCTCGAGCAGCAGCACCGAGCCGATCAGCAGCTCGCGCAGGCGCTCGACCACCTCGGCCATGCGTGCCGCGCCGGTGGCCGGGAAACCCCAGCGGCGCTGGAATAGATCACAGTACATCGCCGCGATCTCGGCTGCGGTGAAATCGCCGATCGGTCGTACCTGGCCGCCCGCCTCTTCCAGCAGGCGCAGCTCGCGACGCTGGTTGTAGCGAAACTTTTTCGACAGCTCTTCGTGGGGACGCGCCATGGCCAACTGCTCGGGCTGCGTCTTCAGGCCGGCGAAACGCCCCTGGTTCAGCTCCGAGAGGTAGCGCCCGGCGTGACGCAGCGGCGCTCCGGCATCATCGGCGGCCGGCAGGATGATCTCGGCGTTGCCCAGGTCGAACAGGCCTTTCTTGCCTTGGCGCTTGAGCACGTCCTTGGACAGCGCCAGGTGACGCCCCCAGGTCGGCAGCGCGGCCTTGAGTTCGCCATCCCGGGACCAGCCCAGGTAGCGCACCGGGATCTGCGCCAGCTCGGCCAGTTGCTCGACCACCCGTGGGTGCGTGGCGACGCTGCCGCCAAAGCGCTGCCAGGCATCGCTGTAGGCCGCCGCGTCGATTTCTTGCCAGCCACGTTCGCGCCAGGTCTGAAGATGATTGAGCATCACGCCTGCGCCACCAGCGCACGAACCTGCGGCAACTGCCAGAACGCATCGCGCACCGCCTGGTCGCTGAAGCGCTGCCGCAGACGCTGCAACATGTGCTCGGCACAGGCTTCACGCTGCTGCGCGTCCAGGCCGGCCATGTGCCTCAGGCCCTGGGCCAGCTGCGCGGCATCGCCCAGCGGGAACAGCACGCCAACGCCCTCGACCACTTCACGGGCACCCCCGCAGGCCGTCGCCAGCACCGGCACGCCAGCGACCATGGCCTCGAGCAGGACCATGCCGAACGGCTCGTGGTCAGAGCTCAGCGCGAACACATCGAAAGCTTTGAAGTAGCGGCGCGCATCCGGCACCTGACCGAGGAAGTCGACCTGCTCGGCGATGCCCAGCTCGCCGGCCAGCGCCTTGAGTTTCGCTTCGAGACGGCCCTTGCCCAGAATCGCCAGGCGAGCCCCGGCCGGCAGACCCGGCAAGGCTTCGGCGAAGCCGCGCAGCAAGGTGGCCTGGTCCTTGTCCGGGTGCAGGCGGCCGACATTGCCGACCACCCAGGCCTGCTGATCCAGGCCCAAGGCGCGCCGCGCCTCGTCGCGCGGCACCAGGCTGGCCTGCAGCGCCGCGACGTCGATACGGTTGTACAGGGTCTGGATACGCTCGGCGGGCCATTGCGCCAGGCAGCGGCGCATGTCATCGCGCACCGCGTCCGACACGCCAAGCAGGCTCAGGCGCTTGCGGAACAGATTGGCGAACAGCCGCCGTCCTTTGCGCTGGTAATCGCCGAAGGCATGATGCACGCCGATCACCGGCAAGCCGGTCCCCAGCAGCGCGACATAGATCGGCTTGAAGCGGTGGGCGATGCAGAAACTGAAGTTGCGCGTCGCGGCAATCTTGCGCAGCGCTCGGATAGCGCCCAGCTTCAGGCCGCGCACGGCCTTGGAGCTGAACTCGAGAAACAGCACCTCGTCCGAGGCACAGCCGGCCGCTACTTTCGCGTCGGCTGCCCCGGTGAGGAACACGGTGGTGACCTTGTAGCCGCTGCCCTGGAACAGGCTGGCGTACTGACGGGCACAGTCCAGGAACGGCCCGTCATAGCCATGGCAGAACTGCAGGATGCGCGGTTCAGAGCGGCTGGTCATACGGCGCGGCGCCTTCCTTGACCACCAGGATGTCTTCCATGATCAGGTACTGCAGGTCCGAGCCGAAGAACATGTTCAGGGCGTCGGTCGGCGAGCAGATCATCGGTTCGCCACGGCGGTTCAGCGAGGTGTTCAGCGACACGCCGTTGCCGGTCAGGTCCTCCAGCGCCTTCATCATGTCGTAGTAGCGCGGGTTGTACTCGCGCTTGAGCACCTGGGCGCGCGAGGTACCGTCCTCGTGGACCACTTCCGGCACGCGGGTCTTCCACTCTTCGGCGACTTCGAAGGTGAAGGTCATGAACGGCGCAGGGTGATCGACCTTGATCATCTGCGGCCCGACGGTGTCGAGCATCGACGGGCAGAAAGGTCTCCAGCGTTCGCGGAACTTGATCTGCTCGTTGATGCGGTTGGCCACGCCCGGCACGCTCGGGCAACCGATGATCGAGCGACCGCCCAGGGCACGCGGACCGAACTCCATGCGCCCCTGGAACCAGGCCACCGGGTTGCCGTCGACCATGATCTTGGCGATGCGCTGCGGCATGTCGTCGATCTTGCGCCATTTCGGCGCGTTCGGGTGACGCGCGCAGGCGGCGATCACGTCCTCGTTGGAGAACGAAGGGCCGAGGTAGACGTGCTCCATCTTCTCGACCGGCACGCCACGGGCGTGGGAGACGTAGGCGGCGGCGCCAACGGCGGTACCGGCATCGCCCGACGCCGGCTGGACGAACAGCTCTTTGACGTCGTCGCGGGCGATGATCTTCTGGTTCAGCTTGACGTTCAGCGCGCAGCCGCCGGCGAAGGCCAGCTTGCCGGTCTCTTTCAGCGTATCGCCCAGGTAGTGGTCGATCATCTGCAGGGCCAGCTTCTCGAACAGCGCCTGCATGCTGGCAGCGTAGTGAATGTACGGCTCGTCGGCGATGTCGCCTTCGCGTTTCGGGCCCAGCCACTCGATCAGCTTGGGCGAGAAGTAGAAGCCCTTGCCCTTCTCTTTATAGCGGCGCAGGCCGATGACGTTGGCGTACTCGGTGTTGATCACCAGTTCACCGTTTTCGAAGCTGGCCAGGCGCGAGAAGTCGTACTTGCTGGCGTCGCCATACGGCGCCATGCCCATGACCTTGAACTCGCCGTCGAGCATTTCGAAGCCGAGGAACTCGGTGATCGCGCCATACAGGCCACCCAGCGAGTCCGGATCGAAGAACTCCTTGATCTTGTGGATCTTGCCGTTTTCGCCGTAGCCGAAGAAGGTGGTGGCGTACTCGCCCTTGCCGTCGATGCCGAGGATCGCGGTTTTCTCTTTGAAGCCCGAGCAGTGGTAGGCACTGGAAGCGTGGGCCAGGTGGTGCTCGACCGGCTCGATCTTGATCTTTTTCGGATCGAAGCCCAGCTGCTCCAGGCACCAGACGATCTTCTTGCGGTAGCGCTTGTAGCGACGATTGCCCATCAGCAGCGCGTCGAGGGCGCGGTCCGGGGCGTACCAGTAGCGCTTGGCGTAGTGCCAGCGGGCCTTGCCGAACAGGCTGATCGGGGCGAACGGAATGGCCACCACGTCGACGTCCGACGGCTTGATGCCGGCCTGCTCCAGGCAGAACTTCGCCGACTCGTAGGGCATGCGGTTCTTCGCATGCTTGTCACGCACGAAGCGCTCTTCTTCGGCGGCGGCAATCAGCTTGCCGTCGATGTACAGGGCCGCGGAAGGGTCATGGCTAAGGGCGCCGGACAGGCCAAGAATCGTCAGTGCCAAGGGTCTAGCCTCTCAAATCGGTATGAAGTGCGCCAACGGCCATTCAGGCGGATGGCGGCTAAAGGGCGGGATTATAACGCAAAGATGGTCAGGCGCGATGCACTCGCGTGGGAGCGGGCTTGCCCCGCGAAAGCGGCGGATCCACCGGCGCCATCGCGGGGCAAGCCCGCTCCCACGAGGGTCAAATGCCGTTAGGCTATTCGGCGATCAGCCAGTCCATGCGGAAGCTGCCGGCGGTCTGAGCCAGCTCCTTGGCCAGCCAAGGCAGCAGAGTCTTGAGCTCATCCTCCAGGCCCCATGGTGGGTTAGCGATGGCCAGGCCCGAGCCGTTCAGACCCTGCGGGCTGTCCTGGTGGTGCACGTAGAGCTCGACCCGCAGCAGCTTCGGCGCGCCGGTGCTGGTCAGGTCCTGGTAGAAGCGGGTCAGCGAGCGCTGATCCTTGATCGGATACCAGATCGCCGCGACAGTCTGGCGCATGCGACCGATCGCCTCTTTCATGGCCACGGTGCAGCGCTTGAGCTCGTCGGCCTGCTCGAACGGCGGGTCGATCAGCATGATCGCGCGCTTTTCCTGCACCGGCAGCAGAGCCCGGGCGATATGCCAACCCTCACCCAGATGCACGGTGACTCGCGGATCCTTCTTCATGTTCTCCTTGAGCAGCGCCCCATCTTCAGGGTGCTTCTCGTTGAGCAGGGCACGGTCCTGCTGGCGCATCAGCCGGCGCGCCAACTCCGGCGAGCCCGGGTAGTAGCGCAGCTCGCCATCCTGGTTCAGGCGCTTGATGATGCGCAGGTAGTCGACGGTCGCCTCCGGCAGGTCGTCGCGGTTCCACAGGCGGGCCACGCCCTCGAGGTATTCGCCGGTACGGCTCGCCTGGTCGCCTTGCAGGTCGTAGAGACCCAGGCCGGCGTGAGTATCGATGTAGGCGAACGGCTGCTCCTTGCGCGACATCAGGGCGATGAGGCGGGTGAGCACGATATGCTTGAGGACGTCGGCGTGGTTGCCGGCGTGGAAGGCGTGACGATAGTTCATGAGGACTCCTGCGGGGGCGCCAAGTTTACCTTGCCTTGCAGTCGACACAAAGCATCGCGGGGCAAGCCCGCTCCCACAAATGCCCGAGGGCGCGTGGGAGCGGGCTTGCCCCGCGATAGGGACAACGCCGGTTCAACAGGCGTTATTTGTCAGCGTGATACGCCGCATCAGCGGTTTCAAAACGCGAAACCATGCTGTTCGTCGGGCTGCCCAGCTTGCTCACCACGAAGATGGCGATGCTGGCGAACAGGAAGCCCGGGATGATCTCGTACAGGCCCAGGCCCACGTAGTTCTTCCACAGGATCACGGTCAGCGCGCCGACCACGATACCGGCCAGGGCGCCGTTGCGGGTCATGCCCTTCCACAGCACCGAGATCAGCACCACCGGACCGAAGGCGGCACCGAAACCGGCCCAGGCGTAGGCCACCAGGCCCAGCACGCGGTTTTCCGGATTGGATGCCATGGCAATGGCGATCAGCGCGACGGCCAGGACCATCAGGCGACCGACCCAGACCAATTCCTTCTGCGAAGCATTCTTGCGCAGGAAGGCCTTGTAGAAGTCCTCGGTCAGGGCGCTGGAGCACACCAGCAGCTGGCAGCTCAGGGTGCTCATCACCGCCGCCAGGATGGCCGACAGCAGGATACCGGCGATCCATGGGTTGAACAGGATCTTGGCCAGTTCGATGAACACGCGCTCATGGTTCTCGGTGACCGGGCCTGCCAGGTCAGGGTGCGCCGAGAAGTAGGCGATGCCGAAGAAGCCCACGGCGCAGGTACCGGCCAGGCACAGGATCATCCAGGTCATGGAGATGCGGCGGGCGTTGGCGATCGACTTGACCGAGTCGGCGGCCATGAAGCGCGCCAGGATGTGCGGCTGGCCGAAGTAGCCCAGGCCCCAGCCCATCAGCGAAATGATGCCGATGAAGGTAGCGCCCTTGAACATGTCGAAGTGCGCCGGGTTCACCGCGTCGATGGCGGCGAAGGTCTGGTCGAAGCCGCCAGTGGAGATCAGCACGATCACCGGGGTGAGGATCAGCGCGAAGATCATCAGCGAAGCCTGCACGGTATCGGTCCAGCTTACCGCCAGGAAACCACCGATGAAGGTGTAGGCGATGGTCGCGGCGGCACCGGCCCACAGGGCGGTTTCGTACGGCATGCCGAAGGTGCTTTCGAACAGGCGGGCGCCGGCGACGATGCCGGAAGCGCAGTAGATGGTGAAGAACACCAGGATGACGATCGCCGAGATGATCCGCAGCAGGCCGGTCTGGTCTTCGAAGCGGCTGGAGAAGTAGTCCGGCAGGGTCAGAGCGTCACCGTTGTGCTCGGTCTGCACCCGCAGACGGCCGGCGACGAACAGCCAGTTCAGGTAGGCGCCGACGGTCAGGCCGATGGCGATCCAGGCCTCGGAAAGGCCCGCGAAGTAGATGGCGCCCGGCAGGCCCATCAACAGCCAGCCGCTCATGTCCGATGCGCCGGCGGAAAGCGCGGTAACCACGCTGCCGAGACTACGGCCGCCGAGAATATAGTCGGAAAGGTTCTTGGTGGAGCGATAGGCGGCGAAGCCGATCAGCACCATTGCCGCAATGTAGACCACGAAGGTGATCGTTAGTGGGTTGCCCATGAGTTGTGCCCTGGCGTTTGTTTTTATCTCTTGCGACCACCGTGCGTGACGACGGTTGCACCCAGGCGGCGAATCCTATGCAACAACATGAAGTAGGTGCAACCATTTTTCATTTGCAAGTTGCACCCTGCTGTGGATTTTCGGATAAAGCTCACTTTTTGCTCCTTTTCGGAGCAAACACAGCCTTTTACATAAGAAAACGCACCAAGAACGTCCATTTCGGCTGTACGGATATCTCCTTCAGACGAGTTGCACCTTTACCATCGCATTTTCGGGTTGCACCCGGTTGCACCCAAATTGTCCTACAGCTAATCTTGCCTCCAGCTTAGGCCACATTCGTGGCCAATAACGAGGATAAGAAATGGCGACGACCACCCTTGGGGTCAAACTCGACGACCCGACCCGTGAGCGACTCAAAGCAGCTGCGCAGTCCATCGACCGCACGCCGCACTGGTTGATCAAGCAAGCGATCTTCAACTATCTCGAGAAGCTCGAGGGTGGCGCCACCCTGAACGACCTCACCGGCCATGCCGCCGCTGGCGACGACGCCGGCGAAGTCGCCGCCGACCACGCCCACCAGTGCTTCCTGGAGTTCGCCGAAAGCATCCTGCCGCAGTCGGTACTGCGCTCGGCGATCACCGCCGCCTACCGCCGCCCCGAGCAGGAAGTGGTGCCGATGCTGCTGGAGCAGGCGCGCCTGCCGGCCGCCCAGGCCGAAGCCACCAACAAGCTGGCCGCAAGCCTGGCCGACAAGCTGCGCAACCAGAAGAGCGCCGGTGGCCGCGCCGGTATCGTCCAGGGCCTGCTGCAGGAATTCTCGCTGTCCTCGCAAGAAGGCGTCGCGCTGATGTGCCTGGCCGAGGCCCTGCTGCGCATCCCCGACAAGGGCACCCGTGACGCGCTGATCCGCGACAAGATCAGCACCGGCAACTGGCAGCCGCACCTGGGCAACAGCCCGTCGCTGTTCGTCAACGCCGCCACCTGGGGCCTGCTGCTGACCGGCAAGCTGGTCAGCACCCATAACGAATCCGGCCTGACCTCCTCGCTCACCCGCATCATCGGCAAGAGCGGCGAGCCGATGATCCGCAAGGGCGTCGACATGGCCATGCGCCTGATGGGCGAGCAGTTCGTCACCGGCGAGACCATCGCCGAAGCCCTGGCCAACGCCAGCAAGTTCGAAGCCAAGGGTTTCCGTTATAGCTACGACATGCTCGGCGAAGCCGCGCTGACCGAGCACGACGCGCAGAAATACCTGGCCTCCTACGAGCAGGCGATCCACTCGATCGGCAAGGCCTCGCACGGCCGTGGCATCTATGAAGGCCCGGGCATCTCGATCAAGCTCTCGGCCCTGCACCCGCGCTACAGCCGCGCCCAGTACGAGCGCGTGATGAGCGAGCTGTACCCGCGCCTGCTGTCGCTGACCCTGCTGGCCAAGCAGTACGACATCGGCCTGAACATCGACGCCGAGGAAGCCGACCGCCTGGAGCTGTCGCTGGACCTGCTCGAGCGCCTGTGCTTCGAGCCGTCGCTGGCAGGCTGGAACGGTATCGGCTTCGTCATCCAGGCCTACCAGAAGCGCTGCCCGTACGTGATCGACTACGTCATCGACCTGGCCAAGCGCAGCCGCCACCGCCTGATGATCCGCCTGGTGAAGGGCGCGTACTGGGACAGCGAAATCAAGCGCGCCCAGGTCGAGGGCCTGGAAGGCTATCCGGTCTACACCCGCAAGGTGTACACCGACGTGTCCTATGTCGCCTGCGCGCGCAAGCTGCTGGCCGTGCCAGAAGCCATCTACCCGCAGTTCGCCACCCACAACGCCCACACCCTGTCGGCCATCTACACCATCGCCGGGCAGAACTACTACCCGGGCCAGTACGAGTTCCAGTGCCTGCACGGCATGGGCGAACCGCTGTACGAGCAAGTCGTGGGCAAGATTTCCGAGGGCAAGCTGAACCGTCCGTGCCGCGTGTACGCACCGGTCGGCACCCACGAGACCCTGCTGGCCTACCTGGTCCGCCGCCTGCTGGAAAACGGCGCCAACACCTCGTTCGTCAACCGCATCGCCGACCACTCGATCTCCATCCAGGAACTGGTCGCCGACCCGGTCGCCAGCATCGAGCGCATGGGCACCCAGGAAGGCAGCATCGGCCTGCCGCACCCGCGCATCCCGATGCCGCGCGAACTGTACGGCAGCGAGCGGGCCAACTCGGCCGGTATCGACATGGCCAACGAACACCGCCTGGCGTCGCTGTCCTGCGCCCTGCTGGCCACCGCCCACAACGACTGGAAAGCCACCCCGCTGCTGGCCTGCGCCGCCAGCGAGCAGCCGGCCGTGCCGGTGCTCAACCCTGCCGACCACCGCGATGTCGTGGGTCATGTGCAGGAGGCCACCGTCGCTGATGTCGACAACGCCATCCAGTGCGCGCTGAACGCCGCACCGATCTGGCAGGCCACTCCGCCAGCCGAGCGCGCCGCGATCCTCGAGCGCGCCGCCGACCTGATGGAAGCCGACATCCAGCCGCTGATGGGCCTGCTGGTACGCGAAGCCGGCAAGACCTTCGCCAACGCCATCGCAGAAGTGCGCGAGGCCGTGGACTTCCTGCGCTACTACGCGGTGCAGGCACGCAACGACCTGCGCAACGACAGCTGCCGCCCGCTGGGTCCGGTAGTCTGCATCAGCCCGTGGAACTTCCCGCTGGCGATCTTCTCCGGCCAGGTGGCCGCGGCCCTCGCCGCCGGCAACCCGGTACTGGCCAAGCCGGCCGAACAGACCCCGCTGGTCGCAGCCCAAGCCGTGCGCCTGCTGCTGGAAGCCGGCATCCCCGAAGGCGTGCTGCAACTGCTGCCGGGCCAGGGCGAAACCGTCGGTGCCGGCCTGGTCGGTGACGAGCGCGTCAAGGGCGTGATGTTCACCGGCTCCACCGAGGTCGCTCGCCTGCTGCAACGCAACATCGCCGGCCGTCTGGACAACCAGGGCCGCCCGATCCCGCTGATCGCCGAAACCGGCGGCCAGAACGCCATGATCGTCGACTCCTCGGCGCTGACCGAGCAGGTGGTGATCGATGTGGTCTCCTCGGCCTTCGACAGTGCCGGCCAGCGTTGCTCGGCCCTGCGCGTGCTGTGCCTGCAGGAAGACTCCGCCGACCGCGTGATCGAAATGCTCAAGGGCGCCATGGCCGAAAGCCGCCTGGGCAACCCGGAGCGTCTGTCCGTGGACATCGGCCCGGTGATCGACGCCGAAGCCAAGGCCGGCATCGAGAAGCACATCCAGGGCATGCGCGACAAAGGCCGCACCGTCTACCAGGTAGCCATCGCCGAGGGCGAAGAGATCAAGCGCGGCACCTTCGTGATGCCGACCCTGATCGAACTGGAAAGCTTCGACGAGCTCAAGCGCGAAATCTTCGGCCCGGTGCTGCACGTGGTGCGCTACAACCGCAAGGACCTGGACCAGCTGATCGAGCAGATCAACGCCTCCGGCTACGGCCTGACCCTGGGCGTGCACACCCGCATCGACGAGACCATCGCCAAGGTGGTGGACAACGTCAACGCCGGCAACATGTACGTCAACCGCAACATCGTCGGTGCCGTGGTCGGCGTGCAGCCGTTCGGCGGTGAAGGCCTGTCGGGCACCGGCCCGAAAGCCGGCGGCCCGCTGTACCTGTACCGCCTGCTGTCGACCCGCCCGGCCGACGCCATCGCCCGCCACTTCCAGGCCGACGATGCACGCAGCCAGGCCGACACCACCCTGCGCGACCAGCAGCTCAAGCCGCTGACCACCCTCACGACCTGGGCGGCCAGCAGCCAGATGAGCGACCTGACCGCGCTGTGCGAGCAGTTTGCCGAGCAGTCGCAGAGCGGCATCACCCGCGTGCTGCCAGGCCCGACCGGCGAGCGCAACACCTACAGCGTGCTGCCACGCGAACACGTGCTGTGCCTGGCCGACAACGAGGCCGACCTGCTGGCCCAGCTGGCGGCGGTACTGGCCGTGGGTAGCTCGGCGGTGTTCCAGGACGGCGAGCCGGCCAAGACCGTGCGCGGCCGTCTGCCGAAGGAGCTGCAAGCGAAGATCAAGCTGGTGGCCGACTGGAGCAAGGACGAGGTGGCGTTCGACGCAGTCATCCACCACGGTCACTCCGACCAGCTGCGCGGCGTCTGCGAGCAGGTGGCCAAGCGTGCCGGCGCGATCGTCGGCGTGCACGGGCTGTCGAGCGGCGATCACCAGATCGCCCTGGAGCGCCTGGTGATCGAGCGGGCGGTGAGTGTTAACACCGCGGCGGCAGGTGGTAACGCCAGCCTGATGACCATCGGCTGACGCTGACGGTCGTTGAACGGAAAAGGAGAGCTCAGGCTCTCCTTTTTTGTGGGAGCAACTGTCTTGCCGAGATTTCTCAACCTGGCACGGTCCTTGTAGGAGCGGCCTTGCGTCGCGAAAGGGCTGCGCAGCAGCCCCGGGATTTCAGCGTTGTTGCAAAGATCGCCGGGGCTGCTTTGCAGCCCATCGCGACACAAGGCCGCTCCTACAGGTTTTTCATCAACTTCAAGCCCCCGTAGGGCTTGCCCGCGAAGAGGCCGGCACGGGTAGCACAGCCCTCAATGCTTCATGCCGAGCTCGGCATCATCCATCAGCGCCTTGGCCAGGGCGCTCAGGTAATACGACGCCCAGAGCAGCTGGGGCTTCTCCTCCATGATCCCGGTGATGGTCAGGTCGCGTACGCAGCCCATCAGCTCCGAGGCCTGGTCGCGGGCATGCTGGCAGGGGATGCCGGGTTCGATGCAGAACAGCGGGTCGGTCATGCCTTCGCCTTGGTAGAACTTGGTCTTGCCGACGGTGGTGGGGGTATTGTCTGTGGTCATGCTTTTTCTCCCTGAAATGGTCGGTGCCTGTGCGGGCGCTATCGCGGGGCAAGCCCGCTCCCACGCAGCCGAGGCCTACTGAGTTCTGGCGTGGGAGCGGGCTTGCCCCGCGATTGGGCTTAATGCAACGTCGGCGCTTGCGCCGACATCTGCACCTGGATCAACGCCGCTTCGAGCAACACACGCAGCGACTCCATTTCATGCATCGACGCCATCATCGATACGGCAGCCGGTGACCTGGGTTTGAGCTGCACGGCATGATGGGCCACGGTCAAGGCGCACAGGGCGTACTCGGTGGCCTGGATGAGGGTGTCTTCGAGGGAGTGAGGGTTGTGGGGTGGATCGGGGACGATCTTTAGCATGGTATGGCTCTCTCAAAATGGGCCACCACCATCTGCTGTCAAACAAAAGGGTGGCAGCTGTACGTGGGTTGACAGACCGGTGAGAGAACCTAACCCGGCGCACACAAGGTGCCCCACGCACAACCGCCATAACGCGGAAGCCATGCGCAAGGTTCTCAGCGGCCTGTCAAAGCCGATCGCTGCATTCGCAACGACCGCCCGAGACTAGTGACCAACCCAGAGCACCGCAATGGCTTGTAAGGGGGCAGAAGTATGTTTGGGGAATGGACTACATGGAATAGGGGAAGTCTCGGGATTTGCGTAGGAAACGCGGTAGAGGTAACCCTTGGGGTCAGCGTTTTCAAGTCCAAAGCTACGATCGCATGAGGGCGTCCAAGCGCTGGGCGAAAGCCTTGCAGCGCCTGTGAGATCGAGCGCCGCCCGCGCGGCGCATCGCGACGCAAGGCCGCTCCTACATCTGTTTCGGGCCAATGAGTCCTGTGACAGTACCGCTGCCCGCCTTGGCGCATGCCTTGAGTCATGTGGGGCGGCAGCAACGCCCACGCTGAAATTGTGTCGAGCCAACAAGGCGGACCAGGTAATGGCACAGGATTGACTGGCCCGAAACAGATGTAGGAGCGGCCTTGCGTCGCGATGCGCCGCGCGGGCGGCGCTCGATCTCATAGGCGCTGAAGAACTTTCGGCGAACACCTGGCAGCCCTCACCTAATCAGGAAAAGCCCGCGCAACTAAAGCGAAGCAACCATCACGCAGATTTCTTTTTCACCGTGAATTCAACTTCCAGATCAGCATTCGCCAGGATATTCACCAATGCATCCAGCGAGAACTTGTCTATCTTGCCATTGAGCAAGTCACTCAAGCGTGGCTGAGTCAGATGCAGTCGCCGTGCTGCGTCTTTCTGCGGCAGATCCCAGGACCGGACAATCCTGGTCAACACCCTCATCAGCTTCGCCCGAAGCCGCAGGTTCTCGGCCTCTTCGGGTGAGTCGAACAGCGCATCCCATACCGAAGTGGAGCGTTCGTTTGTCATCGCAAATCCCTCTGTGCATCCATCTCGTTCAAACACTGTCGACTCCAGCTCAGCAGGCGCCCAACAATTTGTATCGCGCTCTCGCCAGATCGATATCGCGCTTTTCCGTCTTCTCGGTCGTCTTGCGAAACGCGTGCAGGACATAAACCGCTTCTGGTCGACTCACGACATAGAACACCCGAAACGCCCCGTCCCGACACTTGATGCGGATTTCCCGCGTCCCAGGCCCAACGCTTTCCATTGGTTTCCAATCGAAGGGGGCCTCACCGTCCTGGATCAGCTCCAGCTGATACCCGGCCCGCTGCCTTGCCACAATCGGAAAGTCCCGCAGGTCCTGCTTGCTGCTACCCAACCATTCGATTGGCTTTTGCCCATCATGCATCCTGCACGCTCCCGCCAATGCACTCGCCTGGCTTGTCCATACCGGAGGCGTAAGCTCTCCATGAGCGGCAAAGATAAAACTATATCGATATCGATATAAGCGCAATTGCGTGACAAGGCTTTGCGACGGGTAACACCCACGTCCACAGCGCCCGGCGCAGCCCAAGGAGGCCTGGGCGATGGCAACTTCTGCCCCCATATCACCCAAACCAATTAACCTGTCCCCTGCCCCATCACCTTGCCTAGACTCGCTGCATCCCGAACCAGGAATGCCGCCATGTCCGAGCAACTCCTCAGCAGCCGCAACCTCGCCTTCGAACTCTACGAAGTCCTCGACGCCGAGGCCCTGACCCAGCGCCCGCGCTTCGCCGAGCACAGCCGCGAGACCTTCGACGCGGCGCTGACCACTGCCCGCACCATTGCCGAAAAGTACTTCGCCCCGCACAACCGCAAGGGCGACGAAAACGAGCCGCGCTACGTGGACGGCCGCGCCGAGCTGATCCCGGAAGTGAAGCCTGCGGTCGACGCCTTCCTCGAAGCGGGCTTCCTCAACGCCAACCGCGACTTCGACGTCGGCGGCATGCAGCTACCCAGCCTGGTGTCGCAAGCCTGCTTCGCCCACTTCCAGGCGGCCAACGCCGGTACCACGGCCTACCCGTTCCTAACCATGGGCGCGGCCAACCTGATCGAGAGCTTCGGCAGCGACGAACAGCAACGTCTATTCCTGCAACCGATGATCGAGGGCCGCTACTTCGGCACCATGGCCCTGACCGAACCCCATGCCGGCTCGTCCCTGGCCGACATCCGCACCCGCGCCGAACCCGCAGGCGATGGCACCTACCGGCTCAAGGGCAACAAGATCTTCATCTCCGGCGGCGACCACGAGCTTTCGGAGAACATCGTGCACATGGTCCTGGCCAAGCTGCCGGACGCGCCGCCCGGGGTGAAGGGCATCTCGCTGTTCATCGTGCCCAAGTACCTGGTCAACGCCGACGGCAGCCTGGGGCCGCGCAACGATGTACTGCTGGCCGGACTGTTCCACAAGATGGGCTGGCGCGGCACCACCTCCACCGCGCTGAACTTCGGTGACAACGGCCAGTGCGTCGGCTACCTGGTGGGCCAGCCGCACCAGGGTCTGGCCTGCATGTTCCAGATGATGAACGAGGCGCGCATCGGCGTCGGCATGGGCGCGGTGATGCTGGGCTACGCCGGTTACCTCTATTCCCTGGACTACGCCCGCCAACGTCCACAGGGCCGATTGCCGGACAACAAGGACCCGCACAGCCCCGCCGTACCGATCATCGAGCACAGCGATGTGAAGCGCATGTTGCTGGCACAGAAGGCCTACGTGGAGGGGGCTTTCGACCTGGGCCTGTACGCGGCCCGGCTGTTCGATGACACCCACACCGCCGCGGATGCGGAGGCTCGCCGGCAAGCCCTGGAACTGCTCGACCTGCTCACCCCCATCGTCAAGTCCTGGCCCTCGGCGTTCTGCCTGAAAGCCAACGAACTGGCGATCCAGATCCTTGGCGGCCACGGCTACACCCGTGAGTACCCGGTCGAGCAGTACTACCGCGACAACCGCCTCAACCCGATCCACGAAGGCACCGAGGGCATCCAGTCCCTCGACCTGCTCGGGCGCAAGCTGGCGCAGAACAACGGCGCCGGGCTCAAGCAACTGATCCGCCTGATCGCCGGCACCTGCGAGCGCGCCAGCCATCACCCGAACCTCGATCCATTGCGCCAGCCCCTGGAGCAGCTGGTCAACCGCCTGCAGAGCGTGACCCTCGCCCTGCTCGGCGGCCTGGCCGCCGGCAAGGTCGCCGGCGCGCTGGCCAACTCGGCGCTGTACCTCAAGGTGTTCGGCCACTGTGTGATCGGCTGGCGCTGGCTGGAGCAGGCCATTCATGCCGAGGTCGGCCTGCTCAAGGGCAGCGACCGCGACTTCTACCAGGGCAAACTCCAGGCCGCGCGTTATTTCCTCACCTGGGAAGTGCCGGGCTGCCATAATGACCTCGCTTTGCTCGAGGCCCGCGACGACACCTGCCTCGCGATGCAAGAGGGGTGGTTCTAGGGGGAACCACCGCACACACGGAGGTTTCCGATGTTCGACTCCAGCACCCTGCTGCGCCAGCGTTTTGCCGCGCTGCGCAGCACGGCCGAACTGTTCTCGCTTCGCCATGTGAAGCAATCGCACCAGTCACTGTCGGTTCGGCGCAACGTCGCCGAGCCGCCCTTCTTCAGCCAGGACGAAGGCGCCATGCTCACCGTGCGGGTCGATGGCGTGGAGGCCTACGCGGCCACGGCCGACCTGTCCCAGGCCGGGCTGCAACGCGCCCTGGAACAGGCCGAAGCGCTGGCCCGGCGGATCAAGGCCAGCAGCCTGCTCGACCTGAGCGGCCAGCCAGCCCCGGACGGGCGCCACGACCATGTCTCGCCCAACTTCGAACAGCCCCTGCCCAACCTCGCCGACTGCCTCGACCTGCTGGCCGCCGAATCGGCCAGCGTGCCCAAGGACGAGCGCCTGGTGGACTGGCAGGCCAGCCTGGGCATCAGCGTGGTCGAGCAGACCTACCTGAACTCCGCCGGCGCCGAGCTGCGCCATGCCCAACGCTTCGTCTACCCGGGCCTGGGCGTCACCGCCAGCGACGGACAGGACAGCCAGAGCCGTAGCCTGGGCCGGGAGAACTTCGGCCAGCAGGGCGGTTTCGAGGTGATCGAGCGCTGTGGCCTGGTCGGCGCGGCCCGCCGGGTGGCCGACGAGGCGCTGCAACTGCTGCTGGCACCGAATACTCCAAGCGGCCGGCGCGACCTGCTGCTGATGCCCGACCAGATGATGCTGCAGATCCACGAGTCCATCGGCCACCCGCTGGAGCTGGACCGCATCCTCGGCGACGAACGCAACTACGCCGGCACCAGCTTCGTCAAAGCCAGCGACTTCGGCCATCTGCAGTACGGCTCGAAGCTGCTCAACGTGACCTTCGACCCGACCCTCCGCGAGGAACTGGCCAGCTACAGCTTCGATGACGACGGCACCCCGGCCAGCAAGCAGTTCCTGATCCGCGACGGCCTGCTGGTGCGCCCCCTCGGCGGCGCGCTGTCGCAGCTGCGCTCGGGCCTGGACGGCGTCGCCAACAGCCGCGCCTGCGGCTGGAACCGGGCGCCGATCGACCGCATGGCCAACCTCAACATCGAGCCGGGCGACCAATCGTTCGAAAAACTGGTCAGCGGCATCGAGCACGGCATCCTGATGCGCACCAACCGCTCCTGGTCCATCGACGATGCGCGCAACAAGTTCCAGTTCGGTTGCGAGTGGGGGCAGTTGATCGAAAACGGCGAACTCAAGGGCGTGGTGAAGAACCCGAACTACCGGGGCATATCCGCCGACTTCTGGCGCAACCTCTCGGCCGTGGGCGACAGCAGCACCTTCCAGGTGCTCGGCACGCCCAACTGCGGCAAGGGCGAGCCCAACCAGGTGGTGCGTGTCGGCCATGCCTCGCCGGCCTGCGTGTTCCGCCAGATCGACGTATTCGGGGGAGACGCCTGATGAGCACCCTGTACCAGCAACGTTTCGAAAACCTGCTCGACAGCCTGAACGCCGCCGTGCAGCCGGGCGAGCAGTTCACCCTCGGCTACAACGCCGAGCATTCGCAGTTCGTGCGCTTCAACCATGCCAAGGTGCGCCAGGCCGGGCTGGTCAGCCAGGCCAGCGTGCACCTGCGACTGGTGCGCGAAGGGCGCCAGGCCGAGCAGCAGATCACCCTGGGCGACGATCCCGAGCTCGACCAGCGGCGTCTGCACGACGCCCTGGCGCAGTTGCGCCAGACCTTGCCATTGCTGGCGGTGGATCCCTACCTGAACCTCGACGACAGCGCCTGGCACAGCCATAGCCTGCTGGAGCAGCCCTTGCCCGAGCTGGACGAGGTGCTGGCCCTGGTCGAGCGCGAAGCCGGTGACCTGGACCTGGTCGGCATCTATGCCGCCGGCCCCATCTGCCGAGGCTTCGCCAGTTCCTTCGGGGCCTTCGGCTGGCACCAGGCCAACAGTTTCAACTTCGACTGGAGCCTGTTCCACGCCAATGGCCAGGCGGTCAAGGCCAACTATGCCGGGCAGGCCTGGAGCGGCGAGACCTTCGCCGCGCGCCTGCGCCAGGCCCGCGAACAGCTGGCGTACCTGGGACGCCCGGCCATCACCCTCAAGCCCGGCAGCTACCGAGCCTACCTGGCGCCGGCGGCGATGGACGAGATCGCCGGGATGCTGTGCTGGGGCGGTTTCTCCGCCCAGGCCCTGGCCACGGGCAACAGCCCGCTGCAGCGCCTGTACAACGGCGACGCGCAACTGAGCCCACAGGTGAGCTTCAGCGAGCAGGTCAGCGGCTCGCTGAGCCCGGCGTTCTCCGACGAGGGCTCGCCCCGTCGCGACCTGCTGCTGATCGGTGAAGGTAGGGCGCTGGAGCGGCTGGTAAGCGCCCGCAGCGCCGCCGAATTCGCCCAGGAATCCAATGGCGCCGACAGCCATGAGTCGCCGTGCGCGCTAAGCCTGGCGCCGGGTAACCTGCCCGGCGAAGAGGTTCTTGAGCGCCTGGGCACCGGCCTGTACATCAGCAACCTGTGGTACCTGAACTATTCGGACCTGCCCGCGGCGCGCATGACCGGGCTGACCCGCTTCGCCACGTTCTGGGTGGAAAATGGGCAAATTCAGGGGCCGGTAAGCACCATGCGCTTCGACGACAGCCTGTACAACCTGCTGGGCAGCCAGCTCGAAGACCTGACCCAGGAGCGCGAGATGATCCTCTCGACCAGCACCTACGGGCAGCGCAGCACCGGGTCGAGTCATCTGCCGGGGGCGTTGGTCAAAGGCCTGACCCTCACCTTGTAACATGCGTGGGAGCGGGCTTGCCCCGCGATAGCGGCATCGCGGGGCAAGCCCGCTCCCACGCACTGGCTCCCGCAAGCCACTCCCACAATGGGCCCCACACTCGCCTGAGGTTTCTCATGCCCGACCGTGCCCCGCTGGACCCCGTCACCGCCCGCTGGATCCCCTGGGTGGTGGCCATCGCCTTCTTCATGCAGTCGCTCGACGGCACCATCCTCAACACCGCGCTGCCGGCCATGGCCCGCTCCCTGGCCGAGGACCCACTGCGCATGCAGGGGGTGATCATCGCCTACATGCTCACCGTGGCCCTGCTGATCCCGGCCTCGGGCTGGATCGCCGATCGTTTCGGCACCAAGCGCATCTTCTTCAGCGCCATCCTGCTGTTCAGCTTCGGCTCGCTGTTGTGCGCCATGGCCAACAGCCTCGGTTTCCTGATCCTCGCCCGGGTCATCCAGGGCCTGGGCGGCGCGCTGATGCTGCCGGTCGGGCGCCTGGTGGTGCTGCGCGCCTACCCGCGCTCGGAGCTGGTGCGGATCATGAGCTTCATCACCATCCCCGGCCTGCTCGGCCCGCTGCTGGGTCCGACCCTGGGCGGCTGGCTGGTGGAGATCCTCAGCTGGCACTGGATCTTCCTGATCAACCTGCCGGTGGGGGCACTGGGCTGCTACGCCGTGTGGAAGTTCATCCCCGACCTGCGCGGCGCCGAACGCACCAGCTTCGATGGCCCGGGCTTCCTGCTGTTCGGCGCGGCGATGGTGCTGATCACCATCGCCATGGAGGGCCTGGGCGAACTGCACCTGCCGCACCTGCGGGTGATGCTGTTGCTGTTCGCCGGCATGGCCTGCCTGGCCGCCTACTGGCTGCGCGCCGGGCGTGACCCGGAGCCGCTGTTCTCGCCCTCGCTGTTCCGCGTACGGACCTTTGCCATCGGCATCCTCGGCAACCTGTTCGCCCGCCTGGGCAGCGGCGCCCTGCCCTTCCTGGTGCCGTTGCTGCTCCAGGTGGCGCTGGGCTATTCGCCGGCCCAGGCAGGCATGAGCATGATCCCGCTGGCGGCGGCGGCGATGCTCGCCAAGTCCGTCGCCCGGCCACTGATCGAACGCCTGGGCTACCGCATCGTGCTGACCGGCAACACCCTGCTGCTGGGCCTGCTGCTGGCCAGCCTGGGGCTGGTCGACGAGCAGACGCCCTATGCCGTGCTGCTGGTGCAACTGGCGCTGCTGGGGGCGGTCAACTCGATGCAGTTCACCGCGATGAACACGGTGACCCTGATCGACCTCGACGACGCCAGCGCCAGCAGCGGCAACAGCCTGCTGTCGGTGGTCGCGCAACTGTCGCTGAGCCTGGGCGTGGCCTGCGCCGGCGCCTTGCTCGGCGGCTTCACCGCGGCCGGCAGCGGCGATGGTGTGCAGAGCACCCTGGGCGCCTTCCAGCTGACCTTCGTCACCATCGGCGTGATGGCCATGCTGGCGGCGGCGATCTTCCTGCAACTGGCGCCGACAGACGGAAGGCGCGCTCGTCGTCCGGAAGAGCACGTCGAGTCGTAGGGCGAATGGCCATGAGGCTGGTAGACTGTGCGACATTTTTCGCTCCAGCCGCAGGCCCGCCTCGTGACCGTTGAAACCACCGCTTTTGCCACCCTACCGCTGTCCGCCGCCATGCTGGCCAACCTGGACGCCCTGGGCTACGCCTCGATGACACCAATCCAGGCCCAGAGCCTGCCGGTCATTCTCAAGGGCCAGGACCTGATCGCCCAGGCCAAGACCGGTAGCGGCAAGACCGCCGCCTTCGGCATCGGCCTGCTCAACCCGATCAACCCGCGCTACTTCGGCTGCCAGGCCCTGGTGCTGTGCCCGACCCGCGAACTGGCCGACCAGGTGGCCAAGGAGCTGCGCCGCCTGGCCCGCGCCGAGGACAACATCAAGATCCTCACCCTGTGCGGCGGCGTCTCGCTCGGCCCGCAGATCGCCTCGCTGGAACACGGCGCGCACATCATCGTCGGCACCCCGGGGCGCATCCAGCAACACCTGGACAAAGGCACCCTGGTGCTCGACGGTCTCAACACCCTGGTCCTGGACGAAGCCGACCGCATGCTCGACATGGGCTTCTTCGACGCCATCGCCAGCATCATCGGCAAGACCCCGTCGCGCCGCCAGACCCTGCTGTTCTCCGCCACCTACCCGGCCGGCATCGAGCAACTGGCCAAGGACTTCATGCGCCAGCCGCAGCAGGTCAAGGTCGAGGCGCTGCACAGCGACAGCCAGATCGAACAGCGCTTCATCGAGATCGACCCGCAGCAGCGCCTGGAAGCGGTGACCCGCGTGCTCGGCCACTACCGTCCGCAGTCCTGCGTGGCGTTCTGCTTCACCAAGCAGCAGTGCGAGGACCTGGTCACCCACCTGACCGCCAAGGGCATCGTCGCCCAGGCCCTGCACGGTGACCTGGAGCAGCGCGATCGCGACCAGGTGCTGACCATGTTCGCCAACCGCAGCAGCTCTGTGCTGGTGGCCACCGATGTGGCCGCCCGCGGCCTGGACATCGACGGCCTGGACCTGGTGATCAACGTCGAGCTGGCCCGTGACGCCGAGATCCATGTACACCGTGTCGGCCGTACCGGCCGTGCCGGCGAGAAAGGCGTGGCGATCAGCCTGGTGGCCCCGGCCGAAGGTCACCGCGCCCAGGCCATCGAGGACCTGCAGAACAAGCCGCTGCGCTGGGAACAGCTGGACAACCTCAAGAGCAAGGGCGGCGAGCCGCTGCTGCCGCCGATGACCACCCTGTGCATCGGCGCCGGGCGCAAGGACAAGCTGCGCCCGGGTGACATCCTCGGCGCGCTGACCGGCGATGCCGGGCTGCCGGGCAAGCAGGTGGGCAAGATCGCCATCTTCGATTTCGTGGCGTTCGTGGCCGTGGAGCGGGCAGTGGCCAAGCAGGCCATGCAGCGGCTGAACAGCGGCAAGATCAAGGGGCGTGCCCTGAAAGTCCGAATTATCTAGGTCCTGGACAGTTCCCGTGGGAGCGGGCTTGCCCCGCGATAGCGTCAGGCCAGGCAATGATGTTGCCCCTGCTGGCGCCATCGCGGGGCAAGCCCGCTCCCACGCTGCCCTGACACTCAACTCCAATTGCAAAGGTTCACCCACGTGCACTCCACCGACGTGATCATCCTCGGCGCCGGCGCCGCCGGCCTGATGTGCGCCCAGCTCAGCGCCCGCCGTGGGCGCCGGGTACTGCTGCTCGACCACGCCAACAAACCGGGCAAGAAGATCCTCATGTCCGGCGGCGGGCGCTGCAACTTCACCAACATGTACACCGAGCCGGCCAACTTCCTCTCGCACAACCCGCACTTCTGCAAGTCGGCGCTGGCCCGCTACACCCAGTGGGACTTCATCGAGCTGGTGTGCAAGCACGGCGTGCCGTACCACGAGAAGAAGCTCGGCCAGCTGTTCTGCGACAACAAGTCCAGCGACATCCTCGACATGCTCCTGGCCGAATGCGACGAGGCCGGCGCCGAGCTGCGCATGAACACCAGCATCGAGCGCATCGACAAGACCGAAGGCGGCTACACCCTGCAGACCAGCGCCGGCCCGTTCGCCTGCCAGTCGCTGGTGATCGCCACCGGCGGCCTTTCGATCCCGACCCTGGGCGCCACCGGCTTTGGCTACCAGGTCGCCCGCCAGTTCGGCCATGAGCTGCTGCCGACCCGCGCCGGGCTGGTGCCGTTCACCATCACCGAGCCCCAGCTCAAGGCACTGTGCACCGAGTTGTCGGGCACCTCGCTGGACTGCGTCGCCAGCTGCAATGGCACAAGTTTCCGCGAGAACCTGCTGTTCACCCACCGCGGCCTGAGCGGCCCGGCGATCCTGCAGATCTCGTCGTTCTGGGAAGCCGGCGACACGGTGGAGATCAACCTGCTGCCTGATCGCGACGCGCTGGAGTGGCTGCAGGGCCAGCAAGTCGAACGCCCCAACAGCGAACTGAAGACCGTGCTGGGCGAGGTGTTCACCCGCAAGCTGGCCAACCTGCTGGCCGAGCAGTGGTTCGTTTCGAAACCGCTGAAGCAGTACACCCCGGCGGAATTGACCCAGATCGCCGAAAAACTGGCGGCCTGGCAGGTGATCCCGGCCGGTACCGAGGGCTATCGCACCGCTGAGGTGACCCTGGGTGGCGTCGATACCCGCGAGGTGTCGTCCAAGACCATGGAATCGCTGAAGAGCCCCGGGCTGTACTTCATCGGCGAGGTGCTGGACGTGAGCGGGCACCTGGGCGGTTTCAACTTCCAGTGGGCCTGGGCTTCGGCCAACGCGGCGGCACAGTTCGTGTAGAGTAGAATCCATTCAGCAGCACGGAACGCTTCTTGCTGGTCCATCGCTGCGAAGGGTGAAAAACCATCGCGGGGCAAGCCCGCTCCCACGAAGGCCAATTCGGCTCGTGGGAGCGGGCTTGCCCCGCGATGAGGCCCCAGAGATTCTTTTTCGAATACTGCCCAGCAGGCCATCATGTCATCGAGCTCGTTCCGCCATTCATTGCGTCGCCTGTGGGGCCAAGACAAGTTCAGCTATGCCATCCGCGTGACCATCGCCCTCACCGGCAGCATGGCCTGGTGCTGGTACCAGAACGAGATGAGCCTGCTCATCCCGTTGTTCCTCGGCATCATCGCCAGCGCCCTGGCCGAGACCGACGATGGCTGGCAGGGTCGCTTGAGCGCCCTGGCCGTCACCCTGGTGTGTTTCGCCATCGCCGCGCTGTCGGTGGAGCTGCTGTTCCCCTACCCCTGGATCTTCGTCATCGCCCTGGCCCTGGCGGCGTTCTCGCTGACCATGCTCGGCGCGCTGGGCGAACGCTATGGCGCGATCGCCTCGGCCACGCTGATCCTCTCGGTCTACACCATGATCGGCGTGGACCAGCGCGGCGGCGAGGTCAGCGACTTCTGGCACGAACCCTTGCTGCTGGTGGCGGGCGCCGCCTGGTACGGCCTGCTGTCGGTGCTGTGGCAGGCGCTGTTCTCCAACCAACCGGTGCAGCAGAGCCTGGCCAGGCTGTTCTTCGAGCTGGGCAGCTACCTCAAGCTCAAGGCCAGCCTGTTCGAGCCGGTGCGCACCCTCGATGTCGAGGCCACACGCCTGGAACTGGCCAAGCAGAATGGCAAGGTGGTGGCCGCGCTCAACGCCGCCAAGGAAATCATCCTGCACCGGGTCGGCAACAGCCAGCCCAACTCCAAGGTCAGCCGCTACCTGAAACTGTACTTCCTGGCCCAGGACATCCACGAGCGGGTCAGCGCCTCGCACTACCCCTACAACGCACTGACCGACGCCTTCTTTCACAGCGACGTGATGTTCCGCTGCCAGCGCCTGCTGCGCAAACAGGGATCCTCCTGCCAGGAGCTGGCGCGCTCGATTCGCCTGCGCCAGCCGTTCGTGCTGGCCAGCGGCTACCCCGAGGCCCTGGAAGACCTCAACGCCTCGCTGGAGCACCTGCGCGGCCAGAACAACCCCGCCTGGCGCGGCCTGCTGCGCTCGTTGCGCGCGCTGGCGGCCAACCTGGCCACGCTGGACCGGCTGCTGAGCGCCGCCAGCAACCCCGACAGCCTGGCGGACACCAGCGACAGCAGCCTGCTCGATCGCTCGCCGCACAACATCAAGGATGTGTGGAAACGCCTGCGCACCCAGCTCACGCCCACCTCGCTGCTGTTCCGCCACGCCCTGCGCCTGCCGCTGGCGCTGGTGGTGGGCTATGGCATGGTGCACCTGATCCACCCGAAGCAAGGCTACTGGATCATCCTCACCACCTTGTTCGTCTGCCAACCCAGCTACGGTGCCACCCGGCGCAAGCTGGTGCAGCGGATCATCGGCACCGCCATCGGCCTGACCGTGGGCTGGGCGCTGTTCGACCTGTTCCCCAATCCATTGATCCAGTCGACCTTCGCGGTGATCGCCGGCGTGGTGTTCTTCGTCAACCGCACCACTCGCTACACCCTGGCCACGGCGGCGATCACCCTGATGGTGCTGTTCTGCTTCAACCAGATCGGCGATGGCTACGGCCTGTTCCTGCCGCGCCTGTTCGACACCCTGGTCGGCAGTCTGATCGCCATCCTCGCGGTGTTCCTGTTCCTGCCCGACTGGCAGGGACGGCGGCTGAACAGGGTACTGGCCAACACCCTGGCCTGCGCCAGCGAGTACCTGCGCCAGATCATGCAGCAGTACGCCCATGGCAAGCGCGACGACCTGGCCTACCGCCTGGCCCGGCGCAATGCGCACAACGCCGACGCGGCACTGTCCGCCACCTTGGCCAACATGCTGATGGAGCCCGGACACTTCCGCAAGGAGGCCGATGTCGGCTTCCGCTTCCTGGTGCTGTCGCACACCTTGCTCAGCTACCTGTCCGGGTTGGGCGCGCACCGCGACACGGCATTGCCGAGCGAGGTCCACGAGCAGTTGATCGACGGCGCCGGCAAGACCCTGGCCACGAGCCTGGACGAAATCGCCAACGGCCTGGCCGCCCGCTTGCCGGTGGCGATCCACAGCGATGCCGAGGAAGCACTGGCCAATGCCCTGGAACAAATGCCCGAAGAACTGGACGAGCACCAGCGGCTGGTGCAGACGCAACTGGCGCTGATCTGCCGTCAGCTGGGGCCGTTGCGCACCTTGGCCGGGCATCTGATCAAGGAAGCCGAGCCGGCGTGAGCTTCAACGCCTTCGCGGATAAACCCGTTCCCACGGGCCTGGCACCGATCCCTGTGGGAGCAACTGTCTTGCTCAAATTTTCAAACTGACGCGTCACCCTGGGAGCGGGTTTACCCGCGAAGGCGCCAGCGTCAAAACCCATGCTGACGCAACAGACGGTCGTAGCTGCCATCGGCCTTCATCGTGGCGATGGCCTTCTCGAAACGGGCCACGATCTTGCGGTGTTCCGGGTGCTTGAGACTGACCAGTATGTGCAGGCTGTTCTCGCTCAGTGGCGGATCGACGAAGGCCACCCCCTCACGCACCTCCTGTGGCTCACGCTGCAGGTTGTAGCGCGCCACGTACTCGTCCTCCACCGCCAGGTTCACCCGCCCGGCCGCCAGCATGCGTACCGCCGAGGAGAAATTGCGCACCAGCACCTTGTTCAGCCGCTCGTCGCTGTCGAACGCCGGCGAGTAGGCGTAATCGCGCACCACGGCGATGGTGTAGGGGTAAAGGTCGGACTGGCGCTGGTAGGAGAATGGCTCGCCTTGGCGCTTGAGCAGGCGAATGCGATTGACCAGGTAAGCCGAGGAGAACAGCCCGATCCGTTTGCGCTCATCGTTGTACCAGGCGTTGATCAATACATCGTAGCGCCCCTCGCCCACCCCCATCAGGGCCCTGGCCCAAGGCACCTCTTCGAATTCGACGGTGTAGCCGGCGCGGGTCAGCGCGGTGGTGACGATACTGGTGGCCAGGCCGCCGCCCGGCATGCCGGTATCGGTGAACGGCGGCCAGCTGTCGGCCACCAGCCGCAACTTGCCGTGGGCCAGGGCCGGTCCCGCGCACAGCAGTCCCAGCAATCCAAGAACGCAAAGCAGTGGCCGCATGCTCAAATCCTTTCGCAGTTGGGGTCCCACGCTGATGACTGGCGATCTCTACTAGCAACAGACTCCGCAGATTACACAAGCTGCCTGCCGGCGACAGCGGACAATAATGTCAATGTGCCTCTATTTTGGCCTAACGTTTCGTTGCAAGGTCGGCCTCGTTCTCGATGGCGGGATTTGCGATGATCGACCGCCAATTCCAGGAGCCGAAACTCATGTCCATCGAATGGATCTGCAAGCACCACAGCGACCTCGACAAGCAACAACTCTACGCCATCTTGCAACTGCGCACCGAGGTGTTCGTGGTCGAGCAGCGCTGCCCGTATCAGGAAGTCGACGGGCAGGACCTGTGCGGCGATACCTTGCACCTGATGGGCTGGGACGGTGATCGACTGGTGGCCTACCTGCGCTTGCTCGATCCGCAATCGCAGGACGGTGAAGTCGTCATTGGCCGGGTGGTGACGTCCCCCGAGGCTCGCGACATGAAACTGGGCCACCCGCTGCTGCTGAAAGGGCTGGAGGCCGCAGGGCATTGCTGGCCTGGCGTCGCGATCTACCTGTCGGCCCAGGCGCATTTGCAGGGGTTCTACGCTCGGCATGGTTTCGCAGCGGTCGGCGAGCAATACCTCGAGGACGATATTGCGCACATCGGCATGCGTAAAAGCTGAAATTGCCGGGGGCGCTGTGCGCCCCATCGCGGGGCAAGCCCGCTCCTACAGGGAACTAGGGGTAGCCCAACACTTCGCGCAACTGGCGCAGGTGCTGGATGATCCACTGCTTGTCGATCGCCCCCCAGTCGCGAATGCGGTAATGCCCGGCGTGGTTGCGCGCCCCGGCCTGCTGCTCGAACTCGCAGACGATATCCAGGTCGGCCAGCGCAGCGATGGTGTCCTGCGCCGTGCGTCGGGGCATGCCGGTGGCCTCCATCAGCGCCGGCACGCTGGTGGCGGTCTGGCTGTCGATCAGCCAGGCCACGTACAGGCGGCGGTAGAAGCTGCTGCGGGTCTTGCTCACTTCCGTGGTCATGGGGTGCTTGTCCCTCAGGTGTTGCCCGGCAGCTCCCGATAGGTCAGGTAGACGCGCAGGTCGAATTCCAGTTGATGGTAGTCCGGCTCCATGTGCTGGCAGAGCTGGTAGAAAGCTTTGCTGTGATCGCGCTCTCTCAGGTGCGCCAGCTCGTGCACCACGATCATGCGCAGGAACTGCGGCGCGGCATCCTTGAACAGCGAGGCGACGCGGATTTCCTTCTTCGCCTTGAGATTGCCGCCCTGCACTCGCGACACCGCCGTGTTCAGGCCAAGGGCCCGGTGGGTAAGGTCCAGGCGGTTGTCGAACAGCACCTTGTCCAGTGGCGGCGCACTGCGCAGGAACTGCTGCTTGAGGTCCTGAGCATAGGTGTAGAGCGCCTTGTCGCTCTGCACCGCATGGCGCTCGGGATAGCGCTGGCGCAGATAGTCGCCCAGACGCTGGTTGGCGATCATCTGACGCACCTGCTCCTGCAGGTGCGGTGGGTAGGCTTGCAAGTAGCGTAAGGCGGTCATGGCAGGCAGATCGGCACAAGGAAACGCGAGTTTAGCCAATCAGCTCGCCCAAGGGAAAACCACCGGGAAGCGGCCGGCGTCGACGGCAGTCATCGGCCGGGCGACCAGGAAGCCCTGCACATAGGCGCAACCGCTGCGCTTGAGCCATTCGGCCTGGGCCTGGGTCTCCACGCCTTCGGCGATCACGGTGATATCGTAGGCCGCGCACAGATCGAGCACACTGCGTGTCAGGGCAATGTCCGCCGCGCAATCCGGCAGGCGAGCCACCAGATGGCGGTCGAGCTTGAGCGTGTCGATGGGCAGGTCGCGCAACATGCGCAGCGAGCAGTCGCCGGCGCCGAAGTCGTCCAGCGCCACGCGGATGCCCAACCCCCGCAGCCGGTGCAGTTGCTTCACCGCCGCGTCGATGTTGTACATCAGCGAGGTCTCGGCCACCTCCACTTCCAGCTGGGTCGGCTGCAGCTGATGTTCATCGATCACCCGCGCCAGCTCGTCGACCAGCCCGGGCATGGTGAACTGGGCACGGCTCAGGCTGATACCCAGCACCACCTGGGGAGCGAAGCGTTCAGCCCAGGTCCTGCGCTGCGCGGCGCCCTTGCGGTAGATCCAGCTGGCCAGGCGATTGATCAGGTGCGCCTCCTCCAGCAAGGGGATGAACAACCCCGGCGGCACATCGCCGACACTCGGGTGCTGCCAACGCAACAACGCCTCGAAGCCACGCAATCGGCCATCGGCGAACGCTACCTGAGGCTGGTAGACCAAGGTGAAGTCGTTCTGCTCGATCGCCGCGCGCACGCTGTCCTCCAGCATCAACCGCGAGCGGGCCCGGCCATTGAGCTCCTGATCGTAGAACCGGTACTGCTGCCGGCCGGCTTGCTTGGCCGCATACATCGCCACGTCCGCGGCACGCAGCAGGCCTTCCACGGTGGCGCCGCAATCGGGATACGTGGCGATGCCGATGCTCACCCCCAGGTTGACCTCCAGGCCATCCACTTGCTGAAAGCTCGACATCCGCCCCAGCAGCGTCTCGGCATGACGTCCCGCCTGCTCGGGGTAGGGCAATCCATCGAACAGGGCGGTGAACTCGTCACCGCCCATGCGCGCCAGCAGCGCCTCGCTGCCCAGGCACTCCCTGAGCTGGTCGGCCACCCAGCGCAGTACCTTGTCGCCCGCCTCGTGGCCGAGCAGGTCGTTGATCCGTTTGAAACCGTCCAGGTCCATGTACATCAGGGCCTGGGCCTTGTCCGAATGCTCGCTGCGCAACAGCACGCTTTCGGCGGCCTGGTAGAAACCACGGCGATTGAGCAGGCCGGTCAATGGATCGGTCACCGCCTGATACTCCAGCTGCTGGTGCAGGCTATGCACCACCGACATGTCCAGCACCGTCACCACCATGGATTTCTGCTCGGCCGGCAAAGGCGCGCAGGACAGCGCCACCGGCACCAGCTCGCCGCCGAGGGTGCGCAACTGGGCATCGTGGACGCGGAAGATCTGCCGTCCCAGGTAAGCCTGATAGAAATCCGACTCATGCCATAGGTTGGCGCAGGGCAGCTGGATCAGATCCAGCACGTGAGCGCCCCGCAGTCGGTCCACCGGAGCATCGAGCAGGCGCGAGATGGCCGGGTTGGCGAAGCCGATGGTGCCCGACTCGTCCACCACCAGGATGCCCTCGGCGGCGTTCTCCAGGATCGAGGCATTGAACGCCCGCGCCGACTCCAGCTCACGGGTCAGGCGCTGCAGCATGCGTCGGTTGCGCTGCTGCTCCAGCAATGCCTGGACCTTGGGCTTGAGAATCTGCGGGTCGAAGGGTTTGAACAGGTAATCCACCGCGCCGCTGGCATAGCCCTTGAGCACGGCGGCGTCGGACTGCTCGTTGGCGGTGAGGAAGATGATCGGCGTCAGCCGCGTGCGCTGGCTGCCGCGCATCAGGCGGGCGACTTCGAAGCCGTCCATCTCGGGCATCTGCACATCCAGCAAGACCAGGTCGACCTCGTGTTCGAGCAACGCGCTCAGGGCTTCCGTCCCTGAACTGGCCGTCAGTACCTGCCAATCCTGGCGAGCCAGCAAGGCCCGCATGCTGATGAGGTTCTCCGGATAATCATCGACCACCAGCAGCACCGAGCTGCTTTCCGGGGTTTGTGAATAAGCGCCATCCATGCTGCTTCTCTTGTAAGTCCGACTGCGACCTGCGATTGGATCCGATTGTTACTCTAGTCCCGACAGGCAAAGACGCAATGGCTGCGGATGGCTATAAGCCATCCGTGAGGACGTTAGCCGACTAACGGTAGAACCGAGAGAAATGGCAGCTTGTGGGCAACTGTCTTGCCCGGTTACCTCGATCACGCACGCGCCCCCGTAAAGACGCCCAGCAGATCGCAGGCACAAAAAAACCCGCATCGCTGCGGGTTTCTTCGTAAGACGGCGTCGGATCAGTTGATCTTGGCCGCCAGCTCGCCCTTGGCGTAGCGCTGGAACATGCCTTCGAGGGAGATCGGCTTGATCTTCGAGGCGTTGCCAGCGGTGCCGAAGGCTTCGTAGCGGGCGATGCACACGTCACGCATGGCCTTGACGGTTTCACCGAAGAACTTGCGTGGGTCGAACTCGCTCGGGTTCTGCGCCATCAGGCGACGCATGGCGCCGGTGGAGGCCAGGCGCAGGTCGGTGTCGATGTTGACCTTGCGCACACCGTACTTGATGCCTTCGACGATCTCTTCGACCGGCACGCCGTAGGTCTCTTTGATGTCGCCACCGTACTGGTTGATGATCGCCAGCCACTCTTGCGGCACCGAGGACGAACCGTGCATCACCAGGTGAGTATTGGGGATGCGCTTGTGGATTTCCTTGATGCGGTCGATCGCCAACACGTCACCGGTCGGTGGCTTGGTGAACTTGTAGGCGCCGTGACTGGTGCCGATAGCGATGGCCAGGGCGTCCACTTGGGTTTTCTTGACGAAGTCGGCCGCTTCTTCAGGGTCGGTCAGCATCTGGCTGTGATCCAGCACGCCTTCGGCGCCGATGCCGTCTTCTTCACCGGCCATGCCGGTTTCCAGCGAACCCAGGCAACCCAGCTCACCTTCCACCGAAACGCCGCAGGCGTGCGCCATGGCAACGGTCTGCTGGGTGACGCGGACGTTGTATTCGTACTCGGTCGGGGTCTTGCCGTCTTCACCCAGCGAGCCGTCCATCATTACCGAGCTGAAGCCGAGCTGGATCGAGCGCTGGCACACGTCCGGGCTGGTGCCGTGGTCCTGGTGCATGCACACCGGGATGTGCGGGAACTCTTCGATGGCCGCCAGGATCAGGTGGCGCAGGAAGGGGGCACCAGCGTACTTGCGGGCACCGGCGGAGGCCTGGACGATGACCGGAGAGTCGGTCTTGTCGGCGGCTTCCATGATGGCGCGCATCTGCTCGAGGTTGTTGACGTTGAAAGCTGGGACGCCGTAACCGAACTCGGCGGCGTGGTCCAGCATCTGGCGCATGCTAATGAGTGCCATGGTGTATCTCTCTCCCGACAAGCGTCGTTTGTTTCGTGCAAGCCTGCCGCAGGGGCGGTTGCTGTTCAAGTAGTGTGGGCCACCTTGGCGGCCCGGCCAGTCACGGTGCCTTGCAGCCCCGCCCAATCAGATCGTTGGTCGCCACCCAGTACACCAGGCCTTCGTCGCCCTTGGTGTGCAAGGCCAGCATGCCATCGCTGTACAGCGCGCCCGAGGCACCCGGCTCGGCCTTCAGCCGATGGACCTGGTCGCCGCCGCCAAGGCGTACATCGACCGCATCCTGCTGCGCATCGGCGAAACGCCACAGCACTTCGGCCTGGCTGTCGCAGACCCAGCGGGTCCAGTTGTCCGCCGGGGCGGGTTGGGCCGACTGCAGCAGCGAGCAACCTGCCAGGGTCGCCAGGGCCAGTGCGGCCAGAAGCGCTTTCATCCTAAAACCTCGTCATGGGTCCGCTGCGCGGCCCTTCGCGGGTAAACCCGCTCCCACAAGGTCAGTGCATTCCCTGTGGGAGCGGCGGTTCGCCGCTGCGATTTACCCGCGAAGGGCTACGCAGCAGCCCCTCTTCCAAGACCACAAAACCCAGGCGTGGTTGCCAGCCGCCCGATCAAGGGCAGCCAGGCGCCTTGCGCTGGTGTTCGTCGTCGTACTTTTCCAGGCCGTCCGGGCCCAGGCGCTTGTTGATCACCGGCACCGTCTCGGCCTGCCACTGGGACTGGTAGCAGCCGCCCTTGGGCGGCTGCGCCGGATCGGCCTCGCTGCCCTTGTTGCTGGAACAGGCGCCCAGCAGCACGGCCACGATCATCACAGGCAATTGCTTGACCATCAGGTCGCTCCCTTTGCCAGGCGCCTTCACGCTCAGGCCTTGGCCCGTTCTTCCAGGATTGCCACGGCAGGCAGGACCTTGCCCTCGACGAACTCGAGGAACGCGCCGCCACCGGTGGAAATGTAGGAGATATCCTTGCTGACGCCATACTTGTCGATGGCCGCCAGGGTGTCACCGCCACCGGCAATGGAAAACGCGGCGCTGTCGGCGATGGCCTTGGCCAGTACCCGGGTGCCGTTGCCGAACTGGTCGAACTCGAACACGCCGACCGGACCGTTCCAAAGGATAGTCTTCGAGGTCTTCAGCAGCTCGGCGAACTGCTCGGCGGTTTTCGGGCCAATATCCAGGATCATGTCGTCGGCGGCGACGTCGGCAATCGCCTTGACGGTGGCTTCGGCGCTTTCGGCGAATTCCTTGGCGACCACCACATCCACCGGCAGCGGCACGCTGACCTTGGCGGCGATGGCCTTCGCGGTGTCGATCAGGTCAGGCTCGTACAGCGACTTGCCTACCGGGTGACCAGCAGCGGCGAGGAAGGTGTTGGCGATGCCGCCACCGACGATCAGCTGGTCGCAGACCGCGCTCAGGCTGTTCAGCACGTCCAGCTTGGTCGACACCTTGGAACCGGCGACGATGGCCGCCATCGGCTTGGCCGGGGCCTTCAGGGCCTTGCCCAGGGCATCCAGCTCGGCGGCCAGCAGCGGGCCGGCGGCGGCGACCTTGGCGAACTTGGCGACACCATGCGTCGAACCCTCGGCGCGGTGGGCCGTGCCGAAGGCGTCCATCACGAACACATCGCACAGGGCGGCGTATTTCTGCGCCAGCTCGTCGGCGTTCTTCTTCTCGCCCTTGTTGAAGCGCACGTTCTCGAACAGCACCAGGTCACCGGCCTTCACCTCGACGCCATCGAGGTAGTCAGCGACCAGCGGCACGTCGCGGCCCAGGGCCTTGCTCAGGTAGTCGGCGACCGGCTTGAGGCTGTTCTCGGCGGAGAACTCGCCTTCGGTCGGGCGGCCCAGGTGCGAGCAGACCATCACCGCCGCGCCCTTCTCCAGGGCCAGCTTGATGGTCGGCAGCGCTGCCAGGATGCGCGCGTCGCTAGTTACCACACCGTCCTTCACAGGGACGTTGAGGTCTTCGCGGATCAGTACGCGCTTACCTTGCAGGTCGAGGTCGGTCATCTTCAACACGGTCATGAATGCAGTCCTTCAGGGCTGTTTGCTGCGGGTTGGGTGAACGACGTGCAGATAGTGTTCGGCAACGTCGAGCATACGGTTGGCGAACCCCCATTCGTTGTCGAACCAGGCCAGCAGGTTCACCAGGCGAGGGCCTGAGACACGGGTCTGGCTGGCATCGACGATGGCCGAATGCGGGTCATGGTTGAAATCACAGCTGGCGTGGGGCAGCTCGGTGTAGGCCAGCAAGCCTTTCAGCGGGCCGTCCAGGGCGGCCTCGCGCAGCACCCGGTTGACCTCCTCGGTGCTGGTATCGCGGGAAGTCTGCAGGGTGATGTCCAGGCACGAGACGTTGACGGTCGGCACGCGTACCGCTTTGGCCTGGATTCGCCCGGCAAGTTCCGGCAGCAGACGCTCGATGCCACGGGCCAGGCCCGTGGACACCGGGATCACCGACTGGAACGCCGAACGGGTGCGGCGCAGGTCCTCGTGGTGGTAGGCGTCGATCACCGGCTGGTCGTTCATCGCCGAGTGGATGGTGGTGATCTGCACGTACTCGATGCCGAACGCCTGATCCAGCACCCGCAGCAGCGGCACGCCGCAGTTGGTGGTGCAGGAGGCGTTGGACACCAGCAGCTCGCTGCCGGTCAGACAATCCTGGTTGACGCCGTAGACCACCGTGGCGTCGATGTCCGCCTCGCTGGCCATGGGCTGGGAAAACAGCACCCGTGGCGCGCCGGCGTCGAGAAAACGCTGGCCGTCGGCACGGGTGTGGTAGGCGCCGGAGCACTCCAGCACCAGGTCGATGTCCAGGGCGGCCCAGTCGATGCCTTCCGGGGTGGCGCTGCGCAGCACTTTCACGCAGTCGCCATTGATATGCAGACAATCGCCGTCGACCTTCACCTCGCCGGGAAAGCGCCCGTGGGTGGAGTCGAAGCGGGTCAGGTATTCCAGGCTGGCCTGGTCGGCCAGGTCGTTCAGCGCGACGATCTCGAAACCGGCCTTCGCCCCCCGCTCGAACAGTGCGCGCAGGACACAGCGGCCGATGCGGCCGTAACCGTTGAGTGCAACTTTGTAGGGACGCGGGTGGGGCATTCGATGGCTCGCTAACGCATGATGGCTTTGGGGGCCGCGTTGCGGCCCATCGCGACGCAAGGCCGCTCCCACAAGGTACGGTGTACGTCATACCTTGTAGGAGCGGCCTTGTGTCGCGAAACGAGGGCAACGCCCTCGCCTCGCACAGTCTGAATCAGTCTTCCAGCAGTTCTTCGGCGGTGCCCAGGATGTTGTCCAGGGTGAAGCCGAACTCCTCGAACAGCGCGGAGGCCGGGGCCGACTCACCGTAGGTGGTCATGCCGATCACGCGGCCTTCGAGGCCGACGTACTTGTACCAGAAGTCGGCATGAGCGGCTTCGATGGCGATACGCGCGCCGACTTCCAGCGGCAGCACCGACTGCTTGTAGGCTGCGTCCTGGGCATCGAACACGCTGGTGCTCGGCATCGACACGACGCGGACCTTGCGACCTTCAGCGCTCAGCTTGTCGAACGCCTGGACGGCCAGGCCCACTTCGGAACCGGTGGCGATCAGGATCAGCTCAGGCTCGCCGGCGCAGTCTTTCAGCACGTAACCGCCACGGGCGATATCGGCGATCTGCTGGGCATTGCGCTGCTGATGCTGCAGGTTCTGGCGCGAGAAGATCAGCGCCGACGGGCCGTCCTTGCGCTCCAGGGCGTGCTTCCAGGACACGGCGGATTCCACCGCGTCGGCCGGACGCCAGGTGTCCAGGTTCGGCGTGCTGCGCAGGCTGGTCAGCTGCTCGATCGGCTGGTGGGTCGGGCCGTCTTCGCCCAGGCCGATGGAGTCGTGGGTGTAGACGTGGATCACGCGCTGCTTCATCAGTGCCGACATGCGCACGGCGTTGCGGGCGTATTCCATGAACATCAGGAAGGTAGCGCCGTAGGGCACCAGGCCGCCGTGCAGGGCGACACCGTTCATGATGGCGGTCATGCCGAACTCGCGCACGCCGTAGAACACGTAGTTGCCGCTGGCGTCATTGGCTTCGACGCCCTTGCAGCCTTTCCACAGGGTCAGGTTGGAGCCGGCCAGATCGGCGGAGCCGCCGAGGAACTCAGGCAGCAGCGGGCCGAAGGCGTTCAGGGTGTTCTGGCTGGCCTTGCGGCTGGCGATGGTCTCGCCCTTGGCGGCGACTTCGTTGATGTAGGCCTGGGCCTTCTCGGAGAAGTCCGCTGGCAGCTCGCCGGCGGTACGACGCTTGAACTCGGCCGCCAGCTCCGGGTAGGCAGCGGCATAGGCCTCGAAGCGCTGGTTCCACTGCGCTTCGACCTTGGCGCCATTGGCCTTGGCATCCCACTCGGCATAGATGTCGGCCGGGATTTCGAACGGGCCGTGGTTCCAGTTCAGCTCTTTGCGGGCCAGGGCGATTTCGTCGTTGCCCAGCGGTGCGCCGTGGCAATCTTCCTTGCCCTGCTTGTTCGGCGAGCCGAAGCCGATGATGGTCTTGCAGCAGATCAGGGTCGGACGGTCGCTCTTGCGCGCGGTGTCGATGGCCATCTTGATCTCGTCGGCATCGTGACCGTTGACGTTGCGGATCACCTGCCAGTTGTAGGCTTCGAAGCGCGCCGGGGTGTTGTCGGTGAACCAGCCGTGGACTTCGCCGTCGATGGAGATGCCGTTGTCGTCGTAGAAGGCGATCAGCTTGTTCAGGCCCAGGGTGCCAGCCAGCGAGGCGACTTCGTGGGAGATGCCTTCCATCATGCAGCCGTCGCCGAGGAACACGTAGGTGTTGTGGTCGACGATGTCGTGGCCTTCACGGTTGAACTGGGCGGCCAGCACTTTTTCCGCCAGGGCGAAGCCCACGGCGTTGGCGATGCCCTGGCCCAGCGGGCCGGTGGTGGTCTCGACGCCCGGGGTGTAGCCGTACTCCGGGTGGCCCGGGGTGCGGCTGTGCAGCTGGCGGAAGCCCTTGAGATCGTCGATGGTGACGTCGTAGCCGGTCAGGTGCAGCAGCGAATAGATGAGCATCGAGCCATGGCCGTTGGACAGCACGAAGCGATCACGGTCGGCGAAGCTTGGGTTGCTCGGGTTGTGCTTCAGATAGTCACGCCAAAGTACTTCGGCGATATCCGCCATGCCCATGGGGGCACCTGGGTGGCCGCTGTTGGCCTTTTGCACGGCATCCATGCTGAGGGCACGAATGGCGTTGGCGCGTTCACGACGGCTGGGCATCGCTGAGTCTCCTGAGGCTTTGATAAGTAGTGAAACGAAAAAAGGCGGCCATTTTCGCCCACTGGGGCCCCTGGGGGCAATGACGGATGGTCGCAGTCGGGTTTTTTTCCTGTGATTGGTTGGGAAAAGAGTAAAAAAGCGGGGTCGTGGGAGCGGGCTTGCCCCGCGATTGCGCCGGCCCTGGCCTCTGCTGCGTCTGATCTGACGCCATCGCGGGGCAAGCCCGCTCCCACGAGAGCTCCCCGTAAGCCACTGATCAGGCAATATCAAAACTTTTTGATATTGATCTTGCTAGGGCAACGATGCCTGTCTAGACTCCCGCCCCATGAACCTCAATGCGCCCATCACCCCGCAACGCAGCGACGAGCTGTCCGCCCTGTGCAAGGCCGGCGGCGATCCTCTGCGTCTGAACGTGCTGCGCGCATTGGCCAGCGACTCGTTCGGCGTGCTGGAGCTGGCGCAGATCTTCGACATCGGCCAGTCGGGCATGAGCCACCACTTGAAGGTGCTGGCCCAGGCCGACCTGGTGGCGACCCGTCGCGAAGGCAATGCGATCTTCTACCGCCGCGCCCTGCCCGACAGCCAGCGTCTCGGTGGCCGCCTGCACTCGGCGCTGCTCGAGGAAGTCGACGACCTGGCGCTGGCGCAGGACGTGCAAGCGCGCATCGCCCAGGTCCAGCAGCGCCGCGCGGCGACCAGCCAGGATTTCTTCCTGCGCGTGGAAGAAAAATTCCGCGCCCAGCAAGACCTGATCGCCGGGCTGCCGCAGTACCGCGAGAGCCTGCTGGCGCTGCTCGACAAGCTCAGCTTCGACGACGGCGCCAGCGCCCTGGAAGTGGGCCCAGGCGACGGCGGCTTCCTGCCCGACCTGGCCAGGCGCTTCGAACAGGTCACGGCGATGGACAACAGCCCGACCATGCTCGAGCTGGCCCGCCAGGTCTGCGAGCGCCATCAACTGAACAACGTCAACCTGCAGTTGGCCGATGCACTGGGTGCAACGGATGTACAAGCCGACTGCGTCGTGCTGAACATGGTCCTGCACCATTTCAGCGACCCGGCCCTGGCCTTGCGCCTGCTGGCCAAACGGGTGAAGGCAGGCGGTAGCCTGCTGGTCACCGAGCTGTGCAGCCATGACCAGGGGTGGGCGCGCGAAGCCTGCGGCGATCTCTGGCTCGGCTTCGAGCAGGACGACCTGGCCCGTTGGGCCAACGTAGCGGGATTGGTCCCCGGAGACAGCCTCTACGTGGGCTTGCGTAACGGTTTCCAGATCCAGGTCCGGCATTTCCAGCGGGCCGCTGGCGACATACAACATCGGTAAATTTCAGGAACCCATCGAGATGAGCGAATACTCCCTTTTCACCTCCGAGTCCGTGTCCGAAGGGCATCCGGACAAGATCGCCGACCAGATCTCCGACGCGGTGCTGGACGCCATCATCGCCCAGGACAAGTACGCCCGCGTGGCCTGCGAGACGCTGGTCAAGACCGGTGTCGCCATCATCGCCGGTGAAGTCACCACCTCGGCCTGGGTCGACCTGGAAGAGCTGGTGCGCAAGGTCATCATCGACATCGGCTACAACAGCTCCGACGTCGGCTTCGACGGCGCCACCTGCGCCGTGATGAACATCATCGGCAAGCAGTCGGTGGACATCGCCCAGGGCGTCGACCGCTCCAAGCCGGAAGACCAGGGCGCCGGCGACCAGGGCCTGATGTTCGGCTACGCCAGCAACGAGACCGACGTGCTGATGCCGGCGCCGATCTGCTTCTCGCACCGCCTGGTCGAGCGCCAGGCCGAAGCGCGCAAGTCCAAGCTGCTGCCGTGGCTGCGCCCGGACGCCAAGTCCCAGGTCACCTGCCGCTACGAGAACGGCAAGGTAGTCGGCATCGACGCCGTCGTCCTGTCCACCCAGCACAACCCTGAAGTGTCGCAGAAAGACCTGCAGGAAGCGGTGATGGAGCTGATCGTCAAGCACACGCTGCCGGCCGAACTGCTGCACAAGGACACCCAGTACCACATCAACCCGACCGGCAACTTCATCATCGGTGGCCCGGTGGGCGACTGCGGCCTGACCGGTCGCAAGATCATCGTCGACTCCTATGGCGGCATGGCCCGTCACGGTGGTGGCGCGTTCTCCGGCAAGGACCCGTCCAAGGTCGATCGCTCCGCCGCCTACGCCGGCCGCTACGTGGCCAAGAACATCGTCGCCGCGGGCCTGGCCGAACGTTGCGAGATCCAGGTGTCCTACGCCATCGGCGTGGCCCAGCCGACCTCCATCTCGATCAATACCTTCGGCACCGGCAAGGTTTCCGACGAGAAGATCGTGCAGCTGGTGCGCGAATGCTTCGACCTGCGTCCGTACGCCATCACCACCATGCTCGACCTGCTCCACCCGATGTACCAGGAAACCGCTGCGTACGGTCACTTTGGCCGCACC
The DNA here is from genome assembly GCF_054788395.1 of Pseudomonas sp. microsymbiont 2. Classification (NCBI taxonomy): domain Bacteria; kingdom Pseudomonadati; phylum Pseudomonadota; class Gammaproteobacteria; order Pseudomonadales; family Pseudomonadaceae; genus Pseudomonas; species Pseudomonas sp. microsymbiont 2. The sequence continues at coordinate 5,322,988 of NZ_CM139112.1, forward strand.
CCGCAGCAGAAGACCGTGGGTGACGATACCTTCACCACCTTCACCTGGGAGCGCACCGACCGCGCCGCCGCCCTGCGCGACGCCGCTGGCCTGTAAGCGTCCTACAGCGTCACAGGAAAGCCCCTGCCGAGCGATCGGCAGGGGCTTTTTCATGACATATCGCCTGACAATCCGCCGCCACGCGCAGCGGCGGCAGTGCCTAGGCTGAGCGTTCCCTTTCGCCTAGCAAGGATGCCGGCCATGCCGTTCGGGCTACTGTTGTTGCTGCTGTTGTTACCGTGGTCACCCGCCAGCGCTCGAGCCTGCCCCGACTGGTCAGGGCAACGCGCCCAGGCCGAGGTGCAGCAGCTGCGCCAGACCCTCGCCGACTGGGACGATCACTACCATCGCCAGGGCGTGACGCTGATTGACGATGAACTCTACGACCAGAGCCGTCAGCGCCTGCAGGACCTGCTGGCCTGCTTCTCCTACCCCGACGACGCTGACAATCCGCTGGCCGGCGCCCGCGGGACGATAGCCCACCCTGTCGCCCATACCGGTGTCGCCAAGCTGGCCGATGAACAGGCCGTGCGCCGCTGGCTGCAAGGCCGCCAGGGCGTCTGGATTCAGCCGAAAGTAGATGGCGTCGCCGTCTCGCTGATTTACCGGCAAGGGCGCCTGACCAGCGTGCTCAGCCGCGGCGACGGGGAACGCGGGCACGACTGGAGCAGGCACATCACCGTGCTGAGCGGCATCGTGCGCCAGCTGCCGCAGCCGCTGGACACCGTGTTCCAGGGCGAGCTGTACTGGCGCCTGGACGATCATGTGCAAGCCAAGGACGGCAGCGCCAACGCCCGCGGCATCGTCGCCGGGCTCCTGGCACGCAAGCAGCTGAGCGAGGCACAGGGCGCGGGCATCGGCCTGTTCGTCTGGGACTGGCCGGACGGACCGAACAACCAGGCCGAACGCCTCGCCCGTCTCGACACCCTGGGTTTCAGCGACAGCCAGCGGCTGAGCGTGGCCATCGAAAGTTTCGACGACGCGGCACGCTGGCGTCAGCACTGGTACCAGCATGCACTGCCCTTCGCCACCGACGGCGTGATCCTGCGCCAGGACCACCGCCCACCCGCGCGGCGCTGGCAGGCCCAGGCACCCTACTGGATCGCGGCCTGGAAGCACCCTTTGCGGCAGGCACTGGCCGAGGTTCGCGACGTACGCTTTCGCATCGGCCGCACCGGGCGCATCACACCATTGCTGCAACTGGAGCCGGTGACCCTGGACGACCGCCGGATCGGCCGGCTGAGCCTGGGTTCGCTGACCCGCTGGCAGTCCCTGGATATCCGCCCGGGCGATCAGGTCGCGGTGAGCCTGGCCGGGCTGGCCATCCCACGCCTGGAGCGCGTGGTTCATCGAAGCCCCGTGCGCGCCGCCGTGCCAGCGCCGGACCCGGCAGCGCATCACGCCTTGAGCTGCTGGACGGCCAGCACTGCCTGTCGGCCGCAGTTCCTTGCCCGCCTGGCCTGGTTGAGCGGCAAGCATGGCCTGGACATGCCCGGCACCGGCCCGGGCCTGTGGAAAACCTTGGTGGACAGCGGACGGGTCACCACCTTGGCCGACTGGTTGAAACTGGACCGCGACGACCTGCTCGGCGTGCCAGGCATTGCCCAGGCACGCGCGGATCGGCTGCTGCAAGCCTTCGAGCAGGGACGCCGGCAGCCGTTCCAGCGCTGGCTGCGCGGCATCGGTCTACCCGCGCCGGCCAACACCAGGCTAGAGGCGGACTGGTTCGCCCTGACTTCCAGAAACATCGAGCAATGGCTTGCCGAACCCGGCGTCGGACCCGGACGGGCCGGCCAGTTGCTGGCGTTTTTCGCCGATGACCAGGTGCAGGCATTGGCCCTGCAACTACGTACCCATGCAATCGAGGGTTTCTAATTTGCGCGGATCAGGGCAGCATTTCGCTTTCTGCCGCCCCGCCCCGAATGGAGCCCCCGATGAAACTGCTTTCGTCCCTCGCCCTGTCCACCCTGCTCGGCTTCGCCGCCAGCCCGCTGCTGGCCGCCGAAGAGCAGCCGGGCCTGACCGGCTGCGCGGCCAAGCGCCAGGCCATCAGCGAACAGATCGAACAAGCCCGCGCCCATGGCAACAGCGACCAGCAGGCCGGCCTGGAAAAGGCCCTGAGCGAAGTCACCGAGCACTGCACCGACGCAGGCCTGCGCAAGGAGCGCGAGCAGAAGGTGCTCGACGCCCGTCACGAAGTGAACCAGCGCACCAAGGACCTGGACAAGGCCATGAAGAAAGGTGACGCGGAGAAGATCAACAAGCGCAAGGACAAGTTGGCCGAGGCGAAGAAGGAGCTGCAGGAGGCCGTGGACGAGCTCGAACGCTAGCCTGACAGCCTCATGTGTGCGAACGCTTGTGGGAGCGGGCTTGCCCCGCGATGGCGTCGGATCGGACAGTGACGTTACCTGGGCTGACGTCATCGCGGGGCAAGCCCGCTCCCACGAGCCCGCACTCACAACAGCCCATTCGCTCAGTGATTGCGAAACTCGCTATGACAGGCCTTGCACGCCGCCTCGACCTTGTCCATCGGCGCCTTCACCTGCGCCGCGTCCAGTGGCTGGGTACGGGTGACCGCGACCAGCTCGCCGGTAACGCCTTCCAGTTGCCGTGCCAGGTCCTGGAACCGCGCCTGGCGCTCCCAGACCTCGGCCCGCGCACTGCTGTCACCGTTGTCGCGGACCTGTGGGAAGTGCTGCCAGGGCTCCTGGGCCAGGGTATCGAGCTTCACCGCGCCATCGGCGAACTTGACTCCGTCGAACGGCAGGCGACCGCGCAGCATGCCGCCCATGTCCTCGCTGGTCTTGAGCATCTGCTTGAAGATCGCCTTGCGCTGGCCCAACGGCGAGTTGGGGTCGACGCCGTCACAGGCACTCAAGGCAAGGGCGGCGAGCAGTACTACGGTCAATCGCTTGAACATCACGGTCTCTTCGGCCAGGAAAACGGGCGGCCAGTATCGCCGCGTCCTGAACAAAGACCAATAGCCACACAGAAAACAGGGGTGAATCTTCATCCTTCCCCCCTTACAGGATCGACGACATGAAATCTGCATTGCGCCATCTCGCCTGGGCACTGCCCGCCCTGGCGCTACTGGCCGGCTGCAACGGCGGCGAGAGCACCAAGCCCGAGCCGCACGCCATCGCCACCTACGCCCCGGCCACCTGGAAGGACCTGCCCCAGGTCAGCGACGAAGACCTGCTGGCCGGCTTCTACGCCTGGCGCAACGGCTGCCAGAAGCTCACCCGCGACCCGGTCTGGGCCGCCACCTGCGAAGCAGCGGGGTCGGCAACGGCCAGCGCCGCCCAGGTGCGCACCTTCCTCGAGCACAACCTCGAGGTCTACGGCCTGCGCTCGGCGCAGAACAGCGCCAGCGGCCTGATCACCGGTTACTACGAGCCGGTCTACCCAGGCAGCCTGGAACGCAGCGACAGCGCCCACGTGCCGGTGTACGGCGTGCCTGACGACATGATCGTGGTCGACCTGGCCAGCGTGTACCCCGAGCTCAAGGGCAAGCGCCTGCGCGGGCGCCTCGAAGGGCGGGTCCTCAAGCCCTACGACACCGCCGAGGTGATCAACCGCGATGGCGCCAAGGCACCGGTGCTGGCCTGGCTGACCGACCCGATGGACCTGCAGTTCCTGCAGATCCAAGGCTCGGGGCGCATCCAGCTGGAAAACGGTCGCCAGTTGCGCCTGGGCTATGCCGACCAGAACGGCCATCCTTACCGGCCAATCGGTCGCTGGCTGGTGGAGCAGGGTCAGTTGCCAAAGGAAGAGGTGACCATGGGCAGCATCCACGCCTGGGCCCAGGCCAATCCGCAACGCGTTCCGCAGTTGCTGGCCAGCAACCCGAGCTACGTGTTCTTCAGCACTCGTCCAGACAGCAACGAAGGCCCGCGTGGCTCGCTGAACGTACCGCTGACCGCCGGCTACAGCGTGGCCATCGACCGCAAGGTGATTCCGCTGGGCAGCCTGCTGTGGCTGTCCACCACCCGCCCGGATGGCTCGCCCGTGGTACGCCCGGTGGGCGCGCAGGACACCGGCGGCGCGATCACCGGCGAGGTTCGCGCGGACCTGTTCTGGGGCACCGGGCCCGAGGCCGGCGAGCTGGCAGGGAACATGAAGCAGCAGGGGCAGATCTGGATGCTGTGGCCCAAGGGCCAGGCGCTGCCTGAAGTACCTAAAGTCCCTTGAGTCGGCGCTGGAATCTTCGCGGGTAAACCCGCTCCCACAGATTGGCGGCAGCGCCCCTGTGGGAGCGGGTTTACCCGCGAAACAGGCGACTCGGCCTCAGATGGACACCACGAAGAACGACACGATCAGCGCCAACCCGGTGAACCACACCAGCGAGCGCAATGCCGCCCAGTCCGCCAGGTAGCAAATGATGTAGAGCAGGCGACTGGTGATGTACAGCACCGCCAGCACATCCTGGGTCACCTGCTCGGCATTGCCGACGATATCGGCCACCAACACCGCCGCGGCGAACGCCGGGAATGCCTCGAAGCTGTTCTGCTGCGCCGCGTGCGCGCGCCTGGGCAGGCCGGACAGTGTTTCCAGGAACGCCCGCGGGTCGTGGTTGTCACGCAGGCCGAAACGCCCACTGCTGACCTTGGCGATCAGCGCGCACAGCGGCGCCAGGCACAGGGCGATGAGAATGCACCACAGGGCAACGGTCATGGACAGGACTCCTTGTTCGCAGAGGATCGGTTCAGAGCTTCATCACCAGCATGCCTGCCAGGACCAGCCCGCAAGCTAGGAGTCTCGGTCCGCCAAAAGGTTCTTTGAGGTAGCGCATGCCCAGCAGCACCACCAGGATCACGCTCAGCTCGCGCAGCGCCGCCGCCTCGGCCACCGACCCCAGGTGCATGGCCCACAGCACCAGAGCGTAGCTGAACAGTACGCACAGCCCCACCGCCAGGCCCAGGCGCCACTGCGTGCGCCAGAACGACACGAACGGCGCCCGCCGCGCCACGCTGGCCACCAGCGGGAACGGCCAGGCACTGAGCAGGGTCAGCCACACCAGGTAGTCCCACGGTTTACCCCACAGCCGCACGGCCTGGCCGTCGAACCAGGTGTAGCAGCCGATGCACAGGCCGATCAGCGCCACCACCGGCAACATCGACCAGGGCAGGCGATCGCCGCCCCCGCCCTGCCACAGCAGGCAGGCCATGCCGCAGGGGATCAGCAGGATGCCGACGATCTGTTGCTGGCTCAGCGACTCGCCGGCAAAGGCCAGGGTCAAGCCGAGCACGACCAAGGGCGACAAGCCACGCATCAGGGGATAGACCAGGCCCAGGTCGCCGACCCGATAGGCCTTGATCAGCAGGTAGCGGTACAGCTGCTCGGCCAGCGCCGAGGCCAGCAGCCACGGCCAGATCCGTGCGGGAGGGAAATCGACGAAGGCCACCGCCAGCACGGCGAACACCAATGCCACCAGATCCATGCTGGCAATCACCAGCAGGCGTTCGCCGCTGAATTTGATGAGGGTGTTCCAGGTGGCGTGCAGCAGGGCTGCGACCAGTACCAGGGAAGTTGCCAGCACGCCGTCTTATCCTTGTGACTGTCCAAGGCTGTGAATATATAGCGTTTGGAAAAGCTCTGCGGGAGCAGTTGCTCGCGAAGAATGCGACTGGGTAGATGGCACCGGCTGCGCCGCTGTTCGCGGGTGAACCCGCTCCCACAGGGTATGCGGTGTACTCACTGAATGGGAACGATTTGGACTGATTCGGTCAAAGCCTGTGTCCCGAGCACCGCGCCAGATCATCCAAGAACTGCCCGAGTCACTCGGGAAACGACTTGGAAGCCACTGTTACAGGATTCGGGATGCTTGAATTAGTTGCCGCGTTTATCTGCCTCACCACCCTTCTCACCTATGTGAATTACCGCTTCATCGGCCTGCCGCCGGCCATCGGCGTGATGGTCACCGCACTGTTGTTCTCCCTGATCCTGCAGGGCCTGAGCCTGATCGGCTTCCCCGGTCTGGAAGAACGCGTCGAAGGCCTGATGAACCAGATCGACTTCAACGACCTGCTGATGCACTGGATGCTGTCGTTCCTGCTGTTCGCCGGCGCCCTGCACGTCAACCTCAGCGACCTGCGCAGCTATCGCTGGCCGATCGGCCTGCTGGCCACCCTTGGTGTGCTGATCGCCACCGTGGTGATTGGCTACCTGGCGCACTGGGTGTTCGCGCTATTCGGCTGGAACGTGCCGCTGATCTACTGCCTGCTGTTCGGCGCGCTGATCTCGCCGACCGACCCGATCGCCGTGCTCGGCGCGCTGCGCACCGCCAACGCCTCCAAGCCGCTGAAGACCACCATCGTCGGTGAGTCGCTGTTCAACGACGGCACCGCGGTGGTGGTGTTCACCGTGCTGCTGGGCATCATCCAGCTGGGCGAGACGCCGAGCGTCGCCGACACCGCCCTGCTGTTCGCCCGCGAAGCCATCGGCGGGGTGGTGTTCGGCGGGGTGATCGGCTATGCCACCTATCGCATGATCAAGAGCGTCGAGCAGTACCAGGTAGAGGTGATGCTGACCCTGGCCCTGGTGATCGGCGGCTCGGCCATGTGCTACGAGCTGCACGTCTCGGCGCCGATCGCCATGGTGGTGGCCGGTCTGATCATCGGCAACCTGGGGCGCAACCTGGCGATGAACGACATGACCCGCCGCTACATGGACGGTTTCTGGGAACTGATCGACGACATGCTCAACGCCCTGCTGTTCGCCTTGATCGGCCTGGAACTGTTGCTGCTGCCGTTCAACTGGCTGCACTTGGCGGCGGGCGGCGTGCTGGCGGTGGCGGTGCTGGCTTCGCGCCTGCTCACCGTGGCGCCGGCGATCATGCTGCTGCGCCGCTGGCGCGCGGTGCCGCAAGGCACCATTCGCGTGCTGACCTGGGGGGGCCTGCGCGGCGGCGTGTCGGTGGCCCTGGCGCTGTCGCTGCCGCAGGGCGACGAGCGCGACCTGCTGCTGTCGATCACCTACATCGTGGTGCTGTCGTCGATCCTGGTGCAGGGACTGTCGATCGGCAAGGTGGTCAAGGGCGTAAGCCAACAAGCCTGATGCATCGAGCTGGCTGCTTCGCGGGTAAGCCCGCTCCCACAGGATGGCAGGACCTGTGGGAGCGGGTTTGCCCGCGAAGGGCGAACGCCGGTCTCACTCCACCGCGCTGTCCGGGAACTGGTCCTGAATGTACTTGATCTCGGTACGCCCGTGCGGCGCTGGCTGGCCATCCTCGCCCAGGTTGACGAAGACCATCTTGTCGACGGTGAGGATCGCCTTGCGGCTGATCTTGTTGCGCACTTCGCACTTGAGGGTGATCGAGGTGCGGCCGAACTCGGTGGCGGTGATGCCCAACTCGATGATGTCGCCCTGGCGCGAGGCACTGACGAAGTTGATCTCCGAGATGTACTTGGTCACCACGCGCTGGTTGCCCAGCTGGACGATGGCGTAGATCGCCGCTTCTTCGTCGATCCAGCGCAACAGGCTGCCGCCGAACAACGTGCCGTTGGGGTTGAGGTCTTCGGGTTTTACCCATTTGCGGGTGTGAAAATTCATCTGTACTCCTGACCGGCTTGGCTGACGTGCGGTAATGATGGCAGACCGCTCGCGCGCCCTCCATTGAACATCGACTATCGTCTCGATTAATCGACAGAAAGTCTTGGGTGTGTCACACGGCCCTGGCTATAATCTCGCCGTTTCACCTGGCCACCCGCAGTGGCGGCCATCCCGCCACCCGACCGAGGGGCGCTGCAGCAGGCTCAGCCTGTCAGGCTCGGTTGGGGCGTTGTCCGCGCAAGCGGACGCTCAACGCACAACGGCGCCCATTCGCACACTACGAATGGAGGCTCTCAATGAGCGCTGTAAACACGCCTGCTGGTTTTTCCGACTTCAAGGTCGCCGACATCTCCCTGGCCGACTGGGGCCGCAAGGAAGTCATCATCGCCGAGTCGGAAATGCCCGCGCTGATGGGCCTGCGCCGTAAGTACCAAGCCGAGCAACCGCTCAAGGGCGCGAAGATCATCGGCTGCATCCACATGACCATCCAGACCGCCGTGCTGATCGAGACCCTGGTCGCCCTGGGCGCCGAAGTGCGCTGGTCGTCGTGCAACATCTTCTCCACCCAGGACCAGGCCGCCGCCGCCATCGCTGCCGCCGGTATCCCGGTGTTCGCCTGGAAAGGTGAAACCGAGCAGGAATACGAGTGGTGCATCGAGCAGACCATCCTGAAAGACGGTCAGCCATGGGACGCCAACATGGTGCTGGACGACGGCGGTGACCTGACCGAAATCCTGCACAAGAAATACCCGGCCATGCTGGACAAGATCCACGGCGTGACCGAGGAGACCACCACCGGCGTGCACCGCCTGCTGGACATGCTGGCCAAGGGCGAGCTGAAAGTCCCGGCGATCAACGTCAACGACTCGGTCACCAAGAGCAAGAACGACAACAAGTACGGCTGCCGCCACAGCCTGAACGACGCCATCAAGCGCGGCACCGACCACCTGCTGTCGGGCAAGCAGGCCCTGGTGATCGGCTACGGCGACGTGGGCAAGGGCTCGGCCCAGTCGCTGCGTCAGGAAGGCATGATCGTCAAGGTCACCGAAGTCGACCCGATCTGCGCCATGCAGGCCTGCATGGACGGCTTCGAAGTGGTCTCGCCGTTCAAGGACGGCATCAACACCGGTACCGAAGCCGGCATCAACAAGGACCTGCTGGGCCGCATCGACCTGATCGTCACCACCACCGGTAACGTCAACGTCTGCGACGCCAACATGCTCAAGGCCCTGAAGAAGCGCGCCGTGGTCTGCAACATCGGCCACTTCGACAACGAGATCGACACCGCCTTCATGCGCAAGAACTGGGCCTGGGAAGAGGTCAAGCCACAGGTGCACAAGATCCACCGCACCGGCGCCGGCACCTTCGACCCGCAGAACGACGACTACCTGATCCTGCTGGCCGAAGGCCGCCTGGTGAACCTGGGCAACGCCACCGGCCACCCAAGCCGCATCATGGACGGTTCGTTCGCCAACCAGGTCCTGGCGCAGATCTTCCTGTTCGAGCAGAAGTTCGCCGAGCTGCCAGCCGCCAAGAAGGCCGAGCGCCTGACCGTGGAAGTGCTGCCGAAGAAGCTGGACGAGGAAGTGGCCCTGGAAATGGTCCGCGGCTTCGGCGGCGTGGTCACCCAGCTGACCCCGCAGCAGGCCGAGTACATCGGTGTGACCGTCGAAGGTCCGTTCAAGCCGGACGCCTACCGCTACTAAGCGGCAAGCTTGCAGCTGCAAGCGGCAAGATACGGCAGACCGTGTCGTTGCTGCTTGCGACTCAGCCTTGGAAGCTCTTGAATGTGCCCAAGCCAGATCGGCCATCACCGGTCTGGCTTTTACTTGCAGCTCGCCGCTTGAAGCTTGCTGCTTGAGGAACGAGTGATGTCCCAGGAACGCCGCTACAGTTTCGAGTTCTTCCCCACCAAGACCGACGCCGGTCACGAAAAGCTGATGGGCGTCGCCCGCCAGCTGGCCAGCTACAACCCCGACTTCTTCTCCTGCACCTACGGTGCCGGCGGCTCGACCCGCGACCGCACGCTGAACACCGTGCTGCAGCTGGAAAGCGAAGTGAAGGTCCCCGCCGCTCCGCACCTGTCGTGCGTGGGTGACAGCAAGGACGACCTGCGCGCCCTGCTCGCCGAGTACAAGGCCGCCGGCATCAAGCGCATCGTCGCCCTGCGCGGCGACCTGCCATCCGGCATGGGCATGGCCAGCGGCGAGCTGCGCTATGCCAGCGACCTCGTCGAGTTCATCCGCCAGGAAACCGGCGATCACTTCCACCTGGAGGTGGCCGCCTATCCCGAGATGCACCCGCAGGCGCGCAACTTCGAGGCGGATCTCGCCAACTTCGTGCACAAGGTCAAGGCCGGTGCCGACAGCGCCATCACCCAGTACTTCTTCAACGCCGACAGCTACTTCTACTTCGTCGAGCGCGCGCAAAAGCTGGGCGTGGACATCCCGGTGGTGCCCGGCATCATGCCGATCACCAACTACAGCAAGCTAGCGCGCTTCTCCGATGCCTGCGGCGCCGAGATCCCGCGCTGGATCCGCAAGCAGCTGGAAGCCTATGCCGACGACAGCGCCAGCATCCAGGCGTTCGGCGAGGAAGTGATCACCCGCATGTGCGAACAGCTGCTGCAAGGCGGCGCGCCGGGGCTGCACTTCTATACCCTCAACCAGGCCGAACCGAGCCTGGCGATCTGGAACAACCTGAAGCTGCCACGCTGATGGCCATGGACAAGGCTTTGGCCCAGATCAAAGCCTTGTCCATTTGCGTTGCCGGCCTGCTTCGCGGCGACCATGGGTCACTGGCGCCCGCCAGAGCGGCAGCGTACTCTGCCGCCATGCGCACGCTCATTCCCTCCTTTCTGCTGTTGCTGCTCGCCTGCCTGGGCTCGCCTGCCCACGCCGAGCGCCTGCGCATCGTCAGCGATGACTGGGCCCCCTACATCTATCAGCACAACGGCCAGCCCAAAGGCATCGACTACGAAGTCGCCAGCGAGGTGTTCAAGCGCCTGGGCGTCGATGTGCAGTGGGAATTCCTGCCCTGGAAACGCTGCCTGGCCATGATCGAGCAAGGCCTGGCGGATGCCGTGATGGATATCTTCACGGTCGAGTCGCGGCGCTCATTCATGATCTATCCGGACGAACCCATGTCGCCGGTCGAGTTCGTGCTCTACCAGGCCCGCGCCCGTCCGCATCCGGTCGAACGGCTGGAGGACCTGGCCGGGTTGCGCGTGGGCACCTCGCCTGGCTACGTCTATGGCGACGGCTTCGCCGACTCGCCGCTGTTCCAGCGCGAACCGGCACCCAGCCACGAGGCCAATTTCGGCAAACTGCTGCTCGGGCGCATCGACCTGCTGGTGACCGATCGCCGGGTTGGCCGTTACCTGAGCCGACAACTGGGGCTGGAGCACGAAGTCGAGGAGCTGCCACTGCTGATCAGCCATCGCCAGCAGTACCTGGGATTGGCCCGCAAACCCGGCCGCGAGCACCTGGCCCAGGCGTTCAGCGACGAACTGCGGCGCTTCAAGCAGGAGCCGGCCTACGCCGCGATCAACGCCCGCTACCTCGGCGATCAGGTTTTTCCTTTCGCCGTTGAGCAGCAGGAACACAGCACACGCTGATTGCTCTGTTATACTCGGGCCTTCCCGCCCGGCTCACGCCCGGACGCTCGGCCTCGCAACAGGCATCTCGACCCGCTGCCGCGCACCTTCGGTGCCCGCCCACCGGGCCCCCGGATGCGCCGTGAACGCCCAGCTGGACCGGACGCGATCGCATCCCGCCGATGCCCGTCGCGCCAGGCAGAACACCCCATCGGGCCCAGCCCCCACGAGAACAGGATTGCCCATGTCCTTTGCTTCCCTCGGTCTCTCCGAGGCTCTTGTCCGCGCTATCGAGGCAGCGGGCTACACCCAGCCCACTCCGGTGCAACAGCGGGCCATTCCCGCCGTGTTGCAAGGTCGCGACCTGATGGTCGCCGCCCAGACAGGTACTGGTAAAACCGGCGGCTTCGCGCTGCCGATCCTCGAGCGCCTGTTCCCGGGCGGCCACCCCGACAAGTCGCAACGTCACGGCCCGCGTCAACCGCGCGTGCTGGTGCTGACGCCGACCCGCGAGCTGGCTGCCCAGGTGCATGACAGCTTCAAGATCTATGCCCGCGACCTGAACTTCATCAGCGCCTGCATCTTTGGCGGCGTCGGCATGAACCCGCAGGTCCAGGCCATGGCCAAGGGCGTCGACGTGCTGGTCGCCTGCCCGGGTCGACTGCTCGACCTCGCTGGCCAGGGCAGCGTCGACCTCTCGCACGTCGAGATCCTGGTATTGGACGAAGCCGACCGCATGCTCGACATGGGCTTCATCCACGACGTCAAGAAGGTACTGGCGCGCCTGCCGGCCAAACGCCAGAACCTGCTGTTCTCGGCGACCTTCTCCAAGGACATCACCGATCTGGCCGACAAGCTGCTGCACAACCCCGAGCGTATCGAGGTCACGCCGCCGAACACCACCGTCGAGCGCATCGAGCAGCGCGTCTACCGCCTGCCGGCCAGCCACAAGCGCGCCCTGCTGGCGCACCTGATCACCCTGGGTGCCTGGGAACAGGTACTGGTGTTCACCCGCACCAAGCACGGCGCCAACCGTCTGGCCGAGTACCTCGAGAAGCACGGCCTGACTGCCGCGGCGATCCATGGCAACAAGAGCCAGAACGCCCGCACCAAGGCCCTGGCCGACTTCAAGGCCAACACCGTGCGCGTGCTGGTGGCCACCGACATCGCCGCCCGTGGCCTGGACATCGACCAGCTGCCGCATGTAGTCAACTTCGAGCTGCCCAACGTCGAGGAAGACTACGTTCACCGCATCGGCCGCACCGGTCGTGCCGGTCGTTCGGGCGAGGCCATCTCGATGGTCGCACCGGACGAAGAGAAGCTGCTCAAGAGCATCGAGCGTGTCACCCGCCAGAAAATCCCGGATGGCGACCTGATGGGCTTCGACGCCTCCAACGTCGAGGCTGAAAAGCCTGAAGTCCGCGAGCGCCCGCAGAACAGCGGCCGCGGTGGCCGCAACCAGCAACCTCGCGGCGAAGGCAGCAAGGAAGGCAGTGGCGGACGCAAGGACAAAGGCAAGGACAAAGGCCGCAACAAGCCTGCGGGCGAAAAGCCGGCCGACAAGGAAAAGTCCGGCGAGAAACAGCAGCAAGGCCAGCAGCAGCGCAAGCCGCGTGACAAGAAACCACGCCAGCAGCAGGCCGCGCAGGGCCAGAAAGCCATCCCGTCGGCCCCCGCCGATCGTGATCCAGAAGAGTTCCTGGACGACGATGTGGATAACTTCGGCAACCGTGCCGACTACGTCAGCCCTTACCAGAACGCCAAGAACCAGGGCCGCAATCGCCGCCCGGGTGGAAATGGCGGACAAGGCCAGGGCCAGCGTAGCGGTGGCGGCCAGAACCAGGGTCAGGCCCAGGGCCGTGGCAATGGCCAGCAACGCCAGGGACAGGGTTCCGGCGAGAAGCGCCCGCGCAACGCTGGCGGCAGCAACGGCGGCGCCCGTCGCGACAACAACGGCGGTCGCAACCGCCGCGACGAATCGGCGCGCCAGGAACCGGCCGTGCGCAACCCGCGCGAATCGCAGAGCGCGCCGGTGATCATCCGCAAGGAGTCCAAGCTCGACCGTTACCCGACGCCCGAGCAGCTGGACGATCTGCCTAGCCGCCCACGGGGCGAGCGCCCGGCGCTGCTGACCCGCAAGGGCTGAGCAGAACCGCAGCCAATGAAAACGCCGCCCTCTGGGCGGCGTTTTCATTGGTCCTGATTAAGGCTGACCTCTTCGCGGGTAAACCCGCTCCCACAAGACGCAATGCTTGAACTGTGGGAGCGGGTTCACCCGCGAATGAATCTTGAGGCTTACTTCTGCTTCACGCCTTCGACACTGATATCCAGGTCCAGGGTCTGGGAGGTCGCGCCCGGGCCCTTGATGCCGAAGTCGTTCAGGTTAAGGGTGGTCTTGGCATTGAAGCCGGCACGCTCGCCGCCCCACGGGTCCTTGCCCTCGCCGTTGAACACAGCCTTGAAGGTGACTGGCTTGGTCACGCCGTGCAGGGTCAGGTCGCCGGTGACGTCAGCGGTCTTGTCGCCAGTCGACTTGACGCTGGTGGAGACGAACTTGGCATCCGGGTACTTCTTCACATCGAGGAAGTCGGCGCTGGCGATGTGCTTGTCACGCTCGGCGTGGTTCGACCACAGGCTGGCGGTCTTCAGGTCGACGCTGATCTTGCTGGCTTCGGGCTTGGCGCTGTCCCAGGTGAAGTTGCCGTCGAAGTCCTTGAAGGTGCCGTGGATGAAGCTGTAGCCCAGGTGGCTGATCTTCCAGTCGACGAACGCGTGCTGGCCTTCCTTGTCGATCTTGTACTCAGCGGCCATGGCCTGGCCGGCGGAGATCAGGGCGGTACCGAGCGCCAGAGCGGCAAAAGTCTTTTTCAACATCCTTTATTCCTTCCTATGCAATTGAGGGTGAGAGTCAAGCTTTGCGGCCCAGCATGCGGGTGAGGGTCGCGTCACGGTCGATGAAATGGTGCTTGAGCGCCGCCAGCCCGTGGAGCACGGCGAAGATCACCAGGCCCCAGGCCAGCCACAAGTGGATCACCCCGGCCGTATCGGCCTGGTCCGGCAGGTCGCTGACCAAGGCCGGCACTTCGAACAGCCCGAACACCGGGATGCCGACACCGTCGGCGGTGGAAATCAGATAGCCCGCGATCATCACCGCGAACAGGCCCAGGTACAGCGCCAGATGACCCAGCTTGGCGGCCAGGCGAGTCACCTTGCCGTGGTTGGCCGGGGCCGGCGGTGGCGGGCTGGCCAGACGCCACAGTACACGCAGCAGCATCACCGCCAGCAACACCAGGCCAATGCTCTTGTGCAGGTCGGGGCCGGACTTGCGCCAGGGGCTGTAATAATCCAGACCGACCATCCACAGCCCAAGGCCGAACAGACCGAAGACCGCCAGCGCCACGCCCCAGTGCAGGATGATGCTGACCAGGCCATAGCGAGAAGATGAGTTGCGCAGTTGCATGTTGGCGTATTTCCCCGTGAAAGCTGTGCACAAGACTAACGCGTAACGTATCGAATAAAAGCACAAAAAATTGCTTTGGATTATCGAAAAATCCGATATTTAGTGTGAAAGCTTCCTATTAAGGAAACATTAACGATAGACGTTAGGGATGAGCTTGCCAGCACCGTCGCTTCGGCAAGCCTGTGTGAGCAACTGTCTTGCTGAGATTTCTTAACTGGCGTGATCTCTGTAGGAGCGGGCTCGCCCGCGAACACCGGCAAAGCCGGTGCCAAGCACCGCGGTGCCTGCTTGGCGGCGGGTTCAGCGCACCGCCAAGCTCGCTCCCACAAGAGACAGGGCAATTGCCTGTGGAAGGGTCAGCCGGCCTTGGCCTGGCTATTGGCCGCCGGCTTCTTGGCCGGTTCCGACTTGGCGGTGGCCTTCTTCACCGGAGCCGGTTTGGCTGCGGGCTTGTGTGCCTGCTTGACCGCAGGCTTGGCTGGCGCTGGCTTGGTGGCGGCCGGTTTCACCGGTTCCTCCTTGGCCACAGGCGCCGGAGCGACCGGTGCTGGGGCAGGCGCAGGTGCTACCTCCTCGGCCTTGGCGATCGGCGCCGCCTTGGCCTCGGGCTTGTCACCCCCCCCGAACAGGCGCGAGAAGAAGCCCGGCTTGTCCTGCTTGGCCTCCTCGACCTTCACTGGCTCAGGCTTGGCCGGGGCCTTGTCGGCGGAGCCACCGAACAGGTTGGAGAAGAATCCGCCCTTGTCCTTCGCTGCGGCTGCACCTACCGCTCCGGCAGCGGCTGCGGCGGCAACCGGCGCGGCCTTGACCGGGTCGAACGACTTGCCCGCGGCCAGGTCCTGGACCTGGCTCGCGGCGCGCTGGCCGCTGCGCAGGGCACCTTCGAGGGTGCCTGGGTACAGCGCGTCGGTGTGCTCGCCGGCAAAGGCGATGCGCTGCACCGGGCGCTCCCACAGCCGCCAGTACTTGCTGATCTGGCCCGGCCCATAGGCCAGGTAGGCACCGCCCATGCCGGCATCAGTGCTGTAGCGGCGCACTTCGTAGCCAGTGAAGGCACCACGGGCCTGCGGATAGAAGGCGTGCAGGCGGATCAGCACCTGGTCGACCATCTGCTTGTCACCGAAGGCTTGCAGCAGGCGCGCATTGTCGCCGGACAGGTTGATCACCACGTTGGCGCCGCCCTTGAGCGCCGGCTCGATCCACAGCATGCCCAGGCCGGTGTTGCTGAAGATCTCGCCGGACATGCGCGCACGGCTCTCCCACACCGGGTTCTTGAACTTGAGCATCAGCTGGTCGCGCCAGCCGTAATTGGTGCCCTTGAGGGCGGCCAGGTGCTGGCCGTCCAGGCCTGGGGTCATCTGGATCCTGGCCAGGGCACGCAGCGGCACGGCCATGACCAGGTAATCGGCCTGGTAGCCGACGGCGCCGACCTTGACCGTCACCCCATCCTTGTCCTGGATGATGGCAGTGACCGGCGAGCTGGTCTTGATGGTCTTGAGCTGCTTGACGAAGGCCTGGGCCAGCACCGGGCTGCCACCTGGCAGGCGCGCCGCGCGCAGGTCGCGGTCGCTGACGTTGCGGTACACGCGGCTCTGCTGGGCGAAATACAGCAGCGACAGGCGCGACGGCTCGTCATAGCGGGTACGGATCTGCTGGTTCACCAGCTGACGGGCGGTAGCCGGCAGTTGTAGCTTGTCGAGCCAGGTGGAGACGTTCATCTGGTCAAGGGCGAACAGGGTGCTGTTGGCCGCTGGGTTGAGCGGATCGTCGATGGAACGGGCTAGATCGTCCAGGGTTTTCTCGTAGCGCTTGAGCGCCTCGGCCGTCGCCGGCTGCTTGGTGGCGAGGTCAGCGGCGCTGAAATATTCGCCGTCGATCAGGTAGCCGGGGGTGCGCACGAACTCGGGCGCCGGCAGGGTGCCGACCTTGAACTGCTCGAGGTATTGATTGAGCACCGGCTGGGTCTTGCTGTTGCCGACCCACTCACTGGTGGCCAGGCCCGAACGCCCGCCCATGCCCGACTTGGCCTCCAGCAGGGTGACCTGCCAGCCCTTGCTTTGCAGCTCGTAGGCCGCGGTCAGGCCCGCCAGGCCGCCACCGACGACGATCGCCGTCTTTTCCTTGGCCAGCGCGGCACCGCTGGACACCCCGATCAATACCAACGCGCACAGGCGCACCCAAGCAGCAGCCATGATGGCGAACTCCGGTTAGAGAAGCGATAGAAGAGACGGGGAAGAATGCCCCGGGAGAGATGCGTTAAGAATACGTCACCTCCGCCCACCCTGCCACCGCAGTGACATCAAGTGCTTTTGGCAACTGGTATTTTTGTCAGTAGCAAGCAGGCGCAAGACCGTTCAGGCTTGGCAGGCACTCCAGAGGCAGGCCGGGGACCCGACGGTGATCTACACAGAGGATTTTGCCAAGTGGACGCCGTCAGCGCCGACGCCCGAGATCATCTGGCACACGCCAACCGGCCTGAGTATCGTGACCAACGGCATCGCCTACAGCGCGCGCTACGAATCCGACGAAGGGCACGTCGGCACGGAGCTGATCGTGCTCGGCCAGAGCGAAATCGAAATCAGCTTTGGCCAGACGATCGATTGCCTGCTGCTCGAGGTGGACATCAAGACACTCGGCAAGGCGGCCTCGACGTCCTACTGGCTGACCCTGCACGAGGGCGCCTACATCGAGTTCACCCCTGGCCCGTGCAGCCTCGGCCCCTTCTGGCACGACGTGCCCGGCCCGCTCGACCGCCTGACCCTGTCGACCCTGCCCCAGTGCATCATGCATATCCGTCAGCTGGAGTGGCTTCCGGCCTGGCGTCATTGAGCGGTTGTCCTGCCCCCCGGCATTGCTTAGGCTTACGCGGTCAAACCGAGCCGTAACGCCAGGAGAAGTGCCCATGGGCCTCAACGATCAGTGGATGCAGCGCGACCTCAAGGTCCTGTGGCACCCCTGCACCCAGATGAAAGACCACGAGCAGCTGCCGCTGATCCCGATTCGCCGCGGCGAGGGCGTATGGCTCGAGGACTTCGAGGGCAAGCGCTACCTGGACGCCGTCAGTTCCTGGTGGGTCAACGTGTTCGGCCACGCCAACCCGCGCATCAACCAGCGCATCAAGGATCAAGTCGACCAGCTGGAGCATGTGATCCTCGCCGGTTTCAGCCACCAACCGGTGATCGAACTGTCCGAGCGCCTGGTCGCCATGACGCCCGCTGGCCTGGACCGGGTGTTCTACGCCGACAACGGCTCGTCGTGCATCGAAGTGGCGCTGAAGATGAGCTTCCACTACTGGCAGAACACCGGCAAACCGCAGAAAAAGCGCTTCGTCACCCTGACCAACAGCTACCACGGCGAAACCATCGCGGCGATGTCGGTGGGCGATGTGCCGCTGTTCACCGAGACCTACAAGGCCCTGCTGCTGGACACGATCAAGGTGCCCAGCCCCGACTGCTACCTGCGCCCCGAAGGCATGGGCTGGGAAGAGCACTCGCGGAACATGTTCGCTGCCATGGAACAGACCCTGGCCGAACACCACGCCAGCATCGCCGCGGTGATCGTCGAGCCGCTGATCCAGGGCGCCGGCGGCATGCGCATGTACCACCCGGTGTACCTCAAGCTGCTGCGCGAAGCCTGCGATCGTTACGACGTGCATCTGATCCACGACGAGATCGCCGTGGGCTTCGGCCGCACCGGCACGATGTTCGCCTGCGAGCAGGCCGGCATCCGCCCGGACTTCCTGTGCCTGTCCAAGGCCCTGACCGGCGGCTATCTGCCATTGGCCGCCTGCCTGACCACCGACAAGGTGTACCAGGCTTTCTACGACGACTACCCGACCCTGCGCGCCTTCCTCCATTCGCACAGCTACACCGGCAACCCGCTGGCCTGCGCCGCAGCCCTGGCGACCCTGGACATCTTCGAGCAGGACAACGTGATCGAGGCCAACAAGGCTTTGTCGGCGCGCATGGCCAGCGCCACCGCGCACCTGGCCGACCATGCCCATGTCGCCGAGATCCGCCAGACCGGTATGGCCCTGGCGATCGAGATGGTCCAGGACAAGGCAAGCAAGGCCGCCTACCCCTGGCAGGAACGTCGCGGCCTGAAGGTCTTCGAACACGCCCTGACCCGTGGCGCGCTGCTGCGTCCGCTGGGCAGCGTGGTGTATTTCCTGCCGCCTTACGTGATCACCCCGGAGCAGATCGACTTCCTGGCCGAGGTGGCCACGGAAGGGATCGACATTGCCACCCGCGATAGCGTCAGCGTGGCGGTGCCGGCCGACTTCCACCCCGACTTCCGCGATCCGGGCTAGCCTGCGGAGCAAAGCACATACCCTTGCAGGAGCGGCCTTGTGTCGCGAAAGGGCCGCAAGGCGGCCCCAGCAATCTATGCGTCGTCGCTAAAATCCTGGGGCTGCTTCGCAGCCCTTTCGCGACACGAGGCCGCTCCTACAGAAGTCGAGTTAATCCTTTCAATGAGCCCCCCATGAGACTCTCCCGCTTCTTCATCGACGCCCCTCTGGCCCTCGGCGAGCACGACCTCCCCGAAGCCCAGGCCCACTACATCGGCCGCGTGCTGCGCATGGCCCCCGGCGACGCCGTGCAGCTGTTCGACGGCAGCGGCCAGGAATACCTCGGCCAATTGCTCGAAGTCGGCAAGAAAAGCGTGCGCGTCAGCCTCGACCAGGCCCTGCCCGGCCAGGCCGACTCGCCGCTGCACATCCATCTTGGCCAGGGCCTGTCCCGCGGCGAGCGCATGGACTGGGCAATCCAGAAGGCCACCGAACTGGGTGCCAACGAAATCACCCCGATCGTCAGCGAACGCTGCGAAGTGCGCCTGAAGGACGAGCGCGCCGACAAGCGCCTGGCGCACTGGCGCCAGGTGGCGATCAGCGCTTGCGAGCAATGCGGCCGCTCCACCCTGCCGGTCATCCACCCGCCGCTCACCCTGGCCGAGTGGCTCAAAGACACCGAGGCCGATCTCAAGCTGGTGCTGCACCCGGTGGCCGAACCACTGACCAGCCATGACAAGCCGGCGAAGCTGGCCTTCCTGATCGGCCCCGAAGGCGGCCTGAGCGAGACGGAAGTCGAGCAGGCCAAGGCCAGCGGCTATCACGCCGCCCGCCTCGGCCCTCGGGTGCTGCGCACCGAGACCGCGCCGGTGGTGGCGCTGTCGGTGGCCCAGCAGCTGTGGGGCGACTTCTAGCGGACGTAGAAGAACACCGCGACGAAGTGCATCAGGCTGCCGGCGATGACGAACAGGTGCCAGATGCCGTGCCAGTGGCGAAAGCGGCTGTCGAAGGCGAAGAAGATGATGCCGACGGTATAGAACACTCCGCCGGCCGCCAGCCAGGCGAACCCCGCGGCCCCCAGGCTGGACAGCAGCGGCTTGACCGCCACCAGCACGATCCAGCCCATCACCGCGTAGATGACGATCGACAGGATCCGCGCCTCCGAGCGCGGCTTGATCTCTTGCAGCATGCCGATCAGCGCCAGCCCCCAGACCACCCCGAACAGGCTCCAGCCCCACGGCCCGCGCAGGCTCACCAGGCAGAACGGCGTATAGCTGCCGGCGATCAGCAGGTAGATGGACAGGTGGTCGAGCTTGCGCATGACCCGCTTCGCCCGCCCACGGGTGCTGTGGTAGAGGGTGGAGATGCTGTAGAGCAGCAGCAGGGTGAAGCCGTAGATGGAGAAACTGACGATCTTCCAGGGATCGCCTTGCAGGCCGGCCGCGACGATCAGCCAGACCGCACCGATACAGGCCAGCACCGCACCGACCAGATGGGTCCAGGCGTTGAAACGTTCACCGTAGTACATGCAAGCACAGACCTCCTGAGGCGCGGCGGGTTCCTGGTGGAGTCGGTTCCGGCCTGTTCGCGGGTAAACCCGCTCCCACAGGGAACATGCACAAATCCTGTGGGAGCGGGTTTACCCGCGAACAGGCCCTGAGCATCACATCCTAGCCAGCGACAGGTTGCAGTTGCGCGTCACGCACCAATCTTTCCAGCGCCGCCAGGTCAGGCACCCGCGCCACCTGCTCGCCCACCTGCACCGCCGCCAGCTCCAGCGCGGCCAGCGGCACATCCACATAGTTGAGCTGGCTATCGAGCTTGCACGAGCGCGGAATGCCCTGCAGCAGCACCGCCAGGTAGCGCAAGCCGGTATCGCCCAGCGCGTTGAGCACGACGATCCGCGCCCGCTCGCCACACACGGTCTGGCCGCCACAGGCCGCCTCGAAGCCGATCAGCGGCAAGCGCTGCTGGCGCCAGTCGACCCACCCCAGATGCCAAGCCGGCTCGCCCGGCTCGCAGGCCAGGGCGCGATGGCCGATCAGCTCGGCCACCGCCACATTGGGCAGCACCAGGGTACGGTCGCCCAAGGGCAGCAGCAGCCCGGTCAGGCTGCTGCGCTGGCCGGCGATATGCTCAAGCATGAGGCTGGCTCCAGTGGGCGATGCTCTGCAACAGGACCGACTCCTGATAAGGCTTGCCAAGGTATTCGTTGACGCCGATGGCCATGGCCCGGTCGCGGTGCTTCTGCCCGGTGCGCGAGGTGATCATGATGATCGGCAGCTGCTTCAGGCGCTCGTCGCGGCGGATCCGCGTGGCCACCTCGAAGCCGTCCATGCGCGGCATCTCGATGTCCAGCAGCAGCACATCCGGGCGATGCTCCTCCAGCTGGGCCATGGCATCGACGCCATCCTTGGCGGTCAGCACGCTCATGCCGTGGCGTTCGAGCAAGCGGCTGGTAACCTTGCGCACGGTCACCGAGTCGTCCACCACCATCACCAGCAATGGCCGTCGCGGCGCTGGCCCGGTCAGCGCGTGCTGGCCGTCGGCTGCGCCCGGCAAGCGCGCCAGACGCCGTTGCTGGCCGCGCAACTGGCCGAGCAGGTCGAGAATCAGCACCACCCGGCCGTCACCCAGCAAGGTTGCGCCCGACAGCCCCGGCACCGCGGCGAACTGCGGGCCGAGGCTCTTGACCACGATTTCGCGGCTGGGCGACAGGCTGTCGACCTGGATGGCAAACGACTGTTCGTGGGAATGGGTCAGCAGCACCGGCAGCGGCACGCTCTGGCCCAGCAGGCTGGAGTGGCCGCTGCCCTGCAGCAGCTCGCCCAGATAGCGCAGCGCGTAGTCGTGCCCGGCGTAGGTGTAGCGCGGCGGATCGAGCCGGTAGCAGGCCTCGAGTTCCGCCGGCGGCACGCGCACGATCCCCTCGATGGTGTTCAGCGGGATGGCGTACTGCTCATCCTCGACATGAACCATCAGCGCCCGGTTCACCGACACGGTGAACGGCAGGCGGATCAGAAAACGCGCGCCTTTGCCCGGGCTGGACTCGATGCTCATGGCACCGCCCAGCTGCTTGACCTCCTCGTGGACCACGTCCATGCCCAGGCCGCGCCCGGAAATCTGGGTGATCTTCTCGGCGGTGGAAAACCCCGGGCGCAGGATGAACTGCAGGATCTCGTGGTCGCTCAGGCGCGCCTGCGGATCGAGCAGGCCGCGCTTGATCGCTTTGTTGCGCACCGCCTCCAGCGGCACCCCGGCGCCGTCGTCGCTCATCTCGATGACGATGTCGGCGCCTTCGTGCAGCAGGTTCAGGTGGATGGTGCCCTGCTCCGGCTTGCCTGCCGCCAGGCGCGCCTCGCGCGATTCCAGGCCGTGGTCGACGGCGTTGCGCAGCATGTGCTCGAGCGGCGCGACCATGCGCTCCAGCACGCTGCGGTCCAACTCGCCCTCGGCGTTGCCGACCACCAGCTCGACCTGCTTGCCCAGCTCGCTGGCCACCTGCCGCACCACCCGCTGCAAGCGCGGCACCAGGCGCTCGAACGGCACCATCAGGGTGGCGGTCAGGCCTTCCTGCAGCTGGCTGTTGACCCGTGCCTGCTGCTGCAGGAGACCGTGCGCTTCCTGGGCGCGCTGGAGCAGGGTCTCCTTGAGGTCGAGCAGGTCCGAGGTCGACTCGAACAAGGCGCGGGACAGCTGCTGCAACTGCGAGTGGCGATCCATCTCCAGCGGGTCGAAATCGTCGTAGGTGTCGCCTTCGAGCTGCTGGCGGCTGGAGATCCGCCCCTGGGTCTCGATGTCCAGGCGCAACAGCTGGTCGCGCATGCGCTCCAGCGTGGTCTCCATCTCGTTGAGGGCGAACTGGGCGTCGTTGACCTGTTGCTCGATGCGTCCGCGGATCACCGAGTGTTCGCCGGCCAGGTTGCCCAGGTCGTCCAGCAGCTCGGCATCGACCTTGACCATGTCCCCGGTCCGCTCGGGGGCGGCGGCGGGCGCTTCGGCGGGGGCCGACTCGGCCTGGGGCTGGCCAGCGACACTGTCGGTCAGCGCGGCGCTGGAGAAATTGCGGATATAGTCGATCAGCGCCGTCGCCGCGTGCAGCGGCTGGCCCAGCCGCGCGGCATCGAGCATGTGCGCCAGACGGTCATGGCAGTTCTGCAGCAGGCTGAACAGCGGCGCGGTCGGTGGCAGGCGCCCGGCGGCCAGCAGCTCGTAGAGGAACTCCAGCTCGTGCGCCAGGTCGCCGATCGCGGCGATCTCGACCATGCGCGCGCCACCCTTGAGGGTGTGCAGGTCGCGCAGCAGGTTCTCCACCTCGACCGTGCCACGCGGATCGGCCTGCCAGCGCGCCAGGGACTCGGCGGCGCTTTCGAGAATGTCCGAGCTCTCCTCGAGGAACACCTCGAGCAGCTCCTTGTCACTGGCGGCCTCCTGCTGGTCGCCCGGCGACTCGACCACGCCGGGAGGCGGCGCGCCGTGGCGGAATTCACGCAGCTCGCCGAGCAACGCCGCCGCCGATACCGGTGGCTGCCCCTGGCGCAGGCTCTGCAGCATGTCGGCCAGGGCGGCATGGCTACGCCCGAGCAGCTCGAACAGTGCCGGGCTGGCGCCCAGGCGGCGGTCCACCAGCGCTTCGTAGAGCAGCGCGAGTTCCTGGGCCAGCACCTCGACCGCGCCGATCGCCGCCATCTGCGCGCCGCCCTTCAGGGTCAGCATGTCGTGCTGCAGCACGGACAACGCCGAGACACTGTCCGGGTCCTGCCGCCACTGGTGCAATGCCTGGTTGGCGCCATCGAGAATGTCCCCGGCTTCCTCGAGGAACAGCTCGACGACCGCAGGGTCAGGCAACTCGCCCGCGACGATCAGCGGCGTCACCGCGCCGGCGCCGACCAACCCCATGGCGGCCGGGTCGAGGGCATCGTCGAGCAGGCCGTAGAGAGCCGCCAGGCATTCCGGGCGGGCGCTGGGGTCCTGCCCGGCGGCGATCTCGTCGAACAGATCGAGCAGCGCTTCGTGGGCCTGCCGGGCGACGTCGAAGAACCGCGGCGTCACCGCCAGGCTGCCCTCCTCCACCGCGCCGTACAGGTCCAGCAGGCCTTCGCAGACCTCGTCCACCTGCCACAGCTCGGCCTGGTGCGCGCCGTGGCCCAAGGTGGTCATTTCATCGAGCAGCAACTGCAGTTCGTGGTGCTGCGTGGGATCGCCCTGCCAATGCGCCAGGCGGGCCTCGGCGTCGAGCAGGATATCCATGCCCATGGTCAGAAAAGTGGCGGTCAGCTGCGGGTCGCGCCGGGCCCGGCGCGGCGCATGCGGTTCGGCCTGCAGTTGCGCCAGCCTGGCATCGACCGTCAACCCGACCTGCTCGATCAGCTGCGCCGCCCCCGCGATGGCGGCCAGCGGCGTGCTGTCCAGCTGCGTCAGCCCCAGGTGGAACAACGCCCGCGCAGCCTCCAGCAGTTCGATTTCGGCCAGCTTCAGGGGCAACTGATGCCCTTTGTACTCACGCACCAGTCGGTCAAGCGCTGTGGCCAGTTCCGCCACCGGCATCACCCCGGCCATGGCCGCGCTGCCCTTGAGCGTGTGCAGGGCGCGCTGCAGGCTGTCGCTGACCGGCGCGCCCAGGGGATCGGCGCTGTGCAGATAGGCATCGAGCCCGGCAAGGTGGGTCTGGGCCTCGTTGCGGAAGATCTCCAGCAACTGCGGGTCGAGCCCATCGACGCGGGCGCTGGCCGGCGCGTCATTGAGCGCCAGGGCATGCAGGTGGCCTGCCAACTGTTCGGTTTCCGCGCTGGCCGACAGCTGACCGGCGGCGAAGTCGGCCAGCAGGTCGGGCAGGCGCACGAACACCTGCTGCAACGCCACCAACCCCTCTGAGCTGAGCACGATACGTCCTTCCAGTACCCGGTTGAGCAGGTGTTCGGCGCCCCAGGCCAGCTCCGCCAAGGCCTCGGCGTGGACCATGCGTCCGCTGCCCTTGAGCGTGTGCAGGGCGCGGCGTACTTCGACCAGGGCATCGCGCAGGCCATTGTCGGCGCGCCAGCGCAGCCAGTGGCGCTCGATCTCCGGCAACAGTTCGCCGGCTTCTTCGAGAAACACTTCGCGCAGCTCGTCATCGACCTCGTCCCCGGCCAGGCCGCCAGTGGCGACCAGTCGCGAACACTGCACGCCCAGTGCGGCCAGGCTGGCCCGGGCCATGTCGAGAAAGCGCTGGGCGTCGGCCAACGGGTCGGCCACCCGCCACTGCAGCCAGGCTTCGCCTGCGCTCAACGCATCGGCCAGGTGCGCCAGTTCGTCCGCCGACGGCTCGTCCTCGAGGTGAACCAGCCAGCCCTGCACGTAACCGGCGCAACCGCCGAACACCTCGGCGGCGTCAGCCAGCATCAGCATGGCCAGCGCCCCCCGCACCTGCTGCAACAGGCCCGGCAAGGCCTGCAGGCGCTGGCGCGACCAGTCCGACTCCAGGCAATCGCCGATCAGGTCCTTGGCCTGTTGCAGCACGTTCAGGCATTCGTTGAGCAGCAGCTGGCGCAGATCGGCCAGGTCCGAACCCGGCAGGCTGCCGAGGGCGGTCTCTTCCAGCGGGCCGACCATGCCGTTGAGCGTCGCCTCGACGTACAACAGCGCGCCAGCCACGTCCATCAACACCGCCTCATCCACCGCCCCGTCCCGCTCGACCAGGGCCTGCAACGTCAGGACCTGATCGATGATCACCCGCCGCGGCTGCTGGAAACCGAGCACCGCCAGGGTATCGGCGACGTGCCGCAGGGGCGCGAGCAGGGCTTCCAGCGGTTCGTTCGGCGCGCGCTCGCCGGCGACGAACGGATCCAGGCGGTCCTTGATCCGCATCAGGTCGTCGCACAGCGCCGTCACCACCGAGTGCAATGCGTCACGCCCGGTCCCAGCCTGCATGTGCTCGCGCCAGCTGCCCAGGGAAAGATCGAGGTTGGCCAGGTCCGCCGGCCCCGCCAGGCGCTGCCCGAGCTCGCCCAGCAGGCTGGCCTGGGCCAGCGGCTCGGCGCCCCGGCAGGCGCGCAGCTGGTTGAGCAGCGGCATGACCACCAGCGGCAGGTCGTGCCGTGCGCCGCGCAGCCGGTCGAGGTATGGCGGCAACTGCTCCAACCCACGGAACAACGCCCCCAGGCAATCGCCGCGAGGGCTGACCTGGCCGTCGACCATGGCCCGCCCGAGCAGCTCCAGCTCCTCGGCCAGGCGCATGGCGCCCGGCAGTTCGAGCATGCGCAGGCAGCCATGGACCTGATGCAGGTTGTCGACGAAGAATGCCAGCATCGACACGTCGCCCGGCTCGCCCGAAAAGCGCTCCAGGGCCTGGCGCGCCTGGCCCAGGCAATCGAGGATCGGTGCCTTGGTCCAGGCCAGGGCCACCGTGTCGTGGCGTTCGCGGTGCCCCGTGCTCGCTGTCACGCCCAGCGCCCTCACGATCGCTGCGCCGGTTTCGGCAAGGTGAAGCCGGACACCGAGCGGCGCATCTCGCTGGCCATGCGCGCCAGGTGGCGGATGCTGTCGGCGGTGGCGCCGGAGCCGGCGGAGGTCTGCGCGGTGATCTGCTGGATCACCGCCATGGTGTGGGAGATCTGCCCGGCGGACGAGGTCTGCAACTGGGCGGCATCGGAGATGCTGTGGATAAGCTCGGCCATGGTCTGCGACACGCCTTCGATCTCGGCCAGCGCCACCCCGGCATCCTGGGCCAGGCGCGCGCCGCGCACCACCTCGGCGGTGGTCTGCTCCATGGAAATCACCGCCTCGTTGGTATCGGCCTGGATGGTACGCACCAACGCCTCGATCTGCCGGGTGGCCGAGGACGAGCGCTCGGCCAGGCGCTGCACCTCGTCGGCGACCACGGCGAAGCCGCGCCCGGCCTCGCCGGCCAGCGACGCCTGGATCGCCGCGTTGAGGGCGAGAATGTTGGTCTGGTCGGCAATGTCGTCGATCAGGCTGACGATATCGCCGATTTCCTGGGAAGACTCGCCCAGGCGCTTGATTCGCTTGGCGGTGTCCTGGATCTGCTCACGGATGTTGTCCATGCCGTGGATGGTGTTGTGCACCACCTCGTTGCCCTTGTTGGCGATGGTCACCGAGCGCTCGGCCACCTTGGCCGACTCGTAGGCATGGGCCGAGACCCGGTCGATCGACTCGACCATGTCGCCCACCGCCTCGGAGGCCTCGCTGATCTGCTCGGCCTGGTGCTCGGAGGCCTTGGCCAGCTGGCGGGCGGTGTTCTGCGTGTCCTGCACGGCGGCGGCGACCTGCTCGGCGCTGTGGTTGATGGTGGCCACCAGGTCGCGCAGTTGGTCGACCGAATAGTTGATCGAGTCGGCGATGGCCCCGGTGAAGTCCTCGGTGACCGACACGGTGACCGTCAGGTCGCCGTCGGCCAACTCTTCGATTTCATCGAGCAAGCGCATGATCGCCTGCTGGTTGCGCTCGTTCTTCTCGGCGGTCTCGCGCAACTGGCGGCTGGTGGCGCGGACCATCACCAGCCCGATGAGGATGATCGAGGCCAACGCCAGCAAGCCGAGCACGTAGCCGCCGACAGTGTCCAGGGTGCGCCCGCCCGCCAGGTTCTCGAAACCGTTGGCCAGGTGCGAGGCTTCGTCGAGCAACGTCTGCGAAAGGCTGAAGATATTGCTCGCGGCTTCGCGCACACGCAGCAACTCGGGCGAGGTCTCGAGGATTTCATCCACGGAGCCGGCAACGAACTGGAACAGCTCGGCGATCTCGGCCAGGCGGGCCCGAGCGTCGGCGTCCTCGACCCGGGTCACCTGGATCGCCGGATTGCCGGCGAGCATGCCTTCGAGCACCTGGCCGAAGCGGCTGGCATCACGGCCAAAGGCATCGGCGGCCTGCGCCGAGCTGTCATCACCGGCGAGCACGGTATTGACCGAGCCGAGGATGCGCTCGGCCAGCAGCAACTGGCGCTGGGCCACAGCCACCTGGCTGGCCGGGGCGCCGCTCTGCAGCAGGATCTCGACGACCTTTTCGTACTCCACCTGCAGCTGCGGCACGGTTTCGGCCAGGGTGGCGGCCACCTGATGCAGCGACAGCACGGTCTGCTCACTGGCGAGAATGGTGTCGGTGTTCTTGCGCAGGTTCTCCCAGTCCTGGCGCACCGCGTCCATTTCGTCGCGCACGGTCGCGGGCGCGGCGGGCAGGCCGGTGGTCTTGTCGCCTTCGCGCAGGTAGCTCCAGCGCCGCTCGAAATCGTTGCGCGCATCGCTCAGCAACCTGAACGCCAGGGCCTTGCCGGCAGCGGCCTCGGTGGCATTCTTGGCGATGCGCTGGGACAGCACGCGCAGCTCGCCGGCATGGCCGATGTACTGTTTGTCGTGGTTGGCCTGGGTATTGAGGTAGGCGAAGTTGGCGAACAGCAGGATGATCGACAGGATCAGCACCACGAACAGCACGGTGATCTGCGCCGTGCTGCGCGGCCGCTGGGCCACGGCGGCCGGGGAAACGGTCGCGGTGGGAACGATGGGGCCTGGCTTGTTCACGTCGAAAGTCCTCTACAACGCCACGTCGAGAAAGCCCGGCGCCTGGGCCAGGGCGAACGGGCTGAAGATCGCCCAGTTGCGTTCACGGGGGAAGTGCCCTTGCACGAACGCCGCCGCGGCACGGATCAGAGGCTGCGGCGGCGACAGTTCGAGGCTGCTCAGGGCGAAATGCTGCAAGCCCACCACCTCGTCCACCAGCAGCCCGGCGAACAGCTCTTCGTGGTCGAGCACCAAGACCCGCCGCTGCTTGCCCGGGGCCGCCGGCCCCAGGCCGAAGAACGCGCACAGGTCCATCACCGGCAACAGCCGCCCGCGCAGGTTGGCCACCCCGCGCACCCAGGGCTGCACGCCCGGGACCCGGCTGCTGCGGGGCTCGCGCAACACTTCGGCGACCTCGCCCATGGGCGCGACGAACCATTGCCCGGCGATGCGAAAGCCGATGCCGCTCCACTGTTGCAGGCGCGTGTCCTGCGGCGGCTGGTCGGCCACCAGCAGGCGGCAGCGCCGGTCGATGTCCAGCAACAGCTCGAAGGCGGTCAGCGACGCGCCCTGGGGGCGGGTGGTCAAGCGCCGAGCACTTCTTTGAGCTTGGCGATCAGCGCGCCCTCTTCCACCGGCTTGGTCAGGAAATCGCGGGCCCCCTGGCGCTGGGCCCAGATACGGTCGGTGTCCTGATCCTTGGTGGTCACCACGATCACCGGAATGGCACTGGTTTCCGGGTCCTTGCTCAGCTGGCGGGTGGCCTGGAAACCGTTCATGCCGGGCATGACGATGTCCATCAGCACCGCGTCGGGCTTCTCCTGGCGCGCCAGCGCCACGCCATCGGCACCGTTGTCGGCCTTGAGTACCCCATAGCCGTGCTTCTCCAGCCATTCGGTCAATCGGTACATCTCTGTCGGCGAGTCGTCGACAATCAGAACTCGGGCCATGCTGTTTCCCCATGAGGAACGTGAGACGCCGCCACTGGGCGGTGTCAGGGTGCGTGTGGGTCCTGCGCGGCGAAACCGGGCACATGGGCGCGGATCGCATCGAGCAGTTCTTCCTTGCTGAAGGGTTTGGTCAGGAACTGGTCGGAGCCGACCACCCGGCCGCGAGCCTTGTCGAACAGGCCATCGCGCGAGGACAGCAGGATCACCGGGATGTCCTTGAATTCGCTGTTGTGCTTGATCACCGCGCAGGTCTGGTAGCCGTCCAGGCGCGGCATGAGCACATCGACGAAGATGATCCGGGGTTTGTGGTCGACGATCTTGACCAGGGCGTCGAAGCCGTCACTGGCGGTGATCACCTCGCAGCCCGCCTCGCCAAGCAACATCTGGGCGGTGCGGCGAATCGTGCGGGAATCGTCGATCACCATCACCTTCAGGGGTTGTTCCATAGTCGCGCTTCTGCCTGGGAGCGAATTCGCCAAAAGGCCGTGCAGGCCATGTGCCTGGCCTTTTTAGCACACTCGCGATGGCCATTCCATCCGCCGCCCCCTTGACCAGGGGCGCGCCCGGCGCCACCCTGAGCCACTTTTTTCTTTCGTGCCATCGCGGCCACCGGCCGCCAAGAGGAACTACCCCATGAGCGTTCGCCTCGGGATTGTCATGGACCCCATCGCGTCCATCTCCTACAAGAAGGACAGTTCGCTGGCCATGTTGCTGGCCGCCCAGGCCCGCGGCTGGGACCTGTTCTACATGGAGCAGCGCGACCTGTACCAGGGCCAGGGCAAGGCCCGCGCGCGGATGCGCCCGCTCAGGGTGTTCGCCGACCCGGCCCGCTGGTTCGAACTGGGCGAGGAGCAGGACAGCCTGCTGAGCGAGCTGGATGTGATCCTGATGCGCAAGGACCCGCCGTTCGACATGGAGTTCGTCTACAGCACCTACCTGCTGGAGCAGGCCGAGACCGAAGGCGTGCTGGTGGTCAACCGCCCGCAGAGCTTGCGCGACTGCAACGAGAAGCTGTTCGCCACGCTGTTCCCGCAATGCACGCCGCCTACCCTGGTCAGCCGCCGCCCGGACATCATCCGGCAGTTCGCCGCCGAGCATGGCGACGTGATCCTCAAGCCGCTGGACGGCATGGGCGGCACCTCGATCTTCCGCCACCGCGCCGGCGACCCCAACCTGTCGGTGATCCTCGAGACCCTGACCGCGCTGGGCGCCCAGCAGATCATGGCCCAGGCCTACCTGCCGGCGATCAAGGACGGCGACAAGCGCATCCTGATGATCGACGGCGAGCCGGTGGACTACTGCCTGGCGCGTATCCCGGCCAGCGGCGAGACCCGTGGCAACCTGGCCGCCGGCGGTCGTGGCGAGGCCCGCCCATTGAGCGAGCGCGACCGCTGGATCGCCGCCCAGGTCGGTCCGACGCTGCGCGCGAAGGGCCTGCTGTTCGTCGGCCTGGACGTGATCGGCGAGCACCTCACCGAAATCAACGTCACCAGCCCGACCTGCATCCGCGAGATCGACGCGGCCTACAACACCGATATCGGTGGCCAGTTGATGGATGCCATTGATCGCAAGCTGCAGGCGCGCTGACCGAGGACAGGTGGCAATGCCACGCAGTGGGGTATGATGCCGGTCCTTTTCGACTGAGCCGCTGCCCCACTGCGCGGTTGCTGGATACCCGATGACGCTGCTCGCCGACATCCCGCCCGACCTGTTGCCACCGCGCGTTCGCCCGGCGGACCGGCTCGGCTTTACCCTGTTCCTGGCAGCCCTGGTGCACCTGGCGCTGATCCTGGGCGTGGGCTTCAGCGTGGTCAAGCCGGCCGAAATCCGTCACACCATGGACATCACCCTGGCCACCTTCAAGAGCGAGAAGGCGCCCGAGAAAGCCGACTTCCAGGCCCAGGACAACCAGCAGGGCAGCGGCACCCTGGAGAAAAAGGCGCTGCCCAAGACCACCGAGGTGGCGCCGTTCCAGGACAGCAAGATCAACAAGATCACCCCGCCACCGGCCGCCAGGCCGGAAACACCGCCGGCCCCGGCCAAGTCGGTGGTCGCCACCCAGGCGCCGAAGCCACAGAAGGTCGAGCCCAGGCCAAAAGAGAGCAAGCCGCAGCCCAAGCCCGAGACCAAGGTGCCGGACTTCGACAGCTCGCAGCTGTCCAGCCAGATCGCCAGCCTCGAGGCGGAGCTGTCCAACGAGCAGCAACTGTACGCCAAGCGCCCGCGCATTCACCGCATCAATGCCGCCTCGACCATGCGCGACAAGGGTGCCTGGTACAAGGAAGAGTGGCGCAAGAAGGTCGAGCGCATCGGCAACCTCAACTACCCCGAGGAGGCCCGGCGCCAACAGATGTACGGCAGCCTGCGCATGATGGTGTCGATCAATCGCGACGGTTCGCTGTACGAAGTGCTGGTGCTGGAGTCGTCCGGACAGCCGGTACTGGACCAGGCGGCCCAGCGCATTGTGCGCCTGGCCGCGCCGTTCGCGCCGTTCACCGGCGACCTGGCCGAGTTCGACCGGCTGGAGATCATCCGTACCTGGCGTTTTGCGCGCGGGGACAAGCTGTCGAGCAATTGACGCAAGGCTTGCTTGCCCCTGTAGGAGCGGCCTTGTGTCGCGAAAGGGCTGCACAGCAGCCCCGGCGATTCTGCATGAGGCCAAGATCCTGGGGCCGCTACGCAGCCCTTTCGCGACACAAGGCCGCTCCTACAAGGGTCACCGACAGCCTCTCGCGCACCTTGTCAGCCTCGCCACCTGGCGCCACACTATCGCTCATGAAAACCCTCGCCCCCAGCTACCTCAAGCACCAGTTCCTGATCGCCATGCCGCACATGGCCGATCCGAACTTTGCCCAGACCCTCACCTACATCGTCGAGCACAATGCCCAAGGCGCCATGGGCCTGGTGGTCAATCGCCCGCAGGAGCTGAACCTGGCCGATATCCTCGAGCAGTTGCGCCCGGACGAACAGCCGCCAGCCAGCACCCTGCACGTGCCGATCTACCAGGGCGGCCCGGTGCAGACCGATCGCGGTTTCGTGCTGCACAGCGACGAGTGCAGCTTCCAGGCCACCGTGGCGCTGGAAGGGCTGTCGCTGACCACCTCGCAGGACGTGCTGCTGGCCATCGCCGCGGGCGTGGGGCCGAAACAGAGCCTGATCACCCTCGGCTATGCCGGCTGGGAAGCCGGCCAGCTGGAAGCGGAGCTGGCCGACAATGCCTGGCTCAACTGCCCGTTCGACCCCGAGATCATCTTCGGCCTGGCCAGCGACCTGCGCCTCGATGCCGCCGCCGCCAGCCTGGGGATCAACCTCAGCCTGCTGACCAGCCAGGCGGGCCACGCCTGATGGCCGAGCGACAGCCTGAGCTACGCCTGCTGCTGGGCTTCGACTACGGCACCCGGCAGATCGGCGTCGCCGTCGGCCAGGTCATCACCGGCCAGGCCCGCGAGCTGTGCACGCTCAAGGCGCAGAACGGCGTGCCGGACTGGAACCAGGTCGAGAAGCTGATCAAGGAATGGAAACCCGACGCCATCGTCGTCGGCCTGCCGCTGAACATGGACGGCACGCCCAGCGAGATGAGCGAGCGCGCCGAAAAGTTCGCCCGCCGCCTGCACGGTCGTTACAACCTGCCGGTGCACACCCACGACGAACGCCTGACCACCTTCGAAGCCAAGGGCGAGCAGATGGCCCGTGGCGGGCGCCACGGCAGCTACCGCGACAACCCGGTCGACGCCATCGCCGCCGCCCTGCTGCTGCAAGGCTGGCTGGAGGCCAACACTTAAATCCGCTTTGCCGCCGGACCACGCCGGCGCCCGCCTTCCAAGGAGCACGCAATGAGCCTACCCAATCCCGCCGACCTGATCCGGCAGATGGCCGTCGACCTTCGCGCCCACCTGGCCCGCCGCAGCATCGTCGAACCGCGCTTCATCGGCATCCGCACCGGCGGCGTGTGGGTGGCCCAGGCCCTGCAGGCGGCGCTGGGCGACGACAGCCCCCTGGGCACCCTCGACGTGTCCTTCTACCGCGACGACTTCAGCCAGAACGGCCTGCACCCGCAGGTACGCCCTTCGGAGCTGCCGTTCGACATCGAAGGCCAGCACCTGGTGCTGGTGGACGACGTGCTGATGAGCGGCCGCACCATCCGTGCCGCCCTCAACGAACTGTTCGACTATGGCCGCCCGGCCAGCGTGACCCTGGTGTGCCTGCTCGACCTGGATGCCGGCGAACTGCCGATCCGCCCGAACGTGCTCGGCGCCACCCTGTCGCTGGCCGCCCATGAACGGGTAAAATTGACCGGACCTTCGCCGCTCGCCCTCGAGCGCCAGGACCTCGCTTCCGCATCCGCCCTTTAAGAGTCCCCCGCGATGACGCCATTCGACGCCAAGCGCCCGCTGCAGCTCAATGACCAGGGCCAGCTGCGCCACTTCCTCTCGCTCGACGGTTTGCCCCGCGAACTGCTCACCGAGATCCTCGACACCGCCGACTCGTTCCTCGAAGTCGGCGCCCGGGCCGTGAAGAAAGTCCCGTTGCTGCGCGGCAAGACCGTATGCAACGTGTTCTTCGAGAACTCCACCCGTACCCGCACCACCTTCGAACTGGCCGCCCAACGCCTGTCGGCCGATGTGATCAGCCTGAACGTGTCGACCTCCTCGACCAGCAAGGGCGAGACCCTGTTCGACACCCTGCGCAACCTGGAGGCCATGGCCGCCGACATGTTCGTCGTGCGCCACTCCGACTCCGGCGCCGCCCACTTCATCGCCGAGCACGTGTGCCCGGACGTGGCGGTGATCAACGGTGGCGACGGTCGCCACGCCCACCCGACCCAGGGCATGCTCGACATGCTGACCATTCGTCGGCACAAGGGCAGCTTCGAGAACCTCTCGGTGGCGATCGTCGGCGATATCCTGCACTCGCGCGTGGCCCGCTCGGACATGCTCGCGCTCAAGGCCCTGGGCTGCCCGGATATCCGCGTGATCGGCCCGAAAACCCTGATTCCGATCGGCATCGAGCAGTACGGGGTGAAGGTCTACACCGACCTGGCCGAAGGCCTGAAAGACGTCGACGTGGTGATCATGCTGCGCCTGCAGCGTGAGCGCATGGCCGGCGGCCTGCTGCCCAGCGAAGGCGAGTTCTACCGTCTGTTCGGCCTGACCACCGCGCGCCTGGCCGGGGCCAAGCCCGATGCCATCGTCATGCACCCAGGCCCGATCAACCGTGGCGTGGAGATCGAGTCGGCGGTGGCCGACGGCCAGCACTCGGTGATCCTCAACCAGGTCACCTACGGCATCGCCGTGCGCATGGCCGTACTGTCCATGGCCATGAGCGGACAGACCGCGCAACGTCAATTCGAGCAGGAGAACGCCCAGTGACCATCAGTATCATCGGCGCCCGGGTCATCGATCCTGCCAGCGGCCTGGACCGCATCACCGACCTGCACCTGGACGGCGGGCGCATTGCCGCCATCGGCGCGGCGCCGGCCGGCTTCAGCGCCAGCCGCACGATCCAGGCCGACGGCCTGGTGGCCGCTCCGGGCCTGGTCGACCTCGGCGTCTCCCTGCGCGAGCCGGGCTACAGCCGCAAAGGCAACATCGCCAGCGAAACCCGCGCAGCGGTAGCCGGCGGCGTCACCAGCCTGTGCTGCCCGCCGCAGACCAAGCCTGTACTGGACACCTCGGCGGTAGCCGAGCTGATTCTCGACCGCGCCCGCGAGGCGGCCAACAGCAAGGTCTACCCGATCGGCGCCCTGACCAAGGGCCTGGACGGCGAGCAGCTGGCCGAGCTGGTGGCCTTGCGCGACACCGGTTGCGTGGCCTTCGGCAATGGCCTGAAAGAGATTCCCAACAACCGCACCCTGGCCCGCGCGCTTGAGTACGCGGCAACCTTCGACCTGACCGTGGTGTTCCACTCCCAGGACCGTGACCTGGCCCAGGGCGGCCTGGCCCACGAAGGCCCGATGGCCAGCTTCCTCGGCCTGCCGGGCATCCCGGAAAGCGCCGAGACCGTGGCCCTGGCGCGCAACCTGCTGCTGGTCGAGCAGACCGGCGTGCGCGCTCACTTCAGCCAGATCACCAGCGCCCGTGGCGCCCGGCTGATCGCCCAGGCCCAGCAGCTGGGGCTGCCGGTCACCGCCGATGTGGCGCTGTACCAGCTGATCCTCACCGACGAAGCCCTGCGCGACTTCTCCAGCCTGTACCACGTGCAACCGCCGCTGCGCACGCCCGCCGACCGCGACGGCCTGCGCGAGGCCGTGAAGTCGGGCGTGATCCAGGCCATCTCCAGCCACCACCAGCCTCACGAGCGCGACGCCAAGCTGGCGCCGTTCGGTGCCACCGAGCCGGGTATCAGCAGCGTCGAACTGCTGCTGCCGCTGGCCATGACCCTGGTGGAAGACGGCCTGCTCGACCTGCCGACCCTGCTGGCACGCCTGAGCCACGGCCCGGCCGCGGCCATGCGTCTGCCGGCCGGCGAATTGAAGGTGGGCGGCGCGGCGGACCTGGTGCTGTTCGATCCGAAAGCGTCGACTGTTGCCGGCGAGCAGTGGTTCTCTCGCGGCGCGAACTGCCCGTTCATCGGTCACTGCCTGCCGGGCGCGGTGCGTTATACCTTGGTCGACGGGCACGTCTGCCACGAGGCCTGACAAAGCGCACATCCGCTTTGTGTAGGAGCGGCCTTGCCGGGGCGCCGGATCGGTCGGAAAGGGCCGCGCAGCGGCCCCAGCAATTCATGCATGATGCCGAGATCCTGGGGCTGCTTCGCAGCCCTTTCCGACCGGTCCGGCGCCCCGGCAAGGCCGCTCCTACAAGGTTCGCGTGCAGGCCTGGAGAGCATCGACCATTCATCCCCCCCGGTTGAAATCCTTCCCCCCTCCCCCCATATGAGTCTGCATCAGGCATTTTCGCCCCGCTGCGTGGAGACTCTCCCTTGACTACCATCGTTTCTGTCCGCCGTAACGGCAAAGTCGTCATGGGCGGCGACGGCCAGGTTTCCCTCGGTAATACCGTGATGAAAGGCAACGCCAAAAAGGTCCGTCGCTTGTACAACGGCCAGGTCATCGCCGGCTTCGCCGGTGCCACCGCCGATGCCTTCACCCTGTTCGAGCGCTTCGAAGCCCAGCTGCAGAAACACTCCGGCCACCTGGTGCGTGCCGCCGTCGAACTGGCCAAGGAATGGCGCACCGACCGCTCCCTGAGCCGCCTGGAGGCCATGCTGGCCGTGGCCAACAAGGACGCATCCTTGATCATCACCGGCAACGGCGACGTGGTCGAGCCCGAGGACGGCCTGATCGCCATGGGTTCCGGCGGCGGCTACGCCCAGGCCGCGGCCCGCGCCCTGCTGAACAAGACCGACCTCTCGGCCCGCGAAATCACCGAGACCGCCCTGAACATCGCCGGCGACATCTGCGTGTTCACCAACCACAACCTGACCATCGAGGAGCAGGACCTGGCCGAGTGAATCAGTTGTTCTGGCGTCCCGCTCGCAGCGGGACTTTTCCACACTGATCACCCTGCTCGAGGACCATTTTCATCATGTCCATGACCCCCCGCGAGATCGTCCACGAACTCAACCGCCACATCATCGGCCAGGACGACGCCAAGCGCGCCGTCGCCATCGCCCTGCGCAACCGCTGGCGGCGCATGCAGCTCCCCGCCGAGCTGCGTGCCGAAGTCACGCCCAAGAACATCCTGATGATCGGCCCCACCGGCGTCGGCAAGACCGAAATCGCCCGCCGCCTGGCCAAGCTGGCCAACGCGCCGTTCATCAAGGTCGAGGCGACCAAGTTCACCGAGGTCGGCTACGTCGGCCGTGACGTCGAGTCGATCATCCGCGACCTGGCCGACGCCGCGCTGAAGATGCTCCGCGAGCAGGAGATCGTCCGCGTGCGCCACCGCGCCGAAGACGCCGCCGAAGACCGCATCCTCGACGCCCTGCTGCCGCAGGCGCGGGTCAGCAGCTTCAGCGAGGAAGCCCAGCAGTCCAGCGGCGACTCCAACACCCGCCAGCTGTTCCGCAAGCGCCTGCGCGAAGGCCAGCTGGACGACAAGGAAATCGAGATCGAGGTCGCCGAGAGCATGGGCGTCGAGATCGCCGCGCCGCCCGGCATGGAAGAGATGACCAACCAGCTGCAGAACCTGTTCGCCAACATGGGCAAGGGCAAGCGCAAGGCACGCAAGCTGAAGGTCAAGGACGCCCTGAAGATGGTCCGCGACGAAGAGGCCGGCCGCCTGGTCAACGAGGAAGAGCTCAAGGCCAAGGCCCTGGAAGCGGTCGAGCAGCACGGCATCGTGTTCATCGACGAGATCGACAAGGTCGCCAAGCGTGGCAACGTTGGCGGTGCCGATGTCTCGCGCGAAGGCGTGCAGCGCGACCTGCTGCCGCTGATCGAAGGCTGCACCGTCAACACCAAGCTGGGCATGGTCAAGACCGACCACATCCTGTTCATCGCCTCCGGCGCGTTCCACCTGAGCAAGCCGAGCGACCTGGTGCCGGAGCTGCAGGGGCGCCTGCCGATCCGCGTCGAGCTCAAGGCCCTGACTCCGGAAGACTTCGAGCGCATCCTGAAAGAACCGCACGCCTCGCTGACCGAGCAGTACAGCGCCCTGCTCAAGACCGAGGGCCTGAACATCGAGTTCGCCGACGAAGGCCTCAAGCGCCTGGCCGAGATCGCCTTCCAGGTCAACGAAAAGACCGAGAACATCGGTGCCCGCCGCCTGCACACCCTGCTTGAGCGCCTGCTCGAAGAGGTGTCGTTCAGCGCCGGTGACCTGGCCAGCGCCCATGACGAGACGCCGATCCACATCGACGCCGCTTACGTGAACAGCCACTTGGGCGAGCTGGCGCAGAACGAAGACCTGTCGCGCTATATCCTGTAAGACCGCATGGGGCCGCTGCGCGGCCCTTTCGCGACACAAGGCCGCTCCTACAGAGGATCGCGCTTCCCTGTAGGAGCGGCCTTGTGTCGCGATTGGGCTGCGCAGCAGCCCCCTTGCACATTGGCCGGAATCTCTCGAAGCTAGCTCCATCCGCTTCCCTGAGACCAAGCCCATGGCCCGCCTCCCCACCGCGATAAACCTGCACAAAGCCTCGAAAACCCTCACCCTCACCTACGCCCCCGGCGAGGTCTACCACCTGCCCGCCGAATTCCTGCGGGTGCATTCGCCGTCCGCCGAGGTCCAGGGCCACGGCAACCCCATCCTGCAATTCGGCAAGATCAACGTCGGCCTCAGCGGCCTGGAACCGGCAGGCCAGTACGCACTGAAACTGACCTTCGACGACGGTCATGACTCCGGATTGTTCACCTGGGAGTACCTCGAGCAATTGTGCCTGCGCCAGGAACAGCTGTGGGCCGAGTACCTCGACGAACTGCACAAGGCCGGAAAATCCCGCGACCCGTCCGAATCGGTGGTGAAACTGATGCTCTAGCTCAAGCCCCCGAGGCTTTAGAGCGCATTTTCTAATCTCATCTGCTTGAATGCTTCAATGGCCGCCAAAGACTGGCTGTCTTGCGCATTACATGAAAGTCGGGTAACCAATGGAGCTGGCAAGTTCCCTGCATCGCTTTTCGAGCAAGCAGGGCCAGGCCGGTATGTAGAGGTCGCGAGCGAAAGCAGGTTGTCTTCACACGCAGAAACCCCCGCAGCTCATCATCGACACGCATCCGGTCGCAGCACCGCTGTTCCTTATCACTGGTCACCCGAGTAGCAGTACCGGGCTGTCACAGCACACCGGTACTCGTCTCAGGACAACGGAGCGTCGTAGATGAGTAACAAGAACAACGATGAGTTGCAGCGGCAGGCCTCGGAAAACACCCTGGGGCTGAACCCGGTCATCGGCATTCGCCGCAAGGATCTGCTGACCTCGGCGCGCACGGTATTGCGCCAGGCCATTCGCCAGCCCTTGCACAGCGCCAAGCACGTGGCGCATTTCGGCCTGGAACTGAAGAACGTGCTGCTGGGCAAGTCGGCCCTGCAGCCCGAAGGCGACGACCGTCGCTTCAGCGATCCGGCGTGGAGCAAGAACCCGCTGTATCGCCGCTACCTGCAGACCTACCTGGCCTGGCGCAAGGAGCTCAACGACTGGATCGCCGAGAGCGACCTGTCGCCGCAGGACATCAGTCGCGGGCAGTTCGTCATCAACCTGATGACCGAGGCCATGGCTCCCACCAACACCCTCTCCAACCCCGCCGCGGTCAAGCGCTTCTTCGAGACCGGCGGCAAGAGCCTGCTCGACGGCCTGTCCAACCTGGCCAAGGACATGGTCAACAATGGTGGCATGCCCAGCCAGGTCAACATGGAGGCCTTCGAGGTCGGCAAGAACCTGGGCACCAGCGAAGGCTCGGTGGTGTACCGCAACGATGTGCTGGAGCTGATCCAGTACCGCCCGATCACCGAACAGGTGCACAGCCGCCCGCTGCTGGTGGTGCCGCCGCAGATCAACAAGTTCTACGTGTTCGACCTGAGCCCGGAGAAGAGCCTGGCACGCTTCTGCCTGCGCTCGCAGCAGCAGACCTTCATCGTCAGCTGGCGCAACCCGACCAAGGCCCAGCGCGAGTGGGGCCTGTCGACCTACATCGACGCGCTCAAGGAGGCGGTCGACGCGGTGCTGGCGATCACCGGCAGCAAGGACCTGAACATGCTCGGTGCCTGCTCCGGCGGCATCACCTGCACCGCGCTGGTGGGCCACTACGCCGCGCTCGGCGAGAAGAAGGTCAACGCCCTCACCCTGCTGGTGAGCGTGCTCGACACCACGGTCGACACCCAGGTCGCGCTGTTCGTCGACGAACAGACCCTCGAGGCCGCCAAGCGCCACTCCTACCAGGCCGGCGTGCTCGAAGGCAGCGACATGGCCAAGGTGTTCGCCTGGATGCGTCCCAACGACCTGATCTGGAACTACTGGGTCAACAACTACCTGCTCGGCAACGAGCCGCCGGTGTTCGACATCCTGTTCTGGAACAACGACACCACGCGCCTGCCGGCCGCCTTCCACGGCGACCTGATCGAGATGTTCAAGAACAACCCGCTGACCCGCTCCGATGCCCTGGAGGTGTGCGGCACCGCCATCGACCTGAAGAAAGTCGACTGCGATATCTACAGCGTCGCCGGCACCGCCGACCACATCACCCCTTGGCAATCCTGCTACCGCTCGGCGCACCTGTTCGGCGGCAAGATCGAGTTCGTGCTGTCCAACAGCGGCCATATCCAGAGCATCCTCAACCCGCCGGGCAACCCCAAGGCGCGCTTCATGACCGGCGAGGACCGGCCGGACGATCCGGTGGCCTGGCAGGAGAACGCGATCAAGCACGCCGACTCCTGGTGGCTGCACTGGCAGACCTGGCTGGGCGAGCGCGCCGGCGAGCTGAAAAAGGCCCCCAACCGCCTGGGCAATCGCGCCTACGCCGCAGGCGAGGCGGCGCCTGGCACCTACGTTCACGAGCGTTGAGCAAAACCGTCGCGACGCCTCCACGGCGGTGTCGCGACGCTACCTTCACCACAGAGTCACGCGCATGCCGCAACCGTACATCTTCAGGACCGTCGAGCTTGACAACCAGTCCATCCGCACCGCGGTCCGCCCGGGCAAGCCCCACCTGACGCCGCTGCTGATCTTCAACGGCATCGGCGCCAACCTGGAGCTGGTGTTTCCGTTCATCGAGGCGCTGGACCCGGACCTGGAGGTCATCGCCTTCGACGTCCCCGGGGTCGGCGGCTCGTCGACACCACGTCACCCCTACCGCTTCCCCGGGCTGGCCAAGCTCACCGCGCGCATGCTCGATTACCTGGACTACGGCCAGGTCAATGTCATCGGTGTCTCCTGGGGCGGCGCGCTGGCCCAGCAGTTCGCCTACGACTACCCAGAGCGCTGCAGGAAACTGGTGCTGGCCGCCACGGCCGCGGGCGCGGTCATGGTGCCGGGCAAGCCCAAGGTGCTGTGGATGATGGCCAGCCCTCGGCGCTATGTGCAGCCGTCCCACGTGATCCGCATCGCCCCGCTGATCTACGGCGGCGGCTTTCGCCGCGACCCGGACCTGGCCATGCACCATGCCTCGAAGGTGCGCTCCGGCGGCAAGATGGGCTACTACTGGCAGCTGTTCGCCGGGCTCGGCTGGACCAGCATCCACTGGCTGCACAAGATCCAGCAGCCGACCCTGGTACTGGCCGGCGACGACGACCCGTTGATCCCCTTGATCAACATGCGCCTGCTGGCCTGGCGAATTCCCAATGCCCAGCTACACATAATCGACGACGGCCACCTGTTCCTGATCACCCGGGCCGAGGCCGTCGCGCCGATCATCATGAAATTCCTCGAGCAGGAACGCCAACGCGCGGTCATGCACCCACGGCCCGCTGCGCGCACCTGATGCCGATCGCGGGACAAGCCCGCTCCCACGGCCCCAGGAAACCTAGCGTGGGAGCTGACTTGCCCGCGATCGGCCCGATTGCTAAACGATGGAGTGTTGGCATGAAAGACAAACCGGTGCCCGCCACCAGCATGAACGTGCAGAACGCCATCACCGGCCTGCGCGGTCGCGACCTTATCTCGACCCTGCGCCAGGTCGGCCGGATAGGCCTGCGCAATCCACTGCATACCGCCCACCACCTGTTGAGCCTGGGCGGCCAGCTGGGCCGCGTGCTAATCGGAGACAGCCCCTACCAGCCCCACCCACGCGACGCCCGCTTCAGCGACCCGACCTGGAGCCAGAACCCGTTCTACCGCCGCGGCCTGCAGGCCTATCTGGCCTGGCAGAAGCAGACCCGCCTGTGGATCGAGCAAAGCAGCCTGGCCGACGATGACCGCGCCCGCGCGCAATTCCTGTTCAACCTGGTCAGCGACGCCCTGTCCCCCAGCAACTCGCTGCTCAATCCGCTGGCGGTCAAGGAGCTGCTCAACACCGGAGGCCTGAGCCTGCTGCGTGGCGCCAGCCACCTGCTCGACGACCTGCGCCACAACGACGGCTTGCCACGCCAGGTCGACGAACGGGCCTTCGAGGTCGGCGGCAACCTGGCCGCCACACCGGGCGCGGTGGTGTTTCGCAACGAATTGCTGGAGCTGATCCAATACAGCCCCATGAGCGAGAAACAGTACTCCCGGCCATTGCTGGTGGTGCCGCCACAGATCAACAAGTTCTACATCTTCGACCTGGGCCCGACCAACAGCTTCGTCCAGTACATGCTCAAGCAGGGCCTGCAAGTGTTCATGGTCAGCTGGCGCAACCCCGATCCCCGCCACCGCGAGTGGGGCCTGTCCAGCTACGTGCAGGCCCTGGAGGAAGCGCTCAATGCCTGCCGCAGCATCAGCGGCAACCGCGACCCCAACCTGATGGGCGCCTGCGCCGGCGGCCTGACCATGGCTGCCCTGCAAGGCCACCTGCAAGCCAAGAAACAACTGCGCAAGGTGCGCAGCGCCACCTACCTGGTGAGCCTGCTCGACAGCCAGTTCGACAGCCCCGCCAGCCTGTTCGCCGACGAGCAGACCATCGAGGCGGCCAAGCGCCGCTCGTACCAGCGCGGCGTGCTCGACGGCGGCGAAGTGGCGCGGATCTTCGCCTGGATGCGCCCCAACGACCTGATCTGGAACTACTGGGTCAACAACTACCTGATGGGCAAGACCCCACCGGCCTTCGACATCCTCTACTGGAACGCCGACAACACCCGCCTGCCCGCGGCCCTGCACGGCGACCTGCTGGATTTCTTCAAGCTCAACCCGCTGACCTTCCCCGAAGGCCTGGAAGTGTGTGGCACGCCGATCGATCTCAAGCAGGTCGGCCTGGACAGTTTCACCGTGGCCGGCAGCAACGACCACATCACGCCGTGGGACGCGGTCTACCGCTCGGCGCTGCTGCTCGGCGGCGACCGACGCTTCGTCCTGGCCAACAGCGGGCATATCCAGAGCATCATCAACCCGCCCGGCAACCCCAAGGCCTACTACCTGGAAAACCCCAAGCTCTCCAGCGACCCACGGGCCTGGTTCCACGATGCCCGGCGCCGCGACGGCAGCTGGTGGCCGCTGTGGCTGGAATGGATCAGCGAGCGCTCCGGCACGCTGAAGGCGCCACGCGAGGAACTGGGCAACGCCACCTATCCAGCGCTGGGCCCGGCACCAGGCAGCTACGTATTGGCGCGCTGACCGGATGAAGACCCGCGACCGTATCCTCGAATGTGCCTTGCAGCTGTTCAACCGCCAGGGCGAGCCGAACGTCTCGACCCTGGAGATCGCCAACGAACTGGGGATCAGCCCGGGCAACCTGTACTACCACTTCCACGGCAAGGAGCCGCTGGTGATCGGCCTGTTCGAGCGCTTCGAAGAGGCGCTGATGCCGCTGCTCGACCCGCCGCTGGACGTGCGCCTGGACGCCGAGG
The DNA here is from genome assembly GCF_054788395.1 of Pseudomonas sp. microsymbiont 2. NCBI lineage: Bacteria > Pseudomonadati > Pseudomonadota > Gammaproteobacteria > Pseudomonadales > Pseudomonadaceae > Pseudomonas > Pseudomonas sp. microsymbiont 2. The sequence goes on from NZ_CM139112.1 coordinate 5,366,710, forward strand.
ACTACTGGCTGTTCCTGCACCTGATCGTCGAGCGCATGGCCCAGTACCGCTTCCTGTTCCAGGACCTGTCCAACCTGACCGGGCGCCTGCCCAAGCTGGCCCGGGGCATGCGCAGCCTGATCAACGCCCTCAAGCGCACCCTGGCCGCGCTGCTGGCCAGCCTCAAGAGCCAGGGCCAGGTAACCAGTGAAACCCTGGCGCTGGGGCAACTGGTCGAGCAGATCACCCTGACGCTGATGTGCTCGCTGGACTACCAGCGGGTGCTGGGCCGCGAGGGCGACGTGGGCGTGGTGGTGTACCAGGTGATGATGCTGGTGGCGCCACACTTGCAGGCGCCAGCGCGCAAGGCGGCGGAGCAGTTGGCGATGAGGTATCTGGAGGGTTGAAACAATCGCGGGGCAAGCCCGCTCCCACGCGGCCCGGACAGGCTCGGTGGGAGCGGGCTTGCCCCGCGATCAGGGCGACGCGGTATCAGGCCTGGGTGGTCGCATTCACCGGTGCCGACGGGGTGCCGCTGGCCGGAGCCGCGCTTGGTGCCGGCGCTGCAGTGGCGGCCGGTGCCGCAGTGGCGGGCTTGGCCGCAGCCGGCTTGGCTGGGGCCTTCTTCACGGCCGGTTTTTTCGCCGCAGCCGGCTTGGCCGCTGGTTTGGCCGCTACAGGTTTCGCCGCAGGCTTGGCTGCCGGTTTGGCCGCTGCGGTTTTCGCCACGGGCTTGGCCGCCGGTTTTGCTGCAGGCTTTGCCGCGGCTGTCTTGGCCGCAGGCTTGGCCAGTGGCTTGGCCGCCGTCTTGCTCGCGCTGGCCTTGGAGATCGGAGTGACCGAAGCGCCGGTCAGTTTCTCGATCTGCTTGGTCAGCGAGTCGACCTGCTGGTGCAGTGCCTTGATCTCATTGCGGCTGGGCACGCCCAGGCGCGAGATTGCACTGTTCAGGCGCTTGTCGAAGGCTTCCTCGAGCTCGCTCCACTTGCCCAGCGCACGTTCCTTGACGTCCGACACCCGCGAGGTGGTCGCCGTCTTGGCGCTGTCGGCGGCCGAGTCGACGTTCTTCTTCGCCTGCTTCTCGGCCTTTTCGCCGTCCTTCACCAGCGAATCGAACAGCTTCGGACCATCCTGGTCGATCTTGGAGTAGATACCCAGGCCCGCCAGCCAGATCTTGCGGGAGTACTTCTCGATCCCGCCGACCCAGGAGCTGCTTTCTTTCTCGGTGTTCTTCTTGCCAGCCATCCTGCTCTCCTTATGGTTTGTGCGCGACGCGCTCGAGCAGCTCGTGCAGCTGTTCAAGCTTGATGGACAACGCCTCAACGTCATGTTTAGACGGAATGCCGAGGCGATTCAAGGCGCGACCGACACGTGCATCGAAGGCTTGCTCGATTTTGTCCAGCTGGACCTCGACCTTGCCACGTACGCGGGTCACTTCACGGGCGGCGTCATCGATCTGTCCATTGGCGGCGTCGAGCTCCTTGTCGAGACGCTTCTTGCCACGCTTCTCGACGCCTTCGCCGGCCTTGACCAGCTCCTTCAGGTATTCCGAACCTTCCTGGCCGACACGGGCGTAAGCACCCAGTCCCGCCAGCCAGATCTTGCGCGCATAACCGCGCACCTCACCCAGGGTGCCCTGGATTTCTTCCTTTTTCTTTACGTTCACTTTGGCCATGTTCTGTACCTCATGCTCATGAGTGGAGGGAGGAACCGCCCATGGAGGTTGGGCTTGGGTACACGTTAGAGGCAGAAATTAGAATTCTCACCCTAAGGTCGCACGCAGCTCTATCTAACGCAGCCAGGCCGAGCGGACACCCCAGCATGTTCGTCCCTCGATCTCCTGGAGCCTCCAGCAATGCCCGACGCATCCACCACACTCCCGCTATCGTACAAAAGCTTGGTAAGCGCGAGGTTCGCAACACGACCCAGCCTGCGCCAGGTCCTGGCCAAGGCAGGCTTCGCCAAGCTGGCCGACCGTTACCCCTGGATCCGCGTGAACCACCCCGAACTGGCGTCGCTCGAGGCATTCACCCTGCTTCAAGCAGCGGATGAGCAAGGCACTGTCCGTCAGACAGTCCTGCTGGACGAGTTGCTCACGCATTTCCTTGCCAACCGCGATCTGGCGTTGAGCCCATCGGATCATCTGAGCATCGCGCCGCCGCTGGTGTTCCAGGCCCAAGCGCAGAGCACCGGTCGCCAACCAGTCGACCTCGACATGTCGATCCTGAACAGCCTCTTCGATGACCTGCTGGAAAACCTGGTGGAGATTTTCCTGCAGGCGCAGATCAGCTTCTGGAACGGTAGCGAGAACGCAACGGCCGTGCCGCGTCTGCGCTGGATGGAACAGATCATCAAGGCATCGCTGCTCGGCACCATAGAACGGCAGGATCTGGACGAGGTCGAGAAGGCTGCCTTGTACACACTTGTCAATGGCGGTAACGACACGCTCGCCATCCATGGCCTGCAGGTAACGCTCGGCCAGCAGGACAGCGCCCACGACCTGATACTGCCCGACCTGCTGGTCGCCGTTCAGCGCGACAATCGCCAACGGCTGCTCTGGTGCAAGCCCTCAGGCACCGTGCGCAGCTTCGCCAGCATACCGGCGTTCGCCAACGCCCTGCGCGACGAGCTCGCCGACCTGTATCGCTTCGATGCGATGGCCTGGGCCAGCAACGCACTGACGGATGATGCGTTCAGCTATCAGGCCACGCAGCTGCTCAACGCCATGCTGGAGCGCATCGACCGCCTGCAATTGCACGCGATCGACACTGTCGATGACCTCGAGACGCTTTTCAGCACGCTGAGCGACCCGGGTTCGGCCTTCCCCGACCATGCCGAAGTCTTGCACCAGGCACTCGAGGTCCCGCAGCCGGCTTGGCTGGTCAAAGCCTCGACCGAGGACCGTTTTCAATATCACATGGCATTGCTGGAACTTTCCGCCGCCCAAGTGCTGGCCAAAGGCGTCTCATCACTGGAGGGGATCGACAACCTGCGAGCGTATGCCGCCCGGCGCCTGCGCGAACAGATGCATGCCGATCACCCGGACAAGACGCAACATGACCCTGGCCAGCTACTCATCAGCATTGCCCAGCGGGTACAGATATCGTCCACCGGGCCGGTGCGCCTGGAATACCTGAGAACGGTCACCCTTGTCGACCTGGCGATTTCTCGCCTGAACGACAGCGATCAGGAGGTGGCGACCACGATCGCCATTGCCGGCAAGCAATCCGACGACCTCTGGATCGACCTGGACTATGTGCAGCAACTGATCCACCGCGTGGACATCGGCGGTCAGTACCCGATTTACGTCAACCGCCAGATGCAGGACTCGACCAACAGTGCCGCGCGCCTGGCACGCTTCAGCACCGAGTGGCGATACGGCCTGCTGCTGAGCGCGTTGCAAGCCAAGATCGAAGGCCAGCTCAAGGAGCGCCCCTGGCAAGTGCTCGCCGACTTCTGTCGCGGCAAGGACGACGCCTCGCCCCGCCTGAGCATGGCGCAGCTGGCGTTTCGTTGCGCGCCGAGGGCGAAGGTCAACCAGGCACACTGCATGTTCGTGATCAAGATCGATAGCCCGCGTACCTGGATTCTCTACCGCCCCCTGAGCGAAGACGACACCGTGAAGGCGTTCTCCAGCCGGGGCAAACTGATGGCCGCCATCAGCGCCAAAGGCAAGCTGCAAGACAACGTGCTCGCCTGGCTGGATGACAGTGCCCGCCCCATCTATGCCAACGATGGCTTCGAGCGCCCGCACCTGCACCGCCATCTTTCGGAGCTCGCGCACCTGGCAGGGCCTGGCTCGACACTGACCGATTCGCTGCTGTCGATGCTGCAAGGCCCGGCCAGCATCGCCTTCAGACCATGGACGAGCGACCTGGACAAGCAGGTGATGCAAGCAAAGGCCAAGGCAATGGTGCTGCTGGCTTCGCGGCAGAGCGTGTCCAACGCTCAGGAGCGTTGGGCGCTGATCAAGCAGTACGCATGGTTGGCCTTCAACACACTGGCGCCATTGCTGCCTGGGCCGGCAGGCACGCTGACCTGGCTGGTCGCCACGTTGGTCACCCTCAAGGACGACCTGTCCGCACTGACCGAAGGTAGCACCGCGCAGAAAGTGCTGGCGGGCACCGACCTGCTGATCAACCTGGCCATGCTGCTGCTCCACGCCAGCGTTCCAGGTGAGACGAGCCGTGTACTGCCCGAACACCTCCAACCGCGTTTCGACGGCCCACAACCGCGCGAACCGGCAACGCTGAGCACCACGGTAACGCCTGCAGCCAGAGCCTGGAAAACCACCGCCGACCCCCAGCGAACCGGCGCTGTCGGCTTGAAGCGCTGGCATGACAACCAGCGCCTGGGCAATCTGCCCGCCGAGCTGCTCCAGGCCTTGCCCCCTCTACGGGCACGCATCGACCTGACGGGACGCACTGCCGTGAAAACCGGGCGCTTGCGCGGACTCTACAAGGTAGGGGAGCAGCACTACGTGAAACTGCAGGACCGCCCCTATGAAATCGAAGAGACCTGGGAAGGCGTCCGTCTCATCGGCCCCGACGAGAGCCGTGGACAATGGACCGACCTGTGGGGTGGCAACTGGGATGGCTACTATATTCCTGGCCGTGAACGAAGCCGGGGGCCGTGGATAACCCGCTGGAATGGCGATTGGATGCTCGACCTCCGACTCGCCGGCGGCATGCCCAGAAGTGCGCAGGCCGTTCGTGAAAGCAACAAGAAGACCTTTGACGCTCTGAGAGAGCAGACCAATGACATCGATACTCAGTTGAAGATGAACGATGGGCTGGTCGAGCGCTACCTCGCCAAGACCAAGGCTTACGATATTGCCAACACGACGTTCAAGAAAGCGCTGGCCGACCATCCTGGCGTCACCCGCGGCACCTTGCCCGAAAACCTGCGCCAACAGTTGCAGGACTTGCAGGACTTGCGCAATAGCCATCGAACCGACCTGTACATGCTGTCGCTGGCCTACGAAAAGCTGTCGACCCTGCTAGGGTCGCAGGTCCAACTGTATGCGCAGCTGAGCGAGCCACGATTCACCCGCTTCGATCGCAACAACGTCTCCATCTACGCGCGCAGCATATGGTGGCAGCAATGGATAGAGGCCGACCTGCGCCTGTTCCACAACCTGCTCGACCTGACGGACTACCGCGTGCTCAAGAAACAGTCGCAGCAGCTCGCATCGCTGCCCTTCGGCCAGCAACAGGCAAGTGTGTTCATGACGTTTCGCCCCAACGTGGAGGCCGCGCTGGGCATCCATAAACGTATCCTGGCGACCAGCAAGCGACTCGACGAGAACATCAGTACCGCGCTCAACGATATGAGCCTCCAGTTCAAGGACAAGAAAAACAGGCTCGACGAAATCATCGCTCAGCGGCATTACTCCATCGTCATCATTCACGCCCAGGTCATCAGCGATGTGAGCCAGTTGCTGATCAAAAGGGATCTGCTGACTGCGGAAAACTACGACCAGTTGCTGCGCCTGCAAGCGGATCTGCGCAACCGGGACTTTCATGAGGCACTGCTGAGCCATGACAGCCTGATGGAAACCAACCTGCCCCTTGGCCAACAGGCCGAGGTGCTGACCACGGCACTGCGCGAGTACGAGGCTTCGCTCGGCAAGGCCAGTTACCTGCTTTCGCTCAAGGATGACGAACCTGCGCTGGATGGCGCCCGGCTGAACGAATACATCGATGCGCTCGGCGCGCTGAAGTCGCTCGCGGAAAGCGAGCTGAGCAATTGCCTGCGCGACAGCGACCAAGGCATTACACCGAAGCCCAGACCGATGACCTACCGGGCGCGCCCGGCCAAGCCTCGACTGATCCATACCCAACGAGGACGAGCGATCCTCGCCGAGCAGGAGCAGGACAGCAACCGGGCGGTACAGACCAATCCCATGACCCAGGTCGCCTACCATTACGAACAGCGGGGCGAGCATTGGGAGAGCGTTGCCGACGCCACGGTGGCGCCAACACGCGGCATGGCCGAGCTGGCCAACACCGCCAGGCGCCTGCTGGCACAAAAGGATGCGAGGATCATCCTGGCATCGCGCTACGCCAACGAACCCAACAGCCTGGCGGACCTGATGGACTGGCAGATCGAGGATATGGCGGATGTCGCGCGGCCGCTCGCGGGCGGCACGGCCAGCGAGAAAGCGTTGGCTGCCCAGCTGGATACGGCCGTCAAGGAGGTGCAGAGCGAAAAACGCCGCATGCTGGTCGACGCCTACTTCAATACCCGCCATCCGGACAGCAGGGCCTTGCAGTTCCTGGTGGACGAGAAGGAAGTCGATATCACGCCGACCACAGACCGCAAACGGCTCAAGGCGAACGACTTTCTCGATGTCTACACCATCACCCGCAAGGCGCCCAGGCAGAAGATCTGGGAAGCCCACTTCCACTACACCCGCGCCCAGGCGCCAGCCCATGCGTTCGCCAAAGGGCACTTGAAGTTCTGGGAGCCGCGCTCGATGAGCCGGGATGAACAGTTGGAACGCTCGACCAACGCAAAGGAGCGAATTGCCATCTATCGCGGGGATCTTCGCCTGGAACAGGTCAAGGACCTGATTCCGTTCCCCGCGACGTGACGGGCGCCTGGGTCAGGCGAGCGCCTTGTCCAGCGCTCGCTCGATCTCGCCCTTGATGCTGGCGCTCATCATCGACAGCATCATGCCCAGCTTGAGCTCGACGCGTATACGGTCATCGAAGATGTGCACGCTGCCGTTGGCGCCGCTGCGCGACACATCGACGCGGTCGCCGTTCCAGCTGGCCTTGAGGTCGTACTCGCGGGTCAGCTTGTCCACCAGCGCCTCGGCCTTGGCGCGGGCCGCCTCGCGGCCGAGGGTGTGTTTGCGTTCGACGCTGATCTGGGTCATGCGGGTGATCCTGGAGATGAAGACAATGAGCGCATTATGCCCCCGCCCGACCGAGCGCACACCCCGCCAAGACAAATCCGCCCGCAGCCCCTAGAATGGCCGTAATTTTTTTCTGGTGAAGCGATATGACCGACCAGCGCAAAGGCGACCACGCCGAACCCACTACCCACTTCGGCTACCAAGACGTGCCCGAGAGCCAGAAGGCGAAGAAAGTCGCCGAGGTGTTCCACTCGGTGGCCGCCAAGTACGACCTGATGAACGACGTGCTGTCCGGCGGCATGCACCGCCTTTGGAAGCGCTTCACCATCGAGCTGTCCGGCGTGCGCAGCGGCAACCGGGTGCTGGACATCGCCGGTGGCACCGGCGACCTGGCCGCCAAGTTCTCGCGCCTGGTCGGCCCGACCGGCCAGGTGGTGCTGGCCGACATCAACGACTCGATGCTCAAGGTCGGCCGTGACCGCCTGCTCGACCGTGGCGTGGCCGGCAACATCGAGTTCGTCCAGGCCGACGCCGAGAAGCTGCCGTTCCCGGACAACCACTTCGACTGCGTGACCATCGCCTTCGGCCTGCGCAACGTGACCCACAAGGACGAGGCCATCCGCTCCATGCTGCGGGTGCTCAAGCCCGGTGGCCGCCTGTTGATCCTGGAGTTCTCCAAACCGACCAACAAGCTGATGTCCAAGGCCTACGACGCCTACTCGTTCGCCTTCATGCCGCTGGCCGGCAAGCTGATCACCAACGACTCGGAAAGCTACCGCTACCTGGCCGAATCGATCCGCATGCACCCCGACCAGGAAACGCTCAAGAGCATGATGGTCGAGGCCGGCTTCGACCGCGTCACCTACCACAACATGACCAGCGGCATCGTCGCCGTGCACCGGGGGATCAAGCCCTGATGCTCCTGGCCGGCCTGCTCGCCAGCGCCGAGCACGGGCTCAACCGTGTCCTGCGCCTGGACAGCACCGCCCTGCCGCGCCTGGCCGCGCTGGAGGGCAAGGTGATCGAGATCGACTGCGTGCAGCCGGCCCTGAAGCTGTTCGTGCTGCCCGACGAAGAAGGCCTGATGCTCGCCGCCCACTGGGAGAGCGAGGTCGACTGCACCTTGCGCGCCCCCGCTGGGCGCCTGGCGCAACTGGCGCTGGCCCGGGACAAGACCGCCGTGCTGCATAGCCCCCAGGTCGAACTGCATGGCGACAGTGCCGTGCTGCTCGATCTGTTCGGCATCCTGCAGGACCTGGAGCTGGACTGGGAGTACGAGCTGCAGCGCTGGCTGGGCCCGGTGCCCACCGCACTGATCGCCGGCCACCTGCGCCTGCGCGCGCGCTGGACCCGCCAGGGCCTGGCCCGTTTCAGCCAGAACCTCTCCGAATACCTGGCCGAGGAGTCCCGCACCCTGGTCGGCAAACGCGAAGCCGAAGCGGCGTTCAGCGAGCTCGATGCGCTGAAGGTCGACATCGAGCGCCTCGAGGCACGCCTGCACCGCCTCGCCCACACTCTTGATACCAGCGATAACGCATGAAGCTGCTCGCCGTCCGCCGTCTGTTGCGCATCCAGCGCGTCGTGATCCGCTACCGCCTCGATGACCTGCTGTTCGAACAACCCCTGCTGCCTTGGTGGCTGGCCAGCCTGCGCCTGCTGATGCCCTGGCGCTGGCTGCCGCGCAAGCCCCTGGAGCTGAGCCGTGGTGCGCGCCTGCGCCTGGCGCTGCAGGACCTGGGGCCGATCTTCATCAAGTTCGGCCAGTTGCTGTCCACCCGCCGCGACCTGTTGCCCACCGACATCGCCGACGAGCTGATGCTGCTGCAGGACCGGGTGCCGCCGTTCGACCCTCAGCACGCCGTGGCGCTGATCGAGGAGCAGCTCGGGGCGAAGGTGACCGAGGTGTTCAGCCGCTTCGATGTCGAGCCCCTGGCCTCGGCCTCGGTAGCCCAGGTCCACGCCGCGCGTCTGAAGAGCGGCGAGGAAGTGGTGGTCAAGGTGGTGCGCCCGGGCCTGAAGCCGGTGATCGCCCAGGACCTGGCCTGGCTGTTCCTGATCGCCAAGGCCGCCGAGCGGGCCTCGGCCGATGCCCGCCGCCTGCACCCGGTGGAGATCGTCGGCGACTACGAAAAAACCATCTACGACGAGCTCGACCTGCTGCGCGAGGCGGCCAACGCCAGCCAGCTGCGGCGTAACTTCGAAGGCTCGGAGCTGATGTACGTGCCGCAGGTGTACTGGGATTTCTGCAGGCCCAAGGTGCTGGTGATGGAGCGCATCTACGGCGTCCCGGTCACCGACATGGCCACCCTGGCCGACCAGCGCACCGACATGAAGATGCTCGCCGAGCGCGGCGTCGAGGTGTTCTTCACCCAGGTGTTCCGCGACAGCTTCTTCCACGCCGACATGCACCCGGGCAACATCTTCGTCAGCACGGTCAAGCCGTGGAGCCCGCAGTACATCGCCATCGACTGTGGCATCGTCGGCAGCCTCACGTCCGAGGACCAGGACTACCTGGCGCGCAACCTGATCGCCTTCTTCAAGCGCGACTACCGCCGCGTGGCCCAGTTGCACATCGACTCAGGCTGGGTGCCGGCGCAGACCAAGGTCAACGAGTTCGAGGCGGCGATCCGCACGGTGTGCGAGCCGATTTTCGAAAAACCGCTCAAGGACATCTCCTTCGGCCAGGTGCTGATGCGCCTGTTCCAGACCGCCCGGCGCTTCAACATGGAAGTCCAGCCGCAGCTGGTGCTGCTGCAGAAGACCCTGCTCAACATCGAAGGCCTGGGCCGCCAGCTGTACCCCGACCTGGACCTGTGGAGCACCGCCAAGCCGTTCCTCGAGCGCTGGATGCGCGAACGCATGAGTCCGAAGGCGGTGATCGGCAACCTGTACAGCCAGGCCGAGCAGTTGCCGCACCTGGCCGACATGACCCGCGACCTGCTCGAGCGCCTGTCGCAACCGCACCTGCACGACGCGCAACTGCCCGAACGACGCCGTGCCGGCGACAACTGGGCGCTGCGCCTGCTCGGCGCCGGCCTGCTCGGCGGCGGCGCCACCCTGGCCGCCGGCGCCGTCAGCCTCAGCGCCCCGGCCGCCTGGCCAGCCTGGCTGATGCTCGCCGCCGGCCTGTACCTGATCGTGCGCCGATAGCCAGCCGCGCCGCTGGCTGGCACACTAGCGCACAGGGGCCCGGTACAGGAGCGGGCCCGGTTTGGAGTCGACGATGAAAGACTGGCTGGACGAGATCAAGTGGAACAGCGATGGCTTGGTGCCGGCGATCGCCCAGGACCACAAGACCGGGCGCGTGCTGATGATGGCCTGGATGAACCGTGAATCCCTCGCCCTGACCGCCGCCGAGCATCGCGCCATCTACTGGTCGCGCTCGCGGGGCAAGCTGTGGCGCAAGGGCGAAGAGTCGGGCCATGTGCAGAAACTGCATGAAATGCGCCTGGACTGCGACGCCGACGTGATCATCCTGATGGTCGAGCAACTGGGCCATATCGCCTGCCATACCGGCCGCGAAAGCTGCTTCTATCGCGTCTTCGAAGACGGCCAATGGAAAATCGTCGACCCGGTCCTGAAGGATCCGGACGCCATCTACAGCGCGGGACACTGACATGAGCGACACCCTGAACCGCCTCGCCGAGGTGCTGGAAGAACGCAAGCACGCGGCGCCGGACAGCAGCTACGTGGCCAGCCTGTATCACAAGGGCCTGAACAAGATCCTCGAGAAGCTCGGCGAAGAGTCCATCGAGACCATCATCGCCGCCAAGGATGCCGCCGCCAGCAAGGATTACAGCGATGTCATCTATGAGACCGCGGACCTGTGGTTTCATAGCCTAGTCATGCTCAGCGCGCTGGGCCAGCATCCGCAGGCGGTGCTCGATGAGCTGGAGCGTCGGTTCGGGCTGTCCGGGCATGATGAGAAGGCTGCGCGTCAGCCTTCTGCCTGAAGAATGCCGGGGGCGCGTTGCGCCCCTTTCGCGACGCAAGGCCGCTCCTACAGGCGTCCGCGTCGCCTGACAGATTCGCAATACCCTGTAGGAGCGGCCTTGTGTCGCGAAAGGGCTGCACAGCAGCCCCCAGGGCCCGAAAGACAGACACACATTTTTCAGGAGTACGAAATGGGCATTTTTGACTGGAAACACTGGATCGTCCTGCTGGTCGTCGTGGTGCTGGTGTTCGGCACCAAGAAACTGAAGAACCTCGGCAGCGACCTTGGCGAATCGATCAAGGGCTTTCGCAAGGCCATGAACGAAGAAGAAACCAAGCCCGCCGAGCAGACACCGCCACCGGCGCAACCAGCTCCACCGGTGCAGAACACCGCCCAGCAGGCCCAAGGCCACACCATCGAGGGCCAGGCCCAGCCGGTCCAAGAGCCGCAGCGGAAAGACTGACCCATGTTCGGCATCAGTTTCAGCGAGCTGCTGCTCGTCGGCCTGGTCGCCCTGCTGGTGCTCGGCCCCGAGCGCCTGCCGGGGGCCGCGCGTACCGCGGGCCTGTGGATCGGCCGCCTCAAGCGCAGCTTCAACGCGATCAAGATGGAAGTCGAGCGCGAGATCGGCGCCGACGACATCCGCCGCCAGCTGCACAACGAGCACATCCTGCAGATGGAGCAGGAAGCCAAGCGCATCCTCAATCCGCTGACGCCATCGGCGCAGCCGCCGGCCAGCGCTGAAACGCCCGCCACACCCGCTGTCGAAGCCGCCCCCACGCAGCCGACCGCGACGCCACCCTCCGAGCAGCCACAACCGCCACGAGCCCCATGAGCGAGAATCCGGAACATGACCAGCCGATGCCGCTGGTCTCGCACCTGACCGAGCTGCGCACCCGCCTGCTGCGCTGCGTCGCCGCCATCTTCCTGATCTTCGCCGGGCTGTTCTCCTTCGCCCAGCAGATCTACACCCTGGTCTCGGCGCCGCTGCGCGCGCACTTGCCGGCCAACGCGACGATGATCGCCACCGACGTGGCCTCGCCGTTCCTGACGCCGTTCAAGCTGACCATGATCGTTTCGCTGTTCCTGGCGATCCCGTTCATCCTGCAGCAGATCTGGGGCTTCATCGCCCCCGGCCTGTACCGCCACGAAAAGCGCATCGCCATTCCACTGCTGGTGTCGAGCATCTTCCTGTTCTACGCCGGCATGGCCTTCGCCTACTTCCTGGTATTTCCGCTGATCTTCGGCTTCTTCGCCAGCGCCACGCCCGAGGGCGTGTCGATGATGACCGACATCGCCAGCTACCTCGACTTCGTCATGACGCTGTTCTTCGCCTTCGGCGTAGCGTTCGAGATCCCGGTGGCGGTGGTGCTGCTGGTGTGGATCGGCGTGGTCGATGTGCAGTACCTGAAGAAGATCCGCCCGTACGTGATCATCGGCTGCTTCGTGGTCGGCATGGTCCTGACACCGCCGGACATCTTCTCCCAGACCCTGCTGGCCGTGCCGATGTGGATGCTGTTCGAGGTCGGCGTGCTGTGCGGCAGCCTGATCCGCAAGCGCAGTCACGAACGCGACGAAGCCCCCAGCGACCACAACGACCAGCCACCTGCGACCCAACCGTGAACCTGTTGCTTCTTGAAGAGGCCGACTTCGTGTCGGCCGACCGTGTTGTCCTGGCCGATCGCCGCTTCATCCACATGCAGGAGATCCACCGCGTGGCGGTGGGCGACAGCCTGCGCGTTGGCCGTATCGGCGGCTTGATGGGCAAGGCCGAGGTCATTCGCCTCGAAGGCCATGAAGCCGAACTGCGGGTAGCTTTCGACCAGGCACCACCGGCCAAGCTGCCGCTGACCCTGGTGCTGGCCGTGCCCCGGCCGAAGATGCTGCGCCGACTGTTCCAGACCGTCGCCACGCTGGGCGTGCCACGGCTGATCCTGGTCAACAGCTACAAGGTCGAGAAAAGCTTCTGGCAGACGCCCTTCCTCAACCCCGAGAACATCCGCGAAAACCTGATCCTCGGGCTCGAACAGGCCCGCGACACGGTGTTGCCCGAAGTGATCATCGAAAAGCGCTTCAAGCCGTTCGTCGAAGATCGCCTGCCTGCGATCGCCACTGGCACCCTCGGGCTGGTGGGCCACCCCGGCCCCTACCCGGCCTGCCCGCGCGCGGTGGAAGGTCCGGTAACCCTGGCGATCGGCCCAGAAGGCGGCTGGATCCCGTACGAAGTCGACCTGCTCGGCAAAGCCGGGCTGGCTCCTGTACAGCTGGGCGATCGCATCTTGCGCGTGGAAACGGCGGTCACGGCCTTGCTTTCGCGAATTTTCTGACAGGCAGGTCAGGTTTTTCTCATCAAGTTTCCCCACCCCACGCCGATGGCCTGTGCAACAGAACAATAATCCGCACAGCCGCACGCCGGGGAGTCGTCTATGTACCGTTGGTTCGCCCAATCACTGGGAAATGTAAGCGTCAATCGCAAGTTGGGGATCGGCTTCGGCCTGGTGCTGCTGCTCACCCTCGGCATCACCTTCACCGGCTGGCTGGGCATCGACAGTGTCACCAGCCGTGGCGACAAGCTCGGCAACATCTCGGTGATCCACCAGTACACCCAGGACCTGCGCATCGCTCGCCAGCACTATGAGCGCAGCCGTGACGACGCCGCCGTGGCAGAGCTGGAGAAAGCCCTGGCCAACCTCGAGCGCCAGGTACGGTTCATGCTCGAGCAGATCGAGCTGCCCGCCGACCGCCAGCGCCTGGACCAGCAACAGGACGCCGTGCGCCAGTACCAGCAGGCCTTCGCCGAGCTCAGGCAGGCGGGCCAACGCCGCGAGGCCAGCCGCGGCGTGCTGGGCGATAGCGCCGACCAGGCCGCCGAGCTGATCGGCAAGGCCCAGCAGCGCCTGCTGCAGGGTGGCGATATCCAGCAGTACCAGGAAGCCGTGCAAGTCGCCGCCCTGCTGCAGCAGGCGCGCTTCCAGGTGCGCGGCTACACCTACAGCGGCAAGGCCGAATTCCAGCAGACCGCACTGTCCGCCATCGACCAGGCCATGGCCGTGCTCAAGACCCTGCCGGCCAAGCTCCCGGCCGAGTTCGCCAGCAGCCTCGACGACGCCGCCGTGGCGCTGGCGGGCTACCGCGACGCGGTGAACCAGTTCGGCAGTGCCCAGGCCGCCAGCGAGCAGGCCCTGGCGCACATGGCCGAACAGGGCCAGATCCTGCTCGGCACCAGCGAAGCGATGACCGTTTCCCAGACTGAAGTTCGCGACCAAGGCACGCAGCAGGCCAAGACCCTGCTCGCCGGCGCCAGCGGCCTGGCCTTGCTGCTGGGCGTGCTGGCCGCCTTCGCCATCACCCGGCAGATCATCGTCCCCTTGCGCCAGACCCTCGCCGCCGCCGAACGCGTGGCTGGCGGCGACCTGCGCCAGGACCTCCAGGTGCAACGTCGCGATGAACTGGGCCAGTTGCAGGCCAGCATGCAACGCATGACCCAGAGCCTGCGCGAGCTGATCGGCGGCATCGGCGATGGCGTGACGCAGATTGCCAGCGCCGCCGAAGAACTGTCGGCGGTGACCGAGCAGACCAGCGCCGGGGTCAACAACCAGAAAGTCGAGACCGACCAGGTCGCCACCGCCATGAACGAGATGGCCGCCACCGTGCAGGAGGTCGCGCGCAATGCCGAGCAGGCCTCGGAGGCGGCGCTGATGGCCGATCAACAGGCCCGCGAGGGTGACAAGGTGGTCGGCGAGGCAATTGCCCAGATCGAGCGCCTGGCCGGCGAGGTGGTGAACTCCAGCGAGGCGATGAACCAGCTCAAGGCCGAAAGCGACAAGATCGGCAGCGTGCTCGACGTGATCAAATCGGTGGCCCAGCAGACCAACTTGCTGGCGCTCAATGCCGCTATCGAAGCCGCCCGTGCCGGCGAGGCCGGGCGCGGCTTCGCGGTGGTCGCCGACGAGGTGCGCAGCCTGGCCCAGCGCACCCAGCAGTCCACCGAGGAAATCGAAGAGCTGATCGCCGGCCTGCAGAACGGCACCGAACGCGTGGCCAGCGTCATGGACAACAGCCGCGCGCTCACCGACAGCAGCGTCGAACTCACCCGCCGCGCTGGCGGCTCGCTGGAGACCATCACCCGCACCGTGTCGTCGATCCAGGCGATGAACCAGCAGATCGCCACCGCCGCCGAGCAGCAGAGCGCCGTGGCCGAAGAGATCAACCGCAGCGTGATGAACGTGCGCGACATTTCCGACCAGACCTCGGCGGCCAGCGAAGAAACAGCCAGTTCCAGTGTCGAGCTGGCGCGTCTGGGCACTCACCTGCAAGGGCTGGTGGGCCGATTCAAGCTCTGATCAGAAGCCAAATCCTTCGAATTGCAGGGAATTTTCCTACTCAGTTTGCAGGTCCAGTCCGACGCCCTCTCTGCCGATGAAAAAAGGCCATGGCGGCAATTTGCCGGCATGACCTTTTCTCAACTGGATGGAGACCTGTCATGTTCGCCTACCTCGATCGCAAACTCGGCAACCTGAACGTCGGGCTCAAGCTCGCCTTGGGCTTCGCCGTGGTGTTGCTGCTCACCCTGGCCACCACGCTCAGCGGCTGGCGCGCCCTGGATGGCGCCATCAACCGTTCGGAGCAGCTCAGCGATATCAGCGAGCTGAACGACCTGACCCGCGACCTGCGCGCCGAGCGCATCACCTACCGGGTACTCGCCGACGATGCCAGCAAGGCGCAGATCACCCGGATCCTCGAACAGTTGCACAGCCGTCTCACCCTGTTGCAGCAACGCAGCCAGGTCGATCAGTCAAGGCAGATGCTGAAGCAGAAACTGCAATTGCTCGAGCGCCTGCAGCAGGACTTCGCCGCGTTGCAGCGCGCGGTCGACAGCCGCCAGGGCCGGCGCACGGCCATGCAGGAACAGGCCATGGCACTGGAAAAGGTGATTGACGAACTACAGACCCAGGCGCTGCTGAAAATGCCGGCCGATGGCCAGCAAGGCACCATCATCGGCTCGATGGACACCCTGAGTCGCCACGTGGACAGCGCCGGCCAACAAAGCCAGGTACCGGCCTACGCCTTCGCCTCGCGCGATGCCTTTGCCCTCATGGGCGATGCCGCGCTGGATGCCGCGGACACCAGCCTCGCCCAACTGCTGCGGGGCATAGCGCCATTGGAGCTGCCACACACGCTGACCCAGCGCCCCAAGGCGGAACTGGACCGCTACCGCACAGCCCTGCGCCAGTACCGCGATGCGGCGCTGGAGGTCGAACGGCTGCAAGACGACATGGAAAAGACGGGAGCGCAGCTCCAGGCAATCAGCATGGAACTGGCCGAGCGCAAGGTCGAACAGCGCGACAGCGAAGCCGTGGCCGCACGTTCGCTGCTCACCACCGTGGCCGTCCTGGCCCTGCTGGTCGGCGTACTCGCGGGCTGGCTGATCACCCGGCAGATCACCCACCCGCTGCGGCAGGTACTGGCCCAGGCATCGCGAATCGCCGCAGGCGACCTCAGCCAGCGGGATGCAGTGCGGCGCCGCGACGAGATGGGCCAACTGCAGGGCCGCATGCACGAGATGACATTGAGCCTGCGCGAGCTGCTGGGCGGTATCGACAATGGCGTTGCCCACCTGTCGCGATCGGCCAGCGAACTGGCCAGCTCCAGCGCGGACACCCGCGAACGCATCAGCCAACAGCGCGATGAGACCGACCAGGTGGCCACCGCGATGAACCAGATGAGCGCCACGGTTCAAGAGGTCGCGCAAAGCGCCGAGCAGGCCTCCGTGGCCGCCACCACCGCCGACGGCCAGGCCCGGCAGGGCGATCAGGTGGTCGCTGAAGCGGTAGCACGCATCGAGCAACTGGCCGGACAGATGGACCGCTGTCTCGAGGCGATGGGGCATCTGGCCGGCGAAAGCCAGCGCATCGGCTCGATCCTCGACGTGATCAAGTCGGTATCCGAACAGACCAACTTGCTGGCCCTCAACGCGGCCATCGAGGCGGCGCGGGCGGGCGAGGCCGGGCGTGGCTTCGCCGTGGTGGCCGACGAGGTACGCGGGCTGGCCCAACGTACCCAGCAATCGACCGAGGAAATCGAGCAACTGATCGACAACCTGCACCGCGGCACCGACGAGGTCACCGGCCTGCTCGACAACAGCAAGCGCCTCACCGAACAGAGCGTCGAGCTCAGCCGCAAGGCCGGCGATGCCCTGGGGCAGATCAGCGCGACAGTGTCGACCATCCAGGGCATGAACCAGCAGATCGCCACGGCCAGCGAAGAGCAGAGCGTGGTCGCCGAGCAGATCAACCGCAGCGTCATGAATGTCCGGGATGTCTCGGACCGCACCAGCGTGGCCAGTGAACAGACGGCGGCATCGAGCGGCGAGCTGGAACAGCTGGGGCAGCAGCTGCGCGGGATGGTGGGGCGCTTCAGTCTCTAGATCTGCATCGCTCGCTTCGCGGGTAAACCCGCTCCCACAGAGGCCATACATTGCCTCCGTGGGAGCAGGTTTACCCGCGCAGGGGCTAGAGCACCTGGCGCAGGAACGCCTGGGCCCGCGGGTCCTTCGGCGCCGCGAAGAACTGCTGCGGTGGCGAGTCTTCCAGCAACTTGCCGTGGTCGAAGAACAGTACGCGGTCCGCCACTTCCCGGGCAAAGCCCATCTCGTGGGTCACGCAGACCATGGTCATGCCTTCCTGGGCCAGGGTCTTCATCACGTCCAGCACCTCGCCGACCATCTCCGGGTCGAGCGCCGAGGTCGGCTCGTCGAACAGCATCACCTTCGGTTCCATCGCCAGGGCCCGGGCGATGGCCACCCGCTGCTGCTGGCCGCCCGACAGGCGCGAAGGGTATTCGTTGGCCTTCTGCGCGATGCCGACCTTTTCCAGCAACGCCCGGGCCTTGGCTTCGCGCTCGGCCTTGTTGCGCTTGCGCACCACCTTCTGCGCCAGGCACAGGTTTTCCAGAACGGTCATGTGCGGGAACAGGTTGAAGTGCTGGAACACCATGCCGACTTCGCGACGATAGGCGTTGATATCGGTCTTGGGGTTGTCCAGCTGCAGCCCGTCGATGGACACATGGCCCTCGTCGAAGTGCTCCAGGCCGTTCAGGCAGCGCAGGAAGGTCGACTTGCCCGAACCGGACGGGCCGAGCACCACCACCACCTCGCCCTTGGCGACCTGGGTGGTGACGTTGTCCACCGCGCGCACGACGTGGCCACGGGTGTCGAAGACTTTCAACAGGTCACGGACTTCAATCACTTTGCGCAAGCCTCCGCTCGAGCCGGCTGGCGATGTGCGACAGCGGCAGGTTGATCAGCAGGTACAGGCCCGCCACGCAGAACCAGATCTCGAAGGTCGAGAACGAGGTGGTGATGGCCTCGCGGCCGCTCTTGGTCAGCTCGGTGATGGCGATCACCGAGACCAGCGAGGTGTCCTTGACCAGGCTGATGAACTGCCCGGCCAGCGGCGGCAGCACGCGCTTGAACGCCTGGGGCAGGATCACATGACGCATCGACTGGGCGCCGTTCAAGCCCAGCGAGCGTGCCGCCTCGTTCTGCCCCTTGGCGATCGACTGCACGCCGGCGCGGACGATCTCGGCCACGTAGGCGCCGGTGAACAGCGCCAGCGCCGCCACCCCGGCGAACTCGCGAGACAGGTTGAGCACGGTGCCGATGAAGAAGTAGAAGATGAAGATCTGCACCAGCAGCGGCGTGCCGCGCACCAGCTCGACGTAAACCGTGGACAGGTCGCGCAACGTGGGGTTGCTGGACAACCGGCACAGCCCGGCGAACAGGCCGAGCACCAGGCCCAGGGCACCGGAGATCACCGAGATCCACAGGGTGGTCCACAAGCCCCAGGCCAAGGGGCCGGCAGCCCAGTGCCGGGTAACGCCGATGGCATCGCCCTCGGCGACGTCGTCGCCCCGGGCCAGCAGCATGCTGTCCTTGGCCACTTCGACGACCTGGGTGTCGCCGTTCTCGTCCTTCAGGGTGACCCGGGCGTTGTCGCCGGATACCACGATTTCCTCGACCGTGCCTGGGTTGGCGGCACGCTGGGTTTCCTCGGCCTTGTAGGCGAAGTATTGCGGAACGCGGTTCCAGCGCCACTCGTAGGAAATCATCGAGGTGGCCAGGTACAGGCTGAACGCCAGGCCCACCAGGACCAGCGCGGTCAGCCCATGCCAGGGCCACTGTGCTTTCTTGTGTTTGATCACTTGGGGTACTTCCACAAAAAAAGAAACGCGCCGGGTGGAGCTTTAGCGGTAGCCCGTGGAGCGTGCGTCGTACTTGCTGGCCTCGATCTAACGCCCTTAGCCCTACCTGCGCGTCGGGGTCAAAGTCTGGGTTTGTGGCCCGACCCTTATTCCATTTCCTTCAGCCAGTCCTTGCTCTTGAACCACTTGTCGTGAATACGATCGTAGGTCCCGTCATGCTTGATCTGGTGCAGGAAGTTGTTGATGAAGTTGATGCTGTCGTAGTCGCCTTTCTTCAGGCCGAAGGCCAGCGGCTCGTAGGTGAAGGGCTCTTCCAGGAACACCAGCTTGCCGGCACCGGCCTTCTCCACCGCCACCACGTTGTACGGCGAGTCATAGACGAAGGCATCGGCCTTGCCGTTGACCACGTCCATCACGCCTTCCTGCTCGTTGTCGTAGCCGTGGTACTTGGCCTTGCCGATCAGCTTCTTGGCGACCATCTCGCCAGTGGTGCCGAGCTTGGAGGTGAGGCGGTACTTCTCGTTGTTCAGGTCCTTGTACGACTTGATCTCGCCCGCCAGCTCCTTGCGGATCAGCAGGGTCTGGCCAACGACGATGAAGGGTTCGCTGAAGTTCAGGCGCAGGTTGCGCTCCTGGGTCAGGGTCATGCCGCTGCCGATGAAGTCGAACTTGTCGGTCATCAGGGCCGGGATGATGCCGTCATAGGCGGTGGAGACCATTTCCAGCTTGACGCCCATGGCCTTGGCCATGGCTTTGAGGATGTCGACTTCGAAGCCGATGATCTCGCCGCGCTTGTTGGTCATTTCGAACGGCATGTAGGTCGGGTCCATGCCCACACGCAGAGTGCCGCGCTTGACCGCATCATCGATGGCGCCGGCCTGGGCGGCGGTCACCGCGATCAGGGCGGTCGCGCCGACCAGCAGTCGCGACAGGAATTTCTTCATCATCACCAAGTCCCCTAGCAAGAAGTACGCAGATTTTTCTTGTAAGCACGGCCTGACAGACCGATGCGTAATGTCGGGTGGGATGCTAACGCATGCGTGGCCTGGGACCTAGAGCCGGGGGGGACTTTGTTGGCCAAAATCGACCAGAAAGCATCGCGGGGCCAGCCCGCTCCCACGCACCGTTGACAGGGCGTGGGAGCGGGCTGGCCCCGCGATTATCGGAGCAACGGGCTCAAGCCAGGGCTGGCTGGGCCAAGTTTTCCGGATGCAGCGGCAGCAGCGGCGAGTGCGGATCGTTGGCGATGGACGCCCGCCACACATCGATCCACGCCGTGTTGTGCCCGGCCCACACCTGCTCGTGCAGACGCGACAGCGCCACTGGGTCGCTGAGCAGCGCCAGGCGGGTGTTCAGATCCAGGCCTTGCGGACCGACTTCAAGTGCCTTGGCCACGCGCTCGGCGCGCAGCGCCTCGATCGGCGCGGCCTGGCCATGCCGCGCCGTGGCCATGGCGCAGGCCAGGGCGTTCTGGCGCGGGTCGACCACGGCACGGACGAAACCGTCGTGCATGGCATGCCAGCGGTTCTCGTGGGTGTACTGGTCGGTCGCCAGCAGCTCCTGCGGCGTCGCGTACTCCTCGGGGATGAGGAACAGTTTCTCGTCCTTGGCCGCCAGGCCCAGGCGCGTGCGGCTGGAGATCACCGACACCGGGATCGACAGCACCAGCGAACCGACGATCGGTGCCAGCCACCACAGGAAGCTCGGGTTCAACCAGGCGACCAGCGCGGCCCAGGCGATGCCCAGCAGGGTCTGCGGACCATGACGGCGCACCGCTTCGCTCCACGGGGTGGAGTCGTCGTCACGCTGCGGCGAGTTCCAGGTCGCCGCCCAGCCGAGGAACGCAGCCAGTACGAAGCGGGTGTGGAAGATCATGCGCACCGGTGCCAGCAGCATGGAGAACAGCATCTCCAGCAGCATCGACAGGGTGACCTTGATCCGCCCGCCGAACTCGATCGCGCCCTTGGCCCAGATCAGGATGACGCTGAGCAGCTTGGGCAGGAACAGCAGCACGATGGTGGTGGAGAACAGCGCGATGGCCTTCTCCGGATGCCATTGTGGCCACAGCGGATAGAGCTGGAACGGCTCGATGAAGTATTGCGGCTCCATCAGGGTATTGGTCGCCAGCAGCGCGGTCGACAGCACCAGGAACAGGAACCACAGCGGCGCCGACAGGTACGACATCACCCCGGTGAGGAACACCGCGCGGTGTACCGGGTGCATGCCCTTGACCAGGAACAGGCGGAAGTTCATCAGGTTGCCGTGGCACCAGCGGCGGTCGCGCTTGAGCTCGTCGAGCAGGTTCGGCGGCAGCTCTTCGTAGCTGCCCGGCAGGTCGTAGGCGATCCACACGCCCCAACCGGCACGGCGCATCAGCGCGGCTTCGACGAAGTCGTGGGAAAGGATCGCGCCGGCGAAGGCGCCCTTGCCCGGCAGCGGCGCCAGGGCGCAATGCTCTATGAACGGCTTCATGCGAATGATCGCGTTATGGCCCCAGTAGTGCGACTCACCGAGCTGCCAGAAGTGCAGGCCGGCGGTGAACAGCGGGCCGTACACACGGGTGGCGAACTGCTGCATGCGCGCGTACAGGGTGTCCATACCCGAGGCTTTCGGCCCGGTCTGGATGATGCCGGCGTCCGGATTGGCCTCCATCAGGCGCACCAGGCTGCTCAGGCATTCGCCGCTCATCACGCTGTCGGCGTCGAGTACGACCATGTACTTGTAGTCGCCGCCCCAGCGCCGGCAGAAGTCGTCGAGGTTGCCGCTCTTGCGCTTCACCCGGCGCCGACGGCGGCGGTAGAAGATGCGGCCGAAGCCCTTGGTCTCGCGGCATACGTCGAGCCAGGCCTGCTGCTCGGCGACGGCGATGTCGGTGTCGTTGGTATCGCTGAGCACGAAGAAATCGAAACGGTCGAGGTTGCCGCTGGCGGCCACCGACTCGAAGGTCGCGCGCAGGCCGGCGAACACCCGTGGCACGTCTTCGTTGCAGATCGGCATCACCAGCGCGGTACGGGCATCGGCGGCGATCGGCTCATTGCCGGCGCTGCTGCCGGAAATACGGTACTTGTCACGCCCGGTGAGCAGCTCGAGGAAGCCCATCAGCGCGGTCCAGAAGCCCGCCGACACCCAGCAGAACAGGATGCCGAAGAGGATCAGGATGGAGGTCTGCAAGGCATAGGGCCAGACCTGCACCACCGTGTCCCAGAGCGGCTGGTTGAGGATTTCGTCGAAGTCGACGAACGACCAGCCCTGATACGGCAGGATGCCCTTCATGTACCAGCCGGCGACGAGTGTCTGGCCGATCATCAAGGTCAGCAGGATATAGCGGCGGATCGAGCCGACCGTGCGCCAGCGCGCCGGCGGCAGCTCGCGCTTGGGCGGCTGCGGGGCATTGGTGCGGCCGGTCATGCGCCGCCACATGCGAATCAGGATGTTGGTGCGCCAGGGCTCGGGCACGACCTTGGTGCGCTTGATCGGCGGCGCGATCTTCAGGCACAGCCGGCCACCGGCATCGACGCCGAGCATCTCGGCCTCCTCGAGCTCGGCGGCGCTGCCGACGGTAAGGCGCGAGCCCACCGAAGCCTGGGCGGCCTCGGCGGTGCCGGCGGCCGGTTGGGCCGCCAGGCGTTGGTGCAGTTCGCTGAACGAGGCGCAACGGGCGAGTTCCGCGCGCTGCTCGTCGTTCAGGGGAAGGTGGGCCAGGTACTCGCCAAGCGATTCCGGCCTTGCGCTTGAGTTACTCATCGGCAGGCAACTGATAGCTCCAGGTCTCGGTCAGCACTTTCTCGGTGGTGGCCGGGGTCCCGTTGGTGGATGCCGCGTCGGCGGCGGGTTGCTCGGCGGCTGCCTCGGCCTTGACCTTCTCGGCCTTGGCGTGAGCATGCTTGGCCGCGGCCTTGTCCTGCTTGGCGTCCTTGGCCGGCTTGGGCTGCTCGACCGGCACGTCGCGCAGCAGCGCGGCGCGCATCTCGGTCGACTTCTTCGGATCCTGCACCTTCAGGCGCAAGGTCAGGCGCCAGCCCTTGGTCTCAGGGTTGTAACGCAGGTTGTTCTCGACCAGCTCGGCATTGTCGCCAACGCTCACCTGGCTGCGCACGGCGGTGTCGGCCGGCAGGCTGGCCAGGTTCGGGCCGACGAAGTCGACCAGGAAGGCAACGGTGCCATCCGCCTGGCGGATCAGGTTGGACTGCTTGACGTCACCGGTGGAGCGCAGGGTCTGCTTGACCCAGCCCAGATCCGGCGAGTGCAGCTGGTCTTCCTTGATGGTCCAGCGCAGGCGGTAGTCGTACTCGAATGGCTTGCCTGGCTCAGGCAGCTTCTCCGGGCTCCAGAAAGCCACGATGTTGTCGTTGGTCTCGTCGGCGGTCGGGATCTCGACCAGGTCGACGGTGCCCTTGCCCCAGTCGCCTTTGGGCTCGATCCAGGTGCTCGGGCGCTTTTCGTATTCGTCGTCGAGGTCTTCGTAGTCGCTGAAGGCGCGCTGGCGCTGCAGCAGGCCGAAGCCACGCGGGTTCTCGACGCTGAAGTTACTGACGGCCAGGTGTTTCGGGTTGTTCAGCGGACGCCACAGCCATTCGCCGTTGCCAGCGTGGATCGACAGACCCTCGGAATCGTGCAGGGCCGGACGGTAGTTCATGACCTTCGATGGCTGGTTGGGGCCGAACAGGTACATGCTGGTCAGCGGTGCGATGCCCAGGCGGCTGACCTGATCGCGCAGGTACACGCGCGACTTCACATCGACCAGGGTGTCATCGCCGGGACGCAGGGTCAGCTTGTAGGCGCCGGTGGAACGCGGCGAATCCAGCAGCGCGTAGATCACCAGGTGCTTGTCGTTGGGCTTGGGCTTCTCGATCCAGAACTCACGGAAGCGCGGGAACTCCTCGCCGGACGGCAGCGCGGTGTCGATGGCCAGGCCACGGGCCGACAGACCATAGCGATGGCCCTTGCCGACCACGCGGAAGTAGCTGGCGCCAAGCAGGGTCATGATCTCGTCCTGCTTGTTCGCCTTGTTGATCGGATAGAGCACGCGGAAACCGGCGTAGCCCAGATCCTTGGTGGCATCGGCGTCATGCGGCACGTCGCCGAACTCGAAGCGGCTCGGGTCGTACTTGATTTCCTCGACCTTGCTGGCGGTGACCTCGTTGATTTTCACCGGCGTGTCGAAGTGCATGCCCTGGTGGTAGAAGGACAGCTTGAACGGCGTCTTGTCCTTGGCCCACTCGGCCTTTTCCTGGATGAAGCGGATCTTCTGGTAGTCGGCGTACTTCATGTCGCGGAACACCGGCGGCAGGTTGCTCTTCGGTGCCTCGAATTTCTGACCGGCCAGATCCTTTGCCTTGGCTGCAACATCGTCCAGATTGAATGCCCACAGCTGGCCCGCGCTCAGCAGGCCAACCATCGCCACGCCGGCCAGCATGGCCTTGCGCAACCGATTGCCGGGGATTCTTGGTGCAATACAGGGGCTTACAATCACGAGCAATCCTCGCCGAAAACAGATCATGAAACCAACGGCCAGCGACCAATGCCGGGTTGGCGAGCACTGTTCGGACCCCGTGAGGGCCTAATGATTCCCCAAACGGATCCAGACAATGCTCGAGTCAAAGTGAAACGAACCTGCGAACGCAGGCTCATGCAGCGCGCGATTATCCAGCAGGTCGCGTTACAACGCATCAGGCTGAACAAACTATTTATCGTACAAAACCCCTTGTTTTCGACAAACAAAGGGTTTTTTGACCTCATATTTGTAACATAAATGTTACCGGGCCATCATTGACCAAATGCACCTGCATGTCAGCGCCGAAGCGACCACTGGCCACGACCGGGTGCTGTCCCTGTGCCTGGCGCAAAAGATAGTCGAAAAGCTCGGCGCCGAGTGCCGGCGGCGCCGCCGTCGAAAAGCTCGGGCGCATGCCGTTGCGGGTATCGGCGGCCAGGGTGAACTGCGACACCAGCAGCAGGCCACCGCCGACATCCTTGAGCGAACGGTTCATCTTGCCCTGCTCGTCGCTGAACACCCGGTAGTTCAGCAGTTTGTGCAACAGCTTGTCGGCATGTTCGGGCAAATCTTCAGGCTCGACCGCCACCAGCGCCAGCAAACCCTGGTCGATGGCACCGACGATCTCCCCCGCCACTTCCACCCGGGCGCCACGCACGCGCTGGATCAGCCCCTTCATGCTTCTTCCAGGGGGAGGTCGAGCAGGCGTCGAGCCATCTGGTCGGCGGCTCGCACCAGGGCATCGGTGATGCCAGGCTCGGAAGCGGCGTGGCCGGCATCGCGAATGACTTTAAGCTCGCTGTTCGGCCAGGCCTGGTGCAGCTCCCAGGCGTTGTCCAGCGGACAGATCACGTCGTAGCGGCCATGCACGATCACCGCCGGCAGGTGGGCGATCTTCGGCATGTCGCGGATCAGCTGGTCCGGCTCGAGGAATGCGTTGTTGGTGAAATAGTGGCATTCGATGCGGGCGATCGACAGCGCGCGCTGCGGCTCGGAGAAGCGGTCGACCACCAGCGGGTTCGGGCGCAGGGTGGCGGTACGGCCTTCCCAGGTCGACCAGGCCTTGGCGGCGTGCATCTGGGCGATCTGGTCGTTGCCGGTCAGGCGCTTGTGGAACGCGGCGACCAGGTCGCCGCGCTCTTCCGGCGGGATCGGCGCGATGTAGTCCTGCCAGTAGTCGGGGAACAGGCGGCTGGCGCCCTCCTGGTAGAACCAGCTGATCTCCTGCGGGCGGCACAGGAAGATGCCGCGCAGGATCAGGCCATGCACGCGCTCGGGGTGGGTCTGGGCATAGGCCAGGGCCAGGGTCGATCCCCATGAGCCGCCGAACAGTACCCACTTGTCTATACCCAAGTGCTCGCGAATGCGCTCCAGGTCCTCGACCAGGTGCCAGGTGGTGTTGTTCTCCAGACTCGCATGGGGCGTGGAACGACCGCATCCGCGCTGGTCGAAGGTGATGATGCGGTAGAGGTTCGGGTCGAAGTAGCAGCGGCTCTGGGCATCGCAGCCAGCGCCCGGGCCACCATGGATGAACACCACGGGCAGACCTTCCGGCGAGCCGCTTTCATCGACATACAGCACATGCGGCGCTTCCACGGCCAGATCGTGTCGGGCGTAAGGTTTGATCTGCGGGTACAGGGTCTGCATTGCGCACTCCGTGTGAGGTTTTAATCTGCCGCCTGGCATCATAAACCCGAATTGCGCTTTGAGCATGCATCCATGGCAACCATCGTGCTCGACCGGCCTCGCCCCGGGCCAGGCGTACCCGGCGCCTGGCAGACCTATCTACCCCACCACGCCACCAAGCCCCCCTCATAGTCCGTGTCCCATTGATCATGACGGACTACTTGATGACCACCCCGAACGACACCTCTCATCCGCGCCGCAGCATTCATTACAGCACTGTCGAACGCCAGCTGCCCCAGTGGTTGAAAACCGCCTCACCGGAGCTTCGCACGGCCATGCGCGAGCGGCCACGGCCACCGGCCTGGCTGGAAACGGCAATCCAGGAAAAGCCCAGCATCGCCAAGGCCTGGAGCGAAGAGCACGCCAAACTGCGCGAGCGCCAGGCGCAGGTCGCGAAGTTGTTCGAGCAACTTCCAGACCTCGCGACATTCGCCAGGCAGCAGTTGAGCGAGGCCGTGACCAAGCGTTTCGGCCTCACGCTCGATGTGGATGCGACCTATCTTGTGGACGCCCGCCTGATCGACGCCTCGACCGCCATCGACGCTCGCCAGGCTGTCGACCGGGCAACCCGCTCCCTGCTGCAAAGCGCCCTGCACAACTTCGATGCCGCAGCCACCGAGGCTGGCGGCATGGACGCCGCCGAGGCCCCGCTGAAGCGGTCGGTCATCCTCGATCATCGCCGGTTCATGGGGACCGTTCCGATCGGCAATGCACTGAACCTTGACCCAGAGGCTTTCGCCGATCTGTGCCGCACACTGGATATCGGCGGCCAGTATCACGACAGGCTCCACAGCATCTATTACCCCACAGACGAATCGGCCAAGCCCGACGCTGCGACAGCGTTGGCGGTCTACCAGACCCTTGGTCGGGTCGAGGAATCGGCATTCCGGCAAGCCCTGCACTTCGCCCGACTCAAAGGTGACATAGACCAGCCCTTTTACGATGCCGCTCTCGCCACCGCGCTGGATCAGGAAGATTCAGCTGCCACCAGCGGTGCCGTCGAGTTCAGTCTGCTCTCGCTCTGGGAAGTGGAACTGGTCGGTATCGCGCTCGTGACCCTGCAGGAGCAAGCGCGCAAGACCGTGGCGCTGTACACGCCCGAGGACAGCGAAACGCCGATCAAGGCATTTGCCTCCCTGCAGGATTTGCAAGACGACTTGCGCGACCGGCTGCGGGCGAACATCCATTATCTGGACAAGCATGTCGCCGAGCGCGACAAGGCATCGTTCAGCAGCAGGCTTGCCGATCGCCTCACCCCTCTGGGGTGGAGCCGTCGAGGCCTGCGCGAACGCGTATCGGCGCCATCCGCCGGCCTGGCTCCGGTGGCACACCCCTTTGGCTACTCGTTTCTCGGCACAATGGCGTTCCAAAAGGTCGAGCGCCACGAGAAAGACGCCATCTTCCACGCAGTGCCGACACACGTCGTCGACCTGCAGAGCGCCAAGGCACACCATGCCTTGATCGCCACACGGCTGCTCACGGCCCTCAACATCGCCGGCTTCTTCGTGCCAGGCCTGGGCGAGGCGATGCTCGCCGTGTGTGTCATGCAGCTGGCGTATGAAGTCTACGAAGGCTTCGAGAGCTGGCAGAACGACGAGCAGGACCTGGCCTGCAAGTACCTGGTGGACGTGGCCGAGAACATCGCGCTCATGGCGGCGATGGCCGGCGTCGCCAAGATTGTGCGTGGCAACGGCGGGACCGAGGCCATTGACGACGCGCAACAGCCAGAGGCAGAGGCAGAGGCAGAGGCAGAGCGGCCCACCGTGGAGACACCGTCCTTCATCGAGGAGCTGGAGGATGTCGAGATGCCCGACGGCCAGGTTCGTCTGTGGAAACCTGACCTGACGCGCTATCACTCCGACCAGTCGCTGCCCGAGACCCTCGAGCCGGATGAAAACGGCCTGCGCGACCACCAGGGCCAGCGCTGGCTGGTGATCCAGGGCGCCCAGTACCGGGTCGAGCAGGCGACGCCGAGCGCCCAGTTCCGCCTCATTCATCCGACCAAAGCCTCAGCAGCACGTCCCGCCGTGCGCCACAATGGCGCCGGCGCCTGGCTGCTGCCGCGCGAGAATCCCATGCAATGGACACGCGACAAGCTGTTGCAGCGCATGGACCTCTCGACCACCCACCTCGGCACCGACACCGCCCGCCACATGCTGCAGGTCAGCGGTATCGAGGAGGACGCGCTGCGGCGCACGCTCACGGAGAACGAACGGTTACCGGCCGTGCTTCAGGACACGATTGCACGCTTCAAGCTGGACCAGGCCACACAACGCCTGCCGGGTGACCTCGTGCTGTCGAAGGAGTTCGAGCGGGCCTACGAGCGCCTGCCCGCCAGCCAGGCGACAGGAGCCGCCGTGATCCGGCGGGTGTACCCGAAGCTCCCGACACCGGTCATCGATGAACTGCTGGACAAGGCCAGCCCTGTCGAGCTGCAGGCGCTCGACGCCGACAAGGTACCGCTACGCCTGGCCGAGGAAATTCGCGTCTACCAGCAGCGGATTCGCCTGGCCAGGGCCTACGAAGGGTTGTACCTCAAGAGCGTGCGCAGCCGGGACAGCGAGCGCCTGCTCATGCATACCCTCGAACGCCTGCCAGGCTGGCCTGCAGAAACCCGGCTGCTACTTCAGCAACTGCGTTACTTGCCTGGCGAGCACATCGACATAGGTCCGACGGACACCTCCTTGCGCAGGATCATCAGTAGTGTCGAGGCCGGCTATCTCGTCACTGGCGTGGATAACGCCGACACCGCTCTGACGCCCAGCGCGACCCTCCATGCCGCGTTGTGCCGGGCGTTGCCCGAAGCCATGACGCAACTGGGCATCGCCGATGAGGACGGGCTGCGTCGATTGCTGCAGGAGCACCCGCTGCCACGCGCGACGGCAAGGCAAGTACTGGGGATGCAAGCTGTACGCCCTGGCTATCGCTCGCCCATGCGCCTGGCCGACGGTCGCCTGGGTTATCCACTGAGCGGTGGCCTGCCGACGGAACAGGGCATCACCCGCCAGACCTTGCTCGACACCATTGTCGCGACGGGCTTGACCGAACACACCCGGCGTTCGGCAGCCGAGATCCTGATGATCATCACCAGCCCTGGCCGCACCCAGGCCCAGGTGCTCGCACGGCTGCAGACCTTGCTCGAACAACGCAGCGAGCTGCAAAGCAGGCTCGATGACTGGAGCGAAGCGATCTCGCCCAGCTCCGACGAAGCCGCGCAGAACTACGAGACCCTGCGCACGGCCATCATGCAGCACTGGTACGACACCGCGCTGGCCGAGAATGGCGAGCACACGGCGGAGTTGTCGATCCAGGGTGTGCCACTGACCGACGTCCCAATGACGTTGCCTGCGTTCTTCACCTCACGTATCCATCGACTGCGCCTGCTCAATCTCCCCTCGGGCAGCCTGGCTGGCTGGGCGCAACACGAGCGCTTGCTGCAGCGCCTCCTGCAACAGGTCCCGCAACTTCGGGAGCTGGAAGTCAGTCGGCCCTACAACCGCATGGCCACACCAACGCCCTTCAAGCACAGCCTCTCTGTCATCGCCGAGCAATTGCCCAATCTGCAGACACTGCTCCTGACCAACCAGAACATTCCCCTTACCGCCAATGACGTCGGGCGACTGGCGGGACTGAACCAGCTGCGACGCCTCGACCTGAGCGGCAATCGCTTCGCACAGCACACCAGCCCTGACTTCGACGGTTTTTCCCTGGACTATCTGGGCCTGGACAACATGCACCTGGGACAATGGCCGACCGGCCTTGGCAGGACGTCCCTGGGACGGATCGCCCATGTGTCGCTGCGCAACAACAGCCTCAGGTCGCTGCCCGCGTTCCTGTTCGAGGCGCCAGACACCACGACCAATCTCCCCCTGCTCTCACTGGAGGGCAATGACATCAACGCGCACCACCTGCAGCGCTTGCTGCTCAACGAGCGCGGCACGGTGTCGCGGGTGCGGGCCGACGTGCCAGCGGACGTCACCGCACAGCTCGAGCGCGCTCAGCGTGAGCGGCGACAGCTGCAGGAAGCACTCGACGGCTGGCGAGATGCCTCGAGCTCCTCGGCCCCACTGACACAGGCGGCTCAACAGGACAGGCGCGGCATCGAACAGGCCATCAACACGTTCTGGGCGAACCAGGAGCGTGGCCAGCGTTACCTGCGGCTGCGCTTCGAGGATGTGGCGCTGGAACACTTCCCCAGGCGCCTGCCTGGTTTCTTTGGCGGACGGCTGGAATCCCTGGTGCTGACCCGCGTGAGCGGCTCCGCCACGCAGCTGGGCGAGCTGCTCGATCGCTTCCCCAACATTACCCGTCTGACCATCGATGCACACGCTGCCCCGACCTCCGCGCTGGCCGGGGTGCTGTCCCGCCTGACACGGCTCACCCACCTGGAGTTTCGCAACATGGGCCTGGAAATCGACCAGGCCATGCTCGAAGCCTTTGGTCGCCTACCGCGTCTATCGTCGCTGGACTTGTCCGGAAACCGAATCGGCGCCATCACCCAGCCTCCAGGCAGCTTGTCCAGCAACCTGACATCGCTCTACCTGAGCAACATGAGCCTGCCGGCCTGGCCAACCTGGTGCGATCGCCTGCTGCCCCTGGAATTCCTCGACCTGAGCAACAACAACATCACGCAACTGCCCGATCATATTCTGGAGACCATCCAGAGTCCGATGCCAATCTCGTCGGTATCGCTGTTCGGCAATCCGCTGTCGGACGACACTATCGAGCGTGTCCGCACCTATTCGGACAGCCAGCACAGCCGTTCCTTCGCCATGGACCTGCCTGACAACCTGATGCTCGTCGACTCCTCGGACGAGGGCTCGTTGCTCGATCACCACCACTTTCCCGTGCCTGGCGCCATGGATGACACACCGACACGCGCAGACTGGATGCTGGGCACCCAGGCGCAGAACGACGCCTTGAGCGATGCCTGGGCCACGCTCGAAGCGCTCGAGGATGGCAACATCCTGCTACGCCTGGCTGGTCGCTTGCGCAATGCCGCGCCGTATCTCGATCCAACCACGCGAGTCACGTTCTGCGAGCGCGTGCGCATGATGCTGGTGACGGCGGCAGCCGATGATGCCGAGCGCCCGATCATGAGTGCTATCGCCGAGGCCGCCCTGCCAGATCCGAAGACCCGCTCGCAAACCTGCCACGACGGAGTACTCCAGGAGTTCAACAACATCGAGTTGCTGATGATGAACAACCGTGTGCTGGCAGATGCAGGCGACACCTTGGAAAGCCTGCATCAGCGCTATCGGCAGTTTTTCCGCATGGGCGAGCTTGAGATGCTGGCCAGCCAGCGTACCCGCCCGGGAGATCGGGCTTCGGTGCGCTTGACTTACCGTCACGACCTCGGTCGCGAACTTGACCTACCGCTTTGCGACAATCTGCGTCATCGCAGTGCCGCTCAACTGGACAGCGATGAATTGGCCGATGTGCTGGCGCAGGTAAGGGAGAGGGAAAGCAGTGACGCATATCTCGAATACCTGCTGAAAATCGACGCCTGGACCAGCCGTCTGCGTGGGGAGTACCAGGACCGCTTCAGCGAAATCGAGCAGCGCTTCGGTGAATGGGTGCGGGCAGTGAGCGAGCTCGACCTACCGCTGGCGGAGGAGCTGGCCCTGCAGCAGAACCTGCAGGCCGACAAAGAGCAGCATGAGAAGGCGTTACTACTGGAGCTGACCATCCTGCACGTCCGGCATGAGTGATACCGTCCGAGGCCGGCCCGTCCAGACGGGCCGGCCATCGACGATCAACGGCCGTAGCGGTCCTTGCCCCAGGCGATCAGCGCTTGCAGCAGCTTGCGCAAGACGGCTTGAGTCGGTTGCGCCAGGTCTTCGCGGTAGGCGAACGGCACCACTTCTTCCATATAAGTGCTCTGGGCCAGCTCCAGCTGTACCGCGTGGATATGGCTGGCCGGGTCGCCATAGTGGCGGGTGATATGCCCGCCCTTGAAGCGGCCGTTGAGCACATGGCTGTAGTCCTTGGCCTCGACGCATACGCCCACTAGTCGCTCGGCCAGCTCCGGATCGCAACTGGCGCCGTTGAAGGTGCCCAGGTTGAAGTCCGGCAGTTTTCCGTCGAACAGGTGCGGGATGTGCGCACGGATCGAATGGGCGTCCCACAGCAGCGCATAGCCGAACTCTGCGCGCAGGCGCTCCAGTTCGCGACGAATTGTGTCGTGGTAAGGGCGCCAGATCCCTTCCAGGTACGTGGCCCGCTCATCGGCGCTCGGCACCTGGCCATCCTTGAACAGCGGCTCGCCATCGAACAATGTCGCCGGGTACAGGCCGGTGGTGGCGCCGGCGTACAGCGGCTTGTCGTCATCCGGGCGATTCAGGTCGATGACGAAGCGCGAATACTCCGCCGCCACCACACTGGCGCCCAGCTCGCGGGCGAAGTCGTACAGGCGCGGAATGTGCCAGTCGGTGTCCGGCAGGCTGCGTGCCTGATCGACCAGGCCGTCACGCACCTTGTCGGTCAGACCCAGCCCGGCGTGGGGCATGCTGATCAGCAATGGCAGCCGGCCTTGGTGAAAACTCAATACCTTGTCCATATGACTCCTACAGCGTATCTGATTGACCGTCGTGGGAGCGGGCTTGCCCCGCGATGGAGGGCACCGGCTTCGCCGGTATCGCGGGGCAAGCCCGCCCCCACGAAACTACCGTTCAGTTGGATATCTCGTGACCCAGGCGCACCACGCGCTTGGGCAGGTCGCCGCCGAGCCAGTAGCTGAGGTCGGCCGGGCGTTCGATCTGCCAGGCGATGAAGTCCGCCACCTTGCCCACTTCCAGCGAGCCGTGGCTGTCGCCCAGCCCCAGCGCCGTGGCGGCATGCACGGTGACGCCGGCCAGGGCTTGCTCGGGGGTCATGCGGAAACAGGTGCAGCCCATGTTCAGCATCAGGCGCAGCGACAGCCCCGGCGAAGTGCCGGGATTGAGGTCGCTGGCCAGGGCGATCTTCACGCCGTGTCGGCGCAGGGCGTCCATCGGTGGCAACTGGGTTTCGCGCAGGAAATAGAACGCCCCTGGCAGCAGCACGGCGACTGTACCGGCTGCGGCCATGGCGATGGCGTCTTCCTCGGTCATGAACTCCAGGTGGTCGGCCGACAGCGCCTGGTAGCGCGCCGCCAGGCTCGAGCCGTGCAGCGATGACAACTGCTCGGCATGCAGCTTGACCGGCAGCCCCAGCTCGCGCGCCTTGATGAACAGGCGCTCGACCTGGGCCGGGGAGAAGGCCAGGTGCTCGCAGAAGGCATCCACCGCATCCACCAGCCCCTCGGCGGCCAGCGCCGGGAGCATCTGCTCGCAGATATGGTCGATGTAGTCGTCCGCCCTGCCCGCGTATTCCGGCGGCAAGGCGTGCGCAGCCAGGCAGGTGCTGCGCACGGTGACCGGCAGCTCCTCGCCCAGGCGCCGGGCGACGCGCAGCATCTTGCGCTCGTTGTCGAGGTCCAGGCCGTAGCCAGACTTGATCTCGATCGTGGTCACACCATCGCGCATCAGCGCTTGCACCCGCTGGCGAGCACTGGCCAGCAGCTCGTCCTCGCTGGCCGCGCGGGTGGCCCGCACGGTGCTGGCGATGCCACCGCCCTGGGCGGCGATTTCGGCATAGCTGACGCCCTGCAGGCGCTGCTCGAACTCACCGCTGCGGTTGCCGCCGAACACCGCGTGGGTGTGGCAGTCGATCAGCCCGGGGGTGACCCAGGCCCCGCCCAGGTCGACGACGCGGTCAGCCGCGACCGGCGGCACGTCAGCGCGGGGGCCGATCCACTCGATCAGGCCGGCGCTGGTGACGATCGCCGCATCCTCGATGACCGCGTAGCGGCCGTCGGTCATGGTCGCGGCGTGGCAGTGCTGCCAGAGGGTTCTCATCAGGATCTCCTTTCGAATTCAGCGGTGCAGCTCGGCAGGCTCCCGGAGCGGCTCGCCACCACCGGCGCGTGGCTTGCACCACAGCAGGTAGGACGCCACCAGGAACACCACCCAGATCACCCCGACGATCAAGGCCGCCTGGGTATCGGGGAAGTAGCCGAGCACACCGAAGATGAACACCATGAAGGCAATGGCCATGGCCGGGCCATAAGGCCAGAACGGTACCGGGAACTTGAGCTGGGCGACTTCCTCGCGGCTCATGCTGCGACGCATGGCGACCTGGGTGATCAGGATCATCAGCCACACCCACACGGTGGCGAAGGTGGCGATCGAGGCGATCAGCAGGAACACGTTCTCCGGGATCAGGTAGTTGAGCAGCACGCCGATCAGCAGCGCCGCACCCATCACCACCACGGTCATCCACGGCACGCCATGCTTCGACAGTTTGCCGAAGCCGCGTGGCGCCTGGCCGTGCTGGGCCAGGCCGTACATCATGCGGCCGGCGCCGAAGATGTCGCTGTTGATCGCCGAGATGGCCGCAGAGATCACCACGATATTGAGCACCGCCGCAGCCGAGCCGATGCCCAGATTGCTGAAGATCTGCACGAACGGGCTGCCCTGGCTGCCGATCTGCGGCCACGGGTACAGGCACATCAGCACGAACAGGGTGAGCACGTAGAACAGCAGGATGCGCAGCGGTACAGCATTGATCGCCTTGGGGATGACGCGCTGAGGGTCTTTCGCCTCACCAGCGGTGACGCCGATGATCTCGATGCCACCGAAGGCGAACATCACCACCGCGAACGAGGCGATCAGGCCACTGACGCCATTGGGCATGAAACCGCCGTGGTCGAACAGGTTGCTCACCCCAACCGCGTGCCCGGTGCCCACCTGGCTGAAGCCGAAGGCCATGATGCCAAGGCCGGCCAGGATCATCGCGACGATGGCGCCGACCTTGAGCAGCGACAGCCAGAACTCCATTTCACCGAAGACCCGCACGTTGCACAGGTTCAGGCCGCCGATCAGGAACACGATGCCCAGCACCCAGATCCAGCGGGCGACCTCCGGGAACCAGAAGCCCATGTAGATACCGAAGGCGGTGACGTCGGCGATGGCGACGATGACCATCTCGAAGGCGTAGGTCCAGCCGAGGATGAAGCCGGCCATGGGGCCGAGGTAGGTACTGGCGTAGTGGCCGAAGGAACCGGCCACCGGGTTGTGCACGGCCATCTCGCCGAGGGCACGCATGACCATGAACACGGCAGCGCCGCCGATCAGGTAGGCCAGCAGCACGGCCGGGCCAGCCATCTGGATGGCCGAGGCCGAACCGTAGAAAAGCCCGGTACCGATTGCCGAACCGAGCGCCATGAAACGGATATGCCGGGCCGATAGCCCGCGCTTGAGACCTTGAGCTTGTTGCATGTCACGTCCTTATTGTTGTTCTGGTCGTGAATTCGGGAGGGCTGCGGACATCCCATCGCGGGGCAAGCCCGCTCCCACGATCGGCGTGGGAGCGGGCTTGCCCCGCGATTGCGGTGTTACAGGCTAGGCAGGACCCCGGCCGGCAGCAGGCCGGTCAAGGTGCCTTTGGCCAGCAGCGTCGAGGCCGCCTCGATATCCGGCGCGAAGAAACGGTCGCGATCGTAGTGCGGCACTTCACGGCGCAGCGCATGGCGCGCCTGCTCCAGCTTGACCGAAGTCTTCAGCCCCTTGCGCAGGTCCAGGCCCTGGCACGCACCCAGCCATTCGATGGCCAGCACGCCACGGGTGTTCTCGGCCATTTCCCACAGACGCTTGCCAGCGGCCGGGGCCATCGACACGTGGTCTTCCTGGTTGGCCGAGGTCGGCAGGCTGTCGACACTGTGCGGGTGCGACAGCGCCTTGTTCTCGCTGGCCAGCGCGGCGGCGGTGACCTGGGCGATCATGAAGCCGGAGTTGACCCCGCCGTTCTCCACCAGGAACGGCGGCAGCTGGGACATGTGCTTGTCCATCATCAGCGAGATGCGCCGCTCGCTCAGCGAGCCGATTTCGGCGATGGCCAGGGCGAGGTTGTCGGCGGCCATGGCCACCGGCTCGGCGTGGAAGTTGCCACCGGAGATCACATCGCCTTCGGCGGCGAACACCAGCGGGTTGTCCGATACCGCGTTGGCCTCGATGCCCAGCACCTCGGCGGCCTGACGGATCTGGGTCAGGCAGGCGCCCATGACTTGCGGCTGGCAGCGCAGCGAGTACGGGTCCTGGACCTTGTCGCAGTTCTTGTGCGACAGCGACACTTCGCTGGAGTCGCCCAGCAGGTCGCGGAAGCAGGCGGCGGTGTCGATCTGACCGCGCTGGCCACGCACTTCATGGACCCGTGCATCGAATGGCGAACGCGAACCCAGTGCGGCTTCCACGCTCAGGCCGCCACAGGCAATGGCCGCGGCGTACAGGTCTTCGGCCTGGAACAGGCCGCGCAGGGCATAGGCGGTGGAAGCCTGGGTGCCGTTGAGCAAGGCCAGGCCCTCTTTCGCGGCCAGGGTCAGCGGCTCCAGGCCGGCGACGGCCAGGGCTTCGGTGGCGGGCAGCCACTGGCCCTTGTAGCGGGCCTTGCCTTCACCCAGCAGCACCAGCGACATGTGCGCCAGCGGGGCCAGGTCGCCGGAGGCGCCGACCGAGCCCTTGAGCGGAATGTGCGGATAGACTTCAGCGTTGACCAGGCCGATCAGCGCGTCGATGACCTTGCGGCGGATACCGGAGAAGCCGCGGCTGAGGCTGTTGATCTTCAGCACCATGATCAGGCGTACCAGGTCGTCGTCCAGCGGCGCGCCGATCCCGGCGGCGTGGGACAGCACCAGCGAGCGCTGCAGGTTCTCCAGGTCGTGGCTGGCGATGCGGGTCGAGGCCAGCAGGCCAAAACCGGTGTTGATGCCATAGGCGGTGCGGTCTTCGGCGATGATCTGCTCGACGCAGGCGACGCTGGCGTCGATGGCCGGCGCGGCGCTGCCATCCAGTTGCAGGCGCACCGGGGCGGCGTGGATGGCGCGCAGCTGAGCCAGGGTCAGGGTGCCGGGCTTGAGGGTCAGTTCGGTCACTTCGCTACTCCAATCGCTTGGGGCCTTCAGGCCCCTAAATTGTTGTTCAGTATCACCCTTGAAGGGTGCGATCCAAAGCGCGGCGATCAGCCGGTGATCATCGGCAGGTCCAAGCCCTGCTCCTTGGCGCAGTCGATGGCGATCTGGTAGCCGGCATCGGCGTGGCGCATGACGCCGGTCCCCGGGTCGTTGGTCAGCACGCGGGCGATACGCGCGGCGGCCTCGTCGGTGCCATCGCAGACGATGACCATGCCCGAATGCTGGGAGAAGCCCATGCCCACGCCACCGCCGTGGTGCAGCGAAACCCAGGTGGCGCCGCCCGCGGTGTTGAGCAGGGCATTGAGCAGCGGCCAGTCGGAGACCGCGTCGGAGCCGTCGCGCATGGCTTCGGTCTCGCGGTTGGGGCTGGACACCGAACCCGAGTCCAGGTGGTCACGGCCGATGACGACCGGCGCCGACAGCTCGCCGCTGCGCACCATTTCGTTGAAGGCCAGGCCGAGCTTGGCGCGCAGGCCCAGGCCGACCCAGCAGATACGTGCCGGCAGGCCCTGGAAGCTGATGCGCTCGCGGGCCATGTCCAGCCAGCGATGCAGGTGGGCGTCGTCCGGGATAAGTTCCTTGACCTTGGCGTCGGTCTTGTAGATGTCCTCGGCGTCGCCGGACAGCGCGGCCCAGCGGAACGGACCGACGCCGCGGCAGAACAGCGGACGAATGTAGGCCGGCACGAAGCCCGGGAAGTCGAACGCGTTGGCCACGCCCTCTTCCTTGGCCATCTGGCGAATGTTGTTGCCGTAGTCGAAGGTCGGGATGCCTTGCTTCTGGAAGTCGAGCATCGCCTGGACATGCACGGCCATCGACTGCTTGGCGGCTTTCACCACGGCAGCCGGGTCGGTCTGGGCGCGGTCGCGGTACTGCTCCCAGGTCCAGCCGGCGGGCAGGTAGCCGTTGAGCGGGTCGTGGGCGCTGGTCTGGTCGGTGACCATGTCCGGGCGTACGCCACGCTTGACCAGCTCCGGCAGGATCTCGGCGGCGTTGCCATGCAGGGCGATGGAGATGGCCTTGCCTTCGGCGGTGTACTTGGCGATGCGCGCCAGGGCATCGTCCAGGTCCTTGGCCTGCTCATCGACGTAACGGGTTTCCAGGCGGAAATCGATGCGGCTCTGCTGGCACTCGATGTTCAGCGAGCAGGCACCGGCCAGGGTGGCGGCCAGTGGCTGGGCGCCGCCCATGCCGCCTAGGCCCGCGGTCAGTACCCACTTGCCTTTCAGGCTGCCGTTGTAGTGCTGGCGGCCGGCCTCGACGAAGGTTTCGTAGGTGCCCTGGACGATGCCCTGGCTGCCGATGTAGATCCAGCTGCCGGCGGTCATCTGGCCGTACATGGCCAGGCCCTTGGCGTCCAGTTCGTTGAAGTGTTCCCAGTTGGCCCAGTGCGGCACCAGGTTGGAGTTGGCGATCAGCACGCGTGGGGCGTTGCTGTGGGTCTTGAACACGCCGACCGGCTTGCCCGACTGCACCAGCAGGGTTTCGTCGTCCTCCAGGCGGGTCAGGGTCTCGACGATCTTGTCGTAGCACTCCCAGTTGCGCGCGGCGCGGCCGATGCCGCCGTACACCACCAGCTCTTTCGGGTTTTCGGCGACCTGCGGGTCGAGATTGTTCATCAGCATGCGCAGGGGGGCTTCGGTCAGCCAGCTCTTGGCGGTCAGCTTGTTGCCACGCGGGGCACGGATTTCTACGTCACGGTATTTGTTGTTGTCAGTCACGGGGATGTCCTCTGCGGTCGTCCGACGGCATGTGTGTGTCGTGGCGACTATACAAACACACCTTTACTTGTATGTACAAGCATAGGCAACCAAAAAACCGGACCGCTCCTCCGAAAAGCATCGCGGGGCAAGCCCGCTCCCACGCCAACGCTCGCTGGTCGTGGGAGCGGGCTTGCCCCGCGATCTTGTTACAGTTGGATCAGCGCGAAATCAGCTCGATCAGGCAGAACCGCCCCTGTACATCCAGCTCCAGCAACCCCTCGTTGCCATCGATCCGCAGGCAGTCATACCGCCCAAGCTGCTGCGTCTCCTCCCCGGCCAGCCCCACCTCGACATGAGTGCTGGCGGCAAACAGCAACAGCGTCGCCGCCGAACTGAACACCCGGTTGCCGCCATCGAACCACTGCAACCGCGCCCGATACCGCTGCGGCGCATAGATCAGGTTGAAATCGCGGATCGCCCCGCCCAACAGCTTGCAGCTGACCTGGCTTTCACCACTGAAGGCGAACGCATCGAACGGCAGCAGTGGCCGACTGGCCTGGCCATCGACCAGCAACCGCATGCCGTCGCCCTGCAACACGGTGATAATCCGCTGATAACCGGCAAAGGTGGAAAAACCACCAGACTCCTCGATATCGGCAATCGACAGGCGCCAGCCGAAACCGTCCAGGCTGTCGCCTGCGTCACGGGTAATCTCTTCGGTGAAACCACCACCGTTCTTCCAGGGCATGCGCGGGTAATCCTGGGCGCGCAACAGCTGCAACCGGGTCATTTGCTGAACCTTCCTTCCAAGCGATGACGGGAACCGGGGTGGATCAGGCGCGCGGCGGTTACCGGTTGGCGGCCCGACCAGGTGCGACGGCGGATCAGCAGGCACGGCTCGCCCCGCTCGATCTGCAACAGCGTGCATTCTTCAGGCTCGGCGAGGATGGCCTCGACCACGTGCTCGCCCTCGGTGAGCGGCGCGACCTGCGACAGGTAGGCGTAGGGCGTCTGCCGGGTGAAATCCTGCTTGAGGTAATCCGGGGCGATGGCGGCGTTGACGTAGCGGTCCTCGATCTGCACCGGCACGCCGTTCTCGTAATGCACGATCAGCGAGTGGAACACCCGCTGGCCTTCGCGCATGTCCAGGGCCAGGGCGCGCTCGGAGCCAGCCGCCTCTTCGGCCAGGGTGATCACCTGGCAGCTATGCTGGTGGCCACGGCCGGCGATCTCGTCGGCGATGTTGTTGACCTCGAACAACGCCGAGCGGCTCTTGGGTTCGGCGACGAAGGTGCCAACGCCCTGCATGCGCACCAGCAGGCCTTCGGCGGTCAGTTCGCGCAAGGCGCGGTTGATGGTCATGCGGCTGAAGCCCAGCTCGCTGACCAGCTCGCTCTCCGAAGGCACCCGGTGATGAGGCGGCCAGTTGCCGCTCTCGATCTGCTGGATGATCATCTGTTTCACCCGGGCGTAGAGCGGCGCCGGCCCTTCGCCCATCTGGGCAACCAGCGCGGAGACAGGAGGTGTCGGCACGGCGTTGAATCCTTGTACGGTTGGCGTGAACGGTAGCTTGCCGGAGTTTACCCGGCAGGCAAACGGCTGTATATGTATATACAAGTTAACAATAACAGGATTTCACCGATGTCCGCCTATTTCGCCGAACGCGCCCTGCTGCCCTCGGGCTGGGCCCGCAATGTCCGCCTGGAGGTCGCCGCCGACGGCCGACTGGCCTCGATCGAGGCCGATGCCAGCGCCGCCGGCGCCGAGCGCCTGGCCGGGCCATTGCTGCCAGGCATGCCCAACCTGCATTCGCACGCGTTCCAGCGGGCCATGGCGGGGCTGGCGGAAGTGGCCGGCAACCCCAACGACAGCTTCTGGACCTGGCGCGAGCTGATGTACCGCCTGGTCGGCCGGATCACCCCGGAGCAATTGCAGGTAATCGCCCGTCAGCTGTACATCGAGATGCTCAAGGCTGGCTACACCTCGGTGGCCGAGTTCCATTACGTGCACCATGACCAGAACGGCCAGGCCTACGCCGACCCTGCCGAGCTGTCGCGCCGCATCAGCGCCGCCGCCGGTGCCAGCGGCATCGGCCTGACCCTGCTGCCGGTGCTGTACAGCCATTCCGGCTTCGGCGGCCAGGCCCCCAACGACGGACAGCGACGCTTCATCAACTCCACCGAGCAGTACTTGCGCCTGCAACAGCAGCTTGCCCCCTTGCTGGCGCAACAACCGGCGCAGGCGCTGGGACTATGCTTCCATTCCCTGCGTGCGGTGACGCCGGGCCAGATCGCCGATGTGCTGGGCGCCGGCGATGCGGCCTGCCCAGTGCATATCCACATTGCCGAGCAGCAGAAGGAAGTCGATGACTGCCTGGCCTGGAGCGGCCGCCGTCCGCTGCAGTGGCTGTACGAACACGTCGATGTCGATCAGCGCTGGTGCCTGGTCCACGCCACCCACGCCGAAGCCGACGAAGTCACCGCCATGGCCCGCAGCGGCGCGGTGGCCGGATTGTGCCTGACCACCGAGGCGAACCTGGGCGACGGAATCTTCCCGGCAGTGGACTACCTGGCCCAGGGCGGGCGCATGGGCATTGGCTCGGACAGCCATGTGTCGCTCAGCGTGGTCGAGGAGCTGCGCTGGCTGGAGTATGGACAGCGCTTGCGCGACCAACGGCGCAACCGGTTGTATCGCGGCGACCAGCCGATGGTTGGCCGCACCCTCTACGACGCCGCGCTGGCAGGTGGCGCCCAGGCGCTGGGGCAGCCGATCGGCGAATTGGCCGTGGGCAAGCGCGCGGACTGGCTGGTGCTCGATGGGCAGGATCCATACCTGGCCGTGGCCGACGGCGATGCCATCCTCAACCGCTGGCTGTTCGCGGGCGGCGATCGCCAGGTGCGCGATGTGATGGTCGACGGACGCTGGGTGGTGCGCCAGGGGCGGCATGGCCAGGAAGAGGAAAGCGCGGTGGCGTTTGTCGAGGTATTGCGCCAGCTTCTAGCCTGAACGCCGGCTCTGTAGGAGCGGCCTTGTGTCGCGAAAGGGGTGCGAAGCGCCCCCAGGGTTTCAATGTCAATGCACATATCGCCGGGGCCGCTCTGCGGCCCTTTCGCGACACAAGGCCGCTCCTACAGGGGACGAGTCAGCCTGCTGCTCAATGCCGGGCGACGATCTCTCTGTCGGGCGTGCGCCAGATCAGCCGATTGGTGTCATATCCCTGCTGCCGAGCCTTGGCCAGCAGGCTCTCGCGCTCCCAGGCCGGCAGCGAAGGCGAGCGCGACAGAATCCACAGGTACTTGCGGTCCGGACTGCCGACGATCGCCGTGCGGTAGCGCTCGTCGACGAACAGGATCCAGTAGTCGCCCTTGGCCACCCCCGGCACCAGGCGGGTGAACCAGTTGTCGAACTCCACCCACAGCTTGTCGGTGTGCCCGGCCTCCTGCTGCGTGGCATG
Source organism: Pseudomonas sp. microsymbiont 2 (assembly GCF_054788395.1). Lineage (NCBI taxonomy): Bacteria > Pseudomonadati > Pseudomonadota > Gammaproteobacteria > Pseudomonadales > Pseudomonadaceae > Pseudomonas > Pseudomonas sp. microsymbiont 2. The sequence goes on from NZ_CM139112.1 coordinate 5,409,011, forward strand.
GCCTTCGGCGCGCAGCCACTCGTCGCCCAGGGTGCGGCAGCGATTGAGCACGCCGACCGTGCCATCGGGCTTGAGGTTGTAATGGGCCTCGGACTGGGCGCAGCCGTCCTGGTACTTCATCGGCAGGCGCGCCAGCTCGAACCATTTGCCCTGGTAACGCTTGAGGTCGACCGCACCCGCGGTCTTCGGCGCCAGCGGGTCGGTGGCCGAGGTGGCGCAGCCACCCAGCAGCATCACCAGGCACACGCCCAGCAGCAGGTGCAGACGCCTCATTTGAGGCCCTGCCCGGAATACATCAGGACCTTGTCCGCGGCGTACTGCACGCTGATGAAGCTCTTCTCGTCACCCCAGGTGCAGCTGCTCATGCCCAGCGCGCCGGAACACTCCTTGGGCGAGCCCAGCAGTTGCTCGACCTCGGCCTTGTTCATGCCGGCCTTGAGCTTGGAATAGTTTTCCTGGTTGATCTTGCTGCAGGCGGTCAGGACGACGCACAAGGACAACAGGGCGAGGGAACGCAACGACATGAAGGACACTCCTGGAGGTGGATACGCAGGGACGAGAACCTGCAGGGAGCTTAGAAGGGAAAATGGCTCCTCGGTTCCCTGCCCCCCCAGGTTTAGTAGTGCTCCGTTGGTCGGCTGGCGCGCAAACGATTAATGTTTTATCCCGGCGTGACGACATAGAACGGTGGCGTGGCCTTTTGCCGCACCCGCCCCTTCTTAGTGCCCGTGCGCAGACTTCAAAAAAATGACCAAGAACCTCAAGTTCAGCCACAAGATCCTGCTGGCCGCCGCTTTGGTGGTGGCCGTCGCCTTTACCTGCTTCGTCCTGTTCAACGACTACCGACAGCGCCAGTCGCTGCGCAGCGACACCGAATCGACATTGCAGTCACTGGGCAACCTGACCGCGGGCAACATCCGCACCTGGCTCGACAGCCGTATCCAGCTGGTGAACTCGGTGGCCCAACAGATCGCCGTCGACGGACCGACCAAGGGCAGCCTCGAGCGCATCCTGGCGTTGCCGGTGTACAGCGGCAACTTCATCCTCACCTACTTCGGCGGCCAGGACGGCAGCATGCAGTCGGTGCCGCTGGGCAACCGCGCCGCCGACTACGACCCGCGCGTGCGCGGCTGGTACAAGGCGGCCAGCGCGGCAGGCCAGACGATCGTCACCGAGCCATACATCTCGGTCTCGGCCGGCAAGCTGGTGATCACCCTGGCCACCCCGGTACAGCAGGGTGGGCGCCTGATCGGCGTGAGCGGCGTCGACACCGACCTGCAGACCATCAGCAACCTGATCAACACCCTGGACTTCGGCGGCCACGGGCACGCGTTCATCGTCAACGGTGAAGGCAAGGTGCTCATCCATCCCAAGGGCGAGCTGGCGCTCAAGACCCTGGCCGATGTCTACCCCGGCAACGACCTGCGCATCGGCAGCGGCCTGAAAGAAGTCGAGATCGAGGGTCGCCGGCAGTTCATCAGCTTCACCCATGTCGACGGTGTGCCATCGGCGGACTGGTACGTGGCGCTGGTGCTGGACCAGGATGCGGCCTTCGCCATGCTCGGCGAATTGCGCAGCTCGGCGGTGGTGGCGACGTTGATCGCGGTGGTGGTGATCATCGCCCTGCTCGGCCTGTTGATCCGCGTGCTGATGGAGCCGCTGCACGTGATGGGCCGCGCCATGCGTGACATCGCTGAGGGCGAAGGCGACCTGACCCGCCGCCTGAACATTCACGCCCAGGACGAATTCGGCAGCCTGGCGCAGTCGTTCAACCGCTTCGTCGAGCGCATCCACGAGTCGATCCGCGAGGTGGCCTCGGCCACCGGCCAGGTGAATGCCGTGGCCAGCCAGGTGGTGAGCGCCTCCAATGCCTCGATCCACAACGCTGACCAGCAGTCGAGTCGTACCAGCAGCGTGGCCGCGGCGATCAACCAGCTGGGCGCCGCCGCCCAGGAAATCGCCCAGAACGCCGCCCTCGCCTCGCAGCACTCCAGCGCCGCCCGTGGCCTGGCCGAAGAAGGCCAGCAGGTGGTCGGCGAGACCATCGAGGTGATGAACCAGCTGTCGGCACGCATCAGTGACGCCAGCGGCAATATCGAGACGCTGAACAACCACACGGCGAACATCGGCCAGATCCTCGATGTGATCAGCGGCATCTCGCAGCAGACCAACCTGCTGGCGCTCAACGCCGCCATCGAGGCCGCCCGCGCCGGTGAGGCTGGCCGCGGCTTCGCGGTTGTGGCGGACGAGGTGCGCAACCTGGCCCACCGTACCCAGGACTCGGCGCAACAGGTGCAGCGCCTGATCGAGGAACTGCAGGCCGGCGCCCAGGTGGCGGTCAGCACCATGAACCAGAGCCAGCAGCACAGCGACCGCAGCGTAGGCATCGCCAACCAGGCCGGCGAGCGCCTGGGCAGCGTCACCCAGCGTATCGGCGAGATCGACGGCATGAACCAGTCGGTGGCCACCGCCACCGAGGAGCAGACGGCCGTGGTCGAGTCGATCAATGTCGACATCACCGAGATCAACACGCTGAATCAGGAAGGGGTGCACAACCTGCAGAGCACCTTGCGTGCCTGCAGCGACCTGGAGCATCAGGTCGAGCGGTTGAAGCATCTGGTGGGGAGTTTCAGGATCTGATTCGAAGGCCCTGGGGGCCGCTTTGCGGCCCATCGCGACACAAGGCCGCTCCTACAGGGGGATGCGATTCCCTGTAGGAGCGGCCTTGGGTCGCGAAAGGCCTGCGCAGCAGGCCCGGCTATTCAGAAGCGGGACCCAGGCTCCAGCAAGAAATCCATCTCCTCGCTGGTACTCGGCCGCTCCAGCACCAGGTTGCGGTGCGGGAAGCGCCCGAAGCGGGCAATCACCCGCTGGTGCTGCTCGGCATAGTCGAGGAAACCTTCGAACAAGCGGCGATTGGCTTCCGGCTGCTCGTCCAGCAACGCCTGATAACGCTCGACGCACAGGTTCTGCCAGTCCAGCACCTCGGCATGCTCCAGCACCAGCAGCACGAATACCCGCTGGATCGGCAGCAGCTGGTAGTCCCAGCCTTTCTGCAGGCCCTGCATGGCCACCACCTGGGCCCGCCGATCGCCTTCGAAGGCGCGCGGCGTGTCGCGATGGATCATGCGTGGCATCTGGTCCAGCAAGATCAGCAAACCCAGCCAGCCCTGCGGACTCTGCTGCCACTCGTCGAGCCCGCCCGCCAGGGCCTGCTCGGTGAGATCGCCGAACAGCGCCTGGGCATCGGCATCATGGTGCTTGCCGAACCACAGCGTGCTCTTCTCGTCAGCCACGGCCTGGGGACTGGAGCCCCAACCGAACCACCACTCCAGCAACGGCTGCCAAGGTGCCAGCATGACTTACTCCTTGTGGTAGGCGGTGACGCGCTCGACCTCTTCCTTCGAGCCGAGAATCACCGACACGCGCTGGTGCAGGCTCTCCGGCTTGATATCGAGGATGCGCTCGTAACCGTTGGTGGAAGCGCCACCGGCCTGTTCGATGATGAACGACATCGGGTTGGCTTCGTACATCAGGCGCAGCTTGCCCGGTTTGCTCGGCTCGCGGGCATCGCGCGGGTACATGAACAGACCGCCACGGGTCAGGATGCGGTGCACGTCGGCCACCATCGAGGCGATCCAGCGCATGTTGTAGTTCTTCTTCAGCGGACCGGTCTCGCCGGCCAGCAGCTCGCCCACGTAGCGCTGTACCGGGGCTTCCCAGTGACGCTGGTTGGACATGTTGATGGCGAACTCGGCGGTGGTTTCCGGTACGCGGATGTTTTCGTGGGTCAGGACGAAGCTGCCCAGCTCGCGGTCCAGGGTGAAGCCCTTGACGCCGTTGCCCAGGGTCAGGATCAGCATGGTCTGCGGGCCGTAGATGGCGTAACCGGCGGCGACCTGCTCGGTGCCTGGCTGCAGGAAGGCATTCTCGTTAAGGCTTTCGTTCTGGCTCAGGTACTGGTTAGGGCAACGCAGTACCGAGAAGATGGTGCCGACCGACACGTTGACGTCGATGTTCGACGAACCGTCCAGCGGGTCGAAGACCAGCAGGTAGGCGCCTTTAGGGTACTTGCCCGGGATCTGGTAGGCGTTGTCCATTTCCTCGGAGGCCATGCCGGCCAGGTGGCCGCCCCACTCGTTGGCCTCGAGCAGGATGTCGTTGGAGATCACGTCGAGCTTCTTCTGCACTTCGCCCTGCACGTTTTCGGTGCCCATGCTGCCCAGCACGCCGCCGAGGGCACCCTTGGACACGTGGTGGCTGATCTCCTTGCACGCACGCGCCACCACTTCGATCAGGAAGCGCAGATCGGCAGGGGTGTTGTTGCTGCGGGTCTGCTCAATCAGATAGCGACTCAGGGTAACGCGGGACATGTATGGCTCCGAAGTGGAAAGGGGGAGAAAAACCCCCGCAGTTTACAGGGAGAGTTGCGGGCTAGCGAGCAAAGAGACTTGCCTGGGCTGTCAGACGGCACATTAGGTCGGTAGTTCAGCCCGCGCCAGGCCGATGGTCGGTTGTGGCTCCATTCGCGGGCAAGCCCGCTCCCACAGGTTTCGAGCACTGTGGTGATCCTGTGGGAGCGGGCTTGCCCGCGAATGGCCTCACATCAATCCAACGCCTTCCAGATCTCGGTCGCATACTCGCGAATGGTCCGGTCCGACGAGAACCAGCCCATCCGCGCGGTGTTGAGCACCGCCATGCGCCACCAGTCCTGCGGTGAATGCCACAGTTCCTCGACCCGCCGCTGGGCATCCCAGTAGGCATCGAAGTCGGCGCATACCAGAAAGCGATCATAGGCGATCAAGCCATCCACCAACCCGGCATAGCGCGCCGGGTCGTCCGACGAGAACACCCCGCTGCGGATCGCCTGCAGCACATCACCCAGGCGATGAGAGGCGGCGATCGCCGCGGCGGCGCCGAAATCGCCGCTGCGCTTGCGCGCCTCCACCTGCTGGGCGGTCAGGCCGAAGATGAACATGTTCTCGGCGCCCACCTGCTCGCACATCTCGACATTGGCGCCATCCAGGGTGCCGATGGTCAGCGCGCCATTGAGGCCGAACTTCATGTTGCTGGTACCGGACGCCTCGTAGCCAGCGGTGGAGATCTGCTCGGACAGATCCGCCGCCGGGATGATGCTCTCGGCCAGGCTGACGTTGTAGTTGGGCAGGAACACCACCTTGAGCAGGCCGCGCACGGTCGGGTCGTTGTTGACCACCCGGGCGATGTCGTTGGCCAATTTGATGATCAGCTTGGCCTGGTGGTAGCTGGCCGCCGCCTTGCCGGCGAAGATCTTCACCCGCGGCACCCAGTTGGTGCCGGGGTCGTTGCGCATGGCCTGGTACAGCGCCACGGTGTGCAGCAGGTTGAGCAGCTGGCGCTTGTACTCGTGGATGCGCTTGACCTGGACATCGAACAGCGCCTCCGGGTTGACCGTCACGCCCAGGCGGTCCTGGATGATGCTGGCCAGGGCACGCTTGCTGTGCAGGCGCTGAGCGGCGAACTGCTTGCGGAAGGTGGCCTTGTCGGCGAAGGGCGCCAGGCCCTTGAGCTTGCCTTCCGGGTCGTCCAGCACCTCCGGCCCCAACGCCTCGATCAACATCGCCGTGAGTTGCGGGTTGGACTGGTACAGCCAGCGGCGGAAGGTGATGCCGTTGGTCTTGTTGTTGATGCGCTGCGGGTAGAGCTTGTGCAGCTCAGCGAACACCGTGCTCTTCATCAGTTTGCTGTGCAGCGCCGACACGCCGTTGACGCTGTGCGAGCCGAGGAACGCCAGGTTGCCCATGCGCACCCGGCGGCCGTTGTCCTCTTCGATCAGCGACACCGCGCGCAGCACGTCGAAGTCGTGCAGGCCTTTGGCGCGCAAGGCATCGATATGGTAGGCATTGATCAGGTAGATGATCTGCATGTGCCGGGGCAGCATGCGCTCCATCAGCGCCACCGGCCAGGTTTCCAGGGCCTCGGGCAGCAGGGTGTGGTTGGTGTAGGCCAAGGTCCCGACGGTCAGCTCCCAGGCTTTGTCCCAGGGGATTTCGTGCTGGTCCACCAACAGGCGCATCAGTTCGGCCACGGCGATCGACGGGTGGGTGTCGTTGAGCTGGATGGCCGCGGCGTCCGGCAGGTTGAGCAGGTCCTTGTGCATGTTCAGGTGACGGCGCAGCAGGTCCTGCAGCGAGGCGGAGACGAAGAAGTACTCCTGGCGCAGGCGCAGCTCCTGGCCGGCCTCGGTGCTGTCGGCCGGGTACAGCACCCGCGAGATACTCTCGGCGCGGGCCACCTCGGCCACCGCGCCCAGGTGGTCGCCGGCATTGAAGCGTTCCAGGTGCAACTCCTCCAGCGCCCGAGCCCGCCACAGGCGCAGGGTGTTGACGCTGGCGCCGCGCCAGCCGACCACCGGCGTGTCGTAGGCCACCGCCCGCACCGTTTCGCCCGGCCACCAGACCTGGCGCTGCTGGCCATTGCTTTCATGCACGGTCTCGACGCTGCCGCCGAAACTGATCGGGTAGATCACCTCGGCACGCTCGAACTCCCAGGGGTTGCCGAAGTCCAGCCAGTTCTCGGTCTGTTCCTGCTGCCAGCCATCGACCACGGCCTGGCGGAACAAGCCATGCTCGTAGCGGATGCCGTAGCCGTGGGCGGCAATGCCCAGGGTCGACATGCTCTCCATGAAGCACGCTGCCAGGCGTCCCAGGCCGCCATTGCCCAGTGCCGCGTCGGGCTCCAGCAGGCGAATGCGCTCCAGGTCAACGTCCAGCCCTTGCAGCGCCTCGCGCGCGATCTCCAGATAACCCAGGTTGCTCAGGCTGTCGTACAGCAGACGGCCGATGAGGAACTCGAGGGAGAGGTAGTAGACGCGCTTCTGGCTGCGCCGATAGGCCTGGCGGGTGTGATCCATCCAATGATCGACCATATGGTCGCGGGCGGCCAGGGCGATGGCCTCGAACCAGTCGTGGTCGAAGGCGTGTTCCGGGTCCTTGCCGACCGCGTAGGTCAGCTTGGCCAGCACGGCGGCACGAAAGGCCGCCACCTCTGCACTATGGTCCTTTTCGTCACGGGCTTCGGTTTCCTGGGACATGAGGCATCCTCGGGCAAATGGGCGAAAGCGCAGGGAGATTGTTCAGCCTAGACGCTCTGACACGGAGCGACAGCGACGGTTCGCGGTTTTCACCAACCGCTCGCCGAACCGGCAAAAGGTTGTTCACAATTTGAACAACTCCGGTATGATCGCGCGCCCCAAAACCGTGATTTCCCTTGCAAGAATAAAACCGCAACCATGAAACCGACCCTGATCGCCGCCGCCGAAGTCGACCGCCTGGAGACCTGGCAGCGCTATGCCAGCCATATGTGCGGTGGCTGCCACTCGACCTGCTGCACCCTGCCGGTGGAGGTGAAGATCAAGGATCTGATCCGCATCGGCGTGGTGGACGAGTTCGAGAAGGACGAGCCGCCGAAGAACATCGCCAAACGCCTGCAAAAGGACGGCATCATCGAACGCTTCAACCAGAAGTCGGGGATCTTCACCCTGACCCGGATGAGCAACGACGACTGCCTCTATCTGGACCGCAAGAGCCGGCTGTGCACCATTTATGACAAGCGCCCGGATACCTGCCGCAATCATCCCAAGGTCGGGCCACGGCCTGGATATTGCGCATACAAGCCAAAGGCCGCAGGGCGCTAAGCCCCACGGCCCCTGAACCTGACGGCTCTAACCTGGCAGGTGCGCGTGCCCCTCTGTAATGGTGAGTTCGCGAATCAGACGCAGCACTTGCTCGCCGTACTCGACCTGCAGGCGATCGTAGATCGGCTGCAGCTGCTCGATCGTTTGCCTGGGATGTTCGTCGGGGATTGCCAGCACGCGCCGCCGATAATCCTGCTCCAAGGCCGCGAAGCGGTCAGCGTGGACTTCTTTCAAGTAATCGACCCAATAGTCACGACTGACGGCGTAATCAATGAATGGGTCGCCATGCTCGCCACGCTGTACCTGGGCCAAGACTTCATCCAGCTCGCCCCGACGCAGGTTGGCAAAGCTGCGGAACAGCATGCTGCTTGGTGGCAGTGGCAGGTCCAGCTCTTGCGCCCAGTGCAGACGGTAGGCCAGACGGACTTCCGCCTCATCCCTCGACCCTGCATTTGCACGCGCAATGTCGTCCAGCTCTTGCAAGCGGTACAACCGCACGGTCAGTCGGTAGAGCGCCGAACCGCGCGAAAGTGCGGGGGCGTCTCGTACTGCCTGATCGGTGAAGACACGAATCTCCATCTGATTGAGCAGCAACCAGGCACCGTCCGCGCAAGTACCTGCCGCTTCCTGGGCGATCACGTTGAACAATTGCCGCTGCTCCATGCTGGCAGCGGCGATCTCCAGCACCTGCCAGACCCTGGTCGCAAAAGCTGCACGGGTGCTGCTGGTTCGATAGGACGCGGCCTCGGTCAGGCGTCCGACGAGCCCCAGCAAATCCGGAGCATCATCGGCCGCCAGCAGTGTCTGCCAGGTGGTGCGGTGGGCCGCGTTCTCCTCGCCACCGCCCAACAACCACGGTTCGATGTCAGGGATGCCTTGCGCGAAGGCAGTCGGCGGACTATGGATATGCCCTTCGCTCTGCGAACCGCTCTCGGAGCCAGCCTCGGAGCTAGCCTCGGAGCCGGCCTCTGACTCTGTATCTGAAGCATGCCTGTCCCGCGACTCGTCGTTGGCGATCGAATCCGGCAGGTCCATGTTGAAGGTGTAAGAGCGTTCATAACGTTCGGAGGCGTGAGCTTGCTGCATGGTGTGCTCGCTCAGCGGATTGCCCAGCAGGGAGATCTCCGTCTGCCCTTCCGGATTGCGAGGGTTGTAGAGGATACGCTCGGGCAAGTCGATGATCCGGTTGTTGTCCAGACCCAGTGTTTCGAGGGGGAACAGGACTTCCACCCAGGCGGGCCATGCTTCAAGCCCGGTATTGATCAATGAAAGCGACTGCAGGCGCCCGGATAGCCGGGAAGCATCGGTGATCACGCCGATGCGATTGCCGTCCAGCGCCAGCGATTGCAGCCTCGGCATGCGAGCCAAGGCGGCGACCGTTTGCTGGTTCACCTGCAGGCCGATGTCATACAGGTTCAATTGCTGCAACTCAGGGAGTGCCACCAGTGCCTCGGGCAGCACCTGCGATGGCAGGGTAAAGCCCTCCAGGGTCAGCGTGTCCAGCTCCTGAAACCGGCCGAGGAAGGTATTCAGTTGCTCGGCGCTGGCGCTGATGCGGACCAGATGCAGGTCTTGAATTTGAGTCAAGTAGCGCTCAGGCAGATTGGAAGGAAAGTCAGCCAGATCAATCGCCTCGATAGACAAAGGAGCACGCCGCTCGCCCATCTGCATGGTGTGCAGATGGGCGAGCAGCGTATCACTGATCTGTGCCCTGGCACGGCTGGTGCCGGAGGTACTCGGCGCCTGTTGCCAATTGTCGAGGAGCCGCCGCAGCTCGCTGTGAAGGCGCCGGCTTTCATCGAAGAGGCTCCGGGTCGAGGGGGACACATCGACTTCGAAGACAAACCGCGCGTCGGCCGGGTTATCGCGAAGCATGACCTGCATGAGGTAGCGTGATTGGATCGGATTCCCTTGTAGCGAAACCATCGTTTGAGGAGGGGTTCTTCGAGCATCGCTGATCAGAGCGTCAGGCACGGACTGCAGATAGTTGTCACGCATTGATAGGCTCTGCAGGGATGACAGTACCTGCTCGTCGAGCCAGATTGGCCACCCACCCAGGCCCATGCGGTCGAGCCCCAGAAAGCGCAACGACAGTCCATGCATCAAGTCTTGCCCTGTGGGTACACCGAGGCGGTTGCCACTCAGGTCGAGATGCTCGAGGTTGCTCAGGCGACGTAGCCGGTCCGCTTCGATTGAAGTGAAGGTAATGCCTTGATTGCGCAGGCTCAACACTCGAAGCCTTGGCAAATGCTGGTCGATTCGAGAAAGCGTCAAGACCGCAAGCTCTCGTGAACTCAAGACCGAGCGGCCTTGGCTGAGGTCCAGTGAGGTCAGTTGCGTAAACCCTTGGTAGAAGTCGCCGAGGGTACGCGGGTCCGCTAACGCCTGATCGAAGCTGGCCGCAAGCCCGCTGATTTCCACGTCTATGAGCTGCAGGCCTTGAACACGCGACAGGAAGAAATCGGGCAGCCCTGAAGGAAAGTCGATCAGAAAGACCTGTTCCAGGCGTAGTGTCGTATCGGAACGTCCAAGTTCTGGTAGGTGGGTGTCGGACCAGTGTTGCCAGATCGCCTCAAGAATACGTCCTCGACTAGCGGCACGCCGGTCGAGATCGACAATCGCGCTGGATTCATCGCCCCAGGCGTCTAGCCGAGCGCTCAAGGTCGTGCGCTCCGTGAGCAGTTCGCAAAGTCGGGCATGGATCTGCTGACGATTAAAGCCAGCGGCTTCCAGTTCACCGAGCAACTGTTCAGCGGACTCCACTCGACGTGGCAACCCGACCAAGCGGATCATGTCGAGCAGCGTCTCCCTGACGATGTACTCGTTGGTTACACCTCTGCCGCTCAAGGGATAACCCACACGACCATCGGCGAGGCGCATGGGAGAACGCCCGGCAGGATGGCGGGGTTGCATCTTCAGCAGCTCTCGCAGCGCGGATCGCGGCAACAGCGGCCCCCCCTGAAGCTTGGCCTTGAGTCGCTCCCCTTCCCAGGAGCCAGGGAACCCCAGGTTTGCGCGGGGAGCATCGGGCAAGGCATGCAGCACTGCCGCGTACAGGCTGTCGCGCCCGTGCAGATGCAGCCCATCACTGTCGAACGCCTCGAAGCCATCGCCCTGGCGAACCAGTACTTTGCGAATGCCGGCATCTTCGACGCCGATGCTATCGAGCAACCTGCCTCCGAACCACCTGTCGCGCAACTCGATGCGCACCTCGGAAGACCAGCCAGGCAGGCGCTCGATGCTGTGCAGGATCAGCGTATCGGTATCGGGGTTGCGCACCGACTCCAGGTAAAGCCCTTCGTATGCCCGTTGCAGGCGCAAGTGTTGCTGATAGATGCGAATTTCTTGCGAAAGGCGCAAAGGGACTTTGCCGGCTTGCAATTGCAGCAGTTCGTCCGCATTGACGTTGCGAGCAAGCTCCTCGGCGATGCTGCCGGGGAGACTGGGATAGGCAGCGCGAATAGCCCTGGCAGGGCCTTGTGGGTTGGCGTGAAGCGCCTGATAGCGAGTTTCGAATGCAGCAGCTCGCGTTGCGGCATTGGCCGAGGGCAGTTCGCTGACCACCTGCTCATCGAGCCTGAAGCGCTCAAGGGTGTCTTCGAACAACGCAGGGGGACGCAGGTTATCGCTGTACATGCCCCGCAGGACGGTTTCCGAGGTACCGCTGACCCATAGCACGCGCTGCGCGGTGCTAGCATCGATTCGAGCTGTATTCAGACCCACACGCCGAACCAGCATGTGCCCCTGCCATTCGAGAGGTTGATCCAGCTCATGTTGCCAGGTACCGGCACCGTTATGGCGGGCGATCGGAGGATAACGATCAGCATCGCTGGGGTGTTCGAGCCGATACTGGCCGCCAGACCCTGTTGGGCTGACCGAGTAGACCTTGTCTTCAAGCGCAAGCCAGGTCTTGCCTTGATAGTGATAAAGCCCGAACTCATCTGGTTTCAAGTCGGCGGGCAAGATTACATCGTGGGCAAAGGGGGCTAGATCGGGGTACCAGAAGCGGGTTTTGCCATCGGGCATTTCCACAGGCTTGAGCTCTTCGATGAACGAGGGGGTCTCTACCGGGGCTCTTTCCACCGCGGGGGTACCGGCGCCGGCTCCCGCCACGCCCAGGGCAGCGAACAACGCCACGTTCTCCATCACATCCACCAGATAGCCCAGTGCCTGCTCACGGTCATCGTTGGCCCAACTTTCCAGGCCGTCAAAAACTTCGAAACCGATCTGCAAAGCGGTCACGCCCATCATGACCGGCCCCAGCCCCGGCACGAAAAACGCCGCGACATTGAGCACTTGGAAGGCCGTCTGAATGAAGTAAGCCTTGCGCTTTTGCGCAGTCATCTCATCTTCGGATGCGGTGGAAACAGCATGAAACGCTGCATCATCCTTAAGGCGGGCTTTTTTGTTGGCCACCAGCTCATCGAGGAACGGTAACCCGAAGTAGTGCACCCCCAAGGGTATTTCCGCTGCCGGGTCAGGCTGCACCCGGTAAAACTTCGCCTCCGGATCCCATTTCATGGGAATCAACCGCTGCTGCAGCTTAGCCATGAGTTCTTCTTCATAGCGAGCCGGCAGCAAGCGCTGCAAGCTACTCACCTTGAGATCCAGCAGTTGCCGTGGCAGCTCTGCGATCAGTGCATCGATCGACGGGTACTCCACCAAAGGCGTGGAGGCGCCAGGCAAATAGCACACCAGCCGCCCCCTGTAAGGAGGAACACCGATGATCAAGGCACCGGTGAGCTGGCGCTTCCACAGCGTAATGAAGTTGCACTGCAAGCGGCTGCCCTGATAGCTGGCCTCGTTGTTGAGCGATAGCTCCAGCAACGCCTCGTACATGGACTCACTAAGTTTTTCGCGCATGTACGCAAGGTGAGCATGAACCCTGAAGGCATAACGCTCACTGTCGCTGAGCAGCTGCGCAGGCGCGGATTGCCAGGTCGCGTCGATCAACGCCTGGTACTGGCCACCGATGTCCAGCTCCCGCGACAAGGCCGCGAACTGATCAGCCACGACGGGCAGCCTGTTCCCTGTCGCGCGGGTGAGGACGAACGCATCACTGTCGAGAATGACAGCCTGCATCGAGTCAGCGTCCATGCCGCCAGGCTGCGCTTCCGATGCCTCGAAATTCTGCATGGCGCAACGCAGCAGTGATTGGGTGGCCAATTTCAATGCGCGCTGGGCATCGGTGAGCGGATCTCGATCGAAGCTCAGCTTGTACTCCACGGCCTTGCGGGGATTCACCAGATAGGTCTTCGACATATCCAGATCGAGGCCGAAGCGCTTCTTGAAGGCCGGAGTCAGGATTTTCGAGGCGAACGCGTCCAGGTCTGGCAGCGGTGCAAGCAATGCGGCCAGATCGGCTTCGCACTGCCGATACGCAGCGTAGTCATCGGCAAGCGTGCGAGCGACTTGCGGGTGCAGCAGACGCGCTTGCAAGAACCAGGATGGGGGAGACTTGATCGCTTTGCGCAGATCCTGATGATCTGCAGGCTTCGCCGTCGATATCCAGGCGGGCAGTTTGCTTTCGATCACACGCTGGCGAGCAAATCTATCGTGCTTGGCAGGCGCGGCTTCATCGGAAACAGATGAGGGAGAGGTCATGGGCGAGGCTCCTTGAATGGAACGCTCGATGCTAGGGGTCACTCACCGTCGGCAAGCGTTAGCATGTTCTATGCGACCAGCCTGTTCGCCCTTGGGCCGAGGCTTGGTGCTCGCACAAAGAAAACGCCCCCGGCCTTTCGACCGGGGGCGTTTTCATTCAGCCTGAACTAATGTCTCAGTTCTTGGCTTTCTTGGCAGCGCGGGTACGCTCGCCTTCGTCGAGGATCTTCTTGCGCAGACGGATCGACTTCGGCGTCACTTCGCACAGCTCGTCGTCCTGGATGAATTCCAGGGCCTGTTCGAGGGTGTGGCGAACCGGCGGAACCAGGGCGATGACTTCGTCCTTGCCCGAAGCACGCATGTTGTCGAGCTTCTTGCCTTTGGTCGGGTTCACGCCCAGGTCGTTGTCACGGCTGTTCAGACCGATGATCTGACCGTTGTAGATCTCCTGGCCGTGCTCAACGAACAGCTTGCCGCGAGCCTGCAGGGTTTCCAGCGAGTAGGTCAGGGCCTTGCCGGTCTCGACCGAAACCAGGACACCGTTCAGACGGCCGGACATCTGGCCCGACTTCATGGTGTCGTAGCGATCGAAGATCGAGGTCAGGATGCCTGCACCGTTGGTCAGGGTCAGGAACTGGTTACGGAAACCGATCAGACCACGGGCTGGAATGTTGTATTCCAGGCGAACACGGCCCTTGCCATCCGGAACCATGTTGGTCAGGTCGCCTTTACGCAGACCCATCTCTTCCATGACCTTGCCCTGGGATTCTTCAGGGATGTCGATGGTGACGTTCTCGAACGGCTCCTGCTTGACGCCGTCGACTTCGCGGATGATCACTTCTGGACGGCCTACGGCCATCTCGAAGCCTTCGCGACGCATGGTTTCGATCAGTACCGACAGGTGCAGCTCGCCACGGCCCGATACCTTGAACTTGTCAGGGGAATCGGTTTCCTGAACGCGCAGGGCAACGTTGTACAGCAGCTCTTTGTCCAGGCGGTCCTTGATGTTGCGGCTGGTGACGAACTTGCCTTCCTTGCCGCAGAACGGCGAGTCGTTGACCTGGAAGGTCATCGAAACGGTTGGCTCGTCGACGGTCAGCGGCTTCATCGCTTCTACCGCGTCCGGGGCGCACAGGGTGTCGGAAATGAACAGCTCGTCGAAGCCGCTGATGCAGACGATGTCGCCAGCCTGGGCTTCCTCGACGTCGACGCGGTGCAGGCCGTGGTGACCCATCAGCTTCAGAATACGGCCGTTACGCTTCTTGCCGTTGGTGTCGATGGCGACGACCGGGGTGTTCGGCTTGACGCGACCACGGGCGATGCGGCCAACACCGATAACGCCGAGGAAGCTGTTGTAGTCCAGTGCCGAGATCTGCATCTGGAACGAACCGTCACGGTCGACGTCCGGTGCCGGTACGTTGTCGACGATCGACTGGTACAGCGCGGTCATGTCTTCGCCCATGGCGGTGTGGTCCAGACCGGCGATGCCGTTCAGGGCCGAGGCGTAGACGACTTTGAAGTCCAGCTGTTCGTCGGTGGCGCCGAGGTTGTCGAACAGGTCGAAGATCTGGTCCAGAACCCAGTCAGGACGCGCGCCCGGACGGTCGACCTTGTTGATCACGACGATCGGCTTCAGGCCGGCTTCGAAGGCCTTCTTGGTCACGAAGCGGGTTTGCGGCATCGGGCCGTCCTGGGCGTCGACCAGCAGCAGCACCGAGTCGACCATCGACATTACACGCTCGACCTCGCCACCGAAGTCGGCGTGGCCGGGGGTGTCGACGATGTTGATGTGGTAGCCGTTCCAGTTGATGGCGGTGTTTTTCGCCAGAATGGTAATGCCGCGCTCTTTTTCCTGGTCGTTGGAGTCCATGACGCGCTCGTCGTTGAGCTCGTTACGCTCCAGGGTGCCGGACTGGCGCAGGAGTTTGTCGACCAGGGTGGTTTTACCATGGTCAACGTGGGCGATGATGGCGATGTTACGCAGATTTTCGATCACAACTGTATCTCGATCAGAGGATTCGGTTGCCGCCAGTGTAGGCGGCCAATGTGTACGGTTTGCGGCTCAGCGGGCCCGGTGGTCGGGAGGGCGATGGCGGATGCTGCCGCCATACAGCCCTGGCGTCTTATGTCGGACGATAAACACGCACATTGGCATGTCCCTCACTGAGCAGGTGGTGTGCGTGCAGACGGCTCATCACACCCTTGTCGCAATACAGCAGGTACTGGCGGTTGGCATCCAGGTGCTTGAACTTGCTGTTGATCGCGTAGAACGGCAGGGCCTGGACTTCGATGCCCTCGATCACCAGGGGTTCATCTTCCTGGGCGTCGGGGTGGCGGATATCGATGACGATCTGGCCCGGCAGGGCCTCGGCCACCTCTTCGATTTCGACATCCTTGCCCAGCTCGTCGATCACATGGTCGATGGAGATGAACTTGGCGCGCTCCAGGGCGCGCTCCAGCACCGCCATGTCGAACTGCTTCTCTTCGTGCTCCATGCGATGACGCTTGGCATGGGTGGTCGGGTTCACCGAGATCACGCCGCAGTACTCGGGCATGTGCTTGGCGAAGTCGGCGGTGCCGATTTCGGTGGCCTGGTCGATGATGTCCTGCTTGTGGCTGGCAAGCAGCGGGCGCAGCACCAGCTTGTCGGTGGCCGAATCGATGATCGACAGGTTCGGCAGGGTCTGGCTGGACACTTGCGAGATCGCCTCGCCGGTGACCAGCGCGTCGATCTGCAGGCGGTCGGCCATGTGTGCGGCACCGCGCAGCATCATGCGCTTGAGGGTCACGCCCATGTAGCTGTTGTCGACCTTGTTGAGAATTTCGCCGACCACTTCCTCGAACGGCACGCTGATGAACAGCACGCGCTGGCTGCTGCCGTACTTTTTCCACAGGTAGTGGGCGACTTCCATCACGCCCAGCTCGTGGGCACGGCCACCGAGGTTGAAGAAGCAGAAGTGCGTCATCAGGCCGCGGCGCATCATCTGGTAGGCGGCCACGGTGGAGTCGAAGCCACCGGACATCAGCACCAGGGTCTGCTCCAGGGCGCCCAGCGGGTAGCCGCCGATGCCGTTGTGCTGGTTGTGGATCACGTACAGGCGCTGGTCGCGGATCTCGATGCGCACCAGCACTTCGGGCTTCTTCAGCTCGATGCCGGCGGCGCCGCACTGCTGGCGCAACTGACTGCCGACGTAGCGGTCGACGTCCATCGAGGTGAAGTCGTGGTGGCCGCCGCGCTTGCAGCGCACGGCGAAGTGCTTGCCGGCCAGCAGGTGGCCGAAGTGGTGCTTGCACTTGGCGACGATGTCGTCGAAGTCGCCCAGCGGGTATTCCTCGACCTGCAGGAAGTGGGTGATACCCGGGGTGCAGGTGAGGCGCTCGATCATCTCGCGCTGGACCTTTTCGTCCTCGACGCGGGTGACCACCTCGAGATTGTCCCAGACACCATCGACCGCGAGCTCAGGATCGAGGTCCTTGAGCACGTTGCGGATGTTCTTGCCGAGCTGGCGGATGAAGCGCTTGCGCACCGGCCGGCTCTTGATGGTGATTTCCGGGAAGACTTTGACGATAAGTTTCATTGGTTTAACAGCGCGCGCAGGGCCTGCCAAAAATAGGGGGCGCGAATTATAGCGGAAATCGCTCAAGGTTTGAGCAACTTTTGATCAGAAGCTTTGCAATGAATGCGCCAGGGGCTTGTGCAGCGCCTGTACCGGCCCTTTCGCGGGCAAGCCCGCCTCCCAGGGATCGCACAATCATCGAAGCCAGTGGAGATCCTGTGGGAGCGGGCTTGCCCGCGAAAGGGCCCCCGAAAGAAGCACAACGCCTCAGTGGCGCACCAAAATAGTGCCATGCATTCAAAAAGCGCCTTTTAACGGTGCATTCTTTCCACCCCGCCACCTCGCAAATGCCTGCCAACGCCCCCTTTTATCCCGACCTCGCCATTTTCGGGCACTGGCATGCAATTTGCTCCCTTGTGAGGCAGGTAAGCTTGGCCGACTATCCGCGCCCGGCAACACCCTTTTTCCAGGGCAGCGGCCCACCGCGCCCTAGACCATCCGGAGGACAACATGTCGAAGTCGGTTCAACTCATCAAAGATCATGACGTCAAGTGGATTGATCTGCGTTTCACGGACACCAAGGGCAAGCAGCACCACGTCACCATGCCGGCTCGCGATGCGCTGGATGAGGACTTCTTCGAAGCCGGCAAGATGTTCGACGGCTCGTCGATCGAAGGCTGGAAAGGCATCGAAGCCTCCGACATGATCCTGCTGCCGGACGATTCCTCCGCCGTGCTGGACCCGTTCACCGAAGAGCCGACCCTGATCCTGGTCTGCGACGTGATCGAGCCGTCCACCATGCAAGGCTACGACCGCGACCCGCGCGCGATCGCCAAGCGCGCCGAAGAGTTCCTGAAGTCCACCGGCATCGGCGACACCGTGCTGGTGGGCCCGGAGCCAGAGTTCTTCATCTTCGACCAGGTCAAGTTCAAGTCGGACATCTCCGGCTCGATGTTCAAGATCTACTCCGAGCAAGGCTCGTGGATGACCGACCAGGACGTCGACGGCGGCAACAAGGGCCACCGTCCAGCCGTCAAGGGCGGCTACTTCCCGGTTCCGCCGTGCGACCACGACCACGAAATCCGTACTGCCATGTGCAACGCCATGGAAGAGATGGGCCTGGTCGTCGAAGTTCACCACCACGAAGTGGCCACCGCCGGCCAGAACGAGATCGGCGTGCGCTTCAACACCCTGGTGACCAAGGCTGACGAAGTCCAGACCCTGAAGTACTGCGTGCACAACGTGGCCGACGCCTACGGCAAGACCGCTACCTTCATGCCGAAGCCGCTGTACGGCGACAACGGCTCGGGCATGCACGTGCACATGTCGATCTCCAAGGACGGCAAGAACACCTTCTCCGGCGAAGGCTATGCCGGCCTGTCCGACACCGCCCTGTACTTCATCGGCGGCATCATCAAGCACGGCAAGGCCCTGAACGGCTTCACCAACCCGGCCACCAACTCCTACAAGCGTCTGGTGCCTGGCTTCGAAGCCCCGGTCATGCTGGCCTACTCGGCCCGCAACCGTTCCGCCTCGATCCGTATCCCGTACGTGTCCAGCCCGAAAGCCCGCCGTATCGAAGCGCGCTTCCCGGACCCGGCCGCCAACCCGTACCTGTGCTTCGCCGCCCTGCTGATGGCTGGCCTGGACGGTATCCAGAACAAGATCCACCCAGGCGATGCCGCCGACAAGAACCTGTACGACCTGCCGCCTGAAGAGGCGAAAGAGATTCCACAGGTTTGCGGCAGCCTGAAGGAAGCCCTGGAAGAGCTGGACAAGGGCCGTGCGTTCCTGACCAAGGGCGGCGTGTTCTCCGACGACTTCATCGATGCCTACATCGAGCTGAAGTCCGAAGAAGAGATCAAGGTCCGCACCTTCGTTCACCCGCTGGAATACGACCTGTACTACAGCGTGTGATGTAGGCGACGCCTTGGCGTCACCGGCATCGCTGTGAAACGGCCTCCCTCGGGAGGCCGTTTTCATTTTCACGCTCGCAGAATCGGACTAAACCTATGGCCGACT
The DNA here is from genome assembly GCF_054788395.1 of Pseudomonas sp. microsymbiont 2. NCBI lineage: Bacteria > Pseudomonadati > Pseudomonadota > Gammaproteobacteria > Pseudomonadales > Pseudomonadaceae > Pseudomonas > Pseudomonas sp. microsymbiont 2. The sequence continues at coordinate 5,427,869 of NZ_CM139112.1, forward strand.
TCGCTCGTTTGCTGAGACTCAGGTCTCCATTCAATCCAGGAGATCGCCATGCGTACCGCCCTTGTCTGACTTGCAGCCTGGCCTTGTCCGGCTGTGCCTCCCCAACATCGCCCGATCCGGCACTCGAGCAGCTGCTCGACACCCTCGAGCAGCGCCTGGACCTTGCCGAAGCAGTCGCCCTGCACAAGTGGGACCAGCGCCAGCCGGTGCAGGCCAGCGCGCGCGAAGCCCAGGTGCTGGCCAGCGTGCGCCAGGCCGCTCCCGCCCATCACCTGGCACCCGCTAGGGCCGAAGCCTTCTTCGCCGACCAGATGGAGGCGAACAAACTGCTCCAGTATCACCTGCTGGATACCTGGCACCTCGCGCGGCAGGCGCCCAACCTTCCCCGGCGCGACCTGGGCAGCGACGTACGCCCCGAACTGGACCGCCTGCAAGGCCAACTGCTCGCCGCCCTCGCCCGCTTCGACCAGGCACCATCCACTGCGTGCAGTGAGCGCCTCGCCGATGCCCTGCAGCAGCGCACGGACGATCCTGGCCGCCATCTTGCCCTGGTCCGCGCCAGCGGCCAGCTGTGCAAAACGCCCTGATCGCCCTATGCTCCATATTGGTGCATGTTGAAGCAGCGCGCCCCATCATGCACCCCAATTTGGTTCACAAGAATCGATAAACCAGGGCTTTCTGGCCCGAATTCGCGCAAACCCAGGGCTTTATCGGCAAATTCCGCTTCTTTTCGGAGCCTTGGTTTGGTTCTTGCATTTTCACTGCATCCAGCACGTCATCCGTGCGCGCTCCCGGCCAGCCCCGGGAGCGCCAATGTGCCAAAAGAGGTCAACGACGCCTTATGACCATCAGCGATGCACAGCACCGTCTGCTCCTGGACAACCTGACCACCGCCACGCTGCTGCTCAATGGCGAGCTGCGCCTGGAGTACATGAACCCGGCCGCGGAGATGCTCCTGGCCGTCAGCGGCCAGCGCAGCCATGGGCAGTTCATCAGCGAGCTGTTCACCGAGTCGACCGAGGCGCTCAACTCGCTGCGCCAGGCGGTGGAACAGGCGCACCCGTTCACCAAGCGCGAAGCGCAGCTGACCTCGCTGACCGGCCAGACCATCACCGTCGACTACGCCGTGACGCCGATCCTGCACCAGGGCCAGACCCTGCTGCTGCTCGAGGTGCACCCCCGTGATCGGCTCCTGCGCATCACCAAGGAAGAGGCCCAGCTGAGCAAGCAGGAAACCACCAAGATGCTGGTGCGCGGCCTGGCCCACGAGATCAAGAACCCGCTGGGCGGGATTCGTGGCGCGGCGCAGCTGCTGGCCCGCGAACTGCCGGAAGACGGCCTGCGCGACTACACCAACGTGATCATCGAAGAGGCCGACCGCCTGCGCAACCTGGTCGACCGCATGCTCGGCTCGAACAAGTTGCCCTCGCTGGCCATGACCAACATCCACGAAGTGCTCGAGCGCGTGTGCAGTCTGGTCGAGGCCGAGAGTCAGGGCGGCATCACCCTGGTCCGCGACTACGACCCGAGTCTGCCGGACGTGCTGATCGACCGCGAACAGATGATCCAGGCCGTGCTCAACATCGTGCGCAACGCCATGCAGGCCATCGGTAGCCAGAACGAGCTGCGCCTGGGCCGTATCAGCCTGCGCAGCCGCGCCGTGCGTCAATTCACCATCGGCCATGTGCGCCACCGCCTGGTGGCGCGGGTCGAGATCGTCGACAACGGCCCCGGCATCCCCGTGGAACTGCAGGACACCCTCTTCTATCCCATGGTCAGCGGCCGCCCGGACGGCACCGGGCTGGGCCTGGCCATTACCCAGAACATCATCAGCCAGCACCAGGGCCTGATCGAGTGCGAAAGCCACCCCGGCCATACCGCCTTCTCGATCTACCTGCCCCTGGAACAAGGAGCCACCGCCCCATGAGCCGAAGTGAAACCGTCTGGATCGTCGATGATGATCGCTCCATCCGCTGGGTCCTGGAAAAAGCCCTGCAACAAGAAGGCATGACCACCCAGAGCTTCGACAGCGCCGACGGCGTGATGGGCCGCCTTGCCCGCCAGCAACCGGACGTGATCATCTCGGACATCCGCATGCCGGGCGCCAGCGGCCTCGACTTGCTGGCGCAGATCCGCGAACAGCACCCGCGCCTGCCGGTGATCATCATGACCGCCCACTCCGACCTGGACAGTGCCGTGGCCTCGTACCAGGGCGGCGCCTTCGAGTACCTGCCCAAGCCGTTCGACGTCGACGAGGCGGTATCGTTGGTCAAACGCGCCAACCAGCATGCCCAGGAGCAGCAGGCGCTGGACGTGCCCCAGGCCCTGGCCCGCACCCCCGAGATCATCGGCGAAGCCCCGGCGATGCAGGAGGTGTTCCGCGCCATCGGCCGCCTCAGTCACTCCAACATCACCGTGCTGATCAACGGCGAGTCCGGCACCGGCAAGGAGCTGGTGGCCCACGCCCTGCACCGCCACAGCCCGCGCGCGGCGGCGCCGTTCATCGCCCTGAACATGGCGGCGATTCCCAAGGACCTGATGGAGTCCGAGCTGTTCGGCCATGAAAAAGGCGCCTTCACCGGCGCCGCCAACCTGCGCCGTGGCCGTTTCGAGCAGGCCGACGGCGGCACGCTGTTCCTCGACGAGATCGGCGACATGCCCGCCGACACCCAGACCCGCCTGCTGCGGGTGCTGGCCGACGGCGAGTTCTACCGGGTCGGTGGCCATGTGCCGGTCAAGGTGGACGTGCGCATCATCGCCGCCACCCACCAGAACCTCGAATCACTGGTGCAGGCCGGCAAGTTCCGCGAAGACCTGTTCCACCGCCTCAATGTGATCCGCATCCACATCCCGCGCCTGGCGGATCGACGCGAGGACATCCCGGCCCTGGCCCGTCACTTCCTGGGGCGCGCCGCCCAGGAGCTGGCGGTCGAGCCCAAGCTGCTCAAGCCGGAAACCGAAGAGTTCATGCGCAACCTGCCCTGGCCGGGCAACGTGCGCCAGCTGGAGAACACCTGCCGCTGGATCACCGTGATGGCGTCCAGCCGCGAGGTGCTGATCGGCGACCTGCCGCCGGAGCTGCTCAACCTGCCCCAGGATGCCGCGCCGGTGACCAACTGGGAGCAGGCCCTGCGCCAATGGGCCGACCAGGCCCTGGCCCGTGGCCAGTCGAGCCTGCTCGACAGCGCCGTGCCGAGTTTCGAACGCATCATGATCGAGACCGCGCTCAAGCACACCGCCGGTCGCCGCCGTGACGCGGCAGTGCTGCTGGGCTGGGGGCGCAATACCCTGACGCGCAAGATCAAGGAGCTGGGGATGAAGGTCGATGGCGGGGATGACGAAGAGGGTGAGGAGCACTGATCCGACGCTACACCTGCAAGACCGCGAAGTCTGCCGCGCAGCCCTTTCGCGACACAAGGCCGCTCCCACATGGACCGCGATAAGCCTGAGCTTCAAGGAGCCAGCTTCCACAAAGAAGACAGTTACTCCCACAGGCGATCGCGTTTCCCTGTGGGAGCGGCCTTGTGTCGCGAAAGGGCCGCAAAGCGGCCCCAGCCATTTCTGCCCTTCGATGCACCGTTCCTGTGCCCGATGCACCTCGCGAAGGCAAAATCCCCTTCAAAACCCGGCCAAATCCCCATCAAAGCCCCCGTATTCATGAGCTTGGTAAAACTGGCACGCCCCCTGCAAAAGGTAATACATCTCCAGTTTCGGGGTCCTGGTACAGGCAGGCCGGGTAAACCCCTCTTTTCTTCGCAGTAACGCCGCTTTCGGGGACCCTGGTACAGGCAGGCCGGGATATCCCCTCTTTTATTCGTGCAGCCTGACCTGCACCCGCCAACGCCCATCGTCCTCTGCGCCGGTCCACTCGCCGCGCAGGGGACGAGCGGCCACCACGGTCAGCAGCAACCCCTGATCGCTCTTCTGCAGGCGCCAGCCCACCGGCTTGCCCTGCAGCATCAGCTGGCCACGCTGGACCTTGCCTTGGGCCTCGAACACCACGGCCACGGTGCCTTCGACATTCTCGCCATGCAGCTGTGGCTCTTCGTTGAACCACAGGTCGAGCCCATCCTGCACCACCGCCACCTGTTCCAGCACCCGCTCCTCGGGCGCGGTAAGGCGGCCGATCATCATGCCCACCATCAGTCCGACGATGGCCAGCGACAGGATCACTCGCGGGAAGGCTTTCGAACGCAGGTCCGGTTCGAGGGTAGAATGCTCGTCATCTTCACGCCTGGAGCCGTGCATGTTTCACGTCATCCTTTTTCAACCAGAAATTCCGCCGAATACCGGCAATATCATCCGCCTGTGCGCCAACAGCGGCTGCGACCTGCATCTGATCGAGCCGATAAGCTTCGAACTCGATGACAAGCGCCTGCGCCGGGCGGGGCTGGATTACCATGAGTATGCCACGCTCAAGCGCCATGCCAGCTTGGCCGCGTGCCTGGAGAGCCTGGGCAATCCACGGCTGTTCGCCTTCACCACCAAGGGCTCGCATCCGTTCCACGAGGTCGAGTACCAGCCTGGCGACGCCTTCCTGTTCGGCCCAGAAAGCCGTGGCCTGCCAGCGGACGTGCTGGACAGCCTGCCGGCGGAGCAACGCCTGCGTCTGCCGATGCGGCCAGGGTGCCGCAGCCTGAACCTGTCCAATACCGTGGCGGTGACGGTATACGAGGCATGGCGGCAACAGGGGTTCGCCGGGAGCTGATGTGTTGAATGCACCGGCCTCTTCGCGGGCAAGCCCGCTCCCACAGGGACTGTGCTGCGTTCAGGGCCCACACAATACCTGTGGGAACGGGCTTGCCCGCGAAGAGGCCGGCACAGATGACACATGAAAAAGGCGACCACGAAGGTCGCCTTTTTCATTGCCGGCAAAAATCACTGCACGGTCGGCACTTCACCGGCTTCCTGCATGCGCTGCATCTCTTGCGCGTACAGGGCGTCGAAGTTGACCGGCGACAGCATCAGTGCCGGGAACGAGCCGCGGGTCACCAGGCTGTCCAGGGTTTCGCGAGCGTAGGGGAACAGGATGTTCGGGCAGAACGCGCCGAGGGTGTGGCTCATCGAGGCCGCATCGAGGCCCGCGATCAGGAAGATGCCGGCCTGCTGCACTTCAGCGATGAAGGCGACTTCGTCACCGTTCTTGACGGTCACCGACAGGGTCAGCACCACCTCGTGGAAGTCACCTTCCAGGGCCTTCTGGCGGGTGTTCAGGTCCAGCCCGACACTCGGCTCCCACTGCTGGCGGAAGATCTGCGGGCTTTTCGGCGCCTCGAACGACAGATCGCGCACGTAGATGCGCTGCAGGGAGAATTGCGGGGCGTTGGCTTCGGCAGCGCCGTTGTTCTGTTGGTCAGTCATTGCAGATCCTTTTCCTAATGTTCTTGAATGCAGTGCGAATCAGGCCGCCAGCAGCGCGTCGAGCTTGCCCGCGCGCTCCAGGGCGTAGAGGTCATCGCATCCACCGACGTGCGTGCCGCCGATCCAGATCTGCGGCACCGAGGTACGGCCGGCCTTCTGGCTCATTTCGGCGCGAACCTGGGGCTTGCCGTCGACCTTGATCTCCTCGAACGCCACGCCCTTGCTCTCGAGCAGGTACTTGGCGCGCATGCAGTAGGGGCAGTAGTCGCTGGAGTAGACGATGACGGGCTTCATATCACTTCACCAGGGGCAGGTTATCGGCTTTCCAGCTGGAAACGCCACCGCTGAGCTTGGCAGCGGTGTAGCCAGCCTTGAGCAGTTCGCGGCAGATGGTGCCGGACTGCTGGCCCATCGCGTCGACGACGATCAGGGTCTTCTCTTTGTGTTTTTCCAGCTCGGTCATGCGGCCGGCCACCTTGTCCTGCGGGATGTTCAGCGCGCCGACGATGTGGCCCGCGGAGTATTCCTTGGCCGGACGGATGTCGATCACCAGCGCCTTCTCGGCGTTGACCAGCGCGGTCAGCTGGCCATTGCTCAGGCTCTGGCCGCCGCGACGGACTTCGTTGACCAGCAGCAGGACCAGCAGTACAACGAAGATCGCTACCAGGATGAAGTGGTTTGTCGCAAATTGGATCAGGTTAGCAACCATCAGGGGTGTTCCAGGCGATTGAAAATGGCGGCCAGTATACACAGCCCCCCATGACCGCCAAAGCCCACCGGGCCGGCAAGGAAACAGCCTTCATGTTGCATATCCGACCGCGCTTGTCGGGCACGGGGAGGAATATTCGCCGTCGCTGGCGGATTTGCCCTAAAATGCGTGTCTTTATCATCTTTGAACAACCGTGAGTTTGATTGATGACGAGCACGCCTAAACCCCTGGTCCTGATCATCCTGGATGGCTTCGGTCACAGCGAAAGCCCCGAATACAACGCCATCTTCGCTGCTAACACGCCGGTCTACGACCGCCTGCGCGCCACCCAGCCGCATGGCCTGATCTCCGGCTCCGGCATGGACGTGGGGCTGCCCGACGGGCAGATGGGCAACTCCGAAGTCGGTCACATGAACCTCGGCGCCGGCCGCGTGGTGTACCAGGACTTCACCCGCGTCACCAAGGCCATCCGTGACGGCGAGTTCTTCGAGAACCCGGTACTCGGTGGCGCGGTGGACAAGGCGGTCGGCGCCGGCAAGGCGGTGCATATCCTCGGCCTGCTCTCCGACGGCGGCGTGCACAGCCACCAGGACCACCTGATCGCCATGGCCGAACTGGCCGCGCAGCGTGGCGCCGAGAAGATCTACCTGCATGCCTTCCTCGATGGCCGCGACACCCCGCCGCGCAGCGCCCAGTCGTCCATCGAGCTGCTCGACGCAACCTTCGCCCGCCTGGGCAAGGGCCGCATCGCCAGCCTGATCGGCCGCTACTACGCCATGGACCGCGACAACCGCTGGGACCGTGTCAGCGCCGCCTACAACCTGATCGTCGACAGCGCCGCCGAATACAGCGCGCCGACCGCCATGGCCGGCCTCGAGGCCGCCTACGCCCGCGATGAGAGCGACGAGTTCGTCAAGGCCACGCGCATCGGCGAAGCGGTCAAGGTCGAGGACGGCGACGCCGTGATCTTCATGAACTTCCGCGCCGACCGCGCCCGCGAGCTGTCGCGCGTGTTCGTCGAACCGGACTTCAACGAATTCCCCCGCGCCCGCCTGCCAAAACTGGCGGCTTACATCGGCCTGACCCAGTACTCGGCGAAGATCCCGGCTCCCGCGGCGTTCGCCCCGGCCAGCCTGAACAACGTGCTGGGCGAGTACCTGGCGAAGAACGGCAAGACCCAGCTGCGCATCGCCGAGACCGAGAAGTACGCCCACGTCACCTTCTTCTTCTCCGGTGGCCGCGAAGAGCCGTTCGAGGGCGAAGAGCGCATCCTTATCCCGTCGCCGAAGGTCGCCACCTACGACCTGCAGCCGGAAATGAGCGCCCCCGAGGTCACCGACCGCATCGTCGAGGCCATCGAGCAGCAGCGCTATGACGTGATCGTGGTCAACTACGCCAACGGCGACATGGTCGGCCACACCGGCGTGTTCGACGCTGCGGTCAAGGCCGTCGAGGCCCTGGATGGCTGCGTCGGGCGGATCGTCGAGGCCCTGGACAAGGTCGGCGGCGAAGCGCTGATCACCGCCGACCACGGTAACGTCGAGCAGATGGAGGACGAGTGCACCGGCCAGGCGCACACCGCCCACACCACCGAGCCGGTGCCGTTCATCTATGTCGGCAAGCGCAGCGTCAAGGTTCGCGAAGGCGGCGTGCTGGCCGACGTGGCGCCGACCATGCTCAAGCTGCTGGGCCTGGAAAAGCCAGCCGAGATGACCGGCACCTCGATCCTGGTCGACCTGTAATCACTGCGTGGGAGCGGGCTTGCCCCGCGAATGCGATCGCGGGGCAAGCCCGCTCCCACGCAGCCCACAGTGGCTCGCGAGCCTGAATTCCAGACAAACGCCTCGCCGCACACGCCGCGAGGCGTTTTTTTTGCAGCCCCGCGCGGGCATACTAGGCCAGTCTCCATCCTTGGTACGCCCAACCTCATGCTCCGCGCCCTCTTCCTACTAGCCCTGTCATGCCTGCTCGCCCCGGCCTTCGCTGCCGACGAGCGCGCACAGACCCAGCAGCAGCTGGACGCCACCCGCCAGGACATCGCCGAGCTGAAGAAAATGCTGGGCAAGCTCCAGGAGGAAAAAGCCGGCGTGCAGAAAGACCTCAAGGCCACCGAGACCGATATCGGCAAGCTCGAGAAACAGGTGGAGGCACTGCAGCAAGAACTAAAAAAGACCGAGGGCGAGCTGGAGCGCCTTGATCACGAGAAAAAAAAACTCCAGAGCGCCCGCGTTGAACAGCAACGCCTGATTGCCATCCAGGCCCGTTCGGCCTACCAGAACAATGGCCGCGAGGAATATCTCAAGTTGCTGCTCAACCAGCAGAACCCAGAGAAGTTCGCCCGCACCCTGGCCTACTACGACTACCTGAGCAAGGCGCGCATGGAGCAACTGCGCGCCTTCAACGAAACCCTGCGCCAGCTGGCCAACGTCGAGCAGGACATCGCCCGTCAGCAGGAACAACTGCTGACCCAGCGCGCCGACCTCGACAGCCGCCGTCAGGCCCTGGTCGCCGAGCGCGACAAGCGCCAGCAGGTGCTGGCCAAGCTCAACGGCGACCTCAAGGCCCGCGACCAGAAGCTGCAAAGCCGTGAACAGGACCAGGCCGACCTGAGCAAGGTGCTCAAGACCATCGAGGAAACCCTCGCCCGCCAGGCGCGCGAGGCCGAAGAGGCACGCCAGCGCGCCCTGCTGGCCAAGCAGGAAGAAGAAAAACGCCGCAAGGAGCAGGCCCTGGCCGCCGCCCGCGCGCCGGAGCCGGAGGAAGCGCCGAAAAAGGCCCGCACCACCCTCGGCCCGGTGGTTTCCAGCGACGGCGCCAACTACGGCGGCGCATTTTCCGCGGCCCGGGGAAAACTTCCATGGCCGGTCAATGGTCGATTGCTGGCGCGCTTCGGCGATACCCGAGGCGGCGACGTTCGGGCCAAGTGGGATGGCGTGATGATCGGCGCCAACGCCGGCACCCAGGTGCGCGCCGTACACGGCGGGCGCGTGGTGTTCGCCGACTGGTTGCGCGGCGCCGGACTTCTGGTCATCCTCGACCACGGAAACGGTTACCTGAGCCTGTACGGCCACAACCAGAGCCTGCTCAAGCGCGCCGGCGACATCGTCAAGGCCGGCGAGGCCATCTCCACCGTCGGCGACAGTGGCGGCCAGGACAGCGCCGGGCTGTACTTCGCGATTCGCCAGCAGGGCCGCCCGACCGACCCTGCGCAATGGTGCCGCGGCTAGGCACCGACTACTTTTACGGCGCAGCCCTTGAAACGGGCGCACCGATGCTCCCGCCGGGAGCGCCAACAGGATCAGGAGTTCGTTCGACATGCTGCACTCGCCTCGTCTCACCCAGCTGGCCCTGACCATCGCCCTGGTCATTGGCGCGCCCTTGGCCCAAGCCGCCGAGCCGGCCAAGCCCGTCGCCGCCAAGCCAGTCACCGAGGTGACCGCCAAGGCGCCGCTGCCGCTGGAGGAGCTGCGTACCTTCGCCGAGGTCATGGACCGCATCAAGGCCGCCTATGTCGAGCCGGTGGATGACAAGACCCTGCTGGAGAACGCCATCAAGGGCATGCTCAGCAACCTCGACCCGCATTCGGCCTACCTTGGCCCCGAGGACTTCCAGGAGCTGCAGGAAAGCACCAGCGGCGAGTTCGGCGGCCTGGGCATCGAAGTGGGCATGGAAGACGGCTTCGTCAAGGTGGTCTCGCCCATCGACGATACCCCGGCCTCGCGCGCCGGCATCGAGGCGGGCGATCTGATCGTCAAGATCAATGGCGCGCCGACCCGTGGCCAGACCATGACCGAGGCCGTGGACAAGATGCGCGGCAAGATCGGCGAGAAAATCACCCTGACCCTGGTGCGCGACGGCGGCACGCCGTTCGACGTGACGCTGGCCCGCGCGGTGATCCAGGTCAAGAGCGTCAAGAGCCAGCTGCTGGAGAACGACTACGGCTATATCCGTATCACCCAGTTCCAGGTCAAGACCGGCGAAGAGGTGGGCAAGGCCCTGGCCAAGCTGCGCAAGGACAACGGCAAGAAGCTGCGCGGCGTGGTCCTCGACCTGCGCAACAACCCCGGCGGCGTGCTGCAGTCGGCGGTGGAAGTGGCCGACCACTTCCTCACCAAGGGCCTGATCGTCTACACCAAGGGCCGCATCGCCAACTCCGAACTGCGCTACTCCGCCGACCCGGCCGACGCCAGCGAAGGCGTGCCGCTGGTGGTGCTGATCAACGGCGGCAGCGCCTCGGCCTCGGAAATCGTCGCCGGCGCCCTGCAGGACCAGAAACGCGCCGTGCTGATGGGCACCGACAGCTTCGGCAAGGGCTCGGTGCAGACCGTGCTGCCGCTGGCCAACGACCGTGCGCTGAAGCTCACCACCGCGCTGTACTTCACCCCCAACGGCCGCTCGATCCAGGCACAGGGCATCGTCCCGGACATCGAGGTACGTCCGGCCAAGCTTACCGCCGAGGCCGATAACGACAACTTCAAGGAAGCCGACCTGCAGGGTCACCTGGGCAATGGCAACGGTGGTGCCGACCGCCCGAGCGGCAGCAGCAAGCGCAAGGATCGCCCGCAGGACAACGACTTCCAGCTCAGCCAGGCCCTCAGCCTGCTCAAGGGCCTGAACATCACCAAGGGTGACTGACCGCTCCCATGCGTTATCTGCTGTTCACGCTGTTCTGCCTCATGCTCGGTACCGCCCAGGCGGCGCCGGGCAAGGCCTACATGAGCATCATCATCGACGACCTGGGCCAGAGCGCCGAGCGCGACAGCCGCACCCTCGCCCTGCCCGGGCCGGTGACGATGGCCATCATGCCCGACACCCCGCATGCCACCGACTTCGCCCGCCAAGCGCACAAGGCGGGCAAGACGGTGATCCTGCACATGCCCATGGATCCGGCCACCGGCCCCTACGCCTGGCACCCCGGCACACCGATCGAAGAGCTGGCCCGACGCCTGAACGCGGCGTTGGCCAAGGTGCCCTACGCCGCCGGCCTCAACAACCACATGGGCAGCCGCATGACCGCCCAGCGCGAGCCGATGCATTGGTTGATGGAGGAACTGCAGCGCCGCCACCTGTTCTTCGTCGACAGCCGCACCAGCGCCGCCACGGTAGCCGCCGCCGAGGCGCAGGCCGTCGATCTGGCCCATGTCTCGCGCGATGTGTTCCTTGACGACGAGCGCACCGTGCAAGCGATCAGCGCACAGCTGCAACAGGGCGTCGCCTTGGCGCGCAAGCAAGGCTCGGCGGTGCTGATCGGCCACCCCTACCCGCAGACACTCGAGGTGCTGGAAAAACAAATGCCCCGGCTCAAGAGCCAGGGCATCGAACTGATCGGCCTGCGCCAGATGATCGCCGAACGCGGCAACCAGGCCATGCCAGGCCACGGCCACCAGGGGCGCTACAGCAATCGCTGAACATCACCTCGATGAGCCGATGTCGACGATTGCGCCCCCCAGCACGCTAGGCCTTCGTGCTTTCCGCCCAGGCGATGATCGTTTTCCCTTGCTCGACCGTCAGCAACTCACGGTGAATCCGATCGCCTTGGGCAGCCAAGCGCTTGGCATCCTTGCTACCGTACAAGCGCTGTTCCCAGGTCTTGATGTGAGCCTGGAAGAATTGGTTGGCCGGATCGGCCTGCCCGGCATAGTGGTAGTGCACCGCCCAGAGATACTTCCCAGGCTTGCCGTCCTTGCCCTGACGCAGCCGAACAGCGTACTCGTCCAGAGCCCCTCCATCGCTGAGCACCTTGCGATTGCGCTGGTACTGCACTTGAATGAGGTTGTGCTCCTGGAGAAAGCGCATGCCTGCAAAATCAGGGAAGCGCGTTGTCTTGTACAGCTCCGTCAACAAGGACTCCCGCCTGGCCGGCCATTGGGCAAGCTGTTCCTTGACCTGCAATGCGACGGTTCCCGAATTGTCGCCAAACGCATCAGCCAGATGCTGCAGCTCGCTAATTTGCTCATCTATCGCCCGTACCAGCAGACCGGGCTTGAGCTTCTGGTCGACAGGCGTTCGAAACAATTGGTCTCTGGCAAGTACCTCCGAGGCCTGGGCAAGCAACTCGCTCTCGCTCACCGTCGGCGTAGGCGCAGGGGGATCCACCACCTCGACCCACTCCTGCTCCTTGCGCTCGAAGTGGGCGATCACCTGATTGCTCCCTGGGTCGCGGACTTCCAGTACGGGCTTACCCTTCACCTCGATCCGCTCGCCCACCACGATCTGGCCATCGGCTCTGTGCGCCACCGCACGAACGCGCCCACTCGGATCGTATGCGCCAACAGCCGGGACTGACTCGCCATCCGAGGCACTGATCGCCTCGACCAGGCGATCGCCCGCATCCTTCTTGAGCAGCTCGATCACCTCGATATATTGATCGAGCCTGCTCATGTTCAACAACGCACTACCTTCACGCCTGATGTCCATCGCACCGATGATCGCCGAGGTGTATTCGTCCCAGGCGCTTTGCAGGGCCTCGACCTGATCGGAGGCCGTCAGACTGCCGAACTGCGCCTCGCCATGGGCATAGGCCGCGGCGCGCAAATGCACGCTCATCAATGTCTGGCGATAGCGCGCGAGCTTGTGTGTCGGATCCGCCATCTCATAGTGGATCGTCAGTTCGCAATAGTGCACCGCTTGCTGGAACTGGATGTCCACGGTCGTCAGGGTACGCTGCTTCATCAGCTCACCGACCCGCAGCACAACACGGTCTTCGGAATCCCTGACCAGCTCTCCCTGCGGATCGAGGTAAGGCAATTGCTGGTCGAGCTGGCTGCTAAGCTTGATCTGGCGCTCTTGCAACAGCGTCGTTTCGCTTATGCGCTGGCGGAACGTCTGGTAAAGCTCGGGGACCTCGGTGACGATTCGGCCATGCAACATACTCCCCAATTTGCTGAGACCGGGGTAGTCGATCATGTCACTCAGGCGCGGCGTAGCCCCCCAAATGCTTCTCACGATGGTCTCGCGAGAGAAGATGATCTGCGCCTCAAGAGTGATACGGTCGAGTACTTTGGCGATGCCGGGACGCCGCTGCATGTCGATCAGTTTCTCTGCACCGGAGATGACCTGGAGATCGTTTTCGACCATTTTCTCCATATGAACGACATAATCGCTGCGCGCTTTTTCGAACGCGGCTTTCGTATCGCTTAGTTTCTTCTCGCTCAGAGACAGCAATAGATCGCGCTTGTCTTTTTCGAGCCCGCTGCTGCTTTGCTCGATATTGCTCTTGAAGGTTTGAGCTTTATCCCAGTCGACTCGACAGCCCGTTTCGATTTCGCTCAACTCGAACGCATCAGCCTTGAACGTGTCGTAGTTGTTGATCAGCGCCCTGAGTGTTCTCGCCTGGCTCTCGACCTGTGCCTGAGTGACCCGCGAGCCCCCTGTCCGCTTCGGCGCACCACCCAAGGCAAAACCATCGATTCGTATCCGCCAGCCACCGTCGTGAAACAGCCAAGGGCCAGGCTCACCGACCGGGCCAACGATGCGCCGCCCCTCCCCCTCGAGCACCACCTGGTATTTGTCACCCAGCACAGCGACATAGGAGCGCCCGTCATGCTGGTAAACATCGTTGTGGGGCACCACGCCCGCCAGATCGACGACAGCCTTGAAAGGCTTGAGAATCTCACGCTGCGCATAGGGACCAACACCCCAGCCGTGCCCCAGCGAGACATGCCCGGTCCAATCCTGCAATGCCAGATCCTCCGGTTCATGCCTGACCTGCTGCGCTACCTGCGCCACACGGAACGGTTCACGTAGCGCCGGTCCGGCCAGCCTGGACGGCTCCGACTCAGGTCCGTAGGTTTTTGGCCTGGTTTCAGGAAGGCGTTCATGCAGCAGCGCCATGGCCAGGTTGGCCGCCAGGTCGACAGCGAGAATCGTGTCGGCACCTTCGGGCCTTGTACCTTTTTCCGTTTCCAGCAAGGGCGCCAGCAAGCCGGCGACCCAGGCCACCTTGCCCAGCGCCCCCGGCAGCACGGGAGCGACGAGATCGAACAGCAACCACCCAAAGCGCTTGATCGTGGCCCACCTCTGCTGGGTGTTGGAAATGGCGCCACGTCCTGCCAGCAGGATCAACGCTCGGCGCTTGTCGTCATACATCCATGTATCGATGTCCGCCAGGAACGGACTCAGGGCCAGCCTCACAGGCTTGACCGGTTCCGGCCAGATCGAGGTATCGAAGATGACTCGCCGCAGGTGCGGCTCCAGGAAACCACCTCGTGCATAAACGTTGAAAACCGTTTCAGGCAGCCATTGCAGAACACTGTCCTGAAGCTCGCCCGCCGCGCTGATCACGTCCATCAAGGCGGCCTCGTCGGCGTAGCTGAGCAAAGACTGTTGTTGGTAAAGCGGACGATACAGCAATACCGCCGCGGGCTCGCGCAGGCGAATGACGTACATGTACATGGCGGCATCCCGCCGCTGACTGTCCGCATCGGCCTTGAACGCCAGGGGCGCGATATCGATGTTGCCCTTCAGATCCCTTTCGCTGCGGCAGAACTCGGCCAATGCTCGCCAGCACGCGGCGTCCAGCTTACCCTCGACCTTGGCGCGCAAGGCATCGAACAGCAATGCGCAGCGCCACTCGCGACCGAACCGTTCGATCCGAGCGGCCTGCTGGACCGAATCGTCGAGCAGAGTAGCGACGTATGCCGGATAGGTGCCACCGATATCGACCCTCTCGACCAGCTCGACCACCTGAACAGGCGTCATCCAGGCGGCCAGCGGTTTTCCATCGCGATGGCTGATCGAGGAAATCAGCGCGTCCTCCTGGCCGTCCAGACGAGCAATGGAAAACTCGGCCAAGGTCTTGCTGCCCACGGGCTTGAGTTTCACCGGCAGCTCCACGTCGACGATAGGGTCCGGTACCGAGACATGGACCAATACCTCATCTGGCGCCGGGCCTGGCTCATCCGGATGATCCAGAGCCATCTGCTCCTTCAGGCGCCGCACCGCGAAAGCGTGCAGGTCCTCCACCCCGTCGAGCGAGGTCTTTCCTCGGGAAAGCCCCTGGGCAGCGGCCAGGTCCAGCATGGCGACCTGGTATTCGAAACGGTCCGGCTCCGACGCCGCAATCAGCCACCCCGGCAGGTCAGGCGCGTTACTCTGCAGCGCGAAGAGGTCGTCAGCGTAGAAATACCGAGAAGGATCGACCAGTCGCGCCAAGGTCTGCTCCAACTGTTCGGCACTGGTGATATCCACCATACGCAAGCGCTCGACATCCGCCAGCAGGCTGTCCAGCAATAAGCCCGACTGCTGCAGGAAAGGATCGGCAGTGAACGTACGCCGCTGCCAGGTCAGCTCATCGAAATCCAAGCGCTGCGCCAGCTCGTCGCGCAGGTTGTCGGTGAAGTCCGCCAGTGATTCGAAGCGCTGGATACGCCCACCGGGCTCGCAACGCACGATGAGCGTGCTCGTCTCGCGCTCGGCTTCGATCAGCAGGTCTGGCAGCAACTGTTTGAACGAAGCACCATCAACCGTGAAAGTCAGTTCGATAGCCGAAACCGAGGCACTACTCTTGAGTCCCAGCATCAACGCATAGAGACAGTCCTTCTCCTCATCGCCCCAGCCGGAGCGCACCACGTGGTTCAACTGGATCGATCTCAGCACTTCGCGCATCCAGCCATGCCGGCTGATGTGTGCAATGCTCGCGGTAGCACCGTTGTCCTGATCCCAGAAGTTCGCCTGCGCTTGCTGGAACTTGGCGACCAGAGACTCCAGCAGCTCGTTGAAAGCGTCGTTGAGAGGGGCGAGGGGCAGTTCGATCGAGTCGTCGTCACTGTCGACGCCGGTCACCTGCTCGAAGAAATCTTCCAGGTAGGAAAACCCAAAAGCCTTCAGGCGTAGCGTATCGCGCACACCAAAGGCGACCCTCTGGCCTTGCACGAACACACCCAGCAACAACGACAACAACCTTTCAGGTCGCAGCTTGCCGTCCAGGCCGGGACGAACCAGCGTGTAGGGCTCTTCAGAGTGATGGTCGATCGTGGCCGTGACCTTGTCAGGATCATGCTTGAGCAGGAGCTCATGGATTGCCTTGCTCAGGACGTAACGCAGCGAGGGGCGCTGGGCAAACTGAAGCACGACGGCTTCTCTGATGGTAACCGGGGGTGTCGCAGGGGTAGCCATGGGTAGATTCTCCGCTTGGTGATTACGGGCCTACGCTAAGCCGCTGCGGCCATCGCCACGCGCTACTCATGCACTACCATCGATCTTTGCTCGCATGAGCCTGGACAACCGGCCTGCACCGGCGCTCGATCAGTGAAGAAAGATGCCCCGGTTGAAAAACCGGGGCATTGGTTGAGGCGGCTACATCCGCATGGCGATGCTCATGACGGACCAATCCCGCCGCTGCATGGCCAGTTACCGTCGCAGGGCGTCACCGGTTGAATGGAATGATGTCCTTGACCTGCTCGTAGGTAATCCGACCGTAGTTGACGCCAGGGCCTTTCTTCATGCGCTGGCTCGCGATCTTGAGATGGCCGCGCGTAAACGCGGTGGCGACATCCCCTTGATGATCGAAATGGAAATGCGCGACCCAAAGCTCGGTGCCTTTCCCCGAACCGTGGGGAGTGTTCAACCAGTGGATCATGTACTCGTCCATGGCCGAGCCATTGGCGATGACCGAGCGCGACCTGTAGGTGATTCTCAACCGGCCATGCTCGAACAGGAATCGCAGGGCCTCGAGGTCTGGATAGGCGGTGCCCTTGTACAACTGGGTCAGCCAGTTCTCTTTGTTGGTTTGCCATTGCGCGATACGCGCCTCGATACGTTCTGTCTGCTCCCCCGCACGCTGCAGGGCCGCCCTGGCGTCCTCGAGTTGTTGCAGATGCCCGTTGACCAGCTCGATCAGCGCCTCGGACCCCGCATCGCCATCGAGGTAACCCCGCGCAATCGCCTCCACCCTCGCGCTATCGGCCAGCGCCTGGGTTTCCAGATGCCTGGCGATGTCGATCAACTGCGCGCCTTTGCCGCCGCCAGCCGTAGCAGAGGCTGTGTCCGAGCTCGAGCTGGATTCAGTGTCCGACTCCGATTCAGCCTCACTCTCGGACACCGGTCTGGAGACGGCCTCCGTTCTGGAAACCGACCCCGATTCGGACCCGGATTCATCGCCAAGCGCGAGATCGGCAGCTCCTCCGGTCTGGACCCAATCCCCGTGTTCATTGGCTTCGAACTGCAACAGCACCCTGTTGCTCAACGGCTCGATCACCTGCAAGACCGTCGTACCGTCCTCTTGAACGACCTCGCTGGCGATGACCAGTATCTGTGCTCGGGTCCGCACGGCGCGGTAGCCGGTTTTCACTGGATAGGGCGAAATCTCGACCGCTACCGGCTCGCCCTCGGCTTGCGCCTGCGCCCGGAGCAAGTCCGCCGCCATGGCGTCCTTGAGCTCGTTCATGCGCGCCTTGTAGCGCCTGATCATTTCCGGGTCGTAGGTCTCGGTGTCTCTGTGCAGGAGTACATCGGCCTTCACGATTGCGTTGCCATATCGACGCCAGGCAGTCTGCAGGATCTCCAGGCGATCATCGATGCTCACATCGCTCATCAGCACATTGCGATGCGCGGCACTGACGACACGCAAGGAGAGACCCGCCAGCTGTCTCGAGACACGTGCAAGCCTATGGACATCGGTGACCCTGGTGACATCGAGCGCCAGGTTGGCGTAGCCCAATGCAGCATGGAAGCGATAGTCGACATAGGTTTGCTGGCGTTGCTCGATCAGTTGCTCCCGGCTGAATGAGTTCTCCAGATAGCTGACCTGCGCCTCCGGCGGCAGCTCGACGACCCGTTTGTCGATGAGCGCCAACGCACGGATCATGAGCTCTTCGTTTTCGACAGCTTCACGCAAAGCGCGTTGGTAGATGGGCCATTCGACCGCCAAGTCACTGTTCGCGGCAAATGCTCGCTCTCGCGCTTCACTCAACTCCGGAGACCTGTTGGCTTTGGTCAGAACGCTCAGCAACGTGAAACCTTCCCCCACCAGCAGCCTGAGAGAAACACCATACCGTTCGTCATGGTTGAGGAAGGGGACTTTTCCCTTCTTGGCTTTATCGAGCAGTGCCAGAAGATCGTCGTTGTGAACCATCATGGAATATCGAATGCCCTCCCGCTTCTGGGCGGTCTCGCGAATCGTCACAAGCTGACTTTTGACACTCGCTTCCAGCACCGCCATTCTCTTGTATGCGGTGCTGCCAGGCGCATGCACTGCGGCCCTCTGGAGCTTGAGGTCGGCATTGTCTTTGTTCAGCGTCTCCTGCATCTTGGAGATGTTGTCGTTCATCCCCCGGATCGTAGTGTTGCAAGCACTGATCTTCTTCAGGATCTCTTGCCCTTTGGCCTGATTTCTGCGCGTAGAGCTGGCAGCTCCCGCTGCGCGCCCCCGGCCCGAGCCCCCTCTGAGCCCCAGGTCGAGCTCCCAACCTTCACCGCCTGGACGCAACCAGGGGCCTTCCCGGCCATCGGACGTCACGATTCGCGCGCTGCCCCAATCCACGCGCACTTCGTAGGGCCGTCCGTCGAGCGCCAGGTACAGGTGCCCATCCACCTTCACCAGTCCGCGCATCGGCCATTGCCGCTCGACCAATCGACCACTCAAGGAGATCGACGCCTCGTACGTCGCCAGCTGTGCCCGCAATGACGGTGTCAGAACGTTGAAGCGCTGCTCGTTCCAATCGCAGGCCTGCAAGGCCGCGCGGTCCTCCATCGCCTGCTCGGGGGCAGGCGCCTCTACGACGCGCACTGGCCGCGATGCCTGGACGTCAACGTCTTCACCGGACAAACCGGCCTGCTCCCCAAACACGGAGGCTGGAGCCTCCCAAGGCACCATACGCCGGGGCGGACCTTGCAGGGTGACGGAGTTGTCGTTGACGGCAAGCGTTGCCTGGCCATCCTTGGCCCCCTGCCCGTGAACCAGCAGCATGGCCAGGTTGTTGAGCACGTCGACCAGCGCGAGCGACTTCTGCGCATCGTCGCCGCTGGCCAACGCACGAAAATCATCCGGCAGGCTATGCACCAGCGCCGCCAGCCACGTCACGGCGGCCAGGGGACCTGGCAGCATGGGCGTGACCAGGTTGAACAACAGCCACCCCATCTGGTTGGCGATTGCCCAACGGCGCTGTGCGTTCGACACGGTCTGCCGCGAAGCCAACATCAGCAGCATTTGACCCCGGGCCTGGTACATCCGCGCATCGAGATCGGCCAACCAGAATTTCGGCGTGGCCTTCGCCGGCTCACGCAGGCTCTCCAGATAGGTTGCCACGTTATCGGTTTCCAAGGTCAGCAAGTGCATGATCGACTTCAGCGCATCATGCAGGTGCGGTCGGCTGAAACCACCGTTGTCATAGACCGAACGCACATCGTCAGGCAGCCAGTCCAAGACATTCTGCTGCAGTTCACCCGTCTCGCGCAGCTTCACCATCAAGGCATCCAGGCCGGCAAAGGGCAGGATCGCCTGGGTTTCGTACATGGGGCGGTACAGTATCCATTTGTCCAGCAGGTTGAAGCGAATCACGAACATGCCCAAGACCTTGTCCGCTGACTTGGCGCCCGGTGCGCACTTGAAGGCCAATGGCGCGATGCTCAAGTACTCGGCGAAATCCCGGGTACTGCGACAGAAAGCCGCTACGACCTGCCAGCATTCCTCATCCAGGTGCCCTTCGATCTTCGCCCGCAGTGCCTGGAACAACAATGCGCTGCGCCATTCGGTGGCAAACCGAGCGATTCGATCAGCCTGGCCGGCACTGTCATCGAGCAGGCGTCCGGCATAGGCCGGGTAGGTACCGCCGATGTCCGCGCCTGCCACCAATTGGTTCACGTAGGCTGGGTTCATCCAACCATTGACGGCTTGGCCATCGGCCCGGGTTACGCCCGTCACCACTTCCAGCGCTTCGACCGACGGCTGGGTATACGCCAGTTCCGTCAGACTGAGGCGCCTTGCAGGCTTCAGGGCTGCTGGCAACTCGACGTCCACCGCCGGATCGGGAACCGCCAGGGTGATCAGCAACTGGTCAGGGTCGTAAGGCGTCCGCTGGGGATGGTCGGCCTGCATCCGCTCGCTCAAGCGGCGCACGGTGTAGGCATGCAAAGTCTCTATACCGTCCAGCGAGGTGACGCCCTTGGAGAGCGCTTGGCGGGCGCCCTGCTCTTGCAACGCCATCTGGTATTCGAAGCGATCGGCACTGCTGGCCTGGCTTAGCCAGGCGGGTAGCTCGACCGTGGGCAGGTCAAGACTCGGCCCCACGGTTTCGGGAAGATCGCGCGATGGATCACTCCATATTTCGAAGCAGGCCTCTAGCGCGTGAATCGTGTCGGCCTGCCACAGCTTCAGCCGCTCGACGCGCTCCAGCGTGCACTGCAGCAACAGCCTCGCCTGCCCGGAAAAGGGGTCTCCCTGCAGCAGGCTGCGCGACCATGACAGCGTGTCGAACCGGTAGCGGGCGGCGAGCGAGTTCCTCAAAGCCTCGGCGAACCCCAGGATATCGTCGAAGACTTGCACGCTTGCGGAAGGCTCGCACCACACCAGCAGACTGCCCTCTTCGGCCTCGCCGCTGATCAGCAGGTTCGGCAACAGCTCCCGGTACTCGCTGCCATCGACCGTCATGCAGCACTCGACAGCATGCACCTGCACCGTGCCGCTGTTCCCCATCAACACCCCATACAGCAACGTCTTGATCGGCTCGCTCAAGCCTTGGTGCTCGACATTGCGTGCCAGGGCTGCCTTGAGCATCTGCATCATCCAGTCGACACGCACGACGCCCACGTCTGCCTCGCTGCCGTTCCAGAAACTGACCTGGGCCTGCTGGAACCGATCGACCAGGCCTGACAGCAGTTGGTCGAGGTCATCATTCAACTGGCTCAGGTGAAGATTGACCGCCGATGGAGACATGTCCCGGGTGATCACCTCGGCAGCACGAAAACGGTGTGGTGGATTGAGGCTTAGGTGATCATCGTCAGTCAGTGCAACCTGGCCCCCCACCAGAAACACCTCGAGCAAGTAATCGAGCAAGGGGGTGTAGCGGACCCATCCGGTCGCATCCCGCGCACGCATCAGGGTAAACCCTGCCAGGCTGTCGAGGTGCGGGTAGCTGCTGATGACCAGCGGATAGTGCCGGACAAGGATCTTGAAACACTCCCTGCCCAGTACCTGGCGCAGCGTGGGTCGATGGGCGAACTGTCGTGCGACAGCGTCCTTGAGGGTGAGTGAAGGTACAGTGATTGTAGCCATGAGAGTACTCCGGTCGAGGATTCGGAGGACCACGCTAAGCCGCGGCCAGCACAGCCAGGCGCTACTCTTGCAACACCATCGCCCACAACGACGAAGGGCCCGACGCTTGCGCGCCGGGCCCCTCGCTCATATCAGCCGTGATCAGCTGTACACACGCCCCAGCAGCTGGCGGTGGCTTTCGAACTGATCGAGCACGTCACGCACGATCTGCTCGCGGGTGAAGCCCATCAGGTCGTATTCCTGGCTGCCATCGTGCAGGTACACCTCGGCACGGTAGAAGCGCTGGCGCACTTCCGGCTCGCCTTCGACCGGCGCTTCGCTCGGCGCGGCCAGGTAGCCGTCCAGGCTGGCTTCGTAGACGAACGGGTTGCCCTCTTCCATCATCACCCGCAGGCCCATCATGTTGCGCGACTGGCCGACGCGGGTCTCGACCTCGAAGCCCAGGGTGCGCAGTTGCTCGGCGGCCTCTTTCAGCGCCGGGCTGACCTGCTTGTCCATGAAGCGCTGGACCACGGCCTGGGTCGGTTGCAGCTCCAGCTGGCTCAGGCGCTCGCTGAAGCCACGACGACCACGGGCGGCCAGTTCGGCGCGTTCGCTCTCGACCGCGACGTCTTGCTTCATGGCTTTCATCAGGCCGAACATGAACAGCACCAGGACCACCGAGAACGGCAGGCCGGCCAGTACCACCATGGTCTGCATGGCTTCGAAGTTACCGGCGAACAGCAGGCCGATGGTGACCAGGGTGATGACCACCGACCAGAACACCACCATCCAGTGCGGGGCATCCTCGTCGACCTTGCCGCCTTTGCACGACAGGTTGGCCATCATCACCGCGCCGGAGTCGGCCGGGGTGAGGAACAGCACGAAGCCGA
Organism: Pseudomonas sp. microsymbiont 2; assembly: GCF_054788395.1. Classification (NCBI taxonomy): domain Bacteria; kingdom Pseudomonadati; phylum Pseudomonadota; class Gammaproteobacteria; order Pseudomonadales; family Pseudomonadaceae; genus Pseudomonas; species Pseudomonas sp. microsymbiont 2. The sequence continues at coordinate 5,450,022 of NZ_CM139112.1, forward strand.
CGAACACCGCCACACCGATGACGATCTTGGCGGCCGGGAAGAATTCCAGCAGCTGGTAGATCGACATCGACGGCTGTTCGAGCGCGGTCTTGCCCAACTCCACGGCGCCCTGGTTGATCACCAGGTCCAGCGCAGTGTTGCCGAAGATCGACAGCCAGGCCAGGGTGAAGCCCAGCGGGATCAGCAACACGCCGCTGACCAGCTGGCGCACGGTACGGCCCTTGGAGATACGGGCGATGAACATGCCGACGAACGGGCCCCAGGAGATCCACCAGGCCCAGTAGAACACGGTCCACAGGCCCAGCCAGCGCTCGGACTTGTCGCTGTCGCCTTCATAGACGTAGAGGTCGAAGGTCTTGAGCACGACACCGTTGAGGTAGTCGCCGACGTTCTGCACGAAGCCATTGAGCAGGTGCAGGGTGTTGCCGGCCAGCAGCACGAAGATCAGCAGGCCGCTGAACAGCAGGATGTTCAGGTTGGACAGGCGGCGGATGCCGTTCTCCACGCCGGACACGGCCGCCACGGTGGCCACGCCGGCCATGACCAGGATCACCACCAGCAGGTTGGTCTTGCTGTGATCCATGCCGAACAGGTATTCCAGACCGGACGCCACCTGCATCGAGCCGATGCCGAGGTTGGTCACCAGGCCCAGCAGGGTGACGAACATGCCGAAGATGTCCACGGCATGGCCGGCGCCGCCCTTGACCCAACGCTCACCGACCAGCGGGTACAGCGCCGAGCGCAGTGCCAGCGGCTGGTTGTGACGGTAGGCGAAGTAACCCACGGCAAGACCCACCAGGGCGTAGATCGCCCAGCCGTGCAGGCCCCAGTGCAGGAAGGTCAGCTGCAGGCCCTGGCGCGCGGCCTCGAGGCTGGCAGGCGTGCCTTCCGGCGGGTTGAAGTAATGGTCCAGCGGCTCGGAGGCGCCGAAGTACAGCAGCGAGATACCGATGCCCGAGGAGAACAGCATGCCGGCCCAGGCGCCGTAGCTGAAATCGGGGGTGTCGTCCTTGCCGCCAAGCTTGAGCTTGCCGAAGTCGGAGAAGGCCAGGTAGACGACGAACAGCAGGTAACCGCAGATCACCAGCATGTAATACCAGCCGAAGGTACGGGTCAGCCATTTCTGGGCGACGCCCAGCACCTGGCCGGCGGTTTCGGGGACAGCGATCAGCAAGGCAGTCAGAACGAGGATCATCATCGCCGAGGTGAAGAACACCACGCGATTGACCCGTACCCGCTCGGCGGGAGGCTTTGTCAGGGAGGCAGAACTCATTGCACGAATGCTCCGGGCAGTGCGGCAGTGGAGGCTATACAGTTATTTCCCGCGCAATTGGTGCAATAGCCCTACTGCGCAAGGTGTTATAAAAGGCACCTGGAAACCGTGATCCCGAATCGAAACGCTGCAAAAAAACAGACCGGCCGCCTGTCGCCTTGCCACGCACTCAGCAGAAGGTGCGCGCATTCGCCACAGACCACCTGGCCCGCTCCAAGGGCCGCCCGCGCAGTCCATGACCGCTCGGCAGAATCTGTCCTTTGCATCGCTCATGCCCGTCAACGCCTTGTATTCCGGGGGTTACACGATTTCCTGGGGTGTCGATTCGTGCCCTCTTGACCGCCTGAAAAACTGTCAATGGCACAAATTGTCGCAGAGCTTATTCTTTATTGATTGAACGTTCAATCAAAACAAAATAGACTGGCCTTCGCCGAGGCAGCCGCTCGTCGTCTGTCCGCAGGCCTGAGGAGATAGCAAGATGCCCAAGGTCGGTATGCAACCCATCCGCCGCCAGCAGTTGATCGAAGCCACGTTGCAGGCGGTCGATCAGGTCGGACTGGGAGATGCCAGCATTGCGCTGATTGCCCGTTTGGCCGGCGTGTCGAACGGCATCATCAGTCACTACTTTCAGGACAAGAACGGCCTGATCGCAGCGACGATGCGCTACATCATGAACATGCTCAACGAGGGTGTGATCGCGCGTCGTCAGGCACTCACGGACGACAGCCCGCGTGCCCACCTGAAGGTGATCATCGAAGGCAACTTCGATGCGAGCCAGGTGAATGGCCCGGCAATGAAAACCTGGCTGGCCTTCTGGGCCTCCAGCATGCACCAGCCGTCTTTGCACAGGTTGCAGCGGATCAACGATCACCGCCTGTATTCCAACCTGTGCTGCCAGTTCCGCCGCGTCCTGCCGCTCTACCATGCGCGCAAGGCCGCCCGCGGGCTGGCGGCCCTGATCGACGGCCTGTGGCTGCGTGGCGCCCTGTCGGGAGATGCATTCGACACCGACCAGGCGATACGAATTGCTTACGAATACATGGATCTACAACTGGCTAAACAGCAGTCCCTGGGCACAACCGACCAGGTCTCTGAACAGCCGCGCGCAGCGACCAGCCAATCGGCAGGAGCGTGACGCGGCAGCCAACCACACACTGCACTTGCGAGGACACTATGGCCCGTTTCGGAACGCAAAAACTCTACATTGATGGCGCTTACGTCGACGCTGGCAGCGACGCCACCTTCGAAGCCATCAACCCGGCCACCGGCGAAGTCCTCGCCCACGTGCAGCGCGCCACCCAGGCTGACGTCGAGAAGGCCGTCGAGAGCGCCGAGCGCGGCCAGAAAGTCTGGGCGGCGATGACCGCCATGCAGCGTTCGCGCATCCTGCGCCGCGCCGTCGACATCCTGCGCGAGCGCAACGACGAGCTGGCCATGCTGGAAACCCTGGACACCGGCAAGTCGTACTCCGAGACCCGCTACGTCGACATCGTCACCGGCGCCGACGTGCTGGAATACTACGCAGGCCTGGTACCGGCCATCGAAGGCGAGCAGATCCCGCTGCGCGAATCGTCCTTCGTCTACACCCGCCGCGAGCCGCTGGGCGTGACCGTCGGCATCGGCGCCTGGAACTACCCGATCCAGATCGCCCTGTGGAAATCCGCCCCGGCCCTGGCCGCTGGCAACGCGATGATCTTCAAGCCGTCGGAAGTCACCTCGCTGACCACCCTGAAACTGGCCGAGATCTTCACCGAAGCCGGCCTGCCGAACGGTGTGTTCAACGTCCTGACCGGCAGCGGCCGCGAAGTCGGCACCTGGCTGACCGAGCACCCGCGCATCGAGAAAGTCTCCTTCACCGGCGGCACCACCACCGGCAAGAAAGTCATGGCCAGCGCCTCCAGCTCGTCGCTGAAGGAAGTGACCATGGAACTGGGCGGCAAGTCGCCGCTGATCATCTGCGACGACGCCGACCTGGACAAGGCCGCCGACATCGCCATGATGGCCAACTTCTACAGCTCCGGTCAGGTCTGCACCAACGGCACCCGTGTATTCGTGCCTGCCGCGATGAAGGCCGCCTTCGAAGCCAAGATCGCCGAGCGCGTCGCCCGCATCCGTGCCGGCAACCCGGAAGACGAGAACACCAACTTCGGCCCGCTGGTCAGCTTCCAGCACATGGAAAGCGTGCTGTCGTACATCGCCAAGGGTAAAGAAGAAGGCGCCCGCGTGCTGTGCGGCGGTGAACGTCTGCTGGACGGCGACTTCGCCAAGGGCGCGTTCGTGGCCCCGACCGTGTTCACCGACTGCAGCGACGACATGACCATCGTCAAGGAAGAGATCTTCGGCCCAGTGATGAGCATCCTCAGCTACGAGACCGAGGAAGAAGTCATCCGTCGCGCCAACGACACCGAATACGGTCTGGCCGCTGGCGTGTGCACCAACGACATCAGCCGCGCCCACCGCATCATCCACAAGCTCGAAGCCGGTATCTGCTGGATCAACGCCTGGGGCGAATCGCCGGCAGAGATGCCGGTTGGCGGCTACAAGCAGTCGGGCGTCGGCCGTGAGAACGGTGTCAGCTCGCTGGCTCAATACACTCGCATCAAGTCGGTCCAGGTCGAGCTGGGCGGCTACAACTCGGTCTTCTAAGGCCAGTTGCAAGCCCCAAGCTTCAAGCTGCAAGAAAGAGCCGGTCGGCGTCATGCCACCGGCCCTTGCAGGCCTCATCCATTCGCGAGCTTCGCACGACTGCTTTTTCTTGCAGCTTGTAGCTTGAAGCTTGCCGCTCAAATGGGAGTAACCCATGGAATACGATTACATCATCGTCGGTGCCGGCTCGGCCGGTAACACCCTGGCCACCCGCCTGACCGAAGACGCCAGCGTCTCCGTGCTGCTGCTGGAAGCCGGTGGCCCCGACTACCGCTTCGACTTCCGCACCCAGATGCCGGCCGCACTGGCCTTCCCACTGCAAGGCCGCCGCTACAACTGGGCCTACGAGACCGACCCGGAGCCGTTCATGGACGGCCGCCGCATGGAATGTGGTCGCGGCAAGGGCCTGGGTGGCTCGTCGCTGATCAACGGCATGTGCTACATCCGTGGCAACGCCATGGACTTCGACGGCTGGGCGGAACTGCCAGGCCTCGAGGACTGGACCTACCTGGACTGCCTGCCGTACTTCCGCAAAGCGGAAACCCGCGACATCGGCCCGAACGACTACCACGGCGGCGAAGGCCCGGTCAGCGTGGCCACGCCGAAAGCCGGCAACAACCCGCTGTTCCACGCCATGGTCGAAGCCGGCGTGCAGGCCGGCTACCCGCGCACCGAAGACCTCAACGGCTACCAGCAGGAAGGCTTCGGCCCGATGGACCGTTCGGTAACCAAGAAAGGCCGTCGTTCCAGCACCGCCCGCGGCTACCTGGACCAGGCCAAGAAGCGCCCGAACCTGACCATCGTCACCCATGCCCTGAGCGACCGCGTGCTGTTCGACGGCAAGCGCGCCATTGGCGTGACCTACCTGGTAGGTGACAGCGAAGAGCGCGTCGAAGCCCGCGCACGCAAGGAAGTCATCGTTTCCTCCGGCGCCATCGCCTCGCCGCAGCTGCTGCAGCGTTCCGGCGTCGGCCCGCGTGCCCTGCTGGAAAGCCTCGACATTCCGGTGGTCCACGACCTGCCGGGCGTCGGCGAAAACCTGCAGGACCACCTGGAACTGTACCTGCAGTACGCCTGCACCCAGCCAGTGTCGCTGTACCCCTCGCTGCTGTGGTGGAACCAGCCGGCCATCGGTGCCGAGTGGCTGTTCAACGGCACCGGCATCGGCGCCAGCAACCAGTTCGAGGCCGGTGGTTTCATCCGTACCCGTCCTGAGTTCAAATGGCCGAACATCCAGTACCACTTCCTGCCGGTGGCCATTAACTACAACGGCTCCAACGGCGTGAAAGAGCACGGTTTCCAGGCGCACATGGGCTCCATGCGCTCGCCGGCCCGTGGTCGTATCCAGGCCAAGTCGAAGAACCCACGCCAGCACCCGAGCATCCTGTTCAACTACATGTCCACCGAGCAAGACTGGCAGGAGTTCCGCGACGGCATCCGCCTGACCCGCGAAATCATGGCCCAGCCGGCGCTGGACCCGTACCGTGGTCGCGAGATCAGCCCAGGCGCCCATGTGCAAACCGATGAAGAGCTGGACAAGTTCATCCGCGAGCACGCCGAAACCGCCTTCCACCCGTCCTGCTCGTGCAAGATGGGCACCGACGACATGGCGGTAGTGGATGGTGAAGGCCGCGTGCACGGCATGCAGGGTCTGCGTGTGGTCGACGCGTCGATCATGCCGCTGATCATCACCGGTAACCTCAACGCCACCACGATCATGATCGCCGAGAAGATCTCGGACAAGATCCGTGGCCGCAAGCCGCTGCCACGCAGCACCGCCAAGTACTACGTGGCGGGTGATGCACCGGTGAAAGGCAAGGCCATGCGTGAAGTGAAGCAAGGCTGATGCCCGCACGGGGCGCCTGCCGCCCCGTTCGAGGCACATGAAAAAGGCACCGCCCGCGACTGCGCGGACGGTGCCTTTTTCATGTGCCGCATCGACGCGTCAGGTGCTCTGCCAGGAGTGTTCAGCGCCCAGTTTCACGACATCGCGCAATGGGAAATAGTGATCCAGCACTTCCTTGCGCAATTGGTCATACGCCTGCGCCTTCACCTGGATCTGCGGATACCCCCAGGGGAACGACATGTAGTCCGGGCGCAGCCGGCGCATGGTGCTGCCCATGCCGATAGGTCCCGTGACATTGAAGATCGTATCGATGTAGGCCTCATCGTCGGAGTCCATGCGTCCAAAGCTGAACTTCGGACGCGGCCTGGACAGGAACGACGCCGGCAAGGCATCGAACCGCGCATTGATATCGTCGACGATCCTGCCCAGCAGCGGATTGCCCCTTTGACTGGCGAAGTTGCTGTTGTTCGGCCCGAAGTAGTGCGCCCCATTCATCCCAGACCATTCGATCGGCCGCCCAAACAGCACATCGTGGGGCATGGCCCTGAGAGAGACCGACGCCAGTGGCCGCACCAGTTCGTCGTCGCAATCCATATAGATCATGCCGTGCTCTTCGACGAGACGAAAACGCAACGGGTCCGAGGCCGCCGCATAGTTGTGATTGGCGCCGTTCCTGAAGTACCGATAGGCGCGCCCCTCCGGCGCCGCGACCCAGCGGTTGAACCAAGTCTGCTCCCTCAGGTTTTGCACATTGATACCTGCCTTGCGCACCGCGTCGACGATCTGCAGGTCGTCGACATCCACGTACAAGGTGAAGACGTGGTCAGGGTTGGTGACAGCATTGGCCTTCATGCGCTCGATCAAATGGCTGGCGGGTGCCTGGTCGCCCACCCAGATCATGCCGACCTCCCGGGGAATTTCGGCCGCCTGCTCGGGCACGAAGGGCAACCGGGGAAACGTGAAATGCTCCACCGAGACAGGCTTGGGCAAGGCATGACGCACCCGCTCATAGTCGCTGGCCGAGCCTGATTCCATCTCGTCCCCGTATGGCTTTTCGATATAGACGCCATACTCGTCGAACTCCGGCTCCGAGGCTGCTTCCGGTGCGCCCTTGTCGGTCCACACATAGCGTCCGTCGCTAACCGTTCGCCAGCAGCCGGCATCCGCATCGAAGCAGACAGTGGCCCTCGATCCGGAACGCAAACGGGCGCTGTACCTTCCCAGTATGTTGATCTCGATACGATCCATGGGCATGGTCACACTGATCTTCTCCAGCATGGGCTGCTGTGCGATCCCTTCGATCTCCGTTGGCAGAGGCGTCAGGCCGGCGCCAGCCCCAGGCCTTCGCATCTTGCCAAGAGCACTCCCGCCGCCACGCAACCCAAGGCGCAGGTCCAGATCCCAGTAGCCCTCCTGCGTGGCGCGCAGAAACGGCCCCCATTGCACCGGCTGCGCATCGGAGCGAATACGAAACTGCCCCTCATGCTCGATCCACTGCACCCGATACACGTCATGACGCAAGTTGATGTACAGCTTGCCATCCACCCTGAACGTCCCACGACCACCGCCCTGCACATCCATGCCTTCGCTGCCTGTTGCTTTCAGGGCGTTCATGCGCGCCCTGAGCTCCGGCGACAGCGTGTCCAGCACCGGGCGATGCGCCCTGACCTCCATCTTCGTTGGCCATCGCGCGCCCAACACGGTGCCCTCGGCGTCCTCGGCCACATCGATTCGCGCCAACCGTTCCTGGTCACGCGCCTGCTGCGCGGACTCCAGCGCTGTCAGTTCCTCACCCTCCAACAGCGCTTTCGTGGCTTGCAACTGCGACTTCACCTCGCCTGCCAATGGCAACGCGTTGAGCAGGCCGAATACCACGCGCAGTGCGCCTTGCTCGGTGTCTTCTCGACGCTTGGCCGCGATGACCTCGCCCACGCCTGCCGCCAGCAGGCCGGCACCCAGCGCGATAGCCACCGGCACCAATGCCGGGAACACCAGCGCGAGCGCACCCACCACGTTGCTCATGACCTCCAGCCCGGCAGCCACGCGCTTGGCATAGAAGTCGCCACGGGTATCTATCTCGAACTTCGCATCGGCGTAGTAGCGCTGTTTGATCAGCCTGGTCATGTGATTGGCCGGATAGGGCAAGCGCTCACCAAGGGTGATCATGCTGCTCGGCGACCAGAGCCCTGTCTCCCTGTCGAGGCTGGAGGGATACCTGGCAAGCCCCCGCAATGCCGTGTCCAAACCGCTGAAGACAGCGCCATCGGGCCTGTCGCAGGCGCGAAAGTGACTGCCCAGCGCAGCGCGCTTGCGTGGATCACGACACTGGTGCGCGATCCAATCACACATCTCCCCTTGATTGGCAAAGCCATGCAACGGCGAGGAGTTGCCAGGGATGTACAGCACCAGGTCCTGTCCGCCAATGCGCCGAATCGCCAGGATGTCCGAGGCCACATAACCGTAGATACGCAATTCGCACATCGCATACCTGGGCGAGATCAGGTTGTCGGTGAAATAGCGGTACGAGGTGTTCTCCCAACTGGTCAGTGGATGCAGGGTCATGCTCTTGAGCACGATCTCGGCATGCTGCGCCGTCAGGCTACCTTCGTCCCGTTGCAGTAACGCCGCACGCACCAGGCCGCCCTTGTACTGCATGACATAGTTGTGCTGATGATCGCTCCAGAAGCGATCCAGATGTGCCAGGTAATGCGCCTGCAGGCGGGTTTCCCAGACGAAATCCTTGAACGTCTGCGGGTCGAGGTCGACCTGGTTCGAGGCATCGTAGGTCTGTGGCGTGGTGCGCCGGTAGATCGCATCGTAAGCTTGGCTGTCGGCCAGCTCCGACTTGCCCAAGGGGCCCAGTTCATTCACCGCATAGCCCGACTGGCGCCAGGTCATCGGATGCGCCAGGTGATCGGACCAACTGCCGATGCCGCTCTGCTGCCAGTCGCCGAGGGCTGCCTGAACCAGGGTCATGGCATGGGCAACCTGCGCCTTCCAGGGGCCGGGCCTGAGCTTGACGAAACGCACGATCAGGGTTGCCAGGATCAAGTCCTCGGGATCATCGTCGATGCCGTGCCTGGCCAGGAACTCGCGGATCTTGCGGCCAGCGAATGCCTCTGGTGTCTGCACCATGACCTGCTGGCCAGCAAAGACGCGCTCGATCGATGGCAATGGGTCTGGGTCGAGGGTGCTCGGTGAATCGACGGCATAGGCATCCACATAGGGATCCTGGCTATCGAGCAGAAAAATGTCCGTTTCGGCATGGATAGCCGGCTCTGGCAAGTAGGGCTCGCCATGCGCGACGATTTCGGGTTGTGCGGGGGTATAGCTCATAAAGCGTCCTTCGATGCTCGCAGCTTCTGGTCGGCAACAGAATCGCCATTCCCCGTTCGCCAGCGTGGTACTCATGCACCACCCAACCCACACACCCTCTTGAACGCTGCTTTTGTCATCTGCAGAAACGCTTTACAGCCTGCCAATTCATCAGGTTAGAATCGATTGGCACGCGACCTGCTAGTTCACGCGCCAGGTCCTTTCCCGTGATGTACCGGAGTACTGCCTTTGGATGCGAGCACCATCAACAGCCTGTTCCTGATCGGCGCTCTGCTGGTCGGGGCCAGTATCCTGGTCAGCTCGCTGTCGTCGCGTCTCGGCATCCCCATCCTGGTCATCATTCTCGCCGTCGGCATGCTCGCCGGGGTCGATGGTGGCGGCATCATCTTCAACAACTACCCGACCGCCTACCTGGTGGGCAACCTGGCGCTCGCCGTAATCCTGCTCGACGGTGGCCTGCGCACGCGGGTGGCGAGTTTCCGCGTGGCGCTGTGGCCGGCGCTATCGCTGGCCACCGTCGGCGTACTGATCACCACCGGCCTGACCGGCATGGTCGCCGCCTGGCTGTTCGACCTGAGCCTGATCCAGGGCCTGCTGATCGGCGCCATCGTCGGTTCCACCGATGCCGCGGCGGTGTTCTCGCTGCTCGGCGGCAAGGGCCTGAACGAGCGGGTCACCGCCACCCTGGAAATCGAGTCGGGCAGCAACGACCCGATGGCGGTGTTTCTCACCGTCACCCTGATCGACATGATCGCCAGTGGCCAGACCGGCCTGCACTGGAGCCTGCTCACTCACCTGCTGCGCGAGTTCGGCATCGGCGGGCTGATGGGCCTGGGCGGTGGCTGGCTGATGCTGCAACTGGTCAACCGCATCAACCTGGCCAGCGGCCTGTATCCGATCCTGGTGGTGGCCGGCGGCCTGGCGGTGTTCTCGCTGACCAACGCCCTGCACGGCAGCGGCTTCCTCGCCGTGTACCTGTGCGGCCTGGTGCTGGGCAACCGGCCGATCCGCAGCCGCCACGGCATCCTGCACATGCTCGACGGCATGGCCTGGCTGGCGCAGATCGGCATGTTCCTGGTGCTGGGCCTGCTGGTCACGCCCCACGACCTGCTGCCCATCGCCCTGCCCGCCCTGGGCCTGGCGCTGTGGATGATCCTGGTCGCCCGCCCGCTGTCGGTGGTCGCGGCGCTGCTGCCATTCAAGGCCTTCCATGGCCGCGAGAAGGGCTTCATCAGCTGGGTCGGCCTGCGCGGCGCGGTGCCGATCATCCTGGCGGTGTTCCCGCTGATGGCGGGGCTGCCGCAGGCCCAGCTGTTCTTCAACCTGGCCTTCTTCATCGTGCTGGTGTCGCTGCTGGTGCAAGGCACCAGCCTGCCGTGGATGGCCAAGCTGCTGAAAGTCACCGTGCCGCCGGACCCGGCGCCGATTTCCCGCTCCGCGCTCGAGGTGCATGTCACCAGCGAGTGGGAGCTGTTCATCTACCGCCTGGGCGCCGAGAAATGGTGCATCGGCGCCGCCCTGCGCGAGCTGAAGATGCCCGAAGGCACGCGCATCGCCGCGCTGTTTCGCAACGAGCAACTGCTGCACCCGTCGGGCAGCACCGTGCTGGAAGTCGGCGACATGCTCTGCGTGATCGGCCACGAACATAACCTGCCGGCCCTGGGCAAGCTGTTCAGCCAGGCGCCGGAGCGTGGCCTGGACCTGCGCTTCTTCGGCGACTTCGTGCTCGAAGGCGACGCCGAGCTGGGCGCGGTGGCCGCGCTTTATGGCCTGAAACTCGACGGTCTGGACGCGAAAATGCCGCTGGCGCAGTTCATCCGACAGAAGGTCGGAGGCGCTCCAGTAGTAGGCGACCAGATCGAATGGCACAGCACGATCTGGACCGTCGCGGTCATGGACGGGAACAAGATCCAGAAAGTGGGCGTCAGATTCCCCGAAGGTACCCGACCCGGACCCGGGTTGTTCCTCTAAACTCCGATTTGCCTCGTTACCCAAGAACTCTGCCTATGTCCCTGCGTGACCACTGCCGCGCAGCCCTGCTGGGGCTGTGCCTGACCCTCTCGTTCGCCGCCGCCGCGGTGGAAGTCCCGACCACCCCGGGCATCCAGAGCAGCCTGAGCAAGATCACCGAGCGCAAGCTGCCCGAAGCCGAGCAGAAAGCCGTGCAACAGGTGCTGGAGCAGACCCTGGCACTGCTCGCCGCCCGCGACGACAGCGAGAAGAAGCTCGAGGCGCTCAAGCAGCAGCTGGCCAGCGCGCCCCAGGAGATCCGCGACAGCCAGCGCGAGCTGATCAAGCTCAAGGCCACCCTCAGCGTGCCAGTGGCGCAGCGCTACGTCAGCCTCAGCGTGCCCCAGCTCGAACAGATGCTCAGCGAGCGCAGCACCCAGCAGGGCGAGCTGCAGAAGGCGCTGTCCGAAGCCAACAGCCTGGTCATCAACTCGCAGACCCGCCCCGAGCGCGCCCAGGCCGAGATCAGCAACAACCAGAACCGCATCCAGCAGATCAACAACAGCCTCAAGAGCGGCAAGGACGGCGGCAAGACGCTCAACGCCGACCAGCGCAACCAGCTCAACGCCGAACTGGCCTCGCTCAATGCCCTCACCCTGCTGCGCCGCCAGGAACTGGCCGGCAACAGTGTGCTGCAAGACCTGGGCAATGCCCGCCATGACCTGCTGATCGAGCGCGCCGCGCGCCTGGAACAGGAAATCCAGGACCTGCAGACGCTGATCAACGAAAAGCGTCTGGCCCAGTCGCAGCAGACCGTCACCCAGCAGTCGCTCGAGGCGCAGAAGGCCGGTGGCAGTAACCTGCTGGCCACCGAGAGCACCGCCAACCTGCAGCTCTCCGACTACCTGCTGCGCAGCACCGACCGCCTCAACGAGGTGACCCAGCAGAACCTGCGCACCAAGCAGCAGCTCGATACCCTCACCCAGGCCGATCAGGCCCTCGACGAGCAGATCAACGTGCTCAAGGGCAGCCTGCTGCTGTCCAAGATCCTCTACAAGCAGAAGCAGGCGCTGCCGCACCTGAAGGTCGATCGCGACCTGGCCGACCAGATCGCCGATATCCGCCTGTACCAGTTCGAGGTCAACCAGCAGCGCGAGCAGATGAGCAGCCCGTCCAGCTATGTCGACAAGCTGCTGGCCAACCAGCCCCAGGAGGACGTCACCCCACAGCTGCGCAAGGCCCTGCTGGAAGTGGCGATCACCCGCAGCGACCTGCTCGAGCGGCTGAACCGCGAGCTGTCGGCGCTGCTCAACGAGTGCATCACCCTGCAGCTGAACCAGAAGCAGCTGCTGAGCACCGCCCAGAACCTGCGCACCACCCTGGAAGAGCAGATGTTCTGGATCCCCAGCAACAAGCCGCTGGACTGGCAATGGCTGCGCGAGGTGCCCGAGCGCCTGACCTACCAGGTGGCCAGCCTGCCGTGGGGCGCCGGCATCAAGGAACTCGCAGACGGCCTGGTGCAGCAGCCGTTGCTGTTCCTGCCACTGATCCTGGTGATCGGCGCCCTGCTGTGGCGGCGCAAGGCGCTGTACCGGCGCCTGGGCAAGGTCCACCAGGACATCGGCCACTTCAAGCGCGACAGCCAGTGGCACACGCCCCAGGCGATCCTGATCAACATCCTGCTGGCCCTGCCGGTGGCCCTGGCCCTGACCCTGGGCAGCTATGCCCTGCAGCTCGACGCCCGCGGACAGAACGCCAACCTCGGCGCCGCCTTGTGGCAGATCGCCCAGGCCTGGCTGGTGTTCTACACCGCCTACCGCATCCTCGCCCCGGGCGGCGTGGCCGAGATCCATTTCCGCTGGCCCAAGCCCCAGGTCGAGTTCCTGCGGGGCTGGGTACGCCGGCTCGGCACCGTGGTGCTGGCCCTGGTCGGCGTGGTGGCGGTGGCCGAGCATCAGCCGTCGGCCCTGGCCGACGACGTGCTGGGCATCGGCGTGGTGCTGACCTGCTATGCGCTGATGGCCTGGCTACTCAGCCGCCTGCTGCTGAGCAGCCCGGCGCACCAGGACACCTCGCTGTTCCGCAAGGCCGTCGGGGTGGCCTTCACCGCCCTGCCCATCGCCCTGTTCGTGGCGGTGTGCTTCGGCTACTACTACACCGCCCTCAAGCTCACCGACCGACTGATCTACACCCTCTACCTGCTGTTGTTCTGGCTGGTGATCGAGGCCGCGTTCGTTCGTGGCCTGTCGGTGGCGGCGCGGCGCCTGGCCTACCAGCGCGCCCTGAGCAAACGCCAGGCGGCCAAGGAGGGGCTCGACGGCGAAGTGGTGGTCGAGGAGCCGACCCTGGATATCGAGCAGGTCAACCAGCAGTCCCTGCGCCTGATCCGCCTGGCCCTGCTCGGCGGCTTCATCGGTGGGCTGTACTGGGTGTGGGCGGACCTGATCACGGTGTTCTCCTACCTCAACAACATCACCCTCTACGAGTACAGCAGCGGCACGGGCGCTGCGGCCAGCATGGTACCGATCAGCCTCGGCGACCTGCTCGGCGCCATGGTCATCGCCGGCATCGCCGTGGCCCTGGCCAGCAACCTGCCGGGCCTGCTCGAAGTGCTGGTGCTGTCGCGCCTGAATCTGGCCCAGGGCAGCGCCTATGCGATCACCACGCTGCTGTCCTATGTGATCGCCGGCGTCGGCATCGTCAGCACCCTGGCCACCCTTGGGGTCAGCTGGGACAAGCTGCAATGGCTGGTGGCGGCGCTGTCGCTGGGCCTGGGCTTCGGCATGCAGGAGATCTTCGCCAACTTCATCTCCGGCATCATGATCCTGTTCGAGCGTCCGGTGCGCATCGGCGACACCATCACCATCGGCAACCTGTCCGGCACGGTGAGCAAGATCCGCATCCGCGCCACCACCATCACCGACTTCGACCGCAAGGACATCATCGTCCCCAACAAGACCTTCATCACCGGACAGTTGATCAACTGGTCGCTGACCGACACGGTCACCCGGGTGACGCTCAAGCTGGGCATCGACTACGGCTCGGACCTGGACCTGGTCCGCGACCTACTGCTCAAGGGCGCGCACGAGAACCCACGGGTGCTCAAGGATCCGGAGCCGCTGGTGTACTTCCTCAACTTCGGCGAGAGCTCGCTGGACCATGAACTGCGCATGCACGTACGCGACCTGGGTGACCGCAACCCGACGCTGGACGAGATGAACCGCTATATCAACCGCGAGTTCAAGGCGCACGACATCAAGATCTCGGTACGCCAGGTGGAGGTGTTCCTGATGGATACCAAAGGCGGCAAGCAGCAGTTGATCCCGATGGAGCGCAAGCCGGACAGCGCTACGCCGAGCTGAGTGGACGCCAGGGGGTGGACACCCTGACAATGTCCTACCGCATCGCGGGGCAAGCCCGCTCCCACGCACCGATCGTGGGAGCGGGCTTGCCCCGCGATCATTCCAACTGCGGAGCCGGCCTGTGAAAACCCTCGACCACCTGACATTCGACAACCGCTTCGCCCGCCTGGGTGACGCCTTCTCCACCCAGGTCCTGCCCGACCCGATCGCCGACCCACGCCTGGTCGTCGCCAGCGAAGCGGCCATGGCCCTGCTCGACCTCGATCCGGCCCAGGCCGACCTGCCGGTGTTCGCCGAGCTGTTCAGCGGCGCCAAGCTGTGGGAAGAGGCCGACCCACGGGCGATGGTCTACTCCGGCCACCAGTTCGGCTCCTACAACCCGCGCCTGGGCGATGGCCGTGGCCTGCTGCTGGGCGAAGTGCTCAACGATACCGGTGAGCACTGGGACCTGCACCTCAAGGGCGCCGGCCAGACCCCCTACTCGCGCATGGGCGATGGCCGCGCCGTGCTGCGCTCGTCGATCCGCGAGTTCCTCGCCTCCGAAGCCCTGCACGCCCTGGGCATCCCCAGCAGCCGCGCGCTGTGCGTGATCGGCTCGAGCACCCCGGTATGGCGCGAAACCCGCGAAAGCGCCGCCATGCTCCTGCGCCTGGCCCAGAGCCACGTGCGCTTCGGCCACTTCGAATACTTCTACTACACGAAACAGCCGGAACAGCAGCGGGTGCTGATCGACCATGTACTGGAGCAGCACTACCCCGAGTGCCGCGACGCCGAACAACCCTACCTGGCCATGTTCCGCAGCATCGTCGAGCGCAACGCCGAGCTGATCGCCCGCTGGCAGGCCTATGGCTTCTGCCATGGGGTGATGAACACCGACAACATGTCGATCCTCGGCATCACCTTCGACTTCGGTCCCTACGCCTTCCTCGACGACTTCGACGCCAACTTCATCTGCAACCACTCCGACGACCGGGGGCGCTACAGCTACGCCAACCAGGTGCCGATCGCCCACTGGAACCTCAGCGCCCTGGCCCAGGCCCTGACCACGGTGATCGACGTCGAACCGTTGAAGGAGGCGCTGGGGCTGTTCCTGCCCCTGTACCAGGCGCACTACCTGGACCTGATGCGCCGCCGCCTGGGCCTGACCACGGCCGAGGACGACGATATGGCGCTGGTCGAACGCCTGCTGCAGTGCATGCAGCGCGGCGGCGTGGACTACACCCTGTTCTTCCGTCGCCTGGGCGAGCAGCCCGTGGCCCAGGCCCTGCAGGTGGTACGCGACGAATTCATCGACCTGGCCGGCTTCGACGCCTGGAGCGCCGAGTACCAGGCGCGCTGCGAGCGCGAGCCAGGCAATGCCGAAGGGCGTCGTGAGCGCATGCATGCGGTCAATCCGCTGTACGTGCTGCGCAACTACCTGGCGCAGAAGGCCATCGAAGCCGCCGAGGGCGGCGACTACAGTGAAGTACGGCGGCTGCATCAGGTGCTGAGCAGGCCGTTCGAGGAACAACCTGGGATGCAGGCGTATGCCGAGCGACCGCCGGAGTGGGGCAAGCACCTGGAGATCAGCTGTTCATCATGACCATCCCCTTCTGCGGGAGAGGGCACCGCCTCTCCCACGATGTCCTCTAGGAGAGCTACATGGCTGACCCACTCGTAATCCCCTGCCCCCATTGCAATGGTCTCAACCGCCTGCCCGCCGAGCGCCTGGGCGACAGCCCCAAATGTGGCCGCTGCAAGCAGGACGTGCTGCTCTCTCAGCCCTTCGAACTGAATGAGGGTGCCTACGCCGCCCAGATCAAGGGCGACCTGCCGCTGCTGCTGGATGTCTGGGCCGACTGGTGCGGCCCGTGCAAGAGTTTTGCCCCGGTGTTCGAACAGGCCGCACGCCAGCTCGCCGGCCGCTGTCGCCTGGCCAAGCTCGACAGCGAGGCCAACCGCAACCTCGCCGGGCAGCTGGGCATCCGCTCGATTCCCAGCCTGATCCTGTTCAGGAATGGCCGCGAGGTGGCGCGCCAGGCTGGGGCGTTTCCGTTGCAGTCGTTGCTGGAATGGTTGCGCGGGCAAGGGGTTTGAGGGGATCGCATCAGGGCTGACAGGTGCTAGGCGAAAGTTTTGCAGCGCCCATGAGATCGAGCGCCGCCCGCGCGGCGCATCGCGACGCAAGGCCGCTCCTACATCTATTTCGGACCAGTCAATCCTGTGCCATTACCTGGTCCGCCTTGTGGGTACGACGCGGTTTCAGTGTGGGCACCACTGGCGCCTCACCTGTCTCAAGACATGCGCCAAGGCGGGCAACCATGGCCTGACAGGTTCGGCACGTTGCAACAAATGTAGGAGCGGCCTTGCGTCGCGATGCGCCGCGCGGGCGGCGCTCGATCTCATGGGCGCCGAAGAACTTTCGGCGAACACCTGCAAGCCCTCACGCACTACGCTCCAGCAAATCATGCAACTCAACGAACTGCTGGGTCAGCTTGTGCCGTGGCTCCAGATGGATCAGCGGCAGGCTGGCATGGTGCGATTCACGCATCTTCACCGAACTGCCCAGGTACACCGGCAGCACCGGCAGGCCCTCGGCCAGCAGCTCGTCGAGCATCTGCTGCGGCAGGCTGGCGCGTGACTGGAACTGGTTGACCACGATACCTTCGACCACCAACTCGTCGTTGTGATCCTCCTTGAGCTCATCGATCTCGGCCAGCAGGCCGTACAGGGCCTGGCGCGAGAAGCTGTCGCAGTCAAAGGGGATAAGCACGCGATCAGCGGCGATCAGCGCTGAAACCGCATAGAAGTTCAGCGCCGGTGGCGTATCGATGTAGATCCGCTCGTAATCTTCGTCCAGCTCGTCGAGCAGTTTGCGCAGCTTGTTGATCTTGTGCTTGGCCTCAAGCTTGGGCTGCAGGTCAGCCAGCTCCGGGGTGGCGGTGACCACATGGAGGTTGTCGAAGGGGGTTTCGTAGATATCGACCTTGTTCTTCTTGGCGAACGGCCCGCTGGACAGCGACTGCTTGAAGAAGTCGGCGATGCCCATGGGGATGTCGTCGCCGGTCAGCCCGGTCAGGTACTGAGTGGAGTTGGCCTGGGCATCCAGGTCGATCAGCAGGGTCCGATAGCCTTCACTGGCGCTGACCGCCGCGAGATTGCAGGCAATGCTCGACTTGCCCACGCCACCTTTCTGATTGAACACCACGCGCCGCATGTCAGACCTCCGTGTATCAACGAATGCCCGAGTATGTGGCGACCAGGCGTCAATGGCCAGCGTTCTTCGCTCAAGTTGTGGCGATTGCATCCGACACTGTATAGCCAACCGATTGTCGGAAATCACACATATGGATAGCCAGACATGGTGCACATGCGTGCGGCGATTGTCTGATTGCCACCATGCGGATTGATACACACCCCGGTCACCGGGATAATGCCCGCCACTCGCCCATGCGCTCCCCTGCAAGGCTGGTGGCCAGGGATCATTCCCACGGCAAGGAAATCCTTCAGGGCACACAGCAGACGCGAACGTCATATTCATCATGATCAGCTTCGATATCAGCCAATGGCGCGCCTGGGCCCCCGGCCTGCAAACCTCCGCCCAGTGGCAGGCATGGGCCCACGGCGAGTTGCAGCCGCATCAGGACGGGGCCGCTCCCGATGTCTCGTTCCTGCCCGCCATGCAACGCCGTCGCCTCAGCCACCTGGCGCGCATGGCCTTCGCCGTGGGCTGGCCGCTGGCCGAAGGGCACGAGCGGTTGCCGTTGGTGTTCGTCTCCCGTCACGGCGAGACCCCGCGCACCTTCTCGATCCTCAGCGAGCTGGCCGCCGCGCAACCACTGTCGCCCACCCAGTTCAGCCTGTCGGTGCACAACGCGGTGATCGGCCAGTGGTCGATCCTGCGCGGATCGACCTGCGAGATGACCGCCCTGGCCGCGGCCGGCGATGGTTTCGAGCATGGCCTGCTCGAAGCGGCGACGCTGCTGGGCGAGGGCGCCCCGGCGGTGCTTCTGGTGGTGACCGAGGAGTTGCCTCCGCAAGCCTACAGCCCCTGGATCGACGACGTGCCTTTCGCCTATGCCTTGGGCCTGCTGCTGACCCCGGGAATGCAATGGCAACTGACCCCTGGCCAGGCGGCCACCTCCGCCACGGCGCCCCTGCCCCACGCCCTGAGCTGGCTGCAGGCCTCGCTGAGCGGCCGGGATTCCTTCACCCATATATGGAAGCGTCGAGCATGGAACTGGCAACGCCAACCGTGAGCCGCACGCGAGACGCCTATTACTGGCGACTGCTGGCGACCGCCGCAAGCTTCGTGCTGTTCGGCCTGGGCGGCCTGGCCCTGCGCGTGCTGGTGTTTCCCCTGCTCGCCTGCCTGCCAGGCGGCGCCGAACGCCACCGCCAGCGCGCCCGCCACACCATCGGCTGGCTGTTCTGGCGCTTCGTGCGCTTCATGCACGCCGTCGGCGTGCTCACCTATCGGATCGAAGGCGCCGAGCGCCTGGGGCGTCCCGGGCAGATGATCATCGCCAATCACCCCTCGCTGATCGATGTGGTGTTTCTCATCGGCCTCGTGCGCCAGGCCAACTGCGTGGTCAAGCAGAGCCTGTTCGACAACCCGTTCACCCGCGGCCCGGTGAGCGAGGCCCAGTACATCGGCAACGACGGCAGCATGGACATGCTCGATGCCGCGGTGGCCTCGCTGCAGCAGGGCCAGCCGCTGATCATCTTCCCCGAAGGCACGCGCACCGCGCCCGGCCAGCCCCCCACCTTTCATCGCGGGGCCGCCGCCATCGCCCTGCGCGGTGCGAAGATCATCACCCCGGTGACCATCCAGGTCAGCCCCACCACCCTGACCAAGCATGAGCCCTGGTACCGCATTCCCGCCCGCCGCGTGCATTTCACCCTGCGGGTCGGCGCCGACATCGACCCCCAGGCCTTCGCGGCACAGGGGCCGGCGCCCCAGGCCTCGCGCAAACTCAACGACCACCTGCACCAGCACTACATCAAGGAGCTCGCCGCCAATGAGCGCGCCACAACAAGACCTCAACCGTGATCTCAAGCAGCTGATCATCGACGCCCTGGGGCTCGAGGACATCGGCGTGGAGGACATCGCCGACGACCAGACCCTGTTCGGCGAAGGCCTGGGCCTGGACTCGGTCGACGCTCTCGAACTCGGCCTGGCGATCCAGAAGCGCTACGGCATCAAGATCGACGCCGACGCCAAGGACACCCGCAACCATTTCAGCAACGTGGCCGCCCTGGCCGCGTTCGTCACTGCCCGCAAGGCCGCCTGAGACCGCACCATGCAAACCCGCGAAGACATTTTCAACATCCTGCGCGACGCCCTGGTCGAGCTGTTCGAACTGGAGCCGGCGAGCATCAGCCTGCAGTCCAACCTCTACCAGGACCTGGAAATCGACAGCATCGACGCGGTCGACCTGATCGACCACATCAAGCGCCAGACCGGCAAGAAGATCGCCGCCGATGACTTCAAGTCGGTGCGCACCGTCAATGACGTGGTCGAAGCCGTGTACCGCCTGGTCAATCCCGCGGCATGAAGGGCCTGATCGGCCTCGGCCTGCTGCTGGCCGGGGTACTGTATCCCTTCGCGGTGCATTTCGGCATGGGCCACTTCGCCCCCTGGCAGTTCGCCCTGTTGCTCGGCGTGCTGTGGCTGGCCCGCGCACTGAGCGCGCCGCGCCGCCCTGGCAGCCTGTGGATGGCCGTGGCCGCCCTGGCCTTCTGTGCCCTGCTGGGGCTGTCCGACAGCCCGCAGCTGCTGCGTTGGTATCCGGTGCTGATCAGCGCGTTCATGCTCGCCCTGTTCGGCGCCACCCTGCTGCACGGCATGCCCATGGCCGAACGCCTGGCCCGCCTGCGCGACCCTGAGCTGCCACCCCGGGCCGTGCGCTACACGCGCCGGGTCACCCAGGCATGGAGCCTGTTCTTCCTGCTCAACGGCCTGATCGCCGCCGGCCTCACCCTGTGGGCGCCGTTGAGCTGGTGGACCCTGTACAACGGCCTGATCGCCTATGTCGCGATGGGCCTGCTGTTCGCCATCGAATGGCTGATACGACAACGTGTGCGAGGACGCCCATGAGCTGGATCAACCTCGAACACCTGCTGCGCCCGCTGGATGCGCCGCGCCAGGTGACCCAGGCACCCGAGCTGGACCACGCCCAGCTGTGCCAGCAGGCCCTGCGCCTGGCCGGCGGCCTGCGCCAGCGCGGCGTGACGCGCCTGGCCATCTACCTGGAGGATGCCGCGCAACTGGCCATCGCCCTGCTCGGCGCCTGGCGCGCCGGGGCCGAGGTGCTGCTGCCGAGCGACCTGCAGCCAGGCACCCGTGAACGCTGGGGCGGCCAGGTCGACCTGTGGCTCAGCGAGCAGCCCGGTGACACCGCCCTGGAGGCCCTGCTGGCCGAACCGCTGCCTGCCGCCGACCTCGACCTGGCGCAGAGCCGCGTCAGCCTGTGCACCTCCGGCTCCAGCGGCGAGCCCAAGCGCATCGACAAGCAGCTGCGCCAGCTGGCCAACGAGGTGAACGCCCTCGAACGCCTGTGGGGCAACGCCCTGGGCGATGCCTGGATCATTGGCAGCGTCGCCACCCAGCATATCTACGGCCTGCTGTTCCGCGTGCTCTGGCCGCTGTGCGCCGGGCGCGGTTTCGAGCGCCGCCAACTGCCCTTCCCCGAGGACCTGCAACGCGCCAGCCGTGAGCACCCGGTATTCGCCTGGGTGGCCAGCCCGGCGCTGCTCAAGCGCATGGGCGACAACCTCGACTGGCCGGCCCTGCAACCCGTGCGCAAGGTATTCTCCTCCGGCGGCGAACTGCCCGCCGACGCCGCCGAGCGCCTGCACCAGCGCCTTGGCCAGTGGCCCACGGAAATCCTCGGCAGCTCGGAGACCGGGGGCATCGCCTGGCGCCAGGGCGAAGCGCTGTGGCAGCCGTTCGCCGACGTCCGCCTGAGCCTGGACGCACACGGCGCCCTGCGCATCGCCTCGCCCTACCTGCCCGACGGCCATGTCGAGCAGAGCGCCGATGCCGCCGAATTGACCGAGGATGGGCGCTTGCGCCTGCTCGGTCGCCTCGATCGCATCGTCAAGCTGGAGGAAAAACGCGTGTCCCTGCCCATGCTGGAGCACGTCCTGGGCGCCCACGCCTGGGTCGGCGAAGCGCGCCTGGGCATGATCGAGGAAGGCCGCGCCTACCTCGGGGCCGTGCTGGTGCTCTCGCCGAGCGGCCTGCATGCCCTGCGCAACCAGGGACGCCGGGCGCTGGTGCAGGGCCTGCGCGCGCACATGGCCGAACACTGCGAAGCCCTGGCCCTGCCGAGGCGCTGGCGGCTGGTGCGACAAATGCCGCTCAACGCCCAGGGCAAACTGCCACAGGCCACCCTCCAGGCGCTGCTGCTCGCCCCGCGCAACCTGGCACCGGAGGTGCTGGAGCTACGGCACGAACAGGACGAGACGCATCTGCGCCTGGCCGTGCCGGTGGACCTGGCCTGCTTCACCGGCCACTTCCCGCGCACGCCCGTGTTGCCAGGCGTGGTGCAGGTCGACTGGGCCATCGCCCTGGCTGGCGAGCGGCTTGGCATACAGGGCCGTTTCGCCGGCATGGAAGTGCTCAAGTTCCAGCAGCTGGTGCGCCCCGGCGACGAGCTGACCCTGACCCTGCGCTTCGACCGCGAACGCGGCAAGCTGTACTTCGCCTACACCTACGCCGGGCAGCCCTGCTCCAGTGGTCGAATCCTGCTGGAGGTGGCGAGTGCATAAGCCCTGCGCCGTGATCCCGGTGTACAACCACGAACAGGCGTTGCCCGCCGTGGTCGCCGACCTGCGCCGTGCCGGCCTGCCCTGCGTGCTGGTCGACGACGCCAGCCACCCGGCCTGCGCCCAGGTACTGGGGCAGCTGGCGGCACAGGCCGATGTGCATCTGGTCACCCTCGCGGTCAACCAGGGCAAGGGCGGCGCGGTCATGGCCGGGCTGCGCGAAGCCGCGCGCCTGGGCTTCAGCCATGCCCTGCAGGTGGATGCCGATGGCCAGCACGACCTGGCCGACGTCAGCCGCTTCCTGGAACAATCGCAGGCGTCCCCGCAGGCGCTGGTGTGCGGCTATCCGCAGTACGACGCCAGCGTGCCCAAGGGCCGCCTGTACGCACGCTACCTGACCCACGTCTGGGTCTGGATCAACAGCCTGTCGCTGCAGATCCCCGACTCCATGTGCGGCTTCCGGGTCTATCCGTTGCCCGCGACCCTGGCGCTGATCGACAGCGTCGCCCTCGGTCGGCGCATGGATTTCGATCCGGAAATCCTCGTGCGCCTGGCCTGGCGCAACCAGCCGATGCACTGGCTGCCGACCCGGGTCCACTACCCGCAGGACGGCCTGTCGCACTTTCGCCTGTTCCACGACAACGCGCTGATCTCCAAGATGCACGCCAAGCTGTTCTTCGGCATGCTCCTGCGCGCGCCGCTGATCCTCTGGCGCAGGTGGCGCGCATGAGCCAGCAGTCCAGGCACTGGGCCGAGCACCAGGAGCGCGGCAGCTTCTGGCTGATGAAGCTGACCGCCACCCTGGTGCGCCTGCTCGGCCGACGCCTGCTCAGCCCGCTGATCCATGCCATCGTCGGCTATTTCTTCCTGTTCGGTCGTCGCGCCCGGCGCAGTGCCTGGCAGTACCAGCAACGGCTCGCCCAGTGGAATGGCGGACAGACGCCGATGCCCGGCCAGTGGCGAGTGTTCCGCCAGTTCATGGCCTTTGCCGAGGCGCTGCTGGACAAGCTCGACGTGTGGAACGGCAAACTGCGCCTGGAAGACATCGAGATCGACGACCCGGCGCAACTGCGCCAGCAGCTGCGCGGCGCGCGCGGCCAGATGCTGGTGGGCGCGCACCTGGGCAACCTCGAGGTGTGTCGCGCCCTGGCCGAGCTCGGCGAACAGGTGACCATGAACGTGCTGGTGCACACCCGCCACGCCGAGCGCTTCAATCGCCTGCTGGGCGAGGCCGGGGCGAGCAACCTGCGCCTGATCCAGGTCAGCGAGCTGGATCCGGCGGTCATGCTGCAGCTGTCCGAGCGCCTGGAGCGCGGCGAGTGGCTGGCCATCGCCGGCGACCGCGTGCCCCTGCACGGCGCGCGCACGGTCGAGGTGGACTTCCTCGGCCACCCGGCCGCCTTCCCGCAAGGCCCGTGGCTGCTGGCCGGCATGCTCGAATGCCCGCTCAACCTGCTGTTCTGCCTCAAGCACCAGGGTCGCTACCGGGTCACCCTCGAACCCTTCGCCGAGCGCGTGCAGTGGCGGCGCGGCCAGCGCGACCAGGTGATCGCCGAGTGGGCGGCGCGCTATGCCCAGCGCCTGGGCCACTACTGCAGCCAGGCGCCCTTGCAGTGGTTCAATTTCTACCCTTTCTGGAAGACCGATGACGATGCATCCGCATGAGCCTGTAACCTTCGGCGAGTCGCCGCTCGCGATCGAAGACGTCCTCGCCCTGGCCGAGCGCCGGGCCTCGGCACGGCTGGACGGCGACACCGCCTACCGCGAGCGCATCGAACGCGGCGCGCGCTTCCTCGACACCCTGCTCGACAAGGAAGGGGTGATCTACGGCGTGACCACCGGCTACGGCGACTCCTGCGTGGTCGCCGTGCCGCTGGAGCACGTCGAGGCCCTGCCGCGCCACCTCTACACCTTCCATGGCTGCGGCCTGGGCAAGCTGCTCGACGCCGCCGCCACCCGCGCCGTGCTCGCCGCCCGCCTGCGCTCGCTGAGCCACGGCGTGTCGGGGGTGCGCCTGGTGCTGCTGGAGCGCCTGCAGCAGTTCCTCGAACACGACATCCTGCCGCTGATCCCCGAGGAAGGCTCGGTGGGCGCCAGCGGCGACCTGACGCCGCTGTCGTACGTGGCCGCCACGCTGTCCGGCGAGCGCGAGGTGATGTACCGCGGCGAGCGGCGCAGCAGCGCTGACGTACACCGCGAACTGGGCTGGCAACCGCTGGTGCTGCGGCCCAAGGAGGCCCTGGCGCTGATGAACGGTACCGCGGTGATGACCGGCCTGGCCTGCCTGGCCTACGCCCGCGCCGACTACCTGCTCAAGCTGGCGACGCGCATCACCGCGCTCAACGTCATCGCCCTGCAGGGCAACCCGGAGCATTTCGACGAGCGCCTGTTCGCCGCCAAGCCACACCCCGGCCAGACCCAGGTTGCCGCCTGGCTGCGCCAGGACCTGGCCATCGATGCCCCGCTGCCACCCCTGCACCGCCTGCAGGACCGCTACTCGCTGCGCTGCGCGCCCCATGTGCTGGGCGTGCTGGCCGACAGCCTGGGCTGGCTGCGCGGCTTCATCGAGACCGAGCTGAACAGCGCCAACGACAACCCGATCATCGACGGCGACGCCGAGCGCGTGCTGCACGGCGGGCACTTCTACGGCGGACACATCGCCTTCGCCATGGACAGCCTGAAGACCCTGGTGGCCAACGTCGCCGACCTGCTCGATCGCCAGCTCGCGCTGCTGGTGGACGTGCGCTACAACCACGGCCTGCCGAGCAACCTGTCCGGCGCCGCCCCCGAGCGTGCCATGCTCAACCACGGCTTCAAGGCCGTGCAGATCGGCGCCAGCGCCTGGACCGCCGAGGCGCTCAAGCAGACCATGCCAGCCAGCGTGTTCTCCCGTTCCACCGAGTGCCACAACCAGGACAAGGTCAGCATGGGCACCATCGCCGCCCGCGATGCCCTGCGCGTGCTGGAACTGACCGAACAGGTCGCCGCCGCTACCTTGCTGGCCGCCAACCAGGGTGTCTGGCTGCGCCAGCGCCTGGCCGACGCGCACGCCCTGCCACCGGCCCTGGCGCAGATGCATGCGGCCTTGCTGGTGGATTTCGCGCCGGTCACCGAGGACCGCGCCCTGGAACACGACCTGCGCCTGTGCCTGGCACGCATCGGCCAGCGCCACTGGAGGCTGCATGCGTAACCCCGGGGTGTTCCACGTCGACAGCGAGATCGTCGTCCCGTTCTTCGACGTCGACAGCATGCACATCGTCTGGCACGGCCACTACGTCAAGTACCTGGAAGTCGCCCGCTGCGCGCTGCTCGACCGCCTGGAGCACGACTACCGGCGGATGCAGGCCAGCGGCTACGCGTGGCCAGTGATCGACCTGCAGCTGCGCTACATCCGCGGCGCCACCTTTGGCCAGCGCCTGACCGTGCGCGCCAGCCTGGTGGAGTGGGAGAATCGCCTGAAGATCCACTACCTGATCAGCGACGCCACCACCGGTGAGCGCATGACCCGTGCCAGCACCGTGCAGGTGGCGGTGCATATCGAAAGCGGCGAGATGCAGCTGGCCTCGCCCCAGGCGATGCTCGATGCCGTCGCCAAGGTGCTGCCATGAGCCACGGTCTCTGCGTTGGCATTGCCGGCCTCTTCGCGGGTAAACCCGCTCCCACAGGCAGCGCAAAACCTGTGGGAGCGGGTTTACCCGCGAAGGTCCCGGCATTGCTCACCCTGTTGCTGCTGCTCATCAGCCCCCTGGCCCAGGCCTTCACCCTCGACGACCTGCAAAAGCAGCTCAGCGAACCCGCCGTGGTCAAAGGCCCGTTCATCCAGGAGAAACACCTGCGCGCCCTGCCCCAGCCGCTGCTGAGCAAAGGCCGCTTCGTCCTGGCCCGCGACCATGGCTTGCTCTGGCTGCTGCAAACCCCGCTGCGCCAGGACTACCGCATCGACGCCGACGGCATCGCCCGCCGCGACCCGAGCGGCTGGCAGACCTTGCCCAGCCACAGTGCCGGGGCCCAGCAGAACCGCCTGTTCTTCGCCGTGCTGCAGGGTGACAGCAGCGGCCTGCAACGCGACTTCGAGCTGAACCTGACGGGCGACGCGACGCACTGGCAGTTGCGCCTGACGCCCCGCTCACTGCTGCTCAAGCAAGTGTTCGAGCGCATCGACATCAGTGGCGGGCGCTTCGTCGAACGCATCGAGCTGAGCGAAACCCAGGGCGACAGCACCGTGCTGCGTCTGCCCGAAAGCAGCGGCGCCCCAGCGCTGAGCGATGCGGAGCGCAGCGACTTTGCCGACTGAACGTCTGTTGCCCCGCCTGTTCCTGGCCCTGTTGCTGGTCATGCTCGCCGTCGCCGGCTGGCAATGGCATCGCGGCGCGCCGCTGTCGGCCGACCTGATGACCCTGGTCCCCGGCGCCACCCATGACCCGCTGGTGGAGCGCGCCGAGCAGCGCATGCAGGAACCGCTCAACCGCGAACTGCTGGTACTGGTCGGCCATGCCGATCGCCAGCAGGCCTTGGCGCTGGCCGAGCGGCTGGCCGGCCAGTGGCAGGCCAGCGGGCTGTTCGAAAAAGTCCAGTGGAGCGTGCAGACCGACCTTGGCGCCGTGCGCGAACAGTTGCTCCAGGGGCGTCTGGCAATGCTCTCGACAGCGGATCGCCAGCAGCTGCGCGATCAGCCCGACGCGTTCGTCGAGCAGCGCGTGCAGAGCCTGTTCGATCCCTTCGCCGGCTTCAGCCTGGTGCCGAGCCAGGACGACTGGCTGGGCCTGACCGGGCGCATCCAGAACAGCCAGCCCAAGCCTGCCAACGTCACCCTGGACACCGCCAGCGGCGCCCTGGTCGCCGAGGCCGACGGTCGCCACTGGGTACTGCTGCGCGCCCGCACGCTGGGCAATGCCTTCGACCTGCAGTTACCGCTGCAGGTGGCCGGGCTGCTGGCCGATGGCCGCGCGCAGGCCGAACAGCAAGGCGCGCGGCTGCTGGCGGCCAGCGGCCTGCTGCACGCCGCCGCCGGCCAACAGCAGGCCAGCCGCGAGATCACCTGGGTCGGCGGTGGCGCCACCCTGGGCATTCTCCTGCTGTTGCTGCTGGCCTTTCGCCGCTGGCGCGTGCTGCTGGCCTTCGTCCCGGTCCTGGTGGGCATGCTGTTCGGCTCGGTGGTGTGCGTGGCGCTGTTCGGCCAGATGCATGTAATGACCCTGGTCCTGGGTTCCAGCCTGATCGGCGTGGCGGTGGACTATCCCCTGCACTACCTGTCGAAAAGCTGGAGCCTGCGGCCCTGGCGCAGCTGGCCCGCGGTACGCCTGACCCTGCCGGGCATGAGCCTGAGCCTGGCCACCAGCTGCATCGGCTACCTGGCGCTGGCCTTCACGCCGTTCCCGGCGCTGACCCAGATCGCCGCCTTCTCCGCCGCCGGCCTGGTCGGCGCCTACCTGTGCGCGGTGTGCCTGCTGCCGGCGCTGCTGGGCGGCGTCGAACTGCGCCCGGCGCAATGGCCGCTGCGGGTCGCCAAAACCCTCACCGGCTGGCGCCAGCGCCTGCTGCGCAAGGTGCCGAGTGGCGCGCTGCTGGCGCTGCTGCTGGCGTTCTGCGCGACCGGCCTGTGGCGCCTCGAGACCCACAACGACATTCGCCAATGGGTCGGTAGCCCGCCTCAGTTGCTCGAAGAGGCGCAGGCGGTGGCGCGCATCACCGGTTATCAGCCCACCAGCCAGTTCTACCTGGTGCGCGGCGCCGACCAGCAACAGCTGCTCGAACGCCTGCAAGCGCTGTCGGTCAAGCTCGGCGAGCTGCGCGACCTGGACAAGCTCAAGGGCTACATGAGCCTCGGCCAGCTCATCGCCAGCCCGGCCGAACAGGCGCGCACGCGCCAGGCACTGGCCAACCTGCCCGCGCACTGGCAACCGCTGCTGGCCCTGGGTGTCCCCCAGGCCGCCCTGGACGCAGAACTCGCGCGGCTGGATCAGTTGCCCACGCAAACCATCGACCAGGTGCTGGCCGGCCCGCTCGGCGAAGCCTGGCGCCCTTTGTGGCTGGGCCAGGACGGCGATGGCGTGGCGGCGATCGTCAGCCTGCAAGGCCAGGCCGACGCGGCCCTGCTGCGCCTGCAGGTCGATGACCTGGAGGGCGTCCAGCTGGTGGATCGGCTCGGCGAGCTGAACCAGCTGTTCGCCGCCACCCAGGTCAGCGCCGCCGAACTCAAGCTATTGTCCTGCGCGCTGATCCTGGTGCTGCTGGTGCTGCCGTTCGGCCTGCGCGGCTCGCTGCGCATCGTCGCCCTGCCACTGCTGGCGGCGCTGTGCAGCCTGGCCAGCCTAGGCTGGCTCGGTCAGCCACTGACCCTGTTCAGCCTGTTCGGCCTGCTGCTGGTGACCGCCATCAGCGTCGACTACGCGATCCTCATGCACGAGCGCATCGGCGGCGCCGCGGTCAGCCTGCTTGGCACCCTGCTCGCCGCCCTCACCACCTGGCTGTCGTTCGGCCTGCTGGCACTGTCCAGCACCCCGGCGGTGAGCAACTTCGGCCTGGCGGTGAGCCTGGGCCTGGCCTTCAGTTTCCTCCTGGCGCCCTGGGCCGCCTCTGGCGATGGAGCGCACGAGCAACCATGACCGTCCTGTCCTTCTGGGCCCTGGCCTTGGCGCTGTATGCGCTGGCCAGCGCCCTGGGCAAGCGCCTGGGGCTGATCCCGATCGTCAGCCAGTTGCTGCTGGCGACCCTGGTGCTGCCGGTGCTCATGCTCCTGTGGATCGAGCCGTACTGGCAAATCGATGGTCCCGCGCTGGTGGCCCCGGCCTGGCTGAAGATCCTCTACGGCTGCAGTTTCGCCCTGCTGCTGGGGCATATCCTCGGCGACGTGGTGGAACTGCGCCCCGACCGCGAGGCGCTGAAGCTCGCCCTGCCCAGCTTCCTGGTGCCGTTCGCCTGCGGCCTGGGCTGCGCGGTGTGGCTGCTCGACCTGGGCGGGGTGAGCGCGCTGGCCCTGGGCCTGGTGTTCGCCATCACCGCGATCCCGGTGCTGTACCTGTACCTGCGCGCCATCGACTACCCGCCCAGCGCCAGCCGCCGTCTGCTGCAGGCGGCGATCCTGATCGACCTGGCGTGCTGGCTGCTGCTGGGCCTTGGCCAGGGCAGCCTGCAGCCCGCCAGCCTGGCGCTGCCACTGCTGGCGGCGCTGCTGCCGTTGCCGCTATACGCCCTCGGCCTGCGCGCGCCGAAGGCCTACGGCCTGCTGTTCCTGCTACTGCTGTTCGGCGCCGAACACTACAAGCTCAATGCCCTGATCTTCGGCATCGGCTACCTGGGGTGCCTGGCGTGGCTCGAAGTGCCGGTGCGCCTGCCACTGTCCGAGGCCTGGAGCCGCCGCCTGCAACAGGGCTTCGCGGTGCCGCTGATCCTCACCTACGGTGTGGTGCAGATCGACGCGCACCATGCCTTGCAGGGCTTCGACACCTGGCAGCTGGCGGCGCTGCTGGCGCTGCCGATCTTCAGCAAGCTGCTCGGCAACTGGCTCGGCCTGAGCTGGGCGGCGCCGTCGTTCGCCGGCGCCAGCAAATGGCGTGAAAGCCTGCTGCTGAACATCCGCGGCCTCAGCGAAATCGTCTTTCTCAACCTGCTGCTGTCCCAGCAGCTGATCAGTCCGGCGCTGTACTTCGCGCTGATGCTGATGAGCCTGGTCGCCACCCTGATGCCCGCGCTGGCGGGCCTGCACCGTCTACCCCTTACATCTGTTTCCCCGGCAAGGAGGCCTCATGCCGAACACTGAACTGCAACAACGCCAGGTCCTGGTGATCGGTGCCGGCCCGTCCGGCGCCATCGCCGCCGCGCTGCTCAAGCGCCAGGGCCATGACGTGCTGATCATCGAACGCCAGCGTTTTCCGCGCTTCTCCATCGGCGAGAGCCTGCTGTCGCACTGCCTCGACTTCGTCGAGGAAGCCGGCATGCTCGAGGCCTTGCAGGCCGCGGGCTTCCAGCACAAGAACGGCGCGGCCTTCGCCTGGGGCGACGAATACACGCACTTCGACTTCGGCCAGACCTTCACCCAGGGCAAGCCGAGCACCTTCCAGGTCCAGCGTGCGCGCTTCGACCAGCTGCTGGCCGACCAGGCCGAGGCCCAGGGCGTGGAGATCCGCTACCAGCAGGAGATCGTCAGCGCCGACATGAGCGGCGCGCAGCCCCTGCTGCGCGTGCGCCGCGAAGATGGCAGCGAGTACCAGGTGCAGGCCACCTTCGTGCTCGATGCCAGTGGCTATGGCCGGGTGCTGCCCCGCCTGCTCGACCTGGAGGCGCCGTCGAACTTCCCAGTGCGCCAGGCGGTGTTCACCCATGTCGAGGACCGCATCGACCATCCCGGCTTCGACCGCGACAAGATCCTCATCACCACCCACCCCGCACACCGCGATATCTGGTTCTGGACCATCCCGTTCAGCGATGGCCGCACCTCGCTGGGCGTAGTCGCCGCCGCCGAACGCTTCGCCGAGGCGCCGTCCGACCTGGACTTGTGCCTGAAACACTTCGTCGCGCAGACCCCGAGCCTGTCCAAGGTCCTGGCCAACGCGGTGTGGGACACCCCGGCGCGCACCATCGGCGGCTACTCGGCCAACGTCAAATGCCTGCATGGCAACGGCTTCGCCCTGCTCGGCAACGCCGCCGAGTTCCTCGATCCGGTGTTCTCCTCGGGCGTGACCATCGCCATGCGCTCGGCGAGCATGGCCGCCGGCGTGCTGCACCGCCAGCTGCTGGGTGAAGCGGTGGACTGGCAGCGCGAGTTCGCCGAACCGCTCAAGCGCGGCGTCGACACCTTCCGGGTGTATGTGGAGGGCTGGTACGACGGCGGCTTCCAGGACGTGATCTACCACCCCGGCAGCTCGCCGGAGATCCGCGCCATGATCAGCTCGATCCTCGCCGGCTACGCCTGGGACAACCGCAACCCATTCGTCGCCGAGCCCCGGCGGCGCCTGCGCACCCTGGCCGAACTGTGCGCGAGGGAACCGGCATGAGCCAGCAGCCCTACCTGAGCGACACCTATGTCGAGGAAACCCGTATTGGTTTTCGCTTCCTCAGCAGCCACACCTGGCAGCACCACGTGCTGCGCGTGGCCATCGACGACCTGCGTCGCCTGTTCGACGGCGAACCGCCCCAGGCCCCGGTGCTGCTCGATGCCGGCTGCGGCCAGGGCAAGTCGTTCAAGCACCTGCACCGGGTGTTCGCTCCGTCGCGCCTGCTCGGCACCGACGCCGACCCGCACAGCCTCGAGCTCAGCGCCGCCGAAGCCGGACGCCTGGGCATCGAGGTGGAGCTGCAGGGCAGCGACTGCGCCCACTTGCAGTACCCGGATGCCAGCGTCGACATCCTGTTCTGCCACCAGACCTTCCACCACCTGGTCGAGCAGGAAAAGGCCTTGGCCGAGTTCCATCGCGTGCTCAAGCCCGGTGGCTACCTGCTGTTCGCCGAGTCCACCGAGGCCTACATCGACACCTGGGTGATCCGCTGGTTCTTCCGCCACCCCATGCACGTGCAGAAGAGCGCCGAAGGCTACTTGCAGATGCTCCGCGAGCAAGGCTTCGAGTTCGGCCCGCAAAACGTCTCGTACCCCTACCTGTGGTGGAGCCGGGCCAAGGATTTCGGCCTGCTCGAACGTCTCGGCCTGCGCAAGCCGCCAGCGGTCGGCCAGCGTGAGGAGACGCTGGTCAACGTGGTGGCGCGCAAGCCCCTGGAGCCCGCATGAAAGCACTGCTGGCGATGACCCTGTGCCTGCTGCTCGGCGCCTGCGCCGCGCGCACGCCGCTGCCCGCGCAACTGCCGGCACTGACCCTGCCGCAGCAACTGCATGTGGCCCGCGAGCAGGCCGGGCAGCGCCAGGACTGGCTGCTGGTGATCCAGCGTGAAGAGGACCGCCTGCGCTGGTCGCTGCTGGACCTGCTGGGCATCCCCCAGGCCCGCCAGTTGCTCGATGGCCAGCGCTGGCAGGCCGACGGCCTGCTGCCGCCCAACCCCGAGGCCCGCGAGCTGTTCGCCGCCATCTTGTTCGCCCTGACCCCGGCCAGGCAATTGCCACAGCTGTATCCGCAGGCCCGCCAGCAAGGCGAGCGGCGCTGGCTCGACGACCGCTGGCAGGTCACCTATCGGGCCAGCGACCGCTTCGACTTGAACCTGGGCCAGGGCCTGCGCTATGTAATCGACCCACTGCCCAGCGAGACCACGCCATGACCGCCTATCTCAATGCCCTGGGCCTGGTCTGCGCCCTCGGCCGCAGCCAGGCCGAAGTGGCTGCCCGCCTGTTCGCCGGCGATTGCTCCGGCATGCGCCACCAGGCTGGCTGGATCCCCGGACGCCAACCCCCGGTCGGCGCAGTGAGCGGCGAGCTGCCGACGCTGCCGCTGGCCGACCGGCAAAGCCGCAACAACCAGCTGCTGTACAGCGCCGCGCTGCAGATCGAGCCGGCCATTCGCCAGGCCATCGCCGAGCATGGCCCACAGCGCATCGCGGTCATTCTCGGCACCAGTACCTCTGGCATCGCCGAAGCCAGCGCGGGCATCGCCCATTACCTGCAGGTCGGGCAGTTCCCCGAACACTATCGCTACGACCAGCAAGAGCTGAGCGCGCCGGCCAATTTCCTCGCCGACTGGCTGCAACTGAGCGGCCCGGCCTATGTGATCTCCACCGCCTGCACCTCCAGCGGCCGGGCCCTGCTCAGCGCCCGCCGCCTGCTGGAACAAGGGCTGTGCGACGCGGTGCTGTGCGGTGGCGTGGACAGCCTGTGCGGCCTGACCCTGAACGGCTTCAGTGCCTTGGAAGCGGTGAGCGAGCAACGCTGCAACCCGTTCTCGGTCAATCGCGACGGCATCAACATCGGTGAGGCCGCGGCGCTGTTCCTGATGACCCGCGAACGCAACCGCCAAGGCCCCTCCATCGCCCTGCTCGGCGCCGGCGCCAGCTCCGATGCGCACCATATTTCCGCGCCGGACCCGACCGGCGCCGGCGCCTTGCAGTGCATGGGCAAAGCACTGGACAATGCCGGCCTCGCGCCGACGCAGATCGACTACCTGAACCTGCACGGCACCGCCACGCCGCACAACGACGCCATGGAGAGCCTGGCCGTGCACAGCCTGTTCGGCAGCACGCTGCCCTGCTCGTCGAGCAAGCCGATGACCGGCCACACCCTCGGCGCCGCCGGCGCCCTGGAAGCGGCCTTCTGCTGGCTGAGCCTGAGCGGGCACAACCCACAGGGCCTGCTGCCACCGCACATCTGGGACGGCCAGCGCGATCCGCAGCTGCCGGCCCTGGCCCTGGTCGACGGCAACCAGCGCCTCGACCCGCGGCGGCCACGCCGATTGATGAGCAATTCGTTCGCCTTCGGCGGCAACAACGTCAGCCTGATTCTCGGAGACACCCCATGATCCCCTGGCCATTGGCCGAACTGCTGCCCCACGCCGGCGACATGATCCTGATCGAGCGGATCGACAGTTGCGATCAGGAGCAGATCCACACCCGTGCCACGGTGCGCCCTGGCGGCCTGTTCAATCGCGCCGACGGCAGCCTGCCGGCCTGGCTGGGCGTCGAGCTGATGGCCCAGAGCGTGGCCGCCTATGCCGGCTGCCGCGCCCGTCGCAACGGCCAACCGGTGGAGCTGGGCTTCCTGCTGGGTACCCGCAAGTACGAATGCGATGTCGAGCACTTCCCGGTCGGCAGCGAACTGCACATCCACGCCCTGCGCTCGCTCGAAGACGAGAACGGCATGGGCGTGTTCGAATGCCACCTGCGCGGCCCCGGCATCCATGCCAGCGCCCGCCTGAATGTCTACCGCCCACCGCAAGTGGCCAGCTACCTGGCCGAGGCGGACCCAGAGGAGCCCTCCCATGACTGACACCATCCTGGTCACCGGCTCGAGCCGAGGCATCGGCCGGGCCATT
Organism: Pseudomonas sp. microsymbiont 2; assembly: GCF_054788395.1. Classification (NCBI taxonomy): domain Bacteria; kingdom Pseudomonadati; phylum Pseudomonadota; class Gammaproteobacteria; order Pseudomonadales; family Pseudomonadaceae; genus Pseudomonas; species Pseudomonas sp. microsymbiont 2. The sequence goes on from NZ_CM139112.1 coordinate 5,484,093, forward strand.
GCCCTGCGCCTGGCCCGCGCCGGTTTCGACCTGGTGCTGCATTGCCGCAGCGGCCGCGCCGAGGCCGATGCCGTGGCCGTCGAAATCCGGGCGCTGGGCCGCCAGGCACGGGTACTGCAGTTCGACGTGGCCGACCGCGCCGCCTGCCGGGCCGTGCTCGAAGCCGATGTCGAGACCCACGGCGCCTACTACGGCGTGGTGTGCAACGCCGGCCTGACTCGCGATGGCGCCTTCCCGGCGCTCAGCGACGAAGACTGGGACCAGGTCATGCGCACCAACCTCGACGGTTTCTACAACGTGCTGCAGCCACTGAGCATGCCGATGATCCGCCGCCGCGCACCGGGGCGCATCGTCTGCATCACCTCGGTGTCGGGGCTGATCGGCAACCGTGGCCAGGTCAACTACAGCGCCTCCAAGGCCGGCCTGATCGGCGCCGCCAAGGCCCTGGCCATCGAGCTGGGCAAGCGCCGCATCACCGTCAACTGCGTGGCTCCCGGGCTGATCGACACCGCCATGCTCGACGAGCATGTGCCGGTCGACGAGCTGCTGAAGATGATCCCGGCCGGACGCATGGGCACGCCCGAAGAAGTGGCGGGCGCGGTGAATTTCCTGATGTCGCCCGAGGCGGCCTATATCACCCGCCAGGTGCTGGCGGTCAACGGAGGGCTGTGCTGATGCGTCGCGTCGTGGTTACCGGCATGGCCGGCCTCACCGCCCTGGGCAACGACTGGGCCACCATCGCCGGGCATTTCGCCGGCCAGCGCAGCGGCATCCGCCGCATGCACGAGTGGGACCGGTTCGAGGAACTGAACACACGCCTGGCCGGGCCGATCGATGACTTCCAGGTGCCCGGCCACTGGACCCGCAAGCAGCTGCGCAGCATGGGCCGGGTATCGCGCCTGGCGGTGGCCGCCGCCGAGCGCGCCCTGGCCGACGCCGGCCTGCTCGACGACCCGAGCATTCGCGACGGGCGCATGGGCGTGGCCTGTGGCTCCTCCACCGGCAGCACCGACGAGATCAAGGCGTTCGGCAACATGCTGCTCAACTCGGTGGCCGACGGCCTCAACGCCAACTCCTACGTGCGCATGATGCCGCACACCACCGCCGCCAACATCAGCATCTTCTTCGGCCTCACCGGGCGCCTGATCCCCACCTCCAGCGCCTGCACCAGCGGCAGCCAGGGCATCGGCTACGCCTACGAGGCGATCAAGTACGGCCGCCTGCCGCTGATGCTCGCCGGCGGCGCCGAAGAACTGTGCCCCACCGAGGCGATGGTGTTCGACGCGCTGTACGCCACCAGCCTGAAGAACGACACCCCGCACCTGAGCCCCCGCCCGTACGACAGTGGCCGGGACGGGCTGGTGATCGGCGAGGGTGGCGGCATGCTGGTGCTCGAGGAACTGGAACACGCGCTGGCGCGCGGCGCGCGAATCCACGCCGAGATCGTCGGTTTCGGCAGCAACGCCGATGGCCAGCACACCACCCGTCCCGAACAGGCCACCATGCGCCGGGCCATGGAGCTGGCGCTGGAGGATGCCGCCCTGCCGCCCGAGGCGATCGGCTACGTCAACGGCCACGGCACCGCCACCGAGCAGGGCGACATCGCCGAGACCCTGGCCACCAGCAGCCTGTTCGGACCGGGCATGCCGATCAGCTCGCAGAAGAGCTTCCTCGGCCATACCCTGGGCGCCTGCGGCGCGCTGGAGTCGTGGTTCAGCATCGAGATGATGAACAGCGACCGCTACGCGCACACCCTCAACCTCGATGACATCGACCCACGCTGTGGCGAGCTGGACTACCTGCGCGGCGAATTCCGCGGCATGAGCCACGAGCATGTGATGAACAACAACTTCGCCTTCGGCGGCGTCAACACTTCGCTGATCTTCCGCCGCTGGCCCTGACACCACCACCCTGACTGGAGAGCAAGGAATGTCCCCATTGATTCGCGCCGCGGCCCTGGGCCTGGCACTGACCGGCCTGGCCGGCTGCACCTCGAAGCCGGTACTCAACCCGGCCGAGCAGCTGACCGCCAACCACAACTACAGCCAGGCGCAGGTGCAGCAGGCGATCCTCAAGGCCATCGCCGAGCGCGGCTGGACCGCGCGCAATGTCGGCCCCAGCCTGATCCAGGCCGACATCACCGTGCGCAACACCTTCTACGCCGCCGTGGACATCCACTACAGCCCGAGCCAGTTCCGCATCGCCTACCGCGACAGCCGCGAGCTGGGCTACAAGGACGGCAAGATCCACCGCAACTACAACCGCTGGGTGTACAACCTGGATCGCGCCATCGTGCAGCAGCTGAACAACGCCTATACGCAGAACCTCACGCAGCAGGGCACCGCCCTCAAGTGAGCCATCTTGCTTCGCGGGTAAACCCGCTCCCGCAGCGAGCGCGCTGACCATGAGTCACACGCGATCCCTGTGGGAGCGGGTTTACCCGCGAAAGCGTCGGCACTGGCCGCGCGCCTACTGGCCGCCCACCTGCCCCGTCAGCAATTCGGCGAAAGCCTTGGCCATCGCCGACCCGCCACGTTCACGCTGCACCAGCCACACCGCCGTGACCGCCGCCTCATCCAGCAGCGTGCGGTACACCACGCCATCGATGCGCATGCGCTGGAACGACGCCGGCAGCACCGAGACCCCAAGCCCCGCCGACACCAGGCCGATGATGGTCATCGCCTCGCCCGCCTCCTGGGCGAAATGCGGGCTGAACCCGGCCGCGCGCGCCAGGCTCAGCAACTGCGCATGCAGGCCGCTGCCGTAGCTGCGCGGAAAGAACACGAACGGCTCGTCGGCCAACGCCTGCATGTACAGACCCTGTTCGCTGCCTTGCGCCAATGGGTGCGAGGCGTTGATCACCGCCACCAGCGGTTCGCGCAACAGCTCGGTGACCAGCAGCCCCTCCGGCAGCGGCATGGGCCGCATCAGCCCCACTTCGATCGACTCGTCGAGCACCGCCTCGGCCACCTCGCGGCTGCTCATTTCCCGCAGGTTCAGATGCACCGCCGGGAAGCGCTGGCGAAACGCGTGCAACGCCTTGGGAATCTTCGAGGTGAACGGCGCCGACGAGGTGAAGCCGATCTTCATCTCGCCCAGCTCGCCCAGTTGCGCGCGGCGCGCCACGTCGGCGGCCTTGTCCACCTGCGCCAGCACCAGGCGCGCTTCGTCGAGGAACAGCCGTCCGGCTTCGCTGAGCTCCACGCGACGGTTGGTGCGCTCGAACAGGCGCGCCCCCAGCTCCTGCTCAAGCGCCTGGATCTGCTGGCTCAAGGGTGGTTGTGAAATGCCCAGTTGCTGGGCGGCCCGACCGAAATGCAACTCCTCGGCCACGGCGATGAAATAGCGCAGGTGACGCAGCTCCATGATGGGCTCCAATCAAGTCGTAAAACCTATCAAACAGGTCGAACAATATATTGGATCTAATTATTAGCCAGCTATATGCTTTTTCCCATCGCAGCACCGGCCCCGTGCCCGAGGTACCCTTCCGTGAGATCCGCCGTAGCCCCCCTGCCCGCCGAACCCGAGCCCATCCTGGGCGACATCTGGATCGAAAAGGGCAGCCCCGCCTTCATCAAGACCGTGCTGGCCCTGTTCAGCGGCGGCTTCGCCACCTTCGCCCTGCTGTACTGCGTGCAGCCGATGATGCCGCTGCTGTCCCAGGAGTTCGCCATCAATGCCGCGCAGAGCAGCCTGGTGCTGTCGGTCTCGACCGCCATGCTCGCCTTCGGCCTGCTGGTCACCGGGCCGATCTCCGATCGCATCGGGCGCAAGCCGGTGATGGTCTTCGCCTTGCTTTGCGCCGCCCTGGCCACCCTGGCCAGCGCCGTGATGCCGACCTGGCAACTGGTGCTGGCCAGCCGCGCGCTGGTCGGCCTGTCATTGAGCGGCCTGGCGGCGGTGGCGATGACCTACCTCAGCGAGGAAATCCATCCGCAGCACATCGGCCTGGCCATGGGCCTGTACATCGGCGGCAATGCCATCGGCGGCATGAGCGGCCGGCTGATCACCGGGGTGCTGATCGACTTCGTCAGCTGGCACACGGCGATGCTGGTCATTGGCGCGCTAGCCCTGGTGGCGGCCCTGGTGTTCTGGAAGGTACTGCCCGAGTCGCGCAACTTCCGCCCCCAGCCACTGAACCCGCGCAGCCTGCTCGACGGTTTCGTCATGCACTTCAGGGATGCCGGGCTGCCCTGGCTGTTCCTCGAGGCCTTCTTGCTGATGGGCGCCTTCGTCACCCTGTTCAACTACATCGGCTACCGCCTGCTGGCCGAGCCGTACCACATGAACCAGGCACTGGTCGGGTTGCTGTCGGTGGTGTATCTCTCGGGCATCTACAGCTCGGCGCAGGTCGGTGCCCTGGCCGACAAGCTGGGCCGGCGCAAGGTGTTCTGGGCCAGCATCCTGGTGATGGCCGCGGGCCTGCTGCTGACCCTTGCCAGCCCGCTGGCGCTGGTCATCGTCGGCATGCTGGTATTCACCTTCGGCTTCTTCGGCGCGCATTCGGTGGCCAGCAGCTGGATCGGCCGCCGCGCGCTCAAGGCCAAGGGCCAGGCGTCATCGCTGTACCTGTTCTGCTACTACGCAGGTTCGAGCGTCGCCGGCACGGCGGGCGGCGTGTTCTGGCACCAGGCCGGCTGGAACGGTATCGGCCTGTTCATCGGCAGCCTGCTGGCGCTGGCCTTGCTGGTGGCCCTGCACCTGAGCCGACTGCCCGCCAAGGCCGCCTGAGCGCTCAGCCGAAGCGCCGCGCCGGCAGCCACAGCCTGACCCGCACGCCACCGTCGACGTTGTCGACCGCCAGCGCCCCGCCGTGCAGTTGCATGACTTCGGCGACGAAGTTCAGCCCCAGGCCCGTGCTCTTGCGTCCGGAGCCTGGCCTTGGCAAGGAGTAGAAACGTTCGGCGACCCGGCCGATGGCATAGCCGGGAATGGCCTGCCCTTCGTTGAACAGGCTCAGCGCCACCCGCTCCCCCGCCCGCTCCAGTTCGAACAGCAGCGCGCCACCGGGTGGCGTGAAATCCAGGGCGTTGTCCAGCAGATTGGCCAGCGCCTGACGCATCAGGAACGGGTCGCACAGCAGTCGTGTCCCCTCCGGCAGCCGCTGGCGCACTCGCAAGCCGCTGCTTTCTATCCGTGCCGCATGGCCCAGCAGCAGCTCGTCGACCAACGCTGCCAACGCCACCTGTTGCTCATCCTCCAGTGCCTGCATCTGTTCGACACGGGCCAGGTTGAGCAGGCGCTCGATCATCTGCTGCAAACGCTCGCTCTCGCGCTCGATGTTGCCGGCGAAGCGCGCCCGCTGCTCGGCGGGCATCTCGCCCTGGAGCAGCTCCGAGGCGCCGCGGATCGCCGCCAGCGGGCTCTTCAGTTCGTGGGTCAAGGTATGCACGTAGCGTTCGACGTAGGCCTTGCCCTCCAGTTGCGTGCGCATGCGCTCCACCGCCGTGGCCAGTTGCAGCAGCTCGCCGCCCTTGTAGTGCGGCAAGGCGGCGCGCTCGCCGGCGCTGACGGCCTCGGCGTAGTGGGTCAGGCGCCGCAACGACCGGGTCAGCCACCACGACAAAGCCGCGCCGACCAGCAGGCCGAGCACGATCAGCCCCACCCCGAGCGTCAGCAGGCGCCGCTCGGAACGGTCGATGTACGGCTGCAGCGAGCTGTTGGGCTTGGCCACGGTGACCACGCCGATGACCTTGCCGGCGTCGAGGATCGGCGCCGCCACGTGCATGACCGAGGTGTTTTCATCCTCCGGATCGCTGCGCGTCGAGCGCGCGCCGTACTGGCCGCGCAGGGTGAGGTAGACATCGTTCCAGCGCGAGTAGTCCTTGCCCAGGTCCTGGCCGGTGGAGTCGAGCAGCACGATGCCCTTGGCATCGGTCACGTAGATGCGGTGGCTGACCTGGGTCTTGGCCAGGCCCCAGATCTGTGCGCTCGGTCGGCGCTCGCCGTAGGACTGCAGGACGTGCGACAGCCGGCTCTGGTTCAAGGTGCCGTGCCTGAGATCGTCGCGCAGGATCTCCGCCAGCAGGTTGGCGGTGTCCACCAGCGTCTCTTCCGAAGCCTGGCGCACCACCGGGCGAATCTGCTCGCGCACGGTATTGAGCAAAAAATACCCGGCCAGCCCGACGAACAGGAAGTACACCAGGAAGATGCGAATGCCCAGGCGCATCAGGCGTGATCCGGGCTGTAGCTGTAGCCCAGGCCGCGGTGGGTCTGGATCGGCTCGGCGTCGGTCGCGACCTGACGCAGCTTGGCGCGCAGGCTCTTGATATGGCTGTCGATGGTGCGCTCGTAGCCCACGTCCGAGGCCACGCCCAGGCCATCGAGCAATTGCTCGCGGCTGAACACCCGGCGCGGTTGCTCGAGCAGGCATTGCAGCAGGCGGAACTCATGGCGGGTCAGCGCCAGCGGCTGACCGCGATAGACGATGCGCATGGCCAGGGTGTCGACCTGGAACGCCAGCGGTTCGGCGGGCTCGGCGCGCGGCGCCATGCGCTTGAGGATCGCCCGCACCCGCGCCGCCACTTCGCGCGGGCTGAAGGGCTTGACCACATAGTCGTCGGCGCCGATTTCCAGGCCCAGCACGCGATCGATCTCGGCGTCACGGGCGCTGAGGAACATCACCGGCACCTCGCTGAAGCGGCGCAGTTGGCGACAGGTTTCAAAACCGCTGATATCGGGCAGGCCGATGTCGAGGATCACCAGGTCAGCCGGGCACAGACGCTGCTGCTCTACGGCGGCGCTGCCGAGGGTCACCCAGTCGGTGCTGTGGCCGTCAGCCTGCAGGGCGTAGATCAGGGTGTCGGCGATGGCGGCTTCGTCTTCGACGATGAGGATGTGGGGCATCTGAGCGGCAAGCCTCAAGCTGCAAGCTGCAAGTGAAAACGGATCGTGGCAACTTACACCGATCCGCTGTTTCTTGCAGCTTGCAGCTTGTAGCTGGCGAATCAGCAGTCAGGCTTGCCCGCGGTGAACTTCTTCGCCGGATTCACCGCCGCCTTGAACTCGCGCAGGGCCTTGGCGCCCACCAGCAACGGGTAGTTGAAACTGCTGCGGTCCACCAGGTTGACCTCCACGGTACGCTTCACATCGCCCAGGCACAGCTCCAGGTCCACCACCGGGCGCCGCGACAGCTCGGGTACATCGCCTTCGTCTTCCTCGTCGGCGCGATTCTTGATCTTGCTGATGCGCGCCAGCTTGTGCTCGTAGACCTTGCCATCGGCATCCTTGGTCGCCAGGCGGAAACGCACCCAGTCCTCGCCATCACGGCTGAACAGCTCGATATCCTTGGCCGACAGCGACGCGGTATAGGCACCGGTGTCCATCTTGGCCTTGAGGGTTTCACCGATCTCCGGCAGCGCGATGTTCTCGTAACGGCCATAAAGCGTCGGTTCCGCGGCCATCACCGGCAGCGCCAGAAGGGACAGCAGGGCAAGCAGGGGTTTCACAATGCGGGCTTCCTTGAGAGGGGTCAGTGCTTAGACCAGGCAGGCAGGATAGGTTCGTTGTCACAGGGTAAACAACACAATGTGAAACATTTGTCCCAGTTAATGGACGTACGACGTTTGGCGTAGGCCGTCGCCCTGCTTATCATTGCCAACCGTTTCCTTCCGACAACAAGAGTCTCCTTTATGCGTCGCCTGCTGACCGGCATCCTCACCCTCACCCTGCTGCTGCTCAACACCCTGGTGCTGATCGGTCCGCTGCTGGTCTTCGCCCTGCTCAAGCTGGTGCTGCCGGGCCGTGGCCGCGACTACGCATCGGCTGCGGTGATGTGGGTCGCCGAAACCTGGTCGGAGATCGACAAAGTCATCTTCGCCCTGTGCATCCCCACCCAATGGGACATCCGCGGCGTCGACACGCTGCGCAAGGACACTTCATACCTGTGCGTCAGCAACCACCAGACCTGGGTCGACATCCCCGCGCTGATCGAAAGCCTCAATCGCCGGGTGCCGTTCTTCAAGTTCTTCCTCAAGAAAGAGCTGATCTGGGTGCCGCTGCTGGGGCTGGCCTGGTGGGGGCTGGACTACCCGTTCATGAAGCGCTACAGCAAGGCGTTCCTCGACAAGCACCCGGAACTCAAGGGCAAGGACCTGGAAATCACCAAGGCCGCCTGCGAGCTGTTCAAGCGCCAGCCGGTGACCGTGGTCAACTACCTGGAAGGCACCCGCTTCACCGAGGCCAAGCGCGAGCAACAGCAGTCGCCCTACCGCCACCTGCTCAAGCCCAAGGCCGGCGGCGTGGCCTTCGTGCTGGCGGCGCTGGGCGAGCAGCTGGATGCACTGCTCGACGTGACCATCGTCTATCCCGGCGACAAGGCGCCGGGGTTCTGGGACCTGCTCAATGGCAGCATCAGCCGGGTGATCATCGACATTCGCGTGCGTGAGCTGGACCCGGCGCTAAGCGAAGGCGATTACGAGAGCGATCCGGCGTTCCGCCAGACGGTGCAGGCCTGGGTCAACCAGCTGTGGCTGGACAAGGACCAGCGGATCGAGGAGTTGCGCGCCGAGATGCGTTGAAGCCAATGGCCTAATCGCAGGCAGGCCCGCGCCTACAGGATTTCGCGGTCCCTGTAGGAGCGGCCCTTTCGCGACACAAGGCCGCTCCTACAGTGCCGTGTGTAGGGCGCTCAGACCGATGGCTGGCTCAACGGCGCAGGGGTATTCCACAAGCTTCCCAGGTTCTGCAGCAGCGATCCGGCGATCCCCTGCTGCCCCAGGTACTGCAGGATCAACGGCGCGAACTGGCCGATCATCCCGGTATCCATGCCCAGCGCCTTGAAGGCGTTATCCAGGTCGTTGCGATTCTCCACCTCACCGCCCAGGGCATTGCTCAGGGCCGAACTGTTCTTGTCTTTGCCCAGCAACTGCCCCAGGCCGCCCAACCCACCCAGGGCATTGTTGCCGGAGAGCAGGTCCAGCCCCGGCACGGCCTTGGTCAGTTGCCCATAGTCATCGCCACTGAGGTTGTTGCGCGCCAGCCCGAGCATCGCTCCCGCCCCACCAATGGCCTGTTCCGGGGTGATCTTCAGCTCGCTGCCCAAGGTATTGAGCAGGTTGGCCTGCGCCGCAGGGGCCTGCACCTGACCGCTCGGGTTCTGCGTGGCGGAGACCGCATTGGCGACATCGTTGAGGTTGAAGGCGAACACCGGGCTTGCGGCCAGGGTCATCAGGGTTGCCAGGGTGAGTGCTTTCATCGGAAGGGACCTCGTCGGCCGGAATGGCCGGGAAACGAGGGTTGGACTGGGAGTGCGGCACTTTGTTCCGGCCCAATCACCGCCAGAGCCCTTCGCGGGCTTTCCCGCGAAGGGCTGGCCATCACGCCGCGCTGAAGGTCTTGTGCGGGTCGATCACGAATTTCTTCGGCACGCCCGCGTCGAACTCACCATAGCCTTCCGGTGCCTGATCCAGGCTGATCACCTGCACGCCCACCACCTCGGCAATGTTGATGCGATCCCACATGATCGCCTGCATCAGTTGGCGGTTGTATTTCATGGTCGGGGTCTGGCCGGTGTGGAAGCTGTGCGACTTGGCCCAGCCCAGGCCGAAACGGATGCTCAGCGCACCGATCTTGGCGGCGGCATCCACCGCACCCGGGTCTTCGGTCACGTACAGGCCGGGGATACCGATCTTGCCGGCCACGCGGGTCACCTGCATCAACGAGTTGAGCACGGTGGCCGGGGCCTCGTGCTTGGCGCCTTCATGGCCGTGACCGCGGGCCTCGAAGCCAACCGCGTCGACGGCGCAGTCCACTTCCGGCTCGCCAAGGATGTCGACGATCTGCTCATGCAAAGGCGTGTCCTTGGACAGATCGACCACCTCGAAGCCTTGGGCCTTGGCGTGGGCCAGGCGGGCCGGGTTGAGGTCGCCGACGATCACGCAGGCGGCGCCCAGCAAGCGCGCGGAAGCAGCGGCGGCCAGGCCGACCGGGCCGGCACCGGCGACATAGACCGTGCTGCCCGGGCCGACACCAGCGGTGACGGCGCCGTGGTAGCCGGTCGGCAGGATGTCGGAAAGGCAGGTCAAGTCGCGGATCTTCTCCATGGCCTTGTCGCGGTCCGGCAGTTTCAGCAGGTTGAAGTCGGCGTAGGGCACCAGCACGTACTCGGCCTGGCCGCCGGTCCAGTCGCCCATGTCGACGTAGCCGTAGGCGCCACCGGCGCGGGCCGGGTTGACGGTGAGGCAGACGCCGGTGTGCATCTCTTTGCAGGAGCGGCAGCGGCCGCAGGCGACGTTGAAGGGTACCGACACCAGGTCGCCGATTTTCAGGCGTTCGACATCACGCCCCATCTCGACGATTTCACCGGTGATTTCGTGGCCCAGGACCAGGCCGACCTGGGCAGTGGTACGGCCACGGACCATGTGCTGGTCGGAGCCGCAGATGTTGGTGGAGACCACCTTGAGGATGACCCCGTGCTCGATCTTGTTGCCGCGCGGGTCCTGCATCTTGGGGTAGTCGATCTTCTGCACCTCGACCTTGCCCGCGCCGAGATACACCACTCCACGGTTACCAGACATGCTCTTACCTCGCTTGATTTGTATTTATGCAGCGGTGGTGGAAAGCGCCGCCGTCCGTGGGCGGCCTGTGTTACTGGATGAAGGGGATTGTGGGCTGGATGGGCGGTGGGGCGGTGACTGGATGCGACAGGCAGATACCTGTTCACGGCAGGCCAAAAGCCGGGGCCGCTGTGCGGCCCTTTCGCGACACAAGGCCGCTCCTACAGGGGACAGCGCAATCCTGTAGGAGCGGCCTTGTGTCGCGATGGGCTGCAAAGCAGCCCCAATGTCAAAGCACCACAGTCCGATTGGCGTTGAGGAACACCCGCCGCTCAATGTGATAACCAACAGCCCGCGCCAGGGTCAGGCATTCGATATCGCGCCCCTTGGCGATCAGGTCCTCGGGATAGTGGGCATGGTCCACCACCTCGACGCCCTGGGCGATGATCGGCCCTTCGTCCAGGTCGTTGTTGATGTAGTGCGCGGTGGCGCCAACCATCTTCACGCCCTTGTTGTAGGCCTGGTGATACGGCTTGGCGCCCTTGAACCCGGGCAGCAGCGAGTGATGGATGTTGATCGCCCAGCCATCGAGCCTGCGGCACAGCTCCGGCGACAGCACCTGCATGTAGCGGGCGAGGATCACCAGCTCCGCGCCGGTCTGCTCGATCACCTGCACTACCTTGCGCTCCTGCGCCGGCTTGTCGTTGGGGTCGAGAGCGAAGTGGTAGTAGGGAATCTTGTGCCAGTGCGCCAACGGTTCGAGGTCGGGGTGGTTGGACACCACCGCGACCACGTCCATGGCCAGTTGGCCAATGCGCTGGCGATACAAAAGGTCATTCAGGCAATGGTCGGCCTTGGACACCATGATCACCACCTTGGGGCGGTGATTCGGCGCGACCAGCTCGAAGGCCATGCCGAAGGCCTCGCTGCGCTCGGCCAGCCCTGCACGGAAGGCATCTTCGTCGAAGCCATCCGGCACGCGGAACTCCACGCGAATGAAGAACCGCCCCGACAGCCGGTCATCGAAGGAATGGTGCTCGGTGACGTAGCAGCGCTGCTCGTAGAGATGACGCGTCACCACATCGACCGTGCCGAGCATGCTCGGGCAGTCGGCAGTGAGAATCCAGGTGTCCGGTGCCCGACTCATGTTGTTGCTCCTTATGCTTCGATGGCCAGGCCGTACTCGGCCGACGCGTCCTGCAGCCACAACCACCAGTAATCGGAGAAGCTGCGACGAATCACCAGTTCCCAGGTGTCCTCGGCGGTGCGGCGGATCACCAGTTGCGACTTGGCGAACACCGTGCCGACGGCCTTGCCGACCGGGAAGTTGTTCGGATGCACATCATAGCTGGTGGACTTCATCAGCACGTCGCGCACGTTGGGGCCGCTCAATTCGAGCAGGGTCTGCCCGCCGCTGACGTTGACCACCTGGATATGCTGGCCGTCGAGGGCATCGCGCAGTTTCTGCTCGACGGCGAACTCCTGGCCGCCGGGCACGATCAGCAGCCACTCGTCCGGGCCCATCCACTGCAGCGACATCTCGCCGTTGGCGACCACGGTCAGGGCCACCGGCAGCTCCAGGCCCAGGGCCTTGTGCACGCCGCCGGCGAAGGCCTGGTCGTGGCCGTTGCCACGAATGGTCAGGTGGCCGAGGAATTTCTTCTCGCGCAGGGTCACGCCTGCATTCTTGCGGCCCTTGCCGACCAGGCTGGCCAGGTCGGCGTGGTGCAGCGGCGACTGGGCCTTGGCGTCAGAGCCTGGGTTTTGCTGGAAGACGTTGATAGCGCTCATTTCTTACCTGCCTTGAATTCTGTGGGTCAGAGCGACACCGAACCTGTGGGAGCGGGTTTACCCGCGAATGCGGCGGTACAGCCAACATCGCATTCGCGGGTGAACCCGCTCCCACAGGGTCCGGCGTTACCAGCCGGAAGCCTTAGACGTTCTGCCGCTCGCCCTTCGGATCGAAGAACACCGAAGACACGATCTCGGCCTCGATCACGCTGCCGTCGGCCTGCGGCGAATACACCCGCTCGCCCATGCGCTTGAGACCACCCTTGACCACGCCCATGGCGAACGAATAGCCCAGGGAGTTGGCCGCATAGCTGGAGGTGACGTGGCCGACCATGTCCATCGGGATCGGCTGCTTCGGATCGAACACCAGCTGGGCACCCTCGGGCAGCCACACGTTCGGGTCCACAGGCTTGAGGCCCACCAGCTGCTTGCGGTTCTCGCGCACGGTGTCCTCGCGGTTCATGCCACGCAGGCCGATCCACGAGAATGGCTTGTTGCGGCCCACGCACCAGCTCATGTTGAGGTCGTCCGGGGTCATCGAACCATCGGTGTCCTGGCCGACGATGATGAAGCCCTTCTCGGCGCGCAGCACGTGCATGGTCTCGGTGCCATACGGGGTCAGGTTGTACTTCTTGCCGGCCTCGACGATCTGCTCCAGCACGCCCATGGCGTAGTTGGCCTGGACGTTGATCTCGTACGACAGCTCGCCGGTGAACGAGATGCGGAACACCCGCGCCGGCACGCCGCCGACCAGGCCTTCCTTCCAGCTCATGAACGGGAAGCCTTCCTTGTCCAGGTCGATGTCGCTGACGTCGGCCAGCAGCTTGCGGCTGTTGGGGCCGGACAGGGTCATGGTCGCCCAGTGGTCGGTGACCGAGGTGAAGTACACCTTCATCTCCGGCCATTCGGTCTGGTGGTACAGCTCCAGCCATTGCAGCACGCGGGCGGCGCCACCGGTGGTGGTGGTCATGATGAAGTGGTTGTCGCCGACGCAGGCGGTGACGCCGTCGTCGAAGACCATGCCGTCTTCCTTGCACATCAGCCCGTAGCGGGCCTTGCCCACGTCGAGCTTGGTCCAGGCGTTGGTGTAGATGCGGTTGAGGAACTCGCGGGCGTCCGGGCCCTGGATGTCGATCTTGCCCAGGGTCGAGGCGTCCAGCAGGCCGACGCTGTCACGCACGGCCTTGCATTCGCGGGCCACGGCGGCATGGATGTCTTCGCCGGGCTTGGGGAAGTACCACGGGCGCTTCCACTGGCCAACGTCCTCGAACTCGGCGCCGTTCTTGAGGTGCCAGGCATGCAGGGCGGTGAAGCGCACCGGCTCGAACAGGTGGCCGCAGTGCCGGCCCGCCACCGCGCCGAAGGTCACCGGCGTGTAGTTGGGGCGGAACATGGTGGTGCCCATTTCCGGGATGCCGATCCCGAGCGAACGGGCGGCGATGGCCAGGCCGTTGATGTTGCCCAGCTTGCCCTGGTCGGTGCCGAAGCCCAGGGCAGTGTAGCGCTTGACGTGCTCGACCGACTCGAAGCCCTCGCGGGTGGCCAGTTCGATGGCAGCCGCGGTGACGTCGTTCTGCTGGTCGACGAACTGCTTGGGCGCACGGGCGGTGCCCTTGTCGTGGGGCACCTGGAACAGCGCCACGGTGGCCTCTTCCTTGCGCGCCAGGGTTTTCGGCAGGGTGCCGGCGCTGGCCTTGAAGCCGGCCTCGGTGGCCGCGCGCACGCCGCCTTCGAAGCCATCGGCGATCACATCGCCCAGGGCGTAGACGCCGTTCACGCCACCGACACAGACACGTTTCTGTGGGGCATCGCCCGGCACGAAGCCAAGGATATCCTCACGCCATACCGGGCGACCGCCCAGGTGCGAGGCCAAGTGAACCACCGGGCTGTAGCCACCGGAAGTCGCGATCAGGTCGCACTCGAGGGTTTCGCCAGGGCTGGTGACCTTGTGCGCCTGCACATCGATGGCGGCCACGCGGGCGCCGGTGACGTGCTTGCTGCCCTTGGCCTCGATCACCGCGCTGGAGGTGAGAATACGGATGCCTTTTGCGCGGGCCTCTTCGACCAGCGAACCACGCGGATTGTGGCGGGCGTCGGCGATGGCGACCACCTGCAAACCGGCATCGTGCCAGTCCAACGCGGCGCGATAGGCGTGGTCGTTGTTGGTCGACAGCACCAGCTTGCGGCCCGGGGCCACGCCGTAGCGGCGCACGTAGGTTGATACGGCACCAGCGAGCATGTTGCCCGGCAGGTCGTTGTTGCCGTACACCAGCGGACGCTCATGGGCGCCGGCAGCCAGCACCACACGGTTGGCACGGACGCGATGCACACGCTGGCGCACCTGGCCAATCGGCGCACGGTCGCCTAGGTGGTCGGTGAGACGCTCATGGATGGTGAGGAAGTTATGGTCGTGGTAGCCGTTGACCGTGCTGCGTGGCAGCAGAGTGACCTCCGGCAGGCTTTCCAGCTCGGCCACCGCAGCGCTGACCCATTCGGCGGCCGGTTTGCCGTCGAGGGTCTCGCGGGTGTCCAGCAGGCTGCCGCCGAACTCTTCCTGCTCGTCGGCGAGGATCACCCGGGCACCGCTGCGCGCGGCGGCCAGGGCGGCGGCCAGGCCGGCAGGGCCGGCGCCGACGATCAGCACGTCGCAGTGCTGGTTCATGTAGTCGTAGCTGTCCGGATCGTTCTGCAGCGGCGCACGGCCGAGGCCCGCCGCCTTGCGGATGTACTTCTCGTAGGTCATCCAGAACGACTTGGGATACATGAAGGTCTTGTAGTAGAACCCGGGCGGCATCATGTTGCCGCCGACCTTGCCGATGATGCCCATCATGTCGTTGTTGACGTTCGGCCAGCCGTTGGTGCTGTTGGCCACCAGGCCTGCATACAGGGCCTGCTGGGTGGCGCGCACGTTGGGAATCTGAGTGGCTTCGCTGGAGCCGATCTGCAGGATGGCATTCGGCTCTTCGGTGCCGGCGGCGATGATCCCGCGCGGACGCGAGTACTTGAAGCTGCGCCCGACGATGTCGACGCCGTTGGCCAGCAGCGCGGCGGCCAGGGTGTCGCCGGCATAGCCCTGGTAGGTCTTGCCGTTGAAGCTGAAGTTCAGCACCTTGCTGCGGTCGATACGGCCGCCGCTGGCGAGGCGATAGGTCTGGCTCATACTTTTTCCCCTTGGCCCTTGGCGGTCGCTGGCGCGGTGCTCTGTTTCGAGGCGGCGGTGACCTGCGGCTTCTCGCCGATCTTGTAGGTTTCCAGGATCTCGTAGGTCACGGTGTCGCGGGTGACGTTGAAGTACTGGCGGCAACCGGCGACGTGATCCCACAGCTCGTGGTGGATGCCGCGCGGGTTGTCGCGGAAGAACATATAGGTGCCCCACTCCTCGTCGGAGCAGGCATTCGGGTCCAGCGGGCGGGCGATGTGCGCCTGGCCCGATGCGTGGAACTCTTCCTCGGAGCGCAGCTCGCCGCAGTGGGGACAGAAGATTTGCAACATGACGGTTGTCTCCGGGTCAGTGGGCGACGGCAGCGGCGCCGTGTTCGTCGATCAGCGCACCGTTGTAGAAACGGTCGATGGAGAAAGGCGCGGCCAATGGGTGCATCTCGCCCTTGGCCAGGCTCGCGGCGAACACGTTGCCCGAGCCGGGAGTGGCCTTGAAGCCGCCAGTGCCCCAGCCGCAATTGAAGAACATGTTCTTCACCGGGGTCTTGGAGATGATCGGGCAGGCGTCGGGGGTGGTGTCGACGATGCCGCCCCACTGGCGGTTCATGCGCACGCGGGAGAGGATCGGGAACATCTCGACGATCGCCTGCAGGGTGTGCTCGATGATCGGGTAGGAACCGCGCTGGCCGTAGCCGACCCAGCCGTCGATACCGGCGCCGATCACCAGGTCGCCCTTGTCGGACTGGCTGATGTAGCCATGCACGGCGTTGGACATGATCACACTGTCGATGATCGGCTTGATCGGCTCGGATACCAGGGCCTGCAGCGGGTGCGACTCCAGCGGCAGGCGGAAACCGGCCAGCTTGGCCATGTGCCCGGAGTTGCCGGCGGTGACCACGCCGACGCGCTTGGCGCCGATGAAGCCCTTGTTGGTCTCGACACCGATCACGGCGCCGTTCTCTTTACGAAAGCCAATCACCTCGGTCTGCTGGATCAGGTCCACGCCCAGGGCGTCGGCGGCACGGGCGAAGCCCCAGGCCACGGCGTCGTGACGGGCCACGCCGCCACGCCGTTGCACGGTGGCGCCGAGGATCGGGTAGCGGGTGTTCTTCGAGCAGTCCAGGTAGGGGATCTCGGCCGCGACCTGCTCGGTGCGAATCAGCTCGCCGTCCACGCCGTTGAGGCGGTTGGCGTTGACCCGACGCTCGGAGTCGCGGATGTCCTGCAGGGTGTGGCACAGGTTGTAGACGCCGCGCTGGGAGAACATCACGTTGTAGTTGATGTCCTGGGACAGCCCTTCCCACAGCTTCATGGCGTGTTCGTACAGGTGCGCCGACTCGTCCCACAGGTAGTTGGAACGCACGATGGTGGTGTTGCGAGCGGTGTTGCCGCCGCCCAGGTAGCCCTTCTCGACCACCGCCACATTGGTGATGCCATGTTCCTTGGCCAGGTAGTAGGCCGTGGCCAGACCATGGCCGCCACCGCCGACGATGACCACGTCGTAGACTTTCTTCGGCGTCGGCGTGCGCCACATGCGCTGCCAGTTCTCGTGATGGCTGAGGGAGTGCTTGAAGAGGCCGAAGCCCGAATAACGTTGCATGGTGTTCTGCTCCACTCAGCGGTAGACCGGGAAGTCGGCGCACAGCGCGGCGACGTTCTTGGCCACATCGGCCTCGACATCGGCGTCGCCCAGGTTGTCCAGCACATCGCAGATCCAGCCGGCCAGCGCCACGCACTGGGCGACCTTGAAGCCACGGGTGGTGACGGCCGGGGTGCCGATGCGCAGGCCGGAGGTGACGAACGGCGACTGCGGGTCGTTGGGCACGGCGTTCTTGTTGACGGTGATATGGGCGCGGCCAAGGGCGGCGTCGGCGTCCTTGCCGGTCAGGCCCTGGCGGATCAGGCTGACCAGGAACAAGTGGTTGTCGGTGCCGCCGGAGACCACGTCGTAGCCACGTTCGATGAACACCTGGGCCATGGCCTGGGCGTTTTCGATGACTTGTTTCTGGTAGCTCTTGAACTCAGGCTCCAGTGCTTCCTTGAAGCACACCGCCTTGGCGGCGATCACGTGCATCAGCGGGCCGCCCTGGGCGCCGGGGAACACGGCAGCGTTGAGCTTCTTCTCGATCTCTTCGTTGCTCTTGGCCAGGATCAGGCCACCACGCGGGCCGCGCAGGGTCTTGTGGGTCGTGGTGGTGACCACGTCGGCAAAGGGGATCGGGTTCGGGTACAGGCCGGCGGCGACCAGGCCAGCGACGTGGGCCATGTCGACGAACAGCAGCGCGCCGACCTTGTCGGCAATCTGACGGAAACGTGGGAAATCGAGGGTCTTCGAGTAGGCCGAGAAACCGGCGACGATCATCTTCGGTTTGTGCTCGAGGGCCAGGCGCTCGACTTCGTCGTAGTCGATCAGGCCCGTGGTGGTGTCGATGCCGTATTGAACAGCGTTGTACAGCTTGCCCGAGGACGACACCTTGGCGCCGTGGGTCAGGTGGCCGCCGTGGGCCAGGCTCATGCCCAGGATGGTATCGCCGGCCTGCAGCAGGGCGAGGTAGACGGCGCTGTTGGCTGAAGAACCGGAGTGCGGCTGAACGTTGGCGTAGTCGGCGCCGAACAGTTGCTTGGCGCGCTCGATGGCCAGGGCTTCGACCTTGTCCACATGCTCGCAGCCACCGTAGTAGCGCTTGCCTGGGTAGCCCTCGGCGTACTTGTTGGTCAGGCCGCTGCCCTGGGCCTGCATCACGCGCTTGCTGGTGTAGTTCTCCGAGGCGATCAGCTCGATGTGATCTTCCTGGCGCTGTTCCTCGGCATTCATCGCCGCCAGCAGTGCGTCGTCATAACCCTGGATCTGGTCTTGCTTGCTGAACATCGTGTATCTCCCGGCAGCGATCGTTTCTTGTCTGGTGAGGGTTTTCCCACCCTTTGCGGCGATGGTATGACCGGGCACGGCGGTACAGATGCCTGCGCGCGCCTTGCAATGGCGCGTTTACGACATTGGCTGAAAGCGCCATGCTGGGGCCTTGTGGGAGCGGGCTTGCCCCGCGATGACGGTGGTGCGGGTAAAACCATTGGCAGGGCTGGCGCAATCGCGGGGCAAGCCCGCTCCCACAAGGCTGCATCCGGGTCAAACAGCCTGTATAGGCAACCGCCAAATCGATGGTTTACAGTGCGATCCTGCGTCGTACAAAAGGACAGGCGTCATGACCGACAACAACCAACAATTCGCCAGCGACAACTATTCCGGCATCTGCCCCGAAGCCTGGGCCGCCATGGAAAAGGCCAACCACGGCCACGACCGCGCCTATGGCGACGACCAATGGACCGAACGCGCCTCGGAATACTTCCGCAAGCTGTTCGAGACCGACTGCGAGGTGTTCTTCGCCTTCAACGGCACCGCCGCCAACTCCCTGGCCCTGGCCTCGCTGTGCCAGAGCTACCACAGCGTGATCTGCTCCGAGACCGCCCACGTCGAGACCGACGAATGCGGCGCGCCGGAGTTCTTCTCCAACGGCTCCAAGCTGCTGACCGCCGCCAGCGTCAACGGCAAGCTGACACCCCAGTCGATTCGCGAAGTGGCCCTCAAGCGCCAGGACATCCACTACCCCAAGCCGCGCGTGGTGACCATCACCCAGGCCACCGAAGTGGGCACGGTGTACCGCCCCGACGAGCTCAAGGCGATCAGCGCCACCTGCAAGGAACTGGGCCTGAACCTGCACATGGATGGCGCGCGCTTCAGCAATGCCTGCGCCTTCCTCGGCTGCTCGCCGGCCGAGCTGACCTGGAAGGCCGGCGTCGACGTGCTGTGCTTCGGCGGCACCAAGAACGGCATGGCGGTGGGCGAGGCGATCCTGTTCTTCAACCGCGACCTGGCCGAGGACTTCGACTACCGCTGCAAGCAGGCCGGGCAGCTGGCGTCGAAGATGCGCTTCCTGTCCGCGCCGTGGGTCGGGCTGCTGGAGGACGGCGCCTGGTTGCGCCATGGCCAGCATGCCAACCACTGCGCGCAGCTCTTGGCATCACTGGTGAGTGACTTGCCGGGCGTGGAACTGATGTTCCCGGTGGAGGCCAACGGGGTGTTCCTGCAGATGCCGGAGCATGCGCTGGAGGCGCTGCGCAACAAGGGCTGGCGTTTCTACACCTTCATTGGCAGCGGTGGCGCACGGTTCATGTGCTCGTGGGATACCGAGGAAACACGCGTGCGTCAGCTGGCGGCGGATATCCGCGCCATCTTCGGCGCCTGACCGATCGCATTCGCGGGTAAACCCGCTCCCACAAGGGCAGTGAACAACCTGTGGGAGCGGGTTTACCCGCGAAGAATCCAGCACCGATTAAAGCCTGAACCCGCCCATCTGCCGCGCCAGGTCATCGGCCAATCCACGCAGCGCCTGGCACTCCTCGCGACACCCCTGCACTTCGCTGGCCGTCTGCCGCGCCAGGTCGGAAATCCCCTGCACCGTGCGGTTGATCTCCTCGGTCACCGCCGACTGCTCCTCGGTCGCCGTGGCCACCTGCTCGTTCATCCCGCTGATGCGCTCGACCTGATCGGTGATCGCCCCCAGCGATGCCCCGGTGCGCTGGCTCGATTCGACTCCGTTGCCGGTCGCCTGCTGACCCGCCTGCATCGACGCCACCGCCGTGCCCGCGCCGTGCTTGAGACGCTGGATCATCTGCTGCACTTCATCGGTGGACACCTGGGTCCGCCGCGCCAGGGTCCGCACTTCGTCGGCCACCACGGCGAAGCCCCGGCCCATCTCTCCAGCCCGCGCCGCCTCGATGGCGGCGTTGAGCGCCAGCAGGTTGGTCTGCTCGGAAATACTGCGGATCACCGCCAGCACTTCGTCGATCGAGGCGACTTCGTCCGCCAGTCGCGTCACCGCCTCGGCAGCCCGGCCGATCTCCCCGGACATGCCTTCGATGTTGTGGATGGAACGGCGTACCACCTCCCGCGCCTGCAACGCCTCGTCGCGCGCCGACTGCGAGGCGTGGGCGGCGGAGCCGGCGTTCTGGGCGATGTCCTGCACGGTCAGGCCCATCTCATGCACGGCGGTGGCGACCATCTCGGTCATTTCCTGCTGGCGGCCCGAGCGTTCGGCGGTGTTGTCCACTACCTGGGTCACCTGCTCTACCGAAAAATGCAGGCGTTCGGTGGTGCGCAGCACTTCACCGATCAGGCCACGCTGGCTGTCGAGGAAACGGTTGAAGCCCCGGGCCAGGTCGCCCAGCTCATCCTGGCGCGAATCGTCAAGACGATGGCTGAGGTCACCCGCGCCACCGCCGATCTGCACCAGTGCCGCGGTGACCTGGCGAATCGGTCGCACCAAGCCACGGGCCAGCAGCACCACCAGCAACAACGACAGCAGTGCCACGCCACCGCCGATCAGGCAGGTCTGCCAGATGGCCTGACGCGCCTGGGCGTAGATCTCGGCCTCCGGCACTTCGGCCACCAGGGTCCAATTCAGGTCACGCAGAGGCAGGCCAAGGGCCAGGTAGTCTTCGCCATCGCGCTGGAAACGGCTGCTGCGCAAACCTTCGCCGCCAACCAGCACAGCCTTGGCCGCCTCGGCGTCCAACTGCTCGGCAAGTTGGCGCTTGCCACTGTATTGCTGGTCGGGATGGACCTGGATCAAGCCGTCATTGCGCACCAGGAACACTTTGCCGTGCTCGCCGAAGCTGAAGTCGTGGATCAGCTTCGACAGTTCGGTCATGCGCAGGCCCATGCCGGCCACGCCGACCAACTGGCCGTCCTTCTCGACCCGATAGTCGATGAACAGCGCCAACTCGCCGGTCGAGCCGTCGATATCGATGTTGATGAAACGCTCGGCGCCACTGTCGATGTAGCCGTAGAACCACGAGTCCTTGGGATTGGCGCGGCTGAGGGTGCGGTCCAGCCCCTTCTCGTTGTAGTAGTGGCCGCTGACGGTCGAGGCGAACAGGGTGGTGAAGGCATGGTTGCGCTGCTTGGCCGCGTCCAGGTACTCGATGAAACGCGGCAGCTCGGCCGGGGCTTCACCAGCGGCCAACCAGTCACGCAGGAGGGTGTTGCCGGCGATATCAGCCGCCGCCACCAGCGGCTGGCCGAGCATGCGCTCGATATCGTTGCGCATTGCCTCGACGCTGGCCGGCAGCGCGGTATCCACCAGGTAGCGTTCGGTGAGGCGGTTGAGCGCCATCGTGTAGATCGCCACCACCACCAGAATGCTCGCCAGCAGGGCGGCGCCCATGCTTGCGATCAGTTGCCACTGGATGCTCCGCCGCCAGATGCGCATGTTCCACTCCCCGATCATTATTGTTTTTCGGGAAGTGTATACACTTAAGTATCCAGTTATTCCAGTGATCTGCGACAGTACCAAACGACTGTGGGAGCGGGTTTACCCGCGAAGACGAGGGTGGCTTCACCGACGTCTTCGCGGGTAAACCCGCTCCCACAGGGGATGCTTGAGCGCTTTACTGGTCGCCGATGGTCCGGCTGATGGCATCGACGGTGGCGTCGATCTGCGCCTGGGTACGCTCGAGGGTGCGGTCGTGCTCACGCTGCAGTTCGATCTGCTTGGAGCACAGGTTCAGGGCGGCCAGCACCAGTAGCTTGTCGCCGATCAGGGTCGGGAACTGGCGCTTGGTCTCGGCCAGGGCGACATTGAGCATGCGCACGGCCTGGTTCAGGGTGTCTTCCTGGCCCGCGGGGGCCTTCAGCGAATAGTCGTTGCCGAGGATGGACACGACGTTGACCGGCTGCGCTTGCAGTCTCATGCGTTCACGACACCGGCGCTGGCGCGCTCGACCAGGGCCTGGATGCGTGCGGCGGTGGCGCCGTGCTTCTCTTCCTGCTCCATCAGCGACAACTGCAGGCTGTCGTTCTCTTCCTTGGCCTGGGCCAATTCCTGGCTGAGGCTGGCGTTGTGCTCGGCCAGTTGCGCGTTCTTGTGCATCAGGTCGCTGACCAGTTGCTCGAGTTGATTCAGGGAAGTTTCCAACATGCGTCTATCTCGGGTTGTTGCAAAGGGCGCACACGATAAGGAAAAACCTGCGCCCCCGCCATTAAATATCGGATTCAAAAGGTTTTTGCCTGGTTCAGGTTGACCCAGGATCAGCCCCCTTGTTCCGACCTGGATCAACCGCTGGTCAGGAAAATAGTTAGCTGCCTCACAATTTTTGCATTACGGACTCAAGACTTGCCGGTCACGACCGATAGGCAGGCAGGTCTTCTTCCGTCGCATGGATCGCGGCACCTCCTCTGCCTTGGGAACCGCCTCCATGTCCTTACGCAATATGAATATCGCGCCGCGCGCGTTGCTCGGGTTCGCCGTGATCGGTCTGCTGATGCTGGGTCTGGGCGTGTTCTCGCTGATCCAGATGGGCAACATCCGCCAGGCCGGCGTGACCATCGAAGAAGTCAGCGTGCCCAGCATCAAGACCCTCGATGAACTGACCGCACTCAACCTGCGCCTGCGCACCCTGTCCTACCGCCTGCTGCTCAACCGCGAGCCGGCCACCCAGCAGGACACCCTGCGCCTGCTGGACGAACGCAACGCGCAGATCGACAAGGCTCGCCGCACCTACGAGCCACTGGTGACCGCCGCCGATGAGAAAGCCGCCTTCGACCAGTATGGCGTGCTGCTCAACCAGTACCGACAGCTCGAAGCACGCATGCGCAGCCTGAGCCAAAGTGGCGATCTGGACGCGCTGCGCGACCTGCTCAACCGCGACCTGCTGGCCAACTCAGAGCAGATCAACAAGGTCATGGACACTTTGGTGCGCATCAACACCGACCAGACCAGCGCCACCAACGCCCAGGCCGCCGCCCAGTACAGCGGCGCCTTCGCCCTGGTGATCGGCCTGCTGCTGGCCGCCACGGTGCTGACCCTGCTGTTCGCCTTCCTGCTCACCCGCAGCATCGTCAAACCCATCGACGAGGCGCTGCAAGCCGCCGAACAGATCGCCGAGGGCGACCTGACTCACAACATCCACGCCGAAGGCACCGACGAGGCGGCGCGGCTGCTCAAGGCCATGGCCAAGATGCAGGACAAGCTGCGCGACACCCTGCAACTGATCGCCGGCTCCGCCACCCAGCTGGCCTCCGCCGCCGAAGAGCTGAACAGCGTCACCGACGAGAGCGCCCGTGGCCTGCAGCAGCAGAACAACGAGATCGAGCAGGCCGCCACCGCCGTCACCGAGATGACCAGCGCGGTCGAGGAAGTGGCGCGCAACGCGGTGAGCACCTCCGAGGCCTCCAGCGAAGCCAGCCGCTCGGCCGGCGATGGCCGTGACCTGGTGATGGAGACCGTCGGCGCCATCGAGCGCATGAGCGGCGATGTGCAGGCCACCGCCAAGCTGATCACCCACCTGGCCGAACAGTCCCGCGATATCGGCAAGGTACTGGATGTGATCCGTGGGCTGGCCGACCAGACCAACCTGCTGGCGCTCAACGCCGCCATCGAGGCCGCCCGCGCCGGCGAGGCCGGTCGTGGCTTCGCCGTGGTCGCCGACGAGGTGCGCGCCCTGGCCCACCGCACCCAGCAGTCCACCAGCGAGATCGAGCGAATGATCGGCAGCATCCAGGGCGGCACCGAGCAGGCCGTCGACTCGATGCGCACCAGCACCGAGCGCGCCGAGTCGACCCTGAACATCGCCCGCGGCGCCGGCCTGGCGCTGGACACCATCGCCGGCGCGGTGGCGCAGATCAACGAGCGCAACCTGGTGATCGCCAGCGCCGCCGAAGAGCAGGCCCAGGTGGCCCGCGAGGTGGACCGCAACCTGGTGAACATCAACGACCTGTCGGTGCAGAGCGCCACCGGGGCGCATCAGACCAGCGCGGCGAGTGCCGAGCTGTCGCGCCTGGCGGTGGATCTGAACAGCCTGGTAGCCCGCTTCCGTACCTGAAAAAGCTGGGGCCGCTTTACGGCCCTTTCGCGGCACAAGGCCGCTCCCACAGGTAAAGCGCAACCTACAATCTTGCGCTGTATCTGTGGGAGCGGCCTTGTGTCGCGATGGGCTGCGTAGCAGCCCCCTGCACGCTCAGATCAATACTCGATCCGCACATCCCCCTTCGGCACGCTGCAGCACGAAAGGATGTAGCCCTCGGCCTCATCTTCCTCGGTGATCCCGCCGTTGTGCTCCATCTCCACCTCGCCGCCGAGCTTGAGCACCTTGCAGGTGCCACAGATACCCATGCCGCACGCCTTGGGAATCATCAGCCCGACCTTGGCCGCCGCCGCATGCACGGTCTCGCCCGGGGCCACACGGATGCTCTTGTCGCTGCCGACGAACTCCACCAGGTTGAGGTCGGCCACATCCACTTCCGGCGCGTCGGCGGCCTGCTCGGCGTGCTCCACCGCATCGGCCTTGGCTTCCGGCGGCGTCGCGCCGAATGACTCCTCGTGGTAGTTCTTCATGTCGAAGCCGACCGCCTCGAGCATGCGCTTGACCGCGTTCATGTAGGGCGTCGGGCCGCAGCAGAAGATGATGCGCTCCAGGTAGTCCGGGGCGATCAGCTCCATCAGGCGCTGGTTCAGGTAGCCGCGATATCCCGCCCACGGTTCGCCCAGGCCATGCTTCTCGCAGACGATGTGCAGGCTGAAGTTGGGAATGCGCGAGGCCATCTGCTCCAGTTCGCGGTGGAAGATGATGTCCTTGGGCGAGCGGGCACTGTGCACGAACACCATGTCGACGTTGGCGTTGGTGTCGTAGAACCAGCGGGCCATGGACATCACCGGGGTGATACCGACGCCGCCCGACAGGTAGAGGGTCTTGGGCGCCGGAAAGTCGATGGCGTTGAACAGCCCCACCGGCCCATGCACCGGCAGCTCGGCGCCTTCGTGCATGGTGTCATGGAGGAAGTTGGACACCAGCCCGCCCGGCACGCGCTTGACGGTGATCGAGAAGCTGTAGGGCACCGACGGCGAGCTGGAGATGGTGTACGAGCGCATCACGGGCCGGCCTTCGATCTCAAGCTCCAGGGTGACGAACTGCCCGGGCTTGAAGAAGAACATGATCGGCTGGTCGGCCATGAAGCAGAAGGTGCGCACGTCCCAGGTCTCCTGGATGACCTTGACGCAGCGCACGATGTGGCGGCCATTGGCCCAGGTCTGGGTGGTGACCGGATTGAGGAAGGTATCGGACATGTTCATCTCCAGCAGCCGACGGTCGGCCTTTCTTATGGCTCCGATAATGCG
Organism: Pseudomonas sp. microsymbiont 2; assembly: GCF_054788395.1. NCBI lineage: Bacteria > Pseudomonadati > Pseudomonadota > Gammaproteobacteria > Pseudomonadales > Pseudomonadaceae > Pseudomonas > Pseudomonas sp. microsymbiont 2. The sequence continues at coordinate 5,509,708 of NZ_CM139112.1, forward strand.
CAAGCCGCAGGCCTTGTACATTCCCATCCGCGACATCGGCGTGCTTATCGCGACCAGCCCCGCGCTACGGGGGTTGGCGCGTCGGAATTCGAATCGGCCATGTCGCCCGTGGACATGGCCATTTCAGTGCCCGAACGCACACTCTCGGCAAAACAACACGCTGTTTGACCACCAGCAGCCTTGCGGCACAAAAACAACGATTAGCCACCTTTTGCCGGCCGCACGCGGCCCCGAGGAACCACACGATGGACGTCACCGCAACCCTGAGCCTGGGCGATCCACTGGAACCTGCACGCAAGGCCACCGCCGAGATGCTGCAGACCCGCGAGCGCACCTTCTCGCTGCCGCAACCGTTCTACAGCGACGAACGCCTGTTCCAGATCGACATGCAGGAGATCTTCCACAAGGAATGGCTGATCGCCGGCCTGGTCAGCGAGATCCCGGCCAAGGGCAACTACCTCACCCTGCAGATCGGCAAGAACCCGATCATCGTGGTGCGTGGCGCGGAAGGTAAGGTGCATGCCTTCCACAACGTCTGCCGCCATCGTGGCTCGCGCCTGTGCGTCAGCGAAAAGGGCAAGGTGGCCAAGCTGGTCTGCCCATACCACCAGTGGACCTACGAGCTCGACGGCCGCCTGCTGTTCGCCGGCACCGAGATGGGCGCCGACTTCGACATGAACCAGTACGGCCTGAAGCCTGTGCACGTGAAGGTCGCCGGTGGCTACATCTTCATCAGCCTGGCGCAGAACCCGCCGGCCATCGACGAATTCCTGGCGACCCTCGACCACTACATGGAACCGTACGACATGGAGAACACCAAGGTGGCGGTGCAGACCACCTTGATGGAAAAGGCCAACTGGAAGCTGGTGCTGGAGAACAACCGCGAGTGCTACCACTGCAACGGTTCGCACCCCGAGTTGCTCAAGACCCTGCTGGAATGGGACGACACCGAAGACCCCCGCGCCAGCCAGGAATTCAAGGACCACGTCGCCGCCTCGGCTGCTGCCTGGGAAGCCGAGAAGATCCCGTACCTGCACAAGAGCCATGGCCTGCGTAACCGCATCGTGCGCATGCCGCTGCTCAAGGGCACCGTGTCGATGACCATGGACGGCAAGGTGGCATGCAAAAAGCTGATGGGCCGTATCAAGAACCCTGACCTGGGCTCGATGCGCATCCTGCACCTGCCGCACTCGTGGAACCACTGCATGGGCGATCACATGATCGTGTTCACCGTATGGCCGATCAGCGCCCAGGAAACCATGGTCACCACCAAGTGGCTGGTGCACAAGGATGCGGTGGAAGGGGTGGATTACAACCCCGAGGACATGCGCAAGGTGTGGGACGCCACCAATGACCAGGACCGGCGGTTGGCGGAGGAGAACCAGCGGGGGATCAATTCGACGGCGTACCAACCAGGGCCATACTCGAAGACCTATGAGTTCGGCGTGGTGAATTTCATCGATTGGTACAGCCAGCGCATGCTCAACAACCTGGGGGCCGAGCCTGCGTCGTACCTCAAGGAAATCAAGGCGCAGTAACCCACTGCAAACGGACCTCCCTGCGAAGGTGCCAGCTTGCTGGCACCTTCGCAATTCGAGCACCCTCTGCACTCGAATCCCCACCTTCTGACACTCTCAAGGCAACTATCCACTCTGCAGTGCCTTCCGGCACTGTTCAAAAAACGACCAAACTAACGCAGGCCCTACCCTTAAAGGCACGCAGACAAGCACGAACATTTTATCCACAACTCGGCCAACAGCAATTGTGGAAACTCATCATGCAAACGCGCTGCTCGCCCCTGATCAATTTCTGATCAAATCTACGTAACTCAATGAATCCGCTGGCTCCAGCGTTATCCGAACACCTTGTCCACACCTTCGCCAACAGACTTTGTGGGCAAGCCAGTGCGTGCTTGAAAAATCACTGTGGATAACCCCACAACACCTTGAAAACACGAGTATGCAGGCGATATCGAAGTCATTTGATCATTTTTTGAGCTAGCGCCTTAAGGCCAATTAAATCGGGCCCTGCAGCAGAGGCCGAACATATTATCCACAGACCGGCCAACAGCAATTGTGGGTAATGTCGAAGATCCACCCGCACACCCAAATGAAAAAGCCACGGGCAGACCGTGGCTTCTCTTGTACAAAAATCGATCAATCTTATGCAGGCATTATGGATAAAGGCCTGCAGCATTGCACAAACACTTTATCCACAGAAGCCCCAACAGATTCTGGGTACAATGCCTCAGCGCAGCACGCCCTCCTCCACCAGCAACTTGAGAATGGCTTCGGCGCCTTCCTGCGGGGAAATATCCTTGAGCACCTTGCCGCCACCGCCGCTGGCCTTGGCCGTGGCGGCCTTCATGCGGTCGGCGCCGCTCTTGGCCTTGATCACCTTGAGCCGCTTGGGCCGTGGGCGGGCAGGTTGCAGGGCATCTTCGGCCAGCAGCGGATCTGCCACCACCTCTACATGGCGCGCCGCCAGCACGCCTCGGCGCGCCGGGCCGAACGCGCTCTGCCGAGGCTTGGGTGCGGCGTTATCCACAGTCGCCAACAGCGGCAGGCGCACCTTCAGGCGGCGGCGCTGGCCACGGGGCAATGCCTGTAGCACCTGGGCGGTGCCGTTATCGATGGACTCCACTTCAGCCAGCCCGACCACCAGCGGCCAGCCCAGCTTCTCGGCCAGCAGGAACGGCAACATGCCCGAGCCCTCGCCGGTTTCGGCCTGGCTGCCGGTCAGTACCAGCTGGGCACCCGCGTCGCGTAGATAGTCGCCAAGCACGCCCAGCACATCGGCGCCAGCGGGCTGTTCCAGCACATCCAGGTGATCCAGCCCCATGCCCAGGTAGGCACGTAGCGCCTCTTCACGAGGATCGCCAGCATGCACCACCTGCAAGTTATCCCCAGCCAGCTGCAAACCCAACTCGACGGCCCGCGCATCCTGCTCGGCTCGACGGGCGCGGCCGGAGCTGGGGTGGGCGCCGATCGAGACCAGGCTGATGACTTTCGTACTCATGCTCGCTGCCCCTATGCCGCGTCGCGCTGGCCACCGCTGCGGTAGTTATCCACAGCGTCGATCAATGCCTGGAGAATCGCCGAACTGTCGCCAATCACCGACAGGTCGGCCCGTTTGATCATGTCGCAACCCGGGTCCATGTTGATCGCCACCACCTTGTCGCAGGCGCCGATGCCCTGCAGGTGCTGGATGGCGCCGGAGATACCCACAGCCACGTAGACCCGCGCGGTGACCCAGGTGCCAGTGGCACCGACCTGGCGGTTGCGCGGCATGAAGCCGTCGTCCACCGCCACCCGCGACGCGCCCTCGGTGGCGCCCAGGGCTGCGGTGGCCCTGTGATACAGGTCCCAATCCTTGACACCGTTGCCACCGGAAACGATGAACTCGGCTTCGGCCATGGCGATGGCGGCTGGATCGACGGCCACCGAACCAAGATCCTCGATCCGCGACAGGCTACGGGCAACGCCTGTGGACAACTCCACCGGCAAGGCTTCGTGGCGGGTCTCGCTGACGGGTTCGGCGCACTCGGCGGCGGCCAGGATCAACCGTGGCAGCGAGCGCTGGATATCCTGCTGACCGGCGCCAGCACGACCGATGCACTGGCCATCCTTGACCTGCCACACCCGCGTCGCCGGGCGCTCGCCCAGGGCCGCGGCGAAGCGCCGGCCCAACTCGCCGCCACCGCTGCGACTGTCGGGCAGCAACCAGTGCCGCGGCGCGAACTGGTTATCCACAGCCCGTAGACCTTGCACCAGTTGCTCCGGTGCATAACCTTCGAAGGCCTCGCCCTCGATGACCAGCAGCCGATCGACGCCGGCTGTGGAAAAGTTATTTTCCTTGTGCTCGCCAAAAACGATGGCCAGCACCGCGCCGTCGCTGCCGGCCAGGCCATGGGCCAGTCCCAGCAAGTCGCGGTCGTGGCTGCCGAGGCGACCACCGACCATGTCCGGCACGACCGCGATGTAGAACGCCGGCTCCGCTACTTGATGCAGCGGCAGTTGCACCTCGGCGGTCGTCGAGCGCCGTCCGCCCACGGCGGTGCCCTGCTGGGCGCCGCTGCGGTCGATGCGCTTGAGGCCGGTGGGGCCGATGAAACCAGCAGCGATCGCATGCGGGTTCTTGCGGATCAGCCCATTGGGCCCCATCCAGCTCGTCTGTTGCGTCTGCATCGCCGCATGCAACGGGTGCAGGCGGTTACGGGCGATCCACTCAGCGCGTGGGTCGCGGCGGATGATGTCGCTCATCAATGCACCTCCGCAGGTTCACGTTTGCTCGCTTGCGACTTTGGGCTCGCAGGAGTTGCCTCTTCGATCAGCACATCGGCGACCAGCTCGGCCAGGTCCTTGATCTGCGGGCGCGGCTCGACCACGCCTTCGAGCATCGCCGTACATTGTGGACAACCCACGGCCACCAGCTCGGCCTCGGTCTCGCGGATATCGTCCATGCGCATGTCGGGAATCCGCTGCTTGCCAGGGATGTCGGTGATCGGCGCGCCGCCGCCGCCGCCGCAGCAGCGGGAACGGAAGCCTGAACGTTGCATTTCGCGCACCTCGATGCCCAGGGCCTTGAGCACTTCGCGCGGGGCTTCGTACTCGCCGTTGTAGCGGCCCAGGTAGCACGGGTCGTGGTAGGTGACGCTGCCGCCCTTGTGCTGGCCGAGGTTGAGCTTGTTCGCCGCGATCAGTTCGGCGATGTAGGTGCTGTGGTGCTGCACCTGGTAATCGCCGCCGAGGGCGCCGTATTCGTTCTTCAGCACATGGAAGCTGTGCGGATCGCAGGTGACGATGCGCTGGAACTGGTACTTGGCCAGGGTCTGGATATTGCGCTTGGCCAGTTGCTGGAAGGTCGCCTCGTCGCCCAGGCGCCGGGCCACGTCGCCACTGTCGCGCTCTTCCAGGCCGAGCACGGCAAAATCCACGCCCGAGGCCTTCAGCACTTTGACGAAGGCGCGCAGGGTGCGCTGGTTGCGCATGTCGAAAGCGCCGTCGCCAACCCAGAACAGCACTTCGGTACGCTTCACCTCGGACAGCAGGTCGAGGTTGAGGTCCGCCGCCCAGTTCATCCGCCCACCGGGGTTGAAGCCACCGGGGTTGTCGGTGGCGATCAGGTTGTCCAGCACCTCGGCGCCCTTGTTCGGGGTGGCGCCCTTTTCGAGGGTGAGGTGGCGGCGCATGTCGACGATGGCATCAACGTGCTCGATCATCATCGGGCACTCTTCGACGCAGGCACGGCAGGTGGTACACGACCACAGGGTTTCGGCGTCGACCAGACCATTGACGATCGGCTGGTGCGGATGGCCGCCATGCTCACCGAGCGGCTTGCCTGGGTATGGACTGCCAGCGAACTGCGCATCGGTGCCGCCCGCCAGGCCGATGACCATGTCCTGGATGAGTTTTTTCGGGTTCAGCGGCTGGCCGGCGGCGAACGCCGGGCACATCGCCTCGCACTTGCCGCACTGCACGCAGGCATCGAAGCCGAGCAGCTGGTTCCAGGTGAAGTCGACCGGCTTTGCCACGCCCAGCGGTGCATTGGGGTCTTCCAGGTCCAGCGGCTTGAGACCGGTGGAGCGGCCGCCGCCGAAGCGCTCGGCGCGGCGGTGCCAGGCCAGGTGCAGGGCGCCGGCGAAGGCATGCTTCATCGGGCCGCCCCAGGTCATGCCGAAGAACAGCTCGGACACGCCCCACAGCACACCGACGCCCAGCAAAGCCACCAGCACCCAGCCACCCGTGCCCTCCGGCAGGATGCCAGCGACTGGCAAGGTGGCGATGAAGAAGCTTGCCGCGAACATCAACAGACTCTTGGGCAGGCGCATCCACGGCCCCTTGGACAGGCGCGCGGGCGGGTTCAGTCGGCGTTTGAAGACAAAGATCGCGCCGGTGAACATGATCACCGTGGCCACCAGCAAGGCATAGCCAAGAATCTTGCTGTGCAGGCCGAAGCCATGCACCAGGATCGCCAGCACGGCCGACAACACGAAGCCGCCTGCGGTGGCGACGTGGGTCCTGGACATGTACTTGTCGCGCTCGACCACATGGTGCAGGTCCACCAGGTAGCGCCGTGGCATGGCCAGCAGGCCGCCGAGCAGGTTCACCGGGCTCGGTCGCCCACGCCGCCACATGCGCACCCGGCGCAGGGCGCCGAGCACCGCCAGGCCGAGGGCGGTGAACAGCAGGATGGGTAGAAGGGTGTTCAACATGGGAGGCTCCCACAACAGCTAGAATCCTGCGCCGCTCTCAAGGGCGGCATCGACCCCTGTAGGAGCGGCCTCGTGTCGCGAAAGGGTTGCGTAGCAGCCCCAGGGGCTCAGCGGTGATGCACAGATCCCGGGGTCGCTTCGCGACCCTTTCGCGACGCAAGGCCGCTCCTACAGGGGGCCAATCCCGCCTCTAGAGAGGCGGTGCGATCAGAAATCCTTGCACAACCGCAAGGCGTCGTAGATCGCCGCATGCACGTTGCGCTGGGCCACGCAGTCGCCGATGCGGTACAGCAGGTAGCCCTCGCCCGGCTGGCCGAGGATCGGCTGTGGCTTGATGGCGAACAACGCCTCCACATCGATCTGGCCCTTGTTGCGCGAACCGTCCTTGAGCGCGTAGTACAGCTGCTCATCCGGACGCACGCCGTTCTCGATCACCACCTGGTCGACCACCCGCTCCTCCTTGGCCCCGGTGTACTCGTTCTCGAGCACCGCCACCAGCTTGTCGCCCTCGCGGTAGACCTTCTCCAGCATCATGTCGCCGGTCATGATCACTTCCTTGGGGTACAGGCTGCGGTAGTAGGTCGGGAAAGTGGTGCCGCCCATGGCCACGCCCGGCTTGATGTCATCGGTGACGATTTCCACCTGGCTGCCCTTGTCGGCCAGGAAATCCGCCGTGGACATGCCGGTGAATTCACAGATGGTGTCGTACACCAGCGCGTTCTTGCCCGGCGCGACCTTGCCGTCGAGCACGTCCCAGCTGCTGACCACCAGCCCTTCGGCGGCGCCCCAGTGCTCGTTCTGCTCGACGAACGGATGACCGCCCACCGCCAGCACGATGATGTCCGGCCGCAGGTCCTGGATGGTGTCCACGTCGGCGGCGGTGCCCAGGCGCAGGTCGACCTTCAGGCGGGCGAACTCCAGCTGGTACCAGCGGGTGATGCCGGCGATCTGGTCACGCTGCGGCGCCTTGGCGGCGATGGTGATCTGCCCGCCGATCTGGTCCTTCTTCTCGAACACGGTGACGTCGTGGCCGCGTTCGGCGGCGACACGGGCCGCCTCCATGCCGGCAGGGCCGGCACCGACCACCACCACCTTGCGCTTCGGCCCGGTGGATTTCTCGATGATGTGCGGCACGCCCATGTATTCACGGGAGGTGGCGGCGTTCTGGATGCACAGTACATCCAGGCCCTGGTACTGGCGGTCGATGCAGTAGTTGGCACCGACGCACTGCTTGATCTGGTCGACCTGGCCCATCTTGATCTTGGCGATCAGGTGCGGGTCGGCGATGTGCGCGCGGGTCATGCCGACCATGTCGACGTAGCCGCCTTCCAGAATCCGTGTGGCCTGGTTCGGGTCCTTGATGTTCTGCGCGTGCAGCACCGGGACCTTGACCACTTCCTTGATGCCGGCCGCCAGGTGCAGGAATGGCTCCGGCGGGTAGCTCATGTTGGGGATGACGTTGGCCAGGGTGTTGTGGGTGTCGCAGCCCGAGCCGACCACGCCGATGAAATCGAGCATGCCGGTGGCGTCGTAGTAGGCGGCGATCTGCTTCATGTCCTCGTGGCTCAGGCCATCGGGGTGGAACTCGTCACCGCAGATACGCATGCCCACGCAGAAGTCGTCGCCGACCTCCTTGCGCACGGCCTTGAGCACCTCCAGGCCGAACTTCATGCGGCCTTCGAAGGTACCGCCCCATTCGTCGGTGCGCTTGTTGACCCGCGGGCTCCAGAACTGGTCGATCATGTGCTGGTGCACGGCCGACAGCTCGACGCCGTCCAGGCCACCTTCCTTGGCCCGGCGCGCGGCCTGGGCGTAGTTGCCGATCACCCGCCAGATCTCCTCCACCTCGATGGTCTTGCAGGTGGCGCGGTGCACCGGTTCGCGAATGCCCGACGGCGACATCAGGGTCGGCCAGTTGAAGCCGTCCCAGCGCGAGCGACGGCCCATGTGGGTAATCTGGATCATGATCTTGGCGCCATGCTTGTGCATGGCGTCGGCGAGGTTCTGGAAGTGCGGGATGATGCGGTCGGTGGACAGGTTGACCGACGACCACCACTCCTGTGGGCTGTCGATGGCCACCACCGACGAGCCGCCGCAGATGGCCAGGCCGATGCCGCCCTTGGCCTTCTCTTCGTAGTACTTCACATAGCGGTCGGTGGTCATGCCGCCGTCGGTGGCGTAGACCTCGGCGTGCGCGGTGCTGAGCACGCGGTTGCGGATGGTCAGCTTGCCGATCTGAATCGGCTGGAACATTGCTTCGAAGGCCATGACGCTATCTCCGGCTTACAACGGCTTTGTAACGAACAGGCCATCTTCGTGGCCTTCTTCCGACCCGCCGTAGACCTGTTCGGCCACGGTGCGGATCGAGCTGCCGCGGGCAGCGAGAATCTGGTCCATGGCCCCGGCGAACCAGCCGGTGAACATGTAGTCGACCTTGCGGCCGCACTTGCCATACACGTACACGAATGCCGAGTGCTTGAGCTTGACGCTGCAGGTGCCTTTATCGAGGTCGATGTCCTGGATCTCGAACAGGCCCCAGCCGCGCTGGGACAGGCGCTTCATGTAGTGCTCGAACACCGCCACGCCTTCCAGGCCATGGCATTCGGCCTCCTTCTCGCACCAGTGCCAGGCGGACTTGTAGCCAGCCTTGTAGAGGATCTCGGCGTAGGCGTCGGCACCCAGCACTTCCTCGATGCCGATGTGGTTGTTGACGAAGAAATGCCGTGGCACGTAGAGCATCGGCAGGGCGTCGCTGGTCCAGACACCGGTCTCGCTGTCGACTTCGATTGGCAATTGCGGGGCGATCTTGGCCATGGAAACTAAACTCCATAAAATTTTTTGTTTGGATGCCCCGGCGTTGCTGGCAGGGGCTTTCAGGCTTGGAGAGCGGCTTACTCGCCCCAGACGTCTTTCAAGACGTTGACCCAGTTTTCGCCCATGATCTTGCGGACCACGCGCTCGGAATGGCCGCGCTTGAGCAGGGTCTCGGTGAGGTTGGGGAATTCGCCGACAGTGCGAATTCCCAGCGGGTTTATGATCTTGCCGAAGTTGGTCAGACGGCGGGCGTAGCCCTTGTCGTGGGTCAGGTACTCGAAGAAGTCCTGGCCGTGGCCCTGGGTGAAGTCGGTACCGATACCGATGGCGTCTTCGCCAACGATGTTCATGGTGTACTCGATGGCCTCGGCGTAGTCGTCGATGGTCGAGTCGATGCCCTTGGCCAGGAACGGCGCGAACATGGTCACGCCGACGAAGCCGCCATGGTCGGCGATGAACTTCAGCTCTGCGTCGGACTTGTTGCGCGGGTGTTCTTTAAGGCCCGAGGGCAGGCAGTGGGAGTAGCAGACCGGCTTCTTCGACTCGAGGATGACCTCTTCGGAGGTCTTGGAGCCGACGTGGGACAGGTCGCACATGATGCCGACGCGGTTCATCTCGGCGACGATCTCGCGACCGAAGCCCGACAGGCCGCCGTCACGCTCGTAGCAACCGGTGCCCACCAGGTTCTGGGTGTTGTAGCACATCTGCACGATGCCCACGCCGAGCTGCTTGAATACGTCGACGTAGGCGATCTGGTCCTCGAACGCATGAGCGTTCTGGAAGCCGAAGAGGATGCCGGTCTTGCCCAGTTCCTTGGCCTTGCGGATATCGGCGGTGGTGCGCACCGGCATCACCAGGTCGCTGTTCTCGCGGATCAGCTTCTGGCTGGCGGCGATGTTGTCGACGGTGGCCTTGAAGCCCTCCCACACCGAGACCGTGCAGTTGGCCGCGGTCAGCCCGCCCTTGCGCATGTCCTCGAACAGCTCGCGGTTCCATTTGGCAATGATCAGGCCGTCGATGACGATGCTGTCGGCGTGAAGTTCGGCTGGGCTCATCAGGCTGTCCCCTTTTATTGAAGTCTGCATGCGCCAAACCTTGTGCCGGCGCTTTGGGGCCAGCATATGCCTGCCGCCCGCGGCGCCCCGATGCAAAAACGACAGGGGGTTTGCCGAAAGCGTCAACGGCCGACAGGGCACGCTCTGGCACGGCCCTCGGCAATGAGAGCGAGTCTCGACAAGGGCCTTTGATGAACTTTTCGTCAGGGAGCTATCGCCCGAACCTGCGCTGAGCGAGAATCCAGCGATTCGTCAGCCTGTTCAGGAGAAAACGGATGAAATCAATGGCATGGCTGGCCCTGCTGGCCGTCGCTTGCGGCGCCCACGCCGCCGAGGAAGAAAGCACGCCCTGCGACAACGTCGAAAACGACCAGCAAGGCTATGCCTGCGCCGCCTACAACAAGCAGACCGCCGAGCGCGAGCTGAAGGCGGCCTATGACGACCTGATCCAGCGCATCCGCGACCAGTATGCCGACGAAAGCGACAAGGCCACGGCGCTTAGCGGCAAGATGGAGGCCGCCGAGAAGCTGTGGACGCAGCTGCGCGATGCCGACTGCAAGGTCGAGACCTGGGCCGAGAAGCCGGGCAGCAAGGCGTTCGAGGCGGCCTGGAACACCTGCGTCGCGCAACGCAGCGACGAGCGCTCGGAGTACCTGCAGTCGATCGGTCAGCAGTGACCGCCAACCGAGCCGGCGCCTTTGCGCGCAGGCTCGGTCACCTGCGTGCCGGATGCAGCTCGAGCACATGGGCCTGGTCGAAGTAGCCGTCCATGCTGACCTCTTGCACCACCAGCTGCTGCGCCGGCCAGTCGAAGGTCAGCCGCAGGTAGGTACCGGCATTCAGCGCACCGCTCTTGAAGTTGGGCACGCTGGCGAAACCGTAGTGATACCTCCCGACGTTCCAATGGGTGTGCCCAGAGAACACCGCCAGCACGCCATACGCCTCCAGCAATGCCGGAAACTCTTGATAGCGCATCCATTCGTCGCTCCAGTCCTCACTGGCGTGCATGTTGACGATGACCACCTCCTCGTTACGCACAGCTTCCTCCAGCTGCCCTTGCAGCCAGTCGACGGAGTGGGTAATCGAGAAGTAACGCTTGGGCCTCAGCGTGAACCCGCCGCCCGTGCTCCACTGGCGTTGGTAGGTGGGTTCGTGATTCAGCTGGATGATGCGCACACGCCCGACCGTCACAGAGTAGGAAAGCGAACCTTGGTGGGTGTCATTCTCGAAGCTGTAGTCGAAGGCATTCACCGGCTCGATATCCTGGACCCAGGCAATGTGGTCGCACACGGCATCCCGGGCGCAGCCATTGTTGGCGCAGTCGTCGACATTGTTCTGGTAGTCGTGGTTGCCCAGTCCGGGCAGCATCAACGGCCCTCCCACACCGCCGGCCATCTTGCGCAGCATGCTCTGCATCGCCGCTCGCTCGTTACCATGGCCGAACTCGGTGATATCGCCGTTGATCACCACCGGCACATGGTAGGGCTCGTCGCGCTCGCGGGCGATCGCCTTGTAGACAGGCGCGGTCCGGTACCAGCCAGCCGAGTCGATATCCTCCTCGTACTCGTTCATGCGCTGACGCATGTAGCGGAACGCCTGGGGATCGGAGGCGATGATCATTTTCTGTCGGCCGTCGGGATAGTCGACCAGCTCATTCCAGCCGGGCTGGTAGTAGTCCTGGAAGCGGTCAGTGGTCGTGCTTTCACAGCCCGCCACGGCCGCGTCGACGCGCCAGGGGGCAGAAGCCAGGACAACCCCCAGAGCCAGTGCGAGGCCGGCGAATCGGGTGGTCTGGTGGGTAGGAAACATAATGGCAATCCTTGCTGGGTCAGTGGATTGCTCACGCTATAGAACCCTTCGTCCGACAAGCATCGGGAAAAAGCTCCCGCTACGGCGACACACCTAGCGCCAGGCGCGCGGGCGTCTGGCGGTCCTCGCGGGGGCAGCAGGCAAACCGTGCCCGATAGCACCGAGTGAAATACGACGCCGACTCGAACCCGCAGGCAACCCCGACTTCCAGCACGCTCATGTCGGTCTGGCGCAGCAGCTGGCGGGCCTTGTCCAGGCGCAGGCGCAGGTAGAAGCCGCTGGGCGTGTCGTCCAGGTGCAGGCGAAACAACCGCTCAAGTTGCCGTCGGGTGACCTGCACCGCCTCGGCCAGCACCTGGGTATTGAGCGGCAGCTCGGTATTGCGCTCCATCTCGCCGATCACCTTTACCAGCTTCTTGTTGCGCAGCCCGTAGCGGGTGGCTATCTGCATGCGCTGGTGGTCCTGGCGCGGGCGGATGCGCCCGAGCACGAACTGCTCGGACACCTGCACCGCCAGCTCGCTGCCATGGGCCTGGGCGATCAGGTCGAGCATCAGGTCGATGGACGCGGTGCCGCCGGCGCAGGTGATGCGCCGGCGGTCGATCTCGAACAGCTCCTGGATCGCCTGCAAGCGTGGGTAGCGCTCCTTGAACGCATCCAGCGCTTCCCAGTGCAGGGTGGCCCGATGGCCATCGAGCAGGCCCGCCTCGGCCAGCACCATGGCGCCCGTGTCGATGCCGCCCAGCATCACGCCTTCATGGTCGAGGCGGCGTAGCGCCTGTTGCAACGCCGGGCCATAGCAGAGCAGCGGATCGAAACCGGCGACCACCAGCAGCAGGTGTCCTTCCTCGGCCTGTCCCAGCGCACCGTCGGCATTCACCGACATGCCATTGCTGGCCTGCACCGCGCCACCGTCCAGGCTCAGCACGCGCCAGCGGTAGAGCGGGCCGCGGAAGCGGTTGGCCACCCGCAGCGGCTCGATGGCACTGATGAAGCCCATGGCCGAGAACCCCGGCAACAACAGGAAGAGGATGGTTTGCGGCATCGCATGCTCCACGGTGAAGGTGGTCGCCTCCGTGCAATTGTTGGTCGCCAGGGTGCGATTTTCCACCCCGCTGGCAGCGTAGCTTGTCCACACGGCCCGCAGAGGCCGGACCCATAACAATATGCACTGCCGATGGAGAGCCACCATGCAACGCTTTATCCGCCGCAGCCTGTTGTCCCTCGCACTCAGCACCACCCTCGCCACTCCGTTGTTCGCCGCCGAACCCGCCGTCTGCAAGGATGTGCGCCTGGGCGTGGTCAACTGGACCGATGTCATCGCCACCAGCGCCATGGCCCAGGTGCTGCTCGACGGCCTCGGTTACCGGACCAAGCAGACCAGCGCCTCGCAGCAGATCATCTTCGCCGGCATTCGCGACAAGCGCCTGGACATGTTCCTGGGGTACTGGAACCCGATCATGACCCAGACCATCACTCCGTTCGTCCAGGCCAACCAGGTGAAGGTGCTCGACAAGCCCAGCCTGGAGGATGCCCGCGCCACCCTGGCGGTACCGACGTACCTGGCCGACAAGGGCCTGAAGACGTTCGCCGACATCCACAAGTTCCAGAAGGAGCTCGGCGGCAAGATCTACGGCATCGAGCCGGGCTCGGGTGCCAACACCCAGATCAAGGCGATGATCACCAAGAACCAGTTCGACCTTGGCAAGTTCCAGCTGGTGGAGTCCAGCGAGGCCGGCATGCTCGCCGCGGTCGACCGCGCGGTGCGGCGCAAGGAGGCGGTGGTGTTCTTCGGCTGGGCGCCGCACCCGATGAACGTGAACATCGACATGGTTTATCTGGGCGACAGCCAGGGCGCCCTCGGCCCCGACGAGGGCCGCGCCACGGTGTGGACGGTGACCGCGCCGGACTATGCCGAACGCTGCCCCAACGCCCATCGTCTGCTGGCCAACCTCAGCTTCAGCGCCGAGGACGAGAGCCGGATGATGCAGCCGCTGCTCGACCACAAGGACGCGCTGGAATCGGCGCGGCAGTGGCTCAAGGACCACCCCGAGGACAAGGCCCGCTGGCTCGAGGGGGTGACCACCTTCGACGGCAAGCCGGCCGCGGACAACCTCAAGCTCACCGCCAACTGACAGACCCTCATCGCCTACTCGCGCACCGACAGGTCAACCCGGTCGGTGTAGGAGCGGCCTTGTGTCGCGAAAGGGGTGCGAAGCGCCCCCAGGATTCATGCATCAGGCATATGTTGATGGGGCCGCTTTGCGGCCCTATCGCGACACAAGGCCGCTCCTACAGAGATCCGGCCCATAGTCACAAAAAGGAATCCACCATGAACCACGACGTCATCATCACCTGCGCCCTCACCGGCGCCGGCGACACGGTCGCCAAGAGCCACCTGGTCCCGGTGACCCCGCAACAGATCGCCGAATCTGCCGTCGAAGCCGCCAAAGCCGGCGCCACCGTGGTCCACTGCCATGTCCGCGACCCGCAAACCGGCCGTTTCAGCCGCGACGTGGCGCTGTACCGTGAAGTCATGGAGCGCATCCGCGAGGCCGACGTGGACATCATCGTCAACCTCACCGCCGGCATGGGCGGCGACCTGGAGATCGGCCCGGGCGAATCACCCATGGAATTCGGCCCGGGCACCGACCTGATCGGCCCGCTGGAGCGCCTGGCCCACGTCGAGGCGCTGCTGCCGGAGATCTGCACCCTCGACTGCGGCACCCTCAACTTCGGCGACGGCAACGCCATCTACGTCTCCACCCCGGCCCAGCTGCGCGCAGGCGCCAAGCGCATCACCGAGCTGGGGGTGAAGGCCGAGCTGGAGATCTTCGATACCGGCCACCTGTGGTTCGCCAAGCAGATGATCAAGGAAGGCCTGCTGGACGACCCGCTGTTCCAGCTGTGCCTGGGCATTCCCTGGGGCGCGCCGGCCGACACCACCACCATGAAGGCCATGGTCGACAACCTGCCGGCCAATGTCACCTGGGCCGGTTTCGGCATCGGCCGCATGCAGATGCCGATGGCCGCCCAGGCGGTGCTGCTCGGCGGCAACGTGCGGGTCGGGCTGGAAGACAACCTGTACCTGGACCGCGGCGTGCTGGCCAGCAACGGCCAGCTGGTCGAGCGGGCGGCCGAGATCATCACCCGCATGGGCGCCCGCGTGCTCACCCCGGCCGAGGGCCGGGAAAAGATGAACCTCAAGCGCCGCTGAAACACGCTTGCACACCTTTGCTGTGGGAGCGGGTTTACCCGCGAATCGGACGACGCTGTGGATGGCACCGGCTATGCCGGTGTTCGCGGGTGAACCCGCTCCCACAGGGTGCGTCACCACGTCATGAAATTTACCAGTAGGAGCTCGATATGCCGTTCATCACCGACATCAAGACCTTCGCCGCCCTGGGTAGTGGCGTCATCGGTAGTGGCTGGGTCGCCCGCGCCCTGGCCCATGGCCTGGACGTGGTGGCCTGGGACCCGGCGCCGGGTGCCGAGGTTGCGCTGCGCAAGCGCATCGCCAACGCCTGGCCGGCCCTGGAAAAGCAGGGCCTGGCCCCTGGTGCCGCCCAGGACCGCCTGAGATTCGTGGCCACCATCGAAGAATGCGTGCGCGACGCCGACTTCATCCAGGAAAGCGCCCCCGAGCGCCTGGACCTGAAGCTCGACCTGCATGCCAGGATCAGCGCCGCCGCGAAGCCGAATGCGATCATCGGCTCCAGCACCTCGGGCCTGCTGCCCAGCGAGTTCTACGAGTCGGCGACTCACCCCGAGCGCTGCGTGGTCGGCCACCCGTTCAACCCGGTATACCTGCTGCCGCTGGTGGAGATCGTCGGCGGCCGAAACACCAGCCCCGAGGCCATCGAGGCAGCGAAAAGCATCTACACCGCGCTAGGCATGCGCCCACTGCACGTGCGCAAGGAAGTCCCCGGCTTCATCGCCGACCGCCTGCTCGAAGCGCTCTGGCGCGAAGCTCTGCACCTGGTCAATGACGGCGTCGCCAGCACCGGCGAGATCGACGACGCGATTCGCTTCGGCGCCGGTCTGCGCTGGTCGTTCATGGGCACCTTCCTCACCTATACACTGGCCGGTGGCGACGCTGGCATGCGCCACTTCATGGCCCAGTTCGGCCCGGCGCTGAAGCTGCCCTGGACCTACCTGCCGGCGCCGGAGCTGACCGAAAAGCTGATAGACGATGTGGTGGAAGGTACCTCGGTGCAGCTGGGCGAACGCAGCATCGCCGCGCTGGAGCGTTATCGTGACGACACCTTGCTGGCAGTGCTGGAAGCGGTGAAATCCAGCAAAGCCCAGCACGGCATGGCTTTTGGCGATTGAGGAGAAAACGATGCCCGCCCTGATCACCTACCGTACCCGGGTGTTGCCGGAATGGGTCGACTACAACGGCCACCTGCGCGATGCCTATTACTTGCTGATCTTCAGCTACGCCACCGATGCGCTGATGGAGCGCATCGGTCTGGATGCCGACGCACGAGGCCAGAGCGGGCACTCGCTGTTCACCTTGGAGGCGCACATCAACTACCTGCACGAGGTGAAACTCGATACCGAGGTGTGGGTACAGACGCAGATCATCGGCTTCGACGGCAAGCGCCTGCACCTGTACCACAGCCTGCACCGGGAGGGGTTTGACGAGGCGTTGGCGGCCAGTGAGCAGATGCTGCTGCATGTGGACCTGGCGGGGCCGAAGTCGGCGCCGTTTGGCGAGCACAGTGTTGCGCTGCTGCAGGGCCTGATGGATGAGCAGCGTGATCTGCAGGCTCCACAGTTTGTCGGGCGTGTGCTGGGGTTACCTGTTGGCTGACAGATCCTGGGGGGCTGTTGCGCAGCCCCACCGCTCAAAAAAAAACAACCCCGGAAAGCCGTGAGCATCCGGGGCCAAGAGCGAGCAACATCCACTGTGCATGACGTGAGGGTGACCAAACCCTCGGTGCCGTGAATGACTTAAGTGTGCGACCTTCCAGTACGCTCGATTTAGCCGTAAACGACCTGTTCTTAGCCAAAGCGGCCATCGCGACAATCCGCCCTTGCCGCCCTGGCGCGCCGGACACAGAATCGATGGCAAACAACAGCGGCGAAGGACATTAGTCATGATGCATGCGGACTTGATCGACCAGGACGACCTGCTGGGCCAGCTGCGCTCGCGGGGTTTCGACATTCCGGCCGGCGCCAGCGCCGAGCAGGCGTGCGAGGTGGTGATACGCGGACTGACCGAGCCCAATGCGCGGGCCCTGAAGGGCATGGTCGAGCAGATGTACACCGGCAGCGCGACCATCCTCCCGGCCGTGCGCCAGGCCATCGACAAGCAGTTGCTGCCGGCCTTGGCGCAGTTCAACAAACGCGCCTGAAGCATTGACTGGCCCGGTGTAGGAGCGGCCTTGCGTCGCGAAAGGGCTGCGCAGCAGTCCCAGGATCTTAGCGTTGATGCCTAGATTGCTGGGGCTGCTTTGCAGCCCTTTCGCGACGCAAGGCCGCTCCTACAAGGGCCAGTTTTCAGCTACAGGCGCACACTGGCAAACGTCGACTCGTTGCGCGCCTGGCTCAGCGCCGCCAGTGGCCCGCTGTGCGGTGACAGGGCCATGGCCTGCGGGATCGGCATCATCGCCACCTGCTGGGTGGTGTTCGAGCCCACGCGCTCGTCACGCGGCGGAATGCCGAAGTATTCGCGGTAGCACTTGGAGAAGTGCGGCGTGGAGACGAACCCGCACACCGACGCCACCTCGATGATCGACATCGGTGTCTGCTTGAGCAGCTGCCGGGCACGGATCAGGCGCAGCTTGAGGTAGTAGCGCGACGGCGAGCAGTGCAGGTACTTCTGGAACAGGCGCTCGAGCTGGCGCCGCGACACCGACACGTAGACCGCCAGCTCGTCCAGGTCGATCGGCTCTTCGAGGTTGGCCTCCATCAGCGCGACGATTTCCTGCAGCTTCGGCTGGTTGGTGCCGAGCATGTGCTTGAGCGGCACGCGCTGGTGGTCCTGCTCGTTGCGAATGCGCTCGTAGACGAACATCTCGGAGATCGCCGCCGACAGCTCGCGGCCATGATCGCGGCTGATCAGGTGCAGCATCATGTCCAGCGGCGCGGTACCGCCGGAGCTGGTGAAACGGTTGCGGTCGAGGGTGAACAGCCGGGTGCTCATGTTCACCCGTGGGTAGGCTTCCTGCATCGCCGCCAGGCATTCCCAGTGCACGCTGCAATCGAAACCGTCGAGCAAGCCGGCGCAGGCCAGCGCCCAGCTGCCGGTGCATACCGCGCCAAGGCGGCGCGACTGGCGGGCCTGGGCCTGCAGCCAGGTGACATGCTCGCGGGTAACGGTACGCTGGATGCCGACGCCGCCGCAGACGATCACGGTGTCGATGGGCGGGGCGTTGTGCATCGCCGCATCGGGGGTGATCTGCAGGCCGTCGCTGGCCCAGACCTGGCCGCCATCGACCGTCAGCGTGTGCCAGCGATACAGCTCGCGGCCGGACAGCTGGTTGGCCATGCGCAGCGGCTCGACCGCCGACGCCAGGGAAATGAGGGTGAAGTTGTCCAGCAGGAGAAAGCCGATGGACTGGGGTGCTGTGCGGTTCTGGGTTGGGTTCCCGGAGGTGTACGACGTCATCGCGATTTCTCCTCACACAATGCAGGGTGTGCCTCAGGCGAGCACTGTTGTTGTAATGGCCCCGTTTCGTATGCAGGGGCTTTGCCAATCTCAACGCAAATGGCATGCCTGAAATTGAACGCTCATCCAATAAAACCCAAAAACGACGTCGGCATGCGCCTTCCAGCGGTCCGGGCAATGAGCGTGAGGTCAAACGCAAACAGGCGCGCCAGCGCCCCTGCGCGTCACCGCTGAGCAATTCGGTAGCACTTGTGGGAAGGTTGCCCAGATGCGACAGACTTGAGTGTCACCGACAACGACCCTGCTGGTAACGACAGGCGACGGTCGGTAGATGACAACCGGTGCGCCAGAATGTGGCGCATCGGTCAGGCGCGGGCCAGAACGGCGCATCAGCACTCGATGACGCTGACCGCCAGGCCGCCGCGCGAGGTTTCCTTGTACTTGTCGTGCATGTCGGCCCCGGTGTCACGCATGGTGCGGATCACCTGGTCGAGGGAAATGAAGTGCTCGCCGTCGCCCCGCAGAGCCATCTGCACGGCATTGATGGCCTTCACCGCGGCGATGGCGTTGCGCTCGATGCACGGCACCTGGACCAGGCCGCCGACCGGGTCGCAGGTCAGCCCGAGGTTGTGCTCCAGGGCGATCTCGGCGGCGTTCTCCAACTGCGCCGGCGTGGCGCCGAGCACTTCGGCCAGCCCTGCGGCGGCCATGGCGCAGGCCGAACCGACCTCGCCCTGGCAACCGACCTCGGCGCCGGAGATGGACGCGTTCTTCTTGCACAGGATGCCCACCGCCGCCGCGCCGAGGAAGAAGTCCACCACGTTGGATTCATCCACCACATCGGAGAAACGCATGTAGTAGTGCAGCACCGCCGGAATGATCCCCGCCGCGCCGTTGGTGGGCGCGGTGACCATGCGCCCACCGGCGGCGTTCTCTTCGTTGACCGCCAGGGCATAGAGGTTCACCCACTCCATGGCGCTCATGGTCGAGCCGATCACGTTGGGCTTGCCCAGTTCCTGCAGGCTGCGGTGCAGGCGGGCGGCGCGACGGCGCACGTTGAGCCCGCCGGGCAAGGTGCCCTCATGCTTGAGGCCGTTGTTCACGCACTCCTGCATCGCCTGCCAGAGCTTGAGCAGGCCGGCGCGGATCTCTTCTTCATCGCGCCAGACTTTCTCGTTGGCCAGCATCAATTGCGACACGCTCAGGTCGTTTTGCTTGCACAACTGCAACAGTTCGGCGGCGCTGTTGAAGTCATAGGGCAGCACGGTCTGGTCGGCGTCCAGCACACCACTGGCGGCCTGGGCGGCATCGACCACGAAGCCGCCGCCCACCGAATAGTAGGTATCGCGGTGCAGCTCGCCACCCTCGCCTTCGGCGATCAGGGTCATGGCGTTGGGGTGATAGGGCAGGTTCTCGTCCAGCAGCAGCATGTCGCGAGCCCAGACGAATTCGATGGGCAAGCGACCGTCGAGCTTGAGCACGTTGGTTTCGCGCAGGTCGGCGATGCGCGGGGTGATCTGGTTCGGGTCGATGGCGTCGGGCCATTCGCCCATCAGGCCCATGATCGTGGCGTTGTCGGTGCCATGGCCGACACCGGTGGCCGACAGCGAGCCATACAGGCGTACTACGATGCGCCGCACCCGCTCCAGTTCGCCGCGCTCGCGCAGGCCCTGGACGAACAGCGCGCCGGCACGCATGGGGCCGACGGTATGGGAACTGGAGGGCCCGACACCGATCTTGAACAGGTCGAACACGCTGATGGCCATTGTCGAATCACCTCTTGATGGGCTTGTCTCGCCGCGTCGAACGCCGCCTTGCGCAACTGCTAGGCTGAACCTTCGAGCCGCCTTGGAATGCTCGCATCATCGGGCTTTTGCCCACCCCCTCGCCGTCTGCAACCGACGTACTTTTGTCCAGCAGCGCCGCCGCTGTACCGGCCCTGCGCGCGCCGCTTTCCAGCGCCCGGACGACGCAAAAACCGAGGCTTGGGGGTGGAAAAACCCAGTTGCGACATCGCCCGTACTGGATACGACCCTTCCTGTACTGGATACGACGCCACCAGTAGGCGATTGCCGAACGCTGGAGGATTATCGAAAGCGACTCGTATTGCACGGCCTCGCATCCTGCCCTCTGCAGGCCTGGTCGACCGGAGCCCTGAGAACGCCCGGCGACCCACGCGAACCCGAAGATAAAATCACAGGAGTCCATCCATGAAAGGTTCACCCTCGCTGTTGCTGGTCGCGTTGCTGTCCGCTCCGCTGCTGGCCCAGGCCGCCGAACCCGAGCAGTGCCAGACGGTGCGTTTCTCCGATGTCGGCTGGACCGACATCACGGTCACCACCGCGACCACCAGCGTCGTGCTCGAAGCCCTGGGCTACAAGACCCACACCACCATGATCTCGGTACCGGTGACCTACAAGTCGCTGGCCACCGGCAAGGACCTGGACGTGTTTCTCGGCAACTGGATGCCGACCATGGAGAACGACATCAAGCAATACCGCGACGCTGGCACCGTCGAGACCGTGCGCGCCAACCTGGAAAACGCCAAGTACACCCTGGCCGTGCCCCAGGCCCTGTACGACAAGGGCCTGAAGGACTTCGCCGACATTCCCAAGTTCAAGCAGGAGCTCAAGGGCAAGATCTACGGCATCGAGCCAGGCAACGACGGCAACCGCACCATCCAGAAGATGATCGACGACAACGCCTTCGGCCTCAAGGACGCCGGTTTCCAGATCGTGCAGTCCAGCGAGGCCGGCATGCTCGCCCAGGTCGACCGGGCGCAGAAACGCGACGACGCGATCGTGTTCCTCGGCTGGGAACCGCACCCGATGAACACCCGCTTCAAGATGCACTACCTGACTGGCGGGGACGCCTACTTCGGCCCCGACTATGGCAAGGCCACCGTGCTGACCAACACCCGCAAGGGCTATGCCCAGGAATGCGCCAACGTTGGCCAGCTGTTGAAGAACCTGTCGTTCGAGCTCAAGGACGAAAGCACGATGATGGGCTATGTCCTGGACGACAAGATGAAACCCGAGGCCGCGGCCAAGAAGTGGCTCAAGGACAACCCCGGCAAACTGGATGCCTGGCTGGCCGGCGTGACCACCGTGGACGGCAAGCCCAGCCTCGAGGCGGCCAAGGCCAAACTGACGCAATAACGCAAGACGCTCAGGCAACACCGCGGGGCGGACCGTGCCGCCCCGGACTGATTTCAATCTTTGCAGGTGGAAGCTCGCTATCATGCTTATCGATCAGAAAATACCCCTGGGGCAGTACATCGCCTCATTCGTCGAATGGTTGACCCAGAATGGCGCCGCCTATTTCGACGCTATCGCCGCAGGCCTGGAATTCATGATCCATGGGGTCACCAGCGCCCTGACCTGGTTCAACCCGTTCGTGCTCATCGCCCTGTTCGCCGCCCTCGCCCACCTGATCCAGCGCAAGTGGGCCCTCACTGTCTTCGTCGCCCTGTCGTTCCTGCTGATCCTCAACCTGGGCTATTGGCAGGAAACCATGGAAACCCTGGCGCAGGTCACCTTCGCCACGGTGGTCTGCGTGGTCATCGGCGTGCCGCTGGGCATCGCCGCCGCGCACAAGCCGATGTTCTACACCGCCATGCGCCCGGTGCTCGACCTGATGCAGACCGTGCCTACTTTCGTCTATCTGATCCCCACGCTGACCCTGTTCGGCCTGGGCGTGGTACCGGGGTTGATCTCCACCGTGGTGTTCGCCATCGCCGCGCCCATCCGCCTCACTTATCTCGGCATCTGCGACGTGCCGCAGGAACTGATGGACGCCGGCAAGGCGTTCGGCTGCTCGCGCCGCCAGCTGCTGACCCGCATCGAACTGCCCCACGCCATGCCGAGCATCGCCGCCGGCGTGACGCAATGCATCATGCTGTCACTGTCGATGGTGGTGATCGCCGCCCTGGTGGGCGCCGACGGCCTGGGCAAGCCGGTGGTCAACGCACTGAACACCGCCGATATTTCCCTGGGCTTCGAAGCGGGCCTGGCCATCGTGCTGCTGGCGATCATGCTCGACCGCATCTGCAAGCAACCGGAACTGCCGGTAAGGGGTGAGGCATGAGCATCATTCGTTTCGAAGACGTCGACGTCATCTTCTCCAGCAAGCCGCGCGAGGCGCTGGCCTTGCTCGACCAGGGCCAGACCCGCGAGCAGATCCTCAAGCAGACCGGCCTGGTGGTCGGTGTCGAGAAGGCCAACCTGGATATCAACAAGGGCGAGATCTGCGTGCTGATGGGCCTGTCCGGCTCGGGCAAGTCGAGCCTGCTGCGCTGCATCAATGGCCTGAACACCGTGAGCCGCGGCAAGTTGTTCGTCGAGCACGAAGGCAAGCATATCGATATCGCCCACTGCACCCCGGCGGAGCTGAAGATGATGCGCACCAAGCGCATCGCCATGGTGTTCCAGAAGTTCGCCCTGATGCCCTGGCTGACGGTGCGCGAGAACATCAGCTTCGGCCTGGAGATGCAGGGGCGCCCGGAAAAGGAACGGCGCAAGCTGGTCGATGAAAAACTCGAACTGGTGGGCCTGACCCAGTGGCGCAACAAGAAGCCCGACGAGCTCTCGGGCGGCATGCAGCAGCGCGTGGGCCTGGCCCGGGCGCTGGCGATGGACGCCGACATCCTGCTGATGGACGAGCCGTTCTCGGCCCTCGACCCGCTGATCCGCCAGGGCCTGCAGGATGAGCTGCTGGCCCTGCAGAGCAAGCTGAGCAAGACCATCGTGTTCGTCAGCCACGACCTGGACGAAGCGCTGAAGCTGGGCAGCCGCATCGCGATCATGAAGGACGGGCGGATCATCCAGTACAGCAAGCCCGAGGACATCGTGCTCAATCCGGCCGACGAGTATGTGCGCACCTTCGTCGCCCATACCAACCCGCTCAACGTGCTGTGTGGCCGCAGCTTGATGCGCAGCCTGGAACAGTGCAAGCGGGTCAACGGCTCGGTGTGCCTGGATCCGGGGATCGACTCGTGGCTGGACCTTGGCGAGGGTGGTTCGATCAAGCGTGCACGCCAGGGCCAGAACGGGCTGGACATGCAGAACTGGGCACCGGGGCAGGATGTGGAGCTGCTGGAACGCAGGCCGACCGTGGTGCACGCCGATATCGGCATGCGTGAGGCGCTGCAGATTCGCTACCAGACCGGCAACAAGCTGGTGCTGCAGGATAACGACAAGGTGGTGGGGATTCTTGGGGATACCGAGCTTTACCATGCGCTGCTCGGCAAGAACCACGGGTGATGCAATGGGGGCCGCTTTGCGGCCCATCGCGACACAAGGCCGCTCCTACAGGGATATGCGTTTGCCGGATGGATACGCGTTCCCCTGTAGGAGCGGCCTTGTGTCGCGAAAGGAGGGCATAGCCCTCCCAGCACTCTGTCAGCGAACGACGATCCCGCGCGAAGCCATATAGGCCTTGGCCTCCGGCACCGTGTACTCGCCAAAGTGGAAGATGCTCGCCGCCAGCACCGCGCTGGCATGCCCTTCCAGGATGCCGTCCGCCAGGTGCTGCAGATTGCCCACGCCACCCGAGGCGATCACCGGAATCCCCAGCGCATCGCTGATCGCCCGGGTAACCCCGAGGTCGAAGCCATTCTTCATGCCGTCCTGATCCATGCTGGTCAGCAGGATCTCGCCGGCACCCAGGCCTTCCATCTTCTTCGCCCACTCCACCGCATCCAGCCCGGTCGGCTTGCGCCCGCCATGGGTGAAGATCTCCCAGCGCGGCGTTTCGCCCGGGCCTGAGACTTTCTTGGCGTCGATGGCGACGACGATGCACTGCGAACCGAAACGGTCCGCCGCTTCACCGACGAATTCCGGGTTGAACACCGCGGCGGTGTTGATCGACACCTTGTCGGCACCGGCGTTGAGCAGGTTGCGAATGTCCTGCACGGTACGCACGCCACCGCCCACGGTCAGCGGGATGAACACCTGGCTGGCCATGCGCTCGACGGTATGCAGGGTGGTGTCACGGCCGTCGACGCTGGCAGTGATATCCAGGAAGGTGATCTCGTCCGCGCCCTGTTCGTTGTAGCGGCGGGCGATCTCCACCGGGTCGCCGGCATCGCGGATGTTCTCGAACTTGACGCCCTTGACCACCCGGCCGTTGTCCACGTCCAGGCAAGGGATGATGCGCTTGGCCAGTGCCATGGTCGTTCCTCAGCCTTGGTAGTTGTCGCAGAAGGCCTGGGCCTCGGCGACGTCGAGGGTGCCTTCGTAGATGGCGCGGCCAGTGATGGCACCGATGATGCCAGGGGCCTTGGCGTCCAGCAGGGCCTTGATGTCACCCAGGTTGTGGATGCCGCCCGAGGCGATCACCGGGATCGAGGTGGCTTCGGCCAAGGCCTTGGTGAAGGGCACGTTGCAGCCCTGCATCATGCCGTCCTTGGCGATGTCGGTGTAGACGATCGCCGAGACGCCATCGGCCTCGAAGCGTTTGGCCAGGTCGATGACCTGCACCGAGCTGACTTCGGCCCAGCCGTCGGTGGCGACGAAGCCGTCCTTGGCATCCAGGCCGACGATGACCTTGCCCGGGAACGCCTTGCACGCCTCGGCGACGAATTCGGGCTGCTTGACCGCCTTGGTGCCGATGATCACGTAGCTGACGCCGGCCTTGACGTAGTGCTCGATGGTTTCCAGCGAGCGGATGCCGCCGCCGATCTGGATCGGCAGGGTCGGGTAGCGCTTGGCGATGGCGGTGACCACCTCACCGTTGACCGGCTGGCCTTCGAAGGCGCCGTTGAGGTCGACCAGGTGCAGGCGGCGGCAGCCACCTTCGACCCATTTGGCGGCCATGCTCACCGGGTCGTCGGAAAATACCGTGGAATCTTCCATGCGGCCCTGACGCAGGCGCACGCAGGCACCATCCTTGAGATCGATAGCGGGGATAATCAGCATCTTGGAAACCTGTCTTGTTCGTTGAGTTCAGGGCTTCTCGAGCGCCCACAGGTCGCTTTCGATGCTCTCGAACCGCTCCTTGAGGTGCAGCTGAACATCGGCAATCGCCCTGTTGTAGTAGTGGGGTGCAATTTCCTTGCTGAACAGCTCGAGGACCTCGGCCACCTCGAACGACCCCAGTTGCAGCTCGAAGCGGTCTTCGAGAAAGCGCTTGAGCGTGTCGAGCGCCTCGCGCTCCTGCTCCGGGGCCAGCGTGATGATCGGGGCCTTGGTCTTCGATCGGCTCATTTACCAGCGCCCATCCCAGGCGACGAAGTTCTGCAGCAGCTGCAGGCCATGGGTATGGCTCTTCTCCGGGTGGAACTGCACGGCAAAGCGCGAACCGTCGGCCAGCGCGGCGGCGAAGTCGACGCCATAGTGGCCGCGACCGACCACCTGGCCCGGCTTGCCGGCGTTGATGTAGTAGCTGTGCACGAAGTAGAAGCGCGCACGGTCGGAAATGTCATGCCACAGCGGGTGATCGATGGTCTGGCTGACCTCGTTCCAGCCCATGTGCGGCACTTTCAGGTGCTCGCCGTCTTCCTTGAGGTCCTTGCCGAAGAAGCGCACCTGGCCGGGGAACAGGCCGATGCAGTCGACGCCGTCGTTCTCTTCGCTGTGGTCGAGCAGGGCCTGCATGCCCACGCAGATGCCGAGGAACGGGCGGTCCTGGCTGACCTCACGCACCAGGCTGTCGAAGCCCAGGCGGCGGATCTCGGCCATGCAGTCGCGGATCGCGCCAACACCCGGGAACACCACGCGGTCGGCTTCACGAATCACCGCGGCGTCGCTGGTCACCAGCACCTTGCCGGCGCCCACGTGCTCGAGGGCCTTGGCCACCGAGTGCAGGTTGCCCATGCCATAGTCGATTACGGCTACCGTCTGCATTTACAGGCACCCTTTGGTGGACGGCATCTGCCCGGCCATGCGCTCGTCGAGGGTGACGGCCATGCGCAGGGCGCGGCCGAAAGCCTTGAACACGGTCTCGATCTGGTGGTGGGTGTTGTGGCCACGCAGGTTGTCGATGTGCAGGGTCACCAGGGCGTGGTTGACGAAACCCTGGAAGAACTCCTGGAACAGGTCGACATCGAAGCCGCCGACGGTGGCGCGGGTATAGGGCACATGCATCTGCAGGCCCGGGCGGCCGGAGAAGTCGATGACCACCCGCGACAGCGCTTCGTCCAGCGGCACATAGGCATGGCCGTAGCGGAAGATGCCTTTCTTGTCGCCGATGGCCTGGGCGAACGCCATGCCGAGGGTGATGCCGACGTCCTCGACGGTATGGTGATCGTCGATATGCAGGTCGCCCTTGCACTCGATATCCAGATCGATCAGCCCATGTCGGGCGATCTGGTCGAGCATGTGTTCAAGGAAAGGCACGCCGATTTCGAATCGGGCCTTGCCGCTGCCATCGAGGTTGATCGAGCACTTGACCTGGGTTTCCAGGGTATTGCGCTCGACGGAAGCCTTACGTTCGACCATCACCAGCTCCGCAAAATCATTGGGCGAAAAGGGCTCCATTATAGGCCCAGAACGCGCCGGCTTGAAACGCGGATGACATATGGCAGGGCTAGTAATTACGGGGGTGGAATGGGCCTACAGGTCTATACAAGCAGATTTTTCTGTTGAACCCATCGCGGGGCAAGCCCGCTCCCACGATCTGGCGTGGGAGCGGGCTTGCCCCGCGATGAGGCCCTTGAAGCCAGCCAATCAGCCGGCCGTGTCATCCATCAATGAAACAACACCGCCGTCTTCTGCAAGGTGATCCACACCCCCCAGGCCAGCGGAATCACCACCACGGCCCAGGCCAGCAGCACCAGCGGCAGGCTGCCCGGCGCCGCATGCCATTCCAGCGAGCGCGCCGAATCGGCGCCCTTGTCATGGCTCAGCGCACGCTCGGCAGCCAGTTCGGCATCGGTCATGAAGTACTTGTCCGCCACCGGTCGCACCAGCATGTTGCAGATGAAGCCCAGCACCAGCAGCCCGGCGAGGATGTACAAGGTCATGTCGTAGGCCGCGGCCCGCTCCACGCCCGCCGCCAGCTGCGCCTCGCGCAGATAGGTGATCAGCACCGGCCCCAGCACGCCGGCCGCCGCCCAGGCAGTCAGCAGGCGACCATGGATGGCACCGACCATCTGCGTGCCGAACAGGTCGGCCAGGTACGCCGGCACGGTGGCGAAGCCGCCGCCGTACATCGACAGGATGATGCAGAACGCCGCCACGAACAGTGCCACGTTGCCGATGTGCCCCATGTTCGGCACCAGGCTGTAGAGGCCCACGCCCAGGGCGAAGAAGGCGAAGTAGGTGTTCTTGCGACCGATGTAGTCGGAGAACGAGGCCCAGAAGAAGCGTCCGCCGATGTTGAACAGGCTCAGCAGCCCGGTGAAGCCGGCGGCGATGGCGGCGATCTGCGCCAGTTGCGCGGCGTTCAGCTCACTGAACGTCAGTTCGTTGCCCAGCAGCTTGCCGGCGAACACTTCCTGCAGCAGCGGCGAGGCCATGCCGAGGATGCCGATACCAGCCGACACGTTCAGGCACAGCACCAGCCAAACGAGGGCGAACTGCGGGGTCTTCCAGGCCACGCTGACGTGCACGTGACGGTCGGTGACCATGGCGTTGGCCTTCTTCGCCGGCGGCGTCCAGCCTTCAGGCTTCCAGCCGGTCGGCGGCACGCGGTAGGCCAGGGCGCCTGCGGTCATGAACACGAAGTAGATCGCGGCCATGGCGACGAAGCTCTGCCACACGCCCACTTCGGTCGGGCTGGAGAAATGTCCCATCAGCGCGGTAGCCAGCGGCGCGCCCACCATGGCACCCCCGCCAAAGCCCATGATCGCCATGCCGGTGGCCATGCCGCGCTTGTCCGGGAACCACTTGATCAGCGTCGACACCGGCGAGATGTAGCCCAGACCCAGGCCGATCCCGCCGATCACCCCCGAGCCCAGCCACATCAGCCACAGCTGGTGGGTCTTCACGCCGATCGCCGAGATCAGCAGGCCGCCGCACCAGCACAGCGCCGATACCAGGCCGGCCTTGCGCGGGCCGGCGTGCTCCAGCCAACCGCCGAGCACCGCGGCCGAGCAGCCGAGGAACACGAAGAACAGGGTGTAGATCCAGCTGAGCATGGAGATCGGCCAGTCGCACTCGGCACTGAACAGACGGGCGACGAAGCCCATGTCGGCAGCGCAGGCCACCGGCGCGCTGACGCCCAGGGCCTGGGACAGCGGCAGCCAGAACACCGAGAAGCCATAGGCCATGCCGATGCACAGGTGAATGGCCAGGGCCGCCGGGGGCACCAGCCAGCGGTTGAAGCCCGGACGGGCGATGATGCGCTCCTTCGACAGGAAGTCTGGCGCGCTCGCCACCGCCCCCGCCGTGATACTGCTGTTCATGGATTGCTCCTTCTTGTAGGTGGGCGATGCTCGCGGAGGGCTCTGTATGCTGCACGCAAGGCAGCCCGGCCGCTTCGGGCGACACCCCGCGACAATGGGTCGCGGGGGCTCCACGGGCGGCGCAAGATTACCAGCAGCCGATGCCATGAAAGCAATCTGATATCGTGTTTTTTTTGCCAACTGAAACGGTACTGCTGGCCGTTCAGCCTCATCGCGGGGCAAGCCCGCTCCCGCCCCGATCAGCGTGGGAGCGGGCTTGCCCCGCGATGAAGTCCGAAGGAACTGCCGCCATTGCCACTGTCGAAACGTCGGATACGCCGAGCAAACGATCACGGCGTTATACTCGCCGCTGAATTTCATAATCGGACTACAAGGACTCG
This sequence comes from Pseudomonas sp. microsymbiont 2, assembly GCF_054788395.1. Lineage (NCBI taxonomy): Bacteria > Pseudomonadati > Pseudomonadota > Gammaproteobacteria > Pseudomonadales > Pseudomonadaceae > Pseudomonas > Pseudomonas sp. microsymbiont 2. Next base: position 5,538,941 of record NZ_CM139112.1, read on the forward strand.
CCCATGAAAGCGTTCGGCAAAATCCTGGGGCTGGGACTTCTCGGGTTGCTGCTGATCATCGTGGCGCTGGGCTTCGCCCTGACCCACCTCTTCGATCCCAACGACTACAAAGACGAGATCCGCCAGCTGGCCCGCGACAAGGCCCACGTCGAGCTGACCCTCAACGGCGACATTGGCTGGAGCCTGTTCCCCTGGCTTGGCCTGGAGCTGCACGAGGCGAGCATCGCCACCCTGAACAACCCCAAGGTGCCTTTCGCCGACCTGCAGATGCTCGGCCTGTCGGTGCGCGTACTGCCGCTGCTGCGCCGCGAAGTGCAGATGAGCGACGTGCGGGTCGAGGGCCTGAACCTCACGCTGACCCGCGACGCCAACGGCCACGGCAACTGGGAAGACATCGGCAAGCCGCTGCCGGACCCGACCGTCGCCACCACGCCCGCCGCCACACCGGCGCAAACGCCTGCTGACGAGCCTGCCAAGCCGCAAAGCAGCGAGCGCTCGGTCAAGCTCGACATCGACAGCCTGACCGTGAACAACGCCCGCGTGCTCTACACCGACGAGCAGGCCGGCCAGACCTACGGTGCCGAAAGCATCCAGCTGAGCACCGGCCCGGTGCACGAAGGCGCGAACATCCCGCTCAAGGCCAGCGCGTTCCTCAGCGCCAGCCAGCCGAACATGAAGGCGCGCACCGAACTCACCGGCGAACTGCGCTTCGATCGCAAACTCAAGCGCTACAACCTCGAGGACATGCGCCTGTCCGGCGAAACTTCGGGCGAGCCGCTGGCCGGCAAGACCATGACCTTCGCCGCACAGGGCCAGGTACTGGTCGACCTGGCCGCCAACGTCGCCTCCTGGAGCGGCCTGAAAGTCTCGGCCAACCAGCTGCGCGCCCTGGGCGAGCTGAACGTGCGCGACCTCGACAAGGCGCCGCAGGTCAGCGGCGGCCTGTCCATCGCCCAGTTCGACCTGCGCACCTTCCTCGACGGCATCGGCCATCCATTGCCGGCCACCGCCGACCCGGCGGCGTTCAAGAAACTGGAGCTGGTCACCCGCTTGCAGGGCACGCAGAACAGCCTGGCGCTGGAAGACCTGGCGGTGAAACTGGACGACAGCACCTTCAGCGGCCGCGTGGCGGTCGAAGACTTCGCCAAGCAGGCCCTGCGCGTTCGCCTCAAAGGCGACACGTTCGACGCCGATCGCTACCTCCCCGCCAAGAGCGAGCAGGCCAAGGGCGCCACCGCCGCGCGTCAGGCCGAGGTCAAGCAGCAAGAGGCCGCCGCCGTCGCGGGCGCAGGCTCCACGCCACTGCCCAACGCCCCGACCCAGGTGGCCTGGAGCAGCGACAAGCTGCTGCCGGTGGATCGCCTGCGCGCCCTCGACCTGCAGGCCGACCTGTCGTTCGGCGCACTGACGCTGGACAAGCTGCCCATCAGCGACGCCCAGCTCACCGCCACCGGCCAGGGTGGCCTGATCACCCTGCAGACCCTGCGCGGCGGCCTGTACAACGGCACCTTCGAGGCCAAAGGCAGCGTCGACGTGCGCCCTGCCGTGCCGCAGGTTGGCGTGAACACCAAGATCAATCGCGTGCCGGTGGAGCACTTCATCAAGCGCGAAAGCCCCGACCAGCCACCGCCGGTCAAGGGCCTGCTGGCCCTGAACAGCGACCTCACCGCCACCGGCAACAGCCAGAAGGCGCTGGTCGACACGCTCAACGGCAACGCCAGCTTCACCATCACCGACGGTGTGCTGGTCAACGCCAACCTCGAGCAGCAGCTGTGCCAGGCCATCGCCACCCTCAACCGCAAGCAGCTCAGCGGCGAGCCGCGAGGCAAGGACACGCCCTTCCAGGAACTGCGCGGCAGCCTGGTGTTGCGCAACGGCGTGGCCAGCAACCCCGACCTCAAGGCGCGTATCCCCGGCCTGACCGTCAATGGCCATGGCGACCTCGACCTGCGCGTGCTGGGCATGGACTACAACGTCGGCGTGATCGTCGAGGGCGACCAGCGCGCCATGCCAGACCCGGCCTGCCAGGTCAACGAGCGCTATGTCGGCGTCGAAGTGCCGCTGCGCTGCCGTGGCCCGCTGGAGCTGGGCGCCAAGGCCTGCCGCCTGGATCAGGACGGCCTGGGCAAGGTGGCGGCGAAGCTGGCCGGCAACCGCCTGAAAGACAAGATCGATGAAAAGCTCGAAGAGAAACTCGGAGACAAGGTGAGCCCGGAACTCAAAGACGCGCTGAAGGGGCTGTTCAAGCGATGAGCCCCCAGCAGTTCTCCAGCGCCGTGCTGGATTGGTACGACCAGCACGGCCGCCACGACCTGCCCTGGCAACAGGGCATCACCCCGTATCGGGTGTGGGTCTCCGAAATCATGCTGCAGCAGACCCAGGTGAGCACCGTGCTCAACTACTTCGACCGCTTCATGCAGGCGCTGCCGACCGTGCAGGCCCTGGCCGAGGCGCCGGAAGACGAGGTGCTGCACCTGTGGACGGGCCTGGGCTACTACACCCGCGCGCGCAATCTGCAAAAGGCCGCGAAGATCGTCGTCGAGCAGCACGGCGGCGAATTCCCGCGCAGTGTCGAGCAGCTCACCGAGCTGCCCGGCATCGGCCGCTCCACCGCCGGGGCCATCGCCAGCATCAGCATGGGCATTCGCGCGCCGATCCTCGACGGCAACGTCAAGCGCGTGCTGGCCCGGTTCAGTGCGCAGGCCGGCTACCCCGGCGAGCCGAAAGTGGCCAACCAGCTCTGGGCCACCGCCGAACGCTACACACCGATGACCCGGGTCAACCACTACACCCAGGCGATGATGGACATGGGCGCCACGCTGTGTACGCGCAGCAAGCCCAGCTGCCTGATCTGCCCGCTGCAGCGCGGCTGCGAAGCGCACCTGCACGGCGAGGAGACTCGCTACCCCGAACCCAAGCCGCGCAAGGCCCTGCCCCAGCGCAAGACCCTGATGCCGCTGCTGACCAACCACGAAGGCGCGATCCTGCTCTATCGCCGGCCCTCCACCGGCCTGTGGGGCGGCCTTTGGAGCCTGCCGGAGCTGGACAGCCTCGAACAGCTCGACGACCTCGCCTACCAGCACGGCCTGCGCCTGACCGGTAGCCAGGCGCTAGAGGGGCTGACCCACACCTTCAGCCATTTCCAGCTGGCCATCGAGCCCTGGCTGGTGCGTGTCGACCCCGTCGGCGCGCACGTGGCCGAGCCCGACTGGCTCTGGTATAACCTCGCCACCCCGCCGCGCCTGGGCCTCGCCGCCCCGGTCAAGAAGCTGCTGCAACGCGCGGCCGACGAACTGATTGCAGGAGAATCCCGATGACCCGCACCGTGAAGTGCCGCAAGTACAACGAAGAACTCCCAGGCCTGGACCGCCCGCCCTATCCAGGCGCCAAGGGCCAGGACATCTTCGAAAACATCTCGCAGAAAGCCTGGAAGGAGTGGCAGGACCACCAGACCATGCTGATCAACGAGAAGCGCCTGAACATGATGAATGCCGAGGACCGCAAATTCATCCAGGCCGAGATGGACAAGTTCTTCGCCGGCGAGGACTACGCCCAGGCCGAAGGCTACGTGCCACCCTCGAACTGACCCCGAAAACCGTAAGCGACGGAATTAATTTAAATTTTTTCAAAAAAGTCGTTGACGATCGGTTCGGAAATCTATTTAATGCACCTCGTCGCCCAGATAGCTCAGTCGGTAGAGCAGAGGATTGAAAATCCTCGTGTCGGCGGTTCGACTCCGTCTCTGGGCACCACCATTAAGCATCGGGTGGTTGCAAAGCCAGTCGAAGCAAAACAGAAAACCCGCCTAGTGCGGGTTTTTTGTTGCCTGCGATTTCTGCCTCGGGATCCTGCATGCCCGGTTGATCGACATCAAGAAGCCATCCCCTGCCCGCTCGTAGGATGGAAGGTGGACATTCGACCGACCCCGCAAGGACCTCCATGAGCGAAGAATCCGCCGCCCTCCTCTTGCCAGCGCCTGCCGATACCGGCGCCAGCGTCAAACCCGCCACCCGCACCCGGCGCCCACGCCAGCGCAAACCGAGCGCCAGCGCCGCCGCGCAGGAAGCGATCACCCAGGTCAGCCAGCAGCCCGCCGCCCTGGAAGTGGCCAACGCCCGCAAAGGCAGCAACGAAGACAGCACCTCGGCACGCCTGCCGGCCAACTACCCGTACCGCACGCGCATGCGCCGCCAGGACTACGAGAAGGCCAAGCACGACCTGCAGATCGAGCTGCTCAAGGTGCAGAACTGGGTGAAGGAAACCGGCCAGCGCATCGTCGTGCTGTTCGAGGGCCGCGACGCCGCGGGCAAGGGCGGCACCATCAAGCGCTTCATGGAACACCTGAATCCGCGTGGCGCGCGCATCGTCGCGCTGGAGAAGCCTTCCGAGCAGGAGAAGGGACAGTGGTATTTCCAGCGCTACGTGCAGCACCTGCCCACGGCCGGTGAAATGGTGTTCTTCGACCGCTCCTGGTACAACCGCGCCGGGGTCGAGAAGGTCATGGACTTCTGCTCCCCGCTGCAATACCTGGAATTCATGCGCCAGGCCCCGGAGCTGGAGCGCATGCTGTGCAACAGCGGCATCCTGCTGTTCAAGTTCTGGTTCTCGGTGAACCGCGAGGAGCAGTTGCGCCGCTTCATCTCCCGCCGCGACGACCCGCTCAAGCACTGGAAGCTGTCGCCCATCGACATCAAGTCGCTGGACAAATGGGAGGACTACACCACGGCCAAGGAAGCGATGTTCTTCCATACCGACACCGCCGACGCGCCGTGGACGGTGATCAAGTCGGACGACAAGAAGCGGGCGCGGATCAACTGCATTCGGCATTTCCTGCATTCGCTGGATTATCCGGGCAAGGACCATAGCGTGGCGCATGCACCGGATCCGTTGCTGGTCGGGCGGGCCTCGCGAGGGTTCGAGGAGGATGAGCCGGCGGTGCTGGCCAGTTGAATCCTTGGGGCTGCTGCGCAGCCCTTTCGCGACACAAGGCCGCTCCTACAGAGGTTACGCGATCACCTGTAGGAGCGGCCTTGTGTCGCGAAAGGGGCGCAAAGCGCCCCCGACAATCTCGAATACCTACTTGGGTTTCCCGGGCAACTAAGCTTCAATACGCGCCTTTACCCGCTACCCCAAGGATCCCCCATGGCCACCAACACCAAACAACAGAAACGCGCCAAGCGCGCCGCCACCAAGGCCAAGCAGAACCGCATGGTGCGCAGCGGCCAGGCGGTCAAGGCCAGCGCCGGCGACAGCGCCAGCGTCGAGCAGGTGTTCAACAAGGCCATGGAATCGGGCAGCTACAACAGCCTGTTCGACAAGATGAAAGAAGCCCAGGAAAACGGCCTGGTACCGATGATTTCGGTGTTCCTGGTCGATCCGCTGCTGGCACTGGTGCTCAAGGGCCACAAGGAAGAACACGCCACCGACTACATCGTCATGGTGTTCACCGCTTACCGCGCGTGGCTCGACGGCACCGACGAAGACGCGACCATGGCCTGGCTGGAGAGCGACGAGTTCCAGGATGCCTATGTTGCCGCCTCGGAACTGGTGGCCAAGCAGCAACAACAGCAGAAGCAGTTCGGCTGACAGTGCCGCTCAACATGCACCCGCCTCTTCGCGGGTAAACCCGCTCCCACAGGCTCTCCACTACCTTGCAGACTTGCGAGACACCTGTGGGAGCGGGCTTGCCCGCGAAAGGGCCGGCATCGGCAAACAAAAAGGCCGCGCCCCTCACAGGACGCGGCCTTTTCATTTCACACCAGCGGATCAGCTATCCAGCGCCACCCGCGCGGCAGCGCCACGCTTGCGGTGCACCAGCAGGCCTGCCGCCACCACGCCAATGCTCAGGATGGCCGTGGCGATGATCTCGGCACGGTGGTCTTCACGCAGCGCCATCACCACCAGGATGGCGATGATGAAGGCGATGGTCGCCCAGGTCAGGCCCGGGAACATCCACATCTTGAACGAGATTTTCTCGCCCTTGGCTTCACGCTGGGCGCGCATGCGCAGCTGCGACACGGCGATCACCAGGTACACCAGCAGGGCGATGGCGCCGGAGCTTGCCAGCAGGAACTCGAACACCGCGGCCGGAGCCAGGAAGTTGGCGAACACGCACAGGAAGGCCGCGGCAGTGGACAGCAGAACCGCCCAGTGCGGGGTGCCGGCCTTGGTGGTGCGCTGGGCGACAGCCGGGGCGTCGCCACGCTTGCTCAGGGAGAACAGCATGCGCGAGGAGGTGTACAGCGCCGAGTTCAGGCAGCTGGTCACGGCGATCAGCACGACGATGTCGACGATCAGCTTGGCGTTCGGCACGCCGATCAGGCTGAGCACGGTCTGGTACGAGCCTTTCTCGGCCAGGGCCGGGTCGTTCCACGGCACCATGGCCACGACCAGGAAGATCGACACCAGGTAGAACAGGCAGATACGCCAGATCACCGAGTTGGTGGCGCGGCTGATCTGCTTGCCCGGGTCCTTCGATTCGGCGGCGGCGATGGTGACGATTTCGGTGCCCATGAACGAGAACATGGTGGTCAGCATGGCCGCCAGCACGGCGCCCAGACCATTGGGCATGAAGCCCTGGGTATCGAACAGGTGGCTGACACCACTGACCTGGCTGTTCGGCACCATGCCGAACATGGCCGCGCAACCGACGACGATGAAGCCGATGATCGCCAGCACCTTGAGCAGGGCGAACCAGAACTCGAACTCACCGTAGTTCTTCACGCTGAACAGGTTGGTGATGGTCAGCGCCAGGGTGATGATCAGGGAGAACGCCCACAGGTCCACCGACGGGAACCAGGCATGCAGGATTGCAGCGGCGGCGTTGGCCTCCAGCGGGATCACCAGGACCCAGAACCACCAGTACAGCCAGCCGATGGTGAAACCGGCCCAGCGCCCGATGGCGCGGTCGGCATAGGTAGAGAACGACCCCGTGTCCGGCGATGCCACCGCCATTTCGCCGAGCATGCGCATGACCAGCACCACCAGGGTACCGGCGGCGGCGTAGGCCAGCAGCACGGCCGGGCCGGCCGCCGCGATGGCGTGGCCCGAGCCGACGAACAGGCCGGCGCCGATCACGCCGGCGATGGACAGCATGGTCACATGCCGTTGCTTGAGCCCCTGAGCGAGGTCATTGGAATTGTTACCGCTCATAAAACTACCTTTGTAAGGAGGTGGACTACACGAATGACTGGCCAGCAGGCCAGGGTTAGGTAGGCGCTGCCGCATTCAGTGGTTTCGAAATGGCAATAAGCGGGCCAGGTGAGAATGGCTTTCGTCTGAAATGTTTCACCCGCCAATGATGACGCGGTCTGCAGGGCATTCTGCCAAGCTTTGACCGAAAGGCCATCAAAACCCCATGCCAAGTCGGGATTACTGAAATACTCACTTACAAACGCACCAAAGGTGCTTCTCGGTAACACCTGCGCACGATTTTTGTGCGAACAAAAGAGCAACCCAAAGGCGCAACCCGGCCACGACACAACTACCGATCAAGTGCCACCCGGCCAAAAACGGCTTCCCAGACCGGGCCAAAGCTGGCACCATCGCGCCTTTTTTCATCAAGGCTCCGCCGCTGGGCAAAACGCCATTGCGGACATCCTGGCGACAGTCCACTGCAGCGATGCGACAAACTGTCCCACCAGCGACCTGAGCCCCCCGCGACCCGGTTGGCCGGCGTTGCGCCGCTATGCTAGCGTGGCGCTCGCCAGGAAGGCCGCCAACAGCTGGGAACGCACCCGAATACATGAGGACCGCACATGGCCCAGGCCACGCCCGCGCTGGAAATCCGCAACCTGCACAAACGCTATGGCGAGCAGGAAATTCTCAAGGGCATTTCGCTGACCGCGCGCGACGGTGACGTGATCTCCATCCTCGGCTCATCCGGCTCCGGCAAGTCCACCCTGCTGCGCTGCATCAACCTGCTGGAAAACCCGCACCAGGGCGAAATCCTCGTCGCCGGCGAAGCGCTCAAGCTCAAGGCGCAGAAAAACGGCGACCTGATCGCCGCCGACAACCGCCAGATCAATCGCCTGCGCAGCGAAATCGGCTTCGTCTTCCAGAATTTCAACCTGTGGCCGCACATGTCGATCCTCGACAACATCATCGAGGCGCCGCGCCGCGTGCTCGGCCAGAGCAAGGCCGAGGCCATCGAGCATGCCGAGGCGCTGCTGAACAAGGTCGGCATCTTCGACAAGCGCCACAGCTATCCCGCCCAGCTTTCCGGTGGCCAGCAACAGCGCGCCGCCATCGCCCGTACCCTGGCCATGAAGCCCAAGGTCATCCTGTTCGACGAGCCGACCTCGGCGCTCGATCCGGAAATGGTCCAGGAAGTGCTTAACGTCATCCGCGCATTGGCCGAAGAAGGCCGTACCATGCTGCTGGTGACGCACGAGATGAACTTTGCCCGCCAGGTGTCCAGTGAAGTGGTCTTCCTGCACCAGGGCCTGGTCGAAGAGCAGGGATCGCCGCAGCAGGTCTTCGAGAACCCGACCTCGGCGCGTTGCAAGCAATTCATGTCCAGCCACCGCTAACGGAGCACTACATGCAGACCTACAAGAAGTTCCTCCTGGCAGCTGCTGCCACGCTGGTGATGTCGGCCAACGCCATGGCCGCGGAAAAACTGCGCATGGGTATCGAAGCCGCCTACCCACCGTTCAACAACAAGGATGCCAGCGGCCAGGTCGTCGGCTTCGACAAGGACATCGGCGACGCCCTGTGCGCCAAGATGAAGGTCGAGTGCTCGGTGGTCACCTCCGACTGGGACGGCATCATCCCGGCGCTGAACGCCAAGAAGTTCGACTTCCTGATCTCCTCGCTGTCGATCACCGACGAGCGCAAGCAGGCCGTCGACTTCACCGACCCGTACTACTCGAACAAGCAGCAGTTCATCGCGCCGAAGAACGTCGACTTCAAGACCGACCGCGCCTCGCTCAAGGGCAAGACCATCGGCACCCAGCGCGCCACCCAGGCCGCGACCTGGCTGGACGACAACGGCGGCATGGACGGTGAGTTCAAGGTCAACCTCTACGATGGCCAGGAAAACGCCTACCTGGACCTGACCTCCGGCCGCCTCGACGCGATCCTCGCCGACAAGTACGCCAACTACGACTGGCTGAAGTCCGAAGCCGGCAAGAACTACGAGTTCAAAGGCGACCCGGTCAACGAGGACGACAAGGTCGGCATCGCCGTGCGCAAGGGCGACAACGAGCTGCGCAACAAGCTCAATGCCGCGCTGAAGGAAATCATCGCCGACGGCACCTACAAGAAGATCAACGACAAGTACTTCCCGTTCAGCATCTATTGATTCGCCCCGACGGGCATCGCCGCCAAGGCGGTGCCTGTCCCTTGACCAAACCTGCCCATGATAATCGACCTGCACGGATTCGGTCCGGCCATGATGGCCGGCACCCTGATGACCGTAAAACTGGCGCTCTGCGCCCTGCTGCTGGGGCTGGTCCTGGGCCTGCTCGGCGCCCTGGCCAAGACATCCTCGATCAAGCCATTGCAATGGCTTGGCGGCACCTATTCGACATTGGTGCGCGGCGTACCCGAACTGCTCTGGGTGCTGCTCATCTACTTCGGCACCGTCGGGCTGATGAACAGCCTGGGCGAGCTGCTGAACATGCCGGGCCTGGAACTCAGCGCCTTCACCGCCGGGGTGATCGCCCTGGGCCTGTGCTTCGGCGCCTACGCCACGGAAGTGTTCCGCGGCGCGATCCTGGCCATCCCCAAGGGCCACCGTGAGGCGGGCCTGGCCCTGGGCCTGTCCAAGGGCCGCATCCTGTCGCGGATCATCCTGCCGCAGATGTGGCGCATAGCCCTGCCGGGCCTGGGCAACCTGTTCATGATCCTGATGAAGGACACCGCGCTGGTGTCGGTGATCGGCCTGGAAGAGATCATGCGCCATGCGCAGATCGGCGTGACCGTGACCAAGGAGCCGTTCACCTTCTACGCGGTCGCCGCCTGCATCTACCTGGGCCTGACCATCATCGCGATGATCGGCATGCACTTCCTGGAAAAGCGCGCCGCTCGCGGCTTCATGAGGGCCGAATAAATGAACTGGGAAGTCATCATCAAGTGGCTGCCACGCCTGGCCCAGGGTGCCACCCTGACCCTGGAGCTGGTGGCCATCGCCGTGATCGCCGGGCTGATCCTGGCCATCCCGCTGGGCATCGCCCGCTCCTCGCGCCGCTGGTACGTGCGCGCTCTGCCCTACGGCTACATCTTCTTCTTCCGTGGCACGCCGCTGCTGGTGCAACTGTTCCTGGTCTACTACGGGCTGGCCCAGTTCGACCTGGTACGCAGCAGCTCGCTGTGGCCGTACCTGCGCGATCCGTTCTGGTGCACCGTGCTGACCATGACCCTGCACACCGCCGCCTACATCGCCGAGATCCTGCGCGGCGCGCTGCAGGCGATCCCCAAGGGCGAGATCGAGGCGGCTCGGGCGCTGGGCATGTCGCGCGGCAAGACGCTGTTCTACATCATGCTGCCGCGCGCCGCGCGTATCGGCCTGCCGGCCTACAGCAACGAAGTGATCCTGATGCTCAAGGCCAGCGCCCTGGCCAGTACCGTGACGCTGCTGGAGCTGACCGGCATGGCACGGACCATCATCGCGCGGACCTACCTGCCGGTGGAGATCTTCTTCGCCGCCGGGGTGTTCTACCTGCTGATCTCGTTCGTCCTGGTGCAGGGCTTCAAGCTGCTGGAGCGCTGGCTGCGCGTGGACGCCTGCCAGGGGCGATAAGACCGTAACAACCAGGACCAGCCCGCCCCACTCGACCTGTGGGAGCGGGCTTGCCCGCGAAGGGCCGCAAGGCGGCCCCCTCGATAGCGCCACGGTGCTCGAATGCCAACGCCCACCCAGCTTCATGCCCAAGACTTGCTCGAGCGCTTCCAGGCCCTCGACCACTTCCTGCTCCAGCACCAGCACCTGTGGCGCCCACGCCCCTTCACCCAGCTGCGGCTGGATTGGGAAGCCCAGCACCCCGAGCTCGCCGCCTGGCTACGCCAACGCACCCTGGAGCAAGCCGAAGCGGCCCAGCAACACCCCGAACACCTCCCCGCCCCGGCACCCTTCGCGCAACTGGCCGCCGAGTCCCGGCAACTGTCCGCCATCGGCGAACTGCCCGACGCCGGCCTGCACCCGGCCGGCCATCGCCTGGACGTCAACGTGCCTGGCCGCAAGTGGCAGCAGATCGAAGCCTTCACCCGCCGCCTGGCCTTCCGCCAACCGACCCGACACTGGCTGGACTGGTGCTCCGGCAAAGGCCATCTGGGCCGCCGCTTGCTGCAACCTGGCCAACAGCTGACCTGCCTCGAATACGACGCCGAACTGGTCGTCGCCGGCCAGGCCCTGAGCGACCACCATCACCTGCCTGCCAGCCACCTGCGCCAGGATGTCATGGCCCAGGACAGCGCCACGCACCTGGGCAGCGACAAGAGCGCCGTCGCCCTGCACGCCTGCGGCGACTTGCACGTGCGCCTGCTGCAAGCGGCCAGCGCGCGAGGCTGCCGGCAGATCGCGGTCGCGCCGTGCTGCTACAACCGCATCCAGGGCGAGACGTACCAGCCGTTATCCACAGCCGCCCGGCAATCGTCCTTGCAGTTGTCGCAGGCGGACCTCGGCCTGCCGCTGAACGAAGCGGTCACCTCCAGCGCCCGCGTGCGCCGCCAGCGCGACGCCTCCATGGCCCGGCGCCTGGGCTTCGACCTGCTGCAACGCCAGCAACGGGGCGTGGACGAGTACCTGCCGACCCCCTCGCTGGCAGTCGACTGGCTGGAGAAACCCTACCCGCAGTACTGCCGCGACCTCGCCGGACTACGGCAGGTCGAACTGCATGGCGAACCCGACTGGGACGCGCTGGAGGCGGCGGGCTGGCAACGCCTGGCCCAGGTGCGCAACCTGGAATTGGTGCGCAACCTGTTCCGCCGCCCGCTGGAAATATGGCTGGTGCTCGACCGCGCCCTGTTCCTCCAGGAACAGGGGTACGTAGTCAGTGTCGGAACGTTCTGCGACTACCCCCTGACACCCCGCAACCTACTGGTGCTGGGCGAGCGTGACGAAGCACCGCCGCACGGTTGACAGCCTGTGGATAAGTCTGTGAACAAGCTTGTGATGAAAATCACGAAATCTTGCGACCGACTGCTATTTGCGGCGCTTTGCTTATTCCGTCCGTTGCGCGAAAACCAGCAAAAACAGGCCTTTGCGCAAAGACCGATGGTCATGTCGGTCGGCATGCCTTTCGCGCAAGCGGCACATGCCCATTGTGCATAAACATTTCGACCAGGCCTGGCTCAGGCCAGTTTCAGCAGGCCCATGCCCACCAGCAGCAGCGCCAGTCCGAGCCAACCACGCCCGGCCAGACGCTGGCCGAACAGCGCCCAGCCCATGGCCACGGTGGCCAGGATGCCGAAGCCACCCCAGATGGCATAGGCCAGCGACAGATCGATGTCCTTCACCGCCTGCGCCAGCGCGGTGAACGCCGCCAGCACGCAGAGGATCGAGGCCACGCCCAGGCCCTTGCGGCGGAAACCGTCGGAATACTTGAGCAACAGGTTGGCCAGCACCTCCAGCACGATGGCCAGGCCCAACCAGGCGAATGGAATCAGCATGGCAGCGCCTCCCCTTCACGTTCGACGGCCTTGCCACGGGTGCCGGCCTTGACCAGCAAGATGCCGGCGATCATCACCGCCAGGCCCAAAGCCTTGGTCCAGCCCAGGCTCTCGCCGAGCCAGAGCACGCTGATCAAGGTGATCAGCACGATGCCGAAACCTTCCCACAGGGCGTAGGCCACCCCCACCGGCACCCGCTTGACCGCCAGGGCCAGAAAGAAATACGACAGGCAGATCATGACGTACATGACGGCATGCCCCATCACGGGGAAATGAGTGGCGGCGAGTTTCATCGACGCCGTGCCGATCACCTCGAAGGTGATGGCGACGATCAGATAGATCCAGGAACGCATGGTGCCCTCCCATGGGCGACAGCAGCCGAGCGCACAGGCATCGGCGCCGGAAAAAGACGATTACGACTGCGAAGGGAGGGTGGCGCTAGAGATCGCCGGTCCAGTGACGTTCACGGGAAACCAGGCGAGAGGAAGAGAGGAGCTTGAAAGCTTTACTGTTCAACATAATGAACAGAAGATTAGCTCAGGCGATCAATTAAGTCAAAACGATAGACAGAGACTAATAATTTGTCGCGCTTGAATCGCGTATTTCAGAAAAAGTCCCTTAAAGCCTGCTGAAAGCTTCGTAAATTATATTCCCCATCTTCCAAGCCCTTCGCGCTTCGCCATCGCACAGGAAACAACGTCGCGAGCCCCAACGTGGGAGCGGGCTTGCCCCGCGATGCATGATGAGAGCGTCTGCGGCAAACCGTCGCAGACTCACTAAATATAAAATTAATTATTGTTTTACGATAATTTATCAAGAATAATCCGCCCCGTTCATCACTGTACGGAGGCACCCCATGAACAGTAGATCCGTGGCCTATGCGCGTTCGCGCCTGCGCACCATCGGTATTTTCGCCGCCTGGCTGGCCTGGACCACCGCGGCGGTGGAGCTGGTCATCACACCCTTGCTCTTCATCTTCGATTTCCCCGAGATGCACAACGGCTACCTGCAGGCCTACGGCGACCAGATGCCCCTGCTGCTCGAACCGGGCTACCTGGCGTCACCCCTGGCCATCGGCCTGGTGCTGGCTATCGACATGATCCCGACACTGGTTTCCGTCCTTGCCCTGGGCCTGACCGGCCTGTTCTTCCACCGACTGTCCCGCGGCCAGACCTGGACCTCGGACAATATCAAGCTGCTGTGGTGGGTCGGTCTTCTGTGTATCGGCACGCCCTTGCTGTGGCCGATTACCTACACCCTGCAGGGCCTGGCCCTGGCCATCGACCTGCCGGCCGGTGAAAGGAGCTTCAGCTTCTCGATCGGTGTATCATCGCAGGCTGTCTACGAGATCATGAAAGGCATCCTGCTGTGTGCCTTCTCGCTGCTCATGCGTGACGCCAAGACCATCAGCGATGAACACAACTGTTATGTCTAGCCGCCTCCTATGCCGATAATCATCCGCCTCGACGTCGTCATGGCCCGGAACAAAATGCGTTCCAAGGACCTGGCGGAAATCATCGGTATCACGGAAGCGAACCTGTCGCTGCTGAAGAACGGCAAGATCAAGGGTTTCAAGATCGAGACCCTGGAGAAGCTGTGTCGCGCCCTGAACTGCCAGCCCGGCGATTTGCTGGAGTTCAGCGACGAATGATCAAGGACTGCAACACCCATGGCATTTTCCCACAAGGGCCTGGCGGCCCTCGTACTGGCCTGCCTGCCACTGGCCGGCTGCGGCCCGAGTTATACCTATAGATACTCGCCACCGCCCAGCGCGCATGGCATCAATTGCATCAACAGCTGCTCGATGGAGCGCAACCACTGCAAACAGATGGCGCGATTGCAGGAAAACAGCGAACGCGCGTTGTACCAGGCCGAGATGCGGACCTACGAGTACTGCCAGAAAGGCAAGAGCAAGAAGGAAGCACGTCACAGTTGCCACTACCCGAGCTACCCGTTCTACACGGGGAGCAGCTACAGTTGCGGCGCTGATTACGATTCCTGCTACATGGCCTGCGGCGGCACCATCCAGCGCATCCTGAACAAAGACTGATCCCGGAACGGACTCGAACATCGTGAAACACCTGAAATCCTTCGCCCTGCTGACCGTCGCCCTGGCCATGACCGGCTGCGCCAACGATCTGCCGACCAGCAAGCCCGCCCCACTGGACTGGAACATGCCCGGCATGCAGCTGGGCGGCGACCGCGGCCTGCCGCTGCACAACGCCGACGGCAGCTGCCGCAAGCGCGGCTGCGACAATGGCAAGCTGTTCTTCAACCCCGGCCAGCCCGAGCCGAGCGTCAACACCATGCACCGTGGCTGGTAAGAAAATTCTCCTTTGTGCTCGGTGACTTAGGGGAATGTGCGATGGATGCAACGAAGTGGTTTACAGCCGCGAATCCATCGCTATAATGACGCCCCTGTGCCGGTATAGCTCAGATGGTAGAGCAACTGACTTGTAATCAGTAGGTCCCGGGTTCGATTCCTGGTGCCGGCACCAATAAAATCAAAGGCTTGCAGCGATGCAGGCCTTTTTTTTTGGACCTCCACGTACCAACGCACGTACCAAGGACTGGTTTCCAGCCTCAGGAATTCTCCTATGTCATGGTTTGATGACACCTTGAAGCTTCTGTCCCCAGGATGGGTAGGCTCCCTCATTGGCCTCGCTGGCCTGATAGGCGCCCTTGTCGTCTACTTCCTGACGAGGAAAAGGACCAGTCTGAGTTACGGCTTCGTTGCCGAGCATCTTCTGGGAAGCTCGTCTGATTCCCTTCCGCCGCAGATCACTGTGCAGTTCAACGGGAATCCCATTCCGCGCTTGACTAGATCAGTCATCGTGTTGTGGAACAGTGGCGAAAATACCGTTATGGGGAGCGATATCGTGGAGAGGGATCCCCTTCGCTTTCACGTAGGCACGGACGGAAAGGTGCTTTCCGTAGCCGTCTTGAAAGCAAGCCGTACGGTCAATGACTTCACGGTTCAGAAGGCTTCTCCTGAGGCTCCAAACGAAGCCGTACTTCATTTCAATTTCCTTGACTCTAACGACGGCGCCGTTGTCGAGATTCTTCACACCAGTGAGGAAAGGCGTCCTTCCATCAATGGCACCGTCCGAGGGATTCCTAAAGGCCTTAAGTCCATTGGGCGCATCGCTAGGTCGAGTGGTCTGAAGATCGATATGGAAGGCAAGCCCGCTCGAGCGCTCCAGCTCATGCTCTCGGGCATTGCCACCTGGGTACCGATCGCTCTGGGAGCGTTTATGGCCTTGTCCGGCTTTTTAATGTCCACCGACCTGGTGAAGGTCAGCTTCCCGGTTGAAAAAGCGCAGGAGTTCCCAAGCACACCGATGATTCTGGCTGGCGTCGCATATGCGTGCATGGGAGTCGTGATGCTCTACTCCGAGAGACGTCGGCATCCCAAATGCCTGCACATTGATGCTTTGGACTAAATGCAGATTGGGTAAGCAGACAAGACGCATCGCATGCGCCTGCACCCGCGTTTAGGCCCCAACTTTTAAGGTATAGGGGGTAGCGAATAAAGAATAACATCAGTAATCCTGACCGTTTTCTCTCTCGCAACCCTTGATTTCCGCGGCCTCAGCTCAAATCCGGACCAAAAAGGGGACTGACCCAAAAGGGGACGACCCAAAAGGGGACAGATCTATTTTCTCGGCATGTGCTAATCGAAAACAAATAAATCTGTCCCCTTTTCCCATAGTCCCCTTTTCCCATAAATTTTTTGCACATGGAAAATCAGCAATTGTATTTATGGAGTTTTACGAAAACTCAAAGTACATAGTTCGTCTTAACGGCCACTAACAATGCGTCCAGAGTACTCACTTAGCTCGCTTAAATCGGCGAAGCCACCCCTCAAATTAATCGTTATACCGATATAAATCCCAAGGAATAATTGATGATAGATTTTAAAAAGGATTGGGGGAAGTTACTTGCATTCGTGATCCTGCTATTAGCTTCCATTGGGCTTGTGGTCGTGCAAGTTTTTAATTCCTCAAACCCTACGAAACTTGAAGTCTCTCTGATTAGTGCTCTTCAATACATATGTTCAATAGGGTTCACTTGGCTTTTATCTATAATTGTATTTAATAGCACCTACAAAGATAAACAAAAGAAATTTGCTATTGGCGCTTTTCGTCGAGTCAAAGAGATTGAAAGAAACATCAAAAGAACTCAGGAGCATATTGAGCAGTCTCTAAATGATGATGAGGACCTAAAAAGCTGCTTGTCTGTAGCAAAATTTAGCCTTGTTAATGCTCAAGACACTATTAATTCATCTATTGCTGACTGGGCGGATATTATTGAGGATGAGCTGGAAATATCCGCACAGATTGAAAAGTTAGAGTCGTCCCCAGCAAGCAACACAAAAGACAAAGTCGCTGGTGACACAGTAAGAAATGAAATTGCAACACTTACTAAAAAGCTTCCGCCAGAACTTCGCCATAATGTATCGATAGAGCAGGATAGAAAACAGCAAGTTAAAGAATCTGTCATTTACTTAGGGAAGAGAATTCTTAACGACGGCTTTATACAGTTACGCGGCTTTTGGGAGCCCCGCAAGGGTTTTATGAGCGATCTTTCAGGCATAAAAGTCGGGAGTAATGTTTATATTGCCAGAGGAATTGCTGGCGACAGAACCGGAGCCATATTGATTTACAACGAAGAAGGAGAAAGTTTAGCAGTAGTTACCAACCGCTGTATTAAATTAAAAATACCATATGATGTCTTTGCCGATGCAATTGACGAGATTTTTGGAAGAACATTGAGGCCAAAATTTTTTGGAGGGCATCCTGTTCAGGCTGAAATTGTTGAAATCAAAGACTTTGATCCTAGATCGGAGCGACAGTATTTATATGTAAAAATATTTAAGGGTATGGATAGCTCGGTTAAGCATAAATACGACGAGCTGAAGACGTATAACAAATTAATCCAATCAACCGTTAACGCAGCGGATAATTGAGGTATTACGCCTCGACCCCATAGAGAGAAAAGAGAGAAAAGGGGACAGATTTATTTTTGAGAAAAGGGGACAGATTTATTTTTCGGCGCTGGTTGATGTGCCATTAAATAAATCTGTCCCCTTTTTCCAGTCCCCTTTTTCCAATTAAATAAATCTGTCCCCTTTTTCCACAACTGGCGAGCAGCTTCCGTCCTGCCAAGCGTTTCGGCCAGCGCAACGGCCTGAATCTTGAACTCATCGGTGTAATTGCGGCGAGTGGTTGGGTACATGGCAACCTCCAAGATAGCGATGTAAGTATCGCTTCTTGGCGTCCGTTGTCACGGGACAGGCCCACTATCCCCTTTTCCGTCAGGTTCTTTTCCGTCAAAACAAATAAATCTGTCCCCTTTTCCCCTTTTCCCTTTTCCCTTTTCCCAGACCTGATATACACGGCGTATCATGGACTGATGGGGCGCGTGTGGCTGCTTTGGATCGAAAGCAGCCTATCAAGCCTTACTGCCAATGACCGCAGGATGGAATGCTAATTATATTTTTTTCCTAGAGTAAAAAATCGCATCCGGGCGGCTTCTGTGTTTGCCGCAATATGCTCATATCCAGTCAATTGCCCATGTACTATCAGCCCGAAGGAATCGCTTTCAGTCGGAATGCTTATTCCCTCAGGAACATCTGAACGCTTTATGATAAGTAGTACAAAACACTTGCGAATAGTCTGTTGAACTATCTCGTCATTCAGCACGCAATCTAGCAGGTGCTCCCTGTGCGTCACCGGCCGACTGTCGTCATATATAATTGATGCAACTGGCAGGCCTAGAGTTTCAGAAAGCTCTAGCGCTCCTACCCATGAATATGTAATGCGATCTATAATCGCCTGCATACCAGAAAATTCTGGTGGATTATCAATTGGGTCTTCCGACAAGATTCTAAGCATGTCCTCATCGATGGCATTTTCGATAAATGCTGCTGGAAAGTCACTGCTTAAAGGCTCGGTCACACTTGCCCTATAGACTTCACCCTTAATAGTATACCAAATATATTCACTCCCAATAATCGCCACCCATAAAAACGTACTTATTCGGTATTTTCCCGCGAGGTGCCAAGTCAAGCGCACGTAGCCTGGAATCATGGCATCATTTATGAATGTTTGTTGCGCAGTAAGATTTCCACTGCTACGCTTCGCGACTGTACTATATGCCCTGACCGCCCAAGACAGTGCTTCGTTGATTTTAAGAGACTGCTCGCCATTGGTTCTAAACTGAACGTCTTCCAATAGTCGTTTTAGACGTTCCTTTTTATCAATCGGCTCTTGGCTCAATTGTCGCGCTAAGACTCTGTGAAGGTCTACTATCATCTCTGTACTGGTCTGGTATCTATCGTCGATATCATGACTGAACGCCCGGTCAAAGAAATTTAGTATTCCGCTTCGCTCAAGGCCGCTCAAGTGAGGAAGAGACTCTGAACGTTGGTGGGGAAGCTTTCCATTCCCATCACGAAGGGTTGCGGGTTTTCTTTTAGTAATGAGATAAAATAGAATTCCTGCTATAAATGTGAGATCAGAAACTTTATCTCTTTTGCCCGCAACTCCACTGAGAAGCTCGGGAAGTTGCAGAAATTTATTGCCAAGCCCATCATTGACTCTGGTAATCGCTTTGTCGCGTTCAATATTAAAATTGAACGCAATACCAAAATCAACCAAGACTGGAACGGCATCAATATCAGAGTTAATTATGATATTTTGGGGCTTGATATCACGATGCACTAGCCCAGTAGAGTGAACCTGGCCAATAGTATCAAGCAGCTGAAGGACAATTGTAATGGCTCGATCTAGGCTTAAATTTTTAATTCTAGAGCGCCAGGTATCAAGAGTGTCACCCTCAATGAAGTCGGTAACAATATAAAGGCTTATATTTTTATCTTCGTAAAGATGAGCATTTGATTCTATTAGTCGAGGAACTTGCAAGCACTTCAGCGCAGAATAAGCTCGCGCTTCATCATGGAACCTAAGCCGTCGCTCCGTAGATCCAGCTTCCTGCATAACTTTAAGAAACGCGGTACACGTACCATCTTTACTAATAACCTTATGCCCTACGCCCTGACCACCTTTGCCGACATTACTAATTTTAACTATCCAGCGGCTATCATACGAAGTGTTAGACCACACAACGTCCCCTGAGAAAGAATTTGGCTGATTCGCAGAATCTGATATCACTTTAGGTCCTTAGTTTGACTTCCATGCTTACGCCAGCACGCGCGAATCCAGCGTACGCACTGAGAAATAAAATATCAATCCTCAGATCGCCATGGGATGTTCACCAGGTGTGCATTCGACGGTCTGTTTTTCTTATGCTATCGCTTCTTTATCTAACGAAACTGGCGGTCCGTGCTTAGCCGACCTTAACATTCCATAACAGGCTGCTTTGGGTCGATAGCGGTCGTCTGTAAGAGGTTGCTTCAAGACAATTTGTGCCTCTCCCTGGCTAGTATTCGAAACCGGAGATCTCAGATCTCACTGAAGCATTCAAGATGTCTTCAGCAGCAGAGGTCCTATTGCATAGCAGCAATCGATAGAGCCCCAAAATTCCCGATTCGATTCCACAGAAAGCCATAACTAGCTGATTTTTTTGTAGACACCCTTTGAGGTACGTCGAAAAATCCACGAAATTCCAGTCCCGCCAAAATTGGGGCCTCACAGCCAACAACCGTTCGTCTGGTGCCACCATATCCAAAAGCCTCGACATCCGTCGGGGCTTTTTCGTTTCAGTCCCCCTCCCCCGCTGCGACAGATTGTCCGCACCTTCCAACACTTGTTCTCGCTCAATAAACCCTACATTCAAAGCGGCTATTCCTGCACCCGACGGCTTTCGTCGACTTAAGGAGAAGTCCCATGAGTGAGCAAGAAGGTGTAACCCTGACCCGCCGTGGCATGCTCGCCGGCAGCGTGCTGCTCGGCGTCGGTACCTCGGTGCTTGGCGTGGGCCTGGCCCATGCAGGCGCCCCCACGCCCGCCGCCGCCCCGGCCGTCGACCTGGCGAAGCTGGAACGGGTGAGCGTCGAGCTGGTGGCGCCGCCACATGTCCATCCGCACACGCAGCGTGCGCCGGGCGAGCCGCGGATCGTCGAGTTCCGCATGGTCATCGAAGAGAAGGAACTGGCCGTCGACAGCGCCGGTGCCTACATCCACGCCATGACCTTCAACGGCTCGGTGCCCGGCCCGCTGATGGTGGTCCACGAGGGCGACTACGTGGAACTCACCCTGGTCAATCCGGCCAGCAACAGCATGATGCACAACATCGACTTCCACGCCTCCACCGGCGCCCTCGGCGGTGGCGAGCTGACCCATGTGAAGCCTGGCGAGCAGGTGAAGCTGCGCTTCAAGGCCGACCGCGCCGGGGTGTTCGTGTATCACTGCGCGCCTGGTGGGGCGATGATTCCCTGGCATGTGGTGTGCGGCATGAACGGGGCGATCATGGTCTTGCCGCGTGACGGTCTCAAGGACGCCGAGGGCCGGCCGCTGCAATACGACAAGGTCTGGTACATCGGCGAGCAGGACTACTACATCCCCCGCGACAAGGACGGCAAGTACAAGCGCTACGCCAATCCCATGGCCAGCTTCGGCGACATGAGCCAGCTGATGAAAGGGCTGGTGCCGAGCCATGTGGTGTTCAACGGCAGCGTCGGTGCCCTGACCGGCAAGCAGGCGCTGACTGCCAAGGTCGGCGAGAGCGTGCTGATCGTCCACTCCCAGGCCAACCGTGACACCCGCCCGCACCTGATCGGTGGCCACGGCGACTACGTCTGGGCCTCGGGCAAGTTCGCCAACCCGCCGCAGCGCAACCTGGAAACCTGGTTCATCCCCGGTGGCGCGGCGGGGGCGGCGCTGTACATCTTCCGCCAGCCCGGCCTGTACACCTACCTCAATCACAACCTGATCGAGGCGGTGATGCTCGGTGCCGCCGCCCATGTGCAGGTCGAGGGGCAGTGGAACGACGACTTGATGAAGCAGCTAGAGGCGCCTGGGCCGATCCGCTAGCGATCGACGATAGGCTGCGCACCGCTGGCGACCTCGGCGGTGCGTGACGGGTAACCGCGTCACCGAATCGCACCCATTCGCCGGAACATTCACTGACCATCGGCGAATACCCCTACAGCTCTCGCTGGTACCAGCGCCTTACCGTTGCCCGTCCAACGGCTACCTGCGAGAACCGATTCATGAACAAGAAGACTTTCGCCCTCCACGGCCTGGCCCTGGCGCTGCTGGCCAGTGCCGTCCCGGCGCTGGCCGATGACACCACCTACCTGGCGCTGCGCCTGCAGGGTGCCGAGCACAAGCTCGCCGATGCCAAGCTCACCAGCCCTCGTGTCGATCAGCGAATCAAGAGCCCAGACAGCGACCGCGACCTCAATGGTGCCATCGCCCTGGGGCAGCATTTCGACGGGGGATGGCGCGTGGAAGTCGAATACACCATGCGCAAGCACAGCCTGTTCGACTCCTACTGGTCGCCCTTCGATGCCAACGTCAACCGCATGAAAGTCGACAGCCAGCGGCTGATGCTCAACGGTTACAAGGACTTCGCCCTGACCGACGCGCTCTCGTGGTACCTGAGCGCAGGCGCGGGCCTGGCCCATGTGCAGTCCGAGGGCTATCAAGGCAACCCATCGCGGCAGTTCGCCCGCAACGGCCAGAACAACCTGGCCTGGAGCCTGGGCCTGGGCCTGGACTACGCCCTCAGCGACAGGATCACCCTGGGTGGTGGCTATCGCTATGTGGACATGGGCAGGATCGAGACCGGCCGCAATACCTTCGCCAACCGCATCAATGCCCGTGACGAACAGCTCAAGGGCAAGCTCAGCGAACAGAGCCTGTTCGTCGAAATGCGCATTGGCCTCTGACGGGACCTACCGGCCCTGCAATACCTTGAGCGCCGCTTCGGCCAGGAAGCCCGAGCGGCTCTTGTGCTCCGGATGGTTCTGCACGTAGCTGTCGATACGGGTGAGCAGGTAGGCCGGCAGGGTGATGTTGAGCTTTTCGGCCTTGCCCAGGTAACGGGTGATGTCGATATCGATCAGCGCCCAGGTGCAGCCGGCGTAGGCCGGGTTGGCCGCATGCACGGTGACCGTGCTGGCCTTGGGGATTTCCTGCTCGTCCTGCGCCAGCAGTTCGAGGTGGCCTTCGATCGCCTCGCGCGCCATGGCGATGGCGTTGTCGAGGTCGTCGCCGGCCGAGAAGCAGCCGGGAATGTCCGGGACTTCCACGCCCCAGGCGTGCTGGTCGTCACCGGGGAGGATCGCGATGGGGAACAACATGGCAGTGGGTCTCCTCGTCAGCTGGCATAACCGATCCGCGCCTGGCGCAGGATGCTGGCGGCGGTGGCCGGCAGCAGGTCCTTCTTCGGGTGCGGGATGGTCACCAGCCCGGGTTTGTCGGGGTGCTTGAAGTGGTGGTGGCTGCCTTTCGAACGCACCAGGTACCAACCATCCGCCTCGATCACCGAAATCATTTCACGGCTGTTCATGAACCCATTCCTTGGGCTAGCCGAGTGGTGGTTAGTATAACCACCAAATCAGCATTATCAACACCATACCCACTGCGGCGACGAGCGGGCGATCCGAGGGCAAGTATGGTGAGGGGAATCGGAGACAGGACCAGAGAAGTGATGCGGGATCTTGCCGGCGGCAAAGCCCGCCAACGCCCCTAGCGACGCGCCTGGCGCCGCTGCTGCCGATACTCCGCCAGTCGCGTGCGCATTTCCCGATAACGCCGGCTGTTCAGCAGCAGCAGGGCCACCAACGCCGCCAGCAGGCTGCCGGTGTAGATGAACAGGTTCGGTCTGTGCCCGTAGATAGGCAAGGTGATCAGCATGCAGGCGACGCACATCCCGGCCACCAGCCACATCCCCCAGGCTCGCCCACGTACCACGGCACCATGGCCCAGGGGGAACAGGCCATCCTGGGAGCAACTTCGGCAATAGGTGCTCCAGGCCAGGGCAAAGGTCCAGGCGACGGCGATGATCGAGGCGAAGAACGCACCGATGAAAACGCCGAAGTAGCGTTGGAGAAAATCCTTGAGTTGCATCTGACGCGTCATGCGTCAGCGCCTCAGCTGACGCAGCTCGATCAGGCGCTGACGCATTTCCCGATGGCGACCACTGTTGAAGACCAGCAGCGCGAGCAGAGGAAACACCAGCATGATCGCCAGCATCACGGCATTCAAACCGCTGCCGACCAGGCTCAGCGTCATCAACAAGGCCACTACCGGCACGGGCAGGACCAACCACATGGCCCAGATACGGCCACGGACCATCGCCAAGTGCCCGGCACACAGCAACAAGGTGGATAAACCACTGGCCAGCAGGGTGTACGAGGGGTTGTCCGGGTGATGACGCCAATGGTCGTCTACCCATTGGGCCGATGACAACGCCGCCGACATCACGCACATGAAAAAACCCAGCAAGAACGTCGCGAAGTAACGACGCATGAAGGCCTGGAAGTCTGCCGGCGTCATCATCATTCGATTTCCTCGTAGAGCCCCACGGCGATGCTCTGTACCGTTGCACTGCCAGCCAGTCCCAAGGTGGCGCCTAGCGAGTCGCGCATCAGGGTCTGCGTGGCATGGCTGATCTCGGTCGGCGTATAGCGCTTGGTCATGGTCCCGGCCGCCTGCTGCAACTTGATCTGCTTGGCCGTCAGGCTCGGATGCTTGATCGACAGCAGTTCATCGGTCAGCGCCTTGCGCTGCTGGCGACTGAGGCTCTTGGACAGTTCCAGCCAGCTACGCCCGGTCGCGGCCCTGTGCACCTGGAGGTACTTCAACGTGCTAAGCCCCGACGCGCCGACACCCAGCAGGGAAACACCATCAAGTACTTTCGAGGCGGCTTGATACCACTGGCTTTCATCCAGGGCATCGTTGGCCGCCGGGTTGGTCACTTCACGCACCGTGCGCATGACACCGATACTGCACTGGACGCTACTGGCGGTGGCGGCAGCGCCACCGACGTAGGTCAGCACCAGGCTGGTGCCACCGGAAAATGGCGCGGCAATGGTGCCACTGAACACCACGAACCAGCCGATCACGGCACCGGCACAGGAGAGCGTGGTGTTGACCGCCTCCTTGACCACCCGCGACTCGCGCGGGTTGTGCTGCAACTGCTGGGTGTACTGGTCGGGTGTCTGGTACTTCTTGATCTCGCGCAGGATCACGCGCTTGGGGCGGATGCTGCAGATCGGCTGGAACTCACGCAAGGTGATGACGTTGTAGTCGGCGTCGATGTACACCACGCCCGCCCCGACGATCCGTGGATCGGCATCGATGGCGGCGAACATCTGCGGCAGGTTGATCCGCCCCTGGATGCGCTGGCGCGCCATGAACTGCGAGGTGTTGCCCAGGCGGGTGGAAAGCAGGTCTGTCACGAATCGGTTTCCTTGCACAGGAATCAGAGCCTTGGGGGCAGACCTTGGAAGGTCTTGGCGATTTCTTGCGACATGGCCGCTTCAATTCAAGATTGTCGGGGCTGCTTTGCAGCCCTTTCGCGACACAAGGCCGCTCCTACAGGACGGCGTCGCGAAAGGGGCGCAAAGCGCCCCTGGCGCGGTATCAAACGTTCGGGCAAGGCACCGGTGCCCAGTCGCCCATGTCCGGGTTGCGGCACATGGCGTTGACCTGGTCCACGCCCGCCTTGGCCACCTGCTGGGCCTCGACCTTCTTGCCATTGGCGTTCTGCAGGGTCTTCTCGGTGGCCACGGCCTCTTGCGGCACCTTGCTGTTGGCCTTGGCCGGCTGGACCTTCTTCACGTCCTTCTTCTTGCCGGTGCTCGCCACTTTCGGCGGCTCGGCCACGGCGACCACGTCGGTACGCGCCACGCCGACCTGCTTGAGGTCCTGCTCGTAGGCCTGGGTGTAGTTGTTCAGGTTCTCACCCAGACGACCGTTGACAGTGCTCAGCAGGTTGTTCGACTCCTGCAGGCCGGCGACGATCTCGGCCAGGCGCTTGCGGCCTTCGGCGTCGTTGATGCGGCCCGACTTGCGGTTCTGGATCAGGCTGGCGAACTCGCGCTGGTAGCAGGCCTGGGACGACTTGGCGTAGGCCGTGGTGCGGTCCATGTCGGCGGCGCTCTTGTCGATGTCGGTGGCGTACGAGGCGATGCGCTGCTTGTCGTCGCTGATCTGCTTCTGGCGCTCGGTGTAGTAGCCCGCCGCGCCGCCGACCAGGGCACCGCCAGCGGCGCCGATGGCGGCGTTGCGGCCACGGTTTTCCTTGTCGACCAGGGCACCGGTCAGGGCACCGCCGACCGCGCCGAGCAGCGCGCCGGTGGCGACCGAGCGGGTCATGTCACCGTCGGTGGAACGCAGGTGCTGCACCGGCTCGTAGCAGTTGGGGTAGTACTCGACCTTGGTCGTGGCGCCGACCTTGGACGCCGGCGAGCTGGCGCAACCGCTCAGCAGCACGGTGCTGAAACCTGCGGCCAGCAGCAGCGCGGTACGGGCCTGGGATGCGGTGATCAGGGGTTTGCGGGTGAACATGGTCTGGTTTCTCTTCTTGGGTTTCTCGGTGTCCGGGGGCCTCGTGCCCCCGGGAGTCCTTGCTACGGAAGCTGTCCTTAGGGTCGCGGGGCGGCGGCCGATGCCAGCAGCTCCTTGAGGATCGTCGCCGGATCGGCCCGCCGGTTCTGGCGGTACTCCCCGACGTGGCGGACGAACAGGGTGGCGCGGGTCACCAGGCTGTTGCCCAGGACCGGCTTGCGATTGAGTTCCTCCTTGACCCGCTGGAACTGCGCCTGGATCACCGCATCGGTGTAGCGCGTGCCGCTGGACAGGTTGTCGACGTAGATCGCCACGGCGCCGTCGAGGGCGGCGCGGCCATTGGCGATGGCGGCGCCGTACATGCGCGCGCTGGTCTGGTCGCCCGCGGCCTCGGCCTTGGCCTGGGTGTTCTGCAGATTGGTCAGGCGAATGTTGTAGTTGTTGATGGTCTCGGCGACCAACGCGGCGGACTGGATCAGGTTGCCGGCGGCCTCTTCCCGCTGGCGGGCGATCAGCGAGACGTTGCGCTTGAGCTCTTCGTTGACCAGGCCGAGCTCGGCCTGCTGGCGCGGGTCGGTGGCGGCGGCGATGATGCTGTCCAGACGCTTGGTCGGGTCCTGGGCGGCATCGATATCGTCGGTCAGGCCGGCCAGACGGCCCTCCTTCTGCCACTGCTCGAACAGCTCCTGGTAACGCGAACGCGGCGCCGACAGCGCGCCGATGGCCACGCGAAAACCAGTGGTCTCGTTGCGCTGCTCGGTGCCGTCGGCGCCGAACAACGGGTACTCGCGGCGCATGCCGGTGAACAGGGTGCCCTCGCCTTCGAGGTAGTTGCCACCCTTGACCACGAAGCCACCGTAGGCGCCCTGCAGGCGCCCGGCATTGACCAGCTGGAACGACTCCTGGACCATCTCGGCGGCGTTGCCGATCACGTCGAACAGCCCCAGCGGGTTGGGCTGTCTGCTGCCGATCGGCATCAGTCGCGCCGCCTGCCCGGTGCCGCCAGCGACCTGGTTGAACACCGCGAAGTCGGCCAGCGGCCCTTCGCTGTCGGCGCCTTCGACCTTGCGCGGGAACAGCCGCCCTTCGAGCTCCTGGCGGCTGACCGCCGAACCGCCGCGAGCGGCGAACTCCCACTCCACTTCGGTGGGCAGGCGCACGAAACCGGTACCACCGTCCTCGGCATTGCCGCCCCGGCCACTGACCGGCAGCAGGTCGCGGTGGTGCTTCATCAGCCAGGCACTGTAGACGGCGGCAAAGCGCTCGGCCTCGAAGCGCGACAGCTTGACCTTGGGCAGACGCCCCGCCATCTCGTTGTTCGCTTCGCAGGCCGGCGCCGCCTCGCCATTGGCCAGAGACTGAGCCTGGGCCATCACCTGGGCGTACTGGCGGGCCGTCACTTCGTACTTGCCGATGAAGTACATCATTGGCGTCAGCGGGCTGCCTTTCTCGACCTTCGGCAGGCTCGGGCCTACCGCTTTCTGCCACTGCGGCGCCAGGTCCTGCAGGCTGAACTGGCCATTGATGAAGTCGCGCCGGTAGCCGGAGATGAACGACTGCTTGTAGCCGGCCTCGCCCTCGCTGAACGGATAGCCGAGATTGACCTCGCGATCATCGAGACTGCCCTGGGCCAGCACGTAGACGCTGCGAAACACCAGCTCGCCGCCGCAGGGCAGCGGCAGGCTGACATCGCCCGGCAACGGCTTGGGGTTGTCGAACTTGCCGTCGGTCCCGGACTGGGACGGTGCGACCGGCTTGGCCTTGTCGTCGCCATCGGCCTGGGAGCAGGCGCCCAGGGTCAAGGCGGTGAGGATCAGGGCAACGGCCCCGAGGCGACAGTCAGACATCACGGATTCCTTGGCTGGCCTCGATGCGCGCCACTCGCCAGCCGCCAAGGGCGGCGGCGACGGTGCTGGCCAGCAGCACGGCGCACAGCGCAACGAGGTAATGCATGGGCAGCAGATGGCTGGCGAACTCGCCGGGCACCTGCATGAAAAGTCGATTCAGGCCGTGCTCGGCCAGCAGGTACAAAAGCCCCGCCAGGATCGCGGCGAGCACACCGCTGTAGAGCGCCTGGAGCATCACGAACAGCAGCAGCGCGACGGTGCCGAAACCGAGCAGGCGCAACACCGCCAGCTCGCGCTGCTTGCGCTCCACCGCCGCCACCGCGCCCGCGGCGATGGCCGCCACGGCGCCGGCCACGGCCAGGCTGGCGATGATCCAGAACACCAGGTCGAGGTTGCGGCCCAGCGACTGCACCTGGGCGATCTGCGCGGCCTGGGTCGAGACCAGCAGCTTGCGCTCGGCGAAGAAGCGACGCAGCGGCTCGACATCGCTCAGCTCGCGGGCGTACAGGCGGAACGCCGGGTACACCCGCTTGATTTCGCCGGCCTGCCCTTCGCCTTGCCAGTCCAGCGCCGGCACGGCTCGGCCATCACGGTAGTCCTCCACCGCTTCGAGCAGCGCCAGCGGCGCGAACAGGCCATCGCGCTCGAAGGCGGCCAGCGGCAGCACGGCGACCACCTGCAGGCGCGTCTGGCGCCACTGCACCTGGCCGGCCTGCTGGCGACTGAAGCTGGCCCATAGCTCGTCACCGGCCCCGGCGCCGAGCTTCTCCGCGGCGGTGAAGCTCAATACCACCTGTCGCAGCTCGCTGGGTGGCGCGACCTGCTGCAACAGCGGGTCGCCCTCGGCGGTGGGCAGCATCTCGACCGTGACGCCGCGCCCCTGGGCGGGCAGCAGCAGCTCGGCGGTCGCGGCGATCTGCCGGGTGCGCGGGATGGCGAAAGCCACGCCCGGGCGCTGCGCCAGCTCCTGGATGAATTCGCCGCGAAAGCGCCCACCGCCCAACGGAATGATCTCGCGCACGCCGGGGTCGCGCTGCAGGCGCTCGGTCAGACTGCCGATCAAGCCGAATTTCAGCCCGAACAGCACCAGCAGCGGCGCGATCACCGCCACCAGCGCCAGCACCGCGCACGCCGACAGCCGCGCGTCGTTGCGGTAGTCCTGCCAGGCCAGGCCGGCGATCAGCCACGGGCGCATCAGGCGGCCCGCTCCAGGGTCGCGGTGACGCCGCCGTCGGCATCGCGCTGGCAGGCCATGCGCAGCACGCTCAGCCCGGCATTGCGCGCCAGGGCCTCGTCATGGGTGGCGACCACGCAGGTCAGCTGGCGCGCTTGCGCCTCGCGCAGCAGCAAGCCCATCACCCGTTCGGCGTTCACCGGGTCCAATGCCGCCGTTGGCTCGTCGGCCAGCAACAGCGCCGGCCCGTGGGCCAGGGCGCGGGCACAGCTGACCCGCTGGCGCTGGCCCAGGGACAGGGTCGCGGGCTTCTTGCCCAACTGATCCTGTACATCCAGCGCCGTGGCCAGGCGTTCGACGCTGCCGTCGTCGCCAAGGCCGAGCAGCTGACGCGGCAAGCGGATATTGCCGCGCACATCGAGAAAGCCCAGCAGCCCGCCCGCCTGCAGCACATAGCCGAGGTGACGGCTGCGCCAGCTCGCCAGGCGGTCGAGCCGTCGGGCGCGCCACAGCCCGGCGATGTCCTCGCCGCCCAGGCTGAAGCCCTCGGCCACATCCGGCGCCAGCACCAGCGCCAGCAGGTCGAGCAAGGTGCTCTTGCCGCAGCCGCTGGGGCCGACCAGCGCCACCCGCTCGCCCACGGCCAGGTGCAGCCGGTCGACCCGCAGGCTGTAACGCTGGGCGCCCTGCCCGCGCGTCTTGCGCACCCCGTCCAGGCGGATCATCACGGCAGCGTCGCCAGCGGGACACGGTACAGGGCGTCACCCGGCTCGGCATTGCCGAAGCGCACCCAGTTGGCCATGTCGTTGTGGAAGGTTTCGTACAGGCGGATCTTCGAATCCAGTTCGTCGATGAAGTCCTCTTGCTCGGCCACCGACAGCGAAAGCCACAGGTCCTGGGTCATGCTCAGGGACTTGCTGCGATACGGCAGGCCCTCGAGGTATTCACCGAGCACGCCGCCCTGGGCCAGGTTGGCGCCCTTGCGCAGGGCGCCGGGATCGCGGCTCATGTAGGCGCTGGCGCTGGCGATCTCGTTGAAGAAATCGCCCGGCGAGCTGCGGGTCTTGCGCGCGGCGTCGACGATCAGCTTGAGCGACTGCTGCAGGTCGTTGAGCTGCAGCTTGGTGAGCATCACGCACACCTGCAGGGTCGGCAGCGCCGGGTTGGTCAGGTCGCGGTCGGCGGTCCAGGCGCTGACCAACCGCGGTGCCTGGCTGGCGCCGTGGCGGCCGAGGAAGTCCATGTGCATGGCGTAGCCAATGGCCTGGGACTTGGCCGCCAGGCTCGAGGCCGAGGTCAGCAGCGGCACCGGTTGCGGCTGCTGGTTGCGCACTTGGTGCACCAGCTCGGCGAAGGTCGAGCCGATCTCGCGCACGCGCTCGCCGAACACACCGACCTCGCCCCCCGGCACGCCGACGTAGAGGTCGCCGATCTGCGGGTTGCTGTCGGCGGTGAGCACGCGGTACTGACTCTCGGCCGAACCGTGGTTCTTCACCCCGGCCGGGGTGCGCAGGTGCAGGGCGTAGATCTTGATCTGCTTGCTCAGCGCGGCCTGGCGCACTTCGGCCTCGTTCATCTGGGTGCTGCTGAACGGGTCGTTCTTGCGCAGGGCGCCGGCGTCGCTGACCAGCAGGATGAGGCGCCCGCCGTAGCCGGCCCAGTCCATGCCCTCGACGGCCTGCATCACCCCGGCGAAGGCGTCCTCGTTGAACGAGTGGCTGGACACGCTGGTGGCCTTGACCTGCGCGGCGGCCTTGAGGAAGCGCGCTGGATCGCGGCCCTCCTCCAGGCTGACCAGGGTCTTGCTCAGGTAATCGAGCCCGGGGGTGCGCTTGACGCTGTTGCGAAAGCCCACCAGGCCGAAACTGACGCTGTCCAGCTCGCCCCGGGCCGCCAGTTGCTGCTGCAGTTCGCTGACCACCTGGCGCACCCGGTCGATGTATGGCTGCATGGACACCGAGGTGTCCACCACCAGGACGATGCCGGTGCGGAAGCTGTTGTCGCCGACCGCCGCCACGCCAGCCGCCTTGGGCGCGCTGTCGCGGGCGCTGGCACCGGGGTCGATGGAGGCGATGTTGAGCAACTGCACCGGCTGGCCATCCGCGTCGAAGCTTTCGCGGTAGTCGAAGATCGGCATCAGGTAGAACTGGTTCTGCGGCACGGCGCTGGCCGCCGGCTCCAGGGCCATTACCTGGGGCACCTGGTCGGGGTGGTTCTGCGCCTGGAGCAGGCTGTCGCGGGCCTTGCCGGTGTCGTCGAGCAGCTGCTGCACATCGTTGGCCTGGCGCATGAACATCACCGGCGAACGCCCGGAGCGCTCGGTGAACTTGAGCACCAGGCTCTGCTTCCAGTCGCTGGTCTGATCGACCGGCAGCCAGCCGTCGCGCTGCCCATCGCTGGCGGCGCCGACCTGCAGCCAGGGCTGGCCGCCGACATCCTGGCGCTGGTAGACGTAGAGCACGGAGAAGGCCGGCAGCTTTTCGCCGGAGGCGTTGCCGGGCTGGGCCATCAGTTGCGCGTCGGGCTTGGTCAGCACGCGCTGGAACAGCGTCTGCTTGCCGGGCATCAGCAGTGGGCGACCCTCTTCCGAGGCCGCGACGGTCGGCACCTTGGACTCGGCGGGCGCCTCCTGCACCACCGGCGCTGCAGGCGCGGGCGCGTCGTCGCCGCCAAGCAGCCAGAAGAATGCACCACCCAGCCCCAGCGCCGCCGCGATGGCCACCGCCAGCACGGCCTTGGCCGGCTTGTTGGAGGCGGACTTCACCACGGGCGCAGGCTTGGCTTCAGGCTGCCTGACAGGTTCGGCAACGGCCTGCGGAACATCGATGGACACCGGTTGCGCGATGGCCGGCACGGGGATCGGCAACGGACGGACCAATGTGCTGTCGTTGTCCTCGACCGGCGCCTGCACCGTCAGGCGGTCCAGCGCGGCCAGCAACGCCGCCGCATCGGCGAAGCGCTCGTTGGGATCCTTGGCCAGCAGGCCACGCAGGATGTCCTGGTAGCGGCCATGCTCGATGGGCAGTTCCGGCAGCGGCTCGGTCAGGTGCGCCAGCGCCGTGGACAGCGCGTCGGTGCCGTTGTACGGCAGCTTGCCGACCAGGATCTCGTAGAGCACCACGCCCAGCGCGTACAGGTCGGCGCGGCCGTCGATCTCCATGCCGCGCGCCTGCTCCGGGCTCATGTAGCTCGGCGTGCCGACGGCGAAACCGGCCTGGGTGAACTGGGTGCGGTCATCCAGCGACTTGGCGATGCCAAAGTCCGACAGCACGGCGGTGCCGTCGGCGCGGAACAGGATGTTGGCCGGTTTGACGTCGCGGTGCACCAGGCCCTGGGCGTGGGCATAACCCAGCGCCTGGGCGATCTGGCGCACGTAGGCCAGCCCCTGCTCGGGCGTCAGCCCGTCGGCGATGCGCTCCTTGAGCGTGCCGCTGGGCAGGTATTCCATGGCCATGTAGTACAGCTCGCCGACATTGCCGATGTCGTGGATGGTGGCGATGTTCGGGTGCGCCAGCCGCGCCAGGGTACGGCCCTCGCGCAGGAAGCGTTCGCAGAAGGTCGGATCGGCGGCCAGGCTCGCCGCCATGATCTTCAGCGCCACCTTGCGCTCCAGGGAACGCTGGGTGGCCAGGTACACGCTGGCCATGGCGCCCTGGCCAAGCTCGCCGTCAATGTCGAATCCGGGGATGTGCATGTCCATGATGTCTTCAGCTCACCTTCACGACCACGGCGGTGATGTTGTCCGGCGCGCCTCGGGTCAGGCCCAGGTGCACCAGGCTGCGCACCACCTCGTAGGGGTCGGCGTGGCCGAGCACCTCGGCGATCTCGTGGTCCTCGGCGGTCTTGTTCAGGCCATCGCTGCACAGCAGGTAGGTGTCGCCGGGCCGCACCTGCAGAGACACCTCCTGCAGCGTCAAGTCGTCCTCGACGCCGATGGCGCGGGTGACGATGTTGCCGCGTGGATGCACCCGCGCCTCGGCCTCGTTGAGCAGGCCGCTGTCCTGCAGCTCCTGGACGTAGCTATGGTCGTGGCTCAGGCGCTCGATGCGCCCGTCGCGCAGGCGATACAGGCGGCTGTCGCCGGCCCACAGGCCGATGGCCTGGTCGCCACGGGCAGCCAGCAGCACCACGGTGCTGCCCATCATCGCCACACCACGACGCACGGTTTCCTCGCGCACGATGCCATTGACCCAGGACAGACCGTCGCGCACCTCGCCGATGAAGTCGTCGAGCGAGTCCAGCATCGGCAGGCTGCGCAGGCTGTCCACCGCCAGGCTGCTGACATAGTCGCCCGCCGCATGGCCGCCCATGCCGTCGGCCACGGCCCACAGCCCTGCCCAGCTCAGGTCCAGACAGGCGTCCTCGTTGATCTTGCGCACCATGCCGACATGGCTGTAGCTGGCCGCGTTGTACTGCAGATCGGTCATGCGTTCGCTGCCTCGCTACCCAGGAGAAAGCCGGCGAAATCCTCGCTGCGCGGCAGGCCCGCGCAGCGCATCAAACCCGGGGCAATACATTCGGAGCCTCTGCCCCACCACAAGCTCATGCCCTCGCAGGCGCACTCGGCCAAGGCCAGTGCCCGTCCCTGCGGCGTGGTCGCATCCAGGCGCTGCACCCCACCCACCGTCACACGCGGCCCTTGTAGGAGCGGCCTTGTGTCGCGAAAAGGCTGCAAAGCAGCCTCAAGGCCCTCAAAGGCAGCACCCGGCTCAAGCGTCGCCAGCAATGCCTCCTCGATCGCCTCGAACCACTCCTCGACCCCAGCCACCACCGGCGCCAGCGGCTGTCCCGGCTCCAGCACCTGGGCCACGGTCAGCGGAAAATACCGCCCGACCCGGTCGATGCTCGGCATCAACACCCCAACCACCGCGTCCGGCCCGCACACACCCGGCGCCAGGGCAAACCGCCACAACGGGCTCACCAGATAGGCCTCGAGCCAGCGCTCGCCCAGCGCCTGCTGGCTGGCCTGCATGCCCGCCGCCAGCCACTGGTCCCAAGGCTGGATGAACGTCTGCGGCAAGCCACGGCTGACGAAGTCGCCGCGGCTGGCCAGTTTTCCGTAGAAACCCACGTCGCTCACAGATGCTCCGGCAGGCTGAAACCGCTGAGCACTCGGCTGCGGAAGGGGTTGAAGGCGCTGCTGGCACGCAGCTCGTAGGACACGCTGGCGCCATCGACGCGCAGGCGCAGGTTGAAACGCTCCGGCGAGCTGCCGGCCACCAGGTCGGACTGGTCGAGCAAACGGAACCAGGCCCACGGCCCCTCCACGGTCAGCCCGGAACGCCCGGAGGCCGAGGGTGGCGAGATCGACAGGCGTACCACGCCGATGCTGTTGGGATTCGGCCACTGCAACGCCACCGGCCGGCTCGGGCCGTGGTCGTAGCTGACCTGCTGGCCATCGAGGTCGAGCAGGAACTGGGTGATGGTCGCGTCCATCGCCACCGGCTTGAGCTCGAAGCGCACGCCCGGCTGCACACCGTTGCTGTTGCGGAAGAACGCGTCGCGGATGCTCGCCGCGCGCTGGAAGGTATGCAGCACGTTGCTGTTGATCCCCAGCTTCTGCGCCGCGCCCGGCTGCCAGCTCCACGGCGTGCTCGAGGTGTTGACGTAGGGTTGCAGGTACTTGCGGAAGTAGTTGTCCATCACCCCGCCGACGCCGAAGAACTGGCCGAAGTCTTCCAGGGTGGCATCCCGCGAGCTGCCGGCCGCCAGCGGGTAGCGCCCACTCAGGGACTGGCGGTAGACGTTCACCACCTCGCTGGTCCAGGCGGCGTTGAGCTGGTTGCGCACGCCGCCCATGACCAGGTTGTGGGTCGAGCCGAGCACCGAGCTCACCAGGTTCTGCACCACCTTGGGCTGGCGCGCGGCCCCCAGGGCGACACGCTGGGCGGCGGCCTGGGCCTGGTTCTTGGCTTCGCCCAGCAGCGCATCACCACTGGCGCCAACCATGGCGCTGACCTGCACATAAAGGGCGTTGAGGTCGGTGAGCAGGCCGTCGATGGCGGCCGGCTGCCCTTCGCCGGTCTCCACCAGCGCGGCCAGCTCGGCGAAGTGCGCGGTCACCGGGTCGACTTCACGGGCAGCCGGGTTGTCGCTGGGCAGCGGCGTATCGCCGAGCAGGCCGCCGAGACGCTGGCGCAGCTGATCGACGCCAGCCTGCTCGGCCTTGGCCTGGACCTTGTCGAGGGTGGTCGGCTGCGCCAGGTTGGTTTCCTTGGCGACTGCCTGCAGCAGTTTCTTCATCGGCGAGGTCGGACCGGACAGCACGCGCAACACGTCGGCGGCCTGACCGACGCTGGTGATCGGCACGAAGTCCAGGTCCGCCAGCAGCGCATCCCAGTGACGGATGTAGTCCTGGTAGTACAGCTGCAGCACATCGTCGGCCAGGCGCTTGGCGTCGCCCGACTCGCTGGCCTCGCGCCCCAGCACCCAGCGCTCCTCGGCCAGGGTCTCGCTGTGGGCCAGGCTGGCGGCGAGGAACGCCTTGCGGTAGCCCTCGGCGGTGAAGATGCCCGGCAGCGGCTCGCTCAGCGGCTTGCCGTTCTTGAAGCGGAACACCAGCGCGGCGTCGCGGCCGGCGGCGTCGCTGACCCGGAAGTCGCCGACCCCGGCCGGCAGCTTCTGGCGCTTGACCCGGTCGTAGACACGCTGGGCCACCGGCAGCTGCTGCAACTGGCGACGGGTGTCATCGATCAGGCGCTGGTCGAGGCGGGCATTGGGCGGACGCTTGTCGAACAGCGCCGCCAGGTGCTGCTCCAGGGCCTGGCGCAGGTCCGGCGCCAGGTCGCGGGGCAGGCTGCGCTCCCAGTCGAGCGTGACCCAGGCCTTGATGAACTCGGCGTCGTAGTGTTCGCCGTCGGCCAGCATCAGGTAGGCCTTGAGCCCCTCGTAGAGGTAGTCGGACGGGCCGCCGGCGTACAGCTGCTCCTCGATGCGGGTGACCAGGCGCGGTGCGAAGATGGCAATCAGCAGCTTGCGGTAGACGCTGTCTGATTCGCCTTCGAGCATGTCGCCCTGGTACAGCCCCAGGCCCTCGGCCCAGCCAGGCGGATCCTCGGCCAGGCGACGCACGCCGTTGAGCAACGGCAGCACGTCGACCACGTTGCGCTGGGCCGGGCTCAGCTCCTGCACGCTCTTGCCCAGTGGCTTGAGACGGCCGTCGACTTCGGCGATGTACTGCTGGTTGGCGCGGTAGCTCAGGGTCCACAAGGTGCCGACCACCAGCACCAGGGCCACGCTCAGGGCCAGGGCGCCACGGGCGATCCACTTGCGTCGCTGCTCGACCTTGGGGTTGCTGCCGACCAGGCCGCGCTCGGCGAAGGCCACGGCGCTGAACAGCTTCTCGATGAAATAGCTGCGCCCGGTGCCGTTCTGCCGCGCCAGGTGAGCACGGTCCAGGCCCATGCTCTGGGCCATGCTGCCGATCAGGCGGTCGATGGGGCTGCCTTCCTGGGTGCCGCTGGTGAAGTACACGCCGCGCA
The DNA here is from genome assembly GCF_054788395.1 of Pseudomonas sp. microsymbiont 2. Classification (NCBI taxonomy): domain Bacteria; kingdom Pseudomonadati; phylum Pseudomonadota; class Gammaproteobacteria; order Pseudomonadales; family Pseudomonadaceae; genus Pseudomonas; species Pseudomonas sp. microsymbiont 2. Next base: position 5,575,539 of record NZ_CM139112.1, read on the forward strand.
GCAGGGCGCGCGCCTCGAAGGCGTTGGGCTTGAAGATGCCGTCGAGGAAGGTCTTGAGGTTGCCGCGCAAGGCGGCGAACTGCTGGACGAAGCCATAGACCAGGTCGCGCCGCGCCGGGTCGCGCTCCTGCTGCAGACGCTCGACCAGACGCTGGTTGAGGCGCTGTTCGAGCAGGGCGAACTCACCGCCGAACTGGGCCAGCGGGCCATCGCCTTGCTGACCGTCGTCCAGCGGGAAGGTCATGCCCCACACCTGGGCACGCTCGTCCTTGCTCAGGTTGTCGAAGAACTCCATGAAGCCCGGCACCAGGTCGAGCTTGGTCAGCATCAGGTAGATCGGGAAGCGCACGCCCAGCTGGCTGTACAGCTCCTGGATACGGGTGCGGATCGCCGCCGCGTGGGCGGCGCGCTCGGCGTCCGTGCCCAGCAGCAGGTCGGACAGGCTGATGGCGATGAAGGCGCCATCGATCGGGCGGCGCGAGCGCTGGGTCTTGAGCAGGTCGAGAAAGCCCAGCCAGGCCGCCTTGTCCACCTGGGCATGGCTGTCCTGGGTGGTGTAGCGACCGGCGGTGTCCAGCAGCACGGCCTGGTCGGTGAACCACCAGTCGCAGTTGCGCGTGCCGCCGACGCCGCGGATGGCGCCCTCGCCCAACTGCGCCGCCAGCGGGAAGTGCAGGCCGGAGTTGACCAGCGCGGTGGTCTTGCCCGAACCAGGCGGGCCGATGATCACGTACCACGGCAGCTCGTACAGGTTGCGCCGTTCGTCACCGCCCAGCCGCGCCTTCTTCAGCAGCACCAGGGCCTCGTCCATGCGCTGGCGCAGGGTCGCCAGCTCTTCGGCGGTGGCCACGCTGGCAGGGTCCGGCGCCGTCTCGGCGGCCAGGCTCTGCATCACCTTGGCCGCCTGGCGCCGGGCCTGGACGATGCGCCACACGCGGTAGGCGATCCACACCGCGAACAGCAGGACGATCAGCACCAGACGCGGCGCGGCCGGCACCAGCGCATCGAGCAGCGGGCCGAGGAACCAGATGATCAGGCTGAGGGCGAGCAGACCCAACACCGGGACCACCCAGCGAATGACAAAACTGAAAAACGCCTTCACTCGACGCCCTCCGCCAGAACGGTGATTTCAACCCGGCGATTCTTCGCCCGGCCCTGCGCGCTGTCGTTCGACGCCAGCGGCTCGGTGTCGCTCAGGCCCTGCGCGGTGAAGCGCTCGGGCTGCCCGGTGCGGGCGGCGAGGATGTCCTTCACTTCCTCGGCGCGGGCCTGGGACAGCGCCCAGTTGGAGGGGAAGCGCAGCGTGGCGATGCGCTGGTTGTCGCTGTGGCCGGTGACTTTCACATTGCCTTTCACTTTCGCCACGGCCTCGGCGATGCGCAGCATCAGCGGCTGGAAGTCGCCCTTGATGCTGGCACTGGCCGAGGCGAACAGCTCGTCGCCACGGATGGTCACCACCGAGCGGTCCACCGCGTCTTGCACGGCGACCCGACCGGCCTTGATGTCCTCGGCCAGGAAGCCGGCCAGGCGCGGGCGCTCGACCGGCTTGGGCTGCACCACCGGGCGATCCATGGCCTGCACCGGGATCTCGCCCAGGGCGTGGATGCCACGGAATACCGGCTCGGCGTCGGCGGCCAGCTTCAGGCGCAGGCCGAACAGCACCAGCAGCAACAGCGCCAGGGCCACCGCCAGGCCGACCCAGGGCGGCACGAACTGCGCCAGGCGATCGCGGGTCACGGTGACGCCGCGCCAGTGCGGCGACAGCTCGCGCTCGATCTCGCCACGGGTGCTGCGGATGGTCGCGGCGGTGCGTTCGCGCAAGGCTTCGAGCTGGGCGCGACCATCGTTCATCACCCGGTAGCGGCCTTCGAAGCCAAGGCTGGTGCACAGGTACAACAGCTCCAGCAGATGCAGGCGCTCACGCGGGCTCTGCAGGCAGTGCTCCATCAGCTGGAACACCTTCTCGCCGCCCCAGGCCTCGTTGTGCACGGTGATCAGCAGGCTCTGCTTGCCCCAGTCGCTGGCGCTGCCCCATGGCGTGCTGAGCACGGCTTCATCGAGCGCCGTGCACAGCGCGTAACGCGCCAACAGCACCTCGTTTCGCGGTACCCCGGCGGCCTCGGCGCGTTCCTCGAACTGGCGCAGGTAGGCCAGCAACTGCGCGCGCAGGCTGGCCGGGGCCGGGTGGGCGATGGTGTTGCGCAGGCGCGTCAGCAGCGCGAGCAATGGGCCGGCCGCCTGTTCCAGCGGGTTCAGGCCCACGGCCTGGCCCGCTGCCAGCGGCTCGGCGGGCACGTTCAACGGCGGCGGCGCTGCCTGGGCCGATGCGGCTGGCTGCGGGCCTCGGCCACCGGGGCGCGGCATGAACTGGGTGCGGTCGTTGGCCAGCGGATCGTCCGATTGCATCGCGGCTTAGTCTCCGGTCCTTGGAAAGCGGGTAGGTTCAGCGTGGGAGCGAGCTTGCCTCGCGATCACCGGCGCAGCCGGTGCCAGGCAACGCGCCGCTTGCATCGCGGGGCAAGCCCGCTCCCACGAGATTGCGACATGATCGAGCGCCATCGCGTTATCCTCGAATCGCCCAGAAGGCCAGGTTCAGGCCGGGGAACTCGCCGGCGACGTAGAAGGCGAAGCCCCCGGAATGCTGCAACTGCTTCCAGTGCTCGCTGCCCCGGTCCAGCTCGAAGTAGGTGGAGCCGGCGTGGAACGGAATCTGCCGTGGCGCCACCGGCAGCGGCAGCAGGCCGATGCCCGGCAGCTGCAGGTTGACCAGGTCGCGGATGTGCTCCACCGAACCGATCTTGCTCTGCTGGCCGAAGCGGCTGCGCAGGGTCTCGCTGGGCACGTCGGCGCGCACCACGAGGATGAAGCTGGCGCTGTCGAGCAGGCTGCGGTCGGCGAGCATACCGACGTGGATGCCATAGGCCTTCTCCACCAGCGGGATGGCCACGGCCTTGCTGTCGATCAGCATCGACAGGGCCTCGCGCAGGGCCGCCAGCACCGGAGCGAAGGTCGCCGCCAGGTCGTCGTGCTGGTACACCGGATAGCTTTCCGGGCGGCGCCCGTCACGGGTGAAGGTGGCGAACTCACCGGCCAGGGCCACCAGTTCGCTGTACAAGCGTTCGGGGTGCAGCGGGCTCAATTGGTTGAGGTGCTCGACCAGTGGCTGGGCACGGTTGACCAGTTGCAGCAGCATGAAGTCGGCGATCTCCGAGGCGCCGCCGTTGGCCGAGGCCACCACGCGCCCGGCCAGGGCCTCGCCGCGTTGGTGCAGCAGGCCGAGCAGCTCGCCGCGAAAGCCCGACAGCAGGTTGCTGGCGCTGATGTCGAGCAGTGGCGCAATGTAGCTGTCGTCCAGCACCAGGGCGCGATCGGCGCGCTTCTCGCGCACGCGCACGACGCCCAGCGCGGCGTAGTCGCTCAGGCCATCCTCGGCACGCAACAGGCGCAAGGCGCGGCTGCCCAGGGCCAGGGGCGCGCGGTTCTCGAACGGGGCATTGTCGTCGCGCACTTCGCTAATACGGCTGACATAGCGCGCGCCATCGAGCCTGTCGCCATCGTCGACGGTATCGCGGGCACCGGCGCGCTTGAGCGGCAGGCCGAGGTAGATCACGCCGTTGCGCAGGTCGTCGGGAATCTCCAGCGGCGCCGGTGGCAGGTCGTCGCGGGGGATATCGAACGGCGTGCCGTCAGGCAGCAGGCCACGGGCGCTGAGGATCGCCAGCTTGCCCTGAGCCAGCAGGCCCTGGTCGACCAGCAGCTCGGAAAACCCCCAGGCGGCGGCGCTCAGCGGCCGGCTGCGGGCATCGACGAAATGCTCCAGGTAGCGGTCGTGCTGCTGGAAGTGCTGGGTGGTGATGAACATCCCTTCCGACCAGACCACGCGATTGTTCCAGGACATGGGTTCTCCGATTGCCTAGCGGGCAGGCTCAGGTTGTGGGGTGGCCACGGCGCTGCGCACGGCACGCACATCGAGGCTGATCTGATAGTCATGGGGCGGCACCGGCAGCACGCTGCGCCACTGGGCCTGGTCGACCTCGCGGTAGCCGACCACCAGGCCGACCTGGCGCGTGGCCGGGTCGAGCGGGCGCTCCAGGCGCAGTTGCTGGCCGGGCTGGAGCAGCACTTCGTCCTGGTCGATCAGGTCGGCGGCCAGGGTGGCCTGGGCGCGTTCGGTGAGGGCGAAGTAGTCAGCCCGGGCGAAGGCCGCGCTGTTCTTCAGCTCGTAGATGCGCACGCGCACCGGCGCGGGCGTGCCGCTGGCGCCTGGGTTGAGGCCAGCGGCGGCGCTGAAGTACAGGGTGATGCCCGCGGCGGCCTCGACAGGGGCGGCCTCGTTCGGCGTGTCCTTGCTGCAGGCACTGAGCAGCACCATGGCCAGGGCTGCGATCAGTCGTGTTGCGCTCATGCTCGTCCTCATGACGTCTTGTGTTCTTCCTAAGCCCTGGGCACTGGCCTCAGGTGCGTTGCAATCGGCTGCCGTGGGCCTCGTAGGCGCGGCTGAATTCACGCCCGAACAGGTCCTGGAAATCGTCTTCGGCTTCCCGGGAAATCTGGCTGTAGAGTTCGGTGAACTGTTGCCAGCAATGGGCCTGGCGCGAACCGCCGAACAGCTTGGCCAGGCCGGCGGCGGGCGCCAGGCGCTCCTCCAGGCGTGACGGTTCGAAACGCTTGAGCAGGTGCTTGATGGCCGCCTCCACACCCGCCATGACCGCCAACTGGTGGGCTCGCAGGTCGTCGAAGCTGTCACGCACCGCCTGGTCCGGGGCCATGAATGCCTGGTTGCCCTCGCGCAGCAGCAACAGCAGGGCTTCGTCGGCGTTGGGAGCGAACTTCAGCGGGTTGTTGCGCACCGGGGCGATGGTGGTCTGCTGCATGCGGAACTCGCCCTTCAGGCTGCTGCGCGCACGCAGCACATCGATCAGGCCCTCGACCATCAAGCGGTAGCTGCGACCGATGGCCTCCATCTGCGCGGCGGCGTCGCTCGCGTCGATGCGCAACTGCTCGATGCCCGCGCCGCGCAGGAACGCCTGGAGCAGCGCGTCGTGGGCGCCAGGCGCGACAGCCGGCGCAACAGGTTCGGGCCGCGCAGCGACAGGCGCCGCCGGCGCAACGACCACTGCGGCCGGTGGGGCAGGTGGCGGTGTTTGGTCGAACAGGTCCCAGTCGGCCGGGATCACGCCGGGCGCGGCAGCTGCGGGCGCCGGCTCCTGCGGCGGCGCAACCGGCGCGGGTGGACGAAAGTCATGCTGCTGGGCCGGCACATGGTCAGGCTGGCTGACGGGCGGCACACTGGAAGGGCCGAGAAAATCGAACAGGTCCGGCAAGGTGTCGTGGCTCGACGCGCCCTGCAGGAAAGCGGCGGGCGCACCGGCGATGGGCGCGCTTGGAGCGGCCAGCTGATTGGCCATCAACGCTTCGAAACTGTGAACATCGGACTGCCCGGCGAGCGGCACCGATAATGCGCAATCGATCCGTGCCTGGATTTCGTAATCGCCGATTCGAATAACTTCGCCATCCATCAATGGCTCGCTGTTGCCACGCCGCAGGCGAATGCCTGCGCGGAGCAACTCCACGCCATTGGTGCTGTTATCGGTGAGATAGTAACGTCCGTCCTTGAACTGTATTACACAATGTTTCGAGGAAACTAGGCGCTCCGGATCAGGCAATACCCAATCATTATCCGCCGCGCGCCCAACACTGATGGCACCGGTTTCCAGCAACTTCTCCGGGCATTGCCCAGGGGTGATCTTGTGGTAGCTGGTAATAGTCAGGCAAAGTGCCATCATGCCTCCTTGCATATATATGAAGCGCTAATCCATTCAAATGAATGGATGGACAAGCCCGACCCTGCTGATCGCTGAAAGCCTTGAATTCAAAGGCTTACAAGCCATCAATCATCATCCGGAAGGTCGTATTAAACCCTATTGGCAAGGCACTTTGATGGCACCTGACCAATGGCCATGAATGCTTGCCAACTGGTTCACAGTCACTGTTCGCGCCCCGTAGCTTACCTTGACAGCAATTTGGAAATAAACCATAAATGCGCAACTTGAGAGTGCCACAGTGATATCACGCTGATATCAACTTCGCATTCTTTGACAAGTTTGTGCGCTAGTTCACATTTGCAACTTTGCGTATAGCAAGCCCTCGCCAAGGGCCGATATGGAGATCGAATTCTGGTGAACTCGCCGCTGCTGCTCGCCGCTGTTTCCGCAGACTTCCCCTGCGGCGACGACCTCGAATACGACCCCGACTTCCTGCAACTGGAACGAGATGCCCAGGGCCGTCCCGAGCGCGTGATGGGCGACGCCGTGCAAGCAGCCGAACCACCCCAGTGGCGCGACATCGAACAGACCTGCACCGGCCTGCTGCAACGCAGCAAGGACCTGCGCATCACCCATTTTCTGCTCCAGGCCAACCTCGCCCTTCACGGCCTGCCGGGCCTGGCCGCCAGCCTCGAGCTGATCCGCGACCTGTTGAGTGAATACTGGCTGCATCTGCACCCGCAGCTGGACGCCGCCGACGACAACGACCCCACCGTGCGCGTCAACGCCCTGGCCGGCCTCACCTGCGACACCAACATCGCCCTGCTGCGTGACGCCGTGCTGGTGCGCTCGCGGGCCTTCGGCCCGGTGACCCTGCGCGCCGCCCTGCATGCCGCGGGCGTGCAGCACTTCGCCAGTGAACAGCTGAGCGCCGAGGAACTGGCCGCCGCGCTGCGCGACGCCGCCCCCGAGCAGCTCGCGCAGTGCCACCAGGCCCTGCAGCTGGCTCGCGACGCTCTGGACAGCATCGAAAGCCGGGTCAACGACCAGGTCGGTTCGGCCAGTGGCGTCGACTTGTCCGCCTTGCGCCAGCCGCTGCGCCAGGTTCAGCAAGTGCTGGCCGACTACAGCCCGGACGGCGCGGCGCCCGCCGGCACCGCCACGGACGAAGCGGTGGCGCACGACGCCCATGACGAACGACAGTCCACCGCCGCCGAGCCACGCCCCACGGCGCGACCCGGCGAGGTGAACAGCCGCGACGACGTGCGCCAGAGCCTCGACCGCCTGCTGCAGTACTACGCCCGCCACGAGCCCTCCAGCCCGCTGCCGGTGCTGCTGCGCCGGGCGAAGAACCTGGTCGACGCCGATTTCGCGACCATCGTCCGCGACCTGATCCCCGACGGTCTGTCGCAATTCGAGAACCTGCGCGGCCCCGAAGGCGACTGACGCCTCGACGCCGCTCAACCACCGACGCCCGCAACATGCAGAGCCGCCGTATCGGCGACCAGGAGGAACAACGTGGCGAAAGACAGCTCCCAGAAATTCATCGCGCGCAACCGTGCGCCACGGGTGCAGATCGAGTACGACGTCGAGCTGTACGGCGCCGAGAAGAAGGTCCAGCTGCCCTTCGTCATGGGCGTGCTCTCCGACCTCGCCGGCAAGCCCGCCGAACCGCTGCCGGCGGTAGCCGAGCGCAAGTTCCTGGAGGTCGACGTCGACAACTTCGACTCGCGCCTGAAGGCCATGAAGCCCCGTGTGGCGTTCAACGTGCCCAACGAACTGACCGGTGAAGGCAACCTGAGCCTGGACATCACCTTCGAGAGCATGGACGACTTCAGCCCCGCCGCCGTGGCACGCAAGGTCGATGCACTGAACCAGCTGCTCGAGGCCCGCACCCAGCTGGCCAACCTGCTGACCTACATGGACGGCAAGACCGGCGCCGAGGACATCATCCTCAAGGCCATCAAGGACCCTGCCCTGCTCCAGGCCCTGGCCAGCGCGCCGAAACCCGCCGACACCGAGCCGAAGGCCTGAGGAGACAGCCCATGAACGATCCGTTGCGCGACAGCCAGGCCCCACAGGCGGCCACCCAGGACCCGAGCGAGTTCGCCAGCCTCCTGCTGCAGGAGTTCAAGCCCAAGACCGAGCGTGCCAAGGAAGCCGTCGAAAGTGCCGTGCGCACCCTCGCCGAACAGGCCCTGGCGCAGACCAACCTGGTCTCCAACGATGCCATCGGCTCGATCGAGCAGATCATCGCCGCCATCGACGCCAAGCTCACCGCCCAGGTCAACCAGATCATCCACCACGATGACTTCCAGCAGCTGGAAAGCGCCTGGCGTGGCCTGCACTACCTGGTCAACAACACCGAGAGCGACGAGCAGCTGAAGATTCGCGTGCTCAACATCTCGAAGAACGACTTGCACAAGACCCTGAAGAAGTTCAAGGGCACCGCCTGGGACCAGAGCCCGATCTTCAAGAAGCTCTACGAAGAGGAATACGGCCAGTTCGGCGGCGAGCCGTACGGCTGCCTGGTGGGCGACTACTACTTCGACCAGTCGCCGCCGGACGTCGAGCTGCTGGGCGAGGTATCGAAGGTCTGCGCCTCGATGCACGCGCCGTTCATCTCGGCGGCCTCGCCGACGGTGATGGGCATGGGCTCGTGGCAGGAGCTGTCCAACCCGCGCGACCTGACCAAGATCTTCACCACCCCGGAATACGCCGGCTGGCGCTCGCTGCGCGAGTCCGAAGACGCGCGTTACATCGGCCTGACCATGCCGCGTTTCCTGGCGCGCCTGCCCTATGGCGCCAAGACCGATCCGGTGGAAGCCTTCGCCTTCGAGGAAGACACCGACGGCGCCGACAGCAGCAAGTACACCTGGGCCAACGCTGCCTACGCCATGGCGGTGAACATCAACCGCTCGTTCAAGCACTACGGCTGGTGCTCGCGCATCCGTGGCGTGGAGTCGGGCGGCGAAGTGCAGGGCCTGCCGGCGCACACCTTCCCCACCGACGACGGTGGCGTGGACATGAAGTGCCCGACCGAGATCGCCATCTCCGACCGCCGCGAGGCGGAGCTGGCCAAGAACGGTTTCATGCCGCTGCTGCACAAGAAGAACACCGACTTCGCCGCGTTCATCGGCGCCCAGTCGCTGCAGAAGCCGGCCGAGTACGACGACCCGGACGCCACCGCCAACGCCAACCTGGCCGCGCGCCTGCCGTACCTGTTCGCCACCTGCCGCTTCGCCCATTACCTCAAGTGCATCGTTCGCGACAAGATCGGCTCGTTCAAGGAAAAGGACGAGATGCAGCGCTGGCTGCAGGACTGGATCCTCAACTACGTCGACGGCGACCCGGCGCACTCCACCGAGACCACCAAGGCCCAGCACCCGCTGGCGGCCGCCGAAGTGGTGGTCGAGGAAGTCGAAGGCAACCCGGGTTACTACAACTCGCGCTTCTACCTGCGCCCGCACTACCAGCTCGAAGGGCTGACCGTGTCGCTGCGCCTGGTGTCGAAGCTGCCTTCGGCCAAAGGGGCCTGATCATCGCGGGGCAAGCCCGCTCCCACGGTGGGAGCGGGCTTGCCCCGCGATTAGCCACTACTACCGCTAACCGACGCGAAATCCCGAGGACATCATGGCTGTAGATATTTTCATCAAGATCGGCGACATCAAGGGCGAGTCCCAGGACAAGGCCCACAAGGACGAAATCGACGTGCTCAACTGGAGCTGGGGCATGTCCCAGTCCGGCAACATGCACATGGGCAGCGGCGGCGGCTCGGGCAAGGTCAACATCCAGGACCTGTCGATCACCAAGTACATCGACAAGTCCAGCCCCAACCTGATGGCCCACTGCTCCAGCGGCAAGCACATCGACAAGGTCAAGCTCACGGTGCGCAAGGCCGGCGGCGAAAGCCAGGTCGAGTACCTGATCATCAACCTCGAAGAGGTGATCATCAGCTCGCTGAGCACCGGCGGCTCGGGCAGCGACGACCGCCTGACCGAGAACGTGACCCTGAACTTCGCCAAGGTCACCGTCGACTATCAACCGCAGAAAGCCGACGGCACCAAGGAAGGCGGCCCGATCAAGTACGGCTGGAACATCCGCTCCAACGTCAAGATCTGACCGACCGCGCCCGCTGCGCCTAAAACCGCGCGGGCGCCCTCCCCCCACGCCTCACCCGCCCACGGTGGACATCATGGCCAAGCCTTCTTTCATCAACCTGTGGAATGCCTATCCGAAAGTGTCCTCCCCCTGCGATGGTCCGTGGGACAACCAGTGCGCCATCCGCATGAGCATCGCGCTCAACGGCGAGATGAGCCTCAAGGTCAACAAGTCGACCTATACCGAGCCCAAGTGCGCCCACGGCCACGCCCGTGGCGCGGAGTCCCTGGCCAACTGGCTGGAAGGGCGACTGTTCTACCCGCTGAAGATTGCCGGCACCGCTCAGGCTCGTGCCCAGCTCAGCACCAAGACCGGAATCATCTTCTACCGCAACTGCTATGCGCGTAACGGGCAACGCTGGGAAGACCGCTCGGGCGATCATATCGACCTGTGGAACCGCGGCCTGACCAAGGGCTTCAATGATGACGCGTACCAGTCCCAGGCGGTCTGGTTCTGGGAGCTGACATGAAGCGCCTGAGCCTCGCCGGCCTGCTGCTGATGGGCCTGAGTGCCTGCGCCGACGCCGAAAACCCGCGACTGCTGACCCAGGCCGACATGGGCGGTACGCCTGTCAGCCTGAGCGAACAGGCGGGCCAGTGCGTCCTCAGCCAGGGCGAGCAAAACCTGCCGCTGGACATGCGCTGGCCGTGCAGCCTGAGCCCAGATCGCGCCGGCAAGGCCCGGGTCGAACAGTTCAACGGCGTGCCTATCGTGCTGGTGACCCATGTGCAGCCGCACCCGACCCTCAAGGGCGAATGCCTGAAGACCTCCCGCGCCGTGCGCCTGATCCAGGCCGGTTTGGAGGCTTCAGTCGCGGCGCCGAGCGCGTCGTGCGATACCGGCGTCGAGGACCAGAAGAACTTCGTGGGGCTGTTCCAGTGGTAGCCGAGATCGCCACCCGCGACCGCCTGCAGCCGTCGCTGCTGGATCGCCTGACCGACGACGATCCGGGCAACCCGCAGGAAACCCCCGACAAGCGCGTGCTCAGCCTGCAGCAGCTCAAGGCCTCGGTGCTGCGCGACCTGGCCTGGCTGCTCAACACCACGTCACTGCTGGACAGCCATGACACCTTGCACACCCAGGCCGGTGTCTCGGTGGTCAACTACGGCCTGCCGGCCCTGGCCGGCAACAGCGCCTCGAACATCGACCTGGTGGCGCTGGAGCGCATCATCCACCAGGCCATCGCCACCTACGAGCCGCGCATCCTCGCCCATACCCTCAAGGTGCGCGCCCAGGCCGCGCCCGGCGAGATGAACGCCAACGCGCTGAGTTTCGAAATCGAGGGCGATCTGTGGGCCCAGCCGGCGGCCCTGCCGCTGCTGTTGCAGACCGACGTGGACCTGGAGTCGGGACACGTGCGCGTGGCCCCCGCCGAACGCCGGAGACGCCCATGAACCCGCGCCTGCTCGAGCTGTACAACCAGGAGCTGCAGCATATCCGCGAGGGTGCCGCGGAGTTCGCCAAGGAATACCCGAAGATTGCCGGGCGCCTGACGCTGTCCGGGATCGAATGCGCCGACCCGTACGTCGAACGCCTGCTGGAAGGTTTCGCCTACCTCACCGCGCGGGTGCAGCTCAAGCTCGATGCCGAGTACCCGACCTTCACCCACAACCTGCTGGAAATCGCCTACCCGCATTACCTGGCGCCGACCCCGTCGATGACCGTGGTCCAGCTGCAGACCGACCCCGACGAGGGCTCGCTGGCCGCCGGTTTCCAGCTACCGCGCGACAGCGTGCTGCGCGCCAACCTCGGGCGCAACTCGCAGACGCCGTGCGAGTTCCGCACCACCCAGGATGTCACCCTGTGGCCACTGCAGGTGGCCAGCGCCGAATACTTCGGCAACCCCGCCGCCGTGCTCGGACGCCTGGCCGCCAGCGAACCGAAGGCCCGCGCCGGGCTGCGCCTGACCTTGCGCAGCGGCGCGGAAATCCCCTTCGCCAGCCTGCCGCTGACGCACTTGCCGCTGTACCTGAACGGCGCCGACGAAACGCCCTTCCGCCTGTACGAGCAACTGCTGGGCAGCGCCTGCGCGGTGTTCGCGCGTCAGCCGGGGGCCGACTGGGTCGAGCGCATCCCGGTCGAGCAAGCCTTGCTGCCGTGCGGCTTCGATGACCGCGAAGCGGCGTTGCCGGTGGTGCCCCAGGCGTTCCAGGGCTATCGCCTGTTGCAGGAATACTTCGCCCTGCCGCAGCGTTTCCTGTTCGTCGATTTCACCGGATTGCAGCGTGCGGTCAAACGTTGCGACGGCCAGGAGCTGGAGCTGCTGGTGCTGTTCGAGCGTTTCGACTCCGCGCTGGAAAGCAGCGTGGGCAGCGCACAGTTCGTCCCCTTCTGTACCCCGGCGATCAACCTGTTCCCGCGCCGTGTCGACCGCATCCACCTGACCGACCGGGTTCACGAACACCATGTGATCGCCGATCGCACCCGGCCCACCGACTTCGAGATCCACTCGCTGCAGCAGGTCAGCGGCCACGGCACCGGGCCGGACCAGGTGTTCCTGCCGTTCTACGCCGTGCGCGACCCGTCGCGCTATGGCCGTGACCAGGCCTACTACATCGTCCGCCGCGAGCCACGGGTGCTGTCCAGCGAACAACGGCGCAACGGCACCCGCTCCAGCTACATGGGCAGCGAGACCTTCGTCAGCCTGGTCGATAGCCAGCAGGCGCCGTACCGCCACGACCTGCGCCAGCTGGGCATCGGCGCGCTGTGCAGCAATCGCGACCTGCCGCTGTTCATGAACGTCGGCGACGGGCGCAGCGACTTCAGCCTGGCCGACAGCGCGCCGGTGTCCGCCGTGCGCTGCCTGGCCGGCCCCAGCCGGCCCAAGGCCAGCCATGCCCACGACAACCGGGCCTGGCGCCTGATCAGCCAGCTGTCGCTGAACTACCTGTCACTGGCCGAGCAAGGTCAGGGGGCCGCGGCCCTGCGCGAGCTGCTGCGCCTGTATGGCGATCCGCAGGACAGCGCCCTGCAACTGCAGATCGACGGCCTGCGCGAGGTCAGCTGCAAGCCCTGCACCCGGCGCCTGCCGATGCCCGGGCCGATCGTGTTTGGCCGTGGCCTGGAGATCACCCTGGAATTCGACGAAAACGCCTTCCGCGGCACCGGGGTGTTCCTCCTGGGCGCGGTGTTCGAGCGCTTCCTGACCCGCTACGTGTCGATCAACAGCTTCACCGAAACCGTGCTGCGCACCAGCGAACGTGGCGAGATCATGCGCTGGAACGCCAAGCCCGGACGCAGGCCAACCCTGTGAACACGCTACAGGCCATGCAGGCCGAGCCCTGGGAGTACGACTTCTTCCAGGCCTTGCGCCGCCTCGAGGCGGAAAACCCCGAGCTGCCGCGCTTCGGCCATTCGCTGCGCCTGGCCGACGAGCCGGTGCGCCTGGGCCAGCGCCTGGATTGCGGCTTCGCCCCGGCGACGCTGGCCTCGGTCACGGCCAACGACGATCAGCCGGCGCGCCTGGAGCAGTTCTTCTTCGGCCTCGGCGGCCCCAACGGCCCGCTGCCGCTGCACCTGACCGAGTACATGCGCGAGCGCCAGCGCAACCACGCCGACCCGACCAGCAAGCGCTTCCTCGACATCTTCCACCACCGTCTGCTGAGCCTGTTCTACCGTGCCTGGGCCGAAGCCCGGCCCACCGTCAGCCACGACCGCCCTGGCGACGACTACTGGGCCGCGCGCCTGGCCGCCCTCAGTGGCCGCGGCCAAGCGGAACTGCAAGGCCAGGGGCCGCTGGCCGATACCGCCAAGCTGCACTGGTCCGGCCACCTGGCGGCGCAGACCCGCTACCCGGACGGTCTGTGCAGCATCCTGTCGAGCTATTTCGGCGTGCCGGTGAAGCTCGAGGAATACGTCGGCCAATGGCTGGAACTGCCCGAGCGCAGCCAGCTCGGCGTGCGCGCCAACCGCCTGGGCGTCGACCTGTGCCTGGGCCGCTACGTCTGGGACCGCCAGCACAAGTTCCGCCTGTGCCTGGGCCCGCTGACCCTCGACCAGTACCACGCCCTGCTCCCCGGCGGGCAGGCGTTCGTCGAGCTGGCGGCCTGGGTCGCCGAGTACCTGGGCCAGGAGCTGGACTGGGACCTCAACCTCATCCTCGCGCAGGGCCAGGTGCCCGCGCTGCAACTCAATGCCGGCCAACGCCTGGGGTTCGACACCTGGCTCGGCCGCCCGTCGCACGATGCCAACGACCTGGAGCTGGCCCGGTACTACGCCGAGCAGCCGGTCGCCGCGCCCCACACAAGGAGTCAGGACCATGGGTGAAATCAGCCGCGCCGCGCTGTTCGGCAAACTCAACAGCGTCGCCTACAAGGCCATCGAGGCCGCCACGGTGTTCTGCAAGCTGCGGGGCAATCCCTATGTCGAGCTGGCGCACTGGCTGCACCAGTTGCTGCAACTGCAAGACAGCGACCTGCATCGCATCGTGCGCCAGTTCAACGTCGAGCCGGCGCGCCTGGCCCGCGACCTGACCGACGCCCTGGACCGCCTGCCACGCGGCTCGACCTCGATCACCGACCTGTCCTCCCAGGTCGAAGAGGCCGTCGAGCGCGGCTGGGTCTACGGCAGCCTGATGTTTGGCGAAAGCCAGGTGCGCACCGGCTACCTGCTGGTCGGCATCCTCAAGACCCCGAGCCTGCGCAACGCCCTGCTGGGGCTGTCCAGCGAGTTCGCCAAGCTGAAAATCGAGGCCCTGAGCGAGCGCTTCGACGAGTACGTCGGCGACTCGCCGGAAAACAACCTGGCCGCCAGCGACGGCTTCAGCGCCGCCGCGCCGGGCGAGGCCAGCGGCGCCGTGGCCCCAGCGGCGATGGGCAAGCAGGAGGCGCTCAAGCGCTTCACCGTCGACCTCACCGAACAAGCCCGCAGCGGCAAGCTCGACCCCATCGTCGGCCGTGACGAGGAGATCCGCCAGCTGGTCGACATTCTCATGCGCCGCCGCCAGAACAACCCGATCCTCACCGGCGAGGCCGGCGTGGGCAAGACCGCCGTGGTCGAAGGCTTCGCCCTGCGCATCGTCGCCGGCGACGTGCCTCCGGCCTTGAAGGACGTCGAACTGCGCAGCCTGGATGTCGGCCTGCTGCAGGCCGGGGCCAGCATGAAAGGCGAATTCGAACAGCGCCTGCGCCAGGTGATCGAGGACGTGCAGGCCTCGCCCAAGCCAATCATCCTGTTCATCGACGAAGCCCACACCCTGGTCGGCGCCGGCGGCGCGGCCGGTACCGGTGACGCCGCCAACCTGCTCAAGCCGGCCCTGGCCCGTGGCAGCCTGCGCACCGTGGCCGCGACCACTTGGGCCGAGTACAAGAAGCACATCGAGAAAGACCCGGCCCTGACCCGCCGCTTCCAGGTGGTGCAGGTGGACGAGCCGAGCGAGGCCAAGGCGCTGCTGATGATGCGCGGCGTGGCCTCGACCATGGAGAAACACCACCAGGTGCAGATCCTCGACGAAGCACTGGAAGCCGCCGTGAAGCTGTCGCACCGCTACATCCCGGCGCGCCAGCTGCCGGACAAGTCGGTGAGCCTGCTCGACACCGCCTGCGCCCGCGTCGCCATCAGCCTGCACGCGGTGCCGGCCGAGGTGGACGACAGCCGTCGGCGCATCGAGGCGCTGGAGGTGGAGCTGCAGATCATTGCCCGCGAAGCCGCCATCGGCGTCAGCACCGAGCAGCGCCAGGCCCAGGCCGACAGCCTGCTGGCCGAGGAACGCGAACGCCTGGCCGCGCTCGAAAGCCGCTGGGCCGAAGAAAAGACCCTGGTCGACGAACTGCTGGCCACCCGCGCGCAACTGCGCGAACAGGTCGGCGTGGTCGACCAGGAAGTGGATGTGCAGGGCAGCCACGAACTGCGAGAAAAGCTCGTCGACCTGCAACAACGCCTGAGCCAGCTGCAAGGCGAGAGCCCGCTGATCCTGCCGACCGTGGACTACCAGGCGGTGGCCTCGGTGGTCGCCGACTGGACCGGCATCCCGGTGGGCCGCATGGCGCGCAACGAGATCGAGACCGTGCTCAACCTCGACAGCCACCTGGCCAAGCGCATCATCGGCCAGGACCACGCGCTGAAGATGATCGCCAAGCGCATCCAGACCTCCCGCGCCGGCCTGGACAACCCGAACAAGCCGATCGGCGTGTTCATGCTCGCCGGCACCTCCGGGGTGGGCAAGACCGAGACCGCGCTGGCCCTGGCCGAAGCCATGTACGGCGGCGAGCAGAACCTGATCACCATCAACATGAGCGAGTTCCAGGAAGCCCACACCGTCTCCACCCTCAAGGGCGCGCCGCCCGGCTACGTCGGCTACGGCGAGGGCGGCGTGCTGACCGAAGCGGTGCGCCGGCGCCCGTACAGCGTGGTGCTGCTGGACGAGGTGGAAAAGGCCCACCCGGACGTGCACGAGATCTTCTTCCAGGTGTTCGACAAGGGTGTGATGGAGGACGGCGAAGGCCGCCAGATCGATTTTCGCAACACCCTGATCCTGCTCACCACCAACGCCGGCACCGAGCTGATCGCCGACATCTGCAAGGACCCGCAAGCCTTGCCCGACCCTGAAGCCGTGGCCACCTCGCTGCGCAGGCCGCTGCTGGAGATCTTCCCGCCGGCGCTGCTTGGCCGCCTGGTGACCATCCCCTACTACCCGCTCAGCGACGCCATGCTCAAGGCCATCACCCGCCTGCAGCTGGAGCGCATCCGCAAGCGCGTGGAAGGCACGCACAAGGTCGGCTTCGCCTACGACGATGGCGTGGTGGACCTGATCGTCTCGCGCTGCACCGAGACCGAAAGCGGTGGCCGCATGATCGACGCCATTCTCACCAACGGCCTGCTGCCGGACATGAGCCGCGAGTTCCTCACCCGCCTGCTCGAGGGCAAGCCGCTGGCCAGCGTGGCCATCAGCCGTCGTGACAATGACCTGCACTATGACTTCGGCGCCGCCGACTGACAGGACCGACCATGCTGTTCAAGCAGTTCACGCGCCTGGCGCAGATCAACAGCCCGCTGGGGCCGGACAAGCTGATCCTGGCCGAGATGGGCGGCAGCGAAGAGCTTGGCCGCCTGTTCGACTACGAGCTGCAGCTGACCAGCGACGACCCGGCCATCGACCTCAACCAGCTGCTGGGCAAGCCCATGAGCCTGAGCGTGCAGCAGAGCGTCGCCACGTCGCGGCACTTCCACGGCATCGTCGCCCGTTGCAGCCAGTCGGTGGACCAGGGCCAGTTCGCCAGCTACCGCGTCACCCTGCGCCCGTGGCTGTGGCTGCTGACGCGCACCAGCGACTGCCGGATCTTCCAGCACCTGAGCGCACCGCAGATCATCAAGCAGGTGTTCCGCGACCTGGGCTTCTCGGACTTCGAGGACGCCCTGAGCCGCGCCTACCGCGAGCGCGAGTACTGCGTGCAGTACCGCGAGACCAGCTTCGACTTCGTCAGCCGGTTGATGGAGGAAGAAGGCATCTACTACTTCTTCCGCCATGAGCAGGAGCGCCACGTGCTGGTGCTGGCCGACGCCTACGGCGCGCACCAGAAGGCGCCCGGCTACGAGACCGTGCCCTACTATCCACCGGACGGCCAGCACCGCGAACGCGACCATATCAATGACTGGCACCTGGCCCAGGAAGTCCAGCCAGGCTCGCTGGAACTCAACGACTACGACTTCCAGCGCCCCAGCGCACGCATCGACGTGCGCTCGACCATGCCGCGTCCGCACCAGGCCGGCGACTACCCGCTGTACGACTACCCCGGCGCCTACGAGCAGACCCAGGATGGCGAACACTACGCGCGCACCCGCCTTGAGTCTTTGCAGAGCCTGCACGAGCGAGTCGAGCTGCGCGGCAATGCCCGGGGCCTGGGCAGCGGCCACCTGTTCAACCTGAGCAACTTCAGCCGCCAGGACCAGAATCGCGAGTACCTGATCGTCGCGGCCCGCTACTACGTGCATCAGGAACGCCTGGAAAGCGGTGGCGGCAGCGGCGCGGCGCAGTTCGAGAGCAACCTCAGCTGCATTGACGCCCAACAGAGCTACCGCCCGGTCGGCAGCACCCTGCGGCCGATCGTCAAGGGCCCGCAGACCGCCGTGGTGGTCGGCCCGTCCGGCGAGGAGATCTGGACCGACCAGTACGGCCGGGTGAAGGTGCACTTCCATTGGGACCGTCACGACCAGTCCAACGAGAACAGCTCGTGCTGGATTCGCGTATCGCAAGCCACGGCGGGCAAGAACTGGGGCTCGATCCAGGTGCCGCGCATCGGCCAGGAAGTCATCGTCAGCTTCCTCGAAGGCGACCCCGACCGGCCGATCATCACCGGACGCGTGTACAACGCCGAACAGACCGTGCCCTACGACCTGCCCGGCGGCGCCACCCAGAGCGGCATGAAGAGCCGTTCGAGCAAGGGCGGCAGCCCGGCCAACTTCAATGAAATCCGCATGGAGGACAAGAAGGGCGCCGAACAGCTGTACGTGCACGCCGAACGCAACATGGACACGGTGGTGGAGCAGAGCGAGACGTTGTCGGTGGGGGTGAATCGAACCCAGACGGTCGGCATGCTCGAAACCATCACCATCGGCCAGGACCGCATCCGCGCCGTGCGCCGCGACGACATGCTGCTGGTCGGCGCGAGCAAGACCGACAGCGTCAGCACCAGCTACCTCATCGAAGTCGGCGAGAACCTGCGCCTGGTCTGCGGCAAGAGCGTGATCGAGCTCAACGCCAGCGGGCAGATCAACATCAGTTGCGAGCAGTTCAGCTTCCACGCCAACGCCGACGCCGAGATCAACACCGGCGGCACCCTGGACCTGAACGTGGGCAGCGGCGCGCAGACCGACCCGCAGAGCCAGGGTGTGAAATCGACCATCGACGGCGCGGTGAAGGCCCTCTTCCCCGGCGCCGGCAAGTAACGAGACCGAACCATGAGCTACCGCCTCAACGAATTCCGCTTCGCCCTGCCCGACACGCAGGTGCGCGATACCAGCATCAACATCCTGCGCTTCGAGGCGCTGGGCACCTCGCTGATCGTCAGCCGCAGCCTGCTCGAAGAGGGCGAGACCTTGCAGAGCAACTTCGACGGCCAGCTGCAGCGCCTGCAGCAGCAGGTCAAGGACCTGCAGTTCCAGCCGGCCCGCGCCACACAGGTGGGCGCGGCCCAGCCGATCGAGGCGATCGAGCTGAGCAGCCAGTTCAGCAAGGGCCAGGAAAAGGTCTACCAGTACCAGCTGGCGCTGGTGCTGCCGGGCACGCGCAAGATGTTCGCCCTGAGCTATGTCAAGCCGACCCCGCTGGGCGACGCCGAGGCGACGCACTGGGCGGCGATCAAGCAGTCCATCGACTTCGACAACCTGGGCTGACCCGTCCATGTCCGACGCACTCTGGGCCGCCCGCGAAGGCGACGCGCTGATGCACACCTCGCTGATGGCCGACATCGTCGGCGGGGTGCTGGAAGTCGCCGCCAACGTCGCCATCGGCGCCCTGGCCACCGCCGCGGTGGCCGCGGCGCTGGGGCTCACCGTGGCTACCGGTGGCCTGGGCTGCTTCGTACTCGGCGCGGTGGTCGGGCTGGTGGTCGGCGTGGTCATGGCCAAGACCGGCGCGGACACAGGGCTCAGTCGATTATGCGAGGGCATTGGCAACTTCCTGTTCCCGCCATCGGTGCAAGCCAACATCGTCAGCGGCTCGCCGAATACCAAGACCAACGGCAAGCGCGCCGCGCGCGCGGCCGGCGTGGTCACCGCCCCCTCGGCCCCGGCCAGTGGCGGGGGCGGTGACGCGCAGGCCGAAGAACAGGAAGAAACCTTCCTCGACATGGCCAAGGGTTTCTTCTCGCAGATGTGGCGGCCGACCGTCGCCAGCCCCGCGCCCAACACCCAGGAAGCCCCCGACGACAAGGTGCTGTGCACCAAGCACCCGCCGATGCCGCCGCAGTACTTGGCCGAGGGCTCGAGCAAGGTGCTGATCAACGGCCACCCGGCCTGTCGCAGCGGTGATCGCAGCACCTGCGAGGCGGTGATCGTCGATGGCGGCCTGGTGTCGGACAACGTGCGCATCGGCGGCGAGCCGATCGTGGTGCGTGAAATCCGCAGTGGCAAGACGCCGGGGATCGGCTTGGCGATCACGGCGTTGATGATGTTGCGGGGGCGGGGGGGGAAGTTCTACAGCAAGTTCGGGTGCATGCTGATTGGCGGTGTCACCAGCTTCGTAACCAGTCAAGTGACGGGAGCGCTGACCCGAGCGATCGTCGGCGCCCCCAACCCAGTGCATGCTCCTACGGGGGCCAAGATACTGGCGGGCGAGGATGATCTGGATTTCACCCTGGCGGCGCATTTTCCGGTCACCTGGCAACGCATCTACAACAGCCGCGACGAACGGCGCGAAGGGATGTTTGGTGCCAGCTGGAGCGTGCCCTACGAAGCATTCGTCGCCGTAGAAGCAGACCGGCTGGTCTACACCGATGAGCAAGGGCGCCTGATCGACATGGGCATGATCGCACTCGGCGATGCGGTATTCAGTGCAGCTGAAGGCCTGAGTGTACGCCGCGCCCGGAACGGCGAGCTATTGATCGAAGACATCGAGAGCGGACTCTATCGTCTGTTCCAACCCTCGCCCAGCGCTCCTCAACACCTGCGACTGACAAAGCTCGGAGACCGCAACGATAACCGCGTCAACCTGGACTATGACGAACTAGGTCGCCTGGTACTGCTGTCTGACACCTTCGAAAACCCCATGGTCAGATTGCACTACGACAGTCGCTGGTGCAGGCGCGTCAGCCGTATCGAGCGGCTGTTCGCCGATGGCAGCGCACAAGTGCTCGTGCGCTATGGCTTCGACGAATACGGCGATCTCGCCGAAGTGATGGATGCTGAAGGTCACTCGCAGCGGCACTTCAAGTATGACCAGCAGCGCCTCATGATCGAGCACCGGACCATCGCCGGCCTGCATTGCTTCTACAGCTGGATACTGAGCCCCGATGGCTGGCGGGTTGCCCATCACTGGACCAGCCTAGGTGACGAGTATCATTTCGAATACGACGTGGACGCTGGTCTTACCCGGGTCATAGACGGTCTGCAGCGCGTCAGCACGCGACGCTGGAACAGCCAGTACCAGATCGTCGAGTTCACCGATGCACTCTCACTGACTTGGCATTTCGAGTGGAATGACGATCGTCAGTTGCTGTCGGCAACCAACCCCAAGGGCGGCAAGTGGCTGTTCTTCCATGACGAATCGGGCAATCTCGCGCAGACCATCGATCCGCTGGGTCGCAGCGAATCGACCCAGTGGCTTGAGCACTGGTCGCTACCCAAACTCAGAACCGAACGTGATGGCAGCCAGTGGCGATTCGCCTATGACCGTCGGGGCAACTGCATCCGCAAGGTCGACCCACTGGGCCACACCACATGCTTTCACTACGATGACCACGGCCAGACGCTGCGGGTCGTCGATGCGATGGGCAAGAGCCGTCATCAAAAATGGAATGACGACGGGCTGCTGCGCGAACATGCCGACTGTTCGGGATACACCACACGCTTCATTTATGACCGACACGGCCATGTTCAGACCATCATCAATGCACTGGGAGAACCCCTGCATTACGTACATGACCTCCATGGCCGCCTGCTGGGCAAGACTTACCCCGATGGTCGCGCAGAGCGCTACGAGCGAAATGATCAGGGTCAGCTGATACGTCATGTCAGCCCAGCAGGTCATGTCACTCGTTACACCTACGATCAGAATGGCCGTATCACCGGCCGTACGGACGGCAATGGCAACTCGGTGCAGTTGCACCATGACAGCTATGGCCGGCTACAGTGGCTGGCCAACGAAAATGGCGAGCGATACGTCTTTCAGTGGGATGCTCGAGATCGCCTGACGACACAACGAAATCTCGATGGCAGCAGCCTGTGCTACGCCTATGGGCACCTCGACGAAATCCATGAGGTCCGGTTCAACCCGGCCCCTGGCATCAATCAGGAAGATCCTATCGTTCATCGCCTGTCTGTGGATGCGGTCGGCCGCCTCGTGAGCAAACGCACCGCAGACGGTATTACCTACTACCGCTATGACGACGGTGATCGGCTGGTGCAAGTCAGTGCCACTGACGACCAGTGCGAAACACAGACGCTGATGTTCGGATATGACGCCACCGGCCAGCTCGTCAGTGAAACCAATGAGACCGGCAGCCTCGCCCACCATCACGACGAACTCGGCAACATCATTCAAACCACGCTCCCCGATGGACGTCAGATCAAACGCCTGTACTACGGTAGCGGGCATCTCCACCAGCTGAATCTTGATGACCTTCTCATCAGCGACTTCGAGCGAGATCGCCTGCACAGAGAAGTAATGCGCACCCAAGGCGGCCTGACGACTCGAAGCGAGTACGATCGCTGTGGCCGTCTACGTTCACGGCTGTGCCGACCTGCGCAGATGCCTGCCCAGCTACCGTCACCACTACAACAACGTTTCGAGTACAACGACGCCGGCAATCTGCACGCCCAGATCAGCCAGCAACCAACATTCACGCACCAACAATGGTTCAATCATGACGCCGCCGGGCGCCTCACGAATGCACATGGGCCATTGAGCGCGCAGCACGAGACGTTCAGCTACGATCCGGCTGCCAACCTGGTCGAGCAACCCTCGAAATCCCTGGCCGTACGCCACAACCAGCTAGTGACGTACAAGGATAAACGCTATCGCTATGACGGCTTCGGACGCCTGGTCGAAAAGCACAGCCGTACATGGGGCCGCCAATTCTTCCGCTATGACGCGCAGCACCGCCTGATCGAGGTCCGCAATTTACGCCAAGGCAGAGAGACCGTGGTGACAATGCACTACGATCCTCTGGGGCGTCGGATTGCCAAACGTAATCGTGACAAGGCCAGCGGACTCATGCTGAGCGAAACCACGTTCACCTGGGATGGCCTTCGCCTTCTCATGGAGCGCAGCCAGTCACGCAGCTGCCTCTACCTCTACGTGGGCGATGGACATGAGCCGCTAGCCCGCGTCGACGACAACGGTGCGCACCATCAGGTCAACTACTACCACAATCACCTGAACGGGCTCCCCGAGAAACTCTCCGATGCTCAAGGAGCGATTGCCTGGCAAGGCCGACATAGTGCCTGGGGGCAACTCTGGCAGGAAGAACGAAGCTCACCTTACGAACAGAACCTGCGCTTCCAAGGCCAATATCTCGACCGGGAAACAGGTCTTCATTACAACACCTTCCGCTTCTATGATCCGGAGGTAGGCCGCTTCACCCAGCCAGATCCCATTGGGCTGGCAGGTGGTATCAATCTCTATCAATACAGCCCAAGCCCTCTGACCTGGATTGATCCCTGGGGGCTGGAGGCCGTCTATGAGAACCCCGGACACCATGAGCCTGGTTATCTGCCCAATCGCCAAGTACCGTTCAACTCGTCCAAAAGCGTGCTGCCGGCGGAGCATGAAGAATTGTTCAAGCACAGCGTTGCCGACCCAGATGATCCAAAAACTCGCTGGACTAAAGTGGGAGATGGCAAAAAAGCGGTGTGGCACAGGTTCCAGAGCAGTGCGGGCGATGGCTCCAAGCCTTTCCACTGGAATGGCTCGACGGATGGCAAGGATATCAATGGTCGTCCGCGTGCGATCGATAAAAAGAACGTTCCAAGGTATGCACAGAAAATGAAAGGGTGTGGACTGTGACCCAAGTGATCGGAAACAAACTCACAATTGCCATCGAGTACGAGGTGACATCCCAGGCCCCTCTGATGGGGCATGGCAGGCTCTGGTTCGAAGGGCAGCCCCTTGGCAGCCTGGAGGACTTGATCTACCTCGATGGCTACCTTTTGGGGTGCCTGGAGGATCTGGTAAAGAAGCCTCTACTGACGCAGCGCTACCAGCACTTGGACGAGCGAGGACTGTTCATGCAACTGGACGGTGACCTCAGTTCCTACGATGAAGAGGACAGCAAGGACTTCAGCGAGCAAGCCCGTCCTTATTTCGTTACGTGCGGTACGCTGTTCGATTGTTACCTGGTGTTCTCCTACCGCCTGGACGACATGCGTGGAAGCATCATGTGGCGTCTTGAGGGGGACATCGACGACCTGCCATTCAATGACCTCAAGCAGGCCTCTCGCGCCGATCAGTTCGCCACGTTCGAATATGCCCAGTTACTTACCCTGATCAGCGAATTCCGGACAGGGTTGAGCCAGGCGAGCAGCAGGTGACGACTTTTTGGACACCACCGAACTGAACTCGATAATCGCAAGCAACTGCCATCACCATGCCTGACGCACTCTGGGCCGCCCGCGAAGGCGACGCGCTGATGCATACCTCGCTGATGGCCGACATCGTCGGCGGGGTGCTGGAAGTCGTCGCCATCGGCGCCCTGGCCACCGCCGCGGTGGCTGCGGCACTGGGCATTACCGTGGTCACCGGCGGCCTGGGCTGCTTCGTGCTCGGCGCGGTCGTGGGCCTGGTGGTCGGCGTGGTCATGGCCAAGACCGGCGCGGACACCGGGCTCAGTCGATTATGCGAGGGCATCGGCAACGCCCTGTTCCCGCCGACCGTGCAGGCCACCATCGTCAGTGGCTCGCCCAACACCAAGACCAACGGCAAGCGCGCCGCGCGCGCGGCCGGCGTGGTCACCGCCCCCTCGGCCCCGGCCAGTGGCGGGGGCGGTGACGCGCAGGCCGAAGAACAGGAAGAAACCGTGCTCGCGTGAAACCTCGTTGGGCACGCAGCATTTCATGTGGGAAGTGACTCAATGGAAAACGACAGTGTCAACGTCAACATCCACTGGCGAGACGAGAATGAGGGGGGGAAGGCGCAACTTCCTTTCGGCCAGACCTATTACGTCATTACCGCACCACAGGAAGGATCAGACGGGACATCAGTTACCTGGAGTGTAGTGCTTCAAGTCACTGACAATCGGATTGAAAATGGCCATCGGGTAGGTGCTGGAACTGCCCGATTCCTAGTACAGAACGCGCCCAAAGATTTACTTCGCCCTGGGCAAAGACTCGAGGTCTTTGAAGGACGACGTCCTGTTGCCTGGTTGGAAGCCCAGAATTCTCAATGATGAACTTCACTTACCACATCAGCAAACTGCAGAGGGCTCATTGGGAGCAATGCGAAAAACGCCGTGTTCCCTACATTGAGATCAGTGACGACCAGGAGCACTACAAGAGGATCTTCTATGATGTCACGAACCTTCCCGCTGACCTTGAGCAAATCTCCGAAGACGTCAAACGACTCTACCGAGCCTATGTGGACTTCTACCTGATCCCGCCTGGCGACGTTGAAAGACTGTTCGACGAGTACTATTTCTTCACGTTGCTGCTCAAGGCAGAGCATGCCGACACCCTCGCCGAGCAACTGTTCATCTATCTATGTGGCAGGATCGGCCTGAGCGCTAGCTGATACCGTCGAAGGGACACCAAACCTCTCCTGCGTGATCCTGACATGATCGACTTGAGGTCAGCGCAAAGAACTGGATATCTGCTTCAGGTCTCCACTTGGGAACCTGAACCAGGCCCTCGGACGGGGAACCGCTATCTGATGACCGACTGGCAACAACTCTACGAAAAGCATGAGACCAAGCTCGACCGCCTCTATGACGATGTAGAAGAAGGCAAGCTGGAGCGGCTACCTGTATGTCGACAGGCAGGCACGGCGCGGCAAGCAAGGCGATGAAGCCGGCTTCTTCTTCATCCAGTTCACCTGATTGGAGAGCGGCGCCTTGGCTCCGGTCAAACCTGACCGTGCGTACTCCTCCAAGGCAATTCCGCGTCGAGTAACAGTCTTTTACCGAAACCCCAGGTTTTCCCTCCGCAGCCTTTGCCTATCCTAGGCCGGGTCATCCCGCCTGCGATGGACCCATGAAAGACTCGCTCCCCAGCCGCTATGCCTGCCTGTTCCTGTGCCTGGTCTCCACCCTCGCCAGCGTCCCGTTCCTGCTTGCGCACAGCTGGCTCTGGCCCTTCACCGTCATCAGCGCCCTGCTCAGCCTGGTCGGCCTCAACGACCTGCGCCAACGCCACCACGCCGTGCGCCGCAACTACCCGATCCTGGGCAACATCCGCTACCTGATCGAGACCATCCGCCCGGAGATCCGCCAGTACCTGATCGAGGGCGACGACGACAAGCTGCCGTTCTCCCGCGCCCAGCGTTCGCTGGTCTACGCCCGGGCCAAGAACGAAAGCGCCGAGAAAGCCTTCGGCACCCTCAACGACGCCTACAAGCCGGGCTTCGAGTTCATCAGCCATTCGATGCTGCCGGTAGCGACGCCCGACCCGGCCTCGTTCCGCATCCGCATCGGCGGCCCGCAGTGTCGCCAGCCGTACTCGGCGTCGATCTTCAACATCTCGGCCATGAGCTTCGGTGCCCTCAGCGCCAATGCCATCGCCGCGCTGAACAAGGGCGCGCGGCTGGGCCGCTTCGCCCATGACACCGGCGAGGGCAGCATCAGCCCGTACCACCGCGAGCACGGCGGCGATCTGATCTGGGAGATCGGCAGTGGCTACTTCGGCTGCCGTACCGAGGACGGCCACTTCGACCCCGAACGCTTCGCCGAGCAGGCCGCCGATGCCCAGGTGAAGATGATCGAGATCAAGCTCAGCCAGGGCGCCAAGCCCGGGCATGGCGGCATCCTGCCCGGCCACAAGGTCAGCGCCGAGATCGCCGCCACCCGTGGCGTGCGCGAAGGCGAGGATTGCATCTCGCCGGCCGCCCACAGCGCCTTCCGCACGCCACGAGAGCTGCTGCAATTCGTCGCCCGGCTGCGCGAACTGTCCGGCGGCAAGCCGGTGGGCTTCAAGTTCTGCCTGGGCCACCCGTGGGAGTTCATGGGCATCGCCAAGGCCATGCTGGCCACCGGCATCACGCCGGACTTCATCGTCGTCGATGGCAAGGAAGGTGGCACTGGCGCGGCGCCCCGGGAGTTCTCCGACAACATGGGCGTGCCGCTGCGCGAGGGGCTGATGTTCGTGCACAACACCCTGGTGGGCCTGAACCTGCGCGAACGCATCCGCATCGGCGCGGCAGGCAAGCTGGTCAGTGCCTTCGATATCGCCAGCGTGCTGGCCATCGGCGCCGACTGGGTCAACTCGGCGCGCGGCTTCATGTTCGCCATCGGCTGCATCCAGTCACAGAGCTGCCACACCAACAAATGCCCGACCGGCGTTGCGACCCAGGATCCGCTGCGCCAGCGGGCGCTGGTGGTGCCAGAGAAAGCCGAGCGGGTCGCCAGCTTCCACCGCAACACCCTGCATGCCCTGGCCGAGATGCTTGCCGCTGCCGGCCTGGACCATCCCAACGAGCTCAAGCCCAAGCACCTGGCCCGGCGCATCAGCCCGAGCGAGATCAGCCTGTTCTCGCAGCTGCATACCTTCCTCAAGCCGGGCGAGCTGCTCAGCGGCGCGATCGATAGCGAGTTCTATGCACGGATGTGGCGGATGGCGCGCAGTGACAGCTTTGCGCCGCAGACGGGGGAAATCGAGGTGGCGCCGGCCGAGCTTGCCGTGCGCCGCAAAGAAACAGCCCCGGCATAGGCCGGGGCTGCGGGTGACGCTGGATCAGGATCAGAAGATGCTGATCGGGTACTCGACGAATACGCGGACTTCGTTGCCGTCGTCGTTGTAGCCGTTCTGCTGGACAGCGTTGTTGGTTCGCAGGAACGAACCACGCAGCTTGACCGACAGGTCCTTGGCCGGACCTTCCTGCACCACGTAGCGTACCTGGCTGAAGATCTCGCGCTCTTTACCTTCGCCGAAGCCTTGCGGGTTCTTCGCGTTGCGGGTGTTGATGTTGTCACCCACCACGTAGGCCAGCTTGTAGGTCAGACCCGGTACGCCGAAGGCACCGAAGTCCAGGCCGTAGCCCAGCTGCCAGGAGCGCTCGTCCTCGGCGTTGAAGTCGGACCAGTAGGAGTTGGCCAGGTAGATGGTCGAACCACCGTCACCCACGCCACCGTCGTTCTGGTACCAGCCGTAGTTGTAGCCAGTGCTGCCGGTGCTGCGCTGGTGCGCCAGGGTGAACGAGTGCGGGCCGTAGGCGTAGGTGGCCGCCAGGCTCCAGATGGTGTTGGAGTCGCCGTTGAGCTTGGCCGCACGCACGTACTTGCTGTCGATGTCCGACTTGTAGCCGTTGAAGTCCAGGGTCAGGGACTGGTCGCTGGCGATCGGGAAGACGTAGTTCAGGCCCAGGTAGTGCTTCTTCATCACGTCTTCGTTGTCGGCGGTGTACAGCGACGCGGTGAAGTTGTCGGTGAACTTGTAGCTGCCGCCGAGCACGTTGATCGACTTCAGGCCGCCACCATCACGGCGTTCGGCACTCTTGCGCGCTTCCTGGGTGAAGCGGCCGGCGTTGATTTCCAGACCCTTGATCTCCTTGGAGGTGATCATGGTGCCGGTGAAGCTCTCTGGCAGCAGACGTGCGTCGTCGTACTGCAGGACCGGCAGGGCCGGCATCTGGTCACCGTACTTGAGCACGGTGTTGGAGATACGGAACTTCACGGCCGCGCCGCCACGTGCGATGTCGTGCTCGGAGCTGCTCTGCTCGTCGGCATCGACGGTGTTGTGGCGCTTGAAGAAGTCGATACCGCCGCCGCCGTTGCGGCCCTTGCCGCCATCCAGACGCACGGCGTACAGGCCGAAGGCGTCGACGCCAACACCGACGGTGCCCTGGGTGAAGCCGGAGGAGAAGTTGGCGATGACGCCCTGGCCCCACTGGGACTGGTCGTTGGTGCCGTGCTTCTTGTCACGGTTGATGAAAGCGTTGCGCAGCAGGACGTTGGCGTGGCTGTCCTCGATGAAGCCCTTGCTTTCGGCCTGCTCATTGGCCTGTGCCTGGGTCGCGGCGATCATCGCCAGGGCGACCAGGCTGATCCTGGTTTTCAACATTTTATTTTCCTTATTTCGTAATCAAAAACGCTCTGCATTCGAACGCCCAGAACCAACGCCCCTTCGTAGGTTCGACGCTATGCGGATCCAAGCCGAAAGGCCCGTGGTTGCTCTGCAACGGGTCTTTCAGCCGCATGGCCAGGTCATGGCCAGCAGGCGTAGACGCCGAATCCTAGCCCTGCCTGCTTATACATGTCAAAAAATCGTGAAATGCAGGTCGATATAACCAAAAACGAGGTCCACACTGGTGCATTTCCATGCATATCTGCCCTGGGTCAGCGCAAATTTGTCTCTTTTATGCAAATCGAGCGACAGACGTAAAACTGTCATATCGATGGGCGCCGCATCGCGACCAGACTCACGCAAACGAGCCCGCGAAAATCACTCACTCGGACTTTCTTAAAACAAAAATGGATCCAAACGAATAGCAACATCTTGATACAAATGTAAAGACAAGCCTTTACGAATAGGCAAGCAACAGCAAATAACAAGCATTACCATTCGCGCCCAATTTCTCACTCCTTAATCGGACGCCTCTGATGCTTGCCCCCTGCCGCCTTTCGCCCTTGACCCTGGGTCTGTCGCTGCTGTGCAGCGCCGGCCTCGCCACTGCCGCCACCACCACCCTGCCGGAAACCTCGGTGACCGCCGACAGTACCCGCGAAGAAGACAATCCGCGGGTCAAGGACGTGACCACCGCGACCCGCACCTCGACGCCTGCCCGCTACGTCCCCCAGGCCATCGACTCGGTGAAGACGCGCAACGTGCTGGACTACGGCAGCAGCGATCTGGGCAAGGCACTGGAAGGCATCCCCAACGTCAGCAGCGGCGCCGACACCCGCTTCGACAGCCTGCGCATTCGAGGCTTCGACGCCAGCAACGACTTCTACCTGGACGGCATCCGCGACGACAGCCAGTACACCCGCGACCTGCACAACATCGAACGGGTCGAGGTGCTCAAGGGGCCGGCCGCCGTGCTTTATGGCCGAGGCAGCCAAGGCGGCATCGTCAACCGGGTGAGCAAGGCGCCGGAGCATGGCCGCCGCTCGACCATCGAAGCCCAGGGCGGCAGCCAGGACCTGCGCAGCCTGTACGCCGACCTCAGCGCCGATCCGAGCGATACCCTCAGCCTGCGCCTGAACCTGGGCAACGAAGACAAGAACAGCTTCCGCGACGGCATCGATGGCAACCACCGCCAACTGTTCGCCCCGTCCATGAGCTGGCAGCTCACCCCTGACCTGAACTGGCTGGTGCAGTACGAATACAGCCGCTACAACCGCACCCCCGATCGCGGCATCCCCGGCAATCCGCTGACCGGGCGCCCGGCCGACGTCAGCCGCAAGACCACCTATGGCGACACCGAGCGCGACTACATCGACGACCGCGCCCAATCGCTGCGCTCGCGACTGAACTACGAGCTGAACGAGCAGTGGCAACTGCGCCACACCTTCAGCCTGTTCGAGCTGGACAGCGATTTCGACAACACCTACCTGACCGGCTACACCCCGGCCACCGGCCTGGTCGGCCGCCAGCGCTGGCAGCAGGACCTGCACACCCGCAACATCTACAACACCGTGGAGCTTGAAGGTCGCGTAGAGACCTACGGTCTCGAACACACGCTGCTGGTGGGCGTGGAGGTGGGCGAGCAGCGTCGCCACTCGGTGCTGGAGCAGGGCGTCAATGTGCTCTCGGTACCACTGAGCGGTGCCACCGAGCGTTACCAGCACAATGGCCTGATGCGCACCTCCAGCAACAACCTGACCAACGTCGACAGCGCTGGCCTGTACCTGCAGGACCAGATTCGCCTGAACGATCAATGGCAACTGTTGGCCGGGGTGCGCTTCGACCGCTTCGAAGTGGAAACGACCAGCAAGCTCAGCAACCTGTCGGAAAAGGTCGAAGACAACAGCGTCAGCCCGCGGGTGGGCGTGGTCTACACCCCATGGCGAGACCATTCGTTCTATGCCTCCTGGAGCAGAAGCTATGCCCCTGTGGGCGGTGGCCTGATCGGTGTCACGCCGCAGGCGGCCGGCAATACCAACCATACCGATCCCGAGCAGACTCGCCAGAAGGAGATCGGGGTCAAGAGCGAATGGTTCGACGAGCGCCTGAGCACCACCCTCGCCGTGTATGAAATCGAGCTGTACAACCGTCGTACCCGCGACCCGCTCGACCGAGAAACCATTCTGCTGACAGGCTTGCAGCGCTCGAAAGGTATCGAACTGACGGCGACCGGCAATGTGGTTGGCAACTGGTACGTACGTGGCGGTATCGGTCTGCAGGATGCGACTATCGTCAAGGACAACAACGGCCAGGAAGGCAATCGCATCAACGACGTCGCCAAACGCAATGCCAGTCTCTTCGTGACGTGGAAACCTGAGCTGGGCTGGTATGCCGAAACCGGCCTGACGTTGGTCGGCGACCGCTTCGCCGATACGCAAAACACCGTGAAACTGCCGGGCTACGGCCGCTGGGACGCCCTGGCGGGCTACCGCACCCATGACTGGGACGTGCGCGCGGCGCTGAGCAACATCGCCGACAAGACCTATTACAGCTCGGCGACCAGCGCCGGGCAGATCCAGATCGGCGACCCACGTAGCCTGGTGGTGACCGGGACCTACAGCTTCTGAGTGATTTGAGGGCGGCGCAACCGGTGTGGTAGCGGGTTCATCGGGGCGCCGAGCCGCCGCCAAGCAAGCAACGCGGTGCTTTGCACCGGCTGAAGCCCCACGGGGGATCACCGCAAATGGAAGCACCTGAACAAGCCAGCTGCTCCCGCAGGCAGTGCTTGGATCAGGGCAGCTGCAGCCCCCCAGCCGCCTTGTGCAACGCCCTCAGGTGTTCGCCAACCTGCTTGATGTTGGCCTCCACCGCCTTGATCTCCCTGCCCCGTTCCGGCCCCAGCAGCGCCCTCACCTGCTGGTCCAGGTCGGTGCTCAGCCGCAGCAGTTGTGCCTGGCGTTCGCTGCTCACCTGCTCCAGCTGCTTGCGCTCCGCCGGCTGCGGCAGGCCATAGCCCCCAGCCCCTAGCAACTCCGCCGGACGGCTGAGGAATCCGCTGTTGGCCAACATCGCCTGCAAGGTTTCGTTGGCCTTGTCGAAGCTGCCGTCGTTGCGCTGGCGTCCGCTCAAATAGCGCTGCTTGACCTCATCCTGGGCCAGCAACAGTTGACGCCGCAGGCCGGCTTGCTCGAGCAGCAGCAAGGCCGCGCTGGTACGCAGGTCGGCGCGGTCGAACCACTGACGGCGCTGCTCGGCGTCCAGCGCCAGCCAGTCCTCGACGGTCGCCTGGCGGATCGGCAACTGCTTGCGCAGCACCTCGAACATCGCCTGGTAGCGGTCGCGGTAGGAGTCGAAGCGATAGCCCAGGCGCAGGGCCTCGCGCGGATCGTCCAGCACGCTGGTGTCAGCCAGGCCACGGCCCTTGAGCACCTCAAGGAGGCCGTTGGGCATGATCGCGTCGAGGTCGTTCAAGCCTGGATTGCCAGTGCCGCTGCGCAACAGCTTGAGCGACTCCACCGCACAGTTGTTGGACAGGAAGTAGTAGCTGCCGTCATAGCTCCAGTGCATCTCGGCGGCCTGGCGCACCAGGTTCTCGATCTCGCCACGGCTGAGCTTGAGCGGCACCGAGGCCAGGCTGCGCAGCTCGGTCTTGGTGTATTCGTCGATCACCTGCCCCAGCGGCAGCACGAACAGCCGTGACGGATAGGCGCCGGTCAGGCCGTCCCAGCTGGACAATTGCACGTCGTTGACGAAGGCGCGGTACGACAGCACCAGGCTCTGGTCGAGGTCCAGGCGGCAGGCCGGCCCGCGTGGGCGACCGGGAGCGCAGATCACCAGGCGCAGCATGCTGTGGCCCCAGCGGCTGACCCAGTTCTGGTTGGCTTCGGCCAGCAGGTAGTCCACCTCGTAGACCCGCTCGGGGTCGATTTCACCCAGGGGCTGGCGGGCGAAGTCGTTGCCGGCGTTGAGGAACGGCAGGCCCTTCACGCAAGCGTCCTGCGGCGGCGCCCAACCGAAGTGGTCACGCAGGTACTGGTTCAGTGCCGGGCGTCGGCAGCCGTAGCTCGGGTCGAGCAGGAAATACTCCATGTTGACCGCGACGAACTCTTTCGGGCTGCTCAGCTCGTAGGCGTCCGGGCTGCGAACCAGCTGGCCGTTGTGCTGCTCGCGCTCGCCGCGACGACCGACGTACTGCGGCCAGCCGGCCAGGTCCAGCAGGCGCGGATCATCGCTCAGGGTGAAGCGGCGTTCGCCCTGGCCACGGCAGTCCTGAGGCAGTCCGACCTTGCCCAGCGCGCCCTGCTGGCGTTTGCAGCGGGTGATCAGCTGGCGCTCGGCGGTCGGCCAAAGGCGGGCGCGGTCATAGATATGAGTGAGTTCGTGCAGCACGGTGGCCAGCAGTTCTTCGCGAACCGTGCCATGCGGGCGGTTGGTCTTTTCGCGGGCCGCGCTGCCGTCCACCAGCCCTGGCAACAGGCGCCGGTTGAGGTCCAGACTGGCGACCGGCGAGGCTTGGCCATAGGCGTCCTCGGGCATGCGTGCGGTCCAGCCAACCAGGATCTGCCGGTCGAGTTGCTGTTTGAAGCGCGGTGGCAGCTTGGCCATGGCCTCATCCAGCAAGGTCTGGGTGGCTTGCCGCTCGGACGGGGCCAGGCCATCGGCCTGCAACACCAGTTGCAGGTCGGCCAGGGCGGGCGTGCCGAGCAGCGTCAGGGCGCAGCCCAGCAGCCAGGCACGCACGCGCTTCACAGGGCGAGGATGGCTTCGGCCAGCACCTGGTCGCTGGCGTCACGGGCCTCCGGGACGCGCGCGCGCAGGGTGTCGAAGGCGGCTTCCAGCTGGGCGCCACGGATATCGCCATGGCTGGCGACGAAGCTGGCCGCGTCGTCATGGGCTTCGCGAACCACCTTCGAGTCGCGGATCGAGGTGGTGGTATCGGAGGTGAAATCGATCGAACGGCCAAAGGCGCGGACGATGATGTTGCTGGTGGCCACCAGGGTTTGTGCCTGGGCCAGGTCGGCGAGCAGCAGCATGCCGAGGGTGGCGGCGATCAGCGGTTTACGCATGGAGCATCTCCGGGAATGCAAGGGAGTCGTGTGTAGTCATTGGACGAGAATTGCTTCGGCCAGTTCACGGTCGCCGACAGAGTGCCGGGCAATGTTCTGGTGCAAAGCGTCGAGCGCCGCCTGCAGGCGCGCGCCACGGATCAGGCCATCGCTGGCGACGAATGCCGCGGCATCGTCACGCGCGGCGGCGACCAGCTTGCGGTCGAACGGCGCGGCGGTCACCTGGCTGGTGACGTAGCCGGTGATGACCAGGCTCTGGGTCGTGATGTCCATGGCCTGGGCGCTGCTCATGCAGGCCAGGGCGAACAGTGAAGGCAACAGGTAACGCATGGGCTTCGTGAAGGCAGTGGTCTCGGGCAGCGAAGGCTATCCCGGATGCACCGGCCAAGGCCAGTGAATCCGGGTGAACAGGCAGGGCGTCAGAGCGCGAGGATCGCGCGCGCCAGTTGCGCGTCGCTGGCCTGCAAGGCCGGCATCTGCTGGCGGATATGCACGAAGGCGCTTTCCAGCTTGGCGCCACGGATCTGGCCTTCGCTGCCAACGAAGCTGGCGGCGTCGTCACGGGCCGCCTGGACGATCTTGTCGTCACGGAACGAGGACGAGACATCGGAGGTGGCATCGGTGGAAGCGGCTACGGCGCCAACGACGGCATCGGTGGTGACGATGAAGCTGGTGGCATTGGCCGCGCCGCTGAGCGAGAGCAGCAAGGCGGCGCCAAACAGGTAAGAACGGGTCATGGTCGGAAGACTCCTGCACAGGGACTGGATGGTTCTGGTTGTCGGACGCTTGCGTGGCTCGTCGCGGTACTTTTTCTGCCAGGCGCGTAAGACAAGCGTAACACGCGGACGTTTTAACGCCTGCGCCGGCAAAAGATCACAAAAAGTAACTGTACCTGCTTATTTTGATTTTTTTGTAACTGTTACTGTCTTGATCGCAAGCGCTCTATTTCAGGGGCTCGAAACAAAGAACCCGCCACAGTTTCCTGTGGCGGGTTCTCGTGAATTCGCGGTGCCGGCCTGGGCCGGCGTCCGGCGCTTAGCGCCAGAAAGGCTTGCTCAGCTCTTCGTAGCGCTGCGACTCGCTGATGCCGGCATCGGCCAGCAGGCGGGAGTCCAGGCGGGCCAGCTGACGGCGGCTGGACATGCGACGCTGCCACAGGAGCAGGGTGGACAGGGCGCGCAGAGGCAGGGAAACGTTGGAAGCTTGGGCGTTTTCGAAAGCCAGGTCGGAACTGAGGGTACGTTCCATGATGTGTCATCCTTCCGCTTGTGGCGGCATTAGGGAGTGATTTAACTGGTGCCCATCTTCCTCCTCTCTCGTCCAGAACAGTAGGTACAGTTCAAGTGTATTGTGATGAGCCAGTTAACTGTTGAGAGCGACTGTTGTGGTCGATACTGAGGGAACTGTACCGGTGTGCACAGGTTTGGTGCGAAATTGATGCTGAGGCCCAAGGATTGGGGCCAATGGATGGGATGAGAGGCGGTACAGTAGTACAGTTTTAGATATTTTCTGGCTTCAAGGTGTTCGACAAGACAGTTGCAGCGCCTATCAGATCGAGCGCCGCCCGCGCGGCGCATCGCGACGCAAGGCCGCTCCTACATCTGTTTCGGGCCAATGAGTCCTGTGAAAGTACCGCTGTCCGCCTTGGCGCATGTCTCAAGACAGGTGGGGCGGCAGTGGTGACCACGCTGAAACCGCGTCGTGCCGACAAGGCGGACCAGGTAATGGCACAGGAGAGACTGGCCCGAAACAAATGTAGGAGCGGCCTTGCGTCGCGATGCGCCGCGCGGGCGGCGCTCGATCTCGCAGACGCTACAACTGTATCGCCAACCCTACCCGCCAACACGCAATCTCCA
The DNA here is from genome assembly GCF_054788395.1 of Pseudomonas sp. microsymbiont 2. NCBI lineage: Bacteria > Pseudomonadati > Pseudomonadota > Gammaproteobacteria > Pseudomonadales > Pseudomonadaceae > Pseudomonas > Pseudomonas sp. microsymbiont 2. The sequence goes on from NZ_CM139112.1 coordinate 5,611,248, forward strand.
CCCGCCAACCCCACCCGCCAACACGCGATCCCCCGCACCCTCACCTCACGCCGATACCGCCGCCCCCCGCGTCCGCTCGGCCTTGCCCAGCAACCGCTTCATCCGCCACTCGAACCCGAACGTCAGCGCCACCGAGGCACAGGCCAACCCCAACGCCAACCCCCACCAGATCCCCGGCGCACCGCCTTCGAGGGTGAACGCGAACAGCCAGGCGCTGGGCGCGCCCACGATCCAGTAGCACACCGCACCGATGAGGAAAGTGGTGCGGGCATCCTTCAACCCCCGTATCGAACCCATGGCGATGGTCTGCACGCCATCGAACAGCTCGAACCACGCCGCCACCATCACCAACTGCACCGCCAACTGGAAGATCGGCGCGAACGCCGGGTCGTCGCGGTTCACCAGCAACCCCACCAGCTCATTGGGCAGCAGCAGGAACAACAACGCGAACCCCAGCATCAGCACGGCGCCAAACCCCATCCCCACACGTCCGGCACTGCGCGCCGCCAGCAACTGGCCGGCGCCATAGTAGAGACCGACCCGCATGGTCACCGCGTACGACAACCCGGTCGGCACCATGAACGCGGTAGAAACGATCTGCAGGGCGATCTGGTGGGCCGCAAGCTCCGTGCTGCCCAGCACGCCCATGCACAGCGCGGCGAAGGCGAACAGGCCGACCTCGACCATGTAGGTGCCGCCGATCGGCAGCCCCAGCCGCCACAGCTCACGCAGCGCAGGCAGCGAAGGCCGCGATAGCCCCTTGCACAGTGGGTAGGCGGCATATGCCTCGTGCCAACGGATATAGAGGGCCAACGCGATCGCCATGCCCAGGGTCACCACCGCGGTGACCAGGCCGATGCCCATCAGCCCGAGCTTGGGCAGGCCGAACATGCCCTCGATCAGCATGTGGTTGAACAGATAGTTGAACACCGTGCCGGCCAGGCTGATGACCATCACCGGGGTCGAACGCCCGAGCGCGCTGGTGAAGCCTCGCAGGGCCATGAAGGTCATGTAGCCAGGCAGGGCAAGCGGCAGCAGGGTGAGGAACTGCATCGCCGAATCGACGTTCTCCGGCTTCTGTCCGAACAACAGCAACGCGGGCTTGAGGTTCCACAGCACCAGCGCCGCCACCAACGCCAGGCCCCAGGCCAGCCACAGGCCGGCCTGGGCCAGGCGGGTGGCGCCCTCGATGTCGTTGGCGCCCTTGCGAATGGCCACCAGCGTACCGACCGCGGCGATCACCCCCAGGCAGAAGATCGACACGAACGAATAGCTGGCCGCGCCCAGGCCACCACCGGCCAGCGCCTGCGGGCTGATGCGGGCCATCATCAGGGTGTCGGTCAGCACCATCAGCATGTGCGCCAGCTGCGAGGCGATCAACGGCCCGGCCAGGCGCAGCAAAGCCTTGAGTTCTGTGGTGGGCGCGACATGCATGGGGAGGTCCTTCTGGATGATTCGAGAGTGCGAGCGGTCGATTCTGAGGCTTCGGTCAGCTTTGCACAAAAGGATAAAAGCGATCACTGCCATGAGTCTGACTCATGGATGTATGATCCGGAGCATCTCGCTTGCCCCCGTATGACAGGTGCCTCATGTCTCGCCAACTTCCTCCGCTCTATGCACTGCGCGCATTCGAAGCCGCCGCCCGGCTGAGTTCCTTCACCCGTGCCGGCGAGGAGTTGTCGATCACCCAGAGCGCGGTGAGCCGGCATATCCGCACGCTCGAACAGCACTTCGCCTGCCGCCTGTTCGCACGCAACGGCCGCAGCCTGCAACTGACCGAAGCCGCGCGCATGCTGCTGCCCGGAGTGCGGGACGGCTTCGCCGCGCTGGAGCGGGCTTGCGACGCCTTGCGCGGCGAAGATGACATGCTGCGCATGAAGGCGCCCTCGACCCTGACCATGCGCTGGCTGCTGGCGCGGCTGAGCCGCTTCCGGCATCTGCAGCCGGGCAACGAGGTGCAGCTGACCAGCGCCTGGATGGATGTCGATCATGTCGACTTCAACCAGGAACCGTTCGACTGCGCGGTGCTGCTCGGCGACGGCAATTTCCCGGCGGACTGGGAGGTGCGTCGGCTGTTTTCCGAGCTGTTGATCCCGGTGGGCGCGCCGGACCTGCTCGAGGGCGCGCCCTGGGATGAACGCCGCCTGGCCGGCATCGAGCTGCTGCACCCTACCCCGGACAAGCGCGACTGGCGCGCCTGGCTGGCGCGCATGGGGCTGACCGACAAGGTGTCGCTCAAGGGCGGACAAGTGTTCGACACCCTGGAGCTGGGCATGATCGCGGCGGCAAGGGGCTACGGGATTTCCATGGGCGACCTGTTGATGGTCGCCGAAGATGTCGCCCAGAAACGCTTGAGCCTACCTTGGCCGACCGCCGTGGCCAGTGGCATGCACTACTACCTGGTGTGGCCCAGGACCCGGCCGGGTGGGGAGCGGTTGCGGCGGTTGAGCGTGTTTCTTCAGGAAGAGGCGGCGGCGATGGATCTGCCGGATGTAGAGATCCTGTCGGCGCCATGAAGCAAAGGTTTGCGAATACCCAGGTCCGACACTCAAGTATTGCTCCGCGACGCCGATCAAACTGCATCAGCGTCCCGGAAGAGGACGCCCCTCTCCGACGATATGCAGCGAGCGGTCGGCGCGATCAGGACGATCCCGGTCTCTTGCCAGGAGCCTTGCCATGTCCAAACCGCGTGCCCGAATCGCCTCGCAGCTCGGGATCGCCCTCGCCATCGTGCTGGCGCTGGTGATCACCGGCAGTACCTTGTTCGCCCTGCGTTCGCTGGACGACGCCAACCTCACCACCCGCCAGGCGCACCTGGCCAGCGAAGCGCGGCTGCTGGCCGACCAGCTCGATACCTTCCACGGATCGCTCAAGGACAACACCCAGCGTCTGAGCGGCCTGTTCGAGCGCCGGTTTGCCTCGGGGCTGGCCGTGCATGCGGGGGAAACCGTCAGCGTCGCCGGCACCGCCACCCCAGCGCTGTACCTGGGTGATCACTTGCTGAACAACGATTTCCAGCAAGTCGACGAGTTCCAGCAGATGACCGCTGGCGTCGCGACCTTGTTCGTGCGCAGCGGCGACGACTTCGTGCGCATCAGCACCAGCCTGACCAAGCAGGACGGCAGCCGCGCCATCGGCACCCAACTCGACCGCCAGCACCCGGCCTATTCGAAACTGATGGCCGGACAGACCTACGTCGGCCGTGCCGTACTGTTCGACCGCAACTACATGACCCGCTACGTGCCGGTTCGCGATGGCGCTGGCCGGGTGATCGCGGTGCTGTTCGTCGGCTTCGACTATACCGACGCGCAGAACGCCCAGTTCGCCAACCTCAAGCGCTTCCGCATCGGCCAGACCGGTTCGCTGGCGTTGCTGGACGAACAGGGCAAGTGGCTGGTGCCCCCGGCGCAGGTGCGCGAGGCCGAGGCGGCCGCCCTGGCGGTCAAGGCGATCGCGCCGGGAGCGGGACAGTTCTGGTCGAACGCCGGCGAACAACTGTTCAGCGTCACCGAGCCCTTCGCCGAAGGCCCATGGACCGTGGTGGCGAGCATGCCCGCCGACGAGATCCGCGCGGTGACCTGGAGCGTCGGCCTGCGCCTGGCCATCGGCAGCCTGCTGGCGATGCTGCTGGCCGTGGCCGCCACGCTCTGGCTGTTGCGGCGCAAGCTGCGTCCGCTGGGCGACCTGGTGCGCCAGGCCGAAGCCCTTGGCGCTGGCGACCTCAATGCACGCCTGAACGTCACCAGTCAGGACGAGATCGGCCAGCTGGCCCGCAGCTTCAACCAGATGGGTGAAGCCCTGGCGACCATGGTCGAGCATATTCGCGGCGCCTCGGAACAGGTCAGTGGTCGCGCCCGTTCGCTGTCGGGCCTGTCCTCCGGCGCCTGCGAGGGCATGGATCAGCAATCTGGCGAGATCACCAGCATGGCCGGCGCCGTGGAGGAGTTCAGCGCCACCTCGATGAACATCGCCGACAACATGGCCGGCACCGAGCGCATGGCGCGCGACAACGCCCAGCAGACCCGCATTGGCCGCACCGCGATGGATGAGGCCTCGACGTCCCTGCGCCAGATCGCCGACGCCCTGGGCGGCACCGCGACCGTGATGGACACCCTGGGCGCCCGCTCGCAGGAAATCGGCGGGATCGTCGGGGTGATCACCGCGATTGCCGAGCAGACCAACCTGCTGGCGCTCAACGCCGCCATCGAGGCCGCCCGCGCCGGCGAGCAGGGCCGTGGCTTCGCCGTGGTCGCCGACGAGGTCCGGGGCCTGGCCGCGCGCACCCGCCAGGCCACCGACGAAATCTCCGGGATGATCGCCAGCATCCAGCAGCAGACCGGGCACGCCATCCACACCCTCGAGCAAGGCAACCAGCTGATGCAGGAGGGCCTGGCGCGCAACGACAAGGTGGCCGAGGCGCTGGCACGCATCGACGAACAGAGCCGGGCGGCGGGCGAACGCTTCGCCGTGATCAGCACCGCGACGCAGGAGCAGAGCAGCACCGCGACGGTGCTCAGCCGCAACCTGCAAAGCATTGCCCAGGCCAACAGCGAGCAGCGCGACGTGGCCAACGAACTGGCCATGACGGCGCGGGAACTGGAAGGACTGGCGGGGCAGTTGCGCCAGGAAGTGGATCGTTTCCGGACCCACCGCTAAGGCATCGGGCCTGCCCCACGGGGCAGGCCTCCTTCAAACGCTCAACCCTGCCACTTGCCGCCTTCGACGATCACGCTTTCCGGTTTGGTGTCATCGCTCAGTTCCTTGCGCACGTACTGGTCGTACAGCTTGAGCAGGAACTTTTCCTCGCCCAGCCTGGCCAGCTCGGCATTCACCCAGTCGCGCAGCTCGGTGTTGCCCTTCTTCACCGCCGGGGCGATCGGTGCTTCATCGCCCAGCAACTGCGGCAGCACACGGTAGCCCGGATTCTGCTTGGCCCAGCTGAACAGGATCAGGTTGTCCTGGGCATAGGCGTCGCCACGGCCATTGGCCAGCGCGGCCAGCGACTCGGTGTTCTTCTCGAACTTGAGCAGTTTCCAGTCCGGGTGGGTCTTGGTCAGCCAGATATCGGCGGTGGTGCCGGTGGTGACGATGATGGTCTTGTCGGCCAGGTCATCGAGCTTCTGCACCGGGCTTGCGTCGGCGACGATCGCCTGCACCGCCACGCGCAGGTTGGGGTTGGTGAAGTCCACCGCTTCCTTGCGCTCCGGGGTGACGGTCATGTTGGCGAGGATCAGGTCGACCTTGTCGCTCTGCAGGAACGGGATGCGGCTGGCGGGCTCGACGGCGACGAACTCGACCTTGTTCTCGTCGCCCAGCAGGTCCTTGGCGAAGCGCCGGCCGATATCGGTATCGAAGCCCACGTAGCGGCCGCTTTCATCGACGAAGCCGAACGGCGGCTTGTCGGTGAACACGCCGACGATCAGCTTGTCGCGGGCCTTGATGGTCTCCAGGTAGCTGGTGGCCGGCGAAGCGGCTGCGGGCTTGGCCGGCTCCTCGGCCTTGTCGCAGCCGGCCAGCAGGGCCAGGCCAAGCAGTGGCGCGAACAGTTTGGCGAATGGGGCGATCTTCATGACAGTTCCTTGTGCAATGTCTTGGGCAGGCTTTCGACGAAAGAGAATTTCTCCAGGAACTGCTGCGCGCGTGCGGTCTGCGGTTGGGTGAAGAAGCGCTCGGGGTGGTTCTGTTCAAGGATCCTGCCGGCCTCCATGAACACGATGCGGTCGGCCACCGCGCGGGCGAAGGCCATTTCGTGGGTGACGATGAGCAGGGTCATGCCTTCGCGGGCCAGGCCCTGGATCACCTGCAGCACTTCCTTGACCATCTCCGGGTCGAGGGCGGCGGTGACTTCATCGAACAGCATCACCTGCGGGTTCATGCACAGCGAGCGGACGATGGCGATGCGTTGCTGCTGGCCACCGGAAAGCTGACGGGGAAAGGCATCGCGCTTGTCCAGCAGTCCCACCCGGGCCAGCAGCGCCTCGGCCTGGGCCTGGGCTTCGCGACGTTCGCGCTTCTGCACCTTCAGCGGCCCCAGCAGCAGGTTGTCGAGCACGCTCATGTGGCCGAACAGGTGGTAGCTCTGGAATACCATGCCCACCCGCTGGCGCACCTGTCGCCAGTCGGTGTCGAGGCCGAGCAGCTCCTGGCCGTCGAGGCGCAGGCTGCCGCCCTGGGCCGCTTCCAGGCCGTTGAGGCAGCGCAGCAAGGTGCTCTTGCCGCAGCCGCTGGGGCCGAGGATCACCAGTACCTCGCCGGCCTGGACCTGAAGGTCGATGTCCTTGAGCACCTGCTGCGAGCCGAAGAACTTGTTGAAGCCTTGGAATTCGATCAATGGATTCATGCGTGGGCCCAGCGCCGCTCCAGCACGCGCGAGGCGGCGGACAGCGGATAACAGACGAAGAAGAAGAACAGGAACAACGCGCCATAGATCAGCACCGACTCGTAGGTGCGCTCGATGATCTGCTGGCCGGCCTTGATCACCTCGACCACGCCGATCAGCACGGCCAACGAGCTGGTCTTGACGATGCGCGTATAGATGTTGATGGTCGGCGGCGTCATGCGCTTGAGCGCCTGGGGCAGCAGCACATAACCATACAGCTGCCAGCCTGCCAGGCCGATCGACAGCCCCGCCTCGCGCTGCCCGCGAGGCAGCGACTGCAAGGCGCCACGCACCACCTCACCGACTTCGCTGGCGCCCCAGAGGCCCAATACCAGTACCGCGCACCAGAAGCTGGGAATGCTCAGGCCGAAGAAGATCGGCAGCCCGAAGAACACCAGGTACAGCCACACCAGCACCGGAATGGCCCGGAACAGCTCCAGATAGACCTGCAGCAGGAGGTTCAGCAGCCGGTTGCCCAGGGTCGCCAGCACGCCATAGAGCACACCGCCCACGGTGGCGAACAGGATGCCCAGCGCCGAGATCGCCAGGGTCTGCCCGGCGCCGGTAGCCAACTGGGGCAGCGAAACCAGCAGCAGCTCAATGCCCGAACTGGCCATGTTGCAGCCTCCGTTCCAGATAGCGCAGCAGCAGCGACAGCGGCAGGAAGATCAGCACGCAGAGCAGGGTCAGCACGGCGAGCATTTCGTAGGTCTTGTAGTACAGGGCGATGTAGTTCTTGGTGGTGTAGAGGATCTCCGGCACCGCCACCGCCGAGACCACGGTGGTCTCCTTGAGCAGGAAGACGAAATTGGCGAACAGCGCCGGCAGGCTGAGGATGCCGGCCTGGGGCAGGATCACGTGACGCAGTAACTGGCCTTCGGAAAGGCCAATGGAGCGCCCGGACTCCAGTTGCGCCCGTGGCACCGCCTCGACGCCCGCACGCAGCACCTCGGTGAGGTAGGCGCCACCCATGAAGGTCATGGTGATGATCGCCGCGGCGAAGCCCGACACCTTCACGCCCAGGCTCGGCAGCGCGAAGTAGACGAAAAACAGCTGGATCAGCAGCGGTGTGTTGCGCGCCAGTTCCACGTAGCCCTGGACCAGGCGCCACAGGTAGGGGGTGCGAAACACCAGGATCGTTGCGTTGACCAGTGCCACCAGCAGTGACGTGGCGATGGCAATCAACCCAACTTGCAGTGTGACCCCCACGGCCTTGAAGAAGGTCGGCAACGTGCTGAGCAGAAAGGCGGTGTCGAAGCTCATGACAGGAGCCTCGGCGCAGGGGCGTGAAGGTACGGCATGAGAGGTTCCAGGGTCGGCACGAGGGTCGCTCGGCGTCGATTCACGGGGAGTGGCACTGTGCCGGTAAGCACGATGAACAGACTTTAAAGGTATAAAAATATTTCCAGAAATACCCAAATTGCATATCGATATCACGCTCTGTCGTCCTCAGAAATTTCCGTCGCCATGCGCGGAATCTTTCTGAGGAAATCCCCCTCCAAGGGGTTTCAGACTGTGGCTTGCAAGGCCCGTCACCCCATCAGGACGACAACGATGAACAGCCCCTGCTCGCCTGCTTCGAACGAACAACTGCTGTGGCTCCTGGCACTGCGCCGGGCACTGGCCAATCAGCGCTGACCTCGAGTCATATGGAAGCATCCGTCTTGTCCAGAAGCCCAATCTGGCGCTAACCCTGTGGGAGCGACGGTGCGCCGATGCGATTCGCCCCTCGATAGGCCAGACCGGCCTGTCTTTCATCAAGCCGGCACAAACAAAAACGCCGACGCAAAATGCGTCGGCGTTTTTCGTACCAGGTCGCGTATCAGAACGCCGGCAGTACCGCACCGCTGTATTTCTTCTCGATGAACGCCTTCACTTCTGGACTGGTCAGCGCCTTGGCCAGCTTCTGGATGGCCGCGCTGTCCTTGTTGTCCGGACGGGCGACCAGGAAGTTCACGTACGGCGAGTCGCTGCCCTCGATCACCAGGGCGTCCTTGGCCGGGTTCAGGCCGGCCTCCAAGGCGTAGTTGGTGTTGATCATGTCCAGGTCGACCTGATCCAGCACGCGCGGCAGCATGGCCGATTCCAGCTCGCGGAACTTGAGCTTCTTCGGGTTCTCGGCGATGTCCTTCGGCGTGGCCAGGGCGTTCTTCGGATCCTTCAGGGTGATCAGCCCAGCCTTCTGCAGCAGGAGCAGGGCGCGGCCGCTGTTGCTGCCTTCGTTGGGGATGGCGACGGTGGCGCCTTCCTTCAGCTCGGCCAGGCTCTTGACCTTCTTCGAGTAGCCACCGAACGGCTCGACGTGCACGCCAATCACGGTTTCCAGGTGAGTGCCCTTGCCTTCGTTGAAGTTCTTCAGGTATGGCAGGGTCTGGAAGTAGTTGGCGTCCAGGCGTTTCTGGTCGACCTGCACGTTGGGCTGGACGTAGTCGGTGAAGACCTTGATCTCAAGATCCACACCTTCCTTGGCCAGGGTCGGCTTGATCAGTTCGAGGATTTCCGCATGCGGCACGGGCGTGGCGGCCACCACCAGTTTCTCGGCGGCATTGGCCAGGCCAGTGAACGACAGGGCGGCGGCCAGGGCGGTGGTCAGCAGGGTCTTTTTCATGGTGATCCTTGTTCTGGAGCTGGGCCATCGCAGATGGCGAGTCGGGTGCCCATCCATTCGGGGGGGCGTGAGCGGACGATACCGAGATTTTTTATTCCGTAACAATATCTTTTGATTAGCTGCTTATTCCAAAAACAAATCGCCACCACGGCCTTTGCTTATGAGTGGCTGCGTGCCTCTCTACGGCGCGGATTTGCCCAGTTGCCCCAAGGCCGCGCTCAGCAGTTGACGCAGTTCAGCCAAGGTACCCGGCTCCCGGCTGCCGCCCAGTTGCGCGAGTTGGCGGGCCAGGCTGGCCAGGGGGGCGGTATCCGGAAGGTCGAGGTGCGCGGGGAGGATTTCCGCGCCGTCGCTGACCAGCAGGGCGAAATGGATGACGTTCTCCAGCTCACGCGTGTTGCCCGGCCAGGCATGAGCCTCCAGCGCCTGCTGGGCCGCCTCGCTGATGAGCGGCACCGGCCGATCCAGGCGCACGCTGTAGATGCCGACGAAGTACTCGGCCAACGGCAGGATATCGCCGATCCGGTCGCGCAGTGCCGGCAATTCGAGTTCGCCCTCGTGCAGGTAGTGATAGAGCCGCTCGTTGAAGCGCCCGGCGCGCACCGCCTGGGCCAGATCGATACTGGAGGCGGCCACCAGCCGCACATCGACCGCCTGCGGCTGCGTGGCACCGACCCGGGTCACCTCGCGATTTTCCAGGGCGGCCAGCAGCTTGCCCTGGATCGCCAGGGGCAGGTCGGCGATCTCGTCGAGATACAACGTGCCGCCGTTGGCCGAGCCGAACCAGCCGGCCCGGCTGCTGGCGGTACCACCCTGGGTACCGGCGCTGTAGCCGAACAGTTCGGCGTCGGCATAGGTTGGGCTGATGGCCGCGCAGTTGACCGAGACGAACAGCCCGGCACGATCACTGGCGCGGTGGATCTGCCGGGCCAGCAGTTCCTTGCCGGTTCCGGTCTCGCCACGGATCAGCACCGGCAGGGGTTGCGGCGCCAGGCGCTCGAGGTCCAGGCGCAGCGCCTGGGAGCGAGGGTCGACGAACACCAGCGCCTTGGCGCGGATGCTCAGCGGGCTCTTGTCCAGTTCGGGGAAGGTCAGCAGGGGCTGGCCGAAAGGCGCGTGTAAGGTCATGGCAGACTCCCGCCCCGACCGCGCGCGGCCGGGGATTCAGCGTGTTCGATAGGAAACCGGTATCAGGCGCGGCGCAAGGCGCGCTGATCGACACGAGCCTGCAGCCGGTACAGGTAGGCGAAACCCTGCTCCCAGCGCTCGTGACCGGACTTGACGTTGATGTGACCGGCATCGGCCAGCAGCCCCGCTTCCGCGCCCCAGGCCCGCGCCAGATACAGCGCGCGCGGCACGCTCACCGCCGGATCGTTGTCGGAGCTGACCACCTGGCTGGGAAACGGCAGCGCCTGCGACGGGATCGGCGCAAAGTTGCGCAGGACCGGCGCGCAGGTCGGACGCTCGACATCCGCTGGCGCCACCAGCAGCGCGCCGCGTACCCGGCGCAGCAGGCTCGGGCTGGCCTGGGCGGCCCAGTGGGCGACGGTGATGCAGCCCAGGCTGTGGGCGATGAGAATCACCGGCGAGCGTTCGGCGGCGATCGCCTGCTCCAGCGCCTGCACCCAGTCGCGCCGTTGCGGGGTCAGCCAGTCGCGCTGCTCGACCCGGGCGCTGTTGGGCAGGCTGCGCTGCCAGTGACTCTGCCAGTGGTTGTCTGGCGATCCTTGCCAGCCCGGCACAATCAGGTAGCGAATCGACTCGTTGCGCATGGGGACGCCTCCGGAAGTTTGCGTGCTTGGGTGCAAGTATAGGGAGGGGGTTATATCAGTAAAGGAATAAGAAGCTATTTATTAATAACCAAAACACAGTAAAGCAACTGTCTTGCACAGTGTTCGAGCCCTACGCCTACCCTTGTAGGAGCGGCCTTGTGTCGCGAAAGGGCCGCAAAGCGGCCCCGGCGATTGGCGCATAAACGCTGAGATCCTGGGGCCGCTTCGCAGCCCTTTCGCGACACAAGGCCGCTCCTACAGAAATCGTGAATGACTTCAAATTCGCGTCCCATAAAAAAAGGGCCATCCCCTGCCAAGGAAAATGGCCCCGAAGCACTTGCCTGAAGACGGTATCGCCGGTCAGCGCGCGGTGATCACCGCCAGTTTGCTGATCCCGGCACGTTCGATCGCCGCCATCGCGCGGGCGACTTCGCCGTAGTTCACACCATCGTCGGCCTGCAGCTGCACACGCAGCTCGGCGTCCTTGTCCCTGGCAGCCTTGAGGTTGGTCTCCAGCAGCTCGGGCTGGATCTGGTCCTTGTTGATGAACAGCTTGCCGCTGCCATCGATGCTCACCACCAGCGGGTCCTTCTGCTCCACCGGGGCCACGGCCTCGGTCTTGGGCAGGTTGATCGGGATGGCGTTGGTCAGCAGCGGCGCGGTGACGATGAACACCACCAGCAGCACCAGCATGACGTCCACCAACGGCGTGACGTTGATTTCACTCAACACTTCATCGCTGTCCTGGGTCGAGAAAGCCATGTCAGGACGCCTCCTTCACCGGCTGGGTGAAACCGCCCTGCGGCCTGTGCGCCGCTGGGTGCACCAGCACGCGGAAGGCACTCTTCTGCGCCAGGCTGTAGAAGTCGTGGGCGAAGTCGTCGAGGTCGGCGGCGGTCAGCTTGAGGCGACGCAGGAAATAGTTGTAGACCAGCACTGCCGGCACCGCGACGGCGATCCCCACGCCGGTGGCCACCAGCGCCGCGCCGATCGGCCCGGCCACGGTCTCCAGGCTCGCCGAGCCCGCCGCGCTGATGCCCTTGAGCGCCTCCATGATGCCCCACACGGTGCCGAACAGGCCGATGAAGGGCGAGGTGCTGCCGATACTGGCGACCACCGCCAGGCCGGTTTCCAGCGAACGGCGCTCACGCACGATCTGCTGGCGCAGGGCACGTTCCAGGCGGTCCTGATGGTTGATGGCGTGGCTCAGGTCATTGGCCTGGCCCGGCTCGCCCACGGCGATGGCGGCGAAACCGGCCTGGGCCACGCGGGCGGCGGGGCCTGGCAGGTCGTGGCTCGGCTCGGCGGCCGAATCGAGGCTGGACGCTGCCCAGAACTGCTGGTGGAAGCGCTTGTCCTGGTTTTTCAGGCGCACGAACTGCACGACCTTGACCAGGGCCAACGCCCAGGTGGCGACGGAGAAACCGACCAGCAGCCAGATGACCGCGCTTTCAACGGATTCGAGGGGGGATGCCAACAGGCTCATGATGTAGTCCTTCCTTTTGTTCGGTCGCGAGTTAACGAAGCTTGAAATCGATCGGTACGCTGACCCAGCCCACCTGGGCCACGTCGCCCTGCTTGGCCGGGACGAAACTCCAGCGCTTCACCGCGGCCAGCGCGGCGGCGTCGAGGGCGTCGCGGCCACTGCTTTTCTGGATCTGGATCTGCCCAGGCTTGCCGCTGGGCAGCACCTCCACGCGCAGCAGCACGGTGCCCTCCCAGCCCCGGCGCTGGGCCATCTGCGGATACTCCGGCGCCGGGTTCTTCAGGTACGCGGCATTGGCCGAGGCCGGGGTGACCGGCGCCTGAACCGGTGGCGCGGGCGCCGGGGGTGGAGGCGCCGGAGCGGCCACCGGGGCAGGTGGCGGTGCCTCGACCGGCTTGGGCTGCGGTTTGGCCACCGGCTTTGGCGCAGGCTTGGTTTTGGGCACCGGTTTCGGCGCGGGCTTGGCAGCCAGTTCGTCCACCACTGGCGGCGGCGGAGGGGGCGGCGCGACCACAGGCGCCGGAGGTGGAGGCTCGACCACAGGCGGCGCCGGCGCGGCGAACTCGATGGTCATGGGTGGAATCTTCGGCGGGATGACCGGCAGTTCCGGTGTCGGCTGGTGACTGACCCAGTACGCCGCGACACCATGCAGCACCAGCACCAGCAGGCCCAGCGCCAGCTTGTCGCGGCGCTTGAGGCCACTGACCGGTGTGCGTTGCAGGCGCAACTGGCCCAGCGGCAGGCGCAGTGTGCGTCCGAGCTCGACCAGGTCACCCGGTGCCGGGCGCCATGGCTGCTCAAAGGCCCTGACGGCCGTCTGGACATTGCCCATTGCTAAAACTCCTGGGGTTCTTGATTCAGGTGTGTGGCTGAATCATCGGGGCCAGAGGCTTAGGTCATAAAGCAATGTTTGAAGTTAATGTTAGATCTTTTGGGAATATTTAATTTGAGCGCTTGGCTCTAGGCCGCAGGTTTCGCGGGCTGTGGCGTCAGCGCGTTTGGATGATGCTTTACCGGCATATTAAATATTCGCGCAAGGCATCAAATTCTCGCGAGGGCGGCGCCCTTATTCGCGGGTAAACCCGCTCCCACAGGGCTCGGCGCCGGCCCCTGTGGGAGCGGGTTTACCCGCGAATACGATGGCGCAGGCAATAAAAAACCCGGGACCATGCCCGGGTTTCTCATTCATGCAGGCAGCTCAGATATCCGCCACCTTCTGCCACACCTTCGGCCGGAAGAACAGCGTCTCCCCGCGCGCCAGCCCGGTCAGGCTGTCGTGATCCTTGACCACCTCGGCCTCGATCAGCTCGCTCTGCCCTTCCACCTTCAGCGTCACCCGCGTGGTCGCGCCCAGCGGGCGGATATCACGAACCTCGGCGGCATGGTGCCCCTCGGTCTCATGCCGCGAAAGCGACACCTCGTGCGGACGGAACAGCACGTGGTTGCCTTCGCTCAGCGCCAGCCTGTTGGAGTCGCCGAGGAAGTGGTAGACGAAGTCGTTGGCCGGCTTCTCGTAGACCTCGCCCGGCGAGCCGATCTGCTCGATCACGCCCTTGTTCATCACCACGATGCGGTCGGCCACTTCCATGGCCTCTTCCTGATCGTGGGTGACGAATACCGAGGTCAGGTTGATGTCCTCGTGCAGCCGCGCCAGCCAGCGGCGCAGCTCCTTGCGCACCTTGGCATCCAGCGCCCCGAACGGCTCGTCGAGCAGCAGCACCTTGGGCTCCACCGCCAGGGCGCGGGCCAGGGCGATACGCTGGCGCTGGCCGCCGGACAGCTGCTCGGGGTAGCGATCGGACAGCCAGTCGAGCTGGACCATGTTCAGCAATTCATGGACCTTCTCGGCGATCTTGCTTTCGCTCGGGCGCTCGCCCTTGGGCTTCATGCGCAGGCCGAAGGCGACGTTGTCGAACACGCTCATGTGGCGGAACAGCGCGTAGTGCTGAAACACGAACCCGACGTTGCGATCACGCACGTCATGGCCGGACACGTCCTCGCCATGGAACACGATGCTGCCGTCATCCGGCGTTTCCAGGCCGGCGATGATGCGCAGCAGGGTGGTCTTGCCGCAGCCGGACGGGCCAAGCAGGGCCACCAGCTCGCCGCTGTGGATATCCAGGTTGATGTTGTCCAGGGCCTGGAAGCTGTTGAAGCGCTTGCTGACGTTACGAACTTCGATCGACATGAATCATTCCTCCGCCGCGCCGTGGCGCAGTCGGTTAATACGGTTCTCGCTCCACTGCTTGAGCAGCAGGATGAAGAGCGCCAGGATCAGCAGCAGGCTGGCCACGCTGAAGGCCGCGACATGGTTGTACTCGTTGTAGAGGATCTCCACGTGCAGCGGCAAGGTGTTGGTGACGCCACGGATATGGCCGGAGACCACCGACACCGCGCCGAACTCGCCCATGGCCCGGGCGGTACACAGCACCACGCCATAGATCAGGCCCCACTTGATGTTCGGCAAGGTCACATGCCAGAACATCTGCCAGCCGTTGGCGCCAAGCAGGCGCGCGGCTTCCTCTTCCTGGGTGCCCTGCTCCTGCATCAGTGGGATCAGTTCACGGGCGACGAACGGCACGGTGACGAAGATGGTCGCCAGGACGATGCCCGGCAGGGCGAAGACGATCTGGATATCGTGATCCTGCAGCCACGGGCCCAACAGACCTTGGGCGCCGAACATCAGCACGTAGACCAGGCCGGCGATCACCGGCGACACCGAGAACGGCAGGTCGATCAGGGTCACCAGCACGCTCTTGCCACGGAAGCTGTACTTGCTCACGCACCAGGCGGCGCACACCCCGAACACCAGGTTCAGCGGCACCGAGATCAGCACCGCCAGCAGCGTGAGCTTGAGCGCGGCCAGCGCATCAGGCTCGAAGATCGCCTCGAAGAAGGTACCGAAACCGTTCTTCAGCGCCTGCGACACCACGATCACCAGCGGCAGGGCAAGGAACAGCGCGAAGACGATCCAGGCCAGGGTGATCAGCACCCGGCGCGAGGTGGCGCTGCCCCTTCGGGCGGCATTGGCGGCGGCGGTCGCGCCAAGGGAAGACGTAGACATTACCGGGCCTCCTTCAAGGGGTTTCGATACGGCGCTGCAACAGGTTGATCAGCAGCAGCAGGATGAAGGAAACCACCAGCATCAGCACGCCGATGGCGGTGGCGCCGGTGTAGTCGTACTGGTCGAGCTTGACCATGATCAGCAGCGGCAGGATCTCGGTCTTCATCGGCATGTTGCCGGCGATGAAGATCACCGAACCGTACTCGCCCACACCCCGGGCAAAGGCCAGGGCGAAGCCGGTCAGCCAGGCCGGCAGCAAGGCCGGCGCCAGCACATGACGGAACACCTGCAAGGGCTTCGCGCCCAGGCAGGCGGCGGCCTCTTCCACTTCACGCGGAATGTCGGCCAGCACCGGCTGTACCGTGCGCACCACGAACGGCAAGGTGACGAAGGTCAGCGCCAGGGTGATGCCCAGCGGGGTGTAGGCAATCTTGAAGCCCAGGTCGGTGGCGAACTGGCCGACCCAGCCCGCCGGGGCGTACAGGGCGGTCAGGGCGATACCGGCCACGGCTGTGGGCAGGGCGAACGGCAGGTCGATCATCGCATCGATGATCTTGCGCCCGGGGAAGGTGTAGCGCACCAGCACCCAGGCCAGCAGGGTGCCGATTACACCGTTGATGAGGGCGGCGAACAGGGCGGTGCCGAAACTCAGTTTCAGCGCGGCCAGCACTCGGGGCGCGCTGATGATGGCCCAGAACTGCTCCCAGGTGAGCTGCGCGGCATGCACGAACATGGCGGCCAGCGGTATCAGCACGATCAGGCTGAGGTACACCAAGGTGTAGCCCAGCGTCAGCCCGAAGCCGGGTATGACGGGGGAAATGCGACGTGACATAAAGGTCCCTGGTTGAACGCACGAAGCCCGGAAAGGCTCCCGGGCTGGTGCTAGCTTCTGAAATCCTGGGGCTGCTTTGCAGCCCATCGCGACACAAGGCCGCTCCTACAGGGGATCGCGCTTTTCTGTAGGAACGGCCTTGTGTCGCGAAAGGGCCGCAAAGCGGCCCCCGCTCTTTCCATTGCCGATCACTGTGCCTGATAAATCTGGTCGAACACACCGCCATCATTGAAGAACTTCGGCTGCGCAGTCTTCCAGCCACCGAAGTCCTTGTCGATGGTCACCAGGTCCAGTTTCGGGAACTGCTTGCCGAATTCGGCGGCAACCTTGGCGTCACGCGGGCGGTAGAAGTTCTGCGCGGCGATCTGCTGGCCAGCCGGGCTGTACAGGTGCTTGAGGTACTCCTCGGCGATCTTTTCGTTGCCCTTCTTCTCGGCGTTCTTGTCGACCACCGCCACCGGTGGCTCGGCGAGGATCGACAGCGAAGGCACGACGATCTCGAACTTGTCGCTGCCGCCGTCTTCCTTCAGCGCCAGGAAAGCCTCGTTCTCCCAGGCCAGCAACACGTCGCCCTGGCCGTTGTTGACGAAGGTGATGGTCGAGCCGCGGGCGCCGGTATCGAGCACCGGCACGTGCTTGAACAGCTCCTGCACGTATTGCTTGGCCTTCTCTTCGCTGCCGCCAGCCTTCAGGCCGTAGGCCCAGGCGGCGAGGAAGTTCCAGCGGGCGCCACCGGAAGTCTTCGGGTTGGGGGTGATGACCGAGACGTCCTTCTTGATCAGGTCGCCCCAGTCCTTGATGCCTTTCGGGTTGCCCTTGCGCACCAGGAACACGATGGTCGAGGTGTACGGCGTGCTCGCGTCCGGCAGGCGCTTCTGCCAGTCCTCGGGCAGGGTCTTGCCGAGCTTGGCGATCTCGTCGATATCGCCGGCCAGGGCCAGGGTCACCACGTCGGCGCGCAGGCCGTCGATGACCGCGCGTCCCTGCTTGCCCGAACCGCCGTGGGACTGCTGGATCTTCACCTTGTCGCCCGGGTGGGCGGCTTGCCAATGCTTGATGAACTCGGCGTTGTACTGCTGGTACAGCTCGCGGGTCGGGTCATAGGACACGTTCAGCAGTTCGTAGTCCTTGGCGATCGCGGAACCGGCAAAAACGGCACTGGCCAGGGCGGCAAGCGCATAACGGCGGATGGACATGGTGAAGCTCCCGATTGGCATTTTTCTAGTTTTGAAGTGATGCGGTATCAGCCGGACTTGTTGCCGGGCTGCTGCAGGCGGAACTTCTCCTTGCGTTCGATCTGCACCACCTGGGCGTTGTGCACGGTGATCTCCACCGCGCCGAAGCGCAGGTCGCGCAGGGCGCTCTGGATTTCACGCAGAATGGTGGCTTCGTCCTGACCGTCGATGCTGCGCAGAGATGCACTCATGCTCGTTCTCCTGTGAGTAAGGGTGCCGGGCAGAGTTTTGAAGGGGATTTGCGCCTGGCTTGAGGGCAATACTAGTGAGGCGCGGATATTCTTAAAAATACTGTTTAAGAATGTTTATATAACCAACTTTAGGTAGGCACTCTGTAGGAGCGGCCTTTCGCGACACAAGGCCGCTCCTACAAGGGTTCAGTGTTGGGCTTTGGAGGTGTTCTCCGGCTCGCGGATCTTGTACCAGGCCACATACAGCGCCGGCAGGAACAACAGCGTCAGCAGCGTTGCGCTGATGATGCCGCCGATCATGGCGTAGGCCATCGGCCCCCAGAACACCTCCCGCGCGATCGGAATCATGCCCAGGCTCGCCGCCGCCGCGGTCAGCAGGATCGGCCGGCGGCGGTGGTTGGTCGCCTCCACCACCGCATCCCAGGGGGCGTAGCCCTGTTCCTCGAATTCATCGATCTGGGTCACCAGGATCACCGAGTTGCGGATGATGATCCCGGCCAGGGCCAGGATGCCGAGAATCGCCACGAAGCCCATCGGCGTGCCCGTGGGCACCAGCGCCAGCACCACGCCGATCAGCCCCAGGGGCGCGACGCTGACCACCAGGAACAGCTTCTGCACGCTGTGCAACTGGATCATCAGGAAGGTCGCCATGAGGAACAGCATCAGCGGGATCACGTCGGCGATCGGCCCCTGGGCCTTGCCGCTTTCCTCCACCGTGCCGCCGGTGGCCACGCCGTAGCCAGGCGGCAGCTTGGCGGCGAACTCATCGATCTTCGGCTTGAGCTGCTCGACCAGGTTGGTCGGCTGGATATCGCCAACCACCGAGGCCTTGATGGTGATGGTCGGCTTGCGGTCGCGCCGCCACACCAGCGGCTGCTCCAGCTCGTAGCGCACGGTGGCGAACGCCAGCAGGGGAATGGACACGCCACTGGGGTTGACGATCTGCAGGTTCTGCAAGGTATCGGGCGAGCCGCGTTCGCTGTCCTCGGCGCGGGCGATGACATCGACCAGGTAGATGTTGTCGTTGACCTGGGTGATCGGCACGCCACTGACGATGCTGTTCATCACGTTGGCCACGTCCTCGGACGACAGCCCCAGCTGACGTGCCTTGTCCTGGGCGATCTCGATGCGCAGCACCTTACCGGGCTCGTTCCAGTCGTACATCATGTCGCCGATATGCTCGTTGCCATCGAGCACCGTGGCCAGCTCGATGGCGTAGCGGCGCACCTGGTCGATGTCCTTGCCGCTCACCCGATACTGGATCGGCCGTCCCACCGGCGGGCCCATTTCCAGCGACTGGACGTTGCTGCCGATGCCGACGAACTCCTCGCGCAGCAGTTTCTGCAGGCGCTCGATCATGCCCTGGCGCTCTTCGAAGCCTTTGCTGACGATCACCAGCTGGGCGTAGTAAGGGTTCTGCAGTTGCTGGTCGAGGGGCAGGTAGAAGCGGATCGCGCCCTGGCCGATGTAGGTGCTCCAGCGCACCAGGTCGGGATCGTCCTTGATCCTGGCTTCGAGGCGGTCGACCACCTTGCGCGTCTGCTCGATCGAGGCGTTCTGTGGCAGGTCCAGGTCGACCAGGATCTCGGGCCGGTCCGAGGACGGGAAGAACTGGTTCTGCACGAAGCGCATGCCCAGCACCGAAAGCACGAACAGCACGAGGGTGCCGATCACCGTCACCCAGCGGTGGCGCATGCACCACAAAAGGCTGTGCTCGAAGGCCTTGCCGACCCGCCCGGGCTCCGCCTCGTGGGGCTTGAGCTTCTCGCTGCTGAGAATATGCACGCCCAGCACCGGGGCGAAGAACACCGCCACCACCCAGGACACCAGCAAGGCCACGGCGATCACCGCGAACAGGGTGTAGGTGTACTCGCCCGCGGAGCTGGCATTGAGGCCGATGGGCACGAAGCCGGCCACCGTCACCAACGTGCCGGTGAGCATGGGGAAGGCCGTCGAGGTGTAGGCGAAGGTCGCCGCCTGCTCCTTGGTCTCGCCCATCTCCAGGCGGGTGACCATCACCTCCACGGTGATCATCGCATCATCCACCAGCAGGCCCAGGGCGATGATCAGCGCACCGAGCGAAATGCGCTGCATGGTGATGCCGCTGTACTCCATGAACACGAAGACCATGGCCAGCACCAGCGGAATCGAGCAGGCCACCACCAGCCCGGCGCGGATGCCGAGGCTGACGAAGCTCACCACCAGCACGATCACCACCGCCTCGAACAGCGCGCTGGTAAAGCCGCCAACCGCCTGCTTGACCACCACCGCCTGGTCGGACACGGTATGCACGCCGACACCGACCGGCAGTTCGCTGACGATGCTGTCCATCTTCTTTTTCAGGGCCGCGCCGAACACCTCGATGTTGCCGCCAGCCTTCATGCCGATGGCCAGGCCGATCGCGGGCTGGCCGTTGTAGCGGAAGATCGGCGACGGCGGGTCGACGTAGCCGCGCTCGATATCGGCGATATCGGCCAGGCGGAAGAAGCGGTCGTTGATGCGCAGGTTGACCGTTTCCAGGTCCTTTTCCGAGGCGAACTGCCCGGTGGTGCGCACCGAGATGCGCTCGGGTCCGGCCTCGATCACCCCGGCCGGGGTCACCGTGTTCTGCGCCTGCAAGGCCTGCATGACCTGGCCCTGGTCGATGCCCAGGGCCGCCAGCTTGCGGGTCGAGAAGTTCAGGTAGAGCACTTCGTCCTGGGTACCGATCAGCTCGACCTTGCCGATGTTGTGCACCTCGCGCACCTCGGCGCGGGCCTGCTCGACGTAGTCGCGCAACTGGCGCAGGTTCAGGCCGTCGGAGGTGAACGCGTAGATCGAGCCGAACACGTCGCCGAACTCGTCGTTGAACCCCGGGCCCTGGACGCCCTGGGGAAACTGCCCGCGGATGTCCTGGATCTTCTTGCGCACCTGGTACCAGATCTGTGGAATGTCCTTGGCCTTGGTGGTATCGAGCAGGTAGACATACACCGTCGATTCGCCAGGGCGGGTGTAGCTTTTCACGTAGTCGAGCGAGTCGAGTTCCTCGAGCTTCTTCTCGATCCGGTCGGTGATCTGGTACAGCGTCTCGTCCTGGGTCGCCCCCGGCCAGCGGGTCTGGATCACCATGGTCTTGATGGTGAAGGACGGATCTTCCTCGCGGCCCAGGTTGAAGTACGAGAACACCCCCATCAGCAGGCCGACGAACATCAGGTACCAGACGAAGGACTGGTGCTTGAGCGCCCACTCGGACAGGTTGAAGCTTCCTTTCATCGCGCATCCTCGTCGAAGGTGACCTGCTGGCCAGGCTTGAGGCTGTTCACCCCGGCGGTGACCACGCGCTCGCCGGGCTGCACGCCGGCCGTCAGGACGATGCTGTCGGCGTTGCGCTCTGCCAGGGTGATGTCGCGGGTCGCCACGGTCTTCTGCTGCGGGTCGACCACCCACACCTGGGTCTTGCCGTCGCGCTCGAGCAAGGCACTGCGCGGCAGCTCGCTGCGCGGCGCCACCGCCGAGGTCAAGGTGACGCTGATGGCGGTGCCGAGGTGGAAGGCGCCGGGCGTGCTGGCCAGGGTCAGCCGGGCGCGCCGGGTGCGGGTGGTGGCGTCGGCCTGGGGCTCCAGTTCGCGCAGGGTGGCGGTGGTGTTGATGCTGGGGTCGAGCTGCGAGGCGACGGTGAAGGTGAGGTTGCGTCCCAGCTGTTCGGCCAGGTAGATCGGCAGGTCGATCACCGCCTCCTTCACGTCCGGACGGGCCAGCGTCACCACGGCCTGGCCAGCGCTGACGGTCTGCCCGGCCTCCGCCTGCCAGGCCGTGACCACGGCGGCGTGATCGCTGCGCAGGGTGCTGTAGTCGAGTTGATCGCGCGCCTGGTTGACGGCCGAACGCGCCTGTTCCAGGGACGCTCCGGTGGTCTTCAGGTTGGTCTGGGCGATGTCCAGCTGGGCCTGGGCGCCGACGCCACGGTCATACAGCTGTTGCTGGCGGCGGGCATCGGCCTGGGCGTTGATCCACTGCGCCTGGACCCGCGCCAGGTCGCCCTCGGCGGCACGCAGCTGGTTCTGCTGATCGGTCGGATCGAGGGTGGCCAGGGTATCGCCAGGCCGCACCTGGGCGCCGACATCCAGCCAGCGCCGGGCGATACGGCCGGACACCCGGAAGCCCAGGGTGCTCTCGAAGCGCGCCTGGATATTCCCGGCGAAGCGCCCCAGTTGCGCCTGCACCTGCGGCTGCACCACCGTCGACAGCACCGGGCGCACCGGCTCGGCCTGCTCCGTCTCGCCGCCACAGGCCGCCAGCAGCAGGCTGGCGCACAGCATCAATGGCAGCGGTTTCATGGTCCGACTCCTCCATTGCTGGCATCGACCTTTTCCACCTGGACGCCCGGATTGAGCAACTGTCCGCCGCCAACCACCACCACCTCGCCGGCCTCCAGGCCATCGCTGATCACCACCTTGCCGGTGAGATAGCGCGCCACCTGGACCTTGCGCAGCTGCGCCTTGTCGCCCTCGCCCACCACCCATACCGCCGGCTCGCTCAAGGCCTTGGTCAGCGCCGACCAGGGCAGCTCGACGCTGGGCTTGCCGCGAGCACTGGCCGAGGCGGTGACCGGCGACCCCAGCGGCATGCCCGCCGGCACGTCGCGCAGGGCCACCTTGACCTGCACGGTGCCGCTCTGCGCCGAGACCGTCGGGGTGATTTCGCGCACCTGGCCGCTGGCCTTGATGCTGGGATCGTCGATCAGGCTGACGGTGACGTTCTTCTCGTCGCTCGGGTTCACCAGCAACGACTCGTAGACATTGAACACCGCGTCGCGATCGCCATCGACGGCCAGGCTGAAGATCGGCATGGTCGCCTGCACCACCTGGCCGACCTCGGCCTGGCGCGCGGTAATCACCCCGGCGGCCTCGGACACCAGCGCCGTGTAGCTCAGTTGTTCATTGGCGTTGGCCAGTTGCGCCTGGGCGGCCTTGAGCGCGCTCTGGCTGCTGCGCAGGGCAGCTTCGGCGGAGTCGTATTCGCTCTGGCTGGTGTAGCCCTTGGGCAGGAGTTTCTGCTGGCGCACGAACGCGGCGCTGGTCTGGGTGACCCGCGCCTGCTCGGCGAACACCTCGGCCTTGGCCGAGTCGACGTTGTTCTGCAGGTCCTTGGGATCCAGGCGCGCGAGCACCTGGTTGGCCTTGACGTGGTCGCCCACATCGACGCTGCGCGAGACGATCTTGCCGCCCACGCGAAACGACAGGTCGGTCTGCACCCGCGCCTGCACGTCACCGGTCAGGGTCACCCGAGCGGCGAAATCGGCGGGCTGCACCTGTTGCACCGCGACCCTGGGCAGCACCTGGACGGTTTCTTCCTTGCCACAGCCAGACAGCATGAACAGCAGCCCCAGGCAAACCACCATCGGCGGACGTGCGACCGTCATGCGGGCTCCTTGCTTCAACGAGAGGGGATGCGTTGAAAGCGTAGATCAGGGATTGGAAAAGGGTACTGGGCTGGAATTTGTATTAGCCGGACTGGCCTCTTCGCGGGTAAACCCGCTCCCACAGATATCGAATGCACCTTGGCCCCTGTGGGAGCGGGTTTACCCGCGAAGGGGCCAGCGCCGTTCTCTGCCATATCCAGAAACCATCCACAGCCAGCCACTTCGTTCCAACCGCTACCGTTCAGCAGAGACTCATTTCAAAGGGCGATTCCAATGCCTGCCGCTCAATCCCACCTGCTGCGCCGTGGCCGCTTTTCCGAGCCAGGAAGGCTCTACCTGCTGACCACCATCACCCATCAACGCAAACCGTTGTTCGGCGATTTCCAGCATGCGCGTCTGGTCGTCGAGCAATTGCGTCGGTCAGATCAAGAACAAGCCTGCCGATCACTGGCCTGGGTCGTAATGCCGGATCATCTGCACTGGTTGATAGAGTTGAGGCTGGCAACACTCTGCACGTTGATGCGCCGGTTCAAGTCCCGTTCCAGTCTTGAATTGCACAAGGCTGGCGTCGGGCATCACCCGATTTGGCAGGCCGGCTATCAAGACCACGCGTTGCGCCGGGAAGAAAATGCGATCCACATCGCCAGGTACATCGTTGCCAATCCGCTACGGGCGAGGCTGGTCAATAACGTCAGGGAATATCCGCATTGGGATGCGGTCTGGCTTTGATCCGGTGGGGGAGCCTTCGCGGGTGAACCCGCTCCCACAGGGACCTTGCTGCATACAGGTCCTGTGGGAGCGGCGGTGCGCTTTGCCCGCGAATGGATCAGGCCTGCGCGGCGGCTCGGGCCGGACGGCGGACCTGCGGCTGCGAGACGTTCGCCGCGGCGCCCTCTTCGATCGCCTGCTGGATCGCCCGGCGGCGGCGTTCTTCGGCCTGGCGGCTGAAGTACCAGACCAGGAAGGTCACCAGCGACACCGACAGCAGGATCAGGCTGGCCACGGCGTTGATCTCCGGCTTCACGCCCAGGCGCACGGCCGAGAACACTTCCATCGGCAAGGTGGTCGAACCCGGACCGGAAACGAAGCTGGCCAGCACCAGGTCATCCAGCGACAGGGCGAACGACATCATGCCGCCCGCCGCCAGCGACGGCGCGATCATCGGGATGGTGATCAGGAAGAACACCTTCCACGGCTTGGCGCCCAGGTCCATGGCCGCCTCTTCGATGGACAGGTCCAGCTCGCGCAGGCGCGCCGACACCACCACCGCCACATAGGCGGCGCAGAACGTGGTGTGGGCGATCCAGATGGTGACGATGCCACGCTCCTGGGGCCAGCCGATCATCTGCGCCATGGCCACGAACAGCAGCAACAGCGACAGACCGGTGATCACCTCGGGCATCACCAGCGGCGCGGTGACCAGGCCACCGAACAGGGTGCGGCCCTTGAAGCGGGTGACCCGGGTCAGCACGAAGGCCGCCAGGGTGCCCAGCGCCACGGCGGCGATCGCCGTGTAGCAGGCGATCTCCAGCGAGCGCATCACCGACCCCATCAGTTGGGTGTTGTCGAGCAGGCCGACGTACCACTTCACCGACCAACCGCCCCATACCGTCACCAGCTTCGAGGCGTTGAACGAGTAGATCACCAGGATCAGCATCGGCAGGTAGATGAACAGCAAGCCGAGCACCAGCATCAGCTTGGAGAAACTGAAGCGTTTCATGCGCGGCCCTCCATTTCTTTGGCCTGGCTGCGGTTGAACAGCAGGATGGGCACGATCAGGATCACCAGCATCACCACCGCCAGCGCGGACGCCACCGGCCAGTCACGGTTGTTGAAGAACTCCTGCCACAGCACCTTGCCGATCATCAGGGTTTCCGGGCCGCCGAGCAGCTCGGGAATGACGAACTCGCCCACCACCGGGATGAACACCAGCATGCAGCCGGCGATGATGCCGTTCTTCGACAGCGGCACGGTGATCTTCCAGAAGCTGTTGAAGGTGCTCGAACCCAGGTCCGATGCGGCTTCGAGCAGGCTCTGGTCGTGCTTCACCAGGTTGGCGTACAGCGGCAGGATCATGAACGGCAGGTACGAGTAGACCACGCCGATATACACCGCCAGGTTGGTGTTGAGGATCTGCAGCGGTTGGTCGATCAGGCCGATCCACATCAGGAAGCTGTTGAGCAAGCCGTTGTTGCTGAGAATGCCCATCCAGGCGTACACGCGGATCAGGATCGCGGTCCAGGTCGGCATCATGATCAGCAGCAGCAGGACCGTCTGCGACTCCTTGTTGGCCTTGGAGATGGCGTAGGCCATCGGGTAGCCGATCAGCAGGCACAGCAGGGTGCTGAAGAAGGCGACCTTGAGCGACCCGAGGTAGGCCGAGATATACAGCTCGTCCTCGGTCAGCAGCCCATAGTTGGCCAGGTTCAGCACCAGCTGCACCTTGCCTTCGAGATAGGTGTAGATCTCGGTGTACGGCGGGATCGCCACGTCGGCTTCGGCGAAGCTGATCTTCAGCACGATGAAGAACGGCAGCATGAAGAACAGGAACAGCCAGATGAACGGCACGCCGATCACCAGGTGCCGTCCCTCTGGGGTTATGCGCTGGAAGGCTCGCTTGAGCTTGCGAAGTTTCATGAGCGCAGTACCACGCCGCTGTCGTCTTCCCACCACACGTAGACTTCGTCGTCCCAGGTCGGGCGGGTGCCCTGGCGCTCGGCGTTGGCGACGAACGACTGGACGATCTTGCCGGTGGGCAGTTCGACGTAGAACACCGAGTGGCCGCCCAGGTAGGCGATGTCGTGGACCTTGCCGCGCGACCAGTTGTGCTCGCAGGTCGGCTGCTCGGTGGTGACCAGCAGCTTCTCCGGACGCAGGGCGTAGGTGATGTGCTTGTCCTCGACCGAAGTGGTGACGCCGTGGCCGACGTAGATCTTGCGCTCCAGTTCCGGGCTGGCAATGATCGCGTGGCCTTCGGCGTCGTCGACCACCTCGCCCTCGAACAGGTTGACGTTGCCGATGAACTCGCAGACCAGACGGCTGGTCGGGGTCTCGTAGACGTCGATCGGGCTGCCGATCTGGGCGATCCAGCCCAGGTGCATGATGGCGATGCGCTGGGCCATGGTCATGGCCTCTTCCTGGTCGTGGGTCACCATCACGCAGGTCACGCCCACGCGCTCGATGATCTCCACCAGTTCCAGCTGCATCTGCGAGCGCAGTTTCTTGTCCAGCGCGCCCATCGGCTCATCGAGCAGCAGCAGCTTGGGGCGCTTGGCCAGGGAGCGGGCCAGGGCCACGCGCTGGCGCTGGCCACCGGACAGCTGGTGCGGCTTGCGCTTGGCATACTGGGTCATGTGCACCAGCTTGAGCATCTCGGCCACGCGGGCTTCGATCTCGGCCTTGGGCATCTTGTCCTGCTGCAGGCCGAAGGCGATGTTCTGCGCCACGGTCATGTGCGGGAACAGCGCGTAGGACTGGAACATCATGTTGATCGGCCGCTCATAGGGCGGCATGTCGGTGATGTCGACGCCGTCGAGGAAGATCCGCCCTTCGGTCGGACGCTCGAAGCCGGCCAGCATGCGCAGCAAGGTCGACTTGCCGGAACCGGAGCCACCCAGCAGGGCGAAGATCTCACCCTTGCGGATTTCCAGGGACACGTCGTCCACCGCTACCGTTTCGTCGAATTTTTTTGTGACCCGATCGATCTTGACCAGCACCTGCTTGGGTTGCTGGCCACCCTCGAGGGCTTTCTTATAGGCACCGGAGGCAACTGCCATGAGTGAAACTCCCAACAAGATTTATGTGCCCGCCGCTGCGCTGGCGGGCCTGGATTTTTACTTGCCCGACTTGACCTTGGTCCAGCTGCGGGTCATCAAACGTTGCACCTTGGGTGGCAACTCGGCGTTGACGAACATCTTGTCCAGTACTTCCTGCGGTGGGTAAACCGCAGCGTCAGTCCTCACGGCCTGGTCCATCAGGTCGCCAGCCTTGGGGTTCGGGTTGGCGTAACCGACGTAATCACTGACCTGGGCGATCACCTCAGGTTTCAGCAAATAGTTGATGAAGGCATGGGCCTCCTTGACGTTGCTGGCATCCTTGGGAATCGCCAGCACATCGAACCAGAGGTTGCCGCCTTCCTTGGGGATGGCGTAGGCCAGCTTCACGCCCTTCTTCGCCTCTTCGGCGCGAGCCTTGGCCTGGAAAATGTCGCCGGAGAAGCCGGCGGCCACGCAGATGTCGCCGTTGGCGAGATCGGTGATGTACTTGGAGGAGTGGAAGTAGGTCACGTACGGGCGCACGGCCAGCAGTTTCTCTTCCGCCTTCTGGTAGTCCTTGGGGTTGCTGCTGTTGGGGTCCAGCCCCATGTAGTTGAGCACCGCCGGCAGCATCTCGTCGGCCGAGTCGAGGAAGGCCACGCCGCACTTGCTGAGCTTCTTCATGTTCTCGGGCTCGAACAGCACCGCCCAGGAATCGATCTTGTCGGTGCCCAGCGCCGCCTTGACCTTCTCGACGTTGTAGCCGATGCCGTTGGTGCCCCACAGGTAGGGGACGGCGTACTGGTTGCCCGGGTCGTTCTTCTCCAGACGCTTCATCAGCGCCGGGTCGAGGTTCGCGTAGTTGGGCAGCAGGTCACGGTCGAGCTTCTGGAACGCGCCCGCCTTGATCTGCTTGCCGAGGAAATGGTTGGACGGCACGACCACGTCGTAGCCGGTACGCCCGGCCAGCAGCTTGCCTTCCAGCGTCTCGTTGCTGTCGAAGACGTCGTACTTGGGGGTGATGCCGGTTTCCTTCTGGAAATCGGCGAGGGTATTCGGGCCGACATAGTCGGACCAGTTGTAGATATGCACCGTGGGCGCCGCTTGGACGCTGCAAGCCAGCGTCAGACCCGCTCCAGCCATCAAGGCCTTGCGAAAAACAGAAATAGACAAGTGGGTGGTCCTCACAATCAGTGCCTTTGCCGGCGGAAAATCTCGGCCGCACACGCAAAACCGGCGCGCAACTTACCTTCACGGCTTCGCTGCCGCAAACTTATTTGCCTCTACTGGCCTCTGGGCCGGGAAACTCCGGCCCAGAGGGTTCCGCGACGGGCTTACTTGCCCGACTTGATCTTGGTCCAGCTGCGGGTGATGACACGCTGGGCCGCCGCTTCAGGCGCGGCGATCGCGTACAGCTGTTTCTTCACATCGGCAGGCGGATAGATGCTCGGGTCGCTGGTGATGTCCTTGTCCACGAACGGGGTGGCGGCCTTGTTGCCGTTCGGGAAGCGCACGGCATTGGTGATCTCGGCCATGACTTCAGGCTGCATCAGGAAGTCCATGAACTTGTAGGCGGCTTCCTTGTGCTCGGCATCCTTGGGGATGGCGACCATGTCGTAGAAGGTACCGGCGCCTTCTTTCGGAATGATGTAGTCCAGCTTGACCTTGTCGCCGGCCTCGTGGGCGCGGGCCTTGGACTGTTCCAGGTCGCCGGAGTAGCCGACGGCCACGCAGATGTTGCCGTTGGCCAGGTCGCCGATGTACTTGGACGAGTGGAAGTAGGTGATCGATGGGCGGATGCTCAGGAACAGCGCCTCGGCCTTCTTCAGGTCATCGGACTTGGTGGAGTTGCTGGGCAAGCCCAGGTAGTGCAGCGCGGCCGGGAGCATTTCGGTCGGCGCATCGAGGAAGCTCACGCCGCAGCTCTTGAGCTTGGCAATGTTCTCGGGCTTGAACACGGCGTCCCACGAGTCGATCTTGTCCACGCCCAGCGCGGCCTTGACCTTCTCCGGGTTGTAGCCGATGCCGATGGAGCCCCACATGTACGGGAAGGCATGCTTGTTGCCCGGGTCGCTGGCGTCGCCGACGGCCTTGAGCAGGTCTTCGTCGAGGTTCTTCCAGTTGGGCAGCTTGGAGCGGTCCAGTTCTTCGTAGACGCCTGCCTTGATCTGCTTGGCCAGGAAGTTGTTGGACGGCACGACGATGTCGTAGCCCGACTTGCCGGCCAGCAGCTTGGCTTCGAGGGTCTCGTTGCTGTCGAAGACGTCGTACTTGACCTTGATGCCGCTCTGCTTTTCGAACTTGGCGATGGTGTCCGGCGCGATGTAGTCCGACCAGTTGTAGACGTTCAACACCTTGTCTTCAGCCTGAACAGCGGTGGCCATGGCACCCATCAGGGCGGCGGCCAGCAGCGTCTTGCCCAATTTCTTCATGCGTTATGCTCCAGAATTTATTATCAAGCCATCTGTTCAGCAGCCAGGTCCCACGGATCACGCGCTGGGCGACTAAACAGCCGTTAGTCTGGCAAGTTACAAGGCGCTGTTTCAACAGAAGCAGGGCCTTGCAACGACTTTAATGTCACCTCGCCAGCCTAGCAGACCGTCATTTGATCGCTTCGTAGGTCAAATCCAGGCACTTGCGCGCCTTTTCCACCAGCTCGTCCACCTCTTCGCGGCTGATCACCAGCGGCGGCGCGATGATCATGGTGTCACCCACGGCACGCATGATCAGGCCGTTCTCGAAGCAGTGGGTACGGCAGATCATGCCCACGCCCTTGCCCTCGTAACGGCTGCGGGTGGCCTTGTCCTTGACCAGCTCGATCGCGCCGAGCAGGCCCAGGCCGCGCACCTCGCCCACCAGTGGATGGTCCTGCAGCTCACGCAGACGTTTTTGCAAGTAGGGTGCCACTTCCGTGCGCACCTTCTCGACGATCTTCTCGTCGCGCAGGATGCGCAGGTTTTCCAGGCCCACCGCCGCCGCCACCGGGTGGCCGGAGTAGGTGAAGCCGTGGTTGAAATCGCCGCCTTCGCTGAGTACCTGGGCCACGCTGTCACGCACGATCACACCGCCCATGGGGATGTAACCGGAGGTCAGGCCCTTGGCGATGGTCATCAGGTCGGGCGCAAGGTCGTAGTAGTCAGAGCCGAACCACTGGCCGGTACGGCCGAAACCGCAGATCACTTCGTCGGCGACGAACAGGATGTCGTACTTGGCAAGGATCTCCTTGACCTTCGGCCAGTAGGTCTCTGGCGGGATGATCACGCCGCCGGCGCCCTGGATCGGCTCGGCGATGAAGGCGGCGACGTTGTCCTCGCCGACTTCGAGAATCTTCTTCTCCAACTGCTCGGCCGCCCACACGCCGAACTCATCCGGGGTCATGTCGCCACCTTCGCCGAACCAGTACGGCTGCGGGATGTGCACGATGCCCGGGATCGGCAGGCCGCCCTGCTCGTGCATGCCGCTCATGCCGCCCAGGCTGGCGCCGGCCACGGTGGAGCCGTGATAGCCGTTGATGCGACCGATGATGGTCTGCTTGTTCGGCTTGCCCTTGAGCGCCCAGTAGTGACGGACCATGCGCAGCACGGTGTCGTTGCCCTCGGAACCGGAGCCGGTGAAGAACACATGGGTCATGCCCTCTGGCGCCA
Organism: Pseudomonas sp. microsymbiont 2; assembly: GCF_054788395.1. NCBI lineage: Bacteria > Pseudomonadati > Pseudomonadota > Gammaproteobacteria > Pseudomonadales > Pseudomonadaceae > Pseudomonas > Pseudomonas sp. microsymbiont 2. The sequence continues at coordinate 5,641,615 of NZ_CM139112.1, forward strand.
CGTCGGTGATCGCCTTGGCCAGCTCCAGCGCCGGCGGGTGGGCGGTCTGGAAGAACAGGTTGTAGTACGGCAGTTCGCGCATCTGCTTTTCTGCCGCCTGCACCAGTTCTTCGCGGCCATAGCCGACCGCCACGCACCACAGGCCGGCCATGCCGTCGAGGATCTTGTGCCCCTCGCTGTCCCACAAATGCACGCCCTGCGCCTTGGTGATGATGCGCGGCCCCTTCTCCTTCAGCTGCTTGTAGTCGCTGAAAGGTGCAAGGTGGTGCTCGCCGCTCAGGGTTTGCCATTCACGGGTTTGCGGGTTGTTGACGCTCATGTGCCTCTCCATTTTCCGGTGGCCGCCCATAGGCGGCCTCAGGGTTGATCACACTGCAAACAGCAGGAACTCACGCTCCCAGGAACTGATGACGCGCTTGAAGTTTTCATGCTCGGCGCGCTTGGTGGCAACGTAGCCGGCGATGAATTTCTTGCCCAGGTACTGCACCAGCGCGCGGCTGTTCTCCATGCGCTCCAGGGCGTCCTCGATGGTCAGCGGCAAGCGCAGGTTGCGCCGTTCGTAGCCACGGCCCTGGACCGGGGCGCTGGCTTCGATGCCTTCGACCATGCCGATGTAGCCACACAGCAGGCTCGCGGCGATGGCCAGGTACGGGTTGGCGTCGGCGCCCGGCAGACGGTTCTCGACGCGACGGTTCTGCGGGCCGGCATCCGGCACGCGCAGGCCGACGGTACGGTTTTCCTCACCCCACTCGACGTTCACCGGTGCCGAGGTGTCGGGCAGGAAGCGGCGGAACGAGTTGACGTTGGGCGCGAACAGCGGCAGCGCTTCGGGGATGAACTTCTGCAGGCCGCCGATGTGGTTGAGGAACAGCTCGCTCATGCTGCCGTCGGCATTGGAGAAGATGTTCTTGCCGGTGGCCACGTCGACCACGCTCTGGTGCAGGTGCATGGCGCTGCCCGGCTCGCCGGTCATCGGCTTGGCCATGAAGGTGGCGGCCACGTTGTGCTTGAGCGCGGCCTCGCGCATGGTGCGCTTGAACACCAGGATCTGGTCGGCCAGGTGCAGCGCGTCGCCGTGACGGAAATTGATCTCCATCTGCGCCGTGCCGTCCTCGTGGATCAGCGTGTCGAGGTCCAGCTGCTGCAGTTCGCACCAGTCGTAGACATCCTCGAACAGCGGGTCGAATTCGTTGGCGGCCTCGATGGAGAACGACTGGCGGCCAGTTTCCGGGCGACCGGAGCGCCCCACCGGCGGCTGCAGCGGGAAGTCCGGGTCTTCGCTGCGCTTGGTCAGGTAGAACTCCATCTCCGGCGCGACGATCGGCTGCCAGCCTTTGTCGGCGTAGAGTTGCAGCACTTTCTTGAGCACGTTGCGCGGCGACAGTTCGACCGGATTGCCCTTCTTGTCGTAGGTGTCGTGGATCACCTGGGCGGTCGGCTCGATGGCCCATGGCACGAGGAACACCGCTTTCTCGTCGGGGCGGCAGATCATGTCGATGTCGGCCGGGTCGAGCAGTTCGTAATAGATGTCGTCGTCGACATAGTCGCCGGTCACGGTCTGCAGCAGCACGCTCTCGGGCAGGCGCATGCCCTTCTCGGCGATGAACTTGTTGGTAGGCGAGATCTTGCCGCGGGTGATGCCGGTCAGGTCGCTGATCAGGCATTCCACTTCGGTGATCTTGTGCTCTTTCAACCAATCGGTGAGCTGGTCGAGGTTGTTACTCATAAATACCTCAGGAGGCAATGTGGCGCGGTTGGCGGCAACCGCCAGCCGCTGACGCCAGGCGTCGGGCAAAGTCGGCGCACACGGCGCCGAGGGGCCTGGACAGGCCCGCGCCTTGATTCTGGATGCTGTGCATGGCTAAAGCAAAAACCCCCGCGCAGGACGACAGTGGATACACTGCAAAAGAGCGTGTCCGTGATGAAAGCGAAGGGCAGAAGGAAAGGAAATGTTGCGCTAAAGCGTTACGAGGTATGGCCTTTTCAGCAAGACCGTCAATTATTGCGGCCAGCGCGGCCCCCTGCTGACGCAGGCGCGCGATGACCGGACGGCAACCGGGAGATGTACCTGAACGCACCGTGCATGCGGCGCTGGCAGGTCTCGACAGGCGGACCATGTGACCCTCGTATTATTGTGTTCTGGGTTGCGACCGAGCTTAGCCTCGTTCATTTTTTTACACAACTCCTCCGTAAAAAATAAAACACGCCCCGCTCGAAATAACCCTTCAGCACGAAAATAGCGGATAATGGCACGCCCCGATATGCGGCAAATCTGCCGTGGATGTGCCATTTAAGGGCATCATGGGGCTGGCTTGACTTCACCAGGTCTTTCCGATTGACTGGGGTTGCAAGCCCCCCTTGATTGATATTTTTAACAACAAAGGTGTTGCATCATGTCGGTACCCCCGCGTGCCGTTCAGCTTAACGAAGCGAACGCGTTCCTTAAGGAACATCCTGAGGTTCTCTACGTTGACCTTCTGATTGCAGATATGAATGGTGTGGTGCGCGGCAAGCGCATCGAGCGCACCAGCCTCCACAAGGTTTACGAGAAAGGCATCAACCTGCCTGCCTCCCTCTTCGCCCTGGATATCAACGGTTCGACCGTCGAAAGCACAGGCCTTGGCCTGGACATCGGCGATGCCGACCGCATCTGCTACCCCATCCCCGGCACCCTCTCCAACGAACCCTGGCAGAAGCGCCCGACCGCGCAACTGCTGATGACCATGCACGAAATCGAGGGCGAGCCGTTCTTCGCCGACCCGCGTGAAGTGCTGCGCCAAGTGGTGAGCAAGTTCACCGACCTGGGCCTGACCATCTGCGCTGCGTTCGAACTCGAGTTCTACCTGATCGACCAGGAGAACGTGAACGGCCGCCCGCAGCCGCCACGCTCGCCGATCTCGGGCAAGCGCCCGCAATCGACCCAGGTCTACCTGATCGACGATCTCGACGAATATGCCGACTGCCTGCAGGACATTCTCGAAGGCGCCAAGGAACAAGGCATTCCAGCCGACGCGATCGTCAAGGAAAGCGCCCCGGCGCAGTTCGAGGTCAACCTGCACCACGTCGCCGACCCGCTCAAGGCCTGTGACTACGCGGTGCTGCTCAAGCGCCTGATCAAGAACATCGCCTACGACCATGAAATGGACACCACCTTCATGGCCAAGCCCTACCCGGGCCAGGCAGGCAACGGCCTGCACGTACACATCTCCGTGCTGGACAAGGATGGCAACAACATCTTCACCAGCGAGGATCCCGAGCAGAACGCCGCGCTACGTCACGCTGTCGGCGGTGTGCTCGAGACCCTGCCCGCCTCGATGGCGTTCCTCTGCCCCAACGTCAACTCGTACCGTCGTTTCGGCGCTCAGTTCTACGTGCCGAACGCACCGAGCTGGGGCCTGGACAACCGTACCGTGGCGCTACGCGTACCGACTGGCTCGCCGGACGCGGTGCGCATCGAGCACCGCGTCGCCGGCGCCGATGCCAACCCGTACCTGATGATGGCGGCCGTGCTGGCCGGTGTGCACCACGGCCTGACCAACAAGGTCGAGCCTGGCACGCCGATCGAAGGCAACGCCTACGAACAGCTGGAGCAGAGCCTGCCGAACAACCTGCGCGATGCCCTGCGCGAGCTGGACGACAGCGAGATCCTCAACAAGTACATCGATCCGAAGTACATCGACATCTTCGTCGCGTGCAAGGAAAGCGAGCTGGAGGAGTTCGAACACTCGATCTCCGACCTCGAGTACAACTGGTACCTGCATACCGTGTAAACGAAAACGCCGCCCTCAGGGGCGGCGTTTTTCATTCAGTTCGGTGTCGCCTGCTTCGCGGGCAAGCCCGCTCCCACAGGTTCTGCGCTGCCTTTCAGGCCTGCGTGATGCCTGTGGGAGCGGGTTTACCCGCGAATAGGCCGGAACAGGTTTACAACGGTTTCTCGAAGATCTTCGAGTTGCGCTGGTAGTTGTACAGCGAAGCCCTCGCCGCCGGCAGCTGTTCGACGCCACAAGGCGCGAAGCCACGCTCACGGAACCAGTGCGCGGTCCGGGTCGTCAGCACGAACAGGGTCTTGAGCCCCAGCTGGCGCGCCCGCGACTCGATGCGCTCGAGCAGCTCGTCACCGCGACCGCCGTGCCGATACTCCGGATTCACCGCCAGGCACGCCAGCTCCCCCGCCTCCGAGTCGGCAATCGGGTACAACGCCGCGCAGGCGATGATCATGCCCTCGCGCTCGACCACGCTGAACTGCTCGATCTCACGCTCCAGCACCTCGCGCGAACGACGCACCAGGATACCCTGCTCTTCCAGCGGGCTGATCAGTTCCAGCAAGCCGCCGACGTCGTCGATGGTCGCCTCGCGCACCACCTCGAACTGCTCCTGGGACACCAGCGTGCCGCCACCGCCGCGAGTGAACAGCTCGGTCAGCAGCGCGCCGTCCTCGGCGTAGCTGACGATATGGCTGCGCGCCACGCCGCCCTTGCACGCCTCGGCGGCGGCATCGAGCAGCTCGGCCTGGTAGTCGCTGCCCAGGCGCTGCAGGTGCGGGGTGATGTGCTGCGGGCGCAACTCGCGCACCAGTTGCCCATGCTCGTCCAGCAGGCCCGGCTCGGCGCCGAACAGCAGCAGCTTGTCGGCGCCCAGCTCGATGGCGGCGCGGGTGGCGACGTCCTCGCAGGCGAGGTTGAAGATCTCCCCGGTGGGCGAATAGCCCAGCGGCGACAGCAGCACGATGGAGCGCTCGTCCAGCAGGCGATTGATGCCCTTGCGGTCGACCCGGCGCACTTCGCCGGTATGGTGGTAGTCGACCCCTTCGAGCACGCCGATCGGCCGTGCGGTGACCAGGTTGCCGGACGCCACCCGCAGGCGCGAGCCCTGCATGGGTGAAGCGGCCATGTCCATCGACAGGCGGGCCTCGATGGTCAGGCGCAGCGCGCCGACCGCGTCGATCACGCAATCCAGGGTGGCCGCGTCGGTGATGCGCATGCCACGGTGGTAGTGCGGGGTCAGGCCACGGTCGGCCAGACGGCTTTCGATCTGCGGACGCGAGCCGTGGACCAGCACCAGGCGCACACCCAGGCTGTGCAGCAGCACCAGGTCGTGGACGATGTTGCCGAAATTGGGATGATCGACGCCGTCACCAGGCAGCATGACCACGAAGGTGCAATCGCGATGGGCGTTGATGTAGGGAGATGCATGGCGCAGCCAGTTGACGTAATCGGGCATGACAGGGCCTGTGGATAAGTGAACGGAGAACGAAAAGGCGCACAACGTTCGAAAGTCATCGTCGGAACAGGCTTGCGGTCACGCGCGGTCTCCTCTAGGCAGAAACGAATCAGGTCGATGGACGTTTAATCCAGGCAGTAGTGCCGGATCAGGTCACGCAATAGACGCACGGTAGGCTCGATACGTGACATTTCAAGGTACTCGCCTGGCTGGTGGGCACAGGCGATGTCGCCGGGGCCGAGCACGATGGTCTGGCAACCGAGCTGCTGAAGATAAGGCGCTTCGGTGCCGAAGGCCACCGCTTCGGCGCGATGGCCGGTCAGGCGCTCGGCCAGGCGCACCAGCTCGCTGTCGGCGGCTTGCTCGAATGGCGGCACTTCGGGGAACAGCGGCGCATAGTCGATACGCACCTCCAGCCGCTCGGCCAGCGGCGCGAGCTTGGCGCGGATCGCCGCGCGCAGCGGCTCGACGTCCATGCCTGGTAACGGACGCAGGTCGAACTCCAGGGCGCACTGGCCGCAGATACGATTGGGGTTGTCGCCACCATGGATACAGCCGAAGTTCAGGGTCGGGACCGGCACGCTGAACTGCGGATTGCGATATTTTTCCTGCCAGCCACGGCGCAAGGCCATCAACTCGCCCATCACCGCATGCATCGCCTCCAGGGCGCTGTGCCCCAGGCTCGGATCCGACGAATGGCCGCTGCGTCCGAGGATCTCGATGCGATCCATGAGGATGCCCTTGTGCATGCGGATCGGCTTGAGCCCGGTGGGCTCGCCGATCACCGCCGCCCGACCGAGCGGCTGGCCGGCTTCGGCCAGGGCCCGGGCGCCGGACATGGAGCTTTCCTCGTCGCAGGTGGCGAGGATCAGCAGCGGCTGCTTGAAGTCGTGTTCGAGCAGCGGGATCACCGCGTCGATGACCAGCGCGAAGAAGCCTTTCATGTCGCAGCTGCCCAGGCCGACCCAGCGGCCATCGACTTCGGTGAGTTTCAGCGGGTCGCTGCTCCACAGCTGCGGGTCGTACGGCACGGTGTCGCTGTGCCCGGCCAGCACTAGGCCACCGGGGCCGGTGCCGCGGCTGGCCAGCAGGTTGAACTTGCCGGGGCTGACCTGCTGGATCTCGCAGGCGAAACCGAGATCGCCCAGCCAGCCGGCCAGCAGGTCGATGACCGGGCGGTTGGACTGGTCAAGCGCCGCCTGGGTGCAACTGACCGAGGGGGCGGCGATCAGGGCGGCGAACTGTTCTTTCAGCGACGGCAACGGCATGCGCGGACTCCTCGGAAGCGTGGCCCATCATAGCAACGCGAAAGCATCGCTGGGCAAGCCGCAAACCCGTTGACGAAAACTTCGTGGGAGCGGGCTTGCCCCGCGATGGCGCCGGCAGGTGCCTGGCAGCCACTCATCGCGGGGCGAGCCCGCTCCCACTACGATGGCGCAAGTGCTGTAGACTGCCCAGCAACGATGCCCCTCCTTCCGAGCCCGCGATGCACAAAGAAACCGAACTCAAACTCCGCGCCAGCCGCGAGACCCTTGCCGCCCTGCGCGAGCACCCCCTGCTGAAAAAGCGCAACAAGTCCGGCTGGCAGACCCGCGAACTGCTCAACCAGTACTTCGACACCCCGGAGCGCGACCTGTCCGCCGCCCGCGTCGCCCTGCGCCTGCGCCGTGATGGCGAGGTCATCATCCAGACGCTGAAGTGCCGTGGGCAGAGCGTGGCCGGGCTGTCCGAGCGCAACGAATACGAGTGGTACCTGGACAAGGTCAAGCTCGACCTGAAGAAGCTCGATGCCAGCTGCTGGCCCGAGCAACTGGCCGAGCTGGACAAGAAGACCATCAAGCCGCTGTTCACCACCGATTTCACCCGCGAGTACGCCGAGATCGCCTGGGGCCGTGGCAAGGCCAAAGTGGTGATCGAGGCCGCCCTCGACCAGGGCTTCGTGATCGCCGGCAAGCGCAAGGAAGAGATCTGCGAGCTGGAGCTGGAACTGCGTGAAGGCACCCCTGAGGCGCTGCTGGAGCTGGCCGCCGAGCTCGCCGCCACACTGGCGCTGATGCCCTGCGACATCAGCAAGGCCGAGCGCGGCTACCGCCTGCTCGATCCGGACAGCTACGAGCTGGGCCTGCCGGTGACCGAACTGCAGGCCGAGATGCCGCTGGACGAAGCCTACGCCGCCCTCGCCTGGCAACTGCTGGGCAGCAGCCAGCGCCTGGCCGAGCAGTATCGCCACAACGGCCACTGGCGCCTGCTGCAGGACTGGGTTCGTTGCCTGGCCGAACTGCGCGCCCTCACCGCCAGCCTTGGCCAAGCCGCGCCGCGCCCGACGACCCGCGCCCTGCGCGCCAGCCTCGACGCGCTGCTGGAAGACTGGCGCCCGCTGGTGCTGGCCGGCAACGATGACGAGGACATTCGCCGCGCCGCTCCCGAGCAGTTCGCCGAAGAGCTGGAAGACCCGCGTTGGGGCCAGTTCTCCCTGGAGACCGCACGCTGGCTGACCGCCCGCGCCTGGACCGCCGAGCGCAAGGGCCGTGGCGAGCGCCAGGGCAAGGCGCAGCTGGCCAGCTGGCTGCAGCACCTGCTGGGCGAGGAGTCCCGCGCCCTGAAGCTGCCGCTGTACGTGCAGCGCCCCGAGGACCTGGCCGAGCAGTTGCCGCGCATCGAAGGCATCCAGACCTGGCTGCACCACGCCCGCCAGGTGCTGGACCTGCCGCAGCAAGACCGCCTCTACGGCGAGCTGAACAAGCTGCACGAGCTGGCCGAGCTGCCGCTGGTCGAAGAAGGCAAGGAAGAACTGCTCGAAGCCCGCATCGAACAGGCTCGCGCCATCGAGCAGAACCGCGCCTGGAAACACCTGCTCAAGGCCTGAGCCTGCACTGCCCGCTCCTGCACTGCGCAGGAGCGGGCTTGCCCCGCGATCGACGCTTCAGGGTCTCAATGGCAAGCTCGTGGTCGACTTGATCTCCGAAAGCGCCACGATCGAGTTCACTTCCTGGATACCCGGCACGTTCGACAGCTTTTCGAAGAAGAACCGCTCATAGGCCTCGATATCCGAGGTGACGATGCGCAGCAGGAAATCCACCGCCCCCATCAGCACATAGCACTCCAGAACCTCGGGAAAGCCGCGGATCGCCTCGGTGAACTCGGCGAAGTTCGAGCGCCCGTGGGCGTTGAGCTTCACTTCGGCGAAGATCTGCGTGTTCAGGCCCACTTTCTTGCGGTCCAGCAAGGTCACCTGCCCGCGAATCACGCCCTCGTCCCGCAAGCGCTGAATGCGTCGCCAACAAGGTGACTGCGAGAGCCCCACGCGTTCGGCGATCTGCGCGCTGGACAGTGACGCGTCCTCCTGCAGCAACTCCAGGATGCGTCGGTCATAGGCATCCAAGTCAGATCGCATAAAAAATTCCTTAATCAAGAGAAATTCAGATAGAACAATTCGCACAATGCGCTAATCAACGGAATCATAGCGAAAAAATGCCGCGAACGACGTGCAAGAATCTTCCCACTTTCGCGGAGATCCAGCATGAACCTACTCGAACGGCCCCTCCCCTCGCCCCGCACCGACGCCTGGGCCGCCAACGCCGCCCACAGCAGCGTGCGCTACCACCTGCAGACCGAGATCGAGCCAGACAGCCTGTGCCGGGTACTCAACCTGTTCGCCTTGCAGTTCCTCACCCCGCACAGCGTGCAGGTGAGCCAGCACGACGACCTGCTGGACGTGGCCATCGGCGTCGCCGGCCTGAGCTGGCATCGCGCCGAAGTAATCGCCCAGAAGTTGCGCAACCTGGTCTGCGTGACCGGGGTTCGCCTCGACAATGCCCCGCAACTGGCGGAGGTCTCGACCCGCTGAAGGGCCATGGCAAGATCCCGAAACCCTTTGTACCGCTGCCATCGGCCCGCCGCGGCTAGCCTTGCCCAGGCGACTCTTCACCTGGCAAGGATGCCGTCATGTACGCCAACACCTCCCATGATCTTGACTTCAACCGCCTGCTCCAGGCCCTGCTGACCGAGCAGCGAATCAGCGCCAGCGACGCCCTCAAGGCCCTCGCACGGGCCAAGGCGCGCCCCGACCAGCACCCGCTCGAGCTGATCGCCGAGCTCGCCCTGCCGGACCCGCTTCAATCCGGCCAGCCACTCGACCTCGATGCCCTGTGCCGCTGGCTGGCGCCCCAGGTTGGCCAGCCCTACCTGGATATCGACCCGCTGCAGGTCGACCTGCCAAGCGTCGCCAACCTGATGTCCGCGGCCTTCGCCCAACGTCACGGCATCCTTGCCGTGGCCCTGGACGAGAACAGCATCACCGTGGCCAGCGCCCAGCCGTATCAGCGCGAATGGGAGGCCGATCTGAGCCGCAGCCTGGGCAAGGTCATACACCGGGTACTGGCCAGCCCTCGGCAGATCCGCCAACTGAGCGCGACCTTCTTCGGCCTGGCCCGCTCGGTGCGTGGCGCAGGACCGGCGCCAACGCCCCCTCTCGGCGAGCTGGAGCACCTGCTCGAACTGGGCGACGGCCATGCCCACGCCAGTGCCGACGACGCCCACATCGCGCATATCGTCGACTGGATGCTGCAGTACGCAATCGAACAACGCGCCAGCGATGTCCATCTGGAACCGCGCCGCGAACAAGGGCACCTGCGCCTGCGTATCGATGGCCTGCTGCATGCGGTGTATGCGTTTCCGGCCGGCGTCGCCCTGGCGATGGTCAGCCGTTTGAAGCATCTGGGGCGGATGAACGTCGCGGAAAAGCGCCGGCCACAGGATGGCCGCCTGAAGACCCGGCTGCCCGGTGGGGCCGAAGTGGAACTGCGCCTTTCCACGCTACCCACCCCTTACGGTGAAAAGCTGGTACTGCGCCTGTTCGACCCGCAGCAACGGCATGAAACCCTCGAGCACCTGGGCCTGGGCGGCAGACTGCTGGCGCAATGGCAGGCACTGCTGCGGCAACGCCAGGGCATCGTGCTGGTGACCGGCCCTACCGGCTCGGGCAAGACCAGCACGCTGTACGCCAGTCTCAGGCACCTCGCCACCCCCCAGGTAAACCTGTGCAGCATCGAAGACCCGATCGAACGGTTGGAGCCCTCGTTCAACCAGTTGCAAGTCCAGCCCGCCCTGGACCTGGACTTCGCCAATGGCGTGCGCGCCTTGCTGCGCCAGGACCCGGACATCATCATGATCGGCGAGATCCGCGACCGCGAAACCGCCCAGGTAGCGGTGCAGGCAGCCCTCACCGGACACCTGGTGCTCTCGACCCTGCACACCAACGACGCCTGCAGCGCGATCACCCGCCTGCAAGAACTCGGGGTCGCCGACTACCTGATCAAGGCCACCCTGATCGGCGTCATGGCCCAGCGCCTGGTACGCACCCTGTGCCCGGAATGTCGCGATACCCCAGCGGAGGATCGCCAGGCCTGCCGCCAGTGCCGGGGAACGGGCTTTCATGGACGCACCGGGCTGTTCGAGCTGCTCAGGGTCAGCGCCTCCTTGCGCGAGCGAATCACCCCGGCCACGGATCTCGCCGCCCTGCGGCGGCAGGCCAGCGCGGATGGCCTGCGCGATCTGAGGTGCTGCGCGCAGGACAAGATCGACCAGGGTCTGACCTGCGCCGAAGAGGTACTGCGTGTCTGTGGATAAGTAAGAATTCCCCTGCCTGGCCGGGAACTTGGCAGTGACAAAAGCGATCAAACCGGCATCTCAACAGCCCTCATCGACCGAGGTGATTCATCATGCGTTTCAAAACTGCCATCGCAGCCACCGTCCTGTTCTCGCTGCCCATTGGCTCCGCCATGGCCGACACGTTCTGGCGCAATATCATCTCCTCCGGTGCGACCACCGCCTCGACCTACCTGACGTTCAAGGATCACAAGCTGATCGTCGCCGCCCAGGACGACGCCGGCAGCTTCGTCGCCAGTGAAGGCGCCATCCGCGGACCGTTCCTGGAAGCAGCGATGCGTCAGGTGCGCGCGGACAACCCGGGCGTGCAGGCCAGCGACATGGAACTGGCCAACGCCATCCTGGCCAAGAACGCCGTTGCCGAGTAACCGTTATCCACTGCGTCATCCGCTTCGCGGGTAAACCCGCTCCCACAGAGATCACCGCGCCTGGCAAGGCTGGATAGTCCACCTGTGGGGGCGGATTTACCCGCAAAAAAGTCCAGCCGACGCGGCCTCAGCGATACGCCTCCACCGGCACGCACGCGCAGAACAGATTCCTGTCCCCATACACGTTGTCGACCCGGTTCACCGCCGGCCAGTATTTGTGCTGGCGCGCGTGAGCACTGGGGGCGATGCCCTGTTCGAGGGTGTAGGGCCTGCTCCATGGCGCCAGCACGTCGGCCAGGGTGTGCGGCGCATGCTTGAGTGGGTTGTCCTCGGCCGGCCAGTTGCCTTCCTGCACCTGGGCGATCTCCGCGCGGATCGCCAGCATCGCCTCGACGAAGCGATCCAGCTCGGCCTTCGACTCGCTTTCGGTCGGTTCGACCATCAAGGTGCCCGGCACCGGGAACGACATGGTCGGCGCATGGAAGCCGTAGTCCATCAAGCGCTTGGCCACGTCCTCCTCGGTGATGCCGGTCAGTGCCTTGAGCGGGCGCAGGTCGAGGATGCATTCGTGGGCCACCCGCTGGTTGCGCCCGCGATAGAGCACCGGGAAGGCGTCACGCAGCTGGCTGGCCAGGTAGTTGGCCGAGAGGATCGCCACCTCGCTGGCATCGGCCAGCTGCGGCCCCATCATGGCGATGTACATCCAGCTGATCGGCAGGATGCTGGCGCTGCCCCAGGGCGCGGCGCTGACGGCGCTGTTGTTCGGGTCCAGGCCCGGCACCGGGACCACCGGATGGCTGGCGACGAACGGCTTGAGGTGGGCGCGGATGCCAATCGGCCCCATGCCCGGGCCGCCTCCGCCATGCGGGATGCAGAAGGTCTTGTGCAGGTTCATGTGCGACACGTCGGCGCCGATGTCCGCTGGCCGCGCCAGCCCCACCTGGGCGTTGAGGTTGGCGCCATCCATGTAGACCTGGCCACCGTGCTGGTGGATCACCTCGCAGATCTCGCGGATGCCTTCCTCGTACACCCCATGGGTCGACGGGTAGGTGACCATCAGGCACGACAACCGCTCGCCCGCGGCCTGGGCCTTGGCTTTGAGATCGTCGAGGTCGATGTTGCCCTGCTCGTCGCACTCGACGATCACCACCTCCATGCCGGCCATCTGCGCCGATGCCGGATTGGTACCGTGGGCCGACGCGGGGATCAGGCACAAGGTGCGACCGGGCTGGTGGCGGCTGCGGTGGTAACGGGTGATGGCCATCAGCCCGGCGTACTCGCCCTGGGCGCCGGAGTTGGGTTGCATGCAGATCGCATCGAAACCGGTGATGGCGCACAACCAGCTTTCCAACTCATCGATCATCGCCTTGTAACCCTGCACCTGGGCAGCGGGAGCAAAGGGGTGTGGCTCGGCGAACCCAGGCCAGGTGATGGGGATCATCTCGCTGGTGGCGTTGAGTTTCATGGTGCAGGAGCCCAGCGGGATCATCGACTGGTTCAGGGCCAGGTCCTTGTTCTCCAGCTGCTTGAGGTAGCGCAGCATCTCGGTTTCGCTGTGATGCTGGTTGAACACCGGGTGCTGGAGGATCGGCGTGCGACGCACCAGCGCGCCGGGTATGCCTTCGGGCAGGGCCTGCTGGTCGAGCGCGGCAATGTCCAGGCCATGGTCCACGCCGAGGAAGATGTCGAACAGTTTCAGTACCGTGGCTTCATCGCAGGTTTCGTCCAGGCTTACTCCCAGATGCCCGCGTCCGAGGATGCGCAGGTTGATACGGGCATCCTCGGCGCTTTCGATGATCGCCGCCTGGGTGCCGCCGACATCCAGCGTCAAGGTATCGAAGAAGTGCTGGTTGAGGCGTCTGATGCCCTTGGCTTCGAGGCCGGCGGCAAGGATGAAGGTCAGTCGGTGTACGCGCTGGGCGATTCGCTGCAGACCTTCGGGGCCATGGTAGACAGCGTAGAAGCCGGCGATGTTGGCCAGCAGCACCTGTGCCGTGCAGATGTTCGAGTTGGCCTTCTCGCGGCGTATGTGCTGCTCGCGGGTCTGCAGGGCCATGCGCAGGGCGGTGTTGCCACGGGCATCGCGGGACACGCCGATGATGCGCCCGGGCATGGCCCGCTTGAAGTCGTCACGACAGGCGAAATAGGCCGCATGCGGCCCGCCGTAGCCCATGGGCACACCGAAGCGTTGCGTGGAGCCGAGCACCACATCGGCGCCCAGTTCGCCGGGCGGGGTGAGCACCACCAGGCTGAGAATGTCGGCGGCGACGCAGGCCAGGGCCTGCTGGGCATGCAGCTGCTCGATCAGCGGACGCAGGTCGCGGACCTCGCCATGGGTATCCGGGTACTGGAGCAACGCGCCGAACACCGAGTGCTTGCTCAAGTTGTCCACGGAGTCGACGATCAGCTCGAAGCCGAAGCCTTCGGCACGGGTCTTGAGCACCGACAGGGTCTGCGGATGGCAGTGCTCGTCGGCGAAGAACGCGTTGCTCTTGCTGCGCGCCACCCGCCGGGCCAGGGCCATGGCTTCGGCGGCGGCCGTGGCTTCGTCGAGCAGCGAGGCATTGGCAAGGCCAAGGCCGGTGAGGTCGATGACCATCTGCTGGAAATTCAGCAAGGCCTCCAGGCGCCCTTGGGCGATCTCCGGCTGGTAGGGCGTGTAGGCGGTGTACCAGCCAGGGTTTTCCAGCACGTTGCGCAGAATGACGGTGGGCGTGATGGTGGCGTGGTAACCCATGCCGATCAGGCTGGTCCACAACTGGTTCTGCGCGGCGTAGCCGGCGAGCCTGGCCAGCGCGGCTCGCTCGTCGAGGGCCGGTGGCAGGTCGAGCGGGCGATTGAAGCGGATGCCAGGCGGCACCGTCTGCTCGATCAGCTCGCCGCGACTGGCGACGCCGAGGGCCTCGAGCATGGCCTGCTGCTCCAGGGCGTCGGGGCCCAGGTGGCGACGCAGGAACGGGTTGGTCTCTTGCAGCTGACGCAGGGACGGCGACTGGGACATGGCGATCATCTCTTCCTGGACCAGTACTCATGGAGACTTACAAGTCTAGGAAGGGATCGGCGATGTTGCGGGAAAACTTGCTTTTACAATACCGGCCTTATCGCGGGGCAAGCCCGCTCCCACGCATGGAGCACATCGTGGGAGCGGGCTTGCCCCGCGATGAGGCCGGCCCTGTCACTCGCCGATCAGAGCTGCATAACCAGCGGCATCCAGCAGCTTGTCCAGCTCGGCTGGATTACTCGGCTTGAGCTTGAAGATCCATGAGTCGTAAGGCCCTTCATTGAGCAGCTCAGGGCTGTCGGCCAGTTCTTCGTTGACCTGGATGACTTCACCGCTGATCGGGGCATAGATATCGGAAGCCGCCTTGACCGACTCCACGACGCCAGCAGCATCGCCCGCGGCGAACACCTTGCCGACTTCGGCCAGCTCGACGAACACCACATCGCCCAACGCTTCCTGGGCGTGGTCGCTGATACCCACAGTCACGGTGCCGTCGGCCTCCAGGCGAGCCCACTCATGGCTTTCGGCAAAACGCAGGTCGGCGGGGATATTGCTCATGTCTTGTCTTCCTCGATTGGGTCAGCGGTCGGCCCGCCGTTAAGTGTTCAGATCAGGATCTTGCCGTGGCGCACGAAGGTCGGCTTGACCACCCGCACCGGATACCACTTGCCGCGAATCTCCACCTCGGCGCGGTCGCCGGTCGCCATGGGCACGCGTGCCAGGGCAATGGACTTGCTCAGCGTAGGCGAGAAACTACCACTGGTGATCTCCCCTTCGCCAATGCCGGATACACGGACCACCTGATGGGCGCGCAGCACGCCACGCTCCTCCAGCACCAGGCCGACCAGTTTCTCCTTCACGCCCTGCTCGATTTCCGCGAGCAGGCCGGCGCGGCCGATGAACTCGCGGCCAGCCGGCTCCCAGGCGACGCTCCAGCCCAGGTTGGAAGTCAGTGGGGTGTGGGATTCGTCGATGTCCTGGCCGTACAGGTTCATGCCGGCCTCCAGGCGCAGGGTGTCGCGGGCACCCAGGCCGCTAGGGGCGATGCCAGCGCCGACCAGATCGTTGAAGAACGCTGGGGCCTGTTCGGCGGGGAGGATGATCTCCAGGCCGTCCTCGCCTGTGTAGCCGGTGCGAGCGATGAACCAGTCGCCCTCGGCCAGGCCTTCGAACGGGCGCAGTTCGCGAATGAGCGCGGCGCGCGACACGCTGACCAGGGCGGCCACCTTTTCACGGGCCTGCGGGCCTTGGATCGCCAGGATAGCCAAGTCCGGGCGCAGCTCGAATTCAATCTTGAAGCCGTCACTGTGCGCTTGCAGCCAGGCCAGTACCTTGGCGCGGGTGGCGGCGTTGGCCACCAGCCGGTAGCCGTCTTCGGTGCGGTAGGCGATCAGGTCGTCGATCACCCCGCCATCGGCGTTGAGCAGGGGGCTGTAGAGCGCCTTGCCGGGGTTTTCCAGGCGCGTCACGTCATTGGCCAGCAGGTGTTGCAGCCAGGGCGTGGCGGCGCAACCGTCGACATCGATGACGGTCATGTGGGAGACATCGAAGACCCCGCAGTCACTGCGCACCTGGTGGTGCTCCTCGACCTGCGAACCGTAATGCAGGGGCATGTCCCATCCGCCGAAATCGACCGTCTTGGCGCCGAGCGCCAGGTGCAGGTCATACAGAGGCGTACGCTGTCCCATGGGTTTCTCCTTCCGGGCGTGGCGAGGCGGCGGCGGTCGGCGATGTTTACCCATCACCTGTTCTTGTAGGATCCGCCGCTGCGAATGCCGCGCATTGTAGCGGCAAGGCGACGGCGTGGCACCCTCAGCGCGGATGTCCCGGACGATGTGCCGAACGACGGATCAGGCCGATCACCGGCAGCAACCCGACCAGCACCAGGCTCAAGGCCGGCAACGACGCCCGCGCCCATTCACCTTCGCTGGTCATCTCGAACACGCGCACGGCAAGGGTGTCCCAGCCGAAGGGACGCATCAGCAGGGTCGCCGGCATCTCCTTGAGCACATCGACGAACACCAGCAAAGCAGCGCTCAGGGCGCCGGGGGCGAGCAACGGCAGATACACCTTGAAAAACAATCCTGGTCCGCTGACCCCGAGACTGCGCGACGCCTCCGGCAGCGATGGGCGGATGCGCTCCAGGCTGGTTTCCAGCGGGCCATAGGCGACAGCGATAAAGCGCACCAGATAGGCCAGCAGCAACGCCGAAAGGCTACCCAGCAGCAGGGGTTTCCCTGCCCCGCCGAACCATTGGGACATCGGGATCACCCACTGGTTGTCGAGGTAGCTGAACGCCAGCATGATCGACACGGCCAGCACCGAGCCGGGCAGCGCGTACCCCAGGTTGGCCAGCCCTACGCCGGCACGGATCCCGCGGGTCGGCGCCTGGCGCCGGGCGAAGGCCAGCAGCATGGCCACGCTGACGGTGATCAACGCGGCCATGCCGCCCAGGTACAGGGTATGCATGACCAGCCCGACGTAGCGCTCGTCCAGGTCATGCCGCCCCCGCTGCCAGAACCACGCCAGCAGCTGCAGCAAGGGAATGACGAAGGCGCAGGCGAACACCAGCAGGCACCAGGCGCTGGCCGCCAGCGCCTTGATCCCGCGCAGGTGATAGAGCGCCTGGCCTCGGGGCCGCTCGTTGCCACTGTGGTTGGCGCCCCGGGCACGGCGCTCGCCGTACAGCACCAGCACCACCGCCAGCAGCAGCAGGCTGGCCAGTTGCGCCGCGCTGGAAAGGCTGAAGAAGCCGTACCAGGTCTTGTAGATGGCAGTGGTGAAGGTGTCGAAGTTGAACACCGCCACCGCGCCGAAATCTGCCAGCGTCTCCATCAATGCCAGGGCGATGCCGGCGCCGATGGCGGGTCGCGCCACGGGCAGCGCCACGCGCCAGAACGCCTGCAGCGGCGACAGCCCGAGCACCCGCGCCGCTTCCATCAGGCCCTTGCCCTGGGCCAGGAAGGCGTTGCGCGCCAGCAGGTAGACATAGGGGTAGAACACCAGCACCAGTACCGTGATCACACCACCGGTAGAACGCACCCTGGGCAGGCGCATGGGGCCGAACACCTCGCGCAGCGCCGTCTGCACCGGGCCGGCGAAGTCCAGCAGGCCAACGAAGACGAACGCCAGCACATAGGCCGGAATGGCGAATGGCAACATCAGCGCCCAGTCCAGCCAGCGCCGGCCGGGAAATTCGCAGAGGCTGGTGAGCCAGGCCAGGCTCACCCCCAGCACGGTCACGCCGATGCCAACGCCCAGCACCAGGGTCAGGGTGTTGCCCAGCAGGCGGCTCATCTGGGTGTCGAGCAGGTGCGACCAGATTTGGGCATCGATCGACTGCCAGGACAGCAGCAGGACGCTCAGCGGCAGCAGCACCAGGGCGGCGGTCAGGAAAACCGGGAAGTACCAGCGGCGTTGGGGGGTGTGGGGCAAATCGAAAATCTCGATGGCTGTGCGATAGCATCGCGGGGCAAGCCCGCTCCCACGCCGAGTCTGACTGGAGTGGGAGCGGGCTTGCCCCGCGATCGGTCTTCAAGGATAAGAGACAGGCTCAGTTCCAGCCAGCCCGATCCATCAGGCGAATGGCCTCGGCCTGGCGCTTGCCGGCGACTTCCACCGCAATGCTGTCAGCCTTGAAGCTGCCCCAGGCCGCCACTTCCGCCGAAGGCTTGACCTTCGGGTTGGCCGGGAACTCCTGGTTGATGTCGGCGAACAGCTTCTGCGCCTCCTCGCCGGTCATCCACTCGACCAGCTTCTTCGCCGCCTCCGGATGCGGCGCATGCTTGGTCAGGCCGATGCCCGAGAGGTTGACATGCACACCACGATCCCCCTGGTTGGGCCAGAACAGCTTCACCGGCAGGTCGGGTTTTTCCTTGTGCAGGCGACCGTAATAGTAGGTATTGACGATGCCCACGTCGCACTGGCCGGCAGCGATGGCCTGGATCACCGCGGTGTCGTCGGAGAACACGTCGGTGGACAGGTTGTTGACCCAGCCCTTGATCAGCTTCTCGGTTTCGGCCTCGCCGTGGTTCTCGATCAAGGTGGCGGTCAGCGACTGGTTGTAGACCTTCTTCGCCGTGCGCAGGCACAGACGGCCTTCCCAGTTTTTATCGGCCAGGGCCTCGTAGGTGGTCAGCTCGCCCGGCTTGACCCGCTCGGTGGAGTAGACGATGGTCCGCGCACGCAGGCTCAGGCCGGTCCAGTCGTGGGACGAGGCGCGATATTGCGGCGGAATGTTCTGGTCGATGATCGGCGACTTGATCGGCTGCAGGATGCCCATCTGCTCAGCCTGCCAGAGGTTGCCGGCATCGACGGTGAGCAGCAGGTCGGCCACGCCGTTCTCGCCCTCGGCCTTGATGCGCTGCATCAGCGGGGCTTCCTTGTCGGTGATGAACTTGATCTTGGTGCCGGTCTTGGCGGTATAGGCGTCGAACACCGGCTTGATCAGCTCGTCGATGCGCGAGGAATACACCACCACTTCGTCCGCCGCCTGGGCGGTGCCGCCGAACAGGGTGAGGGCCAGGGCGGCCAGTAGGGGTTTGCGGGGCAACATCGGGGGCACTCCTCGCTGATATGAGAGGTGCAAATGGTAGTGGTTCCCATTTTACGACTCATCCGCCGAGCCGTTACCGGATGTTGCAAGCATAGGCTCGGCGTGGGAGCGGGCTTGCCCCGCGATGAGGCCATCAGGCCCTGGCCAGCTCCGGCAGATCCCCGGACAACCCCAATGCCTGGCGCACGAACACCGCCTTGGCCTCCGGCATCTGCTCCACCATCTTCAGCCCACTGTTGCGCAACCAGCGCAGTGGCAACGGATTGGCCTGGAACAACCGCTCGAAGCCCTCCATCGCCGCCATCAACGCCAGGTTGTGCGGCATCCTGCGCCGCTCGAAGCGGCTCAGCACCTTCACATCGGCCAGGCGCTCGCCACGCTCGCAGGCGCGTACCAACTCCTCGGCCAGCACCGCGGCGTCGAGAAAGCCCAGGTTGACCCCCTGCCCCGCCAACGGGTGGATGGTATGCGCCGCGTCGCCGATCAGCGCCAGCCCTTCCTGCACATAGCGCTTGGCATGCCGCTGGCGCAGCGGCACGCAGACCCGTGGGTCAGCCTCCAGCACCTCGCCCAGGCGCCCCTCGAACGCGCGCTCCAGGGCCTGGCAGAACGCCGCGTCGTCCATCGCCATGGCCTGCTCGGCCTGCTCCGGCGTGGTCGACCAGACGATCGAGCACCAGTCCTGGCGCCCGTCCCGCGACAACGGCAGGAACGCCAGCGGGCCTTCGTCGGTGAAGCGCTGCCAGGCCGTGGCCCGGTGCGCCTCGCCGCAGCGCACGCTGGTGACGATGGCGTGGTGCAGGTAATCCCATTCGCGGGTCTCGCAACCGGCCAGCCGGCGCACCGCCGAGTTGGCGCCGTCGGCGGCGATCACCAACGGCGCGCGCAGTTTGCGGCCATCGGCCAGGGTCAGCAGCCACTCGTCCCCGGAGCGGCGCAGCTGCTCCAGCCGGGCGTTGGCCAACAGGCCGACGTCGCTGTCATGCAAGCGCTCCAGCAGGCCATCCTGAACCACTCGGTTCTCGACGATATGACCCAGCACCTGAGCATGCACGCTGGCCGCCGAGAAGTGGATCTCACCGGTACCGCTGCCATCCCACACGCGCATGTCGGTATAGCGCGACACGCGACGCCGGGCGATGCCGTCCCAGGCGCCCAGGCGCTCGAGGATGCGCTGGCTGGCCGCCGACAGGGCGCTGACCCGCGGCTCGAACGGCGCCTGGCCATCGAAGGGTTTGACCGACAGCGGGCCGCCATCGAGCACAAGTACTTCCAGGCCACTGTGGCGCAAGGCCAGGGCCAGGGCGCTGCCGACCATACCGGCACCGACAATCAACAGATCTGCGCGCATTTCCATGCCTTACGCCTGCCTCGCTTGCGGCTTGAGCCGCACATATAGGGTCTTGTCGACCCGCGCCACCAGCTCGCCGGCATCATCGCGGATCTCCACCTGCAGCCGCGGCAGGTATTTCTTGCCGTTGGCGGTCTGCTGGCGAATCTCGTCCAGCAGCGCGTCATCGACGTGGAACTCGGCATGCACCGGGCCCTTGCCCGGAGAAATGAAATCGATGCTGGCGGCCTTGTCCCAGACGATGTAGTCGCGCCCCAGCCGCTCGATCAGCAGCAGCATGTAGAAGGGATCGACCATCGAATACAGGCTGCCGCCGAACTGGGTGCCGACGTAGTTGCGATTCCACCGCGTCAGCTTCATGCGCACCTTGGCGCTGCGCATGTCCGGGCTGATTTCCTGGATACGGATGCCCGCGCCCAGGTAGGGCGGGTAGAGGTTGAGCAGCCAGCGCAGCATGCGCGCGCGCCGGGCCAGCCTGCGTGCGTCGCTCATGCCTGCCCTCGCGGGTCTGGCCGGGTACCCAGGCCCATGGCCTGACGGGCGAACCAGCTTCGGGCCGGCGGTAGCAGATCCAGGCCGAGCAGGCCGATATTGCGTCCGGCCGTCAGCAGCGGCTGGTTGCTGCCGAACAGGCGGGTGACCTGATCGGAAAAGCCGATGGTCAGCGCCTGGTCGAGACGCTGGCGCTGCTGGTAACCCTGCAGCGTGGCCAGGTCGCCCGGCTGCTGCGGCCCGGCCAGCAGCGCGTCGGCCAGCGACTGCACATCGCGCAGCGACAGATTGAAACCCTGGCCAGCGATCGGGTGCAGACTATGGGCGGCATTGCCAAGCACCACCAGGTGCGGGCGCACCTGCTCCTCGGCCTCGACCAGCGCCAGTGGATAGAGATGGCGCGCGCCAACCTGGCGCAACGCGCCGAGGCGATAGCCAAAGGCATCCTGCAGCTCGCGCAGGAAGCTGCGCTCGTCGAGCTCGGCCAGGCGCCTGGCGTCCATGCCCTGACGGGTCCAGACCAGCGCGCAGCGGTTGTCCGGCAACGGCAGCAGGGCCATCGGGCCTTGTTCGGTGAAGCGTTCGAAGGCCTGGCCGGCGTGAGCTTCGCCGGGAGTGATATTGGCGATCAGCGCGCTCTGGTCGTAGGGCGTGCTACGCACATGGATGCCCAGTTGCTCGCGCAGGCCCGAGCGGCCGCCGTCGGCCAGCACCGCAAGGTCGCATTCGAGCGAGGTGTCATCGTCCAGTTGCAGGCAGTAGCCGCCGGCGATCGCCTGCAGCCCCTTCACCTCGGCCGGGCAGCGCCAGCTGACCACCTCGCTGTCGATGGCCTGCCACAGGCATTGGCCGAGCCAGGCGTTCTCCACCACGTAGCCGAGCGCCGGCACGCCCTCTTCCAGGGCATCCAGGCGTGTGGCACCGAAGCGGCCACGGTCGGACACCTGGATCTGCCGGATCGGCTCGGCGCGGCGGCTGATGGTCTGCCACAGCCCCAGTTGCTCGTAGATCTGCCGAGTGCCATAGGACAGCGCCGAGGAACGCGCGTCATAGCTGGGCTGGAAGCTGTCGCCCGGAGCGAACGGCTCGATCAGCAGGATCTTCCAGCCACGGGCCTTGGCCCCGGCCTGCAGGGCCAGCGCCAGACTGGCACCGACCAGGCCGCCGCCGATGATCGCCAGGTTCACACGGTTCATGCGGCATCCTTGCGGGCGTCGCGCATCAGCGCCTCGATCTCGGCGACGGTCCTGGGAACGCCTGAAGTGAGAATTTCACAGCCTTTGCGGGTGACCACCACGTCGTCCTCGATCCTTACGCCGATACCGCGCCACTTCTTGGCGACGCTCTGGTTGTCGGCGGCAATGTAGATGCCCGGCTCGACGGTCAGCGCCATGCCCGGTTCGAGCACACGCCACTCGCCGCCGACCTTGTATTCGCCCACATCGTGCACATCCATGCCCAGCCAGTGCCCGGCGCGGTGCATGTAGAAGGCGCGATAGGCCTCGCTGTCGATCAGCGCCTGTACTTCGCCCTTGAGCAGCCCGAGCGCCACCAGGCCCTCGGTGATCACGCGCACGGTCGCCTCGTGGGCGTGGTTCCAGTGCTTGCCCGGGGCGATCTCCTTGAACGCCGCTTCCTGGGCCGCGAGCACCAGCTCGTAGATGGCCTTCTGCTCCGCCGAGAACACCCCGCTCACCGGGAAGGTGCGGGTGATGTCGCTGGCATAGCAATCGATCTCGCAGCCAGCGTCGATCAGCACCAGGTCGCCGTCCTTGAGCGACGCGTCGTTCTGCTGGTAGTGCAGGATGCAGCCATTGCGCCCGGCAGCGACGATCGAGCCGTAGGCCGGCATCTTCGCCCCGCCCTTGCGGAACTCGTAGTCCAACTCGGCTTCCAGGCTGTACTCATGCAGCCCGGCGCGACAGACCTGCATGGCCCGCACATGGGCGCGGGCGGAAATCGCCGCGGCTTCGCGCATCACCTTCACTTCCGCCGCCGATTTATACAGGCGCATGTCGTGCAGCAGGTGATCCAGGGCAACGAACTCGTTCGGCGGCTGCGCGCCGAGGCGGGCCTTGGAGCGGATCACGTTGATCCAGTCCATCAGCCGACGGTCGAACTCGGCGTTGCTGCCCATGGCGCTGTAGACCCGCTCGCGGCCCTCGATCAGGCCCGGCAGGATCTCGTCGATGTCGCCGATGGGGAAGGCATCGTCGGCGCCGAAGTCGCGAATCGCGCCTTCCTGGCCGGCGCGCAGCCCTTCCCACTGCTCGCGCTCGGGATTGCGCTCGCGGCAGAACAACACGTACTCGCCATGTTCGCGTCCCGGGATCAGGGCAATCACCGCCTCGGGCTCGGGGAAGCCGCTGAGGTACTGGAAATCGCTGTCCTGGCGATAGACATGCTCGACGTCGCGGTTGCGGATGGCCACCGCGGCCGCCGGCAGGATGGCGATGCTGTTGGGGACCATCTGCTCCATCAGCGCCTTGCGCCGACGGGCGTACTCCGCCTTGGGTATGTGGCTCATGGGCAAACGACCCCGTTCAGATCAGTGCAGCGATGGCTTTGGCGCGGGTGCTTCGGGCTTGGCCAGCTCCGTGTACAGCAGCAGCGGGGCGACACGCAGGTACTCCATGACCTCCATGTAGTCGCTTTCGCCGTCCTCGGACTCTTCCAGCGCTTCCTGGACCTGCGAGATGGCCACCAGGTCCTGGAGCACTTCCTTGGCATCGGTGGACAGTTCCTTGCCACCGGCGTTCAGGCCGAACCCGGTGATGAAGCCCTGGCACCACTGGCCGAGCGCGGCGGCGCGGTCGGCCAGTGCGGCGTCATCGGAAGGCAGCAGCAGGACGATGGCGACGTCTTCACCGGTCAACTCGGCCTTGACCATTTCCTGCAGGCCGACCAGGGCGTTGCGCACGGTGTCGCCGGGCTCGGTCTCGAGCAGCTGGGCCGCGTCGGCCAGCCAGGCGTCGGCGTCGAAGCCGGCGCCGGCGCAGCTGCGGCCGATCAGCAGGCCATGGAGCTCGGCGGGAGTGACAGGGTGGCCATTGCTCGAGAGCAACATGGCGAAGGCGATGTAGGGCGATTGAGTATTGGGCATGGGCTGCTAGGCGCCAGACGGCGCAATGACTAGAATGGAGGCCTTGTATCCTAGCACCGGCAGACGCGCCAAGACCATCGGCACTGGCCGTCTCGCCCCTGGGGCAGGCATGATCGCCAGGTGAGTCAAGGAATCGAGTGCAACCCATGCAAGAGAACGACCTGCAAGCGCTGATGAGCCGGTTCGAGTTGCTGATCGAACGGGTCGAGCAACTAAAACGGCAAAACGCACTCTTAGTAGCTCAGGAAAAGTCCTGGCGCGAGGAGCGCGCCCACCTCATCGAAAAGAACGAGATCGCCAAGCGCAAGATCGAATCGATGATCCTGCGTCTCAAGGCCCTGGAGCAAGACTCATGAGTTCAAGCAATAGCGTCACCGTCCAGATCCTCGACAAGGAATACTCGATCATCTGCCCGCCCGAGGAGCGCAACAACCTGGTCGGCGCCGCCCGCTACCTGGACGGCAAGATGCGCGAGATCCGCAGCAGCGGCAAGGTGATCGGCGCCGATCGCATTGCCGTGATGGCCGCGCTGAACATCACCCACGAACTGCTGCATCGCCAGGACCAGCCGCAAGCCACCGGCGCGGGCGCCACCCGCGAACAGGTGCGTGACCTGCTGGACCGGGTCGACCAGGCGCTGTCCGACGATCCGGTTAGCAAAAAGGACTGAGATTGGTATACTGGCGCCACTCCCTGGGGGATGCGCCAGTCGGTTATGTCCCTGAGCCGATACGCACAACCACGGGGGTTGCACGCTGGGGCCGGTGTGCATGTCCGCCCGACGGAAAGCCTTAACGCCCCCTGCAATCTCCACCTTGAACTTTCGGGTTCAAGGGCTACACCGATAGCGGTCTTGTCGGGGAGCCTGCTTTCAGAACGGCCCGCCTCATACGGCGGGCTTTTCGTTTTCCTGGGATCGCCCGTGCCATGACCGACACCGCGCCGCTCACCCGTCCCCAGCTTCGTCGCCTCCTGCGCAACGCCCGCCGCGCGCTCACAGCCGCACAGCAACGCCAGGCCGCCGAAGGGCTTTATCGGCAACTGGCACAGGATCCACTGTTCCGCCGCGCCCGGCATGTCGCCCTGTACCTGCCCAATGACGGCGAAATCGACCCGCGCCTGCTGCTGCGCGAAGCGCACAAGCGCGGCAAGCGCGTCTACCTGCCGGTGCTGCATGCCTGGCCACGCACGCGCATGGTGTTCCAGCGCTTCGAGCAAGGCGAGCAACTGCGGCCCAACCGCTTCCGCATTCCGGAACCGCTGATCGCGCGCAAGCGCCAACGGCCAATCTGGGCGCTGGACCTGATCCTGCTGCCGCTGGTCGGATTCGATGAAGAGGGAGGTCGTCTAGGCATGGGGGGCGGCTTCTACGACCGCAGCCTGGCCTATCTGGCCCGGCGCAAGGCGTGGAAGAAACCACTGCTGCTGGGGCTGGCCCACGAATGCCAGAAGGTCGAGCGCCTCGACCGGTCAAGCTGGGATGTACCGTTGCAAGGCACGGTCTCTGACCGCGATTGGTACCTGGCGCCGAAATGAGCCGGCGCGGCAAAGGGGATCAGCGGTGCGGCTGTTGTACCTGGGCGGCCGGCGCCTGCTGGTAGGCGGCGTCCAGCTTGCGCTCCCAGAAACCCTGGGCGTAACCGGTGGTGACCACGCCCAGGCCGAAGATGAAGGCGAGGATCCAGAGCAGGTCCGGTTTACGTTGTTTCATCGAAGATTGCCCCCCTAGGCAAACTGTCCATGCTCGGCGGCTTTCTGGGTGGCGGCCGGAGCGTCTAGCTTTAAAGCGGCGCATTTTCCGACAACGTGAGGCCGCACGCAAACCTTGGCGCCAACCGACTGTCGGTTTCATGCAAGGATTTATTTCAAACTCTTTCAGGAGCAGCATCCATGGCCTACTGGCTGATGAAATCCGAGCCCGACGAGCTCTCCATCGAAGCCCTGGCACGCCTGGGCAGCGCCCGCTGGGATGGGGTGCGCAACTACCAGGCACGCAATTTCCTGCGAAGCATGAACGCAGGGGACGAATTCTTCTTCTACCACTCCAGCTGCCCGCAGCCGGGCATCGCCGGCATTGCCCGGATCAGCGCCGCCGCCTACCCGGACCCAACCGCGCTGGACCCGGCCAGCCACTATCACGACGCCAAGGCCAGCCCCGAGAAAAACCCGTGGAGCGCGGTGGATGTCGAGCATGTGCGGACCTTCGGCCAAGTGCTTGGCCTGGGCCTGCTCAAGCAACAGGCGACGCTGGAGGCACTGCCGCTGGTGCAGAAGGGCAGCCGCTTGTCGGTAATGCCGGTCACCGCCGAACAATGGACCGCCATTCTCGCCCTGGCAAAGGGCGCCTGAGCGCGCGGGGCGTTACTGCACGATCAGGTTGTTGAACAGCAGGTCCTCGACGATCGGCTTGCCCTCTTCGGCCTCCATCACCTGCTGCACCTGTTTCAAGGCGTCCTGGCGCAGCCGTTCCTTGGCCTCGACGTTGCTCATGTTGTCCACGCCTTGCTGGGTGAACAGCGCCACCAGCTGGTTGCGGATCAACGGTTCATGGTGCTTGACCGCCGTGGCGGCGGCATCGCCGGTCACCCGCAGGGCGACGTCGGCCTTGTACACGCGCAGCCTGGGCCCGCCATCGAGGGCATAGTTGCCGACGAAGGGCGGCGAGAGGGTGATGTAGGCGACCTTGGGCTCGCCTTCCTTTTCCTCGGCCATCGCCGCCACCGGCAGCATCAGGGCCAGCGCCATCAGGATCCACGCTTTCACGAACTCACTCCTCAATACGGTGGGCGCCAGCTTACCCAGCGCGCCGGGCAAACCCAAGCCCGGGCTTATGCCGACTCATCAGGGCCGGCCATGCTCGTTGACCCTCGGGGCGGCCCTCCTACACTTATCGGCCACCACTCGCAAAGGAATAGCCCTGATGAAAGCCTTGTTGTGCAAAGCCCTGGGCCCGGCACGGGACCTGGTCCTGGAGGAGGTCGCCGCGCCCACGCCGAAGAAGAACGAGATCCTGCTCGAGGTGCATGCCGCAGGGGTCAACTTCCCCGACACCCTGATCATCGAGGGCAAGTACCAGTTCCAGCCACCCCTGCCGTTTTCGCCGGGCGGCGAGGCTGCGGGCGTGGTCGCCGCGGTCGGCGAAAAGGCCGGGGCGTTCAAGGTCGGCGATCGGGTCATGGCCCTGACCGGCTGGGGGGCTTTCGCCGAGCAGGTGGCGGTGCCGTTCTACAACGTCCTGCCGATTCCGGCGGGCATGGACTTCAGCACGGCCGCGGCCTTCGGCATGACGTACGGCACCTCGATGCACGCACTCACCCAACGCGGCCAGCTCAAGGCCGGCGAGACCTTGCTGGTGCTCGGCGCCTCGGGCGGCGTGGGGCTGGCGGCGGTGGAAATCGGCAAGGCCCTGGGCGCCAGGGTGATCGCGGCGGCCAGCAGCGCCGAGAAGCTGGCGATCGCCAAGGCCGCAGGGGCCGACGAGCTGATCGACTACAGCCAGGCCAGCCTCAAGGAGGAGATCAAGCGCCTCACTGGGGGCCAGGGCGTCGACGTGATCTACGATCCGGTCGGTGGCGCGTTGTTCGATCAGGCCGTGCGCGGGCTGGCGTGGAACGGGCGGTTGCTGGTGGTGGGCTTTGCCAGCGGCACGATCCCGCAACTGCCGGTGAACCTGGCCCTGCTCAAAGGCGCGGCGGTGCTCGGGGTGTTCTGGGGCGCCTTCGCCCAGCGCCAGCCGCAGGACAATGCGGCCAACTTCCGGCAGCTGTTTGCCTGGCATGCCGAAGGCAAGTTGAAACCTTTGGTGTCGCAGACCTTTGCGCTGGCCGAGGGTGGCGCGGCGATCGAGCGCCTGGCGCAACGCCAGGCCGTGGGCAAGCTGGTGGTGGCTGTTCGGTAGAAGATCACCGTCCTGTGGGAGCGGGTTTATCGGGGCGCTGAACCGCCGCGAGGCAGACAACGCGATGCATGGCACGGGCTTCGCCCGTGTTCGCGGCTAAAGCCGCTCCCACAGGATGCCCAGCTATTTCAGGCACTCTCTCACAGGGATCGCGCAAGATCGAGGAACCTGAGCAAGACCGTTGCTTCCATAGCCCCAGCAACACTTCTATCCATATTCCTAAACGGTAGTTCATAAACTTTTTCTAAACGAATAGGGTATATCGACCGGACCACCGGACCAGCAAACGTCGGTCGCCATCGAGGCGACGTCTTCAACTTTGTGAGGTAAGGAATGGTCAGGATCACAATCACCCCAGTGGCCAACGCCAGGGCATTGAGTGCAGCCAAGGAGCGGTACTGATGTCCAGCCAGCCAACTACCCAATTCCACAGCGATGTCGACAGCTCGCCGCTGCTGCTGCCAGCCAAGGTGCTGCGCAACGACGAAGAGGCCCTGCAGGCCGCCCGTGAACTGGCCGAGGTGGCCCGCCAGCAGGCGGCCAGGCGTGACCAGCAGCGCAAGCTGCCCTGGGCCGAGATCGAGCAGTTCACCCGCAGCGGCCTGGGCAGCATCAGCGTGCCCAGGGCCTTCGGCGGCCCCGAGGTGAGCTTTGCGACCATCGCCGAAGTGTTCCGCCTGATCAGCGCCGCCGACCCCGCGCTGGGGCAGATCCCGCAGAACCAGTTCGGCATCCTGCAGCTGGTCCGCCTGACCGCCAGTCAGGCGCAGCAGGAAGCGATCTTCCGCGCCGTGCTCGACGGCTGGCGCATCGGCAACGCCGGCCCCGAGCGCGGCACCAAGGACACCCTGACGCTCAAGGCACGCATCAGCCGTGATGGCGACGGCTATCGCATCAGCGGAGAGAAGTTCTACTCCACCGGCGCCCTGTTCGCCCATTGGGTGGCGGTCAAGGCCCTGGACGACGAAGGCCGCCAGCGCTTGGCGTTCGTGCGCCGGGGCAGCCCGGGGCTGCGCATCGTCGACGACTGGTCCGGCTTCGGCCAACGCACCACCGCCAGCGGCACCGTGCTGCTTGACCAGGTGCCGGTGGAGGCCGACCTGGTCCTGGACAACTGGCGTCATCGCGAGCTGCCCAGCATTCAGGGCGCCGCCTCGCAGTTGATCCAGGCGGCCATCGATGCCGGTATCGCCGAAGCGGCCATCGACGACGCGATCAGCTTCGTCCGGGAGAAGTCACGGCCGTGGATCGAAGCCAAGGTCGAGCGCAACAGCGACGACCCCTATGTGATCGCCGACATTGGTCGCCTGAAGCTTGATCTGCATGCCGCCGAGGCATTGCTGCGCAAAGCCGCCAAAGTGCTCGACGAAGTCAACGCGGCGCCCATCGACGATGCCGCCGCCGCGCGCGCCTCGATCGCCGTGGCCGAGGCCAAGGTGCTCACCACCGAAATCGCGCTGCAAGCGAGCGAGAAACTGTTCGAGCTGGCCGGCAGCCGCGCCAGCCTGGCCGAGTTCAACCTCGACCGGCACTGGCGCAACGCCCGGGTCCACACCCTGCATGACCCGGTGCGCTGGAAGTATCACGCCGTCGGCGCCTACTACCTCAACGGCACCCTGCCCGCCCGCCATTCCTGGATCTGATTATCGACCCATCGCGGGGCCAGCCCGCTCCCACGCACGCTCGTGGGAGCGGGCTGGCCCCGCGATGGGGCCTGGAGAGCACAATGACTGCATCCCTCATCACCAGCGACGCCCAGGCCCTGGCCGTCGCCGAAGAAATCGCCCAATCACTGCGCCACGACAGCGCCACGCGCGACCGCGAACGCCGCCTGCCCCACGCCGAGCTCGAGCATTTCGTGCAGACCGGCCTGTGGGGCATCAGCGTGCCCAAGGCTCACGGCGGTGCCGGCGTGTCCAGCGCGACCCTGGCCAAGGTCGTTGCCCGTATCGCCCAGGCCGACGCCTCGATCGGGCAGATTCCACAGAACCACTTCTACGCCCTGGAAGTGCTGCGGGTAAACGGCACGCCCGAGCAGCAGCAACGCCTGTATGCCGAGGTCCTGGCTGGCAAGCGCTTTGGCAACGCGCTGGCCGAACTCGGTACCAAGAATGCCCACGAACGCACCACCCGCCTGACCCGCGACGGCGATCATTTCCGTATCGATGGGCGCAAGTTCTACTGCACCGGCGCGATCTACGCCCAGCGTATCCCGACCCTGGTGATCGACGAACAAGGCGTGTCGCACCTGGCCTTCGTGCCCGCCGACAGCCAGGGTATCGAAGTGATCGACGACTGGAGCGGCTTTGGCCAGCGCACCACCGGCAGCGGCTCGGTGGTGTTCAACCACGTGGCGGTCCGTGCCGAGGACGTGGTGCCGTTCCAGAGCGCCTTCGAGCGCCCGACCACGGTCGGCCCGCTGGCACAGATCCTTCACGCCGCCATCGACACCGGCATCGCCCGCGCCGCCTTCGAGGACGCCTTGCATTTCGTGCGCACCCGCAGCCGCCCGTGGATCGACTCCGGCGTCGACAAGGCCAGCGACGACCCGCTCACGCTGAAGAGCTTCGGCCACCTGGCGATCCGCCTGCACGCCGCCGAGGCGCTGCTCGAGCGCGCCGGGGAAATCCTCGATATCGCCCAGGCCGACAGCAACGCCGAAACCCTCGCCGCCGCCTCGATCGCCGTGGCCGAGGCCCGGGCGATCAGCACCGAGATTTCCCTGGCCGCCGGCACCACGCTGTTCGAACTGGCCGGCAGCCAGGCCACCCTGGCCGAGCACAACCTCGACCGCCACTGGCGCAACGCCCGCGTGCATACCCTGCACGACCCGGTGCGCTGGAAGTACCACGCCATCGGCAACTACTACCTCAACGACGAGAAACCACCACGCCGGGGGACCATCTGATGGCCCGCGAGATTCTGCTCAACGCCTTCAACATGAACTGCATCGGGCACATCAACCACGGCCTGTGGACCCACCCACGGGACACCTCGACCCAGTACAAGACCCTGGCCTACTGGACCGACCTCGCTCGCCTGCTGGAACGCGGGCTGTTCGACGGACTGTTCATCGCCGACATCGTCGGCACCTACGACGTCTATGGCCAGTCGGTGGACGTGCCGCTGAAAGAGGCCATCCAGCTGCCGGTCAACGACCCGCTGCTGCTGGTCTCGGCCATGGCCGCGGTGACCCGGCACCTGGGCTTCGGCCTCACCGCCAACCTCACCTACGAGGCGCCCTACCTGTTCGCCCGGCGTCTTTCCACCCTCGACCACCTGAGCAACGGCCGGGTCGGCTGGAACATCGTCACCGGCTACCTCGACAGCGCCGCGCGGGCCATGGGCCTGGCGCAGCAACCCGAGCACGACCGGCGCTACGACCAGGCCGATGAA
Organism: Pseudomonas sp. microsymbiont 2; assembly: GCF_054788395.1. Lineage (NCBI taxonomy): Bacteria > Pseudomonadati > Pseudomonadota > Gammaproteobacteria > Pseudomonadales > Pseudomonadaceae > Pseudomonas > Pseudomonas sp. microsymbiont 2. The sequence continues at coordinate 5,672,666 of NZ_CM139112.1, forward strand.
TACCTGCAGGTGCTGTACAAGCTGCTCGAAGGCAGCTGGGACGACGACGCGGTGATCGCCGACCGCGAGCGGCGCGTCTATGCCAATCCAGGCAAGGTGCGCAAGGTCGAGCACCATGGCGAGTTCTACAAGGTCGAGGGCTATCACCTGTGCGAGCCCTCGCCCCAGCGCACGCCGGTGCTGTTCCAGGCCGGCACTTCGGCGCGCGGGCTGGCCTTCGCCGGCAACCACGCCGAATGCGTGTTCATCGGCGGCCAGACCAAGGCTGGCACCCGCGTCCAGGTCGACAAGGTACGCGCCGCGGCCAAGACGGCCGGGCGTGATCCACAGGCCGTCAGGGTGTTCATGGGCATCACCGTGATCGTCGCGCCGACCGAGGCCCAGGCCCAGGCCAAGCATGCCGAATACCTGCGCTACGCCAGCGCCGAGGCCGGGGTCGCGCACTTCGCCAGTTCCACCGGCATCGACTTCTCGCGCTACGAGCTGGACGAGCCCATCGGCTTCGCCAAGGGCAATGCCATCCAGTCCGCCACCCGCCAGCTGCAGGAAAGCGCCTGGACCCGACGGCGCCTGCTCGAACAGCACGCCCTGGGCGGTCGCTACGTGACCGTGGTCGGCGACCCCGAGCAGGTGGCCGAGCAACTGATCGCCTGGATCGACGAAACCGGTCTGGACGGTTTCAACCTGACCCGCACCGTCACCCCGGAAAGCTTCGAAGACTTCATCGAGCTGGTGATCCCTGCCCTGCAACGCCGTGGTCGCTACAAGACCGCCTACGCCGAAGGCAGCCTGCGCCAGAAACTGTTCGCCAGCGCCGATGCCCGCCTGCCCGCCGACCATCCCGGCGCGGCCTATCGCCACAACCCTGCCCTGACTGGAGCCCTGCACCATGCTTGAAAAACTGTTCCGGCCCGTCGCGGCCATCGCCCTGGGCCTCGGCCTGGCCACCAGCAGCCTTGCTGCCGAGCCGCTGAAGATCGGCACCACCGCCGCCTTCGCCATCCCGCTGGAAGCGGCAGTGGAGGAGGCACATAAACAGGGCCTGGAAGTGAAGCTGATCGAGTTCAGCGACTGGATCGCGCCCAATGTCAGCCTCAACAGCGGCGACATCGACGTGAACTACTTCCAGCACATTCCGTTCCTGGAAAACGCCAAGGCCGCCGCCGGCTTCGACCTGGTGCCGTACGCGCCGGGTATCATCAACAACGTCGGCCTGTACTCGAAGCGCTACAAAAACTTCGCCGAGCTGCCCGAAGGCGCCAGCGTGGCCATCGCCAACGACCCGATCAACAGCGGTCGCGGCCTGCAACTGCTGGCCAAGGCCGGGCTGATCAGCCTCAAGCCGGGCGTGGGCTACAAGGCCACCGAGGACGACATCGTCGCCAACCCGAAGAAGATCAAGATCCTCCAGGTCGAAGCGGTGCAACTGGTACGTGCCTATGACGACGCCGACCTGGTCCAGGGCTATCCGGCCTATATCCGCCTGGCCAACAGCTTCGACGCCACCTCGGCATTGCTGTTCGATGGCTTGGAGAACAAGGAATACGTGATCCAGTTCGTCATCCGCCCGCAGGAGAAAAACGACCCGCGCCTGGCCAAGTTCGTCGATATCTACCAACACTCGCCGGTCGTGCGCGCCGCCCTGGACAAGGCCCATGGCAAGCTCTACCAGGCCGGCTGGGAAGGCTGACATGGCCCAGGCCAGCGCCCTCAGGGCGCCCGTCCCCCCCGCCGAACCGTTCAAGGCCGAGGAAACGGCCCTGCGTCCTGAGGTGAACCAGGCGCACATCCGCTTCATCGGCCTGGGCAAGACCTATCCGGGCCAGGGCCAGCCGGCACTGCAAGGCATCGACCTGAACATCCGCCGGGGCGAGATCTTCGGCATCATCGGCCGCAGCGGCGCCGGCAAGTCGTCGCTGCTGCGCACCATCAACCGCCTGGAGCAACCCAGCCAGGGCCGGGTGCTGATCGATCAGGTGGATATCGCGCCGTTCGACGAGGACCGCCTGGTGGCCCTGCGCCGGCGCATCGGCATGATCTTCCAGCACTTCAACCTGATGTCGGCCAAGACCGTGTGGCAGAACGTCGAGCTGCCGCTGAAGGTGGCCGGCGTGGCCAAGGCCGAGCGCCAACGCAAGGTGCGCGAGCTGCTGGAACTGGTCGGCCTGGCGGAAAAGCACCACGTCTACCCGGCACAACTGTCGGGTGGGCAGAAGCAGCGGGTCGGCATCGCCCGGGCATTGGTACACGACCCCGAGATACTGCTGTGCGACGAAGCCACCTCGGCGCTGGACCCGGAAACCACCGCCGCGATCCTCGAACTGCTGCGCGACATCAACCGGCGCCTGGGCCTGACCGTGGTACTGATCACCCATGAAATGGCGGTGATCCGCGATATCTGCCACCGCGTGGTCGTGCTCGAACGTGGCGAGGTGGTCGAACAGGGCGAGGTCTGGCAGGTGTTCGGCGCGCCGCGCCATGAGGTCACCCGCACCCTGCTGGCCCCCTTGCAAGCGCGACTCCCCGAAGCCTTGCAAGCCGGCCTGCGCGCCAGCCCTGCCAGCCGTGACGCGGCTGTGGTACTCAAGCTCGGCCTGGTCGGCGAGCCGGAACTCAGCGCCTTGTTCGCCGACCTGGGTGGGCGGGTGCGCCTACTGCAGGGCGGCATCGAGACCATCGGTGAACATGCCCTGGGGCAACTCATTCTGTCCGTGCGCGGCTCGCCGCTGGACACTCGTCAACTGCTGGAGCAAGCCCGTCGCTGGGCCACGGACGTAGAGGTGCTGGGCCATGTGGATTGAGCGTTTGCTGCAAGGCTTGCTCGACACCTTGCTGATGGTCGGTGTGTCATCGCTGGTCGCGCTGATCGTCGGCGTGCCGATGGCGGTGCTGCTGGTCACCAGCGACAAGGGCGGGATCTTCGAGGCGCCAGCGCTGAATCGGGTGCTGGGTGCCGTCGTCAATCTATTCCGCTCGATCCCGTTCCTGATCCTGATGGTCGCGCTGATCCCCTTCACCCGCCTGGTGGTCGGCACCACCTATGGTGTGTGGGCGGCGGTTGTGCCCCTGACGATCGCGGCGACACCGTTTTTCGCGCGGATTGCCGAGGTGAGCCTGCGCGAGGTTGATCATGGGCTGATCGAAGCGGCCCAGGCCATGGGCTGCCGGCGCTGGCACATCGTCTGGCATGTGCTGCTGCCCGAGGCGCTGCCGGGGATCGTCGGCGGCTTCACCATCACCCTGGTGACGCTGATCAACTCGTCGGCCATGGCTGGGGCGATCGGTGCAGGCGGATTGGGAGATATCGCCTATCGATATGGGTACCAGCGCTTCGACAGCCAGATCATGCTGACCGTGATCGTGATGCTGGTGGCATTGGTGGCGGTGATCCAGCTGGGCGGAGACCGCCTGGCCAAGGGCTTGAACAAGCGTTGAAAGCTTCGCGGGCAAGCCCGCGCCCACAAGGTGCGCGGATTACCCGCGATGCGATGTCAGCCCCAGTGCAGCTCCGTCGCCGGCACCGGTCGCCCGAACCAGTAGCCTTGCCCCAACTGGCATTGCTGCTCCAGCAGGAACCGCGCCTGTTCGGCCTGTTCGATGCCCTCGGCGTGCACCTGCATGCCCATGCTGCGCGCCAGGGCGATGATCACCCGGACGATGGCGATGTCATCCTCGTCATGGGGCAGCCCGGCGACGAAGCCCTGGTCGATCTTCAGCTTCTGCACCGGCAGCCGCTTGAGCCGCAACAGCGACGAGTATCCCGTGCCGAAATCGTCGATGGCCAGGTTCAGCCCGAGCTCACGCAGGCAGTGCAGTTGCTCCAGCGCCACCTCCGGATCCTCCATCACCGCACTCTCGGTGACTTCCAGCTCCAGCAAGGCCGGGTCCAGGCCGGTGTCGAGCAGGATGTCGGCGACCTGGCGGTAAAGGTCGCGCTGGCTGAACAACCGACTGGAGATGTTCACCGCCACGAACGCCAGGCGTCGACCGTCGGCCTGCCATTTCACCATCTGCCGACAGGCCTGCCCCAGAACCCAAGCATCGATCTCGGCGATCAGGCCTGTACGCTCGGCAATCGGGATGAACTCCGCCGGCGAGACCAGGCCGCGCAGGGGATGCTGCCAGCGCACCAGCGCCTCGACGCCGATCATCCTCGCGCTGCACAGGTCGTGGACCGGCTGGAAGAACACCCGCAACTCCTGCTGCTCCAGGGCCCGGCGCAGCTCGCCGGCGGTCTCGACCCGGTGCTGGGCGTGGGCGGTCAGCTCCTCGGTGTACAGCGCGTAACAGGCGCGACCGCTGCTCTTGGCCTTGAACAGCGCCGAATCGGCGTTGCGCAACAGCTGCTCGGCAATCAGGGCATCGCTGGGGAACAGGCTGATACCGATGCTGGCGCTGGTGAACAGGCGGTTACCCTCGAAACAGAACGGCTCTCTCAGGTGCTCGATGATGCTCTGCGCCAGCTTGCCGGCCTGGCCGACCTGCTGGCAGTTCTCCGCCAGCACGCCAAACTCGTCCCCTCCCAGGCGGGCCAGGGTCACGCCACTGCCCAGCAGCTGGCGCAAGCGCTCGCCGACCAACTTGAGCAGCTGGTCGCCGATGGTGTGGCCCAGGCCATCGTTGATGCTCTGGAAATGGTCGAGGTCGAGCAGCAACAGGGCGCAGCCACGCTTGTTGGCCTGCGCCGAAGCCAGCGCCTGCTCGACCCGATCGTTGAACAGCAGACGGTTGGGCAGACCGGTCAGCGGGTCGTGATGGGCGAGGTAGGCCAGTTCGTCTTCGGTGTGCTTGATCGCGCTGATATCGCTGAATACCGCCACGTAGTGGCTAAGCTCGCCGCTGTCGTCACGAATGGCGCAGATGGTCTGCCATTGCGGATAGATTTCTCCGCTCTTGCGACGGTTCCAGATCTCGCCGCTCCACTCGCCCTTCTGCGCGAGCGCGGCATAGATCTGCTGGTAGAACGGCGCGCCATGGCGGCCCGACTTGAACTTGCTCGGGCGCTGGCCGATGACCTCCTCCTGCTGGTAGCCGGTGATGCGCATGAATGCCCGGTTCACATGCACGATCAGGCCATTGCGGTCGGTCACCAGCACACCCTCCAGGGTGCTGTCGAACACCGCCGCGGCCATGCGCAGGCGTTCGCGATCCTCGCTGCGCAGACGCGCGCCGATGCCGATGAAGTTGAGCAGACGGGCACGGGACACGAAGATCAGCAACGTGCTGACCAGCACCCAGATCACCACGTTGATCTGCCGGCCCACGCTCAGCGCCAGCGGGTCATCGGACATGCCGTGCAGCACCAGCTCGGACAGCGCCAGCCAAAGCAACGAAAGCACCAGGTAGAGCCCCGCCATGCGCAAGGCGTCGCGAACGGAAACAGACATGTCGGGTGGATGAGCCCATGAAAAATGAGGGGGCATTATAAGGGCTGAAACATGCCGTGACTTCCTATCAAAAAGGGCGACTGGTTTTATTTCCCCGCCAAGGGATAATGCGTGCGCTGTTCCCCCTGTGTTTTCGAGGGTCTTTCCCGTTATGTGGTACTACGGTTTGCTCGACTTGTCGGCCTGGCAACTGGTCGCGGTCACCCTGCTGATGACCCATGTCACCATCATCAGCGTCACCATCTACCTGCACCGCTACTCGGCCCACCGCGCCCTGGAGCTGAACGCGGGCCTCAAGCATTTCTTCCGTTTCTGGCTGTGGCTGACCACGGCGCAGAACACCCGCGAGTGGACCGCCGTCCACCGCAAGCACCACGCCAAGTGCGAGACCCCCGACGATCCGCACAGTCCGCTGCACAAGGGCCTGGGCACCGTGCTGCGCAAGGGCGCGGAGCTGTACCGCGAAGAGGCGCGCAACGAGGAAACACTGCGCATCTATGGCAAGAACTGCCCGGATGACTGGATCGAACGCAACCTCTACTCGCGCTTCAAGCTGGGCGGCATCGCCCTGATGGCAGTCATCGACCTGCTGCTGTTCGGCACCATCGGCATCACCATCTGGGCGGTGCAGATGGTGTGGATTCCGTTCTGGGCCGCCGGCGTGGTCAACGGCCTGGGCCACGCGGTGGGCTACCGCAACTTCGAATGCCGCGACGCCGCCACCAACCTGGTGCCCTGGGGCATCATCATCGGCGGCGAGGAGCTGCACAACAATCATCACACCTACCCCAACTCGGCGAAGCTCTCGGTACGCCGCTGGGAGTTCGACATGGGCTGGATGTGGATCCGCCTGCTGAGCCTGTTGCGCCTGGCCAAGGTGCAGCGCGTGGCGCCCATCGCCCACCGGGTCGAAGGCAAGGCGTCGCTGGACATGGACACCGCCATGGCCATCCTCAACAACCGCTTCCAGATCATGGCCCAGTACCGCAAGCTGGTGATCGCGCCGCTGGTGAAGCAGGAGCTGGACAAGGTCGACGCCTCGGTGCGCCACCGCTTCCGCCGCGCCAAGCGCCTGCTGTCACGCGAGACCAGCCTGCTGCAGGATCGTCATCACCTGCGCATCGAGTCGATGCTGGCCCACAGCCAGGCACTCAAGACCATCTACGAAAGGCGACTGGCCTTGCAGCAGATCTGGGCCAGAACCAGCGCCAATGGCCACGACATGCTCGCCGCCATGAAGGAATGGGTGCATGAGGCCGAGGCCAGCGGCATCCAGTCGCTGCGCGACTTCGCGGCGCAACTCAAGACTTACTCGCTGCGCCCTGCCAACGCCTGACCACCGTTGATCGGCATGCCCCGCAACGGGGCATCGCCGACCGGAACTTACCCCTGCGTTCCTGACTCAAACTCGGCACATCGCCCGCGTGGCGGGCCGCGCCGTGGCCGCCCGCCCAACGTCGAGAACCGTTCCGTGCTCATGGCCAAAGACCTCCCCCCTACGCCCACCGGCACACCCCGCCCCGAAGCCGCCCAGACACTGCTTGCCCTGCTCCACGCCCAAGGCGAGGTAGCACGCCTGAGCGAACGCGAGCAGCTGTACAGTTCGCTGCTCGACAGCGTCAATGCCGTGCTCTGGGCCTTCGACTGGGAGACCCGCCAGGTGCTCTATGTCAGCCCCGCCTACGAGCGCATCTTCGGTCGCCCGGCCAGCCTGGTGCTGGCCGACTACAACGAATGGCGCGACGCCATCTACCCCGACGACCTGGAGTACGCCGAGCGCAGCCTTGCCCAGGTGCTGGTCAAAGGTACCGTCGAGGACCGCGAGTACCGCATCCTCAACGCTGCCGGCGAGGTGCGCTGGCTCAGCGACAAGTGCTACATCAACCAGCAGCGCGAGGGCGACCAGCGCGTGATCATCGTCGGCATCGCCGAGGACATCACCGAAAAGAAGCAGCTCGAAGGCGAACTGCAACGCCTGGCCACCACCGATGTGCTCACGCAAAGCAGCAACCGCCGGCACTTCTTCGAGTGCGCCCAGCAGGCCTTCGACACCGCCCGCGAGGACGGCACGCCGATGGCTTTCCTGCTGCTGGACATCGACGACTTCAAGCACATCAACGATACCTACGGCCATCAGGAAGGCGACCAGGTGCTGCAACGCATCGCCGACAGCGGCAAGGCCGTGCTACGACGTGGCGACCAGTTCGGGCGCATCGGTGGCGAAGAGTTCGCCGCGGTGTTCCCAGGTTGCACCGCACAGGTGGCAGAGCAGATCGCCGAGCGCTTGCAGCGGGAGATCCAGCGGTTGAGCTTCAGTCATGGCGAGCACACTTACGGAGTCACCGTGAGCCAGGGACTCACTGGCTTGCAGGACGAGGATGAAACGCTGGATAGCCTGTTCGCCAGGGCGGACGCGGCCATGTACCGCGCCAAGCGCCAGGGCAAGAACCAGATCGTGAAAGGCTGACCGCACTGTCGCAAGCAAGCAGCCCGATTCACTTCGAGCCTGCCGCGCACCACTCGTAGTCGATCGGGCCGCTACGTGGTCCAGCCAGGATCCCTTCAGGCTCTTTTTCCCGACCTTCCTTGAAACCGACTTCAAGAAAGTGCCGTTGCTGGTCGGTGATTTCACCCGCCAGCGCGATAGCCTGGGCCGTGTAGCGCTTGATCAAGGCAGCTCTTCTGGAATCTTTCGAATAGCTCATGGGCACCTCTGATAGGTGGAGAGTACTTTGCGGGCTCATTGCCGCAACTGGAATCACGAGGCTTCCTGCCCTATCGCGGACGAAGCCAAGCGACTGGTACAAGGGCTCGGCACCTGGGTCTGGTTGCTGAACCTCTATTCGCGAGTACTTGAGCATCCGTGCATACGCCGCGACCGCCTGCAGTGACAGCGACGCCACCAGCCCTCTCAATGGGTTCGCCGGGCCTGGCTTGCCCTCCAGCAGGATAATCTTGATACACCGCCTGCTTTGTCGGGGACTGGCATAGCAGAGCCCACACAGCTCGCGCGCGGACCACAGCGACAGGTCGAAACCTTTACGATCGCGGCCCATCCAGCGCGGCACCTCTTCCCAAGGGAAATGGTGAGTCTGCTCGCCCCATAGCTGAAAGGCGTCGAAAGCCCTGTGGTCTATGGGCTCGAAACACACCGTGTCGGCGTCAAGCCCATGCCTGGATACACATTGATCGATGCACAGCACTGCATGGGCGAGCTTTCGCGCTTGAGATCGATAGACCTGGTAGCGCAGGCCACGGTGTCTGGACGTGCTCATTTTCCCTGCCATTCCGTTGGTGGAGTGGCTGGAAAACTACGCCTGAAGGGTTTCCATGGATACGAACAGTCGTCCGCAATACCTGTAGGAGCGATCCCAAGCCCGTTCGGCGATCAGGTCGGACGCTGTTCGTCCTCTGCCGGTTCGGCATCAGCAGCCGGCGTAGCGATCGGAGCCACCTCCTGCTCGCGCTCGGCGGCTTCCGCCGCCTGACGCTCGGCCTCCTCCCGCGCGACCGCCTCGGGGTCCACCTTGCGCAGCCGCGACAGCTCCGGCAGCCCAAGCTTGAGCAACCGCGCGGTCTTGCTGCCGGCGATTTTCTCCAGGCTCTCGCTGGGCCGCAGGTTGGCCAGCTGGCCAGCCAGGTTCATGGCCAGGATCTCGCGGGAGTAGACGCCGCCACCGAGCTGGTACACCGCGGCGATCAGCTCGCGCAGGTTCAGCGGCAGGCGCCAGCGGGTGCGCAGCGCCGAGCCGAATGGCGCGCCGAACTCGTTGAGCGACAGCTGCACCTGGTCCTCGTCCAGCTCGCCACCGGCCAGGCGCCACTCCTGCAGGGTACGCAGCACGGCCAGATCGCCCAGGCAGTGCAGCAGCCCTGCGCAATAGCAGAGCCCTTCGTCGACCTCGAGCAGGCGCGCCAAGGTCCGGCCATATTCGGCAGTGTGCAACGACAGGTTCCAGTAATGCTCGGCATGCCGCGCCAGCAGCGGATCGCCCAGGCGGGCACTGCGCTTGAGCGTCAGGCCGAGGATGAGGTTCATGCTCTGGGTGCTGCCCAGTTTGTTCAGCGCCTGGAGCAAGGTCTGCACCGGCGCCTCGCGGTGCAGGGCGGCACTGTTGGCCGCGGCGATGAGCACGCCGGTGATCTGCGGATCGTTGCGCACCTCTTCCTCGAGCACCTTGAGGTTGAGGCCATGGGGCTCGAGGGCACGCTTGACCGCCACCTGCACGTCAGCGAACAGCGGACCGCCGTCGGCCGTGGCGCGCCGCTGCTCGAGGTAGGCCGGCAACCGCACGCCGGGTTGCAGCGGCGGCACCGGGCAGGCGATCTGCTCACCCACTTCCAGCAGCAGGTTTTCCAGGCGCTTGCGCAGGTTGTCCAGGTCGAGCGGCTTGCTCAGGTACGCGGTGGGTTGCAACGGCACGGCCTCGCGTACGCTGGCGCTGTCGGTGCGGTCGCTCATGAGAATGAACGGCAGCCCGGGCCGGTCGCCCTTGGCGCGCACCTTGCGCAGCAGGTCAAGGCCATCGAGGCCCGCCAGTTCACGCGCGGCGATGATCAGGTCGGGCTTGCTCGCCAGCGCGCTCAGCGCCTGGGAACCATCGGCGCAGACTTGCAGGCGGGCATCGCAACGCACGCTGAGCAACATTTCGCTGAGCATGTCACGCACCCAGGGGTCGCCTTCGGCGATCAGTACGCAAGGGGGTACGGGGTTGGCAGTGCTCATGGGCGAGTCTCCAGATATGACGCGCGATCCTTCGCAGCTTCCACGGAATCCTCGTACAACCTTAGCGCCTGAGCCCTACAAACGGCACAAAAAAAACCCGCCGAAGCGGGTTTTTCTGTAACGCGTCACATCAGGCGAGTTCAGCGAAGCACTCTTCGATGATGGCCAGGCCCTTGTCCAGCAGGGCGTCTTCGGCGGTCAGCGGTACCAGGATCCGCAGGACGTTGCCGTAGGTGCCGCAGGACAGCAGGATCAGGCCCTTGTCGCGCGCCTTGGCCACAACCTGGGCCACGGCGGCGGCGTTCGGGGTGTGGGTGCCTTTCTCGAAGACTTCCACAGCGATCATCGAGCCCAGACCACGGACGTCGCCGATGATCGGGTGCTTCTTCTGGATTTCACGCAGGCCGGCGGTCAGGCGCTCGCCGACAGCCTTGCTGCGATCCAGCAGTTTCTCTTCCTCGAACACTTCGATCACGGCCAGGGCCGCGGCGCAGGCGATCGGCGAGCCGGCATAGGTGCCGCCCAGGCCGCCCGGGGCGATGGCGTCCATGTACTCGGCCTTGCCGCATACACCGGCCAGCGGGAAGCCGCCGGCGATGGACTTGGCGAAGGTGGTCAGGTCAGGCGCGACGCCCATCTGCTCCATGGCGAAGAAGGTACCGGTACGGCCAGCGCCGGTCTGCACTTCGTCGGCGATCAGCAGGATGCCGTGCTGGTCGCACAGGGCGCGCAGGCGCTTCATCAGCTCCTTCGGCGCTGGCAGGAAGCCGCCTTCGCCTTGCACCGGCTCGAGGATGATCGCGGCGATGTCACGCGGCTCGGCGTCGTTCTTGAAGATGCGCTCGACCGAGGCGATGGCGTCGTCGACGCTGATGCCGTGCAGTTCGCTCGGGAACAGGGCGCGGAAGATGCCGCCTGGCATCAGGCCCATGCCGGCGGAGTACGGCACGACCTTGCCGGTCAGGCCCAGGGTCATCATGGTGCGGCCGTGGTAGCCACCGGTGAAGGCGATCACGCCGGCACGGCCAGTAGCGGCACGGGCGATCTTCACGGCGTTTTCAACGGCTTCGGAGCCGGTGGTGACCAGCAGGGTCTTCTTGTCGAAGTTGCCTGGTACCAGCTTGTTGATCTTCTCGCACAGCTCGACGTAAGGCTCGTAAGCCAGCACCTGGAAGCAGGTGTGGCTGACCTTGGTCAGCTGCTCTTGCACGGCGGCGACCACTTTCGGGTGCAGGTGGCCGGTGTTCAGTACGGCGATGCCGCCAGCGAAGTCGATCAGTTCGCGGCCTTCAACGTCGATCACGGTCGAGTTCTTCGCGGTGTCGACGAAGATCGGGTGGATCTGGCCGACGCCACGTGGGACGGCGGCTACACGGCGTTGCATCAGGGATTCGTTGGTCTTGCTCATAGTGCCCTCAATTGCGCCGGTTCTGCGGCGCTTTTATTCGGGGGTGGCTGGATGCAGGCGTGCACAGTATTCGTTGATCGACTGCCACACATGCCCTGGCCACCAGGTACCGCTATGTCAAAAAGGCCAGCGAGACGTCGCTCTCGCGCCCCGCTGGCAGAGGTAAAAGCGTTTACCTGGCGATCAGACGCTGATGCACAGGTATTTGATTTCGAGGTAGTCCTCGATGCCGTACTTGGAGCCTTCGCGGCCCAGGCCCGAGGCCTTGATGCCGCCGAACGGCGCCACTTCGTTGGAGATCAGGCCGGTGTTGATACCCACCATGCCGTACTCCAGGGCCTCGGCGACGCGGAACACGCGGCTCATGTCGCGGGCGTAGAAGTACGAGGCCAGGCCGAACTCGGTGTCGTTGGACATGGCGATGACTTCAGCCTCGTCCTTGAAGCGGAACAGCGGCGCCAGCGGGCCGAAGGTCTCTTCCTTGGCGACGGCGGCGGTTTTCGGCACGTCGACCAGGATGGTCGGCTCGAAGAAGTTGCCTTCGATGATCTTGCCGCCGGAGAGCACCTTGGCGCCCTTGGCGACCGCGTCCTCGATGTGCTCCTGGACCTTGGCGACAGCCTTGCCGTCGATCAGCGGGCCGGTGGTGGTGCCTTCTTCCAGGCCGTTACCGATCTTGAGCTTGGCCACAGCGGCCTTGAGCTTCTCGGCGAACGCGTCGTAGACGCCGTCCTGCACGTAGATACGGTTGGCGCAGACGCAGGTCTGGCCGTTGTTGCGGTACTTGGAGATGATCGCGCCCTCGACGGCCTTGTCCAGGTCGGCGTCGTCGAACACGATGAACGGCGCGTTGCCGCCCAGCTCCAGGGACACCTTCTTGATGTCCTTGGCGCATTCTTCCATCAGCTGGCGACCGATCTCGGTCGAGCCGGTGAAAGACAGCTTGCGTACCAGGGCGTTGCCGGTCAGTTCGCTGCCGACTTCGCCGGCGCTGCCGGTGATCACGCTCAGCACGCCCGCCGGGATGCCGGCACGGGTGGCCAGCTCGACCAGGGCCAGGGCCGAGTACGGGGTCTGCGACGCGGGCTTGAGCACCATGGTGCAACCGGCGGCCAGGGCCGGGCCGGCTTTGCGGGTGATCATCGCGGCCGGGAAGTTCCATGGGGTGATGGCGGCGGTGACGCCGATCGGTTGCTTGATGACGATCAGGCGCTTGTCCGGCTGGTGGCCAGGGATGACATCGCCGTAGACGCGCTTGGCTTCCTCGGCGAACCACTCGATGAACGAGGCGGCGTAGGCGATCTCGCCCTTGGCTTCGGCCAGTGGCTTGCCCTGCTCGGTGGTCATCAGGCGGGCCAGGTCGTCCTGGTGCTCGATCATCAGCTCGAACCAGCGACGCAGCTTGCCGGCACGCTCCTTGGCGGTCAGTGCGCGCCAGGCCGGCAGGGCCTTGTCGGCGGCCTCGATGGCGCGGCGGGTCTCGGCGGCGCCCATCTTCGGCACGGTACCGATCACTTCACCTGTGGCCGGGTTGGTCACCTTGATGGTCTGACCGCTGTCCGCATCCAGCCATTCACCGTTGATGAAGGCCTGCTGGCGGAACAACTGAGCGTCTTTGAGCTGCATGTCGGCTTCCCTTTACTGCGAATTATTGATTGTTGAAAAGGCGCCCCCAAAAGGGGGCGGCCATCAGGAATTCGTGCACCAGGGTGTTCGACGCCTGGGTGCCGAGCGTTTGAAATCTCAAACGGAATGCTAAGCGGGGGTTGGGGTGTTGGACAATAGGCTGTTCGAAAAAAAGAACGAATGGTTGAACACCCCCCTGACAAACGGCCCAATCGCGGGGCAAGCCCGCTCCCACAAGGAGCGCAGGGTTCCTGTGGGAGCGGGCTTGCCCCGCGATTGGGCCGTAAGAGGTTAGACCATCGGTCAGAAGGAAGGGGTCAGAACGCCTTGTCGAGGTCGATCACCAGCGCCCGGTAACCCACGCTGCCCGGCTGGCGACTGTGCACTTTCAGCTCCACCGCCACCTCCTGGGTGCCGCGACGCACTTCATTGAGCACAGTGGTCGTCAGCTTCTCGGGCGTGAGGAAATTCACCGAAGCCGAATAGATGAACTGGGTATCGGTATCGGCCCGGTACGCCACCACCGAGGTGATCGGGCTGTACCACTCATCCCCGCGCTCCTTGCCGTACTGCCACACTTGCTCGACCGTGCCCTTGGCCTCGTCGATCCTGTACTCCACCGCCCGGCTGTAGTTGCCGGCCAGCCTGGTCGGGCCAAAATCGCGGCCCCAGCCGTTGTCGAACACGGTCAGCGTGCCGCGCCCGGTGAGCCAGGCAGTGTGCTGGGTCCAGGACCATTCGAAGCCCTCGCCCACGGGCTCGAGCACCTTGTCCTGCAACCGCGCCGGCCAGCCTTGAGGCGCGGCGAGAATCCACTTCACCTGCTTGTCGCGACCGATCTTCACCACACCTTGATGCCGCGCTGAAACGATGATGCTGTCGTCATCGGCGTCGTAGTCGATGGCATTGACGTGGGCCCAGTTGCGCCCGGTGCCCACCCCCGGCGTGTCGCCGAACGGCAGGTCGCCCTCGGCCAGCTCGTTGGCCAACCGGTCGTCCTGCTTCTGCACGCCGTCCGGCAGCTGGATCGCCGCCTTGCCCAGGGTTTCCAGCAGCTCGCTGCGATAAGGGTCGAGAATCTGGTTGAGGTCCCAGAAGTCCAGGACGTCGCCAGCCTCGTCGACCTCGATGATGTGGTCGCGGATCGAGCGCACGCGCTTGCCATCCGGGCGGCGGTAGTCGCTGGTGCCGACCCGCAGCAGGTAAGTGCCATTCGCCGTCTCGCGAATCTCGTGGGAGAAGTCGGCGAACTTGTCCGGCAGGCCGCGCTGCCACACCTTGCGCCCCAGCAGGTCGAACTTCGAGTAGGTCTGGCCCTGGCCCCAGATCAGCTTGCCGTCGCGGGTCTGGTGGAAGCCCATGGTGCCGCCCAGGCCATCGCGACGGTTGGAATCGTGAATCTGCTCGATATCCAGGTACCAGCGCACATCGCCATTGCTGTCGGCGATCCAGTTGTTGCCCACCGAATCCCATTCGGCGGCCCCGCCCAGGCCGTTCCACTTGAAGGCGCGCCCCCCGGGGATTTCGGCCAGCAGGTGGTTGAACAGGTACAAGCGCTTTTCGAAGCCCGGCGCGACCTTGACCGGCTCCACCTCGGGCAGCGCGGCGGTCTGCTTCGCCACCACCGGCAGGCGCACCGCCGGGGCATAGATCTCGTAGCGTTCGCGGATGCGCTCGCCATCGAGCTTGTAGCTCACCTCCACCTGATTGACGTGGTCCGGATACAGGCCGAACACCGGAATCCCGCCGTAGGTCCACAGCGAGCGGTCGGACACATCGTAGGCGATGTCCACGCCGCGCTCGCCGCGACCCAGCACGCGCACATGGGCGCCGCTCAGGACACGGCCCCCGTCGCGGATGATCGCGGTCAGCGGCGCCAGCCGATACGGATTGACCACTACGTCGCCGAGCAGGGACTGGTCGCGGTCGGGCACCTTGGCGGTGAGGCAGGCGCCCTCGGGCAGGTCGTGCGGTTGGGTCTTGGCATTCATGGCAAAGCTCCTTGTGCTCAGAAGTCGTAACGGGCGGTGGCGCCCAGGGTGCGCGGAGTCCCCAGCACACCGGCATAGCCACCGTTGGCGGAGTTCCACAGGCTGGTGAAATAGGTCTTGTCGCCGGCGTTCTTCAGCCACAGCGACAGGTCGAGCACGCCGTCGCCCTGATCCAGGCGCACGCCGGTGGACAGGTTGACGATGGCGTAACTGGGGATCTGGCCGTACTCGGAGTCATCGATGGTGCCGACGGCCTTCGAGCGGAAGGCGTAGCTGGCGGTGACGTATGGCTCGATGCGATCGCTGAGCTGCCACTTGTACTGGCCGTTGAGGTTGGCGATGTACTTGGAGGCGCCAACCACCTGATGACCGGTGAGATCGCAGGTGGCCGCCGCGTTGGCCAGGCTCACCTCGGGCGGGCACGGCGCGTCCTTGTAGTCGGTGTAGCGTACGTCGTTCCACGAGCCGTTGAAGTTCAGGGTCAGGCCACGGATCGGCAGGGCCGTGGCCTCGAACTCCAGGCCCCGCGAACGCACGCTGCCTGCGTTGGCCAGGTACTGCACACGGTTGACCTGGTCGTAGACGTTGGCCTGGTAGCCATGCACCTGGGTCCAGAACAGGTTGGTGTTGAGCTGCAGGCGGCTATCCAGCAGGGTGCTCTTGATCCCGAGCTCGGCGTTGTTGGCGCGCTCGGTGCCTACCAGCAGCGAATCTGTTCCCAGGCGCGGCGCGGCGCCGACGGTGAGGTTGACGCCTCCGGACTTCTCGCCGTGAGACAGGCTGGCGTAGCCCAGCACGTCGTCGCTGAAGCGGTAGCTCAGGCTGAGCAGCCCGGACGGGGCGAAGCTGTACTGGTTCAGGTCGCCCGAATCGTAGGCCCCTACCCGGCCCTGCCGCGCGGTCGCCGCCGCGCCCGTCACCGCGGCGCCTCCGGCGGGCGCATCGCGGGTCACCCAGGCGCTTTTCTCTTCGTAGGTGCCGCGTACCCCGGCGGTGAAGTCCAGGCGCTCGGTCAGGTGCCAGGTGCCCTGGGCGAACAGCGCATAGCTGTCGGTATCGATATGGCCGTTGCCGAGGGTGGTGACGTTGGCCAGCGCGCCGGAGGGCGTCAGGTTCCAGATGTCGGCCTGAGGCCCGTAGTAAGTGAAGGACTTGTTGTCCAGATCCTGCTTGAAGTAGTAGGCGCCGAGCACGTAGTCGAAGAAGCCGCCGCTGGGCGAGGCCAGGCGGATTTCCTGCGAGTACTGCTTGTCACGCACCGAAACACCGGCGTTGTAGGCGGCCGCCACGTTGAGGCCGTCGTCGTTGCGCGGGGTGAAGTCCCACCAGCGATACGCGCTGATCGAGGTCAGGGTGAAGTCGTTGGGCAGGGTCCAGTTGGCCTCCACCGAGGTGCCGCCCTGGAACACCTTGACCATCTGGTCGGCGTCGAAATTGACCTTGCGATCCTTGCCCGATACCAGGGTGGCGCCGGCCTGCGCCGCCAGGCTCTCGTAGCGGTTCACGCCATTGATGGTCGGGCCGGTGCTGTAGAGGCTGAGGATGCCGTTATCCGAGCTTTCTTCGTTGTACTCGCCGATCCAGCGCAGGTTGAACGTTTCGCTGGGCTTGAACAGCAACTGGGTGCGAAAGCCCTGGCGCTTGCCGCCATTGAGGTCATGCCCGTTGTAGACGTTCTTCACATAGCCGTCGTCCTCGGTGTGGTAGGCGCTGATGCGCCCGGCGAGGGTGTCGGTGAGCGGCCCGGAAAAGCTGCCCTGGGTCTGCCAGTAACCATCCTCGCCCAGCGACGACTGCACGCTGCCCTCCTGATGGAAGGTCGGCTTGCGCGTGGTGATGTTGAGCACCCCGGCGGTGGTGTTCTTGCCGAACAGCGTGCCTTGCGGGCCACGCAGCACCTCCAGCTGCTCGACGTCGAGCAGGTCGAACACCGCCATGCCCGGGCGGCCCAGGTAGACGTTGTCCAGATACACACCGACGCTGCCTTCCAGGCCGTCGCTGGCCGGATTGTTGCCCAGCCCGCGAATGGAAATGCTCGACTGACGGGCATGCACATAGGACACGTTGGTGCTCGGCACCAGTTGCTGCAGGTCCTGCACCCGATAGATGCGCTGGGTTTCCAGGGTTTCGCTGCCAAGCACGCTGATCGGCGTGGGCACGCTCTGGGCGGTCTCCTCACGGCGCCGTGCATTGACGGTGACGGTACCGAGCTTGGCTTGCGGCTCGGCGACCGGCGCGGAAGGTGCTTGCTCGGCGAAGCTGCTGCCGGCGGCGGCCAGCAGGACCCCGGCCGCCAGGGGTTGCAGGGCGAACGACGACGCGCGCGCCGGCCAACGGGAAAGTCGGGACATGCGGATGCTCCTTGAGGCATGGGCCCAGGCGAGCATTTCCGTTGACGGAACCGAATCGCGGTCAGGCGGGCTTATATTCTTTTAATGTATATAAATATTTGTAATTCATATTTTGTGGAATAAGTGACTCCCTTTATAAGGTTCCCAACCCTTCCCAGCAATTGCATTCCACCGAAAGTTTCCATGTAGAAAATGCATATCGACCTGCGCCAGCTCCGCCACTTCATCGCCCTTGTCGAACACCGCAGTTTCGTCGGCGCGGCAGCGGCGGTGAACCTTTCGCAATCGGCCTTCAGCCGCAGCATCCAGACGCTGGAGCACAACGTCGGCTGTCGCCTGGTCGACCGCGCCAGCAAGGAGCTGGCACCGACCCGGCAGGGGCTGCTGGTGCTGGAGCATTCGCGGCGGCTGGTGCATGGGGCGCACAACCTGGTCAACGAGATCAACCAGTTCAACGGCGCCACCACCGGCGTGGTGCGCTTCGGTTCCGGGCCTGCGCCAGCCGGTGGGCTGGTACCCCGGGCGGTGGCGCGTTTCGTCGCCGAATACCCGGCAGCGCGCACCTGCTTCCAGGTGGACAACTGGCAGGCGCTCAATCGCCGGCTGATTGCCGAGGAGATCGAGTTCTTCGTCGCCGACACGCGCCAGTTCGAGGCCGATCCGGACTACCAGGTGCACAAGCTCAGGCCACAGCGCTGGCACTTCTGTTGCCGCCGGGGGCATCCATTGACCGAGCTGGCCGAGGTAAGGGCGCGGGACCTGTTCGACTACCCGCTGGCCACCACGTTTCGCCCGCCGAACATCCGCAAGATCCTCAGCGACCTGAGCGGGCGACAGGACTTTCTGCCCAGCGTGGAGTGCGAGCATGGCTATGCGCTGCTCAATGTCGTGCTGCACTCGGACACCATCGGCATCGCTTGCAGCGCGAACTTGCGGCCTTATGAAGGAGATCGGGCGCTGGTCGCGCTGAAACTGGTGGACCTGGCGCCGGAGCAGGAAGAGGCGTTCTACACCCGCTATGGGGTGGTGAGCCGGGTGGGGTATGGGTTGTCGGCGCTGGCGCAAGGGTTGGTGAGGCAGTTGGTGGCCTGTGATACCGAGTTGTAGCGGATAGGGGCTGCTGCGCAGCCCTTTCGCGACACAAGGCCGCTCCAGGGGAACAAGATCTCCTGTAGGAGCGGCCTTGTGTCGCGAAAGGGCCGCAAAGCGGCCCCAACGATCTCAGCCTTTACGCGTGGTCCGGCTCAACTGCCCATCGACGCCCACCGGCACCTCGCCGGCCAGGGTCACGCGGCGCACGATGCGCGGCTGGGTACCGTAGTCATCCACCGCGTAATGCTGGGTCGCGCGGTTGTCCCAGATCGCCACGTCCCCCGCCTGCCAGCGCCAGCGCACGGTGTTCTCCAGCCGCGTGACATGCCCTTGCAGCAGCGCGAACAAGTGCTGCGAGTCGGCCAGCGAATAGCCCTTGATGCGCTTGACGAAGTGCCCCAGCTGCAACGCCCGCTCGCCGCTGAGCGGATGCACGCGCACCACCGGGTGCTCGGTCTCGTACACCGTCGAAGTGAACACCTTGCGGTAACGCTCCAGCTTGGCCGGATCGACATCCGGCTTCACGCTGGCATAGTCGTATTCGTTGCTGTGCACCGCCCACAGCTTGTCGGCCAGTTCGCGCAGCGGCACGGGCAGCTCCTGGTAGGCCGCGGCGGTGTTGGCCCACACCGTGTCGCCGCCCGAGGCCGGGGCCACCACGCTGCGCAGGATCGAGGCCTTGGGGTAGGCATCGACGAAGGTCACGTCGGTGTGCCATGAGTTGGCCCGCTGGCCTTCGGCGCCATCGAGCTGGAGCAGATAGTGGGTGCCGTCGACCACCGGCACCGTGGGGTGGGCGATCGGTTCGCCGAGCAGTTGGGCGAACGCCTCCTGGCCGACATCGTCCAGGTGCGTCTGCCCACGGAAGAAGATCACCTTGTGCCGCACCAGCGCGGCCTGGATGGCCTCGACAGTGGCCGGGGCAAGATCGGCGGACAGCTCGATGCCGCGAATCTCGGCGCCGATGCGCCCGGCAACGGGATGGATGTCGAGTTCGACGGTTTGCGGCGCGGTGGCCAGTGCGGCGTTGCTCATGCTCGTGCTCCTCGGGGTTGTTGTCGGGTCAGCGGGCGGCCTGGACGGCCTGGTCCTGGCGCTGGGCGGTCTCGATGAAACGGGGTTCGATCCAGTCGGCCACCTGGAAGCCACGCCGGATCAGGCGCTCCCTGGCGGCGAGGTCCACGCCTTGTTGCAGCAGGGCGACGAAGCCGGCATCCAGGCGTGGGTCGAAGTAGTCGGCGAGGTTCTCCTGGGCCAGGTCGTCGCGCAGGATCGACTTCGGCCAATTGGCCGTGCTCGCCACCAGCTCCACATAGGCTTCGCGGTTGCGTTCGTCGCGCAGCCATTTCACCGCCCGCTCCTGGGCGTTGACCACGCGCTGCACCAGGTCGGGGTGCTGGCGGATGAATTCGCCGGTGCCCAGCAGCACCGCCTGGGTGCTGCCGGCACCCTTGAGGTCGCGCGAGTTGACCGGTAGTTCGACCAGCCCGCGCTCGCGCAGCGACAGCAGGTTGGACAGGCCCCAGGTAGCGTCGATCTGCTTGGCCGCCAGCGCTGCGTTGGCGGCGTTGAAATCGAGGTTGATGACTTTCAGTTCTCGCTCGGACAGCCCCTGGCTGGCCAGGGCGCTGGCGAACGACAGCTGGTTGGCGGTACCACGGAACACCGCCACGCGCTTGCCCTTGAGGTCCTGCAGGCTATGGATGCCCGAGCCCGGCACCACGCCGAGGTAGCTCTTCACCCCACGCACGCCAGCCGACAGCACGCGGGTGTCGAGGCCGTTGGCCTTGCCGATGATGGCGGCCAGGTCACCCAGGTAGGCGAAGTCCGCCTGGCCGTTGGCCAGCGCTTCGTTGACGACGGGACCGGCACCCTTGAAGAAACGCCAGTCGATGCGGATGCCGTCCTTGGCGAACTCGTTCTCCAGCAGCTGTTGGTCGCGCAGCACATCCACCACGCCGCCGGCGCTGGGCTTGCTGCCGGCGCTGAGGTCCGGCACGGCAATGCGGATCACATCGGGCTGGACGGCATGGGCCGCCATGGGCAAGGCGCTCAACAGGGCGGCGAGCAATGGGCTGAGCAAATGGCGGAAGGGGGTTCTCATGGCAAGGCTCCTTGGCAGGCTACCACCGGCGATGGCCGGCGCTATGGGCCAGAAGCTAGGCAGGTCCGGTTAGAACCTACAAAGATCAAAACTTCATTTTTTAGTAACCAAATGACATAAACCAAGTGGAATGCGGGCCTGCGAGCGGCTTGCAGGACATGCATGGAAAATATGAGGAAAACGCAACGGGGCGGGGCTTTCGCAGGCATCGGGCGCATGTTCTTATCCCTTGAATACTATTTATGTGATTTTTTAATTCCATAAATGAATAAACAAGGAACGGTTTGGGAGATGCCTCGATGAGCGAAGTCTTGAGCGCAAGTCTGCGCCGCCTGTGGGGGCCGCTGCGCGGCCCTTTCGCGGCGCAAGGCCGCTCCTACCTGCCGTGGGTCGTGCCGTTGGCGGTGACGGCCTTGTGGATCGTCGCCAGCCGTGAGCACTGGATGAGCGAGCAGATCCTGCCGGCCCCGGCCCTGGTCTGGCAGAGCGCGCTGGAGTTCGGCTCCGGCGAGCTCTGGGGTCATCTGTGGATAAGTCTGCAACGCCTGCTCTGGGGGCTGCTGGCGGGGATCGCCAGCGGCCTGCTGCTGGGCACCTGGCTGGGCGGATCGCGGCGGGCGCAGACCCTGGTGCTGCCGACCTTCATCGCCCTGGCGCAGATCCCGACGCTGGCCTGGATTCCGCTGTTCATGCTGTTCTTCGGCATCGGCGAACTGCTCAAGCTGGTGGTGCTGGTCAAGGCGGTGGTGGTTCCGGTCACGCTGCATACCCTGGTTGGCGTGCGCGATGCCCAGCCCAAGCTGCGCGAAGCCGCCGCCGTCCTGCGCCTGCCTGCGCGCCTGCTGTTCCTGCGCCTGCTGCTGCCCGCGGCGCTGCCGGCATTTCTCGCCGGGACGCGGCTGGCACTGGCCACCGGCTGGACCTCGCTGCTGGCGGTGGAGTTGCTGGCCTCCAGCGAGGGCATCGGCTACCTGATGGTCTGGGGACGACAGCTGTTCATGCTCGACCTGGTGTTCCTCTGCATCCTCGTGATCGGCCTGGTCGGCGCGCTGATGGACCGTGGTTTCTCACGCCTTGAACGCAGCCTGCTGCACTGGCCGCAGCCACCCACCGGCGAACAGGTTCGCGCCACCGTCCCGCGCGGCTGGCAAAGCCTGCTGCTACCCGTGGCCCTGCTGGTGCTGTGGCAGGCAGCCAACCGCTTCGGCTGGGTCGACGCCAATATCCTCACTTCACCGCTGGACGTTCTGCGCAGCCTGTATGCCGGGGTGCTCGACGGCTCACTGCCCGAAGCCCTGCGCCTGAGCCTGCAACGCACCCTCGCCGGGCTGCTGCTCGGCGGTGGCGCGGGCTTCGCCCTGGGCCTGCTGCTGGGCTTGTCGGCCAACGCCGAGCGCCTGCTCGGCCCGAGCCTGGCGGCGTTGCGCCAGGTGGCGCTGTTCGCCTGGGTGCCCTTGCTCACCGCCTGGTTCGGCCTGGGCGAGGGCGCCAAGCTGGTGTTCGTCGCGTTGGCGGCGTTCTTCCCGCTGCTGATCGCCACCCAGCGCGGCATCGCCAGCCTGTCGCCGCAGTTGGGCGAAGCGGCGCAGGCGCTGCGTCTGGATCTGCCCCATCGCTTGCGCCTGCTGGTGCTGCCCGGCGCCGCCCCGGCGATTTTCGCCGGCCTGCGCTTGTCGCTGATCTATGCCTGGCTCGGCACCATCGGCGCCGAATACTTCATGCCTTCGGACGGCGGTATCGCCAGCCTGATGATCGGCGCCCAGCAATTGTTCCGCATGGACCAGGTGATGGCCGCCATGGTCCTGATCGGCCTGGTCGGCGCCCTGCTCGGCCATCTTGGCCAACGCCTCGAATCGCGCGCCACGCGCTGGAGATCCGCATGAACGCATTCATCACCCCGGCCCTGCACGCGGCCAACCAAGCCGATGCCACGCCCGCCCTGGTCAGCTTCGAGCAGGTCGGCAAGACCTTCAGCGTGGATGGCCAGCCATTCGAGGCGATCCGCCAGTTCGACCTGTCGATCGACGAAGGCGAGTTCATCGCCATCGTCGGCGCCTCCGGCTGCGGCAAGTCCACCCTGCTGCGCCTGCTGGTCGGCCTGGATACCGACTACAGCGGCATCATCCGGGTCGACGGCCAGGCGGTCGGGGGCATCGGCGGCGAGCGCGGCATCGTGTTCCAGGAGCCTCGCCTGTTTCCCTGGCTGACGGTGGCGCAGAACATCGGCCTGGGCTTGGTCAACGACCGCCTGACCCAGGGCGAGCGCGCCCGACGCATACATCAGCACGTGCAACTGGTCGGGCTGGTCGGCTTCGAGTCGGCCTACCCGCACCAGCTTTCCGGGGGCATGGCGCAGCGTGTGGCGATCGCCCGGGGCCTGGTCGCCAGCCCCAGGATCCTGCTGCTGGACGAGCCGTTCGGTGCCCTCGACGCCCTGACCCGCCAGCAACTGCAGGATGAGCTGCTGGCGATACGCGAGCGCTCGGGGATCACCATCCTGCTGGTCACCCACGACGCCGAGGAAGCGACCTACCTGGCCGACCGGGTGGTGGTGCTGGAGCCAAGGCCAGGGCGGATCAAGGCCGTGGTGCAGGTCGACCTGCCGCACCCGCGCCAGCGTACCGGCGTGGCGTTGCATGGATTGCGCGAGAAGGTCTTGCACCAGATCACCGGCGATGGCGGGTACCTGAAGCCGGTGGCACAACGGGTGGAAGGATTGCGACCGGAGTTGATTGCGTTCTAGACCATCGCGGGGCAAGCCCGCGATGGCGTCAACCCAGCGCCCGCAGGTAATCCCAAGGATAGATCCCGCGCTCATGCCCATCGCTGAACAGCAACTGCAGCCCATACCCCTGCATCTCGATCCGCGCCACCCGTACATCGTCACGCACCAGTGAAACAGCGCCCTGCAAGCGCGCCGCCCGGCACTGCGAGCACGGGCAGGCGCCACGCAACCGAGCGTGGCTGATGACCTGCCGCGCCTTCGCCCACTGCACCAGCAGCTCGCCCTGGGCGCGTCGGTTGCGCAGCGCCAGGGGCATCTCCATCACGCCGCCCCCTGCAACTGCGCCAGGGCGATGCGCACAGCCTTGCGTACCTCTGGATCACTGTCGGCCTCGGCTGCATGCAGCGCCGGCAGCGCCCTGGCCTGGCCCAGCTCCCCGAGCGCCAGCGCGGCTTCCTTGCGCAGGTTGGCGATGCCATGGCCAAGCAGGCCCGCCAGTCCATCGAGCGCGCCAGCATGACGCAGACGGCCCAACGCGCGGGCGGCGCGCAACCGCACCTGCCAATAGCCGTCGCTCAACGCCGCGATCAACGCCTGGCCGGCCTCGTCGTGACCCACCTTGCCCAGCGTGCTCGCCGCTTCCTCGCGCACCTGCCAGGCTTCGTCCGCCAGTGCGCCGATCAGCGCGGGCAGCACCGTGGTATCGCTGGCCAGGCCGAGGGCGCCAATGGCGGCACGTCGAACCTCGGTGTCCGTCTCGCTCGCCGCGAGCCGGGCCAATGCCGGCAGAGCCGGTTCATGCTTGAGCCAGCCAAGAATGCCCACCGCCTCCCGGCGCACGCTGGCATCGGCGTCCGCCAGCGCCCGCAGCGCCGGCCCGGCGGCGTCCTCCAGGCGCAGTTCGCGCAAGGCCCGCAAGGCACTGGCGCGGACGAAGGCATCGGCATGATCGACCCAGGGCAGGATCAACCGGCCCGCCTGCGCGGTCTTCAGCTCGCTCAGGCTCTGCGCGGCAGCCACGCGCACGGCTTCGGCGGGATCGGCCAACGCCGCGCACAGGCCTTGCACCACCTCCGGCGCTTCCCAGGCCTCCAGCAGGCGCGCCGCCTCGGCGCGCACTTCGGCCACAGGGTCACGGCGCAGGGCAGCGGCCAGCCAGGGCAAGGCATCCGGATCTTCCAGGTCGGCCAAGTCGATCAGGGTGATACGGCGTACGCTGGCATCGCTATCGGCCAGACGGGGCAGCAGGATGAGGATGTCGGGGTTGTCGGTGATTCGTTCAGTCATGGCAAGCTTCCACGGCGCAATCGAGTGAGGAGCGTTTCAACGCAGCAGGTAAGGGATATCTACCTTCACCGCGCCAGTGGGGCAGTCCTTCTCGCAGGGCATGCAGTACCAGCATTCGTCGAAGGCCATGTAGGCCTTTTGCGTGGCCGGGTTGATGGCCAGCAGGTCCATGGGGCAGACCTCGACGCAGACGGTGCAGCCTTTCTCGGCGATGCACTTGTCTTCGTCGATGGTGACCGGGGCACTGCTGCGAAAGAAGATTTCCTGGGGTTGGTAGGCCATTTCACGGGGTCCTCGGAGCCTTCATGGGCGCCTTCGATCTATTTGGCCGAGGCGGGCACAATCCCCTGTGGGAGCAGGCTGCCTCAGGTTGTGGAAAATCACGCGGTCTTGACCCGCAGGCGCTGGTACGCGGTCTGCTCTTCGGCATCCAGGGCAACCAGGTACGGCTCCACCGGCTTCTTGAAACTGGTCATCACACCGTTCTCGCCTTTCTTCAGATGGCAATGGCAGAACCACTCGGCGTCGTTGCGCTCGGGAAAATCGACCCGATGGTGATACAGCCCCCAGCGGCTCTCCTCGCGGAACAGCGATGCCCGCGCCGCCATCTCGGCGCAGTCGCGAATCACCGTAACCTCCATCGCCCGCATCAGCTCGTGGGGGTTGCTGGCCTTCATCTGCCCGAGGTCGCGCTCGATCTCGGCGAACCGCGCCAGGCCGATCTCCATCTTCTTCGTCACCTTCGGCGGCTGCAGGTAGTCGTTGACCATGCGCCGCAGCTTGTACTCGACCTGGGCCGGCGGCAGGCCATGCTCCCTGTGCAACGGCGCGAATACCCGTTCGCGCTCACGCTCGACCTGGCCGGCATCGACCTCGGCGAGCTCACGCCCGGCCACGTATCGCGCGGCGTTGACGCCGGCAAACCAGCCATAGGTGAAGGCGCCGAGCATGTAGTTGTGCGGCACCGCGGCCATGTCGCCCGCGGCGTACAAACCTTGCACGCTGGTCTCGGCCTTTTCGTTGACCCACACCCCCGACGCCGAGTGCCCGGAGCAGAAGCCGATCTCGGAGATGTGCATTTCGACCATGTGCTGGCGGTAGTCGGTGCCGCGCCCGGCGTGGAACTGGCCACGGCTGGGACGTTCGTTGCCGTGCAGGATCTGCTCGATGTTCTGGATGGTCTCCTCGGCCAGGTGGTCGAGCTTGAGGAACACCGGGCCGTTGCCGCCTGCGAGCTCCTGGTGGAACTCCCACATCATCTGGCCGCTCCAGTAGTCGCACTCGATGAAGCGCTCGCCCTTGCTGTTGGCGGTGTAGCCACCCAGCGGACCGGTGACGTAGGCACAGGCCGGACCGTTGTAGTCCTTGATCAGCGGGTTGATCTGGAAGCACTCGAGGTTGGCCAGCTCGGCGCCGGCATGGTAGGCCATGGCATAGCCGTCGCCGGCGTTGGTCGGGTTTTCGTAGGTGCCCATCAGGTAGCCCGAGGACGGCAACCCCAGCCGCCCCGCGGCGCCACAGGCGAGGATCACCGCCTTGGCGCGAATCACCCGGAACTCGCCCGTGCGGCAATCGAAGCCCAGCACGCCCGCCGCCGCGCCATCGCCATCAAGCAGCACGCGGGTGCAGACCATGCGGTTGCTGATCTCGACCCGGGCGCGCTTGAGCTGGCGATAGAGCACCTTCTTGATGTCGTGCCCCTCGGGCATGGGCAGCACGTAGGCGCCCATGTGGTGGACCTTTTTCACCGCGTAGTCGCCGGTCTCGTCCTTCTCGAACTTCACGCCCCAGCGGTCAAGCTGCTCGAGGGTCGCGAAACTCTTGGTGGCGTAGGCATGCACCGTGGCCTGGTTGACGATGCCATCGTTGGCGACGGTGATTTCCCGGGTGTACTGCTCGGCGGTGGCATGGCCAGGGACGATGGCGTTGTTCAGCCCGTCCATGCCCATGCTGATGGCGCCGCTGCGCTTGACGTTGGCCTTGTCCAGCAGCAATACGCGCAGGGTCTTGTCCTGCTCCTTGGCCTTGATCGCGGCCATGGGGCCGGCGGTGCCGCCACCGATCACCACGATGTCGTAGTCCTGGGTCTCGACACTCATGCCTTGCCCCCCTTCTGACGGTCGATGCGCAGGCGGTACTGGAAGGCATCGCCACGGTAGTAGAGGTGTTCGAAGTCCAGTGGCGTGCCATCGACGGTATGGGTCAGGCGCTCGATGCGCATGATCGGCGAGCCTTCCTCCACGCCCAGCGCCTGGGTCAGGTCGCTATCGGCGAGCACCGCGTCGATGGCCAGGTCGGCGTGACCGAGGGCGATGCCGCAGTCGTTCTCCAGCAGCTCGAAGATGTCGCGGGTGACCAGGTCGGCATGCTCCAGGCGCACACCAACGTCCTTCGCCAGCCAGGTAATCTCCAGCGACACCGGTTCGCGGTTGATCAGGCGCACTCGGCGGATCTCGGTGACCTCGCTGCCCTCCTCGACCTGCAGGCGCGCCGCTACCTGGGCGCTGGCCGGCACATGGCGGAAACTGCGCAGGCGGTTGAGCACCTCGTAGCCCATCTGCGTCATCGACTCGCCCAGCCCCTGCAGGGTGCTGACGTTCTGGAACGCCTTGGGCTTGGCGACGAAGGTGCCCTTGCCGTGGATCTTGAAGATCAGCCCTTCTTTCTGCAGATCGCCCAACGCCTGGCGCACGGTAATGCGACTGACATCGAAGGCCTTGCCCAGCTCGTTCTCCGAGGGCATGCGGCTGTGCGGTGGATAGCTGCCATCGAGGATGCGCTCGCGCAGCAGTTCCTTGAGCTGGGTGTAGAGCGGTACGGGGGACAAGGGGAGCAGTTCGGCCATGATCGTCTTCGCTGTCGGATGACTTGTTATAACAAGTTGTGACGAGAAGATAGCGAGCCCTGCCCGATGATGAGAAATACCGATAATTCATATGGATAGAAGAAACCCGCCGCGCCAGGCCTCAGCCCCTGGATACCACGCAGGCTGGCGCGGCGGGCAAGCTGCGCACGACGACGTAGTGCCCGGCCAGGTTACGCCTGACCTGCAGCCGCGAAGCCGCCAGATAACCGCCCTGAGGGTTCTGATCCACGAAGCAGATGGTGGCGCGGTCCTCACCCGCCTCCAGCACCCTGACACTGTAAAGCCAACTGCCTTGTGCATCCCGGGCAAGATAGGCCCCCGTGCTCGCGGCGACCTTTTCGTACACACGATAAGGCGTCTGCCCCAGTGTCGTGCCTGGTGGGTAGTGTGCTGGCCGTAGCGAGTTCTCGAAGGAGTTCACCTCCAGGTCCTGCAAAATGCTCAATGCCAGCTTGTCCACAGGCGCTTGTCCCGGGTTCCCCGCCAACGCCGCGCCACTGATGAGCCAGAGCACACCTGCGGCCACCTTCCTTGCCCAGCCTTTCATCGACGTCTCTCTCCATTGCCACTGCCACACACCTGGGCCGGCATTTAAGCAGAAATCGCCACTCCCGGAATCGGCTTGGAGCAACACCGCGCCCCTCTGGAAAAACATCCGCAGATCAAGGCCATGGACGCCGCCGACGCACATGGGTATGATGCGGCCCGTTGCACTCGTAGCTCAGCTGGATAGAGTACTGCCCTCCGAAGGCAGGGGTCGTGGGTTCGAATCCCGCCGAGTGCGCCATCTTCAAAAAGCCCCAGGCCATGCCTGGGGCTTTTTCATTTGTGCATGACGTCACAATGCCACCTCTCCCGCACGGGTGGGCATTGGTGTTAGCGTGGGGCATCTTCCGTTTGCGTAAACGGACCCCACCAACACCTGCAAAGGAATGCGCACCCCCATGCCATTTACCAAGCTCTGCGCCGCCTCCGTGATGCTGACCAGCCTGGCCCTGTTCACCGTGCCGGCCCAGGCCAACCTGTCCCAGCAGCAGTCCGCCGCCATCATCAAGGCCTACGACGGCAGCGACCCGGCCAACTTCAGGCAGTTCCTCGGCAAGCTGGCCGGCAGCGACCTGGCCAAGGCCGACAAGCTGGACGCCACCCTCAAGCTGTACCTGGCCGGCAAGCCGCTCGCCGCCGAACAGCAGGACGAGATCCACCGCCTGCTGGGCCTGTACACCCGTATCAAGTACGGCAAGGCCGCCACCGAAACCCTGCGCCAGCTGGTGGAGATCCCGACCTACCGCAAAGAGGGCGTGCCACAACACGAGAACCCGGAATTCCTCAAGTTCGCCGACAAGATCAAGGCCCTGGCCGAGGGCTTTGGCCTGACGTTCCGCAACATCGACAACCGCGTCTACGAGATCACGCTTGGCGAAGGCAAGGAAGTGATCGGCATCCACGCCCACGCCGACGTGGTGCCGGTGACTCCGGAAAACTGGAAACTCGAGGACGGCACCAAGCTCGATCCGTTCAAGGTCACCTTGGTGGGCGATCGCATGTACGGCCGCGGCACCGAGGACGACAAGAACGGCATCGTAGTCGCGCTCTACGCGCTGAAGGTGGCCAAGGATGAGAAGCTGCCGCTGGCGCGCCAGTTCAAGCTGCTGGTGGATACCACCGAAGAGACCACCGGCGATGCCATCCCCTACTATTTCGAGCGCAACGCCACGCCCGACTACAACCTCGCACTGGACGGCGGCTACCCGGTGGTGATCGCCGAGAAAGGCTACGGCACCATCATGGCCACCTTCACCAAGCGCGCAGGCACCGGCAAAGGCGCCGAGGTGGTGAATCTGACCGGTGGCCTGGCCACCAACCAGATCCCTGGCAATTCGGTGGCGACCCTGATCAGTGACCAACCGCAGGAGCTGGCCAAGGCCCTGGAGAAAACCGGCGGCGAATACGTCAAGCAACACGGCGGTGACTTCAAGATCGACGCCAAGGCCGACGGCAAACAGGTACTGCTGACCGTGACCGGCGTGTCGGCGCACTCCTCCGAGCCCGAGTCCGGGGTCAACCCGGTGGCGCGCATGCTCGATTTCCTCGATGGCGTGCAGAAGCAAGTGCCGCTCAAGCACAACCACATCACCGACGCCGCCCGCTATGCCGCGCACAACTGGGGCCTGGACTACCTGGGCAACAAGCTTGGCGTGGGCTTCAAGGATGACTTCATGGGGCCGCTGACCGCCTCGCTGACCTTCGTCGGCCTGGATGACAAGGCGCTGAAGCTGGCGGTGAACCTGCGTATTCCCAGGGGCAAGTCGCTCGAGACCCTCAAGACCGAGATCTCCGACAAGCTCGGTGACTGGGCGCGCACCAGCCACACATCGGTGGCCTTCGCCTACACCCTCGACGAGCCGATGTACCGCAACCCCGAAGGCGAATGGGTCAAGGCCCTGCTGGCCGTGGCCAGCGAGAACCTGGGCATGAAGCACGAGTACGGCACCTCCGCTGGCGCCACCTCGGTGCACGACTTGCCCAACGGCGTGCAGTTCGGCCTGGCCATGCCGGACGTGAAGTACAGCGGGCACAACGACAACGAGTTCAAGACCGTGGGGCAGTTCATGCTCGACCTGCAGATCGTCAGCGAGATGGTCGCGCGGATCGGGCAGATGCCGAAGCTCTGATGACTCACCCGGGGCCGCGTTGCGGCCCTTTCGCCACAACAAGCCCCAAGGGTTGACGCTTGTTCGATTCCTGTGGGAGCGGCTTTAGCCGCGAAGCAAGCGACGCCGTGCGTGGCACCGGCTACGCCGGTATTCGCGGGTGAACCCGCTCCCACAGGGTGCGCGGACTACCTGCGAACTCAGTTCCCTGACGAACGGCAACCCCGTTTCCTGATGACGTTTTTCAATCACCTCGATGCCGTTTCCTGCATTGCCGTGCAGAGCGCCGTGCCGGATGCTTTATTTACTCCGACACGTCGCGTTTCCACCCACAGAGGCCCGTATGAAGAACGTCGAACAAATCCTCAAAGCCAAGTCCCAGCACCACACCGTCTACACCATCAGCCCTGACGACTCGGTGTTGGATGCCTTGAGGCTGCTGGCGGAGAAGAACGTCGGTGCACTGCCGGTGGTGGAGAACGACCAGGTAGTGGGGATCGTCAGCGAACGCGACTACGCCCGCAAGCTGGTGCTCAAGGGCCGTTCCTCGGCGGCCACGCCGGTACGCGACATCATGAGCTCTCCGGTGGTTACCGTCGAACCCAAGCAGAACCTCGAGTACTGCATGAACCTGATGACCAACCGCCACCTGCGCCACCTGCCGGTGGTGCACGAGGGCAAACTGCTGGGGCTGCTGTCGATCGGCGACCTGGTCAAGGAAACCATCGCCGAACAGGCCAACCTGATCCTGCAACTGGAGCAGTACATCCGCGGTGAATGAACCTGCTCAGTGATAGGCGCGCTCCAGCTCGTCCAGCTGATGGTCGAAGCTGCGCAGGCGCGCCGACCAGGTGTACACCAGCACTTCCAGATCCCGGTTGAGCACGGCGGTGTTGCCACCCTCACGCACCGGCGCATCGCACAGGTCCAGCTGATAGCGCTCACGGGCCATGGCCGTGGCCACGCTGGAAAGGTCCCGGGCATTGGCCAGCCAATGGTGGTGATGATCGTGAACCTCCCGATCGAGCTCCCGGCACTGGCGCTTGAGAGCGTCGAGGCTCTGCTCCAGCGGCGTGCCCTTGAGCTCGCCCATCACCTCTTCGAAGGTACGTCCGGAATGCCAGTAGCTGCCCCAGAAGTAACGGTCGAACACGGTCTCGACCCGGCGCAGGGCAACCTTGGTGTTCCAGATGGTCAGCAACGTTCGGCCTTGGGCCACTTCACGCTTGTTCAGGTGCAGCTGCTGCCAGGCGACCCACGCCAGGCCGCACAACGCCACCGCCGCGGTCACGGCGGCGGCGGCATAGAGAAACTGCACGGCGTGGTTCATCGTGTGGGTGTGCCGGATACCGTAGAAGTAGCCGGCGGTCAGGGTGCCCAGGATCGTCACGGTGCACCAGAAGCCAGGTGCGTAGGGATCTTTCATTGCGCCATCCCCTCTTGTTTTCCCTGAGCATAGCAACGGCCCGATCACCCATCAGGTGCCACTCGGCGCTTTATTGGCGAGGACGGCGCAGCGCTTCGTTGAGTTGATCGAACAGCTCCGCCCAATCGGCATCCTCGTTGATGCTGTCCTTGAGGAACGAACGCTGGGACTCGTTCCAGAACGGCGCATCCACCAGCTTCACATCACCCTTGAGCGGCGAATGGCTGGTGATGAACTGGTCGATGCCCAGCGCATCGTCCGGCAGGCCCAGCTGCTTGAACAGTTCGGAAAACTTGTGGATCGGCGCTTCCATGATTCACTCCTATGGCCGGGCCGATCGTCCACGACGCCAGCCCGGTGTGGGTTGCGAGCATCAGCTCAGTTCGCGCACTTCGGCGTGCGGCACCAGTTTCAAGTATTGCTCCATGCTCATGTGGATAAGGTGATCGTGATCACCTGCCTCGAGATAGACATCGCCCTGGCGGGTAAGACTGCGGTCGAGCAGCATGGGGATGTTGTAGGCGTCGCCCAGGGCCGGGATGGCGCCGCGTTCGCAATCGCCGAACAAGCTGGGCAGGTTGCTTTCACGGGTCAGCTGCCAGGCGCCGGTCATGCGCACCTCGCTCATGTCCAGGTGCCGGTTGGCCGGCAGCACGGCCATGATGTAGTTGCCATGGCGGTCATCGAGCATCACCGACTTGGCGACCCGCTCGGCGGGCACGCCGGCCGTGCGCGCCGACTCCAGGCTGGTGGCCGAGTGGGGATGGGGAATGATGTCGTAGTCGCAGTTGGCCTGGTCCAGGCGCTGCTGAAGGGTCTTGGCCATACGCATGATGCACCTCCGGTTCTGCCCCCATCCTCAAGTTTAGGCCGTGGGCGGTCAGGCACGACTAAACTTCAGGGACTGGTCCGCACGAGGTGACGACAGGTGATCGCTCACGGCTGGCGCGTACTGCTGTTGTCACTGTTGCTGGGGCTCGCCCCGGCCGGCCATGCCGCGCCAGGCGCCAGTGTCTGGTTGCTGAGTATCGACGACGCGATCGGCCCGGCCAGCGCCGACTATCTGCTGCGCGGCCTGGAACAGGCCCAGGCGCAGGACGCGCAACTGGTGGTGATCCGCCTCGACACCCCTGGCGGGCTGGACAGCGCCATGCGTCAGATCATCAAGGCCATCCTCGCCAGCCCGATACCGGTGGTCACCTACGTCGCCCCAGGCGGTGCGCGAGCGGCGAGCGCTGGCACCTATATCCTGTATGCCAGCCATGTCGCGGCCATGGCGCCCGGAACCAACCTGGGCGCCGCCACCCCCGTGCAGATCGGCGCCCCTGGCCAAGGCGACAAAGCACCCGCCAACAACGAAGAAGACACCCTCGCGCGCAAACAGATCAATGATGCCGCCGCCTACATCCGCGGCCTCGCCGAGCTGCGCGGGCGTAACGCCGACTGGGCGGAAAAGGCCGTGCGCGAGGCGGTCAGCCTGCCGGCCAGCGAGGCAGTGCGCCTGAAGGTGGTCGACCTGCTCGCCAACGACCTGCCAGACCTGCTGCGCCAGCTCGATGGCAGATCGCTGGTCGTCGCTGGCCAGACCGTGCAGCTGCGAACCGTCGGCGCCAGCGTGAGCGAGCACCTGCCGGACTGGCGCACGCGACTGCTGGCGGTGATCACCAACCCCAGCGTGGCGCTGATCCTGATCATGATCGGCGTGTATGGCCTGCTCTTCGAATTCATGAACCCAGGCTCCGGTGTCGGCGGGGTGATCGGCGGCATTTGCCTGCTGCTGGCGCTATACGCCCTGCAACTGCTGCCGGTGAACCATGCCGGAATGGCGCTGATCCTGCTCGGCCTGGCGTTCATGATCGCCGAGGCGTTCCTGCCCAGCTTCGGCGTGGTCGGCTTGGGCGGCGTAGTCGCCTTCGTGGTCGGCGCGGTGATCCTGATGGACACCGACGCCCCCGGCTTCGGCATCCCCCTGGCACTGATCGTCAGCCTCGCGATGGTTTCCGCGCTGCTGCTCGGTGGCGTGCTGGGCATGGCGATAAAAGCGCGCAGGCGTGCGGTGGTCAGCGGTGACGCCGGGCTGGTCGGCAGCCTGGCCACGGTGACCCTGGTGCGCGCGGACAACCCGTTCTGCGGCTCGGTCCAGGCCCAGGGCGAAGAATGGCAGGCGCGTTGCGCGACGCCGCTGCAACCCGGCCAGCACGTGCGGGTGACCGCGCGCAACGGCGTAACCCTGGAGGTCAGCGCCACCGCGCCCACGGCGCAAGGAGAGTGAACATGTTCGTGCAATTCGGTTTCGGCACCGTGCTGGTGCTGCTGGCGGTGTTGCTGCTGTCGGCGCTGCGCATCCTGCGCGAATACGAGCGCGGGGTGGTGTTCCAACTGGGGCGCTTCTGGCAAGTCAAGGGGCCGGGGTTGATCATCCTGATCCCGGGGATCCAGCAGATGGTCCGCGTCGACCTGCGCACCGTGGTGCTCGACGTGCCGCCCCAGGATGTGATCACCCGCGACAACGTCTCGGTCAAGGTCAACGCCGTGCTGTACTTTCGCGTGCTCGATCCGCAGAAGGCGATCATCCAGGTCGAGGACTTTCTCGCGGCCACCAGCCAGCTGGCCCAGACCACCCTGCGCGCCGTGCTCGGCAAGCACGAGCTGGACGAACTGCTGGCCGAGCGCGAGCAACTGAATTCGGACATCCGCGAGGTGCTCGACGCGCAGACCGACGCCTGGGGCATCAAGGTGGCCAACGTCGAGATCAAGCACGTCGACCTCAACGAATCGATGGTCCGTGCCATCGCCCGCCAGGCCGAGGCCGAACGGGAACGGCGGGCCAAGGTAATCCATGCCGAGGGCGAGCTGCAGGCGTCGGAGAAACTGATGCAGGCCGCGCAGATGCTGGGCAAGGAGCCCGGAGCGATGCAGCTGCGCTACATGCAGACGCTGGGCACGATCGCCGGGGACAAGAGCTCGACCATCGTGTTTCCGCTGCCGCTGGATCTGCTCAAGGGGCTGGTGGACAAACA
The DNA here is from genome assembly GCF_054788395.1 of Pseudomonas sp. microsymbiont 2. Taxonomy (NCBI): domain Bacteria; kingdom Pseudomonadati; phylum Pseudomonadota; class Gammaproteobacteria; order Pseudomonadales; family Pseudomonadaceae; genus Pseudomonas; species Pseudomonas sp. microsymbiont 2. The sequence goes on from NZ_CM139112.1 coordinate 5,707,329, forward strand.
GAAATAGCGGCGCGGCATTCGCGGGCAAGCCCGCGAATGGGCCTGCACAATCAATCAGATCGGCGCCCGGCGCAGGGTCGCCAGGAAGGTCGCCGCGCCGATGAACAGCCCGGCAAAGGTGCGGTTCAGGCGCTTCTGCTGCTTCGGCGTGCGCAGCAGTCGCAGCACTCGCGAGGCCAGCCCGGTGTAGCCCGCCATCACCAGCATGTCGACGCTGATCATGGTCACGGTGATCGCCACATACTGCGGCAGCAACGCCTCGTGCGGGTTGATGAACTGCGGCAGCACCGCCAGCATGAACACCAGCGCCTTGGGGTTGCTGACGTTGACCAGAAAACCACGGAACACCAGGCTCAGCGGCTTGCCGATCGGCCGCACGCCGGACTCGTCGCTCATGTCCATCGGCAGGGCGCGCCATTGCTTGTAGGCGAGGTAGACCAGGTAGGCGACGCCAAACCACTTGATGAGCTGGAAGGCGGTGGCCGACGCGGCGAGAATGGCGCCGACACCGGCGGCGATGATGGCGATCTGCACGATCAGGCCCAGCTGCAGGCCCAGGGCGTTCCAGTAACCGCGCCAGAAACCGTACTGCAAGCCGCTGGACATCGAGGCAATGGCCCCGGCACCCGGCGACAGGCTGATCACCCAGCACGCGGCAAAGAAGGCCAACCACGTTTCCATCGACATCGCACACCTCGCTCGAACGTTTGTTGCAAAACGTTAAGCTAAGGTGTTGGCGAAAAAATAACCAGTGGTTTTTGCAGTGTCTCTGCGGGCCTCTTCGCGGGTAAACCCGCTCCCACAGGGTATACGCATTACCCGCGAAGGCGGCCGAACAGGTATCAACGATGCCTCAGTCAGCCTCGACGACAGAATCCTTCGCCACGGCCACCACCTCGGTCCCCCGCCAACGCCGCACCGCCTTCTGGAAGAACTGGCTGTTCGGCACCTGCACCAGCGCCCCGCCCGCCTCCGGCGTTTCCATCAGCGTGGTGTACAGCAGGTTGATGGCGATGACGCGGCCCTTCACTCCCGGTTTGTCGAGGGTGTCGACCAGCTCGACCACATCGCCGATGCGAAACGGCCCGACCGTGAAGATCAATACCGCGCACAACAAGTTGGACAGCACGCTCCAGATGGCGAAGAACGCCACCGCCGCCACCGCGACGAAGCCCGACAGCGCCGTCCACAGCACAGTGGCGGACACCCCCATGCGCTCCAGCACGAACAGCAGCGCGCTGCCCATGATCAGCCAGCGCAGGGCGCCACGCACCGGCACCATCAGCTCGTGCGGCAACGGGTAGCGCTCGCCCAGGCTGCGCAGCCCGCGGGCAACCATGCGCTGCAGGATGAACGCGGCGATCAGGATCAGCAGGATCTGCAGCCCCAGCCAGAACGTGTCCATCCACTGCCCCGGCAGCAGCGAGCGCAACTCCTCCATCAGGACAGCGCCTCGAGCTCGGCCTGCATGCTTTCCAGCGTTTCCAGGGCTTCCATCCAGGCTTCCTCAAGCTCGCCTTCGCGTTGCTTGAGCTTGGTCTGGCGGGCCAGCAAGTCGCGCAGTTCATCCTTGCGCGACGCCTCGTACAGGCTGCTATCGCCCAGTGCGGTCTCGACCTCGGCCAGTTCCTTATGCACCTGGTTGAGCTCGGCCTCCAGCTTGTCGGCCGCCTTCTTGTGCGGCGCCAACTGCTGGCGCAGGGCGGCGGCAGCCTGGCGCTGGGCCTTCTTGTCGGTCTTGTCCGGGTTGACGGGCGCGCTGCTCGCAGGCGCGTTGCGCTGACGGAACTCGACCAGCCAGCGGCTGTAGTCGTCCAGGTCGCCGTCGAAGGTGTCGACCTTGCCATCGGCCACCAGCAGGAAGTCGTTGGTGGTGCTCTTGAGCAGGTGACGGTCGTGGGAGACCACCACCACGGCGCCGGCGAACTCCTGCAGGGCCATGGTCAGCGCCAGGCGCATCTCCAGGTCGAGGTGGTTGGTCGGCTCGTCGAGCAGCAGCAGGTTGGGCCGCTCCCAGGCGATCAGCGCCAGGGCCAGGCGGGCCTTTTCGCCACCGGAGAAATTCACCACCGGCTCGTCGACACGGTTGCCATGGAAGTCGAAACCGCCGAGAAAGTCGCGCAGGGTCTGCTCGCGCTCACCCGGGGCGATGCGCTGCAGGTGCAGCAACGGGCTGGCCTTGTCGTCCAGCGAGTCGAGCTGGTGCTGGGCGAAGTAGCCGACGGCGAGGTTCTCGCCGCGCACCAGGCGCCCGGACAGCGGTTGCAGCTCGCCGGCGAGGTTCTTGATCAGGGTCGACTTGCCCGCGCCGTTGGGACCGAGCAGGCCGATGCGCGCGCCAGGCGCCAGCTGCAGCTTGACCTTTTCCAGCACCGCCTTGTCGCCATAGCCCAGACGACCTTCGGACAGGTCGAGCAGCGGGCTGGAGATCTTCTCCGACTCGCGGAAGACGAAGTCGAACGGCGAATCGACGTGGGCCGCCGACAGCTCCTCCATGCGCTCCAGGGCCTTGATCCGGCTCTGCGCCTGGCGGGCCTTGGTGGCCTGGGCCTTGAAGCGGGCGATGTATTTTTCCATGTGCGCGCGCTGCGCCTGCTGCTTCTCGTAGGCCTGCTGCTGTTGCGCCAGGCGTTCGGCGCGGGTGCGCTCGAAGGCGCTGTAGCCACCCTTGTAGAGGTTCAGCTTGCGCTGCTCGACGTGCAGCACATGGTCGACCACGGCATCGAGGAAGTCGCGGTCATGGGAGATCAGCAGCAGCGTGCCCGGGTAGCCCTTGAGCCACTCTTCCAGCCAGAGGATGGCGTCGAGATCCAGGTGGTTGGTGGGCTCGTCGAGCAGCAGCAGGTCCGATGGGCACATCAGCGCCTGGGCCAGGTTCAGGCGCATCCGCCAGCCACCGGAGAAATCGCCGACACGCCGGTCCATCTGCTCGTTGGTAAAGCCCAGACCGGCCAGCAGCTTGCGCGCGCGGGCATCGGCGGTGTAGCCGTCGGCGCTGTCCAGCTCACTGTGCAGGCGCGCCAGGGCGGTGCCATCGTGGGCCTGCTCGGCGGCGGCGAGCTCGGCCTGGACCTTGCGCAGGCGGGCGTCGCCATCGAGCACATAGTCCACGGCAACGCGGTCGAGGGTATCGACCTCCTGGCGCATGTGGGCGATGCGCCAGTCGCCGGGCAGCTGGCAGTCGCCGGCGTCGGGCGACAGCTCACCGCGCAGCAGTGCGAACAGGCTGGATTTGCCGGCGCCGTTGGCACCGATCAGGCCGGCTTTGTGGCCGGCGTGCAGGGTCATCTCGGCGCCTTCTAGCAGGCGCTGCGGACCACGCTGTAAAGTGAGGTTCGATAGTCTGATCATGATGGTCGCGGAGTCTACCAGCTTCGCCGATCACTGGCGTGAGTGAAACCATGCACACCGACCTGTGGAAACATGCCCTGGCCCTCTACGCGCGGCCGGGGGTAGAAGCGGCCTGCCTGACGCTCCAGGCGTTGGGTGGCGACGTTTGCCTGCTGCTGTGCGGCACTTGGCTGCAGGCGCGTGGCGTGGCGCCTGACGCACAGCGCGTGCTGGCCTTGCAGGCACTGGCCGGGCCATGGCAGCAAGAGGTGGTCACCCCCTTGCGTATGCTACGCCGGCAGTGGCGCGAGCAGGCCTCGACGGATCCGCGGCTGGATGCGTTGCGTGAGCAGGTGAAGGCGTTGGAGCTGCAGAGTGAGCGCGCCTTGCTGGAACGCCTGCAGCACCTGGCCGAAGGCTGGCCAGCCGGAGAGAACACTGGAGCGGATTGGCTGGCCCGGCTCGCGCCGGACCAGGCCTGGAGCCACGACGCGCTGCAACAGCTGCGCGTCGCGGCACAGAGGCTTCAGGAGGCCGAGGACGGCGACTGAGCCGGGGTGCTGGCAGGTGCGGCCGGGGTGCTGGCCACTGGCGCCGATGTGCTGGCGGACGGCGTGGCTGGCTTGCTGTCGACGGGCTTGCTGACCGTGGCAGGTTTGGCGGCTGGCTTCGCAGCGGCAGGCTTGGCCGGGGCCTTGGCGGCAGCCGGTTTCGCGGCAGGCTTGGCGGCTGGCTTCGCGGCGGCGGGCTTGGCCGGGGCCTTGGCAGCAACCGGCTTCGCGGCAGGTTTGGCGGCTGGTTTCGCAGCGGCAGCCTTGGCCGGGGCCTTGGCAGCAGCCGGTTTCGCGGCAGGCTTGGCGGCGGGCTTCGCGGCGGCAGTCTTGGCCGGGGCCTTGGCAGCAGCCGGTTTCGCGGCAGGCTTGGCGGCGGGCTTCGCGGCGGCGGTCCTGGCCGGGGCCTTGGTCGCAGCCGGTTTCGCGGCAGGCTTGGCGGCTGGTTTCGCGGCGGCAGTCCTGGCCGGTGCCTTGGCCGCAGCCGGTTTTGCGGCAGGCTTGGCGGCTGGTTTCGCGGCGGCGGTCCTGGCCGGTGCCTTGGCCGCAGCCGGCTTCGCGGCAGACTTGGCGGCTGGTTTCGCGGCGGCGGTCCTGGCCGGGGCCTTGGCGGCAGCTGGCTTCGCGGCAGGCTTGGCAGCCGCTTTCGGTGCAACGGTACGCGCATCCAGTGCCTTGCCCGCGGCCTCGCGGACCTTGCCGACACCTTGCGCCAGCTTCAGGCTCTCCTGGGCATCGCGCTTGAGTTGCTGGATATAAGTACGGGTCTGGGCCTGGCGATCTTTCAAAGCGTCGAGCAGGTGTTCAAGTTCACCGGCGGCTTTTTGCGCCTTGCCTTGTGCCTTGGCCTTGCCGGCTTTGGCGGCATCTTGCAACTTCAAGCGCGCGTTATGCAGTTTTTCCTGCGCCTTGCCACGTTGTTTTTCCAACTTGGCCAGCAGTTTCTCGGCATCCGCCAGCGCTTGGGAGCAGGCATCTTCCAAATGTTCGAGCAGGCTGCCCGAAAGTTGCTGGAGCAGGTGCAACGGCGTACTTACTGGCTTCTTTTTGGCCGACATGGTTTACCTCCTGGCTGACGAGAGTGCGGCTCATACTATGCTTCTGCTGCTACCGCCGCTAGGGCATGTTGACCGTCTCGATAGCGCCGCGTTGCATGCCTGGGCAAAGTTGTTGTCTTGCAGCAGAAAACAAGTGTAGTTGCCGATTAATGTGTTGCTGATATTTACGCATTATTCGTCGACAAGGCTGGCATACTTCGCGCTCATTGCAGCAGGAGTCGACCATGCCCCGTTACCTGATTTTCGGCCTGTGCCTGGCGGCCAATCTGCCAATGGCCAGCGCCGAAACCAGTCCCGTCAACGACAATGACCTTGCGTACAGCATCGGCTCCAGCCTGGGTGAACGGCTGCGCGCGGAAGTACCCGGCCTGCAAATGGACGCGCTGGTCGAGGGCCTGCGCCAGGCCTACCAGGGCCAGCCGCCACGGATCGACAAATCACGCATGCAGGCCATCCTCCAGCAACATGACCAACAGGCCAATGCCGCCGCCGAGCAGGCCGAAGTCGATAAATTGCTGAACAGCGAAAAACGCTTCATGGCCGGCGAGCGGGCCAAGGCCGGCGTGCGCGCGTTGCCCGAAGGCATCCTCTACAGCGAGCTGGCCAGCGGCAACGGCGCCCAACCAAAGGCCACTGGCAGCGTGCAGGTACGTTACGTGGGAAGGCTGCCGGATGGCACGGTGTTCGACCAGAACCTGCAACCACAGTGGTTCAAGCTGGACTCGGTGATCGAGGGCTGGCAGGTGGCCCTGCCGAAGATGAAGGCCGGATCGAAATGGCGGCTGGTAATCCCTTCTGCACAGGCCTATGGCGCGGAAGGTGCGGGCGACCTGATCGCGCCCTACACCCCGTTGGTATTCGAGATCGAACTGCTGGCGGTGGCCGACTGAGTCAGGCCTGTACCGCGTCCTCTTCCTTGTGCGCGGTGTGCAGCACTTCGATGAGGCAGTCCTCCAACTCGAAGCGTTCGCGCAGCAGGCCGCCTAGCTTGGCCAGTTTATCGGCGAAACGCTCAGGGTCGGTGCACTCGCCCTTCTCGCAATGATCATTGAAGGCCAGCGCGATCTGGGTGCTGTCATCGATGCGTGGATTGATCTGCGTAGCCAGTTCCAGAGCCTTGGTGTCGCCAAAGGCCTTGGCTTCGCTGACCAACTGCTCGCTGACCTCGAAGTGCCAGGCCGAGACATAGTCGACCAGGAGCGCGCAGAAGTCGCGGTTCTTGTCCTTGTCGGCAAAGGCCGGCTTGGCATCGCGCAAGGCGCGGAAGGCGTGCACCAGCTCCTGGCGCTCCTCCAGCCAACGATCGATCAGCTTGTGAACACCGCCCCAGCGTTCCTGGGCGTTCTGGCAACTATCGAGCATGGCGATCTCATCCCTTCTGGATAGATGCCGCTGCACTTCGCGACACAACACCGTGGCACAAAAGTGACATCAGCAGACGGCATCGAGCAGTTGTGTTTTCGATAAGCGTGCTGGGAGATTATTCCCGCGCGACCTGCCCATCAAGGTACGCAGCAGACAAAGTTCATACAAGCGTTTAATCCCCGCCCTGCCCACCGCTGGTCGCGCAATACCGGGCACATTGCCCTGGATCAAACTGCCGCGTGGTAGCGGAAACGATACGCCACCAGCCAGGACAGGGGCAGCGCCGCCAACAGCAGGAAGGCCAACAGGCTCCACTCGGGCAAGGTCAGGTCGAGAAAACTCCAGCTGATGGACACGCAGTCGGGGCTGCCCAACAGGAACAGGTGCAGCATCTCGCCCAGCGGACGTTGCATGAGCGAGCCCAACGGCAGCTGGCAGCCATCGACGGCCAGCGGATCGCCTTGCAACCAGACATGCCGCCCCGCCAGCAGCGCGCCGCCCGCCGCCACGCACAGCGCCGACCAGGCATAGCCACGCTGGCCTCGCGAAGCGGGAGCGTGCATGGCGCAGGCCAGGCACACCAGTGCGTAGAGCCCCAGCATCAGGCGCTGGCTGAAACATAGTGCGCAAGGCACCAGGCCGACGACCGACTCGAGGCGAAACGAGGCCGCCAGCACCGCCAGCGATGCCAGGAAAGCGGGAAAGAAAAAGCTGCGCAAGCAGGCCAGCGACATGAGTATTGGATGTCCGCGAGAGGGGAAGTGGATTGAAACGGTAGAGGAAAGGAGCGCTTTGTATCAAGGCGCTACAGAGCGGACAAGTCGCTAATTGGGGAGCGAATCAATTTCACTGAAAGCGGGAATAGTCTGACATGCAGGCAGGAAAATTCCGCAAGACTGATTTCAGCGCTGACGACAGGGGCCGCCTGGCGGCCCCAATGCCCTCTCAGGCCCTGACACCCTCAGGCAGCGGCAACGCCAGCAGGCGCTCATCCAACAGCCCCAGACCCTCCTGAAACAGCTGGTTGCTGCGCTCGGTCTCACCCAACCCGGCCAACAGGCGCGCCAGCTCGGCACAGGCCTCCGGATTGCGCTCCAGACGCAGGCTGCTTTCCAGGTAGTCGCGCGCCTTGCCCCAGAGGCGGTTCTGCAAGCTCAGTCGGCCGAGGGTGAGCAGCAGGCTCGGGTCCTCTGGGTGATCCTTGAGCCAGCCCTCGGCGGTTTGCAGCTGCCGCGCCGGATCGTCGCCGCGCACCAGGCCGTAGAGGCGCGCCAGATGGCTTTCGTAGCCGCGCTTGAGCGCCGCGCGCAGCACCTGTTCGGCTTCACCCTGGGCGCCGCTCTGACGCAGTTGCTCGGCATAGGCCGACACCAGTTGCGGCTCCTGGCGCTGGGCCGCGGTCAACTGCTGCCAGGCGCGTTCGAGCCCCTGGCGCGCCGTCTGCGCATCGTCGCCACGACTCGCCGCCAGCCCGAGGTTCTGCCCCCAGGCCCGCTGCTCCAGATCGGCCAGCTCGGCTGGCGGCAGCACCTTGTACTTGCGCAGGTCGGGCAGCAGACGGATCAGCGCCGGCCAGTCGCCATGCTCCAGGTGCAGGCGCTGCAGCAAACGCAGCACCTGTGCATTGTGCGGGTGGCGCTCTTGCATGGCCTGCAGCGCTTCCAGCGCGCCCTCGCTCTCGCCACGGTCCATTTGCAACTGGGCATGCGTGAGGGCGATCGCGAGCTCGGCCTGGGGCTGGCGCTCCAGGGCACGTTCGAGCAGGTTGTCGCGCTCTTCGACGCGGCCCAGCTCGTTGGCCGCGCGGGCGGCGCCAAGGTAGTACAGCAATGGCTGGCGATCGGCCTCGGCTGCGCGCTGCAGATGACGCTGGGCGCTGGCCCAGCGGCCTTCGGCGAGATCCAGTTGGCCCTGCTCGACAGCGATGCGTGTTCGCCGGCTGCGATTGCGCCGCGACCACGGATTGACCACCCCGGAGGAGGTCAGCACCAGGCCGACCAGGTAGCGCAGCAAAAGCAGCAGCAGGATGATTCCCGCCAACGCCCCCAGCGCCGCCCACAGCCCGGACTGATAGCGGAAACCGCCATAGGCGATCAGCACGTAGCCGCTGTGCTTGGCGATGGCGATGCCCAGCGCCGCGGCGATCACGATCGCCAGCACCGCCAGCAGGTAGACGCGCTTCATGGCTTGCTCCCCTCGGCGGCAGCCGGCAGGTCACGACGCTGGATATAGGCCTGCACCGCGGCCAGGCTCTCGCTCAGGTCGGGAGTGACCACCGACACCGGTTGCTCGGCCAGCTGGTTGAGGCTGTCGAGCATCGCCTTGCTCTGTGGGTTGTCCGGGTTGAAGTTGGCCAGCAGCACGCTGCGCGCGTCGTCCAGCGCCTGGGCATAGACCTTGGCGTCGCCATTGAGCGCCGCCCACTGGGCCTGCTCGATGGTCAGGCTCAAGGCCAGGCGCAGCTGGTTGAGCGACTGCCCGGAAAGCAGCGGGCGCACGTTGTCATCGGCATTGAACTCGACCTGGAAGTACTTGGATATCTCGGCCCACCACTGCGACCAGCGGCTGGCGCCGTCGCCGTCGGCGGTCAGCGCGCCCATGGCGTCGGCCTTGCTGTCGAACTCCGGCGACTGGGCGCTGAGCTGCTGGACCAGCTCACGCTGGGCGGCCAGTTTGAGGAACAGTCCGGTACGGTCCGGCTGCTGGGTGCTGTTGAGCGTCGCCAGGCTGCGGGTCAGCTGTTCGCGGGCGGCGAAGGCGCCGGGGTCGCTCTGCTCGCGCAGGATCTCGTCGGCTCCCTCGACCAGCGCCTTGGCGCTGGCGATGTCCTGCAAGGCCGACAAGCGCAGGGTCGCCAGGCGCAGCAGGTGCTCGGCCTCGGCCAGGCGCCACTCCTTGCGGCTTTCACCGAGCACGGTTTCCAGGCGCTGGCTCAGACGCTGCTGATCACCCTGCAACTGCGCCACCAGCCGGCGACGGTCCTCCAGTTCGCTGGCCGCCGGCAGGCTGGCCAGTTGCGCGCTGAGTTGCTGCTCGCGCTGCTGCAACGCGTCGGCGCGCTGGTTGAGGGCTTGCAGGTGCTCGCCCTGGCCTTGCTCGCTGCCTTGCAGTTGACGTACTTGCCAGACGCCCCAGCCGCCGACCGCGACGCCGGCGGCGCCCAGCAGCAGGGCCAGCAGCGCCAAGCCATTGCCGGAGCGTCGGGCGGGGTTGGCGGCGTTGGATTGCGGCGCCTCAGGCGCCGAGGGCTGTTCGGTGTTGGACAAGACAGTTTCGCTCACGTATCCATCCTTTGCATGGTGGCGCATCGCTCTCTAGCTTAGCGCCTTAAGGGGCAGGCGCAGCGGTTCGCTGCACGGCTGCCAGCAAGGCCGCGGCGCTGGCGCCACGACAATCCACAATTTCTTTCGCCCCGAGCGCACGGGCCTGCTCGGCCACCCGAGGGCTGGGCACGAACAGCGGCAAGCGGCAAAGCCTCGGCCAGTCCGCGCCCGCCAGGCGGTGCAAGTGTTCAAGCCCCTGCCCACTGCTGACCACCAGGCCATTGAGGCGTTCCCCCGCAATGCGCTGGACGAGGGCATTGGCCGGATAATCCGGCAGGCAGCGGCGATACAGTTCCAGATAATCGACACTAGCACCTTGCTCGGCAAGACGCTCGGCCAGCAGTTCGCGACCTCCGAGGCCTCGAACGATGAGCACCCGGGGTGCTGGCACAGCGAGCGACGCCCCCAGGGCCGGCAGTTCGAGCAGGGCTTCGCTGTCGTCGCCGGTCGCCGGGAAGCTCACCTGCAACCCTTGCTCCTGGAGGATTCGCGCCGTCGCCTCGCCCACGCTGAACCAGCCTTCGCGCGGCGGCGTCACGCCTGCCTGGGCGAGCTGCTCGAGCAGCAGGCGAGCCGCAGACTTGCTCACCACGATGATCGCCTGGGCCTCGCCAATCGAGCGCAGGCGCTTCAACTGCGCCGGGTCCGGCGCGATCGCCTCGATAGTCAGCAACGGCAGGCTAGCGCTGGCGATGCCGGCAGCGGCCAGCGTCTGCGCCAGCGCCGCGCAGTCCTGTTCAGGGCGCGTCAGCAGCAGGCGCCAGGGGCTCACGGGTGGCCGGCCTCGCCATAGACTTCCTTGAGGATCGCCTCGGCGCCCTGCCCGAGCAGGTCTTCGGCGACCCGCACGCCCAGGCGCTCGGCATCGGTACGCGGCGCCCGGGCCTCGGCCACCAGCAAGGTACCGCCGGAGGGCTGGCCAACCAGGCCGCGCAGCCACAGCTGCTCGCCTTCGAGCACCGCGTAGCAGGCGATCGGCACCTGGCAGCCGCCGTTGAGGTGCTTGTTCAGCGCCCGCTCGGCCACCACCCGGTCGGCGGTGTCGACATGGTGCAGTGGCGCCAGCAAGGCGTGGATCTCGCTGTCGGCGCTACGGCACTCGATGCCCACCGCGCCCTGGCCACCGGCCGGCAGGCTGTCCTCGACGCTGATGCTCGAGGTGATGCGGTCTTCGAAACCGAGGCGGATCAGGCCGGCGGCGGCAAGAATGATGGCGTCGTACTCACCGGCATCGAGCTTGGCCAGGCGGGTGTTGACGTTGCCGCGCAGGAAGCGAATTTCGAGATCGGGGCGCCGGGCCAGCAACTGGGCCTGGCGGCGCAGGCTGGAGGTGCCGACGATGCTGCCGGCCGGCAAGGCCTCGAGGCTGGCGAAGGTGTTGGAAACGAAGGCGTCGCGCGGGTCTTCCCGCTCGCAGATGCAGTAGAGGCCCAGGCCGTCGGGGAAGTCCATGGGCACGTCCTTCATCGAATGCACGGCGATGTCGGCCTCGTCGTCGAGCAGGGCGGTTTCCAGCTCCTTGACGAACAGGCCCTTGCCGCCGATCTTCGCCAGCGGCGCATCGAGCAACTTGTCGCCACGGCTGACCATCGGCACCAGACTCACCCGGATGCCGGGATGGGCCTGTTCCAGGCGGGCTTTGACGTATTCGGCCTGCCACAGGGCCAAGGCACTTTTACGGGTGGCAATGCGGATTTCGCGAGTGGACATGAAACGCCCCGATCCAGAGAAATACCGCCGATGATAACAGCATCGTCAGTATCGCTTGCAGATACGGATCAATAGCTCAGGCACGGCCTGGTGTAGGAGCGGCCTTGTGTCGCGATAGGGCCGCACAGCGGCCCCAGCAATTCAAGCATCGTCGCTGAAACCCTGGGGCCGCTTTGCGGCCCTATCGCGACACAAGGCCGCTCCTACAAGGGCCGAGCAGAATCACAGTTTTGTGCGGACACCCTCAGTGCAGGCTCTGCATCATCTTGCGTACCCCGGCCACATGCCGGCGGCTGACGGTCAGGGCATCGCCCTCCAGGCCCTTCAGGTAAAGCTGGAAATGCCCCAGCGGCGTGCGCTGCAGCCGTTCGATGCGCTCACGAGCAACCAGCGCGTTGCGATGAATGCGCACGAAGCGCTCGCCAAACTCGTCCTCCAGGGCCTTGAGCGGTTCGTCGAGCAGCACTTCACCGGCCTCATGGCGCAGGGTGACGTATTTGTGGTCCGCGATGAAATAGATGACTTGCGGGATGGGGATCAGCTCGATGCCCTTGCGCGTGCGCGCACTGATATGGCTGCGTGGGCCGCCGCCGGGGTCAGAGGCCGGACGGGTCAGCGCCGCCAGTTGCACGCGGCTGGGTTTTTCCGCGCGGCGCAGGGCATCGCGCAGGGCCTGGCCCTGGATGGGCTTCACGACATGGCTCAGGGTGCTGTCCCTGAACGCCTCCGAACCGTATTCGTCATCGCCGGTGCAGAACACCACCGCCGGCGGCGACTCGCGCTCGCACAGCCGGGCGGCGACCTGCAGGCCATCGAGGCCCGGCATGCCGATATCCAGCAGCACCACGTCGGGTTTCAGACTTTCGATCAGGGCCAGGGCCTCCTCGCCGTTGGTGGCGCTGGGCTCCAACACGGTGTAGCCCTCCAGCTCGCCGAGCAGCCGGCTCAGTCGCTCGCGGGCCTGGGGTTCATCATCAACGATCAGGACATTCATAATTGCGCTGGATTCCTGAGTGAGTCTCGCACGGGTATAGCGTAGACAAATGTGGGACGACCGAAACGCGGTCACGCTACAGACCGGTGCGAAGGCCAAAGATTCACTGGCCTGGCAGATTCACCGCCAGCCCTTTGTCCAACTGTAGACGGTCCGTGGAACACTGCCGTTCAATCGATGAATATGCCGCACCCCTTCGCTATCGGACGATTCTCACGACCAGCGCCCTGCGGCGCTGGGCGCAACCCTGCTATGATCGGCGCCACTTTTTCCGTTCACGCCTTCAACGAGTGAATCCATGAGCACCGACAAGACCAATCAGTCCTGGGGCGGCCGCTTCAGTGAACCCGTCGACGCCTTCGTCGCCCGTTTCACCGCCTCGGTCGACTTCGACAAGCGCCTGTACCGCCACGACATCATGGGTTCGATCGCCCACGCCACCATGCTGGCGCAGGTCGGCGTGCTCAGCGAGGCCGAGCGTGACGCGATCGTCGATGGCCTGAAGACCATCCAGGGCGAAATCGAGGCCGGTACCTTCGACTGGCGCGTCGATCTGGAAGACGTGCACATGAACATCGAGGCGCGCCTGACCGACCGCATCGGCATCACCGGCAAGAAGCTGCACACCGGCCGCAGCCGCAACGACCAGGTGGCCACCGACATTCGTCTGTGGCTGCGCGATGAGATCGACGTGATCCTGGGCGAGATCACCCGCCTGCAGAAAGGCCTGCTGGAGCAGGCCGAGCGCGAAGCCGAGACCATCATGCCCGGCTTCACCCACCTGCAGACCGCCCAGCCGGTCACCTTCGGCCACCACCTGCTGGCCTGGTTCGAAATGCTCAGCCGCGACTACGAGCGCCTGGTGGACTGCCGCAAGCGCGCCAACCGCATGCCCCTGGGCAGCGCCGCGCTGGCTGGCACCACCTACCCGATCGACCGCGAACTGACCTGCAAGCTGCTGGGCTTCGAAGCCGTGGCCGGCAACTCGCTGGACGGCGTTTCGGACCGTGACTTCGCCATCGAGTTCTGCGCCGCCGCCAGCATTGCCATGATGCATCTGTCGCGCTTCTCCGAAGAGTTGGTGCTGTGGACCAGCGCGCAGTTCCAGTTCATCGACCTGCCCGATCGCTTCTGCACCGGCAGCTCGATCATGCCGCAGAAGAAGAACCCTGACGTACCCGAGCTGGTGCGCGGCAAGAGCGGCCGTGTGTTCGGCGCCCTGACCGGCCTGCTGACCCTGATGAAAGGCCAGCCGCTGGCCTACAACAAGGACAACCAGGAAGACAAGGAGCCGCTGTTCGACGCCGCCGACACCCTGCGCGACTCGCTGCGTGCCTTCGCCGACATGATCCCGGCGATCAAGCCCAAGCACGCGATCATGCGCGAGGCGGCGCTGCGCGGCTTCTCCACTGCCACGGATCTTGCCGACTACCTGGTGCGCCGTGGCCTGCCGTTCCGTGACTGCCACGAGATCGTCGGCCATGCGGTGAAGTACGGCGTCGATACCGGCAAGGACCTGGCGGAGATGAGCCTGGACGAGCTGCGCCAGTTCAGCGACCAGATCGAGCAGGATGTGTTCGCCGTGCTGACCCTGGAAGGTTCGGTGAATGCCCGCAACCACATCGGCGGCACCGCGCCGGCCCAGGTGCGCGCGGCAGTGGTTCGCGGCAAGGCCCTGCTGGCTTCGCGTTAAGCTGTATCGCGAGGGCTGCGCCCTCGTTCGCGGGCAAGCCCGCTCCCACAGGGAATGTGCAAATCCCTGTGGGAGCGGGCTTGCCCGCGAATGGGCTGCAAGGCAGCCCCCCTTTTCAGACCTTCAGCGCTTGTTCTTGATCATTTCGAGGAACGCCGGCATCGCCGCATCCTTGTCCGCCACGATCCGCGCCATGTGCGGGTTCTCGCCCAGCAGCTGCAACAGCGCCCGCGCTTCCGGGAAGTCCGCCAGGAAGTCGATGTTCAGCACCTTCTTGCCCACCGCGCACGCCAGGTCGACCGAGAAGCAGAACATCAGGTCGGCGATGGTCAGTTGCTCACCGGCCACGTAAGGCTGGAACCGCCCGTTACGCTTGAGGGTGGCGAAGCCCGCCAGCAGATCCGCCCGCGCCCGCTCCTTGATCAGCGGTTCCACCGCCGCGCCGAAGAACGCCTCGGCGTAGCAGGTACGCGCCGGCAACTCGATATACAGCTCGATTTCCCGCAGCAGCTCGCGCACCTTGGCCTGCCCGAAGGCATCGGCCGGCAGCAGCGCCTTGCCCGGCTGGGTCTGCTCGATGTAGTCGAGGATGACCCCGGTCTCGCTGATGAAACCGTGCTCGGTCTGCAGCACCGGCACCTTGCCGCGCGGGCTTTTGGCCAGGGCCTCGGGGGCTGGGCCGCCAAAGAACGGCACCTCTTCGAAGGGCACGCCTTTCTCCAGCAAGGCCAGCTTGACCATGTTGTAGTAGTTGCTGACCGCGAATCCATGAAGCTTGAGCATTGAGACAGCCTCCAAGGCCGTGTGGGGATGGCCCGGCTTTTATAGCCCCCTTCCCCACCCTTGGCCAGTTCCATGCCCGGCATCGATGACCGGGCATTGCCAGCACAGGCGTGGCACACTGTGCCTCCCACCACAGGAGTAACGCCATGAGCGAGCCCACCGACATCGACAATGACGACGAAGACTTCGCCGAGGCGACACTGACCCAGGCCATCGAGAACCAGATCGAAAGCGGCGAGCCGCCAGCGGCCAAGGCCACCTTCAACAAGCTGACCCTGGTCGGCTACGAGCGCGAGGACATCCTCAACCTCATGGCCCATGTGCTGGCCATCGAGATCGACGCCATGCTCGACGAAGACCGCCCGTTCGACACCGAATGGTATGAAACCGCCCTGCGCGCCCTGCCGGAGCTGCCACCTGAGGCGGATCAAGGCGACATCGAATAAACCTGACTACACTCCTGACTTCCATCCTTGTCTCGAAGTCAGGAGTAGCCCATGTCCTTCACCCCGGAACTGATCGCCGAACTGGAAGTGCTTGCCCTGTTCAACCTGGACAGTCATCAGGAAGGCATCAAGGTTGGCAGCAGCGCCTCCCCCGCCCTGATTGCCGCCGCCCAGCGCCTGTACGACAAAGAGCTCACCGACCAGCCTGATGGTGGCTACCTCACCAGCCTGGGCAACGATGCCGCCGGAAGCGTCCAGCTGCTCCTGACCATCCTCAAGACCCCGCAGCCAGCCTGATTCGCCGAGCCCGCTCTCACACCCCGTGGGAGCGGGCTTGCCTCGCCATCTGCCGCAGACGCGCGCTATAAATCTGACGTCAAAAAGCCACCAGCCTCTTATCCGACCGCCCCACTCAGGCTAAACTCGCCAATGCTCCTCCCGGCCTGCCTGAGTGCGCAATGAACCACCCCCATGAAATCCGCCCCGATATCGACCAAGGCATCGACCGCAAGGAGCTGTCCAAGCTGCGCGCGCGCTTTTTGAAGATCAACCAGGGCCGCCTGGCACGAGCGATGGAAGGGCTGTCCACGCGCCAGCAGCAGGTCCTCACCCTGTTGCCACTGTTCTTCCACGTCAATCACCCGCTGCTGCCGGGCTATGTCTCGGGCACCACCCCCGCCGGCGTATCCGGCTTCGAACCCGACAGCGACCTGCTGGCCGAAGCCCAGCGCCTGACCCGCTCCTTCACCTACAAGGCGCGCCACGGCAATCCGCCGCAGCCAATCCACGGCCTGTTCCTGATGGGCAGCCTCGGCACCCTGGCCCAGGCCGAACAGAGCGATATGGACCTGTGGGTCTGCCACGCACCCGAGCTGGACGAGCAAGCGCTGGCCGAGCTGCGGCGCAAATGCCAACTGCTCGAGGCATGGGCCGCGAGCCAGGGCGCCGAGGCGCATTTCTTCCTGATCGAGCCCCAGGGCTTCGTCCAGGGCGAGCGCGACAGCCAGCTCAGTTCCGACGACTGCGGCACCACCCAGCATTATCTATTGCTCGACGAGTTCTACCGCACCGCCATCTGGCTGGCCGGACGCACACCGCTGTGGTGGCTGGTGCCGGTCTATCAGGAACACAACTATCGCGACTACACCCAGACGCTGCTCTCCAAGCGTTTCATCCGCCCCCAGGACGACCTCGACCTCGGCCACCTGGCGCACATCCCGCCAAGCGAGTTCGTCGGGGCCGGGCTGTGGCAGTTGTTCAAGGGCATCGACTCGCCCTACAAGTCATTGCTCAAGCTGCTGCTCACCGAGGCCTACGCCAGCGAGCACCCGGACGTGCGCTGCCTGAGCCTGGACTACAAGCAGGCCGTGTTCGCCAACCAGCTGGACCTGGACGAGCTCGATCCCTACGTGATGGTCTATCGCCGCATCGAACGCTACCTGCTGCAGCGCGGCGAGCCGGCGCGCCTGGAGCTGGTGCGGCGCAGCCTGTACCTCAAGGTGAACAAGAAGCTCGGCGATCCGGGCCGCGCCCGCAGTGGCGGCTGGCAACGCCAGCTGCTCGCACGCCTGACCGAGGAGTGGGGCTGGGACGAGCGCCAGCTGGCCCTGCTCGACAGTCGCAGCCAGTGGAAGGTGCGCCAGGTGGCGGTCGAGCGCCGCGAGCTGGTGGCCGAGCTGAACCACAGCTACCGCTTCCTCACCCAATTCGCCCGCCTGCAGAACGCCAACAGCCGCGCCGACCAGCGCGACCTCAACGTGCTTGGTCGGCGCCTGTATGCCGCCTTCGAACGCCGCGCCGGCAAAGTCGAGGTGATCAACCCAGGCATTGCCCCGGACCTGGCCGAAGACACCCTCACCCTGGTGCAATCGCCCAATCGCAAGGAGCCAGGCACGTACCACTGGGGCCTGTACAACGGCAACCTGGGGGTCCACGAGTGGGAGCATTTCAGCCCGCTCAAACGTTGCCGGGAGCTGCTCGAGCTGCTTGCCTGGGCGCACCGCAATGGCGTGATCGACAGCAGCACGCGCCTGGCCCTGCATCCGGGCGCCAGCGACCTGAGCGAGTTCGAGCTGTTCAACCTGCTCGGCAGCCTGCAGCAGAGCATTGCGCTACCGCTGGAAACGGTCGGCGAGGTGCGCCTGCTACAGCCAAGCGTCGCCGACGAGATCCTGCTGCTGGTCAATGTCGGCGTAGATCCGCTGCGCCAGCATCGCGACCTGAACATCCTGATGACCACCGAGCGCACCGACTCGCTGAGCTACGCCGGCGTGCGCGAAAACCTGGTGCTGACCCTCGACCAGATCACCCTCAACAGCTGGAATGAAGTGCTGGTGCAGCGCTACGACGGCGAGCATGCACTGGTGCGCTGCCTGCGTGATCACCTCAACGCCCTCGGCCAGCGCAGCCAGCGACCGCGGGTCCGGGTGCGCTGCTTCTGCCACAATCGCGCCCAGGCCATCGGCCAGCGGGTCGAGGAAATCTTCGACACCACGCAACGCCTGCTCGACCAGAGCCCGAATCAGCGCTACCTGCTGCAGGTGGCCCAGTACACGCACATCTTCGACCTGCAGCCAGGACTGGTCACCCTGGCCAGCCTCGACGACCACAACGCGCTGCTCGATGCGCTCGGCGAAGAACGCAGCCGCTACAGCCCACTGCACCTGGATGCCCAGGCCCTGCTGGATCATGACCTGCCACTGCTGCTAGCCCAGGGCCAACCTCGCTGCATCCAGGTGTTCTACCGCCTGCTCGACGGCTGGGCCGAGCTATACGTGCTGGACGAGCACAACGCGCTCTGGCGGCAGCGCCTCCCCCTGCAGGACGAACGCCACCTGCTGCTGCCACTGCAGCGCTTCCTGCAATCGATGGTGATGCGCCGCGACGCGCAGCTGCCCCTGGACAGCCTGCAGCAGGCGTCGCTGGACATCCTCTACTACCAGTTGCTGCCCTCCGGGCCGGGCAAGGCACGCAGCCTGGAGCCTCGTCCGACACCACAGGACAGCCACGCCCAGGCGTACTACGAGGTCCAGGCGATCCTCCAGGCCGGCGCGGGCGAAGGGGTGCACGTCACGCTCTATTGCGACCAGCAGGAGTTCTCCGAACTGGAGCATGGCGACCAGCTGTATGCTGCGGTCGCCCGGCAGATCCTCCGCCAGCGCCGCAGCAGCGGCAATTACCGCTGCTACATCACTGACCTCGACCTGTCCGAGCTGCTGGAGGACGAGCAGGGCTCCACCAGCCTGTACCTGCGCTACAAGCGTGAGCTGGAGCAGGCGCTCAACGACGGGCTGGAGCAGTTGCAGGCGCGGCTGGAGCCCTGATTTTCTCGGCGTTCATAGGCCCCTGTAGGAGCGGCCTTGTGTCGCGAAAGGGCTGCGAAGCGGCCCCAGGATCTTCGCATCATGTAAAACTGCCGGGGCTGCTGCGCAGCCCTGTCGCGACACAAGGCCGCTCCTACAGGGAACCCACGCAGCATCAGAGATCGAAATCCCCTGCCGCCTCCGGCTGGTACTCGACCGCCAGCAATTCGAGCTTGAGGGTCTTGCCGCCCGGTGCCGGCCAGTCGATCTGGTCGCCTACCGACAGGCCCAGCAGCGCGCAGCCGATCGGCGCAAGGATCGAGACATTGCCTTCCGGGCCAGCATCCTTCGGATACACCAGGGTCAGGTGGTAGTCCTTGCCGCTGGCACTCTCGCGGCAGTGCACCCGTGAATTCATGGTCACCACGCCGGCCGGCACCTCTTCATGCCCGACCACCTGCTCGGCACGGTCCAGCTCATCCTGCAGGGCGAGCACACCCGGGGTGCTTTCATCGAGGTCGTCGAGCAGGCGCTCGAGACGCTGCACGTCCAAGCGGGTGAGGATGAGGGAAGGCTTGGTGCTCATGATCCAGTCAGACTCCTTTGAACAGGCAATTTTCAACAGGCAGATAAAGCAAAACCCCGCCCAAGGGCGGGGTTTGTGAAATGCTGTGGCGTCATCGACGCAGACCCTGACACTACCACAGCGAGGCAAATACTCAAGCCCACACCTTCGTTGTGCCTATGCCGATGCCCGCGTTTTCAGGGCCAGCGCCTCGCGGCAGATCTGCCGGCGCCGCTCGTCATCGGCCGAGCGCCATTCGCGGATATGCTCGACATGCCGGTGGCAGCCGGTGCAGACCTTGTGCTCATCCAGCCGACATATGCTGATACAAGGTGACGGCACCGCCGGGCTCACGTTGCTGTAGAGCGGCTTGGGTGGCCGGGGCAGGTCGCTCATCTCAGATCTCGTCGAAGTCCAGCTTCTCGCCGGCCCGCTCCCAGACGATGCGCTCGAGCATCTCGCCCAGCAGCTCTTCGCTCTTCTCGCACACCCACTTGCCGCTCTCTTCGTCGTAGTCGAAGTGGAAACCACCGGAACGGTCGGCCAGCCACAGCTGGCGCAGCGGCTCCTGGCGGCTGAAGATCAGCTGGCTGCCGTTGTCGAACTTGACGGTCAGCACACCGGCGGAATTCTCCATGTCCAGATCCAGGCCGCTTTCGTCGAACAGGTCTTCCAGGGCCTGTTGGGTCGCGTCGACCAGATCGTGGAAACGCGCTTCGCTCAAACTCATTGCAGGGACCTCGAAAAATGACTGCGTTACAGGCAAGGCGGGCACGATAAGGGCGAACGCCTCAAGCTACAAGCTAATAGCTGTAAGAAAAAGCCGCATGCCCTTCGGTCGCCCAGCCCCGCCGAGCGGGGGCGCCCCTTGCATAGGCAATCAGGTAGCCGCTGGGTATACTCGGCCGCAATACTGCATATTTCCAAGGATTTCACCCATGAAACGCCTGATTTCCTCGCTCGCGGCGCTGGTCGCGGTTGCCTGCCTCGTTTCGGCCTGCGGTCAGAAAGGCCCCCTGTACCTGCCCGAAGACGGCAAGGACGGTAAAGGTCCGCGCAAATCGCACCAGCATGCCAAGCCTGTCCAGCCGCAACCGGTGCTGGAGCAGCCGCAAGAGCAGCTAGAAGAGTCGCCCGCGCAGTAAGGAAATCCCATGGACGCATTCAACTACCGCGACGGCGAGCTGTTCGCGGAAGGGGTGGCCCTGACGGCGATCGCCGAACGTTTCGGCACGCCCACCTACGTGTACTCGCGCGCTCACATCGAGGCCCAGTACCGCAGTTACACCGACGCGCTGCAAGGGGTCGAGCACCTGGTCTGCTTCGCGGTCAAGGCCAACTCCAACCTGGGCGTGCTGAACCTTCTGGCGCGTCTCGGCGCGGGCTTCGACATCGTCTCCGGCGGTGAGCTGGAGCGCGTCCTGGCCGCCGGTGGCCGCGCCGATCGCGTGGTGTTCTCCGGGGTTGGCAAGACCCGTGAAGACATGCGCCGCGCCCTGGAAGTCGGCGTGCACTGCTTCAACGTCGAGTCCACCGACGAGCTCGAGCGCCTCCAGGTCGTTGCCGCCGAAATGGGCAAGACGGCCCCGGTGTCGCTGCGAGTGAACCCGGACGTCGACGCCGGCACCCATCCGTACATTTCCACCGGTCTCAAAGAGAACAAGTTCGGCATCGCCATTGCCGACGCCGAGGCCATCTACGTGCGCGCCGCGCAGCTGCCGAACCTGGACGTGATCGGTGTCGATTGCCACATCGGCTCGCAGCTGACCACCGTCGAGCCCTTCCTCGATGCCCTCGACCGCCTGCTGGTGCTGGTCGATCGCCTGGCCGAGTGCGGTATCCACCTGCGTCATCTCGATCTCGGCGGCGGTGTCGGCGTGCGCTATCGCGACGAGCAGCCGCCCGTGCTGGCCGACTACATCAAGGCCATTCGCGAACGCATTGGCAGCCGCGACCTGGCCCTGGTGTTCGAGCCGGGCCGCTATATCGTCGCCAACGGCGGCGTGCTGCTGACCCGCGTGGAATACCTCAAGCACACCGAACACAAGGACTTCGCCATCATCGACGCGGCAATGAACGACCTGATCCGCCCGGCGCTGTACCAGGCCTGGATGGGGATCAGCGCGGTCAAGCCACGCGCGGGCACAGGCCGCGTCTATGACCTGGTCGGGCCAATCTGCGAGACCGGCGACTTCCTGGGCAAGGACCGCGTACTGGACCTGGCCGAGGGCGACCTGCTGGCCGTGCAGTCCGCGGGCGCCTATGGTTTCGTCATGAGCTCGAACTACAACACCCGTGGCCGTTGCGCCGAAGTGCTGGTCGACGGCGATCAAGCCTTCGAAGTGCGCCGCCGCGAGACCATCGCCGAACTTTTCGCTGGCGAAAGCCTGCTGCCGGAGTAAGCCCATGCTGCTGCGTTTCACCAAGATGCACGGGCTGGGCAATGACTTCATGGTCCTCGACCTGGTCAGCCAGCACGCACACATCCAGCCCAAGCACGCCAAGCAATGGGGCGACCGCAACACTGGCATCGGCTTCGACCAGTTGCTGATCGTCGAGGCGCCGAACAATCCGGAGGTGGACTTCCGCTACCGGATCTTCAACGCCGACGGTTCCGAGGTCGAACAGTGCGGCAATGGCGCACGCTGCTTCGCCCGTTTCGTGCTGGACAAGCGCCTGACCGCCAAGAAGCGCATCCGCGTCGAGACCAAAGGCGGCATCATCGAGCTCGACGTGCGCAACGACGGCCAGATCTGCGTCGACATGGGCCCGCCACGCTTCGCCCCGGGCGAGATCCCGTTCGTCGCCGACGAGCAGGCGAGCAGCTACACGCTGGAAGTCGACGGCCGCGCGCACCAGATCGCCGCAGTGTCCATGGGCAACCCGCACGCGGTGTTGCGTGTCGATGACGTTCGCAGCGCGCCGGTCCACGAGCTGGGTCCGAAGATCGAACATCACCCGCGCTTCCCGCAGCGGGTCAATGCCGGGTTCATCCAGGTCGTCGACCGCCACCGCGCCAACCTGCGCGTGTGGGAGCGCGGCGCCGGCGAAACCCAGGCGTGCGGCACCGGTGCCTGCGCCGCCGCCGTGGCGGCGATCAGTCAGGGCTGGATGGACTCGCCGGTGACCATCGACCTGCCAGGCGGGCGTCTGAGCATCGAGTGGAGCGGCCAAGGCCAGCCGGTGCTGATGACCGGCCCCGCCGTCCGAGTCTTTGAAGGACAAGTTCGTTTCTAAGCGAGTATCCGCCATGACCGATCAGCCTAACGTTGCACCCGAACTCGACGTCGAAACCGTGATCGCCTACCTGCGCGCCCACCCGACCTTCTTCGCCGAGCACGACGAGCTGCTGATCGAGCAGCGCATTCCCCACCAGCGCGGCGACAGCGTGTCGCTGGTGGAGCGCCAGCTCAAGCTGCTGCGTGACCGCAACATCGAGATGCGCCACCGCCTGTCGCAACTGATGGACGTGGCCCGCGACAACGACCGGCTGTTCGACAAGACCCGGCGCCTGATCCTCGACCTGCTCGACGCCGGCACCCTGGAAGAAGTGGTGATGGCGGTCGAGGACAGCCTGCGCCAGGAATTCCAGGTGCCCTTCGTCAGCCTGATCCTGTTCGGTGAAAATGCCGCGCCGGTCGGGCGCTGGGTGTCGGGCGCCGAGGCGCAGCAAGCCATCGGCGGCCTGATCAGCGGCGGCAAGACCATCAGCGGCAGCCTGCGCGAACATGAACTGGCCTTCCTGTTCGGCGATGCGCAGCACAAGGAAGTCGGCTCCAGCGCCGTGGCCGCCCTCGAGTACCAGGGCCTGCACGGCGTGCTGGCGATCGGCAGCCGCGACCCACAGCACTACAAGAGCAGTGTCGGCACCCTGTTCCTCAGCTACATCGCCGAGGTGCTTGGCCGCGTGGTGCCGCGCTTCACCCAGACGTTGCGCTCGGTGCGCTGATGGAACGCCAGCTGGAGGCTTATTGCGCGCACCTGCGCAACGAGCGCCAGGTGTCCGAGCACACCCTGCTGGCCTACCGTCGCGACCTCGATAAAGTCATCGAATTCTGCAACGCCCAAGGCATCGCCGGCTGGCAGGCGTTGCAGGTTCAACAGTTGCGCCAGCTGGTGGCGCGCCAGCATCACCACGGCCAATCCTCACGCAGCCTGGCACGCCTGCTCTCGGCGGTGCGCGGCCTGTACCGCTATCTCAACCGCGAAGGCCAGTGCCAGCACGATCCGGCGGACGGCCTGTCGCCGCCCAAGGGCGAACGGCGCCTGCCCAAGGCCCTCGATACCGACCGTGCCCTGCAGCTGCTCGATGGCGGCGTGGATGACGACTTCATCGCCCGCCGCGACCAGGCCATTCTCGAGCTGTTCTACTCCTCGGGCCTGCGCCTGTCGGAACTGACCGGCCTGGATCTCGACCACCTGGACCTGGCCGCCGGGCTGGTCCAAGTGCTTGGCAAGGGCGGCAAGAGCCGTGTACTGCCGGTCGGACGCAAGGCCCGCGAAGCGCTGCAGCAGTGGCTGCGCCTGCGTGGCATCGCCGGGCCACGGGACGGCGCGGTGTTCGTCTCACGCCAGGGCAACCGCCTCGGCCCCCGAGCGATCCAACTGCGAGTCAAGGCCGCCGGCGAGCGCGAGCTCGGCCAGCACCTGCACCCACACATGCTTCGCCATTCCTTCGCCAGCCATCTGCTGGAGTCGTCCCAGGACCTGCGCGCGGTGCAGGAGATGCTCGGCCACGCCGACATCAGCACCACGCAGATCTATACCCACCTGGACTTCCAGCACCTGGCCGCGGTGTACGACAGCGCCCACCCTCGGGCCAAACGCAGCAAGGGCACGGACTCATGAGCATCAAGCTGATCACTTTCGATCTGGACGACACCCTGTGGGACACCGCGCCGGTCATCGCCAGCGCCGAAGTCGTCCTGCGCGACTGGCTCGAAGCCAACGCGCCGATTCTCGGCGGGGTGCCGGTCGAGCACCTGTTCGCCATCCGCGAACGCCTGGTACAGGCCGAGCCGGGGCTCAAGCACCGCATCAGCGCCCTGCGCCGTCGGGTGCTGTTCCATGCCCTGGAAGAGGTCGGCTACAGCGAGAAGCACGCCCAGGAGCTGGCCAACGAAGGCTTCGAAGTGTTCCTGCATGCGCGGCACCAGGTGGAGGTATTCCCCGAGGTGCAGCCGGTGCTGGAGATCCTGCGCCACCACTACATCCTGGGCGTGGTCACCAACGGCAATGCCGACGTGCGCCGCCTGGGGCTGGCGGACTACTTCAAGTTCGCGCTGTGCGCCGAAGACCTGGGCATCGGCAAACCGGATCCGGCACCGTTCCTCGAAGCGCTGAAGCGTGGTGAAGCGGATGCCGGGGCAGCGGTGCATATCGGCGACCACCCGGGCGACGACATCGCCGGGGCCCAGCGCGCCGGGCTGCGCGCGGTGTGGTTCAACCCGCAGCACAAGCCCTGGAGTGGCGAGCGGGCGCCGGATGCGGAGATCCAGCGGCTGTCGCAGTTGCCCGACGTGCTCGCGCGCTGGCGCTGACCGGGCTTTGCACTCTGCAGCCAAATAGGTTTTTCGTGGGAGCGGGCTTGCCCCGCGATGGCGGTATCAGCGCCAAACCGCCATCGCGGGGCAAGCCCGCTCCCACGTTGGTCTGACTAACAGTCGACGCCCACAAAAAAGCCCGCAGCGACGGCGGGCTTTTTTGCGTTCAGCCACTCAGATAGGGCGGCTGCCGTACTTGTTGTCCGGCTTCTTGGGCGGATCGGCGACCACGTTGGCCTCCACTTCCTGCACCTTGCCACCGCGCGACAGGAACTCTTCCATCGCCTTGGCCAGCGCATCGCGCTCTTTCTGCTTGGCTTCCATGCTCGGCATCTCGTCTACCGAGACTGCCGCCTTGGATTTGCCCTTGGCAGCGGGTGCCGGGCTGCTGTCGTCGTCGCCGGAGTCTTCCGCGCCGTCGTCAGCCGCTGCTTCGAGGCCTTCATCACCCTCGTCTTCGTCGCCTACTTCGAGGTCGTCATTTTCCAGATCGTCGTCGCTCATGTTCTACCTCATGACTTGCGAAAAGCAGGTTAGTTATAGACCGGTGCAGCCGTAGACCGGCAGCCACCAGTGAAAATTCAACTGGCCGTGGATTGGCCACTGCCCTGGGTGTCCACCCCCTCATGGGGGGCCCGGCACCCTGCAGGCCCTGCTCCTGGCAAGGCCTGACAAAATTTTTGAGCCCTTGCTGGCCACAGGCTATTGGCAAGCCTAGCAAAGGCTGGCGCAAGTGCGCGGCGTCCTCGCCTCACACCCTTCGGCGCGCATTCTAGCGCGCTCGGAGAAAAAGCAAAGCACCAGAAACGCCCAATGACTTGTAAGTTTTCGACCCAGGTCGCGAACAGGACAGAGAAACCGTTTGCCCGCTGCAAAACGGCAAACTACAGGCAAAAAAATGCCCGGCGAACCGGGCAAGTTTTCCAGCGTCGCGATTACAGGTTGTAGCCGCGCTCGTTGTGCTGAGCCAGGTCGAGGCCGACCGACTCTTCTTCGTCACTGACCCGCAGGCCCATCACCAGGTCCAGCACCTTGAGGATCACGTAGGTGACGATGGCGGTATAGACCACGGTGAAGATCACGCCCTTGGCCTGGATCCAGAACTGCGCGGCGATGTCGGTCACCGCGCCGAAGCCGCCCAGGGCCGGCGCTGCGAACACGCCGGTGAGCAGGGCGCCGACGATGCCGCCGATGCCATGCACGCCGAAGGCATCGAGGGAGTCGTCATAGCCCAGCTTGCGCTTGAGACTGGTGGCGCAGAAGTAGCAGACCACACCCGACACCAGGCCGATCACCAGGGCGCCCATCGGGCCGACGGTGCCGGCTGCCGGGGTGATGGCCACCAGGCCCGCGACCACGCCCGAGGCGATACCCAGCGCGCTTGGCTTACCGTGGAAGATCCACTCGGCGAACATCCAGCCCAGGGCGGCGGCGGCGGTGGCGATCTGGGTCACCAGCATGGCCATGCCGGCGGTACCGTTGGCCGCGGCGGCGGAGCCGGCGTTGAAGCCGAACCAGCCGATCCACAGCATGGCCGCGCCCATCAGGGTGTAGCCCAGGTTGTGCGGGGCCATCGGCGTGGTCGGGTAGCCCTTGCGCTTGCCCAGCACCAGGCAGCAGACCAGGCCGGCGATACCGGCGTTGATGTGCACCACGGTGCCGCCGGCGAAGTCCAGCACGCCCCAGTCCCACATCAGCGCGCCGTCACCACTCCAGACCATGTGCGCGATCGGCGCATAGACCAGGGTGAACCACACGCCCATGAAGATCAGCATCGCCGAGAACTTCATGCGTTCGGCGAAAGCACCGACGATCAGCGCCGGGGTGATGATGGCGAAGGTCATCTGGAAGGTGATGAACACCGCCTCGGGGAACAGCGCGGTGGCCGAGGTCAGGCCCGACGGCGTGACGCCGCTGAGGAAGGCCTTGGAGAAGCCACCGACGAAGGAACTGAAGTTGAGCACGCCCTTTTCCATGCCCGTGGTGTCGAAGGCCAGGCTGTAGCCGTAGATGACCCACAGGATGCTGATCAGGCCAGTGATGGCGAAGCACTGCATCATCACCGAGAGCACGTTCTTGGAACGGACCATGCCGCCGTAGAACAGGGCCAGGCCCGGAATGGTCATGAACAGGACCAGCGCCGTCGAGGTGAGCATCCAGGCGGTGTCACCGGAGTTCAGCACGGGGGCGGCAGCTTCCTCGGCCAGGGCCAGCCCTGGCATTACGAGGGACAATAGGGCTCCTAGCCCTGCGATCTTGCGCAGAGTCATGTTGTTTTCTCCTGGGGCGTTGGGTTTGGTGAGGCTTTTTTGTAGCGCTTAGATCGCGTCGGTATCGGTTTCGCCGGTACGGATGCGGATCGCCTGCTCCAGATTGACCACGAAGATCTTGCCGTCGCCGATCTTGCCGGTGTTGGCCGCCTTGGTGATGGCTTCGATCACCCGATCGAGGTCCTTGTCGTCGATGGCGACATCGATCTTCACCTTGGGCAGGAAATCGACCACGTATTCAGCGCCGCGGTACAGCTCGGTGTGACCCTTCTGCCGACCGAAGCCTTTGACTTCGGTCACGGTGATGCCCTGCACGCCGATTTCCGACAACGACTCGCGCACGTCGTCCAGCTTGAACGGCTTGATGATGGCAGTGACTAGCTTCATGAAACTCTCTCCCGATTTGGTGGACTTGCCCCAGGAAAACAAACCCGTCTCAAGTCTAAGCGCAGCGCCTGGCTTTGTAACGCGTCGTCGGCTCCATCCTCCCCGCCGACGCACGATCCGGCTGTGAATCCTCCGGCTCCGCCTGCGCACTGCCTGGTCACAAGGGACTGCATCAGTGCATGGCTCGCTCAGGTCTTTGCAGAAACCTTGCCAGTTGGCGCAAGTCACGGGAAAACAGGTAGTTGCGCGAATCGGTAGGGATTGGCCAATCGCCAGCAGGGAAAAAGCGCACAAAATCGGTGCGCGACCTTTGGCCGCCCTGCGCGAAAAGCGTGCAGCGCAAGTGGCCCGGAGCCCCGTGCTACACTGCTGCCCTTTCAGTGATCAGCGGATACCAGACATGCTCGCGCCCAAAGCCTTCCTCGATGCCCTGAGCGACCAGGCCTCGCGCCTGTTCAGCGGCGACACCGCCGCGCCCCGCGCCGAACTGGAAAGCCAGTTCAAGGTGCTGATGCAAGGTGCGTTCAGCAAGCTCGACCTGGTCAGCCGCGAGGAGTTCGACAGCCAGATGGTAGTGTTGGCCCGCACCCGTGCTCGCCTCGAAGCGCTGGAAAAGCAGTTCGCCGAGCTGGAAGCACGGATCGCCCCGCCCACGCAGGAATAAGCCATGCAACCGTCCAGCGATTACCCGGTACTGCTGTTCTCCTACGGCACCTTGCAGGACAAGGCCGTGCAACTGGCCAACTTCGGCCGTGAACTGACCGGCCAGGCCGACCGCATGCCGGGCTATCGCCAGGACTGGGTGCAGATCACCGACCCTGAAGTGCTGGCCACCAGCGGCAAGAGCCACCACCCCATCGTCTCCCCCAGCGAGCGGGCCGAGGACAGCGTTGCCGGCATGGTCTTCCAGATCAGCGAACAAGAGCTGGCCGCCGCCGACCGCTACGAAGTGTCGGACTACAAGCGTATCGCCGTCAGCCTCGCCTCGGGGCTGACCGCCTGGGTTTATGTACGCGCCTGAATCCCTCGGGCGCGATGATTCATACACGGAGCGTTTCCCCATGAAAGTCAGTGCACGCAATGTCTTCGAAGGCAAGGTCAGCAACGTTCAGTCGGGCGCGGTGAATGCCGAAGTCGAGCTGACCCTGGGCGGTGGCGAGAAACTGGTCGCGGTGGTGACCATGGCCAGCCTGCACAGCCTCAACATCAATGTCGGCAAGCAGGCTGTCGCGCTGGTCAAGGCGCCGTGGGTAGTGCTGATGACCGACGCAGCCGGCTACAAGCTGTCCGCGCGCAACAGCCTGGAAGGCGAAGTGGTACGCGTCGGTGACGGCGCGGTGAACGCCGAGGTGGTGCTGAAGCTCTCCGGTGGTACCGAGGTGTATGCCATCGTCACCCGCGAAGCGGTGCAGGAACTTGGCCTCAAGCCGGGCGTGAAAGCCACCGCGCTGATCAAGGCTTCGCACATCATCCTCGGCGCCAAGGCCTGATCGAATGCCCGCTTCTGCCTTGACCGGGCAGGAGCGCGCACACCCTGTGGGAGCGGCTTCAGCCGCGAAGCAAGCGACGCGGTGGATGGCACCGGCTGCGCCGGTGTTCGCGGCTAAAGCCGCTCCCACAGGTCCCCGCTAAATCAATAACGTATGTGCAAGCCCCACGATTGCCCCAGATTAATTCACCTTGCGCCAGATTAAACTTATTTAAGTTACACCTCCCCGGTTGACTTCCCCACTATGCTTTGCATAAAGTTCACCCGCCCCGAAAAGCGGGCCTTTATTTCAACTCACGAAGAATTCAATGGACACAGTATCTAGTCGCTGTCTGGCCGCCCTCGGGCGTCAGGCACTTGAACCGGAACTCCGGGCCCGCCCCTAGGTCGGGCAAGCCGCGCCAGAGCCTGCTGCTCCGCCGTAGCTTGCCGCCCCGGGTGCCCGCCCGGTCGGAGGCAAGCTCATGAACCTCGATATCGCCATCCCTCGCCTGCGCGCCTGTGCGCACCAGGCCCCGCACCGTCCTGTACTCGGCTGGGGCCTGTCCTCGTCCCTGGAACCGCCCAGTCGATAGCGCGCCCGTTGCTGCCTGCAGTGACGCGCGCGATGCTGTCCGTTCGCTGAACTGACGCCATTTAATTCGTCAGAAATTTCCGAACTTTAAATAATTAAAGTTCGTTGGAATGCTATTGCCCGCCATTTAACAAAGGGATTAACCGACCATGGAATCAGCCAGTAGAAAGTTCGCTGCCGATCTTATTTCCGGCATTCGCCAGCGAACACGTAAACGTCGGAAAAATCACGTTTTTCACTGTTTAAAAGATTGCGACACGAGACACTTTCACTCACCGCCCCCACCGTGAGTCGACTGTGTGTCGTGCCGCCTCCTGCGGCAGGAGCACAGCCAAATGACCGTAAAAGAGCGCAACACCCAGCAAAAAGCCGGCGAAAATACCCGCCTCTCCATGCGCGCCGCCCGCGAAGCGCGCAACAGCCTCACCGTCACCTTCGCCAACCTCGATGCCAGCGAACTGGGCCTGACCGAGCACGAGGCCGCCAAGCGCCTGCAGCGCGACGGCGCCAACGAAGTCGCCCACGACAAGCCGCAACCGGCCCTGCTGCAACTGTTCAAGGCGCTGCACAACCCCTTCATCTACGTACTGCTCACTCTCGCCGGTATCAGCTTCGTCACCGACTACTGGCTGCCGCTGCGCGCAGGCGACATGGAGGAGGCCGACCTGACCAAGGTCATCATCATCATGACCATGGTCAGCGTCAGCGGCCTGCTGCGCTTCTGGCAGGAATACCGCTCGGGCAAGGCCGCCGACGCGCTCAAGGCCATGGTCCGCACCACCGCCACCGTGCTGCGCCGCGAACGCCACGACCAACCGCCACGCCTGCGCGAAGTGCCGATGAACGAACTGGTGGCCGGAGATATCGTGCAGCTGGCCGCTGGCGACATGATCCCCGCCGATATCCGCCTGATCGAGTCCCGCGACCTGTTCATCAGTCAGGCCGTGCTGACCGGTGAAGCACTGCCGGTAGAGAAGTACGACACCCTCGGCCACGTCGCGCAGAAATCCGCCGCCGACCACGCCAGCGGCGAAAGCAACCTGCTCGACCTGCCCAACATCGGCTTCATGGGCACCAACGTGGTCAGCGGCCGCGCCCGCGCCGTGGTGGTGGCCACCGGCAAGCGCACCTACTTCGGTTCGCTGGCCAAGGCCATCGTCGGCTCGCGCAGCCAGACCGCCTTCGACCGTGGCGTGAACAGCGTCAGCCGCCTGCTGATCCGCTTCATGCTGGTGATGGTACCGGTGGTGTTCATGCTCAACGGCGTGGTCAAGGGTGACTGGAGCGACGCCTTCCTGTTCGCCCTGGCCGTGGCCGTGGGCCTGACCCCGGAAATGCTGCCGATGATCGTCAGTGCCAACCTGGCCAAGGGCGCCATGGCCATGGCCCGGCGCAAGGTGGTGGTCAAGCGTCTGAATGCCATCCAGAACTTCGGCTCGATGGACGTGCTGTGCACCGACAAGACCGGCACCCTGACCCAGGACCGCATCATCCTCGAGCACCACGTCGACCCCAGCGGCCACAAGGACCCGCGCCTGCTGGAACTGGCCTGGCTGAACAGCCACCACCAGAGCGGCGTGAAGAACCTGATGGACCAGGCCGTGCTGCGCTTTGCCGGCGAAGACCAAGGCTTCCAGCCACCCTATGCCTACGCCAAGGTCGACGAACTGCCCTTCGACTTCATTCGCCGGCGCCTGTCGGTGATCGTCAAGGACGCCCTGGGCGAGCACCTGCTGGTGAGCAAGGGCGCCGTCGAGGAAATGCTGGCCATCGCCACCCATGTGGAAGAGCACGGCCAGCGGGTCGTCCTGGACGCCGGGCGTCGTCAGCAACTGATGGCCACCGCCAGCGCCTACAACCAGGATGGTTTCCGCGTGCTGCTGGTCGGCACCCGCGATATTCCCGCCGCCGACGGCAAGGCTCAGTACCGCACCGAGGACGAGCGCGAATTGGTGATCCGTGGCTTCCTGACCTTCCTCGACCCGCCCAAGGAAACCGCCGGCCCGGCCATCGCCGCCTTGCGCGAGATGGGGGTGAAGGTCAAGGTACTGACCGGCGACAATCCGGTGGTCACCTGCAAGGTCTGCCGCGAAGTGGGGCTGGAACCCGGCCAGCCACTGCTCGGCCAGGACATCGAACGCCTGGACGACACCCAGCTCAAGGCACTGGTCGAAGAACGCACGGTGTTCGCCAAGCTCGCCCCGCTGCAGAAGTCGCGGGTACTCAAGGCGCTACAGGCCAACGGCCACACCGTGGGCTTCCTTGGCGATGGCATCAACGACGCCCCGGCCCTGCGCGATGCCGACGTGGGCATCTCGGTGGACAGCGGCACCGACATCGCCAAGGAGTCGGCCGACATCATCCTCCTGGAAAAGAGCCTGATGGTGCTGGAGGAAGGCGTGCTCAAGGGCCGCGAAACCTTCGGCAACATCATGAAGTACCTGTGCATGACCGCCAGCTCCAACTTCGGCAACGTATTCTCGGTGCTGGTGGCCAGCGCGTTCATCCCGTTCATGCCGATGCTGGCGATCCACCTGTTGCTGCAGAACCTGATGTACGACTTCTCCCAGCTGTCGCTGCCGTGGGATCGCATGGACAAGGAGTTCCTGCGCGAGCCGCGCAAATGGGATGCCCGCAACATCGGCCGTTTCATGCTGTGGATCGGTCCGACCTCGTCGATCTTCGACATCACCACCTTCGCCCTGATGTGGTACGTGTTCGCCGCCAACAGCGTGGAAATGCAGGCGCTGTTCCAGTCCGGCTGGTTCATCGAGGGGCTGCTCTCGCAAACGCTGGTGGTACACATGCTGCGCACCCGCAAGGTGCCGTTCTTCCAGAGCACCGCGGCGCTGCCGGTGATCCTGGCCACCGGCCTGGTGATGTGCCTGGGCATCTACATCCCGTTCTCGCCGCTGGGGGCGATGGTCGGGCTGGTGCCGCTGCCGTGGGAATACTTCCCGTGGCTGGTCGCCACCCTGCTGGGCTACTGCCTGGTGGCCCAGGGCATGAAGACCCTGTACATCCGCCGCTTCGGCCAGTGGTTCTGAGGGATGGCCATGCGTGTACTGATCTGCGCGGGGCGCAACTACACCGACAGCCAACGCTGCCGCCAGGCGCTGGACGCCCTCCAGCGCCAGCAACCGATCCGGGTGCTGATCCACGGCGGCAGCCAGCACCTGGGCGGCGAGATCGAAGGCTGGGCCCGCGAACAAGGCGCCGACATCGTGCGCTACCCGCCCAACTGGCAGCTGCACGGCAAGCTGGCCGAACGCCTGCGCAACGTCTTCATGCTGCGCGACAGCCGGCCCGACCTGGTGTTGGCGCTGCCGGGCGGTGACGATACCGAGGAGCTGCTGGCGCGGGCGCGGGGATCGGGGATTCCGGTGATCTGCGGCAGGCAGCCACGGTCACATTGACCTGACCATCGGCATGCTTTCGCGCTGGGACCAGGACTGTGCGTGGGAGCGGGCTTGCCCCGCGAATGCCGGCCATGTCGATGCATGCCGCTTCGCAGGACAGGCCCGGTTCCCACAAAGGACTGACTCCCTCTTGAGCGCACGACCGCAAACCCCGTAGGATTGAGATCGATTCCCATCTGCATCTCTCTCATTCCTTTTGCAGGAGAGGCTCGTCGTGCCCTCACCCTCACTTCCGCCACCACGCCCGGCCATGGATGCGCTGTATCAGGACCACCACGCCTGGCTGCTGGGCTGGCTGCGGCGACGCCTGCAACATGCCGACAACGCCGCCGACCTGGCCCACGACACCTTCATGCAACTGCTTGGCCGGCCGGAGCTGATCCCGACGTTGCGCCAGCCGCGAGCCTGGCTCAGCAGCGTGGCCAAAGGATTGATGATCGACCGCCAGCGCCGGCACAAGCTGGAGACCGCCTACCTGCAGGCCCTGGCCAACCTGCCGGAACCCGAGGCGCCCTCGGCCGAGCGCCAGCTTATCTTGCTGCAAACGCTGATGCAGATCGACGCCATGCTCGATGGCCTGCCGGCGAAGGTGCGCATGGCCTTCCTGCTGTCGCGCCTGGAAGGCATGAGCTACCAGGAAATCGCCCATCACCTGGGGATCAGCCTGAGCAGTGTCGAGAAGTACATGGTCAAGGCCATCCGCCACTGCTACCTGGCAAGGCTGGAACCATGAGCGACGAGGTGCTCGACCAGGCTATCGGCTGGCTGGTCAGGCTCGAGTCGGCGCAGCATGCGCCGGCGCTGTGTGCCGCCTGCCTGGCCTGGCGCCAGCGCGACCCGCGCCACGAAGCCACCTGGCAGGCCCTGCAGGAAGCCCAGGCCTGCTTCAGCCAGGCCCGCGAGCTGCCCGGGGGCGTTGCCCTGCGTGCGTTGACGGCGCCCGAGCGGGCGGATCGCCGGCACGCCCTCAAGCTGCTCACCCTCGGCCTGCTGGGACTGGGCCTGAGCGGCACGGCACTGCAACACTCACCCTGGCGCCTGAGCCTGGCCGACCACAGCACCCGCACCGGAGAGCGCCGCCATGTCCAGCTGGCCGATGGCAGCGAGCTGCAGCTCAACAGCCGCAGCGCGGTCAACGTGCGCTTCAGCGCGACCGAACGCCGGGTCGAACTGCTTGAAGGGCAGGTCTATGTCCGCGCGCAGGGCGACACCCGGCAACGCCCCCTGTGCGTGACCAGCGCCGAGGCCAGCCTGTGGACGTTCGACGCGGCATTCGATGTCTGCCAGGCGCGCGGCAACACGCGCCTGGCCATCGACCAGGGCCAGGTCGCGATCCAGGTGCCCGGGCGAGCCCAGCAACTGGCCAAGGCCGGCGAGCAGTACCGCATCGATCGCCATGGCGCGCAGCCCTTGGCCACTCCCCAGGCCCAGGGCTCGGCCTGGACCCGTGGCCTGCTGATCGCCAACGACATGCCCCTGGCCGAACTGGCCGAGACCCTGGCCCGCCAGCGCGAAGGCTGGGTCGGCTGCGACCCGGCGGTGGCCGGCCTGCGCGTTTCCGGGGTGTTCCAGCTCGACGACACCGACAATGCCCTGCGCAGCCTGGCCCACACCTGGCCGGTGCGCCTGCAATGGCGCACCGCGTTGTGGGTGCGCATCCTCCCGGCGTAAAGAAAATCGATTCTCGTTTACGGGTTTTCACCGCTCCTTCGACAAACAGGAAAAACACCTGCCAATTCCCAGGAGCTTCCGATGGATCTGCTGTCCCGCTACCGCCCCACCTTGCTCGCCCAGGCCCTGCTGCTTGGCGCCGGCATCGGCCTGACCCACCCCGTGCTGGCCGAACAGCCGCTGCGCCGTTACGACCTGCCCGCCGCGCCGCTGGCCGAAGCCCTCAACCGCTTCGCCGAGCAGGCCGGCATCAGCCTGCCGTACGACCCGCAGCTGGTGCAGGGCAGGCAGGCCAGGCCGGTGCGCGGCCAGTTGCCCACCGACATGGCGTTGTACCTGATGCTTGAAGGCACCGGGCTCAAGGCCGTGCAGGCCGCCGACGGCAACTGGGCGCTGCAGCCCGCCGCCGACAGCGGCGGCGCCCTGGAACTCGGCAGCACGCAGGTTCAGGGGCAGGGCATGGGCCAGGCCACCGAGGGCACGCGCTCCTACACCACCGGGCTGGTCAGCGTGGGTTCGAAGACCCCGACAAGCCTTAAGGACACCCCGCAGTCGGTATCGGTGGTCAGCCGCCAGCTGATCGAGGACCGGCGCATGGTCAGCCTCGACGACGCGATGAAGTTCACCCCCGGCATCACCCTGCGCAACGTCAATTTCAACACCCAGGAATTCATCTCCCGCGGCTTTGCGATCGACAACCTGCAGATCGACGGCACGGCACCGATGGACATCGGCAACGGCCTGGGCACCTTCTACAGCCAGCGCAAGTACGACCTGGCCGCCTACGACCATGTCGAAGTGCTGCGCGGCGCCAGCGGCCTGCTCGGTGGCACCGGCAACCCCGGCGGCATCGTCAACCTGGTGCGCAAGCGCCCACTCGATCACTACCAGCTCAAGCTCGAAGCCTCGGCGGGTTCCTGGGACAACTACCGCAGCGAAGTGGATGTCACAGGTCCCCTGGCCTTCGACGGCAAGCTGCGCGGACGGATGGTGGCCGCCTACCAGGACCGCCAGTACTTCTTCGACAACCGCAGCACCGAACGGCCGTTCTTCTATGGCGTGCTCGAGGCCGACGTCAGCGACGCCACCATGCTCACTTTCGGCGGCAGCTACGACAAGGTCCATGAAAACGGCGTGGGCGACGGCCTGCCGCGCTACAGCACCGGCGGCGACCTGAAACTGCCGCGGCATACCTGGTACACCACCAACAGCGCCTGGAACGACAGCTACACCCGCGAGCTGTTCGCCAAGCTCGACCATCGCTTCTCCGATGACTGGAAGCTCAACACCTCCTACACCTATTCGTACAACGAAGGCTCCACCGAAGGCGTGATCCCCTACGGCTCCGTTGACGAGAACAGCAACACCGGCCCCTACTGGTGGGGCAGCTATGTCTCCAGCTGGAGCAAGCAGTCGGTGTTCGACGTCAACCTCTCCGGCACCTTCGACGCCCTCGGCCGCCAGCACGAACTGCTGGTGGGTGGCGACTACCAGGAGGTCACCAGCCGCTGGCGGGCGGCCCAGGGCAAGGTCGGCCTGGGCGGCATGATCGACCTGTGGGACCCGCAGTCGACACCGTTGCCGACCGAGGCCACCAACCATGCCTTCTACCGCGACTACTACCCCAACAAACGCAAGCAGTATGGCCTGTACTCCACCCTGCGCCTGCAGTTGGCCGACCCGCTCAAGCTGGTGATCGGCGCCCGCGCCCAGCGCTATACCTTCGAGCAGGCCTACGCCACGCGCAACCGCGACGGCTCCGGGGACTGGGCCCGCCAGGACCAGGTCTCGCACAGCGAGCCGACCACCCTGGTGCCATTCGGTGGCCTGATCTACGCGCTCGACGACCAGTGGTCGACCTACGTCAGCTACGCCGAGATCTACAAGCCCCAGGCGCAGAAGCTCAAAGGCCCGGAAAAGTCCGGCACCTCCCTCGACCCGATGACCGGCAAGACCTACGAGACCGGGATCAAGGGCGAGCTGTTCGACGGCGCGCTGAACCTCAGCGCCGCGCTGTTCTACACCAAGCGTGAACACCAGGCGATCAAGGACCCCGCCTATCCCGACACACCGTTCAGCTACAGCGCCTCCTGCTGCTTCATCGGCCAGGGCAAGGTGGTCAGCAAGGGTATCGACCTGGAGGCCACCGGCGAAATCCTCCCGGGCTGGGATGTGATCGCCGGCTATACCCTCAACCTGATGGACGACCAGAGCGAGGAGACGCTGTACAGCACCGTCACACCCAAGCACCTGTTCAAACTCTGGTCGGTCTACACCCTGCCGGGCGACTGGTCGGCGTGGCGCGTCGGCGCCGGGGTCACCGCCCAGAGCGCCAGCTACGTGGAAGGCAAGGCCTACCGCTTCGACGCCAACTGGAACACCGTGGGCGAAGCCCCGTTCGACTTCAGCCAGAGCGGCTACGCGGTCTACGACGCCATGCTCGAGTACAAGGTCGACGACCACTGGACCCTGGCCCTGAACGGCAACAACCTGTTCGACCGCAAGTACTACGCCAGCGTCGGTACGTCCGAGTACGGCAACTACTACGGTGAGCCGCGCAACTTCGTGCTGACCTTGCGCGGCGTATTCGATTGAAGCGAAGCGGGGCGCTGATGCGCCCCGCCGTGGATGCGTTGGTCCTGGCGCTACGTCTCGAGCACCGTCTCCAGAAAATGCGCCTGCATCTTCGGCATGCTCTGGCCCAACAACTCGATCACCTCGGCGATGCGCGCACGGTTGAACGCCGCCGAGGTGTCCTCATGCCCCAGGATCACCACCACCACCCGCTCCACATCCGCGGTGATGCGGTGCCCATGGGAGTCGGCGTCCAGACTGCCCAGCACTGCCAAGGGCTGCCCCTGCACCGCATAGAGCAGGTCGCCGGGCGGCACGTCATGAGCCTTGCGGGCAAACATCGGGTGGATGCGCACCGGTTCCCGGGCACGAAAGACTTCGATGTCCAGGTCCTCATCGAAGCGGTGCGCTCCGATGCTGATACCGTGCCGAATGGCCACCGCGTTATAGGCATCGACGAACGTGTTGATCGACTTGACCCCACGCGCGACGAAATTCTTCAGCAGCCGCTCGTTGGCGCTCATCGTTCCTGGGTAGCCCAGGCGCGCCAGCTGACTGGCGAACCCGGTGAACACCGGATCGTCCTCCAATGTGCCCATCCGCTCGGCAATGGCGTTGAGGTTTTCCTGCAGCACCGCAAGATAGGTCGGCTCCTGTGTCACCCGGATATTCGAGATGACCGCCGCACAGGGATTGCTGACACCCACCGCCGCGGCGCATGGGCGAACACGTAGTCTGGCATCGCTCACTGGTCGGTTTCCTGTTCGTTCCACAGCAAGGCACGCAGGCGCTCGGCCCCCGCCGTCACCCCTTCGGCCTGGGCATGGCTGAGCCAGAACAGGCCTGGGCAGGTGGCGAAATCGATCGTCGGAGCCGTGGCCTGCCCTGGCTCGACGAAGTACTTGTGGCCTTTGTAGCCCGCGACCGCCTTGGCCTCGTCGAGCGCGGCAGCCCCAGGCAGCGAGAATGGGCGTCGGCTATCGGCATAGAAAAATCCGACTTGCCCGTGCGCCACCAGGCTGACCTTGTCGGTCCGTGCATGTACGTCATCACACAGATAGCTTTGCACCGCGAGATCGACCAGGGCCGGATGGTAGGTACTGGTGAACAGCGAAGGCGCGACACCACCATGCAGGCGCGCCCCGGCCTCGATCATGACCGGACCCTCGTCCGCCCAGATGATCTCCATGTGGATCGGTCCGACCACGATGTCCAACGCCGCTGCCGCCTGGCGTGCGTAGTCGATCAAAGGCTGCAGCTCAGGCAACGCGGGGTCGAGGATATCCAGGCTCTCGTAGACGAACTGCCCGCCATTGCGCGCGATCTTCTTGTACTTGCAGACCGAGGCGATCACGTAGCTGGAGCCGAACGCCACCATGTCCACGACATACTCGGGGCCGGCGACGAAAGGCTGGACGATGAAGCCCTGGTTGACCTCGCCAAGGTCGTTGATCTGGTCCCAGCCGGCCACCAGCAGGGCCTGCTGCACACCGGTGCGGCCCTGGGCGAACACCACGCCATCGGTGGCCGCCGAGTTGATCGGCTTGACCACATAGTCGCGATGCTCGTCCAGCCCGTGCAGGCATTCGTTGATTGCGTCGACCGAAGTGACCAGCCGCGACTCGATGTGCGCCAGGTTGCTGTCCTTCAAGGCGGCCTGCATGACGAACTTTTGCCGACGACGCGCACTGCTGGACTCGCGGTTACCGCGCACGCCAAGCTGCTCGGCGATGTGGTCCGCCAGGTAGACCGCTGTCTCACAACCGGCGACCACCGCGCTGACCGGCAAGTCCCTGAACGTCGGCAACAGTGCCTCGTCCCAATAGAAGGTCTCTTCGAAGTCGTCGCTCTGCAGGTCGTTGATGAAATGCGCCGGCAGCTCCCGGGAGGAAATCACTGCGATGCACTTGAAGCCTCGGGCCTTGAACACGGGCGCATAAAGACGCCCGGTCGACAACGGATCCACCAGGATCACGAATTTTTCCATGACTTTTTACTCCGTTGCCACAGAAGGTGAACGAGAAGACGCCAGCTGCCAACCCAGCGCTGCCAGGCCCAGGAGCAACGCGGCGCAAATCATCAGCGGGCGGGCCGCGTCGAGGCCGAACACGCTGGCCGAGGCCAGCAACGTCAGCAACATCGGCGCGGAGCCACTGAGCATCAGGTAGACGAACGCACTCTGCGACGCGAAGGTGTCCGCCGTGGCACTGTCCGCGGCCGCCTCGATCAGGTGTTTGCGCAACGCGATACGCAGATAGTTGATGGAGAAGCCCAGACCAAAGGTGGCGATGCCGATCAGCACCGTGCTCTGCGCGAACACGATCAACGCGTCGGCCGCGACGATGAACGCCAGGCACAGCAGATACGGTAGACGCACCCGGGTCAGCACGGCGGCGCTGAAGGCGCCGAGCCCGGCGAGCCCGCTGGCGATGCCGAACTGCGCGGCGCTCCAGCTGTTGAGCTGCTGGAACACGATCGGCACCAGGCTGTTGAAGGCACCGATATGGAAGCCGATCATGCCCAGCGCAACGATGAGCATGACGATCTTGCCGGGTATCGCCTGGCGCGCAGGGCGCGACTCGACCGACACGCTGTCGCCCTCCTCTGGCTGCTGATGCTCGTCGAGCACGAAAGCCAACGCCAGCGAACCGATGGCCACCAGGGAGATGCCCTGCAGAACGACCGTCAGGCTGAAGGCATCGACCACCACGCCCCCTAGCAAGGCGCCGCCGAACGCGCCGATCTGGATCGACGTCTGCATCAGCCGCGACGACGCGTCGCTGCTCAGCTTTCCGGCCAGGACCAGCTTGGTGTTGCTGGCTTCCAGGGTGCTGATGGTGAAGTAGTCGGTCATGCCGACCAGGAAGGCTATCAGCAGGAAGCCCACCGGGACCTGGATCACCGAGGTCAGGCTCAGCAGCCCCACCGCGGCGAAGATGATCAGACGGGTGAGTACCAGCCGCCGCATGCTCAGGGTCACGCGCCCGAAACGGGCCATGACACGCTCGACGATATAGGGCACCAGAGTCGCCACGCACAGCGTGGTCCCCAGCAGCACCGCCGACCCGGTAACTTTCAGCCCGTACCAGACCATGGCGATGACCATGGCCATGTCGAGGGCGGTGAACAAAGTGACCGTCGCGTAGAAGGTCGTGAGGGATGTCTTGGTCTTCATTGGCCTGCTCCTTGGTGGCTCACAGCACTTGCCAGGTTTCGACTGGCACGGCGTGGGGCACGATGAACGACAACTGATTGCCGACCCTCACGCTGACCAGTGCCTTGCGCTCCAGCCGACAAGTCTTGTAGGGGATGTCATGCCACGGGCAGACGATGTCCTGGCCATCGCCGGAGGCCTTGCCCAGGTGCAGGGGGCCGCCCCGGTGCGGGCAGGTCGCGGGCAGGAACTGCGCGCCTTTCGGCCCGCTGTTGCGGAAGTACAGGGTCTCGCCCACCTGCACCCGGTTGATCGCCGCGTCTGGGCTGTGGAAAACCTTCATGCCTGCGCTCCCAGGGCCGTCACCGAATAATCGCAGCTGTCACTGAGCACCAAGGTGCCATGCAGCATGCCCTTGGGGATCACGATGCCTTCGCCGGCATTGAGCACGATCTTCTGTTCAGGACCGGCGACGAACTCCAGCTGCCCCTCTTCGACCCAGAACAGTTCGTCGACAGGGTGGACGTGGGTGACCGACAGCTCGCCACGCAGCTCCTTGAAGAACATGTCGGGCGTGCGCAGCGGGCGCAACGCCGCGGCCTGGGCCTGGCATTCGGCCAGACGGTCATGCCAGTGAATATGGCTGTACATTTCCGCATCCGCCTTGTCCTGCAGCAGCCGGAACTCCTCGAAGCCACGCAGCAGGTCGGGAATGATGGCGTCGCCATATTGCTTCACCAGCGGAATGATCAACTTGTGCAGCGCCATGCGGCCATGGTGCACATCGATATGATTGTGCTCGTCGAAATAAAGCGTCGGCACGCTGCCAGCGAATACGTCCTTGATCGCGCGTGACTGATGGCGCGTGGTGAAGGCCAGTGTCGCCTCGGTGAAATACATGGCGCCAATATAGCGGAACAGCGAGCCATGGTTGGCGGACACATAATGGAAGTAATTGATCAGCGCGAGCGAAGAAGCGCTATAGAACTGCCAATAGTGATGAATATGGTGTGACAACCCGGCCTGCTTCAACATTTCTTCGAAAATGGAACTGTGTTTCTTCTCGTCGACGCCATAGCCATATTCATCGATGAGTATCTTGAACAGTTCACTGGTGTGGCTGCCGAAGTTACCCAATACATTGCGCGCCATGGCCGAGGCCTCGCTCAGGAAGTCCCCGGCGCACTGCACCAGGAAGTACCTGGCCGCCTGCTGCGGATTCCGGCTGCCGGTCAGTTCCCGGTGCAGGCTGGATTCACCCTTGGCGATGTCGTCGAGCACCTGCTGGGTGTGGGTCAGGAATGCGTCCAGGCACCAAGGGCCGCTGATGTCGACTTCCTTTTCCAGCCAATCGAAGACGAAATGCTCCAGTGCCGGGCGAATGAGCTTGCCGCAGGCCGCCAGCTCCGGATCGTAGAAGCTCTTGAACTCCTGCAGGTCCAGTTTGTTCGGCGCCTGGGGCAGGAATACCAGGTCTTGCTCATAGATATTCAACAACAAGCGCTGCGCCAGCAGATAGTTGTTACTCGCCAGGTCATTGACCGACGCCGAATCATTCAACAGCGACTCGCTGATGTCCTGCGGGCGACTGGGGCGAAAGAACGGTGAATGACTATAAAAGCGAGTGGCGGAAGAGAAGTGCGAAGAACCGCCATAAAAACTCAGTGCCTGAAACAGATGATTACCGACACTATCATGCTGCTGATTTTTGATTGTCCCTATCATTACCCAACCCGTCCATTGAGAACAAAGAACCAAGAGTTGGGCAATTCTAACAACGCGTCCAAATAGCAAGTAAGTGCAAAAACGCAGGTGTCGATAGTAATTTTCACTATCCGTTAGTCATTATTGCCACACCTTCAGAACCGGGTTGACGACGATCTCGGCGACAGCCTCCAGCGCCGTGATGCGCTCCTTCAGCTGCATCAGTTCCTCGAACCGTACGTAGTTCACTTCCAGGATCATGTCGAGCTCGCCGAAGATCGAGTAGCCGCGCACCACGCCCGGCATCACTTTCAGCAAGGGGAAGACCTCATGGCACTTCTTGTCCCTGAAGGTCAGCAGGAGAAACGCCGTCTGG
This sequence comes from Pseudomonas sp. microsymbiont 2, assembly GCF_054788395.1. Lineage (NCBI taxonomy): Bacteria > Pseudomonadati > Pseudomonadota > Gammaproteobacteria > Pseudomonadales > Pseudomonadaceae > Pseudomonas > Pseudomonas sp. microsymbiont 2. The sequence continues at coordinate 5,749,610 of NZ_CM139112.1, forward strand.
TTGCTGGATCGCACGTCCTGCGCCAGTTCGATGGTGAACTTGAGGATCTTGCCGCTCTCCAGCAGCCGGTTGATACGCGATTCGACGGCAGTCCGCGACTTGTGTACCCGGCGAGCGATCTCGGCCAGGCTGGTGCGGGCGTTATGCTTCAGGATCTGAAGGATCTGCTCATCCGTTTTGTCGATCATCGTTTCTCTATCCAGGCTTTTATTGGCACGCGTGCCAGCGCCGGGATCGGCTGGCGGTGGCACGACATTTTCGAGGCATGATGCTCGGCAGCCCCGCCGACAGCAAGCAGCCCGCGCCGTGACCGCGCCTTGCGAAAAACCCCGATGCATTCTTTCCGGCCTCAGCCCGGCGCACGCCACTAAGCTTTGCCGGGCCGCAGGACGCGGCCTTTGCCAGTCAGCACGGAGTGTTCCATGTCCCTCGCCCTTGTCCACAGCCGCGCCCAGGTCGGCGTGCAGGCGCCCGCCGTGAGCGTCGAAACCCACCTGGCCAACGGCCTGCCCACCCTCACCCTGGTCGGCCTGCCGGAGGCCACGGTCAAGGAGAGCAAGGATCGGGTGCGCAGCGCCATCGTCAATTCCGGGCTGGACTACCCCGCCCGGCGCATCACCCAGAACCTCGCCCCCGCCGACCTGCCCAAGGACGGTGGCCGCTACGACCTGGCCATCGCCTTGGGCATCCTCGCCGCCAATGGCCAGGTGCCGGTGGGCATGCTCGGTGATATCGAATGCCTGGGCGAACTGGCCCTGTCCGGCGCGCTGCGCCCGGTGAACGGCGTGCTGCCCGCCGCGCTGGCGGCTCGGGACGCCGGCAGGGCCCTGGTAGTGCCCCGGGAGAACGCCGAAGAGGCCTGCCTGGCCAGCGGCCTTGTGGTGTATGCGGTGGGTCATCTGCAAGAGCTGGTGGCCCACCTCAACGGGCAGCCGACGTTGTCTCCCTACGCGGCCAACGGCCTGTTGCTGGAGCAACGCCCTTATCCCGACCTCAGCGAAGTCCAGGGCCAGTTCGCGGCCAAGCGCGCCCTGCTGGTGGCCGCGGCCGGCGCGCACAACCTGCTGTTCACCGGCCCGCCGGGCACCGGCAAGACCCTGCTCGCCAGCCGCCTGCCTGGGCTGCTGCCACCGCTGGACGAGCGCGAGGCGCTGGAGGTGGCGGCGATTCGCTCGGTCAGCGGCCATGCCCCGCTCGACTGCTGGCCACAGAGGCCATTTCGCCATCCGCACCACTCCGCCTCCGGCCCGGCACTAGTGGGCGGTGGCAGCCGCCCGCAGCCCGGCGAGATCACCCTGGCGCACCATGGCGTCTTGTTTCTCGACGAGTTGCCCGAATTCGAACGGCGCGTGCTGGAGGTGCTGCGCGAGCCGCTGGAGTCCGGCGAGATCGTGGTGGCCAGGGCCAAGGACCGGGTGCGCTTTCCAGCGCGCTTTCAGCTGGTGGCGGCGATGAACCCCTGCCCCTGCGGCTACCTGGGCGACCCCACCGGCCGCTGCCGTTGCAGCAGCGAGCAAATCCAGCGCTACCGCAACAAGCTCTCCGGCCCCTTGCTCGACCGCATCGACCTGCACCTGACGGTGGCCCGGGAAAGTACCGTGCTGACCCATCAGCCCAGCGGCGAGACCAGCGCCAGCGTTGGCCTGCAGGTAGCCGAGGCACGGCAGCTGCAACAACGCCGACAGGGCTGCGCCAATGCGTTTCTCGACCTCAAGGGGTTGCGCCGACACTGCCCGCTGGAACCTGTTGACCAGGCCTGGTTGGAGCAGGCCTGCGAACGCCTGACGCTGTCGCTGCGGGCAGCGCACCGGCTACTGAAGGTCGCCCGCACACTGGCGGACCTCGAGGGGGCGCATGCCATTGCCAGGCGGCATCTGGCGGAGGCGTTGCAGTACCGACCCAGTGCCTGACTCGCCGGCATGCATTGTTTGCCAACGTTCGAGAAGCGCCAGCGTCGGTAATCACAGCTTCAGAGTGCCGAGATCGAGGTCGAGCCTGTCATGCCCACCGCATGCAAAAGGTCATAGGCACAGACATGAAATGCTGATCTGGCAGTTGAACATGATGTCACCAGCAACACGCGGTTTGGTGCCCTCCCTGAAGTTGCAAATAGGTATCATTACACATAACATGCGATCCCACCCTGGTTTCGAGTCGCATGATGCGAGCAGCCTGATCCAGCGTTTTCATGGAGCGAAGAATTTTGCCGCAAATACCCCCTCTCCTCTCATGCCTGCCTGAGAGAGCCCCTGCCTTATTTCCAATATGCCGAAGACCTGCCTTGGGCACCAAGCAAGCACAATCGAATAACTACCAATACAAATAAGATGTATTGACTTGGCACATGTTCCAATTAGGCACCTGTATTACGAACGCATGCGAAATAAATCTTAGGCATGGTGCCGATTTAATATTTTAAATCCGGCAAGCACGCTTCCTTACACACTACGCCACGCCAAACCCGCTCATAATCCCGGGAAGCCTCAGCCAGAAGAGTTACAGGTCACAAATAGCCACTAACAGCGCACATGAAGCATCAGCCCGTGCAAGACCTAGATCATGGAGTTAGGATCTACTATGAAACGCCGTAACATTCGTATGCTTTTTGCTACTTTGCTAGCCTGCCAGGTTGGACCTGGCATGGCTGCCGAGTGGAATGCCGCCGCTGCCGCACCCAAGCTGGACAAGTTTTTCTCGCTGGCGAAACTAGACACCAACGATGTAGACCGTTGGACCGGTGGGTTGCGATTGAAATATGTAGATGTTTCAATTCCTGGCCCAGCGGGCATGGATATCGAAGTCGTTCGATCGTATGACAGCAACTCGCTCTCGACGAACTCAACCACTACCTATCTTCAGTCCTTCAACTGGGCCGCATTGGGACCTGGCTGGCGACTGTCATCCAGCCCACGCATTTACTCTGAAAACAACTTCAGCATCCTGTGGCAGCCTGCCACCAATCAATACAGAGGCGCGAACTACCATAATGTAGGACTGCATATGTTATGCAGCGGTGCAGCCGTGCCTAGCGGCGCATCGGAAGGTAATGCCAACAGCACGCAAAACACCATTTTCATCGAAACCCCTAATGGGGATGTTGAACGCCTCTACCTGGCGGGAAACTATACCGCCTACTCCAAGGGGAACTGGAAAGCCACTTGCACCGGTGGCAACCTCAGCGCGTACTCGCCCGACGGCAGGCACTATAGTTTCGGCGCATTCTCCAACTCGAAGATTGGCAGGGTCTTCTACAACAACCTGGACCGGATCCTGACCGGTCCAGACCGTATGCCCACCGAGCCGCCGGTCAAGACCATCACCTACCTGGATGCCTTGTCTGCCACGGATGCCTCCGGGAACACGTTAACGTTCACCTATAAAGACCTTGGAAAACCGATTCCCAAGTGGCCCATACCTGGCGTTAGCAAATATCCCACTTTTGAAGGAATATCTGGCGAGCGCCCTTCCTACTTCGAACTCCCCACAAGCGTGCTGACAAGTATTAAGTCGAGCGATGGCAGATCGCTTGAATTGAGCTACGACAGCACGACCGGCCGGCTTTTGTCCATGGTCGACCAGCAGGGCAACACCTGGAGTTACGCGTACTCTGCAGACTCTGCGAGCGCCAGTTCCGCGCTTTCAAAAGTCACGCTGCCAGGCGGTGAGTACAGCTGGTCCTATACCTATTACGGCGGCGCTTACCAATTTGCCTTGTCCGACCAGAGAAATACCGTCACCCCCATCAACCCACTCAACACCGACACCATCAGCCGCAGAAAACTATCCAGTGTCAGAAACCCTTTAGGCGGTGTTACCTCATACACCTATGGCCATCAATATTTTTCAACCAACAGTCATACAAAAACCAACGTATACGTAGCCAAGAAAGAACTCTCCGACGGGTCGGTCTGGCAGTACTCGTATACCCGCGGTGGCGTCGGCGCCTATGACACGACCACGATCAAAGGCCCAGCAGGAACAGAGGTCTATCAGTTCTATGGGTTTGGCTACGTTGCAGATGCGCCATCGGGGTTCGAGAACAACCTCTGGCGAGTGGGCCTGCCGGTCTCCATCACACGCGGCGATCGCTACTCCGAAACGTACACATACCAGAAGCGTGTTTTTCTCGACAAAACGTTGAACATGATGGAGCTTGGCTTTTTCCTTGATGAGAAAGTCTGGGCTGGCGACATTGAATCCAGGAGCATCAATGCTGATGGCGCCTTATTCACGACCCGTTATACAAACTACGATGAGTATGGAAAACCGGGTGTAAAAGTCGAAACAGGGCCAGGCGGCGGTACTCGAACGACCACCTACACCTACCATAACGATCCAAGCAAATGGATCATCGGCAAGCCCAAAAGCGAAAACTCCCAAGCGGGGGCCTCGAGCTGGTCCTACGATGCCTCCGGACGCATGCTCAGTGAAACACGCGACGGCGTGACCACCTCGTACACCTACGATGGCCTCGGCAACCTCGCCAGCAAAACACTGCCTGGCAACCACGTGCATAGCTATTCCAACTACAAGCGCGGCATCTCCCAGACCGAAGTTCAGCCCGAAGGTGTCACGCTCACTCGCGTCGTCGATGACGGCGGCAACGTCACTGCCCTGACCAACGGTGAAGGAAAGACGACCCGCTTTACCTACGATGGCTTGAGACGCGTAACCGCAGAGACACCCCCGCTGGGCAACGCTGAAATCACCACCTATGCAGCCACCAGCAAAACCATCGCGCGCGGCAATTTGCTCGAAGTTGTCCAGTATGACCCGTTCGGTCGTGTCGCCAGCGTCACCCTGGGCGGCATCACCACCCGTTATGCCTATGACGGCCTTGGCCGTCGCACCTTCGTTTCCGACCCTGGGGCCACGACGGGCACGCACTACCAGTACGACGCCCTTGGTCGTGTCATCCGCGTGACCAACGCCGACAACAGCTACAAAACCATCGCTTATGGCGCGGCGACTCGCGCCATCACCGACGAGCGAGGCAAGACCACCACCGAAACCTATCGAGGTTACGGCAATCCGAACCAATCGCAATTGATGGCCATCAGCGCCCCCGAGCCAAGCGCAAACATCGTCCTCACCCGTGATGCGGCAAACCGTGTCACCTCGGTCACGCAGGGGGGCCTCACCCGCACCTACGGCTACAACGCCAACGGTTATCTGACCAGCACATCCAACCCGGAAACCGGTCAGACCGTGTATGGCCGTGACGCGGCCGGCAACATGATCAGCAAGCAGGTCGGAGCCTCCGGCATTACCCGTTATGGCCATGATGGCCAGAACCGCCTCAAAAGCGTGATCTACCCTGGGACGACCCCCGCCGTCAGCAACACCTACGACAAGACCGGCAAGCTTCTGGCCAGCACCAGCAGCGGTGGCAATCGAACCATGGCCTATGACGCCGCGGGTAACCTGCTCCAGCAGAGCCTGACCCTCGACGGCAAGACCTTCACCGCCAGCTACGGCTACAACGCCAACAACCAGCTCGCCAGCATCACCTACCCGCAGTCCGCGAGGGTGGTCAATTACGCCCCGGATGCCCTCGGCCGCCCGACGATGGTGTCTGGCTACGTCAGCAACGTCAGCTACTGGCCCTCTGGAATGATCAACCAGATCACCTATGCCAACGGCACCACGACCACCTACACCCAGACGCCAAGGCTGTGGCCGGCGACCTTCACCACCGCCAAGGCCGGCGGCGCCACCTATGGCAGCAGCGCCTACGCGTACGACAGTACCGGCAACCTGACGACCATCCACGACGCCCTCGACAGTAGCTTCAACCGCACGCTCGATTACGACGGCATCAACCGCCTGACCGGTGCCGCGGGCTACTGGGGGGCAGGCAGCATCAGCTATGACGGCGTCGGCAACCTGCTCAAGCAGACCTATGGCGCAACCAGCCTCAATTACGCCTATGACGCCCAGAACCGCCTGGCCTCGGTCAGTGGCCAGCGCGCCGGCGGCTTCACCTACGACGCCTACGGCAACATCGCCAGCAGCGCAGGCACCACCTACACCTATGACGACGTGCCCAACCTGGTGTGCATCAATTGCGCCGTGGCCGCCAGCAAGGTCGAGTACCAGTACGACGCCGCCAATCAGCGCAGCAGCGTGACCAAGGCCGGACGCAAGGTGTACGAAATGCATGATAGCGACGGCAAGCAGCTCATCGAGCTCGATGGCGCGACCCTTACCGAGTACATCTACCTCGGCGACAAACGCATCGCCGAACGCGTCAGCCCTTGAGGGATGCCTGATGCTGCCGGCAACCTGAAATGGAAGGAGAGCGACAAACCCTATGGCGACAAGCTGACCCGTTCAGCGGCCAGCGGGTTACTGCAGTTCACGCGGTAACTCTGTGCTGGCGCCCTACACCAGCCTGACAAGATGAGCATGCGGGCTTCGTGATGTCACGGAGCTCCGCATTTCGACGGCCAGCCGTGAGCGCATGGGCCGCTGGCAACGCTTGGCGATAGGCTGACGCAGTCATTGCGCAAGCATTGCAATGCCGCCCTAGAGCACCTGGTTCTGCCTCAAAAGCACGGCGCGGTCCCTGTGGGAGCGGGTTTACCCGCGAAACAGGCACCGCGGTGCTTGGCACCAGCTACGCGGGTGCTCGCGCAAGACCCGCCGCCACAGAACCAAACTAAGCCACCAACTCATACACAGCTGCATCGCGGCCAAGACCTCTCTCCAAGACACTCTCGATCAGCGTCATAGTGGAAATTTATTTTGCACGCTAAATATTAGCGCGCAATATTCGACTCAAGCAGCAAGCAGTCGCCAATCCCACTCAACAGAACCTGGAGAACGATCATGACCCTTCGCAAAGCCTTCGCCCTCACCGTCACCACCCTGGCCCTCGGCACCAGCGCCGCCAGCTTCGCCAGCGAAGCCACCCCGTACCGCTACGGCATGGATCTGGACATCGCCAAGGTCGTCAGCGTCGATGCACCCGCCAGTGCTCAAGGCCAGGCCAGCACCGCCACCCTGACCTACCGCGACAGCAGCGGCCAGTTGCGCGCCGTGAGCTACGTGCAACCCACCGTCCTCGCCAACCAGAACTGAGCCGCGACTCACCCGCCAAAGGAGCTAGAACATGAAACTGTCCCACACCCTGACCGCAGGCCTGCTGGCCCTCGCCGTGAACAGCGCCTTCGCCGCCGGCAGCCCCGGCGTCGAGCACACCACCCAGGGCTTCCTCGAGGCCCTGGCCGCTGGTGGCGGCAAGCCGCTGGAAACCCTCTCGCCCAAGGATGCCCGCGCGGTACTGAGCGGGGCCCAGGCCGGGGTGAAGGTCGACCTGTCGGGGATCCGCGTCGAACGCCGGACCATCCAGGCCGACGGCCAGCCGCTGGAGATCCGCGTGGTGCGGCCCGAAGGCGCCAAGGGTGAACTGCCAGTGTTCATGTTCTTCCACGGCGGCGGCTGGGTGCTGGGCGACTACCCCACCCACGAACGCCTGATCCGTGACCTGGTGGTGGGCTCCGGTGCTGCGGCGGTCTACGTCGACTACACGCCATCGCCGGAAGCCAGGTTCCCCACCGCGATCAACCAGGCCTATGCCGCCACCCGCTGGGTCGCCGAGCACGGCCAGGAGATCGGCGTGGATGGCAGCCGCCTGGCGGTGGCCGGCAACAGCGTCGGCGGCAACATGGCTGCGGTGGTGGCGATCAAGGCCAAGGAGGCCGGCACGCCGAAGCTGCGCTTCCAGGCCCTGCTGTGGCCGGTGACCGACGCCAACTTCAACAACGCGTCGTATAACCAGTTCGCCGAAGGCCACTTCCTGACCCGCAACATGATGCAGTGGTTCTGGAGCAACTACACCACCGACCCGCGCCAGCGCGACGACATCCATGCCTCGCCGCTGCGCGCCAGTCTCGAGCAGTTGAAAGGCCTGCCGCCGGCCCTGGTGCAGACCGCCGAGATGGATGTGCTGCGCGACGAAGGCGAAGCCTATGCCCGCAAGCTGGACGCCGCCGGGGTACCGGTGACCGCCGTGCGCTACAACGGCCTGATCCATGACTACGGCCTGCTCAATGTGCTGAGCACCGTGCCCAGTGTGCGCAGTGCCATGGACCAGGCAGCGCAGGCCTTGAAAACCCATCTGCAATAAGTAGCCGATAACCATCGCGGGGCAAGCCCGCTCCCACGCAAGGATTAAGACCTGCGTGGGAGCGGGCTTGCCCCGCGATGGATTCGGCAAAGGTCCCACTTTCAGAACGCTGCTTCCTGTAACCCCGGGATTGTCCTGTTTCCTTCCCCACCCGAAAATGCCCGCCTTTTTCATCGATGGCATAAGCTGTTGCATCAATCGCTGCCGCACGCAGTTCAAGGAGTCCGAGCAATGCCACACGAAGGCAGCCTTCTACAAACCGCCGTCATCTTCCTCCTCGCCGCCGTGGTCGCCGTGCCCCTGGCCAAGCGCCTGCAACTGGGCGCCGTGCTCGGCTACCTGCTGGCCGGCGTGGCCATCGGCCCGCAGGCCCTGGGACTGATCCGCGACACCGAGAGCGTCGCGCACATCTCCGAGCTGGGCGTTGTCCTGCTGCTGTTCATCATCGGCCTGGAGCTGTCGCCCCGGCGCCTGTGGCTGATGCGCAAGTCGGTGTTCGGCGTCGGCACCGCGCAGGTGGTCCTGACCGGCGCGGCGCTCGGCGCCATCGCCCTGTTCGGCTTCAGCCAAAGCCTGCCGGCGGCCATCGTGCTCGGCCTGGGCCTGGCGCTGTCGTCCACCGCCCTGGGCCTGCAGAGCCTGGCCGAGAGCAAGCAGCTCAACGCGCCCCACGGCCGCCTGGCCTTCGCCATCCTGCTGTTCCAGGACATCGCCGCGATCCCGCTGATCGCCCTGGTGCCGCTGCTGGCCGCCAGCGGCCCGGACACCAGCCAAGGCGACAGCTTCGAACATGGCCTGAAGGTGTTCGCCAGCATCGCCATCGTCATCGTCGGCGGCCGCTACCTGCTGCGCCCGCTGTTTCGCACCGTCGCCCGCACCGGCCTGCCGGAGGTGTCCACCGCCACCGCGTTGCTGGTGGTGATTGGCACTGCCTGGCTGATGGAGGAAGCCGGTATTTCCATGGCCCTGGGCGCCTTCCTCGCCGGCCTGCTGCTGGCCGACTCCGAGTACCGCCACGAACTGGAAGCGCAGATCGAACCGTTCAAGGGCCTGCTGCTGGGGCTGTTCTTCATCAGCGTCGGCATGGGCGCCAACCTGCGCCTGCTGCTGGAAATGCCGCTGGTGCTGCTGGGCATGACCGTGCTGTTGATCGCGGTGAAACTGGTACTGCTGATCGGCGTCGGCCGCATCGCCGGGGGCCTCAACAGCGCCAGCGCCCTGCGCCTGGGCATGGTGCTGGCGGCCGGTGGCGAATTTGCCTTCGTGGTGTTCAAGCTGGGCAAGGACCAGGGCCTGTTCGACACCCTGACCTACGACCTGCTGCTGATGACCATCACCCTGTCGATGGCCCTCACCCCGCTGCTGATGATCGGCTGCGCCCGCGCCCTCAAGCGCCCGCAACCGGCCCGGGAAGTGCCCGAGCAGTACAAGCAGATCGACGCCGGCACGCCACGGGTGGTGATCGTCGGCATGGGCCGCATGGGCCAGATCGTCGCGCGCATCCTGCGGGCGCAGAAGATCCCCTTCGTCGCCCTGGAAACCTCGGTGGACACCATCGAGATGACCCGCATGTTCGAGCAGGTGCCGGTGTTCTACGGCGACCCGTCGCGCACCGAGGTGTTGCATGCGGCCAAGGTCGGCGATGCGGAGTACGTGATCATCACCATCGACGACCCCGAGGCCGCGACCCGCACCGCGGAGCGGGTCAAGCGCCTGTACCCGCACCTGAAGGTCATCGCCCGGGCACGCAACCGCCAGCATGTGCACAAGCTGGTGGACGTGGGCGCCGAGCCGATTCGCGAGACTTACCATTCCAGCCTGGAGATGAGCCGGCGGGCGCTGGTCGGGCTGGGGCTGACGGAGGCCCAGGCGGCGGATCGCATCGCCCGCTTCACCGAGCATGACGAGCAGGTGCTGGAGGCCCAGGGGCATGTGCGCGATGACCGGGCCAAGGTGATGCAGACGGCCAAGGAAGCGCGGGTGGAGCTGGAGCGGTTGTTTGCGTCGGATGAGGATTGAGGGCCTCCCGTGCATGTCTTGAGGGTTATTTCGCCCATGAGATCGAGCGCCGCCCGCGCGGCGCATCGCGACGCAAGGCCGCTCCTACATTTGTTGCAACGTGCCGAACCTGTCAGGCCATGGTTGCCCGCCTTGGTGCATGTCTTGAGACAGGTGAGGCGCCAGTGGTGCCCACATTGAAACCGAGTTGTACCAACAAGGCGGACCAGGTAATGGCACAGGATTGACTGGCCCGAAACAGATGTAGGAGCGGCCTTGTGTCGCGATGCGCCGCGCGGGCGGCGCTCGGTCTGATAGGCGCCATATCCCTACAGGCTTGCGCCTGGTGGCCATTACTCAAGATCACCGGAAAACCGCGCACATTCAACATCGCCAGATAGCTCCCACAACTCCTGAAGACTTTTCTCGCTAGGCAACCTACATCCAAGGAAATACCCTACAAAGTCTGTCGATACCCTTCTGATTGTCCGGGGAAATCATGCCCTCTAGGCTGACCGGGTCGCTGTCGGTTCAGCGATCGGGCGTGGAAACCCGGCTGGTTGGTTATCGGATTATCTGTCGTAACGGCAGCTGTACGCGGGAGGCCGTAAGGCCTGCCGGGGTTCTCCGATAACCTGGTTTTCCACCCCGTGTACAGCCGCCACCCTTCGCGTGGAAACGGACGGTGCCGGTCAATTTCTATCGGAGTTTGACCATGAAAAAAATCGTCCCCGACCCACCGCTCCCCGACACCCGCCACCACCCCTTCGGCAAATGCGACGCCGGCCACCCACCGCTGTTCGCGGTCAACCCCAATATCAACGCCCACGACGCCCTGGTGCATGTCGCCGAGTACCTGCGCAGTGCCTACAACGTCGGCTACAAGGCGCTGGAGCATATGGATGAAGCCGGCAGGAGCCTGTTGTGGGCCAGCCTGCATGGCATCGAGATGGCCGAAGGCCTGACGGAGGCAATGCTGGAGGGTATTGAGTCGTCCTGAGAAGCGGATCGCATGAGGGCCGCCAAGTGCTTGCCGATGGCCTTGCAGCGCCTATGAGATCGAGCGCCGCCCGCGCGGCGCATCGCGACACAAGGCCGCTCCTACATCTGTTTCGGGCCAGTCAATCCTGTGCCATTACCGGGTCCGCCTTGTGGGTACGACGCGGTCTCAGCGTGGGCACCACTGCCGCTCCACCTGTCTCAAGACATGCACCAAGGCGGGCAACCATGGCCTGACAGGTTCGGCACGTTGCAACAAATGTAGGAGCGGCCTTGCGTCGCGATGCGCCGCGCGGGCGGCGCTCGATCTCATAGGCGCTACAACTCTATCGCCCTGCACCTCAGCCCCACCACCCGGTAGACTGCGAACCACCCCTGCCCCGTCGCGGAGACCGCTCTTGGAAGACCTCAACTCCCTCTACTACTTCACCCAGGTGGTCGAGCACGGTGGCTTCGCCCCGGCCGGGCGGGCGCTGGACATGCCCAAGTCCAAGCTCAGCCGGCGCATCGCCGACCTGGAGGAGCGCCTCGGCGTGCGCCTGCTGCACCGCACCAGCCGGCACTGCTCGCTGACCGAAATCGGCCAGGCCTACTACAACCGCTGTCTGGCCATGCGCGTGGAAGCCGAGGGCGCCGCCGAGATCATCGAGCGCAACCGCAGCGAGCCACGCGGGCTGGTGCGCATCAGCTGCCCGACCACCCTGCTCAACTCCTGGGTCGGGCCGATGCTGACCCGCTACATGCTCAAGTACCCGCAGGTGGAGCTGTTCATCGAGAGCACCAACCGGCGCGTCGATCTGTTGCATGAGGGCTTCGACGTGGCACTGCGGGTGCGTTTCCCGCCGCTGGAGAACACCGACATGGTGATGAAGGTGCTGAGCAACAGTACCCAGTGCCTGGTCGGCCACCCGTCGTTTCTCGAACAGCTTGCGCAAGGCTTTGATCCGCAGCAGCTCAGCGAGCTACCCAGCGTCCATTGGGGCGGGGCCCAGCGTGAATATCAGTGGGAGCTGTTCCAGGGTGAGGACATGAGCCACAGCCTGGTGATCCCGCACAAACCACGGATGGTCACCGACGACCTGTTCGCGCTGCGGCATTTCGTGGTGGCGGGCGTGGGGATCGCGCACCTGCCCAGGGTGGCGGTGCGCGAGGACCTGGCGGCGGGGCGGTTGGTGGAGATGCTGCCAGGCTGGCATCCGCGTTGCGGTATCGTGCATGCGATCTTCCCGTCGCGGCGCGGGTTGCTGCCGTCGGTGCGGTCGTTGATCGATCATCTGGCGGAGGAGTTCGCCATCAGCGACATGGCGTAGTACGCCATCGCGGGGCAAGTCGGGCCGCCGCATCGCCGCTCCCACGAAGCCCTGTAGTCTCGGTGGGAGCGGGCTTGCCCCGCGATCAGGCCATCAGAAGGCGAAGCAGGAACAACCCAACGCCCCCCAGAAGCCCTGGTAATCACTCACCGGCACACTGGAATGCCGCGCCTTCTCATGGCTGTGGGCATGCACCCCGCACGGCCCGACACACTGGTGCAGCGCCGCCACCATCGGCGCCCCGGCGCGCCAGTGCCCCGGCACCTTGGCCACCGGCGACCACTCCGGCAACACCGGCACCTGCGCGGGGCCCAGCTTGTCGAACTCGGCGGCGCCGTACACCACCTTGCCGTCGACGATGGTCAGCACCGACTCGATGCCCTTGATCGCCTCTTCATCGACGCTGAAGAAGTCCAGCGACAGCGCCGCCAGGTCCGCCAGCTGACCGACCTTGATCTGCCCCTTCTTGCCCTGCTCGCTGGAGAACCAGGCGCTGCCATGGGTGAACAGCTGCAGCGCGGTCTCGCGGCTCAGACCCTCCGGATACAGTTCCAGCCCGCCGACGGTCTTGCCGCTGACCATCCAGTACAGCGAAGTCCACGGGTTGTAGCTGGACACCCGGGTAGCGTCGGTGCCGGCGCCGACCGGCACGCCCTCGGCAAGCATGCGCTGGATCGGCGGGGTCTTCTCGGCAGCCTTGGCGCCATAGCGGTCGACGAAGTACTCGCCCTGGAAGGCCATGCGGTCCTGGATGGCGATGCCACCGCCCAGCGCCCTCACCCGCTCGATGTTCTTCGGCGTGATGGTCTCGCAATGATCGAAGAACCACGGCAGGCCATTGAACGGGATTTCACGGTTGACCTTCTCGAACACATCGAGCATGCGCGAGATCGACTCGTCGTAGGTGGCGTGCAGGCGAAACGGCCAGCGCTGCTCGACCAGGTGACGCACCACCGGTTCCAGCTCCTGTTCCATGGCCTGCGGCAGGTCCGGGCGCGGTTCGAGGAAGTCCTCGAAGTCGGCGGCGGAGAACACCAGCATCTCGCCGGCGCCGTTGTGACGGAAGAAGTCGTTGCCGTCGCCGGGCTTGACCTTCTGCGTCCAGTTCTTGAAGTCGGCCAGTTCTTCCTTGGGCTTCTGGGTGAACAGGTTGTAGGCAATGCGCACGGTCAGCTGGTCGTTGTCGGCCAGCTCCTGGATCACCTGATAGTCGTCCGGGTAGTTCTGGTAGCCGCCGCCGGCATCGATGGCGCTGGTCAGGCCCAGGCGGTTGAGCTCGCGCATGAACTGGCGGGTGGAGTTGACCTGGTACTCCAGCGGCAGCTTCGGCCCCTTGGCCAGGGTGGCGTAGAGAATAGTGGCGTTGGGTCGGGCGATGAGCATGCCGGTGGGATTGCCGAACTTGTCGCGCTGGATCTCGCCGCCCGGCGGGTTGGGCGTGTCCTTGGTGTAGCCCACCGCCTTGAGCGCGGCGCGGTTGAGCAGCGCGCGATCGTAGAGGTGGAGCAGGAACACCGGGGTGTCCGGCGCGGCCTGGTTGATCTCTTCCAGCGTGGGCATGCGCTTCTCGGCGAACTGGAACTCGTTCCAGCCACCGACCACGCGCACCCACTGCGGGGTCGGCGTGCGCTCGGCCTGGTCCTTGAGCATGCGCAGGGCGTCGGCCAGCGAGGGCACGCCTTCCCAGCGCAGTTCGAGGTTGTAGTTAAGGCCGCCACGGATCAAGTGCAGGTGCGAGTCGTTCAGGCCCGGAATCACCGTGCGCTGCTTGAGATCGATGATCTGCGTGGCGGTCCCCTTGTGGGCCATGGCTTCGGCATCGCTGCCCACGGCGATGAACTTGCCGTCCTTGATGGCCACGGCGCTGGCGGTGGGCTTCTCGCGGTCAACGGTGTGCAACTTGCCGTTGAACAGAATGAGGTCGGCGGACATGGGATCTCCTGAAATGCCGGCATGGGCGGAATCAGTGAACGGCAATGCGCTCCACAGCGCGCCGGCGGCGCCGAGCACGGTGCCGGTGGCGAGGAACTTGCGGCGGCTCTGGTCGGTGGGATCCTGGCTCATGGTGCTCTCCATTCGGACGAGTGATCGGCAGGCGGTTAAGGCTAGCAATGGAACAGGGCGGGCGCTCAGCGCGACGCACCTGAAAATGGGTGGGCCAGGCACCGAACCGGTGCCTGGCAGGCGGCTTACTTGGCAGCAGTCAGGGCGTTGTAACTGGTGATCAGGTTGCGGTAGTCCGGGATGTGGTTGGAGAACAGCGCCGCCAGCCCCTCGACATCGTTGCGCCAGTCGCGGTGCAGCTCACAGGCCACGCCAAACCAGGTCATCAGTTGCGCGCCAGCCTGGCTCATGCGGTTGTGGGCCGCGTCGCGGGTCATTTCGTTGAAAGTACCGGAGGCGTCGGTCACCACGAACACCTCGAACTCCTCTTCAAGGGCCGCCAGCGCCGGGAACGCCACGCACACTTCGGTCACCACGCCGGCGATGATCAGCTGCTTCTTGCCGGTGGCCTTCACCGCCTTGACGAAATCTTCGTTGTCCCAGGCGTTGATCTGGCCGGGGCGGGCGATGTACGGGGCGTCCGGGAACAGTTCTTTCAGCTCCGGCACCAGCGGGCCGTTGGGGCCTTGCTCGAAGCTGGTGGTGAGGATGGTCGGCAGGTTGAAGTACTTGGCAAGGTCGGCCAGGGCCAGGACGTTGTTCTTGAAGCGGTCCGGCTCGATGTCGCGGACCAGGGACAGCAGTCCGGCCTGGTGGTCGACCAGCAGTACGGCGGCGTCGTCTTTGTTCAGGCGGTTGTATTTGAAGTTGTTCATTGCCGGTGCTCCTTGGGTTTCGATCTTCAGTGGGGTGGGTGTTTCGCGTTGATGGGAGAAGATTAAAACCTGGACCTTTGCGGCGGTAGATAGTGAAATTTGGCTGTAGCGTTCTATTTTACGAACGATAAATTGGCCTTGCCTGTTCTGGCCTTATCGCGGGGCAAGCCCGCTCCCACGTCGGCAACATGGCTTGCGTGGGAGCGGGCTTGCCCCGCGATTGCGATACCCGCAGACAGTCATTGCCCGCCACCCCAACCTGCTCTATTACTACCCACAGCCCTCCCCCGCACCGAGACCACCATGCTGGCGTTCATCCAGTCATACCCGCTGTTGCTCGGCACCTTGCTGATCCTGCTCGACCTGCTGCTCTGGCAGCTGATCCCGCTGCACCACCGGGCCTGGCGCATCGCCACGCGGCTGCTGTGCTTCCTGCTGTTCAGCACGGTGCTGCTGACGGCGGGCATGAGCCCGTTGCAGCCCCCGCCCTGGGCCGACGATGTCCCGCGCAACCTGATGGCCACGGTACTGGCGATCGGCTGGTGGCTGTTCGCCGCGCGCACGGTGACGGTGGTGTTCGGCCTGCTGCTGGTAGCCCGCGGCAGCCACGGCGGGCGCCTGCTGCAGGATGTGCTCGGCGCGCTGATCTTCCTCGCGGCGGTGGTGGCCGCGGCGGCTTATGTGATGCAGCTTCCGGTCAAGGGGCTGCTGGCGACCTCCGGGGTGATGGCCATCGTCATCGGCCTGGCCTTGCAGAGCACGCTTGCCGACGTATTCTCGGGCATCGTGCTGAACACCACGCGGCCCTATCAGATCGGCGACTCGATCTCCATCGACGGCACCGAGGGCAAGGTCGTGGACATCGACTGGCGAGCCACCCGGCTGATCACCGGCAACAGCAGCCTGGCGGTGATCCCCAACTCGGTGGCGGCCAAGGCCAAGATCCTCAATTTCAGCCGCCCGGCCGAGGTGCACGGGGTGTCGATCAGCGTGGTGGTGCCGGCCAAGGTGCGCCCGCAATGGGTATTCGACGCGCTGGAGAAGGCCCTGCAGGGCACCAGCATGCTGCTGGACAAGCCGGCGCCCAAGGTCACGGTAAAGACCTCGACGCTGGAATCGGTGGAGTACGAGGCCAGCGGTTTCATCGCCGACATGTCGCGCAAGACCGAGGCGCGCAATCAGCTGTTCGACCTGGCCCACCGCCACCTGGAGGCCAGCGGCGTGACCTGGAACATCGACCTTGGCGCCCCCGTGCGCAGCCGCCAGCGCGAGCTGCTGGACGAGGTGACGGTGTTCCGTTCGTTGACCAATGAAGAGCGCGACACCCTCAGCCAGCGCATGAGCACGGTGGAATACCTGGCCGACCAGGTCATCCTGGGCATCGGCGAACGTTCGGAGCATGTGCTGCTGATCAGCCGGGGCGTGATACTGGCGTCGGTGCGCGATGGCGAGCGGATGATCGAGGGCGGGCGCATGGGCCCTGGGGAGGTGCTGGGGCTCGAGGGGCTGGTGGACGACGAAGCCTCGCCCGTCGAGTTCCGCGCCCTGAGCGGCTGCATGCTCTATCGCATCGACAAGGAGCAAGTACGTGGTTGCCTGGTCGAAAGCGGCGATGTGAAGTCGGCGCTGACCAAGCTGCAGCGGTTCCGGCGGATGAAGCGTGAATCACTGTTGCTGCAGAAGCCGACGCTGGTGAAGAAAGGTGGGTTCCTGAGCTGGTTGCACAAGTAGCCAAGCACCGCCATCCCCCTGTAGGAGCGGCCTTGTGTCGCGAAAGGGCCGCAAAGCGGCCCCGGCGATCTTTGCTTCAACGCCGAAACCCTGGGGCTGCTACGCAGCCCTTTCGCGACACAAGGCCGCTCCTACAGGTGCGCCAGGGCCTACAACACCACCCGCAGACACTGCCCCGCGTGATACAGCGAGAACCCCGATTCATAGAATGCCGTGCGCAGCGACGGCGCGCTCACCGGCTTCATCGACGAGAACGGAATCGGCAGGCTGTCCGGGTCATCCTTGAGCAGGAACTCGGCAAACGCCCGGCCAATAACCGTGCCGGTGGTGTTGCCGCGCCCGTTGTAGCCGGTCACCGCCACCAGCCCCGGCGCCGGTTCGAACAGGCGCATCAGGTGATCCGGGGTAAAGTCGATGCAGCCGGTCCAGTGCATTTCCCACTCGACCTTGCCCAGCTCCGGGTAGTAGTGGCTCTGGATGCGGTCGGCCCAACTGCGCACGAACCACACCGGCTTGTTGTCGACCCGGCCAAGGCTGCCGAGCAGCAGACGGCCCTGGTCGTCGCGGCGGATGCTGCTGAGCACGGTGCGGGTATCCCACGAGCCCTGGCCATGGGGCAGGACCTTGTCGGCGGCGCCGCCGTGCAGGGGCTTGGAGGCGACCTGATAGTAGTAGCCACGGAAGAAGTGCTTCTGCAGGTTGCTCCAGTCGCCTTCGGTGTACGCACCGGTGGAGATCACCACCTTGTCGGCGCGCACCGCGCCGCGTGCGGTCCGCACCCGCCAGGCATCGCCATCACGCTCCAGGCCCTCGACCGAGGACTGCTGGAACAGCTTGCCGCCCAGCCGCGTCACGGCAGCGGCCAGGCCCTGTGTGTAACCCATGGGGTTGATGGTGCCGGCGCGGCGGTCGAGCAGCGCGGCAGAAATCTTGTCGGTGCCGCAGTATTCCTGGCATTGCGCGCCGGTCAGCAGCTCGACGTCGGCGCCGCGCCGGGTCCATTGCTGGTGGCGGGCCTCGAGGTCGGCGATGCCGGTGGCGTTGTGCGCCATGTGCAGAGTGCCTTCGTGTCGGGCCTGGCAGTCGATGCCCAGGCGCTCGATCATGGCGAACACTTCGCCCGGGGCCTCGCCGAGCACCTTGTTCAGGCGGCTGCCCTGCTTGTGGCCGAGGGTGGCTTCGACGTCGTCGGGGCGGATCCAGGTGCCGGCATTGACCAGGCCGACGTTGCGCCCGGAGCCGCCGTGGCCGATCTTCCAGGCTTCCAGCAGGATCACCGACTTGCCCTGCTCCAGCAGGTGGATCGCCGCGGACAGGCCGGTGATGCCGCCGCCGATCACGCACACGTCGGCCTTGTGCTCGCCGGCCAGGGCCTGGGCGGCGACGGTCGGCTGGGTGACGTGTTCCCACAGACATTCTTGACGCAGTTCGGACATGGCCCGGCTCCAGCTGTTGTTCTTGTTGGGGCCGCCATGCGGCCCATTCGCGGGTAAACCCGCTCCCACAGGGATCACACAGGCCTCAAGGGCAGTGGAGCTCCTGTGGGAGCGGGTTTACCCGCGAACCGAGGGGCTATGGCCCCCGGCCATGCAGCATCATTGCATCAGTCGAACACGATACCCTGCGCCAGCGGCAACTCACGCGAGTAGTTCACGGTATTGGTCTGCCGACGCATGTAGCCCTTCCACGCATCCGACCCGGACTCACGCCCACCCCCGGTCTCCTTCTCGCCCCCGAACGCCCCGCCGATCTCCGCGCCGCTGGTGCCGATGTTGACGTTGGCGATGCCGCAATCGCTGCCCGAGGCGCTCTGGAAGCGCTCGGCCTCGCGGATGTCGGTGGTGAAGATGCACGACGACAGGCCTTGCGGCACCTCGTTGTTCAGGCGCAGGGCCTCTTCGAAGTCGTCGTAGGCGAGCACGTAGAGGATCGGCGCGAAGGTCTCGTGGCGCACCACGTCGCTCTGGGCCGGCATCTCGGCAATGGCCGGCGACACGTAGTAGGCGTTCGGATACTGCTCGGCCAGCTGGCGCTCGCCACCGAACACCTGGCCACCCTCGTCGCGGGCCTTGGCCAGCGCGCCCTGCATGGCATCGAACGACTGCTTGTCGATCAGCGGGCCGACCAGGTTGTCCTTGCGCGGGTCACCGATGCGTACCTTGCCGTAGGCGGCTTTGACGCGGGCGACCACTTCGTCCTTGATCGAACGGTGAACGATAAGACGGCGCAGGGTGGTGCAGCGCTGGCCGGCGGTGCCGACGGCGGAGAACAGGATGCCGCGCACGGCCAGGTCGAGGTCGGCGCTCGGGGCCAGGATCATGGCGTTGTTGCCACCCAGTTCGAGGATGCTGCGGCCAAAGCGCGCGGCGACACGCGGGCCGACTTCACGGCCCATGCGGGTGCTGCCGGTGGCGCTGACCAGCGCCACGCGTGGGTCGTCGACCAGGGCTTCGCCGGCCTCGCGGCCACCGATCACCAGTTGCGCCAGGCCAGCCGGGGCATCGCCGAAGGCTTTCACGGCCTTGTCGAACAGTGCCTGGCAGGCCAGGGCGGTCAGCGGGGTCTTCTCGGAAGGTTTCCACACCACGGCGTTACCGGCCACCAGCGCCAGCGCGGTGTTCCACGCCCATACCGCCACCGGGAAGTTGAAGGCGCTGATCACCCCGACCACGCCCAGCGGGTGCCAGGTTTCACGCATGTGGTGGCCCGGACGCTCGGAGGCGATGGTCAGGCCGTACAGCTGGCGCGACAGGCCGACGGCGAAGTCGCAGATGTCGATCATTTCCTGCACTTCGCCCAGGCCTTCCTGGGTGATCTTGCCGGCTTCGATGGAGACCAACTCGCCGAGGTCGGCCTTGTGCTCGCGCAGCACTTCGCCGAACAGGCGCACCAGCTCGCCACGACGCGGGGCCGGCACGCTGCGCCAGGCGTCGAAGGCCTCTTGCGCCTGGTCGATGCGGGCAACGGTATCGGCCTTGCCAAGCAGTTTCACCGAAGCGATGCGGCTGCCGTCGATCGGGGTGTGAACAGGGTAGTCGCCCTGGGTGTGAGCCGCGGCGGCAACGCCAAGACGCTCGAGCAATGCAGCAACCATTGTGCTTCTCCTTTCATCGGGTGAAGGGGTGAAAAATGATGTGGGTCAGTATTAATCCGATTACACAGGTGCAACAAACGACCTTTATTCCGCATATCATTCCGTCAGGTAATGATTTCAGCCGCCGAGACCGCTTATGTCCAAACGCCTGGTTCCGTCCATGACCGCCCTGCAGTGCTTCGAGGCCGCAGCCCGCCACCTGAGCTTTACCCGCGCCGCCGAGGAGCTGCACCTGACCCAGAGCGCGGTGAGCAAGCAGGTGGCGCAGCTCGAGGAGATGCTGCGTCACCACCTGTTCCTGCGCATCCGCCGACGCCTGCAACTGACCCCCGCCGGCAGCCTGTACCTGGCCGAGGTGAACAAGATCCTCACCCAGGTGGACATGTCCAGCCGCTATGTCCTGAGCTATGGCTCGCAGACCGAAGTATTGAAGGTAGCCACTCAACCGAGTTTCGGCGTGCGCTGGCTGATTCCGCACCTCAAGGGCTTCGGCAAGCGCCACCCGAACATCCACCTGGATATCCGCAACGAAATGGAGCCGTTCTCCCTGCTGCAGGGGTCGGCCGACGTGGTGTTCTTCTATGGCCAGGGCACCTGGCCCGGGGCGACCTGCGTCGAGCTGTTCGGCGAAGAGGTGGTGCCGGTGTGCGCGCCGGAGCTGTTGCAAGGCCGCACGCTGCCTGACGCGGGCGCGGTGGCGGAGCTGGTATTGCTGCAGAGCACCTCGCGACCAGAAGCCTGGCACGAGTGGTTCCTGGAGCAAGGGCTGCACACCGACAACAGCTACCACGGGCCGCGCTTCGACACCTTCTACATGGCCTTGAGCGCGGCGCAGGCGGGGTGCGGGGTGGCGCTGGTGCCCAGGTACCTGGTGGCCCGGGAGCTGGCCGAGGGCAGCTTGGTGCTGGCCTGGGACCATGCGATGCAGAGCAATGGCGCGCATTACCTGGCGTATGCCGAGCATGCGGCGGAAGTGCCGAAGGTGCGGGCGTTGGTGGAGTGGGTTGCCGAGCAGATCCAGCGACGCGACCACTGACGCCATCGCGGGGCAAGCCCGCTCCCACACAGTTCGTGGGAGCGGGCTTGCCCCGCGATAGGGTCGTCAAGGTCGATCAAAAAAGGAATGAAAGCCGCACTTTTTTTCGCTTGTTCGGCAGCTCCATTCCCAGTTTTCATGTAAGTGTCCTTCACTCACCCAGGAAGCTTGCGATGCCCGCCCATGATTTCGTCAGCCCCGACAGCATCCGTGCGCAGTTCTCTGCCGCCATGTCGCTCATGTACAAGCAGGAGGTCCCGTTGTACGGCACCCTGCTCGAGCTGGTGAGCGAGATCAACCAGCAGGTCATGGCCGCACAGCCCAAGATGACCGAGGCCTTGCGCTGGACCGGCGAGATCGAACGCCTCGACCAGGAACGTCACGGCGCCATCCGCGTGGGCACCGCCGAGGAACTGGCCACCATCGCCCGCCTGTTCGCGGTGATGGGCATGGCGCCGGTGGGCTACTACGACCTGAGCTCGGCCGGCGTGCCGGTGCACTCCACCGCGTTCCGTGCCGTGCACGAACAGTCGCTGCACATCAGCCCGTTCCGCGTGTTCACCTCGCTGCTGCGCCTGGAGCTGATCGACAACCCGCACTTGCGCGAACTGGCCCAGGATATCCTGGCGAAACGGCAGATCTTCACCCCCCGCGTGCTCGAGCTGATCGCCCAATGCGAACGCGACGGCGGCCTGAACGCGAGCGACGCCGAGACCTTCGTCCAGGAAGCACTGCATACCTTCCGCTGGCACCAGGACGCCACCGTCACCGCCGAACAATACCGGCAACTGCACGACCAGCACCGGCTGATCGCCGATGTGGTGGCGTTCAAGGGCCCGCATATCAACCACCTGACCCCACGCACCCTGGACATCGACGCGATCCAACTCGGCATGCCGGCCAAGGGTATTCCCCCAAAAGCCGTGGTCGAAGGCCCACCCACCCGGCGTCATCCGATTCTGTTGCGCCAGACCAGCTTCAAGGCCCTGCAGGAAAAGGTCGCCTTCAGCGATGCGCAGGGCAGCCACACGGCGCGCTTCGGCGAGATCGAACAGCGCGGCGCGGCGCTGACGCCCAAGGGGCGCCAGCTCTACGACCGACTGCTGGATGCCACCCGCGCGGCCTTGGGCGGCGCGCCGACCGAGGCCAATGGCGAACGCTATGCGGCGCTGCTCGCCGAGCACTTCGCCGAGTTTCCGGACGACCTGGCGCAAATGCGCGAACAGGGTCTGGCGTACTTCCGCTACTTCGCCACCGACAAGGGGCTGACGGCACGCGGGGAGAAAAATCGCCCGGACACCCTGCAAGGATTGATCGACGCCGGGCATGTGCATTTCGAGGCTCTGGTGTACGAAGACTTCCTGCCGGTGAGCGCGGCGGGGATCTTCCAGTCCAACCTGGGGGACGAAGGGCAGGCCGATTACGGCAGCAATGCCAACCGCCAGGCATTCGAGCAGGCGCTCGGGCTGGACGTGCAGGATGAGCTGGCGCTGTATGCCCAGAGCGAGCGCCGGTCGTTGCAGGCATGCGCCCAGGCGTTGGGGCTGGCCGCGCTGTAACGCGCCAGCCCCGGCTGCCTCATTCTCCCGGCACCAGGCGCAATGTGCTCTGCGCCGGGATCACCCCCATGCGCACCTTGTGATAGCGCCCCTGAATGTAGTCCTCGGCCTGGTCGCCATAGTGCCGGTCGAAAGGCACACCGCTCTGACCGACGGGGTTGATGGTCAGCGCGGCGCCAGCATCGGCGAAATCGATCAGGCGCCGGGTCGACGGTCCATAAGTGACCGGCCAGGGCGCCGGGCCGATCTTCGCCGACAGGTTGTTCGGCACTTCATGGCTGCCGGGCGCGGCGAAGGGACCGACGTTGAACAACAGGTTCAACGGCTTCTTCACCCCCAGCGGGTGGTTGTGGGTCAGGGTATGGGCCTTGCCCCACTGCCAGCGGGCCGGATCCTTGCCCATGGTCTCGCGCAGGTGCCCGAGGGTGCGCTGCCAGGCTTGGCGCACGACGGATGTGCGATCGCCGTGCGCGTTGCCGCCGCGCAGGTTCCACCACGGCGATGACGGGTCGGCGGCCAGGCGCGGCAGGGCGGCGTCTATGGCGCGAGTGCCGAGCAGTACCGGGAACCAGGTATCGCCCAACTCGTCGTGCAAGGCGGCGAAGGCCAGTTCGTAGAGGAACTGGTTGAACAGCGTGGCGCTGGTGGAGTCCAGCGGGTAGTCGCCGCGCCAGGCGGCCAGCTGCTCGACCAGTTCTTTCTCTTCATCGCCCTGGGCGACGCTGCGCAGGGTGCCCAGCAACGGCGCCAGGGTGCGCGGGCCGTAATCGGTGCTGGTGTCCAGCTGCAGGGCCTGGCTGTTCTGGGTATCCCACTTGATGTCCGGGGCGTCCAGCCGGCGCTCGAGCTGTCGCCCCCGGTCGGCCAGGTTGTAGTAGCCGGGCACCGGGATCGTTGCCGGGGGCTGGTAGTTGGCCGAAACGATGTAGCCGCTGGCCGGGTTCTCCTGCTGGGGATTGGCGCTGAACGGGTAAAACCCGGGCTTGGCGGCCTGGCCGCTGCTGCCGTCGAGGATGAACGCCGGGTTGACCCCGTCCGGACGCACCGGCAACCGCGCCGCCGCCCACCAGCCGATATCGCCGCGAGCGTTGGCCCAGACCAGGTTCAACCCCGGCGCCTGGACCTTGGCCGCCGCCTCACGCATCTTGCCGAGGGTGTCGGCGCGATTGATCTGGTAGAAACCCTCGAGAATCGGGTTCTCGGTTTCCAGGAACGCCCACCACATGGCGATAGGCGCGGCACCTGCGGTATCGCCCAGCACGGTATTGACGATCGGGCCATGGGGCGAGCGGCGCAGGGTGATGGTGACGGGCTCCGCGCCTTTCACCGCGATCTTCTGCTCGGTCTGCTCCAGCGGCTGCCAGCGGCCATCGACCATCACCCGCTCGGGGTCGTCCGGATCGGTCTTTTCGGCGATCAGGTCGACGTCGTCATTCTGGAACATGGTCAGGCTCCAGCCGAAATCCTGGTTATGGCCAAGCAGCGCGAACGGGTTCAGCGCCTGGAAGTAGCCATACAAGTTGAAGCCCGGCGCCGACAGCTCGGCCTCGTACCAGACCGCCGGCACGGCGAAGGCGATGTGCGGGTCGCCGGCCAGCAACGGGCGACCGCTGCGGGTGCGGCTGCCAGACACGACCCAGGCGTTGCTGCCTTCGAACTGCGGGATGCCGGCGTCGCCCAGGGCGTCCTGGCTCAGGCGCGCCAGTTGCTCCAGGCTGCGCCAGTCGGCGGCGGCCAGGGGCGTGGCCAAGGCGCCGTCCGGGTGCCAGTCGAGGTCGAAGATCTGCAGGTACTCGGGGCCGAGCTGGTCGCGGATGTAGGTCAGCGCGGGCTCGGTGCGAAAGGCCGCGGCAAAGCTGTAGGCGAGGTAGCCGGCGATGCTCAGGGTGTCCTCGGCGGTGAAGGTCCGGGGGGGAATGCCGAGCAGGTCGAACTCCATCGGTTTCGGATGGCTGGCCTGCCACTGGTTGACCCCGTCCAGGTATGCCTGCAGCGCCTGCCACGCGGGAGATTGCGGGTCTTGGCGCCGCGCCATCAGCGCCGCCTGATCGCCAATGCGCAGGCTGCGGAACAGGGTGTCGGTGGGCAGCAGCTTTTCCCCGAGCACCTCGGCCAGTTCGCCACGGGCCAGACGGCGCATGATCTCCATCTGGAACAGCCGGTCCTGGGCATGCACATAGCCCAGCGCGCGGTACAGGTCCTGCTGGTTCTGCGCCTGCAGGTGCGGCACGCCGCGATTGTCGTAGCGCACGCTGACCGGCGCCTGCAACCCGGCGACCGCCACCTCGCCCTCGCGCTGGGGCTGCTTGCCCGCGACATACCAGTAACCGCCGCCAGCGGCGGCCACGGCGATCACCACCGCCAGCAGGGTCAGGCTGCGCTTCATCGAGACTCCTTGTGTGCTCGAGGGAGAAGATGTGCGCCGATCATCGGCGGATTCGCGAACTGAGCATAGCCTTGCGCATGGCGTTTCCATGCACCTCTGTGAAAAACAGCAGCTTCAGCCGCCCCAGGGGCAGTAGCAACCCACTGCCAGGGTGTTGGACGCCTGCACCTGACGTCCTTCGTTCAGCGCCTTGAGGATCGGCTCGATGAAGCTGTTGCTCGAGTTGCACACCGCGCCTTCGCTGTAGGGGCCGAAGTAGGCCAGCCTGCCGTCGCGGTCCCAGATCGCCACGGCGGGCGTGGCTGGCAGGTGTTCGCTGCCGGGCAGGCTGGCCAGGGGCTCCAGCGCATCGAGGGTGACGGGTAGCCGACCATGGCTGCCGGGCTTTTGCAGCACATGGAAGCGCACGCCCAACGGTGCGAAATGCGCCACCAGCTCACCCAGGTGCTGTTGGTTGCCGACGTTGCACGGGCAGGCCGGGTCCCAGAAATGCACCACGCGAATCGGACCTGGGCCGGCCAGTTCGGGCGGCAGGCGCAACTGGCTGCCATCGAAGAAGGTGGCCTGGTTGTCGAACGGACGCAGGTAGCGGGCCTGGAAGCTGTCGTAGGCCCACCACAGGGCGGCGACGCAGAGCAGAGCGGCGAGAGCGCCGAAGAATGACTTGGTGTGTCGGGTTGGCATGGGTGATCCGCAGAGCCTATGAGCGACACGGGCCTCCTGTGGGAGGGGGTTCACCCGCGAATGCGGCAGCGGCGGCACCATAGCATTCGCGGGTGAACCCGCTCCCACAGGAACCGAGTGGCCCGTTGTATGAGGGTGCAGCTTGCCATGGCACGGCCCAGAGCTGAATATCGCAGATCAATACTTGCTCCAGTGCGGATGTACCGATGCCCGTCAGCTTCAACCCCGACCTGTTGCGCAGCAGCTTGTCGCCGCTCGCCGCTCGCCCGCCGCTGTCCGCCCAGGGCCAGGCCTACCAACGCTTCTACGGCCTGGCGCTGCCCGCGCACAGTTGGCTGGGGGGCTTCCAGGTCGCGGGCTTCGACCTCGCCGGCCAGGCCTGGCTGCCGGAGAAAGCGCAGGCAACGCTGTTTCTGCTGCACGGCTATTACGACCACATGGGCCTGTACCGGCATGTGATCGAATGGGCCTTGGGCCAGGGCTACGCCGTGATCGCCTGCGACCTGCCGGGTCATGGCCTGTCCAGCGGCGAGCGCGCCAGCATCGACGATTTCGCCACCTACCAGCGGGTGCTCGACGCGCTGTTCGAGCAAGGCCGCCTGCTCGACCTGCCACGCCCTTGGCATCTCTGCGGGCAGAGCACCGGCGGTGCGATCGTGGTCGATCACCTGCTGCACCAGGGCGAACGCAGCCCGGCCGACGGCGAGGTGATCCTGCTGGCGCCGCTGGTGCGCCCGCGCGCCTGGCATTGGTCGAAACTCAGCTACTGCGTGCTGCGCCACTTCGTCAACGGTATCGAGCGGCGCTTCAGCGAGAACACCAACGATCCGACCTTCCTGCCCTTCCTCGAGGCCGATCCGTTGCAGCCACGGCGCCTGCCGACTGCCTGGGTCGGTGCGCTGATGAAATGGGTCAGGCGTATCGAGACCGCGCCGCGCAGCACGCGCCGGCCACTGATCGTGCAGGGCGAGGCGGACGGCACGGTGGATTGGCCCTACAACCTCAAGGTGCTCAAGGCCAAGTTCGCCGAGCCACAGATCCTCATGCTGCCCGAGGCGCGGCACCACCTGGCCAACGAACTGCCCGATATCCGCCAGCGCTACTTCGCGTTCATCGGCCAGCGCCTGGGCTGATCAGTTCAGGTCGGCGGCGTTCTGGCCGACGGCGAGCGCGGCGCGCACCGCGGTCACCGCGGCCTTGTAGTAGGCCTGGCCATCCGTCGATTCGGCGAAGGTGGCGAATTGCTCCAGCTCGGCATCCGACAGGTCGCGATAGACGTACAACAGGGTGTTGTTCAGGTCTTCTCCCACCTGGTTCATCAGACGCTGGCGCTGGCCGTCGAGCAGGTTCTGCGCCTGACCGCCACCGAACAGACCGGGCAACATCGAGCTGAGGCTGTCGGCGGCCACCCCGGCGATCGCCAGGCTGACCTCGGCGCCGGCTTCGCGGGCGGGCAGCGCCTTGGCCAGGTGGCCGATGATCAGCAGCCGATCGTCGCTGGCCTGGATCTTCGGCAGGCCCTTGGCGTTCTTGGCCAACTGGTCCTTGCGCGTGGCCAGCAGCTCGGCGGCCACCACCTTGCGCCCCAGCGGCGACTGGAAGAAGGCCAGGGCCGGCGAGGGGTTGGCCAGGTTGGCGCGCAGTTGCGCCTGGGCGCGGCGGTCCATGGCCTGGGCCTGGAAGCGCTGGTTGCTGTTGTTCACCAGCGCCTGGTAGACGGCCGGCGGCAGGCTGTTGCGGTAGCGCTGCTGGGCGGCGCTCACGGCATCGTTGAAATGGGCGCGCTGGTCGGGCCAGCCAGCGGCCTTGTACAGCTGATCGAGGGTGTCTGCCCAGACAGGCATGGTGCAGATCATCAGCAGAAGCAGGGAAAACAGACGGCGCATTCAGGACTCCTGTCGGCAGGCCGCCATTGTCCTTGGCGGGGCGGGGCTTTGTCGAGTCGCCAGGGGCGCTTCCTGACCAAGTGGCGCTGTGCGGCGACCTGCCGAATGGCTATGATGCGCCATGCACATTCCTTCCGAACACCCACTGCTGTCGGCGATCGTCGATGACCTGGCCACCCGTGGCTGGTCGCAGCAGAACCTCTTCCTGCCCGACACGTTGGCACGCGAGCTCGCGCTCGAATGCCGACGTCGTTACGCCGAAGGCGAGCTCAATCCCGCCGGCGTCGGCCGCGGCGCCACGCAGGAAGTGCGCGAGGCCATTCGCGGCGACCAGATCCAGTGGCTGGACCCCGGCGAGTCCGAGGCCTGCGATCGCTACCTGGCCGCCATGGACAGCCTGCGCCAAGCGATCAATCAGGGGTTGTTCCTGGGGCTCGAGGACTTCGAATGCCACTTCGCCCTGTATCCGCCGGGGGCTTTCTACAAACGCCATCTTGACCGCTTCCGTGACGATGACCGGCGCATGGTGTCGGCGGTGTTCTACCTGAACGAAGGCTGGCAGCCGGAGGATGGCGGGCAGTTGCGCATGTTCCTCGAAGACGGTGTCGAGCACGATGTCCCGCCTGTGGCCGGCAGCCTGGTGGTGTTCCTGTCCGGCGACGTGCCTCACGAAGTGCTTCCTGCCGGGCGCGAGCGCCTGTCGTTGACTGGCTGGTTCCGCCGTCGTGGCAACGATCCGTTCTGACCTGCCGAAAGTCCTGGTCAGCGCCTGTCTGCTAGGGCAGCCGGTGCGCTACGACGGACGCGCCAGTGGTCATCCCGACGTATTGCAGGGCTGGCAGGCCGAGGGTCGGGTGGTGCCGCTGTGCCCGGAGGTGGCCGGCGGCCTGCCGACCCCGCGTCCGCCAGCGGAGATCCCGGGCGGACAGGGTCGCGCGGTGCTGGATGGGCAGGCGCGGGTGGTGACAGTGACGGGCGAGGATGTCAGCGGCGCGTTTCTGGCCGGTGCGCGGTTGGCGCTGGAACTGGTACGCCGGCATGGCATCCGCGTGGCGGTGCTCAAGTCCGGCAGCCCGTCGTGCGGCAACCGCCTGGTCTACGATGGCAGCTTCACTGGTGTGAAAGTAACCGGCGAAGGTGTGACTGCGGCCTTGCTGCGGCGCGAAGGCGTACTGGTGTTCAGCGAGCTGGAACTCGAAGAGGCACAGCGGGCGCTGGCTGGGATCGGGCGGTAGATCTGCTGGAGTAATGCTGGCCTCTTCGCGGGTTCACCCGCGAAGAGGCCGGCACAGGCAGCATGATTACTCTTCGGTGCTGGTCTCGTGCGCGGCCGTGAACCACTTCTGCTCGAGCTCGTTCAGCCGCCCGTCGTTCTTGATGCGTTGCAGGGCATTGTTCACCGCGTACTCGAACGCCGGGTTGCCTTTCTGGAAGGGAATCACCAGGTCCTGCGCGCCGAACGATTGGCTGCTGGTCAGCGTTGGCGCCAGCTTGCGCTCGGGGGCGGGCTTGTCGAAGGCAATGTCGTACTTGCCGCTTTCCACCCCGGGCAACACCTCCTCGGCGGTGGTCTCGACGAATTCGACGCGCACGTCCAGCTCCTTGGCCAAGGCCTGGCCCAGTTCGATCTCGAAGCCGGTCAGGTGTTCGTTTTCCTTGAACGCATAGGGGGGCGCGTCGCCGAGCACGGCAATGCGCAGTTCGCCACGGTCGTTGATTTCGTCGATCAGCTCGGCCTGGGCCAGCGGGCTGAACAGTACCGCCAGCAGAATGCCAATGGTCAAACGCATGAGTGCCCCTTTCTTGTTCGGCAGATGAATTGCATTCGCCGTGGCTTTCTCGTCTGCCGCGGTCGAACGCAGCCTATGACCTCAAGGCCGAGCCAATGTTTGAGTCGGCCCTGAAATATTTCTGTCCCGGTTTTTGAACCTCTAGCGGTCTGGTTGGACTATGGTGAACTACCGTTGCGCTTCGTTTTTGCGAGAGCGGTCAATTGAAGTGAATCACAGGAGAAGTGAATGAAAAGCCTATTTTCGCGTGCTGCCGTCGCCGGCCTGCTGATGGGGGCGTCGGTCGTGGCCAGCGCCGCGGATGCCCTGAAGAGCCAGCAGCCACCGGAAGGCGCCAAGGTCTTCATCGTTTCCCCCGCCGACGGGGCCACGGTCGACAAGACCTTCACCGTCAAGTTCGGTATCGAAGGCATGGGCCTGAAACCCGCGGGCGACCAGACCCCGCACACCGGCCATCACCACCTGCTGGTGGATGTGGACAAGGCGCCGGTCGCCGACATGCCGCTGCCGACCAGCCTGATGCCGGAGAACAACGCGCCGCTGCCGGCCGGCCCGCAAGTGCTGCACTTCGGCAAGGCGCAGACCGAGGCGACCATCACCCTGACCCCGGGCAAGCACACCCTGCAACTGGTGCTGGGCGACATGTACCACGTGCCGTTCAAGCCGAGCGTCGAGTCGCAGAAGATCACCGTCAACGTCAAGTGACGCGGGGCCTGGCACCGGATGCTTTTCGCATCCCCATGAAAAAGGGAGGCCACCAGGGCCTCCCTTTTTCATGCCTCGGTGAAACTCAGAACAGTACGCGCGAGCGGATGGTGCCCTTCACGTGCTGCAGTTTCTCCTGGGCCAGGTCGGAGTACTCGGCGTCCACGTCGATCACCACGTAACCGACTTTCTCGTCGGTCTGCAGGAACTGACCGGAGATGTTGATGCCGTTCTCGGCGAACACCTTGTTGATCTCGCTGAGCACGCCCGGGATGTTTTCGTGGATGTGCAGCAGGCGGTGCTTGCCTGGGTGAGCCGGCAGGGCCACTTCCGGGAAGTTGACCGACGATACGGAGGTACCGTTGTCGCTGTACTTGACCAGCTTCTCGGCCACTTCCAGGCCGATGTTGGCCTGGGCTTCGGCGGTGGAACCACCGATGTGCGGGGTCAGGATCACGTTGTCCAGGCCACGCAGCGGGCTTTCGAACTCTTCGTCGTTGGAGCGCGGCTCGACCGGGAACACGTCGATGGCGGCGCCGATCAGGTGCTTGTCCTTGATCGCGGCGGCCAGGTGGTCCAACTCGACCACGGTGCCACGGGCGGCGTTGATCAGGATCGCGCCCTTCTTCATCGCGCGGATTTCCTTCTCGCCGATCATCCACTGGGTGGACGGCAGCTCGGGCACGTGCAGCGAGACGATATCGGCCAGGCCCAGCAGGTCGTGCAGGCTGGTGACCTGGGTGGCGTTACCCAGCGGCAGCTTGGTCAGCGGGTCGTAGAAATAGACCTGCATGCCCAGGCTCTCGGCCAGCACCGACAACTGGGTGCCGATCGAGCCGTAGCCGACGATGCCCAGCTTCTTGCCACGGATCTCGAAGGAGTTGGCCGCGCTCTTGATCCAGCCGCCACGGTGGCAGGAAGCGTTCTTCTCAGGGATTCCGCGCAGCAGCAGGATGGCTTCGGCCAGCACCAGCTCGGCCACCGAGCGGGTGTTGGAGTAGGGAGCGTTGAATACCGCGATGCCGCGCTCACGGGCCGCGCCCAGGTCGACCTGGTTGGTACCGATGCAGAAGCAGCCTACCGCGACCAGTTTCTTCGCACAGTCGAAGACCTCTTCGGTCAGCTGGGTGCGCGAGCGGATGCCGATGAAGTGGGCATCGGCGATCTTTTCCTTCAGTTCGGCGTCTGGCAGCGAACCGGTAAGGTACTCGATATTGGTGTACCCGGCAGCCTTCAGGGTATCCACCGCGTTCTGGTGGACGCCTTCCAGAAGAAGGAACCTGATCTTGCTCTTGTCGAGAGAAGTCTTGCTCATCTGCGTAAACCTGTATCCCGGAGAAAAATGGCGAGGGGGGTGAAGCGGCGCGGCGTCGGCCTTAGCACGAACGACGGGAGGGCTATGCTAGCATACGCGACCTGATCTGAGCTTATCCCGACAGGTGAAGCGTGCTCAGGGTGACTATGAATAAGTCGAGAGTTCCAGCGATGACCCAGTCTGCGGAAATTGATGAGCTGATGACCCTGGTCGACCCTGGCAAGGTCCTCACCGACCCCGCCTCGCTCGAGGCCTATGGCAAGGACTGGACCAAGCACTACCCGCCCGCGCCCAGCGCCATTGTCTTCCCCAAGTCCATCGAGCAGGTCCAGGCCATCGTGCGCTGGGCCAACCGCCACCGGATCGCCCTGGTGCCATCCGGCGGACGCACCGGGCTTTCGGGCGCCGCGGTGGCCGCCAACGGTGAAGTGGTGGTGGCCTTCGACTACATGAACCAGATTCTCGCTTTCAACGAGTTCGACCGTACCGTGGTCTGCCAGCCGGGGGTGATCACCCGCCAGCTGCAGCAGTTCGCCGAGGACCAGGGCCTGTATTACCCGGTGGACTTCGCCTCCAGCGGCTCCAGCCAGATCGGCGGCAATATCGGCACCAATGCCGGCGGAATCAAGGTGATTCGCTACGGCATGACCCGCAACTGGGTCGCCGGGCTGAAGGTGGTCACCGGCAAGGGCGAACTGCTCGAGCTGAACAGGGACCTGATCAAGAACGCCACCGGCTACGACCTGCGCCAGCTGTTCATCGGCGCCGAAGGCACGCTGGGCTTTGTCGTCGAGGCGACCATGCGCCTGGACCGGGCGCCACGCAACCTCA
Organism: Pseudomonas sp. microsymbiont 2; assembly: GCF_054788395.1. Classification (NCBI taxonomy): domain Bacteria; kingdom Pseudomonadati; phylum Pseudomonadota; class Gammaproteobacteria; order Pseudomonadales; family Pseudomonadaceae; genus Pseudomonas; species Pseudomonas sp. microsymbiont 2. The sequence goes on from NZ_CM139112.1 coordinate 5,781,884, forward strand.
CGGCGATGGTGCTGGGCACGCCCGACTTCGACGCGATCATGCCGGTGCTGCACGCCTTCCAGGGCAAGCTCGACCTGACCGCCTTCGAATTCTTCTCCGACAAGGGCCTGGCCAAGATCATGGCCCGTGGCGACGTGCCCCCGCCGTTCGAAACCGCCTGCCCGTTCTACGCCCTGCTGGAGTTCGAAGCCAGCACCGAGGAGGTGGCCAACGAGGCGCTGGCCACCTTCGAACACTGCGTCGAGCAGGGCTGGGTGCTCGATGGCGTGATGAGCCAGAGCGACACCCAGCTGAAGAACCTGTGGAAGCTGCGCGAGTACCTGTCCGAGACCATCTCCCACTGGACGCCGTACAAGAACGACATCTCGGTCACCGTGTCGAAGGTGCCGGCGTTCCTGCGTGACATCGACGCCATCGTCGGCGAACACTATCCGGACTACGAAGTGGTCTGGTACGGCCATATCGGCGATGGCAACCTGCACCTGAACATTCTCAAGCCCGACCACATGAGCAAGGACGACTTCTTCGCCTCCTGCGCCAAGGTCAACAAGTGGGTATTCGAGATCGTCGAACGCTACAACGGCTCGATCTCCGCCGAGCACGGCGTGGGCATGACCAAGCGCGACTACCTGGGCTACAGCCGCTCGCCAGATGAAATCGCCTGCATGAAGGCGATCAAGGCGGTGTTCGACCCGAACGGCATCATGAATCCGGGTAAGATCTTCGCTCCCGAATAAAAAGCAGTATGCACAGGAGTCGGCCATGAGTTACCAGCACCAGTACGTAGACGGCACGCGCATTCACTTCCCGCTGGGCAAGGTGGTGTGCATCGGCCGCAACTACGCAGAGCATGCCAAGGAACTGGACAACCCCATTCCCAGCGAGCCGCTGCTGTTCATCAAGCCCGGCAGTTGCGTGGTGCCCCTGGAAGGCGGCTTCAAGATCCCGACCGACCGTGGCTCGGTGCATTACGAGGCGGAAATCGCCGTGCTGCTGGGCAAGCCGCTGTCGACCAACCCTTCGGAGGAAGAGGTGCTCGACGCCATCTCCGGCTTCGCCCCGGCGCTGGACCTGACCCTGCGCGATGTGCAGGCGAAGCTCAAGGAGAAGGGGCTGCCGTGGGAGCTGGCCAAGTGCTTCGACGGCGCCTGCGTGCTGCCGCCGTTCGTCTCGGCCGGCACCTTCGAGGACCTGGCCGACATCGGCATTCGCCTGACCATCAACGGCGAAGTGCGCCAGGACGGCAACAGCGCGCTGATGCTCAATCCGATCGTGCCGATGATCCAGCACATGGCGGCGCAGTTCTCCCTGCAGGCCGGCGATGTGATTCTCACCGGCACCCCGGCGGGCGTGGGGCCGTTCAATGTCGGCGATGAGCTGGTGCTGGAACTTCCGGGCGCGAGCCGGTTCGAAGGCCGGGTGCTCTGACCCCTGGCGACGACGGCGCAAGGCCGTCGTCGCAGGTCTTTACCGATTTTTCACAAACGATCCGGATAATCATCCATCCCTGTCTGCTCGCCGTTCCCGGCGACGATTCTTCTGCGTATTTTCAGGAACCTTCCTTGATGGCCAACCCTTCCAGTGCGTCCCTTCCGCCTGCACCCAAGCGGCGCCTGTCCGTCCGCTGGCCACTCGGGCTGGCTGCCCTGGCCGTGATCGGCTATGGCCTGGTGGCCGCCATGCACTGGGACGACCGTGGCCTTTTGTGGATACAGGAAGGTTTCGAAAGCCAGGCCGAGCGCAAGGAGAGCATCTGGCTGCCGGACTACGTGGTGGATATCGACGCCAAGCCGCTGCCGGGCATGGAACGTGACGAAGCCTCGGACCTGGCGTTCAACCCACGCACCCGCACGCTGTTCGCGGTGATGGGCAAGCACCCGTTCCTGACCGAGCTCAGCCTCGAGGGCGACGTGTTGCGCAAGATCCCCCTGGTAGGCTGGGCCAACCCGGAAGGCGTGGCGGTGCTCGAGGATGGCCAGATCGCCATCGTCGATGAACGCCACCATGACCTGACCGTGGTCAAGGTGGACGCCAGCACCACTTCGATCGATCGCGGCAACTACCAGAGCCATGGCCTGGGCGACGCGGAAAAAGGCAACAAGGGCTTCGAGGCCATCGCCTGGGACCCGGCAAACCAGCGCCTGATCATCGGTGCGGAGCGCCCACCGAAGCTGTACACCTGGCGTACCGACGGGCGCGGCCCGCTCACCGGCGACAAGGAGCTGCTGCCCAACGATGATCTGGACCTGCGCAACCTCTCGGCGCTGGGTGTCGATCCGCGCACCGGCCATTTGCTGGCTTTGTCGGCGGACTCCAACATGCTGCTGGAGCTGGACGAGAAAGGCGAACAGGTCAGCTTCATGACCCTGCTGGGAGGCTTCAACGACCTGGGCGACACCATTCCACGGGCAGAGGGCGTGGCCATGGACGACCAGGGCAACCTGTACATCGTCAGCGAACCCAATCTGTTCTATCGCTTCAGGAAGAACTGACAGCACGTTCGGCCATTTCTGATGATGGCATTAAGCTTTGCTTCAGTTGATAGTGGTTAGATGCGTGCTCCTTTAGCCGAGTCTGCCTCCATGCGCCGCCACTTCCGCCTGCTGCTTGCCTTCATCGTGCTCGTTCCCTTGCTCGTTCTGGGCCTGGCGGGGCATGAATTCCGCCTGTTCGAGCGGGGCTGGTTCAATCTCAAGACCTGGTGGCAACCGGCCGAACAGAGCATCGGCCTCGACCGCTATCAGGTCACGATCGAAGCCCGACCGATCGACGGGCTGGACGATGACCTCTCGGCGCTGACCTACGATCCCGACCGCAAGACCCTGTTCACCGTCACCAACGCCAGGTCGGAGCTGATCGAGCTGTCGCTGGACGGGCGCATCCTGCGCCGCGTGCCACTGACCGGCTTCGGCGACCCCGAGGCAGTGGAATACGTGGGCCCCAACAGCTATGTGATCACCGACGAGCGCCAGCAGCGGCTGATCCGCGTGCGCCTGGACGATGACACCCTGTTCCTCGACGCCAGCGATGCCGAGCAGCTTTCACTGGGGATCGGCCTCAATGGCAACAAGGGGTTCGAGGGCCTGGCCTACGATTCGGCAGGCAAGCGCCTGTTCGTGGCCAAGGAGCGGGATCCGATGATGATCTACGAGGTGCATGGCTTCCCCCACGACAACCCGGACAAGCCCTATGCCGTGCATGTGGTGCAGGACCGCAAGCGTGATCGACGGTTGTTCGTGCGCGACCTGTCCAGCCTGCAGTTCGACGAGCGCAGCGGGCATCTGCTGGCGTTGTCGGATGAGTCGCGGCTGGTGCTGGAGCTGGACGTGAAAGGGCGGCCGCTGAGCACCCTGTCGCTGCGCAAAGGGTTCCAGGGCTTGAAGCAGACGGTGCCGCAGGCGGAGGGCATCGCGATGGACGATGCCGGGACCATCTACCTGGTCAGCGAGCCGAACCTGTTCTATGTGTTCAAGCAGCCGGCTGATTGATTGCCTGGGCTGGCGCTATCGCGGGGCAAGCGGATTTACGCCAGCCCCTGTAGGAGCGGCCTTGCCGAGGCGTCGGACCGGTCGGAAAGGGCCGCAAGGCGGCCCCGGCAATCTTTGTTCAACGCTGAAATCTGGGGCTGCTACGCAGCCCTTTCCGACCGGTCCGACGCCTCGGCAAGGCCGCTCCTACAGGGATCGCGCAAGGCTTGAGGTTAGCGCGACCAGGCTTACTCGGCCTTGAGGGTCTTCACGCCTTCAGCGGTACCCAGCAGCAGCACATCCGCCGGACGCGCCGCGAACAGCCCATTGGTGACCACGCCGACGATGGCGTTGATCTGGCTTTCCAGCTCCACCGGGTTGGTGATCTGCAGGTTGTGCACGTCCAGGATGACGTTGCCGTTGTCGGTGACCACGCCTTCGCGATACACCGGGTCACCGCCCAGTTTCACCAGTTGCCGCGCCACATGGCTGCGGGCCATGGGGATCACCTCGACCGGCAGCGGGAAGGCGCCCAGCACCGGCACCAGCTTGCTGGCGTCGGCGATGCAGATGAAGGTCTTGGCCACGGCGGCGACGATCTTCTCGCGGGTCAGGGCCGCGCCGCCACCCTTGATCAGGTTGAGGTGGGCGTCGCTCTCGTCGGCGCCATCCACGTAGAACTCCAGCTCGCTGACGCTGTTCAGCTCGTAGACCGGGATGCCATGCCCCTTCAGGCGCTGGGCGGTGGCCTCGGAGCTGGCGACGGCGCCGTCGAAGGCGGTCTTGTGCTGGGCCAGGGCGTCGATGAAGAAGTTGGCGGTCGAGCCGGTGCCGACGCCGACGACGCTTTTCTCGTCCAGTTTCGGCAGGATGAGATCGACGGCAGCCTGGGCGACAGCCTGTTTGAGTTGGTCCTGGGTCATGCGGGCTCCGGGAGGGCAAGGCGGAAAGGGCCTAGTATAACGACTCCCGAGGCGTTGCTGTGGTCGCCCGACGTAGCGCTGCGGTAGACTCCCTGCCCTTGTCCCGCGGCCCAGTGATGCTTTCCGATGCTCGAACAGTACGTCAAGAAGATCCTCACCTCGCGCGTCTACGACGTTGCCGTCGAAACCCCGCTGCACAGCGCCGGACAGCTGAGCAAGCGCCTGGGCAACACAGTGCTGCTCAAGCGCGAGGACCTGCAGCCGGTGTTCTCGTTCAAGATCCGAGGGGCCTACAACAAGCTGGCGCAGTTGAGCCGCGAGGAACTGGCCCGCGGCGTGGTCACCGCCTCGGCCGGCAACCATGCCCAGGGCGTGGCCCTGGCAGCCCGGGAGCTGGGCATCAAAGCCACCATCGTCATGCCCAAGACCACCCCGGAGATCAAGATCGAGGGCGTGCGCTCGCGCGGTGGCAAGGTCGTGCTGCACGGCGACTCCTTCCCCGAGGCGCTGGCCTACTCGCTGAAGCTGGTGGAAGAAAAGGGCTTCGTCTACATCCACCCCTATGACGACCCGCACACCATCGCCGGCCAGGGCACGGTGGCCATGGAGATCCTTCGTCAGCACCCGGGCCAGCTGGACGCGATCTTCGTGCCGGTCGGCGGCGGCGGCCTGATCGCCGGCATCGCCGCCTACGTGAAGTACCTGCGCCCGGACATCAAGGTGATCGGTGTCGAACCGGACGACTCCAACTGCCTGCAGGCCGCCATGGCCGCGGGCGAGCGCGTGGTGCTGCCGCAGGTCGGGCTGTTCGCCGACGGCGTGGCAGTGGCGCAGATCGGCCAGCACACCTTTGATATCTGCCGTCACCATGTGGACGAGGTGATCACGGTCAGCACCGACGAAATCTGCGCGGCAATCAAGGATATCTACGACGATACCCGCTCGATCACCGAACCTGCCGGCGCCCTTGGCGTGGCGGGGATCAAGAAGTACGTCGAGCTCAAGGGCTTCACCGGGCAGACGCTGGTGGCCATCGACTCGGGCGCCAACGTCAACTTCGACCGCCTGCGCCACGTGGCCGAGCGCGCCGAGCTTGGCGAGAAGCGCGAGGCGATCATCGCCGTGACCATCCCCGAGCGCCCGGGCAGCTTCAAGGCCTTCTGCGAGGCCATCGGCAAGCGCCAGATCACCGAGTTCAACTACCGCAAGCACACCTCCGACGAGGCGCACATCTTCGTCGGCGTGCAGACCCATCCGGAAACCGACCCGCGCGCGGCGCTGGTGCGGCAACTGAGCGAGCAAGGCTTTCCGGTCACCGACCTGACCGACAACGAACTGGCCAAGCTGCACATCCGCCACATGGTCGGCGGCCATTCGGCCGGGGCCAGCGACGAAATGGTGCTGCGCTTCGAGTTCCCGGAGCGGCCGGGCGCGCTGTTCAACTTCCTCAACAAGCTGGGCGGGCGCTGGAACATCTCGATGTTCCACTACCGCAACCATGGCGCCGCCGATGGCCGCGTGGTCGCCGGCCTGCAGGTGCCGGAGGACGAACGTCACCTGGTGCCGGCGGCGCTGGCCAAGATCGGCTATCCATACTGGGACGAGACCGAGAACCCGGCTTACCAGCTGTTCCTCGGCTGACTGACTAAGCTGGGCATAGGGCTCTTCGCGGGTAGCGCGTTGTGGGAGCGGGTTTACCCGCGAAGGGCCGTGCGAAATGCCCTATTGAAGGACGATAAAGACATGGAACACCTGACCACCCTCAAGACCCTGCACATCCTCGCCACCGCCCTGTTGCTGCTGGGCGCCCTGGGTCTGGCGATCTGGACCGTTCGCGCCCGGCGCAAGGGTGACACCGAAGCCTACGCCAAGCTGTTGCGCCGACCGCTGGTGTTCGTCTGGCTGCTGATGGGGCTGTGCCTGGTGAGCATGCCGTTCACCGGCTGGTGGCTGGTGCACCTGATCGGCTGGCCGCTGGGGCAGACCTGGGTGCTGGCCTCCAGCATCCTCTATACCTTCGGCGCGCTGGCCGTTTGGTGGCTGGCGGTGCGCCTGAACCGGCTGCGCAAGGCCGAGACGGTGGGGCTGAAGTTCACCCTCGCGCTGGCGCTGTTCAGCGGCGTGTGTTTCCTCTCCATCGCCGGCTTGATGGGCGCCAAGCCGGTCTAGCCATCGCGGCTGCTCGCAGCCGCGTCACCTGGCGTTCACGCAAACCGGGTATACCGGAGCCATGCTCGCCGCAGCGGCCATCCCGATCGCCGAACCCGCCTCGGGAAAGGCCCGCGCAATACCGAGTCCTCACCTCGCCGCAGATAAGCGTGGCGGGCGCGTTGCTGCGCTCGCAGGCTTTGTGGAACAATGCCGGGACATGCGTTTGCGAGGTTGCTGCCGTGATCGACCCGGATGGTTTTCGCCCCAATGTCGGGATCATTCTGACGAATGATGCCGGGCAGGTGCTATGGGCTCGGCGGATCAACCAGGATGCCTGGCAGTTTCCCCAGGGTGGCATCAACCCTGATGAAACGCCGGAAGATGCCCTGTACCGCGAGCTGAACGAAGAAGTGGGCCTGGAACGCCAGGATGTGGAAATTCTTGCCTGCACCCGCGGCTGGTTGCGTTATCGTTTACCCCAGCGTCTGGTGCGTACCCACAGCCAACCGCTGTGCATCGGCCAGAAACAGAAGTGGTTCCTGTTGCGCCTGGTGAGCAACGAGCAACGGGTGCGCATGGACCTCACCGGCAAACCGGAATTCGATGGCTGGCGCTGGGTCAGCTACTGGTATCCGCTGGGCCAGGTGGTGACATTCAAGCGCGAGGTGTATCGCCGCGCCCTGAAAGAGCTAGCCCCGCGCCTGCTGACGCGCGACTGACGACGGAGTCCGACCCCGAGCCATGCTCAATACGCTGCGCAAGATCGTCCAGGAAGTGAACTCCGCCAAAGATCTCAAGACGGCGTTGGGTATCATTGTCTTGCGCGTCAAGGAGGCCATGGGCAGCCAGGTCTGCTCGGTCTACCTGCTCGATCCGGACACCAATCGTTTCGTGCTGATGGCCACCGAGGGCCTGAACAAGCGCTCCATCGGCAAGGTCAGCATGGCCCCCAACGAGGGCCTGGTCGGCCTGGTCGGTACCCGCGAGGAGCCGCTGAACCTCGAGAACGCCGCCGACCACCCGCGCTACCGCTACTTCGCCGAAACCGGCGAGGAGCGCTTCGCCTCCTTCCTCGGCGCGCCGATCATCCACCACCGTCGCGTGGTCGGGGTACTGGTCATCCAGCAAAAGGAGCGTCGCCAGTTCGATGAAGGCGAAGAAGCCTTCCTGGTGACGATGAGCGCCCAGCTCGCCGGAGTCATCGCCCACGCCGAGGCCACCGGTTCGATCCGTGGCCTGGGCCGCCAGGGCAAGGGTATCCAGGAGGCCCGTTTCGTCGGCGTGCCGGGTTCGCCGGGCGCCGCCGTCGGGCGCTCGGTGGTGATGCTGCCGCCCGCCGACCTGGAGGTGGTGCCGGACCGGACCGTCGAGGACATCGACAACGAACTCAAGCTGTTCAACAACGCCCTCGAAGGCGTGCGCGAGGACATGCGCAAGCTGTCGGCCAAGCTCGCCACCCAGCTGCGTCCCGAAGAACGCGCACTGTTCGACGTATACCTGATGATGCTCGAGGACGCCGCCCTCGGTGGCGAGGTGGTCGAGGTCATCAAGACCGGCCAGTGGGCCCAGGGCGCCCTGCGCCAGGTGGTCGGCGAGCACGTCAACCGCTTCGAACTGATGGACGACGACTACCTGCGCGAGCGGGCGTCCGACGTCAAGGACCTTGGCCGGCGCCTGCTCGCCTACCTGCAGGAGGCGCGTTCGCAGTCGCTGGTCTACCAGGACAACACCATCCTGGTCAGCGAAGAACTGACCCCGGCCATGCTCGGCGAGGTGCCGGAAGGCAAGCTGGTGGGCCTGGTCTCGGTGCTCGGCTCGGGCAACTCCCACGTGGCGATCCTCGCCCGGGCCATGGGCATCCCCACGGTCATGGGCGTGGTCGACCTGCCGTATTCGAAGGCCGACGGCATCGAGATGATCGTCGACGGCTACAAGGGCGAGGTATTCACCAACCCCGGCGAGGTGCTGCGCAAGCAGTACAGCGACGTGGTCGAGGAAGAGCGCCAGTTGGCCCGCGGCCTCGATGCCCTGCGCGAGCTGCCGTGCATCACCCCGGACGGCCATCGCATGCCGCTGTGGGTCAACACCGGCCTGCTCGCCGACGTGGCCCGCGCCCAGCAGCGCGGCGCCGAGGGCGTCGGCCTGTACCGCACCGAAGTGCCGTTCATGATCAACCAGCGCTTCCCCAGCGAGAAGGAACAGCTGGCGATCTACCGCGAGCAGCTGCAAGCGTTCCATCCGCTGCCGGTGACCATGCGCAGCCTCGACATCGGTGGCGACAAGTCCCTGTCGTACTTCCCGATCAAGGAAGAGAACCCGTTCCTCGGCTGGCGCGGTATTCGCGTCACCCTCGACCACCCGGAAATCTTCCTGGTGCAGACCCGCGCCATGCTCAAGGCCAGCGAAGGCCTGAACAACCTGCGCATCCTGCTGCCGATGATTTCCGGCATCCACGAGCTGGAAGAAGCCCAGCACCTGATCCACCGTGCCTGGGGCGAGGTGCGCGACGAAGGCACCGACGTGCCGATGCCACCGGTGGGGGTGATGGTGGAGATCCCCGCCGCCGTGTACCAGACCCGCGAGCTGGCGCGCCAGGTGGACTTCCTCTCGGTCGGTTCCAACGACCTTACCCAGTACCTGCTGGCGGTCGACCGCAACAACCCACGGGTCGCCGACCTGTACGACTACCTGCACCCCGCGGTGCTGCAGGCCCTGCAGACCGTGGTCAGTGTCGCCCATGAAGAAGGCAAGCCAGTGAGCATCTGCGGCGAGATGGCCGGCGATCCGGCGGCGGCGATCCTGTTGATGGCCATGGGCTTCGACAGCCTGTCGATGAACGCCACCAACCTGCCGAAGGTGAAGTGGATGCTGCGCCAGGTCAACCTGAGCAAGGCCAGGGAGCTGCTGGCCGATGCCATGAGCCATGACAACCCGCAGGTTATCCACAGCTCGCTGCAGCTGGCGCTGAAGAACCTCGGGCTGGCGCGGATGATCGGGCCGAACAAGACCCTCTGATCGTTGGTACCGACCTCATCGCGGGGCAAGCCCGCTCCCACAAAGTTGCTGCAAGACCTTCGTGGGAGCGGGCTTGCCCCGCGATGAGGTCGGACTCACACCTCCAGGCTGACCTCGCCCAGGTGCCCACCAAACGGCCCGAAACTGCGCTCGACCATCCGCCGCCGCCCCTGATCATCAACGATCAGCACCGTGCTCGCACGCGTCCCATAGTTCTGGCTGGCGATGAACACGCTCGATAGCAACCTTTCGGTGGCCAACCCCACGCCGGTTTCCGGCAGCTCGCCATCCGACGCGGGCTGCGCATCGCCCAGCAGGGCCAGTAACCGTTGCGGGTCGGCAGCCTCGAGCAATCTCTCAAGTCCGCTGCGCGCCTTCAGCAGCTTCGGCCACGGCGTGTCCAGCCCGGCATTCGAAAGCCCGTAGACCCCAGGCTCCAGCAGGCGCGGCGTGGCGTCGCGGGCATGCAGGTAGCCCAGCCGCTCGCCATCACCCACCAGCAGATTGAACCCCGAGTACTGCCCACTGCGGCTGGCCACCTGATCCAGGTAAGCCTCGACCCCAAGCTCGCCTTGCAGGTACGCCGCCACCAGTTCGCCCCGTGAACGCGGCCCTGGCGGCTGGCGCGGATCGCGAATGTTGGTCAGCGCCGCGAAGCGGCCGTTCGGCCCAACGCCCAGCCAGGTGCCACCAGCCTCCAGGTCGCGCCCGGCATGCACCCCCGGCGCATCCTGCCAAGCCGCCAGGGCCTGAGTCGGGCGGGCATAGAACTCGTCACGGTTGGCCGCGACGATCAGTGGCAGAGCGTGCCCGGGCCGCCAGGCGAATACGATCAGGCACATAGGTTGTCCCCTGTGTTTTCGGCCACTCTACCTGCGCCGCCGGCCGCTATCCATCACCTGACACAGACTTCACTAGAGCCCCAGGCTTGGCTTCCGTTACCATGCCGGATTGTTTTCCACAGGGGCCACGAATGGAATTCGCTCTCTACCTGCTACTAGGGGCCTGTGCCGGCGTGCTGGCCGGACTGTTCGGCGTCGGCGGCGGCATCATCATCGTGCCAGTGCTGGTGTTCAGCTTCACCTTGCAGGGCTTCGACCCCTCGGTGCTGACCCACCTGGCGGTGGGCACATCGCTGGCGACCATCGTCTTCACCTCGATCAACGCCGTGCTCGAGCACCAGCGCAAGGGCGCTGTGCAATGGCCGATCTTCGCCTGGATGACCGTGGGCATCCTGCTCGGCGCGCTGGTCGGGGCCAAGACCGCCTCGCTGATCCAGGGCCCGATGCTGCAGAAGATCATCGGCGTGTTCGCCCTGGTGATCGCCGCGCAGATGGCCATGGACCTCAAGCCCAAGGCCAGTCGCGGCATCCCCGGCAAGCCGGGCCTGACCGCCGCCGGCGGGGTGATCGGCTGGGCCTCGGCGATCTTCGGCATCGGTGGCGGTTCGCTGACCGTGCCATTCCTCACCTGGCGCAGCCTGCCGATGCAGCAGGCAGTGGCGACCTCGTCGGCCTGCGGCCTGCCGATCGCCCTGGCCAGCGCCCTGAGCTTCATGTGGCTGGGCTGGCACGAGGAGCACCTGCCGGCCCACAGCCTGGGTTACGTGTACCTGCCGGCGCTGCTCGGCATCGCCGTGACCAGCATGTTCTTCGCCCGCTTCGGCGCGCGCCTGGCGCACCAGCTGTCGCCACGCCTGCTCAAGCGTCTGTTCGCCGCGCTGCTGTTCTGCGTCGGACTGAGCTTCCTTATCTGAACCTAGAGGAAAGACAATGCTGCCTTACCCGCAGATCGACCCCGTGGCCGTGGCCCTCGGGCCGCTGAAAATCCACTGGTACGGCCTGATGTACCTGATCGGCATCGGCGGCGCCTGGCTGCTGGCCTCGCGCCGGCTGAACCGCTTCGACCCCACCTGGACCCGCGAAAAGCTCTCCGACCTGGTGTTCTGGCTGTCGATGGGGGTGATCGTCGGCGGGCGCCTGGGCTACGTGCTGTTCTACGACCTGCACCAGTACCTGGCCAACCCGACGCTGATCTTCGAGGTATGGAAGGGTGGCATGTCGTTCCACGGCGGCTTCATCGGCGTGATGCTGGCTGCGTTGTGGTTCGGCAAGCGCAACAACAAGTCGTTCTTCGAGCTGATGGACTTCGTCGCACCGCTGGTGCCGATCGGCCTGGGTGCCGGGCGCATCGGCAACTTCATCAACGCCGAACTGTGGGGCAAGGCCACCGACGTGCCGTGGGCGATGGTGTTCCCGCCGTTCAGCGACCCGGCCCAGCTGCCGCGTCACCCGTCGCAGCTGTACCAGTTCGCCCTCGAAGGTGTGGCATTATTCGTCATCCTTTGGCTGTACTCGCGCAAACCGCGCCCGACCATGGCGGTTTCCGGCATGTTCGCGCTGTTCTATGGCATCTTCCGCTTCATCGTGGAGTTCGTGCGGGTACCCGACGCCCAGCTCGGCTACATCGCCTTCGGCTGGTTGACCATGGGTCAGTTGCTCTGCGTGCCGATGATCGTCGGCGGCATCTTCCTGATCTGGTGGGCCTACAACCGCAAACCGACGGCCAAGGCCACCGTTTGATTTCCACGGCAGGGGCGATCCCCCTGCCGTTCTTGCTACAGGTAAGCCATGAAACAGTATCTAGATCTGGTCCGTGACGTCATCGACAACGGCACGCTGCAGGAAAACCGCACCGGCATCCGCACCATCAGCCTGCCGGGCGCCATGCTCAAGTTCGACCTGCAGAAGGGCTTCCCGGCCATCACCACGCGCAGGCTGGCGTTCAAGTCGGCGATCGGCGAGATGGTCGGTTTCCTGCGTGGCGTGAAGAACGCCGGCGAATTCCGCGACCTGGGCTGCAAGGTCTGGGACCAGAACGCCAACGAAAACGCCCAGTGGCTGGCCAACCCGTTCCGCCAGGGGCATGACGACCTGGGCGAGATCTATGGCGTGCAGTGGCGCCAGTGGCCGGGCTACAAGCGCATCGCGCTGAGCAACCCGGCCGCCATCGAGATGGCCGAGAAGGCCGGTTTCCGCCGTATCGCCCAGGACGAGGAGGACGGCCAGGCGTTCGTCATCCTGTACAAGGCCATCGACCAGGTGCGCCAGTGCCTGGACACCATCGCCAACGATCCGGGCAGCCGCCGCATCCTGTTCCACGGCTGGAACTGTGCCCAGCTCGACGAAATGGCACTGCCGCCGTGTCATCTGCTGTACCAGTTCCACCCGAATGCCGAGACCCGGGAAATCTCCCTGACCCTCTACATCCGCTCCAACGACCTGGGCCTGGGCACACCGTTCAACCTCACCGAAGGCGCGGCGCTGCTGTCGCTGTTCGGTCGCCTGACCGGCTACACGCCGCGCTGGTTCACCTATTTCATCGGCGATGCCCATGTGTACGAGAACCATCTGGACATGCTGAACGAGCAGCTCAAGCGCGAGCCGCTGGAGGCGCCGAAGCTGGTGATCAGCGACCGCGTGCCGGACTTCGCCAAGACCGGCAAGTACGAGCCGCAGTGGCTGGAGCAGATCGAGCCGAGCGACTTCTGGCTGGAAGGCTATGAGCACCATGCGCCGATGACGGCGCCGATGGCGGTCTGACAGATCTTCATCTGTCTGAGCTGACGCAATCGCGGGGCAAGCCCGCTCCCACGTATGCATTGAGTCACGTGGGAGCGGGCTTGCCCCGCGATGCTTTTGGTATCAATGCCGGTGACTGCGCCCTACATGGGAATGCTCGGTCTCCGGCACCGTCACCGCCCCATTGGTCTCCAGCTGCTGCAAGATCGCGCACTCCGCCCCTTGCGCATTGCATTGGCGCCGCAAGTCCACCAGCTGCGCCTGCAGCGCCAGCAACCCGTCGATTCTCGCCTGCACATGCTCGATATGCTCGTCGATCAGCGCATTGACGCTGCCGCACGACGCCTCGGGGCTGTCACGCAGGTTCAGCAGGCTGCGGATCTCGTCCAGGGTCATGTCCAGGGTGCGACAGTTGCGGATGAAGGTCAGGCGCTCGACGTGGGCCTGGGTGTAGAGCCGGTAGTTGCCGTCGCTGCGGGCAGGCTCCGGGAGCAACTGCTCGCGCTCGTAGTAGCGGATGGTCTCCACCGCACAGTCGGTGGCCTTGGCCAGTTCTCCGATCTTCATGGCAAATCTCCTGCAAAGGGCTTGACCCTATAGTGGCTACAGGGTGTTCACTTGGCAACAACGCACTTCGCGGCCCTGCTAAGGACGACACAATGAACCAGCCTGTCAGCCCCGAACACAAGCATGATCACGCCCATGGCGACAAAGGCCATGACCACGCCCCCCATGCCCACAGCTGCTGCGGTTCCAACGCCGCGCCGGCCAAGGTGCAACTGACCGAGAAGGCCAGTGCCCAGGCACGGCTCAGCCGTTTTCGCATCGAGGCCATGGACTGCCCCACCGAGCAGACCCTGATCCAGGACAAGCTGGGCAAGCTGGCCGGCATCGAGCAACTGGAGTTCAACCTGATCAACCGCGTGCTCGGTGTACGCCACACCCTCGACGACACCAGCGGGATCGAGCAAGCCATCGACAGCCTGGGGATGAAGGCCGAGCCCCTGGCCGCCGAGGATGACGGCAGCGCGAGCGCGCCGCAGGCCAGCAAGACCCGCTGGTGGCCGCTGGCGTTGTCCGGCGCCGCCGCGCTCGCCGCCGAACTCGTGCATTTTTCCGGCAAGGCGCCCGAGTGGGTGGTCGCCGCCCTGGCCCTGGCGGCCATCCTCGGCTGTGGCCTTGGCACCTACAAGAAGGGCTGGATCGCCCTGAAGAACCGCAACCTCAACATCAACGCGCTGATGAGCATCGCCGTGACCGGCGCCGTGCTGATCGGCCAATGGCCGGAAGCGGCGATGGTGATGGTGCTGTTCACCCTTGCCGAAGTGATCGAGGCGCGTTCGCTCGACCGCGCGCGCAATGCCATCAGCGGGCTGATGCAACTCACTCCGGACATGGCCACCGTGCAGCAGGCCGACGGCCAGTGGCGGGAGGTCGATGTACGCGAGGTAGCCGTCGGCGCGCGGGTACGGGTGCGTCCCGGTGAGCGCATCGGCCTGGACGGCGAGGTGGTCAGTGGGCAGTCCAGCGTCGATCAGGCGCCGATCACCGGCGAAAGCCTACCGGTCGAAAAGGCGCTGGGCGACAAGCTGTTCGCCGGCACCATCAACCAGGCCGGCGCCCTGGAATATCGCGTCACCGCCGCCGCCGGGCAGTCGACCCTGGCGCGAATCATCAAGGCCGTCGAAGAGGCCCAGGGCGCCCGCGCCCCGACTCAGCGCTTCGTCGACCAATTCTCGCGCATCTACACCCCGGCGGTGTTCGCCGTGGCCCTGGCGGTGGCGGTGATCCCGCCGCTGTTCATGGCCGGCGCGTGGTTCGACTGGATCTACCGCGCCTTGGTGCTGCTGGTGGTGGCGTGCCCATGCGCCCTGGTGATCTCCACTCCGGTGACCATCGTCAGCGGCCTGGCCGCCGCCGCGCGCAAGGGCATCCTGATCAAGGGCGGGGTCTATCTGGAAGGCGGGCGCAAGCTGGACTTCCTGGCCCTGGACAAGACCGGCACCATTACCCACGGCAAGCCGGTGCAGACCGACAGCAAGGTGCTCGACCCGCTGTTCGAAGGCCGCGCCCAGGCCCTGGCCGCCAGCCTGGCCGCCCGTTCCGACCACCCGGTTTCCGGCGCCATCGCGCTGTTCGCCAAAGAGCAGAGCCTGCAGCTCAGCGAGGTGAGCGAATTCACCGCCCTGGCCGGTCGCGGCGTGCGGGGCGACATCGCGGGTGAAACCTACCACCTGGGCAACCATCGCCTGGTCGAGGAGCTGGGCCTGTGCTCGCCGGCGCTGGAAGCCGAACTGGATCAGCTGGAGCGCCAGGGCAAGACCGTGGTGCTGCTGCTCGACCGCTCCGGCCCGCTGGCGCTGTTCGCCGTGGCCGACACGGTCAAGGACAGCAGCCGCCAGGCAATCGCCGAACTGCACGAGCTGGGCATCAAGACGGTCATGCTGACCGGCGACAATCCCCACACCGCCCAGGCGATCGCCGCCCAGGTCGGCATCGACCGCGCCGAAGGCAATCTGCTGCCGGCGGACAAGCTGGCCACCATCGACAGCCTGTACGCCCAGAACCACCGCGTGGGCATGGTCGGCGACGGGATCAACGATGCACCGGCCCTGGCCCGCGCCGAGATCGGTTTCGCCATGGCCGCCGCCGGCACCGACACCGCCATCGAGACCGCCGACGTGGCGCTGATGGACGACGACTTGCGCAAAATCCCGGCGTTCGTCAGGCTGTCGCGCCAGAGCGCGGCGATCCTCACCCAGAACATCGTGCTGGCCCTGGGGACCAAGGCGATTTTCCTGGCAATCACCTTTGCCGGCATGGCCACCATGTGGATGGCGGTGTTCGCCGACATGGGCGTGAGCTTGCTGGTGGTGTTCAACGGTTTGCGCCTGCTGCGCAAGTAGCAGCGGCAAGCTGATCGAGGTGAATGTGAGATTTGTGAAGCGACACGGCCTGGCTTTTTCTTGTGGCTTGCAGCTTGAAGCTTGTGGCTGTGGAGCCCAGCGATGCTGAGCGCCGAGCTCAAGGCCTTCTACATGGTGGCCCGCCTGGGCAGCATCACCCTGGCGGCGAAGAAGCTCGGGCTCAGCCAGCCCACGGTAACCACGCAGATCCGCAACCTCGAAAGCCAGTACGCGGTGGAACTGTTCTATCGCGGTGGTCGGCGCCTGGTGCTGAGCGAAGAAGGCGCGCGCTTGCTACCGATGGTCAAGGCGCTGCTGCAGCAAGAGGCCGACATCGAATTCGAGCTGCGCAACAGCGGCCAGGCCCAGGGCAGCCTGCGCATCGCCGCCACCGCGCCCTACTACATCCTCGACCTGGTGAAGATCTTCCGCGAGCGCCTGCCCCAGGTGGACGTGGCGGTGGAGATCGGCAACTCGCAGCAGGTGCTGGAGATGCTCGAGGACTACCGCGTGGACATTGCCGCGTCCTCGCAATCGCTCGAAGACGCCCGTCTGGTGCGCCGAGTGCTGGGCACCGACCCGCTGGTGGTGGCGGTGCATCGCAACCACCCCCTGGCCCAACGCCAGACGGTGTCGATCGACGTGATGGCCGGGCATTGCCTGCTGATGCGCGAGCCAGGCTCGACCACGCGCAAGCTGACCGAGCAGATGATGCAGGAGGCCGGGGTCAAGGCCGGGGCGCTGCTGGAGATCGGCAGCCGCGAGTCGATCCGCGAGGCGGTGCTGCGCAATATCGGCATCAGCATCATCGCCCGGCATGAAGTGCCGCATAACCCGGAGCTGCGGGTGCTGGCACTGGAGAACGCGCCGGTGATGCACGAATACCTGTACTGCCTGAAGGAGCGACGCCAGGCGCGATTGCCGGCGGCGTTCCTCGGGGTGGCGCAGGAAGTGGTGGGTTCGCAGTTCTGCTAAGGCCCTATCGCGGGGCAAGCCCGCTCCCACGCAATGTCGACTTTGGGCTGCCCCCAAGAAGCTGGACACCAATCCAACCCTTGGGGGCAGTCTGCTTCGTGGGAGCGGGCTTGCCCCGCGATAGGGCCATTACAAAATCCGCCAATACCACTATCACCGGCTTTTGCCCAACCGCCACAGAACCGTCTCACAGCCTTCCTAGCATGGCTCCCATCTCTTCGATGAGGCCATGCCATGAACAACGTCACCCCCGGCGCACAGATGAAAGTGCGCGGCATCCACAAGCGCTTTGGCGCCTTCACCGCGCTCAACGACGTGTCCCTGGACATCGCCGCCGGCGAGCTGGTGTGCCTGCTCGGCCCTTCGGGCTGCGGCAAGACCACGTTGCTGCGCTGCATCGCAGGGCTCGAGCGCCAGGACCGTGGCACGCTGTACATCGGCGATCGCGATATCTCCGAGCTGCCGCCCCAGGCCCGTGACTACGGCATCCTGTTCCAGTCCTACGCGCTGTTCCCCAACCTCACCGTCGAAGCCAACATCGCCTACGGCCTCACCGCCAGCAGCCGCGACGCCGCGCGCCAGCGGGTCGGCGAAATGCTCGAGCTGGTGGGGCTCGTCGGCAGCGAAAAGAAGTACCCCGGCCAGCTTTCCGGTGGCCAGCAGCAACGCGTGGCCCTGGCCCGCGCCCTGGCACCGAAGCCCTCGCTGCTGCTGCTCGACGAGCCGATGTCGGCGCTGGACGCCCGGGTCCGCGAGCACCTGTGCACCGAGCTGCGCCAGTTGCAGCGCCAGCTGGGCATCACCACGCTGATGGTCACCCACAACCAGGACGAGGCCATGCTGATGGCCGACCGCATCGCCGTGATGAACAACGGCCAGGTCGAGCAGTACGCCACGCCCCAGGAAATCTACGATCAACCGGCCACGCCGTTCGTCGCCGAATTCGTCGGCCAGGGCAACTGGCTGCCATTCCAGCGCAGTAGCGACAGCCACGCTCAGGTCGGCGGCATGCACATGCGCCTGGCGGCCAATGCCGGCGGTGCCAGCAGCGGCCGGCTGTTCTGTCGCCCCGAGGCGATCACGGTCAACCCGCTGGTGCATGAAGAAAACCTGTTCCCGGCCAAGGTCCGCGAGATCACCTTCCTCGGCAACCGCTGCCGCATGAGCTTCGAGCTCATGGCCCTGCCCGGCCACGCGCTGCTCGCCGAACTGGCGCCGGAAGCCATGCCGCGCCTGGGCTCGCAGGATATCTGGGTGGCGTTGCCGCCGCAGAGCCTGCAGGTGTTCGCCTGAGATGGCCGCGTCCATGACCCAGCCGCTCATCCACGCCAAGGCCGCGCCGCGTGGCGGCGTCGCCCTGGGTGACCGACTGTTCGTCGTCGGTGGCAAGAGCCTGCTGCTGCTGCTGTTGGTGCTGGCGGTGCTGCTGCCGCTGCTGGCGATCTTCTGGAAAGGCTTCAGCGGCGAAGCCGGCCAGGGCGGCGGCCTGCTGGCCGCCCGCGAACTGTTCGCCAGCGCGAACTTCCACTGGCTGCTCGGCAACAGCCTGGCGGTGGCGCTCACCGTCGCGGTCATCGTCGTGCCATTGGCGTATCTGTTCGCCTACGCCTTGCAGCGCACGCTGATCCCGGCCAAGGGCCTCTGGCGCGGCATCTCGCTGCTACCACTGCTGGCGCCGTCGATGCTGCCGGCCATCGCCCTGGTGTACCTGTTCGGCAACCAGGGCCTGCTGCGCGGGCTGCTCAGCGACAATATCTACGGCTTCTGGGGCATCGTGCTCGGCGAAGCCATCTACACCTTTCCTCATGCCTTGATGATCCTGCTCTCGGCATTGTCGCTGGCCGACGCGCGTCTGTTCGACGCCGCTTCGAGCATGGGCGCCGGGCCTGCCCGGGCGTTCTTCAGCATCACCTGGCCAGCCACGCGCCAGGCGGTGTTCGCCGCGTTCTGCCTGGTGTTCACCTTGACCATCACCGACTTCGGCGTGCCCGTGGTGGTGGGCGGCGATTATCAGGTGCTGGCGCTGGAAGCCTACAAAGCCGTGGTCGGCCAGCAACAGTTCGGTCGCGGCGCGCTGATCGGCATGGTCCTGCTGGTGCCGGCGCTGCTCAGCTTCGCCGTCGATGCCTGGCTGCGACGCCGTCAGGGCGAAGCCATGAGCGGTCGCGCCCAGGTGTTCGAGCCCAAGCCGTCGAAGCTGCGCGATGGCTGCTACCTGGCCATCGTGATGCTGGTGTGCGCGGTGTTGCTGGGCGTGATCGGCATGGCGGTGTACTCGTCGCTGGTCAAGTTCTGGCCGTACAACCTGTCGCTGTCGCTCAAGCACTACATGTTCGACGACACCGCCGGCGGTGGCTGGCTGGCCTATCGCAACAGCGTGACCATGGCCATCGCCACCGCGCTGATCGGCAGCGTGGTGATCTTCAGCGGCGCCTACCTGATGGAGAAGACCCAGGGCCAGCGCCTGCTCAACCAGGCCCTGCGCCTGCTCAGTTTCATCCCCATGGCCGTCCCCGGCCTGGTGCTGGGCCTGGGCTACGTGTTCTTCTTCAACCTCGCCGGCAACCCGCTGCACGTGTTCTACGGCAGCATGGCGCTGCTGGTGGTGTGCACCATCGCCCATTACCTGACCACCGCGCAGATGACCGCCACCACCGCCCTGCGCCAGCTCGACGGTGAGTTCGAGGCCGCCGCGCTGTCGCTGAAGGCGCCTTTGTACAGGCACTTCCTGCGGGTCACCGTGCCGATCTGCCTGCCGGCGCTGCTGGATATCGTCCGCTACCTGTTCGTCTCGGCGATGACCACCGTGTCGGCGGCGATCTTCCTGTACAGCCCCGACACCATTCTCGCCGCCGTCGCCGTGCTGAACATGGACGATGCCGGCAACGTCGGCGGCGCCGCCGCCATGTCCACCCTGATCCTGCTGACCAGCGCCGCCGCCTCGTTGCTGCTGGCCGGCGCCTCCCGCGGCCTGCTGCGCCGCTCCCAGGCCTGGCGCCAGCGCGCGCTCAGGCCTTGACCGACTGCCCATACCCATAGGAACCGCATCATGTTCAAGCCTCTCGCACTTGCCGCTGCCGTATCCGCTGTCTTCACCTTGCAGGCGTCGGCCGCCACGACCCAGCTGACCGTCTACACCGCCCTGGAAGCCGAGCAGCTCAAGAGCTACAAGCAGGCGTTCGAAAAGGCCAACCCGGACATCGAGATCAAGTGGGTGCGTGACTCCACCGGCATCATCACCGCCAAGCTGCTGGCCGAGAAAGAGCGCCCGCAGGCCGACGCAGTGTGGGGCCTGGCCGCGTCCAGCCTGGCCATCCTCGACCAGTACGGCATGCTCGAAGCCTATGCGCCGAAGGACCTGGGCAAGATCTCGCCCAACTACCGCGACGCCGCCAACCCACCCGCCTGGGTGGGCATGGACGTGTGGGCGGCGACCATCTGCTTCAACACCATCGAGGCCGAGAAACAGGGCCTGAGCAAACCGGTGAGCTGGCAGGACCTGACCAAGCCTGAATACAAGGGCAAGATCGTCATGCCCAACCCGGCCTCGTCCGGCACCGGCTTCCTGGATGTCAGCGCCTGGCTGCAGACCTTCGGCGAGCCCCAGGGCTGGGCCTACATGGATGCGCTGCACCAGAACATCGGCCAGTATGTGCATTCCGGCTCCAAGCCGTGCAAGCTGGCCGCCGCCGGTGAGTTCCCGATCGGCATCTCGTTCGAGTACCCGGCCGTGCAGCTCAAGCGCCAGGGGGCGCCGCTGGATATCGTGCTGCCGAAGGAGGGCCTGGGCTGGGAGATCGAGGCCACCGCCGTGCTCAAGGGCTCGCCGAAGGCCGATGCCGCCAGGCGCCTGGCCGACTTCTCGGCAAGCCCGGCGGCCATGGAGCTGTACAAGGAGAACTTCGCCGTGCTGGCCGCGCCGGGCATCGCCAAGCCGCAGACCGAACTGCCGGCGGACTACGAGCAGCGCCTGATCAAGAACGACTTCGCCTGGGCCTCGAAGAATCGCGACGAGATCCTCAGCGAGTGGCGCAAGCGCTACGACGGCAAGTCGGAGAAAGTGGCCCAGCAGTAAGGGCCTCATCGCGGGGCAAGCCCGCTCCCACGGGGCAGCGTTTTGCGCTACACCTGTGGGAGCGGGCTTGCCCGCGAATGCGCATCCTCGAATCCAGCCTCGAGCAAAGCCTCATGCCTTCCATCGACCAGATCTTCGCCCTCTACCAGCAGCACGGCAGCGCCGACTATATCGGCGAGGCCATCACCCAGCTCGAACACATGTCCCAGGCGGCCCAGCTGGCCATGGCCGAGGGCTATGACGACGAAGTGGTGCTCGCGGCCTTCTTCCACGACATCGGCCACCTGTGCGAAGGCGAGCCGATGGGCGGCTTCGGCGTGGCCAGCCACGAGCGCATCGGCGCCGAGTACCTGCGCCGGGCAGGGTTCAGCGAACGCCTGACGCGGCTGGTGCAGTACCACGTCGAGGCCAAGCGCTACCTGACCTTGCGCCAGCCGGGGTACTACCAGCGGCTGAGCGAGGCCAGCCGCAGGACCCTGGAATACCAGGGTGGAATGATGAGCGACGGCGAAGCCGATGCGTTCGAGCGTGATCCGTTGTTTGCCGTGAGCCTGCGCATGCGCGAGTGGGATGAGCAGGCCAAGGAAGTGGGGCTGGCGGTGATGGATCTGGCGGTAATGAAGCAGAAGGCTTTGGCCTTGCTGTGAGATCAGGCGGCGGCTGGCTCGAATGCATCGCGCCGCCGGGTCAGCAGCACCAAGCCCGCCGCCCCCACCGCCATC